>CAVWQM010000001.1:0-615571 GCA_963757205.1 uncultured Acidobacteriaceae bacterium
GCCGCTCGAGCCACGAACACACCCTTGGCCGCAGTGTCGCCGATCTCGGCGAGCGCGGCACACGCCCTCCCGCTCGGTGGCGTAACGTCCGCCGCACCTGCTGACGTTTACCCGTCTCGGGATTGACACCCGCATCGACCGTAAGTTGGTAGCGCACAACGGCTTTCCCGGTCTTACGGTTGAGACACCTCGACCTTTTTGATCTGCGGCGGTAGTTGTCGTCTGCTCATTTTGTTTCCTGTTCGCCGCTGTGTATGGCTTTCACTGTCGCGCTGAACGTCCCTTCAGCAGTCATCGCGATGGCGCGGTCGATCTGGCCTAACTGCTCGGTCAGCTCGGCGACCCGCTCGCGGTCGGGATCCCAAGGGTCTCCGCTGAACCAGGCTTTCGCGAAGAAGATCGGTGCCGGCTGGTTCGGCAGCATCTCTACTTCGTCGTTCGGCTCGCCGGGAAACAACAGCGGCAGCGGCGGCACCCCGAGGGCCGCGGCGATCACGAGCAGTTCGGTCACATCGAGACCCTGCTTACGCCCGACCTCGTAGTTGGAGATCTGCGAGCGGCTGATCGGGTAGCCCAGTCGTTTGGTTTCGTCTGCGAGCTGCTGTGCCGTGAGCCGTCCTTCGCGGGCGTTTTTGATGGCCGCTGCGATCCGCTCGTGGACCGCTTTCTCCCATTCCTGGCTCTGCGTCATAACGACGCACACTAGCACATGCTTGCGCGGACCCGACAGGACTGGTAAAACTCTGTGCATGAAACTGACGCACCAACGGCATCAAATGCGCTGTTACGACACTCGAGGCTGCATGACGAATACGCCGGCGGTCGCGGCCGCCCATCTCAACAACATCGAAAAGGTTCAAGAACGGCTCGGCGTCGGCCGCAGCATGGTCTTCGAATTGCTCAGGACCAAGCAGTTGAAGTCGGTTCGGGTCGGTCGCCGGCGGATGGTCACCGAGCAGTCGCTGCGCGATTTCATCGCCCAACTCGATCAGCAGGGCGGTGTGGAGGACCAGCAAGACGGTGCGGAGAACGAACTACCGCCCGCTGATTCGCTATCTTGCGCGAATCAATGACAACAGCTGAGAGGCTTCAAAATTGGTCATACTCGCCGAATAAGCGCCGACCACAACATGTTTGCCGACTCTGCCTCGTCGCGCCGACAGCTGAACCGGGCGCCGGCGCTTTTGTTTGGCGCAGACTGATTACCGTGCCCCAACACCAGGACGACGCGCTAGCGGTCGCGGTCGACATCTTCAACCAAGCCGACAGGTCCGGTGAACGCATCACCCTCGGCACAGTCGAGCGTCGTCTCGCCGAGCTGGCCAGCCACCCACCCGATTGCGGGTGTGGTGTGTGCACAGCCGCGGCCAATGTGACGGCGCGCGGCGTCTACTGGATCGCGGCGAACTGGCAGGCCCAGATCTCGGTCACCCGGCGCCGCGCGGCGCGCTAGCCCTGGCGAACGGGGTTTTCGGTCCGCGATATACGCAGGACGGTGCAGCGCCATCACGACGCGCTCTTAGCCGGATGCGAAACATGGCACTCCAAGGAACCCGCAAACGCAAAGACGCAGCACGGGTTGTCCAGCATAACCGCAGGTAGCGGCGGTTTAGGCGTGCCGTAGGCCGGTTCACCCCGGCGAGCGCGCGGATTAGCGTCTGCGCGCGTCCAACCCGGCTAACGCCGGGTTGCGCCACCGTCACGGGTGGGCTCCAATCGCGCATCGCAAATCGCAATATTCACTTCAGTCACTATCGTCACACCAATGACTTGACGCGTAACCGCGAGCGTCCTGACCGCTCTCGCGTATCTCGTTGCGCTCTGCCTGGGCGCACCCACCCCGGCGCTGTCCCGGCGAAGAAGCTGGATAACAATCTCGCGGCGCTGTGGACGACGATCCTTCAGACACCCAGCGCCCAGAACCCCTTCGGCAGCGGCGGTCCCGAATCTGGGTGCTGGAACCTCGGCGGCACGGTTGCGCCGTTTGGGCCCAACGGCGTCGCGTCGTGCACGGTCAAGCCCGGCACCAAGATATTCGTCGCGGCGGCCTCAGCCGAGTGCAGCACGTTCGATGGGCCGGGGCGGATGCGACTGAAGCCGAATTACAGGCGTGTGCCGTCGCAGGCGACGCGCAAGTAGCGCCCAGCGTGACCCTCGACGGCAAGGTCGTGCCGGTGACCGAGGTGGAGACATCCCTGCTGAACATCGTCCTGCCCCCGGACAACATTTTCGGGCGTGACAGCCGAGCAAGGTCTGCAAGGCCAGTCCGTGGCGCACGGCTGGGTCACGCTCCTACACCCGCTGACGCCCGGGACGCATACGATCGGCCTCCCCAACATCACGACCACGATCCTCGTTAATACAGGCCCGCCTACCCAAACAGGTTGACCACATTCGTATCTGCCAGCGCGGCAACTGGTTCGGGTAGCGGTTCTCTGTCTCGACCTCGGGGATGTAGTCGGCGTACGTCGTCAGGGTCAGCACATAGCTGCTGTGCCGTTGGGTTATCCGGCGAACGGGTCGTCGCGGTCACTGGGCGGCGTGAACGATCCGAGCCCGCGTAAGGAGATCGGCAACGAGCCGAGTAAATCGCCGAGTTCGCGATCTGCACGGCGGCGTTTCGGCCACCGCGACGGCGTCATGCTACCGGTGCGGCCCGCTGACACCGAACTACTTTTAGTTCCTGGTGACACCACGAAGGCCGGGGATATAGCCTTATGTTTAATCCCAGTATCGCGCACCAGTATAATCGCAGCTCAGAGCATATATTTAGGCGTGCTGTACAAACCGCCAAGAATAAACCAGGACAATGGGCCAACGCTCCCAGCGCACACTGGAGCGCGTGGCGGAACCGTCGAATGCGCCGAGCTGGTCGCGCTCGATGTGTTCTAGCGCGCCGAACAGACCGGCCAGCTAGTCACACTGGGGCAGCTGGAGCGCACGTTGGCCGAGCTGCTGGCACTACCCGGGCATCATGCCCGCGGTTGGCGATTTGGTCCGTCGACGGCGCGCCTGGATGGTGCGCCCGCCCCCTACGTCGCAGGCCCCGTTCGGCTGCTCGGCTGAAGTACTTCGGGGGGATCCTCGGCTGGCTGGTGACCCGGACCTGGTGGCAGCCTTCCAAACCGGTCCTTGCCGTGGCGCGCTGGACCCACCACCCTCTTGGGGTGACCAAATTCTTCCGCGGCAACCCGCGCCTCCTTTTCAGGCCCTCCCGGTCGCGTTCGGGGTGATCGTCCTGAAGTGGCTGTACGACGCGAGCTCGGCCAAGCACCTGGAATTCAGTCCCCTGCTGGCCGGAGTCATCGCGGCCGAGGTGTTCATCGTGGGGTTCATGCTCAGCGGTACGGCGGGCGACTTCAAGGAGGCCGAACGCCTTCCCGGTGAGCTGGCTGCCAGCCTTGAGACAGTCGCGGACGAGTGCTTGATCATCGACGCCGAGCTGAAGCTGCCCGAGGCGCGGCAGTGTGTCGCGCAGCTGGTCGAGATCGGGCATTCGGTGCATAGGTGGCTGCTGCAGAACAAGGGCTTCGATGAGGTTATGGCCGACTTGCGGACGCTAAAACTCGCTGTTCATCGTGTTCGCGCCGAAGATCCAGGCTGGCTT
Organism: uncultured Acidobacteriaceae bacterium; assembly: GCA_963757205.1. Classification (GTDB taxonomy): domain Bacteria; phylum Acidobacteriota; class Terriglobia; order Terriglobales; family Acidobacteriaceae; genus Edaphobacter. The sequence continues at coordinate 3,608 of CAVWQM010000001.1, forward strand.
CACGACTCGGTTGAAGTCCGAGCAGAGCGACCATGCGCAGGCTGGTGATCCGGATGACACGATGCGCCGGACGTCGTACGTGTCTGCGGGCTACCTCATCGCCGAGATCACGGCCTTGGTGATCCTCGTGCTGTTGCTGATCACCGAAATCGGCGAGCTAACCCCTACGGTATTGGTGGTCGGGGTGATCAGCTACCTACTCTTCTACGCGCTGGCCCTGATCCGCGACCTCGATAACCCGTTCGAATACTACGGTGACAAGCCAGGTGCAGCGGACGTGAATCTCGAGGTGCTCGAACACAGCGAGGATCGGCTCCGTGGCTTACTCACGATGATGGGTGCCTCGGCTTAGCGAAGCGACCGAACACCGTGCGGACCGTGCCGACCATGGCGCGGTGGTGCAGGTAAGTACTGCGTATCGGCGGCCGCGGCGGGCGCCACCGGTGAGATCACCAGCCTCGGGCTTGACCGGGTCCCTAAGGCGTTAAATCAAGCGATACCGCCCCGAGCGGGCTGTAAACGCTTGTCGCATAACGACTCTCGTACCGGGCGAAAACGAGGTTCTTGCCGAACGAGTCCGCGGTCGCGGCCCGCTAGAGCTCCCGAACGATGTCGTCGGCGCGCTACGACCGGTTTTGAGATTTCAGCTGGCTGTCTATCAACGCGCGGTGCCAATTCCCTGCGTACCTCAAACGCGGCCGAGATTGGGCCAAAAGACCCGACTGCAAGGGTGTTGGCAATAGTGTTACAACTCGCGTATCGCATTTGACCGGTTATTGGCGACTCCATTCTGGTTCGACGATGGAGACCGCATGTCCGGCCAGAACGAACTCGATGTGTTGGGCCCGGACATCCCCCGCCGCAGGACCCTGCGCGTCGCTGCTGCAGCTGCGCTTGCGACGGTCGTCTGGTCGCCTTCGGCCTCAGCAGAACCGGTCGGGCGGATCGACAACGACGAGGCGCTGGAAGGGGCGCTGCCTGCCTTGTCGAACTGGGGCCGATGGGGCGAGGACGACCAACTCGGCACGCTCAACTTCATCATCCCGCAGACACGGCTGGCAGCGGCCGCGTTGATTCGCACCGGCCGGGTGGTGCCGATAAGGCCGGGAGTTCTCCCCCAGCACTCCCGAGTTGCGCGACTTCACCTACACGATGCGACGTTATGACGACCCCTTACCGGAGGAGGCAGGCAGCTACGACATCGTCGGCATGACTTGTCATGGCTTCGCGGTCACGCATGTCGACGCGCTGTGTCATGTCTTCACCCCGGAAGGCAAACACGGTATGTACAACGGCTTTTCGATTGACAACGTCACTGACGTCGGGGCGACCAAATTGGGCATCGAGCACGTTGCCGCCACCGGCATCGTCGGACGCGGCGTACTGCTCGACGTGGCCGAAGTCAGGGGCGGACCGCTTCCGCTGGGCACCGCGATCATGCCGGAGGATCTGGACGCTGCAGAAGCACTCCACGGCGTGAGGGTCGGCGAGGGCGACATCGTGTTCGTGCGGACCGGCGCGGTCCGATGAACACCTACCGGCACGCTTCGGGTCTTCACCGAGAGCGGGACCAGCCAGGGCACCGCCTACAACCAGGAGCAGTCGAAGCAGGCGATCGCGCACGGGCGGATCACCGGCGAGGGCCTGGAGCAGGGCTCCCAGACCCAGGGCGGGTTCGTGCCCGAGCAGCACACCGACTTCATCTTCACCTCGGTGGGGGAGGAGCTCGGCTTCGTCGGCGGCGGCCGTCCTGCTCGCCCTCTTCGCCATCGTGCTGTGGCGCACCTGGCGAACGGCCCGGCTGTCGCGGGACTTCTTCGGCGCGCTCGTGTGCGTCGGCGTGCTGGCGATGCTCGCGTTCCAGATGTTCGAGAACATCGGCATGACCATGGGGATCATGCCGGTGACGGGCATCCCGCTGCCGTTCATGAGCTACGGCGGCTCCGTCGCTCATCACCACCTTCGCCTGCCTCGGCCTCGTGCGCCAACGTCTCCATGCGCCGCTTCGACTGAGCGCCGACCGGCTCGCCGGGGAAATTCGGCCGGGCGCTGGTAGGACTCGTCGAGATGTCAAACCTGTGGCCGAGGGTCGAGCCCCTACTGGCCAGGGTCGAGAAGCCTGCTCGCTACATCGGGATGGAGCGGGGCAGCCTCCGGCCGGAACACCGGCCGTCCAGCACCTCCTGGCTCCTCGTCTACCCCGATACGTACGAGATCGGGCTACCCAACCAGGGGCTCCAGATCCTCTACGAGATCCTCAACGAACGTGACGACGCGGTGGCCGAGCGCGCCTACGCGCCCTGGGTCGACATGAACGCCGAGATGCGCGCGGCCGGCGTGCCGCTCTTCTCCGTCGACACCCACCACGACGCCGGCGACTTCGACATCCTCGCCTTCGGCCTCGCCGCCGAGCTCGTCTACACCAACGTGCTCGAGTGCCTCGACCTCGCCGGGGTCCCGGTGCGCGGCCGAGCATCGCCGCCCCGAGCACCCGCTCGTGGTCGTCGGCGGCCACTGCGCGTTCAACCCCGAGCCCATGGCCGACTTCGTCGACGCGTTCGTGATCGGCGACGGCGAGGAGGCGGTCGGCGAGATCACCGAGGTGGTCGGGCGCGTGGAAGCGCGTCGGGCCGCACCGGGCCGCGAGGGCGTGCTGCGCGAGCTGGCGACGATCCCGGGCGTCTACGTGCCGTCGATGTACGAGGTCGACTACGACGGCCCGTTCATCGCCGAGGTGCGGCCGCGCTTCCCCGACGTCCCCGAGCGGGTCGACAAGCGCACCGTCGCCGACCTCGGCGAGTGGCCGTACCCGAAGCAGCAGCTCGTGCCGCTCATCGAGGTGGTGCACGACCGGCTCAACGTCGAGGTGTTCCGCGGCTGCACGCGGGGCTGCCGCTTCTGCCAGGCCGGGATGATCACCCGGCCCGTCCGCGAGCGCCCGGCCGAGCAGGTCCGCACGATGGTGCAGCGACGGCCTGCGCCGCACCGGCTACGACGAGGTCGCGCTCACGTCGCTGTCGACCGCCGACTTCTCCGGGATCGACGGCCTGGTCGCCGGCCTGGTGAACGAGCAGCAGGGCTGCGGCAACGTCGGCCTGTCGCTGCCGTCGCTGCGGGTCGACGCCTTCACCGTCGGCATCGCCAGCGAGATCCAGAAGATCCGCCGCACCGGGCTCACGTTCGCGCCCGAGGGCGGCACGTGGCGGATGCGCCAGGTGATCAACAAGCTGATCACCGACGACGACCTCTACGCCGCGGTCGAGGGCGCGTACTCGCAGGGCTGGCAGCGGGTGAAGCTCTACTTCCTCATCGGCGTGCCCACCGAGATGGACGAGGACACGCTCGGGATCGCCGAGCTGGCCCGCGAGGTCGTGAAGATCGGGCGCAAGTACACGAAGAAGGCGAGCTGCACCGCCTCGGTCGGCGGGTTCGTGCCCAAGGCGCACACGCCGTTCCAGTGGTTCGGGCAGAACGGCGTCGCCGAGCTGCAGCGCAAGGTCGGGCTGCTGCGCGACGAGCTGCGCCGCTCCGGCGCGCAGCTGCGCTGGCACGATCCCGCCGCCACGTTCGCCGAGGGCATCGCCAGCCGCGGCGACCGGCGCATCGGCCGGGTCATCGAGCGGGTCTGGCGCGCCGGTGGCACGTTCCAGGAGTGGAGCGAGCGCTTCCAGCTCGACCGCTGGCTCGACGCCATGGCCGCCGAGGGCCTCGACCCCGACTGGTACGTCACCCGGCACCGCACCGACGACGAGATCCTGCCCTGGGACCACATCGCCGCCGGCCTCCACCGCGACTTCCTCTGGGACGACTGGCAGGCGGCGCTGCGCGAGCACGGCCTCCCCGACTGCCGGTGGACTCCGTGCTACGACTGCGGGGTGTGCACCGACTACGCGCTCGAGCACGTCGTGGCGTCGGCGGTGCCGCCCGCCGGGCGGGAGCCAGGGCACCGGCCAGGGGCTCGGCTTCGGCCGGCGTCCGTGACCACGTCGGTGCCGCCGTCGGAGCTGGCGCCGATGAGCGGCCCGATGAGGGGCGACCGGGGTTCCCGGTGCGGATCCGCTTCGCCAAGCGCGGCAAGGTGCGGTTCATCTCGCACCGCGACGTCGCCCGGGCGTTCGAGCGCGCGTTCCGCATCGAGGAGCTCCCCTCGCGTTCACCGAGGGCTTCTCGCCCCGGCCCAAGGTGAGCTTCGGGCTGGCGCTGTCGGTCGGCCACGAGAGCGACGCCGAGTACCTCGACGTCGAGCTCACGGAGCCCGTCGACACCGACGCGCTCGCCGAGCGGCTCACCGCCGGCGTTGCCCGAGGGGATCGCCGTCACCGGCGCCGGCGCTGATCGAGCGCGCGCCCGCGCTGCAGGAATCGATCACCGAGGTCCAGTACCGGGTCGCGACCGTCGACGGCCGCGGCCGGCCCGTGCCGGGCCGTGCTCGACGCCGCGGCGTCGGGCGCGCTGGCGCAGCGACGAGCTCGCGCGTCACCCGGACCCGCAAGGGCAAGGAGAGCGTCGACGACTCCGTCCCGCGATCCGCACCATCGAGGTCGGGCACGACGGCGACGCGCCGGTGCTCGAGCTCACGCTGTCGACCCAACCCCGCGGTGCGCGTCCGCGTGAGGTGCTCGACGCCCTCGACGTCGCTCGTCGGCGTCGGCCTCACCGAGCACCGCGTCCTCCGAACAGCACAATGGATCGAGCGCGGCGGCGCGCGGCTGGAACCGCTGGACGCCGACGCGTTCGCGCCCGCCCTGGAGGCGAGCGCATCATGAGAGAAGGAACCGATGTCCGACGAGACGATCCCGGAGGCGACCGCGCCTCCGGCCCGACCACCGGTGCCACCGCGCCCCGACCCCGCCGCGACCCGCACCCCGACCCGCCCCGACGCCGACTCCGCCACGGCAGCCTGACCACCGACTCGCCGATCGGCACCGGTCGCGCCGACGCGACCGACGGCGGATCCGCCGAATCGGCGGCCGACGGCCCCGGGGACGGCGGCGCGACCGCGCCCGGCGCCCGAGCCGACGGCCGCGCCAAGCGCCGCCGCCGGCGCGGCTCGCGTGGTGGCCGCAACCGCCGCAAGCCCGGCACCGGCGCCGGCGCGGCGGCGCCGGCGGCCGCGCCGTCCGACGACGACGTCGACGACGACGACGACGGCGACGACGGCGAGTCGACGACGACGAGATCGACCTCGGCCAGGACTACACCGACGCCGCCGCCGACCGCGGCCTGACCACCGACGACGTCGCCGAGGTCGCGCTCGAGGAGGCCGGCCTCGGCCACACCGCCCGGCCCCGCGATCGGCGACTCGCGTCCCGGCGCCCGCGAGCCGCAGATCGGCGACTCGCGCGCCCGCGCCGGCCCGCGGGTCGGCAACGGCGACGGCGCGACGGCGACGCCCACCAACGGCGAGCCGGGACCGCGCCCAAGCGCCGGCGTCGGCGCGGCGGCCGCGGCCGGGGTCGCGGCGGCGCCGGTGGCGGCGGCGGGCGCGGCAACGGCACCGGCGGCACCGGCCCGGCGGGCAACGGCGCCGGTGCGGCGGCGACGGCGGCGCCCGCCGCAGCAACCGCGCGCGACGACGTCGTGCGCGCCGACCTCGGCGTCGGCGACGCGCCGCTGCGCCGCGCTCGACGACGACGTGCTCGAGCGGCGCCGCGGCCGCACCCGCAAGGGTCGCCCGGCCGGCCGCTACCTGATGTGCGTGCACGTGCTCGAGGGCGGGCACACGCACATCGCGGTGCTCGAGGGCCGCAGCCTGGTCGAGCACTACGCTGGCCACGCCCACCGGCAACGAGTCGATCGACGGCAACATCTACCTCGGCCGGGTGCAGAACGTGCTGCCCGGCATGGAGGCGGCGTTCATCGACATCGGCACGCCGAAGAACGGCGTGCTCTACCGCGGCGACGTCGCCTTCGACAAGGCCGACGTCGAGGGCGGCAACAAGCCCAAGATCGAGCGGATGCTCAAGAACGGGCAGATGATCACCGTGCAGGTGACGAAGAACCCGATCGCGCACAAGGGCGCCCGCCTCACCCAGGAGGTCAGCCTCGCCGGGCGCTTCCTGGTGATGGTGCCGGGCGAGCCCGACACCTACGGCATCTCGAAGCGCCTCCCCGACGACGAGCGCAAGCGCCTGCGCAAGGTGCTCGACGGCATCCGTCCCGACGACGCCGGGCTCATCGTGCGCACCGCGGCCGAGGGCGCGACCGCAGGACGAGCTCGAGCGCGACGTCCGCCGGCTGCGCAACCAGTGGGAGCAGATCTCGGCGCTGGCGGCCGAGCGAAGCCGGCGAAGCTCCTCTACCAGGAGCCCGACCTCGTGCTGCGGCTGCATCCGCGAGGAGTTCACCAAGGAGTACCGCGGCATCGTCATCGACGACCGCGCGCTCTACGAGGAGATCCGCGGCTACGTCGAGGCGATCGCGCCCGAGCTCGCCGACCGGGTCGAGTTCTACGACACCGAGGAGGAGGGGCTGCCGATCTTCGAGCGCTTCCACATCTCAGGAGCAGCTGCTGAAGGCGCTCGACCGCAAGGTGTGGCTGCCGTCGGGCGGCTCGCTCATCATCGAGCGCACCGAGGCGCTGACCGTCATCGACGTCAACACCGGCAAGAACGTCGGCAAGTCGAACCTCGAGGAGACCGTCTTCCGCAACAACCTGGAGGCGGCCGAGGAGGTCGCCCGCCAGCTGCGCCTCCGCGACATCGGCGGGATCATCGTGATCGACTTCATCGACATGGAGATCAAGGCCAACCGCGACGAGACGATGCGGGTGTTCCGCGACGCCCTGGCCCGCGACAAGACCCGCACCCAGGCGTTCGAGATGTCGGAGCTGGGGCTGGTCGAGATGACCCGCAAGCGGATCTCGGAGGGGCTGGTCGAGTCGTTCAGCGACACCTGCCCGACGTGCCACGGCCGGGGCTTCGTCCTCGACGAGGCCCTGCTGCGGTCGATGGACTAGCATCACCGGGTTCCAGGCCACGCTCGATTCCGAGGGGTTTCCCGCGCCATGTACGCAGTCATCCGCACCGGCGGCAAGCAATACCGGGTCGAGGCCGGTGAGCAGCTCGAGGTCGAGCGCCTCGGCGCCGACGACGGCAGCGAGGTCGAGCTCGCGCCCGTCCTCGTCGTCGACGGCGAGACCGTGCTGGCCACGCCCGGCGCAGCTCGACGGCGCGGTGGTGAAGGCCCGGGTCGTCGGCGCCACCCGGGGCCCGAAGATCGACGGCTTCATCTACAAGCCCAAGAGCAACAACCGCCGGCGCTACGGCCACCGCCAGGACCACTCGGTGATCGAGATCACCGGCGATCACGCCGGCGAGCTGCGAAGCGAAGTCGAGGAGCTGAGCGACGATGTCGAAGAAGAAGGGCGCGGCCTCGTCGCGCAACGGTCGCGACTCCAACGCCCAGCGGCTCGGGGTCAAGGTCTACAGCGGCACCGAGGTGCACGCGGGCACGATCATCGTGCGCCAGCGCGGCACCCGCTTCCACCCCGGCGAGAACGTCGGCAAGGGCAGCGACGACACGCTGTTCGCCACCGCGAACGGCGTCGTGCAGTTCGGCCACCGCAAGGGCCGCAAGCTCGTCGACATCATGCCCTCCGCGGCGAGTAGCCGACTGGCGAGCGCTCGGCGACAGTCGCCGGCGCGCCGACGGCGCCGTCCGTAGGCTGATCCGCATGTCGTCGTTCGTCGACCAGGTCCAGGTCAACCTCCGCGGCGGTGACGGCGGCGCCGGTGCGGTGTCGTTCCGCCGCGAGGCGCACGTGCCCAAGGGCGGCCCCGACGGCGGCGACGGCGGCACCGGCGGCGACGTCTACCTGCAGGCCGACCGCAACGTCGGCGTCGCTGCTCGTCGTTCCGCGACCACCCGCACCGGCGGGCCGAGTCGGGCAAGCACGGATCGGGCAACAAGCGCCACGGCTCGAGCGGCGACGACCTCGTCGTGACCGTGCCCGAGGGCACCGCAGGTGAAGACCGCGCGACGGCGAGGTCCTCGCCGACCTCGTGCGCCACGGCGACCGCTACCTCGCCGCCCACGGCGGGCAGGGCGGCCGCGGCAACGCCCGCTTCCTCTCGAACGCGCGCCGCGCGCCGGGCTTCGCCGAGCAGGGCGAGTACGGCGAGGAGCACTGGCTGCGCCTCGAGGTGAAGCTGCTCGCCGACGCCGCGCTCGTCGGGTTCCCGAACGCGGGCAAGTCGACGCTGATCGCGGCGGTCAGCGCGGCGAAGCCGAAGATCGCCGACTACCCGTTCACCACGCTCGAGCCCAACCTCGGCGTCGTGCGCTTCCGGGACCACGAGTTCGTGCGTCGCCGACATCCCCGGCCTCATCGAGGGCGCGGCCGAGGGCGCGGGCCTCGGGCACCAGTTCCTCCGCCACGTCGAACGGGCGCGGGTGCTCGTGCTCCTCCTCGACCTCGCGCCGCGTCGACGGCCGCTCGCCCGCGGAGCAGGAGCGGGTGCTGCTCGACGAGCTCGGCCGCTACCGGCCCGAGCTGCTCGAACGGCCGCGGCTCGTCGTCGGGCAGCAAGGCCGACGTCGCCACCGCCGAGCTCGCTCGACGACCTCGACGGGCTGCGTGCATCTCGGCGGTCACCCGGCAGGGCCTCGACGAGTTCCTCGGCCGGCTCGGCACGCTGGTCGGCGAGGCGCGCGCCGACGAACCCGAGCCCGAGCCGTTCGTGGTGCTGCGCCCGGCCGAGGAGGGCTTCGCCGTCGTCCGCGACGACGACGGCGCGTGGCGGGTGCCGGGCCGCAGCGGCCGAGCGCGTCGTCGCCATGGCCGACCTCACCAACCTCGAGGCGATGGAGTACGTGCAGCACCGCCTGCGGCAAGATGGGCGTGGAGCGCGCGCTCGCGCGCGCCGGCGCGCGTGAGGGCGACGTCGTGCGCATCGGTCCGGTCGAGCTCGAGTACGTCGAGGGCATCGGCTGATGCGCGCGATGAGCCGGATGGCGGGGCGCCGATCGACCGTCGATGCGTCGTGAAGGTCGGGACGTCGTCGATCACGTCGGAGCAGCGGCGAGCTCGACGACGCGTCGCTGCGTGAAGCTGTGCCGCGAGCTGGCCGACGGCGCGCGCCGCCGGGCACGAGGTCGTGCTGGTGAGCTCGGGCGCCATCGCCGCCGGCCTCCCCGCGCTCGGGCATGACGACCCGCCCGACCGACATCGGCACGCTGCAGGCGGTCGCCGCCGTCGGCCAGCCCCTGCTGATGGAGCGCTTCGGCGCGCATCCTCGGCCGGCACGGGCTGCTCGCGGGCCAGGTGCTGCTCACGCCGCACGACTTCGGCGATGCGCACGCAGTACCTCCACGCCCGCGAGACGCTGCGGCGCCTCCTCGACCTCGGCGTCGTGCCCGTCGTCAACGAGAACGACACCGTCGCCGACGACGAGATCCGCTACGGCGACAACGACCGCCTCGCCGCGCTGGTGTCGCACCTCGTCGGCGCCGACGTGCTCGTGCTGCTCACCGACACCGCCGGGCTGTTCACCGCCGATCCGCGGCTCGACGCCGGCGCGTCGCTGATCGAGGAGATCGTCGAGGTCGACGCCGCGCTCGAGGCGGTCGCCGGCGGCACCGGCACGCGCGCGGGGGAGTGGCGGCATGGCCACCAAGCTCGCGGCGGCCAAGATCGCGGCGTGGTCGGGGGTGCGCGCCGTGATCGCGGCCGCCGACGCGCCCGACGTCGTGCGCGACGCGATCGCCGGGCGGCCGGTCGGCACCGTCGTGCGCCCCGCCGGCGAGCGGCTCCCGAGCCGCAAGCTGTGGATCGCGTTCGCCCGCGCCGCGGCCGGCCGCGTCGTCGTCGACGACGGCGCGCGCCGCGCGCTGTGCGCGCGACCACCGCTCGCTGCTGCCGGCCGGGGTCCGCGGCGGTCGAGGGCACGTTCGAGGCCGACGACGCGGTGGAGATCGTCGACGGGACCGGCGTGCCGTTCGCCAAGGGGCTGGTCCGGTACCCGCGCCGCGACGCTGCGCGCGGTCGCGGGCCGCCGGACCTCGCGAGCTGCCCGAGGGCGTGCCCCACGAGGTCGTCCACCGCGACGACCTCGTCGTGCTGCCCCTGATCGCGAGCGTTACCCGAGGTCACCCGCCCGCACCCGCTCTTGCGCGGGCGGCGCCGCTTCCGTCACACTCCTGCCTCACAAGCTCGTCGTCGACCGGCGGGGGGAGAGTCCTCGTACGAGGGCTTCGACGGTCGGCGAGGAGCGGGAGGAAGGTGAGGCCGGGTCGCCTCGGCCGCAGCGCCCCCGGGCGACCGGCGGAGCGCGGCTGGCGGGCGACACGGCCTCACCCCTCCCGAACTCCACGCTGCGCGACCCGCGTCCGGCGTCCGAGCGCCGAGTACGGCTCCGCTCGACGCCGGTCCCGGAGGCGCCCGACAGGCCCCGGGTTACACTCGCCGCCATGTCTGCGCCGCCCGCCGTGCCCGAGCTCGGGCGGCGGGCGAAGGCCGCGCGCCCGCGTGCTCGCGTCGGCGTCGACCGCCGAGAAGAACGCCGCGCTCCTCGCCGCCGCCGATCTGCTCGCTCGACGCGCGCCGCCGACCTCCTCGCGGCCAACCGGCTCGACCTCGAGGCCGCCGAGGCCGGCGGCATGGAGCCGGGCCGCTCGACCGGCTCCGGCTCACCGACGCCCGCATCGCGGGCATGGCCGACGGCCTCGCGCAGGTCGCCGCGCTGCCCGACCCGGTCGGCGAGGTGCTCGACGGCTGGCGCCGCCCGAACGGCCTGCGGATCGAGCAGCTGCCGCGTGCCGCTCGGCGTCGTCGCGATCATCTACGAGAACCGGCCCAACGTCACCAGCGACGCCGCCGGCATCTGCCTGAAGTCGGGCAACGCCGCCGCTCCTGCGGGGCTCGGCCACCGCGCTGCGCTCGAACCTGGCCATCGCCGAGGTGCTGCGCGACGGCGCTCACCAAGGCCGGCCTGCCCGGCCGACGCGCGTGCTGCTCGTCGACGACGTGCGCCACGAGGCCGCGGTCGAGCTCATGCAGCTCACCGACGTCGTCGACTGCCTGATCCCGCGCGGCGGCCCGGCGCTCATCCAGAGCATCCGCGACCACGCGACCGTGCCCGTCATCATCGACGGCGACGGCAACTGCCACGTCTACGTCGACGCCGCCGCCGATCTCGACGCCGCGCTCGACATCGTCGTCAACGCCAAGACGCAGCGGCCCGAGCGTGTGCAACGCGGCCGAGTCGCTGGTCGTGCACGAGGCCGTCGCCGACGCGTTCCTGCCGCGCGTGCGCGACGGCGCTGGTCGAGCACGGCGTCGAGCTGGTCGGCGACGACGGCGCCGCGGCGCGCGTGCCCGGCGATGGGCGTCGCCACCGACGACGACTTCGGCCGCGAGTTCCTCGACCTCAAGCTGAGCGTGGCGGTCGTGCCGTCGCTCGACGCCGCCATCGCGCACGTCAACCGGTTCGGCTCGGGCCACACCGAGGCGATCCTCACCCGCGACCTCGCCGCGGCGCGGCGCTTCACCGACGAGGTCGACGCCGGCACCGTGGTCGTCGAACGCCTCGACCCGCTTCACCGACGGCGGCGAGTTCGGCTTCGGCGCCGAGATCGGGATCTCCACGCAGAAGCTGCACGCGCGCGGCCCGATGGCGCTGCGCGAGCTCACCACCTACAAGTACGTCGTGTGGGGCGACGGCCAGATCCGCGAACTCAGACCGACCGAGACGGGTCGCCTTATGGCTGAACGATTCGAATCGGTCGACGACGTCACCACGCGCCTCCGCGGCGCCGACTACCTCGCCGACTCCGGCATCTCCGGCGTGGTGTTCCTCGCCGACCGGCTCGAGAAGCCGGTGCTGGTCGAGGGTCCGGCGGGCGTCGGCAAGACCGAGCTGGCCAAGGCGCATCGCCGAGGTCACCGGCGCCCGCCTCATCCGGCTGCAGTGCTACGAGGGCCTCGACGAGGCCAAGGCGCTGTACGAGTGGAACTACAAGAAGCAGCTGCTGCGCATCCAGGTCGACAGGGAGCACGACTCCGAGCTGGGAGGACGTCGAGTCCGACATCTTCTCCGAGCCGTTCCTGCTGACCCGCCCGCTGCTCGAGGCGATCCGCTCCGAGGAGCCGGTCGTGCTCCTCATCGACGAGGTCGACCGGGTCGAGATCGAGACCGAGGCGCTGCTGCTCGAGGTGCTCTCCGACTTCCAGGTCTCGATCCCCGAGCTCGGCACGATCGTCGGGCAACCAGCAGCGGCCGATCGTGATCCTCACGTCGAACAACACGCGCGAGCTGTCGGAGGCGCTGAAGCGGCGCTGCCTCTACCTGCACATCGACTACCCCGACATCGAGCGCGAGAAGGAGATCGTGCGGGTCCGCGTGCCCGAGATCGACGAGCACCTCGCCGACCAGATCGCGCGCGTCGTGCGCTCGATCCGCGCGCTCGAGCTGAAGAAGGCGCCGTCGATCTCGGAGACCATCGACTGGGCGCGCACGCTGCTCTACCTCGGCAAGTCCGAGATCGACCCCGAGGTGATCGGCGAGACGCTGCACGTGCTGCTCAAGTACCAGTCCGACATCACCAAGGCCCGCAAGGAGCTGCAGGTGCCCGACGTGGCGCTGGTCTGACCGCGTCCCGTGCGTCCACGGTCGGCGTCGCTCTCGCTGCTCGACGTCCTGCAGGGGTTCGTCCACGAGCTGCGCACCGCCGGGTTGCCGGTGTCGATGACCGAGAACCTCGACGCCATGCGCGCGATCGAGCACATCCAGATCGACGACCGCGACGTGTTCAAGGCGCGCGCTCGGCGCGACGCTGGTGAAGCACCACCGGCACTAGCGCGCGTTCGAGACCGTCTTCGACGTCTACTTCTCGCTGTTCAGCGACGGCGTCGACGACGACGGCGACGAGCGCGAGGCGTCGCCCGACTTCGAGAGGCGCGCTGCAGGACGGCCAGGCCGCAGGGCGGCGGCGGCGGCACGCCGATGTCGCGCGAGGAGCTGGCGGCGATGCTGCTCAGCGCGCTCGCAGAACATGGACCGCGACGCGCTGCGGCGGCTGGCGGCGGCGGCGGTGCAGCAGTTCGCGGGGATGGAGCCGGGCCGCCCGGTCGGCGGCACCTACTACCTGTACCGCACGCTGCGGCAGCTCGACCTCGACGACCTCGGCGCGCGGCTGATGGACCAGGCCCGCGAGCAGCGGCGAGATCGACGAAGGCGAGCTGGCCGACCGGCTCGCCGCACGAGGAGTTCCAGGCCCGGCTCGAGGAGCTGCGGGAGCTGGTCGAGGAGGAGATCCGGCGCCGGCTGGTCGCCGACCGCGGCGTCGAGGCGATGGCGCGCACGCTGCGCAAGCCGCTGCCCGAGGACGTCGAGTTCATGCACGCGTCGCGCGAGGAGATGCTCGCGCTGCAGCAGGCCGTCTACCCGCTGACCCGGGCGATGGCGGCGCGCCTCGCGCAACGGCGCCGGCGCCGGCACCGCGGGCACCTCGACTTCCGCAAGACCGTCCGCGAGTCGTTGTCGTACGGCGGCGTGCCCGCCGAGCCGAAGTTCAAGCAACCCGCACCCGTCGAAGCCCGAGATCATGGTCGTCGCCGACATCTCGGGGTCGGTGGCGAGCTTCGCCCGCTTCACGCTGCAGTTCGTGTACGCGATGGCGAGCCAGTTCTCGAAGGTGCGGTCGTGGGTGTTCATCGACGGCATCGACGAGGTGACCCGCTTCTTCCAGGAGTCCGAGGACATCACCGAGGCGGTCCACCGGGTCAACACCGAGGCCGACGTCGTGTGGGTCGACGGCCACTCCGACTACGGCCACGCGTTCGAGGTGTTCCACGAGCGGCACTACCACGAGATCACGCCGAAGACCTCGATGATCCTGCTCGGCGACGCCCGCAACAACTACCACGCGTCCCAGGCGTGGGTCGTCGACGAGATGCGCAAGCGCGGCCGCCACGTCTACTGGCTCGACCCCGAGCCCCGCGGCTACTGGGACACCGGCGACTCGATCATGTCGGAGTACGGCAAGTACTGCGACGGCGTCTTCGAGTGCCGCAACCTGCGCCAGCTCCAGCAGTTCGTCACCACCATCGCCGAAGGCTGACGTCGAGCCTCGCTCCCCTCGAAGCTGCGTCACACCGGCACCTCGACGTGCCGCTTGACGCAGGTTGACTCGAGGTCAGTCGAGGAGGGACCAGGTGCGGTCGGCGATGCCGGCGAGCGCGACCAGCTCGCCGCTCGCGGCGGCGGAACGGCGCGACCGTCGCGGCCCACGAGCAGCGCGGCGTCGTGCTTGGGCAGCGACGCGACCGCGAGGTCGTCGGGCCCGGTGGTGCCGTCGGCGACCATCGGTGACGCCGCGGTCCCGGCCACCAGCGCGCCGAGCACCGACGCGTCGGGGGTCGCGGTGCCGGCCGACGCGAGCACCGCGCCGTCGACGAGCAACGCGCTCCAGTCGGCCAGGAACTCGTCGCGCGTGCGTCGACCAGGATCTGGTGCAGCTGCTCGACGCTGGCGGACGCGCAGAGCGTGGTCGCCAGCTCCAGCGCGTCGAGGCGCGGGTCGGGGAAGTGGTCGATGGTGCGCACCTCCTCGACGCTGGCGCCGTCGACCTCCTCGATCTCCCGCACCAGCAGGTCGATCGCCGCGGGCGGCGCAGCACCACCGCGAACTCGTCGACCGCGACGTTGTCGCCCCGTTCGAGCACGTCGATGCCGACGATGTCACCGTCGACGGCGCCGATGCGCGAGGCCACCAGGCCCGAACGCGCCGGGTCGGTCGGGGAGCCACACCCGGACGAGGACGTGGGTGTCGGACTCGGGCGAATCGCTCACGGAACCGATGGTACGGGTGACGATGACGCGAATGTTTCGCCGAGGTGAAGACACTGGTCGCCCGTAGACTCCCGGCTCGTGGTGGAGCGCCTGGGCGTGTTCGGAGGGACATCGTGGCTGGAGGTGTATGGATGGGCATCATGGACTCCAGGCAAAGGTATCCTCGTACTACGAAATCCCAGCGATCATGCGAAGACAATTCGAAGTCAAGGTGAAGGACTCATTCGTGTTGCCGCTCAGGGGCCGCGCAGGAGTTCCTTGCAAAGAGCCCATGGAAAGAAGATTCAAGTCGATCCGCCATTGCGCTTCACGCACAACAGGCACATGAGTTCCATCTTGACTCCGTTCGAAGTACTCACGCTCGATCTAATGCCTCGATAAGTTCCAATGGATCCGATGACACCTCCAACTCTACTCGTTCTAGCCGCCGGCATGGGCAACCGCTATGGCGGCCTCAAGCAAATTGATCCAGTCGGCCCTCATGGTGAAACCATCATCGACTATTCGATCTACGACGCGCTCCGCGCCGGATTCGGCAAGGTCGTGTTCGTTATTCGCAACGACTTGAGCAGGCGTTCAAGCAAGCCGTTGGGGCACGGTTTGAAAAACATATCGCGGTCGAATACGTCTTTCAGGAACTCGACAAACTTCCCCTGGGATTTTCCGCCCGGCCGGGCGCAGCAAGCCGTGGGGTACGCTGCACGCGGTTCTGATGGCCGCCCATGCAATCAACGAGCCCTTTGCCGTCATCAACGCCGACGATTTTTACGGATCAGAGGGCTATCGCGCATTGGCGCAACATCTACAGAGTGGCACTGCGGACAGCGCAATGGTGGGGTTTGTTCTGCGCGACACACTCTCTGACTTCGGCCCCGTGTCGCGTGGCGTGTGCCAGGTGCGATGCGGGGCTTCCTCCAAAGAGTTGTCGATTGACAAGTATCGAACGCAACGGAGTGAATGCCAGGAGCACCGACTCGGCAGGCCGGATAACTGCGCTGTCAGGTAACGAGCTTGTTTCGATGAATATGTGGGGATTTACTCCCCACATATTTGGACAATTTCGAGAACATTTTCAGAGATTTCTCATATCGAGTGGTCCGGATATCCAGTCGGAAAGCTATCTTCCCAACACGGTGAATGAGCTGGTTTTGGCTGGTCAAGCGCGGGTTAAGGTCCTGCGCACGAATGATTCATGGGCGGGCGTCACTTTCCGCGAGGACCACCTACGCGTCGTCCAACCATTCGCCGCCTCATCGACCGGGGCAATTATCCGAATGGGCTTTGGTCATGAACAAAGAGCACGATATCGGCGCCATCGCATGCCAGTTTCAAATCGACGGTGGATTTGCTGGTGCCACAACCTACGGCAGCGGCCACATCAACGACTCCTACTGTGTCACCTTCCATCAAGCAGGTATGCCCGTCCGCTACATTCTGCAGCTTATCAATCGCAGCATCTTCAAGAACCCTATCGCCCTGATGGAAAATATCCAGCGTGTCACCTCTCATCTTGCTTCTAAGGTGTCAGGTGAACCGAACCGCAGCGAGCTGGTTCTCACACTCATCCCCGCGCATGATTTGAGGGTCTACTACGCGGATGCGGATGGCAACTATTGGCGCACGTATCGCTTCATCGAGAACGCACACACTTATGATGCCGTTGAGTCCACAGACCAAGCGTTTCAGGCGGCTAAAGCGTTTGGACGGTTCCAGGAGTTACTCGTCGACCTGCCTGCGCCGCGATTGCACGATACCATCAAAGACTTCCACCAGACGCGTAAACGATTCATGGCATTGGAGCAAGCAATCGCGTCCGATGCAAACGGTCGCGCAGTTCTTGCAAGATCGGAGATTGAATTCGCCTTCGCGCGTCAATCCATCACAAGTGTTCTACTCGACGCAAACCTGCCGGAGCGTATCACCCACAACGACACCAAATTCAACAACGTCATGCTCGATGACGTCACCGGCGAGGGCATATGCATAATCGACCTCGACACTGTCATGCCAGGATTGGCACTTCACGATTTCGGCGATATGGTGCGTACGACGACAAGTCCGGCGAAGGAAGATGAACAAGATCTCTCCAGGGTCACGATGCAGTTCTCCATGTTCGAGGCACTCGTGCGCGGTTATCTCGCTTCTGCTGGTGACTTCCTAACGAAAGCCGAGAAGCAACACCTCGTCTTTTCTGGCAAGTTGATGACGTTCGAGCAGGGCGTACGATTTCTAACGGATTATTTGCAGGGTGATGCCTATTACAAAGTGAGCCGCGACGAACACAACCTTGACCGCTGCCGAACACAGTTCAAACTGCTCGAATCGATCGAGCAGCAGGAAGAGCGAATGGATCGGCTGGTGCAGTCTATCGTGCAGTGATCCGCCTTGGGGAGTATGGTGCCGAAGTTTGCTCCGGCTCAAAACACTCAGAAGCGAGACGTTCTAGCGCATTGGCAACCCCTGCGATGATTCTGAAGAGCGTTCTCTGAGAAGGCCGTCTGAGGTTTGCGTAATGTCCATGAGATAAAGGTTGCAACTGACGCTGTACATTGGCTTCATCATGAAAAAGTTCATTAACCGTCCGGACAACGTTTTGGAAGAAATGCTGCAAGGGCTTGTCTTGCTTCACCCAGGCTCTGCCCGGTTGTCGGGACACAAAGTTATGGTCCGCGTAGATGCGGAACAGCACCGTGACCAACAGGTCGCGGTACTCTCAGGTGGAGGTAGCGGTCATGAGCCGGCGCATGCAGGCTACATTGGTTTGGGAATGCTGAGCGCTGCTGTGGCCGGAGAAGTCTTCACCTCTCCAAGCAGCGACTCCGTCTTCGCCGCGATCAAGGCGGTTGCAGGAGAGCCTGGCGCGCTTCTGGTGGTCAAAAATTACACCGGCGATCGGCTGAATTTCGGTCTGGCAGCCGAAATGGCGCGTGCTGAGGGCATTTCAGTCGAAATGGTCATCGTGGATGATGACGTTGCACTGAAAGGAGCGGAACTGGCTACGGGTGCTCGCGGTCTCGCCGGCACTGTTTTCATTCACAAGCTGGTAGGGGCTGCCGCTGCCGAGGGCAAGAATCTGGCCGATATAGCGGCAACGGCTGGAGCGGCGGTTGAGTCCCTAGCGACAATGGGCGTTTCGTTTTCTGCCGGAACTTCGCCTGCAGTCGGGCAACCGAGCTTTGACCTCGGCGAGCGTGAGATGGAGCTTGGCTTAGGTATCCACGGAGAGCCAGGCGTTAAGCGGACGCATTTGCAGACCGCTGACGAGGTGACAGAAACGCTGCTGACCGAAATTCTGAAGCACGGAAAGTTTGACAACGAGAAACGCGTGGCAGTGATGGTGAACAATCTCGGGGCAACCACGGAAATGGAACTCGCTATTGTGGCCCGCCATGCAGTGCCATTTCTCGAAAGCAAGGGATTTACCGTGGAGAGGATATACGCCGGAACGTTTCTCTCGTCCTTGGATATGGCGGGAATCTCGATCTCCGTTCTCGGCGTTAATGACGAGCGGCTGCGTTGGCTCGATGCAACTACCACGGCTCCTGCGTGGCCCAATGTGTTGAAATCACGCCCGGGCAGACCAGAAGCGCAGATTGCAGCGAAGGACAGTGTTAAAGCGAGTTCGTCGTCCGACAAAGGCACGCACTCGGAGGCAAGCAGAGAGATGAAGCTGGCCATCGAGGCCGCGTGCCGGGCGCTGATCGACGCAGAAGGGGAGCTAACCGAGATGGATCGCGTCACGGGTGACGGAGACCTCGGCACTAGCATGGAGCGCGCGGCCAAGGCCGTGCAAGGCGCGATAGATTCGTATCCCTTAGACGATGTTCCGGCTACGCTTAAGGCGCTCGGTCATACTCTGCGGCACGAATTGGGTGGATCATCAGGGCCACTTTATGGAGTGCTCTTCCTACGTTGCGGAAGCGTACTGGCGAGTTCCGGGGTAACCGGGCTGGCGCAATGGGCCGAAGCGCTCGACAAGGGCTGTGTGGCCATCAGTGAGTTGGGTGGTGCAAAACTCAGCGATCGGACCATGCTGGATGCGCTCGATCCATTCGCGAAGACATTGAAGAAGAGTATAGGCGACAAGACGCCGCACGAAGCATTCGTCGCTGCGGTCGAAGCGGCCGAACGGGGCGTCGAAGCCACCGCCCAAATGAAACCTCGTCTAGGGCGGTCTAGTTATCTTGGGAATAGGGTGCTCGGCCATCCCGATCCAGGAGCGAAGGCGATCACCATCTGGCTGCGTGCAGTATCCGAAGCACTGTTCGTACGCTAACCCCCAAAAATCCAACCTCAGCGGTAACTTGCCGATGGGCCGTTCGTTGCCGGCCAATTTGCTCGAACCCGCGTAAGGGTCCGTTTTTCAACATCGGGCTGGTCGGGGGAGCCATTGTCCAGGCCTTTCTGGATCGCGGCTATAACGTCGTTGCAACTCACAACTGTCGGTAAGGCAATGTATGCAAATGAATCGGTGCGAGAACGGCTGACGGTCTACATCGAGAACGCCTGCTTGAGAGGGACTGACTCGGATGAGTCGCCGACGTAGATGACAAATTCGCCGGGATCGATGCGCCACTTCTTTGCGTCCACGTCGTAGTAGGTGAAGGCGCGCTTGTTCAGGTGCAAAACGACGTGTTGTGTCTCTCCGGCCTTAAGGCGGACTTTGCTGAACTGCTTGAGTTCCATCAAGGGCCGCCTCACCTTCGCACCGGGGTCCCCGACGTAGACCTGGGCAACGTCCGCGCCTGCTCGCGAGCCCGTGTTCTGGACCGTGAAAGAGACCTCCACGTCATTGTCGGAATTTTTCTTGACGTTCAGATTCGTGAACGCAAAGTTTGTATACGACATGCCAAAGCCGAAGGGGAACAGAGGTTTTCGGTTCATGGATGTGTAGAAGCGATAACCCAGGAACAAGCCCTCGTCATAACGAACGATGCGGCTGTCGCCGGGTTCTTCCGCGTAGTGGGCGCTGGCTGGATTTTGATCCAGCGTGCGCTCCCAACTGAAAGGCAGATGTCCCTCCGGCGAGTAGTCGCCAAACAGGATCTGCGCCAGCGCCGTCGATCCCTGCTGCCCGGGATACCAGTTGTGCAGCAGTGCGGGAACATTCGCAATCCAAGGCGAAGTTTCCACCGCACCGCCGGCGGTGATGGAGACGATTGTCTTCGAGTTGAGCGCCGCGACCTGCTGGATAAGTTCGTTCTGCGGCCAAGGCATGGCATAAGTCCGATCGAAGCCCTCGCTCTCCGTGGATGCGTCGAAGCCGACAGTAACGAGCACCGCATCGGCATCGTGCAGAATTTTCTGCGCATCGGGCGAGAGCATTTCCGCTGAAGCCACCAGACCGACGCCGAGGCGAGGTGTTGTACCGTTTGTCTGGTAGACCACTTCGACGGAAACCGGCTTGTTTTCGGTCAGTGCAACGGAGACGTTCCTGACTGCCATGCGATTCGAATCCTTCTGCTGGGAGAGCACCTCCTTGCCATCGACAAGCACGCGATAGGTGTCCTGTTCGGGAGCAGATGCGATCAGAACATGCTCCCCCGGCGCGGTTGGAAGGTACTCGCCTTTGTAGTCGTAGATGGTGAGATCGGCGCCGCGCGAGCCACCCGAACCCCCTCCTCCGACGCCGTTCCAAGTATTGATCCGACTCAGACCGCGATCTGTATTTTCCGTGCGCGGCGGTTCTCCGTTGCCTTTTACACCTACGGTCAGGTTGCGAAACGAGGTGCGGCCAAAGATGGTTGCGAGGGGTGGAAGGCCTGGAGCATACATCACCTTCAAGCGAGTGCCGGCTACCTGCATGAGACCGGCGACGAAGCTGTTCGCTTGGAAGGGAGTCGTTTGCGAGCTTCCACCGCCGCCGACCACAGCGACGGCAGCTTCGGGTCCAATGACAGCGAGGGTCTTCACGCGCGTGGGATCCAGGGGAAGCAGTCCGCCATCATTCTTCAGAAGGGTGATGCTCTCGAGCGATTCCTCAAGCGTGACCCTGCCCGCGTTAGGGTTGTTGAGAGGAATCGAAGTGATGGTCTGCTCGCGGTCGAGCCAGCCGAACTGTATGGCGGTACCAAGGATGCGGCGGCACTTTTCGTCCAGCACGGCCATGGTCAGTTTGCCGCTGGCGAGGCCTCCCTTCAGAGTCTCTGGCGTCATCAGCTTGGCGAAGGGCATCTCCAGGTCCAGTCCGCCGTTTGCGGCTGCGAGCCCATCGTAAGTTGCCGTCCAGTCGGACATCACGACGCCCTGGAAGCCCCAGTCGTGGCGCAGGATGTCATTATTCAGGTGTGCGTTCTGCGTGGAATGCTCCCCGTTGACTAGGTTGTAGCTGTCCATGACGGCGCCAACATGAGCCTCGGTCACGGCCGCTTCGAAGGCCGGCAGGTAGAGTTCGCGCAAGGTGCGCTCGTCGATGATGCTGTTAATGCGGTGACGGTCGTACTCCGAGTTATTGCCGGCGAAGTGTTTTACGGTTGCCGAGACCCCCTTGCTTTGAACACCTTCGATGTATCCCACAGCGATGCGTGAGGCGAGGAAGGGATCTTCGCCGAAGTATTCCATGTTGCGTCCGTTCAGAGGAGAGCGATAGATGTTTACACCCGGGGCCAGCAGGAAGTTAACGCCACGTGCACGGGCGTCGTCACCAAGGGAGGCGCCGACGCGTTCGGCCAACGCCGGATCCCAGGTTGCAGCCAACGCGACTCCCGCGGTGTAGGCAGGCGCGAGCCCAAAGGTGCGCACACCGACAGGTCCATCTGACATTTTCAGCCGCTTCAAAGCGATAGAAGGGATTGCCTGTGTGTAAAATCCGTCCACGCCGCCGATGAGTTTCAGCTTATCGTCCACGGACATTTTGGCGATCAACGCGTCGACGCGCGCACTGATGGCCGGTGAAACAGGTACGGGAGATTGGGCGGGAAGCAAGACAACGCTGTAGAGCAGCGCGGAGGCTGTAAGAAGGCGCAACAGAAACATGGGGGCGGTCCCTTGAACTGGAGGTGATTGTGGTTCGGTCTATCTGACAGCGAAACCCTAGTATGCAAACAACCGATTGTCTCATGGCCACCACCCTGATCCTTGTGCCGCGTTTCAGGCCGAGTCACTCATTGAGTCCTGAACAAGAGCCTGGTGACGTTCCGGGGTGGGTGTTCGGCGATCCGGAAGTTAGCCACACGCCATCGAGCAGCTCGGTACCGATAAATGGGAAACAGTCTCTCCGATCCGAAGAACCTGTTCACCCCATTTATCGTTAGCAATCAGCCACGTAGATGAGAGCGCCTACCACGAATATGTCCTCAAGCGGGCGGGCATCCGGGTCCACTATTGCGCGGAGCAATTCGAGAATGACGGCAGCATGTCGTCTTCCGTGCTCAAGACCTTGAAGCGCTCAATGGCCGCCGAATACAGCCGGGAGCTATCGGTCAAGGTATTTGCAGGTCAGTGCCGCCTCATCGAACTGGGATTCCGCCAAGGAGGACCAGCGGGATATGGTCTGAGACGGCAGTTGATCGACCGTGATCTGAATCCTAAGGGTCTGCTGAGCCGAGGCGAGCGAAAGAGCCTGCAGACCGATCGGGTCATCCTGGTCCCTGGACCGGAACGAGAAATTGAGGCTGTCCGTCACATTTACGATCTGTTCGTCGCTAAAGGAAACAAGGAACAAGAGATCATGGAATTGCTGAATGGACGCGGCATCCTGGGAGAAGATGGGCGTCCGTGGACACGCGCGACAGTCCATCAGGTGTTGATCAACCCGAAATACATTGGTGCAAACGTCTACAATCGACGCTCCTTCAAACTGAAGCACAAACGTATCAATAACCCTAAGCAGATGTGGATTCTGGCGAGACGGAGCATTCGAACCGATCGTCACGGCCAGTCTGTTTGAGCAAGCAAGGACCATCATTGAGTCGCGTCATAGTCGAACCGGACTTTCCCTTTTGGAAAAAAGATCAAAGGGTCGGATAAGGGAGGAGAGTGATAACGCTCAACTGAGCTGGCGTTTTTCTCCAGTAGCATTTCCAAATTTGACTTCGCAAAACTGCCGCGGAAACGCCACTTTCGTCGCCACATTCTCTCTCATTTTATTGATAATAAAGTAGATGGCGGTGGGTGCAGTCTGTAGCGAACCGCTCTCTGCGATCGATTCCCTATAACAGGGAAAAATACAGGGAATTTGGTGATTTTGATTCTCGAATCTCCGGATAGAAATCGTCATATCGCCATGTATCCAGGACAATTATCGAACTCAATTCTCGATTAGGCGCTCTAAGTAACAGGGAATTTTCACCTCGGTATCAGGGAATTTCATTCCCTGATACCGATTCGAATTAGGCACAAACGGCCGATATTAGCCTTAGATTGTGTGCACTGCCTCTTAGGTGCGATTCCACTGATTTCCGAAGGTACGATGGTTGAACGTCTTTCCCGAAAAGAACTCTACGATTCTCGTATGGTCCGAACCGCTGAAGACTCTTTGCTCACGATTCGGAATCTCCGATGTAGCGCTGAAGAAGACATGTCCGCGCTCTGAAACCCCGACACCCGAGCGAGACTATTGGGCAAAAAGGACGCTGGAAAGGCGACCTTCCAGGTAGCGTCCCTATCCCACCTTCTGTCTATCCAGTTCTCCCGAATCAATTACTTCACCTGTAGCCGATACTGTCTCAAAATCAAGTTTGTCACCAGCGATCTCTACCAACAGAAAGGTGCGGTCGGTATCGAAGCCCACTACGTCTATGTCGCTTGGGTGCCGAAGGTTGTGAAATCGCAGTTCGCCTGAATTCCCCACGACGAAGAAGTAAATGCCACGCTGGGGCACGGTCTACGATCGCCAATTCCCCGCGCGATCGTGGGCGCGCGATAGCCGCTTCTGATCGGAGTGTAGGAAGCAATGGACCGCGCACGACGAAATGATTGTCGCCATGCACGAGTAGGCCTACCATGTGATTTCCTGCGGCTCATTTGATGCCGAGACGCGCGGATCGGGAACCGGATAACCGATCGCAAAATGGTATACGACCTGTCCTTGGTTGGGTACCAGGTTGAGATGACGGTGCACCTCATCATCGTAGAAGGCACCGATGCCGGTCGCACCCAGTCCAAGTGCTTCAGCGGCGAGATACAGGCGGTGGCCAATAGCGCCTGCTTCAAAATGCGCATAGCGATAACCACGGTCGCCATAGGTGCGAGCGGCACGATCGAGATCGCCGATCATCGAAAAGGTCACGCAGGCGTTACCGGCCAGGTCCTGCCCGAGGCTCAGACCAGCGGCCGCTACGCGCTGGTCGCCACTCTTCACCTGTTCCAACTCGGCACGCTCCGGCCAGAACCTGTAGACGCCGGGTTGTAACCCATCGACGCGGTGAGCATACAAATACAGCTGAATGAAACGCGTGCCGGCAAAGTCAGCCGACAATGGCTGGGCTGTGACGGCGAGGATGGCCGAGAGCTCCGCCAATGACATCGATTGCTTTCCACCCAGGAAGTCGAGCGCCGAGCGCCGCATTCGGGCAACCTCGCCAAAGCTGCGAGTCGATGAAGCCGGAGAAGGCAGCTTGATCTCGCCGGAGCCAGTTGGGGCCGACTCTGCGAAGGAGGTGCCACTGCTCCCGCTGCTGCTTCGTTTCGTGGCGAAGTGGATGCTGTCAATCAGTGGGTGCGCAATCGTCTCCTTCGAAAGCTGGTTCGCCTGCCCGCCGAACCAGACAGTTTTGCCGGTGTCTGCTTCGCGCACTGGAATGGACTTACCGTGCAGGCTGACAATCAGCATTGGCCACTCATCCGTGTTCAGGCGACACAACTCGGCCACTTCATCGTCCGGGAAATGTCCGGCCGCGAAGCTGTCGCAACCGATAGCCCGGGCGGAGAGTGCAAGTGCTTGCCAGGCGTGCCCTATGTCGTGCAAGCAGTACCGATATGCCCGTTCACCGTACTTCCACGCCTCGCGCCACACAATACTGGTCAAAACAAACACAATTGGCGCAGAGCCGCTGGCCAGCTTCATTTCAAAATCACCGCGCCCGCGCTGCTCCGCCATGTGCCTGGATGGATCGTAGTGATACAACCCATCTGGCCACCCCTTCAGACCCCGTGTGAGGAAGTGGAATTCCGTCGGGTGCAGATTCCCGGAGGACGGATTCACTCTTAGCGCGTACTTATATCCGGTGGACGGGACACGCTTGGACGCGCTAATCGCGGCGGAATAGAAGAGTAGTTGCGAGAGGAAAGTCGGTCCGTCACCCACAGGCGTGGTGCCCGAGGTACCCAGAAGCACGTCGAGTGCTGGCATTTCAGGGGCGGGCGGATCTGCTGGCAGATCGAGCACCGGCACGCCCTCGTAATGACGAAACGGATCAGGCATGTTCGCCCAGTCGAGAACGTGCCGCGCTCGCCTCAGCGATTCAACGCTATGCTTCGTAGCTTCGTGATATTCCCGCCACGTCATTGCCGGTAGATGCGCTCCACTGATTTCTTGCAAGCAGTAGGAGTCGTTCCACAGCTTGCCGGCGGTGTGACTCCTCATTGTGTATTTATGCTCCTCATCGCAAACCAGTAGTACCGCCGCCAACAATTGACGCAACGAACCGGGCGCAGGGCAAATAGAGCTAGAAGGGTATCGAGAGGGTGCGACTCCGCCGTCTGGAATTCGATTGAGCTGCAGAGAGAACACTCTCGATGTATCCACAGTAGCCGTGGAAGGCGACCTCGCCAGTTCAGGCTTGCGGTATTCATTCAGGTTGTTCCTCACGATCAGATGACAAGGTGCCCTAAAAGCTGATTGCGTCTCCTACACTGGAATTCGAATCCAGCCACAAAAGAAGAGCACGGATGCTGCCGGTTGCCAGCGCCATGCATGAGTCACCTGCTCCGTAATAAAGGTGAATGGTATCTCCATCTGTGCCGATGGTTTGTCCGCAGGGGAATACAACATCGTGGACATCTCCTCCTCGTTCATAGGAAGCCTCTGGGCCGAACATCCAGGAATCTCCACGCTGCAAACAAATGTCTGGTTTATCAAGATCGAACAACGCAAGACCCAATCTGTAGATGCTGCCCGATGCCGTGTGCCGGACGCCATGATAGAGCACCAGCCAGCCCTTCGCAGTTTCAATCGGCGGGGAACAGAGCCCAATCTTGTTCGCATCCCACCATCCACCTCGTCGCGCCTCAAGCATCACTTTATGACTGCCCCAATGCCGCAGATCTGGTGAATATGAGATCCACATGTGAGCGCCAAGCGTCGTCATAGGCCGATGAATCAGGGCCCAGAAGCCTCCGATTCTCCGAGGCAGCAGAGCAGCATCCTTGTCCTCCGGCGGCATGATCACACCATATCGCTCAAAGCTCTTGAAGTCTTTGGTCAGTGCTAGTGAGACTCCCGGACCGCCTCGCGCGAAAGAGGTATAAGCAATCGCATACTGCTGCAGCTCTGGGACATACGTGATTCGTGGATCTTCGATCCCCCATATCTCTTCGGGATACTCGCGTGGATTTGCCATCAATGTTGGCTCGGAATCGATGCGCCATCCATCGATTCCGTTCGCAGAACGAGCCGCGCAAAGATGCGACAGGCCACGCCGGTCTTCGACGCGGCAAAGCAACAAGGTATCTCCGTCGGTTAGCCGTGCCGCACCTGCGTTGAAGACACTGTTAATCGGATATGGCCAATCATTCCGGCTTAAGATTGGATTGCCAGAATGACGTATGAACAGGGGACCCTCCGCGCTCATTACCGAATCCTGTCGTTCAATTGTGACGCGCTCTACCGATGCAGCCGGAACCATAATTGGATTCAAATGTAAACACTCATTTCCTGATTCAGTTTCTCTACGTTTGACGTTTCTACGCTTTGCATTTCGAGGAGAGCCATCAAGAACGAAAGAGTGGATTCGGCTCCCTGGTTTTCATTCACGCGATCTGGGTGAAGTCCGTCTTTGCACCCACCCGTAGTCGCGTCGTAAAGCGATACTTGCAGGTCGTTTTCGCCCAGGAACCAGCGGAACGCACACCAGGCTTCGTCGAGCCAGCACTTCTCGTTTGTTAACCGGTATGCCTGCAGGCATGCAGAGATTGTCGAACAAGCCTCCACCGGTTGTTGATCGAAGCGAGCCTTCTCACCGCCCTCCGCGAAAAATCCCCGGGAGCCGATAGGGACGAAAATATCCTCATCGCTTCGGTGCTGGGCAGAGACAAGCCATTTGAGAGACTCACACCCAACATCGATCATCCTTTTATTTTCACTCCGCCATCCCGCGATCAAGAGCGCCTGAGACAACCTCGCATTCGAGTAGGAGAGACTCTTCTCAAACCACTGCCATGTCTCGGAATGGCTGCGCTCATAAATATCCAGTAGTCGATTCGCGAGCGCATTTCGAGCACCTTGGATTACCCTGTCACCTGGGAACCAGTCGAGATATGCCTGCATGCCCAGAACGGAATGCCCATGCACGCGGACTGGTGAACGTCAGAGCCGCTGGAACCGCGGCCTCGAAGAGCCGGCCCGCCGCACCTCTTAGACCAGGATCTTCCGAATGGCCAAGCACTGTTCCCAAGGCCCATAATGCGCGACCATGGCTGTCTTCCGAGCCGACTTCTTCTTGCCATTGGCGGTCGTAGCGAAGAAAATTTCTAAACCTAGCCGTCTTGTCATGAAAGGCGTGCCATAAAAAAGCCAAGTACCGGCGAGACAGGTTCTGACGACCCCCTAAAGAGGACTCATCCAACAGAATTGACACAATGAGTGCACGGGCATTGTCATCGGTTGTATAGCCCTCAAGACAGTTAGGCAGAGAAAATATGGCATGCTGCAACATGCCTGTATCATCTGTCATGCTCAATAAATGAGTCGTATCCGGTGCAGGCAACCTGTCTGTGGCCTTCACTGCGAAAATATCCTGTAGCGCAGCTCGTGGCCGCAACATGCGCTCGACGCGAGCACGTTGGAAGAATGCGGCTCCATGCTTGCGGTTTTCTGAATATCGATGTGGCGACAGGGCCGCCAGAACTGACGGGAACTCCGAAAGAAGTAATGGATACGACTGCAGAAGAAAGATGCCGACCGGAATCTGCACCAGAACTTGGCGCATTCACCTTCGTGCGGCTAAGTTCATTCTCCGAGTAGTCGGTAGAATCGGACTGGCTCGCCGGCCTGAACGGAAGTAGATTCTTTCTCGGCCTAGCAGAAAGATGATTCCTTACATCAGATGTTCTTGTGAGGCTCATGGCGGCTCCAGTCGTCCTGTTGCTTACCTGAAAGGTGCTCGTCTGGAGCGAAGCAATGGGCAGCTGAAGGCGAGAAGCGAAGATCTTGACTCCTTTCTAAGCATACGCCCTAAAAAGCCACTGTGCCGTCAGCACTGCAGTCCACACGCTCTCCAATAGGCGAGGGGAGCCACTGGACAGGCAGTTCATACTCGAACCTTGCGACGAAGAACTTTGCGATTGGCTATGGAGTTTCAATGTTGAAAGCATGGATTCGATCGAAGCCCAAGGCGAGCAACTGCTTTATCTGCCACCTACTCGCTGGACTTCAACCCTATCAAGCAAGCCTGGTCGATGATTAAACAACTGTTGCGCGCGGTCAAGGAGCGAGCCCTCGCCACTCTCGGGTTCGCAATGCATGTAACCCTGGCGGCCATCACGGCCCAGGGCGCCTTCGCCTGGTTCCACTGCGGCTATGGCCTAGACTAACGTTCAAAATGAACCTAGTCGTAAAGAAGCTGAAGGTCATTTCGAGGGCGAGCTTTTGAAGAAGTAGCAGTCAGAATTAGGACACTACCGCATCTTGACAACTGTTGCGCAGGAAGCCTACGGTTATTGTTGAGCAAAGTATCTCTTCTTACTCGTTCAGGTTCACTGAACTAAGTCAGCCCATCTGAAGTTTTTCCTCTTAGATTACTGCTAAGGAGGACTGCGTCATGACACTATTGACCGGTTGGGAATCTCTCCGTGAATTATCCGCCATGCAAGACCGCATGAATCGCATGAACCGTCTTTTCCGTGAGTCGTATAGCCCCGAAGGCCCGGCGGAGGCGTTGACAACTACCGCCGTAGCGCCGCCCGTGGACATCTACGAAGACGAGCACAACATTATTCTGAAGATTGAAGTCCCGGGCATCGACGAAAGAGACATTGATGTTTCCGTTCAGAACAGCACTCTCACCGTCCATGGCGAGCGCAAGATCGAGAAGGAAGAGAAAGAGGAGAACTTCCGTCGCGTCGAGCGGCAATACGGAAGCTTTACCCGCTCGTTCACGCTTCCGAGCTCCGTGGAACCAGGGCAAGTGAGCGCCCGCTGTGACAAAGGCGTGCTGAAGATCAGCCTCGCTAAGAAGGCCGAAGCCAAGCCCACTCAAATCAAAGTTAACGTTGGCGCCGAGAAAACCCTCGAAGCCATAGCGTCGGGTAGGGCCGCGTAATCAGGAGCCAGTGGCAGAAATGGGAGGTGGCTTATACCCACCTCCCATTTAGTTCTTTCCCCCGCGGGCATCCTTACGCGACGTAATTTGGGCCTCTTCCCGCCTCTGAGTTTTCAACACCTGGAGGAGTGCACATTGACCTTCTTGCAAGTTGGTGTATACCGCGTCGTCCGACGGTGCGAGTTCCTAAGGTCGGTCCGTTGGGTTTGAAAACGAACGATTCCGCCGCAGGGTGACATGGCGATATTCGAGTTGCGAATAAATCTGCACTTGACACCAAGAGTGATCAGGAACACCCAGCTTCCGGTCGAGGCACCCTGACAGGGCAGCTAACAAATGGACGATGGGCGGCGGTCTCGGGGTTGTCGGAGATGATTTTCCTGACTGAAAAAGCTGCCTCAAAGGGAGACTTCCAAGTTTTATGCAAAATTCTTCTGACCTCATACGTCAAAAAACAACTCGAAATCTACGACAAATAGCGTCGCAAGCCTACATGCCCAGGTGGAGGAGCCCAATGGGCTGATCCTGGGTCGTCGCGTCATTTTACTATTTCATCGCTCTCGTTATCCTGTCCGCCACCATTCAGAAAGCTCCAGATCGTACCCAAATTGAAAACGTTACCCTGAACCTCAAGTGAATCTCGTTTCTCGTTTTGTTTTGCTGTCTTCGATTCGATCCAAGGACAACATTTCATGCGGGTTCCTTCAGCCCTCAAGTAAGGGCCATTGCCGTGCACTTCAGTGTCTTGGTTGGTATAACGAGGGTTTGAGCGAGGCCACTAAAGCCATGGTGTGCGCATCAAAGCTCATAGCCTACAGGTGACAATATGAGGCGGTTTCCGATCGTAGCCGTAGCGATCGTAATGTTTGGGTTGGCCCCGTGGGGCTTCGCTCAATCCAGCACTTCGCCAAGCAGTAGCGATGCGAGCGTTCAAACGAAACAGGATAAGAAAGCAGAGAAGTCGAAAGCTAAGGCGGCGAAGGCTATATCAAAGGCCCAGAGCGGGAGTAAGGGAAAAAAGACCACCTCTACACAGGATGTTGCCTACGCCCTAGCGTACAAAAAAGGGCTGCCGAAGTAGCGGCATCTGCCCTGACTCGCTTTTTTCAAACACGGACAAATTAATTGGCGGGGCCGTCGGTTGTATGAAGCACTCCAGCTAATTCATGCCCCTACTCCATCTGATAGATGATGGTTGGGCAGGAACTTGTTGCGCTCAACTGTCCGGTTAGCATCATCGGTTAAAGCTGATGCGCAAATGAATGAAATGGGCACTTGGCCTTCAGGAGGAACACATGCTTTGGACGATTTTTGTAATTCTCTTGATTCTGTGGCTGCTCGGTTTCAGCTTTCACGTAGGAGGTGCCCTGATCCACCTCTTGCTGGTCATTGCGGTCGCGGTCCTGATCATCAACCTGGTCAGTGGGCGTCGAACAGCCTGATCTTTCGGCGGAAAAGGAAGTGTTTTATGAAGAAATACGCAACTGCTTTGTTAACGTTGTCTATGGCTACTTTCGCGTTCGCTGGTCCGGGTCAGCAAGACCCCACTGCGCGCTTACAAGCGGCCGGCCAGGTCATGAACGAGATCATGGCTGCGCCCGATAAAGGCATTCCTGAAGAAGTGCTCAACGGCGCTAAGTGTATCGCTGTGGTACCAGACATGGCGAAAGGCGCATTCATCGTCGGCGGAGAGCATGGACGCGGTGTGGTTACCTGCCGCACTGCTCATGGGTGGAGTGCGCCAGCATTCATTTCAATCGGCGGAGGCAATTTTGGCTTCCAGGCTGGCGGTGAGTCGGTTGATCTCATCATATTGTTCATGAATGACAAAGGCGTACAAGGGCTGCTCTCCAGCAAGTTCGAACTCAGCGGCGAAGCATCGGCGACAGCGGGTCCGGTCGGAAGGCATGCTTCGGCGGGCACGGACTGGAAGATGAACACCGAGGCCTTGAGCTATTCGCGTTCCAAAGGCGTGTTTGTCGGAGTCGCAGTGGATGGCGCCAAGATCCAGCAGGACAATGACTCGACGATTGCTTTCTACGGCAAGAATGTTTCTTTCCGCGAAACGCTGTCAGGCAATGTGCACCCCCCGGCGAGCAGCACCTCGTTTCTCGCGGCGGTAAGGGCTGCCGTCCAGAAGGCGAACGCGCACGAAACTGCCAAATTAACGAGAGGGACGAACCCATCCTAAACAGTGACTTCGAACGGGTAGGAGAACAATGAATAAACACCATTCGGAAAATGAGCGCATTAAACGCAAATACTTCGCTTATCTGAAGGAGGCCAAACGTCACAGTGAACCAACCGTTGATGCTGCTGCGAAGGCTCTGAGCCGCTTTGAGGAGTACAACCGTTATCGGGATTTCAAGGCTTTCCACTTTGAGCAGGCCGTTGCCTTTAAGCGGCACCTTGCCGAACAGACAGCCTTGCGCTCCGGGGAAAAGTTGAGCAAGGCGACTCTGCACGCAACCTTGACCCAACTTAAACAGTTCTTCCAGTGGCTGGCGTGGCAGCCCGGGTATAAGGCTCGGCTACATTATTCCGATGCCGATTACTTTAACCTTTCAGAAAAGGACACGCGAATCGCCACGGCTCAACGGGTAAGGAAAGCTCCAACCTTGGAACAAATGAAGCATGTCCTCCAGGTGATGCCGCACGCAACTGAGATTCAGAGACGAAACCGGGCGCTGGTGGCCTTCACACTGTTGACCGGGGCACGGGACTCCGCCATCGCTTCGATGAAGCTGAAGCATGTGGACCTGATTGAAAACTGCGTCCATCAGGATGCGCGGGAAGTGAAAACCAAGTTCAGCAAGAGCTTTACGACGTACTTCTTTCCCGTAGGAGAGGAGGTCAGCCAGATTGTGGCGGATTGGGTGCGTTATTTGCGGGAGGAGAAACTGTGGGGCAACGATGATCCTTTGTTTCCGGCTACGTGCATCGTTCTGGGGGCAACCCGCCAGTTTGAAGCTGCGGGAATCGAGAGCGTGAATTGGAATACAGCCTCACCAATTCGGACGATCTTCCGTGAGGTATTCGAGCAGGCAGGCCTTCCTTACTTTCACCCACACAGCATACGAAAGACGCTGGCGCGGTTTGGTGAACAGGTCTGTAAGTCTCCGGAAGACTTCAAAGCATGGAGCCAGAATCTCGGGCACGAGCAGGTGCTAACCACCTTCATGAGCTATGGTGCGGTTGCAACGGAGCGGCAAGGCGAGATTATCCGTGGGCTGGGGACGCCAAAACTCCAAACTCCGTCCGCCGCAGACGACATCGTAGACGCACTATTCAAGAGATTGCGGGCGGAGCGTCTTCCGGCAGCACCATAAATGATTTATCGAGATGTATCAGAATCGCGAAAAGCCAGCACCTTGCCGCCCCGCTGCATCTTCTCGAGATAGTCTGCCCACTTCTGCATCATTGTCGCGCGCGGCTTCAGATACAGCGCATGGTTATACGCTGCGCTCACCGCGTTCCGTGGCGCGTGGGCAAGCTGTAGCTCGATGTGCTGGTGGTCGAAGCCCTGCTCGTGCAGGATGGTGGACGCAAGGCCGCGGAAGCCGTGGCCGGTCATGCGGCCCTTGTAACCCATCCGCTCCAGTCCCTTGAGGATAGTGTTGTTGCTCATTGGCTTCTTCGCATTGCGGTCTCCGGGAAAGAGAAGCGCGCCCGAGCCTGTGAGTGTGTGCAGCGTGCGTAACACCTCGATTGCCTGGTCAGACAGGGGAACAATATGCGGTGTCCGCATCTTCATCCGCTCGGCGGGAATATCCCACCGCTTCTGCTCAAACTCGATCTCGCTCCACCGCGCGCCGATCAGCTCGCCCGTGCGAACGAAGGTGAGCGCCATCAGCTTGAGCGCCAAACGGGTAACGTGCGTTCCCGGATAGACCTCGATCTGCCGCAATAGCGCGGGAAGGTCTTTGGCGTCCACCCGCACATAGTTTTCCCTTACCGTCGCCTTTAGCACGTCCCTTGGCTTGATCTCTGCCGCCGGGTTCCGCGTGGTGTGACCGTGCGCGATGGCATAGCGGAATATCTGGCCGGTTGTCTCCAGCGCCCGCTTCGCGAGGTCTCGCGCGCCGCGTGCTTCCACAGCGCGTACCATCGCCACCACGTCCGGGGCCTGTAACTCCGCGATCTGAAGGGCACTGAGGTGAGGCAGAATGTTTGCTTCCAGCCGTCGCCGCGTGTAGTCCACGTGCCGAAGGCTCTTACCTTCCTTCCAGTGCTCCATCCACAGCGCGGCTACAGCCTCGAAGGTCGTCCCGCTCTGCTCCTCCGATGCCGTCTTCGAAGCCATGCGACGCGCCATCGGGTCAACACCAGCGGCTAGCAGCCGTCTCCCATCAGCGTGACGACTCCGCGCGTCCGCTAGCGAGACCTCGGGGTAGCTGCCAAGCGCCATCAGCTTCTCCCGGCCCTCGAAACGGTACTTCCACCGCCACAGCTTGCCACCTGCGGGCATCACAGCAAGAAAAAGGCCGCCCGAGTCGGCCAGCTTGTAAGGTTTCGTTGTTGGTCTCGCCTTGCGTGCTTCCGTATCAGTAAGCGCCATTTCAGCCTCTCTCGGGACGATCTGGGGGTATATTTTCTACCCCCACGGACCCTGTACCCCCAAATCTACCCCCAGCAGAGTCCGGCTTTCACTGTACGGCATCGGACGATTCGAGACAACAAAAACAATAAAACCCGCGTGGTTAGCGGGTTATTTATGTCATTCTAGGATTTCGCTGGATCGCGTAGGAAACTAAGATGGCGGAAGAGGAGGGATTCGAACCCCCGATACCCTTTCGGGTACGCCAGTTTTCAAGACTGGAGCCATCAACCACTCGGCCACTCTTCCTTTCTGAAGTTTAGTATGCGTTGGGTCCGTAGCGCAAAAAAGACTCGGTCTAAGTGATTACCGGCAGGCATCATCGCTCGACACGGCAAAGTGGCGATACTTCGTTTGAAGGGCGCGTTGCCGCACCGAATTTGCGGGAGATTCTCTGGCAGGTCGGTCATTTCGTTTATTACGTACTTCTGCCTCAGTGGTGGCGGCATGTTGCGATGCAGATAGAAGCGGATCCGGTGTGGGTACCCCCCTCCCCCGGGGGTATTTTGGGAATAAAATCCTTGTATTCAATAGGTTGCAGAGGGCTTATGTCTGCAACCTATTCATAGCAATTGATTTACGCCTAAAATACTTCTTATCAGCAGGTTAGCGTCGACGCTGTTCGAGTTTAACCTTTTTCTGATCTCTACATCTAGTATAGCGGTTGAGATGGAACTTATACGCCACGCGGATGTTGTTAAATAAGAATGGTTTATGTGGTTTTTGGGGGCTTGACATGCGATTTTTTGGCTAAAAACGCAGAAAAAAATGCAAGGCGGCTCCGGATTGTACGGAGCCGCCTGGGTTGGGTTGCTTTTGGTTAGAAGAACAGCTTCGCGGCGACCTGCAACTGGCGCGGACCGTAGAGTGTGTTGTTGGTGCTCGAGGGGGCGTCGAAGGCCGATGCGCCGGTTCCGGTGAAGGGACCGATGCAGCCCTGGAGCTGGGCTCCGGCTGGGCCGGGGGTCTGGGTGGTGGTGTTGCATGCCGGGTTTGGAGTGGTGGTCGTGGGCGCAGCGGCAGCGTTATAAGTGGAGTAGGTGGAGTTCACACCGGTGATGATGCGGCGGTTAACGAGGTTGAAGGCCTCGCCGGTGAACTGGAGCTTGATGTTCTCGTGAATAGGGACATCGCGCGCGATGCGGAAGTCAAAGTTGTTGAAGCCGGGTCCGATGATGCTGTTACGGCCGATCTGCGGGGGGCGGCCAGTGGTGGCGGCGCCGGTGGAGGAGCTCATGGCACCGCCGTAGATGTTGCCGGCGGCGCCAAAGGTGTTGTTGCTAGCGGCAAGGCCGCTGTAGACGGTTCCGCTCATGAAGGCGACGATAGGTTGCCCGGCTGAAGCAGTTTCGGTTCCGGCGAAGGTAAAGCCGTCGACAAGGATCTTGCCCCATTTGTTGCTCTCAAAGAGCTTCGGGTTGTAGACGAAGCTGAGGACGAAGCGGTTGCGGACGTCGATGTCGGAGAGTCCGTTCTCTGCGCGGACGTTGTTGGGATCGAGGACGGGGTTGCCGCCGTAGAAGGTGCCGAAGGCGCCCTGGACCTGATCGGTGTCGCTGGCGTGGGACCAGGTGTAGTTCGCAAGGACCTCGAGACCGTTGCGGAAGGGACGGCGGAGGGAGACGGCGAGGGAGTTGTACCAGGTGTTGGCTACGCTGAAGCCCGTGTTGTAGGACTGCAGACGCGAGTCGCGGCGGTCGGTGTTGAGATAGACCGGCACGGTGAGCTGCTTGACGAGGTTGCCGCCGGCATCGAGGACGTTGTAGGTACGGGAGCCGTGCGGTGTCTGGCCGATAAGGTTGGCGTCGAGGAAGACGGGCAGGCGCAGGCTGCGGGTGCCCACGTAGCCGACGGAGAGGGTCATATTGCCGGGAAGAGCCTGTTCGACGCCGAGCTCAGCCTCGTGCGCCAGAGGCGGGACGAAGTTGGGATCGAGGCCGTGGAAGCTTTGTGTGCCGAGGACCTGCGGGCCGCCGACCTTGGGAACAGTTCCACCGACGGGGGTGAGCGCGCCGGAGAGTGCCGGGCCGGTAGGCAGGAAGGGCAGGAACGGGAAGGAAAGGGTGTTGGTGGGGGATGGTACCGTCTTGCAGGTCGAGGTTGGCGCACCTGTAATTGCGCCGCAGCCGCCGTAGTTATAGTTGACTTGCACGACGCCGTTTTCCACACGCATGGCGTAGTAGGTAGAGCCCTGGTTGAGACCGGAGAAGAGACCGTATCCAACACGGACGACGGTGCCCTGGTATGGCTGCCAACTGGCGGCTATGCGGGGCTGGATGCGGTTGGTGACGTTCTTGATGGTCGAGGAGTAGAGGGTCGAAAGAGGAGCGTAGTTGGTGTTGTTCTTGATGGGTGGAGGCGTGAGCTGGATGTCGTAGCGGAGCCCGGCGGTGACGGTGAGGTTCGGGCGGACCTTCCAGGAGTCTTCGGCGAAGCCGTCGAACATCTTCATCCAGAAGTCGTCCGTGCCCTGGGTGTTGGGAGCGGTGTTGATCTGGTCGATGGTCTGGACGAATTGGGTGTAGTGATAGCCGGCATAGGGGTCGGTGTCGCCGGGTTGTCCGGCGAAGACATCCTGCGCCCAGGACTGGAAGTTCTGCGCGGAGGTAGAACCGGAGTAGCTATAGAGGCCACCGCCCTGGAAGAGGTTGATCATGACCTCGTGGACGATATTGACGTCGCCGCCGAACTTGAGCGAGTGGCGTCCGTGGACAAGGTTGAAGACGTCGGTGAACTGGATGCGGTGCTCGTCGGGCTCGGCGACGCGGGGCAGCGCGTTGGGCATGCCGTAGGTGAAGACGCCCATGCCTACGCTGGGTGCGGGGCCGTTGGCTCCTGCGGTCTCAAGATCGCGGCCGTACTGGAAGTGGATCTGGTTGACGGAGGTAGCCGAGACCTGCGTTGTTAAGCCGGCGATAAGGAAGCGCTCGTGGTAGCTGGTAGGCGCGTTGGTCGAGGGGGAGCTGCCTGCAAAGGTGGGTGCGGGGCTGTACCCGTAGGAGGAGTCGAAGTCGTTGAAGTTGTAGTTGACGAAGGCGTCGTTCTTCGCATTGATGTGCCAGTCGAGGCGGGGGAAGAAGAGGTTCGTTTTGGCGAAGCGCGAGGGCGCGCCGAAGCCGTTAGCCAAAATGAAGTTGATCGCGTTGGTGCACTGCGTGGCAGTGATGGTCGTAGGACACTGTGTGGGCGAGATGATGGTGCCGGTGTTCTTGGGGTCGGCGGTGGGCGCCAGGGTGACGGTGTTGTTGTTGTAGTAGAGCGCCTTGCCAACGCGGCGGAAGCCGTCATAGGTGAAGAAGAAGAAGAGGCGGTCCTTGATGATGGGGCCGCCGACGGAGCCACCGAACTGCTGCTGCTGGTGGATGGGCTGGGTGAGGAGGAAGGCCGCGGCCTGGGGGTTGGCGGTGTTGAACTTAGCGTTCCACTTGGTCTGCGGATCTAGCGCGTTGAGAGTGGGGTAGCGAAGGGAGTAGAAGAGATCGCCGTGGAAAGCATTCGTGCCGGACTTGGTGATGGCGTTGACCTGTCCGCCGACGGCCTGTCCGAACTCGACGGAGTAGTTGGAGGTCGCGGCCTGGAACTCTTTGATGGAGTCGGCCGAATAGACGTAGGGAGCGCCGGAGGAACGTCCGCGTGCCTCAGAGAAGAGCATCTGATTGTTGTTGGCTCCGTCGACGTAGTTCTGATTGTAGAGGCCGGAGATGCCGCGGAAGGCTACGAGGCCGCTGCCGCCGTCCTGCACGACGTTGGGGGTGAGGAGGACGAAGTTGCTCCAGTTGCGGCTGTTGACCGGAAGGTTACTGATGAAGTTCTGGCCGATGGTCTGGGAGACCTCGGTCTTGTCGGTGTCGACGAGCGGGGATTCGCTGGTGACGGTGACCTCAGTGGCAACCGAGGCGGCTGGGAGGGAGGCGTCAACGGTGAGTATCTGGCCGACGGTGAGGACAAGGTTCTTGCGGTTCACCTTGCCGAAAGCGCCACCGCCAAGGGTCACTTCATAGTGGCCGGGCTGGAGGAAGCTGGCAGTGTATGAGCCTTCGGCGTTGGTGGTGATGGTGCGGGCGACGCCGGTGTCAGTGTCGAGCACGACGACTGTGGCGTTGGGCACGGCTGCGCCGGAGGAGTCGGTGACAGTGCCGGTGATGTTGCCGACGCCGGAGGTCTGGGCCGAGATGGGGCGACCAGCAGAGAAAAGGAAGAGGATGGCTACTGTGACGACGAGCAGACGCTGAAAGGCGATGGAGAGTTTCATTGGGCACTGCCTCCTGAAAAAGACACCGACGGCAAAAACGGTGTGTGAATGGGGATGCTTTTATCGTCTTGAATTCGGCTGTGATATCTGCCTGAAGACGTTCGCGAGCAACCAAAAACTAAAATATTGAAGTACTTCAACAGTCAAGCCTGGGGCGGGGGGCTGTCAAGGGATTTCATGGAAAACCTGCGTATAACTGGCTCTTTTTACAGTATTTTCGCGCGAAGAAGATAAATCTTAGATGTAGCGAGCAACGGTAGCCACCAGCGCGGGATCGCGTTAGTGGAGTTGACTGGGGATGATGGCGTATTGGATGAGGAGTTCAAAAGGGACGATCTTGAGGGTGTTCTCGTGAGTGGCTTCGAGGACGATCGGGCAGGCGGCTCCAGCCTGCTGAACTTGCAGCCAACGCGCGGCGCAGACGCACCAGCGGTCACCGGGCTTGAGACCGGCAAAACCAAACTGGGGCATGGGGGTGCTG
Organism: uncultured Acidobacteriaceae bacterium; assembly: GCA_963757205.1. GTDB lineage: Bacteria > Acidobacteriota > Terriglobia > Terriglobales > Acidobacteriaceae > Edaphobacter. The sequence goes on from CAVWQM010000001.1 coordinate 42,149, forward strand.
AGGTCGTTCCCGAGAGCCTTGGAGGTTTCCAGGAAGGGCGCGTCGACGACGCAGCAGATGGTATGGACGCCGAAGTCTTCGGGGCCGGTATCACAGCAGCCGGTGCGATAGAAGCCGGTCATGGGCTCGCAGCCGCAGATGTCGAGAGGTTGGCCCAGAACGTTCTTGCCGCGGTTTTTGACGGGTTCAACGGTTGGCATCAGTGAGTCCTTTTAGGATCAGTATCCCACTTTTTCTTCGGGCCGGGCAGAGGTCAGCGAGTGGGTAGGATGGAGATCTTCACGCCGGTATGTCTTGAACTGTGGTAGGTTGAGAACTTCCAAGAGTGGCAGAAATTTCCTATGCCGCCGGGAATATCGGCTCCCTTCGCAATCCTAAATTTTCTCTGTTGGCTTCCGGTCTGCCGGCCCTGCAAGGAACTGCGCTGCTTGCGACGGCGTTGTCCGCCGTGGATCAAGCAAGCGGTTCAGTTCGCAGAAAATCTCAAATCGATAGCGCGATGAAGGAGGATTACCTTGAAATCACCAAAAACTTTCCGACCCCATGGCGGGGTTCGCGGTCAGAACTTGTCTCGAGGATCTGTACTGTTTGAGGGGCCGTTCGGACGAATCTTCCGAGCGGTACCGCCAGCGGACTTCGGTGCGGATGATGTAACAACACTTGACAACCTTAAGGCTCTGGCGAAAGCGATGACCGCCGATGCCGATCCACCGAAGGATGGACCTGATGCCGAGGAGAGCGGAATTCCAGCGGCGTATACGTACTTTGGTCAGTTCATCGACCACGATCTGACCTTCGATCCAGCGAGCAGCCTGCAAAAGCAGAATGATCCGGATGCGCTGGAAGACTATCGGACACCGCGGTTCGACCTGGACAATCTGTATGGGCGGGGGCCCGACGATCAGCCTTATATGTACACGGCGGATGGGCGGAGTTTCGTGCTGGGGAAACCGATGACGGGGGCTCCGGAGGTGAATGCGAACGCGCATGATCTGCAGCGGAATACGCAGACTCCTGCGCGGGCGCTGATCGGCGATCCTCGCAATGATGAAAACAAGATCGTCTCTCAGCTACAGGGGCTATGGCACCGGTTCCATAACAAGATTGCTGCGGACAATCCCTCGCTTTCGTTTCCGCAGGTGCAGCAGTTGGTGCGGTTTCACTATCAGTGGATTCTGCTGCACGACTTTCTGCCGACGATCATTGCGAAGGATGTACTTGAGGGAGTGCTGCCGTTCGATCACAAAAAGCCGATTGTCAGTAAGGCGAATCTGCAGTTTTTCCACTACAAAAATGAAGCGTTTATGCCGTTGGAGTTCTCGGCGGCGGCGTACCGGTTCGGACATTCCATGATTCGGCCGGGGTATCGCGTGAACAGCACAGTGGGGCCGCAACCGATCTTCGCGCCGGGCGCGAATGCGTTGGACTTGAGGGGCTTTCAGGAGCCGCCGTTGAACTGGGCGCTGGATTGGAGGCGATATATCGACCTAGTGCCGCTTGACTATGGAACGCTGGTTGATGATCCCGATCAGAACGACCCGACGAACCAGAACCGTCTGCAACTGGCTTACAAGATCGACACGTCGCTCGTAAATCCGCTTGGTCACTTGCCGGCTTCGATTGCGGTGCATCCCAGTGTGCTTGCGCAGCGAAACCTGGAGCGCGGATGGCGGATGAGGCTGCCGAACGGGCAGGATGTGGCCCGAGCGATGGGTTTGGTGCCGCTGACGGATGACAAAATCGTCATCGGGAAGTTCACGGGAGATCCAGCAGATATTAAGGCTGCGAGTATCGCGAGCGTAGGCGACGGGAAATCGTTTGTTGGGAACTGTCCACTGTGGACGTATGTGCTGGCGGAGACGATCGAGAGTAAGGTCACGGTCAAGACGCTGCAAGGCGACAAGCACATTACAACCAGGAAGTTGGGACCCGTGGGGGGACGGATTGTTGCGGAGACGTTCGTTGGGTTGTTGCTGGCGGATTCGAGCTCGTATGTGAGTCTTGATCCTCTGTGGGAGCCTACGACGATGGCTGTGAATGGAGTGTTTGGTCTGCGGGAGCTGATCAAGCGTGCTCTGGAAGGATGAATGAAGAGCCCGGTCGCGATGGTGTGCGACCGGGCTCTTATTTGTAACCGACGCGGGTCTATTTTGCGGTGAGGGCTAACTGCTGTTGGTATTCTTCGTAGGGGCCCTTGTGGTCGGTGATGCGGAAGTCTGTGGGGCCGCCCTCGAAGTGCCAGATGCGCGTGCCGGCCTCTTCGATCAGATCCTCGTCGTGGGTGACGAGGAAGACCGTGCCTTCGTACTTCTGAATCGCTTGGTTGAGGGCGTTGATGCTCTCGAGGTCGAGGTGGTTCGTCGGTTCGTCGAAGACCAGAACATTGGGCTTCTGCAGCATGATCTTGCAGAAGAGCAGACGGGCGGCTTCGCCTCCGGAGAGAGCGTCGGTCTTCTTGAGCCCCTCTTCGCCGCGGAAGAGCATCTGGCCGAGGATGCCGCGGATGTCCTCCTTGGTGGCCTCGGGGTCGAAGGTGTGCAGCCACTCGGCCACCGTGGTGCCCTTGGTGATTGATCCCGTGTGGTCCTGGGCGAAGTAGCCGATGGAGACTTCGTGTCCCCATTTGACCTGGCCGGAATCGATGGCGGTCTTGTCGGACTCGTCGAGATTGGGGGCGTTGGCCAGCAAGGCTTTCAGGAGAGTGGTCTTCCCTTGCCCGTTTCGTCCGATGAGGACGACTTTGTCACCGCGTTGAACGGCAGCGGAGAAGTTGTTGATGACGTGTTCGACCTTGCCGTCCTTCTGGGTGTAGGACTTGTTGACGTTTTCGAACTCGAGGACGTGTTTGCCGGAAGGACGATCCATCTTGAAGCTGATGAAGGGGCGCGCAATGTTGGAGCGGGCGAGTTCGCTGGTGGCCAACCGCTCGACTTCCTTCTTGCGGGAATTGACCTGCGAGGAACGAGTGCCGGCAGAGAAGCGGGCGATGAAGTCGTTGAGTTGGGCGATTTTCTTTTCACGCTGTTCGTTCTGGCTTTCGATGCGGGCGCGGATACTGGTCTTCTGAAGGACCATTTCGTCGTAGCCGCCGGTGTAGACGATGATGGTCTCGTAGTCGATGTCGGCGGTATGGGTGCAGACATTGTTGAGGAAGTGGCGGTCATGCGAGATGGTGATGACGGTGCCGTTGTAGTGGTTGAGGAAGTCCTCAAGCCAGTGGATGGATTCGAGGTCGAGGTAGTTGGTGGGCTCGTCGAGGAGAAGGGCTTCCGGGTTGCCGAAGAGCGCCTGCGCGAGGAGGACGCGGACCTTCTGTCCGCCCTGCAGCTCGGACATCTTGCGTTCGTGAAGTTCGTCGGGTATATCGAGACCTTGCAGGAGGACTGCGGCGTTGGACTCGGCCTCGTAGCCATCTTCGTCGCCGACGATGCCTTCGAGTTCGCCGAGACGGGAGCCATCTTCATCGGTCATCTCGGGCTTGGCGTAGATCACTTCGCGCTCTTCGAGAGCGGCCCAGAGGCCCTTGTTGCCCATGATGACGGTGTCGATGACGCGATAGGCGTCGAATTCGTACTGGTCCTGCTTGAGGACGCCTACTTTTTTGGGGCGAACGACGTTTCCCTTCTGGGCGTCGATTTCGCCGGTGAGCACCTTCATGAAGGTGGATTTGCCGGCGCCGTTGGGACCGGTGAGGCCGTAGCGGCGGCCGGTGGTAAAGGTGACGGAGACATCCTCGAAGAGGAGCTTGGAGCCGTAGCGCATGGTGACGTTGGATACTGAGATCATGGTATTACTTCTATTTTAGCTGGCGAATGCGACCATTTTCGCGCTTCAAGGCATGAATATTCGGCCACAGAAGGAAACAAGCAAAGACCTCTCAAATGCAGAGGCGATTCAACGGTTTCCAGGGTCGATTCAAGTGTTTTCTATGTTGGTTTCGACCGCAGCCAGCTGAGCGGGCGAAGAAAGATGGGCCAGCCAAGTGCGGAGTTTGTGGGGCCATTTGGGGTCCATGCAGGGCCGCTCGATGAGTATGTAATAGGCGGTGCAAAAGAGATAGATGCAGGCGCTGAGAAGAGTGGCTTGAATGAGAAAGCTGAGTGGAAGGTTTGAAGGAATGACGAGCCTGCGAGTGAGCCGGAATGCGATGGAGATGACCAACATGTGCATGAGATAGAAGGAGTAGCACATGCCGCCGGTCAGGGCGATCCATGGGGTGCGGAAGATCTGTCGGCTGACGGGGCCATTAAACGTGGCCAGATAAGCAAGAAGGATGAGCAGAGGAAGACAGATTGAGGTGTAGGCGGTGGGAAGGGCAAAGATGGCGACCCAGACGGCCAGGCTGACGAGATCCCACCAGCGGCGGGTGGTGGATTCGGTGCGGGTAGCGCGGAGATCGGCCAGGAGAAAGCCGACGATGAAGAACTGGAGCTGTCCGGGAAGGTTCCAGGAGGCGGTGCCGTGCGAGAGGTATTGGAAGGCGGTGCTGGCGGCGATGAGCGAGACCATGACGCTGCGACGGACCAGGGGGAGGAGATTGCGTAGAGGAGTCCAAGTACGGGAGCAAGGATGTAGAACTGCACCTCCACCTCCAGGCTCCAGGTGACGAAGCTTATGGGGGGCAGGCTGAAAAAGTTGTGCAGATAGAAGACGTGAGCGATCAATGGCAAAAGAAGCGGGATGAGGTGACGTTCGTAGACGGCCAGGACCAAGGCGTAGAGAAGAAGGGAGAGGATATAGGGCGGCTCAAGCCGGGTGAGGCGGCGTTTGAAAAAGGCCTTGATGGAGACGGCCTGGCCATGGAGGAGGTGTTGGCGAAGAAAAGGCTGCGCGAGGATGAAGCCGCTGATGGCAAAAAAAAGAAGCACGCCACGACCGCCTCGATCGAGGAGCCCGAGAACGTCTTTCTGGGCGAGCGCGGAGAAGGTCTGACCGCTCCGGTTTACGGTTTCGGCCAGGATGTGTACGAGGACGGTGGCGGAGATGGCGACGAAGCGCAAGCCGTCAATCTCAGGAATCCAGTTTCCGTGCGTTGTGATACGGCGAAGTTTCATTACATCCCTGGACGGTTTAGCGGAGCTGATTCGGGAGGAAGGAAGAGGACTTCCGTATCACGGTTTGCGGCTTTGCTCTCTGAGGATACCAAGAGTTCGAGGTGTGCCCTAGTGAAGGTGTAGGTTCAGGAGATACGCGCGCCGACTGCCGACGAGTAACGATCGCACTGGAAAGACGACGGCTCCGATCTGCGGCTGGTTGGCCGGCAGAGCGGAGCGTTTTTTGTGCCTGAGTGCCGGGGAGCTACTGACCGCGGCGCGCTGGGCCGGAGCGGCTGCCGCCGGGCCGGTTGTTGCTCTTGGGCCGGCCACCGGGGCCACGGCCACCTGAGTTGCGTCCGCCGGAGAAGCCGCCGCCACCGTTGCGGCTGCGAACGCCATTCCGGTTGCCGCCGTAGTTGTTGTTCGACGTCGACATGGGGGCGACGGGATCGTTGCCCTTCCAGGAACGGGTTTCAAGCTGCAGGAGGTCCATCCCAGGAGCCGTTATGTCGAGGGGTTGGTTGCGAACTTCCTTCTCAAGGTTCTTATCGGCCTCGCGCCACTCGAACTTTATCTTCAGTTCACGCTCGAGTTTGCGGGCGTCGTGTCTCTCCTGCGGCATCACAAACGTGGTGGCAACACCTTTCGCACCTGCACGTCCGGTACGGCCGATGCGGTGGACGAAGTCGTCGGAGGCGTTAGGAATGTCGTAGTTGATCACGTGCGCGATGTCTTGCACGTCGATGCCGCGGGCGGCTACGTCGGTAGCGACCAGAACGCGATGCTTACCGTTCTGGAAGCCCCGCAATGCAGCCGTGCGCTGGGACTGGCTGCGGTCCCCGTGAATGACGTCGGAATCGTGGCCGAGCCGTTCGAGCTTCTTCGAGATGCGGTCTGCGCCATGCTTGGTGCGCGAAAAGACGAGGAAGGTTCCCTGTTCCTGACGCAGCATCTGGTCGAGCAGGCCGAGCTTCTGGTCCTGCATGACGGTGTAGACGCGAAGCTCGACACGATCCGAGGGTTTGGAGGTAATGCCGATCTCGACACGGACGGGGTCCTTCACGTAGTCGCGGACGATCTCGCGGATGTTCGCGTCGAGCGTGGCCGAGTAGCACATGGTCTGGCGGCTTTTTGGCACTGCACCGACGATGCGGCGGATGGCGGGGAGGAAGCCCATGTCCAACATGCGGTCGACCTCGTCGAGGACAAGCATTTCGACGGAGCCGAGGTTGACGGCGCGACGACGGAGGTAATCCTCCAGGCGGCCGGGAGTTGCGACGACCAGGCGCGGACCGCGGTCGAGCTGATCGAGCTGGTTGTTCTCCGACAGGCCGCCGCAGACGAGGACCGCATCACTCTTCGAACTGGGGACAAGCTTCCAGTAGGCCTCGAGGACCTGCATGGCGAGCTCGCGCGTCGGCAGAAGGATCAGCGCGCGGATGGGACCGCGCTTGCCCTTGGTACTGGGCACCGAGGTGGCGTCCATTCGCTGGATCATCGGGACGAGGAAGCTAAGGGTCTTGCCGGTGCCGGTCGAAGCGGTTGCGAGAATGTCATTTCCTTCAAGGGCGGGCGGGATGGCTTTGGCCTGGACCGGAGTCGGTGTGATGAAACCGGCGTTGGTGAGGCGATTCTTGAGCGAATCCGAGATGTTGAAGTCGGTGAATCGAACGTCGTCAGCCAGCGAAAGGCCGGCTGAATTGGCGGTCGCGTGGTCAAGCTGAGGAAGATTCGAAATTGCGGTTTGCTGTTGGTTCTGTGTCTGTTGTTCGTTCTGTTCCAGAGTTGCAGAGTTCAAAATAATTCCTGTCTGAGAGCCCAAAGTTGGGCGGTTATCAAGCGGCATAAGGATGCAGGGGTGCCAGGTGGCACCATGGATTTCATTTAGTCAGCATTGCTGTCGGCTATCGAAGCGCTGCTGCTGCACGGCGAGATTCGTCCGATGACGAGTCTTCCAGCCAGAGCAACCAGCGCGACTTCCGAATCTCAGGGGAAGATTTGCGGTGGGGAGAGGCAAAATCGCAGTCTCTGGCCAAACTCTGAAGTCCACGAAGAGTTTTTGCCTGCGACGCCCGTACTCCTTTTTTCCAGAGCACAGATCAAGTATAACACAGCGTGAGTTCCATTAGCGACAGAGAAGTGATCGGGCCTGAAACTCGATTCCACCTTCCTCGATTTGGTAATTACGAAGGAACGTCCGCAAACGAACAGGGAGATCCACGGATGGACAGCCCCCTTGTCGATTAGAGTTGAGCCCTGTTTTGTTTGCAAGAACTTAGCTTGGCGCCACATTGGCAGCACACGTGCCTCTGACCACAGAAACCCCGAGGAGACCGCTAGAAATGCACTCATTGATGCAGGACCTTCGCTTCTCCCTTCGCCAGATCCGGCGTTCGCCCGGGTTCATGGTGACAGCAGTGCTTACGCTTGCGCTGGGCGTGGGCGCCAACACGGCGATCTTTTCGCTGATGGACCAGGCGCTGCTCCGTTCTTTGCCTGTTCGGGCTCCGGAGCAGTTGGTTATTTTGAGCTCTCCAAGTAAAGCATGGGAGGGATCAAGCAGCGACAACGGCGCGGGAGAGGACAAGTCCTTCTCCTATCCAATGTATCGGGACCTGCGCGATCACTCGACTCCGTTCGATGGTTTGATTGCTACTTCGCCTGCCGATGTTGGCATTGCACAGAACGGCACGTCGAACTTCGCGAAGGCAGAGATCGTCAGTGGAAACTACTTCAGTGTGCTCGGAGTTACGGCGGCAGAGGGACGGTTGTTGACGGCGAACGACGACACGGCGCCTGGCGGTAATCCGGTGGCAGTCGTCAGCTTCAACTACTGGAAGACACATCTGGGCTCGAAAGACGACGCGGTTGGGCAGGCGCTGTCGATCAACGGTCAGCCATTCCAGGTCATTGGCATCTCGGCACCGACGTTTCAGAGTGCGGTGTGGGGACAGGTCCCAGATGTCTTCGTTCCCATGTCGATGCTGGAGCAGGTGAGCCCTGGCAAGGGCACTCGTTTGCAGAACCGCAAAGCTCGCTGGATGAATATCGTGGGGCGGCTGAAACCGGGAGAGACACCGGAGAGTGCGCAGGTGGCGATGGCTCCCTTGTGGCATTCGTTGCGAGCTGATGAGTTGAAGGCGCTCGGGACTCGATCGCCACGTTTTGTGGACGAGTTTGTGACACGGAGCGAGTTGCAGGTGCTCCCGGGATCCAAGGGTCTTTCGTATGACAGAAGTTCGCTTCGAACGCCTTTGCTCGCGGTGATGGCAATGGCGTTTCTCGTGCTGGTGATTGCCTCTGTGAATGTGGCCAGCCTTCTGCTGGTCCGTTCGGCGGCGCGAGTCCGTGAATTCTCGCTGCGATATGCACTCGGGGCCAATGCGCGTCGCGTTGTACAGCAGCTTTTGCTGGAAGGAGTCCTGATCGGCATTGCTGGTGGAAGTGCGGGGCTGTTGATTGCACCGGTATGCATCCGTGTTCTGGTACATCGTCTGGACTCCGATGGGTCCACAGCGTTCTCGACTACACTCGACGCTCGACTGCTTGCCTTCAACTTTGCGGTCGCCCTGGCAGTCAGCGTGCTCTTCAGCCTTGCGCCCGCGTTACAACTGCTTCGCCCGGACATTGTGAATTCGCTGAAGCAACAGACTTCAACCGCGGGCGGTGGAACGCTGAGCTTTCGGGGTCTGATTGTTTCCCTTCAGGTGGGACTTAGTGTCCTGCTGCTGGTAGGAGCTGGCCTCTTTGTCCGCACCATGCAGAACCTGCGGCGCGTCGATACCGGATTCAACACGTCGCACCTGATCACGTTCCACATCAATCCTCTGCTCTCCGGCTATACCCCGGAGAAGGTCCCACTGCTGCATAAGACAGTTCTCGATACGATGGCGGCCCAGCCGAGTGTGCAGGCTGTAGGAGCAACCGACGACCCGGAGCTGGCCGGAAACGACCACAACGGCAATGTGACGGTGGAGGGCTACAACCCGCCTCGCGATGACGAGTACGAGGTGGAGATGCCAAGGATTAATCCAGGCTATTTCCACGCGTTGCAGATTCCTTTAGTCGCGGGGCGAAGCTTCACCGAAGATGACGATAGTACGCACCCGCAGGTCGTGATTGTGAACCAGGCCTTTGCGAAGCACTTTTTCAGCGACTCCGCTGCAGCCATCGGCAAACGGGTCGCCATAGGTGGCGGAAAGAACCTGCAATTCATGAACATCGTCGGCGTCTCCCGCGACGCGAAGCATTCGAGCTTGAAGAACGATACCCCGGCGACTCTCTTCACTCCCCTTCGACAGCAGAAGACCGTGGGGCAGCTCTATCTTTATCTCAGAACGGCCACGCCGCCTGAGCAGACCTTCGCGGTTGTCCGGCAGAACGATGAAGCAGATCGATCCCGGACTCGCTGTCGATGCGATGCGAACGATGGACGATCAGATCGATACGACGCTGACGAGCGAGCGCATGATCGAACTGCTGGCGATCTCGTTCGGTCTGCTGGCGACGATGCTCGCAGGCGTCGGGCTTTATGGTGTGCTCGCCTACTCGACGACACAGCGCACGCGAGAGATTGGCATTCGCATTGCGCTGGGCTCGTCGCGACTCGGAGTGTCACGGTTAGTCCTGATAGACGTGCTTCGATTGGCGGGCATCGGCGTCGTGCTCGCGATTCCCTGCTCCGTATTGCTTAGCAGGCTCCTGCGGAGTCAACTCTTCGGCGTGTCTACTGCTGACCCGGTGACGTTGGGTGCGGCGGTTTTGCTAATCGCAGTTGTTGCGCTTATCGCTGCAGTTCTACCTGCGCATCGAGCTTCCTCAGTCGACCCGAACATTGCACTTCGTACGGAGTAGACTTCTCTCCAACGAGAAAGAAAACGGCGGCAACGATGCCTTCGTGGTCGTTGCCGCCCTTCTTTGTCGAGTTAGTGTTGCGGATTAGATGTGGCAGCTCACCATGCCGCGCTTCTCAAGGTACTTCTGATGGTATTCTTCGGCCTTCCAGAAGGTAGTGGCTGGAACCACTTGGGTTGCTATGGGCTTGCGATAGGAGCCGGAGGCGTTGAGCTCGGCGATCTTTGCGCGGGCCTGAGCGAACTGCTCGTTGTTGTGAGTGAAGATCACGCTGCGATATTGTGAACCCCAGTCCGGCCCCTGCCGATTGACCTGGGTGGGATCGTGCATGGCGAAAAACGTGTCCAGCAGTGTTTCGTAAGGCAGACGGGATGGATCGAACGTAACTTCCACGACTTCCGCATGGCCGGTGCGGTCGGTACAGACTTCTTTATAGGTTGGGTGCTCGAGGTCGCCGCCTTCGTATCCTACGGCCGTGTCGATAACACCGGAAAGTTCACCAAATCGGGTTTCTACACCCCAAAAACATCCTGCACCAAATGTTGCTTTTTCGATTGCCACTCTGTTGCTCCTTAGCTTCCTATTGGATGCTTCCGAGTTGTGATTGTCATCATCCGGAAGATTAATAGCGGGAGTATTCTGGGCGCACAAATGGAGATGTGTCAATGGGGTTCATGGAACTTTTGTGGGAGTGTCAACGAGTTGTCATCTTCCGATCGAAAGTGCTGAAGGAGAAGGCATTGTCGGGTAAGCTACCCAGACGGTAACCCATACACAGACCGGAGTTAGCTGGAGCGTCGGGATCGGTTTGCGGATCTGGTTCCTGCGGGTTGACGACGCGGCCCTGTGGATTTTTTCTTCGCCGGAGACTTGAGCTGAGCAAACTCGGGAGTCTTCTTTTTGGGGACAACTTTCTTGCCCTTAGCAGCGCGATTGAGGGCCATGACCTCGCCCAGGGTTAGCTCGCGGAACTCGCCCGGCGGAACGTCAAGCCGGAGCGCGCCGTAGCCGATGCGACGGATCTTTTCCACGTGGTGACCAATCTCTTCGAACATTTTCCTGATCTGGCGATTGCGTCCCTCGGTGAGGGTCAGTTCGTACCAGGGATTATCGCCGCCACGGACAAGCTCAATCTTTGCCGGCGCGGTGATGATGCGGTCGCGACGGCCGCTGCGAACCTCGTCAAGACGGCCACGGTCAATCATGATGCCGCGGCGAATCTGCTCGAGGCCAGAGGCGGGTGGGACTCCGCTTACCTTGACCAGGTAGGTTTTTTCTACGCCGGCAGCGGCCTTGGATAACGCGTTGGCGAGGTTGCCATCGTTGGTCATCAGGAGCAGGCCTTCGCTCAAGTAGTCGAGGCGGCCAACAGGATAGAGGCGGACGTTGTCACCGTGCGGGCCTGACTTTTGTTTGGTCATGAGTTGCATGACGGTCGGGCGCTTCTCCGGATCATCGAGTGTGGTGACATAGCCACGCGGTTTGTTCAGCATGTAGTAGCGCTGCTGCTCTGGGCCGTGCAGCAACTTGCCGTCGACGCGGATGTGATCGTGGGTAGCGTCGTGACGAGTGCCGAGCGTGTTGACGACGGTACCGTTGACCTGCACACGGCCTGCGAGGATGATCTCTTCGGCCTTGCGGCGGCTGGCGATGCCAGCCTGGGCGAGGATCTTCTGCAGGCGATCGCCCCTAGGTTCGTCGTTCGATTCAGATTTGGGCGTGGCGGGAGACTTTGTCATGGTGTTGGCCTTCTGACTGCGGAGGTGCTCATCGCGGTCGGTACGTCGAATCTCTATTATCGCCTGTTTATGCGAAACCAGCGCCTACCGGCGGGTACCGTCTTGCAGCTGAGCACCTGTGTCACTCCGTGGACTGAGGAGGATTCATGTCGACCGCACCGTCCGACGAAGGCTCACTTAGAGCTTGTTGGTGTCGATAGAAGGAGTACGCTGGAGGCCTCTGGGAGCAGGCTTGAGGGGAGCATCAAAGCTGTCTTCGTTGTCGCCTTCCGGTGTGGCGACAGTGTCCGGCTCGTTGTCTTCGGGGCTGTCCGGTGAGTCGCGTGGATCGGGTTCGGGGTCGAGTTTTGAGTTGGCCACTATCCCTCCTCAGAGTCGCGGCGCTGGCCGCTCTGGATCTCCGCATCGAGCGCCGGTGAGTCTTCGCCATCGACGATCTGGTCCGTATCGTAGTTTGGCGGCAAACCGGAGATGCGTCCGTCGACGATGGCCTCGTCAGCCAGCGTCTCGCCCGTGTCGGCGCTTCTGCCATCGCCGTCGGCCTGCGGCTCGGTCTGGTCTTTCTCCCGTTCGACCTCGTTTGGGGACTCGGGTGCGTGATGTTCCATGGGAATCTCCTCCTGCTCGGCCAGCTCGCCGGCCATCTTCTCAAACTCTTCGATGCTGGGAAGCTCATTAATGTCTTTCAAGCCGAAGCGGAGGAGGAAATCTTTGGTTGTCTTGTACAGAATGGGACGGCCGATGACCTGTTTTCGGCCGGCGGTCGTGATGAGCTTGCGTGCCATGAGGCTGCCCAAAACTCCGCCCGAGTCGACGCCGCGAATCTCCGAGATTTCGGGCGCGGTGACCGGTTGTTTGTAGGCGACCACGGCGAGAGTCTCAAGAGCCTGCAGGGAAAGCTTCAGGGGTGGCTTCAGCGACTTGACGAAGCCTCGGACAGCGTCGTGGTACTCGGGCTTAGTGGCCAGGCGGTAACCACCCGCAACCTCACGGATTTCGAGGCCGCGATCGGAGGTGGCATAGTCGGCGATGAGCTGGTCGAGGATGGTGCGGAAGTAATCGCGGAGGCGACGCTCCTTCTCTTTGGCTTCGCGGGCGATTTTCTTTTCGTCTTTTTCTTCAGGCTGAGGTTCTGGAACGGCTTCACTTCCCTGCTCGGGCGTTGTGGGCTCACCTTCGAAGATGGCCAAAAAGGGCTCGACCGAATCTGCGGAGCTCATGGCGGCCGTTGCCGCAGCGGTTCGCAGGCGGACCTCCCTGGCGTGGTGGGCCTCTTCGACCGCGGCGTCATGCAGATGGCGCTTCAAGGCTTCGGCATGCTCGGCTTCGGTGTGGGACTCGAGGTTGGGTGCATTGGCGAGCACTTCGCTGTTGAGTTCATCCTCATCGGGAGCGATTTGGTCGGGGGTGGCTTGCTCGAGGGCCAAGGCTTGCTGGGTGGAGTCGAGATGGTCGAGTTCAGCCTGGGCTTCGTGGCCGAGAAGGCCGGTGAGCTGGGCCAGGGTGACCGGCTCTTCTGATGCGTAAATGACTGCTTCGATCTTTGCTTTAAGGCTCATGGTCTCGTTGGTGTACTTCTAAGCATACCAATGCTGCGTATGATTGCCTTCAGCACGCGAAGAGGACCCAGAAATGATGACGCGAAGGGAGTGGATAAGGCAGTCAGTCGGTGTAACTGCCGTCGCTGCAATGCCAGGATTGTCAGGCTCCAGGAGCCTTGCCAGGACGCCCACAAACGGCAACCAGGCGATTACCGGACGGGAATCACTGAAGGCCCACGCGGCAGTTCGGGGCTTGCTGGCCGGATGCGCCGTGAACGCAAACCTGCTGCATGAGGACGAGGGATATCGCAACCTGCTCGCAGAGCAATACAACATCGTCGTACCCGAGAACTGCATGAAGTGGAACATGCTGCGCCCCACCTCGGAGACCTACTCGTTCGGCGACGCAGACAGCCTGGTAGCGTTCGCCGAGGCGCACACGATGAAGGTGCGGGGACACAACTTCGTGTGGCACGAGGCGCTCCCCGGCTGGTTTGCCGGGACAGTGAATAAAGAAAATGCTCAGAAGTTTCTTGTCGACCACATTCACACCGTAGGTAGCCGGTACAAGGGCAAGATCCACTCCTGGGACGTGGTGAACGAGGCGATCTGGATTCCCGACGGACGGCCCGATGGACTGCGCAGCTCTTCGCCATGGTTCCAGATGCTTGGACCCGGGTACATCGATCTCGCCTTTCGCACAGCGCGCGAGGCAGACCCCGCAGCGCTGCTGACCTACAACGACTACGGGATCGAGTATGACAGCGATGAGGAAGGAAAGAAGCGGGCTGCGGTGCTCGCCCTGTTGCGTCGCATGAAGGCGGACAACGTGCCACTCGATGCACTGGGAATTCAGTCGCACCTTCATGCGATCAGCAAAGGCGGCTTCAGCAGAGGCGTTCGCGAGTTGATGAACGGCGCAAAGGCACTTGGACTACAGGTGTTTATCACTGAACTCGATGTGAACGACGACGCCGTCGTTACGGCGGATGTGGCCGAGCGCGACAAAATTGTCGCCGATGTTTATCGCAGCTATTTGGCAACAGCGCTTGAGGGTCCGGAGGTGAAGGCCGTGTTGACCTGGGGAGCGAGCGACAAAAACACGTGGCTCAATCACGGGACAAAGTTCCGCAAACAGCATCCTGAGAGACTGCAGCGGCCTTTGCCCTTCGATCCGGATTATGGGCCTGCGCCGGCGTTCTTTGCGATGCGCAACTGCTTCGACAAAGCGGGGAAAGGTAAGGGCGCCAGATTGAAACAGAGGATCGATGACCCACTCTCTTCCGCGAAAAAATAAAGTTGAAAAAGAAGGAAAATTTTAGAAGCCGAAAAAAGTGCGACTAAGAACCACATCACGACCACAAAAATGCACTTAACCACCAGCGAAAAACCACTCTTTTACCCTGTGGAAATCGCGAATCCCCCTCTAAATTCACCACTCCCACCACAAACTTAAAAACTTCAGCAAAACAGAAATCAACTCTCACCGCACCATCGTATTGAAGACCCAGAAGAGACCGCCGGATAACAGCGCCGCTACAGGCAGCGTGAAGACCCACGCCATTGCGATGTCGCGAATGGTTGAGAGTTGGAGGCCGCTCTTGTTTGCAGCCATCGTGCCAGCTACGCCTGAGGAGAGCACATGAGTCGTACTGACAGGCAGGCCGTAAGTATCGGCGGCAAGGATCGTGCACATGGCGACGAGTTCGGCCGACGCGCCCTGAGCATAGGTGAGATGACTCTTGCCGATCTTTTCTCCAACCGTGACGACGATCCGCTTCCATCCGACCATCGTGCCGAGACCAAGCGCCAGAGCGACCGCGACCTTGACCCAGGTCGGAATGAACCGGGTCGATTTGTCGAGCCAGCCCTTGTAGTTGGCGATGATCTGCTTATCCGTGTCACTCATCTTCGGCCCGGATTTTGCCAGGATCCGGAATGATTCTCTGGTCAGGTACATCTGGTTGCGAACGTTAGCCTGCATCTCCGATGGCACCTTGGCGAGCGAGTGATAGGTGTTGGCCTCGTTGCGAATGTCGGTGACCATCTGCTGGAGGGCGAGAATGACATTGGGTTCGTACGTCTTTGTGCTGACGAAGTGTTCGAGCACGGGGTCCGGGTCTGCCGATACGGCGCCGGCATCGACGTAATTGTTGAGCACGCCGGCTACCTGAGTGGAGACGGCGGCGAAGGTTTGCACGTCCCTGGCGCCGACGGCGTGATTGAGCGCATAGGCGGTGGGGACCGTGCCGACCAGGATGAGCATGATGAGGCCCATACCTTTTTGTCCGTCGTTCGAGCCGTGAGCATAGCTGACACCCCCGCAGGTGAGGATGAGCAGAAGTCTTATATAGAACGGCGGTGGAGCGGAACCCTTGGGGGCTTCATAGAGGCGTGGATCGCGGGCCACCAACTTGAACAGGAAGAAGACAAGGGCGGCGCCGATGAAGCCGACGACCGGAGAGAGAAGGAGCGCTTTGAAGACTTTGGTCACCTGTTCCCATTCGACTCCGGATGTGCCGGAGTTGCCCTGCATCAGCTGGTTGGCGATACCAACACCAATGATGGAGCCGATCATGGTGTGCGAACTTGAGGCTGGCAGACCGCGCCACCAGGTCGCAAGATTCCACAGGATGGCCGCGACCAACAGCGCAAAGACCATCGAAAAGCCTGCGCCTTTGCTGACCTTCAAGATCAACTCCACGGGCAAGAGCGTGATGATTGTGAATGCCACGGTACCGGAACTGCGCAACACGCCGATGAAGTTCATGATGCCGGAATAGACGACGGCGACGTGGGGCTCGAGTGAGTGAGTGTAAATGCAGGTTGCGACGGCGTTGGCGGTGTCTGGAAGCCGTTGACGAACTCAAAGCCGAGCGCAATGAGCAGCGCCACGCCAAGCAGGATGAATGGGAAGACGGAGGCCGAATGGACGATCGAGAGGTCGTCAGCCAGCTCTACTCCGATGTAAATGAGGCCGCCAACCAGCATGACGCCGAAGATGATTCCGCCAATTTTGCCGGGGGACGATTTCTTAAGCTTCTCGTCCAGAAGCGAACCGGGACGGGTTATTACGGGAGTCGCCATCGATTGAATCGCCTGAAATCGAGATGATCGCGTGGGCTCACCATAGAGGCGGAATGAGAACGCCGTGTTACAGGGTAGTGAAAGATGTTCTTTTCAGGGACGCAAGGGGCGTGAGCAGTGGCGGTGAACCTGTCATTTGAACGCTGGCAGCCGCGATCATCTACAACTATCGTTACGTTGCCTGGGGTCCGGGGCGAAGCTATGATTCAGCCTTTGGAAGGGTTATTTCATGAAAATCTCGGGACAGTGGCTCAGCGGTGCGGTCGTCGTGGTTATGGCAATTGTGTTCGGATTTACCCAACCAGCGTCGGCCGACAGCTACTCGATCTTCGACCTCGGCAATGATAACGGTCATGGAATCTATGGGATCGATATGGCCGGTGACGTTGTCGTCTGGGGAGGCACCGGGTGCGGGTCAGGCTCGATGTGCTACGTGACCTACACGGATGGCCTCGCGACGGCGAGCAGTTCGACTGCTCCCGATCTGGTCTATGACGACGGTACGCCGTGCGGCTCTGCGCCTGCCGGCTTCAACGCATCGAAGACGGTTTGCAATAACGGATGGATCGGGCTTGGGACTCTCTACAATCCGAACGGCAATCCGAATGGCGTCTACGCCGGCTCTGCTTCCGACCTCCAATTCCTCCATAACGGTTCTGCAGATCAGGTCTTCCTTAACTCTCGGGGCGATTTCGCGTGGACCGATGGCCAGAGTGAAGAGATCTTTGTCGCGATGCTGAACTCTGCGCCTCTCTTCCAGGGCCAAAGTGCTCTTTTTGTTGAGCAGGATTTCGATCCGGTCGCTACCCCTGAGCCGGCAAGCCTGCTGCTGGTTGGGAGCGGTCTCTTGTTATTCGTGGCGGCTATTCGTCGCAAAGCCAGCCGGCAAACAGCCTCTTTCCTCGATTGAGGGCGGCGGCAGCCTAGCGCCAGTCATCGCGGGTTTGTGCCTGGTCGGCCACAACCTGATCGAAGGCATCGGTCTTCTTGATGAGGATGTCACCCTGCAGCTTCGGCTGATGCAGCAGCACGGCCTGCAGCCGGACCAGTTCCAACATCGCGAGGAACATGCAGATCAGTGCGCGTTCCGTGTGAGTGTTGTGGAGCAGGCGGCGCAGACTGACGGGCTTGTCCTCCATTACGAGGCGCCGTTTGACGTAGTCAATCATCTGCGCGACTGTGACTGAGTCCTCATCCACATCGAGCACAGGACGTTCGCGCATGCGGTTGAGGATGTCCTGGAAGACGCGGACCAGATCGACGGTGTCGGCTGCGATCTCTTGTTCCAT
Organism: uncultured Acidobacteriaceae bacterium; assembly: GCA_963757205.1. Lineage (GTDB taxonomy): Bacteria > Acidobacteriota > Terriglobia > Terriglobales > Acidobacteriaceae > Edaphobacter. The sequence continues at coordinate 59,695 of CAVWQM010000001.1, forward strand.
TGCAAGCTCGCCGGCTCCGGCCTCGAGGGTGTCCCGGCGGAAGTTCTTCATGCCGGGATTGGTCCAGGTGGCCTCTTCGATCTGCTGCTTCTGGAGGAGCATCTGCGCGGCGGCCTTGAAGCGCTCGTGTTCAAGCAGGCGCTCGACCAGTTCGCGGCGCGGGTCTTCGGACTCGCCGCCGGCGACGTCGCTGGGATCGCGGGGGAGGAGCGTCTTCGACTTGATGTGGATCAGGAGCGAGGCCATATAGATGAACTCGCCGGCGGAGTCGACATCGACTTGCTTCAGGTGCTGGGTGTAGTCGAGGAACTGGCTGGTGATGCGGGCGATGGGGATGTCGTAGATGTCGATATTCTGCTTGCGGATTAGGTCGAGGAGGAGATCGAGGGGGCCGTCGTAGACCTGGCCCACGGTGACCGAGAAGGGGGATTGCGAGGCTTCTTCTTTTTCTTTGTCTTGTTTCTCCTGAGCAGCTGAGCGTTTGTTCACGGGGGCCGGTGGTACGGGTTTCGGTTCGAGGCTGAACGGCTGCGCGGGTGTGGCGAACTCAGAGGCAACGGATGGGTCTTCGGCGGGGGAAGAGCCCATGTCCGCAACAGCCGGACGTGGGGCACCCGGTTCTTTGGTGGGGCTGGCTTCTTCGGTGCGGGGCGCGGGATTTACGATTTCGTCGGGCATCTATTACTCAAGGCTGATGGCTTGTTTCTTTACTCGAGGCCCATGGCCTGGCGGACGTGCTGGAGGGTCTGGATGCCGCGGCGGCGGGCTCGGGCGGAGCCATCCCATAGGATGGCGTCGACGTTGCCGGGGTCGGCTTCGAGGACCCGGCGGCGCTCCTGGATTGGCTTGATCACATTTACGATGGCGTCGGCGACCCAGCCTTTGCACTGGATGCAGCCTATGCCCGCGGTGCGGCAACCCTGCGCGGCTTCGGATTGCACCTCGGAGGTGGAGAAGACCTTGTGGAGATCGTAGACGGGGCAGACGTCGGGGTTGCCGGGGTCGGTGCGGCGTACGCGTGCGGGGTCGGTGACCATGGTCTTGAGCTTGGCGCGCACGTCGGCTTCGGGCTCAGAGAGCATGATGGTGTTGTTGTAGCTCTTGGACATCTTGCGGCCGTCGAGGCCGGGGAGTTTGGGCGAGGGGGTGAGGAGGACCTTGGGCTCGGGGAGGATGCCGTTGGTGACGGTGTTGGCGGCGATCTCGGCCGCGATGATCTCTTTGTCAGAGTGGTCGGCGCGGGCTTTCTCGATGGCCGGGGTGGGTTGGGAGCAGTAGAGGGCGTTGAAGCGGCGGGCTACCTCACGGGTGAGTTCGACGTGGGCGATCTGGTCGTGGCCGACGGGGACGAAGTCGGGCTGATAGAGGAGAATGTCGGCGGACTGGAGGAGCGGGTAGCCAAGGAAGCCGTAGGTGTTCAGGTCCTTCTCGCGGAGCTGCTCCTGCTGATCTTTGTAGGTGGGGACGCGCTCGAGCCAGGGGAGCGGGGTGAACATGCTGAAGAGGGTGTGGAGCTCGGCGTGCTGGGGCACGTGGGACTGGATGAAGATGGTCGAACGCTCCGGGTCGAGGCCGGCGGAGAGGAAGTCGAGGGCGACGTCGCGGATGTTCTGGCGGAGGGTCGAGGGATCGGCGTAGTCGGTGGTGAGGGCGTGGAGGTCGGCGATGAAGAAGAAGCAGTCGTACTTGTCCTGAAGCTGGACCCAGTTATAGAGCGCGCCCATGTAGTTGCCCAGGTGGAGACGACCGGTGGGGCGCATGCCGCTTAGGACTCGCGGACGTGAAGAGATCAAGGTGTTTTCGGTCATTGCGATCAAGTGCAAGGGTAAATGATTCGTGGAAGATGGAGTCCAGTGGGGTCTGGATAACTTTCGCGGTCCGGCAGGGGTACGGCGGCCCCTCCCCCTATCTCGCGGGAAATTCGCCTTTTTCAATGATTTACGAAGCGAGCCCACGCAAAATCGTCATATGAAAAGGGTTATGGTCAAAATCTTCTAACTAAAAGACTTAGCCCCGGGTGTTGACCGGGGCCGACTTGTTTTCGATCTATATATCTATTATAGCGGGTTGAGCACATCTAATACGCCACGTGGATGTTGTTGGGTGGTAAAGAGTTAGATGGTTTGGGGGCTTGACATGCGATTTTTGGGCTGAAATTGGGGAAAAAAGATGTAAGAGCAAGAAACAACAGCAGATCCCCCATTCGACTTCGCTCAGGGCAGGCTCTTCGGGGATGACCACAAGAAAAACAAAGGCAAAAGCGGAGGCAAAGGTGGGCGTTGAACCAGCCGTTGAGAGGCTTTCAATTTTCGAATTCCACTTGTCAATACGGATTCTGCTATAGTTGGCGCGCTCACAGTTCCAATCTAAGGAGGCTTACCATGAAACGGCTCTCGTTCGTTGTCATGCTCTCGGCCCTGTTGGTTCCCACGCTGGCGGCAGCGCAAAGCGCCCTTAACGGCACATGGAAGATTGACATGAGCAAGGTCGATTTTCCGGAGAAGCCGGATGTGTTCCTGCTGCAGAACGGGCTTTATAGCTGCAAGACATGCTCTCCACCTTACACAATCGACGCGGACGGGAAAGACCACGTCGTCAAGGGACATCCCTACTATGACACGGTCGCGATCAAGGTCGTGAACGACCACTCGATCGAGGAGACGGACAAGAAAGGCGGCAAGGTGGTCTCGACCTCGACGTCAACGGTTTCGCAAGACGGCAATACCCTGCATTTCTCTTTCTCTGACAGCAGCAATACGAACGGCGGTCCTGCAGTAACCGGCAGAGGGCAGGCGACGCGCGTGGCCAAGGGCCCGGCGGGGTCGAATGCGATCTCCGGTTCGTGGCGGACGACGGCGATTCAAGGCCTGTCGGAGAATGCCACGGTCTTCACGTACAAAGTCAGCGGCGAGGAGATCACGATGGTGGCTCAGACGGGTCAGACTTACACGGCCAAACTGGGTGGCCCCGACGCGCCGATGTCGGGCGATCCGGGCGTTACGAGCGTGTCGGTGAAGATGGTCGGCGCGAACACGCTGCAGGAGACCGACAAGCGCAATGGCAAGGTGATCGGCGTCTTTACGATGACGGTCGCGGAGAACGGTAAGACGGCCAAAGGCAGCTTTGATGACAAGCTGCAGAATAAGACGACTGCATTCGTTGCTACGAAGCAGTAGACTCGCGGCTGTCGATCGGGCTCGCTGAAAACTCACAGATCGAATCCAGCTGTCGCGGCTGGGTTGGTTCGTGGGAGTTGTGTCTGACTCACCGAAGATCTCGAATGACCTGCCAAGTCGATCTTAGCTATCCCAGTTCGGGAAAAAGTGAACGGCTTGGGAGATGACTGTTAGTGCTCAAATTGAGTTCTATCGAATGTTGCAAAATTTTCCTCAGGAAGTGAGCAAAGATCAAATGATGGATGAAGTTAACCGGCGCCTGATGTTTCATGGCATGTTTCTGTTTTTGATTGGTCTGCTAACGGGTTTTGCTGAACAACATTTCGCCAATGTCCGCATGGGACTTGCTGCTCATTTGGAAGGCGTGATGAATGGAACTTTTCTGGTTGCGTTGGGAGCGATCTGGACCCACGTGAGGCTATCGCCAGCGGCAACAGTGATCGCATTCTGGACTGCGCTCTATGGCACGTATGTGAACTGGCTGATCACAGTGCTTGCTGCGGTTTTCGGCACTGCGGCACTTTCTCCCATCACAGGGGCCGGACACAGTGGAGAGGCCTGGCAAGAGAGCTTCGTCACGATTGGTTTTATGTCGGTGGGGATCGCTATCGTTGCCTTGTCTGTCCTCGTTCTTTGGGGCCTTCGAAAGAGGGCGCTGGGATGAGGTGCTGTTGGGTCCTACTCGGGCGCGAACTATGCAAAGACTAGCCGCTCCATTTTGCGGGTCTGTTCCTACTTCACCTATGGCCTTCGACAGCTACCTAGCTTGTGGGACACTCGCGGAGTCGATCGTCTCAAGCTTTCTGGCCTTTACATCCCATGCAAAGCCCAACGCCCGCAGGGCGCAGATGCCGTACCAGTTCGGGTCGAACTCGTACCATGCCAGACCGTGCCGGGAAGATTGGGGATGGGCATGATGATTGTTGTGCCATCCTTCTCCAAAGGTGAGTAGCGCCACCCAGAAGCTATTTCGAGAGGTATCGGTTGTCTGGTATCGGCGTGAGCCCCACATGTGGGTGGCGGAGTTGACCAGCCAGGTGGAGTGAAGATTCAAGACAGTGCGAAGAAAGATGCCCCAGAAGAGAAAGGGCCATCCGCCGATGGCGAGAAGGATTCCACCGAGGACGGTCATGGGAACCCAGTGCCATTGGCTGATCCAGACGTGAAATTTGTCTTTGCGAAGATCCGGGACGTAGGGGAGGAGGACTGCGGAGTCGTTATGAATGCTCTGGCCGGTGAGGATCCAACCCACATGGGACCAGAGGCCCCCGTCCTGAGGGGAATGCGGGTCGCCTACTTTGTCGGTGTTCTGATGGTGCATGCGATGGATGGCGACAAAGAAGATGGGGCCGCCCTCGAGGGCGAGCGTGCCGCAGATGGTGAGAAGGTACTCCACCCACTTCGGCGTCTTGTAGCCTCGATGGGTTAGGAGACGGTGGTATCCCATCCCGATGCCGACGCCGCCGGCGACCCACCATAGGAACATCGCAACGAAGAAGGCTTTCCAGGTAAAGAAGAAGAGAGCGGCGATCGCTCCGATGTGAAAGACGACCATGAAGAAGGTCGTTACCCAAACGACCGGTTGTGTAAACGTTCTGTCGTGCCACAGATTTCGCATCGGGATATCTTTCTGGCAAAAGTTTCCCGTGCGGTACTAAGGCGAATGAGTTTTGTGGTGTCTATTCGGCTTGTCGGGGTTTGCCGCGTGTTGCGGGGACCAACTATAGAGTGCGCTACCCGACGGAATGTGACGACTAGCAAAAATGCTAACTATGGAGCAGGAAATTGTTGAGATCGGGGGGAAGCTAAACGGAGAAGAGGATGTGATTGAAGATGCTGTAGATCGGAATGAACAGCGCCCTGATAAAGGTGCCGCCGACGAGGAAGAGGATGATGAGGGCGAACATGCCCATGCGGTCGTAGACCTGGGCGGCCTTATACGGCAGGAAGTGGCGGAGGACGTGGCTGCCGTCGAGCGGGGGTAGCGGGATCAGATTGAAGACGAAGAGCAGAAGGTTGATGAAGATGACGAAGTAGAGAAAGAGCGCGATGGGAAAGAGGGCGGGAAGGCCTTCGGTGGCGACGCCGGGAACGTGTGTAGCAATGGCCATGGCGGTGGCGATGGAGGAGTCTCCGGCGGGGAGAATGTGCTTGATGACGATGAGAAGGATGAGGGCGATGGTGGCCGAGAGGAGATTGCTGGCGGGGCCGGCGAGAGTGACGAGGATGTCGTCGCGGCGGTAGTTTTTGAAGTTGCGGCCGGTGACGGGGGTGGGCTTGGCCCAGCCGATGAGGAAGCCACCATAGACCATTGAGATGAGCGGGAAGAGGATGGAGCCGACGGGGTCGAGGTGTTTGATGGGATTGAGGGTGACGCGGCCGAGCATACGGGCGGTGGGATCGCCGAGGCGCGAGGCGGTCCAGGCGTGGGCGCACTCATGCACGCTGAAGGCGAGGATTAGGACCACGATCTCGAAGAAGATGACGACGACGTTCAGCGGCATGATGGATCAAGTCTACTGAATTTCGCGTGACGAAACCGTAAAGGTGGCGATATGGGTTGTTCGGAGGATGCAGGGACGGGCAGCCGATGAATTTTCTTGCCACGAAAACGGTGCTGGTGTCTAACTAAGTGACCGAAGGAGAGGGCATGGGGCGGCGATTGAGGCAGGGATTGATGTGGGGATTGAAGTTGGGCGCGCTGATGCTGGCGGTTTCTGGTTCTGTTCTTTTTGCACAAACGGGGCCAGGCGTCACCAAGAACGATGCCGAGGTGCAAAAGGAGGACCTACAGGCCGAGGCGCTGTATCAACAACAAAATTATCTGGGCGCGCTGCCGTTGTTTGAAGATCTGCATCTGCAACGGCCGGAGAGCAATGTCTTCCGGGAACGTCTCGCGATGTGCCTGCTGGCGAAGGCGGCCACAGAGGCGCCGTCGGACGCGACGCTGACGCGGGAGCGGGCAAAGAAGCTGCTGCTGGAGGCTAAAGCGGCAGGAGATAACAGCAACCTTCTTCAAATCGTGCTGGAGAAGCTTTCGACGCCCGTTGCCGCATCGGCAGGCATGCAGAAGTCTCCCGGAGCCGAGTCGATGCTAAAGGCAGAGAAGGCGTTTTCGAACGGCAACCTGAAGAAGGCGCTCGAGCTTTACAAAGAAGCGTCGGAGGCCGACCCGAAGCTGTACGAGGCAGCGCTGTTTGCCGGAGATACCGAGTTCAAGAGGAAGAACTACGACGAAGCCGGCACGTGGTTTGCGAAGGCAATTGCGATCAATCCCGATCGCGAGACTGCCTATCGTTACTGGGGCGATACGCTGATGCAGAAAGGTGAACAGAAGGCGGCACGGAGCAAATTTGTCGATGCTGTGATCGCCGAACCTTACACCAACGCATCATGGGCAGGGCTGCAGCAATGGGCGAACGCGTCCAATGCGCGGCTGGCGAGCCCTCCGATTACGCTGCCGAAACAGGCTGTGCCGGATGCGAAGGGGAATGTGAATGTCACGGTCGATCCGTCAAAGACGGGAGATCCGGGGTTAGGGGCGTGGTTAGTTTATTCCACGCAACCGATGATGTGGCGAAGCACGGAGTTCAAGAAGCACTATCCGAATGAGACGGTGTACCGCCATTCGCTGGCCGAAGAGGCTGACGGTTTGCGATCGGTGATCGCGGTGGTGAAGGAACAGAAGATCCCGGAGGACAAACTGGATCCGACGCTGAAGTCTTTGATCGCCCTCGACACGGACGGGATGCTGGAGTGCTGGATCCTGTTGAATGGTGCGGACCGGGGCATCGTGGAGGACTACGCGGCCTATCGAACGACACACCGCGAGCTACTACATGCGTATATAGGCAAGTACGTGATCCATCTCAGCTAGGCTTCGTCGATGGATCTTTCTGGCGTTTGACGTGGGCGGGAATGCCTACGGCGACGGTGCCGGGTGGGACGGGTTTGGTGGCGAGGCCGAAGGCTCCGAGCATGGCGTTTTCGCCTACGTTGGCGCCTGCGAGGACGGTGGCGTGGTAGGTGACGCGGGCGCGGGGGCCTAGTTCGGTGCGCTTGTTGGTGACGTCGGCCTGGTGGTTGATGTTGTGGGTGTGGGAGTAGATGTTGGCGTAGTCGGAGACGCTGGTGCCTTCGTGGAGGATGATCTCGCCGCGGTCGTCGAGCATGACGTTTTTGTGGATGGTGCACCAGTCGTTGACGGTGAGGTTGTAGCCGAAGGTGAACTCGACGTTGTGGAAGATTTTTACGTGCTTGCCGAGGTGTCGGAAGATGTGGCGGCCGAGCATGCAGCGGAAGCGGAAGCCGAGCCAGTGGTTGAGGCCGATGGGCGAGCGGTCGAACATCTGCCAGAACCAGATGAGGGGTTTGCGGATGGCATATTGCTCGGCGTCGACGTCGCCGTAGTACTCGGGCTCGAGGGTGACGTTGCGTGGGTCGAGGCTTTCGACGAGAGTGTGCATGGCGAGCTCGTGGTTGAGGGTAGCCTTGGCGGGGCCGGGGTAGGGCTTGCCTAGGTAGAGCTGGACGAGCTCGTCGCGAACGATCTGGGAGCGGATTTCGGGCTTGGTGTGGCGCGTGAATTCATCGTTGAGGCGGGCGAGCCAGCGGCGGTAGATGGCTTCGGCTTCGGCAGTGGGCTTTAGTTCGCGGTACTCGTGGACGGGCATTGGAGTTCCCTCTTTTTAGAACAGCCTATTCTATGGCGAAGACGGCATAGACGGTGGCGGATTTTTCGATGCGGCGGGGATTGATGGCGAGGGGCTCGGGTGCCGACGCGACCTTTGCTCTGGCTCCCATCATTAGAGGGCGTGGCGGCTCGGCCTGGGTTTCGTTGCTGGCGAAGAGGAGGGGGCCGAACTTGACGTTGAGGCCTTTGGCCATCTCGGCGGCTACGGTGCGGGCGCGCTGGAGGGCCTTGGCTGCGGCTTCGGCCTGGGGGGTGTTCTCGTCTTTAAGGCTCCAGTCGATCTGGCCGGACTGGTTGGCTCCGGCTTTGACGGCGAGATCGAGGGTTTTCGCGGCGTCATCAGCTTGGGTGCGGACGGTCCAGCTCTGGACGACCTGGAACTTGCGCTGGGCTTTCTCGGCGGGGGTGAGCTTGTCGATCTGGTACTCCTGCACCGGGGAGACGTTTTGGTTTTCGCTCTCTACGGCATCGCTGGGGATGCCGGACGCAGTGAGCGCCTTGACGATGGCGTTGGAGATGCGGGAGCCGGTCGCGTAGGCGGCGTCGCTGTCGGGGCCGTAGGCGATGAAGCCGACGTGGACGGTGGCGGTGTCGGCCATGACGGTGACCTTGTCGGTGGCGGTGACGGCGATGGTGCGATTTGCCGGGTTGACCTGGATGGTCTGGGCGCTGATCGGGAGAGGGAGCAGGGTGGCTGCGAGGGCGACGGCGGAGAGGCGGAGGGTGTTCATTGGTCATCTCCTGTGGAGTTGAGCAGGTCGACGAAGGTGGGTTTGTGCTTCGGCTTGGCGGTGAGCTTCTGTTTCGGGTCGGGCAGTACCCGCTCGGGCCGTGGTGTGCCGACGCGCTCGCGGGCGTTGGCCTTGACGGCTTTGACCTTGGAAAAGACTTGTTTCTTTGGCTTGCTCATCTCTGATCCTTCGATCCTTCAATTCCTCGGGGACTTAGGCCCCTGCGTGATTATGCATGACTCTTGCCTGCGGGGGGGCAACTCAGGCAGGATTGCAGATGGACGACGGTGCGGGATCGGACTGTCTGCCAGGCGAGGTGCATATGGAAGAACGGGACTTTTTTGAAGAGAGAGCGGAGCAGCGGACCCATGTGATGACGTGTCCGCACTGCGGGCAGCAGGGCGAGTACCAGATCGACTGGGTGGTGCGGCGGAAGAAGGCGCAGTTGCCGCGAGGGGCCGATGACCGGGACCGGGCTCGTTTTGCCAAGGCGCAGAGCTACATGGTTCGCCGTGACGACCCGATGGGGTGCAAGAATGTGCGGTGCAGGAAGCGCTTCGATGTGGTGGGGATTCAGTCGGTGGCGTTTATTTAGTTTGCTCAACCGGCGAAGGAAGGTTCGTTTTGCTCGGGTCTGCTGTCTCTTCGCGCCGTTGCGGAAGACTTCTTTCGGTAGTGTGTCACGGTGATTTTGCAAGTGCGATCACGGCAACTGGATGCGGTAGAGATTGCGGCGGGTGGTCCTGCGAGTGTAGGCGTAAACGAATGGGTTCACGGCTGATTGCACAGACTGCGGGATAGCAATGTCCGTTTTTGCATTGATAAAATCCAGACCACGCACGCCTCCGGCCGGCAGCTTCGGAAGTCCGTCATGCATCACCGGCAGTGCATAACTGCCTGAACCATATGGCAAGAAGGAAAAATAAGCGTATCTTCCAGCCGTATCCCACCTGAGCACGCAATAGTCGGCGCACAACGGTACCGATGCACCGCCATCCACAGGAAACGCCTTCATGCTAGCCGGGTGTTCTTCGTCGGAGTTGGGCGACCCGACAACAACCCAGCGCCCGTCCGGTGACACTGAAGCGATATCCAGTATCCGTTCCGAGGTAATCTTGCGGCGGTCGGTGCCATCGGTCTTCATGCGATAGAGAAAGCTCGAGCCGCCTTCAATCGCGCGAAAGACAAGGTCGCCGTTCGGCAGAAATAAGGGAACATCTTCGACAGCGGCAGAGGGGATGCGCACCGGGGATGAGCGACGGCTGGTTGGGGCAATCCACAGGTTGGTATGGCCGCTCTCATCTTTCATGGAAAATGCAACTTCTTTCCCGTCTCGCGATACGGAATATGCCTGCTTCACTTCTCGCGCCGCGGAATATTCCTGCAAGGGATAATCCTTCAAAATCTTCTCCTCTTTCCCGCTACTGAGGTCTTTGATCCACAACTCGTCGTTACCCGTTTGTCCGATGGCTTTGAGGAAATAGAGACTGCGCCCGTCAGAAGAAAACCTTGGCCAGGAAGTGTTCCCTTCGGAGGAGATCGAGTGGTCGCCGTCCTTATCGTGCACCCACACAGACCGGTCCTGCGACCCGACAGAAGTAATGAGCGACTTGCCGTCAGGCGCCATCGCTAGTCCTTCCTGAGAGGTTGGGCCAAAGGTCAGCTGCTCTGGCTCTCATTTGGAAAGCGCTGCCGCCAGATATGAAAGTCATCCGTCCTGGCTGTCAGATAGATCCATTTACCATCAGGCGACCACGCGCCCGAAAGACACGCCCCGTTGGGAGGGCCTACAACACGGACTTCATTCGAGCCATCGAATGGAACAACCCGGCAGGGAATAATTTCGCTTCGGCTGTCCATCTCAACAACGAGCACCCATCGGCCGTCTGGCGAAATGTAGGAATGGTGGGCCATGCTGCGTTTGCCGACGGGAACGTAGACATCCCGGCTATTCCCCCGGCCCTCATCCGTGGTCACTACGGCCATATGCAGCCCTTCTTTGATCTCAGAGAAGAGCAGCCGCTTTCCGTCTTCAATCCACGTTAATGAGGAAGAGTTGGGCAGTAGCATGTGAGGTTCGCCGCCGAGAACAGGCACCTCCCAGGTTTCCCAGGACTGGCCGCCGAGACCATAGGAGATACGAGAATTATCCGGAGAAAACGACGGGGCCAGCTTTGGCTCAGGATCGTGGGTCAGCCGAACGGGCTCGCCTCCTGGCAACAACTTTACGTAGAGATCTCCAGCTGTGATGAATGAGCTGTCTCCTCGAATGAAAGCGAGCATGCGTCCGTCCGAGGACAGGGTGGGATACACGGCCGAGTCGGTAAAGAAGGTCAGCTGCTCCCACTCCTTGCTGGCTGGCACACCGCGCGGGGACGAGCGTCGGAGAAGAGATACTGCGATGATCGCCAGAACCAGAACAGCGGCCGCAACATAGGAATAAGTTTTCCACGCCTTCGGTTTTTCTTGTGGCTGCTCTTTTGTCTTTTCTTGTTTCTGTCTTGAAGACGATTCATCCCAGTGGCTTCGGCTGCTGTCTCGCGCTAGCCGTCGCAGATCCGTTTGCAAGTCTGTGGCGTTCTGGTAGCGCAGCTTCCGGTCTTTCTCCAGTGCTTTATTGATGATCTCTTCGAGCCTTGGGGATAGATCGGGATTCAGCCGCACTGGGGCAACCGGCGTGCGATTCAAGATCGCTTCCGCAATCAGGCCAGTGGTCTCGCCACGGAACGGCAGGATCCCGGTCACCATCTCGTAGAGCACGACTCCAAAGGAAAACAGGTCGGTACGCGCATCCAGTTCTTCGCCCCGCACCTGTTCGGGTGACATATATGCGATGGTTCCAATCGCAGCGCCACGGCCCGTAAGATGCTCTGACTGGCTGACTGTGGACCTCGCCGAAGCATTCACGGCGTTTTCTGCGGGCACCAGCTTTGCTATTCCAAAATCCAAAATTTTGACGTGTGCGCGCTCAGTCACATAAATGTTGGCGGGCTTAATGTCCCGGTGAATAATTCCCTTGCTGTGGGCGGCTCCGAGTGCGTCCGCAATCTCAATCCCCCATTCAAGAATCTCCTCAAGCGGCAGCGGGCCTCGCGCAACGTGATGCTTCAGCGTGGCGCCTTCCATAAATTCCATAGAAATAAAGGCTTGGCCATCCTGCTGGCCAATCTCGTAGATCGTGCAAATGTGGGGATGATTCAGCGCGGAAGCTGCACGCGCCTCTCTGCGAAACCGTTCCAGTACCTGCGGATCGTGGGCCAAGTGGTCGGGAATAAATTTGAGAGCGACGAATCGATGAAGGGACGAATCTTCGGCCTTGTATACAACGCCCATACCACCCCCACCCAACATCTCAATGATTCGGTAATGAGAGATGATTTGGCCAATCATTGGGCGGAGAATGGGCGACCGATCGGGAACAAGCTCGTCTGGCTGCAAGCGAGCCTCCTTGTCCTCCAGGAAATCGTTGACATCGGCGAGTGAGGCGTCGATACCTCAAACGGCCAAACCCCAGTGGATATGTAGATCCACAAGTTTCGCACTATGTCAGGGAAATGCCAATCTGCAGGGCTGGCCGGGCGTTCAAGGGATTCGCTAGCCGAATGCTACCAAAATCGTCATTCCACCGGTGTTGCTCGAAAGTCGGACTTTTCGGAAACTGGCTCACTACCTTTCTTTCGTCGTCGTGGCCGGGCCGGGGCCGGCTGTGATTTAATACACGGAGAGCGACTGATGTGGTCGGTTGTCTTTCGAACCATGTCTTTCGAACGAACGATACGCGGAGACCAGAGAGACCATGGCGAACACATTGCTTCCCCTCGAAGAACGCAGCCTGACACCGGAGCAGGTGGAGCTGCTGGACAGGCGCCGTCGTCGCGGCCAGCTGTTTCTGGTGCTTTGCTTCCAGTGCCTGATTATCGGGACACTGGTGACGCTGTGGAGCGGACAGGACTGGACGCTGTCGCCGGGCTGGACGAAGCCGATGGTGTATTGGAACGCGGTTCTGTTTACGCTTTCGCTGATCTTCGGCATTGCGGGTGTGCGCCTGAAGAGGGGCAGCGACGAGTTCCTGAGCTATTAGCGACGCAAGGACCCCGAGCAAATGCAGAGAGTGTGGGATCTCTATGCAGCGCCGGGCGGCTTTTTGAAGTTTGCGGCGACTGCTTCGCCTCTCGAATGGGCGAAGCTATGTTGGGTAAACGACTTAGGATAAACGACATAGAATTCCGGCCGCAGCGCGGCTATACTTAGGTGCTTGCAGGACTGATTCGCTTTCCGAGACTTCGCTTTCTGCCGTCGCATCTACTCTTGTTAGGTACAGAAATGAGGCAGATGGCTACGACGATGTCCTTGTCCTCCAAGATGATCGACGACGGAAACACGGCAGTGCTGGAGCGGGTGGAAGAGGCTCCTGTGACCAAGGGCAGGCTGCGGGATAAATTTGGCCGGGCCATTACGGATCTGCGCGTTTCGGTGACTGACCGCTGCAACTATAAGTGTGTCTATTGCCGGACGGGCAACGAGGGGGCGCAATATACCGAGCTGCCCATCTCGGACTACCTGCGGATGGTGAGGGTGTTTGTCTCGCTGGGGGTGGAGAAGGTTCGGCTGACCGGCGGGGAGCCGCTGCTGCGGTCGGGCCTGGTGGAGATGGTGCGCGAACTGGCGGCGATGCGGACAGCGCATCTGCCGGATGGGACGTTCGTTGGGGACACGGGCGTTGGGGACACGGGCGTTGGCGAGACGGGGCAGAGGGGGTTGCCGCTGGATATTGCGCTAACCACGAATGGACATCTGCTGGAGGGACTGGCGCAGCCGTTGAAGGATGCCGGATTGAATCGCGTGACCGTGAGCATGGATGCGGTGGATGGGGAGACATTTGCCGCGATCACGCGAGTGCCGCGAAGCTTCGACAAGGTGATGGCCGGAATTCGCAAGGCGCGGACAGTGGGGCTGGGTCCGGTGAAGGTGAACTGCGTGCTGCTGCGCGGGTTCAATGACTCGCAGATCGAACAGTTCGCGGAGTTCTCGCGGCGCGAGGGCGTGATCGTTCGCTTTATCGAGTGGATGCCGCTGGAGGAGGACCGCAGCTGGAAGCGGGAGACGGTGATCTCGATGGATGAGATTGTCGATCGGTTGAATGCGTATCGTCCGCTGGTGGAGCTGGCTCCGCATGCGGCGAGCGAGACGGCGAAGCGATTTACGTTTGATGATGGCCTGGGAGAGATTGGAATTATCGCGCCAGTGTCGCGGCCTTTCTGCGGACACTGCAGCCGGGTGCGGTTGACCTCAGATGGGAAGATACGGACCTGCCTGTTTTCCCAGAGCGACCATGATCTGTATGGCCGATTGGTACGAGGCGGAACGGATACGGAGCTCGCTGCGTATATACGGAAGATCGTGATGCAGAAAGAGGCGCGGCACCACATCGGCGAGCCGGGTTTTGAGAAACCGTCGCGGAATATGGTGCACATCGGTGGGTAAGAGTGTGATCTTTGCGGTCGCAGGCGAAATTGAAACTCTTTTTTTCAAATGAAATACTTACTTGATATCTGATATGTTGCCCGTAGAGGAAAGCGATTGAAAGACAGACGATCGTTTGAGGTGATCGAAAGCCGCCAGATGGACCACCTTCGGGTGTTCCACGACGTAGCTCGTGCGTTGACCTCGAGTTTGGAATTAGAAGAAATTCTGGGCGCCATCATGGACAAGATGGCGCAGTTCTTTGGACCTGAGCGCTGGTCGATGTTGATGGTGGATGACAAGTCCGGCGAGCTGTATTACGCGATTGCGGTAGGCGAGAACACCGAGAGCCTGAAGGGGCTGCGGGTCCCGTTGGGCGAGGGAGTTGCGGGCTGGGTGGCCTCGACGGGTAATCCGCTGGTGGTGCCGGATGTGGCGCTCGATCCGCACTGGTCGGCGTTTGCGAATAAACATCCGGACCTGCAGATTAAATCGATTGCCTGCGTGCCGGTGCGATCGGGTAACAAGACGTTGGGCGTAATTCAACTGTTGAACAGCAAGCTTGATCTTCTTTCGGAGTATTCGATCTCGTTCCTGCGGATCCTGTGCGACTACGCGGCGATTGCGATTCAGAATGCGCGGTCGATGACCCTGATTCAGGAACTGACGATTACCGACGACGTGACGGGACTCTTCAATGCCCGGCACCTTTACACCCTGCTCGATGAGCAGGTGGCGGCGGGGCAGGTATTTAGTCTGATGTTCGTCGATCTGGACCACTTCAAGTCGGTGAACGACACGCATGGGCACTTGATCGGGAGTCGGTTGCTGGCCGAGATCGGCGGATTGCTGAAGCGCTGCCTGGGGCCGAACAACGCGGCGTTCCGGTATGGCGGGGACGAGTTTGTAGCGTTGCTGCCGGGGATGGGTAAGTCGGCGGCGAGCGGGACGACCATGGCGTTGCAGGAGGATCTGCGGGCGGCGCGTTTTCTCGAGGGTGCGGGTCTTTCGCTGAACGTGTCGGGAAGCTTTGGGCTGGCGACATTTCCTGAAGACGGAAATACTGTTCCTACGATTTTGCGCGCAGCGGACACAATGATGTACGAGGCGAAGGTTACACGGGACAGCGTCGCTGTCTCTGGCAAAGGAACGGTCTCAAGGTCAGCAAAGCTTGCTTCCGATAGCGGTCCCCGGCAGGCGGTCGCCGGGTTGTTTATTGAACGGGATTCGCTGCCCCGCCGCTGAGACTTCTCTCTCCCGATAGCGGCTTCCTAAAGAATGAACATCTTGCGTAGTCGCTGGCTTTAACTCGGGCCGTGGCGTTCGAGCGTGACGCGACGGCGGGGTTCGGGCTTGATGATGTCGCGGTTCTCAGGCGCGACCGGGTGCACGCCGAAGTCCCAGACACCGAGGTTGACGGCTTTGTCGGAGATGACCTCCATCAGCGCGAACTCGCCGAAGTCGATGGGTTCTTTCGGAGTGATTTTGAGCCAGTGTCCGCCGGGGAGAGGTTCGGTGGCGGTTTCGACAACGTCCTCCTGGCGGTGACCTGTGCCGAGCAGAGGAATGCGAAAGCTGTCGATGACACGGGCGTCTTTGCGGACGTCTGCACGGAGGATGACGTAACGGCTGTTAGCTGAGCCGCCGGTGGGGTCGTTCTGGATCTTGCTGGTGGCGCCGTGGGTGTCGACGGTGAGAGGCGCGCCGGCGGTGTTGCCGACGCTCTCGTCACCGATGCGGAGATAGAAGACGGGATCTTTGACGTGGAGTTGTATGGGCGACGTTTCGCCCTTGAGCGTGACGATCGGGGTGAGCGGCGGAGAGCGGGTTGACGGCGGCCTTCAGGAGGTTGTGGGCGGTGTTGCGGTTCAGGTCGCTGTCGGTCTGGGCGAGGGGAACGAGTTCAGGAGTGCCACGAAAGGTGTCGAGGGCGAGAGTGCTGTTTTCTTCAGGGAGGCGGAGGTCTTTGGCGACCTCGGGGGTCAGGGCGGCGCGCTCGGCCTCTTCCTTGAGAAGTTCGGGATCGATGGGGGGAGGCGCGGGGCTATTGGGGTCGTTGGAGGGTTGTGCGTGGCGCTGCTCCCAGCGTTTGGTGGCTTCGAGGTCGACGAGATCGAGAGGGATCTCCTCTTCGGCCCCGCCGCGCTCGGCGCTGATGTAGCGGACCACGTTGCCTACGACCTTGTAGCTCATGATGATTTGATAGCTGCCATCTTTTAGGATGAGGCGGGTCCGATGCGGGGTGGTCGCCTGAGGCTGCAACGGGGTGGTGTGCTGAGAACAAAGCGCCGGGACGGAGGCGAAGGCCGCCAGGAGGACGGCGGCGAGAATCTTCGGAGCGTGGGGTAGGCGGTTCATGAGTGATCAACAGTTTAGACGTGGGAATTTGATATCCGAAACATGGCCGGACATTTAACTGATTCAAGACAACTTTGTGACAACTCGAGGGAGATTGGCGGTGTAGTGTCGTTCGGGAGTGGCTGGCGTGAGGAAACCAGATTGATGTAGATTCTGGCAGGCTGAATCTCGGGGGGGAACATGGGTGCTTTCTCGAAGGCTCTGGGTGGGTGTTCCGGATTTCTTTTTTGCCTCATGCTGGTCTCTTGCGGCGGCGGCTCGAAGCCTGCGGCCGAGGGCGACTTCACCCTGACGGCGACGCCGGCAAGTGCCACGCTGGTACCGGGTGGAGCCGCGCAGCAGATCAGTGTGAATGCGAGTGCGGCGAACGGTTTTATGGGGACCGTGACGGTTGCAGTCGGCGGTGCGCCTGCCGGCGTGACGGTGCAACCGGCGACCCTGACCCTGACACCGGGAACGGCGCAAAGTGTCAATGTGACTGCCGCCGCGAACGCTGCCGCGGGCAGCGCCACGCTGACGTTCACTGGAACCTCGGGAACGCTGAGTCACTCTGCCACCGTTGCAACAACGATTCCGGCACCGACTCCGCCAGATTTTGCATTGGCCGTTTCGCCCACATCACTGACTACCGTGGCAGGTGCAGCCGGTTCTCAGGTTAGTGTCACGGCAACGTCGATCAATGCGTTTGCAGGGACAGTGGCGGTCGTTATCTCGGGCCTGCCTGCCGGTGTGACGGCGCAACCGGCGACGTTTACGTTGACTCCGGGAGTGGCACAGCCGGTGACGGTGACTGCCGCTGCGAGCACCACGGCGGGGAACGCCACGCTGACCTTCACGGGGACGTCGGGATCGCTGAGCCATGCTGTGAACGTCGCGGCGACTATCTCTGCGCCGTCGGCGGACTACACGCTGACGTTGGCGCCGGCGTCGCTGACGATCATGGCTGGGGCAGCGGGTTCTCAGGTGAGTGTGACAGCGGCTGCCGTCAACTCGTTTGCAGGTACCGTCGACGGTGGCGATCACTGGCCTGCCTGCCGGGGTGACGGCGAACCCGGCAACGCTGAGTCTGGCTCCTGGTGTGGCGCAGAGCACAACCTTAGCTGCGGCAATCACTACGGCTGCGAGTACGGGGACGGTGACGTTTACGGGAACATCCGGCAGCCTTGTGCATTCCGCGCCACTCGCTCTGACGGTGCAGGCGGCGCCGATGACCAATGCACCGGATGTAACGACGTATCACTACAACGTTTCGCGGGATGGGCTCAATGCGAAGGAGACAATCCTGACGCAGGCGAATGTGAACTTCACCCAGTTCGGCAAAATCGGATTTGACGCAGTTGATGGAAAGGTTGACGCGCAGCCGCTTTATCTTGCCAACGTCGTTATCGGCAATCAGCTTCGCAATGTGCTGTATGTCGCGACCGAACATGCCAGCGTGTATGCCTTCGATGCCGACAGCGGGGCTCAGCTGTGGAAGACCTCGGTCCTTGGGACGGGTGAGACGACGAGTGACGATCACGGATGTTCGCAGATCACACCGGAGATCGGAATCACGTCGACGCCGGTGATCGATCGGACGCAGGGAGCGAACGGCACTCTATTTACCGTGGGGATGAGCAAGGATGCGAGCGGAAAATATCACCAACGGCTGCATGCGCTCGATGTCACGACGGGTGCGGAGATTAGCGGGAGCCCGACGGAGATCTCCGGAAGTTATCCGGGGACGGGAGCAAACAGTCAGAACGGCAATGTGATCTTCGATCCGTCGCAGTATGCGGAGCGCGCGGCACTGCTTCTGCTCAACGGCAACATCTATATGGGTTGGACGTCGCATTGCGATTTTGGACCCTATACCGGCTGGGTGATGGGGTACAGCGAGTCGACACTGCAGCAGACGAAGTTGCTGAACGTGACGCCGAATGGCAACGAGGGTTCGATCTGGATGAGCGGCGCAGGGATGGCAGCCGATAGCAACGGGTTCATCTATTTTCTCCAGGCCAATGGCACCTTTGATACGACTCTGGATGCCAAGGGATTCCCGAGCAAGGGCGACTACGGCAATGCGATGGTGAAGCTTTCGACGACGGGCACGCTGTCGGTGGCCGACTACTTCGAGATGTACAACGGGCCGTTGGAATCGAGCCAGGATCTCGATCTTGGGTCGGGCGGCCCGCTGTTGCTGCCTGATCAGACGGACGCGAACGGAAAGGTACATCATCTGATTGTCGGCGCGGGCAAGGACAAGAACATCTATCTTGCCGACCGCGACAATCTCGGCAAATTCAATCCGGCGACGGACCCCTTCGACAGCAATATTTATCAGCAGATTAATGGAGCGATGGCGGGCCTGGTCTACTCTTCACCTGCTTACTTCAATGGTGTGATTTATCTTGCTTCCGACGGGGATTTTCTGAAGGCGTTCCCATTGGTCAATGCCCAGATGGCGACAAGTCCAACGAGCCTGACGCCTTCACAATTCGGGCATCCGGGACCGACGCCGACGGTTTCGGCGAATGGGATTCAGAACGGAATCGTGTGGGCACTGGACTCCGACCTGAGTCGCCCCGGCATTCTGCACGCGTACGACCCGGCGAATCTGGCACATGAGTTCTACAACAGTACACAGGCCGCCAATGGGCGGGATAGCTTCGGAAATGGAAACAAGTTCATCACGCCGCTGGTGGTGAATGGCAAGGTATATGTCGGAACGCAAACCGGAGTGGCAGTCTTTGGGTTATTACCGCATTAGAGATCCGGCGGAGTACCGAGTCTATGGGGCATCGAGTCCGAAATGTCGATGCCCCATTTGTTTTTGTAACGGTAGGAAGCTATTTTGCGGCCAGGGCGATGCACTCTTCGAGGATGTCGAGGGCGATGTCGGCCTCTTGCTGCTTGACGATCAGCGGCGGGCAGAGGCGGATGCTGGTTTCGCCGCAGCCGAGAATGAGGAGGCCGCGCTCGAAGGCGAGGTCAACGATCTTGTCGCGCATGGGGCCGACGGGCGTGCGGGAGTTCTGGTCCTTGACGATCTCGATGCCGATCATGAGACCGCGGCCGCGAACCTCGCCGACGGTCGGGATGTTTCGCGACCCAGGGACGAAGGCGCGAGAGCATCTTTTCGCCGATGGTGGCGGCGTTCTTGATGCCTTCACGCTCGAGGATGTCCAGGGTGGCGAGCGCGGCGGCGATGCAGACGGGGTTGCCGCCGAAGGTGCTGGCGTGGGAGCCGGGGACCCAGTTCATGATTTCGGCGCGAGTCATGCAGATGCCGAGAGGCATGCCGGAGGCGATGCCTTTGGCGATGCAGACGATGTCGGGCTGGACGCCGGAGTGCTCGATGGCCCACCACTTCCCTGTTCTGCCGGCGCCGGACTGAACCTCGTCGGCGATGAGGAGGATGCCGTGGCGGTCGCAGATGCGGCGGATCTCCTGGAGGAAGTTGTCGGGGGCGACGACGTAGCCGCCTTCGCCTTGGATCGGTTCGAGGATGATGGCGGCGACCTCTTCGGGCGGGAGGATGGTCTTGAAGAGCTTGTCTTCGATGTAGCGGGCGCAGTCGAGGGCGAAGGCTTCCTGCTCTTCGGGGCCGCCGGTGGTGCCGCGGTAGGTGTAGGGGTAGCGGACGTGGGTGACGCCGGGGACGAAGGGGGCGAAGCGGCGCTTCTGTTGCGGCTTCGAGCCGGTGAGCGAGAGCGCGCCCATGGTGCGGCCGTGGAAGGCTCCGAAGAAGCTGATGATGTTCTGGCGGCCGGTGTGGTAGCGCGCGAGCTTCAGAGCGCACTCGACGGCCTCGGCGCCGGAGTTGCCGTAGTAGAACTTGTGCGGGCCGGGCATGGGAGCGATGGCGGAGAGACGCTCGGCGAGGTCGGTCATGTGCTCGTAGTAGAAGTCGGTGCCGGAGATGTGGATGAGTTCGGCGGCCTGGTCCTGGATGGCCTTCACGACTTCGGGATGACAG
Source organism: uncultured Acidobacteriaceae bacterium (assembly GCA_963757205.1). Lineage (GTDB taxonomy): Bacteria > Acidobacteriota > Terriglobia > Terriglobales > Acidobacteriaceae > Edaphobacter. The sequence goes on from CAVWQM010000001.1 coordinate 80,074, forward strand.
TGGCCGGTGGAGGTGACGGCGATGCCGGCGGCGAAGTCGAGGAACTCGTTGCCGTCGACGTCGGTGACGCGGATGCCGCGGCCGGATTTGGCGACCATGGGGTAGCTGCGGGTGTAGCTGGGGGAGATGAGGCGATCGTCGGCGGCGACGGCCTTCTGGGCGAGCGGGCCGGGGAGGGTGGTCTTCAGCTTGGGGCCGAACTGGGCGTAGTTTGCGGTGCGGGTGTAGTTCCGGGTGGTTTCCTGGGTCAGGATGCTCATGCGGTCTCTCCTTGGGTCAGCGGTACGTTGATGAGCCGTTCCGTGGCGCCGTCCATGGATGTGGTGCGGGCCTCGCAGATGGCGAAGGGAACGGTTTGCGCTGGTGGCGGGACTTCGCCGGCAGGAGGGGTGGTTTGAAGCTAGTCGCCGGCGAAGAGACTAGGTCGCGTGAGGCTGGGGAGCACGCGGAGATACCGGCGCGGCATCTGATGCTGCCGGGAGCGGCAGAGCGAGCCGCCGATCCGGTGCGTCCGGGCTATGGCGATGAGGGACTTTCATGGACCTTTGCCTTTGCCGCTGAGTATATCTTACGGGGACGCCATCCGGCACTCAGCAGCCTTCGACCATCGTTCCCTGATGGAACAGGATCTTCCATCCCACTTCTGTGTACTGCCAGAGGGTCGAGCGGCGGGTCTTGCGTATCTTATTTTGAATCAGCGTGCAGGTGAGCAGACAGACGGTGCGACGTTCCAAGGGAATCGCTGCCGCCAGAATCGGGGCGCTGTGCCGCTGCATTCGCGCAGAAGCATATCTCGGAGAGCAGTCGACCGGGGCGCCGATCCCCGGAAGCAGGAAACACATGCTTTCGAAGCAGGCCATGGTTGTGCCGAACCCGCACGATGGAAGATTGGCCGCGGGTAGAGCCTCGAGGCGAGAGAGGGTCGAATAGAGTCGCGAGGGAGTTCCGTCTCGGGGTTCATCACGTCCTCGTCGAACGCTAACCGATATCGCTACCGGATCACGCTGCCGGGAACCATGGGTTGGGGGGGATCGGTGTCGAACTGCATGGAGAAGGCGAACAACAGGTGGTAGAGATCCTTGTGCAGCGTAGTGAAGTCGAAGCAGAGGACGTGGCGGGTGGGTTCGACGGGGTCGGACTTCTTTTTGGGCTTGACCGGGATATTGCCGAGCACACAGGCCTTGGCGGCGTAAGTGGTTGTCGGGATCTTACCCTTGGCGTCGGGCATGGGGACGGAAGCGAGGACGATGGAGGCAGGGTGTCCGTTGATGGCGTAGTTGGTGGGTTCCTGGGTGACGGTAGGTTCGCCGTACTGCTTGAGCTGACGGATAATCTGCTCGCGAATGAAGGGGCCAAGCAGAGTTGCGCCACGCAGGACGTTAGGGCAGGTGTTGTCGATCGTGGAGAGGACGAAGGAGGAGGTGTCGACCGGAGTGACTGAGTTGGCGAAGAGGGTGGAGTGCGCACACTTGGGCGCGCCGTCGGTACCGGGCCTGGGGGCGATGCTCTCGGGGTCGGCGACGAAGCGGCCGGGATAGAAGTAGGTGACGTTGAGAGCCGGATCGTGAAAGCTCTTTGGGATCTTGGGATTCGGTTGGTCGGAGGTTTGGGAGAAAGCTGCCGCGCAGACGAGAAGAACAAATAAGGCCGTAGAACGAAGCACCATCTCCTTATCGTAGCACTGCGGCAGGCTCTGGGAATGAGGTGGAGGAGGCGAGATACGATGGAGAGATGCACTCCCCTGCCTCCTCGAACCGCACGCGGATTTTCGTTTCATTTTGCTGCGTTTATGTCTTTTGGGGAGCGACGTTTCTGGCGATGCGTTTCGGCGTGGAGGTTTTGCCGCCGTTCCTGCTGGCGAGCGCGCGGTATCTGATCGCCGCGCCGCTGTTGCTGGGTTTGACGGCGATCCTCCGGCTGAAGATGTGGCCCACGCGGCAGGAGATGGGCAGGCTCGCGATCATCGGAGCGCTGATGCTGGGTTGCGGGAATACTTCGGTGATCTGGGCTGAGCAGTACATTTCGAGCGGACTGGCTGCGCTGCTGGTGGCGTCGATTCCGCTGTATGCCGCGCTGATCGAGGTGGTGATGCCGGGAGGCGAAGGGCTGCCGGTGCGGGGATGGATTGGGGTATTTCTGGGCTTCGCCGGGATGGTGTTTTTGTTGTGGCCCGGCCTCGTCAATGGAATGCATGGCAACTCGCGAGAGATTGTCGTCGCTGCGGTGACGCTTGCAGGAGCGCTCTGCTGGACAGTGGCTTCGGTCATCTCGCGGCGATCGACAATACGGATCAACGGAGTTGCGGCGGCGGGATGGCAGATGGTCTTTGGCGGCCTGTTCAATCTGGGTTTGATGATCGTGTCTGGCGGCTACCACGGTGCGAAGTGGGGAGTGCAGGCGTGGGCGTCGATTATCTACCTGGTGGTCTTCGGGTCGCTGATTACCTATACCGCGTATATCTACCTGCTGGACAATGTGGCGGTATCGAAGGTGGCGACGTATGCCTATGTGAATCCCGTGATTGCGGTGATTCTGGGGACGATCTTCCTGCAGGAGCACTTCGTCGCCGTGGAATATGTGGGGATGGGTGGAATTCTGCTGGCAGTGTTTCTGGTCACGAGCTCGAAGATGAAGAGCGGCAAACCGAACGTGGTGGACGAAGACCTGGCGGTGCGGCAACAGGCTTAGTGATGGACCGGCAAAAACAGGGGAACTAACTGACTTGTCTCCGCGTAGATGACTGCGAGAGGGTACGCCCATGAAAGCTATCGCCTTAAATCTGGCATTTTCAGCACTACTCCTGCCGGCTGTAGCAGCGGCGGCGCAAAGCGACACCACGTGGGACAAGAGCTACCCTGTCACCGGACAGCCGTCGCTCGTCCTAAGCACTGGCGACAGCCACCTCAATATCCATGCGTGCAGCGGCTGCAATGCGGTCCACATCCATGTCACGGCCGAGAATACGAGCCTTTCGCGATACACCCTTGAAGAGAGCCAGAGCGGCGACACCGTTCACTTCTCTCTCAAGGAGAAGCCTCACATGGAGCTGCATGTTAACTCGCACTCCTCGTCGGTGCACGTTGACGTGGAGACACCGGCGAATCTTACGTTGGACGCCAGGAGCGCTGATGGCAATCTGACCGCAGCCGGGCTGCACGGCGATCTCACGATCCACACCAGCGATGGCAGCCAGGAGTTGACTGGATTGTCGGGGAATCTGAAATTACATTCGAGTGACGGGCATCTTCAGGTTCGAAACGCCAGCGGAACGCTTGAAGCGCGAAGCTCTGACGGCAATCAGGACATTGCAGGGACTTTCTCCTCGCTGCAGCTGCACAGCAGCGACGGGTCGATCACGATTGAATTGGCCGATGGGTCACACCTCAACTCCGACTCGCGGATTGAGAGCAGCGACGGGAACGTGACACTGCGAGTGCCGAAGAGCTTCCCCGCCGAGCTTGCGGTCAGCACCAGCGATGGAAACATTCAGAGCACGCTTCCGCTGGTTGTGGATGGATACAACTCGAAGGGGAACTCAGGGCACAACATTCGCGGTAAGTTCAACGGCGGCGGTTCGCTGTTGACGATCCATACGAGCGATGGCACCGTGCATCTTGCGACGCTGTAACTGTCGGGCTTGCATCCTGATTACATGCCGATGATTTGACCGGATGCGTCGACATCGATCGTCAGTGCGCGGGAGGCCTTTGGCAAGCCCGGCATCAGCATCATGCTGCCCGAGATAACGACGAGGAATCCAGCGCCGGCAGAGAGAACCACGTCCGTGATGTGCAGCGTCCAGCCGGTGGGGGCGCCCATCTGTTTGGGTTCATCTGTAAGAGAGTACTGAGTCTTCGCGATGCAGACGGGAAGATCGGCATAGCCCCACTTTGTGAAGCGGGCTAGTTTCTCTTCGGCATGAAGAGTGAGCTCGACATTGGCTGCGCCATAAACCTTCTGCGCGACAGCTGTGATCTTCTCCAGTGGTGTGGCGTTGAGGGTGTAGGTAGTCTGGAGGGCGGGGCCGGGGTTGTCGGCAATGACACCGACGACCTTTTCGGCGAGTGCGGTCGCGCCTTCGCCGCCTTTGGTGAAGGCCTCCGACAGCGCGAAGGCTGCGCCCTGAGCCTCGCAGTATTTTTCGAGGAACTTGAGTTCTTCGTCGGTGTCGTTAGGGAAGCGGTTGATGGCAACGATGGCGGGAAGGTTGAAGCCGCGCACGATGGCGATGTGTTTTTTGAGGTTGATAAAGCCGGCCTCGAGGTCGCCGGCGCCCTGGTTGCGGACCGACTGCACGGTGGTGACGAGCACGCAGGCAGCAGGTTTAATGCCGCAGCTGGGCATGACGATGTCCATGTATTTTTCAAAGCCGAGGTCGGAGGCGAAGCCGGTTTCGTTGACGACGTAGTCGGCGAGTCGCAGGCCCATTTGCTGCGAAAGCACAGAGCTGGTGCCGTGGGCGATGTTGGCGAAGGGTCCGCAGTGGACTATTGCGGGTGTGCCTTCGGTTGTCTGCACGAGATTGGGCAGAATTGCTTCGCTGAGCAGAGCCATCATGGGTCCCGTGGCGTCGAGGTCTTCGGCACGGACGGGATGGCCGGAACGGTTGCTGCCGATGACGATACGGCCAAGACGAAGGCGGAGGTCTTCACGGCTGTCGGCGAGCGCCATGATGGCCATTATCTCGCTGGCGGCGGTGATGACGAAGCCGGTGTGGCGGTTGGCGCCGTCGCGTTTCCCGCCAGAACTGACGATGATGTGGCGCAGGGCGCGGTCGTTCATGTCGAGCGTGCGAGGCCACGTAATGGCGTGAGGGTCGAGGTCGAGTGGATTGCCGTGGAAGAGATGCGAGTCGATCAGTGCGGCGAGAAGGTTGTGCGCGGAGGTGATGGCGTGGAAGTCACCATGCAAGTGCAGGTTGATCTTTTCCGAGGGCTCTACCCGCGAACGTCCACCGCCAGCGGCTCCGCCCTTCATGCCAAAGACCGGGCCTAGAGAGGGCTCGCGCGAGGTGATGATGGCCTTCTTGCCGATCTTTTCCAGACCCTGCACGAGGCCGATGGAGGTGACGGTCTTGCCTTCACCGGAGACGGTGGGGGTGGTCGCGGTGACGAGGATCAGTTTGCCGCGCGCGGGCAGTGATGCGTCGGTGAGGAGGTCAAGCTTGAGCTTCGCGCCGTAGGGGCCGTGGCGTTCGACGAATTTTTCAGGCAGGTTGAGTTTTTCGACGATGGTTTCGATGGGGAGAAGATCTTTGTTCATGGGCCTCGGAGCGAGAAATTAGACTTGATTGGCGCGATGCGCGGTTAGGGTGTCGCGTTGCCGATGGTGAGGGGGTAGAGTGGTGCGGCCTGGTCGCGTCCGAAGCGGACGGTGGTTTTGGTAATGCGGTTAAGCGTGTCGACATTGTTCGAAGAGAAGTACCAGACGAGAAGATGGCTGTTCCAGTTGGTGGAAAGCCCCAAGGTGTAAAGCGGTAGTCGACCGGAGAGTTGTGGGTCAACGGGATTAGGCTGGGCCTGCGGCTGACCCTGCGCGGCGGCAATATGGACCTTCTGCCAGCCAATGGTGTATGTAGCGGGTGAGGCAATGCTCTTCATACCGGGAATCTTGTTGACGATCTCAGCCATGTCGCTAAGGAGGTTGGTGGCTTTGTTCTGTTGCTCCGGCGTTAGGCAGTTGATGTCGAGTTCGGCGAGCAGGATGGTCGCGGAGACTGAGGGAGTTGTGGTAACTCGCGTACCGCCGCCGGAGCCCGGCTCTACCTTCGCGTTCAATTTGGAGGGAGACTGAGGAAGTTCGAGCAGAAGGACGGGACGCAGACAGTGAGTCGCCTCGGCTAGTTTGGAATCAGATGCTCCTGCGATGCCGAAGAGAGTGAGGCGGCCATCGCTCATAACCTCCGCGACGTCGCCCTTCACCAGATCGGACGGGTAGAAGAGGCGCAGCTTCAGAGCTTCGTTCTCCCATTCGGTGGTGTTGGGCGCGGGAGTTTGTGCGGTGGCCGTAAGGGAGAGGAGTGCTGCAAAAAGAAATGCAACCGCGATGCGGGTTCTTAGAGACAGGTTCATCGACTATTTGCGCTTCCAGCGCACGCCGTCCTTGGAGTCTTCTATTAGGATGCCTTTGGCGAGAAGGTCGTTGCGAATGGCGTCGGCGCGGGCGAAGTTGCGGGTCTTTTTTGCCTGAGCGCGTTCGGCGACGAGGGCGTCGATGTCGGCGTCGGAGAAAGACAGCGTGGCGACAAGGTCGGGGGCGGCTTCGTGGATGCGGCCTTCGGCCTCGGCCCATGCGAGCGCGGCACGGGTGATTGCGGCGTCATTGTCTTTGAGGATCGCGAAGACGCCATCGAAGAGATCGAGAACTTTGAGGATCTGCGCGGCGTTTTCTGCGCGGAGGGTCCCTGCGTCTGCCGCGGAGTTGGCGGCGCGAACGAGATCGAAGATGGCGGCGCGGGCCTCGGCGGTGTTGAGGTCGTTGGCCAGAGCGGCAGTGTAGTCTCGTTCGGCCTTGGCGGTTGCGGTTGCGATGTCGGGATTGAGGCCTTCGGGGAAGCCACCCTTCAACATTCGTTGATGGAACGTGCGCAGGCGGTCGACGGCGTTGGTGGATTCAATGAGGCTGTCGAAGGTGAAGTTCATCTGGTGCCGGTAGGGCACGGAGATGAGCAGGAAGCGAATCGCCGAGGCGCGATAGCCTTTGAGCAGCAGGTCGCGAAGAGTGTAGAAGTTGCCCTCGGACTTCGACATCTTCTTGCCTTCGACGAGCAGGAAGCGGACGTGCATCCAGTGGCGCACGAAGGGCTTGCCCGAGGCTGATTCGGATTGGGCGATCTCGTTCTCGTGGTGCGGGAACATGAGGTCTTCGCCGCCGGCGTGGAGGTCGATGTCGTCGCCGAGGAGTTTTGTGGCCATGGCGGAACATTCGATGTGCCAGCCGGGGCGGCCGGGGCCGAGCGCGGTCTCCCAAAATTGCTCGCCGGGTTTGGCGGCCTTCCACAGGGCGAAGTCGCGGGCGGCGTCCTTCTCGTATTCGTCGACGTCGACGCGGGCGCCGTCTTCGATGCCATCGAAATCTTTTTTGGAGAGCTTGCCGTAGTCGGGGAAACGGGCGATGCGGAAGTACCAGGAGCCGTCTTCGGCCTGATAGGCGATGTCTTTGGTCGCGAGTTTTTCGATGAGCGTGACCATCTCCGGAACGCAGGCGGTGGCGTGCGAGATATGCTCGGGGTGCTCGATGCTGAGGGCGTCGAGGTCTTCGAGGAAGGCGCGCTCGAACTTCGCGGTGTATTGGGCGATGGGGACACCGGCGGCGGCGGCGTTGCGAATGATCTTGTCGTCGACGTCGGTGATGTTCATGACGTGGTTAAGGGGAATGCCTTGCTGACGGAGGACGCGGCGAAGGACGTCGACGTGGAGGAAGGTGCGGAAGTTGCCGATGTGGCCGTAGTCGTAGACGGTGGGGCCGCAGCAGTACATACGCAGTGCGGGTGCGCCGACTGGGGCGAGGGTCTCGATCTTGCCGCCTAGGGTGTTGAAGAGTTCGATGGTAGCCACGTGCTCTCTGTTCCTGCCGCAGCCGGCGCGTGGCGCGGTGCAGACTGCTCTCGCTTGGAATTCCCTTGATGATTTTAGCTGATCTATGTCGGTTATTTGTCGGGGCCGCTTTACTGATGGCCGAGCCGAAGTTGGGGGGTTGCGCCGAGGTCTTCGGAGGCGAATTCGCGGGCAAGGAGTTTGGGCCACGCGGCTGCGGCGATCATGGCGGCGTTGTCGGTGGACAGAGCCAGCGAGGGAAAGGCGATGGGCAGGCCGCGGCGGTCTGCTTCGGCCTGAAAACGGCGGCGCAGCTCGGTGTTGGCGGCGACTCCACCGGAGACGACGATGCTGCGGGCACCGAGGGATTCGGCCGCTGCGAAGGTCTGGCGTAACAGATTGCCGACGACGGCGTACTGGAAGGAGGCGACGAGGTCCAGGGTCTGTTGGTCGCAGAGTTTTGCGACGGCGGAGGATTTGGGGGTGATGGCGGGATCGGCGGCGAGTGCGACGCGGCGGGTTTCGATGCTGTCGCGCAGATGATGGGTTTGGACGTAACGGAGGACTGCGGTCTTGATGCCGCTGAAGGAGAAGTCGAAGTGCGGACCCGCAGTGCGGAGTGGGGCCTTCTTGTTCGCGGGAACGCTGCCGTCGCGGAGGATGCGTGGCTTGATCTCGCCGAAGGTGAAGGGGACGGCGCGCGGATTGCCGTGGGGGGCAAGGGCGTCGATCCAGGGTCCGCCGGGGTAGCCCAGGCCGAGGAGTTTGGCGACCTTGTCGTAGGCTTCGCCTGCTGCGTCGTCGACGGTACGGCCTACGTTGCGATAGGTCCAGGTGGCTTCGCTTCCCTGCCTTGCCTGATCCTGTCTTGCCAGGTACAGATGCGTGTGGCCGCCGGAGACTACCAATGCGAGAAGAGGAAGTTCCATCGGGACTTCGCTGCGCTGGCGCGCCTCCATCAGGACGGCGTGGATGTGGCCTTCCAGGTGGTTGACGGCGATCAGCGGCTTGTCGAGGCCGAAGGTGAGGGCTTTGGCGTAGGTGATGCCAACCAACAGAGCTCCGGCGAGGCCGGGGCCTTCGGTGACGGCTACGGCGTCGAGGTCGGCGAAGGTGATGGGACGGCCGGCCGCGGCGGAGGCTCGCGACATGGCTTCGCGAACGACGGGAACGATGTTGCGAAGGTGTTCGCGAGAGGCGAGTTCAGGGACGACGCCGCCGTAGTTGGCGTGCAGCGACATCTGCGAGGCGACGACGTTTGAGAGTGTGGCGGTTCCGGACCGCACGACGGCGGCGGCGGTCTCATCGCACGAGCTTTCGATGCCGAGGATCAGGCCGTTTCCACTGCGTTCGGGCATATCTCTATGATAAGGGACAGGCATGAAGGACCAACTCAAGAACGCGAAGTACCATGCAGCGCGGGAGATCGTTGCGACGTTGCGGGCCGCCGGACATCAGGCTTACTTCGCGGGTGGATGTGTGCGGGACATGGTGCTGGGAGTTGAGCCGAAGGACTTCGATGTAGCAACCAGCGCAACCCCGGATCTGGTGATGGCGATGTTCGCGAAGACCTACTCGGTGGGAGCGCACTTTGGCGTCGTGCTGGTTTGTTCGCCCGCTGGCGATGGTTCAGAGATCACGACTGAGGTCGCTACGTTTCGACATGATGGGGCCTATAGCGATGGGCGCCGTCCGGATGCGGTGCAGTTCTCGACCGATCCGCGTGAGGATGTGATGCGGCGCGACTTCACCATCAACGGAATGCTGCTCGATCCGGTGATCTTTGAAGAGACCGGCGAAGCCGTGGCGGCGACGCTCGACTATGTGGGCGGACGAGAGGACCTGAAGGCTCATACTCTGCGTGCGATTGGGGAGCCAGCGCTGCGGTTTGCAGAGGACAAGCTGCGTATGTTGCGCGGGGTGCGGTTTGCAGCGCGGCTGGAGCTCGAGATCGAGCCGAGGACGATGGCAGCGATTCGTGCTGCTGCGGCGGCGATTGGGCAGGTGAGCTGCGAGCGGATCCGTGATGAACTGACGCTGATGTTGACCGAAGGCCACGCACGAAGAGCATTTGAATTGCTGGACGCGACGAGGTTGCTGACCTATGTTCTGCCAGAGGCGCTGCGCATGAAAGGTGTTGAGCAGCCGCCGCAGTTTCATCCCGAAGGCGACGTCTGGGTGCACACGATGCTGTTGCTGGAGAAGCTCAAACCGGGGGTGTCGCCGACGCTGGCCTGGGGCGCATTGCTGCACGATATCGGCAAGCCGGCGACGTTTCGTCCACCTGACCCGAAGAAGCCTGGAGACCGCATTCGCTTTGACGGGCATGTGGAGGTTGGAGTGCGGATGACCGAGGAGATTCTGGGGCGGCTTCGTTTTTCCAATGAAGAAGCAGCACAGATCGTTGCCCTGGTGAAAAATCACATGCGGTTCGGCGACGTGATGCAGATGCGCGAGTCGACGCTGAAGCGATTTCTGCGGCTGCCGAAGTTCGAGCAACATCTGGCGCTGCACTGGATGGACGTAACCTCAGCGCATGGCGATCTGCGGTTGTATGAGTTCGCGAAAGAGCGTTTCGAGGCGACGCCAGTGGAGACGATCAGACCAAAGTTACTGGTGACCGGACGGGATCTGATCGCTCGAGGATATCAGCCTGGGCCGGAGTTCAAGGCAATGCTCGAGGCCGCGGAAGACGCGCAGCTCGAGGGCCACGTAACGACGACCGAGGAGGGAATGGCGGTCGTGCAACAGCGATTTGGCGATCCGCCTCTCTGAGCGAGCCGCAGGCGCGCCGGTCTGGCGGGTGCGTCTTTGCTGCAGGAGAATCCGTCCTAACGAATAGGATTTTCCAACTATGCCAGTTCCCTCTCCCAAGCGATTTCTTCTGCTGAGCCTCCTTGTGGCCACACCTTTGCCTTCGGCAGTGATCGGTACGAGCAAGTCGGCGGAATCCGTCGCACCAGCGCGAATTGCAACTTTGCCGGCGAAAAATCGTGCGGTTTGGGCTGCCTACCTTGAACGCTCGCAGAAACAGAGGGAGCTGGACAAAGCTACGCTCGCTGCGGAACGAACGGCGGGAACGCCTGAGCCTGCGCTGCCGAAAGAGGGTTTCAGCGCGCGGACGATGCCGCTGAACCGCGATGCTGCCTGGTATGGAACACCCGAGGCGCGGCATGTCGCGGATGTAATCGTCAGCTTTCAGACGCCTGCCGGAGGATGGAGCAAGAACCTCGATATGAGCGGCTCTCCGCGAGCCCGCGGACAAAGCTATACACCAGACAATCTCTCAAAGCATCCCAGCGTGGATGATTTCGACACTCCGAAAGACCCGCACTGGAACTACGTTGGGACGCTCGACAACGATGCGACGAATACGGAGTTGCACTTTCTGATTTCGGTTTCGGCAGCGACTCCGGGTGCGGACGGCAAAGTCTACCGCGCGAGCTTTCTTCGAGGCATACGGTATCTGCTGGCAGCGCAGTTTCCCAATGGCGGCTGGCCCCAGGTGTGGCCGCTTGAAGGTGGGTATCATGACGCGATCACGTTTAACGACAATGCGGTGACGGAGTCGGCCGAGACACTGACTGCTGTATCCGAGGGCGCGGGCAAGTATTCGTTCGTGCCGGCAGAGCTGCGCCGCAAGGCGAAGGAGGCTGCTGACCACGCACTGGATTGCATTCTCGCAGCGCAGGTGGTTGCGAATGGACGACGCACCGTGTGGGCGCAGCAACACGACGCGTTGACGCTGGCGCCAGTGGCGGGGCGGAACTACGAGCCGGCCGCTTTGTCTTCGGGAGAGAGCTCTGATGTTCTGGTGTACCTGATGCAGCTGCCGCATCCCTCATCGGCGGTCGTTGCAGCGATCAACGCAGGTGTGGCGTGGTTGAAGGGAGCGGCAATCACTGGGCAGGAGTGGGTCGGCGGCCGTGGCACTCCGGATGGGCGGCACCTCGAAGCAAAGGCCGGGGCAGGGCCGATCTGGGCGCGGTACTACAGCATCACGACGAATCAACCGATCTTTGGCGACCGCGACAAGACGATTCATGATAACGTGAGCGAATTGTCACTGGAGCGGCGCAACGGTTACGCGTGGTACAGCGTAGGACCGCAGCAAGCCCTCGATGCTTACGCGATTTGGAGCAAAAGTCATGACAGCAGCGGAATCCGCGCGCCGCGCATCTAACGCCAGATGAAGGATGGCACTCATGATGTATTGGTGATTGGCGCCGGAATGGCTGGATTGACGGCGGCGCGAGCGCTCGCTGAAAGCGGCCTGAGGGTGCTGGTCGTTGAGGCTCAGGATCGGATCGGCGGCCGCATCTGGACTCGGCATATAGGCGATGAGGCGATTGAGCTGGGCGCGGAGTTCATTCACGGCAGGCCGCCGGAGCTGTGGTCGCTGATTGAAGAAGCGGGGCTGGAGACCTACGAACGTGAGGGGACGCAGGTCTGCTTCGAGGACGGATCGCTGAGCGATTGCGGAGGGGAGATCGGTACGGTCTTTGAGCGGTTGGAGGGCCTGAAAAATTTTGATGGCCCGGATCTGAGCTTCGCAGACTACCTTGATCGCGAGCACACGCCGCCGGGGGAGCGCAGCCGGCTGGTTAGTTACGTCGAAGGCTTCAACGCGGCCGACCATCGCGAAGTGAGCACAGCGTCATTGGGTGCGCAACAAAGGGCCGAGGACGCGATCGGAAGCGACCACAATTACCGGTTGCGCGAAGGCTACGACCAGCTTCCTCGATACCTTTCAGAGAAGATCACGCAACTCGGGGGAAAGGTTCTGACGGGAACCGTGGTGGAAGAGATTCGCTGGGAGCCTGGCTGGGCGGAGGTTGTATCCGATCTCTGGAGCTTCGCTGCGCCGCAGGTGATTGTTACTCTGCCGCTGGCAGTGCTGCAGAGCGGCAACGTGAAATTCGCGCCCCAACCCAGCCAGATTCTGCGGGCAGCCGCACAGCTGCGCATGGGGCAAGCCCGCCGCTTCACGCTGATGTTTGCAGAACGGTTCTGGGAGAACCTGCCACCGCAACCGGTGTTGGGCGAGATGAGTTTTCTTTTCGCGTTTGCCGAGACGCCACCGGTCTGGTGGACGGCTCATCCGGAGAGGAGCCACACGATCACGGGCTGGGTAGGCGGCCCTCGTTCGGCGGCGCTTACCGGAATCGACGTGACAACGCTTGGACGCAAAGCCTGCACCACACTCGGAAGGATCTTCGGCATAGGGCAGCAGCGGGTTCATGGGCTGATGCGGGGTTGCTATACGCATGACTGGCAACAGAACCGATTTTCCATGGGGGCATACAGCTACGTGGCAGCGGGAGGGCTGAATGCTTCGAAGCAGATGACGGTACCTATCGAGGACACGCTCTTTTTTGCCGGCGAACACACTGACGTTACCGGGCACTGGGGAACGGTTCATGCTGCGATGCGTTCCGGATTGCGGGCAGCCGAGCAGGTGAATTCCGTCCGCCGCCACGAAACCTAGCGACGAATTTTTGCCGCACAGCACAGTCGTTTTGTCGCCGAAAAGCCCACGAGAGATTTCTTTGGATGCCCGAAAACCTCCTTCTGGATGCATTTTTTTGTCAACGCTCTGTCAATTCGAATTGGGTGTAATGTGGATGAGACAGAAGGTGCAAGTTGACACCTTCCTATACTGACCTGCATCAGAGAGTCATATGGCCATCACGAAATCACTGCTGAATACTCCCGCCGATCATTCTCCTAACACCCAATTGACGATCGATGGAATCCAGGTCCCCGGCCACGCGGGCGGGTTGCTGATTGATTTATTGAACGAACGGACAGCAGTGAAAGCGCAGAACGCCGTGCCGCAGGTCTGCTACGTGCCGCAGATGGGTCCTATCCAGAGTTGCGATACGTGCATGGTGAAGGTCAACGGTGAACTGGTGCGCGCGTGTGCGACGAAAGTCGTGGCAGGAATGAAGGTAGAGACGGCGGGCGAGGCCGTCGACATCGCTCAGCGCGAGGCGTTCGACCGCATTCTGCAGAACCACATGCTGTACTGCACGGTATGCGACAACAACAATGGCAACTGCACGATCCACAACACGACCGCAGAGCTGGATGTGAAGCACCAGTCGCGCCCCTACATGCCGAAGCCTTACGAGAAGGACATGTCGAACCCGTTCTATCGTTACGATCCCGATCAGTGCATTCTGTGCGGCCGCTGCGTCGAGGCCTGCCAGAACGTGCAGGTGAACGAGACGTTGTCGATCAATTGGGAGAGTGACCATCCGCGCGTGCTGTGGGATGGCGGAACCAAGATCGATGGTTCGAGCTGTGTCTCCTGCGGACACTGCGTCAACGTATGTCCGTGTAACGCGCTGATGGAAAAGTCAATGCTGGGCGAGGCAGGCTACCTGACCGACACTCCGGACGCCGCGCTGCACGACATGATCAACGTCGTGAAGGGCGTCGAGCCACCGATCGGTTATGGGCCGATTCTCGCTCTCTCCGAGATGGAGGCGGAGATGCGCAACAAGCGCACCAAACGCACAAAGACCGTGTGCACCTACTGCGCGGTGGGATGCAGCTTTGAAGTCTGGACCCACGACAGGCACATTCTCAAAATCGAACCGACACATGGGCCGGCTAACGGAATTTCAACCTGCGTGAAGGGCAAGTTTGCCTGGGGCCATATCAATTCCGATGATCGACTGACGAAGCCGCTGCTGCGCGATGGCGATGGCTTCCGAGAGATCGAATGGGAGGAGGCGCTCGACATCATCGAGCGCACCTTCAAGAGGATCAGAGCCGAGCACGGGCCAGATGCTCTTGCGTTCATCGCCTCATCCAAGTGCACCAACGAGGAGAGCTTCCTGATGCAGAAGCTGGCGCGCGCGGTGATCGGCACCAATAACGTGGACAACTGCGCACGCTACTGCCAGAACCCGGCGACCATGGGGTTACAACGCACAGTAGGTTATGGCGGTGATTCGGGCTCGATCGCGGATATCGAGAAGGCGGGCTTAGTCGTGATCGTCGGCGCGAATCCGGCGGAGAATCACCCTGTGCTCGCGACGCGCGTGAAGCGTTCGCACAAGCATCGCGGCCAGCGGCTGATCGTTGCCGATCTGCGCAAACACGAGATGGCCGAGCGCGCCGATATCTTCTTCCAGCCGAAACCGTCAACCGACATGGTCTGGATGAATGCGATTGCAAAGTACCTCATCGACAGCGCCCTCGCGAACATGGAATTCGTCAACCAGTGGGTCAATAATTTCGACGCCTACAAGAAATCACTGGAGCCCTTCACGCTGGAATACGCTGAAGAGGTCACCGGCGTCCCCGCACGCACCCTGACGACAGTGGCGCATGAAATGGCCGCGGCCGACGGCGTCTGCATCCTGTTTGCCATGGGTTTGACGCAGCACTGCGGCGGCTCTGATACAGCGACGGCGCTATCCAATCTGCTGCTGGTCACGGGCAACTATATGCGACCTGGGGCCGGGGCCTACCCGCTCCGTGGCCATAACAATGTGCAGGGCGCAAGCGACTTTGGCTCCATGCCCAATGTCTTCTCCGGCTATCAGAAAGTGGACGACCCGGACATTCGCGCGAAGTTTGAAGCCGATTGGGGCGTTACCCTTCCCACCACCAAAGGCCTCGACAACCACGAGATGATCCGAGCTATCCAGGACGGCACCCTTAAGAGCCTCTACATCAAGGGAGAGGACACGATCACCTCCGATGCGAACGCCGGCGACGTCGGCGACGCGCTCGGCGTGTGCGAGTTTCTCATCGTCCAGGACATCAACTTCTCCGAGACCTGCCGCTACGCCGATCTCGTCCTCCCTGCCGTTCCTTCGCTTGAAAAGGAAGGGACCTTCACCAGTACGGAGCGCCGCATCCAGCGGATCTACAAAGCAATGGAGCCGCTCGGCGATGCCAAGGCTGACTGGGAGATCATTCAGCTCATCGCCAACCGTATGGGAGCAAAATGGAACTACCAACACCCGTCGGACATTATGGACGAGGTGGCGCGGTTGACACCGCTTTTTGCGGGCGTCAGCTACGACCGACTTGAAGGCTTCAACTCCCTGCAATGGCCTGTGCACCCTGACGGCACTGACTCGCCGCTTCTGTTCACCGAAAAGTTTCCCTTCCCCGATGGCAAGGCGAGGTTCTACCCGATCGAATACATTCCGCCCTGCGAAGAGGTCAACGACGCCTTCGACCTCCACCTCAACAACGGGCGCCTCCTCGAACACTTCCAGCAGGGGAGCATGACCGATCGCACCCCTGGGGTCAAGGCCATGTCCCCCACCACCTTCCTCGAAATCTCACCGGAGCTCGCCACGGAGCGAGGCATCAGCACCGGCCGCCACGTCCAGCTGACCAGCCCCTACGGCACCGTCCGCGTTCAGGTCGTCGTCACCGACCGAGTCCAGGGCAAACAGCTCTACATGCCCATTAACTCCGTCATCGAGCCGGTGAACCGCCTCACGAGTAGCAACACCGACCGCAACACCCACACGCCAGCCTACAAGGAGACCACGGTTCTCATGACCCTGCTCCCGGAACGCGGTAAAGCGGATAAAAGCCCCATCCCCCGAAGCAACTTCCGCAACGGCAAACGCACGCCGCAGTCTGGCCTTGAGATTGAGCGCAAGTGGGCGCGTGCCGATTACCATCTACCCGGCACTGCACCAGGCGACAAGCTCGTTCAGATCGCCTCTACCACCGTCTAGCTTTTCGCTCTACTTTTTTCGCTCGGCCTTTTCGATCAACAAGGGAGTGTTCCATGGCTAAACCGATCGCGTTCAAACCTGTTACCGTCGATTTCAGGGCCGATCTTCAGCGTCGTCTGGAAAAGGCCCCGGACGAGCACGCTGCGGCGTTGCTGGCCGCGTACGATGTGCTCGAGGCCGCCTACGACGAGGGGCTGCTCGACATCCTGCATGGCATGATCGCCTCGAAAGACAAGATCATCACCACGCTATCGCACTACGCCAGCCAGCCCGAGGGCGTAGCGGGCATTCGCAATCTGCTGACCGCTGCGAAGATTCTCACCGAGCTTGATCCTGCGGTGCTCGATCACGCCTCCAGAGCGCTGGCGAGCGCAAAAGATGAATACGCGCGCGAACAAAAGCCTCCCAGCCTCTTCGAACTCGCAAAGCGCGCCAACAGCGAAGACAGCCGCCGTGGGCTGTCGTTTGTGACGCTGCTGCTCTCCGGCTTTGGCCGCTCCCTCAAGGGGCAGAGCCATTAGTCCTTGCTCTGCTCGCCCATGCGGCAGCTTCCTGCCGAAAGGCTGCGGCCTCGTCGATTTGAGTATGGTCAAATAAATCTGTGAACCACCCCTTCGATATCGGCAACGTCCCCGTCGGCCGTGGCAGGCTTTTCCTCATCAGCGGCCCCTGTGTCATTGAGTCTGAAACACACGCACGCACCATGGCCGACGCGATCCAGCGCATTACCTCCGACCTCGGCGTTCCCTACATCTTCAAGGCCAGCTACGACAAGGCGAACCGGACCTCCATCAAGAGCTTTCGCGGCCCCGGGCTGGTCGAAGGCTGCCGCATCCTCCGCGCCATCGCCGAGAGCACCGGCTTGCCCGTCCTCACTGACGTTCACACCGCGGCCGACTGTGCGCCGGTCGCCGAAGCGGTCGATGTCTTGCAGATTCCCGCGTTCCTGTGCCGGCAGACCGATCTGCTGATCGCCGCGGCGGAGGCGACCGCGAAGACCGGTGGCGCGGTCAATGTGAAGAAGGGTCAGTTCGTCGCGCCCTGGGACATGCGCCACGCGGTCGAGAAGATCCGTGAGAGCGGCAACGACCGCGTCTCGCTGACCGAGCGCGGCGCCAGCTTCGGCTATAACAATCTGGTTGTCGACATGCGGTCGCTACCCATCATGCGGGGCTTCGCGCCTGTAGTCTTCGATGGAACACACTCGGTGCAGACACCTTCAGCCGGCAACGGCGTCAGCGGTGGTCAGCCCGAGTTCATTCCTGTGCTAACTCGTGCTGCGGTGGCCGCGGGTGTCGATGGTGTCTTTCTCGAGGTCCACGACAATCCGCCGGAGGCGAAGTCCGATGGGGCAAACGCGCTTCATCTGAACAAGCTGAAGGGTGTGCTCGAGCATCTGCTTGCCGTGCATCAGGCAGTGACGTAGTAAGAGCGCAAGCTCCTCTAACCGCGCTATCGGATAACCAAGCTATCAGGTTAAAAAAGCGGCCCCTCATTAGAGGGGCCAATCTGCCTTGGTTCTCTCTGGTTAGGAGAGGTTTTTGCGAGTGCGATCTGAGTCGCTATCTCGGCAAACTTGCGGGCGGTACAGGGAAGCTGAATTCAACCTCAGCCATACCGCCCTGGGGGGAGGGCCTACTGATTGCTCACCTCTTGAGGTGAAGCTCCCGTCTGGGAGGTTTTTGGAGTAGCACTGTTCGATGCCGAGTTTCCGCTCATCGTTGCCAGGCTATTGTGCATTAGTGTGACGCGAACGCCATTCACCAGTGCCTGCTCACCATCTGCTGGCTTGGCAGTGTTCTTGCCAAGACCGGACTTGTAAATGCGGTAAACTGGTACCTGATGCTCGGTTACGAGGTAGCGGACCACGGAGTCGGCCATCGCCTGCGAGGTCTGGACGCCAGCCTTGCTGTAGCCCTGTACCTCGATGATGTAACCCTTCTCGCCGGAAAGCGTGGTTGCCAGCGCATCGAGATCAGACTTGGCAGTCGGCCCAAGGGTTGTGCGTCCGGCGGCAAACGGCACTGCCGTCGAAGAGACCGTCTGGTACTGGTCCAGGTTGGTCACCGTGTTGCCCAGTGCGTCGGTGCGGGTACTGGCGTTGCTGGCTAGCTGGTTGGCGGAGTTCGCGCGGTTAGCTGCATCCTGCGCGTGCTGATCGGCGGTATTCGCCGCGGTCATCGCGTTCTTGATGCCGGCCTGAGCGCGGGAATCTACATCCTTGATATCGTTAGCGTTCTTTGCCTGCAGTTGATCGAGCTCGTTGACCCGGTCCTTAATGGGATCGGTCTGCCGATTCACCCACTTCTTGCGGGCGAAGGGGTTCATATGACCCCAGAATCCTTCTTTTGACTGGTCCTGCAGCGGCTTGCCGGTCGCGTAGGTCGCGTTGTCATTGGACTTGTCGGTGCTGGAGCTGGCTGCAGCGGGATCGGACGTTGTCTGCGTTGCGGGGGTGCTTGTTTGGGCGAAGGCCGAAATACCCAATGCGCTTCCTAGTACCAGTAGTGGGAGGCCGAAAGTGTTTCCAGATCTCATCATGATTTGCTCTCCTGTCTTGAACCAATGCGCCTGTGTTTCAGACGTCAACACGCAAACAATAGAGCAGTTTCCATGCCAAACTCGACCAAGAATCTAAGTTAAAGAAAATTAGAGAGTTATCAGATATCCACAACTGCCGGTCGATGGGGAATTAAGGTCGGTGCCCGCAAAAACTTCCGGGTACACCGGTAACTATTACTGAACGGGCATTCGCCTAGCCCTCATCTGGTTATTTTGTATCGACTTGGATGAGGCGAATCTCGGGCATCTGCATATTCCAGTTTGCGGGAAGGGACTCGAAGATCAGGCGAAAGTCCCGCTCATCTCCCGGCTTCAGAGGTGCAGCGCTTACCGGCTGGGTGTCGACATAGGGCTCGCGGGTACGGATAAGAGACAACGGCAGTGTCTCAATCTGGGGCGGCATCGCCTCGTTGTTACGAAACAGCACCTGCACCATAACGCCGGAGACAGTCTGTGTGCCCGTGTTCTGAATGTGTCCATCGATAAAGGTGGACTTGCCGCCAGAGAGGCTGGTCGATTCACTCATCGCCAGTTGCGACAGCGGAAGATTGGCAGCATAGGCTGCGAGCGGTTGAATCGTTGCAGGACCGGCCGCCTTGTTTCTCCCTGCCAGCAGCAGAACAACAAGCGCAACCAGTACCACCAGACCCGCAATACCCCAGGCGACGATGGGGATTCCGCCCCCCTCGGGTGGCTTGCCGGCGAACATCGCGTCATCTTTCGCGGAAACCGGAGACTTGGCGGGAACCGGGGGATTCAAAGGTGAATTCACTGAGGTGTCGTCTGGCCGATGTTGTTCGCTCATAAGCGGAGATTTTATACCTCTCAATCAAGCGCGACAGCCGCGCGAAGGGATCCGAAGGAATCACAGCAGTGCCCTCGAAAAAACTTCGCGATTTTTTCATCAAAGACAGGAACTTCGTGATGCAAGATCGCGTTAACGAACATCTACTGTTCTGTAAGCGAACTCCCCGCAGTAGATAGAAGGCTCGTCATGAATCCGCAGAACGCAACATCACCGCTTCCGCCAGTCGATCTGCCGCCCAGCTTGCTGCCGGTGATTCCTGTTGCTGCGGAGGCGTCGGCAAATTCGATCGCATCAGATCGCCTGTACCAGATTGCTGCCCTGACCGCCGGCGCGATCTTCCTGGCGACGCTGCTGTAACGAGCCCTCCAGGGCAACCGGGCTTGCGCCTCAGGCGAAGCTGGCCCTTTTGACCTTCTGCCGGAAGTCTTCCCCCTGCATCTCTACCACCACGCACATCTCCTGCAGTCTTGACCGCATGCGTTCCCCGATGCGGTCGCCCAGAGTCTCCTCCCGGGCAGCCCTGCCGGTTTCCCTCGCCAATCCTTCCAGCGGCGCAAGATTCGCGTAATTTGTTGTAATGATGGTGGTTCTGCGGTCGTTGTAGCGGGTGTTCAAGATATGGGCGACCGTGTCCCACACCCAGTCGGTCGGCTTCGACGCGCCGAGTTCATCAAGCACCAGCACCTCCGCCTCGAAAACCGGCGCCAGTATCTCCAGCTCCGTTTCGCGAACCTGCGCGTTGTAGCTGTTCTGAATCTGCTTCAACAGGTCGCGGTAATCGTAAAACAGGCCGGTCGCGCCGCGTTCAGCCACGAGAGCCTGCAAGATTCCCACCGCCAGATGGGTTTTGCCGACGCCGATGGAGCCGGTGAGCAGCAGCCCCGTGCCAGCCGTCTCCAGCGGATAGCTTTCGACAAACTTCCGTGCCCGCAGATGAGCCGCGCCAAGGGTCCGGTGCGAGGAGGGAAAGTTCGTTTCGTAGTTATCGAGCGTGCAATGCTCATAGCGCCGAGGGATGT
Organism: uncultured Acidobacteriaceae bacterium; assembly: GCA_963757205.1. GTDB lineage: Bacteria > Acidobacteriota > Terriglobia > Terriglobales > Acidobacteriaceae > Edaphobacter. The sequence goes on from CAVWQM010000001.1 coordinate 100,715, forward strand.
GTGCGCGGCCCAGCATCCGTAGGGCGCGCCGCTCGACCCGGCAAACGCAATCCTGGGCAAACTGGCGCCCGTTCTCCTGCACCACCCGCAGGCCTGACCCACCGCAAATCGAACAAACTTCCCTCATAACCGTCCATCCAGTATGGCAGCACCTGAATCCAAATGCCCCCTGTGTGAATCCTTGGATATATCTGGATAATCAGATAAACTTGAGTTACTGCTTGAGCGCTCCCTTACCCGGGGCGTAAGCGGCGGCGCGACAGGCATTTCGATGTGACGTGAACCCTACCGTTGCAAGCGAACCGCGAGCCGGCAGGCATTACAAAGATCAGGAAAAGGATAATCACCAATGCCAAAGCAAGGTATTCACCCGAAGTATGAAAAGATCCACATCAAGTGCGCCTGCGGAACCAGCTTTGAAACCCGCTCCACGCACAAGGGCGACATCGTCGTCGAAATCTGTTCTGCCTGCCACCCATTCTTCACCGGCAAGCAGAAGCTGATCGACACCGCAGGGCGCGTCGAGCGCTTCCGCCGCAAGTTCGACAAATCCGACGCCGGCAAAGCCAAGACTGCCAGCGAGACCGCCGCGAAGTAAGCGGAGCCGAATCCCACTAAAAGGCCTCCGCCAAATCGGGGGCCTTTGTTTTAGAGATGGGCTTTGAGCCGTGAGCTCTGAGCTCAAAGCCCATAGCCGATCATGAAAAAACGCTACACCCTCGAGCAGAAACGCTGGGACTCGCCGATCGAGTACGCCATGCCCGAGCACACCCGCGTCCCCGCGAGCTTTACGATCGGCAATGTCCGCATCGCTCCTGCGACCGTCCTCGCCCCGATGGCCGGGGTCACGGATACAGTCTTCCGTCGCTTTATCAAAAATGCCAGCCAGTTTTCACATGCGACCGATGACGCAGTCGATCGCGTCGCGGACATAGACAGCGTCACCTCGAACCAGCAATCCGGTTGCGGCCTCATCATGACCGAGTTCACCTCGGCAGACGGCCTCTCCCGTATGCGCGAGGTTAAACGCAAGCGCTACCTCACCTACTACGACGACGAGCATCCCATCTCCGCGCAGCTCTTCGGCTCGAACCCGGTCACGCTCGCCGACTCCGCGCGCATCGTCCAGGACGCCGGCTTCGATCTCGTTGATCTGAACCTCGGCTGCCCGGCCAAACGCGTCGTCGCCTGCAACGGCGGCTCCGGCCTGCTGCGCGATCTGCCGCTGATCGAGACCATCTTCAAGGCCATCCGCGCCGCCGTAACGATTCCCTTCACCGTCAAATTTCGCATGGGCTGGAACGACAAGCACATCGTCTGCGTCGACCTTGCGAAGCTTGCCGAAGACTGCGGCCTGAACGCCGTCGCCCTGCATGCCCGCACCCGCGAGGACGGCTACACCGGTCAGGCCCGCTGGGAGTACATCGCCGCCGTAAAAGATGCCGTGAGCATCCCCGTGATCGGCAACGGCGATATCCGCACCCCCGAGGACGCCGCCGCCATGGTCGATGTCACCCGCTGCGACGCCGTCATGATCGGCCGCGCCGCGCCCTCAAATCCGTGGATCTTCCGCCAGATCGCCCAGTACGCGGCCTCCAAGGAAGCCACCGGCGCAGGAACCTACAACCAACCCACTGATCAGGACCGCTACCGCATGATCCGGACCTACTTCGGCATGCTCGTGGACGAGATCGCCCTCGAAGAGGCCGCCGAAGCCGCCCGCGCCGCAGCCATCACGGCGTCCGGCCAACTCGCCCGCGAGCAGCGCCACCGCGACTGCGTCGGCAAGATGAAGCAGTTCGCCAGCTGGTTCACCCACGGCGTCCCCGGCGGTGGCGCACTGCGCAAACAGATCTTCGAGTCGAAGAATGGCCCCGCCGTACTCGACGCTATTGAATCATTCTTCGCGTCCCGGCACGAGATCTCATCGGAAGATTTCATTGAAGATTCAGAGACGACTCTCGAAGCGCTCGGCGCCGGCTGCGACTGAGCCCGGTTCTCCTACTTCAATCCAGGCCGCTGGGACTCCACCTTTTTGAGCACCTGATCCAGCAGCTGATTCGAAGCCCCCTGAAAGATCAGGATCTTCACGTCCCACTCCATCTTCGCCCGAGGCGGTAGCGGCCGTTCGGGATCGACATGCTGACAGGTGAGTTCAGGATTGCTCCATACATTCCCCGTCGTGTTGGTGAAGCTTCCCGCGACCCATCTGTGATCGCTCGAAACCGTAGCGACCAGAGGCAGGTCAACCGGCTGGGATGCGTTGTAATACGTGATTCCGTCGGCTCGACGTTCCACCCTCTGCGCGGGCACCGGCCAGGTGTAAGAGGCCAGATAGCGAGACGGCAACCACTGACTGAGCGGCATCGTAAGCCGGTCTGGCGTCTCGGCGGCAAGCAGCACGAACCCGCTCTTGCGATGCACATACGTTCGCTCCAGGCGGACGTCGTGAAAGATGCCGGTCATCCGTGGATCGGTGACTGCGGTGATCATCGTGTAGTCGACGTCGGAGCGGTTCTCGAACTCATAGTGAAAAAGCACGCCGTCATCCTGCAGCGTGGCCCGGGCCAGCATATGAATTCCCGATGAAAAATCCCGCTCATACTCCAACGAATCCCCGGACCGTCTCCATTGCGGCTTTTCCCCTTGCGGACCGGGCCGAAACAGATACAGGTGCTCCGCCTCGGTGTTCCCTTTTTTCTTTGCGGTAACGTGTTCCGGAAAGAGAACCTCAATCGCGCGGCTGGAGGATTCGCCCGGCAAAGCAATCCTCAACGCGGGCTGAGTATCGGCCTCTGAAACGGAGAGCCGCAGCTCCTCGCTATTCACGAGACTCATCGGCTCCTGCGCAACCAGTACAACAGGCAACTGCGCAATCGCCGCCAACGAGATCAGTCGCACACAGGACAACAATCGTAGATTCATCGACCACCTGAGGAAACGATTCGATGCCAGCTTACTCCCGGCACCGACATGCTGAGAGATCAGGCCATCGATTTTGACCAATCGCCGAGAGTTCATTAGAGTTTCGTCCCATGAGTTCCTTTCGACGAACCCTCCTGCTCGCCTGTCTGGTTTCGCTTCCAGCACTCGCCCAACAGCCATCACGCCCCGCCATCACCGGAATCGCTTTCGCCCGTTTCTACACGACCGATTCGGAGGCAGCACAGAAATTCTATGGCTCGACCCTCGGCTTCGAGCGCAAGGAAGCCGACGACATGTGGTTCTATCCCGTAAATCACTCGCAGTGGATCGAGATCCTCACCACACCACCGCCGCCGAAGCCCAACGTCCGCATGGCAGCAGTGGCCTTCACGACCAGCGACGTTACGCAACTTCAACGCTACCTCGAAGCCCACAACATCAAAGCCGAGATTCCGCTCAAGAATGGCCAGTTCGGAGTCCGTGACCCGGAGGGCAACCTCGTCATCTTCGTCCAGCGAGACTCCGAGAAGGTCGTCGCGAGAGCGCTCGGCTCATCCTCGGCCACCAGCACCCGCATCATCCACGTAGGCTTCATTGTCACTGACCGCGCAAAAGAGGATGCCTTCTGGCAACAGATTCTCGGCTTCCGTCCGTACTGGCACGGCGGGCCCAAAGACGATGTCACGAACTGGGTCAGCCTCCAGGTTCCCGACGGCACCGACTGGCTCGAATACATGCTCAACGCCGGGCCCAACCCCGATCTTCACCAGTCCGGCGTGATGAACCACTTCTCCCTCGGCGTCACGCGCATGAGCGATGCCGTCGACGCGCTGGCGCGTAACCACTGCGAAGGCCCCAACTGCACCAAGACCCAGATGGGCCGCGACGGAAAGGTCCAGCTCAACCTCTTCGACCCCGATCAGACCCGAGTCGAGTTCATGGAGTTCGCTCCGACGCAGGATCCCTGCTGCTCCCCGTTCACCGCAAAACACCCCAGCGCCAGCGACGAAAACAACTAACTCAGGGCACTCGCTTCAGCGTTACGTTCATCGTCGTATCGATCTCCTTGAGATCGCGATCCAGCTGCACCAGAGCGGCGCCCTTGTCCTGAACTAACAGAGCCTCCGAGTGTTGTTCGTCGTCGGGATTCAGCTGATACACCGTCGCATTCTCATCGGTCGCGTCGCCACGCAGCACGGTCCACCCCCCTCGGTCGGAGAGCGTAACGTCTCCATTCGGCGCACCACGATAGGTCTGCGTCCGAACGTAATACGCAAATGTCGTGTCGAACTTACCCTTCGCATACAGCCGGAGTACCGTCTCCAGCCCGTCGCAATCGGCGCATGGCAGCGCCCCCTTATACACACCAAACAGAATCGCCGTCCCGGGACGCGGCGCTCCCGAAGCAATGTGAACACGCACCGAATAAGCCGACGCATCCTGCGGCGCAGCGCCCGGTGCTTTCACCGCGGTCTCGAAGCCGAACACCAGCGGAAAATCTCCAACCCTCGCCGCATTGAAGCGGAAACGCTTGATCTGCGCCGGTGCAGCAGCCTTCTTTTTGGCGGATGGAAGGTCGTCGTTCAGAGCTGCCAATCCGGAATCCCTGGGCAGATGCGAGACCCAACTGAAGCCGTTGACATCGCCCGAAAAAAGCTCCACCACCAGCGTGTCGCCAAGGTTCAGCGAAACATCCGTTCGGTTGTCGGAAGAACCCAACGTCACCGTCTTGGCTTGCAGCGACGTCGCAGGAATCAGAGCGACAGCCAATCCCGTCACTGTTGCAACTCTTCGAAACGTCATCGGCGCCTCCCATACTCCGCATTCAAAACGCGAAACTAGGCCCCACTTCGCTTCCGCCAGACTGCCTTCACGCGGGCCCGCCAGCGCTCGTCCAGCGCAACCAGCGTCCATTCAACGCGCGGCGACAGATATCGCAGCACGACCTCGGTCGCAGGATGGATCCGCAATGCCGGCCCGACCAGATAAAGCTTAGGAGCCTCCGCAGACAGTCTCAACCCTCCGAAGTATCCATGCCGCTGAAACTCACCCAAACCGGTAATGTTATCGGGGTTCTGCAGATGATGCCACCGCACGCGAACCCAGTAATCCAGTCCCTGCAATGCAAGGTGCAGATCCTCATCCGCTTTCAGCTCAATCACGGCCAGCCGTCCATCGTTGGTGACGCCCAGCAGGTCGAGCATACCCCGATCGGCTGCTGCAAAAGCAGGCACCTGCGTGTAAACGTGCGCGGGATCAAGATGTGCATCGAGCGGCTCAACATCCCGCCGCAGCACGCTCTCCAGCCACCGCTCCGGCTGCATCCGGTAGAGCGGATCGCGCTTGTCTCCGCCGGCAATTCTCCGCGCAAACAGCCGTGAAACCAGCTCCCTCAGCTCAGCCTCGTTCTCGCCGGTCAGCGGAGTCTCATTGGCACCCGCGCCAAACGTAATCTCCTGCGCGCTGTTGAAAGAGTTCCCCGCATAGCCCATGCGCACACGCGCGAACTCCAGCCCATGCAGCAGGAAGGCCATCTCTGATCCGCTGCGGATGCGCTGCTCCACGGTCTCCCGCATCGCCTCCGGCACTAGCGCCATGACACGCGACTTCGCGTCGGCAAACCGCTCCTCTGCAGCACGTTCGTTCCGCGCATGCATCAGGCGAGTCGTCAGGTTGCCATGATCAGCCGCGTCGCGCTGCTCCAGTTCTTCGCTCTTCTGGTCCAGCTCCCACAGCTCCCACTGCGCGACATTCGCGTTCAGCCACGCCAGCCGCGACAGCGTCAGCGTCGCCATCCCGCGCGGCACAACCAGTCTCAAGCCCTGATAGACCCTTCGCCCGTCGCCGGACTCGCGGCAATGCTGCAGCCACAAAATCCCCAGCGTCAGAATGCCGTCGACGGTCGCCTGCGTCTCCTCCTCATTGACGGCGATCACGGCCCACGCCTTCTGTCCCTGTACCATCGAGCCGCGCGCATACGCCGGACCAAAACTCCTCTCAAGATCCATCGCCGTACGAAATCCGTCCGTTTTCCAATCCGGAAAACTTCGCGACAGCACTCGCTCCAGCACGCGCAGATACTTCACGCGTGTAGCCTCGCGTGTCGACGGTGTGCGTCTATCGCGATCGGCGACCAATTCCAATGTCTGTGGTTTTGTCTGCCCGAAGCGATGCGTGCTCAGCCGCAGCACACCGTTTCGTATCGTCGTCCCGCTTACTCGCCGGACCAGGTTGCGTTCCTCCCCCCAGAGATGCAACGTGCATCGGCCATGTTCGGTTGCCAACCGGTACTTCGCCTCGCGCATGTCAAAGAGCACTTTGCCGTCTTCGAGCACAACCGCACGCGTATGCTCGGCGAGGAATTCCTCCAGCGCGGCCGCGATCTGTTCCACGGTCTGTGAGTGGGATTGGGTGGTGGGCTCCGCGGAAGATGCTCTTGGCGGCATAGTCGAACCTTAACACACTGCGACATTACAAAACCATGAACCGTCGGGCCGTTCACAGAGAAAGCGAGAAATGAAAACTCGTGATCCGGAGCCGCTCCCGGAGATAGAAGGCATGAGCATCCTGACGATGCGTGCCCGAGTCCAGGCTGAATGTGTCGCAATCAGCTTCTCTGGCCAGTGCGATGAGCCACTGCAGCATCGCCTCACCATGGCCCTGCGAACGCGCCGATGCATCGGTCACCAGATCGTCCACATAAAACGTCTTCCCGCTCGACAACATATTCTGCAGACGAAAGCCCGCGACCGAGACGATCGCATTCTGGAATTCAAGAAACGCCAGTTGATATCCCTCCGCCTGCTGAGCCTGGACTCGAGCGAAAAACTCTCCGGCAACCAGCAATGGGCGAAGCTGGCTCATCACCGGAAAGCATCGATCGATTTCCTCGGGCGTCGTGGCGATCTGAATCTTCCGCATGCGCCTGGTCTACCAACCTTCTTTGGCGCGCAAGTGCGTAATGTGGGCGACATGGTGGCGCGAGTGCCATGCATAAAGAAGTGTCGCCGCCTCAACCGTCATCTTCCCCGCCTCCGGATGGCTGTATCCGCAGTGCCACTGCTCCTCAGTCAGCGACTGCAGCAGCATCACCCAGCGAGCATGCAGGCTCTCGATCAGCTCCAGCGACCACTCCACCGGGGCGGCAACATCATGCAGCATGGCCCACGCCCTCTCGTCATACGGCTTGATCGTGGGCCAGTCTTCAGTCAACGCGAGCTTGACTCTGACGAGGGCGTTCATATGGCTGTCCGCGACATGGTGTACCACTTGCCGCAGCGTCCATCCGCCCTCGCGATACGGTGTGCTCAGTTGCGCAAAGCTCAGCCCGTCCACCGCATTCCGCAACTGCTCCGGAAGCTCCGCCAGCGTTGCAATCGCGTCAGTGCGTTCATCGGGCGAGATGGTCGAAGGCGCCGTGAAGCGGCCAACTGGATACCTCGGGTCCATTTCGTTCAAGGACATGCGCGTCTCCTTCACACCTACTATGCACCGTAGCACACGGAATTGTGTAACCTCTAGGTAGTATTCAGATTCTGCTGCGAATCTCGAGTTCTTATGCGACTAACGGCGACCTTCCTCCCTGCTGCTCTTCTCATGACCGTCCTTGCCCGCGCGCAGCAAACCTCGCCGGCACCAGTCAGCCACACACCCTCCGCGACAAAGCAAAACTCCGTCGGCTTCGACAGCAACGACTATCCCGGTGACGACGCCCTGCCCGCATTGCGTGGTCACTTCACCTTCGCCGGCTACTGGCTCACCAATCCGCCCGGCGAACACCAGAACAGTTGGCGAGGCAAACGCGACGCTCTCCTGCGCAACGACTTCGGCTTTCTTGTGTTGGCAAACGGCAAAATCGAGGCCGAGATAAAAAAAGCAAAGCGATCGGGCACCACCCCAGCCGCACTCGGAGCGAAGGATGCCGCAGCATCAGTCACTGCCGCTCAACGCGAACACTTCCCTGACAAGACCATCATCTTTCTCGATCAAGAGGAGGGCGGTCGCCTAACCCCGGATCAGTCCAGCTATCTTCTCGCGTGGACCGAAGCCGTCGCGCACTCCGGTTATCTCCCCGGCGTCTACGCCAGCGGACAGCCTGTCGACGACGGCCCCGGCAAAACCATCACCACCATCCAGGACATCCGCGAGCAGGTTGCCGCCCAGCACCTCAATCCCATTGCGTTCTGGGTCTATCAGGATGCCTGTCCGCCAGCCAATGGCTGCACTATGCAACCGCCACCTCTCGCCTCCAGCGGAACGCCGGACGTTGCGGCATGGCAGTATGCACAGTCTCCGCGCCGCAAAGAGATCACCGCAGCCTGCGGCAAGACCTACGCCGCCGACGGCAACTGCTACGCCCCCGGCCTGCCGAAAATCATGCTCGATCTCTCCGTCGCAGGCTCATCCGATCCCTCGCACGGACGCTGAACGCAGCAGCGGCAGCCGTCCATTCGCAACTCCAGCATTTGCCGCAGCCCTCCGCGAAGCCTAGAATCAATACAGATGACCACTCCTCCTCCTGATCACAAGCGCTACTTCATCGAAAAGCTGGGCATCTCCGAACGCCTGATGGAGCGCTGTCTCGGAGAAGCTCTCTCGGCGGGAGGTGAGTATGCCGACCTCTACTTCGAGTCAGTCACCTCGACCTCGCTCGGCATCGATGAGTCCCTGGTCAAGACCGCGAGCCAGGGCATCAGCCTCGGCTGCGGCATCCGAGTCGTATCCGGCGAACGCACCGGATACGCCTATACAGACGACCTCTCGAGCGACTGCTTGCTGCGTGCAGCACGCACTGCCGCGCTGATCGCCAGCGGTCCCGCGAAAGAACTGATGAGCGGCTTCCGGCACACTGAAACGCCCTCACTCTACCCGGTCGCCGGCGCCACCACCGACGCCGAGATCGCCGCGAAACTGGCTCTGATCCAGCGCGCCGACAAAGCCGCACGCGCCTACGATTCGCGCATCACCCAGGTCCGCGCCGGCTTCAACGACGAGTTGCGCCGCATCCTCGTCGCCGCTTCCGACGGCACCTTCGCCAGCGACACCCAGCCTCTCGCGCGCCTCAACGTCTTTGTCATCGCAAAGGACGGCGTACACACAGCGCGCGGCGGCAGCGGCGGCGGTGGCCGCGTGACGATGGACTTCTTCGAAAGCGCCGGCGGCCCCGGAGAAACAGACAAATCACCCGAGCGCCACGCACGCGAAGCCGCACGAACCGCCATCCTGCAGCTCGGAGCAATCGATGCCCCCGCAGGCGAGATGCCCGTCGTCCTCGGCCCCGGCTGGCCCGGAGTCCTTCTCCACGAAGCTGTCGGCCACGGCCTTGAAGCCGACTTCAATCGTAAAAAAACCTCAGCCTTCGCCGGCCTTATCGGACAGCAAGTGGCGAGTTCCAAAGTCACAGTCGTCGACAACGGCCTGATGCCAGGCCGCCGCGGCAGCCTGAACGTAGACGACGAAGGAACGCCAACGCAGGAGAACGTCCTGATCGAAAACGGCATCCTCAAGGGCTATCTCTCCGACAAACTCTCAGCGCGTCTGATGGGCATGCCGAACACCGGCAGCGGACGCCGCGAGAGCTACCACCACATCCCCATGCCGCGCATGACCAACACCTACATGCTCAACGGCGACGACATGCCCGAAGACATCATCAAGAGCGTCAAGCGCGGCCTCTACGCCGTCAACTTCGGCGGCGGATCGGTCGACATCACCAACGGCAAATTTGTCTTCTCCGCCAGCGAGGCCTATCTGATCGAAGACGGCATCGTCACGCGGCCAGTCAAGGGCGCAACTCTGATTGGCAACGGCCCCGAGGCGCTCAAATACGTCTCGATGGTTGGCAATGACCTCGCCTTGGACGAGGGAATCGGCACCTGCGGCAAGGCCGGGCAGAGCGTGCCGGTCGGCGTAGGCATGCCCACTGTAAAGCTCGACCGCATGACGGTCGGGGGAACGGGGCACTAATGGCAATCGAACGCGAAAAGATCTACGAGTGTGAAGTAAAGCGGCGCCGCGTAAAAGATGGCGGAGGCTACGAGCCCTTCTGGAAAGTAAAATCCGTCGCCGTCGCGCTCGCCGACAGCGACACCGAGTTTCGCTGCAAGGACTGCAGCGGCGAGGTGAAGCTCCTCGGCCGCAACGGTAAGACAGGCAACGTACCTTACGTCGAACACAAATCCGCCGCCGACTCCGAATACTGCGCCAACGGCATGTTGTTTAAAAAGGCGACCGACGGACGCGAACCCCGGCTCTCGCAGCATCCTGTCGAATAAATAAATTTTGCCTCTGGCAATGACTTCAACTAGCCCGCCCAGTGCATGACAACGGAAAGTTCGACTCAACAGCAGGACTCAAACGATTCATGTAAGCGAGGTTCATTATGGCGATCGAACGTGAAAGATTTTACGAGTGTGAAGTGAAACGTCTGCGCGTCCGCGCAACAGGCGGCTACGAGCCCTTCTGGAAGGTAAAGCCCATCGCGGTCGCACTCGAGGATAACGACTCCGAGTTCCGCTGCAAAGACTGCGGCGGCGCGGTAAAGCTCTTCAAGCGCCGCTCCGGGGACGGCCCAGCCGTGCACATCGAGCACAAACTCAAGAGCGACTCCGAGTACTGCTCTGCCGGCATGTATTTTTTAAGGGCTACCGATGGCCGTCAGTCAAGGCTCTCCCAATCCCCTGTTCGTTGAATTCAAGCTCGTTGAGGTTTTTGAAACGTGTCACCATCAGCACCTGCTGTATCGCCCGACTTGAAACAACTCGCCTCTGACGTACTATCCAAGGCCCTCAAGGCCGGCGCGACCGATGCCGAGGCAGTCGTCTACGAAGGCGATGAGTTCTCTGCACTCGTCCACCTCGGTCAGGTCGAAACCCTGAAGGAGTCGGGCTCGCGCGCCGTCGGCCTGCGCGTCTTTGTCGGACAACGCACCGCCAGCACCTCCTCCTCAGACTTCTCCGACGAAGGCATCCAGCATCTTGTCGATGGCGCAATCGCACTCGCGAAGATCACCAGCAAAGACCCCTTCGCCGGACTACCCGAAACGTACGAGTTCGGCCAGACTCGACGGCGAGCTCCACCTCTACTTCGACGACGTAAACGCGATGCCACCTGCCGAGCGCATCGAGATCGCACGCCGCGCCGAGGCCGCCGCACTGGCCTACGACACGCGCATTCAGAACTCCCGCGGCGGCGACTTCGACACCGCAACCTCGCACAAGATCATGATGAACTCGCGCGGCTTCCTCGGCGAGTACAGGCGCAGCTATTGCGGCTTCTCAGTCTCTCCCATCGCCCAGGACGAAAACAATGGTATGCAGCGCAACTACTGGTTCTCGAACGCGCGCACGGTGAAGAAACTCGAAAACCCCGAAGAGATCGGCCGCGAAGCAGCACGCCGCACACTGCAACGCCTCGGCGCACGCCAGGTGAAAACCCAGAAGGCCCCCGTCGTCTTCTCCGCAGAGATGGCGCAGTCGATCATCGGCAATATCTTCGACGCCGCCAACGGCGATGCCATCTATCGCCACGCATCCTTCTTCAGCGGAATGCTCGGTGAACAGGTCGCCGGTGAAAACATCACTGTCATCGACGACGGCACCATGGTCTTTCGCGGTGAAACCGGGAACGCCATCGGCGGCTTCGGCACCCGCCCCTTCGACGGCGAAGGTCTTCCCACGCGGCGCACTGTGCTCGTCGAACGCGGCATCCTGAAAAACTACGTGATGAACACCTACACCGCGCGCAAGCTGAACATGAAGTCCACCGGCAACGCCTCGCGCGGCCTCGCGGGGAATCCCGGCATCGGCGCAGGCAACTTCTATCTCGAAGCGGGCACGTTAACCCCGGAGCAGATTATCGCCGACATCCCAAACGGCCTCTACGTCACCGAAACCATGGGCCATGGCGTAAACCTAGTGACCGGCGACTACTCCGTGGGCGCAAGCGGCATGTGGATCGAGAACGGCGAACTCGCCTACCCCGTCGAAGAGATCACCATCGCCGGCAACCTCAAAGACATGTACAAAAACATCGCGGCCATCGGCAACGACCTCATCTTCCGAGGCGCCAGCGCCGCCCCTACCATCCGCATCGAAGGCATGACCATCGCCGGATCCTAAAGTACTGCGAGGAACCAACAGCAACGAACCGCGACTACAATTCTGTTGTGGCAACGAGCTTTCATTTCGATCACGCTTTAGATTTCGTACCGGAGCGAGCCGACGAAATTTTGCGCTCCATTCCGACGCAGGCCGGAGTCTTCGCGCTCCGCGGCCCACGCACCGAAGACGCACCCTACCTCACCCAGACCACCGATCTCCGCCGCCGCATGCGGCGTCTCCTCGACCCGCCCGAATCTCAGTCCAAGCGCCTCAACCTCCGCGATAAAGTCGCACGCATCGAGTACTGCATCACCGGCTCCGCCTTCGAATCCTCTCTCGTCCTCTACGACGCCACCGCCTCGCTCTTCGGATACACCGAAGCCCGCCGTCGCCTCAAGATCCACACCCCTTACTTCCTCCGCATGACGATGGAGAACGCCTTCCCGCGCGTCTACTCCACCAACAAGCTCTCGAAGCGCGGCCTCGCGCAGATGTACGGCCCCTTCCCCTCCCGTCTCGCCGCCGAGCGTTACTGCGACGCCGCCCTCGACCTCTTCAAACTGCGCCGCTGCCATGAAGACCTCGAGCCCTACCCCGAGCATCCCGGCTGCATCTACGGCGAAATGGACAAATGCATCAAACCCTGCAAACAAGCCTGCACGCCGGAGCAATACGCCGCCGAAGCCGCAGCCGTAAAGAAATTCTTCGACACCCGCGGCGAGAGCATGATCATTCAGATCGGCCTCGATCGCGAAGAGGCGTCGTCCGGCATGCAATTTGAAAAAGCCGCCGTCCTTCATGCCCAATGGCAGAAAGTAAAGGGTGTGCAGGCGCTCGCCGACTGGATCGTTCGTCCCGTCCCCCAACTGCGCGCCGTGATCGTACAGTCTGCCGCGCCGGTAGAGGATCACAAGGAAGAAGCAGCGCTCTTCCTGCTCGAAGGCGGTTGCCTCATCGGCCCCGAGCGCCTCTCCACCCTCGGCGTCCGCGCCGTGCGCGAACAGACAAGCGTCGGCAGCTCCCTCTTCGCGCAGCCTCTAATGCTCCAGGCGATCCCGCTCGAAGGAGAACCGGTTGCGGGCAGCGCCACCAATTCCCCGGAAGAACGTGCCACTCACGCCCTTGCGGCCCTCCAGCAAAAAGGGGCCAAGCCCAACGATCTCGCCCTGCTCAGCGACCATCTCTCTCTGCTCCGCCGTTGGTACTACCGCCCCGAGAAGCAGCGCATCGGCGAAATCTTCTTCGCGAACGAAGACGGCACATGGCCCATCCGCAAAATTCTGCGAGGCGCCGCCCGCATGGTCATTGGCGACCCCAAACCCATGGCCGAAACCAACCGTGAAGCCGCCAAAGCAGCGAAGACAAAGATCCTCCACGAAGGCCGCCCAGACGTCGAGAGAACGGTGCCGGTCGTGCCAAAGAACCCCGTGCAGGTTGAGTAGGAAGGCGTCCGGTCTACCGGGTAACAGCCCAAAAACGAATTCCCGACCGTCGCAGCTTTGCCGACAGTCGGGAACCCGGTAGCGCTTGTTCCTCGCAGTTACGCTGCGCCTTTGAGAGAAGCCATATCAATAACGAAGCGATATTTCACGTCAGCCTTCACAAGTCTGTCGTACGCTTCGTTCACCTTCTGAATCGGAATGATTTCGACATCAGCGGTAATATTATGTGCACCGCAGAAGTCGAGCATCTCCTGAGTCTCGGCGATGCCGCCAATCGGCGAGCCCGAAAGACTCTTCCGCCCAAACAGCAGATTGAACGCAGCCACAGACAAAGGCTTTTCCGGCGCGCCAACCAATGTGAGGTTGCCGTCGCGTCGTAAAAGATTGAGATACGCATTGATGTCGTGCTCGGCGGAGACGGCATCCAGAATAAAGTCGAAGCTGCCTGCATGCTTCGCCATCTCGTCCGCGTTTCGCGAGATGACAACCTCGTCAGCACCAAGGCGAAGAGCATCGTCTTTCTTGCCCGGCGACGTGGTGAACAGCACGACGTGCGCTCCCAGGGCATGCGCGAATTTGACTCCCATATGGCCCAATCCGCCGAGACCGACGACGCCGACCTTCTTACCCTTGGTCACTCCCCAGTGATGCATCGGCGAGTAAGTCGTGATTCCAGCGCAGAGAAGCGGAGCAGCCCCGGCGAGATCGAGGTTCGACGGAACCTTCAGCACAAACTTCTGATCCACCACAATGCTCTCGGAGTAGCCACCATAGGTGACGCCGCCAGTGTGCTTGTCGGGAAAGTTGTACGTCAGGGTAAGGTTCGGACAGAACTGCTCGAAGCCTTGTTTACACTCCGGACATGTGCCGTCCGAGTCGACCATGCAGCCGACAGCGGCAATATCACCCGGTTTGAACTTGGTTACCGCCGAGCCGACCTTCGTGACGCGGCCAACAATCTCGTGTCCCGGCACGCAGGGATACACCGTAGGCATCGCACCGCTCCACTCATTTCGCGCCTGGTGCAGGTCGGAATGACAGATTCCGCAGAAAAGTATCTCAATCTGCACGTCGTTCGGGGTTGGATCGCGCCGCGCGATCGTGGTAGAGGCAAGCGGCGATGTCGCACTGGCAGCGGAAAACGCTTTTGCGTTAAACATAAGTTCCTCTTAGATGCACGATCACTCGGAGGATATGCAAAACACGCTATTCGGCCCTCTGATAAGATACCGAAGTGACCGAATCCGGGTCTTCGTGTTAAAGGCTGAACCCCTGCCCACTCCGCTCCCCGCTGATAGACTTGCACACAGGAGCAGACCGCAAGTGATCGAACTGGCATTCTCCATCCTGGCCTCCGATTTCGCCCATCTAGCGGACGAAGTCTCAGCGGCCGAACGCGGCGGCGGCACCATCGTCCACGTTGACGTCATGGACGGCCACTTCGTCCCCAACATCACCTTCGGCCCGCCCATGGTCAAAGCCCTCCGCCCCATCACTACGCTTCCTCTCGACTGCCACATGATGGTCGAAAACCCCGACGACTTCATCGAAGCCTTCGCCGACGCCGGCGCCAACATGATGAGCGTCCACCAGGAGGTCTGCCGTCATCTCCACCGCACCCTCCAGCACATCGCGCAACATGGGATGCAACCGGCCGTCGTCATCAACCCCGCCACGCCGGTCGACACCCTGATAGAAGTCCTTCCAATGGTTCACCATGTGCTTGTCATGAGCGTCAATCCAGGCTTCGGCGGCCAGGAGTTCCTCCCCCTCGCCATCGACAAAATCGCCCACCTCGCCGAGCTCCGTGAGGAGATGGGACTCAACTTTCGCATCGAAGTCGATGGCGGAATTGCTCACGATACCGTCGCTCTCGTGGTCGAAGCAGGAGCGGACATGTTGGTCGCCGGGTCAGCCATCTTCGCCCCCGGCAAAACCGAACACAACGCCAGGGAATTCCTCAAGCTGGCCCGGGCTGCTGTCCCGGCACAAATCTGACGGGAAGTTTAGAATGGAAGGCAGCCTGTGCGCCCACAGCGCGAGGCTAAAACGGGGTTTTTTGCGGATGAACAAACGTTCCTTTTTCCCAAGTCTGAGGGCCGGTTCACTGGCTGGCCTCGCCATCGCCGGTCTCATCGTCTCCACACTCAGCGCAGGCGCCCAGGTCACCGGCTCTACCACGACCACGACAGATGCCACCGGTCAGCAGCAGACCAATGTCACAGTCTCCGCTTCGCCCAGCAATAAAAAGGGCGAAAAGGTCGTTCAGTCCAAGGACACCAAGAAGGAGTTGGCCAAGGAGAAGAAGATCGCCCCGGTCGACGCCGGCCTGCCCGACAAGGTCCTCTACGACAAGGCCCTCGACGCCACCAAGCGCGGCCACTTCGACGTTGCCCGCCTCGACCTCCAAACCCTGCTCAACACCTACCCCGACTCGCAGTATCAGATGAAGGCCAAGCTCGCCATCGCCGACAGCTGGTTCAAAGAGGGCGGCACCGCAGCCCTCACCCAGGCCGAGCAGGAGTACAAGGACTTCATCACCTTCTTCCCCAACGCGCCCGAGGCCGCCGAAGCCCAGATGCGCGTCGGCGACATCTACTTCAAGCAGATGGACAAGCCGGACCGCGACTACGCCAAGGCCACCCACGCACAGGAAGAGTACCGCTTGATGCTCCAGCAGTTCCCCGAGTCCACGCTGGTCCCTCAAGCGAAGCAGCGGCTGCGCGAAGTTCAGGAGGTCATGGCTACGCGTGAGTCCGCCATCGCCGCGTTCTACTCCTCACACTCCAACAACTATCCGGCGGCGATTGCCCGCTATCAGACCGTCGTCGACACGTATCCCCAATACAGCCATATGGACGAGGTGCTGATCGGACTTGGCGACGCCTATGAGACTGAGGCACGCTTCATCCGGACGATGAAGCTACCCGAAGCCGCCAAAGCCAGGCTTGAAAAGGAATATGACGACCAGGCCATCGCTGCTTACAGTAAGGTCGTTCTCGAACACTCCGCCGCTCCCCACGTCGAGGATGCCCGCGACCGGCTCGATGCAATGAATGTGCCGATCCCAACGCCCACCCCCGAGCAGATCGCGGCAAGTGTCGCACTCGAAAATAGCCGCAGACAGTACCGTCTGCAGGATCGTGCGACGCTGCTGGTCATGCATAAGCCCGACGTAGTGTTGGCCGCGCGCGATGGCGACCCCACGCTGGTCGACCCAGCCCCGACGATCGCCCCTCACGTCATCAAGAAGATCACCACCGACTTCAACGACGCCATTAACCCGGGCGCGACCCAAGCGAGCACCCCCGCGGCAGACGGCACGGCACCAGCCACGGATGGGAGCGCGCCTGCCACAACAGCAGCCGCGCCCGCCCCGCCAGCAGCGCCGCTCGCCCTCCAGGACGTCCCTGCCGCCAATGCAGCCGCTCCCGCAGGATCGGCCGTGAGCAGCGGAACAGTCAACTCCTACCACCGCTGCCCCTGCGGCCAGCGGAAACAGCCTGGGCGTTGAAATTCTAACCCCTGGAGCTACCACCGGTGGCACTGCAACCCCAGCCGACGCCAAACGGCGGCCTCAAGGCCGTGGGACCGGTCAACGCAACCCCACTGCCCGCCGCCGAAAAGCCTGCAGAAGCCCCGGATGCAGTCAACGACGTCGCCTCCAAACCGCAGCCCGCCGCACAGGCGGCCGACCCCAACAAGAAGAAGAATCCGAAGCCGGAGTTCGATAAGGACGACGAGTCTTCCAGCAAGCACAAGAAGAAGAAGGGGCTCTCAAAAATCAACCCGTTCTAGCCTTGCAACTCAAGGGAAACCGAAAAGGGATGCAGCCACGGGCCGCATCCCTTTTTCTCGTCAATAAACTCTCTGATCGATCCCGGTTCAGGTTGACTGGCTAATCACCGTCCGCCGGCGAACCCGCGGCGCAATGGCAACAGACAACAGAAGAAGCGCAACTACACTCAGCAACCCAAAGAAAAACGGGCTCACCGTAACCCGGTGTCCGCGGCGCTCTCCTTCCTTCGAGACATGCGACAGGTGCCCGCCAAGCACATACGCGCTCCCCGAGATCGATTCATCGGTTTCGTAGACCGCGTTGCCGCCCAGAACCGCCAGGTCGCCGCCGATTCTGGCCTGAGAATCGACCACGGCGTTTCCCCCGATCACCGTAGCGCTCTGCCGCACCTCCCCGCTGACATTCACGCTTCCAAAGAGAACGAAGACATGCCCCGTCAGATCCCCCTCCACCTGCACCGAGCAGAACAGGCACGTGGCGTTATGCACCTGCTGGCCCGCGGCAACGAAGATGTCCTGCCCCACATAAGTGCGATTTCCCGGAGATTGGCCGGCTGCTCCGACAGCGAGCAGTAACGGCAGAACCAGGCTGCTTAGAGCATGTACCCGCAAATTACCCCCTAGGAAATCAACCTGCTGAGTTGGTACGCATGCTTTCCCGAGCAGGTTCCCTCAGCAGCCAGGTTCCATCAGCATGACGCATTTCACCGGACGTTAACGAACCTAAAACCCGCGTCCATGCGGATATGCTGGAAACTGATACCGGTTGCGCCGCACCAGATACACGACCAGCCAGATCAATCCGATCAGAATCAACAACGGAGCAAACGGAAGCAGCAACCAGATCCGGCTGGGAGATATTGCGCGTGAGCCGTGAATCGTCGCCCCCGGGGCAAGGTTTGCATCTCCGCCGGCAATCGCGACATCTCCTCCCACCGTGGCCCCTTCGCCAAGACTCAAATCAGCGCCCAGCGCCGCCAGATCGCCCGAGATCGTGCGGCCAGGATCAACCTGGATCTTCCCGAACAGCACCGCGACATCCCCTCTCACATCTCCATGAACGCGAACCGAGCAAAACACGCACGCAATATCACCCGCCGTCTCGCCTTCGGCAATCGTAATGTTGCCGCCGACGTTGGCGCGGTCCTCACTGGATTTGGCGAATGCAGGAAGAGCGTAGACAAGAAGAACAGCAACTGCGAGGAGCAATCTGCGCATATTAGAAGACCTCGTGGCGCTAGTGTACGGCGGAAGATGCCGCAGTGGAGAGTCATTCGTTCGACCCCCTCCGGCCCAACCCGTAACGCCCAGTCAATGCTACCCTTAAAGCACCGATGAGCCACGAACTGCCGAAAGCATACGATCCGTCTGTCATAGAAGAACGCTGGGCCGAGTACTGGGTCAAGGAGCGTCTGTTTGACGTTCCAACCCCCCAAAGTACGCAGGACGGAACCACAAAGTTCACCATTCTCCTCCCCCCGCCCAACGTCACCGGCCGGCTGCACATGGGCCATATGTTGAACCAAACGGAGATGGATATCCTCACCCGCTGGCACCGTATGCTCGGCGACCTCGCCCTCTGGCTTCCCGGCACCGACCACGCCGGCATCGCCACCCAGATGATGGTCGAGCGCCAACTCAAAGAAGAAGGCACCTCCCGCAAAGAGCTCGGCCGCGAGGCCTTCGTCCAGCGCGTCTGGTGCTGGCGCAAGCTCTACGGCGGAGCCATCCTCGAGCAGATGAAGCGCCTCGGCGCCTCCGTCGACTGGCAGCGCGAATACTTCACCATGGACGACCGCCTCTCCGTCGCCGTCAAAGAAGCCTTCGTCCGCCTCTACGAACAGGGCCTCATCTACCGCGGCGCCTACATCGTCAACTGGGACCCCAGCATCCAGACCGCCGTCTCCGACCTCGAAGTCGAGCACGAAGAGCGCACCGGCAAGCTCTACCACATCCGCTACCCGCTCGCCGACGGAACCGGCTACATCACCGTCGCCACCACCCGCCCTGAGACCATGCTCGGCGACACCGCCGTAGCCGTAAACCCCACCGACGCACGCTACACCGCCCTCATCGGCAAAAAAGTCCGCGTCCCTCTCACCGCTGTAAACGGCGGCCCCGACCGCGAAGTCCCCATCCTCGCCGACGACTGGGCCAAACCCGAATTCGGCACCGGAGCGGTCAAAGTCACGCCCGCCCACGACCCCAACGACTTCGCCATCGGCCAGCGCCACAACCTGCCCAGCCCCAGTCGATCCTCGACGAGACCGCCCACGTTGCCCTTCCCGGCTCGCCCTACGACGGCCTCGATCGCTACGAAGCCCGCGAACGCATCGTAGCCGACCTCGAAGCCCAGGGCCTCCTCGAATCCGTCAAGGAGCACACCAACTCCATCGGCCTCTCGCAACGCACTGGCGTCGTCATCGAGCCGCGTCTCTCCCTCCAATGGTTCCTCGCCGTCAACAAAACCCCGAACACAGGCGGCAACACCATCGCGCAAAACGCCATCAACGCAGTCGAGTCGATCAACGGCGAAAAACCCGCCATCCACTTCACTCCCGAGATGTACAAAAAGATCTACCTCGAGTGGATGACGAACATCTACGACTGGTGCATCTCCCGGCAACTCTGGTGGGGCCACCGCATCCCCGCCTGGCACTGCAAACCTTGCGGCGGAATCACCGTCTCGCGCGAAACCCCCACCCACTGCGGCAACTGCAACTCCACCGACATCGTCCAGGAAACCGACGTCCTCGACACCTGGTTCTCCTCCGGCCTCCTTCCCTTCACCACCCTCGGCTGGCCGGCAACTGCCGAACGCAGAACGGCAGAACTGACATATCACTCCCGACCTCGCCAACTTCTACCCCACCACCCTCCTCGTCACCGGCTTCGACATCCTCTTCTTCTGGGTCGCCCGCATGATCATGCTCGGCTGCCACTTCACCCTCGACGTCCCCATGCCCAACGGCAGCAAACGCACCCTCGCCGAAGCCGTCCCCTTCCGCGAGGTCTACATCCACGGCCTCGTCCGCGACGCCAACCGCGAGAAGATGTCCAAGACCAAGGGCAACGTCATCAACCCCATCGACATCATCGAGCGCTTCGGCACCGACGCCGTCCGCTTCACTCTCGCGTCGATGGCCTCCCCCGGCACCGACATCGCCTTCTCCGAAGCCCGCACCGAAGGCTACCGCGCCTTCGCCAACAAAATCTGGAACGCCGCCCGCTTCCTCTTCATGAACATCGACCGCGCCCAGGAAGCCGGCTACAAAATCACCGTTTTAGACCCGGGCACCGGCAGAAATCCGGGTGCCCCACGTCCCGATTCTGGGACGTGGGTTCTTCCACCAGACACCCCACTCGAAACCCGCTGGATCTTCGACCGCCTCAGCGTCGTCTCCACCGCCGTCGACAAGGCGCTTACCGACTATCGCTTCGACGAAGCCGCCAACGCCATTTACCAATTTTTCTGGGGCGAGCTCTGCGACTGGTACCTCGAACTCGTCAAGCTCCGTCTCAACTTCACCGAAGGCGCGCCGCCAAACCCCACCACCGCCCTCACCCTCGCCTCACTTACCGGAGTCTTCGAGTCCGCCCTCCGCCTCCTCTCGCCCTTCATGCCCTTCCTCACCGAAGAGATCTGGCACGCCCTCTACAACGACGCACCGCCAGCAAAATCCATCGCTCTCACTCGCTACCCCCAGGCAGCCGACTTCCCCGCCGACCCTGTAGCCGCAAGCGCAATGACGACCTTGCAGAGCCTCATCACCACCGTCCGCGCCCTTCGCAAAGAACTGGGCGTCCCCGAAAAAGAATCCACGCCCATCCACCTTCACGCGTCGAACCGCATCGTCGCCCTAGCCGACGCCAATCAGGACATGCTCTCCCGTATGGCCCGCGTTGCCTCCATCGAGTTCGCCCCCGCAACACTCTCCGGCGCCAACGCCCGCAGCACTGCCGACTTCGACGTAGCCGTCATCTACGAGCGCCAGATCGACATCGCCGCCGAACGCGAGCGCCTCACCAAAGACCTCGCCAAATACGAAAAGGGTCTCACCGCCGCAGACCGCCAACTCAACAACGAAGCCTTCATGGCCAAAGCCCCCGCCCACATCGTTGATGGCCTCCGCAAGCAGCACACAGAAACCAAAACCCTCCACGACAAAACCAAAGCGGCCCTCGACGCCCTGGGTTGAATCAAATCCAGCGCGTTAGCCGTCCATAAAGCAGCCGGAATTGAGCGGCACATTTCCATTATTCTGCAGGTGGAGGCACGAACTCGTGTTGAACCCCATCCGGGCGACGTGCCTCCTACTCCTGTCAACGGCAGGTTGGGGACAATCCGCGACGCCCGCCCCAACGAAAGAGCCAACCCCAGACACCCAACCCATAACGACGCTCAAAGTAGCCGCACGTGTCGTCGAGATCTCCGCCGTGGTAAAAAACAAAAACGGCGAACCCGCAGGCGGCCTCACCAAAGATGACTTCATCCTCAAGCAGGACGGCAAACCGCAGTCGATCCGCTACTTTTCGCAAGGCTCCGATCTCCCTCTCACCTTAGCCTTAATGGTGGACACCAGTGGAAGTCAGCGCACCTTCATCAACGATGAAGCGCTCGCCAGCGACGTCTTCTTCGAGACGATGATGGGCCGCAAGCAGGACCGCGCCATGCTCGTGCAGTTCGACACCGCAGTTCAGCAACTCCAGGGCATGACCAACTCACCCAACGTGCTGCACCTGGCACTCGCGCGCCTCAGCTCCCACGCCTCCGCGGTTGGCGGAACCCTGTTGAATGACGCCGTCTACTCCGTCGCGAAGAATATTCTCGCCAAAGAGACCGGCCGCAAAGCAATGGTGCTTCTCACCGACGGCGGCGACAACGGAAGTCGCAGCACGCTCGCCGACGCAATCGAACAGGTGCAGCGTGCAGATGTTCAGGTCTACTCGATCCTCTACAGCGCGCAGAACGAAGCCGCCAAATTCGGCGTCAGTTCAGGAACTCCGGACCCCGGAATGAAAATCCTGCAGAGCCTCTCCGAGGCGACGGGAGGCCGCGTCTTCACGGTCTCACCCACACTCAGTCTGCGCGAGATCTATGCGCAGATCGGTCAGGACCTCCGCCTGCAATATGCCCTTGGCTACACGCCACCCGCAGACACGAAACCTAACAGCTATCACAAGCTGGAGTTGAAGGCGAAAGACAACAAACTAACGGTCCAGGCACGCAAAGGCTTCTTCGCACCGCCTTGAACCCGTCTCCGCTGCGCGATGGTTTGAGGCGATGGTCTAGAATCAACTCGTCCCGCGCCTCAGAGCACACCATGAGCCGAGTCCTCATCATCGGAAGCCACACTCCCGTTAGCCGCAAGATCGGTGACGCACTCACGGCCGCCAACTTGCCCATGGAGTATTCCGCAGGCCCCGCCGCTGCCCTGAAGCACTTGCGTGCCCAGTCCTTCGACGTCGTCATCACCAGCGCCGACAGCGATATCGAGGAAAACCTCGCGCTGCTCGAAGAGATGCGTTCCATCACGCCCGGCCTGAAGTGCATCGTTCTCGCGCAAAACAGCACTCCCGACAAGGTGATCGCCGCCCTGCGTGCCAAGGTCTTCGCCTGCTTCACGCCTCCCTTCGATACGCACGAGATCGCGGCGCTGGCCTCTTGCGCAGCGGCCGACAACCAAACGCGAGACGACATTGAAATCCTGTCGGCCCGGCCCGGTTGGGTCTCCATTCGCGCCAATTGCCGCATCATCACGGCCGAGCGCCTTCTTTCGTTTGCGAAAGAACTCAGCGCTCAACTCCCCGAGGACGCAAGACAGGAGATCGTCCAGGCCTTCCGGGAGATCCTGATGAACGCCATGGAACACGGAGCGAAGTTCAATCCCGAACAGGTCGTCGAAGTGAACGCCATTCGCACCGCCCGCTCGATGGTCTTCCGGATACGCGACCCCGGCACTGGCTTCCGCAAAGAAGCGATCACCCACGCGGCCGTTGCCAACTCCCCTGCCGATCCCATGGCCCACATCATGCTGCGCAAAGAACAGGGAATGCGCGCCGGCGGATACGGCCTCCTCCTCGCAAGCGGCATCGTCGACGAGTTGATCTACAACGAAATCGGCAACGAAGCCATCCTCATCAAGTACCTGGATACCCCGGCCGCAAAGACGAAGTAGAGGCAAGACCGATGCAGAGTACGAACGACGCCTTCGCGAATCTGGTCGATTTTTGGTAGTGTCTCAGTTTGAATCCCTTGAGGAAATCGCGGCTCTGGCATGATTGATTCCGTTAGACTACAAGGCGTGAACGTCACACTCACAATCAAGGACGTGACTCCGCGCGAGGAACGGATCGTGGAAGTTCGTCACATTACGACCGAGTCGCATAAGCGTCTGACTGCGAATGCCGCCACTAGAATCTTGCACCGGGAAGTCCCGAACCTTCCCGTACTGCTACGGGCATCCAAGTCCATTGACAAGAGGGGCGTTTTCTTTGCTATGCACTCAACAACCCGCGATGAGAAATGCAGCTTCCACTACACGTGGCGGCACTACTACCTGAGCGAAGATTCAAACTGAGACACGACCGATTTTGTTTCGATTCATCAAAACATCTCGTACAAATAGGTGTTGATCAGTAGGAACACGAAGTCGCAAGCTCAACTTCGATGTTCACCGCCCTGCGTAGAAACTCCCGCACGGTTTGCGGACAGATTTGCGGAGCTGAACGATGAGCAGGGTCAGGTCGCTGGTTGTCTCATACGCCACAAAGATGGCGGCAAGTATCGGAGTGGTCTTTCTCTTTGGTTTATCTGGATGCAGCAGGCTGCAAGTCGGCCTCGGTCTGCGAGCCTCTCTCGCAAAGATTCCGGTCACGTCAATGGATGCCGACCTGCCCAAAGATCCCGGCGTCGCACCGGGAGAAAAGTCTCCGTTGGTAGTCACCTTCATGGCCTCCGATGGAAGCGTCTGGGTTACAGAAGGCAAGGGCAAGGGAAAGATTCTCTGGAAGGATCTCGCGATCACGGCAACGGTCGTGTCGGTCAACAAAAAAAGGCATCGTCTCTCTTGCTCGCGATCCCAGGATCAGCGATGGGAAGATGGGTCATCTCGCCATCACGGTGCCCAGCCACCCCGGCCTCAACACGGAGCTTGACGTTCCCGTTCGTTACGACTACCCCTTCCTCTCTAACTTCTCCGGCAGCACCGGCACCAGCGGCTCTAACGGGACTGACGGAGTTGGCGGCATGAGCGGCAGCCCGGGCTCCATCGACCCCGACCATCCCTCTGCAGGTGGAGACGGCACCAGCGGGACCAACGGCTCCGATGGTCAAGATGGAGGACCGGGAGGGGACGGGCCGCCTGTACAGGTTCGCGTCACGCTTCGATCGGGAAACCATCCTTTGCTGCAGATCGGCGTAGCGTCGGCCGGTCACAAGGAGAGGTTTTACCTGGTCGATCCCCAGGGAGGTTCGCTAACCGTGAGATCCAACGGTGGCTCCGGAGGATCTGCTGGAAAAGGTGGCCAGGGAGGCCGGGGCGGTGCCGGAGGAATTGGATCCCCAAATGGAGGAAGCGGAAGCGACGGTTCCAGCGGACGCAACGGCAACGACGGATCGCAGGGAAGACCTGGAAACATCGCGGTCACTTACGATCCCCAGGCCAAACCATTCCTCGCCGCCATCCACCTTCCGAATCAGGGCGGACCCCCGCCGGTATTCAAGGAACAATCCGTAGCTCTGCTGTGGTGAGCGCAAGGCGCGAAATAGCAGGCGACTCCTTTGCACAATAAAACAAGGGCAGCGCTCGATTCGCTGCCCTCCACCTGACTGCACAAAAATTCTCAGAAATATTCAGTCTATGCGAACCTCGCCGTGGTTCATATGCTTCTCAGAACGCATCTCTGATTCCGCCGCCTGGGGCGTGGTGGAAACCCCGAGTTGCTCCATCAACGTCATCAGGTTCCAATCTGCCCACTGCTCAACGATCTTTCCGCCCTCCATCCGATAGATCGAGGTGCCCGAGACCGTCGCGTTCCGGTTGGTCGGAGGCAGGCCCAGGAACTGCGCCTTGTGAGTCCCTCGAGCCGTCCAGTGGTGCACGACCTCATTTCGCTCGGCGATCGTGTCGTCGACTGAAAATGTCAGATCGGGGAAACCAGTCCTGCACATCTCGATATGACGCTGAAGGTTATCGGCTCCGGATGTGAGCGCGGGAAACACCGGATCATGGATCATGCATCCGCTCGCTACAAGTTCGCGGATCGAGTCCATCTTCCCCTGGTTCCAGCACTCCTCCATGAACCTCTGCGCGATTTGTTTGTTATCCATGGTCTGTTTGTCATCTGCCATAGTCGAATCCTCCTTATGGAACGGGGATTATAGCCCCCATCACGCGAAGCTTGAAAATGGCCATCGACTGACGAACTGTTGACAACAAGATACGAGCAGCCAGTTTAAAATTAGGTGAGGGACTGGAAGAGCAAAGGAGGCTCAGCCGTCCTCAAATTGGACGATCCGCCGCTGGCAGCCTGTAGTCGCACCACTCCCGGATCGCCTCCATTAGCAAGGAGCCTGTATGCCGTTCCCGATCAAAACTTGTGCCATCTGTTCCGAAGAGTTCGAGTTGAAGCCCGATAAACCCGGTTTCGCCAATCGCTGTCCTGAGTGCAGCCTCGCCGACGAATCCATCGATCCTGTAACCAAGCGCCGCATGGACGCCGACGAACGCAAGTCCGAGACCGAAGCCAACAAGGCCAGGAGGCAGGCGATCCGCGACCTCCTCTACCGCAAAGACAGCTAATGCCGCCGCCCCGCAGGCAGGCGTTCGCCTCTCTCTTCGCAGCCTTCATCGCAGCCGAAGTCCTGGTGGTTCGGGCGGACTACCTCTCGAATGCAATCGTCGAAACGACTTGCCTGAGCCGCCCGCCAATCGCCGCTGAAATTTCCACAGAAATATTTCAAAACCGTGAAGTATTTTTGCCTTTAAAAACCCTGCATTTTTTCGCCACCATCCACCATCCAATCACCACGAATTCACCACCGAAAAACCACGCAAAAAACACCAGTTTTTCCCAACCCCCTCAAAAAACACCCACAAATCACGAAAAACCACTCCCCGCCACACCGTAAAAAATTTCCCGGAAAAAAGAGGGTTTAGGATGACTAAATGGACTGGAAGAGTAAACGGGTAGGCACCATCCTTGAAGCAGCACTGGCCGAAGACAAAGTCGCCAACGACATCACCACCGCCCTCACCATCCCCTCAAACCTCCGCGCCTCCGGAACCATCATCGCCAAACAGGCCTGCGTCGTCTCCGGCCTCGGCTGTATCCCCGTGTTTCTAGACATCTTCGCCAAAATGTCCCCGGCTCCCGTAGGCCGCTTCGAAGTAGTCAGCCACCCCGAAATCTTCGACGGCGTAAAAGTAAAAAAAGGACAAACCCTCGCCGTCATCCGCCACAACGCCTCCGCCCTGCTCTCCTGCGAACGAGTCATCCTCAACCTCATGCAACGCATGACCGGTATCGCTACACTCACCAACGAATTCGTCAAGGCCGTCTCTGGCACAAAAACCAAGGTCCTCGACACCCGCAAAACCATCCCCGGCCTCCGCGTGCTCGACAAATACGCCGTCTGCTGCGGTGGCGGCGTCAATCACCGCCTCGACCTTCAGGACGGCATCCTGATCAAAAACAATCACATCTCCCTCGGCGGCGGCATTCCTGCGGTGCTCGAGAACGCGATGAAAAATCGCAAAAGCTCCCAATGGATCCAGGTCGAAGTCCGTACCGAAGCCGAGTTGGAGCAAGCCATCGCCGGCGGTGCAGAATCGATTCTGCTCGATAACATGACCCCATCTCAGGTCAAAAAAGCAGTCAAAGAGATTCGCGCGAAATTGCCCAACGTTCCGATCGAAGCATCCGGCAATATGAACCTGAAGACGGTGCGCAAGTACGCGCTGGCCGGGGTAGATTTCGTCTCCGTTGGCGCGCTGACGCACTCCGCAGCGGCCGCCGACCTGAGCATGCGAATCACGGCTGACATTTACTGAGGAACAGTTTGGCCAACACGTTCGATCTATCCAGCGTCGCGACAGCACTCGCCGACACCGCATTCGCACACGACCTGCACCACCTTCCTTCCGTTGGGTCGACCAACGTGCTTGCGCTGGAGGCAGCGCAAACAGGTGCCGCGCATGGCAGTGTCTGGGTTGCTGACGAGCAGACCGCAGGACGAGGACGAAGCGGTCATAACTGGCACTCTACTGCAGGCGACGGACTCTACGTGAGCGTACTGATACGCCCCCGGATGGCTCTGGTCGACGCATTATGGCTCTCTCTTGCAACCGGCTTGGCGGTACAGGCAGCCATCGCTGCCGTCACAACGCTCACGCCCGATATCCGCTGGCCCAACGATCTTTTGATCGGCAACAGAAAATGCAGCGGCATCCTGGTAGAAACGGCCGTCGGAGCCACGCGGCCGGACGAACCAGCGATGTTGCGCTATGCCGTCGCAGGGGTTGGCATCAACGTGAATCACCAGAATTTCCCCGCAGAGTTGGAGGCCCTCGCTACCTCCTTACGGCGAGAAACCGGCAAACCTTGGTCGCGCGAACAGGTCCTCATCGAATTTCTCCGTGCTCTCGACAACGAGATCGCATTGCTCAAAGCGGAATTGCGCGGAACATCTACGCAGGCGAGCCTCTTGGAGCGCTTTGCAGCGGCCTCAAGCTGGGTTCGGGGCAAACACGTCAGCGTTGATGAGGCAGGCGGATATACTGGCGTGACGGATGGGCTTGATACGCGCGGCTTTTTGCGTGTCGCCGGGGACGATGGCGTTCTGCACACCGTCCTCTCCGGCGGGGTTCGCGCGCTGTAACCGACATGGGAGACGCAGCCATGCTATTGGCACTCGATGTAGGCAACACCAACACGGTACTTGGACTCTACCGATTGGCCAATGAAGCCGTCGAGCCCGCCCGTGGGCCAGAGATGGTCGCCAACTGGCGCATTACAACACCGTCCTCGGTGCAGACGAGCGATGAGTTTGGCGTCCTGTTACGCAACCTCTTTGAACTAAAAGGGCTCGAGATCGGGGCCGTCACCGGAATTGCGATCTCGTCGGTTGTGCCTCCGCTGGACTCGACCTTGCGCCAGGTGTGTGAGCTCTATTTCAATGTGAAACCGATGTTCGTCGAGCCGGGCATCAAGACCGGCATACCGGTCCTGACCGATAACCCCGCAGAACTTGGCGCCGATCGCATCGTCAACTGTGTTGCGGCGTTCGAGCGCTTCGGAGGCCCATGCATCGTGGTCGATATGGGCACCGCAACCACGTTCGATGCAGTCTCAAAAAAGGGCGAGTTTCTTGGCGGAGCAATCGCTCCCGGGCTCGGCATCTCAGCCGACGCATTGTTCTCCCGAGCCGCTCGTCTTCCTCGCGTCGATATCAAGAAACCCGCGAAGGTCATCGGGACAGGAACCGTTGATAATATTCAAATCGGCCTCTACTACGGCTATATCGGACTGGTCGACGGCATCCTCGAACGCATGATCACCGAGCTGGGGCCCGGAACCAGGACCGTAGCGACAGGCGGTCTTGCGAAGTTGATCGCCGGCGGATCGAAGCACATCGACGCAGTAGACGACATGTTGACCCTCACCGGCCTGCGCCTCATCTACGAGCGCAATCTGGATCGGCACAGGAAGCGCAGTGCGTAGTTAGGCGCGGTCAGCTGCGCTGGCTTAAGCTGTAGAAGATCGCATGCAGAACTACTTTAACTACTTTACCGAGATCGAAGAGCGGTTTCAGCAGCGGCGCGGCTCGCTGCTGATGCTTTCCACACTGGACTGGGCTCTGATCGAAACATGGCGCGAGGCCAGTGTTCCACTGGAGGCAGTGCTGCGCGGCATCGACAACGCCTTTGACAAACACGATGCAAAGGCGCTGCGCTCCTCCGGCAGAACGCGAAAAGTAAATGGCCTCGCGTGGTGCGCTCAAAGTGTGATGGAAGCCGTAGAACACGCGATGGAGGCATCAATCGGCGCAGCTCCCGCCGCAGGAAGAGAGGCCCAGGAGAGCGGCTTCGAAGCCGAACGCGTCAGCCGGTACCTGGAACACACCGCCGCTGCCATCGAGACGGCGACACTTAAGCCTCCGGCGGACGCGACTGCTATTGAAATCTCAGGCAGGCTACGAGCCCTGGCCATGGGCTTGCGTACCGAACCGGTGCAGTCGCTTGAGGAACTCGATCGAACGCTTTGCGTACTCGAAGAGAAGATGTTCGCAGCTCTCCTGACGTCAGCCCCCGAAGAGGCCCTTGTAGCGATGCGCGAGCAAGCTGCGAGAGAACTGGCGCCCTATCGCGGCAAGATGCAGGCCGTGCAGATCAAGCAGGTTCAACAGCAGTTCCTTCAGAAGAGAATGCTCGAAATGTGCAAGCTACCCAGGCTCAGCCTCTTCTATATGAGCCACGAATGAAGTTACAAATTGACAAAGCCGTATACGGTGGTGCGGGGCTGGCTCATCAGACCGAAGGTAAAGATGCGGGCAGGGCTGTGTTTGTTCCCTTTACGCTGCCGGGAGAGCTTGTTGAAGCTCGCCTGCTTGAACAAAGAAATGCCTTTGGAGAAGCTTCCCTGATTCAGGTTCTTGCTGCATCCAAAGATCGCGTGCCGCCACGCTGCGCCCACTTCGGCCAATGTGGCGGATGTCACTATCAGCACGCCACATATTCAGCGCAGGTTCAGATAAAGGTTGCCATCCTGCAGGAGACGCTGGAGCGCGCCGAGCTAACCGCGCTGCCCCCCATACAGACGCACAGCGGCGAGCCCTGGGCCTACAGGAATCGAACACGCCTGCGAATTGAAGAGCTTCAGGAAGCCCTACGGGTCGGCTACAACCGGCGCGGCTCCAATCAGTTTCTCGACATTCATGAGTGTCCCATCTCGGCTCCCTTGGTGTGGCGCGCGGCCGAGACGCTGCTCCAGGTGGGAATAGAAAGCTCCATCACGACGCGCCTCCTTCGCAGTACGAATGAAGTTGAATTCTTCACGACGAGCGACGAAACAAAACTGCAGATGACGCTTTTTGTTGGGAAGCCCCAACCTGGATTCTCTACACTCTGCCAGCGGCTCAAGGAACTTCTGCCCGAGTTGACAGGTGCGAGCACTGCCCTGCTACCCTCTGAAGCGACGCGTCGGCGAGCAAACCGCCCGCGACCGCTCGAGAGCTGGGGCGCAGAAGGACTGAATTATTCGGCTGTGGGAGAAGACTATTGGGTCAGTCGCGGTGGCTTCTTCCAGATCAACCGCTTCCTCATCGATGAACTTGTACGAATCGTCACCATAGGACGACGAGGCGCCGTCGCCTGGGATCTCTACGCGGGCGTGGGGCTGTTTTCGCGTGCACTCGCAAAAACGTTTCAAAACGTAGTCGCAGTGGAAGCCGCTGCAAACGATCTGTCCAGATCCTTCAAAGGGTCTGGCAAGCGTGCAGTCGAAGCCACAACCCTGGAATTTTTGCGAGCCGCAGTGGTGCAGCGGGAACGACCCGAGCTCATCGCCATGGACCCTCCCAGAGCCGGCGTCGGAGTGGAGGTCTGCGCCTTGTTGGCACGGATTTCATCGCCCGAGATCGTCTACGTCTCTTGCGATCCCGTCACTCTGGCTCGAGATTTGAAAGCCCTGGTGGCGGCCGGTTACAAGCTGGCCGAGCTTCACATGGTCGATATGTTTCCTCAGACATTTCATCTGGAGACCGTGGTGATTTTGCGCAGGTAATTCGGCTCGCTGTGGTGAAATGGTTGGTGAGTGCGGTCCGCAGACAGAGCTTTGAAGACCGAAAAAAGGAACGGGCCAAACCCTGATCTTTGGCCGAAGGCAGTCGCACGCGTTCCTTTGCTCGAGTTTCGGCACGCTCCTTTGTTAACAGCCGTATGTTGGTTTGCGCTCGGCGAAGTAATGGCGCGAAATCGGCAGCCTGCGATCGTTCTGCTTCTAGCAACCCTGTTCTTGTCGCTGTTGACGGTGGCTGCATTGCGATGGTCACTGCGAACGGCGATCGTGCCGGTGGCTGCAGTCTGGATGGCGATCGGTTGCTGGTGCGCCGAAGTGCAGCCCGCCCCTCCAACCCAACACGCCCTCGCAACCTATGCCGATGGCCTCAGCCGGCAACTTCGCGGCCGCGTCATGCGAGTGCGCGAACTCTCTTCTCGACAGGATGACTCCGATCACGATCAGGAGCCGGGCTGGTGGGCCGAAAAGGAAGCCGACGAGGAACCAGCAACCGTGGGCACGCTCTCCGTTGACATTCAGGTCGATTCAATCGAAGAAGTAACGCCGGACATCTCGCGAATGGTCCCCATGACCGGTGGCGTGCGGATGAATTTGATTTCGGACAAGCCACCCGGCATTGGCATGACAAGAGCGAGTGCCGCAATGGAAGCCTTACCTACGCTGAAGTGTGGCGACGTAGTGGAAGCCCCGATGCGAATCAAACTCGCGGAACGCTACCGCGACCCCGGAGCGTGGCAATATGCAGACTACCTTCTCGCGCAAGGCATCGGGGCTCACGCAAGTGTGCGAGCCTCAAAAATTTCGCGGCTTGACCAATCAGAGCCGGGCACCGCGACACATGCTGATCGCGCGGCACAGTTGCAGTGCCGAATCTATGCGGCGCAAAGCTGGGCATCGGCACGTGTCATCAGCTATGTGCATTCGAGCGCAAATCGGAGACTCCCCGAAGTCCTCCGCCTTACTCCGGATGACGCGGGCATGTTGAACGCGATGTTGTTCGGAGACCGCGCCGGATTGAACAAGACGCAACGCGTCGGCTTTGAACGCACAGGATCGTTTCACCTGTTCGTCGTCTCGGGAATGCACGTAGGCCTGCTGGCCGGCCTCGCGTTCTGGCTCGCGCGAAGATTGAAGCTGCGCGAATGGCTGGCAACACTGATAACCCTCGCGCTCACCTTCGGGTATGCCTTGCTGACAGGCTTCGGAGCACCGGTGCAACGCGCGCTCTTTATGACAGCGGTCTTTCTGCTGGCACGCCTGCTGTCGCGAGACCGCAGTGTTCTGAATGCACTGGGGGCAGCGGCTCTTGGCGTTCTGGTGTGGTCTCCAACGGCCCTGTTTGAAGCCAGCTTCCAGATGACCTTTCTGGCGATTGTGGCAATCGGCGGCATCGCAATTCCCCTGGCTGAGCGCAGCTTTCTTCCCTATGCCCGTGCCGCCGCGCACCTCTGGGACAAGTGGGAGGACACCGCGTTACCACCCCGAGTGGCGCAGTTTCGCGTGATGTTACGTCTTTCGAGCGAGACCCTCACCGACGTCGCGGGAACATGGGCAACCGAACTCCCTTCACTGCTCGTGCGCTGGAGCCTCTGGGCGCTGGAACTCGCGCTGATCGGCGCGGTCGCCGAGATGGTGATGGTATTGCCCATGGCGGTCTACTTCCATCGCGCAACCATGTTTGCTGTCCCAACCAACATGCTGAGCGTGCCGTTGGTAGCAGTACTGGCTCCGATGGCTGTTGTCACGTTTTGTGCATCGCTGCTCAGCCCTTGGCTCGCGATGCTGCCGGGTGCAGCAACTGCCCTCCTGCTGCACGGGGTCGCCGGGGTGATTGGCCGCGTGAGTGCGGTGCGGGCAGCAGACTTGCGAGTACCGGCGCCTGTATGGTGGATCGCGCTTCTGGCGATCGTGGGCTGGGCCTTCTGCTGTTGGGCCGTACGCCGGTCGCGCGGCTGGGCGTGGTCGGCGGTGATCCTATTGCCACTCATCGCCCTCATCGTGCTCTGGCCTGAGCCAGCCGTCATTACGCCGGGCATGATGGAGGTGACTGCGATTGACGTCGGTCAGGGCGATTCGATCTTCGTCGTGGGCCCCAATGGATCGACCATGCTGGTTGACTCGGGTGGCCCCGTAGGCGGAGTCACCGAAGCCGCTGAAGCGACGAGCCGATTCGACATAGGCGAAGAAGTAGTGTCGCCGTACCTCTGGTCGCGCAGATTTCGCCGTCTCGACGTACTGGTCTTAAGTCACGCGCACAGCGACCACATGGGCGGAATGCCCGCAGTCATGCGAAACTTCAGGCCTCTAGAGCTCTGGGTCAGCATCGATCCGAACTCGGACGCCTACCGCGCCCTGATGTCGGAGACGAAAGAACTTCAAGTACAGGTGCGTCATTTCTATGCCGGAGATCAGCTTGCCTGGGGCGGGACACAGATGACCATTCTGGCGCCGGAGACCGGTTATGCCAATCCTCGAGAACCTGTGAATGACGACTCCCTCGTGATGCGGATGCAATACGGCAGATCCTCGGTGCTGCTGGAAGGCGACGCCGAAGCACCCAGCGAACTCGAGATGCTGACGCATGGCCGGGTGACTGCAGCGACGCTGCTAAAGATCGGACATCACGGAAGCCGAACCTCGACGACCCAGGAGTTTCTAGACGCTGCCGCCCCAAAGGATGCTGTGGTTTCGGTGGGACGGGGGAATACATTTGGGCACCCCCGCTATGAAGTGATCGAACGAATCGCTGAAGCTCGGACTAAGCTGTACCGAACGGATGAGTTCGGCCTGACTACATTCTTGCTTGGCCGGGACGGCAGCATCCACGAGATTGTCGATGCATCTAACCAATAACTAGTTTGGGGGGATTAGGAGGTTGTCGGATGGAGTTAAACGAATCGCGTGCGGACACCATCGCAATCAGCGCAGAGGAGCGCGCGGCGGAGCAAAAGCTGATTCGCCGCCTGCAGATGATGATGAACATGGTCATGCAGGTGATAGCCCAGGACCCCTCCCTGACGATCGATGACGCTGCGCAGATGATCGCCGATAGCAGAAAGGCGGCACTGGCCATGTTCCCCGGCAAGGAACTCGCCTATGACCTCATCTGGCGGCCACGATTCCAACGCCTCATGCGCGAACGGTTTCGGATTATGTAGCCACAAGCGTCTCGCCATAACGCAAAACAGTCCGTCGCAGAGACGACGCCCTCTACTCCTGATACGCTGGGAAAGTCATGCGCATACGCCTTGCCACCCGCGAGGATCTGCCGGCCCTGATGGAACTCATGCGGCGGGTCGTCCCACTCATGCTTGCCGCAGGCAATCTGCAATGGGATGAGACCTATCCCAACGAAACCGTCCTTCAGCATGACATCGACCTCGCACAACTTTGGGTCGCCGACTCGGAGACATCCGTCGCCGGATTGGCCGCAATCACCATGGACCAGGAGCCCGACTACGCCCAAGTAGGCTGGGACATCAACGAACTCGCCATCGTCGTCCATCGGCTTGCAGTCGATCCTGCATTTCGCGGATCTGGCATAGCCGGTGCGCTGATGGACAAGGCCGAAGAGATCGCAGTCGAACGCGGCATCACCGTACTTCGCGTCGACACCAACACGCAAAATGAGGCAACCCAGCGGCTCTTTCCAAAGTTGGGCTATCAGCTTGCCGGAAAGATCAGCCTGAAGTTCAGGCCGGGATTGCGCTTCTTCTGCTACGAGAAACGCCTGCCAGCAGGTTAGTTCAATCCGCATCGCGAACCCCGTCAGAGTCTCTCGCGCACTGAAGCCATTTAGTGAAGAGTTAGAATTCCGGGGAGCAGTGTTCGATCCCACAACGCCATTTGAAGAGGATATTTGCGATGCCCTTAAGTTTTTCCGTCGTACGACTGTCGTTCGTGATGATGTTATTTGCGATGGGGCCTTCTTTCGGACGAGCCCTCGAAAACGGGTTGGCCAGAACGCCTCCCATGGGGTGGAACAGCTGGAATAAGTATGCATGCAAAGGGCTGAACGAGAAGGTCGTGCGCGAGACCGCGGATGCGATGGTCGCAAATGGCATGAAGGATGCCGGCTATCAGTTTGTCAACCTCGACGACTGCTGGCAGACCGGGCGCGATGCCCAGGGAAACATTCTCGCGGATCCGGAGCGCTTTCCTTCCGGCATCAAAGCACTCGCCGACTATATCCACGGGAAAGGACTAAAGCTTGGCCTCTACTCCGACGCCGGAACCATGACCTGCGCCAAGCGCCCCGGCAGCATTGGGCACGAATATCAGGATGCAAAACAATACGCGAACTGGGGCGTCGATTATCTGAAGGAAGATTGGTGCAACACTCTGCCAGGACAGAACAGCGAGTCCTCCTACACGTTAATGCGCAACGCGCTCGCGGACTCGGGCCGGCCCATCGTCTTCAGCATCTGCGAATGGGGATCGACGAAGCCTTGGCTTTGGGCCGGCCCAGTTGGCAATCTATGGAGAGCTACCCCGGACATTCAGGACTGCTGGGAGTGCAAGAGGGATTGGGGTGGTGGAGGCGTAACCCAGATCCTCGATCTGATGAGCGGTCTGGAATCCTACTCCGGTCCCGGCCATTGGAACGATCCCGACATGCTCGAGGTTGGCAACGGAGGGATGACAAAAGAGGAGTACCGCTCGCACTTCAGCATGTGGGCTATGTTCTCAGCGCCGCTGCTCGCGGGCAACGACGTTGTCAACATGACTGCGGACACAAAAGAGATCCTGCTGAATAAAGACGTCATCGCGATCGATCAGGATCCGCTAGGACAGCAGGGACGCAGAGTGAAGAAGACCGGCGATCTTGAGGTCTGGTCGAAGCAATTACAGGATGGCGGCCGGGCGGTCGCGCTTCTTAACCGCGGACCTGGAGCGGCGAAGATCTCGGTAGCCTGGACCGACATCGGCTACCCGGACGCGGTCTCGGCGAGTGTGCGTAACCTGTGGACGAAGAAGGAATCTTCGGCGGTAAAGGGTGGCTATTCCGCAGAGGTCCCCAGCCACGGCGTCGTGATGATGCGGGTGACGCCTTAGCACCTGTGCCGCCCCCCCCGGGGGTATTTTGGGCATAAAGTCCTTGTATTGAGGGGTTTACGGGGAGCATCTGACTGCAAAATATTCATAACAAAAGGGTTACTGCTAAAATATTGCATTAAAATGAGTTAGCCCGCGCGGTAAGGGCCTTGCTTGTTCTTTTTGATCTCTATATCTAGTATAGCGGACCGAGTGGAACTAAAATGCCACGCGCAACTCTTTTACTGAGAACGAGATACGATGTTTTGGGGCTTGACACGCGAGTTTGGCCCGGAAAACAGAGGAGCCAGCTTATAAATTACTGAATCTATTGGCTATAGACACTCGAAATCTTGAGGCAGAAGTTGCCGTTTGCTTTTAAGCAAACGGCAAACTGAGTTGATTGGATTGGAACGCCAGTTCGCGAGTCGCAGACGTTCGTCGTAATTGTTAGAACTCAAAGCGAGCGGTGAGTTGGGCATCGCGCGAGTTGTTGGCCTGAGTGCTGACCGTTCCGAAGGTGCTGCTGCCGAAGACGGTGCCGATACCACCGAACTGCGTGTGGTTGGTGAGGTTATAGAGGTCGGCCTGCAACAGCAGATGAGAGCTCTCAAAATGTAAGGGGAAGCTGCGACGAATGCTAATGTCGATGTTGTAGTTTCCAGGACCGTACAAGTTATAGGGAGCCGTGCGCGGCGAGTTGCTGAAAAGAGGCGCCGCTGCGGTAGACGGCGTGGTGATAAATGCAGCCGAGTTGATGAACGACATGGTCTTGAGTGTGGCCGCATTGCCTCCATGTCCCCAATCCCCGTTCAGCTTGGCGCTGCTTGCGGTAAAGGCGGGATTGAGACTGGGCAGGCAGGTTCCGTTGGAGGCGTTGGTGCCGCAGGAGGATGCGGTCAGCGCCAGGGGTGAGCCGGAGAACATTTGGACGATGCTAGAGAATTTGAAGTCGCTCAGCAGGGCACGGGAGAAGGCATTTCCACCTCCGAGGTGGCCCTTACCGAAGGGAAGGTCGTAGACGCCGGTCAGCACCACGTGCTGAGGCTGGTTCGAGGTGGAGACCGTACGCTCGATCGAGTCGGCCTTGTGGAACTTGCCGTCTCCTGAATACTGGGCAGGAATATCGTAGCCGGAGCGGAAGGTGCCTCCGTCATCGATCGCCCTGGACCAGGTGTAGTTCGCCATGAACGTCAGGCCGTGAGTGTACCGCTTCATCACCGAGATCTGGAGGCCGTTATAGTTGGCGTTGGCTATGTTTCCATAGGAATCGCTGACGCTGTATTGAGGGAACGGCTTCAGCAGCGTGGAGATGGTCTGGTTCGGGTCGAACGAGGCGTAGCCGTTTTGTGGCGTAACGCCCTGTGCCGCAATCGCCGCGATGTTGGCGGGCGTCGCCTTGTTGCTGAGGAGAACGCCGAGCGAGAGATACTTCGGATCGAGCTGATTGATCCAGAATCCGCGACCATTACCACCGTCGGTGATCAGGAAGTGGCCCTGGGAGCCGACGTAGCTCATGGTCAATGTGATGGAATCTGTCAGGGCTCTCTGGAAACCGAAGCTCCAGCCGATGTACTGTGGCGCTCGGCCGCCGTAATATGGGTCGCCATAGGCCGCGGTCTGAGGAGTGGTAGAAGGCGCGGCGAGATTCGTGCTAAAGCCTACGCCGTAGCCTGCCACGAGGGAGGGCGGAGGCGCGAAGGCCGGGAAGCCGGCGTCGAGTTGCTGCGATGGAATGAAGTTGACTGCGTTGTTATAAACCGGCTTCGGACTTGCGGAGAAACCCAGCGTGCCGGTGCCATTTCTCGAGATCGCAGAACCGCCAACACCGTTGCCGTGGGTGTACATCACGCCCCAGCTACCGCGCCATACTGTCTTCGGATCGCTCTGGAAGGCGAATCCAAGACGCGGTCCGAAGTTCTTAAAGTAGTTGCTTACGTTTGTAGTGCAATTGCAGGAACCGCTGGTTGCGGTGTTTCCGGCGAATCCGATGGCTCCCTTATTGCCGGTGATTGGATTGGTCGCATTCGGATTCAGGAAGGAGAGCCGATTGAATTGTTCCTGAT
This sequence comes from uncultured Acidobacteriaceae bacterium, assembly GCA_963757205.1. GTDB lineage: Bacteria > Acidobacteriota > Terriglobia > Terriglobales > Acidobacteriaceae > Edaphobacter. Next base: position 138,881 of record CAVWQM010000001.1, read on the forward strand.
AGGTTGGGTAGAAATCATAACGGAGGCCGAGGTTCAGAGTTAGCCTTGGGGTGACCTTCCAGTCGTCCTGAATATAGGGCGAGATGGGGCGGAAGCGGCCGCCGGTCCCAACGATGGCGAGATTATCGGTGAGCGTTTCGCTGTCGATGGCTCCCGCCAGGAGGCTGGCGTAGGAATAGCCCGTTTTCGTGTCGAGATTAGTGGTGGAGTTGGCGAGCGAGCAGGAACCGGTAGCGCCGGTCTTGCAGAGAAATCCCTGGGTCTCCGTGGAAGAAGTCGCGAGAGTCAGCGGACTGGTGCCTGTGCTATTGATCGTGTAGTTGTATTGCAGCCACTTGATCTGCACGCCCACTGTGATCGAATGTTTGCCCAATGCCATCTGGAAGTTGTCCGAGGCGATATAGGCATTTGCAATGGAACCATTGGCAACGCTTCCTGCCCAGCCGGTTGGAAGGCTCCCGTTTCCAGAGAACGTGGTAAGCGGAAACGCATCGGAGGCCTGACCGGGAGGCAGGCCAGTAATGCCTGCTGCGGTTGCAGCGAAATCGCCGCCTTGATTCGGGTTGTAGGTAGGACCGTTGTAACGCGCAAAACCATAGTTGAACTGGTTCACGAACCGCGGCGAAATAGCGTAGGTCTCCTGTAACGTCCACACGGTGGTCTTAGGGGCAAACTCCTGGCCATAGTTGTAGGGAGCGAAGGGGGTTACGTTTCTTCCGGCCGTGGTTTGTACCGCGGGGCCCCCGGCGGTTACCTGTCGTCCTTTTGCAAAGGTAAGGGCAATGGTGTTTTTCGAATTGATGATCCAGTCGGCGCGATCTGTCGTCATCCAGTTGTTGAGACCGTAGGGATATCCTCCTACGAAATTATTGCCGGTGGACGTGGGTAAGGTGTAGTGCTGCGGAAGGAAGTGCTGCAGGTACTGGGCGGTCTTCGACTGCTTCGACAAGGGAATTGTGTTATTCGGATATTGGGTGCGAGTACATGCAGTGCCGGCCGCGTTGCACACTGTCGAGGTAGGGTCGTAGACATTCAGTCCCTGGTCAGTAAAGTTTCCGTTATATTCCGCCTGTGTCGGCAAAGTCTGAAAAGCGGCCAGAGGCCCATGGGCGAAGCGATAAATATCGATGTTGGCAAAGAGGAAGAGCTTGTCTTTGATGATCGGCCCGCTGATCAGCCCGCCAAATTCGTTCTGATTCTCTCTCGGCTTGTGCGGCGGCCCAGGCTGTCCGGTCTTAGGATCGACCGGTCCCAGCAAGGAAGGCGCGAAGAATCCCCAGGTATCGAGTGCGGTATTGCGGAAGTATTCGTACAAGGCTCCGTGATATTTATTGCCTCCGGCTTTGGTGGAGTAGTTCTGCACACCCATCCCCTCGTAAAGAGCCGAGTAGCCTGAGGTCTGGACCTGGAACTGATCGACTGCGTCGACTGAGATGGCGGTCCAGACAAAGCGCGTATCGCCCTGGCCCGCGACAGAGGTAAATGGAATGCCGTTAACGTAGACGGCAGACGCAGCGCCTCGGCTGCCTGAACCGTTGACGACGCCGGTATTGGTGGTGAGGTTACCGTTGGTTTCGTTGCCCTGCACGCCGGGCATCAACACGGCAAAGTCGGTTGCGCGACGCTGGTCAGGGCTTCCTGCTGCGCCCATCTGAATCGGCAGCGCGGCGTACATCTCCTGCTCCATCGTCGCGCCGAGGGTTGCGTTACTGGTCTCGAGTGCCGGCGGCTCAGCAGAGACTTCGATGCTCTGGGTTTCGGACCCGATCGTCAACGCTACCTTCAGGTCTGTAATCTCTAAGGCGTTGACGTGCACATTTTCCTGAGTGACCATTTGAAAACCTTTGGCCGTTACCGTGACTCGGTAGATGTCCGGGTTCAGGGGGGTTAGGTCGAAGTCGCCGGAGTTCGACGTCGTGCGTGTGAGTTTGGTCCCCTGCGTCGTCGACGTGGCGGTGACCGTGGCGTTTGGAACCACCGCGCCAGTGGAATCGGCAACGACTCCTTTGATCTCGCCTTTGCCAGAGAGCTGTGCACTGGCCGAAGAAGTCCACAGCAACACAACGGCAGTGAGAAGTACAAGCAATCCGGAAAATACACGGACGTTGAAATTTCCACGGCGCAGCGTGGCCTGTCTTTGAATGTTGAACGTCATAATCTAACCTCACAAAGAAATATCTTGGTAAACCTGGTTTTAGCGTGTGTTTTTAGCAAAGCCCGCTTTTCATTTTGGTGAGCTAAGGTCAGACCACCTTGGACGCGTTACACAGCTTCTTCTCTTGTTGCAAGAGCTGTCAAGTAGTTAATTGAAATTCTTTCACGGGTGAATCACGAGCGATCACACGCTGTTAAACAGCAAGGGCAGAGGAATCTGAGCTTTGCGGCCGGAACTAAAAGAAACCAAACCGGGTGAAACCGGAAAAATCAGGGTGGTTCTACCTCAGCCGCCCCGGAACCGGATCGAAGAAAGAGAATCTCTACAGTCAAAGGACTTCCGGCACACGTCTTAAGGCAACTGCACCGGGCCTATCTGAGGGGTCTTGGCCGGGGCTGCAAGTCCGACGATCTCGGTCAGGGTATTCGTGGTGTAGTTCACCACCCAGACATTGCCGCTCGCGTCGATCGCGACGGCCCAGCCATGGTTCAAACCTGCGTCTTTCGCCCATCCGGTGGTGGGTGACAGGATCTGTCCGGGTGAGGTTGCAGCCGACCCAGCCAATTCCGTAATCGACGACCCCAGGATGTTGGTGACCCAGACATGGCCTGCCCCATCGATGGCGATTCCCTGCGGATGCTGGAGGCTGCCCGAGCTGTCGGAATAACCGCTCGAGATGACGGTGCCATCGGAGGCGTTGAGCTGGCTGACACTGTTCCCCATGTAGTTGGCTACCCACACATAACCGCGCTGATCGATAGCGATGCCGCCAGCCCAGCTGCAACAGGCATAGCTGGTGAACTGGCCGTCGGGAGTGACTTTGGCGACGGTGCCGCCGTAGCTGTTGCCTATCCACGCGTTGTGGTTCGCGTCGATGGCGAGGGAGACTGGAAATTGGAGTGTGGAGGGGCCATATCCTGTAGCGCCCGATAACGGCTGACCCGTGCTGGAGAGCAGAGTCAGGTGCTGGTTCCAATAGTCGATGACCCAGGCTGTGGAGTTGGTGTCAATCGCAATCGCAATGGGGTAGGCGATGCCTCCGGCAGTGTACCCCGTGGCGCCAGAGATCAATTGACCGGTCGAACTGAGAACGGTCACGCTACCGTAACCACCGTTGACGCTAAGCGGGCTATCTTCGTCGGGAACCCAGACGTTGTTTTGTGAGTCGATGGCGAGGCCGTAGGAGTGAAACAGGCCGCCGCCGGTGATGCCGTTTGGAAAGACCGGAGCGCCGGTAGGGGAGAACTCCGATGCGACGCCATTGTAGCTGGCAACCCAGACGTTGCCCGTGGCGTCGACCCCGACAGCGGTGGGCGTATTCATCCCTCCTCCGGTGTAGTTGAGGAACATCGTCCAGTCTGAGGGTGCGGCGGTCAGGGCTGGAGTAAAGGCGGTGCTGCCAGTCGACTGCGCGTAAAGTGCGGCGACGTTGCTTCCGGGATTGCGGACGAGATTAAGCGCGGCGTCTAAGGTATTGCTCGGAGCAGTGCCGGCGCCAGGCGTGGTTGCGGAAAAGAGCGCGTTGCAGCCTGAGGCTGAGGTTGCCGAGGTGCAGGTGTTCAATAGATTGGCAATCGAGTTGATCCTGGCGGCAGGCGATGAGCCGTTTGCCGGGTAGGAGGCTCCGGGAGATGTGCCCGTTGTCAGGTTGGCGAGGCTGGCTACGGTGGCGACCGCGTTACTGAGACCCTTGCTGTTGGTGGCAGAGGCTCCGATGTTACTGCCGGGGCTGAGAAACTGGGCGAGTCCGTATGCCGTTGCGGCGGTGGTGACCTCATTGACGACGAATTGTGAGCCGGATGTGAGCTGGTTGCAGGCGCCGACAGCCGTGGCGAGCGTGATCGCCGGGTTCGTGGGGCCTAATGCGACTCGACCTCCGTGGACGATGACGTAAAGCTGCGAGTTAGCCGCGGGACAGGAGTACCCGGCTGGGACAGTGAAGGCTCCGGAGGAGTCGGTAGGAAGAAAGTCCACAAGATCAGTACCGGGGGAGCCGTTGCCGGTGGTACCAGCGGCGTAGACCTGAACGATCGCGAGAGAGATGGGTTGGCCTCCGGCCATCGCCCTACCGGAGAAACCGACACCGGGATTGCTCGCTGGAACGATGGTGAGAGTGCCGGTCCCAAAGGTAAAGCTGTAATTGGCGGCGGTGAGAAATCCGAGGGTAGCGGTAATCGGATAAGAGCCGGGTGGAGAGGAAGAGGTTGCGGTGGTGGTCACAACCGGGAGACCCGTGACGACGGTTGCCGGATCTCCGTTGACAAAGCCTGTGATCGTAGCGGTAAGAAGTGGGATAGATCCTGCGACGACGCTTCGGTTGTTGGGCGTGACGGTGAGGGTGGCCTTGTCGACGGTCAGGGTGCCGTTGACGTAGACAACGTTGTAGTTAGCGAGATTGGCGCCCGTGGCGAGAGGAACTATCGAATAGGTGCCAGCAGGAGAAGAAGGCGTCGCCGTAGTCGAGGCGGTAAAGGTGAAGTTGTCACCGGGAAGCGCTCCACTGGCCGAAGCAGTAAAGGCTGGATTAGCTGCCCCGTAGCCTCGACTTGCATTGGCAGCAGTGACGGTGAGGGTGGGATGTGTGACGGGAGAGCTGGAGCCGCCGCAGCCTGCAAGTGTAAAGGAAAGAACGCCGGCAATCAGCCCGGCGAAGGGTACCTGGACGCGGCGAAAATAGAATCTCACGAGGATTAACAATACCAAGGAAAAACGGCGATTACCGGTGGCGGTAAGGTTGTGTGAGACCGTCCAGATCGACGGACGATAGAAAAGAGCGCATGGCAGTCATCATCTGTTGGCGGGCCACCTCCGCCGGCAGCGTCGTGTCGATTGTCTCAGCCCGCAGCAGAATGGGAATGGGGCGCTGCGGATCTTGCGTGAATAGGGCCTGCGCCGTCGGCTTGCTGTACACAAAGCCGAAGTGCGTTCGATCGTTCGAGTACTCGCCGCAAGATCCGCCATTACAGATGGTGGTCGCCTCAAGATACTGCGTTGCGCCATCGTTGAAGAATGATCCGGAGAAGCTGCTCGTCACATTTCCCGCCGTCGGCAGCGTGATCTGAGCTCGCCAGAGCGGATCTTCCCCGCGTGCAGAGTGGCAGATCAGTGTGTCGTGCGACCCAAGCACGGGTGATACTCCAACAGAGATGTGAGTTCCTCCATTGTCTGGCGCGTACTCAGCCCAATGGAAGACAAGAGGACCGCTGAAGATATTCTCATTCCACGTGCGCGACAAGCTATAGTTGCCGATGCGAGTTGGAAACTGCCCCGGTGCATTTTCATCCGCCTTTATCTGTGCTGCATAACTGCCGCTATGAGTCTGGATATAGGCATGAGCTACTCCATAAGAACTCAACAGTGTAAGAGCGAGCATTGCTGCGAATCGAGCGTAGAAGGATGGCCCCCTTGCCGACGCCGCAGAATAGATCAAATTCATCGCCGGTGGCTTGATCCGTCCCGGCGACTCGCTCAGACGCCGCACAACATAAAAGAGCAGAAACGTACCCACCAAAAAGAGGCCGGCTCCGATAAGGTAGTCGCCCATCTCCGCTCTGCTCCGCAGCCAGGTAAAGTGCAGGGCGACGATGTAATACAGCACCAGGATGCAAAGCCGCAAAAAATTGAACAGGTAGCCGAGCAGCACAGCCCCAGCCACAACAGCAGCATGCGCATACCAGCGGAAGCGATAGACATAGCCGGCAACCAATGCGATGAACCCCATGGTGACGGCACCCCGGATGCCGTTGCACCCCGGAGCGATAAACATACCGAACTCCGGCGTGAACATCAGCCGTAACTGGTCCGGACTCAACGGTTGGCCCAGAGAAATCGCAAACGCACGTGCAACGTGCGCGGAGGCGCGTTGCAACGGCAGATCCACCAGGACATTAAAAATGTGAGGAATGGGGTTAACAAACCAAAGAAGAATCAGTGGAAATAACGATGCCCGGAACAGCCGCGTCCCGCCAAAGAGCAGAACAACTCCCGCTCCATAAGCAAAGACGACCAGCGAATGCGGCGGAACATAGATCGACCACTGCGGCGAGAAGACGAAGACCAGAATAGACTCGTCCCGCACACGCACCACAACAGTGGTGACGATCAGAATGACCAACCCCCACCAGCTGCCTTCCATTTCCCAACTCAGTGAACGCCACACCCTTAGGATCAGCACGAAGCTCACCAGCGGAAACAACATGCCGATCGACTTCAGGGCGTCCATCATCCACAGCGCCCAAAGCGCATTCACCGTGGACCAGATAGTAGACAGGCCCAGGACCGCAACAAGTGCAGCGAGCGTTGCCGCCCTGGGCACGTTGAGTCTTACCACTCCAGTACTCTGGAGCGGGCTGACTTCAGCGGCAGCCGGAAAAGTTGACATACTAATTAGCTTAGCTTCGAGTGACGCACCTGGGGAGTTAGAAAGTGGTCAGCACCTGCAGAGTTTCTACTTGGATGAACTGCGGCGAGCCTTGATACGGGCACGAACTGTTGCGAAAAACGCACCTGCGGAGCCTACGACAGCAAGAATAGCCGTTGGATTTTCAGGGGAGTTCACGCAACCGTCTTGCCCATACAGCGGGAGCGCGACGGAAGAGAGGAGGGCGATGCCGGCTAGTAAAAAACACGTTTTCTTCATTTGTGTCCTCAATTGGGAAGGTACCGTCACGAAAGTTGAAAGTCAACGCAGAATGACCCTCACTGCATAACACTTTTGTGTATGAATAGAAATTTTAATCACTCATCTACCAAAGAGTGGCCCTTCGCTCTACTGGTGTACCTTTTGTGCCAACTCACCTCACTCGACACCAACGGTCGGAGCCTCGACGTAAGATCGCTGACCTCGTTCCCGCCGTCTTTTCCTTCCGAACCGGAATATATCACCTAAGTGCTGACCGACAATCACTTACGCCGAAATACTCTACTTCCGTTGAGCTTCCAGCCATCGATGAAAATCAGCCCCCTGGTTCGAGCGCAACTGAATGCAGTCGTTGATGCTGTCGATAGCCTTGGCAAGTGTGCGTTCAGTGGCCCCGATCTTATGCGTCGCAAAAAAATCAATCACTTGATCGCGTTGCCGCACTGTGCAGAACGATCCCGTAGCCCTCACTACCTCGGCGCCAGACGAAACCGTCAACTGCGCGTGAACTCTGTCCCAATTCTCTTGCATGTAGGCCCACGTCTGGTCTCGCGTCTCACGGTCTCGCAGCAGCGCGTTCAACACGATCCAGCTATCCTGGTTCCTCACCTCGCCTGAAACAACATAGTCGAGCGTGCGATTCACCAGTGCAGGATCGTGAAACCCCGCCAACGTGCGCAGCGCGTCCGTCTTCTCGCCCGGGTCACCTGAGTCTCTGCTGACGGCAAGCACCTTGTCGTACAGCGCAGCGTCGCCGTTGCTCGAACTCACCCGCACCGCGGCATCCGAGAGCGTCGCATCCAGCGTCTTGTCCTTTTTGTTGTCCACTGCGAACGCTCGCGCCGTCAGCTGTTGCGCCTCAGCCAGCACTGCGGGATCGCGCGCCGCCCCCAACATCTCGAACAGCGTGCCCCGAAGCTGTTGCCGGTCAAACGGCTCTCCCTTCACTGGATTTCCCATCGCCCTGTACACCGGCCCAAACTGTCGCCGCACCACCGCCGCAAACTCGGACCGGTCCTCGTCGGTCGCAATATCCGAATCGACTTTCTTCAGCTGTTCGTGCACCGTGTCGAGCACAGCCGCGTTCGGATCCTCCTTCAGCGCCAGAACCAGATCAAGATACTGCCCCACGGTACCCTGCCCCGAGCGAACCAGCGCCCAGCGATCGCCCAACAACCCAATCCTCTCCGGCGGCGTCAGCGCACTCTCCGCCTTAGCCACAATCGCTTGGTACTGATCGACCGTATACGCAGTGCGGTAATACCCCCTCCCGCCGGCGTTGGCATACAGCATCGGCATGCCCACATCCATCGGCAGCGGAATGCTCGAATCCTCCGGCGTCAGCACCCGGCAGATCGGTTTATCTCCTGTCTTGAAGCACACCGGAACAGTCCACTTCTGCCCTCGACCATCGGTAGCCGAAGGCAGCAAAAAGAAGCGGCTCTGCGCAACCGGAACGCCACTCGCTTTTTTCTCCGAAAGCGTCATCAGCGGCACCCCCGGCTGTGTTACAAAGCTCGACATGATCGCGTCCACCGGCAGGTGCGAGTTCGCCGTCTGCGCGTTCCAGAAGTCCTCCGCGGTCGCGTTCCCATACAGATGCGCCTGCAAGTAGTCATGCACTCCCTGCCGAAAGACTTCTTTCCCGAGATAATGCTCCACCATTCCAATCACCGCGCCCGCCTTGCCATACGCGATGCCGTCGAACATCTCGTTGATCTCGTCCGGCGTACTGGCCGTCGCGCGAATCGTCCGTGTCGTCTTCTGCGCGTCGAGGTTCAGCGTCTGGTCCAGATCCTGCGCGTCATCCTGGGGGAAGTTCCACTCCGGCTTCCACTCCGCAAGCGGTTTGGTCTCCATCCATGTCGCAAAACCCTCATTCAGCCAGAGGTTGTCCCACCACTGCATCGTCACCATATCGCCGAACCACTGGTGTGCCGCCTCATGCGCCACCACCACCGCCACCCGCTTCTTCTTCGGAATATCTCCCGTCTTCATATCAACCAGGAAATCGGTCTCGCGATACGTAATGCACCCGAAGTTCTCCATCGCCCCTGCTTCAAAATCGGGCAGCGCCACCATATCGAGCTTCGGCATCGGGTATTTGATCCCGAAATAGTTGTCGTAATAGTGGAGAACATACTTGGCCGACTCCAGCGCGAACTTTGTCAGCTCCACCTTGTCCGGCGTCGAGCAGGCACGTATCGGTACACCATCCGACTTGCCTTCCGTGCACTTGAAGTCACCGACCAGAAACACAACCAGGTAAGTCGACATCTTCGGTGTCGTCGCAAAGCGCAGCGTATGTTTGCCGGCAACCGGTCCCGGCTTATCTGAAATCATGTTCGTGTTCGAGATGGCCGTATCGCCAGCGTCCACCACCAGCGCAATGTCGTAGGTCGCCTTCAACGCCGGCTCATCGAAACTCGGGTAAGCGCGCCGCGCATCCGTAGGTTCAAACTGCGTCACCGCATAGTTACGCTTCTTCGTCTTCGAAAGATAAAACCCGCGCAGCTTATCGTTCAGCACGCCCGTGTACTGAATCGTCAGCGTAACTCGACCAGCCGGTAGCTGGTTGGAAAAGCTAAACGTAGCCTGCTCCTTGCCTGCATCGAGCGTCGTCGTTGCGATCTGCGGATGCTTGTCCGCCGTCAGCGCATTGAGCGGCACCGGCTGTGATCCCAACTTGCCATAGGCATAGGCCCCATTCGGAAGAACGTACGCCTTCACCTCTCCGAATTTAATATCGGCCGCATTCAGCGTGACGCTATTGCTTGGTGCGTCGAGCATCAGGTCGATCGCCTCTTCTCCGCTGAACCTCGCAGTCCGAAGGTCCGGAGTCAGAGTAAGACTGTAATGCTCCGGAACGACGCCGCTCGGAAGCCGTTGCGCCTGTGCTGCAAAGTTTGCGGTGAGTAGGAAGGCAGAGAAAACAAGCAAAGTCCTGCGAAAAAACATGAATGAGCCTCTAATCAAGAATAATGAGTTCCTGCAAACACAAGCGAATCCTTTGTGACGAGTTGCTCATTTGATCCGCCCAACACACAGACGCGCGGGACGATACTCTCTGATTGAGACGGCCGTCGCATCCAATTCGGCAGCAGCCCACAACCGCTGCCAATCCTCCACGACAAAACTGCGCCGGATCGATACTCCGCCGTCATTCTTGACGAACCGATGCCAGTTGGTGAATCGCGCCCACAATCGAAAGAGGTGATACGGCACCGGCTTCCGGTGTAGATCGTTGACGAACCAGCCACGTCGCGTCCTCCGCTCCGCCCACTGAAGAAACTGCACAATCTGCGAATCGGTCAGGTGATGTGTCAGCAGGGAGCAGATCACAACGTCGATATCCCCCGGCATGTTATCCGAAAGCACATCGCCTGCAACCCATTCGATCCGTCGCATCGACCCAGTGACCTCTCTCGCCGCGCGAATGGCATTTGGATTCAGATCGATACCAATCAGCGAAACAGCAACCCCGCGTCTCTTCGCCCACCCATCGATCCGCCGCAGCATATCGCCGTCGCCACAACCCACATCCACCACACGCAACGGCTCCGCCGATGCCCCACGCACCGCAACCAAATCCTCCAGCCACGAAATCGTCGGCCGAAAGGCAAACGTCAGCCGGTTCACCCGCGCAATGTCACGCAGACACATGCGCAGTTCCTCGTAGCTGCAGGGCTGATCCATCATCTCAATTAGGTTCGCTCGTCGCGAAAAATCAACTTCGGCAGAAGACGACAGCTTTTCCTCCCTTGCAAACGACGAAGACAAATATAGCGTTCGAAGCAGTCTCTTCCAAGAAGGTGCGCCCGTGCAGCAGAAGCGTCGCAACCATCATCCCTGGATCGACGCGGCGCGTTCGGAATAGCCGGAAAGCTCCGAAGCCCGCGCCTCCGCGTAGGCTGCCGCTCCCAGCAGCGCGCACGTGTCGTCGAGTATCACGCGGACAGGAATCGACTGCAGCAGCGGCGACAACCGGCCCTTGTCGAGAAAAGCCTGAAGAAACATGCCGCTCTTCAGCGTCTTCAGTATCTTAGGAGCGATTCCGCCGCCAAGGTACATCCCGCCGGTGGCCATCACCTTCAACGCTATGTTGCCTGTCTCGGCCCCATACGCCCCGGCGAAGACCTTCATCGTTTCGAAGCAGATCGAGCTCGAACCGTCTTCAGCGCACTCGCCAATCACGGCATTGGGGTCCTCCGCCTGCATGCGCTCATGCAGCCACCCCGGCTCGTTGAGCTTTTCGACATCGCGAAGAAAAGTATAGATATTCTTGATTCCAATACCGGAGACGACACGCTCCCAGCTCACGCGTCCGTTGAGTGTGTTGTGGAGATACTCGAGAAGGGCGACCTCGCGACTGGTCCGCGCGGCAAAGTCGCAATGTCCACCCTCGGATGGAATCGGCCGATGCCGATTGCCGTCCCAGATCAGCAGCGCCTCGCCAAGACCCGTGCCTGCCGCGATCAACCCCGCATGTCCACTCGCGTTCTCATCGCCGCTGTGCAGTACAAAAATGCTTTCGGGTGCAAGCTCCGGGATACCGTACCCGGTTGCTTCCAGATCGTTGATCAAAAATATGTGCGGAATCCCCAGCGATTTCTCCAGGTCGCGCTCGTCCAGTGTCCACGGAAGGTTTGTCAGCTTCAATCGCCCATCGCGAACCGGGCCCGGACAGCCAAAACACGCCGAGACAATCTGATCCGTTTTCTCATTCCCGGCGGCAAGAAACTTCTTCACTACATCGTCGAGGCTCGCAAACTGGTGCGCAGCAAACTTCTCGTCGCGAACCGGCTGCAACCGGCCATCGGCGAAGCAATACAGTTCAAGGTGGACTTTGGTTCCACCAACGTCGCCGGCAAGGATCATCTATCGGAGCTCCAGAGTACCCGAGGAATTGGATTCTTTCGGTTCTGGCAGCTTAGCCGCTGCCGCCGCATCGAGCAAGAGCGTAAGCCGTCCGCTCGCCGGGCGAATGATCTGCGACGGGTAGGTCTCCGGCTGGTACGGCCCGAGAAACACGTCGTGCAGCACCTGCGCCTTGCCCGCGCCCTCGATCAGGAACGCGACCTCCCTGCCCTGGTTGATCACCGGCCAGGTCAACGTAATTCGCCACGCATCCTTCTGTGGAACATGGTTCGGCACGACGATGTGACTCATCTCGTTGAGCGCCTCAGTATGAGGAAACAGCGACGCCGTATGGCCATCATCTCCCATTCCGAGCAGCACCAGGTCGAAGGTAGGCGTCTCGGCTCCCTCAAGCTTAAAGGTGTTGCGAATCACCGACTCATACCGCGCGGCCGCAACCTCCGGCTCAAGCTCGCCCTCCATCCGGTGTACATGCTCCGCCGCCAGGGGCACCTTGGAGAGCAGCGCCTCCTTGGTCATGCGATAGTTCGACTCCGCGTTATCCGGCGGTACACATCGTTCATCAACCCAGTACAATTCGATCCGATCCCACGGCACCTGCTTCAAAAACGGCTCCGCAGCCAGCAACTGAAACATCGTCTTCGGCGTCGTCCCGCCCGATATTGCAATACGGGCAACGCCGCGAGTCGCGGCTGCCTTCACCGCCGCATCCAGCAACAATTGAGCCGCCGCTTGGGCAGTAGCAGCCGGTGTAGGCAACACGCGATAGCTAATAGTCACAGGACGAGGCATGAGCTTCCAATCCGCTGAAAATTAAAGTTTCCGCCACTTACGGCCATCGCTCTTCATCATAGCGTCGGCCGTCGCCGGGCCCCATGTCCCTGCAGCGTAGTTGGGAAGGTCGCGAATCGGCTCCTTCGCCCAGGTCTCAAGAATTGGCGTCATTAGCGCCCAGGTTGCTTCGACCCCATCACGGTGAGCGAACAGCGTCGCATCGCCGAACATCGCGTCGAGCAGAAGCCGTTCATACCCGTTCGCCGAAGACTTGCCAAAAGTCGTCGCATAGCTGAAGTCCATATCCACCTTGCTGATCGTCATCGTCGGCCCCGGAACTTTGGCGCCAATCTGCAGCGCGATCCCCTCGTCGGGCTGGATCCTCATGGAGAGCACATTCGGCTTGATGCCTTCTCCGCCCTTTCCCTGTGCATCCTTGAACAGCAGCAGCGGCGGCAACTTGAAATGGATGCTGATCTCGGTAACGCGCTTGGCCAGCCGCTTGCCCGCACGAATGTAGAAGGGCACTCCAGCCCAGCGCCAGTTCTCAATCTCCAGCCGCAGCGCAGCGTACGTCTCCGTCTGCGAACGCGGATGAACGCGGTCCTCCTGTCGATATCCAACGACCGGCTTGCCGTCGACGACACCCGGCCCATATTGCCCGCGCACCGTGTCGGCAGGATGAATTGGCTGGACTGCCTTCCATACCTTGATCTTCTCGGCACGCACCGCGTCGGAGGCAAACGAAACCGGCGGCTCCATCGCCACGAAGCTCAGCAGCTCCATCACATGGTTCTGCACCACGTCGCGCAAAGCTCCCGCTGTCTCGTAGAACGGCCCGCGCCCTTCAATGCCGATGCTCTCAGCCGCCGTAATTTCAACGTGATCGATATAGTTCCGGTTCCACACATTCTCGAAGATGCCATTCGCGAAGCGAAACACCAGGATATTCTGCACCGTCTCCTTGCCGAGGTAGTGGTCAATGCGGAAGATCTGGTTCTCATCAAATACCTTGTTGACTTCATCGTTCAGCGTCTTGGCCGACTCCAGATCGTGGCCAAACGGCTTTTCGATGATGACGCGGACCCAGTTCTTCCCATCGCCGCAATCCGATGGCCTGGCCATGCAATGGTCACCCAGATATCGAATGATGTCCGAGAAATACTCCGGCGCGGTTGCAAGGTAGAACAGACGATTGCCCTTGGTGCCGTATTGCGCGTCGACACCGGCAAGCATCTCTTTCAAAGAGTCGTAACCCGCGGCATCATCAAAATTCATCGCGTGATACTGGATACGGCTCACAAACGGATCAAGCTTGGCGTCGTCGTTCTCGACCCCACCCCCGCTGACAATCCCCTCCTTCATGTCTGCTGCGAAGGTCTGCTCAAGCGGTCTTCGCGCCACGCCGACAACCGCGAAGTCCTTGGGCAGCAACCCGGACTGCTCCAGATGATAGAGCGCCGGTAGAAGCTTGCGTTTGGTCAGGTCGCCCGAAGCCCCGAAGATCACAACAATGCATGGGTCCGGCGTGCGCTCCGCCTGCACAGCGGCGGGCGCGGGTGCGGTGGCGATAATTTCTGTGGTCGGCATATTCATACCCTCTCGTGCTTCGTTAACATTTCGCTGTAACTTGAGTCACTAATCCTGCGACTTCTTCACATCGTGACCGCCGAAGGCGCCTCGCATAATCGAGATCATGCGATCGGTAAAATTATTCTCCTCACGCGAGCGCAACCGCCGAATCAGCGACTCGGTGATCACCGGGGCGGAGATATTCAAGTCGATCGCCTCAGTCACCGTCCAGCGTCCCTCGCCGGAGTCCGGAACGAAAGCCTCCAGGCCGTCCAGCCTAGGATTCTTGGCCAGCGCATCTGCCGTCAAGTCCAGCAGCCAGGAACGCACCACCGAACCCCTCTGCCATATCTTCGATATCTGCGGAAGATCAAGGTTTAGCGGCGTCTTCGCGTGCATGATCGAGAAGCCCTCCGCATACGCCTGCATCATGCCATACTCAATTCCGTTGTGCACCATCTTGACGAAGTGGCCTGCGCCCGAAGGTCCCACGCGCCCCCATCCCTTATCCTTCGCCGGAGCCAGCGTCTCGAAGATCGGCGTCAATCGTTCAACCGGCTCCTTGTCGCCGCCAATCATCAGGCTGTACCCCTCTTTCAAACCCCACACGCCGCCCGACGTACCGCAGTCCACAAAATGAAAACCCTTGTTCGTCAACTCGGCGTGGCGGCGCTGCGTGTCCTTGTAGTTCGAATTGCCTCCATCAATGAAGGTATCCCCTTTCTCCATCAGCGGCTCGAGCCTCGCAATCGTCTGGTCCACCGGGTCCCCCGACGGAACCATGATCCATACAGCACGCGGCGCAGGCAGATTCTTCACCAGATCCACAAGCGAATTGACGCCCAGCGATCCTGCCGCGGTCAATTTTGCGGTCGCGTCTTTATTGAAGTCGAAGCCGACAACCTTGTGTCCTGCAAGGCGCAAACGTTCCGCCATATTGAAACCCATCTTGCCTAGTCCAATAATTCCTAATTCCATTCTGAATTTCCCTTCCTTATGTGGCCTCTATGGAGTTGAGTAGCTCATCGCTGAATCGTGTAGGTTATCGAGAGTAGATCGCCTTGTCTGGAGAGAGGCCTACTTCTCCTCTGGAAAATCCGCGCCAACCGTCACTTGTTCCCACGCGGAGATCTCTTTCCGCCAGTTATCCAACTTCGCGCGCAGTCGTTGCAGCGCACTCGCACCAAGCAGCAATCGCAATGGAGGATCCGGCGACTCCACTACCTGCATCATTGCCTGTACCGCGCGAACCGGATCGCCCTTCTGCTTGCCATCATTCTCGGCAAAATATTTGCGCATGTTGCCGGCTGTGCCGTCATAGTCAGCGATCCGCGTCTTCGCAAGCACCCCCGAACGGCCAAGAAAATCCGTGCGAAATGGTCCCGGTTCAATAATCGTCACTCGAATCCCCAGCGGTGCAAGTTCCGCGGCAAGCGCCTCCGATATTCCCTCCACAGCAAACTTTGTTGCGTTGTAAAAACCGATCCCGGGGCCGGCGACCACCCCGCCGATCGAAGAAAGATTGAGAATGTGCCCGCCGCGCTGCTTGCGAAGATACGGCAGAAAGGCTCGCGTCACGCGCAACAATCCGAAGACGTTGGTCTCGAACATCGGCATAAACTCCGCCTCAGAAGCCTCTTCGATCGCACCCGCCACGCCATACCCTGCGTTGTTCACCAGCACATCGACCCGGCCAAACTGCGCAAACGCCTGCGTCACCGCCGAATCCACTTGGCCCGCATCCGTTACATCGAGCGCCAGAGCCCTCGCCGTTTGCGGATATTTGGCCTCGAGATCTGCGACCTTGTCACGGTCGCGCGCAGTTGCAATTACCTTACCGCCACCCTTCAACACCTCTTCGGCAAGCAGACGGCCGAAGCCGGTCGAGGCTCCGGTAATGAACCACGTCCGGTCTTTACCGGCGGAAACATGAGTGGAAGTAGTAGAAGTTGTCATATGTATAGGACGCGCAAGGATTCAGTTACGATGCAAGTCTCGAAATTGCGTTGTTGTACCGATCGCCATACAGCTTGCCGATTTTTGTGACGCCCTTGTCCCCCGCAATCAGGGCAAGCGACGCCATCCCCAGAAATAGTCCATGCTCCACAACACCCGCGATGCCTCGAATCTCCGCCGCAGTCTTCGCGGGATTAATAATCTCACCGCACGAACAATCGAGTATGTAGTTGCCTTCGTCGGTGATGTACGGTGAGCCATCCGGACGATGGCGAAGCTTCGGGTTAAGGCCGAGCGCTTCAAGCTTTCGGCTAACGATGGGCAGCGCCATCTTGATGACTTCGACCGGCAGCGGAAAACGGCCAAGGTGAGACACCAGCTTACTCGAGTCGGCGATCACAATAAACTTCCGCGCAGCGCTCGCCACGATCTTCTCCCGCAACAGCGCGCCACCGCCGCCCTTGATCAGAGCCAGCCCGGGGCCCACTTCATCGGCGCCATCGACAGCCAGATCGAGCACCGGAGTCTCTTCGAACGTCGTCATGGGAATCGATAGCGACTCGGCGAGTTGCTGGCTCGCAACCGAGGTCGCGATACCGCGCACGCGCAGCCCTTGCTTTACGCGCTCGCCAAGCTCTCGGATGAACATCGTCGAGGTGGTGCCGCTGCCAAGTCCCAGCAGCATCCCATCCTCGACAAACTCCAGAGCGCGCCGAGCAGCCATCCGCTTTGCATCGTCTTGTGTCATGTGGCTTCCTGTCACTATCCAAAAAGCCCAACTACTTTTTGACCAGCTTCTTCGCCTCTTCGACCACGTGCGCAACATTGATGCCAAGTTTGTCCAGCGCAATCGCGCCTGGAGCAGATGCTCCAAAACGGTCCAGCCCAATCACGCCGCCATTGTGGCCGATGTATTTGTACCAGCCCAGCGTCGCCCCGGCCTCGACCGCCAGCTTCGGCGTGTCCTCCGGCATCAGGCTGGCCTTATATTTGTCGCTCTGTTCGTCATAAACCTTGAAACTCGGCATCGAGACGACCGTTGCGTTGATGCCTGCTGCCTTCAACTCCGCCGCAGCCTTCACGATCACCGAAACCTCAGAGCCGGTGGCAATCAGAATGATGTCCTTGCCGTTCGACGAGAGCTCATAGGCCCCCTTCTTCGCGCCAGCCTGGGCAATCGCTGCATCGAGCACAGGCAGGTCCTGCCGCGAAAGCGCCATGAAACTCGGCCCTTTTCTCTCCAGTGCCATCTGCCAGCACGCCGCAGTCTCGTTAGCGTCTGCCGGCCGGAAATCGGTGAGATGCGGAATCATGCGTAGGCTCATCAGGTGCTCGATCGGTTGATGCGTCGGTCCATCCTCACCCAAACCAACGGAATCGTGCGTAAAGACGAACAGCGAGTGCACGTTCATCAATGCAGCCAGTCGAAGCGCCGGCCGGCAGTAATCCGTGAACACAAAAAACGTCGAGCCGAAAGGAATCAGCCCGCCATGAGCCGCCATCCCGTTCACCATCGCCATCATGCCGAACTCACGCACGCCAAAGAAAACGTTGCGGCCCTTCGGGTCAACATGAAAACTTGGTGAATCTTTAAAGATCGTCTTCGTTGAGGTGGTCAGATCAGCGGCGCCGCCAAACAGTTCGGGAACGACATTCTCAATCGCCTGCATCACGGTCTGTCCGGCATTACGCGTCGCAATCGGCTTTTCGGTCGGGAATGTCGGAATCTTCTTCTCCCAACCATCGGTCATCTTCGCTTTGACAGTGCGTTCAAACTCAGCCGCCGGCTCGGGATAGGCCTTCTTGTACTCCGCAAACTCATCGTCCCATGCTCTATGGGCGTCCTTGCCGCGCAGCTTGATCGTGTCCCAGTTGGCGCGCGCCTCCTCGGGAACAAAGAAGCTCTTGTCCTCAGGCCAGCCAAGATTCTTCTTGGTCGCCTTCACATTGTCTGCGCCCATCGCCTCGCCGTGCACCTTGTTGGTGCCAGCCCTGGGACTACCGTAGCCAATCACTGTCCGAACACGAATCAGCGAAGGCTTCTCCGTCTCCGCCTTGGCCGCAGCAATCGCCTTCTCGATCGCAACCAGATCGTTGCCATCGGCGACATGCTGCACATGCCAGTGGTACGCCTCAAACCGCTTCGTTACATCTTCGGTGAAGGAAAGCTCTGTGGGGCCATCGAGCGAGATCAGGTTATCGTCGTAGAACACAATCAGCTTGCCCAAGCCCAGCGTACCGGCCAGCGAGGCCGTCTCATGCGAGATGCCTTCCATCAGGTCGCCGTCACCGCACAACACGTAGATGTGGTGGTCGACGATGTTGTAGGTGTCGCGGTTGTATACCGCCGCCAGATGCTTCTCGGCAGTCGCCATTCCCACTGCCATCCCGAACCCTTGGCCCAACGGACCCGTCGTCACCTCGACTCCAGGCGCCTCGCCGTACTCAGGATGGCCCGGAGTATGCGATCCAAATTGCCGAAACTGCTCCAGCTGAGACATCGGCATGTCATAGCCCGACAGATGCAGTGCACCATATAGAAGCGCCGACGCGTGGCCGTTCGAAAGCACAAAGCGGTCCCGGTCGATCCACTTCGGGTCCGAAGGATCATGTTTCATCACCTTGTGATACAGCAGGTATGCGATCGGAGCGCACCCCAGTGGAGCGCCCGGATGGCCCGACTTCGCCTTTTCCACGGCGTCAACGGCAAGAAAGCGGAGGGCGTTGATGGAAAGCTGATCTAGTTCGTGCTGCTTCAATTCCTGCTGTTCGCTCATTCTTTTTCCTTTGCTCGGTCAAGAGAGGTGATGCGTTCACAACACTGAATCTCGATTTTGGTCGATCCAGTACAGTGTACTAGCCCTTTGCGACTCGCTGCATCATGGCCCATACCGTCGTACTTTCACCACAGCTCTTACATTTTTCTAGATGCGGGCGGCGCAACAACGGAGACATCAATATTCCGGCCCAGCCAGCGTTCCTGCCCATCTTGCCCGGGCCACGCCAGCGTAAAGATGATCTTCCCCGTCTTATCCGGCGCTGCAGAGATATCCACAAACGACCCCGGATACCCCACGGAACGCGAATCGACCGCGAGCGTCGTGGCCCAGTTGTCAAACGTGTAAACGACACGAAAATGTTCACGGTCGACGATGCGCAGCGTATACCCGGAAAAAATCGTCGATATCGGACGAGTGACTTCGAAGATCTCGATATGGTTGGTAAACGTGCGCTTGTCCGCAGGGACAGCATAACGCTCTTCCACCACCGAAATACGGTCAAATATCCGCCCATCGACCGCCGACCGCAGCAGCTTCAGATACTCTGCATGCGCCCACACCAGCGGTTGTGCCGAACCCGCCGAACGCCCGAGGTACAACCCCATTGACGGCATGTCGTTGTAGTCCCACACCTGTTCCGGCAGCATCCCGCCCTGCGAACTGAACTGCTCGATCGCCTTGATGTGTGCGTTGTAGTCGCGGCCGGCGGCCAGTTCATAGTGTCCGCGCTCGCCCGTCAGAATCGGCCACGCGCGCCCCTGGCCCGAGCCGTTGTAGGCGTCGCCATCCTTCTTCTGACCATATCCATCGTGGTTGTACCGCCGCCAGCAGTCACCAAACGGTGTCTCGATCTTCAGAACATGATCGATAACCTTTAGCGAATCGATAATCAACGGATCGTCGGCTCGGCGAATCCCATACCGTACCAGTTCCAGAAAGCCTGCGTCGACCACCTCGCGCGCCTCAAAATCCGTCCTCTCTCCCGGCTCGCGATTGTTGATATGGATCCATCCCGGAGGCAGTGACGGGTTGTAAAACGGCTCATCCTCCGCAGGTGGGCGTATCCGCATATAGTGGTATTTCACGTCCGGAAGCAACACGCCTTCGGTCGTCGTCGTCCACTCGTCCAAATGCGACTCGATCCAGTCCGCATACGTCACCAGATAGCTGCCCAGCTCCGACGCCTGACGCGCGCGAGCAATATCGGCCGCACACACCAGCGCCGAAATCACGGCGGCCAGCGTCGACGGCGAATATCCCGCCGCCTCCTCCCATCGCTCCTGCTGCGTCACCGGAGCATAGCGAACCAGAAACGCCGCGGCCCGTTCGACAAACGGAAAGATGTCAAACTCGCCTAACCCACCCATCTTCCACAGCCGCCACGCCAGCATGATTGGAAACGCGACCTCGTCCAGCTGAATGCCCGTCCAGTACGGCGTGCCGTCGATCCAGAAGTTCTGTGCGAAGCTGCCGTCGGTCCGCTGCGTACATGCCAGATACACCAGTGCCCGCATCGCAGTATCCGTTCGTCCGGACGCCAGCAACGCCGTCGCCGTCTGCACCATGTCGCGCGTCCACACCAGGTGGTAGCCGCCCAGATCCGTGTCTCCCTTCGAATTCCCCCACGGAATCGACGCCGACGCAATGAATGCACCCGAGTACGTCTTGTCCTCATGCGTCAGAAGCACGTTATGGCTGATGCGCATCAGCTTGCCGCCGTCCTTCGAAACAGTAGCCAGCTTCGGCGGCGAAACCGACCGTGTCCACTGCAGCAGAAACCGCTTCAGGTGCTCCTCATACGGCGTCGCCAGCGTCTGCATCAGCTGCGCAATCGCCGCATGGCTTCCATCACCAAACGAGATCGCTATCGTGAACTCCCGGTTCGCCCCAACATCGATCTCTCCAATCACCGCGATGTTGCCGTCCAGCGCCTGGCCAAACTGCCAGGTCATCTTCATGTCCGTACACAGGTCCTGGTACCCGTCGCTTGTCCCCACATACCCGCACGACGATCGGCTGAAGCCGCAGTCCGCTCCCATGCCCAGCATCGTGTCGCCCTTCCACGCCAGCAGGCATCGGCGTCCCGCCACATCGATCGACCGCGCCGAATTTCCCGCTCCACCGCCGTTCAAATGTGGCGCCAGCAGCGCATAGCACTTCAGCCGTCGAAGAATCTCCTCGTCTCCGCTGATCTTCACGTTCATCAACACAACCGGATGGTGCGGGTCGCTGATGAACTCCTTCGTCACCGTATATCGCCCCTTCAGATCGCTCGCGACAACCCGCACCGCCGGAGCGCTGCTGTCGATGTAGTGAAAGTCATACGTCAGGTCGCGCTTCTCTTCATGAAAAAACGTCTCCCCATCGCTGAACAGCAACTCCATGTCGCGGGTCTGTGGGCGATCGATCGTCGGATAATAAATTTCGTTTAACGTGCCGTGCGAGATCGTAAACCAGACGCGGCTCGAAGCTGCATACGCCGTCGAAACTGCATCCTTCTCGCTCGACGTCCAGCGTGGTTCCAGTCCGGGAGCCCCGAATGCAGGTCCATCGTCTTCCAGCCATCGGTAGGCAGTGCTCAAATCGCTCATTTCCTATCATTAGAGCGCAAAAATCCCTGTGCGTTACATTCTCACGAGAAAGAATGATGAATCCTCGCAGTGCGCTATCATCTTGAGGTTGATCCCCCGCCGGGAATGCATCGTGCCAGGCCGGGGCAGCATCGAACAGAGTTGAGCCGGTCAGGAACCTCCTGGCTGGCATAAAACCACTTACGACAGGAGAATTACCGTGGCCTACGAACTTCCCCCTCTGCCCTACGATTACGCAGCGCTCGAGCCCCATATCGACGAAGCGACGATGAAGCTGCACCACGACAAGCATCACCAGGCCTACGTTACCAATCTCAACGGCGCAGTGGATAAACACCCCGACCTTGGCAAGAAGTCGCCCGAAGAACTCATCAAAGACCTCTCCGCCATCCCCGAAGATGTGCGCAAAGTTGTGCAGAACAACGGCGGCGGCCACGTCAACCACACCATGTTCTGGCAGATCATGAAACCCAAGGGTGGCGGCGAACCCTCCGGCGACATTGCAGCTCAGATCAAGGCCGACTTCGGCGACTTTGAGTCCTTCAAAAAGCTCTTCAACGAAACCACCGCCAAGCAGTTCGGCTCCGGCTGGGGCTGGATCATCATCGTAGGCGGCAAGCTGAAGATTGTCACCACACCCAACCAGGACAACCCGATCTCCGAGGGCCACTACCCCATCCTCGGCAACGACGTCTGGGAGCACGCCTACTACCTCAAATATCAGAACCGTCGCCCCGACTACCTCGCCGCCTGGTGGAACACCGTAAACTGGGATGAAGTCAACAAGCGCTTCGCCACCGCCAAGGCCTACAAGTAATCATCACTTGGCTCGAACGATAAGGGATGGCAGACTCTCCGGGTGCCACTTAGGATCAGGATTCCGGTGTGGCGTCTTTCGCGCTACACCGGAATCCTTTGTGGTCTTTAGCAAGCGCCGACTTTCTATCGCGCAAGGCTTTTGCGATTTTGGGAGCCCCCGAGAGAGGCCGCACCTGATGCCTGCTCAGTGGGTTTCTCTTGTTCCTGGCACGCCGCGAGAGCGAGGTATCTGGTAGGAGATTCCCAATCATTGCGGCGGCCATCACCGTCTACCCCTTTGGCCCTGTTGGAGGCGGTGGTTGGTCGCATTGTGGGGACTCGCTCTGCGTACCGCTCCACGACCCCGTCCAGTTTGATCCGCCACCTCCTCTCGCCCCGCCGATAACAAACTCCTTCCAGAGCTGATTATTGTCGTTCACCCCCTCAGGGGTGCCGGCATGGTCGCTGTTGTTCACTCTGCAGGCAGTTTGGTGTCCTGGTTTTATGGCAAGGGTGTTGAAGTCGCTGCCAAAGCTCGAGTAGGCGGCAGCTCCCCACTTCCAATTGATTGAGATTCCAGGGACGCCGCCGGTGTCAAAAGTACCGGTCCAGTTCACATTGATTCCTCCATGCAGACCCCCGGCAGGCACAGGGACGGCCACACCCGTGAGAAAGATTTCGTCCTCCTGGCGCATCGGAACGATCGTGAACCACGTGTTCGTCATGGTGTCGAAGGTGGTGGTGCTGCAGGGTGCCGACGGAGAAAACGTGATTCGGGCATTTGGAGCCGAATTTGTGAGAGCCGTCCCAGTCCCTGCGTCCGTAATCTTGGAATTTTGGAAGGTAATAACCGCGCCAGTGCTGGGTATGCCCGTCGCTGTGAAATTCGCATTGAACCAGATCCACTGGCCCGAGTCGAGGGAGGTTCCGTTGAAGTTCGATGCGTTGCCGGACATCGACGTACAGAGCGGTGGCGGAGTTGCTTCGCAAGTCAGGCTGGTCGGCGACATATCGATCTGGATTGTGTTCCACCCCGCCAGGGATGCAGTCCCGGAGAAACTGAAAGTTCCGTTCAAGGTCGGAAACGAACCCCATACGGCGGTTTCATAAGTGCTCGTACGTGCAGTGAAAGGAAGAGAGCCGATGATTGGAGGACCGCCCGAGGAGGGACTGCGATCGATCATGTAGTTGATCTGATACTTGTTTCCCGGGACGAGCTCCGATGCCCTGACCGAAAGGCTGAAGGAGTTGCACGTGAACGTGGCGTTTGCCGTATCGACATGATTTGCCAGAGCAGGTGTCGCGCACAACAGGAGCAGACTGAAAATTGCTCTACACGTAGTTCGATATTTTTGAGACATCGTTACCTCTCCTGAGTAGGCTCTTCTCAACGTTTTGCTTGGCTATGCCAAGGCCTTCTTCAGTGCAGGGTGGACCGCCAAGCTTTCTTCTCGCATGACTCGATTCCGTGTCGCGTACGAAAGACACAAGTCAACTATGCGGTGTCTCATCGGTAACTGCACTACAACTTTGTGGTGATTTGCCAAACAGCTTCGCAGGCTGCCAGCCCCGCTGATCCCCCCGCCTCAGCGATGACGGTAAATTCAACTCATAGGTGTATCCTCCCCCTTTGGAGACTCGTGGATGTTTTGGATGGAGTGCAGGAAGCGGTCACTCGTACCGTCGGCTTTGTTCTTAATTGCAGTGTTGGCATCCATCGGATCGCGCGCAGCTGCCCAATCAACACCACCGCCTGATCGCACAACTCTCCCCATCACTCCGCCACCGTTCTCCGGCACCATCACACCGGACTACCAGAGTTCACTAGCGCATCCTGCCGTTCCGCTGAGTGCTCCCGAAGGCGCGCCGAACGTCCTCCTGATCCTTCTCGACGATGCCGGTTATGGACAGACGGCGACCTTTGGCGGCCTGATCCCGACGCCGACCCTCGACGCCTTGGCTTCCAAAGGTCTGCGATACACCCGATTCCACGTCACCGCTCTATGCTCACCAACTCGAGCAGCTCTGCTGACCGGCCGCAACAACCACGCCGTCGGCATGGGCACCATCGTCAACTGGGCAAACAATTATCCCGGCTACACCGGATCCATCCCGAAGAGCGCTGCCTTCGTCTCTGAAATTCTCCGAGAGAACGGATACGCAACGGCAAGCTTCGGCAAGTGGCACCTCATCCCCGACGCCGAAACAACCCTCGCTGGCCCCTACGATCACTGGCCCACTCATCAGGGTTTCGACTATTTCTACGGCTTCATCGGCGCCGAAACCGACCAGTGGCATCCCGAGTTGACCGAGGGCACCCATCCCCAGGAGATGAAAATCCCGCCCGGCCGCGAGAACGACTACACCCTGAACGAAGACCTCGCCGACCACGCGCGCGCTTGGATACTCCAGCAAACCGCGCTCGCCCCCGACCGCCCACTCTTCATGTACTACGCGCCCGGTGCCACGCATGCTCCGCTGCAGGCGCCCAGACCATGGATCGATCGCTTCAAGGGCAAATTCGACATGGGCTGGGACAAATACCGTGAAGAAACCCTGGCGCGACAGAAGCAACTTGGGGTCGTTCCCGCCGATACTGTCCTCACTCCTCGACCCGCAGAGTTGCCGGCATGGGATTCACTCTCCGCCGATCAGAAGAAAGTAGCGGCTCGCCTGATGGAGGTCTTCGCCGGCTACATGGCTCAGGCCGACTTTGAAATCGGCCGTGTGATCGAAACTCTTCGCCAGACAGGAAGATTCGACAACACCCTCGTCATCTACATCGCAGGCGACAACGGCGCCAGCATGGAAGGCAATCTGATGGGGACCGACAACATCATGGAGCAGATCAACGGCCTCCCCTCCCCTGCCTCTGAAATCTTGAAGCATCTCGACTCCATCGGCGGTTCCGGAACAAACCCGCACTATCCCGCCGGCTGGGCATGGGCAGGCAACACTCCCTTCCAATGGGGAAAACGCATCGGCTCTCATCTTGGAGGAACACGCGATCCCATGGTCGTCTCATGGCCCGGCCACATCCTCGATCCCGGCGGAGTGCGCTCGCAATACCAGCACGTCATCGACGTGATGCCCACTATTCTGCAGGCTGCCGGAGTACCCGTGCCGAACAGCGTCGACGGCGTAGCGCAGCAGCGCTTGGACGGAGTCAGCTTCGCGCCCACCTTCAAGAATGCCAAAGCGCCGGGCCGCAATACCCAGTACTTCGAAATGCACGGCAATCGCGCCATTTATAACGATGGCTGGATCGCCGCCCAGCGAAGCGGCCTCCTCCCCTGGGCCTATGCGCTGGAGAAGGATGCGGGCCCGCTGCCCTGGGAGCTCTACCACCTGTCCGAGGACTACTCCGAGTCGCACGACCTCGCAGCGACGAATGCAGCGAAGCTCCAGCAGATGAAGGCTCTGTTCAATCACGAAGCCGAAACCAATCACGTCTATCCCATCGATCCACGTATCGGCGGACGTCAGCATCCCAACCCGCCACCCCCTGGCGGCCGCGCCTTCTACACCTTCTATCCCGGAGCAGCCCATCTCTACGACTCATCCGCTCCGGCGACGCGCAACCGCTCACACACCTTCACTGCGTATATAACCGTTCCCGCCAGCGGCGCAAATGGCGTCATCGTCGCCGAAGGCGGCGAATCCTCCGGCTACTCGCTCTACCTTCAGAACGGCCACCCCTCCTACGCGTACAACTACTTTCGCCGCGAGCGCACCTCGATCGTAGCCAGCGATCCCCTGCCACCCGGCCGCTCCGTCATCGAACTGCGATTCGTCTACGACGGCGGCGGACTCGGCAAAGGCGCCAACGTCATCCTGACCGTCAACGGAAAGAAAGCCGGCGAAGCACGGATAGCCCACACTGTTCCCCGAGCCTACTCGTTCGAAGAAACCTTCGACGTTGGCGAGGATCCGGCGACACCCGCCGGCCCCTATCAATCGCCCTTTCCCTTCACCGGCGGTCTGGAAAAACTCGAACTGCGCACCGACCCCGCCCCCGCTCTAAGCGCCGCAGAACAAAAGAGAGAAGCCGAAATCGCCCAAGCCATCGCCGCCGCTAAGGATTGACACAAACACGTCATCCCGACCGGAGCGCAGCACAATTTGTCATCCCGAGGGGACCCTAAGCGAGTCGAAGGGGGAGTGGAAAGCCTGCCCTGAGCGAAGTCGAATGGGGATCTGTTGTTTACATAGATCAGCAATCATGTCAGCGTGACGACCACGCCGCTAACCCTTAGAGAGGAAACACCGCAACAAATCAGTAATGACGCGACCCTCCAAAAAAAATTTCTTCAATTTCAGCCCAAAAATCGCATGTCAAGCCCTGAAACCACCTAAATCACTCAAACCAAACAAGATCGAGTTGGAGTATTAGTTATGCTCAACTCGCTATAAATAGAAATAGTGGGAAAAAAGAAAGCCCGGCACCAAAGACCGGGGCTAAGTCATTGATTCTGGCTATTTAAGCGATAACCCTTTTGTTATGACGATTTTGTGAGCCGGCCATCGCGCAAGTCATTGAAACGAAGGATTTTATCGCCGGGCAATGGGGGTACCCTCCCCCGGGTGGCGTTATTCGCTCCCCGAACCCTTCTTGGGACGCCGGTTCGCCTGCAGCACTCGCTTCCGCAGCCGCAATGACTTGGGCGTCACCTCGACCAGCTCATCGTCGGCGATGAACTCGATGCACTGCTCAAGGGTGAGCTGTTTGTAAGGAACCAGTCGCACAGCCTCGTCAGAACCCGACGCACGCATGTTCGAGAGCTTCTTCTCACGCACACAATTGACGTCGAGATCATTGTCGCGGGAGTGCTCCCCGACGACCATGCCCTCATAGACCTCAATACCGTCCGGAACGAAGAGGATGCCACGGTCCTGCAGTCCTTCGAGCGCATAGGCGGTCGTAGTGCCCTGGCGGTCCGAGATAAGAGCGCCGGAAGCACGTTGCGGAATCTCGCCTTGATAGGCAATGTAGCCGTCGAGAATCGAGTTCATGATGATGGTGCCACGGGTCTCGGTCAGCATCTCCGACCGCAAACCGATCAGCCCGCGGCTCGGAATTCGAAACTCCATCCGGACGCGGCCCGAACCGTGATTGATCATCTTCGTCATCTCGCCTTTTCTCGGTCCGAGGCGCTCGATAACAGTGCCGACGAAGTTCTCCGGCACGTCGATGGAAAGATGTTCGACCGGTTCCATCACCTGATCGTCGATCTTCTTCGTGACGATCTCAGGCCGGCTGACCATCATCTCGAAGCCCTCACGACGCATCATCTCGATCAGAATGCCGAGCTGCAATTCACCGCGGCCCAGCACCTTGAACGAGTCAGGAGACCCGGTCTCCTGCATCTTGAGCGAGACGTTGGTCAGGAGTTCCTTGTCAAGACGATCGCGCAGATTACGCGAGGTAACGAACTTGCCCTCGCGGCCGGCAAACGGCCCATTGTTGACGTTGAACTGGATCGCAATCGTCGGCTCATCGATTGTGATCGGCGGCAACGGCTTGGGATTCTCGACGTCGCAGAAGCTCTCGCCAATCGTGATGCCCGGAATTCCAGCGATAGCAACGATGTCGCCCACCTGGGTCTCTTCGATGTCAGTGCGCTTGAGGCCCGAGAAGCTGAACAGCTTCGTGATCTTGTACTTCGCAAACGTGCCATCAAGCCGCGCGACGTTGTACTCCTGGCCTGTGCGCATCGTGCCGTTGAAGACCCGGCCGATCGCCAGGCGGCCAAGGTAGTCCGAGTAGTCGAGATTGGTCACAAGGATCTGAACGGCGCCCTCGGGTTCGCCCTTGGCGACAGGGATGGTGGTGATGATCTGCTCGAAGAGCGGCTGAAGGTCGGTACCCGGAACAGCAGGGTCTGTCGTCGCCGTGCCGAGCTTTCCGTTGGTGTACAGGACAGGAAAGTCGAGCACGGACTCATCGGCATCAAGATCGATGAAGAGATCATAAACCTCGTTCAAGACCTCTTGTGGCCGGGCGTCCGGCCGGTCGATCTTGTTGATCACGACCATCGGCGTCAGACCAGCCTCGAGCGCCTTCGAGAGAACATAACGCGTCTGCGGCAGCGGCCCCTCAGAGGCGTCAACGAGCAGGACGACACCGTCCACCATCTTCAGCGCGCGCTCCACCTCGCCTCCGAAGTCGGCGTGACCCGGCGTATCAACGATATTGATCTTGTTATCGTGATAGTAGAGGGCGGTGTTCTTCGCGAGAATCGTGATGCCGCGCTCTTTTTCAAGATCGTTCGAGTCCATGACTCGCTCGGCGACGGCCTCGTTCGAGCGAAAGGTGCCACTCTGACGCAGCATGGCGTCGACAAGGGTAGTTTTGCCATGGTCGACGTGCGCGATGATGGCGATGTTGAAGATGGGCTTAACGGCGACTGCGGTTGAGTTGCTCACTGCTTTGGATGTCCTGTCTGTGCGCTTAGGTGTGTATTTTTGGGGAAAGTGCGCGTCTCTCCTAGTTTAGCCTAGTTAGGCTCGCGCTGGCTGGCGAAGTGGGCGGGAATAGAAGAAGATACGGTTAATGCGGCTGTAACGCGTTGAAAAACAGTGCAACGGTACGATGAGGCGCGATTGCGTTTGGTCGCTCTGCCTTTCGCCGCTATACTCAAGGCTCCCGATGCAGCCAATCCAATCTGCCCAGTTCGAGCATTCGGCCCTGAAGAACTATTTGCTGGACCATGCCTACGATGAGATGTTTTCGGGTCCGGGTGAACTTCATCGCCACTGCGAGCTGCTGTTGGAGCACTTCACCTCTCTGCCCGTCGATGAGTTGCAACGACGGAAGCATGCAGCCGATCTCAGCTTCCTGAACCAGGGCATCACCTTCACGGTCTACGGGCGCGAAGAGGGTACGGAGAAGATCTTTCCGTATGACCTTGTCCCCCGCATCATTACCGCGGCTGAATGGGCAACCGTGGAGCAGGGACTCACACAACGGATTACTGCGTTAAATCTCTTCCTTAAGGACGTCTATAACGAGGGGCGGATCCTCGCGGACGGAATCGTTCCGCGAGAGATGGTTTACAGCTGCAAACACTATCGCAGGCAGATGGCCGGGCTGCAGGTTCCGCGCAACGTCTACATCGCAGTCTGCGGGACCGACCTGATTCGGCTGGAGAATGGCGAGTTTGTTGTGCTGGAGGACAATCTCCGCGTGCCGAGCGGCGTCAGCTATATGCTGACCAACCGCAGGGTGATGAAGCGCATATTTCCTGAGCTGTTTCGCAGCTACAACGTACGGCCAATCGAACAATACACACAGCTCCTGCTGGGAGCGATGCGGTCGCTTGCGCCCGAAGGCCGGCCGGAGCCGAACATCGTGCTGCTTTCGCCCGGAGTCTTCAACTCGGCTTACTTCGAGCACGCATACCTCGCGCGACAGATGGGAATCGAACTGGTCGAGGGCCGTGATCTCGTGGCGCACGACAACATTGTCTACATGCGCACAACCAACGGCCTGCGGCGCGTGGACGTAATCTACCGGCGGGTCGATGACGACTTCATCGATCCGCTGGCGTTTCGAGGAGATTCGATCCTTGGCGTAGCGGGACTGTTCAACGCCTATCGCGCAGGAAACGTGACCCTGGCGAATGCGTTCGGCACCGGCGTAGCTGATGACAAGGCGCTTTATGCCTACGTTCCCGACATCATCAAGTACTACCTTGGCGAAGACTCGGTGCTGAAGAATGTGGAGACGTATCTGCCCACGCGGCCGAAAGAGCGGCAGCACGTGCTCGAGAACCTCGACAAGCTGGTAGTGAAGGCCGTGGGAGAGAGCGGTGGCTACGGAATGTTGATTGGACCACAGTCGACCAAGGCAGCGCGAGAGGAGTTTGCACAAAAGATTGAGGCTGATCCACGGAACTACATCGCGCAGCCGACGATCTCGTTCTCCCGAGCGCCGTGCCTGATCGGCGACGAACTCGAACCACGCCATGTAGACCTGCGTCCTTATGTTCTTTACGGCGACAAGGTGACGATTGTGCCGGGCGGGCTGACACGCGTCGCGCTGAACCGCGGTTCGCTGGTGGTGAATTCGTCACAAGGCGGCGGTAGTAAGGATACATGGGTGCTGAGCCAGTAAAGGAGATGCCGATGCTTTCACGCGTTGCCGACAGTCTGTACTGGATGAGCCGGTATCTTGAACGTGCCGAGCATACGACGCGGCTGCTCGACGTGAACCTGAATCTGATGTTGGATGAGAGCGCGACGAGTGCTGAGAGGCGTTGGCAGCGGGTGTTGCAGGCGCTCGGCAGGCCGAAGGACATCAAGTGGACGGGCGATCCGTATGCACTCACGCAAGCATTGACCTTCGATACGGAACACAAGGCTTCGATTCTTTCCTGCATCATCGCCGCACGGGAAAACTCGCGGCATGTGAGAGAACAGATTTCGACGGAGCAGTGGCACAGGTTGAACAGCCTGTATCTTGAGGTGACGCGGCCGGAGATGCAGATCGACCGACAGGCGCAGGCTCTGGCGGCGGGAATGGCGCGGCCAAGCGAGTTTCTTCAGTCGGTGATGGAGGCGGTGCATCAGTTTCAGGGAGTCACCGACTCGACGATGAACCACGGCGAAGGCTGGCAGTTTATCCAGGTCGGACGATATATCGAGCGCGCGTCAGCAACGGCGTTGCTGCTCGAGGCTTATCAGGCCGATCTGTGGGAGCATCCGGAACAAGTCAGCGAAGGGAATGAGTATCTGGACTGGATGGGACTGTTGCGTTCGGCGACCGCGTTCGAGGCGTACTGCAAGGTGTATACAGCGGACCTAACGCCGGACCGGATCTTCGAGTTCCTGCTACTGAATGAGGAGTTCCCGCATTCGGTTCGGTTCTCGATCGACAGCGTGCAGTGTGCTCTGGAGAAGATTCAGGGAGACAGCGGCAGGAGCCGCGCTGAGGCTTTGCAGCGGCTCGGCGGAAAGCTGAAGGCCTCGCTGAGCTACAGCAGCGTCGAGGAGATTCTGAGCCAGGATGTCGTTGGGTATTTGCGTAGTATTCAGTCGCAGTGTCGTGCCATTCACGAGACTATTTATGAGTTGTACGTTGACTATTCCATTCAGGCTGCATTGGCGGGGTAAGACTCAAGGGAACGAACTATGTATTACTCGATTCGCCATCTGACGAAGTTTCTGTACAGCAACCAGGTCAGCGAAAGCATGATGGAAACGCGGATGCATCCGCGGAGCGATCAGAATCAGCGCTGTCTGACGTTTCATCTTTCAGTGAGCCCCCGGTGCCGGGTCTTCAGCTATCGAGACCATCTTGCGAACAATGTGCATCACTTCGATATTCCCGGGATGCATGGGCAGTTGGTGATCGTTGCGGAATCGCTTGTCGAGGTTCAGCCGGCGGCGCAGGTTCCGGCGTTTCTGGCGCCGGACGCGTGGGGGGACGTGGACGCGATGGTCGAGCGGGCGGACTACTGGGAGATGTTGCTCCCGAGCGAATTTACTGTCCCGACGTCGGCGTTGGAAGATCTCGCAGTTCAGCTCGACGTTCGCCGCAGGGACGACCCGCTGATGGTGCTGCACAGGTTGAATCAGCAGATGTATGAGTATTTTGATTACAAGCCGAAGTCGACCAAGGTCGATTCTCCGATCGATCTTGCTCTCGGCACCAGGGCCGGTGTGTGTCAGGACTTCGCGCACATCATGATTGCGCTGGTTCGGTCGAAGCTGCGCATCCCCTGCCGGTATGTGAGCGGCTACTTGTTCCACGGCGAGACCGATATGGACCGATCGATCAGCTCAGCGACGCATGCGTGGGTCGAGGTGCTGATTCCTCCACTGGGGTGGGTGGGGTTCGATCCGACGAACTGGCTGGTCGCAGGCGACCGGCACATTCGTACGGCAATCGGCCGGGACTATGCTGACGTTCCGCCGACTCACGGCATCTTTCGCGGCCGGGCGGCAAGCGAGTTGACCGTGGCGGTGCGTGTAACTCCCAGCCTAGGGACTCCGTCATTCGACCAGGAACTGCCGGTTCCTGAGGACTGGTCGATTCTGGTGGAGAGGGCGACTCGGCTTCCGGATCAGCCACCACCACCTACCCGGCAACAGCAGATGGCGCAGCAACAGCAAGATGGTGACGAGACCACCGCTTTGCCCCCGACTACCGTTGCGCCCTAGGGGTACCCCCCACTGCCCCGCGCGTAAATTACTTTATTTCATGAAGTTGCGGGCGGTCGTTGCCCGCAAAATATTCCAAACAAAGGGGTTGCTTGCAAAATATTGGAAAGAAAACAGTTAGTCTTAGCTTTGAACCGAGGCTATGTTCTTTCTTCCACTTGTTTTGAGTATACCGAATTGAAGGCAACTAACACGCCACGCGGATATTATTGACGGGTAATGGGTTAGGAGGTTTTCGGACTTGAGATGAGATTTTTGGGCGGAAAATGGCAAAAAATAAAAGGGCGTGTTCGAATCGAACACACCCTTGTTGAGTTGAATTTCATCTGGATTAGAACTTCAAGCTTGCCCAGAGAACCAAGGAACGTCCTGCGCCCGTGCGCGAAATCACCGGATTGAGCTGTGAAGCTGCCCCGAAGAGCGCGGCGTTCACGCCCAGCGGATTGACGTTGTTGTGATTGCCGACGTTGTTTGCTTCCGCACGCAGGTTGAGAGTGCCACGCTCGAAGTGAAGGTAAGCGAGGCCAATTCCCTTTTCCACTGCGAGATCGTGTTGCTGATATCCAGGCTGCAGGTAGGTATCCCGCCCGATCTCTTGATGGAGGAAGTGCTGTCCTCGCTGCACAAGGAAGTGAACGGAACTGGGGTCGACCAGTACCTTCGTGTGCGCCGGCTGGCTTGGAGTGGCAGGAGCGTTATAGATATTCAGGTTGTAGTAGGTGCCTTGTGTTCCGCCGAGCTGCGAGGCGTCGATGCCGGCAGTATTGAAAGGAGCACCCGGATTGCCGATGATCGGACGATCGTTTGCGGTGCTGCCGTCGCCGTTCGCATCGAACCCGCTCGCATTGATCGTGCTGTATGGCCCGGATTGGAAACGCTCCACACCGGAGATTGTCCAATGGCGCGTAAACGCCCCCAGAAGGCCGTTCGTGATCGCACCTGTGGCAGTGAATCCCTTTGGCGCCCAGACATAGGACAAGACAATGTAGTTCCGGTGGTCCCAAGCGGAGTTCCCCCACTCCTGACGGTTACCGTTTGCCGAGAGATCAGCTTGATAGACGGTTGGCGAGTTGAAGGTGTTGAAGATTTCAGAAGCATTGTCGAGGTCTTTGCCGTATGTGTACGCCGCGCGGAACGTGATCCCCCGAACGAACGATCTCGAAAGCTCTGCCTGTAACGAATTGTAGGAAGAGTTTGCGAAGTTTCCACGCGCGATGATGACGCCGCGTGCAGGATTGAGGCGCGCGGTGGCTGCCGTCCCATCTGTAGGCGTGAGGTAATTGAATTGGCGACCCGAAAACAGTTTCACTCCGCGGGACCCGACATAGTTTGTTGTGAGCTTGAGGTTGAAGGGCAGCTCCCGCTCCATGCCGAAGTTGTACTGATAGGTGTACGGATTGACCAGATTGTTGACGACGCTGCTCGACACGGACGACGTCTGAGTAAGTACTGGAGTCAGCGCCGGTATCAGGGCGTTGGCATTTGCCGTACCGTCTTTTCCGGAGTAGGTGGTTCCCCCTACAACAGCGTTTGGCGAGCTCTGCGCGCTGTTGACGACGATATTGCTGAAATCGGTGTCGAAGTAGATACCGAAGCCGCCGTGGAATACCGTCCTTCCATCGGAGAAGAATGCGAAGTGAGGAACATAGGCGAAGCCGGCACGCGGCGAAAAGTTATTCGTATCGCTGTTCACCTTATAGACGGTGGTAATTGAATCAGTCAGAGCCGTGGTCGCGCTGATGGCTGGATATGGAAGGTTATTGTCCGGATCGGTGAGGTAGTCGTAGCGGGCACCAAGATTTAAGGTCAGCTCGGGTGTCAGCTTGATGTCGTCCTCAACAAAGAAGGCGGAACGCCAGTTGTGTGGATCGATGCGGGTCTTGCCGAAGGTCTTCGAGACACTTCCGGAGGTCCCGATGTAATTGTTGATGAACTCGCCGATAGCGGAGCCATAAGAGCCTCCTGCACCGTAGGTGAGGCTGCCAAGCGCATTCTGGGAGATAAACTCCTGCTCGATCTGCCGTCCGACATCGAAACCGGCGCGAATCGACTGCTTACCGAAAGTCATGCTCACAGTGTCTTGCAACTGATACAGGTCTTCACCGCGTCCCTGGGGAAGATTCTGGTTCGGCCCCAGGGCAGGCAGGCCCGCGCCGCTGAAGTTAATGGTCGGCGTAACGATCAGCGGGTTTGCAAGAGTCTGCGCAGTGAACGCGAACAGGAAGTTGAGACGCGTCTCTGACACGCGGAACTCATTCAGTATCCGAGGGCCGAAGACGTGGGTGTAGGCAACCTGGGCGAGTTCCGAGAATCCGCCCTGTTGCGAGTCGAAGCCGGGCAACGAGGCGTTGTTGCCAAAGTCTGGCGTCAGAAAGCCACGGTCGTGAATATAGCGGACGGCAACCGTGTCCCGCTCATGCGGGGTGTAATCGACGCGTACGCCAAACTGGGTGTCCGTGTTTTGCTCCGCAACTGAGGGACGCTGAAAGAGCGCCGTTGTGATCGAGCAACCGGCTGCGGGACAACCGGGAGCGATTACCGAATAGCTGTTGAGGGCTAATGCCGGGTTGCTGACCGTTGCCGTCGTATTGGCGAAGCTATTCAAATACCCGTAACTCGAGAGGTAGTTCGCAAAGAGGGCAGCTTGCTGCCCCTGGGTGGTGTTTCCCTGGGCCTGAATTGCCTGCAACTGTTTCACGCCGGCTGCATCCGGAAGCTCTTGTCTGCCTACGAGGGTCTTGCCATAAAAGCGCTGCCACTGGCTTCCGCCATAGGCAAATAGCTTGTCCTTGAAGATTGGCCCGCCGGCTGTGAAGCCAAAGGTGTGCCTGTCGAACCGGGTCTTCGTTGGTGGAGTAAGCGATGATTTGGATTGGCGCTGCGTGCCGGAGAGAGCGTTCAAGCCCGAGCCGGTGTAGCGCTCAAAGGCGGAGCCATGATAGACATTGGTTCCACGTGCCGTGACGAGGTTGGTGACTGCTCCGCCGGCACGCCCAAACTCGGCGGAAGCAGAGTTTGAGAGGACTGCAACGTTGCTATACATGCCAGGGATGTCCGGCTGGAAGCCCTGACCTTCGATCGCGACGTCGTTGATCTCCTGTCCGTCGATAAGGAAGTTGTTGGCACGCGGACGAGCCCCGTTTGCCGAGAAGACCTGCCCCTGTGCTCCCACACCCGAACTGGGCTGTGTGATGACCTGAATTCCAGGCAGCGTTGTGGCCAGTTCAATAGGATTCAGCGAGAAGATCGGGAGTTGGCGAATGTCATTTGCGTTGATAAGGCCAGTCAGCTGGCCATTGTCGGTGTTAATGGTATTGGAGACTGCAGCAACCTCAATCACATCATTTGCCTTGCCGATACGCAGCACGACATCGTACGAACTGACAACGGAAGGATTGATAACAACGCCCTCCGCCTTTGCGGTCTCAAATCCGGCTTCCTCAACCGTGACTGCGTAGCGGCCGGGCGGAATGGCTTCGATGCGATAACTACCGTCAGCCTTCGTCGTCGCGTTGCGGAGTTCGCCGGTGTCCTGGTTTCTGATGTGAACTGTAGCGTTTTGAATTACAGCGCCGGTAGCGTCACGTGCGACTCCCACCAAGATACCCGTGCTGGTTTGTGCAATGGCGCTGGAAAGACCAAGGAACAGAAAAAGGGCGCTTAGAAAAAGCCCCTTCTTAAGCAGATTTGAGCTCGTCATTTATGCCTCATTTTCGGAGATGTGAAATCCGGACAACAACGTTAGCCGCTAAGCGTTCATTTGGTGCATGTCTGCCGCACATCAGTTTGTGACACTGACACAAACGGACATTTCCCTGGAACAGGCCAGGGAGTGTCCTTCTTGGAGTTGTGGTATTCGGTATATCAGGAAGCACTTACAGGGCCAATTGAAAATGGCCCATTTATGGCAGTTTTGCCGGGAGCAAAAAACCGAAATTCATAGAATTTTGATCGGGAGTTTTCCGAATTTAGAGATTTAGCTTCTTGATTTAGAGATTTAGCTTCTTGAAGATGCGCTCAGGGATGTTGCGGACGACGAACATGATCGGCCTCCACTGGAAGGGGACGTAGAGGACGTCCTTGCGCTTGTCGATGGCGCTGACGATGGATTCGGCGACGGAATCGACGTCGGCGAATTTTTCGCTGTTGGGCATGGCGGTCGTCATGGCGGTGCGGGTGGGGCCAGGCTTGATGGTGAGGACGTGGACGCCTTCGCGGTCGACGCGGTTGCGCAGGCCGGCGAGGAAGGCGGAGAGGCCGGCTTTGGAGGATCCGTAGAGGTAGTTGGATTTGCGGCCTCGGTCGCCGGCCACCGAGGAGAGGACGGCAAGAGTGCCGGCGTGGCGCTGGACGCAGAAGTTGGCGAGCCAGGTGAGGAGGGAGACCGGCGCCATGAAGTTGGTGTAGATGATCTGGGCGGCGGCGTTGAAATCCTGCTCGGCTTCGGCCTGGTCGCCGAGGATGCCGTGGGCGAGGTATGCGATATCCATGCCGGTGAGGGAGTTGACGGCGTGGGCGAGGAGTTCGGGATGCTTGTCGGTGTCGTCGAGGTCGGCGACGGCGGTGTCGACGTAGCTGGCGCCGCGGGTGCGGAGGTCGGCGGCGACTGCTGCGAGTTTTTGGGGATTGCGCGCGACGAGGAAGAGGCTCGCGCCCTGCGTGGCCCAGATGCGGCAGGTGGCTTCGGCGATGCCGGAGGTGGCGCCGAGGACGAGGATCTTACGGGGTGACTGGTTTGAGGTGCCGTTTGGTGGTGTTGGACTCATTGGCGGGTTTCGTCCGGTCTATAGATTGAGGGTGACGCGCTCCCAGAAGCTGGAGGTGAGCATGGGGTCACGGTAGCGAGCGAACTGCTCCCACTGCGGGTAGAAGGATTGGAACTGCGTGGCTGTCATCTTCGCGTCTTTGGCAGGATAGAGGCGGCCGCCGAACTCGAGGGTCATGTCGGCGAGGCGGGAGAAGAGGGGGAAGCTTTTGTCGGGCTTGATGGGGAAGTCGAGGGCGAGGGTGATGCCGGGTTTGGGGAAGCTCAACATGCCGGGGGAGGGGATGTCACCGAAGACTTTGAGGACGACGAGGAAGCTGGCGAGCCCGGACTTCGCGATCTCGTGCAGGATGGCGATGGTTCCCTCTTTGGCGTGCGCCCAGGGGATGACGTACTGGAACTGAAGGAAGCCGCGCTTGCCGTACATGCGATTCCAGTGGAGGATCTTGTCGAGCGGATAGAAGAAGGGCTCGTAGTCCTGCAGGGAGACGACGCGTTTGTGGATCTGCTTGTGGAAGTAGGCGGTGTTGAAGAGTCTGACGCTGAGGTGGTTGAGGGCGAAGCCAGGGGCATCGAAGGGGAGGACGAGCTTCGGTTTGGCTGAGGGTTTGAGTTCGGCGCGTCTGGTTGAGTGGTCGCCCTGCATGAAGACGCCGCGGGCGAAGTTGCGGCCGTTGGAGGCGCAGTCAATCCAGCTGACGGTGTACTCGATGTCCTTGCTCTGGTTGGTGAGGTCGAGGAACTCGTCGATGCCGTGGAACTGGATTCCCTCGTAGTCGATCATGCGGGAGACGATGGGCTTGAGGCGCAGGGTCGCCCAGCTGATGAGGCCGGTGAGACCGAGGCCGCCGATGGTGGCGGCGTAGAAGTCAGAGTTTTCGGTGGGGGAACAAACCATGCGTGAGCCGTCGGAGCGGATAAGCTCGAACTGTGTGATGTGGCGGCCAATGGTTCCCGCGGTGTGATGGTTTTTGCCGTGGATGTCGTTGGCAATTGCTCCGCCGAGGGTTACATATTTTGTTCCGGGGGAGACGGGGAGGAAGAAGCCCCTGGGGACGGCGAAGTCGAGGATCTGCGCGAGGGTTATGCCGGCCTCAGCGGTGAGGAGGCCGGTTTCGGTGTCGAAGTCGATCAGGCGGTCCATCCCGGTGGTGAGCAGGAGATTGCCGTCTTTGAGGAGGCAGACGTCGCCGTAGCTGCGGCCCATACCGACAGGAAGAGCTCCGTTGTGCAGGCCGGCGGTGACGGCGGGAAAGTCGCTTTGCCAGTGAAGCGGGAGGATCTTTGCGTCGTAGTTGGGGTAGCGGCCCCAGGATTCGAAGGGGGCTTTGCCTTGCAGCTGCTCGTCCGCGGCAGGAAGATTGAGCTGAGGCGCTGTGGGTGAAGCGGTTGGCATGGTTTCAGAATAGACGATGCCGGCGCCGCTGCTGTTAACTCGCTGGCATTCGATTTCAAGGTTGCACTTGGTCCGTCGATGCGCTTTCGTCCCGCCAAAAGATTTAAGCAAAAGAGAGGCGCGGCCGAAGCCGCGCCTCTCTTTGTACGACTGGTACTTTACGCTGCGGTCTTAGCGCGGTTCTTCGCGTGCTGGTCGGCGGCAGTCTTGAGAGCTGCCTTGGCCTGGACGGTGAGGGCGGCAAAGCCGGCGGCGTCGTTGGCGGCGATGTCGGCGAGGACCTTGCGGTCGAGGCTGTTGCCGGCGAGTTTGAGGCCATTGATGAAGGTCGAGTAGCTCATGCCATTGATCCGGCAGGCTGCGTTGATGCGGACGATCCAGAGGGCGCGGTACTGGCGCTTCTTCTGTTTGCGGCCGGTATAGGCGAACTTGAGCGAGCGCTCGACGGCCTCTTGAGCGGCCTGGTAGAGCTTGGATTTGGTGAGGAAGTAACCACTCGCGCGCTTGAGGATCTTTTTGCGGCGGTCGTTGCGTTTTGTACTCCGTTTTACACGGGGCATCGTGATTCTCCTTTTGCGTACTTCGTTTGAGCGGCTGGAGGTAAGGGTCGCATTCTCGTTTCAATCAGAACTAGTGGGTGTCCTGAAAGGGACTTGCGAGAACGACGATGTGGCCTCTTCACTCGCTATGCAACTTCAAGTCTCGGTGGAACGCTAACGCCGTTCCAGGGGCCGTGAACGCTTTGACTGGCCCTTTGCCCGGCTTGCTCTTCAGCTCGCGCGGGCGGCTTGACTTGAAAAACTGACGATTCCCTCATCTAAAAAACTAAAGACATCCTGTCTGGTCTTTTTAGGCGTAAGGAAGCATCCGGGCGACTTTCGCGTGATCCGCCTCGGAGACCAGAACCTGACCGCCGAGGTGGCGCTTGGTCTTGGTAGCCTTCGAGGTGAGGATGTGGCGCATCTTGGACTGGCCACGCTTGAACTTGCCCGTGCCTGTCTTATGGAAGCGCTTGGCCGCGCCCGAGTGTGTCTTCAACTTTGGCATTTGTGTTCCTGACTGTTTCTGGACAACTTATTGAGTATATACGAAGACGGCTCTCGAGTCAGGTTGTATCGAACGGAATAAGGGCGGGCGCCGTCCCATTTTTCCTTCCCTGACAAGGAAATGACCCTCCGAAGAGGGTCATTGGTTTAGCTCTGGCGAGCATTCTTTTTCTCAGCTGTCGCCCCTGGTTTTTCCAGGTTTTGGGTAAATGCCGTGGGGTTAGCCCTTGGGGCCTACGGGAGGCGTGGTAGTGCCGCCACCAGTCGAGCCACCGGTTGAACCGCCGGTCGAATCCCCGGTGCCGCAGTAGCCGCCGCCGTTGCCTCTTCCGTGGTCACAGTTGTTGCCCCTGCCGCTGTTCTGGCCATTCTGGTCGCACTCGCGGTGAGACTCCGCGACGAGATTGTGGAACCAGCCGGTGAGAGACCAGCTTGTTCCCTCGCCGCTGCGGCTATTGCTGTTACTGCTGTGTTCACATGCAAAAGCTGAAGTAGTTAATAGCGAGAACCCAAGGACGGAGGCGGTCAACAGTTGATTTACTTTCATAGTTTTACCTCGTATTGCAGGGGTAGAATATCAATATGCAAAATATTGCGTATAGCACTTTTGGGTGACTTGCGTTTATCCGAATTTTCGATGTCGTTGAAATCATTGATTACGAAAGCGCCCGACTAGTTAGAGGATCAGAGAAATCTCTTGATTTGGCTCTAAAGGGCCGTTTCGGGGGCAATAAAACGGCCTCCGAGCCGGGGCTAGTGGCGGGATGTGGCAACTTTCCCGGAGCAACCGGCAAAGCGGTCGCCGGCACATCCATCGGGCCTCGTGCAGGTGCTGTCGGATACAGGGAGGGGGATGAAGACAGTGGCTCCTGGAGAGCCCGGTACCACGCTGTATGCGGATTGACCGGGAAGCAGGGCAAGCCCCTTAAACGTGGTATACTTAGGGTACTGAGAATCGCTCTGGGGCATGTGTAAAACGCTGTAACGACGCGGGTTTTCGCGGATCGGGCGGACACGGACCTGGGTGAGAGTCCTCGATATTCAGCAACCGCTGAACGGAGATACATGGCATCGACTGCAATCCCTACCGAAGGCGCTCTTTTAGAGCTTGAAGTTGGCAAAATCAAGGACGCACCTACCCGGAAAAAAGAGGGTGGCGGCTACTCGGCCGAGAATATTACGGTTCTTGAGGGCCTGGCGGCCGTTCGGCTGCGGCCGGCGATGTATATCGGCTCGACTGGGGAGATGGGGTTGCATCATCTGGTCTATGAGGTGGTCGACAACTCGGTCGATGAGGCCCTGGGCGGTCATGCGACCCGGATCGATGTGACGATCCACGTGGACAACTCGATTACGGTGGTCGACGACGGCCGCGGGATCCCGGTTGACGACAAAGTCATCAATGGCGAGAAGATGCCGGCGGTGCAGGTGGTGCTGACGATGCTCCATGCCGGGGGTAAGTTCGATGCGTCGAACTATAAGGTCTCCGGTGGGTTACATGGCGTCGGCGTGAGCTGCGTGAATGCGCTGAGCGAAGAGTTCGACGTCGAGATCTGGCGCGACGAGTTTGCGTGGGAGCAGGACTACGCCAAAGGCATTCCGACCAGCAAGCTGCGCAAGATGGGGCCGAGCAAGCGGCGTGGCACGAAGGTTCACTTTCTGCCCGACAAGTCGATCTTTACCGTAACCGAGTTCAACTACGACACGCTGGCGCAGCGGCTGAGGGAACTTGCCTTCCTGAACAAGGGGCTAGAGATTC
This sequence comes from uncultured Acidobacteriaceae bacterium, assembly GCA_963757205.1. GTDB lineage: Bacteria > Acidobacteriota > Terriglobia > Terriglobales > Acidobacteriaceae > Edaphobacter. Next base: position 180,154 of record CAVWQM010000001.1, read on the forward strand.
ATCTGACCGACGAGCGCACCACGGATACCAAGACGGGCGAGAGCAAGCACCAGGAGTTCAAGTACATTGGCGGGATCGCCGAGTTCATCAAGCATCTGAACAAGGGCAAGCAGGTGCTGCACGACAAGCCGATCTACATGGAGGCCGAGCGGGATGGCGTAGCCATGGAGATTGCGCTGCAGTACAACGACGCCTACTCGGAGACCGTGTTCACGTTTGCCAACAACATAAACACGGTCGATGGCGGAACGCATCTCTCGGGATTCAAGACGGCGCTGACCCGAACGATCAACGCGGCAGGGCAGGCGCTCGGGCTCTTCAAGGATGTGAAGGAGAACCTGAGCGGAGATGACGTGCGCGAGGGCCTGGTTGTTGTCATCAGCGTGAAGCTTTCGCAGCCACAGTTTGAAGGGCAGACGAAGGGCAAGCTGAACTCCGACATCGCGGGAACGGTGCAGGCATTCGTGAATGAGCGTCTGGGCGGCTTTCTGGAGCAGAACCCATCGGTCGCGAAGAAGATTATCAACAAGGCGATCGATGCGGCGCGGGCGCGTGAGGCGGCTCGTAAGGCGCGGGACCTGACTCGGCGCAAAGGCGCGCTCGATGGCGGCGGATTGCCTGGTAAGCTTGCCGATTGCTCCGAACGGCAACCGGATCGCTGCGAACTGTACCTCGTCGAAGGAGAGTCGGCAGGCGGGACGGCCAAGCAGGGCCGCGACCGCAAGTTTCAGGCGATTCTTCCTCTGAAGGGAAAGATTCTCAACGTTGAGAAGGCACGCTACGACAAGATGCTTGGGCACGAAGAGATTCGCGCCATGATCACGGCGCTGGGATGCGGAATCGGCAAGGACGACTTCGATGCTTCGAAGCTTCGCTACGGCAAGCTGATCCTGATGACCGACGCCGACGTCGATGGATCGCACATTCGCACGTTGCTGCTGACATTCTTCTTCCGCCACATGACGGAGCTGATCAAGCGTGGCCATGTGTATATCGCGCAACCGCCGTTGTATCGCATCAAGAAGGGCAAGTTTGAGCAGTACATCAAGGACGATCGCGAGTACGTTAGCGTGATGGTGAAGCGCGCCTCCGATGGCATGGTGATCCGTTACGGCGAGGGCGGCGCGAAGCTCGAAGGCAAAGAACTGACCAAGTACATGGCGCAGTTGAAGGACTATCTCGACTTCTTCGACAAGGTGCAGAAGCGGCTCCGGAATGAGGAAGTGACCCAGGCCTTCGCGGAGTTGTTTGCGCAGGAAGGCAAGGACTCGGCTCGCCGTGTGGACTTCGAGTCGCCGGCCAAGCTGGAAAAGATGCGCCAGCGGCTGGTGGGGATGCAGAAGACCTACCAGTTCAAGAACGTCGGCGATGTGATGCTGGACGAGGAGCACAAGAGCTACTCGGTGAGCTACACCGACTCGCAGGGCGCTGTGCGGACGATCGACTGGGCACTGGCGACGGCGCCGGAGAGCCGGCAGATGCTGGCGAAGCATGCACAGATCAGGGAGCAGCTGGTCGGCCCGTTTTTGATTGAGTATGCCCCCAAGACCAAGGCAGATGCAGCCGCAGATGCAGCGGACGAAGCCGAAGAGATCGCATCAGCAGAGGGCGTCGCCGATATCGCTGCGGCTCCGGGAACGGTTGCTGAGACAAAAGCCGCAAAGCGCTCCAGCAAGGCCGCGCAGGACCCCGTCGAGAAGAAGACAGCCCGTGAGGTCTTCAACTACGTCATCGATCAGGGCAAGAAAGAATACCAGGTACAGCGGTACAAGGGACTGGGCGAGATGACGGCTCCACAGCTGTGGGAGACGACGATGGACCCGGAGCGGCGTACGCTGCTTCAGGTGAAACTCGAGGATATCGCAGCCTGTGAGGAGATCTTTACCACGCTGATGGGCGAGGATGTCGAGAGCCGCCGGAAGTTCATCGAAGAGAATGCGCTGGATGTGAAGAACCTGGATATCTAGTCCGCGTTCTTTAGAACAAGTTTTGTGGGCTCGGCCTTTTTGGCCGGGCTTTCTTTTTTGTGCCGAGTTCGTGCACACTCAGAACATGCTTCGTGTCGGTGTGGATGAGAATCTCGCTCAGGAGTTGTTGGTCGATTTTCCGCGCGGGGCGGAGATTGTGCGGATACCACGCCACTCCGCGCAGGTTCAGGATGTCGATTTCTGGATCATTCCGTTTGCCCTGAAGAGTGCGCAGAAGACTTTTCAGCGCCTGCGCGGCGTGAAGGTCGTGCAGTCGATGATGGCGGGCGTGGATTGGATTACGCCGTGGCTGCCGAAGGATATTGTATTGTGCGATGGCCGCGGGCTTCACGACATCTCGGCGTCGGAGTGGGTGTTGACGGCAATTCTAAGCTCGCTGAAGAGGTTTCCCTATTATCGCGATATGCAGCGACAGCAGGAGTGGAAGGGGCAGGCATCCGTTTCGAATGGGTTTATGGATGTGGGGGGAGCGCAGATCGGCCAATATGCGGTGTTGGGGGACGACCTTGCGGGAAAGACAGTGCTGATCATCGGATATGGCTCGATCGGTGCCGCAATCGAAGCCCGCCTGAAGCCATTTGAAGTAAAGAAGTTTCTGCGGGTAGCCCGTAGTCAGCGGAAAGACCCTGAGGTGTTCCCTGTGGCCCAGTTGCGAGGGCTTTTGCCCGAGGCAGATATTGTTGTGGCTATTGTGCCTTTGACTGCTGAGACGCATGGGCTGATCGGAGCGGCCGAGATTAGCCTGATGAAGCCGGGAGCGCTTCTCGTCAACGCTGCACGCGGACCCGTAGTGGTCACCGATGCGCTGGTGGAAGCGCTGCAGCAGAATCGCCTGCGCGCAGTTCTCGACGTCACCGACCCGGAGCCGCTGCCTGCAGGACATCCGCTATGGTCAGCGCCCAACTGCATGATTACACCGCATGTCGGAGGGTCGACGCCCGAGTTCATTCATCGGGCATTTCGATTTGGAGCGCATCAGGTACGGCGGTTTATGGCTGGAGAAGAGCTGGAAAACGTGGTCACAGACGCTGGGTACTGAACTGCCCAAACCCGCAGTCGACTGCTCGGACGGCTTCAAATAAGTTTGATGTCGTCCTCATCGTCTTCGTCCTGATCTTCGTCATCATCTAAATAGCCGTCCTCGTCTTCTTCTTCGTCTTCGTCCTCATCTTCTTCGTCGTCTTCGTATTCCCCATCGTCCTCGTCTTCGTCATCCTCGTCCAAGTCATCTTCTTCGTTGAAGTCGTCATCCTCTTCTTCTTCGTCATCGTCATCATCCAGGTCGACACGTTTCGTTGCGGCGCTGAGAGTTACGCTGTCAGCATATTCCGGTTCGTCGATAGGGTTCTCGAATAGGTGCGAGGGAGCCTGACCCAAGGTGAGAAAGGTTGCATTGAAGTCGATGGATTGCGTGTCGGGCGCCATGAAGGTGTCTCCTGTTCAAAATATGTACTGGGTATAGATGCAACTGGGAAGAAAAAGTGAGTGTTAAAAATCTGCTTTTGCGAGATTTAGAAGGTGAAGGGTATCTGGCGCTTTTGCTCATACATGCGCTGATCGGCCAGCCGGCGAAGGAGCACCTCGTCGGTGGTGTCGTCGGGGTAGACGGCTACGCCGATGCTTCCGGTAACGTTGAGAGCATTGCCGTTAATGTTAACCCCCTTGCGGAGGGCGTGGGTGATACGGGTGGCGCTGACCCTGGCGATGAGGTCAGCCGGCTGGTCGCTGGGCAGGTCGGTGGCGATGATGATGAACTCGTCGCCACCGAGCCGGGCGAGGGTGTCGGGGACGCGGATGGCGCCGCGGAGATTGTGGGCGATGTGCCGAAGGAGCTCGTCGCCGACGTCGTGGCCGTGGGTGTCATTGATGAGTTTGAAGCCGTCGAGATCGATCATGAGGAGGGCGGTACGGGTGTTGTTGACCTGAGACTGACGAATGGCGGCGGAGAGGCGATCCTCAAAGAGCCTCTGGTTGGGAAGGCCCGTGAGGTGATCGTGGAAGGCGTACCACTCGTTGGTCGAAACCTGCTCTTCGAGCAGCACCAGGAGCATGCCGATGGTAACGAGGAATTTTTGCAGGTTCCAGATCTCGTCGGCGATGGCATCGTAACCCGGATGATTGGTGACCCAGGAGTGGAGAAGGAAGACGAAGGACCAGATGACGAAGCCGGCAACAATGGCAACCTTGCCGAGGCTCTGGCGTGGCAGGCTGATCTGAAAGACGATGGCGGTTGCAAAATATAGAGCGAAGAGAATGAAGTAGGCGGCGTCGCGAAAGGACCCGGCGGAGGCGAACAGCCAGATAGGGATCCACGTGCAGAGCTGGACGAAGAGAATCCACCAGCCTCTGCCGAGCCTCCGAGTGCGCGCGATGGCGAAGGCGCTGACGACGCCAAGGAGGAGACCGCACCCCGCGACCGCGTGATAGACGCGCGGATCATGATTGGCCAGCCCGTAGACAGTGAGCAAGGCCGAGACGGGCAGAGAGTTGATGAGCAGATAGTAGAGAGTGGCCCTGCGGGGAAAGATATCTCGGCCAGAGGCCCAGAAGAAGATCGCTCCGGCGACGAAAAAAAAGTTCAACGCAACGACGTGCGCCACGAGCCGTAACGTTCCGGAAGGGGGGTAGGCGGCGTGAACGATGGCCTCGAAGAAGATAAAGAGCAGACCGATGAGCCAAAGATCGACTGCCTCGCGCGGATGCCGCATCCGTAGGAAGTAAAGGATGCTGAGCAACATGGCCATCGCGGCAAGGTCGGGTAAAAGTAAATAGTTCATCGATCCTTCGTGTAACTTTGGCCGACGTCCGGGCGCAGAACAGCAATTGTTTCCTGGGAGGAGCTTTTAACTATTGAACACTACCGTTAAAGGAGTGCGAATGGGGGTTGTCGGATTAGATTCATCAGGCCTCGGAAAAGGGTTGCAGCTGCTTTTCCGTGGGTGGGGCGGTGACAAGGCTGACCGTGGCGAGGCAAAGAAGCGAGGCCAGGAGGGCAGGAAGGATGGCGTCGCGAGAGGCGATCGCCTCGGGCAGGTGGGTGTGGATAAACTGCGTGTCCCAGAAGACGGTGACAAAGGTGCCGGTGAAGATACTTGCCACGGCGGCAGACGCGGTGGCGCGCCTCCAGAAGAAGGCCGCCAGAATCACGGGCGTCAAAGCAGCGGAGTAAATCGTGTAGGCGTAGAGGGCTTTTTGAAGCACGGAATGGGTCCCCAGGGACTGGTATAAAGACCAGCAACCGAGGAGACCGACCAGTATGCGGCTGACGAAGAGAATATTCCGGTTCGATGCCTCGGGCCTTACGTAACGGACGTAAACGTCGTTGATGAGATTGGTGGCCGGAGAGAAAAGATAGTTATTGGCGGTGGAGATGACCTTGGCGAAGATGGCGCCGACCATGATTGCGCCGAGCAGGTGAGGAAGCGCGTGGAGCGCGGTGTAGGCGAGGATCTCACGCGGATTTTCGTTGACCTCGCCCGCGGGAAAGAGTGCGGAACCGACGACGGCGAGCGCGACGATCACGGTCTCCAGAACAAGAATGCCTATGAACCAGCCAACGACGGCGCGGGCGGCGTCCTTTTCCGTTTTGGCGGAGAAGAACTTCTGATACATCGACTGGTTCCCGAGCATGAGGAGGCAGGTGGGCAGGAAGAGTTCGAGGGCGCGGATAGCGGTAAAGTCGCCGAAAACCTGAAAGTGCGTGGCTGGGAGTTCTGCGGCGACAGTAGACCAGCCGCCGGCGATGTGCGCAAGAATTGGCAGCGCGACCAGCAGCGTAACCGTGGCCAGCAGCCCGATGGCGAGGTCCATGTAGGCGACCGAGCTCATGCCGGCGATGGCGGTGAAGACGATGACAAAGGTTGCGATGATCTCCTGCCCGTGCCGTGCGGTGACGAAGGGGAAGATTAAGTGCAGAATGTCGCCTCCGCCAATGAACTGATAGCTGGTGATGGCGGTGTAGGCGAAGAGGATGGCAATGACGCCCAGAACGCGGGCGGTCTGGTTGTAACGGGCCTCGAGCAGGTCGGGGATAGTGAACTGTGCGAATTTGCGCGCGCGAGGCGCGATGAAGTAGATGAGGAGAAGGCCGGCCCACCCGCCGGCGGGCTGCCACAGTGCGGCGAAGCCGTGTTTATAGGCATTCTCTGCGCCAGCAAGAAGCGAGCCTGAGCCGATCCACGAAGAGAGCAGCGTGAAGATGAGGACGATGGCAGGAAGGGAGCGTCCGGCAACAAGGTAGTCTGCCTTCGTTTTTACCTTGGAGATGCGGGCAAGCGAGACAACCAGCAGGGTTGTCACGATGAGAGCAAGAACGATCGCGTAGAGATTCATGAGTTGAGGACAAGTGTACTGGCTGGTCGCCGGTTCCGGTACCGGCGGCTGCGACTTTTATGCCGCGATACCGCCGGTACCTTGAGCAAGAAACGGAGTTTCTACCAGACCTTGCAGGCCGGAGCGTGCACCATGGGCTGGCCGGCCTTGCAACTGAAGGCGTGCTGGAACTCGGGCATGTTCGACACGACGCCGTTGATGCGCGCGAAACCAGGAGAGTGCGGGTTTGTGACGGCGCTGACACGCAGGTTCTCCGGCCGCTCATTCTCGCAGGCCCATTGTGCCATGCCAACGAAGAAGCGCTGGTCGGGGGTAAAGCCGTCGGTGCTCGGCAACTTCTGCCCTTCGGTCTGCTTCTTCCATGCGATGTAGGCGAGCAGGGTTCCACCCAGGTCGGCCACATCCTCGCCACTGGTCAGCTTGGAGTTGATATGGATGTCGTCGACGATGATGTACTCCGCGTATTGGTCACGGATGCAGTTGATGCGGTCCTCGAAGCCTTTGGCGTCGGCCGACGTCCACCAGTCGCGCAGGTTGCCTTTCGAGTCGAACTGCCGCCCCTCATCGTCGAAGGCGTGGGTGAGCTCGTGGCCGATGGTCGCGCCCGTATTGCCGTAGTTCGGTGCATCGTCCAGTTTTGGATCGTACAGCGGCGGTTGCAGAACACCGGCGGGGAAGTTGATGTCGTTCATCTGCGGATTGAAGTAGGCATTGACCGTTGGCGGAGTCATGCCCCACTCCATCAGATCGACCGGTTTGCCGAGCTTGTTCCACCGGCGAGCATCTTCGAATTGATAGGCGCGGAAGGCATTACCGAGGAAGTCGTCCGGTTTAACCTCGAGCTTCGTGTAGTCGCGCCAGTGGTCGGGGTAACCAATCTTGTTGCGGATCACGTGCAGTTTACGCAACGCCTCCTGCTTGGTCTCGGGGCTCATCCAGTCTAGATCTTCGATCTCGTGCTGCATCGCTGCCTCAACCTGTTCGGTCATTAGCTGCGTCTTCGCCTTTGTGTCAGCGGTGAAGGTTCGTTTCACGAACTCCTGACCCAGGGCTTCTCCGAGGCTGCGATCGACCCCACGGGTGCAGGTCTTCCAGCGCGGCGGCATGTCGGGAACTCCGCGCAGGGTCTTCGAGTAAAAGTCAAAGTCGGCCTGTTCGAATGGGTGAGCGAGGAAAGGCGCTGCAGCAGTAAGGAAGTGGAAGCGGAGGTAGGCGCGCAAGGCCTCGACCGGCTCTGTGGTGAGCTGCGCCTGCACGGCCTTGATGAACTTGGGCTGCGAGACGTTCAGCCTGGCGACGCCGGGTGCGCCTTGCACCGCGAAGTAGTGCGACCAGTCGAACGCAGGGGCAATCTGGCCGAGTTCGCCAATCGCCATCATGTGATAGGTGTTGTGCGGATCGCGCCGCTGCACGCGGGTAAGCGATGCCTTGGCTAGCTCCGTTTCGATGCGAAGGATAGCGTCCGCATCGGCTTTGGCCTGACCGGCGGACTCTCCACTGAGCGTTAGTAGTTGCTGGATATAGGCAACGTATTGCTCGCGCAGTTTCACGCTCTTTGGATCGGTCTTCAGATAGTAGTCGCGGTCCGGCAGCCCAAGACCGCCCGCGCGGAGTTCAACAATGATGAGCGATGAGTCCATCGCATCCTGTCCGGTACTGGAGCCGAAGAAAAAGCTGCCAGGATAGGCGTGGTGCAGGTCCGTGATTGCTGCGACGAGTTCCGGTCGTGCCTTGAGCGCATCGATGCGTGCGAGCGCGGGTTGAACCGGCTTCAGACCGAGCGCGTCGATGGCTGCAGTGTTCATGCAGGCGGCGAAGTAGTCGCCCACCTTCTGCTGCACGGGACTGCGGTTCTTCGCCTTTGCATCGGCCTCGAGAATGCCCCACAGGAACTGCTGGTTTTCATTGCCCAGCTTGGCGTAGACGCTCCAGCCGGATTGGTCGGCGGGGATGGGGTTGCTCTTCTGCCAGCCGCCACAGGAAAACTTGTAGAAGTCCACGCATGGGTCTACGGAACGGTCGAGGCTGATCACGTCAAGCGAAGGCGAGTAGGGCATCGCCTGTATCGGCTGAGGGGCCGGCTGTTGTGCGGGAAGGCTTACGGCAGGAAGGAAGAGGGCGATGGACGCAAGGGCGGCCAGAAGCTTTGAAGACATGAGTTCTCCTGTGTGCATCATCCTATCCGTAACAGCACCTGCAAAGCCACGGGAAAACCAATATGGACGAGGGCTTTTCGCGGCAGAGGTAGACTGTTTGGGTTACCAAAAACAGCAATTGATAAGGCGGAACGATGGGCAGTCTTTGGAAGAGGTGTGGCGGTACGACTTTGGCTGTGGCGGTCGGGTTTTCAATAGCAGGTTCAGTGGCTGGCGCGCAGACGGCGCCGATTACGTTGAGCGTGGATCTGACGGATGCTCCGCGCAAGATTCTTCATGCGACGGAGGGGATGCCTGTAACGGCTGGGCCGCTTACCGTTGTCTATCCCAAATGGATTCCGGGCGAGCATGGTCCAACGGGGCCGATAGAGAACATGGCGGGATTTTTTATTACGGCGAATGGCCAACCGGTGAAGTGGGAGCGCGACAAGGTAGATATGTTCGCCTACCACCTTACGGTGCCGCAGGGCGTGACAAAACTCGAGATGAAGATCGATTTTCTGGCCTCGTCGTCTCTGTCGGGATTTTCCGCGGGCGGCTCGACCAGTGAGAATCTTGCGCTACTGAGTTGGAATACTCTGCTCGTCTATCCGGCCGATACCAACGCAAGCGAAGTCATGTTTACGCCTTCGGTCACCGTCCCCGCGGGATGGAAGTTTGGCACCGCGCTCGACAAAGACGGCGGCTCTGGCCAGATGACGACGTTCAAGACTGTTTCGCTCGAGCAACTGGTCGATTCACCTGTGCTCGCAGGGCGGTACTTTCGCGAGGTGACGCTCGCTCCCGAGATTACTCCGAAGCACTATCTCGATATGGCCGCGGATGGGCCGGAGCAGGTCGAGCTTTCAAAGCAACATATCGCGGAGTTTGACCGGCTAGTACGCGAGACAGGGCGCTCTATCGGAGCAGGCACTACGGCTCCTATCACTTTTTAGTGACGTTGAGCGACGAGGTGGCGCACTTTGGCCTCGAGCATCATCAGTCGAGCGACGACCGGGTCGCGCCGCGCACCTTCATCGACGACCAGGAGTTCACGCTGAACGGACTGCTGCTGCCGCACGAGTTCACCCATAGCTGGAACGGCAAGTACCGGCGCCCGGCGGGATTGGCGACGAGCAACTATCAGAAGCCAATGGAGGGCGATCTGTTGTGGGTGTATGAAGGGTTGACCGAGTACTTGGGTGACGTACTTGCTGCGAGGTCCGGCATCTGGACGGTCGAGCAGTACAAGCAACGCCTCTCAACCATCGCCGCCGAGTATGACAATCGTCCGGGCCGGACGTGGCGCAATATTCAGGACACCGCGACCGCAGCGCAGATTCTGTACGCTGCCGGCGGCGGCTGGGACAACTGGCGGCTCGGCGTGGACTACTACGACGAGGGCGAGTTGATCTGGCTCGATGTCGACACAACGATTCGCAAGATGACCGATGGAAAGAAGTCGCTGAATGATTTTGTCGCGAAGTTCCATGGGCAAGGCGGAGATACAGGACCAAAGGTGATGACTTATACGTTCGATGACGTCATTGCGGACTTGAATGCTGTCGTCGCGAACGATTGGGCAACATTTCTGCGGTCTCGGGTGGATTCTAACGCGTACCAGGCCCCATTGGGCGGGCTGGAAAATGGCGGCTACAAGCTGACTTACTCCGAAAAGCCAAACGCGTGGAGCGCGATGGAGGATGCGCAGAGTGGAACCTTCAACTTCTGGTACTCACTTGGCCTGCACGCTGGCAAGTCGGGTACTGTCTCCGATGTGCTGAAGGGCGGAGTCGCCGACAAGGGCGGCTTTGGCCCCGGGATGAAGATAATCGCTGTCAATGGACGAGCGTATTCGCCCGATGTGCTGAAGGCGGCGATGCGTGACGCAAAGGATTCAGGACCGGCGGTGGAGCTGATTGTCGAAAACACCGGATTCTACAAGGTCATCAGGCTGGACTATCACGGTGGCGAGAGATATCCACAGCTCGAGCGAGTCCCCGGGGTACCAGACAGACTCGGCGACATCCTTAAGCCTGAGGCAAAGTAATCTTCGGCTGAGGGTCAGCTTGCAGGCGTTGAGTTAACTGGCAGCCGTCGCTGCAGCGAGGTTGTTCTGTTCTGTAAGGAGCAGGCGCTTCGCAGCGGCGACGGCTTCTATTTTGCTGTTGATTACGGCTCCGAGAAGAAGCATCAAGCCGGTAAGGTAGAACCATGTCAACAGGACGATGACGGCTCCCAGCCCGCCATACGTGACGGTGTAGTTGTCAAAGAAGTGCACATAGACGCGGAGGCCGATGGAGGCCACAAGCCAGCCGATGATGCCGACGGCAGAACCCGGGGTCAGCCAGTGCCACTGAGTGGCTTTCACGTCCGGCGCGAAGTAGTAGATGACTGCAAAGAAGAGTGAGAGAAGGAGAATCGCGAGGAGCCAGCCGAGGTCCTCTGACGATAACTGCCGCGGCAACTGCAAGAAAGTGATGGTAGACGCGAATGTAGGCCATGCGGGCGAAGAAGTCTGCGGCCAAGAGCGATGCCAGCATGAGTGTGACCAAGACCATCAGGATGATCGTGACGCCAATCGCGGAGAGGCGGGCGGCGACGTAGGAGCGAGTCTCCTTAACGTTGTAGACGACGTTGAGGCTATCCTGAATCGCGGAGAAACCCACCGACGCGGACCAGATGGCTGCGACCAGGCCAAAGGTCAGCTTGCCGCTGGTTGCGGCGACGGTCGTCTGGTTAAAGGTTTCGAGGACAGTGCCCAGCGCATCGTGCGGAATCACGATGGCGAGATAGCCAAGCAGCGAATAATAGATATGCGACGCGGAGCGCGCCGCGAGCCCAAGGATCGAGGTCGCGGTAAACAGACTGGGAAAGAGAGCGAAGATAAAGAAGAAGCCCAGTTCTGCTGCGCGCCCTACCAGATTGTCGTCGAGCAATGACCGCCAGGTGTGTTTTATGATGACTCGGATGGGGATGCCTTCGAGGTTCCAGAGTGAGCGAAGTGGAAAGCGGGAGACGAAGTCCCAGATGCGCCGCTGCAACTGCGGCGAGGGATGCTCGAGGATGGAATCTTCGCCCATAAGGTATCACTCTCTCTTTCTCGGGTCGGTCTAAACTAACGCTGCTGCGGGCGTTCTTCTGGCTAGGTAGATGCAGGACAGGAGCAGATTGGTAACCGAGTCTGCCTTGAATAGTCCAGGAGATGGTGCGGGAGGGGCGTTCGAGCATCTATTTATGGTGAAATAAATGCGTAGAGTATGGAGAAACAGGCCGTTCGCAATGAAAAAGGTGGGGCAGCTCTGGCGGCTGGTGCGAGAGAGCCATGAGCGTCCGATGACGGGAGCTTCGCATCCCGTCCAGCTGGTTGCCAGAGATGAATTGGGAGTCACCTTTATCGGGCACTCCTCCTTTTTGCTGCAGGTGGACGAGCGAAAGGTGCTGATCGATCCGGTCTTCTCGAAACGGTTGATTCTGTTGCGCCGCCAGCGGCATCCTGGTGTGTTGATTGAAGAGCTGCCGCCGATCGATCTCGTCCTACTGACCCATGCTCATATGGACCACCTAGATCTGGCGTCGCTGCGCCGAGTCGTGCGGGCTACGCGAAGGCTGGGGGGACGGGCACCTGAAGTGGTCGTGCCGCGAGGCGTGGAGGATCTCGTCGAGAGCCTTGGATTCTCGCGGGTGCATCGGCTGGAGTGGTGGGAGCAGATCGACGTGCAGGGATTGAAGATAACGATGACTCCATGCAGACACTGGGGCGCACGGATGTTTCGCGACGTGCACCGTGGCTACGGCGGCTATGTCGTCGAAGGGGGCGGCCAATCGGTCTATCACTCGGGCGACACGGCCTACTTCGAAGGATTTCGCGAGATCGGAAGACGGCTGCAGCCGGAAGTGGCGCTGCTGCCGATTGGAGCTTATTTTCCCGACAGTTATCGCTCCGTACACACCAGTCCCGAAGAAGCGGTACGGGCCTTTGTTGAGTTGGGCGCCGAACAGATGGTGCCGATGCACTACGGAACATTTCGGCTCGGACGCGAGCCGATGGACGAGCCCCTGAAGCGGCTCGAAGCCGAGGCCGAGCGACTGGGCATTAAAGAACAGATAAAAATTTTGGAGGAGGGTGAGACGATGCACCTTTCTCCTGTAGCTCGCATCCGATAACGTTATGGCTACTATGACGGCAGTAAATGCAAAGGCGAGCGGAACGTTTGCGATTGGCGGCGATTTGACCGTCAACCGGCTGGGTTACGGGGCGATGCGGATTACCGGCGACGGAATCTGGGGTGAGCCCAAGGATCGCGAAACCGCGAAGAAGGTACTGCGACGCGCGGTCGAACTGGGCGTCAACTTCATTGACACAGCCGACTCGTACGGCCCGGAGGTAAGCGAGCAGTTGATTGGCGAGGCGTTGGCTCCGTACGCCAAGGGCGTCGTGATCGCGACAAAGGCTGGACTGACGCGGCAGGGACCCAACCTGTGGCTGCCAGTCGGTCGTCCGGAATATCTGCCAGCAGGTGGAGATGAGCCTGCGACGACTGAAGATAGAGCGGATCGACCTGTGGCAGTTGCATCGGATCGACCCGAAGGTGCCGGTAGAGGAATCGCTCGGAGCGATCAAGAAGACTGCAGGAGCAGGGCAAGATCCGCCACGTCGGTCTAAGCGAGGTAAAGCCGCACGAGATCGATCAGGCGCGGAAGGTCATCGAAATCGTGAGCGTGCAGAACCAGTACAACATCGGCGACCGGCGGCATGAGGACGTGGTGGAGTATTGCACGAAGAACAAGCTGGCCTTCATCCCATGGTTTCCGGTGGCGGCGGGCAAGTTGGCAAGCCAGGCGGCAAACTGGATGCTGCGGCGAAGGCTCACGGCGCTACGATCTCGCAGCTCTCCCTCGCATGGCTGCTGCATCGTTCTCCGGTGATGCTGCCAATTCCCGGTACCTCTTCGGTCGAGCACCTGGAAGAAAATATCGCGGCAGCCGGCGTGAAGCTTTCGGCTGCGGAATGGAAAGAGATCGAGGACGCCGCGAAATAATTGATTCCGCGATGTTGAAAAAAGGGCCGCATTGTTGCGGCCCTCTTTTCTTGCATATCGCGGATGGCAACGATCCTTCGCAGACTGCGCAAGCAGCTTGCTAGACTCTCACCATCATGAATCGACGCGAGATGTTGAAGGTCACCTCTGCGAGCGCTTTGGGTGTGCTCGCTTCAAGGGACGCTGTTACCGAGACGGTCCACAGCTCCATCAGTCAGTACGACATCTTTGAGGTTTCGCTGAAGGGACCTTCCAGCGGTAATCCCTTCATCGATATTCAACTCAAGGCCACTTTTTCGCTGGAACATCGCATTGTAACCGTAGACGGCTTCTACGATGGCGACGGCAACTACAAGATTCGTTTTATGCCGGACACCCTTGGAGAGTGGCGCTACACCACGACCAGCAACGCATCGGAGTTGAATCGCCAGAGCGGAGGATTTATCTGCACCGCGCCGAAGCCGGGAAATCACGGTCCGGTCTCGGTGCGATTTGGACATCACTTCGGCTATGCAGATGGAACACCGTACTTCCCGTTCGGCACCACGTGCTATGCATGGGTTCATCAGGGTAAGCCGTACGAGGAGCAGACACTCGCCACACTGCGTCAGGGACCGTTCAACAAGATTCGCATGTGCGTGTTTCCGAAGTCGTACGAGTACAACCACAACGAACCGGAGTTCTATCTGTTTCCGCGGACCGCGGAGGCTACGGTCCGGCAACCCGATGGGCACAAACGATTATTCGCGATTCAATCCTGCGTTCTTCGCTCATTTCGAACAGAGGCTTGGCGAGCTTCGCGAGTTGAATATCGAGGCTGACCTGATCCTGTTTCACCCTTATGACCGCTGGGGTTACGCCGTTATGGGGTCCGATGTCGATGAGCGTTACGTGCGATACATCGTGGCACGGTTCAGCGCTTATCGAAATGTATGGTGGTCGCTGGCAAATGAATTCGATCTGATGAAGGCCAAGACTACGCAGGACTTCGGCCGGCTTCTTCACCTGGTGCAGCAGTGCGATACTTATCAGCATTTACGATCAATCCATTACTCGAAGGTGATGTACGACTATGCGAGTCCGGCGGTCACGCATGCAAGCCTGCAAAGTTACGACTTCGCTTCGGCACCGGCATGGCTGAAGGTCTGGAACAAACCGATCGTCTACGACGAAATCATGTACGAGGGCGATCTGCCGCGACGATGGGGAAATCTTTCAGGCGAAGAGATGACCAGAAGATTCTGGCTTGGGGTTATAGCCGGCTGCTACGTGACGCATGGAGAGACGTACCTCAACGCAGGCGGCAGCGAGGACGAAAACGACAAGATCTGGTGGTCGAATGGCGGCAAACTCTCCGGCAGCAGCCCAGCGCGCATCGGCTTTCTACGCAAACTGCTTGAGGAGATGACGGCCATAGGACTTGAAGAATCGCCGGAACCTTACTACCTAAACGCTGTCTCGTTTGCGCGGAACCAGAACGAAGTCGATGCGAAGGCTACGCCGAGCGCGATTCTCTATTACTTCGACTTTCACCAGCCGATCGAATACACCTTCCCGCTTGGCGCCGGCACGTATCGCGCAGAACTCATCGATCCATGGCAGATGACCATTACTTCGATTGCAGGAAGCTTCACGGGAAAACCAACCCTGAAACTTCCGGGCAAACCCTACCAGGCAATCCGTTTTCGAAACGCCTGATCCACCCCCGCAGAACCGCAAGCGTTACCTCCTTGGCGACGCAACGTCCAGCGACTTGGTTGCGAGACGGGCGCTGCGGTCGTCCGCCTCATTCCATCCCGGCAACTCCTGCGAGCCTGTAATCAGGCGTACTCCATCGCTGAAGGTAAGGTAGGTCCAGGCCCACTGACGAAAGACAGAGAAGCGGTTGCGGAAGCCGATAAGAAAAAAGATGTGGACAACGAGCCAGGTCATCCATGCGGGGAAGCCGCTCCAGTGGCCTTTGAATGGCCATTGGATGTTGGCGACGGCGGCCTTGCGGCCAATGGTTGCCATGTCGCCCTTGTCGAAGTAGTGGAACGGCTCATCCTTGCCGCTGCCATCGCTGCCGAGGCTCACGGCAATCAGCCGGCCGATACGCTTCGCCGCATAACGTCCCATCTGCATGGCGGGTTGAGCGACACCCGGAATCTGCCTGCCGTTCTCTTCAACATGCGCGAGGTCGCCACAAATGAATATTTCCGGATGGCCGGACGGGTTTAGGTGACTGTCGACGAAGACGCAGCCGCGCCGATCGGTCTCGACTCCGAGCAGTTTCCCCAGCGGCGAAGCCTGAACTCCCGCCGCCCACAACGTGACGACAGCGTCGATGCGCTCGTCGCCAACCATAACGTACCCCGCCTGCACGTCGCTGACGTGAGAGTTTGTGCGGAACTTGACGCCAAGCGCATTGAGCTGTTCCCCCGCCTTGCCCTGCAAATCCGGCGGGTAGGCGGCAAGGATATTTGGAGACCCCTCCAGTATGAGCACCTGCGCCATTGACGGGTCGATGTGACGGAAGTCCTTCGACATATAAAGTTTCGCAATGTCGCTGATGGCGCCGGCAAGTTCCACGCCGGTGGGGCCGCCTCCAATGATCACGAAGTTAAGCGGAGGATGCGTGCCGGTCTCCATCATCTGGCGTTCAGCGAGTTCGAAGGCAAGCAGAACGCGGCGACGAATCTCCGTCGCGTCCTCGATCATCTTCAGGCCCGGAGCGAGCTTAGCCCAGTCGTCTTTGCCGAAGTAGGAGTGTGTCGAGCCGGTGGCGACGATAAGGTAGTCGTACTCCAGTTCGACGCCCGTCTTCAGATGAACACGCTGCTTCGGCAGGTCGAAACCGACAGCTTCATCCATCAGGACATCAACGTTGGGATAGTCGCGCATGAGCGAGCGGATCGGCTGGGCGATATCGCCTGGAGAAAGGACAGCGAGGGCGACCTGGTAAAGCAATGGCTGAAAGAGGTGATAGTTTTTTCGGTCCACGATGGTGATATCAACTGTCAGCTTCGCCAGTTCCATCGCCGCGTTGATGCCGGCGAAGCCGCCGCCGAGTATGACGACCCGCGTCCGCCTTCCAACGTTTCGAGCTTCCGCTGCTTCTGCCATCGTTGGGCTCCTCGCTTTAGTTCCGCTGCAGGTTCAACCATCACTGAAGCAAATCCGAAAGGATATGTTCAGCTTATCCTCTTTGCACTCCCTGCTATCTATTTGATGCTCCAATCGTCTTTGGGTTCCGCGCGGGTCCGCTCTGCGCCTTCTAGGGCTGTTTTTCGAGCGTCAGGGAGAGAAAGCCCTGAGTGCCGGTGGCCGCGGCGAAATTGGTGGTTTCAGCCAAGCCCACAAGTTGTTCGGGCGTGATCGTCAACAGCCCATTCGCATCGGAAAACAAAGAATTGCGTGGACGCCAGAACAGGCGGGATGGGACAACGGCCTCGATCCGGACAGGGAAGCTGCCAGGCATCCACCGTCTGGTAGACCTGAACAACAGCGCCCGCGACAGGATGAAACACCGCATCGGTGACCAACAAAACAACCGGCGTAAACGCACCATTCGCAGAGACGATCTGACCCGCCCCGCTCACCGCGGCCAGACGGAGCTCCGCCGGATCGACTCCCTGCGCGGTAAAGGTCGCACATACATTGGTCCAGGCACAGCCCGATGGAAGGCCTGTGCTCCGGGCGCAAGCGGACCCGCCGTTGAAAGAATCGAGCAAAGCCTCCGTGTTGACCTGAGACTGACCCGGCGAAGCCGTAATGGGACCGAGATTGTCTGCCACTCGACAGGTACTCCAGCGGTAGAAGCCGTATTGTCCTCAACGCTGAGTTGTGGCGTCCACGCAACGGTCGCCCCGGCCGCGACATACTCCACCGGCTGTACCGCCGTCGCGGTTCGAATCTGGGCGATCGCGGTGAACGACACAATCGCGGTGCCATCGACTCCCATGGCCTGCAGGGTGATCGCTCCCGAGGCCTCCGGCGTAACGAAGGTCGAGGCGATGCCTTTCGCATCTGTCCGCAGGGTACAGGTGGCTCCTCCGCATGCAGCGAACTGAACGCCCCCGGAGTCGGATAAAGGTGACGGTTTCACCAACGACCGGGGTAACTCCGTCCGGCTGCAGCACCTGCACAGCGAAGGGCATCGTCGCCTGTTGTCCGAGAATCACTGTCCCCGACGGAGCAGTAAGCAGACTCAACGTCGTCACCGGCGTAGCGTAACTCAGGGCTTGAGTCATCACGGTAGTGCCGCCGGTCGACAGGTCCTTCACCGTAACATCGGCCACAAAAGCCGTACTAACGCCAAGCGTATGAAGCGAAGGCACACGGGCCACGATAGTATTTGCCGTCCAGCTCGAGACATTGGCCGCCACGCCATTAACGAAGACCGCATTGCCGGTGCGAAAGCCCATGCCTGTAATCGTCACCGTCCCCCCGGCACCACTGACCGTAGCCGGAGTCACCGAATCGGCATACAGAACGCGAGCCTGATAGTTGTAGTCCGGGCGTCCGTCTCCGCGCTGATCGGCAATCGCTATTCGTAACTGCTTCGGTTGCGTAAAGGATGTCGTCAACGTGGTCATTCCAGTGGCTTCGCCATTGAAGGCCTCGCCCGCACTGGCTACTCCGGGCAACGATCCCCGCGGATCCGTCGCATTCCATACACCGATGACCGGCATCGCCTTGGCTGTCGTGGCGAAGCCCTGCTCATCCTCTGCCGTCACCTCCAGCGTAAGCGAGCGGTTACCTTTAACGTTCAGCGAAGACCAGGCCGAATGGCCATATCCGCAGAGCTGCCCCGGCCACCAGCCCGTGCGGCCACAACCGCCGGAGCAGCTTCCGTTCCATCCCCCCCGGGACTGCAGCTGCTCGCCGGATCTGACGTATGAAAATCGATAAAGGCCTGCATAGCTGGGGAAAAGCCTGAATCAGCGCCGCGTTGGACCCCGACGGCTCCACGGTCGCCATATAAGGTCCCACCGCATACTGGCCGGTATACAAAGGGTTGAAGGCTCGGTCTCCAAAATGATCAGTTGCCAGTCGCCCGGCAGCATCGGGACCCGCGCAAAATTGAAGTAGCCCTCGTAGTCCTCGTTAGACGTACCCTGGCTTCCCGTCAAGGACGTATCCGGTCCCGGTAACGGGATTGCCGTTCGACTGCCGGAAGACAATCCCGAAACCGTCGAAGCGGTATACCAATCCTCGACCTGAGAAGCATCCGTAACTGCGCCCACCGGCGCCCAAGCACATTGACCCCCTGCATCCCCTGCCCGTCGGAAAGAACGTTGCCATACAATCTGGCTCGCGTTAAGCAACGTGTCCGTCTTGCCCGGCGCCGCCTGACCCTGACCGATGTAGTAGAGCTGCGCCAGCGCCGAAAGATCGTCCGGACGCAACGTGAACGGCTGCGGCATGCACTGGTAGGTATACGGCCCGCAGATAATATCGATCGGATGCATCACCGGCCAATGCATCGCCTGGTTGAAGGTCGCCTGCGGGCTGCCGGTAAAAACATTGTCGTTGGTCTGCGACCAGCCCAACCCCAGGACACGGCCGAACGCCCGCATCAACTGGTATTGCAGCTGCATCTGCTGCGCAGGCGCGGGACCGGTGCAACGCCCATTAAGAACAAGCAGGGCATGCTGAATAAGCCCAGCAGGAACAATGGAATCGACGCTCTCGGTCACACCATTCTGCAGGCAACTCGTAGGATCGCTGGCGCCATTACCCAGCAGCAGATCGGTGACCGAGCCGTCGCTGTCGTAGATGACGGCGATCTGCTTGGCAGCATAGTTGCTGCTCTGAACGTCAGCAGGAAAGATCAGTCCGGACGGCCCGAGAAAAGTATTCGCTCCACTGACATGTTCATCGAGCGCCCCGCCACGCGAGAGCACCAGGCTCGCCGTGGGAACGTTCCAGACGTTAGCCGCCGCAGCGACAAGAGCGTCGGCCGCAGCATGGTTCACGCTGGACTCAGATCGCCCGGATCAGTAAAGTAGAGCGGCTGGTTCGTATACCAGACCACCGGAACTCCAGCCGTCGTAAAGTACGGCGGTCCAGTAACCCATCGCGGCCCTCCCGCCCATGACGGCACTGCCACAGCAAACCAGCAGAAAACCAGCATGAAAACAATTCGCAAGCGGCCATTCAATCGCAACCATAGATAAGATTACGGAGCAGCATGCTGTGCCCTTTGCCACGAAGTCAACATCTCCATCACAGCATTCACCGAGGCCTGTTGCGCCGGAACAGAAGCTCCGCTCGAGCTGGCGGTGTCCAGCGTCTCCTGCAATCGGGGCAACACTACCAATCGAACTGGATGTCGCCCCATAGGCAGCCTGCTGCGCCAAAAACGGCTTCGACAAACCAGCCGGTTTCGCTGCACGACGGCTCGTTCCGATACGACACCGCACGCGTCAGCCTCACCCCCAGCCAGCGGAGATCGACATACGGCGGCTGCGTTGGAGTTGCAATCTCCGCCGACGGAGCGCCACGCCACCCTGACGAATCGGAATCGCTCCGTCCAGTCCCCCAACCGGCGAACTCATCCCTGCGGCGCTCGGCGCATGCAACAGCATCAGCAAGCGCTGCCCAACGCGATAACGTTGACTGTCCCCCGCCCACAGGCCAGCCCACTCGCGCAGAATGTAAGGCGTCCCGACGGTACATCCGCGGATGGCCTGATCGACACGAAACTCAACCTCGACAACTCCCTCATTGGGCGGCGGATCGCCAGCACCTGCCCCGCAAAGATCACATCGGCCTTGTCGGACAGGTCATGCAGAATATCGACGACGGTCTGTGGCTGCGCAACCGTGCCAGCCGGAGCAACTGACCATCGGCCAACAAGCCATCAGCAGCGCGGCAATCGAAAGCACGCGCAGCAGCGGAAAAGTCCGCGGAAACCGGCCCATATCGCCCTCCGTCCCTCTCCTTGTCTTTCGTCAGGACAAGGGCGGTAGACAGCAGTGTCCTGAATCTGGCACACTCAGGCGAAGGCTGCGACCTAAATCTCCGGGTAGAAGTCGAAGAACGCGTCGAGGCTCATCTTCAGCTGCGCCTCGATCTGCTCCCGGCTGCCTTCCAGCACATGCATCGTACATGGGCCTCGTTGCCATTCTTCAGCGTTAGGGAGCGTCGCCCACCGCTGACGATCTCGTCCGCGGGAAACAGCCTCATTCCATAGACCAAGGTCAGATTTGCCATAATCTCAATTGTTTCACCAAATGGGCGCTTTGCATCTTTTCCTCGGTCGCGCATTTACACTATAAGGAGTTCATATGCCTGAAAACACGACTCGCGACACTGTCATCCTCGGCTCCGGATGCTCCGGACTCACCGCTGCCATCTACACTGCACGCGCCAACCTGAAGCCACTGGTGCTCGAAGGCCATGAGCCCGGCGGACAGCTCTCCATCACCACGCTGGTCGAAAACTTTCCCGGCTGGCCGGAGGGCATCCAGGGTCCCGAGCTCATCGAGAACATGAAGAAGCAGGCCGTCCGCTTCGGCGCCGAGCTGCGCATGGCTCATCTCAGCTCCGTCGATCTCACCAAACATCCCTTCGAACTCAACATCGGCAAAGAGACCATCCACACCCGCACGCTCATCATCGCCTCGGGCGCCAGCGCGCGCTGGCTCGATCTGCCCATCCGAGCAGGCGCTGATCGGCCACGGCGTCAGC
This sequence comes from uncultured Acidobacteriaceae bacterium, assembly GCA_963757205.1. Lineage (GTDB taxonomy): Bacteria > Acidobacteriota > Terriglobia > Terriglobales > Acidobacteriaceae > Edaphobacter. The sequence goes on from CAVWQM010000001.1 coordinate 201,328, forward strand.
TCCTGCGCCACCTGCGATGGCTTCTTCTTCTCCGGTAAAGAGATCGCCGTCATCGGCGGCGGCGACTCCGCCATGGAAGAGGCGCTCTTCCTCACCCGCTTCGCCACCAAAGTCACGCTCATCAATCGCACCGAGAAATTCCGCGCCTCCAAGATCATGCTCGATCGCGCCATGGCGCACCCCAAGATCAAATTCCTCACCAACACCACCGTCGAAGAGGTCCTCGGCGTCGAAGAAAAGGACGTCAAGGGTCTGCGCCTCAAGAGCCTCGTCTCCGGTGAAGAGTACGTTCTGCCCGTCTCAGCTCATGTTCCTCGGCATCGGCCACATTCCCAACGCCACGCCTTCAAGGGCATGATGGACCTCGACCCCGACGGCTATATCCTGACGAAGAACAACGTCTTCCCCACCCTCAACGGCGAGATCATCCCCGGCGTCTTCGCCTGCGGAGACATCCAGGACCGCCGCTACCGCCAGGCCATCACTGCCGCCGGCTCAGGCTGCATGGCCGCGCTCGAAGTAGAAAAATACCTCGAAGAGCACGGCCGCTAAGCTTGGTATAAAGTCGGGTGCCCCAAAAAAAAAAAAAAAAAAAAAAAAAAAAAAAAAAAAAAAAAAAAAAAAAAAAAAAAAAAAAAAAAAAAAAAAAAAAAAAAAAAAAAAAAAAAAAAAAAAAAAAAAAAAAAAAAAAAAAAAAAAAAAAAAAAAAAAAAAAAAAAAAAAAAAAAAAAAAAAAAAAAAAAAAAAAAAAAAAAAAAAAAAAAAAAAAAAAAAAAAAAAAAAAAAAAAAAAAAAAAAAAAAAAAAAAAAAAAAAAAAAAAAAAAAAAAAAAAAAAAAAAAAAAAAAAAAAAAAAAAAAAAAAAAAAAAAAAAAAAAAAAAAAAAAAAAAAAAAAAAAAAAAAAAAAAAAAAAAAAACTGACTCATCGCAAAAAACTCCGAACCATCAAAGGCTCAGCCGAATGTTTTTTTTTTTTTTTTTTTTTTTTTTTTTTTTTTTTTTTTTTTTTTTTTTTTTTTTTTTTTTTTTTTTTTTTTTTTTTTTTTTTTTTTAAAAAAAAAAAAAAAAAAAAAAAAAAAAAAAAAAAAAAAAATTTTTTTTTTTTTTTTTTTTTTTTTTTTTTTTTTTTTTTTAAAAAAAAAAAAAAAAAAAAAAAAAAAAAAAAAAAAAAAAAAAAAAAAAAAAAAAAAAAAAAAAAAAAAAAAAAAAAAAAAAAAAAAAAAAAAAAAAAAAAAAAAAAAAAAAAAAAAAAAAAAAAAAAAAAAGGGAGCTAACCGCCGAGGACTGGCGCCAAAGAAATCCTCGCTGAATAATCTCGCTCCCTAATCCGACATCCCCCAGCGAATCAGAGCAATGACAATTACCAGAACACTCAATATCTGCAATGCTGTTCCAATACCCCGTTGGAGGCTGCGTTCGGACCGGCTCAGGTATGTTCCAAAGCCAAGGACGACGATCTGCACGGCAAGAGTGCCCAACACACTATGAGGAAACATTTGTATCCTTCGCTTGCACCTATCGCATGGTAAATCGAACTTTCCTCCACGCGCTCGCCCAACACCACCGATATGCTGGATAGATTGAGTTGCGATCGGATCCGTCATGCTCAAAAAAATCACACTACTCCGCGAACGAGTCGAAGACTGGACCGCCTACCCTTTCTCCGTTCCCACCATCGCGTCCCTCCCCGAGATCGAGATCGACTCCCGCATCGTCTTCTTCGCCGGCGAAAACGGATCAGGAAAATCCACGCTACTCGAAGCCATTGCAGGCCACTACGGCTTCGGTCCCGAGGGAGGCAACCGCAACATCAACCACGACAGCACCGAACACAATCACTCAACCGACGCCCTGATACGTGCGCTACGTCTCTCCTTCAACAAACGCACCGGCGCAGGCTTCTTCCTCCGCGCAGAGAGCTTCTTCAACACAGCTACGCACATCGACCAGTTAGACAAGCGAGGTCTACAGCATTCCGGTTGCCCCAATTCTTCCGAGCTACGGCGGTAAAAGCTTTCACACCCGCTCCCACGGCGAGACCTTCTTTACACTGCTCGAATACAAGTTCCAGCGCAACGGTCTCTTCCTCCTCGACGAACCCGAAGCCGCCCTCTCCCCACAGCGCCAGCTCTCTTTTCTTCTTCTCATCCACGACACATTGCGCCGTTACAACGATGCACAATTCATCATCTCCACCCACTCTCCCGTCCTGCTCGGATACCCCGGCGCGCAGATCCTCTCCTTCGACGAAGGCCACGTCCACCCCATTGCCTACGAAGAGACCTTCCCAATGCAGATCGTCCGCCGCTTCGTAAACGACCGCGACAGCTTTCTCCAAGAGCTATTCCAGGACACTCCATCGCTATTTGAGGAGCGCTAAAAATCACCGACTGTCCACGACCTGTCCTCGAACAACCATCGTCCAACCACGACGATTTCGCACCAGAACGACCTGGATTCGGGCTATCTAGCTGGCGGCCAACGAGGGGGCTGACAATAAGCTATTGATTTAATTGCAGTTATTCGTCCGCCAAAAAATCATCCCTCGTTTTCTACCCGGAAATCGCATGTCAAGCCCCCAAACTGCCTAACCCCTTATCCATCAATAGTCTCCGTGTGGCGTATAAGTTATGCTCCAACCGCTATACTGGATATAGAGATCAAAGCCAAGCAAAGCCCTGAAACCCTCGGGGCTAACTTATTGATACGAAGTATTTTGCGCCCAATGCATTTGTTTTGAATATTTTGCAAACACGGGCCCTCTCCAAACTATTGAATACAAGGATTTTGCGCCCAAGATACCCACGAGGGGAGGGGTGCCCGCGATTCGTCGCAGCCAGCGCCTGCCACCCCTCAAACGTGACTGCGCCGGAATGCCGAATTCACCGCTAAGATCGGCGTTTTGAATTGGAATTAATTACTTTGCGAATTCTCTTGCGTTTATTACAAATTGTGATAATGTTATTGCGATCTGCAATATGAAACTCAGCGACAAAATTCGTTACCTTCGTGAGGTCGAAGGCAATCTCCGCGGCCTAACCGGGCAATGACCCAGCAGGAGCTGGTCCGGGCCATCCAGGAATCCAACAAATCCGGCGGCCGAAAAAACGGAGCGACCATCAGCCAGTCTTACCTCTCGCAGATCGAGAGCGGCGCCCGGCCACATCTCACCAACACCACGCGGCTGCTTCTCGCGAAATTTTTCAAGGTTCACCCTGGCTATCTCGTCGACGATCCGGAAGGCTACAACGCCCAACTGCTGGCGGACATCCACACCGTCGAAGACAAGCTCGATCTCTGGCTTATCAGCGGGGCGGAGCGATTTCGCCGCGACCCCGAACTCTGTCAGGCACTCCTGACACTGGCGCAGAACAAAGACTCCCGCCGCTGCCTGCTCCTCCTGGAAGAGGTGCTCAAAAACACCATCCCTCGCAGATCGCCTGCTTGAGGTCCTCCGCCCCGAGACGTCAAGGCGCAGTCGCTCCGACGCCTCGCTGGCTCAACCCAAACCAGTCACCACGAACAACCGCACGAAACGCGGCTCTCAATGACCATGGACACCTTCTATCTCGTCTGCTTCGCCGTCGGTCTCGCCCTCAGCGTGCCTTCTTTTTCGGAGGCTTCGGGCACTGCATCTGGGACACCTTCACATGGGCCACTCGGCACTGGCCATCACGGCACAGGCGCGCATGGAGCGGCTCTCGGGGCTTCTCCGCCATCAATGGCTTCACCCTCACTGCGTTCCTCTGCTGGTTCGGGGGAGCCGGCTACCTGCTACATCGTACAGCATCTTCGTCGCTCCACTGGTTGTTTCCTGTCGGTTGTGAGCGGAGTCTTCGGAGCTGGGCTGCTGTGGGCGATTCTCTTCAAGCTGCTCCTGCCGCGCGAACGCGTCCTGAACTCCGAAGACACGGAAATGACCGGCGTGCTCGCCAAGGTCAGCGACAGTATCCGCAGCAATGGTGGCATCGGCGAAATTCTCTTCCTGCAGACCGGGGCACGGCGCTGCTCCGCCGCCCGCAGTGAGGATGGCCGCACCATTGAGCGCGGCACCGAAGTGGTTGTAATTCGTTATGAACGCGGCGTCGCTTAGTTCGACCGTGGGCCGAGTTGGAGGGAGACCCGCTCGACGGTTTACCGAACCGGCCATAACGAGTTGAACGCACTATCGCTTCAAGGCGGCCTTTCTTGCCCGAGGGCTCTCCTACCGCCTCTTACTCACCTGCGGCAAGCAGATTAACGCTCTCCGTCGCTGTCAAAGGAACGATATGCCGAATTCGGTCATCATCATTGTTGGTCTGGTAGTTCTCGCCACCCTCTTCCTGGCCACGCTCATGGCCAAGATGTTTCGCAAAGCCGGCCCTAATGAGGCCATCATCGTCTACGGTTTCCGCGGCCCTCGAGTCATCAAGGGGGGCGGCGCCGTCATCTTCCCTGTCGTTGAAAACTCCCGCCAGCTCTCGCTCGAACTCATGAGCTTCGATGTGGCTCCCCAGCAGGATCTCTACACCAAGCAGGGAGTCGCAGTAACTGTCGAGGCGGTCGCTCAGATTAAGGTCCGCTCGGACAAGGAGTCCATCCTTACCGCAGCCGAACAGTTCCTCACCAAATCGCCCGACCAGCGCGAAGGCCTCATCCGCCTTGTCATGGAAGGCCATCTGCGTGGCATCATCGGCCAGCTTACCGTCGAGCAGATCGTCAAAGAACCCGAAATGGTCGCCGAGCGCATGCGCTCCACGTGCATGGACGACATGAGCAAGATGGGACTCGAAGTCATCAGCTTCACTATCCGCGAGGTCCGAGACAAAAACGAGTACATCACCAACATGGGCCGCCCCGACGTGGCCCGCATCAAGCGCGACGCCGAGATCGCCGCAGCCGAAGCCGAGCGCGACACTGCGATCCGCCGCGCAATAGCTCTAAGAGAGGCCGCCGTCGCCAAGGCCTCCGCCGATCAGGAGCGCGTCCTCGCCGAGACGCTCTCGCTGGCCAAACAAGCCGAGGCCCAGCGTGACCTCGACATCCAGAAGGCGCAGTTCACTGAATCTGCACGTCGTCAGGAGGCCCAGGCCGACAAAGCCTACGAGCTCCAGACCAACGTCATGCAGCAGAAGGTCATCGCCGAACAAGTCAAGGTGCAGCAGATCGAGAAGCAGGAGCAGATCAAAGTGCAGGAGTCCGAAATCCTCCGTCACGAGAAAGAGCTCATCGCTACCATCCTCAAAGGCTCCGAGATCGAGCGTCAGCGCATCGAAAATATCGCGAACGCCGAGAAGGCACGCATCACCATGGAAGCCGAAGGCCGCGCTGCAGCTATTAAAGTGCAGGGTGAAGCCGAAGCCAACATCATCTTTCAGAAGGGCGAGGCCGAGGCCAAAGCGATGAACGTCAAAGCCGAAGCCTATCAGGAGTGGTCGCAGGCAGCCGTCGTCGACAAGCTCATCACCAACATGGCCGACGTGGTCCGCGCCATGGCCGAGCCGCTGAGCAAGGTCGACAAGATCACCATCGTCTCCACAGGCAACGACGGAGCGACGGGAGCCAACAAGATCACCGGAGAGATGACCAAGATCGCCGCTCAAGTCCCTGCGCTGTTCGAGGCTCTCTCCGGCATGAACCTTCACGACCTGATGGCGAACGTGAAAGCAATGAAGCCTCGCGAAAACGGCGAAGCCCGCTCTGCCTGACTTTACCGGCCCACCGAAGATCTCACATTCGGTGAGCCGGGTCTCTCTCAACGCAGTTTGAACGAGAAAACACAATGCTCACTCTTATCGTTGTCCCAACAATCCTCATCATCGTCGCAGTCTCACTGGTTCTTCGTCTTATCTTCCGGCCGCTCTGGAACCCCTATCGGATCCATCGCCCCTACTTCGGTCCTTACGGGTACTACGGATGCGGGCGCGGCTACCGACGGCATCGCTTCCCTGGCGGCGGATTTCTGGCCATCGCACTGCTCGTACTTCTTGACCGCATCTTCGGACGCCGTTGGTGAGTCCAATGCCAACCCGCCCGTCCGCTTCGGCACCCCTTGGAAAGGAGATTCACCATGGCATTACTCGAACGTGTAGGAACCCTCTTGCGAGCCAACATCAACGACCTCATCTCGAAGGCCGAAGATCCGGAGAAGCTGGCGAAGCAGCTTGTTCTTGATATGGAAAACCAGCTGCTTCAAGTCAAAACCCAGGTCGCGATCGCCATCGCCGACCAGCATCTTCTGCACAAGAAGAAGAAAGAACATGAGGACGCTATGCAGGAATGGCATCGCAAAGCCGAACTCGCCGTCAGCCGCCAGCAGGATGATCTCGCCCGCGCCGCACTTGGGCGCAGCCTGAGTCATCAGAACCTGGCGAACAGTTTCACACAGCAACTCGAAGATCAGACCACCGAGGCCGAAACCCTCCGCAGCGCCTTTGCGAAGTTACAGCAAAAGCTGCAGGAGACTCAGTCCACATGCGAGATGCTTGTCGCTCAACATCGTCGCGCCCGCGTCGCCGGCAAGGCCAACACTGCCAGAGCCATCGCAGGTGCGCAACACAAGTCCAGCACGCTGAACCGTCTTCGCTCCAGCATTCTGCAACAGGAGGCTATGAATACGGCTGCCCACAGCATCCTTGAAGACGACACCCTTGAGGATAAGTTCGCAGCAATCGACCGAGAGGAACGGGTTGAGCGTTTGCTTGAGGATCTAAAGAGCCGGCAGCCGCGCTTAGCCTGACAGTACAGCGTTGTGGGCGATCATTTGAGTTTTAGTTGCTCTCTCAACAGGTCGTCTACATCGCCGATCTTTTCATTGAGTAGATTCAGCTTGTTCGACAATCGTTGAATCTCGGCCTCTGCGCGAAGATTCACGTCGTAGTCCAACTCGCCGCGCACGCGATCCTTCGTGTCCTGGCGATTCTGACTCATCATGATCACCGGAGCCTGGATCGCGGCGAGCATCGAGAGAAAGAGGTTCAACAGAATAAACGGATACGGATCCCATGCCCTTCCTTGCAGTACAGTGTTGGTCGTCGCGTAAAGGAAGAGCACTACGCCAAACAGAATGATGAACGTCCAGGAACCGCCAAACCGCGCCACCGAGTCGGCAACGCGGTCTCCAAAACTCATCTCCTCTTCGATCACTTCGTTCGCATTGCGGCTGGCTCGAACTCGTACCAACTGCTGCGAGGCATGAAACTGACGGCTCACGACGGTCAGCATATCCATTCCTGCCATCGGCTTCCGTTGCAGCAGGACCGTAATATCATCGCGGCTCACTTCGAGGCACACAGTCTCTTCCATCGCAAGGGCGGTGGTCTGGTGGGGGGTATCATCAAGCATCGAGGCAAAGCCAAAGAAATCGCCATGGCCGGGCGCATCCACCAGCACCTCCTGATGGTCTTCGTCCACGGTCGTTACCCGTACCGAACCAGACATCATGACATAGGCATGTTTACCGGGTTCGCCGATTTTGTAGATGCGCTGACGTGGAGCAAACTTCTTGATCTCGACCTGTGCCGCCAGGACTGCCATCTCGTCGTCGTCGAGCAGAGCAAAAAGTGGAATCTGTCGTAGGTCTTCCGCCTTACAAGCCATCGTTCATCACCTCAATTTTGAGCTTGAGCTATTGTGCACGGTGCGCACCTCATTTGGGTACACCTCGTTTGTCTTTGAGTGCAGCGGTTGTTAGCTCGCCTATCCCGCCAAGGGCAATCTCAGATCTGCCCGGCACCCAGTATGTCCGTCGGTGCGATTGGCCAACTGCACTGACCCTCGATGCGCTTGAGCGATCTGCTGCGCAAGCACAAGGCCAATTCCAGTACCTCCTGGCTTGGTCGTGTAGAACGGTACAAACAGATTGCTGGCATTGGTTAGCCCTGGTCCATTGTCGAGGATCGCGATGACAACCTCAGCACCGGTAGCTTGCCACGATATATTCACGCAGGCTGGATCCGCATCAGTCGCATCTGGACTGAGAGCTGCGTCCGCCGCGTTGCGCACCAGATTGATCAGCGCCTGCTCAATATGATCTTTATCGACTTGCAGCACCAGATCCGCCGTCGGAGTCACTGTAACTGCGACTCGCCTTTCCAATTGCGCAACACGCTCTACCAGAGATGCCAGCGATACTGCACTCAGCTTCGGTGCCGGCAGCCCCATCAGTTGCCGATAGGCCTGCAAGAAGCGATTCAGCGACTCCGATCGATTTTCTATCACTTCGAGTCCACGCTCAAAGTCGATCCTCTCAGCCGATGCATCATTCAGTGAAGCGATCCGCCCTCGCAGGCTGCCCGCGATCGATTTAATTGGCGTTAGCGAATTGTTGATTTCGTGTCCGAGCACGCGGATCAATCTCTCCCACGCAAGCCGCTCCTCCTCCCGTAGCGCCGCGCTCACGTCCGAAAGAACGAGCAGCGTATGAGGAATGCCGTGCAATCGAAAGCTCGTTCGCTTTACTACCCATCTCGCTGACTGTTGTCCTGTGCCCAACGAGATGACCTCGTCGTCTTCCACATGCAACAGTTTTTCCAGCTTCAACTGCGTCGCGGAGTGACCAAGCACGGTCTGCCCTCGCAAACCAAATGACCGCTCACCTGCTGCGTTTAACAACCTCAATCTTCCTTCAGGGTCGAATGCCAGCACTGGAGATTGCATGGACCGCATCACGCGCTCCACCAGCGCCATGGCCTCCAGAGCTCCAGCACGCCGTCCCTGTAGCGTGCCCGCGAGCCGGTTCACCTCCAGAGCGAGATCGCCCACCGCATCATCCCTCTGCCCTCCGCGAGCGCGAAAGGAGTAGTCGTCCTCGCGTAGTGCAGCCACCACATTCGCCAGCGTCTGCAGGGGTCGAACGATCTGTTCCATCAGAATAGAGACCGCGAACGCCCATCCCAACGCCAATGCCAGCAAAACAAAGCATTGCTCTAGCAGTTCAACCGAATACCGCCGCAACAAAAGCCAGCACAGAAGTGCCATCGGCAGACCGAGGAGATAGAGCCACAGTCGCAGCCGTCTTTCGAAGCTCAGTCGCCGTCCCGATTTTCCCAGAGGCACACGGGTGAGCCGTGGGCCGCCACCTGGTATCGTTTCGTCCGGTTCTTCAGAGCCCATATTTTTCGATACGACGATACAGCGCTCCCCGACTCAATCCAAGCGCATCGGCCGCATGACTCACATTACCATTCGCCCGCGCCAATGCCTTGCGAATCAGAATTGCCTCGACCGCCTCCAGACTCATGTCATCCATGCTCTGGGCAGTACCCCGCTGCGCGTTCAATCCAAGGTTTGCAACCTCTATTCGCTCCCCTCGCGCCATCAGAACGGCACGCTCGATCGTGTGATCCAACTCTCGCACGTTGCCGGGCCATCCATACTGCAGCATCATCTGGAGAGCTGCAGGCTCCAGACCCTGTATTGGCCTGCGATAACGGGCTGAATATCGTGCCAGAAAATGTGCCGCCAGCGCCGGAATATCCTCACGCCGTTCACGCAGGGGAGGCAGGCTGATCTCGACCGTGTTCAAACGGAACAACAGATCTTCTCGAAACCGTCCCGCAGCGCACTCACTCCGCAGGTCAGCGTTAGTTGCGGAAAGCATCCGCACATTTACCTTCTGAGTCTTCGAAGAGCCTACTCGTTCCAGTTCGCCCGTTTCCAGAACACGCAGCAACTTCGCCTGCTGCCGCACCGGTATATTCGCGATCTCGTCCAAAAATAGTGTTCCGCCGTTGGCCAGCTCGAAACGTCCGATGCGATCCGAATGCGCATCCGTGAAGGCTCCCTTTACATGTCCGAACAATTCGCTCTCAAAGGTTCCCTCAGGGAGTGCTCCCGTATTCACGGTCACCAGTGTGCGCTCCATCCGCGTCGACAAGCGGTGCAGCGTCTGCGCCACAACCTCTTTCCCCGTTCCGTGCTCTCCCGTGATCAACACATTTGCATCCGAGGGCCCCACTCTCGCCATCGTCTCCAGAACGGGTCGCATCGATGGAGCAGAGGCGATAAAGTCCGGCGCACCCGGCGCCCGCAGAATACGGTTCTCCGCCTCCAGCCACTGTGTCCTTTTCTGACTACGGTGTAGCTCCATCTGGGTTCGCAAAATACTTAGCAGTCGCGCGTTCTCCCACGGCTTCTGGATAAAATCTCCCGCTCCCCGCCGCATCGCCTCTACTGCAAGGTCAATATTGCCCCACGCGGTCATCACCACCACCGGCAGTTGAGCGTCCAACTCCTTGACGCGTGTTACAAGGTCCAACCCCTCCTGGCCCGAGGTTGTATCGCGCGTGTAATTAAGATCGATCAGCACGCCATCGAAGCTCTCATGTGCCAACGCCTCCAACACCAGGGCAGGCATTCGTACCATCTCCAGCTGATAGCCCTCAGGCTTCAGCAGCAAACGCAGCGCCTCCAGAATATGCGGCTGATCATCCGCAATCAGAAGTTTGCACGGCGCCTCCGCATCTGCCGAAGCTAACGCGTCTTTGTCGATCCTCTCCGCCAGCATGTTGCCTTCTTCCCGCACTACTTCTCACTGGGTGCATTGCCAGTCTTTGCCGATTCTATCGAAATTTGGTTTGCCTCCAGGGTTGAGCCAACCGACCGATCCAATTCGATCTTCGCCTTTTGATGCGCCGTCATCGCCGCAACCAGCATAGACTCTGCCACCGCAAGGTCGCGTTGCGCCGTCAAGGTTTGGTAGTTCGACCCCGCACCAAGTTCTTGTTCCTTCTTCATAATGTCAAAAGTCTTCTGTGCCAGGTCGCGCCCCTTTCGGGCTGATATGACTCGCGCTTCACTCTGCTCGAGAGCATACTGAGCGTTCCGCACTTCAATCCGAATCTGCTTCTTCAGTTGTTGTAGCCGCAACTCCGACTGCCTGGTCTCCAACTCCGCACGATACTGGTCAGACTTCGCAATTCGATTTCGTATAGGAATATTGACCGACACGCCGAAGTAGTAATCTGGGGCGCTATTGTTAAACGCATTCGTGACTGCCCCGCCCCAGTCAGTCGGCGCTGTCGATACGATGCCCGATACAGGGTTCGGTAGGCCTGCCAGCCCCGTACCCCCATAGAACGCAGTGAGGGAAACAGAAGGCAGCACGGCATTACGAGCCGCAATCTGGCTGATGCGCCGGCTATCAATATCGAGGTCGGACTCGCTCAACTCAATTCGGTCCCGCAGCGCTCGCGCAATCATATCTTCCGTCTGCCCCTGTGTGACCTCCAGCGTTCCGGTATGATCGGTCGGGCGCACCGGCATTGCCTCAAGAATCGGGTCATCCAGGTTCTTCGTCAGCGCGTTTTTAATCAAGAGCTCCTGAAACTGAAGCGTAGTCTTCGCAATCGTGAGATCCTGCTCGCGAGTTGCGACTTCACCTTCGGCCTTCATTACATCCATCGCCGGAATCGCCTGCAATGAGAGCTGTTTCCGATCGCTATCGAGGGTCTGGTTGGCAAAATCCAGCGACCGGCTCTTTACCTGTTCGTCTTCATAAGCGGCCACGAGGTCCCAGTACATATTCGCAATCTGTGTAATGGTTGAAATTACCTGAAGCTTAAATGCCTCATCCGAAATCTTCTGATTGTTTTTCGCAATCCTGAAAAAGCGCAGGTTCGGTCCAAAGCCGAATCCAGCCAGCACTTGCTGTTGCAGCAAAACGTGATAGTAAGAGTTCAGCGTTGGATTTAGAAAGCTATTGGGACTGTTCGTCGCACCCCTGCTGTTATCAAATATCGCCGATAGCGACGTTCCGGTTGGAAAATTTTGTACATAACTAATGTTCCCGTTTGTCGTATTTTGCTGCAGCGTAGGAACTCCATAAATGGCGATGTTCGACAGTGGTTGGGTGAAGTGCTCATTATTCAACTGTCCCGAGATTGAAGGGTCGAAAGTCTGAACATTGGTTCCAGTGCCCAGTGTCGACTGCACCAGCCCGGACGCGCCCGAACCGGCGCCACCCGCTCCGCCCGACGTTCCGCCCGCGCCCGCACCACTCGCAGCCGCACCAAACCCGCCCACGCCTCCGCCCGGCGTATTCTGCACCACTCCCGTATTCACTCCGCGGAACGTTCCGCCCGCCTGTGTGCGGAGAACGTCCGCCGCCGCAATCGGAATATTGTAGCGAGCAATCGCGATGTCCAGATTGTTCTCAAGTGACAGTGCGATCGCATCCTTCAGGCTGAGTTCGAGAACGCCGTCCTTCACCAACGTATCGATTCGCGGTGAATTCGCCAGATTAGGCTGCGGGACCAACGTGGCACGGTAGGCATTGACAGGATTCCTGGAGTGCGGAATATCGAGCCGCAATGCCGGCTGAGGCGCGGCGGGAGCCGATTGGATGACAGCCGTTTGCGGGGTCTGTGCGAAAACAACGGCATGTAGAAGTACCATGCCGTACCAACGGGACGAAGCGAGGAAAGACTCCTTCTCACGCGTTTACCCCCGCTTCCATCGCAGGTAGACCCGCCGTATCGCGCGACAGCCAGCCATCACGCAACTCAATCGTCCGCGTGCCATATGCCGCGTTTGCTTCTGAATGGGTCACCTGCACCACTGTCGTCCCCTGTTCATTCAACGTCCGAAACATCTGCATAATCTCCTTTGCCTGTTCTGAATGCAGATTTCCCGTCGGCTCATCGGCCAGTAAAAGATCTGGCTTGTGAATTACTGCCCGAGCGATCCCCACCAATTGCTGCTGGCCGCCGGAAAGCTGATTGGGAAACAAATCCTTCTTGCCTACGATGTTGAAGCGGTCGAGTGTATCCGCAACCAGAGCTTGCCGTTCCGACTTCGGAATGTCCTTATACGAAAGGGGCAGATCAATATTCTCCGCCACCGTTAGATCATCCAGCAGATGGTAGCTCTGGAAGACCATCCCTATCCGTCGCCGCGCCAGTTCCGCCCTCTGCTTGCGGTTCATTGCATGTACGGCATGATCCGCAAAATAGAACTCGCCCTTCCACTGGTCATCGAGCATGGCAAGCACATTCAGCAGCGACGATTTTCCGGCTCCCGATGGCCCCATCACCGTGACAAACTCTCCTTCGCGAATCGACAGATTGATCCTGCGCAACACCCAGGTTTCGGTATGCCCCGTCTTGTAGCTCCGCTCTAGATTCCTTAGTTCAATCATCGTCTCTACTCCGTCCTCAAAAACTTCCATCAAGTCAATTCGGGATGACGTCTGCGCAAGACAAATAGTCCGCCACCGTACTCACGATCGTCACCAGCGCGGCTGCCAGCCACCTTGCCACTGTCGGACCTGGATCAAATCGAAGCCAGCGCCGTGCCGGAGTGCATTCATCGTCTGCACCTCACTCTGTCCGCAGCGCCTTCGTTGGTTCCACCGAAGCTGCACGTCGCGCCGGAAGCGCCGCGGCCACCAGCACCATTGCTCCCGTCATGACAAGACAACCCGCCATCGTCACCGGATCGAATGGTTGCACGCCAAATAGCTGACTGCGCATCCATCGCGCCAGCATAACTGCCAAAGGAATGGCCACGGCAATTCCAGCCAGTGCCACTTTCGTCATATCCGTCAGCACCAACCTCACCACCGCCAGTCGCTGCGCGCCAAGGGCCATGCGGATCCCTATCTCCTTCGTCCGTTGCACAGTCGCGTACGCCAGTACACCATAGAGCCCCACGCCCGACATCAGCAACGCGACACACGCAAAGCTCGTTGCCAACAGCGCAATCATTCGCTCACTGGAAACGTTGCTGTCGATCTGATCATCCATCGTCATCATCGAATCGATCACAAGTTTCGAATCAAGCCCATGCAAGGCCGCGCGAACGGTATTCTCAGCCAGTTCAGGGCTCTGCGTCGTTCTTACATAAAACTGCAGCCCGGTTGTGTCCGGTTCCTGCGCAACCGCCGAATACACCATGGGAATGACGCCACTTCGGACACCGCGATGTTTGGAATCGGCGACCACTCCCACAATTTGCATATCCATCTTCGAGTGCTTCCCGACATAATGGCCCAGCGCCTTTTGCACCGAACCGAAATACTTCAGCGCAAAGTTCTGATTCACCACCGCCACCTTTTGCGCGGTGGGCCCATCCGCCTCCGTCAGATCACGCCCCGCAACCAGAGGAATCCCCATCGCTTTGAAGTAGTCCGGCGTAATCGCCGGCGACTCCAGAGCTCTCCGTCTCATCCGCCGGCGTGGGATATCCCTCCACACGCATTCCGCTGATCGACTGGTTCCCCGACAACACCGGATCGGTAGTCCCGCCCACAAACTGCACACCCGGCAGTCCTGCAAGAGCACTCCGTACCCGGTTGTGAACCGCCAGCGAATCCTTCGGCGCATAACCCGCCAGCGTTGGATCGATCGCGAACCCCAGCAGATGATCCGTGGCGATGCCCATGCCCTGCCCCTTCAGGTTATGCAGCGTGCGTAGAAACAATCCTGCCCCACTCAGCAGCAGAACACTGAGACCAATCTGGATTGCGATCGCCGTCCTGCGAAATCTCTGTGCTCCACCTAGCGTGCTCGCCGACTGTTGCCGTAGCGCCTCACTCAGACTGGGCTTCATCATCTGCCACGCCGGTGCCAGACTAAACAGCAGACTGATTCCCAACGAGAGCGCCAGGTTAAACCACAGCACCGCTCCCACAGGAGCTGTTGAAATCGGCGCCTCGCCGGTGCTTCCCGTAATCTGCTTCACCAGAAGCGCCGCCACCGTCGGCGCCAGCGCCAAACCCAATCCGCCACCCAGGGTTCCCAACAGCAATCCTTCAATCAGCATCTGCCGAAGAACGCGCCCACGCGCCGCACCCAATGCGTAGCGAACCGAAAACTCCCGGCTCCGCGCGGCAGCACGGACCAGCAGCAGGCTGGTCAAGTTCACGCATGTCATCGCCGCCAACAGCAGAACCATGCCCATCAAAATCATGAGCGGGGTCTTTAGATCGTCGCGCAGCGGCGAAAAGCCTTTCGCGTCATCTACGAGTACGATATTTGACTTCGCCACAAATCCTTCGCGAAACGACGACGACCCCGCCGTTATCTTCGCCAACTCTTCGGTCCGCAGGCTCTTCCACAACGGCGTCAGTGCCGCTTGAGCGGTTGCGGCACTCACTCCTGGCTTCAACCGTCCAACGATGTTCAGCCATGTCGATCGCGGATCGGCGATATCATCCACCCCCGGACTCACCTGCGACCTCATCATCATCGGCAGAAAAACTCTCGGCCTATACCCGTTGATCGCGCTGCCAAATCCCTGCTCCGCCACCCCAACAATCACAAACGGGTGCCCGTTGATCAACAACGTCTGATTGATCGCATCGCTTGAAGACGCAAACCTTGTCTTCCAGTAGTCGTAGCTCAACACGACGACCGGACTACCTTCCTTAACTTGATCATCGCTTTGCAGCAGAGTTCTACCAACCGCCGCGCCCACACCGAGCACATCGAAATAGTTCCCACTAACCAGTTCCGCATTCACCAACTCGGGTTGGTTCTTCCACACCGCTCCCACCTGAGCCTCGGTATTTGCCAGCATCCCGCTAAAAACAGAATTCCTCTCGCTCAGCTCGCGATACATTGGATAGGAAAAAAAATCGTGGACATCCCCACCAAAGATACTCAACCTGCCCCTGAAGGTTCCCGTATAACTCAACCGAACCAGTTCACCGGGCTTCTGCACTGGAAGCATACGCAGCAGTACCTGATTGAATACAGTAAAGATGGCAGTATTCGCGCCAATTCCCAACGCAAGTGTGACAATTGCCGTCAACGCAAAGGTAGGCGCCTTTCGCAACTGGCGCAGCGCGTAGCGCAGATCCGGCATGATCGAATTCATTCCCTGCTCTCCTGTTTCTTTTTCATCTTGCGGAACAGAACATCCAGCGCGCCGTCTGTGTCGGCACATTTCTTTGCCGACTTTATTCCAGCGCGTTTAGATTGCCGGCCGGTTCATTGCAAGTTGACGTTGCGCATCGGCGGCCACTCGAAAAAATTCAGCACTGCACACGAGCGATCGTCATCGTCCGGCTGGATCTGCTCACGACCGTTACGTCGCAACCTCCGCTACTTGGGGCGGGAGCCGGGGCCGAGCCGACCTCATAGTGGTATCGCGCGCCCTTTGTCTGTTGGCCCATCATCCTTTGCCGCGCCAGACACCACCTCCGCCCGCCATCGCCAATCTTCTTCTTCAGCGTCGAAACCACTACTGTCCGCACCACCTTCAACTCGGTTTGCGTGGCGCTCCCCAACGCTGTCCGTTGATGGCGGCCATGTCCCCCAATTCCCACGTACTGCACGGCGCGCAATGCAACGATGTTCAGTATGACTCCCAACACAATCAGCGAAACTACGGTCGCCGCATTTCCCGGCAATCCCATCGCTCGGCAAATCTGCCGCAGCGCCAGCCTCAGGTCTTCCAGCATCATCATGCCTCTACCTCCGCCAACAGCTTGTTGAGTTCACCCTCCGCTACGACCTTGCCATCGAACAGATGGATCTGCCGCTCCGCATGTGCTGCAAACCGCGGATCGTGCGTCACCATGCAGATCGTCGCACCTTCCTGATGAAGCTCCTGCAGCAGCTTCATCACGGCCTCTCCGTTTTTCGAATCCAGATTTCCAGTTGGCTCGTCAGCCAGTAGAATCGACGGCGAACCTGCCAGAGCTCGCGCCACCGCAACCCTCTGCTGCTGACCACCCGAAAGTTGCGCAGGATAGTGCCGCATCCGGTGCGCCATGTTCACCCGCTCCAGCGACTCCTGCACTCTCCGCTTCCGTTCTGCCGATGGCATTCCCGCGCGATACGTCAGTGGAAGCTCCACGTTCTCGGCAACCGTCAAATCACCAATCAGATTGAAACTCTGAAAGATAAACCCAATCTCCTGATTGCGAATCCGCGACCGATCCGCAAAGTTCAGGTTCGCAACCTCCTTCCCATTCAGCGTGTAGCGTCCGTTGGTCGGAGTATCGAGCAGCCCGATGATCGACAACAGCGTGGACTTACCGCATCCCGACGGCCCCGACATCGCTACATACTCGCCACGGTTGATACTCAAGTGCACGCCCGACAACGCGTGCGTCTCAATCTCGTCCGTGTAAAAGATCTTCGTCAGATCCTCAATCTGAATAATTGTCTCCATCGTCGCCATCCTTTCGCTCCCTTTCTCAGTTTGCTACCTAGTTCAAGCGGATTCTGTCCGTGTTATCCCAGCGGCTCATGTCCGACAAAATCACCGTATCGCCGTTCTGCAATCCTTCGATTACCTGAATGCTGTTCACTGAGGCGCGGCCTACTTTTACCGGAACCCGAACGGCCGTCCTGCCATCTACACCCAGCTTGAACAGGCTGATCGTGCTGTTTTCGTTTCCGAACGCCGGTCGCCCTACAAAAAGCACGTCCGCCATCCGGTCCAGATCGATCGTTCCATCCACGCTCAGGTCGGGGCGTGCGCCCAGCGGCAGAGCTCCAGCAAGTTCTACGTCAACCGTCACCGTTCCGTTCAATACCCCCGGATCGATGCGCATCACTTTGCCGTCGATCACGCCGTTATGCGTATCGATCTCAGCCGGCTGGCCGATCTGAATATCCCGCGCCTGTGTCTCCGCAATCTTCAAACTTGCCTTCAACTGATCCGGCTGCACGACTTTCGCCAGCGTGGTTCCCACGTCCACATGTTCGCCAACCTGGTGATCGAGTTCGACCAGCACTCCGCTGATTCCGGCCCGCACACTTAGGGCATCCTGCTGCTTTTGCTTCAAAGCAAGCAACGCCTTGGCCTGTTCCACCTTCGTCTGCTGTACCGCAAGCTGCGTCTCGATCGCCTTCTCGTTCAGCGTCAACCTCTGCCTTTCGAGATCGTTCCGGGTTGTCAGCTCATCTGCCTTGCCCTTGGAGGCGCTATAGGTCAAACCGCTGATCACACCGAGGTCATACAACGACTTATCCGTCTGCGCCTGCAGTTTGGCCTGGGTGTAGTCCGCTCCTACGGTCGCCCCGGCTGCCTTCTGGTCCATCAGGTCGCTCTGCACTTTGGCCCGCGTATTGATGTAGTCGGCCTCTGCGCCCTTCAACTGCAACTGTGCGTCCAGCAACTCCTGCTGCAACTGCGGATCCACCAGATCCATCAGCACCGTACTCGGCTCAACCTTTGCACCCGGAAGCACGCGAATCCGCACCACCGTCGCCGCGGTCTCGGCAGGGATCAGTCGAATCTTATCCTCGCGTGGGACCAGCGTTCCGGGTCCACGCACCTGTCGCAGTAACGGGCCCCGCTTCACTGTGTCAGTCCAAACCGTCGCCCTGTCCACCTCTGGCGCAGCCGGTTTCAATCGCGTCACGAAAAACGCCACAATCGCCAGCGCCACAACTCCGCAGCCAGCCAGAATCACTTGCCGACGTAACTTTTTCTTCTTTATATCTGGTCTTGAGATATCCATTGCGCCAGGTCTAAGTGCAACCTCAAGACCAATCCCAGCGACCCATTTTCAATCACTTAGTGACTGTTTTCCAGGCCGGAACGTCCACAATCGCGAAAGAGTGTCCATTCCCGAACACCCGAAGTCGGCAGATAATTTTGCGGAACTCACTTTGACGGAGTGATCTTGAACACACTGAGCATTTTCGGCGTAATACGCTGTGAAGATTTGAGTAACTGCTTCCACGGATCGCGACTCAACCGCTCTTTCCACTCCTCAAAGTCGGCCACATGGGCGACAGGACGTTCCGCCGACGTCAGATCGCTCCAATGCAGAGGAAGCGAAACCGGGGCTCCGGTGCGTGCCCGCGGAGAGAACGCCGCCACAGCGGTCGCGCCTCGCTCATTTCGTAGATAGTCGAGAAATATCCGGTCTTTGCGCGCTGCCTTGCTCATCTTGGTCAGATACAAAGCAGGTTGCTCCTTCTCCATTTGCAATACAAAAGCATGAGCAAGTTGCTTAATGACCGCCCAGTCGTACTCCGGCATGAAAGGCACGACGACATGCAGTCCCTTACCGCCCGTGCTCTTTAAAAAGCTCTCCAGTCCAAGCTTTTTGAGCTGCTTCCGAACCTCTTCCGCACTCTCTGCCAGGCGGTTCCACGAAATCGCTGGGTCCGGGTCGAGATCAATGATGATGCGGTCCGGGTGTTCCAGATCGTCGTTACGCGAACCCCACGGATGCACCTCGAGCACGCCCATCTGCGCCAACCCCGCGAGTGCTTCCGCGGTCGAGAGCGTGATGTATGGCTCAATCTTGCCCGTCTTCTTATCCGGCACATCAACTGCTCCAATGCCAGGCGGAAGCGTGTGGTTCACGTGCTTCTGAAAAAAACACGGCCTGCCGCTGCCTTCAGGACACCGCACCAGTGACAGCGGCCTGGATTCGACATGCGGCAACATATGCGGCGCAACTGCCCAGTAATAATCCGCCAGTTGCTGCTTGGTGAGCTGCGACTCCTCATCGAAGATTTTTCCCGGATGCGTAAGCCGGACAGGCGCGTTGGTCATGGCCGGTTTTGCCCGTATCTTCTCCGTCTTATCAACAACCTTCGCCGCAACCGCCGCGGCCGGCGTGTGCGATGCTCTCCGCGAAGTTCGTTGTCTTGGAGCGACGGTCGGCTCCTCCCGACGAACCTCAGCCGCAGGCTTATCCTCGCGAAGCCCTTTGAACGAAGCCTGACGCACAAGGTTATCCGCCGTCCAGGTCGCAAAGTTGACCTGAGCTACCAACTTAGGCCGCACCCAGATAGCTCCGCGCTGCGCCTCTGCCGGCGTCTTCTCAAAAGGGTTCGCCTTTTGGCGAAGCTCGTCAAGTTGATCACGCAAAACTCGATGTGTTTCTTGCGTGAAGCCCGTGCCCGTTCGCCCCGCATAGATCAATTTCGTCCCATCGTAGTACCCGAGCAGCAGTGCACCAACGCCATGGCTCCCATTCGTGGGCAGCGTGAAGCCGCCAATAACGAACTCCTGCTCATGAACACACTTCAACTTCAACCAATCCCCGCCGCGGCCGCTCGAATATTTGCCCGCCGCTCGTTTGGAGATGATGCCCTCCGCATGCAGCTCACACGCCTTCTGAAAGACCTCTTCGCCGTTACCTTCAATGTGTTCGCTGAACCGTAAGTACTCTCCCGCTCCTTCAACAAGCTTCGCAAGCACGCTCTTTCGCTCCAGCAGCGACAACCCTCGGGTCGAATGCCCATTCAGATGAAGCAAATCGAAGACGCAGTAAGTAAGCGGCTTCCTCACACCCTCCTGAAATGCAGCCTGCAGATAGGCAAAGCTGGTTGACCCATTCTCCGTGAGCACAACCACCTCTCCATCAAGAATCATCTTCTCCGCCGGCAGCCCCTTAACAAGCGCAGCGATGGTCTTCATCCGGTGCGTCCAGTCCAACCCAGTTCGCGTCAGCAGCTGTACCCGATCGCCATCCTTGCGAGCCTGAATGCGATACCCATCCAACTTGAGCTCATGCAGCCAGCCCTCCCCCGCAGGCGGTCTCTCCGACTGCAAGGCAAGCTCGGGAGCAATGAAGTCCGGAAGCTTTTCCTTTGAAGCCTTTTTCAGCGACGAACCGAAATCCAGGGCCTTTGATTTCTTACGAGAAGCAGATCCGTCCGCAGCGCCAGCCTCTTCCGGCGCGAGACTGTCCTTCCGGTACCAGGCATTCCCCGTGGCCGTATCCTTCGAGTTCCAGACATGGTCTTCACTCTTCGCAATTTGCTCCATTGTGCGCCCGGTGACGGCGCTGTTCGGCTCCTCTTCCGTGATGCTCGGATCGTGCTCGCCGCGTTCAAATTCATCATGCTCTTTGATCAGCAGCCAGTTCGGCTTACGTTCGTTCGCAGCCTTGCCGCCCATGCGAATCAGCGCCCACTTCCCCTTCATCTTCTGGCCATGCATGATGATCTTCAGAGAACCGGAGCGCAGGCCCTCATCCACATCCGTGTGGCCAGCCTGAGGCTCCCACGTCCCCTGGTCCCAAACCATTACCGTCCCGCCGCCGTACTGCCCCTTCGGAATGATGCCTTCAAAACCGCCGTAGTCAATCGGATGATCTTCCACCTGCACCGCGAGTCGTTTGTCGCGCGTGACATAACTCGGGCCCTTCGCAACCGCCCAACTCTTCAAAACGCCGTTCCACCCAAGCCGAAAATCATAGTGCAAATGCGAAGCCGCATGCTTCTGAATAACAAAAGGGAGCAGTTGCTTATTGAATGACTTTGACTTCGCACCGCCACTCGGCTCGCTCGTAATGTTGAAGTCACGCATCGAGCGGTAGCGTTCCAGTTGTTCCGCGACCGCATCTGCTGCGGACGTTGCCGCCTTCGGTTTGGACCTATTCTTGGTCGCCATAGCGGTCTATGCAGATTTCCGCGACCTTCCTGTCTTCGCCGTGGAAGACTTCACCAGCGTAAGGCCCTTCTTCGACCCCGTCCCCGTAGACCTGGCGACCCCCTTTTTCTTCGCCGCCGGGACTTCATCACCACGAACACTCTTTCGCAGCGCGTCCATCAAATTGATCACCTTGGCAGACTTGCGAACAGGCTCCTCGAGCGGAATCGGTAAATGTTTCACCTTGGCTTCGACTAGCTCACGAAGCGCCGCTTCATATTCGTCCTTGAACTTCTCCGGCGCAAACTTCGCCGCCTTGCGTTTGATCAACTCCTTAGCCAAGGACAGCTGGTCATCGTCTACCGAAACCTTTTTTATCTCGCCAAAGTAATCAGCCGGCTTGCGCAACTCCTCTGCGTATCGCATCGTGTAAGCCATCATACCGGCGAGTTTCTCATCGTTCGGCACGGAAAGAGCAACCAGATGCTCACGCCCTCCAAAAGCGATTTTGCCCAGCCCGGCTTTCTTCGTCGTTTGCAGAGCCTTGCGAACAACCGCAAAAGCCTCTGCCTGAACATCATTTTCCGGAACGACAAAGTATGGCTTCTCGAAGAACTCCGGATCCACCTCATCCACATCGACGAACTGCGTCAGTTCCAGGGTGTGTCGCGACGGAATACGCAGATGCTCGATCTCCTCCGGCTCAACCGTGACATATTCCCCTTTGCGATACTCATATCCCTTCACAATGTCCGATCTGTTGACGGGTTCTTCATCGCCGGAGACCTTCTGGTGCTTGATTCGTTCGCCGCTCTTACGGCTCAGTTGGTGAAAGCGAATCTCGCTCTTCGCCTCCGTGGCGGGAAAGAGTTTGATACCAAAGGAAACAAGCGAGATTTGAATCTGACCAGACCAAAAAGGACGCGGCATACGGAGTTCTCCCACAGAGTTGGAGGCGAAATCCCGCGGGAAAGATGCTTCTTCAATCCCCTCCGAGCTTAAGCCACCCTATTCTTCCAACTCATCCTGATTTGGTCGTTTTGCGTTCGCCAGGACCTTTTCCGCAAGCAGGGGAGGCACCACGTCATAGTGGTCCATTTCCATCCTGAAACTGCCTCGTCCCTGCGTGATCGAAGTCAGCGTGGAACCATAACTCAGCATCTCAGCCATCGGAACCTCAGCCCGGACCGTGGTTCCCGCCCCCGCACTCTCCATGCCCTGGACGCGGCCTCTGCGCGAGTTCAGATCGCCGAGCAACGCCCCGGCAAAGTCGTCCGGAGTCTCAATCTCCACTCTCATCACCGGCTCCAGCAGAACCGGTTTCGCCTGCTCCATACATTTGCGAAACGCCAGCCGTGCAGCCATCTTGAACGACATCTCGCTGGAGTCCACCTCGTGGTAGCTGCCATCAAAAACCGTCACCTTGATGTCGACCACCGGATACCCCGCCAGAAACCCCCGGGCAGCCGACTCGCGAATTCCCTTCTCCACCGCAGGAACATACTGCCGCGGAATTGCGCCACCGAAGATATCGTTCGCAAAGACCACTCCACCGCCGCGCGGCAGAGCCTCCATGCGAATCTTGCAGTCACCAAACTGGCCATGGCCGCCGGTCTGCTTCTTATACCGCCCCTGCGCCTCTGCTCGACCGCGAACCGTCTCCAGATAAGGTATCTTCGGAGCTTTCAAAGTCACATCCGTGTGATATCGCCGCTTCAACTTCGAGACAACCGCCTCAATATGCTGCTGCCCTGCCCCCGCCACAAGAAACTCATTCGTCTGCGGATCGCGGAAGAACCGCACCATCGAATCCTCTTCCATGACCTTGTGCAGCGCAGGCGCAAGCTTGTCCTCGTCCGCGCGCGACTTCGGTTCGATCGCATAAGTCATCGCCGGCTCCGGCATCGGCAC
The DNA here is from genome assembly GCA_963757205.1 of uncultured Acidobacteriaceae bacterium. Classification (GTDB taxonomy): domain Bacteria; phylum Acidobacteriota; class Terriglobia; order Terriglobales; family Acidobacteriaceae; genus Edaphobacter. Next base: position 224,512 of record CAVWQM010000001.1, read on the forward strand.
CGGTTCGAGAAAAATCTCATGCGCCTTGTCGCCGAGAGTGTCTCCCGTCAGGGTCACTCGCAGCTTGGCCACAGCTCCCAGATCGCCCGCATGCAGCTCCTGCACCTCTACGGCCTTGCGCCCCTGCATGATCGAGAGATGACAAAGGCGCTCCGGCTCCTGTCGCGTGAAGTTCACCACGGATTTATCCGTCTTCATCATCCCACTGACGACCTTGAAGAAAGAAATCCTTCCCGCAAACGGGTCGGTCATCGTTTTATAGACATAGAGTGCAAGGGGCTCCTCATCACCCACCTTGCGCATGACAATCTCGTCCTGAACATCCACGGCCCCGCTACCGTTGACGTGCGCGCGCATCGACTGCAGAATTCCATGTGCGGCTACCGGCTCTCGTTCCGTCGGCGCAGGTGCATAGACCTTCAGAAAATCCAGCAGATGGTCGGTCCCAACGTTTCTCAGTCCGCTCATATAGAGCACCGGAAAGATCCTATCTTCGCGAATCGCCTCATGCAGCGCGCCGATCAGATGTTCCTCCGGGATGGTCCCTTCGTTGAAGAACTCTTCCATCAGCTCATCTTTCCCCTCAGCCACCAGCTCCACCAGAGCCTCATGTGCAGCCTTGGCATCAGCCTTGATAGCTTCAGGAATAATCCCGACCTCACCGCGCCCGTCCCCGTCAGGCTTATATAGATAAGCCTTCATCGTTACCAGATCCACCACGCCGTGAAAGCCTTGTGCATCCACGATCGGCAGCTGCACCGGAACAATCTGACGCCCCCACTTCTCCTGCAAAAGCTCGATCATCCGTTGCCGGCCAATTCTGCTGTCCGCCTTGGGATGATCCACCTGGTTGATAACGATCACCCGCGGCAGATTAACCTCTGCCGCATACATCCACACTCGGTCGGTCACCGGCTCGATGCCCGTCTGTGCGTTTACAACCACCGCAGCCACCTCGGCGGGCAACATCGCCGCGCGCGTCTCATGCACAAACATGTGAAATCCCGGGGTGTCGATCAAATTGATCTTGATGCCGTCCCACTCGGCAAATGCCACTGCATTCGACATCGTTGTCCGCCGCGCGACATCTTCTTCGTCGTAGGCCGTAACGGCTGATCCGTCTTCTACGCGCCCTCGCGTCGGTGTCATCTTGGCCGCATGCAGCAGCGCGGAGATCAAGGTTGTCTTACCGCAATGCGCATGCCCAACTAAAGCCACGTTACGAATCTCATTCCCCAAATAGACCTTCATATCAGACCCCTCTTCCATAAATCTGAACTGACAAATCTCTATCGGTTACGAATGACAACTAAGCAAAGTTGTCCCGAGCGCGAAACTCCTTTGCATTCCGGCCTGACACAGTCTCTCAGCCGCAGGCCGACTGTCGATGAGCCTCGAATTCACGCCCTTTCCGAGCCCGCTTTTCGAGGAGCACGGATGCTATCACAAATTGAGCCGGTCTTCGTACTCCAGTTGCTTCAAGGATTTGCAGCCAAAGGGATTCCTTCTACATGACCGGGAACTTCTTTTTCGGTCTCTCCGGCCGACAGCCGCACCGTACCACCAGGCAACAGAATTAGTCCCCCACAGCAGTAGATGTTCGATTCCGCTCACCACTCACGTTCTATATCCCTCGGCTCACTCGGGCACCAGAACCCCGGTCATCTGGCTTCGTCGATACGCAACGAGGGCAGCATCTCGCCGCATCCACTGTCCGGTCCTGACTCGCCTTGAGAAGTTGAACGCACCGCCGGAACCACGCTGATAAACACGAGAAATTGCTGGCACGGACAACCTTGGATGATCAGACGGCACCTTAAGACCAACCGACTTAGGCTCTCGCTCCGCCGGAGCGGCGAGTAACTGTCAGTATTCGAGGGTTTCCGAGGCGTCCCAGCGTCTGCCAGAGCAACATACATAAATAAAAAAACAATCCGATATCGTTTGACCTCCTTTCTGAAGGGGCAATACTTCCCGCTAGGCAAACCATTGCCTGCGCATAGTGACTTGAACGGGCCACGACTCCAAGACAAATTCGTGGCGTCTTTTTTGGAGGCGGTTTATGAAGAAGAGAATTTCCAGCGTCCTCGCAACGTGCGCAGCGGCGGTTATGGTTCTGTGCCTCAGCGCACCCGCATTGGCACAGTTTCGTACTTCAATTCAAGGTGTCGTGACCGATCCGCAGGAAGCAGTCATCCCGGGAGCGACCCTCACGCTCAAAAACCTGTCGACAAACGAGACGATCGTAAGAACGAGTAATGAAGCCGGCGTCTTCAACTTCAACGCTCTCCCCGCCGACCACTTTTCCTTGACCGTCGAAATGAAAGGTTTCCAAAAGAAAGTTCTCGACAACCTGCAGTTGATCCCTGAGCAGCCAAACTCGCTCAATGTGAAGCTGGAGCTAGGGGTGGAGTCGACGACGGTCACAGTGGACGCGTCTCTTGCGCCAGCCCTGGATACCCAGACCGCAACCACCGGACAAACAATTGCAGACAATGAGATCCAACATATGCCGGTCTATCAGCGCGACGTGACCAGCCTCATTCAGTTGGCGCCTGGAGTTCTGGCCACGGGAGCGCAGAGCGCCGGGGGCGGTGGATTCCAGGCTCCAGGCACGCAGACCGGCGCTTCATCGGGCGGCGGCGGCAATTTAGGACACTCGAGCAGTATCTTTGCGACGGAAAATGGCGCTTCGGCCAACGCCAACGGCGCTCAGTTTGGAAACAACGGCTACAGCATCGACGGTATCAGCACCGTGAGCGCCGTCTGGGGCGGATCGACGGTCGTCACCCCCAGTCAAGATTCAGTCGACAACGTTAAGATCGTCACCAATGCCTACGACGCTGAAAATGGCCGTTTCTCGGGGGCGTTGACCCAAATTACCTCCAAGAGCGGAACCAACAATATTCACGGCAGCTTTCTCGTCCAGATCGCTCGCCCTGGACTGAATGCCTATCAACGTTGGAATGGCCCCCAGACGGTGCAGTCGAATGATCCAGTCACCGGAGCCAAGCTGACACCCACCCAGCGTGGCCTGCTCCGGGACGAGGACCGTTATAACCAGTGGGGTGGAAGCATCGGTGGACCTATCTGGAAGAACAGGGTCTTTGCCTTCTTCGCCTACGAGGGACAAAGCCAGAACATACAGACGACAAGCAACCAATGGTTCCCGACCGCAGCGCTTGCGGGATTGGCGCCGGCAAACAGTATCGCCTCCAGCATCCTCAACTTCCCGGGAGCGGCAGTTGCCGGCACAGTTATTGCCTCGAATACCTGCACGAACGCCGGCCTCGTTGAAGGCGTAAATTGTCGTACCATCCCGGGTCAAGGCTTGAACATTGGTTCGCCGCTGACCACCGGCCTTGGCAAGCAGGACCTCACCTATGTGAGCGCCGCCCAACCCGGGGTCGGTAGTGGACTCTCAAACACTGCGGATATCGCCCAGTACAACATAGCCAATCCGACCACCAGCGATTTCAAACAGTACAACGGACGCCTCGATGCCAATGTGACCGCCAAGGACCATATCAGCTTCGCGATTTATTGGGTTCCAACGAGCTTAACCAAGCTTAACGGCGGACTGGGTTATCAACTCTTCACTCACTCGCAGGTTAACGACGCTTTCTCGCTCATCTGGAACCACGTCTTTTCGCCGAGCTTCCTGAACGAAGCCCGCGCCAACGCGGCAGGCTGGCGCTACAACGAACTTGAGAGCAACCCTAAGGCGCCATTCGGCCTGCCCCAGATCAACTTAGCTCAAAACGGCGGTGTGCAGATAGGCAGCATAACTATCGGCGCCCTCGGTGTGCAGGCGCCTAATCACCTGAACCAATGGACCTACGGCTACAAGGACGTTGCCACCAAAGTGCTGCACTCGCAAACGATGAAGTTCGGCTTCGATTTTACCCGGCTCTACTTTCTGAATGATCCGATCGGGGCGCCGAATTTCACCTTCTACAACATCTGGTCCTTCCTGAATGATGCCCCGGAGGCCGAAGGCGGTCCGTTCCAGGCAACCACCGGTATTCCCGGCGGCTTCCGCAACGATAACCGCCAGAACTTGTTAGGCGTCTTCTTTCAGGATGACTGGAAGGCCCGTCCCAATCTTACTTTGAGCGCCGGTCTCCGCTACTCCTACTTCGGGCCGCTCACGGATAAGAACAACAACATGGGCGTACTCACGTTTGGCAGCGGGGCAAGCCTCTTAACCGGCATCACGATCCGCACGGGAATTGGCGCATGGAATGCGCAAAAGCTCAACTTTGGCCCGCAGATCGGCTTCAACTGGAGTCCGGCTTTATCCAACGGCAAAGTCGTCTTCCGCGGCGGTTACGGCATCAACTATAACCAGGAGCAGATCGCAAACTCCAACATAAATAACGGCAATCCGCCGGGAACCAGTTCCGTTCCGGGCAGCAGTCAAAGCCCCACTCAGATCAATCCGAATATCCTCTATGCGACCTCGAGCAGTCCGACCAGCATCTTTGGCTATCCGCCGAACCCACATACGATTACCACGTTTAATTCCGTCGGCCTGCCGACCGCCGGGAGCGCAAACCTCGGCGCGCTGCCCGGTCACTTGCCCACCCAGTACGCGCATCATTACTCACTCGATATGCAGGTAGATTTGGGTTATTCGGTTGTGATGACTGTAGGCTACGTGGGTAGCTCCGCTCATCACACCTTGTACGACTATGACGCAAACGCCCTCGGACAAATTACGGGGGCGCCGCAGAACCCTCTGGTCAATAGCGTCAACACCTTCGGCAGCCAGGGTAAATCCAACAACAATATGTTGCTCGCCGGACTCAAGCATCAGTTCTCGCACACCTTCTACGCGGAGGCGCAGTATGCCTGGGCCCATAGCATGGATACCAACTCAGGTCCGTATTTTCGCGACGCTTACCTTTACAACCCAAGCTTCTCCTATGGGAGGTCGGATTTCGACATCAATCAGTCTCTCAAGATCTTTGGTGTCTGGCAGCCGGTTATCTTTCGCGGCAGCCATAACTGGATAGAGAAGATCGTCGGTGGATGGACGCTCAGCGGCATATTCTCTGTTCACTCCGGCTACGGCTGGACTCCGGTCTACACCGCGCCACATCAGATCTACTGCTTTACCTGCAACTACGGATTTCAGAACCTGCGTCCCTCCTACCGTGGAGGAGCTGTCAATAGCACCAGCAACGACGCCTTCAAAACAGGAAGCAATTTCCCCAACCCCGGAACTGCCAATACAGGCACGAACAATAATCAATTCGCCAACAACTACTTCATGGTTCCGAACTATCAGAACGCGATTACCGACAATCCTGGACAGGCCACAAACAACTTCATCCCTCCGCCAGGACTCATTCGCAACTCCTTTGGCGGCCCCGACTATCGTGATGTCGATCTAAATATCGCAAAAGCATTCGGCTTGCCCACGATGCCAGTGCTTGGCGAGAACGCCAGGATCGAAATCAAGGCCAACATGCTTAATGCCTTCAATTTATTGAATATCAATCCAAGCAGTCTTTCGACCAATATCGGAAACGCCAACCTCAGTCAGGCATCAAGCGCACTCGGATCAAGAACTATTGATTTCCAGGTGCGCTTCAGCTTCTGACAATAAAGAGGGGTGCGTCGATCTTCCGCACCCCTCTTTTTTTCGCTCGGTTGCATCGATGAAAATGCATGACTCTTCACGCTCTATAGAACAGCCAGGAGCATTTCATGTCGCGAGCTAATCCAATACTCTCTTTGTCTTTGGGATTAGCAGCAATATTTTCGACTCACTTCACCTTGAGTCGCCAGTTAGTGGCGCAGGAAAAAGTAGAAATTAGCGCAGCCGCGCCGACAACGCCATTCCCGCACTTCTGGGAGCAGATGTTCGGATCGGGTCGCGCAATCCTGTCGTTGCGAGAAAGCTACCGGAATGACCTGCGCGCGGTAAAACAAGTAGCCGATTTTCGTTATGTACGCTTTCACGCCATTCTGGACGATCAAGTAGGCGTGTACAACGAAGATGAGCATGGCGATCCCGTTTATAACTTCGCGTATGTAGACGAGATATATGACGGACTTCTAAAAAATGGCGTACGTCCTGTCGTAGAAATCAGCTTTATGCCCAAAAAGCTCGCGTTTAATCCAGATGCATTGCATCCATTCTGGTACAAGCCAAACGTCTCTCCGCCCAAAAGTATGGAGAAATGGGATGGCTTGATGACTCATTTCGCCCAACATCTTGTCGACCGATACGGCATCGACGAAGTTTCGCAGTGGTACTTCGAAGTTTGGAACGAACCGAATATTGATTTTTGGGGAGGCATCCCGCGACAGAAAAGTTACTTTGAGCTTTACGATCACACGGCACGCGATCTAAAAAGTGTTAGTCAAAGGCTTCGCGTTGGTGGCCCCGCTACCGCCGCAGCATCCTGGGTGGGTACCTTCCTTAAACACACATCCGAACTTCACGTGCCAGTCGATTTTGTTTCAACCCATGGATACGCAGACGACACCGTCGAAAACCTCTTTGGAACCAACGAAGATATTCCGATGGACGACAGAATGGCTCGTGCAGTCGCAAAAGTCAGAGCTGAGATTGAATCATCCGCCACTCCCGATTTGCCTTTGCTGTGGACTGAGTGGAACGTTCAAGGAATGAATGAATCACGCGACACCATCTTCGTTGGGCCCGCGCTAGCGAACACGATTCGCGAATGCGATGGGCTGGTCGATATGCTGTCATTCTGGACCTTCTCCGATGTCTTCGAAGAAGGTGGCCCCATCCCAAAACCATTCATCGGCGAGTTTGGATTACGTGCCAAAGGTGGGATTAATAAGCCGAGCTACTACAGCTTTGGTCTGCTGCATCAGCTTGGTAGCCTGCGAATCGAAAACGGATCGAAGAACATCATCGCGACGAAGACCGCAGATGGAGACATTGCTCTTGTTGCATGGAATTTAGTCGACCCGGATCAACATGGAGCCACCCGCAAGATGGAGCTGGTATTTCGTGACGTCCCGTCGAGCGCCAAGGTCTCTCTCCAAAGTGTTGACAGTGATCACGGGAATGTATTGAAACAATATGCGGCAATTGGCAAACCGATCTATCCCACACCCGATCAAATCGCACAACTCAATCGCGAAACATCGCTGCCGGCACCGAAACAATCTGCGTTGAGAAACGGTGTGCTTGAGTTGGAGCTTACCCCGAATGCGCTGATATTGGTAAAAATAGAAGTGAGACCTCATGAATGATCGCACAATAGCGAAATGACGAAAGCGTTCGCAAAAAAACGCGGAAGCAAACCCAGTTTTACAGGACCGTCGTCATTCGTTTTCCATTTGCATTTGGCATTTTCCAGTCATAGTTAATTGATAAGAGGAAACAAGGTATGTGTGCTTTGCGTAATACGATTTGGTCGGGGGTCGTGGTTGCATGCCTTGCATTGACAGCAACGGCGCCGGCGCAGACGTCGACACCAGTTGATGTGACAGTTGATACCAAGGCCGCGACTACGCCCTTTCCCCATTTCTGGGAGCAGACATTCGGCTCCGGTCGAGCCGTCCTCTCCCTGCGCCAGAGCTATCGCGACGACCTGCACACAGTAAAGGCCGTCACAGATTTCGACGCCGTGCGGTTTCACGGCATCTTCATGGATGACGTAGGGCTCTACGACCCTAACGCCACGACGCAAAATCCCGGTCAGGCCGTACAGAAGGCTCAAGCCGGACAATCCCCCTACAACTTCTCCTACATCGACCAGATCTACGACGGCCTCCTCGCCAACCACATTCGCCCCTTCGTCGAGCTCAGCTTCATGCCGAAGAAGATGGCCTCCGACCCCGCCGCGCTTCACGCCTTCTGGTATAAGCCGAACGTCTCCCCGCCCAGCGACTACGCGTTGTGGGATGCTATGATCACCGCCTTTACCCAGCACCTCATCGACCGCTACGGCATCGACGAGGTGTCCAAGTGGCGCTTCGAAGTATGGAATGAACCCAATCTCGATTTCTGGATGGGCAACCCGAAACAGCCGACCTACTTCACGCTGTACGACCACACCGCTCTGGCCATAAAAAAAGTAGATAAACGCCTCATCGTAGGTGGCCCCTCCACCGCGCAGGCCGCCTGGATCGCGGCCTTCCTCGAGCACTGCAAACAAAACAACATCCCCGTCGACTTCGCCAGCACTCACGTCTATGCCAACGATACCGCGAAGGATGTCTTCGGCACCGATGAACAAATTCCCCGCGACCGCATGGTCTGCCGCGCTGTCCGCAAAGTGCACGACGAGATCGCCGCATCTCCACTTCCCAACACTCCGCTCATCTTCAGCGAATACAACGCCAGCTACGCCAATGAGCCTGACGTCACCGACACTGTCTATATGGGCCCGTGGCTCGCGGGAACAATCAGCCAATGCGACGGCCTCACCGAAGCAATGGCCTATTGGAGCTTCTCCGACGTCTTCGAAGAGCAGGGTGTCGTCAAGACTCCGTTCTATGGGGGCTTCGGTCTGGTCGCCGAGGACGGCATTCCCAAGCCCGCACTCAACGCCTTCGCGATGTTGCATCAGCTCGGCAATCGCCGTATCAAGGTTGACTCCGATTCTGTGCTCGCAACACGAAACAGCGATGGCTCGATCGCCATCGCTCTCTGGAATTACGCTCCACCCGTCGGCACCGGCGCAACGTATACTCCGCCGCCTGCGAACATCGGGCCATCAAAAACGTTTGCCGTAAAACTCACCGGCGTCTCCCCCAACGCGCCAGTGCAGGTCTGGCGCCTGGACGCTGATCACGGGAACGTAATCAAAGCGTATGATGCCATGGGCCGCCCTCCGTTTCCAACTCGCGATCAAATCACTCAACTCCGCGCAGCGGGCAAACCCTTCCCTCCGCAAAACCTTACACTTAGCAACAGCGTGCTCACCATTCGCATTCCCCCACAGGGACTCGTCGTCATCAAGCTCTCCGCTCGCACACCCGCTCATTGAAACTTTTCTACATCCAAAGAGTCAGATGAATGTGGAGTTCCCAAAACGTACGATATAGCTAATGAGTGTTAGTTCTTCGACTCCACGTCAAATCACGCGACGTAGCGCGACGAAGTTACTGGGCGGCACCGTTCTTTCCGGCCTCGTAACCTCGCTTTTCGCATGGACACAACAGCCCGCAGCGTCAACTCCCACCTATACAAGGCTGCTCGGCGATGAGGATTTCCAATTTCTGGAGGAAATGGAACACGCCGCCTGTCTCTATTTCTCTGAGCAGGTCGACCCCGCCAGCGGCCAGGTACTCGACCGCGCTAACTGCAAAAACAGCACCGGAGAAATGGATTCGCGCTTCGTCTCCAGCATCGCCGCCACCGGCTTCGGACTCACGGCCCTGTGCATCTCCGACAAGCGAAGCTACTACCCCACTGAGCGCCTGAAAAATCAAGTCATCACCACTCTCGATTTCCATCTCAACGAGATGCCGAACGAACACGGCTTCTTTTACCACTTCAACGATGTCAAAACCGGCAAGCCGCTCATCAACAGCGAAGTCTCCTCCATCGACACCGCTATCCTGTTATGCGGCATCCTCACGGCACGCGCCTACTTCAACGATCCAAAAATCACAGAGCTCGCCACGCAGCTCTACAATCGCGTCGACTGGCAATGGATGCTAAACGGCGGCCAAACCTTCTCCATGGGCTGGCGGCCCGAGTTCGGCTTCATCTCTACTCGCTGGGACCATTACTCCGAGTTAATGATGCTCTACCTTCTCGCCATCGGTTCGCCGACCAATCCCATCTCGCCCGACTCCTGGAGCGCATTCACACGGCCCCCGATGACCTTCGGCCCCTACACCTTCATCAGCGGAAAAGATCCTCTCTTCGTTCACCAGTACTCCCACGCATGGTTCGACTTCGCCCGCCAACGCGATGGCTTCGCCGATTATTTCGTCAACTCCATCGCAGCTACCCGCGCCCACAAAGCCTTCTGCCTAAGCCTCAACCGCGGCTATAACGATGACTACTGGGGCGTCAGCGCCTCCGACTGGGCGCACGGCTACACCGCCTGGGGTGGCCCGCCCCTCATGGGCCCCGTCGACGGATCCGTCGTACCCTGCGCCGCCGCCGGATCGCTCCCCTTCCTTCCCCGCGAATGTGTTCGCGTCCTCCGCGCCCTCCGCGACAACTTTGGCAAGGACGCATGGGGACGATACGGCTTCTGCGACGCCTTCCACCCCGAGCTCCATTGGTATGATCCGGAAGTCCTCGGCATCGATCTCGGCATCGGTCTCCTCATGGCGGAAAATCTCCGCACCGCCTTCGTCTGGGACACCTTTATGCAGAACCCCGAGCCTGTCGCCGCCATGAAGGCCTGCGGCTTCAAGAGCGAAAGAAAAATTGCTCCTGCCGAACCCAACCCCACCTCGCCTAAGCCGGAACCGGTCCCCGCTCCAGAAGCTCCAGCAGCCCCGCCTCATCAAGCACGGTCACCCCAAGCGATGTAGCCTTATCCAGCTTCGACCCGGCCTCTTCCCCAGCGACAACATAACTCGTCTTCTTGCTCACACTCCCCGAAACTCGCCCACCCGCCGATTCAATCTTCTCCTTCGCCAACTCGCGCGTGAGCGTCGGCAGCGTCCCCGTCAACACAAATGTAAGCCCCTCCAGCGTCGAAGTCGTCACCTTCCTCTCCGCCGTCATCACCACATCCACACTGCGAAGCGCATCGATCAGCTCCTGATTCTTCTTCACGGCGAAGAACTCCACAATCGCCTGCGCCACACGCGGCCCTACCTCGTTCACCGCCTCCAACTCGCTCGCCGTTGCCCTCCTCAGCTCTTCCATCGATCCAAAGTGTGCCGCCAGCAGTTGCGCCGTTCTCTCACCCACAAACCGAATTCCTAACCCCAGCAAGACCCGCGCCAGACCGGCACTCTTCGAGCGTTCAATCTGCGCCAGCAGCGCATCTGCAGTCTTCTCGCCAACGCGATCAAGCCCGAGCAACTGCTCCTGCGTCAACCGGTAAAGATCCGCAATCGTATAGATCAGTGGCTTGCGTATCGTGACCGGCGCTCCCTCCTCGTTCACCGTCTCCCCGCTCAACGATGCACTCTGCCCCAACAACTGTGCCATCATTGCATCGCCCAGGCCTTCGATATTCATCACTCCCCGCGCAGCCCAGTGCAGCAGTTCCTCACGTACCCGCGCCGGACAGGAATTATTCACGCAGCGCCAATCCACCTCTCCCTCAATCCGTTGCAACTCACTCGCACAGACCGGACAGTTCTTCGGAAACACAATCTTCTTCGTGCCCCGAGGATGCGCCTTGTCCTCCACCACCTCAACGATCTTCGGAATCACATCGCCGCCCCGCTCCACCGAAACGTAGTCGCCAATCCGAACACCCAGCCGCTCAATCTCATCGGCATTGTGCAGCGTAGCCCGCGTCACCGTAGTCCCGCCAATCGACACCGGAGCGAGCGCAGCCACCGGAGTAAGCTTCCCCGTCCGTCCCACCTGAAACAACACGTCCTCCAGCTTCGTGATCCCCGCGCGCGCCGCAAACTTGTAAGCAATCGCCCACCGCGGAGCCTTGCCCGTAAAGCCCAGCCTCCTTTGTTGCGCCGTCGCATCCACCTTAACAACGACGCCATCGATCTCATACCCCAGCGTGTCGCGCAGCGGCTCCGCATCCGCGATAAACGCAATCACCTCCTCAATATTCTTCACCGGCCGAACATGTTGATTCACTCGAAACCCCGCCTTCCGCAAAGCCTCCAGCGTCTCCGACTGCGTCGGCAGCAGCGTCTCCCCATCCTGCAGGAGAAAGTATGCATACAAATCCAGCCGCCGCTGCGCCACGATATTCGGCTCCAAGGTCCGAATCGTTCCCGCCGCCGCACTCCGCGGATTTGCCGCCGGAGTCATCCCCGCCGCCTCGCGCTCTTCATTCATCTTCGCGAACGCCGTCTGCGGAAGCACCACCTCACCTCGCACCTCAAAGCTCTGCGGCAGCCCCGCCGCCTTCAGTTTCACCGCCGAAATACTCAGCGGCACCGACCGGATCGTTCGCACATTCGTCGTCACATCCTCGCCAATCGATCCATCCCCGCGAGTCAACCCACGCTCCAGATGTGCCGATCCGTCCTTATGAGATCCCGGCCCATAGTGCAATGCGAGCGACAGCCCATCCAGCTTCAGCTCGCACATATACCGCACCTTCTCCGTACTCGGCAAAGCATCCCGCACCCGCTGCTCCCACGCCCGCAGCTCCGCTTCGTTGTAGGCGTTGTCCAGCGAAAGCATCGGTCGCGAATGCGGCATCTTCGGGAAACCCTCCTTCGGTTTGCCGCCCACACGTTGCGATGGCGAATCCGGAGTCACCAGCTCCGGGTGCTCCTCCTCCAGCTTCTTCAGCTTGTTCATCAGCGCGTCGTACTGCGCATCCGTAATTTCAGGAGCGTCCTCGACGTAGTAAAGATGTTCGTGGTGGCGCAACGTATCGCGCAGTTCCTGCAACTCTTGCTCAGGCGTAAGTTTCCGCGTCATAGGCAGGATTATAAAGAGCGCTCACCGCGGATAACCCTCATACGAGCACATTTCTGCATCTCAAACACATGCCCTTTCGCCTCCGCCGTTATCCACCACCGCCCGCCATCACGCAAGAGGCCCAAAAGCATCTCGAACGCCCCAGCGCCCAGGACATCTACGAGCAGGTCGCCAACAACGCCCGCCAGGAGCTAGGCCGTTCCAGCGTCTCCCTTGCCATCTCCGGACTCGCTGGCGGCATCTTCATGGGCCTCTCCGCACTCGGAAACGCCATCGCCATCGCGCTCCTCACTCCCGCCGGCACTACTCCCACCAACACCACTCTATTCGTCGCAAAGATGTTTTATCCCCTCGGCTTCATCGTGGTCATCCTCGGCCGCTCCCAGCTCTTCACCGAAAACACCCTCTATCCCGTCGCGCTCGTCCTCGCCGAAAAGAAACACTTCTGGAAGACCCTGCGCCTCTGGGCCACCGTCCTTCCCGCCAACGTCCTCGGAGCCCTCGCCTTCGCCGCAATCGCCTCGCTCACCGGCGCCCTTCGTCCCGACATGGTGCAATCCCTCGTCCAACTAGGCCTCGAAGCCACTCACAACGCGTCCGCCACCATCTTCTGGAGCGCTGTCATGGGCGGCTGGATCATCGCCACGGTAGCCTGGCTCGTCTCCGGCTCCCATTCCATCACCGGCTCCGTCATGATCATCTGGATGCTGACCTTCGTCGTCGGCCTCGGCAACTTCGCCCACTGCATCGCCACCAGCGGCGAAATCCTCGCCGCCGTGTTAACCGGCCAAGCCCCATGGAGCAGCTACGCTCGTTGGATCTTCTTCGCCGTAACCGGCAACATCTGCGGCGGCGTCGGCATGGTCACGCTGCTCGAATACGGCCAGGTCATCTACGGCAAAGACGCCGAAGCAGAAGCCATCGCCCCGCTCCCGAAAGAAGAGTCCAAATCCGAAGAACTCGCCAAATCGTAGCCACAGCAAATCGAAAGGAAGTCTCTACTTAAGAAAAAGAGGGGCAACGCACCAACGCTGCCCCTCTCAACATTCAATTGCAATTGGCTACTTCGTCGCAGCTGCAACCACTGGCTGCTCCGGCTTCACATACGTGTCCAGCCAACGGTCGATCTCCCACAGCACATGCTGCTTGGTCTCAAGCGATCCATAAGCATGCGGTTCCAACGGCAGGAACACCAGCCGGACCGTCGCTCCCTGGCCCTTGAGCGCCGCATAAAAGCGCTCGCTCTGGATCGGATACGTGCCCGTATTGTCGTCTGCCTCGCCATGAATCAGCAGGATCGGCGTCTTGATCTTGTCCGCATAGCTGAACGGCGACATATCGAAGTACAGCTTCGGATCCTGCCAGTAAGTCCGCTCTTCATTCTGGAATCCATAAGGAGTCAGCGAGCGGTTATACGCGCCGCTCTCCGCAATGCCCGCGCGGAAGATATCCGTATGCGCCAGCAGATTCGCCGTCATGAACGCTCCATAGCTGTGCCCCATCACCGCAACCCGCTTGGGATCGACCACGCCCAGCGACGCACCCTTATCGATCGCAGCCTTCGCCGCAGCAACCAGCTGCTCGACGTACGTATCGTTCGGCTCCTGCTTGTCCTCGCCGATGATCGGGATGGTCGCGTTGTCGAGAATCGCATATCCCGCCTGGACCAGATAAAGATGCGACCCGCCGCCGAACACAGGATAGCGATTCGGCGATCCGCTCACCTGGCTGGCCGAATCCCGCGTCTTGAACTCCGCCGGATACGCCTCCATCAACGTCGGCAGCGGACCCTGGCTCTTGTCATATCCCGCCGGCAGCCACAGGATCGCGGTCAGGTCCACCCCATCCGCGCGTTTGTACTTGAGGAACTGCCGCGTCGGCATCTTGATGTTGTCGTAACGCCCGGGAAAGTGCGTCAACTGCACCGGCTCTCCACCAGTAAGCGGAGCTGAGAAGTAGTTAGGCGACATCGTCTGGCTTTCGCGGCGAATCATCACCGTCGAATCCGACAGGAGCGCGATCGGCTCATCGTAGTAAGGATCGCTCGAGCGATAGAGAATCCTCTCCTCTCCGCCGCCCACCGGCATCACCCCCACAAACGGCTGGTCCCCCTTGGGCGACGCGCCCGGCGAGAGGAAGTACACGCCCGTCCCGTCCGCCGTCAGCTTCAACACCATCTGTCCCGTCGCATTCATCGCCGTTATCGGTCGCCCAGGATTGTGATATCGATCCTGCGAAGAGCCCGAGTAGATCGTCGTGGTCTTTCCCGTCGACGGATCGAACGCCAGCATCATCGACTTGCGATCCGAGAACCGCGCCACCGACACAATCGCCAGGTGGTCGTTGCCCCACTCGATCCCACGTGCTGCGTTCGGCCCAAAGCCCCGCGCCAGACGCATCGGAAGCTCCAGGATTGTGCTCGCAGACCCACTGAACGGAGCCTGCAGCGCCATCACCTTATCGACGATCGCGGCATGCTTCTTCGGGTCGCCGCCATCCGCAGCCTCAACCCAAACCACCGTCGCCGGAACATCCGCGCGCCACTGGTAGTCCCTCGGCCCCGGTTCAACCGCATCCCGCGAGATCGGTAGATTATCCACTGCGCCGCGGTCGGACAGCAGCTTCACCGCGCCCGCGCCCTTCACCGGCACCACTTCCGTCTTCAACGGAAAGCGCTCATACGGAAACGTATAGCTGAATGGCCGATGCACGATCGCCACCAGCGCATACTGGCCATCGGGCGATGGCGCCGCGCGCTCGATCAAACCCTTCGCCGGCAGAGGCTTCACCACCCCGCTAAGCGAAACCACCGCCAGATCCGACGACGCGTAATACTCGAAGATGTTCTCGTCGGTAGTTGTCTTCAGCATGTCTTCATAGGTCGGCGCAGGACTCACCTTGCCCAGGCTCTCCTCCACATCCGGCCCCGTCGGGATGTCGCTCACCTTCGGCGCAGCTCCGCGGTTCGCCGGCACCGTCTTGCACAGCAGCGACACGCTGTCAGGCATCCACTGGCACGGAGGACCCAGCACTGCATTCAGCTTCACCGTTCCCACCCGATGCGCATGCGAAGTCGCCACATCAATCACCCAAAGCTCCAGCCCTGTAGCCGGAGCAGTCGCGTGCGCCACAAACGCCGCATGCTTCGAATCCGGCGACCACATCGCGTCGACTGCCTTCAACTTCGCCGGCAGAGCCGTGATCGTCCTGGGCGTAGTCTCCTTCGTCGCGTCAACGGTCTGCAGTTGCAGCGCAACGTCGTACCGCTCCACGCTCGGTCCATTCGACGAAGGATTGAACCGGATCCCCGCTAGCCGGTACCGCGGCTGCGCCACATCGGCAATTGTCGGGAACGTCGCCGGCTGTTCCACCAGCATCGTCTTGCGGTCCGGCGAGAGCCGCACTATCGGCGTCGGGGGCGCCTCCAACAGTTGCTCGATCGGCGCCGGCGGCTTCTGATACGTCAGCGCAGCCTGCCCCTCCGCTACCCGAACCCCCAAACACGCAACGGCCGTCACGACAAAAAACGAGCCAAGAATAAGCTTCCGCACTCCACACCTCATATTTGATTTGTTGATGTTGATACAGACGATACTCTCTCCCGCAAAGACGCGAGGCTACCCACGTCCTCCTCGACAACTCATCTTTTCGGAGATTCCTACGCGACAGACTCCTACCTGTTCGCCGCCGTCTGTTTCCTCAGAATTGGATCGAGATTCGTCTTATCCACCAGCGCAACCCCGGTATCGATAAAGGCCGGGAACGGGGAGTCCGGATCCAGCGCATAGTCTCCCGCCAGCGGCTTCACCGGGTAGTGATGAATGTCATCCAGGGCCTTCAATCCCAGAAAGGCCATCGTGTACGGCTTTTGAGAGATCGTCGAATCAATCGTTCCATCCCCCACCAGCTTCAGCGTGTCGGAGTCCACATCCATCGTGATCAGCACCCGGTCGGTAATGTTCCTCCGTTTAAAGGCTTCCGCAACATTCGCCCCCGACCTCGAGTCCAGGCAAAAGAACCCGTCGATTTTGGCTGCTCCCGTTCGTGCAAGGTACACACCTGCCTCATCCAGCGCCGTACCCGGATCTGCCTTGATATCGAACACCTCCACCACCTTGATCTCCGGAAAGGTGGCAAAGATATCCCGGTAGCCCTGCAGCCGTTCGTCCAGGTTCGGCTGCCCCGGGTTGGTGAAGAACACCACATTTCCTTTGCCGTTCAACCTGGCCGCCGCACGCCTCCCACCCAGTCGCCCAGCCTCCCGATTGTTGGTTCCGATAAAGTACAGCCGCTTGCTCTCCGGCGAATCGGAGTCGATCGTAATGACCGGAATGCCCGCCTCGATCGCCGCATCAATCTCCGGCGCCATCAATTTGGAGTTCGCAACCGAAACCAGAATCCCCGCTGGCTTCCTCGCCACCATCGCTTTGAACTCATCCACTTCCGCCTGCGGATTCAACCCAGCCGGCCCGCGAGTGTCAACTGAAACCGCGTATTCCAGCCCGGCTGCCGCGAACCCATCCGCGGCCGCCTTCCAGTAAGGCACAGCCGTGTTCGTCGCGATCAGATAATAATGCTCCTTCTTGCTGTGTCGCGTGCATCCCGCAAGTGAGGGAAGCACCGCCGCCAAAAGCGCCAAAGAAATCCGTTTGCTCAAGGTCATCATCATCGTCAACCTCCGGAACTTCTCTTTTGAAGCATCGCAAAATCTTCCGCAGTAGGCGGATGCCCAGGGTTACCTTTCCCATCGGAGCCAGATACTACTCCTATTGGATGCGAAAAACTCTAAATCAACTAAAATCAATTCAGCATGGTTCTTCCCTTCGTCCGCGAGCTCCTCGCAGACGTGGAGCATTCTGAAGCCTTCGAGCGTGTACGCCGCCATCTCAGCGGAGGCACGGGGCGTAGACGTGTGTCTGGCCTCACCTTCACCGCCCGAGCCCTCTATCTTCCCTTCTTCGTACGTGCCGCCAACACACCCTGTCTCATCGTCGTCGCCGACAACAAGGCTGCCGAGGCGCTCCACGCCGCCGTTCTAAGCGCCTGCGAACTCACCGGAGCCATTCCCGCCGAATCCGTCCTTCGCCTCCCCGCCCACGACGTCCTCCCTTTCGAAAATCTTTCGCCCCACCCCGAAATCCAGGAGAACCGCGCCACCACCCTCTGGAAGATCAGCCAGTCCGCCTCCGGGCAGCCCCGTCTGGTGATCGCTCCCGTCGAAGCCGCCTGCATGCGTCTCTTCCCCCGCGACTACTACCGCGCCCTCGCCCTCCACCTCAAACTCGGCGAAGAGTACATGCCCGACATGCTCGTCGAGCACCTCCTCTCCGTCGGCTACACCAAAGTCGACGTCGTCGAAATGCCCGGCCAGGTCACCCTCCGCGGCGGCATCCTCGACGTCTACTCCCCCGAGATGGACCGCCCCGTCCGCGTCGACTTCTTCGGCGACGAAATCGAATCCATTCGCAAATTCGACCCCGAAACCCAGCGCAGCAGCTCACACCTCGACGACACCCTGCTCCTCCCCCTCACCGAAACCCCCGTAACCGAAAAACTCCTTAACGCCATCAACGCCCGCCTCACCCGCGCCGGCACCGCTGGCGCAGCCATCGAAGGCGGCGAAGAGCCCACCGAGCTTCTGACTCACCTCCAAAGCTCGGGTGCCCCATCCTTTCCAGTTTCATCGGAAAGGGTGGGAGTCACGAATTCCTACGCCGCCCAAGCCACCATCTTCCCCGGCTGGGAGTTCTTCGCCCCCGTCGCCGGAGCCAACCTCACCCTCCTCGACCTCCTCAGCGCCTCCAGCCACACAGCCCCCCGCGTCTTCATCGAAGAGCCCGCCATGGTCAAAAATCAGGGCGAGCGCTGGTGGAACAAAATCGAACAGCGCCACGACCGCTCCGGAATCGGCAACCTCGTCCGTCCCGAAAACATCTACCTCTCCCCCTGGGACCTCGACGATCACCTCCACAAGTTCTCCGGCATCGAACTCGACCAACTGGGCGCAGTCGACGTCCTCGACGCCGACCGCAGCGACCTCTCTGAAGTCGACTTCGCCACCCGCCCGACCATGCGCTTCCACGGCTCGATCCCCGCGTTGATCGACGCACTCAACGCATTGATGAAGCAGGAAGCCCGCATCCTCCTCACCGCACCCAACCAGGGCGAAGTCGAGCGCCTCGCCGGCCTCCTCCAGGAATACAAAGTCCCCTACCGCCTTGGCTCCCGCAGCGAAGCCCCCGGCAGCGCCAACATCTACTCCGAATCCAGCTACCTCGCCGGCAGCACCATCGATCTCCGCACTCCCGTCATCGTAAAAACCACCATAGCCGCCGGTGTCCAGATCCTCGACCTCGACAAATCCACCGCCAGCCAGCTCATCATCTTCGGCGCCCAGGATCTCTCCGACGAGGCCGACGTCACGGTCCGCCCCGTCCGCCGCGGCAAATCCAAAGCCGCCGCCTTCATCTCCGACTTCCGCGACCTCGCCGTAGGCGACTACGTCGTTCACGTCGAACACGGCATCTCCCGTTACTGCGGCCTTCGCGTCATCGAGGAAGACTCCGGCATCCCCCTCGAGCTCATGATCCTCGAGTTCGCCGACGAAGCCAAACTCTACGTCCCCCTCACCCGCCTCGACCTCATCCAGAAGTACCGCTCCTCAGAAATCGGCCCACCGCCGGAACTCAACAAACTCGGCACGCAAGGCTGGCAAAAAACTAAGGCCCGCGTAAAAAAAGCGATGGCCGACATGACGGCCGAGCTCCTCAAGCTCTATGCTCAGCGCAAAGCCGCCCAGGGCACTCCCTTCTCCCCCGACAGCAACATGCAGCACGAATTCGAAGACGCATTCGACTTCAACGAGACCGACGACCAGCTCACCGCCATCGCCGACATCAAGCGCGACATGGAATCCACCCAGCCCATGGACCGCCTCCTCTGCGGCGACGTCGGCTACGGCAAAACCGAAGTCGCCATGCGCGCCGCCTTCAAAGCCGTGCAGGACGGCAAACAAGTCGCGGTCTTAACTCCGACAACAGTGCTCAGCTTCCAGCACTACGAATCCTTCAAACGCCGCTTCGCCAACTTCCCCGTCAACGTCGAGATGATCTCCCGCTTCCGCACCCCCAAGGAACAGAAAGCCATCCTCGAAAAAGCTGAACAGGGAAAAGTCGACATTTTGATCGGCACCCACCGCATCCTCTCCAAAGACTTAAAGTTCCAGGACCTCGGCCTCCTCGTCGTCGACGAAGAACAGCGCTTCGGCGTTCGCCACAAAGAGCGCCTGAAACAAATGCGCGCCGCCATCGACGTCCTCTCGATGTCCGCCACGCCCATCCCCCGCACTCTCCACATGTCACTCATCGGCCTCCGCGACATGTCCGTCATCGAAACCCCGCCCAAAGACCGCATGGCCATCCAGACCATCGTCGCCAAATTCGACGAAAAGCTCGTCCGCACCGCCATTGAGATGGAGCTCGAACGCGGCGGCCAAACCTACTTCGTCCACAATCGCGTCGAAACCATCTACGACATCGCCACAAAAATTCGCGAACTCGTCCCGCAAGCACGCATCGTCATCGGCCACGGCCAGCTCCCCGAAGCCGAACTAGAACGCGTCATGCTCGCCTTCATGAACCACGAGTACGACGTCCTCGTCGCCACCTCCATCATCGAAAACGGCCTCGACATCCCCCTCGCCAACACGATCCTCATCAATCGCGCCGACCGCCACGGCCTCAGCGAGCTCTACCAGCTCCGCGGCCGCGTAGGCCGCTCGAACCGCCGAGCGTATTCGTACTTACTTATCCCACCCGAGACCGAACTCACCGAAATCGCCCGGCGACGCCTCGCCGCACTCAAAGAATTCTCCGACCTCGGCGCCGGATTCAAGATCGCCGCCCTCGACCTCGAACTCCGCGGCGCAGGCAACATGCTCGGTGGCGAACAGTCGGGCCACATCGAAGCCATCGGCTTCGAACTCTACACCACCATGCTCGAAGAGGCCGTGCGCAAGATGAAGGGCGAAGAAGAAGCCCCAGCCCACGCCACCACCACCATCAATCTCGGCATCTCCGTCCGCATTGACTCCGACTACATCCCCGAAGAAAACCAGCGACTCCGCATGTACAAACGCATCGCCTCCGCACAATCGCAGCCCGAACTCGCCGACGTGCGAGCAGAACTGCAAGATCGTTACGGCACCCCTCCCGACTCCGTCCTCAACCTCCTCGCCGCCGGGGAAATCCGTCTCCGCTGCGAACAACTAGGTATCTCCCAGCTCGACCGCAAGCGCACCCAGATCGAATTGCCTAACCCCAACGGCAATCGGAAAGCCCCAATCAAATCCTTCATGGAGATGCTCCACGTCAAATTCGCCGCAGTCAACGCAGACGCCGCCACTCTCGCTCAAGCCCCAATCGACCCCGCCACACTGATGAAACTGGTTAGCCGCAACGCCAAACGCGGAGCTCAGTTCACTCCGCAAGGAACCCTCCGCTGGCCGCTCCCTTCCGCCAAAGCCGAAGACGTCCTCGCCGAAACCCGCGCCCTCCTCGATGCCCTCGACACCGCAAAATAGCGCGTTACGGCCCTTCACGGCTTGAGGACTATCATCGGGACAGTTTCATCCAGAAACCGAGTATGCATTATGAAGTATCCCTCTGTTTTAGGGGTTACCCTCCTGCTCGCCGTTGTCATGCTCGTTCCGCGCAACCGGCTCGCCGCGCAGACAGGACAACCCGTTAACGCCTCGCTTGCTGCCGGAAAGGACATAGGAGCCAAGATTAACGGGCTTATTACGAACTGCGCCGGTGCCTACTGCTCCATCTACGTTCCCTCTGGAACCTATAACTTCACAACTCCTATCGAACTTTCTTCCAATGTTGAATTGTTTGGTGCAGGACAGGACAAGACAATCCTTATCTACACAGCGCTCCATCCCAGTGCGGGCGGACCCGCCACCAGGGCAGCAACCACGACAGCTATTACGGCTGGAAGCTCTACGACCAAAGTAAAGATTCATGATCTCCAACTGCTTGGTACTCAGGAGACGATCGGTTCTGCTGCGACTTACAACAATACGCAAGGCATAGCCCTGAAGGGAACATATAGCAGCATCGATAAGGTCAAAGTAGCGCATCACTGGGCCTATGGATCTCCAATAGTCCTCGGCGGAAGCCATAACACCCTGTCAAATTCTGACGTTGAATACGGGACGTTCTGTGTTGGTTTAGCCGGAAGCTATCAAACGATTACCAAAAACTACATCAGCAACCACTACTCAGCTGCTTCGAAGGCAGAGGCGCCGGCGGTTCATTACTGGGACGGCATAGCGTCCGAAGGCCTCAGCTACAGCCTCATCGAAGGGAACACAGTGGAGGACAATGGCCAAAGCGGAATATATTCAGGCGGAAATGGGGGCCTATCCTCGCACAACAAAATCAATAACAACGTCGTCCAGCACAATTGGAATCGAGGTATTGATAATGGTGTGACTGGTCATGTAACGAAAGAGAATGGCATCTCTTCTTTGACTGTCAGCAACAATCACGTGATAGACAATCTGGAGGACAATATTTGGCTCATCTGTGTTCAACAGGCAGATGTAAGCGGGAACAGAACTGAATACACCAGCAACTACCCCGCCTTCTTCGGAGCTAAGGCTACTAAAACACGATCTGGGATTGCCGTTGGAGACCTCTGCGGCGATGCACCGCAAGATATCTCTAGCAATGTCTCTGTGACTGGAAACACAGTGTCGGATTATCAGGCTAAGTCTGTTATTGGGCTCAATCTTAACGTGAAAGCCTCAAGCACCGGCAATAAGTTCACAGGCAACACCAACAATTCCATATTTTATGTTGCGCCTAGCGTCGCGCTTAAGAAAAATACCGTTCAAAAATAACACCGGCCACCATCACAATTGACTCATCGCAAACCCATCAGCAAACCCTGAAGAACTCACACAGGCCGCAATCGACCCCGCCGCACTGATGCAGTTAGTCAGCCGCAACGCCAGGCGCGGAGCCCAGTTCACCCCGCAGGGAACCCTCCGCTGGCCACTCCCTTCCGCCAAGGCCGAAGACGTCCTTAGCGAAGCCCGCGCCCTTCTCGACGCCGTCAACATACCAAAATAGCCTCTTTGTCAACAACCAAAATGGGGTTTTTGCCGACAGATATCTGAAGTATTATTCTCCTACCCGGAGGCAGAATGTACGATACGATCCGCGTTGGCGAGATAAGCGTCACCTTTCTTAAGACCCGCCACGAAACCGGCGGTGCCTTCGATCTCTTCGAACTCACGATGCCTGCGTTCCATCGCGTCCCGCTTCCTCACATTCATCGCAAATACGACGAGACCATCTTCGGCGTCGATGGCGCCCCGACCTGGACGCTCCACGACAAACCCACCGAAGTCCGCCGCGGCGTCACTCTCTTCATCCCCCGAGGCACGCCACACGCCTACGCCAACCCCACCCACATCCCCGGCCGCGTCCTCTGCCTGCAGACCCCCGGCGTGATGGGCCCCGAGTACTATCTTGAACTCGCCGCCGTCTATCTCAAGAACAGGCATCCCGATCTGGCCCGCATCGGCGCCATCATGAGCCGCTACGGCGTGGTCCCCGTCCACCAGAAGGAAGATCTCATTCCCCCGATTCAACCCGAAGGATGAAGATCGCGCCTGCTGCCACGCGAGCCTCAGCCTCTCTGCGCTCCCGCCTCGCCGCGGCCTGCCTCACACCTCTGCTGCTCCCCACACTCTCAACGCAGGCCCAGACTAGATCCCAGACCGGTTTCCAGACCAATCCAAAATCTTCCACGTCACCAAAGAAAGCGATCACGTCTCTCCACGCGACCGGCCGCTTCGAAGTAAAGATCGATCCGCAACCCCCCGACGAAAAAGGCGGAGGCGCAGCCATCGGCCGCATGTTCCTCGACAAGCAGTTCCACGGCGACCTCGAAGCCACCAGCAAAGGCACCATGCTCGCCGCCGGAACCGGCGCCAAAAACTCCTCCGGCGGCTACGTCGCCCTCGAAGTCGTCACCGGCTCTCTCAAGGGACGCACCGGAACCTTCGTCCTCGAGCACAGCGCCACCATGAACCGAGGCGTCCCGCAACTCAGCATCGTCGTCGTCCCAGACTCAGGCACCGGCCAACTCACCGGCCTCGACGGCAAAATGAACATCACCATCGCCGACGCCAAACACTCCTACGACTTCGAATACACCCTCCCTGATACCCGATAGCAAAACCACGCGTCTTCCCCTCATCCTTCCCACGTCTTACACTGCATATGAGTCACATGCGCCTCCACCACCTCGCCGCGTCTGCGCTTCTCGGAGCATCCATGCTGTTCCCCACCACCCAAGCCCAGCATCTCTCCGCCGACGGTGCCCTCCAGACCTTCAACTTCCTCGCCGACCAATATTTCTCCGACGTCTACTTCCACTTCGCCCCCACTACGGGCACCCAGGCTGGCCTCCACCAGTACGACACGCAACTCGAGGACTTCTCCGCCGCAAACATCCAAAAGGAAATCGCCGCTCTCCACGCCTTCGAGAAAAAAGTCGAAGCCATCGACCCCTCCGCCCTCGACGCCTCCGTCGCCGCCGACCGCACCATCCTCCTCAACAACATTCGCAGCCAGCTCCTCACCCTCGAGGTCATCCGTCCCTTGGAGAAGAACCCCGACATCTACTCCTCAGGCATCACCAACTCCGCCTTCGTCATCATGGAGCGCCCTTATGCCTCCACCAATATCCGTCTGCGGTCGCTGGTAGAACGCGAAAAATTAATGCCTCAGGTCCTGCTCGAAGCCCGCAAGAACCTGAAGAACCCGCCAAAGATCTACACCGAGATCGCGCTGGAACAAATCGACGGCGAGATCAGCTTCTTCCAGACCGACGTCCCCGCGGCCTTCCTCTCCGGCCCCGAAGCCGCCACCGACGCCGACGCCAAGGCCGCCTTCGCCAAAACCAACGCCTCCGTCATCGACGCCCTCAAATCCTACGGAGCCTGGCTCAAGTCCGACCTCCTCCCCCGCTCCAACGGCGACTACAAGCTCGGCGCCGCCATCTTCGCAAAGAAACTCAGCTATGACGAGATGGTCGACGTCGCCCCCAATGGAGGATTAGACCGCCTCCTCCAGATCGCCCTCGACGACCTCCACAAAAACCAGGCCGAGTTCGCCCGCATCGCCAAAGAGATCGACCCAACGAAGACCCCACAGGAAGTCCTCGCCGAACTAGCTGCCATCCACCCCGCCCCCGACAAACTTCTCAATGCATTTCAGGACACCTTCGCCAGCCTGATCTCCTTCATCAACACCCACCACATCATCACCATCCCCTCCAAAGTCGAACCCACCCTCGAAGAGACTCCGCCCTTCATGCGCGCCACCACCTTCGCCTCCATGGATCCTCCCGGCCCCTTCGAAACCCACTCCACCAAGGCCTACTTCAACGTCACCCTTCCTGAAAAAAGTTGGGCAGCGTCGCACATCGCCGAACACATGGCCGCCTTCAACGTCGGCACCGTCATCTCCACCAGCGTCCACGAGGCCTACCCCGGCCACTACGTCCAGTTCCTCTGGATGCCCCAGTTCCCCTCCACCATTCGCAAAGTCCTCGGAGCCAACACCAACATCGAAGGCTGGGCGCACTACACCGAACAGATGATGCTCGACGAGGGCTATGCCGCCGCCCCGCCCAATGCCACCCCCGAGCAAATCCGCGAAGCCAAACTCATCCGCCTCGGACAACTCCAGGACGCACTCCTCCGCGACGCCCGCTTCGTCAACTCCATTAAACTCCACACCGGCCAATTCACGTTCGACCAGGCCGTCGACTTCTTTGTCACCGAAGGCTACCAGTCCCACGCCGCCGGCCTCGTCGAAACCAAACGTGGCACCGCCGACGCCACCTACCTCTACTACACCCTCGGCAAACTCGAAATCATGAAGCTCCGCGCCGACCTGATGAAGAAACAAGGCGCCGCCTTCAACCTCGAGGACTTCCACAACAACTTCATGCGCCAGGGACTCGCCCCCATCAAAATCATCCGCAAAGCCATGCTCCACGACGACTCCCCCGTCCTCTAAACCAGCGGCTCCGCAGCTCCGTTTGGAAAACAACAAGCTGAAGGTATGATGACCAAATGGGTGGTATCTCCTACAACTACAACGCTGCCAACGCCGAATTCAGCCACCGTTATCTCTATCCATCCGTCTCGCGTCTTCTCAAAAACGTTCCCCCCGGCTCCATCGTCATGGACGCCGGCTGCGGCAACGGCTCCTTCATCTCTCTCTTTCAGGATAGAAACTGGCAGCTCCACGGCTCCGACCTCTCTCCCACCGGCATCGAAATCGCCCGCAAGACTTTTCCCAATATCAATTTCTTCCTCGCCGACGGCCAAACCCTCTACGCCGACTTCCTCAAAACCGTCGGCCCCGTCGACGTAGTCCTCTCCACCGAAGTCATCGAGCACATCTACGATCCCCGCGGTTTCCTCCGCAACTGTTACGAGTTGCTCAAACCCGGCGGCATCATCATTCTCACCACCCCCTATCACGGCTATCTCAAAAATCTTCTCCTCGCCATCACCGGCAAGATGGACCGCCATTTCACCGTCCTCTGGGATCACGGCCACATCAAATTCTGGTCGCGCAAAACCCTGACCCAGGCGCTTCAGGAAACCGGCTTCACCAACATCGAATTCGCCGGCTCAGGCCGCATCCCATACGTCTGGAACAGCATGGTTCTCAAGGCCGTCAAACCCACCTGATCCGCAACGCATCCCGACCTTTTGACACAATTACGCTCGCCCACTGCTACGATTGATCCTGCAGTCCATTTCAGAGAACCCTCCACACAATGACTCCTCAGAAAATCCGCAAAGCAGTCTTCCCCGCCGCAGGATTGGGCACTCGCTTCCTTCCCGCCACCAAGGCCATGCCCAAGGAGATGCTCTGCCTCGTCGACAAGCCGCTGATCCAGTACGGAGTCGAGGAGGCCGTCGCCGCCGGCTGCAACGAGATCATCCTCATCACCGGCCGCGGCAAATCCACCATGGAAGACCACTTCGACGGCAGCCCCGAACTCGAAGCCAACCTCGCCGCAAAAAATAAAACCGCCCTCCTCGAAATCGCCCGCTCCGTCGCCAAACTCGCTCGCGTCACCTACACCCGCCAGGCCGAACCCCTCGGCCTCGGCCACGCCGTCCTCCAGGCAAAAGAGCTCATCGGCGACGAGCCTTTCGCCGTCCTCCTCCCCGACGACATCGTCGACGCCACCGTCCCCTGCATGAAGCAGATGGTCGAAGCCTTCGAAGAAACCCAGTCCACCATCCTCGCCTCCGAGGTCATCGAAGGCCCCGCCATCTCCGCCTACGGCGTCCTCGACTGCACTCCCGACCCCAAAAACCCGCGCCTCCTCAAAGTCAAGAACATGGTCGAAAAACCAAAGTTCGAAGAGGCCCCCTCGAAGAACGCCATCATCGGCCGCTACATCCTCACACCCCGCATCTTCGATATGCTCGAAACCATCACTCCCGGCGCAGGCGGCGAACTCCAGCTCACCGACGCCATCAAAGCCCTTCTCAAATACGAAAAGGTCTACGGCTTCAAGTACGAAGGCAAGCGCCACGACGCCGGCGACAAGCTGGGCTTTCTCAAAGCCACCGTCGAATTCGCTCTCAAACGCGACGACCTCGGCCCCCCCTTCCGCTCCTGGCTGCAATCCTTCCCCTTCTAGAGCGTTCACCTGATGCCCGGCGGAGACGTAAAAAAATATCCACCGTCATTCTGAGCGAAGCTCAGAATCTCCATATTTTGTCTTTGCGTGACGGTCGCCGTGAGAGTCGCAATATGATGAAACGATAGCAGCGGCA
Source organism: uncultured Acidobacteriaceae bacterium (assembly GCA_963757205.1). GTDB lineage: Bacteria > Acidobacteriota > Terriglobia > Terriglobales > Acidobacteriaceae > Edaphobacter. The sequence goes on from CAVWQM010000001.1 coordinate 251,937, forward strand.
CTCTTTTCTCGCCGGGCACTCTACCGGAGCACACATGAAGTCAAGCAAGACCCTAAGCCTCTTCGCAACAATCCTCTTCGCCACCCAGCTGCAAGCCCAGCAAACGACGCTCGACCCGCCGGCCCGACAGCTCGCCCACGACGTCCTCAAGCAGCTCATCGAGATCAACTCCACCGACTCCATCGGCAGCACCACCGCGGTCGCCGAAGCTATGCGCCAGCGTCTTCTTCTCGACGCAGGCTTCCGCCCGGCCGACGTAGTCATCCTCGGCCCCAACCAACGCAAAGGTAATCTGGTGGCGCGCCTTCACGGCCGCCCCGGAAGCACCCTCAAACCCGTGCTCATCATCTGCCACACCGATGTCGTCGAAGCAAAGCGTGAAGACTGGACCACCGATCCCTTCGTCCTCACCGAAAAAGACGGCTTCTTCTACGGTCGCGGCACGCAGGACATGAAAGACTCCGACGCCGCCATGGTCATGGCCTTCATCCGCATGAAGCGCGAAAACTACGTGCCCGACCGCGACCTCATCCTCGCTCTCACCGCCGACGAAGAAGGCGGAAAATCCAACGGAGTCGACTGGCTCCTCAAGAACCACCGCGACCTCATCGACGCCGAGTTCGTCCTCAATCCCGACGCTGGCGGCATCATCACAAAGAACGGCAAACCCTTCCTCGTCGGCGTCGAAGCCACAGAAAAGATCTACGCCGACTACCGCGTCACTGCGACCAATCCCGGCGGACACAGCTCGCTTCCCACTCCCAACAACGCGATCTACCACGTAGCCGACGCCCTCTCGCGCCTCGAAAAATCCCCCTTTCCCTTCGAGCTCAACGAAGTCACCCGCGCCGAACTCACCACTCGTGCCACGCTCGTCCAGGGGCAACAAGCCGACGACCTGCGCGCCATCCTCAAGACGCCTCCCGATCCCGCCGCCCTTCAGCGTCTCTCCGCCAACCCCGTCTACAACGCGACCGTGCGCACCACCTGCGTCCCCACCATGATGTCCGGCGGCCACGCTCCAAACGCATTGCCCGGACGCGCACAGGCAAACATCAACTGCCGCATCCTCCCCGGCCACTCCCAGGAAGAGATCCGCCAGGATCTCATCCGCATCTTTGCCGACCCTACTCTCACAGTCGACTTCCTCTCCAGCGGTGGAGAGGTCCTCGGCAAGGGCTCCGATCGAGTTGCCCCAGCTCCACCGCCTCTCATGGAAGCCGTCTTCAAACCGTTACGCGAAACCGTGCAAATGATGTGGCCCGGCCTGACAATTCTTCCGCAGATGGAGACCGGCGCCTCCGACAGCGTCCACACCACCGCCGCCGGCATGCCCAGCTACGGCTTCAACGGAATGTCAATCGAAGAAGGCGATGAACGCGCCCACGGCAGAGACGAGCGGCTCGGCGTCGAATCCTATTACGCCGGCGTCCAGTTCGCATACCTCTATCTGAAAGCGATGACCGGAGGCCAATGACGCCCTGCCCCTGACTCCCTTTCGCTACGTCGAAAATCATCCTCGCTGTGTAAACCTCGTTACACACTTTCACGTCCACATCTCATACAAAGGGTGCCGCCCAATATGAATGGATTCCGTCGATGCTCGCTCCTCGTAGTGTGTCTTGTCTCTCTCTCCGCTAACCTCGTCCTTGCTCAGGACACTCCCGCTCCAGCACCAACCGCGCAAACCGCGAGACCGCCCAGAGGCCCGCGTCCCAATCCAACCAACATCAAGGCTCTTCCCAAAGACATCACCGGAGACGACGTCATCAAGCTCATGCATCAGTATGAGGGCGACCTCGGCGTCGAGTGCGAATTCTGTCACGCCCGAAACGCGGCGACCAGACGCAACGACTTCCCCTCCGATGCAAACCCGGTCAAAGAGAAAGCTCGCCTGATGATCAAAATGACCGACGACCTCAACACCAAATTCCTTGCCCAGTTGAGCGATCACAAATCGACCGACGCCGTTACCTGTGGCACATGCCATCGCGGCACGGCACACCCGGAACCATTCGTCCCAAAGCCGCATGAACAGGGAAATCGGCAGCCAGGAGCCGCCCCACAATCATCCTCACCAACTCCAGCGCCCCAATAAATCGAATCTTCGCCTCAAACACCACGCACAAAATCCCTCGGCCCCAAAAGGCCGCAGTACCTCCCTGTCTGACATCCGCCATTCCCGCAGAGGAATCCGCTATCGTCCGCGTGTCATCCAATCCAGAATGCCAAACCTACTCGACCCCATCCAACTAGGCGATCTCCACCTCCCCAACCGCGTCTTCATGGCCCCGCTCACCCGCTTGCGCGGCACCCCAGACCACATCCCCACCCCCATCATGGTCGACTACTACACCCAGCGCGCCTCCGCTGGCCTCATCATCTCCGAAGGCACGCCCATCGACCCGCTCGGCGTGGGCTACGCCAACGTCCCCGGCCTCTGGTCCAAAGAACAAACCGAAGCCTGGAAACCCGTCACCGCGGCCGTGCACAAAGCAGGAGGCCACATCTTTTCGCAGATCTGGCACGTCGGCCGCATCTCCGATCCCCAGTTCCTCGACGGCCAGCTCCCCATCGCCCCCTCAGCCATCGCCGCCTCCGGCACCGTCAGCCTTCTCCGTCCGCCGCGCCCCTTCGTCACCCCCCGCGCTCTCAAAATCGAAGAGATCAAAGGCGTCGTAGAAGCCTTCCGCCGCGGCGCACAAAACGCCCAACTCGCCGGCTTCGACGGCGTCGAGCTCCACGGAGCCAACGGCTATCTCCTCGACCAGTTCCTCCAGGATGGCGCCAACCACCGCACCGACGAGTACGGCGGCCCCATCGAAAACCGCGCCCGCCTCATGCTCGAGTGCGCCGATGCCGCCATCTCCGTCTTCGGCCCCGGCCGCGTCGGCATGCACCTGGCCCCGCGCGGCGACTCCCACGGCATCTCCGACTCCAACCTCACCGCGACCTTCACTTACATCGCCCGCGAACTCGGCAAACGCCGCATCGCCTTCATCGCCGCCCGCGAGCACGTCGGCCCCGACAGCATCGGCCCCTGCCTCAAGCAGCTCTTCGGCGGCGTCTTTGTCGCCAACGAAGCCATCGACCAGCACACCGGTCAGCAACTCCTCGACGAAGGCAAAGCGGACGCCGTAGCCTTCGGCAAGCTCTTCATCGCCAATCCCGATCTTCCCGCGCGCTTCGCAAAAGGCAGCCCCCTCAACCGCCCCAACGCCGCAACCTTTTACGCCCCCGGCCCCGAAGGCTACACCGACTACCCGGCTCTCCAGAGCTGACCAATGCCTTTTGTGAATGTGCCCGCATCCAAGAAACTACTGGAGACGAAATGTCCAAAGACAATTCGAAAGACAAAGCAAAAAATAAATCACAAGAAACGGCAGCACATCCTGCTGCGGGCACATCCAACGCACCTCTCACCCGCAATCAGCTCATTGAGCTTCTCAACGAAGATCTCGCTCGCGAGTTCCAGGCCATCATCGCCTACGTCAACTACTCTCAAGTCCTCAAGGGAGCGGCCTACATGAACATTGCCGCCGAGCTCGCCGTTCACGCCACCGAAGAGCTCGCTCACGCCATCACCCTGTCCAACCAGATCGACTACCTCGGCGGCATGCCCACCACCGTCCCGAAGTCTGTCAAAACCTCCGAGAAGGCCGAGGACATGCTCCGCTTCGACCTCGACAACGAAAACGAGACCATCCGCCAATACCGCCGCCGCATCAAGCAGTGTGACGAACTCGGCGAGTTCGCCACCGCCGAACAAATCCGCCAGATCCTCCTCCAGGAGCAGGATCACCAGATCGCCCTTGCTACCGCGCTCGGCATCGAGGTCCCCAACGTAGGCATCGCCGACTAACCGATCATCCGACAAATACCGAAGGCGCTGGATCCGGAGATTCGGCGCCTTGGTTTGCTGCCAGCTCAAATCCGAATCACCGCGAGAGCAAGATTCCAAGTAACCCGATCGCTGCAGCCAGAATCACGTACATTCCCACCAGACGAAAGATGACCGCCAAAATCCACGTACCAGGCGCCTTCACCCCCACGCTTGCCGGAGGGGGAGATCCCGAATCCCTCGACCGCAGTCTGGTAATCCAGGCGCCGCAGCGCTCTGACAGCGCAACCGCGTAAAGCAAAAGAGCTGTCCCGGCAGCAATCAGGAAGAGTGGCCACAGAAGTCGCATGAATGGCGACATTTGTATCACGCGACGCAGTTAAAAGCGTCAAAAACGTTCTGACGCTCCAAACGGATATGTTCCATCCTGGAGAAACGACCCGACCCTACTTCTCGATCTTCAAATTGATATTAAACTGGCTCTTGCTGTCGAACGAGCTGATCGTCTTCACAGAGCTCTTCTTGCCATTGTTCTCCGCCCAGATTTCATAATCCGTGTTCTGCGAGAGCTGCCCGAAGCGGTAGGCTCCCTCATCATCGGAAAAGAAGCTCTTCACCGACAGGCTGCGGCCGTCCTTCAGATAGACCACCGCTCCTTTGATCGGGGCGTTGTCGGCATCGAAAACCTTACCCTGAACAACACGCTGCCCGTTCCCGCGCTGTTGCGCGAACAAGGCTGGGCCCGGTACAACCACAAAAATGGCTGTCATGCAGCAGCACGCAAATAGGACTTTGCAGGCAAAGAAACAGAGTGAAACAGGGACTCGCTTCATAGGTTTTAGTATACGACCACCCTCATCAAGAGCTTGCCGTTACTCATCTTCCTCATCGTCGGTGTGCATGGGATCCTCATCGTCGTAACCAGCCACATCGATCGCTGCCACCTCCAGCGGATCCACCGAAACTATCTCCAGGTCCATCCCGCACTCATCGCACTGGACCGTCTCGCCTTCTTCCACCTCGTCCTCGTCAACCACAATAGGGTTATCGCATTCCGGACATACAACCGCCATTGATCCATCCTCCATCGGTTTGAGTGCGTCCACTCGCCTGTAGAATCTCGTCTATAGGATGACAGTAACTGCTCCGCGGACACCCCCGCTATTTATTTAGCGGCCTCCCCGCTCATTCGTCAAGCATACGATCGCAATTGAATTTTGGTTTCCACATAAGGAGAATTTCGTGAACGTCGGACCCCGCTTTCTCGCTCATTTCAGCCGCCTTACCCTTGGCGCAATCCTGCTGGCCGCCGGCCTTCTTCACGCACAACAACCCGCTCCGAACGCGCAGCCATCCACGTCCGTCGGCCAGCCGACCACACCGGCTCCTGCCGACCCCGCAATCGCTGGCGCATTGCAGCAGGTCTCCTCCGATAACATCAAGGCCATCATCACTAAGCTCGTTAGCTTTAAAAATCGCAGCACTCTCTCCAGCATGGAAACCGATCTTCCCCCCGGCACTGGCATCAACGCCGCCGCCGACTGGATCGAATCCGAATTCAAGCGCTACTCCGAAGCCTGCGGCGGATGCCTCGAAGTAAAACGCGACGAATTCATCGAGCCCCCCGGAACCGGCCCCGCCGCGCGCATCACCAAGCCCACAAAACTCACCAACGTCTACGCCATCCTCCACGGCACCGACCCCGCCCAGGCCAAGCGCGTGGTCCTCGTCACTGGTCACTACGACTCCCGCAACTCCGACAACTTCAACACCCACGACCCCGCGCCCGGTGCCAACGACGACGCCAGCGGCACCGCCGTCTCCATCGAATCCGCCCGCGTCCTCTCCAAACTCAAATTCCCCAGCACCATCATCTTCCTCACCGTCGCCGGTGAAGAACAAGGCCTCGACGGCAGTCGTCACTTCGCCAAACTCGCCAAGTCCGAAGGCTGGGATCTCGAAGCCGTCCTCAACAACGACATTGTCGGCGGCGACACCACACCCGGCGCAGTCGGAGCCGACAAATCCGCCGTTCGCGTCTTCTCCGAAGGCGTCCCCGGCCCCGCAACCCTCGAACAACTCCGCGAGATCCAGACCATCGGCGCAGAAAACGACTCACCCGCCCGTGAACTCGCCCGCGCCATCGTCGACGTCGACCACACCTACTTCCACCCCACCTCGCAGCGCCTCTCCGCCGGCACACCAGCTGGCCAGCCTCACAACATGGCCATGAAGATGATCCCCGCCTTCCATCCCGTCATGATCTTCCGCCGAGACCGCTTCGGCCGCGGCGGCGATCACACCAGCTTCTCCAACGAAGGCTTCGCCGCCGTCCGCTTCACTGAGTGGCTCGAAAACTTCAACCACCAGCACCAGACCCCGCGCACTGAAAACGGCATCGAGTACGCCGACGACATCAAGTACGACGACTTCAACTACATCGCCAACGTCGCCCGCCTCAACTCCGCCACTCTCGGCACCCTCGCCTCCGCCCCCGGCCAGCCGCAAAAAGTCGCCGTCCTCAATCCTCCTTATGACACGCGCACAACCCTTCGCTGGGAGAAGCCCGCAGGCTTCCCCGCCGGTGCCTCCTTCGAGGTCGTCTACCGCGACACCTACCAGCCCGACTGGACCGACGTCATCTCCGCCGGCGACGTCACCACCATCGCCATCCCCATCTCCAAAGACAACGTCATCTTCGGCGTCCGCTCCGTCGATGCCGCCGGCCACCGCAGCGCCGCCGTCTATCCCATCCCCCCGCCCCGCACAAGACCCGTCCCCGGAACCACACCAACCCCAGCCCCCAGCAACTAAATGAATCAGCAACGAAACTCCGGGTGCCCCATCCTTCGCGGCCTCATCGCGAGGGTGGGATGTAAACAGTCTCCAGTCGGGTGGCCCATCCTTTTCGGTTTTATCGAAAAGGGTGGGTTATTCGCACCACGCGCGAACCGCTTTTCTCTCAATCAAAATTTACTCACTTTTCAAACCCAATCACAAAGACGAGATTGCCAGGCCACAGCATCTGCCTCCACCAAACCGCCCCAGCCACTATGATGGAATAAGAGAACAGCCATGCCCCGCTCCGGCCCCATCTCGCTCAGCCTCCCAGCTTTCTCCGGGGTCACCCGCAAGCTCATCCTCGCGAACGTCGCAGTCTTCTTTGCCATCCTCCTTCTGCGCTGGCTCGCTCCTCACCCAACCGACATCCTCCTCAGCCACCTCTGGCTCGAGCCCCGCGCCGTCGCTCACGGCGAAATCTGGCAGCTCGTCACTTACTCCTTCATCGAACAAGGCATTCTCGCCATCCTCTTCGGCATGCTCACCCTCTGGTTCACCGGCGCTCTCCTCGAACCCTCCTTCGGCTCTCGCTGGCTCGCCGAACTCTACTTCTCCTCCGTCATCGGAGGCGCCTTCCTCGCCTCCGCCATCTCCTTCACCCACATCTTCGGCCTCCGCCCCGACGTCATCGCCGCCGGCTGCTGGTCCGGCATCTTCGGCCTCCTCATCGCCATCGCCATGATCTTCGGCGAGCAGGAATTCCTCCTCTGGTTCCTCGTCCGCATCAAGGCCAAGTACATGGTCGCGATCTACATCCTCATCGCCGTCGCAATGCTGCTCAAGCAGGCCGACACCTTCAACGCTCTCCTCCAACTCTCCGGCGCCCTCTCCGGCTTCCTCTATGTGAAATTCGCGCCCCGCCGCGGCTTCGCCTTCGGATTCAGCGAGCGCTACTTCGGCCTCCGCAACAACTACTACCGATGGAAGCGCCGTCGCGCCGCCCGCAAGTTCGAGGTCTACATGCGCAAGCAGAACCGCGAAATCCACTTCGACAAAGACGGCCGCTACGTAGACCCCGACGAACTCCGCAAAAACCCCAACGACAAGCGCTGGATGAACTAAGCCGAACGCTGGATGAATTAGCTAATCGCTGGATGAACTAAACGCAATCCCTCTCACCAACCCTCGCGTCCCACTCCAAAACTTGTCATCCTGAGCGAAGTTGTTCGCGCAGTTTGCGAACAACGCAGTCGAAGGACCTGCAGTTGCATTTGCTTTTATTGGGTCAGTTGCCGAAAACGCCGTTTTGCGGGATATTCGACGTTCAATCCTTGTGTCCACTAAGCCCCTTCTGTCACCCTATGAAGGTGAACGGTAAAGACACGCTTCGAGAAGAGATTCAACGTTTCCGCGTTTGGGCGGATACTGCCTTCCCGCAAGGAGGTTACGGAGAATGGGAAATGGAGTACGAGCATTGGGGCGATCTCTACCGAGCTGCAGGAACTATTGTTGAGGCCAGCCCTTCAAATTGGGACTCAGAAACCCGACGTTGGTTGATCTATGCAATTGCGAGGGACAACGAGTTAGAGCTGTTGACTAGCCGCCTCTCGGAGCGCCAGATTCTTGACCTTATCCCCGACGCACTTCAGTCCGACGAACCCGCGGCAAAGTGGCAACTGGCTGTGTATCTTGGCAAACATCCTCTTACCTCAGAAAACGAAAGGGTGCTACTTGCCCTCGCTCACGACCCAGATGAGTATGTTCGACGGCGTTCGATGATGGCATTGGCAGAGCATCAATCCAATCACACTGAGTCACTGGCCCTGACGGCGTGGGATAGCGGAGACGAGTATCAGCGGATAGCGTCCTTGTATGCGCTGAACGCCATCCAATCCCCGGCCTTGCCGACGTACCTGAAACTAGCTCAAGAAGACGGACGCGTCCATCTTCTGAACCAAGCTGCGCAAATTGCAGGGACGTGCGGATTCACCAACCCGCTGTGAAGTCGGATATTCGGAAACTGTCCGCGACTCACTTAACCGTCGCTTATGCCTTTCGAACTTTTTTTCTGCATTTTCTGCCCAAAAATCGCATGTCAAGCCCCAAAACCACCTAACTCCCTCAATCCAAAACAAATAGAGTTTGCAAGTTAGTTCCACCCAAACTGCTATACTTAAAATAGAAATCAAGAAAAAGCCCCGGCTAACAACCCCGGGGCTTTCGTTTTTTCACCTAAACCGTTTAGAAAGACGATTTTAGCTGTAACCCCTTTGATTGCACGATTTTGGCGGAACCACTTTCGCTATCTCGCTGCAATCATTCGACTTTTAACGAGATACCCGGGGGGTACCCCCAGGAAAGAACCAAGGAGAAGCCATGCAATACCCACTCTGCCGCCACATCAAGACCAACGGCCTGCAATGCCCCGCCCTCACCGAGGGTCGATGGTGCTACTTCCACCACCGCCTTCATCAGCAGCACAGCCCACTCCGCCAGACCGAAGCCACCCGCGGCTACCTCATCCCCGGCCAGCACATCGAACTCACCACCCTCGAAGACCGCGAATCCGTCCAGGTCGCCCTCTCCGTCGTCATCAACGCCCTCGCCACTCTACCGTTCGGGTTTTTACGATCGGCGTAAGACGAAAGGCCCCGTCCTAATTTCAAGGACATATCCTTAAGGGCACGGCTTCAGCCGTGCCGAAAACGCTTTATGCGCACGCGGCTTTAGCCGCTGAGGGCAATTTCTCGATGTCGTTTCTGCAGGAAGATGCGCTAACTCCGATTCACCACCCGCAAGTGCAGCTCACGCAGCTGCTGTTCGCTCACCGGCGTAGGCGCATCGACCATCAGATCGATCGCCTTCGCCGTCTTCGGAAACGCAATCACCTCACGGAGACTCGATGCACCAGCCAGAATCATCACAATCCGGTCCAGCCCCAGCGCAATCCCGCCATGCGGCGGCGTGCCGTACTCCAGCGCATCCAGGAAGAACCCAAACCGCTCCTTCGCCTCCGCATCCGACATGCCCAGCGAACGGAAGATCTCGGCCTGCACATCCTTCCGGTGAATACGAATCGAACCCGAACCGAGCTCCGTGCCGTTCAGCACAATGTCATACGCAAGCGCGCGCACGGCGCCCTTGTCGCTGGTGAGCCGCCCGGCTTTGATGTCTTCCTCATGCGGCGAAGTGAAGGGATGGTGCGCGGCATTCCACACCTTCGTCTCTTCGTCCCACTCGTACATAGGAAAGTCGGTGACCCAGACAAATTTGAAGTCCGCCGCAGTGCCCGTCTGCTCGAAGAGCTTGTGCTTGTCTGCATACTTCTTCGCCAGCTCCAGCCGCAGCGCACCAACCCGCTTGTAGATCCACTGCGGATCGTAGTTCCACCTCTCGGGCGCGCCAAGTTTGGGAGTGATGACGATAACGAGGTCCTCAGGCGTGACTCCGGCTTCGAGCGTAGGCTCGGCAGCAAGCTTCGCTTCAATCGCATCCGCGAGCGGAGCGAAGGCAGCGTTCGTCTTCAGACGCGCTACGTCGAGAGAATCCAGGCCGCAGTCGCCAAAGTTCGTGCGAATCTCCTCCGTGAGAGCGCGGCGTTGCGTCCCGCTGAGACCTCCGGCCTTGGGGATCACGAAGCCGAGAACAGAAAGCTTCTGCGCAACCTTCAACTGGTCGCGCAGTTCCGGCGTAAGTTCGCCGCTGAGATCGGTCAATGCCGGCAGGCGCATGTCGGGCTTGTCGATGCCGTAGCGCCGGATCGCCTCGTCATAGGTCATCTGGATGAACGGCAGAGCGAGCGTAATTCCGCCGGCGGCGAAGGCTGCCTGCAGAAAACCTTCGACGATGCGAAACACCGTCTCCTGATGAGGAAAGGTCATCTCGAGGTCGATCTGGGTAAACTCTGGCTGCCGGTCCGCGCGCAGATCCTCATCACGAAAGCAGCGAGCGATCTGAAAGTAGCGATCGAAGCCCGAGATCATCAGGATCTGTTTGAAGATCTGCGGCGACTGCGGCAGCGCATAGAAGCTGCCCGCATGTACCCGGCTAGGCACCAGGTAATCGCGAGCACCTTCGGGAGTCGACCGCGTCATGAAAGGAGTTTCAATCTCGAGAAATCCCTCCGCAACAAGGTAGTTGCGAATCGCCATGGCAACCCTGCTGCGAAGCGCGAAGTTGCGTTGCATCTCCGGCCGCCGCAGATCGAGGTAGCGATACTTCAGCCTCACCTCTTCGTTGGCGATGGCGTCTTCAGCCGGCGAAAACGGCGGAGTCTTCGCCTCGTTGAGAAGCAGCAGCTCGTGCGCGACAACCTCGATCTCGCCGGTCGCCATGTTCGGGTTGCTGAGTCCTTCGCCTCGACGCCGCACCTTGCCCTTGACCGCAACGACGTACTCCGAGCGCGCGGCCTCGGCCTTCTCGTGAGCCGTGTCGGAGATCTCCTTGTCGAGCACGACCTGAGTGATGCCGGTGCGGTCGCGCAGATCGAGGAAGATAAGGTTGCCGTGGTCGCGTCGGCGGTTGACCCAGCCCATCAGGACTACGTCCTGACCGGCCTGCTCCACACGCAGCTCGCCACACCTATGGGTGCGCCGTAAGTTGCCTAAAAAGTCTAAAGTCACAGTCTCCCTATTGTATTGGGTCGATGTGCAGCGGCAAAACCTCAGGCTTGAATGCTGGGCCAGCGGTAGTGATCGAAACGATTAGGGCAAGGCCGGAGCCCTGCCCTAACGAAGACTTGGTCCTCACGACTTCAGAGCGGTGACCAGTTCACTGCGAGGCACCTTGATTTGCTCGCCCGCCGCAAAGTTTTTTACGGTGAAGATATCGGATGAAACCTCGTCCTCGCCTACAATCACCATGCGCCGCGCGAGTTTGTCCGCCGCTTCGAATGATTTCTTCAGCCGAAAACTTCCATCTCCGACCTCGATGGCAAGTCCAGCAGCGCGCAGATCCTTCGCCAGCACCAACGCAGCAGCATTCTGCTTCAATCCCATCGGAGCAACAAACGCGTCGAGCTTCGGCTCCGTCGCAGTCTCCTCTTGCGCTTGCAGTGTCAGAATCAACCGATCCTCGCCAATAGCGAACCCGATTCCAGGAGCCTTCGGACCGCCCAGCATCTCCGACAATCCGTCGTACCGTCCGCCGCCAAGCAAAGCGTTCTGCGTCCCCAATCCGCTTCCATCAGGAACCGTAAACTCAAACGTCGTCCGCGTGTAGTAATCAAGTCCGCGCACAAGCCGCGGATTCACCGTGTAAGCAACGCCACAAGCATCAAGCGCCGCAAGCACCTGAGCAAAGTGTTGCCGACTCGCATCATCCAGAAAGTCCGCGATCTTCGGCAGCCCGTCGATAATCTCTTGGTCTTCCGGATCCTTGCTGTCCAACACCCGCAGCGGATTCGTCTCCGCCCTCCGCTGATTGTCCGCACTCATCCGCGCCTTCACCGGAGCCAAAGCCTCTCGCAGCGCCACAGCATAACGCAGCCGATCCGTCGAAGACCCAACCGAGTTCAACTCCAGCTTCCAGCCCTTCACGCCAAGCTCGTTCAGGAAGGTCGAAAGCATCTCCAGCACCTCAGCATCGCGCAGCGGACTATCCGAGCCCGACCAAGCTGGTCCAAGCACCTCAGCCCCAATCTGCCAGAACTGCCGATATCTTCCTCGCTGCGGCCGTTCCCGCCGGAACTGCGGCCCAATGTAGAACAGCTTCTGCAGCATTCCCGCATCAGCCAGCTTGTGCTCGATGTAAGCCCGCACCACTCCAGCCGTATTCTCCGGCCGCAACGTCAGGCTCTGCGCACTGTCGCTATCGGCTCGCGCACGATCGTCCCAGGTGTACATCTCCTTGGAGACGATATCGGTCTCCTCACCCACGCTGCGCGCAAACAGCGACGTGTCCTCGAAGATTGGTGTACGTATCTCGCCAAAGCCATAGCGAGCAAATACCGCCCGCGCCGTAGCTTCAACATGGTTCCAAAGCGCGGTCTCCGGAGGCAATAAGTCTCTCGTCCCGCGTACTGCTTTCAAAGTGCCCATTAACTTCAGTGTAGCGAAAGTGAAGCGGAGATGATCAGCCGGAGACTTCTCGCAGATAGATCGCCGTGTAATCGAGATAATTCTGTGCGTATTTGAGGACGAGCGCTCGGTCTGCCTCACCTAAAGTCCGTCGCACCTTGCCTGGAACGCCTGCGACGAGCGAGTTCGGTGGAATCACCGTCTGTTCCGGAATAACGGCACCAGCCGCTATGATTGAGCCCTCGCCGATCCGGGCATTGTTCAGGATTGTCGCGCCGATGCCCACGAGCACAACGTCTTCGAGTACACATCCGTGGACAGTTGCGTTATGACCGATCGTCACCATCTCGCCAACAATTACTGGGTAGAGATGACGCATTCCGTGCAGTACCGCACAATCTTGCACATTGCTCTTCGCGCCGATGCGAATGGAGTTCACATCGCCCCTGACGACCGCATTCATCCAAACACTCGCCTGTTCGCCCAGAATCACGTCGCCGATGATCTGAGCGGATGCATCGACATAGCAGCTTGTTGGAATGACTGGGGTTATTCCCTGGTAAGGACGAATCATGATGGAGCAGATTCTACGCGAAACGTAGGCTCGTTCTGCAAATGTTGACTTTCGTCGTTTTACAGCGTCAAAATTGCTGCGATTTTATGTAATTTAGGCGACAGATTGGCGTATTCTGATGACTGCCCCGATTGGGGATGTTTGGAGGTGTATTTATCTTGGCAGAGGTTCGAGTACAAGAAGGCGAACCCCTTGAAAATGCCTTGCGACGCTTCAAGCGCAAAGTGCAGACTGAAGACATTATCAAGGAAGTCAAGCGTCACTCTTTTTATCTGAAACCGGGTGAAAAGAAGCGCGTGAAAGAAGCGCTTGCTCGCAAGCGGAATCGCAAGAAGGTCCGTAAGGAGCAGGACTAGTTGGCTCCTGTAACCATGGAAGGCCGTCTCCTCCTCATGAGAGTCTGAAGAGACGGCTTCCTGAAACCAGCCAGATTGATGGACTCCCGCCGTCAACTGGCCCCAGCAGAGAGAGCCTGAACATCGGCTCACATTGACTGGCAACTTGAACGTGCAGCAAACGCATTCCGGGCCCCCTTGAAATCCGAGAAGTGACGTAACGATCATCAGCAAAAGGTAGACCGCCAAGCGGCGCCTCCACGATCAGGCCCCTTGAGCGTTCTTCCTTTTTCCGTAAGACGGGAGACGCGGCATGGAATTTCTGGATCGGATCTTAACCTGTGCAGATTGTGGTGGTGAGTTTATCTTCACCGCTGGGGAACAACTCTTTTTCTTCGACAAGCAATTCAAGAACGACCCAAAGCGCTGTAAGCCGTGCAAGTCCAAACGGTCCGGCGCGGCCTTGAAACCAGGCGCAGGGCCGGCGGCAGCTGGGTTGTCTCGTACGGAGACGCGCACCGAATGTTCGGCGTGCGGCATTGAGACGACGGTGCCGTTCAAACCGACACAGGGGCGTCCCGTACTTTGCCGGCAGTGCTTTCAGAGTAAGCGCGCGCCGACGACGGGTGCTCTCGTCACCGCAGCGACCACCGCAGACATTGTCGTCGGTGGAGGTGCGGATCATACAACAGTAACCGCGGAGTTGTTGGCCGCGGCACACGGTCCGCACGCTTAGGCGGTCGTGGCTGCGTTGTCTTCGCTCACAGTAGGATGTGAGTGAGGGCAGCTATGAATTCTGGCAGTAGCTTGGGTCAGCGCATCGAGTCAGTGCCGGCGTGGGGATTGGTTCGTGCGCTGACGCAGCTTGGGGACTTTGAACTCACCGTCTGCACAGATGGATCGTACAAGCTGGATGGCGGAGCCATGTTTGGCGTGGTGCCGAAGCCGCTGTGGGAGAAGCGCGCGCCGGCAGACGACCAGAACCGCATTCTGCTTGGGCTGAATACTGTCGTTGTCCGGACCGGCAAACAGACGGTCGTCATCGAGACCGGAGTCGGCAACAAGCAGTCGGCGAAGATGCGCGAGATCCAGTGCAACCAGGAGCTTCTGCCGCAGTCGCTGGCGGCGGCAGGCGTGCGGCCGGAGGAGGTGGATGTTGTGATCAACACCCATCTGCACTTCGACCATTGCGGCTGGAACACGACGCTGCACGCAGGCGGTTCGGTGACGCCGACGTTTCCGAATGCGCGGTACTTCGCTCATCGTGGCGAGGTGGAGCATGGCCGCCTCCAGTTGGACCGCGATCGTGTCAGCTACCTCTCACCGAACTATGAACCGCTGATCGCGTCAGGGCAGATGACTCTGCTGGATACGGATGGAATCAGGACGAATCCGGAGATTTGTCCAGGGATCAGCGTTGAACTTTTTCCGGGGCATACGGCCCAGTTGATGGCGGTTCATATTGAGTCGAAGTCGGCAGGCGGTGCCGTCGAGCATGCCTGCTACATCTCCGATCTGATTCCGACGAGTGCGCATCTGGAACCGACCTGGGTGATGGGATATGACCTCGACCCGGTGGAGTGCATTGCTCAGCGGAAGCGCTTCTATCAGCGGGCGATTCCGGAGGGCTGGCTGGTTCTGTTTACGCACGACCACGAGAGGCCTATGGCTCGGATCGGGTCGAATGAAAAGGGTCGGCCGGTGGTGCTTTAGCCTTGACTCTGTTCCCTCCTATACCGCCCCCGGGAATTTCGTTAGAAGTCGAATGATTGCAATGAGATAGGGAGATGGGTTCCGCCAAAATCGTGCAGTCAAAGGGGTTACAGCTAAAATCGTCTTTCTAAAAGGGTTAGGTGGAAAACGAAAAGCCACGGGTTGCCCCATGACTTTTTTACTCTATATATCCAGTATAACAGTTTGGTGGAACAAACACGCCCACTCTATTTGCTTTTGATTGTGGGAGTTAGGTGGTTTGGGGGCTTGACATGTGATTTTTGGGGGAAAACGCAGAAAAAAATGCAACTGCAAAAGCAAAGGCAATAAAATCAGTCGCTTCGGCTTTGCCTTCGCTCCTGCCTTCGGCAGAGTGGTAAGCGACCGTCGAGAAACAAATCGCCATGAAGGAATATGCCGGAAGCGGGATTTCGGCAACTTTGAATTCTGAACTTGCCGCAAAGCGTGACTTTTCGGGCAGTTCGGCAAGGGATAGCGTTCTCGTAGAGACTCCGTCTGACATCTTCCTCGACATTCGGAAATGATCAACCTGTTCACGGCTACAATAAAGCGTCATGATGATGCAGAAGAGACAACCCAGCGCCCCACAGGACAGTAAGCGCCAGCCTCGCGAAGAGACTCATCTCGAAGGGCTGGCTTCCATCACAGGCATGCTCATCATCTGGTCCTTTGTCATGGGCTTCGTACTTCAAAACTTCGTCATTCCGTCCGCTTCCATGGCCAGCACCCTACTCGTTGGCGACCACGTAATCGTAGAGCGCGCAACCCTGGCGCCCGCTAGCTCTTGGACGAACCTCATCCCGTACCGCGAACTCCGGCGTGACGAACCCGTCGTCTTCTTCCGTCCGGCACCTAATCCCGAGGGTCAGCACGATATACTAGTTAAGCGCGTCATTGGCATCCCCGGCGATCGCATCCACCTCCGCGGCGGCATCGTTTACCGCAACGGCATCTCCCTGGACGAGCCGTACGCAGCCAAGCCCACCCCCGCTAATTACGATCCCTACAACGACGAATTCCCCGCTATCTCACCAGCAAAAGGACGCGAAGTCACCGCCGAGTGGTCGCTTGACCTCCTCGCCCACATCCAGGGTGAAGACCTCGTCGTTCCACCCGGCATGTACTTCGTCATGGGCGACAACCGTAGCAACAGCTACGACGGCCGCTACTGGGGCCTGGTCCCCCGAGCCAACCTCATCGGCCGTCCACTTTTCGTCTACTGGTCTTTCGAAACACCCGAAGACGATATGTACAAAACTTCCCCGTCAGAAAGAGCCAGTTCCACGCTCCACACCGTGCTCCACTTCTTTGACGAGACCCGCTGGAGCCGGACCTTCCACCGGGTGAACTAAACTGCCTTCCAAGATAGTGGCCACCAGATCGGTTTGATCAAGGCGCTCGAATGACCAATGCAAACTAACCCCCAGTTCCCGAAAACGGGGTTACTGAGATGGTCCGCCGCTTGATCTCCTACCTGGGTGTGGGTGATCTTGTAGGCAGGTTTTCAGGAGGATCATCGACATGCAGATTCATTCGGTTGGCATTGATCTTGGCAAGACAACCTTTCACCTTGTAGCTCTCGGCGCTCACGGCAAGGTGCTGCTGAAGAAGAAGTTTACTCAGCGGCAGCTGATCACGTTCACAGCGAACCTGCAGACCTCGCTCGTCGGGATGGAGGCGTGCTCTGGAGCCCATTTTCTGGGCCGAGCGTTGCGAGCACAGGGCCACGAGGTGAAGCTGATTCCTGCTCAGTTTGTGAAGCCATTTGTGAAGTCCAACAAGAACGACTTCATCGATGCGGAAGCGATCGCTGAAGCTGGTATCAGGTAGCTGCCGAAAAACGGGGTTTTGACCAAGTTCGACTCGTGATCGAAGCTGACCCGGTGAACTTGCCAAAATGTGACCTTCGTCCCTGGGAGCTAGCGAAAAACGGACTCCGGGCTCCGTGAATAAGAAATAGGCATAATCAAATCTCGTTGCGTTTCTTATGTCCTTATGCGTACCCTTATGCGGCCCAACCTCTATTTGTCAGGTAAGCAGAAGTGAGAGGACCCCTGAACCTCAATGGCCGATAGAATCTATGAATTCGCAGCTCATGTCCTGGAAGTGATGTTCTTCACTGGGCTGATCGGCTGCGTTCTGATGATCATCGTAAGCTGGGTTGACATCTGTTCCGACGGGTTCACGGACGACAAAGACGACGAATAAGCGCTATTGGACATGGTCGTCGTCCATAAGGTCGACATCGACAAGGATCCGAGTGCGAGTGTAACCGTGATGGCTTACGATGCCATCCTAAGCATGCTCATCGACTCTCGCTGTACCACCGCCTGTAAGGAGTAGAAGGCAGAGAGATACATGTTGGTTCGACAATGCACTAGCACTACTGCCGTCCACATCTGCATGCGTCCAATGAAGCTTCCGAAAAACGGGGTGGTCTCAATGGGTCGACGCAACACTCAGCTCAGACCCACATTCAATGAAAACAAAAGCTAAAAGCGCTGGCTAGGGTTAGATCAGCCGGAACCTTACCTGGCTAGGTTTTGGCCACATCAGCCAAACAGATCGATTCTTCAGGGAAAGCATTTGTGGATCAGTTGATTAGATAGTGTTGCATCGACCGGTTGAGCTGGCAGGGGTTTTCAGCAACTTCGGACGATTCTTTTGGAGGGATGGAGTAGAACGGGCAATAGAAAGAGCAACAGCAGATTTCTCCGCTTCGCTCGAAATGACGGTTTCCTGGTGTCTGATCTGGCGGTGTGGGTGGGTGGTTCGGTGGGTTCTAGTAGCTGCGTTGATACATGCGGGAGATGCGGTCGTGCCAGCCTAAGCCATCCTCGTCGAGCCAAGCCCAGAGGAAGCCGATGCCGAGTGGGCAGGCGGAGAGGACTGCAGCGAAGATGCGGCGGCGCATGGCGGCTCGGGTGGGATTGTCGTCGGAGAAGGTGCAGAGGCCGATGCGGGCGTAACGCATGCCGGGTGTCGCTTCGGCAAAGGTGAAGAACAGAAGCTGGTAGAGGAGAGTGAAGACGGCGAAGGTAACGGCGGCGGTGATCGCGGCGGCCTGGAGAGTGATGCGGCTGGCGGTGGCGGCGGTTGCGGGGCCGCTGAGTTTGCCTACGGTGAGGGCGAAGGCCGCGGTGAAGACGAGAAGCGCGGCGGTGATGATGCAGCCGTCGACGATGGCGGCCATGAGACGCAGGCTGAAGCGTGCGGTCTGAGGTGAGAGTACGGGCTGGAAAGGGGCATCGGGAGCCTCTACGACAGGAGAGACGGGATGGGCTGCGAGGAGGATGGAGGACCACTCGGGCGCGAGGGATTCTACGGCCGGAGCGCTGGAGATCTGGGTGGCTTCGACCTCGAAGATGCGGAGTTGGGCGGTCTCGGCGGTCTGATGGGCGGAGTGATCGGCCTCCTCGCGGAGGGGGCCTTCGGCGAGGCGGGGACGGGCCTTGCGCGGAGCTACGAGTTGGCGGGGAAACTCGATGAGGTTGGCCGGGATGTCGGTGGGCGGATCTTCGAAGACGGGAGACTGACGGAAGGCGATCTCATCCTCGAGCGCGAGGACCTCTTCTTCATCGAGCGGGACCTGCGGTTGAGTGCGGTGGCCAATGGAAGAGGGATTGGGGTAGCTGCGAGTGACCTGATCTGCGTCGTAGAGCCGGATGGTGAGGCCGGAGGCGGCGTCCTGCGCGAGGGGCGGGGACGGGGGAAAAGATTCGGTGATCGGGGGGGCGGTGGAAGAGGCTGGGTCGGATGGAGGGGGTGGAGACGTCAGGTTCCACTGATCGAGTTCGGCGAGGAGATGATACTGGGCATCGGCGGCGGCCTGGGCGGTGCGAGCTGCGGCTTCGGCTGCGGCTTCAGCGGCGCGGATGGCGTTTTCAGCCTGCTCGGCGAGGAAGGCGCGGTAGCTTTGGGAGTTGGCATAGCGCTCGGCGACTGCGGCAGCGATGCGGGAGGCGCGGGAGTTTGCGGAGGCGACTGGAACGGCGGGCTTGGGGCTGTCGTGGGGGTGGGTGCGGCGGGCGCGATGAGCAGCCAGACGCTGAGCCACCTGCTCCTTCAACGCAAAGGGAGCGGCGGCTTCCGTTTCGGCGGCTTCCGTTTGGTTCGGGCCTTCGTCCAGTGGTAAAAGGTCGCGCTGTGCAGAGCTCATTGTGCTCAAATCCAAACTCGCTTCCGTAAAATCGTTTAGCCTCAAAGGGTGGTGCGTCTGACAAGCTTCAAGCCGAACGAACTGGGTAAGGTAACACCCTGGCAGCATCGTCTGCCCTTGCTGGTGCTGCTGTTCGGCGATAACAAATCCAAAGAGTTACAGGATTCAGAGGTCCGGGAAAAAGAGATCCGGGGCAAAACAGGGAGCAGCTTCCTGCGCCGCTCCCTGAAGGCTGTTTACCTCTTGATAACTATCACGGTGCTGGCGGCAAGTCATCCACATTTGGCGGCCCTGCAGGTGACGAGTCAGGCAACACCCGCATCTGAGGCGGTGCAGTCGCCGGCGAACCTGCCGGACGACCCCGGGGCGACGCGTTATCCGACGGCCGAAGTGCTGCCGCCGGCGGATGATTCGACGGCGGTGGAGATGGAGTCGGACACGCAGTCGAAGCTGGGAAGCCGCTATGTTCTGGATGGCGATGTGGTGATTACGTATCGCGACCGGGTGATCAAAGCAGACCACATCGAGTACGACACGGAGACGGGGGAGTTGGCGGCTAACGGGCATCTGCACGTGTCCGGAGGCCCTAACCACGAAGACGTTCTGGCCAGCCATGGAACGATGAACCTGAATAAACAGACGGGGACTTTCTACGATGTAACGGGGTCGGTGGGGGTGAAGAACACAGGGCGCAGCATGACGTATTCGAGCAGCAATCCTTTTCTATTTACGGGCCGGATGGTGGTGAGGACGGGGCCTGAGGAGTACGAGATCTACGACGGCACGTTGACCTCGTGCCAGCTGCCGAATCCGGACTGGATGCTGTCCTCGGACAAGTTCACGGTGGACATGGCCAACAAGAAGGCCTGGGCGCAGAAGAGCACGTTCCGGCTGATGAATGTGCCGCTGCTGTATCTGCCGTACGTGACGCATCCGGTGGACTCCGGCGGACGGCAGTCGGGCTTTCTGATTCCTACGCCGGGATATTCGTCGACGAAGGGAATCATCTTTGGCGAGGAGTACTACTGGGCGATCAATCGGAGCACCGATCTGACGGTGGGGTCGGAGTACTTCTCGCTGCGAGGATGGTCGCAGTCGGCGACGTTTCGCTATCGCGGATTGGGCAATGACTTT
Source organism: uncultured Acidobacteriaceae bacterium (assembly GCA_963757205.1). Taxonomy (GTDB): domain Bacteria; phylum Acidobacteriota; class Terriglobia; order Terriglobales; family Acidobacteriaceae; genus Edaphobacter. The sequence continues at coordinate 272,512 of CAVWQM010000001.1, forward strand.
GCGAGGGCGCACTACACCGGACTGCAGGACCGCGGCATCATGATCAATGGGGTTTATGAAAACCAGGGAGGCGAGGATGTAGTGTTCTCCGGCCGGCACGACTTTTCGACGAGCACGCGGGTGGCGGCAGATTCGGAGTATCTGAGCTCGTTCACCTATCGGCAGGCATTCGCAGAGAGCTTCAGCCAGGCCGTGTCGAGCGACATTCTCTCGATCGTGTATGGCGTGCATGAGGCGAATGGGTATGATGCGGATGCGCGCTACGATCGCTTTCAGGGGTTGAAGAGTGCGGCCAGGCCCGGGACGCCAACGACCCCGGCGATTCCGGAGCAGGAGATCCACATCTTTCATGCGCCGGCAGTGGACTTTACCAGCACAGAACATGAGATCGGCCAAAGCGGACTGCAGTGGAGCCTGGGAAGCTCGTTTGCGGGGCTCTCGCGGGTGCAGCCGAATTTTTCGACGGGCGGCCTGACCGCGCGATTGGATCTTCATCCGGAGATTGCGTTTCCGATGAGCTTTGACGGCTGGCGAGTGCGTGCGTCGGTGGGTGCGCGCGAGACGGCGTACAGCCGAAGCCGCCAGACGCCTTATACCGGGCTGCCGGTAGAGCTTCCGACCGCCTTGAGCCGCGCAGATGTGGAGGCTGGGGTGGATATTCGGCCTCCTGTGCTTGAACGGACGTTCGACTCCGACAAGGTGGAGAAGCTGTTTTCGGGGTACGACGTGAAACATACGATCGAACCGGAGATCACGTATCGCTATGTGGCGGGGAATCGACAATTTTTTGAACGTGCTGCGGTTTGACGATGTCGACGTGGCGAGCGATACGAATGAGCTGGAGTACGGGGTGACGCAGAGGCTCTTTGTGCGGCCGGTCAAGGCTCGGCCATGCGTGGAGAAGGCGGCGCGGGGCGAACAGAGAGAAGACGTGGACACGGATCTTGATCAGGGGCAGGTTGAGGTCAAAGAACGTGGCGCCGACCTGAAGGCACGGGCTCCGGTCTGCGGGAGCCGCGAGCTGATCAGTTGGAGGCTGGCGCAGAAGTATTTCTTCAATGAGACTTTCGGCGGTGCTGTGATCAATGGACGGCGCAATATCTTCGATACGACGCTGAACTTTTCGGGGATTGCGTTTTTGACGGAGCCGCGGGCGATCTCGCCGCTGATCTCGCGGCTGCGGGTGCGAACGTCGGAGCATATGGATCTGCAGTGGGACTTCGACCTGGATACCGGAGCGAAGAAGTTCACGTCGAACAATGTGATGCTCAACGTGCACGAGGGCAATATCTTTGGCGGACTCAGTTATGCACGGTTGAATGCGCCGGGGCGTTTCTACACGGAAGGTGTTGCGTCGTCGGTCTCGAACTTCAACCAGTTACGGCTGTTGCTTGGGTACGGGTCGCCGACCAAGGCCGGGCTGGGAGTGGCGGCGAATGTAGGGCTGGATTTGAATGCAGGCGATTCGGGGCTGGTGCAGTATGGGGCGCTGCAGGGCTCGTATAACTGGGACTGCTGCGGTTTCAGCGTGGAGGTTCGCAAGTATGAGCTGGGCTCGGTGCGAAATGAGACAGTGGAGCGGTTCAACTTCACGCTGTTGAATATCGGGACGGCGGGCAATCTGCGCCGAGCGGCGAGCCTGTTTTGAACCGCTGGCGAGAGAGCGGTGGTTACCTGGTGGTTCATCCATGAAAACTGCCGCTGCGTGCGATAATCGAGGTATTGTGCCTATCGTTGTGACGCGGTTCCGTGCCCTTATTTTTGCCTTTACGCTGGCTGCCCCTGGATTTGTTCTTGGATGCCACGCACAGACTCCGACGGAGGCTTCGGGGAAGCTGTCCCCGGAACTGGCGCGGCGGGTGGAAGTATTGATCCGCTCGAAGTCCTCGATCCCTCCCGAATACGACATTCAGGTCGGTCCGCGGAGCAGGAGCGAGGTTCCGGGATTCGATTCGATTACCGTCACGTTCACGGCCGAGGGGAAGACGAGCAAGCCGCTGACCTTTCTGCTTTCGACCGATGGAAAGACGCTGGCGCAGTTCAGCAAGTACGACATCAGCAAGGATCCGAAGCTGCTGGTGAGCGGAGACGGAAGGCCGGCGCGTGGTGGACCGGCGAATGCTCCGGTTTTGATCGTCGGCTTCGACGACCTGGAGTGCCCGTATTGCGCGAAGATGCATCAACAGCTTTTTCCGGCGCTGACGCAGCGGTATAAGGACCAGATCCATATCGTCTATCGCGACTTTCCGCTGGACCAGCATCCGTGGGCGATGCGCGCGGCGATCAACACAAACTGCGTGGCCGCCCAGAGCCCGGCAGGCTACTGGAATCTCGTCGACTACATCCATGCGCATGCGAGCGAGCTGGGCGGCGAGGACAAGAGCCTGGCGAAGGCCAATGAGACACTCGATTCTCTGGCTCGCGACGAGGGAAAGCGGCAGAAGGTGAATCTCGACACGCTGAACGCCTGCATCGTCAAACAGGATGATACGGCGGTCAAGGCTTCGATGAAGCTGGGTGAATCGCTCGGCGTCGATTCGACGCCGGCGTTTTTTATCAACGGAGAAAAGATGGAAGGGGCTCTGCCTTTGGAGTACCTATACCGTATCATCGATAACGCATTGATTGCCTCCGGCCAGACGCCGCCACCACCTCCACCGGCTGCACCCGCCCCGGCAAAGCCTCAACCTGCGCCGGCGACCAAGCCGGGCAACTAGACGACGAATGCAGGAGATACCGGACGTGCCGACTTTGCCGACCTTGTTGATCAATACTGATCGTTTCTTCCCTCTGCGCTCCTTTCGTCGGGCTTCGTTTCCTGTCGCTTTGATTCTGATTACGGGCCTGCTGCCGGTGGCGGGCTGCAATCGCAGCAGCCATAACGCCGATGTTGTCGCTACCGTGAATGGTCACGCGATTATGCGGAAGGAGATGGACAGGGGTTATCAGGTGCAGCTTGGCGACTCCCCTCAGCAGCAACAGCTTTCGCAGGAGCAGGCCGATTCGCTGCGGTTGAACGTGCTGCGCGCGCTGATCGACCAGGAGATCGTGGAGCAGAGAGCCGAAAAGATGAACCTGACCGCGACCAATGAAGAGGTGGAGGCGAAGTTCGCTGAGATGAAGGCTCCTTACACCGAGGAGCAGTTCCAGGAGCGGCTGAAGGCGAGCAACCAGACGGTCGATGATCTGAAGCACGCGCTGCGGCAAAACCTCACCATCAACAAGCTGCTGAATAAAGAGATCAACTCGAAGATCACCGTCACCGACGCCGACGTGGCGAACTACTACAACCAGAACAAGGCCGGGTTCAACCTGAGAGAGACGCAGTATCATCTGGCGCAGATTCAGGTGACCGATATGCCGTCCCAGCAGCCGGGCAATCTGCAAAACAGCAAGGCGACCAACGATCTGGACGCAAAGAGGAAGATTCAGGCGCTGAAGAACAGGCTGGATAGCGGCGAGGACTTTGGCACGCTCGCGATGAACTTCTCCGAGCAACCGGAGACTGCGCCGAATGGCGGCGATATGGGCTTCGTTGGCGAGTCGCAGATGCACGCCGATCCTGCGATCTTTGCCGCAGTGACTAAGCTGAAGGCCGGTGAGGTAACCGAGATTCTTCCGCTGCTGGATGGGCAGACGAAGAAGCCGGTGGGATATGCAATCTACAAGCTTCTCTCGCGGGATCCTCCGGGGCAGCGCGATCTCAACGACCCGCGAGTGCAGCAGGCGATCCGGCAGCAGCTGCGCGAGGGCCGGTCGCAGTTGTTGAAGGCGGCGTACCTGGAGATGGTGCACGATCAGGCCAAGGTCGAGAACTTCTTTGCCGAACAGATCTTCAAGAATGACGCCCACTAGCCGGTAAACCAAGACAGTTTGGAGAACCTATGACGCAGTCGCGAGTGCGTTTTGCGATTCTTGGCTTCGGACACCATGCGGTTCGCCGCCTGATGCCTGCGTTTGCGCAGTGCAAAATAGCGACGCTTAACGGGATGTGGCGGCGGGACCAGAAGGCTGCCGCTCAAAACTGCGCGGAGTACAAGATCGCTCATTGTTTTCCTACGCGGGAGGCGCTGTGTTCTTCGCCTGAGGTTGATGTCGTCTTCATTACATCGCCTGATGCGATGCATTGGGACGATACGCTACTGGCGCTGCGGCATGGCAAAGCCGTGCTGTGCGAAAAGCCGGCAGCGATGAATGCCGCCGAGGCCGAGGAGATGCAGGCCGCGGCGAGGGCGGCTGGATTGCTCTACGGTGTGGCGCAGAACTTTCGTTTCAACCGGAGTCTGGAGTGGATGCGGGAGCAGATCGCTGCGGGGCGCATCGGTAAGCCACAGCTTGCTCAGGCACAGTACTCCTACCCTGCCGCACAGGCGCCGAGGAAGTGGATTGCAGATCCTTCGCTGGCGTGCGGAGGCCCCATTGCCGACGTTGGCGTGCATTGCATCGATGCACTGCGCTTCGTTCTGGGAGCGGATGTTCTGAGCGTCAGCACCCTGGCCCGAAATGGCGCGGAGGCGACGAGGGTTGAGACGATCGCTTCGCTGCAGATGGAGATGACCGGGGGAGTTTACGCGAATGTGACGGTGAGCGCACGTGCACCGTATCGGACACTGTTTGAGGTTACGGGGAGTGAGGGTGTGCTGATCGCCGAGAACGGATTGACCGTGGATCGTCCTGTGCAGGTACAGGTACGGCGGGCTGGTGAACTGCTCGAAACCGTGACGCTCGAAAATGGGGATGGCTATACGCGCATGCTGGATAGCTTTGCAGTGGCCTTCCACGGCGAGGGAGGCTTTGCTGCCTCCGGTGTCGACGCAATTACCAATATGCGCATTCTGGATACGGCGTATGAGAGCTGGCAAAGCGGCCGTCGCGAGTCGGTTTGATCTAGCGCATCGCTGCGGCTAACGCGGTGGTTTCGCTGTGATGCGATGCAGCCGGATTGCGGCCGGGCGGGGTGGCGGAAGGCAGGTACTTTCTATAAACGCTGATGTGAAAGCAGGATTGTTGAAACTCCTCTTCCACATCGACTTTGCCCTCCTGTACGAGTGGGAGCAAGTAGCCGCGCAGCCATGCGATCTCAGTGAGCGAGAGGCCGTGTTTCGCGATGTCGATGGCCTGGCCGGTGAGGTGAGGTGAGGCGGTGTCGCCTTCGGCGGGAGCGGCGTTGCCGTTGATATGGACAAGGTGCTGCTGGAATTCGACGGTGCGGACGGCGGAGTTAACCTGCAGCGGAGAGTGGAACTGAGCGTAGTGGGCGCGGGCCAGGTTGGCGAGAAACTGCGCAACCCAGGGGCGGCAGTAACGCCGGTTTGCGGGGAGGCGCTCGTCGATCTGCAGGGCGTTACTGGCGGGCACCGAGACGAGCAACCGGTCGCTGCGCATGTCCAGGAGATCTTCGTCGTCTTTGATACGGTCGAGGCCGTCGCGATCAGCCACTTGATTCTGCCGGACGAGGATTTCGCGGGACCCCTTGAGTGGTGGCGGGACGATGAGTCGGCCGCGCTTGTTGTAGAGGGTAGGAAGAATGACCGGCGTTGCGGCGGCCTCCTCTACGCTGGGCAGCTTGGGTCTTTGAGAGTTGCGCCGAACGACACTGACCACAGGAGCAGGTTTGGCTACGGATGCATGTTTGCGCGAAGAAGGACGGGGCTGCGCTTCGCTGGGTTCGTCGGGGCGCGATGTTCCGTGAATGGCGACAGCGGCTGGGATCGGGGCTGGGGCCTCTGCGGCTTTGACGAAGTCGTCGGAGGTGGCCCTTTCAGGAGCTGATGCGTTGGCGGTCAGCTCGGGCTGGGTTGCCTTTCTGGGAGCCGGTGAGCTGATGGCGTGACGTGTTTTGTGATGGGTTGTTGCCGGCTGCATGTGGATACGTGTTGTTTTTGTCGCGGCGTCCCGGGTGTCCGCCGGCACGGCGACATGTCGCCGGTGAGTTGGCGCGTGGGTCGTGGTCTTATGGGCGCGACGGTGCGTTGGTTTGGCGAGGCTTTCGGCGGGAAAACAATACAGAGCTGCAAGCGCCAGAAGGGCCGGGATGGGAGCGTTCAAACGCATCGTGATTTCAGAGGCGCGGAACGCCAGAGCATTTTCTACACTAACGGTTTGGTTGGCGTGAGGGTAAGTGATCAGGTCGGTTCCGTGTACTTGTCGATTAACAGGTCAAGAGGAACCGGATAGGGGGTCAGTGGGAATCTGAAGCGATCGCAGAGGTGGATTTTTGCCGGCTGGCCCAGGCCTGGAGGTCGGCGGGAGTTTGCAGATGGTCTCGTATCAAGGCGTCGAGCAGAGCGCGGGTAGAGACGGCGGAGAAGGGCTGGTCGATGCGTGCGGGGGTTTGCTGGTTGGGGAGCTTGACGATGTAGGCGGGGCGCGGATCGAACTCGCCGCCGTGGCTCGCGGCTTCATCTTCGTCTGTCCAGGTCATCGAATCTTTCCAGATAGAGCTTGTGCGCCAGGAGTGGTCGCCCATGACGATGATGGTTGCGGGATCCCACTGATTGTTCTGTTCGAGGAGCTGACGGATGTGGGCGAGGTATTGGTCGGCGAGAGCAAGATTGTCGATGTAGGAGGTGTGTTTGGTGCTGAAAGCTTTTGTGTTGCGGTCGTAGAAGCCGTAGGGGTGGGGGATTGGCATGTGAAGAAAGAGGAAGTTGATCGAGGGGTCGGCGAGGTAGGCGTCGCCGGCGGCCAAGAGATTACGGTAGTCGGTGGAGTGCTGGCGGATGTCTCGGGACTCGTCGTCGAGTGAACCCGGGCCGCGGCCGAAGAGGTGTTTGGTGTCGAGCCAGAGACGACGGAATGGGCGAAGTAGATCGACGGCCAGAGAGCGGTTCGGGGATAGGTTGGCCGGAGTGGATTCGCGGTAGGTCCAGAAGCAGTGATCGAGGACCTCGGGCATGATGCGGCAATAAGGGTTATACCAGCCGGCGACTCCTGTGGTATAACCGGCATCAATAGCATCCTGAAAAATGGTCTGATGCTGGCGAAAGGGCGTCCACTTGCCAGTGGAGGGGTCTTTGAGTGAGAGAAGAAGGCCGCGGGCGGAGATGTCGACCGCGTTCGACGGGAGACCGGTGAAGAGAGTGGGAAGAATGTATCGGGTGTATTCGCCGGCGGGAACCACTTGACTAAACACCGTGGACTGAGCGGCCAGTTGATCGAAGGCGGGGAGCTCGAGGCCTGGGAAGCGGCGCTCGTAGACTTGCTGGTAGGAGAGCTCGTCGAGCAGAAGCCAGATGATGCGCGGGTGAGCAGGCGAAGCGAACTGCGCCTTGTGAAGAGTGGGCGCGGGGTTGAGGTTACGGGCTTGCCAGCCGCTCCAGACCAGTTGCGCGAAGATGAGCAGCCCAGAGAACGCGAAGATTCCAAGGGTGGCGGCGGCAACGTGTTGAATTTTTTCAAAGCTCGCAAGAAATCTCTTCCAGAGGAACGCGATCGCGATAAGGGTGACGAGGCAGAGGCCGGCGACTAGATACGTTAGCCAGTCGGGTATCTCGGTGCCGGAGAAGTTCGCGATGGTGTGAAGAAGGATCGACGGCAGCGCCAGAATGAAAGCAGACCAGATGATGACACGCAGAGCGCCCGGCCGTTCTGCGGCATACAGCAGCGCAGTGAGCAGGAGGGAGAGGGCGATCACGTAGACAATGATCGGAATGATGACAGATGAGGCCGAACCGATGAGGTGGTAGATGAGGTCGTGATCGGTCGCGATCAGGGGACCGGTGAGGTCGAGCAGGTACAGGTTTGCAAGGCCGAAGGCGACCGTGGCCGGATGGGTGAGTGGTCTCACAACCTGTTTTCTTTCAGAGTGAGGTAACAGGATGCGAGAATGCGCGCAGACCGTTTCAGCTCAGAATCGGGATGTGGCTCTGCGCGAGCAGACTGGCAGCCAGCATTGCAAGAAGGCTATAGGGCGCATCTCTTCGATGTCAATGTGACTACGAGGGACGGCTGGACTGCGGAATCCCCTTCGGCGTTCGAATAAAAAGATTTTTGATGCGGCGACGGAAATAAAATAACGCTCCGGAGAAAACCGCACTAATTCCCTGAAAGATCAGGAGCCCCGAGCCGGGATCGACGTAGGCATGGGCCTGGCGTTCAAAAGCAAAGCTGAGCGCAACAAAAAGCATCAGCGTGATCGCGAAATACTTCAAATTACGGACCATTCTTTTCCCTCGATGAGGTTTGTCTGCATGGACAACCCTGCTTGGAATGAAGACGCGCCGTGGGAGAAAAAGTTTCGACTGGATTTGTATTTTTGGTGTCCCTCTTTTGTCTTAAATATGTCTCCATGAATTAAATCGCGCAAAATCGCGCCATGTCGTGCCTCTCGACGTGCACCCCGAAAAAGGCCGGATTTCCTGGGCTCAAGTGGTCGCACCTGCTTCTCGATTTCTCTGATATCTAATACGGGGGAGCGTGTACGATGGCTGAACCTTCTCAATCTTTGTTACAGGGAGAGCTCATTTGCGCATTGCTTCGTGTACCGCCCTTTCTTCCACCCAATTTTCGGCTGTGATCCTCGCAAGTCTCGCCACCATGTGCATGGCCGCTACGACAAACGAAAAACCTCATCTGCTTCAGCGGCCGGCATTGAGTCAGACACAGATCGTGTTCAACTACGCGGGCGACCTGTGGAGTGTGGACCGCAAGGGAGGTCATGCCACACGGCTGACAGTTGGTGTTGGGGTTGAAACCTCGCCGGTGTTCTCGCCCGATGGGAACATGATTGCTTTCACTGGGGAGTACGATGGCAACACAGATGTGTTCACGATTCCGGCTGCGGGCGGTGTGCCGCATCGTGTGACGTATCATCCCTCGGTAGACACGGCGGTGGGCTGGTCGCCGGATGGCAAACAGATTCTGTTTCGTTCCGACCGCCAGGCGAACAGCCGGTACACACAGCTGTATGAAGTTCCTGCGGCGGGAGGCTTCGCCAAAGCGCTGCCGCTGCCGATGGCGTTCGAGGGACAGATCTCCAGCGATGGCGACCACATTGCTTATTCGCCATTGGGACCTTCATTCAGTTTCGACTACAACCGGTACGTTGCGTGGGGCAACTATCGCGGTGGCCGCGCGAGCACAATCTGGATCACGGGCTTGAAGGACCTGACGAGCACTGAGATTCCGCATGACTCGGCGTCGGACCTCAATCCTGTTTGGATTGGGAAGATGATTTATTTTCTCTCCGATCGTAACGGGCCAATGACGTTGTTCAAATATGACCCCGTGACGAAGGCAGTGACGGAGTGCCTGAAGAACGCAGGCAAGCCGGATATTCATTCGTTGTCCGGTGGACCTGGTGGTCTGGTGTACGACCAACTGGGTGAGATCTATCTGTTCGATCCAACAAGTGGTCAGTCGCGCATGGTGCCGATCGATGTGACGGGCGATCTGCCGGAAGTAAGAGCGCGCATCGAGAATGTCAGTACGCAGATTGACCACACCGCCATCTCGCCCACTGGCTTGCGTGCTGTGTTTGAAGCGCATGGCGAGATCCTGACCGTGCCCGCGAAGAAGGGGCCGACGCGGGATATTACGAATACGCCGGGCGTGATGGAGCGGAGTCCGGCGTGGTCGCCTGACGGCCAGTCCATTGCTTATTTTTCTGATGAGTCAGGTCTGTACGCGGTGCACGTCTCGAGCCAGACGGGGAGTGGAGAGGTGAAGAAGTTTCCGCTTGCGAAGGAGCCTGCGTATTACTTCGATCCGATGTGGTCGCCTGACTCCAAGCTGTTGGCGTTTCGCGACAACCGGTTGAAGCTGTGGATGCTTGACACCACCAATGGAAAGCTGACGCATGTCGGCGAAGACGATTATTTCCAGACCGACAAGCGGGACATCGCGTGGTCGCCGGATTCGAAGTGGATCGCTTACTCGCAGATTGTGGCGAACCATCTGCACGCGTTGTTTCTGTATTCGGTGGAGACGGGTAAGTCGACTCAGTTTGCTTCGGACTCTGCCGACTCACGCTTCCCCACGTTCGACCGCAACGGGAAGTACCTCTACTTCACCGCGAGCACGGGCAGCGGAGGAACGACGGCCGGTCTCGATATGACGAGCGATCTGCTTTCGCCGTCGCGCAATATCTACGCGGTTGTGCTGGCTGCAGATCAGGCTTCGCCGATTGCTCCCGAGAGCGATGATGAAAAGACTCCAGCCGAAGCACACGAAAAGCCCAAAGAGAATGCAGACGCAACACCTGCCGGCGAGGCAAAAGAAGGCGAGAAGCCGCGCCCCGCTGCTGCCAGAACTCCAACTCCGCCAAAACCTGTGAAGATTGACCTTGCGGGAATTGAGAACCGAATCGTCGCGCTGCCGCTGCCTGCCGGTGACTACCTGGAACTGATTGCGGGTAAGCCGGGCACACTGTACTTCCGTCAGGCCGCGGGTGGAAATCGCTTCGCGGAGCGTACGGCTACGTTGAGCCGGTTCGTCTTCGACACACGCAAGACGGAGAAGCTCGCCGATCGCGTTGCGAGCTTCGATCTTTCTGCGGACGGCGAAAAGATGTTGCTGGCGTTGATGCCCGAGGGTATGGGCGGCGCTGGTCGCGGCGCTGGTGGTGCTCCCGCGCGGCCAATCTACGTGATCGTTCCTGCGAATGCGCCGATCAAGCCGGGCGAGGGTACAGTATCGCTCGCCGATCTGCAGGTGCGCATCGACCCCACAGCCGAATGGAATCAGATGTACCACGAGGTGTGGAGAGTGGAGCGCTCCTACTTCTACGATCCAAATTTTCATGGCGTGAATACCGTGAAAGAGGAGAAGCGGCTGGAGCCGTATGTGCAGTCGATCGCCTCGCGCAGCGATTTGAACTACATCTTCCAGGAGATGCTGAGCGGCTTCTCGGTTGGGCATCTGCGAGGCACAGGCGGAACAATCCCTGAAGCGAAGCGGGTTCCGGGTGGGCTGCTGGGTGCCGACTACAAAATCGAAAATGGCCACTATTGCGTGGAGAAGATTCTTGTCGGGGGCAACTGGAATCCAGAGGAGAAGGCACCGCTGGCTGAGCCCGGCTTGAATGTGCACGCTGGCGACTGCATCCTGACTATTGGCGGCGAAGAGGTGAAGGCCGACGACGATATTCAGCGACTGCTGGAAGGGACAGCCGGGCATGCGATCACGCTGCATATCGGTTCTGCGAACGGAAGCAACGCGCGGGACATCACTGTGGTTCCGATTCGCAGCGAGGCAGCTCTGCGCAACAGCGAATGGATCGAAGACAACCAGCGCAAGGTCGATAAGCTTTCAGGCGGCAAACTTGCGTATGTCTATCTGCCCGATACCGGCGCCGGCGGCTTTACGAACTTCAACCGCTTCTACTTCTCTCAACTCGACAAGCAGGGTGCGGTGATCGACGAGCGCTTCAACGGCGGCGGGCAGATGGCCGACTACATTATTGAAGCGATGCAACGGAAGATCGTCGGCTACTGGGCGTATCGCTATGGCGCGACACAGAAGACGGTGAACGCGTCCATTTCAGGGCCGAAGGTGATGATCGTCAACGAGGTCGCCGGCTCAGGCGGCGATGCGATGCCGTGGCTCTTCCATCAGGAGAAGGTGGGCACGCTGATCGGAAAACGTACCTGGGGCGGTCTGGTCGGCATCGGAGCGATTCCGGTGTTGATGGATGGGGGTAGTGTGACTTCGCCGAGCTTCGGCTACTTCTCTCCGGAGGGCAAGTGGCAGATTGAAAACCATGGCACCGATCCCGATGTGGTGGTCGAACAAGATCCGAAAGCTGTGAGCGAAGGACATGATCCGCAGTTGGAAAAAGCGGTGAGCGTAGCGATGCAGGAGCTTGCGCAACATCCTGTCCAGGACACGCCCAAGCCTCCGTATCCGAACTATCACAAGAAGTAAGCGGCGCAAGCAGTAAGTGACAGGATGCGGGTATCGCCCGCCCGCATCCTCTTTTCTACACTGACAAGCCTGCGGCGGACGCGACGGATTTGGCAGCGCTCTCGATCTGGCCGGGATCTTTAGTGGAGATAGCCATCGCCAGGACGATAACAGAAGACGCTATGCTGACGGCTTTGTCGACCTTCTGGAGTTTGTCCAGGGCGCGGTCTGCAGCTTTTGTCGCGAGGGAGATTTGATTGATCGCCTGGTCTGCGTTGGCCAGCGTGAGGTTCGCGGCCTGCAGAGCGAAGCCTGCCGCAATGTTCATCAAGGAAAAGACGTAGCCCTGCAACTGGACGATGCCGGGATCGGTGAGTTTGCTGCCAGCAGTGATGGCGTTCAGGCGAACCTGGCCGATCTCCACTGCTATGTCATGAAAGGCCTGAGCCAGCACTTGCATCTGGTCGTCAGAGAGAGCTGTTATGGCCGGTGCGGCCGGTGTGACAGGAGTTGGAGTTTTCATGGCTAGTTCGACCTCGATTGAATGTCGGAGAGCGCCGTCCTGAGAGATTGAACGATCGGCGCGACCTGCTTGCCTATCTCGACGATGCTGGCCTTCTTTTCTGCTTCCTGCTTCAGTTTGGTGTGGAGTGCGGCGATGTCATCCATAATTTTTTCGTAGGCGGCGATGTCATCTCTGTGTGACTGCAGCGACGTCTTGTCCTGCGCGTACTGACGTTGCACGAGGATGAGAGCAAGGCGCTCGTTAGATTGAGCGCTGGCCATGGGACCCTTATAGAAGGTGTCGACGCTGAGCTCCTCATTGGAGAGCAGCAATGCATAGTCGACGCCGATGACTTTTTTCAGGGACTGGGTAAGGGATTGGATGGCTGGATCGGTTTGCTGGATGAGTTGGCCGAGCTGCTTTTCACGATAGCCCCTCGTAGCAGCATCGGCGAGAGCCTTCATGATGTTTTGTGCGTCGTTGCCGGCGGTGATGGTGTTTGCCGACATGGCAGAATTTGCTCCGGTGGCAGATACATTTTCGGTAATCGTTGAGTCATAATTCATCGGCTGATTGGAGGCCAGTTTGCCTAGAGCTTCGAAGTAGTCGGCAAGCACGTTCTCGTCTTGAGCGAGGTGGCGTGATATTTCCTGATAGGGTTTGCAGTCCTGCGCTTGTTCGTTTGGGGGACGCTCCGCCGCTGGTGTGTTTTCGAAGAGAGTGTTCTGACGGACACAGGTTCCGGCAACATCGTTGGAGACTCGGGGGAGAGCAATTCTGGCTTCGTCGGCGAGTTTGGAGAGGCCGGCGGCGGCGTCGAGGTTGACGCAGCCGCTGAGAGACGCGAAAAAAAATGTCGCTGCGACAATTCGCAGGGGGAGGTGGCGAGGGGGCATTGAAGCCTCTTTCGTAGGATGAATTACCGGTGAGGGGCCCGCTCTTATTTTGCCAGAGTGGTCGGTGTTTCGGTGTGCGCTTGAACCAGCCACTTACCGCTGCCGGGCTGACGCACCCAGACCGTAGTGGAGTTGTTGTCGTAGTTTTTACGCTGGGAGTTGTCGCCGGTTCCGCAGTTGAAGGTGTTGACGACGTGATAGGCGGTGAGCGCCGACTCCGGAGAGAGGATGCGAACCTGCAGGTCGCGGAGTTCGTAGGACTCCAGCTTGCAGTGCTTCAGTCTGATCAGCAGAGAGTCGACCGCCTCGATGTGGTCGTCGACTTCAATGAAATCTTTTGAGAACAGCCTGCGGACCGTGGCGAAGTCGCCTTCAGCCATCGTCGTCCAGAGATGTTGCTCGAGATTGACGATCTCGACGGGAGCCGGTGCCTGCGTGGCGGTTTGAGCAGAAGAGAATGTGGCAAAGCTGAAGACGGTCGCTAGGAGGAGGAGGAGACGCATGAACTATCTTAGCGTCTGGCCTCCCCCTGGAGGAGACGCTAGTTAGTGGCTGCTGGTTTGCCTACTTTGCGGATGGCGGCATCGACAATGGAATAGAGGAGCTGGCCGTGATCGGTATGCGCCTTGGCCTTGATGTATTCGCCCGTACTCCTGCCGGCTTCGGCGTTATCGGGAAGAGTGAGGCCGCGAGTCTGGGCTGAGATTTCGGCGAGCTGCTGGATGATGTCGAAGAAGGTGGTTTCATTCCGGCCGGCGAGCTGCCAGCAATCGGAGACCGTGCAGGTTAGAATCTGCTCGGTGGTCCAGTTGTGCGGAGCGGCGGCGTCGGCAGACGGAGTGATGGTGACCGGGGACTTCGGCTGCTGCTGCGCGGTCGCAGTAAGAGTTGCGGCGGCGAAGGTGATGCAGATGGCGATTCGATTGGCTAAATACATGATCGTTCCTCTTTGTCTTTTGTGGGCTAGTAGGAGTGGTGATATTTGTTGTTGCGATTGTTCTGGGCGGCCTGGCCTACAACTGCGCCTATGCCCGCGCCGGCTCCTCCGCCTATGATGGTGCCCTTGAGGCCGCCGCCGAAGACTGCGCCGAGGGCCGCGCCCCCGGCACCGCCGATAAGGGCGCCTTTACCCGGGCCGATGCCGCCCTGGCGATGATCGTTGTGATAGTAGTTGTTGTTGTAGCGGCGATCGTGGCTGTTGTAGTAGTTGCCGCCGCGCGCACCGTTGCGCATGCCGTTGTAGTAGGCACTATCGTTGTGGTGGTGATTCTGCGCGGGAAGAATGCTGGTTGCAAACAGGAGAGGGGTAAGAAGGGCCGCTTTTCTAAGCTTGCTCATTTTCGGTTAGATGCGGGAATTTGGGGAGGTTGAGTTCTTTTTGGCATCTCCCGAGGCCAGAAAATATGCACATGGATATGGTTGTTCGATAAGGGAATGATGGCTTTGAGGGCGTGAAACGCGTTTGCGAACCGGATATTTGAAGTTTTGTGGAGGCTCAGGCAACGTTTTAGCGTCTTAGTACTAACAGGAGGATGAGTGAAGCGAATGGTGTTTTCGTGGCGAGTCTCTATTACGTCTGTGGCCGGATGGATGATGACAGGAATGATGGTGGCCATGGTGGCGACGGCCCAACAGGCAACTCCAGCACCGGCGGCAAAATCGAAGCCGAAGGCTGTCGTGAAGTCGGGTATGGCGGTGTGGTCGCCAGAGGTACAAAAGACGCTTGGGGTGACGGCGGAGAACTTTAACGCAGAGGGATTGAACAGGCTGACACAGGCGCAACTGACAGCACTGCTGATTTCGGCGAAGCCGGATCCCAGGAAGGGATTGCTGATGTGCCCGGCGAGTGGGACGGTGCCAGCGGGAAGGGTGAAGGTGCTGGTGACCGTGGCGGGCGATGATCCTACCGGGGCGATCGCGGCGGCCATCCGCGATGCTGTGGCAGCGCTCAACGAGGTAGACGTGGTGGAATCGGCGGCGGCAGCGGACCGCGCGCTGCATGTGGTGGTCCAGGAGCAGACGGTCAACAAGCGGACGATCGGATTTACAGCTTCGTATCTGACCGCGACTCCGTGCACCGAGGAGCTCGGTGGCAAGAAGACGGAAGTGGAGTTGAAGGGGACGCTGGGGACGTATTCGAACGCGAAGGGACCGGGCCTCGCCAAGGATCTGGCGGGGATGATGGATCAGGATATCCAGCCGCTACGGGCGAGATAAGTCAGCTCACGCCCTTTTTGGGGTCCCATGAACCCTGCAGCTTGCGGATCGTGATGATCTGACCGGTGTGATACGCGTTGTGGGCGCTGATGTGGGCGATCGTGTTGGCGATTGCCGCCATCTTTGTGTCATCCGCGGCTTCGACGAGCTGCTCTATTGCGGTGAGATTCTCGTCGAGCTTCTTGACGGTCTCGGGCCAGTTGGTCGCGTCGAATTTATTGAACGTCTCAGTGTTGTCGGATGTGGGAGGAGGCACCTTTTCGCCTTTTAGCTGCGCCAGCGCCTGCGTGTTCCAGTAGACAAGATGGTAGGCGATCATGCCTACGGAGTGATCTTCCGGCGCAGGATTATTGGGCCCTTCAGATTTGGGGATCCAGCGGGCCTGTTCGGGAGTGAGACCCGCAACAGCAGTATTGACGGGGACAAACCACTCCGCCTTGTTGTGCGTGGAGCGAAGCTGGGCAAGCAGGATGGATTTCAACGTGGGCGGCGGGCCGGCCGGCTTGGGTGCCTGAGCAACGGCGAGAGGCGAGAGGAGGAGGGCAAGGAGAATTGGTCTGAGTGCCATGATGGGTTCCCTTTCGTGGCGATGAGATTCGGCTTGCAATGGTGTGAAGGAAGGGTAGCAGGATTGGATGGGATTGGGTTGGAGTTAGAAGATTTGAGACAGACGAATGCCCCATCGTTGAATCACTCCTTGTGACTGACGATGGGGCATTGCGAATTCTGAGTTGAGTTTAAGCGCGGCGGCGGTTAAGCGTGCTGCGAACAATTGGCAGCACGGCGAGGCCGAGGCCAAAGAGCGAAAGAGTCGCGGGCTCGGGGACGGCGGGCGTGGGCGTCAGAGTTGCGTCGTAGCCTACCGTGAATGCGTAGTAGAACTCGAAGTTGGGCGTCGTGAAGCTTATGGAATCGTAGGAGCCAATGAACTGGACCAGGCCGTTGCCTTCGACGCCATTGACGACGGAGCCGTTGGAGGTCAGGGTGCTGCCACCGAATTCTGCATTGGGGCCGCCGCCGAGTAGGTTGAACGGTTGCCCGCTCTTAGAGGAGAAGTCAAACGACGCAGGACCTCCCGCCTGACCGAGGCTCCAGATGGCGAAGATAGGATCGACGACAGTGGAGGAAAACATGATGGTTTCCGACAGGTTCGATCCCCCATTAACTGAATCGTAGGCGTATGAGGAGGCGCATTGCCGACCTCGCCGCCGGTAAAGGTGGAGGCGGGGGTCCAGCTGGGAACGTTCGTGAGTCCCAAGGTCTGCCCGGAGTAGCTAACGTTGATGCTGCCGATGGTGCCGGTAGCTGAGCCGGGGTTGCCGGCGGTGGCGGAAGACCAACTGGTCCACGCAATCGTGTCGGCGTGTGCGAACGCGGAGAACGCGCAGGCGGCAAGAAAAAGAGCGGACACTGGATTCATAAGCAAGCGTCTGAGCTGCATAGTTTTCTCCTTCGACGTCCCCTAGGCATAGTTTTCTTCTTCGATGTTCCTAAGGGCCCGGGAGGTTGTTTATAGGCTCCAACCCGAAGGAAGTCAATTGAATTTTCAATGACTAAGTGATGGTATGCGTTGACTTGCGCTGCGTGTGCCGACAGGTGCGTGCAGCCGCTTGCAAGGTTGTTTGGAGATAATAGGAGGGATTAGAGTTAGCGCATGAAAGTCATCGCTTGTGCTCCGCGGACGGGGGAGACCCACTCATGTTGATGAATGGGCCCTCCCCTGTGGGTTGACCACGGGTTCCAGAGAGAAGCAGATGGCTGCTACAAAGCCGATTGGCTCATTGATTCAATGAAGCATTTGTGCTGAACTACTGCACCGTCAGGTTGATGACTGTAGTTTGGGTGACTGTGCCGGATTGGGCTTGGATGGTGATCGCTGATGTGCCAGGCGGCGTGGACGGGGTGATGACATCGCTCGAGCTGGAACAACCGGCGAAAAATCCGGCCGAAACCACGAACATGCCGAGTAAGCCAAGGAGCCTGATAGAACGGTGTTGCCGGAGTGACCGGCGCGGGAAGATAAGCATCGCGCCAAAGGGCAACAGAAGCGCTACGGTGATTCCTGCGGCCTTTCCGCGAAGCGTGGGGGGATGGAGCATCGCCGTCTTTTTTACGGTGGCGATGGTTAGCGTACTGGTTGCGGGTGCGCCTGCAACCACGGTCAACTGCGCAGGCGAGAAGGTACACGTGGCGGCCATCGGCAGACCGGCGCTGCAGGTGAGAGCGACGGTACCGCTGAAGTTGTTGGTGGGTGTGGCGCTGACGATCGCTGTCGCGGAAGAGCCGGCAGTGACCGTGGCAGCAGAGGTGGAGGCGCTGAAGCCGTACGTCGCCGCGCCGGTGGTAGTCGTGCTGGTGTTGATGGCACCGAGAAGACCGTGTTTCTCAGAAGCCAGTCCGGCTGCGAAGTAAAGCGTGTTTTGGTTGCCGCCGTTGCTGGAAGAGGGTGCGGTGAGACCGAAGAAGATCTCCCAGAGACTGGCGTAGCTGAGGGTCTTGCCAGTGCCATCGGCTAGCTGGCCAACGTAGGCGAACGTTTTGGGATCATAGGCGTTGATGACGCCATCGCCGAAGTTGCCGACGAGGATATCCCCGCCGAAGATGCCAAAGGTCGTAGGAGCGACTGCGACCCCCCACGGCGCGTTGAGGTTGCCGCCAGGCGAGACTGCACGGGAAACAAAGTTGCCGTTCGTGTCGAAGATGTTGACCATGCCGTTGCCGGGAGCGACAGTCGGTCCGCCTGTGGCAGCTTTGAGAGCGTAGGTGACGAAGACCTGCGATCCAAAGGTGTGGACGTTGTAAGGCACGTAGCCGGCGGGAAGATTGGGATCAGTAAAAGAGCCGGCGAGTTTGGCGACGGCGAATTTGTTGTCGTAGACCTCGATCGCGGCGGCTTTGCCGAAGTTGGCGGCCAGGATAAAAGTCCCCGTCGTGTTCGTGGCGAGCGCCAGGCCCGTATATACGGCGCCGGCAGTGTTGTTGTTGATGGCGACCTGTGCGATCGCCCCGTTTGTACCTAGCAGATTGTTCCAACCTGTTATAACGCCGTCGAGCGAAGCGAACAGAAAGGTGGCTTTCGTGCCGTTGGGCAGGACGAAGCCGGTGGCGGCTCCTGTAGAAGCAGCTCCAGTGGGTGAGCCGACGGCGGTGGTGCCGCCGGTGGCCGCGGGGATGCTGATTTTGAATGCGATCGCAGGAACGGCGGGCGGTGTGAGCGGCGGGAACGGCGGGAAGTTCGCGGCCGAAATAACGTAGTCAAGACCGGTCCCCTGCGTGTTGATCCAGAAGGTGGCGTTCGTGACGCCCCATGGGTTGATGAAGGTGGGGTCCATAATGGTGGCGGGAACAGAACCGTCCGAGACGAGGTTGCTGGCCGTGTAGGTACCAGCGGTTTGCGCGACGGCGGTTGTGGCTACTGCCAGAAGAGACAGTGCGCGAAGAATGCGGCTGACGGATTTGCGCCGCGTTGGATTGCTGGGGGAGTTTGAAATCGTGTATTGACTTGATGCATCAGGCATGGTGGCCTCACTCTCTTTTTTTCTGCCGGGCCCGGGCAGAAATTTTGAACAGAACTGTCTGTGGCTGAAGACTATCTAGTTCACATGTGGTGTGTTGTCAGAAAATTGTCATAGCGTCGTCATTTAATCGCATCACTTTTATCTCTTCACCCCAGGGCCGTAAGGAACGGCGGCTAACTCCATAAAAGGGATTGCATCCTACTGGGCTGGAGGTGAGATATGAAAGCTTTTCCGTGGATTGTGGCAGGGGTTGGAATTGGAGCGGGCGTAACTCTTTTGCTGAGGCTTGCCGAGCCGAGAGCGGAGTACGCGACAGGATATGACGGAGCCGAAGGCGTGGCTCGCAAAGCTTTTAACTGGGGAACAAAGAAACGCGCGGGCGGCAAGCTCCAGTCGATCGCCGGTGCCATCAAAGAGGGTGTTGGGAGATTTACCGGTGACGACACCATGACAGGTGAAGGTGCGGCGGAGCGTGTTGCTGGAAATGTAAAGGACGCTGCGGGGGAGCTAGGGCAAGCGGCTGGCCAGACCATCCATGATCTGAATCGATAGATTTGATTCGGGTAACGGAATCGCGCCTAAGTGATGGTGTAGAGAGGAGCGAACTCGGGAATTCCGGCGGTGCGTCCGGCGATCCAGCGAAGTACGTAGACCTCGGCAGGATTGGTGAGCGTGTGCGTGAAGCCGTTCGGGATGACTTCAAGAATGGTGTGGGCGGCAGGGTCGCGATAGTAGTCAATGTCGGGTTCGACCATGGTACAGTTGACGCCGTTGACGACGAGCTTTTCATTTTCGTGAAAGGTGAGTTGGATGTTGGCTTCGCCGAACTCGATCTGCTTCCAGCTGGAGGTGGCTCCGGGATGAAAGATACCGGGAGAGTTTTCTACCGCGAATTTTCCGGCTGCCGCCGCTGCCTTCACCTGATCGATGAGTCCGATGTCGCACCAGGCGAAGAAGCGGTCCTGTGCAGGAGCAAAGGGAAGATCCCAGCGAAGCTGCTTCATGTAGTCCAGAGGAGTTCCCTGAGGAAGCGCGACCTGGCTAAGGGCTTCGCAGAGGTTGAGAAGACAAGCCAGAGACCTTTCGGTTTTATCCAGAAGGTCGTCGTACCGCTGCTCGCCGGTAGCGTTGTTGGCGCCTGAAGCGATGAACGGATAGTTCACCTTCGCGGTGTCCCAGCGAGCGTTCACGAAGCTGAACCCGGGGTCGTTGGGAATGAGCATGATATCGAGCGTCGTTGTGTAGGCGTTCGATAGCTTCACCGGCTGGTAGCCTGCCTGCTTGTAGCCGTCGGATGAGACAACAACCGTATAGTTATCGAAGAGGTTGTTGTAAAAGGGCAGCCCCTCGAAGGTAATGTCGTTTTGAGAGTATTCGTGCCAGATGTGCTGGATCTGGTTGCCGTCTACGATTTTGACGAGAAACTTTGCCGGCTTGGAAAAGGGTTGGCGCGAGCCATCGAATATGCGGAGACGGAGTCTGCTGGTGTCGGCCACGGTCACCTCAGTTGACGAAGGTCAAGATAGCATCCGCAGGAATTGTCTACCGTCACCATTTCGTAAATTAACCGGACCCCGGTCTTCGCGTGTAGCCGGAATTTCAATAGATGACGACGAGGTGGTGGACCGCGACATCCTCGGCCGATTTTGTGTCGGCAAATTTCGCAAAAAAACCATCCTGGCGACATTGAACTGTCACCAGGATGACAAGGCAGTCAGAGAAAGTGCGAAACCCTGAAACGCCAGCTAAAACGCCAGAAGACGATCAAAGAAGGAACGGTAGCGCCGCAGCGCTTGACGCAGGTCTTCGGTGGAAACGTTGTCTCCCCGATCCCATTGATGTTCCAGTTCAGCGCGCTCGGCGGCAAATTGTTCGGCAATACGTTTCACCACAGTGGCGACGAGACTGTCTGCCTGTTCGACTGCAGCACGGGGCTCGTCGACAAAGCCAATCTGAGCTTTGTCCCAACGTGCGCGAAGCTCATTCAGTTCGTTGTCGGGAAACAACTGCCCTGGGCGGTCGTTCACCGTCGTCTGCTCCGGGACGAGAGCGCGCGTTCCTTCGACGTCGCGCGGTTCCTCCACTACGGCCGTGTCAACAGAGGTGTTTCTGCTTTGGTACTGGGATCTGGGTGTGATTGGGTTTGCGATCTCTGCAGTGGAAAGGTTTGTCTCATCACGAACTTCGCCGATCATGCTACCTCCTTGTGGGCTATTCCTGGGTTGCCAAGCAATTCATCGAACAGGGAACGAAAATGCACCATGGCCTTGCGAAGATCCTCTGTACTGGATTGGCCTTTGCCATGGCGCACAACAATGTCGTGAGCGGTTCGATAGTTCCCGACGGCGTTCGGATAGTTGACCGATATGTCGTCGGCGCGTTGATTGAACTCGCTCATGGGATAGCCGCGAGCGTTCATGACATTGGTGACGAGTCTGTCCGCCTGGCTGACTGCGCCTTTCGGGTCGTCGACGAACTGCCGCTGAACGGCGGCCCACTGCTGGGCATATCTCTCTCGTTCCGCCGCAGGCAATGGGCGCAGTTGAAAGTGGGAGACACGCTTTTCTCTTTCAATGAGAACGGTTTCAGCGCGCTGCGGATCTCCGTGCTGATGCACCACGCGATCATATTCCGAACCGAACGTCTGTTTCAGATGCTCGGTTTTGCGGCGCCTGGTGACGAGAAGTACAGCAACGACGACCAGAATCGCAACAATAGCAATGATGACTGCAGTCAGGATTTTTGGGTCCATAGATTACCCCCCTGCAGACCTTGATGCCTGACGATGAGCGAGCGTTGTGCTATCGGACCATGTTGGATTTCGCTCCACGCAATGCTGCGTTGCTGATGATGAAACGATCCCAAAGATCGGGCAACCAATCGTGATGAGGAGATGCAGGCAACCCGCGTCGCGCAGACTACGCGTCGACTGCGTCAGGATTTGATCGGGATTTCGGTGTGGATCTGGACCAGCCATTTCCCGTCGCGCCGCACCCAGTTGTCGTAGCGTTGTAACTGCCCTTGAGATGAGCCTTGCCGCAGCTGATTTCACTGTTCGCGTTGTAGGCGATCACAGCGGCGTCAGGGGGAGAGCATGCGCGTCTGATGGTTGTGAAAGTTGAAACTGACCAGAGTGCACGTGTTCAGATTCGCGAGGATTTGCTCCCGGTTCTGAATCGTTTTTTCCACCTCGATAAAGTCCGGGAGCAGCAAGGAGTTGAAGGTGACGAGGTCGTGATACTGGAGCGACTTCCACAATTTGATCTCCTGAATAAAGAGGAGATCCATCTCAGTGGTTTCGAGGTGCGGGGCCACAGCGATTTGCTGGGCGTGAATCGGTGCAAGGGCCGGGGCAACGCTCGCGGGGAGCAGAACAGCGATAACAAGTGACTTCATGGGTGGGAATTTAGCGTGAATTGGGCGCATTCGCATCGCACATTCTGGAGGTGGAGGCTCACCCGTGCAACGGGCAACGCGCCCGCACGCAATACCCTAAAGCTCGTGCCAAGCGGATCAGGGCCGACTGGTAGAGAGAGCCGGATTGGCTGCATCACCGCGTTTGAAGAACAGCGCGTGGAGTCTCTCCGGGCCGAGCACCCGGCCAAGCTCCCTGAATGCGAACAGCGGAATGAAGGCACAGAAGATCACGATTGTTCGGGCAATCGCCTCGTCCAGCTTCACTTCGTGCACCACACTCCCAGCAGGACCATGGTGAATCAGGCGTTTGACGAACTCCTCGAGAAAGTGGAACGCGAAGACGAGCAGGCCAAAGACAAATGACTTATAGAGCACCGACTGGTACAGCGGTTTGCTTTCCCACTTCCTGCCAACGTGAGCCATCTCGCCGATAAGAATAACTTTGGCGATGACGAGAGCATTGATCAGCGCAAAGGTGTAGTTCAGAAAGCTGATGTCGTATTTTCTCAACAGCAGCATCGTGTAGGTCTCGAGCGCGCAGAAAAAAACCGCCAGGTAAACGGAAATCCAGAAGAAGTCCTTCAACTCATGCGCGGCCTTCTGTTTAAAACCAGGTGCGGACGGGTCTTTGCTGGTCATGTGAGTCCTCCTGTTGTTCGGGAGCCCTGTGACTGGGATTGTAGACTCTTTCCCCGGTTGAAGATGGTTCGCACTTAAGGCCGAAGCCCACCTAAGCTACAAACAGGCAGCGAAGGTGGGCTTCCGGGCTCTACCAAAACCCTATTCTTTCCGAATTGGCTTCAGACTACTGGAGCGTAACGCTCAGTAAGGTTGCATGAGAGATAGCTCCGCTCTGCGCCGTCACCTGAATTGACACGGTCCGCGGAGCAGGAGGAGCCGGCACTGGAGGAGCCGGTGCAGGAGGAGCAGGAGGAGCCGGCGTCGCAGGCGGAGCGGAAGTCGCCGGTGGCACAGTTGTCGCCGGTGGAACCGCAGAGGCCGGCGTGGCGTAACTCCCGGAGCATCCCACGCAACCGCCAGTCATCAGCAGCAGCGCGGCGGCGAATGACAGCAACCCACCACCTCCGACGCGTCGAATCCGCAACGACAGTCCAACGCCGAACAATCCAAGACTCGCCAGCAAGAAGCCCGACGAACCCACGCCGCCCGGCAGCGCACGCTGTGCCACATCTGCCGACGCCGTCACCACAAGAGCCGTATTCGCAGCGCCCCCAGCCGTCGACACCGACGCCGGGTTGAAACTGCAGGTAATCCCCGCCGGAGCAGTACACGAGAAGTCTACGTTGCCCTGAAAGCCCGCCGTCGGCGTAACCGTAAACATGAAGTTCGCCGCTTGACCGGCAGTAATCGTGCTATTCCCAGCCAAAGTCGCCACCGAGAAATCCGCCGCCGCTGTAGTGTTGACCGAGATCGCCCCAAGCACCCCGAGGTTTCCACCCGACAAACTCGCCGTAATGTACAGCGTATCCGGATCGCCCGATGTGCCTGCTCCGAACACCATCCCATGCAGGCCAAGATCAATGATCGGGTTGCCCGCCCCGTCGTTCAGTGAGCCCACAAAGTTTCCCGTCGTCGGATCAAACGCGTTGATAATTCCACCGCCAAAGTTCCCGATGAGAATGTCGTTGCTGAACGCTCCGAAATGCGCGCTCGCTTTAACTACGCCCCACGGCGCATCCAACTCCCCGTTCGTGACGAACCGCTTCACGAAGTTGCCTTCGAGGTCGAAGATATTGACGATGCCTTTTCCGGTTCCGATGACCGCCGTATGTTTCGCCGCGTCCTGCACCGCATACGTCACGAAGATCTGGTTCCCAATCACCTGCAGATTGTAAGGAGCATACCCCGCCGGCAGGTTCGGATCAGTGAAGCTCCCGGGAGTCGCGAGTGGCGCGAAGAATGACGTGTAGGTTTCGACCAATCCGCTGTTGAAGTTCGCCACCGCGAGATAAGGCCCGCAGCAATCCGGCGTCACAATCGCAAGGCCGGTGTACACCGCCCCATGCGCCGAGTTGTCCACCACCAGAATCGTCGTCTCCAGGATGTCACCCCGCGAGTCGGCGTACTCGCCCGAGATCGTTCCGTCCTCGGTCGCGAACAGGAACGGGCTCGCAAGGCTTCCCGGAGGAGCGAACGCAGCGGTCGGATTGAATACGACGCCGGTTGGCCTCGACGGCAACGTAGCCCCCGCGCGCGCTGCGACAATGCCCGCGAAATTCAGATTTGCGCCGGTTGCGTCGTAACTCGCAAACGACCCCTTGCCGTTGTTGGCAACCCGGAACGGCTGCTCGGCCGACAGTGCAATGCCCCACGGAGTCGCAAGACGCGGATCAAAGTTCGCCGCCAGATCCGGTACATCCGAAACCAGGTCAGTCTGCTTGTGGCTGCTCGTCTGCGCGCTTGCACTACCAAGTGCGCAGAAGGTGATGGTCAAAAGAACGGAACACAGTCGTGCGCGGAATTTCCGGTTCACAGCCTCTCCTCGATTGTCGAGTGGATACTCGAATAGGTAGCAGACCACTCCTGGTACCAACGATCGAGGCAGAAAAAGACACAGTAAGCTCAGCGAAGGATCAACTGCGAACCAGTCTCAATGGACAAGCCCGGGGAGGAATGCTTTAAAACAAGCCTATGGCGATCCCGCCGGCCAACATGTCAGCCCTTTGTCAGGCTGCTGTAAAAGTATTCCGCTTCCGCCCAGTGTTCACAGGCCACTAACGAACCGCATCTTCCAGGTTGTATGTCCCCCGACAGCTTTGCTGGTGGGGTGAACCAATCGTGGGCCACGGCATGTATGCTCCGACAGAGGAGAGCACATTCATGGCAACCGGCACGGCGGAAGAGATCAGGCTTGGGCAGTTGGCGATTCGGTTCCTGGTGGAGGGCAAGGCCTCCGGAGGCAGCGTTGCCGTCTTCGAGTTCGACGTTCCCTCCGGAGCGAAGGTGCCCATCGCCCACAGTCACGATGGCTACGAGGAGACGATCTACGGGCTCAAGGGTGTGCTGACGTTTACCGTCGATGGACAGAAGAAGGAGATCGGACCGGGCGATGCGCTCTGCATCCCTCGCGGAGTGGTGCACCGCTTCGACAATCCTCACCCCGCCGACGCGAAGATGCTGGCAATCGTCACCCCGGGCATCCTCGGCCCGGAGTACTTTCGCGAGATCGCCGCAGTCGCCAAAGCCGCAGCCACATCCGTACCCCCAACCCCACCCGATCCCGTCGCGATCGGCGAAGTGATGCGGCGGCACGGACTCACCCCGGCTCCCTAGCGCGTAGCCAACTTAATTAAATGTTGCTGGCGCGAATACTAGCTGATAAGACTAGCTAGCCAATATTTGAACGATGGCCCCCTGGGTAATCTATGCAGATGGAAGTCGATCTAAGTCACGAGCAGTATTTCGAAGCAACCCGTCTTTCGCATCTGCACACAACCAGAAAGCGGCGTTGGAGCTTTTGGATTGCCTGGTACGTTTATCCGGCCCTGGGTGTCGTGTTCGCCATCCTGACCGTCCTTGTATGGATATCGGATCAGCGGCTAAGCTCCGGAGTTGTCTTCAATCTCTGCGCAACAATCTTCTTCCTATGGTGCAGGTTCAGTTTTGCCTCCAGAGTTCGCAAAATGTATGAGCAGCAGGCGAAAAACTTCCCGGGCACGATGACGCTAACTCCCACTGGACTGCGGTTCGAGCGCAAAAATGGAACGGCCAACACGGACTATACATGGAACGCGTTTGAGCAGTGGCTGGAGCGACCAGAAATGTTTTTGCTATTTCCCGGGCCGCTGTCGTTTATCCGGATTCCGAAGGACAAGCTCACGACCGCCGAGCAGGACGAAGCACGCGGATGGCTCTCTGCGTCCTCCAAACGTGTGGAGTGAACCACCCGCCCGCGTTATCGATTGTTCTTGTCTGGTGAGGGTAAGGTATCGTGTGGTTTCCGGTATTTGAAGAACCATCCGGCCGAGGCGGTCGCGAGGAAACCAAAACCAACGAGAAGAATGACTGTAATCAGAACTCCCGCAGTGAACGTAATCATGCTGCCCCCTTGGTCTTAGCTGTTCTGCGTCAGCACACAGCAATGACCAATCAAGACTGAACTATCAGGAAACACATTACGCTTACCACTTCAGAGCGAAATACCCCATAGGGGGCAGGTGAATGGCCGTAGGTGCCAGGATGTGCGAGGGTGGCTCGGAGGCCTGACGCACCACCCAATCGGGTGCCCCATCTTCGGCGCGGTTTTATCGCGACTAAGGTGGGTCATCGTGCAAAGCACGATCCTGTGTCAGACGCGAGTGATTTGAACCGGGGTGGGTTCGTTGTACCGGTAGTGGCGATAGGTTGACCAACGCCAGTCTTCCGGTTTCTCGACAAGGCCTCGGGTGACTGGGTTGCGGTGCATGTACTTCAACTTTTCGACTCGCTTGTTATGGGTGAAGACGTTGAAGTCGTAGTAGCGGGTCTGCCAGAAGGGACGTTGCGTGAGACGTTTTGAGACTGAGAGTTTGAGCGACTGGAGTGCTTTGGAGAGCGGGACTTCGTGGTCTTCGGGTTCGCTGATGAGGAGGTGGGTGTGCTCAGGCATGACGACGTAGCCGAGAACTTCGAGATTGTAACGCTTGCGAGTTTGTTCGAGGGAGTCGAGGAAGATGTCTCTTGAGGATTGCGTGTTGAGGTAGGGTTCGCGGCGGTAACAACTGAAGGTGATGAAGTGGTCGTCAGCTTCGTGGTGGTATCGCTTGAGGCCGAGCGGCATGGGTGAGTTTAGAGTATCGGGATTTTCGCCGCCGCGAAAATGGCCCACCTTAGTCGCGATAAAACCGCGCCGAAGATGGGGCACCCGATTGTGGTGGCTCGGTCAGATGTGGGCCACCCGTCCGGAGATAGCTTGGTAAGGCACCTCTTTCAAGCTGTATTTGTTCACCCACACCATGAACGAGGGATCTCAGTACTTGATTTTTATTGCCATGGTTGAGAACCTTTTCGATTAGGAAGTAGGGACCAAAAGCTTCAAATGCCTTCTTGGCACCTTGAGTCCAATACTCGACTTGCCATCGAAAGGTATTGTCTCGAAGTATGCAAATCACGGCCCGGCCCTTATACCAAATTAGTTCGAGAATCTCCCGGCTGTGACGATTCAGAGTTGAGCGCAGACTTCCTGATTCATCGCCAGTGACTGTAACTCGATCTGTAGCTTGTTTTCCTTCAAAACGCAGCTCGTCGACAACTGCAGCAGGATCGAACACAAATGCATCGAAATCGTTGAACGAAAGAGCGCTGAAGAGACTGTCTAGACGTGTGATCTGCTCATGCTCAGCCTTGAAGCCGTAATTCAGTATCCGAAGTTTCATCTTAATCCGGCCGTCGCGATAGAGTTCCCTACTTGGCTTGGGTTTCGCTCCCTGCGGAGGAGATGGTTACTTGTTTTAAGGTCGAGGTGGATGGGATGACTTCAGATTGTTGCTGATTGGCTTTACAGATGAAAACATAACGATACTTCGATTAGGCGGTTCCTACAATCTAAAAACAGGAACGCAGCCGAAGCACAAACCGAATTCCCAAAATGGGAATCCCTCAAAATAAATCCGGAAAAAGTGGCGTGTTTTTCGAGCCTGAAAAATGAGCGTCAACTTGCCAGCTTTCACCAGCAATCCACCACACATTCACCATCGAAACACCACGCAGAAATGCCCGTTTTTGCCAAAACCCCCAGCAAAAACGGGTAAACCACGCCCGAAAAAAATTACTGCAAAAGCGTTCCCTCTTCGGGTTGGGACTTGGCTTCTTCCGGTGGGATGACGACGGCGGCGGCTACCTTGTCGTCGCTGTCGAGGTCGAGGAGCTTGACCCCGCTGGTGGAGCGGCCGGCGGCCCGGACGCTCTTGGTGTCGATGCGGATGATCTTGCCGAACTGGCTGATCAGCACCAGCTCGCTGGTCTCGTCTACCAGATTGATAGCAGTGACTTTACCGATCTTCGGCGTGGCCTTCATGTTGATGACGCCCTTGCCCCCGCGCGACTGCAGACGGTACTGATCCACATCCGTCCGCTTGCCATACCCATTCTCCGAGACCGAAAGAATCAGGCAAGGCGTTAGCCCAAGCTGCTTATCAAGCTTCTCCAGTTTCGCCGAAACCTCCTCCGAGATAGCCGGCGCAGAAAGTTCGCTGGGATCACCCGACAGCTCAAGCGGATTTTCCGTAGCCGAGTCCGCCGCCTCATCAATAACCGCCATCACCGCGTCCGCAAGTCCTTTCATTCCAGACTTTGCGGCACGCTCGAGCCGCTGCTTGTTGCGTGCCTCGTTCGATGGAGTAACAGCTGCGCCGATGACGTAGTCCCCTTTGCGCAGCGAGATGCCGCGGTTGCCGGTGGCAGGGCGGCCCATGGGGCGCAAGTCCTGCTCGTTGAAGCGGATAGCCTGGCCGTCGTGGGTGGCGAGGAAGATGACCTGCTGGCCGTCGGTGATGCGGGCGACGATGAGTTCGTCGTCCTTATCGATGTTGATGGCGATGATGCCGCGCGACATGACGTTGGAGAAGTCCTTGAGCGCGGTCTTCTTGACGGTGCCGTTGCGCGTGGCGAAGAGAACATACTTGTTCTCTTCCTCTAAATCCCTGACAGGAAGGATAGTTACAACCTTTTCCCCGGGCTGCAGTGCAACGAGCGACGCCATGGCCTTGCCCTTGCCGGCGGCGCCGACGTCGGGGACTTCGTAGACCTTGAGCCAGTAGACCCGGCCCGTGTTGGTGAAGCAGAGAAGATAGGCGTGCGTCGAGTCGATGATGAGCTGGGCGACGAAGTCCTCTTCGCGGGTCTTCATGCCGAGGCGGCCCGTGCCTCCGCGACGCTGCTGGCGGTAGGTGGAGATCGGCGTGCGCTTGAGGTAACCGGTGTTGGAGACAGTGACGGCGACCTGCTCGTCGGTGATGAGGTCCTCGAGCTGAAGCTCGGCGGTCTCGTCCAGGATCTGGGTGCGGCGGGCGTCGCCGTACTTGTCGCGAATCTCGGTGAGCTCTTTGATGATGACTTTGCGGAGCTTGGCCGGGGACGCGAGAATGGACTCGTATTCGGCGATGTTGTCGCGTACCTCGGCGAGTTCCTTGAGGAGCTCATCGATGGAGAGCTGGGTGAGGCGGTAGAGCTGCAGCTCGAGGATGGCGTCGATCTGCTTGTAGGAGAGAATCAACGTGCCGGTGGTCGAGAAGGTCATGTCGACGCCGTACTTCTTGGGGTCGAGGGTGACGCCTTTGAGTTCGGTGCCCCGGAGATTGATGCGCTTGTTTGAGAAGTAGCTGAAGAGATTTTCGCGGGCGTCGGCGCGGCTCGATGATTGCCGGATGATCTTGATGACGTTGTCGAGGTGATCGAGGGCAATCTGGTAGCCGAGCAGGATGTGCTCGCGGTCGCGGGCCTTGGAGAGCAGAAAGGCGGTACGGCGGCGAACCACTTCGACACGGTGGTCGAGGAAGGCGCGAATGGCCTGGTCGAGCGGGAGCTCTTTGGGCTGCCCGTTGTGGACGGCCAGGAAGATCATCGAGAACGACTCCTGCATCTGGGTGTGCTTGTGGAGTTGATTGAGGACGATCTGATGCTCGGCGCCGCGCTTGAGTCCGATGACGATGCGCATGCCGTCACGGTCGGACTCGTCGCGGAACTCGTCGCGGGCGATGTCGGTGATGACGCCTTCGTTGACGAGCTCGGCGATGCGCTCGATGAGCTTGGCTTTGTTGACCTGATAAGGAATCTCGGTGACGATGATGGCCTGGCGTCCGCCGGAGATGTTTTCGATCGAGGCTTTGGCGCGCATCATGAAGCGGCCGCGGCCGGTGCGGTAGGTCTGGGCGATGTTGGTCTTGCCGAAGATGTAGCCACCGGTGGGAAAGTCGGGACCCTTGACGTGTTCGAGGCATAGCTCGAGGTCGGAGCGGGTGTCGGACTTTTCTTTGGAGAGCAGCGCGATGCAGGCGTTCGCCACCTCGGTGAGATTGTGCGGTGGGATGTTGGTAGCCATGCCGACGGCGATGCCGCTGCTGCCGTTGATGATGAGGTTAGGGATGCGCGCGGGCAGGACCGTGGGTTCGAGCGAGGACTCGTCGTAGTTGGGGGCGAAGTCGACGGTGTCGGAGTCGATGTCGGCCAGCATCTCGCCGGCAAGACGCGTGAGGCGGGATTCGGTGTACCGCATGGCCGCGGCAGAGTCGCCGTCGACGGAGCCGAAGTTGCCCTGGCCATCCACCAGCAGATAGCGGAGGCTGAAGGGTTGCGCGAGGCGGACCATGGTGTCGTAGATGGCCGAGTCGCCGTGGGGATGGTAGTTGCCCATGACGTGGCCGACGACCTTGGCGGACTTGGTGTACTTCTTGTTGAACTGGAGGCCCATCTCCTGCATGCCGTAGAGGATGCGACGATGAACGGGTTTGAGGCCGTCGCGGACATCGGGCAGAGCGCGGCCGATGATTACCGACATCGAGTAGTCGAGGTAGGACCGGCGCATCTCCTCTTCAATGTTGATAGCGAGCATGAAGGCGGCGCCGCGGCCCTGGACGGTGCCGGAGAGGTTGCCGTCAGGATTTTCTGGGTTGTTCGGAGGCGTAAGGGGGAGTTCGGGGTTCTGATCGTCTGCCATGGGTTATAGCTCTATTATAGAGGGTTTGGCAGGGTAAGGGAGATGCCGCGAGTTGATTTTAGGAAGGTGGAACTTGCTCAGAAAATGCAGGATTTAGACGGAGTTCCGGCGGGTGCTTGCGGGGGACAAAAAGAAAGGGACAGGCATGTCGCCTGTCCCTTGAAGGGTTCAAACCGTTTCCTTAGAAGTTTAGCTTTCCGAACAGTTGCATGGTGCGTGCGTTGTTCAGGAAGACCTTTCCAGGCAGACCGAAGAATGCGTTGTCAACCTTCTGGAAGTTGATGTAGGTCTGTGTGTTCGAGGTCGAGTTGATGTTATTGACCGTACCCGGGGTGTACTGGGCATGGTTGAAGAGGTTGTAGGCTCCCGCACCAAATTCGAACGAGTAGTGCTCTTTGAAGCTGAGGCGCTTGAGGAGCGACAGATCCCAGTTGTTGATGGGACGGGTCGGCAGTGTGTTACGCGACCCGTTGGGAAGCGTTCCCCGGCCCGCCTGAATGTAGTAAGCATTCGGATTGACGGCGACGTAGCCAACAAGGTTTGCGTCGCACTGCGTGGCCGTAGGGTCGTCAGCGGTCTTGCAGAGACTTGCAAGATTGGAGGCAAATTGGGGGTTTACCGTGGTCGCGGTACCCCTTACGCCGTTCGGGTTGATGATAGTGCGATCAATGGCTGTGCTGTCGCCGTTGAGGTTGGAGTTGATGTCGGAGAGCACGGTAGCATACTCCGGCGACTCGTAGGTGTAGATCGGCGCAACGGTCCAGTTACCGATGAGATTCTTCTTCACGAACGAGCTGGAGTGCTTGAAGGCTTGCACGTCGTAGACCACCTCAAGCGAGAGGCGATTCGTACGATCAAGTGCTGACCGGCTGTAGTCGGCGTTAACGTTCTGCGAGTCCTGCGGACGGCGTGGAGTGAGCGTGGTTGCGAAGACCTCAGCCGTCGCGTCATCCATGGTCTTGCTCCAGGTATAGGAGAGGTTGGCCTGGAACCCATTAACAAACCGGCGAGTCACATTGGCAATAAACGCGTTGTAGTTGGAGCTGGAGTACGGCTGATACGAGGTGATTTTGCTGGTGAAATTGTTAGCCAGGAAGTTCGGCAGAATGTTTGAGCCAGCGGTGATCTGACCCAGCGTCTTGACATTTGCAGGCGTGGTAACCGTCGTAGAACCAGTCAAAAGGGTGGGAAGCTGATTGGCTGCGTTGACCTTGGGTTGAACATTGAGCTGAATCTGCGTCGGCAGGTGGATGCCACGGGTCCCTATGTATCCAATCTCAGCGGTGTAGTCCTTTGCGAAGACGCGCTGAACGGTAAGGGTATAGGTCTCAGCATACGGGATTACCTGGTTGGGAATGAAGGCCGCTGTGGCTGCGCGCTGCGCTTCGTAATCGGTTCCGAAGTTCAGGATGCCACCCTTTCCGGGCGGGAGACCGCCGTTCTTGAGGAAGTTGGGATCACCGGGTTGGGGATTGCCAGTATTGCCCACATCGTTCGTGCCCGAGTACTGGGGCGGGAAGGAAAGAGTACCCAGATTGTCGAACAGGACATCGGATGCCATTCCGAAGCCGGCACGAATGGAGGTCTTGTCATCCGGAGAGTAGTTGATGCCGATACGGGGTGAAAATTGTGTGTAAGTCGGCGACGGCTTGGCGAAGGTGATGAGGCCAGCAACGGAGGCGGCAGAGTTCAACTGTTGCGAGCGCTCGCCAACGGGAACTGCGGTGAACTCATATCGGAGTCCGAGATTGAGGGTAATCTTCGGGCTCAGGCGGTAGGTGTCGTTGCCATAGCCGTAGAACGCGGTCTGGTCGCCGTAGTAGGTCAGATTACCGGTCGAGCGCTCTCCGAAGTTGGTGGGTGCGAGGTCGTGCAGGTATTCAGTGAGGTTGTTCCAGATGTAGTCGCCGCGAGCACGCTGGGTGAACCCCTGCGGTGAGATGTATTTGCGTCCGTCAAAGCCAAGCTTGATGGTGTGCCTGCCTTTGACGTAGCTGACGTTGTCGGTCAGCTGATAGAGGTTCTGGATGGTGAACTGCGGTGCGTTGGGATCGGGGCCAAGGTTTGTAAATCCCTGATCGTTCATGGTGAGGTTGGGGAACGCGTCGAGGCCGGGATATTGGAAGTTCCCTGAGTCTACGGTGTTCGAATACCGGTTGTAACCTAGGCGGAACTCGTTGGTGAGGTTCGGCGTGAAGGTGTGGTATTCGCTGAGAGCGACGAGCTGGTACCGGAACGGCTGTTGCGTCCAGAAGACTGGGAACGGAACCGTGTTCGTTGCGTTGTCCGTATTGGCCAGGCGGTTGTAGATATAGCGTCCGCGGAAGCTGTCCTTGGGAGAGATGGTGTAGTCGATGCTTGCCGTCACGGTGTTGAAGTTCGAGGGAATGCTTGCCGTGGTCTGAAAGTTGCCCAGAGGGATATTGGTGAAGGCTGACCCGCCACCGTAGATTTGGGAGTTTGCGTCAAATGCCGTCCCCTGGTAGACCTGAAGGAACTGCGCTCCAGACCCGTTGCCGCAGGACTGATCCTGCGCAGCATTGACGGGTCCGCCGTTGGGACCAGTGATGGTGGCGGCTGGGGTGTACTGCAGGTATTGCGCGAGGTTATTCGCGCTAAAGCCATACGGAGCGCCCAGGGCTTTCAGTGTGTTCAAGCCGGCAGCGGTCGGAACGCAGGAGAAGATTGCGGGGTTCTGTCCAATCGTGTTGCGCTCATAGTTGCCAAAGAAGAAGAGCTTATCCTTAAGGATGGGTCCGCCAACCTGTCCACCGTAACGATTGTTGTCGTAACGCGGGTTGATGGCAGGCTTGCCGCCCTCAGTTCCGCTTATGGCGTTCAGGTCGCGGTTCTGGAAGTACTCGTACACACGGCCGTGGAATCGATTGCTTCCCGAGACAACCACGGTGTTGAACTGACCGCCGGAAGAGTGGCCGAACTCCGGGGAGAACTGGTTGGTGATAAGGGTAAAGCTCTCGACCGAATCATTCGGGATGTAAATGAGCGGACCGGTCACAGCCTTGTTATTGTTGTCGATACCTTCAATGGTGAAGTTGTTGTTACGGGGACGCTGCCCGCCGATGGAGGGCCCGATACCAATCCCGATACCGCCGGAAGAGGCGACTCCAGGGCTCAGCAGCGAGGCATTCAAAACGCCAAAGCCTGTCGATCCCCCGGACGAGGCGGACGGAAGCACAGAGAGTTCCGTATTGCTGAAAGACTGCGTCAGGTTGGTGCTGGTGGTATCAAGCGCCACACCGGCCTCAGCAGTGACTTCTACGGTGGCGGTTGTGCCGATCGACAGGGTTACGTTCTTGGTTGCTGTCTTGTTGAGTTCAATCGTGATGCCGTGCAGCGTGTATGGCTGAAAGCCCGAGGAGTTGATCGCGAGATCGTATTGCCCCGGCAGCAGGTTGGCGGCGCGGAATTCGCCGCTGGACCCGGTTGTCACCTGAACGGCGATACCGGTAGCTACGTTCGTCACCGTAACATTTGCATTCGAGACGATTGCTCCCGAAGGATCGGTTACCGTGCCCACCAGGTCTCCACTCGTGGACTGACCGAAGCTGATACCTGAAATCAAGGCCATCGCGAGGGCGGCAATAAAAAGATTTATACGTCGCATGGTTTTTGCCTCCAATGCTGAACTGATCGAGGGGGTCGCCGATTTTTGTGAGGCTTGCCTGGGGAGATTCTGAGTTTTTCGAATCAGCTAGCTACAATGCTTGTAGGCAATTGTGTTACCAAATTTTGACATGTTTCTGAAAATTCCATGACACCCATAATATTCAACGCGCTAAGCCATGCAGGAGAATTGGTTACACAAATTCGAGACATTTCTATCTATGATTTTTTGTATACAAATCCCACTAAAGTTGCATGAAAGCGGACGTCTGTTCTCGTGGCAAGTTTTCGCCTTTTCCTCGTGCGCCCAGAAATACGATCAAATTAGTCGGATATTACTTGATATGCGACTGGTTCCGTCGTATATTCGGTTCATCGGCCTTCGCAGAGAAGGAATTTTGGGCCATATGACTGGACTTGTGGAGAGATCGACCAGATTTCCCTCCTTGGTACCGCCGGGAGTGGGCTTTGGGGATCTCGCATCCGCGAAACAAAATGGGACAAGTTGCGCAATGCCGTATAGCAAAGGAAGTATGGCTGAGATGCATGACGGGAAGCAAAAAAAAATCTTTGGTCGACCTCCGTTAACTCACAGAAACAGTTGAATTTACTTCGATTAACCGGAACCTGGGACAGACATTAACTTTTCGGGGACGAAGCTGTCAGGATCAGTGACCAATGGACGTTGAAGCATCAGCAACTTCGTTGGCCCCCTCATCCGACATATTGAAATTGGAATTTATTGTTCTGATTCGGAGTGCGTAAGGAGTTCGCGAGAGCCTGATAGTTGGCTTCGGTTGCAGGTTGCTTCGCGGCTCGTTTAGAAACGGCTCAAAGCTCACCGGTAAGAACTTCGAAATTTCGTGATGTTTCGATCATGCAGGATTTCGAGGGTTAGCAGTCAAGGACGAAGCATGCCCTTTTTCGGGTGCTGGATGGAAGTGGTTCGAAGGAAAGAGTGATGGCGCAGAAGACGCGAAGAACGATGCTCGGCAAGAAGAAGAGTGCAGCGCGGATGATGTTTCGAGGAACACGCGGGTGGATCGCGGCGGGAACTCTGGCGGCGTACGCAGTGATGGGAGGGACGAAGGCGGCGCTGGCGGAGAAGGAGAAGATTGATCCGGCAGGGCCGAGTTCGGCCGAGGCCACGCTCCCGCTGAAGAAGTTCGACATCGCCGCGGGACCCCTGGACAAGGCGGTCGAGGCCTATGAAAAGGCTACCGGGCTGACGGTGAAGGTTGTGTTGCCGGCGGGGACGCTGGCGGGGTTCAACTCGCCGGGAGTGGTGGGGCTCTATCGCGAGGATGAGGCGCTGCGGTTGCTGCTGGACGGAACTGGGTTGAACTATCGCGTGGAGGATGCCACGACAATGGTGGTGGGGGTGCAGGCCAAGGACACTGTGTCTGTAACCGATTCGGTTACGGATTCGGTTTCACTGACAAAGTTCACGGAGCCGCTGCTGACTACCGCCCAGAGCATCACGGTAATACCGCAGTTCGTGGTGAGGGACGAAGGAGTGACGACGCTGCGCGATACGCTGCGAAATGTTCCGGGGATCAGCTTGGCGGCGGGTGAGGCAGGAGCGCAGGGAGACAACCTGACGATTCGCGGGTTCACGGCGCGCAACGATATCTTTCTCGACGGGATTCGAGATTTTGGCAGCTACTACCGCGACACTTTTAATTACGAACAGGTAGATGTTTTGGAGGGACCGGCAGGAATTCAGTTTGGCCGCGGGTCGACGGGCGGCGTGGTGAACCAGGAGAGCAAGGTCGCGACGGTGCAGCAGTTCGCGCATGTGCAGGCGCAGTTTGGCACTGATGGGACGCGTAGAATCACTGGGGACCTTAATAAGCCGATGCTCGACACGTTGGGCGGAAGCGCAGTCCGGCTGAATGCGGTGGGACAGCTGAGCGGAGTTGCGGGACGACCCTTCGCGGAGGTCCGCCGGTGGGGGGTTGCGCCATCTGTCTCTGTTGGGCTGAATACGAAAACACGGGCCACTCTGAACTACGTCCATCTGCAGGACAACGATACCCCGGACTATGGTCTGCCGTGGTTGAACAATGCAGTAGCGCCGGGACCGATTCGGCATGACTATTACGGGTTTCCAGATGAAAACTACTTGCAAACAAACGTCGACATCGTGACGTTGAAGGCCGATCATGAGTTTTCGCCGAGTGTGAACCTGCATATGATTGCTCGGGCAGCGAACTATCCGCGGCACGCACAGATTACGGAGCCGCAGATCTGCTCGAATGCTCCGGTGAGCGTGCCTGTCGGCGGAGTGGTGGCGAAACTGCCGACGTCGTCTGTAAATCCTGCGTCGCCTTGCCCGTATACGCGTTCGAGTAATCCCAACACGATCCTGGTGAACCGGAACCAGATCCAAACCAAAAGTGTTGAGGGCGATCTTTGGGACCAGATGGAGGTAACAGGCCGGTTCAAGTTGCTCGGCGTCAGGAACGCGCTTGTGGCTGGAGTGGAAGGCGGCCAGGAGATATCGAATCCGATACGGTCGAGCTATACGATCAATGGCGTCAATACGGTGCCATTCACTTTGCTGACGGATCCGAATACAGCGCAGCCATTTTCGGGAACGGGGTACATCACCTCGATCGTGCACACGAAGTCAGAGAGCGTGGGTGTGTACTTCGTCGACACGATAAAACTGGGGAACCTGTTTGAGATAAGTGGAGGCGTGCGCTGGGACCGCTTCGACACAGGCTACAACCTGTGGCAGCCGACACCGCCGAAGGGCGGAGCGGTGACCCCTGCGGTGGCGCCGATCAGCCGCGTAGATGGACAACCGAGCTACCGGGCGGCGTTTGTGTACAAGCCCTCGAGCCACGGCAGCGTTTACTTCGACTATGGGACGAGCTTCAATCCCGGCGCAGAATCGTTGAGCCTGAGCGTTGGACTGGCGAACAGTTCGGCTGCGCCAGAGGAGAACGAGACGTACGAAGCGGGAGTGAAGTGGAGCTTCCTGAACGAACGGCTGTTGACCGAAGGCGCGATATTTAGAACGGAGAAGGACAACGCAAGAGAGACGGATCCTACGAACGCAAACAATATCGTCTCGGCGGGAAATCAGTTGGTGAAGGGCGTTCAGTTCAGCATGGTGGGCAGATTGCCGGAGGGACTGAACATCGTCGCCGGTTATGCCTATCTGAACAGTGAGGTGATCTATTCGAAGTTCTTCCCAACTTCGGTCGGATATCCGCTGGCGAACGTTCCCAGGCAGACGTTCAATCTATTTGTCACCCATCAGCTGCCATGGCGGCTGAACGCCGGAGTGGGTAGCAACTATATCGGAGCCAGGACTGCGAGTTCTACCGTGCCCTTTGTTCCGACAGGATATGCTCCGAATCCGAATGGACCGGGGTTTGTGGTGACGAGCGTGGCGGTGAAGCAGGTCCCGGGCTATTGGCTGTTCGATGCAATGCTCAAACGGCCAATCACTGAACGGCTGGAGTTGCAGGCCAACCTGAACAATATTTTCAACCGCTACTTCATTGACTTGCCGCATCCGAGCCATCTGATTCCAGGGGCGGGAGCGAATGCGCTGATCGGGATCAACTTTAAGTTTTGAAGCTTTGACGAAAACTGGAGAAGTGGATGCTGATTACGATTCCCGATGTGTTAACGGTTGGCGAGGTGGCACAGGCAAGGGCAACGCTTGACGCTGCCGAGTGGGTGGATGGCAAAGTAACCGCCGGATACCAGGCGCAAAGCGTAAAGGAGAACCTGCAGCTCCCTGAAGGGCATCCGGTGACAGTGAAACTTGGAGAGATGGTGCTGGCGGCGCTGGCACGGTCGCCACTGTTTATGTCGGCCGCGCTGCCGCTGCGAGTGTTTCCGCCGATGTTCAACCGGTATACAGGGGGCGGACACTTCGGCACGCATGTGGATACGGCGATTCGCGCGACGGCAACGACGGGACAAAGAATCCGCACGGACGTTTCGGCTACGTTGTTTCTGTCGGCCCCGGAGGAGTACGAGGGGGGCGAGCTCTCCGTAGAGGACACCTACGGGGTGCACTCAGTAAAGCTGCCAGCCGGGCATATGGTGCTGTATCCGGCGACAAGTTTGCATCGGGTGGCTCCGGTGACACGAGGGGCACGGGTAGCTTCGTTCTTCTGGGTCCAGAGCATGATTCGAAGCGATGGAGACAGAACGCTTCTCTACGACCTGGATACGGCGATTCAACGGCTTGCTGTGGAGTCCCCCGGGAACCCGGTTGGAGTGCAGTTGACCGGGGTTTATCACAACCTGTTGCGGCGATGGGCAGAGATGTAGGTCCCTTCACCTCTTGCAGCACTGCCGTTAGTGGGTTGGGCTCGTCTCAACGCGAGGGCAGACGGTTGCGACGTATCGGCTGAATGCTTCGTCACCACGAGCCTCAGCGAGTCCCTCCAGTTGACCAATCTGCATGAGCGCAAGTTCGTTCGAAGGCACACACCCAAAGACCCGCACATCCGCGGCGAAGCGCTGAGGCGCATCCGGAAGGCTGTCGCGGCCGCTCATGCGAAACGACATCGGTGTCAGTGGGCCGAACATCAGCGGTCGTGCCAGCTCTGGCCAGCGCTCGAGCTCCGGTTCCACTCCGGCGGCGCGGGCAAACAACGTCGCCATCGAGTCCGCAAACACAATCTGTGGAGTGCCGCGACGGGCACGATACGCCGCGACTCCCGCTTCGAGCTGCTCCTTCGAAGGCATCGCGATAGCTCCGCTCATGGTGTACGCGATCCAGCGCGCCTGCAGTTCAAGGACTGGATAGTACGGTCCAATCTGTTCAAACAATCCTACGAAAGCCAGCCCCTGAAGTTCCGGATGGAAAGTGAAGTTATAGAGATCGATGTGCCGCGAGTCGATGTCTAAAATTCGCCGCACGTCATCGCTCAAAAACGGAAGATCGAGATGGTAGCCGGTACCGAAGACGATGCCGTCGAAGTCCTCGGCGCTCCCATCCATGAATCGCACAGTCCTGCCGTCCACAGACTTAATCCACGGTTTGACGGAGATGCGCCCTTCCGCCACCAGCGGCAGAAAGTACTGGCTCATTGTGACTCCGGCCTCAAAGACGTCGTCTGCCGGTTTGGGAGCACCAAACTGCTCCGGACTACCCGCCACCGTAAGCACAAACTGCTTGAAGCGAGCACCGACCGCGGCCGTCGGAAACGACTCTTTACTCAGCGCCGAAAAGCGGGTAAATGCCACGTGGTCCAATGGCACTCCGCTAACCAGCTTCGGCAGAACATAGCGCTGTCTTCGATTCGTGACGACAACACGCGCCGCGCCAAGATTGGCCAGATCGCTTGCGATCTCAACCGAACTGATCGCGCATCCCCCAACAAGCACACGCAGACCGCGATAGTCCTCCGGACGCTTGTAGGAAAAAGTATGATTGACACCGGCCGTCCCCGAAAACGAATTCAGTCCCGGCACATCTGGAATCGTGGGCTTATGGTAACGGCCAGTGGCGACCACGACCTGCGCAAACCGCTCCTCGCCCACATCCGTTCTGACAATCCAACCATCCGCATCCCGGCGAAGTTCACGTACCGGCGTCTTCAGCCGGATATGCCGCGTCAAGTCGAACATCTCCGCATAACGCTCGAGGTATTCGCCCATCGCCTCGTTAGTCGGGTAGGTCGGTGTGCCCGCGTCATGCGGCAGATCGCTGAACGCAGTCATGATGCGGCTGGTATTCGTCCGCATGGCAGGCCAGACACCACTATGACCAGGATCTGCGCTCCACTGCCCGCCGATACGGCTGCCCTGCTCGAAGATGACGGGCTCGAAGCCCTCCGATTTAAGGTACCTCGCGGTGACCAGACCTGCGGGGCCAGCTCCTATAACAGCTACTTTTTGCATCGAGTACATTCCGTTCTTCGGCCCGAAGACCGACCACGCATAGATTCGCGTCTCAGGATGTTTGAATGGGGGCCCACCGGGAATGAACTGCCCCGCCATTCTACTTCATCGATACGAAAACTTTCTGGCAGCGCAGCGCTCAACTACTGCATCGGTACAAACTTGCCGTCACACGTGAACGCCGGCTCTTTAGCTCCCGAGTCGGAGGTCGGCGACGACGTTTTCGACGGAACCACCTTAATATCTGTTGCGCTGAAGTCGAGGTTGCTGCCCATCGGCCCGAGCGTTACTGTCGCAAAGTGCCCGTGCACCTGCTGCGGCGTAATCCCGTCGACCCGCACGCCATCGAGGGTTACCTCGGTTCGGTGGTCGTCGTTCAATCCAGCAATCAGCACATCGCCGGGCGTAGTGTCGATCACATTGCGGATCGTGATCGCCTTGTAGTCCGGGATGCGATCGCCCGTGTACTTCGGATCTTCGTAGCCTTCGGTCGTCTGGTTGGTGTAGTACGGACTGATGGCGATCGGGTTCTTCACCTCGCGCATGCAGATGTTCTGATAGGTCAGATCGTGAACCGGACCGCCGCGCGTCACGTTGCTCTTAATCCGAATGCCGCTGGTCGTATGGTCTTCGGTCAACCCATCAACCAGCAGATAGCTGTCGCCGCTGTAGGTCTCGCTGCCGATCGACATGCCATGGCCCGAGTAGAAGTGATTGTCGAGCACGCTCATGTGCGTCGTCCCCGTCTTAATTGCAATGTTGTCGTCGCCGTTATCAATCCAGCTATGCGCCACGGTCACGTTGGTCGAAGATCCGGGATCGATGCCATCTGTATTCCGCGCATCCGTTCCTTTGGTCGTCGGCGTCAGCAGATGAACCCCCCACGCAGTAAAGCCGTTGGTCTGGTTAACGCTAACGTGGAAGTTGGTCGAGTTGTGCAGCGTAATCCGGTAGAGCACCAGCCCATCCGCATGACTCGCAACGATCATCCGCGTCGTGAAGTAGCGCTCGTTCTTCGGCTCAGCCTTCCGCGCCATCTCCCACCAGCTGTAGTCTTTGCCGAGAATCTTCGCATAGCCGCGTCCATCGATGATTCCGTCGCCCATGATGCCCACATCCTTCGAATCCGTAATGCTGATAAGTGGTCTGCATCCGCCGCGAGTCGGTGCCGGCCGTTGCGGAGCCGGAAAGACCGCCGGTGGAGCACCTGTGGCAATCGTGCCACACAGTCCCGGCGTAGCACCCGGAGCCTTTACCTCATAGAGTGCCGCATCGCGCGACCCGAACAACGTCACGCCTTCGTCGATCAGCAGCGTCACACCAGTGCGCATCTCGAGCGGCCCTGTCAGAAATGCGTTGTTGCCACTGGCGGGCTTTAGTTCAACGGCCATTCCGGGCTTGCACTTGTCGAGCGCATCCTGGATGCGTGTCGTATCGAGCTTGCTCTCATCGGCCTCGGCAAGTTTGTCGCTGATCGCTCGAAGCTGCGCAGGAAGTTGCGTGCACGATGCGGGGATCTTCGGCTCACTCACCTGCCGCGTGTCCTGCGCGCTCGCTATCGCCGATGTCACCAACAACAACATCGCGGTCGCGATAAGCGATCTCGTTTCATTGACACGCATGCCGATCCGATTCCACATCTTTTGGTCCTACCTCCGCAAGCCGCTGAGTCAAACTAGCACAAGCAACAGGTGGAGGTCACGGCATCACGGAAGGTGAGTGTTGTCAAAATCGTTTGCGTCGAGATCGTCTTCGTCTGCAAAGACATTGGGCCAGACCAATATGGCGAGGAACGACAGAGCGATTAATATCTGCAACGCAGGATGCAGAGCGTGAGACATGGAGTGCCTCTTCCTTCGGAGCGCTGCATAGCTCTCCTTACACTCTGTGCATCGGCGTCGTCGCTTGTGTCTTCAAGATCGAAGTAGATTTTTTTTCATCGTCTTGCGCATCGGGAATTTTGCCTCGCAATCCCACAAAAGTTGGAGACGAATTAAGCGAAGAGGCCACCCGGCAACAGGGTGGCCTCTTCTTTAGGGAGAATAGTTCCAACGGAGGCAAAGCCATCAGAACTTTCTGGCGAAATACTAAGTTTGGCAAAATCAAGTGTCAAGGCCAAAACTGCCTTGCTGTAAGTCTTTGGTGAGGAGTTAGTTACAGGGGTTACTGAATCGTAAACATAGGCCTACATATTCGCTATCTATTCGCTTTAACCGGTCCGACCATATATCAAAGGGCTATCGTATCAGCCGCTTAGGCTGCTCCGTGCACCGTCATCAGTGCACAATCCGAACTATCCCTGCGGGTTAGCCCCGGATCCGTCGGTCTGGATCCTGGCGGCGCGCCCGCTCAGGTCGATCCTCAGAAACTCAGGTTCCGTTGCCGCCGGCTTGCCCTGCATCACCCGAATTGCGGCCCGTGCCCCGCCCAAAAAGAGTGCGATCACCACTGCGGCCAACGCCCCAAGGCCGCAAAAAATAAGAATGCTGGTCAGGAGGCTCACCGTCTTACGAATTTCGGAATGAAACTCGGGAGGCACGGGCTTGTTCCACGTCACCTCATTGCGCAGATGAATGTTCTCCACTATCTCCTGCGCCTCAGCCGGACTCCACGCGCCGGTTGTCATCAAGACCAACGGTCCCTCGCGTCTTAGCTTCACAGTTCCAGCGGATGAACCCTGCCGGTTCATCTCGGCTTCAATCTGCCGCCCATGATCTCCTGCAATCTGCGGGGTGGGATAAAGCAACATGGTCAGCGTACCCTTGTCCTGATACTTCGCTGTCACTACTTCAGCAGCTTTGTCGAAACCGATGATCTCCTGCGGCAATGCCGCACCCATCGCCTGATAACCCACCGGACCCACGGCATACTTCACAGTGTCTGGCTCTAACCCTTGCTTGGGTAAGTACGTGGGAAGCAGCGGAGGCAGTCCTTTCGTTCCACCCACCTTCGGTAGCCCGATCTGCACAGTCTTCAATAGCGCGGCGGACTCAATAGACTGTTTCAAGTTCGAGACCACAACCGACACTCCACTCAGCGTCACATGGTCCGCACTACTCTTCCTCAGATAGCTGTAAGCTGCATACGCGCCCGTC
Organism: uncultured Acidobacteriaceae bacterium; assembly: GCA_963757205.1. Taxonomy (GTDB): domain Bacteria; phylum Acidobacteriota; class Terriglobia; order Terriglobales; family Acidobacteriaceae; genus Edaphobacter. The sequence goes on from CAVWQM010000001.1 coordinate 316,158, forward strand.
GCATCGTCGAACTGATACACAGTAACCGTGCCGGCCGGTGCGCTGCCATGCGTAACCGGACTTTGCGCGTCCCCTCGCTCGTACCGTCTGATCCCATCTTCCACCAGGATGGGTCCATCGGCCCCACTCCACGACGGAGCACCGTTGCCCTCGTCATGATCCGGTCCTGTCCGCAGCGACTCCGGCAGCAGCGGAGTAGGCGGCATCGCAAGCATTGTCTTGGCATCCTGTGCCTGCAACGAAATCGCCGGCGCACCTACCAGCGCCAACCCCAGCAGCGCACCCCACGTCATCCGGATCCGCGAAGAAACTCCCATACCATGGTCAGACTACACCAGCTCGATAACGTAAGCCTAGAGGCCGGGCCAGACCCACTTCGGGGTGCGAATGCCACCGCCACTACTTCGTGCTGGCTCTCTCCGTCGGCGTCCGCGTTCCGCTCAGCCCACCGGCATACTTCGCGACACCTTTATAGAGACTCTCGGCCACACGCTCGCGATACTCCGGCTCCTGCAGCTGTCTCGCGTCCTTCTCATTGGTCACAAATGAGATCTCCGCCAGAATCGACGGCATGTTTGCCCCAATCAGCACAACGAATGGAGCCTTCTTCACTCCGCGATCCTTCAGCCCGGCGTTCCCCTTCTGCAGCCCGCCATACAGACTCGCCTCCACATCGCTGGCGAACTCTCGCGACTCCTCGATCTTGTCCTTCAGCGCAATCTTCTTCACCAGATCGCTCAGCTGATGGATCGACTGATCTGACACCGCGTTCTCGCGCGCCGCCGTCTCCAGTGCATCCGGAGACGAGGTGAAGTTCAGGTAATAGGTCTCCACTCCTCGCGCGCTCGCGTCAGGAGAAGAGTTCGCATGGATGGAAAGAAAGAGGTCCGCCTGCGCCTTATTCGCAATCGCAGTCCGGGTCTCCAGCGGAATAAAAGTATCGTCCGACCGCGTATAGATAATCTCCGCCCCCAGCCGATCCTGCAGCAGCTTGCCAAGGCGCAGCGCCACATCCAGCACCACATCCTTCTCCTCGATGCCGTCGACCCCAATCGTGCCCGAGTCGTGGCCGCCATGACCCGCGTCAATGACGATGCGGCCGATCTTCAGCCCCAGCGCCCGCACCATCGACGTTTCGCCATCCGCGGTCGGCACCGCCGCCCGCGCCGGCACAGCATCCGCATCAACCGCAGCCTTCCCCTTCCTGCCCCTCCGCGTGCTCGAACTCAAGGCCGAATTCGCAGTTGGACTTGCCGCAATATCAGTACCGGCCGGCTTGCTACTCTCTATTCCCTCTTCCCTACTCCCTGTTCTTGGAACCACAGCCGAGATCGGCTGCGAGGTCGGCTGCGTCGTCGCCTCCACCCTCCCCGGTTGTGCGCTCAGCGCCGCCACATCGAACGAGCTGCCCGCCTTCACTGCCGTTGTATTCGGAACCGTGGGAGTCGCGGTCGCAGTCCGCTGCATCGGAACGCTCACCGGCGGCGCGCCCGGCTGCCCCTTGCTTCCACCGTGGATATCAATAATCAAGCGATAAGGATTCGGCAGCAGAAACGCCGAGTACTCTGTCACATCGTTCACATCGAGCACCACGCGCGTCATGTCGTTAGAAAACTGCGCCGCGCGAATCTTCTTCAGAAAGCCGTCGTCGGTTACGGAAAAACTCTTTCCCACCAGCTCCTGCGCCAGCCGCGTGCCATGCAAATCAAAGTAGATGCGATCCGGATTCGGCACCCGCGCAGCCTCGTAGGTCACATCATCGCCCAGGTCGATCGCCACGCGCGTGTAGTCCGGCGTCGACCAGTGTCGAATCCCCGTAACCTGCGCCATCTGCCCACGCCGTTTCCCCGACGTCTTTGCGACATGCAGCGGCGTAGCGGCTTGAACCGAAGCATCCTGCGGCCCTGCCGTCGCAGCATCCGACTCCGCATCCACTGGAGCCGAAGTCCCACGCCTAGTCGCATTCCCGGCATCGCCACTCGAATCCGCTGGCGCAGCCTTCACCCCACGCAGCTCTCCCGTCGTAGGCATCGGCGCAAACGACGAAGCCCTGTCACCCTCCACAAGAGTCTTTTCCTTCAACCCAGACCCAGCCCCCGTAGACCCAGCCCCCGTAGACCCAGCCCCAGCAGAACCAGTCGCAGCAGACCCAGCCGCAGAAGAACCAGGACCACCCATCAAATCCGAAGCCTTGGCACCCGCCCCATGCCCTCTACTCCCTGCTCCCTCTTCCCTACTCCCTGCACTTAAAGAAGCGATGCCCGCCCTCGCCTCCTCCGCCTGCGCACTCCGCGGATACTGTTTCACAAGCAGCGCATATCTCTCCCGCGCCGAAGCCGAATCATGCAGATCGTTCTGATAAATCTGCGCTTGCGCCAACAGCGCTCCTACGCGCAGCGAACTCCCCGGATACTGCGTCCGCAAAAACTCATACTGCCCCACCGCCGCCTTCAGCGACTTCGCATCGTGCAGACTTCTTCCCTGGATCGCCAGCAACTCCGCGACGGCGTTCACGCTATCAGGAGCATGTACGTCCGCCGGAGCCTGGTGATACACCGCGCGAAATCCATCCATCGCCCGCGAGTAGTCGGCCCGCGTCCGCGCCTCCTCGGGTATGGCCTCCAGCGTCTCCAGCGCGCGCTCGGCCTGCTCCCATGGAGTCAGCTCGACCCTCCGTTGCGAAGCCGTCTTTGCGGCCAGCACCGGCACCATCGCGCAGCACAACATCGCCGCACAACTCCCATGCCACCAATAATTACGGATTGTCGTTCTCAGGCCCATTGTCTTCTCAAAAACTCGACAGACTGCTCAAGTTTAAGAGACCCCACCCCCCAATGCCCGTGAAAAGAGCCTCTTGGTACACCCCCGGATACCCCCACCCCGGAGCTATCGCCGATCCTCAACTCGACGTGCTTGGCCACCGACTCTCGCCGCGCAAAATTAATCCATCAGCAGCGCATCCTCCCACAACTCCCGCACATCTGGTTACCAGCCGCAACAAGGAGACACAAATGGCCAATCTTCAGGGTAAAGTCGCTCTCGTTACCGGCTCCTCCAAGGGAATAGGAGCGGCTATCGCACAACGTCTCGCCGCCGACGGCGCCTCGGTCGTCATCAACTACTCGCGCAGCGCCGCCCCCGCCGAATCCCTCGCCCAACGCATTCAATCCGAAGGCGGCAAAGCCGTAGCCGTCCAGGCAGACCTGTCCAAATCTGACGAAGCCGCCAAGCTCGTCTCCGCGACGATCAAAGCCTTCGGCCATCTCGACATCCTCATCAACAACGCCGGCGTTTACAAGTTCCTCCCCCTCGAAGCAATCACCGTCGAACACATCGATCAGCACTTCAACCTCAACGTCAAAGCCCTTCTGCTCGCGACCCAGGCCGCCGTTCCTCACTTCGGCCCCGAAGGCGGCGTGGTCATCAACATCAGCTCCGGAGTCTCCATCACTCCCGCGCCTGCCAGCGCCGTCTACGCCGGAACCAAAGCCGCCGTCGACGTCATCACCCGCGTCCTTGCTATGGAACTCGGTCCGAAGAAGATCCGGGTAGTCGGAGTATCCCCCGGCGTCACCGTCACCGAAGGACTCGACGCCATGGAGGAGATGAACGAAGCCAATCAGAAATACGCCATCTCGCGCACACCGCTCGGCCGCCTCGGCACACCCGAAGATATCGCCAAAGCCGTGGCCTTCATGGCGTCCTCCGAGTCCGACTGGATCACCGGCGAAACCCTCCAGGTAGGCGGCGGCCTGAAGTTCTAAGCAAAGATTTGTCTGGTTTCCAGTTGCCATGTTGCTAGTTTTGCCAGATGCCACCGCTGCCGGACTGCTGTAGACTTTCCGGCATGGTAGATATCGGTCTTGTCGTTCAGGTTCTACGCGACCGGGGTCATCGTGTGGGCAACGTCATACCCGTCCCGGACAACGCAGGCGACTATGAGATAGACGTCGACGGCAACCTCCTCACCCTGGAAGAGGCACGACATCTTCTCGAAAAAGACGGAGCAAAATAGCCATGTAGCGGACCGCCCCGACCTGGGTGGCCCATCCTTTGCAGTCTCACCGCAAAGGATGGGGTATTCGCGTTACGCGCGAACCGCTCCCTCTCCTCTGGCAATCAAACAGAAGTAAGGTACGCCGAGCCTTGTTCACTACCATCTCTAGAAGTACATTTCTTGTTTGAGGTGTCAGTGAAAGCGCGATCGTTAAGATGGCTCGGGATGTTCTTTCTCACGTTTCTGTGCCACGGACAAGTGCAAGCACACAGCAGCGTTCCCAAGAACTGTGATTTCGATCCTGAAGACATCGCCGTGCCGCCGTGCGCTATCCGACTCGTACATGGGCGAGTACAAATCATTCCAAGTCACCTAACCATCCTGCGCTTCAATAAATATGACCTCGCACCTGCCTGGATACAAGGTGGATGGACATACGTAGACCGGCGCGGATGGGTAGTCGTCCAAAACGTCGCCATGATGGATAACGGGGCGAACGACTTTCACCACGGTCTAGTGAGAGTCACAAGCGGAGGAAAGTGGGGGTTGGCAGACCCACGCGGAAAGCTGGTTGTCCCGCTACAGTACGATGGAGCGTTTGACTACCAACCAAGCAGCGGCTGGCTGGTATGCAAGGGATGCCACACGGTTACAGGCGCCGAAGGTGAGTATCACTGGTTCGAGGGTGGTGAGTGGTTCCGATTGAACAGTCAAGGCAAGGTGATTGGCCCCACAAAAGACCCTACCCTAACAGCCCCTCCACCACCTCCGCAGCCTTAGCCGGCCGCCCTATCCTTTGTAGTCTCACCGCAAAGGATGGCTGCAACCCGCCAACCCAGCCACAGAAGCGGGTGCCCCATATCTCGATTCTGAGATGTGGGCATCGTGCGAAGCACGACCGCACTCCTCACACAAAACCCAGACGCGTGTTCCGAATGCCGGAAACTCTGGTCGACCGCCTCTCTACCCCAGCAAGCCACCCACCACTTCACTTGCACCCATCAAAGCCGCATCCAACGACCCCACATCACTCCCGCCAGCTTCCGCCAGATCAGGCCGCCCACCACCCTTGCCTCCAACCTTAGCCGCCAGCGCGCCAACCACCTTCCCCGCCTGCACCTTCGAAGTAAGGTCCTTCGTCACGCCAACGATCAGCGAAACCTTCCCGTCCGCCGCCGCACCAAGCACAACAACGCCAGACCCCAGCTTCCCACGCAGCGAATCCACCAGCTCCCGCATCTGCGCCTTCTCCAACCCATCCACCCGCTGCGCCAGCACCTTTACACCCTTCACCTCAACCGCAGACGAAGCCGCATCCGACACCGAAGACGCCGCAGCCTTCATCCGCACCGCATCCAGCTCCCGCCGCAGCTTCTTCATCTCCTCTTCCTGCGCCGCAATCCGATGCCGCAGCGCATCCGCCGGCGTCACCGCCTCAGAAGAAGAACCCACAAGCGACCCCACCACCTTCGCCACATCAAAATCCCTTCGGAACTCATGCAGCGCGCCCGTCCCACTCACCGCCTCAACCCGTCGCACCCCCGAAGACACCGACCCCTCCCCAACAATCTTGATCACGCCAATCTCGCCCGTAGCCCCGGTATGAATTCCCCCGCAAAGCTCCGTCGAAAAATCGCCGATCTTCACCACCCGCACCCGCTCGCCATACTTCTCGCCGAACAGCGCCATCGCCCCCAGCTCATTCACTGCCACATCGATCGGCACATCTACCAGCGTCTCCACCTTGGTGTTGCCCATCACCTGCCGGTTCACAATGTCCTCGACCTCCTGCAGCTCCTCGTCTGCCACACCTGCGAAGTGCGAAAAATCGAACCGCAGCCGCGTCGCATCATTCAGCGACCCCGCCTGCTTCACATGCTTCCCCAACACCTCGCGCAGCGCCGCATGCAGCAGATGCGTCCCTGTATGGTTCCGCGTCGTCGCCACCCGCGTCGCCGCATCCACTACCGTATCCACCGTATCCCCCACCGCAATCGTCTGGTTCGCCCTCACCTTATGCGCAAACACCCCCTGCACCGGCTTGGTCGCGCCACTCACCTCAGCCACAACTGCGTTGTGATCCCCCGAATACAACCACCCCACATCCCCAACCTGCCCGCCCGAGTCCGCATAAAAACTCGTAGCATCGAGCACAACCTCACCCAACTCCCCGGCCTTCAACTCCGGCACACCAATGCCACCGGCGACCAGCGCCAACACCCGAGCCCCATCCACCCGCAGCGCGGTATACCCTTCAAACTCAGTCTTAGGCAACTCCCGATAAACCGGCGCCGCCGACTTCTGCGACCCACCCTTCCAAGAAGCCCGCGCCCGCGCCTGCTCCTCTTCCTTCGCCGCCTCAAAACCAGCCATATCGAATACAAGACCAGCATCGCGAGCTGCATCTGTCATAAAGTCCAGAGGCAATCCATACGTCTCGTAAAGGTTGAACGCATCTTTACCGGGATACACCACCGGCTCTTTCAACAAGTGATTGGTGCCACCCTCATTTCCCCAATATTCGCCGACGAACTCCGGAAACTTTGGCTGAAGTTGGTTGTAGTAGATGGTGTTGAGACGCACCATGTTCTCGTTTGAAGCATTCTCTTCGACTTGTTTCTCGGCATCCGCAAACTCAGCTAGTAGCCTCTTCTTCTCTACAAGTCGCGACAGTTGATCCTCAAGCCTCGAAAGTGCAGCAGAGATCACCCGAGCAAACTGCTCCTCCTCCGCGAGCACAACCTTCGCCACCCGCTCCGCCGACTCTTTCAACTCCGGATAAGCCACTTGCATCTCATCCCGAACCGCAAACACCATCTCATGCATGAACGGCTTCTCCTGCCCCAACAGCCGCCCATGCCGAATCCCGCGCCGCAGAATCTTCCGCAGCACATATCCTCTGCCATCATTCGCAGGATGCACCCCATCCGAGATCAAAAACGTAGCCGCCCGAGCATGGTCCGCAATAATCCGCAAACTCGCCCGCGACCTCTCATCCACCTCGTGTTCCGCTTGCACCTTATGCCCAGTCAACTCCTCCGCACGCTTGATCAGCGGAGTAAACAAGTCCGTCTCAAAGTTCGACAACACTCCCTGCAGCACCGCCGCAACCCGCTCCAACCCCATCCCCGTATCGATTGACGGTTTGGGGAGCGGCGTCAGCGTCCCATCGCTGCTCCGGTCAAACTGCATAAAAACCAAATTCCAAATCTCAACGTACCGCTGCTCATCCAGCGGAAACGGCTTATCGACCCCCGGCTCCTCCGCCGCCTCAATCCCCAGGTCATAAAAGATCTCCGAGCAAGGCCCACAAGGCCCCGTATCCCCCATCTGCCAGAAGTTATCCTTGGCCGACATCCCGAAGATGCGATCCTTCGGCACGCCAGTCTCAACCCACAACCGCTCCGCCTCATCATCCCGAGGAACCTTCGCATCCCCCTCAAACACCGTGCAGTACAACTTCGCAGGATCAATCCCGAACCACTCCTTAGAAGTCAGCAGCTCCCATGCATAAGCAATCGCATCCTTCTTGAAGTAGTCCCCAAACGAAAAATTCCCCAGCATCTCAAAAAACGTATGGTGCCGACGCGTAAACCCGACGTTCTCAAGATCGTTATGTTTCCCCCCCGCCCGCACGCACTTCTGCGAGCTCCCCGCCCGCGTATAGTCCCGCTTCTCGTTCCCGAGGAAGACATCCTTAAACTGATTCATCCCCGCATTGGTAAACAGCAGCGTAGGATCGTTCGCCGGCACCAGCGAAGAAGAGTGGACTCTTCTGTGCCCTTTACCCTCAAAAAACCGCAAAAAATCTTCCCGAATCTGATTCCCCGACCTATAGTTCATAGGCATCAAGTTTATCAGCGCAACTTGCCGTGGAGCCTCTTTGCATGCGATCGATTTGTTCGATTTTTCTGTCTTTCCTCATAGCTGGATATCTGAACGCGCAACAAGCTCCATGCAACGTCGACGCACAAGACCCCGCTATGCCCATCTATTCACCAATTGGCCGAGCCGCAAACGTGCAAGGCATCGTTCGATTCGAAGTCACTCTTTCGCCAGGACTAAAGGCTGAAGTTAAGTTGCTTGATGGCCATCCCATGCTTGCCGGCGCCGCGCAAACTTATCTTGAACACCGTCGTTACTCGTGGAAACAGGGCATCGAACATAAGGCTTGCTCGTACACCACCCAGGTGGAATACCGAATCATCGAACCACAATCGGATGACCGAAACGACTTCTTTCGCGTAACGATCCTCGGACTAAACCACACTCTCGTCGAAGTACAACCAATCAAACCCAAATGTAGCGACTGTCGAGACTTCCGATGTCCACTAGACGGCGCAACGGAATCGAAGTCGCCCACCTATCCGCCGATAGCAAGAGCCGCACACGTTGAAGGCGACGTCAGTGCGCGCCTAACCTTCAACGCAAAAGGGCAAGTAATCGACGTAGCCCAGTGGACTGGCCCGGATATGCTTCGCCAGCCGACAGAAGACTATCTTCGCTCCTGGCGTCTCCGCTCCGGCTCCATGCCAAGCTATATCGATTCATGCCAATCGACCGTTTTAATCGAATACAGATTGACCGTCGCGACAGAAGTCGTTGCCAGCGATGTCCATATCTTCAAAGCCGATCCAACCCACATTTTGATTGAAGACCATCCTGTAATGACCGTCGACCCGAGTGTGGAAATTACCAAGACGAAACGAAAGAAATTTCTCGGACTATTCTGATCTGACGATGTTGCCGTGCCCGCATCGCGTTCACCCCACCAACCCCGGCACCCAGGTCTGCCCCTCCATCCGAAACACCTCATCCTCCGTCTTCCTCAACCGCGCAAACTCCCCCCGATGCTCCACCATCACCATCGCCGTCACCAGTGCATCAAACGCATCCTCGCTCCCCTTCGCCTTCGCCAACAGCCTCCGCGAGATCCCCGCATACAACGCATTCTCCTTCCTCTTCTTCGCCAGATAAGCCGTCCGCGCCACCTCTGAACTCTTCGTCACCGCCCCCGTCATCAACCGCGTATAAATCTCCACCACCAGCGGCTTCTTCACCGACGGAGCATCATAGGGCCAAACCGTGAACCCCGCCTCCCGCAACCGCAACAAACCCGGCATCCCCCGCAATGAAGCCGTCCCCACCGCCCCCGCTCCGCCAATCTGAAACACACTCTTCGGCGCAATCCCCGCAATCCGCGCCACCGCGAGCGGATCGGAAATCTCCGCCCGGAGCTTCAACGCTGCCTCCGCCCGCCTCAACATCCTGTGCGCATGCTCCCCACAAAACTCCGCCGGCTTCTTCCCATGCCGCAGCGAACCCACGCGCCCCCAAAACCGCACATCCTCACAATCCCGATGCAGCCATCTCTCCCCCTGCCCATCCGCCACCAACCGCCAGAACTCCGGCGCCGACCCAATCCCCAACTCCCGCAGAAACCACGCCGGATAACTAAACGAAAAATCAAACCCCACCACCATCCGCGGAGTCTCCCGCGCCAACTCCACCAGCCACTCCATCAACTCCACCCGCGACCGCCCGTTCTCCAACAGAACCGTACCATCATCCCCAGAAGAGCCCGCCGTCCAAACCCCAGCCCAGATCTTCCTCCGCTGCCCCGGCCCCTGGTCACCCGACCAATCCACTCCCACTACCCGCTGCAACCCCAACTCCTTCGCCATACTTCCATCATCCACTAGCGGGAACTTTTCCGCCCACCCAGCGTTCTATCTTCAGGAGACACAAAACCCGATGCTCAACTTCCTGCTCTTCTGTCTACTCGCCTTCTTTTGCTGGCCCCTGGCTCTCGCAGCCCTGATCCTCTATCCCCTGATCTGGCTCATCCTCCTGCCCTTCCGACTCGTCGGCATCGTAGTCGGCGGCACCTTCGAGCTCATCGCCGCGCTCTTCCGCCTCCCGGGCCGCATGCTCCGAGCTATTTAATCGGAATCAGAATCAACGAAAATACAAACATGACCGGAACCCGCATCGACAAATGGCTATGGGCCGCCCGTTTCTTCAAGACGCGCGAGCAGGCCTCCAAAGCCTGCGAACTCAACCGCATCACCTCCAACAGCCACTCCGCCAAGCCCGCCCGCGAGGTCCACATCGGCGACATGCTTCACATCAAGAACGAAGGCGGCGAGTTCGACATCGAGGTCCTCGCCCTGAGCCAGCAGCGCGGTGCCGCCTCCATCGCGCAGACCCTCTACCGCGAAACCGAAGCCAGCAAAGAAGCACGCCGCAAAGCCGCCGAAGAACGCAAACTACTCGGCCCCATGGCCTGGACCGCAGCTGCTCCCAGCAAGCGCCCCAACAAACGTGACCGCCGCCTCATCCACAGCTTTCGCGGCGAGCGCTGATGAGATATGTCCCGCCGGACGGGCCTCCTACGCGGAGTGCGGCCACTTCGTGGCGCATGTACCGGTCACGACACGATGATCAGCAACGGTCCGACCGTTGGTCGTCACAAACACTCCTCCGAGCATCGCGAGGACCCAAGCAACTCATCCCGCCAAGACCGGTATACAAGTCACGAAGTGACCGCCTCCCGCGCAGGGAGCCCGTCCGGCAGGACAAAATCATTCCTCATCATTCTGCCCCGCATAAGAATCCGAATCCCGCGCCCCCTCCTCCTCCATCTCTTCCACGACTTCCTCCGGCAGCTCCCACTCCCGCAGCACCTTATAAATCGCCCGCGAAGAAAACCCCGCCCGCAGCAGACGGTTCATCGCCCGCACCGTCTCCTTCTGCGCATTCGCCCCGCTCGGCTGCTTCATCCGCTTCCGCGCAATGTACTGCCGAGCCAGCGCCACCTCATCCACATCCTCGTACGCTGTCTCGAGCGTCGACGCCACCAGTTCCTTCCCCACACCCTTCTGCATCAGGTCCTGTTGCACGCGCCGCTTGCCGAACTTCTCATGCTCCTTGCGCACCCGCGTATAGTCCTCGGCAAATCGCGTGTCACTTAAATAGTTCAGCTCCTTCAGCCTCGTGACCACGGCATCGATCGCCCGCACGCCGGCCTCGCCCTCCTCAGCGCGTGGCTTCATCAACCGCCGCAGATCGCGCTCGGTGCGCATCCTTCGCGCCAACGCTCCCACGGCATACTCGAACAACCCGGCCTCGCCCACCGGCTCTCGCTTCTTCGGCCTCGCAAACGCCATCACACTCTCCCGCCGCGTAAGCAGTTTTCCTGTGGGAAGTAGAGGGCGGCGTCGCTATCCACACCGTTTTCTCTCAAGGAAAACGGTTCTGCTTCAACGCGTCCACTCCCCCGAAACAGGAAAAACTGCTTTATGGAACGACGTTCAGTGTAACCTCGTTCGATTTCACCACTTTGTGGGTCGTAGGATCGGTTCGCGATACCCGCACCGTGTACTGGCCGGGCTGATTCAGATTCACCAGCTTCGCCAGGTGCGCCGTCTGTGCCACCGACATTCCGGGCTGCACATAGTCCACCGTGCGGCCCTCGGTATCCCGGCGCTGCTGCGCCTCGCGACCGTACGCCGTCTGCTCCACCACGCGACCAGCCGCATTCCGTACCTCGATCTTGTAAGAAAACTCCGGGTTATTTACTCCCGGACGATGCGAAAACAAAATCTGCTGATCCGACGTATTCGTCAACGAAATCACAACCCGTGCATCCGACCCGACCTGCACCTCATCGTTCGGTGCACTAATCGAAATCAGAAATGAACCGCCCGTATCGGACGCCTTTCCCTTCGCAGCCGCCGGCGGAGGCGCAGCCTCAGGAACAGGTTCAGGCGCAACTGGTGCAGGCTCGGTGCCTGCAGGAGGCGCAGCCTTAGGAGCCGTACGCCCCGCCTTGGCCGCAGCCTTCTTTTCAGCCTTCTTTTCAGCCTTCGTCTCCGGTTCCGTCTTCGCGGCCTTCTCCGGTACCGGCGGAGCACTTATTTCCTCCGGCACCGAGCTCTCCTCATCCGGAGGCCGCGACACTCCCGTCCTGTCTGATGGACTCTTCTGCGGCTTCGGTGTTCTGGTCGGCATCGGCGGAGCCTCGAGCCCCGCGTAAGCATTCGTCCTTGTCCACCGGTCGCACCAGTCCCCGACCGTCTCGTACCAGAGCTTCGAGTTCTGCGGCTTCAGGATCCAATGCCCTTCATCCGGAAAGTAAAGCATCTTGCTCGGAACATTCAGCCGCTGCAGTGCCGTGAACAACTGAAACCCTTCCGACACATCCAGCCGATAGTCCCGCTGCGAGTGAATCACCAGCGTCGGTGTCTTTGCGTTCTTGATCGACAGCATCGGCGACCACCTGCGAAACGGATCCTGTGACACCGGCTTGTCGAAGTAGTTCCACGGCTGCGCCGGCTCAGCACTCAACCCCTGTCGCGCCGGGCGTCCCTTCGCCGCTGGTACCGAGACAGGCTCGCGGAACTCCCACTCGTTGAACCACAGTTCCTCCGTGGCTCCATACGCGCTCTGCGGGTTGAACATCCCATCATGGGTCACAATGCAGGCGAACCGGTCCGTATGGGTCAGAATCCAGTTCGCCATAAACCCGCCGTAGCTCGCCCCCAGCGCGCACTCCCGCGTCTTATCAATAAAGGGATACTGCTTCTCCGCATAATCCATTCCCCTCATCAAATCGATATAGGCCTTCCCGCCCCAGTCGCCGTTCACACCATCGACAAACGCCTGTCCGTACCCCGTCGATCCGCGCGGATTCACCATCACCACCACATATCCACTCGCCGCCATCAACTCCGGGTTCCACCGGTAGCTCCACGCATCGCCCCACGCGCCCTGCGGCCCGCCATGAATCAGGAACTTCACCGGATACTTCCGCGTCTCATCGAAGTTGGGAGGCAGCACCATGAAACCCTCCACCGGTGTCCCTCCCGCACCGGCAAACCGGAACGCATCCTGTGGCGACAGATCAAGCGTGCGGAGCAATGCATCATTCAAATGGGTAATCTGTCTCCGCGGGCTCCATCCCGCGAGATTCAGAGTCTGCAGGATCGAAAACTTTGCAATCTCAGCGTGCTGCTTGGCCTCCTCCGGCGACTCGACCGTCTGCGGCTCCTCATTCAAACCCGGCTCCATCACATTGATCTCGGCCGGTTGATCGATACTCATCCTCGTGGCTACCAGCTTATTTCCGTCGAAGCTGAGCTGAAGATCGGAAAACTCGCCGTCCGCACTCACGGTTCTGAATGGAGTTTCGGGTTCGCCCTCAAACTGGTACCGCAGGATGACGGTTCGGCCCGCGTCGCCGCTCGCAATGTAGACTGCCTTCGAGTCCGGCCCCCAGACAAACTCATCCACCCAGCGATCGAACTTCGGCAGAAGCTCTGCGACCTTCATCGTCTCCCGGTTCAACGCCATTAACCGAAACCGGTCGCTCTCATACCCCGCACGGGCCTGCGACCGAAAACCCAGCAATTTTCCGTCCGGCGAATACGATGGCCCGTCATCGCTCCCCATACTCACCGAAACCTTCAACGGCTTCGCACCCGGCGTATCCAGCCGAAGCGTATACACATCGTTATTCGTGCTCGTCGCCGGAACAGGATCAACATTGGTTACAAATGCAATCTCCTTCGAGTCAGGAGCCCACGCATACCCGAGCGGCCCGCCGAGCGAAAACGTTGGCGCCTCCGCGTCCCCGATGTCCTGCCGCGGTGTCAGGTCCCGCACCAGATTTCCATCCGTCGCCGACACGACCAGCACATGGCTGCGCTTCGGCCCAACATAGTTATTCCAGTGCCGGTACAGCAGATGATCCCAGACCTGCGCCTTAACCGGGCTCGCGGCCGCATCGGCGTCCTTGCGCTTGTCGCAGTTGTCCTCCTCCAGCCACGAAGACCCCTCGCTGCACTCCGGATACACGCGCGACGTAAACAAAATCCTCTGCGAGTCCGGCGACCAGATCGCACCATCCGCCTCCGTACTCACGTTCGTCAGTTGCTTCGGAGTGCCCAGCGTCCCGTTCCCGTCATTCCACGAGGCGAGATAGATCTGCGTCGACGTCCCCCCGTCGGCTGATACAAACAGCACCTGCTTCCCATCCGGCGAAAATCTTCCGCCCGACTCGCCCTCTTTCCAGAACGTTACCTGCCGCTCCCTCCCAGCCGAACTGCGTCCACCGGAACCGCCGATCGGCACCACCCAAAGATGATTCGTTCTGGTGTTCTTCTCGAGATCCACGTCCGCAACCGAGAACATCACCCACTTGCCCGACGGCGAAATCTGCGGATCGCTCACCCGCTTGATTCGCTCGAGATCGGCAAACGTCATCGGCCGCTTTCCCGATCGCGAAGCCGTCGGCAAGCTCTGCGCCCACCCTGCACACCAGACGCCCGCCAGCACGCCTGCCAGCATCCCTGCCTGAATCATTCGATTCATCATCGCGACAGTCTACCCCGTCGAAGTAAAGAGTTGGCGTCATCCGTGAAGATCGGCCAATCCTCACCCTTCACCCTCACACCCGCCCGATCGAATCTCTATTGTCGAAACCGGCGCATCCTCCGTCCACACAAATCACCACACAAGAACCACGCAAAGCACCACATTTCACCATCGATCCACCACGTTCTGCGGCCCCAAAATCACCACCAAGTTTACCTGTTATCAAGCACTTGCACTATAAATCTCCCCCGCCACCGCCTCAGATTTCTTAACCAAGGCATCCACCATCGGCAACTCCACTGCAACCCCCGCTCCATGCGGATGCAGATTGAACGCACTGATTTCGCCGCCGTGCTCATGCACAATCCCATAGCAGAGACTTAACCCCAGCCCCATCGAATCAAAAGGCTCAAACACCCGCCCTGGCTGTGCAAATCCCGGCCCCGTATCACTCACCACCAGATACACCCTCTCCCCGTCCCCGTTCCCGTTCCCCGAAACACTCACCGACACCCGAATCACCTGTTCCTCTTCAGCCTTCGCGGTGCCCGCACCCGCGAGAGCCTGCGCCGCATTGTTCAGCAGATGTTCCATCATCTGCCGCAGCCGGTCCCTGCTTCCCCGCACCGTCGCGGCCTGTTCATCGGCTTGCACCACAAGCCGAACTCCTCTGTTCTCAAGCTTTTCCCCACACGCCCGAGCCAACTCACGGACTAACTCCGTTACGTCCACCGGCTCCAAAGTGCGCGCCGCAGGCCGCAAGAATTCCAGCAACGTCTCCACACTCTGCCGCATCCGCTGCGCCTCTCGCACAATGATCCCGGCATCTTCTTTCACACGCCCCTCGCCCGACGTGGCTACGATCAGTTCTGCGAATCCGAGCACAGCTGTAAGTGGATTATTCAACGCATGGGCCATCCCCTCGGCCATCAAACCTAGCCCCGCCAGGCTCTCCGCGCGCAGCAACCTCGCCCCCAGCGCTGCATTCTCCATCGCGCGCTCCAGTTTGAACGCCAGTGCCTCCAGCGGCTCCAGCGACGTCGCCAACGCACTTCGCCGCACACTCATCAAGCCGTCCGCTCCCACCGCCAGCGCACCCAGCATGCGGCCTCCCGCCGTCCACATTGGAGTGACAATTGCCCCGCTATGCCTGACCTCGGACGCCCCCCTACCCAGGGCCACCGCAACACTCTTGTCTCCTACGCGCACTCCCAGCCCGCCTTCCCCACGCCTGACGCCGCCATCGCGTTCCGCCGCCGTAACCACATCTCCCCAGGCGTTCAGCGACTGCACCGTCGCATCGTCCATCCCCGTGCTTGCCGCCACAACCAGCCGTCCCTCCGCATCCCGGACCAGCATCGCCGCCCTGCGAAATGCGCTCTTTTCCGCCACCAACCGGCTCACCTGCCTCGCCAGTTCAAATCCATCCCCATCGGCCGGCAGGCGCATGTCCAGCCCGGCATAGGCCGCAAGCTCCTCCTGAATCCGCCGTTCGCGGCGTCGCCGCCCCGCACTCACCTGCAGGCGAAGATCCAGCAACCACAGGGATCCGATGACTCCACTCCCACCAATCAACTCCAGCCAACGCGGCGCGATGAGCCTGCCCATCTCCCTGATTCCGACCCACATCACCAAACCTCCCAAATAACGTCTATTCTTAGTAAAGGTGCAGTTCGCAGCGTGCCTCTGGCTGCTGCACGCAGGGCAACGCAAAGAATCGCCTCAGTCTTAAGCTGGAGTTCTTCCCATGAAGCCCTTCTCTCCAATCCGCATCGCCGCCTCCGCGAGCCTGTTTGTACTATTCCTTTTTCAGCTATCGGCTACGCCTGCCACAGCCTTCGCTGCTGTCGCAATTTCAGACGGCGCCGCCGCGCAGGACCCCGCCGGTTTCGGCCCCCTCGATCCCACTCCACCCACCGGCATCACCGTCGATGAAATCATCAAAAAATTCGGCGAACGGGAATCGATCTTCCAGAAGGCCCGCGAGAATTACACCTACCGCCAGTCCGTCAAAGTCAACACCATCGCCGAAGACACCAACCACGTCGACGGCGAATACCAGCAAGTCACCGACATCACCTTCAACAAAGACGGCAAGCGCGAAGAGCACGTCGTCTTCGCCCCCCAGAACACCCTCCAGCGCGTCATGATGTCCCCCGTCGACTTCGATGAAATCGAGCACCGCCTCCCCTTCATCCTCACCACCGAAGACCAGCCCAAATACAAGATCGATTACCTCGGCCGCCAGCACGTCGACGAGCTCGACACCTACGTCTTCGCCGTCGCCCCCAAGGCCTTCGAAAAGAAACAGCACTACTTCCAGGGCAAGGTCTGGGTCGACCAGCAGGACTACCAGATCGTCCTGATCAACGGCATGACCGTTCCTCAGGACACACGCAGAGGCCACGAAGACCTGCAGCCGCCCTTCACCACCTACTACGAACAGGTCGACGGCAAGTACTGGTTCCCCACCTACACCAAAGCTGAAGGTGTCCTGCACTTCTCAATGGACGAGGGCGGCGACGTCCACATGCGCAACATCGTGAAGTTCACCGACTACAAGCAGTACCACACCTCGTCGCGCATCATTTACAACGGTCAGGACATCACCAACAACAAAGCACCCGACGACAAAGACAAAGACAAGGACAAGAACAAGCAGCCGCCTGCGTCGCCACAGTAGAGGCGAGTTGTTGTTGGTCCTGGGAATTTGTTAGTTAGTCTCGCAGTGCGCATCCGGATCCGCATGCTGCTGCGTCATCCAGCGGTCCATCAGTGTGCCCGCGCATCGCGCCCCACACAAATGCTTCACCCCGTCCGAATGCGCATGATGGCTCTGCCACCGCGTCAGCTTAATCAGCGGTTGATCCTCCTCCGGCTTCTCTCCCTGGAAGCAGTCCACCCACGCCAGCCACCAGTCACCGCCTTCGCCCTTTTTATCTCCACAAACATCACACTGATAACTTTCGATATAAGCCATTAACCTCTCCTGAACCGAAAAACTGTCACTTTCTATTTCATTGTCATCGAGCCAACCAGCGAAGTACTACAACCACCACAGTCGCCGCAATCACCAGCCAGAACGCCACGATATTAAACGGTACGTACGACGTTTGCAGTTGGCCGGTGAATGTCAGACCCGACCATCCAGTCACGAATTGACGGACCGCAAACGCAGCCAGAACACCAACCGCCAAAATGAAAAGTGTCGTTCTCATACGCACCCCGAAATCCTCGAAACCTTAGCATCACCGGCGCACAAATATCCAGACCACAACAAAACCTACCGCAAAGATTAGAAGCTGCCGAAGCAGCATTCCCGGTTGAAGGAACACACCGAGAGAAATGCTGATCATACCTCCCGGAAATCGGCGCATCAGAGCATACACCCACGCGAAATAGGCAAGGACAAGAGCAGCGACTCCTCCGAACAAACTCTTCACAACAGTCACTGTCGCCATCCGCTACTTCCCTGCCGGCGCCGCACCCGGCCCGACGCCATCCGCAAACGGCTCACCCCAGATGTAGTGCTCAAACCAGCGCAGATTCTCCTCCATCACCGCACGCTGCTGTTTCGGCTTGTCGATAGGATGCCCGAAGCCGTGATACAGCACCATCTTTACCGGCACACCCTTGTCTTCGAGCGCCTGCCGCAACTCAAAACTATCCGGCACCGGCACCCTCTTATCACGATCTCCCTGTTGAATCAGCGTCGGCGTCTTCGCCTTCGCGATATACGAAATCGGCGATGTCTTCTTATAAATCTCCGGATCATCCCACGGAGTCGCCTTCAGATACTGCCGCGTAAACGGAGTAATGTCCGTGTTCACGTAATACGTCATCCAGTCTGAAATCCCCGCGCCCACCGAGACCGCCTTGAAGCGATCGCTCGCAGTCGTAATGAACGCCGAGATATACCCGCCCTCGCTCCACCCCATCGACCCAACGCGATCCTTATCCACAAAGCCTTGTGCAATCAGATAGTCCACGCCCGAGATCACATCGGCATAATCGCCCACACCAAGGTTCCGCACATTTAACGCGCGAAACGCCGCACCATACCCCGCCGATCCGCGATAGTTCGGCCGCAGCACCAGCGCACCCTTCGCCACAAACTGCTCCACCGGGTAGTAGCGGTCAGGATTCACCACCGGCTGATCAACCCCCGTCGGCCCGCCATGAATCACCACCAGCAGCGGATACTTCTTCTTCGCATCGAAGTCCGCAGGCTTGTACAGCACGCCCTCCACTGTCGCGCCATCGCCTGATTTCCAATGCACCACCTCGCGCCGTGCCAGTGTATAAGGCTTCATCGCATCGCACAGATGCGTTATCTGGTCCGCATTCCCGCTTCCAGCCGTCGAAGCAACATAAATCTCCGCCCCCATATTCGGCGCCGCCGCCCGGTACGACACCTCACTGAAGTCCTTCGAAAACGAAAAGCCATTCGCCACCACATCATCCGGATGCGTTACCTGCACCACCGCGCCTGTCGCTGCATTCAGCAGGTACAGATGCGCCGCCGTCTTTTTCAGCGCCGCAAAATAAATTCCCTTCTCGCTCCAGTCCAGCAACCGCGCATCCTCGTCGAACGACCCGCTCACGACCTTCGGAGTGCCACCCGTCACCGGCACCACCGCAATCTTCTGGTTCGCGTAGAAAAAATACTGCGCTCCATCCGCCGTAACAAACGCCACCTGCGTTCCATCTGGCGAGAAGTGCGGATCGCTATTCGGCCCCGGCGTCGTCACCAGCTTCGTCACCTTCTTGTCGGCAACTGTGACCACATACACTGTCGTCGTCCCGCCGTTCTTCAGCTCGCCGTCCTTCGAAGCCGCAAACACAATCTTCGCTCCATCCTTCGACCACGAAAACCCCTGCACGCTGAACCCATCGCCCTCAGTCAGCCGATGCGCCTCCGGCACGCCAAATGGCGGAGCCGGTGTCGCCGAAGCCGAAGACTTATCCGAACTCGACGTTGAAGACTTCTCCTTTGCATCCTTGGCCGGGGCCGCCACCGGGGCAGCCGTCACATCCACCGTCCACAGATGCGTCATCCGCACATCTCCGTCGATGACCGTGTACTCCCCATACCGCTCCACACGATCCTTCTGCGCCTTCGACAGCGGATCCTTGGTGGTGAAGGCAATCGTCTTTGAATCCGGCGCCCACTCGAATCCATCCACGCCCTCCTCGAGCTTTGTGACCTGCCGCGCCTCACCGCCCGTCGGATCGATCACGTAGACCTGCCGTGAATCTGCCTTCGTCTCCGGAACCTGTCCCGGCCGGTCCGACGCAAAAGCAATCCATCTCCCATCAGGCGACCATCGCGCACCCGAGCTCGACTTCGACTGCGCCGTCAACAGATGCGAACTCCCCGCACGATCCGCAATCCAAAGATCGCGCTCAAACGCATTGTCCTTCCAGTTCGTCCGCGACACCTCATACACCACCCGCTGCCCATCCGGAGACAACGCCGCACCCGAAGCCGACTGCGCTTCCAACGCCTGATCGATGCTCGGGACGCTGGATACTGTTGCAGCGCCGTGGGCAAACACCACCCCTGCCGGCGACCCGAGCGTCGCAAGACCAAACACAGTCGACAAACCAATCACAGGAATTTGCGCTTTTAAACGATAGGTAGGAGTCATACGCGACAGTGTCGCATACTGCGGAAGGTCTTCTATCAATTTTTCGACACTGCTAAGCCGCGGGCTCACCCTCGAAGTAGAGATACTTCCGCCACGCAGCATCTGCACTGCCGATCATCCGCATGATGTGCCGCGAGGTATGCAGCGAAAACGGCCGCGGCTCCCGCTGCAGCTTCATATCCGTCAGTTCGTGCAGCATCTGATTTCCTTTGCGCCGATTGCAGTTATGGCAACAGGCAACCAGGTTCTCCCACGTCGAAAGCCCCCCGCGCGAACGCGGAATGACATGGTCAAGCGTCAGTTCTCCCGCCGTCAGCACTACGCTGCAGTACTGGCAGGAGTTTCGATCGCGCAGCAGAATATTCTTGCGGCTCAGCGCACGCGTCTGATGAGGGATTCTGCGGTACTCGAGCAGACGAATCACGCTCGGCATCGCGATCCGCATCCGCGCAGCATGCAGCACCGCGCCCTGCTCTTCCTCGGTCCGTGCCACGCCTTTGAGCACCAGCACCAGCGCACGCCGAGCCCCGCAGATATTGATCGGCTCATACGACGCATTCAACACCAGCACCGGGGTCTGCATCGCGGGCTGTCGAAAGACGCCGACCCGCACATCGAACTCTGCAACCACACGGCCCGAGGCATGCCCCGACCCATGTGAGGCTCCGTGCCCAAGGTGTCGCTTCCCGCTCAGCCCTTGCTTTCGCATCTTCCCCGATTGCATCTCAAAACCCTCCGCTACTGTTAGCACTTCGCGCAAAGCCGTTCCGTCGCCGTCAATTCAGCTATCCAGCATCCCAAATCGTTGTCTGCGAATGCGCGTCCCACGACGCCACCATCTCCGGTTGCGCCCGAGACACCGTCGCAACCCAGACCTTGGTTGCTCCCGCCTTCCGCAGGGCTCGCGAACATGCCCGCGCCGTCGCACCAGTCGTATAAATGTCGTCAACCAGCAGAACCTCACGTCCCGCCAAACCCGAATCGCCCACAATGGCAAAGGCTCCCTGCAGGTTGCGTCTCCGCCCTTTCGGAGTTAGCTCAAATTGGCTGCGCGTATCCTTCACCCGGCGTATGACACTATGCGCCGCCTCCAACTTCCACTCCGGCCTGCTCCGCTTCAACTCGGCAAGAGCCGCGTCGGTCAACAGCACAGCCTGGTTATAGCCTCGCTCCCTCTCTTTGGAGGGAAAGAGCGGCACAGCAACCACAAGCAGATTCTCGCCAACCTCGGCCTCTAGCATCTCAATCGCTCGCGCGAGCATTCCGCCGAGCGGCTTCGCCACCGCGCTCATCCGCTCGTACTTCAGCAGATGCACCATCTCGCGCAACTCGTCCTGGTAGATCGCGTAAGCCACCGCCCGCTCAAACTCCGGCGGTGCCATCCGGCAGGGCGAACACAGCAGTCCTTCTACGGGAAACTGCCCCGCAAACCGTACGCCTTCCATATCCAGCGCCTCGCCACAGCGCACGCACAGCGTCATCGACTGCCTTTGGACGCCATCAATACAGTGATTACATACGGGAGAGAGACCAGCCAGAAGCAGCGGCCCACCACAAGCCCTGCAATCGGTCGGATACAACGTCGTTACCAGATCATCGAGTACAGCCCGAACCACCCGTCCAGGCCCCCGCAGCAAACGAGACATCGCGCGTTCTATTACCGCCTCACCAGGCGGCGGACCGGGTGGCCCCCCGGCGTCAAACCCGAGCGCATTGTCATTCAAGCATTCGCTGAAGACTCACCTCACTCGCCGGCGCTCCAGGTCACTCGGACCGCGCCATGCCTGCAGTATATGCCTTTCGCCCTATTTGCCGTCAACAATTCTGCACCAAGGGTGATGCGTCTGTGCTACACCTAGGCCATGCTGAGAGCTATCACCTGGTGCGCAAAATGCCTGTTTCTCTACTTCCTCGTTGTCGTTGCGGCGGTCCGTTTTTCGTGGGTCTTTACCACTCCCGTATGGCAGTTGGCCGACAAAATGCACTGGACGCACCTGAATCGTGTTTCATTCGTCCTGAGTTATTTCCTGCCGATCTTCGCCGCCGCCGGATTTCTCTTCGGCCTGGTCCCGTTTGGCAAACTCGGCAAGGCGGTCGGCGATCTCTTCCGCTCGTTCCTCCCCTCCGCCTCCACAAGACTTGCCCCAGAGCCCGATCTAGTGCCACCCATCCTCTGGGCATGGCTGCCGGTAACACTTGCCTTTCTTACTCGCTTCGTAACCTGGCAGTCCCGCAACTCGAGCGTACTTGACCCACACCGGTCGCCTGGTCGCATCGAACGCTTCTTCGGCCCGCTCTATTCGCAGACATACGGTCTGCTCGACGACAAGTGGGTCAACGACCGTTTCCTCTTCACAGGCCCCATGCTCTTTCTCATGGCATGCGCTCTCGCCGCGCTGCTTCGCTATCGGTTCACCACCCCACGCCGAACTGCAGTCGAAACAGATCCAGGTGACGTGTCCCTTTGACACACGACACTCATCGCCCGACGTGGAAGACCCTGCTGGCCTTCGCGATTATCTACTTCGTGTGGGGATCCACCTTCCTTGCGATTCGCATCGGTGTTCAGGACGTTCCGCCATTCCTCTTGGCGGCAATGCGATTCTCCGTCGCTGGACTCGTCCTTTATGTGTGGATGCTCGTCAAGGGCGAACCCTCACCGAACCGCCGCCAATGGACGTCGATCGCACTGCTCGCTGTTCTGATCTTCGTCCTCGACTACGGACTGTTGTTCTGGGCTGAGCAGCGCGTGCCTTCCGGCCTCGCCGCCGTCATGATGGCTACGATCCCCGTATTCATGGCACTGTCGGAGATCGTGTTCCTGCGAACCCAGAGGCTCACCATCCGACTAGCCCTTGCACTGCTGATCGGCATCGGTGGAGTGGCTGTGCTCATGAGCCGCTCGTTGAACCTCGGCGGAGCTCCAGTCGACACGGCAGGCGCGGTAGCCATCATCATTGGAGCGATAAGCTGGTCGATAGGGTCTGTGCTTACACGCAAACTTCCGTTTCCACCGTCCAAGGTTATGAGCTCGGGCGCGCAGATGCTCGCTGGAGGAGTCTTCCTTGCGCTGGCATCGGCGGCGTTGGGAGAGTTTCGTTCCTTTTCTCCGTCCACCGTCTCCCGCGGAGCGTGGCTCTCTCTGCTCTACCTGATCGTTGCCGGTTCTATCCTCGGCTTCACCGCATACGTTTGGCTTATCCATCATGAATCACCAACAAAGGTAGGGACCTACGCATACGTAAATCCCGTCGTGGCCGTGCTGATTGGATACTTCCTGGGCGGCGAAGCACTCGGCCTGCGAACGATTCTTGGCACTCTCTGTGTCCTCATCAGCGTCCTGGTAATTACAACGACGCGAACAAAGAAATCGCCGGCAGAAACATTCGCGCCCGAAGACCGACTGCGATCTTAAGGGTGTCCAACACCACCTTTTCGGAGCGGCTTGGATTCTCCATCTCTATACTGGGGTAGGTTATTCTTTTGTGCCAAGACGCAGTGCAGGTTTGATGATGTTTCGACGCCGGATCCACGGCCTGGAGATCTTCCTCGTCCATCCGGGCGGCCCATTCTTTGCGAAGAAAGATCTGGGCGTGTGGACGATCCCCAAAGGAGAATACCTGGACGACGAGCACCCGCTTCAGGCGGCCAAACGCGAATTCCAGGAGGAGACGGGCTTCACCGTACCCGAGGCCTTCCTCCACCTCGGCTCGATAAAACAGGCTGGTGGAAAGATCGTCTCCGCGTGGGCCTTTGAGGGCGATTGCGAGCCGGACAAGATGATCAGCAATACCTGTGAAGTGGAGTGGCCCCCGAAGTCGGGCCGCTTGATCGAGATTCCTGAGGCGGACCGTGGCGCGTGGTTTTCAACCGCCGAAGCCCGCGAACGCATAAAGTCGACCCAGATTCCTCTCATCGACCGATTGTTGGTAGCGTTGAATCTCACTGTGTAGCCACGTTCCGCTGATCCCGAGTCGTTATGCCCTAAGTAACTGTGGTTTTGTTTGAACGATCTTGCCGATCAGTTCACCGAAGAGCGTATTGGCCCATGCGAACCATGCTCGGGTGAACCGCGCGGGATCTTCCTTGTGATAACTCTCATGCATGAAGCCCGTGTTCACGGACGAGTGTTGCAGCATCCGGATCGTGCGAACGATTTCAATATCTGAGTTGCTGGTAAGAGCGAAGATGATCTGTGACATCGGCCAGATCATGTCGCGCCCAATGTGTGGCCCGCCGATACCCTCCCCCGCGGTGCCTTTATAGAACCACGGATTTCTATCGCTCCACACAAAGTTTCGCGTGCGTTCATACAACACCGGATCGGGCGAACTTGCCAGATACGGAAGCCCCAGAAGGCTGGGCACATTCGCGTCGTCCATCAGCACGTGACCACCGTAGCCGTCCACCTCATACGCCCAAATCTTTCCGCCAGCAGCATCGACGATCCCATACTGATAAAGCGCGGTCTCCACCTCCTTGGCCAGCACACGCGCTTCGGCAGCCATTCCGGCATCTTTCAGAACGACCTCGGCCATCTCCGCCAGTTGCCGCAGCGAAGTCACTGCAAACAGATTCGCAGGCACGAGAAATGAGAAGATACACGCATCGTCCGATGGCCGAAAACACGAAGCGATCAACCCAACAGGCTTCACCGGATTGCCAATGCCATTCACCAGCGAGTCCGTGGGGTTCTCTGCACTCCGTTGAAAGCGGTACGGGCCAAGTCCATCCTTTCGCTGCTGCACCCGCATCGTCTGCAATACGAGTTGCATCGCGCTCTTCCATCGCGCGTCGAACGGAGAGGTATCACTCGTCGCTTTCCAATAGCCGTGCGCAAGACGGATCGGATAACACAACGAATCCAGCTCGTACTTTCTCTCACCAACTCCCGGCTTCATCTCGGTCTTATCCTTGACGCTCCACTCCAGCGGCGGAGCACTCAGGTCAGCCATGAAGGAGTTAGCGTAGAGATCGATAAGAAGACATCGCGTCTGTCGACGGATCACTCCCTCCAAAAGCCTTCGCAGAGCAGCGTCTTTCGAAGCCAGCGGAAGATAAGGCCACACCTGCGCGGAAGAATCCCGCAACCACATCGCGGGAATATCTCCCGTGATCACTGCGGTGTCCGGCTTGCCCTCAAATTCACCCACCTCCACCGTAGTGTCGAGCGTATTCGGAAAGCAGTTCGCAAACATCGCAGCCAGCTCGGGGTCTTTGATTTGTCTGCTGGTCTCTAAGATGAAGGCCTCGACTGCAGCACTCTGAAACTTGCGAGCAGACGGTTCAGGACGCTTCGAGGGAAACAGCGCCTTCTGATCGATCGCCAATCCTGGAAGGACAGATGAAGCCGCGAACCCCGCAAATGAGGTGGCGCCATTTTTGAGAAGAGACCGTCTGGTGATCTTGTCAGAACGCACGCTTTTCTCCTGGGATCGATATCCACACAGTCAAGTTTGTATTCAAATTCAGCATCGGCCTTGCTTGAACTCTAATCTAGACCTCGTGGTTCCCAGACACACTCCATGATTCGGTCATTACAGACTTGTCGAAATCGATAACGTCCCTTCGCCTGAAAGCGATGGACGGCCTACACACCCCCGCTGATACACTCCCATCCAAGCCGAAGCAAGCGGGAGACGCATCACCATGGCAACATCAGCACCGATCAAACCCAACTTCAAACCCTTCGTCCCCACCACGGAAACCCGCCCGGAGCTCTCGGCGCGCGCCCTGATCCTCGGCGGCCTCTTCGGCGTCCTCTTCGGAGCCGTCACCGTCTACGTCGGTCTCCGAGCCGGCCTCACCGTCGCAGCCTCCATCCCCATCTCCGTCCTGTCTATCTCCATCCTCCGCGCCTTTGGCAAGGCAAGCATCCTTGAGAACAACATCGTCCAGAGCACCGGCAACGCCGGCCAGTCCATCGCCTCGGGCGTCATCTTTACCCTTCCCGCTCTCATCTTCCTCGGCTTCGACCTCGAATCCTCCCGCATCTTCGCCCTAGCCCTCTTCGGTGGATGGCTCGGCGTTCTTTTCATGATCCCTCTCCGCCGCCAGCTCATCGTCGAAGAGCACGACACCCTCGTCTATCCCGAAGGCACCGCTTGTGCCGACGTCCTTATCGCCGGCGAACGTGGCGGATCCTTTGCCTCGCGAGTCTTCCTCGGCCTCGGCCTCGGCGGTCTCTACACCCTCTTCCAGAACGACAACCTCTTCGCCCTCTGGCCCGCCACCCCCAACCGCGACTTCGACATCGGCCCCCAGCACCTCCTCAAAGGCGCTGCCATCCGCGCCGACTGCACCTCGGAGTACCTTGGCGTCGGCTACATCATCGGGATCCGAGTCGCCGCCATCATGCTCGCCGGCGGAGTCTTCTCCTGGCTGGTCCTCATGCCGGCCATCTACTTCTTCGGCTCGCATCTCTCCACTCCGCTCTACCCCGGCACCGTCCTGATCACTCAGATGTCACCCTCGGATCTGTGGCGCACTTACGTCCGTCCCATGGGAGCAGGAGGAGTCGCCGCCGCCGGACTCATCACCCTCCTCCGCACTCTCCCCACAATCGTTGGCGCACTGACGCAAGGTTTCAAAAAAACCGGGAGCGGAAAATCAGTAACAACGCAGCCGTCACGCATCGAACACGACCTTCCACCCATCGTCGTCTTCGGCGGATCGCTGCTCCTGATTGTGTTGATGGTTCTCTTCCTCGAGTTCAAACCCATCCCCGGCGCTCAGGTCGGCCTTCTTGCCAACATCGCCGCCGCTCTTCTCGTCGTCGTCTTCGGCTTTCTCTTCGTCACAGTCTCTGCACGCATCGTCGGCATCGTCGGCAGCTCCGCCTCGCCTGTCTCCGGCATGACCATCGCCACTCTCATGGCTACCGCTGCCATCTTCCTCGTCAAGGGCTGGACTGCTCCTGCCTTCGGAGCCCTCGCCATCACCATCGGCGGAGTCGTCTGTATCGCCGCCTCCAACGCCGGCGACACGAGCCAAGATCTCAAGACCGGCTATCTCATCGGAGCCACGCCCTGGAAGCAGCAGATCGCCATCATGATCGGCGTCATCGTCTCCATCTTCTCCATCGGGGCCACCCTCAACGCCATGAACAAGGGACTCGAATCCTTCCAGCGCCTCGCCAAGCCCATCGTCTTCTCGCTCGACCATCTCCCCGACGGCGTCCAGAACAACGGCAACTTCACTCAAGATCGCATCACTCTCACCAGCCATCGGAATGAAGACTCAGGCGCCGCAAAAGAAGAACTCACCAACACGAAGCAGTACATCCTCCTCAACGCCATCGGCTCCACGACGCTTGAAGACGGCAAGTACCTTTACAACCCCGCCACCGGTGAGATCGAAGTCCAGTGGATCCAGGGTATCGGCAGCGAAAAAGCCGCAGCTCCACAGGGCCGACTCATGGCCACCGTTATCAACGGCATCCTCTCTCGCAAGCTACCCTGGACCCTCGTTCTACTAGGCGTCGCCATCGTCATCGTCGTTGAACTCCTTGGCGTTCGCTCTCTCACCTTCGCGGTGGGCGCCTACCTCAGCATTGCCACCACGCTCGCGATCTTCGTCGGAGGAGTGGTGCGCTGGATGGTCGACTACGCCATGCATCGATACGCCGCGCGGCAGGCCCAGATAGACCACGATGCCTCTCTGGCCCTTTGGCACTCCGATCGCGAAACATGGCTCTCCCAGCATCCGGACTTCGATCCCACCAACCCTACCCACGCCGATCCCAGCGGTCGTCCCCTGTTCAGCGCGATCACTGCCCGCGACGTCACGATCGAGTCAGAGGTCTCACCTGGCAGCCTCTACGCCTCAGGCCTCATCGCAGCAGGGGGAATCGTTGGTCTCCTTGGCGTTTGTATTCGCCTGCTGGAGGGGCTCTCTGAACAGCGCGGAGGCCACTGGCAGTTCTGGCGGTTCAGCGACCACAATCCTCTCCACCAGGACTGGGTGAGCGTCATCATGTTCGCCCTTCTTGCTTTTTCGCTTTATCACTTCGCCAGAAAGCCACTTAAGACTGAGGGCTGATTTCGGAATTTTGCGAAAAAAATCCGGCATGGTGAAAGGTGGTTTTTACAGGGGGGTTTTGCGAATTACGGTGTTTTTCGGCTGGTAAATTGTGGTGAATATTGTGGTGATTGGGTGCAAAAACGTGGTGTGTTGCACCGTATTTTTCGGGGTAGAAAACATGCCACCCTTTCGAACTTTATTTTTTGCCGTTGTTTTGAAAATCGACGGATCGGGTTTTGAATATGAATCGGCATCCGGAATGACGAATCCAAACCGCTGAAGTGAGTCTATGAGCAACGTACTTGTCATCTTTCAAGCCGATACCGAGGCTACGGAGCAGATGGCGCTGGCGGTTGGCGTCGGCGCAGTGGAGGCCGAGGCGAGCATTCGGCTCCGGCGGCTGGCAGCTCCAGGCGCAGCCGAGGTAGCGCACAAAGGCTACGGAAAGCTTCAACTGCCCGATCTGCTCTGGGCGAACACCGTCGTCGTGGGACTGGAGTCGCCCAGTCCAAGAGCCGAAGACCTCGAGGATCTGTTTTCTCTGCTCAGCCCGGTTAATCTGGGTCAGTTGAGCGGAAGGCAGGCGTGGACCTTTGGCCCCCACGGGCCACTACCAGACCAGACCGAGGCGCAGATCGTCGTCGAATCCTCCCTGCGGAACGCGAGCTTCGTGGTACTGCCGGCCACCGTCGTCCACTTTTCAGCCAGCAATGACATGATTGACATGATGAAGGAAGCCGGTCGTATCTCGGGCCGGCTAACCCGTTCAGAATGAGCACCGAAGCAAAGATGCGCCCTCGAGCCCTCAAGGCATGAGGAAGTAAGCTATGCATTATGAACTACTTAGTCGGCTCGGCTGTCTGCAGAGCAAGAATTTGAATCTTATCTCGATGTCGAGATATCTTATATCGTGGGAATCGGGAGGCCGGGATGGAAAAAGATAAAGACAAAGTCTCCGCTCCAAGGCTCTGGCTGGTTCTGGCTCGAGCTTATGGCTCGATAGTGGACTACATCGAAGGCTCCTTCGTCGCACAGGGTCTTGGTCTTAGCGACTTCATGGTGCTCGAGGTCCTGCTTCATAAGGGCCCGATGACGATCTCGGCGATTGGAGAGAAGGTGCTGCTGGCGAGCGCGTCGATGACTTCGGCGATCGATCGGCTGGAAAAGCGCGGTCTGGTGCGGCGCAAAACCTGCGACTCAGACCGGCGGATTCGGTTCGTAGAGCTTACTGATTGCGGCAAGGCATTTATCGAAGAGATCTATGCGCGGCACGTGAAAGATCTGGAGGCGGTCACCGTTGGGCTTTGCGAGGAAGAACGGCGCGTGATCTACGAAGGACTGAAGAAGATCGGGTTCGCGGCAAAAAACGCGGTTCCGACACAGAAGGATGAAACAGAGTCGAAGCAAGACGCTTCAGCCTGAGCGCTCGGCTGGAGTGAAGAAAGGAAAGGAAGCAGTATGCTTACTGTTCGCAAGAGTAACGAGAGAGGCCACGCCGACCATGGCTGGCTGGATTCGCACCATACGTTTTCGTTTGCCAACTATCATGACGCGAAGCACATGGGCTATCGCTCGCTGCGCGTGATCAATGAGGATCGCGTGGCCGAAGGGCGGGGCTTTGGAGCCCATGCCCACCGCGATATGGAGATCCTGAGCTATGTGCTGAAGGGCAAGCTTGCCCACAAGGACAGCATGGGTCATGTTGAAGTGCTGGGGCCGAACGAGATTCAGAAGATGTCGGCCGGCACGGGCGTGGTGCACAGCGAGTTCAACGGATCGGAGACCGAGCCGGTACACTTTCTGCAGATATGGATTGAACCGAAGAGCCGCGGCACAACGCCTGCGTATGAACAGCTGAAGTTCGATGCGGCGGAGAAGCTGAATCGCTTCAAGCTGCTGGCGTCGTCGAAGCCTGTTGATGGGGCGGCGACGATCAACCAGGACGCAAGCGTTTCGGTTGCAGAACTGACGCCGGGCAAACAACTGAGCTATCCGCTGGGCAGCAAACGCCATGCGTGGCTGCATGTGATCGACGGCGACGTAACGGTGAACGGCAAGACGCTGCGCACCGGAGATGCAGTCGCCGCGGAGCAGGAAGAGGCGCTTGACGTGGTTGCGCAGGGCACGGGCAATAGCGAGATCCTCCTGTTCGATCTTGCGTAAGCAGGCGGGTCAGAGTTTTTTGAAAGAATGCAACGGTGGCCGGCACATATTTTATCCAGGCCGGCCGCCACAACGAGCAAGACGTATCACCGAGTTTTTGCCACGAACGTAGTACCAAGTTTTTGCCAAGGAGACCACCAAATGAATCGTCGCACCTTTACCGCAGCACTCTCTGCCCTGCTCCTGACCGGAGTCAGTGCGTTCGCCCAAAGCTCAAGCTGGACTATCGACAAGAACCACGCCCAGACCAACTTTCAGATTCGCCACATGGGAGTCAGCACGGTTCGCGGCTCCATCAGCGGCGTGACCGGCACCATCGTCTGGGATGAGAAGGACCCGAGCAAGTCGAGCGTCGAGGCCACGATCGATACCAACACCGTGAACACGAATAATTCGGCACGCGACACTGACCTGAAGTCCGACAAATATTTCAATGTCGCTAAGTATCCAACCATGACCTTCAAGTCCACTTCAGTGAGCCGCGTCGATGGCAAGCTGAAGGTCGTCGGGGACCTGACCCTGGCGGGTGTGACCAAGAGCGTCACTCTGGATGTGGACGGACCCACTCCTCCACAGAAGGGGATGGGCGGCAAGATGGTCATTGGCCTCTCTGCCACCGGTATGGTGAAGCGGAGCGACTTCAACTTCGCGCCTAAAATGCCCACCATGGCTCTTGGCGACGAGGTTCAGATCACCATCGACGCAGAGGCCAACCAATAAGACGATTCATGATTGCCCTGCCCTTCGCAGCTACTGCGGAGGCAGGGCTTTTTCTTTTGCGTGACGCGGACGCGGACGCGGGAAGGGGCTAATACTTCTCCCAGTTCAGATCTTCGTTGCGCTTTTCAATTGCTGCGGAGGCCTCCGGCTTCAGGCCGCGAAGAATCTCAAGCAGCTTGGCGGGATCAAACGATTCGAGCTGATAGTCGGCTTCGGGGCAGCCAGTGAAGCCGGGAGTTGCGATCACGATGATCGGCATCTTCGGCTGGACCCGCTTGACCTCTCGAGCGACCTCCGAACTGGACAAGTCATCGAGCCCACCGTCCAGCACGATGCCGCTGACGGCGGGAAACCTGGTGAAGACCTCCAGTGCTTCTCTGCCGCTGTAGGCGGTGAGGACGTTGAACTTGGCAGTCTCGATCACGAGTTTGCGGGTCGAGATACTGCCTGGAAACTCCCGATCGATGACAAGAAAGCATGGCCTGTTCATGCAGAGCATTAGACACCAAACAACTGAATCAAGGCTAAGCTGCAAGGAAAAGCGCCGTTTGGACGAATCGGCGGAGTCGAAGATTAGTTGCCGTTGGCGCGCTGGATGCGGTCCTTGTTTTCGCGAACGAGGCGGAGGAAATCCCGCATGATCGGCCCCTCATTCTCGGGGTTCCACGCGACCGTGAGGCCCATGTAGAGGTTTTGCGGAACCAGCGGAGAGATGACCACGCCTGAGGGCCGGAGGTGACGAACGCCGGAGGGAACCAGGGCGACGCCTTCGCCCGACTCGACGAGCGTGAGGACGCCGGACCACGTTGCGGAGGTGTTTACGATGTTCGGTGAGAAGCCGGAAGCGGAACAAAGCGCGACGATGCCGTCAAAGAGCGCGGGCGTCATATGGCGTTCGCACAGGACGAACCGCTCGGCGGCGAGAGCATCGATCGAGATGGGCTTACCTGCGAGGGGATGATCGCGCGGAAGCACGACGACGACGGGATCGCGATAGAGAAGCTCGGCGCGGAGAGTACGGTCGAACGGCGGTTCGAGCGGCCGGGCGAAGGCGACGTCGATCTTGCCGGCTGTCAACGCTTCCATCTGCTCGGGCGTTCGCATCTCATAGAGCGAGAGTTTGATGTCGGGGTGGAGTTTGCGGTAGTCGCGAATGATGCGCGCAAAAAAACCTCCGGCACCCCACAGAAAAAAGCCGATGCCGAGCGATCCTACCTGGCCGCGGAGTGAACGGTTGGTGATTTCGACGGCGCGATCGGCGGCAAGGAGGGTCCTACGCGCCTCGGCGAGAAAGATCTGGCCGTGCGGAGTGAGCCGCGTGCGGCCTGAGGTGCGGTTGAGGAGCGCGCCGCCGACCTCGCGCTCGAGATCGGCGATTTGCTCGCTGATGGCAGACTGCGAGACGTGGAGTTGGCGGCCAGCTTCGCTGAAAGTGCCATGATCGGCGACAGCGCAGAAGTAGCGTAAGTGTCTCAACTCCATCGGTTATGCCCTTTTGTCAGTGTATCGGTTTTTCCGATGGAGGGTCGCGGAAATACCTCTGAAACATTCAGGGACCGAAGAATGTCTTACTCTATAAAGAGAACCCCCAACGGAAGAGGCGGCATCGAATGTGGATCGTCAAAGTAGCGCTGAACCGTCCCTACACGTTCATCGTGCTGGCAATCCTCATTCTGATTGCAGCCCCTGTCGTGATTATGCGCACGCCGACGGACATCTTTCCGAATATCGATATCCCGGTGATCTCGATCGCGTGGCAATATACGGGTCTGAATCCCGAGGAGCTTGAAGGGCGTTTAACGACGCCGTACGAGAAGGTGTTGACCACGCTAGTGGATAACATCGAGCACACCGAATCGACCACGATTGCGGGACAGGTGATCATCAAGGTCTACCTGCAACCGGGGGCGAGCCTCGATACTGCGAATGCGCAGGTCTCCTCGGCCTCGCAATTCATTTTGAGGAGCCTGCCGCCGGGTATTCTGCCGCCGCAGATCATTCAATTCAGCGCGTCCACCGTACCGATTCTTCAGCTTGGGCTCTCGGGTAAGGGACTGTCCGAGCAGCAGCTGAACGACCTCGGCTTGAACTTCATCCGGCCGCAACTGATCACCATTTCAGGCGCCGTTGTTCCCAACGTCTACGGCGGCAAGCAACGATCCATCATGCTGAACCTCGACCCAAAGCTGTTGCAGGCGAAGGGGCTTTCGCCGGCTGATGTGATCAGTGCGATGGCGGCGCAGAATGTCGTCCTGCCCGGCGGTACAGCAAAGATCGGCCAGGACGAGTACGACATCCACATCAATTCCTCTCCGGTCACGCTCGCGGGAATCAGCAACCTGCCGCTGCGCCAGGTCAACGGGACAACGATCTATCTGCACGACGTCGCTACCGTAAGCGATGGGAGCATTCCACAGACGAACATCGTGCGGCAGGACGGCCACCGCGGTGTTCTGGTCACGGTTCTGAAGTCCGGCAACGCGTCGACGCTGTCTGTCGTTAGCGGCATCCGAGCCCTGCTGCCTCGTATCGCGTTGACGGTGTCGCCGGATCTCCGGATGAAGCCGATCGGGGACCAATCCATTTTTGTGCGGGCATCAATCAACGGAGTCGTTCGCGAGGCGGTCATCGCCGCCATGTTGACCGGCCTGATGATTCTGCTGTTTCTCGGCAGCTGGCGCAGCACCATCATCATTGCCGTCTCCATTCCGCTCTCCATTCTCACTTCGGTGATCGTGCTGGGACTGATTGGCCAGACGATCAACATCATGACGCTTGGCGGACTCGCGCTCGCTGTCGGCATCCTCGTCGATGACGCGACCGTCACGATTGAAAATATCGAGCGTTATCTCGAAGATGGCCACCTCCTGCACGATGCCATCCTCGAAGGCGCAGCGCAGATATCGGTGCCGGCCCTGGTGTCGACACTTTGCATCTGCATCGTGTTTCTGCCGATGTTCTTCCTGAGCGGCGTCTCTCGCTATTTGTTTGTACCGTTGGCCGAAGCGGTGGTCTTCGCCATGCTGGCCTCGTATGTTCTTTCGCGAACTCTGGTGCCGACCATGGCGATGTATCTCCTGAAGAGACACGACCACAATGCGATTCCTTCCAACAACATCCTCGCCCGCTTCCAGCGCGGATTCGAGCGCCGGTTCGAGCAGGCGCGAAACGGTTATGTAGGTCTATTGAGGCGTGCGGTGCGGTCCCGAATGACCTTCGTCCCCGCCTTCCTTGGGATCGGCACGTGCGCATTTCTGCTGGTTCCCTTTCTCGGCCAGAACTTCTTTCCGAGCAGCGATACCGGCTCGTTCCTCCTTCATCTGCGCGCCAAGAGCGGCACCCGCATCGAAGAGACAGCAAAGCTCTGCGATTTGGTCGAACAGAACATCCGCAAGACCGTCCCACCTGATCAGGTGGACAACATCCTCGACAACATCGGGCTGCCTTACAGCACATTGAACATGCAGCACGCCACTTCCGGGTTGATTGGTCCCGGCGACGCTGACATTCTCGTCTCGCTAAGAGAAGACCATCGGCCCACCGCAGAGTACATCGCCGCACTTCGGCAAAGCCTGCCGCGCGATTTTCCAGGCGTTACCTTCTATTTTCTGCCCTCGGACATAGTGACCCAGATTCTCAATTTCGGCCTTCCCGCGCCGATCGACGTGCAGTTCGAGGGCTCCGACATCGCGGACACCCGCAAGGTAGCCGACACGGTGCTCGGTCAGCTCCGGCGGGTTCCCGGACTCGTCGACCTGCGTATCCAGCAACCGAACGACTATCCTGTGCTCACCGTCGATGTAGACCGCACCAAAGCTGCACAGGGCGGTTACACTTTGCGCGATGTCGGAGGCAGCCTGCAGAACCTGCTGAGCGGAAGCTCGCAGCTCACCCCGATGTTCTTCCTCAACTACAGAAACGGCGTCAACTACAACATGGTGGCCCAGGCGCCCCAATACGACATCCAGTCGCTGAACGACCTGCAAAATGTGCCGCTGTCGTCGCCGACTGCCAGGCAACCGGAGATTCTGGCCGACGTAGCCAATATCAGCCGAACCAGCGAGATGCAGACCGTCAATCACTACAACATCCGGCGCACGCTTGATATCTACGGCGCGGTGCAGGGTCGCGACCTGGGTGCGGTGAGCAAAGAGGTTGACAGAATTGTTGCGGCAAACGAAAAATCGCTGCCTCGTGGCACGTTCGTACGCGTTCGTGGACAGATTGAGACCATGAGGAGCTCGTATCTGGGGCTGCTCTTTGGTCTGGCCTTCTCCATCTTGCTGGTCTACCTGCTTATTGTCGTGAACTTCCAGTCCTGGCTCGATCCCTTCATCATCATCACTGCGCTTCCTGCGGCGCTGGCAGGTATCGTGCTCTTTCTTTTCGCGACGCGGACCACACTCAGTGTGCCTGCGCTGATGGGTGCGATCATGTGTATGGGCGTCGCCACGGCAAACAGTATTCTTGTTGTGTCTTTCGCGAAAGATCGTTTGCGGGACCACGGAGACGCGGTAAGGGCGGCAATTGAGGCTGGCGCCATACGCTTCCGGCCAGTCTGCATGACGGCATTGGCGATGATCATCGGCATGGTTCCGATGGCGCTCGGCGCAGGTGAAGGCGGGGAACAGAACGCTCCACTGGGACGCGCCGTAATCGGCGGACTGCTGCTCGCGACCGTCGCGACGCTGATCTTCGTTCCGGCAGTCTTCAGTCTTCTGCACGGCCGGCGCAGAGAACGGCAGCCTTTGGGAGAGCCCGCCGATCGCCACTTTGCGGCAAGGGTTTAGAGGAATTCCATGAGCATTGAAGGAGCACGAATGACGAGTACCACCGAGACGAAAGCACCAGAGACCAATGTGTCCGGCGCATATCCTTCCGAGCCGGAGATACCGTCGGGAGAGCCGCGGCTGACGCGTGGCTCGTGGATCGGGATGGTCGTCGTTGCCGCCATTGTGGCTGGTGTGGTCATCTTTGGGCTGACGGCGCGGCGCGGGAGCGAACGTTCTCTGGCGAAGGAGACCGCTGCTTCTGCCATTCCATCGGTGAATGTTGTGTACCCGTCGCCTTCCTCACTGTCGTCGGACATTGCGCTTCCGGGCAACACGCAGGCGTTCATGGATACCCCCATCTACTCCCGCACAAATGGCTACCTGAAGACCTGGTACTTCGACATCGGCGCCCATGTGCGCAAGGGACAGCTGATGGCACAGATTGAGACGCCGGAGGTAGATCAGCAACTGCAGGTGGCGCAGGCCGACCTGAAGAGCGCACAGGCGAATCTCGACCTGGCGAACACAACCTCGGCCCGGTATCAAAATCTGTTGAAGACCAACTCCGTCTCCAAGCAGGAGACCGATGTTGCCATGAGCGATGCCGCGGCCAAGAAGGCGGCGGTCGATGCCTCAACGGCGAACGTGCGCCGGCTGGAGCAGTTGCAGTCGTTTGAGAAGGTGTACGCGCCCTTTGACGGTATCGTGACGGCGCGCAATACGGACGTTGGGCGACTGATCTCCGCCGGCCAGAATACAACCCCGCAGGAGTTGTTCCATCTCGCGGCCATTGAAAAGATCAGGGTGTATGTTGCGGTTCCGCAGGTCTACTCCTCCGCCATCAAGGTCGGAGGCAAAGCGAACCTGACGCTGGACGAGTATCCCGGCAGATCGTTCGAAGGCACGATCGCACGCAACTCGAACGCTATCGACCAGGCGTCCCGCACGCTGAACGTTGAGGTCGATGTCGACAACCCGAAGGGCGAGTTGCTCCCCGGCTCGTATGTGTTCGTTCACTTCAAAGTGCCGGAACATGCGGCCGGCCTGATGATTCCGTCGAACACGCTGCTGTTCCGCTCCGAAGGCTTGCGAGTGGGCGTCGTTCGCGATGGGCGCGTGCAACTGGTTCCGGTAAAGATTGGCAGAGATGCCGGCGCGACGGTGGAGATTGCCTCAGGCTTGAGCCCGAATGACGCCGTGATTCTCGATCCCTCCGACTCGCTGGCCAGCGGACAGGAGGTCCAGATCGCAAACCGCGTCAACGAACCCGCGGCAGAGACGAAAGCGGGGACGAAGTGACACGATACCGTGCCGCGTTAGCCAGTGCTGCAGTGCTTGCATTGAGCGGTTGCATGGTTGGGCCGAAGTATGTGAAGCCATCGGTCCCCATGGCGCCTGACTACAAAGAAGCAAATCCCGCTGGCTACAAAGAGAATACCAACTGGCAGGTGGCCCAGCCTGCCGATGCTGCTTCGCGCGGCGAATGGTGGAAGATCTTCGGCGATGCGGAGTTAAATAAGCTCGAACCGCAGGTGGCTGCGAACAACCAGGACCTCAAAGCCGCGGATGCGCGGTTCCGCGAGGCGCGCGCGCTGATTCGCTTCAACCGCTCTTCGCTGTATCCAACGATCGCAACCACACCTTTTGCCGGCGGACTGCGCGAGTCCTCGAACCGCCCTTATTTCAATGCGAGCAACGCAGAAGGGAAACGGTGTTGGCGACATACTGCTGCCGGTCGATCTCAACTACGAGATTGATGTGTGGGGACGCGTTCGCCGCACCGTCAACGCGGCTCGCGAAGAAGCCCAGGCAAGCGCAGGCGACCGCCAGGCCGTCCTGCTGAGTCTGCAGGCTGAACTCGCAGTCGACTACTTCGAGGCCCGCAGCGCCGACGCCCAGGAGAAGCTGCTGAACGATACCGTGAAGTACTACGAAGAGGCCTACCGAATCACGAACAACCGCTTCGAAGGCGGAGTTGCTCCGAAGTCCGACGTAGACCAGGCGAAGACGCAACTCGAGGCAGCCAGAGTGCAGGCGCGCGACATCACGCTGCAGCGAGCGCAGTTCGAACATGCGATTGCGATTCTTCTGGGCGAACCGCCGGCATCCTTCACGCTCGGCAACACACCGCTCGATGCGCGTCCGCCGGTCATTCCACCAGGACTGCCTTCCGAGCTGCTGGAACGGCGCCCCGACATCGCCGCCGCGGAACGGCGCGTTGCCGAGGCAAATGACCGTATCGGCATCGCACGCGCCGCGTTCTATCCGACAATCTCGCTGGATGGAACGGTGGGAGTCGAATCAACGTCCTTCGCAAACCTGTTCAACCCTTCGAGTCTGTTGTGGGCGATCGGCCCGACGTTGTCGCAAACCATCTTCGATGCAGGTCGCAGAGCCTCCGTCTCCGAGCAGGCCAACGCGCGCTACGATGAGACCGTTGCAAATTACCGGCAGACGACGCTGACCGCGTTTCAGCAGGTGGAAGACAACCTGATTGCGCTGCGTGTCCTTCAGCAGGAGGCCGAAAACCAGCATCAGGCGACGCTGGCGGCACAGTCCGCAGAACAGATCTTCAACAACCGCTATGTCGGCGGCCTCGATACCTATCTGCAGGTGGTGACGGCACAGACAACCGCGTTGAACAACGAACGGAACGATATCGACATCATGCGTCGCCAGATGGATGCCAGCGTGCTTCTGATCAAAGCACTTGGCGGCGGCTGGAACGTTACCGATCTGCCGAAGCTCTAGCTCTATCTGCCCGACTGCTGCAGCGGAAGATAAAACGAAAAAACCGAGCCCTGCGATGGCTGGCTGGTCACGTCGATGGAACCGCCGTGCGCTTCCACAATCGCCTTGGCGATAGCCAGTCCCATGCCTGTGCCCTGCACGCGATAGCGCTGTCCCTGCCCGCGATAAAACTTGTCGAAGATCATCATTCGCTCGAAGTCGTCGACGCCTGCACCACGGTCGGCAACGCTGGTCGCAAGCTGGCCCTGAGAGACCTCAGCGCTGATGAAGATGGGGCTTCCCTCGGCCGAATACTTCGCCGCATTTTCCAGCAGGTGCTGTAGCACCTTCGCAATGCGTTCGAGATCCATCTGCACCAGAGGCAACGTATCCGAAAGGCGAAGTTCGACCGGGTGCGTTTTGAGCGGGCCCTGGACTCGCTCGAGCGCGAGATCGACGGCCTCACGCATGGAATGCAATCGCAGATCGAGCTGTATGTCCTTCGCGTCCAGCTCCGCCATCTCCATGGCCTGGCCGACGAGCCGATCCAGCCGCCCGGCCTCCTCTTCGATCACCTCCATCATCTCTGCACTCTGCTCTTTGTCGAGAAGAGGATCGCTTCGCAAAGTAGTGATCGCAGCGGTGATCGAGGTGAGCGGGGTGCGCAGTTCATGCGCCACGGAGTCGAGCAGTGCATTGCGCAGGCGTTCACTCTCGCGTGAGGCCTGCACCCGCGTCAGCGTCTCCACAGCGCCAGCGCGCTCGATAGCGATCGCCGCGAGGCCGCATACAGCGTCAAGCGCCTCAGGCGACGTTCCATCGCCTGTGATGCCGACCGATCCGATGGGACGGGTTCCGAGGAGTATCGGAATCAGAGTGACATCGCGTTCTTCGTCGTGCCGGTGGTCGCGTGTGAATGCTGCGTCCCGCAACTCCGCCGCTGTGACATCCATGTAGTTTGGGCTAGAGCGGTAGACACGGTCTTTTTCGCGAAGGTAGAGCGCGGCGCCGGCAAGGTTGAACGTTGCGGCAATCATCTGCGGCAAGGCATTGATCAGGTCGATGACGTTGCCCGTCACCAGCATCTGCTGACTGAACTCGTACAGCCGTTCCGCCTCGCGCTGACGGCGTCGCGAGATCTTCGCTTCGCGGCGCGCCCGCTCCGCAAGCTGGCTGGCAACGATGGCGGTTACCAGAAACGCCAGCAGCGCGATCCAATTGCGGGGATCACCAACAGTGAACGTAAGTATGGGTGGAAGAAAGAAAAAGTTGAACGCGGCGGCAGACAGGATGGACAGGTAAATCGAGTGGCGCAGCCCCCAGTTTGCCGCCACCAGAAGGATGCCGACCATGAACGTCATGGCCACCGTCGTCTCATTGACATGCAGCCAGCGGAAGTAGACCGCTACAATGACAGCGGCGGTAGCCGTCGACACACAGTAGCGAACGATACTGCGCTTCCCTTTACGCTGCACGAATCTATCTTATCCTTATGGGCATTCGCGAAAATCCGAACCCCGTGGCGAAGAGCCCGGAAGAATGGCTGGAAAAAGTTGCGCCGGAGAAGACGCGCGGCACCTTCAAGCTCTTTCTCGGCTATGCGCCGGGCGTGGGCAAGACGTACAACATGCTGAGCGAGGCGATCCGCCGGCACCAGCGCGGAGAAGACATCGTCATCGGCGTGGTCGAAACCCACGGCCGGCCCCGCACGGCGGAACTGTCCGAACAGCTCGAGAAGATTCCTCGTCGAAGGATCGAGTACAAGGGAGTCCTCTTTGAGGAGATGGACGTTGACGGCATACTTGCCCGAAAACCGCAGATCGTTCTGATCGACGAACTGGCCCATACCAACATCGACGGCAGCAAGCACCGCAAGCGCTACGAGGATGTGCTCGACGTGCTCGCCGCCAACATCGACGTGCTCGCCACGATGAACGTCCAGCACATTGAGAGCGTCGCGCCAACCGTGCAAAGTATCACCGGAGTCCCGATTCGCGAGACAGTGCCGGACTGGGTAGTGCAGCGCGCGGACGAGATCGTGATGGCCGATCTTACTCCGGAAGCCCTGCAGACCCGCATGCGGCGTGGCGATGTCTACGGCCTGGCTCGAGCCGAAAAAGCTCTCGCCAACTTCTTTCGCCGCGGCAACCTAATCGCACTCCGCGAACTCGCTCTGCAGCATGTGACGAAGGCCGTCGACCGCACACTGACTGCCTACATGGACGCCAAACACATTGACGCCCACTGGGCAGTACGCGAGCGCGTTGCTGTCTGCATCAGCTCCAACAGTTCCTCGCAGAGGCTGATCGCGCGCGGCGCGCGGGTGGCCGAAGGCGTGGGCGGCGAACTCTTCGTCCTGCACGTCGATACCGACGAAGACCTGCCCGAAGAAGAAAAGAGAACCCTCGCCGCCAACATGCAGTTTGCGCGAAATCTCAACGCCGAGGTCTTCACCGTCAAAGGCAAGAGCGTCGCCCAGGCTGCAGCCAGCTTTGTACGCGAGAAGCGCATCACGCACGTCATCTTCGGCCGAAGCGCTGTTCATGGCTTCCGTCAGTACCTCTATTATTGGGCAATTCAACAGGTTCTAAACGAATCACCCAATGTGGACGTCCACATCGTCACCCAGCACTCGGAGCACGAATGAAAACGAACGAACACGATCAACAGGCGAAGATTCTCATCGTCGACGACGAACCGCAGATTACCCGCGTCCTGCGCACCGCGCTCTCCACGCAGGGCTACTCGCTGCGAATCGCCGCGAACGGCGTCGAGGGAATGGATGCCATCCACACATGGAAACCGGACCTCGTCATCACCGACGTCTCGATGCCCCAGATGAACGGAGTTGAACTGTGCCGTGAGATTCGCGCAGTCTCACAGATTCCCATCATCGTTCTGTCTGTCCGCAACCAGGAGCTGATGAAAATCGAAGCGCTCGACGCAGGCGCCGACGACTACGTTACCAAACCCTTCAGCATTCAGGAGCTGCAGGCCCGCGTTCGTGCGCAACT
Organism: uncultured Acidobacteriaceae bacterium; assembly: GCA_963757205.1. GTDB lineage: Bacteria > Acidobacteriota > Terriglobia > Terriglobales > Acidobacteriaceae > Edaphobacter. The sequence goes on from CAVWQM010000001.1 coordinate 357,604, forward strand.
GCGCCGCAGCAACGCAACCAGTACGGAAACGCCGCGAATCATCGAGGCAGGCGATTTCCTGATCGACATTCCACAGCATCGCGTCGTCGTTCGCGGACAGGATACACACCTGACGCCGAAACAATTCGACCTTCTCGTCTGTCTCGCGCAACAGCCCGGAAGGGTCCTCACCCATCGCGCTCTGCTTCACGCCGTCTGGGGCACGAACGCCGATCAGCCGGAGTACCTGCGCGTTACTATCGGTCAGCTACGCAAAAAAATCGAGACATCCGAGGAGCCGACCTACATCGTCACGGAGCCATGGGTCGGTTATCGTTTTCGTCCCACGGGCAACGATAATTTCTAGCCCAGTTGTTTCATTTTCAATCAAATCGTTTCCGTGCGCGAATCAGTCGCGCCCCGTCGTTTCACATAGAGAAATATTTCCAATCGGAATTGGGCGTCTGCTAGCATGGCGTTGGTATGGACCCCTTCAACTCTGCACGTCGTGAACTTCTCCGATTTGGCGGCATGGGACTGGCTGCAGCAGCCGCCACCACTGTGCCTGCAGCCTATGCCGCGACCCGCAGCCCACAAGCGTCGGCGAATCTGGGTATCTTCGACATACGCACCTACGGCGCCGTGGGTGATGGCAAGACCATCGACTCTCCTGCAATCAACAAAGCGATCGAAGCCGCGGCAGCTGCGGGCGGCGGCACGGTTCTGTTCCCCGCCGGAACCTGGCTCAGCTTTTCCATTCGCCTGAAGAGTCACGTCGCCCTTCACCTTTCTCAGGGCGCGACTATCCTTGCGGCAGACTCGCCGTTGCCCGGTGCAACCACCGGCTACAACGGTGGAACCTACGACGCAGCCGAACCCAACACCGCCTGGGACGCATACCAGGACTACGGTCACAATCACTGGCACAACTCCCTCATCTGGGGAGAGGGCATCAACGACGTCTCGATCACAGGCCCCGGCCTGATTTTCGGCAAAGGCCTCAGCTATGGAGCTGGCCCCGGCCGTGTCGGGCCTCCCCGCGCCGGTTTCGGACCCGATCGCCCAGCACCCGCTCCGGGCGCACCGGCTCAACCGATCGTTCGTCCGCCTCGCGGCAACTACACCATGTTCCAGGCGGAACAGCCCGGTGTAGGCAACAAGGCCATCGCGCTCAAAAACTGCCGCAACGTCCTCTTCCGCGACTTCTCCATTCTCAAGGGCGGCCACTTCGGCCTGCTTCTCACCGGCGTCGACAACCTCACCATCGATAACCTCACCATCGACACCGACCGCGACGGAATCGACATCGACTGCTGCAAGAACGTCCGCGTCTCCAACTGTTTCGTGAACTCTCCTTGGGACGACGCCATCTGCCCCAAGTCCAGTTACGCTCTCGGCTACAACCGTCCCACCGAGAACCTGACCATCACCAACTGCTACGTCGCCGGCTCCTACGAGCTCGGTAGCATGCTCGACGGCACCTACAAGAAATTCCCGGCCGACGTCCCCCGTCTCGCCCGCAACGGCCGCATCAAATGCGGCACCGAATCCAACGGCGGCTTCAAGAACATCAGCATCTCCAACTGCGTCTTCGAAGGCTGCATGGGCCTCGCTCTCGAAAGCGAAGATGGAGCACTATGCGAGGACATCGCCATCTCCAACATCACCATGCGCGACGTCGTCAGCGCCCCGCTCTTCTGGCGTCTGGGAGCGCGCCTGCGCGGCCCCAAAGAAACCACCAAGGTGGGCACGCTCCAGCGAGTCGTCGTCAACAATCTTGTCAGTTACAACACCGCCCCGCACATCTCATCTATCCTCAGCGGCATCCCCGATCACGCCATCCGCGACGTCAAGATCTCAAACGTCTACATCCAACATGGAGGCGGAGGCACTGCGGACGATGCCAAAATTGTCATGCCTGAGAACGCCGACAAGTATCCCGACCCAGGCATGTTCGGTCCCACGACGCCTTCCCAAGGATTTTTCCTACGCCACGTCACCAACCTCGAGATGAGTCACGTCGAGATTCAGCCCGCGACACCCGACCAGCGCCCCAGCTTCTACCTGGAAGAAGTCAACCGCGCCGACTTCATCGCCGTGACGGCACCCACAACGCCACCAGCCTTCGCACTCAACAAGGTCACCGATCTACGCATTCTGATAAGTCGCGCTGCGAAAGATACCCAGCTCGACAGCGTCGATCACAAGATGATCTAACGCACCACCACAACGCTTGTCTCGTAAGGCTTCAGCTCTAGCTGAATCTTGACGGCGCCTTTCGTGTTTATTGCCTTGGCCGCGGTGATTTTTCCCGTCTGCGGATTCCATAGCTCGGCGTGTTGGCCGCCGCTTCGCAACGTCATCGCATGAGTAGAAGCTTCCCGCCCTTCATTGAAAAATAAGTACACGTCGGCGTCCTTAAGCCGGCGATGCATTGTGCGCAGGGCGGTATCTGGCGTGTCCAACACCACATCGCGTGATGGCGCTGCAGCATGGACAGCCTGCGCGATCGCATCCGGTACAACCTGCGCTGCAGGAGGTGATGCCGGCGGCTGAGCGGGAGGTGTCGGTGTAGCTTGCAATTCCCCTGATACCACTGAAGCCCACGAGAAGTCCGCCGCAGTAGCCGCACGCGCATCCAGAATGGTTCTGCCGGGGATCAGCGAAGGTGTGCACCCAAGAAACAGAACATGGCCTCCACCAGCCGCAAACGCGTGCAACCGGTCTAGCGCCGCCTGCGAAAGCAGTGACGTGTTGGGCAGAATCACCGTCCGATAGTTGTTACCGCTCGCAGTCTCCAGGGTTCCATGTCCTGCGATCAGGTCCTTCGCCAGAGTGTCGTCATTGACGATGTCAAAATCAATCTGCCTCTCCGACAGCAGTCGTTCGGTCGAAACAAAGGCGGTGTCGGCCGCCGCATCGCCCATCCACATCGAACTCGACGGGAGATACAACGCCACCGACGCCGCCGGTCGGCCCATCGACATCAGGTACGACATGCGCTGGACATACTCGAGAAGCGCAGGATACGCCGGATCATCCATGTAGGAAGACCGACGCGCCCGATCCGTGCTGCTCGCCGGGAAGTACATCGTCTCCACCAGATTCACTCCCCGCACAAATTGCTCATTCAGGATGTACCGCGCCATATCCACATCGGGAGCAGGCCGATACGCCGCGAAGCTCTCCGTAAAGGCACGCGGGTGTCCGTACACATGCGAAGCCGACGCGGCCAGACGAGGAAAGTCCGAGATCGTATCCTTCCATATCTGGTGCCAGATCGAGTCGATCCCCGGAACCTGCACGTACTGCATATCGCGCAGGAACTCTCCCTCCGATCGCGTCAGATCCATCTCCATCTCTTCGTGATTCAGATGGACCTGGTACTCGAGATCATTCGCCGCGCACCACTCGCCCTGCGGCTTGAAAAACCCATCGCGAAACATCTGCGAAAACACATCGTAGTAGTCGGCCTTTGCGCGCGTCTGCGTGTCGGTCAGCTTTGTGCCTCGCGGCTGCAGGAACGCCGCCACGTAAGGCCGCACATCATACCCCTTAATCTCTTGAAACCTCTCGAAGAACTTCGGCGTCCACGGCAAACCTGCGATCGAATAATCCGGCTCATCACCACGAAACCCCATGATCGTCTTGCCGAACTCATCTCCCACCGCCTTCTTGTACTGCTCATGCGTGAAGGCAAGGTACTGCGCTGTCGCCGCCGGATCGAGATAGTCCTCAAGCGACTGCGTTGCATCCTTCACTCGTTTTGGATTGGTGTCCGACCGCGTCGGCGAGGTCTTGAACTGATGCTCCACCACCATCACCGTCCAATGTCCTGCCGGTGCGGTCCAATTGATTCCACCGTCTGTAACAGGAATAGCTACACTTGTGCCGTCATCTGCATTGATCGCCACAAGGGCAACAGTCGCATCTCCAACCGCCGCCTTCACCGCTTCACCTGCGTTCGCAGGAATCCTCTGCGCCACCACCAGCGCCTGCATCCGCATCTCGGGCTTCAACTCCGTGAACTTCCCTCCCGCAAAGCCGCTGGGATACCCCGCATCGTCGACGATCCACACACGCATGTTGCGCTTCTTCGCCTCTGCGACAAACGTGCGGAAGAAAGTGAAATACTCTGGCGAGAGGTAAGCAAACGGCATGTCGTACCCCGCCTGAACCGTCACCGCTTGATAGCCAAGAGTCTTCATCCTGTCGAGATCGCGCCGAATCACCGTCTCATCCACCGCGCCGTTCAGTCCGTAGTAAGGCTCCGGCCCATACTCCGGCGGTGGTGTCTTCCAGGACTGCGCTACCTGTGCGGCTGTCGGCATCTGAATCTTCTGCCACGGTTGTTGCCCCAGCGCACTCAAAGAAGAAATAGCAACCAACGCCGTTACAATTGCCTTCATCAATAACTCCCCAATTTGACCCGCAGCAGAGAACCCTTACCGCCAAAGTTCAGGCCGTAGTCCGTCTCATCGCCGTTCCACAGTCGCGAAGGAATCCACATCGTCCCGTCGTAGCGGCCCTCCTCGACTCGCAGCAGTTGCATCTGCTTTCCGCCCGCGTGTACTGGCGGAGCAAACTGTACTCTGCAATCGATTCCCGCGACCAGAAACTCATCAACCCCCAGCGAAGCCACCATCATACGACCCGCCTTCAACCCTCTCGTATCGGAAGTGGTCGAGACCGGGGCCGCCGGCGGCTCATACGCCGGTGGAAACGAAACCACTGCCCGCCACGCGCCAAAGTCCAGCTCGTTCTGCGAAATCCCCGGCTCCTCCACCGCCGTCTTCACCTTGCCGGCAAAGGCCAGCGCCGCCAACTCACGGTCGAATGAGCCCAGCAACCGGAATCCCTCCACCTGCGACGCTGTCTCGGCATCCATCACTCCATCGACTTTGATGCGATCCAACCCAAAGTTCGCAAACCCGATCGCCCCCTCGCCCAGCGCGTAGTACAGATACCGCGCATAGCTGCTCGCTCCCGGAAACGGCTCGAACTTGAGGCTCTCCGGAATCAGCAGCGGATTGTCCGGCCGATGAAACTCCTGCATCACCATGCGATACCGCTCGCTGCTCGGCACATAAATATCCGGAGCCAGCAGATCGAGCGACGGCGCCGCCACCTTCCACACCGCCAGCATGTTGATCGTCGGTCCACCGCTCGGATAATCTTCGCCCGGTACTGTTGAGATGGGATAGGCTCGCGGACTCTTCAGCCAATTGTTCGCATACATCGGCAGCGGGAGTTCTTTCTTGCCCGCCGCCGCGATCTGCCCGATGTACCGCGCCACCGACCACGCCGCGAACGTCTCATCCGCATCATCGCCAAAGACCTGCGACCAGCTTCCGGAGCCGCTCTTCTTCAACCCGCGCAGCAACTCGACCGGAACCTGCCCCTCAAACTCCTTCTGAGCGACCGCGCCAAAATCCCGCACTGTACCCAGCGAGCCCGATTCATTCTCGACCTGCATCATGATCACGGTATGTTGCGAATCCGTCTCTCGCAGATGACGCATCAACGCCACGAACGCATTCGCGGTCCGCCGCAAGATTCGCCGGAGCGTTCGGGCTAAGCACATCGATCGCCCGCCCATCCCTCGTCTTCATGCGCGGATAAATCGCCGTATCCGACTTCACCCACTCCGGCACATAATGCATCTTCCCGTTCTTCCACGTGCCGAACCACAACAGCACCAGACGAACCTTATGCTCGCGCGCCTGCTGCACAATCGCATCGACGACAGTGAAGTCGAACCGTCCCCGCTTCGGTTCCATCTGCTCCCAATACACCGGCACCTCGAGCGTGTTCAGCCGCATCGCCTCCGCCGCCGGCCACACCGCCTGCAGACGCTCCGGCCAGCCGCTGGAGTTATCCACCTGCGCTCCCAGCATCCAGAAGGGCTTGCCGTCCACGATCAACGTCGCGCGGCCCTGCTCCTGCACCAGGCGCGGCATCTCCTGCGCCATCGCGGCCTGCATCGCAAAAACAGCGGCCCCAATTGTCGCAATGACCCTCCTCACACTTTGCCGGACCTGCATCAGCACTCCCTCGATTAACCTGCGAATAGTCTGCAAACAGCGTTATACAGTGGCGAGCCAACGATTGGAAACTATTTCCTAATAGGAACTGCTCACGGACTCGCCGCCTCACGCAGAAGTCTGACTTCCAAATCTGATTGTGCAGAATCGCAGTCCATGATTTCATCGGGTCTATGAGTTAACGCCGCAGCACAGCATCATCGGAGCCCGCATGACCTATCAAGTCTCACGCAACGGCCAGATGTACGGCCCTTACACTCTCGAGGATCTCCGCCGATACGTCGCCTCCGGGAACATCCTTCTAACCGATATGGCCAAGAGCGAAGAGATGCCGGACTGGGTGCCCGTCGCCCAGATCCTCAGCACCGCAGCAGGCACCGCGGCCCCTGCCGCAGAAGCCTCCGGTGTTCCAGCCACGGCCTACGCCACGCCCTCTGGGTACCCGCAGCCTTCCGGAATTGGCTATCCCGACCCGCCTAATATCAACTGGGGAATCGAACTGCTTCTGGGCTTCCTCACCTGCGGCATGTTCGTCGTTGTCTGGAACCTGATCGTTGCAGCCTGGGCAAACCGGGTACAGCCCGCAAGCAAAGCCCTGATCTACTACATCGCCGCGACGGTGTTGATCGTGCTCAATCTCGGCGGCTCGTGGGGCGTCATCATCGCTATAAGCCGCCACGCCCACCCGCATCCGCACCACACTATTCTCAGCAATCTCATCAGTCTCGCCTGCTGGGTTGTTCGTCTCATCGCCCGCTTCACCCTGCGCGACACGCTCGAACAACACTTCAATGGCCCCGAGCCGCTTGGTCTCCGCCTCAGCGCCTGGATGACCTTCTTCTTCGGCGGTATTTATTTCCAGTACAAGCTCAACGAGATCAATAACTTGAAACTAGCGCTCCGCTACCGGAACGCTGCGCGATGACCCGGCAAGCCCGCAGCCGCCTCGCAAACCCTCTGCGTGCGGCTGCGCCCCCGGCAATCGTCGCACTCGCCGCCACGATCCTGCTGCGCTTCCCACCCGCGCAGTACAACTTCTATCCGCAATGTCCCATCCGTGAGTTGTTCGACCTTCAATGTCCCGGCTGCGGAGGCACGCGAGCCGTCGCTGTCCTGCTCCACGGACACTTCATCGAAGCGATGAACCTCAACGCTTTCGTCACGCTGCTCTTTCCCTTGGCCGCCGCCTACGGCATCGTCTCTTACAGACGGCTCCTGCAACGCAAACCTATCCGCTGGCCCCAGCCACCGCCCGCTGTTCTCTACGCTGCGTTCGCCGTGACCGCCGTCTTTACTGTGATTCGCAATCTTCCGGCTCACTTACTCTAGCCAAACGCAAAGCGACCCCAGCACACGCCGGGGCCGCCGTCGCTCTGACAAAGAGTCTCGTTTCGGCTAACGCTTATGCCTCGACGGCAACTGGTTCAGCTGGAACAGGTGTTGCAGTCCCACCCTTCAAGTCGGTACCGCCGGGCTTGCGAATGTCGATGCCACCCTTGAAGAACGCACCATCTTCAATCGAGATGCGCGCCGCGATCACATCGCCGGTCAGCGAGCCTTCGCTGCGAATATCCACGCGATCGCTCGCCTGGCAGTTGCCGCGAACCTTGCCAAGCACAACGATCTCACGCGCCACGATGTTTGCCGCAACCTGTCCATTGCGGCCAACCGTCACACGATTGCCCGGCAGATTGATCGCGCCTTCTACCTTACCGTCGATGTACAGCGATTCCGAGCCCGTCAACTCTCCCTTGACGATCAGAGATTTGCCGATGGTCGCTTGCTCGCCCGTCGGCACAGCAGACGCCCCAGCGCCAGCGCCCACTGTTGCAGGCCGCGTGCTTGGGCTCGCGTCAAAGTTCGTCACCGGCGCCGAGGGACGCACCGGTTCAGGAGTTGAAGGGGTGTTGCTTCCAGTCTGATTCGGTTTCCACATATCTGTTCATATCCTTTCGTACTGCTTCAAATGGTCCCGCCGCGGTCGATTCGCACGCGCTACCACGACGGCAGCACGCATTCTTTCCACGATACTACTCTGTGCGAGCCCACAAATTGGCCTTGATTCCCACAGTTTCTGTACCTTTTTCAATACCTCTGTACATCTTTCGTGTCACTCTGAACTTTCTTCCTCCCCTCCTCCCATTTCTTCCGCCCCGAAAGTGTTACGCCATTTCCGAACATATCCCGCAGAGGACAAAGCCCATCCAGTAGCATCACAGCAACGGAATTTTCCATAGCGAGCCCTTTCTCTTGAGTTTGACTCCGCGTCCGCCCCGCCCAGCACTCCACTGCCATCACCTCGTCTCCACATTCTTTCTAATGGCGTTAGCCGCGTTTCCCTCACCGCGTCCACTCTTCGCCGCCGTCCCCAAAGTCCACACCGTCACTCTCGGCCCATTCCGCAAAGTGCCCTACACGCAGCCCGACGCGACCCCTGACACCAAGGCCGACGAAACCTCCACCCTCAAAATCCGCCCTCTCTTCGTCGACGACCGCCAGAAAGAATGGACCACCGGTGAAATTCACGACGTCACCGACCGCACCTTCACGATTCGCCGCGCCCTCCGTCTCAACGATGCCCTGCCAAGCGATGCTGCTCCGCACTGGATCTGGCAGCCCGGCCCCTGGCTCTCCGTCGACCGCGTCACCGGCCACATCACCGCGCTGCATCTGCCTGACTTCGACTCAGCCGTCTCCGACGTTGTCTGGTTCCGCGACTACGCCGCCTATTGCGGTATCACGACAACCGCCAAGGGCGGACTCTTCGTCGTCGTCGCTCAGCTCGGCGGACGTCGCCCCGTGGTGTTGAAGCAGATCGGACCCTGGCCCCAAAACAACCACTTCATTCCCGTCTGCCAGCCCGCCCAATGGCAGCGCCTGCCCATGCGCGTCACGCTGAAACCAACCGGCGGCGAAGCCACCACCTACGACGTCGTCGGCACCGCGTCCCTCATCGAAGAGGGCGATAACTCCGACGACAACTAGTCCCGTACGGCCCAAGCATTCTTCGAAAATTCCCGGGAATTTCATTTAGCATCAACCTCTGTTCGCATTACGAAAAAGCAATCGCGCCGCGTAGTTCGATGTGCCGGAGCTTTGCCGCTCGTCATGCAGGAGTTTTGATTTGCTGCGTCTGTTCCAGGGAATAAAACCTTTGAAGCGTGCAAGCGCCGTGCGCGATGCAGTCGCCGGCGTCCTCTTCGCTGCAATGGACATCCCGCAGGCACTCGGCTACACCCGCATCGCCGGCATGCCCATCGTCACCGGCCTCTATTCCCTGTTGCTGCCGCTTCTGGCCTTCGCCGCCTTCGGCTCATCGCGCTATCTGGTCGTTGCCGCCGACTCGGCCACTGCCGCAATTCTTCGCAGCGGCCTCAACGGCATGGAGCCCGCGGCCAGCCCACGATACGTTGCGCTCGCAGGTTTCGTCGCTTTGCTCACCGCGGCATTTCTGCTGCTCGCGCGCCTGCTTAAGCTCGGCTTCATCGCCGACTTCCTGCCCCAGACCGTGCTCATCGGATTTCTTACCGGAGTCGGATTCCAGGTTGGCATCTCCGTCCTCGGCCAGATGCTCGGCATCCCCACCGATTCCCACCGAACGATCGTCCAGCTCTACCAGGTCTGTCGCGGCCTGCCGCACGCGCATCTGCCGACTGTGCTCGTCACTGTTGTCTGCCTCGCAACCGTATTTCTTCTGCGCAGGTTCGCCCCCAAAGCGCCCGGTCCACTGTTAGTCGTCGTCGGAGCCACAACCGCCAGCGCAATCTGGAACTTCGCCGGACACGGAATCTCCGTCATCGGTCCGGTCGTCGGCGGTCTGCCTCATCTCTCGTTTCCCGCCATCCACTGGCACGACATTCCCCCGCTGATCTCGGTTGCCGGTTCATGCACCGTCATGATCCTCACCCAGAGCGCGGCAACCTCGCGCATCTACGCAGCCCGCCATGGCGAACGCCTCGACGTCGATCAGGACCTCGTCGGCCTCTCCGCAGCCAACACCGCCGCTGCCTTCAGCGGCACCTTCGTCGTCAACGGAAGCCTCACCCAGACCGAGATGGTGGAAGACTTCGGCAGCCGAAGCCAGCTCGCTCAGGTCTTCACTGCCGCAATCGTGGCGCTCGTTCTGGTCTTTGCCACCAGGCCGATTCAATATCTCCCCCACTGCGTTCTCGGTGCTCTGGTCTTTCTCGTCGCACTCCGACTCATGAAGCTGCGCGCCCTCCTTGCAATCCTCCCCGAAAGCCCTGCTGAATACGCGCTCGCGCTGATCACAACAATCTTTGTTGTCCTCGTCGGAGTCGAGCAGGGCATTGTGCTCGCAATGGTGATGTCGCTTCTCCGTATCGTCCACCACAGCTACCATCCGCGCAGCGGCGTCATGATCGCTGAAGGCGACGGCACATGGAAGCTCATTCCGCCGGTCGCCGGTGCCTTCACCGAGCCGGGCCTGGTCCTCTACCGCTTCGGAGCCGCACTCTTTTACGCCAACGCCAGCCGCTTCGCCGACGAAATCCGCGCCATTGTCGGCCCCGCGCCCACCTCCGTGCGCTGGCTCATCGTCGATGCCGAGGCCATCACGAACATCGACTACAGCGCCGCACGAGTCGTCGTCGAGCTGAAAAAGGAACTCACCCGCGCAGGCGTAGTCTGCGGCTTCGCCCGCGTGCCATGGAACACGCGAGCTGACTTCGACCGCCACCACCTGACAGATGCCATCAGCCCTTCACTGATCTTCAATCGCCTGCACGATGCCGTCGACGCCTACGAGAAGCAACAAGCTCTATCCCAGAGTCAGTCGCAGACAGACACGGGAAAACCCACCACGGATCGACACGGATGACGCGGACAAAAAACGAATCGAGAAAAGACACCTATGGGACGCACAGCATCCTCTGTGCCTAACCAGCACTCTCCGTCCTTTAAATCCGTGTCATCCGCGCAGATCCGTGGTAAGCCGTGCCTCGTCTAGGTCGTAGCACTGCCTGAGATATAAGCCTCAAGATGCCGGATGGTCATCTCCTGCTCGGAAATAACCCAGTTCACCAGGTCGCCGATCGAAACCACGCCAACCACGGTACCGTTCTCCACCACCGGAAGATGCCGGATCCGGTTATTCGTGATGATGCGCATGCACTCGCCCACCGAATGTTGCCGCGTCACCGTGATCACCGGACTGGTCATAATCTCCGAAACATGGGTCTCCTTCGACAATCGCCCCTGCAGGATCACCTTCCGCGCATAGTCGCGCTCGGAGATGATTCCCAACAGCATCGAACCCTCCATCACCAGCAGAGCCCCAACCTTCTTATCCGCCATGATCTCAATGGCCCGATACACCGAATCATCTGGCCGCACCGACGCAATTTGACCTTCTTTCTGCCGCAAAACCATGCCAATTGTCGTTGCAAAATCAGTCATCAGTCACCTCGGGAATCGAATACTACCTCCGCCGCACAACAACGCGCAACGGCCAAAAAACACGCCCGGGCGCGCCAGCAGTATCATCAATTTATGCAGACCTTCGACGCTCTTCTTTACGAAGCCGAAGTCGCTCACGGCCACCTCTGCGCCGGACAGATTCTAGGAGTCCGTCTGGCCATGCTTGGTTGCCAGCGCCTCGGCATCGACGACCCCAAAGGTGCTGATCGGAAGCGCCTCGTCACCTTCATCGAAATCGACCGCTGCGCCACCGACGCCATCGCCGTCGTCACCGGCTGCCGCCTCGGCAAACGCGCCATCAAGTTCCGCGACTGGGGCAAAATGGCCGCCACCTTCGTCGATTTGGCTTTTCCTATAACACCAGCCTTGGCGTCGCCTTTCCCGCCGTTAGGCGACAGCCCCGTCTACAAAGGCCTCCGCATCGCCGCCCTCGAATCCTCCCGGCAGCGCGCCCGCGACCTCTACCCCCACATCGAAAACAAAAATCAGCAGCAGATGCTCGCCTACCGCGAGCTTTCCGACGAAGACCTCTTCAGCGAAGAGTGGGTCGCGGTCCCCATCCACCCCCGCGAGATGCCCGGCTACAAATCCACCCGCATCACCTGCGACGTCTGCGGCGAAGGAATCAACTACGACCGCGAAGTCCGGCGCGATGAAAAAATTCTCTGCGAGGCTTGCGCCGCCCCCGAGACCCGCTACTACCAGCCGCTCAAACCCGAACTGGCGAACCCCACAAACAGCGAGACCGGCGCGAAACCTTCTTCGCAACCGGCCCACTGAACCTCGTCAAAGCTCTCTGTCAAACGCTACCGGCGATCCCAATCGCGGTGATCGTCATGGTCCCGCCGATCATGGTCGCGGTGCGCATACGCGTAGCGATTATAAGCCTGCTGCCGCTCCCACGCTTCATGCTGAAGCCGCGCCTGCTGCCGGCAATACTCCTCATACCGCTGCCGAGCATAGTAGTCACCAGGAGCGACATAGCCATAGGCTGGTGAGCCGAACTGTACGCCAACGGCAAATTGCTGCGCCTCCGCCTTCGCCGGTGCGGCCAGTGCAATGGCACCCGCCAGTAAACCAACCGTTACGCCCTTTGCCATCATCGACTTTACGCTCGTGAGTTTCATAACAACCTCCTACGTACATCTCACTGAACACCCATTCACCCCGCCGGTTGCGCGCAACTTTTCCGATGGCGTAGTGTCGTAGTTCGGGCTCTGCAGGGCATCTGTACTGGGGAGTGACGTCATGCCGCAACCTGTTACCGTCTTTCTGCGTCAGAGCCTGATGCTCAAGTCAGCCATCGCAGACTGCCTCAAAAAACCCACGCCCAAGCGCGTCCATACTCTGCGTTCCACCACCCGGCGCATCGAAGCCACGCTCGAACTGCTCACCCTATCCGCCGATATCTCCGGCATCAACAAACAAGCCAAACCTCTTCGGCGTTCTCTAGGCAAACTACGCCGCGCAGCAGGCGAGGTGCGCGACGCCGACGTCCACTACGAACTGGTGACCGCCTACGATCACACTCCCGACTTCCAGCGTCTCCGCCAGAACCTCACGGCAATCAGAAAAAAAGCCGAGAGCAAACTCATCCAATGCCTCGAGCAACAACAGAAGAAAGTCGAACTCAGGCTCGACAACCTCGAAGCCCGTCTCAGTCCCGCGCTCGATCTCGACCTCAGCGGCGCAAAGCTCATCAACGTCACACAAAGCTGGTTCGCCGAAGCCATCCGCGGCCTCGACCCGCAGCACGATCAGGATCTGCACACTCTCCGCAAAGCCTCCAAGACAGCGCGCTATCTCGCCGAGACCGGCGTAGACAGCTCCAAAGCCGCCGCCTCCCTCGCCGCTCGCTACGAAGCCGCCCAAAAGACACTCGGCGAATGGCACGATCACTTTCTCCTGCTTCACGAGGCCCACACCAAACTCCAGCAAAACAGCGAAACTCTCGAGCAGATTCAGCAGGATACCGAGCGCCTCCACCATCGCGCCGACGTCGCCGCAAGCCATCTGCTGGCGCGAGCGTAGCCCGCATCCCGCCGCGATGGTGTAAACTAAATCCCAACATGACGGTCTGCCGCCAACTCGCGACCTTGCACCTCATGCCCACCCGCTGTTGTTGTAGCTAGTCCCATCTGCGCTCCACCCCTTCTCTAAAAACTTCATAGCAACCGCAACTCACACGTTCTTTCGTGTGCAGCGCGCATTCCCTTCAGGAGATTCCACCATGTCCACCCCCGGCACCCGTTCAGCCTTTCGTCTCTCCACCGACGCCTGGGCAATCCTGCTCGCCGCCGCGCTAGGCCTCATCATCCGCTTCGGGCTGCTCCGCTCCATCGCCTGGTAAACAGACGCGCCCGCGACGAGCAGTCCGCACTGCGAGCCGTGCACCAAGGAGAAACTCCAAGGAGAACCCCATGGCTGCCTCCACCAATCTGCCCGACCTCCGCACCGAATATCCTCCCCACGCCCCCGGCAAGGCCCCCACCGAGCGGTCCACGCTCCTCGGCCTACTCCCCGGCATCGCACTCCTCTTCCTCGTCGGCTATGCCGGCAAGTTCGTCGAGCACTTCCTCAACACCTGGACCAAAGCCCACCACATCACCTTCCCCAATATCGAGTACGTCCTCTGGGCCATCCTCTTCGGCATCATCATCGCCAACACCGTAGGCGTCGCCCGCATCTTCCGCCCCGGCGTAGCCACCTATGATTTCTGGCTCAAAGTAGGGATCATCCTGCTCGGCGCGCGCTTCATCCTCGGCGACGTCCTCAAACTGGGCGGCATCTCGCTCATCCTCGTCTTCATCGCCATGGCCTTCTCGCTAACCTTCATGACCTGGCTAGGCCGCACCTTCAACCTCGGCCCCAAACTCACCACCCTCCTCGCCGTAGGCTCCAGCGTCTGCGGAGTCTCCGCCATCATCGCCACCCAGGGCGCCATCGACGCCGACGAAGAAGACTCCTCCACCGCCATCGCCGCCATCCTCGCCCTCGGCGCCCTCTCGCTCTTCACCTTCCCCCTCATCGGCCACGCCCTTCACATGAGCGACCACGCCTACGGCATCTGGGCCGGCCTCGCCGTCGACAACACCGCCGAAGCCACCGCCGCCGGTGCTCTCTACTCCGACGCCGCCGGCAAATTCGCCGTCCTCGCCAAAACCTGCCGCAACGCCCTCATCGGCTTCGTCGTCCTGGGCTACGCCATCCTCTGGGTTCGTAAAGGCCTCGCCAGCCGCGCCGCCACGAAACAACTCGACAACAGAGCCGCCTTTCTCTGGCAAAAATTCCCCAAGTTCGTCCTAGGCTTCCTCGTCATCTCGCTCCTCGCCACTCTCGGCGCCTCCACCAACCCGCACCTCGCCACATTAGGCTTCACCAAACCCCAACTCCTCGCGCTCGGCAACCTAAGCCGCTGGGCCTTCCTCCTCACCTTTGCCGGAGTAGGCCTCCGCACCAATCTCAAAGACCTCTTCAAACAGGGTGCCCGCCCCTTCATCGTAGGAGCCGTCGGCGAAGTAGCCATAGCCGCCATCACCCTCCTCTTAGTCCTCGGAGCCGACCGCATCTATCACCTCTGAGATCTCTTCAACCTCGCCCCTCATCGACCGATCAGCCCATAGGCGATACTCTTGCCAGTATCGCTGCAAGCCCCCTGACGCATAGCGGACAACTGCGGCTACTTCGAAGACCGGGGCAACGAACAATGAGCACATCGCGCCGCCACTTCCTCAAGCTCGCCGGAGCCGCCACAGCAGCCACTCTCGCCAACCCCTCTGAAGCCCTCAACCGCCCGCCGTCTCCCATCGCAGCCCAACAACCCTCCACCCCACCCGACTACACCCTCCGCATCGCCACCGGCCCCATTGAACTCGCGCCCAACCGCATCATCTCCACCACCACCTACAATGGCCAATTCCCCGGACCGCTCCTCCGCTTCAAAGAGGGCAAGCCCGTCACCATCGACGTCCACAACGACACCGACATCCCCGAGCAGCTCCACTGGCACGGCCAGTTCGTTCCCGCTGACGTAGACGGCGCAGCCGAAGAGGGCACCCCCTACATCCCCCCACACGGCACACGCCGCATCCAGTTCACTCCGCGTCCCTCCGGCGTCCGCTTCTACCACACCCACGTGCGCGCCGGAGCCGACCTCGCCGCCGGCCAATACAACGGCCTCGCCGGCCCCGTCTACATCGAGCCCGCCCACAACCCCGGCGCCTACGACCGCGAAGTCTTCCTCACCCTCAAAGAGTTCGAGCCAGCCTTCAGCCGCGGTGGTGACATGGCAATGGACTTCCTCGCCCCCGCCGCCACCGTCAAAGCGATCAAAGATGCAGGCGAGTCCGCCATGAAAGCCTCTCTCGCCAGCGGAATGCCCCGCGGCTACGAGGTCGGCTACGCCTCCTTCACCATCAACGGCAAGATGCTCGGCCACGGCGAGCCCATCCGCGTCAAACCCGGCGAGCGTGTCCTCTTCCACATCATCAACGCCAGCGCCACCGAGATCCGCAGCCTCGCGCTCCTCGGCCACACCTTCAAAGTCGTCGCCCTCGACGGCAACCCCGTCCCGACTCCCGCCTCCGTCGCCGTTCTCTGGCTCGGCGCCGCCGAACGCATCTCCGCCATTGTCGAGATGAACCACCCCGGCGTCTGGGTCATGGGCGACGTCTCCGACAACGACCGCCGCCACGGCATGGGCATCGTCGTCGAATACGCCGGCCATTACACCAAGCCCCTCTGGTTCAAGCCCCCGCCCTCCCGATGGAGCTACGCCCATTTCGGCAAGCCAGGCACAGCCACACCCGCCCCCGACGAAACCATCGACATGACCTTCGCCAAACAAAACGCCGCCGCCCAGGGCTTCAATCGCTGGACCATCAACGACGCCGCCTTCTCCATGGACAACATGTCGCCGACATACCATCTCCATCAAGGCCGCCGCTACCGCATCCGCATGCGCAACGCCAGCGACGACATCCACCCCATCCATCTCCACCGCCACAGCTTCGAACTCACCAACTTCGCCGGCGTCCCCACCTCGGGCCTCATCAAAGATGTCGTCATGGTAGGCGGCTACCAGCAAGTCGAAATCGACTTCACCGCCGACAACCCCGGCCTCACCCTCTTCCACTGCCACCAGACCCTGCACATGGACTACGGCTTCATGACCCTCTTCGACTACACCTGACCCGCGCGCTGGATGTCCATTCATCGCGCCTTTGCCATCGCTTTTTAGTTGTCGCCCTTCGCCAGAGGCGGAGGATCTGGCGTTGCCATTGCCCTTGTCGCCCCGTTGCTCGTCATTCTGGCGAAGCCAGAATGCCCCTATTTGCCATTGCTTCTAGGCACCCAAGGCTTCAGAGGGCGCGGAGAGAAATAGCTGCAGTTGCTCTTCCGAATTAGCGTAGGGCTTTAGCCCTACGAAAACTCAACGAGCCAAAAGGGGGGTTAGCCCCGGGCCTTTCTTCATTCGGCCCCCACCCAGCCACTGCCCACCCAAACCGACTCATGAGACTCATGAGCCTTTTCCCCCTCAAGCCCACCCACAACAAACGAGGTTTCCGAACCTGAGTCCATTGGCCCATCGAGCGGTGCGCCTATGGTAGCCTCCAGCAAGGGGTGCAGCCTGCTGTCGCCCGAATTTGCCGATGCCAGTAACGTACCCCAGACTTAGCGCCTCCCTCGGTCTCACCGTATCCCTTCTGCTTGCAACAGGCCCGTTCTGCTCTGCCCAAAGCGCGGCTCTCCAGTCCTCAACCGCCGAGGTAGAGACCGCAGTCTCCACCTCGCTGCCGGACGCCCCTGAGCCCCACAACGGCCCTGCCCAACCCCCTCCGCCACCCCCGGAAAAGGCTGAAACGATCACCTTCGTCGGCACCCCAAAAAGAATTCTGCTCGACCAGAAGGCAATCTGGACCAGCCCGCTGCACCTCAAGCCTGCCGACGGGCTGTGGCTCCTCCCCCTGGCCGCCGTGACCGGAACCATGATCGGCAGCGACCAGCACACCATGAACGATCTGATCCACATCAACGCCAACGATCAGCACCACTTCTCCACCCTCTCGAATGCAAGCGTCGGCGCACTCGGCGTTCTGCCCGCGGGAATGTACCTCTGGAGCCTGACCCACTACGCCCCGCAGGCGAAAGAAACCGGCCTCCTCAGCGGCGAGGCCCTCATCGACAGCCTCGCCGTAAGCGAGGCCATCCAGCTCGTCACCCGCCGCGATCGCCCCAACGTAAATAACGCGAAGGGCAACTTCTTCAGCTCCAGCCCCCTCGACGCCTCCTTCCCCTCCAACCACGCCTCGGCCGCCTGGGCCCTGGCCTCCGTTATCGGCGACGAGTATCAGGGCTGGCTCACACGCACCGCAGTCTACGGATTAGCCACCACCGTAAGCGTCAGCCGCGTCCTCGCCGAACAGCACTTCCCCTCCGATGTTCTGGTCGGCAGCGCCGCCGGCTGGCTCATCGGCCACTACGTCTACCGCGCACACCACAACTCCACCCTGAACCCCTTCGACACCAAACCCCTGCCGCGTGACTTCGGCACCTTCCGCGCTCCTGCCTCCCCATCCACCCCCAACGCTCCCTCTGTCACCCCCCAGGCCGTCACAAATCTCTCATCCACTTCCGTCGCCCAACCCACCCCCATCGCCCAGCGCGAACCACCCCAACCCCTCCCTGAAGACACAGATCCGGACACCATCGGCTCCACGAACGTCCCCATGGACAGCTGGATCTACCCTGCGCTAGAGAGGCTCGGTGCGATGGGTTTCATCCCCGGCCAGAGCAGTGCCATTCGACCCTGGACCAGGCAGGAGTGCCTGCGGCAGCTTCGCCTGGCAGAGGAATTGGCCGGACGGAGAGACGCGTACAGCCCAAGCCTGCTCACGCAAGCTCACCTTTTGATGACCGATCTTCACATCGAGCTTGAATCGGAGCCGGCATACCACGGATCCCTGACTCTGGAGTCCGTCTACGCCCGATACGGGACAATTGCAGGCCCCGCCCTCCAGGACAGCTTCCACTTTGGCCAGACATGGTGGAACGACTTCGGCCGTCCGCTCGGCCGGGGCAGCAGCGCCATCGCCGGGTTTTCCTTCCGAGCCCACGACGGGCGTTTCTTCTTCTACGACAGGCAAGAGCTGCAACACAGTCCAGGCAATCCAGTAGAGACGCCGGGGCGCAATCAACTGATCAACACGCTGGACCAGATACAGCCGGATTCTGATCCACACATAAGGCCGGTGCCCGGCAGCGCAGCCTTCAACCGCCAGGGTGCAATCGAACTGTATGGAGGAGTCGCCTTCGCCGGCAACTCCCTCTCCATGGGGAAACAGCAACTCTATTGGGGACCCACCACCATGGGCCCGCTAGCGTTCTCCAGCAACGCCGAGCCAACCTACAATCTGCGTTTTGTATCGACGCGCCCTCACCCTCTGCCACTTCTCCCGTCTCTAGGAACCTATCGCTTCGACATCGTGCTGGGAAAGCTATCCGGACATAACTACCCGGCGCGCCCCTGGTACAACGGTCAAAAGGCAGACTTCAACTTTGGGGAAAATCTCGAAATCAGCTTTACCCGCTGGTCCATCTTTTGGGGAGTTGACCACCCCATCACGTTCCACACCTTCAAACAGAACGTATTTAGTTTCAATTCGACGGGCGGAGGCGCAGGCGGCGGCGGGGGAAGCTTGGGCTATGGAGATCGCGACGATCCCGGCGACCGCAAGAGTAACTTCGACTTCACCTATCGACTGCCTTTCATGCGGCGGCTCGTCACGCTTTACGCTGATGCATACTCCGACGATGATCCGAGCCCGCTCGCCGCGCCTCGCCGGGCCGTTTGGAACCCGGGAATCTATTTCGCCCGACTGCCTTTCCTGCCGCACATGGATCTACGTGTAGAAGCCGCCAGTTCTGAAGGTCTTCCCGTCGACTTTGGAGGACAACACTTCTTCATCAATAACCAATATCTAGATGGCAATACAAACAAGGGTTTCATGCTCGGGAACGCTGTTGGCCGCGATGGCCGCGCAATCGAAGGCATCACCAGCTACTGGTTTTCCGCCCGCTCAAGAGTTCAGGCAGGCTATCGCCAAAACAAAGGTGGCACACTCTTCTTGCCCGGTGGCGCAACGATCACTGACGGTTTTGTAAATGGCTACTTCGCGATTAATCGCCACTGGGAGGCAGACGTTTTCACCCAGTACGAACGATTTCTCATCCCTTCATACATGAGCGGCTCACAACACAATTTAAGTGGGTGGTTCCAGATCACTTGGAATCCGGAGTTGCACTTGCACCGCTGATGGAGAGTTCCTTACACCCCCTCGTCGCGATCGATTTTACTTCCAGAAGCCATGGTGCATGCTCAGCTTCCGCTTCCATCGCAGGCTTAGCTTGTTCTCATGTCTCCCGAGCCGATAGCCAAGCAGCTTCAATACTGTTCGAATCAGCGCAGACGGTATGTAGGCTCTGTGATTGCGCCAAAGATAGTGCAATTCGGACCGCACAAAGCGGCTGCCCTCTCCGCCCGTGCCTCCGAACTCCTCAAGAAGCCAAGGTTCACGTGCGTGCAGCACCCCAATGTCAAAATAGCGTCTAAAATCCTGCGACCATGTGTAATCGTGAGAGTGATAGACCTGTGCTTCGGCCGCATAGGCAATCTTCCAGCCCGATAAAAGCAATTTTGCAGCGGTGATTGTATCTTCTCCAAAGATAACGTCTTTCGGGAATCCACCAACCGCCATCAAGGCTTCCCGTCGATAAGCCGCAAATGAGTTTGAGATAAATATGGCCTTGAAACCGAATTGTTCGCGATTTTCCCAAGTGCGGATACTTGATTGCTCCGGGTAGTTGAAGAGACGAGCATGCGCCTCGATAGGGGTTGCTGCGGGGCGAGGCAGTTGACGTCCGAAGGCGGCAGCGACCTTTGAATCCGTAAAAGGCTCTAATAACTTGCCGAACTCCTTCGGTCCCGTAAGCACAGCATCCTGAGTCAGAAACACGAGAATTTCAGCTTCCGGTAACAACTCAGCAACTAACTGACGCGTGCCTCCGTGATTAAACTCCGCCCGTGAAATCGTATGCACTCGAAACCCAGCTGCACGCGCCAACTCCGGAGTTTCATCACTAGATGATGAGTCGATTATCAACACGCACTCTGGAAGCAAAGCGCCTAACCCGTACGTCAGTCGTGGCCAATCTCCGGCTGCGTTCAACGTAGGAATTACGACAAAGCTACTCATCTTCGCAAGAATATCACTCCGGATGGTTCCACTCATTATCAGCAACCCAGCTAGCTACTAAGTAGTTCGTGGACGCTCAATTTTATCGTCCGGAGGCAGCAACAGATGACTAGCTATTGATCTTCCCAAGCAATTGAAGGTAGAGAGCTAGATGTTCGTGCGCTATATTGACCCAAGAATATTTGACAGCATGCTTTATTGAAGTGCGCTGTTGCTCTTCTCTCGCATTGGAATCGCAATACAGATTCTCGGCCAACTCGACAGCTCTAGTCGGAGAATCAGCAAAAAGGACCGCGTCACTCAAGTCGCGCGGAGTATGAGATCCATATGTCGTTATGGTTGCAGCTCCATTGGACAACATAGCGATCAAACTGCTGCGTCTCTCTGAAGCTCCATCAGGGAAGGGAAGATATGCTACTGCAGTCTCAGCTAAAGCCCGGGAAAGAGATTGGCCCGCAAGGCCTAAACACCAGGCTATAGGAAGGTTTTTTCCCTGATCACGCAGACGCTCAAAATATTCTTCGTTGCCAGGCAGCACCGTACCGATTATCCGTACCGTCAACCCATTCGCTCGGGCTTTGCAAAGCTGGCCCAGTTCTATGAGTTGCTCCAACCCCTTTTGGGGTCGGATTAGACCGAAATAAGTAACGACCTTGTCGGGACCTTTGGCTATTCCAGACAGTAAAGGCACGTTGTTTCCTATCGGTATCAACGTGCTGCGTTTCTTGATCCAAGGCGCAAGCCGATGGGCGTACTGTTGTTCGAATTCGTTGGTAAAGATAATTTTGCGCGCTCGAACAGTAAAAGGAAGAAGGGAAAGTTGTCGTAGCGGATGCGCCTGGCTGCATTCATGAATGGTCATTACAAATGGGCGGAGCAGACTCAAAAGCTGTGGGCCCAGCTTCCATCCATATCCTGTTGCAGGGTACTGCATGTGATATAAGTCGGCGTCCATGAGTGAAAGCTCGCGGTTGATTCGAGCAGCATGGGAAATCCCCCAACGTTGTCCCGTAAATATGGATACGCCAAGACCCTCTTTTCGCAGGCTTTCATAGAGTTGCTCGGTGTAGTCGGCGACACCGCAAATATCTGGCGGATAAGATCCCGTAAGAAGTATGGTCTTCATCTTTGTCAGAGGTCAGAGATTCGCCCGATTCCTCATTATCATGCAGTCGGCGGGAATCGCCCCTATAATTGAATATGATCTTACCACGCTGGATACGACGAACCGACTCCGGACACTGGCAGACGGTAATACGCCAACGATAGCCAAGATACTGGTTTTAAGGGAGTGAAGAGATGCGGAACAAAACCTCATCCAATCAGCAAATCCTAACCAAGAGGATTGCAAATCGACTTCCGCTCGATCCACACATACTCTTTTGCCTTCTTTACAACCTTATTTATTTTGTTCCACTACTCTTAGTTTACCTGCTTGGATATAGTGAAGGCGGAGCTGACGAAGTCTTAGGCATGGGTACACCCGCTATGCTTCGCATCACCGGGTTATACGTAATCGGCTTCATCTCTTTTGCGCTGGGCACACAGGTCAAGCGCTTTCTGTATTGGATGTTACGGGTTAAGTACAAAACGAACTGGAACCCTTCGTGGTTTCGGCTGACTATATCGGAAACAATATTAGTAAGCACTCTCGTTCTAGCTTTTGTAATTTCTAAGATCGCAATAATACCGCTCGGCGTTTACCACGAATACGCATTCGACGCCGATTTGATGGGAGGACCTCTTTGGTCGTTCTCAATGTTTTGTTCAGAGATGCTGCTCTTATTAGCAATCGTGATACTCTTCTCAAAATCAAAGCACAACAAGCAGTGGTTCTTTCTCTTGAGTGCAATCAATGCGATAAATCTTCTGCACGGCACTCGCGTATTTTTTATTATTACGGTAATGACCCTCGGTCTCTATGCCTATATCCGAGGACACCTGCCGATGCGACGGATACTGATTTACGCTCCTTTAGCTTTTCTCTCCGTTTTGACTCT
This sequence comes from uncultured Acidobacteriaceae bacterium, assembly GCA_963757205.1. GTDB lineage: Bacteria > Acidobacteriota > Terriglobia > Terriglobales > Acidobacteriaceae > Edaphobacter. The sequence continues at coordinate 380,320 of CAVWQM010000001.1, forward strand.
GACATATATTATCTATCTTTTTCGCGAGTCGGCTTCACTAAGCGGCGCCTTTTCTCCAGCAAAATTAGTAAGTCCTATTGTATATGAGAGTATCTTTTCTCAATTTTCTCTGATAACTATCGTGAATAACCCCACGATAGTAACTACGACCGGACATATAGTCGATTTCTTTTCCGACATTGCACTATTTACAATTCCACGAGTCTTATATCCAGATAAGGCCAACCAACTTTACTTTGGCCAATTTAATTGGCTATCGCCAAAAGGTGGCTTCAATGGCTACGCCGCAAGCCTAATCTATTTTGGAGCATTTTTCCCAATGTTTTATTTTTCATTGGGAGTGGTTGGAACCTGGCTATACGGGAAGGCACAGAAAAGCAGTTGGTGGTTTATCCTATATACCTATTTTACGGCGGACTTCCTATTTCGAATCATGCGTGACGGCTTCGACATCCCTATGAAAATGATGATCAACGCAACGCAGCTGTTGGCTTTGTTGTATGTGTCTCGCTATTTATTTGCTCTAATCTCGTCGAAGCCGCAGATGCGAGTGGCACCGCTGACCTAATTGTTTTAGATATTTCTTTTGCCTTTCAGACCAGTCAATATAGCCCAACCTCGCTTCCACTCAAATGCCAGGAAGCGCCGTGCCGCACGGCAGAAGACGAGAAAAAAAATCGGAATCCAAGGCAGTGGTGCGTACTTGGAAAGAAACCGTACCCCCGACGTGCTGACGTAGCCCTCCATAGTTGGGCTTTTGCGACCACTACTTGCACTTTCTTTATGAAGTAATCTTGCAGAAGCGGCTATACCCAACTTCCATCCGTCGGCTCGGATGCGGTAGCTAAAATCCGTATCCTCCCAGTACATAAAATAGCCTTCATCCAGCAACCCAACTTGACGGAAAGTCTCTGAAGGCACAAGAATACTCGCCGCTGTCAAATAGTCCAGTTGATCGGGGATCACCGATTTACGATTGGTCCGAATCACCCCCGTCCACAGACTGACTGTGCCGCCGCCCCATGCCTGTACCTTGTCAGGTTGATCTTCATAAAAAAGTACTGAGCCAATTGCGCCAAGATTCGGATCGGCTTCAGCAACCGCAACCAATGCCGCTAGGGTCTCTGTTTCGATAATCGTGTCATTGTTCAACAACCAAACATAGTTGACGCCGCGATCCAATGCTAGTCGGATTCCATGATTAGTTCCCCCAGCAAACCCGAGATTGGCATGAGTTTCAAGTATTTCCACCCAAGGATGCCTTTCTCGAATGATGTGAACGGAATTATCAGTCGATCCATTATCAACCACCAAGACTTCTAGATGGGAATAGTTACTCTTTTGGAGAGATGCTAGACATGCAACGGTATCGCGCCACCCATTCCAGTTCAGCACGACGCAACAAACGGAGGGAACGACTGGCATGGCGGGAGCGTCGTCTTTCATATTCGAAAATGATTCTTGACTGATCGATGAACCAATCAAGGATACGCTGCCCCTGGAATTCGGCTCACACTGACATAGCTTTGGCGTGAGGTAGGCCCCTGATCGGCTCTACGCTACTTCAACGCGAACCAATCTACCCTCACTATCGCGCTGGCTTTGGTAACCGATCTCATAATTACAAGCGAGCGCACATGTCATGAATGGGTTGGGACACAAAAACCGAGTGCAATGATCGGCCGTAAACATTAGGAACTTCATCAAATAGGGATTCTGAGTGATTACATGCTTGACAGCTCGCTTCCAAGTCGGTGAAATGGGGCGTTGCTCTGGCCACAGTTCGTGAAACAGACGGGCCGAATACCCGACCCGAATCATCCGTTCACAAGCTTGACGGAAAGTAGTTGGGTGAAGGTGCTCGACGAGTGCCTCGGGGACAAACTTCAACTTTAGTCCAAACTGTGTCTCAATTCGATATCCCAGCTCTGCATCTTCCATGGCCGCATATGGAAAATCCTCTCTGAAGGGAAAGTCTTTCAGCAATTTCGTCTTCAACGATAGGTTGCTAGTGTAAAAGTGTTTCCAGTCCGCTGGAATTCCCGCAAGAAGGTCTTTGTATGCAAACTGGATTGGACTCGTGCCAAGCCATCGCATAAAAGGCGTAAGCACCTGTCCTGATGTGCTCCATTTTGTCAAACCAAGTGCGGCGGCTTCAATATCTGGATACTCTCGATGGAACCTCGTGTGGACCTCAACAAGAGTCGGAGAAGCAAAAATGTCGTCCCCCAGCATGAGACAGATCGGCGTTTTCAACAGGGAAATTCCCACATTACGTGCTTTGGCAGGTCCACTGTTTTTTTGGGCCACGTATCGTATCGCTAGGGAAGTTTTTACGAGGTAGGCCTCCACTTGCTTCGAAGTCGAATCGGTACTGCCATCGTCGACAACGACGACTTCAAAATCCTTGAATGTCTGGTTTTCGAGGTGAGCCAGGCACTCCAAAAGCGCGTCGGGACGATTGTAGGTAGGAATGAGAACGCCGACTGCCTTCGTTGACAATGCCTCTTGAATCCTTTCGCTCATCGGAGGGTTCCTTATAGAGCTTCATCAGCCTCCTCTACTTGTCAGATCATATAATATAACTTGGTGGCGGGTCATCTGCATGGCTGCGGAGTGCTGGTACACCAGCCTGCGACGGCAGCAAAATACTTGACACGCGCAATGGGAAAAAGATGAGCCGCATTTCGATGCAAAGGACGCTGGATGCTTAATTGGGGCGCTAGATATTATCCCATCGTACGAATCTTAAAGACTCATGGCTTGTTCGACAGTGCATCACTTCTAGAGATCGGGTCCGGACCAATTGGCATCGGGAGATTTCGAAAGGTTCCATTTGTCGGGTGCGATATTTCTTTCCCCTTTGAGCCAAAATGGCCCATGACGCCCATGATTGCCTCGGCCGCACAACTGCCACTCAAAGATAATGAATTCGATGTCGTCATCGCGTCTGATGTACTGGAACACGTTCCGCCCAATCTGCGAAAGGCGGTGATTGGTGAAACCCTACGAGTTGCGCGAAAATTCGTGATCTTCGGGTTTCCGTGTGGTAAGTTGGCGTGGGAGTCGGACCGGGCTTTGCTTGAGGCCTACCTTAGAGTCAAGGTGACGCCGCCGGAGTGGTTAACAGAACATATGGAAGCCAAATTCCCAGAACCTGAGCTATTCAAGAAAATAGATGGCTGGGAAATACAAAGACAAGGGAACGAAAGTATTGCCTTTCATTCCTGGTTGATGCGGAAAGAGATGTCTGGCATTTTTGTGAGGGTTTCCTCGATATGTATGCGAATAGCACCCTCCCTTATCGAAACCTTGCTTCGCAAGGCCGACCGTGGTCCCTTCTACAGACAAATTTTCGTGTTGCGCAAGCTGGAAAAGAACTGAATGCGTCATCCGATAAGAGCGCACACTACTTCATCTTGGAGTCGCACCGCCCCCAGCATAGCGCGCTGGGATTGCTACCTAGATTGCACAAATACGCTTCAAGTGAGTGCCCGCAGTGATGGAAACAGTAAGGTCCGACAATTCCAGCGCTGAGAATCTATCTAAAAATGTGCATCCAGAATCGCCCAACCAACTGAAAACTCGAACTCATCGTATATTTAGTGCGGTCCTGAGCTTCCTTATCGGCCAAGGGGCGCTACAAGGGATCAATCTAATCATCGGGTTGTTCTTACTACGCGCACTCAGTGTTGGCGACTATGCGAAATTCGGCCTCGCTTCTGGATTCCAGGTCACTACGTCGATTCTCATGGACCTGGGATACGCCAGCACTATCATCCCGCTGGTTGGGGACCGCATCTTTGACCGAGCCTTGGTCGGCAGGTATGTGCGGGGGGCGAAGTCTCTAAGAAACCGCGCTTTCTGGGTCATGTCCCCCCTTGCGGCAATCGTATTTCTAGCTATCACTCACAAACAGAAGTGGCCGTGGCCTACCCAGTTCGCTCTCCTCGCATCGGTGCTACTCGCGCTATACTCCAGCGGACCCGTTTCCTACTACTCAGCGCCCCTATTTCTTTACAGGCGGCTTCGCGACTACTACATCCCTCAAACAATCTCCGGAGCGTTCCGGTTTGCGGCCTATCTCGCACTCAGCGCCATAGGAAGCCTGAATTCATGGACGGCGGCGGGGCTCGGCGCCCTGAATATTACGATCAATGGATTTCTCTTAGGGAAAAAAAGCCACAACACCTTCGAGTGGCCTGTGGATGACGATCCAGCCATTCGAAAACAAATACGAAACTATATTGTTCCGGCTGCCCCCGCGATTCTACTGGGGGCTTTTCATGGCCAGATTGCACTGTTTCTCGTAAGTATCTTTGGCAACACAGCTAGTATTGCTCAGGTAGCTGCGCTCGGTCGCCTTGGACAACTCTTCAATGTTCTAATGACATTTAATATGGTGATTGTTGAGCCGTATATAGCTCGCATGAGACGAGAGCAGCTTCTTTTTACTTACTTGAGATTAATAGCTGTTGCAGCCGCCGGCTGTGCGGCCTTGGTTTTGGCAACCTTCATAGCGCCAGATATCTTTTTGTGGCTCCTCGGATCGAAATATGCTGAGTTGCGTAATCTGATCGGATGGGTAGTCCTGACCGCTTGTATCAACTATATCGCTGGACTGATCTGGATTATGAATCGTTCCCGCAAGTGGCTTTTTTGGCGGGGAACGATCGCGGAAATCGGCTTGCTTCTGCTGATTCAGGTTGGATTCGTCAGCACCTTTGGCATTCACAGCACAAGGAATGCGGTAATGTTTAACTTCGCTTCCAGTTTCTGTTATGTAATCGCCCATACCTATGTGGCGGTTCACGGCTTCTTGAAAGGCGAAAGGAATGTGAGTTCAGAGGGCTATACGCCAAGTCCTCCCATGACTGAATAACAACAAAACTCGGAAATTGACTCCGGCCAAGTGTACACGGGCACCCGAGACATTATCACCAGGGGCCGACGCAGGAGAACTGTCGACGACCGTTTAGTAACTAATTCAAGGGTTTCCAGAGAACAATGGTCGCATAACTGCATAGGTGTGGAGTCGGCCATCTGAGAAGAAGCTTTGCTTTAGCCATCTCAGCGCGATGCAACCAAGGAAGCCGGTGGGCATAGTATGGATGACCAAAGTATCCGGTATAGTTCACGATTTGGAATCCGAGCTCCTCGAAGCGAGCAATCATCTGCTTTGTCGGCCCTCTTCCCCAACTGTAACGTGCCGGAAACTTCCCATGCCTATGTGTGTCCCTCGGTGAAAAGGAATTTAACAGACGATGTGAAACAAACTCCGGCAAGAGCATGTTGGCCGCAAACGGCAAACACCATAAGGTAGACATGCAGTGCGCCGAAATCCCGCCGGGCATCAACAAATTATATATATTTGTGTGAAACTGACGGCCGTCGTTTATATGTTCGCCAACCATTCTCGAGAAGACACAATCAAATTTTCCTAACAGATCTGGATTTATTTGATTTGACGACAAATCAAGCACGAGGCGTTCAAAAGGCGAGTCAGATTTTTCTAACTCCTCAGGTTCGAGGTCGCTTGTGATGCAAGATATACCTCGATCACGAACGTAAGTCTGCCTTAATGTCGGATTTGCTCCCGAACCCACTTCGAGGATCTGTCTGCAGTCGTATTCTTCAATCAGGGATTCTAAAAATTTCGGCGCCCCATCCCATCCGGGGAACATAGATAGTGGCCGATAAGAAATAGTCAAGTCGTGCACCTAAGAAATAGAATAGCAATTGCTAGCATCAGCGATATTGAGATATTAGATGCTTGATGGAGGACTCGCAAGTTCGCGGGTAAAGTAGCTTCGCGACTTGATGATCTGATCAACCAGCCGCGATCTAGTGCCACAGAGAGGCTGCTTTCTTCAGACTCGCAAGCCTCGAAGCATTCGTAGCGTCCTCTTCTAATCTGCGAGTAAAAGACATCAAAATGACCCACACTGCTCCTAGCGATGCTCCGAGAAAGCAGGCTAAGACCATTGATAGGATCCGCGGGGGGCCGGATTTTTTGTCAGGAACCAAAGCTCGGTCGACAACCTGCAGTACCGGTGATTCGCGAGATTCATCCAGCCTGGCGGCTTCGTATTGTTTTGCAATCATTTCAAAAAGAACCTCGTTATATTTCACCTCTCGTTGCTTTCGCACATATTCTAAAGCCAATCCTGGGATTTTCGAGGCGGGCGGCTGTACATTTCCCGGTTGACGATGGGCGGGATCATTTTCAAGTCTTCGCAGTTGTTGTTGTAAATCAGAGATTTGAGTCTGAAGTCGGACCACAGCAGGATTCTCATCAGTTGCGCCCTGCTTTAGTGATGCCATTTCAACTTGAAGGCTGGTGATTTGTGCGCGTGTCTGCGCCATCGTCTCAATCTCCACTTGGGCCTGCCCGCCGGGCGCAATTAGGCCAGTCTGTTCTTGGGTTTTCTTCAACTCAACTTCTGCGTCCGCCAGTGCATTTTTTTCGCGCTCAAGTTGTTGCTCGAAGAAGAGTCTCCTTTGACCAGCTTCTGTTAGCGCTAGTCGACCATTCTGTTCACGCAACGCGTCCAAATAAGAGTTGGCCAAGTCTGCTGCGCGCTTTGGATCATGATCTTCAACCCTGATTGCAATTAGCGTATTTTTGCCGGTTTCAAAAGTACTGCGGCTCTTGAGCTTTTTAGCCGTGTCACTAAGTTTCTTCGTTCCATACACCCCTTGCAAATCGTACTGTTTAATGAGAGTGTCGGCGATTGTGCGACTCCCAAGAATTCCGAGATAAACCTCGCTCGAGCTCTTCACTCCACTCAATGCCCCGAGCGCGCCAAGTGAACCTAACTGACTTGCAAGTTGAGCCATTCCGCTACCAGGTGCGCTTTGAGGCGGAAGGAAAGTCGCTTCGGCCGTATACATCGGTTTCATTACACCAAAGACAACGATTGCAGTTACGACAACGGCCGCTAGCATAAAGCGAAAGATGGTTTTCTTGCCTTGCAGCAAAAGGATCGCAAGTTCAATCAGGTCAATCTCGTTCTCCTGAACGTCCTGAATTAGATCTACATCTGATCTGTTATCCAAGGAAGTTTCGGAATGGCTGACTACGGTATCTTGTGGCATCGTCATCTTTCTAGAACACAGTATTGCCAGCAGCTACTGCAATTCCCAACTGACCAACGATCTGCGCTATGCTCACGATCGTGCGAAGCGTATTACCCTTCGTAAGGTTCAAGGGAATGACCACTGTGTCGCCAGGATAAATATGCAACGAATCGAAGCTATTTCCGCGCAGAGAAGAACTATATTGTTTGCTGAGAACGGCACCGCTTGCTCGGATGACATATGCCCGATTCGCGTCGGCGTCCCGATTAGCTCCGCCAGCCAACCGAATGTAACTTCCGACACGGCGGCTTGGATCATATAAAAAGGAGTTTTGATTGTAGACCGCTCCATCAACGCTCACCGTGGATGGTATGCGTGGAATGATCAATCGATCTCCATCCTCTAGAGGAAGGTCGGGAAGCTGTGACACATCGTGGCTGTCGGGTTGCAATTCCAGCACGATTCGGCCGGTGGCTCGCACTTGGCGGAGACTGTTGACAACGCTTTGGCTCTGCGCCTGTGATGCAGCTGCTGCAGCTGTATCTTGGGCACTGATCGCCCTACCCGCATTGTTCGTTGCGTTGGTACTCAACTGGAGGGTGATCTGATCGACATATTCATTCAACCGCGCCTGCTGAACACGGCGTGTCGACTCGCGCGTAAACTCGGCCCCGTACAGATAGGCGTCCGGACTCAAACCGCCGGCACGTTGCACCAGTTGCCGCAGCGTCTCTCCGGGCAAGACGCTGTAGACACCGGAGGAAACGAATTCGCCCTCCAGTCGGACGAGCCGTGTCTGCTGTGCCTGGGGTACACGAATATCCGCTTTTGAGAAGATTGTGACCACATCCCCTGGCAACAATTCAAGATTCTGAGACGTATCGCCTTCAAGTATTACCTTTCCAAGATTGAAAGGCAGCAGAGAGGTTGTCAGGTCCTGTTTGCTCTGCCTTTCGATCACCGCATAGCTCCAGTCAATGTCCGGCTCGCTCAGCTTCACGTCATTACGCGGTTTGAATTGACCTGCAGAGGAAGTTGAAACCGTTGAACCGACACTGGCGCCGGCCGCACTCATCCGATTGGCACCGGGCATGTTCGTATACTGTGCCGCGTCATTGGGGTAGGAAGCAGTGTTTCCCTGGAGCCCGGTATTTGTAGTCATTGGCGAGTTCGGAGTGACGACATCGTTCGTTCCACTCGAAGATGTAGCTGACTGAGGTATCGCCGTGCAATCCAGTCCACCGTCCGTCGAAGGAGCGTCGTCTCTCGTCTGGCTGGTTGATTGACCACCACTCCCTTCGGGACGCCCAAACGGCAAACCGATCAAATTTGGATTTCTTGTCGAGGAATATCTCCAATTTGGATGTTCGCCCTCTTCTCCTGCAGGAATACCGTATCGAAGATCGGGAATCCCGTAGGGCGTCTGAGGAAGGCAGGTTGGGATATAAGTCATCATCGGCTGACCCAGCTGACTCCGTTTCAGCCAGTAATCCCTTGTAATGAGCGCGTCTTTGTCCGGTATCAAATCGCGAACTCGCATACCCGACTTCCAGGTGAATCGCCCGGGGTTGGCAACATTTCCGCGAAGCGTAATCGCATCTTTGTATTCACTGACTATCGCAACCAGTTCGAGGAGATCCCCATTTTGCAGGATTGTAGACCTTCCTTGAGGATCGAGTGGCACCTCAGTGAGGCTGCGCAAATGCCTTTCGTCGACACGCTCTAGCCGAAGCTTTTGGCCCGAAGCCACGTTCGTCATCCCGGCGGCAAGCTCGAGCACATCTCCTACGGTTGCGCTGTTCCCCGTTTTCAGTTCGTAAATTGCAGGAACATTGACGCTACCAGCCACGGCGACCTGCGGTCCCACGGGCGGAATGTAGATCACGTCCCCAGGCAACAATTGTATGTCGTTCGTCTTGTCGCCACGCTCTAGTAAGTCATACAAATCGAAGTCGACAAGAACCTTGCCTGCGCGCTTCAACTGGATATGCCGCATGCTGCCTTGGGGCGTGGGTCCGCCTGTCGCGAACAAAGCATTGGTCAAAGTGCTCAGAGAACTGATCGTGTAACTTCCCGGCCGCCGCGCCTGTCCCACAACAAAAACCTGGATTGACCGCAACTGCCCCATATTCACATTAAGGTCAAAGTTGCGAAATACCCGTCCCATCTGGCCCTTTAAATAATCCTGCATCTGTCCGAAGCTCAGTCCCGCGACGTGGATCGAACCAACCTGAGGAACATAGATACTGCCGCTTCGATCGACCATGTAACGACTATTCAGGGTTACTTGACCCCACGCCTGAATGAGCAGCTCATCTCCCGGGCCAACTACATAATCAGGAGTGACTGGCACCAGATTCAATGGAGCGAAAGTAGAGGGAGGGTTCCGGAACAGCATCGCCCCATAAATAGGAAGCATCTTGCCCGTTGAATTCGCGACCATTTGCTGAAACTCAGTAGGCGAGTCGAGCGGAAGAAGACGGTTCTGTTGTACGTTCGCGTTCCGTTGAGCTTGCGTTAGGTTCCCATTCAGATTGGTCGTATCGTTCTGATCTGTCGGCTCACCAGTAATAACAATCCCTTGGGGGAGTCCAGGCCGTTGCTGGTTAGTTTGAGGTACGCTGCGCCCCTGATAGTTGCCTTGATCCTGAGGCTGACAGTTGGGATCGGTCGGAGAACAGGACGTCTGCTGACCGGAAAGAGTTCCGAGAGCCTGGCTATATGGTGAGTACTGCCCTGCAAGCGAACCGCTCGCTCCAAGCAACGCCAAAAGAACTACAAATTCAAGCCCGAAAAATCTACGTGAGCTACCAGACTCCATCTACAGTAATCCTCATCAAAATCGTGAAACCTTCATTCCGCACCATTGGTAAAGTGCCCACTTCACGAAGGACTCCCGCAACCTTCATCCGCAGGGAATTACCTGGTGAAATCACTTCCTTCAGCATACCCGAATGCATTCGCGAAACGGAAAGGAAGTAAAGAAGTAGCCTTCCGCAGAACACCCTGGCACAACGGATAATGCGAGTGCGACAAAAGAGATAAGCCTACTCCTTCGTCGCTCTCTGTCCCGTCTCCACCGCCTGAGCGACGCGCAGCATCGTCGCCTCATCGAAGTGCTTGCCCATCACTTGCACCCCGATCGGGAGCCCGTCTTTGGTCTCCCCGCAAGGCACCGACACCCCGCAGATTCCCGCCAGGCTCGCCGCCACCGAGTAGATGTCCTCTAAGTACATCTGTACCGGATCATCGGTCTTCTCACCAAGCTTGAACGCCGGAGTCGGCGTCACTGGTGCCACGAGCACATCCACCCCAGCAAACGCTGCCAGAAAATCCCGCGTTAGTAGTGTTCTCACCTGCTGCGCCTTGCGGTAGTAGGCGTCATAGTACCCCGCGCTGAGGGCATAGGTGCCCAGCAGAATCCGCCGCTTCACTTCGGCGCCAAACCCCTCGTCCCGGGTCTTCCGGTACATCTCGGAGAGCGTCTTTGCCTCCTCCGACCTCAACCCAAACCTCACCCCATCAAACCTTGACAGGTTTGAGGATGCCTCCGCCGTGGCAAGCACGTAGTAAGTCGGGATCGCGTACTTTGTGTGAGGCAAACTGACCGACTTAACCACACATCCCACCATCTTTAAACCAGCAAGTACACCATCAATTGCACCACGAATCTCCGGGTCCAAACCCTCGCCAAAGTATTCCTCAGGCACGCCGACTCGCAGCCCTTCCACCGGTTTCGTCAACCCGCCTACATAATCATCGACGGGACGATCTGACGAAGTCGCATCCATAACATCTTTTCCTGCAATTACTTGCAGCACTGTCCCGGCGTCCTTTACATTCTTGGTCAAGGGTCCGACCCGGTCCAACGAAGACGCAAAAGCAATCAATCCATAGCGACTCACCCGACCATAGGTAGGCAGTACCCCAACCACCCCACAAAAAGCCGCTGGCTGCCGAATCGACCCGCCAGTATCGGTCCCCAACGTCGCCACCGCAAAATCTGCCGCTACCGCCGCCGCAGATCCCCCGCTCGATCCCCCCGGGACGCGGTCCAAGGCCTTTGGATTCAGCACCGGACCGTATGCTGAGTTCTCATTGGATGAGCCCATCGCAAACTCATCGCAGTTGAGCTTGCCCAAAAAGAGCGCTCCGGCCGCCTCCAACCTCGTCACCGTGGTGGCATCGTAGGGTGGCATATAGCCCTTTAGAATCAGCGACCCGGCCGTAGCCGGAGCCCCCTTCATCACTAGGACATCCTTGATCCCCATCGGAACCCCAGCCAGGGGCGGCAATGCTTGCGCCTTTGCGGCCATCTCGTCGATCTTCGCCGCCTGGGCCATCGCCCGCTCGCGACTCAACGACAAAAAGCTATTGATTTCAGTATCTTGGGATTCAATTCGCGCGTAATGCAGCTCAGTCAAAGCCGTAGCGGTCATCTCGCCGGTGGCCACCGCCATTCGCGCTCCATCAATTGTCAAACTCTCTAATTCCATTGCCTTTACGCTCACCCTGCCGTCGCTGATCGGCCGTTTCGCTCTGGAAAGTCACTGCGTGCACTAACGCTCAATCACCTTGGGAACCTTAAAAAAACGCCCATCGCTCTGAGGCGCTACGGCCATCATCGCAGCACGATCCAGTGAGGGCATAATTGCATCTACCCGCAGCAGACTCCCCGTCTCATCCGGAATCCCCTCCAGCATCTCACTTACCTGCGCCATCGCTGGAACCCCTTTCGTATTTAGCTCATTCAACTGGGCGATGTGCCCCAGGATGGCATTCAAATCACGCTGCATCCGCGGCTCTTCTTCTGGCGTCAGTTCCAAATTTGCCAGTTCAGCCACCCGACACACATCCTCAATTGTTACGCCACGGTCCGTCATCGCCCGTCATTACCTCTTCATTTCAAAGTGTATATCGCTCACCCTTATTCCCGCGATCCGCGCCATCTCGCCAGCAAGCTGCCCGCGCATACTCATCAATTGTCGTAACCACGCACTGTCCTCGACCTGCACCCGAACTATGCCGTCCGAATAACCCACGACGGTCCCCCGCTCAGCCATCACCTTGCCGCAGGCAACGGCCCATGCAGCGGCGAGCCTGTCCTCATCGCTTAACGCGCTAAGAGTCCGTCCTAGGGACCCTTTCAACAGGTCCCGCATCCTCTCCAACAACATTAGTGACACTCCGGCAAATGGGTAAAGCAGCAGTCATTACACGAGCCAATTCTTCTGCATTTCACTTCAACCCTTTTCTTTCAAAACCCTTTGCTAGCGATCCACAGATTAGTCTGGCATCAATGTCGAACCGGAAGTAAGCGTGATAAGAAATCAATCGTCAGAATCCCGAAACCGACCCGCCACTCTATCAAAAGAGGAATGTTACACCGGATCTCTCGCTCTCACCCTTCACAAAACTCTGCTCAGAACGCTCCGTCCTGATTCACTACAGACGAAAACGTCCTTAGCAAAATTACAACGTCCTTGGAAAGTGACCAACGCTTTACATAGTCGCAGTCCAGTACCACCCGAGCCTCGTAACTCAGTTCGCTACGCCCAGAGACCTGCCAAAGCCCTGTCAAGCCAGGTTTTACTCTGCAATAGCAATCGAAGCAGTCGCCATATTTCTCCACCTCTGCCGCCACAATCGGTCTAGGCCCGACCATGCTCATCTGACCCACTAGCACATTCCAAAGTTGGGGCAGCTCATCCAAACTGTATCGCCGCAGAAACCCGCCTAGCGGGGTAATCCTAGGATCCTTTCGCAGTTTATGGGTTTCGTTCCACTCGGCGTGCGCCTCAGGATTTCGTGCCAGATAATCTTCTAGTACCTCAGCAGAATTCACGCACATTGTGCGGAACTTCCACATGGAGAAGAACGCACCGCTTTTGCGAATCCGCCGATGCGAATAGAAGACTGGACCGGGCGAGCTCAACATCACCACCGCCGATACCACCCCCAATATCGGTAACGTGACCGGCATTGAAATCAGCACCAAAAAAACATCACAGCAACGCTTGATTACCCTGTAGCGAAAATACTCTGACGGCGCACTCTTCGCCCGTTGGGATCTCCCCAGCGAGCGGCCTGTTGACTCCGGATACGAATAAGAACCTTCAATAGCCGCTGTCCGCGACTCGGGAGATTGATATTCAGCCTGCATTCGAATCCTGTATCTGTGCGACTCATACGCGTGCATCATTCCGCATCGCGTCAGCCGTACCGGTTACTCACGCATACACTTGCATCGCGGCAAACAGCTCTCACTCGCCTCCGCAGCCCAGTTGGGAAACGTAAACGACCGCGCGTCGAAATTCCATCTCTCTGTTCGTGCTGGATTGCATCCAGTCTCTTTTTCCTTGACCAGCCCCTTGCCGGTCGACAACTGGGGAATGCTGCGCATTTAACCAACTTCATCATTCTACTCGTTGAGGCCCGGGGGGCTGAAGAATTCCTAAAATTCGCTCTTTGTTCGTTCTGTTTCGGAATTGAGACACAATCTTCGACCGTTAGACTATTGTCATGCAAGTTCTGAATACATCGCTATCTGACGTTAAACTCATTCAACCCAAACGCTTCGGAGACAGTCGCGGTTGGTTTGCAGAAGTATTCAATCAGTCAACCTTCTCCAGCGCTGGTCTTCCGACGCGATTCGTTCAGGATAACCAGTCCTTCTCCGTTAAAGGCGTGCTTCGTGGCCTGCATTACCAACTCGGTCAACCCCAGGGCAAACTGGTCCGCGTCCTCTCTGGGCATATTTGGGACGTCGCCGTCGATCTCCGCCGCAACTCGCTGGACTTCGGCAAGTGGGCTGGTTTCCACCTCAAAACGCAGTCTGCGGACGACGACCTTCAACTCCTCTGGATCCCCGAAGGCTTCGCCCACGGTTTCCTCGTTCTCTCCGACACCGCAGAAGTTCTCTACAAGACCACCAATCTCTACTACCCTGCCGGAGAGCGCTCTATCATGTGGAACGACCCCACGCTCAACATCGCCTGGCCCCTCGATGACCTGAATGGCACCGCACCCTCCGTCAGCCCCAAAGACGCTCTCGGCGCACTCTTCACCGCAGCCGATCTTCCGCCAATCGGCTAGGCATACGAATCACCGCAACAACTTCTCGCGTTCAATGCACAGACATGGAGGACCCTCACGACAACCCTCGACGTCATTTCCCTCGGCTGCCTGCTGTCCGGCATTCTCGATCTCATCGCCACTTCAACCCTGGTTAGAACCCAAGGGTGTCCCTATTTTAACCGTCTCCTGCAGTCGATAGCTAGTGGCGCCTTAGGCCCCTCAGCATTTCAGGAAGGGAAAAACGGGCGGCCATCGCCGTGTTTTTTCATTTCTTCATCGCCTTCACCGTCGCCCTTCTTATTACGCTTTCAGCCGCAAGTTGTCGGCCCTCATCGACTGTCCACTGTTCAGCGGTGTTATCGATGGCAGTGCGGTTCACCTGGTGATGAGTCGCATCGTCGTCCCGCTCTCCGCCGCGCCAAAGCGCGAATTCTCGGCCAAAGCCCTCCTCACCCAACTGATCATTCACATCTTCTAGGTCGACCTGCCGCTCGCATTATCCGCGCTCCACCAGCCACCGCTCCACTTCAGCGAGCGACTCCACCATCAAATACTCCCCGCAGCATCCGGCAGCTTCCGTCCCGCAAATCAGAAACGCCTGTCGCAACCCCGCTGCATTGGCCGCCCCCACATCCGAGCATCGATCGCCTACCAGAACACTTTCGCTCAAATCCACGCCGAACTCACGCGCCCCGCGTCGCAGCATTCCAGTCCCCGGCTTTCTATCCTCATGCTCCTGTTTGTACTTGCCTACCCCATGCTCAGGATGAAATGGACAGTAATATACTGCGTCCAGTTCCACCCCTTCCGCACGCAACTCGCTGCGCATGAAAGTCATCAGCCCTTCAAAATCCGCCTCTGAGTAGTATCCCCGCGCAATTCCCGCTTGGTTCGTAACCACAATCACCCGATAACCGAGCCCCGCAGCCGTTCGGCAAAGAGAAAATATCCCATCAACAAACCGCACTTCGTCGGTCCGGTGCAGATATCCAACTTCCTCATTCACCACCCCATCCCGATCCAGAAATAAAGCCCGCTCCCTCATAGCTCTGCCAAAACCCTTCGTAACGAATCTTGCCAGTCCATCATCTTCCATCCAAACCGCTCCTTCAACCGGCGGCAGTCCAAACGGGAGTTTGCCGGCCGTTTCGCTGGTGTTGGATACTCCGCGGTCGTAATCGCCTCAATCTTCGCAAACGGCACGTCGGGTTCCGCCTCGCGCAGCAACTCCACAGCCTCCGCCGCAAACCCATGCCACGTAGTCTCCCCGGCACCAGCCGCGTGATAGAGCCCCCCCGCGTCAGCCAGCACACCTGCAAGTTCGCGGCCACGAGCCGTCGCCTCACACTGTCCGATCACCTCTGCCGTCATCTTCGCCAAATCGCGGGCCCACGTTGGCGCTCCATGCTGGTCGGCTACGACGCGCAACGTCTCCCGCTCCCGGGCCAGCCGCAATATCGTCAGCAGAAAATTCTTCCCTCGCGCCCCGTACACCCAACTCGTCCGAAAGATAAAGGACCCTGCGCTACTATCTCCCAGCGCAGTCTCTCCCGCTAGTTTGCTCGCCCCATAAACACTCACCGGCCTCGGCGCATTGGTCTCCCGGTATGGGGCACTCCCGGAACCGTCAAAAACATAGTCCGTTGAAAAGTGAATCACTCCCGCACCGATCGCCCGCGCCTCCTGTCCTATCACTCTTACGGCTTCGGAGTTGATCGCATACGCTAACTCCGGCTCACTCTCTGCCTTATCCACCGCCGTGTACGCGCCCGGATTCACGATCCATCGGGGTCGCACGGTGCGAATCATCTCTCGCACCGAGGACGCATTTGCCAGATCCATCTGCGACCGCGTCGGAGCGACAATCTCACCCAGCGTCTTCAGCGCCTCAAGCAGTTCTCCGCCCACCTGCCCCGTGACGCCCGTCAACAGTATTCGTTCACCCACCGGCAGAGCACTTCGCTCCATCAGTACACCGTCTCTTCGAGCACACGGAGCAGATATTGTCCGTACGTACTCTTCGCAACCTTCGTTGCCAGTGCCCGCAGTTGAGCCGCGTCGATATATCCCAAGCGGTACACAATCTCTTCGGGGCAAGCTACCTTCAGTCCCTGCCTTTTTTCGATCGTGTGAATAAACGTCGCAGCCTCCAGCAGAGAGTCATGTGTCCCCGTGTCGAGCCATGCTGTTCCCCGCCCCAGCAGCTGCGTCCGCAGTTGTCCGCGTTCCAGATACCAGCGGTTCACGTCGGTTATCTCCAACTCACCCCGAGGCGACGGCTTCAAACCCTCCGCGACGCCCACCACCTGCGCATCGTAAAAATAAATCCCCGTTACCGCATAGCGCGACTTCGGCTTGGCCGGCTTTTCTTCAATAGAAATGGCCCTTCGTTGGGCATCGAACTCCACTACCCCGTAGCGTTCCGGATCCAGTACCGGATAAGCGAACACGGTTGCTCCGGCCCCTCCCGCCGCGGCCTGACGAAGAGTCTTCGCAAAATCCTGACCATAGAAGATGTTGTCGCCTAGCACTAGACAACAACCCTCGCCAGCGAGAAAATCTTTACCAATCAAAAACGCCTGCGCCAATCCATCCGGCGACGGTTGCACAGCATACTGGAGCTTAATACCCCATTGCTCTCCATCGCCTAACAGTTGCTGGAAGCGTGGCGTGTCCTCCGGCGTTGAGATCACCAGTATCTCCCGAATCCCTGCCAACAACAGCGCAGATAACGGATAGTAGATCATCGGCTTGTCATACACCGGCAGCAGTTGCTTCGACACCGTCTGGGTCACCGGATGCAATCGTGTCCCTGAGCCTCCGGCAAGAATAATTCCCTTCAACGCGATCCCTCCCCCACGGTGGTCGTCGTGCGCTCTTCGACTCCATCACCTGCGCCTCTTGCTTTGCGCCGGCCGTAGTTCTGTGTCATCCACTGCTGATACGCTCCACTGGTCACACCCTCCACCCATGCCGCGTTTGCGAGATACCACTCCACCGTTTTCCTCAAACCAGTCTCAAAACTTTCCTGCGCCCGCCAGCCAAGTTCACCCTCCAGTTTCCGAGCGTCGATCGCATACCGCCGGTCATGTCCCGGCCGGTCGGCCACATACTTCACCAATTGCAGATGCGGTTTGAACTTCGACTCAGGCACCAACTCATCCAGCAGCGCGCACACCGTCTTCACCACTTCGAGATTGCTGCGCTGGTTTCCGCCGCCGACGTTATAAGTTTCGCCCACACGTCCTCGCTCCAGCACCGCCCGCAACGCACGGCAGTGATCCAGCACATAGAGCCAATCCCTCACCTGTTGCCCGTCTCCATACACCGGCAGCGCTTTGCCTTGGAGAGCATTCGCAATCATCAGCGGAATTAGCTTCTCGGGAAATTGATACGGACCATAGTTATTCGAGCAGTTTGTAATGATCGCCGGCAAGCCATACGTATGCACCCACGCCCGCACCAGGTGATCCGACGACGCCTTCGACGCAGCGTACGGACTGTTCGGCGCATACGGCGTCTCTTCATGAAAGGCAGGTGCCTCTGGAGTCAACGTTCCGTACACCTCATCGGTCGACACATGCAGAAATCGAAACTTCGCCCGCCCCTCACCCGCCAGCGACTCGTAGTATTCACGGGCCGCCCGCAGCAGAGTAAAGGTCCCGTCGATATTGGTTCGCAGAAACGCCTCTGGTCCCACAATTGAGCGATCGACATGGCTCTCCGCCGCAAAATGAACCACGGCCCGAGGCCTGTGCTCTCGCAACAGTCCTGCCACTAGCTCGGCGTCGCAGATATCGCCATGGACAAATGTGTACGCAGAATTTGCTGACGCCGACGCGAGATTCGCTGGATTTCCCGCATAGGTGAGCTTATCCAGATTGACCACCGGCCCATCACCCGCCGCAAGCCAGTCCAACACAAAATTAGAGCCAATGAATCCAGCACCACCGGTTACAAGAATGGAATCCGTGCCATTTCTCGCGATCTTTTCCGCCGTCTGATTAAGTCCCATTCGTCAACTACCGCCTCCACACACAGACTTCTACAACAGTTTACAGGCAGGCAACAGCAAGACCGGCGGAGATCAGGCAACTATAGCCTTTCACCACCGCTCCAACAGAAGGCGAGACCAGAAAGGATGCTCTTATGTCGTCGGGAAACAAGCAAGCGAGAGATAAACGTGCAAAACAACCGGCCAATCAATATCCCGCAACGGATCATCCCGCAACGAGTTCGGGACACGCCGTTGAGCCCTCAGGACCAAGGGGCGACAATCCAGCTACCGCAGGCCCCGGCCCCACAAAAGTTCAGTCTGGTACCCCGGAAAACCGCCTCGGTCGTATCAATCCGTCCGCGCCGGAGGATGCCAATACAACACCGGGCACCACACACGAAAAATGAGAGCGGCATTCGTTCGATCAAAAGGAATTCGAATCGAGTTTTGCCACCGCGCTTTTAAGATGCGTTAGTGGAAACGATAAGCTGCACCGACGCTAAATACCTTGGGGGTGAGTCCATTAGGCGGGAAGCTCAACCACCGCTGGTATTCGAAATCTGCCCTCACATTGAGTCCTACCATCACGTGATAGTCGACACCGGCGCCGACTACGATCAGGTTATATCCGAGAATGGCAGCGGGCCCGGGCTTGGGATCTCCGGGGGGGTGCGGATATTGAAAGACCCCTCGCCCATACATAGCTTTCGCGTATGGCGCGAAACGTCCGTAGTGCTGAACATACCGAGGTCCAATTTCGTAGGTGCGCTCATATATGCGGACACCGTCTACCGTCTGCGGATCGTTGATCTGGTGAAACTCTCCCTCGATTCCGACGTGGTACATGAAATCGTACGTGGTATAGAAACCATATCCTTTAAAGTAATCCGGCCTGTAGTCAGAATTTGCCAGGTTGAACATAGCGCCAATCTGCAGATCTCCTGCACGCGATGCGGTAGGACTGGCTTGGCCGTGGAGCCTGGTGCTCCCAAAGCCAACAAGGCAGATCAACGTGAAAATTCTTAATCGCACTGAAACTCTCCTAAAACACTTGCAGGACCTTCGAGAAATGAATCGTTCATATTAGTTGCTGTTACCGGTCATGGATGTCCTTACTGTGGCGACTGGTCGATGTGGAAGTCGACTGTGACGGAGTGCTGAACACCATTGCTGGTTGCCGTGATTGTGATCGGATACGTGTGGTCGAAGTAACCGCTTCCGCAACCCGACATCGCACCAATGACTCCGAGTGACGCTAAGAGTAGGACCGCGTTCGTGATGATGCGCGCCAGTTTCTTGCTTGTGCGCCGGGAGTAACGTAATCCGAGAATAGGCAGCAGGAACAAGCCAAACGCAATGGGAGAAATTTTGCCGGGCAAGTCCTTTGGAGACTCGTTCGAAGCAAGCTTGCGCGTCTTCACCGTCAGAATGATGTCGGTCGGTCCGCCAGTCTTCGAGACCGTTGCCGGCGAGAAGGTGTAGGTGCTAACGAAAGGACCGTTATTGTTTGTAATGAATTGCACATCTCCCGGGAAGGTGGCTCCGATCGGCGCGATATGCAACGTATACTGCCGGGTGTCTCCGTAGATGCCCTCGACTGTCGGCGAGCTGATGACCTGCAAGCTGAAATCCAGCGGGGTAATAACAATGGTGTTCGAGCCGGAGGAAGTCGCGGAAGCGGTGCTGGCAATGAAATCCGTATCCCCGCCGTAGGACGGGACGATAACGTGTGTACCAACCTGGAGCCCGGCCGTAGTGAAGGTGGCCACTCCATTCGAAAGTACGGCTGATCCAACAATAGTCCCGTTGTCCAGGAACTTGATCGTTCCGCTTGGCATGCCGCTGGTGGTTGAAGCAACCGTTGCCGTCATCGTGACGTTCAAGCCGTATGCAATCGAAGGCGTGCTGAGTGTGGTTGTAATGACTACCGGAGCCTTCGTGACTGTCAGCGTTCCGTTCTGCACCACCTGCACATAATTGGAAAGACTGGCTCCCGATGCGGCGGGAACAATCGGGTATTGGCCGGGGTCAGAGGAGACAGTCGCAGAGGTGGAGAAGCTCTCTGTGAAGATGTCGCTGTTCTGCGCACCCGTAATGCCGCCTTGGAAGACCGGGTTCGCAAGACCGTAAAGCCGAGTGTAACTATTGGCGGAGATCGTGAGGGTCGGCGGCAATACGGTAAGCGAAACAGTCTTGGTTGCGGAGGTGTAATTCGCGGTGTCGTTCGGAGTAAAGACAACTGACAGTTGCTTCGAACCCACCGTCGGGAAGGTTCCAGCCGCGGGACTGTACACGAAGGTCCCGTCCAGCGGCGTGGTTCCGTTCAACTGATAGGCAGTCGCGTTCAACTGGATTGCACTGAGCGCCGTTCCATAGAAGATCGACGCCGGGTTCGCCCACGCAATAACCGGCGTGGTTTGGTTGACGATCAACTGCACGGTCTTGGTTGCGGTCGTGTAGTCAGTTGTATCGGTTGGCGTGAACGTGACCGACAGTGTATCGACACCGGCTGTTGGAATGCTGCCTGCGGCCGGAGTGTAAGTGAACGAACCTGCGACAGGGGCAGTCGCGTTGAGCTGTGCACCGGAGAGTGCGGTTCCGTAAGAGACGCTTGCGGGGTTTGCCCAGGTAATCGGCGGAGTAGCCTGACCGACGACCAGTTGCACCGTCTTCGTAGCCGTCGTGTAGTTCGCGGTATCGGTTGGCGTGAAGGTGACCGTCAGGCTATCGATCCCGGCAGTGAGCACGCTGCCCGCGGCTGGCGTGTATACGAAGGACCCTGCGACCGTAGTGGTCGCATTGAGTTGTGCGCCTGAAAGCGCCGTCCCATAGATGATGCCTGCGGGAGTGGCCCAGGTAATCGTCGGCGTGGCCTTGCTGACGATCAGTTGTACGGAGGCGGTAGCTGTCGTGTAGTTGGTAGTGTCAGTTGGAGTAAACGTGACCGAAAGAGTATCGGTGCCTGCCGTCGGAATGCTGCCCGCCGCTGGTGTGTAAGCGAACGAGCCCGGGACGGAAGCGGTCGCGTTGAGCTGCGTAGACGATAGCGCTGTGCCGTAGGTGATTCCCGCGGGATTTGACCAGGTGATTGTCGGGGTCGCCTGGCTGACAGTCAGTTGCACCGTCTTGGTGACAGTGGAGTAGTTGGTGGTGTCGGTCGGAGTAAACGTGACCGAAAGAGTATCGGTGCCTGCCGTCGGAATGCTGCCCGCCGCTGGTGTGTAGACAAACGCACCGGGAACAGAGGCCGTCGCATTCAGTTGTGCGCTAGACAGCGCCGTTCCATAAACGACACCTGCTGGGTTGGCCCATGTGATTACCGGAGTTGCCTGGCTGACGATCAGCTGTACCGTCTTGGTCGCCGTAGTGTAGTTGGCCGTGTCGCTCGGAGTGAAGGTGACCGAAAGCGTGTCGGTACCAGCAGTCGGAACACTGCCCAACGCGGGCGTGTAGACAAACGTGCCGGCGACCGAAGCAGTAGCGTTGAGCTGAGCGGCCGAGAGCGCAGTCCCGTAAGTGATGCCAGCCGGCGTCGCCCATGTGATCACCGGGGTGGCCTGGCTGACGGTCAACTGTACGGTCTTCGAGGCCGTCGTGTAGTTGGCTGTGTCGGTCGGAGTAAACGTGACCGAAAGCGTGTCGGTGCCTGCGGCGAGAATGCTGCCAGCCGCAGGAGTGTAGACGAAAACTCCAGGTACGGAGGCAGTGGCATTGAGTTGAGCGCCAGAAAGCGCTGTTCCGTATGTAATGCCTGCCGGCGTCGCCCACGTGATCACCGGGGTGGCCTGGCTTACGTTCAGTTGTACCGTCTTCGAGGCCGTCGTGTAGTTGGCTGTGTCCGCCGGAGTGAAGGTGACCGATAGTGTATCGATGCCAGCGGCAGGAATGCTACCTGCTGCAGGAGTGTAGACAAAGGTGCCAGGTATTGTCGCTGTCGCATTCAGTTGCGCGAAAGAAAGTGCCGTCCCGTAAGTGATGCCGGCCGGGTTCGCCCACGTGATCACAGGTGTAGCCTGCGTGACGGAGATCTGAACCGACTGCGTAGCGGTCGTATAGTTGGCGGTATCCGTCGGAGTAAAGGTAACGGAGAGCGTGTCAGTGCCAGCAATGGGAATGCTGCCGGCAGCGGGAGTATAGACCAGAGTACCGGGGACTGACGCTGTTGCATTGAGTTGAGTGCCAGAGAGCGCGGTCCCGTAAGTGATGCTTGCTGGATTGCTCCACGTGATCACCGGAACGGCCTGGGTTACGACAAGCTGCACAGTCTTGGTGGCTGTCGTGTAGTTGGTCGTGTCAGTTGGCGTGAAGGTGACGGTTAGAGTGTCAGTGCCAGCGGCAGGAACGCTTCCAGCAGCAGGGGTGTAAACCAGAGTGCCAGGTACTGACGCACTAGCGTTGAGTTGTGTGGCCGAGAGAGCCGTGCCGTACGTGATGCTTGCAGGATTGCTCCACGTGATCACCGGCGCGGCCTGCGTAACAACAAGCTGCACAGTCTTGGTGGCAGTTGTGTAGTTGGTCGTGTCGGTCGGGGTAAACGTAACCGAAAGCGTGTCAGTTCCAGTGGCGGGAATACTGCCAGCGGCAGGAGTATAAACGAGCGTGCCGGGGACAGAAGCCGTCGCGTTGAGTTGTGTGGCCGAGAGTGCCGTGCCGTACGTGACGCTTGCAGGATTAGACCACGTAATCACCGGTCCAGCCTGCGTCACAGTAATCTGTACCGTCTTGGTCGCCGTCGTGTAGTTGGTCGTATCAGTCGGTGTGAAGGTAACCGAAAGCGTGTCGGTTCCAGCAGCCGGAATGTTACCGGCAGCAGGAGTGTAGACCAGAGTGCCGGGTACTGATGCCGTCGCGTTGAGTTGCGTGGCCGAGAGCGCGGTGCCGTAGGTGATGCTTGCCGGGTTGCCCCACGTGATCACTGGTCCCGCCTGCGTCACAGCAATTTGTACCGTCTTGGTGGCTGTCGTGTAGTTGGTCGTGTCGGTTGGAGTGAAGGTCACCGACAACGTATCAGTGCCAGCGGCGGGTATGCTGCCGGCCGCTGGAGTGTAGACCAGAGTTCCAGGTACAGAAGCCGTCGCGTCGAGTTGTGTGGCCGACAGCGCCGTCCCATAAGTGATGCTTGCTGGATTGCTCCACGTGATCGCTGGAACAGCCTGAGTAACAACAAGCTGCACAGTCTTGGTGACGGTCGTGTAACTGGTCGTGTCAGTTGGAGTGAAGGTCACCGACAACGTGTCGGTGCCAGCAGCTGAAATGCTACCAGCGGCGGGCGTGTAAACCAGCGTGCCAGGTACTGACGCAGTGGCATTGAGTTGCGTGGCCGAGAGCGCCATCCCATAAGTGATGCTCGCTGGATTGCTCCACGTGATCACTGGGGCATCCTGTGTGACGGCCAACGATACGGTCTTGGTGGCCGTGGTGTAGTTAGTCGTGTCGGTTGGAGTGAAGGTCACCGACAAGGTGTCAGTGCCAGCGACCGGGATGCTTCCAACGGCAGGAGTGTAAACCAGTGTGCCCGGGACGGAAGCCGTCGCGTTGAGTTGCGTGGCCGAAAGCGCGGTGCCGAAGGTGATGCCTGCCGGGTTGGCCCACGTGATCACAGGAGCCGCTTGCGTCACCGTAATCTGTACCGTCTTGGTAGCCGTCGTGTAGTTGGTCGTGTCGGTTGGAGTGAAGGTCACCGAAAGCGTGTCAGTTCCAGCGGCGGGAATGCTGCCGGCCGCAGGAGTGTAAACGAGCATGCCGGGGACAGAAGCCGTCGCGTCGAGTTGCGTGGCCGAGAGAGCCGTCCCGTAGGTAACGCTCGCTGGATTGCTCCACGTGATCACTGGTCCGGCCTGCGTCACAGTAATCTGTACCGTCTTGGTGGCTGTCATGTAGTTAGTCGTGTCGGTTGGAGTAAAGGTCACCGACAACGTGTCGGTGCCAGCGGCGGGGATGCTACCAGCCGCTGGAGTGTAGACCAGCGTTCCAGGGACAGAAGCCGTCGCATCGAGTTGTGTAGCCGACAGCGCTGTCCCATAGGTAATGCTCGCCGGATTGTTCCACGTGATGACTGGAGCAGCCTGCGTGACAGTGAGCTGAACGGTCTTCGTCACCGTCGCGTAACTGGTCGTATCAGTTGGAGTGAAGGTGACGGATAGAGTGTCGGTGCCGGCGGCCGGAATGCTACCAGCAGCGGGAGTGTAAACCAGCGTGCCTGGAACCGATGCCGTCGCGTTGAGCTGTGCGGCCGAGAGGGCAGTCCCATAAGTAATGCTTGCTGGATTGCTCCACGTGATTACGGGTGCGGCCTGAGTGACGATCAACTGTACCGTCTGGGTCGCGCTGGAGTGATTCGTGGTATCAGTCGGAGTGAAGATCACCGAAAGAGTATTGGTGCCAACAGGAAGGACGGCGCCGGCGGCCGGAGTGTAAACCAGCGTGCCGGGATCAGAGGAGGTCGCGTCGAGTTGAACACCGGAGAGCGCCGTACCATAGACGATCGGCGCCGGCGTAATCCACGTAATTCCTGATGTGGCCTGATTGACAAGGAGCTGAACCGTCTTGGTGACGCTCGTGTAATCGGTTGTGTCGGTCGGAGTGAAGGTGACCGAGAGAGTGATGGTACCAGCAGAGGGAACCGTACCAGCGGCTGGGGTGTACACCAGTGTGCCTAGAACCGATGCAGTCGCATCTAGCTGCGTGCTCGAGAGCGCGGTTCCATAGGTGATCGCCGCGGGAGGAGCCCAGGTGATGAGCGGCGCCGACTGAGTAACGGTCAGAGAGACGGTCTTGGTAACCGTCGAGTAGTTGGTAGTGTCGGTCGGGGTGAACGTGACCGAAAGCGTGTCGGTGCCAGCGGCAGGAATGTTACCCGCGGCGGGCGTATACACCAGCGTGCCGGGAACAGAGGCGGACGCGTTCAGTTGGACGCTGGAGAGCGCCGTTCCATAGACGATGCTTGCCGGGGAAGACCAGGTGATGACAGGAGCAGCCTGTATAACAGTCAACGTGACGGTCTTCGTGACCGTGGAGTAGCTCGCGGTGTCCGTCGGCGTAAAGGTAACCGAAAGGGTATCGCTGCCGGCGGACGGCACGTTACCAATCGCAGGAGTGTAGACAAACGTGCCCGGTACGGACGCCGTCGCATCTAGTTGGGTAGCGGAGAGCGCGGTGCCATAGGTGATGCTTGCCGGATTGTTCCAGGTGATGACGGGGGCCGCCTGGGTAACGACGAGCTGTACTGTTTTGGTAACGGTCGAATGGTTGCTGGTGTCCGTCGGGGTAAACGTGACCGAGAGGGTATCAGTACCCACCGCCGGAATGGTGCCCGCAGCCGGAGTGTAAACCAGCGTGCCCGGATCCGACGCAGTGGCGTCGAGCTGTGTGCTGGAGAGCGTCGTCCCATAGACGATCGACGCAGGTGTATTCCACGTGATGACTGGCGTGTCCTGATTGACGGTGAGATCGACAGTCTTGGTAACGCTCGTATAGTTGGCCGTGTCAGTCGGTGTCAACGTGACCGAGAGTATAACCGTGCCGGCGGAAGGTACCGTGCCGGCGGAAGGTGTGTAAACCAGCGTGCCCGGTACCGATGCCGTTGCGCTGAGTTGTGCGCCGGACAGTGCTGTTCCATAGGTGATAGCGGTCGGAGTAGCCCAGGTGATGACCGGCGTCACTTGAGTGACGACTAGTTGTACCGTCTTGGTGGCGGTCGTGTAGTTGGTTGTGTCGGTCGGAGTGAATGTGACCGAAAGCGTGTCAGTTCCAGCAGCCGGAATGCTGCCGGCGGCAGGGGTGTAGGCCAGCGTTCCAGGTACCGACGCCGTTGCGTTGAGCTGGGTGGCCGAGAGTGCTGTGCCGTAGGTGATGTTTGCTGGATTGCTCCACGTGATCACCGGTGCCGCTTGCGTAACGACGAGCGTCACCGTCTTCGTAGCCGTCGTGTAATTCGTCGTGTCGGTAGGTGTGAAGGTGACCGACAGCGTATCCGTTCCAGCCGCAGGAATACTGCCAGCGGCCGGACTGTAAACCAGCGTTCCGGGCACTGACGCCGTCGCGTTGAGTTGAGTGGCGGAAAGTGCTGTCCCATAAGTGATGCTTGCGGGATTGGCCCACGTAATCACCGGCGCATCCTGAGTGACAGTGATTTGAACGGTCTTTGTGGCGCTCGTGTAGTTGGTCGTGTCGGTTGGCGTAAAGGTAACCGCGAGGGTGTCAGTTCCAGCGGCTGGAATGCTGCCTGCAGCGGGAGTGTAAACCAGCGTGCCAGGTACTGACGCAGTGGCATTCAGTTGCGTGGCCGAGAGTGCCGTCCCGTAAGTGATGTTTGCTGGATTGCTCCAGGTGATCACCGGTGCATCCTGCGTGACGATCAGCGATACCGTCTTGGTCGCCGTCGTGTAGTTGGCTGTATCCGTTGGAGTGAACGTGACCGAAAGCGTGTCAGTTCCAGCGGCTGGGATGCTGCCAGCAGCCGGAGTGTAGACCAGGGTGCCAGGTACTGACGCCGTCGCGTTGAGTTGCGTGGCCGAGAGTGCGGTGCCGTAGACAATGCTTGCCGGGTTGGACCACGTGATCACGGGAGCCGCTTGCGTCACAGTAATCTGTACCGTCTTGGTGGCAGTCGTGTAGTTGGCCGTATCCGTCGGGGTGAACGTGACCGAAAGGGTGTCAGTTCCAGCGGCAGGAATGCTGCCAGCGGCAGGAGTGTAAACCAGCGTACCGGGGACAGAAGCCGTCGCGTTGAGTTGTGTGGCCGAGAGTGCCGTGCCGTACGTGATGCTTGCTGGATTTGCCCACGTGATCACTGGTCCAGCCTGCGTGACCGTAATTTGTACGGTCTTGGTCGCGGAGGTGTAGTTGGTAGTATCGGTCGGAGTAAAGGTAACTGAGAGCGTATCCGTTCCAGAGGCGGGGATGCTTCCAGCCGCAGGGGTGTAAACCAGCGTTCCAGGTACTGATGCCGTCGCATCGAGTTGTGTGGCAGAGAGTGCCGTGCTGTACGTGATGCTCGCCGGATTTGACCAGGTAATGGTTGGGGCAGTCTGGCTGACAGCGAGTTGCACTGTTGCAGTGACGGTGGAGTAGTCCGCCGTGTCTGTCGGAGTAAAGGTGACAGAAAGCGTGTCCGTGCCGGCGGCAGGAATGCTACCAGCAGCGGGAGTGTAAACCAGCGTGCCCGGCACGGATGCCGTTGCATTGAGCTGTGCGGAAGAGAGTGCCGTGCCGTAAGTAATTCCCGCCGGCGTGGCCCATGTGATGGTTGGAGTGGCCTTGTTGACGACCAGCTGCACAGTCTTGGTCGCGCTTGAGTTGTTGGTGGTGTCAGTTGGCGTGAACGTCACCGTCAGGGTGTTGGTTCCAACCGGAAGAACCGCGCCCGCAGCCGGAGTGTAAGCCAGCGTGCCCGGATCCGACGTCGTCGCGTCTAACTGAATAGCGGAAAGCGCCGTGCCGTAGATGATGGCGGCAGGCGTATTCCAGGTGATCCCCGGTGTGGCCTGATTGACACTGAGTTGAACGGCCTTCGTTGCCGTCGTGTAATTCGTGGTGTCGGTCGGCGTAAAAGTCACCGAGAGAGTGACGGTGCCCGCGGCGGGAACCGCGCCGACGGCAGGAGTGTAAACCAACGTGCCAGGCACCGATGCGGTTGCATTCAGTTGAACGGTTGTAAGCGCAGTTCCGTAGGTGATGGGAGATGGCGTCGCCCAGGTAATGGTAGGTGCCACCTGGGTGACGATCAGCGTGACAGTCTTAGTAACGGTGGAGTAGTTGGCAGTGTCGGTCGGAGTAAAGGTGACTGAAAGTATGTCCGTACCGGCGGCGGGAACAGTGCCTGCCGCAGAGCTATACACGAGGGTGCCCGGGACAGAGGCAGTCGCATTCAACTGAGTTGCGGAAAGTGCCGTGCCGTAGACGATGCTCGCCGGGTTAGCCCACGTAATAACCGGAGCCGCCTGCGTAACCGTCAACGTAACGGTCTTGGTAACGGTGGAATAGTTGGTGATGTCGGTTGGAGTAAAGGTTACCGAGAGCGTGTCAGTACCGGCCGGGAGAACTGCTCCGGCAGCAGGGGTATAGACAAACGCCCCAGGTACAGAGGCAGTCGCATCCAACTGAGTTGCGGACAGCGCGGTTCCGTACGTGATGCTCGCCGGAGGTGCCCAGGTGATAGTTGGAGCTGCTTGAGAGACGGTCAACTGAACTGTTGCGGTAACCGTCGAGTAATTCGTCGTGTCGGTGGGTGTAAACGTGACCGAGAGCGTGTCCGTGCCAGCCGCAGGAATGCTCCCCGCTGCAGGAGTGTAGACAAACGAACCGGGCACGGAGGCGGTGGCGTTCAGCTGGGTGTTCGAGAGAGCCGTGCCATAGGTGATCCCTGCCGGGTCAGCCCAGGTAATTACCGGTGTTGCCTGACCGACAATCAATGTCACGGTCTTGGTAACTGTGGAGTAGTTCGTCGTGTCGGTGGGTGTAAACGTGACCGAGAGTGTGTCGGTGCCAGCCGCAGGGACGCTACCAGCCGCCGGAGTGTACGCCAGGGTTCCGGGTACCGAAGCAGTCGCGTCGAGCTGCGTGGCCGACAATGCGGTTCCGTAGGTGATGTTTGCTGGATTATTCCAGGTGATCACCGGAGCCGCCTGCGTGACAATCAAGGTAACGGTCTTGGTGACGCCAGAGTAGTTCGTGGTGTCGGTGGGAGTAAACGTCACCGAGAGCGTATCCGTGCCCGCCGCAGGAACAACACCAGCAGCAGGGGTATACACGAGGGTGCCTGGTATGGACGCAGTCGCATCCAGCTGAACAGCAGAGAGTGCAGTGCCGTAGACGATGTTGGCTGGGTTATTCCAGGTGATCACCGGAGCCGCCTGAGTGACGGTCAAGGTAACAGTCTTGGCGACAGTGGAGTAGTTGGTTGTATCGGTTGGAGTAAAGGTCACTGAAAGCGTGTCAGTACCCGCCGCAGGGACAACACCAGCAGCGGGGGTGTAGACAAGGGTGCCTGGAACGGACGCAGATGCATTGAGCTGTGTTGCGGACAACGCGGTTCCATAGACGATGTTCGCCGGGTTATTCCAGGTGATCACCGGAGCCGCCTGCGTGACGGTCAATGTAACGGTCTTAGTGACGGTGGTGTAGTTCGTAGTGTCGGTCGGTGTAAAGGTGACCGAGAGCGTATCGGTGCCAGCAGCAGGAACAACGCCGGCAGCAGGGGTATACACGAGAGAGCCGGGCACTGAGGCGGAAGCATTCAGTTGTGCGCTTGAAAGCGCCGTGCCATAGACGATGCTTGCCGGAGAAGCCCAGGTGATCACCGAAGCCGCCTGCGTGACCGTCAACGTGACGGTCTTGGTCACCGAGGTGTAGTTTGTTGTGTCGGTCGGAGTAAAGGTGACCGAGAGAGTATCAGTACCAGCAGCAGGAACAACGCCGGCCCCAGGGGTATAGACGAGAGTGCCAGGTACAGACGCAGACGCATTCAGTTGAATAGCCGACAGCGCGGTCCCATAAACGATGCTAGCCGGGGTGGCCCACGTAATTACCGGCGCATCTTGCGTGACAGTCAACGTGACAGTCTTAGTGACGGTGGTGTAGTTCGTAGTATCGGTCGGGGTGAATGTGACCGAGAGTGTGTCGGTACCCGCCGCAGGAATTACGCCGGCCGAAGGGGTATAGACGAGAGCGCCAGGCACAGAAGCAGTCGCATTCAGCTGTGCAGCGGACAACGCAGTTCCATAAACGATACTCGCTGGATTAGCCCAGGTCACGACCGGAGCCGCCTGAGTGACGACAAGCGTGACGGTCTTCGTGACGGCTGAGTAATTCGTAGTATCGGTCGGAGTAAATGTGACCGAGAGTGTGTCGGTACCAGCTGCAGGAATTACGCCCGCCGCAGGGGTATAGACGAGAGTGCCTGGTACGGAAGCAGAAGCATTCAGTTGTGTAGCGGACAGCGCCGTTCCGTACGCGATGCTGGTCGGGTTGTTCCAGGTGATCACTGGAGCCGCCTGAGTGACGATCAGCGTGACCGACTTGGTGACAGTCGAGTAATTGGTGGTGTCAGTCGGTGTAAATGTGACCGAGAGTGTGTCAGTACCCGCAGCAGGAACAACGCCGGCAGCCGGGGTATAAACGAGAGCGCCAGGTACAGAGGCGGTCGCATTCAGCTGAGTTGCAGACAACGCCGTTCCATACGTAATGCTCGCCGGATTCGCCCAGGTGATCATCGGAGCCGCCTGAGTAACAATCAGCGAGACGGTCTTGGTGACGGTGGAGTAGTTCGTAGTGTCGGTCGGAGTAAAGGTGACCGAAAGAGTGTCTGTACCAGCCGCGGGAACAACACCTGCAGCGGGCGTATAGACGAGAGTCCCCGGCACAGAGGCAGTAGCATTCAGCTGAGTCGCGGAAAGTGCGGTGCCGTAGATGATGTCTGCCGGGTTGGTCCAGGTAATCGAGGCTGCAGCCTGGTTGACAAGAATCTGCACGGTCTTCGTAACAGTGGAGTAGTTCGTGGTGTCGGTTGGTGTGAAAGTGACCGAGAGAGTGTCTGTACCGGCGGGGAGTAAGGTCCCAGCGGCCGGAGTATAGACAAGATTGCCAGGCGCAGAAGCAGTCGCGTTCAGCTGCGTGGACGAAAGTGCTGTCCCGTAAATGATGCTCGCCGGGTTAGACCAGGTAATCGTCGCTGCAGCCTGGGTGACGGTAATTTGCACGGTCTTGGTGACGGTGGAGTAGTTGGTTGTATCGGTCGGAGTGAAGGTGGCCGAGAGCGTATCCGTGCCAGCCGCAAGAACGGCGCCAGCCGCTGGCGTATAAACGATGACGCCAGGAACCGAGGCGGACGCATTCAATTGAGTTGCGGACAGCGCGGTCCCATAGCTAATGCTCGCCGGATTATTCCAGGTGATCACCGGAGCGGCCTGTGTGACCGTCAGCGTCACAGTCTTAGTGACAGTTGTGTAGTCGGTCGTGTCGGTTGGAGTGAAGGTGACCGAGAGCGTGTCGGTGCCAGCGGCGGGGATGCTACCAGCGGCGGGGGTGTAAACCAAGGTGCCAGGTACCGATGCTGTCGCGTTGAGCTCTGCCGCCGACAGTACTGTTCCGTAGGTGATGCTCGTCGGCGCACCCCATGTAATTACAGGAGTTGCCTTATTGACGACGAGTTGCACAGTTGCAGTTGCGCTCGAGTGGTTCGTGGTATCGGTCGGTGTGAACGTGACCGAAAGAGTGTTGGTACCAACTGGAGGAATGGTTCCCGCAGGCGGCGTGTAAGTCAAAGTGCCCGGATCCGACGTAGTGGCATCCAGTTGGAGGCTGGAGAGCGCAGTTCCATAAGTGATCGGAGCAGGCGTAATCCAGGTGATGCCCGGCGTGTCCGGATTGACTGTGATCTGAACGGTCTTGGTGGCCGTTGTGTAGTTGGTCGTGTCAGTGGGAGTAAAGGTAACCGAGAGCGTATCAGTGCCCGCCGTCGGAATGCTACCGGCGACTGGCGTGTAAACCATTGTGCCCGCCACAGAAGCAGTTGCATTGAGCTGGGTTGCGGAGAGCGTAGTGCCGTAGCTGATCGCCGCAGGCGGATTCCAGGTAATGACGGGAGTTGCCTGCGTGACAGTGATCTGCACTGTCTTGGTGGCCGTTGTGTAGTTGGTCGCGTCCGTCGGGGTGAAGGTCACGGACAGCGTATTCGTGCCGGCAGACAGAACGGTCCCGCCTGCCGGGGTGTAGACAAACGAACCGGGAGTTGAGGCGGTTGCATTGAGTTGTGTGCTGGAGAGTGCCGTTCCGTACGCGATGCTTGCCGGATTAGACCAGGTGATTACCGGAGCGGTCTGCGTGACGACCAGTGTCACCGTCTTTGTAGCCGTCGTGTAATTGGTCGTGTCCGTCGGGGTAAAGGTGACTGACAGCGTGTCAGTCCCGGCGACTGGGATGCTTCCAGCAGCAGGGGTGTAAACGAAGGTTCCAGGCACCGAAGCGGTCGCGTTCAGCTGTGTAGACGAAAGCGCTGTCCCGTAAGTGATGCTCGCCGGATTATTCCATGTGATCACCGGTGCAGCCTGAGTCACTGTAAGCTGGACGGTCGCGGTGACTGTCGTGTAGTTAGCATTGTCGGTCGGGGTAAAAGTAACGGAAAGCGTGTCAGTCCCAGCAGCGGGAATGCTGCCGGCAGCCGGAGTGTAGACCAGCGTGCCGGGTACCGATGCCGTCGCATTGAGCTGTGTGTTCGAGAGAGCCGTCCCGTACGTGATGCTTGCCGGGTTGTTCCAAGTGATCACCGGAGCGGCTTGAGTGACAGTGATCTGAACCGTCTTCGTCGCCGTCGTGTAGCTGGTTGTATCGGTCGGGGTGAAAGTAACCGACAACGTGTCAGTCCCAGCAGCAGGGATGCTTCCGGCCGCAGGGGTGTAAACCAGCGTGCCGGGCACTGACGCCGTCGCGTCGAGCTGTGTAGAGGAAAGCGCTGTCCCGTAGGTGATGCTCGCCGGATTATTCCATGTGATCACCGGCGTCGCTTGGGTGACAGTAATCTGAACCGTCTTCGTCGCCGTCGTGTAGCTGGTTGTATCGGTCGGGGTGAAAGTAACCGACAACGTGTCAGTCCCAGCAGCAGGGATGCTTCCGGCCGCAGGGGTGTAAACCAGCGTGCCGGGCACTGACGCCGTCGCGTCGAGCTGTGTAGACGAAAGCGCTGTCCCGTAGGTGATGCTCGCCGGATTATTCCATGTGATCACCGGCGTCGCTTGGGTGACAGTAATCTGAACCGTCTTGGTCGCTGTCGTGTAGCTCGCCGTGTCAGTCGGAGTGAAGGTAACCGACAAGGTGTCGGTCCCAGCAGCAGGAATGCTTCCGGCCGCAGGGGTGTAGACAAGCGTGCCAGGTACTGACGCCGTCGCATTAAGCTGTGTAAACGAAAGCGCTGTCCCGTAGTTGATGCTCGCCGGATTATTCCAAGTGATCACCGGTGTAGCCTGAGTGACGGTGATCTGAACCGTCTTCGTCGCCGTTGTGTAACTGGTTGTATCGGTCGGGGTGAACGTGACCGACAAAGTATCGGTCCCCGCAGCCGGAATGCTGCCAGCAGCAGGCGAGTACACAAAGGTTCCAGCCACCGATGCCGTCGCATTGAGCTGTGTAGACGAAAGCGCTGTCCCGTAAGTGATGCTCGCCGGGTTATTCCACGTGATCACCGGCGTAGCTTGAGTGACAGCGATCTGAACTGTCTTCGTCGCCGTCGTGTAGCTGGCTGTGTCGGTCGGAGTGAAGGTAACGGAGAGGGTGTCAGTACCAGCAGCAGGGATGGTTCCAGCTGCAGGCGTGTAGACAAAGGTGCCGGGCACCGACGCCGTCGCATTGAGTTGAGTGGCCGAAAGCGCTGTCCCGTAAGTGATGCTCGCCGGATTATTCCACGTGATCACCGGCGTAGCCTGAGTGACAGTAATTTGAACCGTCTTCGTCGCTGTCGTGTAACTGGCCGTATCGGTCGGAGTGAAGGTAACCGTCAGTGTGTCGGTTCCCGCCGCAGGGATGCTGCCAGCAGCCGGGGTGTAAACCAGCGTTCCGGGCACGGACGTACTGGCATTCAGTTGTGTAGCCGAAAGAGCTGTCCCGTAAGTGACGCTTGCCGGGTTATTCCATGTAATCACCGGCGTCGCTTGAGTGACCGTGATTTGAACCGTCTTGGTCGCTGTAGTGTAGCTTGCGGTGTCGGTCGGAGTGAAGGTAACCGAGAGTGTGTCAGTCCCGGCAGCAGGAATGCTTCCGGCAGCCGGAGTGTAAACCAATGTTCCGGGCACCGAGGCGGTCGCGTTCAGCTGTGTAGCTGAAAGCGCCGTGCCATAAGTGATGCTTGCCGGGTTATTCCATGAAATCACCGGCGTCGCCTGGGTGACCGTGATCTGAACCGTCTTGGTCGCCGCCGTGTAGCTTGCGGTGTCGGTCGGAGTGAAAGTAACGGAGAGCGTGTCAGTACCAGCCGCGGGAATGCTTCCAGCAGCCGGAGTGTAAACCAATGTTCCGGGTACGGAGGCGGTCGCGTTCAGCTGCGTGGATGAAAGGGCCGTGCCATAAGTGATGCTCGCTGGGTTGTTCCACGTAATGACGGGTGTGGCCTGAGTGACCGCGATTTGAACTGTCGCGGTCGCGGTCGTGTAGCTTGCGGTGTCGGTCGGAGTGAAGGTAACGGAGAGCGTGTCAGTACCAGCCGCAGGGATGCTTCCAGCAGCCGGGGTGTAAACCAGTGTTCCGGGTACCGGAGCCGTCGCGTTCAGTTGTGTAGATGAAAGTGCCGTCCCGTATGTGATGCTCGCCGGGCTATTCCACGTAATCACCGGCGTCGCTTGAGTGACGGCGATTTGAACTGTCTTGGTCGCAGTCGTGTAACTCGCGGTGTCGGTCGGAGTAAAGGTAACCGACAACGTGTCAGTCCCGGCGGCAGGAATGCTGCCGGTAGCAGGAGTGTAAACGAAGGTTCCGGGTACCGATGCTGTTGCGTTGAGCTGAGTGGCCGAAAGTGCCGTCCCATAAACGATGCTTGCTGGGTTATTCCAGGTGATGACAGGAGCGGCCTGCGTAACAGCGAGCGTCACCGTCTTGGTCGCTGTGGTGTAACTGGCCGTATCAGTGGGGGTGAAGGTAACCGAGAGCGTGTCAGTCCCGGCAGCAGGAATGCTGCCGGCAACAGGCGTATAAACGAAGGTTCCGGGTACGGAGGCCGTTGCGTTCAGCTGTGTAGACGAAAGAGCTGTCCCGTAAGTGATGCTCGCCGGGTTATTCCAAGTGATCACCGGCGTCGCCTGAGTGACCGCGATTTGAACCGTCTTGGTCGCCGTCGTGTAGCTTGCCGTATCGGTCGGAGTAAAGGTAACCGACAGCGTGTCGGTCCCGGCGGCGGGAACGTTGCCAGCAGCAGGAGTGTAAACGAAGGTACCAGGTACGGAGGCAGTCGCGTTCAGCTGTGTAGCCGAGAGTGCCGTGCCGTAGGTGATGCTCGCCGGGTTATTCCAAGTGATGACAGGAGCGGCCTGCGTGACGATGATCTCCACAGTCTTGGTGGCGGTTGTGTAGTTCGCCGTATCCGTCGGAGTAAACGTAACCGACAGTGTGTCGGTGCCAGCAGCCGGAATGCTACCTGCTGCGGGTGTGTAGACCAGCGTGCCCGGTACTGACCCAGCGGCATTCAGTTGTGTAGCAGAAAGTGCCGTGCCATAGGTAATGCTCGCCGGATCAGCCCACGTGATCACCGGCGTAGCCTGGGTGACCATAATTTGTACCGTCTTGGTAACAGCCGTGTAGTCAGTGGTATCGGTTGGAGTGAAGGTGACCGAGAGAGTATCCGTACCCGTGGCCGGGATACTTCCTGCGGCCGGAGTGTAGGCGAAGGAACCGGGTACCGAAGCAGTCGCGTTCAACTGTGTCCCAGAGAGCGCCGTTCCATAGGCGATACTTGCCGGATTGGCCCAGGTCACGATTGGCGTCGCTGCCGTGATCGAGAGCGTTCCACTCACGAAAGTGAAACCATAGTTGGCTGAAGCCAGAGATCCCACAGCTGCAACGATCGGATACGTACCAACGGTGGTGGGGGTAGTCGGCGTCGTCGTCAGGGACGGGGTGCCAGTCACGGAACTCGCCTGTGAATCTCCGTTAACAAAACCAGTGATCGTCGAGGTGTAAGGAGCAATCGCACCGCCGTAGACCACAGTCTGATTGCCGGCCGTGACCACAAGGGTCTGTTTGCTTACGAGGATCGAGACCGTCTTGGTCGCCGTCGTGTAGTTGACCGTATCCGTCGGAGTGAAGGTAACGGACAGCGTGTCAGTTCCCGCAGCAGGAATGCTGCCTGCTGCCGGAGTGTAAACCAGAGTGCCAGGTACTGATGCTGTCGCATTGAGTTGCGTGGCGGATAACGCCGTGCCATAGGTGATGCTGGCCGGGTTAGACCACGTGATCACCGGTGTGGCTTGAGTGACGATAATCTGTACCGTCTTCGTAGCAGTCGTGTAGTTGGCCGAGTCGGTTGGGGTGAAGGTGACCGAAAGCGTATCCGTTCCCACAGCCGGGATGCTGCCTGCTGCGGGCGTGTAGACGAACGAACCTCCGACGGTTGCGGTCGCGTTGAGTTGAGTGGCGGAAAGTGCTGTCCCGTACGTAATGCTTGCCGGATCGGCCCACGTGATCACCGGCGTCGCCTGAGTGACGGTAATTTGGACTGTCTTGGTCGCCGTCGTGTAATTAGCCGTGTCTGTAGGGGTGAAGCTCACGGAAAGAGTATCCGTTCCAGCAGCAGGAATACTGCCTGCAGCAGGCGTGTAGACCAGAGTGCCAGGTACCGACGCCGTCGCGTTGAGCTGTGTAGACGAGAGTGCCGTGCCATAGGTGATGCTCCCTGGGTTAGACCAGGTGATCACCGGTGTGGCTTGAGTGACGACGATCTGTACAGTCTTGCTAACAGTCGTATAGTCCGTCGTGTCAGTCGGCGTGAAGGTGACCGAAAGAGTATCCGTTCCCGCAGCCGGAACGCTGCCCGCAGCCGGCGTGTAGACAAACGTACCCGGAACCGTTGCCGTCGCGTTCAGTTGAGTGGCCGAAAGGGCCGTCCCGTACGTAATGGCTGCAGGGTTGTTCCACGTCATCACAGGAGCAGCCTGGGTCACCGTGATCTGCACGGTCTTCGTAGCTGTCGTGTAGTCGGTAGTATCGGTTGGCGTAAACGTAACCGAGAGAGTATCGGTTCCTGTCGCTGGAGTGGTGCCTGCAGCCGGTGTGTAGACAAACGTGCCAGGAACCGATGCGGTCGCGTTCAGCTGTGTAGTGGAAAGGGTAGTCCCAAAGGTGATGCTGGCTGGGTTGTTCCAGGTGATCACCGGAGTGGCCTGGTTGACGACGATCTGTACCGTCTTCGTGACACTCGTGTAGTCGGTTGTGTCAGTCGGAGTGAATGTCACCGAAAGCGTATCAGTTCCTGTCGCGGGAGTGGTTCCCGCAGCTGGTGTGTACACGAACGAACCAGGGACTGACGCAGTTGCATTGAGTTGGGTCCCAGAGAGCGTTGTGCCGAAGGTGATGTTCGCCGGGTTGTTCCAGGTGACCGTAGGAGTCGCCTTCGTGATCGAAAGCGATCCGTCGACAAAAGTAAAGCTGTAGTTAGCCGAAACAAGCGAACCGGCTGCCGCAACGATCGGATAGATCCCTACCGTGGTTGGCGAAGCCGGAGTGGTCGTCAAAGACGGAGCGCCCGTCACTGAACTTGCCTGCGTATCCCCGTTTACAAAACCCGAGATAGTTGCGGTATAAGGTGCAACCGTCCCACCGAAGACCACAGTCTGACTGCCGGCGGTGATCACAAGAGACTGCTTATTCACCACAATCGAAACCGTCTTGGTCACGGTTGTGTAATCGGTGGTATCGGTCGGAGTGAAAGTGACCGAAAGAGTATCGGTTCCCGCCGCCGGAACGCTGCCAGCCGCTGGCGTGTAGATGAACGTACCGCCTACCGTTGCCGAAGCGTTCAGTTGAGTAGCCGAAAGAGCCGTCCCGTACGTAATGGCTGCCGGATTGTTCCACAAAACGACTGGCGTCGCCTGGGTGACGGTGAGTGTTCCGGGGTTGACCACAACCGTGTAGTTGGCGAGGTTGGCTCCTGCGGCAGTCGGAGTGATTGGATAAGTACCAGCAGGCGAGCTAAGCACGGCGGTAGTGGAGAAGCTTTCCGTGAAGACATCGCCGTTCACCGCGCCAGTAATGGTGCCGGTGAAGGTTGGGTTGGCCGTGTTGTAGGGCCGGCTGGCGCTTGCGGCGTTCACAGTCAAGGTCGCTTGAGTGACAGTGAGCGGGACAGTCTTCGTAGCCGTGGTGTAGTCAGTAGTGTCGGTCGGAGTGAAGGTGACCGAGAGTGCCTGCGGGCCCGCGTTGAGGATGGTTCCAGCGACCGGCGTGTAAACGAAGCTGCCGCCAACCGTTGCGCTGGCATTGAGTTGAGTCGCGGAGAGCGCGGTCCCGTAGACGATGCTCGCCGGATTGTTCCACGTGATCACCGGCGTCGCCTTGGTGACGGTAAGCGTGACCGTCTGAGTGACGGTCGTGTAATCGGTGCTGTCAGTTGGAGTGAACGTGACCGAAAGAGTCTCGGTGCCGGCGTTGAGGATCACTCCAGCAGCCGGAGTGTAAGCGAAGCTGCCACCAAGCGTTGCGCTGGCATTGAGTTGAGTCGCGGAGAGCGCTGTGCCATAGGTGATGCTCGCCGGATTATTCCAGGTGACGACCGGCGTCGATTGGGTAACGGTTAGAGTGCCGTTGGTGGTCACGACCGTATAGTTGCTGAGGTTTGCGCCGGCTGCCGTCGGAGTGATGGGGTAGGTACCAACGGGCGAACTGAGAATAGCGGTAGTGGAGAAGCTCTCGGTAAAGGTATCTCCGTTGACTGCGCCGGTCACAGTACCAGTAAAGGTTGGGTTCGCCGTGTTATAGGTGCGACTGGCGTTGGATGCCGTCACCGACAGAGTCGCCTTGTTGACAACGATCTGAACCGTTTGCGTAACTGATTTGTAATTGGTGGTGTCGGTTGGGTTGAAGGTAACCGTGAGCGTCTGCGTGCCGGCGTTGAGGATGACTCCGGCGGACGGCGAATAAGTAAATGAACCGCCGACCGTTGCAGTGGCGTTCAGCTGAGTAGCAGAAAGCACAGTCCCATAGGTGATGGCGGCAGGGTTGTTCCAGGTGACAACCGGCATCACTTGGGTAACGGTAAGAGTGCCGTTTGTCGTCACGACCGTATAGTTGGCAAGATTGGCCCCGGCGGCTGTCGGAGTAATGGGGTAAGTACCGACCGGCGAGCTCAGAATGGCGGTGGTCGCAAAGCTCTCGGTGAACGTGTCGCCGTTCACCCCGCCGGTAATGGTGCCGGTGAAGGTCGGGTTGGCAGTGTTATAAGGACGGCTGGCGTCAGCAGCAGTAACCGTCAAAGTCGCTTTGTTGACGATGATCTGAACCGTTTGCGTAACTGATTTGTAATTGGTGGTGTCGGTCGGGGTGAACGTGACCGTGAGCGTCTGCGTGCCGGCGTTGAGGATGACTCCCGCGGACGGCGAATAAGCAAATGAGCCGCCAACTGTTGCCGTAGCATTCAGCTGAGTGGAAGAAAGCACAGTCCCATACGTGATGCTCGCAGGATTATTCCAGGTGACGACCGGCGTCGCTTGGGTAACGGTAAGAGTGCCGTTCGTCGTCACGACCGTATAGTTGGCAAGATTGGCCCCGGCGGCTGTCGGAGTAATGGGGTAAGTACCGACGGGCGAGCTCAGAATGGCGGTGGTCGCAAAGCTCTCGGTGAACGTGTCGCCGTTCACCCCGCCGGTAATAGTGCCTGTAAAGGCCGGGTTAGCCGTGTTGTAGATGCGGCTGGCGTCAGTGGCAGTAACCGTCAGGGTGGCCTTGTCGACAACGATCTGAACCGTTTGCGTTACCGACTTGTAATCGGTGCTGTCGGTTGGAGTGAGGGTAACTGAGAGAGTCTGCGTGCCGGCACTGAGGATTGCTCCGACAGCCGGTGTATAGACGAAGCTGCCACCAACTGTTGCAGTGGCATTCAACTGAGTTGCAGAGAGTGCCGTCCCATACGTGATTGCCGTTGGGCTATTCCAGGTGACGACCGGCGTCGCCTGGGTAACAGTCAGTGTGCCGTTAGTGGTGACAACCGTATAGTTGCCGAGGTTTGCCCCAGCCGCTGTCGGAGTGATGGGATAAGTTCCGACTGGTGAGCTAAGGATGGCAGTAGTCGTAAAGCTCTCGGTGAAGGTGTCGCCGTTCACCGCGCCCGTGATTGTGCCTGTGAAGGTTGGGTTCGCCGTGTTGTAAATGCGGCTGGCATTGGTTGCCGTCACCGTTAGGGTCGCCTTGTTGACAACGATCTGAGCCGTCTGCGTAACCGATTTGTAATTGGTGGTGTCGGTCGGAGTGAAGGTGACCGAGAGAGTCTGGGTGCCAGCGTTGAGAATCGCTCCGGGAGCCGGAGTATAGGCAAAGCTACCGCCAACCGTGGCTGTAGCGTTAAGCTGGGTAGCGGAAAGCGCCGTCCCATAAGTGATTGCTGCAGGATTATTCCAGGTAACAACCGGCGTTGCCTGTGTAATGGTGAGGATGCCCGGGTTAACCACGACGGTATAGTTACCGAGGTTGGCTCCAGCAGCCGTCGGAGTGATCGGGTAAGTGCCGATAGGCGAACTCACGACGGCCGTCGTCGTAAAGCTCTCGGTGAAAGTATCGCCGTTCACCGCACCTGTCACCGTCCCTGTGAAAGTTGGGTTGGCAGTGTTGTAGATACGGCTGGCATCCGCTGCCGTTACCGTTAGGGTCGCTTTGTTGACAACGATCTGAACCGTTTGCGCAACCGACTTGTAATTGGTGGAGTCGGTCGGGTTGAAGGTTACCGATAGCGTCTGCGTGCCCGCGTTAAGGACGACTCCAGCGGATGGCGAATAAGTAAAGGACCCGCCGACCGTTGCAGTAGCGTTCAGCTGAGTAGCAGAAAGCACCGTCCCATAGGTGATGGCGGCAGGATTATTCCAGGTAACAACCGGCGTTGCCTGGGTAACAGTGAGTGTGCCGGGGTTGGTGACAATCGTATAGTTGCCGAGATTGGCCCCAGCCGCGGTCGGAGTGATGGGGTAATTACCGACAGACGAGGTAAGAATGGCGGTGGTTGAGAAGTTCTCGGTGAAGATGTCGCCATTAACCCCGCCAGTGATGGTGCCTGTGAAGGTTGGGTTCGCCGTGTTGTAGATGCGGCTGGCATTGGCTGCCGTCACCGTCAGCGTTGCCTTGTTGACAACGATCTGAGCCGTCTGCGTAACCGATTTGTAATTGGTGGCGTCAGTCGGAGTGAAGGTAACCGAGAGAGTTTGCGTGCCGGCATTGAGGACCGCTCCAGCAGCCGGTGTATAGACGAAGCTGCCGCCAACCGTTGCAGTAGCGTTCAACTGAGTCGCCGAAAGCGCCGTCCCGTAAGTGATCGCTGCGGGATTATTCCAGGTGATGACCGGCGTCGCCTGGGTAATGGTGAGTGTGCCGGGGTTAATCACAACCGTATAGTTGGAGAGGCTGGGTCCTGCAGCAGAAGGAGTAATTGGGTACGTGCCGACGGGCGAGCTGAGGACGGCAGTCGTGGAAAAGCTTTCCGTGAAGACGTCACCATTCACCGCGCCAGTAACGGTGCCGGTGAAGGTTGGGTTGGCCGTGTTATAGGGTCGGCTTGCGCTGGCAGCGTTTACCGTCAGGGTGGCTTTGGTGACGGTAAGAGAAACTGTCTGAGTTGCGACCGTGTAATCGGTGCTGTCGGTTGGAGTAAAGGTGACCGAAAGAGTCTGGGTGCCGGCGTTAAGAATCGCTCCCGCAGCCGGAGTGTAGACAAAGCTACCGCCAACTGTGGCAGTCGCGTTAAGTTGAGTGGCTGAAAGCGCCGTCCCATACGTGATAGCAGCGGGCGCGGCCCAGGTGATCACTGGAGTTGCTTTATTGACGGTCAACTGCACCGTCTTGGTGAGGGTGGTGTAGTCCGTGGTGTCAGTCGGCGTGAAGGTGACTGAGAGAGTCTGGGTGCCAGCGTTGAGAATCGCTCCGGCGGCTGGGGTATAAACGAATGAACCTGGTACAGAAGCACTGGCGTTGAGTTGAGTGCCGGAAAGAGCTGTCCCGTAAGTGATAGCTGAAGGCGGAGTCCAGGTGACCACCGGAGCAGCCTGGTTGACGATCAGCTGAACCGTTTTGGTGACAGGAGTATAGTCCGCGGTATCCGTCGGGGTGAACGTAACCGAGAGCGTTTGTGTACCTGCGGCCAGGACAGTCCCGGCAGCCGGGGTGTAGGCGAAACTTCCGACTACCGTCGCCGTAGCATTCAACTGGAGGGCCGAGAGTGCCGTGCCGTATGTGATGGGACTCGGAGTAGCCCATGTGATCGGCGGTGCGGCCTGACTGACGACGATCTGTACCGTCTGGGTGACGGTGTTGTAGTCCGTCGTGTCTGTAGGCTTGAAGGTGACCGAAAGAGTATCGGTGCCCGCCGCGAGAATACTACCCGCCGCGGGAGTATACGTGAATGTGCCCGGAACCGACGAGGTCGCATTCAATTGCGTGCCGGAGAGCGCCGTTCCGTAGACGATGCCTGCCGGGTTCGCCCAGGTCACGGTAGGATCGACCTTGGAGATTGTCAGCGTGCCCGGAACGAAAGTGAAGCTGTAATTAGACGCAGCCAGCGTACCCTGCGCAACCGCGATAGGATAGGTCCCTGCAGCGGTGGGCGTGGCCGGAATGGTCGAAAGCGACGCCGCGCCGGTGACCACACTGGGAGCGTCGCCGTTCACAAATCCGGTGATCGTGTCAGTGTAAGGAGCTACACTGCCGCCGAAGGCGACGGTCTGGTTGTTGGCTGTCACGGTAAGTGCAGCCTTGTTGACGACGAGGTTGACCGTCTTTGTCGCCGCCAGGTAATTCGGATCGGTAGGCGTGAAGACGACGCTGAGAGGAACAGTGCCGACGGCTGGGACTGTTCCCGCAGGTGGCGTGTAGACATAAGTGCCCGCCACTGACACCGGAGTAGTTGAAGTGCTAAGCGACATCGCCACAATCACGACGGCGCGATTGTTCGGCAGCGTGATGCTCTGCACAACCTTCGTGCTATCAAGGGCTATCTGATATCCGTACAGAGCGGCTTCGCTCGTTGTGACCCGACCCCCGCTGCCGTTGTTGTAGTAAGTGTCGAGCGCAACCATAGTCTCGCCGGGATAAGCCAGCGATACCGTCCAACTGCTCATGCTGATATTTGTCGTGGCAGAAGTGCCATCAGTATAAGTGACTTTAAAAGGTTGCCCGGTCTGCCCGAATGTGGTCGCCGCACCAATCATTGTCAGAGCCGCAAACTTTCCTTGAGGCAATGCAATCGTTGTACTTGTCACGGCGCTCGGCAGATTCGCCGGACCTAGTGAATAGGTCTGCCCGTTCCAGACGATGGAAGAACCCATGAGGTTCGCCGAGAATGCGTTCCCATTATTGTCGAAGCCTCCAGTCGAGAAGAGTGATCCGTCGGTCTGAAACGCATTGACGCGATAGTACGACGCGAGCGAAACCGACGTCGTTCCCGGTGTCGTCTGTGCAGTGGCGTTGAGCTGTGTTGAATCGAGAGTCGTTCCGTACGTGATTGGCGCAGGCGTAGGCCAGACAAGCGTCGTGGGATTCGCAGGGTTCACCAGCTCCAACACACTGGCGGTGGCGCTCGTGTAATCGGTCTGATCCGTGGGAGTAAATACGGCTGATAGAGTATTCACTCCTGTCGGCAGAACGGAGCCCGAAGGCGGAGTGTAAGCCAGAGTACCCGGTACCGAAGGACTGGCTAGCGCCATGGCAAGAAACACATTATTCCGCGTTGCCGGAAGCTTGATGCTCTGCACTATCTTCGTGGAGTCCAACGTGATCTGATAGCCGAAAACACAAGTCAGGTGAGCATCTTGAGTGCCGTTTGCATTATTGCGGTACGGAACACAGGTAATGACCGTCTCACCCGCGTAGTTCAACGGAAACACCCAGTCGC
Source organism: uncultured Acidobacteriaceae bacterium (assembly GCA_963757205.1). GTDB lineage: Bacteria > Acidobacteriota > Terriglobia > Terriglobales > Acidobacteriaceae > Edaphobacter. The sequence goes on from CAVWQM010000001.1 coordinate 424,035, forward strand.
TCAGATTTTGCGACACGGTTGTTGTTGTCCCGTCGGTATACGTTACGACAAAAGTGCTCGCCGTCGAAACGTTTCCGTTGACGAGAGCACCAAGCAAATTGAGAGTCGCGTAACGTCCGGCCGGGAGAGTGACGGTCGTATTAGCGACCGCATCGGGTGCATTGCTGGGCCCCAACGGGTACGTGATGTTGTTCCACGTGACGGAAGTCCCGATCAGGTTCGCTGAATAAGCGGCACCTGTTCCATCGAATCCACCTGGCGGTATGCCAAAGCTTGTGCCATCGGTATAGATACCGTTGACGTTGTAGTAGGAGGAAAGCGGAACCATGGTGTAGACAGCCACGGTCGCGTCGAGCTGTATTCCGCTCAATGGCGTGCCGAAAGTGATAGGCGCCGGCGTGGGCCAGTTGATCTGAGGCGTTACAGGATTCACGACGAGGTTTACGCTGCTGGTCGCAGTGGTGTAACTGGTGCTTGTAGGAGTGAAAGTGACAGTGAGAGTTTGTGTGCCAGCGGGCAGTAACGTGTAGGCTGCTGGACTATACGAAAATGTTCCCGGTACAGACGCTGTCGCATTGAGCTGGGTGCTCGACAGCAAAGTGTAATAACTGATCGGCGCAGGAGTGGCCCAGGTGATCACTGGCGTGCCTTGGCTCACTGTAATGCTTAATGCACTTGAGGTACTGCCCAGGAAGTTGGTATCCCCTGCGTAGACCGCAACGATATTGCGAACTCCCCCCGCGAGAGTCGTCACATTCAGAGTCGCAATGCCGCCCGAGACAGTCGCAGTCCCGATCGTTGTGCCGCCATCCTTAAATGTAACGGTGCCCCCTGGCGTCAGCCCCCCTACCGGCGAAGGCTGAATCGATGCCGTGAGGACTACTTGCTGCCCAAATGTCGGCGTGGTAGTGCTCGCGCTCAAAAGCGTGGATGTCGTTACTTTCGTTGACTGCAGCGAAAGCGTGTCGGAGCTACCCGCGAAGTTGGTGTCGCCTGCATACGAAGCTTGAACCGTGTGGTTACTGCCGCTGCCTGGGATGGAGATACTCGTTATCAACGCGCTGGAAGTGTCCGTCACCTGGTTCAGCAAAATACCAACGTTGTCTTTGTTGCTGTTTGCGACTGCCAGATCGCCGCTGCCATCCCCGTTAAAATCTGCTGAGACTATCGCAACAGGAGTTGTTGTTCCGCTACCGGTAGTAAACGGAGAACCGCTGGCAGCCGTGAACACCGTGCCGCTTCCGTTACCCAGCATAATTGTCGTCGTGTTGTCCGACTGGTTCGTGACGGCAAAGTCAACCTTGCCGTCCGCGTTGAAGTCCCCAGCAACAATCGCTACAGGTTTCGTCCCAGTGGCAGGAGCGCCGGACAGCAGCGTGAACGTGCCGTCGCCGTTTCCTTTGAAGATGTCTACTCTGTTCTTGTTGCTCTCCGCTACGGCCAGGTCAAGCTGTCCATCTCCATTGAAGTCGGCAACCGCCATAGCAGCGGGATTGGTTGTTCCCCCCGTGGTACTGAACGGAGATCCTGAGGCGGCCGTAAACGTAGTGCCGCTACCGTCTCCCCGCATGACGCTGATCGTGTTGTCGGATAGGTTGGCGACAGCGAAGTCGAGGTTTCCGTCTCCGTTGAAGTCTCCGGTCACTACAGAAGATGGCCCATTCCCAACCGCAATTCCAGACGGTGTAACATTCGAGAAAGCGCCAGTGCCATCTCCCTGCAAAATCTCTACCAGACCCGCCCCGCCAGCAGTATGGGTGCCCACCACAACGAGATCGGCGATGCCATCACCGTTAAAGTCTCCGATTCGAATCGCAGTGGTGCTGCTGCTGAGCAAGGCAACCGAGTAGGTCGTTTGCGCGTTGAAGGTACCATCTCCGTTGCCAAGCAGAATGCTGACAGTCTTGTCAGTGGAGTTCGCTACGGCCAGGTCGAGTTTGCCATCTCCATTAAAATCTCCCGCAACGATAGCGATCGCGCCCCTGCCGATCGCATACGTCGTGGCCGCTGCTGTAAATCCACCCAAACCATTGCCCGTCAGGATGCTTACGTCCCTGCCGTTGTTATTTACAACAGCGAGATCAACAATACCGTCGCCGTTGAAGTCCCCAACGGCAATATCCTGTGGATTATTGCCCACCCCGATTGGCGAGCCACTGGCTGTTACGGTCTGTTGCCCAAACGTTCCTGCTCCCAGGACACCTGTCCCCAACGCATAGTTGCTGTTGGACGTATCCGTAAGAGATACGCTTCCGCTGGGCGATAGGTTGGAGCTACCGACTCCCACGATCGTCGTGGTTAGTGACCAGTTGCCTGCTGAACCACCAGTCTGAGCAAGATTCGCAACCGTGGGATATAAACCCGTGGCGGTTATATTTTGAGCCGTTGAGAGGCTGTTTGAGAACGTCTTTGGCGCATTGAAAGTAGCCACGATGGAATGCGTGCCGATTCCACCAAGTTGCTGCACTAGGATCGCATTGCCCTTCGTGCCGTTCGCCGACTGTACCTGGACCGTGCCAAGCACCTGGGTCACGCCGCCATACGTATCGCGGAAAGTAACCGTGCCGGCTCCTAGAGATGCTGCCCCGGCCTTAACCGTCGCCGTCATCGTAAATACGGATCCGTTCGCCGCACTCGAAGGACTCGCCGTAAGCGTGGTAGTCGTGGCCGTCTGCGCGCCCGCCACGGCAAAGGACATCACCATCAACAACGCGACCCACAAGGAAGTGAGAGGACTGCTCCGATGAGATGTTCCCCCGCCGCTCTTCGCGTGATTAGAAATGCTTAATGTTTCATCAGCCTGACCAAAGATCTCTGGCAGACTAATTGCCTCAGAACGTAATGCCGTTCGAAGGCGGGACTGCGATAGCGCGCATTTGGAAGCACCAAGAGAGAACCAGCGTGAACTCCACGCGATGTTAGCGGACGAAGCTGACCGGCAGAAGCGGAGCGGGGATGCATCCCTCCGCAAAACCTTCATAATTACAGGCATTTCTGGACCTTTCGACTGATGCAGCCAACTAGTGCTCGTGCGGAAATTGCCATTCATGTCGCGCAGGAGAGCGAGGGTTTCTAGCAAGACCTCTGAATTTTGTGCGTATGATGAGCAATGGTTTTTTGCTAACAAGCTCTCGCTCAACCTGTTACAGGATCGATTAGCTTGTCCATCCCAGCTATCACTCAAACGTGTGATAGCTACGAACCTTGTGGTTAATTCCCGCGTCAAATCAAGGCAAATCGAGATTCACGCCACGCCAGGAACATGGACTCTCCCTCAGTCGGACACCACACGTTTCCTTCACCTGCTCCGGCAGTGATCTCAGTGTTTTCTAGTTTTTATTGGGAAAAATGGAGAGACGACGATTAAATTGCGGCTGCGAATCGGCAACTGCCCGCTAGTCGCCGCGTAGCAAGTGCGCGCCCTTCTCCGTCACGCCGCCTGTGCCTGCAACTTTCGTGGCAGGCTCCAATGCGTTAACAGCATGGAGCCAGAATTGCTTATCAATGCCGTTCCGTTTCAGACCGCTTACGGCTTGTTTGGTTCCACCTTGCAGGAGAACGCATCGGAGATGAAATTGATCATGTGTTCCCGCGCGATCGCCCGGCCCATGGCTTCGGGTCGTCATCCCTAATCCATGTCCACCATGGGCCATCAACACATCACTCTGTGCTTGAAAGCTATTCCACCTTCGATCCTGCTGCGCGGCGGTAGCGGGTCGCTTGACCCAGAGTCACCGTATCCACCCAACCCGGCCCCTGCACAACAATGGTGCCCCCGTCGCCTGGACGCGCTGTAATCTTTGGTGGCTCACCCTTGGAAGGTACAAGCAATGTAATGAACTCGACGTCTGTTCCCTTGCGTCGCACAATGACGAAAGGCACTTTCACCGCCGGATGAGGACCAGGCGCCATCCCTTGAAAGACCTCTGTTGGCCTGCCGCCTAGAACTTCCAGAGACATCGTCGTGCCTTCATTGTCGAAGCGAGTCATGATGTTGTCGTTGGTCTCGCCGCGTTCCGCCTGCTCGAGGTGCAGATATCCGTTTACCTTCGGAAATTCACTGTAGGGCGCCGTGTGCAACTGCATCGTCTGTCTGCCGTAGTTGTGATAGTTGAAATCGAAGTTGTGCGGCTTACCGTCTGTGGCGTGCGCTCTATCTACCTGCAGTGCATATTCATCCGTCACCAGAATGCTTCGCGTGAGGTCTGCAAACTTATACACCGGGCCCGCACTGGCAGTGACGGCAACATAGCCGTCTCCATCCTGCCATGCAATCAGCTTACCGGCCGCCTGATCCTGCCGTAATTCGTCCGCCGTTATCGTGTTATGAGCGACAGACATCTGATCCCACTCCTTATGCAGCGCCATTCCGTAAAGCTGCGTGCCCGGATCGACAGCCTGAGTCCGGCCTTCGGCGTAGACAATCTCCCCCAGTTTGTCGTAGTGGCCGTGTCCTCCACCATGCGGGCCGAACTTCAGGATGATGCTGAGGTCGTTGTGCTTCGCCCGCAACATTGCATAGCCCGACTCAGGAAAGACCGCTCTCTTGAGCAGTGACTTCGTCGCCTCCGGTAAAGTCGCAACACCGAAGAGGAGAGCCTCCTTGCTGGTTCGAGGGACATTATCAAGAACGGCGAGGAACACGGAATCGTGGGTGTTCTCATAGGCCATTTCATACAAAGGCGCATTGCCGTACAAACGCACTTCTTCAGAGTCATTGAAGGCCGGCAGATTTCCATCCGGCAACATGACTCCGAGCGGAGAGTGGAACATGCTTGCTAATGCCGGTTCCTGCTTCCAAAGGTCGATTCCGTGGCGCTTTGCCATCTCGGCCGTCGCTGTCAGCGGACGCATCGCGTAAAACTGGTAGCCCCATGCACCTTCGATCCAGAATCCCTCGTGCACGTAGTTTTTCATCTGGTATCGAAACCCTAACGGCCCGTCGATCGCCTCGTCGATGAGAGCTTTTTCACCGAGTTCAAACCCGACAGCTGCCTGCGCACCATTGATCCAACTCTGGATATTGTTCGTCGGCTCCTTGTGTCCTCGCACAACGGTCGCCGCGCTCGGCAGAAGCAGGTCTTTTTCAATATGCGTGCGATCACTCGAATTTAACTCACCCGATCCGCGCACGAGGTCATAGGCGAACGTCATATCGATCAACCAAATCGACTCGTTGAGTGTCTGCGAATAGACACGCGCACCCCAGTTAGACTGCTTCCCATAGTTATCGACGATCGGATAGTCCTTGTATTTATCCGCATAGAGCTTCAGTATCTCGGCCGCATGTTGCGCGTAGATCTCTCTTCCGGTCATGCGGTAAGCAATACCTAACACCATCGCGTCATGGCTTAGCATGTCGTGCATATAGTGGTAATGAACGTCGCTGATCGGCCAGTCCTGGTTGTCCTTGCCTGTATCTGGGCAGATGTTGTGGTTCGGCGGATGAAACTCCAGATGTGTTCCTGTCTCCGGGCAGACATACCAGTGTGCCCATTGGGCAGGCTTTTCGGGAGCCTCTACTTTGCTGAGGCCAAACTTGCTGAGATAGTCTTGGGGATACCCGTCAGCCTCCTTGAGAATCGCCGCTAGGGCAGCTTTGGCCCACGGTTCGCTTTGCACGATTGCTTTGCGCGCTTCAAAGTCCTGGAGTGTCAGGAGAAGATGCGGATCGAGTGAGTGATCGGAGGCACTCGCCGTCTGAGCACCGGCCAGAGGGCCCAGAGCCAATGCCATGAAAAGTGCAATGGGAAGAACTCGGATCATTTTCATTTGCCCGGAGGAAGGCCGCCAAGATAATAGACACTCAAACTTGGAGCCCCCTGCACCATCCGGTCGAGCACCGCATTTGGAAAACGTCGCACATACGGAGGCGCCCAGCCAATCTGATCTCCGGTTGGTGTCTTTGGCACCTCCTGCTGCACGCCCGTAGCCTTCACGAAGGGCGCAGGGTCCTGAAGACCGGCAACCGAGAAGTTCACCAGCCGATGGATCGCACCGTTCGCGTGCGCATAAAGATCAAGATGATTCGCTTCTCCAAACTCTGCAAGCAACACCAGAGGTGCCAGCGCATACAGATGATAGTGCAGGGCCCGGGCGCCCCTTGCCATCTCCAGCGGAAGAGCTCCATCCGGCTGAATCTGATTGACTCCATTGTCGTAAGTTGCCATCGCCCAGTCGAAATCCTTACGGTTGTTCGCCGCTACGCCAATCGCCGCAAGTTCGACCCCCGCCCAGTACAGATGATTGTTTTGACTGTCCCCATGGCCCACTCTCTTATGCCCGTCGTAGTACGCAATCGTCTGCTCTCCAACGCTCTGCATCCAGTTGGCAATCGTTTCGGTCTGCTGTGGGGTTGCCATACTAGTCTCGCGAATCTTGAGGTAAGCAATCGCAACTGCACCCACAACCCAGCCCTGCACGTAATACGCCTGGTTGGACGACATCTTGCCGGCAAGCGAGTGTTCCTGCGCCAGCGTCACAATCTGCGCCATCGCACATTGGGCCGCCTTACGCGAACCTGTAGTGCGGTAGTCGTCCGCCGCCTTAACAACGCTCATCCCGACCGCTTTTACGCCGTCACTCGATTTCTTGTAAGCCTCCTGTCGCACCGGGTCGATGATGGAGTGAGTCGGATCATCAAGCCTGTAGAAGCCATCGGTCACCAGATCAGGAGCAATATGCGCCACCGCCGGGCATGCATAAGCCGCCTCCGTCATCGCAACCGGTCTCCCATCCCACGGTGACCGAAGCGAATTCGCCGAAGCAGCGTAGAGACCGGAGACCGCAGTCGTGAAAAATATTGCTGAGACTGCGCCTCTGAAGCAGTAACGACGGACGACCCGGCCCGAAAATCGCATATGAGCTTGCTCCTCCATATTTCCTTTACGCCGACAAACTCTTTCGTGAAGCAAGCATACTCACTCGACAATCAACATTCAGGCTCGTGCTATCGAATGTCGTTAGAAAAGGAGGGCCACCCTTATGGATGGCCTCCTCGTATATACACCGAACAAACAACGGTTAGAAGAAGAAGCGCGCAGACAACTGCATCTGGCGATTCGGTTGCGTGCCCGTAATCTTGCCGAAGCCCGACGAGGAAGCGAAGGTTGCCGAGGTTGAGTTAGGACTTGCGGTAACCGTAAGGGCACCGCTGGGCGCCTGGAAGTTTGTATGGTTGATGACGTTGAAAGCATCCACACGGAACTGGAAGTTCAGTGCCTCATGAATCTTGAAGTCCTTCGAGACCGAGGCATCGAAGTCCACTTCGCCCGGTGCACGGTTAGAGTCGCGCGAAACGTTACCGAAGCCCGTAGCGACAATTCGCGTTCGCACTCCGTTAATTGTGTTGTAGACCGGACCGGATGCCGTCAGCGGGAAGTTCGGATCGGCCGCAGAATCGTAGTACTGCAACGCCGCCCCATTCAGAGTCGGCTTCGCCAGCTTCAGAAGCCGAGGATCTCCGTTGGGGCGCTGCGACGAGCCCGGAATCTCATTGGTCTGCGTAATATTGACCGGCAATCCGGTGTGGCCGACAAATACTGGCGAAATATGCCAGTTACGCAACCACCACGGACCTGGTGTCGTATAGACCATCGCGATGTTCAGCACGTGCTGAGAGTCGATGTTGCTGGGAGCAACGTCCTTAATGCGAGTTCGGACCATCGACAGGGTATTGTGAATTTGCCGTTCCACTCGGAGCCGAGAAGTTGTAGATAGTGCTGCCATCATCCATGGTCTTCGAATAGGCTGTAGTTCGAGAGCACAGCAATCCTGGTGTTGAACTGACGACGGACCGATACCTGCAATCCGTTGTAGTTGGAGGTTCCAATGTTGCTGTTCACCGTAAACGATTTGAGATTCGGGAACTGCAGCGCATTCTGCGTCGCGACGCTCGAGTTGGCAAGTGTTACCGCATCCACCGCCGAGAGCGGGACTTGATTCTCCCCTGCGTTATAGGAGAGGTGGAGTGCATGGTTCCCGATGTAGTTGACCTCCAGCGTAAGCAACGAGAGGCAACTGACGCTGAATGCCAAGATTCCACTGCTGCACCAGCGGCATGTGACGTTGGTCGTTGAACGAGATGGCGACGCTGTACGGGTTAGCTGGCCGAAGAACCCACCAAAGCCGCGAAGGGATTCTTCAGATTTGGAGGAGGCGCAAGCGGGAGGCCTTGCGAAAGTGCGAATGGCTGAGCGACTCCCGTTCCCAGATTGTTGGTCGTGATGTTGTTGTCAAATCCCGGATAGGCCAGTTGACCGCCGAGGTTCTGGAAGATCGTCCCATAGAAAGTGCCGAATGCCGCGCGAACCACTGTCTTGTCGTCAATGCTGTAGGCCAGGCCAATCCGTGGCGAAACGTTGCCCTTCGGCGTGTTGATATTGAGCGAACGAGAGACGCCATTGAGACCGGCCGCCAGCAGGACTCCCGTGGAGGGATCAATACGGCTGTAGATGTTCGTTGCGATCGTCATCGGCGACTCGTATTCGTAACGAAGCCCCAGGTTGAGGGTCAGCTTAGGCGTAACCTTCCAGTCATCCTGGAAGAAAACGCCGAGGTTGTAGTTGCGCCTGCCGGTCGGTGGCTGGGCCTGCTCGTAGCTCGTAGTCTTGATCTTGCCGAGAAGGAAATCCGCAATCTGCGTATTTGGATTTCCAGCGTTTCCATGATTCGTGATAGAGCCGTCGAACACGAAGTGTCCCTTCGGGACTCGTGGCAGGGTTGTACGAGTTGAACTGGTTCTTGCGAAGCGACGCGCCAAACTTGAACGTATGAGGACCGTAGGTCTTCGTAACGGTGCCAAAGGGAGTGTAGGTGTTGGTGATATTGACCTGATTCGTATTGGTGTCCGCGCCAATGTTGCTAAAGCCAAAATTATTGCTGCCACTATTTTGAGCAGTAGCACTGGCTGAGATTTGCGGTGTCTGGTCCAGGGGCAGCGAAGCAATTCCGAGCGCCGTTGCCGCATTCAGCCCAACCCCCGGAGGATTTCGAAGGACGACGTTGCGAAAGAAGCCCATGTTCAAGTCCATGACAAGCGAGGGAGTCCACACGCGCGTGTAATCGATAGAAGGCAGCCATGCGTTCGAGCAGCTGCAATCCCACGTCGTGTTGAGCAATGGACTGTTATAGGTGACGGCGTTTGGCGATGTGTTGGTGTATCGATAGACGTTGAAGCTCAACCTGTCTTTCGGGGTTACGACCTCATCGACGCGCACTACTATCTTTTGAACATGTCCTGTCAGGTTTTGCAGTGAGGTCCAGTTGCCCGTGTAACGATTGTTTACTGCGTCGTAAGTGCCGAGCGTGTTCGGAAGAGGCAGTAAAGCGAGAATCTTCGCGGCTGCCGGATCGATAGGGCCGACTTGGTTGCCCGAAAATGCTGGCGAGTTTGTGCCCGGCAGGCTGGAAGATCGTCTGCGGCGTACGCTTGTTGCCGTTGGCATCTGTCGTAGCAAGGCGTTCGAGAGGTCACCCGTACGTTGCGCGGCAGTAGGAACAGTCTCCGTCACAGTCGTCGAGTTTGGGGTGGCCGTGCGGTCGTAGTTGACGAAGAAGAAGGTTTTGTCGCGCCCGTTGTAGAGATGAGGAATCCGCACCGGCCCACCGAAGGACCCGCCTTCCTGGAAAAAGCGGTCCCGGTTTCGCGGCAAGACCGCCCCGGTCGCCGGGTTGATGGTGTCCTTATGGAAGTACTGGTTGGCGTCAAGCGCCTCATTCCGCATCAGGAAATACAGATTGCCGTGATAAGTGTTCGTGCCGGAGATCGTATTCACGGAGATCACCGCGCCCGAGGTGCGGCCATACTCCGCCGGCGCATTCGTAGTAAGAACGCGGAATTGATCGACGCCATCCGGCGAAGGCAGCGTTGCCGGTGTTCCGGTCGAGGCGACAATCGTCGAAACGCCGTTAAGCAGCACCTCGGTGTTCAGCGTGCGGCTGCCGTTAATCGAGAGCTGCGAAGTCGATGGCTGATCGCCGGCGCCCCCATGCACTACGCCGGGGATAAACGCCAGCAGATTCTCCGTGGCGCGCTGCTGCAGCGGAATGTTTTGAACCTCCTGCGGCGCAATCAGCGTCGAGACATCCGACGTGCTGCGGTCCAGCTGTTCGCCTCTGGCCTCAACTGTGACGACTTCCGTCGCCACGCCAACCTGCATATTCACGTTCACCGATGCCACCTGCGCAACTGTCGCGACAAGGTTATCGATGACCGCATCCTTCAAGCCCGGAGAGCTGACCGTTATTTTGTAGGTCCCGGGGATGACCTGCGGCGCCACGAACGCGCCGGCAGAATCCGTCTTTCCGTTGAAGACGGTCACGCCGGTGTTCTTGTTGAGAATGACGACCTGCGCGTTTGAAACCAAAGCCCCAGTGGAGTCTAATACCTGTCCACGAATGGTCGCGTTGGTGTTCTGCGCGTACGCCACACCCGAAACAACCATCAGAAGCGTTGACCCAATAGCAAGACCCAATACAGCCATCGCCGCCGGCCTCCGCAGAACACGACCTGCCTGAGAAAAAACGTTGCTGATTACCTGAGCAATATTCATGAGCAGCCTCCAAAGACCGCGACGTACCCTTTTCTGTAAAAACTTATAGTTAGCTGTTACGCCCGTTGTTATCTTCCACATGAGGGAAACGCGTGAGGCTTTCCCGGCGATTTTCCAAAACTGATCAAACTCTGAGACAAACGGTTGTCTGCTTAAGTTTGTAGACACAACAATTGCGCCATCCATCTGAAAACATCAGAAGAAGCTTTGTCAACTCCGGCACTCATAATCTCCGCCGAAAAGGAAACAAAAATCGGCCCGGGCACCGCGATCCAGCCAGACGAACGTCATACGCTTGAATCGTTTGTAGAGGTTTCCGACTTCTTCGGCGCTTACAAGAAAACTTCAGTGGTCAGCCAGATTCTGCGACTCAAACGGAACGCGCGCAGGGATCATGCCTAACCAATCTCTCCAAATCTCTCCAATCATATTGAGTCGATAGAAGAAGGCCGTCCCCGGCTTCCCGAAAGAATCATCCAGTACACTACAGTAGCAAGTCGAATCGATCCTCACCAATCGAACATTTGCGCGCCCCTTACGAGGGCCTGTAGCTCAACGGTTAGAGCAGGGGACTCATAATCTTAGATGCCCCCGTTTCGATCGCTTTGGATTCCCTTGTATGTATTTGCAATCTCAATCCTTTACGGAACGGCGTTCCAAGTGGATACAACCCTATCTAGACCGGGACCCGCTACATTTTCCGCTACAGTGGCGGGAGTGAGTCTAGGTGGATCGAGGAGGTGCTGCGAGCACCTGAAGCGTAACGATGTGCGGCTTCGGATCGTGCTACCCACTCTTATTTTGAATTCGCGTTGATTCTTGCGTTATCTATTGTCGCGCGCGCACGCGCGCGTACTGGTCCGTTATTAATTAGCAACTATTCACGCCATGCTGCGGACATGGGCCTCCCGAGAAGGTAGAGCGTGTTGATCCGGGTAAAGTATGGGAGCATACCTATGTCCGCAGCGAAGACTACGACCAACTCCTAGGGCTTTAGTGAACCAAATTCCCATTCCCAAATCCTGCTTTGCTTAGCACCACCAGAGCATCTGTGTTTGATGCGACCAGACCCGCAATGCATTCAATGGCCTCGCGGTAGCGCTCTAGAAGTAAATCGTAGTCTGAGGCATTTACTGAATTCCCGTGTCGCTCAATGGTTTCAGGATTGAACAAGGTTTCCTCCCAAGCGGCTATGCCTTCGAATAGGCAGGTAGGCAGCAGAGCAACAGAAGGACAAGGGTTTTCATAAGGTTTCCAAGTGTCTCACCACCCCAAGGACAGGTCAAGAATGTGATTAAGCCACTTCATAGAAGATGGAAGTCCGTTCTCAAAAAGAACAAAACCGCCTTCTCTAAGCAGGCCACATGGTTTGTGGCGCACAACGAATAAGCTACCCCTGGGTGTGCCCATTTTCTGGATTATCATCCGCAAAAAAAATAAGCCCTCCACTACGGAGGGCCTTGCAATTGTTTAGCGTCTAACCTTGTTGACTCAGGCTATAGCACTGATACGCCTAACGTCGTTGCTCTGGAGCAATCTCCCTGTCTCGGTACGTCCATCATGCCTCTTCCAGTTGTGCGGCGGCTCTCTTGACTTCTAGCTCTGCCAAGGTTCGCAGGAGAGATGCTTTCAATTCCTTGGTGGCAGCATCATGAGCGGAAAAGTCCTCGACCTTTTCTAGCGTCGCAAGGGTAGACCTGACAAGGTCAATGAGCGATGGAGTTGAGCGAGAAGACATTTCCCGCTCAGATGCAAATGATCACCGAGTTGGTTGGATCCGGTTACCTGCTTCAACGGGAGAAGGGTTGCCGCAGTCTCCGACAGTGTTCCGAGTTGGTTATGTTGTAGGCGGGTCCTTTGGCGTTATCATCGCCACTATCCGTGCAGGCTTGCTAAAGCGGATCTGTATAGCGCCTGTTTTCACCTCGGCTGGACTCTGTCCCACCACACTTAGTCAGGAGCCCAGAGCATGTTCGAGAAGCTCATCAATCTCATCTTCGGCTGCAATCATCCGGAGCGTCATCACTCGGCCCTCCCATTCACCCAGGATGGCAAGAGCTATCGCGTCTGCCTGAACTGCGAAACGCCAATCGATTTCAGCCTCGAAGACTTCCAATACATCACTCCCGGTTATCTGCGACGCAAACGCCGGAAGGCCGCGCGCGCCTAAATTCATCTGAATCTTCAAACAGGTATGCGCGGGTACTGCTCGGAAAACCCTCATGGCATGACCCGGATGTTGTGCTCGTGCCGTTCTGTTCAGCCCGGTTGCGCCGCACCTCATTAAGCGCCTTTCGCAGTGGCAAGACTCAGAGCGACGGAAGTCACCTCCCTCACTGTTCCGCCGCTTTTCTCAGTGGGCTGGAATATTGGCACGGGCTACGCGCGCGCGTATCTCTGACGAAATACCTTCCCCTTACCGACGTAACAATGCGCCCGAATCGCTTCAATGGCAAAGATGTAAATCTGCACCCTTTAACGCGCGCGCGTGCGCGCGTACTGATCCGTAAACTCTCAAACTATTGAAAAATCAGGCTTCTATGCCATCAGCTCAATGTATTGGTCAGCCTATGCGTGCCTGCTGCGCCCTGATCCAACTCAGCATCGCTTCATTCGAAATCCGCTCATAAACGTTTGCTTTGTGGAGGAGCCTCAAATAGCTTTTCCAGTGCATTCCCTTCGGCTTATCGGGAAAATCCTCCGCCATGCTTCCCGATCCGCCCAGCCTCACTCGAATGTTTTGCGTGCGACTTAACGCCCGGTAGGCCGGTGATTCTGTCTGGCTTTCATACGCCAAACGGTAGCAGTGACGACAGGCGAAGATGCCGCCGCCGTAGAGAATCGCTACCCTCCTCCTACAGCCCCTCGCAGGACATAGAAACCACGCGCGCTCGCCGCCGTAGTGGCAGGGAGTCCAGTCGATACCGACAGGGTAATCTTCACTTCGCCATTCGCCGCCGTGAGACCGATGTTTGTAGGCGAGGAACAACTGCGAAAGCTCCATTCGGACGTCGATATTGCCAATCGGCTCCCCATTCCGCGACCAGGTGACTTTCCAGCGTCTGCCGGGAATCAGAAACTTGTTCCTCTGCAACCAACGTACGTCGAGCGCACGGTAGCTTGTGGTGATGTCTCGACTTCCCCATGTTCGTTCGCTCCCGTAGCCACCCATCAACGCCTCCCTGATTCTCCGAAATCAATAGGCAAATCCCGCTGTTTTGAGCGGCACCAGCCAGGACAAGGCAGTCGGATTTGCTGAACCAATAATATACGCTTTTTGTTCGCCTTTAACGGCTTTCTGCCTATGCTGATTCCATGTTCGATCCAAACGCCCATATGCCCCGAATCAATCGAGGGATGATTTATTTGGGTGCCTGCCTCATTGCTGGCATACGGCTTGCCAGGGAGAAGAACCATGCAGCCGATCCCCTGATCGACAAAAGCCCGCGATAGTCGGTGAAGCTCTTTGGCTGCGATACCCAAGGAGACAGCAAAGGAATAATCGATTACGTTGAACAGCCGACAGACACGGTATCCGGCGTCTGATATATCTCTCCTGACCCTCCAATTGATTGTTTTGCGATTAGCTCTCCCAGGCCCAGTCTCCGCTCAAGGTGCTAATCATGTGTTTATCCTTGCATCGTTTGAATTCGCAGTTGCAGAGCGCATTTCGTCTGCGAGATAACGTCGCTTCCCTAAGAGGCGAGGGCGAGGCGCTCATGGGCGCCGACAACGATCTCGATCGCGTATACCGCCTCATCGCCCAACACCGCGAATCTTGCGCATTATGCAAGCTGGATATGGCTTTGTTGGATATTTCGTCGCACCGCGACTAATTCATTGAACCCAAGGAGATTCACCATGGCGGAATTCGTAGGCCCGTTCATATGCCCGTCGCTTCATCGTCTTGGCATGCTCCTAAGAGCCGCATACATCCTCAGAAATAGGTGCCTCGCAGACGACAAAGACATAAAAGCAATCGGCGAATCCGAACTCAATCTGCGCCGCATGCACAATCTCATCACTCGCCATCACTCCATTTGCCTTCGTTGCAAATTCGATGAAGCACTGGAAGGCATCGCACCTAAGTTCGACGATCTGTACTCCGATGTGATTCCGATCAAACCGGCCATCATGAGCCGTGAAATCCTTTCATGACTCGTTGTCGCTCGGCCACTCTGCCGCGAATCAATCGAGGGATGATCTATTTGGGTGCCTGCCTCATCGCCGGCTGGGAGCTTCATTGGCTTCACGCACCAGCAGGCTGCATAGCGCGCGATCTCTCCCGACGTGCGATGAACCTGCGTCCGAGATCGATTGCCGGAACTTCGATGAACCGCCGAGTCAACATACAAACCGGCAGAGAGAAACCAAGAACGGCCACAAAAACGACCAGCAACCCTGGAAATCGATCCAGAACGAAGCGCGTGACCAGGTGACTCGGATGAGCGTCGATCCGAGCCAGCGCGACATTCAGCAGGCTCCAGATAAACGAATGTATGAGGTACAGACTGTACGAAATCGTACCTATATAGGATGTAAACCTATTCACCAGAAGTGGCCATCGATACATCGATAAGGCAAGCAAAAGCGGCAGGAATATGGAGGAGGAAAAGTAGAGCGTCACATCATGGAACGGGAGGCACGCACAATAGATCATGAAAGAAGTGGTAAGCAGCAGGGCAGAGATCTCCCTGCGATTGTCCACCGACAACTCGCGGTCCTTGATGTACTGGTTCCAAACATAGTACGCAATCATGCCCAGAACGAAAACGGGGAACTCGACCGGGAACCATAGGAAACTAAAATATTGCTCGTGCAGCACGTCTGCAGCCCCCACAGCAAGGATCGTGCTCGTAACAAGGAGTATGGGAGCGGAAACTGCAAATAGCAGCAGCGTCGCGCGGATGCCCTTGAAATGCTTGTAAAGGAAGGGAAGGCACACGTAAAACGTAGTTTCCACGGCGATCGACCATCCTCCGCCTACGACGCCGTTGATGGCGTGGGGACTCAGGCCATTCAAAAACAGGCACCCCAGGATAATGTCGATTCCCTTCGAATTGCCGAGGGCGCTCTGCGCGGGCGCAACCTGCCTTAGAAAGAGATTGGCCAGGACGACTACGTAAAACAGCGGGGCAATGCGGAAAAATCTGCGAATGAAATAATTCGCCAGCGGGTGATGCTCGTTCTGCTTCCTGTCCAGAGACATACACAGCGTGAAAGCGCTGACGATGTAAAACAACTGCACTCCGCGCTGCCCGGTGAAGCAGAGTATCCAGGTGCCACCCCTCTGCTTTGTAAGAATCGCAGCATGCACCAACAGGACGCCAAGAATCGCGATGCCTCGCAGAGAATCCAGATATCGAAAGTGCTCCTCATTCGTCGCCAAATTTCACCAGTGGGCTGCTATCCGAGGGCACTTGTTGGAAGCACTCAGCCGTTGCCAGTTTACACACGGCACAAGTGATCAAGAATGCCCCGTTGGTGGGAGCGCTAAGGCGAGTGAACAAGTCGCCGTAAGCTGCTCCCACCGATTGGGTCGTCTCTCACGGATGAGTGGATACTTTGGTCGCCGCAAACAAAGCAGATGTACCGCAGACGGGACAGTGAAGATGCACATTGGCGTCCGTCCCCTGAGACAGAGCCTCAATGCCTGAAGTTAGGCCGGGTTTATGCGGAGATGATGCGCCTGCGATAGCTACAAGACCGGGGGCCAGGCGTTGGCATTGAAGACGGTCTGATTTCAGGCCTTAACTAATATCGCGCGCGCCCGCGCGCGTACTGCTCCGACAATAATTAATACCGGTTATTTTCATCGACTTAGAGGTCGAAAGAGGGCAAATTATCTCCCACGACTATGAATTGAATTCCTTTTGAATAACTGCCATTTGGAGGCAAATTGAAACCTAGTTGCCGGGGGTTCCGAGGTTGTCCCGGCACTAGCCCTCCGCGGATGCTCTGGCGGGTTTTGCTCTCTCCAGCACAAAAAAAATCACAGAAGAAAATTGAAAACCCCTCTCCCACCAAGGATACAAACGGTGCCCAGTACCCTTGAAAATGTAACCGCAAAGTTACACTTTTGGATGGGGCACCCATCGTTATACGTAAGTCAAATTTTGGGTGGAGCACCCGGCCAGACCCTTGTGCCCTCTGCACTAATTCACCGTTGCTCCGTACCCTAGGTATCGCTAAGATCGACTTAAGTAATTTTTTCATCGGAGAATAATTCATTAAATGGCTTCAGCTATCCACCATGTCCACTCACCAGAAGAGCAATGGTCAAATATGTGGGCAAATTGCGATCTGGATCGAGAGATCGCACTTTGTGACAAACGCGAGCTTGCTGCCCATGTGCTTCCTGTGCTGCGTAACATCGAGAACCCGCGCGTGGTTGAGTCCGGCTGCGGCACTGGAAGCTGGGTACTTTACTTACAGCAACGAGGCATCAAGGATGTTGTCGGGGTTGATAACTATGTCCCTGCTTTAGAGCAACTGAAAGCCCGAGGCGGACACGCTGTAGAGGGGGACGTTCGACGGTTGCCTTTTGACGACAACTCAGTCGATGCGTGTCTCTCATTAGGTGTCGTCGAGCATTTTCCCGAAGGGCCGAACGAGCTAATTGGTGAGATGTGGCGCATCCTAGCTCCAGGCGGCTACATGTTTGTGACTGTCCCGTACTATAACTGGGTACGTCGGCTTGTAACTCATCCCCTGCGCTCAACCTATATTTGTCTTAGGGGAATTCAGCGACGATTTAATGAATATCGTTTCCGTTCCCGTGAGTTCACCGACATTTGCCGTACTGCGGGCTTCGAGGTGTTAAGCTGCACTACGGATGATTACGTTCCCAAAAATCTTTCGTTTGGACTCGCTACGGACTTTCCCGTTCTGCGTAAGGGAACGTCTGGAGAACTGAATGCACTAGGAACTGCCCTTTGCGCGGTAGCGCGCAGTGTAAACCCCTGGCTGATTACGGGAGGAATGTTGGTCATAGCTCGTAAGCCGACTTTGCAGTAGCCGAGAACGATTTGCCAATCCCGAGAAATCCGCTGCTTGTCAGCACCATGCGACTAGCGCGTTGCGTCTGAAAAATAATTCCTGTATTAGCGGAATAAGTATCGAAAACTAGGTGTTTAACCGCCCATCATCGCCTCCAAGGATTCTTCGAAATCATTAGGCAAATCCCACTGATGTCTACACAGTTTTCCCAATTATTGAGCCGCCCGACGGCTCAATCTGCGTCCTGGCAAACCGCTTGTCCAGGATGTTCTTCAGCGATGGATTGAAGTCCTCAATCGCAATCAGCGCCTCATCCAGCAACCGCCCAATCTCCGACTGTTTCGCCTGATTCCGCAGCGTCTCCCACCGCGCCACCTGAGGCACCCAGAAGACATTCGCTGAGGTGTAGTAGTCCCGGTCCTCCAGCGCCTTCGCCTGCTCCGCCGTGTCGTCGGTGAAGTACAGGTCCGATGTAGGTTCTGCCAGCAACCGCGCAACCTCCCGCCGCCGCTCATCGAACGAGTCCGACACGTACTTCAGGAAGATCAATCCAAGTACAAGGTGCTTGTACTCCGCCGCATCCATCTGGGCACGCAGCTTGTCCGCTGCCTCCCAGAGGGTCTTCTTCATTTCCTGGCTTGTCATTCGCTCCGCTTGCCGTCCATTTCTTACGATTGTCTGAATTGGGTGATGCAGCCAATCTAACCTATTTTCGGCAGATCAATACGAATTGATTTCCGATTGATTTCTCGATGTAGCCGCGCGAAGAAAATGATGAATTTCGGCTAGTTTTTCCGCCTTAAGTCTTTGAAATGATTGATTCTTAATTTCGGCCTGAGCGGAAGCCGAAACTCCCGCCCTTTAGGTTTACTTGGGTTTGCATTTACCTCCGCCCGGCTAAGGCCAAAAGCCATGGTGGAACCGCTCTAGATTCCGCTTCCCGCATCCGTTCCAACCGTCGGGTATAGGTTCGCCAGTGCATTCCTTTGGGTTTGAATACTGGATCATCGATGATGCCCGTTCCGCCTAGTTTCTCGTGGATGCCTTGCGCCTTATGCAGCGCGCGGCAGTGAGGAGCTTCCCGCTGTGACTAATAGGCGAGTTGGAGGCAATGCCGGCAGGCGAACACGTCCGCGCCATACAAGATCGCCGCACGGCGGCCGCACGCGGGACAACGGAACCATGCGCGATTGCCTCCGAAGGGGCAAGGCGTCCATTCAACCGCAACCGGGTAGTGTGTGTGCTGCCATTCGTCGCCTCTCGGACGGGTTCTGTATCGAAGAAAGATTTGGCCGTCCGCCGCTTCGATGTTGACAGATGCGAAGCGCTCTCCCCGTCGTGACCAATTCACCATACCGGACCAACCAGGCCGCAAATAGCCTTGGCGCTTACACCACCGCACATCCAGGCGGACGTAATCATTCGTGCAATCGCGTGTACATCCGCTGCGACACCTGCTCATTGATCGCCTCCGCTGTTCTTATCGAAATCAATTGCGAACTACGCGCGCGCGTATCTCTGACGAAATCCACCAAATGGCCTGAGCGGAAGCCGAAGCCTCCGCCCTTTAGGTTTACTTTGGGTTGGCGTTTACCTCCGCCCGGCTGAGGCGGAATCTTGAGGGGTTCGTAGATGGCAACCTTGATTGGTTGATTACTTGATTGGTTGATTGGTTGATTGCATGATTCTTGATTCCTGATTCCTGATTCCTGATTGAAAGATTCCTGATTAGGGGCGCTCCGCCGAATGGAATTTCGTGATCCTCGAATAGACCTCTGCGTCAGCCTTCTCTGTGCCATCGGTTTTACGGTTCGAATCTTCCACCGTCACCCAAAAGAACTGTCCATCCAGGAAAATGTCTGGACTCATCTGCTCACCCTTCCGGGGCAGGCCACCGTTAGCAATTGTCCATGCCTGAAAATACTTGCTCTGTCTCCCGATGTACTGCTTTAGCCTATCGCTGCCCAGATTGAAGAACGCGCTCACGCCGCCCGGCTCATGCACCGTCGCGAATTCAATGCGTAGACACCATCGACTGAAAGCTCTGACCCATTGAGGCCCTTGCACCTTCAGTCCCCGCACCAAATAGCGCCCAGGCTCCATTCGCGGATACTCTACGCCTTCCCAAACCAGCGTAGGCGCACAAGCCTTACTCGCGGCTAGGAATGGCTCCTGAGGGCCGCTCTGCCCTTTTGCTCGACGTAGAGGCTTCTCCCCTCGTGACGTGCTTTGAGGGGCTACCAAATGCGGGGCCGCAGCCATTAGCTCACCTCAGCCAAAGATCTCCGAGCGGAGAGCGATTTGCCACCATCCTCGATCACTCGTTGCAACTCAGATTCGCGGATCATTGTCCGGCTTCCAACTTTGGTACGGCGGAGTTTGCCTGAACTCAACCAAGCGTGAATTGTGTACTTGCTCAAACCTCCAAGCCTGCGCGCCGCCTCATCAACCGACAACAGTTCATCCATCTCTGCACCTCTCTGGTGAAATAAGTACAAATCAATTGTGGCGCAAATAAGCGGGAACAGGTATGCTTTCTAACACACGTAATTGCTCCGAAAGGCGTGTGTTAGAAATGAGCAAACCAGCGGTCATTATGCATCAGGATCACGCAGCAAGAAGACCGAGTAGTCTGCTGCGATGGCTGAACCAGGAAATCAGTGAACGCGAAGCCTACCTTGGGAGACCCACCCGGGCTTCCCGCGCACGAGTCGCAGGTTTACTCCAAGAAATCACCGAGACATCCGCCATGCTCGCCGCTTCTGATCGAGAAGATCCAAATCTAGATTTCTTCGACAACCCGCCGAAAGCGATCGTCGCACGAGTGCGGCGTATCCAGGCCATGTTGGATGACTACCCTAGGTGGCCCACTGTGGAGATTTCTTATAAGGGCTGGGACGCAGTTCTGCACTTTTCACACGCTAACGGGCCGGGACGACCTACGGGTGAACAGTTGGCGGTTTGGGACATAACCAACCTCGCAGAAAACGGACTGTTAGAAATGGTTCGTACATGTCAGTGCCAGAAATGGTTTTTTGCAAGGCGCGAAGACCAGAAGGCATGCTCTCCGGCCTGTAGACACAAGAACTACGAACAAACTGAAGAGTTCAAAGCGAAACGTCGCGCGTACATGCGCGAATACTACGCACTAAAAAAATCGGGAAAGGTGAAATAGATATGTCGATATTCAAGCGCGGTTCCGTGTACTGGTATCACTTTCTTTTCAACGGGGAGCACATCCAAAAGAGCACTAAACAAGGGAATCCCCGAACAGCCCGTCAGATTGAAGCTGCACACCGAACGGCATTGGCAAAAGGTGAGGTGGGAATCGCTGAGCGCAAAGTCGCGCCGCTGTTTTCGGCCTTCGCCCAGCGGTTCATCGCCCACGTTGAGACCCGGCATGAGAACAAGCCGCAAACGGTTGTGTTCTATGCGTCCAAACTATCGCGTCTCCTCGAATTCGCTCCCATAGCGAGCGCACGGATTGACCGGATAGACGAAGGGATCATTGAGGAGTATGTGGTCGCTCGTCGCGCCACTGTGGGCCCGGCAACAGTCAATCGTGAACTCGCCACGCTTCGCCGAATGCTTAGACTCGCCCACGAATGGAAAGAGATTCAGCGTGTCCCACGTATTCGGTTACTCTCGGGCGAACGGGTACGGGATTTTGTGCTCTCCCGCAAGCAAGAAGAAATCTATCTTGCAGCTTGCCGTCAGCCACTTCACGACATCGCCGTACTGATGCTCGAAACCGGCTTGCGAATCGGCGAGACACTCAATCTCGAATGGAAAGACATAATCCTTGAACCGATCAACGGCGCTCGCTTTGGCTTTCTAAGGGTTCGAGAGGGGAAGAGTAAGAACGCCCGGCGCATCATTCCACTGACAGACCGTGCCTCTACAACGCTGACGTCGCGCCGCGAATCGGGCACCAGCGCTTTCGTCTTTGCCAACCGGGAGGGAAATCCATACGTCGGCACGTCGCTCAATCACCTGCACCGCGACCTATGTGCGCCAAAGGTTGAAGGCAAACGCCGCCCGATCTTCCCGGCTGATTTTGTGCTGCACTCTCTACGCCATACAATGTTGACTAGGCTTGGGGAATCGGGAGTAGATGCTTTCACGATCATGCGGATTGCCGGACACAGCAGTATCGTCGTGTCGCAACGGTATATCCATCCGACACCAGAGGCAGTGGAGCGCGCTTTCGAGCGGTTGCAACTGTCTGGCAAGGGACCCGAAATCCAGCCCAAAAGACAGCTACCCGCTACAGTATCCGCTACACTGTCGCAGTCGTTGTCCGTAAGTCATTGAAGGGCCTGTAGCTCAACGGTTAGAGCAGGGGACTCATAATCCCTTGGTTGGGGGTTCAAATCCCTCCGGGCCCACCATCTAAACAACACATTCAACTTAATTTGAGAGGCTCTCTCTGTGATCGCGTGAAATGCTCCTATAAGGAGCTGTGCCTAATTTTGTGCCTAGTCAATCGAAAAGCGTGCCGCTCTTTCTGAATCGACCTTGCGTTTATTAGAACCACTCGGTTCATTGCCCAGTAATCGAATTTGCCGAAAACCGACTTTTCGAGCACTAAGCAAATGCGCGCCCCCGTGTAGACGGTGATATTCGAAGCCACTCCTGGCACACATGCCAGACGGGAGCGGCTGTAGTGAGCGGGAGGAGAATTGCGAGGATACTGGCCACACGGCGCCTTCTACATGGCGGCAGCAGCCACTCATCCACTTAACGTCTAGAAGGAGAGCCGTGCACTGACCTGAATCTCTCTCCCAGGCGTAGTCACCTCGGTGATGGAACCGAATCCGGCAGTGTTGACAAACCGGTTCGGCGTCCCCAGATTTGTATGGTTCAGCGCATTGAAGAACTCGCCCCGCGCCTCCAGCCGAAGCCTCTCCGAAAGCGCAAAGCCCCGCAACACGCTCACATCCAGCGTCTCCATTCCCGGTCCCACAACCGAGTTCCTGCCAACATTCCCAAACGAATACGCCGGTGGAGCCGCAAATGCTGCAGGGTTGAACCACGTTGTCGCGTTCCGTGTCCCTGCTCCAAACACCGGCTTACCCGTGGCATTTGCCCGCACCGGATTCTCGCCCAGTGCAGTACCGGCATTTGCAGTATCGCCGAACACCGAGATTGTCAGCGGAAATCCGCTCTGTGCCTGGAAGATTGCCGACGTCTGCCAGTTTCTCGTCACCGCACGAGTCACCGAGCTACGACCCCACGTCGGCACGTCATACACCGCACTCACCGCCACCCGGTTCCGCACATCGCAGGCTGGGCCTTTCTCCGCTCTCAGGTCGTTGTTGTTCTGCGGAATCGAGGATTCGAACATCGGCGACCGGAAGTCCGGCGCATTCGACAAACTCTTCGACCATGTGTAGTTCGCCAGAAAACTCAACCCCTGACTCGCCCTGCGCCGCACTGTCACATATCCAGCGTCGTACCAGCTCCGCGCCGAATTCTCCAGCAGATTGATCGTGCTCACTCCGAATGTCGTACTCACGACCTGAATATTTGGCGGCAGTACCGTATCCGGCACAAAGCTGATCTTCGTGAACGGCCTTCGAGGCTGAATCAACCCCGGGCCCGGCTGCGCATTGTTGATCAGATGAGCGCGCTGCAGATGGAAGCCGCCCGAACCAAGGTAGCCGATCTCCATCACGGTGTTCTTGCCTAGACTCTGTTCCAGCCCCGCACTCCATTGCTGGATGTATTGTGGCGCCGGCCGCGTCTGCATACCGGTGAAACTCACCACTGTCACCCCCAACACTGCGGGGGCGAAGTTGAACGTCTTAATGGATGGCGTAAAGTTATCGCTCTGGTTCGTCTCCGGAAATACATACGGCACATTGTGCCGCTGGTTGCACCACGTATTCATGTCCACCGGCGTAAAGAACATTCCATACGCCGCGTGGAGCACCAGCCCTCTCCCCGGAAAGTTCTGTGAAATGCCCAGCCGCGGAGCAAAGTCCGTCTTGCTGGGATACATCAGACCCTTCGGCATCCCATTCTGTCCGCCGATAAACACACTCGGGGTGCCGTTGGACGCAAAGGTCAGGTTGCTGTTCGTGTAAGTGATATCGACCAGGGCGCTCATGTACTCATACCGCACTCCATAGTCGATCGTCGTATTCCTGGCCAGGTGGAACGTATCCTGCGCATAGCCATCGGCGTACCACTGTCGCAGATTCATCTGCGGCACTCCTGCCTGTCGCTGCCGTACTGCCGGAAGTCCCAGCAGAAAACTCGCCAACGCCGAACCCGTCCCGTCGTTCGCTCCGATGTCTGTCGTGAATCCATTCGTAAACTGGTAGTAGCCGCGATTCTGGAAGAATCCCCACATTGGCCAGATGAACCTCTGGTATAGGCCGCCAAATTTCAAACTGTGCCGCCCCACCAGCCAGCTCAGCGTATCGCGTCCCTCGATCAGGGTGTCCCATGCATGCATCGGCGTCGCTGCGTAGCTGTCACCGATAGGCGAATATCCCTGTACGTTGAAATACGGCGCGCCCCATGCAGCAGGCCCGCCAAACCCCACTCCTGTGATGCCAAGCGACCCCGTGATGTCATTCGTGTTCGCGCTCTGCGTGGTGTGGTCCATGCTCAACCGCGACACCGCAACCGTCGCCACATTCAACAATTGTGGTGTAAAGATGTGACTGTACGAGCCAATCCCTTGTTGCGATAAATTGTCGTGCAGATAGCCGAAGCCAGGCAGGTTCTCCGGCATAAATCCACGCTCACCGCCCGCGCTGTACCGCACGAATGCAGTGTTGTTCGAATTAAACTGGTGGTCGAATCGCAGCGTTCCCTGGTCTGTGTAGTGAATTTCGTTCCTCACATCCAGATAGTTGTTGGAGTCGTTACCCGAGCCCACCACAGTCGGTTGACCCATCATCGTCATGCCCATTCCCATGCCCATCATCAGATTGGGCTGCGGGGTATATTGCTTCAGCATCGTAACTGCTACCGAGTTCATCCTGTCCAACGGAATCTTGTTGTCAGGAAACGGCTGCCGCGTAAACTGTGGGTTTTGCTGACTCACAGGGAGGTTGGGATTGTAGTTCGGGTTAGCCACCGTCGTGTTGGGGTCGTAGATCGTCACTCCGCTCATGCTGAAGTCGCCGTTTACCTCCTCCGCCGTCGGCACCGTGTCCGTCATGCTGTCCGCCTGCACATGCCTCAGGCCTTCATAGTTCACGAAGAAGAACGTGTGTTTTCCGAACAGGGGTCCGCCCAGCGACCCGCCAAAGTTGTTCTGCACCAAGTGGTTCGTTCCGCCCATATCGTTGAACGAGTGCGCGTCCACGGCGCCATTGCGAAGAAACTCATATACGGTTCCGTGCAGTTGGCTCCCTCCCGACCGCGTAATGATGTTGACCTGTCCGCCGCCCGCCCCACCCATCTCCGCTGAGTAGCTTCCTACCTGCACCTGGAACTCCTGCACTGCATCCGGCGACGCACTGATGTTCTGCGTGTTAAAGGTAGGGTCAGTATTCGTCGCGCCATCCAGCAGAAAGTAGTTCGCATTCGGCCGATTTCCCCCCACGCTGATCGCCGACCGTTGTCCCGGACGCCAGTACAGCGGATTCATGTCACCTGTCTGCGCTCCGTGACTCACGTGCGCCCCGGGAACGGTCAACATCAGGTCGACAAGCATGCGGCCATTCAGAGGCAGTTGCGCGACCGATCTCTGGTCCACCACCCCACCCACGCTCGCGTCCGCCGTTTTCAATAGCTCCGCCGCAGCGACTGCGGTCACCGTCTCGGTATTTGGTCCCACGCTCAACGTCACGTCCAGCGTCACCTGCTGGCCCACCTCAAGTTGCAGCGAACGCTGCGCCACCGCAAACCCCTTGCTCTCTGCCACCAGAAGATAGGATCCCGGCAGCAACGCTCCTATCTCATACTCTCCGTGAGCGTTCGCTCTTACCTTCCGTTCCTCGGCTGTCGCCACCGATGTCAGCGTCACGCTCGCATAAGGGATGGCCAAATGCTGAGGGTCCATGACAACGCCACTCAGCGCAACATAGTTCGTCTGGGCGTCGAGGCGTGTCACGACACCAAAACAACAGAGAATGGCCAACAGCCATGAGCGTTTCACACGGTCTCCTGAAAAATCTTCCTCTGCCTTCCACTCCTCATTGGTGGACGGGTCGTCGATTGCTCTTAGGCTTACACACTGCCAGCGATTACGGCGGCGCGTGACACAAACGGAACCATCGTAACGTGACGATCCTATTGACCCTTACCGGACTTTGTCATCGCGCATAAGGTTGACCCTTCCCTCCACCTTTAGATGGGCATCTGCCGCCGCAGTCACAATGGCCGCTCCACAAATCG
The DNA here is from genome assembly GCA_963757205.1 of uncultured Acidobacteriaceae bacterium. GTDB lineage: Bacteria > Acidobacteriota > Terriglobia > Terriglobales > Acidobacteriaceae > Edaphobacter. The sequence continues at coordinate 449,945 of CAVWQM010000001.1, forward strand.
GCGAGTGCGTTGATGCTGTCACCGACCGGGCGGTTGATGGGCAAACCGGAAACCATTCGTCCTCCGGATTAGCACCGAGAGTATGTTCTTCGAACGTGCTCAGCTTATGGAAGCAGCTTAATGATCGTCGTCGTAGTTCCCACTAAACGGGCGGTCTCGGAAACTATGAACAAATCCCCTCGTCAAGCAAACTGTTAGTTCGTGCTGGCTGATGCAAGTTCGGCTTTAATCTTCTCGCCCCCTCGGCCTCCAGCTGATTACGTTTTTGCAGCTTCAACGCTTTTGCGAAGACTCGGTCAATCGTTTCTGCTTGGGGGGTGAACATAACGCTGGGTAATCGATATAGAGCTATGTCCGGCGATCCGCGCTAAGGCAAACACGTCCCCGCCCGAAGCCTCTCCGAGCCGCGTTAGGGCCGTGTGGCGCAAGGTGTAAGGCGGGAACGGCGTAACCCCCGAGTCTTCCAGTGCCTTATATCGTATTCCGCAAGATGCGGACGTGCTCCCGATTGCCGTGAGCCAAACCTAAGGTTCTTCCGCCCTTATATACAACTCTCAATCTGACCTTCCGCCCAATACTAGAGAATTGTCATCGTGACTACTGTGCCCAACTTGTGCCCAGTGGCGGCTTGTATCACCTTGTACTGCTCAGAAGAACACGCACGATAATCCTCACAAATATTGGGACATACAATTTCGTGCAAACCTGGCTAAATTATTGAATTTAGGTAATCGCGGAAGTCATAATCCCTTGGTTGGGGGTTCAAATCCCTCCGGGCCCACCAATCTCAATTCCCCGCTTCGAGCGGTTTCGCTTGTGGCGGTTGCGCGGATTCAGTTGAGCTTTGGGTCTTGGCAGACAGTCCCGACTTGCTGCGAGCCAGCCAGTCGGAGGGGGACATTCCAAGGCGCTGGGTGAAGACCCGTGTGAGTGCGGTGGCGTTGGTGTAGCCGACGGCGGTGGCGATGAGTTTGAGCGAGTTGCCTTTGCGCAGCATGGTTTGAACGATGCCGAGGCGCCAGTTGGTGAGGTAGTCGAAGGGGGTTATGCCGACGACCTTGCGAAAGTGCGCGGCGAAGCGTGCACGCGACATGCCGGCGTGCTGAGCGAGCAGTTCGAGCGACCAGGAGGTTTCCGGGTGTTTGTGCATGACCTCGATGGCCTTGCTGAGGCGAGGGTCGCTAAGGCCGAGTAAGACTCCGGAGTCGACGAGGTGTGCGTTCATGGCTGAGCGGAAGAGGAGCACGAGGACGTATTCGAAGAGGTGATCGAGGGCGGTCTGACGACCGGGAAGGTCGGCGGAGGACTCGGAGAAGAGGAGCTCGAGAGTGGGGGCGAGTTCGGGGAGGGCGTCGAGGGGGACGACGAATGGCTCGGGGAAGGAGGCAGTGAGGGGGTTCAACATGCCAGTACCGAACTCGACGGTTGCGCAGACGAGTTCGGTGCCCTCCTGCTCTGAGGCGTGAAGGCGATGCTGGTGAGGGCGTGGAAGGAAGATGATGCTCGGGGTATCGACGATGATCGGTCGAGCGTTGGGGTGAGTGATCGTCAGTCTTCCTTTTTTGAGCACATGAAGGTAGCCGGCCTGTTCGTCGAGGTTCGGCGAGATGCCGCAGAAGGCTCCGGCGTAGAACATCCGGGCGGAAAGGCTAAACTGCTCGAAGAATGGGGCGAGGCGGTCCATGTGGCTCTGATGAGACTATAAGGTATATCAACGATATTCTAAGCAACAATACGTACCATATTATCTCCAGATGATTCCTGATGAGCGCTGAGGCGCGACAGGAGATTGGAGAAGATAATGTCACGCATTGCCCCTGTTGTTTCGTCGAGTATTGATCCTAAGGTTGCCGCCACCCTCAAACAGGTGAAGGCAAGCCTGGGGATGGTCCCGAACCTCTTTGCCACGCTTGCACATTCTCCCGCAGCGCTGGATGGGTATCTGTCGTTATCGAAGGTGCTTTCGCGTGCTCGCCTTTCCGCCCGTCAGCGCGAGATTCTGGCGCTGGCTGTGGCACAGGAGAACGAGTGCCGGTACTGCCTTTCGGCGCATACGGCGCTGGCAAAGGCTGCCGGTGTGAGCGACGCGGAGACACTGAAGGCGCGTGGAGGAGACGGCGAGGATCCATTTGAGCGCGCGCTGGCGTCGTTTGCGAAGGCGATCGTTCGTCAACGCGGTCATGTTTTGGACAAGGATATTGAGAACGCCCGGAAGGGTGGGATTGACGACGGCCTGATGATGGAGATCGTTGCCAATGTCGTTGTGAATACATTCACTAACTATGTCAACGAAGTTGCAGATACTGAGATCGACTTCCCTGTGGTTGAGGTGAAACTGTGACCCGCGTGCTTAGCGTTGCGGTCCCTGCGCGAAAGGAGAGAACGATGGACAGGCTTATTAAATTTCTAGCAAAGACGACACCATTTCAGGGAGACCTCGACTACAAGTTGATTCGCGCATCAATGGTAATCATCTACTTCTTCTTTGGGTATCAGAAGTGGTTTGACTATGAGGCGCAGGGGCTGATCCCTTTTTTTACACATGGGCCTCTGATCTTCTGGATGTACCCAGTCTTCGGCGTCCAAGGGTCCAGCTACTTCCTCGGAGTTTCCGAGTGGCTGTTTGGAGGTTTGTTGTTCGCTGGTTTCTGGAACAAGAGACTTAGCGTGTTGGGTTCTCTCGGGTCAGTGTTGACGTTTATCACGACAGTCATGATCATCCCGTTTATTTCGGATGGCTGGGCTCCGTCGGCGGGCGGGTTTCCCGCGATGGTGGGGAACGTTGCCTTCCTGATGAAGGATGTGGTTCTCCTGGCAGTGTCGTGCTATCTGCTGAAGCAGGACGTTAGGAGAGCGTCGGTAGCTACTGAGAGCTCGGCAGCTACTGAGATGGCGCGATAACACGGGTTGCGCCGTTGCGGCATCTAATCCAATCATGGGAGAAGCGGCCGGGTACCAACCGATAGAAAATTACGGCGTCATCGGGGACATGCGTTCGATCGCGCTGGTAAGCGCCACAGGCTCCATCGACTTCTTGTGTTATCCCCGGTTCGACAGCCCCAGCATCTTTGCCGCCCTTCTCGACCCCGGGAAGGGCGGCTATTTCTGCATACAGGCCGACCTGAAGAACGGCCGCACCAAGCAACTCTATCTTCCCGATACCAACGTTCTTCTCACCCGCTTCCTCTCTGACGATGGAATCGCGGAGATGGCCGACTTCATGCCCATCCTCGACAAAGACCAGGTTAGCCGCATCGTGCGTCGCGTGAAGGTCGTTCAAGGCGAGATTACGTTCGATCTCAAGTGCCGCCCTCGCTTCCACTACGCCCGCATGGATCACACTGTCGAGCAGCGCGAGCACTGCGTCTTCTTCAAGCCCTCCGGCGACCAGTCCGCACTTGTGCTGCAGGGCACCGTGCCGCTTACCCCCACAGGCAACGATGTGGAGCAGACCTTCACCCTCAAAGCCGGCGAAGTCGCAACCTTCGTCTTCGGCGAGGATCGTAGTGAGGCCACGTCTCCACTCGATACCGCCGTTCTCGATTCATGGTTCAGCAATACCATCTCCTTCTGGCGCTCCTGGATCGCGCGCTCCAACTACACCGGCCGCTGGCGCGAGATGGTCAATCGCTCTGCGCTCTTACTCAAGCTGCTCACCGACCGCGATTATGGCTCCATCATCGCTGCCCCCACCTTTAGTCTTCCGGAGAAGATCGGGGGGTCGCGCAACTGGGACTACCGCTACACCTGGCTCCGCGACTCCGCCTTTACCCTTTACGCCATGATGCGTCTCGGCTTCGTCGAAGAAGCAACGCACTTCCAGCGCTGGCTCCACGACCGCCTCAACTACGACTCCCCGCAGGGGCCCCTTCAGGTGCTCTACCGCATCAACGGATCGCAGGAGACTCCCGAGATCGAGCTCGATCATCTACGGGGCTATATGGACTCAAAGCCCGTGCGCGTCGGCAACGCGGCCTTCAGCCAGCTCCAGCTCGATATATACGGCGAAATAACGGACGCTCTCTACCTCGCCAACAAATATGGTGACGGCTCCAGCCGCGAAGACTGGGAGAACGAAAAGCGCATCCTGCGCTGGCTTGCGGATAACTGGGATCGCGAAGATGACGGAATCTGGGAGGTTCGCGGTGGCCGAAAGCACTTCCTCCACTCGCGGCTGATGTGTTGGGTCGCCTTCGACCGCGCCGTGCGCCTCGGGCAAAAACGCTCGCTCGCGGGTCCCTTCGCATGGATGGAAGAGGCCCGCGACGCCATCTCATGTGACATCTATGAGAACTTCTATGACGAAGAGATTAAGGCCTTCGTGCAGTACAAAGGAGCGAAAGTCATCGACGCCTCGGTGCTGATGATGCCACTCGTTCGCTTTATCAGTCCGGCCGATCCTCGTTGGCTCTCAACCCTGGCAGCGGTCGAGCAGAACCTAAGCGTCGACACGCTCGTCTATCGCTATCGCAACTACGGTCAGCTCGACGGCATCCCGGATGGCGAAGGCAGCTTTACAGCGTGCTCCTTCTGGTTCATCGAAGCTCTGGCGCGCTCCCACCAGGTCGCAAAGGCCCGACTGTTCTTCGAGAAGATGCTCGGTTACGCCAATCATCTCGGTCTCTACTCGGAAGAGATCGGCCTCAGTGGTGTGCATCTCGGAAACTTCCCCCAGGCCCTCACACATCTTGCTCTCATCAGCGCAGCCACATTTCTGGACCGCACCCTGTCCGATAAGTCCCTGGGCCCCTGGCACTAATCTCGTATTAATGCCCATGATATTCATCCCTTGACTCCAACTATGGACGGCGGCGATCTCAGACCGTCATGAAATCCGTGCCGCTGCGCATCCGGGAAGGCCTTGCGCTCACTCCATATGACCGAGAACCTTCTACACCTTCGACTCAGTAGGCTATAACGACTACCCCTTCACCAATGAATTGGCGTCCCGCTAGAGTCCTGAAACGGCTCTGAAGTCATGCGCAGAACGTTTCTCCGTTCTGCGCATGTCGCCAACAGCATATTACGAAGCGCGGTATGAGGCGACTTGGCGATCTCACGAGAGGGAAATGTGACGATTTAGTAATATTCCGGTGCATCGCGGAATAAACCAGTGGGGATGGTGTTCTTGGTTCAAGAGGCCAGCCGCGTTCTCCACTCAAACGCTCGCTGACCCGTCGTCACGGACGGTAAACCATGTCTCTTGATGTATTACTCGATACACTTCTAACTCAAGCTCCACAGCCTCTAGGAAACCTCAAACCCTCTCGAGACATCGGAAATGATCGAAAGAGATCCAACAAAACTTTGCCTGCTTATTCAAAGCGATTGAGGTTGTTTGCATTGGTCCTCGCCGTTGCGTGTATGGCGCGAAGCTCCATCTCCCAAACGGTGAAAGAGTCGATCGATGTACCTCCCAACTCCAGACTTCTGCTACGGGCCGTTGGAAGTGGAGATCAGGTTTACGACTGCGTCAATGGCCGTTGGACATTGAAGGCCCCGGATGCCAAGCTCCTCAATCAGGACGGATCTGTCATTGGACGACACTTTGCAGGTCCTACGTGGCAGCTCAATGATGGTAGCTGGGTAAAAGGAACGGCCGTCGCCAAACAGGTTGCTCCCGATGCGACCGCAGTGCCATGGTTGTTGCTTGAGTCGGTGGGCGGTACCGGAAGATTGGGGACAGTACGATTTATCCAGCGTACCGCGACGCACGGGGGAAACGCGCCTGACGGTCGTTGTAACGAGAGCGCAATGCGCAGAGTTCCTTACACAGCGACATACTCTTTCTATGAAGCGGGGCAATGATAAAGAGATTGTGTTAATAGCTGGAAGGCGCGCAAGGCGCCTGAAGTGCCCTCCATCTTAAATCATATTTCGAAAAACGCCGACCCTATTTATTCGCGCCAGGAATAAAAACAGTGGCGCCGTGTTCAGTCATACAGGGAACCCATTGAGCCTTCCCTCCACTCTTTCGCGTCATGTCTACGACCTACATCAAGAGACTCTTTCGCTGCTTGTAATGCCGACTGTGCGTTTCTAGAAATCTGCTTCAATTTCTCACACTAACCAACGAAAGGTTCTATGAAAATTCTTATCGCGTCTACGCCGGCACCCGGTCACCTCAATCCACTTCTGTCCATCGCCTCGCTCTTGGTGGAGTCCGGCCACGAGCTCGCCGTGCAGGTCAACGAAGACCTGCGTCCCACCGTCGAAGCTGCCGGTCATGGCTTCCTCTCAGAGATTCCCAACGCTCAAACCTCAGCGGGCTATTACTTCGACACCTATCCCGAACGTATGCAGAAGTCGCCCGGTATGGAGATGACAGGCTACGATCTCGTCCACTTCTTTGCCCGCAACATCGCCGCCCAATCCGCAGGCCTCAAGATGGCGCTTTACGACTTCCAAGCCGATCTCATTCTCGCTGACTCCCTCTACTGGGGCACGCTCCCTATGCTCACCGGCCCCCGCGACAAGCGCCCCGCCATCGCGCACCTCGGGGTATCCGTCGTTAATATCGGCAGCGGAAAGAACATTCCCATGCGCCCCGGCGAGACTCCGAGGCAACGCGAAGCAGAGCGGCAACTACGCGAGCGCTTCATGCTTCAGCCCGCGCAGCAGGCAGTCAACGCCGCCCTCGCCAGCCTTGGTTATCCCCCGCTTCCATGTCCCATCCTCGAAGCCATGACCGAGTTACCCGACCTCTACCTGCACCCTGGCATCGAGAGCTTCGAGTATCCGGACTCCAACTCCAAGGTGCAATACATCGGCGCGTTGCCCACGCAGGCTGGCCAGCCCAAGCTGCCCGAGTGGTGGCAGCAACTCGACCGCACCAAGCGGCTCGTCCTAATCACACAGGGCACCATCGCCAACCGCGACTTCGGCCAGGTCATCGCTCCCGCACTCGTCGCACTCGGTGGCAGGGAAGATGTCACGATCATCGTCACCACAGGCGGACAGCCAGCCGAGTCCATTCCTGTTGCCATCCCCTCCAACGCCCGCATCGCCTCATTCTTGCCCTACGCTCATATCATGTCGGAGATCGACCTGCTCATCACCAATGGAGGCTACGGCACTGTAAACATGGCGATCTCCCACGGCATTCCGGTCATCTCCGCCGGTCTTACCGAAGATAAGGAAGAGGTATCCGCTCACGTCCAGTGGTCTGGCGCAGGCATCGATTTGCGCACCAACCAGGCGACCCCTGAGGCCATTAAGCGCGCGGTCGACGAGATCTTTACGCAGCCTGGTTACCGGGAGCGCGCCCAGCAACTCTCGCTCGAGTTCGCCAGCCACGACGTCGAAGTCGAAGTGTTCAGCCTCATCGAAGAGTGCGTCCGCGACACCGTCAGCGCGTAGCTGCACACCAGACGTGCCTCGTCCCTGCACGCCTCCCTGTGCAGCGGCGGGGCTTCATCTCTCGCCTCAAACCTAGAAAAGGAAGGCATCATTGAAGTGCTCTTCTGCTTTTCGGCCAGCACTTTTCCTACCAACGGTGCACTTGCAGGCCAAATCACCGGCCACACAACCGTCCAGAGGTGTTCTTCCTGTTGAGAACGTGACGGAGGAGCTCTTCGTTTTGAATTCGAAAGCGAATCAGCGGTGGCGGCTCCGGAAAGCCCGTGCAGTTCTTCTATGGAAACCAAGGGGCTACCAGTCTGCCCACCACCGCAAACAGACGAGAGCATCGCAACCAGGATGCCTTCCGCCGAAATGGAACTCGCACGGGTTTTTCATTGACAGCCGATTGGGTGCGCGGTGCTGGAGACGAATTCTCCGTGGCTGACTTAGAATTCGCCTGCAAATCAACGGCAGAAATGCTTTCGCGTTGCAGGATCGCCGCAATAAGCTCAGGACTTAAATAAGGGATCAAGGCAATCACCTCGTTCGATTCGACATCATGGACAAGCGGGAGACGAGCCTCTTCAACATCTTGTGGTGAGAAACACTTTGCGTCGCCCTATATTCCTTGTGGGTGATACACATGGCGCGCTAGGTCAAGTCGAATCGGAAAGGCGGCGATTTCCTTGGGGCTTCTGATGTCTTTGAAGAATCCAATCAGGGCGATCGAGCACGCACAGTTCTTTCTGGAATTTGCGCAGTGACTTTCTCTCTCACTCCCATGGGTGCAGAGAAACCGGTCAAGTCTTCGGACAACAAAGCTTTCTGTCTTGTTTGGAACCTGTCTTGTTTGGGAATAGATAAGGGCTGCGCGTGTTCTACCAATACAGGCGCGCGGCAAGCATTCCACACTGTGCGATTCGTGAAGATGAATATCGAATCGTTGGATACGAGAGGGTACGAACATAAATGAGCGAGACAACCTATGCACTTGGACATTCGTCGGCTGAGATTCAGCGTCTGAATAATCAGGGGGACATGTTACAACCGATCACCGAGCGCCTCCTGCGCAGCGCAGGAATCAATGCAGGCATGCGCGTGCTGGACTTGGGCTGTGGTGCCGGCGATGTCTCCATGCTCGCCGCTGAACTGGTAGGCCCAGCAGGCTTCGTCGTCGGTATCGATCGCAGTCAGGAAGTTCTCAACGTGGCCAGGAAGCGGGCCCAGGAAGCCGGTCTGCGGCAGATCAGTTTTGTGCGCGCTTCGGTTGAAGAGTTTTCCGTCGATGAACCTTTCGATCTCGTAATCGGTCGATACATTCTGGTCCACCAGTCGCAGCCGGTTGCCCTATTGCGCAAAGCCGCGCGTCTAGTCCGGCCGGGGGGAGCGTTAGCCTTCCATGAGGTTCGCATGGGCAGCATTACTAAATCCTTTCCGTACGTCCCGCTATGGGATCTGACTACCAGCCTTGTTCAAAATCGCTCTCCGGTCGTCGGTGTCCAACTACCACGGCGCCGATCGACTCGTAGAGCATTTCCGAGGCCGGCCTGCCATATCCCAATCTGTTCTGCGAGGAACTAGTCGGGGGCAGTGCGGATTCACCTCTTTATGGTTCACTCGCTGAACTTTTGCAAACCCTTCAGCCTCAATTGGAAAGAATGAGGATAATGCCGCCGGCGACAATTGCAATGGAAGAGCTTGAAAGCCGGCTCCGAGATGCAGTCATCGAAGCGCGCAGCCAGATCTATGGACCTGCGCAGGTTTGTGCCTGGGCGCAGCTCTGAACAGCGTTTGCTTTTGAACCTACATGCAGAAGTGTCGGCACAAATTGACATCACGCTATACCAGGAACGAAACAGTCCTTAACCATCACCATTCCACGGCAGACGTGCCTCGTCGCTGCACACCTCCCCGTGCAGCGGCGAGTCTGCATCTCTTGCCTTAGACCGAGAAAAGGAAAGCATCATGTCTTCGATCTCCCTTGAACTTCAGCCTCTCGCACTCCTGCCCAGCGATCTACTCCGTCCCCTCGGCGCCTTTGAAGAGCTCTTCTGTCTCTTCGACCAGCACTTTCCTACCAACGGTGCACTTGCGGCCCAAATCACCGGCCACACGACCGTCCAGCAGTGGCGCGACGCGCTCGACGTAGTACAGCAGCGCCACCCGCTGCTCTCGGCCTGCATTGACACCACCTTCAACCGCGTCCCTCACTTTCGCCGCGTCACCAGCCAGTGCATCCCGCTCCGCGTGGTTACATCGCCTAATGTCCGGTGGCAGCGGGAGATTGCCGAAGAGGTAAACGAGCCTTTCACTCCCGATCAAGCTCCTCTCTTCCGTGCTGTACTGCTCCATCAGGAGACGCACAGCATCTTCATCCTCTCCTCTCATCACGCTGTCTGCGACGGCTCCTCCCGCATCTTTCTGCTGCGTGACATGCTCCTCGCTCTCAGCGGACATGCCCTCGAGGCTCTGCCACTGGCGCCCTCTCGCGAGATTCTCTTCGGAGCGCAACAGCGTACCTCCACGGAGCCGGGCCTGCCACCCGTCACTGCTCAGCGCCCCCTCCTGCCGCATGTGGAAGGAATTAAACTCGCGCAAGAACAGACCACCGTACTCCAGCACCGCGCTCGCGAGGAAGGCGTCACCATCCACGCCGCCATCTCCGCCGCGCTCACCATAGCGGGCAGAGCCATCGATAAAAACTGGCGCAATAACCCGCTCCGCATCATGTCGCCAGCTGAGATCCGCGACATTATCGGCCTTAGAGATCAATGCATGGTCTCCTTCGGCGGCGGTGAAATCTCCATCGCGCCAGGTGACTCGATGACATTCTGGGACCTCGCTCGGTTCGCGAAAGATGGCCTTTCTGCCGTCAAGAGCAGAGAAAACCTATCCAGGATGATCGATCTCCAATCCGCAGCCGTCTCCTCCAACCTCACCGTCGAACAGGCGTTTCAATTAAAGCGAAACGCGTTCAACGCCCAGGTCATGTTCTCTAACCTGGGCCGTCTCCCATTCGACAACGCCTTCGGACCTCTAAAACTTGAGGCCCTCTGGGCACCATGTGCACTCCGTGGCATCGAAGGAGAGCAGACCCTCGGAGCAGTCACCGTCAACGGCTCGCTGCACCTCACGCACACCAGCCCCGCGCCAATCCCTGGCCTGCTCGCGGGTGTTGAAAAGGAACTCCGCAAAGCCTGCGCAGGCTAACCCTGAATTAGGAAGGTTCTTGGAGCCTATGAGCGCTTGAACCGCTGACTACTGACTAAAGAATTTGTAAGTCAAGCATCGTTTTAAGATCCTTCGCTTCGCCTAAGTGGTTCACGAAATACAAGCGCCAGCCAAGGCACGATCAAGCGTCACCGCATTAATCGGGCCAACACCATGCGCATTCGTAGATAAATACTTACTTACCGCCTTAGCAATATCCGCGTGACACGTCTTGCTCCTACGAACCGCTGCGGTATCCACCAGTTCCGCAATCAGCGACTTCTGCACTTCATCCAACTGCGGCCGGATTACCTTCAACAAATCGACCGGCGCATGCTCCGGTGCTTTGCCTGCGCGATACCAGTCAGCCAGCAGCGCGTACTGTACAAACTTATTGGCTTCGATCTGTGCATTGAAAAAGTTCGATACCGACGCTTCATCCAGCCCCTTCGCCACGCCATCCTTCATTGCGCCTAGAATCACCTGTGCCTCTCGTGGCGCATCTTCCACGGCCTTGCCACTATCCCACTTCGCCAGCGCTACCTGTTCTCCAATCATGAGTCGGTGCGCCGTCGTTTCCACTAACGGTTGAAGCTGCTCTACTGCATTCTGCGCGTAGGACACGCCCATCCCGCCAATTGCGACAGCGGCCACGAGCGCTAATTTCTCAAGATGACAATACATTTTTCTAACGAGTCACTCCGATATTCTTAACACACAAGCGGCTGATTGATTCCTTGGGCCCGTCGTGCCAAGACAAGAAGGAAAACCATTTGGCCACTCAGACTGAATTCTATCCGGACGGAATCTGCGCCACCGTCGAAATGCGGATGCTCCCTTCCCGAAGATGCCCTTCCATCTCTCGTGGAATACAACCAGCTCGGCCGTGTCTTTATAACAGGACACAATCTCGTCACATAAGGCGAGAATCACCGCCTGAGCCGTGCTGTGCTGCGGCAAAATGTGAGCAAAAAGGAGCAACAATGAAAATTGGCTTTGTGAGCATGCCCTTGTCAGGGCATTTAAACCCTATGACAGCGCTCGCACGCAGACTGCAATCACGCGGCAATGAAATCGTATTTTTCGGCGTTCCCGATGTCGAACCATTCGCTCGCGCTGCGGGTCTCGACTTCGTGCCCTACGGCGAACGGGAGTATCCCGTCGGTTCGATCGACAAAGTCTACAGCTCCGTGGCACAGTTGCATGGCTTTGAAGTAGTGCGGCATTCGTGTATGGATCGAAATCCTGACCTAACCCGGGTGGCCTTCGACCACCTGGCTGAAAAATTAGCGATGACTGGCGTTGAGGCTTTGGTAATCGACACTATCCACTTCTTCATCGAGCTTGTTCCTTTAAGGATGTCCATACCATATGTGCACATTTGGAATGTGCTCCACCTCGATTTCTCGGGAGCAACTCCAGCCTCTCTCTTCAGCTGCCCGCTCGATTCGTCTCCGGAAGGTCTTAATCGAAACGCTGTGATCTTACATAAATTGGGCGCGATACTTGGCCCGATGGCGGAAATCGCGAGGTCTTATGCCGAAAAGGTTGGACTCAAGATCGATTGGAATGATCCTGCTGCGACTGTTTCCAAGCTGGCTGTAATAACTCAAACGCCGAAGGAATTCGATTTTCCCGGAATTCCCTGGCCTGCACAGTTTCACTACGCTGGTCCGTTTCACGACGATGAGGGCAGGGAGCCAGTACCTTTTCCATGGGACAAATTGACAGACAAACCTCTTATTTACGCTTCGCTGGGGACACTGGTGAATGGTCGCTATGACGTGTACAAACACATCCTTGAAGCCGTCGAGGCCCTGGAAGATGTTCAAGTTGTACTTTCCATCGGCAAGAATATTAATCCAGAGAATCTGGGCCTTATTCCTTCAAATACGATTGTCGTCCGCTCTGCTCCTCAAATTGAATTGCTGAAACATGCAGCGCTTTGCATTACGCACGCCGGACTGAATACAACACTTGAATCCCTGGCGAATGGAGTGCCCATCGTTGCGATTCCAATAGGCTACGACCAGCCAGGAACTGCCGCCAGAATTGCACATCATGGCACAGGCGAATTTATAGAAGTGGATGAGCTAACAACGGACCGCCTGAGGGGTTTGATCGAGAAAGTTTTGCAAGATCCGAGCTATCGCAAGCGGGCTCATCATTTTCAGAAAGTGATTTCAAAGACGCGCGGACTGGACGTGGCCGCCGATATCATCGAACGGGCATTTCAAAAATATCAGATGGAGGTACCGCGTAACAGCCGTTCTGTTGCAGGAGGAAAACGTAAAACGGCAGAGGAGATGCAAGAAGCATGACTGACATATTGACGGCATCCAGCAACAAACTTGATAACCGGAACGACAGCGGCCCTTGGTACGAAGGTACTCACGGTGAGCGCATCGCGGTACGACTCTCCAGTCTCGATACGAGCGGCGCGTATGCGATCGTTGAATCCATTGCAGCTCCCGGTTGTGCCATCCCGATGCATCTTCATCGCAAGTAGGCAGACCATCTTGTGGTCATCGCGGGTAGCTGCCGAATCGCGATCGGAGAGAAATCTTCGAGCTGTCGGCCGGGGCTAGCATCACACTGCCTAAGGATGTCCCACGTAGCTGGCGCAATACCTCCAGCGAACCCGGGCGGATGGTAGTGATCATCAGTCCAGGGGGATTCGAGCAATGTATCCAGACCATCCGCAACAGCCCTCCCGAGAAGCTTGAAGCGGTCGCTGCATCCTATGGCTGCTACATCGTCGGGGCCGCCGGTCACCCACAGCGAAGGACAACATCGACCAGCGGCACATCTACCTGACATTCTCCGAGCGGCCCGTCACTGAGTGGTTCAAGTCCCTCCGGGCCCACCAATCTCCCCAAGCCTTCCCACCCAAGGCTCAGTCGTACTCCAATATATGTGGAGCTGGCCATGCCAGCGTTCCATCCTTCCGAATGTAATACATAAATACCTTGTGGTCCCCATTCACCCGCACCGCGACAATGATGCCGCTGCCAAATGCGCCTGACCCATCCGTCTTCGAGATATCGACCCGATGCGAGACAATCGGTCCCTTCACCGGGCTCTCCGTCGTCCAGTCCTCGGTAAACCGTTGCAGGGGATAGTCTGTATGTTTCTCCGGATGCTGCTGCCAGTCCGGATCGTTCGTATAAATCGCGAACGCCTTGCCGTAGTCCTTCGCCTCAAGCGCGGTGAAGAAGTTGTCCACCTTATGTTCCGCCGGCAGGTTCGAGAAGAACCACCCATGCCCCAGCATGAACCCACCCATCCCAATCACCACCGTCAAAGCCACCAGAACTCCGGCAGCTATCAATAAATTACGGTTCCGCGTATCGCGGCGGCTATCGTACTCCGGTGCATTCAGCAGCGTCATCGTTCTTCCTCTTCAGCGTTTTTCCTCTTCGCGCAACCAAGTCTATTAGACACCGGTACCCGCCACTTCGGTTGACCCATTCGGTTGTTAAACCGCAACGCCCAGCCACACCCGCATCTGATGCTCCATGTGGGCAACATAGTCCTCAATCAAAAATCCCAGCGTCAAGGGCTCTCCCGCAACAACACCTCGATTCGCCAGCCTCACCTGCTCAACGTGCCCTATCGTCCACGCCACATGCTCATTCAGCGCGAACCAAAGCGCCAACACCTGCGACCACTCTCGCTCGGCATAGTGCTGCAGATCCACCCACTCCATCTGCTGATACCCCGGCAGACTCTGCCCCGCCTCAATCTGCAGCCGCACAATCCTCCCCAGGTTGTTCACCGCCGAATCGATGAGATGCCCAATCACCTGTTTAGCGCTCCACTTCCCTTCGCGCTCCGGCACGCTGGCCTCTGCCTCAGAGATCGTCACCAGCCACGGCATCGCGCCCCGCAACACCGCCGACAACCGCCTGCTCAACTCAGACGCATCCAGCAGCCCAACCTCGGCCCCCTTCGCGTATCTCACCATCCGAACGCCCCTCGATACAGGTCAAACTCAACTCCAGTTGGCAGCAAGTATACCGACACCACATCGAACCGTACCGGCACATCCTTCCTCAGCTTCTCCGGAAATCCTCTCAGGTAGGCCCGCGCCATCCGCCGCAGCATATCCTGCTTCTCCCCATCCACAGCCGCCTCCGCAGTGATCGCATCCCGCCCGCTCCGCGTCTTCACCTCAATGAAACACAGCCACTTCCCATCCCACCCGACCAGATCGATATCGCCCCACAGCTTAGCATTCTTCCAGCGCCTGGCCACGATCGTGTAGCCCATCCTTCGCAGATGAAACAGCGCCTCCCGCTCCCCCCGCTCACCCGTAGCCAGATGTGCCGGCAGCCCGCGTCGACGCGCACGCCGCACCGCCAGCGCATCCATCCGCCGCATCGTCCACGCCTGAAAGTCGATCCACGCCGTACCCATCATCCACGCTGTCCTATATGATTTCATCCACCGCTCAGATATTGATTAGAATACGTCCGTCCTTCGGCTAAGGTCGTCGGGCACAACATTTTCCTCCACACAGAAACTCCGGGCCCTCGAACATCAAAGGTGAAACCCATGCCAACCATGTTGAGAAAGCCAGTCACAATCTTCGCACTCTGCCTGCTGCTCTCTGCCTGCCCCAGCATCGATACAGCAGCCGCTCAAACCAAGCCCAGCCCGCCTAAAACCAATCAGCAGGCACCATCCCAGGCCGAAGACAAGGCGGAGCCCGACGACCAGGAACCCAGCGATGAGTTGGAGACCGCAGCCGTCACCCTCGACGTCTCCCACTCCTCTCCCCTCATCCAAAAGCTCTACCAGGCCACCCGCGACACCAAAGAGCAGGACATCCTCGCCCGCCTCACCGAAGCGAAAAAACTCCTCGCCGACGGAGCCGACGTCAAAGCAACCGACCAATACGGCCGCACCGCCCTCCACTGGACCGTCTTCGGCTCCAGCTACAGCACCAAGCCATCCATCATCGTCTCCTACGAGGAGATCGCCGACCAGCTCATCCAAAAAGGCGTCGATATCAACTGCCAGGACACCTACAACGACACCGCCCTCGATTACCTCCTCTACTCTCCCAACTTCGAAATCCAGACCCTTCTCATCGAACACGGCGCCACCAGCGGCTTCCTCACCGCCACTTTCCCGCTCCTCCGCGACGAGACCGACGCGCCTCCCCACACAGTCGCCGAAGGCGTGGCCAAATCCCCCCGCGCCGACCTCGCCCCTGGCCATACCATGAGCATCCGACTCAACGGCCCCGTCTACAGCGAACACTCCCGCACCGGTGATCCCGTCGAAGGCACCGTCACCTACCCGCTCTGCAAAAACGGCGAAAACATCACCTGCAATCCCGGCGAACTCGTCGTACCCCCGGGAACCAAAGTCCAGGCCACCATCCTCTTCGCGCAAAAAGCGTCCAGCAAATATTCTCGCCCGCGCCTCGTCCTCGACTTCTCCAACATCATCCACGCCGACGGCACCCGTTCCCCGCTCTACGCCCGCGTCATCGACGTCGACAACGCCCGCGAGACCGTCCGCAACAACGAAATCCTCGGCATCATCCAGCCCCACGCGTCAACCAAAGCCTCCATCGTCCTGGTGGGCCTCGGCATGGCGAATCCCATCGCCGGTTACACCATCAAGGGTGTCTCAGCGGTCTACGGCCTCTCCATCCGCCGCGAAATCCTCTTCCCTGCCGGCACCGATCTGCAGATTCAGGTAGTCCGCCCCTCCATGCTCAAAAAGAGAGACACCTGGTCCGGCTGGCCCGTCCTTACCGTCGACCCAAAGCTGCAGGCCTTCGTCACTGCCGCACCCATTCGCGTCTACACCAAGGACAACAAACCCTCCGACCTCACCAACCTCATGTTCATCGGCTCCAAACAACAACTTGAAGCTGCCTTCCAGGAGGCCGGCTGGTTCGAAGCAGATTCGCTCAGTATGAACTCCGCACTCAAGACAGTAGGCGCCACCATCCGCAGCTCCGGCTACAACGAAGCGCCGGTCTCTCTGCTCACCGTCAACGGCAGACCGCCCGACCTCGTCTTCCAGAAAGCCCTCGACACCTTCGCCAAACGCCACCACATCCGCATCTGGAAAGAGCCCGGAACCTGGCAGGGCCGCGACATCTGGATCGGCGCCGCCACCCACGACATCGACATCTCCAAAGCCAGAGCCAACACCAAGTGGGGCCATCGCATCGACCCCCACGTCGACCGTGAGCGCGAATGGATTGAAACCGACCTCCTCTACGCCGGCACCGCTACCTCCTACGCGCTCGTCGACCGCCCCCACGTCCCCAAAACAACCTCGAACGCAACCGGAGACGTCATCACCACCGACGGCCAGCTCGCTATCGTAGAGCTCGGCACCACCAAACCCAACATCCTCAACCCACCGACACTAACCCTGCAATCCCGCCCAACGCAAAGCAGCAACCAATGATTCGAATCGTTGGCCCGTTTTCAGAAGACACCATTTTCCGGAATTGCTCCTCTAGTCTCGACTTCCCTCTGGTGCCTTAGGATTTGCTTCAGAGTCCTTCAAATTCAACACTGCCTTTCGCTCGTGAAGCTTCTTCTGAAGAGCCGGCACAGGGACGTCCCGCACTGCAACTCTATTTCGGATAGCCAGGCTCGCCACCACGCCCGCGGCCTGCCCGATGATCATGTATTGCGGCTCCATCCGAACAGAGGAGTACGCAACGTGAGATGCCGACAGGCAGACCGGCACCAGCAGGTTGTTCACTTGGTCCTTCCGCGGCAGCATCACCCGAAACGGAATCTCGTAAGGCTGCACAGCCACCTGGACATCTCCCTCATTCGTTACCGTGCCGTCTTCGCGTGCAACCCGTTGAATGTTGTGCGAATCGCTCTGGTACGAACCCATCCCGATTGAATCCGGTTTCGTCCGCGTCGTTTGCAGATCGGCCTGACGCATCACGTAAACGCCAACCATCCGCCGCCCTTCCCGAATGTAGAGTTGATACGGAAAATTCCCGTTGTCCCCAAACTCGTCCTTGGAAAGTCCCCACTCGTTGACCTCCTTTTGCAGGCTCGGCGGAACGCTCGGATCGTGCGCGAGAAAGTAGAAGAAACCCTGGGTGTACTCGACAGTATCGCTCCAGATCTTCTGTCGAACTGCATACGATCCGTCAGGATAGCCCCAGCTGTGACCGATGTAGTCAGTCGAAACCGGCCCGTTGTTGTTGAAGTCCGCTTTATGATTCGGAATCTCCACCGGATTCGTCACGTCATGAAAGTTAGGAGCGCGCCCCTTGTTCTTCTCGAACTCGATGAGATAACGGCGCAGCAACGCAAATCGTGCCGGATCGTAGCTGGCCGGCTTCGGGTACGGCACCTGATTCGCGGGATCGGTCGTCAGGATCATGCGAAAGTTATAAGCCTGCACCTTCTTATCGCCGCTGCCGGGAGCATCCAATGGCCCAGGACTTATCTCAGGCAACAACCGATGCTGGTCGTCATAAGCGTTAACCGGCCATGTGAACTGATGGGCTGGAGTCTTGTCACGAACTCCGGCCAGACTCTCCCCATACTTTGCGATCGCCTCACGCCCGATCGTGTACGTCACCCCGGCTTGCGACATCACATCGCCTTCATAGCTGCAGTCAGCAAAAACCTTCGCCTTCCAGACTCTCCCGTCCATGGTCTTGATCGAAGTGACACGCTTCGCAGCCATCCCAACGCCACCACGCTCCGCTATCTTTTCGTGGAAATGAACCTCAACACCCGCTTCGTCGAGCATTGCGCGAAAGATCTCTTCCCCCACATGCGGCTCCGATAGCCAGTTCGCATGTTTCTCCAGAGTATGAGTGCCATAATGTGCCGCCGCCCGCATGTAGAAGTCCCGCGCATAGCCGCCGATAATCTGAAACTGCCCTAGATCCGTCGCGGAAAGACCGCCGGTCACCATTCCGCCCAGGTGAGCGTGAGGCTCCAACAGAACAACGTGCAATCCTTCCTTCGCCGCGGAATAAGCAGTAATGACACCCGAAGCAGTGCCGCCATAAACGACGAGATCATAAACCGGCGCCTTCTCCGTGACCGCAGGCGTTGAAATAAAACAAAAGGTGGCGACAAAAATAAAGGATCTAATCAATCCGTCAAGATGACGTCTGAACATAGAGAATCTTGTACCACGGACAGCGCGTACCCATTGCAGCGCTCACGTCCGTCTTCTCCAAATCGCTCTCGCCGATCCGGCGACGACTACTGGCAAACCAACCTAAGGCCGCAGTAAAAGCGGCCTCAGGTCCGTCTCCGAAGAGTTGTTTTTTTGCGGGAGAGCTCCGTAATCTTTTTGCATGAATCCCTGGGACCGTCACAGCCGCGCAAAGCATCTCAGGGATAATAGGTGATTAACCCTGGAGGATGTATGCCCGACACGCAAACCATCGTTCCTGCTCAGGAGCTTGCCGCAACCAACAAGGCTCACTATCCCAACGAAAGCGCGGAGTATCGGGCGGCTCGCAATGCGCTCTTAGCCGAAGAGATCGAGCTGCGTCGCCACTTGGAGCGCGTCGCGTCACAACGGCGCGCACTGTCTCTCGGCGGCAAAATTCCTCAGGACTTCCAGCTTGCCTCCGAAACTGGCCCCATCCGCTTCTCGAGTCTCTTTGGCGACAAACAGACCCTCCTGATCTACAGCATGATGTACGGTCCGCAACGCAAATCGCCCTGTCCGATGTGCACATCGCTCCTGACTGCCTGGAACGGGATCGCTGTTAATCTGCGCCAGCTCGTTGCTATCGCCGTCACTGCTCGCTCGCCCATCGAGCGGCTGATCGAATACAAGAATCAACGCGGCTTCACGAATCTGCCGTTCATCTCCGATTCGTCCGGCGAGTACACACGCACCTACGTGAATCCCGAAGACGCCGATGTCCCCGGCTTCAGCGTCTTCAGCCGGCGCGATGCAGGCATCCGCCACTTCTACAGCGGCGAGATGAGCGGAACAATGGCAGATCCCGGACAAGATCCGCGCGGCGCACCGGACCTCGATCCTCTATGGCTAATGTTGGACTTGACGCCAGAAGGCCGCGGCACCGACTGGTATCCGAAGCTCGACTACGGGCACAAATAAACCGTCCCTTGTAGCATTACCCACATGAACGTAATTCTCTTCGGAGCAACCGGCATGGTCGGCCAGGGCGTCCTGCGCGAATGTCTCCTTGATCCTGACATCGAGAACGTCCTTGCCATCGTGCGCACTCCGACTAATCAGCACGACGCCAAACTTCGCGAGCTCGTTCACTCCGACTTCTTCGACTACTCCACCATCGAATCCGAACTCAAAGGCTACGACGCCTGCTTCTTCACCCTCGGTGTCTCCTCCACCGGCATGGACGAATCAAAATACAAACACCTCACCTACGACCTCACCCTCGCCGCCGCCACAACGCTCGCGCGCCTCAATCCCCAAATGACCTTCCTCTACATCTCCGGCGCCGGCACCGACTCCACGGAACGCGGCCGCACCATGTGGGCCCGCGTCAAAGGCAAAACCGAAAACGACCTCCTCAAACTTCCATTCCGCGCCGCCTACATGTTACGCCCAGGAGTCATCCAACCCCTCCACGGCATTCGCTCAAAGACGAAGCTCTACCAAACCTTCTACACCGTCTTCAATCCCGTGCTCCCCCTCCTCAAATCTGCATTCCCCAACCTCGTCACCACCACCGAGCAACTAGGCCGCGCCATGCTGAAAGTCGCCAGCCAGGGCTACCCAAAACCAATCCTCGAATCCCGCGACATCAACGCTCTCTAGCGCCCCGCCCCGCATCAACTCCCGCATCAACTCGAAACCTCCTTCAACAGCGTTCCGCGATCCCATCCCACGCATCCATCCAACGCACCCTGACAATCCGAAGATCCCCAAAATGAGAGGCAATACCCGCCCAAAAACCAGCCCCATTGCCTCCAGCGCCGAACCCTGCCATACTTAATCGTGCACACCAGGCACAAACTCAAAAATCAATTAAAGAGGTCGCGGACATGTCTGCAAAGTACATCTTCGTAACCGGCGGAGTCGTGTCTTCGCTCGGCAAAGGGTTAGCCGCAGCCTCTATTGGCTGCCTCCTCGAAGCCCGCAGGCTCAAGGTCAACCTCATGAAGTTTGACCCCTACCTCAACGTCGACCCCGGCACCATGTCGCCCTTCCAGCACGGCGAAGTCTTCGTCACCGACGACGGCGCCGAAACCGACCTCGACCTCGGCCACTACGAGCGCTTCACCCACGCCCGCCTCACCCGTGACAACAACCTCACCACCGGCCGCATCTACGAACAAATCATCACCAAGGAAAGACGCGGCGACTACCTCGGCAAAACCGTCCAGGTCATCCCTCACGTCACTAACGAGATCAAAAACGCCATGCGCAAAGTCGCCGCCGACTGCGACGTAGCCATCGTCGAAATCGGCGGCACCGTAGGCGACATCGAATCTTTGCCATTTCTAGAAGCCATCCGCCAGATGCGCCAGGATCTCGGCCGCGACAACACCTGCTTCGTCCACGTGACGTTAATCCCCTGGATCGCCGCCGCCCAGGAACTCAAAACCAAGCCCACCCAGCACTCTGTTAAAGAGATGCTCTCCATCGGCATCCAGCCCGACATCCTCCTCTGCCGCTCCGACCGGGCCGTCCCCCGCGAAATGCGTCAAAAGATCGCCCTTTTCTGCAATGTCGAAGAGCCTGCAGTCATTGCCGCGCGCGACGTCGCCAGCATCTACGAAGTTCCCCTCACCTTCGCGGCGGAAGGCGTTGATACGCTTGCTCTTAAGTACCTCCGCATCGACGCAAAGCCCGCCGATCTCTCCAAATGGCAGGATATCGTCCACCGCGCTTACCATCCGAAAGACGAAGTTTCCATCGCGATTGTTGGCAAATATGTTGAATATGAAGATAGTTACAAGTCGCTCAAGGAAGCTCTTGTTCACGGAGCGCTCGCTCACAATCTCAAGCTGCGGGTCACGTGGATCGAAGCTGAGGGGCTCGAGACTCGCGATTCCGAGGGGCGCCCGACTAGCGAGTATGTCGCACAATTAGAAGGGTTTGACGGCATCCTTGTCCCCGGCGGCTTCGGCAAACGCGGCATCGAAGGCATGCTCAACGCCATCCGCTACGCCCGAGAATCCCTCACGCCTTTCTTCGGCATCTGCCTTGGGATGCAGACCGCATGCATCGAGTATGCGCGGAATGTCTGCGGGCTGAAAGATGCCAATTCGGGCGAGTTCGATCCTGCGACTCCTTACCGCATCATTTACAAACTAAGGGAGTTGACCGGGGTTGAAGAGATGGGTGGAACCATGCGTCTCGGGGCGTGGGATTGCGTTCTCGAACCGGGTTCCCTCGCCGCTAAGGCCTATGGGGTCACAGAGATCAGCGAGCGCCACCGCCACCGCTACGAGTTCAACCGCGAGTATGAGGCCGTCCTCACTGGGGGAGGGCTGCGTATCACCGGCACGACGCCCGACGCCACCTACGTGGAAATCGTTGAAATCCCGACACATCCGTTCTTTCTGGGTTGCCAGTTCCATCCTGAATTCAAGTCCAAGCCGCTGGAGCCGCACCCCATCTTCCGCGACTTCATCGCGGCCGGTTACGAAAACCACCTGAGACAAACCGCCGTTTTGGTCGCCGAAGCTGCTCCTGCTTCAAACGCATAGTGCAATTTTTCTTTGACGGGGATTTTCGCGTTTTTGCAGGGGGTTTTTGAAAAAACGGGTGAAAAAACGTGGTTTTTCGCTGGTGAATTGGTGGTGGAATCGTGGTGATTTGTGGTGAATTGGATGGCGCTTTTCCGGTCTCAAAAATTTTTCACGGATTCCGGATTTATTTTTGAGTGATTCCCATTTTGGGAATGGTCAACGTATCCCGTCAACGTATCCCGGCCCGATGCTCCTCCCGCTCGGCGTCTCCTGGCTACGCAGCGAGCGCTTCCCTGCGATCTCTCGTCAGCGCTACGGCGACTGCGACCATCCAGATGAAGCCCAGGTATCGGGTAATCGGAATGAAAAAGCTTGCCGGGAACGCGATCAGGCTGAACGACGAGAGTTCTCCTGTGATTGCGACAAGCATTCCAAGAACTACCATCCATCGCGGAAGAAGCCGCATAAAGTGGCTTGTGACCGACACTCCCGCTGCAAGCAGACCGAATCCGACCGCGTAGACGGCACCGCCGAACAGGAAGCTGAGAAAAAAGATCGCCTTCACGACCTGAGCTGACTCCGACACTTCGGGCACAGACAAGATCCACCCCGCGCTGCCGGAAAGGATCAACGCGATCGTAGCGATGAAACCGCCGAGCAGAGCAATGTTCGTACCGGCGGCGCGGACGTGCAGGAAGCGCAACCGGCTGACGGCGGTCACTGCAAAGATCCCGAAAGGCACTGCCGAGCCAAACAGGAAAAAGTTGCTCACCCGCACCGCCGTGGGGCTTTGCGCAAGAAACGAGCGCAATTGCTCAGCGGGCGCAAACGGGGTTACATAGGGCGCCTCATGCCGGAGCGTCGCGGCTGCCACGAGACCGGCCACGAACAGCAGGATGTGAACCGTCGCCAGCAGCATCAGGGAGGGACCACGAAATCGAGGAGTCTCTTTCATAGTAAAATGATTTATATCATAAACGAATATTCTATGTAATAATTTCATTCGAGATGAATCCCAACGAGACCGGAAAAGGACATGCGGCGTTCCTGCTTGCCCAGCTTGGAGCGCATGCCGCGTCGCAATTTGCTGAAAGATTGGGGGTTCTCGAACTCTCACCCGCAGACGCAGGAATCCTGCGGCTGTTGCGCATGGCCGCCGGACTGAGCCAGCAGGAGCTCGCATCGAAGCTGCAGATTCATCCCAGCCGCCTGGTGGCGATCCTCGACAATCTCGAAAAGCGCGGGTTCGTCGAGCGGAGAGCCAACCCGGACGACCGCCGCTTGTACTCCCTTTATCTGACAAAGAATGGTGAGGTAGTCCTCGAAAAGATCGGCAAGGTGGCACGAGAGCATCAGGATGCTCTACTCTCCGCTCTCAGCGCGGAACAGCGTGACGAGCTTGCTGATCTATTGCATAAAATCGCCGACCAGCAGGGACTTGTCCGAGGAGTTCACCCCGGGTACAAGCGAATGGGAAACCCAAGGCGTTCCGAGACCAACGAAACATAAATCGATAACCCTCCCGCTGGACCAATTCGAGGCCGTTGAGGCTCAGCCCCATAGGCTGGCACTTTTCCAGTCTCAAAAAATACGCCAGGAATTCTGGATTTATTTTTGAGTGATTCCCGTTTTGGGAATGGTCAACGTATCTCGGCCGGTGCTCCTTCATGGCAGTCTCATCGCGCTGAGGGGACAGCAAGCGCTCAACCAGCCACAACGCCGTTGCCGTTGTTTGTTCTTCCTCCGCACCCCCAAAGAGTTGTCATTTCGACCGAAGCTGCTCACGCTTTTTGTGACCAGCGTAGTGGGATCCCCATTCACGCGGCAGATTGGATCAACGTGCTAATTCAAAATGGTATGTCGTCATCCGAGATTCCTACATCCGCGTAGGCTTGATTTTTCTTCCGAGATTTTGACATGGTCAATTCAAGCAGCGACTGATTCTCGAGCAACCACTCTTCGCCATCTTTCGTTAAGTGGTAGACAACGTAGGTTTCGTTATGTTCCCCTGCCCAATCCGATTAGCATATCCAAGCTTCACCAGCTTAGCCGTGGCGAGCCGGGTACCGGCCTCGCTATAGCCCGCTTTACGCATCTCCTGTTTCAGCCATGCTGCAGAAACCGTGTCTTCCAGTGAGTTGCTATTTGCAAGGAGCAGAGCAAGAGCAGTTAGTTCGTGCGGCTGAAGTCCATCGCTGCTCTTCACAGGTGAAGCAGCAGCTATATCGATGGTCTTTTCTTGACGCTCGAGGATCACAATCAGCTTGCTAGTTAGCGCTTGCTCCAAGCGGTTAAAGTCGCTCGTCGAACCGACCGAATAAGTAAGAATGCCCCTGTGCTGAATGTCGAAGGGAAATTTCTCGCCACTTGGTCCACAAATAATGACGACATCCTTGCCTGCGGCAATAGCGTAACCGAGTTCGTACATGACGTTCGGATTCCGCGTTGTGATGTCGGCGACACAGATCACAGCGGAACGAATTTCCTGGTGGAGGGTATCAACCGGAATTGTCGATCCCAGATCGCGATCAACGCGGTAGGCTTGCATTCCAGCGGCTTCAATCGCGGGCGCTAAAACATCGTCGAATCTTTTGTCGAAGTCTCCTTTGTCGAATGGCTGGAAGACGCAGCACCGACCATTGGGATAGCTCTTGTCAGAGGTAGTCATTTCCAAAAAGCATAACATTTGAGAAGGCCGGCCTGAACTCTTGAAACGTAACAGTAGACAACAGTTCGCGTGCTAGACTCGCCAAATGCTACCGAGGATGCCCGCTAATAAGGTTCTTAAACAGAAAATAGAAACAAAAATTGTACGGACATCTCTTGCATTTCTTCTTAGCCGCAGAGCGGTTTTTTCTTCTTTCAATACGCTGGAAGATTTTTTTCTATATCCTTCCGATCCGCCACCAGCTGATTTCGTTGGCCTACAAAAACACTTGGGGATCGTTTGTGAGAAGTTTCAAAATGTGCTTTATCGACACGAGGTCTTCATTGGTGCATCAGTTTTGGATGACATCGTGTTTGGTATGATTCGCAGCTCTGGCGTCACCGATCCGATCATGAGTTCGCTGATTTTGATCCGGTCGGTTGGCATAAGTAAGCCAGGACTTCTGCTGTACCCACTACATTCATTTGGTTTGTTAGGCGTAGGCCTACTTGAAAAGCTGACATCTTCCCGATTCGAGCTATTCGCAGAGGATGCTGACCTATATGTTCGAGGTCAAACGAATTCGCTGCCCGAAACGATACGGTTCATCGAGCGAGCTGCGTTTGCGTTGGGTATAAATCGTACAGTTCCAGCAGATATGATCGAGCACTACTCGCGCAGCCGGCCTACAAAATGGCTGACGCATAACCATTTGCTCCTTCTCAAAGCTCGAACCTTCTCGAATTCTTACTACGAAAATCAAAGGTTTCTTATGCTTCATCTAGAGCGTGCCTGTTCCTTAATCTTCATGTTGAGCGCGCTTGAGAATGGTTTCGTGAAAAGGGAACAACACCTATTTAGCACCTCCAGAGTCAACAATTGGGCAACCCAAGATATCTATCACTTCGTCGTGCTTGAACCAAAGCCACACAGTCTGAGGCATTTTTTAAGCAAGTGCATCCCAATGAACTACCGTGCAACTGAACTCGCAGAGCTCAGCAATGTAAATGTAGAGGTAAACCTCATCTCTTGGGCTCGAAGGAGGCCCATAATGTCTCGAATTTGTCGCGTACTCGCCGACGTTGAGAGGGGTTACCTCCACAGCAACATGTTGAGCGATGGGTTCTCTCCAAAGGGAAGAGCTTTACAGAAGATCATGACTGCATTGCGATATTTTCGGCGTTCGTTTAGATACACCAGCGCCGAAGATGACATCGTCAATATGACGATTGCATTAGAGGTCTTGCTTACGGATTCGTATGCACCGCAGATTGGCGCACGACTCCGAGAGCGCGCCGCTCTCTTATTGAATGGACATCCAAGGAAGAAAGCTTGTGTCGAGGCTGTGGAAG
This sequence comes from uncultured Acidobacteriaceae bacterium, assembly GCA_963757205.1. Taxonomy (GTDB): domain Bacteria; phylum Acidobacteriota; class Terriglobia; order Terriglobales; family Acidobacteriaceae; genus Edaphobacter. The sequence continues at coordinate 476,155 of CAVWQM010000001.1, forward strand.
CAATTTATGACGCAAGAAATCAGGCAGTTCACACCGGAACCCGCACAATTCCTGTCGATCTTCCGACAGTACGTGAAGCGTTCGTTTTGTGCCTCTTGGAGATAGTTACTCGTCTGCCAAAACTGCCCAGAGGAACACCGGACCCAATGACGCAGCTATCTCTGCGCGGCTAGGCATGATCTTTTCGTCGCCTCTAACCGAACCACCACAACCGGGTGCCTCATCTTCGCGAGGGTCTCATCGTCGATAAGGTGGGTGCGAAAATCCCGATACCCGCCGAGATCCCAGCTCAGTGCTCACCCACCGAGGCAGCCGTACCGTCCGACCACTTGACCACCGGAACCAGAAATATGGTCATTCCCTCCGTGCCCGGAAATGCTATAACCGGCGAGCCCGGCAAGCCTGCGCCCCAGGCTGCAGGGTCCGTTAGTGGAGTGAAAAACATCAGGTGGGGACGCCAGTGCCCATCGGTGTCGCTCAAGTATCCCTGTTTGGACAGCATGTAGCACATCGCGCCTGGTTCCGGCGCAGGCAATTCCTTCTTGTCCAAAGCGGCTTTGATATCCGCAAACATCTGGGCTTTGGATCGTGTAGCCAATATCAGCTCGGTTTTCCTGATCGTGCGTGGAAGGTAGGATCGCACGGACGCCGGGTTGAGGCAGATCGGACCCCGCAGTTTGGGATTCCAAAAATTGGGATCGTCGGTTCCGGCCATCCAGGACCGCTCCACCATGCACACGAAACCGTTCTTACCTTTGACTGCGGTTTCGTAACCATGCCGCCCGAGGACCATGATCTCGGCATCTCCTGAGATGGATGGGGGAGCAGCGCTCCGCGCCAGCACTATCTCGGCATCTCGCTCCATCAGATACTGGTCCAGCGGCGCCATGTTCGGATACGGTGCTTTGGTGTCCTGCGCCTGCAACTGCCACGCCGGCGCCATCATGACAACCAGCGCGAAACTTCCTAATACAATGGCCCTCAGAGCATTCCGTTTCATAGATTTCTCCTGAGCAAGGGATTGAGCCTACTCCCGAATCGAGAACCTTTACCGAACCAGTTTCCTCCCATCCGACAAGGCAGCGAAATTATTTTTCGCGTTTTCAGCCCAAAAATCGACCCGAATAGTAGAAGCTTCACCATCAAGCCCGAACCGAATGGCTTCACGATGACCGGCGCATCTCTAAAGTTTTTGGTCCAGTATGCCTACGACCTTCGTGGCTTCCAGATCGAGGGTGCGCCAGCGTGGATGACCTCCGCGCGATTCGACAGTCAACTAAGCAAAAAATAAGCCCTCCGTAGTGGGAGGGCCTTTGCAAATTGTTTCGCGTCATTTGCTAGAACTCAGGCTAGCAGCGCTAAACCGCTAACGTCGTTGCTCTTCAGCAAGCTCCTCTGTCACGGCGAAGCCAGTCTATCGTCAGTCAGGTATAGTATTACCTTTGTAAGCCGCAGAAATGAAGGAAGTTACACCGAGATAACAAGGGGTACCCCCGGCAGGTTGAGCAAAAGGAGCATCGAACCAGCATGACGACCCAGTACCGATCCTACGGCTCAGACCGTAACCGCTCCTCCGGAACCCTCCTCGTCGTTCTGATCTCCCTCATCCTGGGAGCTGTCGCCCTGGCCGTCTTCCTCCGCCACGCCACCACCGGCATCATGGCCCGCGTCGCGACCGCCATCACCGGGCGCACCGTCACTTACGACACGTCAGTGCCAGCCGTCGTCCAGAAGATTCAGCGCCTCGCCCGCCTGGAAACCGTCGTCTACTCGATCGATACCGTCGTTGAAGGCGCGAAATCCTCCGCGGTGCTGCCCGATCTGCTCGCCGGCGACCGCATCCTGCTCGTGGTTCATGGCCAGTCGATCGCTGGAATCGATCTATCCCAGTTGAAACCCGAAGACGTTCGGATCACCGAGAAGGACGGCCTTCGGTCCATCCATGTCACCCTCCCCCCATCGCAGCTCTTCCTCACGAGCATCGACAACCAACACACGCGGGTGTACCTCCGCTCCACTGGCGTCTTAGTCCCCGCCGACCCTAATTTAGAAACCGACACCCGCGCCAAGGCCGAACAGCAGCTTCAGCAGTCCGCCCTCGCCGACGGAATCCTCGACACGGCCAGCAAAAACGCCCGCGCCACCGTCACCACCCTCCTCTACGGGCTCGGATTTCACGACGTGAGTGTCACTTAGATCAAATAGATCAAACCTTTGCTAATCTTCCGCGTCAAAGAGCCGATGACACAAAAGCTGCATCTTATTAGAACGACAGTTTCACAGAACTCGAACGCACCTGCGCTATCATCCAAAATTATGAAGTTCCGCTCCACATCCCGCGACGCCGACACTCCAACCGAAACCTCAGGGGAGGATGCCTCTGTCACCGGCACCATCCCGTTCCCTCGCAGCGAGCGGAACGGAAATGAAAATGAAGACGAGGGCGAAGAAGAAACCACCCTCATCAAGACCGTAGGCTGGATTTCCGCCGGCCTCGGCGCCGTGGCTCTTGGCCTCTTCATCGGACGCGAGCTCCGCCAGCGCTACCAGTTCAACCGCCGCACCCCCTACGACTTCTACGCCCACTCCGGCGACGAGCAGGACGTAGACTTCGGCCTCGGAATTTAATATTTCCCCATCAACCTGAAATCAATCACTTCGCTCCTCGCTCCCGCCAGGCAGCCTCGACATCCAACTTTTGCTCACGTAACGTACTCTCATGTTGCACTGACTTCTTGCAGCCTCTTGCGGGCTTTCTGCCATCTGAGGAACACATCATGCAACGAGTCTTGAACCTGGTCGTTTCGACGCCCATCGGGCGTGTAGCGCACAAAGCAGTCAGCCCGCTAGTTCGTCTGGCGCGCCAAATCTCTCACCCGGATGTTCCCAACGACCACGCCGTCGCGAAGGTCGCCTATCAAGGCCGCACCTTCAGCCTCGAACACCGCCGCTGGAGCGACGACGACGCCCTGGCCATCAAGCAGTGCTTCACCCAGGCCCAGTACGACATGCCCTCCGGCGCTCACGGCGTGCTCGTGGAGAACCTCTATCGCGAGATCCTCGCCTCAGGTCTTCAACCCCTCATCATCGACTGCGGCGCCAACATCGGAGCCAGCGTCACCTGGTTCTCCGCCCGCTACCCCGAAGCCCACATCATCGCCGTAGAACCTGCAGCGGAGAACTTCGCCCTCCTCCGTCGCAACTGCGCCGGCCTCGATGTCGACCTCAGGCTGGCCGGCATCTCCTCAACCGACGGCCGCGCCTACCTCGACAACCCGACAGGAGCTCACATGGGCGCACGCACGACGCATGAGCCCCGTGGGGTGGAGATCGATCTGGTCTCCGTCGGCTCCCTCCTCGCCTCCAAACCCAACACCGCCTACGCCCCCTTCCTCCTCAAGGTCGACATAGAAGGCGCCGAGAAAGACCTCTTTGATGGAGACACCGATCCCATCAACCGGTTTCCTTTGATCATCCTGGAGCCACATGATTGGCTGATGCCGGGTCAACACACCTCGCAGGAGTTCTTCCGTTTCCACGCCGCCGCAGGCCGGGAGTTCTGCATGAAGCACGAAAACGTCGCCTCTGTCGTTCCACACAGCAGCCTCCTCCAGATGACCAGAGGCCTAAAAAACTAGTTCATCAGAACCGTCCCAACCGCCAGGCCCCTGGCAACAGCTTTGCCTGCTCTGATTTACCATCGTCAACGATGAGTACAACGAAACCAGCCTTTCTCTTCCCCGGTCAGGGCTCGCAATCTGTTGGCATGGGCCGCGATCTCTACGACCAGTTTCTCGTCGCCCGCGCCGTCTTCGATGAGGCCGATGAAGCCCTTGGTTTTCCACTCTCTAAGCTCATCTTCGAAGGCCCCGAAGACCAGCTCAAACTCACCGAGCACACGCAGCCTGCCATCCTCACCGTCTCGGTCGCCGCTGCCCGCGTGCTTGCCGAACGCGGCATCCAGCCCACCTTCGCCTCTGGGCACAGTCTGGGCGAATACTCGGCCCACGTCACCGCCAGCACTCTCACTTTCGCTGACGCCGTCCGCACCGTGCGATCCCGCGGACAATACATGCAGCAGGCGGTACCGCCGGGCGAAGGCGCCATGGCTGCAATCCTCGGCCTTTCCGCACCACTCATCAGCGAGATCTGCTCTCAAGTCTCCGACCAGCTCACTCCACTCCCCACGACGCCTGAAGCACAGAACTTCTCCTCGAAGACTGCCGTTGTCTCTCCGGCCAATCTCAACTCCCCCGACCAGACCGTCATCTCAGGAGCCGCAGCGGCCGTCCAGGTGGCCGCCGACCGCTGCAAAGAGGCCGGAGCGAAGCGGACGGTCATGCTTCAGGTCAGTGCCCCATTTCACTGCGCACTCATGCAGCCGGCTCAGGATGCCCTCGCCAAAGACCTCGAATCCGTCGTCTTCAATGATCCTCTGGTTCCGATCGCTGCAAACGTCGACGCTCGCATGATCACCCGCAGTCCCGACTCCCGCGACTGCCTTATTCGTCAGGTCACCGGCCCGGTTCGTTGGGTGGAATGCATTCAGCTCCTGATCACTCAAGGCGCCACGCACTTTATCGAAGTAGGCCCCGGCAAAGTGCTCTCCGGTCTCATGCGCCAGATCGATCGGAATCAAAAGGCCCTCAATGTTGAAGATTCCGCCTCGCTTGAAAAGACTCTCGCCGCTCTGGCCGAATAGACTCGTAGTAATCGAGAAAGCAAGGAGTCAACTCATGCAAGCAGGCGACAAAGTAGAAAACTTCACCCTCCAGAACCAGGACGGCAAAGAAGTCTCCCTTACCGACTTCAAAGGCCAGCCGGTCGTTCTCTTCTTCTATCCCCGCGCAGATACTCCAGGCTGCACGATTGAATCCTGCGGCTTCCGCGACGCCTTCGAGAAGTTTCAAAAGGCGGGCATCGTCGTTCTCGGCATCTCACGAGACACGGTCAAAGACCAGAAGAAGTTCAAAGACAAGTACAACCTTCCTTATGACCTCCTCGCCGACCCCGAGATGGAGCTCATCAACCGCTACGACCTGATCAAGCCCAAGAACATGTACGGCAAGCTCGTCAAAGGCGTCAAACGCACGACATATCTCATCGGCCCTGATCAGCGTCTCTTGCACATCTTCGAAGAAGTAAAGCCCGAAGGCCACGCCGAAGAGGTCTTCGCCCTGATCAAGAAGTCTTCTGCCAAACACTGACGCGAATACGGTCTCGCAACCGACGATCTATCGCGTTATCGAGTGCTGTGGCAACGGACTAAACTTGTCTAAGCAATGAACGCTCCTACAATCACGACGGCAGCCGCAGCTATCACCACCGTCGGCCTCGCAGGGGTCTGCACCTACGCCGCCCTTTCCGCGCAATCCCAGCTCTTCGGCAAGGTTCTAATCGCCGGCCGCAACCCAGACGAAATCGCCCTCACTTACGACGACGGCCCCAACGACATCGTCACTGAGCGCCTGCTCGAAGTACTCGCTCGCCACGATGTTCGAGCCAGCTTTTTCTTTATCGGCAACTACGTCCGCCAGCGCCCGCAGATCGTACGTGCCGTCTCCTCTGCCGGACATCTCATCGGCAACCACAGCATGACCCACCCCTGGCTCGCATGGCAGTCGGCCACTCGCATCCGAGAGGAGCTCGCCGGCTGCAACGGCCTGCTCGAAGACACTCTCGGCATCGCCATCCGCTACTTCCGCCCACCCCATGGAGCGCGTCGGCCCGCAGTCCTCAACATAGCTCGCTCACTCGGTCTCACACCGGTCCAGTGGAACATTCTCCCGAAAGACTGGAAGCCTGTCGGAGCAGAAGAGATCGCGGCGCGTACTGTTCGGGGCATCGCGCGGAATCAGCGGCAAAACCGCGCCTCCAACATCGTCCTTCACGATGGTGGACAAGGGGGTCTCGGCCAACCGCGCCTACCTACTGTCGAAGCCACTGAACTGCTCCTGCGGAAGTACAAGGACAAGCCCGGCACGAAGTTCGTCACCGTAGATTCCTGGGCCTGACGCCAGACTCTTCCGTGACGCAATTCCGAATCTTCCACCTAGACCCAGTCGTCTAAAACGGTAACAGCTGAACATGCCTCCGTCGGGTACCATAAACTCACCGCGCATGAGCACAGTCTCCCCCAACCCGGCCTCCGCCGAGTCGATCCCGAAGCCACCCATCGACCCGGAGCTTCCTGCGCCTCTCTCGATGGGCGACGTGATGCGCATCCCGATGATGCGCCGCCTCTGGTACGCGCAGGTGGTCTCGGTCTTCGGTGACTTCCTTGCGCTCTTCGCAGTGATCAGCATTCTCACATTCAAGCTCCACGCGACCGCACAGCAGGTGACTGGCGTCCAGATCGCATACATGTTGCCCATTGCCATCCTTGGCATTCTGGCCGGAGTCTTTGTCGATCGCTGGCCCTTGAAGCCGACCATGGTCTCAAGCGACAGCATTCGCGCTGGCCTCTGTCTTCTTCTCCTTGCCGCTCATCAGGTCTGGCACTTCTACGCGATACTCGCCGCCATCAGCGTGGTCTCCAGCTTCTTCGGGCCTGCGCAGGGAGTTGCGATCCGCTCCGCCGTACCGCTGCACGGCCTGCGCTCCGCAAACGCGCTCATGCAGCAGGTCATGTTCGGCATGCGCATCGTCGGCCCCGCCATCGCTGCGTTTATGGTCGCGTATCTCGGGGCAGCCAGTTGCTACATCTTCGACTCAGTAAGCTTCGTTGGCTCCGCATCCCTTATCGCATCGGTAGTCTTTCTTAGGCCCGCGAAGACTGCGCCAAAACCGGCAGTGCCGGGCGCAGAAAACACCTCGGCCATTGGCAAGATCTGGCTTGATATGAAGCAGGGCATCAGCTTCATCGTCCACCATGCTGCTCTTCTCTTCGTGATACTCGCGATGGCCGCAGGAATGTTTGTCATCGGATGTTTCGGCCCGCTGATCGCGATCTATGTCCGCGATTCGCTGCACGCCTCCACGAAAATGTTCGGTATCGTTTCGCCGATGATCGGCCTGGGAATGCTGCTCGGTATCAATGGCCTAAATACCTTCGGCAAAAAACTCAGCAATACGCTGCTGGTCTACACCGGTTTCTGCGGCATTGCGATTGGCCTGGTGATCCTTACGTTGCTTCCGCATGTTTGGTCGACGCTGGTGGGGAACTTCATCATCGGCATCTCGGTTGCCGCGATTATTGTGCCGGCGCAAACGCTGTTTCAACAGGCTACGCCGCCTGAACTCATGGGACGGGTCGGTTCTACCTTTATGTCGATCATTTTTGCAGCACAGATCGCGGGATTGGTGCTGTCTGGTGTGCTGACGCAGCACATGGGTGTGCGGAAGGTGTTCGCGCTCTGCGCTGCGATGCTGGTTGTTCTGATCGCTGTTGGCAAGCTTTGGATGGAGCCCAAAAAGGCGACCGCTTAGGCAAGGCTCTTCAGGATAAGGCTTGGCGGGCGGCTTCGAGGACCATTCCGACTTCGGCCTGGCCGTGGGCTGTGGAGACGAAGGCCGCTTCGTACTGGCTCGGGGGAAGCCAGATGCCGGCCTCGAGCATGGCACGGTGGAAGCGTCCGAAGGCTGCGGTGTCCGAGGTCGAGGCACTGGCGAAGTCGGTGACGGGTTGATTGGTAAAAAACCAAGTGAACATGGAACCGACGCGGTTGACTGTCATTGGGATGCCGAGGTCCCTTACGATCCTGCCGACTCCTTCGGCGATAACTGTGGTCGTCTGGTCGAGGCCGGAGTAGATTTCTTCCTCGTGGGCGATCAGGTGGCGCAGGGTGGCGATTCCTGCTGCCATGGCTAATGGGTTCCCGCTCAACGTCCCGGCCTGATAGACGGGGCCTAACGGGGCGAGAGATTGCATGATGTCCGCTCGTCCGCCGAAGGCGCCGCAGGGCAGGCCGCCGCCGATGATCTTGCCGAGGGTGGTGAGGTCGGGCTGGATGTTGTAGAGCTGCTGTGCGCCGCCGAGGGAGAGACGAAAGCCGGTCATGACCTCATCGAGGATGAGGAGTGCGCCGTGGGCTGCGGTGATCTCGCGGAGGCCTTCGAGGTAGCCGGGGTTGGGTGGGATGGTGCCGGCGTTGCCGACGACGGGTTCGACGATGACGCAGGCTATGTCGTGCGGGCGGGCGGCGAAGACGGCGGCAACGGCATTGAGGTCGTTGAAGGGGAGTGCAAGGGTGTGCATTGCGGTTTCGGCAGGGACGCCTGCGGAGCCGGGGATGCCGAGCGTGGCGACTCCGCTGCCGGCTTTGACGAGCATGGCGTCGGAGTGGCCGTGGTAGCAGCCCTCGAACTTGATGACGAAGTTGCGGCCGGTGAATCCTCTCGCGAGGCGAATCGCGGACATGCAGGCTTCGGTGCCGGAGGAGACGAAACGGAGTTTTTCGATGGAGGGAACGCAGCGTGTGACGAGCTCGGCGAGGTCGGCTTCGGCGGCGATGGAGGCTCCGAAGCTTGCGCCTTTGGCGGCGGCCTGTTGGATGGCCTCGACGACGGGCGGGAAGGCGTGGCCGAGGATCATGGGGCCCCAGGAGCCGAAGAAGTCGAGGTAGCGGTTGCCGTCTTCGTCGAAGAGGTAGGCGCCTTCGGCGTGAGTCACGAAGGGCGGATCGCCTCCGACGGCGCGGAAGGCGCGGACGGGCGAGTCGACTCCGCCGGGAAGGAACTTTTCGGCGCGCTGCTGCAGGTGATGGGAGCGGGTGAGGCTGCGGTGCATGGATTCAGTATAGGAGGTGACGGGTGTCCGGTTTCGGACGAAGAAGAACACTTGTGGACAGTGTTATAAGGTGGGCTTTGGGATATGTCACAGATAATACGCAACAAGTTTGCTTTGGGTTTTGGCTGGCGACGTGCTTTTTCACGTTGGGACTCGCCAACGCCTGCGCAGCGATGACGCGCCGCTGGACCGAGAGATCAGAACCACTTTGAACGGAGAGCGACCACTATGACTATCACACAGGACATTCATTATGCACTGCGGCAACTGCGGAGGACACCGGGCTTCACGGTGACGGTGGTGTTGACGCTGGCGCTGGGGATTGGGGCAAATGCTGCGATCTTCACGCTGGTGAATGCCGTGCTGCTGAAGAAGCTGCCGGTTGCTGATCCGAAGACACTGGTTCGGCTGGGCGACAATAACGACTGCTGCGTGACTAGTGGAACGAAAGACAATGGGAACTATGGGATGTTCTCAACGGATACCTATCAGCAGTTGAAGAAGAATCTGCCAGAGTTTGAGGAGTTGGCTGGGATTCAGGCAGGCTTTCATTATCGTCCGGTGACGGTGCGGCGGGATGGGACGGGGGTTGAGCCGAAGAGTGTGATGGGAGAGTTTGTCTCGGGCAACTACTTCCGAACATTCGGGCTAAAGCCGGACAGGGGACGGCTGTTTGGCGATGCGGACGATGCACAGGGCGCGCCGAACACCGCAGTAATGAGTTATGACACGTGGCAGCGCGAGTATGCGGGCGACCCTTCGGTGATTGGGAGCACGTTCTGGGTGAATACGAAGGCGGTGACGGTGGTGGGGATTGCGCCGCAGGGATTTTACGGGGACCGGATGTCGAACACGCCGCCGGACTATTATCTGCCGATCGAGTCGATGCCGGTGGTGGCGGGCGTAGCGTATGTTCACCAGCCGAACGTAGATTGGCTATACATTGTCGGGCGGTTGAAGCCTGGCGTGGCTTGGGCTCCGCTGCAGGACAAGGTGAATGCGCTGCTGAAGCAGATTCTTGCGCGCAAGTTTAAGGCATCGCAACACGATCAGGAGCGGCTGGCGAAGACTCATACGACGCTGACGCCGGGCGGTGCGGGGATTCAGGCACTGCAGGAGGAGTATGCGTCGCATCTGCGGCTGCTGATGTGGATCGCGGGGCTCGTGCTGTTGATTGCTTGCGCGAATATTGCCAATCTGCTGCTGGTTCGGGGCATGGGACGGCGCACGGAGATGTCCGTGAGGACGGCGCTGGGGGCGATGCGTGGAAGAATCATTCGCCAGTTGCTGACAGAGAGTTTGGTGCTGTCGGTGATCGGCGGTCTGGCAGGGTTAGCGGTGGCTTATGCGGGTACACGGATGCTGCTGCTGATGGCGTTTCCTGGGGACAATAACGTTCCGATTCATGCCAGTCCTTCGCTCGAGGTGATTGGGTTTGCGTTTGCGCTGTCAGTGGTGACGGGAATTCTATTTGGTGTCGCGCCGGCTTGGATTACGGCAAGTGCGAATCCTGCGGATGCTTTGCGCAGCGGGACACGGACGACGGCGACGGGGGCTTCCCTGCTGCAGCGCGGGCTGGTGGTGTTGCAGGCGGCGCTGTCGCTGGTGCTGCTGGTGGGTGCGGGATTGTTTGCGCAGAGCTTGAACAAGCTCGAGAGCAAGGATCTGAAGCTGGATGCGCGGAATCGGTACATCGTACATATCAACCCGCAGGCCGCGGGATACTCGCAGACACAGGTCGAAGCACTTTACCGGACGATCGAGGAGCGATTCCACACGCTGCCGGGAGTGACGAAGGTTGGGATCGCGACTTATACCCCGATGGAGGACAACAACTGGGGAACAGGCGTTACTGTCCAGGGACAACCACCCGTTGGCGGGTTCGGAGCCTCCTTTGTGAAGGCGAACGCTGAGTTCTTCGATTCGGTGGGGACCCGGGTGGTGATGGGCCGCGGGATTGGTGTGCAGGATACGTCGATGACTCCGACCGTGGCCGTGGTCAACGAGGCGTTTGTGAAGCAGTATCTGAAGGGCCTCAATCCGATTGGGCAACACTTTGGCGGGGGTGACCAGAAGACAGCTGGAGATTATGAGATTGTGGGCGTTGTCGAGGACACCGCATACCAGAGCGCGAAATGGGAGAACCATTACATGTACTTTGTGCCGATGATGCAGCGGCCGTCGAGCGACAAAAGTCCCGTCGAGAAGGATGAGGGGCTCTTTGCCGGGGCGGTCTCAATTGCTACGGATCGGCCGATGAACGATATGGAGACGCTGGCAAGAAAGACGCTGGCCGGGATTAATCCGAATCTTGCTGTAGTGAAGTTCCAGACGTTCGAGGAGCAGATCGGCGATCGGTTCAGCGAAGAGCGGATGGTCTCGCGCTTAACGATGCTGTTTGGCGGACTGGCGCTGTTGCTGGCGACGATCGGGCTATACGGCGTGACCTCGTATACAGTTGCGGGACGGACTTCGGAGATTGGGATTCGCATGGCACTCGGAGCCAAGCGCGGCAGCGTGATTGCGATGATTCTGCGCGGGGCAACCGTCCAGACGGTGCTGGGGCTGGGGATCGGAATTCCAGTGGCGCTGATGTGTGTGCGGTTTGTCAAAGCACAGTTGTACGAAATTACGAATGCCGATGCCACGGTGATGGCTGCGGCGATTGTGACGCTGGCTGTAGCGGCTTGCATTGCAGGATTGATTCCGGCGCGCCGTGCGGCGTCGATCGATCCGGCGAAGGCGCTGAGGATGGAATAAGGAGAGATGTTTTGCCTGTGCTTGCTGGTGTTGGGTTCGACGAGGCACTAGTCTTGTTGGATGAACAAAGGTCGATGCTTAGGTTTGCTGGGTGGGCTTGGAGTGGGCGCCACCATTCACTACTACCAGAAGCTGGTGAAGGGGCATGAGGAGCAGGGCCGCACCCTGGACATCGTCATTACGCACTCCGAGACGTCCCGGGTCTTCGAGTACGTGCAAGCAGGTGACCGCGATGGATTGGCCGAATACCTGCTGGGCTTCATTCGGCGATTGAAGGCCGCAGGCGCGGAGTTTGCGGTAATCCCGGCGATTACGCCGCACTACTGTATCCGGCAGCTGATCGCAGTCTCTCCGCTGCCTCTGTTCAACATTTTCGATCCTCTTGTTGAGGAACTTACAGCCCGAGGTGTTCGGCGGGTCGCCGTGTTTGGAACGCGTTACGTGATGGAGTCGTCGCTCTACGGGTTCGCCGGCGATGTGGAAATCATCCGGCCGACGTCGGATGAGATGGAATACATCCACAATACCTATCTGGAGCTGCTGCAAAAGGGAGCAGGCACAGAAGAACAGCACAGGAAGATGACGGCGATTGCTCACACGCTGCAGAAGCGGGATGGGGCGGAGGCGATTCTGATGGCGGGAACGGATCTTGCGGTGCTCTTCAACGATGGGAATACCGAGTTCCCCCATGTCGACTGTGCGGAGTTGCATCTGAAGAGGATCCTGAAGGGGATGCTCGGCGAGGCGTCGCTCGATCCCAGTCGGGCGGACTGAGGCATATCGATTAAGGCATGACGGGTCGGGTATGACAGGCTGGGTATGACAGAGACGGAGCGCAACGCGATAGAGGGACGGGCGCTGCTGCTCTACGATGGCGTTTGTGCGCTGTGCAATGGCGTGGTGCAGTTCCTGATGAGGCATGACAGGCTGGATAAGTTTCGTTACACGCCGCTGCAAAGCAGTCTGGGCCGCGAAGTGTTGGCCCGCTTCGATATCCACAGCTTTCCGGACGGCGTGGTGCTGCTGAGGGACGCTCTGACCCCTTCGGAACGCCTTTATCAGCGCTCCGACGCGGTTGCTGCGGCTCTGGAGCTGCTCGGCCCTGGCTGGCGACTGTTGGGGAGGGCCATGAGGGTGGTGCCCCTCCCTTTGCGTAATTGGGGTTACGGTATTGTTGCCCGATTTCGGTACCGGATATTCGGTCGCTACGACACCTGCCCTCTGCCGTCGCCGGAGCAGCGTGGCCGGCTGCTCGGAGTGTACGAATAACGTTCGTGTTATAGGCCTGTGATTATGTCCCTGCTAGACTAAACTTCTTCGTTTCAAGCGAGATAACATGGAGCATGACCTTGCCGGATGAGACCTCCCCCACACCCGATTCGACCGCCCCGCAAGCGGCAGCGACCCCTGATCCATCGCTTCGGACTGCCGCGGTCAAGAAGACTGTCGGCCAGAAGCAAGCCCCGAAGGCTGGAGCGCCCCCTGCTGCCCCCAGAAAGGGCATCAGCTACGCCGATGCCGGCGTGGACATCTCCTCGGCCGACCGCAGCAAACAACGCATCAAGATGTTGGCGCGCAAGACCTTTAACCGGCAGGTGCTTTCCGAGATCGGCGGCTTTGGCGGCCTGTTTGCGCTGGACCTGGAGAAATTTCCGAACCCCGTCCTTGTCTCCAGCGCCGACGGTGTGGGAACCAAGCTGAAGGTCGCCTTTGAGCTTGGGATTCATCACACGGTGGGCCAGGACCTGGTCAACCACTGCGTGAACGACATCGCCGTGCAGGGGGCTACGCCGTTGTTTTTCCTCGACTATCTGGCGACCGGCAAGTTGGAAGACATGATCGTCGAGAAGGTGGTGCAGGGGATCAGCGAGGCGTGCCGGGCGAACGGCTGCGCGCTGATCGGCGGCGAGACCGCCCAGATGCCGGGCTTCTACGCCGATGGAGAGTACGACCTTGCCGGCACCATCATCGGGGCGGTGAGCCGCGACAAGATCATCACGGGCGAACACATTCAGGTTGGTGATGTGCTGGTCGGGCTGCCTTCGAACGGCCTGCACACCAACGGCTACTCGCTGGCGCGGAAGCTGCTCTTTGAGGTCGCGAAGTACGGCCCCGATCATTACGTGAACGAGTTGAAGGACAAGACCGGAGCCGCTCTGATGCGCACGCACCGCAGTTATCTTTCGGTGATCAAGAAGTTGACCGGAGCCGAGGTGGTCAGCGGTATGGCGCACATCACAGGCGGCGGGATTACGGAGAATCTGCCGCGCATTCTGCCCAAGGGCATGGGGGCGGTGATCGACCGCTCCTCGTGGACGGTACCGCCGCTGTTTGAGCATCTGCAGCAGCTGGGCAATGTAGAGGACCACGAGATGCTGCGAACCTTCAACATGGGGATCGGGCTGATCGCTGTGATTCCGGCGGAGAAGATCAAGAAGGCGAAGGCGATTCTGAATCGCGCGAATGAACGGCACTGCCTGATCGGCAGGGTGGTTCGGGGCGAGCGGAAGGTCAGCTACAACTAGCCATCACGCGACGGTAGAGCGAAGGGTTACTTGCCTTTGTGAGTTTTTTCTTCCTTGGGGTGCTTTTCCTCGTCGTGATGTTTTCCGTTTTTGTGATGCTCCTTGATTGAAATGGCAAGGTCCTCTTTCACACTGGGGTCGTAGTCCTCGAGTTCGGAGAGGAGGGCCTTGTCGGAGAGGTCGAGCGGGTGGGAGTTTGCCCAATCGTCCTCAAGCGTCTTTTTGATGCGGTGAATCACGTGCGGGTCGTCGACCTGGATGGCGAGTTCGCGGCGGCTGTCGAAGCTGCCGGGGGCGAGGTTGATGGAGCCGATGATGGCGTGGGAATCGTCGGCGAGAATCAGTTTGGCATGCAGCTTGATGTGGCGCAGCTTATGGATCTTGACGCCGAGGTCCTGGAGGCTGCGCAGACCGCTGACGCCTTCGACGAGCTTCTCTTTCTTGAGCTTGTGCGGGGGCCGGGCCATGATGTGAATCTTGACGCCGCGGGCGTGGGCGCGGATGAGGTGCTCGATGATGGTGGGATCCTGGTAGCGCTCGTTCTGGAGCCAGAGGGAATGTTTGCTGGAGTCGATGAGCTTGCCAAGGCGCTGGCGTCCGTTGCCGACGCACCAGATAAGGTGCGAGTCTTCGCCACTGTCGAATTTTTTGCGGTCCCAGTCGGCGTCGAAGCAGCGCGCAACCTCGGCAACCTCGTGGTCGTGGGTCGTGACGATGGCGTAGTCGCGCGTCTCGGTCACGTTCTTGGTCTCCCAGTTGAGCGACTGGACGAAGGCGACGGTGTCGTCGATGACCATCGACTTTTCGTGGGTCACGTCGAAGTCCGGGTTGCTGTCGGCGACGTGGACACCGCCTTCGGTAAGTTTCTTCCGAGTATCGGCATTTTCTTTTTCACCGTCGCGCCGCTCAGGATTGAGCATGATGCGCACGTCGACGCCACGATGTTGTGCCGCGATGACTGCATCGAGGAGTCCAGGGTCGGAGAAGATGAACATCTTGACGCGAATGGATTTCCTGGCCTGTGCGATGGCGTCGAGAATTGGCTTGGAGGTGTCGTCGGGTAGAACGATGATTGAGCGGGACATAATATTTCCTTCGCAGACGGGCTGGGTTCGTTTCGAGGTTCGGATCCCCCGTGGATCGATCTGCACAATCGTACCGGAAGGCCCCGAGACGCTGCGCTCGTAATTCTACTAGCGAAGCAAAGAAAAATCGCCTCTCTCAGCTGACGCAAGCTGATCCAAAAAGCCACGCGCAAGCGACCTGTGTTCTTATAGAAAGCATCATTTCCTCTAAAAAGGTTGTTATGAAGATACGGGTCGGGTTTTGGTATTTTCTCGTCGCGCTCATGGTGGCCGGCGGCTCATTGAACGCGCAGACCCCAGCTGCCGCCGCTCAACGTGCCATGGATCGGGATCTCATGGAGGTCACCATCCCGAAATTGGAGGAGTTGTATCGCAGCCACAAGTACACCGTCACAGAAGTGGTGCGGTGGTACATGGCGCGGATTGCCAGGTACAACGGGATCTATCGCGCCGTACAAAACGTGGATGAAAAGGGTGCTCTCGCTACCGCTGCCCGCGAGGACGCGGAGGCGAAGGCCGGGGGCGCAAGCTTTCGGCGTGGTCCCATGTGGGGCGTTCCGATTGTGACGAAGGCCAACACCAGCATCAAGGGGCTGATCACGACCGACGGATGGAAGGGCTACATGATTCCCGGCCACGAGCTGGTGGCGCCGAAGGACGCAACCATCGTCGCCAAGTTGCGTGCGGCAGGAGCCGTCATCATCGGCCAGACCAACATGCCGGACTTTGCGGCGAGCGATACCAATCGCAGCACCGCCTACGGACGCACGGGAAATGCGTATGACGTTCGCTTCAGTCCGGGAGGCTCTTCGGGAGGCACGGTCACAGCGGTGACCGCAAACATGGCGCTGCTCGGCAACGGAACCGATACGGGCAACTCGATCCGGATGCCATCGGCCACGAGCGCGGTTGTCGGCGTATTTCCGACGCGTGGCCTGGTGAGTATCGCGGGCATCGCACCGCTGGACTGGCTGCTCGACAACACGGGGCCGATAGCGCGCAACGTGACCGATGCCACCATTGCGCTCGACGCCATGGTGGGCGAAGATGCAGCAGATCCGCGCACGGCCGGTTCTGCTGCCAAAGCGCAACCCGGGCCGTACACCCAGTATCTGAAGGCGGATTCGCTGAAGGGCAAACGTTTCGGTGTGCCGGTTTTCGTTCTTACGGGAGCGGGAATTCCGTTCCAGGGCATTCCCTCATCGGCAACGCCGAGTGAGGTGGCGGCACAAACAGCGGACGCCGTTGAGAAGCTGCGGCCGGAGACGCGCGAAGCGTTCATGAAGGCGATTGAGGGGCTCCGTGCGGCTGGAGCTACTGTCGTCTTTGACGATTCGATCCTGCCAGACAGTTTTGCGGTGACCGTCGCTCGCGTTGGCACGGTTCCTTATATTCGTGAAGGAACAGAGAAGTTTCTCGCCGCGTATGGCCCGGGGCAATATCATTCGGCCGCGGAGTATGAGAAGGCTGCGGGCTCTCCGTTGCCGGCTACGATCATCGGCGTCACGGATGCGAGCACGCGAAAGGACCGCCGTGCCGTGGCGCAAGCGTTGATTGAGAGCGATCCGCAAGCCGATGCGAACTTCTTTACCCCTCGCAAAAAGGCGCTCGAGGCGTACAACGAGGTGCTGGACCGGTTGCATCTCGATGGGCTGGTGTATCCGGCGACGCAAATGCCTCCGCCGGATGAGACGATGCCGCAGGATGGACGCATCAGCGGAGGTCCGCACAGCGCCACGGGATGGGTGAACATGATCGGCGTACCGGCGGTTGTCGTCCCGGGCGGATTCTATCCCAGCGGTCTGCCGTTCGGTCTGGAGATTTCAGCCCGGCCATGGAAAGATGGCGACCTGCTTGGCTGGGCCTATGCCTACGAACAGGCGACCAAGCATCGGCGACCGCCCGTTCTGGTCGAGCAGGGTCTGCTGCCCAACGCGCGGTAATGGCATCCAATTGTTGGCACCTGGCCAGAGCGAGCGTAATGCAAAGCTCAGGCGAAGTCTGATTTAGGATCAACGAAAGGAATCTGTCATGCAGCGCCTGGGCATCCTCCTCTCGGGCAGAGGGTCGAATTTCCTTGCCATCGCCAACGCGATCAGCCAACAGCGCCTTCCGGGTGCGGAGATTGCGGTGGTTCTGTCCAATCTTGAAGACGCTCCCGGCCTGGCCGCCGCGCGCGAACTCAACCTGCCTGCTTTCGCCATTCCTTCTGCCGGCCGCCGGCGTGCCGAACATGATGCAGAGATGATCGCGCCCCTCCGGCAGCACGAGGTCGACCTCGTCTGCCTGGCCGGCTACATGCGCATCATCTCGCCGGCCTTCCTCGCCGCTTTTCCGAACCGCATCGTGAACGTCCATCCCTCATTGCTCCCTGCGTTTCCGGGTCTCAACGCACAAAAGCAGGCCTTCGACTATGGTGCCAAAGTCGCGGGTTGCAGCGTTCACTTTGTCGATGAAGCCGTGGATCACGGCGTGATCATTCTGCAAAAGACGGTTCCAGTTAATGACGACGACACCGCCGAAACCCTCGCGGCGCGCATCCTTGAGCAGGAGCACCTTGCCTATCCTGAGGCGATCGCTCGTGTTCTCGGCGGCAACTATGTCATCCACGGCCGCCGTTACCTTCACCGCGACTCCACCAATGGGCAACCATCAGAATAAAAAACTACAAGTAACTCATCCCTTTACAAATTAGTTTGCTGTCCGGCCTGCGCCTGTTGGCTCGTTGCGTCGCTCAGCTTCACCTTTACGTCCATCTTCCTGCGGCCCCGGAAGATCGTCAGTGTCACCTCATCGTCGGCCTTGTGCGAGTTCATCGCGGCAGCGAGATCCTGCGTGTTGGAGATCTCCTGCCCATCCATGGCGATGATCAGATCGCCGCCGCTCATCACCGGCATGTTGCCCAGGTAGCCTGCCCGCTGGGTTCCACCGTGCAGGCCGGCTCTCTCTGCGGCGCCGCCGGGCAGTACACGCTGGATCAGAACACCATAGTCGGCGGGCAGTCCGATCTGTTCCGCGATATCGGGTCCGATGGCGAGAGTCGAGATGTCGAGCGAAGGCCGGCGGATGCGGCCATATTTGGCGAAGTCGGCAATCACCGCCTTCGCCGTATTCACGGGGATCGCAAACCCGATGCCCGATGATTGGTCGGCGCCATTATTTGCGATCAGCGTTGTAATTCCAATCACCTCGCCGCGCGAGTTCAACAGCGGACCGCCCGAGTTTCCCGGATTGACCGCGGCATCGGTCTGAATCGCGTCCTCGATGGGACTGTTGCCCGGCCCTCGAATCGACCGGATCGCCGAGATGATGCCGCGTGTCATCGTGCCGGACAGCCCAAACGGATTGCCGATCGCATAGACTCGCTGGCCGACGGTGAGGCTTGTCGATTCCGCAAGCGTCGCGGGCTGGAGGTTCGGCGCGTTGGCGATCTGCAGCAGTGCGAGATCGTGTCCCTTGTCGACCCCGACGACCTTTGCCTTGTACTTATGCTTGTCCGAGAGCGTGACCTCCACCTGCTGCGCGTTGTCGATCACGTGGTTGTTGGTCAGGATGTGTCCCTCTTTGTCGAGAATGAAGCCCGACCCCTGGCCCTGTTGCGGAACGGGACCATAAAAGAAGTCGAACGCCACCGCTGTCGAGAGGATGTTGACCACTGAGGGCAGCGCCTTTTTGTAAACAGCAATGTTCTGCTGCTCCTCACTGTCATAGGCGGGAGCGGCATCGGCCTGCGTCAGCTCGAAGCTTCCCATCGGTCCGCTGACGGCTGCCGTGGTCGCGGGGGCGGGTGCGACAGCCGCAGGGACGGCGTGGCGCAGCCAAGGCGTCGACCCCACATGAGTCGTCAGGTAATAGAAGCTGGAGAGAATAAGTACGACAAGGAGAACGGGACGCAATTTCATCGTGTGCACGACCTGATCTTTCAAATGGCAGACAAAGCCTGCCGACAATACGATTGTATCGAGCTATGCGTTCCCCGGTCTGCCCCACGACCCTTAACTTCTTTTCAATCAACGTTCTCCGGCGCTCGCCATTCCTTATTCGGCGGCGGCCTTCAGGATCGGCCATAACTGATCAACCTGCCACTCCAGTTCTTTCAACGGGCCACCGTTGGTCAGGACATAGTCGCAAAGAGCGCTTTTCTGTTCGTCCGGAATCTGCTGCGACAACCGCAACCGCGCCTCGGCTTCCAACTTCGCCTGCCGTTCAGGAGTGATCGGTTCGCCGGCAGCGCAGCGAGCGACAAACCGCGCTATCTTCACCTCTTCCGGGGCCGTCACGAGAATGATCCTGTCGAAGCGGTTCTTCCAGGGGGCTCCGTCGGTCGCGTGGGTGCCGCCGTAGCTTGTTTCCCCGTAGCGAGTTTCAAAGATCAGCGCAGACTCTACGATCACTACCGCCCGGCGATCGGACTGAAATATTGCTTCGCTCATCTCCACCTGCCGGGCAATCACGGCCGGATGAACTATCGCATTCAATTCCTCGACGCGTCCGTCCACAAAGGCAATCTTTGCCAGCGCCGCACGATCCAGCCGGCCATCGGGGTGCACCACGCCGTTGCCAAAGTGGTCGACAATTTCGGCATAGACAGCCTGCCCCGGCTCCATCAGCTCGCGCCCGATCGCGTCCGACTGCAGCACCTCCGCGCCAAGCGCTTCAAACAGCCACGCGGCGGTGGACTTGCCGCTTCCCAACCCGCCGGTGAGGCCAACGAGCAGCATGGTGGTTATCGTCTCTCCGTGGCGATTCCGCGGCGCAGCTTCGCGGCTGTCACCGTATTCTGCATCAACATCGCAATGGTCAACGCACCGACGCCGCCGGGCACAGGAGTATAGGCTCCGGCACTGGCGAATGCGGCGGGGTGAATGTCCCCGACGACGACGGAACCGCGTTTGGCAAAGGTCGCTGCGCGCTCGGCGTCATTCGGAAAGAACTCCTCAACCTCAGCGGCGTCGGTCACGCGGTTAATCCCGACATCGATCAGCGTCGCACCCGGCTTCACCATCTCCGCGGTCACGAATCCCGGTCTGCCGATCGCCGCGATCAAAATATCGGCGGCTCGCGTGAACTTCGCAAGGTCGGGGGTTTTGCTATGGCAGACCGTCACCGTCGCCGAAGCGTTCAGGAGCATCATCGCCGCGGGCTTGCCCACAATATCCGACCGTCCGACCACCACGGCATTCTGTCCCGCGACCGGTAGATTGCTGCGCCGGAGGATTTCCATAATGCCAGCAGGAGTGCAGGGCCTTAATCCGGGCTGGCCACTCTGCAGCCGTCCTACGTTCACGGGATGGAAGCCGTCCACATCCTTGTCCGGTGAGACAGCCTCCAGCAGCCGCTTCGTATCGACATGCTTCGGCAGCGGCAGTTGAATCAGAATTCCGTCAATATCCTCTCGCGCATTCAACGCTGCTACCAACGCGAGCATGTCGGCAGTCGTAATGCTCTCGGGCGGAGTCAATAATTCGCTGAAGATGCCAAGTTCCCCGGAGGTCTTCACCTTGCTGCGAACGTAAATCTGCGAGGCCGGCACCTCACCCACCAGAATGACGGCCAGCCCGGGGGTAATCCCCCGAGCCTTAAGGTCCTCGACCTCGGCTGCGACCTCAGCCTTGATCTCTCTAGCAATCTCAATGCCATTCAAAATTCGCGATGTTGTCTTCATCTCACACCATGGTATCGCGCTCTCCGGCCCAAATCGATTCGCTATGATAGAGCCATGAGCGCACGATCGCTGACGCAGGAGGATCTCAGGCGGGTTGTCTGCCCGGTCTGCCACCAGACACTGCAGCTTGAGGCAGCGGGCATGCGATGCAAAGGCTGCGGGCGGCGCTATCCAATCGTCGACGGCATTCCCGTTTTGCTGGCTGACCGCGCCACTCATCCATGATCTTCGCGAAGCCCTCTGTATTTTTCTGTCTGGATTTTGTAAATTGATCGCATCTTTTTTGTACAAGGGTCTGTTTCGTTCTGGAATATTAGACCTCAAACCGATTTTTCGCGTCTAACAATCATTGAGTGCATCGAGTGCATCCCCGGCAGGAACAACGCAGATGACAAAGGCTAACTCCGCCCATGTCGAACGATTTGCCGATGCCGATTTGTCAGGTCTGCGCGAAGATCTGATGAAGTCCGGCCTCGACTCATGGCAGGCCGCCGATCTTATCAGCAGCTTTCTTGCCAATCGCGGCTATGGTGTCTCGACCCAGGACGCCCGCACCGCGGCCTTTCGAATGGAGTCCATTACCTGTTCTCTCCGGTGCCTGCAGGAAGAGCTGGAGAAGATTGCGCACGTCATGTGATGACTCTTTCGCTGGTTGAACACTTCTCATCCAACTGATTTTTTATCGTTATAAGACACTGGTCCGCTACGCTGTTTGCATGCCTGGCTGTCTTCTCCACCCGGTTCGCGCCATATTCTCGGTAGTACTGCTGTACTGCTCTTCTGCCATCGTCGCGCAGCAGCCGGAACATCGCGCCGCTGATTCGGATCAACCAGAGAAGACCACACTCGCCTCCGGCGTCGACCGCATCTCTGGATTAGAAGCCACCTCCAACATCCACTACGTCCGCCTCGTCCTCAGCGGATCACTTCATACTGTTTCTCTCGCGGACGCTCCCGTTCCTTCTCCCGGTCCAACGCTGATCGCCCAATGCATGATGAAGCCGAACGGCAAATCCTCCTTCGAACTCTTCGCAAACTTCGGCGGCGCGACCGACCTTAATTTCTATCCCCCGTGGACACCCACCTCAAAACAGGATCTGTTTCCTCCACACACTGACAAAGTCATCATGACGATGGAGTTCCTTGGTTACACTCACGTCAAACCCGTCCGCCGTCAATGGGAGATTCCGATCCAGACGCCCGGCCAGTATCGCTACAACCCTCCGGGAGGTGGCTCCGCGAATCTCGAAGAGATCACCTACTATCTCCGATATTTGATTGCTCTTCCCACCCTCCGCCTTACCCTGGACAACCGCTCCGCAGATTTTCTTACAACACCGCTGCTCAACGAAATCCGGAAAGAACCTCTTTGCCGTGCCGCCGCTCTCTGATTGGGAAAACGACCCAGCATTCGGGAGGTTGTCTAAGATTTTTTTTGAATTGCCTGCGGCTAAAATCCACTGCGATACGTCTCACATGGTGGAGCGGCGTAAAAGACCGCGGTTGTTGTGAGTTGAGCGCTACTAATCGACCCGATGCCATGCGGATTGCGAGTCCGAGGCAACTGTACTGACCCGGGGTTGGTGCTGTTTCATTGGAGGGCTCCATGAGCATCTCTTTTTGCCGCTGCTTCCTCTTTTTTCTTTTCCTCTCAGCCTTTCTCTCCGCACACGCTTCTGCTGCCGACGCTCCGACCATGCGGTCACCGCAGCAGCCTCCCGGAGAGTCTTCTCCACAAACTCCACCCCAGACTTATGATCAGATCGTCCGCCTCAGCTTTGTCAAAGGCGACGTGCGCATCTCCCGTGGCAAGGAAGCGAAGCACTCCACCGGCGGAGACTGGGGACAAGCCACGGCAGGCATTCCGCTCGAGACTGGCTTCAGCCTGGCGACTGGCAAGGGCCGCGCCGAGATTGAGTTCGAGGATGCCTCGACCGTCTACCTCGGGGAAGACTCGGTGCTGATCTTCAATCAGCTGACGGCCACAGGCGGGGTCCCCCACACCGATGCGACTCTGGTCAGCGGCACCGCGACCCTGAACATCAGGCCTGAGTTTGCCGGCGAGATGTTCGTCTTCCGATCCCCATTTGGCAGAATCACTGTCAGGTATCCCGACGTGAACTTCATCCGCGTGAACAGTTATCTCGACGGTATGGCCCTTACCCCGCAGGAGGATGCAGTACTTCATGCCGGCTCCACGACGAACAAGGTCGCAAAGGGACAGACTACGATCTACAAACGCGACGGGCAGATCGTGCCCGGAACGCCTGGCGCCCAGAATGATTTCGCCGAGTGGGATGCGTGGACTGCAGAACGCGTCACGGCACGGCAGTCGGCCATGGCTGCCACGATGAAGGAGGCGGGATTGACCTCGCCCATTCCGGGCCTGACGGAGATGAAGGATCAGGGAACTTTTTTTGCCTGCGCTCCCTATGGCACCTGCTGGCAGCCGAAGGATGGATGGAGTGGAGGCCAGGCGCCAGGTGCGGGGGTCGATGTTCAGACATCGTCTTCAGCTCAGCAGCAGCCGTCACCGTCAAATCCACATACCGTCTCGGTGAAAGATCTTCAGGCAGCAGGCCCATCGGCTATCGCTCGCATCGAGTACGAAGAACCCTTTCCCTGTTCGCCGAATCAGGTTCGCCGCTTCATCGGGCGAGATCCTGTAACCGGCAAAGAGAGAGTACTTCGCGCGGAGATTTACCCCAATGCAGCACCGTACGACTGGGCCGTCTGCCACTCCGGATGGTGGATCCCTAACGGCCAGAGCTATGCCTGGGTCGCCGGCGCCAAAAGGCATCATAACTGCCCTGTTCGCTGGGTACAGTATGGGCACGCGAAGGCTTACGTTCCCCTGCATCCGCATGATGTGGCGGGGAAGGCACCGGTCAACTTGAAACACGGCGTCTTTGAGACTGGACGAAAAGGCGAGTCTGTCCAGCACGTCGCCTTCAACGCGAACACCTCCGTCAAGCTGCTCGAGGGTGCTCCCAAAGAGTTTTCGAGGCCGTACTTTCCAACACTCCAGCACGCCGAGACGCCTCATCTTGAGGCGCACCTCGTCAAGGACGGAATTGCTCCCGGCAAAGAAAACAACTTCAAAGCAACAGGAACTCCCATCAGCTTCGACCACCACACTCAAAGCTTCCAGTTCGCCCGGCAGGTAATCCAGGGAGGAAAGAGCACGACGGTGACGGAGCACTTCGGCGGGCAAAACGCAGCCTTTGCCGCGCGCTCTGGCGGGACATGGAATGGCGCGTCCGGCAGATTCGGAGGAGGCAACTCCGGCTCAGGATCGTTCAGCCACGCGTCAAACTCGGGAGGTTCTCACGGAGGAGGAGGTTTCAGTAGTGGCGGTGGTGGTTCTCACGGAGGCGGTGGTGGCGGCTTCAGTGGCGGCGGTGGAGGAGGCGGATCTCACGGGGGTGGGGGCGGTGGCGGTGGTGCCAGCGCAGGCGGGGGTAATGGCGCTTCCGGAGGCGGATCTCACAAATAGACCACTCACACGAGGGTTGATCGCGAAGCATCGCCGCGGGCGTGCGGTGCATAATCAATCATGCCGTCCCTTTGGACCCCAACTGACTGGCCGCAGCGCCTCGCCGAGTTGCAGGCCCCGACCGGCGAACTGAAAGAAGCTCCGCTGCGCCGCGATGTACGTTCTCTCGGCATGCTGCTAGGCGAAGTCCTCCGCGAACAGGCAGGCGACTCTCTCTACGATGCCGTCGAAGCCCTGCGCCGAACCGCCATCGCCCGCCGCGAGGCCGAAGCTCCCCAGACTGGCACAGCCAATACCGCTGCCGCCACCACTCGTCTCCAACAGGCGCTCGACCGAGTACACGCCCTCGATCTGCCCGGGGCCTATCAGCTCACACGGGCCTTCGGCTTCTACTTCGAACTTATTAACCTGGCCGAGACCAACCACCGCAAACGACGCCGGCTCTCGCACCAACTCAGTGAGAACGCCTCGTCCAACAGTTCAGTTCAGCGTGGCGATCTGCGCGGTACTCTTCGCCACTTGCGCGAGGCCGGCGTCACCGCTGACGAGGCCTACGCACTTCTTAGCCGCATCTGCGTGTCACCCGTCTTCACCGCACACCCCACCGAGGTCGCCCGCCGCAGTGTCATGTTCAAACGCCGCCGCATTTCCGACTTGTTGGAACAACTCGACCGCATCCCAGTTCCTGAGTCTCAACTCGAAGCTCTTGAGCACGACCTAATCGCCGAGATTACCGCTCTCTGGCAGACCGACGACGTTCGCAGTGCACGCCCCACCGTCCGCGATGAGATTCGCATGGCTCTCGACTACTTCGAGTCCAGCCTCTTCGACACGCTTCCCGTCCTCTACAACGAGGTCGCCTCCGCTCTCGCAGCGGAGTACCACCCGGTAAAAAACGTTACCGATTCGGTTACAAATATCTGCGACCTGCCGCTGCTCGTTCGTTTTGGCTCATGGATCGGCGGCGACCGCGACGGCAATCCCTTCGTCACCCCGCAGGCCACCCGCGACGCCCTGGCGATGGCTCACTCTGTTCTTCTCACCCACTACCGCAGACGTCTGCAGAACATCTTTGAGCAACTCGCCAGCTCTACCCAGCAGGTTTCCGTCTCCACTGAGCTTATCGCTCTTCTCGGGAAGTATCTCAGTCAACTGCGCACGGCCGGCCAGAACGCTCTGGAAGAGCGTTTCCCCCACGAGTCTGTCCGGCTCCTCATCGCCTGCATCATGAAGCGCCTTGGCGCCACGCCGCAGTCCGCCGTTCCTGTTCCCGCCAATCCCGCACTCACGCCCTATGCCCGCGCCGCCGATCTCCTTTCCGATCTCATCATCCTTCGTAACTCACTGGTCGAGAACAGCGGCCATCGTTTGGCAGAGATGCTCATCGACCCGCTGCTCATGGAGGTTCGCACCTACGGGTTGCATCTGCAGACGCTGGACATTCGCCAGCACGCCCGCGTCCATGCCGCTGCCGTGGCCGAAATCTCCGCCTGGCAATCGGCAGCATCCTCTCAGTCACTCACGCTGCCGCCGGCCTTGACCGAACAAACCGCCGAAGTTCTCGACACCTTCCGCACCATCGCCGAGCTCAAGCAATCGTACGCGCCGGAATCCATTAGGCAGTACGTCATTAGCGGAGCGACCAGTGCTGAGGATGTACTCCACGTTCTTTGGCTGGCGCGCCTCAGTGGGGTTCACGTTGAGGCGACGGAAGACGACCCCGGTCTCCAGCCCGTGCCTCTCTTTGAATCCATCGAAGACCTTCAGAACGCACCCGCCATCATGCGCGAGCTCTGGACCAGCGACGCGTTCAAACCGCTGCTCAAATCCTGGAGCCGTCATCAGGAAGTCATGCTCGGCTACTCCGACTCCAACAAGGACGGAGGCATGATCACCAGCACGTGGGAGATTTACAAGGCCCATCGCGCACTCCACGAAGTTGCTCGCGAATGCAATATCACTCTGCGGCTCTTCCATGGACGTGGCGGTACAGTAGGGCGGGGCGGTGGCCCCACGCACCGCGCGATCTTTGCGCAGCCGATGGACAGCTTCACCGGCGAACTCCGCATCACCGAACAGGGCGAGGTGCTGAACTGGAAGTACTCCGACGTCATCCTCGCCGAACGCAATCTTGAGCTGATGATTGCCGCGAGCCTCGATGCGCTCGCCCGCCCCGATGCTGCACTACAACGCGGCGCTAAGACGCCGCACCTTACCGGCGAGATTCTTCCGGAGTGGGAGGTCGCGCTCGACCGGCTCTCCACCACCTCGTACGCCTTCTACCGCAAACACATCGTCGACAATCCCGACACGTACACCTACTTCGAACAGGCGACGCCCGTAGCCGAACTCGAACACGCTCGCCTCGGCTCACGTCCTGCGAAACGCAGCGGGAAAAAATCAATGGCCGATCTTCGCGCCATCCCCTGGGTCTTCGGCTGGATGCAATCGAGGCAGCTCGTCCCCGCCTACTTCGGCGTAGGCCACGCACTCAACGAATTCATCCAGTCAAGCCCCGATGGGCTGCAGCAACTCCAGACCATGGCCCGCGACTTCCCGCTCTTCCTCGACATCATCCGCAACGTCGAGATGGCTCTCGCCAAGGCCGACTTCGGTATCGCCCGCCTCTATGCGTCCCTCGTCGAAGACGAAGCGCTACGCAACCGCGTATTCGCCACACTCGAAGCAGAGTTCAACCTGACCCACCGCAAGATCCTCGAGATCACAAAACAAAAATCGCTGCTCGAAACCAACCCGGTGCTTAACCGCTCCATTCGCCTGCGCAACCCATACGTCGATCCCATGTCGCTCATCCAGGTCGAACTCATCCGCCGCAAGCGCACTGCCGCCGCAAGCGGCGAACCCGACTCGCCCGAGCTCAACCGCGCTATTTCAGCCACGATCAACGGCATCAGCGCCGGCCTGCGTAATACGGGCTGAGGCATTGTCTACTTCTCCTCCAACACCATGTCGTACTCTTTCTTTACTGCCGTGCCGATCTGGTCCATCGCTACAAGGTGCGCCAGCGCGCGGCGCGCGTCCAGTTCGGCGAAACTTGCATCCGCCTGTGTGACCTTTTTAGGGTCGAACCCATAAATCAGATAGGACTGCATCTGGAGAAATTCATTGATCGTCTCGTCCTGCAATGCGGAATATTTGTTCTGCAATTGATATGCGGCAGCATATCCCTGCACATGGTCATATTCCATATAGCTCAACGCTCCCGTCGCCGAAGCAGTCTTCCAACTCGCATCTTTTAGTTCACCGATTGTGAAACCCAGCTTTATCTCATTGATGTCATAGTCCCGACCTTCCTTCCGTGCCTCCAAAAACTCCAACACCTTCTTAAGGTTCGCCTGTTCGCTCGCATTGGCGACATGCGCAGATTCAATTTCCTTGGCATTGTCCCGAATCTCCTGCCGCAGGTTCGCGTCGGCCTCTTTCCGTAGCTCGAGATGGCGCCATCGTTCCGCGCATCCCTCCAGAGCCAGCGCAATCAGCAACCCCACCGTGATCGTGAACAGATGTAAGAAAAAGTCTCGTATTCCATGCATCTTCTCGTGTGGCGGATGAACATCCAGCATATTTGGTCTCCCTGTTTTCGTAGACTAGCAGCGCCCTTCATCAAAAGCCGAAACGAAATTTGCAGGTTTCGCGAAACCCGTCGCATTCCCTCTTCGTCTCCTCTGTTACGCTCAATGCAATCCACTTAGATCGAAGGACGAACCCGAATGCGCCTGCTTGCTCTTGCTATGCTTCTCACCCTTACCGTTCCAGCCATCGCCCAGGGCCCCCGCCAACAACTCACCCCGGAGCAGACCAAGGCCCTCATCGAAAAGCGCGAGGCCATTGAGAAGCAGCTTGAAGACATCGCCATCATCGATCGCAAGGTGATGGTACCGATGAAGGACGGCGCGCGCATGGCGGCCGATATCTACCGGCCAAAGGACACGAGCAAGAAATATCCCATCATCTTCAGCCGCACACCCTACAACTTCAACTTCTGGGACGTCCGCCTCGGCAGCTACCGGGACATGACCACCGAACTTGAGGCCGTCAAACGCGGCTACATCATCATCGAAATGAACGAGCGCGGCCATTTTTTTTCCGAAGGCAACTACGACATTCTCGGTGCGCCGCTCTCCGACGCGAACGACCAATTCAACTGGATGGCCGCACAGCCCTGGTCGAGCGGAAAGGTCGGCCTCATCGGCTGTTCTTCGACCGCCGAGTGGCAGCTTGCCGCAGCATCGCTCGGCAACAAGGCCTTGACCACGATCATCCCGCAAAGCTTCGGCGCAGGCGTCGGCAAGGTCGGCCCGTACAACGAGCAGGGCAACTGGTACCGCGGGGGCACCGTCCAGATGCTCTTCATCGACTGGCTCTATGGCGAACAGAATCAGGTTCGCCCAACCTTCCCCAAAAACACATCGCAGGCCGACCTCATCAAGGCTTCAAAGATGTTCGACCTCGCTCCGCAGATGCCTCCCATCGATTGGGCCAAGGCCTTCGAGCACCTGCCGGAGAAAGACATCATCTCGAATATCGATGGCCCCAAGGGCATCTTCTCAGACAAGATGCCCAACACCACCGGCGGCGCCATGATCGAGCGCACCCCGAACGACCCCGCATGGCGCAAGGGGGGCATCTGGCAGTCCGACACGATGCCGATCAACGTGCCCGGCTTCTGGTTCATGACTTGGTACGACGTCTCCACCGGGCCGAATCTCGCCGCCTATAACTTCGTTCGCAGCACTGCAAAAGGCGAAGCCGCCAACGAACAGTACGCTGTCATCGCGCCGACGCTGCACTGCGGCTACAAGCGCGCCAAGGAAGACACCATCGTCGGCGAACGCAGCATGGGCGACGCACGGCTCGACTACGACGCCCTCTCCTACGCCTGGTTCGATCACTTCCTCAAGGGCGAAGACAACGGCTTCCTCCAGAAGCAGCCCAAGGTGCAGTACTTCACCATGGGCTCAAACAAGTGGCAGCACTCCGAGTCCTGGCCACCCGAGGGCGCAAAAAACGTAACGCTCGATCTCTGGAGCGCCGGTCAAGCCAACACGCTGCACGGCGACGGCAAACTCCTTCTCGCCACTTCGTCAACCCCTTCGTGGCTCGTTCAATTCGCAGAATCGCCGACGAAGATCGATCTGAAGACCGATCTCCCCGACCACTTCACCTACGATCCCATGCATCCCACACCGAGCTACGGCGGCAACGTCTGCTGCGCTGCCAACACGATTCCAGGCAACGGCGGCGCGCTCGACCAGCGCAAGATGGAGGAGCGTCCCGACATCCTCGTCTACACCTCGGAGCCTTTGAAGGAGGGAATCGAAGTCAGCGGCCCGATCACCGTGACGCTCTACGTCTCCTCCGACGTGAAGGACACTGACGTCACCGTCAAAGTCATCGACGTCCTCCCAGATGGCACTGCTTACAACCTTGACGAAACCATCCAACGCCTCCGCTACCGTGACGGCGACGACAAGACCGTGTGGATGGAAAAGGACAAGGTTTACAAGGTCACTCTTACACCAATGAACACCAGCAACTACTTCGACGCCGGCCACAGAATCCGCATCGAGGTCGCCGGTTCCAACTTCCCGCGCTTCGACCGCAACCTCAACACCGGCGGCAACAACTACGACGAGACCACTGGCGTCGTCGCCCACACCGCTATCCATCACTCAGCGCAATACCCAAGCACGCTCACGATCTCGGTCGTCAAGCACTAGTTCACCGCGGTCATCGCAATGAAAAGAGGGAGCTCACTGAGTTCCCTCTTTTGTTACCGCTTCTAACGCCCTGCTGCGAATCAGAACCCCTGGTCCGAGCGGAACGCCGTGACTTTGTTCTTCACAAACGTCACCGCCATCGGCTTGCCCATATTCGCAAACACCACCATCCGGTTGCCATAGTCCGTACTTGTGCTCTTCGACACCTGCCCCAACGCCAACTCCACCTGACGCTCGTTCATCCCCAGAATCACCTCGTGCGCATCCACTGCCTTCCAGATCTCCGGCCCCCAGTGTTTGTACAACTCATGTGGATCGTCGTAGAAAAAAATCTCATCTGTATAAAACGTGTAGTCGCTGCCCTGCCGATACCCGACGGGCACCGCATACTCCTTCGGCGCGTCCGAAGATCCCGGCTTGGTAAACACCAGCAACACCTGCCTGTCGCCACCCGGAATCCGAAAGGTCGCCGCCTTCGGCGCCACCTGCTCCACCGCATCCTTCACTACGATCGGCTCGGCTCCCAACAAAGTTCCGGCGCTCTTACCATACTGGGCAGCGTGGCCCACATAGGGATAAAAATCCAACTGCCCTCCAGCCGAAACCCACAGCGTCGAGCCCTTCAGCTCCTTCACATCCTTCAGCGAATCCGGCCGCTTCTTCTTCAGGAACACCAGGTCGTCGTCAGCAATCACCTCCCGCTCAGGCGCCTTCACGGCCACCGGCGCATTTCGCTCATGATGCAGCCACATCACCTGGCCCCCCACGGCCAGAATCAAAACCGCCGTCGCCCCAATTGCCGCCTTTGCTCCGTTGTTCATCGTGATCCTTTCATCCCCTCATTTGCAGTCCCTGAAAATTTAGTTCACCGGCTCTGCCACACTCAACTCCGTATCCGCTCCGATCAAAGACTCCGCCGTCAGAGCATCCGCCCGTCGCAGTTGAGGAAAGAGCCCCGCAGCAGCCGTTGTCACCACCATCGATGCGATCCCGCCGATCACCACTGCCTTCACCGCGCCCCACCACTGCGCCGTCACACCGCTCTCAAACTCGCCAAACTCATTCGAAGCTCCGATGAACAACCAATTCACCGCGCTCACTCGTCCCCGCATCTCCGGCGGAGTGGCTAACTGCAACAGGCTCGACCGAACCACCACGCTGACCATGTCGCTCGCGCCCACAATCACCAGCGCCGACGCACTCAACCAGATGCTCTTCGAGAGTCCGAAGACCACGGTCGCCGCGCCGAAGATCCCCACGCAGATCAGCATCGTCACGCCGGCGTTCCGCTTGATCGGCTTCACCACCATTGTCAGCGAAACCGCCAGCGCTCCCACAGAAGGCATCGCCCGCAACAGCCCCAACCCCCGCGGCCCCGCATGGAGAATGTCCGTCGCGAAGATCGGCAGCAGCGCCGTCGCGCCACCCAACAGCACTGCGAAAAGATCCAGCGATATCGACCCCAACAGCAACTTCGCCCGCCACACATACTCCAGACCCGCCAGCACCGTCTTCATGTTGAAGGCCTTCTTGTCGGTCCTCACCATCTTCGCGCGGATCATACTGACCAGCACGATGAACCCAAGCAGCATCAGCAAGGTGAAGGCATACACCACCGGCGCGCCGTTCCATCCCGTCGCCGCACCCGCGAGCGGCAGTGTGAACAGAATCCCTCCCACCGCCGGCCCCGACATATTTGCAATCTGATAGACCGTCGCGCCCCACGTCACCGCGTTGACGAAGTGTTCCTTCGGCACAAGGCTCGGCAGCATCGCGCTCGCCGCCGGTCCGCTGAACGCTCTCCCGAGGCCGATACCCACCAGCACCGCGTAGATCGGCCAGATCCTCCCACCCCTCAGCGCCATCGCAGACATTGACAGCCATAGCAGCGTCGCCGTACAAACCGCCTGCAGGGTGTAGCAGAGCAGAATGATCTTCCGCCGGTCGTAGCGATCCGCCGCGTGCCCCGCCGCCAACATCACAAACACCCCAGGAAGAAACAGCGCCAACCCGGTATACCCCAGGTCAAGCGCCGAATGCGTCAGCGCATATACCTGCCACGCCACCGCAACCGACTGCGCCTCCGCCCCAAGAATCACCATCAACCGCGC
Source organism: uncultured Acidobacteriaceae bacterium (assembly GCA_963757205.1). Lineage (GTDB taxonomy): Bacteria > Acidobacteriota > Terriglobia > Terriglobales > Acidobacteriaceae > Edaphobacter. The sequence goes on from CAVWQM010000001.1 coordinate 508,266, forward strand.
TGTCTGGTACAACCGAAAGTCCCGCGACTTGAACGCAGAGCGGTAATCCCCCTTTACCGCCAGCTCCACCCGTTCCGAACCATCCGCCATGCCCTATGTTTTCACACTTCGGTTACGAATATGTCATCAACTCGGGGGTCCGCAACAATGTCCCTCCGGATTCCTAACGCCCTAAATACGCCCTGTACTGCGTCTCCACCACACCGGTATTCCGCGCCAGAGTCAGCTTCGACTGGTTGTACTGGTACAGTGTCTGCACCAATCGGCTCTGCGCCTGCGCCAGCACTGCCTGCGCCTGCACCACCGGAAGATTGTCGTCCACCCCTGCCCTGAATCGGTCGCTTGCGTCCTTCACCTCTTCAGTCGCCAGATCGACGTTGCTCCGCGCCACCTTCACCAGCTCATTCGACGACTGCACGTCGAGCATCGCCGACCGGATCTGCCACTCGATCGAGACTCGCAGCGACTCAATCTGCTGCCGCAGCGCAATCGCCTGCGCCGCCGCGACCTCGTCTTCGCCACGCAGCTGTCCTTCCTTGAACAGCGGCACGCTTACCTTTCCGGTCGCCGCAAATACTCCGTGATATAACCCGCCGATCACGCCAATCACTCCATAGTTTCCATCGAACTCAGCCGTCGGATACCGCTCTGCCCTCACTGCCTTGTGCGCCTGGGTCGCCACTTCAAGCTGCGCCTGCAAACTCAACAGGTCCTTCCGGCGCTGGAACGCAAGATGCATCGCGTCAGGAAGCGCCAGTTCCGCAAACTCCGCGTACGGAGCCGTATCGGTCAGCGTAATCTCCTGGTCCGCCGGCAATCCGATCAACCGGTTCAGTGCGATCTTGTCCTTTGCAAAGGCATTCTCATTGCTGATCACGGCCTGCTGCTGTGTCTGCAACTGCACCCGGGCACGCAGCACATCCAGGTTCGTTCCTACCCCAGCATCGTGCGAATCCTTTGCCTGCTGATAGGCCACCTCATCGGCCTTCGCCAGCGCCCGCGCATTCTCAATCTGAGCCTGATCGGCCAGTGCCAACAAATACTGCGTTCCCACCGCAAGCGTCACTCCACCGCGAACATTCAACGTCGAAAAATTCGCCGCATTCGCCGCCTTCTGCGCCGAACGATACAGGTAATACGCCTCCAGATTGAACAGCTGCTGGTTCATGCTGATCTGCGCCAGTGCCGTATCAACCTTCACAATCGTGGGAAACGTTCCCGGTGCGATGCCGAAGCCGGCCAGTGACCCGGGCTTAAAGCCCAACGCCGCCAGGTCGATCTGCTGCGCCGACAACTCACCCTTGGCCGTGAGGCTGGGCAGCAGATTGTTCTTTACCGTCAGGACCTCGCCCCCCACCATCCGCTCATTCTGGATGACCAGCAGCATCTGCAGGTTACGCTTCTCACCCCGGTCGATCGCATCGTCCAGGCTCAGCGGCAACGCCCCCGGAACCGGTCGCTCAACCACCACCCCACCCGGAAACTTCACGGTATTCGGCACGGGCGCCTGCGGCAGGTCGCTTTTTTCCTGCGCCACTGCGAACGCAACCAGTCCGCAGCACAAAAACGCCGCCGCACACACCCCTACCCTTGTCGCACCAATGCCCAATGAATCTGTAATCCTCGATTAATTAGAGTGTACTGTGCACCTGACGGTTGCGAATTCTTATGGCGAAAGACCAAAAAATCAGATACTTGGTCTCTTCGTCCGTGAAAATCCCTGAATCGAGCTGAGCCGTGAGCAGTTTACCAAGGTCTGGTACCCGCCAATGACCAACGATGTGCTTGCTGCCAACCCGTCAGATAAAATACAAAACATAACCTTATGCGTCTTACATCAATGAACAGGATCGCCCTCGCCACCACTCTGCTCCTTGCCCTTCCCCTCAGCGCCCTCGCCCAGTCAGGCCCCTACCGCGACACCTCTATGCTCCGCGCCCCCGCTGGTGTCCCCGTCGCGATCTATGAGTTCGAAGACCTCGAGTGCCCCGCCTGCGCCCACGCATTCCCCATCGTTCACGCGGCCGTCGAGAAGTACAAGATTCCCCTCATCCGCCACGACTTCCCTCTCAAGATGCACATCTGGAGCTTTGACGCTGCCGTCATCGCCCGTTACATCCAGGATAAGATCTCGCCGCAGGCTGCCGAGGACTATCGCCGCGCCGTCTTCGCAAGTCAGCAGTCCATCGCCTCCAAGGAAGATCTCACGGCCTTCACGCAAAAATACTTTCAGTCCCACGGTCGCGTGATGCCCATGATCATCGACCCCAACGGCCTCTTCGCCGCGGAGGTCCACGCCGACCAGACCCTTGGCGAGCGTATCAATCTGCACCAGACGCCGAGCATCTTCATCGTGACGCAAAAGGGATTCACCGAAGTCACCGATGTCACCCAGCTCTACGCCATGCTCGACACCGCGATCGCCGAAAATCCGGCGCCCGCAAAGGCCGCTGCTGCGAAACCCAAGACCACGGCGCACAAATAGCGCTCAAGCAAAAACAGAAGAGGCCCGGGCAATCGCTCGGGCCTTTCCCATTGCAAACATCGGGAACTCTGAGACTACTTCGCTCCCGTCTCGGTCCACAGAAACGCCATCTCATCCGCATAGTCCTGCACGAGCTGCGTCTGCGACACGCCAGCGCTATGCCCGCCCTTCAGGCTGTAATGCAGCAGAATCGGCCGCCCGCTCGTGCTCGCCGTCTGCATCAAAGGCGTCATCTTCCGCGCATTCATCGGATCGACGCGCGTATCCCCATCTCCAGTGAAGAAGAAGATCGCCGGATACTTCGTCCCCGCCTTCACGTTCTGATACGGCGAGTACTTCAAAATGTACGGATAATCCTTCGCATTCTCCGCCGACCCATACTCCGTCGTCCACGTCCGCCCCATCTCGAACATCTGATACCGCAGCATATCCAGCAGCGGATAGCCGCACCAGATCGCCCCAAACAGATCCGGCCTCTGCGTCATCGAAGCCCCCATCAACAACCCGCCGTTCGATCGTCCGCGAATCGCAAATCGCTCCGGCGTCGTGTACTTATTCGCAATCAGATACTCCGCCGCAGCAAACCAATCATCGAAGACATTCTGCTTCTTCTCAAACATCGCGCCTTTGTGCCACACCTCACCATACTCATTGCCCCCGCGGAGATTCGGAAGCGCAAACCACCCGCCCTGCTGCATCCACCACGCATACTCGGGGTTCCATACCGGCGTCTCGCTGAGCGCAAACCCGCCATAGCCGGTCATCAACAGGCGCTCGCTCCCATCGCGCTTCAGTCCCTTCTTCCCCGCGATAAACATCGGCACCTTCGTCCCATCCTTGGACGTGTAGAAGACCTGCTTCACCTCATACTGGGTCGAATCGAAAGGCACCTTGTCGCTGTAAAACACCTCCGACTTACCCGTCACCGTGTCGTAGTGGAAGATCGTCGGCGGCGTAATGATCGACTGGAACGTATAGAAGCCATCCGTATCCATCGCGCGGCCTGACAGCGTAGAACCCGCGCCAATCCCCGGGAATGCGATGTGACCCTCCGCCTTGCCCTCCAGCGAATAAATCGTCACTTCGGATTTCACATCCTTCAGTCGCAGCACATACATCTTGCCGCCAACGATGTTCACTGCCTCCAGCACATCCTTCCCCTCTGGGATGATCACCGGCCACTCATCCGGCCCCTTACCCTCGACCACCTTGAGCACCCGGCCATTCGGAGCCTTGTAGTCGGTCCGCATATAAAACGTGTCGCCCGCGTTGAATTCGCTAAACCGGCTGTCGATCCCATACACCAGCGGCACAATCGGCGAATCCTTCACCCGCAGATCCTTAATCAAAATGTCTTCACGTGTCGCGGGCACACCGCGGCCAATCCGAAATACCAGATAGTGCCCATTCGCCGTGGCCCGCACGCTGACGCCGTCGATTTCGCCCAGTTTCTCCCCGCGATACTCCTTGCCCAAAATCATCGCGTCACTATCCAGCGGCGTTCCGAACTTGTGATAGAAAACCCGGTTCCCCTCATGCGGAAAGAGCTTCGAGTAATACACTCCCGCCTTGTCCGGACTGATGGTCACGCCCGAGTACCGCGCCCGCGGCAGCACATCGCCGGTGTCCTGCCGCGTGGCCACATCCAGAAAGTGCACCTCTACCTCATCGGCGCCGCCGACACGCACGCCATACGCCATCATCGACCCATCCTCAGTCAGGTTCAGCGTATTTACTGATGTGTTCTGGTCGGCACTCAGCTTCGCAGCGTCGATCAGCTTCTCATCTTCACCCTGCAGCCCCTTTCGCATGTAGATCGAAGCCTGATTCTCATCCGCCAGTCGCTTGGAGAAGAAGTAACGCTCCCCACGCCGCGTCGGCACACTCACAAAATCCACCTTCAGCAGCTTCCCCATCTGATCAACGACAGTGGGCAACATCTTCACCTGAGAAAAATACTGCGCTGTATATGCGTTCTGCGCAGTGATGTAAGCGCGCGTCTCCGGACTAGGCGCATCTTCGAGCCAGCGGTAAGGGTCCGTGATCTTCGTCGGCAACCCCGGCTCCGAACTCTTGTACTCATCGACCACCGGATCGGTCTTTACCACCGGCGGATTCGGCAGCGTAATCCCATCCCGCCCACGAACCTGTGCGCCCACTGCCGCTGAACCCAACAAAATCACTGCCGTCACAAAAAAAGTACTGCGCATTCGTATCTCCGGATAAGTCGATTGTCCTGATATCTCAAGACTACCGAAGAATGCCGAAGCCACACAGAAATTTTCCGCCTGCTCTTACTGCACCTGCCCGCTTCTACTGGATCTGAAAGATCAGAAAGTAATCCTGCCCATCCGCCTTGGTAAAGTCGTACGTCCCCACCAGTTTGTACCCGGCCTCCGCCATCTCCTTCACCACCACATCATGGTTTAGTCCGTGGTTCGACCCGTTTCCGTTCTTGTCGATAATCCCCACCTTGGCTCCAGGCCGCAGCGCCTTCTGCAACATCTTCATCGTCGGCACCGGCCGCGCAATCTCGTGGTACACCTTCAGCATCAACACCGCATCCACGCTTCCCGCAGGCAGCCTCGGATCATCCGCCGCACCCAGCACCGTCCGCACATTCGACAGATTCTCCTTCACCACCCGCTTGCCGATGTACTCGATCGCCAACGGATTGATGTCCTCAGCGATCACCGCGCCAGTCGGCCCTACCCTGCGAGCCGCCCGCACCGTGAACCACCCCGACCCCGCACCGATGTCCGCAACATTCTTCCCTGTCGTAATCCCCAGCAGATCCATCACACGATCAATCTGCAGCTTCTTGTCACGGTCGGGATACTCGAAGATCGACAGATCGCCCGAATACGGTGTACTGGTCGGTCGCTCTGCAGTCCCCTTCTGAGCCGGGGAGGCGGCTGTAGACGCCGCCTGTCCCCAGGCTCCCACCGCAAGAGCGATGCCTAACAGCCCTACTACGAAACGAAACGGCATCATTTCTCCCCTTGCCATGATCAGATGCTATTGTTGCCAGCCCCGCACAAATACCGCGAGATCGCTCAAGTCGTTGGCCGCTCCATCCGGTATCGCGCCTAGCTCTTCCGCCGCAACATGCATGCGGTTCACCCAGAACGTAGGATAACCGAACCACTTCGCCCCGGCAGCGTCCCATCCTCCAAACGCAGCGAACGCGATCTCTTCTTTTCGCAGCCCGAACGCACTCACAGCCATGCCATAGGCGCGAGGATCAGGCTTATACGCTCTTACCCGATCCGTACTCAAATGATCCTCAAAGACACCCTCGAGCCCTGAGTTCTTCACCGCCTGATCGAGCATAGGCGCGGTAAAGTTTGAAAGAAACGCCATACGCAGCCCACGGGCTTTCAAGCTCTTCAGCGTTGCCGGCGCGTCCGGCCACGCCTTCAGTTCAAGGTAACCCTGCATCAGCCGGTCGCGGTCCGCATTGGTTAGGGTCAGCTTCAAAGACTTGGACGAGAAAGCCAATGCCTCCTCTGTCACCTGCCAGAAGTCGGCGTACTGGTGTCCGATCGTCCGCAGCCAGGTGTACTCGAACTGCCGCGTGCGCCAAAGAGCTGCCAGCTCCTCCCCGTGTCCGGGAAAAATTCGCTCAGTCAGCGCGCCAGTGGAACGCGAATCAAAAACCGCGAGTCCATCGAACGCAATTGCCTTGATTGCCGTTCCCCTCACAGCTCCAGACCCCGCCGCTGATGGCTTCGAGGAAAGCGCCATCGCCGCGGCTCCCCCCGCAAACAAATTCACAAATCTTCTGCGATTCAAATCGTTTGAACTCCCGAAGCCTTGGACGAACACCGCGGCTGGAAGGCGAGCCCTCTGTCATTGATGTCATCCGGGCTGCAACGAAGAAAGGGGGCCGCTATTCTGGCCCCTCGTCTCGTGACCTAATGATGCTTTATCGCAATCCGCCGCTCACAAACAGCAACTCGCCTGTCAGCCACCCAGAATCATCTGACGCCAGGAACGAAGCAATCGGCGCAATGTCATTCGGCTGCCCAATCCGGCCCAGCGGGGTCTGCGACTCGAACTGCTTCTGGAAATCGCTGCCGATAAAGCCGGCCGCGTGCACGCCTTCCGTCTCCACCATGCCAGGGTTGATCGAGTTCACGCGAATCTTCTTCGGCCCCAATTCCTTGGCCAGCACCCCGGTCACCGAATCGACGGCTGCCTTGGTGGCCGTGTAGGTTACAGCCGTCGGCACATTCATAGAGCTCGCCGTCGAGCCGATGTTGATGATGCTTCCACCCTCAGGCCCAAAATACTTCAATGCCTCCTGCGACGTCAGGATCAGTCCAAGCACATTAAGGTTGAACATCTTGTGGAAGCTCTCCTCAGTCACCTCGCCCAGCGGAGAAAACTCATACACGCCCGCGTTGTTCACCAGCACATCCAGCCGTCCGAAAGCCTTCTTCGTCTCGGCAAACAGTTTGCCGATGTCCGCCTGCTTCGACACATCGCCCTGCACCGCCACAGCCCTGCCGCCCTTGGCCTTGATCTCGGCAACGACTCTGTCCGCACCCTCTTTGCTCGACGCGTAGTTCACTACTACCGAAGCGCCGTCAGCGGCCAGAGCCTTCGCAATACCCGCGCCAATACCTTTCGACGCTCCTGTCACGACCGCTACCTTATTCGCAAGCTTTCCCATCTCCGTGCTCCCTCAATTCTTATGTCCTATCGTTTGACAATTCGATAAGCATCTAATTGATGTGCCCAGCCGCAAGGAAGATGCGAACATTCTGTTGAAATCTTGTAAATTGTTTCCGCTCTATATCTTAGCCAGTTGTTCCGTATACGCCTGCAGCACGTCCCGTCGCAGAGTGTAACTGGCAAACTTCCCCTCGCGCGTCACCCGAACCAGCCCCGCCGTCTCCAGCTCCTTCATATGGTGCGACAAGGTTGCCGCACTCACCTCATGCCACTCCTTGATGTCGGCGCACGGTGAAGGCCCATCGCATCTCCCAATCTGCCGCAGTAGCTCAAGCCGCCTGGGGTCGGCAAGCGCCTTCGCAATCAGGTGAATTTTCTCCTCAGTCAGCTCAATAACTGGCTTCGCCTCATCGCCCTTCACAGCACTCATGACAGCTCCTAGCGAATCTGCACGAGCTCCGCGCCGGCCCCGTGCCCTGACGCTCCCGGCGTAACCGATGAAGTCTGCGGCGCCCGCCAGTGGTCGATATAACTCACTTGATGCACACAACTGATCGTGCAGCTCGGCGAGCAGCTCTTCTCCGTCAAAAACTCACGTTTCACATCCGCAGTTGTATATCCAGACAACGGCACCCCGGGATACCCACGCTGCTGACTGCAGTAGTGCACTAGCCCGTTCTCGCAGATATACAGATACCGTCCGCCGGCACGGCAACGCCAATCGTTCGTCTTTCCATTGGCGATCGCCTCCTGGAAGTGATTGAACCGCGAGTAGCTCCGCCGCGTCAGGTTGCGAACCCTGTCCCAGACCCCGCGCTCCTCCGCACGCAGCGGCTTCAACTGCCCACTGCCGTCATGGATAATCCCGATCGTCGAGCTGAATCCCAGCCCCAGCGCCCGCTCGCTCACCGTCAACGCATCGTTTGGATTCGCAATTCCGCCACCGACAACCGAGTTGATGTTCACATGAAAATCCGCATGCTGGGCCAGCATCTGCAGCTTCTTATCCAGCACCTTCAGGCTCTTCTTCGAAACCTCATCCGGCATCACGTTGTCGATCGAGATCTGCATATGGTCGAGTCCGGCCTCGTTCAGCCTCTGGATCCGGTCCGGCATCAGCAGATACCCATTCGTGATCATCCCGGCAATCGCGCCCGTCTTTCGAATCCGCGCAATGATCTGATCAAGCTCCGGATGCAGCAGCGGTTCCCCACCCGAGATCGTAATCACCGACGTCCCCAGCCGTCCCAGATGATCAATGCGCCGTAGCATCTCGTCGACCGGCACCGGGTTCGAGAAGTCATCAAACTCATTGCAATACGTGCACGCGAGATTGCACCGCCGCATCGGCACAATGTGCGCCATATATGGGTGCCCGGTCGACATCACCGCCGAGCCGATCGAACCAAGTTCACGCAGCTTGCGCGTCACTGCCTTCAGGCGGCGTTTAGCAGGCATAGGACGTCTGCCGTTCGCACCGGCAGTTGTAGAGACAGAAGACATATCACTTTCAAGTATATCGAACGATGGACTCATTCCGGGGAAAGGATGGTCACGAACAGGATGCTTGCCCCAGATCTGACGGAGGTGCATGCGAACGCTACGACTCCCGATAGTTCAGCAACACCAGCCCAACCAGAATCAGGCAAACCGGCCAGACATACGAGGCGAGCCGGGATTCCTTCTGGTTCGGCAAACGCAGCTCCAGCCAACGACTCCAGCCGGCGGTAGCGCCCAGCAAAGCGATCGGCGTGTGGCTCATCTCCGCCAGCAGCTCCTCTTTGATGTTCCCGATGGAGTGATTGTGAGTCAGCAACAGTGCGCCGCCTATGGCGCAAAGCAGTGGGAAGACCGTCGCCGCCCAGCGGGAGCGCAATCGCCCGGTCTGAATTCCCCATTCAAACGCGGCAAACGCCAGGATCAGCAGAGCGTAGAAACGATGCTGCAGGACATCAGGCATGAACAAGGTTGTCCAGAACGACAGTGGCCCCAGCGGCCAGCATTCCGGATCAGCACGCAGCAAAAGAAACACCGCCAGTCCCGCAAAAACCAGCGGCCAATTCCGCGCCCATTGCGCCTTCGGCAGACGGCTCAGCAGCGCCAATATGCCCGCCGCCAACACAATCAGCCCCGACCAGTGATGGTTATATTCCGACCACGCCTGACCATTCTTATCCGTCGGAGTGCTGGTTCCATTGAACTGCGCCTCTTTAACCACTACTTCCAGTGGAAGCACTGGCGCAAGCGCTGCAACCGCCGGACTGGTCATGCGTGGAACCTCGGGATGAAAGCGGGCAACAATCTCAGAGACGCTTGCCCGCCCCTCCGGCAAGTCGACAGGAGGCGGTTGCGAGGTCATAGAAGCCGCCGCCAACACCGCCATGAAGCCAAGCCCGATCTCTGCCTCGCCAAATCGCCGCAGCCGCGTCAACAGAGCAACCGGCGCGGTATCGATCCGCCGAATCAGAAAAAAGTTCCCCGCGCCCATCGCCATCACCAACAGCAGCAGGTATAGCTTGGAGATCATCATCACTCCATAAGCCGTCCCATACAGCGCGTTCATCGATGTACCCGTGGAGATGCCCAGGTACATCCAGGCCATACCCAGACCGCCCAGCAGCACTGTTCCCGCGCCCACCATGGCCATCGGCGAGAAGCGCCGCAGAAGCCGCTTTGCCTCCTCCGGGTCTTCCGACCGCCGCAGCGAGACCAGCAGAAACGGCATCGCGCCAATCCATATCGCCGCGCCAAGTTGATGCGCTGCGGTGAGAACGGAGAGCACGCCTCGGTGATCCAGGCGAGACATCGAATGGCTGGTCGAGACCACCGCAACCAGGATAAGCGCGCTAAGAGGGAGCAAGGCGTACGCTGACCTGCGACCGCCGACTCTCCCGCAAACGACAATGGCAAGGGCTGCAATCGCAGCGCCCGCGCCAGCAACAAAATACGACGCGCCAACCAGGTCTCCGAAACGCAGAGACGAGCTCCCCATCAGAATCGCGCTGTCGACAGCGATATAGCACAATTCAACGATCGCGAAGGTCGTGGCCGCCCAGCGAATCCCCCGCCAGCAGCCTTGTATTACGGATTCGCTGGCCCGGGCAGGCATGGCACCGACTACCAGGTACGCGCCCCCCCCCAGTGTCAACATCTCCAAACCCAGCGTGAGGGCGCGGAGGATGACAGACAGCAAATCAAAGTCGCGCAAGAGCCAGATCAAAAGTCAGTCCTCGAAATACAGGGCCCGAGTATAGGAGCTACGCAATGGATAGGCGACAGGAGAATTTGAACGACTCAAAATAGCGACGCCTTGCACCCGTAGAGCCCACTCACTTCCGGTGTCTTAGCAGTTAGTCACGGCTTTTCCGCCCGAAAAGCCGCCTTCGCTGCTCTTGCCAAGGTCACCCCTAGTTTACTTGACCTGAAACGGTATTTCACCGCGAGTGACATGGCCATCAGTCGCCAGCACCTGCCAGTGGATAGCGTAACTTCCCGGGCTCAGTTTGGTGGCGTGTGTGGTCAGAGTGTCCGGCGCGCCTTGCTTCTCAATCGCCAGCGGTTTGGACTTGCCATCCGAGCTGCTCAACAGCAATGTCGATCGCGTTCCATCGACCCTCAGGCTGAACTTCATACTGACCGCTACATCCGGCCCCTCGACGGTTGCATTGATCGTCGGCGTGGACTGAACCAACACCGCGTGAGCCATGGCGGCGCGGGGGACAAGCACCAGCACCACCGCGACAGCGATCATCACGCCGGCGCGAAGCAGGTCTCGGACGCCGGAACTGCGAAGTGAACTCTTCATGCTCTGTTGGATACATTTCCACGCCATTGAGATTCACCTCAACAACATAATCTCGATCTCGGTGTAGAAGTCATACCACCTCCAAACATCGAACCTTTGGCAGGCGAGGCATCGTTGCGCCCCTTTTAACTTACGCACCACAAGAATCGAAAACGAATCCGGAACCAACGGCCGAACATCCCTCAGGAAGTGAACCATACTACCGAACAAACTGTCCTCGCAAATAAATTCGGCGCTCATCACCAGTCATCCGCGCAACATGCTTTGACCACCGCCCGTGCGATAACATTGCCGAATGGAGCTCTCTCTCAAGCAGCAGGCTTTGCGATTCATTGGACATCAGCAGTGGCTACGAGGCCGTGACAGAATCCTGCGAGCCTTCTCCCACCCTGACCATCAGAAATCGTACCCCTTTGAGACCGACTTCTTCGGCCGGACCTACTCCGGCAACATGACCAACTTCATCGACTGGACCGTCTTCTACTATGGCGCGTTCAACATCCAGGAGCTGCGCCTTCTGGCCGGGTTGGCCGACGCCCTCCGCGCTCAGGGCAAGCCCGTCAGCTTCTTCGACGTAGGTGCCAACATCGGCCACCACACCCTCTTCATGTCGAGCCACGCAGATCAGGTCTTTTCCTTCGAACCCTTCTCCGTCGTGCGCAACGAGATGGAACGGAAGCTCGCACGCGCCGGCGTCTCCAACGTCACCATCTTCCCCGTTGCCCTCGGGGACAAAAACGAAAACGCCTCCTTCTCTCCGCCAACCGGCGCAAATCAGGGAACGGGCACACTCGGCAGCACCCTCCCCGACAATGCCTCCGGAGAGACGATCTCCGTCAAGGTCGTACGCGGCGACGACTTCTTCGCTGCAAACAAGCTTCCGCCGATCTCGCTGCTCAAACTCGATGTAGAGGGTTACGAAGCGCAGGCGCTCGAAGGTCTGCGGCAGGTCATCTGGCGCGATCGGCCGCCAATATTTATGGAGCTACAACACGATCGCAGCACCGGCTCCGAATCACAAAAAGGCGCCAGTGTACGCGATCTGCTCTATCCCAACCATCTTGTCTTTGAAGTGGGTTACCTGCGCGGCCAGTTCACCCTCAAGCCGTTCCAGTCGGGCAACACCGAGGAAGCACTTGTTCTCCCCGCCGAACTCGCGGGAATCATTCGCGGCACACACCAGCGCTAAAAATGAAAGACTGCAACCTGGGCCAGCAGCTGCCGGGTTTGCTGGCTCGTCTGTTGGAAGAAATCCTCCAACCCAAACCCCAACCACAAACTCGACCGTTTCTTTCCATCCGGCGTCAGTGTCAGCGTCTGCTCATGCTTGTCCCGCAACACCACCACCGGCACAGGCTTTCCTTTGTTGTCATGCACCGTCTTGGTCCAGTCCGTCCCATTCGACACCGCGATCGAATTGATCTTCACGACAACGTCGCCGGCCTTCATCCCGGCCTCTTCCGCCGGACTGTTGCCATCCACGCTCCGCACCAGCAGCCCCGCCCCGTCGGTTGCTCCAAAAAACTCGGCAAGCTGCGGCCCCATCACCTCAAGCTTGGCTCCGGTAAACGACGAGCTCAGGATGATCGTCTCTGTCCCCAGCAAATCCCGATGTTCCTTCTGAGCCGTCGCGGTCTCTGGCTTCGGGTTCGCCGACTTGGAATCCAGAAAACTATTCCCCGTCTTGACGACTCCCGAAGGCCCCCCCGGCGCCGGCACCGAATAATGCTGCTCCCACGCCTGCAGCCCCACCATCCTGCGGTCCGCCAACTGCAGCGCCATAGTCTGCGTCTGCCCATCCCGGCTGATCAGGAAACTCACCGATCGCCCCACAGGCATATCGCGCAACATCCGCCGCACTTGGTCCTCGTTCTCAACCACCTGTCCATTCACTTGCAGAATGACATCGTGCATGCGCATTCCAGCCTTGCACGCCGGTCCGTCGTGGTCCAGATTGACAATCTCCGCCCCACGCGCGTCCCTCAGCTTCAACACCCCAAGTTGATCCTCGCTAAGGTCTCGCATCTCGATCCCGAGATATCCCTGAGCCACATTCCTGTGCGCCTCACCCATCGCCGCGGCAAACATCGGCTGCCCCAACGTTGCAGAAATCACGGCCGCATGCAACCCCTGTCCTCTCTCCAGGATGGCTATGGCTGCCAGCAGCATCACGAACTCAACCGACCTGCAGTGTTTCATCTGCGTAACCTCAACCAACTCTTTTTCGACACAAAAAATCGACGAGCGTAATTCGCTCGCCGTGCCATTACTGAATATCAGCAGAATTCTGCAGCGCGTTGTAGGACGCTGTCCGGATATAAGGATTCGCATCCTGCGTCGCGACGGTCCGTAGCACCTGTCGCACGCTCGAATCCGACTGCACCGGCTCGAGCAATCCGATCGCCGACCGCCGTACTGATGGATCCGGATCGTGCGCAACCGCCTCCAGCACGGCATCGCGTACATGCAGGTCCTGTCCGACGTACTGCTGCAGACCCTCCAGTGCTTTCATCCGCACCCCGGCGTCCTCGTCATACCGCAGCGAGACCATCAGCGCATGGCGAATGCCGTTGCCGTCGGCCGTCGGCTGGCACGCATGCCCCGCCTTGCACTCATCCGTCAACAGTGAAACCGCGTTAATCCGTACCCCAGGGGTTGCCGCCGCATTCGTCCCCACCATCAACAGATTCCTGATATCCGGGCTATCCAGCGACCCTTCCATCGACTCCGGAACGATCTTGTTGTACTTCACCTGCACCAGCTCCGAGTTCGGCGTCTGCTCAATCCCGGTCACATTCGCAATCACTCCGTCAGCCGGATGGCTGACCTTGACAACATCCTTCTCATGCTGCTTCGGCGTATTCGCAACCTGATACCTGTGAGTAAAGTTCCCAGTCAGAAAGCCCACGCCAAGCAGCAACGTCGCCAGTGCGGGCGCGCTCTGCACATTGCCTACCCAGCGAAAGAAATTTGTCCTCAGTTGTGTAAGAAATCCATGCGGCGGAATCATGTCCAGCGCATCGTCCAGCCGCATTCGCGACTGCGCCAGCAGATTCGGCGAAGGCTCCAGCATCGGCATCGTTGCCAGACGCTCTTCCAATCCCCGGAACGCCTCCAGCTCTTCCCTGCAATCCTCGCAACCTGCGAGGTGCTGTTCCAATGCTCCCGCCAACTCATCTGGAAGCTCGCCGTAATTCAACAACACAATACAGTCTCTTGCGCTCTGACACTTCATTGTCCTACCTCAACCAGCCTCAAATTTCGTTTACCCGGGTCTTTGCCTTCGCCCTTTTTATCAATGCAACACTTTCCATTTGTCCTTCAGCTTCTAAGTTCTGCCAGATTCGCCCGCAACTTCCGTGTGGCACGGAACAACGTATTTTTGGCTGTCTCCTCTGTCGTGCTTAACATTTCGCCAATCGTTCTCAGCTTCAATCCCTGGTAGTGCTTCAACTCAAACACCGTTCGCTCGCGTGGCGTCAATTTGTCCAATGCTGCGTTGATCCGCTCGCTCATCACCTTCCGGTCGAGTTCTCTGCCCGGATTCGACATCGCCCGCTCATCAGAGATATTCGCCATCAGGTCCATCTCGTCGCCACTGGCATCCATCACCGTCGCCGGGTCTTCCCTGCGGCTCTTTCTTCGTCGCAGCTGGTCCAGGCAAAGGTTTGTGACAATCCGGTATAGCCACGTATAAAAGCTGCACTCAAACCGGAAGTTTCCCAGGTGACGGTACGCCTTGATGAAGGCCTCCTGGTGAACATCCTGCGCATCCTGCTCATTGCCGAGCATGTGTAGCGCCAGCCGTAACACAGACTGGTCATACCGTCGCACCAGAGCGTCGAACGCAGCTCGCTGGCCTCTTTGCGCCTCGCGAATCAGCTCGTCGTCTTCGGTTCGCTGTTGCGCCCGCGCGTCGAGTTGCGCCTGCGTCAGCTTGCCGCCATTCCTGGTCCCGGATTGGGCCGCAGCTTTTGCCATCGCTGGCATAGATTCTACAGCCCGCGTACCTAACAAGCCCATGGCAAACGGACTAATATGCCGCTTTTGAGCCGCAACCGCCAACGGAGATGACAGCTCTCCGCCAAGATCAACCCCGACAGCATCTGCATTCATCGACTGACTCCGGAGGTCAGAAAATCCAACTACACTCCAATAGACCCCTCCGCCCACGAAAGGTGAGCGCCCCCCAGCGCCGTCTTCCCTACCACTTTCCGGTCAACTCTCCCGTAAACTCTCCCTATGACCCGCCGCTCCCCCGCCGCCGCGCCCAGCCTCTTCTCCGAACCCACACCATCGGCGGATGCCCATCCCAGCAGATCCGGCGCCCAAAAGGCCACCTGGGTCAACGCCCACTGCGATGGTGGAGCCCGCGGCAACCCCGGCCCCGCCGGCTACGGAGCCGTCATCCAGGACGACCACGGCACGATCCTCGCCGAGCTCAGCGAATTCCTCGGCATGCGCACCAACAATTTTGCCGAATACTCCGGCCTCCTCGCCTGCCTCCAATACGCTCTCGACCACAACCACCCCCGCCTCCGCGTCGTCTCCGACTCCGAGCTGATGGTCAAGCAGATCCAGGGCAAATACAAAGTCAACTCCCCCGACCTGCGCCCCCTCTGGCAGGAGGCAAAAAACCGCATCGCCAAACTAGAAGCCTTCGAGATCGCCCACGCCCTCCGCCACAAAAACAAGGACGCCGACCGCCTCGCCAACCAGGCCATGGATCGCGGCATGAAGCGACCCAGCACCGCAAACCCAGCCACAAATCCGGGTGCCCCACGTCCCTATGTTGCGGACGTGGGCGAAGTGGCACCCAAAGCCCGCCCCTACCCCACCAAATCCGAGGCCCCACCCGACCCCTATCCCAAGGCCGACGCCATGCTCCGCGGATTCACCAAAGACGGCGTCGTCCACATCCTCGGCAATGCCACCCTCCCCGACGGCGTCTTCGTCAAAATCATCCGCGAATAATCCGTTCCCCGAGTATCCTGTCCCCAACCTCGTTCAAGGATCTCCGATGGAAATTCACGGCCCCGAAGGCCCCACTAAATCCTTCAAAGATTTCCTCATCCACATCGTCATCGTCACCATAGGTATTCTCATCGCCCTGGGACTAGAGGGCATCCGCGAGACCATCTACGTGCACCGCGTCGTCCGCGACGCCCGCGAAAACTTCCGCGTCGAGCTCGAAACCAACCGGAAAAATCTCGACAAAGAGCTGAAGAGCGACCGTGAAACTTTAGCCCGTGTTGACCAGATCATCGCTGATCTGCCCAAGCTCCGCAGAGATCCCGCCCAGTTCCATGCGCGTGTCGCGGAGCTCCATCCCAGCGGTTACTTCTTCTCGGGCGCCCGTTGGGAAGCCGCACTCTCCACCGGCGCCCTCGGCCATATGTCCGTCGACGAGGTCAACGAATACGCCGGGACCAACTTTCTCGTCCACACCTACACAAACCTCGAACTCCAGACCAACACAGACTGGCAGCATCTCGAAGCATTCGTCAGCGCCCATGAAAACCCTACCCCGCAGGAGATGGACACAGGCGTAGAAAAACTCTTCCTCTACCGCGCCGACACCAGGAGCCTCAAACAAGTCGCCGAGGAGTTCTCCGGTGCACTTAACCGTGCGCTTGCCCGGAAATAAAACTTATCGCCGCTTGCTTCACACGCTCACAGACTCTTCTGCACCGCGACCATCCACACCCACACTACCTCGATGCAAGACAAGCCTCAATCCTTCTTGGGCTCCTGATAGATCCCAATCACATTGCCCCCAGGATCGCGGAATCTCGCCGTTATCTCAGGCGCATCTCCACCAATCGCCTGCACAATCTCGCCCCCATTGGCCACGATCGCCTTAACGGTCGCCTCCGCATCATCCACCATCACATAGACCAGAAGCCCTGGCTGCGAAGCCGGCGGCCTCCCCGCGGACCAGGTCCCACTCACCTGACCAACCCCGTCGTCAAAGGCGGTCGCACCGTCCCCACGCTTTCTGATCTTCCAACCAAAAACCTGTGCATAAAAATCAGCTGAGCGCGCGACATCCGTCGCAGGCATCTCGATATAGCAGATCTTCCCATTCGTAGACGCAGGAGACATAGCCACTCCTTTCAATTACCGAAGTTTTAGTGGATCGCAATAAAAAGTCTATCGCCAGTCAAACGTAACCTTCCATGCTTAAGCGCGCAACGCTGCGTCAGAGAGATCAGAATGGCGCGTGTGCATCTCAACCCGCACCATCTCCCCGGCTGACTCAAGGGAATGTTTGGACCAGTCCACTTGGATTTTGCTTGCCTCGTCCACAAGAGCGATCACTTGCGATCCAATCGCGGTGCCTTGGGTAGTGCCAAACTGCTGAATAAGTCGAGTTTGATCTCCAAGAGGTGATGCCGCCGATCCAAATCCGAGGAACCAGATGACGGCGCTACTAAGATCGTTGGTTTCGTTTTGCATGACGCAGCTTCCTAGTGACAAGGATAACGGAGATTAAATTGCTGCCTTCGCTGCTTCACCGTCTTCGCTCACCAGCCGCTTCGGCCAAATGGAAACACAGCTCCTCCACAGCACGCAGCTGTTCCAGCATCCCCGCCAGCTTCGCCAACCCCACATTCTCTTCAAAGCGAGTCTGCATCCGGTCAAAGATCCCCGCCACCCGCGCCGCCCGCCTCTTGCCCATCGGCTGCAACACCAACCGAAACGACCTCGCATCCTCCTGATCGATCCGTCGCCGCACTAGTCCCTTCGCCTCAAGCGACGAGACACAGTGGCTCACATTTCCCCGAGTCGTCTGAAACGTCTCCGCCAGGTCCGAAGGCTTGATGCCACCCTGGGCCTCAAAGAAGATCGCAGCCAGCATCAACGCCTCAAACAAGGTCAGCCCCTCATCCCGCAGAATCACGTTCAGAGAGACCTCCATCCTGCGAGCAACTCGGCTCGCCTGAAAGATCGGGCTCTGCCGTAAAAACGCTTCAATCCTCAACGCAACCTCCCATCTAGTTGAGCACTTCAATTATCTACAACCAAACTAAACTAACTCCTGTACCCCACGATTTCAACGGATGATAGTGACAATATCCAGAGCAAGACCCGATTCATGAAAATTCACCCAGCTCATCTCCTCCTCGGATTCCTCTGCGTGAGTACCGCCCTCGCCCAGCTCTCGCAACAAATCGCTACCTCCGAGACCACAATCCCACAAACAAAACCCATAACAACTGCCCAAAGCATCACGGTCACCACCACCCTCGAACCCCTCCCACTCGCCGAAAGCAACCGCTCCGTCAACCTCATCGCACCGCGTGACCAACCCCTCCTTTCCACCTCCGTCGTCGATTACCTCCGCCAGGACACCTCCCTCAACCTCCAGGCCCGCGCCCCCAACGGCGTTCAGGCCGACCTCTCCCTCCGCGGCACCACTTTCGAGCAGTCCCTCATTCTCCTCAACGGCCTTCGCATCAACGACCCCGAGACCGGCCACCTCAACCTCGACATCTCCGTTCCGCTCGACGCCGTCACCCGCATCGACATCCTCCACGGATCGGGATCGACGTTTTACGGATCCGACGCCATCGGCGGCGCCGTCAACCTCCTCACCCAACCCCCTGCCCCCGGCCTCACAGTCATCGGCAGCGCCGCTGGAGGCAGCTACAACTCCATCGAGCAGCACCTCCGCGCCGCCTACACCCACGGCCCCCTCGCCGAACAACTCACCGCCAGTCGTGACACCTCCGACGGATTCATCGCCGATCGCAATTACTCCTCGAACGCCCTCGCCTCCGAAACCTGGTTAACCACAAAACCCGGCACAACCGACATCCTCCTCGCCACCAGCGACCGCCCCTACGGCGCCAACCAGTTCTACGGCCCCTATCCCTCATGGGAGCGCACCAAAGGCTGGTTCGCCAGCATCCAGCAGCAACTCGGCGAGCAGACCGCCGCCAGCTTCGGCTACCGCCGCCACACCGACCTCTTCGTCCTCTTCGTCGACCAACCCACCATCTACGAGAACAACCACATCACCACCAGCTACGAAGGCGCCCTCCGCCGCGCCCAAACCCTCCGCCCCAACGCCACGCTCTCTTATGGTGTCGAGGCCGACGGCGACACCATCCACTCAAACTCCCTCGGCCAGCACGCACGCAACCAGGGCGCCGGTTACGCCAACCTCAACCTCACAGCACTACGCCGCTTCTCCCTATCCCTCGGAGCCCGCGACGAAATCCTCGCCGGCGCCGCCAACGGAAACGACAACGTCTTCTCCCCCTCCGTCGCCGGCGCCTACACCCTCACCCGCACTATCCGCCTCCGAGCCTCCGCCGGCCACGGCTTTCGCCTCCCCACCTACGTTGACCTCTACTACTCCGACCCCACCACCATCGGCAACCCCAACCTCCAACCCGAATCCTCCTGGAGCTACGAAGCCGGCGCGGAATGGACTCCCACCAACAGCCGCCTCACTCTCAACGCCGCCGTCTTCCGCCTCCAGGAAAAAGACGCCATCGACTACTCCAAGACCATCCTCGCCACTCCCGCCCTCACCCACGCCGAACCCTGGCAAGCCATCAACGTTCAAAACCTCAACATCACCGGCGCCGAAGCCACCGCCCGCCTTCGCCTAACCAACAACCAGCAGCTCCAGTTCAGCTACACCGCCGCCCACTCCGCTCCGCCACCACCCAACCTCCTCTCCGAGTACGCCTACAACTACGCCGCCCAGAACGCCCTCTTCCTATGGACCGGCACGTTCCACCAACTCACCGCCCACACCCAGGTCAACATCGTGCAGAAGACCCAGCACACAGCCTACCCTCTCTGGGACATCGCCCTCTCCCGCAACGCCGGCCACCTGCGCCCCTACCTCCGCGCCCTCAACCTAAGCAACACCGGCTATCAGGAGATAGCCCAGGTTCCGCTGCAAGGCCGCACCATCATGGCCGGCGCCGAATTCAGCTGGTCTTCCACGCGCCACTGATCATCGCCGCAACAAACACTCACTGTGCAATCGACGGCACCACCATCGTCTCGTGAGAGCGCGAGTCAAACCGCTCCACCAGCCACAACCGCACCGGCGTCTCAAAATAGTAAAAACTCAACAGACTCAAGCCGACGCACAACACCAGGTACACCGGATAAAACCCCTCCGTCGCCCATCCCAGCCGCATAAACAGCAACAGCAACGGAAAGTGGATGAGGTAAATCGCATAGCTGGCATTCCCCAGTGCCACCAGCCAGTCCTTGCTCAACAACCGCGACAACGGCGTATCTCTGGCCGATATCGCCCAGATAAACCCCGCAAGCACAGGCGCCAACAATCCGTTGTTATAAGGCAACGCGACATGGAAGACTGGTAGCAGCAACACACTCAGCACAACGCCCGCAGCCGACAACCCCAGCACCAAGTTCACCTGCCACAGCCGTACCGGCTCGCCTCCCTTCCGCTCCTGTTGCAACCTCTGCCACCGCGCCAGCAGAACGCCCAGCGCAAACGTCGAAAGATGTAACACCGGCAGATACAAAATAGCTTGCCTGCTCAGATGCGGCCTGACTGCCCACACCAGCGTCTGGCCGCCAACGTACAGTGCAATCGCCGTCGTCCAAAGCCGCACCCCACGCAGCTTCCACAGCAAAACGCCCATCACCGGAAAGCACAGATAGAAAAATGCCTCCCCGCACAAAGACCAGCTAGGGCTGTTCATGCGAAGCAGTCTCTCCGGAACCCATGCATGCAGCAGCAGCGCATTTCCCGTAAAGATCTTCATCATTTTGAACAACCCCGTCGCCAAACCGAAGCGCTGTATCTCTGGCAGCAGAATCTCCGGCAAATCCAGCACCAGCATCACCAGGTACAGCGGGTAAATGCGCGCAAACCTCGCAGCAAAAAACCTCTTCGCATCGACAGGCTTACCATCACGCAGATACACCATCCCCAGCACATAGCCGGAGAGCAGATAAAAAAAACTGACCGAGAACGTGAACGAAAACAAAATGCGCCCGGCAAAATCCTTCGGGACCACATACATCGACATGCCGCGAAAATAATTCAGAAACGCTGGCGCCGAATGATGCAGCACAACAAATGAAGCGGCAAAGAAGCGCACCGAGGTCAAAGGATAGTTTTTCTTAGTTCGAGATAGTACGACCTCGCTCAACGATGGCTCCCGGCGATGCCCAGTCCTCCATCATTGCGCAAAACGCACCCACCACACTACGAACATGCCACAAAACTTTGTAAAAAGATCGTCACGCGCAGGAAGTTCCTGGCCCATGACGATCATCCATTTTGCGTCGTCTTCTACTTCGCCAGCTCCGCCTTCACAATCTCACTCACCAGCCTCCCCTCGGCCCACAACCCGTCGGCCATAATGCGTTGCTTCGCCACAGCCATCGCCGTTCCCATATCCTTCAGCCCCGGCCTGACGCCACCCGCATCTTCCTGCAGGTACTCGATCACTCCTCGCACGGTCTTCCGAATCTCCTCCTCGGTTGCGGTTCGCGGCATGTAGGACTCAATCATCCTGATCTCCGCGCGCTCCTTTAGTGCCAGCTCCGGCCTGTTCCCCTTGTCAAACGACTCCGCCGACTCCTTCCTTTGCTTGATCAGCGTCGTCAAAATCTGTTGCTCCTCCGCATCTGTCAGCTTCTCGCGCTTATCGATCTCCTTGTTCTTCAGTGCCGACTTCACCATCCGCAGCGTCGTTAGCTTATGCTCGTCCTTCGCCTTCATCGCCACCACAATATCCGTCTGCACCCTCTCGCCAATCGTCATCGTCATCCTCTCCATCCAATCAATCCCCAATTATAAGTATCGCTCATCGGCGCCCGCGCCGAGCAACGCGAGGCCCCAAGCATTCATTCCACCCCGACCGGTACACCCGCCACGAAGTGGCCGCGCGCCGCGCAGGCGGCCCGTCCGGCGAGGACACAGCTAAAATGAATCCATGATCCGTAAAACTCGCCTCTTCACGCCTGGCCCGACGCCACTCCTTCCCGCCGCGCAGTTCGCCATGGCTGCGGCCGACATTCACCACCGCACCCCCGAGTTCCGCGCCCTCTACACCCGCGTCCTCTCCCAACTCAAAGACTTCGTCGGCACCAAAAACGACGTCATCATCCTCTCCGCCTCCGGCACCGGAGCCATGGAAGCCTCCGTCTCCAACCTCACCTCTCCCGGCGACCGTGTCCTAGTCCTCACCGCTGGCAAGTTCGGCGAGCGCTGGGCATCCCTCGTCAAATCCTTCGGCTGCCACGCCGACGTCATCGAAAAACCCTACGGCCAAACCTTCACTCTCGACGAAATCAAAGCCGCCCTCAAGCTCGAGACCCGCGCCGTCTTCGTCCAGGCCACCGAGTCCTCAACCGGCGTCCGCCACGACATCGCAGGCATCGCCAAGCTCCTCAAAGACGAGAAGTCCGAAGCTCTCTTCATCGTCGACGGCATCACCGGCCTCGGCACCACTCACATCGACATGGACGCCTGGGGCATCGACGTCCTCGTCGGCGGCTCGCAAAAAGCCGTCATGATGCCTCCCGGCCTCAGCTATCTCGCCATCAGCCCTCGCGCCTGGGATCGCATGGAGTCCACCTACAACCCCCGCTACTACTTCGACCTCCGCAAGGAGCGCAAGAATGCCGCCAAGGGCGAATCCGCCTACACTCCCCCCGTCTCGCTCATCGCCGCACTCGGCGCATCTCTCGACTACATCGCCGGACAGGCCGCGACATCCGAAAATCCCAAAGGCGATCTAGCCGAAGGCCGAAAAAAACTAGTCGACAACGCCGAAACCTGCGCCGCGATGACCCGCGCCGCCGCCACCGCACTCGGCTTCAAGCTCTTCGCCCCCAAAGGCGCCGAAGCATCCGCAGCTACCGCCATCCTCGCCCCCGAAGGCACCGACTCCGGCACCATCGTCAAGGGCCTCAAATCGCAGTTCGCCGCCATCGTCACCGACGGTCAGGGCGAGATGAAGGGCCAGCTCTTCCGCATCGCCCACATCGGCTTCTTCGACTACCTCGACACGATCGCCATCATCGGAGCCCTAGAACAAGTCATCCACAAAACCAAGACCCCACTCCCCAACTTCGCCTTCGGCCAAGGCCTAATCGCCGCCCAAAACTACTTCGCCAACCACGCCAAATAAGCACACGCGGATTTACACCAACACCCTAGGTGGCCCATGCTTCGCAGCTCATCGCGAAGGGTGGGTTATCTACAAAATCGGCTGTGAGAGAATCGCTAGCAATGACGGCTAGTATCTTTCCGATCCTCGTCACAATCCTCGCAATTCCCGTTGCGCAAGACGGAGTGAATCACGCAGAAAATCAGGCTGCAACGCCGTCCAAATCACAATGCATCCTTTCAACCGCAACCAATGGGCAGACAGTCACAGTCCAGGGTGAAGCGAGAAGCACGCCACACGATCTCGTGTTTGATATACCGGCCTGCGACGAGAGCGTGTTACTTACGTTCGCGGGCGAATCAGACAACGACGTAAGTATCGGGGAGTTACGTCGGGACAGCGAACTCAAGCGTTTCCAGAAATACACTGGTTCCGTCTATAAGAGCTCCTTACCGCATCTTTGCATGAGCTGTCCGAAGTATGGAGATGTGAGGGCAGAATTGACCGGCAAACTGGAGATTGCCTCCATGCCGCCGAACTCGGTCAAAGATCGTGCAGGCTTCATACGAGACCAATCGGGAAAGATTATCGGTACCTTCGGATGGGGTCACCCCGCTCCCTTCGCTAAGTACCGGCTCGTAGTAACGTCGGTTGCTTATACAAAGGCGCGGAAGTTACCCCCACCTCAATAAGAATCGCGTTTTCATTGCGCCCTCCCTAGAGATAACCGGCGATGAACCGATAGAAACGCTCCTGATACTCTTGTGGAGCCGAAATCACCCATGCGCCGCTCAACCCACGTCGCCGCCCCACTCCTGGCCACTGCCGCCCTCTCGCTCCTCACCGGCTGTCGCCGCCCCGAGATGCAGCGTTGCGTCGACGAGAACAACAACGTCGTCGACGACAGCTTTTGCAAAAACCAGCCCGGAGAGCAGCAGCGCCCCGACGGCCACGGCGGCTTTATCCCCTTCTTCCCCTACCGCTACTACTACGGCGGATGGGGTGGCTACGGCATCGGCACCCAGGTCGGCGGCGGCTCCTACGCCCCTGCACCAGGCCACAGTTACACCAGCCGCGGCGGCTTCGGCAGCTCCTTCGCCGAAGGCGGCAGTCACAGCAGCAGTAGCTCGAGCGGCAGCCACGGCAGCGGCGCTGGAGAATAACAGGAGCAGGAGAATCATGCAGCGCATCCCCCTCACCCCTCGCGACAACTGGCAGCAAAAAGTCGAATCCGTCGGCCTCACCTTCCACACCCCCGACGTCCCCGAAATGTATCGCCCCTACTGGGACGAATCCGCCGCCTACCAGTTCACCTCCGCCGAAATCGACACCCTCGAAGCCGCCGGAAACACTCTGCAGGAGATGTGCCTCGCCGCCGCCCAGCACATCATCGACGAAAAACGCTACGCCGAACTCGACATCCCCGCCGCTGCCATCGAAGCCATCGAGTGGGCCTGGAACAACGAGCCGCCCGCCCTCTACGGCCGCTTCGATGTCAGTTGGGCCGGAGCCCAATCAGGCCAAGCCCCCAAGCTCCTCGAGTACAACGCCGACACTCCCACCTCGCTCCTCGAAGCCGCCGTCATCCAATGGCACTGGCTCAACGACATGCCCGCCACCCTGGTTTCCTCCAAGCCAGACCAGTTCAACTCCATCCACGAAAAACTCATCGCCAAATGGAAGGACATCGACCCCTACCTCTCCAAACCCATCTACTTCGCCGCGCTCGACAACGTCGACAACCCGGAAGACCAGCTCACTGTCACCTACCTCCGCGACACCGCCCAGCAAGCCAACCTCGACACCCGCCAACTCTCCATGCAGGACATCGGCTGGAACGACGGCCAACAATCCTTCATGGACCTCGACGACCATCCCATCTTCTCCATCTTCAAGCTCTACCCCTGGGAGGCCATGCTTCAGGAGGAGTTCGGCCCTCACGCCATCGGCACCTACCAGGCTGTCCGCTGGATCGAGCCCATCTGGAAGATGCTCCTCTCCAACAAAGGCATCCTCCCCATCCTCTGGCAGCTCTACCCCAACCACGAGCTACTCCTCGAAGCCCACTTCGCCGAAGATGAAAGTGCGCCTTCAAGCATGCGCAGCTACGTCCGCAAACCTCTCATGTCGCGCGAAGGCGCGAACATAACCCTGGTCCGCGACAACGCCACCATAGCCACCACCCCCGGCCCTTACAACGGCAAACAAATCTACCAGGCCCTCGCCCCCGAAGCCGTCTTTCCCGAAAAAAATGGCAAACCCCGCCACCCCATCCTCGGCCTCTGGATGATCGACCAAGACTCCTGCGGCCTCGGCATCCGCGAATCCGCCGGCCCCATCACCGACAACCTAAGTTCCTTCGTCCCCCACTTCTTCAAGTAGAAGATCGCACCGACCAACGGGAGGCCCCCGTCACTTCACCCACCCAAACCGGTATACAAGTCACGAAGTGACCGCCCTCCGCGCAGGAGGCCCGTCCGGCAGGACACGCCTCTAAACAGCCTTCCGCTGAAACGTAGTCTTCTTTGTCCCCGCAAACGAATCCTTCGCCTTCACCGCCTGCGTCGAAACCCCAGAGTTAGGCTTAGCTCCACTCTTAACATGGGCCGCCTTTTCACGCAGAGCCTGCAGCCTGGCCGCCTTCGGGCCCAATCCACCAATCTTGATCGACCCTGCCTTCGGGATGAACTCTTCACTCATACAAAAAAATCCTTTCAGCTCGGTAGAGCTACGTTCTACAGATTACAGTCGCCAAGCCAATCACTGGTAGTCTAAGCTTTCTCGTACCCACTTTTTCACCTGAGCAGCCAGTGCCCGATCGCACGTCAGATCAGACGCCTGCGCCCCAGCCTGACTCGACGCCGCTCCTCACGGCGCCGCCGCCCGACCACGCCCCAATCTCCGATTCCGCAGGCATTCCACAGGAACCAGCCCCCATGCTCGACGTCCACCCGCCCCACCACGCCGCCTCCACCTGGCGCGACTTCCTCGTCCACATCGCCACCATCGTCATCGGCCTGCTCATCGCCATCGGCCTGGAACAGACCGTTGAGCACTTCCATCACCGCCATCAGGTCGCCGACACTCGCGAAGCCCTTGAGGCCGAGAAGCAGGCGAACATCCGCCTCTTTCACGACAACGTGACTGAACACATCATGACCATGGGATACCTGCACAACAACCTGCGTATCTTCGAGTATCTCCGCGAGCATCCCGGCACCCCGCAGGACAAGCTCCCTGGAATCCTCTACTGGCCCATATTCTCCAACCAGCCCATCGAGTCCGCCTGGTCCACCGCCGAACACACCGACGTCCTCACCCTGATGCCGCGAGCCGAAGTGAACGATATCGCCGCCACATACAACAGACTCGACTACGCCTGGCAGGCCTACCAGCCCATCATCCCTCTGCTCGCCCATTGCACGGCCTACTACACCCAGACAGACGATGCTTCCACGCTCTCTCCCCCGCAAATCGCCACTGAGATCGATTGGATTAAGCAAACCATGGCAATGGAAGCCGTCTACGGCAACACCCTCTCCGAGATCGGCAGGCAGCCTGACTTCGGCCCGATTCCCAGCTGGTGGCAGATGCTGCCCTTCTTCAAAATGGAGGACTACTACAAGTGGGTTGCCGCGCATCCCGAGATCTCCGCCCGGTCCGACGCAGACCTCGACGCAACCAAGGCGCACGCCGGTCTTCCCGCAGACACGCCGGACATGCGTTCCCAGATAAAGCTCATGTCAACTCCCTCGAGCAGCGAAGAAAAACATTAACCTCAGACATAACCCAACAACACCCCGCGGAGACCACCTGATGCTCGACGTCCACCCCGCCCACCACGCCGCCACCACCTGGCGCGACTTCTTCATCCACATCGCCACCATCGTCCTCGGCCTCCTCATCGCGGTCGCCCTCGAGCAGACCGTCGAGTTCGTCCACCACCGCCATCAGCGCCATCAACTCCAGGAAGACCTCCACAACGAGGCCGAACAGAACCTCCAGGTCATCGACCGCGACCTCAAGATGCAGAACCTCGAGCCCTGGTTCGATGAGGCCACACTCAAGGCAGGCGCCGCCTCGCCCCATCAGGAAAAAATCCAAATCACCTTGCCTCCGGCCCCCTGCTTGCCCGGCTCCGTCGGCACCGCTGAGTTCCGCTACTTCGCCCCCTCCCAGGCCGTCTGGACCACCGCCAAAGAAGGCGGTCTCGTCGCTCTTCTCCCCGTCGAGCAGTCCCGCATGCAGGCCCGCCTCGCCCACAACTACGATCTACTCGGAGCCGCGCGTGACATCGTATTCAATGGCTGCCAGGCCATCGTCGCCATGCGCCGCCGCTTCGCCCAAGCCGCCTCCACCAAGGGCGCACCCGAACTCTGGACCATGACTTCCGATCAGGCCGAGCGCCTCGCCACCACTGCATCCGACACCAAAATCGCCATCCAGGGCCTGCTCTTCCGCCTCCGCTGGTCCAAGGTCTATGAAGAAGGCATCCTGAACGGCGAATCCGCCGCCGACGTCAAGATGATGACCATCAACCAGGAACGATTCGAAGACGTATCTACAACCGGCTTGCACTGATCCGCGAAGATTCGCTGGCCGAGCGCAACGCCTTCGAAACCACCCGCGGCTTTCTGCTCCGCGACCCCGACCCCTGTCATCTCACTCCCGCTGAACTGGACAAGGCCGTCGCCGATATGACAGAAATGCTTGTGCTCCATCTGCGTACCGCCGGGGAGCAAACTAGGATGTCACGCTGCCATCCCGAGTTTTCCCCGCCACCGTCGCCGGAGGACCAGCGTGTCTTCCTCGATCTGAGGCCTTCAGCCGAATTTCTTGCTTTCATGAAGGCGGGCGACCGCGAACTCAAAGAAATCGACGACATGAAGTAGGCCCCACGCCGGGTGCCCGTTCATGCGGCACTCATCGCATGCCGGGGCCCCCAGCGAGCAGTCTTTCGCTCGTTGGGGTGGATGAGTGGGCATTCGCGCCAGCGAACCGCTTTCAGTTTCGGGCTACGAACAAAGCGACCTTGTTGTGTCGTCGCACTTGCACATCGTCGAACTGCCTTCGCAACATCCTCTTGAGGCCCTCGAGCGTGTCGCCCATGTTATGAAAAACTCCCTTGTCGTTATACAGCTTAAGAAGCATCCGCCCCATCGGATTGTGGGCCGCTTCCTCCCCCAGAATGGTGGCGCCATAGAGCACCCCGTCCTTCGACAGATAGCGCTTCAGATTAGCGATCGCCGTCTCTTTATCGTCCATCGTGCCAGGGAGGCAATGCAGAAGATAAAACAACGAGACGGAGTCATATCCGTTGTCCGCCGGTTCAGAGCCAACCTTCATCACGTCACGCAGAAACGTGCGAACTTCAGCTTCCTTCACCTGAGCGGCCGCAGCCCGCAGGCTATTTTCGTTGAGGTCGAGCAGGCCCACCTGATGCGCATTTGTCAGGCCCGCACGGGCAATGTAAAAACCAGTTCCCACTCCAACATCCAGGTGCTTCCGTCCCAAGTGCTCTTTGTAAAAGGGCAGAAGCACACTCTGCGTTGGACACTGCCACGCGAAGCGGTTCGACAAACCCAGCACGCCGAAGTCATACAGTTTCAGAATCGTCGGGGAATAGACCGAAGCGCCGGATTCCGTATCCAGTTGCTGACTCGATCGCCTTGGTTCACTCGTCATCCTTCCAGCTTACAGACAAAGTACGACGGTCCACCGCCTCGCCATGGCCCCACAACCACCGCTCACGTTTACGACTTCTTCATATCTCGAGTCTGAGATGGGATATTCGCGTGAAAGCCGGAATCGTCTTTCACGCCAATCGCAATACGAATTTCGCAGGTCGCACCCCCTCGACAAATGCCGGGCCCGAACCCTTCGCAGATGTTAGCCTCAACCATGCTCAAATCCCTGCTTCTACTCATCTGCCCCGTCATTTGTCCCGTGAGCCTCCTCCTCGCCCAGGACATCCAGCACATCAACCCACCCGGCCTCAGTAACTCCCCGGCATACACACAGGCCGTCATCGCCAAACCGGGAAACATCATCTGGATCTCAGGCCAGACTGCTCAAAACGCCAAAGGCGAAGTAGTGGGCAAGGGCGAACTGAAGGCGCAGCTAAATCAGGCCTGGGAAAATGTCAGACTCGCGCTCGCCGGCAGCGGGGCAACGTTTCAGGACGTCGTCAAAATAACCACCTACGTTGTGAATTACAAACCCTCAATGCGCGATGACCTCCGCGCGGCACGCCTAAAATTCATGGGCGACGCCAAACCTCCCGCCGCAACTCTCATCGGGGTCCAATCGTTGGCATCCGACGATTGGTTGGTAGAGATCGAAGTCACAGCAGTGATCCACTAACCAGGCGCTTCTTTAGGGCTTCCAGATATGGCAACAGACGACACCTATAGCAGACGGCAATTTCTGATCGGCGCCACCGGAGCCGCGCTCTCAGGCGCACTCACGGCGCCGGGCGCGATGGCGTTTGCGCCAACCACATCTCCTCTGCGCGGACGATTCATAACCCATGTCTCAGTCGTGCGGGTCAACCAGATCGAGGTAACGCCAACTCGTTCGATCGGCGAAGACGAAGTTCCCGACAATAGCCCCGCCCATATCCGTTCGCGAAGAGAAGCATTTGCCCGAGGCTGCCCGAACGGCCGCATGACATGGGCAATAAGCTGGCTCGCCCTCAACGACAACCGGCAGCAGTACAAAGACGCCCGCCGCCTCCTCGCCTCCTATCACGACAAATTCGGCGACGAGATCACGTTTGTTCCCGGCGGCTACTTCGCACCCATGTACAACACGCGGGCAAATAACCGCGAGACGATTCACAAGGCACTGAACATGGTCTCCAACATGGTCGGGGGAGGCTACGTACCTGAAGCTCACGCATCGTTTCGAGTAGGCGTTCAGCCCGATGTCGTAACACCCTTTCTCTGACCTGGACGTAAATCAGCAACGCCGCGTAACACACAATGAGGACAAGAGCGCTTCGTCTCAGCCAGCGAAGGTACTTTTGTTGTCGAGCTACCATCGTCATAGCCAACCTTATACTCTGTGTGCGCCGATTAGGTAGATAGTTAACTACATAGTTTTCACGACGCGCCTCATAGAAGCTACATGCTCCAGGTTGGCTACAATCGAGACACTAAAGACAAAACGAAGTGGGCCCACACCACCCTCAAAAAGGGGAAAGTCCATGACGTCCAGCGCCGTTCAACTCCAGCAACTCAAGAGTGTCCCACTCGCCGTCATCCGCCGTCAGGCGCGCCCCTCCGAGCTATCGCGCGTCGTACCCGAGTGCTGTGGTCTGGTCTGGAACGCCGTGCGAGCGCAGCAAGCGAAGGCCGGTCGCCACGTCGCTATCTATTGGGACGGCGGGATTCGCCTCGAGGTGGGAGTGGAGCTTCTTGGGCCATTTGCTGAGGACGGCGAAGTCGTCCTCTCGGCAACACCCGCTGGCTCAGTGGCATCGGCAACCCACTTCGGCCCCTACAGGGGCCTCGGCGCGGCGCACGACGCAATTCGCCAGTGGTGCAGGGCCAACAACCACAACCTCGCCGGCCCCAACTGGGAGATCTACGGCCACTGGCAACCCGAGTGGAACACCAACCCGTCGCAAATCCGTACCGATGTCTATTACCAACTGACCGATTGAAGCAGCACGGCGCATGACGGCGCTCGCTTGATCCGTTCAGCCGCCACTATCCAACATTTGCCCTTAACTTGACAGGAGCACCCCTCCGGATTGGCTACAATGGAGGGGGGGGCAGAAAAACCGTTGCCGCCGCCCGTCGTAACCCATTTTTTTCAACACTTTGCAATTTAGCGCTCAATGTTTACAAGACTTTTCGAGTCCAGCCAGCATCAAGTCCGAACATAAGCCTTGTATTTGGAAGACTTTAGCAGCTTTTCTACCAGGGGAGGGGCCACTCGCCCCAAGCCTCCGAGGTCAGCCTTGAAGATTGTTCTCGCCGAAAAAGTCTCGCCCGCAACCCTTGCCGTCTTCCAGCAGGAGCCCGGCTGGCAGATCGTCACCCCCGACCAGATAAAAAATGGCCTCGCCGCCGAACTCGCGGACGCCGACGCCCTCGTCGTCCGCTCCGCCGTCCAGGTTGACGCAAAACTCCTCGAGTCCGCTCCCAAACTCCGCGTCATCGGCCGCGCCGGCGTAGGCGTCGACAACATCGACACCGACGCCGCCACCCATCGCGGCATCGTCGTGATGAACACCCCCGGCGCCAACGCCGTAGCCGTAGCCGAACTCACCCTCGGCCTCATGATCTCCCTCGCCCGCTCCATCCCGCACGCAAACTCCACCATGCATCAGGCGAAATGGGACAAAAAATCGCTCCAGGGCTCCGAGCTTCGCGGCAAAACCCTCGGCATCGTCGGACTCGGTCGCATCGGCCTTGAAGTGGCCCGTCGCGCCGCCAGCTTCGGCATGCATCTCATCGGCTACGACCCCTTCGTAGCCCCCGTCATCGCCCGCGAAAACAACGTAGCACTCGTCCCCATCGACGAAATCTTCAAATCCTCCGACTACCTCACCCTCCACGTAGGCCTAACCACGCAGACCGAAGGCCTCATCAATCAGACCTCCATCCGCATCATGAAGAAGGGCATCCGCATCATTAACTGCGCTCGCGGCGAGCTCATCGTCGAGCAGGCCCTCGCCGACGCCATCAAATCCGGTCACGTCGCCGGAGCTGCCCTCGACGTCTTCCACCAGGAGCCGCTCAAAGACTCCCCCTTTTTCAACCTCGACAACGTCATCCTCTCCCCCCACATCGCCGGCGCCACCGATGAAGCGCAGGAAGCCATCGGCATTCAGCTCGCCATGCAGGTTCGCGACTACCTCAAGCTCGGCGTCGTCCAGAACGCCGTCAACCTACCCTCCCTCTCGCACGAGGAGTACATCGAGGTCGCGCCCTACATCGAGATGGCCGAGCGCCTCGGCCGCTTCCTCTCCCACGCCACCTCCGGTAACCTCGAAAACGTCCAGATCACCTACACCGGCCGCCTCGCCTCCGGCAAGACTGATCTCATCCGCAACGCCGCCATCGCCGGCATCTTCTCCGGCACCGACGGCGAGAGCAGCCCTGCCAACCGCATCAACGCCGCCGCCATCGCCCACGAACGCGGCATCCGCATCCAGGAAGACAAGAAGGAGTTCACCACCGGCGGGGTAGGCTCGGTCCTCAAACTCGTCCTTCACTCCTCCGACGGCGACACAAGCGCTGAGGCCACAGTCCTCCACGGCACATCGCCACGCCTCTTGAGCTACGACGGCATCGACATCGAAACCCCTCTCCACGGTACCCTGGTCGCCATCCGCAACCACGACGTCCCCGGCGTCGTCGGCCGCATCGGCACCATCCTCGGCGAGCACTCCGTCAACATCGCCAACTTCGCCCTCGGCCGCGCAGCCGCGACATCTGCCCGCTCTCAGCGAGTCCCCCCGGGACAGGCCATCGCTGTCGTGCAGATCGACGTCCCCAGTGCCGCCTCCGCAACCGCAGCCGTCGAAGCCCTGCGCAAAGTCGAAGCCATCGCCAGTGTCCGCCTCATCGAACTAGGCAAACTATGAAATGAGATATTGACAAAACAATTTCGACGTGCCACTATATATAGCTTACAAAAGCTGTGGACTAATAAATATCTTAAATTAGGTAAAATAAATGAAAACGATAAGCGAAGTTGAAGCCACTGTGCAGGCTGGTTTGGAAGCGCTGCGTAACGTCTCGTTAAGCCCAGAAATAACCTTAGCACTCAAATTCCTGCTGCCAGAAGGCCTTAGCCCGGTCGTCCAATTCGAGGAAGACGGTCGCAAAAAACGCAGCAGCGCCGCAGCAAGTAACTGGAATCCTAGAACCGGTGAAATACGGATTTATTTCGATCCAATTTCAGCCGTAGGCGAACACAAAGCCGATTTAAACCCGTTACCTTCTTCTTCAGGACTCGGTACAACCCAAGACGGTCATGTTTCGGTGCAGCCTCTCAAACCGCAAGGGCGACCTTCGCAGGCAGCCCACCTTGAGAATGCATCCGATGTTGTCAGCCCACAAGAGATCATTGAGTGCTGTCAGGCATTGGCTGCTGCTGAAAAATCTAATCGACAGTTCATCGCTCTCAAATGGTTCCGCGACGACTTCCTCGCTACGGTCGACCTGCCATGGTCCACTTCAGTCCAACGTCGACAACGGGTACTCTCTCAAGCAATCGACATGGGGAAAATCGACGCGAAGAAAATTCCCAATCCCCGAGCACCTCAGTTTCCCACAACAGCCATCAGTCTCAATCGCTCCATGCCAACCCCAGGGGTACCGCCCCGCTTCCAGCCGGTCGCAATCCGTGGGGAAGCTGCATCGACAACGCTGCTGCGCGACAGGGGGAGCATCTGACTCATTCGTTTTTTGATTCCAGCTCATACGTAAAGCTTTTTGTGTCGGAGCCCGGTTCACAAGAGATGATTGACCTTTTTACCCGCAGCGAAGACCGCACACTTCTAGTGTCGGTCCTCGCTGCGATAGAGGTTCGTTCTGCAATTCGACGCAGGCACCTTTCCGGTGATATCGACGCGAGAGACGCAGACCTTGCAATTTCTACTCTCATTCAGGAAACAGGTCGCATCATTGAGCACCCTATTTCGGGGTCCGTGATTGCCGAAGCGACTGGCTTAGTCGACCGCTACGGCCTGCGAGCTCTTGATTCCGTTCAGCTTGCCTCCGCAATGGTCGCGCGTGCAACACTCAACGGGAACGATTCAATGACATTCGCTGCTTCAGATCACAAACTCCTTCAAGCAGCTAAAAAAGAGGGGTTCTTTGTTTGGGATCCGGCATCAATAACTCCCTAACCCATCCACCATACTCGTCACTGAACGTCAAAGGAACAGCAATGCCGCTCTACGAATACAAATGCACCAACTGCCACAAGCACACTGAAAAGATCCAGAAGTTCTCTGATCCCGAGATCACCGTCTGCCCTCATTGCAGCGGCAAACTCGAGCGTGTCCTCTCCGCCCCCGCCGTCAGCTTCAAGGGCGGCGGCTGGTACGCCGACGGCTACGGCAACGCCAAACCCAAATCAACCGGCGATGGCGCCGGCAAAGCCAGCAGCGACTCCAAGCCCGGCACCGATTCAAAGTCCACGAAGGAAAGCGCTCCGGCAGCAATACCGGCGGCCCCAGCAGCTGCCCCAGCCGCAGCATCAGCATCGTCTTCAGACAAAAAATAAAAACGCGAAGCGCGCTCCATCCCGGGGGCTCTTCGCGTTCGAATTTACCGCAACGAAAAAATTAAGACTTCTTCGCGGGAACCTTCTTGCCCTTCTTGCGAGCCTCAGACAACCCAATCGCAATCGCCTGCTTTCGGCTCGTCACTTTCTTCCCGCTGCGACCGCTCTTCAGCTTACCCTGCTTCATCGCCTTCATCTCACGCTCAACATCCTTGCCTGCCGAAGGGCTGTACTTGCGCGAGGAACTCGACTTCTTTGCCGCCGTTTTTTTGGTAGATTTCTTCGCTGCCTTCTTCGTTGCCATGGTCAATTCTCCCTGTCGTATAGGAAGCCTCGACCCGGCGAAGGAGTTGTCTCAAGAGCGACCAGCAGCGCCTACTTCCTTTCTGGCTCGCCTGCGTCTCCACACGATGATTCCAGCCACCACTACCAGCGCTCCGGCGATCGCAAGCCGCAACTTCATCTTCTCCATCCACGATCTTGTGCGCTCCAGCGATCCGCCCTGCCACGCGGCATACACGGCATCCAAATCGGCAGCCAATCCCGGAATCGTAATCAACTTAAAGTCCGTAACCGGCAATGACCCGAAGATCCGCGCCGGCGTCGGCGCCCCGCCATTCCGATCCTTCGGTATCGCAATCATCATCGCGTTGATCTCTGCGTCGCGAGGATCATCCCACAATGCGGCCTCCGTGGTATTCGGGAACAGCGTGTCGTGCCCGGTCATCTTCCTCTCGATCGCCGCCACACCGTCCTGGCACACGCCCAGCGGATAGTACCCGCCAAACGGCAGATCAGGCCGCCGCAGATGCTGATGCACATAAGCAATCAACATCATCCCCACCAGTCGCGTCACCTCCACCGCATCTGCATCGCGATACTCATGCGCATGGCGGCCCAGCACCCACGCCTGATCCAGCGTATCCATCGTGCGAAACTCCGCCTTGCCGTCGATGCCAAAGTAAAAACTCACGTCCGCATTCACCTTCGGCCCGCGAATCTCCCACTCATACTCTGCATGGCTCACCGGCACCAGCAGCGCCCGCGGCTGCCCAAAAGCCGGTTTCGTTCCCGGAATCCCTATCTGCGAGTTCACGTAGAACGGCATCATCACGTCCTGCCCCTTGAAATGGAAGTGCCCAAAGTTGGCGAAGTATCGCGAATCGTAGATCACCAGCGAATGTCCCGTTGCCATCAGCGCCTGCATCAGAGCCTGCGGAGTCGTGGCCGTCTTCCCACTCACCTCCGCCTTCACCGTTGCCGCTCCCTCCAACGCATTCAGACCCAGCCGGTTCAACACATCCGCCAATCGCTGGCTATCCGGATGCATCGGCGCAAGCTTCGGATTCGCCACATCGCCCCGCACCACGCCCGCTCCCAGCTCAGTCACCAGCTCTGCATTCAAAAGCTCCGGCAAAGTCGATGGTTTATCTAAACTCACCGTCTCCGCCTTATCCGGCGCATAACTTCCCAGATCGAGATACTCCGCAACCACTCCCTTGTCGGGACTTGGTGGCGCTTCAGTCGGCGCTCCGGACGGCGTTCCAACGGGTGTCCCCGGATTCTTCGAAACCACCTTGTTGATGACATCCACCGCCGGGTTGACCTCCTGCATCGTCCATCCCGGAAAACGATCCAGTCCCTGCCAGTCATTCCCGAGGATCAACTCCCGCAGCCGCTTGATGAGCTTCGGGGTCATCAGAGCGGGCCCATGCTTGCCCCCCCTATCCAGCTGCGCCAGCAACGCATCAGTAAATCCCGGTGTTGCCGACAGCTCACGCATCATCTGCGACAGAAGGATCGTGTTCGGAGGCATCGGTGTCTCCGGCACCACGTACGGCGCCTCCGTCCGGCACCCGAAAAGAGCAAGCAGAACACCCACGCACACCCCGCGACGGAAACCTTTGGATAAGGAGACACGCATTCGCATCCGCCCATTAAACCTTAATCCTGGCGTCGTGCCATCTAGTGATTTAGCTAGGGGATTCGCGCTTATTTCTAAATGGAATCCAGCTTTTTCACCACCAGCTCGTTCAACATCACTGGATTCGCCTGCCCCTTGGACAACCGCATCACGTTCCCCACAAAAAATTGAGCCACAGTCTTTTTCCCCCCGCGATACTGCTCTACCTGCTTCGGATTCGCCGCGATCACCTCGTCGATCATCGCTTCAATCGCGCCAGTATCCGAGATCTGTTGCGGCTTCTCCCGTTCATAGATCTCTGGAAAGTCTTTGTTCTCGGCAAAGCTCGTGTCCAACAGTTGCTTCAGCATCTTGCTCGACAGCTCTCCCGACTCCGCCAGATCCGCAGCCATCACAACACCCGCCAACGACACCGGCGACTGTTCCAACTCGAGCCCAGCCAGCCGCAGCCGCATCGTCAACTCACTCGTCAGCAACGCAGCCACGCGCCGAGGACTCTTCGCCTTCTTCGCTGCCGCTTCAAAACTATCGGCAAACTCCCGCGTCGCCGTCAGCGTAGCCGCGTCCTGCACGCTGATCTCATACTCCGCGATCATCCGCGCTCGCCGGGCCTCCGGCAGCTCCGGCATCATCTTCATAATCTCCGCCTGCCACGCAGCACCCACCACCAGCGGCGGCAGATCCGGCTCCGGAAAATACCGGTAGTCATGCGCCTGCTCCTTACTCCGCATCGAGTAAGTCCGTCCCTCAGCGCTATTCCACAGTCGCGACTCCTGCACCACCCGCCCACCGTCTTCAATCACGCCAATCTGCCGCTCGATCTCGTACTCCACTGCAGCGCGAATATACCGAAAGCTGTTGACGTTCTTCACCTCGGCCTTCGTCCCGAACTCCTTCGCTCCTTTCAGCATTACGCTCACATTCGCGTCGCACCGCAGCGAGCCTTCTTCCATGTTGCAGTCGCTCACACCCGTGTAGAGCAGAATCTCCTTCAGCCTTGTCAGGTACTCGAATACCTCGTCCGCAGTCCGCAGATCCGGCTCACTCACAATCTCCACCAGCGGAGTCCCGCATCGATTCAAATCGATATACGTCTTCGACACCGAGTCTGCAAAGCCGTCATGCAGACTCTTACCCGCATCCTCTTCCAGGTGAAGCCGCGTCACACCGATCCGCTTCTTTATCACGCCGCCGTTCGTATCGAGCGCCGGAACTTCAATCCACCCATGCTCCGCAATCGGTTTATCGTACTGCGATATCTGGTACCCTTTCGGCGAGTCCGGATAAAAATAATTCTTTCTCGCAAAAATACTCGTCTCGCGAATCTCGCAGTTGATAGCCCTCGCTGCCAGCACCGCAAACTCCACTGCCCTGCGATTCAGTACCGGCAGCGCCCCCGGCAACCCCAGACAGGTGGGACAGATATGCGTGTTTGGCTCATCGCCATATTTATTCACACACCCGCAAAACGCCTTCGACTCGGTCAAAAGCTGAACATGGACCTCCAGCCCAATCACAGGCTGGTACTTGGCGATAATCTCGGGCGTGATCTCAGTCGAAGTAGGCATCGGCACCTAAATTCTACCAAGCGTCCTCCCGGCTACGCCCTTGAGACACTCATGCCCAACAGGTATGAGAAAATCCGCACAGCGCGCTTCACGAAGCAGATAGCCAAAGATGAAAGAAAAGCCTCCCCCAAAGACGCGCAGCTACGGAATCGACTCCCGGCATCTCCTCCCCATGCTCCGCGACCTGTTCGAGTTGGCAACCGTTCGGCTCGCAAGCAGCAAGACGCGCCGCCACGTTATCCAGCTTGGCCGCTCGGTCCGTCAGCACGCCTTCGACGCCCGCGATCCGTTTCCGGTCATCGAACACGCCGACCTCGCCGCCTTCCTCGGCTGCAACGAACCCCGCGTGATCATTCTTCCGCCTATCGACACCATCAGCCTCTCTGGTCTGGGCTTTGTTATCCCCTACACTCTTCTCGCAACCATCGTCAGCGCGCTCCACCCAAAAAAAATCTTCGAGACCGGAACCTTTCGCGGAGTCGGCACCCTCACCATGGCACTCAACGCGCCCGAAGCCGAGATCTACACCCTCGATCTCCCCGAACAATACACCGACGCCGAGGTCGAAACCCTTAGCAAAGGCGACAAGGAGTGGGTCCGCCTCTCGCGGACCTCCACCGGCTTCGCCTTCCTCGGCCATCCCGCTGCCGCCCGCATCCGCCAGCTCCGCGGCAACTCCCTCACCTTCAACCCGCCCGACCCGCTCACCAATAGCGATCTCTGTTTCATCGATGGCGGCCACTCCTACGAATGCATCAAGGCAGACACCGAGACCGCACTCAAAATCCTCGCTCCCAACGGCGTCATCGTCTGGGACGACTACGCCTGGTTCGTCGACGGCGTCAGCCGGTACCTCACCGAACTTCGCAACTCGCTCCCGCTCTACCGCATCGCCGGCAGCCAGCTCGTCATCTGCCGCCGCAATCAAGAACCGATTCCACCAGCAAGCTAATCTCTCAGGAAGAATCTAAGCGAACGCTATGGAACCCGTAACCCACCTATTGACCGGAGTCTGCCTCGCCCGCGCAGGGTTCAACCGCAAAGCAGCCTACGCCACCGTTGCAATGACGGTCGCAGCCGAAGCCCCCGACCTCGACGTCCTCTGGTCCATCAAAGGCCCAATCGCTGCCTTCCAACACCATCGTGGCTGGACCCACACCTTTTTCGGCATTCCATTCGAGGCAGCGATGATCGTCGGCGCCTTCTGGCTCTTCCATCGCTGGCGCACCCGCGGACCCACGCCCCACAAACCACCCAAAGCCCCTATCCGCTGGGGTCTGCTCTACTGCTTCTCCCTCATCGCCCTGCTCAGTCACCTCTTGCTGGACTGGACCAACAACTACGGCCTCCGACCCTTCTTTCCATTCAACCCTCGCTGGTACGCAGGCTCCTTCGTCTTCATCTTCGATCCCATCCTTTTTCTCATCCTCTTGATCGCTCTCGTCGCGCCGGCCCTTTTCGGCCTCATCGGCAGCGAAGTCGGCGCACGCAAACCAGCCTTTCGCGGCCGAAGCTGGGCAATCGCCGCTCTTCTCGCCATGACCACGCTCTGGACCGTTCGTTTTGTCCAGCATCAAAAGGCCATCGACCTCGCACAAGCTGCCGACTACAACGGCGCCCCCGTTCTACGAGTCGCAGCCGACCCTCACCCGCTCAGCCCTTTCCAATGGCAGACTGTTGCTGAAACCCCGCAGTCCTACCAGATCTCCAGCGCAGACACCTTCAGCAACACCATCGCAGCCAATGAGCAGCCACAGGTCATCTACAAACCGCCCACCACACTCGCCACTCTCGTCGCCAAACGAAGCTGGCTCGGAGAGGTCTATCTAGACTGGGCCCAATATCCTGTCGTCCTCGAAACCGGAACTGATCCGGACGGTCTCGCCAGCGTATCCTTCCGCGATCTGCGCTTCTTTTACGACACACCCATCTTCGCCGGCCGACAGAAAACTCCACTCTCAGGCACGGTCTACGTCAACGCTGACCGCCGCGTCGTCAGCATGGAAATGGATGGCAGAGTCCAAAAATAACCTCATCTACTCCTCTTCAACCGGCAGCTTTGTTCCCCGCCGCCGATCGAACACTTTGCGCACCACATAGACCAGCAGCATCACCATGACGATTCCACCGGCCGCCAGCACATAGTTCCGATGGGCGCGAATGGTTCTCGTGATCGTTCCCAGAATCGTCGGTCCGTAAGTGATCGTAATAATCGCCCACACAAGAAACCGCAGAAATTTCCCGACAAAGATTGCGCTGAAAAACCATAGCGGTTTCATCTCAAATACGCCCGCGGCAAACTCAAACAGCTTCACCGGCATAGGTGGCGGCATCATCGCCGGAACCATAATCGCGAGAAACTCCTGCTTCTCAAAGCGGTCGCGCAGTTGTTCATACCGCTGCCGGTTGATCCGCTTCAGCAGAAACAGCTCCCCACCCGCGCGTCCCAGATAGTACGGCAACAGGCTGCCAATCGCAGACCCCAGCGCCGCCATGAAGCAATACAGTAGAAACCGTTTGTGATCGTTCGCGACATAGTCGATCAGCAAAGCATCGATCGGTACCGGTATCGTCGACGAATCGATAAGCGCCAGGCCGCCGATCCCCCACACACCAAGCGGCTTCAGCGTTGCGAGCATCGCAGCGTTCCATTTATGAAAGAGTGCACCTGGAGAGATCTTCACGGGATTCTCTTATTCTACCTGCGGTCTTCCATGTTGAGAGCCATCTGACACCGCGGGATGCTCCGTGCGTCCAGCCAACAGATCAAGCGCGTGCGGCAAGACAGGCAGAATCGCAGACAGCGAACTCTTCGCCCCTGCCGGGCTCCCCGGCAGATTCACGATCAATGTCTTTCCCAGCGTCCCACATACCCCACGACTCAACGCAGCAAGCGGAGTATGCCGCAGCCCCTCGGTGCGCATACGCTCCGCCAATCCGTCGACCATCCGTTCACAGACCAGCCTCGTAGCCTCCGGCGTTACATCCCGCGCAGCCAACCCCGTCCCTCCAGTAGTCACAATCAAACCCGCACTTGCCGCGTAACGGCGCAACGCCGCGGCAATCAAATCCAACTCATCCGGCAGAGTCTCCGCCGTCACTGCACTGACGCCAGCCATCTCCAGCAACTCGCAAACCGCCGGTCCCGAGAGGTCGACCTGCTCCCCTCGCGAACAGCGGTCGCTGATCGTCAGCACAACTGCGCGAATATCGGAAAAAGCGTTCTGAGTCACGCTTTCCAGTCTACGGGTTTCTCCTTCAATTTCAGAAACTTCGACTCAATCGCTTCTCCACCCTAAGGAGCCTCAAAGATGAGAAAATAGAAGGGTCTATGCCAACCGGGACGTTACCTGGGAAATTCTCGCCCCGTTTGAAAACGAAACTTTCACCTCCTGCACCCGTCAGACCACATAGCCCATGCCCTCCCTCGAAACACCGCCCAACTCCGCGCCGCCCACCCAACCCGTCAAGGTGCGCACCGGCCGCTACGGCGAACTCGAAGAGCATGAGCTCATCCATCTGCTCGACTCGCTCGACGACGAACGATCCAAAGCGCGCTTCCGCGAGTCGATCTACATCTCCATCATCATCTATATGGCGATCGTCTGGTTCCTGTTCTACGGTCCGCGTGTCCTCTTTCATCAGCCGCGCCTTATCAGCCCCGTCGACGTCCTCAAGGAGCGCGAAAAGCAGCAGCTGACCTTCCTCGACGCGCCTAGGGACCTGTCCAAGCTTGCGCCAAAACCCAAAGCCGTACCGCAGAAGGCCCCGGCCCAGCAGCTCGATCAAAAGACCCTGCAGCAGTTGCGTGCGATGCGCAAGGCGGAAATTCCCGCGCCACCCACAGCGCAGCCCGCCCCCCAGCAGGCCGCGCCCACTCCGCCCGCACCGCAGCCACCCCCTCCCGCGCCTCCGCCAACCCAACAAGCTTTGGTCGATTCACCCCGGCCAGCTCCGCCTACCCGCCCCAATTTCGGCAACCCGAATCAGAGCGCCGGCGACGCCATCCGCAAGGCCGCTCAGGACGCAGCCCGTGACCGCGGCGCGGGAGATTACACGCCAAACTCCCCCGGTGGTGGCCGACAAGGCATGGGTACTGGAGTCGAAGTCCTCTCCGACACTCAGGGCGTAGACTTCGGTCCCTACATCCGAAGAATTCTCGGCGACATTAAACGCAACTGGCTCCCGCTCATCCCGGAAGAGGCGCGTCCGCCCCTCAACAAGCAGGGTGAAACTCTCATCCGCTTCACCATTCTGTCCGACGGACGTATCGCCGCCATGAACCTCGACGGCTCCAGTCAGGACACCGCCATCGATCGCGCCTGCTGGGGCGGTATCACCGGCGTTGGACAATTCCCCCCATTGCCCGCAAACTTCAAAGGGCCAAGTCTCGAACTCCGCGTCGACTTTCTAACCAACAAGCCGCTTCCATAACACGGAAGAAACCATCCCTCGATCGTCATTCAGCACTACACCCCACTATCTCGACCCCATGCCACCACAGCCCGCTCCTTCAACAGCAGCTCGCCGGCAGACCGAACGCCGTCGTCAGGTACGCGGTCTTCTCCTCCTTGCCTTAGCCGTCCTCATCTTTAGCCTGCTCCGCGCAGGCACCCACGCCATCTTCACCCCGGGCTGGTGGCGCCTGTGGTGACACAAGTAGCATCTGCAGTGTGACCGCACCCGACCAACCCCTCGTCGTCCTCGTCGGCCCCACCGCCAGCGGCAAGACTTCTCTCGCACTGCGCATCGCCCAGGAGTTCAACGGCGAGATCGTCAGCTGCGACTCAGTAGCCGTCTACCGCGAGATGGAGATCGGCACCGCCAAGCCATCGCACGAAGAGCGCGCCCTCATCCAGCACCACATGATCGACATCGCCTGGCCCAACGAAGCCTGCACCGCAGGAGACTACAGCCGCCAGGCCCGCGAAGCCCTCACCGGAATTACCGAACGCGGCCACCTGCCCATCGTCGCCGGTGGCACCGGTCTCTACCTGCGCGCCCTCATCGACGGCCTCTTCCCCGCACCCCCTCAAAAACCTGGCCAGCGCGAGCGTCTCCGCAGAATCGCAACAACCCGCGGCTCCGCTTACCTGCATCGCCTTCTCGCGCGCGTTGACCCAACCGCCGCAGCAGCCATCCACACCAACGACGTCTCCAAAGTAGTCCGCGCCATCGAAGTCTCACTAGCCACAGAGGGGCCACTCACCAAACAATGGCAGAAGGGCCGCGATGCCCTCACCGGCTACCGCATCCTGCGCCTCGGCCTCAACCCTCCACGCGAGCGTCTCTACGAACGCATCAACCAGCGCGCCGTTGCCATGTTCGACCGCGGCCTTATCGAAGAGACAGAACGCCTCATCGCCCGCTACGGCCCCAACTGCCGCCCGCTCACCTCTCTCGGCTACGCCGAAGCCACCGCAGTCCTCCAAAACGAACTCACCCGGCAGCAAGCCGTAACCCGGGCCCAGCAGGGCCATCGCAATTACGCCAAACGCCAGCTCACCTGGTTCCGCCGCGAACCCAACATGCTTTGGCTCGAAGGTTGCGGAGGTGATCAGGAGATCATCGAGGAGGCCCTCACCCTGACAGCCAAGTTCCTCCAAAACGATCCCACGACCTAATCCGGTCGTTAAATCCGCGCCATCCGCGCAGATCTGTGGTGAGTCTCTCCGTTACCCGACCTCATACCGATCTCCCCGCTTCGGACAAACGACCTCCAGCTTGTACAGCGTTTCGATCTCAAGCTTCAAAGCCTGTTGCGCCGCAGGCTCGCCATGTACTAGAAAAACCTTCTTCAGCGTCGGAACCACAGGCTCCATCCATTTCAAAAGCTCCCTCTGGTCCGCATGTCCACTCAGTTCACCAATGGAGTCCACCTCTGCCCGCAGACGCATCGGCTCGCCAAAGATCTTCACCTCCGGCTGCCGGCGCACAATCGCGCGGCCCAGCGTATTCTCCGCCTGAAACCCCGTAATCAGCACGAGATTCTTCGGATCTTCCACGCTGTTCTTCAGGTGATGCAACACTCTGCCCGCCTCGCACATTCCCGAAGCCGCAATCACAATAAATGGCATATGCAGCCCATTCAGCGTCTTACTCTCCTCCACCGTGCGGATATACCGAAGCCGCTTCCACCCAAACGGATCCTCATGCAGATCCGCAAACGCACGCGCCCCTTCATCCCACTCCTCCTCATGCTTGCGGAACACATCCGTCACATTCACCGCCAGCGGACTATCCACAAAGATCGGAATATCGGGAATCGCCTTCTCATCAATCAGCTCATGCAACAGCAGCACTACCTGCTGCGTTCGCCCCACCGCAAACGCCGGCATCACGATATGCCCACCGCGCTGCGCCGTGCGGTTCACCAGATGTGCCAGCTTCTTCTTCACTGGACCCATTGGCTGGTGCAGGCGATTTCCATACGTGCTCTCCATGATGAGATACTCTGCCGCCGGAGCCGTCTCCGGATCCCTGATAATCGGCAGTTCCTTCCGCCCCACATCGGCCGAGAACAACAGCCGCGTCGTCTGCCCCTTTTCACGCGCCTCCACCAGAACGCACGTCGACCCCAGCATGTGCCCCGCGTCAAACGTCGTCGAAGTAAATCCCGCGTCTGCCGTCGAGCCCGCCAGCACCTGCGGAGTATGCATCGTCACCGGCTTGAACTGCTGCACCGCCTGTTCTGCATCCGCCTGCGTGTAGAGTGGCGCCACCGCCTCGCCGTCCGGCGCAACACCAATCGATCTCCTCCGGTGCGCCCTCCTGTTCACAAACTCAGCATCCGACTCCTGAATATGCGCGCTGTCCTTCAGCATCTTCTCGCACAGATCCACTGTCGAAGGTGTCGTGTAAATCGGTCCCCGATACCCCTGCTTCACCAGCAGCGGAAGATTGCCGCTATGGTCAATGTGCGCATGCGAGAGCACCACCGCATTCACCTGTTCTGCCGGCAAGGCCAGATGCTCATTGATCTCACGAGCCTGCTGCCTGTGTCCCTGAAACAACCCGCAGTCCAGCAGTACATTCTGTCCCGCGCATTCCAGATGGTGCGAAGAACCCGTAACCGTCTGTGCCGCACCC
Source organism: uncultured Acidobacteriaceae bacterium (assembly GCA_963757205.1). GTDB lineage: Bacteria > Acidobacteriota > Terriglobia > Terriglobales > Acidobacteriaceae > Edaphobacter. The sequence continues at coordinate 553,186 of CAVWQM010000001.1, forward strand.
CAAAAATGCAGTCGAATCGCCATCGACATTCCTCCTGAACCCAACCTATCCTAACTGAAGAAACTACGAGCTCTTTCAATGCCCAGCAAAAAGCCCACCCGCAAGGATGGGCTTCCGCACTTCAAGGTGAAATCAACTCAGACAGGCTGGACGACGAGATTATCCGCCAGCTTGAATCGGACAATCGACTCCGCCGGAATCTCGATATCCCGATTGCCCGTCAACCCGCCCAGGGCCGTGCCGCCGCCTGCACCAACCAGGCCGCCAACCAGCAACCCAACCCCACCGGTGGCGACGCCGCCAACCAGCATTCCCAGCCCGGTGCCGCCGCCGATAAACGCCGCCGACCTCTTGCCCTTACCCTTCTTCGTCTGGGTCAAATCGTGCGTGTCGAGCGCATAACGCGTGCCGTTCAGTGTGAGATAGGTGAGCCGCAGCTCCAGAATCGAGCTGCCCTTGAAGTGCCCGCGCCGATGCGACGCAACCACCACGCCTGTTACCGGCGAACCTCGCGGAATCACCACGCGATCGTTGTCCCCTGCCACCGGATCGACAACCTCGCCATCGAACCGGTCACCCACGTGGCTCGTCTTCACGCTGATGTGTTGATTGATTCGAATCGTCAGATTCGTTCCCGCGGCAATGTTCACATCCGCAGGCCGAACGATCGGCGTCCCACCCGGTACAGGTGCAGGCACCGGCTGCCCCGAAGCATCCATCTGCCCCGCCGTCACCGGCTGTCCCGTAGCCACCGGCGCGGTCGCGGGAGTATTTGGTGCCACGCCAGCCGCTGGAGCCACCGTTGTCGTCACTGCCTGCGCCGTCTGTCCCGGCGCTGGCGGCTGCACTGTCGTAGTCGTCACATTTCCATTCTTGTCCGTTGAAACAACCTGCTGGGCCTGGCCTGTCGCAGCGGCCTGCTGTTTGGCCTTTTCAATCGCTGCGTCCTCCTTCGATTTGCAACCAGCCAGCATCACAAGCGCCAGCATCATCGCTGCAGCTTTTCCTGAATGTTGAAATTTCATGGTGGGGGTCCTCGTTCTTCGTTCTGATTTTTTCCCCTCTGGGCGTCTCCCATCAGGGTCCAACCGCTTCTCTTCGTAAGATGCTCATTCCGCTCTAAAGACTACCCGGCCCGCAAGGGTTTACGATGAATTCCATGACCACCGCAGCCGCAAAACGCCCCCAGCTCGCCCACCTCACCGCCCAGCTCGACGACCTCCGTCAGCGCGGAACCTTCTTCAAACTGCGCGAGTTGGACGACCAGCAGGCCCCCGTCTGCACCTACGACGGCAAGCGTGTCATCAATCTCGCCTCCAACAACTACCTCGGCCTCTGTAATCACCCGAAGCTCGAAGAGGCCGCCATCGCCGCCACAAGAAAATACGGCGTAGGCTCCGGCGCCGTCCGCACCATCGCCGGCACTATGCACATCCACATGGAGCTCGAAGAAAAAATCGCCGCCTTCAAAGGCGTAGAAGCCTGCGTCGTCTTTCAATCCGGCTTCACCGCCAACGCGGGCACCGTATCCAGCATCCTCGGCAAAGAAGACTTCATCCTCTCCGACGAACTCAACCACGCCAGCATCATCGACGGAGCCCGCCTCTCCAAAGCCAAAATCAAAGTCTTCCGCCATAAAGACGTCGCCCACGCCGAAGAACTCCTCCGCGAAGTTCAGAACGAACCCGGCCACAAGCTCCTCATCACCGACGGCGTCTTTTCGATGGATGGCGACATCGGCCCCGTCGACAAGCTCGCCGCACTCGCCGAAAAATACAACGCCATCATGATGGTCGACGACGCCCACTCGAGCGGAGTCCTCGGCCGCAACGGACGCGGCTCCGTCGATCACTTCCACGTCACCGACAAGGTCGACATCCAGGTCGGCACTCTGTCAAAAGCCATCGGCGCACTCGGCGGCTACGTCTGCGGCACCCGCGACCTCATCGACTACCTCTACCACCGCGCCCGCCCCTTCCTCTTCTCCACCTCGCACCCACCTTCAGTCGCGGCAACCTGCATCGCCGCCTTCGACATTCTCGAAAACGAGCCCGACCGCATCCAGCGCCTCTGGGACAACACCAACTACTTCAAGAAGCAGCTCACCGACGCCGGCTTCGACGTCGGCGGCAACTCCACCCCGAAAAGCGAAACCCCCATCACCCCCATCATCATCGGCGACGGCCGCCGCACCATGGACTTCTCCCGCGCCCTCTTCGACGCTGGAGTCATGGCCACCGGCATCGCCTTCCCCACCGTCCCCGAGGGCAAAGCGCGCATCCGCACCATCATGACCAGCGAGCACACCCGCTCCCAGATCGATCAAGCCCTCGAAGTCTTCTCCACCGTTGCTAAAAAGATGGGAATCCTAAAAGCCTGACCGTAATGATCGAACCAGCCTTTGGAACCGCCTATTTTCATCAATAGCACCGATTTCAGAGTCTATTCCTGAAAAAACTCGTCTTATCTTTATGCCCTTTAGTACTTACCAGCTCAGGCTGACTGGCCCGATGCTCAGCGCCGCTTTTTTAATCGCCATCCTGGGGGCACCGTTCACACTCAACGCGCAGCGACTCGACTTCAACCCCACCACAAGTTCCTCAAACGAATCGGCAACCCTCACGCCGCCACTCCTGTCCCCCGAATTACCAGACGCCCCCAGCACCCTGCAAAACCCGCAATCCGCCCAGACACCCGCCCCTCCCCAGAAGACAACCGACGACCCATATGGTGTCAGCGCCAACGGCACCAAGCAGACGAAGCGCGTCCTCGGCATCGTGCCCAACTTCAGCTCAGTCTCCGCTGGCACCAAACTGCCGCCCCAGACGCCGAAACAAAAGCTGACCCTCGCCGCGAAGAACAGCTTCGACTACTCCTCGTTCCTCGTCGCCGGCATTCAGGCGGGCATCTCCATGAACGGCAACTCCTACCCCGAGTTTCACCAGGGAGTCGAAGGCTACGCCAAATACTACTGGCATACCCTCGCCGACACCGCCGACGAAAACTTCATGGTCGGTGGCCTCGGTCCCATCCTCTTCCATCAGGACAACCGCTTCTACACTCTCGGCCACGGCGGCTTCCGCAAACGCACCTGGTACGCCGTCACCCGCGTCCTCGTCACGCGACAGGACAGCGGAAGCAAGATGTTCAACTTCTCCGAAGTCGTCGGCTCCGGCGCCGCGGCCGGCCTCTCCACTGTCTATTACCCAGAGAAGTATCAGACCTGGACCAAAGTAGGCCAGAAGTGGCTAACCAGCGACCTCATCGACTGCTTCAACTTCTTCTGGAAAGAGTACTGGCCCGACGTCAACAAAAAAGTCTTCCACACCAACTAGGCGTTGTTTGACTGAATTGGTGTTTGGCTTCTAGGTAGGCCAAGGCTTCAGCCTTGGCATCCCGGGCTATCGCTCCGATACACAACCCGTCCTTCACAGATCGTAGCCATCACCTTCCCCACCATCCCCGCCCCATCAAACGGAGTATTCTTTGACTTCGATCGCGACCTCTTCGCCTCAAAGCTCCACTCCGCCGCCGGATCGAACACCACCACATCCGCGAAGCTCCCCACCTTCAGCGTCCCCCGCCCTTCCAACGAAATAATCCCCGCCGGCTGCGTACTCATCAACTCCATCACACGCGAAATCGTCATGCTCTGCCCCTTATGCAGCACGCGCAGAGCCAACCCCAGCGCCGTCTCCAACCCGGTAATCCCATTCGGAGCCCGCTCAAACTCCTGCTCCTTTTCAAACAACGCATGCGGAGCATGATCGCTCGCTATGCAGTCCACCGTCCCATCCATCAACCCTGCAATCATCGCCATTCTGTCCGCATCATTCCGCAGCGGAGGATTCATCTTCGCATTCGTGTTGTAATCCCCAATCGCGTCATCGGTCAGCGTGAAGTGATGCGGCGCCACCTCGCACGTCACATGTAGCCCCGCAGCCTTCGCCTCGCGTATCAACGACATCGCCTTCGCCGTCGACACATGCTGTACATGCAGATGTGGCCGCAGCCCATCGTGCCGCTCGATATCGCGCAGCAGCCGGATATCCCGCTCCACAATCCGTGCCTCTGCCTCCACCGTCATCCCACGCAGCCCGAGGCGAAACGCCACCGGCCCCGCGTTCATGCTGCAACCGCCCGTCAGCCGCGTATCCTCTGCATGTTGCGATACCGGAACCCCGATCCCCGCCGCAGCCACCAACGCCGCGCGCATCACACGGTCATGAAGCACCGGCTTCCCATCATCGGTAAACCCCACCGCACCTGCCCGATGCAACTCGTGAAAATCCGTAATCTCTTCGCCCATGCTCCCGAACGTCGCCGCCGGCATCGCAAACAGCTTCACGACTGCTCCACGCGCCGCATCGAGCATCCACTCCAGCCCCGCAACCGAATCGTTCACCGGCACCGTATTCGGCATCGCCACGACACTCGTAAATCCACCCGCAGCCGCAGCCGCAGTCCCCGTCGCAATCGACTCCTTATACGTCTGCCCCGGCTCCCGCAGATGCACATGAACGTCCACCAGTCCCGGCGCAATGACCATCCCGGTCGCGTCGATAATCTGACTGCTCGTCTCCTTCGCCTTCACATCCTTCAATCCACCCGGGATCTCGACAGCGGCCACCCGCCCGTTCCGCAGCAGCAAATCACGCTCCCCATCCACGCCACTCGCCGGATCCACCAGCCGTCCATTCAAAATCAATATGTCACTCATACCGTTACACTCTCAAACCCACCCACTCCCAGCGCTCGCACCAGCAGCGCTTTCCTCACCGCCAACCCATGCCGCACCTGGTCTTCAATCGCCGAGTTCGGCCCATCCGCCACCTCACCCGCAATCTCCAGCCCCCGAATCATCGGCCCCGGATGCATCACGATAGCCTCAGGCGCACAAGCCGCCAACCGCTCTTCATTCAACTGATACCGCGAAATATAATCCCCCAAATCAAGCTCCAGCCCCGCCAGCCGCTCCCGCTGAATCCGCAGCATCATCGCCACCTGCGCCTGCTTCAGCGCCTTGTCGAAGTCCCGCTCAATCTCCACCCCGCCCGTGTTGTCGCTGGAATTCAGCCCCAGCGCATCCTTCGGCAGCAACTCTTTCGGCCCGCACAACAACACCCTCGCCCCAAGCTTCGGCAGCAGCAGCGCATTCGACCGCGCCACCCGGCTGTGCAGAATATCCCCCGTAATCACCACCGTCACACCGCGCAACGTCTTCGCATCAATCTTCGAATTGCCGCCGGCATCCACTCCAGGCAGCCTCGACAGTATCGTCCGCAGATCCAGCAGCGCCTGCGAAGGATGCTCATGCATCCCATCCCCCGCATTCAGCACCGGCAACCCCGTCGCGTTCGCCAGCAGGTACGGCGCCCCCGAATTCGCATGCCGCAGAATAATGCACTCCGCTCCCAGCGCCCGCAGCGTGAGCCCCGTATCCTTCAGGCTCTCACCCTTTTCAATTGAAGAAGACTTATCGCTGACCAGAGTAGTAATCGCCCCCAGCGACTTCGCCGCCAGCTCGAACGAAGTCCTCGTCCGCGTGCTCGACTCATAAAACAACAGCGCGATCCGCCGCCCCGTCAGCATCCGCACGCGATCTGCACTGGCCATCCGCTCAATCCGGTCCGTCGCCGCCAGGATCGACGCAACCTCCGCCACCGGCAAATCCGCCACCGTCAACAGCGAACCCGCGGCGTACCTCGTAGACTTCATCTCAGCTCGTTCGATCAGGGCCAACTCAATCCACCAGTTCAACCAGCAGGACCTGTTCCTGCCCATCCACCTCGTTCAGCTTCACCTCGATAATCTCCCTCTTCGAGGTTGGAATCGTCCGTCCGACGAAGGTCGCCTCAATCGGCAGCTCGCGATGCCCGCGATCGATCAGCACCAGCAACCGAACACTCTTCGGCCTGCCATGGTCGAACAAAGCATCCAGCGCCGCCCGTATCGTCCGCCCCGTATACAGCACATCATCCATCAGGATGATGTCCCGCCCGGTCACATCGAACCCCAGCGCCCCCGGCGTCACCTTGGGCCGTGGCCCATCTGTCGTAAGATCGTCCCGGTAAAAACTGATATCCAGCACACCCGTATCAACCGGATGCTTCTCGATCTTCTCGATCAGCACCGCCAGCCGCTGCGCCAGCGGAACACCTCTACGTTTGATGCCGACCAGCCCGACATTCTTGCTGCCATCGTGTTTTTCAACAATCTCATGCGCCAGCCGAACCAGCGTGCGCTCGATCTCCGAAGCCGACATCAGCCGGCCCTTCTCGCGTAACTTAGGCTTCCGTGCTTCCTTAGTTTCACTCATAGTGATTGCGCTTGATGATATCAGGATGGAAAGGCTCTTCGTGCAGCAAGCCGCCATCTTCCAGGCGGACCGCTGAATACAAAATTCTCCCCCTAGCCCGGCCGCCGGGATCGTTTTACATCGACACCTTGCGCCGCATCCGCATGAATCCACCCAGCGCTCCGCCCACCGTAGACAGAATCAGCAGAAATCCCGACATCATCCCGAACCCGGTCAACATCATCCCTGCCCTCGCTTCGGGTGAGTACCAAAACCCCTTTGCATCCGGCGGTTGCGGCGCGATTGAAGATGCCTTTTCGAAGCTATCGTGGATCATCTGCGCCAACTGCGCATCGAACGCACCCATACTATGCAAACCATACCTCTCCACCAACCCGCCGGCTGCCCACGCAACCCCCAGACAAGCCACCAGCGCCAGCCCAACCACCAGCCCTATCCGCGCGCCCACCCCGGCATCCATCCACGCCAATGGACGACGCCGCTGATACAGCGCCAGCGTAATCATCGATCCGCTGATGATCCAGACCAGGCTGAAAAGCGAAACCGCCTGCACCCGTTGGGACACAAGGCTCAGCCCCGCAGCAACTACCGCCACCAGCGCAGCACACCGGATCGCCGTCTTCCACTCCACCTGCTGCGGTCTCGGCGGTGCCATCGCCCCAGTCGTATCCGGCTCAGCGTCCCCGTTCTGCTGCTCATGATCCTGCAAATAAATCTGCGGCGAACCGCAGTGCGGACAAAACGGCGACATGCCATCCCTGGCAGGTAGCTCGCCGCCGCAACGGTGACAATAATCTGGCATATCCTATGAAGCTATCCCACCCAGCAGGGTGCGGCAAGCTTCAGGCTACCCGCCGCAAACACCCACCCCGAAACCTCTCACTGCGTGTGTTCGTCCTTGTCGCCAAACGAAAGATGCCCCGGAAGATCCAGCGCAACCAGCCCGAACTTCGTCCCGCTTCCCTCTGGATCGATCGCGGCAATATGCTGATGCTGCTTCGAACCCGCCTTCAACTGCATCTTGCCCGACTCATCGTCGTTCACATAGACGTGATTCTTTTTTTCGTTGTCGCAGGTCAGCCCCTCCGCCGTACTTATCGGCGTACCCACAGCCTTGTCGTTCTGGCATTGAATCACGTCGCCATACCTTCCCAGCGCCTTGCGATAAAACGCCGTCACCTGGTCCGGGCTGTCCGGCGTCCGGTAGCTCGCCGCCTTCACCCGCAGCTGGAAACTGCCAAAGCTCATGTTCACATCGGCCGCACCATTGTTCTTGTCCTTCTTCACCATCTCCGCGCCCGGATACACCGGCAGCCCCAGTCCCTCCACCACCGCGTTATCGTTCGTCTTCACCGTCATGCCCCCGAAGGGCGTGGCAATCTTCACGTTATCGTTGCCATTCTTCTTATCCGATTCAATTCGGCAGCCGCTCATCAGCGCCGTTGCAGCGATCATCATCACCACTCCTGCAGTCTTGGTCCGCATCTTCCGCCTCCACATCGTCACAGAAACAATACGCCGCTTTCGCCGTTCCGGTTCCGTTCCGCCATTCAGTGCCTTGTTTTTACGCAACATCCTCGACCAAAAAGAATGACACGGATTGCGCCGTTTTCCCACCCCAAAAAACTGTCGCCGATCCATGCAGCCAATTCCACCACAGCCATCGCTTCTTTACCTCAAGAAAAATTGCAAACCATGCCGTTTTGGTGGCCTATACTTACTCATGCCGCGGCAGACCACCGCCGTCGGCACCGCAGTTTCGGAGTTTCCTGGCATGGCACAGCATCAGCCAATCCGCAAAACTTCCCCACCATCCGGGTCAGACATCCCGGACAAGCTCTACTTCCGCATCGGTGAAGTCGCCAAACTCTGCGACGTTCCCGCATACGTCCTACGCTTCTGGGAGAGCGAGTTTCCTCAACTCAAGCCTCACAAAGGCGGCACCGGCCAACGTCTCTATCGCCGTCGCGATGTTGAGATGGCTCTGCGCATCAAGAGCCTCCTCTACAACGAGGGCTATACCATTCCCGGCGCACGGCAGGTCTTCAAGGCCGAGTTGAAGCACAAAGAGCCGCAGCTTGCCTTGGCCATCGACAACGCTACGCCAGGCGTCGATAGCCGCCAGCTTCGCAAACTCCAGAAAGATCTTCGCGATCTGCACACCCTTCTCTCAAAACCCACCGCCCGCGCGGCAGCAGTCCACCCCATTCGCACACCCCGCAACCCGAGCGCTCCCCATCGAACAGCAGAGAAGCTCTTTGACCTGACACCGCATCCCGAAAACAAAAACCGCTGAAGATGAAATACCAGAACGAATTCGAAGGCTTCCACCGGCGCAGAGAACACTCTAACTCCACGCAGACCCACACCCCGTACCTCGGACTCGACCCCCGCAACGGAGTCCCGGTCCAGTGCCAGTTCTGCTCCGGTCAAAACTTCCGACGCTCCACGCTCCGCAGCGGCGACTTCTCACAGATCTTTCTCATGCGCTACCCCGTCCGCTGTCTCCGCTGCGGTCAGCGCCAGTTGGTCAGCTTCACCATCGCCAGCCTGTCCCTCTCTTCCAAGGTCAAGCTGCGGCGAAGGCATCGTCCCATCGACCCAAAGACTCGCTGGATCGATTTCACAAAGCATCCGGACGCCCCCAATCCGTTGAAACCCACCCCCACCGAAGAGGAATCGCACTCCCGCCGATAATCTGCGGATTACCTGTCGATCGTCTCCTGTCTACAACCCTATCCATCCCGCATGGATCGCCCACAGCGACACTCCCGCCACCACGACCCAAAGCGACACGCCCTGAACCAGCGGCCGTGCCCCAACCTCCTTCACCGTGTTCCGCGTAATGCCCGTACCAATCAGAAAAAGCACTACTGTCAACGCCGCCCGCCCCAACCGGTACAGCCCTGAAAACGCCTCCGTAGACTGCGGAACATAGAGCGGCACATAGCTCGCCAGCACCGCCGCAAAGCAGAAATACAGAATGAACCACGGCCAGTTCACCTTCGCATGACTCTTCCTCAACATCGCCGTCGCAACCGCCAGCGGCACAATCCACAACGCCCTCGCCAGCTTCACCGTAGTCCCCACCGCCAGAGCCGTCGCTCCATACTTGGCACTCGCACCGACGACCGAGCTCGTGTCATGAATCGCCAGCGCCGACCATAGCCCAAACTGCGTCTGCGAAAAATTCATGAAGTGGCCGACCAGGGGAAACAGCAGCAACGCCACCGAATTCAGCACAAACACTGTGCCCAGTGAAACCGCCATCTCCTCCTCATTCGCCTCCAGCACCGGCCCCATCGCCGCAATCGCGCTCCCGCCGCATATCGCCGTCCCGCAGCTGATCAACAACGACTGCGTCTTGCCCACCTGCAGCATCTTCCCCAGCAGCACCCCAAGACTCAGTGCGAACGCAATGCTGATCGCCGTGTACATGAAACCCGAAGCGCCCGCATGAACGACCTCCTTCAGATTCATCCCAAAGCCCAGGCAAACCACCGCCGCCTGCAACAAAAACTTCGAGAGCTTCCGGCCCTCCGCGTGAAAGGTATGCTCGGTGCTCAACCCAAACCCAAGCCCTGCCGCCAGCGCCAGCGGAGGCCCAATCAATCCGCTCGCCGAAACGATAATGCCGATATAGAAAAGATTCTTCTTCCACATGCTTACAGCATGATCTCCTCCACATCCTCAGTCGAGAAGTAGTTTTGAATTACCGATAACTTTTACTTATCACCCAACATTGACGTAACTCGGCCACTTCTCTGGCCCCAGAATCGGGTGCCCCATGTCCCGCTTCTGGGACATGGGCTTCCGCAGGTGCAACATCATCTAGCCGGAAGCAGAACTCGCCATCGCAAAACGCTGAAATGCCGCCGCAGTCCCCGTCAATTCGGCTCCTGCCAACCGCGCAAAACTGAAGTCCCGCAACATCTCCAACCCCTCCACCCCGATCACCTTCACAGACCCCAGCCTAAGCACCTTCGTCACCGCATACCGCGAGGCAAACCCCACCCCCAGCTCCGCCTCCACACCCGAAATAATCGCCTCCGTCGAATCCAGCTCCATCGCCACCCTCAGCGATCGCAACGGCAACCCAACCTTCTTCAGCGCCCGCTCCACGACTCGCCGCGACCCCGACCCCCTCTCCCGCAGCAACAGCGGCACCTTCGTCAACTCGCCCGGAGCAATCGCTCCCCCCTTTCGCGCTGCCCAAGCATGATTCGGACTCACAATCAGCACCATCTCATCCCGAACCATCCGCTCCGTCTTCACATCCCGCCGCATCGCCGGCCCTTCAATGATCCCCAGCTCCACCTTCTCCTCTGCCACGGCCTCCACGACCTGCTCCGTATTACCGCTCATCAACGAAAGCTTCACCTGCGGATACTGCCTTAGAAACGCCCCCAGAATCCGCGGCAGAACATACTGCGCCACCGTTGTCGAAGCCCCCAGCCGAAGCTCGCCGACCGCCTCATCATTCAGCGCTGCCAGCGCCCGCTGCGCCGCCACCATCGTCTCCGCCGCTGTATTCGCATATCCCAGCAGCACCTTTCCCCCCTTGGTCAACGAGATCTGACTCCCATGCCCCTCTCCCCGCGCCCGGTCGAACAACCGCACACCAGCCTCTTCTTCCAGCGCGCGAATATGCTGACTCACCGCCGGCTGACTCAGATGCAGCACCTCCGCCGCCTTGCGAAAGCTCATCTCCTCCGCCACCGCCCGAAACACCTTCAGCCGAAAATTCTCCAATCCCTCAAACCTCGCACGCCGACAGGAACCACCCCAGCCACCCATCAGCATAAGCCCTTACCGATAAAATCAATGCAGCCACCCCGTGCCCGCCAACGAAGAACCCAACCCGGCCATCGCCTCTCCCCGCAGCAACCCCTTCGCCTTCCTTCGCCCCTCCCACAGCCACACCGCAACCTCCGCCACCCTCCTCCTCACCCTCTCCGCTCTCCTCTCTCGCGTCATCGGCCTCATCCGCGACCAGTACATCGCCTACCAGTTCGGAGCAGGCCACAACACCGACGCCTACAACGTGGCCTTCTACCTCCCCGAGTGGATCAACTATCTCCTCGTCGGCGGAGCCGCCTCCATCACCTTCGTCACCATCCTCGACCGCTATCGCTCCAACAACGACGAAGCCGAAGGCGAACGCGCTCTCTCCATCATCCTCAACACCATGGTCATCGTCCTTGGCGGTGCCATCCTCCTCGCCGAAATCTTCGCCCCACTCTTCACCCGCATCTACTTCGACCCCGCTTCGCCCCAGGGCATTCTCTGCACCCGCATCACCCGCATCCTCCTCCCCGCACAACTCTTTTTCTTCGCCGGCGGAGTCCTCACCTCCGTCCTCCTCGTCCGCAAACAGTTCACCTTCCAGGCCCTCTCCCCGCTCATCTATAACCTCTGCATCATCCTTGGCGGGGTCCTCCTGGCCAGCCGCATGGGCATCTCTTCGCTCGGAGTCGGCGCCTTCGTCGGAGCCTACCTTGGCCCCTTCCTCCTTAACGCCTATGGAGCCTACCGCGTCGGCATGCGCTACCGGCCGCTCCTCGACCTCAAACACCCCGGGCTCCGCGAATGGGTCCGCCTCTCACTTCCGTTGATGCTCGGCGTCACCATCATCACCCTCGACAACCAGATCCTCGGCTACTTCGCCAAGCACGGCGCCGGCGACATCTCCCGCCTCAACTACGCCAAGCGTCTCTTCACCGCCCCCATGGCCATCATCGGCCAGGCCGCCGGAGCAGCCTCGCTCCCCTTCTTCGCCTCGCTCTTCGGCCGTAACCAGTTCGCCAGCTTCGCCTCCGCCGTCAACCGTTCCGTCTCCCGACTCGTCGCCTTCTCCCTCCTCGGCTCCGCCGCCATGATCGCTCTCGCCACCCCCGCCGTCGACCTCATCTTCCGCCGCGGCTCCTTCAGCACCGCCGACGCCACCGCAACCGCCTCCTACTTCGCTATCTTCGCCATCTCACTCGCTCTCTGGACTGCGCAAGCCATCTACGCCCGCGCCTTCTACGCCGCCGGCGAAACCTTCGCCCCCATGCTCGCCGGAACCATCGTCACCCTCATCAGCATCCCCATCTACTGGCAGCTTCACCAGCACTTCGGAGTCATCGGCCTCGCCTGGGCCTCGAACCTCGCCATCCTCCTTCAGACAGGAAACCTGGCCATCCTCGCCCACCGCCATCACCTTGTCCCCATCTTCGGCCCACCCGGTCAATACGCCGGACTCGACCGCCCTGAAATCGCCCGCGCCGCCATCGCCGCCATCGCCAGCTTCGCCGGAGCCACCCTCCTCCTCCACCTCTTCCCCCAGCCCCAAACCTACCGCGGCGACATCACAGCCCTCGCCTTGGGGGGCCTAACCTGGGCCATCCTCGCCATCGCCACCCTTCACCTCACCGGCTCAAAACTCCTAACCCAACTACGCTCCCGCATCGCCTGAACTAGGGCCAGCAAAATCCCGGCCAACGGCCGAGCAAAAAAAATCAAATTCACCCCGACCGGTACACCCGCCACGAAGTGGCCGCTCGCCGCGCAGGCCGCCGGTCCGGCAGGACAAGGCCCCTACTTAGCATCCTCCCACTCCTCATTCCAGGCCGTCTGAATCGCCTCCAGAATCCCCTCATTCGACTTAGCCGGATCCCCCACAAACCCCGGCAAACCCATCACATACTTATGCAGGTCCGTAAACCGCACCGTATAAGGCTCAATCTCCGGATACTTCTCCTGCAGCAAAATCCCAATCTCCTCCGCATCCGTCCAATCAATCTCACGCGCCATAGCACTCTCCTCACTAAAATCATCAAAGCGGCGCCAACCGCTCACTCAAGAGACTACAAGACTCCGCCCACGATTTTTATGCATCAACCGAACTCACAATCCTGGTCCGCATCCCTCCTCCGCCGCGACCTCAACGCCCGCGCCCACAAATTCGCCCACGAGCGAAAACTCGTCCACGACATCGCCCCAGGTCCAAATCAAGACACCGACCCCCTCATCATCTTCGGCCGCAGCGAGCTCGGCCCTCACGGCAACTTCCACCCCTTATCCGACCTCGCCATATCCGCCAACCCCGCCTGGCTCCGCCGCCTCGCCAAGCCCCACACCGCCTCCCGCCACTCCCCCGCCCGCAACGACTGGCCCTGGCGCGAGCTCGACTCCGCCGTCAGCTCCGACGCCCTCCTCATGAACATCTTCTGCCACCCCCAAATCTTCAACGGCCGCACGCTCGCCCCCGCCGTCGCCGACCTCCTCAACGTCGACCGCACCGCCCAGCCACGCTTCGGCATCACCCCCGGCGTCCCTCTGAAAACCATGCGCAAACGCCGTGCAACCGCAAAGCCCCAAACCAATCGCAAACAAGCTTCGAAGACGACCAGGAATCCGGGTGCCCCATGTCCCGATTCTGGGACATGGGCTCTGGAACCACCAACCGCACCATCCCCCACAACCGATCAAACCCTAACCGACCGCACCGAGATCGATCTCCAGCTCGGCGATCTCTTCGTCGAAGCCAAACTCACCGAATCCAACTTCCAAACCGCCGCCCCACGCCTCACCGAACGCTACCGCGATCTCGAAACTATCTTCGACCCCCACCGCCTCCCCCGCAAAATCCTCTACACCCCCGCATCCCATCCGCCCGTCGAAGACTACTCCCAACTAGAAGAGCCAACCCAATCTCCCACTCCATCCCCACCTTCATCCAAATCCTCCCGCACCGTAATCGACGGCTACCAACTCATCCGCAACGTCCTCGCCGCCTACGCCGCCGAAGCATCCTTCTGCGTCCTATGCGACGCCCGCCGTCACGACCTCATCGAAACCTGGTACTCCATCCTCTCCGCCATCCACTACCCCACCTTCGCCACCCGCCTGAAACTCCTCACTTGGCAGGAACTAGCCACCACCCTCCCCCACGACCTCCAACAATTCCTCGATGCAAAGTACGGAATCGTTCCCACCAATTCCCATTAATCCCGCAAAACAACTGTGGTCCACAGTTAGCGCAATACCTGGAGCGCCACGGATTTCATGAGTATCCGAGGCGTTCAAACGGGCGTATAGTTTCGTGCTGTTCAAAACATCATCTCAATATCGCACCCAACAGGAGAACCACATGAAAGCAAGAATGCTCCTTTTAACCCTCGCTCTGTGCTTTGCTGGAACAGCCCTGAGCTTCGCCCAGAGCCCACAGATGGGAACGTGGAAGCTCGACGAAGCCAAGTCAAAGATCCCGGCCGGGATTGTGAAGAACTCGACCGTGATCTACGCAACCGAAGGCAACAACATCAAAGTGACCACAGATGGGACCGGTGGCGATGGCAAGCCGCTTCACACCGAGTGGACCGGCAAGTTCGACGGGAAAGAGTATCCGCTCACCGGCGACCCCACTGCAGATTCGCGTTCATACAAGATGATCGACGAACACAAGTTGGAGCTAACCAGCAAGAAAAGCGGCAAAGAGACTAACAGCGGCCGCGTAGAAGTGTCGAAGGACGGTAAGACCCGCACCTTGCACATGACCGCAACCGATTCGTCTGGCAAAAAGGTCTCCGGCGTCTCGATGTACAACAAGCAGTAGCAACAACTCATCTCTCTGCCGCAGCGGCCTGGACGCCGCCGTGGCAGAGAGAAAATCCTTCATTCCGACTGCTCGTTCCTCGACGGACTTATCGATCTTTCCCGACCGAGTCGAGGACCGGCTTATTCACGACGCCATGGATAGGCTGCATCCCGAAATGCTTCGTCGCAGCAGGCCCCCCGAACACCATCGTAAGATTCGAGTACGGGATCTCGTTTCCTCCCGTGATGCAGACCTGCAGGGTCGACGTAGGCGGAGTCGTCGGGTCGAAGGGGGCGGTGGTTCCGTTCCCGGTCACCAGGCTTACGGTGCCGGTGAACTGAAAGCCCATTGTGACTGGATTAATGCCGAATTGGGGGCAGCCGGCTATACCCCAGGTGACCTTGATGTTCGTTAACCGGATGTGGTGGGTGTGAGCCCCCTGACCGCCCTTTGTCCCATCGAGAACACCGTTTGTCATCCCATAGCCGGACATCGTCATATCCGCCAGGAAGTCGGCGGTGCCCCGTTCGTGAAGATCCATTGACCATTGACCATGCATTTCGTATGGGCTGCCGGTGATCGAGCTCATGGGTGAATAATCATTGAACACGCCGCTGAAATGCACTGGCCTGCGCTCCTGGGCCAAAGCACAGGTGGCTGAAACCAACAAAAGTAGTGAGAGCGCGCGCACGGCCGAAGTCAGGATTTTGCTTTTCATATAAAAGAACTCCTCTTTTGAGTTTTTTTCCAGGGCACCGTGGTGGGTAACCTCAAGCGCGGAATAAGCGGGACCGTGCGGCACGACTGGCAGTTTTGCCCACAAGCGCCGCCATGCCCGTGAGCAGCATCGTCCAGGAGGCGGGTTCGGGTGTCGCGACCGTGAATTCGAGCCCATACGGGACGGTGCCCGCGCTTGCCTCTTGCACCCAGAACGCATATGTTCCCGCCGGTAGCGGACCGGTGAAACCTGTCGACCCCAGGCCCGACGTCCCCATCAGCGGCAGGATGTCTTCGCCGATATCTCCGGTGTTGTAGTGGAACCAGCCGAGAAGTCCCGTGGCATCGGTTGCGGCCGTCGAGACGGTCACTTCCGGTCCGGATTCAATACCGATAAACGAGTCGCCCATGGCCCCGAGCGTTTGCGTGCCGGGCAGAACGGTAATGGCCGTCAGGTGCTCACCTTGAGGGACCGTGAAGGTGAAGTAATCGCGATCGATCGTGCCGGTCGTGGCGCTTTTGCCGGTGGTTCCGAAAAGGTCGTTGAGTCCCAACGAAACGGTCAGCAACGTAGGGGTCAAACCAGAGTTGGACAAGTCACCCGAAACACTCTCGTTGTAGAGAGTGTCTCCATGGGCAGCCGAACCGAACAGAAAGGTGCAAGCCAGCAGAACAATAGTGCGCATAGGTGAATTCATTGCGTGTCTCCTCGCCTTAATTTCAAAATTTAAACTCAAATAGTTGCAGCCGGGGTCCAAATCGACCTCTTTCCCCGTTTACCGTCGCCAAATGGGAATACTCGGACACTATGAGAGGACCGGGGGCACGCTTCAAGCGGTAAGGTGCAGAACTGCAGCTATTCCTCGACTTGCCGTCGAATGCAGTCTTTTGCCGCCCCTTTATGGTGCAGGGGTACAATTTGGGCGCGGGTTCGTCACGACTGCGGACCGACCTGGAGAGCTCGATGGGCGAACCGTTCGTTGGCACACCGCCATCCGAGAGACCGCTTGAAGACCAGCTAGGTCGGCTAGACCGGCTGGATTCTTGGAAGGAGATCGCTGCCTACCTCAAGCGCGATGTGACGACCGCCCAGCGTTGGGAGAAGCGGGAAGGCATGCCCGTCCACCGGCATGTCCATGACAAGGGCGGCTCCGTCTATGCCCTGACCCAAGAACTCGACGACTGGATTCAGAGTCGCAGGCCGCGTGTGGACGAATCCGAGAAGAAGCCCGAGGCGGAGATGCCCACGGCAGCCCCGAGCGGTCACAACGCAATTGCCGCGCGCAGGAGTCGCCTGTGGTTTGTTCTGGCCGCCGTTCTTTGCCTCTGCCTGGCGGCTGCTGCGTGGCTCGTCTTCCGGCATCGCGCAACCGCTAAGGTTGAGCCGACTCCGAAGATTCAGTCGTTGGCCGTACTCCCTCTGCGGAACCTCTCCGGCGATCCAGCACAGGAATACCTGGCCGACGGCATCACCGAGGCACTCATCGGGCGCCTCGCGAACATCCACGATCTGCGTGTGATCTCTCACACCTCCGTGATGCGCTTCAAAGATCCGCAACTCTCCATACCGGAGATCGCCAGGACACTCGGCGTGGACGCTGTCGTCGAAGGCTCTGTCATAAAAGAAGGCGATCGCATTCGCGTCACGGCCCAGCTGATTCGCGGCGCAACCGACCAGCATTTCTGGTCCCAAACGTATGACCGCGAAATGCCCGATGTGCTTACCCTCGAGAGCGAATTGGCGCTATCCATCGCCGAAAAAGTGGAAGTAACGATCACCGGGGAGGAACACCAGCGCATCAGCTCCGCCCGTCCTGTTGCGCCTGAAGTCTACGAGAGCTATCTCAAAGGCATGTTTGCTTTAGGACAGGGAACCAGAGCTGGGGTTGAGCAAAGTATTTCTTTTTTCGAGGAGACACTCAATAAGGACGCGACGTTTGCACCAGCTTACCTGGGCCTGGAAGTGGCCTACACGAACCTCGGAACTGTCTTTACCGGTGGTCGTCCGGAAACAACGCGGCCGAAAGTCACCATCTTCGCCCAAAAAGCGCTGGCGTTGGACCCGGATCTTGTTGACGCCCACGTAGGGTTGGCAAATGTTCTACAGGAAGAATGGCATTGGACTGAAGCGGAGGCTGAATACAGGCGCGCCCTCGAATTGGGCCCGAACAATGCTGACGCCCACGCAGGGTTCGCCCTGTGGCTGCTATGCCAGGGACGTACGGACGAAGCTGTGGCCACGATCCAACGTGCCCGGGCGCTCGACCCAGTTGGGATCTCCGGCGACAGCGTAGCGTGGATTCTGTTCCAGGCACATCGGTACGATGACGCCATCCGCGAGTCACGCAGCGCATTGGCCGTACAACCGGACGACGCGGTCAACCTTATGTTCCTGGGATTCGCGCTGATCGCCAACAATCGGCCGGCAGACGCAATCCCCGTATTGGAAAAGGCAGTCTCTCTTTCTAAAGGCAGTCCCGCAGCTACGGGCGTCCTGGTCAGAGCGTACGCCCACGCCGGTCGGCGCAGCGATGCACTCCGGCTCCTCGCGGAACTAAAACGAAGAAGGGAGGCAGGCTACATTCCTGCGGCTGCCTTTGTGAATGCTTACCTTGGTCTGGGCGACAACGAGCAGGCCTTCTACTGGCTCGAGCAAGCCTACAAGGAGCAATCGAATATCCTGCAGTTCCTCAAGACCCATCCATTTTTCGATCCGATCCGCGGCGACCCCCGATTCGCTGAGTTGGTTCGTCGGGTCGGCCTTGGCTAATCCCGCCGAATCGAGAAGCTTGCGCTGATTTTCCTTAGCAAAAACGCTTCTCTCGCCCCAAGTCACTGCGGCTGCTTTTCCGGCTTTAGCCCTACGAAAAAACCGTCACCAACACGAGGGGGTTTTGCCCCGGCCTTCTTTAGCCATGCCGCCAGGGCTCAAACGATCTCCACGAACAAAACCTCGATCACTTCCTCCCCTTCGCGTATTAGTTAGGTAATACAAGACGTCTTCTTATGTCGTCTGGTGGACATACCTCCCGTAAGGGGCTACGGTTGAGACTGACTAGGAAAAGAGGCCGCACGATGGCCAGCATGCTCCACACATTCCCACGCCGTCTCAATCGGGACGGTTCCTTCGATTCAATTTGTCTGAAATGTTTCGCCACGGTCGCCACCACCGCAACCGAGGCCGAACTGAAAGCACACGACAAAACCCACACCTGCGATCACGCCATGCTCTGTGACCGCCGTTTCTTTCGCGCCCCCCATTCCCAGTTAGCGGCGAATTAAAGAGAAAGCTGTGTACCATCGCTTTTGCATTTCATCGTTTTCCTCAGCAAAACCGCGTGTCAAGCCCCAAAACCATCTAAACCCATCAAAACAAACCGAATAGAGTTGGCGTATTAATTCCGCTCAATCCGGTAAAATAGAGTTAGAGCTCGAAAACAAGCAAGCCCCGGCCATCCGACGAGGCTAACTTATTGAAAAGGAGTATTTTAGCCACAACCCCTTTATCGCGAATATTTTACAGACACACCCCTGCCGTAAATCGCTGAATCAAAGTATCTTCCTCCCAAAATACCCCCCGGGAAGGCCCCCCGGCATCCGGCCCTCCAGATAAACTGGCGGCATGAACACCATCGTGCAGTTCCGCTTGCGTCAGGAGGGTGGCGAGGTCCGCTGGAAAAATCCCAGGGTCTACGAGCCTCACGAAACCCCCGAATTTCCCGAAATCGGGGAGACCGTCTCCCCGCCCGAATCCGTAGGCGGCGGCGACTGCATCGTGACCGAAATAACAGAAGTCATTCGTCACGACGTCAGTGACGGTCCCAAAGTAACAGTCATCACTGTCATCCTGAGGCGCCTGCCGCAATAGCCCGCGCGCAACCAGAACCCAAACGGCGCGCCGTCATGGCACCTTTGCAAGTATCCCGATCGCGTTGCCCGGAATCGCCGAAGTCTAGCTCCCCGGCCCATGCGCCG
Organism: uncultured Acidobacteriaceae bacterium; assembly: GCA_963757205.1. Taxonomy (GTDB): domain Bacteria; phylum Acidobacteriota; class Terriglobia; order Terriglobales; family Acidobacteriaceae; genus Edaphobacter. The sequence goes on from CAVWQM010000001.1 coordinate 572,778, forward strand.
GCTTGCCTTCCTGCACATAGTTCCGATTCCACTTCGGAATCTCCACCACATACGTCCCCGGCTTCTCAATCACCGCCTGGCACCCCAGCCGCGAGTTCAACTGAATATCCGCCGCCGTCTCCATCCGGTCCAGTTCCTTGTCCTCCGCCTCACTAATCCCCGACGCACCCTCTTTCACCCAGATATGGCACGTCGTGCAAGCACATACCCCCCCGCACGCATGGTCGAGAAAGATGTCATAGTTCTCCGCCACATCAAGAAACGACATCGGCTCCCCATGCCCCTCATACGGCAACGAATCAAACGGAAACTCCACCGTCTTTCCCTGCGGCAAAAACGTCACCCGCACCATCCCCTCACCCGCAGGCTTCGACAAATCCACAACCTCATCATTTTTCTCAGACATAACCGTCTCTTCTAATCTCTTTCCGGCCGCAGCCAAACAAAACCATCGAACGCCCTGCGCTCTCTATTGCCTACACCCTATTCCCTACTCCCTGTTTATCTCCGCCTTGGCAAACGGATGCGGCGCCGTTGGCCCTTCTCCTATGTTCTCACCCGCGGCCTCCATCGTCTTTCCCTGCATCGCGCCCGAAACCGCGGTATCCATCATCAACTCCGCAAACCTCCGCGTCGCCTTATCCAGCCGTTCAATCCCCGCACGAATCTGCCGGTAGTCCCCACCCTGCACTGCCGCCTGCAACAACGAGATCCCCTCTTCAACCGTCTCGATCTCGCTACTCGAAAGCATCTGCCACGCGGCATGCTTCCTGCCCTTTTCTACTGCATTCAGAATCGTCTCCGCCTCGTTCTTCGCCTCAATCGTCTGCCGCTCCTGAATATCCGTCTCCGCGTAATCGAACGATTCGAGAATCATCGTCTCCACCTGCTCATCGGTCAGCCCATACGTCGGCTTCACTTCAACCTCAGCCTCTTTCCCGCTCCTCTGCTCGCGCGCACTCACATGCAGGATCCCATTCGCATCGATCAGAAACTTCACCTCGATCCGCGGCAGGCCCGCCACCATCGGAGGAATCCCCTTCAAATCAAACCGAGCTAACGACCTGCAATCCTTCGCCAACTCCCGCTCACCCTGCACCACATGGATCGCCACATTCAGCTGTCCATCCACACCAGTCGTAAAGTGTTCCGTCGCACTCGCCGGTATCGTCGAGTTCCTCTGAATAATCTTCGCCACCACGCCACCCAGCGCCTCAATCCCCAGCGACAGCGGAGTCACATCCAGCAGCAGCAGATCCTCCGTAGCTGCCGAGCCGCCCGCAAGAATCTGCGCCTGCACCGCCGCCCCCAGCGCGACCACCTCATCCGGATTCAGTTCCGTATGCGGCTTCTTCCCTCTCGCCTTCAGCTCAAACAGATCATCCACCAGCACCCGCACCGCCGGAATCCTCGTCGACCCACCCACCAGCACGACCTCGTCAATCTGAGCCGCCGTCAGTCCCGCATCCTTCAGCGCCTGCTTGCAAGGCCCTGCCGTCCGCCCAATCACGCCCGCGGTCAACTCCTCAAACTGGGCCCTTGTAATCTCTCTCGAGTACCTCTTCCCCGAAGGCAGCATCACATCCAGCCGCGCCACATCCGCCGTCGACAACAGAATCTTCGCCTCAATCACCGCCCTGCGAATCCCCTGCACCGCCTCCCCATTCCCGCGAACATCTTCCCCCAAATCTCCCGCAATATCGTCCAGCGCAATCCGAATCAGCAGATTGTCGATATCGTCGCCGCCCAGATGTGTATCCCCACCCGTCGCAATCACCTCAAAGATCCCTTCATGCAGCTTCAGGATCGAGATATCAAACGTCCCCCCGCCAAAGTCATACACGGCGATCAAACCATCTTTGTTCTTATCCAACCCATATGCCAGCGCCGCCGCCGTAGGCTCATTCACCAGACGCAGCACTTCCAGACCGGCAATCCGTCCCGCATCCTTCGTAGCCTGCCGCTGAGCGTCATTGAAATAAGCCGGAACCGTAATCACCGCCTTCGTCACCGGTCCGCCAAAAAACCGTTCCGCATTCTTCTTCAACTGCAGCAGAACATATGCAGAAATCTCCGGCGGCGTCAGCATCAATCCGCCCACACTCACCTTCAACACCTCACCCGGCCTCAGCCCATCCGCCAGTTTGAACGGAAACAGCTTCAACTCCTCCTGCACATCCTCAATATCCCGCCCCATCAGCCTTTTAGCCGAATACACCGCACTCGCCGAATCCGTGATCAGCGTCCCCCGCGCCGCATTCCCCACCACCACTCCATCGTCGGTCCACGCCACAACCGACGGCACCAGCCGCTCCCCATTCTCCCCTGGAATCACCGTCGGCGTATCTCCCTGCATATACGCAACCAAGGAATTCGTGGTCCCCAAATCAATCCCTACAACACGCTCATCCGCCATCGTCTCAAACCCTCAATTTGTCCATCTTCTATTGTCCTACAATCGCATCGTCGCTGCCCGTTGCCGCCCTCGCATTCGCGTATGCAAAACTTGCGTCCCGTCAACTCCAAATGCAGACGAAGACAAACGCCTGCCTCGCTCCTGTGGAAGCGCTTGCCGCTGATTTCCTGCCAATCAACATTGATTGTTTTACCTGCGAAACAAAATTTCAGGATACGAAAAATAAATCTTGACAGCCAAAAGTCCTGACTTCTAGAGTTACGTGCGTCTCCTGAAGATCGGAATGGAAGCTCTCCAGCCATCTTCTTCAGACCATGTTTCTTGCAGCCCTCCCCAACTCCGTCATGGCTTCCAGCAAGCGACGAAGCCTGCTCGTCAACTCCTCACGCATCAAGCCCTCCCTCACAAGGAATCGTCATGCTTAAGAAAATCGCAAGCACCTGCTCAGTTCTTTCCTTCCTGCTCGCGTCGCCGCTTCTGGCGCAGTCCCCGTCGCAATGGGTCTACTACGACGCCAACCACCATCTGCAATACCAGACCGACCCCCTTGGCAATAAAATCCTCGACTTCTCCTATGCCGGTTATCAGGGCGGCGGAGTCGCACTCCCCAACCTGCCCGTCCGTGTCACGGTCCAGCCATCAGGCGGCGACGACACCGCGAATATCCAAAATGCGATCAACCAGGTCGCCCAACTCTCGCCCGATTTCTTTGGGTTCCGCGGAGCAGTCCTGCTCGCTCCCGGCGCCTACACTCTCTCCGGAACCCTCCACATCAACACCAGCGGCGTCGTCCTCCGCGGCAGCGGCTCCGGTGCCAACGGTACCGTCATCACCATGACCGGCGCTCCATTCCTCGGACTCGACGTCTCCGGCACGGGTTCGTGGACAACCACCGGGACACCTCAACCCATCACCGACACCTTCGTGCCCTCCGGCGCCAACACCGTCACCGTCTCCGACGCCTCCGCATTCACCGCCGGCCAAACCGTACTCATTCAGCGTCCAGTCACCCCTGCCTGGATCCACTTCATGGGCATGGACGTCCTGACAGACGGCACAGGCAAAACGCAGACCTGGATAGGCCCGGGCACCATCATCAATACCGATCGCATCATTCGCGCCATTCATGGAAATCAATTAACCTTCGACGCGCCCCTCACCGACTCCTTCGACTCCCAATACCTCACCGGTTCCGTCGTCGGATACACCTACCCCGGCCGCATCTCGCAAGTTGGCGTCGAGCATCTCAGCATGATCGCCCCAGCCGTCAACGTCGACATTAGCAACCCACTGTTCCTCGGCGTACAGATGAGCGCCGTCATCAACTCCTGGTTGAAAGATGTCGTATGGCAAGACACACAGAACACCGTCACCATCGCCAACACCGTCAAGGAACTGACGATGGATCAGGTCATCGTGAACCACACCGTCGTTCACACCGGTGACCGCCCCGCCGACTTCGGTATCAGCGGCACCGAAATCTTCATCAACCGCTCGCAGTCCAACGGCACCGGCGCGTGGCCCATGGTCATGCAAAGCAGGGTCACCGGCCCCATCGTGCTCCTCAACTTCTCCAGCACTCAGGCCGCAGGCATCGCACCCCACCAGCGATGGGGAACCGGCATGCTCGCCGACAACGCCGTCCTTCCCAACGCGCCAAAGAATCCCGACGGCGGAGCCACCGGCATCGCCTATCAGGACCGGGGCAACCACGGCTCAGGTCAGGGATGGGCAGCAGGCTGGTCGGTCGCCTGGAACGTCACGACTCCCTACTTCGTCGTCCAGCAATTCCCCGGCGGCGAAAACTGGTGCATCGGTTGCGTCGGCACAAAAATCTCCACCGGCGCCAATGGTTACACCGGCAACGTCCCCGACGGAATCTACGATTCGCTCGGAGCACTCGTCACTCCTCCCAGCCTTTACCTCGCGCAACTGGAAGAACGCAAGGGACCCGAAGCCCTGGCCGCCATCGGCTACGCAGACTTCGCTCTGTCAGCCACACCCGCATCGCAAACCATCAAGGCCGGCTCAACCGCCAGCTACAGTCTCACCGTCACTCCCACCAACGGGTTTAACGAAAATATCGAGCTTACGGCCATCGGCCTGCTTTCCGGAGCCCAAATCCAGCTTCAACCCAAAATCATCAGCGGAGGTTCCGGCTCATCCAGCCTCACAATATCCACCAGCTCCGGCACAAGGCCGGGCACATACTTCTTCCTCGTGTTAGGCGGCGATGGAAATCTCTTTCGCGAGACAATCCTAACCCTCACGATCCAATGACATAACTCCGTGCCATAACGAGTGACACACCCTGTCCGGTGGCCACCAGTCACCGGACAGAGCCCCCCATCACAAAAGCCCAGCAAGCCCACATCCCAATTGACTCGGGAAATTAGTCAACCGCAACGCAACATCGGATCAGCCCTGCTCGCCGACCGTGCCGGAATCAACGTCGCGAGCAGCGCAACAACACTCAACAGCAACGCAACCAGCGCGAACGTAACCGGATCACGCGACCCCATTGCCTTTGCTTTTTTTGTTTGTCATTCCGCAGGGATCTGCTTTTGTCGTTGCTTGTTTTCTTTCGAAACCATGAACCTTGTCATCCTGAGCGAAGTTGCTCACGGCACTTCGTGAGCAACGCAGCCGAAGGACCTGCGTTTGTCGTTGCCCTTGCCCGTTCTTAAATCCGTCTCATCCGTGAAAATCCACGTTAATCCTCAAATTTTGGACAGCCCCCTAAGCCTGCCCCAGCACCAGCGCAATCGCCGTCGTCAGACGCTCCCAATCCTTCAACTCCGCCTTCAACTGCGCTCTTCCCCTCGCCGTCAGCGAATAAAACTTTGCTCTGCGATTATTCTCCGAAGCCCCCCAGTCCGCCCGAATCCAGCCCCTATACTCCGGCCGATGCAGCGCCGGATACAGCGACCCCTGTCCAATCTGCAGCGCATCCTTCGACGCCTGCTGAATCCGCTGCGCAATCCCCCACCCATGCATCGACTCCAGGGCAAGCGTCCTCAAAATCAGCAGATCCAACGTCCCCTGCAACAAATCTGAAGTAGCCGCCATCTTCCCCTCGACATTCGACAACAGCATTCGCTCACTCCTGTCGAATGTCAAGGGAACATACAAGTTGTCGCTTATACCCTCCGATCGAGTCAGGGCCTGGACTCAACTCCTCTTACTCCCATGCAGTCCAACACGCGTGCTACGATGAGCCCAACAAACCCATGACGTTCCCCGCCCCCGTTCCGGAGATTCCCGCGGCCAACATCGACAAAGCCGCGGCCTACTACGTCAACACGCTGGGCTTCACCTTCGATTGGGGGGACGAACCCGGCGGCATTGCAGGCATCTCAAGGGGAAATTGCAGACTGTTTCTCACCAATCGCTCCTTCCGGGAGCACTACGGCAACATCGGCCCTATTCTTTTCTGGCTCAATCTCGACAGCAAGGCTGAAGTGGACGAACTCTTCGCACAGTGGAAGGCGGCGCAAGCGAAGATCGTTTCCGAGCCCGAGGACAAACCGTGGAAACTGCGCGAGTTTATTGCCGCCGATCTCGATGGCAACCTCATTCGTGTCTTCTATGATTTCCGGGACGACATCTAAGAGAACCGCAAAAGCTGGCGAGAAAGCAGTTTCAATGTCGCGGGCCTTGCTTTCCTGGTTGTGTTTACAAAAAATTTATACAGTGCGTAACGACGCTTCTTCCTAACCAAAGTCCTATGCAGATAGAGTTTGCGGTCTGTTATCACCTATTCAAACCGACTGTGCAGCCCACTGCATGTTCATCGCAATTGGTTTCAGCAAAAGTTCCAGGGTCCGCTCTAACGCAAAATCAAGGATTTATGACATGGTCGATGATGAAGTGTGAACCCGTGTATACCAACCGAACCGCCTGTGTAGCGTTGTAGACACCTCCATCAGGCGGTACCCAATTCCGCGAGACTTACGGCCATTTCGATTGGTCTGGAAATTGCACCGTGCGATAGCAATGGGTCCAAGGGCGTTCGTTACAGGCTGAAGTCAACAACCCCCTTGAAACCGGGCAAGATTCATGCACCCATGGGGCCACTGGGACTGACGTTCCTAAAAGTGATATGTCGAGCTGACACCAGGCGCTGCTAGCCGCAGCCTGGCGGCCGTGTTTGGAGTCTTCCATGTTCAAGGTCTTGGAAACACAAGAGTCTGCAGAAAATCACCTTGTGCGCGCTCTCTCCACGGAAGAGCGGTCGCGTCTTCGTTTGCAGGACGTGACCTTTTCCCTGGGAGACGTCGTCTATGAGCGCGATGAACGAATCGAATATGCATATTTTCCTACGAACTGTGTTTTGTCATTTCTCTATTCAACACGAGATGGTTCCACGGCCGAAATGGCTCTCACAGGAAATGACGGAATCGTTGGCATTGCCTCGTTCCTCGGAGGTGGCGCGCTCCCCCATCGAGTTGTAGCGCAGATCGGCGGACACGCTCTGAAGATAACCGCTAAGGCGCTGCAGGAGGAGTTTGCGCGCGGTGGCCCATTTCAACAAGTCTTGCTGCGATACACGCAGGCGCTGATCACTCAGATATCACAAACGGCTGTCTGCAACCGTTTGCATCCCTTGGAACAGCGACTCTGCAGATGGCTGCTCTTGTGCCATGATCGAGTAAATCGCTCCGAGATCCAAATGACGCCAGCGTTCATTGCAAATATGTTGGGCGGACGATGTGACAGCGTGATCGTTGCGACCGGATACCTGCAAGACGCGGGCCTGATCCAATACTCTCGGGGCCATATCACAATCGTCGATCGGGACGGTCTGGAAGAAATGGCCTGCGAATGCTATGAGATCGACAACAACGTTCGATCGATGGTTGGCGCACCTCAAAAAGAGCGAACTCAGTAAGTAGGTACCCTGCAAAGTAGTCGGCGGAGAAGCCCCCTCAGTTGGTTGAAGTGATCGGGCCGTGTAACGTACACATTTTTTTCCACTTCCACCTCCGCGCCTTCGGGAATCGTCGGATCGCAAAAAATGACAATCGCAACATCTTGATTGAGACCAGTTTGTCGGCGTATTCGACGAGCGGCTGCAACAACACGCTCGGCCCCAAGGCCTAAGGTCATCAGAATCAGATCGGGAGACTGAACGCGGCACCTGAAAATAGCGTCTTCTTCGGTCCTCGCAAGAGTCACAGAGTAGCCGTCTCGTTTCAGCATCTTCTCAATGAGGTAGGCTACCTCTTCTATGTCCTGCAGGACCAGGATGACCTGACGTTGGCTATATTCCAGAGCCATCATATTTTTTCATCCTGTTCTATGACCTGGCCAACCGCGCTTGTCATGGGCTACTTAAAAAACATTTTTCTTTCCTATACCGCTGCCCATGTAAGCACGTCTGTGCGCCTAAGCACACAAAATCTGGCAAATCTATGTCTGAATTGCAGTAATGTCCCGCCGCCATAATCACCAACGCCTTGACTAACCCCGGGTCTACCAGGGCTTAGAAAGGTCTTGGTTCCGTTTCAATGTTTTCAATTGATCGGGCTACAAACCTGCGGCTCGCAAAAACTTTTTTTTGCGAAAAATTCAGCGAAAACGCATGTCAAGCCCCAAAACACCTAAGCCAAACGAACAAAACAAGATCGGGCTGGCGTATGAGTTACCCTCAACCCTCTATACTGGATATATAGATCAGAAAAACACGCTAGCCCCGGAGACTATCCGGGGCTAGCTCATTGATATCGGGGATTTTAGGCACAAGCCATTTCTATGAATATTTTGCAAGCGGCGACCCCTGTAAACAGCTGAATACAAGTATTTACGCACGGGATACCCCGGGGGGAGGGGGGAGAAAAAATCCGTCCCGCCGTTTTTTCCAACACATTCGCACCTCGCCGGTGACACCCTCACCACCATGAGCACCCAAACCAAAACCTGCCGCTCACCATCATTCCAGCCTTCGCTACCGTAACGCATTCGGCGCCATCGATTGGCTCATCGGCGCCTTCGGTTTCGAAAAACAACCGCCTATCTCGGCCCCGACAACACCACCGTCACGCACGCCCCCTGGTCTACAACATCGCCCACCCCCGAACCCGCACGTTAGCCCACGCAAGAGCTCAAAGACAGCCGAATCGTCCCAACCAAAACCCTCTCGCCGTCCTCCGTGATACTTTTTCCTATGGAGCTAAACCCGTACGCCAGCTACCTTAACGGCCAGGACCCCATTCCCGTTCTCAGCCGTACCGCCGAGCGCATCCGCATCCTCACCGCCAACCTCACCACCGCCCAGGTCGACACTCACCCCGCCCCCCGCAAATGGAGCATCCGCGAGATCGCCGCCCACCTCGCCGACTGCGAGATCGTCTTTTCTTTCCGCCTCCGCCAGACCCTCGCCCCCTCGCTCAGCCAGCCCCACCACATCATCCAACCCTTCGACCAGGACGTCTGGGCCACACGCTACGGCGCCTATCAGTTCGAACCCGCAGTGGCTCTCTTTCAGGCGGCCCGCAACTGGAACCTCCTCTTCCTCACCACCGTCTCGCACGACGACCGCCGCCGCCGCACCACTCACCCCGAGCGAGGCACGATGCCCTTCTGGACCATCGTAGAAACCATAGCCGGCCACGACATCAACCATCTGCAGCAAATCGAACGCCTCGCCGCAGGCCTGAACGCGAAACAATAAACAACCGCCGCAAGCAACATCACGATTTTTCGCGAAATCCGCGGCGGCAAATGCGACGAGAACCTACAGCCCCAAAGCCTCGTTCACATCCCGCACCAGGTTCCGCAGATAACTCCGCTTATTCAGCAGCGCCACCATCGCATCTCTGGCCCTCGCCTTCGCCGCCTCATCCCCCGCATCCGCACCCGCATCCCACGCCGACCAAAGCCCCTCCAACTCCGCCTGCGTCTCCACCATCTTCGCGTCGAACGCATCCTTCGCGGTCATCAGATCTCGCCGCAGCTCCGGCTCTTCCTCACCCATCTGATTCGCCGCGCGCATCTCCTGCAGCTGCATATTCAGCTCAAAGACCTCCTCCAGCAACTCCGGAGGAACAACCTGCTTCTTTTCCTTCCCCGTAGTCCGCGCCGCATCGGTCGCCGCCTTCGACTGCTCCTCCAGTTCCACACCCTCAAGCTTTAGAAGATACTGCGTCCGCAGAATCGGGTCCTTTAGCGTCCGGTAAGCATCGTTCAGACGGGAGCTCGCGGCCAACGCAGCCTCCTGTTCGGGAGCGGATTTCGCCGCGAAGCGATCTGGGTGTAATCGACGGGAGAGCGCATAGAAATGCTTCTCGAGCGCCACAACGTCGAGGTTCAGGTGTTGAGGAAGTTGAAAGAGACTGAAGTAACTGCTATCCGCGTCGTGACTCATCGCTATCAGACTAACGCAAGCCTCACGCTGAAAAACTAGACCCACATCCGCAACTCTTCGTCGAGTTCGGATTGATAAAGTTGAATCCCTGCCGCATCAGAGTCTCTTCAAAGTCCAGCACCATCCCATGCAGGTAAATGAAACTCTTCGGATCGACAAAAATGCGAATCGCCTTACCATTCGTAGGATCGCCTGCGGTCGCCAGGCCCTCGCCAAACTCATACACCCGGTCCCGCTCCCGCGGGTGCGTATCAAACCGGATATTGTAGCTCAGCCCCGAGCAGCCGCCACCCTGAATCCCCACTCGCAGGCCACCCTGTTCTGGCGAAACACCCTCTTTCGCCATCGCCACGCGAATCCGCTTCAGCGCCTTCTCTGTAATCTGAATGCCCTTCTGCCCAGGCTCCTGCCCCTGCGCGGTCAGCACATTCATCCCAGCCAGCGGGTCTTTCTTCTCACCCGGAGCAGACGCAGCCTTCGTCGCCTCCATCTCCGCCGCGGTTTGTAATGTCACCATCGCCATAATCATTTCCCTGCTAACACAACACGGTAGCAACGCGACTTAACAGACGCACCGCTACCGTGTTACTAAACTGCCAGATTCCTCAGTGCGCTGCAGCAACCGTTGCCGTCTCGGCAACATTGTTCTTCTTCTTCCAGTCACCGATCGCCGCGCGGATCGCATCCTCTGCGAGCACCGAACAGTGAATCTTAACCGGAGGAAGCGACAGCTCCTTAACGATATCCGTATTCGAGATCGCCAACGCCTGGTCAACCGTCTTGCCCTTCACCCACTCCGTAGCGAGCGAAGAAGAAGCAATCGCCGAACCGCAGCCGAAGGTTTTGAACTTGGCATCTTCAATCACGTTCGTCGCCGGATTCACGCGGATCTGCAGACGCATCACGTCGCCGCATTCCGGCGCGCCGACCAAGCCGGTTCCGACCTCAGCCGCGCTCTTGTCCAACGTGCCGACGTTCCGTGGGTTGTTGTAGTGGTCTACTACCTTGTCGCTATATGCCATGGTCTGTTCCTCGTCTCTTACCTTAGATGATATCTCGGCCTCAGGAGGTTCGCCATTAACGAATCGTTATCCCGGGGCCTGTCTCTTAACAACGTCGTTACAGCGGCTTAGTGCGCCGCCCATTCAATCTTGCTCAGGTCAATCCCTTCCTTCACCATCTCGTACAGCGGCGAAAGCTCTCGCAGCTTCGTCACCACGTCGATCAGCTTGTCCGAAACATAATCCACCTCAGCCTTGGTGTTGAAGCGGCCAAGTCCAAAACGGATCGAGCTATGCGCCACATCGTCGCCAAGCCCCAGCGCCTTCAGCACATAGCTTGGCTCAAGCGTAGCCGAAGTGCAGGCCGAACCCGACGAAACCGCGATGTCGTTGATGCCCATCAAAAGGCTCTCGCCCTCGACATACACAAAGCTCATGTTCAGATTTCCGGGCAGATGATGCTCCATGTTGCCGTTCACATGCACATAATCCAGCGCCTTCTCAAACTTCGCCTTCAGATAGTCGCGAAGCTCGCTCTCACGCTTCGCCTCTGCTTCCATCTCTTCGCCGCAGATCTCGCAGGCCTTGCCGAGTCCAACGATCCCCGGAACATTCAGCGTGCCCGAACGCATCCCGCGCTCATGGCCGCCGCCATTGATCTGCTCCGAAATCTGCACCCGCGGATTACGCCGCCGAACATACAGTGCGCCAACGCCCTTCGGCCCATAAATCTTATGCCCGGAGAGCGAGAGCACATCGATATTGTCCTTCTGTACATCGACCGGAACCTTACCCACCGCCTGTACCGCATCCGTGTGGAAGATCACGCCCTTCTCATGACACAGCTTCCCAATCTCCGCGATCGGCTGCAGCACGCCAATCTCGTTGTTCGCATACATGATCGAGACCAGGATCGTCTTTTCGTCCATCGCCCGCTTCAGATCTTCGATATCGATCAAACCATCCGCCTGCACTGGCAGATACGTCACGCGAAATCCCTGCTTCTCAAGCTTCTTGCACGTATCGAGCACGGCCTTGTGCTCGGTCACCTGCGTGATGATGTGGTTCCCGCGTTCGCGGTACATCTCCGCAATACCCTTCAGCGCAAGGTTGTTCGACTCCGTCGCGCCCGAGGTGAAGATGATCTCCTTGCTCGTCGCGCCAATCAACTTCGCAATCTGCTCCCGCGCCTTCTCCACGGCCTTTTCGGCCTCCCACCCAAACGAGTGGTTGCGGCTCGCCGCATTCCCGAAAGTGGTCGTAAAGTACGGCAACATTGCTTCGAGCACACGCGGGTCCAGCTGCGTCGTCGCATGGTTGTCCATGTAAATCGGCAGATGCACGCCGGCCGGCAGTGGTGTTGTGGACTCGCTGATCACTACGCCGTTATTGTTCATTTCGTTGCTCATCGTATCTCCCGAAACCCTGTGTCTCTAAAACCAATTTGAAAAATTCTCTCATCGCCAATCTACGACTGCTAGACTGCGATGCTCACCAGGCCACCGCCCACTGGCGCGCCTGTCCCTGCCTGCTCCCCATCCGCCTCAATCAAATCGGCGATGTGGATGCCACTCAGCAAATCCTTGATACTGTCGTTCACCTTGCGCAACGGTTCTTTGATGGTGCAGGTGCTTGTCAGGTCGCAGGCTCCATGAATCGTAATGCAGCTCGTAATGAACAGCGGCCCGTCAATCGCTCGGATCACCTCAAACGCCGTTATCTCAGTCGCCGCTCGCGAGAGCGCATAGCCCCCATTCGTCCCGGCATGCGAAACCAGCAGCTGCGCCTTCGCCAATGTCTGCAGAATCTTCGCAAGCAGCTGCGGGGGAATGTGGTAGGCCTCGGCAATATCCTTGGCACTATGCGCGCTGCCGTCCTTCTGCTCTGCCAGGTACTTCAGAGCCATCAGACCGTAGTCCGCTTTTTTGGTCAGACGCAGCATGTCGCTATTTTCAGAGCTCCCGCTCACTGGATTGCCGGAAATCAGACAATTCCAGTCCTAGATAGTGTACGTCCATATTCCCGTGCATTGCAACCACGCTTTTATCAGTGATCCGACCACAAACTCGCCACAACTTCACCACGAATTTCACCAGAAAAACTCGATTAAATCCCAGTTGACAAGGTGAGCGAAGACGGGCAAAATCCATACCATTCGCGATTTCCTCCCCCAATGACAATCCCGTGCAAACATCCCATCGTCAAGATCGTCGCCCGAGAGGAAGACGCAGAATTTGTTGAGTGCCAAAAGTGCGGGGAAGTATTTGATTCGGCAGAATTTAGCGACATCGCCATAGAAGAGGAAGAAGCCCTCGCCGAAGGCCCCGGCGAAGACTAGACCCTCCCTAAATCACCGTCGGCGCTGCCGGCGCATTGATCCGACGAAAAACAATCCACGCATACTGAGCCGCCGAAAGCGGCGCCATTACCGCAATGGCGCGCACCAGAACGTCACGCAAGGTCGCCAACTGCGCTGAAACAAAGATCTTCTGGCAAAGCACCACGATCAAAGACACAATCTGCACTAGCGTATTCAGCTTACCAAACAGGCTCGGCCGAAAATCCCGCAACGCCCCCGTCACATACAGCAACGTAGAGATCAGCAAAATCCCCACATCCCTGCTGAAGACCAGCACCGTCACATACTGCGGAATCATCCCCACATGCGTCAGCACAACAAACAACGTGCTGAGTAGAAGCTTGTCCGCGATCGGGTCCAGATACTGCCCCAGAGTTGTCTTCTGGCTCAGCCACCTCGCCAGCAATCCATCCAGCGCATCACTGATCCCGGCAAGAATAAACAGCGCAAAAGATATCCGGTAATGGCCGTCCAGAATCTCGATGACAAGGAAAGGAATGATGAACAGCCGCATCAGCGTAAGCAGGTTCGGCGCGGCACGAAATTGGCTCAGGAAAGGCACTATGCAGGATCAACCAATCGTAACCCATTCAACCGCAGGTTGCTCCCGCTTCCTCTTCCGTTTAGACTGGAACAACGCACAGGCGCGTAGCTCAGTTGGTTAGAGCGCTACCTTGACACGGTAGAGGTCAGCGGTTCGAATCCGCTCGTGCCTACCATTTCCTTCAATAGGTTAGACCGAAGCCCGCGAAATTCTCGCCTGCCAAATCTCGCCTGCCTCGATCTACCCATCGATTTCTATCCCCTATTGCACAGTTTCGCAGGCGGTCATGGCTCGCATGACCGAATCCTGCGCCATCAGCATTGATTCGTTTACCCGGTGCGTGTACAGACCGAGTGTTGTTTTGACATTGGAGTGCCGGAGAAGACTCTGCACCGTCTTTACATCCGTTCCCTTATTGACCAACCAACTCGCCAATCCGTGGCGGAAGTTGTGGAAGCCGAACCGTTGTCCTGGCTTGATCTTTACCCCGGCGGCGAGCGCTGCCGGACGTAGATGATCAAACGCAAGAACACTTGCCGACCTCGGTTTCTTTCCTTTGCATCTCGTGCTGGCGAAAACCCAGTCGCTTGGTCTTCCGTATACCGTCTCTTTTTGCCAGTCCCGCAAAGTCATGGCTAAAAGATCGGTGAGCGGTACCGGGGCCTCTGAGTCAGGATCATCCGCGCGGATCGAATCTTGTGTGATGATCGGGTCAGCACATCCGACGCGCAGACCTACTACAAGCAGGGCGACACGGTGAAAGGGGAGTGGCAAGGCAAGCTCGCCGCGTCGCTTGGACTCAGCGGCGAAGTATCGCCGCCGGAGTTCCACCGTCTCTCCGAAGGGATGCATCCTCAAACTGAGGAGCAGATGGTCAAACATCGCCTCGCGCAGGAGTACACAAACGACGGATGGGAGCACTACCAAGGCGGTTGAACATCGGGCCGGATGGGATGCTACCTTTTCCGCACCCAAATCCGTTTCGCTGACGGCCCTCGTAGGCGGGGATGAGCGGGTGAGAGATGCTCATCGTGCCGCCGTCGCTACCGCTTTGGACGAGCTGGAGCGCTACACACATGCACGGATCGGCGGCAACAACCCCGCCGAGCAGACGGGCAAATTCATAGCTGCGAAATTCGAGCATGACACGGCTCGCCCGGTGGACGGCTACGCTGCGCCCCAGCTCCACACCCATGCGGTCATTTTCAACGTGACCGAACGAGCCGATGGCTCCACTCGGGCATTGCAGGAGCGAGCTTTCTTTGAAAGCCAGCAGTATGCGACCGCCGTGTACCAATCGGCGCTCACATACCAGCTCCGCAATCTCGGCTATGAAATCGAGACAGGGAAAAGCGGCGCACCAGAGATCAAAGGCTACTCGCAGGAGTACCTTGATGCATCGAGTCCCCGTTCTCAGCAGATCAAAGAACAATTGGAGAAGACCGGATACAGCGGCCCGGAGGCGGCGCAAATTGCGGCGCACGCGACCCGTGACCGGAAGCAGACGCTTACCGCCGAGGAGGTTCTCGCCGCCCACAAGCAGATGGCCGCTGAATTCGGCAATCAGCCTCAACAGGTTGTTGCCGCCGCCCGCGAGCGGGCGGAGCAGCAAGAACGTCGCCCGGAGAATAGCAATCAGGCCAAGGAGGCAGTCACATTCGCTCGCGAAAGCATTTTCGAGCGCGAAGCCGTAGCTGACGAGCGGGCCATCCTGCGAGACGCGCTCCGTCGCGGCATGGGTGAGGCGACATATAAAGAGATTCGGTGCCGAGTTCGAGAGGCGCAGGGAGGCAGGAGATTTCCGGTCAGTCCAAGGAGAGAAATACAGCTCTGGACGCAGCTTCACCACCCCGAAACCATCGCCGCCGAGCGTGCCAACGTGCGACACGTCCTTGAAGGCCGGAATACTGTCACCCCGATAATGGGTGCCGAAGCAGGCCCGAGAGCAGGCCAACACCCGCGACTTCCTAAACGACTCGCAGCGCAAGGCCATCGAGGAAGTTCTAAACTCTCAGCGACCGAATCCACGGCCTGCAAGGGCTCGCAGGAACCGGCAAAACTACGACGCTTGAAGTCATCCGCGAGGGCGCAGTAAAGGGACGGTTATACGGTCGAGGGCTTCGCCCCGTACCTCTAAAGCGGCAGGGCAGCTCCGCGAGGCCGGGATCGACGCTACTACGCTCCAGAGCTTCCTCGCGCGTGGCGAAAATCACCCAAGCGCGAATCCCGAGACGAAGCATTTTACATGCTCGATGAGTCGAGCCTTGCCAGCACGCGGCAGATGCGAGCGTTTCTTGAAAAGCTCAATCCAGACGACCGGGTTTTAGTGATTGGAGACACCCGCCAGCATCAGGGCGTGGACGCGGGCCGACCCTTTCAGCAGATGCAAGAGGCCGGAATGCAGACCTCGCAACTGGATAGAATTATGCGGCAGAAAGACCCGGAGCTGCTAAAGGCCGTCCAGCATCTCGCGAGCAACGAGACTGAGAAGGGAATTGCATTGCTTGCCGAGCAGGGCCGAGTTTCGGAGATTGCCAACGGCCAGGATCGTATCAACGCTATCGCCAAAGATTATGCAGCACGGCCCGAAAACACGATCATCGTTTCCCCCGACAATAAGAGCCGCCAACAGATAAACGAAGCCGTACGCGCCGAGCTGCTGCAGAACGGTACGTTGGCCGACGACGGCCAACAGTTCCGCACGCTCGCCCACCGCTCCGACATGACCGGAGTAGACCGAACCTGGGCGGCCCGGTATAACGCCGGCGAGGTGTTGCAATACACTACCGGCAGCAAGGCTGAAGGCATAGAGCGCGGTAGCTTCGCTACCGTCCGCTCTGTGGATGCTCGCGCCAATACTCTTGACTGTCGAGTTGGAAAATGGATCAAGCGTTACCTATGACCCGCGACGACTCCGGGGCGTAAATGTCTTTCGCGAGACAGAGCGAGAGTTCGCTACCGGCGACCGCATCCAGTTCACCGCACCCAACAAAGACCTCGGGCTTGCCAACCGCGACCTTGGAACCGTCCTCGGCCTCGAGGACGGCAAAATGACCGTCCGACTGGACGGCAAGGCCGAACGAACCATCACGTTCGACACCGCGGAGTTCCGGCAATTCGATCACGGCTATACCGTCACTTCTCACAGCTCGCAGGGTCTCACTGCTGGCCGAGTCATCGCCAACGTTGATACAGAATCATCGCGCAGCCTTATCAATACACGGCTCGCTTATGTGGCCATCTCCCGCGCCTCAGAAGACGTCCGCATTTACACGAATAATGCTGAGACGCTAGGAGAGCGGCTTGCAACGGATATCAGCAAGACCGCCGCAGTCGATTTCCGACAAGCAAGTTCCACAGAACAGACCCGCCAGGCCGTCTGCCGCGTTCCGCAGCAACGATCCAACCACAGCGACCGAGCTCCTGCAGCAGCAGGGCCGCGTCTATCAATATGCACATCCGGATCACCGCATAGCCGCCGTTGCTCTCGATTACACGGCTCAGTCCGATCGTGTGGTGATTGTTGCATCCGACCCGGCCGAGCGGCAGGGAACTTACCCAGCTCATTCGCTCCGATCTACAAGAGCAGGGCAAACTCGCAGCGGAAAGCCGCACTATTCTGTCCTGGTCGAGCAGGAATATTCCAACGCTAATCTCGCTGCAAACTACTCTCCCGGCGATCAGATCCACTACCGCAAGGGAAGCCCGAGCATCGAGGGAATACCTCACAACAGCATTGCCACCGTTCTGGATATCGATGCGAAAAAGAATCTCCTCACCATCGAAACACGAGACGGAGAGCAAGTTTCCTACAATCCGGGCCAGCTCAAGCAGCAGACCAAGGAAAGCACTGTCTACAGGGAGGAGGAGCGCGACCTGGCTGTAGGCGAACGCATCCAGTTCACCGCACCCGACCGAGAAAATCGCATACGCTCAGGTGATTTTGCAACCGTTGAGCGTATCGGTGATGACAACGCTCTCTCTGTTCGGTTGGACAACGGGAAGACGGTCGAACTGGACCCTGAAAAAGCCCGCCACATCGATTACGGATACACCGTGGAGACAGCGAAGCACGTCTCTGCCGATCGCATATTGATTACCGGCGAGAGCAGCCAGCTCGCGGAGCAGCAGGCGACTCTCGCGAAGCTGAATCCCAATGTTCGCGAGCTCGCAATCTACACGTCAGACAGCACAAATCTCTGCAGAGAGACAACGGCATTGGTAAAGAGCCGGAGCTTTCACAAGAAGGGCTTTCCAATGATTCCGAGTCTCAGTAACGCATCGGAACCGTCAGGCCCCTCAATCGAAGTCGAGGGCTACGGAATTGGCCTTTAGCTATGGTCCACCGCGTCTAACGATGAGATATGCCGAAGAAGAGCGCACAGACCGCCAGGTTTCTCGAATGTATGGAGTGTTTGCCGGTGCCTCGCGTGCCGGAAGGCCCGCAATGGAGCTTCGAGTTCAAACTTGATGGCTACCGCCTGGAGGCCGTGAAGAGTGCAGGGAAGATCACACTCTACTCTCGCCGTCAGAACGTGCTCAATACAAAATTCCCCTACATCGCAGCCGCCCTTAAGGACTTGCCGGATGAAACCGTGATCGACGGCGAGCTGGTCGCGCTCGCATCCGATGGCCGTCCAAATTTCAATTTGCTGCAAAACTACCGTTCCGCAGAGTCGCACATCATCTACTACGCCTTCGATGTGATGACGCTCAAAGGCCGCGACCTTACACAGCTCCCGCTCTCGGAGAGAAGGGAAGTGCTGCGCTCGATTCTGCCGACCAATGAACACCTTGGTATTTCCATCGCCGTTCAAAAGACGGCTCATGACATGATTGCGCTGGTTCGCGAGCAGGGAATCGAGGGCATAGTTGCTAAGCGCACCGATAGCATTTACCAGCCTGGCAAACGCAACGGATCATGGACCAAACACCGCATCTCGCTCGGACAGGAGTTCGTCATCGGCGGCTATGTGCCCAGCAATCTCGGAGTCGATTCGCTTGTAGTCGGCTTCTATCGAGGCCCAGACCTGATCTACGCCGGGCGCGTGCGAGCGGGCTTCGTACCCGCTACACGCCGACAAGTCTATGGACAAATCAAGCACCTGAAGACGGACCGTTGCCCGTTTGCCAACCTTCCAGAGAAGACGGCAGGGCGATGGGGAGAGGGACTCACCGCAGAAAAGATGACCGAGTGCGCGTGGCTGAAGCCGGAGGCCGTGGCACGGATCGAGTTTCTTGAGTGGACCGGCGCTGACCATCTGCGACATGCGAAGTTCATCGCTCTGCGCGATGATAAAGACCCTCGCAAGGTGGTCCGAGAGACGTAATGGAATCTATTCGATCCGCTTCGGGGGTGTCATCAGCTCTATCTGGGCTTCCAACTCTTCCACTCGCCGCTGCAATGCGTCTCGATCCTCGCGCAGCAGAGCTATCGTCTGCACATCACCGGTCTTATCGCAACGCGTTTCAATATCGTGGATGTACTTCCGGAACTTCTCTGGCAGGGCGTTGATCTCGTCAGCGGTGGGATAGATCGAAGTTGTGCGGGAAGGTTTCATCGACAACTCAGTAAATGGTGCAGCAGTTCGATAAACTTGTAAAACAAAGGAGAGTGCCGTGAAAGCTTCTTATGTGGCATTAGCGATTGTAATTTGTTTAGCTGGTTGTAAATCTGAGCCAAATCCTGCAACCGTTCAGCAGCGTACGATCGTGCAACAGGTTGAAGACGCCGGCGCAGGAGATCTCAGCAGGGCTGATGTAGCTGGGCTTCAAATCTGGCTCACGAAGCACTCAGATGTTGCGCGAAGCATCGCGCCACAATGCAAAGAAGCAATGAAGCCAGATACAGCATGGAAGAACTCGGTAGAGGGACGCATCTGCATAGCGGAAAAGGATGCTGGTTTTTCCAACTAGAACTGTCTTGGATACTGACTGGACCATGCCCATCGAGCCTCCGACACTGACCCGCCGCAGTTTCCTCAGCGCTGCTGCCGCCGGAATTGTTTCTAGTCCGATATGGGCGAAATCCACTACGGCGCGCGTTTCGGATTCCCAGTTGCTCAGCGATATTGAGCATCGCACTTTTTACTTTTACTGGGAGCGTGTGAACCATAGCAACGGCCTGATGGCAGATCGTTGGTCGACGCCGGCCGCTTGCAGCATCACGGGGACAGGCTTCGCTCTAACTGCTTGGCCAATTGGAGTTGAGCGCGGTTGGATCACACGCAATCAGGCACGAGACATCACGCTGCGGACGCTGCGGTTCTTTGAGCAATTACCGCAGGGCGAACGACGGTCTGGCACCGCGGGCTATCGTGGCTTCTATTACCACCTTATCGATATGGAGACCGGACTACGGTTGCCAAATTGGGAACTTTCAACAATTGATACCTGCTGGCTGCAAATGGGCATGGCATTTGCGCAAGGCTGGTTCGACCAGGAGGATGAGAAGGAAAAGGAGATCCGTGCACTCGCGCAGCGTCTGCTGGATCGCACCGAATGGGATTGGATGCAGACCAATAGCACGGGCGGCAAAGCCATCTCGATGGGCTGGCACCCGGAGAGCGGCTTTATTGAGCGAAATTGGGATGGCTATAACGAGGGCATGGCGCTCTATCTCCTCGCGCTCGGCTCACGGTCTCACCCGGCTAAGGAGGGCGCCTTCGAGGCATGGACTGCACCCTTCCCAAAATATTGGCGCGGAGAAGGTGCGAACCGCTACCTCTCCTTTGCGCCGCACTTTGCGCATCAATATGGGGCCGTGTGGGTTGACTATCGCGGCATCTATGATGTGACCACGCGCGCGGCCGGGTTTGACTATTTCGAGAATTCCCGCCGCGCCACCTATGCGCAGCGCAACTATGCCATTGCCAACCCCATGGGTTGGGATAGTTATTCCAAGGACATCTGGGGCCTCAGCGCCTGCGATGGACCAGGTGATCTAGTCATAAATTTTAAAGGCAAGCCGACCCAGTTTTATGGCTATGCGGCCTATGGGCCGAAGGGCATGCCCGACGAGGAAGACCATGGCACCCTTGCCCCCACCGCCGCGGTAGCCTCGATTCCCTTTGCACCCGAGATTTGCATCCCTGCGGCCTGGGCCTTACGCAATTTCCAAGGTGGGCGGCTTTACGGCAAGTACGGTTTTTTCGATTCGTTCAACCCTAGCTTCCGTGATACCCATGTCAGCCTTAGGTCAGGCAGCGTTGATGGGCGCTTAGGCTGGGTTGACAATGATTATCTCAGCGACAATCAGGGGCCGATTCTAGGCATGATCGCGAATTACAAAACGGGATCATCTGGAACGCCACCCGCAAAGTGCCCAATCTGGTGCGTGGTTTGAAGCGAGCAGGCTTTACCGGCGGTTGGTTGAATGGGGCATAAATCAACCGTGAAATGCTTCCGTTCCTTCCTCATACGTTCGCTCCGTTATCTTAACGGATGAACGCGGTTCTCCATTTCCAGCTGAGGCAGGACAGAACCGCTGAGGCGGGTACTTGCCGGCTGCTCTCATTAACCGCAACTCGTAGCCATTCCAGGGACACCATCGTTTTCGCTCGGCAAGGGCGGATAGTTGGCTGTCAGACAGTTGCATATGGACGCTGCCAGTGTCGCGCTGCAGTTAAATCCCGGAATCGCGACTGTCTATTTTCAATCTCTTTCCGGGATTTAGCTACACAATCATTGCAGTTAAATCCCGGACTTTTGCACTTAAAAGGCGGACGAAGTTCATCGCTAAGTTCGTCCGGGATTTAAATGCAAAAGAGTCGACAAAGAAGACAAGCGGTGCCACGTAAAACAAGCCACTGCTTACGCATACACTAGCGCTCCACGACCCAACCTGCATTCATTCCGTCCGTGATTTAAGTACACTGGCTATCTAGAATTCCGGGATTTAACTGCAGTAATTCATCATCCTGCAAACAATTCCGGGAATTTAGTGCAGCGCGACACAGGCGGAAGGTGTTTGAGAGAATCAAACACTTGCAGACCCCACGCTGTCCCTTCGTGAATCCTTCCCGAGCTCGTCGCAGGGCGATGGGGACAGGAGCTAACGGCAGAGAAGATGAAGGAATGCGTGTGGGTTAAACCAGAGGCCGTAGCCCGCGTAGACTTTTTGGAATGGACAGACGCAAACCATCTTCGTCACACGAAGTTTGTTGCGCTTCGAGACGACAAAGAGCCCAGGAAAGTCGTCCGGGAAACCTGACATTATGCTGCAACCGGCATTTGCTGTCCGAGGCGGCATGGTGACTCCGTCGGAGCAACAGGCAGTAAGGTGCGGTTTGCCCGTCACTCGCCCAGAACCCAGAAAATCTGGAAAATCTTGTGTTCGCACTGTTCGGTGAGTGAGTTGGCGATTTAGAAATGCAGGTTATTCGGGCCAATCGGCAGCGTCACGAAATGAGGAGTAAAAGAGTGTCCGCTCCGGCGCTCATCTCTTCTTCAACTCCGCATCCCAGTTTGTGACGAGCGTGAGGGGAACAGGGCCTTTTGGGGAGTTGGCTTCCGTCATCAGAAAGCGCTGGCCATTGGCTGTCACGTCATAGAAGTTAACAGGCGCCGCTGCCGCATAATTGGCTGCGTTGATGATTGTATGCGGGGTGCCAAGAGATATCGAATCAGGCTTTTCGTCGACGCTCACAGCAAGAATGCTGTTCCGCGACGCATAAAATAACTCCCTGCCGTCACCGCGCCACCGCGGCAGTGTGCCGCCTTGTGTCGATACCCGGTATCTGCGCGTAGCGTCGGGGAAATGGGTGACATAAACCTCACGCTGTCCGGTCTCGATCGAAACATAAGCAACCCACTTACAGTCGGGAGAGAATGTTGGCAAATGATTCCCGAACTCAGAGTGGATCAAAGGGAAGGGCTTTCGGTCTCCAGTAAGGGGAAGTATCCAGACTGCCCCCCTCTCTAAGGCGGGGGAACCGACCGGGTATCGGGAAAAAGCCAAATAATTCCCTTCGCGACAAACTGACCTGGGGTTGTCAACGGAGTCGTCCGACTTGAGAACGATCTCGCTTGTCCCGCTACCATCACCCTTAATGCGATTGATATGGACTGGACTTCCAGTAAAACCTGAAGAAAACAGTACGAACTGCCCATCCGGCTGCCAGACCGGGGCACCTTTAATTCCCGGCCCTGAGCTCAGCCGGATCTTCGTGCCGCGAGCCAGGTCCAGATTCCAGAGGTCGCTGCTCATACTGTCGGAGTTCAGGAGACTGACGGCTACTTGGGTTCCATCCGGCGACAGAGCCATTGATTGAAGGAAGTCTCCCGATTCGAGTGAATCGCGCCTTCCGTCACGATCGTACCAGGCAAGGGTTAAGGCGCCACCGGGAGTGGCGGGATAATAGACCATCACTCCGGCTGGAGAGACACCGAACAAAGCGCTTGCGTTAATTGGGTTGAATGCCACACGGTCGGGCAGAGTGACCGGTTCACCAACAGTTGTAAGTTTCTCTTCATCGAAGCGCTGCGTCACGACTGCGCCGTCACGCACGTACACAAGGGTCTCGTGGGCCTCGAATGCGTGCCCGATGGTAGCTTTGACCACCAGGTGATAGTCCTTCGAATCCAGCGATCCAGCGTAGATCCCGGCAACCTCGGGGTGGTGTTCGCTGCGAACGAAAAACAGAAAGTGCTTTCCATCGGCAAGAAATACGGGCCAGCGATGGCTCTGCTCTCCGCGGGTCGCGTTGAGTTCAGTAACCTGCCTTGCGGTCCCACCGTTCGCTGGTATCTGGTAAATCGCCGTAGTTTGCGGCGCGAAGAGAATAACCCCATCCTGGCTCCACGTCCCGCCTCTCGGTACTTGCGCGTCACAAAGAACCCGGACAAAATTTCCTTCGATGTCGATCCGCTTCAGTTTCGCGTCGGCGAAGAATCCGATCGAACGGCCGTCCGGAGACCAGAAAGGCAAGCCGCCGTCCTCCGTACCCGGAAGCGGTTTCCCCTCTCCTGTGTCGTTGATGGCACGCAGCCAGAGACGTTTTCCGTGACCGTCCCAGACAGGGAAGACAATGTGCGTTCCATCCGCAGAGATGGCCGGTAGCCAGTTGTCAAAGGCGTTGAACTGCGTATCTGCCGGGGGAAGAAGGCTAGAACGCACAACCAGTGCCGAGGGCGACGTCCCTTTGGACTTGAAGTAAACAACACTCAATGACCCGAGCGCAGTGAGAAGGACCGCGGCGACCGCCCAGGCAATTCGGGCTGTCCCCCTGCTTCGGCCAGCAACCGCTGGCGCGCCCGCCTGCGAGCCAGCCTCCCCAACCCACTTCAGCTGATGCGAGAGATCGCGCGCTGTTTGCCATCGCTCATCCGGGTCCTTCGCCAGGCAGCTGCGAATTGCGTGGTCCAGCGCCGGCGGCGTAAGCGGCTTGAGCGTTGTAACCGACGCAGGTTCCTTCTCAAGGATGGCGGAGGCGACACTCAACCGGCTCTTGCCCTCGAACGCCCTCTGCCCCGTGACCATCTCATACAGCACGGCGCCCAGCGAGAAGATGTCGCTTCGACCATCCAGTTCGCGGCCTTCCACCTGCTCCGGCGACATGTACTGAAACGTCCCGACTATCGTCCCCTGCTCCGTAATCGGCGACTCGGCTTTCGTTACCGTCATTGCAGCCAGGTCCACGAGCGATGAGGCCGACTTTGCCAGCCCGAAGTCCAGGAGCTTTGCGCCCGTGGCCGTCAGCATGATGTTCTGCGGCTTCAGGTCGCGATGCACGATGCCCGCGCGGTGCGCCTTGTCCAGCGCATCGGCAATCTGCGCCCCATACTTCAGAACCTGGTCCAACGGCAGCGACCCCTTCTCGAGCCGCTTCGCCAGCGTTTCTCCTTCCACGCACTCCATCACCAGGTAGTCGATCCCGTCCTGGTGGCCGATATCATGCAACACGCAGATGTTGGGATGATTCAGACCGGATATGGCTTTGGCTTCTCGCTCGAATCGCTGCCTGCTCCCGGGATCAGAGGAGAGCCGCGACAGAATCTTGATGGCGACGGTGCGCTCCAACCGTGTGTCTCGCGCACGGTAGACCTCACCCATCCCGCCCACACCGAGCGTCGCCGTGATTTCATAAGGCCCAAGCTGCTTACCTGGAGCCAGTCGCATAGGTGACCGAGATTATAGACCAAGACTCAATGGGTACAGCGAAAAGCAACCCTAGTGGATACGGGCGGACTATATGTTCTCAAGTGGCGATAACAGGGTGAGTCAATCAACGAACGCATCTGTCAAGCGTTTCTCAGAGTTCCGGGTGGATTGTTTGAATGTTAAGTCATTGAGGAGCACGTGGTGTTGCGTAGGCTGAACTCAGCGGCGACGCTGATTCAGAGAACAACCACGGAGGCTCCTCGAGGACATATGTATTACATCGGACTGGACGTACACAAGAAGACGATCAGCTATTGCGTGAAGGACGCGAGTGGCCGGATACAACAGGAAGGCAAGGTTGGATCGACCCGACGCGAGCTGGACTGTTGGATGAAGACTCTACCCCGGCCCTGGACCGTAGCGATGGAAGCGACGATCTTCAGCGGCTGGATCTACGATCATCTGCTTCCGCACGCCACCCAGATCAAGGTGGCTCACCCGTTGATGCTGCGAGCCATTGCAGCGGCCAAGAAAAAGAACGATCGGATCGATGCCAGCAAGCTCGCCGACTGCCTGCGCTGCGACTTCCTCCCGGAGTGCCACATGATGCCTGCAGCGATACGGGATCGAAGGCGCACCTTGAGGTACCGGCATCTGCTGGTGCGGCAGATGGTGCAGATGAAGAACCGTGTGTCTGGACTGCTGATGGAGACAGGGGTGGAGTACAACAAGCAGCGGCTGCACAAGGTGAGTTATTTCCGTGAACTGCTCTCTGGGAACGAGGAGGTTCATCCGAGCATACGGCCACTGCTGAAGTTGAGTCGGGAGACGATCGAGCGCTGTCAGAGGACCGAGTACGCTCTGGTCAGTTCTCTTCAGCGCGATCCGATGCTGGCCGATAGGATCAAGAGGCTCCGAACGGTTCCTGGCGTGGGTCCGATCACGGCACTGACATGGGCGTTGGAGATCGGCGATGTCTCGCGCTTCCGCACGATCAAGAACGCGATCAGCTATTGCGGACTCTGCGGAGACGAACGAAACTCGGCGGACAAGATGATGCGCATGCCGCTGTCGAAACAGCGCAACAAACATATCCAGCGTGTGCTGGTAGAAGCTGCGAAACTGGCTCCGAGACAGAGTCATGAGCTAGCCATGATCTACGACCGGGAAAAGCAGAAAGGAAATGGCAATCGGGCGACACTTGCCGTAGCCCGGAAGATGGTCGCGTATCTGCTTGCCGTGGATCGGCAACAGAGGGACTTTACACCTGCTGAAGAGCGCAGGACTGCGGCAGCATAAATGCTGTCGAAATAAACAGGATGAACAAAAATGCGCAGACTGCCAGGTCCTGCATGTTGCCGACTGAGCGAAGGAGATCACACTCCCGAGGCTCTCTACGAATTGTTTCGGGACTGGCAGAGAACACAAACTCAATCTTCTGTGACGGCTCTTCGGAGTCTGAGACAGCAAATGGATGTCTGGTTCTGCCGAGCGCAGGAACCGATGCCGAGAGGCAAACAGTGCGCATAGGAACATCCTGGAACTCTCGACTTGCACGCTCTCGCGAGCGTGCCCGGGACACCCATGGCTCCGCTTGACAGATGACTTACATGGAAGTCGGCAACCCTTCCGTTACGCGCGTCCGAACGGCCAACGACGGGTAAGGTGCGGTTTGCCCGTGATTCGCCAGGAACCATGTGTTGGACCCGAAAAACCCTCCTACATGCCGACTTGCGAGGACGTCGCGCGCCCTAGAACTTCCCCTCGCTCACCTGCGTAAACACCTTCGACGCCCTGAGGTGCTGAATGCTCCGGTTCTACGAATCTTTGTTTCCCGTGCTCTGAAGGTATCTTTCTGGCGAGAGCTACAAAGGCTGTTCTCGCAGCCTGTTTGTCGCCTGAAGGGCTTGTTGCTTTCTTGCCTGTCTACTTTCGACAAGTAACTGGATGCAGACGGCCACGCTTGGCGGTAGAGTATCGGGAATTTCGTAATCTAATTCAGAGCAAGTCGATTCGCCGGAGGAGCTCTTGAAAACGATGGTCGGAGCGATAGCGATCAAAGATCGGATCGACGGCGAGGTATCCCATCCAGACAGCGTGATCGCGATACGCGGCGTCCAGCCATTTGAATGTATCTTCATCGCTTTTCAACGCTGCGTAGATCTGAGCCAACCCGTAGGGCGAAACGTAACGCTTCCTCGAGATTGTCTCCAGTTCGTGTGCGATTCGGAGTGCTTCACGCCTCCGCCCTGCCGCTGCAAGGGCAACCCCGACCTGGGCCGTGTAAAGTGGGCTACCCCCTGACAGACTCGCAGCCCGCTCCAGCTCACTAACGCCCTCGCTGCGCAAGCCTGCCTGAACGTAGCCCTCGCCCAGCAGAAGGTGTGCAGCTGCGAAGTCCGAGTCCTGCTCAACAGAGTTTCGACCTTGTTCGATTGCACGGGAATAGTCACGTGCCTGATAGTATCGCAGTGCCACCCATGTGCTGATCATGAGATTAAGTGGATCGAGTTCCAACGCACGGCTGGCTTCGGCAAGCGCCTCGTCATGGCGGCTCTTAATGGAAAGATAGTCTCCGTACCAGTGGTGCGCATTTGCATATTGAGGATCCAGCTCCAGAGCACGCCTGAACTCGGCCTCGGCTCCGGCCCAATTCCAACCATGGCTGAACACAAGGGCCAGGGAGGCGTGGGCCTCAGCCGATTGTGGGTCGATCTCCACCGCCTTGCGAGCGGCCGCGTAAGCTTTCGGCAGCGCGTCGGCCGGGGATTTGAACCCGTGCCACGCAAGTCCGCTGTTGCAGTCGGCCAGCCCGGAATATGCCGCAGCGTAGGTTGGATCGCTGTCAATGGCCTGCTGAAAATAATGCTCCGCCTTTTGCATGCCGTCGGCTGTTCGCTTGTTCCAGTGGTAGCGACCTTTCAAATACGCCTCGTATGCTTCAGGCCTTATTTGCCGCGGATTTGCTAAACGTGTTTTCTGTTCTTCCGTGAGAGCGATGTGTATTTGGCTCGCGACGCTTTGCACGACGGAGTCCTGCACATCTAGCAGATCTTTGAGTTCGCGGTCGTAACTCTCGGTCCAGAGGTCTGTCTGATTTTGAGCCTCGACGAGTTGGACGGTGATGCGTACACGGTCCGACGAGCGGCGAACGGTGCCCTGGAGAAGATAGTCCGCGTTCAGTTCTTTACCGATCTCTTTCGCGGCCAGATTAGTGCCTTTGTACTTTGCAACCGAGCTGCGGGCTATCACGGTGAGTCGATCCCGATTCAGCTTTCCGGTCTGGGTGATCATTTCTTCAGTCAGACCGTCACTGAAGAACTCCTGGTCGGGATCGCGACTCAAGTTTTCGAATGGCAGAACAGCGAGGACTATCTTGCCCTGGGAATGTGTGGGCGGGCTCGATGCTCGTCGCCAACCCCGAACTACGAGGAATGACAGAAGGCACGCGACTGAGAGCAAAGCAGCTGCTCCAACGAAAAGCCATCTGTAGGACTTGCGATTCGCCAGTCCGGTTCCGCCATCTGTCGTCTTTTCCGCCGTGTGATCCTGATCTGGTTCGACTAAACGCAGTCTTCGGGCTTGTAACCAGCTATCGAGTTCCGACACGAAATCCCGGTCGCTGGTGGGAACACCTGCTGCCTCTGGTTCGGAAGCTGCGCTTGGTTCTTTGGGAGTAATAACCAGCGCGACGAAGCGATACCCCTGCCCGGTCACGGTCTGTATGAACCGTGGGGTCTCGGCGTCATCCTTCAGGACCTGGCGAAGCTTGCGGATCGCGCCCCGGATACTGTTGTCGGTATCCAGGAAAACACCTTGGCCCCAAACCCTGGAAACGATTTGATCCCGAGTAACAATCTCGTCCCGGTGTTCAAGCAGCAGGAGAAGGATCTCGAACGGGATACGCTCAAGCTTCAGCACGTGACTGCCACGGCGGAGCCTCCGAGGACGCAGGTCAACCTCGTAACCCTCGCCGAACCGGATCGGTTGCTCCACTCCAGCTAGCTCGGAAGGCATGGCACACCCCATGGAAGCTGAGCGATTCTACACCACATCGGTAGAGGCTGACGCAAGTCTAACCCGCGCTTGCCTTTAGAGCGACACAAAGCATAACGCCGCGACACACTCTCCGATATGGACAACAGCCTCCGTTGCCGCGAATATGCCGATCACCACTACCGAAGGCCACTGAAGAATCAGGAGGAAGCACAATGAAGAGTATGAATGGTAGCGCAACGAAGAGGACTTTCGGCGTATGCATGTTGATGGCGACTCTACTGTTCGGGCCGGCGGTCGCAAAGGCCGATGCAGTTCTGGACTGGAACCTGATTGCGGTAAACACAGCTATTGCGAACGGCCAGAGCCCGTTCGCCCAGGCGCGATACGCAGCGATTGTCCAACTTGCTGTCTTTGAAGCCGTCAACGCCATCACCGGGGACTACCAGCCATATCTTGGGATCATCGTCGCCCCCCATGGCGCTTCAGCCGACGCAGCAGCCATCCAGGCTGCCTATCGGGTGCTCAGTACTTATTTCCCGGGCAGCGTGTCCACCCTCCTCACTGCTCGCGCAAACTCGCTGGCTTTGGTACCGGACGGTCAAGCCAAGAGTGACGGCATGGCGACGGGCGACGCCGCAGCTTTTGCCATGATCGCTCTTCGTGCTAACGACGGCTCGTCGCCCGCGCAATTCAAGATACCCGGGCCGGCCGTTCCTGGCGAATATCAGGCTACGCCGAGTTGTCCAATCATGAATGGAATCAAGGTCGGAACGTTCTTTCAATGGCAAAACATAACCCCGTTCGGTATCCCGAGTGTCGGTGAGTTTCTCCTCGATCCGCCGCCAACACTTGACAGCAACCAATACGCGAAGACGTACAACGAGGTGAAGGCGGTAGGGAGCGCGAGCGCCGACAGCACAGAGCGGCCACAAGATCGGGCTAATGTCGTGCTCTACTACGCGGCCTCCACGCCAACCCAGGTATTCAATCAGGCCGCAAGGCAGGTCGTCGCGCAAGAAGGGTGGCATTCGCTGTCCGAGAACGCACGGGCTTTTGCCCTGATCAACATGGCGCTCAGCGACGGCGCGGTCACTACATTCTTCAACAAGTACCACTACAACTTTTGGCGTCCCGAAACCGCGATCCGTGCAGGTGACACGGACGGCAACCGGAAAACCGACCCCGATCCGAACTGGGTTCCATTCATCCCGGCCCCATGTTTCCCGAGCTATCCCTCAGCCCACGGCACCTTATCCGGTGCGGGAGCCGAGGTCATGAGACGTCTTTACGGCGAAGCTGGACATGCGATTACGTTGTCAAACCCGGCGGTCCCCACCATTGTGTTGCACTACGGATCATTCAGACAGATCACCGCCGACATCTCCGACGCTCGCGTTTATGGCGGGATTCATTTTCGAACCGACCAGGATGCAGGAGCGCGCCTCGGCCGAGCTGTCGGCACAACTGTCTACAAGAACAATCTGCGTGCCAAGCACGGCAATGACCGGGATGATGACTGAATAATCAGGTCGAGAACAACTCGCTTCAGCGCAGCGTCAGACCAAAAGCTGATTGCGAACCAATCGAACACGTCAGCGACGTGGAGTCTCTGGTTCACCATCGCCGATAACCCATCGAAAGTAGTGCAGGTTCCACTCGAGGCGCATAACGGCAAAGTGTAGAGCAAGGTCTAATTCGAGGATTGTCGGCGATGCGGAGGTTCCCTGCCCTCCCGGACAGTGGACGAGTAACTTCTGAATAGCCGGTCAACCGTTCAGAATGCCGAGTTCCTTCGAATCTCGATGAGCGCGTTGACAATTTGGCACAAACCGAGACGGATTATGAGCGAGCCTGTTATGGTCTGTGTGAATAGATCATGCGTCATCCTGCCAAATCAAAACAGAAGCCCCCGCACGCGTTTGTTTTGGAAACGCTCACGCCGTCGAATCCCGAGGTGCGTCGGATGTTTTCCGGTTTTGCCGTCTACCTGAGCGACCGCATAGTATGTATGCTCCGCGATCATGAGAAATCTCCGAGGGACAATGGCATTTGGCTTGTCCTTTCGGAGAGCACCGACCCCGCAGATCCAGAGCTCCGCCGAGAATTCCCTTCCATCCGCTCTATCGAGCTCCTCGGTGATAAGATTGCCCACTGGCTTCTCATCCCGAGTGACAGCCCGGACTTTGAGACAGAAGCCCTTCATGCGTGCGATCTGCTGCTGCGGCATGACCCTCGCCTTGGCCGAATCCCTAAATCGAGACGGTAGGTTTCCGACGAGCAAAGCTGCTCAGGCTGGCATTTCGCCGGGTAAGGTCGTCGCGGCGCCGTCAGTCCGGCCCGCTTCCATGAGAGTGCTGCTTCTTGTCAAGACTTAAGAGTTGCTGACCCGCTTCCATGCGCACTCTGATCAGTCAAAGGACTGGGTGCAAAATGGGGTGCGTCTCCCAAATCTTGTCTGGTGCTGCAGGCTGAGGAGCGGTCTAAAAGACCAAGCGGGCCGACGCAGTCACCACACATCGTCATACTGGTGAAGCTGTTAAGTTGCGAAGGACTCAAGCTGCAACGGAACTATCGGCTGGGAACGGGCAACATAGTTCACCGTTACTCCACAAGCAATGAAGGAGGACGGCTAGCTTCCGTGCAATAGCAACGAGTGCTCTGCGCTTCGCAGGTGGACCACTCTGTGCAAGTCCAAGCCCCCAACGCTTCAAAGCCGAATCCGGAGCACGACTCAGAACGTAGTGAGCGCACTCCACGAGAAGGCTACGAAGATAGTGGTCGCCGTTCTTGGCGATGCCAAGCTCTGGGTTGCGCGATCCACTCTGTCGCTGCCGAGGTCGGAGGCCGAGAAAGGCACCGACCTCACGGCTGGATGCGAATCGGGAGGTATCGCCGACGGTGAGAACGTAGGTCAGCGCTGTGAGCGGTCCGACGCCTGGAACACTGCGAAGCAGAGTCGTGGCTTGATACTTCTCTTTCGAAAGCTTCTCGATTTGGCGGTCCAGAGCGCGGACCTGTTCAGTGATAGTCGCTAGCGACTGGTACAGGGGACGTAATGCTTCCCGCAACGGCTCTGGAACGAACTGCCAGCTCGTGTTGTGGAAGGCATCTGCATCGGTCGCCGGCAAGCGTGCTCCGACACTCTTCACGGCACCACGTGCGGTGTTCACAAGTAGAGTCCTGGCCTTCACGAGCTGCGCGCGAACTCGGATCACGGAAAGATCCTCCTGCTGTTGCTGCGTACGATGCGTGATCGGATACAACAACTTCGGATCTAACCGAACCACGCGAGCAAGCGCTTCCGCATCGTTAGCGTCGTTCTTAGACGAATGCGCTGTGCCGCGCCAGCGAGAGGGGTTCGCTACCCAGACCGAGCAGCCTGCCTTCTTCAGGGTCCGACTGACCCACCCGGAATGTGTTCCGTTCTCAATCGCCACCGGGATCTTGGCCCATCCCGCCGATAGGTCAGACAGCGCCTCAGCCGATGTCTTCACGCGCCCACGATCCATCACTTCACCCGCTGTGGACAGGACGCACCAATGGCTCCAGCGATCGCCCAGATCGATGCCCACTGCTCCAACCGCTTCCAGTACCGCCGTCTTCGTGACCGTCTTCACCTTCTTCGCTGCCTTCATGCGTCCTCCCTGTGAAGTGAACCTGCCACTCCAGTCTGCCACTGGACTCGGCAGCACTCTCATCCCATCTGAGGACCGCTATCGGGAAACGGGCTTGCGTAATGTTCGGTTTGTCGGCAAACAGGAAGTTAGCCAGCTAGCCGATCAAGGAGGAGAGTAACTTCCGTGTAGCCCGTCAACCGCCAAGAACTCAAAGTCTGGAATCTCTATGAGTGCATCCACCTCGTTCGACATCAAGATGTAGGGACTTGCATTAGGCAATCGGATTAAATGTAGCGCTGTCGGCTCTTCCTAGCGGAAGTTCTCTACCACCTTGATAACACTCTGGGGATCGGACTGAGTGTAGAAGAAGGTGCGCCCGTCTCGCGACGCGCTCAGGCTGGGCTGCCAGTTGTTGGGGCTTGTTTCAAGTGACAGGACTGGCGTAATCCGGCGAGTGGCGAAGCTGTAGAACTCGATCGTGGGCCGGGGTTCGGCATCGGCGCCCAGCAGGTAGAGTCCGCTCTCCAATCCTGTGGTTTACTCCATAAGACTCAATCGAGACCCCATAAGGCCGCACACTTGGCGTCTGCCTACGTACGGCCGTCCTGCGTCTGACTAGGCGCAAAGATCGCGAGAGTTAAGGTCGGCAGGTTTTAATGGAAACCCTCTGCCAACATCAGGTCGCTGGCACTTTGATCAATCTGAGCGTATGCCAGCCAGGTCTCATCGGGAGCGAGTGCAAGACCACCCCAGAAAGCCGGCACCCGGGTGAGGGGTATCCGCTTGGTGACCCGCGCGGACGCAAACTCGAAGAAGTCAATGCTCGGCTGGGCCGACGACCGATCGATAAAGAAGATGCCCCTGGAACCCACGACCCACTCCGTCGGCACGCTGACTCTGGGCATACCTTCCAGCGATCGCTCCTCGCCAGTAGTGATGTTCAAGACGTGGATCGCTGCGTCATATATTCCTGCAATGAAGTAGAGAGTGCTGCCGCTCTTCGATTGCTGGACGTTGTAGCCGCTCGTCTGACTCACCAGTTGAGGGTTCCCACCCTGTGGAGAAACCCGGTAAAGGCCTCCTTCGTCCTGCTTTGTACCGGACCGGAAGTAGATCCACCTTCCGTCCATGGACCAGGTTGGCACGCTAGCGGCGAACCCGTTCGTAGCAATGCGCTTTGGTAGTGCCGTGTTTGGATCAACAAGGTACAGGCCCGCTTCCCCGGATACGCGTGAATCAAAGACGATTCGTTGGCCGTCAGGCGACCACCGTGGAGTGCCAGTATGGGAATGGAAGTTGCTCAACTTCACGGCGTCACTGCCATCCAGATTTGATACCCAAATCTCAGACGACCCGGAACGTTCCGATCCGAAGACGATCCGCTTACCGTCAGGGGATATGTCGGGCTGTGAATCTTCCCGGGAGGTCGGGAACAGCAGCGCTGTGGATGTTGGGCCCCGACTGCGCAGATCGGCCCGCCACAGATTGATATTTACCTTCCCCTGCGAATAGGCGAGACGCCCTCCACGCGTGGAAATGGCGGGTTGAGATGCATCATGCGCGAACGTCAGCCGTTGGGGCTTGCCCCCATTGCTGCTGATTTCGAAGAGGTTCCAATTTTCAGAGTAAACAATACGCTTGCCGTCCGCTGACCAGGCAAGCGGAAACGGAGACTGCTTCACCCGGGTCACGGCCTTGCTGGTGCCGCCCTTTGCAGGAAGCACGTAAATGTCATAGCTCACATCGAAGAAGCAGCTGAAGGCGATCCATTGCCCATCAGGAGAAAAGGCGGGAGAATACGCCTCACTGCACTGGGGCGGCTTGGTGACAGAGCGCGTCTCGCCGTTCTCCGGCGTCAGGAGGTGCATGCCGTCTGTGCCGGCATACAGTAGCTGACGACCGTCCGGCGACCAGTTGAGAGAAATGGTAGGGCTGTGTTTGCAGAAGGTGGCACCGGCCAGCTTGCGCTCGGGCCCACCCCGGGCGGAAACCATGAAGATGCCAGATTCCCCGGCATCTTCCCGAGCAAAGGCGATGTTACGGCCGTCGGGCGACCAGGCAGGCACGATCCATGCTGCCGGATGATGTGTGAGTTGCTCCACCCTCTCGGATCCAATCACTTTCGCATACAGGTCGAAGGGGCGCGCTCCGTCACTCCTGCCACCATCCCACGCGAATGCGACCTGACTACCATCCGCGGAGAATGCGGGCGAGTACTCCCTCCCTTGCAGCACCGTCAATGGCACGACGCTGATATCTTCCGGTACTTCACTAGGAATATTCCCGCGTTGCTGTGTCTGATTGCGTCCGGATTCGAGCCCGGCGATTTCAGGCTGGACGAACTGAGCGGAACGTCTATTCTGCTTCAGGTACTGAAACAAAAACGCACCCCCGCTGAGGAGCAGGAGCAAAGGTGCCAACGCGACCGCAAAGCGCCGCCCTTTCCACCACTCCCTAACTGGGTGAGCGGTGCTGGTGCTGGCCGCGGAGGTGGAAAGTGCGGTTTCTGTCCCATCAGGGTGGACTTGGCCGGATGCAACCTGCGCGACTTCGGCGTTTGCGGTCGCTTCCAGGGCTGTCTTTGCGTTTCCATCGCCATCTCGTTCGACGGGCGCGACGAAGCGATAGCCCTTCTTGGGAATGGTTTCGATGTAAAGGGGCTTGTCGGCGGAATCGCCGAGGGCTTCCCGCAGCTTCATGACCGCAGTGTTCAGGCTATGGTCGAAGTCAACGAAGGTATCCGAAGGCCAAAGGTGGCGGCGAAGCTCTTCGCGCGTCACCATCTGCCCTGGATATTCGAGGAAGTAAAAGAGGATGCGTGAGGACTGATCCCGCAACTTGATCGGGACACCGGCACGACGCAGTTCCGCACTGCGCGCGTCGAATTCGAATACCCCGAAACGCCAGGTTTCCGCCGTATTCCTTAGCGTGCCCATGGGAGTACTCCTTGGGCTTGAGTAAGTCTAGCACTCCACGTCGCTCGTCCACCAAGCCCAGATGCGCATTTGCCAGCTTATCGACTGAGCCAAGCCGCACCGAACCAGCGACTTCGACAACGATAGGAATTCGATGTGCGATTTACCTCCAGTGCATTGAGCGAATCGCTGCAGCGGCGCAAATTGCGAATATCCCAAGCGGTAGTTGGAGCAAGACGAAGCCGCAGGATCATCGAGGAGGTTCGCCATGTTCCGTTTTATGACGATGTTACATTCTGGTCATCGAAGGAACCCGTGTGTCCGTTTCCGGACGAAAGCGCTCACTCTCTGCATCGTTCTGTCCGTTTGCAAAAACGCTCGCCCGCAGTTCTCAACTACGACACAGAAGGACATCGCGCAAGAACGCCACATGATCGACCTGGCAGAACGCGAGCATCTCCCCGACGCAAAGATCGGCTATCTCTGGGGCCGGCTCGCCTCAGACTATGTGGGGCAAGCCGACTTCGCGCGGGCGGAAGACGCTTATTTCCGTTCGCTTCGTCTGCTCAGGAACGCACCCGAAGCGCAGAAAAGCTATGCGACCTTGCTCGACAACCTCGGCGTTCTTTACTTCGCGTACAACCACAGGGCCGAAGCCGAGCAATTTCTGACGAGAGGTCTTGCCGCACGCAGAAAGCAAGACGATATCGTGGCACTAGGAATAAGTCAGGTTCATCTCGCTCAGCTTGCTCACGCAGACCACAAATTCAAACAATCTGAGAATCTTGCAACAGAGGCCCAGGCGAATCTAACCGCTGCTGGCGACGCAGGTAGAGCAGGTCTTATCGGCGCGCTGGTCGCACTGACATATGCCCGTTGCGAGCGGAACAAATGCGCTGAAGGGTTGCAGGATGCTGAGCGAGCCATGGACGTTGCACGCCTCATCTATACGTCGGATTCCTTGCCCGCAGGCCACGTGCTGATGGCGATTGGGTTTGCGAGATGGAAGATCGGCGACAGCCAGCAGGCAGAGAAGATGATGCTTGAGGGCGTTCACATCATCACAACAAAGAATGCTCCAGGCGCACCATATTCACGGCTGGCGCTACTCATGTATCGAGACTTCCTGAAGTCAATGGGCCGGGCTCTCGACGTAAAGCGAATCGACGATCAGCTGGCTCAGGCGACGCCGCAACCATGCGCAAACTGCACGGTAAGCCTCAACAGCCTGTCTAATGCGCTGCGATGATACGTGATATGACAGATTGAAGCCGAAGCCTCGACCAGCACCTTGCTGTAACGCTTCTTTGTCAAACACAATTGAGCTTAGCGGGAGAAGACCAAGATCAGACATCTCCCGGCACTCTTATCAGCTTGTCAGACGCTCCCAAGCCTTGGCCGATGGTATCGACGATGCGATTCTGAATCAGCTCAGTCCCGGTTTGTCGGCAACTCGTCAATAGCTACGATCGGACTTCGGCCCCCTCCGGATGATGCGGGATCGGCAGAAGGGGTGTAAGGTTCGGATTGCCCGTGACACGGAACTTTGCCGAATCTTTGCGATGGGATTGGCCAAGGCGCCTGCTCCCAGCTCCCGACATGAATTCCGTTGAACGGCAGAATCGTGCCGTGCTACAGTTGTTGCCTCCCCGAAATAAGCACTTAGAGGTTTTCTCATGGCTTCGTTGAGCCAACAGTCAAATGTGCGCCCAGTTCCCGGCATAATCGACCGCAACGGTCTGGTTGATCGCTACTTCTACTTCTTTCTTTCACTTGTCGTGGCAGGCGTTGTAGTGGCCGGCTTCAGCCGCACAGTTGATCGCCGTCTCATTCATGCTGTGCCGGTTCGTCCGTGGGTACTTTACCTGCATGGCATAGTCTTCTTCGGCTGGGTGATTTTCTTCATTGTTCAGTCGGCCCTCGTACGCGTGCGCAAAGTGAAACTACATCGCACGCTTGGCTGGTTCGGCGTGGCGCTTGGCGTTGTTATGTCTGCGCTCGGCGTGTGGACCGCCATAACAATGGGCCGGTTCGAAATCCTACACTTTCATTTGAAATTTTTCTCGCCGTTTCTTGCGGTTCAAATGCACGATCTCGGGGTCTTTACTATTTTCTTTGCGCTTGCAATCGTCTGGCGAAAAAAGCCGGAATTTCATCGACGTTCGATCCTGATCGCGAGTTGTATGCTTACCGGCGCCGCCTTCACACGGTTTTTTGGGTTATCGTCGCAGTACTACTACGTCGATCTTCTTATTCTTCTCGGTGTCCTGCGCGATCTGATTGTGAACAAGCGTGTGCACCCGGTCTATCTGTATGGGCTTCCTGTGTTGATCGTCACAGAGACCACCGCAATTCATCTTTTTCTTGCGGCGCCGCCGTGGTGGGTCAGGATCACCGATGCCATTCTGCGTGTTAGCTAGCGATTGTCCCAAGTAGGGGAATCGGCCGCACGTAAAGGAGTACAGCATTAGCTGTCGAACCATGCCCCGCAGTATATTCCTGCCGTTCCCTGAGAGCGGCACGGACGGGAGATGGTGCCCGTATCGGATTATGAGCGGTTGCTCGGCAAACCGCACCTTACTCCCCTGAACTCGAACCGGACGTCGTCCTAACCCAACCACACGCCTCCGGCGTGGAAGACCTGCACACCCTTTGGCAATCGCCGAAGGTGGCAGCATTCCGTTGCACTGGCAAGCAGCCCGGTTTAGGTGCGATCAAGCATCTCCGGCCCGTTATTGCGCCAGTTGCCGACGGCCGGGTTAGCAGGTTTCATAACCATCTTGTCCGCGTCGTAGGGATGGAGAAGGTCGAGGGGAGGGCGCGGGTCGCCTCCTTTGTCGTCGATGCCTAGCCAGCGGTCATAGTCGCGCGGGTGCAGGATGAGGGCAAGACGGTCGTGTATTTGGGCGACGAGTTCATTGGGTTCGGTGGTAACCAAGGCGAACGTCTCAAGGTGTGTTCCATCCGGCCGCTTCCATGCGTCCCAAATGCCGGCGAAGGCGAACGGGCCGGGCTCGGTCAGAGTGATGTTGAAGACGCGCTTGATGGGCTTGGCCGTTTTTGCTTTCCTCCCCGGTTTCGGCGCGGAACCAAAGAGATCTCCAGAGACAGCGAGCGGTTCCGCGCAGTCGGCGGGAGTACCAGTTTCTTCCTCGCTATAAGTGTCCGAGATAGCATGCCCTGGCTTCGGCCATTCGTAAAGCCCACTCGCGGGAACCAGGCAGCGGCGCTTGGCGAAAGGCTCCCGCCACATCTTGCTGTCGGTCAGCCGGTCAGATTTGGCATTGATGGTCGAGAGCTTCTTGAATTCGAGTTCACTCTTGGCGAACCAAGGCACAATACCCCAACGCATCATCACTAGCTCGCGCTCTCCGGTATCGCGGCTGCGGCGAATGACGGGTTGCGGGTCGCCGGGCGCGACGTTGTAGTTCGGCGCAATGATGCCGACGTTGTCCGCGGTGCGGCGCACATGGAAGTGCTCGGCCACCTGCTGCTTGTCGAAGAGGCTGTAGTAGCGACCGCACATTCAGCTCTCCACAGACCTGCACTCATGCTCCAGAAGAACCAATAGCGGCTTACCGATTGAGCCAGACTGCGTAGGGTCGAAGCCGCACTCAAATCCACAATTGAGGCAACAAAGCGCGTGTTTCGTCTCGGCATACTGCCTACGCACCACGTCATCGGGAAGCTTGTCATCCGTTATGAACATTGGCTACCCCTTCATCTCCAACTCTACTTCGATGGCTGCTTTTGATTGTTTCAGCGTGCTCTGGACGCGCTCGATGGCAGAGCGCTCAGCTTGGGTGGGAACATCTTCGCCTTCGCTCACTGTCTTTTCGATCTCAAGGGTTTCGATGTCGCCCTCGATAGAGTCGAGGATTTCGCGGAAGAGTTCCGCGGTCATGCGGGGCATGGCAACGGTTGAACCGGCCACTGACACCTGGTTACATTTGGGGCAGGTGGCACTGTGTGCGGCGAAGATGCGAAAGAGGACGACAAACTCCCGCAGCAACAACCGCGGATCATGGTTCTCGATATTGCTGACGGCCTCGCCTGCACTGGTAAGGAAGGCACGGGCGTGTTCCATGCCCTCGTCGCAGGCAGGTAGCTCCTCAAGGCTCCAGAGATTGAGCAGGGCTGAAGGATCGATGGGCATGGGGGAAATTTTACCTCCTGAGTTTGGTGTACTGCTCGTCGGTAAGGTTAAGAGTGATCTCGCCGGTCTTGCGCTGAATCATCATGTCGAGAATTCGCCGGTCCTCGGACATCTTGATCCCACCGGCACGCTGGGCGAACTCGATCAAGGCTTCATCGCTGTTAAATCTGGCTCTGCGAGGCAGCGCCGTGCGCATTCGGTCAGTGTCGAAGAAGATCACATCCCAGGCATTCCAGTACCGGAAGGTCATCAGGACCTTGTGACGTCGAGGCTGCGGCGTGGCGAGCTGCATAGAAAAATTGTAGGCGAACATAAGGCGAATAGTTGTCCACATTCTCTACACCCCAATTATGCCCCTTGCGTGTAGGCAAACGCTAATGTACTATTTTCGTAAATAAAAGATAATAAAGTACTTACGTCTGATAACGTTACTTATGTATAGTCGGTTAGTGGCTGAGCTGAGACCTGCTACCCGCTAGATGTGCACCCCAGCCAAAAAATGGTGGGTTATGTTGACTAGATAGTAGAAATAGCTACGTCTTTTGTTGTAGATATTTGTCCATGCCTGAACCGAACCGATTTAAAGTTCTTGCACGACCCAAAATGGTCCATCGCGCGAACGTGGGCTCCGGGCTTGATTATGTCGAGTTCTTCGCAAGCCACGAGGCAGAGGACCTGCGAATCTGGCGCATGGCAGCGCACGATCTCGTTATCCTGTTCGATATTGTCGAATCGTCAGAACTGCTTGCAGATCTCATCTGTGAACTGCATGAAGGGACCTCTGTGACCCTTCCCGGGGATTACAGTCCCGCCCAACTCGTTCTGCTCGGGTATCGCATTCCCGTCAGGAAACCGCCGCGCCCTGCGAACCTTCCCGGCAACAGATATGCGAAACACACCGCGTGAGACTTTGCCCATATGTCCTTAGACGCGCTCGTCGCCCAGATTGGCTTCTGACTGCAGGGTCTGGAAAGCCTGATCAAAGGATCGGTTCTAATCCCGGGCTCTTTGGATATCAGCTATGGTCGACCGCCACCCTAGCGACCATAGCCTCGCTAGCGGCTTTGTGGCCGGCACGAAGAGCGCTGCGGATTGACCCGATGCAGGTCTTGCGACACGAGTAGAGCTGGTGTTGCGCGCAAAGCAGGGACCGTCTGTCTACTCGCTTTGAAATTACTTCAGCAGGGCCACCGCGAGTGCAATGAGGGCCACGAGCAGCGCGGCGCCGGAGAGGGCGTACGCCACGAGCGGCGAGGCATGGTACGCC
This sequence comes from uncultured Acidobacteriaceae bacterium, assembly GCA_963757205.1. Taxonomy (GTDB): domain Bacteria; phylum Acidobacteriota; class Terriglobia; order Terriglobales; family Acidobacteriaceae; genus Edaphobacter. The sequence goes on from CAVWQM010000001.1 coordinate 613,519, forward strand.
GTCGCGCTGCCGACGAGGTTCGCCTCGGGCACACCGGGTGTCTCGCCCGCAAACAGCGACTGCCGCATTACCCGCTTGGCGGCAATCACTTCCTCGATGCCCGCCTCGAAGTGATGCTGATGAATCCGTTTCGACGAATCGGGAACGGTTTCAGCCGCGGCCGCAAGCGCGGCCTTCAGCACCGCGTTCCGGATGTCACCGCCGCTCACTTCGTAGCGGCGGGCCAATGCCTGGAAATCGACGTCGACCGCGAGCGGCGTCCGCGAAGGATGCAACTGCACGCGCCAAATCTGCGCCCGTTCGGCTTCCCCTGGCATCTCGAACAGGACGTGTGTCCGGATGCGTCGCTCGAATGCCGGATCAAAATTCGCCGCGAGATTCGTGGCGAAAATTACCACGCCGTTATACGACTCGAGCTCCTGCAGCAGCACGCTGACGGTGGTGTTCGATTCGCGCTGACTGCCGTGATCGACTGATGTGGATCGGCGCGCGGCGATGGCGTCGGCTTCGTCGAACAGCAGCACGGCCCGTTCGTCGCGCGCCGTGCGAAAAATGGCGGCAACGTTCTTCGGCGTCTCGCCCATCCACAACGACTCGAGCTCGGCATAGCGGACAAGTAGGAGGCGGCGGCCGAGCGAGTGCGCGATGGCTTCGGCGCAGATCGTCTTGCCAGTGCCCGGAGGACCAGCAAAGTTGAAGGCGAGCGCGAGCCCGGTGGGATGCCGCTCGCCGAGGCCCCAGCGGTTGAAGATGAGATCGTGCTGTGTCACCTGCGACAAGGCGGTATCAAGCGCGCGCCGGGTACCAGGCGGCAGAATCACATCGTCGAATGTCCGGCGCGACACGATCGACTCGACCGCGCGGCGGCCGCTCGTGCCGAAGAGACGGGTGAATGGGATCGGCGACACGGGTCCAACGTACCGCCTATCCCGGGCTGAAAGCAACAGGCAGGGCCGGGTGCGACCAGGTTCACGAGAAGCCGTACACGGCTACAGGCAGTCTGAAATGACCTGGACGCGATAAACATTGGCGCTTGACGGGCCCTGCACATATTCAGCTACACTCCCCGATGGTTGGTCGGCTAGGCATGCAACAGGTGATGACCGTGGCCGAAGACGTGCCTGACGCGGTGGAATGTGCTGCCATCGTACGGGTCGAGTGATGCTTGAATCCTGGGCCGATGCATTGCTCCGTGAGGTTCAAGCCTCGGTAGATCAGCAGTTCCATCCAGAATCCGTCACAGAGCTGCGCGGTCGACAGATACATTGGAGTAACCGATTACGTTTTCGATAGACAGAATTCCCAGAGTTTGATAAACATCACCCAGTCTTCCCCCGGCTGCTTTCACTTGGCAATTCATAGAATTCGTCGTCCGCGACTGATTCATTGAACCCAGGAGATCCACCATGGCGGATTTCATGTGCCCGTCGCTTGGTCGTCTTGGCATGCTCCTAAGGGCTGCATACTTGCGTCGAGACATTTGCACTGCGGACAATAAAGACATAAGAGCAATCCACGAAGCCGAACTCAAACTGCGCCGCATTCACAATCTAATTACCCGCCATCGCTCCTCATGCCCCCGTTGCCGATTCGATGAAGGCTTGAAACGCATTCCACCGAAGAACGACAAGCCAAAGTCTGAAGTGATTCCGATCAGTCGGGCGTCATGAACCGTGAAAGCCGTCATACTCTGCTAGGCTGGCCGGATCATGGCAAACCCCGCAAGAAACCTATTGCCCAAGCTGCTGCCCCTGAGCCACCGCCCATGCCACTGATAGGCGATAAGGTCACCATGCCGCGCAGCAAGTCCGTTCTTGAGGTCAACCATGTAAGCCGCGACGGCGACGAAGTGAAACTGCAGCTTCCGGGAACGAACCTCCAGTGGTTTCGTGTGCGCACCGATACCCTCACGTTTGTCGTACGCAAGCGCCCGCCAGAACCTCCAACCCGTTCACCGCTGAGCATGTCTTCGATGCCGGCGAAATAATGGAGCGCATACCCGTTTCAGCAGCCTGAGACCTTTCGAAGCTCAGTTCGGTCATGCACAAACTAG
>CAVWQM010000002.1:0-225287 GCA_963757205.1 uncultured Acidobacteriaceae bacterium
GAGTTGGGTGGGGCTGGCCTGAGGGCCGAAACTGGTTTGGAGAAGGCGGGGGATGACGAGTTTGCGTCGGCGGCGCGGGGGCTCGCTGGGAGTTGCGGGGTCGAGGCGGTAAAGGATGAGGAGGTTGCGCTCGGGATCGTCGAGGGCGGGAAAGGCGGCGACGCGCTGGAGGTGGTAGAGGGGCGTGAGGGCGTCCATTTTGTCGTCGTCGACCTGGTTCCAGGTGACGTACCAGCCGGGGTGGTAGGCCTTGATGCGGACGGGGAGATCCATGGTGCCGAAGTCGTCGCAGATGGAGGGGAGGCCGGTCATGAGGGAGAGTTGGGAGCCGCTGATGGAGAGGATGAGCGGGTTGTGGGCGGGGTCTGCCGAGATGACGCGGCGGATCTGTGCGGCGGCGCTGGTGAAGGTGTAGTCGGGGGTGCGGACGTAGTGGAGAGTCTGGCGGGCTTCGGAGACGGTGAGCACGGTGAGGACGGCCGTGATGGCCGTGACGGCGATGCCGTGCAGCCGGATTTGCGTGGCGGTGGGAGTGCCGGGGGCTGGACGCAAGAGGCCGGAAAAGACGACGGGGACAAGAAGAGTGAGGGGGATTGCGATGACCAGGTAATACCTGGGCTGGAGATTGTTGTGGTAGGCGAGGAAGGCCGCGTAGCCGCCGGCCCAGAGGAGAAGTGAGGGAACGAGAGGGTTGTTGCGGAGCAGGCGCGGACGGAGGACGAAGACGGAGACTGCGGCGAGGAGGGCGAGGGGATACAGGATTTTGCCGATCCAGAGGCCGTCGGCGATGGTGTCGGCGAGGACGAAGAGGCCGTTCGATGGAGTGAGGCCGGTGTAGCCGTTGGCTGCGAAGAGGTAGTGGAAGTCGGGGAGGAAGTGGGGGCGGACGACGAAGAGATAGTAGCTGAGCCAGGTGACGATGGCCAGAGCGGCGGAGGGAAGGCTGAGACGGAGGAAGGCGCGAAGGTTGTATCGGGCGCGGGCCCAGAGGAGCCAGGCGATCGCGGGAAGGAGAAAGATGGCGGTGGTCTTGGTGAGGACCATGACTGGGACAAGGAGGCCTAAAGAGACAGGGAGTAGGGAGTAGGGGGTAGGGAGTAGAGGATGGCGGCGAAGGGTTGGACTTCCCTGGCTCGGGGGGCGGATGTAGCTGGCGGTCAGGAGGGCGAGCAGGGTGAACAGGATCAGAAGCGGCTCAAGGATGGCCATTCGGGTGAAGACATAACAGAAGGGGCTGACGGCGAGCAGGAGGACAGCAATCGCCGGGGCGAGGGAGGTTTCGGTTTTGTTGCTGGACGAGAGAAGCTGCCAGCGGCGGAGCAGGAGATAGGACGCGACGAGGATCAGGGCGAAGATGGCGACTGTGAGGGCGCGAGCAGCGGCGAGGTTGACTCCGGTGAAGCGGAAGAGCGCGCCTTCGAGAAGAGGCCAGACGGGAAGTGCGGCGGCGGGGTTGAAATCTCCGGGGACGTACCAGTGCCCGCGCTGAAAGTGGCGAATAGCTCCATCGCCATACCAGCCTTCGTCGGTGTATTTGGCCCAATCCATCCAGGGAGAGTGATTGGGGAAGTCGGCGTTGAGATGAAGGGCGTGCAGAGCGAGGAAGATAGCAGCGACGAGAAGTAAGACGGCCTCGGCTGCCTTGCGCATGCGGGACGGGTTGAGGTACGGCTGGTTCATGGGCCCAAGGATTTAAACGCAGGCTTGCGGGGAGAGTTCCAGAGTATTACAGAAATAATGCGGCGGGAGACAAAGTTAAGCGGTGACGCGGGAGCCAGGGTTGGCAGAACGCGGGCGGGTGGTGAGCGGGGTGCTATTCTTTCCACGCTAAGTCTGAGTGAAAGGCGAGATAGAAGAGCTGATGAGGCAGAGCCCCAAGAGAGTGGTGAGCGTTCTGCTGGGTCTCATCGTTCTGTCGGCGGCCTTTCTGGATTACTGGAGTTACAGCCAGACGTTTTACCGGGAGCCGGGCATCTGGATGGATGTTGTGGGGGGGACGGCCCACGCACCCGGACAATATCGAGTCGGCGTGATCGATACGGCATACTTTCTCGCTCGCCATACGCACCTTGGGTTGCGCCATACGCTGGCGGTGCTGGATGTGGTCTCGGGATTTATCGCGGTGTTTACGCTGTTTCTGATCCTGCGGCGTTCGGCGGTTTATCGCGAGGCAGGCCAGGCTGGGGAGTGGTTTGGCGCGGTCAGTTTTGTGGCTCTCGTTCAGTACTATCTGGCGTGGCTGCTGTGGTATCAGAAGCCTGAGACGCTACCGACGACCGCGCTGCTTGCGCTGTCTTTGCTGCTGCTGACGGTGCGGATGCCTCTGCCTGACGGATTGGGCAGTATGGCGAGGGTCATTGGACTGCTGCTACTGGTCGTCGCGCAGGCGTTTGTTCGCGCCGATGTTGCGTTTGCGCTGCATGTCGGGGTTTTGCTGGTATGCCTGACACAGGCGGGAAAGGGATTTGCGTTGTCGCGCTGGCTGCAGGCAGGTACGAGCCTGGCTGGCGTGATGCTGGCGGTGGCAATTCAGTACTGGTTAATGAGAAGAGTTTTCCCGCAGGCGAATTACGGCGATACACCCGTGCTGCAACTTTTTCTGAACCTGAAATCTCCGGGAAGCCTTTTTCCGTTTCTTCTTTTTCTGGCACCGTTCGCCTGGACTGCGGTGATGTTGATGCGGAGGCGCTATCAGGTGGGTTCGGCGGAGATCGGAATGTTTACAGGAGCGGTTATTTTTTTGGGGATGTGGGTGACAGTGGGGAGGATCGCGGAGGTGCGGATCTTCCTGCCGTTCGCGCTGGCGCTGGCGCCGCTGACGGTGGGGATTGCGATGCAGCGCTTTCTATCGGGCGTATCTCATTCGTAGGCGAGGGCGTCGATGGGGTCTTTGCTGGCGGCCTTGAGGGCAGGATAGAGCGCGCCGAGGATGGCTCCGACGAAGGCGATAAGGACGGCCTTCCAGACGTAGGGAAGGTCGATAACGAAATCGAGCGTGGGAAAACGGGCTTCGAGGGCCGCGCTGAGGGCGAAGCTCGCGACGATGCCGACGATGATGCCGATGACAGCGAGGACGCCGGTTTCGCGCAGGACGATGCCTACGATGTAAGCGCGCGACGCTCCCATGGACTTGAGGATGCCGATCTCGCGGGTGCGCTCCATCACGGCGGTGTACATGGACTGGAAGATGACCAGGAAGCCGATGACGACGGCGATGCCGATGACGACGCGAAGGCCGATGTTGAAGCCGGGGAGTGCGTTCGGGGTCATGGAGGAGAGGTATTCGTCGGTGGTGATGACGTTGTACTGGCTCATGCCGGGGGTGGCGAGGATGGCCTTGCGGACGTCGTCCTCGTATTTCGGTGGGTGCTCGGTCTTGAGGTAGAAGGCGGTGGCTTTGCCCTCGGTGCCGGTGAGGGTTCCCATGGTGTCGATGGGGATGAACTTGCGGCCCCCTTTGCCGTGTTCAACGATGCCGGAGATCCGGAAGGGGTGGTTGAGGATGTTGAGGGTATCGCCTACCTTTTTGCCCGCGCCGATGTAGTCGTCGACGATGACGTCGTAGGGGCCTTCAAAGGGTCCGCCAGAGAGGAAGACGAAGGGCAGAAGGCCGTCGTAGGACTTGAAGTCGATGCCGTAGATGTTGTCGAGGGAGCTGGTGATCTGGATGTTGACGGGGGCGACGATCTTGATGTGAGGCACCTGGGCGAGGATGTCGGCGACTTTGATAGAGGCGCCGGCGGGGCTCATGCCGATGAAGTTATTGGTGGTGCTGGGGCGGACAAACATGTCCATACCGATGCCGTTGGTGCGGTCCTTGAAGCCATTGAGCTTGCCCATCAGAATGGCGGTGATGGAGAGGATCATGATGACTTCGATGGCAATGGCGAGGCAGCTGATGAGCGAACGAAGGGGACGATGGACGAGATTGCCGACAACTAATTTGTTCATGCTTCTACCAGTGTATGGGAATGGACAGCGGTCCGGAGGCGCGGGGTAGGGTCACGGATCGCAGCACCGCCGAGGCGGGGTCAGATTGCAGAGGATGCGGGCGGACGCACCCGGCTGGGAATACTGCGGATCACGGGGCCGCGGCGAAGCATAATGCCTTCGGGGCCTACGAACAGGGTCCCCAGAATGGGCATGACATAGGAGCCCATGATCGCAGCGAAGATGATACCAAAAGTGGTGTAGACGCACATGTAGATGATGCTGCCGATGTCCGCTTCAGGAGCTGCATGGGCAAAGAGAACAAGGACGAGCAACCCCCAGGGAGATTGACGAGTGTCTCCACAAAGCGAGTCGAAGATCCAGAAGAGAGCAAACCAAAGTGTGGGCGCGAGAAAGAAGATCCCGTACCATCCGGCGACGTGGAAGGCTGTCGAAGTTGAGGAGAACGAGACACCGGTAGATTCGTCTTCAGGGGCCAGCAGTCCGACCTCGTGCGCATAGACGTTTCCGGCAAGGAGGAAGGGTTTGTCTTTCCAGATGAAGTGGGGAATGGTGTTCTGGAGGCTCGCGATGACTGGATACATTCCGAATGTCCCAAACTGCTGCGTGTGAGCAATGAGAGCATCGTCAATCGATATCAGCTCAAGACGGTCGAAGAGTCCTTGAGGGGTGTTGTAGTAGCCCAGAACCCGTTCTTCGTATGACTCGGTGGAAGACGCGAGATATTGTTCGCGAACATATCCGAGGTCTGTCAGGAGAGAAATCGAGGTCGATATGTCGATCCCGCCATTTTCGTCTCGATAGACCCTTCCATACTGGGCGTAGGGGACGAGATATCGAAAAATGAAGATAGTCCCCAGAACAACGGCGACGAGCTGCCAACGGACCATCCTGTACCGCTGCGAAGCCGCAGCGAGGAGCCAGCAGGCGAAGGGGGCGAACATTCCCTCTTTGGAGAATCCGAGGGCGCCGATAGTGAATGCGAGGAAGCCTGCCATCAGGACCGGCAGATTGATGCTGCGGGTTCCGCCGCTGCGCCGGATCGTGTTGATCGTTCCCAGAATGATGGCCAGGGGGAAAAAACGGTTGATCTGATTGAGCGCGCTGAGCACCGACCCGGCACCCGAGGGTATGATGGCCCCGAAGACATAAACCAAGATCCCGGCGACCAGACAGCCCACGGTGGCGGTCTGCATGTTGGCGTCGGTCACCATTCTTCCCATGATGGCGCGCTTGGCTGCAAACCTCTTAGTGAAAAAGACGGCCACGAGCATCATGAGCATGCCGGCGACATAGACCGAGATGGTCAGGAGCGGAGAAAAAAGATTGGAGTCCGCAGGTTCGCCCAGATAGGCCTTCATGCAGAGGCCGATGATGACGACCAGGACGGAGTTGAAGAAGACAAAGGCCCCGGAGGTGCGAGTGAATCCGCCTGCAAGGTTAAAGGCGAGGGCGGCGATAGAGATGTAAAAGAAACAGAAGAGCGAGAACGTGGGGTTGGTCCCCTGGGCTATCTGGACTACGCAAAGTGTCCCCGCGAAGAAGAGGACCGGAATCATCGGAACGCGTTCGGGAAAGGGGAGGCGCACTCGTTCTCTTTCTCAATCGGGGACCGGCTGGGCTTCCGGGGCCGGGTGGGAGCGATAGGATGCGGAAACCCAAAAGACTGATGATCCGCAGTGTGTTACAAGGTTCAAAAATGAAGACTTGCCTGATGATAACCACTGAGGTTTGAGCCGTCAAAGCAGCGTGTATGCCATTGATTCATCGGGAGTCCCAACCAGTCTGTGGCGGGGAATCGGGCCGGGAATCCGACCTGGACCCGACCAGAGACGAAAGGGTGTACGCGGGGTCGGACCTAACTACTCTGGTTCCAACCGAATAGAACAACGCATCCCACAAAAGTGGCTTTGACTTTGATAATTCTTCCGATCTATTCTTCGATCAACTGCCAACGTCTGCAGTTACGGGGCGGGGCTTGGGCGGCTGGGACCGCGCCGAATAGGTTAAACGGAGCGCATGGAACGATTCTGCGACGAGCTGCGACATGAGCGAGAGCGGCGAAAGGTCTCGATTGAGACTATTTGCGAGCAGACGAAGGTCTCCTCTCGCCATTTGCTTGCTCTGGAGGCCGGAGAGTACAGCTCGTTACCTGGTGGGGTGTTCCGGAAGGGTATTGTTCGGAGTTACCTGAGTGCTCTTGGGTTGGACGGGGCTCCGTGGATGGAGCGATTTGAGACCAGTCTACGAGAGAGCGGTACGCCGAATCCAGAAGGTAAGGATTGGATCGAATTTGCCGAAAATGTGCGGAGAAACCGGGTAGGGGGCGAATCCCCAACGGGCTCACGATGGATGGGCGTTGCAGTGATGCTTGGATCGCTGGCGGCGCTGGGTTGGGGTGTGTGGAAATTTGCGCTGCATGGACGACTGATTCCGTAATGCAGCTCGATTTCACCACGCCGCCAAAACTGATCCATAAGAGCTGATCCCATAAACAACCAAGAGGACATTTCGCAATTTCTCTAGACTGCCGTTTAATGCGGGATCTCGCCATTGAGAGCGCAGATGAGACGAATCGGTGTGCTGCTTTGCCGGGGGTGCGGATGCGTGGGTAAAATGAAAGAGATGGAAGCTGCCCCGGGCTAAGTGTTCGGGCAGGTACTCTGTGGAGGAGATATTTTGGCTAAACGCGACCGTTTTCTATTTACCAGTGAGTCTGTAACCGAGGGGCATCCGGATAAGATTGCCGACCAGATTTCCGATGCGATCCTTGATGCCTGCCTGGCGCAGGACCCTTACAGCCGTGTGGCGTGCGAGACGCTGACCTGCACTGGACTGGTGGTGATCGCCGGCGAGATTACAACGAAGGCCTATGTGGACTTCCAGAGCCTGGTGCGCGGAACGGTCGCGGCCATCGGGTATGACAATGCGCTGTATGGGTTCGATTCGAACACGTGCGCGGTGATCTCGACGATCAATAAGCAGTCGGGTGACATCGCGATGGGCGTGGATACGGGCGGCGCTGGCGACCAGGGCATGATGTTCGGGTATGCGACCAACGAGACGCCGGAGCTGATGCCTACGCCGATCTCGCTGGCGCACAGGCTGGCTCAGAAGCTGAGCGAGGTTCGCAAGAATGGGTTGATGTCGTATCTGCGGCCGGATGGCAAGAGCCAAGTGACGGTGGAGTATGACTCGAACCATAAGCCGGTTCGGGTGGATGCGGTGGTGATTTCGACGCAGCATGCCGAGACGGTCGGGAATGAAGAGCTGCGCGCGGATATTTTGAAGAATGTGATCCAGGCGGTGATTCCGGCGAATCTACTAGACGAGGACACGAAGTACCACATCAATCCGACGGGGCGGTTTGTTGTCGGCGGACCGATGGGCGATACAGGATTGACGGGACGGAAGATCATCGTCGACACGTATGGCGGCATGGGACGGCATGGCGGCGGAGCGTTCAGCGGTAAGGACGCAACCAAGGTCGATCGTTCGGCGGCTTACATGGCGCGATATGTGGCGAAGAACATTGTTGCCGCTGGATTGGCAGATCGATGCGAGGTGCAACTCGCCTACGCGATTGGTGTGGCTGAGCCGGTGAGCGTGCTGGTGGATACGTTCGGCACAGGCAAGGTCGATGAGACCAAGCTGGAAGAGCTGGTGCGGAAGAATTTCTCGCTGACGCCGAAGGGGATCATCGAGGGGCTCGATCTGCGGAAGCCGATCTTCAAGGCGACGGCGGCGTATGGCCACTTCGGCCGTAAAGGCAACAGCTTTACGTGGGAGAAGACGGACAAGGCTGCTGCGCTCGCGGAGCAGGCTGGAGTTAAGCTGGCTGCTGCCAAGTAGTTCGTTTACATTGTTTGGAAAGATAGGCGGGCCTTCGGGCTCGCCTTTCTCTTTGTAGTTGGGCTTGGCGCGGGCGCGTGGAGACTGCAGTTTCGCCATAATTTGCATCTTATCTAACAGCAACCCCTGTAATGACGAGGGTTTTGGATGCTCATCAAGAACGAATTCGACATTCAATTTCATCTTTCCATGCCTACGCCCATGATGGCGATGCTGCATTTGCACCCGGCGGTTGAAGCGGCAGTGCGGGCGGGGAACGGGTTGAAGGTGGAACAGATCGACCGGGAGACGAAGACTGATATTGCGACTTCGGAGTATCGCGACGTATTTGGAAACCGCTGCACGCGGTTTACTACACCGGCCGGTGCGATTCGGCTTAGCGGGATGAGCGTTGTCGAGATGGAGGAGGTTGCTGATCCAATCCATGCGAATGCGCGGCAGGCTGCTATTGAGGATTTGCCGTCGGAGGTGCTGCAGTTTTTGCTGCCCAGCCGCTACTGCGAGGTGGATCGGTTTGGACCGATTGCGCAGGATCTGTTTGGCTGGATGATGCCGGGGTGGACTCGGGCCGCGGCGATTCGCGACTGGGTGCATGAGAAGGTGGCGTTCAACTACAAGGCGGCGCGACCGACAAAGACGGCAATGGATGTTTTTATGGAGCGGGTTGGGGTGTGCCGGGATTATCAGCATCTCGCGATCACACTGTCGCGGTGTCAGAATATTCCGGCTCGGTATGTAACGGGATATCTGGGGGATATTCGTTGGCCTTACAGCGGGCCGGGAGATTTCAGCGCGTGGTACGAGGTGTTTCTCGATGGGCGCTGGATGACGATGGATGCGCGGCACAATGAGCCGAGGATGGGGCGGGTGTTGATGGCCACAGGGCGTGACGCGGCGGACGTCGCGATTACAACGTCATTTGGGAATGCGATTCTGACGAATTTTTTTGTCGACAGCTATGAGGTACTGGAGAACGGGACCAAGGTGCCGCCGCTACCGGGGATCGCGATGGAAGAGCCGGTTGTGACTGCGGTGAATGGGGCTGCCGATGGGATGATTCAGGGCTTGGCGGAGTAAAACGTATAGGTCGCGGTGTAGGGGATGCGGGCGGAGGTCGCGAGGTGTTGAACGTCGCAGCCGTTGGCGGCGGCGGTGCCACCGTGTGTGTCGGAGCGGCGGATGAATTCTACGCGGGCCATGATGCCGGGACCGGTGGGGTTAACGGCTTTGAGGAGAAGCCAGGGGATTGCCCCGGCTTCGGGTGAGGCGCTCTTTTGCAGGACGTCGCCTTTGACGGTGCTGCCGTCACGGGATCTCCAAATGGGGCCGGCGCCGTGCGTGCCTACGAGGTTGCCGGATGCGTCGGTGAGGTTGGCTTCCGGCGCCTGAAAGACCCATTGCGGGCCAGTGGTGGTTTGCTGGCAGGTATAGATCTGGACGCCTTTGCCGGTGACGGTGAGGATGGGGTGTTGCGAGGGTGGCGGCTCCGTGGGGTTCTGAGCGATCGCAACGGTTGCGAAGAGGCTTGCGCCGAGAGTTAGCAGGAAGCGGGTTCGGTGCATGATCGTGCAGTTTACCCCAAAGAAGTTTCACCAGTTTGCAGTGACGAAACGGAGTGTGCGGATTAGCGGCGGATGGGAGGATACTGGAATGACGATGACGAGTGCAGCGAAAACAAGTGACGGTGCGATTGTGATCCCCAGTTATTTTCCCGGGAAGCAGTGGCAGCAAGTGCTGGAGCGGGATGCACGGGCGGATGGGCAGTTTGTGTATGCGGTGAAGTCGACGAAGATTTACTGCAAGCCGAGCTGTGCGAGCCGGCGGCCTACGAGGAAGCAGGTGAGCTTCTTCCCTAGTCCGGCGCTGGCAGAGGCGGCCGGATATCGTGCGTGCAAGCGGTGTGAGCCGGAGCGGACGGAAGCGAAGTCAGACCCGCAGGCTGGAGCAATTGCCGCGGTGACTGAGTATTTGAAGGAACATGCGGACGAGCGGACACGTTTGGAAGATGTGGCGAAAGCGACGGGTGTTGGCCGGCTGACGATTCTGCGTGGGTTCAAGCGGGTGTTGGGAGTAAGCCCAGGGCAGTATGCAAAGGAGGCGCGGCTGGAGCGGTTCAAGAACAAGGTGCGAGAGCCGAAGAATGGCAAGGCCCCGATCACCGACGCGATCTATGAGGCGGGTTATGGCTCGAGCAGCAGGCTGTATGAGAAGAGTTCTGCTGCGTTGGGAATGACACCGCGGGTGATGCGGGCGGGTGGAGCGGGGCTGTTGATTCGCTACACAACGGCGGCTAGTCCGCTGGGACGGATGCTGGTGGCGACGACGGATGTGGGGATCTGCTCGATTGCGTTTGGCAAGGACGATAAGGAGTTGGTTGCTGAGTTGCGGGGACGGTTTTCAAAGGCACAGCTGGTGCCGGCGAAAGGAAATACGGGCTGGCTGGCGGAGGCGGTTGCGTTTGTGGTGAGTCAGTTGGGCGAGCATCCTCTGGCAGCGACGTTTCCGCTGGATGTACGGGCTACGGCATTTCAGCAGAGGGTGTGGAAGGCGTTGCAGGCGATTCCGCGGGGCGAGACGCGGAGCTATGGAAGCATCGCGCGGGAGTTGGGAATGCCGACGGCTGCGCGGGCGGTGGGAATGGCGATTGGGTCAAATCCGGTCGCGGTTGTGGTGCCTTGTCATCGGGCGATTCGAAGCGATGGGTCGTTGTCGGGGTATCACTGGGGCGTAGAGCGGAAGAAGAAGTTGCTGGAGGCGGAAAGAAGCTGACGTATTCTCTGCCCTCGTGCGGGTAGAGTAGAGCGATGGCAGAGGTAGTTGATGGGTCGGCTGTGGATGGAGGCGCGCTGTATGCGAAGATCTCGTGGCGGCTGATTCCTTATATGTTTCTGCTGTATATCGTGGCGTATATAGATCGCGTGAACGTAGGGTTCGCGGCTATCGATATGCAGCGTGACCTGCATTTCAGCAATACGGTGTACGGAACCGGTGCGGGAATATTTTTTCTTGGATATGCACTGTGCGATCTGCCAAGCAGCCTGATCCTGAGGCTGGTTGGGACGCGGGTATGGATCGCACGCATCATGATTTCGTGGGGTGTGGTTTCGGCCTGTATGGTCTGCGTGGGGTCGGCGAGTTCGTTTTATCTTTTGAGGTTTTTGTTGGGTGTGGCGGAAGCTGGTTTTGTTCCGGGGATGCTTCTTTATCTGACCTTCTGGTTCCCTTCTCACGAGCGGGCGCGCGCGGTTGCCAAATTCATGACGGCGACTTCGCTGGCTGGAGTGGTTGGTGCGCCGCTCTCGAGTGCTTTATTGAAGCTGGATGGGTTGCATGGCCTGAGTGGATGGCAATGGCTGTTTTTGTTTGAGGGTGTGACGACCGTGCTAGTGGGAATCTCTGTGCTGTGTGTGCTGAAGGACGGACCGGACGCGACTGACTGGTTGCGGCCTGAGGAGAGGACATGGCTGAAGAGTGAGTTGCAGAAAGACGAGGGACGGTACGGGGCGGCACAACATCACAATCTGCTCGATGCTTTCAGGCTGCCTGCGGTGTGGCTACTGGCTGCGGTGTACGTCGTCATTCAGATTGGGGTTTATGTCGTCAATTTGTGGATGCCTCTGATTCTGAACAGCCTGTCACATGGAGGCGGAAGTAACGACGCGAGCTTGATCGCGCGCTATACAACGGTGCCGTACCTTCTTGCGGCGATTGTTACGGTGATTTTGGGGTGGACTTCGGACCGATGGAATGAGCGACGAGGGCATCTTGCAGGTTGCATGGCGTTGGCGGCGGTTGGGTTTGCCTGGGCGGCGCGTGCGCAGAGTATTCCAGTGGCGTTGTGCGCGATGTCGCTTGTGGCGATCGGATTGTTGAGCACAATGGGGCCGTTCTGGGCACTGACGACGCGGATGATTGGAGGCGCGGCCGCGGCGGGCGGGGTTGCGATGATTACGACGTTAGGCGCGTGTGGGGGCGGTTTGGGGCCGTATGTCACGGGGCGATTGCGGGACGCGACGCACAGCTACTCGGGTGGGCTTTATCTGATTAGCGGCCTGGCGTTCGGTGCGGCATTGCTGGCGCTGACGGTACAGAGACCGAGGCAATTGAATCTATCGTGAAAATGTTTTGCTCATGAAGAATGAATGCGGCTTTTGATGTGACTGAAAATAATGCTTTTAGATAAAGCATGCAACAGATGGAGAGTCGAAAGTTCCGCCCAAACTGTTATTCTGAAGGTGATCGCAACGAAATCAGAAACAGAGATGAGGTGCAGTAATGGCGACAGTGACAGTGGATAAAGCGGCGGTTGAACAGAAGGCGACGGACTATAAAGTCGCGGACATTTCTCTGGCGGATTTTGGCCGCAAGGAGATCGATATCGCCGAGCAGGAGATGCCGGGACTGATGTCGATTCGCAACAAGTATGCCGCGGGGAAACCGCTGGCGGGCGTTCGCGTGACCGGTTCGCTGCACATGACAATTCAGACGGCCGTGCTGATTGAGACGATGGTGGCCCTGGGTGCGAAGGTGCGCTGGGCGAGCTGCAACATCTTCTCGACGCAGGACCATGCGGCTGCTGCGATTGCGGCGGCGGGTGTGCCGGTGTTTGCGTGGAAGGGCGAGACGCTGGAGGAGTATTGGTGGTGCACGAACCAGGCGCTGAGCTTCCCCGACGGCAAGGGTGGAGTGCTCGGTCCGCAACTCGTGATTGATGACGGCGGCGATGTGACGCTGCTGATTCACAAGGGTGTGGAACTGGAGAAGGGCGACAAGTGGGTTGATTCTCCTTCGGGTTCGCATGAAGAAGAGGTCATCAAGAATTTGCTGAAGCAGGTTTACAAAGAAAATCCGACTCGCTGGCAGAGTGTTGCCAAGGAGTGGCGTGGAGTCAGTGAAGAGACAACGACGGGTGTGCACCGGCTGTATCAGATGTTTGAGAAGGGCCAGCTGCTTGTGCCGGCGATCAATGTAAACGACTCGGTGACCAAGTCGAAGTTCGACAATCTGTATGGCTGCCGCGAGTCGCTGGTCGACGGGATCAAGCGCGCGACGGACGTAATGATCGCGGGCAAGGTTGCGGTGGTCTGCGGATACGGCGATGTGGGCAAGGGTTCCGCGGCTTCGCTGCGTGGACTGGGAGCACGAGTGATCGTGACGGAGATCGATCCGATCAATGCGCTCCAGGCGGCGATGGAAGGGTATGAAGTCACGACGCTTGAAGAGACGCTGGGTCGCGGCGATATCTATGTTACCTGCACGGGTAACGTGGACATCATCACGGTGGAACACATGAAGCTGATGAAGGACCAGGCGATCGTGTGCAACATCGGCCACTTCGATAACGAGATCCAGATGGAGCCATTGAATGCGCTGAAGGGCGTGAAGAAGTTGAACATCAAGCCGCAGGTGGACAAGTACACCTTCGAGAGCGGCAACAGCATCTTCGTCCTGGCCGAGGGCCGGCTGGTGAATCTGGGTTGCGCGACGGGCCATCCGAGCTTTGTGATGTCCAACAGCTTTGCGAACCAGACGTTAGCGCAGCTTGATCTGTGGAAGAACAAAGACACCTACAAGGTCGGGATCTACATTCTGCCGAAGAAGCTGGACGAAGAGGTTGCACGGTTGCATCTGGAGAAGATCGGCGTGAAGTTGACGACGCTCTCGAAGAAGCAGGCGGATTACCTGAGCGTTCCTGTGGAAGGACCTTACAAGTCGGATCACTACCGATACTAGTTTTTTAGGCAAACGAAAGAAAGGGCCGCTGAGGATGTTCCTCGCGGCTCTTTTGCTTTGTTTGCATGGAGGGAACAAGGCGGGGTTCGTCCAGTTTTCAGTCGTCCAATGTGAGGCAAGCCTGACAGACACAGGGTTTCATGAGTGTTGCGGCAATTTCGCGAGGTATGTTTTTTGAAAAAGCCGCGACTTTCGTTGGGATTTCCTGTACGCGCGACTCGGGTGAATGTGATCGCCGGGGCCTACGGTCAGTCGACGGTGCCGGGAGGGTCGAAGTCGTTTGCCGTGATGACCCTGAGACCTGGAGCGGTAACGAGCGGTGGATCGATGAGGATGATGGTGCGGGCGGCGCCGACGGAGTAGGTGACCTGAGGTCCGGTGTAAACGGCGATCGTCGCGCTGGTCGGTGCGGTTCCGGCGGGTACGATGTCCAGGCTGTAGGTTCCGGTTGGGACATTGACGTAGCCGGTGTTTGCGCCGAAAGCGATGCCAGTAACGATCGGAGAGACGGAGCTAGCTCTCTGACCAGCTGGTACGAGGTAGATATCGACGACGCCGGCGCGCGTGGCCTGGTTGATGAAACGGAGCGCGATCTGTCCGGGCGGCGCGGGCTGGCTCTGGTCGGCGAGAATTAATTGCTGCAGGCTAGCTGCGTTGTTGCCGATCAGGACCGTGTACTGGCCCGAAGTGGAGAAGGCGGTCTTCGCGGCGGAGAGAACCTGCCTCGTGCCGGCGGTGTTGGCGGTGATGTTGTAGGCGCCGGGGGCAAGTGGGATGTAAGACGTGACGGTGCCGAAATCCAGGTTGTAGGCGAGAGCGTTGGAGTCCTGATAGAGATCGATCCGCGGCGCATCGGGGGTTGCGTTGATGACGCGAACGTGCGCTTCGGGAGCTGAGCTGACGACGGCCTGGCAACCGGTTAACGTCCCGAGCGTCGCAATGGCTGCGACGAGACGAACAGCGGGACGGTCGAGATGGAAGGCCGCGAACATGGTCGTCTGGATCCTTGGCTCGCCAGTGTCTGTTGAGTCGAAAACCTCAATATGCATCAACTCTAAACGATCCGAAGGCCGCCGGCGACTGCAGAATCGAACGTGACAATGGCTAATTTGGGGGATATGAGCGTCTGCCCCGCAACTATGGCTGCGCGTAGTAGCCGGTGGTGGTGCGCGCCGTTAGGCCCGGTTTATCTATCTTCAACTCGAGGCTGTGATATTGGTCTGGGCGTTCGGAAATGGCACGTGTGAAAGAGAGGACGTAAAAGGCGTTCGCGTCGTCGACGCAGCTTTGGATCTCGCCTGCGATGTCATTGCCATTGATGAGAACCTTTCCACCGGATTGGGTTGCAAGGACCTGCAGTGACAGGTTTGTGGAGGAGACATCGCCCGCACTCGCCACCCCTTTCACAAAACTCAGGTAAGAAAACTTGGCAGATCGTCTGGGTGAGCCAAATGTGTTGTCAGGATCAATGTCGTAGAGCGTCATGTGGAATCGTCGCAGCGCCTCCGAGGCAGCCACGATGGTGGCAAAGAGATCCTGTTTTGTTTTCAGGCTCATGCCGATGTCTCCTCCGGTTAGCAATGGCCAACCCGAGCTAAACCAGATCACTATCTTTCGACCTGGAATCTTCGACTTCGCTGCGACCAAGTTGTTGAGACCGGTGATGGAGGATACAAAACGGTCAGAATCGCCAGAACTTCCTGACCCTGCCTGAAGCGAAGGCAGACCAACTACCTTTGTGGCCTTCAGGCTTGCACTCAAGGCATTGCCGTCAAGTGATGGAGCACCGGTCATCTTCAAGCCAGAATCGGAGAAGACGGCAATCGATGTGGGGTAGGCCAGTTTGCCGCCGTTTTGACTAAGATATTTTCCGATCTGCAAGCGCATATCTGCGATTGGGTCGGATTGGGTGTTCACTGTGTCGATCAGCAGGATGACCTCGGTGGGAGGGTCCGCCTTAACCGTAGGCTCATTCACAGAGCTAAAAGACAAAATCTTCTGCGGAGCCTTGTTATCCAGAAGGGTGAAATCTTCTTGCTGCAATCCCGTTTGAAGCTTGCCGGACTTGTTTCTACAACAACGTCGCGAGTGATAAGACGATTGGCGGTGCTGGCACTCTGAGGAGGGGTGTTGGTGGCTGTTGAAGCAGAAGGTTGTTGGGCAAACAAGGAAATCGATGCGCCGACAAGGAAAATATGGAGCCCGTGTAATGCTTTCATGCTGGATCGACTCGCTTTCGGATAGCTACCGGATGACGCTCTTAGCATAGCTCTGCCAGTCAAATTAAATCAGCTGCGAGCCTTCGCAGATTGCTCACTAATGGTTATTAGAGCGAAGACAGACTTTTGTTATGGGTTGATCAAACAGTCTTCCTCGTTGGGCTGCCTAGCTGGTCGACAGTGCAGACGAGAAGGGTCATGTCGTCGTGCTGCGGAGCGCCGGATGTAAATTTGTCAGCGGTGGCGAGGATGCAGTCCAAAAGTTGCTGCGCGGTGCGGTTGCCGTTGGCCCTTGCGAGAAGTTGTTGCGCGCAGGCGACCATCCGGTCCTCACCCCACTCTTCTTCGTCGCGAGTCATGGCCTCGGAGATGCCGTCGGTGAAGGCGAGGAGCACATCGCCAGGGTGCATGAGTACGGTGGCCTGCGCGTATTCGGCGTCGGGAAGAAGACCAACTACCATCCCAGTGGCTTCGAGTGGGAGGGCCTGACCGTTGCGGAGTATGTAAGGAGGGTTGTGGCCCGCGTTGACGTAAATGAGGAGGTGGGTGAAGGGGTCGTACTCGGCGTAGAAGAAGGTCGCGTAACGGTTGGAGGTGGAGGATTCGTAGACCAGATTATTGACGTGGTGAATGAGTGTGGCGAGATCGCTCTGCCGGAGTCCGGCGATGCTGCGGAGGCTCGCGCGCAAGCTGGCCATGAGGAGCGAGGCGGAGATGCCTTTGCCGGAAATGTCGCCCAATGCGATGGCGAGGCGTCCATCATTGAGCACGAAAAAGTCGTAGTAGTCGCCCCCAACGGCCTGCGCGGGACGGCAGTAGCCGGCGAGATCCACGCCGTCCACCTTGGGATAACTCTGAGGAAAGAGACGCTCCTGAACTTCGCGGGCGATCTCGATCTCACGCGAGATGCGTTCGCGTTTGGTGATCTCAGAGGTGAGGTTTTCGAGGAGTTCGGCGTTTTCGAGGGCGAGGCCCGTCTGGGAGGCGATGGTTTGGAGAAGCTGTCGGTCGGTCTTGGTGTAGGGCTCCTCGGAGCGTTTGGGGCCGAGGGCGATGACGCCGGCGAGGCGGTTGCGCCCGGGAAGAGGGACGAGGAGTTCGGTCGATAGATCGGCGAGGGCGGTGCGCTCAGCGTCGGTGGCTTCGACGAGCCAACTGGAGGGGTCGTCGCGGTAGACGTTGGCGGGGGCCTTGGCACGACTGAGGGTTTCGATCGTTGTAGAGGCAGCGGGAAGAGAGAAGATTTCGGCGGTGCTGGGCAGGAGGGGTGCTCCGGTGGCCAGTTGCAAGCGAAAGGTGTCTCCGGTGCGAAGGAAGACGGCGATGCGATCGATGTGGAGTGTGTCGCCGAGGCGCCGGGTGATGGTGTTGATGAGAGGTGCGACTTCGGTGAAGTTGCGAGCCTCATCGGAGAGTTCGGAGAGGAGTTGCTCGGTAGAGTAGGCTTCGCGGAAGAAGCGTTGGTCGATTTTTTGCTGGAGGCGTCGGGAGAGTCTGAAGCGAAAGGCGAAGAAGATGATAATGATGCCGAAGATGCGGATGACATCTACGCTCCGTTGATGGCCAGGGTGACGCACGAAATCAATCATTGAGAGCGAAAGCCAAATCGCAAGCAGAACACGCACGATATTGATCGATTGACGGGCGAGGGCATAGCGAGTGCCCTGTCGGATGAGAATGCGAACGTCTACGGCGCGATGGACGATGACGACGTAGGCGAGAGATAGGGGAAAGAGCAGAAGGACGCAGAACGAGAAAAGGATGATCCATCGCGGAATGTCCTGGCCCACGTCTTTACTGCGGATGAGGGAGATTATGAGCAGGATGAAGAACGGAGTGAGTCCGACGGCGGCCCCATAGTAGAGGATCTTCAACCGGCGGCGCGCATCGCCCGTGGCCGTCCCCATCTTAGAGCCGATGGTTGCGAAGAAGTAGGAGATGGCGAGGATGCTGAAGATGTTCTCGATCATGTTGATTTTCAGCGCCCACGGATCGAGAAAGGCATCGAGATTGAAGTTGTAGGTGTGCCCGAAGCTGGTTAGGAAATCAGCAGGCATCAGCGCAAGGACCGGGATGGTAAGAAGCCATTTGATCCAGGGCGCGCGGATATCTAACTTAGAACGCTCCGGGAAGTAGATGCCAAAAAGCATGAGGCAGATCGGCATCGCGGTCTGAGCGATGATGTTCCAGCTGAGCGCAATTGGGGCCAGTGGGCCCCAAAACTGATTCTGTGGAATCAGAAGCGCCGGCACATAAGCAAGGACACCGAGAATGAGCCACGCATGGACGCTACGTGGCCTGGCGAAGACGGTGTATAGGCCCACGAGCAAGCAAACGAAGGGCAGAACGATGAAGGCGCACTGAATGACCGCCGCCCAGATCGGGGGAACGGAAAGCCTCTCTGGAGCAAGCGGGAAGGTGACAATCGCCATGGATTCGTCCGGGCGCAGGACGGTAAGGGACATGGGCTGCCCCGGAATGCTATGCCGCAGTTCCTCGAGAAGAACGTTACTTCCGGTGAAGGGGCGGCGGTTGACGTCTACAACGGCATCACCGACATGGAGGCCGGCTGCCTCTGCCTCAGGCATGGCGAGCGTGATTGTGACAGCGGTATCGCCGGGGCGACGACCTGCCTCCAAAGCCTCGGGCATGGTGAGGCGCACCGCATGGCCGACGGTCCCCTGATAGAACGGAATACGAGCGCGGCGGTCTCCGTGAGCAAGATTGTCAAAGCTGTTCACTACACCCAGGTAGAAGTGGGTAAGCGCGAAGCAGGCCACGAGCGCAAGAAGAGCGTACTGGAGACGAGAGGATCGCTGTAGCATAAGAAAGACTGGCAGCATATTAGCAGCCAGTCCTCGTTTTGACAGGGATTTTGCAGTTATTGTTTCTTGGGATGGCTGGCGATGATCTGATCCTTGATCTTGTTGTAGACACCCTCAGGAAGAATGCCGCGAGTGACGAGCTGGTTCTTGGCAGTGTATGGGCGGCCATCGATGATGCGCTTGGAATAGGCATCGCCGATGCCGGGGATGGCCTTAAGCTGATCGGCTGTGGCGGTGTTGATATCAAGCGGTGCAGCAGTTGCTGTTGTTGCTGCCGGGGCCACTGCCGGTTTGGGTGTCTGGGCTGGGGTAAAAACAGGGGTTACGGAGAACAGGAGCGCAGCGGCAAGCAGCTTGCGGCGAAGATTGAACATCGGATGGTCTCCTTGTGGGGGTGGCTAACATACTGCGGAAGAGTACGAGAGAGCAGAGGGCGCGTCAATGTGTAGTTTCGGATTGACCATGGCTTGAACGGCTGCGCGATGCTGGAAGGTTGACTTCTCATGGCTTGAAAGCTACCCTGAAGTGGAGATGAGCTTGCTGCACCTCCATCACGGGCATCACCATCATCACGCGAAGTGCGTGTTGGCGGCTGTGTCCGGTGTAGCGAAGTAAAAGCGCTTACTCAGGATTTCGAAAGGCCCGCTGACGCGTACAACGCGAGCGGGCCTTTTTACTGCGTGAAAATGAACCCAGGAGAGATGAGAATGACGGTTAAGATTGATTTTGCAAAGATGGATGGCCTGGTCCCGGGCATAATCCAGGACGCGAAGACGGGCGAGATGTTGATGCTCGGCTTTTTGAATGATGTGAGTTACGCGAAGACGCTCGAGACGGGGTTTGTCACGTTCTGGAGCAGGACGCGGCAGAAGCTATGGATGAAGGGCGAGACCAGTGGCAACCGGCTGCGGGTAATTGAGGCTTCGACCGACTGCGACAATGATGCGCTGCTGTTCAAGGTAGAAGTTGAAGGCGACGGATTGGTGTGTCACGAGGGCACGGTGAGTTGCTTTACAAAGAACATTGGCGTGGCTTCTAACAGGGAGGCGAAGTGAGCGAGACGAAAAAGTTGAAGCTGGGAATTCCGAAGGGTAGTCTGCAGGATGCAACGATTGCTCTGTTTGAACGGGCGGGCTGGCGGATCTTTGCGAATGGACGGAGCTACTTCCCTTCCGTCGACGATGCAGAGATTGAATGCATGCTGGTGCGGGCCCAGGAGATGGCGCGGTACGTCGAACATGGAGCACTGGACGCTGGATTGACTGGAAATGATTGGGTGTTGGAGAACGAAACAGACGTGGAATACGTGACGAGTCTTACGTATTCCAAACAAAGCCGGCAGAAGGTGAAGTGGGTGCTTGCGGTGCCGGAAGACTCGCCGTTTCAGAAACCGGAAGACCTGGCGGGAAAGATTATTGCCACGGAGTTGGTTGAATTTACGAAGCGATATTTTGCTGGAAAGAAGATTCCAGTGACGGTGGAGTTCAGCTGGGGTGCAACCGAAGTGAAACCGCCGACGCTGGCGGATGCGATTGTAGAGGTTACCGAGACCGGATCTTCGCTTCGAGCGAATCGGTTGCGGATTATCGAGACTCTGATGGAGAGCGAGACGCAGCTCATCGCGAATAAGACGGCCTACAAGGATGAGTGGAAACGCAAGAAGATTGAAAACATCTCGCTAATGCTCAATGCGGCCATTGCGGCGCAGGGACGAGTCGGATTGATGTTGAATGCGCGGAAGGTCGATCTGCAAAAGGTTGTTGGCGTACTGCCAGCGTTAAACTCGCCGACCGTTTCGCAGCTGAGCGATGCTGAGTGGGTGGCTCTGAACACGATTCTGGATGAGGCGCTGGTGCGCGAGGTAATTCCGAAGCTGAAGGCGGCTGGAGCAACGGGAATTGTAGAGTATCCGCTGAGCAAGGTTGTGCTGTAGGTTGGAGTTTCCGGCCGAAAGGTATTGGGCAATAGCTACGGCTGTCTTTTGGAGTTTTGTGATGAAGCTGGTGAAGACCTTTGGTCGCAGTAAGGCGGCAGCGGATGCGCTGATCGAAACGCTGGAGCGGCGCGGGGCCGTGAGCACGGCACGCGTAGAGCCGGTCGTGCGACGCATCCTCGCTGAGGTTCGCACGAACGGCGATCGAGCGTTGCTGAAATATGCAACTGAATTCGACGGGCTGACAAAGGGGCAGGGGTTGCTGGTTTCTGGTGAGGAGATGAAAGCCGCCTGGGGGACGACGGCGCCGAAGTTGCAGGCCGCAATGATGGTGGCGCGGGGAAATATTCTTGCCTTCGCGGAGGCGCAGTTGCTGCGGGAGTGGACGATCTCTCCGGTGACAGGAGTGAAGACGGGCCAGATTGTTCGACCGCTGGACAGTGTGGGTTGTTATGTGCCGGGAGGTCGATATCCGTTGCCCTCGACGTTGCTGATGACGGTAACTCCTGCACAGGTGGCGGGGGTGAAGAGGATCGTGGTTTGTTCGCCGAAGCCTGCGAAGGAAACGATGGCGGCGGCTTGGCTTGCCGGCGTGACGGAGTTTTATCGGGTGGGCGGAGCGCAGGCGATAGCAGCGATGGCATTTGGGACTGCTACGATTGGTCGCGTCGATAAGATTGTTGGGCCAGGAAATCTATTTGTCACGGCCGCTAAGGTGCTGGCTTCGAGCGAATGCGGGATTGACATGCCGGCTGGACCGACGGAGATCGCGGTAACCAGCGAGACAGGGAACGCGGCGGGGATTGCAGCGGATCTGGTTGCGCAGGCGGAGCATGATCCCGAGGCGCTCGCTGTGTTGATCACCAGCAATGATGTTTTGGCCAAGGAAGTTGCAGCCGAGGTAAAGATTCAAGCCAGGAGAAATGCAGTTGCGAAGCAGGCGCTTGACGCACAGGGTTGCATATTTGTGACTGCTACGATTCGCGAGGCGCAAGAGCTGACGAACCGGCTGGCTCCGGAGCATTTGACAGTGGATGCGGTAAGCGATTTGCAGTGGGTTCGTAATGCGGGGTCGGTGTTTGTTGGAGATCATTCGCCGCAGACAATGGGGGACTATGTCTCCGGACCGAATCATGTGCTGCCGACCGGACGAGTGGGGCGCATCCGGGGGGGATTGAGCGTGATGGATTTTGTGAAGGTGATCACGGTGCAGCAATATACGCGGCAAGGTCTGAAGCAGATGGGCCCGCATGCCGTTGCACTGGCCGAGGCTGAAGGTTTGACAGGACACGCTGAAAGCGTGCGAGTGAGGATGTCATGATTGTGACTAATACTGCTACACATTTGAGGACAGTGATACCGCGTAAAGCTGTGGTGGAGATGCCGGAGTATCATCCGCCGCTGGCAGGACGTACTGCGTTGCGGCTGGACTTCAACGAAAACACGTTCGGGTCTTCGCCGCGAGTGATGGAGAGATTGCGCGCGGTGACTGCGGAGGAGTTGACGAGGTATCCGGAACGCGAGCCCGTGGAGCGAATCGTTGCGAAGCACTTTGGGTTGCAGGGAGAGCAAGTACTGCTGACCAATGGTGTGGATGAGGCGATTCACCTGATGTGCTGCGCGTTTCTGGAAGCGGAGGATGAGGCGTTGATCGCAACGCCTTCGTTTTTCATGTATGACGTAAGCGTGCAGATGATGACGGCGCATCTGCGAAAGGTGCAGTCGGACGCGTCGCTGGAATTTCCCTTCGACCGATTTATGGCGGCGATTACGGGGCGAACTAAGTTGATTATTGTCGCTTCGCCGAACAATCCTACTGGCGCTGTTGTAGGCAGGGCGCATCTGCTGGCGATTGCCGCTGCGGCTCCGCAGGCGGTGTTGATGGTGGATGAGGCTTACTACCACTTTGATGGAGCCTCGGTCATGGATGATCTTGCGACTGTACCGAACATGATTGTGGCGCGGACGTTCTCGAAGGCGTATGGAATGGCAAATCTACGGATCGGCATGCTGGCGGGGAATCCGGAGCTACTGAAGTATGTGCGGAAGGTGAGTTCACCCTACAACGTGAATGGATTGGCGCTGGATTGCCTGCCATTTGCGCTTGCGGATGAGGAGTACGTTGCATGGTATTCCGAACAGGTCCGCATGGGACGCGAGCGGATGATGGATGGGCTGCGGAAGTTGGGAGTTCCTTTCTTTCTAAGCCATGCAAATTTTGTCCTGATGAATATCGGTGCAAAGCATAAAGAGCTTGTGGCGGCCATGCGCGCGCATGGAGTGCTGTTGCGGGACCGCTCGACCGATCCTGGGTGCGATGGCTTTGTTCGCATCACGATTGGAGTGGAGGAGCATGTAACGCAGGGACTGACTGCGCTTAAGGCTTGTCTCGATGAGATTGGCTGGGAGAAGCAGCAGATTGACGAATCTCCGCACCAGCAAGTCGGCGAAGACGTGAGGGAGTTTGAGTAATGGCTAAGAGCGTGAGAACGGCGACGAGCAGGAAATCACGAAAAGCGGCTATCACGCGGGATACGACGGAGACGCAGATTGCGTTGACGCTTGTTGTCGATGGGCAGGGGATCTACAAGGTGTCGACGGGAATTCGATTCTTCGATCACATGCTGGAGTTGTTTACGCGGCATGGTGGCTTCGATCTGACTCTGAAGTGCACGGGCGATCTGGATGTCGATCAACACCACACGGTCGAGGATGTGGGGATTGCGCTGGGGGAGGCGTTTGGGAAGGCGCTAGGCGACAAGAAAGGAATCATGCGCGCCGGGTACTTTGTGATGCCGATGGATGAGACTCTAGCCGTGGCTGCGGTGGATTTGAGCGGGCGGGTGGCTTATGTGGTCGATGACAAGGTGAAGGTGCGGCTGGTCGGGGATTTTCAGAGCGAGTTGCTGGCGGACTTCTTTGATGGATTCGCGCGGGGAGCCAAGGCGAATGTGCATGTGAAGACAATGTATGGGCGCAGCAATCATCACAAGATCGAGGCGATCTTCAAAGCGTTTGCGCGGGCCCTGCGTGGGGCCTGCTCGCGGGATGAGCGGATGCGGGAGATGCTGCCGAGTACGAAGGGTTTGTTGTGAACTTAGACGATATTGATGAGCGGACGGTAGCTGGCTCTATCGGCCTCTATGGCGGAGTGTTGAGTCTGATATTTATTGCGGGAACGTTGTTGAATGTGTTCGGCCCCGCGAAGGATTCCATGTTGGACCAGTTCGTTGTTCATCACATCACGTTGTTTCGACGAGCGCTTTGGTCCGTTTTCTTCGGCTCGATCATCACACTGCTCTGCTCGCTTTGTGGCAAAGGTCGGCAACGAGGACTCGGAGCATCGCTAAGCATCGTCAACTTCTTATTTAGTCTTTCCATTCTGGGTGCGGGCGAATGATAGCGGTGATCGACTATAAAGCGGGGAATTTGACGAGCGTGGTGAAGGCGCTGCGGTATTTGGGGGCTGAGACTCTGGTGACGCAGGATCCGAAGGTGGTGCTGGCGGCGGCGAAGGTAGTTCTGCCGGGAGTGGGACACTTTCAGGCAACTTCGTTGCTGCAGGAATTGGGATTGACGGAAGCAGCGCGGGAGAGTGTGGCGAAAGGGGCTTGGTTCCTGGGGATTTGTGTGGGGCTGCAGTGGTTGTTTGAAGGGTCTACTGAGGCTCCGGGAGTTGAGGGGTTTGGGCACTTTGCAGGGATGTGTGAGCGTTTCCCTGCCCTGTTTGAAAGGGCGGAGTTGAAGTCGCCGCATGTGGGGTGGAATTCGCTCGAGTGCGTGAGGGCGGATTCGCGGTTGCTGCGTGGAGTGAAGGACGGCGGATTTGTTTACTACACGCACTCTTGGCGGGCGCCGGTTGTGGAGGCGACTGCGGCGATTACGGAGTATGGCGGGGCGTTTACAGCGGTGGTTGAACGGGAGAATGTAATGGGAGTGCAGTTTCATCCGGAGAAGTCGAGTGCTGTGGGGCTTCAGGTGTTGAAGAACTTTGTGGAGTTGTAGAGATGCCTTTCATGTACGAGTTGAAGATTGCAGCCGAGGAGCCGTCCTACACGTTTGTGCAGAAGTTGGTGCCGGCGGGGTCGCTGGTTGGCACCGGGCAGGCAGTTTGCACGTTGACGGATGGGGCGATGGAGTTCCATGTGCCTGCGCCCCGGCAGGGGCTGGTGGTGGAGTGGTTCGTGGAGCATGGGGCGGTGGTCGAGGATAGGGATTCGCTTGCCCGGATTGTGTGCGAGGGTAGTGAGGTTGCGGTGCCGGCGGCTGTGCCGGTGAGGCTGGGATAGATGCTGACGAAGCGGATTATTGCGTGCCTGGATGTTCGTGCGGGGCGGGTGGTGAAGGGCGTGCAGTTTGTGGACATCGTTGATGCGGGGGATCCGGCGGAACTGGCGCACCGTCATGCGGCGGCGGGGGCGGATGAGATTGTGCTGTTGGATATTACGGCGACGCATGAGGGGCGGGGAACGCTGGTCGACACGGTGAAGCGGACGGCGGCGGAGTTGTTTGTTCCGTTTACGGTTGGGGGCGGGATTCGGAGTTCGGATGAGGCTGCGGCGGTATTCGATGCGGGGGCGGACAAGGTGAGTATCAATTCGTCGGCGATTGCCCGGCCGGAGTTGATTGGGGAGATTGGTGGGAGCTTTGGGGCGCAGGCGGTGATTGTGGCGATTGATGCTCGTAGAGTGGAAGGTGCTGGCGTCGAGGCGGCTGAAGTTTTTGTGAGTGGAGGACGGAAGCCCACGGGGCGGCGGGTTTTGGAGTGGGCTCGTGAGGCGGAGGCGAGGGGGGCGGGGGAGATTCTGCTGACCTCGATGGATACGGATGGGATGCGCGGTGGGTTTGATTGTGAGTTAACCGCCATGGTGAGTAGGGCGGTACAGATTCCGGTGATTGCGAGTGGTGGGGCGGGAACAGCAGGGCACTTTGTTGAGGTGTTTGGACGGGGTAAGGCGGATGCGGCGCTGGCGGCTAGTATCTTTCACTTTGGAGTCACGGATTCGCGGGAGTTGAAGGCGGAGTTGCAACGGGCTGGGGTGTCGGTGCGGCTTCCCTGCTAGATGTCCTGGCGGACGGGCCCGCTACGCTTGGCCACCCCACAAACGAAGACCTGTTTGTGGGGACCCCGGTTGGGCGACCACTTCGTGGCGCGTATACCTTGTCTTCAGTCCTGCCGTTGGTCGGGTTCAAGAGATTGCTTAGGCTTTCAGGGTGCCGGAGTAGACGGCCATGCCGGCTACGGCGTCTACGCCCATGGCGTCGAGGGCTTCGATTTCGCTCTGCTGCTTGATGCCTCCGGCTACGATGAGTTGCTTTGCGGTGCAGGCTCGGAGGATGGCGGCTACGTTGATGGGGAAGCCCTGCATGGTGCCTTCGGTGTCGACGTGGGTGTAGAGGAAGGCGGCGCAGGAGTCTTCGAGCCAGGTGATGGCTTCTTCGGGGGTCAGGTCGACGGAATCCTTCCAGCCTTTGATGGCGACTTTCCCGGCTTTGGTGTCGACGCTGAAGACGAGGGCTTCTTCGCCGAGGGTTTTCTTTAGTTCTTCGGCGAACTCGAGATAGATGAGCTTGTGACGGCGAATGTGGTCGGGTCCGGCCGGGCGAAAGAGGCTGGAGCCGTAGATGACCCGTTTTGCGCCGGTTTCGAGGAGGATGCGACCGTCTTCGGCGGTTTTGAGGCCTCCGCCTACCTGGCAGGGCAAGCGTTTGCAGATCATCTCGATGAGGCTGCGGTTGTTGCCCTGACGCATGGCGGCGTCGAGGTCGATGAGCTGGACGATGGGGTACTTTGAGAAGCGTTCGATCCAGTATTCGAAGTCGTCGAAGGCTAGTTTGAGTTTTTCTCCCTGGACGAGTTGGACGATGCGGCCGCCCATGAGATCGATTGAAGGGATCAGCATTCTTTTCTTTCCTTACTGTCGTGACGCTACGGACAAAATACGGGGTTCTGCGCTCGGCTCAGAATGACACCACTTATTTTTCTAGCTGAAACCGAGGACTGAGTGGGGGACGTATGGTTCTTCGAGTGAGGCGATCTCTTCGGGTGTGAGCTTGGTTGAGAGTGCGGCTACGGCGTCAGTGAGGTGATTGGGTTTGGTAGCACCGACGATGGGTGAGGTGATGACGGGTTTGCTTAGCATCCAGGCAAGGGCCAGGGTCGCTCGGGCGATGCCGCGTTTTTCTGCGATCTCGCCGAGGCGGTCGACTACTTTTTTGTCGGCGTCTTCGGTCTTTGTGTAGATGGCCTTGCTGAACTGGTCGGTTTCGGAGCGCTTCGTCGTTACAGTCTGCCAGGGACGTGTGAGTCGGCCTCGGGCTAGTGGGCTCCAGGGGATGACACCGATGCCTTCGGCCTTGCAGAGGCCCATCATCTCGCGCTCCTCTTCGCGATAGAGGAGGTTGTAGTGGTTCTGCATGGAGATGAAGCGCGTCCAGTTGTGTTGGTCGGCTACGTAGAGGGCCTTGGCGAACTGCCAGGCATACATGGAAGAGGCTCCGATGTAGCGTACTTTGCCGGCCTTGATGAGGTCGTGGAGGGCTTCCATGGTCTCTTCGATGGGGGTCTCGTAGTCCCAGCGGTGTATCTGGTAGAGGTCGACGTAGTCGGTGCCGAGGCGGCGGAGGCTTTCGTCGAGTTCGAAGAAGATTTCTTTGCGGGAGAGGCCCTTGCCGTTGGGACCATCGCGCATGACGCCGTTGAGCTTGGTGGCGATGACGGTGTCCTCGCGTTTGGTGTTGGCTTTGAGGAAGCGCCCGAGGAATTCTTCGCTGGAGCCGGTGGAGTAGACGTTGGCGGTGTCGAAGAAGTTGATGCCGAGGTCGAGGGCCTGTTTGAAGAAGGGCTGACTGTCGGCTTCGTTGAGGGCCCAGGCGTGGCTGCCGGGCCGTAAGGGGCCAGGGGGAGCTACGCCGTAGCTCATGCAACCGAGACAGATGCGGGAGACTTTCAGGCCGGTCTTTCCGAGATTGATGTAGTCCATTCGATTCCTTTGGCTGGGGGTACCCCCTCCCCCTCCGGGTATTTTGGGGGTAAAATATTTGTTTTCAAAAGTTTACAGGAGGCCATTGCCTGCAAAATATTCATTGCAAATGGGTTGCTCCTAAAATACTTGTTATCAGTGAGTTACATAGACAATGCGATTGGGGCGAGCGCCTTTTTGACTCTATATCTAGTATAGCGGTTTGGGTGTAACTCATACGCCACACGGATAATCGCATGTCAAGCACCAAAACCACCTAACCCGTTACCCGCCAGCAACAGTCCCGCTCTAATCCCAAAGGCAAGTACGACAACAGATCCACTTCGGGGATTACAACAAGAAAGGCAAAAGCAGAGGCAAGACTATCCACGTTTGCGGAGGGGGACTTTGAGAGTGTCAACGGGTTGGCCGTTGCGGATGCGTTTGAGTTGGCGGTTGAGTTGGGCAGCCGGGTCATTCGGGTCGCCGTTTTCTTCTTCTTGGGCGGCTTGGGTTTGGCGTTGCTCGAGGGAGTGGTTTAGGTCGGGCTGGGCGATGGTCTGGAGGGAGAGCAGGGAGAGGGCGAGGGCCGCCGCGGAGGGGTAGAAGCCGCGATGGTACGGATTGACGGATTTTTTTCGCCGGTATCGGAGGCGCTTGAGGAGGAAAACGGCGGTGAAGAGCGAGAAAAAGGCGAGGAAAACCCCGTTAATGATGAGGTCGAAGTCCATGGAGGTCCCTATGCGGATGGTGAATCGCAGGCGTGGATCGGCGCGCCATTCAAGGCTGCGGCGAATGTTTCTGATGGGGGGCGATCAGGCTTGCGAGGGCGGAGGACGCTGAAAGAGGGTGGACCTAACGTGGTGGTTCGGCGCAACGACGTGGTTCTTACGTGGTTGGTATGGGACGCACGCTTCGACCGACTCGAGGAAGAGAAAGATCGGGACGAGGAGGAAGAAGGCGGCGATGTGATGGTCGGCCGCTTGGGGGAGGAGAAGGAGCAGGATGGCGACGAGGGCTGCGAAGAGGGCGAGAGCTTTCAATCCGCGGATTTTTGAGGGCCGGGTCATCGTTGGCTTGAGTGTATCGCACGGGTCTTGAATGCCACGTTGGTGGTTAGGGAGTTTAGAGGCAAAAACGTGGCTGGCGAACTGTAAAGAGTTAGATCAAGGGCGGCGGGGTCGTCGGAATTGCGCGTTATCGGAAACTGATCCACTGGCTTTCGGCGAAATTTTATTTCCGATACCTCGTATTTCTGCCAATAGCCGGGGTCGGACATGGGGATTATGCTCCGGGTCAGAGGGCGCTTTCCGTCGATCGGTTGACGATTTTCAAAGCAAAGCTGTCCAGAGTAAGAACGCTGCGGGAGGCCTTTTGAGTGCAGCCCCTACAATTAGCCGCCGGGCCTGCGCGCCCCGGAATTTGCCGGTGCGTTTGCAGCCAGGTTTCAGTTTTGGGTGGCCTGGGACGTGGAGAGGTTGTGCGATCGGATTTGCGCTTGCAACGCTCATCACGACGTCATTCGCACAGGAATCAGCCCATACTGCGAACCAGCCCGGAGCGCCGTCGGCAAACACCCAGCTTCCAGTCAACTGGCTGTATGGCGCGTACGTTCCGAAGGACGTGCCACTTGTCGCGTTGAATGGTCAAGAGCGGTTCAAGCTCTATGTTCGCCAGACCTACACGACGCCGGGAATTTATATCAAGACCGGATTCTTTGCGGTGCACGATCAGGTGACGGGCACGCCGCCAGAGTGGGAGGATGGTTTTTCCGGCTTCGCCAAGCGCGTTGGCTCCAATCAGGCCATCAACATTCTTCAGAACTCTTTCACCTCTCTTGGTCAGGGGGTGGTTGGGTGGGAGCCGCGCTATGACCGCTGCCGCTGCACAGGGGGCTGGCTACGGTTTCGTCATGCGTTCGTCAGAAACTTCATTACCTATGACAGCAGCGAAGAGTCGAGACGGCCAAACCTTATGCCGTTCGCGGCCGCGTTCGGGGCAGGAGCAATCGGCGCGACCTGGAATCCAGGCAATCCCAAAGTTACGGTTAAGGGGTATCAGAGCGTAATCACGCAGGCCTGGGTGGGGGTGCTCGTCAATGGCATAGGTGAGTTTGCACCTGACATTAAGAAGAAACTGACTAAGCGCAAAGATTGATCGCCCGGCTCTGAGCTTCTCAACGCGGTCTATGGCCTTCGCTTCGC
The DNA here is from genome assembly GCA_963757205.1 of uncultured Acidobacteriaceae bacterium. Taxonomy (GTDB): domain Bacteria; phylum Acidobacteriota; class Terriglobia; order Terriglobales; family Acidobacteriaceae; genus Edaphobacter. The sequence goes on from CAVWQM010000002.1 coordinate 29,680, forward strand.
CGGGGCAGTCTACATCAGATGACTGCGCGGTAGGCAACAGCCACGCTTTCACGTGCAGCCCTGACGGCAACGGCGGCCGTCTTACCTGCGGCGATTGTGTGCGCGAGTGCCGATCTCTTCCGCTTTCCCGGATGCTCGAAAGCGACGGCGTCGATCTCTCCACCGAAGAGTGTGTGCCTCTCTTCCAGACGATCGAGCGCGGTGTTCAACTCCGCGACAGCTGCATCGGCCTCATCGGCGGGGACGATCAGTTCGATATTGATCTTTTTGTATAGCATCGGAATCCCTCCAGCCTTCAATTCGAATCTAAAGCACACCCCGGCTCTCGGGTGATGGGCAAACCGGAAGCAATCAGTAGTGCTCGTAAAGTCGGATTGTCGGGAAGTTCGGTTGAAGTTTCCGAAAACCCCTGCCAGCTCAACCGGTCGATGCAACACTATCTAATCAACTGATCCACAAATGCTTTCCCTGAAGAATCGATCTGTTTGGCTGATGTGGCCAAAACCTAGCCAGGTAAGGTTCCGGCTGATCTAACCCTAGCCAGCGCTTTTAGCTTTTGTTTTCATTGAATGTGGGTCTGAGCTGAGTGTTGCGTCGACCCATTGAGACCACCCCGTTTTACGTGCACTACAAAAGTGCAGTCCATACAAGCGCGTTTCACAGGACTGATGATCCAAACGGCATGGGTCGCACTCGATGAGTACTGAGGTCCCAAAACTAAAATCCCCGCCCATTCGCGCAAACGGCGCGCGATAAGGACGGGGGTATCTGGTCTCTTCAGCTTTACTTCTTGGGCCGCGACTCCGGCGGCACAAGACCTGCGAGGCGGTAGTACACAACGAGCTGGCCGTAGTGTTCACCGCTATGTTCGATGATGCCGTATGCTATGTCGAGAACGCGCGATTTCTGCTGAGGGAAATACTCAACCTCCGTCGTCATGCCTTTCTCGCCTTTCGCCTGGATGGCGGTTGCGCCATCGGCGAAGGATTTCTTGACGAACGCAACGATGTCGGCCTTGGATTTGTATTGGTCGCGCTTCGGATCTTCTCCCGCGGGAGGCTTCTGCCCCATCACAGGATTCGTGAAGTAGTAGCAAGAACCCGCCGCGTGCAGCAACTGCTCGGCGAAGCTCCGCTGCGCGGGTGTCGGCTTGAAGTCATATTTGTCCTCGGGAAAATCTTCGGCCATCGCCGTCAGCTTGCGACCAATCTCATTCCAGGAATCGAGCACGACTTTCACTTCCGGATCGGCAGGTTTGGCTGCATCTTTCTTCATCGCGTCGTGGGCATGGGCGGCAAATGCGAATGCCACCAGGACGATAGCGATAAACGGTAGTCTTTTCATTTCTTTCTCCAAGATTGAGTTTCGCGAATCAAACCTTCAGCTTCTTATTTCGCATGCGCCAGCTCCGCAACAACTGCGGCAACTTTATCGAGTATCTCGATCCAGCCCTCCATTTGACCGCTATTTTTCGCGCTCTCCATGGGGTCATTTCCAATGAAGGTGAGTTTCGTCTGGCCGTTTCCGAGATCCTCAAAGAGGGTCACGTCGTAGGCACCGTCTATGGCCTCATGTTCTATTCCTAATTCCGCAGGATCGACCTTGTTTCCCTTCGAGTCCGAAAAGTACATGGAGGAAACGATCTTCTCGTGCAGAACAATCTCGTGGTATTCAACCGCATTCCAGCCGCAGAGCTGCCCATCCGGCGCATTCATGCAGCAGAGAAGTTTTCCTCCAACGCGAAAATCCATCTCGCAAACGGGCGCAGTAAAACCCTTAGGCCCCCACCACTGCATGATGTACTTCGGGTCTGTCCACGCCTTCCAAACCAACTCGCGTGGGGCATCAAAAACTCTTGTGACAACCATCCGCTCAATTTCGCTACCCGTGTCTTTTGCCATCTCTGACCTCCTCTTTCTTCATTTGATTGACAACTACTTCCAGTTTGTCGAAACTCTCTTCCCAGAATCGGCGATAGCTGATCGCCCAGTCGCTGACTGTCTTGATCGCCTCTGGCCTAAGCGTGCATACGCTCTCTCGTCCACGTTTTGTTTTGATCACAATCCGCGCCCGCACCAGGTAGGAAACGTGTTTTGAAATCATCTGCTGCGAGAGCGCAAACGGTTCCGTCAATCCATGCACAGAGGCAGGCCCACGCGAGAGCCGTTCCACTATTGCCCGTCGAGTCGGATCAGACAAAGCGGCAAATATTGTACCCAATCTATCCACAACCATATGGTAGTGAATTATCGGGCGATGTCAAATGCAAATTATGCGCTTCGTGGTTTCTGTCCGAATGTCTTAGCCCTGAAAGCGGTGCTGATGATACTCGACGTGCCAGGACCTCAGCGACGAATCGCAAATCGCTACGCGCTCACCGACACCGGATTAGTACCGACAAGTCGGCTTATAGGAAGTAATCCCGTAGTGCCCCTAAAGTCGGGTGGTCTCAATGGGTCGACGCAACACTCAGCTCAGACCCACATTCAATGAAAACAAAAGCTAAAAGCGCTGGCTAGGGTTAGATCAGCCGGAACCTTACCTGGCTAGGTTTTGGCCACATCAGCCAAACAGATCGATTCTTCAGGGAAAGCATTTGTGGATCAGTTGATTAGATAGTGTTGCATCGACCGGTTGAGCTGGCACCGTTTTGCGGCAACTCCGACGAAATGTTCTTCAGTTCAATCGCAAACTTAGTTAGGAAAATAAGTGACGCCAAGTGCGTTAACCGGGATTGATTCTCTGAGGAGCGGCGGCATGATTGAATGGGTTACATCGTCTGCTGCTGGGAACCAGAAAAAGGAAGATCAATATGCGTCGCCAAGCCATGTCACTCGTCGCTCTATTCGCGACACTCACCTTGTCGGCGTCCTTCGCTCTTGGACAGAAACCGGACTTAGACTTCCTGAATCACAACGAGCCGATACTGGATGCGCATAACTGCTATCCGTATGAGGGACACTGGAACGACCGCATTCAGCGGGCTCTCAACTCCGGCTTTCCGGTGTCGATTGAGCAGGACCTTGCGTGGTTTGTCGATCCGGCGACTGGCAAGGGCCGCGTCGTCGTCTCGCATACGCCCCACCCGACAGGTGCGGAGCCCACGTTGGAGGACTACTTTTTCAAACAGGTCACGCCTGTTGTGGGGAAGATCATCGCTGAGAACAAGCGCAGCGAATGGCCGCTGATCGTGCTGCACTTTGACTTCAAGGACAATCAGACTGCGTTGCTCCAGGCAGTCTGGCAGATTCTGGGCCAGCATGAGGATTGGCTTTCGACTGCAGTGAAGACGAGCGATCCTGCGAAGATCTCACCGATCGAGCGCAAGCCGATCCTGGTGGTCACCGAAGAGGCAGACGAACAGCAAAAGGTCTTCTATGACGCTGTGCCTGTCGGCGGCCGACTGCGTCTCTTCGGTTCTGCGCATACGCACACTGCGCCGAAGGACATGACGAAGGAGCAGGTGGTGCATTGGGCGGTTACTGTCAGTCCGGAGGAAGTGCTGCAGGAGAAGCCCACGAACTACCGGCGCTGGTGGAACAGCTCGTGGTATGCGGTGGAAGAAGGCGGTGCTCCGGGGGCGGGCGATTGGACCGCAGCGGACGACAGGCGTTTGCGCGCTCTTGTAGACCATGCGCACGCGATGGGTTACTGGGTGCGGTTTTATGCGCTGGACGGATTTGCTCCAGCGGAGGACCAGGGCTGGGGGATGAGCTATAACTTCGGCTCTCGCGAGGCAGTTGTTCTGCGCTGGAAGGCGGCAATCGCTGCCGGGGTCAACTTCATCCCCACGGACCAGTACGAAGCGCTGGCTACGTATCTGAAACAGGATGCCAGGGAGCTTCGGCCGGGATCTTCTCCGTCGTCCGCCAGGTAGTTGTGTGGTTCCGAGAGACGACTAGTTATTGGAATTGGGTTGTGATCTGTACCGGGTGTTCTTCGGTTGCAAGCCGTTGGAGTTCGAGGATGTTGGCGTGACGGTGGCAACTGATAGTGATGAAATGAAGGTGTCCGCCGTAACGAACGAGGCCCTTTGGCATAGTGCGAGTTTAGAGGAAGGCGGTCGAGCTTCGCTCGATAACCCACCCTTTGCGATGAAGCCGAAAAGGATGGGCCACCCGGCTTTTCGACGACTTAGAAGAAGGGAGAAGAACGACGGCAGGTGTGCTCTAGTCGTCTTTGCCCTGCAGGTCGGCCATGGCGTAGTAGCCTTTGCGGGCCTGGATCTTCTGGCCCTGCTGGCAGGTGATGTTGAGGGTGCGGAAGGTGCCGTCGTTGACCTTGGGGTTGGTGGGGGTGTAGCTGGCGAGGTATTGGGTGCGGAGCTCGTCCTGGATCTGGTCGAAGGCTTCCTGGAGTTTTTTGCCGTTGTTGCCTACGTTGATGACGCGGCCGCCGGTGTCTTTGGCGAGGCGTTCCATGTCGGCGTCGCCGGTGTAGCCCATGCCGAAGCCTCCGTAGAAGCCACGGTCGGCGATGAGGATGACGTAGATGATGGCATTGGCCTTCTGGGCGGCTTCGGTGGCGGTTTTGAGGTTTTCCTGGGAGCCCTGGTCGCCGCCATCGGTGAGCATGACGATGATCTTGCGGCCGGCCTCCTGGCGAAGCTTGTCGTGGGCGGCGAGGTAGACGGCGTCGTAGAGGAGGGTGCCGCGGGCAGCGCCGTTGCCGGTGACGGAACCGGTTCCGGCCCCGGTGTTGATCTGAGCGGAGTCCATGGCTCGTTTGATTTCGCGCGGGCTGTTGGTGTAGTCGGCGAGGAGGTTGACGTTAATGTCAAAGGAGATGAGGAAGGCTTCGTCCTTGGGGGTGAGGACGTCTTTGAGGAACTCGGCTCCGGCAATTTGTTCGAGGGGGAGGACGTTCATCTGGCTGCCGCTGGTATCGAGGAGGATGCCGATGGTGAGGGGGAGATTTTTTTCCTGGGTGAAGTTCTTGGTTTTCTGGAGGTTCTTGTCCTCGTAGATGCTGCAGTCGTCCTTGTGGAGGTTGGTGATGTAGCCGTTCTTGTCGCGGACGGAGAAGTAGACGTTGACGAGGTTGACGTTGACTTTGAGGGTCTGGACGTCGCCGATGTCGACGGGCCGGGGCTCGGCTTTGCTGGCCGGGGGCGGGCCGCCGGGGGAGGGGGCCTCCTGCGCGTGGAGGGCAGAGGTGAGGCCAAGGGCTAGGACGGCGGCGGTGAGGGGACGGAGAGGGAGCATACGGGATTAGACGAACAACATCAGGGGTGAGTTTAGCGAAAAAATGCCGGGAGCGGGAGTGGGGCGTAACTTTGGGGGAGGGGAGGCGTCCAAGAGGCATGGGCTGAATGGGGACGTTTGGCAGGATGGGGATGGCGGCGGGGGTGGTGCACTGGTAGTCTGATAAACAGGGCCTTGGTTCCTGTATTCTGGTTGGCTGGTATGGGGGATTTCGCGTGGTAGGTAAGAGCATATTAGCGGGGGCTTTGGTGTGCATGATGCTGGCACAGCCGGCACAGCAACAGGCGCAGCAGAGTGCAGCACATCAGCAGCTCCCCGAGGGGCCGAAGCCGCAACAGATTCCCGATGCTCCGAGGCCGCAGATGCTGCCGGATAGTCCGGCGACGCCGGGGCGAGGGACGACTCCGGATTCGAGTGGGAGCACGACCTCAACCTCCCAGGATAGTGCCGCGCCGCCCGTGCCCAACAAGCTGCCGGAGACGGCGACGCAGAAGGCTGATGATGGACAACAGCCGGAGATTCCTCTTGCCGGGCAGGGGCCGGACTTTGTGCTGCATGTCCGGACTAACTTTGTTGAAATTCCGTTTACGGTGAAGGACAACAAGGGCCAGCCGGTATCGGGGATAACCTGGCGGGAAGTGCGGGTGTATGAGAACAACCTGCGGCAGTCGCTGGCCCTGTTTACGACCGATGCGTTTCCGTTGTCGGTAGCGCTGGTGATCGACCAGAGCATGACCTTCGACAATATGGCGAAGGTGAATAATTCGCTGGGTGCACTGCAGGGCGCGTTTACACCGTTCGACGAGATTGCGGTGTTTACCTACAACAATGGGCCCAAGATGGTGACGGCTTTTACGGCTGGGCCGAGTGCGCGGCTGACACAGGCACTGGAGCGGTCGAAGCAAACCGGCCGCGAGCCGATGATGTACAGTTCGGGGCCGCTGTCTCAGAACATCAGCATCAACGGCGGGCAGGATCAATATACGGATCCGAACACAAATTCTTCGCATGGAACGAGTCAGCTGAGGGTTCCAAATGTGCCGCGAGAGGTGCATACGCTGAACGATGCGATTCTGGAGGCGGCGACAGCGTTGGCGAAGACCGCTCCGGGGCGAAGAAGGATTGTCTACGTCATCAGCGATGGCAAGGAGTATGGGAGCAAGGCGAAATACTCCGAGGTCATAAAATATCTGAACACGAACAAGATTGCGGTCTACGGGACGCTGGTGGGAGACTCTGCGGTTTGGGGGATCGGCTTTCTCGACCGGATGCATCTGCCGCTGACGATGCGGGACAATATTCTGCCGGCCTATGCGAAGCAGACGGGCGGAAACTTCGATGGCGAGTTCCGGCAGAGGGGCATCGAGGAGAGCTTTGCGAAGATCGCCACAGAGGTTCGGACGCAGTACACGATCGGCTATTACACGCATCAGCCGTTCATCGATGGCAAGTACCGGCAGGTGGAAGTGAAGGTGTTGCGGCCTAATCTGACTGTGATATCGAAGCCGGGCTACTGGCCGACGGCACAGGATGCGGCGCCGCCATCGGTTGCGCCCGCGCCCAGGTAAAGCTGCGATGGCCGTTTGAGGCCGGATCGGAATTTGATGGGGATGTTGTGGCACGGAAATGCGCTGCTGGCGCTGGCGGCGGCGGCGTTGTGGGGTGGTGGGGACTTTTCGGGCGGCATGAGCGTAAAGGGCTCAGGCGGCACGATGGGGGCCGCGCTGCGAGTGATTCTGCTGAGCCATGCGGTGAGTCTGACGATTCTGCTGGTTGCGGTCTGGTGGCGGGGAGATGCGTTTCCGCATGGAACTGCGCTGGCGTGGGGACTGGTGGCGGGGGTAACAGCGGGAGTGGCGCTGGCTTGTTTTTATGTGGCGCTGTCGCGGGGGGCGATGGGGGCTTCGGCGGCGTTGAGCGGGTTGCTGGCGGCGGCGATTCCGGCGTCTGTGTCGGCTAGCGCGGAAGGGTCACCGGGAATGATGCATCTGGTGGGGTTTCTGGTGGCTGGGGCGGCGATCTGGTTGATTGCTGCTGGGCCGAATCCTGAGGCCAAGACGGCTGACAGAGGAACGGTGTGGCTGGCGATGGTGGCGGGTGTGGGGTTTGGGATTTATTTTGTGGCGTTGAAGTTTGCGAATAGCGCTGGGGTGATCTGGCCGCTGGCGACGTGCAGGATGGGGAGCCTTTCGGTCTGTTCACTGCTGGTGGGGGCGATGGCTTTGAAGCGGCCGGCAGGGGAGGCACCGGTTCGTCTGACGCGGATGGCGGTGCTGTGGGCGCTGGGGGCGGTGTTGCTGGACACTTCAGGGAATCTTCTGTTTGTTGCCGCGACACGGGCGGGACGGCTGGATGTGGCGGCGGTGCTGGCTTCGCTTTATCCGGCTTCGACGATTCTGCTGGCGGCGTGGATGCTGCGGGAGAGACCTACGCGGCGGCAGGGGTTGGGAATGGCGGTCGCGGTGGCGGCGGTGGTGATGATCACGGTTTGAAGTGATAGATCGGTTTGGGGCTTGGTTCGAGGGGGGCTCTGTGGGGTATGATTTGGCGGCAATGAACACGGCCGTCTTTGCTTCTGAGAGTTCAGAGTTTGATGGCGGAGGCGTCTACGGTGGGTTGGGGGTATTTGAGTTTGAGGCTCTGCATGAGGTCGACGATGATCGCCGAGATGGCGACGTTGCGGTACCACTTGTTGTCGCTGGGGATGACGAACCAGGGGGCGTGCTTGCGGCTGGTGGAGGAGAGGACATCGTTGTAGGCCTCCATGTAGCGGGGCCAGAACATGCGCTCGTGGATGTCGGCATCGGAGAGCTTCCAGTGTTTGTTCTTGTCGTCGATGCGTGCCTGGAGGCGACGGGTCTGCTCGTCCCTTGAGATGTGAAGGTAGAACTTGAGGATGATGACGTTGTTGTCGGCGAGAAAACTTTCGAATTCGTTGATGTCTTCGAGCCGGCGGTTGGCAGCGTCGTTGGCGATGAGCTTGTGGACGCGCGGGGAGAGGACATCTTCGTAGTGGGAGCGGTTGAAGATGCCGATCATGCCGCGGGGCGGGACCTGGGTGTGGACGCGCCACAGGAAGTCGTGGCGGGCTTCCAGCGGAGTGGGGACTTTGAACTGAGCGACGTCGCAGCCCTGGGGATTAATGCCGGAGAAGATGTGGCTGATGGTGCCGTCTTTGCCGGCGGTGTCCATGCCCTGGAGAACGATGAGCAGGGCCTTGGACTGGCTGGCGTAAAAAACATCCTGAAGGTCGGCGAGTTGATCGCGGTGTTTGACCAGAACGGACTTGGCGGCCTCTTCGGACTTGAAGCCGCCGGTATCGGAGGACGATATTTTAGCGAGCCGAACCTTGGTGTGCGGCTTGACGAGATAGGGCGACTTGATCTTCATGCGGCGATGCTCGTCGAGTCGAGGCTACGGTGAAGGCGAGAGAAGGATTGGCGGCCTGGGCTTACTTGACTGATTCTTCAGGCTTGGGGGTGGTCGTGTGCGCGGATTCGCCTGGCTTGTTGAGGTCGTCCTGGACACCCTTGAGACCGTCTTTGAAGCCCTTGTAGCCTTCACCAAGGCCCTTGCCGAGCTCGGGCAGCTTCTTGCCGCCGAAGAGGACAAGAACAACCACGGCAATGACGATGAGATGCGTTGGTGTAAATAGTTCGCCCATACTGTTTCTCCCTGCAGCCGTATGCTACACGGCGGCTGCCACCCATTATTGTCGCACAATTATATTCCGCAGATAGAACGCATAGATAAGCTGCCCTGGACGAGGCAGATGTGGGCCGAACGTTATATCTTGGTTAGTGAAGGAAATGCCTGAGCAGATGCTGAACGCAGGGCCGGAAGTGGAAGAGGCCGTGTGCAGGGAAGAGCCGGGTGCTGGAAGACACGGAGACGGATGTTGCGATTGAAGACGAGTGGTGAAGTGAGGACGGCAGGGGCGCGGAAGACGGGCAATCGCGCAGTGACGGCAATTCTGGCGGCGGGTTTTCTGATGGCGGGTGCGGCGCAGGGCTGGGCGCAGGGTGCGGTATCGTCCTCGACGCAACCGACCGTTCCTATTCCAACATCCAAGATCGCGGTCGCGGCTCCGGTGACCTACGACAACAAGTATGAGTTTTATGGCTCGATCAATTTCATGAACTTTATGGCGGGACAACATCTGCCGAAGCGAATGAATCTGGGTGGGGGAGAGTTTCTTTTTACGTATTGGCTGAAGAGCGACAACCGATTCCTGAAAAATCTGGGACCGGGCATCGAGTACCGCGGCGAAGCGGGAACGACGCCGGTATTTGCGCAGGCAGAAGGGCTTCCCTACAACCTCGGCCGGCCACTGGTTTACATGAACATGGGTTTGGCGGGAGCGCAGTACCGCGGGCCGAGGAACCAATATGCCGCGTTGAACTACCACGGCTACTTTGGCGTGTCGCATGGAACGTTCGATGCGACGCTTCGGGCGGGACAGCCGGGGCAGCCGACGTGGTCGCAGGTGACTGGTTTGTATGAGAACAGCACGAAGCCGATTATGGCGCTGGGTGGAAGCGTTGACTTCAACATCTCGAAGAGGTGGGCGGTGAGAGTTTCGCCGGATCTGATACTCGAACACTTTGGATCGGAGTGGCGAGAGTTTGTCGCGGTTTCGGGCGGGGCCGTTCTCCGGTGGGGAAAGAAGTAAGGCTAGGGAGTAGGGAGTAGGGAGTAGGGAGTAGAAAACGAGAACGGCCGCCTGATTGGGCGGCCGCTTTTGTTGGTGCGTGTGGCTTTTTACACCTTACTGCCTATTTTCCTGCTCTACCAGGAGTTGCCTTGCTGCATGAACTCGGGGGAGACGGGGTTTTCGTAGACGGAGTAGTCGCGGGTGACGACGGTGAGGCCATTTGAGGAGACGAAGTAGTTCTTTTTGTCTTCGTTTGCGTCGTAGCCAATGACGGTGCCGTCGGGGATGTGGACGTCGCGGTCGATGATGGCGTGGCGGATGCGGCAGTGGCGGCCGATGTTGACGTGGGAGAAGACAACGGAGGAGTCGACGTCGGCGTAGGAGTTGACACGGACGTCCTGGGAGAGGACGGAGTTGCGGATGACGGAGCCAGAGACGATGGATCCGGCGCAGACGATGGAGTTGATGGCCATGCCGGTCCGGCCGGGTTCGCCGAAGACGAATTTAGCGGGCGGGTACTGGTAGGGGCGGGTGCGCATGGGCCAGGTCTTGTCGTAGAGGTTGAAGGTGGGAGTGACGCCGGCGACGTCCATATTGGCCTCGTAGTAGGCCTCGAGGGTGCCGACGTCGCGCCAGTAGAGGGCCTTCTGTTTGTTCTCGTCGACGAAGTTGTAGGCGTGCATTTTGTAGCGGCCGAGGATGTTGGGCAGGATGTTGTGGCCGAAGTCGTGCTTTGAGGAAGGATCTTCGGAGTTCTTGATGAGCTCGGGCAAGAGGACGTCGGTGTTGAAGATGTAGATGCCCATGGAGACGTCGACCATGTCGGGGTTGAAGGGGGAACGGATTTTGGTCTCTTTGGGCTTCTCCTCAAAGCCGGTGACTTCGCCGTTGCGGGCGACCTCAACGACTCCGAAGGCGGAGACCTCGGTTGGAGCGACGGGCAGGGTGGCGATGGTGACGTGGGCGCCGGAGTCGCGATGCTGCTCCATCATGAGGGCGTAGTTCATCTTGTAGATGTGGTCCCCGGAGAGGATGATGACGTACTTTGGCTCCTCGGCGCCGATGGAGTAGATGTTCTGGTAGACGGCGTCGGCGGTGCCCTGGTACCAGGCCTTGGAGACGCGCTGCATGGGGGGAGGATCTCGATGAACTCGCCCAGTTCGTTGGCGACGACAGGGCCCCAGCCTTCGCGGATGTGGCGGTTGAGCGAGAGCGCCTTATATTGGGTGAGGATGTAGACCTGGCGAAGGTCGGAGTTGATGCAGTTGGAGAGGGTGATGTCGATGATGCGGTACTGGCCGGCGAAGGGGACGGCCGGTTTGGCGCGATCGCGGGTCAGGGGGAAGAGCCGTTCGCCGGCACCACCGGCAAGTAAAACGCCAAGCGTATCTCTCATATCACTCATCACTCAAGCTCCGGCACAGCGTTACGAGGAAAAATCGAACCACGTGAGTCAGATGCACAAACCTACTTCGGTGCAGCAGAGAAACGCGAGTCTACCATGGTCGCTTGATATTAGTAATGTGTGAGTTCCGGAAACAAGAAAATGAGGCCCAGCAGCATGGCTGCATGGGCCTCATGGGAAGCTGGAGTTGCCCTAGGCTTCGGGGGTCTCGGGAGAATCGTCTATGCTCACGTCCGTCGAGTCCGTGAGGCTGATGCGGAGAGACTTGAGGAAGGTCAGGTCACTTCGGGTGAAGGGCCCACCAGTATCTTCGCTAGTGGTTTGCGGGGATTCCACGGCTTCTGTCTCAACCTCGTTGAGGCCGATGGTGGCCTCAAGCATGAGGAGAACATCAAAACCCTGTTCGCGGATGTTTTTGACGACGCCAGCGATGTCCTCCGACTCCGAGACGGACTCGTGGATCGCTTCGCCAAGTTTCTGGATAAGGTTTTTGACCTTTTGATTCAATGCCACCTCCGGGCTGCCCTATGGTTCGAAATCCTCACCGCGCATCGGGTATTCCCGGCCAAGGTGACCGGCGGGAACGGCATTGCGGGTACATCGGACGTACCTAGTTACCCTTAAAACAATACGCCCATGGTTGCGGAGGCCGCAACGAGATTCGTTTGTGTATAAAACGACGGGACTTAGGCGGTGTCGACGACGGTGTGGTGGTCGGCCCAGGCCTGTTCGAGACGATGCGCAAGCAGTTCGACGGGCGGTCTGCTGCGGGAACCCAGTACCAGAAGACCCGTTGCCGCGGCACAAAATCCACCCACCATCCAAAGAACGTTTTTCATCGTGATGCCCCCTCTTTGTAACCTGACTTTCGTCTTCCGGTATTACGATGCGGCTGGCTGGTTGGATGCGGTGAAGTTGTGGTGCGTTGCTGGTTTGCGAGGAGCTTTCGCGGGCGCGGCGGGAACGGCTACACTTTGGGTATGGATTCGGTTCGATTTGGACGGGTGCTGGGAATTGGAGCGCGTTTAGCCGCGAAGACAATGGTGTCGGCGGTGGATGCGGCGACTTCTCCGAATCCTTCGGCTGGGGTAAAGGCAAAACAGAGTACGAGTGCGGGGGCGGCTTCGAGTGCTGCTTCGGCTTCTACTCCGCGTTCGGGTAAAGCGGGGGATTCGGGGGTTCGGCTTGGAGAGCAAGCCGCGCGAACGGCTGCGCAGGTGCGGCAGACGAAGCAGGGATTGAAAGAAGGTGGGAAGCGGTTTGGCCAGGCGGTTTGGGGGCCGTTTGTGAAGCTGTCAGGAGCGCTGTGGCTGGAGCTGGTGGGGGTTTTCTTCGGGATTTTTGCTGTGTCTGCCGGCAGCAACGCGTGGAAGTTCCGGTGGGCGCTGCATGAGACTGCGGAGAACCGTGACGCGCATACACGGTTGCTGATTGCTGCGGTGATGGCGGTGGTATTTGGGTACTTCTGCGTGAGCAGCTTTGTGAAGGCGAACCGCAGGAGCCGGGCCTGACACCGAAAACGAACGCAGAGGGCGCTGAGGTTTCGCGAAGGACGCTACGGCTGGGCTACACTTGTGCGCGTTATGTCTAAGATGCCCGGAAAGATAATTCAGACGAGTAGCGGGATTCCTGTCGAACTGGTCTATGACGCGGAGAGCGTGAACGATTTTGATCTGGCGACCCAGCTTGGTGAGCCGGGGCAGTATCCGTTTACGCGAGGGATTCAGCCGACAATGTACCGGGGGCGGCTGTGGACGATGCGGCAGTATGCGGGCATGGGGGACGCTGAGGAATCGAACAAGCGGTACAAGTTTTTGCTGGCGCATGGTGCCGGTGGAAGCAACGGCAAGGGCGGGCTGAGTGTGGCGTTCGATCTGCCTACGCAGATTGGGTATGACTCGGACTCGCCGCTGGCGCTGGGTGAGGTGGGAAAGGTTGGGGTGGCGATCGACTCGATCGAGGACATGCAGCGACTGTTCGACGGGATTGCGCTGGATACGATTTCGACTTCGATGACGATCAATGCGACGGCTTCGATTCTGCTGGCGCTGTATGTGGCGGTGGCGAAGCGAACGGGCGCGGATGTCGGCAAACTGAACGGAACGATTCAGAACGACATTTTGAAGGAGTACATTGCGCGGGGGACGTATATCTATCCGGTGACGCATGCGATGCGTCTGGTTACGGATATCTTTGCGTGGGCGGCGAAGGAGGTGCCGGAGTGGAACACGATCTCGATCTCGGGCTATCACATGCGCGAGGCTGGGTGCACGGCGGTGCAGGAGGTGGCGTTTACGCTGGCCAATGGCATGACGTATGTGCAGGCCGCGATAGATGCGGGGCTGGATGTGGATGGGTTTGCGCCGAGGCTGAGTTTTTTCTTCAACTCGCATAACAACCTGCTGGAGGAGGTGGCGAAGTTTCGTGCGGCGCGGCGAATGTGGGCGCGGATTATGCGGGAGCACTTCGACGCGAAGAAGGAACGGAGCTGGATGCTGCGGTTTCATACGCAGACGGCGGGGTCTACGCTAACGGCGCAGCAGCCGGAGAACAATATTGTGAGAACGACGCTGCAGGCGCTGGCTGCGGTGCTGGGTGGCACGCAGAGCCTGCATACGAATGGGTTTGATGAGGCGTTGGCGCTGCCTACAGAGAATGCTGCGCGGATCGCCTTGCGGACGCAGCAGATTCTGGGGCATGAGAGTGGGGTGGCGCAGACGGTCGATCCGCTGGCGGGGTCGTTTTATGTGGAGTCGCTGACGAATGAGATTGAGCGACGGGCGGATGAGTATATGGCGGCAATTGCCGGGTTTGATAAGGATGGGAGGTACGGGATGCTGCGGGCGATTGAACGTGGATACGTGCAGCGTGAGATTCAGAATGCGGCTTATGCTTACCAGCGGGCGGTGGATGATCGAGAGGCGATTGTTGTTGGGGTGAACGAGTTTGCGAGTGAGCAGGAGGTGGCAGTGCCGATTCAGCGGATCGACGAGGCTCTGGAGGGGCGGCAGGTGGAGCGGGTGCGGGCGTTGCGGGCGCGGCGCGATGCGGGGGTTCATGCGTCGGCGTTGAAGCGCGTAGAGGATGCGGCGCGGGGTGGGGAAAATCTGATGCCGCAGATACTGCTCGCGGTGGAGAGCTGTGCAACCGTGGGGGAGATTGCGAATGTGATGCGGACGGTGTTTGGGGAGTATCGGGAGACGGTAACGGTTTAGCGGCGCTACTGCGAAGGGCGAAACATTTCTTCGGTGTGTTACGTCTGGTAAGGAGAGGGCGATAGCAGAGCAACATATTCGCCCTTTTAACGGAGCTTCCTGTGAGAACTATTCGGCTTCGATTGATTGCATGCCTTGGAGTCGTTTCGTTGTCCTCGACGATTGCGTTGGTTGCTCAGCAGGTAGTGCCTCCGGTCGCGATCGCCCCGGTTCCGGCACTGCTGTTGAACGCAAAGAAAGTGTTCCTCTCAAATGCCGGCGCGGATAGCGGACTATTTCCTCATCCGTTCACAGGCGATCCGGACCGTGCGTATAACGAGGTTTATGCCGGTGTTGTGAGCTGGGGCCGGTATGAACTTGTTACTAGTCCCGCGGACGCTGACCTTGTGTTGGAGATACGACTGATGGCTCCCAATGGGCCGGCTAACGCGAATAAGCAGAAAGGCGCGTCGGATCCGCTGCCGATGCTCCGGCTGGTGATCTACGACCGGCCGACACACTATGTGCTTTGGGCGCTGACGGAGTCGATCGCATCGGCGGCACTGCAGAAAACGCATGATCACAACTTCGATGAGGCAGTAGCAGCGCTTGTGCTCGATGCCGGCAGGCTTACCAAGTCCTTGCCAATCGGCATGCATTGATCTGGTGAAAGCGCTGCTCTGCGCGAGTGGTTGGATGCGGCGTCCGGGTGCTATCGTTTTAGAGGTCGGTATTCGACAGATAGAAGGAAGCACCGCTATGACAGAGACAATGGCACCACTTCGCAAGACGGCGTTGAACGCAGTGCACCGGGCGGCAAAGTCCAAGATGGTTGATTTCGGCGGGTGGGATATGCCGGTCGACTGCTGCGGGTTGATCGCGGAACATATGGCGGTGCGGACTGCGGTGGGTGTGTTCGATGTGTCGCATATGGGCGATATTCAGCTTCGGGGGCCGGGGTCGCTGGCGGCGGTGCAGCAGCTTTGTATGAACGATGCTTCGAAGCTGCAAGTGGGCCAGGCGCACTACTCGGCGATGTTGTATCCCAATGGAACGTTTGTCGATGATGTGGTAGTGCATAAGCTTTCGGATAACGACTACCTGATTGTGATCAATGCGGGGACGCGAGAGAAGGATGTGCAGTGGGTGCGGTCGCAGATTGGGCATATGCCGGGTGTGCATGTGAACGACTTCAGCGACTACTACACGCAGCTGGCGATTCAGGGGCCAAGGGCGGCGGAGACGCTGCAGAAGCTGACTTCTGTGGATTTGAGTGGGATTAAGAATTACTGGTTTACCTGGGGGCAGGTGTGTGGGCTGCACAATGTGATGATCGCTCGCACGGGGTATACGGGTGAGGATGGGTTTGAGATTTATATTCCGTCGGATGAGCCGACGAGTGCGCGGGTTTGGGGCGAAGTGTTGGCGGCGGGCGCGGAGTTCGGGATTCTTGCATGTGGCCTTGGGGCGCGGAATACGCTACGGCTGGAAGCGGCGATGGCGCTTTATGGGCACGAGATCTCGGACACGATCAATGTGTTTGAGGCGGGGCTGGGGCGGTATGCGAAGCTCGACAAGGGGGATTTTGTCGGGCGGGATGCGCTGGTGAAGATTCAGGCCGACGGTGGGCCGAAACGGAAGCTGGCTGGGCTGGAGATGATTGAGCGCGGGATTGGGCGGGATGGGTATCCGGTATTCGCACTGGACGGGAAGCGGATTGGCGAGATTACGAGTGGGTCGCCGTCGCCCTTTTTGAGGAAGAATATTGCCCTGGCGTACGTTCCTGTGGAGTTTGGAGCGCTGGATACGGAGGTTGCGGTGGAGATTCGTGGGCAAATGGTGAAGGCGAAGGTAGTGCCGACTCCGTTCTACAAAAGGGCGAAGAAATCCACTTAAACATGGGCCACAAGCGGCTGCCGCAACATCTACAATAGAAGTTCTGGACTTTACCACGGAGAACAACTGAATGGCTTACCCTGCGACGTATCGCTATACGAAGGAACACGAGTGGATTCAGGTCGACGGCAACATTGGGACCGTTGGAATTACGGACTATGCGCAGAACTCGCTGGGCGATATTGTGTTTGTCGACCTGCCGAAGGTGGGTGACACGATTGAATCGGGCAAGAGCTTTGGGTCGGTGGAGTCGGTGAAGGCGGTGTCGGATCTGTTTGCTCCGGTCTCGGGAACAGTGACTGCGGTGAACGATGAGCTGAAGGATGCGCCGGAGCGGATTAATTCCGACGCGAATACGACCTGGATGTTGAAGGTGGAGTTGTCCGATGCGAAACAGGTTGATGGGCTTTTGACTGCGGCCGACTACGAAAAATTTATCAGCGAAGAGACCGGACACTAAACGATGCGCTATTTGCCGAAGTCCCCTGTGGACCGCGAGGAGATGCTCACCGAGATTGGCGTGGCGTCGATTGACGATTTGTTTTCCACGATTCCTGCTGAATACCGGCTGACGCGCGACCTGAATGTTCCGCGGCAGCATGGTGAGCAGGAGGTGATTGAGCATTTCAAGGCATTTGCCGAGAAGAATGCTACTGGCTATGCGAGCTTTCTAGGCGCGGGAGCATACCGGCACTATCGGCCAGTGATGATTGATACGGTGGTGTCGCGCGGCGAGTTTTTGACGAGCTATACGCCGTACCAGCCGGAGATTGCGCAGGGCACGCTGCAGGCGTTGTTCGAGTTCCAGACGATGATCTGCGAGCTGACGGGGATGGAGATTGCGAACGCGTCGATGTATGACGGGTCGACCGGTGTGGCTGAAGCTGTGATGATGGCGGTACGCGTAACGGGCCGCAACGGCGCGGTGGTGGCAAAGACGGTGCATCCGGAGTATCGCGAGGTGTTGGCGACGTATGCGCTGCACCAGGAGATTCCGGTGACGCTGTTGGATTACACCGCGAATGGGCGTGTGGATCTTGCGAAGCTGGATGCGGCGATTACGGACGATACGGCTTGTGTGCTGATTCAGTCACCGAATTTTTTCGGAACGATTGAGGATGTTGCAACGATCGCAGAGGTTGCGCACAAGAAGGGTGCGCTTGCTGATTGTAGCGATTGCAGAGGCGGTGTCGCTGGGGATTGTGAAGCCTCCGAAGGAAGCGGACATTGTGGCGATGGAGGCGCAGGCGTTTGGCGTGCCGGTGGGTTATGGCGGTCCGTACTGCGGCGTAATTGCGAGCAAGGAGAAGTTTCTGCGGCAGATGCCGGGACGGCTTGCTGGAGAGACGAAGGACATGAGCGGTAAGCGCGGGTTTGTGCTGACGCTGTCGACGCGCGAGCAGCACATTCGGCGTGAGAAGGCTACTTCGAATATCTGTACGAATCAGTCGCTGGTTGCGTTGATGGTGACGGTGTTCCTGACTGTGTATGGCAAGGGTCTGAAGGAGCTTGGAGAGCAGAATCTGGCGAAGGCGCACTATGCGGCTCAGGTGCTGGGTAAGAGCGGGAAGGTGTTGTTTGGTGGGGCTCCTCGGTTCAATGAGTTTGTGCTGGATTTGGGTCGGGCGAGAGCGCCGAGCAGGTGAATGCTGCGCTGCTTGGGAAGAAGATCATCGGCGGATTGCCGCTTGCGAAGTTCTATCCAGAGCTGGGAGCGGGCGCGAGTCTATGGTGCGCGACAGAGCTGAATACGAAGGCGCAGATCGATGCGGCTGCCGCGGCGATTGCAGGCAAGGCTTAGCGATGGATGTGTCGGCGGTCATCGGCGAAGAGTTGAAGGCGGTTGAGTTCGTCGAGGATTTTCTGCAGCTGCGATTCGATCCTCCATTATTCACGTTGTATAACTGGCCGCATGTTTTGTTGACGGATTTTTCGGTGGCGTTTGGCGAGCCGGAGTATCGGAATGCGCTCTGCGCGCAGATTGGCGAGAAGGTTGTGCAGGCTTCGCTTGAGGAAGGCGACGCGCTGACGATTGAGTTTGAGAATGGTACGGTGTTTGGGCTTTCGTTGCGGGAAGAAGATTTGGATGGGCCGGAGTCGGGGAGCTATTCGGAAGACGGTAGCGGACTGGACGAGGAGGAGTTCTAGTGGAGTCGAAGAAGTCGCTGACTTTGCGGGGGATGCGCGTTTTGTTTTTCAGCACTCTCTATTTCGCGAGCTTTACGGCATCCCTTTACCTCCCGCATCAGAACGTATGGTGGCGCGTTGCGATGATATTGCTATTGGCTTTCAGCACATGGAGCCTTGTGAGTTCGTATCGCAGACGCGCGGTTCGCAGGCGCGAAGAGCAGATGTAGCGTTCAGCTCCGGGTTATGAGATTCAAGTTACGAGTAAAGGCGGTTCAGCATGTCGGATAAGTTCATTGGTACGCCTAAGAAGGCGACGACGCACGTTAATCAGAACGAGGATTTGATCTTTGAGAAGTCGTCGCCGGGGAAGAAGGCTTATCGGCTGAGTGAGCTGGATGTGCCGGCGGTGGATGCCGCTTCCCTGCTGGGCGATGCGGTGCGGACGGACCTGGGTGTGATGCCGGAGCTTTCGGAGATTGAGATTGTGCGGCACTTTACGCGGCTTTCGACGTGGAACTATGCGATCGATCTGGGGATGTTTCCGCTTGGAAGCTGCACGATGAAGTACAACGGGCGGGTGAATGAGCTGGTGGCACGGCTGGAGGGGATTGCGGAGGCGCATCCGTATCAGCCGGAGTCGTTGTCGCAGGGCGTGCTCGAGATTATGAAGATGCTGAGCGACTGCCTGATCGATATCTGCGGGATGGATGCGATTACGCTGCAGCCGGCGGCGGGGGCGCATGGGGAGTTCACGGGAATTTTGCTGGCTCGGGCTTATCACGAGAGTCTTGGCAATGCTCGGAAGAAGATCCTGATTCCGGATTCGGCGCATGGGACGAACCCTGCTACGGCGGCTGTCGTCGGGTATGACGTGCAGAACCTTAAGTCCAATGCAAAGGGCATGGTGGACCTGGCGGAGTTGGAGAAGCTGGTCGATGAAGACACCGCCGCGCTGATGTTGACGAATCCTTCGACGATTGGGGTGTTTGAGAGCGAGATTCACAAGATTGCGGACATTCTGCATGCGAAGGGCGCGCTGCTGTATATGGATGGCGCGAACATGAATGCGCTGGTGGGCAAGACGCGGCCAGGGGATTTCGGCGTCGATGTAATGCATTTGAATCTGCATAAGACGTTTTCAACGCCGCATGGAGGTGGCGGTCCGGGATCAGGGCCGGTGGCCTGCAAGAAGATTCTGGAGCCTTTTTTGCCTGCGCCGGTGGTGGTTACAAGGGCCGATGGGAAGCTTGGTCTTGAGTACAACCGTCCGAAGAGTGTGGGACGAGTGCGCATGTTCTATGGGAACTTCGGGATGTTTGTGCGGGCGCTGGCTTACATTCTGGCAAATGGGCCGGATGGGCTGCGGCAGACGACTGAAGATGCTGTGCTGAATGCGAACTACATTCGGTCAAAGCTGGAGGGTACGTTTGAGCTGCCGTACAAGACGCAGTCGCTGCATGAGGTTGTGTTCTCGGACAAGCTGCAGGCGAAGAATGGCGTGAAGACCGGCGATATGGGTAAGAGGCTGATTGACTATGGCTTCCATGCTTATACGGTTTCGTTTCCGCTGGTGGTGCAGGGCGCGATGATGATTGAGCCGACGGAGAGCGAGAGCCGCGAGGAGCTGGATCTGCTCATCGATGCGCTGAAGCAGATTGCGCGGGAGGCGGAGGAGAATCCGGAGTTGGTACGGACGGCTCCGCATACGACGCGGGTGCAGCGGCTGGATGAGACGACGGCGGCGCGGAAGCCTATTTTGCGTTGGAAGGCTCCGGTTGCTTCAACTCCGCTGGCGGTGGATTCAGCCGCGAAGGAGTGGTGAGTCGTGTCCGTCTTTTATGACCGGCAGGCCGAGCTTGAGAAGTATGAGTTCATGATGGGTGAGGCGCGCGGGCGGCTGGCGGTGACGCTGGATGTGTTGACCGATGCTCTGATTCTAGTGGGACAGCATGGCGTGTACTGCACTAGCGCACGGAACCCGAAGGTCCCGGCGCTCGATCTGCAGGCTGTGTTGGCGAACATTACCGGAGCCAAGGAGCTGGTGGCTTCGGTGATGGAGAAGCTGCGGCTGGAGAAAGAAGCCAGCGAGTAGAGCTGCTTCGGCCTATCTACTCGGCTTTGACGGTTACGTACTGGTCGGTTGTGCCCCATTTGACGTGGAGTTCGGTGCTACTGCCTTTGGTGTTTTCAAAGGAGATGGACATATTTTCCTGTGAAGAAGACATTGGCTTGGAGGTCATGGGAGTGCGTCCGAGATCGTTGCCTTCGGGATAGGGGATGCCCCATTCGCCAGTCTTCTTGCTGACGATGAAGATCCATTGCTTTGCGCTAGGGAGCGTGAAGAGGGTGTAGGTACCGGCGGGTACGTCGAGGGTGCCGATCTTGAGGTTGGTAGCGGTGATGAGGGTGGTGGCGGGGTTGGCGCCGGTGCGCCAGACTTCACCGTAGGGGACGATGTCGGAGCCTATGGTGCGGCCTTTGAGGCGCGGGGAGTTGTATTTGATGGTGACGTCTTTGCCGTTCAGGTTGACGTTAGCGGTGGCTGGCGGACTAGCCGGGGCCTGGGCGAAGCTTGCGGTGGCGAGGAGCATGCAACATGCGGCGGTTGCCAGGGAGCGAAGGAACATTGGCGAGTCTCTCTTTCTCGGTGAAGTCGTGGGTTGAGCGTACGTGTTCGACAGAACGCTTAGGATGTTAGACATAGGGCCCGTGATGATGCTGAACTGGAGCGGCATGGGCTGTCAACCTGTAGCGATCAATGCTAGGCTAGAGAAACGCGCCCGTAGCTCAGCTGGATAGAGCGGCAGCCTCCGAAGCTGTAGGTCAGAAGTTCGAATCTTCTCGGGCGCACCATTTTTTCCTGTGCCGCGATTTCCTAGATCAGACCGACCAATCGGTGTTTGACCGCGTGCAGGTTATAGGTGAAGCCCTTTCACCCGGCTCGGCGTACAGTTCGCGATAATGGCAGATCTTCAATCGCGAGCACGAGATGCAGCGGGAAATCGATTGCGGCCGCCCATTCGTGCCTTTTGGGCCCAGTTGCTGCTCCTGCCGTAGGATTCGGACGCTCACCGGTCCATCGAGATTTCGAGATTCTATTCGGACCTTCCGTTTACACAGAAATGGGTCGGCAGTGGGGTTGGGTTTTCGGCATTTCTTCGGTGTTGTTTCGTTACTTCTCGTCCTGGGGGTCGTTACCTTGAACTGGATCGATAGAAGGAGAGAGATATGCGACAGGAAGATATTACTGAATTCAAAGGGCAGCTCCGGGGAACTCTGATTGAGCCCACAGATGAGCAATACGACAAGGAGCGCAAGGTCTATAACGCGATGATTGATCGCAAACCGCGCTTGATTGCTAAGTGCGTAGATGTAGCCGATGTGATGACCGCACTCAGTTTCGGCCGGAAGCATGATGTGCGGGTTTCGATTCGAGGCGGGGGCCACAACGCAGGAGGTTTGGGAGTCTGCGACGATGGCCTGGTAATCGACCTTTCCCCCATCAAGTACGTTCGTGTCGATCCAGCTGCAGGTACGGTGCGTGTGGGCGGTGGTTGCACGTGGGCCGACGTTGATCATGCGACGCATGCATTTGGACTGGCGGTGCCATCGGGGATTATCTCGACGACCGGGGTTGGAGGATTGACCCTGGGTGGCGGCATCGGGTATCTCACACGACAGTACGGCTTGACCATCGATAGTCTGCTGGCTGCCGACGTCGTCACGGCCGATGGACGATTTGTCGTGGCGAGTGCCAGCGAGAATGCTGATCTGTTCTGGGCAATCCGGGGCGGAGGGGGAAACTTCGGTGTGGTGACATCGTTCATGTTCCAGGCGCATCCGGTGAAAATGGTGTGTGCCGGCCCAATGTTGTGGCACCTGGATCAGGCGGCGGATGTGATGAAGTGGTATCGCGATTTCATTCTCAAGGCACCGAAAGAGCTGAACGGTTTCTTTGCATTTCTTACGGTTCCCCCGGGTCCTCCCTTCCCCGAGGATTTGCATTTCAAAAAGATGTGCGGCATCGTGTGGTGCTACAACGGACCTCTGGAAAAGGCGAATGAGATTCTCGAGCCGTTGCGCAAATTCCGGCCGCCGGCGTTTGAATTTTTCGTGCCTATGCCTTTCCCCATGCTGCAGGGCATGTTCGACGGACTCTATTCGCCTGGTTTGCATTGGTACTGGAAGGCCGATTTTGTGAATGAACTGAGCGACGAGGCGATCGCTCTGCACATAAAGCACGGCTCGGAACTTCCGTCACTGCACTCCACGATGCATCTCTACTGCATCGACGGCGCAGCGCACAAGCCGAAGAAAGATGACACGCCGTGGAGCTATCGTGACGCCAACTGGAGTGAAGTGATTGTCGGGGTAGATCCAGATCCAGCGAACAGGGACAAAATTACTGCCTGGGCGAAAGATTATTGGGCAGCGCTGCATCCCTACGGAGCCGGAGGTGCGTACGTTAACTTCATGATGGAAGGCGAAGGCGAAGAGCGCATTCGCGCAACGTACCGCGATAACTACGACAGGCTGGCGCGGACTAAAACGAAGTACGACCCCGATAATTTTTTGCGCGTCAACCAGAACATTCAACCGGCTGCGAGCGCGAAGGAACTTGTCAGCCGATGAGATTCTTACTGCTTCGGTGCGATCGGCTGAAGCCACGCCCCATCGCCGGCTGAGTCCCACACGGCGAAGCGTACCCATTTTTTGCCGGTCGCATCGAACGGGATCTTGAATGTCTTGGTCCCGAAAGGCGTTGTTTCGGTGAGTTGGATGATCTGGCGATCGATGCGTGTGCCGTCGCTCCAAACTAGCTCCGCGAAGTCGAGGGGAAACGTGTATTCAATGGTTGCGTTGTAGATGCTTTTGGCGCCCGTGCCTTCGATGTTCCAGTTGTGAAAGAGAATCTCTCCCGTGGTACCGAAGAAGTTTCCGGCGCGTATGCCTTCGACGATCGGGGCCCAGCTCTCGTTATAAAGGGGGACGCGATCAAGTTTGAGATAGTTCACGGCAAGCTGCGGGTATGTCTCGTCGTCTGGGCGCTTGGTGTAAGTATCGCCTTCGGCGAGCATGTACTTCGGTTTCGGCGCCCAGTTGCTCATGTCATCGTTGGTACCGAAGCAGCGGACCTCGCATAGCCGCTTTTCAGAGAGGTCCACGGGCAACGACTCCCATGATGCACCGACGAACCTGTCGCTGAGAAAGAAATCTTTGTCCTTGTAACCGTCGGGATAGGTCTCGGAGCTTTTCGTGCGCGGATGTGCTGTCCAGATGATGGACTGTTCCTGATCGACCATCTTCATCACATCTTCCGGTGAGCCGAGATGATACACGTGCCCATATTTGGGATCCGTCTCTTCAAATGGCTGACCATTCGCACGCGCGCCGGAGTGTGTGAAATAGACGGGCTTGGGCATCATGAGATACCAATGGCCACCGAGGTAGGAGTTGACCTCTTCGGCGGGAATGAGCAGGAAGTTTTTGTCGGAAAGGCGACGGGTTCCTTCGAAGTAGTACTTTTGCTCCGCTAGCCGCTTGGGACCGGGGTCGCGAGGGTCGGAGTCGTCGTGAAAGTCTCCCAAGTACACGACGTTGATGCCGAGTCCGCGGAAGACGGGAACCCAACTCGGATGGTAGTCGAACGTATTCAGGTCGCGTAGCTGCTCGTTGAAGTCCATGTGGAAGTGCCCGCTAACGACCTTGAAACCGGGGATGGGTTTGAAGACGTCATTGTGCGTGTATTCGAGGACTGCCTGCTGCGTCGCATGGTCATCCTTGGAGCTGAGGTAGTAGTAGACAGCCATGCGTTGAGTTGTCCCAGCCGGAGCGTTGTAGAGTGCGTAGTTCTCCTTCTGACGGTAGGCGGTCTCGGCGCGCTTGTTCCAGATGGGGTCTGTGACGCCCCAGGGCGCATACCCTTCGCCATGCTCTGGCTGCATCACTCCTAACGAAAGGGAGCTGTTGCTGTCCTTCCGGTAGTAGACGTAGCCGAGGTTGACCTCGTTCTCGCGCGCAAAGAAGAACTTGTGCGGAGGAGGAAGAACGCCGAGGGAGCCTTTGCCTGTGTCCAGAATTTCGAGGCGATTGCGCGCGCGAAGATTGACGGGCTCGTCGTTTGGCGCTCCTCCGAATTCGTACTCCTGCCAAACCTGTGCATTGTCCCGCCACACGAGTTTGGTGTCGTTTGCGATGCTGAAGCCTTTGAGTCCGGCTTTGTAGATATAGGCGACTGCCGGTTCCTGAGTGCTGGCGATAGCCTCCTGCCGGAGGAGGTTAGAGCCTTTGTAGGTTGTGAATTCGAGATCGCCGTAGAAGATGCCCAGCGTGAGACCGTTGAAGCGAATGCTGACTCGAGTGCCATCGGAGACTACTTTGCAGTTGTCAGATTTGTAGCTGACGGAGGCGCGCCGGATCTCTTCCTTTGTGTGCGGGGGATCACGCGGATCGTTTTTACCCGGGACCACAAGAGGAGCATCCCAGAAGATGTTCCACTTCCGGCGCTCCTCTTCTTCGGGCGTGTCTATCTTGGCAGCTTTGAGAAGACTGACCAGGCCGCCAGAGATGCGACGCTTGCCTGTGGTGACCTCAAAGTCCGGCGTGAGGTCTTTGCCGAGAACGATCCATGCTCCCCCGCTGGAGCGAGCGGCGAGTTCCTGGACCAACGGCTGGCCATCGCGGAGGGAAAACTGCGCCTGGAGTTGCTGACCGCCTTCTCCCTGCCAGTTGAAGACGATTGCGTCGCCTTTGGCTTCGGCTTTGATTCCATCTACCGCTTTATAAGCGCTGAAGTCGCAGCTAAGAGCGCGAACTGGAATGAATCCGGAGAACAAGATGACAATCAAAGGCAATTCACGAACCTTCATGCTGCGGCCCTCCATCCTTACTGTCGCGTTGCTACTATTTCTCAGTCGTGTTCACGACGACGTCAATATATGTGATTTGCTTTCCCGGCTCCAGGAGAAACTGGTGCGGCAGACCTGCGGGCATGTTAATGACGTCACCGGTAGAGACTTTCCTCTCAATTCCATTGCGAATGGAAGTACCACGGACCTCCGTCGGAGACGTATTCTTTGCGTCCACTACATCGTTCCCGACGACCAGAGTTGCCTCACCGCTTTGCACGATCATGACGATGGTACGAGTTCCGTGGGACTCGACCACACCACTCTTCTCGCGGTGCGCAAGCGACCAGCTATGATGCTCAAACTGTATTTTCTGCGGCGAACCTTCAGGTGGAAAGCCCTTGGGCCATACGACGTAGCCGGGAGGGTCCGCTGCGAACGCGGTGGTAACGGCAAGGGTAACAAAGAGAGCGACTCTGGATAACATTCGAATCTCCTGACGGTAGTTACATCCTCTTACAAGGGAAGACGGGCCGAGAGGAACGGTCAAGATCCTTCCCGGCCCGGTAGTCCATTGAATCAGAAGACAAAACGGCCGCCGAACTGTGCGGTTCGGGCTGAGTTTGCTTGAGAAGTGATTGTGCCGAAGCTGCTGCTGGTGGCAGACGACACCGCTGGAGCGGCGAAGCTGGCGTGATTGAGTGTATTGAAGACCTCCAGGCGGAATTGCGCGTACATGCCTTTGGGGAAGTGGAAGTCTTTCAGCAAGGAGGAGTCTAACTGATTGATTCCGTCCGTTCGGACATTGCCAAAAGTAAGGGGCAGCGTACGCAGATGGAAGGAAAACTGATCTGCGCTGGCGGTGTCGAACGCTGCGGTGTTCAGTGATTTAGCGGGCGTCGTCAATCGTGGGTTGGCGGTAATAGGCTGGCCAGTAGTGACAAGATCGTTGGAGAAGAACAACGGCGCGCCGGTTTGGAACGAATACACTCCGTTGATCTTGAAGCCGCCGAGAATGCTGTTCCATACTCCGGACTTTATGTCGATCATCTTGCCGGTACCGATGGGCAGCTCATACGTTCCTCCGATTGCGAGGTGCTGTTTGTGGTCGTAAGGAGAAACAATCTTAGCCAATTTTGTATCTCCGGGATTGAGGTATTGCATCGACTCAACGAGCTTCGAAAAGCTGTAGTTGCCAGTAACGGAAACTCCGTGACTCAAACGCTTCTCGACGCGGACGGAGACGTCGTGATAGACAGAGTCCCCTTCGGATGCGTTTTGCTGGGTGATTCCGGTGAACTGCGGATATGTCATGAGCAATTGGGAGCGCGCCACCGTCGCTCCGTTGATGCTGGTTCCCGGCAGAAGACCTGCGAAGGGATTTTTGACGGTAGCGTTGTAGCTTGCCACAAGTGCGTTATCGCGGGCCGGCAGTGTGCTGAGGAACTGCTGCGGGATGTAGTCAATTGGCGTGCTGGCGACCGGCTGATGGACGGCGTGGTCGCCTATGTAGTCCAACTCCAACAATAGATTCGGTGAGAGCGCGTATTGAACACCGAGGTTCCACCGCAAGGCGTAAGGGTCCCGGATGATGGGAGCGTAGTAGGTGATCGTCTGACCCAGATTGGTGCTGGCACCAAGAGTGGAACCAACCACGGGCGTGAATCCCGAGGGAAATGGATTGTCGAGGGTGCTGGCGGCGGTGAGGTAGTTATTGTTCGTGGGCACAAAGCTTGTGGTGGCCGAGAACCCTTCCTGGTTTACGATGACGCTCGAACCGGGAACATCAAGTGTTGATAGGGTGTCGAGGTTCGCCGGCAGGACAAACATTGAGAAGCCCCCTCGAACAACCATTTTTTGTCGCAGAATTGACGGGTTGTAACTGAAGCCGATGCGTGGACTAAACCAGTGCGAGATCGTCTGGTATTGCGCTCCATTTTTCGGCGTGTTGGGGAACGTCAGCCCACCAAGAGTGTTGAAGGCGCCTGGCGGAATCTGGTTGATGGGGTTTGCGGCATACGCAGCTGAAGCCGACGACGATGCGTTGTTGACTGCTGTCGTATTAAAACCGTTGACGACGCGGCTGAGTTTGTCTTCAAAGGGTGATTGATGGTCATAACGCACACCGAGGTTCACCGTAACGTGGTCGGTGATCCTCCAATCGTTTTGAACAAAGAAAGCTAGGTAATTTGCGTGGAAGTTTGCAGTCGCAGCATTGAAGAAGCTTCCGCTGGTTGGCAACCCGAGCAGGAAACTGGCTTCCGGACCTCCGAAGGTCGGGGCACTTCCGGATGAACTGGACTGGACGAAGTTTGACGCGAAGGTGAAGGTGCCGGCGGCGGCGCCATAGTTCGTGACATCGACGCGGTATTGGCGGGCATCGACACCAAACTTGAGCGTATCGCGACCGATGATTTTTACGACATCACCAAAGAGCCCGTAGATCGTTGAGGGATCTTTGCTCGCGCTCTGAAAACCGAGACTAGTGAAGCCGGGACTGATAAAGGGCAGCTGCGGGTATTGGCTGGCCGCGGTTACATAAGACGGAAATCCGACGGTTTCCGGAGTGAAGGTGGGACTGGCAGGAACGGTTGTCTCGTTGTACAAGAGCCAGTTCCCGCGGACGTTGAGCACTGTCGAGTCGTTGATAGTGTAGACCTCGTCCAAGGTGGCGCCGAGATTGAGGCGCTGCGATCCCTGACCGCTGGCGTTGTTGCTGAAGATATCGTTCTTGTGATTCGTGCGGTGATTGCGGTGGAACTCTCCGAAGATGTGGCTACGCTCACTCATGTTCCAGTCGCCACGATAGAATTCGCTGTTGAAGGTATCGACTGCCGGCGAGTTGCTGATGTAGTTGTTTTCTCCGTCGACATTGGGGTTCGATGCATTCGGCTCAGGGTAGTACTTCAGATAAGAGAGAGCGACCGGGCTGAGCGGGCCGGCGTTGGTCAGGATGTTGTTCGGGATCGGTTTTCGCGTCACGGTCGAACCGTTGAGCGTCGCGGTGAACGGATTGTAGAGTTGGTACGGGTTGGCGGTGCCGTTGGCGCAATGGCTGCTATCGGTACCCAGATACCCGTTCGAACAGCCGAGGGGAAGAAGCGCGGAGAAGTCACCTTTACGCTCGGCATCGGTGGGCACGGTGTTTGTCGTGGTCGAAGGGGTCGAATCCGGCAATGACTCGTATCCAAAGAAGAAGAAGACCTTGCCCCTGCCATCGAAGACCTTCGGAATAATTACCGGGCCGCCGATGGTAAGGCCGTACTGATCGAACTTCTGCGGTGGTAGGCTTTGGATCGGGTTGGTCCGCTTATTGAAATAAGTGTTGGCTGCCATGCCAGGAATGACGTGAAACTCATAGACCGACCCATGAAATTTGTTTGTTCCGGACATCGTGATCTGGTTCATCACGCCGCCTATGGTATGTCCGAACGATGAGTCAGTGTCTGAGACACTGATGCTCAATTCTTTCACGACGCCCTGCGGCGGATTGTAGGCAACGTCGCCCTGCCACGTGGTGTCGGGTGTGCCATCGAGGAGGACTTCGCTTGCCTGCGCGGGCGTTCCGCCAATGCTCCAGCTGGAGGCGCCGCTGTTGTCAAACGGGTGGATCTGGGATGGCTGTGACGTGGGAACCACGCCCACCGCAAGTTCGACCAGCGTAATTGGAGTTCGGCCGTTGACCGGATAGTCTTCGACCTCCTTGGTTGTAATCACCTGGCCCACAGAGGCATTCGCCGTGTCGACTAGGGGGACGTCTTCGGTGACGCTGATAGTCTCCTGTGCATTTCCGACCTGGAGGACCATGTCGATAAGCGGGTGCTCGTTGGCTTGAAGGGTGATCCCGTTACGCACATCTTTCTTGAACGAGGCCATCTCGACGACGATCTGATAAGTGCCGGGTTGCAGGAAGGGGACGACATACTGCCCTGCACTATCTGTCTTTGTGCGGTTGACGGTATTCGTACTTGTCTCAGTGATAGTCACCTGAGCGTCTTTAATGACGGCGCCCGATGAATCGGTGACGGTTCCGGAGATGGTTCCGCGAAACTCCTGGGCCCGAACGCGCGCTGAAAAAAATAGTGACGTAAATACGATGAATGCGAAGGAAATAGCAAGGGGCTTTGGGAAACGTTGGGAGAAAGCACGAGCCTTGAAGATATGCGTCATTCCTGAAAACCTCTCTCGGTGAAACGTTCTGAAACCGTTAGCCCGTGTCTCAACCGGGATTAGAAACTGAAGTTGCCGCCCAGGCGCAGCACGCGAGGCGAAAGTATGTCCGACGCGACCCCAAACGTGGACGCACCTGTCAGATAGTTCGTTGTGATGTTTGCGCTGCTGTTTGTAACGTTGAATAGCTCAGCGTTGGCTTCTAGCTTGAACCTGTCATGGATAGTGAAGATCTTCGCTACTTTGAGGTTCAGCAGTGGGACAACCGGCCCCCTGAACTCTCCAAATGGACCCATGCGAATGGTTGTCGAACCCTGATTCAGGGCTGAGCTATTGAATTTGGAGATGCGCTGGCCAGGAGTGCCGGACTGTGCACGGAAGAGAGAAGAGACCTGGAATCCTTTCGGCAGATAGTAAATTCCGGCAAAGCGGGCCTCCCAATTCCAAGTCGTGTCCAGAGGGAATGGATTGTCGTTGGGACTGCCGACGATACCCGCGGTGCCTTGGATCCAGCGATGATCTTTCGTCGTCCAGAAAGATGTGAAGCCGGTAAAGCGCTTGGAATAGCGCTTGGTAATGCCAATCTCAAAACTATCGAACCTGTCTGGTCGATTCGATGGGGTGTTGACGACTTCACTGGCTGTGGTTCCTGAGCCCTTCGCGTAGGTGTAGACGGTTACCGGAGTCGTGACACCTCTAAACGTGTCGTTGAAGACGACAGGAATGTTCCAACTGCTGTACGGATGGCCCACATCAACACCGTTGTTGGTAAAGGTCTGCGTAGGCAGGATCGATCCGGCGTTGGTTGCCGCGTCGTACAGGTTGAATAGCGAGTGGTGGACATAGGTGAAGTCGGCTGAGACGTTTCGCACAACCTCGCGCTCAATTTTAAAGGTGTACTCGTGGGTCTTGTCCGCTTTGAGATTTGGATTCAGCACCTGTGCCTGTGCTCCCGTTTGTGAGACCGGCGTAAGGCTGGGCAACGACGACAAAAAAGCTTGCGTGACGTCGCATTTGTATTGAACTGGGGCATTTGGAGCAGTAGGAGCACATGGCCCACTCCAGTTGTAAGTAATGCTCTTGGCCGCATTAGGGTTGAAGGTGGCGGCGAAAAGACTTCCCATCGTGTCGCCAAACAATCCAACGGAGGCTTTGATGATTGTCTTGCCGTCGCCTCTGAGGTCCCATGCGATGCCTGCCCTGGGGACGATATCGCTCCAGGTCAGAATGCTCTGGTAAGGGTAGTGCTGGACCGGAAACAGATCGCTGAATTGACCAGCAACTCCCGATTGATCGGGATAGAAAGAGTGATACCGTTCGGCGCGGATGCCGAGATTCAGAGCAACCCGACGGATGATCCACTTATCCGTTATGTAGGCGGCTTGGCTAAAAGCGGCGTTCATGGAGGTTGGATACGGATAGTTGTAGACGGTGATTTTGTTCGGAACCCCGTTCTGAAATTGCAACAGGTAGTCGCCGCTTGGCTTGTCTTTATCGACAGCGGTCGCCGCATACTCCCAGTCGTCTGTGGTGCCGAACTTTAACTGGTGTGATCCGCCCCAGTGGCGTCCCGAGGGAATGAAGGTACCGATGGCCTTGAGCTCATAACGGTTGTTGGGGCGGTCAAGGAGCTGTGATGCGGGCCCTGTCGTCAAACCGTTGCTGAGTTCGTCCTCACTTGGCGATCCGGCGAAGTCAGCCCCGTCGGGAAAGCCGAAGGGAGCAAGGGCGCTGGCGGGCTCCGCAGAATAACGCACGTGATAGCCAGCATGGCCAAAGAGTGCGTCAAAGAGAAACTTCTTACCGATTGCGGTCTGCACTTCGCCATGCCAGGAACTGCCGGGCTGGCGCAGGACGGTCCCGTTCGGCAGCGGGCGAAAACGCCCGGGGCTGTTGTTGGAGTTATAAAGGTCGCCATGAAGATGGGCCCAGATGATCTGGGTGTTCTTTGAGACCTGGTAACTGATCTTGTAGTTGTACTGTGGGTTGGCCGAGTGAACAGTCGCCGGAGGAGCAGTGGCCCCCAGCCAATTGCCGGATGCATCGGGCGCGCCGACATAACCCGCCGAACCCTGAGTCACCGCTTCCGTGCTGTAGCCGCCGAAGAACCACAACTTGTTGCGAATCACGTAGCCGCCAATGTTGGCGGCGTAATCGTAAAAACCAGTGTCTGTCAGTGGGTTGGTTAACGTCAGGTTATTTGGAGGCGCCGCCAGGACAGCATTAATGTTGTTGCCTTGAAAGCTCGGGTTTTCATAGCCGCCCATCACATAGCCGTGAAAACTGTTGCCGCCAGACTTGAGAGTCATGTCCTGATTGACACCGGGAAAAGCGATGTCGGCGTTGTTTCCGCTTGGCGTGAACTCGGCCTCCGCGATGCCCGTTCCATTGACGAACACGGCCCCGGTCGCGTTCTTTGCAATCGAGGTATTCATGCCTTCTATGCTGAGAGTCGGATTCAGGACGACTCCGTAGGTGACGGTGTTGTATCGGGTCCCGAAGTTGCTGTCGCCGACGTCGGGCGGTCCTGCCATACCGACGCCGGGGGTCTGGGTCAAAAGCTCCTGGGTCCGCAGGCCGCGAGGAACGTCCCTGATCTCCGCTTCGGGCAGGGTGGCGGTGTTGGTGACCGACACGGGATCGAGCACGGGGTTTGCGCCGGATACTTCGACCACTTCGGTGACGGCGCCTACCTTCATGCTGGCGTCGACCTTGCCGGTTAGTCCGACAGTGAGATGGACGTCGGATTGAACGTAGGTCTGAAACCCGACGGCCGACAAGGCAATGCGATAGGTGCCCGGTGCGGGCAAGTCGACAATGGTGTAATTTCCTTCCGCATCTGTTGTCGAATTGACTTGCGGGACCTGGAGTGCTGATCCGGTCACAGTCACTTTTGCTCCGGGAATCGAGTTACCAGTGCCGTCGGTGACCTTGCCGGTAAGGCTCGCGGAGGCGAGCGCCTGGCTGAATGCTACCGAGGGAGCCGCTCCAATCAGTGGCAGTGCTCCCACCAAAAGTAACGCTCTGACGGAGACAGAAAATATTGGATGTTTCCGTTGCATCTTGTCCCTCCGGGGTTGTTGCGCCCCCTTTGCTTCAAATCACACTTCGAACCGACCTCTTGAGGACGGCTATCGAGACGGTCCTTTAGCAAGGCCGACGTAGAGGCTGCCCTATCCAGCGCACAGATTTCAGCTTGAAAAAATGCACACCCTCAGTAACATTTGCTTTCAACAAAAAGGAAGGATGTGCATGTAATCAACCTGTACTCACGGTGTATGTGACACGTCTATCGGTCGCCCAGATGTTTAGAATCAGCAGTTTCTAGCTGCCTCATCTGGTGAATGGCCGATCGTTCGTTGCTGAGGAGGTGGTGGCGAGCCTCGGGTTTTGAGCTTCGAGAATTGCCGCCCTGAGAAGAGCGGCGGATTTCAGTGCCGTAAGGCACTTCTGCGGGAAACTGGACTCGCTCACTTCAAGACGAGGAGTTTGGACGAAGTTTTAAGAAGGAACCGCGGCTGGTTTTACGAAGGATCTTGTCTGGCGCGTACCCCATGGCAACGAGTTCGGCGAAGGGATGTGTCAGTGAGATGGAGAGGGCTGTGTTGTTGAGCTGACAGCCGGACGCGGCGGCCTGGGTGAAGTGGGTTCCGGTACATTTGTTGGGAGACCCTCTGCCGTCAGTGTCCGCTTCGCCCATCCTTGCCAGGTATAGAGTTCCTGATGCGCTTGCCATTCCGCGTCAGGGACCACCTGCAGCTGGGCTCGTGTTGGAGCCGGGAAGTTGCGCCCCACGGCGCTGATCCCTCCTTCGGTCTTCTCCGACTCATAGCCGTGGTTGATGTGAGCGCCGGTGGTTGCAGCCCACTCCGCGATGTGCGTCTCTCCGAGCGAATCGAGGGATATATTTTGCCAACGTGGAAAATGGAGCCTAGCGTTGAGCCACGCTGCGGCATCACGGTTCACCCAACTCGGACGATGACCAACGCCTTTGTAAAAGCGGTATTCGATCTTCGGGACATGGGGTCCGGCAAGAGCCTGGACACGAGTGTTGAGATCGGCGAAGAAGCTCTCGCCGTGGTGCGGGACGGCGACTAAATTGTCCTCGGCGCCATTCAGCACAAGAGTCTCACCAGCGCGCTGGTGTAGAGCATAGAGAATCGCTCCCTTGTCGGGAAGAAAGCTAAGCGCCTGATAGGGGCCGCCTTGGCACATGATCTTGCTGCTCGAGTCCCAGGAGCCACCGTTACCGTCAAGATCTCCGCCGCCCGAAAGGACCAGCGCTGAGATGCGAGGATCCAGACCCGCTGCGAGTGCGGCATGAAAGCTTCCCATCGAGTAACCGAGCACAGCGATGCGTTTTGAGTCGACCTCGGGCAGGCTCGAGACATAGCTGACCGCGCCCATGACGTCACCGATCATGAGTCCGCCCATCCTTGCCGGCGATTCCAGACCTGGCAGAACCGTGTCGTGAGCACGAGCATCGGCAAGATGCTCGGAGTTGCGCTCCTCCTCACCAATGGGATCGAAGGTTACAACTACTGCGCCGGCGCTTGCATAGAGCAGTCCGGCGTAAACCTCATACCAGGTGGATTTACTTCCTCCATGCCCCGCGACCACGACGATGGCAGGAAGCTTTCCGCTCACGTGGTCCGGACGGTAAACGATAGCTGTCGCCCGCATACCGAACTGTGTACCGTAGGTGACGCGATGAGCAGCGACGCCAGGCATTGGCGTGAAGCTGCCAAAATCATGCGGGGCGACAGGCGGCATAACCGTAGGAAGAAAAAGCGCAGCTTTAGCTTGTTCACGCCAGCGGGCGAATTGTTCCTCAGTAGCTGGAGCTGCAACCGCTGCCGGGGTATTAAACGGGTGCGCAGGGTCGGTGGGGTCCGGGCGGGTGATCCGCTGTGCTGCACCGGTCAGCGTGAAGCTGAACAAGATCACTAACGTTAGAACGTAACGGCCCCGCGTCTCTCTCATGGCTACATCACTCCCGCATGTTCGCGCAAAGTAACATCTTCTTCGACTGCAGTCTGTGTGCGACTCAGCACTGCGCGGGCACGCGACGCATCAAACTGGTTTTCCCATCGAGAGATCACGATGGTTGCCACGCCGTTGCCGATGATGTTGGTTACGGAGCGCATCTCCGACAGAAACCTGTCGACGCCAATGAGGAGAGCGATACCTGCTACCGGCACCGTTCCTAATGCTGAGAGTGTAGCGGCCAACGTGATCAGGCCGCCTCCTGTGATCGTCGCGGCGCCCTTCGAATTCAGCATCAGAATGAAGAGGATGAAGATCTCCTGCCGAAGCGAGAGATGAGTGTTTGTGGCCTGCGCGACGAAGAGCAACGCAATCGTCAGGTAGATCGAGGTGCCGTCTAAATTGAAGGAGTACCCCGCAGGCACTACCAGTCCTGTGATGGCCTTGGAGCACCCCAGATTTTCCAGCTTCAACATCAGTCGCGGCAATGCAGGCTCTGACGATGACGTAGCAATGACGATTAGGAGTTCCTCACGGATATAAACGATGAATCGCCAGAGTTTCACGCCATTGGCCCAGCAGATGGTCCCGAGCACGACGATGATGAACGCGATGCTGGTGGCATAACAGCAAAGGAGCAGCTTTCCAATCGAGAGGAGGGAGTTGGCGCCGTACCGGCCTATCGTAAAAGCTATGGCGCCGAATGCTCCAAGAGGCGCCGATTCCATCACCAGCGCGACCATTTTGAAGAAAAACTGCGAGAGCGAGTCGGCAAGCCCTACCAACTTCTGCTCGCCCCGAAGCGTAGCCAGGGCAATGCCAGAGAGGACTGCAAGCAGAAGTACCTGCAACATCTCTCCGCGAGTGAAGGCACCGAGAAAGCTGTCAGGAATAATGTTCAGAAGAAAATCTGTCGTGCCGGTGTGAACAGCGCCGGTAGTGTATTGCGCAATGGAACTGGTATCGAGTGAGGCCGGGTCGGCATTGATGCCACGACCGGGTTGCATGAGCTTCGCGGCGAGCAATCCAATCACGAGGGCTAATGTCGTGACTGCCTCAAAATACAGAATCGACTTAAGCCCTACGCGTCCCAGACGGCGGAGATCGCCAAACTTGGCCACGCCGGTGACAACCGTAAAGAAAACCACGGGCGCCACCAGCATGCGAATTAGTTTTAAAAATCCGTCGCCCAAGGGCTTGAGAGCCACGCCAACGCTCGGAAAGAAGCGCCCTACAATGACGCCTGCTACGATTCCGACCAGGACGCGGAAGTACAGCGTCCGGAGAAAGCTCTTCGACCTACGGACATCACTCAAGAATCGCTCCCCCGCCGCATCGTAGCTGCGTCGCCAGACCTGCCGTTAGCCCTTAACAACCGTATGCTTCGCTATGTAAGCGGGATCGATCGTGACTCCGAGCCCGGGACCGGTCGGCACCGTAATGACTCCATTGTCGTCGCTGCGAAGCGTCGAGGTTGGGCAGCTGTATGGCAGATCGTTATTGAATTCTTTGAACTCATGGTAGGGGCCTGAGTTCGGGATGGCCGAGACGAAATGCATCATGTAAAGGTATCCGAGCCCGGTGGAAGAGATGTGAGGGATACACTGTTTGCCGAGGACTCCGGCCATCCGTGCGACCCGCATGCAGCGGACCATTCCGCCGAAGTAGAACATGTCCTGCTGCACGATTCCGACCGCGTTATTGGCGAGCACCCAGCGAAAATTATGGGTGCTGGGCTCCTGCTCACCCAACGCCATCGGGATCTTGAGCGCATCGGCGACCAGTTTCAGCTCTTCGTACCAGTCGAAGGGGACGGGTTCCTCATAGAACGCGTAGTTGTACTCCTGCATCAGCCGCCCGATGGGGATAGCCTGTTCCGGCGTGTACGACCCGTTGGCGTCGGCAGAGATCACCATCTTGTCGCCGAAGGTCTTGCGTACCAAAGGAATTAGCTTCTCGCTGCGGCCTACCGGCGTTTCGGGGTGCGACATGCGGCCACCAAGCTTGAATTTGATGGCCTTTGCCTTGGAGATTGCCACGTCACGCTGCAGGTGTTCGATCGTCTCTTCCGCGGAGATGTAGCGTTCGCCGTTCGCCTGGTAGACGTTGATCTTCGGGTTGTAGATCTTGTCGGAGATGAGCAAGCCGATCGACCGGTTCGCCATTTTTCCGAACATATCCAGAATCGCAAACTCGAGAGTCGCCATGGGGACGAAGATGGCAAGCCCAGTGGCCTTGTAGTTGCTTTCGTAGACCGTGACCTCTTCCATCAGGGCTTCGATATCTCGAGCGTCCTTGCCGATGAAGTACGGCGCAATGCGCTTGGCAAAGATGGGGTAGAGAACCTCCATCTGCTGGGAGTTGGAGACGGATATGCCTTCGGCCCCGTCTTTCGTCCGGACCCGGCACAGCCAACTCCTGCCGTAGTGGAGCAACTCTACCGTCTGGATGATGGCCGGCTCCGGAAAGAGCTCGCGCTTGAAGACCGGCAGGCTGGCCGCCGCGTCGAGCTTCGCGTATTTCGCCTTGAGGGACGTATCCGGGCAAGAGGTGGTGGCGGTGGCCATGGACGGTAGCCCAGCTGTTAGTCCTGCGGCAAATGTTCCTCGAATGACCTCGCGACGGGTAGCTTGCATGAGATTTCTATTGCCTCCTGGCCGCCTCCGGCGTTGTGTGGAACAGAATCCGAAGCCCGGACTCGATTGACGTACCAATAGAATGTCTCGAGTCCGATCAGCCTTGTTTCTTTCCGATTGATAGCACCCCGCGGCTTAGCCGGGAATGAAAACATGACGGCAAACTGTATGTGACACCCTGAGATACAGGAATACACCAATGTTCTCGCATGTCTTGGTAGGAAAGCTATAAGTGTTTCGTTTTCGGGATATGGGCTTCAATTGACAGTGCTTACCCCGCGATGATATATCGCAGAGATGATCCTGGATGACAAGTCCACGATTGCGGAGCCAATCCAGCAGCAAATTGACCGCATCGTGCACAGCGAGCAGTTTCGCAGCTCGGAAGTCCTTCGCCGGCTTCTCACATTTCTGTCGGAGAAGGCGATCGCCGGGGAGGCTGACAATCTTAAGGAGTATGTTGTCGCGATCGATGGCCTGGGGAAGTCATCCACTTACGATCCACAGCATAACTCTGCTGTCCGAATTCAGATGGGCCGTCTGCGCCAAAGACTGGCGGAGTACTACCGGACCGAAGGCAAAAGCGATCCAATCATCGTTGACCTTCCCAAGGGTCGCTTTCGCCTGACCTTTGAACCGCGCTCTAATTCTTCAACGTCTAGTCAGGAGAGTTCCACAGTTTCAACGCTGCCTCTTCCTGCACAGCAAATCTTTGATTCGGCAGGCAGTAGGACGACCCGGCCGTCTTTGTTTCGACTCGTCGCCGGTTTTGTGGCTGTTATCCTGCTGCTTGGTCTCGGGTATCTATTGGGACGCACCGTGACTCATCAGCAGAGCGTCGCTGACCTGAGAAGTCCGGACCTCGACACTTTGTGGGCCCCGTTCCTCAGTCATAACTTGCCGCTGATTGTTTCAATCGAAGATCCCCTTTTCGCGGAGATTCGGTCGAATCCTGGGGTCTACTTTCGCGACCGTTCGATGAACGAGTGGTCGGATGTAGTGAGTTCGGCTGCACTTAATAAATTGACCGGAGCGTTGAACCAATCGGAGATGCGTCCCAGCAGGTATTACACGGCCTTTGGCGAGGCAGAGGCCTCGTTTCTACTTGGCGGACTTTTGAAGACACCTGAGCGCGCTCTATCGATTGTTAGAACGAGCCAGCTCTCCTGGCAACAACTCGCTGACAACAACGTTATCTTCGTTGGCGTGCAGAATCTTTTCTTCAATCAACTCCGCAACATGCCGATCGCTCCCCAACTGGTTCCAGAGCTCACCGGGGTTCGAGACGAACATCCCGGCAACGGACAGCCCAGCTTTTACGCCGACGTATATACGACCGCGCCGAGCGAGCAGGGAACGATCTACGCGTTGGTGACTCACCTGCCTGGGCCGAACGGAAAGAACGATATTGAGAGCTTTACCAGTAATCGTTCGGCTGGATATTTGGGCGCAGTACAGGATTTCACCGATCCGCAGTTCGCTCGGACGTTAGCGGCCAAGTTGAAAGAACAGACCGGCGGCAGAGTTCCGCGCTTCTATCAAGTACTTTTTCAGGTGCGCTATCGCGACGGCGTTCCGATGGAGACGAAGTTTATCCTCGCCCGCGAAATGCATTAACGTCCCGTCCCAGGTCTTGTTGGCCAGCCATTCATAGGTCAAGGGGTGCGTGTGCCTTAGGAGCTTTACGGTACTCAGGAATACGTCTGCTCGAGGGTTCTGTGTAAGGCAGAAGCAGCTGTTCGCAGCTCATCGTCCCGCGTGAGGCAATCGGGGCAAAGACGCAGCCATTCACCGCGAGCGTCGGTGATGACATTACTCTCCGCAATTTTTTTGGCGAGATCGCCGGCATTCGCATGGCGAACAGAAAGAAACGCGCCGTGGTTGGCATCGCCTCCAATTGCGTCTATTCCAGCATCAGCAAGATAAAGCTTCAACTTGCTAAGTTGTTTTTGTCCATACTCACGCAAGCGCTCCACAGTTACGGCCAGCGTAAACTGCTGACCACTGCGTGCCTGATAGTAAGTAAGCACAGGAGGCGTCGCTTCGAGAAAGGCGTCTCCACCTGCACGCAAACGGGGCGGATCGTGGCGCTCATAACCAAACGTGTTTTCTCCCGCGAACCAACCCGTATCCAGTGGGCGCAGTCCGCTGGCAAGAATTTCAGGCGACAAGTAGAGAAAACAAGCACCGGGGCCACCGCGAAGATATTTATAACTGCCGCCGATAGCGAAATCGGCGCGCATGGCAGCGACATCCATGGGAAAGACGCCGACGGCATGATAGGAATCGATCAACAGCTTTGCGCCAAAGTTGTGGCTCGCGTCTGCAAGCTGTTCCAGATTATGTACGGATTGTCCGTTCATGAACATAACCTGAGAAATCACGACGAGATCGATCTCCTGTCGTAGATGCCGGATGATCCCCGGCACCGTAAAAAAGCCCTCAGCATCGGGTTCCACCCAATCTACTTCTATTCGTCCCAGCGAGGCATACTGTTTCAACAGCAGGTCGATGGAATCGAATTCTCCACGCGTGCTTAAGACGCGCGGGGTTCCAGGCAGCGCATTCAATACAGCGCGCAGACCCTGCCCGGCGGATGTCTTTGGCACGATGCAATCAACACGCGGAGCATGGATGAGCTGGGCGATGCGAGCGCGAAAGCCTTCCTGTTCTTCAAGCCAGGTATCCCATGCATCGCCGAGCTTTGTTTCCCATAACGAAGTTGCTTCGCGCACGTCGTCTGCCATCGCGTCGAGAGGACGGCCTAAGGAATGGTTGGCGAGATAGATGCGCTCGCTCGCCAGCACGCGGGAAAATAACGGCGCTATGTACTGCTGCACAGATTCTTCTGTAAGCGGACCAGAGCCAAGCTGCGAGACGGCTTCGTCTATTGTGGGGCTCGTTGCTGCCACGTCGTTCATCGTTGCTTCAGTCCTGTGCGGACTGCGAAGAGCTCAGGGAAAAAAGTCAATTCCAATGCCTGGCGCAGAAAACCAACTCCTGATGACCCTCCGGTGCCGGGGCGGAAGCCAATGATGCGCTCAACCGTCTTCATGTGGCGAAAGCGCCAGAGCTGGAAATACTCTTCGACATCGACCAGCTTTTCGCACATCTCATATGCGTCCCAGTACTCGCGTGGATGCTCGTAGATCTGCCGAAAGACTTCTGTCAGTTCGTCGTTTTTCTGATGAGGCTCCGACCAGTCGCGCTCGACGCAGGCTTGAGGAACAGCAAGGCCTCGCCGCTTGAGATGGCGTAGAAATTCGTCATACAGGCTGGGGGACTCAAGTGTGTTCCGCAAATCCTGATAGATCTCCGGAGCATGGGCAAAAACCTTGAGCGCATCCCGATTTTTGTTCCCTAACAGAAACTCAAGCTTGCGGTACTGATACGACTGAAAGCCGGAGGCATGGCCGAGAACTCCGCGAAATTCCATGTATTCAGATGGAGTCAACGTTTCTAACACCGCCCATTGGTCAAAGAGCTGCATCTGGATGAGCTTGGCACGCGACAGAATTTTGAAGCAGGGATCGAGCAGGTCCTGCTGCACATAACGGATCGCTGCCTCCAACTCGTGAAGCAGTTGCTTGATCCAGAGTTCGGAGACTTGATGCTGGATGATAAATAGCATTTCATCATGGTGCGGTGGCTGAGAGAGTAGCCGCTGTTGCGAGAGTAGGCCATCAAGGCAGAGGTAGCCTGCATAGCTCATCCGATCCTTGAAATCGGTAACGATGCCAGCTTCCAGAGATCGCTGATTCTTTTCTGACGAAGACATCTCTCGCATTATAGAAGTCCGAGGCGGCATATTATGATGCTAGCCAACTGACTCCATCGTCAACCTTTTGATCAGAACGATTCTTGATTCAGAGCGATCCCATAGGGGTATAACGGTTTTGGGGGGGAAGAACAGAGTCCCCGGAAGGAAAGCTTGGCACTGTGGGGAAGGTCGACCGCTGGGATACCGCAATCTGTTGAAAAACAGGTAGTCGATATTGATGTTGTTCATGAAGCCTGACGCTGAAGGTCCTCCGCGTCTGTGATGTCGTGGCCAAGTTTATGGGAAAAACTGGTAATAATAACAAAGAAACCTAGCATTCTTACCAATTCCCGTAGTGCGTTGCAGGTCCTAATTTAACAATGAAACGCGCTACGCCCGCGAGGTCGGTCCAGAACCACGGAAGCGACTCCAAAAGGAGTAGAGCGGCGGGCCCTAAATTATCTTCTATGAAAAGCCAGTTTCGCTCTTGGTCGACCTGTTTGGCCACAAGAGTGGCGGGAATCGATAGGACTAAAGTTCAATTTTTTTCTTCGACGGGCTCGAGATAAATTCAATTCCACGAAATCGGAGCAAGGCTTGTTGGGACCGGCGCTGACCTGCTTCTGGTACTCCCCTTCGCACGCTCGGACTCGTTGGACTCGTGATCGAAAACGTCCGGTCCGTGCGCAGCCGCCTCCTCTCAGGGAGCAGGCGCGGTCCCTTTGTAGTTCGATTCGTCGCGATGATTATTTGTGAGCCGTCCGGCTGAAGTTGGGACAAACATTTCTTGAAACGCGAGGTGTTCCTTGAAGAAACTCTTATTAGTCGCAGTGCTTGCAGCTCTAGGTGAGCTCGTGGGATGCAGTGATGCGGTATTTCCCTATCTCACAGCGATCCAGGTAAACCCTGGGACTCCGTCCGTCGCAGCAGGACGTACCCAACAATTTACCGCCATGGGAACCTTCAGCAATAGTCAAACGCGGGATATTACGAGTCTCGTGACGTGGACTTCGTCGGCAGCGCCCGTCAGCACGGTCAACTCAGCCGGCCTCGCACAAAGCTACAGCCAGGGCTCTTCCACAATTACGGCGACCTTCACTGGTCCCGCCGCCGGGACAGTTACTGGCACCGCAACGTTCAATGTTACGGCGCCTGCCTTGGTTGCCGTTGTCGTTACCGACGCCACTTCTGTCATCCCGGGCAGCCGTACCTCCTTAGCAACTGCCAGGATAGCCAACGGCACTGGCCACCAATACCTGGCTTATGGTATCTACAGCGACGGCGGAGAGCGCACTTTACCAAATAGCATAACAACTAGCGTCACATGGGCTTCAACTCCCGCGACGGTTGCAACGATCACCACCACGGGACGCGCGACCAGTGTCTCTGCCGGAACAGCCACGATTACAGCAACCGATCCGGCGACCGGAACCGCTTCTAGCCCGTCTTCGCTGGTCGTGACCAACGCAAGCATAGCGGGCATCGAGGTCTATCCGATAGGCGCCCAGGCCAGCGGTCTGACCATGGCTTCTAATACCCGTCAGCCCTTCGCGGCCCGCGGGGTGTTCAGCGACAATACGCAGCAAGACATTACCGTGGAAGCGAACTGGACCAGCACTACCCCCGCGGCAGCAACTGTTTCGAATGTCACTCCGAAAGGAGTGGTCACTGCCGTGGCTTTAGGCACGACCCAGATACATGCTACTTTTCCTGTAGTAGGCGGTGTAACAGGAACGGCTCCGCTGGGCGTAACTGCGGCCTCGCTAACGTCCATCGCGCTCACCCCTGCACCGGCGACTGGAGCGACTGGAGTTGGAGTTGCGACCGGTTCGATCCTTCCGATTATTGCGGTTGGGACGTTTAGCGATGGGTCAAAGCAGCCCATCAATCTGGCCGTGGCGTGGAGCGTTACTCCAGCCAACGGCTCGATAGCGACAGTGGATGCGACTGGACTCGTGACAGGGGTCGCAGCCGGATCGGCTACGGTGTCGGCGAAGTTCGGCACGATCACCACGAATGCAACGATCAATGTCCAAGCGCTAAAGTCAATCGCGGTCGGATCAGTTGTTCCGATAGTTAATCCATCTATTCTCAACGTCGCACAAGGGACCGCGTCGCAGTTTGTCGCGACGGCGACTCTCACGGATGGGACCACTCAGGATATCTCCGCCTCTGCCACGTGGGTCGCGATCTCGCCACCAGCTGTCTCGTTGACGGGGCCAGTCGCGACAATTTCCGATTCGCTCGGGTCATCGGGATGGGCAACGGGCAACGCTCCAGGGACAGCCATAATCGCAGCGATATTCGGCGGCCAGGCCGGTCTGTCAAGCGTAACCACGACCAACGCAACGCTGAAGACACTTGCGGTCACACCGACTGGCAATGTGCACCTTGGTCTCGGTAACACGCAGCAATACGTGGCCACTGGGACCTTCAGCGATTCGACAACGCAGATCCTCACCAATCAGGTGACCTGGAATTCTTCGCTGCCCACGGTTGCCGTAATGAGTCTTACCGGGTTAGCCACCAGCACAGGGGTAGGGGGGACGAACGTGAGTGCCGTGGGCATTATCAACGGAAACACCGCGACCAGTAATTCGGTGGTTCTCAGCACGCCTTGAAGCAGAAACGCTCGGGGGGACTCTTGCGAGTCTCCCCGAGTATAGAGACTGGTGCATCCCGGGGCCTTTAGGGAGCCCGATCAGGAGATCGAGATTGCGGACTACTCGGAGTTATGGAGGGATTGAATGAAACTCAGAACTGCACTTATCTTTGTTGTGGATGTCATGTTTGGCCTGTCAGCATGGTCTCAGGAACATCCCAAATGGGAGATCCCGCTCGACTACTCCTACGTGCACTATCAGGCCATCGACTTCGAGAGCCGTAACGGCACCTATGAATTTGGACAATGGTACGGTCTGAACGGCGGCGGCGGCGGAGTCGTGTACAACTTCAGCCACAAGCTTGG
Organism: uncultured Acidobacteriaceae bacterium; assembly: GCA_963757205.1. Classification (GTDB taxonomy): domain Bacteria; phylum Acidobacteriota; class Terriglobia; order Terriglobales; family Acidobacteriaceae; genus Edaphobacter. Next base: position 73,531 of record CAVWQM010000002.1, read on the forward strand.
AGTTAAGGCTGAATTTCAAGGTTACGGCAGCGAGACGAAAACGATCATAATTCCGGCAGGCAATCCGTTCCTCCCGGCAGGTGGATCCGCCAGTGTCCAAGGAAATCTATTTACCTACATGATCGGACCGCAATTCACTCTTTCCAGAGGTAAGCTCCGTCCATTCGCAGAAGCACTGGTTGGCGGCGCGCACACCAACGTCTACAAAAATGCCTTCAATAACCTGACTTTTACGGGAGTCAGTGGAGCCCCTTCTAATAACGCATTCGCGGCGGCAGCTGGCGTGGGACTTGATCTTGCTGTGAGCCGACGCTTTTACATCCGTCCCTTTGAGTTTGACTACTTGTATACCGACTTCAACGACAACCTGGGATTGACCAAGAACCAGAATAGCTGGCGCTATCTGGGCGGTGTGGTGTTGACCTTCGGTGGCAAACCTCCAATCCCACCGACTGCGAGTTGCTCTGCTTCTCCAACCGAGATATGGTCCGGGGCCCCAGTGGCAGCTACGATTAGCACGCAGAACTTCAATCCCAAGCACACGATTACTTACAGCTGGAGTTCCAGTGGCGGTAAGGTGTCGGGAACCGGAGAAACCGGAAATGTCGACACCACCGGTCTAGCCCCGGGGAACTACACCGTTTCGGGAACGGCCACCGATGCCAAGGAAAAGAAGAACAATACAGCCACCTGCTCAGCACCCTTCACCGTCAAGCAGCCGCGTCCTCCCACGGCGACTTGCACGGCCAGCCCGCAGACAATAAAGCCGGGCGATTCGTTTACACTCACGGTCGCCGCCGAGAGTCTGGATAACAGCACGTTGTCGTACTCCTATACCAGCTCAGCGGGCAACATCGCCGGTACGGGGACCAGCGCAACGCAGACGACCTCCGCTGCCAACGCTGGCTCCACGATAACGGCAACGGCGAATGTGGTGGATGGTCGTGGCTTGAGCACGACTTGTTCCGCAGCGGTCACCGTTGAACCCTTCCCGGTTGTGACTGCTGCTCCCGTAGTCAGTGAAGCGGGAGAGTGCAAGTTCAATCAGTCCAACAAGCCGGGCCGTGTGGACAATGAGTGCAAGGCGGTTCTGGATGAGGTAGCTCTCAGACTCCAGCGCCAACCCAACGACACCATTGCTGTAGTCGGATACACCGACGAACAGGAGACGGTCAAGATGACGCAACTGGCCGGCCAGCGTGCGGTGAATGTGAAGTACTACCTCACATCCGGAGAAGGAGGGGCGGGAATTGACGCTTCGCGTGTCCAAGTGAAGGCGGGAACGGTAAAGAGCAAGAGCGCAAAGATTTACATCGTTCCTTCTGGTGCCACTTTCTCCGAAGAATCAACGCCGGTCGACGAGACGCAGGTAAAGGGCCAGCCTCGAAATGCTCCTGCGAAGAAGAGCAAGAAAGCCTCGAACTGATGAAGATCAAGGAATGGCCAATCGTCGTGACCTGTTCGCTCCAGTATTGGTGTCGTACGGGTGGATGGTTGGCCAGCCTTCCTTTTTATTCTTTAGATCAATTCAAGCGTCCAGAGGACGTGAAGATGAACGACACCCAGCGCAATATCATCAGCACTGTGACGACTGCCAATTCGGCTGGCGTTTCGAGTTTGATGTAAGTGCAGCTTTGGAATCTATGTGGGGCAGCAATATTTTAGACTCACCGGCCCTTGAGCCATTTGTTTGTTCCATGGGAAAAGCCCTAGAGCACTATCTCCCCAGAGTTGAAGACTCGAAAAGCCTGGCGGCTCCGCATTGAACGAGATCCCGCTCAGACGCGAAGTCTTCAGCAGCAACTCGCAATAAGGCATCGTCTTCGCATAGAACTTCTTGCAAACCGCGTAGAGAGACCTCCCCCTCCCGGCAGCATTCCCTGACAATCGACGTGATCCCGTCAATGCACTGGGATGTCAGACCATGCAAAAACCAGCTGGCAAACTTTTCTTCCCTCTTGTCTATGACGCGAGATAACCCCATGCGCAGCTTATCGCCGGCCTCCTGAGTTGGCGACGATTGCGACCGGGGTGCATAATACTAGCCTTCCTGAATAGGGCTCTGGAGATCGGAATTTCACGGGATTGAGGGCATCGGCAACGAAAGAACGTATTGCCGGTGATCGCTTTACTTCGGAGGCAACATGACGCGATTTATTCTTCCCAATCTTCTTCGACGGTCCATGAGTTCGGCTGTGATCGCTCTTCTACTGGTTACGACCTTGCTGACCGGGCGTACCGCGCCAGCTCAGGGGACAACCGGATCGATCACGGGCACAATCACCGACGCGAGCGGCGCAGCCGTTCCCGGAGCGACGGTAACGATCACGCAGACGTCGACCAACGATGTCCATACCGCCACCAGCTCGGACTCCGGCTTCTACACCGTTCCGCAGCTTCCCCCTGGTAAGTACCGTGTCTCGGTCGAAAAGGGCGGCTTCAACCGGTTTGAGCAGTCCGATATCACCCTGGCGATCAACCAGACCGCCCAGATCAACGCGGAACTACGAGTTGGTTCGGCCCAGGAGGTCGTCACGGTGACAGGCGCAAGCCAGATCATCCAGACCGACACGTCGTCGGTAGGTTTGGTTATTGACAGTCAGACGATCCAGGAGACGCCCCTCAATGGCCACACTAGCCTCATAGGCCTGATCGCGCTTGCGCCGGGTGTTCAGAATGCCGGAACGCAGGACCAGGTTCCCGTCTTTGGTATCACACCGGCAATCGGCACGGGTGGCCGCAACTCCTACGGCGGCGTCGGCTTTAGCCTCGATGGAGCCCAGACAAAGAGCGGCACGCTCCAACGCGGCCTGGCGGAAACCGCCTCCCTTGACGCCATTGCCGAGTTCAAAACTCTGACCACAGGAGCGCCGGCAGAGTTCAATCAGCCCGCCCAGATCGTTGTTGTGACGCAGAGTGGCGGCAACGCCATACATGGTGGCGTCTTCGAATTCAACCGTGGGCGCGGCACATCCGCGAAGCAGTATTTTGCCGGTGCGCTGGCGCGTCCGCCTTACCAGCGCAACGAGTACGGAGGCAATTTCTCCGGGCCTATTGTTCTTCCGCATCTCTACGATGGACGCGACAAGTCATTCTTCTTCTTCGCATACGAGGGGTTCCACCTGACACAATCGGCACTCGTAAGTAGTCAACAACCCACGGTGGCCTTCCGCAACGGCGACTTCTCGTCACTTTTGCCGACAACCGTGATCCGCGATCCGCAGACCGGGTTACCGTTTAACGGCAATATCATTCCCCAGGGCCGCTTCAACGCGGTCAATCAGCAGCTTCAAAACATTCTCATGCCTCTGCCGACGACGACGGGCACAGGAACCAACACAGTGGAACTCGTACCGTACTTCAACAATGTGAACCGGTATTCGGTTCGTATGGACCACAAGATCAATGAAAGAAATCAGCTTCGCGGCACCTTCCTTTCCGCTTTCTATGGACCCAATCCACAGGTAGGCACCTCCAGCAAAGCCGGTGGCATGTCTGGTATTGGTGAGCACAATACTCTTTTCCTGATTGGTCTTACCCATACTTATTCGCCGACATTGTTGCTGGATTCCTACGCGTCCTACACCCACCTGACGACGTACCGGACGCCGCAGAACGTTAACGTCAACTTTGCTGGCATCATTCCGGGCCTGCCACCGCAGCAGATCGAGGGCGCACCGCAGATCAGTATTACCAACATCACAAGCATCGCAGAGCAAGGCTCCAAGGACCTTGAGCAGCAGATACAGGGTTACACGACTCTAACGAAGGTCCTATCCCGTCACACGATCAAGACAGGAGTTTCATTTCTTTATTCCAACCACTGGAACATCGCCGCAATTGCTCCGCAGCGTGGTTCGTATTCCTTCACAAACAAGTACACCGGTTATGCGTACGCTGATTTTCTGTTGGGTCTGCCCACCTCCACGCAGGTGTCATACCCCGGTGCACTGGCCTACAGGAACATCACCAACGAATTGGGGCTCTTCGTGCAGGATGACTTCAAGCTCACATCCAAGCTGACTCTGAACGCAGGCATTCGATATGATCTGCAGCTTTTCCCGGACAATGTCTACGGTGCCCAATCGAGTTTTGTGCCTAGCCTCGGCAAGGTTGTCGTCTTCGGCCACTCCTATCCGCCGCAGACGCAGGCGGCGTTTCTTCCGCTTACCGTCTTATCAACAGCGGTCGGACTGCCGGCCAGTCTGCGTGACTATCTGGGGACCGACAAAAATAACGTGGCGCCACGCTTCGGCTTCGCCTACCAGATCGTGCCGAACACAGTACTTCGAGGAGCGGTGGGCATCTTCTTCAATCTGCTGCCGGGGTCCTACGTGCGTGCGCCGGCCTTTACCTCGTTCCCCTTTACCGCTGTGCAGACCTTCTCACAGCCTGCAGCCGGGGCGCCGGCGTTCACGATGAGTAACCCGTTCTCCGCCACGGGTGCCTTCGCAGCAAATCCCTCTGCGCTCCAAATGCATTCCCCAGTCACGCCATACACCGAGCAGTACAACCTTGCTTTGGAACGTCAGTTCGGCAAAGGAATCGATGTTCGCGTCGGCTACGTTGGGCAGCACAACGTGAAGCAAAACAACGCAAGTGGCCCTGGCACCACGGCACCTAACATTAACCTCGCCAATCCACCGCGTATCGGCGTAAACGTGCAAACCACCAATATCTACCAGCCGTTCTCCACTATCAGCTATCAGGCCGATCCCTTATTCAGCAGCAACATGAACTCGTTGCAGATTGGCGTTCACAAGCAGTACAGCCATGGCTTCCAGCTTAACGGCGAGTACCAATGGACCCGCGTGCTGGGCACGGAGAACTTGCAGAATCCCTCCGGCGCCACGCCTAACGATTCCTACGGACAGATCGGCGGCATCACGCCGCAGGTGCTCGTAGTCAGCTACTCCTATGAGTTGCCGATCGGCAAGGGTAAGGCGTTGATGAGTGGTGCGAGTGGCTTTGTCGATAAGCTGGTCAACGGCTGGCAAATCTCCGGCATTACGACGGTTCAGACGGGCCAGCCTTTCTCGGTGTTGTATACCGCGCCGGGCAGCATCACCGGCGCAGTCAGTGGACGCGCTAACATCGTGCCCGGCGTACCGCTTTATCCCAGCAATAAAAGCAACGCGCAATGGTTCAACCCCGCGGCCTTCACCGCGCCACCCTTGGTCACGATCAACGGTTTGCAGTATGCGACCTACGGGAACTCGGGCTACAACTTGCTTCGCGGACCTTATTACCAGAGCTGGGATATGAACCTGGAAAAGAACACTCGCTTCCGTGACCGCTACCGTCTGCAACTCCGGGCCGAGGCGTTCAACACCTTCAACCATCCAAACTTCGGGACGCCGAACGCGACGATCACCAACACAGCAACCGTTGGCTCAATTACGAGCATTAGCAGCACACCCGCAGCAAGCGCCCGCACGATCGAGTTTGTCGTGAAGTTCAACTTCTAACGTCCTCAACTCTGCGAGGCACGCCTCTCCCGGCCGGTCGAGACAAGGGCTTTCATGCATTGGCTCCGCGAAGGGAATCATTGTCCGGCCGCCCTGAGGGCCAAAGGATTCTGGCAACCGCACGCATGATATCTGCAATTTCTTCGCGCAGGTCCGAGCCTAGTGCTGGGAGAACGCCGAGGATGGCGTCTGCTGTAAATTCGCGTCGCTTTCTCCGAGATCCATGCGTTCGATCAGGCCGTTTGCGATGGTATAGATATGCCAAACCTCACTATCTGAAAGCACGTCGCCACCAAGGCTTTTCACGAGTTGATGGACCCGTACATGAGTTTTGCCTGCCCCTTGGTCGAGCACCTCGAGTGGGTCCACATGAGGATCAAACTCTTTCCACTGGCGGCTCCAGTAGGCTCGAATCTCCTCCTTGCCGATCACACGCCCACTCTCAGATGCTTTGGGCCAGCTTACGCTGCCACTCATAAAGGCCAATACTCCGTCAATGTTCCGCTGGTTGAAAGCAGAATAGACCTGAGCGATGAGGCTTTCCGTGTCGGTCATTCGTTCCTCCGGCTAATGCGAACTCAGCTATGCACATGATAAATCTGCGAAACGCGCTTGCGGTTATCAATCGACTCGTACGCATTTCTTACCTATAGAAAGTCCCGCGTTGGGATCAGATCTTCGCGATGACCGGCGACATCGCAGGAAGAAGAGGCGTAGACCGAGATAACAACCGACATCACGGCTCTGTCTAAAGCGCTCCTTGCCTCCCAGAGTGAGCACGAACGTCAGAGCTGTAAGGTGGCCGACTCCGTGGACCTTCAGCAACGCCTGGTCTCCGGATACTTCGCTTGACTGAGATCCTGGATCTGACGATCGTACTGCTTGATCTTGAGCGTCATCACCGCGATCTGCTCGAGCGCTTGCGCGAGACCTGGCGGCATCAAGCATCGGGGTGGCGTCGATTATTGGTCGTTCGGTTAGGAGTGGAAGCGGCCAGCGAACTGCAGCTGACGCGCACCCACCTCTAGAGAAAAATGCAGGGTGTTGACCATCGAACACCCTGCACCCATCTGGAAGCGGCCGGCGGTCCTAGAAGCTGATCCTTCCAGCGAGCTGGAGGACGCGCGGACCGTTGGAGCCGCTGATCTGGCCGAACGCTGCGTTATTCTGCACTCCGGTTGCATCGAACGATGCGCCAGTACCGAAGCCCGATCCCCCAACGTTAACCGCGTTGAACTGTGGAGTGTTGAACGTGTTGTACGTCTCGAGCCGCAGTTGCACTGAGAACCTGTTTTCGACCTTGAAGTTCTTGAACAAGGCCGTATCGAAGTCCGTGTATCCCGGGAGCCTTACAGGAGCAAAGGGAGACACGCCATTCGACAGAACCAGCGCGCCAGTTTGCAAGGCGGTTCCGAGGTCGGGACAGGTACCACCGCACTTGGTATTGTCCAGGGTTGAAAGTGTAGGAGCGTGGAAGACGCTGGTGTCGAACCACTGACCGAACTTGTGCGGCGCCTTCTTCATCGGGTCGCCTGTGAGGGCCACACGCGCACCGTCGCCTCCGCCTGTGGTGTTCGAGAAGCTGTTGGGGTATTTCGCCGAGTAGCCCGTCTGCGCCGGCTCGCCGCCTGTATACGAGGCAATGCCGGAGATCTGCCAGCCATCCAGCAGCGTGCGGGTTGCGAGGTTATTCCACAACCTGCTGCCGTTGGGGATGCTCCACAGATAGTTCACCACGAGGAGGTTGCGAACGTCGAAGCCCGCGGGCCCGTAGTTCCATACTCGCCAATTCTGGTAGCTGGCCACACCGCCGTCATAGCTGTCGGCATAGTCCATCGCACGCGACCACGTGTAGGCCGCGCCGAACTGCAAGCCTCCCTTGAACCGGCGGTTCGCAGTCACCTGCAGCGAGTGATAGTTCGAGGTAAGGCCGGTGAATCTTTCGTTGACGGTGCCGTACCCCATATACTTCCGGAAAAAGTTGTCCGGGAGCGGGTTCGGCGTGCAGTTCACGTTAACAACCTTCCCTGCACACGACGTCTTTGTCGGGTCCTGGTTCACTTGAAGAAACTGCGCACCATACGGAACCGTGTTCAGGTTCTGTTGTCCTGTCAGATTGCGGGAAAGGTTGCCGACGTACCCTACGCCCACCACCGTTCCAAAGCCGATATCCCGCTGCACGCCGAGGCTGAAGCCATAGACCCTGCTCTCCCTCGGATGCAGTTGGAAGGCATTGAAGGTTCCGGTCGGCCCCTGAAATCCCTGCGCATTCTGGAGGGTTTTCACGTTGTTGTAGTACACAGTGGTCGTGTACTCCTTGGGCGGGTTGTGCGTCATGTCGCCTTCCTGCCCGATCTGAGTCGCCGGGTTGATGAAGATACCGACGCCGCCGCGGATGGCCGTCTTGCCATCGCCAAACGGGTCATAGGAAAAGCCGAAGCGAGGCGCCAGCTGGAAGCCTGTGCCGTACACCAGCCCCCCTGGATACCCGGCATGGTTCGTCGTCGTAATGGCGCCGTTTGCCAGCTCTGTCGGATTTGCGACAGCGGAAGGAACGAACAGACCGCTGAGCGTCGAATTGGTACTGAAGCTTCCGTTCGTCGGGTCGCAAACGCCATTCTGGCTGCCACTCTTACACGGCTTGTACATAGCCGGCGCATTGCCCGCAACGTACAGATCGGGTACGAAGTTTCCGCCCGTCTGAAGCGTTGGTGGCTTGGTCCATGCGAAGCGTGTGCCGTAGTCGAGCGTCAGCTTGGGGGTCACCCTCCACTGGTCCTGGGCATAGCCTTCCACAACGTAGATGCGCGGGTTGTAGTCCGACCGCGTATTAGGCTCAGCGTAGTTCTGGAAGTTACCCAACAGCGCGTTCGCAAAGCCGTTGTAAGTATCGGCCGACATATTGCTGCTGGAACTGAAGGTAAACGACCCTTCCGGAGTACCCGTAGAGCCGTGTGCCTGCAGGTAATGGTCCGTCTTGAGATCCGCGCCGAACTTCAGGTTGTGCCGTCCCAGAATCTTGGTCAGGCTGTCCGTAATGCTGTACTGCTTCGTGATGTCGTAAAACGGGAAGCGCGAATCCCAACCGAACGATACTGCATTGGTCCCACCGAAGGCTACCGCAGGGAACAGGTTCAGCGTGTTGTTCGCCGGATAAAGCTGACCATAGTTATAACCGCTGGCACTCTTCTGCACCTTTGGCAGGTCGCTGGCGTTGTAAGGCGTGAATTCGTCGAACTCCGACGTTCCGAGCGTCAGCTCGTTCAACAAAGTCGGACTGAACGTGTAGGTCAGGTCGAAGACCATGTTCGGCGACTTCGTCTGGTAGTTGTACGGAAACTGCGTCGGCATCTTGTTCGCCGTGGCGCCGTAGCCTTCGTTGTTGTTTTCCAGCCACTGCGCGCGAACGAACATGCGCAGTTTGTCCGTCGGAGCATAGTCGATACGGAACAGTTCCTGATAGACAGGTTTGTTGCCCGAATAATTCGTGACGTAGTTCCAGTTCCCATTGTTTCCCGCTTGTGTGGGGTCAACGTTGGGCAATGGAATCGTATTCAGCAGCGCCTGCATCTGGGGGTCAATCGCCTGTTGCGCCGTTGCAGGTATGTTGCCGAGCTTATTTCCGGGAATACAACCGGAGCCGCCGTTAGGCTTTCCTGCGGCAGGTTGAACGCAGCTTGAGGTAGACTGCCCCGGTGTCTTAAGGAGGAAGGGCAGGTTAGTCGCCCCCACTGTTCCCTGTTGATACGTCTGCGAAAAGTCTCCGGTCCTCTCCAGCGCAGTCGGGACCCAGTACTTCTTCAGGCCATACGGCTGCTTGGAAGGCCAGTACTCCTGCGAGTAGAAGAAGAAAAGCTTGTTCCTGTTGACATTGAAGCGGCCCGGCCAATAAACAGGCCCGCCGATGTTGCCGCCGATGGTGTTGTAGCGATACCGTGGACGCCCTACGCCGGTGTTATTGCTGAACCAGTCGTTGGCATTGAAGGCCTCATTGCGCCCGTAGTAGTACGCAGTCCCGTGGAACTGGCTGGTTCCGCCCTTGGTCACCACGTTGATGACCGGTCCCGAAGAGCCTGCGCCGTACTCAGCCTGGTAGTTGGAGGTCAGCACCTTGACCTCCTGGATCGCGTCCAGGTTCACATTGGTATCGATCTTATCGCCACCGCGGGGGCTGCCACTTACGCCGTCCACGTTGGTGGAGTTCATCACATTGCGGCCGCCGTTGATGTTCGGCGTTCCCGATGTTCCCAGGCTGCTCGAGCCGCCGCCGCCCACAACGCCGGGAATCGTGCGGACCATTCCCATAAAGTCGCGGCCCACTGAGAGCAGATTATTCAACTGCTTGTCGTCCAGCAGACCGGAGACCTCGGCACTTGAGGTCTGCACCGCTGTATTGGCCGCCGTTACGTTCACCGACTCTGTCACAGCGCCGACCTCAAGCACGATCGTCCCGGCTGAAAGCCGTTCCGCGGAGCTCAATCGCAGACCTTGCTTGCGCAGTTCTTTATACGCCCTCATCTTCACCGTGACGGCATAGGTTCCGGGTTGCACATCCGCGAACACGAAGTCGCCGCTGGGAAGGACTTTTGTCCTCACCACAACACCGGTCTGCTCATTGATCAGCTCCACGTCAGCCCCGACGATCACGCCACCCGTTGCGTCGACAACATGTCCGTTAATGGTTCCGCTGGACGTCTGCGCCCAGCCGGCCAGGCTTAAGACGCTAAATATGTATACGAATACAAACAGCCTCGCGAAAAACTTCATGCTTGGAACTCCTTCTACAGAACCATCGTTCACGAGTAGCCCCTTGTGAAATCAGGGTGGGCTCTTGCGAACGCATATGTTTTTGGTTTCGAGAGAAACTGTAGGCGCGGGGAAAAACGGTTGTCAAGAGAAATGCCATCTGTTTTGAAAATTAATTTTTAGGTATGAAACTGAGGACCACGGGAGAAATCGCTCTGATTCTAGCTGGAAACGCCCTTGTCTTCTGGCAATTTCATGCGGCAAACATCCAAACCGATCGTCTCACCGGCGCGAATCAGCAACTGATTGCGGTTCTGCAGCTTCAAGTAGGCCTTCTCTCATTCCACCAACGGCTGGATGACTTTGTGCCACAACACCAGGCGGCGATATCTTGCCAATCCAGCGGGCGGCTCGCTGCCACGACCGGATCGCGGAGGGATTGTTTACGCTAATCGTTTGATTGAGCATGATCGGCGACAGCCACCACACGCCATCGCCAGCGTCTACCATCCCGCCCGCGAGGTCGGCGGCGACTTCTTCCAGATCATCCCCCTCCACGACGAAACCACCCTTGTCGCCATCGGCGATGTCAGCGGAAAGGGTCTTAAGGCCGCGATGAACGTCGCCCTTATCATCGGTACCATCCGCACTCTTGCCGAGTTTGAGACAGACCCCACGAAAATTCTCGCCGGCCTCAATCGCCGCCTCTTCGGCCGTATGCAGGGCGGCTTCACGACAGCTCTCCTGCTCAAACTGGACGGCTTTGGCCACTGCACTCTCGCAAACGCCGGCCATCTCCCACCCTTCTTTAACACAAATGAGCTCACGCTCAACGAATCTCTTCCTCTGGGAATTGTCGCTGAAGCCGAGTTCGAGAATCAGCAACTGATCCTGCGGAAAGGCGATTGCCTGGCGCTCTACACCGACGGCGTTCCCGAAGCTCGCAGCAAAAAGGGTGAACTCTACGGTTTCGAGCGTACGCGTATCCTGCTCTCCAACACCTTCTCTGCCGAACCCGTCGCGCAAGCTGCCCGTGACTGCGGTCAGGAAGATGACATCACGGTGCTCACAATCCACACCATCGCAGAGTACGAATTCTTAGCGCCCGAGATCACCAGCAATACGGCCAACGTCGCTCCTGTCACCGAGCGCGAAAGCACCTTTTCAGATGGCCGGAGAACTTTGCGAATCCGGGCAAAGCTAGTCTTTTCGTCAGCCTGCACCAGTTCAGCTCTTTGGCCACTGTTTGAACATCTTTGAGATGGCATTTTGCACCATCTTCTGGTTCTTGTTGCCGTTATTGTTCAACACGTCCTGGGCGATCCCACGCCAAATCAGAGACTGGGTCTTGGTGTCGTGCAGGTCGACAATCATCGTCGCTTCCACGTTCTGTTGTGGTGAGATTCCACCCATTCCTCCGCCGATGCCGCGCATTCCCCACGCGCTCCAGGAGGTCTGCTGTCTCATGCCGCCGCTTAACAGCAGGATCAGGTCGGGATTCTGTGATTCCTGCACCTTCTGGAAGCCTTTAGCCTGCATCGCCGCCTCGATGTCCTGTTGCGCTGCCTGCGCGAGAATGGAATTTTGAATTTGATTCTGGTTGTTCGATCCCCACGCGTAGGTGTGGAACCCGGAAAAGCTCTGGTTGTGGTTGTAGTTGACCGAGACTTGTTGCCCAGCAGCGACTACCGAGGTGATACACACGATCATCGCCCACAATGCAAATTTGGTTTTCACGATCGCTCTCCCTTCCTCGAAGCAAGAATAGGCTCTCCCGCCTGGCGAGCACAGTTGGCAAAAATGCTAGTGAAATCGATAAATTTTGTCCTCCATGAGTTAATCAACTAAATCGGCTTGAGTTCTTCGCTACGTAGAGGGCGTGGCTCTTGTTGCGATTGCGGGCCTCGCATTTTGTTCGGATGGCGGACTATCAACGAATTTTCCAATACAGAATGCGTACTGCCCGAAATGAAGGGAATCTGTCTCGCAAGGCAAGTCAGAGGACGCCGGGCCCTCGCTGGCTGGACCGGCTCCGCCTGAGCTTTTTCTATGTGAGAACTCTTAGTTTTCGCAGTGGTCGGCAGCGCAAAATGCTGGGATTCTTAAAGATGTTTTCAACACTTTAGCGGACGTTCGCCTCTTCCAATGTCGATCCGCAGAACGATCCGGATGGTTGGATCAATGTTGACATCGACCTTCGAGTGGATTATCGCCGCTTCCGGAGTTGCCACCGCCGGGGCGGGTCTCGCAGCTGTTCTTGCCCCTCATCCATTTTTGCGATTCGGGTTCGGAGTGGAAAGCCCGCAAAGTTCGTTGGTGTTCTTTGTCCGGCATTGGGGAGTACTCATCTTTGTAGTGGGCGCACTGATCGTATATAGCGCAGGCGCGCCCGCGGTTCGCACGCCGATCCTCATGGCTGCCGCAGTCGAGAAGTTTGCAATCGGGCTACTGATCTTTTTTGGGTCTGTGAGACGGACGAACGTAATGACAGCTTTAGCAATCGGGGATGGCCTCTTTGCCATTCTGTACGTTGCGTATCTCGCAGAGCGCTAGCATCCGTACGAAGAACCCGCAGTGTTCATGAGGAGGCATCGTATGAATTTTCGAGGCGCTAGCCGGATCCTCACCTTAGTAGTGTTCCAGTTTGCCACCCTCATCGCCGCCGGTAACGCCGTTGCGCAGCAGGTCACGGGTACGTTGGGTCAGGCTGACGCCACCACTACGATCAACGGAAAACAAATTCCGCCGCCGCCGCCCAAATTTGGCGGCGTGATCAAGGAAACCGCACCGGAATCTACGCCGTGGTGGCCGCCGCGAGTCGTTCCGCCTAAGGGCGCACCGAATATTCTCCTGATCATGACCGACGACCAGGGTTATGGGGTTTCGAGCACCTTCGGCGGCGTCATCCCCACACCTGCGCTGGACCGGATTGCGAAGGCCGGGCTGCGCTATACACAGTTCCACTCGACCGCCCTGTGCTCGCCGACGCGTGCAGCGTTGATCACCGGGCGCAATCACCACTCGGTCGGCTTTGGGGTGATATCCGAATTGTCCACTGGCTATCCTGGTTACGATTCGGTCATCGGCGTGGAGAACGCCACCATCGGCAACATCCTGCAGGGCAATGGTTATTCGACATCATGGTTCGGGAAGGACCACAATACTCCATCTTTTGAATACAGCGCCGCCGGACCGTTTAATCAATGGCCTCTCGGCATGGGGTTCCAATATTTCTACGGCTACGTTGGCGGCGAAACCGATCAGTGGACGCCGTATCTTTTTCGCAATACTTCCCCTGTGAGTCCGTGGGTCGGCCACCAGGGATACAACCTGACAACGGACCTGGCGGATGACGCCATCCATCACATGCGTGAGTTGAATGCGTCGGCGCCGGACCAGAAGTTCTTCGTCTATTACGTGCCGGGCGGCAGCCACTCACCACACCAACCCACGAAAGAATGGATCGACAAGTTCCACGGCAAGTTCGACATGGGTTGGGAAAAGATGCGCGAGGAGATCTTTGAAAACCAGAAGCGGCTCGGAGTAATCCCGGCGGACACGAAGCTAACGCCGTGGCCGGACGGACAGGCCGAGTATGCCGGCGCCAAGCTACCGAGATGGGATTCGCTGACAGAGGTCCAGAAAAAACTCTACGCGCGCCAGGCTGAGGTCTTTGCGGCCTATACGGCATACACGGACTATGAGATCGGCCGTGTGATCCAGGAGGTGCAGGACGAGGGCAAGCTGGACAACACGCTGATCATCTATATCTGCGGGGACAACGGCACCAGCAGCGAAGGATCGACGGAAGGCACATTCAATCAATTCACTGCGTATAACGGCATCCTGAAGCTTCCAGAAGCTCTGCAGATGCTGCACTACGACGAATGGGGCTCATCCACAACCTATCCGCACATGTCGGTGGCGTGGTCGTGGGCGTTCGATACACCGTTCAAGTGGACGAAGGCGGTGGCGTCGCACTTCGGAGGGACGCGACAGGGGATGGCGATTTCCTGGCCCGGCCACATCACCGACCTCGGGGGTATCCGCACCCAGTTCCATCACATCATAGACATAGTGCCCACAATCCTGGAGGCCACCGGCATCCAGGCGCCGGATGTCGTGGACGGCATCAAGCAAAAGCCGATCGAAGGTGTGAGCATGGCTTACACATTCGACAAGGCCAATGCCAGCGCTCCTTCGAAACGTGACACGCAGTATTTCGAGATGGTTGGCTACCGCGCGATCTACCACGACGGTTGGATCGCTGCTACTACTCCGCCCCAGCCGGTATGGGAGCTGGCGACCGGCAAGTTGCCTAACCTTCTGGATGGCTATAAATGGGAGCTCTATCACATCACGGAGGACTATTCGGAGTTCAACGATCTTGCGGCCAGCAATCCCGACAAGCTGAAAGAACTGCAGGCGCTCTTTACGACGGAGGCCAACAAATATCAGGTCTTTCCGTTGGATAACTCAGCCTTCTCGCGAGCGACTACGCCGCGGCCGAGCGCCGTGGCCGGGCGCACGGTTTTCACCTACATGGGTGAAAACGCCGGGATTCCTGTCGGCAATGCTCCGAGCGTCCTGGACAGGGATTACACCATCACCGCCAATGTCACTATCCCCTCCAGCGGCGCGGAAGGAGTGATTGCGACCGAGGGCGGCCGCTTCGGCGGATATGCGCTGATGCTGAGCCCGAGCGCCAAGTGGATACTGAACAGCGGAATCTTTAAGGCAATCGGCGCGTGCTTGTTAATTCTGGGGCTGCTTCTGGCTGTCGCCGGGGACGCGGGTAAGTGGAGAAAACGTTTCGGCTACGGTCTGTTGCTGGTCGCGGCACTTGGACTCGTCGTCTCCTTGGCCACCGACATATTCCAAGTCGGCCGAGGCAGGCCGGTGTTCGTCTACAACTTCCTTGACCTGGAGCGTTTCCGATGGGAAGGTCTGTCCGCACTGGGCGAAGGGAAACACACCATCGTCTTCAACTTCAAGTACGACGGGCCTGGTCCGGCTAAGGGTGGAACCGGGGTGTTGTCGGTGGACGGTAAAGAGGTCGCCCGCAAGTCGATGGAGCACACCATACCAATGATCATGCCGTTCGATGAAACCTTTGACGTCGGACTCGATACCCGTACTCCGGTGGACTTTTCCTACGAGTGCCCATTCCGCTTCACCGGAAACATTGACAAGCTGACCTTTGACATCGGACCGTCACAGTTAACAGCCGAAGATCAGAAGAAGGTCGATACGGCTATCGCCCAGCTCAACAATTAGCGAATCGTGTTCGGGAGGATAGAACCGTGTGGTGGATCAGCTATCGAGGTGAATCGCGGCACGGCGTCGATAATATCGGCGTCTTCGAGGACGACGGCTCCCCGCGCAAGATGCATCCGCTGCTCCTCGATCCATCGCCGGCTGCGCACCCGCTGCACATTGCACGCGGGTTCGCATTGGTGGGTGACGACCTCTTTATCGCGAACGCGTGGCGCAAGGATAGCCACATTGCGCTCTACCGGCGGCACGGCGACACCTTCCGCTTCAAGGAGGTGCTCGCGAAGACTGAGCAGGTTGCGGCGATGGTGCACCCCTTCGACGTGGAACTGGGGGACGATGGTCGCATCTACGTCTCCTGTCAGGATACGAACACCGTGGTGTCGCTTGTGCCGGAGACCCGCAAACCCGCTCCGGTGGCCCCGCACCTCCGCAAGCAATATCCTGACGGGAACTTTCTCCCTGGCACTTTCGTCGCCTCCAGCCACGGGGAACTTCCCGAATACGGTGACCGCACGCCGCTCGATGTGCCATCGCCTCTCGGTCTCAAGGTGGTGCTCGATAAGCACGGCATGCCACGCCACTCGGTGCGCGGCATCGTCGTGCACCGAAAGCATCTCTACGTGGCGGACGAAGCCGGCGACGCAGTGAAGGTCTTCAATGTGGAGTCCGGGGAGTTGTTGGCCCACATCACAGGGCGGGAGCTTAAGGCGCCCGTGCACCTGATCCTGCACGGCGAAACGCTCTACATCGGCGCCTCGGGCACCGGCAGCATCCTCGCGCTGGACCTGACGTCCACGCCGCTGGGCGGCGAGCTCAAGGCGCGCGTGGTGATCGACCGAAAGCTCGACGCCCCCTCAGGCTTCGCCGTCGGCCCTGACGGCGATCTTTACGTTGCCGAGCGAAAGAAGCAGCGGGTGCGACGGTTTTCCTCCGACGGGAAGAAAGAGGGGACGTTCATTGATGACCTTCCGGACATGCCGGAGTTCCTCATCTACGTTCCCTGAAAAGTCCCAAAGCGGTTACATCCTCTCCTCCTGACGCGCATGCTCAATGAGTTCCAGCCCTTATGGGATCCGGCGCTCTCCGCTACACGCCGGGTCTGGATGGTCGGCTACACGGAAAATGATCCGCCGACCGATGATCCGACAGAGCTTCATAGTTCCCCCAATACGGCGTTATCGGCAAACGCCACCCCAACCACCGCCAGGTGAAAATTCACCGCAACTACACGGTTGAAGACATTGCCAGTCTGTTTGGCATTCACTTGGGCAAGTTCGCGGGAAACTTGCCATCACGTTTCCGCTAGGAGTATCCATCCCACCGTAAACAGTGACTTCGAAAGAGAGATGAACCCATGAGTAAAAACAGCCCCCATAACGAACGAATCAAGCGCGAATATTTTGCCTATCTTAAGGAAGCCAAACTGGCGGAGGGATTCACAATAAAGGCAAATTCCCCAGCAAACAAAGGGAATTTACACTATCGCTCTCTCCCTGTTACCACGTTTATTACCACGGTTTTTGCTTCGATACCCCGATCCAGCTTCCCGTTTTCTGGCAACTCGGCTTTAGCGATTACCAGCCAGTATTCTTCCTTCGTTCCACCACGCTCGAACGAGAAGAACAGATAGACCTGCGTGAACCGCAACGGCTGGCCACAGCAGAATCCCCATCCCGCCATTAATCCCGACGTAAACGAGATACAGCATTGCGAGCAAGCTGAAGGTTAACATCGCAAAGAACGCCCGGAGCGTGTTGTGATTCGGCCAACAAGCCACTCCCAACGCGATCAGAGCGATGCCGGCGATCCGGCTCATCATCACACCTGCGCCGGCAATTTCGGAGTCGAACAATAGCCGGATCGCAATGGGGGGATATCCAAGCAAGATCAGGCCTGTTAACGCTTCGCTTACCGCCGCGAGGATGAGAAGCTTTTTCATTGCGCCTTCTTGATTGGCGGATTCTTGTAATTACCGTTCAGCGCATCTTCTTTGGGCCAATAATTGCGAATGGTGACGTTAAACGCGCCTGGCGGAGTCGGCAGCCAGTTGGATTCCTTGTCTTTGCCCGGCGAGTCAGCCTGCAGATAGATGTCGAGCGAGCCGTCTTTGTTGTACTTGAGCTTCATCCAGGGAGCGATCACGTAACGGTTGATGGCATTGACCTCGTAGAAGTTCCCCTTGTACTGCGAGATGGACCAGGAGGCGTTCGTGGGTTGGAGCGCTCCCTTCTCGTAATGCATGACGTAATCGTTGGCGCTGTCCAGTGGGTTGCCGTCGCCGTCCTTGGAGGCGGTGGGATAGATGGTGTCCTCCGGTTGGCGCCCAGTCCCACCCAGGCGATGCCGGCTCGGGTATCGTAATCCTTGCCATAGCGTCCGATGTCGTTCGGCTGCATCCAACCGTTCACCGTCTTCATCTTGAGGATGCCTTGCTGCAACTTGCCCGGAGCTTCTTTCATCGCACGTTCGAGACCGCGCGCGATGGCTGGGCTCACCTTGGCGATGTCGAATGGCTTGCCTGGCTCGACGCCGAGGTCTTTCAGCTTGTGAAGCGCCTCCGCATCCTCCGCGTCGGGCGGATTGTCCTTCATGAGCATCGCCAGCCGGTTGAAAAACGTTCCGTCATCCATTGCCTCGACCTGGTCGGGAGGAATCCTGGACAGGTCCACTGATTTGTCCACTGGCACGTTGGTCGGCGGCGTGTAGGGCTTGCCCCATTGACTCAACGGAGTGAACTTGTAGTTCGCCTGGATGGAATTCACGTAGGCGAAATCACTGGGACCATTGACCTGGGTCTGTCCGAGTATCCAGGCATATCGAGTGGAAGACTTGAAGACCTGCTTGATCTCCGCAGGCGGCGTGCCCTGCCAGTTCGGTCCGACAAAGAGGAAGTTTCCGGGCTTGGTTCCGGAGGTGCGTTTGCCAACGGAGGCGAACACATTGGTCCACATGTTCATGACCGACATCGCGTAGTAGCGGTCATGAGTATCGGGGACCGAAAGAACCACCGGCTCTTGTCCGAGGTCCATCCATCCCGTACACCACAGCGAGTTGAGGCTGATGCGCACCACAGTCTTGAGGTCAGGACTCACGTAGTGCGGCATTTTCGCTAGCTGGCCCATTGGTGCCGCGGTCCCTTCCGTGTTGGGAGCGGGTGCGGCCGTGAGAACTTGTCGGGTTACATCCATCAGCACGATTGGATACCCGTACACCCACGATTCCAACCCGCGCACGTAAGCGATTTCTTCGCTTATTCCTTGTTCGGCTTGTTCAGCTTTCTGGCAGCTCGTAAGGAACATCGCCAATGGCATACATGCGGCAACCGTCAACATCGCCGCCGTATAACGCCAACATTCTGATCTTGTCTTCATAGGGGCCTCCAATCATGAAGACGGCCATTCTGCTACCGAGCCGGAGCTATTCCTGTGTTGCCTAGTCTTTCGCGCGGGCAACTGCGTCGGCGATGGCTGGAAGTTGCTTGCGCTCTTCGGCTGTCAACTGCTGCGGTTCGAGGTTAAAGGTGAGCTTGTTGATCGTACCGGTGAACTTGAACGGAACATCGTAGCGATACTGAAGCATCGATACGCCGGTGCGTGTGTCCTGGCCGATGTCGAAGGATTCGTCTTCCGGGAACGTGATCGGGGTGGTGTGTTCCATTGAATTCCTGGCCACTTCCTTGCCGTCGACGAAGAGCACTCCTGTCCCTCCCTTACCCAAGCCGGGACCTTCGGACTTAAAGTCGAAGACGATGGTGTGCTTGCCGGCACTCAACTCGGGGCCGGCCCATGTCGTTCGTTTGAGGTCGAGCAGGTTGTAAAGGAACACGGCTTTGCCTCTGCCCAGACCAATCACGCTGGTAGCAAAAACCACGATTACCCCAAGCAAGCCCAGGAACGATAGCCCATAACCGAAACGCATTTTCCCGCTTGACCATTTTCTGTACTGACCGAGCCAGATCAGAAGGAGTCCCAAAACGAACAACGTTAAACCGACTCTTCTAAAGAACCTCTCGTGATACCACCAATTAAAGCTCCGGCTGAGGAACAGGCCGTAGCCGCCGAAGCGCCCTCCGTCGGTGACGATCATGCCTTCGGCACCGCCTGCGGGAATCTCGACCTCGGCAGAAATGGTGTAGGACTTGTTCAGGATGCTCGGGGCGCCACTGTTGGGCACGCCGGTTAGGAGTCCCGAGTAAGTGAAGACGGTTCGTCCCCCCGTGAGATTCGGCTTCGGCGCGTTCCAGCGCGTGAGCGACGAGTTGTCGAGTGGCAGCACGTCATTCTTCTTTGCCTCGGCGTAGAAGACATCCTGCATCTGCTTGAGCTTGTCCGGCATTTGGGCAGCAAGATCGTTGGACTCGGTGGGATCCACCGCGACGTTGTAGAGCTCCCATTTGTACCCAGTGATCACGTCAGGCGGCGTGGCAGTATTCAGCTCCCAAGGGATGGTCGCCGGGGTCGTCGCGGCAACCCAACCGTCGTTGTAGATGGCGCGATTGCCGAGCATCTCAAAATATTGTGTGGTGCGGCGCGACGGGGCGTTGGCGTTTGCCTTGTCCCATGTGTATGCCATGCTGACGCCGTCCATTGGGCGCTGCTTGATCCCGTTGATGGAATCCGGCGCAGGGATGCCGGTGGCTTCGAGGATCGTGGGCACGATGTCAATGAGGTGGTGAAATTGGCGGCGGATGCCTCCCACATCGTTGATGTGGCCAGGCCACGAGATCGCCATCCCTTGCGCGGTACCACCATAGTGCGACGCCACCTGCTTGGTCCACTTGAACGGCGTGTCCATCGCCCAGGACCAGCCAGCCGCGAAGTGCGGGAAGGTCTTGTCGGACCCCCAGAACGGATACCAAAGCAGCTGATCCTTGACCGGCACAGCAACGCCATTGAACGTGGTGAACTCGTTCGGTGTGCCGTTGATCATGCCCTCCGGGCTAGCGCCGTTATCGCCGCTGATGTAAATGATCAACGTGTTGTCGAGTTGGCCCAGGTCTTCGACGGACTGGATGACTCGACCGATCTCGTGATCGGTGTACGCGAGGTACGCTCCGTAAACGTCGGCTTGCTTGATAAAGAGCTTCTTCTCATCCAGGCTGAGGGAATCCCACTGCGGCAGATCTTTTGGCCACTCGGTCAGCTTCGCGTTCTCGGGCATGATGCCGAGCCGTTTCTGATTGGCGAAGATGGTGTCGCGCAGTTTGTTCCAGCCGCCGTCGAACAGGTGCATGTCGCTAATCCGTTTGATCCAATCCGGCGTTGGATGATGCGGCGAGTGCGTGCCACCCGGGACGTAATAGACAAGGAACGGCTTTTCGGGCGCGATTTCCTTGAGCTGTTTCATGTATTGGATTGCTTCGTCCGCCATCGCTGTGGTGAGATTCCAGCCGGGGTTGCCCTCGTACGGGTAGATGGCCGTCGTATTTCGGTGCAGGTCCGGCTGCCACTGGCTGGTGTCGCCTCCGACGAAGCCATAGAAGTACTCGAAGCCCATTCCGTTCGGCCATTGATCGAAGGGGCCAGCCTGAGTCGACTGATAAAAAGGCGTGTTGTGATCCTTGCCGAACCACGAGGTCGCATATCCGTTCTC
Source organism: uncultured Acidobacteriaceae bacterium (assembly GCA_963757205.1). GTDB lineage: Bacteria > Acidobacteriota > Terriglobia > Terriglobales > Acidobacteriaceae > Edaphobacter. Next base: position 94,614 of record CAVWQM010000002.1, read on the forward strand.
TTTCAGGATGGCGCCGATCGTGCCGTTCTCCTTCCTGATGACCGAGTCGTAGCCGGGAAATCCCGTCGCGATTTCGCCTACCACTCCGAAGCCGGCCACATGATGATTGCGCCCGGTGATCAATGCCGCGCGTGAAGGCGAGCAAAGCGACGTGGAATGGAAGTTCGTGTAACGCAGGCCGTTCTTCGCGATGCGATCCATTGCGGGAGTGGGGACGACGCCACCGAACGTACCCGGCGCGCCGAAACCGACGTCGTCGGTCATGATGAGTAGCACGTTGGGCGCGCCCTTCGGCGGCACGACGCGAGGCGGCCACCAAGCTTTCGACTCCGAGGCTTTCTCTTTGATCACTCCGCCAAACTCAGGGTCGGGGGGCGGAAGCTGTTTTCCGCTGAGAGTGGTGGTGGCTCTGGGCGAACCGGGCTCGCCGGTGGCCTGCTGGGCAGGTACTAATAGGGCAGACGTCAAGAGGTAGGCAGCCGCGGCGCCTACGCACAGTACCATGGTCGAGGCCCACGCAATCCATTTCTTCCTCGTCATGTTTTCTCCGATCCCTTCGGCGCAATTCGCCACTCCCTATACCAAAGGACCGTAGCCATTCGCTCTGATGCGGGTGTGCTCCACAATGCGCGACGGTGTGCAAAACACTAATTGATTGCAACGATTGTGGATACTCCGAAAAATACTAGCGGTGAAAATGCTAGCGGTAGTGACGAAAGGCCTCGAAGGGATGAAGTCGTGATCCCTCTGCAGCAGTGTGATCGACTAACCCCGGAAGTTGAGTCCCTCTTGGTGATAACAGTCATTATGGAGTGACCGCGCCGATGCGCCGATCGTGGGTTAGGCTGGCCACCACAATATCCGCCTGTACCCCTCTCGCCAATCGTCATAGCTTCCTCCTACGCGGTTTGACTTTCGTCAGCCGTTGAATTCTCTAGAAATCGCCTTCAGTACTGTCGGCCGTGAGTGGCAGATCGCGTCACCACAAAATCACTGGGAACTTTTTGGGGTGATGGCCGTCGCTTTCATCGGTTAGCTCCTGTACTCGGCTCAGTCGATTGCGCCGATAGCACCGCTAGAACGATCAGCGGTGGGCAGTCGGTACGCGTTCCGTAACCAGGGCAGGGTCCGGTGCAGCATTTATTCGTCTCGGCGCAAGCTCTTTGAGTATTCGCAGTTTGCATAGGGATAACCTCCTGGTGGATGTTGACTCGCCCAAGGAAATAGGGCTGTGATCGCTGTCACCGTCGTTGGGGCGATCCAGGAAGGAACAACTCGATACTCCGGCTGGGATCGGCAATCAGGTCGATCGCTTCGAGCGGCGCGAGCGTTGAGTGAGGTTGCGGCACAGTTCTTCCTAGGAGGCCTTGTCGTGTAATGCGAGGAAGGCCTTTAGCAGAACGCGTGGATCGTAGTGCCCTTTGTATACCGGTGGCGGTGTGCGGTTCAGTCGAAGCAACGAATACACTGCAGTTTGCGCCGAACGGATCGAATACTCCACGGTGAACACCACGTCGTCGGGGAGTTCGCAAAATTGCCCGATGAAAGCAAGGTTCTTCGAGCGCTCAGGTATTACCTGCGGACGGTCACCTTTGGCTCGACACAGAAACTGGCTGGTGATGAAGGGCATCATGCAAGGGATGCAGGTGCAGGTTTCAAGTATCTTTTTGGCCTCAGCTTCAATCCGTAGATGGCCGATTATCTCCGTCATAATCTCTCGACCGGTGCACGCTGACATGGGCTTGTTAACGAAATCACCAGGTTTATCGACGAAAAGGCCATAGCCCCAGAAGACTTCTACGTCGGAGGGCTGTCCGATGAAGTGCGGCTGGTGAGGTAGTACGATCGATGCCAACCAGCTTGACTCCGGGAAGGTGATGAGGCCACCCTCTCCTGGAACATTACCGGTGAGATCCCTGACGAGTCGGAAGAAGGTCGGGTCGCGGAGAGTGGTGGTAAAAGACACCCACTTCGATTCCTCAATATGGTCGCTGAAGTTAGCTGGACGGCCGAATTGCGGATAGCCGTTCGAAATCTTTTTCCAGAGAGCCCACGAACCGTCGTCGGATTTTCCGTTCAGGACTGGCGCCGCATCCATGGAACCCAAGCTGGAAGCCTCAGTCATGGATCCCAGTGTGACGATCACATAATCCTTCTGACGGACTCTTATTTCGTCTCGGCGGCCGTCACGCTCACAAATGATGCGGTCCACGAAAAAACCCTCGGCATCATGACAGAAACCGAGACCGGTGACGCGTGTACTGAAATCGAACCTCACGCCGCGCTCCACCAGCCATTTCTGAAGCGGTCGTACCATCGAGTCGTACTGGTTGTAGACGGTTCGCATTATCCCACTGAGCGTGTTGAAGCCTGAAACCATGTGAGTGAAGCGCAACAGATAGCGCTTGAATTCGATCGCACTGTGCCAGGGTTGAAAGGCAAACGTCGAACACCACATAAACCAGAAATCTGTATCAAAGAATGAGGAATCGAAGTGGTCCGAAATCCGGCTTCGACCCAGAATTGCTTCCGGCTGAAGCCCCAGGCGCTCGATGGTCAAAATATGTCTTTCGCTTAGGCCGAATTTGGGAGCGTTGAGCCTATGGCCATCCCGAAAGAGACGGGATTTGGATGAGGTTTTCATCGTCTCATTCCACTCGAAGATCTCCTGCGTGACCGTCTTACGTTCATCGAGGGTAGGGATTGACGAAAAGAGATCGTAGGTGCAGAGATATTTGCTTTCAATCATTCGGCCGCCGCGCATGACGTAACCATCTGTAGTAGTTCCGGCGGCGTCGAGACTGCCGCCGATCGTGGCCGATTCCTCAAGGATCGTGATGTTGTGCCCGGGGATGTCTCCATCGCGAATGAGGAAGGCTGCCGCCGCGAGCGAGGCGATTCCACCTCCGACTAAGTAAACTACTGCATTGTTATCGGCGCGTTTTTCAGGCATGGGATTCACACTTCTGACTATTGAATACAAGCGGTTGGTGACTCTTCGTTGGATTCAGGGCTTCTTTTGATATGACTCCGTTCTGCATGTTTCCACAGAGGGAAATTACAGACAGGCGGCCGCAAGCGATGCGTGAGGTTGGGATGCGAAGGCCATGGTCAGGACGGGACACGGAGCCTCCGTGATAATGCGGTAGGCGATATGAGCAGGAACATGCGAAGCCACTATCGAAGCCTGGCGGACCCCCAGGACGATCAGCCTCGCTTTCTGTTGCCTTGCATAGTCAACCACTGCGTTCGAGATTTCGCTGCCGTATGTGATCGCACAAACAGGCGGATCGATGGTTGTGCCACTCTCGTTGGCCACGTGCTTCAAGGCCTCGGTCATGATTTGCAGAGTGATATGCTTGCGCACACCGCCTTCGAGCGTCCGCGGGAGCACGTGCAGGCAATGCAGCGGTGACCTCGTTACCTTGCAGATGGCCGCAGCATAACAAATCGCATTGGTTGTGGTGTGATGAAAATCAGTAGCGAAGACAACGGGGCTCTGAATCTGAACTGCCCCGGGAGCGTTCGATGCTTGAGGCCCCACCGTCAGTACCGGGCAGGACGCCTTGCGTAGGACGACTTCCGCAGTAGAGCCGAAGACAAGCCGTTCGAATCCGTGAAGAGCATTCGTCCCCAGGATGGCAAGATCAATCGCGTTTGAGTTAATCGTCTCCAGGATCGTCACAGAAGGGATGCCGCTATCCATGGTGGCCTCACAGACCACACCTGACCGTCGGGCCTCTCCTACAAAGCGATCAAGCGAGCTACGAGCGCTCTCATAGAAACTGTCCAATTCAAGCAGTTGCCCTCCTGTTTCCGGGGGGACAGCGCTGGCGTATTCAAAAACGTGCAGGATTGAGAGACTTGCTTGAAACGCAGCGCACACATCAAGAGCAGTCTGGAACGCTGCTTGCGACGCATCAGAGAAGTCGGTAGCGAGAAGCACCTTGTTGAAGGAAGGTTGTGGGTCGATCGTTGATTTTTGCATGTTTTCTGCTCTCTTTCTGACACGTCGTTGCGTGTCTCAATATTGACAAGGCTTACGCGGCCTCGCTCGACGAAGAACCCGAATCGCGTTCATATCCGCTTGAGAGCGTCAGCCCGCGATCGTGGCCTGCACGGCGCCATGGCGTACGTAGTTTTGGCTGAGTAACCGGCCGCAGATAGGCGTCAGGATGAGGAGGCTTCGGACGAACAGTGTCGGATTGTGGTCTCACCGAGATGCACCCCATCGGGTCAAGAGACAGGGCGACCAGTGGTACGCAGGCGGAGCAGAGCCAGAAGAACTCCGTGTCGGCAGAACGTCTTTCAAGTGCGTAGAGATCTCCCGTGTTGAGGAACCTGAACTCGTTGCGGCAAGCGGGGTTGACACAGCTAGTGACCATGAGCCACCTCTACTGGTAAATCTATGAGGTCTCGAGAAACAAAGCTGTGACAGAGATCACAGGGCTGCATGCGCTGAAGTTAGGATGATCGAAGGAAAATGAGAATAAGAAGACTTATGCCGAAAGCTGCTCCAGCCTCTCCGGAGAGAGAATGAGAATCGAAGAGCCACGCATCTGAATCAGTTTGTCCCTCTTGAAGCGCCCCAGCATGCGAGTGACAGTCTCGCGAGAACTGCCAACCAGGTTGGCCAATTCCTCGTGCGTGAGTGCCATCGTGAAACGCATCTCAGGCTTGCCACAGGACGCTGCCCTCCCCCACTCGAGAAGTACACCTGCAAGGCGGCCTGCGGCCGAACCGGACAGCGCCAGGCGACGGGCATCGAAGAACACCGCTTTGTACTCTTCCGACAGCGCCTTGGCTGCATGGAGGCTTGCTTCACCGTGCTTCTGGATAAAGGAAAGAAACTCCTCCCGGCGAATGCTTTTGATCTCCGTCGGTTCGATCGTCTCTGCTGTCACCTCATATCTCGATCCGGAGATGACTGCTCCTAGCCCGAGGACATCTCCTGGCATAGCGATCTTGAGAATCAGAGTTCTTCCCTCCCTCGAAGTGCACGAAAGCTTGACCTGACCGGTGCAAATGACGAAGACGCCGTTGCTCGATCCATCCTCCATGAAAAGCTTCGTCCCCTTCGGAAGCGTCGCCTGCACGCCGATTGACCCAAAGTCGTCGAGCGCCTCTGGGCTCAGATTGCAGAACATTCGGAGCGAGCGTAACTCACAGGTATCACAATCGCGCATCCTTCGAGCTTTGGAAAGAGGAAGCATTTCGAGAGTGGCCTCTATACCACGCGGTATGGTGCCGATGTTGCCTGAGTATATATCTCGCTGAATACCATGCGCCAAGACGGAACCGACGGGCTGGTCTGCATCAACTGTTTAACACACAGTCATTACCGGGCAGGTTGCCTGAGCCAACAGATCAGGAGTCAGGCCACGCTCGACGTGCGTCAGCCAGAACGACGCCTTGCGTGCGCCAAGCACGATGAGGTCCGCCTGAACCCTCTCAGCTAGTTCGAGGATGGCCTGCGCAGCGTCGCCGTGCTCAACCACGCATTCGGGATTGCACCAGTCGTAAGAAGACTCGGGAATCATCCTTTTCAGAGCGGTTTGGAACGCATTATCCAGGACCTCCCTCGTCCCAGATGTGGCCGCCTGAAGGCCGAGCACGTAACAGAAATAGAGATGGGCACCACTGTCCTGGGCGAAGGAGAGGGCGTACACTGCCGCCTTCACGGCCTCGGGCGAGAAATCGGTCGCATAGACGATCGTCTGGAAAACTAGAGGAGCATCTCCGGGGTGCTTGGCGTTAGGACCCACGGTAAGGACAGGGCATTTTGCACTTCGGATAAGTTGTTCTGCTGTTGAGCCAAGGATCAATCGCTCCACGCCCGACTTGGACTGCGTTCCCGCAACGATCAGTTCGACTTCGTAATCGTCCGCGGCCTTCAGGAGGCTCGCGTAGGGTCGGTGTCCTTCAGGAGATATGGTTCGCGCGTCGATCCCAGAAGCGGAGAAGTCATCCCGTAAGCGCTCAAGGTTCTCGTTGCTGATTCGCCGCCTTTCGTTGATGGGCAGACCTATGATTGCCTCTTCGTACGATGTGACGATAGACGGATCGAAGACATGTGCGATCTCGACGGCGGAGGAGAAGTGACGAGCTAAAGCTCTTGCATAAGAAGCCGCTTTCTCCGAGGCGGAGGAGAAGTCCGTCGCGAGCAGAATTTTGTTGATAGAAACAGAAACACGTTCTCCAATGACCGGCATATGACACCTCGATCGTTCAATGTGAGCGCGCTCTCCGTGCTCGATACCAGCAACATCTGGCTTGCTATCTATTGAACGTGACGTTGTCCACCTACGTCTGTGACGACCGTCACATCTCTAGACAGGCAGCTCAGCGAACATGTTAAGAGTTCGGTGAACACGGAAGGGGTAATGAATGAAAGCCTATTCAGAGTACTGGGCCGCCACAATGATTCGCGGGCTTCTTGCCGTTGTCGCCGGAACAGGGGTTTTGTTCATCCCGGAGATGGCGTCGACGATTCTCCTGCGTCCTTTTGTTGTCGCGATCTCCGTTCTTTGCCTAGCGGCGTACGGGACAATTGATAGTGCGATCATCCTTACAACCAGCTTCATGATCCCACGTCAGCAGCCTGGCCGACTTGCTCTGAGGATGCAGGGGATCTGCGGAGCCGTGATCGGAATCCTACTGTTCGCACTGGTGTCTGATCGGGTCGAACTCCACTGGTTCATCTATCTCGCTGCGGTTCAGGCAGCCACGGCAGCGATCACGGAATTCATCGTCGCAAGAGGTACGTCGGCACACCACGGTGCAAACTGGTGTTACGCCTCGGCGGGAGTTGCCGCGATCTCCTCGATCGCTCTCCTGTTTGGCAGAAACTTGAGCCCGCGTGAACTTGCGTGGTTGCTCTATGGCTATCTTGGAATATTTGGATTCAATCTGTTCGCTCTGTCCGCACGGATGCTCTTTGCCGAACGAGAACTCCTAAACGTCGGGCAATTCAGAACTAAGGTCACAGTGCGGTAAGAAAGATGACCGACATAAGCCGACACAATACCTTCCATGGTTGGCTCATTCGCTCCAAGCACTCGAAGGCTGTGACATCCGTCACATACAACGCGACACAGGGATGACAGACTCAATTTAGACCTTTACTTCCAGGAGTGAATTATGCCGACTCTCCCTGCAATGATGCCGATAGCCCCAACAACAGGTTCGGGGGTCTTCAAGAAACTCGTAGTGGCATACGATTTCTCTCCGTACGCTGACACCGCGCTCGACTACGCGCTGGATCTTGCGACTAGACAGAATTCGAAAGTCACCCTTGTTCACGTGCAGAGCGCCTCCAATCACGAAGTGGCTTGTGAAGACCTTGATGCTGCACACAAGGTCAGTCGCGACCTAAGTGAACGCCTTGAGCAGATAGCAGACCGCTGCCGCGGGCTTGGGGTCGACACGCGGTGGCTGCTAAGGGCCGGGTCACCCGCTGACGTTCTTACTCGGACAGTGGCCGATCTAAAGCCAGACATCCTTTTCCTCGGCGCCTATGGGAACGACCGATTAGATAGGAAGGTGCTGGGCTCAACGGCAGAGCACCTTCTCCGGACGCTCCCCTGCCCGGTTGTCACCGTAGGTCCAAAAGCGGTCAAAGAGAACTCTGATTCAACTGAAGCGGAAAAGGTAATCTGCCCAATCGACTTCCCGGAAGACGTCGATGATCGGCTGAGGATCATTGCTCGTCTCGCAAAGGCGCTACACGCGGATGTGGAACTCGTCCACGCAGTGGACGTTTGTCACGAATACTCACGCCCTCACAACGCCGCCGACACACAATTTGAGTTCGATCTCCTAGTCGCCCGACTCCTGAGGGAAGGAGTCGCAACGCAGTCGGCTCTTCTCTATGGTGTCCCGGAGCGCGTTATATCGGAGCGAGCGCAGGCAGTGAATGCTCATTACATCATGTTTGGCCTTCACAAGGACGGACACTTTTCGTCGTACTTCCGCAAAAGCCTGGTTGCCAGAGTCATCAAGAACGCTCCTTGCGCTATCTTCACCTTTCCCCAACCGATTGAAGCCGGCTTGCAAGAAGTCGAACGTTATTCTACTGGCGAGGAGTTCGAGTTGGCAGCACAAACAGAGAAATGCCTGAACTGTCGCCCAAGCCGTTTATCGTTCCGAAACACACTTGTCCGTCTGGGTCAGGACTTGTGCCAATCACCTGAAGCGTTCAGGGCATGGAGTCAGAACCTGGGACATGAGAAGGTTCTGACCACCTTCACCAGTTATGGCGCGGTGGCCTGTGATCGCCAAGGGGAGATCATACGAGGCTTGGCGACGCCGCAAGAAGCCGTTCAATCGGGTGTTAATGAAATTGCGGAGGCAGTGTTCAAAAGATTCCGCGATTCTGGCTTGGACGTGCGGGTCAATTGACCTGAAGCTCTTCAAGGTCTAAGCCCCTTTGCGTATCGGAATTACGTCAGTACAAGCATTCAGCTTGTCAAGATAGTCCCCCCAATACTGCATCATGCGCTTGCGCTCCGGCAGGTATTCGGCACCGTTATACGCCCCTCTCACCTCGTTGCGTTCGCAGTGGGCGAGTTGGCGCTCGATCACGTCAGGTTTGAAATGGCCGGTCTCGTTCAGGATGGTCGAAGCCACTGCACGAAAGCCGTGACCGGTCATTTTTCCTTTGTACCCCAATCGATAAAGAGCGAACAACATGGTGTTGTTGCTGATCGGCTTATTGCTGTTTCTGCCGGGGAATACAAACCGGCTGCTGCCGGCAAGTGTTCTGAGTTCAGGCAGGATAGCGAGAGATTGCCTGGAAAGCGGGACGAGGTGCTCGGTCTTCATCTTCATGCGACCGGCGGGAATGCTCCAGAGTGCTTGATCCAGATCGAACTCTGTCCATTCTGCACCGATCAACTCATTGGTGCGAACAAAGGTTTGGGCCAAGAGCCGCAGCGCGAGACGAGTTTGCTTGCCGCCTATTTCGTCATATTCAGCAATCGCCTTCAGCAAGTCAGGCAACTCCTCAGGGCGGACAGCTGCTTGATGTTGTTTCACATGCGGAGTAAGAGCACCGCGAAGATCGGCGGTCAGATTGCGAGTGCAGCGCCCCGTGGCGATACCGTAGCGAAATACCTGTCCGCATACCTGTAGAACCCTGTGGGCTAGGTCGTACGAGCCACGGTCTTCGATCTTGCGAATAGCCTGCAGCAGCTCGGGCGCTTCTATCTGGTCTAGCGGACGCTTGCCGAGTATGGGGAAGATATTTGCATCAAGACGGCGCTTTACGTCCTCAGCATGGTGCGGCACCCGGGATGTGCCGCTGTTTGCCGAACCACTCCAGCGCCACGGCTTCGAAAGAGTTTTCTGCAGAGATGGTCGGGGCGGAGGGATTCGAACCCCCGACCCTCTGGTCCCAAACCAGATGCGCTACCAGACTGCGCTACGCCCCGACACCTTTAGTTTATCGCATCACGTCGGTTCAGGCCGTCAAAAGGTGCGGAACAGGCTGTGGGGATCTATGCCGAACAGCGCATGCATCAGGCTTCCGAAGATCCACGTCAGCAGGAGCATGGGGAGCAGAATCAGAGCGGCGAGCATGAGACACACGCCGCCGAGAAAGAGCCAGCTTTGCAGCGTGTGCTTCCGCGGCTCATCTACGCTGCCGACCAGTAGAGCGTAGTTGCGGCGGTTGGCACGCCAGGCAATATCGAACATGTCGCCAAGAATTGGGACTGATCCGACTACCACTTCGATCGCGACGTTGGTCACCATTCGGGCGACGGTAACGTAAGAGACGCCGCGAACCCAGGCTGCGATGATGATGATGCAGGAAGCGATGCCTCCGATCAGATCGCCAATACCGGGGATGAGGCCGACGATGCCGTCGAGGCCAAAGCGAATCGAGGTACCCGGAATCTTAATGAAATCGTCGAGCACATGCGACAGAAGGTCGAGGTTTTCGTCATCAAACGCTTTGCTGCCGCGTTTTACGCGGGGCGACAGGACCTCGGGTTTCGCGGTAAATGCCATCGGACCCCCACTGTCCCCAAATGAATCGTCCGGCAGGGCGCGAGTGCTATAATTCCAGTATACGGCGGCTATAGTTCAGTGGCAGAACGCCGCTCTGTGGCAGCGGATGTCGTGGGTTCGAAACCCACTAGCCGCCCCAAACATCTCAGATCCTGTCACATTGCGGCCCAACCTTGTCCCGCGCCTCCCAAGTCTCGCCTTCTGCAGTGTCCAAGCGTCTTTACGCTGGAACCTCCGGCTGGGCTTATCCGACATGGAAGCCTGAGTTCTATCCCGCGGGCACGCCGGCGAAACGCTTCCTCGAGTTCTACGCCTCGAAGCTGACCTCAGTTGAGGTCAACTACACGTTTCGTGCGCTACCGACAGCGAAGATGCTCGAAGGCTGGCTGGCCGCAACTCCGCCGAACTTCCGGTTCAGCTTCAAGGCACCGCAGCGCATTACCCACTTCAAGCGGCTGCAGGCGTGCGAGGACGATGTAGCGCAGTTCGTCACTGTGCTCGAGCCTGTACGGCAGGCGGGCAAGCTCGGCCTCCTTTTGTTCCAGCTTCCGCCCAACTTCAAGGCTGATGCCGAACGTCTCAACAGCTTTCTTGCTGTTCCAGCGTTTAGAACAAGCAGTGCTCCCGCGATCGCGTTCGAGTTCCGTCACGAATCGTGGTTCACCGACGAGATCTACACGATCCTTCGGCAAAACAATGCCGCGCTCTGCATCGCCGAGAGCGACGATCTTCTGACGCCCGAAGTGCACACCGCAGCCGATTGCACCTGTTACAGGCTGCGCCGGGCTGGTGGCTACACGGCGCTGGAGCTTGATGCATTTGCAAAGCGATTTACTGCGTTCGCCGAACAACGCGACGTCTACGTCTACTTCAAGCATGAAGAGGAACCGACCGGCGCACTCAACGCGACCGCGTTCCTCGAACGCGTTGATGCGGGTGTGCGCTGATGCAGACAGCGGAGATCGAAGCGATTGCGAGTCATGCCGCGGATTTTCGTCCTCGGCGTTATTTGAACAATGGGCATCTGCAGACCATTGCCGGTAATTATCTTGCGCGGATTAACCGTCTACCATTGCCTGAGGTACAACTGGTCGAAGTCTCGCCTGCGACTGCGAATCAGATCGCGAGCCAGGTTCTCTGCCACTGCCACTGGCAGCCTGAAGCGGTTCGTGCGGCGCGACCCACTGCCGTCATTGTGCACGGGCTCGAAGGGTCGTCGGACTCGCAGTACGTTGTCGGCAACGCCAACAAGCTGTGGCGCGCGGGTTGCAACGTTGTCCGCATGAATATGAGGAACTGCGGCGGCACGGAAGCACTTTCGCCCACGCTTTATCACTCCGGCCTCTCCAACGATGTGCTTCTGGTAACGAACTTTTTCGTCGAGCAATATGGCCTGCAATCGATGTCGCTGATCGGCTATTCGATGGGAGGAAACCTTGTCCTCAAGCTGGCGGGCGAACTGGGCACCGCGGCGCCAGCGGCACTCCGCTCCGTGATCGGTGTTTCGCCTGCGGTCGATCTGCAGCCGTCGGCTGACGCGCTGCATCTGCCGCAAAACCGTTTTTACGAGATGAAGTTCCTCCACAATCTTCTGCGCCGATTCCGCCGCAAGGCTGTCCTCTTTCCCCGCGCGTATGATCGAAACCGTGCCACTGGAATCCGCTCGCTGCGTGAGTTCGACGATCGCATTACGGCACTTTATTCCGGCTTCACCGGTGCTGATGATTACTACTATCGTGCTGCAGCTGCGCGCGTGCTCGATCGCATTGCCGTGCCTAGCCTGATCCTGCATGCGTTGGACGACCCTTTCGTCCGTCTCTCCGGTGAGAGCCGCGACAAGATCAATGCGAATCCCAACATCACAATGATGGAGAGCAAGCACGGGGGCCACTGCGCCTTTCTTGCTCAGCCGGACGAGGCGTTGGGGTACGACGGCTACTGGGCCGAACATACGCTGCTGCGCTTTCTTCTGAGTCACGCCTAAGTCTTCCTTCCTCTTCGACTCGATCTCCCGTGACGCTAAGATGGTTGGTAATGCTCTCTGAATGGTCCGTCGAATGTTCCGCAGACGATCCGGTTCTTGTGGTGCCCTGGTCTGACCCGTCTGATCGCACGGGCAACCGGAGATTCGTCGATCTGCGCGAGAATCCGTACGATCTCGACCATCTTCCAGAAGCTGAGCAGTTCCCTCCCCTGATGCATGCTCTGCGAGCCCTGAATGCCGCACGGTCGCCGGTCTTTACGGCGAAGTGTGATGCGTGGCCGCTTGACCCAGAGGAACTCGATGCACTGCGCTTGAACCTCGACGTCGACGCCGATGAGGCCCCGGCAGGATTCGGCAGTTACATCGACATCTTGTGGCGCGAGCGTTCGCGCTTCGCTTCGTTTCATTTGCAGGAGCAGATGCTGCACCGTCTGACCCGGCTTGCTGCTCCTTTGGAACATTCCTATGCGATGCTCGACTGTATTCTTCGGCCGGCGATGGTCGATCTTGCGGGACCGCAGGAAGGATTCGCGATGAGCTTGTACGTCAAAGCTGTCGGCCATGACGCACAAGCTGCGGAGGCAAACTGGGCCTCGGCGCTGGATGCAGTTGTGGGCCTGCTTCGCAGCAAGGACCTTATTCTTGCTTAGGGAAGGTCTCTAAGTTCCGAAAATCTCCCCAGAGGCTTAAAGAGGGTGCTGCAAAAAGTCCGTGTTGCTTAAGGGCATGGCTCGTAGCCCAAGGCTGTCCGGCTCGAGCTCAGAGGGAGTAAGGTGCGGTTTGCCGACAAACCGGGAACAACGTGACGAGAAGCGCGTTTTCCAGTAGCAATCCTCGAAGGCTCGGTCGTCTACCGGCGCATGCGTGTCAAGAGAGCGGCGTAGCGGGAGTCATGGCGGACGGAGTCGAGGAGTGGATCCACGCGGATGAGTGCCATGTAGAAGCAGTGGCTGTCGAGCGCGTGTTGGAAGGCATCGAAGGCATGGTCGTGGTCGTTGACGCGAAGATCGTCGACGCCGATCTCGTAGGGGGTGCAGGGGTGGGCGGAGGTGGCGATGAGAGCGTGGGTGCGCGCTCGCCAATAGGGTTGCCATCCGTGCTGCTGATACACGCCAAGAAGAGCGGCGGTGTCGAGCTGTGGCTGGCCTTCGCGCAGCGCTATCAGATCGTGCTCCACGGTCTCGTCGTGCTCGCCCTTCTGCTCGTAGATGAGACTCATGTAGTTGTCGAGGGAGCCGGGCCGGTGTTCCATCTCGGCGGCGCGCTGTATTTGAGCCAGTGCCGCATCGTACTCGCGGGCAAGGTAGAGAGTAACGCCCAGCCGGCGGTTGACGAGGAAGGATAGCGGATCGAGCTGAAGTGCGCGGCGCATATGAGTGACGGCATCCTGCGGGCGGCCTACGGCGTCGAGGTAAACGGCGTATTTGAACTCGGCAATAGAGTCGTTGGGATTGAGGGAGATGCCGCGGGTGAGGTTCTGCTCGGCTGCAGTCCAGTCCCACTCGTAGATGGTTTGAACACTCCCGAGCTCGGTGTAGGCTTCGCCGTTCAGGGGGTCGAGTTGGATGGCGCGCTGGGCGGCGGAGAGGGCTTTCGGCATCAGCTGTTCGGGCGTGCCGATGCCGAATGTGGTGGCGGCGTCGAGCGCGGAGGCGTAACCGGCATAGGCGGAGGCGTAGGTGGGGTCGAGCGCGATGGCCTGCTGGAAGGACTCGAGGCTGTGAGAGAGGTCCTGCTTATTAAAGAAGTACCGGCCGCGGAGATAGGCATCGTGCGCGGCGGGGTTGACTGGGGCGCGCGGCGAGGGAGGGGCGAGGACGATGCGGGCCTGGGTGGCGATCTGCTGGGCGACGCTATCCTGAAGGGAGAGTACGTCGGAGGCTGGGCCTTCGAAGGACTGGGCGCAGAGGTGGCGGTCGGTGCGAGCGTCGATGAGCTGGGCAGTGATGCGGATGCGGTCGCCGGAGCGGACGATGGAGCCTTCGACGATCGCGTCGACGTCGAGTTGGCGGGCGATGTCGGCGAGTGGGCGGCGGGAGCCCTTGCCGGCCATGACGGAGGTGCGGGAGACGACGCGAAGGTTGGGGATACGGGCGAGCTCAGTGATGAGCTCGTCGGTCATCCCGTCGGCGAAGTACTCCTGGGAGGGGTCGCCGGAGAGGTTGTCGAGGGGGAGGACCGCAAGAGAACGTATCGGCGCGGAGTGGAGACGAGTGACGAGTAGCCAGGCGATGGCAAGAGTGGCCGACAAGGCGACAACGATGGCGGCGAGGCGGAAGCGTGAGCGGGGCTTGGGAGAGGTTTGTACTCTGGGGCTTGGGGCAGGTGGCGTGAGGGATGGGATGGTGGTGGGTTCAGCCGTGGCGGTGGTATCGACGTGCGCGATGAAGCGGTAGCCGGCGGTGGGGACGGTTTCGATGAAGCGTGGCTCACGGGAGTCATCGTCCAGGGTTTTGCGCAGGAGGCCGACGGAGCGGGTGAGGGCGCTTTCGGTGACGGCGGCGTCGGCCCAGACGGCGTCGAGGAGCTCCTGCTTGCGGACAAGGCGGCCGCGATTCTGGATGAGGTAGAGGAGCAGGCGGAGGGCCTTGGGCTCGAGGGGGAGGGGCGCGCCGTCCGCGATGAGGCGGAAGGCGGTGTCGTCGGCTTGGAAGCGATCGAAGCGGAAAATCAGCGTGGAGCTCCTTGCGCTGCCTGGTGTGCGGGAGTTTTTCTGGCTTCCATTATGGACGGAGTGCGCGAATTTGAGAAAAATTAGAGTTTCATGCGAGTTCCATCATGACGCGACAAGGGCCGCCGGGGCATTGTTAGCTCGGAGGAAATTGCTATGAGATGGAATAAGTGGATTGCGATGGGCTGTGCAGCGCTGGGAGTCTCTGCGGCGGGCGTTGGTCACCTAAAGGCGCAGATGCCGGTTCCGGCGGGAGCGACGTTGGTGGGTCCGGGAAACCTGTACGGACCGCGCGGATTGAAGTTCGGTCCGGACGGGAACCTTTATGTTGCGACCTCGGGAACTGCAAACCCGAAAACGGGCGAGGCGGCGGCGTGTTCTCTCGTGCCCGGCGGCCCTCCCATGCCCGTGCCCGGCGGCCCGTACTTCGGAGACACTTCGGCGACCATCCTTAAAATCGACCCACAGGGAAACGTGACGACGCTGGCAACTGGGTTTCCTTCGACCTTCAACCCGCCGACGAACGGTGGATGGGGCGTCGGGGACGTGGCGTTTCTGGACGGTGAGCTGTACGCGGTGATCGCGGGCGGTGGATGCGGACACGGCAACCCGAACCAGCCAAACATGGTGGCGAAGGTGGACCTCGTTACCGGCCAATGGGCGATGATCGCGGACATGAGCGCGGCGGTGGGAGCGCATCCGGCGGCGAATGTCGATGCCGATGACTTCCAGCCGGACGGCGACTTCTACAGCCTGATTGCAGCGCGCGGGAAGCTGTATACCGTGGAACCGAACCACGGACAGGTATGGTCGGTGACGAAGAAGGGTGATGTGGAGATGGTTACTGATATCTCGAAGCCTGAGGGGCATATTGTGCCGACGGCACTGGTTGAAAGCGACGGCGGGCTGCTGGTGAGCAACCTCGGGCTGTTCCCTATTACGCCAGACTCGTCGCAGCTGCTGACCCTGCGGCCGGGCTGCGGGGACGGGTCGGGCTATGCGGTTGACGATTGCGGACCGGGAACGCTGCATGTTGCGGGGGCGTCGACGCCAGGCCTGAGCACGGTGGTGTCGATGGCGTGGGGGCCGGATGGGCTGCTGTATCTGCTGGAGCTGTCGGAGCCGCAAACGACGGAACTGCCGCCGTTCTTTCCCACGCCCGGCGACGGCAAGGTGGTGCGCGTGCGGAACGGCGTGGCGGAGGACGTGATCACCGGATTGTCAGTGCCGACAGGGATGACGTTTGGGCCGGATGGGGCGCTGTATGTATCGAACTGGGGCGCAGCCGCCGCTCCCATAGGACAGATCCTGCGGTTCAACGTGCACTGAGGCGAGCTTCGGTGCATGCGATTCGTTAGGACGGCAATTTGAGTCTGAGCACGCCTTCGTCACGCAAGTCTGCGGGGCGAAGGCGTTTTCGTTGGGAGTGGATGAGCCTCCGTGACCATTGAGGAGTTCGACAGACTCCCGGGCGCGAGCTCCTGCGACATAGCTGCGGTCAGGCGTCAGTCAGCTAGTTCCGATGAGTCGGCTTCTGGGAAGTGATCCGGTCACTCCCGAATGACGACCAAACCGCACCTTACTGCCTCCTGTTCCGACCGGAGTCGCCTCCCGAATTGAACCCGATCGATACTTTGCCCTCAAAGTGAGGGCGATTATCGGCCGGAGTTTTCTTAGGAGGATGCACGAGCAACCACGTTCCCACCACGGTTTCACCATCGTCTCACCACGGTTTCACCAGCCGATTTTCGCTTCCGTCGTCTTCCAATTGCCTGAGATTTCCAAACGATAAACGAATAAAGCCGGGAAGGAACCTGAAACTCACCACAACTCACCACAAACCCCGAAGACTCGTTTTACGCACAGCAAAGTGGTCGGTCCACAACTATTGACTTTTACTTCGCCCGAGGAGACCCTACTTCCCTAAAAAGAGCTCGAACACCGTTCCCTGTTGTCTACTCCCTCGGGACAGGGCTGACCGCTACAATGAGAGAGACGCGCGCGGGCGAGTAGCTCAATTGGATAGAGCATCAGCCTTCTAAGCTGACGGTTGCAGGTTCGAGCCCTGCCTCGCTCACCACCCATCCTCTCGCGTCCGTTCCCCAGTCAGGCTTCCATGAAGACGTCTTCGGCCGTTACTTTGCGGTGATCGCCGGCGTTGCGACGGCCCAGCGCGTGGAAGATTGCCGCCAATGAAATCAATCCGAGTGCGAGGAGGCAGACTCCGTTCCAGCGCCAGCGCGACCAGGCGATGGTGGCGAGGGCGGAGCCTGCGGCTGCTCCGGTAAAGTAGACCGTCATATAGACGGTGTTGAGCCGGCTGCGTGCCGAGGGGACAAGGCCGAAGATGCGGGTTTGATTGGCCACCTGCGTCATCTGCGCGCCCATGTCGAGCACGACCACTCCGACGATCAATGCGGCCATGTGGAAGGCGGTGGAACGGTGTGCGGCCTCTTCTCCCCAGAGCAGAAGGTAGGAGGCGGCAAGTAGCGACATGCCAAGGGAGATGACCCATCTGGATCCGTGCTTGTCGGCGAGGCGGCCGGCAAAGGGAGCGACCAGTGCTCCGGCTGCTCCGACCACTCCGAAGGTTCCGGCGACGCCCGGGCCCAATCCATAGTGGCTGTTGAGCAGGAAGGCAAGTGTCGTCCAGAAGCAGCTGAACGAGGCGAAGACGAGGGCGCCGATCAGCGAAGACTCGCGCAAAAGAGGCTGTGTGCGGAAGAGTGTCCAGAGAGACTTCATCGCATCGCTGTAGCGGAGTTTCTGTTTTGGCGGAAGCTGGGGCATGACTCTTCCGGTCAAGGGAACAAACGCCGCGTTCATGATTGCGGCCACGACGAAGACCCAACGCCAGCCGTGAATGTCGCTGACCCATCCGGAAAATGTGCGGGCCAGCAAGATGCCCAGCAGCAGGCCGGTCATGACCGTTCCGATGGCGCGGCCGCGCTTTTCGTGCGAAACCAGATCGGGCGCGATGGGCAGGGCTACATGGGTTACCGACGCAAACATGCCGATCAGGACGCTGCCGGCGATGAGGAGATTGAGTGTGGGGGCGACGGCGACCAACAGCAGAGCGATGGATACCGCGGCGTACATCTTCATCATCAGGCTGCGGCGTTCGAGCACATCGCCCAGGGGAACGAAGGCGAGCAGGCCAAGCGCGTAGCCCACCTGGGTCGCGACGGCGACGAAACCGGTCCGACCGGGTGCGGTGCCGTAGGTGGTGCCCATCTCCAGCAACAGGGGCTGGTTGTAATACATGGTGGAAACCCCAACGGCGCAGGCCAATCCGAGGAACCCAAGCGGGGCATGCGGGGCGGCTTTTGTAGAAGTGGTCATACCAAGGCTACTGCCTATAGTGTATGACCTTGCGAACCGTTTCGGTATTCGGCCTGTGGAAGAGAACTGAGCTCTAGACTTTGCCGAGCATCAGTTTGGCGATGGTCGCGAGTTGCATGAAGGAGGTTCCTTCGTAGATCTTTCCGATTTTGGAGTCGCGATAGAGCTTCTCGACGGGATAGTCCTTCACAAAGCCGGATCCGCCGTGAACTTCGACGGCGAGGCTGGCGACGCGCTCGGCTACTTGCGAGGCGAAGTACTTGCACATGGCGGCCTCTTTGAGGAAGTCGAGCTTCGCGTCCTTGAGGCGGGCAGCGTTGTAGACGAGCAGGCGCGCGGCTTCGATGTCGGTTGCCATCTCGGCTAGCTGGAATTGCATGGCTTGAAACTCGACGAGCGTTTTTCCGAACTGCTTGCGCTCTTTGGCCCATTTCGCTGCGTGGCTCCATGCTCCTGCGGCGAGGCCGAGCATCTGGGCGCCGATGCCGATGCGGCCCTCGTTCAGGGTTTCGATGGCGATTTTGTAGCCCTTGCCGGTTTCGCCGAGTACTTGTGCTGCGGGGATGACGCAGTTGTTGAAGTTGAGCGCGCAGGTGCTGGAGGCGCGGATGCCGAGCTTGTCTTCTTTTTTGCCGAGGGTGAAGCCGGGCGTGTCCCTTTCGACGAGAAATGCGGTGATGCCTTTGTAGCCTGCGGCGGGATCGAGGGTTGCGAAGACGATGAAGAGCCCGGCCTCTTTGGCGTTGGTGATCCAGAGCTTTTGACCGTTGAGGACATAACCGTCGCCGCGTTCGACTGCGCGGGTTTGCAGGGCGAAGGCGTCGGAGCCGGAGGAGGCTTCGCTGAGCGCGTAGGAACCGATAGTGTCGGCGGCTAGGCGGGTAAGGTACTTTTTCCTCTGGTCTTCGGTTGCCCAGCGAACCAAGGCGTTAATGCAGAGAGTGTTCTGCACGTCGACCATCACGCCGACGGAGGGGTCGACGGCTGAGATCTCTTCGACCGCGAGGATAGCGTTGAAGAATGTGCTGCCGCCGCCGCCGTACTGCTCGGGTATCTCGATGCCCATCAGGCCGAGTTGGAAGAGTTTTTTGATGAGGCCGGGATCCATCTGCTGGGATTCGTCCATGTCACGGACGAGGGGAGCGATCTGTTCGACGGCAAAGCGCCGGACGGTATCGCGAAACATCTGTTCGTCCTCGCCCAGTTGCGTCAGGGCCATTGGGCCTGCGTGCTGCGACATCCATTCACCTCTATTTATGGAGAGGAGTCTAGCATTTTGGGCGCACAACTGAATAGGCGTTCAGCGAGAATGGCTAAACCGATCGCGACGCTTTTTCGAAGAATGTTTAAGACGGAGAGAAGGTCTAGCCTGCGGCCTTTACCAGGCGCCCCCGGCGGCTGACGATGGATAGTTTTTCGGTGTTCAGGATTTTGCGTGCCTGTTCCTTGGCGTGCTTGGCCCATGGGCCGACGGGGTCGAGCCGCACAAATGCGAGCCAGTGGCGTAATGCGCGGCGGCGTTGTCCCTGGCGCTCGTAGGCCAGGGCGAGGTTGTAGTGGGCGTCGGCGTATTGCGGAACCAGCGCGACGGCTTTCTTGTAGGCGGCGGTTGCTTCGGGCAGCCGCTGCAGTTCGTCGAGCACGTTGCCCAGATCGAAGAACGCGAGCGCGTATTCGGGGTCGGCGATGGTTGCCTTGCGGTAGTACTGCTCGGCGAGCTCGTACTTGCGAAGGTTGTAGTAGATCGTTCCAACGTTGATCAGGGCCGGTGCATGCTCGGGACGGACCGCGAGGATGGTCTGATAGAGTTCCATCGCCTGTACGATCGTCGCGGGGTTTTCTTCCAACTGGACTGCCCGCACAAACATATCCTGGATCTCGGCTGCCTGGCGTCCGGGAGAGTCTGTGCCGGCGCCGACGACACGGAGCTGGCGCGCGGGTGAGGTGTCAAAGTCGAAGGCAAGCTGTTGCGTCAGGGGATCCACCAGTGTGCCGCCGTGCCGGAAGCTCAAGCGCGATCCCCTGCGCACGAGGCTTGCTTCCATCAATGGGTTCCGCATGCCTGCCACTCGCTGCATTGCATCGACCGAGGCGCGGATGCTTCTCGCGGAGATGCGGGTGGTGGCCTGCAGGTCGCGGAGCTTCCGCAACTGACTGAGAACTTCGAAGGAGTAGTGTTCGCTGGAAGTGATCAGCCCTGCTCGCTCCCACGCCAATAGCTGGCGTGTATGCAAGTGGAGGATCCGGATTACGTCTTGACGGCTATATCGGGTCACTGTGTGTCTCGTGTGGCACCGTCTCAAAGAATCGGTACAGCAGACTCTTTCTGGAGTATGCCTTTGGAGGCCGCGCCAATCAAGACCATTTCACGCTGACTCCATCAGATAGCCGTGGATAACACGTACCAAATATGGTTCGCAGGGTTTTATTGCTTGGATTTTTATCTGTCCAGAACGTTATCGAGATATCGCGACACCGCTTCCGCTCATAAGAGACCGTGAGCCTTGAGACCGTCGTCATTGAAATGCGTTCCTTTGCCACCATTCTGGCGATAGGGTGCAGGGAGAGTAACACATCATTCAGCAGTTGCCGCCGTTGTGCAGCGTTCGCGGGTACGCACCGTGTCTGCCGAGTCCTGTGCTGCCGGCAAACGTGCGGGTTGCAGCGGGGCGAAGATGCTCAAAAGGAGCAAGGACAACATCGATCGAAGCTGTGTGCAGCTGGGATTTTCGGTGAAGCGACCGTATATTCGGCGGCGAGGGAGACCGTTAGTTACACGTCGTCGCGGCCGGATCGCCATCCGCTTGTTGCTGCTTCGACTGCGGAATCTTCCTGCCACTCAGCGCCGTGCGGAAAACGGTAGCGCACCAGCGACTCCGGATAGATTTCGATGCTGTATCCGGGCGCCTCCGGCAGCTGATACCGGCCTTGACGAATGCGCACGGGATCGACGAAGTGTTCATGCAGATGATCGACATACTCGATCACGCGATTCTCGAGACTGCGGGAGACGGAGATGTAGTCGAACGCTGCAAGATGTTGAACATATTCGCAGAGGCCGACGCCTCCCGCATGGGGACATACCGGGATGTTGAACTTTGCGGCCATGAGCAGAATCGCAAGATTCTCGTTGACACCGGCGACGCGGCAGCTGTCGAGCTGGCAGACGTCGATGGCGCCGGCCTGGAACAGCTGTTTGAAGATGATGCGATTCTGACAATGCTCGCCGGTCGCGATGCGAACCGGCGCGACTGCGGCGCGGATGTGCGCGTGCCCGAGAATGTCATCGGGACTGGTTGGCTCTTCCATCCACCATGGTTGAAGCTCGGCTAGTTCGCGGGTGCGTTGGATCGCCTCCTCGACGCCCCACTTCTGGTTGGCATCCACCATGAGCTTGTTGTTCCAACCAATCTCTTCTCGTACCAGACGGCCGCGGCGAATGTCGTCCTGCGGATGGCCGCCAACTTTGAGCTTGAAATGGGACCAACCCTCGGCCAAGGCCTTGCGGCATAGCAGCCGGATCTTTTCGTCGCTGAAGCCAAACCAGCCGACCGAGGTCGTGTAGGCCGGATAGCCCTCGCGCAGGAGCTGGTTGATGCGTTCCTGTTTACCGGCCAGGCCCTTCTCGAGGATCTCGCGGGCTTCGTCTCGTGACAGAGCGTCGTCGATGTAGCGGAACTCGACTGCGGAGAGAAGCTGCTCGGGATCGAGCTCGGCGAGGAGGCGCCAGAGGGGCTTTTTCTCAGACCGCGCGTAGAGATCCCAAACCGCGTTGATCAAAGCGCCGGCCGCGAGGTGAATGACACCCTTTTCGGGACCGAGCCATCGGAACTGGCTGTCGTCGGTCAATTGACGGCAGAAGGCAGCCATGTTGCCGGTAAGCGATTCGAGGGTCCTGCCTTTAGCGAACCGCGCGAGGTACTCCGTGGCGAGGACGCACAACTCATTTCCGCGGCCCAGCGTGAAGGTCAGACCGTACCCTTCCAGTCCGTTGTTGGTCTCCAGAATGCAGTAGGCGGCTGAGTAGTCGGGATCTCTATTGACCGCGTCCGAGCCAATATTCTTCCTCGAGGTCGGAAACCGGAGGTCTATGACACGAACGTTGGTTATGACAGTCTCACTCACTTAGTGTCGACGTCCTCTCAATGGCAGTCAGTCTCAAAAAAAACTCCCCGGAAACAATTCAGTTCGGCCGGCTTTCAAATCACCCAAGGGGAGATCTTCTTTAGTTTACAGACTTGTTTCTATTCCCGAAATAGCCTGTTTGTCAATGAAAACCAAGAGAACCGAAACAGGGACACCGCGTCTCGTGCGGAACAACAATAGGCTGTCGACAGGTTTTTAGGAAACGGGAAGATCCCGAGACGTTTCCGGCCCAGGCTGGACGAGATGCGTTTTTTTCTGTTCCGGCCGGTGCCGTGCCGCTGGTCCCGGCTTTGTCTGAGGGGTTGCACCCATGGCCTCGGAAATCTTTCGGCTTGCTTCCCGCAGAGAGGTGACTGCTTCCGTGATGCCGATGGTGTCCTCGATTCGCTTGACGAAAGGGACGGTCAATCCGGCAATAGCCTGGCCCTGGACATTCAGAACTGGAAAACTGATGTTGACGACGCCTGCCACCTCATAGCTTGCGCGCCGCTCATGACCGCGCGCTCGAATCTTCGCCAGATGTTCGTCGAGGTCGACTGGTTTCCGCTTTCTGGTCTCTGAGCGCCACTCTTCGATCGCACGCTCCCTTGCATCCTCACTTTGGTGCGCGAGGATGACGTGGCCGGTCGCTGCGTGCATCAGGTCGACCTTGGAGCCCATCTTGACATAGAAACCGGTCGACTCAGGCGAATCGACCTGAGCGAGAATGACGACGTGTCCACCGTCTATGATGCCGAGGTGACAAGACTGGCGCAGTTCATGGGCAAGCCAATGCATGATCGGCAGCGCTTCGGTGACGAGCCGCTTGGTGGGTGGATGCTCCTGCGCCAAGCGGAAGAGGCGAAGGGTCAGATGATAGCGCTCGTTGTTTGGAGACTGCGCCAGATATCCGCGCTGCTCAAGACACAGAATCATCCTGAATATCTCGGAGACAGTGCGGTTGAGGCGCCGGGCCGCCTCGCTCACTGTCAGCCCTTCGGGTGTACTGGCAAACAGTTCCAGAATATCGAGCCCTTTTTCGAGAGCGGGGGTCGGATAGTACCGCTTAGCGTCGCGTTTTGTCATAGGCTTGCGAGATGCCGGGTCCCTCTATGACAACCTACCAGAAGTCGCCTCGCTTCGGCAGGAAACCCGTGTGCTTTGGTACAAATGTCGTCCTGTCGGTTGACCGGTCTTTCGATCAGAATCGCGGTTGCGATCGCCGCCTGCGCAGTCAACAGGTCAACACACCGGCACCCTGGCCTCTGCCGATTCGGAACCACCTCTGCCAGTCATAAATGTGGCCGATACGAATCCGGTGAAGCCCGAAACTACACGCTCCGCTGCGGCTTAATAAACCCCCGTTCGGATGAATCCGTGGTCTTTCACTCTCAGCTTGCTGACATGCACGTCGTAGCCTGTTCCGGGGAGCAACGATTCAAGTGCAAATGAATCGGTCCCATCCGCCTTCACTTCACGGTAGCGATACACTCCAACCTCCCCCTCGGAGGTCTCACGCCCGTGCGACGACCGGTCAAGAAACTGCTGCGCATCGGCGACTGTTGCCGACTTGCGTTCCCTGCCGGAGGCTAGTCCCTCCGCTGCATACGATCGCACGAGCTTGGTCCAATAGCGCGTCAACAGCTCTGTGTCGCTGAAGATATCGGCCCAGATGACTTCTCCACGCAACGCCACCACGACGCCGATGGCATGCTCCTGACGAAGGGACGCGAGCGCCTGCTCCCGGCTCTGCATCAGCCCGATGGTAGCCTCATCAACCTTCGCGCTGACGGCCTGTGTCTGCATCGCCCTCGCGTAGCTGGTTGTTGCCAGGGTAGACGCCGTGTTGGCTCCTGAAACGATGCCTCCATGCGCTAAAGCTGGGCCTCCTTGCGCTTCCACCGTGCTGCTCGCCGAGCCGCGGCCTTCAGCAGGGCCTGCTACCGGTGCCGCGGCCACTGCCATTGTGGAGATTGCTCCATTCACCGAATTCCACACCTGCTGCTGATCCTTCGCGACCATCGCCTCTTGCCGCACGGTAGGCTGCACCATGAAGCTTCCCATGGATGTCTTCGCCGTCGCACTAAACTTCTCCGAGCTCTCGGTCCACCGACCATGTTCGATACAGAAGACGGACAGATCGATCGGATCGCCGCCCGCAGGCACAATTCTGTCCTTCGCAATGACACGGTCCTGCTTTCCTCCGGTCACGATCTCTCCGGCGAGGAGCAGAAGGGGGCGCTTCGAATTATTCACCAACACCAGCGTGTTGACCTGGTCTCCGCGATATGGAAGCGCCACGCCATTGCGGGAACGAACCAGTCCCCGAACCCGTCCTGCCTCCGTCACTTCGACCTCACCGTTTTTCAGTCCCTCATCGAGCGTTAGAAACTGGTCGGCGGGCGGCGTCTTCCCGACGGTCCGCACCACTGGGAACAGCGTGAGGTCTCCGCCCTCAATCGGTTTCAATACCTTGTAGCTACTGCTCTCTATCGGTCCCGCTGCTACAGGCTGATAATGTTCAACCAACACGACAGCAGCCAACACGATTGCAAACGCTGTCGCCAAACGCACCTTCACCATCGCAAGCCTCCCTCATCAGCGGGCTTATCTGCCGGCTTCTGATTTAGGAACGCAGCGTGCGAGGTTTCTTGCAAACTTTCTTGCAGTTTTTTTTGGTACCGCTTCGTCCAATTGAACGGAGTATCTTCGAATCGTGGACACGGCGTCCCCACATTCCGGCGATCTCACCCTCTCGCTGCCAACCAGCGGACCGCTTGCCGCCGAAGAACTTTCCGCTGCTCCTCAGATTCCTACTGCATTGTTTGACGAACTCTGGGCTGCGTCGCAAGCTGAAGCTGTCCAGCTTAGCCGATCGGAGTTCGCAACCAAACTCGCCGCGCTCGGCACCAAGTTCAACTATGGTTTGCCCAGCGGATCCATGCCTGGTGCAGTGGATATTTCCTCGTTTTTCCGCGCATTGCATCTTCCGGATCTCGCGCTTGCGCAGGCCTGCGCTTTGGGCCGCGAGGCAGCGTGGCAGCGTTTTTTCACTCTTTATCGAATGCCACTTACTGAGGCGGCCGTTGCCATTGCAGGTTCTGCCACCCTTGGCCATGATCTGGCAGATTCGCTTCACTCTCAGCTGTTCGGTCTCACGGAACGGGATGGCCAACGACGATCTCCTCTTGAGTCCTACTACGGCAGGGGTACGCTGATGGGCTGGCTTCGTACCACGCTTGCGCAGCGACACGTCGACCATTACCGGAGCACACGTCGCGAGGCTCCACTTGAAGCTGAGGATCCGCCAGCGCCGTCGATCGCCGCGACTCCATCACCCGCGATAACGCAAAAGCTCCAGCTGGCGATTGAGGACACACTCCAAACCCTCTCTGCGGAGAACCGTTTCCTGCTATCCTCTTATTTCCTCGACCAACGCACGCTCCGTCAGATCGCTCAGCTTCTGGGAGTGCACGAGGCTACGGTGAGTCGCAAACTCAATCGCCTTACTGTTGACGTCCGCAAACTCCTCATCAAGAGCCTGCAAGCAGCGGGCCTCAGCAGACGAGGGGCCGAAGAAGCTCTCGGCACTGACCCGCGCGACCTTACGATCAACCTGCGAAGTCTTCTGCAAACTCCGTCGTCTCCAACGTTCCCAGATCAGGCGAACTCCCCGGATCGGACACCATGAGCGAACGCCTCCATCCCGGACAGCATCCAGACGCAGAGCAACTCAGCGCCTTTGCCGAGCACGTCCTGCCCGAGCACGAGCGTTTAGAGACGCTCGCTCACCTTGCCATGTGTTCAGACTGCAGACAGATCGTGTTTCTTGCTGAACGGGCGCGAGAAACGGAGGCCCCCGTCCCAGATGCGCTACCGAACCGTGTCAGCTGGCTAAGAAAATGGAGCTATCTCTGGCCTGTAGCCGCTGCTGTCACGTGCGGGCTACTCATCTTTCCTCTTCTGCTGCGCCGGCAACCTGTCGAGGCGCCGCAAAAATCTACGATCGCGCTGGACTCGAGGTCGCCCTCAACAATTACTTCTGCGCAACTCCCGGAGCCTACTATTCCGGGTCCACCGCCATCGGGGAAGACATCCTCCAAAGCAAAGGTCGCCGCTTCGAATCACCCGGCTTCTCCGGTCATCCACGCAAGCGCTGGAATTGGTTCTGTCAACGGCAGTCTGCCTACGCCGCCCCCCGCCAAAAGTCCGTCGGCGTTTGAACTCAACTCGGCCACGGTCGACCAGCAATCAACCACCTCGCTGTTGGCTAACTCTCGTGCGGTGGGTGGCGTTCTCGGTGCTTCCGTTCCGCAGGGAGGTCCATCGCAGATCCAGAGAGACAATCTGCTCACCGCAAGACAACAGCAACCGGCGACGATTTTACAGTCTCAACATCAACTGTTTCCTCAACAGGCGGCCGCCCCTCACGCGTCGGGCGACTCCGTTCACGGCGAAATTCAACAGAGCCAGACTGTTTCGGTCGAAAGTGCACCTCCTGTCCTTCAGACCGAGACCGCCGTTCTGTCGGCGAGTTCCTTCTCCGGAAAGGCGCAGCAAGCTAAGACTGGCAAAGCTCCCTTGCCTAGCAATCGGCCCGCAGCATCGACCATTTCGAACGGAGTCGAAACCCTCGCCGTCGATTCAGCAGGCGATCTGTTCATCAGCAACGATGCCGATATTGGCTGGCAACGCGTCGTAAAGCAGTGGACGGGGAAGGCTGTCAGAGTCGCCCTCGCACTGCCAGCAGCAACGACGCAACCGGCTCGGAGCACGTCTCAATCCACTGACGCTAGATCATCGAAAAGCGTCGAGACAATCATGCCAACAACTGCAAAAAGAGTTGGCTTTGACCTCGTCACCGACGCGGGTGTTGTCTGGTTCAGCCCTGATGGATTTGTCTGGAAACAGCGATGAAAGGATGGAGCCGATGAGCGGGGTTGAACCGCTGACCCTACTGATTACGAATTTGCGAGGCAGGCGTAAAGTACGGATAAATATGAGAAATCGAGCGTAATCTAGCGTACACCTAAGTTGCTGATTGACCGTAGAAATCGAATACAGCTAAGCCGAACTGATGACTGCTCCCCTGTTGTACCTAAAAGCACGCCATCTGCACCGCCGAGGGCGCGCAGGGCCGCTGTCGCAGCGCCGCAAGGACGTGTCCAGTCGGGGCTCAGGAAAACAAGGTGAGGTTTGCCGACCGTACGCCCGGAACCTGTCAAGGAAGGCGCGATAAATCTCTCACTGAGCGCTATGCACCTGTTCACACCAGCTAAGACTCAACTTCCGAGTAGCCCGTCACTCGCCCGGAACCGGGAAGACTAGAGTTCCTCAGATGCACGCGGAGTGCTCGACGAGCGACTCGGCGACTATGCAACAAACGAAACGGAAGATTTTCTGTGATGAGCAGTTGCATGGCGAAACGAAGAAAATGACCGTACTCGATTCGCATTCCACTGCGCTTACTTTTGATGAGGAAACACCTTTTACTACTCAGTTCGTAAAGCCTCGACTGGGTCAACCGCTGCCGCACGGCGGGCCGGAAGATAGCTTGCAAATGTCGCGGACACTGTCAGGACCAATGGCACCGTGATGTATGTGAAGGGATCAAGCGGACTGATGCCAAACAGGAGCGACTTCATCAACTGCATCAGTGCCGCTGCCGTGCCCATACCGATCGCTACTCCAACCGCCGTAAGCAGCAGTGCGGAACGGACGAACATCCACTTGAGGTCTCCCTTCTGTGCGCCGAGCGCCAAACGGATGCCTAGCTCGCGGGTGCGCTGCGATACGCCGTAGGAGATCACGCCGTAGATGCCGAGGATGCCCAGCAGCAACGCCATCGAGCCGGCAATCGCAAGCATCACCAGCGTGAACGAACTCCGCGCCAGCGATACGCTGTAGATCTCCTGCATCGTTCGCACTGAAGCCAGGGGCAGGTTTGCGTTCACCGACCATACCGCTTGCTGCACTTCGGAAGCTCTCGTTTCCGGCCCGTGCGCTGCGGATCGCGAAGGTCATCACCGAGCGTGGCGGGACGATCGTCGGTTGCGGGGTATAGGGGCTTTTTATCATTGCAGGCCAGTACACGATGGCAGGAGCACCTTCGTCGACGCCGTTATGCCGCACATCTTGCACGACGCCGATCACCTCCACCCACGGCATGCTTGAAAACTGGCGGACTCTCTTGCCCACCGCGGCCGAGGCCGAGCCCCACGATTCGCGCGCAAAGTTTTCCGATACCATGACCACCGGCCTCAGCCCGTAAATGTCCGTCCAGGTCATGTCGCGCCCTGCAACCAACCTTGTCCCAACAGTTTTGAAATAGCCGGGAGACACAAAATCGAATAGACGCAGCGGTGGATCATCGCCCCCATAGTC
This sequence comes from uncultured Acidobacteriaceae bacterium, assembly GCA_963757205.1. Classification (GTDB taxonomy): domain Bacteria; phylum Acidobacteriota; class Terriglobia; order Terriglobales; family Acidobacteriaceae; genus Edaphobacter. The sequence goes on from CAVWQM010000002.1 coordinate 123,131, forward strand.
TTTCCCTTCGACTCGAATCTGGTCCCAGTTAGGGTCGATGCCTTCCATCGGAACAGCGCCTGCGAAGCCGACGGAACTCACACCCGGAATCGCCGCAAGCTTGTCGGCGATATCGTTCTGGATTCGCGTGACCATCTGAGGATTCGCGACAAGATTGTCCGGGATCCAGATGCGCATCGTCTGCAGATGCGCAGCGTCAGTGAACCCAGGCTCAACGTTGCGCAGGGCGACGAAGGTGCGAATCATTAGCAATGCGCTTACCAGCAGTACCAGAGCCATGGCAACCTGGGACACCACCAGAAAATTGCGCGAACGTTGGCGGTCACGGCCTACACTTGCTGTCCGACTCGCTCCTGGAATCACCGCGGCGGCCCGGGCCCGCGCATACTTCCAGGCAGGAATAGATCCGAATAACAGACCCGAGATCACGGACAGCACGAATGTGAATCCAAGGGAACGTGCGTCGAGCGAGATCTCACTCAGGCGCGGCAGATCGGCCGGTCCAATCGCAACCAAAAGCCGCAGTCCCGCGTAGGCCACGCCGACAGCGAGCACACCGCCCATCAGCCCAAGCAACGCGCTCTCGATAAGCAGTTCGCGCGCGATGCGTCCACGTCCCGCGCCCAGTGCTGCCCGAATCGAAAGGTCCTGCTGCCGCCCGTCCGCCCGCACCAGTAGCAGATTCGCCACGTTGGTGCAGGCGATCAGCATCACCAGCCCAACAGTCGCCATCTCCAACCACAACACGCTGCCCACACTGCCGATTACCTGCTGCTTCAGAAGGCGAAAACTGGGCGTGATCTTCCACGTCTCATAGAAGTATGGATTGGTTCCCGGGCCGTTCGTCCAACTATCCATCCAGACCCCAATTAACCGCGGAACGTCGGAGTCCGCCTACGCCAGCGTGATTCTAGGCTTCAGCCGTGCAACTCCGTTGAAGCCAAACCCAGCCAGTTTCAGATGTTCGCGGTCGAAGGCGACCGGCACAAGAAGATCGAAGTCCTTGTCGACCAACCGGAACCGTCGCGGCATCACGCCGACAATCTCCCTCGATTGTGAGTCCACCTGGATGCTGCGGCCGATGACACCGGGGTCGCCACCAAAGCGCCGCTGCCAGTAACCATAGCTCAGCATCACGGACTTAGCTCCATGCGGATCTTGATCGACGCGCGTAAGCCAACGGCCCACTGCGGCCGGAACATCAAGGCTTTGCAATACACCGTCACTGATCACAGCCGTGCGAACTTCTTCCGGTCGTGTAAGGCCTGTCACATTCGAAGTTCCCGGAACCCACACACCCAACGACTCAAACGTACGATTCTGCTCGGCGAAGGTGAAATACATCGAGGGCGAGCGATGCAGACCGCTGACGAAATTAGAGAGTCCGGCCGCGTGTGGCGCGTTGAGCCACAACGCCACAAGGCGGTCGGATTCCGGATAGGGCAAGGCTTCAGCAACACTCCGTTGACCACGCTGAAGACCGTCGTGTTTGCGCCTATCCAATTCCTAGCGTCAGAAGCACAGTGGCGGCAAACCGGGAGACTTTCTCAGCCGACGGAAGGTGAATTTGATGTCGGCGAGGATCGATTCAAGACCGGAACACTGCCACTCTTCGCGACTGCGTTCCCGCAGAAGAGTCACGTTGCCGAACTCGCGTCGCGCTGTCTGCTCAGCCTGCTGGCGTGTCATTCCCTCGTCGATTAATTCCTCGGCTCTCTCCTCGATGTGCTCCTGAATCGAAACCGAGAGATCCTCATATCGGCGACCGCGGCCAAAGAGCCTTTTGAGACCCTGCATGATGACCTCCTATGCCTTAGCGACAGCGAGCACGCGCGTAATGCCGGCGAACATCTTTTCAAAGCTGACGACTTCCTCGTCCAGATGGCGGACTCCCGCATCGGTGAGCCGATAAATCCGTGTAGGGCGTCCTTTGGCGGAGGTACCAGTCTCCGATTCCAGCCAGCCCTCCCGCAGCATCCGCTGCAGTGCCGGATAAAGCGAGCCCTCTTCCACCTGGAGCAGATTCTCCGAAACCTGTTTGATGTGTTTCACGAGCGCATAGCCATGCATCGGCTTCAGCCGTAGTGACTGGAGGATCATGACTTCCAAAGCGCCCGGGAAAAGGTCGCGATGTTCAGGGTTCTTTGCCATGCACAATAAATTACAAACAAAATACCTATTTGTAAAATAGGTATTTTAAAAGCAGATAGGATTTGGCTTCAGTCGACCATGACCTCAGTGTGAGCGAACAGGGCGATGTGCCCGTTGGTTCTGTCAGCGCTTTCCTCGGAGTTCCAGGCGGTTTGTCGGCAAACCCCACCTCACGCTTAGGAAGGGATTGCCGGTGATCCGCCAGGGACCATGTGACGGACCGGAGAAACCTTGCCACAAGCCGACATATGAGGACTAAATCCATTTCGCTGGCGATCGGTCCCGCGGACGACGTGGGAATAGAAAGGGCCATCGCAGAGCCTTTCATTTCGGGAGGATGACGAATGGGAAGAGGTTCATGCTGACCTTGCATAATAGGGTGGAGGCTTGATGAATGGTCAGTTCCCCCTGATTTGCGGCGCATCGCGGCGTTTTCGAACTTACCGGACGATCAGATAAGTTGGTTTCTAAGTCATGTACAGGAAGTCCCTGTCCGAGCAGGAGAGGCCTTCGTGCGACAAGGAGAGCCAGCAGACTGGATGATCATCTTCCTAGAGGGATTTTTTCAATGGAGAGGAGAGTTCGGCGGCGATACTGTGTCACTTCCAGCGCAAGCCGGTGATGTTAGTGGGGTGTTTCCTTTCTCCCGAATGAAACGGTTTACTGTGACCGGCCGCGCGCTGACCGACGGACGGCTTCTCAAGTTTCCGGCCGCGCTTTTCCCAGAACTCATTCAAAGAATGCCGGAACTGACGGCAACACTTGTTGCCATGATGTCCGACAGAATCCGAGAAGGGACCCGAATAGAGCAGCAACGCGACCGCTTGGTCTCGTTGGGCAAACTATCGGCAGGACTCGCGCATGAGTTGAACAATCCCGCATCTGCCGCAAAGCGTGCGGCCGGTCAAATGCGCGACGCGCTGGCGAGGATGCGAAATGCAAACGCTGCGCTATGGCGGCTGTCGTTCCATGATTCGGAGAAGTCTCGAATCGAAGAAGTAGAAGCTACGCTTCTGCAGTCAGGTGTGGCTCGACTAGAGGCTCTCGCACTCAGCGACCTAGAAGAGAGACTGGAATCAATATTGCGGAGCCATGGCCAGGATAATTCAGGAGAATTATCGGCAGCACTTGCAAGATGCAACATGTCTCCAGACGCACTCGTGTCTCTTCTAACGGAGCTTGACTCAGCCACTGCTCGTGATGCCATCATGAGGATCGCAGCAACGGCAGAGTTGGCGAGTCTTTTAAACACGATCGAGAGCGGCACGTCGCGAATATCGAGTCTGGTCCAGACGGTCAAGGAATATACCTATCTGGACCAGGCGCCGGTGCAGAACGTGGATGTCGTGCAAAGCCTGGAGACCACACTTGGTATTTTGAGCCATAGACTGAAGCCCCACATCAACGTGAAGCGCGATTATCAACCGATCCCCCTTCTTGTGAACACGGCGGGAACCGATCTGAATCAGGTTTTGGACGAACATTGTTGAGAATGCGATCGATGCGATGTCTGGTCAGGGCGAACTTCAGGTACGGACCTTCCGCGAAGACCACTTTGTTGTGGTGGAAATTGGCGACAATGGCTCGGGAATTCCTCCTGAGATAAAGCCCCACATCTTTGACCCTTTTTTTACCACCAAGGGTGTTGGTGAGGGAACGGGCCTCGGCTTGAATACTGTGCAAACAATTGTCCGAAAGCACTGTGGCAACGTCCATGTTGATTCCAAGCCCGGCGATACTCGCTTTCAAGTATGGCTTCCCTTTGCCGCTCCGCCCGAAGCCGGTAACAACAGCTCGATAGTGTAACTCTGCCCACGAGTCCACTCACTCAGCGGCTTCGGAACTTAGTCCGGGCGCTCGGATTCGCGAAAACTGGCGAGGTGTTTAGCGTAATTATCTGAGCTTCGAATATTCCGCATAGGCTTGACCAGCCTTCTCCTTCTCTCCTAAGAGATTCAGCTATTTGCCCACGCTGCGCGCACTGATCGCGCTAAAGCAGGCGATCTCGCGAAATCCATCGAACTGCTGCAAATCAGCGCAACTTATGACCTGGGAACGCAACGCAGCCCTCTATGCCATCTACGTTCGAGGCGAAGCCTATTTAGGACTTACATCGCGGTGCCGCCCGAAGCCCGTCTCCCCGCGTCCCAAGACTCAGACTGTCTTTGTTTACCCGCCGACTGCCCGAAGAAGGGCCAGCCCCAATGGAGACGATGCAGGTGTGCGAAGGTTTGCGCGAGAGTCGCTGGTGGGCGCCTAAAATCCTTCCTACTTGTCAGGGAATATGTCCAGTTATGACTGAGCGACCTCGAAGAGTTCATTCCCCCGGTCCAAACTCGGAGAAATACCGACCTAGTTGCTCTTTGAGTAGAGCTGTCGAGGAGACTAGGAGTAGAACGAGGCGGCGTTCGATGGCCTCGTTTGATGAAGCGTCGTCGATTACGAGGTTGAGGCTTGCGATGAGTGCTTGTTCTGGAATTGAGATCTGAACGGCGATCCCAACTCGGCTCTCGTCAACCTCACCACGAGCCACGCAGTAGCCGTTTTTGCGGATCAGAGCTATCTCGCTCCGGAAGGCGGCGTCGGGTGAAGAGGCGTGTTGGCCCGAGGAGTCCGCGGTGGCAAGCAGTTTATTCAAGCGGCGCGTTGTGAGTTGGGCGAGGATGACTTTCGAGGTAGCGCCCCGCATCAGAGGCCGCGGACGACCGCGCTCATAGCTTGTCTGCACCGCGCTTCCCGCACTCCTTGTGTCTGCAATGCACGTGACCGTATCGCCGTATAGCCGGGCGAGAACGGCGATGCGTGAGATGTTCGCGTGATGTGCGATGTCAGTCAACATCGGCACTCCGACCAGTACCAGCGGGTCCGTGAGACGTGTCCACCGATAAAACTCTATAAAGGCGGAGCCGAGCCGATAGTACCCTTCCATCGCCGGCTCCAACATACGGACCCCGCGCCAACTCGCGCATGGTTCGGTAGGTTGTGCTTGTCGGCACGTTGAGCGTTGATGCGACTTCGTGCGCTGTCTCACATGCTCTTCTCAGTTGTGAAGAGATCGAGAACGTCGATATAGCGATCAGGCAGCGGATTGATGAATGCCGTTGGCAATCTCACTCCAGCGCGCGTGACCGCACTCTATGCCGCCGTGCAACAGCGAGATTTCGAGCGTGCTCGCGAAATCCACGTGGAATCTTTGAGCTGAATCAATCGACCTTCATCGACACAAATCCCGTTCCGCTCAAATACATGATGTCACGTCTCGGTCTGCTGGATTCTCCGGAGTTGCGCCTTCCGCTCGTGTCGCTCGATGAGACGAACGCGAAAATACTGGATCCCGTCCTTATGCGGGCAGGATTGCTCGAGGTATCCGCTGTATACGCGACCTAGAGCGCACCCCAACGGAACGCTTTTTATCTGGCTTTGGGAAGCCGCGCGATCACAGGTCTGCTCTGAAGTCGATGCCAGCCGTTTTGGCAGGCTAAAGCGCGCCGAAGAAGTAATCCGCCCGGTTTGGTCACGTCATGCCGGGCAACATCTCGCAAGGAGTGACATCATGCCGGGCATTCAGCTTTCAATGGCGATCAGCGACTACGACCACGTCAGAGATTTGGTAAACGGTCGCGTTCGCGCGGAAGGCATCGACCTCATACCGATGGAGTTCCCAATCGAGGAGATCTTCTTTCGAATGTTTTCTTTCGCTGAATGGGATGTCGCCGAATTCTCGATGGCGAAGTATGTGTCCATGATTGGGGCAGGCGTAACGCCCTTCAGCGCCATTCCTGTGTTTCCTTCCCGATGCCAGGTTGCGGCCAATTGGGAGCCTCAGATGCCAAACTGTCGTAGATGATGGTCGAGGTGTTTGTACATGAGAATGGCCCACTGATGCGGTTCGAGCGGACCAAAGAAAGGATGTGGGTGCTGGGAGCAGCAAGCTGCGCCCTTGTTGGCAAAACTATCGATCGTTGCGATGAGCTGGGTCCGTTCGCGTTCGAAGTCGCACTGTGTGGGGTCCACCGAGAAGAGTTCCGGTGAGGAGGGTGAGTTGCGCCGCATTGGCTTGTCGCCGCCGAAAACAAGCGGCTTGATAACCAGGCCGATGACGTTGGCAGGAAAGGACGCACGCTTGGGGTTGATGACGCCCGTCGCCATCTGTACGCCAGACGTACAGTGAGCCAGGGTCTGGGCAAGGGTCATGTTGCCCCACCGGCGCTCACTCTCAGGATGGAGGCGCATGATTCGCCGATTTATGTCATCTGCCAGAGTGCGGTCAAAGAGATCTTTCATCGTAGCTGCTCTCTGTCTTTTGGGGGTATGATCGCTATTGTTTCGCGCGCGGCCTCGATCGCGGCGATGTCGATCTTCCGCATGGTCATCATTGCATTCATCGCGCGCTTGGCTGCGGCGCGATCCGGGTCCGTCGTCGCCGCCAGCAGAGCGCGCGGGGTGATCTGCCATGAAAAACCCCACCGGTCCTTGCACCAGCCGCACGCGCTCTCCTGGCCGCCATTGCTGACGATGGCATGCCACAGGCGGTCGGTCTCGGCCTGGTCGTCGGTGAGGATCACAAAGCTGACCGTTTCGTTGGGGACGAACTTCGGACCGCCGTTGAGGCCCATGAACTTACGGCCGCAGACGGTGAACTCAACGATGAGTTCCTGGCCTTCAGGTCCAGACGGCGTGTCTATGGGTGAGGCGCTGGTCTTCCCGACATGGCTGTCGGGGAAGGTGGCGGCATAGAATTCGGCTGCTTCGCGGGCTTTCCCGTGGTCGAACCACAGGCAGGTGATCATCTTCTCGGACATGTGCTCTCTCCTCTCAGCTTTTCAACAGTTCGTCGTAAGTTCGGCGGCAGCCGTTCTTCTGCGAATGAAGAACGGCTTCGGCCGGCATGAAGTACATCGCGGTTACGATTTTGGTCCCTGCATCAATGCGAAGTGTCCGTCTTGATCGTCCGTGGCCTGCAGGATGCGAGAGCCTCCGGGTACGTCCATGGGAGGCAGAAGTACTTTACCGCCAGCTTCAATCACACGTTTCTGCGCGGCCTCGATGTCGTCGACGGTGAAGTAAAACTGCCAGTGCGGGGGAATGCCTTCGGGCATGCCGGGCCCTTTGCGATTCATCATTCCGCCGGTATAGAGGGGCTTGTCGGTCCGGAAGGTTTGATAGGTACCCATGGAGCCCATGTCGTGCGCAAAGTCCTTCTGCCAGCCGTAATGCTTGGAGTAGTAGTCAAAAGCCGTCGCTTGATCATCGGTAAGTAGTTCATGCCATCCCACATTACCCACCGCCATCTGATCCAGGCGAGGCGGAGCATCTTGCTTGCTGGGTTCGAAGAGCAGGTATTTCACTTTTTGTGGATCCAGCACGACCGCGAAACGTCCAACGCCGGGGATATCCTGAGTGGGCTTCACAATAGTCCCGCCGTCGGCTGTTACAGCCTTCAGCTCTTCGTCGAGCTTCGCAGTGTGGATGTGACCCATCCACTGAGTAGGAAGCTCAGGCGCGCCAGCGCCAGCCCAGGTCATCATGCCACCGACATCTTTGCCGTCTTTACCGAAGAGCATGTACTTCATGCCCGGCATGCCGGAGTCTTTGATATCCCAGCCGACTACTTTCTTGTAAAAGTTGACTGCCTTGTCCACGTCATTGGTTACGAGTTCGTACCAGATGAATCCGTTTGCCATGTTGCACCTTCCTTTTAGCGATGTGTCGCAATCAAGTAAACACTGTTCACATACGCTAACATCGAAAAGTGGATACTGTCCACAAGCAGCCCTTTCCGCGGTACACTCTTCTTTGAATAGACAATGAAAAAGAACGTCTCCATTGAGAAACGCAAGACCTTTCGTCATGGTGATTTGCGCAACGCACTCGTCACGGCCGGGCTCGAGATGGCCCGTGCTGTAGGACCCAATGCAGTCATTCTGCGAGAGGCAACCCGGCAGGCGGGTGTCTCTCCGAATGCGGCTTACAGACATTTTGCTGGCCAGGCTGAGCTGCTGGATGCGGTACGGTCAGCATGCCTATCTCGGCTTGCTGCAGCGATTGAAGATGAGATGAAGAAGTGTCGTCCGGGACGCGATCCTCAAGCGTTTGCGCGAAGGAGTCTACGTGCGGTGGGGATGGGCTACTTGGGATTCGCGATGAGAGAGCCGGGCATGTTTCGCACCGCTTTTTCGATCTCACCACCGGTTCATTCTCATGACCCTGCGAATACGGCGGCTATGGGGCTGAATCCGTTTCAGCTGCTTTCGCTGGCTCTGGATCGCATGCAGGAGAGCGGCTTACTCAGCAAGAAGGTTCGCCAAGACGCGGAGTATCTTGCGTGGTCGACAGTTCACGGGCTGGCACTTCTGGTGCTTGAAGGACCGCTCCATAAGATGCCACGAGAAATGGTGCTGAAGCTAGGCGAGCGGCTGGTGGTCATGGTGGAACGAGGTCTGGGCTAGCTTTGGTAGCGAGAAACGCGCTTATCGTCACTTGGCCGTTTAGTCGCCTAATCGGACACTGACTTTCCACCACTTGAAAGGGCCCCGAAATACGGGGTTGTCGGCAACTTCGATCCTCAGAAGGCAGGAAATCTCGAACTTCCAGAAACCGAGCTTTGCAGCGAGTTGCGGCGGCATTCTGCCAAGATGGCGATTTCGATCACTCACGAAGAACGTGCAAATCCCGGTTTTTTACGAAGAAAAACAAGCAGGAACGCTGTTTTTCTGTCTGTTCAAGCAGATCGTAGAGTTACCGAATCGTCGATGCAGCCCCGCTTTCCTTGCCATCGTCTCAGCCTTCGCTGTAGCCTCTGCGGTCGCACTCTACGCACAGACGCCGGCACCGCATCCGTCTTTCGAAGTGTTAACCCATCGCATGGATGTTGATGGAGCTCCCAACGCCTACGGGCTGCCTGGCAAACCGACCCTGGACATCCGTATCAACGCGCACTATCTCCGGCAGGCCGACCGGGAGATCGTCGGCTGCCTCTTGGACGACCAGCAACACCCCATCCCGCAAGGTCCGAAAGACCCCTTCCCCGGCTACTACATCTCGCAGACCGCCTTCACCGATGTAACCAATGAAAACGAGAGGGATCCACGACGCTACGTCGACGCCCGCAACATCAACTACGTCGTGCGCGGCAACTACGCCCGCCGTCGAGGCGCGAAGGTCGGCGACTTCGTGGCCGTCCACTCGAAGCGCAATCACAAATCCGTCTTCGCATTGTCGGCGATACCGGCAACCCCACTGGCGACGAGGGCTCTTTGCATCTGCTACAGGAACTCGGCTACCCCTTTCACGACGGCATAAGTGACTCGGTCATGCGGCCCGAGATCGTCATCCGCTTCTACACCAACTCCAACCCCGAAGCATCAGTTCTTCTTCACCCAGACCGCATCGGACAAAGCCGCTACAGCGCTCGGTCTCAGCCGCGACTTCCCTGACGCTCGCGTACCCAACAGCGTTCGATAATTCACCGAGAACGGGCGTTTCCGGAAACTTGGCATCCAGGGCGCTAAAGGTCGAACTTGCCGAATGTATGGTCGCCGTGTGAATGCAAGGGGAAAGTTTCGAATGAAGGAAGGTCTACGTCAATGTACTCGGCCTTTTAGGTGGAGAGTTTCCTCTTGGCCTTGATGAGATACGCCGCGTACCTGTCCTTATGAAATGCCCGGCCTCGCATGGGCCATTTCGGCGAGCAGGTTTCAGGTGCGCCGTTTTGATTGTTCTTTCATCTTCACTTATCCGGTGCAGACCTCGGGGGAAGCTTGATGTTTCTGGTTGCTAAGCCTGCTTATGCTGTCAGTGCCTCGGGTACTGCTCGATAGTCCTCGCCGGTCGAGAGCACTGCCCACGCGAACCGCGCCAGTTTGTATGCTGTTGCCACGATCAATACGTTTCGTGGCACCCTCGTCTCAAGCGAGCTCAGTAAGAGTTGCCGCGCTTGCTGATTCCATACAACCTCACCTTGCCGCCGGTCGAATGCTGGTTCGGCAGCAACCCCAACCAGGCCGCGAACTCCCGCCCCTTGGGGAAGGCTGCGCCGTTACCGATGGACGCCACGATCCCGGTTGTAACCAGCGGTTTGATGCCAGGGATCTGCCGCAATCTCCGACACGCATCATCACTCGAAGCGATCCGCTCCGCTTTTACGTTAACCAGCTCGGCTTCACCGGCCCCTGGCGCTACGACGACGATGGCAGAGTGTACGTCGCACTGGTCGATCGACAGGGCTGCGTGCTTAGAGATGAAGCGTAATCGCCAACCTGTGTTTTGAGATCGCATTCATCCGCCGAGCCGACGAAGGAACCCTCTCGCGTCTGCCGGTCGAAACCAACATCCTCGTCGCGGTTGCGCGGTCTAACGGCGCGAATGTTCTCCGGGATGCAGCCAATCTCTATAAGGTTGATACCGATGCCATCGGGCAGAAGGTGAAACAGGAGTTCGCAGCGAAGCCGAATAAGGAAGCAAACCCCATACCTAAAGCCAAGAAAGCAGCCTGACCTGCTTTCTCGAGGGAACGGCGAACCTGCCGCCTCTCATATTGCATGTCCTGAAATCGCGGCAGGAAGAAACCGTTTCGGTTTCTCCCTGCATCCACCCCGTCTATTGGCTGAGCTTCTTCTGCAGCTCAGCTATCATTCCGTTTTGGAACACCGGATCTAATTCTTGGGCTTGAAGCGCACGCTGATAGGCCTCTCGCGCCTCTGCGGGCCGACCCGATGCTTCTAGGGCATCACCGATTGCCTTCCATGCCGTCGCACTTGCTGGATCGAGGTTCTTAGCCAGTTCTGCCTCTCCCAGCGCCTCTGTGAAGCGCCCCTCCTTCATCAAATCTCGGGAAGTGTCCACGTGCTCTAGGGCTGCAGCGGGTCCCATGTTGAATTGACCTTGGTAGACGTACACGCCACGGTCGATCACCGCCGTCGGCGGGATGGATCGAAATTGAGCATAAGGATTCATCTTTCCGGGGATGTCGGCGCCCGCTAGGACACCGTCGCTCACCAAGACGAGTCCTGATAGGAAGGGGCTGGAACCGAAGTGAATGGAATCCATCCCAGTCCATGAGCCGGATCCTGTAGGCAAGACCCGACAGAGAACACCGTAATCGCGGAAGTCCACCGGGCCTTGTTCGAAGTAAGCAAAGTAACAGGGCTCCTTTGCATGATCGTCGAGATAGCTCTTCACATACTTCAACTGTTGGCCCCAGTCGGTGTTCGAATCTGCGAGGTAGAGATGGGTCTTTGCAGGGCCACCCCACGCCTCGTTCGCATAGGCAAGCAAACCAGGCCGCGCGGCCACAGATGTACCTACTTGCCAGAGAAGCAATGCGGCGAATGCATACACCAGCTTTCGGTGTTGATCTAGCAGGTGCACGACGCAGCCGGCAATCAAGATGTAAAGCATCGGGAAGATTGGAAACAAATGCCGGAAGCCGATACCGATGTCTGACGTGCTCGCGATGATGAACAGAATGGCAGGCGGTACTGTGAGGACTATGATCTCTCGCCGCATCCTCCAACGCTTGCCGATGAGAGCTCCGAGGGTGATGCACAGCAAAATCAAGAATGGGAGAGTGGACTTGATAGCGAAGGCTGCCGGGTAATACCAGCGTGATGCCCGGTGAGTGAGGTGTCCAAAGAGATAACTCGGGAGCGAAGCGGCCGAAATCTTCGTGTCTGCCAGCCCGTAGATGTACGCTTCGGGCAACAAGCGGTGCTGAGATACCCAAAGCATCACAGAGCGACTGAACCACGATGTCAGCTCTTGTAAATATTGAGCGGTGACGGGGCTGAGACTGAGGTTTGGGGGTCGTGCTTCGTAGTGAAAACGATAGATCGCCCAAATGCAAAAGAGTCCAATCAACGAACCTAGCACGATCGACATGGATAGCTGACGGATTGTGGCCCCTTTGTCCTCGCCTGTTCCATCGACGCGACGGTTCCATAGGTCGAGTACAGAAATCACGACGAGCATGGGGATGATGAATATCCCAGTGAACTTGGCTGTCAATGTCATTCCGACGGCGATCCCGAGCAGCGCCATTCGGCCCGAAGAGGGGCGTTTGAGGACGCGGTAGAAACAATAGACGGACAATAGAATCGTCAGTGACGCTCCTATATCCGTGGTCACGAAGCTCCCATGGGCCAGGAAGTTTGGGTCGAAGCAAAACAACGCTAGGGCAAACACTGCGGCCTTCTCGCCGAACATCTTGTGAGCAGTCAGGAAGATCGTCAAAGCAAGAAGCACGCTCAAGAGCGCGGCCATGAGGCGAGCAGGGATCAAGGTCCTATCGATGCCATTCGCTTTCAGAAAGCGCTGGCCAAGAACGAAGCCCTCCTTTTTGAAATGATCCCCCGTATACGGTGGTTGGACGATATCACGATGGAGAAGTGGGATTGCGCACCACATCTTCACGAATGGGGGAACCTCCGGATTGAAGCCGAAGTCCGCATGTTTCCAAGCGAGCCATCCTGAATAGAGGTGTTGAGATTCGTCCCAGCTGACTGAATCGGTTTTTGCGGTGTGTACGCATTGCGCAAAGAACAACAGAATGAGCGCGACTGCTGCGACGAACCAAGGGCTACTGAGCCTCATGCGGGCAACTGACTCTTCATGAGATGGTGCGGGGGTTGAGGTTGCAGTAGAAGCATTCGTCATTGGTCAGATTCCTCTGTGGTCCCGAATTTTAGCAGGCTGCCGGAGCGTCGAACCTCGCCCCCTACGAACGCGCTCGTCGCGCGGTGTCCTGGAGCGCAAAGAGGCTTTGCTGACAACTATCCTCATAATCTCCAGCACGAAGTGGGTCGCGTATTCCGTGGCCGCGTGCTCTGACGAATCCAGGCAGAGGAACCCCCAACTGTCCGAGTTCCGGGCGAGTGACCGGCTTTCCGGCAAACCTGCCAATCGACTTGTTACGGCCTTCTCGATGAGCGCTAAAATCGCCAAGTCACTCATCGAGACCGGATCGCTAACGGTAGTTGATCTTCGCGTTCGGCTAGGTTCCGTATAGTTGGTGTCTCGAAAGGTAGCCGATGCGGGCAATCATCTATCGCCGCTGCGGTCCACCCGATGTTCTCGAATACGAGGAATTAGACAGACCTATTCCTGCCTCAGGAGAGGTCCTGATTCAGGTTCGCGCCGCGTCGGTCAACCCATACGACTGGCATTTTCTGCGCGGGACGCCGTCTTTCATCCCGTCGGTTTACCGGACTGTGACGCCCAAATCGCCGTACCTAGGAGCGGATGTGGCGGGTGTGACCGTAGCAGTTGGCCCAGGAGTCACGCGTTTCAAGCCTGGCGATGCGGTGTTCGGCGTTTGCAAGGGAGCATTTGCTGAGTTCGCTTGCGGCAAGGAAACCGAGTTGGTTCCCAAGCCGGAGCGGCTGAGCTTTGAACAAGCGGCTTCGGCTCCGATCGCGGGCATCACGGCTCAGGGGCTTCGGAGCTGTGGCCGTGTGCAGCCCGGACAACGCGTGCTCATCGTTGGGGCAGCGGGTGGCGTCGGCACGTTTGCCGTACAGATTGGTAAATGGTTCGGCGCACAAGCACTCCCGATGCAAAGACAACACTCGCAGCCAGGAAGATACCCGCCCACACAGATACCGGCATCCCCAGCGTCTTCGTCAAGTAGCTCCACATGTTAAAATTGCCGGGCAGCATGGCCGCGGCTGTCACCATCGCCGTGGCCCACCATTTGCTTCGCAACGCGAACACTAGCACACCGGCAGCGGAGCAAATCCACATAAGCGGCCACAACGGATTGACCGTTGCCGAAGTAAAACATCGCCCCTGTCGCGACGATTGCGAGAACTGCTTCCCCGACGCGACCGTAATTAGCTGCGTATGCCATTCAGATACCTCCCAAACGATCGGTGACAAAAGGCACGAAAACTCTCTGGAGGCATCGCCACGCGGCCTCCCAGGTAAAGCATCACCAGTCCCTTCATCAGCGCACCAGTCTCGAAGACGATCTCCCACACATCGTCCTTGCGGAAGTACCCAGTCTCCATCGCACGCGCAATCACATCGGACCATACATTCGCCGTAGGAGACCGCCGTGCACGGAAGTCCCCCGGATACTGCCGCGCACCCTCGCGCTTCGTAAGAAACATCAGCGTGAAGAGACGCGGCTTCTCATGGTCGAGAAAGACATCAAGTATCTTCAGGGCTGTTCCTCGATCCCGCCCGTCAGCCGCACACTCGCAAGCTTCAGCACGAACGAATCGGTAAACACCTTAGTAGCGGTCTACTTCCTAGAACTTGTATAGCACCAAGCCATATCCGACACCGGCCTCATCACCGGTGTGGGCAACCTGGAAGGCCATGTACTTGCCGTCCCTGGAGATGACCGGATTCGAAGCCTTCCAGCCTTCGAAATCATTGAAGTGAGTCAACCGAGTGACATCCTTTCCGGTTCCATCGAGCTTCAATTTGTAGATATCGATGTTGTGTGTACCGTGAGAACCGCCCAATTGGGCTACCTGGCGGTCGCTCTCGACACTCGTGTAACGACCATCAGCGAAGATTCCTTCGCACTCGTTATAGGTTTCGGGGCTATTGCTGAAGTCGGTGACTCTGCCGGTTTTGAGGTCGATGCCGTTGGATGAGGCAAGCGAGTCGACACCATGAGGAAGGTTCAATGTGTTGTAGCAGGTGAAGGTAAGCTTGCTGTCGTTATCGTAAAAGTCCTGTGCTTCAAGATTGCAGCTCCGGGACTTGCCCTCATAGACGATCTTCCTGTTAATCAGCTTGGGGGCCGGGCCGGACAGGTCAAGATCAGCCACGACCAGGCGGGATGTCCCCGCAGGCATATCGGGGAATTGAGCTGGCAACTCTGAAAAGGATATCTTCATGCTCTTCTTTGAGATCGCCGCGCCCTCGCTCATCTTGTTGCCGAGTTTGATGGGTTTCGAACCCGGCTTCTTGCTGAGGTACCAAAGTTCGTTGTCGCGTGTGCGGCTGATGTGAATGTCGATGAACTTCTCGGGTCCCATCAGGATGTAGTCACCGTTGGACAAATGCATAACGCGCAGGAATGCTGCACCAGGAATACTGCAGGTCAGGCAACGGATCTGACGCGTCTTGAGGTTGAGGACGAAGGCGTGGCCAAAGCTTCCGGACATAAAAGCGATCTCGGAGTTATCGGGGGAGAAATCCGCACGTTCACCGAAGTGAGTAAGGAGTTCCTCATTAGCGGGGAGATGATCGAGCGGGCTGCCGGGGTTGCGCTGCGCGTACACCGGCATAGTCACCAGGAGGGCGAGTAAGAAGAATTTAAATTCCATCGGAGGCCACATCCTCATTTATTTGATATAAAAACCAGATTGGATTGAGCCAGAAAGTGAAAGCGGCCACGGAGGCCGCCTTCGCCTAAGGGGATGCTTTAGAACGTGAACTTTAGGCTTCCTTGGAGAATGCGAGGATCTTGCGCGGTTGTGATTCTGCCGAAGGTAGCTGTTGAGCCGAAAACCGTCGCGGGTGCGAGGAAGTTGGGATGGTTCATCACGTTGAAGCCGTCCACACGAGCCTGCAGCGCAAGCCGCTCGTACAGGTGGAAGTTACGCGATACAGACAAATCCACGTCGACATAGTGCGGCGCGTAATATCCGAAGTGCCTTACGTTGCCGAATGTTCCCACAGGATTTGCTCCGAAGGCAGCCCCGTTCAGGTACGGAATACCAGTTTTGACGTGAGGGCTGTTACGAATGTAGGGTTGTCCTCCAGCGACAACGTTCGGACGATCGAGAGCAATACCGGTGCGCGAGTTATCAGCGCCCGTCGTGATGTTGAAGGGGAGACCAGTCGTAACTCGGACGAGCGGAGCGATCTGCCAACCCGAAAGCAGTAAGGAAGTCGTGTGACTACCGTGCCAAGTGCTGGTGGCAACGATGCTCCCGTTGAAGATATGGCGCACGTCCGCCGTGCAAGCACCATAGTCGCTCTTGAGTGTGTACGGATTCTGTACGACACCCTCTGTTCCCAGCGTTGTGAGAGGTCCGATGCCGAGGCACTTGGACCAGGTGTAGTTCACAAGGACCGTATAGTTGTGGGCAAAGCGGTGCTCGAGGGAGGTGAGCAATCCGTTGTAGTTCGCGTTCGCACCATCGTTCGCGATGACCTGGGTTGAGTAGGACGGGCCGAACGCTGGATTCGCAAGGCTAAGGATACGGCGGTCCTGAGTGTTGCTGGTCGAGGAGCATGCTGTTCCTGCAGCGGGTACCTTCGTCAGTGAACCACACGATCCCGCCGCGCCAGTCGAGTTCCCTGGGATATATGTTCCCGGATTGACCTCGTTACCAATCCATGAGTGATTGGTAATATTGCCGAGATACGTCATCGAGAAGACCCAGCTGCCAAACATGTGCTGCATGCCAACATTCCATTGGTAGATGATGGGCGAGTGAATGTGACGTGGAGTTAACACTTGCGATCCAGCCAACGGGAACGATACGTTCTTGGTTGGAATCTGGGGTAAGGGGAAGGGATTGCCGCCAGGAACAGTCGACCATGGATTGCTGAACTGATAGGGGCCGCTCTGGTTCGAGATGGTTGCGCCGTTAGGCAGATTATTTGCGACAACACGATAGTTCATGAAGGTACCGGGCGAGTCATACATCATCGCTCCACCGACACGGAAGATCGTTCGACCATCTCCATCGGGGTTGTAGACAGCACCGAGACGCGGCGAGAAGTTTGTCCAGCGGTTATCGCTGTAAGAAGGTGTAACGCCAGGATCTCCGTAGAACAACGTCCCTGGAGGCGCATTGACGTAGACTGAGCTTCGCGTGCCCGAATCGAAGTTCGCGCGCACAAATGTGCTGCCTCGATGGAAGTAGTCGTAAGGGTACTTCATCGGCTCCCAGCGAAGACCAACATTGACGACAAGCTTCGGTGTCGCTTTGAACGTGTCCTGCACATAGGCGCCGATCACTGTCTGGCGAATTGCGTTCTGTTGCGGCAGCGTCTGTTCAAAGCGGAACATTTTGCCCTGCATGAAGTCCATCAAAGGACGCGTCGTCGAACCTGATTTGTTGAAGCTGCCATCAAACAGCCAGTATCCATTGTCTTCGTAATGATTGTTCTGGTTATCCTGCGAGCGAATAATATCTACTCCGAAGGCAATCTGGTGCTTCCCCTTTGTCCAATCGACGTCATCTGCTTCCTGGTACTCAGTAACATTGAAGGTGCCAAGCGCGCCAGACCCGCTACCCACAGCGAATCCACTACTGCCCGCTGTACCCACCAACACCTGGAGGTAGTTAGTCGTACCCTGGTACACATTCTTCACGCCAAGCGTATTCATGTTGATGCCGGTAGCGTTCGGCCCGCGGTCATCACGACGTCTGGCGAAGGTGAAGTGGAACGAGTTCACCAACGAAGGTGTGATCTGGTATGTGTCACCAAACGTCATCGTCTGCGCCTTCTCGTAGTTACCCGAGGTCGAAGTAACGAGGACATTCTGTGGATTGAAGAACGCTGCCAGACTGTACATGTCAATGAAGTAGCGGCCATAGAATTGATGCTTAGGACTGATCGTCCAGTCTCCTCGGCCAACGTACTGCTGCTCGTTTGACTTGACTGGTGTGCCGTACTGGACCTTGCCGCAAACATCGGTCGTGGAACTGATCGGAAGATACTTCACCAACGCTAAAGACGCAGGATCGAAAGTACTAGTGCTCGCAGTGGCTCCAGCACCATAACAGGCCGTAAAGTCACCCTTAAGCATTGCTGGAGTCGGAATGAAGGCCGTGTTATTCGTCGGATCCTGTCGTATGTTCGACTGCTGAAACCCGAAGAAGAAGAACAACTTGTCGGTCATGATCTTGCCGCCAACCGTTCCGCCAAACTGGTTCCGCTTTAGGCTGTCCGGCCTGCCAAAGAAATTCACCGCATTCACTGAACCATTTCGCACAAACTCGAAGAATGTACCGTGCCACTGGTTTGCACCAGAGCGCGTTACCACATTCACAAGGCCGCCCGGGTGCAGACCGTTTCGCGCCGGCAGACTGCTCGTCTCTACACTGAACTCGGCGAGTGCGTCGGGAAAAGGAAACGGCAGGTTCACGTTCGTGAAACTATCGTTGTTATCGCCCCCATCCAACAGGTAGTTGGTCTGATTGCCCAGACCGCCGGCGATCGAGATCGACTGCGAGCTGAAGAAGCTCTTGCTTCCCGTGTTCGTGCCGTCACTGTGGTTGACGGCAGCGCCGGAGATCGTGATGAGCTGGGTTGGGTCGCGTCCGTTCAAAGGCAGTTCCGCGATGCGCTTGCCATCGATCACCTGCGAGACGTTGGACGTCTGTGTCTGTACGGCTGCAGCGATCGCTTGAACTTCGATGCTCTCGGTCACCTGACCGACGATCATACCTACGTTGATCTGAAGGCTATCGTTCACTTGCAGGACGATGCCTTTTTGGACATATCTTTGAAAGCCCGGGCCAGTTGCCACAAGCGTATAACTGCCTACCGGAAGGTTTGTCAGTACGTAGAGACCATCGCTGCTGCTGACAGCGGTGTGTACTGCGCCAGTCTCAGTCGCTGTGAGCTTGATCCCTACACCGGGCAATACAGCACCCTGCGGATCTGTTACGCGGCCGGTAACATTCGCGATAGCGACGGCCTGTCCGTACGACAGCGGAATAGCAGTGACCAGCATAAGAAATAAGCCGCATACGGCTAAGATTTTAGCGAAACGATGAGTCATGGCTTTTATCACTCCTGAATTGAAAACCTGAGCTGAAGGCTCGTGGAAAACAATTCCTTCTCGTGAAGGTTCGCGTCTGTCTGCTTAACAGACCAATCTCTTTTGTCTCGGATTCACTTTGGGATCCGTGCGACATTTCTCAACTTGTCGATTTTCAATCGCAGGACTGAAGGCACTTCGCAAATCGTCAACCTCCTTTGATGGATGCTTTGCAGCGATCACCAGGTAGCAGTAGGCCAGCTTGCAGTTGAGACGGGAGAAAACATAAACCTTCCGTCATACCCCTTGCAAGCTAAAAAAGTCATATTGTCACACCAATTTTTGATGTACGCTTGATTGACTTGCCAACCGATGGCGGACAAGTATTTATGCGGGACACTGTAGTTGCGCAAAAATGCGACCGTGCACTAGAGTGGCTGGCAAATTACACCCAAGGCATGGCGGAGAGTCGATTTCGAAGTCCTAACGCCATCTTGTTCGAGGAGACCGCAAAACAAATGGCATCTCACCTGGGCTATACAATTCGACGTCGCAAGTTCTTGAAGCTGGCCGGTGCAGCAGTAGCTCTGGGCACTAGCGAGTTCTCGTTCGCGTATGCGAACAAGAACGTTGCAGTGCTCCTGGATTCAGCCGATATGACGGTTTCAGCCCCTCCCGTGAAATGGGCTGCTGACAAGCTACAGAAAGCCATCATTGCCAAGAGTGGATCTTGTGCGATGATCTCAGACCTCAACGCCGTGCGTGGTGCGGGCCTTGTGGTGGTGGTCAGTGGAGATCAGTCCCCGACCGCCAAGTCCTTCCCCGCTCCAAGCGTGCCTTTGAATGGCCCTGAAAGCCTGCGCCTGACACCCGGCAAACTTGCCGGGACTCCTGCGATTTGGATCTCTGCGTCTGACGTGCGAGGTTTTGTCTATGGTTTGCTCGAACTGGCCGAGCGCGTTGAGTACAGCCAGGATGGCTCCCTCGGCCTCGACAACACTACACCTATAGTCGAGCAGACTGCGAACAGGGTGCGATGTGTGGCGCGGGCCTTTTGCAGCGACATCGAAGACAAGTCCTGGTATTACGACAAAGAGTTCTGGCGTTCCTATCTTGACTCGATGATCACGTGCCGGTTCAATCGATTCGCGTTCGTCTTCGGCTTCGGTTATGACTTTCCCAGGGGAGTGACCGGCGATTACTTTCACTTCCCTTACCCTTATCTGGTCGACGTCCCAGGATACAAGGTGCGAGTGGAGCCGCTCGAAGCGGGAGAGCGCGAAAAGAACATGGAGATGTTGCAGTTCATCGCCAGGGAGACTGCCGCGCGCGGGTTGGATTTCCAATTGGGCATTTGGACGCACGCCTTCGAGTGGACCGACAGTCCAAAGGCCGACCACCACGTAACCGGGCTCAACGCAGAGAACCATGCTGTTTACTGTCGCGATGCGCTTGCCATACTGTTGAAGAAGTGCCCCGAGATCTCCGGCCTGACGATGCGTGTGCATGGTGAGAGCGGTGTTCCTGAGGGCAGCTACCCCTTTTGGAAGACGCTCTTCGAGGCCATCTCCGGTGCAGGTCGCAAGATCGAGATCGACATGCACGCCAAGGGAATCAACCAGATCATGATCGACATGGCTGCCGCCACTGGCATGCCCGTCAAAGTAAGCGCCAAGTCGTGGGCGGAGCACATGGGCCTCGGCTACCAGCAGGCGGATATCCGTGAGCTCGAGATACCAACGCCAGCGCGCATGGAAACTGGCACCTTTAGCGTCAGTAACGGCGAGCGCCGCTTCACACGTTATGGTTACGCCGATCTCTACCAGGCGGGCAGCAAGTTCGAAGTGCTCTATCGCTTGTGGCCTGGGACACAGCGACACCTGCTGTGGGGTGATCCACAGATGGCAGCAGCCTACGGACGGACCGCAAACTTCTGCGGCGCTGCCGGTATCGAGATATGCGAGCCACTCACCTTCAAAGGACGCGAGGGCTCAGGCCATCCTGGCGGACGTTGCGCGTATGTCGACGCAACCATGAATCCGAAGCTGGGCGACTGGCAAAAGTTCGAGTACACCTACATGTTGTGGGGACGACTGCTCTACAATCCGGACACCAAGCCAGAGGTCTGGCGCCGGTATCTCAGGCAAGACTTCGGACCCGCCTTCGACTCAGTAGAAAGCTCGTTAGCTAACGCCGGCCGTGTGCTTCCACTCATCACGACGGCTCATCTCCCCTCTGCTTCGAACCATTCGTTCTGGCCAGAGATCTACGACAACATGCCGATCGTTCTCGGTAGCGAGAAGTCTCCATATAGCGATACTCCCGCACCCAAGATTTTCGCGACGGTGAGTCCACTCGATCCACAAATCTTCTCCACCATCGTCGAGCACGCGGATAACCTTCTTGCCGGTGCTCCCAACGCCAAGTACTCGCCATCAGAGGTCGCACAGTGGCTCGAAGACTACACCAGTGCCTCTAGCCATGCTCTCGAAATCGCGCGTACCCAGGCTCACGGCCGCAATAGCCCGGCGTTCAAGCGCCTGGAAGAGGATGTCCTCATCCAGGTTGGCCTTGGTCAGTTCTTTGCGGCAAAGATTCGCAGCTGCCTGCTCTTTGTCATCTATGAGCAAACCGGAAGCCCGGAGGCCGGCCGCCTTGCGCTCGCCTCATACCAGAAGGCACGCACCGCCTGGGTCACCATGGCTCAGCGCGCCAAAGGAGTGTACGTCGCCGATGTCAGCTACGGAAATATTCCGCAGCGAAAGGGTCACTGGATGGATCGTATCCCGGGTATCGATACTGATCTCGCAGCGATGGAAGCAAAGATCACAGATGGCTCCATCAAGCCTAGTGGAGATCCTGCGCATGCGTCCGCCGCAATCCGCGCTATAACCAAGAAGGCGCGTCGTTCCTCGGCGGAGTGTAATCATACGGTGGCTACAAGCTTCCATCCCGGCCAGCCGCTACCACTTATGCTTCACCTTACCGGCAGCGGAGACAAACCATCCGCAGTGAAGCTCTTCTATCGCCACGTAAACCAGGGCGAACGATGGAAGAGTGTGTCCATGCAGAAGAGCCAGCAGACCTACACCGCGGAGATCCCCGGCGAGTACACCAACTCGCCTTATCCGCTGCAGTACTACTTCGAGCTCTCCAACGAGAGCTCGGCATGTTTCTATCCTGCCTTCAACGCAACACTCTCTAACCAGCCCTATTACGCCCTGTACAAAAGAGCGTAAACATCGGAGCGTTCGAACAGCGAAAAGCCTCCATATAGCGATACTCCCGAGCCCAAGGTCCTCGAAACGGTGAGCCCCGCTCGATCCGCAAGTCTTCCTGATGGCCCGGCATTCGGAACCAACGAGATCGCTTCCGACAAGCCAGAGGTTAGGTGAAGCGAAACGCGCATCTCGTCGCTTACTCCTGAGTGGTCGGCTATCGAAGCTGCGTGCAATAGACCTCGCCGATCAGTAACGATAAAGGGAGATGAGCAGGTCCTCCGGGAAGAGAGAGACTGTATCCCATGAAAAAAAACGGCGCATCACCTCGTCGCGGAGGTTCCACGCTGGCGGTCCAGGATTGAGCTGCTCCTAACGTCTGTTGGCGACCTAGCAGACCGCTCAGGCCAGTTGGACGACCCCATATTTAGGTGGAGACCGGCGCGTACTGGTAATAGCGTTTCGCGCGAGAGGCCGAGCTCGCGGGGCAAGTGCCCGCGATTGGTCCCACGTTCCGGCCCCTCCGCAAAGAGGGATGCACCGGACCACCAATTATGAGGTGGCGCAATGTGAACATTGCGTTTAGATCATCCGCGCGATCCGGCAACCTTACGAAGCTTGGTTCCGGTAACGGCCACGTGTTCGATGCCCACAGCGTGATGATAACGCCTAAGCGCAGCGTCAAGGTGGCTCTGCATGGCCTCTCGCGCCGCCCCTGGATCGCGCCGCCTAATCGCGTTGACAACCGACACGTGTTCTTTCAAGGAGAGGGGCCGCGCATTCGGAAGAAGCAAGACCCGGGACAAAGCCTTCTCGATTTGGCCGCGAATCATCGACACCAAATCAACAATCAGAAAATTCTCCGACGCTTCAGCAAGCGTCACATGAAATTCCAGATCGAGCGCGGCAAAACGTTTCTCGTCATTGAGAGCCGCATCCATTTTGGTTAGCAGGTCCTGAAGTTTGAGCAGGTCTTTTTCGCTGCCACTACGCGCGGCGTTCGCCGCCGTCACTCCTTCGAGAGCAATGCGCACCTCCATGAGGTTCTCGATATCATGTTGCTCCGTTACGATGCGCCACTCAACTATTTTTCCGAGGAATTTGCCGCCGTCAACAGCGACCGAAGTGCCCTCGCCAACGCGGGCATTAAGTACGCCCACAATGCATAAGCAGCGTAGAGCCTCTCTGAGCGAAGAGCGTCCTGCGCCGAAGTTTTTGCAAAGCTCCCTTTCCGAGGGAAGACGTTGCCCAGCCTTGAGATCGCCTTTGGCTATCAAGGACATGATCTGGTCTACGATCTCATCGCTGATAGAAGTCTTAGTGATAGGCTTGATTTTCGATTCGATGCGCTTTGAAGCTGATATTTGTGGACTTTTCGGCATGTTTGGTCACAGGAACCAAGTTCAAAGATACCTGAAGCCTTACCTCGGCGCACTGTTTTTTTTAATTGACATTGGTCTGATAACCTGACTATGATTCGTCAATCCATTTATGAATTCATGCGGTTTGCATGAAACGCTCGCAGGAAATGTGCAGTTCTCTGGCCTGCTTGAACATCAGAATTGTTCATCAGCCGCAACAAAATCTGTTGCTTCTTTAACCGGGGAACCTTATGCATTTGGGCAGGCATCGAGAAGCAAGAGATTGGAGCCGTCGTCGCTTTCTGTTGACGGCTGGGTCATTAGCTGCCCTTACAGGGGCCGAAGTAAACGGCATCGCGGCCTCCGCCAAACGTGGCGTATCCATTGTGGTCGACCCCACGGACACAGTTGCATCTTCTTCGGTTTCGTTGTGGGCTACCGAAGAGCTAGAAAAGGCCCTGAGTGCGCACGGTGTGATTACACTGCGCTGCCAGCGCGTAACTCAGGCTAACGCGGGTGACGTGTGTCTGATTGTTGCTGGCCTAACGTCCCCATTGGCAACGGATGTTTTGAAGAAGTTAGGTGCCATTGTCGAAGCTCGCCCCGAGGCCTTGGGAGTATTTCCCGCCGAAGTGGAGGGCAGGAGGGTGACGCTTGTCTGTGGCCACGATCCACGAGCGATGGTCTTTGCACTACTAGACCTTGCAGATCGGGTGCAAAATGCCTCCGACCCAGTCGCTTCCCTTGACACCTTGTCGGCGTTGGCGGAGCAACCGGCTAACGAAGTTCGCAGCATCACCCGACTCTTCGTAAGCGATATTCACGACAAGCCTTGGTACAACGATCGTGAGATGTGGCCTCATTATCTGACGATGTTGGCGACACAACGCTTTAATCGTTTCAATCTGGCTTTTGGAATTGGTTATGATTTTATCCGCCACGTTACAGACGCTTACTTCTTGTTCACCTATCCTTTCCTTGTAGATGTACCTGGCTATCAGGTACGCGTGCCACAGCTTTCCACTTCTGAGCGGGACCAAAATCTCGAGATGCTGAAATTTATCAGCGAGCAGACAGTGGCCCGGGGAATGGAGTTTCACATCGGTCTCTGGATGCATGGCTATGAATGGATCAACAGCCCGAATGCGAACTACACCATTGAAGGTCTGACCAAGGAGAATCATGGGGTGTATTGCAGGGACGCCGTTCGGGCTCTGCTTCAGGCATGCCCCGCGATCAGCGGTGTTACCTTTCGCATTCATGGGGAGAGCGGAGTACAGGAGGGCAGCTACGAGTTCTGGAAATTGGTTTTCGACGGGGTTGCGACTTGCGGACGCCTTGTGAAGCTTGATATGCACACCAAGGGCATGGACCAGACGATGACCGACATTGCTCTCGCGACCAAGCTTCCAGTGAATATGTCGCCGAAGTTCTGGGGTGAGCATCTGGGGATGAGCTACCATCAGGCCGACATACGCGAACTAGAACAGCCAAAACCCGGCGATCAAAACAAAACCGGGTTGATGAAGCTTAGTGCCGGAACCCGTAGCTTCTTGCGTTATGGCTACGGCGATCTGCTTCGCGAAGACCGACAGTGGACGGTGGTACATCGTATATGGCCTGGAACACAGCGCTTGTTATTGTGGGGCGATCCGGTAGCTGCGGCCGGCTACTCCCGATGCTTCAACTTCTGTGGAAGTAATGGCGTCGAGATCTGTGAGCCGCTTTCATTCAAAGGCAGGCGAGGCTCGGGACTACCGGGTGGACGATGTGCTTATGCTGATGCCACGCTCAACCCGAACTGGGACTGGGAGAAATACGAATATAGCTATCGGATGTGGGGCAGGATGCTTTACAACCCCAACACCGCTTCGGATGTCTGGCAACGGACCCTTCGTCACCAATTCGGAAGCGGCGCCGCGCCGCTTGAAGCAGCACTCGCCAGCGCGAGTCGAATCTTGCCCATCGTTACAACGGCGCACGCGCCGTCCGCGGGAAACAATACCTATTGGCCTGAGGTTTACTGGAACCAGTCGTTTGTCGACGGCGAGCATCCTGGACCATACGGAGACAGCCCTTCCCCAAAGGTTTTCGGCAATGCGAGCCCGCTCGATCCGCAGTTATTCTCGCGAATGAGCGATTTTGCGGCGGAGTTGCTGAACGGTGAACGCAATGGAAAATATTCTCCCGTCGAAGTTGCTCAATGGATCGAAGATTATGCGCATGAGGCACTCTCGTCCCTAAAGAAGGCAGAATCGGTATCGAGCGCGAAAAATACAGCTGAGTATCGGCGTCTAACGATCGACGTAGCCATTCAGGCTGCCTTGGGACAGTTTTTTGGGGCCAAGTTTCGGAGCGGAGTATTGTTCGAACTCTATAAAAAGAGCGGTGACCGGAATGCTCTTGTTGCTTCGATTGATATGTATCGCAAGGCGCGAGCGAAGTGGATGGAATTATTAGCGGTCAGTAAAGGCATCTATATGGCGGATATTACCGTTGGAGAGGAGCCGCAGCAGCGGGGGAACTGGGCAGACCGCTTGTCAGCCATGGATCAAGACATAGACGCCGTGAGCCGGCAACTCGAAACGGCATCTGCCGTCTCGCCGCAGCCAGGAGTCACTGCAGCGATTCAGGAGGCTTTGGGCCGTCCCCATCGATGGACACCGGCTGTTCGGCACGAGGTTGTAAAGCTGTTTCACGCTGGCGAGCCATTGCCGATTGTCTTGTCCTCGACCGAACCTGGGGTAAGCGTGCGTCTGTACTATCGCCATGTAGACCAGGCAGAACGCTATGGTACGACTCTGATGGAGCCTAAAGGGTACGAGTACCACGGAACCATCCCAGCCGACTATACGAACTCTGAGTATCCGCTGGAGTACTACTTCGAGATACGGAGACCAGCGAAGGTAGGCTTGTATCCGGGATTTTCAAGTACTCTCGTCAATCAGCCCTACTTCGTCGTTCGGAGTCATGCGTCTTCTATCGTTAGTTCGTCCGAAAAGGGTCACTAAGGGGCGTGGCAACAGATTAGGTCTGCAATAGTGAGATATCAACGCCGCGTCGACGATGAAAGATCCCCGTCTAGCCTAACTCCCCCTATGCTAAAGCCCACGACCTTGATCGAAACAGCTAAAGGCATTTTATTGCGGAGGCGATGCAGGCTCGCGTTCTGTGCCAGGAAGAGACTCTCCAAGTCGGAGAATTGGTTTACGATCTGACGAAATTTCATCGCGTTGTGGTGATATCGATCGGAAAAGCCACCGCCCCAAATGGCGGATTTGTTGCTGTCCGTACTTAGGCCCACCTTGCAGCGAGCTCAAATAGTTGAAGGCATTGTGGTCGGTTCGACCAAGCCTTTAAAGGAAGACCCACCAGAATACGGTTTTTTACGTGGAGCCATCCGTCTCCAGATCAGACCTCGTCGGACGGTGATGAAAACGCGTTGAACTTGTTGCAATCGTGCGATGATCGTTGCCTCGTGCTCTTTCTGATCAGCGGAGGAGCATCGGCGATGATCGAGAAACCGCTCGATAACAACATTACGGTCGATGGTGTTGCCGAGTTTTCCCGGGCGCTCGTATTGTCTGGTCTCCCAATAGTGCAGATGAACACCCTGCGAAAGCACTTCTCTCGGGTCAAGGGAGCACGATTGGCGGTGGCAGCGCAAGGCGCGACTCAATGCACTCTGCTCATCTCCGATGTTCCTGAGAACGCATTGCATATCGTGGATCGGGACCCTAACTCCCGATCCTTCGACTACGAATTACTGCCGCAATTTCATCAGCGCCAATCTAGACGCTTTAAATCTGTCCAGTAGCCTCCTTTCGTTCTTCAGCAATCCGGATCTCGAAGAAACATCCAAAGCCGACCACACCGCTTTTAAAAAGTGTGGTTGGGTATCTCTGATGTCCAGTAGCGATCTTTGCAGGATCGCAGGAGAGCCTGCCACACGACTTGGGTTTCATGTCGTCATCGATAACAGCTGCGACGATTGGGAGTATTGTGATGCGGCGACTTACCTTTTGGACCGACTGCAAGAGCTGCGACAACAGTATCCAAGAGTCTGTCTGCTCAGTGCAGGAGAGATTTCCGTGCGGATATCAAGCCAACATAGTGTTGGCGGACGGAATCAGCAGTTCACCTTGGAGTGTTCGCGGTTGATCGCAGAGAGGAAGCTAGAGTAACAGTGCTGAGTGGAGGATCGGATGGAGTTGACGGCAACAGTCCGGCGGCGGGCGCAGTAGGCGACGAGACAAGAGCAGTTCAAGCTGCCGTCCAAGGATTCGACATTGTTGCTGGGCTTGAACGATTCGACAGTTTCACTATCTTCAATGCTTTGGGCGACGCAATCATTACTGGTCCCAGTGGTAACAACGTCAGAGACCTGCGCATTCTGCTCAGCAGCGTTTAGTTTTGAGTTCTTCCTCGTTTAGTGCTGCACTCGTGTGAGTGTTCAAGCTCCCTTCTCAGTGATTTAGTTGAGAAGCAGCTCGTGAGCGAAGGAAAATATACAAACACAGATACCAATATCCTGATCAGGCAAGCGAGAATTAAGCTGTGAATGAATACGAAGCGGAGAATGGCATCATTAACTCAGCAATCACCGGGATTTTCCTCCAAATAATAAGTATTTCTTTGGTCTGGCCTGCAAATTTAACACCTATGTAACTGATGCAAACAGGGAGTCTCCTATTTAGGGCGACCAAAACTCTTAGGTCGGCCGGGAAAAGAATATGGTCTGATCATCTGATATATTCCGTGTAAATGAAATACACTTTCTTGACTTGTATTGCCACGTGTGAATATTGAAGGGAGCCATGGCACAGATACGTTTTGCATTCGGAAAAACCGGAATCCAGGTTCCGATTCCGGACGGGACGAACTACCAGGTCATCGAGGCCAGATCGGCAACCGTCTTACATGACGTCCCCGCCTCGCTCGAGTATGCGCTTGACCATCCTGTCGGAACAAAGCCCTTGCACGTGTTGGCGACGGGAAAACAAAGCGCCGCAATCTCCGTCTGCGATATCACCCGGCCCGCCCCCAATTGGCTCACCCTTCCTCCTCTGTTACAACGGCTGCATTTCGCCGGTATTCCTGTAGAGGCGACTACGATCCTGATCGCAACAGGGCTACACCGCGATGCAACTGAGGAAGAGATCAAAACCATTCTGGGCCCGGAAATCGCGACCAAGTATCGAGTGGTCAATCATGATGCTCGTGCTGTTAAACATCATCGACACCTTGGAAGCACTAGGAACGGAACACCTGTCTACATCGATGAACGGTTCCTCGCAGCGGATCTGCACATCACTTTAGGCTTCATTGAACAGCACCTTATGCTCGGGTTCTCGGGCGGACGAAAGCTCATTGCACCCGGACTGGCAGGACAAGAAACCATTAAAACAATTCATTCGCCAAAGTTTATGCGAGAGCCACTTGCGACCGAAGGATCTACCAGTGAGAATCCGCTGCACGCTGAACTCTTGGAAATTGCGCGAATGGCTAGACACGATTTCATTTTGGATGTGACCCTGACCAAGGAACGAGAGATATCAGGAATATTCGCTGGCGACCCGGTATTGGCTCATGCGGCCGGAGTCGATTTCCTACGAATGACATCACTCGAGAAGCTTTCCGGGCCAGCGGACGTTGTCATTACAAGTGCCGCCGGCCATCCACTCGACCTAACGTTTTACCAGGCAATCAAGGGGATCACTGCCGCAGAGCACATTGCCAAACCTGGGGGACGGATCCTCGTAATAGGGGAATGCATTGAAGGCATAGGCTCTCCAGAATTTGCGAGCAAGTTGAATGCGTATGCCGGACCGCACGCATTTCTCGAGGAGACTAAATCCAAAGACGTTGTGGTCGATCAGTGGCAACTAGAAAAGCTCGCCTTGACTGAGCTCAAGAACGAGTTGTTTTTCTACACTCCGGGAGTCTCCAAGACAGAACTGGGTAGTTTGGCGTACCGCGCCTATCCCAGCCTTAAAGCGGCAATATCCGCCGTCCTTGCAGGAATCCCCTCAGGCGCCCGGGTAGCACTCATTCCCGATGGCCCCTATGCTTTTGCGCGCGTGATGAGCTAGCTCGGATTAAACCGCGCCGAACTCACGGAGCGCCTCCTTTGCACCGGCAATACGCGAATGTTGCATTTTCGAGCTAAAACCAATTTGACGAGGCCGCCGAATGTTCACATCCACCCGGAATGGTTCTTGCCAGGGAGTCAAACATTTGAGTACAAAATCCGGACGCAAACGAACCGAACACGTTAGTCTCTGCCTTGATCTGCTAGCTGGCTAAGTACCTGTTGGCCGACAATCCTCGAATTAGACCTTGCGCTACACTGAGCCGTCACCCACGAGTAATTGCAGGGATCAGCCATTCACGTGTGGTTAGCGCGTTATAGGTTCAATGAGTGCTAGAATACAGATCCGACCGCGAGCTGACTTTGCGAACTAATGGCGAACTTAACCGTTGAAGTGCTGGCATCGTGCCTTCATCGCCTGTGGTCCTGACAACTACGTTGCTGTACTGGACCTTCAGTTAAATCCGCCTTCATCTCACATATTGCAGATTGCAACGATGCCCAGCATTCGTTAACGACAGGACTCCTCCGCGGGTGAGGATTAAATTAAATTGCGGGAAAATTTGTGGGACTTCGGAACATGTTTTAGACAGATGCTCATCTCCCTCAGAATAAGACAGTTAGATGCCAAGTGAGAATGACATAAAATCAGTTGGTCTGACGCGTAAAGCTCTCTAAGTCATTGAAAATTTATGGAGCCGATGAGCGGAGTTGAACCGCTGACCTACTGATTACGAATTACGTGGCGCTCCACGCCCATTTCTTTCCTAAACACCAACATTTTCAGAAACTTACACATGATTTGCCCGCACGGATGGACGTTTTTTCATTTGCTCGTTTTGCTCACTATTACCCCCGATGTTGCATGATGTTTCCCACAAAATTCCCACATTCTGTCGCTCAGGAAGTCCGGTAATGCAGCTTACGTATAGTCGGCTTGTAGCGACCAAATACAGGGGTAAGTGTCGCGGTAGGGACGACCATCACTGATCGCCCCCCGCACAGATCCGTACGTGCGCGTTTACGCATACGGCTCTTACCATGGATCATTGGCGACAAAACTGCTTGCCGCACACCGCCCATTCCCTGGGACATGCTGGTCCCGCTCTGTGTCGGGAGCATGTGGGATTGAACGATGTTCTCCACGGCCCGTGCCCTTCCCTCCCCAACCTCCGCAGACGGTACCTACGGAAATTAGGAGGTAATGGCTGCCTTTCAGCAGCCCTTGGTTAGTGCAAGTTCTCGGCTACTGCACAGTAAAGGTGACCATGACGCTTTGCGTAATCGACCCCGAGATTGCATTGACCGTGACCTGCGTCACGGCGGGCGTTGCACTAGCTGCCTGCTGCGGAGATGTGGACGAAGAGCAGCCGGTAATTGCTGTCGTAGCTACTGTCAGCAGGAAAGCAAAGAGCGATCCCCGTGCGAGGACCGATCTACGCTTCACACCGGCGAATGCGAGCAGTCCGACCGGGCCGATGAATGCAAGGGTCAGGCTGGTCCGTGACTGAAACAAAGGGACAGGATGATTGGCGGCGGATCGGTTGTAGCCACCGCCAGTCGTTGGCGGAGCCACCGGCACTGCGGCGATTGCGACCGTAACCGGAGTTGTGCCGGTGGATGAAAGCGTTACCGTCGCCGGAGTGAAGGTGCAGACGACTGTGGTTGGCGTGCAGGAAAACGTTACAGGGCCGGTGAACCCGTTCGTTGCCGCCAGTGACAGCGTCATGCTCCCGCTCGTCTGTCCTGCGGCCACGTTGACCGTGCTGGCAGACGCTTGGAGGGTAAAGCTGCCCGTTGCCGTTGTTGCGGGAGCGACCGCGATCGAGCCGAAGAGACCGCCCTTCTCCCCGTTGATACCGGCGGCGAAATAAAGGGTGTTCGGGTCGCCGAGCGTAGTCGTCTGCCCGCTGTTCTGCCCGAAGAATATCTCCCACAGGCCGATGTTCGCGATCGGCGTGCCCGTACTGGTGTTCAACGAACCGACCAGCGCAAACGTCTTCGGATCGAAGGCATTGATCACACCGTCTCCGAAGTTGCCGATCAGAAGATCGCCGCCGTATTTGCCAAAACCTGCCGGTGCAAGCGCCATCCCCCACGGCGCATTCAACACGCTCTGGCTGGCAACTCGTGTGATGAAGTTGCCATTGTTGTCGAACTCATCCACATAGCCCAGACCGGCGCCTACACTCTCGCCTGTGGTGGCGTTGACCTGGGCATAGGTCACATAGACGTTTCCACTAATACTATGGATGCCAAAGGGATTGTAGCCAGTTGGCATGTTCGGATCGGCAAAGTTGCCGGCAAGCGAGTGGGGAGTGAAGGTGCCGTCAAAGACGTCCACTGTGCCTTGCTTAAAGTTAGCCGCAAGCAGGAATGTTCCCGTTGCGTTGATGTCGAGTGCAATGTCGGTGTAAGAAGCCTTGGCCGAATTATTGACCACCGTGACCGCTCGCGTCCCACTGCTCGCATTCCAGGCGGCAATCGTACCGTCGAGGGTGCCGAAGAGAAACAAGGCCGATGTGCTGTTTGGAATATCGAAGATAACGTTGTTGCTGTTGTATACCGTTCCGCTCGGACTGCCTTGCGCCGAGGCAGAAGCGGCTGCTGGTATCGTGACCGACGGCAGCAGAGTGGCGCCGGCGGCGGAATCGACCGCCACCGAGCCATAGCCAGCCGCATCAATCCAGATGGCCGGACCGACCGAAACGCCCCAGGGATTGATCAGCGTGGGATCGGTTACGAGTGCTTTCACTGTCGAACCGTCCGAGATAATGTTTGTCTGTACATACGTACTGCTGGTTTGCGCTGAGGCGCCGATCGAAAGAAGTCCAGAGACGCCGACTCCAAGGGTGCGGAACCAGTACTTCCGCGCTACTGGGCTGAAGGAAAGTGAAACTCTCCGGAACGAGGGGAAAGCGTTACGGAAATGCGACACAAATTTACTGCTCAACATTGTGATTATCCTCTACAACACAAAACTGAGCACGTTCCCCGTTATTCCCAATTCGCCCTCAAATTAATTTGTGGAATTGTCCGTCAGCAATTCGGTATACGGTCAAGATGATCGATAGCTACAGACCTGCGGACCGCTCTCCGTCTCCCTGTGTAGGGCTGGTGGGCCGGAGTTAATTCCACCAGTCTTTCCCCTGACCAACTACTTCCAATGCGGCGGGAATAAAACCGTTGTCCGCCAGTTTAGTGCTATGTGAATGCCGCAGGAGTGCGTGTCCAATTGGCTGTGTGCACAAAAGGAAGAAATATTCGATGCATCAACGCAGGAATACTGAGGTATGAATCAAGCTGCAACCATACCATTCAGCCCAAGGATGCTTGTTGCGCGTCGTAGCGTGCTGATAAGGCGTGCGTCGCGCGCCGGATCGAAAAACTTGTACACCTTTGAGACCGGTTGTTCGTGAGGTACGAGATGCGGTTCCTGACCACCGCCGTAGTCATATACACCCTATCGTTGACATTTGCCTACACTTCCGCCTCGGGCGTCGACGACAGTCCAACTGCTCTCGCCGCGCTTCAGGCAAAAGCGGATCAAGCCCAGCCCAGAGATAGATGCTTTCTCTATGCTGAGCTCGTCAGCCAGATGACAGATATGGCGGGCAAGCAGCTCGACTCCGGTGATTCCGAACGGGCTTTGGAGACCCTCAAGCTGGTGCAACGGTATGCAGAGAAGATCCATATGGGCGTTGCCGATAACAGCAAAAAGCTAAGAGATGCTGAATTGCTCATGCGGCGCACCTCCTTTCGCCTCAAAAGCATCCTCAGTGGAGCTTCGTATGAAGACCGACCGGCTTTGGAGGTGACGCTGAAGCAACTGAATCAGGTTCAGGCGCAGCTCATGATGCAGGTCTTCAAAAAATAGAATGCGGTTGATCAACTTTCTACACGGCGAGGTGAAGGCGGAATTTCAAGATGGAATCACTCGTGCGGTCCAGAGTGTCCGGATCCGACAGCGCAATGAGCGCGGCGGCCAGGTGCGAAGAATAAAGCAGCCTGAAACGTCAGCAGTTGCCCACTCTTTGGCTGATAGATTTCCCGTGAATCCAACCCGCTCGCCGCAAGCTGTTCCCTTCATAAGGAGCCCATTGTCAGGAGTGGCTGGGATTGAAGCCGTCATCGCGCGTTTATACTTCTAGCGATGTCTTACACTTTTGGGGACCATCAGGCGGCGAGCTGCCGTCTGCGCCGCCTCGCCGAGCTGTACGAGCCGGAGACGCGCGGGTTGCTGGAATTGGCGCGTGATTCTGGCAAACCGCTCACACTTCGACTTCTGTCGACCTCGGCTTTGGCCCCGGCTGGACGACGCAATTGCTCGATTCAGTACTGAAGCCACAACGAACAGTTGGGCTGGATTCGTCTGAGCGCTACGTCGCTGAGGCACGCGCCAATTACCCAAAACTGGAATTCCTGCGGCACGACATCCTTCAGACGCCCTTCCCGGTCGAAGAGCCGGACCTATTCTTGTGCCGCTTTCTGCTGACGCATCTCCCTTCGCCGCAAACAGCTTTGGTCTGGTCCTTTGGATAGAAGTAGAGGACGACCCACTTACCCTTGTAGTCTGAGAGGCTGACAGGCTTGTCTTCCTGCGAGGGCAGGGTGAAGTTGGGTGCTACAGCTCCAGCCTGGACTGTGTCTGCTGCCGCTGCATGGGCCTTGATGCCGAAACCGCCCGCAGCTAGTAAGCCGATGATTACTCCAAGGGTGCGAAACCAGTTCTTCCGCGCTATTGGGCTGAAGGAAAGTGAGACTCTCCGAAACGAGGGGAAAGCGTTGCGGAAGTGCGACACGAAATTGCTGCTCGACATAGTAATTACCTCTAACGCACTAAAACTGAGCGCGTTGCCCGTTATTCCAAGTCGCTCTCAATTAATTTGTGGA
This sequence comes from uncultured Acidobacteriaceae bacterium, assembly GCA_963757205.1. GTDB lineage: Bacteria > Acidobacteriota > Terriglobia > Terriglobales > Acidobacteriaceae > Edaphobacter. Next base: position 157,523 of record CAVWQM010000002.1, read on the forward strand.
AATTGTCCGTCAGCAATTCGCTATACGGTCAAGATGATCGATAGCTAAAGATCGCCTGACCGCCACGCCGTAGGCGTCCGCGCTCTACCGTAGGGGTATCCTTTAGGAATCGTGTTGCAAGCCTTCCAAGGCTGTCATCGTTTTGGTCAGGATCTGATAGGGCGATAAATGACAACGCAAAAGCATCTCCACCGCGAGCGTGAGAGTCATTGATTGCTCGTCGGAGAGTGCCTGCCACATATTTTCCTGATTCGTCCGGAGTTCCTCGCGTGTCATAAATCTGCCCTCATGCCTGGATTAGTCGACCCCAGTTTGGCGACGATTAGTGTGAAGATGGCTCTCATCAGCGATGCGCAGGAGAGCGTAATTGCAAGCCATCTTCCATGCCCGTCGTTCCCCTCAGCCCTTGGCGGAAATCGACCATCGATGAGATCTACGGGCTTTTCCTTCCCTATTGGTAAGAACTGGCATCGAACTAATTTATTCCGCGTCGAGGGAATAAATCCGCTCTCCCGGCAGTTTGCTCGCCAGGAGAATTTATTCATGAAAGCTACATATCAGCGGGACTCCACCGGCGCAGCCGTCTCTCTGAAATGCCAATTCTTCGAGCCAGGGAGGTTAACGCGGTGCTGCGAAATCGTCATTTCGGTTGGGAATGAACGTCTGATTCCGGAGAACGTTCGCGTCTTCTTAGAGTCAGCGATGGAAGAGGCCGATAGTTGTGTGTCGCGTCCGACGAATCCCAAAGAGGAATATGCACTCCCTACAACGTATTTTTTCGAGAATCGATGGTGGAGGAGTGGGCTCCTGGCACGGGCCAAGCTTCAAAACTTCATGTGCTCCTGGGCAGACTCTTTTGGAAGTGATATTCCAGTTATTCGGGGGGGAATTGATGAGGAGGTTTTGAGACCGAAGCTCCTTAATGTGATTCGTGAAGCGGTGGCACGACAAGATACGCATTCATGATACCCGCTGCGATCGAGCTTGACTTGCAGTGGTTGACGTGGTGAGTCCACGGTAATTGTGTCGCCAGTGGCGACACTTTCGGAGCCTTTACGGTTTAGCTATGGCATCAAGTGAGCCAATAAAAGCGTGGTTCTTGATGCCAAGCGCATTGCGCAATGACTACTTTTCGAGCGTGACGATCGGGAACCAAGGAGCGGAGAGCAACCAAAGACCGTCCTGGGATTTTCGAGCTTTGGCGGGTCGGAGATACCTTCAAACAGCTTATCTGCGGGCCAATCCCCGGCAGAGTAGACGCGGCGATCACGAAGGTTGGTCACGCCTTCCTGCCAGGCCAGAAGCATCCGCTTCCCAATCTCCCTGAACTCGGGAAGCTCGGACATCTTTTCACGCACCAGGCACAGTGTCGGCAACCGCATCACTGATGCGCTCCAACATGACCGATTGCTCGCGCAAGGGTATACCGAATGTGCCCGCGATGAACTTGGATAGGTTCTTGCCCGGCGTCCATGTCTTCTTGCCGAGAAACGATATCCCCGCGCCTCGATCTAAACTCGCGACACAGCTAAGTTGTTATGAGGGGCGCACAGCGTCCGCCAGGATGCACCTAGCGAGTATCCCGGAGGATACTCGCGCTAGGAGTTAGAACTTGATCTTGCCTCCGACCCGCATTGTGCGGCTTCCGCCGTTCAGGATGCTGGTGTTGAGGAAGTTGATACCGTTCAGCGTGGTTGTGTTCCTATTTTGTGAAGGAGTATCGAAGTTCTGGTTGTTAGTGATGTTGAAGAACTCGCCGCGAAGCTCGAATCCGACACGCTCGGTAATTTTGAAGGTCTTCAGGACGTTGGCATCGAGGTCGAGGTAGCGGGTGGTGTAGTTGGCGTTGCGGGCCTCAATGAGCGGGCTCGTGGGTGAGTAGCTTGTGACCTGAACGAAGTGCACATCGTTTGCGGTCACGCAGCCATTGTTGGTTGAGGTCACCAGGGACGGATTCTGCAGGCCGGTGGAGCAGACGCTGGTTGCGACGACCTGGCCACGAGTATTGACAGGAGCCTTGATGTTTCCGATGTTGGGCCGATCTCCCAGCGCCGATCCATCCAAGTCGCGATCAAAACCGTTGATGACAGTATAGGGAGTGCCGCTCTGCACGGTAAGGATGGGGGCCACAGACCAACCGCCCAGGAATTCGTTCAGGATGCGTTTTTGGGGACCACGGACCTGCAACTCAACGATGGTGCTGGAGACGTGTCGGCGATCGTTGTCGGATGGGCCATAGTCAAGCTTCCCCAGCGGTATCCCGAAGGCCGGCGAGCGCGAGGGGTTCTGAGCCGAGGAGTTTGTCCCGAAGACCTCGGTCAGCACATCCAGGTTCTTCGACCAGGTATAGGACGACGAGAAGGAGAGCTTGCCGGCCGGGGTGTCGATCGCGCGACGACGCACCTGAACCTGAAGGGAGTTGTAGTTGGAGGTGAGACCGGAGTCGCGGATCTGGATAGAACCGCGGTTTGGGAAGAGGCGCAGGATTTGAGTTCCATATACCGTATTCTCAGTTCCCGTACCGGTAAAGGTTGGATTGGGCACAGCCGGGTTGAGAGGATTGGTGTAGAAGAGCTGCCGCCCAAGCGAACCGACGTAAGCGACGTCAAGAACGATGTTTCCCTGAAACTGGTGCTGCACCCCGGCCGACATATGGTGGTAATAAGGATTACGGATACCCTGGCGGAAATTGGACGCCTGACTGGTGAAAGGGTTTATCGGCACCGGAACTAGTGTCGGAAGAATGGCGGAGATATTCCCGGCCCCACGAGGTGTGGCCGCTGCAGAAGAGCTGACGATGGGGGTATTGGCGAGGGCATTGGGCGAACCGGCCGCCAGGTTGGAGAGAAGATTGTTGAAGAAGGTATCGTAGGTGACCTGATAGCCGCCTCGTATGACCGTTGAGCCGTTTGCGATACTGTGATCGCTCCAGTGCGGACTGTAGGAGAAGCCGACGCTGGGGCCAAAGTTGTTGTTATCCGGGTTTACCTCGGCGGTAGAGCTAACGTCGGTATCTCCAAAGCCCACAAATGCAGGGTACTTGAAGATATTCGCCGGCTGACCGAAGTTCTCGTAGCGCAGACCGTAGTTTACTGTGAGATTTGGCGAGAACTTGTAGGTGTCCTGGGCGTAGAGGGTCCAGGTAAAGAGGTTGGGTCGGTACTTGCCGCTGCCGAAGGAGATGGCGGGGCCGCCATTGGTACCGCCGTAGTTGTCGATGAAGTTGGCGAGCGCGCTGATTTGGCCTCCGGTGAAGGCGTTGTTGGCGCTGGTGTTGTAGCCGACCTGACCTCGGCTGTTAAAGGGTGCCACCTGGACGGCAAGTTGACGAAGAATCTCAACGCCTCCTTTGATAGCATGCTTACCCTTGATAAGGGTGACGGTGTCCTGGTACTGGAAGTTATTGGAGATGCGTCCCTGAGGGAAGGTTGAGGGGAGAGTCAGGTTGCTCAGACCAGTAATGGTGATGTCGGGCGTCGCCGCCCCGAGCGAGGTCTGGCTGGGCAGGAAGAAGCCGATGTTGGCCCGGACGAAGCCGAAGCGGAACTCGTTTACCAGATTATTCCGGATCGAGTAGGTGTGGTTGAAGTTGGCGCCCATGGTGCGGCCTTTGAAGGGAACGTCATACTGCGGGTTGATGCCAACAAAGCCGCCGAGATCGTCGCTTGAGTCGTCGTAGAGCCAGCGAAACATCAGATTTTGCTTCTGAGAGGCAACATGATCGATGCGGATGAGGTGATTGTTATCGAGGACGACCTCCGGAGCATTGCGGACGAACTGGCCGACCTCGACCTGCTGACCAGTTCGAGCGCCACCGCTGCACGAGGTGGAAGCCACCTGCGCGGGAAGGTTGATGGGAACGGTTGTGGAGCCGGTGCCGTTCGACCCGCGAACCGATCCCAGAAGCGTCAAGGAAGCTTGCAACGTTAGGACACGCGCCAGCCAGAGCCTGGAGCGTTACGACACCGGCAGCAGTTGGGATCGCACCGAAGGTTGTGGTGCTGTTTTGTGAGAAACGGTCCCACTGGCCGGCGCCGAAGAAGAAGGTCTTGTCGCGCCCGTTATACAAGTGCGGGATGACGACCGGACCGCCAATGGTGAAGGCCGGGATGTTCTCTTTGAACTTGTTCTTGAGGGAGGGGGTGCTTCCGTTTTTGAAGTTAATTCGCTGGGTATTGGTGCTGGCGTTGAGGATTTCGCTTCGATAGACAGTCGCCACGGTTCCATGGATGGTGTTGGTCCCGGACTTGGTGATCTGGTTGACGACGGCGCCGCCGGCACGGCCGTACTCGGCGGTGAAGTTGGAGGTCTGGAAGGAGACCTCCTGGAGCTCATCATTATTGGTGATGGTAAGCTGCGGTCCGGCCACCGAGATGTCATTGTTCTGGAGGCCGTCGAGGAGGAAGTTGTTGGAGCGGGCACGGGCCCCATTGACGGCGCCGATGCCGGAGTCGAGCGAGCCCGCTTGATTGGACCGGACGACGCCCGGCGCCGTGAGGATGAGGTTGAGCGAGTTTTGACCAACGATAGGTAGTTCCGCCAGTGCGGTAGCTGCGATGACGGAGCTGCGGACGGCGTCTTCGGTTTGCAGCTCGGCGGCGGCGGTGGAGACTTCGACGGTTGTACTAACGTTGGAGATGGTGAGGCTGAAGTCGCGACCGACGAGTGCGCCGACGGTAACGGTTGCGGGGGTCTGCTGCTTGGCGAAGCCGGGAGCTGAGGCGGAGACGATATAGTCGCCGACGAGAACGGCTTCAAAGCGGTAGATTCCGGCCTTGTTGGTTTTGACGGTGGAGAAGACGCCGGTAGACGGGGAGAGCAAGGTTACGTCGGCGTCGGGGAGGACTGCGCCTGCAGCGTCCTGCACTGTGCCGGTAATTGCTCCACGGGAAGATTGCGCAATCGCCGAATTGTTTCCAATCCCAAACCCGACTATTGCAAGTAAAAGCACGAAAATTCTCTTCATCACTGGCCTCTCAGAAAGTGAAACCCAAGTTGGACTTGCTTTTTGGCGATGGTTATTACGCGTATCTCTCTTAACTGGGCACAGCGCAGTTTATTCCGCACGAAAGGAAATAAATTCACTTGGCAAATGAACAGTCGGACGAATCTCGGCCCGCAGAGGTACAGGCGACGGTCCGGAGTCGCATCCCGCTCTCGATAGGCGGATTGAGGCGCTTGTCGGCGAAATCTTCGAGTCCGCAGATCCGGATGAGCTCGAATACTCGCAACAAGGATTGTTTTTTATCCTCGAGACCATGCAGAGAGTCGCTCTTCAATTGATTGAGCAGTCCCTAGCGTTAACAAGAGAACAACGACAGCAGATCCCTGCCCGGATGAAGACTCGTATCGAGGACTAACCAGTCGCTGCGCCGACGGAACCCACGTTGAAGAACTTGTACTGCAGATCCCATCCCGGAATGATGGAATGCCAGTTGTCCCCGTAGCCGGTTTTACGTCCATCTCTAAAAATCTCGGCTGTGTCAATGTATTTTTGAACGTAAGACGGCACTCACTCCGAGGAGCTGTTTCGTTACGCTTTGGTTGAACAAACTCATCATCGCCGACAAAGGTTCGCAGGTTACGGTCAATGCAATCTCGGGGGCGATTACGCAAAGCGTCATGGTCACCTTTACTGTGCAATAGCTGAGAGCTCCCACCTAACCAAGGGCTGCTGAAAGGCAGCCCTTGGCGCAAAAGCACGGAATAAATCTGTCTCATCTCGGTTTAGGGAAGTATGCGGTAGCAGACTTCACTTCAGCTGGGAGGCTCGACCATGCAGCCCTTACCACCTTTTCCTCTGCTGAACAGCCCCGCCGTGCAAGCCACGGGTCAAATTACCTGCACCGTTACAGACTCCGACGGTGCGGTCGTGACGGGCGCCACCATCGCTCTGGAAAGTCAGCTCACCCATGAACAGAACACATCGAGGTCCGACGGTTACGGAAACCATTTCATCCACGCTCTCGGACTTCAAAATTCCTCCGCCGTCGTTCTTTACGGTTCCTCTCAAAAACGAAATGCTTGTGAAGGCGGATATCATGTGGCATCCGCTGTAAGTCAGCACACCCTCAATCTCCAGGCGTAGTCTGATCGGATTCGAGACGGACCTTCGTCTTGACCGGGACGTGTGAGCCTTGGCGAGGCCGCAAAAACCGGAACCGGTAAGAACGCTCTACTACTACATTTGGACAGCATCCACCGTTTTCGGGTTACGTGTGCGAGGGTGTAGGCGCGATTCTTCGGCGCAATTTCAGGATCAGTTTGTCCGGTCAGTTGGAGTACAAGTTATGGCGAACGCCGCCAGTGCCAACCTCAATCGCGCGCAGTCGCCGCGCCGGAAAACACACGCTCCCGCAACGAATTGCGCCGATCGGCTCTACTAATGCGATTCCGCGAGGCAAGAGCCCGAACTACAACATCGGCGTCATCGCACAGTCTCGCCAACAGCGGCATCGGCGTGTTTTTGTTTTGCGCAACTCCCCTGCGGACAAAAACGATCGCATCTTCCGCGAGCCTCCCGAGCACCAGTTCGGGAGTCATGGGGTTACACGCCACCCACATGCGGACATCGGTATCAAGATCCCGGGACAGCTTCGCCAGTAAGTTCTGGTCATCGACGTTGGCAGCCATCCATCGCAACCAGTCGATCTCCTCCGCGCGCAACTCGCCGAAGGTGCGAGGCTTTTCCCTGAGCCATAGGAGAGCGTCTTCCGTGAAGGAGAGGCCTTCGTAGACAGCTATCAAATTGTTGCCAATTACCTCGCTCAGCCAATCAGACATCCGATCTCCTTTCACTTCTTCCGTCAACCCTTTTCTATTGCTTCAGGAAGGCGATCAAATCCCGCCGCTCCTCCGCCTTCGGAACACTGAAGCTCATATTGTTATCCGGCACCATCATGTCCGGATCGCTCAGCCACTTTTCCAGCGTCGCATCGTTCCAAGTCACGCCCAAGTTCTTCAATCCGGTGGAATAAGTGAATCCCGTCACACTACCTGCCTTCCGACCAAACACTCCTGCCAGCCTCGGCCCCTTGCGATCTGCCTCCATCGCATGGCAACCCGTGCAGCGCTTTTCAAATACAGCCTTGCCACGCACAGCATCGCCGTCACCATCCAACGTTGCCTCACTTCCCCCCGCACTCTTGCCCAACATCGAAAGCGTCTGCACATCGGCCTTGGAAAGCTTCGCGTTCCAGTGCAGTGCCAGATACTGTAGCGGAGGCATGTCCCCACTCTTCGCCTCCTGGGCAATCTTCGCCGTCAACACCTGCTGTTGCTCCACCGACATCTGCTGCCATCGCGAAAGGTCCATATGCTTGCGCGCCTCAACAATATCCCGCTCAATCAGCCACGACCCCGGCGCGACCCGCGCATACACCGGCCACCGCGTCTCGCTCGAGTGGCAGTCCGCGCACTTCGCCACCAGCACCGCCTTCGCGCCCGCCGGCATGTTCGCGCCCTGCAGCAGCGTGCCGAGCCCCTCCGCAGGCTCGGCACGCGGATTCCCAAACGGATGCACATACCCCAGGCTCACTACCGCGGCCACGGCGATTGCGGCTGCAATCCAAGGCCGCATTAGACACTCTCCGCCAGCTTCGAATCGACGACAGCCAGATGATTGTGTCCACGAACAACCTTGACCTTGGTCACTCCCAGCGCGCTCTCCAGCTTGCCCGCCGGAACCATCATCGGCCCTGGATTCGGAGCCGCTCCCGGCGAAGGCTGCGGAAACGCTGTCGCCATCGCTGTGTGGAACGCTACATTGCCTTCAACCTTCTGCACGACCTGATGAATATGTCCGTTCAGCACGGTCACCGACCCAAAAGGCTTCAGCATAGCCAGCGCCTGCTCGCCGTCCTTCGTCCCCCAGCCCCACTTCTCATAGACCATCCACAGCGGAATATGCGCGAAGACCACGATCGGCGTCGAATGGCTCTGGCCCGCCAGGTCAGACTTCAGCCACTTCAACTGCTCGTCACCCATATTGCCCATTGCATCCACCTGCACGCAGTTGTTCAGCGCCACAAAGTGAACGCCCTTGTGGTTGTAGCTGTACCAACCATTGCCCATGGTGCCCTTGCCGAAACGCTGCTTGTACTGCTCGCCATCGTCGATAAAATCGTGCTCGCCCGGAACGTAGAACACCTCGCTCTTGAAGCCCTTGATCACCTGCGAGGCCGTATCGAACTCCGCCGCCTTCGAGTTCTGCGTGATGTCGCCGGTGTGGATCATGAAATCCGGCGCCTTCATGCCCGCAGGAACCAAATTGGCTCGGTCGATCGCCTTCTTCAGCGTCCCGGTCACATCCGGGTTCGCGCCCTTGTTGAATCCGATGTGGCAATCGCTGATCTGCACGAAAGAAAAATCCTCAACCCTCCCAGCCCCGGCGCCGCCGCCTCCCTTCATCGTCTGCGCCAGCAGCTTCGACGTCGGCACACCGCCAACCATCGACCACAGCAGCCCCGTCCCGGCCCACGCCATGCACCCAAGAAAATTGCGCCGGTCGATTCCATCGCCCGCGGGCTGCGCAGCGGCCTCGTTCTCCTGCACTACTTCGTCTTCCTTAAACCGATTCATACCTAGCTCCATTTGTGTTTAGTTGCCTTCACCGGACAAAACTGACTAACCCCCGCTTTATTCCCGCATCCGCAAATAAATTCATGGAATAATCTGTCTGCGATTCGGTTAACGGAAGGGATGTTCCACGCCGAACCCATTCCGATCCTCTTTGTTGCGTCGCCGCGACCATACAACCCCGCACTCCGCAACCTCACACCCACCGAGGCACTCCGCACCATGCCCTCCGCGATTAACCGCAGCGCAGCCTTCGAGCAACTCGCGCTCCCGCTCTTTGCTTCGCTCTACAACCACGCCCACTGGCTCACCCGCAATCAGGCCGAGGCTGAAGACCTCGTGCAGGAGACCTTCACCAAAGCCCTCCGCGCCTTCGACTCCTTCCAACCCGACACCAACTTCAAAGCCTGGATCTTCCGAATCCTCCGCAACACCTTCCTCACCACGCGCGCAGGCATCGCCGCCTCCCGCACCGTCTTCCTCGAAGACCATCCCGACACACTCGATACCACCGCCTCGGGTCCCACTCCGGAAGACACCCTCATCCGCCTCGACAACCAGGCCGGCCTCCGCGCCGCGCTCGAACAACTTCAGCCGCAGCTCCGCGAAGCCCTATTCCTCTGCGATGTAGAAGAGATCAAGTACAAAGACATCGCTGTGATCCTCGATGTCCCCATCGGCACCGTCATGTCGCGCATCTCACGCGCCCGCCGAACCCTCCGCCAACTCCTGCAGCCGAACCTCGGGGAATCCCTATGAATCAACCGACCCAATCCAATCAGTCCGCCGAACATCTCGACCCGAACCATCTCGGTCCGGACACACTCAGCGCATACATCGACGCAGAACTCCCGCCCACCGAACAGCAGGGAATCGAGCAGCATCTCGCCTCCTGCCACGCCTGCACTCTCCGTGTCCTCTCTGCCACAAAACTCAAAGCCGCCACCTCTCGCGCCGGCCATCGCTTCACCCCACCACCCGAAGCCCTCGCCCGCCTAACCGCCCAACTCCATTCGCAATCGGAGCCGCAATCGGAGCCGCAATCGCAGTCCCAGCCCAAACCAACCCCGCGCATCTACTCCATGCGCCCCGCATCCATCCGCCCTGCAGCCTGGGCAGCCTTAGCCGCAGCCATCCTGCTTGCCATTTCACTCCTCGGCTGGCGCCAGTTCCACCAAACCAACACCGTCGCCGCCGAACTGCTCGACCAGCACCTGGCCACCCTCTCCAGCGCAGCCACCCCCCAGGTCATCTCCACCGACCGTCACACCGTCAAACCCTGGTTCCAGGGCCGTCTCCCCTTCAGCTTTAACCTCCCCGACGCCACCGCCCTCCCCCCCGACACCACCCTCAAAGGCGCGGACCTCACCTACCTCAACGGCCAGCCCACGGCCCTTCTCCTCTTCACCATCCACAAGCACGAGGTCTCCTTCTTCCTCACGCAGCGATCTTCCAGCCCCACGCTCACCGCACTCCCGAGCACCCTCGCCGGCTTCAACCTCCGCACCGCCACCACACCCGACCTGCGCATCATCGCCGTCAGCGACGTCAACCCATCCGACCTCGACAACCTTATGGCCGCTCTCCTCCAGGTACAGGCGTCCCCCTAAGATATCGAAGTAAGAAGCCGCGGGACGGATAGCGTCTCATCACGAACCTCAAAGCGATCCGCTCTCGGTGGTACCAGCACCCGGCCATGACCGTAATACGGTCAGGACGTGGATTGTAAAGTCCGGCCAAGAGTTGGAATAAAGCCCCCCATTCTCAGTTATCCATAGCGTGGGATTCCACCTGCACCGCAATCTAGTCCGGCCACGCTTGGGCATTCTCACGAAATCTGATTGGAGAGGTAAATTCGATGGTAAAGAGAGTCTTTGCGCTCGCATTTCTATGTGCCGGTTTCTTGAGTTCGGTCACCGGCTTCGGCAGCATCACCAACAATGACGATCGTCCGGCCTCGGCCTCACAGTCAGTGAACCCAGTCATCGAATGGAACAGGACTCTGCTGGTGATCGTGAGGACCCCGGGCGCCCAGCCACCCACGATCCATTCCACCCGAAGCTTCGCGATGCTGCATGCTGCCATCTTCGATGCCGTCAACAACATCGACAGAGACTTCGAGCCTTACGCGGTTCGCCACCCGCATGTCTCGCGAAGGGCTTCCGCCCAGGCAGCCGCAGACCAGGCAGCCCATGATGTTCTAATCTCGCTCTACCCCGCTTTTGCAACGACGCTTGATTCACAGCTTCAGCAGGACCTGGCACAGATTCCCTATGGACGCGACAAGACCGACGGCATCGAGGAGGGTCAAGACGTTGCTGCTGCAATCCTGGCGCTACGAAGCAACGATGGATCGGCCGCTGTTCTTCCTCCCTTCGTGCCGAAAAACCAGCCAGGAAGCTATCAACTGACGCCGCCCAACTTCGCGCCGGCAGATTTCATCCAGTGGCCAAACGTCACTCCGTTCGCCCTGGCCCATGCCAACGAATTTCGCCTCGGCCCACCTCCTCTACTGACCAGCGGGGACTACACCCTGTCCTTTAATGAAGTCAAAAGTCTTGGACTTATCACCAGCACAACTCGTACCGCCGATCAGACCCAGATTGGACAGTTCTGGAACGGCAACATTCAGGACTTCTGGAATGAGATCGCACAGACCGCGGCTTTGACGCGTCACCTCGATCTGGCGCAGAGCGCGCACCTATTCGCTCTGTTGAATATCACTCTTGCCGACACCACGATCGCTTTTTTTGACACCAAGTACACCTACGACCTCTGGCGGCCTGTCACTGCCATTCAACTGGCATCGACCGACAATAATCCCGAGACCGTACAGGATTCAATGTGGATTCCGCTTCCAACGAAGACAGCGCCCGACCCCTCCTACCCGGGCGCACACAGTGCGATCAGCGCCGCCGCCGCCGAAGTACTGCGGCTATCCCTCGGCGATCAGATCACTTTGGACGTAACCTCCGAGTCATTGGCAGGCGTGACGCGCCACTTCACCAGCTTCTCCGACGCCGGCGAAGAGGCAGGATTGAGTCGAATCTACGCCGGGCAGCACTTCCGCTTCGACCATGTCGCCGGCAGACGCATGGGTCAGCAGGTAGCAAGGGCGGTTCTGTCCTCCGTTCTGCAGCCAAAACAAGAGCATGGATTTGATTGATAGATGCGATCTCCCCATAGCGGAAACTTAAGCAGCACTGAGTCATTCACGAAGGCCTCATCCAAATAAGGATGGGGCTTTTTCTGCCGCAAACCTGCAACCTCATCCCGTTTCGAACGGCGCCGTCAGATTTTGCTCGTATCGTAAAAGCGCAGACTCAAAAAAACAGGGCGCTTGGGACCGTCGTCCACCGCGCCCTGGAATCTGGGAACTCAGGTTGGTACTCGCGTTGGGCACATCATCTGCCCCTTGCGAATAGCATTCGTTGTTTCCAGTCACACCTACAGTCCGCGGCGGGCCTCATCCGCTTCTTCTGCCAGTTGGAGCAATACCCGCACCAGTTCGGGGTTATTCAGCGGCTTCTGGCCGCGGAAGAGCCCATCGTTGACAAAACTCATCACCGCCGCCTGGGCTCCGCCAAGTTTGGTTGAGGTCGGCCGAACGATCGCCACCGGTCCGAACTTCGGGTTCAGAAAGTGAGTCGGTTCAGGCATGATCAGGTTCGCTTGCAGCGTATCTCCGTTTAGCGATTCCGGATTCGTCTCCCCCTGGGCGTCCTGCAGGTTAGAAAATGTAACTGAAGAATTGTTTCCCTTGTCGAAGAGTGTCAATGGAGTGGCATTGCCCGCCTTGTCCTGCCAGGTCTGGAAGTGCATCGCCTCGCTCGGGCCGATGCTCAACAGAATTCGCAAAACCTCCGGATTAGTCACATGCGGAGCGAGCGCGGGATACAGGCTGGTGCCGCCCTGCTCGATAAACGCAAAATGGAAGCCCGCCGTGAAGGCGATCGCCTTCAGCAGATCCGGGAAAGTTGATTGGGTTGGATCCGGGTTGATGACGCTTCCCGCCGTATCGTCATTGTTCCTGGGAATCGCGGTGTGCATTCCCACGTTCAAGCTTGGAACTGCCTGAGCGAAGACTGCGTTCGGATCAAAGTCGGGATTGGTGATGCTGCGGTACTGCGACCAGAAACTGGTGTCGATGGTGAGCTGGGTAAGATTGGTCAGTCGTCCCACCTGTCTTGCCCCATCGGCTTTGCTGCTCGGCAACTGCACGAACGGAGTCAGGTCGACTGGCTGGACCCCAATAGACTGCAGGTAATTGCTGAGGAATCTCGCGTGGCTGATCTCATCATCGGTGTTGTCATGAACATACTGGGGCATATCGCCATCGAGAAGCTGCAGGGCCTGCGTATAGGGCACATTGCCCCCGTTCACTCCGCTGACTTCGTTGTCCTGAGTTCCACCGAGCTCCGAGTACTGCTGCCATAGATCGGCTTCGATCGTCTCTAGCGCCTGCAGAAATCTCAGAATCGCAATATCGCCTTTAGTGATCGGCGCACGGTCGTTGTCCTGAGAGGCGAGCAATCGGCTGGGCGCCAGACCCGCGCCGAAAGTGGTCGCGCCGACTGCGAACAGTCCTCCTTTCAAAAACCTTCGTCTGTTTCTGGGACTCAAAAATTGCCTTGGCGCAACACCCTTTGAGTCTCCGGTGGCTTCGTCTGGGGATGAAGCAGTTTGCGCGAATACTTCTGCTGCGGGATTGCTTCGCATCTTCATATGGTTCACTCCGATCTCACGTGATATGGGTGCAGACTGCGACCAGGTCCCGAACTTGTCTCCACATTGGCGCCAAGCATGGAATTCTTGAGCTTTGTGTCGCAGTTTTTTCTTGGTTTTATTAAAGGTTGAAGTTGAAGTTGCTCGGGCAGGTGTACCGTTATGCGCTCATGGGCTAGTTCCTCCAAAGAGGCAAACCGAACACCGCGCAGTTTATTCCGCACGAAAAGGAATAAATCTTCGTCGAGGATCGTCGGCTGCTGTCGGAGATCGATCCATTTATCCTGCCTTGAAAATTTTCTGCTCTGGAGTGGGAATAATCTTTGCGTTACCCAGTTTGGACACGTACAGGGCTTCTATCTTCAGGTCGTAGTCTTTGATCGTTCCGTCACGGCTTTGAGGATTTGAGGTCAATGGTCAGCCAGCTTACGTCCCGCACGCGCGTAGGCGGCTGGTGTCTTTTGGAGGAGCGCTCATGCTTATGCCTCATTGGAGAAAGGTTCTCCTCTGTTCTTGTCTTTTCGCGGCATTGACCGCATTGGGTACGGGACTCGCCAGAGTTGCAGCAAAGTCAGCAACGGAGGCGCCGGCCGGCTTCAACACTCCCAGTTTCAATGGTGCACAGAGCGTCAGCAACGGAATCGCGGAGCCGCCCGGAGACACATTTGCCCGGGATCAGGAGGTCTATGAACAAAACCATTCGGTGCAAACTGGACTTGGCCCTGTGTACAACGCAACCGCCTGCGTGAGTTGCCATGAGAATCCGAATAGTGGAGGAGCCAGCCAGTTCACAGAACTCCGGGTTGGGCACAAGGATGAAAATGGAAATTTCGTTAACCCGACAATCCTCATCAACGACGGGAAAAACACGATCCCCGGCAGATCCATAGTCAACGACCGCGCCATCGGGCCCGAGGCCCAGGAGCATATACCTGCGACAGAAAACATCCGCGCATTGCGCGCCGCCCTCAACACCCTGGGGGATGGATTTGTAGAAGCCGTTGACGATAAGACTCTGATCGCGATCGCCGAGAGACAACCGGAGTTGAGCGAAGGCCGAATCCATGGGGAAGTTGTCCAGGCCCCGATCTTCGAGGCTCCCGGTCAGACCCGGGTCGGACGCTTCGGCTGGAAGGATCAGCACAGCAGCCTGCTCTCCTTTATTGGCGATGCCTATCTCAACGAGATGGGAATCACGAACCGATTGCGCCCCACCGACGTCACTACGGTTCTCAAGACCACGAAAGACCCGGAAGATCAGCCAGATGACCTTGGCCTAGCTGACATCGACCATTTTGCTCAGTTCATACGTGGCACGATGGTTCCTCCTCGAGACACGGCGCTTGCCGCAACTCCCGCGGCCATACGAGGCGGAGAACTTTTCAGGCGTGTCGGTTGCGGTGTTTGCCATGTGGAATCCATTACCACGGCTCCCGCAGGGACGGTCATCGATGGTGGGATGTTTATTGTTCCAGAGGCTCTGGGAGATAAGATCATCCATCCTTTCGGCGACTTTTTGTTGCATGACATCGGAACCGGAGACGGGATTGTCCAAGTTGGTCCGCAGGACACGGCCAACAAATTGCGGACTGCGCCACTTTGGGGCTTGCGCACAAAGCCCCGCTTCATGCATGACCTTCGGTCATTGTCTCTTGAAGATGCGATTGCGCGCCACGAGGGTGAAGCAGGCGAGCCCGCCAGGCGTTTTAGAGAATTGAGCCCGGAGGAGAGACAGGCGCTAATTACCTTCTTGAATACTTTGTGAAGGTAGTCACAAGGTACCCTCCTAACACCAGTTCATAATTACTTCCGTATTGCTCGTCACTCGACGGCAAAGGACCGATTTCAAAACGGATTGACGTCGCGCAGCGCTGGGAGACTGCGCCGAATTGGCTGCGATGGACTCCCTCGCTAGTTGTCGCCCGGAAATATTTTGTCAATCTTCTGGAATATTTCGTCGACGCCTCAGTTAGCGAAAGCAGCGAGAGTGTATGGCGTGGCGGGATCATGCCGCGGGACGAGCAATACGCATCGCACCCAGTTTCCTCAGGGAGCCTCCATGGAGTCGCGTTGGAAAGGCACCGATTTACCTAGCTGGTCAATTTGGAATTTTGTCGCGTTAGGTTCTGGCACCCAGTCGCATCAGGTTCTGGTATTTCCAGGGAAAGTGGCCGCAACTCATTCTGGAATCTTACAGTTATGGCTTCGCACGAATTTGAATCGATCAAATCAGAAAACCACCATTCCATTGCGGCGCGATATCGAAGGTTTGCGGGCTTTGGCCATCGGTCTGGTGATTGCTTCCCATGCCGAATTGCCATTTCTGCGGGGCGGCTTTGTGGGCGTGGACGTTTTTTTCGTTCTGTCCGGCTACCTAATTACAAGCCTTCTGATGCAGGAGATTTCTTCGTCGGGCACAGTGAATTTCGCACGCTTCTATGCGCGGCGTGCACGGCGTTTGCTTCCGGCAGCGATCACGATGGTTTTGGTTGTTTGCAGCGCAGAAGCAATCATCATGAATCCGGTGGCGCAATTCAAAACACTAAAAGCGGCACTTGCGACGGTGCTCTACTCGAGTAATCTCTACTTTGCGCATGTGCAGGTGCAGTATTTCTTTCAGCGCTCGGCAATAACCAATCCACTGCTACATACCTGGTCGCTGGCGGTGGAGGAACAATTCTATCTGATCTGGCCTCTTCTGTTGTTGCTGCTGGCGCGAACGATCAAGAGTGTCACAGGCCGGAGCATTGCGCTGACAGCAATTTCGCTCACTTCGTTTATGCTGTGCGTCTGGTTGACTGCGACAAACTCGACCCTGGCGTTTTTTGAAACGCCGGCGCGGGTTTGGGAGTTCGGCGCGGGCGGACTCCTGGTGTTCATACCGGAGCGGTGGCTCGGGGGACGCCGACGGCTTTGGTCGTGGTTGGGAGGAATCGGGATCATCGCGCTAACGGCCGGTGCCGAATTGATCCACGCTTCGAGATGTTTCCGGGGTATGTTGCGGCGATTCCAGTGGTTGGGACGCTATTCCTTTTGTTGGCAGGTGTGGGCGCTCCGGAATCACCGGCACCTCGGCTGTTGCGTACAAGACCGGCCCAGCTAATAGGACGGCTTTCCTATTCGCTTTACTTATGGCACTGGCCTGTACTGGTGATCGGGCAACAACTGATTCCCAAGACCTCGGTCCCAATTCGATTGGGCTGGATTGCTGTCGCGGGCATTATGGCCGCTATAACTTATGGCGCGATAGAAAATCCGATCCGGTTCCAGCCATTTCTCATTGCGCGCTCGGGCCTGACACTTGGGCTGGCGGCACTAGGCGCTATCTTGTGCGTCGGCGCAATCGGTGCCTGGCGAGCGATCTTGTATCGTTCGGTACAGTTCCGCAAGTATGACCGTGTGGTCCAAGACTTTCCGGGAGTCTATCGTAAGGGTTGCGATCCTGGCATGACGGATCCTCATCCCGCAATGTGTTTTTTCGGAGAGATCTCGCAACCACGATCGACAGTGGTGCTGTTTGGAGATTCGCACGCGGCGCAGTGGTTTCCCGCGCTGCAGGAGATTGCCAATGCACAACATTGGCGGCTGGCGACCATCATCAAGCCAGGCTGCACCGCACTAAGCATAAGGGAAGATGTAACTCCGCAGATGGAGCGGGTTTGCGAGGAATGGCGTCGTGCAACTATAGGAGATATAGAGAAGTTACGTCCCGAACTGGTGATCCTAACGAGCGCATCGCACCATCCGGGCGCAGATGGGAACATGATTGAAGATAAGCGGGTCTGGGAACAGGGGGCTCGCGACACATTTGCGGCCCTTGCAAGGCAGGGAGCGAAGGTTCGATTTATCCGCGACACTCCGCACGCAGGTTATGATGTGCTAGGCTGCTTGGCTCAGGCGGAATGGGATGGACACACGCAGTGTCCGGCTCCGGCTTCCGCAGCAGCGTTGAGTCCCGACATCTATGCCGCGGAGGCACGGGCGGCACAGGACTTTGGCAATGTCAAAGTCCTCGACTTGTCAGATCAGATGTGCGGTACCGATCGATGCTATCTCGAATCTGGCGGGCAGGTCATTCTTCGGGATGGAGATCACTTAACGGCAAGTTATAGCCGCAGCCTGGCCGCCGTATTGTTTCAGCGCCTGCGGAACAGCGAACAATGAAAGAAGACAAGATAGCCTCTTCATTGACCTGATGAG
Organism: uncultured Acidobacteriaceae bacterium; assembly: GCA_963757205.1. Lineage (GTDB taxonomy): Bacteria > Acidobacteriota > Terriglobia > Terriglobales > Acidobacteriaceae > Edaphobacter. Next base: position 175,025 of record CAVWQM010000002.1, read on the forward strand.
AGGCTAAAGCGCTGTAATCTCTGGATAGCTGGTAACTCGCGAGAAATCCAGACGTCAAATTACGCAATGGGCTAGCGCTGCTTCGGCAAGCGATTATCTTCTCTGCATGCGATTGGACCTTGCGATGCTCGACCGAGCAGTCTCCTTCATTACTTTTCGCTACGCGTTTCGTGCTCTGCTCAAGAGTCCAGGCTTCGCCTTCACCAGCATTGTAACTCTGGCTCTCGGGATCGGAATCACTTCTGCAATTTTCAGCGTGGTTTATGGGGTGCTGCTGAAGCCGTCCCCCTATCGTCTGCCCGATTGATTGTGCCTGCTTTGGAAGTCGGTCCCAAAGAAGAATATCGATCGGGACTGGACCTCATATCCGACCTATCAAGATTGGAAGCGCGATGCCGGCAGTTTCGACGACCTCGCGGCCTTCCTGCGCCCGGACGGTTCGATCGTGAATCTTACGGGAGCCGACAATGTGGAGCAAGTTCAATCGGCGAAAGTCTCGGCCAATTTTTTCACCGTACTTGACACTTCGGCGGTACTCGGACCGACCGCGCCTCGGGCGAGCTAGCAAAGCCTTTCAGGATGAGGAAACCCAGGCTCATCTCCAGATGGCCATTCAGGCTCACAAGAATCGGGATGAGGCACGCTAGAACAGTGCCTCAGCGATGCGACAGTTTGGCGGAACTCTTCGCAACTGTCCGAATAGCGAACCTCGATTCCCGTGGCGGTGTCCAAAACCTCCGCAGCCATCTCGGATAGAGAAAGATGCCTTCGAAGATAGTCAATTCGATCCCGTCGAGGATAGTCAATTCGATCCCGTCGAGCATCGGCATTCAGCGCGTGGCTGGATACAGGAGCACAACAGAACACATCCAGATTACCTTCCGACCTTCGCTCATCAGCATAAAAACGGAGCCTGCCGCGTATGGCCTCGGCAGCTGCCCTCGAAAATTCGTGGCTGCGCATCGCTGCTTGCCCTCAGAATCCGGTTCTCTCTGCAGGCTGCATCTCACGTTAGTTCTCTTTGTGCCCATGCGTTGAAGCTACAGAATCCTTCTCCAACAGCGTCGATCTTCCGCCTCGCGCGCCACCCAGGCCATCGCGGATTTTTGGACCCCAACTGCCAGTAACAAATTGGGCAACTCGCAGTTTGGGACTGTCTCCAGAATCCAAGCCCGCGGAGTATGCTGCCAACGATAATCACGCAATAGCCTCGCTCCAAACTACAATCCGCCTCCGGTTCCGAGGGCCAGATAAACCATTCGTGGAAACAGGGCTTTTATCAAACGGCTTTGGCACTTCCGATTGTCTCTCTGCCTCCATTACCGTGAACCGAACGAAGGCGCATTTTATTCCTCCAAAGCAGACCCGGACGTGTACATCTTGATTCGATCAGGCATCGAGCGTGACGTTTCCTTCGGCGTGGCCCACGCACGTAAGCACGAAGCCCAGCGATTTCGATTCCGGATCGAGCCCGTTGTCCGCAGTCATCCGGACCTGTCCGCTTAGCACGCGCGTCTTGCACGTTCCACATTGGCCCTGGCGGCATGCGGATGGAATCTCGACACCCGCTGCGGCTGCAGCGTCGAGCAATGTTTGTCCCTCGAGCACCGTGCCGGTCTTCCGGGATCTTGCGAATTCCACGGCACATACGCTTTCAGTCGCAATCTGTACTGCAGGGTTCGGCGATCCGCCGATCCCTCCAAACACCTCCTGGCGAATCCGCTCCGGCTGTACCCCCAATTCCGCCAGGATGCCGCGTGCCGCTTCCACGAAACTGGGCGGGCCACAGACGAAGAAGGCCTGATCCTTGAGCTCAGAAATTGTCTCTTTGACAAAAGCCCGATTCAAGTGGCCACGGTTGCCGGTCCATTCCGGACCGGGTTTGGATAACAGGAGGTGGTATCGGAAATTACGCACCCGCTTCTGCAACTCGTCCAGCTCGTTGCGGAAAATGATATCCATCTCCGTGCGGACGCAGTAAATCAGCGTGGCTTCCGTATCAAGACACAGGTCATCAATGTAGCGAAGCATCGCCATCATGGGCGTGATGCCGCTTCCCGCAGCGATCAACACCATATGCTTGTCTTCAGCCTGGTTGAAACAGAAGTGTCCGAATGGCCCAGTTGCCTCCACCGTCATGCCAAGGACCGCGCGATCGTTCAGGAACGAAGAGACGCAGCCGTTACCAAGGCGCTTGGGAGTGATCTCCACGTATCCCGTTCGCGCAGGCGATGAGCAGATCGAGTAGCAGCGGGTCTCTTTCTTTCCGTCGAAGAGAAACGATAAGGTCAAAAACTGGCCGGGTAGAGCTCCGAGCGCCCGTTCTCCTTTTACTGCGAAGCGAAGTGTCTTGGAGTCCGGAGTCTGGTGTGTGATCTGTACGAGTTGAAGGATGAGGGGACTGCTCTGCGATCGCGGGGAGATGGTTGCCACAGGCTTCGTTTCCGGAGCGGATTGCGCGGCGGTCACGGCACGGGATCGCGGACGTCTGATGGCGAGAGCCGCCGCACCCAGAAACACGAACGAAATAAGGCCGATGCTTTTGACGTCGCGCCGAGCAGTTTGAGCGGGTACAAGCGGTGTAACATCTTTTCTCTGCGTAATCAGGCTACGCCCCGACGCTGATGCCGCATCCGCCTGGGCCAGCTTCAGATTGGCAGCTTCCGGAGTCTGGGTCGCGGAAAGGTAAGCGATGATCTGCTCATCCTCTCCGGGTTCGAACGCGCCCGCACTGCCAGCCGCGTACTGCACCATCCGGGTGACGGTCTCACGCCATTTGTCAGGTGCTTGCACCGTCTTATATACGCGATCCAGAGTGTGGCAACGCGCGCAGCGCTGATCCACAAGCGCCCGCGCCACTTCCATCTGCATCCCGGTTCCGGAATCCCGGGAAGGACTCTGCGCCGCCAGGTAGGCAACGATCATCTGGGCATCCGTCTCGGATATGTCCGCGCCGGGCATCGTGCGCATACGATTGACAGTCGTCAGCCATCCCCGAGCGTCCTTCCGTGCGCCTACAACACGGTCCAGGTTGTGGCATTTCGAGCACCGTTTCTGCATCAGATCGCTGGCTAGATTCATATCTATCGTGACCGGCTGGACTTGGTTGGCCGAATTGATCGACACGCGCACGATCTTTGATTGACGAGTCAGGTAGGGTCCGGCAGTACTGGCGATCAGAACGAAGGAAAGAACGAAGATCGTAAGCCCGAGCGGCATCAGCAGATTGTGCTGATTCTTGTAATAGCGGGCGACGAGGACCTTGATAAACAGCAGCGGCGACAGGATCATCGCCAATGCCATATGGAGGGTCACCGTGGCCGAGTTGTCTCCTCCACTCCCCAGCCGGGCCAACATGTAATACGTCATCACGCAGAACAAAGCGATGAAGAGATAGCCACCAATCCGATGCAGCGCCAGCATCCGGGAACTCACGTTGGCGATCTTGACGCGCGACCATGCCTCCAGTACGAGCCACACGTTGATACCGCCCAGCAGAACAAAAGCAAAACCAAGCGCGATACTTGCCGAAGGAGTGATCATGTTCGCGATTCCTCTTGTGTCCGAGCGCTGGATAAGGCTCCGTGATCAGAGCCAAAACGGGTCGAAGCTCGATCCCACCGATTTTGGGCTGGTAAAACTGCGGGGCCGGCCGTGCCTTAAAATGCGAGGGTTGAAGAGACTCGCGCCTCCCTGCTCGATAAACGCGAAGTGAAATCCTGCAGTGTTGCGATAGCCTGGATGCGCTCACCGTCACGCCCCGTGATCGGAATGGTGGGATTTGTGGTGAGGGGCGTATCCGAATCGTCCAGCGGTATCGCCGGCTGGTTTTGAATCACGAACGGACCCTAGAATGCCGCGCCTACGTCCGAGTTCTCGCCGCTTCGATATCGTGTATGCCAGCCGAGACCGACCGGCTCCGCCTAATTCTGCATATTGCGTTAATAGATCGCTCTCCACGAGCTCCGCCCATAAAGCGAATTGCAGGAGAGCAACATCTCCGGGCGATAGCTTGCCGTTACGCGATCCGGTTTGCGCCGTGACATCGGTGGACAGCAAAGACACAGCCGAGAGCGCGGCTCCAATCATCCCGATGCCTTTCAAGAACGAACGCCGTTTTATGACTTCTTGCCAGCGTCGATGGACCCCTTCAGACGCAGATTCTGCTCCTGGAACAGGTGACTCCAGATTCAACTTAGACGGAAGAATGTTCTTTTTCATGCCCGCCCACCTCCAAACTGTGGCTTGCTCGAGTGCAATTCTGTTAGCTACAACCAGATCGCGAACTGTTTATTCCAGGTGATTGCGTAAAAAGTCTTGCAACCGTCAGGCTTTCTGGTATCTCGGCACATTTCGAGCCGACTCGAAGGTTTTGACTTTGGTGATCAGCATCGCGCTTGATGAGGCGCGACTCATGGTTAGCGCGTTATACGTTTAATGAGCACTGGAATACAGATTCGACCGCGGGCTGACTTTCGCAGACTAATGGCGAACTTAACCGTTGAAGTGGTGGCATCGTGCCTTCATCGCCTGTGGTCCTGACAACTAACTTGCTGTACTGGACCTTCAGTGTGAATCCGCCTTCATCACACATATTGCAGATTGCGACGATGCCCAGCACTTGTTAACGATAGGAGTCCTCGTCAGCTGAAAATCAAATTGCGGGAGAATTTGTGGGACTTCGGAACATGTTTAGATAGATGCTCATCTCACTCAGAATAAGACGGTTAGCTGCCAAGTGAGAGTGACGCAAAATCAGTTGGTCTAACGCGTAAAGTTCTCTAAGTCATTGAAAGGAATGGAGCCGATGAGCGGAGTTGAACCGCTGACCTACTGATTACGAATTACGTGGTGCTCCACGCTCATTTCTTTCCTAAAAACCAACAGTTTCAAAAACTTACACATGTTTTGCCCGCACGGATGGACGTTTTTTCATTTGCTCGTTTTGCTCACTATTACCCACGTTGTTGCGTGATGTTTCCCACAAAATTCCCACATTCTTTCGCTCGCCGGGCGCCAACAAACACGGCTTGTAGCTGCCAAATTCGGGGGTAAGTTCCGGTTGCCGACGATCCTGGAACTAGACAGCGTACCGTCAGGAGGATGTCTCTTGTCCATGGCAGTTCAGTGATTTGGCAGATCGGATCCTGTTGACAGGTGACGAGCCGTCGCCCATAGTGGCTAACGAATGCCCGAGCCCGTCCGCGCCACCATCACCGCTCTCCTCCTCACGTTTGTGGCCGTGGGTGGCTACTACCGAATCCAGTCCCAGCGCTCCGGGGAGAAACTGGACCGTACCCAAGAAGGCTGGCCACTCTTGATCGGGATTCGCCTGACGGGCTTACTCACGGTTGGGTCCACGATTGGCTGGTTATGGAGGCCGGCCTGGTTTGCCTGGGCTGCGTACCCCGTTCCGGGGATGGCGCGTTGGGTGGGTGTCGCGGGTCTCGCCGGAAGTGTCGTCTGGTTGATCTGGATGTTCCACACGCTGGGGCGGAACCTTACCGACACCGTCGTAACCCGTCGCGCCGCGTACTTCGTAGACTACGGTCCGTACCGCTGGGTGAGGAATCCTATGTACACCGGGATTCTTCTGTTAGGGATGAGCCTGGGGCTGGCGCTGGGAACATGGCTGCTCCCAATAGCAGCAAGCCTAGTGTTCACGCTCTTGGCGCTGCGGACCCGCACGGAGGAGCGGTATCTAATCGAGCGCTTCGGAGATCAGTACCGCGGCTATATGCAGCGCGTCGGGCGCTTTCTTCCCAAGCGGCCGAGTTGAGTCATCGGCTGTACTGCATCACCGACCAAGCGAAAGTAACTCTACCCGTGAGCCGGATAGTTCCGATTCTTCCACTGCCCGCCTCTTCCCTGATAGAACCGCACTGCTGAACCGATTGTCGCCATCAGGTAGAACAACCCAATCACCGGGAGCAGCAATCCCCAAGCCGGAGAACGCCGGTAACGCCAGAGCGTGGGTTGGAAGGCTAAGGCCATGCTGACCCAGCAAACCGCCCCACCCCAACGCAGGGCGCCAGTTGCGAAGAAGCTGGCCAGCGCCGGCTCAACATACACCAGCAGCATACCGACGCAAGTTCCTATTAAGACCCAGGGAGAGTACCCAAGCTGCACGTAGGCTGTCCGCGCAATCATCTCCCACACATCGCTGAACCTGGCATATCTCCTTTTACTGACCACCTGGTCCCCGTGTCCGAGCCAGATCCTGTGGCCTCCGCGCTTGATCTCTCGCGCTAGAGCCACATCGTCGATCAATGCCGCACTGATTCTGTTTACCCCATCGACTCTTCGTAAGGCTTCCTGCGATACGAGCATAGTACCGCCCGCAGCCGCAGCGGTTGCTTTAGAACTTTTTCGCAGCACATCCTGCAGCATCGTCTTATCCAGGCTCAGATCGGCCACCAGCTTCAACCGGCTGTTCTCCTCCTGGAGTTGTTTCATCTGACGGGCCTGATCCGTCTCCATGCCACCGGCAAAAGGTCTGCTCACTGATCCCAACCTTGCGAATCACCTTCGCAACAGGAACGCCCGGCTCTGCCTTTCAACACAGCAACAATCTGCTCCACAGAAAAACGTTTCTTTTTCATGCAAAATCTCCTTTCAGACTTTGCCGAAGACTAACGGCTCCCGACCACCTTCATTCGTTCGATCTTTCGTATGGCCCACGGTCGGGGTACGAAAACAGCCCGGGCTAAGAATCCGCCCTCCTAAAGAATGCAAACTCTTGCGGTTTCCCAACTCACGCGAAGCAGCATTGGTTTTACTTTCTTCCACGTTGTCACTCCGGCACCGTGGAACGAGGCACGAAGTGGCGGAAGTGGAACTGCCGACGCAACTTCTCTCGAACGAATTCGGGAAGATGCATAGGTCCAAAGACCTCTTCACCTCGACTATGTGAGCTATCCCAAGCGGCCAGCCGCGGAGTGACGAGATAGCCGTGAAATTCACCGGTGCCGTCAATAGCCAGACCGATGATCTGTCCCTCGGAATTGATGCTGCATGCGGTTATCAAATATAAACTCGAGTCGTTAGGAATAAGCGTGTTCAGGTCGACCGGCGGCAAGCCCCTCTGCCAGATGACCGCGCGCGCGTTGTTGTTAGCGTCCCCTGAGACTCCGACGACCTGGCGACTATCGTTCAATGCGAGCCCGACGCTGAAGAAGTCGCCGTCGACCGGGACAAGGTCCTGCATCTTGCCTTTCTCTTTTGTCCACAGAAAGGCATGAAAAGTAACATCGCCTGCCAAGTCAGAATAGCCAGTCGCATCACCGCGGTTGTTCGCATTGAAAGCAAGGTTATTCAGCTTTCCGCCCAGATTCTGAAGATCGATAGCCTTGCCGTTCTCCCAGAGGATGGCATGAACGGGCGCAATATTGAGGAAATTCTGCTGGTTGAGTGGACCGCAATTGCCTGAACTACCAGCGATGAATCCGGTATCACTCATCCCGAGTGCGACGCCGTCCACATCGCCCTGGATGATCGGGAGTTCTTTAACATGGCCATATTGCCAGATCACCGGCTTCTCCTGCACCCTCTGGTTTTGCAGGATGGAAGGGTCATATGCCGGGCAGGTTGGATCCAGCGTCGCGTTCTCCGATGTTCCGATCACTACTCCTCGGGCATTGATCGCCCCAGCGAAGCCGTTGCTGCCACGTTGGCCGTTCGCGTTCCGAAGCGTCGGAAGCTGAGTCATCACACCGTTCTGCCAGATAAAAGGCAGACAAGTGTTTCTCGGCTGGGAGTCCAGGGTTGCGAAGCCGCAGAAGTCTTCGCCATACGGATCCGGGGTTGGGGTGTCAGCCTCACCGACCGCCTGCCCCCAGACATTGTTACCGAAGGCAACGCTGTTTGCCCCGCCGAGTCCGGGTGTACCGAAATCCAGCTTCTGTCGCTTGTACCAGAGAACTGCATGTTGTGGGCCATTGTTGACAGCTGCGGCGCCAACGATCAGGCCATTGTCCGTGATGTGGAGCGCCTGGCCCGGAGCCGCACCAACGAGCCCCAGATCAGTAAGGGTATAGCCATGGTTTTGCGATTCGATCTGCGATTGGGCTGCCTGGTCCTGCGCAAAAATCTGAGCCGGCATCGAGAGCGCTCCAGCTAAGGTCGCGGCAACCATGGAAAACAGTGCTGTGATTTTCATGGGGTTTCTCCGGTGGGTCAAAAGTGTTGAGACGAACTAACTCTCAACAGGTGGATAAGAACCGGCGCGGCCCTCCGAGTCAAAGGAACTTGTCGTGAAAGCTTTGTTAACTGCCAAGTTCATATGTTTCAGGCAAATAGGAAGGCTCGTTAACTGGTGTAACGCAGTGGTAGACTCAACTACCGATCATGCCTCGGTGATGTTTGGGGCGAAGGGTGCAAACACATCCCGAAATCGTCTATCAATTCGGTCCGTTCGAGGTAAACGCCACTTCTGGCGAATTCTTGAAGAACGGGAGGCGCGTGAGGCTGCAAGAGCAACCCTATCGGCTCCTCGTCGCACTTTTGGAGAACCCTGGAGAAGTGCTCAGTCGGGAGGAACTTCGTAATCGCCTGTGGCGTGACGATACGTTCGTAGATTTTGACGGCAGCCTCCGTGTGGCGGTTCGCAAGCTTAGGGAGGCTTTGGGCGATGAAGCCGAGAATCCCCGATACATCGAGACAATCCCCAAGCGAGGATATCGGTTCTTCGATTCCGGCGTTCGTCGAGTCGATACCGTCCAGACACTTCCCGACTCGGATGCGAGTCTCATACCTGCCGAGACTGCCGTCACTCCCTCTCTTGGAGTGGAACCTGATTTGCCTCCGAAGAGCGCATGGAACCGGTTCCTTAAATGGGCGATTCCTCTCGCTGTGCTCGTTATCATCGTTACTGCGGCGGCGTTGGTTTCAAAGCTCAGTCATCGAAAGGTACTGACTGAGAAAGATACGGTTGTTCTCGCCGACTCTATGAATTCGACAGGCGATCCGGTATTCGACGGGACGTTGCGACAAGGTTTGGCGGTGCAGCTTGCACAGTCGCCGTTTCTTAGCCTTATCTCGGAACAGCGAATTCAGCAGATTCTTCGCCTAATGGGCAAACCTGCCGAGACCCGACTTACGTCCGATATCGCCCTCGACATCTGTGAGAGAACCGCCAGTGCCGCCGTTCTCGAAGGCTCCATCGCAAGAATTGGTAGTCAATACATTCTGGGTTTGCGTGCAAAGGACTGCCGAAGTGGAGATATTCTTGCTGAGCAACAGGCTCAGGTGGCGAGAAAAGAAGATGTGCTCAACGGTCTCAGTCAAATGTCTGGTAAGTTCAGAACTCAGATCGGTGAATCACTTGCCACGGTCGAGAAGCACAATACGCCTCTCGCGGAGGCAACAACGCCGTCCCTGGAAGCGTTGAAGGCCTATAGCACGGGTTTAACGGTTACGGCCACGATAGGTGAAGCAGCCGCGGTACCATTCTTCCAGAATGCCATTGAGATAGATCCCCAATTCGCGGCGACCTATGCGGAACTCGGGCTGATGTATGGCGCCATTGGCGAATCTGCTCTCTCTGTGGAGAACACCAGCAAAGCATATAAATTGAGAGATCGCGCCAGTGATGCAGAGAAGTTTTTTATCACTGCCTCCTACGACTCGCGTGTGACAGGAAACTTTGAAAAGGCGCAACAGACCTGCGAGACGTGGGCGCAGTCATATCCTCGAGACGACAGACCCCATGCGTATCTCTCGGCGTTCATCCTCCCCGCATCTGCCAGATATGAGAAGACGATCGTAGAAGCCCAGAAGAATGTTGAACTCAATCCGCATGCTGCCATCGGATATATCATCCTTGCCGCCGCCTATACCTACTTTGCTCGTTACGGTGAGTCCGAAAGCACACTTCGGCAGGGTACAGAACGCGGATTGGAAACTCCTGAGACTATTGGGCAGCGTTATGATCTTGCTTTTCTGCAAGGTCACGCAAAGGAGATGGAACAGCAGGTTGCTTTGTCCAAGCGAAATGCCGACACGGAAAACTGGCTTCTCGATCACCAGGCCTTTGCGCTCGCTTACACCGGCCACTTGCGCGAAGCGAGGACGATGTCACGGCGTGCGGTCAACTTGGCAGACCAGGCGGCGCACTCGGAAAGAGCAGCTCTGTCCGAAGCCGGTACTGCCGTATGGGAAGCATTCTCCGGGAACGCGTCTGCCGCAAGGAACAATGCTTTAGCGGCACTCGCACTCTCGAACCAGCGTGAGGTGCAGTACGGCGCAGCATTTGCACTGGCTCTCGCGGGGGATTACGCGCGATCACAAACGCTGGCAGATGATCTCGAGAATCGTTTTCCGGAGGACACATCCGTGAGGTTCAATTATTTGCCTGTGCTTCGCGCAATTGTTGCGCTGAAACACGGCGAGCCTTCTAAATCCATTGAGCTGCTGCAAATCAGTGTGCCTTATGAATTGGGGACGCAGCGCAGCACCATGCACGGCCTCTTCGGGGCTCTCTACCCCATCTATGTGCGTGGCGAATCGTATCTAGCCGTACATCGAGGCGTCGAAGCGGCTGCCGAGTTTCAGAAGATTCTCGATCACCGGGGAATTGTGGTCAGTGATCCCGTAGGCGCGTTGGTGCATTTGCAATTAGGTAGAGCGTTCGCTATGTCTGGAGATCGGACTCAGGCAAAGGCTGCCTATCATGATTTTCTCACCCTCTGGGGGGACGCCGACCTCGAAATCCCAGTTTTCAAGCAAGCCAAAGCGGAATATGCGAAGCTGCGGTGAACAATGAATTGTTCGGACAGCGATGAGGTGTGAGCTCGGCGCATACTGTCGGATGACGGGCAAACCGCACCTTACCCGTCGTCGGCCGTTCGGGCGCGTAACGGAAGGGTTGCCGACAACACACCCAGAACTCGGGGTTGATTCGCACCTCAATGATTGACTTGGCCTTCTCATCCGATCTGTTATCACCAACTGAGGCTCCCGCTATTGCGGATTACGTGAAGAGCGGCGGTTCGCCGCAATGGGTTGAATCGAATTCTCAGGGAGTCAACCTTATGCACATCTTGATGTGCGTCCGGCGACAGATCTTGACCTCCCGCAGTCAGCAGGAGTCGCTATCTGAATCCAACTCGCCGCTCGAGGTCTTGGAATCGCGCATCCGATCGCAGGCTATCGAAGCTATCCTCTATCTCGATGGCACCCAGTCCTGGATCGCGATCCTGATAGGCCTTTTCCATCCACTGGAAGGCTTTGTCCCGGTTTCCAAAACGCGCTTCGTAGTAAGCGAAAGTGAGTGCAGGTACCTCATGCTGTTTGGCAAACTCCTTGACTTCGGCCATGGCTGCTTCAGCTCGATTCTTGTCTCCAGAGGCGGCCCAAATGTGTGCAGCATTGGCCAGATAGCCAATCCTGCCTATTAAATGAAGTTCCTGTAGATGATCCAAGGCCCTGATGGCTTCGGCCCATTGACCCTTTGCTTCATACGCGTGAGAGAGGGCGCCGTAGACACCGGTGTGAGCCGGATCCATCTCCAGTACGCGCTTGCATTGCTCAATCACCTTGTCCTGCTGGCGCTCGGCTGCATAGAGCTGAATCAAATGGGCTGTGGCTAAAATTTCGAACGGAGCCAGATCGATAGCAAGTTTGTTTTCTTCCAAAGATTCGTCAAAGCGCCTGTGTAGCATCAGGTAGTGAGCATAATTTCGGTGGGCCACCGAGTTATTCGGGTCCAACTGGATGGCACGCTTGAGATCTCGCTCCGCACCAGCCCAATCCCAGTCGTACCACATCTTTACCCAGCCAGAAAAAGTGTAGGCCGAGGAAAGATTCGGATCGAGTACAAGCGCCCTTCCGATGGCCGCACGAGCCTTTGAAATGATCTCCGGACGATCTTTAGGTCCCACGAGCCCACTGTAAAATGCATAGGAGTTCCCCAACTGCGCCCAGGCCTCGGCATAATTAGGATCGATCGCGACAGCTTGTTCAAAATAGGCGACGGCTTTGCCCGGTGGCTCAGCGTGTTTCCGGTTCTCGACGTAGAGGCCCTTCAGAAAAGCATCGTAGGCCTGTGGATTGACCGGACGGATTTTCTTGAGACGAGCATTCTCTTCCGGACTGAGGTTCGCCTTAACCTGATTGGCAATAGCCGAGGCGACCTGTGTCTGCAAGCTCACAATGTCCGCCATCTTTCTCTCGTAACTGGCGGCCCATAGATGGCGATCCTGGCGGGCATCGAGAAGCTGAGCCGTAATGTGCACGTCAGCACCGGAGCGCGACACAGAACCTTCGACAACGGCATCGACGTTGAGTTCCCTGGCGATCTCGGGGAGTGTTTTCTTCGTGTGTTTGAATTGCATCACCGAGGTCCGGGAGATCACTCGCAGCGAGTGGATCTGCGCCAGATCCGTGATCAGTTCATCGGTCATTCCGTCCACGAAGTACTCCTGATCAGGATCTCCGGAGAGGTTTTCAAGAGGAAGAACCGCGAGTGAGCTTATTGAAACCGCGGAGTGTCGCAGAGCGATCAAACGCCATGTCACCCCACTCCCGATCACCAACAGCACACATCCCGCAGCAACGATCCATGCTCGATGGCGCTGCCGCCAGGTCCCAGGCTTCTGCAGCGAGTCCCCGCCGGAATCCGTTTCCCCCCACTCCCTGATTGAGCTTCGGGCTGGTAGACCTCCTTCACCTCAGCGATGAACCGGTAGCCGTGCTTGGAGACGGTCTCGATGTACTGGCTCTGATCCTGTCCGGGCGCATCCCCTAGAGCTTTGCGCAGCAAAGAGATATTGCGCGCGAGCGTCACCTCTTCCACAAACGTGTCTGGCCACAGCACCTTCATGAGGTCGTCCTTATCCACGAGGAGACCGTGGCGCTCGACCAGCAGCACCAGAGTTTCGAAAACCTTGGGTGACAGTCTCAGATCACGGCCGTCGAGAGCCAGGCGGCGCTCTGCCGGGTCAAGAAGAAAGGGACCAAACGAGTAAGTGAGTCGTCGTGCCGCTTGCTCCAGCTGTTCCAAGGATAGCCTCCGTTGATCGCGATCAGGACCGAAGACGACAGGGCGATCGGCCAGAGACCCGGCGTAAACCCTTTGTTTCCTGCAGCAGTATGACGACGCGAGAATTCTAGCAGAGAAAAATCAGGTTTTCGCCAAGACTTCAGGCGGCACGCGGAGGAGTGTGGGCTCACGCGATGTTCGCGGTTTTCGAGGTGAACTCCAATGCCTTCACTCCGTCTCTCTAGACGCCTTCTCGCCTTGGTCTCTTTCTGCCTCTCCAACCTTCCCTCTGGCCTTGGCCAAGAGCCTTTCCAGGTCAAGTTCAGGGTCGTGAAGGACATGATTGTCGTTCCCGTCACCATCAATGGAGCCGGTCCTTTCGACTTTCTGGTCGATACCGGTAGTACCGATACAATCATCGACCGAAAACTCGCTGAACAACTGCATCTTCCTTCTGCGGGAAAGATGACCATTGAGACGGCCGAGGGAGAAGCAGTCACGCCTCTGGTCCAAACCGATTCGCTTTCGATGGGGCGTGCAACTGTGCGTGGCCTGAATCTCGGTGTAATCAACAACCATTACGCCAATCTTCTCCCTAACGTTCGCGGCAGTCTCGGAGAGGATTTCCTGCGGTCTTTCGATCTCCTCATCGACAACCGACGGCATCTCATCCACTTCGAGTTCGGCGCGGGATCACTCGCTGATAGGTTGACTGGCGAACACCTGCCCTTGAGCGTGAATGGATCTTACGAGCAGGAACTAACCCGTAACCGACTCGTCGTCGTCGGGCGCATCTTTGAGTTGGGAAATAAGAATGTAAAACTACTTCTGGACTCGGGTACCGCAAGTATTGTGCTCTTCACAACACTCAACACTTCCACCTTAGTCTCGGGTGAGTCGTCCAGCTATTCCTTAGGGGGCCTCCTCGGAAGAGGCAGCCTTGTCGATCCGCAAACGGCACGGTTCCTTCTACTGGGAGAAAAGGTCTTCGTCAATCCCACGGTCTTTGTGCCGAGAGTGAAGATCCCAGGGATGGATGTAGACGGCCTCTTGCCAACCGCACTCTTCCGGTCCATCTTCATCAGCCATTCCGGTAGATTTGTGATCCTCAACCCGTCTATAAACCCGGCACTCGGGCGGTCAAAACCGGCGCCTCACCCGGATGCGGATATCCCTGTGGTGCGATCACTGCAGACAGAGTCGCGAGAATGAGTGTCCGTCTCTCACCCTCAGCTTGTCACCGTCAGTTGGTGCCGAGTCGCCGACTCACTTGTCGAGAACCGATTGGTACCGATATTCGGCTTATTAGGATGTTGTGGTAACTCCCGGTTGACGGGCTATCCGAACCTTACTCTCGTCAGTGTGGGCTGCTGCAGCCGTGCCCGCGTCTCTCGGAAACTCAAATATTCGTGGATCCTGGGGCGTTTATCGTTACTGATTCAAACGACGAACTGCTCCTTCTGTGATCTCTAATGCGCGGCTGGCATGGCCGTCGTGGTATCGGGTAGGAAATAAAAGACAATGGCAAAAATTAGATAGACGGCCAGGAGTTGGGTGCCTTCGAGCCAGTTTGTCTCCCCATCCGCGGCGACTTGACCGATTATCAAGACCGAAAGGAAGATTGCTAAGACCTCTGCAGGAGAAAAGGCCAGATCCATTGGACGAGGCCCAATAAAATGGCTCAGGATCACCAAAAGTGGCGCAACTAAGAGCGCAATCTGCAAGCTGCTTCCCACCGCGATACCGAAAGAAAGATCCATCCGATTCTTCATCGCTACAGTGACAGCTGTGCTGTGCTCTGCAGCATTACCAATAATTGCTACAACGATCACGCCGACGAAGATCTCTGTCATTCCGAAGGCCGTCGACGCTTGTTGCACTGAACCGACCAGTATTTCGCTAGTCCAGGCAATCAAGGCCGTAGCGGCAGCCAATGTAACTACTGCTCTCCGGAGACTCCAGGGAGTCCCTTCCTCTTTGTTCGGGACCGCAGATTTTCCCTGAAACAAGTTTCTGTGGGTATGAAGAGAGAATACGAGATGGGCTGCATATGCCAGAAGGAGCACGATTGCAATGTCGAGCCCCAGTGCATTCTCTGGGGCTACATTCCCGGAACGCTGAAGGTGATGGAATGCAGCAGGAATGATGAGGCCGATCGCCGCCAGGGTGAGGAGAATCGCCTGGGCGCTCGCCGCTGTAGCATTGAACCGCTGCGTCTTATTACGAAACCCACCAGCAAGGGCAGAGAGGCCAAATACCAACAGAATATTACCGATAATGGAACCTGTGAGTGATGCTTTGACGACGTCATAGAGGCCCTTTTGCAAGGCAGCGATTGCAATAATCAGCTCAGCCGCGTTGCCGAAGGTAGCGTTCAATAGACCGCCAATTCCTTCACCCGCATGGTGTGCAACCTGTTCGGTCGCATGTCCAAGCATGCCTGCCAGTGGCACGATTGAAATACAGGCAGAGATAAAAATATAGGTATGTGCTTCTGGTCTCAGGAACTCAAGCGCAATGGTGATAGGTACGAAGATCAGCAGCCACTTGAGCATAGGAGTATGACAAAAATAGACTGTCAGTCATCTTCTGCGCAACCTATCCATCCCGGATACACCAACTTGGCAGAGCAATAGCTAGGTAGGTGCCGGGATGCGAAGGTCCCGATAATTCTGAGCTGTATAAGTGGACCGCACCACTCTTTTCCTGCACTTGCACTCCCGCTGATCAGCCCTCATAAATCGCCTTGTGGCAAGGTTTCTCGGGTCCGTCACATGGACCCTGCCGGATGACGGGAATCCCTCCCCAAGCGTAAAGTGCGGTTTGCCGACTCAACCGGGAGTTAAGTGACGATAACGAGATCCGAGGTGGCACTGCTAAGCCCGCGGACCACCCCTATCGTGCGTAAGGCGCTACGTTGCTTCGTATAATCATCCATTCTCTCTGCGTCAACGGCAACTCGGGATAGACCCGGTTGTAGTAGTCGGCAAGATTGACTCCGTTATACGGCCAATCCGAACCAGCAAGGAAATGCTGAACGCCAATGTGCCGGATCAGCGCAACGAACGCCTGCTTATCGGAAGGCGAGGTCTTGTCTGTCCATACTCCCGAGAGATCGAACCACACATGACGAAATCGCCGTGGATTTGCCTCGACATCGTCAGCGAATGCGCGCAGCGCGGACAGTGTCACCGGATCAATGCCGCTCCATCCGGCGGCATGCGCGATCTGGACGGGTGTGTCTCCAGCAGCTGGAAGAACCTCCTCGACGAAGCGCCGAATGTCGGGTGCACCATAATCCATCTGTTGTGTGCGCAAATGGATCACGATAGCGAACCGAGCCTGTGAGGCGGTACGGAATACGGCTGCAAGTGCCGCCACGTCACTATCTTTCCGCAGGTTGACGCCCGAAGCTGTTAGATGCAGTTTGATGCCTGCAACCGCCGGGTTACCACGCCAGCGCACGATCTCCGGCAGCGCAGTCGGTCGAATGGGATCTACGGCAACAAAGGCGGAAAACCGATTCGGATAGCGACGGGCGAGCTCCACCGTCCAGTCGTTCGCCGCTCGCATCAAATTCGTCGCGTCTGGCCGCTGCGGATCCATCATCGGGCTTTCTGCCAGATATCCATCGGACAGGACCAATGCGCGCCGGATACCGGCTTGATCCATAGCGGACAGCAGATCGTCCACGGAATGCTGTGTCGTCAGAGCTGGATCGCACCCCCCGAAGCGACGCATGCTTTCACAAAAAGCAGGCAGAAAGGCTTGGATTGCGGGGGAATTGAGGTGAACATGGTGATCTACCCGAACCGGAACCATGTGAAGGGAATCTACGCCCAGCACAGTGAGGCAGGATGCGATGAGAAGCAGCGGAATCCCGATCCGTCGGAGAGCGCCAATCACCCATCGCGCAAAGAGTTGATCGGGACGCAAGAGTCGATCAGAGGTTTGGTGCATCGCTTGAGCCATTATCCCTCGCGAAGCAGTGCCACGTGTAGCGTTTGTGCCAGGAAAGAGGCAATCGGCGTTTCGAAAAGAAACCGTCAGTCCTCGGGAGTCGGCTTAGCAGAAGTGATCCCCGGCCCGGCCCCCAACTACCTAGTTGCTCCCGGTTGACGGGCAATCCGAACCTTACCGGTCGTCTTCCGATTCGAATCGGTCCGAAGAGGTCAGCCGGACGGGTTATATATAGACGAGTTGCCGACCATCCAACCGAGACAACCGAACGCGCAGTTACACGGCGCCACCATCGCTGCGTAGCGAGGATTCCACCATGCGAGAAATGCTTTTACGAGTCTTCGCGGTGGCAATCGCGGCGACGTTGTTGCTTGTTCCGGCGTATGCACAGCAGAGTCACTGGTCTTCGGCGAATGATAAAACCGCGAAATACATCATCGAGATGGAGCGCAAGTGGGCTGAGGGTGTATGTGTTGATAACGGTGTCGTCGCCGGTCTGCTTGCCGATGACTTCCAAGGTACGTCAACGAAAGGTCCGCGCTTCACGAAGGCAGATGAACTGAAGGACGAGAAACGCGCACGCACCGCTCATGATTGCGGACTTGATGAGGCTAAAGTGCGTTTCTTCGGAGACCGTCTTGCCGTTGTCTACGGCAGCGAACATGCTGTCGGCAAAGACAAGTCCCAGCCGAACGCAAAGGTATGCCAGGTTTGGACTGACACGTGGCTGAAGCGCGACGGCACCTGGCAGATCATCGCCTCGCACGATAATCGCGTGTAATGTAGGTAGCTAGAAAACGCCTGAGCTTAACTTTACCGTGCTGGTTCGGTTGGGAAGCTGGCCTTTTTCTTCTCGCTCCCCAAGCGTCTGAGGATGCCCAGCACTCGGGCCACGAGAGGATCTGGGCTTGCGTTCGACCAGAGCGCTACGGTTTCAAGAGGTGGAACATCGGCCTTGAGAGGCCGGAAGACCACCCCCCTTGCCGACAATTCTTGCGCTGAAGCCGGCACAAACGCAAAACCGGCGTTTGCCGACGCAAGGGCCAATGCCGTCAAGGGATGCTCAATCTCCTGCGTCCGCATGTCGGTCATCCCGGCCGCAAGGAGAAGGTCGATGATCGCTTGATACTTCGTCGGGAAGAGATCTTTCCGCGGTATCAGCAGAAGGTCGTCTTTCAGATCTTCGAAGAGCACGACTCGTTTTTTCGCTGCTCGGTGCTTCTCGTGCAACACACCAGAATGAACGGCTCGGATAGAACTATAGCGCTTGAAATTTGCTTAGGCAGTTCTTCCAGATAACCAAGCCCCAGATCTAAATCTCCCGATTGCAGCAACTGCATCTGGGTGGACGAGGGACTTTCTCTCAACTCAACCGTCACCATCGGCAATTGGGTCTTCAATTCTTCTAGCAACCGGGGAAGGATATTGAACATTGCTGTTGCGACGAAGCCCAGCCGAAGCGTTCCCACTTCGCCTCGCTCTGCCCTACGCGCTGAAGACACGCTTCGGTCAAGCATTGCGAGCGCTTCGCGCGCTGTCTTGAGGAAGACTTTACCCGGACGGGTGATCTCCACATGGCGTTTGGAACGAATGAAGAGAGCTACTCCAAGTTCCTCTTCTAGTTGTTTGATCTGCACGCTAAGCGAAGGCTGAGCGACATGCAGCGCTCGACTCGCCTGGCGGAAGTTCAGATGATCGGCAACTGCAACGGCATAACGAAGTTGTCTCAATTCCACTGATCGCTCCGAGCTATCAGATGCACTCCAATAAAGTATCACTTCTTTATCAGCCCCCCCCACATCTTTAGTTCTGTAGCAAGTGACACGCATAGGGAGGAAGGTATGAAGGATCACAAGAAAATTCGTTTGGGATTGATCGGTGTTGGCAATTGGGCCTTGTTCGCACATGTCCGGGTGCTGAGGCTTTTGCCGGAGTACGAGATCGTAGCTATCTACAGCCAACGCAAGGAAGCGGCGATGGCGGCCGCTACAGAGTATGGCATTCCTCACGTAGCCGAGAGTTTGGATGCGTTGGTGAGGGACCCATTGGTCGACCAGGTCCTGGTGTTGACCACCTCTCAGCAACATGAGGAGGGTATCCGGGCAGCCATCACTGCAGGCAAGGACGTTTACTGCGAGTGGCCGCTTACGCCGACTGCGGCCAAATCTGCCGAGTTGGCGACGCTCGCAGATGCTGCCGGAGTGAAAACCCAGGTTGGCCTGCAGCGGCAGTTCGCCCCGGCTTTTCGATATGTCCATGACCTCATCGCTCAAGGCTTTGTCGGCAAGGTGCGCTCGGCCCGCATGCACGTCAGTGTGAATCTGTTCGGAGAAATCCGTACAAACGCGGCGCGTTGGAGCTTGCCAGTCGAGAATTTCATGAGCGTCGTCTCGATTTTTGGGGGCCATTTCTTTCCGGTGCTCTTCTCAGTGGTGGGAAAGCCGTCCAGCTTCTCGGCGCTCACGGCCAATCAGTTTCCAGAGGTCACCATCAAGGAGACAGGAGAAAAGATCCAGACGACATCGCCAGACGAACTGTTGATGCATGGAACTCTTGCGGATGGTGGTTTGTTTTCGATCCATATCGAAGGCGGCAAGCTGAGCGGTTCAGGCGTGCAGATCGATATCACGGGCGATGCAGGTGATCTCAAGATCACCAACACCTCAGCATTTGGTGGTGTCGATGAAGACTTCATTGTCACTGGAGCAAAGGGGGATAGCAGGCCCTTGGAGAATCTCCCGATCCCTGCGGAGTACGAGTGGTTCCCACGGGCCGGCCTACAGACAGGCGTAGCGGAACTCGGCGACTTGTATGTGGCGTTGAGCAGAGATCTGGCCAGTGGAACACAAGCCGTTCCGACATTCCACGATGCGGTCTGGCAGCAGCAGCTCTTCGAGCAGATTCAAGATTCGTCCGAAACAGGTAAACGCATCAACTTGTGACTTTGACCGGTGTTGTCTCCAGTCTGGCGACAACACCGGGAGACACTTACACCTTTCGAGGAAAGCTATATGTCGACCAAAGCAACAGCTGCACGTATCTACGAGTATGGAGAGCCCGATGTCTTTCGTTTCGAGACCATGGATGTTCCTGATCCCATCGGTCACGAGGTTCTGGTGCGAAACACCGTCATCGGTCTCAATTTTGTAGACATCTACTATCGCCGCGGAACACTACCGGTCCCGGAGTTTCCAACGATCATCGGTGACGAAGCAGCTGGAGTCGTCGAAGCGGTTGGCCCGAACGTGACGCTCGTGAAGGTTGGGGACAGGGTCGCCTACGCCGATGCGTTCGGTGCGTACACGACGGTGCGTCTCTATCCTGAGGATCGCCTCACCGTAATTCCCGATGGAGTAACAGACGACCAGGCAGCCAGCAGCCTGCTCAAGGGATTGACAGCACGTTACCTGCTGAAGGAAACCGTTCAACTCCACGAAGGAGATACCGTCCTGTACCACGCTGCAGCTGGTGGAGTGGGTCAGATCTTCACGCAGTGGGCAAGATCGCTTGGGATTCACGTGATTGGAACAGTATCGACTGCGGAGAAAGCGCAAATTGCCCTGCAAGCAGGGTGTACAGCGGTGATCAATTACAGCAAGGAAGACTTCGTAGAACGCACCTTCGAGTTGACTGGCGGCTTGGGAGTAAAGGCTGTCTACGACTCGGTCGGTAAGGATACGTTCCGGGGCTCGCTCGCGGTACTGCGACCCCGCGGTACGCTGGTTCAGTTCGGCAAAGCATCGGGTTTTCCGGAACCAATCAATCCATTTGAGCTGGCACCCCGAGCGCTTTATATGACGTGGGCAATTTTGCCGCACTACAACAACACCCCAGAAGTTCTCGCTGCCTCCTCAGCCGATCTCTTCGACGCCATACAGTCGGGAATCCTCAAGGTCGACCCAACGAACATCCATCGGTTTGATCAACTGATCCACGCACATATGCAACTCGAACACCGACGAACCGTCGGCGCAACAGTACTGCACGTCTAGACACCCAGCAATCACAGGAGAAAATCTTGAATCAAGCATTGCAAGACCTAATCGAACACCGTCGCACCACAAATATCTTCGAAGACGTAATCGAACACCGTCGCACCACAAATGTCTTCGAGCCAAACCATACGATTTCGGACGAACAGATTGAACATTTGGTCCATCTCGCGACACGAGCCCCGACTTCCTTCAACCTTCAGAACTGGCGATTCCTGGCAGTGCGAACACCAGAGAGGAAGGCCAAGCTTCGTAAACTTGCGTACGATCAGGCGAAGGTAAGCGAGGCAGCCGTAACGTTCATCGTATGCGGACAGCTCGCGGACTATTCCGCCTTGGAAGGGCGTCTCGCCCTCAGCGGATGCGGGCTTCATGTCGCCCGAGCTTGTCGCTGGATGGGTAAGAGCGGCTAAAGGTCTGTACGACGATAAGCCGCAAATGCAGCGGGATGAAGCGATACGAAGCGCTACATTTGGAGCTGCGTCACTTCTATATGCCGCCGAAGTGCATGGGTTCGGCTCTTCCCCGATGATCGGCTTCGATCCTGTGGCCGTCGCGAGTGAATTCAGCCTTCTCCCCAATGAGATTCCAGTATTGTTGATTGCGATTGGTCGAGCAGCTACCAATAACTGGCCGCAAAAAAGCAGACGCCCGCTGACCGAAGTGCTCAGCTTTGCCTAAATCCGGATTGTCCGCGATTTCTTGATAAGGAGGATCGCAATGTTTCACAAGATCATGGTTGCTTATGATGAATCATCCGAAGCTGCTAGGGCTCTCCGTGCGTCCATCGATTTAGCAAAGGCACTTCGCGCAGAACTCAATGTGGTCACCGTCCTTGAGCCGATCCCCGGCTACTACTCCTTCGCGGTAAGCGCGGTACCAGCTTGGAATTGGACCGAGGAAAAGCGGATCAGGTACAGCGCACTCCAGGCTCAAGCCCGGCAACAAGCCAAGGCTGCAGGCATTGTGCTCGATGCGGAACTGATCAGTGGAGACGAAGTCGGCAGCATAGTTAAATGCGCGAAGAGACTTCATGCAGACCTGCTGGTTCTTGGGATGCGGCAGCACAGTTGGCTTATGACAGGTCACACAGCACAGGATATTGCCGAACGTGCCCCATGTGCAGTTCTGGGAATCAAATAAGTTGCCCGATTCTGCCAAAGCCGTTTTGGTTGCAACTTGTACCAGGCAACCGCAAGCCAAGTTCATCTGTCAGAGCAGCAGTTTGCATTGATCGCCCGAGCTTTGGCCGAACCGAGGCGCTATCAGATCCCAAAAGAGGTAGGCGGCTGTGCTGATCCTATGTCCCGCAGCTACCTTCAGCAAACTCACGGCGTTAGCGCCGCAACACTCTCCCATCGATGTTCCTTGGCATCGCATTCTTGCTTGTCGTGTCCAGGCGACTACATCCTGCCGCAACCAGCCGACGTGCTGACTTGCAGTCGAATGGCTTCGATTACGGTCTCCGCGCATTTTACGTAGATCTTTCTCATCATCATCGCAGCCCACTGCGTCATGACCTGTCTCCCCCGTCCCGCATCGCGGAGCGGACTACAGCGATTGACCCAATCTCTTTTCCAGCTGCGAGCGATAGGTTCTGCTGATTCTCGATCTCGAACCGTCTTTCAGGATTACTTCAAATTCGCCATGGGAGATCGGCTCCAGGCGCTGGATGCTTTCGATATTGACGATCGCCGAACGATGGACGCGGACAAAACGAACGGGATCGAGCCTCTCGGCTAGCTCGTGCAGCGCGGCCCTGTACAAGAGCTCCTTTCCTCCGATGTGCAGGTTCGCATAAACGCCTGCAGCTTCGATCCAGTCGATATCGGCTACCCGTATGAAGCGCGTCGAACCTCCGGATTTCACCACCAGACGGTCCAGCGGCAGATTCGCGGCGGGCGCTGCGGAAACCATGCGAAGAATGCGCCGTCCAAACTCGCGCACGCTGCGCTCATCCATCCGAACGCTGACGCGGGCCATAGTCATCTCAAAGCGCTCATCGCTGAATGGCTTCAGGAGATAGTCAAGCGCATTTGCTTCGAAAGCGCGGATTGCATGCTCATCGTAGGCGGTCACAAAGACGGTTAGCGGCATACGTTCCGCTCCCACTTCAGCGATGACCTCCAGTCCATTCAGTTCCGGCATCTGCACGTCGAGAAACACCAGATCGGGCCTTCGGTTCTGAATGATCTCCACTGCGGAGAGTCCGTCGGACACCTCTACGATTGCGGCCACCTGAGAATTGCGGCGCAACAGATCGATGATCCGTTGCCTCGCTGGCGCTTCGTCGTCGGCCACCATAACGCAAAGGCCTTCAGTCGCGGACAGCGGCATGTGCATCCTTTCCGGTCCATCGCAGGGGCAGCGATATTTCAACCTCGGTTCCACCACTGGCGCGCCGGTTCACGGCAAAACAGGTTTCTCCATCGGGATAAAGTCCTGCCACACGCTGCCGCGTCACGGAAAGCCCTACGCCGCCGGAGTTCTCAAGCGTCCAACCCATCGGAAGTCCCACCCCATCGTCGAGCACACGGATCTGAAGCCGGTTCCCGTCCTGGCGTGCCGACACAATCACCGTTCCGCCCGAAGCTCGCCTTGAAATGCCGTGCCGGATTGCATTCTCCACCAGGGGCTGAACGAAAAGGGAGGGGACGGAAGCATATTTCACTTCCGGCGAGATTTGCGTCTCGATCCGCAAGTTGTCTCCGAAGCGGATCTTCTGGATCGCCAGATAGTGTTCGAGAAAAGCCATCTCTTCCGCCAGCGGGATTTCCTGCCTGTCTTTCGATTCCAGAGAAAGGCGGAGAAGGTCGCCGAGATGCTCGATCATCCCTCGCGCAAGCTTCGGGTCCCGTTCCACCTGAGATGAGATCGTGTTCAGCGCATTGAAAAGAAAATGCGGCTCCAATTGCATTCGAAGCGCGTTCAGACGAGCCTCGGAGAAGTTTCTTTCCAAACGCTCCAGACGCAACTCACTGGCAACATAGTGATCGTAGTAGTGGTGGGCTTGCCAGGCTCCCAGAATCAGCCAATAGATGAGCCAGTTCCAGAGAAATAAGCCTCGCAGCGAATCGACAAGAACCCTGATACTAGGCAAGACATTCCATTCACCAATCCCGAATGCGGCGCGAACCGCCCCCAAAAGATAAACGTACACAGACGTCACCAGCAGGCTCGGAAGGAAATGCGCCAGAACTCGTCGACCAAGTTGCTTGCGGGAAACGGGGATCTTCCGGTCCGCCCAAAGGATGAGGGGCGTGACCAAACCCCAGGACCACCATAGCGTAAGAGATAAAAGCAGAGCGTGACGCCGGTCTGTGCCGTTAGCGAGATCCGGCAAGGCAAACACACAGCCGAGAATCGTCCATGCCACAGCCGCAAGAGCAACGCGGGCCGGACGAGTCTTCATCCATTGTTTGCCAGCCATCGGGTTTGTCACTTTGCCGCCAGATGAACCCCTTCCGGATCAGGCAGGCGCAGCTTCAGACCCCATCCAAAGAAGTTATTCGCGATTGCTACCGCGACCTCATTATCGCCGCTTCCAGAGGCAAGGTGAAGGAGCCATTCTCCAGCGAGCATCGCGCGTCGGGATATTTTCTCGCCTCTTCCGACTCAAAGAAATTCCTGTCAGCATACACCTGCTTCCCGTTCACGAATACCCACACTTCGCGCCTCCATCCAATATCTACCTTCTTCGTCTGTTTCTTGTCTGAAGTTATCGTTGTCTTTAGCCATACTACGGCTCGGTTTGGCTCAGGCAGAGGCCGGCCATACTCGCGGCTGATATTTACCAGCCCGTTCCGCTCCGTGCTGATGGTCTTCCACTCCTGCGAAGCGCCTGGCATGTCGTTATACATGGGGTCCTTACCGTTCGGCAGCGCGGAAAAGGCTGAGAGACGCCAATTCCGGACCAGGCCGAGGTCCCGTCCAGCGGATCTCTGACCGGCTCCGGAGCAGACCATCCACTGCATCGGGAATTATCACAAGATTTGCAAAAGTACCCTGGCCCTTGCAGTCGCAGGCTGCCTTTCATCGCATCCCCCTCTAACCTGCCGACCTGCAGTGTGGGGGGGGTAGCATCGTTCACGAAAACATTCATCCGTCGGCCGGATACAACTATCTTGATGTGGTTCCACTTTTTGACTTTTGCTTCTGTTCGGTTCTGTCCAGCAGCCGGCTGTACTATTCGGATGGGACAGGAGACAACTCACATTCGAATGCCCAGCCACCGTTGTATTCCGTGACCGCTACGAGTAGTTCGTTGTCACCTGGGTTGAGATGGATATGGGTCTCGTCGTTGAGGCCGAATGTACCGAGCGAGTCATCATTGCGGTACGACAGGGCATTCTTCCCCGAAAAAATCGGCTGTCGGTTCAGGTAGACGACTATGTCGTCGCTGTAGCCGATTTTGAGGATTTTCTCACCGCCCTTCACAGATGAGATTTGGGTCCGAGCGAATACGACTTTAGCGTCTTTGACCCGTCCTTTTCGCATTTCCTCGCGCGACGGCATAGGAAACATAGCAGGACTGGATCGATACCGATTCACCAAAACGAATCCTGGATCCTCAGCATGCACCTTTTCCCATTGATTGATGGAAGCCGGGTAGGTACTGGCGTCAACGTCGCCTGCGTCAAATGCGGGCGACAGTTCCCAATCGGAGAGCAAGCCGGCCCGTTTGAATGGCGGCAGGTCTGGCAATGGCTTCCGGTCAGGAAGAGGCGTGTAGCTTAGATTGCTAAAATATCCGCCGCCCAGAGACCATAAGCCGACTCCCCCTTCACTGTCTCCCCTCCGCAAATTGGTCACGGTCAACGTAGGAACCTTGCTTTCATTCAGGAAGACCTTGCAAGTTCGACCGATGACAACGACCTTCATATGTATCCACTGGTTTTCGGGGATATGTGCGCTGGCTTTCTCGTGGCTCGAATTGAGCAGTTGCCAAATGGCGTCCCCGTTAAGTCGCGGGGTATACTGCATCGCTTCGATGGTGTCCGAAGCGCCCGGCCTCAGGTAGATCATTTCCAAATTTGCTTCTGATTCCATCCTGAAGGCAATTCCTATAAATAGACCGCCTGGTTTGCTTGCCACATCTGCTTCCACAGCGCCGTCGCGGAAGTTTGCCCCTTTCACGGTTAGCAGCCCAGAGGGAAGGTAGACCGCGCGACGTCCAAGAGATTCTCCGAATCGTATCGCCCCCGCAGAGGATCCCGTCTTGGAGGTACCGGTGTCGAAATGCTCGGGCGACATGGGAACCGGAATCTGTTGAGCCTGCGAGGCCGAGAGACCGCATCCGGCTAGAGCCGCGATGGCAAAAAAACAAAGTTTGAACATATTGCTAACTCGATTTGGTCGTACGCGCGGAATCATGTGTTCTTATCCCCGTTCTCCCGGAGCAGCGCCCGCGTTTGATATTGCGGAAAGAGGTCCCATAGTAGGACGCCATGAGTCTGCGGCGCATACTGTATGCAGGCCCCCGCTGTTCAGTCGCATCAAGCCGTGATAAAAACCCAGCTGCCGGAGGAACTCCGCGTTCTCCTTGGTCTGCCAGCGGTCAGCCGTCATGGTGATCGTGATCGGTTCCGCGGCCTGAGCAATCGGAAGTGCTGACAGGAAGCCTATGGAGACCGCCATCCTCTTCAGGGTATCTTTGCTGAGAAGAGTCTTCATGGCCCCAGCGTATGAACCAGTTAGCCCTTTGGCGAGCGAAAGGTGACGAGACGGACAAGAGTGTTACGAGGCGGTTCAGGACATTGCGGGTTGGTTCTGGGCAACGTCCGAAAAGCGGCCTACACTGCGAAAGAAGGGCATGTCTTCCTTTCATTCCGGAAGGCGTCGCCACGGCACGGACCCGGAACATTGAGCAGGAATGTACTCATTGTGGCCACGAATCGATTTCCCTCGGACACGGTCCCAGGCATTGAACAAGCCTTGTCTCAAATGAGTGTCCAGAAAGAATCGGTGCACTGCACGCTGGCCTAAACTGCAGCAAGAACATAGCGCGCTGTAGGGAATAGCTGCCGTGTCCAGATCCCGGCAAGTGCGCGAGGTCACGACCGTATCACGCGCTATCCGGAAATTGAGAGCCTCGATTGCTGATATCAGGCCAATTCACTCATTGAGCTGTTTTACCTAATCTCTGCCTAAGCCCAAGTGGCCGATAAAACCGGCTTTCCGGCAAAGTGATTGCTGCCAATCGACTCGTTACGGCCTTCTCGATGAACGCTAAATAGCCAAGTCACTCATCGAGACTGGATCGCTAACGGTAGTTGATCTTTCGCATTTGGCTAGGTTCCGTATACTTGGTGTCTCGAAAGGTAGCCGATGCAGGCAATCATCTATCGCCGCTACGGTCCACCCGATGTTCTCGAATACGAGGAATTAGACAGACCTATTCCTGCCCCAGGAGAGGTCCTGATTCAGGTTCGCGCCGCGTCGGTCAACCCATACGACTGGCATTTTCTGCGCGGGACGCCGTCTTTCATCCGTCTGTTTACCGGACTGCGACGCCCAAGATCGCCGTACCTAGGAGCGGATGTGGCGGGGGTGACCGTAGCAGTTGGCCCAGGAGTCATGCGTTTCAAGCCTGGCGATGCGGTGTTCGGCGTTTGCAAGGGAGCATTTGCCGAGTTCGCTTGCGGCAAGGAAACCGAGTTGGCTCCCAAGCCGGAGCGGCTGAGCTTTGAGCAAGCGGCTTCGGCTCCGATCGCGGGCATCACGGCTCTGCAGGGGCTTCGGGACTGTGGCCGTGTGCAGCCCGGACAACGCGTGCTCATTGTTGGGGCAGCGGGTGGCGTCGGCACGTTTGCCGTGCAGATTGGTAAATGGCTCGGCGCACATCTCACTGGCGTCTGCAGCACGCGTAACGTGGCATTTGTGCAGTCCATCGGGGCGGATCGGGCCATCGATTACACCCTTCAGGATTTCACGCGCAGCGACGACCAGTACGACGTGATCTTCGATCTCGTTGGCAACCATCCACTGAAAGCAATACGGCGTGTTCTGCGCTCGAAAGGAACATTTGTGGGATGCGGAGGAGGCGGACCCGACAAGCCGGCCAGTCAGCTTCTGTCCATGATGGTGGGGCGTCTCGTGACGTCGCCATTTACGAGCCAGAAACTTACCGGAGTGTTCGCCAAAGTCAACGCGGCCGACCTGAATGTTCTCGGCGACCTTTTGCAATTCGGAAAGATCGAACCAGCGCTCGATCGGAGTTACCCGCTAAGCGGTGTCGCGGAGGCTCTCCGCTATGTGGAATCCTGCCACGCGCGAGGCAAGGTCACAATCGCGGTCGCGTAGAGTCACCTGTTCCTATTTGTCGGCCAGGAGGTCGCCAACGATCGCTTCAATGCGTGCATTGCCCTAATATCGCCAGTCGAGAGCGGACAAAGGGGATGACCCCGCCTTCAAGTCCGTCATCGAAAGCCTTCGCGCACTCTCCGGATCTCAGCCCTGAGCACGGGTGCGCAGCCGCACCACCTGCAGCACAAATGCCAGCAGCGCAATCGCAACCCACGCAAACCAGTCGCCCAGCACCTGATACACCGTGCTGCTGTGCGCCGTCGGCACATCCACCAGTAGCGTCGCAAACGGAGCAGAGCTGCTGCTCACCTCGCCCACGATGCGGCCGCGGTCGTCGCTCACCGTCAGGAAGCCGTTCTTCGCCGCGCGCGCTATGCTGAAGCCGTCTTCCACACCGCGCATCACTGCAATGTGCCCGTGCCAACTGCCGTCCACCACGAAGTCCCACCCCGGAACGAGAATCAGCCCCGTACCGGCCTCGCCGTAAAGACGGGCGGGCGACGCGAAGTCCATATCCTTGCAGATCGCCACGCCCCACTTCTGGTGCGGTCGCGACAGCAGTGTCAAGGTCGTTCCCGGCTTCAGGTTTGACTCGAACGGCGGCAGCATGTGCTGCTTATCGTAACGCTGCACATCTGAGCCCGGAGCATAAATCCGCGCCTCGTTGTACTTCACTGGAGCGTCCACATGCACAACGCCCGCGACGACCGTTGCTCCCGTTTGGGCCGCAACCGACTGCAGCACCGCGTCCGTCTCAGCGGACTTGCCTTCCAGTGTCACGCCAAGTTTCTCCGGCATCACGATCGCCTGCGCCCCATTCGCTGCCAGCTTCTGAGCCTCACGTGCGTAGTCGCGGAACAGCCGTTTCGTATCGGCACCCGGATCGGAAACCCCAGCATTTGCCTTCTCGTCCGAGGTGATCAACCCCACACGTGCTGTCTCGGTCATCGGCATCGCCAGTCGCACCGCGCCAAACACCAGTACAGCCGCGACCACTGCAATCCCCGCACCCGCAACCTGCAGGGCGCGCTTCGGTGAGGTCTGCCTAAGATGCAGCCCAATCGCGATCGCAGCGGGAAACAGCAGCAGCACAAAGCTCATCCCCCACGGTCCCGTGATCGAAGCAAGCTGCAGGAACGGGAGGAAGCGCAGCTGCGAGTACGCCAGGCTTCCCGCAGACCCATGCGGCGTCGTCAAGTTGCGGACATACTCGCTCGTTACCCACACCGCGGGTAGCGCCACCAGTCCGCTCCACACTGCGCCACGCAACACCCGCACACGAAACAGAAGCACTCCCGCTGCAAAGACAACACTCGCAGCCAGGAAGATACCCACCCACACAGATACCGGCATCCCCAGCGTCTTCGTCAAGTAGCTCCACATGTTCAAATTGCCGAGCAGCATCGCAGCCACTGTCACCATCGCCGTGGCCCACCATTTGCTTCGCAACGCGAACACTAGCACCGGCAGCGGAGCAATCCACATGAGCGGCCACAACGGATTGAGACCGTTGCCGAAGTAAAACATCGCCCCTGTCGCGACGATTGCGAGAACTGCTTCTCCGACGCGGCGGTAATTAGCTGCGTATGCCATTCAGATACCTCCCAAACGATCGGTGACAAAAGGCACGAAAACTCTCTGGAGGCATCGCCACGCGGCCTCCCAGGTAAAGCATCACCAGGCCCTGCATCAGCGCACCCGTCTCGAAGACGATCTCCCACACATCGTCCTTGCGGAAGTACCCAGTCTCCATCGCACGCGCAATCACATCGGCGGAGACATTCGCCGTAGGAGACCGCCGTGCACGGAAGTCCTCCGGATACTGCCGCGCACCCTCGCGCTTCGTAAGAAACATCAGCGTGAAGAGACGCGGCTTCTCAAACGCATGGTCGAGAAAGACATCAAGTATCTTCAGGAGCTGTTCCTCGATCCCGCCCGTCAGCCGCACACTCGCAAGCTTCTCCGACAGTTCCACAAACCCTACATCTGCCAGCGCATTCAACAGTCCATCACGGTTTGGATAGTGTCGATACAACGCCATCGGCGTAATGCCAACTGCAGACGCCACCCGCCGCATGGTCACGCTCTCCGCTCCTTCTTTATCGAGCAGCCTGCGGGCGGCTCTGGCAATCTTCTGGCTTGTAGTTGCTTTCATGTCTACACCGTATACCAATTTAAGTATACGGCGTACACACCGCTTCATGCTCTATATTGCGGATTGCCCAGCACTCGCTAACGACAGGAGTGCTCCTCAGGTGAAATTAAATTGCGGGAGAATTTGTGGGACTTCGGAACATGTTTAGACAGATGCTCATCTCACTAAAAATAAGACAGTTAGCTACCAAGTGAGAATGACACAAAATCAGTTGGTCTGACGCGTAAAGTTCTCTAAGTTATTGAAAATAAATGGAGCCGATGAGCGGAGTTGAACCGCTGACCTACTGATTACGAATCAGTTGCTCTACCAACTGAGCTACATCGGCTCAACAACTTACGAAGCTTGGTAGGGGCTGGTGCCAGTTGGGGTGCCAGTTGCTTCGTAAGGGACGGCACAAGTCTCTCAACGGCTGATGCGGTGTGCTCGGGTGCTAAATGGGCGTAACGCATCGTCATTTGCATTGACTTGTGGCCGAGTAGTGCTCCCACGGTGCGGAGATCTACGCCAGCCATAACCAGTTTACTGGCGAACGTGTGTCGATTGCAATGCCATGTATACCCCTTGATCTTCGCCTCTTTTACTGCCGGATTGAACCAGCCCTTGGCACTCAGCAAAGCAGAGCCATGATTGCGCTTGCTCGGAAAGACATCTTCACTGTCAACCTGCCTGGAACGCAGTTCGGCGAACGCTGCGAGCGCAATGGAATTAATGTCCACATGGCGCATGGTTCCATTCTTGGTTTTAGGCAAGGTGATCTTCTTGCGTTGAAAATCAATTTGAGACCACTTGAGACTGAACTGCTCCCCCGACCTCATGCCGGTGTTCAACGCGATGTCCAAGGTGGGAATCTGGGCAGGACACCTTTTCAGCATGACGCGGCGAAGACTCACCTCTTCCTCATCAGACAGGAAGCGCACCTTGGTGTTGTTCTCCGTCTTACGTCTGATCTGTGAGGCTGGATTGCGTTCGATACGCTGATTGTCGATACCGACCCGGAAGATTAGGGAGAAGGCAGCTTGCCACCTGTTGCGAGTGCTTGCTGCCCACGGCTTGACCTTCTTCTCCATCTGCTCAGTCAGCCATCGGACAATATCTTGTTTGGAGATACTCCCTGCACTTGTGACCATCGAGGCCCGTCTGAATCAAAGACGCTGCCTGAGTGTAGGCCGACTTGTCCGCGTGGGCGAGAGGGGCGTTTCTCTTGATGAGGTCCGCGTATTCGTCACAGCTAACGGCCAGATACGGAGTTGTCTTAGCATCTTTATCGCTGAGATCGACCGATTTCATAATGACGTAGGCTGTCGTTTGCAGGAGATCGGTCGCAGCTTTGTTTTGCGATTCGGTTATCTTGGACATTCGTTCTGCGTCGTGTACTTGCGTCGCGCTACTCTGACTTATAGCAGCGGAGCGAAGGAATTTCTCTTTGATGTGAGCCATGAGATCGGCGATTGCGTCAGCTTCGCGATTGAAGGCAGCGGCGCTAATCGTTTTTATGAGCCTGTCGTCTTCATCAGTCCCCGGGTACTGATTCATGATGAAGGCGGCGCAGTGAAGCGCGTCTTTCGCTCCGTCGGATCCTGTGATCAGCGGAGCAAGCGCGCTTGCAACGTTTGTCGCAGTATTGAACTCCTTCAGGCTCGAAGCCATACCAGTAACTGCGTCTTGGGCGGAGTCGAGTGCTTCGATTAGGTAGCGAAGTCTGACGTATGCCTTCGAGCCCGTTGCGTCGTTGAGCTGAATCAGCGGAAGGGCGCAGGACTCGGGTTGTGAGGAAAATGGTTTGCTGCGAGGGCGTTGCGTCTGCGAGTAGGAGGGAGCAACGACAGTCAACAAACAAAGGCTGAAGATGGTCAGAAAGTTTTTCATGGGTCTCTCTTTTAGCGAGTAGGGTTGCTCTTCGATTTGCTAGCTAAAGCGTCATCTTGCGCGCCCACGAATTTCATCACGAGATCTACGTAGTCATCTCCCGCGTTGAATAGGTTTTTCTGGCAACCATCTAGTTCCGTCGCGGCGGCCACATATTGGCTTGCCTGTGAGGCAGACACTTTTACTACTTGATCAAGAAGGCTTCCTAAGATCGCGGCTCTCGTCGAACCCACGCCGACAGAAAAATCGTCTGACGTAGAGAGGATGAGCACGAGTGCTTTGCCACTGGTCCTGTCTGGATGAGCGATGAGAAAGTTGGTGATCTTCTCTGCGTGGCCGAGGCTCACGAGGTCTTTTTCGTAGTTCTCTTTTCCCACGACTTTCCGCATGAGCGGTTCAGTGGTCCCTCGGTCTACGCGGGTGTAAACCTCTCGACATCCCGCGAGGGCTTTACTCATGGTTCGGAGTGACAGGGTCAGGGTGTCGGAGGCAGGGGATTGAGCATTGGCAGAAAGGGAACAGGTCAACAACACAGCCATCGTTCTCAGCATTGCTGGAGTCTACCCCGTTCTTCCTCGAAGTCCTTAGGAATAAAGCTGCCCTATATGTCGGTTGGCTCTAGGTCTAAGTGGGGTGTACTTATGCTGTACAGGCAGAATTGCTCAAAAAATGTCTAAATAGACTTAGTATTTTATTTGTTGGACATATTCTAATTTACGTCATAGAGTCTTGTTAGACACAAGGAGGCAGGTTGATGCTAAAGGGACAGCAGATCGGCTATACGAGGGTTAGTTCAGAGGATCAAAACAATGCGCGTCAGCTTGACGGCCTAGCTCTCGATAGGATCTTCGCAGACAAGGCCAGTGGCAAGGACACCAAGCGTCCGCAGCTTGATGCAGCGCTTAGTTTTGTACGTGAAGGCGACACCCTAGTGGTCCATTCGATGGATCGTCTAGCGCGCAACCTTGACGACCTCCGGCGTATCGTTCTGACGCTAGCCAAACGTGGTGTAAAGGTTCAATTCGTCAAAGAGTCGCTCACCTTCACCGGGGACGATTCCGCGATGTCCAACCTGCTCCTAAATGTGATGGGTGCATTTGCGGAGTTCGAGCGCAGCCTAATCAAAGAGCGTCAGCGAGAGGGTATTGCCATCGCCAAGGCC
The DNA here is from genome assembly GCA_963757205.1 of uncultured Acidobacteriaceae bacterium. GTDB lineage: Bacteria > Acidobacteriota > Terriglobia > Terriglobales > Acidobacteriaceae > Edaphobacter. The sequence goes on from CAVWQM010000002.1 coordinate 208,447, forward strand.
AAAGGTAATGTATACCGTGGTCGTCAGCACTCCCTTACCGCAGCGAAGGCGCAGGCGCTACGGAGCCGCATCGCCGCTGGGGAGTCAAAGGCTGCTCTGGCGCGTGAGTTTGGTATTAGCCGAGCAACTGTCTACAACTACGAGGCCGCAGCCGCTAGCGCATAGAATGCGCCAGACTCGACATAGACTTACCGGTATCAGACAATGCTAGCGCGACTTCATGGAATCGTAACAACAACGCTCGGGGATTCCCACATCCTGCGATCAGCGTAGCTTATGAGGATTGCGGTCTATGGCGAAGTTGACAGGAACAGATCACGGCGACGCTTCCAATGCTCTTCTCATCTTTTACCGCGACCAAGCAAAAAGTCTCGAAAAGACTGGCCACTATTTTATGGCGGCCATTGCACTGGCATTTGCAGTAGAAACTGCCGTGCTCACCTATTTGTTAGTGGAGTTCGGCGAGGATAACGGTGGTGAACTCCAGATTCCATCGAACATCGGGTTTTATGACCTCGTAGTTGCCGCTCATGAAATCGACGTTCTTCGTGCCCCTATCGATGTCCCGTCACACGTTCGAGACGATGGTGAGCGGCCCAGGTACATCGCTAAAGAAGCCGCTGACAAAATCAGGCTCTTCCGCAATCTGATTCATCCAGCTCGTGCGCTGAAGGAGGGCTACGATCCCAAGACGTTTACACAGGACCAACTCAAGGAACTCTGGGAAATGTCGGAATACATCATGCATAGCCTCATGTACTACCTGTAGCGATGAAGCCCATTTCTGACATTGAACCTTGAGTCTCTCATCCCCAATAGGGGCAGTCATCTACCCATAGAAAGCTACTCTTCCGGCGTCGCCGAGTATGGGATGATTTGATAGCTTGGTCCAGCGTGGCAATGTAGTCGCGGAACATTCCCACGACGTAGCGGAGATTTGTCGCTTGAGCCTCTTTATTGAGACGAGCAAGCAGGGCCTCCATCTCCCGAGCGTCTTTTAGGGCGGACGAACGCTTGGCTTTGAGGAGTTTTAAGGTGGGATTCAAGGAGATCACCTTCTTTTTAGGTTTAGACGGGAGACAGTCACACTCGTTGCGATCAGTATCGCCGTGCCCTTCAAAGGTTCATCGTTTATGCTGATCCAACGGAGGATTCATGCACACGAAGCGCATCATTGCTGATATCGACACGGAGATATCGAAGTTGCAACAGGTACGGGTGATCTTGACAAGTGCAGGAATCAAAAACGGCCCTGGTCGTCCCAAATCGACTGAGCCTAAAGTGGCGAAGCCGAAGAAGAGAAAGATCAGTGCAAAAGGGAGAGCGTCTATATCTGCTGCGATGAAGGCACGTTGGGCTAAGGCTAAGAAGGCAGCTAAGAAAGCGACGAAGACGGCGACTCCTGCCAAGGCTGTTAAGACGGCACCTGTCGGTTAGGGCTACGCAACGTCGATTCTTTGGCGGTGGAAACTTGGAATAGCCGAGTGCATTGTTTCTCAGCAGACAGACACGGCGGTCTCATTTGAGCCATTATCTTTTTGTTATGGAAACTCCAAACGCACCACGCGTCATTTCTGTGGATAGATTTAGGAGAGGCGTAGTCATCACGTTTGACGATGGCAAGTGTGCTCTTTACTCGTCGGATCTTCTGCACGGAACGTTCCCGCAAGCAGAAGAATTGAAGGAAACGAACCCGGCTGAACCAACTTCTTCCTGGTTTCACGCGAAGAGACCGCGCTTTCCTCAGCTAAATTGAGCCCCCAAGATCCGGTACCGTCGGGTAAATGACGGAGTTGTGCGCGTGACCTGCCCACCAAAATATCTTCCTGTCTCTCTGGCAACCATCCCTCAACTATCTCACTCAGAAGAATCAGGGTGACAATTGCGGCAACAGACCGCTACAGCAAGCATCCCTATATTTACCGGATTCGCCCCTTTGATAGGGGGCGTTTTTTGTATTGCGGCTGCTATCTCAGTTTGGCGTACTGCTCATCCGTGAGGTTGACGAAGTTGCTGCCCCTGCCCCTCGCTCGCAAGCTGTACTCAAACTTTTCCAGATCCTCGACGTTGCAGCCGATGACGAATGCACGTAGACCGTCCACAGTGGCGAAGTAATAGTAGCGCGTCTTTGGGCCTATCGGGGTTCGGCAATCAGCCTCTATGAAGTGAACCCGCCAGCAATCGTAGTGGTCGTAATTCATCAGGACGCGGGGCATGGTGGGATTGTAGGGGCAGCCTGGCAGCCTGTGCGAGTGCCCTAGTTGTGGATGGAAATTGGAGCCCAAGGGATTGCATTTTTTGAGCAGCCGATTGACCCAATTACATTTGTTGGAAAGGCCGTTGCGACATTGTGACCAAGGTACCTTGATAACCGTAGGTCTTTAAAAGGGTTCCCACACTAATGCGGGAGATCTCCCGATGCCTGCACGGGCCGACAACTATCTCTGTGATTGGAAGTCTAAAATTGGGAGCATCGCCGCCTCCTGCGGGATATGTGAGAGGCAAATGTCGAGACATGAGAGAACTTCGTTGTAAGAACTTCAAACGTGGAAAATCAGTTTCCATCAGCGTGTATAAATTTCTGATCTCACACTCTGCTGCAAAACCAGGATCTTTTACCATCGGCGCAAGCAACATTAGCGCGTCGTCCCAATATTCGAGAAATGTGTCTTCCCAGCCATCGGAACTATTGCCGGGTCGAAGATTCAATCCCTCTCTGAACATCTCTAGAGTTGTTCGCGCTGCGGATGCAGCTAATTTTTCATGGTCAGGCTTTGAATAGTTCACTCGCAGCGTGAGGCAATTTGGAATTCCAAACAGGTGCCCCTTGCGAATGCCTATTGCGTAGGCATTTTCGCCGCCGCCGTAACAACGCCATTGGCTGAGGTCATCTCTTGATTCGCTAAAACAACTGACAAAAAATTTACTTGGGGCAATCGTGGGACCATCTTGCTCGAATTCGATCAATGACAAATATCGCTGCAAAAATGTTAATTCTCTGGTGGAAAGGGAAGGTCGAGGCAACAACTTTTCAAGTTCCTGCCTGAACAGAGATACAGCGTATCGAAGCTCTGTAGTGTCGTTCAGGCACGCAACTTGAGTGGCGAAGAGGCTTCCCGTTCTGACTATTTCGATCAATGATTGACCCGTCGTGTAGTGCCAAACAATTTCGTCGTAGTCTTCCGCTGGAATTACGCAGTTCAGATCGGCAATCGCTTGGTCAAAAAAAACTCGACCTTTTGCTTCTTCCTCTGGCTTGAGCAAGACACATCTCCCCGGATCTCTAAGATTGTGCGAAACGATTAGATCATGTCCTTCTTGGATGTGCGCGCGTTTTTGCGATTCATACCAGACGCAATCTCTTTGGTGTCAGTTGTGGTGCCAGTTGCGTTTGTAATTTACTGCAACATGCTGCGATACGCTCATCAACGGCGAATGATGAAAACCCTTATTTCATGCGGTGTCTAGAGGGATTTGCGGAATAGTGCCACTTGCTGCAAAGTAGCTAAAACGCATTACGAATCAGTTGCTCTACCAACTGAGCTACATCGGCTTAACAATTGCAGGATAGTCTGAAGCTCGCACCCGACCTTATTAGTCTACTTGCGAAAGTGTGCCGATGGCAATGCCAAGTGAGTCTTCATTTCTAGCTGGGAGTCAGGTCGCTGAACGCTTCAACAGATAGTCCAAGCCGCAGATACGAAACCAAAGGTAGCCATATGGCTCGAACAGGATGCGGTGTTTACCGTTCTTCTTGGGATTGCTGTGATCCTCAGACAGAAGATTTACCAGCGTGCAATTGGCTTCATCGGCACCTGGGACGGAAAGATGCACCTCTTGCGGCTCTGAACCTAGATTATGCACGCAGAGGACGGAATTGTTGCGCCATGCATATTTCATCGCCAAGACGTGGGGTGTTCCCGTCGGAAGGAAGGAAAAGTCTCCCCAGCCGATCTCGGGAACTTCTTTCCGCATGCGAATGATTCGTTCCATCCAATTCAAAAGTGAGTTGGGATCGCGACGCTGGGCTGCCACATTGACATGCTGAAAGCTGTACGGGCCGTCGCTGATAACCGGCATGACGGGTTTGTCGCTTTTTGTGAAGCCGGCGTTCGGCTCGGTCGACCATTGCATCGCCGTGCGAGCGCCGTTTCTTTCCGGCAATCGCAGGTCGTCGCCCATGGCGATTTCGTCGCCGTAGCGGATAACGGGAGTGCCGGGGAGAGTCATCATCAGACTGTAGGCAAGTTCCAAACGTCGGCGATCTCCCTGTAGCATGGGAACGAGCCGTCGTCGAATCCCGCGTTGATACAGCTGCATGTCCGGGTCCGGACCGAATGCCGCGAAGACAGTGTCGCGCTCCTTCTTGTTGAGGCGCCCGAGATCCAGCTCGTCGTGGTTGCGAAGAAACTGTCCCCACTGTGCCGTCAAGGGACGAGGTTTTGTATCCTCGAGGGCTTTGACCAGCGGCCTTGAGTCGCTGCTGGCGAGGGCGAAGAAGAGATGCTGATTGACGTCGAAGTTAAACATCATCTGCATCCGTTCGCCGGATTCACCAAAGTACTTCAGATCCGTATCCGGCAAGACGTTCGCCTCAGCCAGGATGATCGCCTCTCCCTTTCGCCAGGTGAGGAATTCGCTGAACGATCTGAGCATGTCGTATTGCTCGGTGGGCCTGGTTACATCGGCGCCTTTTTTCGCAATAACAAATGGAACAGCATCCATCCTGAAGCCGGAGACTCCTAACTGCAACCAGAAGCCCATGATTTTGAGGATTTCTGCCTGCACCTCCGGATTGGCGGTGTTGAGATCCGGCTGAAAGTCGTAGAAGCGGTGAAAATAATATGCCTTCGCAGTCTTGTCGTAGTTCCACGTCGACTTCTGCACGCCGGGAAACACGACGCCTGAGTTGGCATTCTTTGGCTTCCTGGCTGACCAGACGTACCAGTCCCGGTATTTCGACTTCGGATTGCGGCAAGCCTCCCTGAACCACGGATGCTCGTTCGACGTGTGATTCACGACGAGATCGATGAGTACACGCATCCCGCGTTGCTCGCAGCCTCGTGTAAATTCGACAAAGTCGCCGAGGGTACCGTATCGCGGATCGACGCCGTAGTAATCGGCCACATCGTAGCCATCGTCTTTGCAGGGAGAGGCTGAAATGGCATCAGCCACAGGGCCGTAATCCCGAGTCCCTGCAGGTAGTCTAATCGGCGCATCAGCCCCTGGAAGTCTCCTACTCCGTCGGCATTTGCATCCATAAAGGTAGCAACTGAGAGGCAGTAGATGACCGCGTTTTTGTACCAAAGATCATTGATCATGCGAGCAATCTTTCCGTCTGGAAATTAATCCGCAGGAGTATTGGTGAGATGCAGGAGTTGATCTGGTGGCAGTATGGGATCGTCTATGAAATCTACTCGCGTTCCTTTCAGGATAGTAACGGCGACGGCGTTGGTGATCTGAACGGGATCCTAGAGCGCCTGGATTATCTGGTGCAGCTTGGCATCGATGCGATCTGGCTTTCACCGATCTTCCCTTCGCCCATGGCTGATTTCGGATACGACGTCGCCGACTATTGCGGCATCGATCCAATCTTCGGGACGATGGATGACTTCGATCGCCTGCTTGCGGAGGTTCATCGTCGCGGCTTGAAGATGATTCTTGATTTCGTGCCTAATCACACTTCGAACGAGCACCCGTGGTTTCTCGAAAGCCGATCGTCACGTGAAAACCCGAAGCGGGATTGGTATTTGTGGCGAGATGAGGAGAATAACTGGCTAAGCAACTTCGGCGGTTCAGGCTGGGAATGGGATGAAACAACCAAACAGTATTACTACCATTCCTTCCTGAAGGAACAGCCCGACCTGAATTGGCGGAACCCCGAAGTGCAGGCTGCGATGTTCGACGTTTTGCGATTCTGGTTACAACGAGGCGTCGACGGGTTTCGGGTAGACGTGATGTGGCTGATGATCAAGGATGAACTGTTTCGCGATAACCCGCTGAATCCTGGGTATCGGCCGGGTCAGGCCTCGAACAATCGCCTGCTGCCGTTATACAACTCGAACCGGCCGGAGGTTCACGAATTGGTGGCCAAGATGCGAGCGGTGGTTGATGAGTTTCCTCGACGCGTTCTTATTGGAGAAATCTATTTACCTATAGAGCAACTGATGACTTACTACGGCGGCGGCCTGAAAGGCGCCAACCTGCCATTCAATTTTTTGTTGTTGCAAAGCGCATGGAGTGCGGATGCCATGGCGCAGATTATCTCCGAGTACAGCCGCGCTCTCCCTGAAGGGGCTTGGCCGAACTGGGTGCTGGGAAATCATGACAATGCCCGCATCGCCACTCGGATTGGAAGCCGGCAGGCATCGGTGGCAGCCATGCTGCTGTTGACGTTGCCTGGGACGCTGACGACGTACTACGGCGAAGAGATCGGTATGACAAATGTTCCGATTCGCGCTGATGAAGTGCAAGACCCTGCGGAGAAGAATGAGCCGGGACTTGGCCTTGGCCGTGATCCGGAAAGAACTCCCATGCCATGGGACGGATCCCCTTCCGCAGGATTCACTACTGGTAGACCTTGGCTCCCTCTCGGCTCCGATTATCAAGAAGTAAATGTCGCGGCGCTGGAGCAGAACGAAACCTCCATTCTGCACCTGTATCGTAAGCTAATCAGTCTGCGTCGTAGCCGTCGGACACTGGTCGATGGCAGGATGCAGTCTATTACCGCCGATCAAAACGTGCTCCGCTACGAGCGCAGAGGAGATGAAGATCGAGTCCTCGTGTTGCTGAATATAGGTGCGGATTCTGTACGAGTGACTGTGGAAAGCGGGACGATTCTTGCGTCAACGTACTTCGATCGAGATGGACAAAAGGTGAATGACACGGTTGACATGAAAGCCGCTGAAGGGCTGGTCGTCGACCTCGACCATTTCCGACAACCGGGTGGCCGCTGAAGTAACCAGACGTTTAGGATAGAGGGACTATGAACATCAATTTTTCGGGCAAGATTGTGCTGGTGGCCGGTGGAACGGGTGGTTTGGGGAACATGGTGAGTCTCGCGTTTCTGGAGGAAGGCGCCAGGGTAGTGGTGACCTATCGCAAAGAAGAGGAGTTTGCCGCCTTGAAAAAAGCTGCTGGTGCAAAGGCAGCGGCGCTGGAAGGCTCACTTGTCGATGTGACGGACGAAGGTGCTACGGCGGCGTTGGTGGCGGGCATAGTCGCCCAACATGGCAAGCTGGATGCGTTGGTGAATACGGTCGGCGGCTACGCGGGTGGCGCCACGTTGTGGGAGCTGGAGACGAAGGTCTTCGACACGATGCTGTCGCTCAATCTGCGCTCCGGTTACGCCCTGGCGCGCGCGGTGCTGCCTGCGATGCTGAAGCAACGGCATGGGTCCATCGTGAACGTGGCGGCGAAGGCGGCGGTCGATCATGGAACAGGTGCAGCCGCTTATGCAGCGTCGAAGGCCGCGGCGGTGGCGCTGATGGATTCGCTGGCTGCAGATGTGAAGGGCACTGGGGTGAAGGTGAACTCGATTCTTCCGAGCATCATCGATACGGCCGTGAACCGGAAGGCGATGCCAAACGCGGATTTTGCGACGTGGCCGAAGCCTGAGGAGATCGCGCAGGTCATCCTCTTCTTGTGCAGCGATAACGCCGCGGTGATCCACGGTGCTGCTCTACCTGTATATGGAAATAGCTAGACTTGCTCATTTTCTCTGGAGATGAAAATGGCAAATAAGGGCTAAGGATTTGCCGGCGACTCTGGCGGAACGCCGTGGGTGAGGTGTTTGAGGAGAAACTCCTGAAAGAGGGTTCCGATGGCGCCGGTGCCGACACCGATGAGGATATTGTCGACAGTGACCTGAGCGTCGTGTTTTTCGCTACTGGGATAGTAGAGGCTGGAGATGCCGCCCGCTGCAAGGTTGCCGAGGACGTTGGAGTAATTTGGCTGCCAGTGGCCGTTGTCTCCTTTGCAAATAACGACAGTGGAGATGGCGTAGAGCGCGCGGGTAACAACATGTCCTCTGCCTCGGTAGAAGTAGCGGGGGTCCTGATGCAGAAGTGACGGAAGCAGGGCGGCGCCGAAGAAGGTGGAGGTGATGCGGTCTCCGTAGGTGGCGCCGTAGCGCTGGGCGTAGCCGGAGAAGCCCTGACCATAGCCGGAGAAGTCGCCTTGCCACTGCTCGATACCAGCGGTGACGCCAGTTGTAAGGAAGGTCACGGGATCAACAGAGACTTTCAGTGCGAGCTTGAACTTCTGTTTGCGGGTCAGCGGTGCGGCGTCGGGAATGTAGCTTACGTAGAAGTTGGGGAGGACGCCGATGATGCGTTGCTTCACTTCGGTGCTGATCTGCTGTTCGGCCAGGTCCTCCTGCGTGATCGCGTCGACGGTAGAGCTGATGGATTCGACGCCAAGGAGAATCGGAGGAAGGACGAGGTTTTCTCCGGCACGGATCACGACATCCTCAACCTTCCAGGAAGCAAAGCCGGGGGCGGAGATCTTGACGAGGTATTTTCCTGGCGCGACAGCGAGGAAAGAGAATGCGCCGTTGCCGTCGGACTGTGTGGTACGAGTGGCTTTGGTCTCCGTTTCTTCCAGGGTGATGTATGCGTTGGAGATAACAGCTTCGTCGGTGTCAGTGACAGTGCCAGAGAGAACGGATGCGCTGGGTGCATCGGGCAATAGGATAACGGGGGGCGGCGAGAGTTGCTGGGCGAGGAGCCGGGATTCTCCGGGGATCACGAGAAGAAAAAAAGCGCAGAAAAGCCTCGCCTGGCGAGCCGGGTTAGATAGCGGATTCGCACAACCCACGACTGCCGTTGCCCGTCCAGAAAGCCGAATGCCCGCGAGATTGCGGGAGCGTGTTGGGAGAATCATGGAGATTGTTTGTCGTCCCAGAGTATAGGCAAGCTGCGAGTGGGGGAAAATAAAGCGGCTTGCCTTCTAGGGAAACGTTGAGACTTTCGGGGTGACCCGGTGAGGGGCGAGCGCGGTTGGGCCGCCGGTGTCGTTGATAACATTAGTGATTTCGCCCTTATCGCCCAGTGCGACAGTAATCATGTCATGAAAACGAATGTTGGGTTTGGCGGGGACTTCGATGGCGCGGGTGAGCAGGACGTCCGGGCGGCGGAAAACGCTGTAGGCGCCGAGTCCCCAGGCTTCGTGAGTTGTGACGGTGTCGGCGACTTTGTAAGAGGCCCAGCCGTTGGTGCCCGGAGCGCTCCTGAAGCTGGCCTGGTCAGGAGGATCGTAGGGAATCTCGGATTGATAGAAGTAGGTGCGGCCGCCATTGCCGTTCCAAAGGACCTGGAACTGCTGATGGTGTTCAACGAAGAGGCCGTAGGCGGTAACGTTGTTGCCGTTAACGACGAGGCCATTGGCGCTGGTATTCGAGTCCATCCGACACCGGCTCCATGATCGGCGCGCCAGATCCAGGTGTGGTCGATGATGGTGTCGTTGCTGTTGATTTCGAGATTGACTATGGCGCGACCGATTCCGGCGCCTCCGACGCGGAAGAATACATCGTGGAGGGAGATGGGATTTTTTGCGTGAGTGGCATGGCTTTTGGCTGGACCTATTTGAAGCAGGACAGGCGAAGACGTTGGGCCGGCATCGAGGAGGAGGCCAGCGACGAGATTCCGTCTTCGTCAGCGGTCGTCATGGCGGCCGTGCCGTTGACCGGGTGCAGCGTGGCGAATCTGAGACCCATCACGACAGCGTTGGAGCGAGTGACGCGGATCGGTTCGGTCAGCTCGTAGATGCCTGGCGTAAGGAGAAGGTTCTTGCCATGGGCGAGTTGCGCATTGATGGTTGCAGCGTTGTCGCGGTTGGGGTGAGCGATGTAGAACTCACGAATGGGGATGGTTTTTCCTGGCGTGGTAACAGCATGCCACGTGATGCCGGAGCTGTTGGTGCGCAGCGCAGAACCCGAACGCTGTAGTTGCCGGACGCGTCTACCTGGAGGAAGGGTTTTTCGCGAACGATGGGTGTCTCTGCGATTTTGGTGTATGGCGGTGTGGGCCATTCGCCCTGGGAGGGTTGGGCACGCCGACGAAGACCATGTTCCAGTTTGATCCGGTCCAGCTGCGCCACTCCGTGTTGCGTGAGATCCATTGCTGTTGCGTTCCGGCGTCGACGTTTCCGTCGATGAGGGTGTCAGAATCCAGCCACCGCTGGCCCAGCCACGATCTTGATGGAGGACGATGTCGCCTTGTACGTGCATGCGGCGAAAGGGTGCGGCCTGGGAGACGGCCCACTTCATCACGCCGCCGGTGGGAACGACGCAGAAGTTTTCTGCAGCTCGCCAGAAGGTAGTGGTGGCATTGTTGTTTCGTGAGGCAGCGTCGGAGTGTACGTCGCCGGTGATTTGAACGCTATCGGGTGAGATCCCGAGGCCGAAAACTTGCGTATAGAAGCCGATAGGAACGTCGACGTATAGTTACCGGGAAGAAGAGAAGCGCATTGCGTTCGGGGCCGAATTGGTTTCGACGTTGCGCGGCGTAGATCTTGTCGATCTGCTCTGGATGGTTGCCGAAGGCGTGGACGAGTTGAAGATGAGGACGTTAGGGCCGAAGTCCGGGGGTGCGGAGGTGGCTGCGATGGCTGGACTTGCAATGGATGCGAACAGTACAAGAGAAAGAGCGAGTTTCGTCATTATGGTTATTCGGCCTTGCCGAGGGTCTTGTCTTTATACGCTTTTTGCAGGATGAAGAACGCTTGTTTCTTGACGCCCTGATCGGAGATCAGGCCCTTGCGGTTGAAGTTGTCCTGAAGGCCTGGGTTGACGCGGCGGGCAGAACGAAAGTCCATGAGAAGCCAGGGAGGTGCCACGAAGTTGCGGTACTTGTTTAGCATGGGGACTTGATGGCGGTAGATTTCCACCTGATACTCCTCGGTCCAGAGGGCTGGTGCGCTGCGAACGCAGGTGTCGTTGCCGGCTTTGGCGTCGCCGCCCCACTCGGACATGATGAGCGGTTTGTCGTAGCGGATATCCCAGGTCGTGGTGTCGGCGCCTTCGGCGTGTTGCTCGTACCAACCGATGTACTCGTTGGTGCCGATAACGTCGAGGGCTTTGCCCAGGGGGTCGTCGACGATTTTTGTAGTGCCGCTACCGTCGGGATTTTTTTCTGTGCGTACGAGAAGGGCGGCGGTGACGAGGCGGGTGGGATCAAGTTCATGTGCGAGCTCAACCATCGTAGTGAGGTATTTGGTGCGGGCTTCCGTGTTGGGGGTTTCGTTGGCAACAGACCAGAGGATGATGGAGGCTTTATTATTGCGGTCGCGGCGAATCATCTCGGTGAGTTGCTGTTTAGATTTTGCTAGGACAGCAGGGTTGTCGAACTGGAGGGCCCAGTAGTCGGGGATCTCAGGACTGGACCCATGAGGCCGAGGCGGTCGGCAGTGCGGGTCATGCGCTCGTCATGCGGGTAGTGCGCGAGACGGACGTAGTTGCAGCCCAGTTCTTTAGCCCAGCCGAGGAGCGTGTCGACGTCCTTTTGCGAATACGCGCGACCAGTGCGGAAAGGAGCTTCGGCGTGGATGGAGATGCCGCGGAGGAAGACGGGGTGACCGTAGAGGAGAATCTCGGTACCGCGGGTTTCGATCGTGCGGAAACCGATGTCGTCTTGGATGCTGTCCAGCGTAGGTGCAGCTCCGGCGACGATCTCCACTTTATAGAGCTTGGGATTTTCGGGCGACCAAAGGCTGAGGGAGTGGACCGGGAGAGCGACGGGCGCGCGATGATTGGCATCGACGATGGCCTGAGCTTTGGCGTTGAGCTCGGGAATGCTTACGGCAACAATGGTGCCCGCGGTCGCGCCGTCGACATGGACGTAGCCTTCGATCAAGTCGTGATTGGTGCGGCTGAGACGGAGGTCATAGTCGTCGATGAACTCCTTCGGGACGTCGACGAGAGATACATCGCGGGTGAGGCCGCCGTAGTTCCACCAGTCGGTCTGCAGGGTGGGGACGCCGTCGGCTATGCGGGTATTGTCGACACAGAGAACGACGAAGTTCTTGCCTTCCTTGAGGACGCCAGTGATCTCGCAGTCGAAGGGGATAAAGCCGCCCTCGTGCTCACAGACTTTTTTGGTATTCACCCAGACGAAGGTGCGGTAGTTCGCGGCCCCAAAGTGAAGGAAGGTGCGGGTGTTGCGCTCGGAGAGATGCTCAAAGTCGCGCTGATACCAGATGGGGCCCTCATAGTAGAAGAGATCGGGACGCTGGGTGTTCCAATCGCCAGGGACCTTGAGTGTTGCGGCGTTCGCGAAGTTGTAGTCCTGGGGATGACCGGAGGGGTCGAATGGCGCGTTCATGAAGAAACCGTCTCTGCGTAGCTCCTGGTGGAAGGTGTAAAGACCGGTGGCGTACTGGTCGACGATGACGTGCCAGTCGCCGTTGAGAGAGGTTGCGGGGCGGTGATCCATATCGACGATGAGGGTAGTATTTGGCTGCGCTAGGACGGGTATGGCGAGGAAAAGTGTGGCGAGGAGGAGGCGGGTTGCAGCTTGAAGCATGAGTGTCTCCGGTGATGGATGGCGCAACTCACTGCGGACGAAGTGAAGAAAAGCGCTCCGGAGACATGATACTTCGGTCTTTGAACAATTGCTTGGGAAGACCGGCTTACTGCGAAAGTGAAGTGCCAGGATGAGCGTTGGTTGTAGCTTGTCGTGAAAATTGCCGATGTACGTTGACTGTCTTTTGGAGCCTTATGAATGTGGAACGGTCAACAGGCTGATGTTGAGAATGACAAATTCTGCGGGCTTGAGAGGAGCAAAGCCAATCTGGATGTTGACGCGGCCGTTGGCGATATCGGCCTGGGTTGTAGTCGTTGCATCGCAGTTGACGAAGAACGCCTGTTGAGCCTTGTTGCAAGGATGCTGTTTTCGTCAGCATTTGTATAGCGGAATTCCGCTTGTGGTGCCGGCTAGTGGGGCTCGCCGTCGGTTTCCTCGACAGATGGGAGGAAGAGTGAAAAGACGGAACCATGGTGTTCGGAGTGTTGGCTGCTGCGGAAGGTAAGGCGGCCGTGATGGCGAGTGACGATACCGGCGGAGATCCAGAGGCCGAGGCCGGTTCCGTTGACATCCTTGGTCGTGTAGAAGGGCTCGAAGAGGCGGGCCTGCACGGAGGGTGGCATGCCGTGACCGGTGTCGGCGATCGTGATGCGAATGCCGGAACGAGGCTCGGGGGAGGCAGAAGAGTAGTCGGTCGCGTCGTGAGCGCGGACAAGGAGGCGACCACCCTGTCTCATGGCGTCGATCGCGTTGGCGATGAGGTTATTGAGAACCTGGCGAATGTCGTTTTCAAAGCAGAGGACCGTGCTGGCGGAGGCATAGGTAGCCTCGACCCTGATGTTAGAGTTGGCGAGCCGGCCCTGATAGAGGTTAAGAACAGCGTCGACGAGGTCGGCAGCGCTGACGTGTGTGGCACGGACAGCCTGGCGATGAAAGCGAAGGGTCTGCGTGGCAATCTGGCAGACGCGGGAGAGTTCGTTCTGCGCGGTGTGAACATAGCGGCGGACGCCCTCCGGGAGCTCATTCGACAGCTCGATAAGGTAGAGAAGGTTGGTGATGGCCTCAAGCGGATTATTGATCTCGTGAGAGATTGAGCTGGCGAGTCGGCCTACGGCGGCCAGTTTCTCACTCTGGATGAGAGCTGCCTCGGCTTTTTTCTGGGTGGTCATCTCAAGGATGACCGCGGCGATGGCTTCGACTTTGTTATTGGCGTTGTAGACAGGGGAGTAACTGACGTTCCAGTAGCGATGTTCGCCGTGGCGGGTGGGGAGTTCGCCTTCAAGAAGATGGTTGCGAACTGGGTGGCCGGCGGCTGCCATCTGCAAGAGTTCCTTCAGTCCCTCGAGGGGGGCGATATCAGTAATGACCTGGCCGATGATTTGCTCTTTCGGCAGGCCTACGGTCTGAGCCTGACGATCGTTGATGCGCAGATAACGAAACTCGACCGGATCCAGCAGCGAGAGACCGATTGGGGCGTTCTCGTAAATGGATTCGAGTTCTGCCCGCTGACGCTCGGTCTCCTCCTGTCGTTGCTGAAGAGTTTCAGCAAAGGTCTTGCGGTCGTCGATGTCAATCGCGACGCCGAGCCAGTGGAGGATCTTCCCGGACTCATCGCGCACGGGTTGGGCACGAACCCACCACCAGCGGGCATGGCCGTCGCGTGCGCGAATCATGCGCGCTTCGATATCGTAGTCTTCGCCTGTGGCAACGGAGTGGTTCCATGTTTCGAGGACGTGCTGCCGATCTTTCGGGTGGAAGGCATTGAGCCAGCCGGCGCCGGTGAGTTCCTCAACGGTGAGGCCGAGGTAGTCGAGGAAGTTCTGGTTGGCGTACGTGATGCTGCCGTCGGGAGCGCCCATCCAGATGGCCTGGGGATTGAGATCGGCGAGGACACGATAGCGAGCTTCGCTGGCGGCGAGTGCTTCCTCGTTCTTTTTGCGCGCAGTGATGTCAATCGTAAGGCCGCGGAGATGCGTCGGAACGCCATTGTCCATCACGGCTTGACCGCGACTTTCGAGCCAAAGGATTCGACCGTCGGCAGCACGCACCTGAAAATCCTGCACGACCATCTGGCCGGACTCGATGCCACTTTGAATGGAGGCGGCGATGATAGGGATGTACTCGGGAAGAACAATCTTCTTAAAGGCACGGTAGTCGGGGACGTCCGTGAGGGGATGGCCGAAGACGGGATACGAGCCGGCACCGTAGGTGACTTTGCCGGTGGCGTATTCGATGTCCCATGTGGCGACGAGGGCGGTCTTCTGTATTGAGGCGAGGAGGTCCTGTTGTTCCTGGAGAACAGTTTCGGCCTGACGGCGGTCGGTGATGTCGCGGAAGAACAGCACAATGCCGTCGTCGAAGGGCCTGCACTGGACGGAGATCCAAAGGTTCAAGGGATCGGGGTAGAAGGCCTCGAACTCGCCCGGAACGCCCTCATCCATCGCGCGATGGAGATGATGGAGGACTTCGCCGGGTTGGGCCGCGACAGGGAACTCCTTCCAGACGCTTTTGCCAAGGAGCTCGCCCTTTGGGCCCAACAACTCTTTGGCGCGACGATTGAGAAAGGAGAAGTTCCAATCACGATCGATGCTGGCGACCGCATCGGTGGTGGTTTCGAGGACCTGACGGAGCTGGCGGATGGAGGTGTCTCGAAGGAATTCGGCGCCCTTCCGGTCGGTGATGTCGCTGGAAAAGATGATGATGCCATCTTCATAGGGACGAGCGGAGACCCTGAACCAGATGTCCAGCGGTTCAGGGTAGTAGGCCTCGAACTCGGTGGGGATGCGCCGCTCCATCGCGGCGACGTAATTGGAGCGGAAGGGTTCCTGCCGGTTGGAAGGGAATCTCTCCCAGAGGTTTTCGCCGACGAGCTTGTCGGTCTTGAGGATGGACTGGGCCGCGCGATTGGCGAAGGTGCAATTCCAGTTGCGGTCGACGCATACGATGGAGTCCGCGTCGCTATCGAAGATTTGTCGCAGTTGTCTGACTGCTTGGTCGCGCCGGCCTTCGGAGTGTTTGCGAGCGGTAATATCGCGGTAGTAGAGGGAGATTCCGTCGTCGGCTGGAAGGACGTGGATGTCAAACCAAATCTCCATGGGTTCGTAAAAGTACTCGACCTGTTGGAGGGCACGGGTCTGCATGACTTCGTGACAGATGCGCTCAAGTTCG
Source organism: uncultured Acidobacteriaceae bacterium (assembly GCA_963757205.1). Taxonomy (GTDB): domain Bacteria; phylum Acidobacteriota; class Terriglobia; order Terriglobales; family Acidobacteriaceae; genus Edaphobacter. Next base: position 224,136 of record CAVWQM010000002.1, read on the forward strand.
GTGCCGAGAGTATCGGGGAAGACTTCCCAGTAGGTTTTGCTGTGAAAGTCTGCTGGCTGGATGCGGCTGATTCTGATGGCTTCGGCGTTGGCGTAAGTGATGATCCAGTTTTGGTCGAAGCAGAGTACGGCCTCGGGGATCTGCGCGACCAGGCGCGCAAGATAATCGTTCTCCGCGTCAGCCTCGCGCCGGAAGCGGGCGCGCCGATTGATGGGGACGGAGGTGGAATCGGTCATCCGTTCGAACATTGAGTTACGCCGCCAAGGAAGTAATGGTACATCTTACCCGGGGAATTTCGGAGGAACCGTAGTGTCAGGCATCGGACTCCAGGCGATCAACGCGATGGCGCAGGGTTTGAAGCTCGGAGGTGAGTGTGGCGACCTCAGCCTCAAGCTGAATGATTCGCTGAGTCGTAGATGAATTGGGAGTGGTCGCTTCGGGTCGATCGTACTGCAGGCCTGACAGGTCAGGCGGGGCGAGGAGATGGGCGTAGCGGGCGTCACGAGAGCCAGGCTGGCGCGGGAGAATGACGGTAAGGGGGCCGGTGGTATGATTGCCGGCTTCGTCTACGGTGGCGCGAGCAGCGAGGCGCTCGAGGGTGGATTGGACTGCCGCGAGATCGTCGAAGGTGTAGAGTCGGTCGGCGCGGCTACGAAGTTCGCCGGGGGTCTGCGGGCCGCGGAGCATGAGGAGACAGAGGATGGCGGTCTCGTCGCGGCGGAGGTTGAGGACAGTCCGAATTCGGTGCTCGTACTTGGGGACGCGAGTGTCGCGGACGGTGGTGACGAGGCCAAGGTCCTCGAGTGAGTGAAGGGCCTGACGAACCTCGTCTTCAGTGAGATCGAGCACCGGATCGCGGCTGGAGCGCTGGTTGCACGCATTCAGCAACGCGTTGAGCGAAAGCGGATAGTTCTCGGGCGTGGTGATCTCTTTTTCGACAAGGGAGCCCAGGACACGGAGCTGATAGGGGGAGAGTTGCATGGATATAAGGGTGCCACAGGTGGCTGCTGGCGTGTGCGGCCGATTTCAACCATCGGGGATGATAATGAAGAAGGGGACTATGAAGAAGGACAAGCTGTTATTTCTCAATGAAGATAAGGTGCGGTCGGTCCTGTCCTATGACGACCTGATTCCTGCGATCCGGCACGCGCT
>CAVWQM010000003.1:0-234032 GCA_963757205.1 uncultured Acidobacteriaceae bacterium
GAACCGGCTATCCGGAAATAATTGCCGAAATCGGTTCTGTCCGGATAGGCGACGATGGTCCCGAAATCCGAGTTGTACTCTCGTATCAGATGCTTGATCCTTTAGCCTGCGAGATGACGCTCTGGCAACTGTCCGAATCTCCGAAGGAGTTGTGCATAACCTCCCGGCTGATCTCCGAAAAGCGCTTGCGTCCGACGCGAAGGCACGGGCGGCGTGGGAAGCATAACGCCGCTTGCGAGGAACGAGTGGATTTGCTGGACCATCTCCGTCAAGAAAGATGAAACAAGACGGCAGGGGACGAAAGGGTGTGCTCGGAGCTCAAAGAAGGGATGCGGCGGCCGTGCTGCTGGCCCGGCTGCTCGCATCGATGATGCTTCCTAGGGTCTAACTCGCGATCCAAACGGTTGTTTGCTGCAACGGCGTCTGTATAAGGAATCGGCATTTCGGACGAGTAACCGGCAAGTGTCCCAGTTGCCGACTATACAGCCAAGTGACTAGAAGGGGGTTTATATCTACTAATCCAGTCTGGGCCCGGTCTTCGGATATAGAAACGAGGCGGATGATTGCTAAAGCCCTGTCAGGCAGAGCATAGGTCAGCCAGTAAGCAGCCAACCTTACCGCATCCCTTGTGACATCAGGGCGGGGGCACTTACGGTACATCCATTGCAAGCGGCAGGGGCGTCGGCTTCGATTCGTGCGATCTGATCTTCAGCATGCTTCGCCTCCTGCTTCCGGTGCGCCGCCTTGAGACTCGTTCTTTGCGCCCGGAGGACTACCAGTTGCAGGGTGACGAAGTATGGGCGGGGCAGGTCAGTCCGCGACTGCACCAGGCGCAACGCCTTATTCATCGCCTGTTCGCCGTCTGCCTGCAGCCCGGCTTTCATTTGAATCTGTCCCTGAACCAGCCAGATTGAGATCATTTCAATCGAATTTTCCTGAAATCTGGTAAGAGCCAGAGAATGGGCCTGTGAGACATCATCCAGAGCGGAGCGGCACCGTCCCTGACCGCAGACCGCACGACCACGTGTTAGATAAGCCATGGAGATGTCACTGAGATCGGGCTTCGGTACGGACTCGAAAGCTTTGAGAGCAGCGGTCGATTCGATCTCGGCCTCTCGATACTTGTGTTCCGCGAGTAGCTCCGGGCCGAGCGAGACGTGGAGGTGTGCAATATTGGCTTCGTCGTTCAACGTCCGGTAGATGTCCAGCGACTTCGTCAAACACTTTCGCGCCTCTCTGAGTCGGCCAGATGTGCCGTATACATTCCCCATTCCGTGCAGCGCCTCAGCGTACTGACTCTGTGAGGGGGTATCGCGAAGCAGGTGAATCGCACGGGCGTATGCGTCCTCGGCCTTCTCAAGCTCGAAGCGGTCCTGATAACGATTTGCGAGTGTAAGCCACAGCGTGCCCAGTTGCTCCGAGGTCGCGTTCCGTTCGACGGCACTTCGGATATCGGCCTGCAGCGCCTCTGTAGTCTCAGCTCGAAGCGGGGGCTGTGAAGGCAATGGCGCGGAAGACAGGAGACCCATTGCAAGCGGCAACGCGGCCGGGGCTACATTGCAGACGCGAGACATGTAAGAAAATCTCCGGCAGAAAAGGCGGGCCAATATCGAAAGCTGACATACGATGCGCATGATATTTCCCTCGAGGTGAGATCTTTGTTGGTTACACGTTCAAAGGAGGACCGAGTTAGAGCGTTTTGAGGAAGGCGATGAGGTCCTTCTTTTCCTGTGGGGTAGGTCGAGGCCGAAGGGGTGGCCTTTTACGGCGTAGGTTTTCGTGCCGTAGGGTTTGAAGCCGGTGGGGATGTAGTCGTCGTTGAGGCGCTTGGGGTCGAACCAGTCTTCGAGGGTGGCGCACCAGCCGCTGTGGCCGAACATGCTGCGATACCAGACGCCTTTGAGTGAGGGACTTTGTAGTAGCCGGTGCCGCGGCGGGTGTTCAGGGTGAGGGATGGGATCGGTGCCGACGGAGATGGGGGAGGATGTCGTACTTCGCGCAGTGATCTTCGGGAATGGTGAAGCCGGGCGGCGGGGGTGAGCTTGTTGTTGGTGTAGAGGGGCGCGCGTGTGGCAGGTGGTGCAGCCTTCGACGGCTGAAGACTTTTTTGCCGCGGGCTGCGGCGGCGTCGAACTTGTTGGGGTTGGGCGGCGGCTTGAGCGAATAGATGTAGAGCGCGAGGGCGTAGAGCTGCTCGTCGCTGTAGCGGCCGCCGACGGCGACGGGATCGGCAGGGTCGGGGAGTTTTTTGAAGTTGGGGATGTCGGCGGGGATGAAGCCGTCGAAGCTGGCGATGGCGTCGGCGCCTTGGTTGAGGGCCGCGTAGCGCATGAGATCGACGATGGAGTGCTGCTGCTGGAGGCCGGTGCGGTCGAGGTAGTGGCGGTCCTTGACGCCGATGAGGTCGGGAACCTGGACGGGATCGAAGAGGCTGCCGCGATGGCGGGCGATGACGCCAGGGGGCTCGTTGGAGAGCAGGGCGACGATTTGTTCGGAGGACATATTTTTTTCGCGGTGATGGGATCGGGGTGCTGCCATGGCACTGAGAATAGAGCCTGGATGAGAGGCAGGAAAGGGAGGGCAGTGGGCAGTGCGAGCGCTCGCGCGCCGAAGGGGAAGTTGCCTTGCGCGCCTTTGAGGACGGCTCCGCCGGGCATGACGCGGGTGTGGCACATGCCGCAGGCGAAGGAGCCCAACTCGACTTTGCCTTTTTCGCGGATGACGTAGTGGATGAAGGGGAGGATGCCATCGGGGGTGAGGGGCATGTTGTTCTTTGCGTACCATGCGGGGTTGCGGACGGCTTCGGGATGAAGCCCTGTCGTTCTCGGTGGTGTAGATGATGGGAGCGCTGAAGACGAGCTCGCCCGCCTTGATGAAGTCGGCTTCGGTTTCGAGTTTTGGCTTGTGGGTGGCGTCGTCCCAGAGGATGACGGGGTCCTGTTTTTTGAGCCAGTCCATGTAGCCGGCGGGTTCGCGGCCGGGGGCGTAGACGGGATATTGCTTGTAGATGGGGCGGACGGGGATGCGGTAGTAGTAGTCGGCGGGGACGGGTTTGGGTGAGCCAATGGGGTTTGCGAGGGGGACTTCGAGGGTGGGCATGGCAGCGTCGTCCCAGGTGCGGGGGATGGTGGGTTTGGCGGGGTGGGGCGTTTGGGCGGGTGCGGATCTGACGGATGACTTCGAGACACACTAGAGAGGTGAGCGTGATGGCGGCGAGAATCACGGAGAGGGTGGGTCTGTTGGTCTTCAAAGGATTTTCCTCTGGGCCTGACCGGAAGAATTTAGCACTGGGGAATGGATATCGAGCATGAGGTTTTCTGAGATATTCCTCAGGCGAGATGAGGATGGAAGAGGCCTGAAAAGAGGACTTTTGCGGGGATGTGGGGGGGCTTTGAGATTGCGGCGCGATGGCGACCTATAATTGTGCTCCGATGCCTGAGACGAAGCAGCGTGAATCGGCGGTGGATACTCCGATTCGGGGGCTATGAGCTTGACCCGAAGCGCGGGGTGCTGTCGCGTGGGGGAGTTCCGCTGAAGATACAGCCGCAACCGTTGCGGGTGCTGGAGTTGCTGGTGACGCGAGCTCCGGGGGTGGTGACGCGGGAGGAGCTGAGCGACTACGTTTGGGGGAATGGGGTGAATGTCGATCTGGACCAGAGTTTGAACTTCTGCGTTCGGCAGATACGTTCGGTGTTGAATGACAGCGCTTCAAATCCGAAGTTTATCGATACTCTGCCGAAGCAGGGGTACCGGTTTATTGGGGATGTGGTGCAGGAGGTGAACCGGCGGCTCGGTGACTGCTGGCTGTTCTGAGGAGCCTGAGCCGCTGTATGGGGCGGGGAGCGAGGTGCTCGGGAGTGCTAGCCGCCGGACGTTTGTGTGGTCGGGGGTTGCTGCTGCTGTGGTGGCTGGGGGTGGGGTTTGGCTGGGTCGATCGCGTGGACGAACGGCGCCTGCCAAGGCGGTGAATGTAGTTATACCTTTGCCGGAGGGTGCGACCAATGCTGACCCGTTGCGCGTAATCGGTCCTGTTTCGTTGGCGCCGGATGGGAGCTGCCATTGCAATTCCAATTACGACGGGTGAGGTGAGACCATCTTTATCTTCGCCGTCTCGACTCAAACCGGCTTATACGATTAGAGGGAACCGAAAATTCTTCTTCGCCGTTTTGGTCGCCTGATAGCCAACACATCGCATTCGCTGCGGAAGGAGCAAAGCTGAAACGCATGCCGGTGGTCGGCGGCAGTCCGGTAGTACTTTGTGACGCTGTGGATGCGCGCGGGGGTTCGTGGAGCCGCAAAGGGGACATTCTCTTTGGCACCGCCTACCAGTCAATCTTTCACGTCTCTGCTTTGGGAGGGAAGGCAACCCCTGCAACGCTATTGGACGAAGCTGGCGGAGAGAACTCGCACTGGTTTCCGTTTTTCCTGCCGGATGGGAATAGATTTCTCTACTACGTCATGGCGGATGATCCGGAGAGGCGAGGTGTGTATCTGGAATCGCTCGATCATAGGTATCCCAAGCGGCGGATAGTGGTGGCCGATGGGTTCTGCTTTGCACTGGCTCTCGACCCGGAGAAGAAGATTTACTACCTTCTGAGCGAGCAGGCCGGGAAGATTGCCGCGCAGATATTCGATGTCGATCGTGGAGAGTTATCGGGGCCGTCGCATATTTTGCTGGAGCGGCCGGGGATGGTCAGCGTCTCTGATACCGGAGTCCTGGTGATACGAAAGTTTGGGCAGGATCTGTCACGGCTGGTATGGCGGGACCGGAAAGGACGTGAGGTGGGAGCGTTGGGAGGGCCGGCCGACTACGAGGGGGTTCACCTCTCTCCAGATGACCGGTTTGCCGCGATCACCAAACAGGATCCGGGCAGTGGGCAATCGAAGATATGGATTGCTTCGGTGCCAGATGGATTGCTGGAGCCGCTGTCGGATTCAAATCGGGCTTCGAACCCGACATGGTCGGTTGATAGCGGTACCGTTTACTACAACGACGATAGGCGGGGAGTGCTTGTTGCGTCGTCGTGTGTCTCCACGAGGGGCGGAAGAGGTGGCGATGGAGACCGGCGTGGTGCGGCGAACGCATGTTGACGGTATCTCTCCGGATGGGCGCTACGCGGTGGCTGAACTGGTTGCGAATTATGCGCATGCTGAGGCGGTGTGGACGGAGTTAAAGGCGAGAGCAACGGTGGGCCGGTGTGGCACTCGATCGATGCTCTCGGACAGGAGGGGATGTTGCCGAGTTTTTCCCCGGATGGAAGATGGCTGGCGTTCTCTTCGAACTCGACGGGAGGGTCGGAGATCTACGTGATGGATTTTCCGGGAGGCTTGCAGCGAGTGCGGGTCTCGGCAGACGGGGGGCTCAAGCCGAGGTGGAGGCGCGATGGGAAGGAGTTGTTCTATCTTGCTGTTGACGGAAGCATGATGGTGGCGAAGATGGCTGTCGTCAGTGGACAGATGATTGCTGAACCGACGCGGCTCTTCAATGCGAATCTGAAGATACACACGAACTACGATGCGAACTATGCGGTGACCAGTGACGGGCAGCGCTTTCTGGGGATTGCACGAGAGGGCCCGTCGAGTGATGTCGATATTCAGATGGTGTTGAACTGGCCTAGCCTCTTGCGTAGTAGGTGTTGTTCAAGAGATTCCGGAAAACTCGTTCGGCGGCAGTTCGATCATTCGGCGCGAGTTAATAATGATAAGTCGGCTTCTGCTTGCCGATGTGCTCTTGTTCAAGTGGACCGTATAACCGGCTATCCGGAAACCCTGGAACACGGAAGGCGCGTTCGACGATCCGCGGGCGGTCAACTGTTACAAGATGGCGACTGTACAGACAGTGGCTCCTCGCTCGTAAATGAGTGCATTGGCGATTTGTCACTCGTTGTGAGGGACCGCCAGGAGCAACAGCCGACTTTGTGTCTGCTACCAAGCTGACAGACGATAACGTCCTTTATCATTCACTACTTGGATTGCCAACGGGCAAGATGGGGCCACCTGCCCGACATGCCGACTTCTCGTCCAAGTGAGCTGACTAGCACCGACAGGACTGAATCCATGCCAGATCAGTACACACACAGGAGAAGCCGACTTCCGGCTCGCGTGGCTCTCAGGGGTCACCTTCCGGTTTGCCGGTAATCCGCCCGGTACATCTCTTCCGCTATAAAGACTCATGGGGACCAACCCGTGAATCTCAATGCTTCTATGATGTGCGGAGCCAAGGTGTTGACGAGAAAATCTGTGAGCGCACGAACGCGCGGGATGAGTTCAAACGGGACGCATAACGAACTGCTTCGCGGGCGAGGAGCCCGGATATGGCTCAGTAGTAGTGGCGCTCGTCGGCCCAGTTGACGAGCGCGGAGGGACGGCGGCCGCGAAGCAGGTAGATGTTGCCGTGCTCGAAGGGCATGGCATAGGGCGTGTCGCGCACGCCGACAATGGTAACGGACTCATATTTCTTCGAGACATCGTCCAGAGAGTCATCAATGACACCGATAACAACGTCGGGATCGCAGCCGTGCATGCCCCAGAGCCAGTAATTGTTGTGTCCGCTGAGGGCAGGTGGAAGGTTGAGATGATCGCGGCGGTTAAAAGAATCGATGGCGCCGGCCTCGCCGTAGTTGCCGCCGAAGATGCAGACGCGGCGCTGGTCTGCAGGTGAAAGGGAGTTAAAGGTGCGAGCGACGATTGCCACCTGTTGCTGCCAGCCGAAGCGGTCGGCGTAGAACTGCGGGAGTTCACCACTGGCGGCGGTTTCGGTCTTGCCGCTCTTCAGGTGCAGCGCCGTGGTGTAACGGACCCAGGCGGCGGGGCGAAGTATGGGCGAGGACATCGGCAGGATGAAAAGACCGGTGAGGATGAGCGCACATTCGAAGATGGGGAAGGCGAAGACGCGGTTTGCGGCGACGAGGGGCCTTACAGCGAAGCGGCGCTCCCAGGCGATAGCCCCGGCGGCGAAGAGCACTGGATAGATGGGGGCGAGATAGTAGTCCTTGGCGTGCAGGACGAACATGAGCACGTAGAAGATGAGGAAGGTCAAGCCGATCCAGCGGCCGCGGGGGATAGAGCGGGCGCGCAGAAGAGAGATGACCCCGGTGATCCAGAGCAGAGCGTTGGCGGGGTGCATCTGCAAGAGCTGGGCGAGGAAGAAGCCCAGAGGGCCGAGGATGACGTTCTTGTTTCCGACCTTGCCGTTGTGGAAGAACTCGAGCGTGGGCCAGTGGTTGTGAATCTGCCAGAGGACGTAGGGCAGCGCGATGACGATGATTAATGCGATTCCGACTGCGGCCCAGCGAGTGAAGAGGATGCGGCGTTGCTGCGTAAGGAGCAGGCCGATGCCGGCGGCGATGAGAAAGAAGAGGATGGAGGGTTTGTTGAGCAGCCCGATGCCGGCGGAGAGGCTGAAGATGGTCCACCAGAATGGCTGTGGAGCGCCGTCGACGAGACGAATGAGCGCGAGCGCGCAGAGCATCCAGAAGACGGGCTCGAAGGAGTTCATGGAGAGAAAGCCGTCGATGCCGATGTAGACAGGGACAACGAGGACACCGAGCATCGCCAGCGCCTGTGCGGGGCGGAGGCCGCCGAGGGCCCATGCGAGCAGGCCGGTGAGGAAAACGGTGGCGGCTCCGGCGAGTGCGGAGAGAATGCGGATGGCGAATAGAGAGTCGCCGAAGAGGAGCTCGCCGAGGCGTGCTTGCAGGGCGACGATGGGGCCGTGGTCGACGAAGCCCCATGCGAGATGACGGCCGCAGGCGATGTAGTAGAACTCGTCGCGGAAGTAGCTGTAGCCGATGTGTTGGGTCCAGAGCGTGAGGGCGAACTGCACGAGGAGCTTGATGCCGGCGAAGAGGAGGGCGAGCCGAAGGGCCGCACGCAGGGAAAGGTAGGTGAGCGGACGACGGTTGAGTTCATAAGGGTCAAGAAAATGTACGTCAAAGCCAGAACGGCGGTTCCGGCGCAGGCCCTTGTCGCTGAGAGTGTGTGAAAGAAGAATCGCAAATGCGAAGAAGTAGAGCGAAAGCCACATCGGTACCGGGAAACGGTTAACTGGATAGAGACCGACCCTGGCACGGTTCCAGCGGAACTGAAGTCCGTTTGACGCCCGGCCATGGGGACGATTAGCACGGCATGAAGTAGATGCATATAACGCCCATGTCGGACACGTGCCCCATCTCTCCCCTTACCAATCCGAATAGTGAACGATAAAGGACGTTCACATCAACAACCGCAATTCTCTCTTTGAAAGAGAATTGAATTCCGTATCGACACGGCTTTTAGGCGGAGAGCTGCCGCGAGCGCGCTATGTTGGCGATAGCGTCCTTTATCATTCCCTGTTTGAATCGGCAAGCCTACAATGGGTTTTGGCGCCTTGATCGGATAGGCGGGTCTTAACCCACGTGAAGCGTTCGGTTTAGTAAACACTTGCCGACTTGCACTAAGACTTACCGGAACTTATCCAGAAACTCATAATTCCGGCAGAGCAACGCCGCCCTAAGCCATTGCAAATGACAGGGTTTGAGTTTGGACCTCCGGTTGCGCCGCGTCTCAGTAGCAGTTGAGTCCGCGGGGCGATGTATTTTGACTGAACCGTGGGATCGGCAGCCATGAGCAAGCTAAGCATCCAGCCTTGAGCAGTTGCGGACACATCTTCGGCAGGAAGGAAACGAAAAGGCATGATGCGATTTGCAAAGATCGAAAAGACTGCAGCCAGAGTTGCAGTGGGAGCGCTTGCGCTCGTGAGTTTGCTGAGCATCACTGCGAGCACGCGGGCACAGGAGGCAGAAAGGCCCTATCCGAAGATGCTGCCACTTTCGCAGTATTTAATGGACCGGAATGGGGCAATCGCGCTGGCGCGAAGCGCCGCTCCGGAGGGCATTTCAAAGGATGCGTCTGTTTTGGTGCTGACGCCCAAAGGCTGGGAAACAGCGGTCAAAGGTACGAACGGTTTTGTGTGCATGACGGGGCCGTCATGGACGGCCAGTATTGACTTTTATGACGTCTGGAGTCCGAAGCAGAGAGGGGCGATTTGCCTCAATCCAGCGGCTGTGCGGTCGATCCTGCCGATTTTTCGCAAGCTGACGCAAATGACGCTCGCTGGAGTGACCTCTGTAAAAGAGCGCATCGCGGGTATTCAAGACGCGTATGCAAAGAAGGAGATTCCGCCGGTAGAGCCGGGGGCAATGAGCTACATGATGTCCAAGGATGCATACCTTACCCATTTGGGCAATTCACACAATTTATGCCACGTGATGTTTTTCCTGCCGATAAAAGATCCTGCTGAATTGGACGCCAATGATCGGGACTCACCCATTTCTTCCACGTCTATGTGGTTCCCGGACCCTGACAAACCGGATAGTCCACTGAACAAAGAGCTGCCGCCGCTGCGGACCGTCCCAATCGAAGTGCCCTATTGGTCCGATGGCACTCTGGCATTCCACTAAATAAAGCCGTATGGCAACAGCAACGATCCCAGGAACGACCTCAGGCCCTGGTAAACGCGCTAGAGTCTAGAAATGCCAATTGGGCATTTCGCGGGAGCAAACCAGTGAGCGGATAGTCGCTGTCTGGGACAAAGACGCGAATGCCCGTTTGCCAATCCACATAGCGAATGATAAAGGACGTTATCGTCTGTCAGCTTGGTAGCAGGCGCGAGTTGGACTGTTGTCAGTTGTTGCTAACAGGTCAACGCTTCATTGAGCCTTTCGGATTGATCTGCGGCTCTGGCAAGTTGCCGTAAAACCGGCTTGTCGGAAATTGACTTCGAATATCTATCCATTCATCGCATAACCTGAACCGTTCGGAACGAAATGCTTCCGCGTCAAACTCACCAAGCAGAAAGCCAAGCTGGGCTGATCCCCCGCGGATCAGCCCATGCCCACTCAGTGTTCATGGCTTTGTGGCATTTTTGTGGCAAATACCGCCGATTGGGCCGGTTTTGCCGGTTTATCCGACTTATAACTGCTTTGCCGTCAATAATTTGCGCGTAGAGAGCCACCTTCACACGGTGGAAGTCGTAGGTTCGAATCCTGCTGTGCCCACCATCTAAATCAATGAGTTACAGCGAATTATGAAGGAAAACGAGGGCACTAAAAGGCACTCTAAGAAGCTAACACCGTTCCTGAGGATTGCAAGCTGAAAAAAGGGCTCCCCATTGTTGGGGAGCCCTTTTTGGTTTATGTGGCACGAAGGTCAGGAAGCTGACCCTGTGAATATCGAGGCGGAATGGGTCAGCGCTAACCGTTTGGCAGCCACCGCACCTTGCTGATAGATATCCAGCGTAAGCGTGGAACTGGAGTGTCGCATTAGCTCCTGAACAACTTTTATATCCTCCTGACGGTCACCCATGAGGCATGCGAAACTCCGGCGGAAGGTGTGCCAGCCGACTCGCTTGGTGCACCCTGATGCCCGGACCGCCGGGAGTATATGTGGTCGCTCATCGCGGACTCCCCGTAGTAAGGCCTCTCGCCTTCGGTGTACGGTGAAGCAAACCCCCAGTCGTTTTCTTGGTTGTGGGGAGTTTCGCGACGCCATAGCTGAAATGCCTCCGCCAACTCCGGCAGCATGGATATTCCTTTCCGTGAGGCTTCTGTTTTCATCTTCGTTGTCCAGCCTCGAACCGCGCCTCGTGCCAGTTTTATCCAACAAGCGGGCAGATCCAGGTCGCTCCATTAAGGCCCCGCACCTCGGAGCTCCCGAGAGCCGTCGTCGCCGCCACGATCACCATGAGTTTGATCGCTGGCGGTTCGATCGCGTCGATGATGGAGCGAATTTCGGCGAGGGTGAGGATGTCCGGTATCGATACCCGTTTGGACCCTTGCCGGACCAGAGAGATGGGGTTCACGCCATCGCGAGGATGAAACAGATCGTTGCGAGCCACATGCCTAAAAACGCAGCTCATCTGGTTGCGAAGCTTGGCCTTTGTGGCAGGGGCGAGTTTTTCCCGTTTCTCAGGCGCTGTCGTTGCGGGCCCGAGCTTTCTCAACGACCGCAGCCATTTCTCGACCGCCACCGGGGTTACATCATCGAGCGGGACATCCTTCCATCGGGGGAGGATGTGGAGCCGAAAGTTATCTTCGTAGACCAGAATGGTGGACGGGGAACGATCTGTCTCGGGATTGCTCAGCCCTTCCTCGACGAAGTGGCCCCAAGCCTGACCGACTGTTGTCTTCTCTATCGTTACGCGACTGGGATCAGAGGCGGGGACATTAACTGCAAGGCGCAAGTTCTCCACCGAGTTCTTGGCCTCGGTCAACGTCTTTAGCTTGTCGACGGTTCCAATGACGCGTTTGCGCTGGACGCGCTTCCCATCGGGTGACGGTTCGCGCCAGCGGTACACCCAGACGTCTGGGCCTTTCGCACGTTTGACGCGTTCTAGGGTTCCTTCTTGGTAGCGATTTCTGTTATGAGCGATAGGCATGAATTACTCCTGTCGCTCAGGTGGGCTGGCGGTTTGATTGTAACTTGTCCGCGACGTAGGCGTTCAGTAGAGAGGCACGGAAGCGCCAATGTTTTCCGATGCGTAGGGCTGGGACTTCACCGGCTCGCGCCATCCGAACCAATGTTTTGGGGTGTACTCCGAGGAGCGCGGCAGCTTGTTTGGGACTGAGGAGGGGTTCGAAGGTTTCGGCGATGGAGCAGGGAACTGGTCCGTCGTTGTGCTGGGTTGTGCGATCTATCGGCATAAAGGTAGATACCGAATCGAGGCAGCGCACCGTAAATACAGAGGCAATAATACTTAATTTCGCCAGCGGGGTTAGTCCCAAGTTTTGTGCTAAGGATACCGGACCTTTTCGATTCAGTTGTCTTTACGTGTCTCTAGTTGTCGAACACGAGGTTTGGGAGTTCGCTTTCGTGGCGCGGCGATTAGCTCGGACCGCCCAATAATGGTCCTCGGGTTTTCAAGCTTCGGTGGATCTGAAATGCCCTCGAACGCTTTGTTGGATTTCCATGGGCTTAAACGCATACATGCGAGGTTCTCGGAGGAGCTTGACTCCTTCACTCCATGCGACGAGCATTCTTTTGCCCGTGTCTTTAAAGCCAGCCAGACCATCCATCATTTCGCGGACAGCTGGGGCGGTATCAGCAATTGCATCGCTGATTTGTTCAATGATTTCCTTTTGCTCCCTCTCCGAGATGTTGAAATTTGCCGTTATGAATTTCGCGAGAGTCTTGCCCGGAAGCCATGTCTTTTTTCCCATAAAGCCGATACCGGGCGGATTGTGCTGGTAACCGGCATAAACTGACGTAGTGAAAAAGTCGTACACGGGAGCGAGTCGAGCATCATTGCGCGATGTGTAAAGCAGAGCCAAGTTTTTCGAGTGGCAATCTGCGTTTCGCAAGGCATAAGTCAGGAGCAAAACTGTGGCTAATTTTCGAAACGTCTCGTAGTGGTATTTGCCGTCTACGTGTGTGCGAACCGCCTTCGCGATTCTCTCCCATGTTGTTTCATATTTGTTCTGAGGCTTCAGTCCGAGCAGGGCACAGAAGTCCTCCAGTGCCCGCAACGCCTTTCCGTCATTGTCGACGTCGAAGCGATGCACCACAAGGACATTTCCATCTTGCGAGAGTTCGGTCTTGGCGGACTCCACTACCCTCGTTGCGACCTGCATGCACAGGTGTTCATTCGCGGTCGCAAACGGAATCCTGGCTGATGAGCCCTTAATGATGTGCTGGTGCGTAAAAAGAGTCGCTTTTTTGTGCCTCCCCAGTCCCACCTCTTGCTGCACTTCTGTGTCCAAGAACTTTGGCAGGACGCCCGAGACACCGCTCTTTGCATGCTCCCGAACAATCTGTGCAAACGCCTCTTCGGAGTTGTCTCCCTTTAGGAGTTCCGCGACCTCAATAGGTTTTGCTGGTTCATCCAGCGCTGCATCGGGAGGGGCGACCTTAAGCCTTCCCACCATGTTGCGGCCAATAACTGAGAGCAGAGCAACTGGACTTGCTCCGACATGAGGCCCGAACTCCTCTTGCAAAACTTGCAGGAGGTATCCCTCCGGTAGATTCATCCGGAAAATGGGATGCAGCTCATCATCCCAGACATAGGATTCCGTTCGGACGGGCATGGTCAGGGACACGAGATTCTCGGGCGCCACATCCGGGATGTATGTCAGAACGCTTTTGAAGTCGCCGACTTGTTCGAGCACGGCGACGTGATCGTTGAGGACATGGACATTTAGCTTCATACCCGGCTCCGCTCACGACGTAATTCATCGAGGGTGCCCGCCGTTCCAACTTCGATGAAATTCATCTCCATTCCGAGGACCGCGAGCACACCTAGCAGCTTTCGCGAACCAAACTCAGTCAGCTGACCACGCTCAAATCGAACAAGAGACTCGCGAGTAAGCCCTGCGCGTTTGGCTACTTCGTTCTGGTTCAAATGGAGGGACTTCCGCCTAGCCGCTATTACTTCACCGAGTTCTGCAAGGGTCTGCATAAGTGATTTATATATCACTTTTACGGAGCTTTCAATAATTTAGTGATTTATATATCACTTTTCTGGTCGTTACTAGGAAATTGCGCCCCCGACTGTTTGGAGCGCGGCAGACTGGGGCAACAGCAGTGGCAAACTATTGGCTGTAGCCTTTCCTAGTGCGAAGACGGTTGGCGGATTCGTGGCGTCATCTGTCGAACGTCTTTGATGAGTGCCGCTTTTTACAAGATTATTCAAGCGATTTTTGCGCGGATCGTATGTCCTTATCTCGATTCCGGACCAAGGAGCGGGCGGATGCGCGACGGGTTTTGTTGGAGGCGGCGGCATCTGGGCGTCGACCTTGAAAATCGGCGAAAAAACCCTGCAAAATAAAAGTACCCCGACCCTGGTTATAGCCAGAGTCGGGGCGTTGTTTAGTTGCTATGGGGAGGGCTCCCCCCTACGGCGGTTTGTAAAGCGTGATGCGCATGTCGGATTTCTCCTTTC
This sequence comes from uncultured Acidobacteriaceae bacterium, assembly GCA_963757205.1. Lineage (GTDB taxonomy): Bacteria > Acidobacteriota > Terriglobia > Terriglobales > Acidobacteriaceae > Edaphobacter. The sequence continues at coordinate 13,916 of CAVWQM010000003.1, forward strand.
TCGAACGTCCCAGCGTCTAGTCCGCGCTGGGCGTTTGTATTTGATCAAAACCTAAGGAGTTCTTCGCTTTGGTGGCTCAGGAGGGCGAGTCATAGGGCCGGTAACGGCTTTTCGCCGTGCATCTTGACTGGCCGAACTATTAGGAGAGCCATAGACGGGCACAGGCGACAGTGGCCCAAGTTCATCAGCATACGAAGGAATTACCGTATAAGCGATTGTCCCGGAAGTTGTGACAGTTACGTGACTGCAACAATGGCGCACACTTCGCATTATTGCGCTAGTAATATTGCTCCATTGGGAAGCAAACCCGTCGCGCCATCAGGAGCCGACTCCATAGGCGCGTTTCCTGGCCTCGTTAGTCTTTGCCTTCAGGGAGTGTCTTCGATATGCTCTACCGCCTCTTCGCTCTGGCTCTTCTTCTGGTATTTTTTGGAACATCTCCATCGGTGGGTGTATCCGCACAGGCGCAACCACAAAGCCCTGCATCCGATATGACCGGCGTTTACCGCCAAGGTCCAGGGGTTGTCATGCCGAAGCTGCTGCATTCCACTGAGGCGTCCTTCACGGACCAAGCGTTGGCTTGAAGGACGTTGAGGAAATGGTAGCGCGATGGGGCAAGCTATCCATACTGTCCGTCAAAGTTCTAATCCAAGAAGATCAATTCTAATTTTACGAATCACTAGCCCAGGTCGTTGCGATGGACGAGAGTTGCATCGGGCGGCTGCATTGGTGTGGCGAAGAGCGCTCCGATCCACACAAAAAGTATGGGGAAGAACTCGAGTGTGTAACGGGGCTCTGCGTTGTCGATGAAGAGTAGCAGTGCCCATCGCAGGACGATGCTTGCCGCCATGGCCGCGGCGAGTTCCCGGTAGGCGCGGTGGTCGGGGCGGGGCGAGAGCCAGGCACGACGCCTCCAAACGGAGTAGCCGGTGAACGCGACGGCAAAGAAGACCAGGTTGAGCGCGGCGTAGGCTGCCGCGAACGCAGTCCGCGCGGGGTGTTGCCTCCAATGCCACCATTCATAGGGGACGGGGATCGTCTCAGTGCGCGGGCGCAGCGTCATGTCGAGCACGCGGGCGATGCGAAGGCCGACGTAGTAGCGCATGGGGTGTGCGTGAATCAGCTCAGCGGCGAGCGCATCGAAGCGGGCGTCGATCTCCGGGGTCAGGGTGAGTCCGGCGTTGTAGTCGGCGAAGAGGGCGACGGTGCGGCTGCGCAGGTCGGCTGATGCTGCTGGCGTGGCGGCGTCGAAGGCGCGCTCCGGAAGCTGGGCGAAGTCGATGGGTTCGCCGTCCATGGGCCAGTTGAACTCGGCGGTGGACGCCAAGTCGATGCTCCAGGTGCGGTACCAGCGACCGTATCCGGGCAGGAGCACCTCACCGGGATCATTGGCGTTGCGCGGGGACAGCGGCTGAAAGACATGGAAGAGGTATGCGTTTCGGGCCGTCCAGAGGATGAACGGGAGGGAAATGCAGAGTGCGGCCGCCAGCACCGGCAGGGCTGCACGAAGCGGGCGGTGCGATTTGTTGTTGGCCAGCGACCTCCACAGCATCGCCGGCAGCACTGCGGCGGCGAGCAGACCCTGCTCCGGCCGCAGCAGGATGGAGTAGGAGAGCGCGGCGGTGACGGTCCACAGCCAGCGGTTATAGCCGAGACCAGCATCCTGCCAGCGCGCAAATGCGTAAAAGGCAAGGGCGATGGTGGCGAACACAAGCGTCTCGGCGAGGGCGATGGAGGTGTAGTTCGCGGTGAACGGACAGAGCGCCGCGATCCACTGAACGGGCAGCCGCGCGCGGTGGCCAAAGAGGCGTCCGGCGAGCGCGCTGGCCAGCCAGCAACTGCACAGGTCGACCACGATCTGTACGTTCAGTACCGCGCGGTAGTTCTCCATGCCGAAGAGCCTGAAGCAGGCGGCCAGAAACATGGGATAGCCGGGAAGACGGATGAGGGTGGGGCGAGCTCCGGCGGGGTTGTCTGCAGATAGGCCATACATTCCATGCTGGAGCCAGGTCTTGGCAATGTCGCCGTAGACGAGGCTGTCGCCGACTACCCTTGCCATATGGTCTACGAACCACAGACGCAAGACCAGACCGGCTACGAGGGCCGCGCCCGCCCAAAGCCAGAAGCTATATTGCTTGTTCATCTTGGCGAGCCGGCCTTTTTTGTATCAGAGCGCATAAAAGAAACTGTACACACAGGAGCGGTGCTGGGCGAAGGGAAGGAAGCATACGGCTGAACAGATTCGGAACAATAGCGATTGCCGACGTTGCATTGATCGTCGTCGCCTGACGAATCGACGAGTGCCGGATCAAGATCACAAAGGGGACGTTGTCGATCCGACATCGTTTATTTCGGAAATGGATACACCTTCCGCATTTGGTGAATTAAATCCCAGGAGTCGGTCGATCTGCCTGCTTCGCAATTGTCACTGTTCCGCCGTCATACTCAGAGCGGATACCCGTGTTGGTCATCCTGTTACCGGCCCATTCCTCATATCGAAGACGCTGAACCATGGAGTTGACATATTCACTATTTGAGAACTCAAAGCCAAACAGCGTTTGTGACCTTTTGAAGGAGGAACGCGTAACAATGATGCTGTTCGAGGTAAACCAAAACCCCGCCCAGAGAATCAGGAGGACCAGCCCTGCCAGAATCCCGATACCGCGTGCACCAGCCTCAAAGCCGCTTGTCGCCACGAACAAGAGATAGCGATTCCAAAGAATTGCACGGTAAGAATCAAGCAGTTTTGGAAGCCCCACGAAGGGTTTGAATCGCGATCCGCGCCCGACGATGTATATCCCTGTCGCGCAGATGCCTTATGCGGAGACTGCACTCAACTCGCGGATTGCGTCGCTGTGGTGGGTGGTTCGCAGCAACGTGGACCTCATACCCTGATCGCGTCAGTAACGGTGGCGCTTCGTGAAGCCAGTGGAGGTTTACCTGTTGCGCAGACGCGCACCATGGATGAGATTGTGGTGCGGACTACGTCGCGGCAACGCTATCAATATGCTGTTGCTGACTATCTTCGGAGCGTCTGCGCTATTGATGGCGGCGATCGGCGTCTATGGGTGACGACTTATTCGGTTCATGCCGGCTTTCGAAGGGTTTTCCGATTTCTTTCGTATGGAGAATAAATTGTACGCTATTCTAAAAAATAACCTACCCAAGCCAAAAAAGCGCAAGCACCAGTTGACAGCCGTAGTGTCAGTCGCTTAGTTTTCAGACGCTTTAGTACAACCAATTATTTCCGGTCGAACAGCTGGCCATTCGGCAAGGCGGAGCGGTATATGTTGACGGTCTTGAGGAGAGAAAACATTATGTTTGGTTCGGCTATTAACTACCCACTACGTCCCTTTTGGAAGCGAATCGGTTTTATTTCCGCGATCTTTCTTCTCGCGTTCCTTTTCGCCGGCCGCCTGAGCGCGCAGACGGTGGCTACGTATGGCTTCGAAGACGGAACGGCCGATGGGTGGAGTTCGTTTAATGGCGCGAGTGCACCCGTAGCTACGAATGCCGCCTCGCATGGCGGATCTTTCGGTCTGCTGACGACAACAAGTTCCAGTGGCGCGGGCGGACCCTCGATTCTGTTGAACAGCGTTCTTCTGCCCGGCGCGAAGTATACGATCACCGGCTTCGTCCAGCTTACCGGCGGGGAGACTGCGACCAATGCCAACTTCACCATCAGGCGCAGCGATCCGAGTTGTTCGGGCGGCACATGCTTCGATACGGTCGGCACGTTCCAGGTGCCTGTGGGGAGTTCAGGGTGGGCGCAGATCGGCGGAACCTATACGGTCAGCACAACGGAGACAGGTCTGCAGCTTTATGCGCAACTCGTCGGCCCGACGACGGCGCAGTCGTTCTACCTGGACGATGTTGTGATTACGGAGACGGCGCCGCCTCCCGACGGAACTCCGATTGCGACTTACACTTTTGCGGATGGCGCACTAGATGGGTGGGCTCCGTTCGGGTCCGTGTCGCTGAGCAACGCTGCGCCCCCCGTGCTCGATCCGAATGGCGACCAGCGGGCTCTTCTGGCCACGACCCGGACGGCGGGATTCATGGGGCCGAGCCTCAATCTGCTGAGCGTACCGAATGTGGTGACGGGCGCAACGTATCAGGTGAGTGCTTATGTCTTGCTCGCGGCTCCGGACAGCAGTAATCCGACTGTGACGATGTCGACGAAGACAGCAGACTGTGCGACGTCGGGGGCGTTCAGCAATCTTGCGACGTCGGGGGCGCTGTCGAGTACGGCGTGGACGAAGGTGCAGGGGACTTTCAGCTTCAGCAATCTGCCCGGACCGCCTACTGGACTGACGCTCTATTTCCAGTCGAGCAGTGCGACGGATTCGTTCTACATCGGCGATGTGGTGATCAGCGAACTTGCGCCGCCGCCACCCAATCCGAGCCAGCAGGACAATTCGGGGATCACGTCGACCTTCGAGGATGGCGGCCTGGATGGGTGGAGTTCGCGTACGGGCAATTCCATGGTGACCAACTCGACTGCTACGGCGCACAGCGGAATCCATAGTCAGCTGACCACAGGAAGGACTGCGAACTTCGACGGGCCGCAGATTAGTGTCAGCAACAAGATGTACAACGGCTCACAATACAACATCAGCGCGTGGGTGATGCTGGTGCCGACGGACGGCTCCAACCACGTGATCAATATGAGTCTGCAGACCACGCTTGGAGGCAATACGAGCTTTCCGAGCATCACTCCGTATCCAGGCATTACTGTGCCTGCGGACGGAAACTGGCATCAGATCAGTGTCAACGGGTACAACATGGCGAGCAGCTATGATCCGGGGAAAGCCTTTGTGTATCTCCAGACGGTTCCTTCGTCGGGCACGGACCTTGTGTCATTCTATGTTGACGACTTCCAGTTGACCTACGTTGCGCCGCCGACGATTCAGACGGATATTCCCTCGATTTACAAGACTCTCTCGGAGTTTTTCCCTGTCGGCGCAGAGGTGGATTCAACCGATCTGTCCGGCGCGCATTCTCAGTTGCTGACGATGCACTTCAACAGCCTCGTTTCGGGGAACGATATGAAGTGGAGCTCGGTAGAGAACACGAAGGGAACGTTCACCTATGGGAATGCTGATAGCGAGGCTGGTCTCGCCGTGTGCAATGGCATGAAGATACGCGGACATAACCTGGTATGGGCGACCGGGGCGCAAACTCCTGCCTACGCTATGGGCGATGGGACGAATTCACCGGCGAATCAGGCTGTGGTGACGGCGAATATCCAGGAACATATCCAGAGCGAGGTACAGCATTTTGGCTCCAAGGTATATGTGTGGGACGTGGTGAACGAACCGCTCGATCCGACCCAACCTGACTGTCTCGCTCACGGGCCGTTCTATAAGGTGCTTGGGAAGAGCTATATCGATATCGCACTGCAGGCGGCGAGGCAGTATGCGCCAGCGGGGACGAAGCTGTTCATCAACGACTTCAGCACCACCGATCCGAACAAGCTGGTGTGTCTTGTGCAGGTGGTCGGCGACCTGCGCAATCGGGGCATTCCGCTCGACGGCGTTGGACATGAGATGCACAACGCAATCAACTTCCCGTCGACCCAGGCGATGGTCAACGCCATCAATACTGTGGCGGAGAATTTTCCGGGGATCGAGCAGCAGATCACCGAGATGGATATGAGCGTCTATCCCGGGGGCGATAGAACCTCGAACTATGGCAACAATATCCCGCCATCGGTTCTGGCGGAGCAGGGCTGGCTCTACGCGCAGTACTTTACGGCGCTCCGGCAGTTGAGCGGAAAACTTAGCGCTGTTACGTTCTGGGGCTTTGCGGACGACGATACCTGGCTGGACGGCTTTCCGGTTGCCCGGACCGACTATCCGCTGCCCTTCAACATGGGATTGCAGGCCAAGCCGGCGTACTGGGGGATTGTGGATCCGACGCAGTTGCCCGGTTACGGGATGACGTTCTCGGCCTCCACTGTTGCCGGCGAGCAGGATACACGCGTGGTCACGATTACAGCAACCAACGGAAACGTGGGACCGGCTTATACAACACAGATCAACGGCTTTACCCTGACGCAGATCTCGGGACGGGCGTGCGCACCGACGATTACGGCACCGGGCAGTTACCCGATTGCGCTGGGTGATATTCCCACGAACGGCACTGCAAGTGCGGCGTTTACCGTCAGGATCGTCGGCTGCAATCCGAACTCGCAGTTTACTTTGAGCGTGCCGTGGAGCTCGGCCATATACGATACCGGCACGTTTGTGACGACTCTGGATCTCAACAGAGGAAAGGAACAGTAAGAAAACTCGTGGGTGTCTAGATACCAAGGAGACCTAAGGTGAAAGCCCTGGGCTATCGGCCGTGGCCTGCCCTCGATGGAAAAACAACATCAAAGGCGGAAGCAGATTCCTTCGCTTTGCTGCGAGATGACAAACCAGAAGAAAGCCAAAAACATTCGGCTTAAAGCTTGCGCAGTTTTCTTTCAGGCCCGGGAATGTAGCTGATTTGGTCGTCAGGTTCGAGGTGGCGGGCTGGACATCTGCCTGAACCAGCACGATTACTCGAGGGCTTCATAGTTTCAGTGCAAAGGATGAGACCGATCAGGAGACCACGCCCTGCCGCGTCTTCCTGAGTGCCAACCCGCGCGAGTGCGACGGGTTTTTCTCGAAATCCGAGGATTACTTTCGCCTTTCACTCACCAACAATACGCATATTGGTCATCGGCGATATGTCCGACGAACTCGCGAAGTTGCAGACCTCCTTCAAACTTGAATCTGTGGCCTTCTCTTGGCATTTTCTCGGCCGCCGGATGACCTCAATCATTCAGCAAGTGCTGTCGGATGTCGGCATTTCGCGTCCCGTTGAATCACTGTCAAACTGACATCGTCGCGAAGCGGACTACCATTCGCGAAGTCCTGCAAAGTGGCGAGGAGCATCATGAGCGTAGCCTGAGCGGATGACGACTCGGCGTGTTGTAATGCCACTAGTATTCGATCCAACCCAAACTCTTCCTCTGCGCTGTTGTGGCATTCAAGGACACCATCGGAGTAGGCAACAAGCGTATCTCCGGGTTCGAGAATCAGTTCGCCCGAGTAGAATTCCGCGCCTTCGATAGCACCCAACAAGGGACCGCCTCTGTCAAGCAGGTCGGTCCGTCCATTCGCGCGAAGCAATATCGGCGGGAAATGGCCGGCATTGCAGTAAGTCAGTTCTCCAACATGGCAGTCAATCTGCGCGAGAAATGCTGTCACGAACGGCGCAACCGGCCGCATATAGCAGAGGTGACGATTGATCTCCGACGCGATCTTTGCCGGGTCAGAATCTGGGCGGCCGTAACTTTGTAAAAGTCCTGCGAGATTGGTGAACCACATTCCAGCCGCAACACCCTTACCGGCAATGTCTCCATGCGCCATAAGAACCTTGGAACCGCTTTTCAAAAACGTTGTGAAATCGCCAGAGAGAAACCGCGCCGCAAATACCTCGCTTGCGAACTGTAAACTGCCGTGGCGCAGCTCACGCGGGCCGCTTAGTTTGCGCTGGATCTGTGCGGCCTCGAACAATTGTGAATGGAGATCCAGTTTCTCGCGCATAAGTGATTCCACCTCGTCCCGCAGTGGCGCATTCGATGGAGGTGGCAGCATTGACGCCACGTTCGAGGATTGGGGCGAGCTGTAATTTCGGCCCCTGCCGTTAGTCCGGAACTTGTCTTCATTTCCCGGTAATTCTTTTGCGGCGTTCATGATCCGCTCCTCTAGATTCTGATCGTTGCTTTAGCCGACGAACCGATATCCTGTTCCATGCACTGTGAGGAAGTACTGTGGTTGTTCGGGATCGGGCTCGAGTTTTTGGCGCAGACGCACCAAGTGCGTATCCACTGTTCGGGTCGTTGGATAATTCTCGTATCCCCAAACCTCTTCCAGAAGACGATCGCGAGTCAGCGTTTCGCCAGAATGGCAGATGAAATACTTCAACAGTTCAAACTCCTTGGAGGAAACCTCAAGAGCCTTGCCTGACCTGAGCACGCGATGACGGCGCAGATCGACTTGCACGTTACCGAAGGAGTGTTGATCCTGATGTTTGGGAACAACAGTCGTGCGTCGCAGCACTGCCTTCACTCGCGCAAGCAACTCGCGGATTGAGAAGGGCTTAGTCACATAGTCGTCCGCACCGAGTTCGAGGCCCACTACCTTGTCAAGTTCCTGGCCGCGGGCAGTCAGCATGATGATCGGGATCGAACCGCGTTGAGCGCGCAATTGCTTGCATACTTCCAGTCCGCTCATCCGGGGCATCATCACATCCAGAACCACAAGATCGGGAGACTCTTCCAGCGCTCGGCGCAGGCCTTCGATCCCATCGCCAGCCGTAATCACTTCGTAGCCTTCAAACTCGAAATTGTCTCGAAGTCCAGCCACCATATTGGGCTCGTCCTCCACGACAAGAATTCTCGCTGGCCTAGGTGCTTCAGTTACGTTCGCCTTCTCTTGCTGTCTCATGCCGGCATCCCTTTCTCTTGCTCGACCACTGCAGTCTGCACCGGGAGAGTAATGATGAACTTGCTGCCTTGACCGGGCTCGCTCTCCACCGCAACTTGACCTCCATGAGCCTGCACGATGTGGCGCACCAGAGACAGCCCTAGTCCGCTTCCCTTCGTGTTATGCACCAGCGGATCGCCCACTCGATAGAACTTCTCGAAGATTTTGGGTTGCTCCTTCGCAGGAATGCCGATTCCGTGATCGACAACCTCAAGATTGACGCCACCATTGTGCCTGTAGAGGTTCACCCCAAGGTATTTCTCTGTCGCCGAATATTTCACCGCGTTGTTCACCAGATTCAACAGCGAACGTGCAATCGCTTCCCGATCCAACCACACCTGCGGCAGATCGTTGTCGATCTTCTGCTCGAACTGGAACCCGTTTAGCTCAATTTCAAATCGATAAGAATCCAGCGTGCCCCGTACCAGATCGGCAACATCGGTTTCTTTGAAGCTATATTCTTTCTTGCCCGACTCGATACGCGAAAAGTCCAGAATATTGTTGATCAGCGAAGTCAACCGCTCACTCTCTTTGCGAATGATCTCGTAATATTCCTGACGCTTTCCCGGGTTGGAGATGCGTCCCAGTTCGAGCGTCTCTGCGTAAAGGCGAATAAGCGCAAGCGGCGTCCTCAGCTCGTGCGAGACGTTAGAGACAAAATCGGATTTCAATTTCGCCAGTCCAAGTTCGCGCGCGACGTTTCGATAGGCGAGTAGCACCCCTCCACCCATCAGCAAGGAAAGTGCCCCGAGAATAAGGAACGCCGTCTGAACAAAGTGGTTGCTGATGTTCGCGAAGGTGGTCCCGCGCAGCTTAATCCCCAAAGTCAGTCCGGGGAAGACACCGTCAAAATTACGCTCCACTTCAGGAGAACCTCCATCCCAACAAAGCGAAGCAGCCAAAGGAGTGTGGTCCTTTGTAGTCCGTACTATCATCACTGGTTGAGGATGCGATGTATCGTTATTGTTCTGATTTGGCATCACATCATTCAGCGCTTGCGGAAAAAACTTGTTAGTTAAATAGTCGGTATCGTAGATAAATCCTGCCAAAGCGGGATGCTCCGCAGTCGAACCGCGAGGCAGAAATACCACCAAAGACTGATACTGCATCTTGTCACCCCTGGTAGCCCAATTGTTGGTAAGGTAGACGTGCCGCCCTTCCACTGCCTGGATCTTCTTGAGCTTGGCGATCCAGTCTTTGGACTCCAAATCAAACCAGGCTCCAAGCATGGATGAGAGCTCCTTTTCATCCTTTTCCGTTTCAGGATCGCCCATCCGATCAGGCTGAGATTGAATCTCAAGGTGGCCTTTCCCGGTCCACAGGAACGCATATGCGATGTCCGGGTGTTCCATCAGGAAAGCCTCGAGTTGGTCGCCTTGGTTCGCCTCGGGAAATTTCGCCCTGGCTTCCTCGGCGATATCATAGGCCCGCACGTCAATCCGCTTTTCGGCGATCGCTAAGACCTGTTGATACTCCCGTTGAAAGACAGCCTCGATCGATTTTTCACGCTGGATGGTCGTCAGGTGCCACACACCAACGCCGATGAGCGCCGCCGCGGGCAGCATAACTCCCAGCATGAACACCAGCATGCGTGGGCGCTCGGACCAGCGTCGAACTAGAACCTTTAACATACGTGCGCGCTTTCCAACAGACGCCCGTGCGCTTTTCCGAGTGAGGCGCCTCTTTTCCATTGGATTGAAGAATAAGCGGGGAAACTCGGCGACATGTCACAACAAAGCAACAAATTGCAAAAAGTTGTGAACTTACAGCATCATCCGAATAAAGGCGTCCTGGGGCGAGATGTTACACCTAAACTCTTGAATAGACGCAACTAGAGAATCTCTTTGTAGATGTAGTCCCAGTTGCCCTACCTTTGGTTAACAGCGTTTGAGAAATTGAGAAGCGCATAACGACAATTACCTCAGTCTCATGAGCGTTTGGCGCGGGACGCATTTCAAAACCCACAGATTGTGAGACGGCGCACTGACGCCATCGTGATCATTAGCGCAACTGTGAGGAAATGGTCGACGGGCTTTTTGAGGCAATGGTTGGGGGATAGGCAAGTTCGCCTCGCGGAAGCCGAAGTTACCGAAATGTATGCTCCGCCGTCTGACTGCAAGGGAAAAGTTGGTGGGATGAAGAAAGTCTGCGTCAAAGTATCCCGGCCTGTTTTGTGGAGATGTCTCTCCTGGCCATGATGAGATACGCCGCGTACCTGTCGTTCGAAACCCCTCGGCCGTGTAAGGGCCATTTGAGCAAACAGGCTTCAGGTGCGCCGTTTTTGACTGTTCTTTCATCCTTACTTGTCCGGTGCAGACCTCGGTGGGAGAACTTGATCCTGATGGTTACGCTTGCCTACGCAGCAACTGGCTCTTGAACTGCCCGGTAGTCTTGGCCACTCGATAGCACCGCCCATGCGATCCGTGCCAGCTTTTGGCTGCCGAGCTACTGCACCGTCACGGTGACAGTTCCGGTCTTCGTGATGGCACCCGAGGTGGGCGTCACGGTGATGATGTACGTTCCAGCAGTAGTGCCGGGTGTGAAGACACTGGGACAAGCGACTCCACCACGCTCACACGCCTGTTGGTCGAGTGCACTTGGTGGCGGCTAGTACCAATCCGTCTGTCGTCCTTCGCGAGGCTGCCATAACATCTTGTTCACGTAACGTGAACAAGATGTTGTGGTGACACGGGTACGGGTCTCTCACGCTAATAAGGCAAAAAAATGGGCTGAACCCCCCACGGTCAGCCCACGCCCCTGATTAGAAAGTTGATGCCAATTTGATGCCAAACAGAGCCCGGAATACCGGTTCTGCCGGCTACTAACCCATTTAGGATGTGCAGCCGTCCACCTTCAGCACACTTCACACGGTGGAAGTCGTAGGTTCGAATCCTGCCGTGCCCACCATTAATCAACAACTTAGAGGACGGAAAGCCGCCACGCCACACTTAGCCTAAATTATTCAATCAATGTGAGATTCCGCGATCCATGGATTATTGGTGGAAGCGGTTCAGGGGCTCTCAGTGGAGAGACATTCAACGACCCGTTTTTGCAATGCTGCCAGCAGGTTGATCGGCATGAAGTTGCTCTTACCAGAACGATGGATGGTTGGAGTCCGATGGACACCTTCGATATCCAAGTGAAAGGTGGAGACGTTTTGCCACCGATCGGGCCGATGGGGCTCGCCGTGCATGCTACGAGAGATACTCAGCAGACCCTCTCCGTTGACGGCAAGAAGCTGGCCGATCACATCTTGAAGAAACTCTCCCAGGACATGAAGTCTCGCGAACAAGCGGCAAAGAATAGTGGATCAGTTTATGAACGAGCTGGGTGGATGAGCGCGGGATAACGCGAAAGCGTGAGCATCTGTTCGCAATGTCGTGACAAGTACATCTTCAATGAACTTCCCGTCCGGCCTGCCGCTCAATTCAGCTCACGTATTCGTGTTCAAAAATCGGCGCCCAGAGCCGAACTTGTTCGCTTCGATGAAAGAAGAGTTGTCGCCCGGCAGGAGCTGTTGAGATAGATGTCTAGTGATCAGGATGTCGGAGGGATGCGCATGATGCGAAGAACCTGTTTAGTCCTTTACGTGGTTGCGATGGCCGCTCGGGCGGCAATAGCCCAAAGCAGCGCCGGCAACGTTGTTACTGGCGAGGCGAAGGTGAAAATTATCCGCAGTTACACCGGCACTCAGAGTCTTGCTAAACCAGAGAAGGTAGTAATTAAGGACTTCGCACCCGTCGGGGACATAATAACGGACGAGTCGGCAGCTGCCCAGATACATAGGCGTCTATCGCTGCTGCATGGATCAGACGAAGACTCAACGCCCGAAATTCTCACTCAACAGGTTCAGGCGAATTTCTCTAAGACCCTTATGGAGGAACTCGCTAAGGTAAACATCCAGTCGGAAAGAGCATTCGACGGTGGAGCAATCCCGACGGCCACCGTTCTGATTGTTGAAGGCGAGTTTATTGCTATCGACGAAGGCAACAAAACCAAGCGGGTCATGATCGGATTCGGTCGCGCGCCAGTGATATCAAGACACACATTACTGTCTCCTCATTTACTAAAGGAGAGAAAACTGTTGTTTTGGAATTTTAATCTAAGCGCAGCGAGTGGTAAGAAGCTAGGCGCTGCTGCAACTATGGGTGCTGGTTCAGTCGCGGTATGAGCCGCAGCCGGAGACGTCGGAGACAAAAAAGGGACCGTCCAAGCAGACGCTTCTCGGATGGCGAAGGCTGTCGCGAAACAGATCCAAGGATCCATGATCACGCAAAAATGGATATCACCTCCTTTGCATTAGTAAGGACATGCTATGCAGAGCGTGGGCATTAGATCCTGAAATTCTCGATCGCAGATAGAATATAACCGGTCTCGAACCCCACTCTATTACTGAAGCGAGCTGTCTGGTGGTCAAGCAATGCAAAAGACAATTTCGCCAAAGCGGAGCTCCATATGACAGCTGAATCCTTCGAAAGTGAACCCGAGTCGGAACTGGCATATTGGAAGTGCCGCGTAGCAAATCCGGAAATTGTCGTGTGCGAACTGCTCGTGAAGAACGAACGACTGAGAAGAGAACTTCAGATGTCAGTCTATCCGTGCTCCGGCCTGGCAAGCGCACCGATGGATTCCAAAAAGGGCTAATGGAGACTGGGCGATCTACCTCCCTGAGCTGTTCAGGTCAGCTGTTCAGATCGATCATGTCTTCGGCAAGTGGACGTATATGTATGGTCCGCCGCGCGACTGCAAGAGGAACGTTAGAGCGAGAGATAGTCTGCGCAAATGTATTCGGCCTTTAATGGAGCACAGCAGCTCTTGGCCATGATGAGTTGCGCGCGTGCCTGTCCTTATTAACCGCGCGGTTGTTGTAAATCTATACGTCCAGCAGGCTTCAGACACGCCGTTGTGACTGTTCTGTCATCTCTAGACGATCGGCGCGATCCCTGGAATCTGCTGGATGCGGCTGCATGGTCATCTCAATCGCAATCAGCAGCTGAATTGCCTGCAAACGAGTGTGTCCTGCCGTCAATAGACCTAAGGGCGAAACGGTCGCTTGCCGTTTCGGTTTCTTTTCATGTTGCGTTGAATGCTGCGACTGCGTTGAAAACTTCTAAAGTAGGGTGAAATGTTGCACTACCGGCATGAGGCAGGAATCGCAGCATCAATGGAACCTTGCGTAGTACTGGTTGGGCGCGCCGGGAGTGGGACGTTCGCTGACGACCTGTGCTCCGCTGGCATGCGCCTGGGAGAGCGCATGGGTGAGGGTGATGCCACTGCCGGAGACCTGTGCGCCGACCACGTGAGCAAGCTTGAGCGGTTCAGACACCGTGATAGAGGCGCCGCTCCGGTTGAAGGTCGTGGAGGCGATTACGCCTGTCTCATGGTTCACTTCGTTGTCGATGGCGATGGTTTGACCAGAGTGGAAGCCTGCCGGATTGGCGACGGGGATGATGGTTGCGCCGGGGGACGTCGCAGTGACCACGGTGGTCGCACCCGCTGTGCCAACCGTTTGAATAACGGCGGTCTCACTGCCCGCGCCGGTCTCGATGGCAATCGACTGCCCGACGGCGAAGTCTGCCACGCTTGCAACTTTAATATTGGTGGCGTTCGGAGAGGAGTCTGCTGACAGGGTGGTGGTAGGTTGCAAGTGGAAGTCGGCGCAGTTGCTGTCGGTATCAGCGCCGTCGGGGAAGCGGCCCGCGCTTCGATTCGTCATGATGGCGGCTGCGGCGGGTCCGAAGCCGCCGGCAGGTCCGGGCGACGACACCTGGCAGCCCATCTCTCCGGTACCGGAGGTGGCTTGGTAGCCCTCGGAAGCCCAGGGGTCGACGAGGCCGCCGTAGTTAAGACTGTCGACGACGAGACCAGCGGCATCGCGCAGCACCATATTTCCCGCGTTGAGTACGGGTGGGCGATTGGTGAAGCTGCTGGCGCTGATGGAGAAAAGCGCGGGACCGCCAAACCACTGGTTGGGCGCCGGAGTGCCCTGATAGCCCGCGGTCATGACTACGGCGTCTCGTACGACCGCGTCGATGCCGTGGTTTTTGGACAAAGGCTTATCGAGCGCGATGCCTGTGCCAAGCGGTTGCACGGGCTCGTTGCTCGAATGGGGGTGGGTTGTCGCCGGCTGGAAGCTAATTCCAGTTCCCCGATTGCTGAAGGGAAGATTGGCCGCATGGTTGAAACGCAGCGGTGAGGCGAGGCCCAGACCAGTGCCGGGAGAGACGACCAACTCGGCATTGACGTGCGGTTCGGCGAGAGCGGGGGTGACGTCGATGCCACTACCGTTCGGACCCGGGGTACCGACCGTAGTGATGGTCACGGTCTGATATTTAGCGGGAGTCCCAATAGTGATCTTGTCGCCTACAGAAAAACCAGTTGTGCTGCGGACTTTGATATTAGTCGCGCCGGGGTTTGCCGTTGCCGCGAGGTTTGTACGGTTGGCCTGCGTGCCAACCCGCGTGACTTTGACGGTCTCGATACCATGGCCCATGCTGTCGATGTCCAGCCTGAAGGTGTCAGCGGCGGAGATGCCCGCGACGGACGTCACCTGGATGTTGGTTGCGCCAGCAGAAGCGTCCACCGCGAGGAAGGCCTGGGTGCCGGGCTTTCCAACTGCAGTAACTGTGGCCACCTCATACTGCTCAGTGGCTTTCGCCACGGTGGGGTAGGTGGCTCCGTAGCCGAGGGCGATCTTTTGCCCGACCACGAAACCAGAGACGCTGGTCACAGGCACGCTTGTCGATCCCACCGGGACTGTAATCACCGGGCCATCGGGAAGGGGCTGCCAAAGTGTTGTACTGGTGTTGGCTGCCGTCCCCACGCTGACGATCTTGCGTGTCTCAACGTCAGAACCGGTATCAATGCTGACTGTATCGCCGACCGGCATGCCCGTCGTGCTCCTGACGTTGATGTTGGTATCACCGGCGCGCGCGGGAACTGCTAGACCGGAGTTGGCGAGGCCGAACAGATAAAAGCCGTGAGCCGCAAGCTTGGTGCCGGCCGGGACCTTCACCGACGAGAAGACGGGCTGCTGTGTCGGATGAACTGTCAGGGTCCAGTTGGAGATGTCGACCGCGTTGGAGCTGGGATTATAGAGCTCAATGAACGAGTCGGTGGTGTTCGCGGAACTGGAGCCGATGCGAAACTCGTTAACCTTAATTTGGCTCACATTGCGCACCTTCATGGCAGCCGTCTCGGAATGCATCGTGCCGCTCTTCGTGTCTGTCCACGAGGCGTTGCCGACCAAGTCGCCGTTCAAGGCCATCGGCCCCGCGGTGACCTTGAAGGTGGCACTCACGCTCGCGCCCGGTGCGACCGGCTCGGGGAATGTCTTCGATGACTCGCGAGTCCCTGCAACTTCGGATGTCCACTTCTTATCTGGCAAGGCGATGTTCAACCGAACACCTGTGGTCGGCGCGTCCGCCGTATTGGTGAATGTGACCGTAGCGTCCTGCGAGGAGCTGGGAGAGAAGGTCTGTAGGCCCGGCGACTTAGTAGTTGCCGACGCAGGTGCGAGGGTCAGCCGCGGCACGTCATAGTGTGCGGCGACCACGTTGGCCTGCACCATCTGGTCAGTGGCGTCGGTCGGGAAGGTGCCTGCGGCCGTCATGGCACCTTCGTAGAAAGTGCCTTGGGAACTGACGCTGTTATCGCCGCCATTTCCTAGAAGGATGGCTCCCTGCTTTCGCATCGGATCGTAGGTAGCATCGATGCGCGGTCCATCGAACATCACCGACAAGGAACCCCTCTGTGCGTCTCCTCCCATAGAGGTCCAGTGATGCGGTTCACCTTTGGCGATAGCTGTCACGAACCGCCAGGTGATCGTCGGCAGCTTTGCGCAGGTTTTGGATCCATCGGAGTTGACGCAGCCTACGAGATTGTTCTCCTGGTCGGTCATGATCCATGGGCCTGGCGCGATTCCGTGATACCAGCCGGTGGAGTTGCCGTAGTAGGTGGTCTCCATGGTGCCATTGTCATCGTCACGGCTGTCGATCTCGGCGTTGCCGTAGTCGAAGCAGCAGCCGTTGTTGAAGTGCAGCCCATTGATCACCCAGTATTGTCCTTCGGCCTGGTCGTCCACGGCGGTGCCCTTCACGTCGTTCTGACGGAGGCCCATGCCCGGCATCACAAAGACGCCGTAGACCCTGTGGCCCATAACCGTCACCGGAGCCATGTCGGCGATCGGCAGGTTATTAAAACCGCCCATAGCCGGACCGCTGAAGCCACCGCGGGGAGCTTGAACGAGATCGTTGTGCTTCGGAGACTGATCGTAGATCGTCGTGATCCAGCAGTAGGTATTGGCACAGAACGTATCCTGCGCGGCAGCGTCGGCGTATCCGCCCACATCGGGTACAGGAGACGCGGCAGGCTGGACGACGCCGATTTTGAGCGTCTTCCCGTCTGACTGGCGCAGAACCTGATAGAGCGGACCGTTGTAGGACGCATAAAGAGCGCGGGTAGTGCTGTGTGCTGCCACGCAAGGATCGCCCGCAGCAGCATAAATGTCACACGGGCTTTTTGGTCTGGAAGGAGCAGCACTGGTGGCGGACTGTTGCGCAACCAGAGATATGCCGCCAATCGGCACTAGCGACAGCACAAACATTGCTATCAGAGAGATTCTCGTTATCATGCAGTACTGCCTCTTTAACTGACTTGATCCAGCGTCAAAAGTGTAGTGGATTTAAGGGCGGTGAAGTGGCCTGCTTCTGGCGTATTTCCAATCTTCAATGTTGTTCTACGTCGCTCGCGGTTCCCACAACCCCTCTTCCTGGGAGATAAGGATAACTTCCGAGAAGCCGACTTGTGGAAACTTATCCTCTCATCGATTATCGGCAACCTGCAGGCTGGCCTACGAAGCGTCGAACTGCGGGCCTTCTCAACCCGGACTTGGCGCCGGTATTCGCAGCGTGAAAGGGGCCAAGCGTTTTTGGCGTTGGGATCGGAAACTGGCTTTCTGCCGAGCAAGGCAAGTCACTTCTTTCAGCTCCGGCCGGTTCACAGCTTCGCGAGGTCAGAAAGCGGGCGGTGCTCGTCCGTGCTGATTGGCTGTTGCCTGCGGCGTGCCGAAGCGGTCGCCGTCAAGGTCGAAGACCACCAGCTTAGGGAAGACCACGGGTCTTGGCGGATCACGTCGGTAAGGGGGTAACGTGCGGACTGTGGCAGTTCTATTTGACTGAAGGATAATTATTGGACTATAGTCCAATTTATGGCTACGGGTACACCATCGCTGCGAGAGAAGCAGAAACATCACACGCGAGCAGAAATCGTCCGCATCGCCTTCGAACTCTTCGCGACCCATGGATACGAAGCCGTCTCCGTCGAGATGATCTGCGACACGGTCGGAATCTCGCGCGCGACCTTCTTCAACTACTACCCACAAAAGGAATTGATCCTCCGCGAAATCGCCAGCACGCGCATTGAAAAACTGAAGGCAATCGTCACCCGTTTTGGCGAGAGCGGCAAGAAGGTCACATTCGATGACGTCATTGCGCTCTTCCTTGAAGTAACAGGCGAAAATACCCGCATCGCCGGGAACTCGCGCCGGCTCCTGCTTAGCCTCTGGTTCCAGCAGGTCACCAACGGCCCCATGATGGCGGCTCGCCAGGAAGCAATCAACATACTCAGTGGCGCCATCAAGCGCATTCCACGTCGCAAGGCCGCCGCCCCTCAGCTGATATCCGAAACGCTCTTCGCCATCTACATGGCAACCACACTGGAGTGGCTCATTCGCGAAGAGGAACCCGGCAGTTGGCTGCTCACGAACATGCGCGCCCGTCTGAAGCTCGGCTTAGAGGGGATGGCATGAAACGCAAGATCATTTTTGGCAGCGGGGCCCTCGCTATCCTTATCGCTGCCGGATGGCTCATCCACTCGTGCACAAATTCGAAGAACTCCTTCGTCTACTCCGGCACCGTGGAAACGCGGGAGATCCAGATCGGCTCAAAGACCGGCGGCCGCGTGACCCAGGTTCCCGTCGAGGAGGGTCAGGCAGTAAAGGCTGGATCGCTCCTTGTGCACTTTGAGTGCGACGATCTCAAAGCCCAGCGCGCACAAGCCAAAGCGCAGCTGGAGCAGGCCCAGGCTGACTACCGTCGGCTCCAGCGCGGGAATCGTCCCGAGGAGATCGCGCAGGCCAGGGCCACCGCACAGGAGCAGCGCGCCGTACTCGCCGCAGCAGAGAACGGCCCCAGATCGCAGGAACTCCAGCAGGCCCGGGCTGACTACGCAGCGGCCAACGCCGATGCCGTCAACGCCCAAACTAACTATCAGCGAATGGAGATACTCGTACGTGACGATACCGTCTCCCGCCAGCAATACGACAACGCGAAAGCAACGCGCGACTCGACGGCCCAGAGGGCCGAATCCCTTCGCCAGCGCCTCGCTCTTTTGCAAGCCGGCACGCGCAAGGAAGATCTCCAGGCAGCGCAGGAACGTTACCGTCAGGCGCAGGCAGCGGCGGAGCTCATGCAGCACGGCTACCGCAAAGAGGACATTGACGCAGGCCGCGCAAAGTTGGACGAAGCCCAGGCACGGATCGACCAACTCGACGTGCAGCTCAAGGAGGCCGAACTTTTCGCGCCCGCCGACGGACTCGTCGAGACAGTCAGCGTGTGCACCGGCGACCTTGTCGGCCCGGGAAAGATCGTCGTCACCATGCTCGAATCTTCGCAGCTCTGGGTTAAGGTCTACGTCCCCGAGACCGACCTCTCCGCAGTCCGCATCGGCCAGGCCGCACAAGTCGAGGTCGATGCCCTCCATGGACGCACTTTCGCCGGACACGTCCAGGAGATCGCCTCGCAGGCAGAGTTCCTCCCCCGCAACGTGCAGACTCGCGACGACCGCCAACACCAGGTCTTCGGCGTGAAAGTGCGCGTCGACAACCCCGATGGCGTTCTCAAATCCGGCATGTCCGCCACGGTACGCTTGAAATGACTCCCGTCATTACCGCCGACCACCTCACCATCCGCTTCGGCGACTTTACCGCAGTCAACGACGTTTCCTTCGATATCAACAAAGGAGAACTCTTCGGGTTCCTCGGCCCCAACGGTTCGGGCAAAACCACCATCATCAAAGCCCTATGCGGACTCATCACGCCCACTGAAGGCACCGGGACCATCCTCGGGATGGACATCCGCAAAGATGCCGCTGACATCAAGCGGCACGTCGGCTACATGTCGCAAAAATTCGGCCTCTACGAAGACCTCACCGTCTCCGAAAACCTCGGCTTTTACTCCGGTGTCTACGGCATCACGGGCATCCGCGCGCACGAGCGCATCCAGGAGATACTCTCCCTCACCGGGCTTCAGCCCTATCTCCACCGCAGAGTCAACGCTCTCTCCGGCGGCTGGAAACAACGGCTCGCCCTCGGCTGCGCCATCATCCATTCGCCAGAGGTCGTCTTCCTCGACGAACCCACCGCCGGTATCGACCCCGTCGCACGCCGCTCCCTATGGGACCTCTTCTTCCTGTTATCCGGCCAGGGAGTCACCTTCTTCGTCACCACGCACTACATGGATGAGGCCGAGCGTTGCGGCCGCGTCGGCTACATCTACATGTCCAGGCTCGTCGCTCTCGACACCATCAGCGAGCTCCAGCGGCTGCCTGAGGCCAACCCCGCCGGAACCTCGCGGGTAGAGATCGAAACTCCCGACGCCTCCACTGTCCTCGCCACATTACGCAAACGTCCCGGCGTGCGCGAAGCGACCATCTTCGGCCGCTCCATTCACGCTCTGATCGAGATCAATCAGATCGACGCACTCCGTGCTCAATTCCCTCAGGCAAAGATTCAACCCATCGTGCCTTCACTCGAAGATGTCTTCGTCACCTTGACCTACCAGATCATGGAGGCTGCGAAATGAACAGGCTCTTCTACGGTCTCTGGCCTGTGTGCCGCAAAGAATTCACGCACATCGTCCGGGATCCCGGAACACTCTTCTTCGCTCTGGTCATCCCGCTTATCCAGCTATTTCTCTTCGGCTTCGCGGTCGACACCAACATCAGGCAGATTCCCACCGTTGTGCTTGACGAGTCGCACACCCAACAGAGCCGGCAGCTGCTCGAAAGCTTCGCCGCATCGGATACATTCCGTCTCGCTCTCACGGTGCAATCAACCTCCGATCTGTACACGGCGATGCGCGGAGGCAAAGCGCGCGTCGCAATCAAAATACCCTACGACTACTCCCGTCAACTCCAGAGCGGCAAGACGGCCACCGTCCTCGTCCTCATCGACGGCTCCGACACTACTGTCGCCGGACAAGCCGTCAACGCCTCCACGGGTGTCGCACTCGAACAGTCTCTCAGCCGCATCCTCGGTTCATCGCAAATGCCTATCGAGGTCCGTCCCTCTGTCCTGTACAATCCCGCCACCCGGTCGGCAAACTTCTTCGTCCCCGGCCTTATCGCCATTCTCCTGCAAGTCATGATCATCCTGCTCATCGCCCTTAGCCTCGTGCGGGAGCGCGAGCGCGGCACTCTAGAACAACTCACCATGACGCCCGTTGCACCCCTCGGCCTCATGGTCGGCAAGATGGTCCCCTATGGCGTCCTTGGCTTCGGGGAACTCTGTCTCATCCTCACCATCATGCGCATCGTCTTCCAGGTGCCCATCCATGGCAACGTCTTCGTTCTGCTCGGAATGTCTCTGCCCTTTCTACTCACAGTGCTCGGCGTAGGCCTCTTCATCTCCACCAAAGCACGCACGCAGTCCGAAGCATTTCAACTCTCCATGGGCACGGTCCTGCCTTCGGTATTCCTCTCCGGTTACATCTTTCTTATCGATACCATGCCGCCATTCTTTCGTGCCGTCAGCCGTATCATTCCCGCGACCTATTACATCCAGATCCTCCGCGGCATTATCCTCCGCGGCGCTGGCTTCCCAGACCTCTGGCTCAATGCCTTGGTACTCACGCTTATGGGATGCACTACCGTCCTCCTCGCCGCACGCCA
The DNA here is from genome assembly GCA_963757205.1 of uncultured Acidobacteriaceae bacterium. GTDB lineage: Bacteria > Acidobacteriota > Terriglobia > Terriglobales > Acidobacteriaceae > Edaphobacter. Next base: position 35,383 of record CAVWQM010000003.1, read on the forward strand.
GTTCGTCAACCAGCGCGGACGGTGACCCAGCCGCCCCTTCCAGCTTGCCTACAGACCAAACATGAGTTGAGACCCGCACTGCGGATTAGCACGGAAAAAGCGCTTGTGTTTGCCAATGCGGCCAGCTCCCCAAAATTGTGGTTCTTCGGCAACACGATTTGTTGGGGGTACGCGGCGGCGCGCACATCGAGACCCGATCATGCTTCGCATCAAGCAATTGTCAATCGGACAGAGTTTTGTCTATCTGCGCCAAAGAGGGCCTGTTCCTCGTTGATCAGCACCGTCAGCCACTCGATTCAGCCGCAAGAAGCCTTGCGGCATTTTTGTGGCAAATCCCGCCACGTAGGCCGGTTTGCCGGTTTAGCCCTCGAATGTTCGCCTTGCCTTTAACGGCACCTTCACACGGTGGAAGCGGTAGGTTCGAATCCTGCCGTGTCCACCATCCTTATAAAACAATCACAGACTGTTTCGGCATTCTTCAAAGTCTCTGAAAATTTCAAAGCGTTTTCAAAATGATGTGGTCTGAGGACGCCCGCGCGGCGTTCCCCTTCGGCGTAGGGAGCACCCCGTCTTGGGTCAAAGATGAAATTGGGGCCAGTATGTATTCAATTGTGGACACGCTGACACAGAAAAGTCACCGTGACGTTGTAAGCATTGGGTAGAGCGTTGCCGACATACATTTTGGGAGCAGAACAAGCAGCGAGAAATGAATGACAGGTGAGAGCGGCGCCGGTCGTTAGTGCTTGATGAGCCACATCACCCAGCTTGCCACGACGGTGCCGCCGACGAAGAGGGCGAAGCAGAAGGCGCCGAAGCGAATCATCATACGAGGCTCGGTGCGCTGGGTGATGCCGAAGACGATCGAGGTGAAGAGAGCGAAGAGGAGGACTGCTCCGAAATGAGAGATGGTCACGAGCGCTTCCTCCCGGTTGCCAGCGAGTGGGCGTCGACGGCGGAGACGATGTTCAGCAGGCCGGCTACGACCATGAATTTGGTTCCGTAGTCAGCGGTCGCCACCTGGACGGTGACTTGGCCGAGGTCGAAGATGCGGGCTATCACATAGAGCAGGCCGTTGCCGAGGTCACCGGCGAAGTTGAGGATGTCGAGCAGGTCACCGGTGTTGGGCGTGTAGATCTTGCCCTTCAAGGCAAGGCCTATGCTGAACATTGCGACGATCGAGAACATGAGCAGGCCGCCACGGATCCATTTGCGAAGCATGAGATGGCCTGCGCCCGGGATGAGCCAGGCGGTGATGAGTACCATCACGGAGAATGAAGAGGATTGCGCGGGGCGCGCTTGTGCTGAGACGTCAGTAGCCATTGCTGATCTGATGATAACAGGGTGGATGTCCGGTAAAGAGCAGAAAAGCTGCAGGCGCGCGCTGAAGCGGTAGATTCTCTTTGACTCTAAACGCGCCCCGCGTATAGCCTTTCAGCACTGCCAGTACATGGTGGCAGGTCCCCCAGCAGCAAGAATTTGCCGCGGCCAAACTCCCCTTATCGCGGCCGGAGTTTAAATGACCAGCAAGCGGCCTCGACTTTTCTACGGGTGGTTGATTGTCTTTGTGAGTGCTATCGGGCTCTTCCTTGGGCCGCCACTGATGGTCTTTTCGTTCAGTGTGTTTTTCAAGTCGCTGGTTGTGGATTTTCACGCCAGCCGCGCCGCCGTGTCCTTCGCCTTTTCTCTATTTAATATTGTGGGTGCGCTATTGATTCCGTGCACTGGCATGATCATCGACCGGTTCGGGGCGAAGCGTGTCATCCTTGCGTTCACCCTCCTCTACGGCCTCTGCTTGTGTTCTGCGCTGTGGGTGGGGAGCGCCTTGTGGCAGCTCTACCTTCTCTTCACAGTGCTTGGAGTTGCGATGGCGAGCGGCCCGGCGCCCGTTCCCTATGGTGTCGTGATTTCACACTGGTTCAACCGCCACCGGGGACTGGCATTGGGACTGTCGATGATGGGAATTGGAATCGGCTCCGTTGTTGTTCCGATTCTCGCCCAGCGTCTCATCACCAGCTTCGGCTGGCGTGCCGCGTTTGCGATCTTCGGAGGCGCAGTCGTCCTGCTGCCGCTCCCGATTCTTGCCGCTTTGCTGCAGAACGATCCCGGACAACGCGGCCTTCAACCAGATGGAGACGAGAAAAGTCAGGTTTCGCAATTGCAACCGCAGGACCGGCAGGGTTTGACGTGGAATGAAATCTGGCACAGCCCGGCATTCTGGATACTGATTTGCATCTTTTCTCTGGCCGGCGCGAGTGTACATGGCGCCGCCCTTCATATGTCCGCAATATTTACGGATAGAGGCGTCACCGCAGAGCGTGCCGCCATCGCCACCTCACTTGTCGGAATCGCAGTTATGTTGGGTCGCCTCGCTTCCGGATATCTGCTGGATCGCCTCTTTGCCCCACGCGTTGCGATTCTCTTTTACGGTGCCACGGCGCTGGGAATAGGTATCTTGTGTGCCGGAACCTCCGGGCCATTGGCACTCGTTGCCTCGTTTCTGGTTGGGCTGGGCATGGGGGCGGAGGTGGAGTCCATGGCCTACATGATCTCGAGGTACTTCGGCCTGTTGGCCTTTGGCACTGCGTATGGGCATGCCTTCGGCGCATTCATGCTCTCGGGAGCGGCAGGTGTGTTTCTGATGGGCGCAGGGTACGACCGCTTTCATTCCTACACAGTGCCGCTCGCAGTCCTCTGCGGGGCAATGGTGATTGCGCTGGTTCTGCTCGCCCGTCTTGGGCCATACCGGTATGGAGTCGAAGCGAAACCGAACCAGCCGATCACACCCGTGGAAGTGCCGAGCGGCGCATAAACCCGGGACTTCAACCACCTAGATGCGGACGAGCTCTGTTTGAATGCGGCCCGAGACTTCGGCTTTGCCTTTGCGGGCGATCATGTCGACTTCGCTGCGTACGCCGAATTCTCCGGGGAAGTAGAGGCCGGGTTCGACGGAGAAGCAGGTGTTGGGCAGGATGAGGCGCTCGTCGTGGGTTTCGAGGTTGTCAAGGTGCGCGCCGTTGCCGTGAAGCTCGGGGCCGATGTTATGGCCGGTGCGGTGGGTGAACCAGTCGCCGAAACCGGCTTTGCGGATGACGTTTCGGGATGCGTCGTCGGCCTGCCATCCGGCGATGGGCTGGTTGGCGGCGAAGGCGTCCTGCACGGCTTTGATGGAGGCGTCGCGGGCGTCGCGGACGGTGGTGAAGATTAATTGTTCGCGTTCGGTGGGCTCGCGGCCGACGACTCCGGTCCAGGTGATGTCGTACCAGACGGCGGTGGGGTCGTTGGCGAGCTTGCCCCAGATGTCGATCAGGACGAAGTCGCCTTTGCCGATGGTGCGGGACTTGGCGGCGGTGGGTTCGTAGTGGGAGTCGGCGGAGTTGGGGCCGGCGCTGACGTTGGGGCCGTGCTCCCATATGAGGTTGGCGCGGGAGAGGCCTTCCTGAAGGTACTGCACCATGGCGTATTCCGTGGTGCCGTTGCGCGCGCGGGTGCCGATCTCTTTCCAGGCTGCGTCGAGGATCTGGTCGATGTGTTTTTGCGCGACGTAGTGGGTCGCGAGCTGAGCATCGGTGAGGACGGCTTCAAAGTGGCTGACGAGGTCGGCGGAGGTGACGGGCTCCTTGCCGAAGGAGCGGAGGAGTTCGATGGTGCCGGCGTCGACCATGGAGACGTACATGATGGCGTTGCGAGGGGAGTACTGCATGGCGATTCTTGTTGCGCCGGTGAGGAGGGTCTGGAGCTGGGATTCGAGCTCCTGCCACGAGGAGTAGGCCGTTTTTGTGCCGGGGAGGTTGTCGAGCCGGAAGGACTCGATGCGGTGGACGAGTTTCTTTGGTTCTCCGGTGGCGGGGATGAAGTAGTACCAGCGGCGGGTGACGTGCATGTGGGGGTCGAGGCCGAGGATGGAGTAGGCGAGGGGGTCGCGGTGGTGGTGGTCGTAGAAGAGCCAACCGTCGATTTTATTTTCGCGGAGGGCCTGTTGGATGGCGGCGAGGTCGAATCTGGTGTCGATCTTCGTCTCGGTGATAGTCGTCGGCATGGTACCTCCCCCTCTTGGGTGAAAAGTGCGCAAAGTCTTCAAACCAGAAGACATGAGTCCGGACTCGTTGGTCAAGTCCTCCGGGTTTAAATGCGAAGGCCCGGCGCTCGGCCGGGCTTATTCTGCTGATTTAAGGTTATCAGGCGAGTCAAGGATGGGCTGTGAAAGCGCTGTTCGTAAGCGGCACGGGTGAGTTTCCGCAGGTTCGCGGAATCGGCCGCTTCGAAGGCGAAAAAGCAAATGCAAAGGCAACGGCAACGATTCAGTCGCTTCGGCTTCGCCTTTGCTCCGGCCTTCGGCAGAGCGGACGTCGCTTCGCGACCTTGCTTGAGACGCAGGGCTGAAAGCCTGCTCTACCCAGAAACCATGGGCGATAGGCTATGTTGTGGGACCGGCATGGGTGAGTTTTCGTGAGGACACGCGACAGCAACTAGCAATTCTGGCAGTAGCAAAAGCGCCGTATGTCCTGTTTCATTGCATGGGAACGATTACAGGTAGAGCTAACGTTGTGCGTGCCCGCAATTGGACGTGCCCGCAATCGGTTCCTCAAAAATAAGGAGAGCGCCGATGAGAGTCAGAAAAATCGCTACATGCCTCGCAATGATCCTGCTGGCTACCGGTTTGGCAAGAGCCGGCGATTCACCCGACGAGAAACGGGACAAGACTCGCAAGATGTCTGCCAAGACTCTGCAGGATCTGTACAAACTGGAACCCGGAGCCCAGGGGGCTATCCAAAAGTCTGCCGGGTATGCCGTCTTCGACAATATGGGGACGAACCTGCTTCTGTTGAGCACAGCGCGCGGCTCAGGAATCGCCGTCGACTCCGGTAGCAAGCAGGAAACCTTCATGAAGATGGTCTCGGCCGGCGGCGGTCTGGGCGTGGGAGTGAAGGACTATCGGGTGATCTTCGTATTCGCAAACGATAAGGCGCTGAGCAATTTCCTCAATTCCGGCTGGTCGGCTTCAGCGCAAACGGACGCGGCGGCCAAGGCAGGGGAGAAGGGTGGGGCCTACTCGGGAGCGATTGAGGTGTCTCCGGGTGTTTATGTTTATGAGATCACAAAGAATGGTCTTGCGCTGCAGTTGACCCTGCAGGGAACCAAGTACTACAAGGACGACGACCTCAACAAGAAATCCTAGCTCCGGGTCGCGAGATGCGAGCCTCGAAGTGATGGGGGTTCGTGTGCGCGGGAGGCGGCGAGGGGGCCGTACCTCTCCGCGCCATCCTGGATTTTTCGTTCTACTCTGAGTCGGGACGTCGGTGTATGCTTTCCAACCGATATGAAAATCGCGTGGAACCGGCGGCAGTTTTTGCAGGGGGCGGGATCGGCTTTTGCGGTGGGAACGGCAATGGCCGGAACGCCGGGGGTGGCGAGGGCGCAGACGTCTGCGGGTTCTGACCATGTTTCCGACCATGACGATGCGGTTCGTTGTGTCACCACGACTGAGGAGAAGCCGTGGCAGGCACAGGAGCTGGCGAAGCCGGGGTGGCGGTGGGATGCTTTGAATCTGAATGTGGATGTGACGGCAACGGCGCAGACGATGGAGGGATTTGGCGGGTGCTTCAATGAACTGGGGTGGACTTCGCTTAGCAAACTGAGTGATACGGATCGCAAGAGCGTTTTGCGGGAGTTGTTCGATCCGGTTGCGGGGGCGCGGTTTTCGCTGTGCAGGATGCCGATTGGCGCGAATGATTTTGCACTGAAGGCGTACTCGTATGACGAAACGAAGGGCGACTTTGAACTGAAGCAATTCAGCATCGAGAACGATCGGGCGACACTGATTCCGTTTATTCATGCGGCGCAGCGTTATCAGCCGAAGCTGCGGGTGTGGGCGTCTCCGTGGTCGCCTCCGAGCTGGATGAAGAAGAACGGATTTTATGCGGAGGCTGCGAGCCGGGGAGAGCAGAAGGACAACGGGATACGGCCGGACCAGATAGGGCATGAGGGCGAGGATATGTTCCTCCTCGAGGAACCGTATCTGCGGGCTTATGCGAAGTACTTTGGACGGTTCATCGATGCGTATGGCAAGGAGGGGATTCCCGTTGGGATGGTGATGCCGCAGAATGAGTTCAATTCCGCGCAGAATTTTCCGAGCTGCACATGGACGCCGGAGGGGCTGGCGAAGTTTATTCGATACCTGGGGCCGGAGATGTCGGTGCGGAAGGTGTCGGTTTTCTTTGGCACGCTGGAGCGCGGCGACCCGAAGCTGCTGGAAGTGGTGATGGCCGATCCTGAGGCGGGGCGCTACATCAGCGGCATGGGAGTGCAGTGGGCAGGGAAGAATGCGCTGCCGAGGCTGCACGGGCGGTTTCCGAAGCTGGTGGTGTATCAGTCAGAACAGGAGTGCGGCGATGGGTCGAACAGCTGGGCGTACACGACGTACTGCTGGCAGTTGATGAAGCATTACATGCGGTCGGGAGCGGGCGCGTATATGTACTGGAACATCTCTCTCGACCAGGGAGCTCCGAGCACGTGGGGATGGATGCAGAACTCGCTGGTTAGCGTGGATGGAGCGGCGAAGAGCTTTCGTTACAACCACGACTACTACCTGATGAAGCACCTGAGCCACTTTGTGGAGGTGGGAGCAAAGCGGGTGGAGACTACGGGGACGTGTGACGATGCTCTGGGGTTTGTGAATCCGGATGGGGCGCTGGTGATGCTGTTGCGGAATGCGGCTCAGCATGAGCAGTTTGTAGATGTGCGTGCGGGTGGGAGGATGGCTACGGTGAAGTTAATGCCGGATTCGGTCAGTACGGTGACGATGAAGGTGTGAGGAAACGAAAGGCCGGGATTGCTCCCGGCCTTGCTTGATGGTGAAGGGATTTTGGTTAGGCGTTGACTGAATTTTCGGCGGTGGCTGGAGTGGCGGCTGCTGCGGCTTCGCGTTCTTTTTCAGCCTTCTCTGCTTTGCGGGCTGCGGCGGAGTTTTGACCGAGCTCGGCGGCGAGTTTTTCGGTGGTGAAGGCTTCGATGACGTCGCCGATCTGGATGTCTTTGAAGCCGGCGAGGTCGATACCGCACTCGACGCCCTGACGGACTTCGCTGACGTCGTCCTTGAAGCGCTTAAGTGTGGCGATCTTGCCCTTCCACAGCTCAGCGCCTTCGCGGAGAAGGCGGACCTGCGCGTCGCGACGGATGAGGCCGTCGGTGACACGGCAGCCGGCGATCTGACCGACCTTCGTGATCTTGAAGACGTTGAGGACCTCGGCGCGGCCGGCGTAGTTCTCCTTGAAGACGGGTTCGAGGAGGCCGTACATGGCCTTGGTGATCTCGTCCTGCAGCTCGTAGATGATGGAGTGCAGGCGGATCTCGACATTTTCGCGCTCGGCGACTTCGGAGGCCTTGCGATCGGGACGGACGTTGAAGCCGATGACCACCGCGTTCGAAGCGGAGGCGAGGAGAACGTCTGACTCGGTGATGGCGCCGACACCGGAGTGAAGGACGCGGACGCGAACCTTTTCGGTGGACATGCGCTGGAGCGAGTCGGCGAGAACTTCGACCGAACCCTGCACGTCGCCCTTGAGGATGAGGTTGAGGTCCTTCATGCCGGCCTGCTTGATCTGCTCGGAGAGGCCCTCGAGGGAGACGCGCGAGGACTTCGCGAGTTGCGCTTCGCGTTCCTTGAGCTTGCGGTACTGCGCGATGCCCTTGGCCTTGTCGCGATCGGCCATGACGAGGAAGGTGTCGCCTGCGTCGGGCATGCCTTCGAGGCCGAGGATTTCGACCGGGGTGGAGGGGCCGGCTTCGGTGATGGCGCGGCCGCGGTCGTCGAACATGGCGCGGATTTTGCCGAAGGTGTTGCCGACGATGTAGGTGTCGCCGGTGCGGAGGGTTCCGTTTTGGACGAGGATGCTAGCGACGGCGCCGCGGCCGCGATCGAGCTTGGCTTCGATGACGGTGCCGACGGCGGGACGGTCGGGCTGGGCCTTTTGCTCGTTGACGTCGGCGACGAGGCAGATCATTTCTTCGAGCTTGTCGAGGTTGATGTGCTTCTTCGCAGAGACTTCAACGAACTCGGTGTCGCCACCCTGGTTGGAGGGCTGGAGGCCACGAGTCGCGAGTTGATTGATGACGCGCGAGGGGTTGGCCTCGGGCTTATCGATCTTGTTGACCGCGACGATGATCGGCACGTTGGCGGCGCGGGCGTGGTCGATGGCCTCAAGGGTCTGAGGCATGACGCCGTCGTCGGCTGCAACGACGATGACGACGATGTCGGTGACCTTGGCACCGCGTGCACGCATGCGGGTGAAAGCTTCGTGGCCGGGGGTGTCGAGGAAGACGATCTCGCGACCGAAGGCCGGTGAGTCGGGCTTGGTGATTTTGACCTTGTAGGCGCCGATGTGCTGAGTGATGCCTCCGGCTTCGCCGCCGGCAACGTCGGTGGAGCGGATGGCGTCGAGGAGCGAGGTCTTGCCGTGGTCGACGTGGCCCATCACCGTTACCACTGGAGACCGGACGATCTCGACCATGCCCGTGGTGTCTTCGAGGAAGCCTTCGATGGCTTCGTTTTCGAGCTGCTCTTCGACGGTGATGACGGTGGCGTCGGCGCCGAACTGGCGGGCGACATCTTTGACCAGCTCGCCTTCGAGGGACTGGTTGACGGTGACGAAGACACCCTTCATGAGGAGGGTGGCGATGAGGTCTTTGCCGCGGACGTCGAGTTTTTCGGCGAGGTCCTTGACGCTGATGCCTTCGGTGACCGTGATGGTCTTGGTGATGGGCAGGGGCTCACGGGAGAGGGTGGCGCCGCCAAAACGTGGCGGCGGCTGGAAGCCCTTCATCGGGCCTTCTTTTGTCTTCTCGTACCGCTGGCCGCCTCGGCGCTGGCCGGGACGTGCGGCGGGGCGCATGCCGGTTGGCGGGGCTTCGCCAGGGCCGGGAAGGGCTCCGGGAGCTCCGCCAGGACGAGCGCCGAAGCCGGGACGTGCGCCAAAGCCCGGGCGAGCGCCGCCGGGGGTAAAGCCGGGGCGTCCGGGTGCTCCACCGGGGCCGGATGGGCCGCCGGGGAAGCTGCGGGTGGGGTGCATTGGCCTGCGTGCGCCGGGAGCTGTCGAGGGAGCCGGGCGAGAGCCGGGGGCGCCGGAGGATTGCGGACGTGGGCGCTCGAAGATGGGGCGGCCGCGTTGCGGCACTACCGGGGCGGCGGCTGGAGCGGTGTAGATGGGCCGCGGGCCGGTCTGGGGCATGATGACGCGGCGGACGGGCGGAGCAGCCGGGGGGGCGGCCTCTGCCGGCGCTTCCGCCTGGACAGCTGCGGCGGCCGGCGCTTCAGCTGCGGGCGCCGGAGTGGCTGCTACGGGCGCGTGGGCTGCAGCGGGCGGGTGGGCCGCAGCGGGTGCAGCAGCGACTGCAGGAACGGGCGCTGCGGCTGCTGGTGCTTCAACAGGTGGGGCCGCAGGAGGTGCAGGCCTGGCTGCAGGCGGAGCGGAGACGACGGGCGGCGCTGCGGCATGTGCAACGGCTACTGGCGGGCGCGCGATCACTGGGCCGACGGGCGGCTTGCTGGCGATGGCCGGAGCCGCCGGGGGCACAACGATGTTCGCCTGTGGGCGAGGCTGTGGGACGACGATGCGGCGAGGCTGCGCGGGAGGCGCGGCCTGGGACCCGATTTGGGGCCCGGTATGTGGCTGAGGCGGGGCTGCCGCGGATGTTGGCGCGGCCTTGGGCGCGGCGGCGGCAACTGTAACGGCGGAGGGAGGCGCAACGACGGCGGTTGGGCGTGGGGGCGCGGCTTTGGCTGCGGCCTCGGCCTGTTTGCGCTCGAGGATGGCCTTGAGGGCGTCGCCGGGCTTGGAGACCTTGGAGAGGTCGAACTTCGGCCTGGTCTCGGCCGGCTGCCTGGTCGCAGTGCCGCTTTTGCCGCCGTTCCTGAAGTATTCCCTGACCTTTTCGGCCTGGTCGGCTTCGATGGAGCTGGAGTGGGTCTTTCCGGTTACGCCGATTGCTTCCAGCGCATCCAGAATTGGCCTGCTTTTTACTTCCAGTTCCCGTGCCAGATCGTTGATTCGAACTTTGCTCATCCGTCCCTTTTCGGTTCCCTGCGCCCTTAGCTGCTCATATAAGCCTCATCGAGGTAGGAATTCTTATTGTAAGTATTATCTCTGAAGTTGCGCCCCAGAGAATGCTGTGTTGCGTGGCTCGTCGGGCTAACCACGATCTTCTCCGTCGTCGATGCCTTCGTCGGAAACCTCCTGGCTATCGTTCACCAAGGTGTCTACGGCATCGTTATTCAGTTCGATTCGCTCTTCCCGTGCATCGTTTTCGCTGAAGGCGTCACTGGTTGATTCGGCTTCTTCGAGATCGGCGATGTCTTCGGTGGAGAGAGTGTTGATTTCCTTTGCGGTTCCGATGCCGGCCTCTTCCGCCAGGATGGCTTCGGGTGTCTTCTCCATGGAACTCTCCTCGCGTTCTGCGGCGACCGCCGAGACGACGGGCTCCGGACGCTCTTCGCCCTCTTCGTATTGCCCGAAGTAGTGGCGAACGGCGACGGAGATCTTTTCGACCGTTTTTTCGCCGATGCCGGGGACCTCTTCGAGTTGCTCGGGGGTCATGTCGGCGAGCGCTTCGACGGTGGTGATGCCGGCTGCGATGAGTTTTTCGAGGACGGCATCGCCGAGCTCGGTGACCTGTTCGATCGGCGTAGTGGGGCCGCCGGACATGGCCTGCATCTGCTGCTCGACCTCCTGGCGCTTCTCCTCTTCGCTCTTGATGTCGATCTTCCACTGCAGGAGCTTGGCGGCGAGGCGGACGTTCTGGCCCTTCTTGCCGATGGCGAGCGAGAGTTGGGTGTCGTCGACGATGACCTCGATCTGCTTGTCGGCGAGGTCGGTGATGGAGACGCGGCTGACCTTGGCGGGCTGCAGCGCTTTCTCGGCGAAGGTGGTGATCTCTTCGGAGAACTCGATGATGTCGATCTTTTCGCCGCGCAGCTCGCGGATGATGGACTGGACGCGCATGCCCTTCATGCCGACGCAGGCGCCGACGGGGTCGACGTCCTTGTCGCGGGACATCACGGCAATCTTGGTGCGTTCGCCGGCCTCGCGGGCGATGGCGCGGATGGTGACGGTGCCGTCGTAGATCTCGGGGACCTCGGACTGGAAGAGGTTCTGAACCAGGCCGGGGGCGGCGCGGGAGACGATGACCTGCGGGCCCTTGGCGGCGCGGTCGACGCGGAGGAGGACGACGCGAACACGCTCGCCGACGGCGAACTGCTCGAGCCGCGACTGCTCGCGCTTGGGCATGCGGGCTTCGGCCTTGCCGAGGTCGAAGATGACGTCCATGGGCTCGAGGCGCTTGACGGTGGCGTTGAGGACCTCGCCGGCGCGGTGGTTGTACTCGTTGAAGACGGTGTCGCGTTCGGCCTCGCGGACCTTCTGGAAGATGACCTGCTTGGCCATCTGGGCGGCGATGCGGCCGAGGGGGCTGGTGTCCTTGTAGAAGCGGAGTTCGCCGCCGACTTCGACTTCGGGTGCGAGTTCGCGGGCCTGCTCGAGGGTCATCTGGTTGATGTCGTCCTCGACCTGCTCGGGCGTCTCGACGACGGTCTTGAAGACATAGGCGCGGATCTCGCCGGTCTCGCGGTCCATTTCGGCGCGCATGTTCTCCTGGGTCTTGTAGTACTTGCGGGTGGCGAGGGCGATAGCGTCCTCCACAGCACCGACGACGACGCCGGGCTCGATGCCCTTGTCGCGGCTTAACGTCTCGATAGATTGATACAAAGCACTAGCCATTGTTCACTCGTCCTTCATTTGCGCCCGGGAGGGTGTTCCCGGAATGTTTCTGTTTTCGCCGGATGCCCGCCGGCGAAGCCTGCTGCTAAATCTCTGCGACCAGATTGGCCTTCTCGACGTTCGCCAGGGCGATGTCGACGGTCGATTCGGTCGTGGCCTTTTTGGCCTTGCCTTTCTGCTTGACGGCAGAGAGGTCGATTGTGAGTACACCGTCTGCGAATTTTGTGAGACGGCCTTGCCACTGCCTGTTCTTATTGACCGGAGTAAAGGTCTGAAGTTTAACCAGACTGCCTTGAAACCGGGTGAAGTCTTCGGGCCGGTGGAGCTTGCGTTCAAGGCCCGGGGAGGAGACCTCAAGGGTATATTCGGCGCCGGGGACTAAGTCTTCGACGTCGAGTACGGTGCCAAAGTCCTGCGCGAAGGTAGCGCAGTCTTCGTGGGTTACGCCGGAGAGCATCTCGACCGGGACGCCCTTCGGTAGTTCTGATGTTCCGGCTGCTGCCTGCTCAGCCAGTCTGGCTCGTTCTGCGGTGTTCTTCTCGATATAGACGCGCAGGGTGCGGAACTTGCTGCCGCCCTGGAATTCGAGATCGACTAACTCCAGGTTGTGTGAGGCGGCGACGCGTTGCGCGGTTGCTCGAATTTCATCGATCTGGACTGCCATAATCTTTGCTTCCGGTTCATTTTGCCGCGTGTGCAGAAAGTTCTTTAGAGCAAATAAAAAGTGGGCTTTGGCCCACTCATCTCTTCCGCCAAATCACCGGTGCGTTCACGGCATACTCTTACGACGGAACAAAATCGTCTGCAAACCTGATGATACATGGATTTTTGGGGGAGTTCAATGGGGTGGCCGGTCGGCGGTGGGGTAGTTTGAATGTGAGGTTGCCCAAAATCACTGTTGCCTTGGCGACGCGGGGATTTGGTGGTGCTTTATTTAGACGAAACGGGATAGTTGCCAGGCCGCGTTGGCGGCGGTGTGCAGGAGTGCGTTGTCGAGCGAGAGGGACGCCGCGATTTTCTCGGGACGATAGAGGTTGGATATCTCCGGATGCAAGTTGCCCAGAATGTGGGAGTAGTTGAACTGACGGCGGCCGTTGTCGCCGCGGCAGATGAAGGCAGAGGACAGGGCATGCCAGGCACGCGAGGTAATGGTTCCTGTGCCCTGGTAGAAGTAGCGCGGATCCTGACGGAAGAGGGAGGGGAAGACGGCTCCTCCAAGCATGCGGCCGACGAAGAGGTCGGTGTAGTCGGCGCCGTAGCGCTTTGCGTATCCTTCAGCGCCCTGGCCGTAGACTGGGTAGGTGTCGCGCGCCTGTTGGATGCCGGCGAGGAAGCCGGTGGTGAAGAAAGTGACGGGGTCGGTGGCCGAACGAATCGCGAGCCGGAACTTTTGTTTCGGTTTGAGCGGCGCGGCGTTCCAGAGGAAGCTGGTGTAGAAGTTTGGGAAAGACACCAAAGACGCGCTGTTGGATCTGGGCGGTGACCTGTTCTTCGGCGATCTGCTCTTCGGTGACGGTGACCTGAACGTGGACGGTGGCTGTAGCGATGGGAAGAGCGACGATTGAGTTGGCGGTTTTCTCTGGCGTGGATGGTGATCTCGTAGGACTCGTAGGTTCGAGGTCGGTCGCCGTGATTCTGATTTTGAAGCTTCCGGCCGGCAGGTTTTTAAGATGAAAAAGCCGGTGTCGTCGACGGTCTCGACACGGTCCGGCATGCCGCTCTGACTTTGAAGGGTGATTTTGGCGCTGGGGACGAGGCCACCGTTAATGTCAAAGACGTATCCGCTGATGCTGGCGGTGGATTGTGGGTTCGATGATTGCGCGGCGAGGGACTGCCAACCGGGCGAGTCGGGTAGCTCGGACTCGCTCACTGCTTCGTCCTCGCTGGTGGTGCCGCCCTCGCTGATGGTGGGATCGAGCGTTTGCTGGGCGCTGATCGTTCCGGCGAGGCCGAGAAAAGAGATACACACGACGAGACTACGGAAGATTTGCCGGTACTGGGGAAAGTTTCCGTTTTTCCTGAAGTGATTCTGCATCTCGAGACACCGCATCGTTTTTCTGCGCTTCGACGTTCGCACGTGCCCGGTGTTGTAAAGCAGAACAATTACCAGTCTGAATAGCTTGGCAGGTTATCAAGTGTGGCAACCGTTTGTCTTCGAGACAAAGGCGGTGCCGATTACGCAGCGTACTTTCTAGAGCTTGTTCAATTTCGGGGGTCCTTCGCAAAGTTCGGCTAATTTCCTGAGTCACAACATATTGCCGAGCGTTCCGCACCATGGCGTGCGTGCGCTAAGCACTTCGCTTCCAGTAAAAACGACTTCTTCGGGTTTCGTGATTGCCTATCCAGATACTCCTTCTTAATGTGACTGCTTGCGCAGGTTAGATAAGTGTGACGCTTGAACCAGCCCAGCCTTGATCACTCTGATGCCCTAAGTCGCCCTGCTCACGCTCCCCTGATCTGGGGCTGCTACTTCGCTGACCATCTTGCTCTATCGGAATGGAGATGTAGCCGCTCGGAATGGAACTGATAATAGTGAGAATGAGTTGTAATTGCAGCGGCATTCGACGTGTCGCTCAAAAGAAAACGGCAAATACTCGGCTTCTCGATCTTTCTGTTCGGGGTAGTTGTCATTGCAGCTGTCATTGGATACTGGTTGTTCCTGGCGATCTTCGAGAGCGTTCCCTGGCTCGCCAACTGGACTGGGTTCAACCCTCGGCATTCTGGTTGCCTGGCTTCTTGAAATGCCTATTGCTTATATTTTGAGCGGCTCGTTCGTGGAGTTTCGCCAGGGTCCCCAGCGCCGATCTGATGAACGTTTAGCTATGTTTGCGGGTTTTACCGCGGTCACCGTGCAGGTGGTTTTCAGTCTGCTTGTGAAGTACGCCGTTCCGGCTTTCCTTTTCCAGCAGACAACCGTGACCGCTTTCTTATTTCAGGAGGCAACTTACTCAAGAAATTGGAGCGATTCTCTACCTTGTAATGTTCATCGCGCTCTCCCTGCTTGCTGCCGGGGACGGACCGATGATTGAAGTCAACTGTGCCCGGAGGGTAGCAGCTCAAAACTGACCCGTTGTCACATGTTTACGATAGTTGTCGAGCAGGGATAGAGCAGACTCGCGTGTGAAACTTTGCGGAAATCGGGTCATCCAATTTGCTATGGGTTGTTGGCGACTCTACAATCATTCAAATCCTGCGGAATTTGGGCTTGCTGCCTTTTATCCCATCCCTTTTAACCATCACAACTGGAATCCATAAAAATTATGATTAGCTCCCCCGTACCTGAAGCCCTTACTTTTGATGACGTTCTCCTTGTGCCTGCCTATAGCGAAGTTGTTCCAACGCAGGTGAGTACGCAGACGCAGTTGACGCGGAATATTACGTTGAGCACTCCGTTGATGTCGGCCGCGATGGATACGGTGACCGAGGCTCGGCTGGCGATTGCGATGGCACAGCAGGGTGGAATGGGTGTAGTTCATCGAAATCTGTCGATCGAGCAGCAGGCGGGGGAGATCGACAAGGTGAAGCGGTCGGAGAGTGGGATGATTGTGGATCCGGTGACGGTTGTGCCGGATCAGACGATTGCGGATGCGCTGGAGGTGATGCGGCGGTACAAAATCTCGGGCGTGCCGGTGACGAAGAACAAGAAACTGGTGGGGATTTTGACCAATCGCGACCTGCGGTTTGTTTCGCGGACGGATCTGTCGATCGATTCGGTGATGACGAAGACGAACCTGATTACGGTTCCGGTGGGGACGACGCTGGAGCAGGCGGAACAGATTCTGCATCAGCATCGGGTGGAGAAGTTGCTGGTGGTCAATGACGAGTATGAGCTGAAGGGTCTGATTACGGTCAAGGACATTCAGAAGAAGCTGAAGTATCCGAATGCGTCGAAGGACTCGCAGGGGCGGCTGCGGGTGGCGGGGGCGATTGGGGCTACGGGGGATTTTCTGGAGCGGGCGGCGGCGCTGGTAGCGGCGCGAGTGGACGCGCTGGCGATCGATTCGGCGCATGGGCATTCCTCGCGGGTGTTGGAGGCGGTGCGCGAAGTGAAGAAGCGGTTTCCCCAGATCGACCTGATGGCGGGAAATATTGCCACGTATGAAGGTGCGATTGCGCTTATGGATGCGGGAGCGGATGCGATCAAGGTGGGGATTGGGCCGGGTTCGATCTGTACGACGCGCATGGTGACGGGGGCGGGGATGCCGCAGATTACGGCGATCTCGGAGGCTTACCGCGCGGGCAAGGAGCGCGGAATTCCGGTGATTGCGGATGGTGGAATCAAGTATTCGGGCGATGTAACGAAGGCGATTGCGGCGGGCGCGAGCGTGGTGATGATGGGGTCGCTGTTTGCCGGTGTGGATGAGAGCCCGGGCGAGACGATTCTGTACCAGGGGCGGTCGTTCAAGGCGTATCGCGGGATGGGTTCGTTGTCGGCGATGGCGCAGGGGTCGGGGGAGCGGTATTTCCAGGGCAAGAGCGATCTTGAGGACGCGAGTACGGAGAGACCGTCGCTGACCGCGCGGGAGAATGGGGGCACGAATCGGCTGGCGAAGTTTGTTCCGGAGGGGATCGAGGGGCGGGTGCCTCATCGTGGGCCGCTCGAGGGGATGGTGTATCAGCTGGTCGGCGGGTTGAGGTCGGGCATGGGGTATCTGGGATGCGCGACGATTGCGGATTTGCAGGCGAATGCAAAGTTTATCCGCATCTCGAATGCTGGGCTGCGAGAGAGCCATGTGCATGATGTGATCATCACGCGTGAGGCTCCGAACTACCACGTGGAGTAGGTGACTTGACACGGGTTAGTTGCCCGGAGTCGGAATATCTTAATAGAGCGGTTTTCTGATTTGAGTCAGACCTGCCAGGGCTAATGATGGCGAGGATGATAGACGAAGTTATAGAACAGCAGTAGTGCTATGACGGGTAGAAAGAAAGCAAGACCGCTGATGATTTGCAGGGTCTTCCCTGTGACTGCGCGGCTTCGACGGTCGGAAAATCTCAAATAGGTGCCGACGCCAAAGAAGCCAATCTGCAGCACCAGGAAACCGAGAAAGTTGATCACCACAATGTGTGGAACTTTACCATGTGCTCAATGGTGAACAACATCTTTAATGAACGTCTTGATCGTTGGTGATCAGGTGGTGCCGAAGCGTTCGGCGGAGCGGGCCTTTGCCTTGGCTGCTTCTTCTTCGCGATTTTTCGGCTGCGCGGTGGTTTCAAGCGAGTGAAGGAGACGTGCGGCGACGGCGGCGATCTCGTCGATTGCTGCATTGAAGGAGGCTTCGTTGGCTTTGGAGGGCTTGTTGAAGCCGCTGATCTTCCGGACGAATTGGAGGGAGGCGTTGCGGATCTCCTGCTCGGTCACGGGCGGATCGAAGTTGAAGAGGTTTTTGATGTTTCGGCACATTGGGAAATTATAGGCAGTCCCGCTTGACAAACGTAACCGGCAAAGAACGCCCTTGGATAATTCGTGACGTACGAAGTCCAGACTTAAAGTCTCTCAATCGAAGACTTTGCGCACTTTTTCCGGGGAGGGGATAGGCCGGCCTACGGCAGTCATCGAAGACAGAAAGTAAGGCTATCTGGGATCTGTTCCAGTTTGGTTTTCAGGGTTTTTCGAGGACCATTGCGTCGAAGCGATGCCGGGTGAAGAATCCTGAGTCCTGGTAGAGCTTGACGGCCTGATGGTTGGCTTCGGTTACGGTCAGGGTAATTGCGGCGAACCCGGCGCGGGTCAGGTGCTGGATGCAGTGGTTGAGAAGTGCGAGGCCGAGGCCTTGCCCGCGGTGGGCGGTTGCGACACAGAGTTGCGTGATGTGGGCTACGTCGTCGGCTACGCGCGAACACAGCAGCATGCCGATCAGGGCGCCGTTGCGCCGATTACGCAGGACCCAGGAGGCGTCGGGATCGAAGACGCCGCAGCCAGGGAAGCGGACGATGTTGTGGAGGAAGCGCAGAGAGCCGTGCAGGGAACAATACTGGTCGTTGATGCGGGCGTCGATGTGTCCGATGTAGGACTCGTGGATCAATTCGGCGGCTGCCTGATAGTGGTCGGCTGACCAGCTTACAAGCTCGATGGCTGGGGGGAGGCCGGAGGCGGGTCCACCTTGCTTTGAACGTACTGATGGTTCTCGTGACGGCGGGAGATCGAACTCCATGAACAGCCGGGGATACATGGAGAAGCCGGCGGCGAGGAATGCTTCGTCGATCGAACCGGCGTCGTAGAGCAAAAGCTGCGACTCAACTCGCTGGATGCCGGGGGAGTGCTGCAGGAGCTGGAGAAGCTGATGGAGAAGAGCCTGGGTGATCTGGAGCATCTGCGCCGGGTCGTTCGATACGGCGAAGGCGTCGCCTACAACGGCTTTCTGACCTTCGTAGACACAGAAGGTGAAGCCGCAGATGCGTCCGCGGTCGAGCGCAACAAAGCCGGGCAGGATACGGGAGTCGAGGTATTGCAGAAGAAGCTCGGTGGAACTCTGGTAGTTCCAGCGGAGGCGCTCCTGCCAGAGACGCGACTCAGATTCGAGCAGTGGGCGCAGCTGACGCGCAGAGAAATGGCGGAGGTCGAGGATCTCGAGTTGGGTCGCGACAGTCATACCCTGCAAGTATTCGTTTGAGCTTATAGGAATTTGCAGAGTAAGGGTTAGCTATGACGCAGACAAGTACCGGATCACTTACGGCTTCGGATAAACGCGGTAGACTTCGAGGCCTTGCGACTCGTAGAGAAAGAGCGGCTCGTAGACGCGGCCGAAGAGCCAGCGGTTGAGCTGGGCGGTGTCATTTGCACGAATGACTAGGACATGTTCTGCGTCGGGGACGCCGTTGGAGTCGTAATGAATCATCGGCTCATTGCGGTAGAAGGCCAGACCGTAGTCCATATCGCGTTTGATGGCGGTGCTGGAGCTGCCGGGGGCCTGGTCTGTGGCCACGAGTGCGACGTTTGGAGCCGCGTGCTGAATTTCCCGCGCCAGTGGGCGGGCGGAGTAGTTCACATCAAGCTCTTTGCCGTAGAAGCCGAGCAGAAAGACGAGTGTTGCAATGATGGGAATGAGAGTTGCGTTGCATACCTGGGAGATGCCCCAGCGGCGAATGATGAAAAAGACGATGGCTCCGAAGGCAAGCGCGGAGGCAGCCGCGATCACCAACCATTGCGCAGAGGGCACAAGGGTCTCGTAGAGCATGTGCTGGGGGGCCAGGACCAGGACGAAGACCATGGTGGCGGAGGCTGCGGCATGGGACCAGAGAAGCCACTTTGGCAGTCCTTCGCGGCGGATGCGGTTGAGGTAGTCGGCTGCGAGAATGGTCAGGGGAGGAATGGAAGGAAGGATGTAACCGGGCAGCTTCGATCCGGAGAAGGAAAAGAAAACGACGGGAAAGAGGGCCCAGAGGACGAGAAACTCGGGAAAGGCATCGCCGGCGCGGGTGTGGCCGAGGTAGCGGCGGGGATTGTGGCGGACCTTCCACTCTGCGATGGAGACTTCAATGGAATCGACGAGCGAGCGGATGGCGATCACTGTCCAGGGCATGAGGCCGATGAGCAGGACGATGAAGTAGAAGAAGAAGGGTTGGTGGTGCTGGTACCGGTTGGTGGCGAAGCGTTCCAGATTGTGTTCGAGGAAGAAGAACCGATAGAAGGTGGGGTTGCGCTTCTGGACGGCGATGTACCACGGCAGCACCATGATGAGGAAAAGCGTGACTCCCGGCCACCAGATGGTGCGGCGGAGCAGGGACCACTCGCGGCGGAGCCCAGCGAAGAGCAGGATGATAGAGAGGGCGAGGAATGGGGCTACCGGACCTTTGGCAAGCGTGGCGGCGGCGCCGAAGAAGTAGAGGTCGAAGAGCCAGAATTTCTTGCCGGTTTCGTACCAGGCGTACCAGCCTAGCATTCCGATGCAGAAGGGAGCTGCGAGCTGCATGTCGGTGGAGGCTCCGCGGGCAAAGCTGACGATGGCCACGCAGGAGGCGGTGATGAGAGCGGCGTCGAGGTGGCCTCCCGGTCGGAATCGCCGCATGTGGAGGAAGACGAGGACGACGAGGGCTAGGGTGGCGGAGGATGAGGGAAGACGGGCGGTCCAGTCGGATACACCGAACTCCTTGAAGAAGCTCATGGCGCGCCAATAGTAGAGGGCAGGCTTTTCTAGCCAGGGCTTGCCGTAGAGGATTGGGGTGACGGTGCCGGACGAGATGCAGTGAAAGGAGTTACGCAGATCTTCCATGCGAAGGCTGCGCGGGATCATCTTGGCGTTGACCGCGTGGCAGGCGTCTGAGTGGGCAGTAAGCATCTCACGGGCGATCTGGGCATATCTCGGCTCGTCTGCACCTACGAGGCCAAGCTGGTCGCCGCCAAAGATGGGGACCAGGCCGTAGAGCAATAGAAAGCCGGTTACGGCGAAGAGGATAACGAATTCTCGAACTGTGACGGAGGCCGGCATCCTCTGGCGTAGCCATGTGAAGGATGCATGCTCATTCCATGCGCTGGACGCGGTGGATTGTTGACTATCGTTCATTTATCTATGCGGAGCGAGACAAGGCTATCAGAGTCCTGTCCGTAGCTGGGTGAGGATGCGCTCGGTGGCCACCCCCAGGGGGCCGTCGATCGTACAGCCGCTGGCGCTGCGATGGCCGCCACCGCCGAAGTGTTCGGCGATCTGGGCTACATCGAGCTTTCCCTTGCTGCGGATGCTCAAACGGAACTGGCTGGCGTCGGCCACTTCGCGTAGAAAGACGGCGGATTCGACGCCGGCGATGCTTATGAGGTAGTTAACGACGCCTTCGCAATCTTCTGCGACGGCTCCGATGCGATCCATATCTTCGCTGGTGACCCAGGTCCAGGCGAGATCGCCTTCGGTCTGGAGGTTGGATAGTGCTATGCCAAGCAGGCGGATCTTGCTGGCGGGGTTGGAGAGATAGATATCGCGGGCGATTTGACTGGGGTTAGCACCGCGGGCTGTGAGGTGGTGCACCAGGGCGAAGGTGTCTGCCGTGGTGCTGGAGTAGGTGAAGGAACCGGTGTCGGAGAGGATTGCCGCGTAGAGGCAGGTGGCCATGGACGGAGTGATGTCGACTTTGGCGGCTATGGCGATGCGATAGACCATGGCGGCTACGGCGCAGGCGTGCTCGTCGATCCAGTTGATTGTGGCGAAGGGGCGGCCGCTGGCGTGATGGTCGATGTTGATGAGGGTACGGCCTTCGAGGCCTAGGAGTCCGGTGCGGGCGATGCCGTCGCACTCGAGCAGGATGACCGGGGTGTCTTGTGCGGGGTCAATGTCGTTGGCGGAGGGGGTGTGGTGAATGCGGTCGAGGTTGGGCAGGGAGCGATAGGTGCTGGGGATAGGGTCTGCGAAGACGATGTCCACTTGACAGCCGAGCTGGTCGAGGACCTCGGCGAGCGCGAGGGCGGAGCCGATGGCGTCGCCGTCAGGCCGCGAATGCGACGTAAGGAGGAAGCGGGGGTGAGCGCGGAACGTGGCCAGGAGGGCGGCGATGTGGGGCTCATGAGAGACAACCTCACGGGGCTGAGTTGCGGGGGCCTGGAATGTCAGGAGCTTGGTGTTGGTTGTCATGATTTAGCTGTGACCGGCTGGGCGGATTCGACCACGGTGCGCTTCTGGTCGCGCTTGCGAGTGCGCGCGAGGAGCTCTTCCATGCGACCGGTCATCTTCTCGGAGCGGTCGATGGCGAAGGTGAGCTCGGGAACGTGGCGGACGCCCATGCGATCACGGAGCTGGGAGCGAATGTAGGCGCGGGCGGTTTTGAGACCTTCCAGCGTGGAGGCCTCTTCTTCTTCGTTGCCGTGGACGGCGACGAAGATGCGGGCTGATTTTCCGCCTGGCGCAAGAACCACGTCGGTAACGTAGCTTGGCGCGATGCGGGGATCGGACAGTTCGCCTTCGAGCATGGCTCCTATTTCCTCGGAGAAGGTATTGGCGACTCGGTTACGGTGGTACGTTCTGGCTCGTTGCTCGGGCATAAAGTTTGGACTAGGGCGAACGGTTGAGGATATCAAAGTTGCGGCGTTCCGCCTAACGCGGAATGTTGATTTCGGGTGGAAAATTGCGGTTATTTGCAGGGTTCTGGCTTATTCGGGCAGGATTTCGGCATAAGAATCAATGACTTCCGCGCTCAACGACGCCGCGATGCGGTGGACGGCCTGGTCAATTTGCTGGAGTTGGCCGGTGAGATAGCTGGTGGAAGAGGAGATTGCGGCGATTCCCAGGGTGGCGCGGTTCCAGACGATGCCGTCGTCGAGCTCGGCGACCGATAGGTTGAAGCCGTTGCGGAGCTTGTCTTTCAAGGAGCGGAGGACCTGGCGGCGGTCTTTGAGGGACTGGGCGTGGGGGATTTCCAGTTCGATGGTTAGTTTTGCAATGGGCATCGGTTTGGGGTACCCCTCCCCCCAGGGGGGTATTTTGGGGGCAAGTCTTTTATTTTGTTTATCTTGCGAATGATTATTGTCTGTAAAATATTATAAATAAAGGGGTTACTTGCAAAATATTCTAAACAAAGGTGTTACTTTGTGTTACTGACGGATCAGTTCAAAACGTCTGGGGCTATCTTGAGGGCCATGTTTGTCAAGCGGCAGTATCTTTTCTGCTTCTGTGCTTCTTTCTCTAGCGGACGAGGATGAGGTAGATGGCCATGGCGATACCGAATGCGGCGAGGATGAGGCCGAGGATGGCGGCATCGCGGGAGACTCGGCCGGGTTGCCAGGTGCCGGTGCTGAGCTCGTGAATGAGCTGGAAGTGGCGGAGGACGGCGCTGAGGTTGACGATCACACCCAAGGTGACGAGGGCTACACCGGACCAGAGCGAAAGGCCGGTGGCGCGGGTGGGGAGGTGGGATTCGGCGGCGGTGACCTGGCGGAGGAAGAGACCGAAGCGGCTGACAGCGAAGCCGATGCCCATGAGGGCGAGGCCGGTGCGAATCCAGGCGAGGAAGGTTCGCTCGGCGGCGAAGTAGACTCGGGGGTCCTGCTCGGCGGGCTTCTCCGTTGAGTTCATGGAGGGATTGTAAGGCTAATGGAGTTTTTCGGTGGATATTGAGGGAAGAACAGCAAGGACGACCGCAGGTCCTTCGACCGCGGCTCTCGCACAATGCGCGAGACCCGTTCGACTACGCTCAGGGTCAGGATGACACGGTTTTGGTGGGTGCAATTGTAGGAGGAGGTCCCGAGATTTTACATCCTACCCTTTGCGATGAGACTGCAAAGGATGGGGCACCCGGGCGTTTGTGGTTGGTTACGGATTGCATCCCACCGTTTGCGGTGAGACTGCAAAGGATGGGGCACCGGAGCGTTTGTCGTTGGCCGACTGATTGCATCCCACCCTTTGCGATGAGACTGCAAAGGATGGGGCACCCGAGCGTTTGTGGGGCGGGATGAGGCTCGGGTGCAAGATTGCGGCGACGAGCTGCGTAGCACGAGCGAAGACTGCACGCCACGCATGAGAGGAGATGCTTATGCTGTCAGCTCCTGCTTTGGGCTGGAACCAATCCCCAATTCGATGAGCCATTCTTTGATATTGGCTCCGATCACACCTGGATGGTCTTCCTGCAGGTAATGAAGGCCGGAGCTAAGCTGCACCACTCTGCAGTCCTTCAGTCCCTTGGCAAAGCTCTCGGCGAAAGCCGGCGATATGATTGCGCCTGGATTTCCCACGAAAAGCAGCTTCGGGTAAGTCGATTGTGCTAGAGCTTCATGTGCTTTTGCCATGGCCGAATACACGTCCGCCGGTTCTCCCGCGATCGGCAGTTCATTCGGGAATCGCCATGTGGGCCGACGCGATTCGGGAGTAGGAAATGGCGCCCGGTAAACAGACATCTCCTCATCCGTCAGCTTTCGTTCGGTCGCTGCGGGAAGAACGCCTTCGACGAATGCGTTGTCTTCAAGAATCATCTTTTCGCCCACACCGGGGGTTCTGAACTTCTGGAAGGTTTCGATTTGATCCGGGTGAAAGTCATTCCAGGTCGGCATGGGGCGGGTGAACTCCATGAAAGCAAGCCCACGGATGAACTCGGGCCTGCGGGCTGCCATGTGAAATGCCAGCGCGGTTCCCCAGTCTTGCGCTATGACGATTGCTGACGAGATTCCAGCATTATCGAGGAACGCATCGAGGTATCGAACATGATCGGCAAATCGATACTCGATGTCTGGCTTTCCCGATTGGCCGAAGCCGATGAGATCGGGTGCGATGCAGTGCGCCACCGGGGCAACCAGCGGAAGGATATTGCGCCATATGTACGACGAGGTCGGGTTGCCATGCAGAAAAAGCGCGACCGGTGCTTCGTGGTTTCCCGCTTCCCGGTAGGCCATGGTGGAACCGAGGACATTCACCTGGGGTAAGGCAACATCAGATGCCGGCGATACAACGTCAGATAGGACGGTCATTTTTCAGCTCCTTGGATACGGTTTGCGAATACGGTTTTGAAAATGATGTTTTTGAAGCGCTCGAGTGGGGCGGGGCTGCGTTCGACTTTCATGCGGAGAATTGCGCCCTCCCAGGAAGACAGGAGGAATTCAGCTAGATCCATTGGATCGAACGTTGAATCGATTTCGCCGGTGGTTTGGGCCTCGGCTATGCACGAGGCGAACGGAGCGCGCCATTCCTGGAATATTGCCTGGAGTCTCTGGCGCAGGAGTTTGCTCTGAGAGGTGGTCTCAAGACTGAAATCGCCGATCAGGCACCCGCGATTCCATTTGTCGGCTTGCAGTACGCCGGTGATGATGTCCAGATACCGCTTCAGTCGTTGCCGGGGAGTGAGGGACTTGTCGTCCAAAGCCTCCCTGACCGACCGTTGCAGGTTGGCAAAATAGCGGTCCAGTACTTCCTGAGCGAACGCCTCCTTGGAGCGGAAGTGATTGGTGAAGGAGCCGTGCGGAGCGTCAGCGGCTGCGCAGATATCGCGGACAGTCGCCCCGTTGTATCCGGCTTGAAACATCACCTTCAGGCCTGCATTGAGGATGTCTTCGCGGAGGGAGGGTTTGCTCATAGCAGAATAATACGCACGTACGTATTATTCTGTCAAACTCATTTCATAATGATCAGGAGAAGTGCATCAAGGTTTCAGGTTGGATTTCAACTTCCGGGAACACTGATGATAACGATCATTACCGTGAGGACGCGCAACCACTTGATGCTGGTGGGCCTTCTCGCGGAGGACTCGGAGATCTTACATCCCACCCTTTGCGATGAGACTGCAAAGGATGGGGCACCCGTCTTGTTGTGGCTGGTTGACGGATTGCATCCCACCCTTTGCGGTGAGACTGCAAAGGATGGGGCACCCGAGCGTTTGTGGGGCACACCGGCGTTTGTGGTTGGTTCGTGCGGTCGCGCCGGCGCTAGGGTAGGAGTTTGCGGACGACCCAGGTGGTCATGCAGCGTTGGTTTTGGACGATGGTGGTTTTTAGCGGGTCGACGAGTTCGCCGTTTAGTTTTGCGGTGAGATTCATGAGGAGGGCTTCGTCGACGCAGTAGCGCTCGACGCCGTCGGGGGCGACGTAGTGGTGGCCGACGAGGTGCTGGTGGGGCATGCCGATGGTGGAGGCGAGGCGGGCGAAGAGGAGTCCGCCGGGTTTGAGCACGCGCCAGAGATTGTCGACCATGGCGTTGAAGTGCGCGTCGTCGCGGGCGAAGTGGAGGACGGCGCTACAGAGGACGAGGTCGAAGGTGTCGTCGGGGTAGGAGATGGACTCGATGCGTTCGACGCGGAAGTTTGTCGCGGGGAGATGCGGCGCGAGAGTGGCGACGAGAGAGCGGGTCTGTGCGATCGCTTCGGGATTTTGATCGGAGGCGAAGACCTCGTAGCCTTCGCGGAGGAGGTAGACGAGATTGCGGCCGGGGCCGCATCCGGCGTCGAGGACTCGCATGCCGGGCATGATGTTGCTGCGCAGGAGCTGGTCGAAGAGGTAGATGTCGATCTGGCCGAGTTGTTGCTGGAGGGAGGACATGGGTTTAAGTCGATGATAACGGGTAGGTGGTTGATTCGTTTCCGGCTTTTGTTGGCGACGTGATTTGGGAGGTGCGACTGCTGGATGAGGTGGAGGCAAAAGCGACAACATTTCCCCCCATTCGACTTCGCTCAGGGCAGGCTCTTCGGGGATGACAACAAGAAGGGCAAAAGCAAAAAGCAAAGGCGAGTGGTGTCGACGGTTTACGTCCCACCCACCTCACCCCATTGAGCAAGCTCAATGGGGACCCCGATCGCAAAGTACGCGATGGATGGGGCACCCGTTTTGTTGTGGCTGGTTGGAGGACTGCGCGACTCCGATCGAGAGGACGCTTCAGATGTTTGTCAAAAGCTCTGCATGAGTGTCGAACGATTGAATGGGCGTGACTGTTTTTTTCAAGTTTGAGGAGAAGAATCGTCTCGCAGTGGCTGACCTGCCGCTTGCTCTCGACGTACACTGGCGTCAATGAGAGCTCGGTTTCTTGAGTTGATGTCGATCGCAGGTTGGGACTGTAGAGATATGAAGGCTCGTTGCGGAGGGGTTGTACGAGGTGCCGGGGGCGCGGGGTTAAGGTTCGGGCTGATTGCCTTTGCCGTCTTTTGCGTCATGGTGTTATCGGTTATGGCGCACGCGCAGACCGCGGCGGCGAAGGCTCACTTCGTGGGGTCGGAGAGCTGCAAGAGTTGCCATGCGGCGACGTATACGAGCTGGAAGCAGACGCGGATGGCGAATGTGGTTCGCGATCCGAAGGTGCATCCGGAGGCGGTGCTTGGGGATTTTCTGCACCCCGATCCAGTGGTGACGTTCGGGCTCGATCAGGTTGCGTTTGTGTATGGGAGCCGTTGGAAGCAGCGGTATTTTACGAAGCGCGGGGACGACTACTATCCATTGCCGGCGCAGTGGGACGTGGCGAAGAAGAAATGGCTGCCGTATCACGTGGAGAAGGGCACGGACTGGTGGGAGCCTTTTTATGGGCCGACGAACTTTGACCGGCCGACGGGGCCTACGTGTGATGGGTGTCACTCGGTGAACTACAACGTGGAGACTCACCAGGTGACGGAGTGGAATGTGGGTTGCGAGAAGTGTCACGGGCCGGGGAGCCTGCATGTGGAGCATCCGACGCGGGAGAACATTGTGAATCCCAAGCGGCTGGACTATGTGCGCGGCAATGACACTTGTATTCAGTGCCACAGCCAGGGGCGCCCGCTGACCAATCCGATTGCGGGGAAGTACTACGACTGGCCGGTGGGTTTTGTGCCGGGCGAGCGGCTGGTGGATTACTGGAGGCTGGAGGATTTAAAGCCGGGGACTACGAACTTTCTGCAATACGCCGATCTGACGGCGCATAAGAACAGGATGCAGGGGAACGATTTTACGCAGAGCAATATGTATCACCGGCAGTTGCGGTGCTTCGATTGCCACCAGGTGCACAGCGCTGAGAATCCCTCGAATCTGATTGCGACGGGGAATGCGCTTTGTCTGTCGTGCCATGCCAAGACGGAGGAGAATCCGGCGGGACTTCGGGGGACGGTGAGCGAGCATACTCACCATGCCGAAGGGAGCGCGGGGAGCTCGTGCGTGGCGTGCCATATGCCGAAGATCGAGCAGACGATCAAAGACAATTTTGTGAGCGCGCATACGTTTCGGTTTATTACGCCGGTGGAGACGGAGCAGTCGGGGATTCCGAATCCTTGTACTTCGTGCCATAAGGATAAGTCGACGGAGTGGGCTACGAAGGAGTTGAGAGGATGGGGGACTACTTCGCCTTGGCGGGTGGCGCAGTAGGGGTGGTGGGGGTTCAAGAGCAAGACAAAAGCAACTGCAAAGGCGAGTGGCCCCGACGGTTTACTTCCCACCCACCTTCACCCGATTGAGCAAGCTCAATGGGGACCCCGATCGCAGAGTACGCGATGGATGGGGCACCCGGTTTGTTGTGGCTGGTGGAGAGGATGTTCCGTACGTTAGCGAGGACGGACGAGGGCGACTGCGGTGAGGTCTTCGACGCGCTTGGGTTTGGAGAAGGGTAGTCTCTCCAGGCTGTACCAGGGTGGCTTTCTGAATTCGTTCGCGTCCTCGAGCATGATGCTGGAGAGGTCGCGGGCCGAGCCGTTGGGGATATTTTCGAGGACCGCGGTGGCTCGTTCGACGCCGAATTGTTCACGGCCGCGAGTCGCTTCGAGGATTCCTTTGGTGACGAGAAGCATGCGCGCGCCGGGTTCGAAGGCCTGGATGGCGGGCTCGAAGGTGAGATGGGTGAAGAGGCCGAGGGGCATGGTGACGTGTCCGAGGACGCGGGTGCCGTCGCTGTCGCGAAAGATGGCGGGCTGGCCGCCGGAGTTGATGTAGGCGAGGATGCCGAGAGGGAGGTTGTAGCAGCCGAGGAAGGTGGGGGCGAGGCGGGAGCCGCCGGAGGCTTCATAGATGGCCTGGTTGACCTCGCGCGCGAGGATCCCGAGAGTGTCCATCATGTTGATGACTTCGGTGTTGAAGAGCTCGGGGACACAACGGCGAAAGACATCCTGTGTGGAGGAGGCGACGGCGTGGGCAACGTCGCGTGTGCCGGCGATGTCGGTAAGCATGAAGATGACGTAGGGCCCGGCGGCGACGGCGTCGAAGAAGTCGCCACCGGTGCGGGTGGAGTAGTAGCGTGCGTGGAGGTCCAGCTCCTTGATCGGCGGCAGAGCGGTGGGCAGCGGCGTGCGGGTGGGCTGTGAGTGATTCTCCATGGATAGTGGCGATTGTACTTTGTCTGATGGGCGGCCTGGATTTTTTGGCGAATTTTTCGATGAAGGAAGGCGAGGGTGGCTGGGAGTTGGAGGGACGCGTACTCTAGAATCGTTGTTTCGAGGTTGTTTCAAAGTTTTTTCAGGGAGATAAGAACGGTGAAGAATCCGATGCGTCTCTGTGGGACCAGGTGTGTGCCTTCAGTGGTGCAGATAGTTCTTGTTGCCGGCGGGATCATGATGACGAGTGCGAGTGTTGTACAAGCCCAGAGTCGCGAAGCGGGTTTTGGCCCGGGGAATCCTTTTTATGCGGCGAGCGCGCTGCCGTTTCAGGCTCCGCCGTTCGACAAGATCAAGGATGGCGACTATCAGCCGGCGATCGAGGCGGGCATGGCGGAGCAGAGGAAGGAGATTCGCGCGATTGCGGATAATCCGGCGGCGCCGACGTTCGAGAACACGATTGTCGCGATGGAGAAGACGGGGGTGCTGTTTCAGCGTGCGTATGCGGCGTTCAATGCGGTGACGGGGGCGAATACGAATCCGGTGCTGGAGAAGGTGCAGCGGGAGGAGGCTCCGAAGCTGGCGGCGCATAGCGATGCGATTTTTCTGGATGCGAAGCTGTTTCACCGGGTAGCGGCGGTGCATGAGAAGCGGGAGTCGCTGAAGCTGAGCCCGGAGGGGCTGCGGCTGGTGGAGTATTACTACAAGCGGTTTGTGCATGCGGGCGCGAATCTGTCGGAGGCGGACAAAGAGAAGCTGAAGAAGATGAACGAGGAGGAGTCGACACTGTCGAATGGGTTTCGGAGCAAGCTGCTGGCGGCGACGAAAGACGCGGCTTATGTCGCCAAGGATAAGGAAGCTCTGGCGGGACTTACCGAGGCGCAGATTGGTGGCGCGGAGCGGGCGGCGAAGACGCGGAAGGTAGAGGGATGGGTGCTTCCGCTGCAGAATACGACGCAGCAGCCGTATCTTTCTTCGCTGAGTGTGCGGGCGACGCGGAAGGGATTGTTTGAGGAGTCGTGGACGCGCGCGGAGCGGGGCGATTCGAATGACACGCGGGCGACGGTGGCGCGGCTGGCCCAGATTCGCGCGGAGAAGGGAAAGCTGCTGGGGTTCGATAGCTATGCCGCGTGGAAGCTGGAAGACCAGATGGCGAAGACTCCGGAGAATGCGCTGAAGTTTATGGATGCGCTGGTGCCGGCGGCTACGGCGAATGCAGCGGAGGAGGCGAAGGATATTCAGGCCATCATTGATTCGCAAAAGGGCGGGTTTTCGGTCGAGCCATGGGACTGGAAGTTTTATTCCGAGCAGGTCCGGAAGGCGAAGTATGACCTGGACGAGGCAGAGGTGCGGCCTTACTTCGAGATGAACAATGTGCTGCAGAATGGGGTGTTCTATGCCGCGAACCAGTTGTATGGGCTGACGTTCAAGGAGCGGAAGGATATTCCGGTGTGGCATGCGGATGTGCGGGTGTATGAGGTGTTCAACGAGGATGGAACGCCGTTGGCGCTTTGGTACTGCGACTACTTCAAACGCGACAACAAAAATGGCGGAGCGTGGATGGGCAGCCTGGTGCGGCAGTCGAAGCTGATGGGGACGCTGCCGGTTGTGTACAACGTTGCGAATCTGCCGAAGCCAGCGGAAGGGGAGCCGGCGTTGATCAGCTTCAGCGATGTGGTGACGATGTTCCATGAGTTCGGTCATGCGCTGCATGGGATGTTTGCGGCGACAGAGTATCCGGGGTTGTCGGGGACGTCGGTGGCGCGGGACTTCGTGGAGTTTCCCTCGCAGTTCAACGAACACTGGGCTACGTATCCGGCGATCTTCCATCACTATGCGAAGGACTATAAGACGGGCGCGCCGATGCCGGAGGAACTGGCGGCGAAGATCAAGAAGGCGGTGGACTTCAACCAGGGGTATGCGCTGACGGAACTGCTGGCTGCGGCGGAGTTGGATATGCAGTGGCACACGCTGCCGGTGGGTTCGCCGTTGGAGAAGACGGATGAGTTTGAAAAGGCGGCGCTCGCGAAGAAGGGTCTTACGCAGAGCTATGTGCCGCCGCGTTACCGGTCGAGCTACTTTTCGCATATTTGGGGAGGCGGGTATGCGGCGGGGTATTACGCGTATCTGTGGGCCGAGATGCTGGATGACGATGCGTTTGAGTGGTTCCAGGACCATGGAGGGTTGACTCGGGCGAACGGCGACCGGCTGCGGGCGATGGTGTTGTCGCGAGGGAATACGGAGGATCTGGCGACGATGTATGAGGCTTGGCTGGGCAGTGCGCCGAGGATCGAGCCGATGCTGAAGTACCGGGGGTTGTTGAAGAGCGAGAAGAAGAAAGACTAGCGGTGAGTGGCTAGTTTGTCTTTGAGGTTTGAGGCGAGCTCGGCGAGGCGCTGGCGCTCTCGTTTTTCTTCGTCGATGTCCTGGATGGCGACGACGCCTCCGGAGATTTTGCCGTCGAGGTCGATGACTGGAGCGGCGGTGAGGCAGATCCATGTGCTGGTGCCGTCGTCGTTGTAGCGGAGTTCTTCACGGGGTCCGATCGACCTTCCGCTCATGATGGCATTGGCGAGCGGTTTCAACTGTGACGGGTCTCCCGGAGGGTTGGCGCGGGATTCCCGACAGTAGTCGTCGATGAGAGTAAGGGGCGCGAGAGTGCTGTGAAGAATCTCTTCTGCGCGTGGATTGCTCATGACGACGCGGCAATCCGGGGCGTCGGCGATGACGATGCCGATGGGGGCCGCCTCGAAGATGGCTTGCAGGCGTGCTTCACTTTGGCGGAGGGCGTCTTCGGCTTTCTTGTGGTCGTCGATGTCCTCGAGATAGCCATACCAGCGGATGATCTTGCCGTCTTCATCCAGCCGCGGGGCGGCGCGGACTCTCATCCATCGCCATTCGCAATCGCGGCAGCGGATGCGGTGTTGGATGTCGAGTGGCTCGCCGGTGCGGAGAGCTTTTTCCCACGCTCTGAGGGTTGCCTGACGGTCGTCGGGGTGAAGGGCGCGGATCCAGCCTGTTCCCAATGACTCCTCTTTGGTGAGGCCGGTAAGAGTCTCCCAGCGTTGGCTGCTGTCCAGGACCATTCCGTTGGCGTCCGCTGTCCAGGGGACCTGGGGACTGAGTTCCACGGCGTTGCGGTAGTGGTCTTCGCTTTCGGCGAGGGCCTCCTCGGTCTGTTTGCGGCTGGTGATGTCGACCAGAGAGATAGAGACGCCGATGACCTCATCCGCCTCGTCGCGGGCGGGTTCATAGGAGACGAGAAAGGTGCGTATGAGGTCCGGTTGATGAGGATCGGGACACCGGGCCTCGAGTTCGCTATAACTCTGGCCATTAAGCGAGTTCCGTAGATAGGGTTCCCATTTGGAGAATTTTTCGGAACCGAGCACATCGGAGATATGACGGCCGAGGTGGGATGCGACGGGGAGATTGTGTATCTCGGCGAGCCGTTTGTTGACGCTGATGTAGCGGAGGTTGCGATCGATAAAGCAGAGGCCGACGGGGACACCGTCGTAGATGGCGTTGAGCTGCGCGAAGCGCTGGGCGGGGAGCGCTTCGAAGGTGAGCGGCAGGCCTGAGTCGGCGGCGGAGCGTGGCGCGGCGGTGGGGGGCGGATGGAGTCGTTCGGCGAGAGTCTCGGTGAGTTGTTCTGGCGGGACGGGGCGGCCGTAGAGCCAACCCTGGCCGATATCGCAGCCGAGCCAGAGGAGCATGTCGGCGATGGTCTGGGTTTCGACGCCTTCGGCGACGGTGGTGAGGCTGAGGCTGTTGCCGAGGCCGACGATGGCGGCGGCGATCTTTCTGCTCTCCCGGGTGTGCGTCATGGAGCGGACGAAGCTGGCGTCGATCTTGAGCTCGTCGAAGGGGAGGAGCTGGAGGTGGCGGAGGCTGGAGTAGCCGGTTCCGAAGTCGTCGAGGGCGAGGCGGGAGCCCTGCTCCTTTAGCTCGGTTGCGATGCGGGCGGCGTGTTCGGTGTTGCCGACGAGTGCGCTCTCGGTGATTTCGAGGATGAGACGGTTCAGCGGGAACTGTGCGTGCTCGGCGGCGGCGAAGATGTGCCGGGGGAGAGTGAGGTCGGTTAACTGAGTGAGGGAGATGTTGACCGAGAGGGTGAGGTGGCCGGGGATGTCTTTGGCTGCGGCGAAGACGGCGCTGAGGAGTTTGCCGGTGAGGAGGCCGTGGAGGCCGGATTTTTCGGCCAGAGGAATGAACTCATTGGGTGGGATGAGACCGCGTTGCGGATGCTGCCAGCGGGCGAGGGCTTCGAAGCCACGGAGCAGGCCGGTGCGAAGCTCGACGAGAGGCTGAAAGTACGGAATGATCTCGTTACTTTCGAGGGCTCTACGCAGGTCATTTGCGTCTTCAGCAGCCATGGAAGAGACGATACTACGGCTGCAACGGCCTAAACAGTAAATTTTCGCGCTTTCCAGCGGGCGACGAGGTCGCGGGCGGCCGGGGGCCAAAGCGGGAAGGTGAATTGGAAGCCGGCGTCGAGGAGACGGCCGGGGATGACCTGCCGGCTCTTCAGAATTAATTCAGATTCGGTCCTCATGAGGAAGGTTCCGATCTCGATCATCCACGATGCTGTGGGCAGACCGATGCGGGCGCCCCAGGCTTCGCGGATGGCGCGCAGGAAGTCGCGATTGGGAAGAGGGTTGGGGGAGGCGAGGTTGACGACGCCGGTGAAATCTTCGGTAGCGATGAGGAGTTCGATGGCGCGGATGAAGTCGACGTCGTGGATCCAGGAGACGAATTGATTGCCGGGGCCGTTGGTGCCGCCAAGGCCGTGGCGGACGAGCGAGAGGAAGACGTCGAAGACACCGCCGGGGTCAGGGCTGAAGGTCATGGCGCTGCGCAGCGCGACTTTGCGGGTGCGGGGCGTGGGAGTGGAGAAGAAGGCTTCTTCCCAGGCTTTGGCGACCTGGATGGAGAAGTTCCAGGTGTCGGGTGCGCCGGGTTCGTTGCCGCCGAGTTCGCCGGTGGCTTCGTCCATGCGGCGATCGAGGGAGTGGCGGTAGATCGTTGCGGTGCTGGCGTTGAGCCAGACGCGGGGAGGGTGATTGAGCTCGGCGATGACTTCGTTGAGGATTTTCGTGGAGAGGACGCGGGAGTCGAAGATGTCGCGGCGATTGTCGGGGTAGTAGCGGCAGTTGACGCTCCGGCCGGCGAGATTGATGCAGACGTCGCTGTTTTCAAGCTCGGCGACCCAAAAGCCGGGGGTGAGGCCGTCCCACTGGACGACGCGCCAGGGTGCTGGATGTGGGGTGCGGCTGAGGACAGTGACTGCGTGGTTGTTCGAGTGAAAATGGCGGGCGAGGATCTGGCCTACTTGTCCGGCGCCGCCGGGGATGACGATTCGCATGATGGGGTTTTATCTCGTGGCGCGGGCTGGGGCCTTGGTTGGGGTCGGAAGGTAACGTTGCCAGTCGTTCGATTCGGCTAGCTGTTTGATGACGGTGTTGCGTTCGCGAAGGAGCGCGAGCATGTAGCGGCGGAGGAAGAGGGCTTCGGCGAGGGGGCCGAGGAGGGGAAGGGGAGCGGCGACACGGAAGAGATCTTTCATCTCGGTTGCGCCGGAGGGGAGGGTGCGGAAGTAGTGGTCGGCCTGCATGGAGCGGAAGAGGCCTTTGACCATGGTGGCCTGGAAGTAGGTGGGTGATTGCATGGCGGTGTATTCGCTGGTGAGGGTGTGCCAGAGGCCGAAGTGTTTGGCGCGCCATGTGACTTGCTGGGAAAGTTCGGGGAGGCCGGAGGTGACGCCGCCTATGGCCAGGGCTTGTTCGCCGGAGTGGATGTTGGCGAGGAGGTGGACTTCGACGCTGCGGGCGAGGTCGAAGCAGCGTTCGATGGGTGCGCCGATGATGGTGATTTCTTCCAGACGGATCATCGCGGACGGCACCCCTCTTGTGTAAGAGTAAATGTGTGGCCGGAAAAATTTATGGAAGAGATTTCAGTGAGGATGATTCGATGAGTACCAGTGCGATGGACTTTGTGAAGACGGGCGATGCGCGAACCTTTGAACCGGAGACGGGGATGAAGCGGCAGGTGCTGGCGCATAGCGATCAGTTGATGCTAGTGCGACATTATTTTGAGCAGGGCTGGGTTGGGGCGCGGCATAGCCATCCGCACCATCAGCTGGTGTATGTGGTGAGCGGGGCGATTCGGGTGGACGTGGCGGGACGGGAGTTTGATGTTCGGGCGGGGGATAGCTTTGTCGTGGATGGAGGGGTGGAGCACCAGGCCTGGGCGCTGGAGGGGTCGGAGGTGCTGGATGTGTTTACGCCGGTGCGGGAGGATTATCGGGAGCTGGTGAAGTAGGGTGGGGGAATGGTGAACTGCGACGGCAACAGCAGATCCCCTCGGTGGTGACAACCCAGAGAGGCAAAAGCAAAGGGTTGAGGGTTGATTGGGGGCCTCGATCCCATCCATAGCAGAATGCGCGATGGATGGGGCACCCGGTCGTCTTTGGCTGGGAGATGAAAGACAAAAACAAAAGCAGATCCCCTTTGGGGATGACAACCAGAAAGGCAACTGCAACAGCAACTGCAGCGCCAGTGATTTTTTTTGGATTCCCTGCTAACTAATCGATTAGTTGATCGTCTGAAGGATTAGTTCGGGTCTCCTTGCCGTGGTTCTGGGAGGTGGGCCGGCGATAGATTGATATGCCGCCGAAGAAGTCCAACACATTGACGGAAGCTGAGTTACGGCTGATGAAGCTGCTGTGGGCACGCGGCGAGTCGGCCGTGGGGGATCTGGTGGCGGCGATGCCGGAGGGGTCGGCGCTGGCGTATAACTCGGTGCTGACGACGATCCGGATTCTGGAACAAAAGGGCTATGTGCGGCACCGGCAGGAGGGCAGGGCGTTCCTCTATATCCCTTGTGTGGCTGAGCAGGAGGCTGGCCGGTCCGAGGTTCGCCACATGATGCAGCGGTTTTTCGGCAACTCGCGGGAGCGGCTGCTGCTTTCGCTGCTGGGTGACGATGAGGTGACGCCGGAGGAACTGCAGCGTTTGAAAGAGGCGATCGCCGCGGCGGCGGACGACCGTGGGAGGGACGAGCTGTGACGGCGATTCATTGGATTATGGGTATGGGCTTGCCGCACGGCATCGAGGGGCTGTCGCGACTGGTGGCGAATTCGTTTGTGTCGGGGCTTTGGCAAGGCGTTGTGCTGGCGCTGGGTGTGGGGCTTTGCCTGCGGCTGGTCCCGAGGGCGACGGCATCGGTTCGATTTGCGATCTGGACGGCGGTGTTTGCGGTGCTGGCGGTGTTGCCGCTGGTTCATGCTTCTTCTTTGAATTTAGATGGCGGCGTGGCAGGCAGCGGGGCTGTGGTGCATGTGGATGTGCGCTGGAGTTTTGTGATCGCGGCGATCTGGCTGATCGCTTCTTTGGTGCGCGCGGTCCAACTCGCGATGAGCGCGGTTCGGCTGAGGGGGATATGGAAGAGAGCCAAGCCTGTGAAGGGTTGCGATGCTGTGTTGTCTGCGGCGGGAATTCGCGGGGTGGAGGTTTGCACGTCGAGCGATGTGGACAGGCCAAGTGTGATTGGGTTTTTATCGCCACGCATTCTTATTCCGGAAGAGCTTTTCGACCGGCTGACTACGGCGGAGTTTGGACAAATTGTGCTGCATGAGGTGGGACATCTGCGGCGCGGGGACGATTGGATTAATCTGCTTCAGAAGCTGAGTCTGGTGTTGGTTCCGTTGAACCCGGTGTTGATCTGGATCGAGCGCCGGTTGTGCCTGGAGCGCGAGCTTGCCTGCGATGACGATGTGCTGCGGCTAACGAAGGCTCCGAAGGCTTATGCGACTTGCCTGACGAATTTGGCGGAGCATCGGCTGGGACGGAGGGCGGCGGCTTTGTCTTTGGCAGCGTGGGAGAAGAAGTCGGAGCTGGCGCGGCGGGTGCATAGTATTTTGCGCGCAGGCGAGAGGATGGGCCGGACGCAGGCTCGGGTGGTGATGAGTGTGCTGGTGCTGGGTCTGCTGGGCGGGTCGGCGGAGCTGGCGCGATGCCCACAGTTGGTTTCGTTTTCGCGGGCTGCTTTGCCGGTCACGGATCAGGCGCAGAGCTTCTCTGAGGCTGGAGCGATGTATCGGCCGGTTGCGTTTCATCCTTCGCGCAACGCCGCCGGTGAGGTCGCCGGCGGTGCACATCAGACTTTGCTGAAGGCTACGATGCCGGTGGATAGCGGCGTTCGTCCGGTGAGCCAGCCGGCGGTAAAGCATCGTCGTCGTGTTGCGGCTCCTGCCGTGCATCGCACCAGAGTGGATCGCGCGCAGATGGAGCGGTCGCGCGGCTTGATGGTGCTCACGTCGTGGGATGGATTTGAGCGCCGGGAGACAGTTGTTTCGGTCACCCAGGGGCGTGTGGTTTTTACTTCGTATGCAGCCGTGCCAACTGCGGGCGGCTGGCTGGTCATTCAACTTTAACCAAGCTGTTCAACTCAATGCTGAGGGTAGATTATGTCTCGTGTAACTAATAAATTAGTAGGTAGGGCGGGGCGCTTTAGCGCTCCCGTAGGGGCTGCCCTGGCGCTGGTGCTGGCAGCTACGTTTTTCTTTCATCACAACGGCGTTCGTGCGGCGATGATCTCGTCCCCTGCGCCGATGGATGACAACAGTGTGTCTTCGCTGGTTGCTCTGGACAATGCGGTGGAAGCGGTTGCGGCACGGGTGTCGCCCGCGGTGGTCAATATTCAGGTGACCTCGAAGGGGTCGTCTGAGCATGAGATTGGCGGCGAGCAGGAGCAGGGCCAGCGGGGCGAGATGCAAGGTCTGCCGCCGGGATTTGGGCAGTTCTTCGGGCCGAACGGCCCGTTTGGCGGACAGATGCAGGGGCCTCGGCAACCGCAGATCGAGCATGGAGTCGGCAGCGGCGTCATTATCTCTCCCGACGGCTATATCGTGACGAACAATCACGTGGTCGATGGATCGATGGATATGCGTGTGACGCTGACTGACCGGCGCGTGCTGAATGCGAAGCTGGTGGGCAGAGATCCGCTAACCGACCTTGCGGTGATCAAGGTCGATGCGCAGGATCTGCCGAGCGTTGCGTGGGGCGACTCGAAGAAGCTGAAGGTTGGTCAGACGGTGCTGGCATTCGGCAGCCCGTTCGGCTACTTCCGCAATTCGGTGACGCGCGGCATTGTGAGCGCGGTCAACCGCGAGAACCCTTATCGCGATGATGCGCGCAAACCCGGCGGCTACATTCAGACCGATGCTGCGATCAATCCGGGCAACTCGGGTGGCGCGCTGGTTAATGCGCATGGCGAACTGGTTGGGATTAACACGTTCATCATCTCCAACAGCGGATCGTTCGCGGGTGCGGGATTTGCGATTCCTTCGCAACTGGTGCGAGCGACTGCGGAGCAACTGATCAAGTCGGGCGTCGTGCGTCATGGGTATCTGGGCATCAGTCTGAACGATGTGACGCCTGCGAATGCGAGCTTCTTCAATCTGAAGACGGCCACTGGAGCGATTGTTGCGCAGGTGACGCCTGACTCTCCGGCCAGCCGTGCGGGTTTGAAGAACGGCGACGTGATCGACACGTTGAATGGAGAAAAGATTGAGAACGGCAGTGCGTTGCAGGTTGCTGTCAGCGAAGTCTCTCCGGGAACGACGATCGAGCTTGGTGTTCTGCGCAACGGTGCTGCACAGAAGATCAGCGTGAAGGTCGGCGAGTTTCACAAGAATACCGAGGTGGCGATCGGTGGCGATGCAGCAACACCGAAGAAGGGCAAGCTGGGACTGGCTGTCGCGGAACTGACTCCAGATGTGCGGCAACAGCTGCATGTTCCGTCGCAGGTGAATGGCGTGGCGGTGCAGAGCGTTCGGCCGGCGAGCCCTGCTGAGGATGCGGGTCTGACCTCGGGAGATGTGATTGTCGAAGTGAACCGCAAGCCGGTCACTTCGGCTGAGCAGTTCGTCAGCGAAGCTCACGCGGCTCCGGCAGGGAAGGACCTGCTGTTGTTGGTGTGGTCGCAGGGAAATGCGAGCTACCGGGTGGTGCATACGGACGGGAGCGAGCAGAGCGGCGAATAAGGCTGTTCCCTTTGGGGCCGCTGCGGGATGGGTTCGCAGCGGCCCATTTTTTTGCGTCGTCGGGAGGATTTGGAAACAGTTTCCCATTTGCAACAATGAATGCGTCTTTCTTGTGGACTCGTGCGTACCCTGATCCATAGCGCTACAATCTGGAGACCCGTTCGATGTCGTTTGTTCGCCGCCTGGCCACTTTGATTCTTTGTTTTGCGATTACGCCGTCTGTTGTTGCGGAGCCTGCTGCTCCGCCGGTGAGGGTTATCGACGATGGGCCGACCTACACGATGTCGAATGGCTACCTGACAGTGAAGGTCGATAAGGTTACGGGCGATCTGGTTTCGATAAAGACGCCGAAGACCGTCACGCCCGAGATTGAGTTGATGGGATTTGTTTCGGGGCATCATGCGGGGTATTGGGAGCAGAGCCCTGCGCTTGCGGCGCGGCGAGAGGCGAAGATCACGATCGATCCGGCGAGCGTGGGCGGTGAGCGTGCCGAGGTCTCGGTGAAAGGGTGGTCGGACGGCAAATCGATTCTTGGGGCGCATCCTACAGCGGCGGGTCAGGAGGGCGGACTGATCGCCGATCTGGAGATTCGCTATGCTCTTGGGCGCGGGGATCATGGTTTGTACACGTATGCGGTTTTTACACATGAGCCGACGTATCCGGCAGGGTCTGTGGGTGAGAGCCGCTTCGGGTTCAAGTTGAGTGCGAAGGTCTTCGACTGGCTGTCGATCGACGATCAGCGGAACGCGATGATGCCTACGGGTGGGGACTGGGATGCGGGTACTGATCTCAACATGAAGGAGGCGCGGCGTCTGACGACTGGGATCTACAAAGGCAGGGCCGAGCATAAGTACGACTACTCGGCTGACCAGTCGAAGATTCCTGCGTTCGGGTGGTCTTCGACTACGCAGCATGTGGGACTCTACCTGATCAATCCGTCGTTTGAGTATCTGTCGAGCGGACCGCTTCACTTCGAGCTTACGGGTCACCTTGACGATGGGGATGGCGGCGATCCGACGCTGCTGGAC
Organism: uncultured Acidobacteriaceae bacterium; assembly: GCA_963757205.1. Lineage (GTDB taxonomy): Bacteria > Acidobacteriota > Terriglobia > Terriglobales > Acidobacteriaceae > Edaphobacter. The sequence goes on from CAVWQM010000003.1 coordinate 74,886, forward strand.
TACTGGCGCGGGACGCACTATGGCGGCAGCGTGCTGAACTTTGCGGATAACGAAGCATGGACCAAGGTTGTTGGTCCGATTTTTATTTACGTGCCGACTGGTGGTACGCCCCGGGCACTGTTCGACGATGCGAAGCATCAGGCGGTGATCGAAGCAGCTCGCTGGCCTTACGGGTGGGTGAAGGGGGCTGACTATGCCCCTGCGGATCAGCGGGCTGTGGTCAAGGGCCGGTTGAAGCTGGTGGACGCGCAGGCGCCCATGACGAAGTTTTCGAATCTGCTCGTAGGGCTCTCGTTTCCTGACCAGCCTGCGGTGCCGCGTGCTCCGCGGCCTGCCCGGCCTGATGAGTCCGTGGTGCCTAAGGTTGAAGTTGTGCCTCCGGTGCCGGCCACGACTGCTGATCCTGATCATCCGGCGCAGGTGAATGCTCAGGGGCAGCGCGTCAATCGCGGCACGTATGTTCCTCCGCGCCAAGCGGGAGCTCGTGCGTTCAATTTTCCGCCACAGCCGATCACGTGGCAGAACGATGCGAAGCACTATAAGTTCTGGACGCATGGTTCGGAGAGCGGGAACTTCTTGATCCCGAATGTGCGTCCCGGAACATATCAGCTGCATGCGATCGCGGACGGTGTGCTGGGCGCGTATGATGCGACAGCGACGGTGACGATCGCGCCGGGACAGAGGCTCGATCTCGGAACGATCGAGTGGCATCCCGCGCGCTACGGGAAGCAGATATGGCAGATCGGCACGCCGAATCGCTCCGCTAAGGAGTTTTTGAAGGGCGATGATCATTGGCATTGGGGTATGTACATTGAGTACGCAAAGCTGTTTCCGAATGATGTCGAGTTCACGGTCGGCAAGTCTGATCCTGCGAAGGACTGGTTCATCTATCAGGTACCGCACGACACGGACTTCAAGCCGGATGGCCGCGATCAGGGGCGCGCTTCTCCATGGACGATTCACTTTGAGATGGCGGAAGGGCAGCAGCCTGCAGGAAAGGCTACGTTGCGGTTTGGGCTTGATGGCGTTTCGACGCGGACGCTTGGCATCACTGTCAACGGCAAGGATGCCGGGACGATGACCGACTTATTTGGCGCTGGCGCGTCGATGATTCGCGACGGGATCGAGGGGACCTGGATTGAGAAGGATTTCAGTTTCGATGCTTCGTTGCTGAAGCCGGGTGCCAATACGATTGTGCTGACTGTTCCTGCCGGCGGCGTCGCGAATGGAATCTGCTACGACGTCGTGAGACTTGAGATTGCCCCGCCTGCCCCGTGAAACATGCCTCTGGTTTGGCATCGCAGCTCAACAGGTTTCGTCAGGCGTGGCTATCGATCCTGACTTCGTTAAGAAGTGCACGGTGGTTACAGGCTGACGCGCGTTAGAGAGGCAAAGGCTCGGCCGGACGGGCGCTGGAGCGGTAGGCTGCTTCGACGAGAGCCATGGTTTCGTAGGCTGATTCAAATCCGATGGGAAGATCAGAGGATCGATCCTTCGACGTAGGACTGTAAGGCGCCCATGCTGCCTACAAACGCGTCCGGAAACCAGTTGCCCTTTACAGGGAGGGTGTGCCATTTCCCGTTTGAGATTCCGCGCTCCGCGAAGGAAAGAGTGTCGGGAACGCCTTTGGGATAGTCGAGATTGACGCCCATATCCATTCGGATTGCGCCGCCTGTTCCTTCCCACTGGACGAAGCTGCGATGTGTCTCGGAGGAGAAGTCGTGGCCGTGATTGGCGACGACGAACACGCGCTTCCACTCGCCGTAGTCCAACAGGATAGAGGACTTGGTGGCCGCCAGGGTTGCGGATTGCGGGTTTCTGACTGTTTTTGCGTAGACGCCGGATGGGTTGCCGAACCAGGAGCGAATGAGATCGAGATAGTGGATGCTGTGGTAGAGGATTTCGAGCCGGGGAGCGGTTGCAAGGAAGGTCCAAAGCTTCCATGGGGTATAGGTGCGAACCTGTACCTCCATATCGTGCAGCTCACCGAGCAAGCCGGCCTTTGCGAGGGCGACAGCGGCGAGATTGTTTGGTGAATATCGCAACTGAAAGTTGACAGCTGCGACGAGTCCACGCTGGCGGCAGAGGTCGCGTATGAGTGTGGCCTCTTCGAGGGTCTCTCCCATCGGCTTCTGTATCAACACTGCGGCTCCGGAAGGGAGGTGGGGCAGGATGGTGAAGATCTGCGTGGCTGGAACCGCTACGTCGAAGATGGCATCTGCGGGCGCAAAACGCACTGCGTCCTCAATGGAGTCGAAGGCATGGGGGATGCCTTTCTCCGAAGCCAGTTCAGCTGCTTTGCCGCTTGCGTTATCCGCGACGGCAATGACAGGAAATCCGGCTTTGGCATAGGCGGGGAGATGAGCTGCGCGAATGATGCCGCCTGCGCCGAGAATCACGATTGGTCGTGGCGCTTTCGGGCGTGGAGGCGCGGATGCTTCGGCTGCTTGTCGATAGAGCTCTTCTTTGCTTTCCAACGGCATCTCATCGGGTTGTTGCACGGCTGGCCCCTTTAGGTTTGGATATCTAAAGGAACATATTACGTGAGGGGAAGTCGTGCAGGTTGGATGAAGGCTTCATCAATCTGTGTGGTTGATGGCGAGACCTGCTAGCTGTTTGCTAACTCACCTGCACTATGATTTTCGTGAACGCTGCGGGGTTGTTGCTGCATTGGCGGAGTATCTCGGGTGCTTCTTCGATGGGCACGACGGCTGAGATGACCTCGTCCACGGCCAGAGCCCGCCCTGGCCGGTTCCGGTACGACTACGGCCGTCATCCGGTTCTCCCTATTTCAGATTGTAGATTCTGGCGGCCGTTGCGCCGAAGATGTCGTTGCGCTCGTTGGTGCTGAAGTCGGCGAAATAGTCGCGGAGGATTTGCCACCATTTCGCGTAGTTCGTGGCCACAAGGCAGACGGGCCAATCGGAGCCGGCCATGATGCGATTGGCGCCGAACGCGTCCACGACAGTGTCCATATAGGGGCGCAGTGATTCGATCGGACCAGTGTGACCAGGAGTCTTCCGTCACCATGCCGGAGATTTTGCAGCATACGTTGCTGCGCTTGCTCAACTGTTGGATTCGTGTGCGCCAGGGCTCGATCTCTCCTGCTGCGATCTTTGGCTTGGCAATGTGATCGAGGACAAAAACCTGTCGTGGATGACGGTCGACGAAGCGAATCGCTTCCTCGAGCTGATGTTCGACGACGAGCAGATCGTATACAAGGCCAGTCTGGTGGAGGGTGCGGATGCCACGGTTGAAGTCTGGGCCATCGAGGAAGCCTTGCGGCTCGGCTTGCACAACGTGGCGCAGGCCGACCAGGTTTTCGTCGGCGGTGAGGGTGTCCAGTGTGGCTTCGAAATCTGCTGATGCTATGGGAGCCCATCCGACGACACCAAGAATTTGTTTGCAGCTTGCTGCCAGTTCGAGGAGCCACTTTGTTTCTACGAGCGTCTGCCGCGCCTGTACGGTCACGGCACCGTTTATGCCGGCGTTGGTGAGTTCGGTGACGAAGTCTGCTGGTAAGAAATCGCGGCGCAGTGCGGCCATACGATCGTCGATCCACTCGTATTCGGCGGCCGAGTAGCGCCAGAGATGGTGATGTGCATCGATGACCGAACCGCTAGAAGGCATGAGAAAGGATAGCAGCGCCGTGAGGAGGCGATGTAGTGGATTGGGCAATCTGGGTCGGCTTGTCGGCGCTAACTTAAGACGCGAGAAAGAAGTTGTCAAATTATGCCAGGGATGGGGCCCGATGCGCGGAGCACTCTGAGGAACCAGAGTGTTGCCGGGTCTTGATCGTGTCTTCGAAGACGTGGCGCATGATTGCAGGAGAATGAGCGTTTTCCACTGACGGGAATGAGCTGCTGCCAGTTTTTCTTCGCGCCGTAACAATCGTTATATCTGATATACACAATCTCCCCGTAACTTTTACTAAGTCACCGTTAACTATTGAGCTGTCCACAAGAGAAGCTCCCATTTCAACACTACTTTCTGGAGATCATGTGAAACGCATTCTTCTTGTCCTACTGGCGGTGTGTCTTCTCCTGGCAAGTCCGCTTTCAATTCATGCACAGTTTGAAACTGCTGTCGTTCTAGGCTATGTTCGCGATAGCTCGGGCGCTGTTGTCTCGGGTGCAACGGTTTCGCTTGTGAATCAGGAGACGAAGACCCAGGTGGCTGCCCAGACCGATGCTCAGGGCGCCTACCAATTTACCGATGTGAAGATTGGGCACTATCAGATTACCGCGCAGGGTAATGGATTTGACACGAGCACCACGCAGATTTTTACGGTGACCGTAAATGCTCGTCAGCGCGTTGACGTTGCCTTGAAGATCGGCTCCAACGCCGAGACGGTGACAGTCAGCGCAGCGGCGGCGCTGCTCGAGACTGACAGTAGTGAACGTGGCCAGGTGATCGGCACGCGCGAGGTTGAAAATCTTCCGCTTAACGGTCGCGCGTATGCCGACCTCGCGGCGCTTGTTCCCGGCGTTCGCCGCAACATTCTGGAGAACACGACGGACTCGAGTCGCGATGCATCGTTCAATGTGAACGGCCAGCGCAGCGAGTTCAACAACTTTCTTCTCGACGGGCTCGACAACAACGCTTATGGCACATCGAACCAGGGATTTTCAAACCAGGCGATTCCTCCTTCGCCTGATGCAATCTCCGAATTCCGTGTCGAGACGGACAACTACAGCGCGGAATACGGCCGTTCGGCGGGTGCAGTTGTGAACGTCAGTATTCGCAGCGGCACGAATCAGTTTCACGGCAAGGCCTATGACTATCTGCGGAATACGGTCTTCAATGCGATTGGGCCCTTCACTCCGCCATCGAATCCTCTTACCGGTAAACCGCAGAAGCCCGTCCTGATTCGCAATCAGTTTGGTGGAACTATTGGCGGGCCGCTCTGGAAGGATCACATCTTCTTCTTTGGCGACTATGAGGGGACGCGGCAGGTTGTTCACGCTGTGAACCAGGCGACGGTTCCGACGGCCAACCAGAACGGTACCAGCGCGCTTGCGATTGCCAATGGCGGGTACACGTTTCTGTCTGGCAAGACCGCGGAGACTGGCGGGAGCCCGGTGCCGCTGGTCAATCCTCTTACCGGCCAGAGCTACTCGAACGGCGTAATCCCATTCAACGATCCCTCTGTTTCGGCGTTTGCGAAAGGCGTTCTGGCGGCCCTGCCGGCTGGAAACGTTCCGGGAAGCCCTTTCAGCAACAACTACGCCTCGCTACCAGCGGACACGATCAACGATGACAAGGGCGACATTCGCGTTGACGACACCTTCAACGCGCGCACGACTGCTTTTGTCCGCTACAGCCAGCATCAAGGCAAGATCGCTTCGCCACCGAACATTCAGGGGCCGGCGGGCGGAAACAGCAACGGCAACGTGAACATCTTCAACCAGCAGATTGCCGGTGGCGTCACACATATCTTCAATCAGAACTCGATTCTCGACGCTCGCTTCGCCTTTACGCGCACTGATGGCGGCAAGAGTCCTTACGGCGCGAGCCTGCCGAGTTTGATGGGCGGTATCCCCGGTTTGCCAACCGATCCCGCGGTCGTTCGGAGCCTAAATGTGCAAAGCGTGTCGGGCTTCTCACAGTTCGGCAATCAGGGAAGCAATCCGCAGTATCAGAACCCGTACATCTTCAACCCGAAGATCAATTACACGCTGATTCACGGACGCAACACGTACAAGGTGGGGTACGAATATCAGGCCATCTACACCACGATCGATGACTTCAACCCGACCTATGGTCAGGATACTTACAATGGCGGGTTCAGTTTTGTGCCTCCGGGCAAGACCAACACGCTCAGCTCTTCGGACACAGGCACTAAGGAGGCTGTGGCGCTCGCGGACTTTCTCTTCGGTGCGCGCGATACCTTTCAGCTCAATAACTTCGTTAATGTCCATCTCAACCAGCGGATGAACTACATCTACTTTCAGGATGATATTCGGGTCAACTCGCGCCTTACGATCAATGCCGGTCTGCGGTATGAACTCGTAACTCCGCAGTGGGAGTCGAACAATCTGCTCTCCAACTACGATCCGGGAACACAGTCTCTTATCCAGGCGAAGCCGGGCTCTCTCTATAACCGTGCACTGGTCAACATGCCGAAGACTGATTTTGCTCCGCGCTTCGGTATTGCCTACTCGCTCGATGCCAAGACGGTTGTTCGTGCCGGCTACGGGCTGAACTACGCGCAGTTCAACCGTGAGGGTGGCGAAAATTTGCTGGTTTATAATCTGCCTGCGATCGTCAACACGAACATCGTGCAGGCTCCGGCATTTGCCAATCCTATCGTTACCGGAGCGCAGAAATTGCTGCCGGTCTGTACGAGTGCGCAGGCGAATGCTCCGTATAGCTCTGCCAATCCGACACCGTGCTACCGGACTACGACGCAAGGATATCCCTCGGGCTTTACCAGCCCTTCGAATGTGACTGCGGCCAGCAACCTGACGGCGCAGGCCCGCTACATTCCCAAGGACCTGCCTACCGGCTACGTTCAGGGCTACCATCTCACCGTACAGCGGCAGATTGGTAACGCCGACACCTTTGAGGTCTCGTATGTCGGCGAGCATGGAGTGAAGCTGCAGGTCCTCGCCGATCTCAATCAATCTTCGGCTAATGCTGTGACCGCTACCTGCAACTCGACTGTTACGTCAGGGTGTTTGAGTCTGGCTCAACGGCGGCCTATTCAAACTTTCACCACGATCGAGGAGACGTTGCCTCAGGGATTTCTCTCGTACAACTCTCTGCAGACGAAGTTCGAGCACCGCGCGGGCCACGGGTTGTATCTGTTGAACTCCTTTACCTGGTCTCGCGCGCTCGACAATGCGGGCGGCCACCTGGATGCGAACGATGGAGACAACTCGCGAATCAATCTTGCCAATGCGCTGGGCGAGCGTGGACCGTCAGGCTACAACCAGCCACTGAATGAGGTTCTATCTCTTGTGTACGACCTTCCGTATGGCAAGGGCCGCATGTTCGGCGCGAGCGCTCCTTTTGTCATGCAGGAGTTGCTTGGGGGTTGGCAGGTTACGGCGATCAACAGCGCGAGCAGTGGGTTGCCGGTCAACATTACTTACTCCCCCAACGGCGCCCAGCAGGTCAGCACGATCCTCAACCTGCGTCCCAACCAACTGCCTGGAAATGCAGTACTGCCGAAGAGCCAGCGCGTGAGGCAGCCGGGCAACCAGACTTTGGTCGCTTTGAACCCTGCGCTCTTCAGCCTGCCGGACCCCAACCATCCTTATGGCAGTGCCGGTCGCAACTCCGTTCGCTTCGATCCTTTTTACCAGCTCGACCTTGGGCTGCATAAGAACTTTCCTCTGTATCCCGAGGGCACGTCGTTTGACTTCCGGGTCGAGGCGTTCAACCTCCTCAACCAGACCAACTATGCGTTTCCTCAGAGTGGCTTCGGCTCCAGTACGTTTGGTGTGGTCGCCGCAGGTTCAACGTTCCCGGCGCGGGTTCTGCAGTTCGCCGGTAAAATTATCTTCTAACAAGATCAGGAGATATTCGCATGATGGATCGCAGACGGTTTGCTACCCTCGCTGGCGCGTCGCTCGGCAGCCTGCTCACCCGGAGACTCTGGGCAGAGCAGACTCGGGCGACAGCCTCGCCTGATAAGTTCTACTTTGCCCTTGTTGCCGATACCCACATCATCGACGAGTTTTACGTCAAGGGCAGTGAGAACGGGGTGGAGGACAACGAGAGCATTCTGCTCACGACCCCTCGTCTGATTTCAGCCCGCGATCTTATTAATTCCCTCCATCCTGCGATCGAACAGGTGTTTCTGATCGGCGACTACTTCCATAACTATCCTTCCACCGATTACGACTTCTACTTCAAGAACACGACGCGCCTGGATCATGCCAAGACGATCACGGACGGGTTCAAGATGCCTGTGCATCTGGGGTTTGGCAATCATGACTATGACGTCAAACGAGTTTCGCGGGAGATGAGCCACCGTCTCTTTGAGGCGAAGTTCAATACGAAGCCGTATTCTGTGTTGGACTACAAGGGATACAAATTCGTTCACCTTAATAATTTTCTCGGCAGCACGCAGGATCACACGTCGGCGGACTTTCATCCCAACGTCGGTTCTCTCGGGGAAGAACAACTCCACTGGTTCGAGGCTCAGCTTCAGCAGCACAAGCCGACCTTCGTCTTTATCCACTATCCACTTATGCAGGACAAGCCGACCGAGTTCGCCGACTACGGGCTGCATCCGCTGCTTCGCAAATACCAGGACACCATTCAGCTTGTCGTCTCCGGTCACCAGCACAAGTGGGTTGACTACCATCACGACTACGGTCCGCAGCATTACATTATGGCTGCAACGCGTTACGATCCCAACGCCTACATGCTGATGGAGGTCGATACGAAGCACGGCACGTGGCGCTTTATGAACGAGAGCCTTGTCGAATGGTCTACGCACTACAGCAAGCCTTACGTTGCCAGTTGATCGGCTGTTGGCTGCAAAGGCGAGAAGTTTTACCGAAGTAGACGTAAAGGAGATTCCTTGCACATGAGCTGCTTCCGCATCCCCTCCACGATCGCTTTGACTGCAGTGCTGGCCTGTCATCACCCTGCAGTCCGGGCTCAGGCTACTGACACCACGGTGAAGCTCAATCAGATTCAGGTCATTGGCACGCATAACAGCTATCACGCGGGCATCGCGCCTAACGAAAGCAAGATTTGGCAAGCCAAGTATGCCGATGCTTACAAGGGGCTTGACTACCAGCATCAACCGCTTCCGCAACAGTTCGATAGCGGCGTGCGCCAGATTGAACTTGATGTCTACGGCGACAGCAAAGGCGGTTTGTACGCCCATCCTTCGGGGCCGTCTATGGTTGCTGCTGCAAAGCTGCCACCGGATCCTGACTTCGATCCTGGTGGGGTAATGAGTAAGCCCGGCTTCAAGGTGATGCACGTGCAGGACGTCGACTACCGAAGCACCTGTCAGCCCTTTACTGGTTGCCTGGAGCAGATCCGGCAATGGTCTCGCGCGCATCCTGATCATGTGCCGATCTTCATCCTCGTTGAGACGAAGCAGGGCAAACCTCGTGGAGAACTCCACCTGACGGAACCGGAGCCCTTCACCTCGAGCACCTTCGATGCTCTCGATGCCGAGATCCGCTCGGTTTTTCCGGCGAATGAAATGATTACTCCTGACGATGTGCGCGGCCACTATGACACGCTCAACGAAGCGGTTCTTGCCGGGAATTGGCCCAGCCTCGCAAGTGCCCGGGGCAAGGTTGTGTTTCTTATGGACCAACGCGCCGTTGGCGCTGTTTACCTTGCCGGGCATCCCTCGTTGCGTGGACGCGTCATCTTCACCAACTCGACGCCAGGCGAACCGGATGCCGCGTTTGTCGAGCGCAATGAGGGCCCGGCCGCCGATATCAGGGCGCTGGTTCAGAAGGGCTATCTGATTCGTGCTCGTACGGACTCCGATACCAAGGAAGCGCGCACCAATGACACCAGTGTTCGTGACGCCATGATCGCGAGCGGTGCCCAACTTCTCAGCACGGATTACCCCGTCAACGAGCCGGCGCGCTGGGCAGGGAACTTCGTCGTCACGCTTCCGGGAAAGTCCGTTGCTCGTTGCAATCCGATCAATGCACCCGCCAGTTGTAGTGCGACGGTGGCGAACAGCTCGGGAAACTAGTGCGTCATAGGCATGGTGCGATGCGCCTTTCTTCAGTCGTGGTGAGGAATAATCACCAGGCCGGCGGTCATGCCTACGCCGACAACTAAAAGGCGAGCTCGCCCGCACCCTTTGCGCGTCGGAGCGTACAGTAATGTACCCGCTGTTGCAGGCTGCGCCAGCCCTCGATCAAAGGCGAACAGCCGCCTTACAAAAGTGGCCTCGCCGACCTCTCGAAGTAAAGCATAGCGCCACGAAAGCTGCTATGTTCCCAAAACTCGACGCGCAAATTGGAACAATTCGCAGCGATCAGAAGATCGAAGATGCGATTCATGGAATAGCAATTCATTTGCATTAAGGGAGTAGAAAATCGTCGGCGCTGAGCCAAATTCATGAGGCCATGCGCGAGACTCACTCTTCGGCGCACTGCCGACATACCGCGCCGAAACGCCGAGCGGGAATCAGCATAAGTAAGGTGAATGGCGCCCATGCCGCCCTCTGTGATCAGGGAGATCAGCTTTCGCAGGATGAGTTCGCCACGAGCGACAGGGATGTGCTGGAAGACGATGTAGGAATGAACCAAGTCAAAGCTGGCGGGCGCGAGAGAGTCCAAATCGTTGGCATGCAGCAGATTCACGGAATTGGCTCCGAGTCTCTTGCAGTTCTCTCGTGCCACCTCCAGCATGCTCGCGGAAACGTCGACACCAACTACCTCTTGTGAGCGACGGGCGAACGGAACAACAAGCCTGCCGACTCCACACCCGTAGTCGAGCACCCGAACCGGTTGAAAATCGGACCGCATTCCGGATCTGATGACCGTGTATACGTGCTCGACATGACGCTCGCCGCTGGCGAAGAAATCGAGGAACGAATGGTCGTTCAGATTTTCATCCAGAAACTTTGGATCGGTGAGAACGCCAAAATATGGGTCCGTCTTTCCCCAGCGCTCCCAATCGCGATCGGGATCATTTGCCAGCATGATCAATTATTCCTGCCCGTATTTGGTGTGCCAACGCCTGATAAGCGTATCAGAGGGCGACGTGGGGCTGGGGAGGCGGGTTTGCGCCGGTTAAACGACTCAATTGGAAGAATGGTCGGCCTTAGTAGACGATTTTCGGACCTTTGAGCTTCCGCTCCCTAACATGCCTGGCGAATGACCCTGCTCGCAAAAGAGCAAGAGGGGCAACCGCGTTTGCGGTTGTCCCTCTCGTTTGGTCGCTTTCTTATTGGATGGTAACGGTGAGGTTGTTGGAATTCCCGGAGCCCGGGTTCTGACTAGCGAGAGTGATAGTTTGTGCGCTTGTGAGATCGGCTGCCGCGATCGCCACCTGCAGATGCGCATTGTCAATAAACGTCGTGGTCCGCGCAGATCCATTCCAAAGCACGACTGCTCCGGGCAGGAAGCCGGTTCCCGTAACGGTGAGGTAGAGATTGCTACTACCCACAGCTATGGTGGCCTGACTCGTACTGCTGAGCGTCGGAGCAGGATTGCTGCTAGCCTCTGCCGGAACCACAAACGGCCCACGCAACAAAAAGATCTGCGGCGGCTGCGACGTTGTCGTACTCGGAATCACATAGGCCAGTCCATCCTGCCCAAAGCGGATTCCTGGCAAAGACGAGATTGAGTTCCCGGGCAGTTGTATCTGCTGCTCCTGCGTAAAATGCTTGGTATCAAACCGCTCTAGATAGTAGGCAGCCGTACCGGCGGTGTTGACGCCGATGACGAAGGCCTTGGACTCAGCCTGATAAGGGATGACGCCCCCTCCGGAGAGACTGATCGATGACGTGCCATTCCCTAGAGGGAGAACGGCCACCTGAGAAGGCGGAGTTGTGCTGGGATTGATAATGCCTCCAGACGCTCCAAAGACCAGGCCGCCGTCCACTGCGAACCTGCCGCTGAAGCCGCCGATCCCATTGAGAGTAGTACCATCAATCAGCGTCACTCCTGTTGAGTCAATGCTGAACCGGTAAAACTCGGCGCCAGTGGTCTCGGAGTCATAAGCATAGAAGTGAGTCGCGTCGGCGAAGACGGGGTTGTCCCCGTTGTAGATCCCGCTCATCTTGCTGCGGAAGGCTCCGGTACTGCCCGAGATATCAAAGATGCCAATCCCGGCCTGGCCGATCTGGAGCCCGATGCTCGAGTCCGACCCCGGAATCGTAGCCACGCTTGTCGCAGCCACATTGCCGGAGTTGAAGATCGAAGTCGACACAATGGGCACCGTAAGATCCATCGTTTGGCTGATGAGGTTGAAGCGGCCAAGACTCTTCGCTCCGCTAAGACCGATGAAAAGATATTTCCCATCGCTTGTCTCAGAGAGCAGGTTCGGCTCACTGCCTACCTGAATCGGAGTCCCTACGCTCCCAGTCGCCGGGTCAATGGCCACCAGACTGTTGCCTGTGATGGTTGTCGAGGTGCTTGGCAGCGCAGCATAGATCTTTCGCGTGAAAGGATCGAAGCTGATGACGTTGGCAGGGACATTCAGCAGTTGGTAAATATGCAGAGGGAGACCGGCGGACTGTCCTCCACCCGGCGTCGGCGTTGTGACCGAAACCTGTGCCCAGCCGAGGTTCTGGATCAGCGAAGAGTCGACGGTGGCAGTCATCTGGCCTGCGCTGACGAACGTGGTCGGCAGGGCTTGCCCGTTCCACATTATGCTGGAGCCGGAGGTGAAGCCGGTACCGTCGACAGTCAACGTTGTTGTTGAACTGCCTGCCCGAATCAAAGACGGCGAGATCTGTGTGACGTTGGGCGTCGCATTGAATGCGTTACCAGTCACTGTGGTGTTTGCATTAGCTTGATTGTTGGAAGAAACCGGATCGAAGCTGACCGAAGACACGGACCCCGTCATCGTGAGCGAACCGGCGACCGTTGGAGTTATGGAGATGGTGACGCTAGCCGAACCGCCGTTTGCGATCGATCCGAGACTGCAGTAAAGAACTCCGCCTCCGCTGCAGGTGCCTTGCGATGAGGTATAGGTTCCACCGATCACGGAGGCAGGCAGCACGGTTGTGAGAGTAACTCCATCAGCCGAGTTCTGGCCCAAATTCGCTACCTGCACGGTGTAACTGAACGCCGTCCCCGTTGTTCCGGTTGTCGGCGCCTGAATGCTGACCGATAGGTCTGCCGGAGAGGTAGAGATGTCCTTGACGATAGGACTTTGCAACACATACAGCTGCGAGGCCGTGTGGAAGGCCAACCCGTTTTGGCCCCAGCGAATTAGATCTGCAGGGACGCTGTTAAAGGAAGACGAGGGGTAGGAACCAACGCCTGTGATCGGCGTGCTGCCGACAGGATTGAACGTAGTTTCGTCGAAGGCAAGGATCTGGTTGTTGTTTATCTGAAACGAGGAAGGGACGACCCACGCCCGTCCTAACGTAGAGTCCGATACCACAGGCCCCACCGCAGCAACCGGTGTAGTTGAGTTGCCACTGTTTGACGTCGTTGAGAATTGGCCAAGCTGGGCGCCGGTACTGGCGTTCAACACGACTCCAGAAGAGAGATAGAGACGGCTATTGTCGTACTGGACCGAATTACCGCCCCCGTTGCCCAGAGGCGTCGCCGCAGTCACGCCCGTTCCATCGATGGTCAATGCATAAAGATTGGCGCTCGTCGATTGCGAGTTGAGATAGAGAGTCGAGGCAGAGCTCCCAAAAGCAAGGCTGCCTGAATTTTGGTTGAAATAGATACTCAGGCCTGTGCTGGTCTTGGCCCTGGCCACGCCGGAGTCAAAGATCGTCACAACACCATTGTTTCCATAGACTGCGACCGAGTTGGGCTGGCCAGGAAGTACTGCGAGGCCCTGCGCGTTGTACGGCGGATTGTAAATACCCGGTCCGCCGCCGAGCGAAAACTGGATGCCTGCCGTACCGGTGGTCATATTCACCTGACGAACCGCGCCTGCGCCATTCAGGCCAACGAAGAGCTGAGTCCCGTCGCTGGAAAGAGCCATGCGGTTAGGCTCGCTGCCCACAAAGATTGCCTTGACGATCACGCCTGACGTTGGGTCGATACCGGCAATGGTGTTGCCAAGACCTTCACCTGCCGACCCTGCTACGGAAGCGTAGATGAGTCCATCCACCGCGTTATAAACGATGTCGTTAATCGGCAGCGCCAGAAAAGTAGTGAAGGCTTGTGGCGGCAGCGCGACCGTCGGAGTCTCTGGAGTCGAGACTTGAATGCTTGCTTGCATGAAGCCCGTAAGCAACGAAGCGGGAATAATCGCCGTCAACTGTTTCGCGTTGACATAAGTCGTCGCAAGAGCGGTGTTGTTCCACTTCACGACGGAGTCCGCGAAGAAGCCGTTCCCCGAGACGGTGATCTTGGTGTCCGGACTACCGGCCGTTGCATAGTTGGGCGAGATACTGAAGCTCAGCGTCGGCGTAACCACCGAGACCGTCGCGGCGTTTGACTGGACAACCGGCGTTCCGGGATTACTCACAACCAGCTGAATGGAACCTGCGGCCGCAAAAAAAGTTGATGCCAGGGAGACGGTGATGTTCGTTCCATTTTGGCTGGTGACAGGAACAAAGGTGCCGTTCGCCTGTACTGTGGCGCTCGCCGCAAAGCCGCTTCCGGAGATGCTGATCGAGCTCGGCACGTTAGAAGAGGTGTTGACCGCAACGCTCGACGGGTTGACCGAAAGGATGGTGGGGACAGTTGCTGCAATCACCAGCTCAGTTGGCGTTGTGTTGCTCCCTCCGGGACCTGGATTATTGACCGAGATCTGCCCCGAGCCAAAGCTCTGCAGATCGGCTGCCGTAAGCGAAACCTGGAGTGTTGTTCCGTTGACGAAGGTGGTCGGTCGCGCCGCACCGTTGTACATCACAACAGAATTCGCCTCAAATCCGCTACCGTTGACAGTGATGGTCGCTGGAACTCCTTGGGGAGTGCTGCTGGGCGAAAGTCCAGTCACCGCCGGTGTAGGGCTCATGATCGAGAACTTGGACGGGTCAGAACTGCCGCCTCCCGGCGACGGATTCGAAAGCACAAGGTTCGCCACCTGCCCAGCTGTGAGCGCAGACGCAGGCACTGCCAACTGCAGGCTCGTTGCGCTGACATAAGTCGTCTGCAACGCAGCACCGTTCAGAGTCGCAGCCGTCGAGGAGATATATCCGGTCCCGGTAACGGTGAGCGTCTGCGAAGGAGAGCCCGCGAGAACACCGGTGGGAGAGATGGACGTGATCGTCGGAGCCGGATTATTTGCAGGGGCGACAGGAGGGGATACCGGAGCGGTAGGAGAGGAGGGAGAACTGCCACTGCAACCGGCGAGCAGGGAAAGAGTAAGAGTTGATCCAACCAGAAGCAGAACACCGTGGCGCACAAGTCCTCCAAAAAATACAAAAGATCGTTCCGTAGAACGACCAGCGGAGGTAAACGACTTAGGCCCCGTGCTGCTCTGTTTTATCGGAAGCGCTCCGATAGTATCCGGAAACGGTTGCGCTGCCTAGTCATTTTTGTAAGACAAATCATCCCTTGAAGCGTGTGAAAGTACGCTAGGCTCTCAGTTGTTAATAATCGGCGGCAGCCCGAGTTTTCCTGCAAGGCGGACGCATCAACAAGAGTCGTTCGTGGGGAAAGTTCGAAACTAAAGAATGGGTTCAGATGTAAGCTAATCAAAACAAAGAAGCTAAGTAAATGGTCGGGGCGAGAGGATTCGAACCTCCGACCCCCTGGTCCCGAACCAGGTGCGCTACCAGACTGCGCTACGCCCCGAATGTGTACTGCGGTGAGATGTCGATGAGGGTGTTTTCCTTGAGGCTCAAGCGTGCGGGTGGGCTTGCTGGATCACTGTACCGACTTGGGTAGTTTAGCAGATTATCGGCGCTCGGTGGTGGAGACGGGCCCCGTCGAGTGGACTTCTGCATGGTTGTGTTCGCGGCAAGAGTGCAAGTTGCTTCTGGGGCAATGTTTCTTGAGCGGTGGGGGTAGAAAGGAAAAAAATGGAGAGGAGACCTAGTGACTCCTCCCCATCAGTGGTGCAAAGTCGATGAGCCTAGTTGGCCGGTTAGTGGGCTTTGGGCTTGCCGTAAGGCTGCCCCTGCCGCTTCACCGAGTTTGTATCGAAGGTGTTAGTGTCGCCGGGAGTGAAGGTTGCTCCTGGCGGGACCAGTATGTTGTCGAGCCTGCGGCCAGGTTCACCGCCAGTGCGCAGCTCGATGCGTGCGGGATCGACACCTTTCTCCTGCGTGAGATATTGCGCGACGTTGAGGTCTCGCTGGGCTGCGACGTCAGGTGTTTCATCGGCGGAATGTCTGCCAACGATCACCAGCTTGGCGGAAGACTCGCGGTTAAGGGTGAGGGCGATCTCGTCGAGGCAGCCCTTGGCTTCGTTGTCGACGCGGACGGGACGCTTCCTGTCGCGCTCGAAGGAGATGCTGCAGAGATTGATGACCGTAGGGGGTGGTGGCGGCGGTGGCGCTGTGATGGTGACCGATGTATTGGCGGTGGCCTGTTTGCCGAGGTCGTCGACGACATTGCAGGTGACGGAGATGGTGCCTGGAGACGCGCCTGTGGTGTTAAGAGTCGCGGTGGATGTGCTGCTGGCGATCTGGCCGGCGGAGGCGGAGTAGGAGTAGCTGAGCGGACGATTTTGCGGGCTGTTGGCGATCGAGGTGATCGTGGATGGATCACCCGGCATCACGGTGCTGGGATTTGCCGAGCAGGTGATCGTTGGCGGTTCGAATGCGTGAACGCGGAAGCCTGCGGTGCAGCTGGCCTGCTGACCGGGTCGCATGCCCTCGGAGACGTGACCGGAGACGGTGTAGTCGCCGGGGGCCAGGCCTACGGTTGTGACGGTGGCGGTCGAGTCGTTACCGGTGATGTGGCCGCCGCTGACGCTCCAGGTGTAGGTGGCTTTCTTCTTCAGGTCGAGGTTGCTGGCTGTGGCGGTGACGGTGACGGGGTCGCCGGGGAAGATGTTCGCGGGCTGAACTGTACAGCCGAGTTGGACCGGCGGCGGAGGTGTGATCTGACCGAGACGAAGGACGACGCCTGCGGAGAGACGATAGGCGTAGATATCACCAACGCCTCCACTGACCAGGCCCGGAGCGGGTGGGCCATAGTCAACGTGAGAGTAATGAAAGTCGGCCTGAATGGGTCGAATGGCGATGCGGTTGTTGAAGGCGGGAAGAATGTAGTCGAGGCCGATGCCGCTGGTGACGCCCCAACCCCAGGTGCAGGGCTGGAAGATGGGACCGCCGACCTTGGTTCCGCCGCCTAGAGCGTGGGCGAAGGGGACCCACCGATTTTTCTGATAGCGGAAGATGGGGCCGGCCTGTGCGGTGAAGACGCAATCGTTGGGACCGCTGGGGAAGAAGCTGCCTTCAGCCTGAACGCCAATATAGCGGTTGAAGTAGCCTGCGGCGCTGACGATGGCGCCGGGGTTGATGGGCTGATATTCCACGTTGCCTATGTCGCTGCCAACGGGATGGAGGTAGCCGTAGCCTCCGTAGAGATCGAAGCGCGAGAGTTCGGGCGGCGGAGTGGAGGCGGTCTTTGTGGCCTGGGCGGCGGCAGGCAGGGTTGAAGCTGTGATGAAGGCGGCGGTGAGGGCGACGAGAAGAGCGGCCCGGGCTCTCAGGAAGACGCTGGAGCGCGAGGGGCTGGTATTCAAAGGATCGGAGCTCACGGGGCAGGAGCGCATAACGATGAATCCTCCAACTGCGGTACTGCTTCCTGATTTCAGAGAACTGCCGCCGCACGCCGAAGATCGGGCGAGCGCTCGACAGTCAGGGACTACTGGTTACCGACGGACAGGATGACCGAGGTGGATTGAGCGGGTGCCGTGGAATTGACGCTAGTTGCCGTGATGTTAATCGTGTAGGTATTGAACACAGTGTTGGGGCAGCCGCAACCTGTCAGGCCCAGAATACCAAGGGAGAAGAGGATGATTGCCAGGAGGCGCATCTTTAGAGTACCTAATTTTTTGCGGCGGCGAAGAACGGCGAAGAAGACTCCGATGCCGGTCAGTTCGATGGGGAAGACGGCGGCTGCAGTGATGGGCGCGAGATCCGAAGGGTTGAAGTTCTGGAGGGCCGGTTTGCGAAGCTGAGCGTCGGCGACGGTGGTGTTGACCGTCATCGCAACGGTGGCGGTACCGCCGGCGGTGAGCGTGGGATTGCTGGCGAAGGAGCATGTTGCGTCAGCGGGGAGGCCAGAGCAGGCGAGCTTTATCTGGCCGGCGAAGCCTCCCACGGAAGTGAGGGTGACCTGGTAGATGGTTGCGCCCGCGCCCTTGATGAACTGCGTTGCGGGTGAGGCGGAGATAGTGAAGCTGCCAGCCGGCGCGGTCATCACCTGGGTGAGGGTGGCGGAGCTGGCGGTGAAGTTGGTGTTGGCCTGGAAGGCGGCGGTGATGCTGTGGCTGCCAACTGTCAGCGATGTCGTTGAGAAGGTCGCGACGCCGCTGGTGTTGAGCGTCCCTGTGCCGAGCATGGTCGTGCCGTCGGAGAAGTTGACCGTGCCGGATACGACGCCGGTGGTGGTGGTGACGGTAGCAGTGAAGGTCACGGAAGTTCCGGCGATTGCGGGCGAGCCTGAAGAGATGATGGTCGTGACGGTGGCCACAGGGTTGATATCGAGCGCTCCGGGATGGATGGTAGCGACGTAGTTGCTGGCGGAGGTTCCGGAGACGTTGGCTCCGATGGCGTAGCGGCCAGCAGGTGAGGTTTGTGTGGCGGTGGTGGCATAAGTGACGATGACGTTGTCGCCGGGGAGGACTCCATTGACTGTGCCGGTGAAGTTAGGGTTCGGTGCGCCGTAGAGTCGGCTTGTGTTGTCGACGTTGATGACGAGGGATGAGGGATTTTGGGTGATCGTCAGGGTGCCGTTGACGGTAACGACGGCGTAGTTCGACGAGGCGCCGGAGACAGTCGGGACAATGGGATAGGTGCCGATAGGGCTATTGGCGACGGCCGATGATGTGAACGCAGTGGTGACTGTGTCGCCGTTGAGCAGACCGGCTGTGGTGCCGGTGAAGATCGGGTTGGCTGTGCCGTAGGCGCGGGCTGCGTTGTTGGCGGTGACGGTGAGAGTTGCCGGAGTGACGGTGAGGATGCCGTTGGTGGTGGTGACGGTGTAGTTGCCGATGGCTGCGCCGGAGACGGTGGGGACGATGGGATAGGTGCCGATGGGCGAGGTTGCGTTGGCAGTGGTGGCGTAGGTGGTGGTGAAGGTGTCACCGTTGAGTGCGCCGGTGATGGTGCTGGTGAAGACGGGGTTGGCTGCTCCGTAGGCGCGGGTCGCGCTATTGGCGGCGACGTTGAGAGCGATCGATGCTTGCGTGATGGTGAGGGTTCCAGGAACGACGGTGATGGTGTAGTTCGAGGCTGCGGGGCCGCCTACTGCATCGTTGATCGGGTAGGTCCCGACGGGTGAGGCGATTGTGGCGGTGGTGGAGTAGGCGTTGGTGAAGGTATCGCCGTTGAGCGCGCCGGAGACGGTGCTGGTAAACGCTGGATTCGGAGCGCCGTAAGGCCGGGTTGCATTGCCGACGACTACCGTGAGGGGTGCGGGCGTGACGGTGAGGGTTCCGGGAATGACGGCGATGAGGTAGTTTCCTGCGGGTGCTCCGGAGATGGTTGCGTTGATGGGATAGGTTCCGACGGGTGAGGTAACGATGGCGGGGGTGGAGTACGTGATGTTGATGGCATCGCCGTTAAGAGTGCCGATCTGCGTGACTCCGTTGAGCGTGAGGTGAGTGGTGCTGCTGAAGGGGGGATTGGGCTGACCATACTGACGGCTGGCATCGAGAACGGTGATGGTGAGGGGCGTCTGGGTGATGGTGAGGGTTCCCGGGTTGTTGGTGATGGCGTAGTTGGAGAGATTGGTGGTGCCGGCCGGAGTGAGAGTGGCAACGATGGGGTAGTTGCCGACAGGGCTGAGGTTGGTTGCTGCAGATGAGTAAGAGACCAGGACTGTCTCGCCGGAGACTACGCCGGTGAGAGTGCCAGTGAAGGTTGGATTAGGTGCACCGTACTCGCGCGTGGCGTTGTTGACAGTCACGGTGAGCGGGGCCGGAGCGACGGTTAGCAGGACAGTGCCATTGGCAGAAGAGTAGTTGCCATCGCCGGTATAGCTGAAGGTGACTGTGTAGGTACCAACGGCGAGGCCGCTATTGGGAGCATTGCATGTGGTCGACGGGCCGAGGGTAGTGGTGAGGCTGCAGAGGACCGTTTTGCCGACACTGAAGGTGATGGTGCCTGTTGGGGCCGGGTCGCCGTTGCTGACGAGGACGGTCTCAGGAAAGGGTTGACCGTAGACCTCAGTCTGAGCCGGAAGCGTGAACTGGAGCGGTGCGATGAGCTTCCCAGTGCCTGTGAGTTGAATGGACTGCGGGCTGTTGTAGGAGTTCGTCGCGAGTGTCGCCGTGGCGGTTACAGGTCCGTTGGCTGTGGGGGTGAAGATGAAGCCGACGTTGCAGGTTGAGCCGGCAATGATGGTAGTGCCGCAGGTTGTGGTGTGTTCGTCGATGACGAAATGCGAGTCGGAGATGGAGAAGGGAGCTGTGAGGCTGAGGTTGACAGTGCCGAAGTTGCTGAAGCTTTGCTTGATGGCGGGAGAGCTTTGTCCGACGGTGATGGTGCCGAAGTCGAGGGTGGGGTTCGGGTAGGTGATCTCGCGGACCGAGCTGTTGCCGTTGTCGATGACGAAGAGATTGCTGCTGCCATCGACAGCGACACCGAGGGGGTTGCTGATCTGGGCGAGATTGCTGAAGCCGCCGTCACCGGTCTTGCCTGCGGTGCCGGTTCCTAAGACGGTAGCGATGTTGCTGCCGCTGCTGGTGGTGGAGGAGTAGACGGTGTAAACGCGATTTGCTCCGGCGTCGGCGATGTAGAGGTCGCCTGCTGCATCGACACAGAGAGAGGTGGGCGAGATGAGCGCAGTGCCGGTGGCCTGGCCTGGAACGGTGGTATTTGTGGTCCCGTTGCCGGCAACCTGGTGGACGATGCCGGATTTGTCAACGGCGTAGACGAAGTGGGCGCCGGCGTCAGCGACGTAGAGGATGCCGTTGAGATCTACGGCAAGACCGCTGGGTGCAACAAAACTGGAGGCGATGATGCGGCGTGACCCTGCGGCGTAGACCTCGATTACGTTATGGGTCGTGCCTGCCTGCGTGATGAAGAGATTGTCGAAGCCATCGACGTAGATTGCGGTTGGCGTGTCGAGAGCGGTGACGTAGCTCGTGTTGATGCTGCCATCTGCGCCGAATCGAGCGACGGTGCCGTGCGTGGCATCTGCGATGAAGAAGTTGCCGGCAGAGTCGATTGCAAGGGCGGAGGGAGTGAGCAGACCTGCGCCTTGAGGGATCACGGCTTGGGTTGGGCCGCCGCCGGCGGGAATCAGGAGGATGTCGGCGGTTCCGGGGGTGGTGCCGGCTTCGAGAACGTAGGCGTTGCCGGCGGAGTCGACCGCGACTGCGTTCGGAGTCGCGAGCGAGCCGGCAACGGTATTGACTATGCCTGGCGTGAAGACACTGAGGGAACCAGTGGCGACGGCTTGCAATCCTTGCAGGATATTGGTGCCGGAGATGGAGTCGGTCAGTTTCACTGGAGCGCTGCGAAGCCCGGGACGAGTGGGAGTAAAGCGAATGAAGACCTGGCAGGTATTGGGTATAGCACCTGCGGACGCGGGGCTGAGCGCGCCGATGCAGGTGTTGCTGGTAATGGTGAAATCGGGGCCTGAGGTGGCAGAGAGACTGACATTCTGGTTGACGACGAAGGTAAGGGGCATCGTCGCGCTTTGGCTGCCAACAGGTGTGGAGGGGAAGATGATATTGCTGTTGAGTTTGCGCGCGATGCTGTTGCCGGAGTCAGCGAGGGAGAAATTGCCGAAGCTGTCTACGGCGATACCGCGGGGGGCGTTGAGCGGAGAGCTGAGAGCGGAGTTGCCGTCCTGAATTGAACTGTAGGGACCGGAGGCTCCGTTGGGCAGGCCTGATGCGATCGTCAATGTTGATGATCCAAGGACGTAGCTGACGACGTTGTCCGGGCTGGTTTCGGTGATGACGAGGGATTGCGTGGGCGAGAAGGTGAGGCCGTAGGGCTTGTTCAGTGCGGTCGCAGGGTTTCCGGAGTTGTCGTTGGAGCACTGACCGACGGCGGTCTTGTAGGTGGCGAGATTGGCAATCTCGCGAACGCAATTGTTGCCAGTGTCTGCAATAAAGAGATCACCCGTGCCACTGATCGCCAGACCGGAGGGTGCGTTCAGTGCGACACTGCCGGTGATGCCCGGGCAGGCACTGGGAACGAGAGTGGAGGGGGCACCGGCCATTACGCAGAGGCTCGCGCCCGGGGCCTGACGAAGAACCTGATAGGTGCTGACGGAGGGAAGAACCTCGGTGTCCTGAATGGAGATGTAGAGATTGTTGCTGGTGTCCAAGACGAGGCCGTTCGGGTTCGGCGTGGAAGAGGCTGCCGCGCCGCATGTGCCGGCAACGGTGGTGAGAGAGGTAACGCCAGAGGCTCCGTTTGCCAGCATGCGGACGCAGTTGTGTTTGCTGTCGGCGATGTAGAGATTGTTGGAGCTATCAACGGCGAGGCCCGTGGGTTGATACAGACCCTGTGTTGGGGTGGGAGTGGGGTTTGAAGCAGTGGAACAGGTGTCGCCCTGGCCGGAGACGGCGAGACCGACCACGGTGCTCATCGATCCCGAGGGGTCAATTCTGCGGACGCAGTTGTTCTGCGTGTCTGAGATGTACTGATTCCCTTGAGAGTCAAAGACAATATAGGACGGCGTGTTGAGACTGACCGTTGTCGCTGATCCGAAGTCTCCATTGAAACCCGGCGTGATGGTGCCGGCGTAGCGGGTGCCGCTCTGAAGAAGGGTCAAAGCCTGGGAGTATGCAAGAGTGGGGGCGAGGGTGGAGGCAACAAAGGAGACGAGGTTGAAGAGGACCCGAACTCCGGAAGAACGCCAGATGCGCATGGTGAAACTCCTAGGTTGGTGGAGTGCAAAGTGAATCAGGTCGATGGTGCTGACTTAGCTGGTGAAACAAGAGATTTCGTTGGAGGTCGTGGCCTCCGCAGAGTGAGGTGATGTCCCCTCTCATGCAAAGCGAGGGCCAAACAGGCACGGGCTCAGAGCCGGTGCGAGCCGATCCTCAAAAATGTTGGCGACTTAGAGAGAAGTATCCGGCAGAAAAGCTCTAATACGATGAATTTGAAGGGATTTTGGTATATAGCTGGTTACTGCCTTTAAGACAAGTGGTGCGCGCAATTGGCAAGCGAGAGAAAACTTTTTCTCTTTTTGTCGGCTGTAACGGATGGAGAGGGAAAACGAAGAGACGGACAACTTCATGCGAATGAGCCGAGTGTCTAAGGACCGGATTGTTCTAAGGCCGTCTAAATCGATTAAGCTTAGTAGAGGCGGAATTCTCGCGATGATGGAACGTCGGCAGATCGTTCGGCTATGGCAGCAGGGTGAAGCCGCTGTGCTGGTGACGCTGGTGCGGGCGGAAGGGTCGAGCTATAGGCGTCCCGGAGCTCGTCTGCTGTTGGGCCTTCGGGGTGAGTATGCGGGAACGATCAGTGGCGGCTGTCTGGAGGCCGAAGTCCTGCGCAAGGCAACGTGGCTGACGCGAGAAGGCGCCGTGGTGGAGCGCTATTCGACGATGTTCGATGACACGGCCGAGGTGCCGTTTGGTTTGGGGTGTGGCGGGGTTGTCGATCTTCTGCTGGAACCCGCGAACACTGCGGAGAGCCGGGCGCTGATGACGGCTTTGGAGGCATCTCTTGCTGGGGAGCAGGCGACGGTACTAACCTGGCTGCCGTGCGAGGACAGGGGTTTGGTGCGTGCAGTGCTTTCGGCGAGTGGAGACTTCCTCTTCGCAAGCAATGAATTGGCCGAGCCTGAACTGGTTGACGCACGGGCGGGTATACTGCGGCGAAACTGGATAGAGAATATGCCGGAAGGAATATTTGTGGAGAAGATTGATGCTCCGCAGCGGCTGTTCATTCTGGGCGCGGGGGATGATGCAAAGCCGCTGGTGAGCATGGCAGCGCTGCTGGGGTGGAGCGTGACGGTGATGGATGGGCGCGCGCAGCTGGCGCGGGCCGAACGATTTCCGGAGGCGGAGCGGGTAATGGTATTTCCGTCTGGTTCTGCCGATGCTTTGGGGATGCGGCCGGAAGATGCTGTGGTGCTGATGACGCATAGTTACGAACAGGACAGGGAACTGCTTGCGGCGTTGCTTCCGTTGCGGCCCAAATATCTTGGGGTACTGGGGGCCCGCCATCGGAGCTCGTTGTTAGTGAGCGAGACGGCGGCGAAGCTGGGGAGAACGATCGCCGCGTGTTGCGAGCAGATTTATGCTCCGGTAGGGCTGGATCTGGGTGGAGATGGGCCGGAGGCGATTGCGCTGGCAGTGATTGCTGAGGTGCAGGCGTGCTGTATGGGGAAGCTGGGGACTTCGCGGCGGTTGTCTGCCGAGGATGTGGCGCGGCATGTGAGTGAGGGCGGGGTCTCGCGGTATTTGCAAGTGCAATGTGCCTTGGATGCCGGGCAGTGAGGGTGGCTGCTGTCGTTCTGGCGGCGGGGGCTTCTTCGCGGTTGGGTGAGGCGAAGCAATTGGTCCGGTTGGGTGCGGAGAATCTGCTGGAGCGGGCGGTGCGCGTGGCTCGTGATGCGGAGTGCTCGCCTGTCGTTGTGGTGTTGGGGGCTTCGGCCGCGTTGATTCAGGCACGGTGTGAGCTGGATGATGCGGTTATCGTTGTGAACCACAATTGGGCGGAGGGGATGGGAAGTTCGATTCCGGTTGGAGTGGGAGCTCTGCGGGATGTGGATGGCTGCGTAGTGATGACTTGCGATATGCCTGCGGTGACTGCAGAACATCTGCGAGGTTTGATGGCTTCGGGCGAGGTGACGGCCTCTTCTTATGCAGGACGGCGAGGGGTCCCGGCTTACTTTCCGGTCGCCAATTTTCCATTGTTGATGGAGTTACATGGAGACGTCGGGGCGAAAGATCTGTTGCGTTCCCCGCGGTGCGTGGAGTTGACCGGTGGAGAGTTGGACGTTGATACGGAGAAGGATCTGGCGCGAGCGCGTGAGTTGTTTGGTTAGGTCTGGATTATTTCCATGGGAATTACTAGAGGGTATGGAGGAATTCTTCGAGCAAGTTCGCTGCTATGGTGGCTCGGTATTTGGCGGTGCTGCGGATATCGTCGATCGGGCGTGCTTCGATAAGGATGGCGGCGCGGGCGGCGGCGATGCTGTCCGGAGTGATGGCTTTGCCGGTCAGCGATCGTTCGGTGGCGGTCAGGCGTGCAGGGTATTCGCGCAGGCTGGCGGCCCCGATGCGTATGTCTTCGATGAGCCCGTTTTTCATGCGGGCGAGCGCGGCTATGGCCACCTTGGAGATGGCTTGAGCATTGCGAGGTCCCACTTTGCGGATGTAGGACTTGTAACTTTTATAGTTACGTAAAATGGTGACGCTGTGCAGAAGCTCATCGGGTTCGAGGGCGGTTTCCTTGTAGGCGAGATGGAAATCGCGATAGGGCAGTGTACGGCCGCCCCGGGTAGAGATGAGGGTAATCTCGGCGTCGTAGGCCAGCAGAGCGGGCGGTGAGTCGGCCGCAGGTGAGGCGTTGACGATATTGCCGCCGAGCGTGCCGCGGTTCTGGTTGGCGATCGATCCGGTCCAACTGGCTGCCTGGGCGAGGATCGAGAATTCGCCTGCAATGACGCGGTTTTTTCGGATGTCGGTGAAGGTGCTGCCGGCGCCGATGATGATGGCATCGGGGGTGACCTCGATGAAACGGAGCTCTTCGAGGTTCCAAAGCGAGACGAGCTTCTTAAATTGGAGACGGCCTGCTCCGAGGGCGACCATGAGTTCGGTGCCGCCGGCGATGGGGGTGTAGTGATCGGGTGAGTCGGCGAGGATTTGCAGGACCGCGTCGAGCGAGTTGGGGGCAACAAGGTCGTATTGAGCGACGTTGGAGCGCATTATTCGGCGACTCCAGCGAGGGCGGCCTGCCGAACCGCGTTGAAGATGCGCATGTAGCCGGTGCAGCGGCAGAGGTTTCCGTTGAGGCCTTCCTGAATTTGTAACAGTGTTGGTTGCGGATGCTTTTCGAGGAGGTGATGTGTGGCCAGGATCATGCCGGGAGTGCAGATACCACACTGTGCTCCGCCCTCTTCAAGGAAACACTGCTGAATGGGGTGAAGTTTTTCATCGACGACAAGACCTTCGATGGTGGTGATCTCGGCGCCTTCGGCTTGCATGATGGGGACGAGACAGGAGTTGATGAGATCGCCGTTGATCAGGACGGCGCAGGCTCCACACTCACCTTCGCCGCAGCCCTCTTTGGCTCCAGTGAGGTGCAGGTCTTCACGAAGTACATCGAGGAGGCGTTTCATGGGTGGAGCAGTTATGGTTTCTTCGTGGCCGTTGATGGTGCATTGGACGATGGTCATGCGGTGGCCTCGGTGAAGATCGGGCCGGCGACATCCGGGTTCAGGTCCTCGGTGCCTCCAGTGGCGTGACCGTCGGCGGTTAGTCTTTCGAAGATGTCTTCGGGCAGGAGAGGGATCTCGTTGAAGGAGATGCCGGTGGCGTGTTCGATGGCGTTGAGGATGGCGGGGGCAGGGCCATCCATGGGGAGCTCGCCGATGCCTTTGGCGCCACCTGGTCCGTGGGGGGAGGGGACCTCTTCGAAGGTGACGTGGATGGGTGGAATGTCGGCGCTGGTGGGCATGATGTAGTTGGTCATCTGGTTGTTGGCGAGATGACCGTTGTTCCAGAGGCATTTCTCGTAGAGGGCGTAGCCGATCCCTTGTGCGACGCCGCCTTCGACCTGGCCCGCCGCGAGGATTGGGTGGAGGACTTTGCCTACTTCCTGCACGGTATGGAAGTTGGTGACGCTGGCGGAGTAGGTGGTGGTGTCGACGGCGACTTCGGCGACGTAGACGGCCCAGGCGTAGGCGGGATAGGCTTCGCCGCTGTAGGTCTCGTCGTCCCAGAAGATGCCCGCGGGGGACTCGTAGCGGGCTTCGCACTTGAGGCTGCCATGCTGCAAGAGGTAGCGCCGAGTGGCGCGGCGGAAGTCCTCGGGCGTGTAGTCCTGGGGGAGATGGCCGCTGGCTACGAGGGTGGCGCAGAGGGATTGTGCGGCGCGTTCGACGAGCTTGCCGACGATCATGGCCGTGCGTGAGGCGACAGTGGGACCGGAGTTGGGCACGCGACTCGTGTCGGGCTGGGCGATGAGGATTTGCTCGTAAGGGAGGCGAAGAGTTTGGGCGGCGACCTGGCAGAGGATCGTGTTGGTACCCTGGCCGAACTCGGTGGAGGAGACGAGGATCTGAGGCAGACCCTCGGGTGTCAGTTCGATCTCGACCAGGGAGTTTAGACGGCGTTCTCCGGAACCGGTGAAGCCTGATCCGTGGAAGAAGGAGGCGAAACCGATACCGCGCTTGATCGTGCTGGCCGGGTTTTCGCGGTCGAACTCAGCTCGCTTCGCCTGGTAGTTGGACTCTTCGAGGGCTCGAGCGAGCAGGTGCTGCATGTCGACCGGGTCGCTGAGGAGCTGGCCGGTGGCAGTGCGGTCTCCAGTGGAGAGGAAGTTGCGGCGGCGGAGTTCTTCGGGGGTGAGGCCGACGACCTTAGCGATTTTGTCTATGTGACGTTCGAGGGCGAAGATGCTTTGGGGAGCCCCGAATCCGCGGAAGGCCCCGTGGGGGGGGATGTTGGTCGCCATGGCTTTGGCGCGGACGGTGAGGTAGGGCCAGTGGTAGGGGCCAGGGGCGTGGATTGTGCCGCGGGAGAGGACTACGGGGGAGAGGGTGGCGTAGGCTCCGCCGTCGATGGCGAAGTCGATCTCTCCGGCGAGGAGCTTGCCGTCCTTTGACACGGCGGTGCGGTGGCGGGTTCGGCTTGGGTGGCGCTTGGTGGTGGCGGCCATGTCTTCGGCGCGGTCATAGCAGAGCTTGACGGGATGGCCGGACTTCATGGCGAGGAGTGCGGCGTGGCTGCCGATGACGGAGGGGAAGTCTTCCTTGCCGCCGAAGGCTCCGCCGGTCTCGGTCTGGATGACGCGGCAATTTTCCGCGGGGAGGTTGAAGACGAGCGTAAGGGCGTGGACGAGGTAGAAAGGGCATTGCATGGAGCCGCGGACGGTCACGCCTTCGGTCGCGGAGTATTCGGCAATTACGCCGTTGTTCTCGATGTAGAGCTGCTCCTGGGCTCCAGTGCGGTACTCACCTTCAACGATGAAGTCGGCTTTCCCCCAGACCTCGTCGGGGATTGGGGTCTGGTTCTTCTGCATCAGGTAGGTCTTGAAGGTGTTGGCGTTTTCGCCTTCGCCCCAGATGGTCTGCTCTTTTTTTTCCGAGTCTTCGATGGTGTAGATGGCGGGGAGTTCTTCGTAGGTGATGTGGACGGCGGCTACGGCGGCGGGGAGGAGGGAGCGGTTGGGGTGGGCGAGGAGGAGGATGGGTTCTTCGGCGTGATTGACGTGGGTGGAGGCCAGGCAGGGGTGGTCTTTGGTGAGATGGACGATGGTGTTTTCGCCGGGGATGTCGGCGGCGGAGACGATGGTGAACTCCTGCCAGGGAATGGAGGGATCGAAGTTGATCGAGGTGATGCGGCCGCGGGGAATCGTGCTGCGGACGGTTGCTCCGAACCACATATCGGGCAATGTGATGTCGTCCACATACAGGGCGCGGCCGAGGACCTTGGCTGTGCCTTCTTTGCGCGGGGGCGACTGGCCGACGATTTGGGGAGATTGGGCCATTGAGGTAGGGTCAAGAATAGAACGAAAGAGGGCAGTCCGCACAGTTACCCAGCACACAGATACCGAGATAGATAATTGGCGTCTTGTGGCACTGCTTATTTTCGGTCTTCTTCCCTTTTTTTGGGGGCACCCCCTCCCCCTCCCCCAGGAAGGGTATTTTTGGCATAAAGTATTTTAATTGAATGGGTTGCGCTTCGGTCGAAATGACGATTCTTTTGTTTTGATGATGGTGAAAAGCAAAATGCGGGGGTTCTTCCCCTTCGACAAACTCAGGGTCAGAATGACAAACAAAAAGCTGTGCTCAGAATGACGGACAAAGATGTCGGCGAAAAAAATCGCACGGAGCGCCATTTTCTTGATCAGATCGTGCACGTCATGGCTGTCCTGGATACTTCGACCTTTGCCTTAACTGGTGTGATGGAGATGCAGGCCGAGAATTGAATGGCTTGGGGATCAAGGCGATGGTCGTGTGGCGGCTTCCACTAGACGAAATCTGGTTTTTGATTGCGAATCTTCGGAGGCGGCGATGTGACGCGCGATACGTAGAGGAAAAGCAGAACCTGAAAGCTCAGGATAAAAGCAATTGCCATGATGGGAAGTGCCCAGGTGGCCCATATGGGCATGGTGGCGTGGCCGAGAGGCTTCGTGGGACTCGCCAAGATTGCTTGTTCCGCCTGCACTACGTGCAAGGCGAAGATGCCTATGGCAACATCGATGATCGCCATGACTATTTTGGCCGCATAAATGGCGGCTGCGACAGGGTGCATGAGCCAAAGCGCAACGATGCCGCTCGCAGAAAGAACAATTTCGACGACCATCACTGCGATGGAGAAAAATGGAGCGTGACTTTGAAATTGAGCCATCTCCGGTGACAGGGGAGGCTGGTGCCCGGGAAGCATGAGGAACAATCGATGGGCAAGAAACAAGGCGGTCACGACGCAGATGACCGTCGCAAATAATGGACGTTTCCGTTCCATTGGTTCCATTCGTCTTCCCTCGGGATCGCCGACGATTGTATACCCGCAAAGGTAAAAGCAAAGGCAAGTGCGAAAGCAAAAGAAACGGCGTTGGGGCTGGTCCAGTGCTCGAGATCCCACCCATCGCAGACTGCGCGATGGATGGGGCACCCGTGCTTTTGTGGTTGATTGAGCGGCAAGTGCGGAGGTTTATCCGCCGGCCTACTTCCCTTATTTAAGCATCGCGAGTTTTTGTGTTATCTCGATGCTCTCTTTTTCTTTGCGGCAGTCTTCTTTGCTGCTTTCTTTTTGGATTTCCTGGAAGCGCCGCCCGGATTCACGACGGAGATGAGCTTGGTGCCGATGGGAGAGCCGAGGCCGGTGCAGGCGTCCCAGCCGGGGCCGGCTTTGAAGCCGACGGGAGCGCCGGAGAAGTTGGTGCCGGAGGTGATGTCGTTAAAGGCGGCTTTGCCTTTGGCCGAGTAGATGGCAGGTTGGATGAAGCCGGCGGGTTTGCCGTTCTGCGCGTTGGCGACGGCGATGAGGCCCGCCCACAGTGGTGCGACAGCGCTGGTGCCGCCGATGATCATGTCTTTGCCATCGACGCGGATGGCGTAGCCGGTAGTGGGATCGGCGTCGCCGCAGACGTCGGGAACACCGCGGCCGCCGGAGGAATTGCTGGGTTTGGGGACGCCGGCGCTTGCCTGCCAGGGGGGAAGCGAGAAGAAGTTGCTGACGCCGCCGCCGG
This sequence comes from uncultured Acidobacteriaceae bacterium, assembly GCA_963757205.1. Lineage (GTDB taxonomy): Bacteria > Acidobacteriota > Terriglobia > Terriglobales > Acidobacteriaceae > Edaphobacter. Next base: position 104,980 of record CAVWQM010000003.1, read on the forward strand.
TTGCGCCTTCGTTGTTGGTGAGTTCGTTCCAGACGACCTCGGAGGAGACGGAGGAGCCGTTGCCCTGAAGTTTGGTTCCGCCACAGGAGAGAACGTGGGGACTGGAGGCAGGGAAGTCGACGTGGTTTTTGCCGTCGGTGGCGCCATCGGTGGAGCCGTTGTCGCCGGCAGCGGCAGTGACGGTGATGCCGAGAGCCGCGGCGGACTGGCAGGCAGCGTCGAGGGCGGACATGGACTGGCTGGTCCATGCGGATTCGGGTGCGCCCCAGCTGATGGAGATGACGCTGGGTTTGTTTTTGGTGTCGTGGATGGCGGTGCCGATGGCGTCGATGAAGCCCTGGTCGGTGTTGGGGGAGAAGTAGACGACGATGTTGGCGCCAGGCGCAACGGCTGCGGCGACTTCGATGTCGAGCATGACCTCGCCGTCGGCGCTGCTGGCGTTGCTGGGGGAGTTTTTGCCGCCGTCGACGAGGACTGCGGAGACCTTGGGAGGTTTCTGGCCCAGGGATTTGAAGTAGGTGCTGAGGTCGGCGGTCCTGTAGCCGCCGCCTAATTCGATGATGCCGATGGTCTGGCCTGCGGCGGATGCGTTCGCGGGGAACTGGTAGAGCGCGGCGATCTGGGGCGGGGTGAAGGAACCCGAGCCGCCGGCGTGCGGAGAGGCAAAGCCGCTACCCTGGGCTAACTTTGCGCTGATGTTTCCGGTTTCGCCATAGACACGAAAGTGAGGCTGGGCCTGCGGCCGGTTGTCGAGACCGAGGACGGCCTGGACTGGACCGATGAGTTCGGCGGGCAGAGTGATGCTGCCTTCGCGGACACGATAGGTGGCGTCTTCGTGAATCTTGTGCATGAGGGTGACGCCGAAGGCTTTCTGCATAGCACCGATAGTGCCGGTGAGTTTGATCATGCGGCGTTCCGGGCCGGGGGTGTCGGGTGCGACCGTGAGGCCGTACTCTTTGGCGAAGGCGCGGACGAGCTTGATGGCTTCGGGATCGGCGCCGTGGCTCTGCCGGTATTGGGCGTGGGTGAGACGCTCTTTGCCGGTGCGGTTGGCGGTTTTGAGCGGAGCTTTGCGCCGGAGCAGGACCGAGACGGTGATTTTGGTTCCGGATGGCGCGGGTTCTTCACCGGCGGCCTGAACGAAGGGAGCTTTTTCGCTGCCCGGCAGAACGGCGCGAGGCGAAGCGGAGAGATGAGGCGTCGGTTTCTTTTTCGTGGTCATGGGGAGAATCTCCAAATTTGGGGAATGAATTTGTGAGAGGGCCGCGCGCGCGTGGCGCGAATTGCAAGAGAGACCATAGTATGCCAGCACCGGTTCGGAGGGAAGGTACGGAAGCAAATATTTCTGATGGGTGAGGCAGCAGGCGTCTGAGATAGACTGGCATCACTTTTTTTTGCGCGGTGTGGGGCAGGAGCCTGGAGTTCGCGTACCGGGAAAAGTTTTATTTTGAGAGGATGATGCATGCAGGTTTCGACATCGGTCAGTACGGGTTCAAGGTCACAAGGAGATCACAAGCGGTCCGTGTTCCCTGTGGGGCACATGGTGCTGTTTTCTCTGGTGACGGTGCTTTTTTTTCTGTGGGGAATGTCGAATAACCTGACGGACATTCTGGTGCAGCAGTTCAAGAAGTCGTTTGAGCTTTCGCCGTTCAGCGCGCAACTTGTATCGACGGCGAACTTCACGGGTTATTTTGTGATGGCGATGCCGGCGGCGTTGTTGATGCGGAAGTGGGGATACAAGGCAGGGATGGTGACGGGTCTGTGCCTGTTTGGCGGCGGGATGATTTTGTTCTGGCCGGCGGCGGTGAGTCATCAGTACCTGCCATTTCTGGTGGCGCTGTTTACTGTGGGGAGCGGGGCTTCGTTTCTGGAGACGGCGTCGAATCCGTTTATTGCACAGTTTGGCCCGGCGGAGACATCAGAGGAGAGGTTGAATTTTTCTCAGTCGTTTAATCCTCCGGGGACAATTGTGGGAGTGCTGATCGGAGCGCGGTTTATTTTTTCGGGCGTGGAGAAGACGGCTCCCGAGATTGAGCAGATGCGGGCGGCGGGGACGTACCAGGCGTATCTGCATACGGAGATCATGCGAGTAGTGCCGACGTATCTTGCGTTCGGCGGCGTGGTGTTGCTGTGCGCGTTTATTCTGTCGCGGATGACGTTTCCGTCGATGCATAGCGAGCATGAGGGCGAGGCCGGCGATCATGGAAGCTTCCGCCAGTTGTTTCAGTATCCGCACCTGTGGTTTGCGGTGTTCGCTAATTTCTGCAATGTGGGGGCGCAGATAGCGAGCTGGTCCAATCTGATTTTGTATATGAAGCAATATACGGCGGTAACGGAACGGCATGCCTCGTACTACCTGACGGGCGTACTGGTTGCGCTGATGCTGGGGCGCTTTGTCTCGACGCCGCTGATGCGATATGTGTCGCCGAGCCGAATGCTGGGGATCTACGGCGTGATGAATGTGCTGTTGATGGCGGTGACGGTGACTCAACCGGGAATTGTGGGGGCCTGGGGCGTGGTAGCGAGCGGATTCTTCCTGTCGATCATGTTCCCAACGATCTTCGCGCTGGGGCTGAAGGGCCTGGGGCCGAATACGAAGCTGGCGGGGTCACTGCTGGTGATGGCGATTGTGGGTGGAGCGCTCTTTCCCTTGGTGCTTGGGTTTATTGCGAAGACGACGGGGAGCCTGGCACTGGGATATATTGTGCCGCTGCTCGGATTTGCTGTGGTGGCGCTGTATGGGTTTTTTGCGCCGCGCATTCAGCCTGAAGCAGGCAACACGAGCCCGGATGCCGGGCCCATTGTGGCAGCGCCGCGAGGGCATTCATAGCGCGGGGATAGAGATCTTTAGAAGTGACGCAGGGTCTCCGTGGGTGTAGTGATCTTGTAATCAGGGTCGCCGGGGATGGGGTCGAAGGTGGTGCTGCGCTCGAGCGAGCGGCTGACGATGTCGCGGGAGCCGAGACCGACGGCGAGGGCAAGCGTGAGGACGATGCCGCCGAAGAGAATGCCGAAGGCCAGTTCGACGACGGCGCCACCGATCTGGAGATGGTCGAGGACCATCGCAGCGGTGAGGACAAGGACGAGCCACTTGATGCCGAGGGAGAGGAAGCGCGCGTACTGGAGCTTGGCGTTGACGGCGCCAATGAGGACGGAGCGCTCGAGGAAGCGGGCGATGACGGTGCCGGCGATGAGGAGGAGAACGGCTCCGACCGAGCGGGCGATGTAGGGGATGATGTAGGAGGAGATCTGCGAGTCGCCGGGATAGGCGGCGTCGGCGGCAGAGATGCCGATGAAGCAGCCGATGACGACGCAGCCCCAGAAGACGACACGGGCCATGAGCGCGGTGGGGCTGTTTTCGGGCGACCAGTCGGAGATGGGCGCGATGGAGTTGCGGGCGAGCCGTTCGTCGAACTTTGCCGCGATCAGGAAGCGGCGCAACAGTGCGGCGAGGCCAGCCCCCACAGCCGTAAGGACGACGAGCGCGAGCAAAAGCGCGACGAGGGCGGGAAGAAAGACGGCGAGTTTGACAAGCACTCGGTGTGCGGATTGGCTAAGAGCGAGTTCGACTTGTTGCCACATGAGGGAGTCTCCTTACGGGTGCTGCGGACCCTTGCTGCTCTGCTTCCGGTCTATGGTGCTGGTTACTGCTGTTTGTTGCACGGACTCATATTAATTTTGTTGACGTGCCTTTCTACGGGTTGAAGCGGTCGGGCCAACGCCAGCGTGATACGAGGTACGGTTTGTCTGTTTCGAAGGCGACGGCGACGTCCTGGATGTGTTTTTCGGGGGCTGTGCCGCTGCTGATGAGAGTGAGATGGGAGGCCGCCCAGGCAAGATAGAGCGGCGTGAGCGCGCCGAGAAGGTGTCCGCGATTGATGGTGCGGAGACGGTAGGCGAGGATGAAGTCGTAGACGATGCGGGCCCAGAGATTGTCGGGCATGCGGAAGTTTTCCGGGTGCATGAGGGAGAGCTTCTTCAAGCCAAGAAGCGAGTTGGGCGGAAGAACGAGGGACCAGATCTCGTGGAGGTTGGTGTAGGCGAATCGGAAGGCCTCGAGCATGGAGGCGATGTCGGCCGGCTGCTCTGCGATGGGGGCGGTCTGGGTGATGGACTGGGGCGGTTGAACGCCGCGGGCGCGCTGCCAGAAGGAGGCTTTGGCGTCGACCTCGGCGAATAGGGAGCCGGTGATCTGAGCGAGTAGCGTGTTGAGGTCCGGGGCAAGCGGTTGAGGGATGGTGCGGGAGCCGATGTCGACTTCGGCAATGGAGTAGCCGGCGGCGGCGGCTTCGCTGAGAGGCCAGAGGAAGGCGTCATTCTGTGCGGTGGCGGTGAAGCGTTGCGCGACGGTGGCTAAACGCTCTGCCATGCGGAGGGAGAGGCCGAGGTCGATAGCGAGGGGGAAGCGGGGGCGCGTGCCGAAGAGGGCGCGGGTGACGGGATAAAGCATTGCCGAGTTGACGAGTCCTTCGCGCGGGCCGAGGTCGTAGTGGGCCGTGGTGAGGTCGTTTTGGTGGGCCGACTTCGCGAGAGCGCGGATGGCTTCGGGGTGGAGAGACTGAGATTCGGCGCCGAGGAGGACGCAGGCGGTAGCGTGGTTTTCCTGCGCGAGTTTGTAGGTGTTGAGGTAGTCGGTTGCGGTGAGAATCCAGGGGGTGGCTGAGACCGTTGTGACAGTGTAAGGAATGATGCGGAGGGGGCTGTCGGAAGAGTGTTGGGGGGCGGCGTCGGGGGTGGCGACGAGAACGGTTTCGTCAGGGAACGCGAGAGCGAGGTTGGCGAGCATGGTCTCGAGCGCGTCCGGGGCCAGGGGGACCAGGCTGACGAGAAGGCTGCTGGTGGCAGCGGTCGAGGGTATGGAGGCTAGGTCGATATTGGTTTGCGTTGAGGCCATCGTGCGATGTGTGGACTTTCCCGGGAGTTCAATTGGTAGCGGTTCAGGTCTCGAAGTTTCTGCTTCCTATGGCAATTTCTGCGTGTTCAGTTTATGCCTCTCGATTCCACAAAGAATCACTGCTGTACGCATCCCATGGGTGTGCTATTGCACTTAAAGAGATGCGCGCCTGGGTGTATGTGGTTGCTGGCAGAAGGAATGCAGTCGCTGGAGCGAGTGTCCAGAAGATGGAACGAAAGAAGAATGCCGAGCCGTTGCACCGTGCCCAGACTTGAAGATTATTGCATGATTGGGGCTGCGAAACCGGGCACTGGTGCCTTGCGAGGGATATCGAGCGGCCGGTTGTGCTGTCAGAGCCTTCTCGGCGACATGTTTTGCGGGACGGTGGTGTATGCAACCTGTAGAGCACTAAGCGAGTCTAATCAACAATCTGCATAACTCTTCTGCTGCCTTGTTTTCCTGAACGAGTTTTCCTGATCGGTTGACGACAATGGTACGGATTCCAAGCTCTACCTATAGGTTGCAGCTCCACAAAGACTTTACATTCGATGACGCGGCGGGGATAGCAGACTATCTGCGTGCGCTTGGGATTTCGCATGTGTACTGCTCTCCGTATCTGCAGGCTGCGCCGGGCAGCATGCATGGGTACGATGTTGTGTCTCATCAGAGGGTGAATCAGGAGCTGGGTGGGGCAGAGGCCCATGAGCGTTTCTGCAAAAAACTGGGTGAGGCGAAACTGGGACAGGTGTTGGACGTTGTGCCGAACCACATGTCGCTGGGCAAGGAGAACAGGTACTGGTGGGATGTGCTGGAGAACGGAACGTCGAGCCGGTACGCGTCGTTCTTCGATATCGACTGGCAGCCCATGGAGGAGCGGCTGAGGGACAAGGTGCTGGTGCCGATACTTGGCGACCAGTATGGGAAGGTGTTGCAGGCGGGCGGCATCAAGGTGGTGCGGCGGGGAAACAAGTTTCAGGTTGAGTGCTCGGGGGAGACGTTGCCGGCTTCGCCGCCGTCTCTGCCGGTGATCCTTGCACGGGCGTCGGAGTATGCGCGATCGGACACGTTGAGTTTTCTGGCGGCATCGTTTGGACGGCTGCCTCAACCGGAGTATGTCGATCGCAGGACGATTCTTGCGCGGCATCGGGACAAGGTGGTTTTGTTCAATTTGCTGGAACGGCTGTGCGGGGAGGAGCCGGGGATCGGGGAGGCGATTGATCGGTCAGTCGCGGACCTGAACGGAAATCTGGATGCGCTGGATGATTTTCTGAACCAGCAGAACTATCGGCTGGCGTACTGGAAGACTGCGGACCAGCAGTTGAGCTATCGACGGTTCTTCGATGTGAATTCGCTGATAGGACTGCGCGTGGAGCGGGAGTACGTGTTTGAGGAGACGCATGCGCTGGTGCTGGATTGGCTGAAGCGAGGCGTGATTGATGGCGTGCGGGTGGATCATCCGGATGGGTTGCGCGATCCGCTGGAGTATCTGGAACGGCTGCGAAAGAATGCGCCGGACGCTTATATCGTCGGGGAAAAAATTCTGGAGCCGGGCGAGTTTCTTCGGGAGAGCTGGCCGATTGAGGGAACGACCGGGTATGACTTTCTGAATGTTGCTGCAGGTGTGTTGGTTGCTCCGGAAGGAATGGCGGAGTTGACCTCTGTCTATGGGGATTTCACAGACCAGATCACCGATTTCCATTCGATTGCGCATGAGAAGAAGATCAGCGTGACGCAGGAAGGACTGGGGAGCGACGTCAACCGGCTGACTTCGTTGTTTGTGGAGATATGCGAGGCGAATCGTGACCGGCGGGACTATACGCAGGCCATGGTGAGACGGGCGATTCGCGAGGTTGCGGCATGCTTTGAGATCTATCGCACGTATGTGGTGCCGGAGCGGGAAGAGATTACGGATGAGGATAAGGAGTACATCACGCGGGCGACGGAGTGCGCGAAGCAGAACCGTACGGATATCGATGCCGATCTTTTTGATTTTCTGCGCGACGTGCTGACGATGGTGGTGAAGGGGAAGCAGGAGAGCGAGTTTGTGTTGCGCTTCCAGCAGTTCACCGGCCCGGTGATGGCGAAGGGCGTGGAAGACACCGCGTTTTATTGTTATGACCGGCTCACGGGTATGAATGAGGTGGGAAGCGACCCGGGACGCAATGGCTTGAGTGTTGGCGAGTTTCATTCGTATTGCGCGAAGATGCAGGCGACTCATCCTTCGACGATGACGACGCTTTCGACGCACGATACGAAACGCAGCGACGATGTTCGGGCGCGGATCGCGGTGTTGTCGGAGATTCCGGGGAGATTCAACTCGGCGATACAACGGTGGGCGCGCATGAACAGCGCGTTCAGGACGAAGAAGCCGGGGTCGATTGTGATGCCGGACCGGAACACGGAGTATCTGTACTACCAGACGCTGATTGGCGCGTGGCCGCTGCCGATAGATCGTGCGCAGGCGTACATGCTGAAGGCGGTGCGGGAGGCCAAGCAGCAGACGTCGTGGGTGGCGAACAACAAGGATTTCGAAGATGCGTTGAGGATGTTCATTGAGCTGACGCTGAACTACGCTCCGTTTTTGCGGGAGCTGCAGCAGTTTGTGGCGCGAGTGCAGGATGCGGGGCGGGTGAACTCGCTGACGCAGACGCTGTTGAAGCATACTGCGCCGGGCATGCCTGATCTCTACCAGGGAACTGAGCTGTGGGATTTGAGTCTTGTGGATCCGGACAATCGGCGGCCGGTGGACTATGACGTGCGGAAGCGCCTGTTGTGTGAGCTGAAGAAGATGACGGGGCACGACGTAGCGGCGCAGGTGATGATGCGGGCGGACGAAGGCCTGCCCAAGATGTGGACGATTCACAAGGCGCTTGAACTGCGGCGGGAGCGGCCGGATTGTTTTGATGCGGATGCGGAATACACGCCGATCGAGGTGGATGGGGCGAAGCATGATCATGTGATTGCGTATCTGCGCGGCGAAGATGTTGTGACTGTGGTGCCGAGGCTGACGTTGAAGCTCGATGGATCTTGGAAGGACACGATTGTCGTATTGCCGAAGGGACGATGGAGAAATCGTTTGACGGGAGGGGTTGTGGCAGGCGGAGTGATTCCGATGAAGATGTTGCTGAAGGATTTTCCTGTGGCGCTGCTGGTGCGCGAGGGTGCGGGGGCTGACGAGAACGATGCATGAGTTTACGGTGTGGGCTCCGAATGCACGGAAGGTTGGGGTGAAGATTGGCGAGACGACGTATCCGATGCTCGGGCCGGATGAGCGGGGGTGGTGGAGTGTCGCGGTGGAGCAGGCTGGGCCGGGGACGGACTATGGGTTCGTTGTAGACGATGATCCGAAGGCTTGGCCGGATCCTCGATCGCAGTGGCAGCCGCATGGAGTGCATGGAGCTTCGCGGGTCTATGATCAGGCGGCGTTTGTGTGGAGCGATGGTGGGTGGCAGGCGCTTCCGCTTTCGAGTGCGGTGGTTTATGAGATGCACGTTGGCACGTTCACGCCGAAGGGAACGTTCGATGCGGCGATCGAGCGGCTGGATTACCTGGTGGAGCTGGGGATTACGCATGTTGAGTTGATGCCGGTGGCGGCGTTTCCTGGAGAGCGCGGTTGGGGCTATGACGGAGCTGCGTTGTTTGCTGTGTACGAGGGGTATGGCGGGCCGGATGGATTGAAGCGGCTTGTGAATTCATGTCATGCGCGTGGACTGGCCGTGCTGCTGGATGTGGTGTACAACCACTTTGGGCCGGTGGGCAACTACAGCGGCAAGTTTGGGCCGTACATCACGCAAAGGCACCATACTCCGTGGGGCGGGGCGATCAATTTTGACGATTGGGGAAGCGATGAGGTGCGGAGGTTCTTCTGTGACAACGCGCTGATGTGGATGCGGGATTATCACATCGACGGTTTGCGGCTGGATGCGGTGCATGAGATTTTCGACCGGTCGGCGATTCATTTTCTGGAGCAGCTGTCGATTGAGGTGAAGGAGTTGTCTGCCCAGCTGGGACGCCGGCTGGTGCTGATCGCCGAGAGTGATTTGAATGATCCACGGGTGGTGAAGGCCCGCGAGGTTGGCGGCTATGGTATGGACGCTCAGTGGAGCGATGATTTTCATCACGCGCTGTTTACGGTGTTGACTGAGGATGGGGCGGAGAAGGGCTACTATACCGACTTCGGGACGATGGCGAAACTGGCGAAGGCGTTGACGAGGACGTTTGTGCAGGATGGGACAACGTACTCGCAGTACCGCGGGCGCAGCCACGGCAGAGCGGTGGAGGGACTTTCGCCGCAACAGTTTCTGGGATTCATCCAGAATCACGATCAGGTGGGAAACAGGGCCATCGGCGACCGTGTTGTGGAGGCTGTGGGGATTGACCGCGCGAAGGTTGCGGCGGCACTTGTACTGACGTCACCGTTCCTTCCGATGATCTTTCAGGGGGAGGAGTTTGCGGCGTCGACGCCGTTTCAATACTTCGCCGACCATGAAGAGCCGGAGATGGCGAAGGCGGTGAAAGAAGGGCGGCGCGGGGAGTTTGCCGCGTTTGGATGGAATCCGGCGGACATTCCCGATCCGGAGGACGCGAAGACGTTCGAGCGGTCGAAGCTGAAGTGGGACGAGGTGCATAAGGGGCGGCATGAGGAGATGTTTCAGTGGTATCGCGGGTTGATTGCGTTGCGTCGCGGCTCTGCTTCGTTGAATAACGGAGAGCCGCGGCAGACGAAGGTGACCTTTGATGGGGAGAAGAACTGGCTGGTGATGGAGCGCGGGGCCGTGACGGTGGTGTGCAATCTGGGCAAGGAGCGGCTGGAGTTTGAAAACCCGAAGCATCTGCCACTGGTGATGGCTTCGCGTAAGGACGTAAAAGCGACTAAGAGCGCAGTGAGGCTTCCACCCGACACACTGGCGATCCTGTCGACCGAGAAGAAGCACCTTCCAGGGCAAGGGCCTCGGTAGAGAAGCGGATTTCTCCACTTCCCCTTCGATTCGCGTTGCTCGCTCAGGGTCCGGTCGAAATGACAATTTATAGTGTGTAGAATTTCTCTATCTACTCAATTAGGTTGAAGGGAAGTGTCTGCCATGTCACTCGTGCCTCGCCGTTTGTTCCTCTGCGTGCTCCTATGCTGTGTTTCACTCGCGGGAAAGGGGACGACGGCGCAGACGGCGCTGCCGTCACTGAGCGATCCGGTGATCTCTCCGGATGGGCGGGAGATTGCGTTTGTGTCGGGTGGCGACATCTGGACAGTGGCGGCGGCTGGTGGCGAGGCGCATCTGCTGGTGACGCATCCTTCAACGGAGTCGCGGCCGCAGTACTCTCCGGACGGGACGAAGCTGGCGTTTGTTTCTACGCGGACGGGTGCGGGGAATATCTATGTGCTGACTCTGGCTACGGGAGACCTGACGCGGCTCACCTACTCCGACCGGCCCGACTCACTCGATGGATGGTCGCATGACGGCAAGTGGATCTACTTCACTTCGGCGGTGAATGATGTTGCGGGTCAGGGCGACATTTTTCGCGTGAGTTCGATTGGGGGCACTCCACTCGAAGTGAGCCATGAACGGTATTTGGGCGAGTTCGAGAGTGCGCCTTCTCCAGATGGGCAGACGATTGCCTTGATGGCGAAGGGACTGAGCTTTTCGCAGTGGTGGCGCAACGGGCATGCGCATATAGACGAAACCGAGGTGTGGTTGAAGCCTGTGGCTGAGAGCGGGAAGTACCAGATGCTGCTGAAGCCAGATGCGAAGCATGCGTGGCCGATGTGGTCAGCGGATGGCAAGACGCTGTTTTATATGAGCGATGCGTCGGGCGCGGAAAACATCTGGACGGTGCCAGTGGCGACGCCTGCGTCAGCCAAGGCGCTGACTCATTTCAAGGAAGGCCGCGTGTTGTGGCCGAGCATTGGTGACGGCGGCAAGACGATCGTGTTTGAGCGGAACTTCACGATCTGGAAGGTGGATACGGCGACGGGCAAGGCAGAGCACGTACCGATTACGCTACGCGGGGTGCCGGCGTCGCCAGGCGTGACGCATGTGACGGAGACGAACTTCGGTACGCTGGCTCTGTCTCCTGATGGGAAGAAGATTGCGGTGATTGCGCATGGCGAGGTCTTCGCTGCGTCAGCCAAAGATGGCGGTGAGGCGCAGCGGCTGACGCATTCGGCAACGGCTGAGAGCGAGACTGCGTGGTCGGCGGATTCGATGAAGCTGGTGTATCGCTCTGAGGCCGGATCGGGTGAGGGAAGCGGCCACAACCTTGTGACGTATGACTTTGCGACGGGGAAGGAGAGTGTGCTGACCCCGGCTGGGAATGATGACGCGAATCCGCAGTGGGCGCCTGATGGCAAAAGCATCGCGTATGTACGGAATGACAAGGAACTGCATGTTGCTGCGGTGCCGACGAAGGACGTTGCGGGGAGTGACCGCGTGGTGGCGTCGGGCGAATTGCCTGGTTCGGCGGTGACGTGGTCGCCCGATGGACAGTGGATCGCGTTTACGATGCAGGACAAGCGGTCGTTTCGCAATGTGCACGTTGTGCCGGCGGCGGGTGGGGAGTCGCATGCGGTGAGCTTTCTGGCTAATGGAGAGACTGCATCGAAGATCGCGTGGTCGCCGGATGGACACTATCTGTTGGTCGACACGGCGCAGCGAAGTGAACAGGTGCAGATCGCTCGGGTGGATTTGCTGCCGCATGTGCCGAAGTATCGCGAGGATGAGTTTCGTGAACTGTTTCGCCCGTCGAAGACGCCGGGGACACCTTCTTCGCCGAATGCTCCTCCTGCGCCTGCATCGCCTTCGGAGGAGAAGCCTGGGACTGTGCAGACGCCCGCAGAGGAGAAGCCTGCGGCACCAGCGACTGGAGCCGCGGCTGCCGAAGCCAAGAAGAAGCCGGAGCCGGTGAAGATTGTCTTTGAAGGGATTCGCAATCGTCTGACGCTGCTGCCGCTGGGGTTGAATGCGGAGGCACCGGTGATCAGTGCGGATGGAAAGGTGTTGTTGTTCGCGGCGCGTTCGGCGAATCAGCTGGGTTTGTATACGTACAGCCTGGATGAGCTGTCGAAGGAGCCGCCGGTGGCGCGGCAACTGACTTCGACGCCGGGACGGAAGACGGATTACGCGTTCAGCCCGGATGCGAAGGATGTGTTCTATCTCGAGAACGGCGCGGTGAAGTCGATTACGGTGGAGTCGCGGACGCCGAAGACGATTGCGGTGACCGCGCCGATGCAGATTGACTTCGACGTGGAGAAGAAGGTGGTGTTTGAGGAGGCGTGGGAGACGTTGAACCGGCGCTTCTACGATCCAAATTTCAACGGCAAGAACTGGCTGAAGCTGCACGATGAGTGGGCGCCGTATATTGCGGGCGTGAGGACTTCGGATGAGTTGCGCCGCGATATTAATTTGTTGATTGGTGAGTTGAACTCGTCGCACTCGGGCATCAATCGCGGCATGGGGCCGGGGAATGGGCCGCAGCCAGTGCAGGTGGGGAATCTCGGTCTGCGGTTCGACCGCGAGGTGTATGAGAGCGGCAAGGGGCTGGTCGTGCGCGAGGTGATCGCTCTGGGGCCGGCTGCGATTGAGGGCTCGATCAAGCCGGGGGATCGGCTGGTGAGCGTGAACGGTGAGGCCGTGGGCGGGAAGAATCTTGACGGGATGCTGGAGGATACGGTCGGCAAGCGGGTTGTGCTTGGAGTCGAAACGGCGGGCAAGACGCGCGATGCAGTGGTGAGGCCGGTGTCGTCGGTTGCGGCGGTTGGTCTGTTGTACCGGCAGTGGGTGGAGGAGCGGCGCGCCTTGGTGGATCGTGTGAGCGGCGGCAAGCTCGGCTACGTCCATCTCGCTGATATGAGCGATGCTTCACTGCAGCAGTTGTACATCGATCTCGATGCGCAGAATGAGGCGAAGCAGGGCGTGGTGGTGGATGTGCGCAACAACAATGGCGGCTACATCAACGGATATGCGCTGGATGTGTTTACGCGGCAGAACTACCTGATGATGACGCCGCGCGGACTGTCGCCGGTGCCATCGCGGCAGAATTTGGGCCAACGGGCGCTGGGTTTGCCTACTGTGCTGGTGACGAACGAGTCTTCGTTGTCGGATGCGGAAGACTTCACCGAGGGGTACCGGTCATTGAAGTTGGGCAAGGTGGTGGGGGAGCCGACGGCGGGCTGGATTATCTTCACTGGCGCGCAGCCGCTGATCGATGGCTCGGCGGTGCGTGTGCCTGGGTGGAGGATTCAGGATCTTCGAGGGCAGACGATGGAGATGCATCCGCGGCCAGTGGATGTGGAAGTGGAACGTCCTCTTGGAGAGACGGAGACGGGCTCAGATGCTCAGTTGGAGCGAGCGGTGAAGGAGTTGTTAGGGGGTCAATAGAGAGGCGAAGACGGGCGGGCGGTTATCATAGATATTGAATCTTAATATTCGCTTCAGTTTCGTCTGGTTCAATGCGAAAGACTAGTTTTTCGCGGAAACTTTTGCGTAACTGGCTCGTCTTCCTAACTGACTGGCGACTTCAGCGAGTCAACCTGAAGCGACCACCGAACATTTGCAACAAACTTGAGGAGCAAGACGATGTTGAAGGGATCCCCCGTATTCCGGAGTGCCACGCTGAAAGCCTGCCTGATGCTGCCTGCGGCGATTTTGTCTGCTTGCGACACGGCGTTGATGGCGCAGGCGCCGGCCGCAGCGTCGTCGCCAGCTGCGCGTCAGCTCGGCACCGTGACGGCTGTTACCGGAAACAGCCTCACGCTGAAGACAGATGCGGGCCAGGAGGTTGTTGTCAGTGTGCCGGATGGCGCGCGCATTTTGCAACTGGCGCCCGGCAGCACGGATTTAAAGACCGCACAGACGATTGCGTTGAAGGATATTGCGGCGGGCGATCGAGTGCTGGTGAGCGGGAAGGCCGGTGATAGTGCGGGGTCCTTTGCGGCGGCGCGCGTGATTCTGATGAAATCGAGCGACATCGCACAGAAACATGAGATGGAGCAGGTAGACTGGCAGAAGCGTGGGACCGGCGGCATTGTGAGCGCCGTCGATGCGGGTACGGGCACGTTGACGGTCGCGGTGGGCGCGAAGAAGGTTGCTGTGACCACGTCGAGCAAGACGCAGTTCCGGCGCTACGCCGGGGATTCGGTGAAGTTTGAAGATGCAAAGCCGGGGACGCTGGCGCAGATACAGCCGGGCGATCAACTTCGCGTGCTTGGGACGAAGTCCGAGGATGGGTTGTCGATTCCGGCGGAGGTGATCGTCAGCGGATCGTTCAAGAATCTGGCAGGTTTGATCACAACCATCGATACCGCCAAGGGAATGTTGATGCTGAAGGATCTGGCGACGAAGAAGACCGTCACGGTGACGATCACGGCGAACTCGAACGTGCGTGCGCTGCCACCTCAGGCGGCGGCGATGTTTGCGGCGCGAGCGAAGAGTGGGGGTGCAGGCGCTTCTGGTGGGGGTTCGCCGCAGCCGGCAGGGCAGGCGGAGGCGTCGGGCGGGGGACGGCCGGGCGGGGCGGGACACACGGCTGGAGGGGATCTCTCGCAGTTAGTGAGCCGGCTGCCCAACAAGACGATCGCCGATCTGAAGGTAGGCGATGCGGTGATGATCGTGGCGTCGCAGCCCGACCCGGGCAGCGCCACTGTAACGGCGGTGACGCTGTTGTCTGGAGTTGAACCGATTCTGGCGGCGGCGCCAAGCGGTGGGCCTGCGATGACGTTGTCGCCCTGGAACCTGGGCGGCGAAGGAGCACCTGAAGGCGGCGGTGGTGGTGGCGGGCACTAATTCTTTTAGTCGGCGGTGCTTCTTTTTACGAACTGCAACGATGGAAATTTTTTAGGAGTAGTAATGTTATTTCGCGCAACTTGGAAGATTGTTTTACTTTTTTTCGTCGCGTTGACGCCGATGGTTGCAAGTGCCCAGCAGACTGGGGCCACTGTGCGCGGGGTGGTTGCAGATCCTGAGAGCGCCGTGATTCCGGGTGCGACCGTGACGTTCACTCCGGCATCAGGTAAGGCGCTGATCACGCAGTCGCAGAGTGATGGAACGTATGTGTTGCGCGGGGTTCCGGCGGGAACGTATTCGGTTACGGTGACGATGCAGGGTTTTGCGTCGTTCGTGAAGCAGGGTGTGAGGGTTACGGCGGGACAGGCGTTGACTCTGGATGTGCAGATGTCCATCCAACAGCAGCAGACGGAAGTCAATGTGACGGCACAGGCGGCGCAGGTGAGCGTCGATTCCGACAGCAATGCCAGTTCGACGGTGCTCAAGGGCAAGGACCTCGATGCGCTTTCGGACGATCCCGATGAACTCTCGTCGGAGTTGAGTGCGTTGGCGGGACCTGCGGCGGGCCCTAATGGCGGTCAGATTTATGTGGATGGATTTACCGGCGGGCAGCTTCCTCCCAAGTCGTCGATCCGCGAGATCCGCATCAATCAGAATCCATTTTCTGCGCAGTACGATCGTCTGGGCTATGGGCGAGTTGAGGTCTTCACCAAACCAGGCACAGACAAATTTCACGGGCAGTTCAATCTGCAGGGAATCACCTCTGCGCTGAACTCAGACAATCCACTGTTAAATGCTTTCAACAGTCCCGGGCAACCCGAGCAGACGCAGCCGCCGTATCACACGATCTTCGTGCTTGGAAATATCACGGGGCCTCTGGCGAAGAATGCATCGTTCACGCTGTCAGGGTCGCACCGCTCGATTCAGGACAACAGCCTGGTGAGCGCGACGATTTTGAATCCGACGATCCTGGGCGACACTACTCTTACGTGTCCGGTCGGACAGATCACCTGTAACTATTCGGTTGCCAATCCTGCCCCACAATCGAGGACGGATATTAATCCCCGAATCGACCTTGCGCTTGGGGAAAGGAACACGCTGGTGACACGGTTCCAGTACGAGCAGAACGATCAGAACAATGTGGGTGTGGGCGGCTTGGTGCTGCCTGACGCGGGCTACACCTCGAGCACTTCCGAGACCACAATACAGGTTGTCGATACCCAGATCCTGAGCCCGCGGGTTATCAATGAGACCCGGTTTGAGTATCAGCGCGAGGCCGCAACGGAGACCGCGCTGACCACGTCCCCGACGGTCCAGGTACAGGGAAACTTTACCGGCGGCGGCGCACCTACGGGCAGTTCCTCGGACTACCAGAACCACTTCGAGGCACAGAACTACACGTCGATCCAGTTTACGAAGAACTTCATGCGGTTAGGTGGGCGGTTGCGGACTACGAGCGACTCGAATACGACGACCGCGGGAACGAATGGCACGTTTACGTATAACTGTCTGCCGACCTCGGCTTCGGCTTCGACTTGCCTTAATACTGGGTCACCTGCGGTGTACCCGTCGCAGGCCAGCCAGTTCACCATCAGTCAGATCATCCATCCGGTCAGCGCTACGATTTACGATCTTGGTCTGTATGCCGAGGACGACTGGAAGCCGCGTCAGAATATGTCAATCAGCTATGGCATCCGCTATGAGACGCAGAACCATCTTGCGGAACACCATGATTTTGCTCCGCGCCTGTCGGTCCGCTACGGGGTAACGCCGAAGACCGTGCTCAACGCGGGGTTCGGAATGTTCTACGACCGCTACCAGCTGACCAACGTGATCACTACGTTCCAGTCCAACGGGATAAACCAGATACAGACGCAGATTGTGAATCCGAGCGCCGCCTGCACGCCGCAGAATATCGCTGCCTGCACGGGAGGGACCGGGTCCACGGGCAACAAGACGGTTCAGGCGTCGCCCAATCTGCGATCGCCATACACGTTCCATTATGCCGTCGGCGTGGACCAGCAGCTTTTTCGCGGGGCTACGTTGTCATTGAATTATGTGATTGCTCGTGGTGTGCATCAGTTTTATACCGCGAACCTGAATTCGCCGACCAGCTTTGTCAATGGCCAGCCAGTGTATCCAATACCTCCTGCGTCGGGACAACACGCCTTGATTCAGGACACATATCAGTCCGGCGGTGTGTTTCGCCAGCAGCAACTGATCATCAACGCGAACATTCGTCCGAGCCGGATCTGGTCTGTCTCCGGCTACGGTGTGTTCAATACTGCCAACGCCGACACGGGTACGATCAACACGTTTCCTTCCATCGACCCCTACGACATTGGAAAGGACTACGGGCGAGCAGTGTTCGATGTCCGGTACAGGTTCTTTCTGTTTGGCAACCTGTCTTTGCCGCACGCGATCAACGTGAGTCCTCTGATGATCTTTTCCGCTGGTACGCCGTACAACATCACGACTGGCAGCGACCTGAACAGGGACGGTCAGTACAACGACCGGCCGATGTTTGGCGCGGCCAACGGCATTCCGGCCGGAACGCCGGGGACGAACACGATTGCGGGCTGCGGCAGCTTTGTCTCGCCACCCGCAGGCACGGCCTACACGCCCATTCCAATTAACTACTGCACAGGACCAAACCAGTTCACGACGAATCTGCGCATTACCAAGACGTTCGGCTTTGGTGAATCGACTGGCGCAGCGGCTCAGGGACAAGGCCAGGGTGGTGGTCGCGGTGGCCCCGGCGGTCCGGGTGGTCCTGGCGGTCCCGGCGGTGGCCGAGGTGGTCCCGGCGGCGGTGGGGGCGGACGTGGCGGTCCGGGCGGCGGTTTTGGTGGCGGCGGCGGAGGCACGGGGAAGCGGTATAACCTCGCCTTCGGCGTCCAGATACTCAACCTCTTCAATAACCTTGACCTGTCGACACCGAACGGCACTTTGACGTCGCAGCAGTTTGGCAGATCGACGCAGCTTGCGGGACGACCGTTTACGACCAACTCTGCCCTGCGACAGTTTTCCTTGCAGACTTCGTTCAACTTCTAGTCATCAGTTCCTGCTGAAACGGGCGCAGCCATTTTTTCTGGTTGCGCCCGTTCTGTTTGTTGAAGCGTGTTGAACTGCGATCAAGTTGCCGGTTTGAAGTTCTTCTTCAGCGTCTGCCAGCAGGTGTAGTACTCGTGCTGGCGGGCGGCGGTATCCATTGCGAACTTCGTCGGGCGGGAGACGAAGCGGGTTTCGAACATGAAGGCCAGCGTGCCTTCGAGCTTCACCGGTTTCAGTTCGGCGGCGCTGGCGCGCTCGAAGGTTTCGGCATCGGGGCCGTGGCCGCTCATGCAGTTGTGCAGGCTGGCCCCGCCGGGGGTAAAGCCCTCGGCCTTGGCGTCGTACTCGCCTTTGACGAGGCCCATGAACTCGTTCATGAAATTTCGATGAAACCACGGCGGACGGAAGGTGTGCTCGGCGACGATCCAGCGTGGCGGGAAGATGGCAAAGTCGACGTTGGCGGTACCGGGGATCTCGCTGGGCGAGGTGAGGACGGTGTAGATCGAGGGGTCAGGGTGGTCGAAACTGACGGTGTTGATGCAGTTGAAGCGGGCGAGGTCGTACTTGCAGGGGGCGTAGTTGCCGTGCCAGGCGACGACGTCGAGCGGCGAGTGGTCGAAGTCCGTGGCCCAGAGATTGCCTTGAAACTTGGCGACAACCTGAAAGGCGCCGTTGTCGCGATCGTCGTAGGCGGCGTGCGGGGTGAGGAAGTCGCGGCTGTTGGCGAGGCCGTTGGCACCGATGGCGCCGAGTTCGGGCAGGCGGAAGCTGGCGCCGTAGTTTTCGAGGAGGTAGCCGCGTGCCTGCTGGGCTTCTCCCGGAGATGCGAGCAGCTCGACGCGGAACTTGATGCCGCGTGGGACGAGGGCGACTTCGCCGGGCGAGAGTTCGAGGATGCCGAGTTCGGTGTGGAGCATCAGGCGGCCTAGTTGCGGGACGAAGAGCAGTTCGCCGTCGGCTGAGTAGAAGAAGCGGTCGGTCATGCTCTTAGTGGCGGTGTAGAGGTGGATCGCTACGCCAGAGTGCATGGAGAGATCACCGTTGCCGGCGAGCGTTGTCAGGCCGTCGACAAAGTCGGTTGGCTTGGTGGGTAGAGGCAGGGGGTCCCAGCGGAGTTGGCTGGGTGTGGTTTCGACTTCGTTGAATGGGGTTGAGCGGACGAGGCCGTTGGCGATGCGCTCGTAGGGCTTGTGCATGACGGAGGGACGGATGCGGTAGGTCCAGGTGCGACGGTTGAGCAGGCGGGGCGCGGTGAAGGGGCTGCCGCTCAACTGTTCGGTGTAGAGGCCGAGCGGGGCCTTCTGGGGAGCGTTCTGGCCGACGGGAAGGCCGCCTTTAACGGCCTCGGTAGCAAACTCGTTGCCGAAGCCGGTGAAGTACTTGAGATCGGGCATGTGGTCCTCTCTGGCGAAGATGGGTCCGAGTTGGCGAAGCTTCCTGACGAGTGGACGGTACTTCGCAGGAACACCGTAGCTTAACCGAAAAGAGGCATCTTGTGCTTTCGGTGAAATTAACGTACTTTGGGCGGGTCTGTGGTGGATAGCAGAGAAGGCTTGCCGGCGGTGTTGTTCGCAGAGCTGACCGAGGCGATGACGACGGTCTTCGCGTTGAGAAACTCGCGCATTCCTGCGGCTGAGAGCTCGCGTCCGTAGCCGGAACGTTTGATGCCGCCGAAGGGGAGACGCGGGTCGCTGGCCACCATGGCGTTCAGGAAAACGCCGCCGCATTGCAGTTCGGAGATGAGGCGCTGTTGTTCGGCGGGGTCACGCGTCCAGGCGGAGGCGGCAAGGCCGAAGTGTGTATCGTTGGCGATCTCAATGGCCTCGTTAATGTCCTGAACGCGAAACAGCATGGCGACGGGACCGAAGAGCTCTTCGCGATAGACGACAGAGGCGCGCGGAACACCGGCCAGGACCGTGGGCTCGAAGTAGTTGCCTTCGCCCAGCATGCGCTCACCGCCGGTGAGGACACGTGCGCCAACACGGGTTGCCGCTTTGACCTGTGCTTCGAGCTGCTCAAGGATACGCACGGTGGCGAGCGGACCGATCTCGGTGTCTGCCTTCATGGGGTCGCCAACTCGCACCGATTCCATACCTTTAACGAATCGCGCTTCGAAGTCATCGTAGATCTCGTCGGCGATGATGAAGCGCTTTGCGGCAATACAGGACTGGCCGCTGTTGACGCAGCGAGCGCGCACTGCTGTTTCAACTGCGAGGTCGAGGTCGGCTGACGGCATGACGATAAACGGGTCGCTGCCACCGAGCTCAAGCACGGATTTTTTGATGAGCCAGCCGGCCTGGGCGCCTATGGCGCGACCGGCGGTCTCGCTGCCGGTGACGGTGACCGCGGCAATTCGCTCGTCAGCGAGGACCGTCTCGACCTGATTGACTTCAAGCAGGAGGGCCTGAAAGGTTCCTCGCGGGAAGCCGGCGCGACGAACCAGCGACTCGATCGCGAGAGCGCACTGCGGGACGTTGGACGCGTGTTTGAGCAGAGCGACGTTGCCGGCCATCAACGCAGGCGCGAGAAAACGGAAGACCTGCCAGAAGGGAAAGTTCCAGGGCATGACAGCGAGCACGATGCCGAGGGGCTCCCATCGTACGTAGCTGTGGCTATCCTCGGTTGGGACGGACTCCGGCGCCAGGATGCGGGCGGCGTGCTCGGCGTAGTAGCGGCAGACGTCGGCGCATTTGAGGATCTCGAATCGGGCGGCTTCGAGCGGCTTGCCCATTTCGAGTGTGATCAGCGTGGCGAGGTCCCGGGTCTCGTGTTCGAGAATGGCAGCGAGCTTGCGCATCCAGAGAGCGCGGTGTTCCAGCGGGACGTTTGTGTAGGCGCGGAAGGCGTCGGCGGCTAGAGCGATCTTCTGACGTGCGGCCTCGCTGGTGAGGGGCTCGAAGCTCCGTAGAAGCTTGTTCGTTGCGGGATTGATGGATTCGATGGCCATGGCTCGACGCGTGTGGCTTTACTCTGATGCTAGCTTAGCAAGGGTCTGGGCGAGGACTCGTGTACCAAGGGCGATATCTTCCGGTTTGGCGTATTCGTCGGGACGGTGGCTGACTCCGTTGCGGCAGGGGATGAAGATCATGGCGATGGGCGCGAGCCGTGCCATGAAGAGCGAGTCGTGGTAGGCACGACTGACCATCTTTTTATAGGCGATGCCTTGTTCGTTGCAGATATCTTCGAGAAGCTGGACAGTGTGCGCGGAGGATTGCGCGGGAGCATCTGCGTTGACGAGTTCTTCTGTGATCGTGACTTTGCGGCGCTGGCGCAACTCTTCACAGTCGCGGCGGACGGCCTGCATGACGGCTTCACGCCGATTCGGGTCGATATCGCGAATATCGAGTTGCAGGAGGACGCGGCTGGGAACGCTGTTGACGGCGCCAGGATGCACGTCGCAGGTGCCGACCGTGGCGACGGTGTCGATTGCGCTGGTGGCGAGAGTGCGCTTTTCAACGGAGAGAATAAGTTCAGCGGCGGCACAGAGAGCATCTTTGCGGTCCGGCATCAGGAGAGCCCCGGCGTGACCGCCAAAGCCGGTGATGGTGAAGCGATAGCCGGCCGGAGCGGCAATGCTGGTGACCATGCCGAGCGGGATGCCTTCGCGCTCAAGCAAGGGTCCTTGCTCGATATGAAGCTCTATCCAGGCGTGGTAGTGGTTTGGCGGAAGGCGTACAGAAGAGAGCATTCCTCGAAAACCTGCGGCGGCGCGAACGGCGCTCAGGGGGACTTCATCTTTGTCCTGTAGCGCGTCGGCGCGGTCTGGGTCGAGCGTGCCAGAGAGTAGGCGGCTGCCCAGGCAGCCAATGCCGAAGCGCGTCGGCTCCTCGGAGGTGAACATGATGAGTTCGATGGAACGCCGAGGCCTTAGCCCGGAACGTTTGAGCGCGCGGATCGCTTCCAGGCCGCCGAGCACACCGACTGTGCCGTCGAACATGCCGGCGTGGGGGATGGCGTCGGTGTGGGAGCCGGTCGCTACCGCGGGAAGATTTGGCTCGATGCCGGGCCAGCGGATGAAGATATTGCCGACGGCATCATCGCGGACTTCCAGGCCCTCCGCGGTTGCGAGTTCTTTCAACCATGCTCGGGCGCGAAGGTCGTCGGCGGAGAAGACGATGCGGGTGACGGAGGTGCCGTCGGCTGAGGCTTCAGCGTTGGTGAACGTGGCGAGAGTGTTGAGTTCGCTGAGGAGCCGCGGCTCGTCGATCTGAAGCTGCATGGTCAAAGTTAGTCCTTCTAGACGAGTGGGTGGCGGTTCCAGTCTTTGTATATGAGGTACTTCGCAGGACGTTTGCCAATTGCTCCGAACCACTGCGGGCAGAACGGGCCCATCCAGATGAAGTCGCCTGCGGTGACGGGGTACCAATGGTCGCCGAGACGATAGATGCCGCCGCCTTCGAGCATCAGCAGGCCATGCTCCATGATGTGCACCTCAACCATGCTGAGTGCGGCTCCCGGTTGATAGCTCATCGTATTGACCGCGAAGTCGAAGGAGGAAGAGCCGGGTAGGAGGCTGCGAACCTGGAGGTCGGGGTCGTCGTTGAGGGGAACGGACGGTGTCGTTTCTTCGTGGCCAACAAACACCTCCGGCTGTGGTGCGGAAGCGAGTATCTCGTACGGCTTCTCGATCACGGCGAGGCGCGTTGTTTGTTGAGCGGTCAGCGTGTGCGCTACGTCTTCAGGGATGTAGGAATAGCTGCCTGCGGTCAGCGTGTGGAACGTCGTGTCAGTTGCGAGATCGGCCACGCCCTCAAGCGTGTAGAGGAAGCGCTGGTTAGTGGTGGGGCCGAGGCTGCCACCGGGTTCGAGCTCAGCCGTGTATTGGGTGAAGGCTGCGCCGGCGGCTGGTGAGATGTGCACGATGGCGTTTGCGCGCCCCATACCCGGCAGCACGGTGCGGATGAAGGTGTCGGGCGTATGGAGGAGATGATCGCGCTTATTGGTGCTGCGGGTATGTCCGAGCTTATGCATGATCGTCCTTGAGGTTCGTTCTATCATCGCGCAACTGGGCGAGGAACTCCATCGCCGTTGCGAGCGCCGCTTCGACGTCTTGTGGCAAGACGGTTTCGTCCGGATGATGGCTGAGGCCTCCAGGGCTGCGAAGGAAGAGCATGGCGGACGGGAGCTTCGGAGCGAGAATCATTGCGTCGTGGCCGGCGCCGCTAGTCATTTTGCGGCTTGGAAAGCCTGCTTGAGCGGCGGCTTTGCTCAGCAGGGCAGTCAGGTGCTGATCCAGTGGGACGGCGTCCTGGTCGAGTTGCATGCTTGACGACACCTGCACTCCGCGTTTGGTTCCGGCTGCCTTTGCGAGCCTCAACAGCGCGGTGACGGCGGCTTCGCGAAGACTGTCGTCGGCGTGACGCACGTCGAGCGAAGCTGATACGTGCCCGGCGATGACGTTTCCGGCGCCGGGGGTGGCTTCTATTTTGCCGACCGTTGCGACAAGACTGTCGTGAGAACGGCCATAATCTTCGACCGCAACGATCCATTCGGCTGCTGCGGCCAGTGCATCGTGCCTCAGCTGCATCGGCGTGGTGCCGGCGTGGTTGGCCTGTCCGGCGAAGATGAGTTCCGCGCGAGTCTGTCCGACCAGTGCCTCCACGATTCCAAGCGAGGCGTCTTCGCTTTCTAGCACTGGGCCCTGTTCGATATGAAACTCAAGATAGGCGAAGGTCTCGTTGGCCAAGGTAGCCGCGGGCAGCTGCGTCGGGTCGAGACCGTAGGCTTGAATCGCCTCGGCAACGCTGACGCCGTTCCGATCGGTGAGAGCAAGCGTCTTTGCGTCAAGTTTATTGACGAGGGCGAGGCTGCCGAGGAAAGGCTTGCTAAAACGCATGCCCTCCTCTTCTGAGAAGCCGAGTACTTCGATGGCGAAGGGAAGATGCTGGCCTCTCAACTCTTCGACGACAGCGACTCCGAGAACCACTCCAAGGATGCCGTCAAAAGCTCCGGCATTGGGGACCGTATCGAGATGCGAGCCGATGAGGAGACGCGGCGATTCTTGCGTAAAACCGGGCCAGAGCCCGCGTATGTTGCCAATCGCATCGACGTGCACCGTCATGCCGGCGGCTTCCATCCAGCCTCGCACCAATTCGTGTACTACGTGCATCGGCGGAGTCAGAAAGAAGCGAGTAGTCTCCCCAGGCACCTCGGTGCAGGCGGCAATCTTTCGACAGCGGTCGATGACGCGGATGGCGCGATCTGTGTATGTGCCTGTCATAGTTACTTATAAAATCTATCTCAAGGTCTGCGCCGGACGCGTGCTTCGATATAGCCGTGCGGCTCGTCGGTGGGAACAAAGATCTCGTTTGGATTGTCCTGCCCGAATCGCGAGAGGTCGACCAGAAGGCAGTGTTTGTTCGGCATGGTGATCTTGATCTCGTCGATTTCGTTCACCGCTTCGAGCGCGCTTTCGGCCATTGCGTAGAGGGTCTGCTGCACGGACTTGCTGTTGTGGTTGGCGAAGGTGCGAAGCATCGTCTCGCGAAGGGTTTTGCGGACGACATCAAAGTCCAGATCGGTCGAGGTGTAGTGCCATTCTGCGCTTACCGCGGTGCCGAAGAGTCTATCCTTGGTTTCGGGAAGCGTGGTGAGGGAGTCCTTGATGAAGCCTTCGAAGGCGGAGTTTGCCGTCTTGAGCAGGACGAGGTTGTCGAGGCCGGACAGGACGTGAAACTCTCCGCCCCGTGCACGTTCTACGGTCGTCGTCTGGAGTTCGTCGCTGCCTCGCATGAAGGCGCTCGGATGCGGCTTGCCGTCGATGGTGAGGCGCTTCCATAGAACGCTTTCGACGCGGATCGAGGCCGATTCGACCTGGGGATTGCGCCCGAGCAGGAAGTCGGCGAGTTCCTTGGAGTAGTCTTCCATCGTTGTCGCCTTCGAGCTTCGCGCGAGGGAGTAGACCGTGTTCTTCATTGTGTCTGTCGGCAGAATTTTGCTGTTGTCGCCTTGGAGGTGGGCGCTATCGAAGTCGCCCTTGAGGAGCACCTGAACGGTCCACTCGCGAAGATCGTGGCCGTGGTCATGGCGCGTCACCTTCATCAGCCGAACGCGAGACTTCCCGTAGCGATTCTCCGCGAGCTCGATCATCGTTTCAACTTCCTCGGTAGGTGGTGTAGCCGTTTGCGGTCAGGAGCAACGGAATATGGTAATGCTGCGTGGGGTCGGCGATGGTGAAGATGATCTCCACGAAAGGGTATAGACCGGGCAACTTTTGCAAGTAGAAGTACTCCGATGTCGCGAAATAAAGCTTGTAGTCTGTGGCGCGAAGCGGGTGGGCGCCGAGAAGAGTCTTGCAGCGTCCGTCGGCGTCGGTACGGCCGCTTCCGATCTCGTGCCAGGTTCCGCCTGCCGGGTTGTCGCGAAACTCAAAGAGCTTGAGCGCAACGTTGGATACTGGACGTCCAAGCGCGGTGTCGAGGATGTGGGTTGAGATGCCCATGTCTATTCTGACTCCAGCCAGCGGCGAAGACGAAGCTGAGTGATTTGACGCTGTTGTTCGGCGGCTTCGCGCAGCTCTGTTGCCGCGTCGTTCTTCATTCGTGTTTCTAGGATGGCGAGCATCTCAGCTGAGGTTTTTCCCGTTGCGCACACGATGAAGATTCGCCCGAATTTCTGCTCGTACCGGCGGTTTGCTTCTTCCAGTGCAAGCTTGTTCGCCTCGTCCTTTTCGAGGGCTGTGCGTTGCTCCTGCGCTGACCAGCGCAAGGACTGTTCGGTTGCGTGGCCCTGCACGTGCCGCCGACCGATGCGTGGGTGGCTGTCGAAGGCCTCTTGCCAGGCCTGCAGGGGGAGAGCGAGCCATGCGGCAGTCGATGCATTCATCAGGGACGCTTCATCCTCGATGGGCCGGCGGGAGGCGAGCTCAGCTGCCCATGCCTGTGAGCCGCAGCAGGGAAGTGCCTCGCGGGCAGCGGTGGCGGGATCGAGCGAGTTCCATCGGGCCAGAACTTTGTTCATCTTCGTCTGCTAACTATAGCGTGACCTCGCGTCCAGAGGGTTTCAGAGCGAAGCTGCCTTCACGGTAAATCGCTTCTCCGCGGAGGTAGGTCTCCTTTACCGCTCCTCGCAGCGTCTCGTTGAGGTAAGGCGAGACTTTGTGGCGGTAGTGCAGACGATCGGCGGCGACGGTGAACTCGTCGTCTGTATCGAAGATAACGAAGTTAGCGTCGCGGCCGGCTTCGAGCGCTCCAGCTCGATGACTCATTCCGGCAAGGACCGCCGGCGCGGCGCTCATCCATCGGACGATATCGTCGAGCGTAAAGCCACGTTGAGAGCACTCGGTATGTATGACCGAGAGGGCAAGAGAGAGGCTTGCGATTCCGCCCCAGGCAAGGTCGAAGCGACCTGAATCCTCCTGCTTCATCGCCGGCGG
The DNA here is from genome assembly GCA_963757205.1 of uncultured Acidobacteriaceae bacterium. Lineage (GTDB taxonomy): Bacteria > Acidobacteriota > Terriglobia > Terriglobales > Acidobacteriaceae > Edaphobacter. Next base: position 131,078 of record CAVWQM010000003.1, read on the forward strand.
GCAAGGAGAGTGATCGGTGACGATCATGTCAATGATTCCATCGCGGAGCCCATGCCACAGTTTTTGCTTATTGTCCTTGCTGCGAATTGGCGGGGCGCATTTCAATAGCGTTGCGCAGTCCGGGATCTCCTCTGCAGCAAAGTGTAGATAGTGAGGACAGGTTTCGACGGTGATCGGCAGGCCTTCGGCGCGTGCAGCGTGCAGTTCTTCCAGTGCGAGCGCGGTGGAGAGATGGACGATGTGCAAACGGAAGCGATATTGGCGGCAGAGGCGAATCATCAGCCGGATGGCTTCAAGTTCGGCTTGGTCCGGTCGCGAGGCAAGATAGGTGGCGTAGCGTCGCCAATCTGCGCCGACAAGCGTCTTCGTCGCAGCGTCGATTGGCCCTGCTAGTTCGGCGTGCACGAGAAGGGGGAGGCCCGACTCGGCGATGGAAGGAAGTGCAGCCTCCAACTGATGCTGGTCGATCATGGTGAAGCCGTCGCAGCCGGGATAGATAAGGAAGCACTTGAAGCCAAGAACGCCAGCGCGTGCGAGGGGCAGGATGTGCTGTTGATTGTCCGCGACCGCTCCGCCCCACGGAGCCCAGTCGACAAAGCACTCGCGTTGTGCCGCGCCGCGTTTCTGCTCCAATGCAGCGACGGTGGTGGTCTCGGGCAGGCAGTTCAATGGCATGTCGACGAGCGTCGTGAAACCACCGGCTGCGGCGGCTTGCGTGGCCGTGCGGAAGCCTTCCCACTCGGTGCGTCCGGGCTGATTGATGTGGACGTGGGTGTCGACCAAGCCGGGCAGCAGCGCATCGCTGCCGCAGTCGTGGATGACGGCATCGGCTGGAATCTCCGAGACCCGACAGATGGCGCGTATCCTCTCATCTTCCACGAGCAGCACGCCGGACTGCGTGCCTTGTGGTGTGACGATGCGTTTCGAGATGAAGGCATGTGCCATAATTTGATTAGAGGACCCCGTCCTTTATTTCCAGTAAGTTGCAGATTCTAAATTCGCAAAAAGCGTAAAAAAGTTTAAAAGTGGTTCCCGGTGTACACCCAGTGGCGGAGATTGCGAACTAGAGTGCCATAACCGGTTATATACCCCTTCTACTCCGCCTAGGCGCAAGCCAAATACACACTCACGCACGAACTCAGGCACATCATGCTCAACACTCACAACGCCGCTACGGCCGAGAGCAAGGGGCTGGGCTTACTAGATCGCAACAGTACGCATAACCGTGCGAATTTTGGGGGCAGGTCAGGCGTCCATGCAGTTCTACCTTCTATTTGTCGGCCGTGGACGATCTCTGTTCCGCAATGGTCCGGATGCCCCGGCTATAGGGCTGCTTCTCTGTGAGACTCACAACGGCTTGAGCATCTCGCCCTGAAAAGGCAAGCGCGACTACGTCATGCTGAGGCGACTCGTCCGCGGTTTGGTTCTCACCGAGAGGCAGCAAGGGCAAAAAAACATTACTGAGAGACGGGAGCGAACAATTCTTCCCCGCCTCTGTATGATGGACTACATAGTCCGGCAGGGATCTTCCTGGCCGGCACTCGGGCCTTGCCGCAGCTTGGTACTGATTCGTTCCACTATCAAACACTCTGTGGATCCACCGTTATTCGCCGTGCAAAGGTTGGATTCTTGAGTGTTCATCTCGTAAATCCCAGCGACAACTCGTTTGGGACCGCAGTAATCACCCCCCGTTGGCTCTTCGTCCTCGCAGCAGCAACACCGTCTTCAGCAGGAGATCCCATCCTCGTCGATGAGTCCATCGAACAGATCCTCCCCGAATCGATCCAACCCGGCGACATCGTCGGCATCAGCGTCCATACCGGCAACGCCCTCCGTGGCTACGAAGTCGGCCGCATCGCCCGCGAACGCGGAGCCTGGGTCGTCTACGGCGGTATCCACGCCACCCTTTTCCCTGAAGAAGCCTTCGAACGCGGCCAGGCCCACGCTGTTGTCAAAGGCGATGGCGACATCGCCTGGGGCCAGGTCGTCACCGACTGTCTTGCCGGCGCTCCCCTTCAGACGATCTACGACGGCGGTCGCATAGGCGGCGCCGAATTTCTCGCCGCCCGCTGGGACCTCATGCCCCGCGACAAATATATGTGGGCCTCCGTTCAGACCATCCGCGGCTGCCCCAAGCACTGCTCCTTCTGCAGCGTCTGGCGCACCGACGGCCAGCAACCCCGCCAGCGCGCCTTCCAGTCTGTCATCGACGAGATCGTCAACCTCCGCCAGATCGGCTTCCGCTTCATAGCTCTCGCTGACGACAACTTCTACCCCGTCACCCTCACCGACCTCCGCCTCGCCCGCGAACAAAACAACATCGCCAAGCTCGAAGAACTCACCGCCATCCGCGCCGAACGCTTCCTCCTCATGGCTGAACTCGCCAAGCTCCCCAAAGACATGGTCTTCTTCACCCAGATCACCATGGAGGCCGGCGAGGACGGCGAGTACCTCGACGCCATGCGCAAGGCCAACATCAAGGGTGCCCTCGTCGGCGTCGAAGCCGTCACCCCCGAAGGCCTCAAAGCGGTCTTCAAAGACTTCAACTACTCCGGCGAAGCCCTCGCCAAACAATTGCAGACCTTCAAAAAACACGGAGTTCACGTACTCGGCTCCTTCATCTTCGGCCTGCCGACAGACAAGCCAGGCACCTTCGACGCCACCGTCGAAATGGCCCTCAAAGCCGGCGTCACCTTCGCCCAGTTCGTCATGATGACGCCCTTCCCCGGCACAGTCGACTTCGCCCGCTGGGAAAAAGAACAAGCCAGGGCCCCAGAAATGGTCGGCGACATCCCCATCACCCGTTACTGGCTCATCCCCACCGCAATCCGCCCCAAAATGTTCACCCCGCATCCCTCCATGAGCTCCAGCGAAATCAGTCATCGCACTCAAAAAGTTTGGGACCGCTTCTACGACTGGCCCTCCATCTGGCAGCGCTCCGCATGCACTCCCACCCTTCGCGCTCGCGTCGCCTTCATGTTCCTCTCCAAGCTCTACCGCCAGATGTACGCGGGCACCGGAATCTCTACCGACAGCGCCCGCCGCAAGAAATCAAAAACCTGGGCTCGCTGGACCGCACGCCAATGCCGAAAGCTCTTCGCCGCGAAGCCTATGCCCGAACTCCAGTCCCCTGCTTGGGGAGACTTTTCCTCTGCCGATCTCCGCCGCCCCGCCTTCCTTGGCCCCCAGCAGAGATCTTCGCCCTTTATCGTGATACCCGAGCCTTAGGGCAAACTGAAACGAGCCTGATCTGCTGCAAAGATCAAGTTTACGAAGACTCCTAGCAGCTGCGAGACTAACCTGATGACGATGTACGGTAAGCGTCTGACCAACAAAACTCGCCCGCGAAACGTTTTTCTTTTTGCTCCATGCTGTAGCTTAGCGAATTATTTGGCGTAATCCTTTGCGCGCGATCTGGCACGCTTCCCCACCACGGCCGTCAAAGTTGCAAGTGGCGCCTACGATGGAACTTAACACTCCTCCCATCGCCGATTACTGTTCAACGCAGCGTGTGTCAGGTGTTAGAGGCTCAACCTCGGGGTCATTGCGCCGAAACGGCGCGGAAAGCAAAACGGCCAAGCTTGCGACGCCAGAGACTTATGATGGAATCGTGATGAAACCAACCACCCGCAGGCAATTCCTCACTCTGCTCGGAGCCACCGGCCTCTCCGCAGCCATCCCCTCTTCTGCCCGTTCCGCGTTTGCGCCGCCGCAGGAGCCCTTCACCTTTCTCTTCGTCACCGATTCGCATCTGCAGCCCGAACTGAACGGCGTGATCGGCACCGACATGGCCTTCAAGAAGGCCCGCACCATCAAAGCCGATTTCGCCATCAATGGCGGCGACCACGTCTTCGACTCCCTCGCCGTTCCTACGAAGCGCGCCGTTACGCTTTTCGACCTCTATGACAAGACCGAGCAGGACCTCGGCCTGAAGCTCTACCACACCATCGGCAATCACGACGTCTGCGGCATCTACCCTGCAAGCGGCGTCCCCGAGGACGATCCTCTCTACGGCAAGAAGCTCTTTGAGCAGCGCTTCGGCAAAACGTACTACTCGTTCGACCACAAGGGTCATCACTTCATCGTGCTCGATTCGATCGGCATCACCAACGACCACGCCTACGAGGGCCGCATCGACGCCGGGCAGTTGAAGTGGCTCGCCGCCGATCTCGCTGCGCTGCCCGCCGGTACTCCGGTCATCGTTACGGTTCACATCCCGCTTGTGACGGCCTACATGGCCTATATGCCGGAGATGCCCATAGCTCCTCCACACCACAGCCTCAGTGTTGCCAATGCAAACCAGGTTCTTGACCTCTTCGCCGGCCACAATGTGCTGGGTGTTCTCCAGGGCCACACCCACGTCAACGAGACCGTGGTCTGGAAGGGCGTTCCCTACATCACCAGCGGAGCCATCTGCGGCAACTGGTGGAAAGGCACGCACCTCGGCACGCCTGAGGGCTTCACGGTGGTCACGGTGGCCAACGGAAAACTGACCACTCGCTACGAGACGTATGGCTTCAAGTCCATCGCCCCAGAGAACACCTGATTCTCGAAGATAATCCCGGTTGCTGCTGAAAAATGTGAGTTGACCTGCGCCGTACTCAGGTATGCTTGGAGCCAATTTAGCGCGCCTGAACTCGCTCCAGCGATCGCTTGCCACAACCGGGTCCCTTATTTCTCTCAGGAGTGATGCCATGCTGTGTCCCGCCTGTCACAAGGAAGTCTCCCCTCAAAGTACGTTTTGCAACCACTGCGGTGCGCCCCTGGCAGCCGCGGCATCGCAGGCCGCGCCTGCGGGAGCAGGGCCTGCCACCCCTCCGCCGCCTACCTATGCGGTTCAGCCCGTCCCCGCCGCCGCCAGTTCCGGCCTGTCCGATAACGCCGCCGGGGCCATCGCCTACCTCACCATCATTCCGGCGATCATCTTCCTGGTGATCGAACCGTACAACAGAATTCCGTTTGTGAGGTTTCACTCGTGGCAGTCCATCGGATTGTGCCTCGCCTCGGTTGTTCTTCAGGCGAGTGTCTCGATTCTCGATGCCATGACGCACTTCATTCCGGGGATGCATCTCCTGTACTCGCTGCTTCATTTCGCCGTCGGGATTGGAATCTTCATCGCGTGGCTCGTCGTCCTCATAAAGGCCAGCCAGGGCGAGTGGTACAAGCTGCCCATCATCGGCGACTTCGCCGAAAGACAGGCTCGCAGCTAGATCCCAGGCTCTCGGGAGAGAGGCGCCGCCTCACTCCGGGGGCTGTACGGCTTCAGACGCTTCTCCATAATCTTCACGGCCACGGCGCTCTCATCCACCATGACGAAGTTTCGTCCATGCCTGCCGGCCGCCTCGCCCGTCGTGCCGCTGCCGGCAAAAAAATCCATCACCGTCTCGCCGGCGTTCGAGTGCACCCGCACGATCCGCTCAAGTATTCCCAAAGGTTTTTGCGTTGCATAGCCGGTCTTCTCCTTGCCGGTAGGCGAGACGATGGTGTGCCACCACACATCGGTCGGCGTCTTGCCGCGAGCTGCCTTCTCCGCACCCACCAGGCCCGGAGCCATGTACGGAATGCGGTCGCTCTCATTCAGATGGAAGGTGTAGTGCGCCGGGTCCTTCGTGTACCAGAGAATGTTGTCATGCTTGGCCGGCCACCGCTTGGTGGCGCGCGCGCCATAGTCGTACGCCCAGATAATCTCGTTCTGGAAGCACTCGCGCCCGAAGATCTCATCGAGCATCACCTTGCAGTAGTGAACCTCGCGGTAGTCGATGTGGAGAAACAGAGACCCTTTGTCGGAAAGCACACGGTGTGCCTCCAACATGCGGGGGCGCAGAAACCCAAGGAAGTCGTCGAAACGATCGCCATAGCCGGAGCCTCCGGCCTGTTTTTCGAGAATCTCGGTGCGGTAGCGCCGTCCGCCAAATCCCACGCGATCGCCGGTTTCATCGCGAACCGTCTTCATCTGTGTTCTGCTCTGCCGCTTGCCGGTATTGAAGGGAGGATCGACGTAAATTAGTTCTATCGATCCTGTTTTCATACGCTGCAGCACTTCCAGGTTGTCCCCTTGCACGATCCAGTTCATTCCACTCTCCGACCTAACACTAACGTACCCTTGGACTCAGCCGCTTCACCGTGTATTGTTTTGTTCGGACTGTTGAACGACCGGCAATGTCAGCGAACCGCCTTATCTACGCCATGCTTACCCACCGCGGCCGCGTCCGCCATGGCAACGAGGATACCTGTGCCGCTGCGCCGGAGGCCGGCGCGTTTGTCGTCTGCGACGGCATGGGAGGAGCGGCTGCCGGTGAAATCGCCAGCACTCTCGCCGCCGACACCTTCCTCGCGCATCTCACTCCACCGCCCAGCGGCACCGAGCAGTTCAAGCCTCAGGCCCGGCTGAACGCCGCCATTCAGGCGGCGAACTATGCCGTCTATCAGCAATCGCGGCAATCCGTGAAACTCTCCGGCATGGGGACCACGCTGGTCGGTCTACTGCACGCGCCCATCGTCAATGGAAGCAAAGCGAAGCGTCGCACCGCGTCCGATCACACCAACTCGCGTGTCACCGATCCCCCGACACTCTGGCTGGGCCACGTTGGCGACAGCCGCTGCTACCGCCGGCGTCGAGGCAAGCTTGAGCAACTCACGCACGACCACTCTCTGGTCGAAGAGCAGCTTCGCGCAGGCCAGATTACCGCCGCCCAGGCCGCAGTCTCGCCGATGCGCAATCTCATCACTCGCGCCATCGGTTCGCAGGCCTCGGTCGAGGCCGACATCCAGAGCCACCGCCCGCAACCGAACGACATCTATCTGCTCGCCTCCGACGGCCTCACCCACGAGGTTGACGATGCAGAGATCTCCAAAATTCTTGCGGCCATCCCAAAGCCTCCGACTGGCAAGGCCCTCACCGCTGCCTGCGAAGCCCTGATCACTGCGTCCAACCGTAATGGCGGCCGCGACAACATCACCGTTCTTCTGGTCGCCGTCACCCCTGACCTCGCAACCGCCTGAGCGATCGATAGTGGGTCGGTTTGAATCATCTGGGCAATGCAGCTAGAGGCGTGAGAACATTGGCTGGATGAACAGCTATCAGAGACACGCGGCTGGGGTGTTGCTGGTAATTGTAGGTTTCATATGGCTATTCTTCACTGCAATCTGGATGCCCCCGCTTACATACGCATCGGCCTTCATGGGATTGCCACTCGTTCTGACAAAAATCATGTTTCGTGCTGATTTTGTAATTCCCCTGTCCTGCATCGGCTCCGGCTTCTACATCAACTTTCGTCGAAATTCAATCTGACCCTGACCCTGACCCCTGACCTCGCAACCGCCTGAGGCCGCCCGCCCCCTGCAAGCTGCTACACTCGAAAGTCGTCCAAATCGCGTTTATGAACGAAACGAAAACCATTGCAATCCTGGGCGCCGGGACCATGGGCAACGGCATTGCGCACGTCTGCGCCCGCTCCGGCTTCAACGTCCTGCTCTACGACGTTAATCAGACAGCGCTTTACCGCGGCCTCGACACCATCCGTACGAACATCGCGCGCGAAGTGGCGAAGCAGAAACTCACTCAGGAGCAGGCCGACGAGGCGCGTTCGCGCATCACCCTGACCACCAGCCTGAAGGACCTCGCGCCCGCCTCGCTCGCCATTGAGGCCGCCACCGAGCGTTTCGACGTCAAGGCTGAGATCTTCCGCGATCTCGAACGCATCCTGCCTTCCGAAGCGATTCTCGCGACCAACACCAGCTCCATTTCGATCACGAAGATCGCCGCCCAGACCATGCGCCCCGAACAGGTCATCGGCATGCACTTCTTCAACCCAGTGCCGGTGATGAAGCTTGTCGAGATCATTCGCGGTCTTCAAACGTCGCCGCCCACCTTCGACACAGTCTTTTCTATCGCGCAGGAACTCGACAAGACCCCCGTTGAGGTCAACGACGCCACCGGCTTCATTTCGAATCGCGTGCTGATGCCGCTCATCAACGAGGCCATCTACTCGGTGATGGAGGGTGTCGCCACGCCCGAGGCCGTCGATCAGGTCTTCGTTCTCGGGATGGCGCACCCCATGGGGCCGCTTACCCTGGCGGACTTCATCGGCCTCGACGTCTGCGCCGACATCATGCGTGTGCTCGCCGAAGGTCTCGGCAGCCCGAAATACAACCCCTGTCCGCTGCTGGTTCGCATGGTCGATGCCGGCTGGCTCGGCCGCAAGTCAGGCCGCGGCTTTTATACCTACCCGGCAAAGTAGCGGAACATTGAAGACCGAGAGACTTGAGCCGCATCCAACGAAACAGGAGAGAAAATGCCACAGGAGCTTTACTTCGAAGATTTTTACGTAGGCCAGAGATTTCATTCGCTCGGCCAGGCGAAGGTGACTGCCGAGGAGATCAAGGAGTTCGGTCAGAAGTACGATCCGCAGCCTTTCCACTTGGACGAGGCTGCCGGCGAAAACTCCTTCTTCAAGGGACTCGCGGCCTCCGGATGGCTCACCGCGGCCATCGTCATGCGCCTCCGCGTGCAATCCATTACCGTTTTTGGCGGCATGATCGGAGCGGGCGTGGAAGAGATGCGCTGGACCCTGCCCGTTCGCCCCGGCGACTCCCTCCGCACCGAGATTGAAGTTGTCGGCGTCCGCCAATCCCAATCGCGCAAGGACTACGGCGTAGTACGGACCCGCACCCTAGCCTTCAACCAGCGCAATGAGGTCGTCATGCGCTCCACCGTCAACTTCCTCGCGCCCGTCCGGAGCCCGATCGCAGTCTCAAACTGACAATAGAACGCGATAGAACGCGAAGCGCACCAGCCGGACCCTTGGAGTCCTGAAGTTTCGCGGGAGCACTATGACCGATTCGGAACGGACGCTACTGAAGAACAGCATCGACCAGGTGGTCGATCTCGAAACCACCGCAGGCGACCGCCACCTCGCCCAGATCCTCTTCGTCTTCGACGAGGGCGACACCCCCGACGTCTTCTACCTCAAGGTCTCGCAGGGCCCCGACGGTACCTTCATTCCTGAGGCAGGTTCCGGCCACTCCGTCCTCCTCTCCGACATCGCCGCCGTCCGCCCGCACCAGCACGAACCAACTTAGTTACCCGGCCTACATACCCACAACCAATCGGCGTATTCTTACCCAATGATGCGCATGACAGTGCTCGCCTCCGGGTCCAAAGGCAACAGCACTGTCATCTCCAGCTCCAGCACCCGTGTTCTGATAGACGCAGGCCTCTCCTGCCGCGAACTCCTCAAGCGCATGACCATCGCTGGCGAGGACCCGGCAAAGCTCGATGCCATCCTCGTCACGCACGAGCATCAGGACCACATCGCCGGGCTCTCCGTCCTCGCCCGCCGACTCAACATTCCTGTCTTCTTCACCGAGCCCACCCACCGCGCCTGGGTTCGCATGTTGACGCCCCGCACGACGATGACCTACGCCAAATGGCTCGATCACGTGCAACGCGAAAAGGAGGCCCGCGCCGCCGCCGTAGCAGCGAGCGCACCCAACAGCGATCTCGCGGGGCAACTGGCCGAGGAGTCGAGGATCATCGCCGGCATCGCGGCTGGAGCCGCCCTCCACCGCGCCGACGATCCCGACATTTCACCGGAGCTGCCGGTCGACCCCGACGAAGAATATCTCTGCGCGCCCGAATCGCAATCAGCCAGCGCACTAAAGCCCGACCCCGCGTACCTTCCCGCCGTCGAGTACTTCCACTCCGGCACCCAGTTTTCCATCGGCGACATCGACATCACCCCCTTCACCATCCCCCACGATGCGGCCGACCCCTGCGGCTTCGTCTTCGAGTCCGAAGGGATCCGCATGGCCTTGGCCACCGATCTCGGCTACATGCCCCCCAACGTCAAGTCCGCCCTCAAGCGCATCGACGTCCTGCTCCTAGAATCCAACCACGACCTCGAGATGCTTCGCGACGGCCCTTACCCCTGGTCGGTCAAGCAGCGTGTTCTCTCCCGCGTCGGCCATCTTTCCAACCACGCTACCGCCGAGTTCCTCCAGAAGGACTACGACGGCGGCGCCCTGTGGATTATCCTCGGCCATCTTTCCGAGTCCAACAACGCCCCCGAACTGGCCCGGCTAGCCGCCGAGCAAGCCTTAGGCAATCACCCGACTCTACTTGGTAACCGCGTACTGTTGGCCCAGCAGGACATGCCGCTCGAGCCCATCACCCTGTAAGTCCAAGCATTACCGTCTCCTATCAGTCTGAAACGATTTCCCCTTCGAAAACCCCCTTTTCTGGCCTCTCGCGTCGTTAAGATTCGTTGAATCCTTTTCTTTATTCTCGCTGTCTAAGGGAGTAGAATGTTGTCTATAACGTTATGAAAAAACCCGCCTTAGCATTTCCCGCGAACCGCAGGAAACATGGCAACTCCTGTACCGATCAGGTCGTAGGAGACATCCTCTCAGGATGGCGCTACGACATATCCGGCCTTTCCCCCGCAATGCGCACCGACTACGACCAGCATCTCTCCGAGTGCAGCCATTGCCGTCGCCGCCAGCACATCGCCCGTACGATTGACGTACTGCTAATCAGTGTCAGCACGCTTTCGATCGCCGCCTTCCTGCTTGCCGCACTCGTTATTCGCCGCGTCGAACTTGTCAGCCATATCTTCACCATGCACCTTCGCCTCAGCCAGACTCACGACGTAGCCATCTCGCTCGAAGCAGTCGCGGTTGCAGGACTCGTCTTCTCGGCCCTTCTCTGGGTCGCTGTTGCAGTCGCCACACCGTTGCCCGGTTTCCTTGGCGGTATCGTCCAGGAGCGCATCCCCGCCGACCTTCGTGAGCGCTTTAGCAAAAACGCTGCCGCCTGAGAACAGAGGCTCGTAAAAAAACCTCTTACCCACGAACAGCATCCTCACTACCGACAGCAGCTGTGTGCTAGCCCATCCTTGATTTGTCATCCACCTCTCACCGCGATAGCGTAGAAGACATCCATGACCGCCACGCCAAAATCTGACGGCGAACTTCTCGCGCCCCACGCGGCCTCAACTCAGGCGCCCATGCCCGACTACGAGCGCGAAGCCTCACGCCCCAACTCCCGTGCGCGCGGCTGGAACATCCTTGCCACCCCAGGCACCTACATTCTGCTTTCCATCAACATCGCCGTCTTCGGCTGGATGGTCTTGCACGGCGTCTCCGCCAAAGATCCCACCATCCCGCAGCTCATTCACTATGGCGCCACCAATGCCGCCTACATTCTCGTGGGCCACCAGTGGTGGCGTCTGCTCACCGCGACCTTCGTCCACGTCGGCCTACTCCACATTGCGACCAACATGTGGTGTCTCTGGAACCTCGGCCTGCTCGGGGAACCGCTACTCGGCCCCCTTGGCCTAATTGCCGTGTATCTCATCACAGGCATCGCAGGCAATCTGCTCAGCCTCTGTTTCAACGTTGTCTACCACGACTTCATCTCTGTCGGCGCAGGTGCCTCAGGCGCAGTCTTCGGCATCGCGGGCATCCTCATCGTCCTACTCTCGAACAAAAGGCTCCCCATCCCAGCCTTCGAACTCAACCGGCTCCGGCGCTCCGTCATCCAGTTCGCCGTGCTGAACCTGATCATCGGCATCGGCGCGAACTTCACCAGCATCGTCCGCATCGACAACAAAGCTCACATTGGAGGCTTCCTCAGCGGCCTCGCCCTGGGCGTTCCGCTGGTTCCGCGGATGACCTCCGGCCGCACCCGCTACCTCCAGCGGCAGAAGTTCGTCTTCGCCGCCGCCGCTTTCCTCTTGTTCCTCTTCGCTTACTTCATCACCAAGCTCCGCTAAAGCCGCACCTTCCTAGAAGTTGAAGCGCAGCGAAAGTTGCGCCTGCAGCGGGTCGCCGACGCCAAGGCGCAGAAAACCATCGAAATTGAACAGTGCCGGTGAACTCAGCGGGTTGATATTGTTGGTGTTGTTAAACGTGTTGAAGACCTCGACACGAGGAACGAGTTGGTACTTGTCGCCGATCGCGAACGGCCGGTAGATGCCGAAGTCGAGCACGAAGAAGGCGTTGTCTTTGCGCTGGTGGTTGCGGCCGCAGTCGATGCCGTTGACGAAGCGCGTTGCCGAGTTGTTACGGCTGCACGGAGCCCCGGTGCCGTTACCCAGGACATTGTCCGTCTCCGGTTCAGCCGAGTGCTGTTGAATACGGAACGTGCCCTTGAAGCCCCACGGCAGCTCTCCCAGCCCATACGCGTTGAACTTGTGCGCTTCGTCGCGGTCCGAAAGCGAGTACTCCGAGGCCAAGTCGTAGAGATTCGCGTAACGGAAGGTAAATGGATCGCGCTCGTTGGAGTCGTTGTCGTAGTCCTTGGAGTAGGTGTACTGGGCGTCGAACTGGAAGTGGTGCGAGAACCGCTTGCGCACCCCAAAGGTGATGCCGCGATAAAGCGACTTGGCGCCGCTGTTGGTGTTGGTAATGGCGCCCAGAGTCGTAAACGGCCCGGGAGCAAAGATACCCGGACATTGCTCCGTGCTACCGCCGACGTAGCACACCGTATCTGCGTTCGCGGTGTAAATCTGTCCCCCGGTTCCCGGAATGACCTGGCCCGGAAGAACCGCGACGCCAACGTTGGGGTCAAGAAAACGTGTCAGGTACACGGCCTTCGAATCGGCGAAGTCCACGAAGACAACGTAGTCCTGGCCGAGTTGCTGCTCGTAGGCGACGTCGTAAGCGTAGACGCGAGGGTTGTGGTAGTTCTTGTCGAAAACCGTCACACCGGCTCCCGGGCAGCCGGTGGTGGGGCAGCTGGTGGCAGCAAGAATGCCCGGGTAAGTTGGATTGCCCAGTCCCGAGAACTGCGTGAGGGTCTGCTGCTGCACGCCGTTGGTGGTAATGGGGCCGACCTGGGTCAGCATATTCTGACGCGCATTGAAGATGCCGGCGCTGCCACGCAGAACCGACTTGCCGCCGCCGAGAATGTCATACGCAAAGCCGAAGCGCGGCTGGAACTGCTTTGTCTGATTGGGCAGATAGCCAGTTGACGGGAAGTTGGGGTTCGACAAATACGGGCCGTAGAGTGTGTTCGCGGGCTGGATCACGGGATCGGGGAAGTATTGCGCTTCCCAGCGAAGCCCGTAGTTCAGGGTCAAGCGCGGCAGGATTTTCCAGGTGTCCTGCAAAAATAACGAGGGCTCCTTGTTACTGATGTCGGAATAGCCGGCCTGTTGTACTGTCACGCCTGGCCGGGTGGCTGCAGCCTGCAGATAAAGCGCCAGAGGACTGCTGCCCAAAGCTCCTCCCGGGCATATGCCGGTGGCTGAGGTGACGTAAGCCCCGTTGGGGCACAGCACCGCGTTCGGACCGTAGCCGTTGCCGGTGCTAGCTGCGGTCGCGTAGTGCAGGAAGCCTGACGTGCTCCCGAAGATGTACCGCCCCAGAGCGAACCCATCAAAGATCTGCGTATTTTTGCTGTAGATAAATTCGCCGCCCATCTTGAGGGTGTGCTTGCCCAGGATCAGTGAGAAGTTGTCCTTGAATTGGAGATGCCAGAAGGTCTCGCTCGCCCCCGGCCCAAGGAAGAACGGCTGGCCGAAGCGGAAGGAGGGAAAGAAGCCAACGCCAGTATCGGGCACCGCGTTCGAGTCGATGGCCGAACGGGGCCGTGTCTCATGTCCGAAGGTGACGTGCGCCTCATTGAGTCGGCTCGCACTGATGGTCGAAACCAGGTTGAAGTTTAGTGTCTGGATGTGCGCCGGGCCTTCGATGCCGTTGGCCGTCGTGCCGTACGTGGCGACATCAAAGGTCTGGTTGGGATTCCTCGAATAGTCGAAGTTATAGGATCCAAAGAACTGGTTCTTCGGATTAAAGGTGTAGTCTATGCGGCCGAAGAAAGCGCCGTTTTTGACGTTGTGATTGACCGCCAGACCCTCATTCTCATTAAAGTTGGATTTGTAGAAGTTGATCAGCACCTGTCGCTGACAATCCCCGTTGGCATCGATCTGAGCGTCGGTGATGTTCGAGCGAAAGACGGGATTGCTGATAGGGCAGGGGGCCGAACCCATGGCGGCCGCGTTGTACGTGCTCAGGTTCGGGCGCTGGAAGTTTTCGAAGATGCCCTCAGCGGCGCCGAAATAAAAGAGCTTGTCCTTGATGATGGGTCCGCCCACGCTGCCGCCGAACTGCTCGCGATGGAAGTCGGTCAGCGGCGTGCCGTTGGAGAGGTCGGCGGTCAGTGCCGCGAGCCGCTGGTAGTAGAACAAGCTGCCATGCGTGGCATTGGTGCCCGATTTGGTGATGACATTCACGACGCCGCCGGCAGTCCGTCCGAACTCAGCGTTCGCTCCGCTGGCCACCACCTGGAACTCCCTGACCGCCTCGAGCGTGATGTCGACAGCCGCGCGCTGCCCGCCCGACTGTTCGCCGAAGAAGCCGTTGTTGTAGTCGCCGCCATCGAGGCTGATGTTGTTGAAGATGCCGCGTTGCCCGTTGATGGTGATCTCGTCGCCGTCGGGTCCCTGCACGATGCTGACGCCGGGAGTCAGAGTGAGAAAGTCTTCAAACTTGCGGCCAAGCACTGGCGTCTGCGCAATGGTCTGCTCGCCAAGCGTGGTGTTCGAGGTGCTGGTGACCACATCGAGCAATGGGCTCGAACTCACCACGATCGATTCAGACGCGCCCTTAACCTGCAGCATCAGCCTCAGCGATATGGTCCGCCCCACCGTCAGGTTCAGGTTCTCCTGGATGGTGGTTGCGAATCCAATCTTCGAGATCTTGACGACATAGCGCCCCGGTTGCAACGACAGAAACTCGAAGTGGCCGGATCCGTCGGTGACCGTGCGATGAATAATGGCAGTATCGAGCTCATCGGCCTCAACGTCTGCGCCCGGCATCATCGCGCCGACCGCGTCCGTTACATCTCCCTGGATACTCCCGTTAATCGCCTGCACTTGAGCGAAAAGGGTGGCGCAGCCGATCCCGAGAAACAGGACCACGAATAGAGGCATTTTTCTGGCGAGAATCGTCATGGCGGCTCCTGATACGAAGTTCCATCAACTGAACGGTGTATCGAAACAGCAACGTCTGGGCCCGACTCTGGAATTTTTGCCTGGAAACAAATCGATTTACGACCGGAAGCGCGGTTAGGGAAGACAATATCACGACATCTGAGAGAAGTTGAGACATTTATGAACGCCTGTTCATTGTTCTGCGCCGACCTATCAGATTTTCCTTGCAGGTTGTCCTTGATACGGTTGCCGCTGCTCGGCTGGTTCCCTTCATTCCTGCTTTTGTTCATCGAATCGGGCTGCCCGGCGCACGCACACCGAACACTCTTCGAGCGCATTGGAATTATTTTTCGCGATTTTCCGGCCAAAATCGCATGTCAAGCCCCTAAACCATCTAACCCATTGTTCACCAATAACATCCGTTTGGCATATTCTCGGCGCTCAACACGCTATAATTAAATTAGAGGTCAGGAAAAACCCCGGCGAAATGCCGGGGTTTCTTGTTCAGCGAGGGAAAAACAGAGCTAAGTCCTTTTACTGAAAGAATTTAGCTGCAACCCCTTTGTCTGGAGGAATTTGCCGGGATGCCTCTTCGCAAAGGGTTGAAACAAAGGTGTTTACGGCGAGACACCGGGGGGTACCTCTGCTAGCTCAGAGTCGTCTGGGCGAACTTGCGTACCATCGCCAACAGCAGACGGCGGTCGCTCTCCGAGAGATGGGCCGAGTACCGCTGCACCTGTGTCAAGAACCGGATCTCTTCCTCGCCCAGGTTCAGCCCGGACATCTCCTTGCTGATCGCCTCCTCAGCAAAGAACTCCGAGAGTTGCAGGTCGAGAGCGCGCGCAATCTTTTGCAGCGTCTCGAGCGACGGCACCGTGTGACCGTTCTCGACGCGTGAAAGGTAACACCGCAGTAGACCCGTGCGCTTCTCGATGTCGCCCTGCGACATGCCCTTTTGCAGCCGGTATCCACGGATCGTCGTACCGATGTTGATCGAGATCGAAACGGCGTCGACCGAACCGTTTGTCATATCAGTAGGGATAGTTTGCATGTCAGCCATTAGCCACAAAGTAAACACCGACAACCACTTGGTCAATGACTATCTTAGGGGATCATCCGATTCCCGTACCAGCCCAGGTTCATACCCCATCAACCCTGAACCCGTACTTGAACCAGAGCGCCCGTCATGAACCGATATCCACATTACCAAAAGAGTTACTTAACTGAAAGGTAACTAGCGAAAAATTCATCTCATCGCCCAAGCCACCGGTACACGCTGCAAAGATCATCCGGCGACGCCACCCTGTCCGCCGCCGCATCCTCCTCGGACATTGCGACAGTCCCGGTCCGCAACAGCTCAAAGCCTCCATGCTCCTCGAACAACTGCCCCGACTCGGGGTTGAAGTAGATGATATCGAGCCTGCCCGGCCGTCCCGCGAAATCCTCTTCGATACGCTCAATCAACCGCTTCATTACCGGCGCAGCAAAAGGGTTGAAGAGGTACAGCAGGCACGCACCATCCGGAAATGGGAACTCAGTAGCATCCCGGCAGACAATTCGTACCGGACAGACGGCTCGGCCAGCCGCCGCCCACACCGCAACATTGCCCTCCGCTATCTCGGCGAGCGAAGCATGCAACTCCACCCCCACCGCCTCGCGAAAAGGAAACTCCGAGGCCATCAGCAGAGCCCGCCCCTTACCGCAGCCGAGGTCGACGAAGCTGTAATTTTCCAGCGCGGCATGAGTCTGGTCGTCGATCCAGTACTCCATCACCCGCTGAAATCGCGACGGAGCCATTCCGTAGTACGCGGTATTGAACACATCATTCCTGTGCCCCGAACACAACTCGCCGCCGCCAATCAGCCCGCTGGTGTCCACCCCATATCGCAGATCGAAGGGATGCAGTTGCGGCTTCGCCTCATCCGTCTGATTGGGTCGTCGGCGCACTTGCTGCAGAGCACACTTCAGCGTTCCCTCCAACCCGCGCTGAGCCAGCGACCATCGCAGCCTCGACCACGCTGTTCTCAACTTCGGCATCGAGTCCCAATCTACGACGACCCACCGCCCGACGAGAGCCAAGCCCACCACCGCCAGGATTGGGAAGCCTTTACCCCATAAACATTCCACCGTTCACGTCGAGTGTATGACCGGTAATGTAGCTTGCCTCCTCTGATGCCAGAAACGCCACCGCGTGAGCAACCTCAACATCGGTTCCGACCCGGCCCAACGGGATGTACTGCGCATTGGCTGCCTTCTGCTCCTCAGTCAACACGGACGTCATCGCCGTTTCGATATATCCCGGAGCCACAGCGTTTACCGTGATCGCTCGGCTCGCCAACTCTCGCGCAAGCGATTTTGTTAGCCCGATCAGACCGGCTTTGGATGCGGCGTAGTTTGCCTGGCCTGCCTGGCCTGTCTCGCCCACGACCGACGCAACGTTGATAATTCGTCCCCAGCGGCTCTTGACCATCTGCGACATGACGGCCTGCGTCATCAAAAACGCCCCAGTCAGGTTCGTCGTAAGCACGTCGTCCCAATCCTTCCGTTTCATCCGCAGCGCAAGAATATCTCGCGTGATCCCGGCGTTGTTGACGAGAATATTCACTCCGCCGAAGTGAGCGATCACCGCTTTGGCGCAGTCTTTGATCGACTCTTCGCTTGCGACATCCAGCGCAAACGGATGCGCAGTTCCTCCTGCTGCGGCAATCTCGGCAGCAACCTCGGCAAGCTTATCTAGATTGCGCGCCGCCAGTGCGACCGAAGCCCCTGCTCGAGCCAACTCCAACGCACACGCGCGTCCGATCCCCTGCGAAGCTCCGGTAACAAGTGCAATACGACCCGCGAGAATGCTCATGAACCTCCCTGAAACGACCGTCCTGATTATACGAAGCAAACTTATCTTATCGATCCTCGCGCAACGACCAGATATACACGTCCAACTTCCGCGCGAAGTGCAGAACCGGAGGCCGGCCTGGCAACGTGATACCGTGCGCGGCAGGCAGCTCATTGAGGACGATCTCTGCCTCAGCAGGCTCGAGCGGCCAGGGAAGATGATGGATATGCCCCACCTGCACTTGTCCAGCAACCTGCGTAAATAAACAGTAGCGCTCCGTCAGAAAATGTTCCAAAGTCCCATCCCTGCTGGGGCTGGCGACTTCGCCGAGTCCGCGATAGCGCGCCTTGAAGCGTACGCTACGGCCCGTCAGAAGTCGGCTGCTTCTGTACTCGACCGTTCCATCCGACTCGATCTGCCGGCGCATGCTGGCAAAGAAATACGGCAGATGAAAGAGCATCCGCGCCCCGCTCACAGCCAGCGCGCTCGCGGCATCCAACGAAAAAAAATAAACTCCGCGCAAACCCGTGATTCGCGAGCGCACATACGTCCGCAGGTTGAGTTCGCAAAACGTCCCCGTGCCCGGAAACGTAACGCATCGTTCGCCGACGGCGCGGGTTCGTACCAGGTCCATCCAGAATGGCACCACGCCGACCCAGGCGTAGCCGTCGAAGGTATCTACCTCGAGTCCCGCGGGAAGGAGCCGCATCATCTCGCCAGAAGGAATCGGCCAATGAGCGAACAGCAGATCGTTCCACCGCTGCGCCATTCTCCAACGGCCGCTTGGCAGCTGATATGGCCGATGGGCGACGGCACGCAATATATTGGTTGTCGACGAGATGGCTGCCCTCCAAAACCCAAGGCTACATGGATCAAGTATTCTGAATTTGACCATGTCAGAAAACGAAAAGAAAACAAGCGCAACTGAGACCGACGTCTATGCAATTCACGGGGCAGATCCTGAAGTTCTGGCGTATGCGATGGCCAAGTACTCCCGCTCCTCTCTCACTATGAGGGAGTCGTTGGCCGAGATTAGCGCCCAGCGGGCCGAGCAGTTTCTCAACACCTTTTACTTCCAATATGGGCACCGCTCCATCGCCGATCTGGCGCACATTCCGTTCGCGATTGAGCGTCTTAGCCTGGTGGCTGCGATCGAACTGGTGGATGAGCAGCGCTGGGATGGTCAGGAACGCTCGACGCGTTATCAGAACTTCCGCCGCTCCGGCTGGTACACCCCCGACCTCGGCGCTGAAACGCCAACGTTCACCGCTGCCATAGAAGCGCTCTTTACCGCCTACGACCACATCGGCGCCCGCATGCTGGACGCGCTGAAAGCCGCAATCCCGCAGCCCGAATCCATGAAGCCTGAGACCTACGAACGCACGCTGAAGGCCCGTGCCTTCGATGTAGCCCGCTATCTGCTTCCATTGGCGACGAACACCTCTCTGGGCCAGATCGTGAACGCACGAACACTCGAAACCCAAGTCTCCAGGCTGCTTACCAGCCCCTTCGCCGAGGTACGCCAGCTTGGCGAAAAACTACGCATCGCCGCAACTGAACCGGCATGGAACGTGCATCACAGTGCCGCACAGGTTCTCTGCAACGAGATTGGCTCAGTCGATGAAGCCTGCGGCGACCGAGTAGCGGAAGCCCTGCTGCGCCCCGTAAAGACCGCCCCGACGCTGGTGAAGTACGCCGCTCCGAGCGACTATCTGCTGCAAAGCCGCTGGGAACTCACCGCAGCTGCGGCCGAACTGATGGCCGGCCAATCCGTCGATCCATCCCCCGTCGTCGATCTACTGGACGATGCTGAGTCGATCGAGGTCGAACTGGCGACGTCGCTTCTTTATCCTCACTGCCACTACTCCTATCGCCAACTGCGCCACCACGTCGCGGCTCTAAACGATACCCGGCGATCTGAGCTCATTGGGTTCGGAACTAAGCACCGTGGCCGCCACGACGAGCTGTTACGGGCCTTCAGTGCCGGCCACAGCCTCCGCTTCGACATCCTGATGGACATCGGCGGCTTTCGCGACATGCACCGTCACCGCCGATGCGTTCAACTCCGGCAGCCCTACACAGACCTTCACGGCTACGAGGAGCCAACATGTCCGGGCCAGCCAACCCTTGCCGAAGCCAAGCTGGAATCCACCTATGCCAACGCGATAGACGCTGCCTACATGACCTACCGTCGGCTTCGCGACAGCGGAGTTCCCGAGGCCGGTGATTCCGCTCAGTACTGTCTTCCTTTAGCCACCCGCTGCCGTGCCATGTTCAAGATGGACTTCGCCGAGGCACTCTACATCTCCGAGCTGCGCTCTGGCGTGGCGGGCCACTTCAGCTATCGCCGCGTCGCATGGGAGATGTATCGAGCCGTCGCCGCGAAGCACCCGTCGCTGGCCAGCTACTTTAGAATCGACGACGTTTACCAGCCTGTGGACCTGTTACGACGATAGTTGTATTCGCTTTTTATTTGCTTTTCCCGTTTTGGATGCTAGAATCCGCATTGAAGCTAAACCCACCCGTTTTACCCCGCACAGGAGAGACACAAAGTGGCAGATGACCGTAGCAAAGCAATAGAACTGGCTCTTTCCGGGCTGGAGAAGCAGTTTGGCAAGGGCTCGATCATGCGGCTCGGGTCAAAAGACGTTGTGCCGATTTCGGTCATTTCCACGGGGTCCATCTCGTTCGACGCAGCACTGGGGGTGGGCGGAGTTCCCCGAGGCCGCGTCATCGAGATCTTCGGCCCTGAATCGTCGGGTAAGACGACGATTACGCTGCAAATCATTGCGGAGGCGCAGAAGGCCGGAGGCCTTGCGGCGTTTGTAGACGCGGAGCATGCCCTCGACCCTGCCTACGCCGGAAAGCTTGGGGTGGATATCGACAATTTGCTCGTCAGCCAGCCTGACTACGGTGAGCAGGCGCTCGAAATTGTCGAAGCGCTGGTGCGATCGAACGCCATCGACGTGCTGGTTGTGGACTCGGTAGCGGCGCTGGTGCCGAAGGCCGAACTGGACGGCGAGATGGGCGACTCCCATATGGGGCTGCAAGCTCGTCTCATGTCGCAGGCGCTCAGAAAGCTCACGGGAACGGTCTCGAAGTCGCGGACGTGCCTCATCTTCATCAACCAGATCCGCGAGAAGATCGGCGTGATGTTCGGCAACCCAGAGACGACCACTGGCGGCAAGGCGCTAAAGTTTTACTCCTCAGTGCGCATTGATATTCGCCGCATTGGTGCCGTAAAGGATGGCGACTCTGTCGTGGGTTCGCGCACCAAGGTCAAAGTGGTCAAAAACAAAGTAGCGGCTCCGTTCCGCGACGCCGAGTTCGACATTCTCTACGGCGAAGGTATCTCGCGCGAGGGCGACGTTCTCGATCTCGCGGTGCTGCACAACATCGTGGACAAGAGCGGCGCATGGTACAGCTACCAGGGCGAACGTATCGGCCAGGGTCGCGAGAACGTCCGCGCCTTCCTGAAAGACAACAAGGACATATTTGCCCGAGTGGACGGGGAGTTGCGGAAGAAATTGGGTATCGCCGGCGTCGCCTCTGCCGACGTTCCGCCGGTTCCAGCCGATGGTCCCATCCAGGCGAAGGAAGCCGTGCGAGGCAAAAAGTAGATCGAACAACAATTAGCAAACTGTTCTGAAGAGCGCCGACAATTTCGCTGTCGGCGCTTTTTCATTTTGTGGGAGCCGCTTTTAAATGAAAGTTGAGCTCAAATTGAAAATGGTTGGTAGTTGCAGCGCCAGGGTGGAAGTTGCCGATATCCCCGTTTTCCGTGCGCTACAAAAGTTAATTCACACAAGAGCCTTTACCGTTACCTATGCAGTCTAGAAGCCTGGACTTAACCTTGTTTCCGTCAGATAACTCTCGCGACCGGATCAATCAAAAGGAGCACCGATGTGGAACGCTGCTTCACGCTCCTTATCCCATCTTCCGATGTCAGGAATTCCGCCGGTTGCGTCTGAGTCCGTGCCCGCCAGCACCAGCACGTTGGAGCAGATTGCAATCGCTATGAGTTATTCAGAGCCTGGAATTAGAACCGGAGGCTTCTTAGTCCAGATATAACCTTTCTCAGCCATGCTGTAACCCACATCGTAGAGCGCACGCATGTAAGCGGTATCGAACTCTGCCTTGTGAGGGGTTTCAAAAGTGGGGGGGATGTAGGCAAGGTTGAAATCGATGCCATCCCTCTGGGTGACACTATAAATACGGTAGAGATCGCCGATGCCTTGATACTGGATCAATGTGCTGATCGCTTGGGCGGCAATCGGTAGTGTCCTGCGCTCTACCTGTGCCCATTCCGGATCCAGCCGGGCATTCCGGATAAGGTAGAGCTTTCTTTCGCGATGTACTCCAACGGTCTCCGCCACTTCCTTGAGCCTTACGGCCGCTGGATATACGAAGACCTGAGCGGCGGTATTTCCGTCAACATGCATCTCCTGGTACTTCTTGTTGCCCACTTCTACGTCGATCATCACTGGGGGAAACGTGGCAGGAATAGCAGATGAGGCGATCAGAAGCGACTGGGCCAACTCCAGAGATCCGGGACGTCGGCTAGCTGCGATTTTGGTAATGTTCCAAATGACCGGCCGACGCGCATCCAGATCTACAGTACCTACAAGAAGCATGCGTCCCTTCGCATCCTCAGCAGCGATTGCATCAAGCACGGCCTGGTCGACGGCTTTCTTGACCAAATTCTTTAGGGGGGTATTGTCGGCCATGGCATCATTCGTCACGACCGCAAGTATCGAACGTTTCTTGGCAATATCTTTTAATGAAATGCTCGTGTAAAACTCCTTCAGTTTCGCGTCATACGCTGGTCCCAGAAAAGCGAATGGCGCAATGAGAGCTCCCGTGCTTACGCCAGTTACGAGCTTGAACTGCGGTCGCGTTCCTTCCTTGGTCCACCCATTGAGAAAGCCCGCAGCAAAAGCGCCGTTATCGCCCCCTCCGGAAATTGCGAGCATCGCTATCGACGGAAGAGAACCCGTATGGCCTTGCTTGGCAAAGTAGGCTTCTTCAAACTCCAGGGACTTCAGGTAATCGTCTATGAATAACTGGACGCGCTCAGGATCTCGGGGGAAATACCGTATCCCATACTCCATTCCAGACACAGAAGCTTCTGCTTCGAGAGCACTAGGCACGGCCGCATGACGCTTCCGTACCGCGCATCCCTGCAAAATAACCAAAGAGAGAGTGAATATGAGCATTGCCACCGACTTGGGCGACGCTCTCATTACGGTACCAGCGAGAAGTCTTTCTTGAGCATCACTGTCCTCGTTATTCGTTTTGCTTTGGCACGATTGCATTCTCGAGGGCAGTCTATAAGCTTCCCGCCGCACAGATAACTAGCAAAACTCGCAGCCAGAACCTGAAACTCTTTGGCGCCCGCCAGAATTTCTCCTGGATCACGGGCAATCCGAAATAATCTTGTGGTGCACGAAAACTCGCATTTTGAGCAAGTTCACTCGGCCAGTGGGGTTCGGCGCGTCGAACTTGCCGAAATCCCCGGCGGGCTCAACCGGTCGATGCAACACTGGCTTGCAGTTTACTCGCCGGCGTTTCAAAGCCCAAAGTTTGTCGCGGGCGTTGATTGAGGCGCAGAGCTACCTTGTTGAGATCGGCTTGAGTGTAACCGGACAAGTCGGTTTTCTTAGGGAAGTACTGTCGTAGCAGGCCGTTTGTATTTTCATTGGTGCCGCGCTGCCAGGGGCTCTGCGGATCGCAGAAGTAGACTTTCACCTTCGTGTCCACCGTGAAGCTCTTGTGTTTAGCCATCTCGTGCCCCCTGTCCCACGTCAACGAGCGCCGCAGGGTCGCGGGCAGTTTACGCACGTGCTTGCTCAGCGCGGCGACGACCGTCGTTGTGTCTTTGCTGGGCACTTTCACCAGCATGGTGAAACGCGAATGTCGTTCCACCAGGGTTGCGATGTGACTGTTCCTGCTGCCGCTAAGCAGGTCGCCCTCCCAATGGCCGGGAATAGCGCGGTCTTCAACCTCCGCAGGTCTTTCCCTAATAGAGATAGCATCGACGATCTGCCCGCGGGACTGCCCGTCAGCCCGAGCGTGTCGTGAGCGACGGATAAGCCGCTTGGACCTGAGGTGCTGAATCAGCTCTTTTTTCAGCACTCCCCGGGCCTGGATGAATAAGCTGCGGTAGATGGTTTCGTGGGACACACGCATGCTCTCGTTGCTGGGATAGTAGACCTTCAGCCATTTCGAAATCTGTTCCGGCGACCAGTCCAGGATCAGTTTACTGGCCACGATCGTCCGCAGCCTCCCGTCGATGGCAAGAAGGCACACCTTGGGTCGCAGAGCCGATTGCCAGGCCCGACGATCGGCTTCACTGGCTCGATAGAGTGGACGCCCGCCGTGACGCGATACCTCCCGGCTCACTGTCGACACAGCCCGCTGCAACCCGCTAGCGATCTCACGAATCGACGAACCGGAAGCAATTCCTCGTGAGATGTCTTCCCGCTCGGCCAGCGTCAGCGTTCGCGGCGAACGCCGACGAGCAGCAGGAACTATCCCGCCGCGCTGCGTCAACAAGAACCGGATGGAACCATGGCCCTTACCAAAGGCGCGGCCAATCTCATGCAACGACTCTCCCGCCTTCCAACGG
Organism: uncultured Acidobacteriaceae bacterium; assembly: GCA_963757205.1. GTDB lineage: Bacteria > Acidobacteriota > Terriglobia > Terriglobales > Acidobacteriaceae > Edaphobacter. Next base: position 155,475 of record CAVWQM010000003.1, read on the forward strand.
CGCCACATGTCGATCCGCTGCTCCGTGGAAAGCCTGTCCCGTTTTCCTTGTGCCATAAACACCACCTTTAGAAAATGAATTCATATCAGATGGTGTTGCACCGACCGGTTGAGACCGCCCCGTTTTCAGGGAACACGGGCTATCCTGCCATATGACTAAAATCAATTTGAGGGAATGGCCATTTGGCAGACTTGTTTTGCTATCCCTAGTGCTCAGTATGGTGCACGGTCTGCTTCAGTTCAGGTGGACTGCCCTCAGGTACAGCTCGTTTGGAACACGGCCCATCGCAGCGCAAGCGTTCATCGCGCTCGAAGTACTTCTTCTGATGGTGATCTCTACCGTCGGCATGATCCACATCAGCAATGAAGAACGCACAGAGCCAAAGGGTCGTTACTATCTTGGAATCGCTGCCAGTGTAGGAGCTTGGATCGTTGTCTCGTTCGTAATCTGATTGAGAAACTTCCTGTAAAGTCGTGGTGGTCTCAATGGGTCGACGCAACACTCAGCTCAGACCCACATTCAATGAAAACAAAAGCTAAAAGCGCTGGCTAGGGTTAGATCAGCCGGAACCTTACCTGGCTAGGTTTTGGCCACATCAGCCAAACAGATCGATTCTTCAGGGAAAGCATTTGTGGATCAGTTGATTAGATAGTGTTGCATCGACCGGTTGAGCTGGCACGTGGTTTTGAGCAAGTTCACCGGGTCACCGAGTTCGGCGGGTTGAACTTAGTCAAAACCCCGTTTTCGAGGAATTGGGCAACTGCTACTCTGGTCCTGCTCAGGGGTACTTATGGCCAGACGACTCGCTTCTCCTCATCTCCAATCCTACGAGGGAGACATTCGGGACTATAACGGGACAGGTGCATGGTCCGCCCCAGCGATTCAGGCCCGCTACCGACAATACTGTGATGTTCTTCAGGTCGAATGCCCGCGTGTGCTCAAAGCTAGAGAGCATAGGGAAGGAAAGATCCTTTGGATCTATCCGATTATGGAGGACGTCATTCAGGGTATCGAAGAAAATGATGCTGCGTGTATTGCTTTGGGAGTCGATTTTGTCGAAGAAGATGATCACTTCGCCTTTGGAAAGATACTCAAATCAAACACCGCCCGGTCTCTGCGCCGTGCCCAGCTTACCGAAGAACAGAAGGGAAGGCTGCGAGAGCGCGTGGTCACAATGTTGGCGACTGGAATCGTCCCGCACGAGATGCGCGAGTACGCGAAGCTGCTGAGAGTGATTGGGGTGGCCGAACACTGGCCACGACTCGAACGGGATGTCCCGCGAGACAACCCGTTTGCGATGCGGTTTTATAAAGCCCTTCGTACAGCCGAAGGTTTACCAGTCTAGACGTTTCCCCTATCGCTGAATGACCCTTGGCGCGAACTTCCTGCAAAGGCATGCCAGCTCAACCGGTCGATGCAACACTATCTAATCAACTGATCCACAAATGCTTTCCCTGAAGAATCGATCTGTTTGGCTGATGTGGCCAAAACCTAGCCAGGTAAGGTTCCGGCTGATCTAACCCTAGCCAGCGCTTTTAGCTTTTGTTTTCATTGAATGTGGGTCTGAGCTGAGTGTTGCGTCGACCCATTGAGACCACCCACGTTTTCGGCAAGTTCGGTCGTAGTTGCCGAAACCCCGTTTTTGGGGAATTTGGCGGAGACGTATAGTCTTCAAGTGACTTGGCGATGATGATGGTCGAGGACAAGCAATGGTGAATACCCCACATACCGATTGGAAGCTGCGGGCTGGAGGCACCATCAGTATCCTTTACTTACTCTTCGTCGGAATGTTTGAGGTTTACAGCGCGGCTGCAACCGCTTTCGACAGACGCCATGCGCTAACGAGTTGGGAACCGCACCTGGGATGGGCGCTTTTTGTTCTTCCAATGATTCTCATCGTTGGTATCTTCCTACTACACGGGCGACGTTCAAGGTTTGGTTTTTGGCTCGTCGTGATGAACGTCTGTCTTTATGCGAGTTTCCTCATTTTTGAGTCGGTCGCTTACGATGGGCAACCTGTATCGAAGCAGGTGGTGTGGGGGATCGGAGGAGTCTATTTGGCGTTACTCCTGACGGCACTGCTCGCAGCCCACTTCCTAAAGAATAAGACACAAGCTATCCGATCCTAGTTCCCCCAAAGTCGGTTATCGGCAAGTTCGCCTCATAGTTGCCGAAACCCCGTATTTCGGGAACCTTCTGCAATGGCCTGTTGCCATGTCAGATGCAATCTTGATTACGCTTGTCCAATCGGGATTCTCTTGAGCGCCTCGACTGTGCTCACCATGTCAGACCTTTGTGCTGCGCTCAAGCCCATCGAATCATGCGCTGCCCAGTACAAGTGTTCAACGAGTTCCACGTCTGGCACTTTGCTCACCAACAGTTCATACAGTCTCCCGATGTAGCTGTCGTATTCGTCCTGCGCGTTCGGCGCATCCTTGACTCCAATCGGGTCCCACACATCCAAGAGGACGTGACGTATCTGCACCCGAATGCGCCTAGATTCCGCTTTATCAATGAGTGGATTTGGTGTACTCATGCTCAACATCCTCTCATGGTCAGTGAGCGCGATGACGTAATTCCCTGAAAGTCGTATTTTCGGCAAGTTCGAATTGGAGGCAGCTCGTAGTTGCCGAAACCCCGTATTACGGCAGGTTCGCTGAGGTTACATTCGCTCTGTTCGCCACGATTTGGTTTCCTTCGCCAACTGTGGATCGTCAGCCAATGGTGGCCACTATCTTGGAAGGCAGTTTAGTTCACCCGGTGGAAGGTCCGGCTCCAGCGGGTCTCGTCAAAGAAGTGGAGCACGGTGTGGAGCGTGGAACTGGCTCTTTCTGACGGGGAAGCTTTGTACATATCGTCTTCGGGTGTTTTGAAAGACCAGTAGACGAAAAGTGGACGGCCGATCAGGTTGGCTCGGGGGACCAGCCCCCAGTAGCGGCCGTCGTAGCTGTTGGTACGGTTGTCGCCCATCACGAAGTACATGCCGGGTGGAACGACGAGGTCTTCACCCTGGATGTGGGCGAGGAGGTCAAGCGACCACTCGGCGGTGACTTCGCGTCCTTTTGCTGGTGAAATAGCGGGGAATTCGTCGTTGTAGGGATCGTAATTAGCGGGAGTGGGCTTGGCTGCGTAGGGCTCGTCCAGGGAGACGCCGTTGCGGTAAACGATGCCGCCGCGGAGGTGGATGCGATCGCCGGGGATGCCAATGACGCGCTTAACCAATATATCGTGCTGACCCTCGGGATTAGGTGCCGGACGGAAGAAGACGACGGGTTCGTCACGTCGGAGTTCGCGGTACGGGATGAGGTTCGTCCAAGAGCTAGCGGGTGCCAGAGTTGCGCGCTCTACGATTACGTGGTCGCCAACGAGTAGGGTGCTGGCCATGGAAGCGGACGGAATGACGAAGTTTTGAAGTACGAAGCCCATGACAAAGGACCAGATGATGACCATGCTTGCGATGGAAGCCAGCCCTTCGAGATGAGTCTCTTCGCGAGGCTGACGCTTACTGTCCTGTGGGGCGCTGGGTTGTTTCTTCTGCATCATCATGACGCTTTATTGTAGCCGTGAACAGGTTGACCATTCCTGAATGTCGAGGAAGATGTCAGACGGAGTCTCTACGAGAACGCTATCCCTTGCGGAACTGCCCGAAAAGTTCTATAAGAGGAGAAGTCAACAAAAAACACTTCACCTTCGGCCGGATTTTTGTTGATTTCCAGCCCCGCTTGCAATTGAGCAGGATTTGTTCTCGCCATTCCGCTCCAAAGGCTCGGGACGCTGCGGACAACCGCGTAGCGTTTGTGGGTTCTTCTCCCTGCGGTTTTCATGACTCGATTCGCGACGAAGCCAGTGACTTGTGAAACCAGCAAGCAGAACGTTGGTCATGTGCCAACCATGGTTCTATCTGGGACTCGTGGCCCATTGCTTTTTCAGGTTATCCGAGAGGGCCTAGGGTCGGGTGTGAGACTGGGTGCCCGAGGCACCACGCGTCTAACTTTTCGGTTGAGACTCGCTCTCGAACCCGAGTGTCTCAAGTACCGGGCAAACCACCGCTGGGATTGAATCCACGGGATGGAACGGAACCATGGGAACACTCAAGCTGTTTGTGGGTTCAGATATCTGGCGTCGAAGCTTACTCCTTTCTTCCAGACGATCAGGGTGATCGCGGCGATTTTGCGTGCCAGGGTCAGCCGCGCCATCTCCGGCTTTATTCCTTTGCCGATCTGAGCATCGTAAAACTTCTGGAACGGCCCTGCCTTGGCGGCGGCAACTGCCGAGGCACTCTTGAACAGATTTTTGAGATCGTGATTGTGATTCTGATTGAGTCCGCGAATCGATGTCTGCTTCCTGGACCGTTGCAGCTGTCCGTTAACGTACTGGTTCTCTGCGCTGTCGTGGGTTTCGATCGCCAACCCGCTGTAAGCCCACAGCTGTCGCTTGGTGCGAAAGCGGTCCGGGGTCTGGAGCAGTGCGATCAGCAGGGCCGCCCGGATGGGGCCAATCGACGGAATCTGACTTAACAGCTTCGACGCGCCGTGCTTTCTGCTCTCCAGCAATAGCTCGCGCCGCACTACTAGGCGGAGCGAGCGCAAAGCGTCCAACTGCTACGTAGTAGAACTCTGCCCGGCGGCGCACGCCGGCCTCCTGGATCTTGCCCAGCCACTCCAGGCGATGGCGCTGTCCATAAACTTGCTTCCCTGCGCAGGGAATAGCCCAGCTTCGATACACAGCCTTCACCCGGGTCATGACACGCGCCTGGTCTTTGGTGATGGTCAGATAACTCCGCGCCAGCTCCTTCAAGGGCCGCACTCCGTGCTCACCGTGATAGACGGGACGCAGCAGGTTCGAGCGCAGCAGTTCGGCCAGCTTCCGGGCATCGATTCGGTCACTCTTGCTGCCTTGTTTCAGATAGTCATTGCGACGTGGATCACACACCACAAGCTTCGTGACATGCGGCTTCAGCAGGTCATACAACCACGCAGCCCAGGTGCCTTCTTCAAACGTCAGATGCAGGCTCCCGCGCAGTCCATGCATGAACTCAAGAATCGTAATCGCCTTGGTTTCGATGATGCTTTCCATCACCAGCTTGCCGGAAGAATTCAGAACCGCGATCGAGATCGCGTCCTTGTGAACATCCATTCCGATATACTTCGTGCTTTCCATAAAAGAGTGCTCCTTTCTGGCGGTGAGACGGCAACCGCTCACAGCCTAATCCAAGGGGCAACCTCTTATATTGCGTCGGGTGGTCTCAATGGGTCGACGCAACACTCAGCTCAGACCCACATTCAATGAAAACAAAAGCTAAAAGCGCTGGCTAGGGTTAGATCAGCCGGAACCTTACCTGGCTAGGTTTTGGCCACATCAGCCAAACAGATCGATTCTTCAGGGAAAGCATTTGTGGATCAGTTGATTAGATAGTGTTGCATCGACCGGTTGAGCTGGCACGCCTTTTCGGCAACTTCACGATGAACCTTCCGATAACCGTGGCAATAGTCTTCTGTTATCGGCACGTCACATTTTTATGATCTGAGCCTCAGGCGATACACGACGCAGTCCTTCAAGAAAATCGGAAGGGTTGGCGACTCGTACGTATCGCTTCATTGAAGATCCCTCCAATTCCAACTCAATATCTTTTCTGGACACGGGAAATCCGGCGACTTTCCGAACAGGGCCAGCGTAAAGAACGGTCGAGGCCGGGAAACTTAGCCTGAAGCCATACGCTCTTTTCAGCAACCTCGCGTCTGGAGTGATCTCCCAGTATCTGTTCCAGAGAGAATGCAACTGCACCGCAGCAAATAGAAAGACTGCAACAGCTGTCCACCGATGGTTACGCAGGAAAGAGACAGTAGCAGCTGAGGATGCCAATAGCGTCATGATTATTGTCTGAACGAGACGAGAGCGCCTTGATACCTGATAGAACCTCATGAGGCCATCGTAAAACAGAAAGCTACTTTAGGTAGTTCCTGAAAAGTCACGTTTCTATGAGCAGGTCATTGGCGTCAAGTGGTTTTTGTCTTTTCCTTCATAGCGTCTTGGCCTTTGCTGTTGTTTGTTAAGGTCGTTCCGCTTTGTTGCCTCTCCACCGTGTTTCTATTCGCACTTTGAGTGAGCCGTTCGTGGCTCTGTGACGGGTTGGGGTCAGACGGAGAAGTCGATGCTGCCAGTTTTCGGCCGGCCTTGCGAAGGCCCAACCCGACACGCAGTCACCGGGACGCGGGGTTTAGCAACAGGGAGCATGATTTGGAACTCAGGCAGCTACTGCATAGAACGGGACGTACGGCTCTTGCGTGATCCAGATGCGATGAAGCAGAACCGCGAGCTTGCGGGCGACGGCGACGATGGCACGATTATGGGACTGCTTGCCTCCTCGCGAGGCCAGGTGCAGTCCCCACCGACGCAAGGTTGAGTCTCTTCCACGCGGACCAAGTACATGGTTGGCGCACTCGACCAGCAGACATCTGAGGTAGATGTTGCCAGCCTTGGTGATGCCAAGTTGCGGGTCACGGTCCCCGGACTGGCTGCGTCTCGGCCGCAGGCCGAGATAGCAGCCCACATCCCGGCTTCGCTTGAAGCGTTCCTTGCTGCCCAGCGTCAGAACGTATGTCAGTGCCGTCAACTGGCCGACGCCATAGACCTGGAGCAGCGCCTGCGTCTCCGGATACTCCGTCTCGGTGAGTTGCTTGATGGTGCGGTCATACTGCTGGATCTTCACCGTCATCGCAGCGATCTGTTCGAGAACCGGACCAAGCGCCTGAGCCAGACCTGGAGGAAGCACGGCCATGCACCGTTTGGCGAAACACAAGGTGGAAGAGGCCGGAAGCCGGTAGCCGCACGGCTTTGCCAGTCCACGTACTGAGTTCACCGCCGCCGTCCGCAGACGAACGATCAGGTTGCGGGCACGGATCAACGTCAGCGCTTCCTGTTGGGCAACCGTGCGATGCGAGATCGGCCGCAGGATCTCTGGATCCAGCCGGGCATAGCGAGCGATCTTCTCCGCATCCACCTTGTCGCTCTTCCGGTCACTGTGCGAGATCGCTCGCAGCTCGCGCACGTTGGCCACTATCACCTCGTGGCCCAGCTCCCGGAGCTGTTCGCTGACCCAGATCGAATGCGTTCCCGTCTCCATCGCGACCCGTGCTCTGGGAACATCGGTAAACCACTTCTCGACTCCCGAGGGCGTCGTTCGAAACCGCCCCCGGTCCACCACTTCTCCATCTTCGTTGAGCGTGCAGTAATGGCTCCAGACATCCCCAAGATCGATCCCGATCGTCAGCCCAACCTTGGTGACGCTGCGTGGAACTTCCGCGATGAGGTGTTTCGATGGCTTTTTCATGGCAACAGTCTCTCCGATCCAAGAGACCTGCTCATCCCATTTTTCGGCAACTTCGGCGGAGAAGTTCCTCAAAACCTACTGTCCATACAGACGCTCCAGAGCTCCCGAAACTTTCGCCCTCGAGCAGCAAATGTGCGTCAACGCAAACATTTTTCAATTGCGAATCAAGGGTTGTCCGAGTGAGATGACGACCCGGCCGGCGGTTGCGTTGAGGACTTCGATGAAAGCGACGACGAAGTATCCGCCAATCTTGCCACAACTCAAACTGCCGATGAGATAGCCGAAGTCTCCTGCCGCAAGAAAGAAGAACGTGATCCATAGCAGAAGAAATATGCTCCAGACGGCTCTGCTCAGGCGGAAGGACACGATCCATAGCAGAAAAGTAAAGACTCCCCACATCAGCAGCGTGACCGCCACAGCCGACGCTGGCGGAGCTTGCTGCCAGCCCGCGCCCACCGTCCACTTCATGAAGGCAAACCACCACCAGAAGAGTCCGTACGAGGTAAAGGCGACCATGCCGAACGTGTTGCCGGTCTTGAACTCCAATACGCCCGCGATGATTTGGGCGACTCCGCCATACGCGAAGGCCAGGGGAACGGCCGCGGCGACTGCGGCAGGAGGCAACATGCCGGCGTTGACGCAACTGAGGACCACCGTAGTCAGGCCAAAGGCCGCCAATCCGAGTGGACCAGGGTTGGCTGTTTTGATCGTAGGCTGGGGCGATGCGATCTCTTTTTCCATCGTGGTGGTTTAAGCTCCTGTTCCCTTGTATCGGTGGAGCACCCATCTTACTTACCGATCGGTGAAAATCGATACCGGAAAAGAACATATTCGGAAGGGGCCGCCGGTTGCCTTCGCCGTTGCCGTTGCTTCTTTGTCTCTGTGATTGTCATCCCCGAAGAGCCTGCCCTGAGCGAAGCCGAATGGGTACCTGCTTCTGTTGTCTTTCATCTCCCAGCCAAAAACGACCGGGTGCCCTATCATCGCGCATTCTGCGATGGGCGGGAGTCGAGGTCGCTAGCTCAAGTCAACTCTATAAATAATTGATTCCATTGATCTTGCTGTCGCTGCTATTTTTCTTTCCTCATTTTCTGCCCAAAAAATGTATGTCAAGCCCTCAATCCACCTAACTCTCTCAAACAAGACGAGATATAGTTGGCATTTAGTTAGGTTCAACCCGCTATACTTTAAATAGATCGAAAAACAAGCGAGCCTCGGCGGAAATTCTGTCCTTCCGGGCTAAACTATTTGTTTGCCCAAATTTAGCCGTAAACCCTTTGTTATGACGATTTTGCAGGCCATCATTACCCGTAAATCATTAAAACAAAGGATTTATCGCGGTGGTATGGGGGGGGCCGGTCAGGAGATTTGCTCAGGACCTGCCGGACGAGTTACATCCCCTCGTTTCCACCGGGTCCTCCTGGACGACCGGGCCCACCCGGTTCTCCGGCTCCGCTCGGCATGTCACCATGTTTCATCCGCATGCGGCGGTTGTCCCGCTCCTCAGTCTGAAGTTTGGTCCACTGGTCAGGTGTGAGCACGTTACGGATGCCTAAAAGCATCTTGGCATTTGCCTTTTCGAGTTCCGCGCGAGCCTGTGCCGTGTGGTCGATCTGCGCCAGAATCTTATTCGTGTCCGGCGGGTTGGCGGCCAGCATCGGTTCCATCAGCAGCTCCTGCTTCTCGACGTTGGCTCTCAGGTCGATGAGCTGGAGACGGCTCTGCTGCAGAATGTCGTCCATACGCTTCTGTTGGTCCGGAGTGAGCGTCAGCTTCTGGACGAGGTCCGGGTTATGCCACCAAATGCCCGGAGGCCCGATGCGGAAGCCGGGGCGCATGCCCACTCCCCAGCCGCCGCGACCTTGCTCCATCTTCCCTGGAGACCGGCCCGGACCCATCGGGGTGGATCCGCCGTCTGGCTGCTGGGCGGCGACGAATGCTCCGGAGAGAGTCGCGAACAAAACGAGGGAAAGTACAGAATGTGAGCGCATGTTAGTCGTTCCTTTGATCTGAAGTAGATGTCGTCGACGCTGTCCCTGCAGTGGGATCCGCCAGCGGCGCCATCGGAGAAGGCACATCGGCGGAGACGGTCTGGTCAATGTCGGCAAGCAGCGCATCGTCGGATTCTGCGGATTCTGTTGTCTGCGGAGACGCTGATGCGAGCGTCGCGGTTACAGGAGGGGCGGGACGCTGCCGGTGCATGCTGAGCGGGAACAGAGCAGCGACAAACACCAGCGCCGCGGCCGTCCAGTAAAGTGGCTGTGAGAGATAGCTGTGCGGTGGGGCGATCGACGATCGCTGCGCATAACTCTGCTGAACAAACTCCTGGCGGGCATAAGAGGTTGACGCGTCGCGAAAGTGGGAGAGCGAATCGCGCAGGTTTCTCAGCTCCGCAGAGCAGGTCAGACAGGCACGAAGATGCTCATGCACGAGGTCGTCGTTGCTCTCAAGGGCGTTCTGGAATTCCTCTTCCTGGGGGAGTGACGAATCGGCGAGAATCAGGTCGCAGAGTTGCTCGTGAGTGAGGTGGATGGTCATAAAGAGTCCTTATGAGTGGCGTTGTGCCGAGCTCGAATCGTTGCGAGGGCGCGGTACAGATGAGTCTTGACGGTGCTGACAGGGAGGCCGGTGATGGTGGCGATCTCAGATAACTCCAGTTCCTCAAGAAAGCGGAGTAGGAATACGTTTCGCTGCCGCTCGGAGAGTTGGGCCACGCTCTCCCACACCAGTGTCATCTGCTCGCTGGCGATGAGGCGCGATTCTAGCGAGCTGTCACGGTGCGGAACGTGGGAGGAGATGTCCGATACATCGATTGCGGTCTCCGAAACCCGTTTCCAGAAGCGAAAGCGGTCGGTACGGGTGTGGTCGCGGATCAGGTTCAGAGCGATCCGCATCAGCCATGTCGAGATCGAGCAGTCTCCCCGAAAGCTATCGCGGGCTGCCCAGGCACGGACAAAGGTGTCCTGCGTCAGCGACTGGGCGAGATCGCGATCGCGGATCGAGATCAGATGGAAGCGGAAGATCCTTTTCTCATACGTAGCGACGATCGAAGCCATGTCGTCCAGCGGCGTTGCCGGCGCGTGCTGTGTGACGGAATGACTGTCGGTGGTGATGGCGCGTGAGGACATAGGTTGAATGCGCGTAGCTCCCGTCGAATCCTTCTTCGACTACTGAGTGAGACGAGAGGGTTTGTCCGCAAGACTACAGGATTATGGATATTTCTTCTCCCGGCAAAGGGAGGTATGCTTTTGGAGCATGCATACGATCAAAGCGATCTATCCTGGGACCTTCGACCCGCTCACCAATGGGCATCTCGACCTGATCGCGCGGGGGTCGAAAATCGTGGACCAACTTGTGGTCGCAATCCTGCGCAACTCCGAGAAGGGAACGCCGCTGTTCACGGTTCCAGAGCGCGAAGAGATGATCTTCCAGGCCACACGGAGCTTTGGGAACGTCTCTGTCACAACGTTTAATGGCCTGCTGGTCGACTTTGCCCGCGAACAGGGAGCAAAGGCGGTTCTGCGAGGCATTCGAGCCATCAGCGACTACGAATACGAGTTTCAGATGGCCATGATGAACCGCAAGCTCGATCCGGAGCTTGAAACTCTGTTCATGATGCCCGCCGAGAAATACACCTACGTCAGCTCACGGCTTATCAAGGGTGTCTTTCAGCTCGGTGGCGATGTCACGGCGCTGGTTCCTCCTCTGGTTGTCGAACGGCTGAAGGCCAAGGTGCCAAACCGGCTTTGAGGAAGTACCCCCCACCCTGCCGAAAAGCGTGCAAAGTCTTCGAATCAGATACTTTAAGCTCGGACTTGGTTGGTGGGCTGGTCTGGATTGGGGTGAGCGTCGCACGCGACGGGGCTATTTCGACCCATTCCGGGGACGGACATTTGTCAAGTGGGATTGCTTTTGGGATTACTCTGGGGCTTGAAATGCACAACCAGAATGGAAGGTTTCACTGGGATGCTGAATCTGCGACACTAGAGATATGACAACAGCAACTGCAACGAAGATTTTTGCGGACCGCATTGGCCGCATCGAAGTTTCGGCAACCATGGCGATCACGGCGGCGGCGCTGAAGTTGAAGTCTGAGGGCGTGAATCTGGCGGATTTCGGTGCGGGCGAGCCTCACTTTTCGACCCCGCGTCACATCAAGGACGCTGCCATCGAGGCAATCGAAAAGAACTTTACCCGCTACACGAACGTCGCGGGCATTCCCGAGGTGCGCAAGGCTGTTGTGGATCGCCATGCCTGCGATTTCGGGTCGAACTATACCGTGGACGAGTGCGTGTTCACGACTGGCGGCAAGCTCGCACTCTTCAACGCGATCCAGGTGTTGGTCGATCACGGCGATGAAGTCATCCTGCCTGTGCCCTACTGGGTGTCGTTCAAGGACATCATTCAGTACGCGGGTGGCAAGGTTGTGCTGGTCGAGAGCAAAGAGGACGAGGACTTCCGCATTACCGCGAAGATGATTGAAGCGGCGATCACGCCGAAGACCAAGGCCATCATTCTGAATACACCGTCGAACCCGTCGGGCGCTGTTGTGGCCCCTGAGGACCTTGAGGCTATTGTCCGGCTTGCCCATAAGAACGGCATCTATGTGCTGCTCGATGAGTGCTACGTCTATCTCAACTTCACTGGCGAGATCGTCAGCGGTGGTTCGTTCACGGACTGCAAGGAGCACATTCTTGTACTCGGTTCATTGTCGAAGACTTATGCGATGACGGGTTGGAGAGCGGGCTTTGCGCTTGGTCCCAAGCCAATCATCGCGGCTATGAGCAAGCTACAGTCGCAGAGCACTTCGAATACTGCGAGCATGGTGCAACGGGCTTCGATCGCGGCGCTGACCGGATCTCAGGACTGTGTGGCCGAGTTTCGTGCTGACTACGTGAAGCTGCGAGACCAGGTGCTGGCGGGCTTCAAGACGATTCCCGGGCTCACTTGCACTGTGCCGCAGGGAGCCTTTTATGTGTACCCGAACGTGAGCAGGTTCCTTGGCAAAGGTGGCATCAGGTCGGCGTCCGATCTGGCGGCGAAGTTGCTGAGCGAGGCGCATGTGGTTGTGGTTCCGGGCGAGGCATTCGGAACCACGGAACACATTCGGCTGTCCTATGCGGTGTCGCATGATGTTGTGGATGAAGGTGTGAAGCGGATGCGGGACTACTTCGCGACGCTGGGTTAGTTGTTGATCTTATGGGGGGCCGCATTTCGGTGCGGTCTTTTCCTTGAGATGGAGACTTATGTCGATTGATGGCAGTAAAAGGGAGCAGAAATTTGCTCCAGTGATTCTTGCGGGTGGAAGTGGAACACGGTTCTGGCCCCGAAGCCGGAAGGCGCGGGCGAAGCAGGTGCTGGCTCTGGATGGTGAGCGCACTATGATTCAGCAGACGGTGGAGCGGCTTGCTCCCCTGGCTGATTCTGCCCAGATGTGGGTTATCACCAACAGTCATCTCGACGATGTGATTGCGGAGCAGCTTCCGGAGGTTCCTCGCGAACACATTCTGAGCGAGCCTGCGGCGAGAAACACAGCTCCAGCGTGCGCTCTGGCTGCGTTCCTGCTGGAGAAGAGTGAGCCTGAGACGGTGATTGGTGTCTTCCCGTCCGATCATGTAGTGAAGAACCGGGAGCGTTTTGCCGAGGTTGTTCGCGCAGGTATTGCAATCGCGGGGAGCGGAGAGAAGATCGTTGTACTTGGCGTTCCGCCTACGCGAGCTGAGACTGGTTACGGATACATCGAACTGGGTGCAACGGTCGAGCCGTTGCAGGGTTCGGAGGGCAAAATCCCGGTTCGACGGGTAAAGAGGTTCACCGAGAAGCCGCACGCGGCGCTGGCGGAGCAGTTTTTGGCGTCCGGCAACTTTGTGTGGAACGCGGGAATCTTCCTTTGGAGTGCGCGGACGCTTGCGACTGCCATTCGCGAACACAGTCCCGCGATGGCGCCGCTGCTGGAGACGATCGCTGAAGCGTACGAAGCTTCGCGGGCGGAGTTCGATCAGGTCTTTGCGAAGGTTTACCCACTGTGCGAGAACATCAGCATCGACTACGCAGTGCTCGAACCGCGTTCCGCCAAGGGCGAGGCGAAGGCGGAGATCTATTGTCTTCCCGGCGACTTCGAGTGGAACGATCTTGGTTGCTGGTCTGCGTTGCATGAGCATGCGGCGGGCTGTCCTCCGGAGAAGGTTTCGGTTGCGAATGTGTTCGAGGGCGAGGATCCGCTTTGCATTTCCATCGACTCGACAGGGAATTACGTTCATGCGCCGGGCAAGGTGATCGCGCTGGTTGGCGTCAGTAACCTTGTTGTGGTGCAGACGAAGGATGCTCTGCTGATTACGACTCGCGAGCGATCGCAGGATGTGGGCAAGGTGGTCGCTGAGCTTAAGAATGCGGGACGGGACGACCTGATCTAAAGCTGAATTGAAAAACGAGCAAATAATGGCAGAGACCACAGTAGTAAAGTTTGGCACCGACGGCTGGCGCGGCATTATTGCGGACGACTTCACCTATGCGAATGTGCGTGTGGCCGCGACGGCGATTGCGAATTATGTTCTGGCGTACGAGAATCCGGCTGCCGGGGTTTGTATCGGCTACGACACGCGATTTGGTTCGCGTTCCTTCGCTAAGGTTGTCGCTGAGGTCCTTGCCGGAGCGGGCATTCCGGTGGCGATGGCCGCGGAGATTACGCCTACGCCTGCGCTCTCCTATGCGGTTCGTGAGCGGAAGGCGGCGGGCGGGGTGATGATTACCTCGAGCCACAATCCTGCGGAGTGGAACGGCGTGAAGTACAAGGCGAGCTATGGCGGATCCGGGAAGCCGTCGATCATGACGGCGATCGAGGGATATCTGGGGAAGTCTCTGCCAAACAGTGTGTCGCGTGCGGCGATTACCGAGGTGGACTTTAATACGGAGTATGTTGCGGCGATTGCGCGGTTTGTGGATCTGGATGCGATTCGCGCATCAGGGTACAAGTTTCTGATTGACGATATGTATGGGGCCGGGCGTGGTGTGATTTCGGGCATCTTCGCGAAGGCGGGGGTGCCGTTCGTCGAGATTCGCAGCGAGATCAATCCGGCGTTTCCGGGGATCAATCCTGAGCCGATTCTGCCACACATCAAGGCGGCGGTGGAAGCCGTTGTCGGGTTGGGGTGCGATGCGGGGCTGATCACTGACGGCGACGCGGACCGCGTGGGCGCGGTCGATGAGCATGGGAATGTGGTTGATGCGCATAAGATCCTGAGTCTACTGGCGTACTGGCTGCTGGAGCGGAAGAAGTGGCCGGGTGAGGTGACGCGGGCCTTCAATACGACGAAGATGGTGGACCGCATCGCGGCCAAATACGGGCGCAGGCTGAATGAGCATGGGATCGGCTTCAAGTACGTGGTGGACTTGATGCTGGAGAAGGAGATTCTGATCGGAGGGGAGGAGTCGGGCGGCGTCGGGATCAGCCGGCATCTGCCGGAGCGAGATGGGCTGCTGAACTGCCTGCTGCTGGCCAATGTGATGGCTGATGAGAAGAAGACGCTGGGTCAACTGGTCGCGGCGCTGCAGGAGGAGTTTGGCGAGCATCAGTATGGGCGCGTCGATATGCACATCGATGAGGCGGTGAAGCAGTCGGCGATTGCGCGAGCGAAAGCTGGTGTGGCGGATTTTGCAGGGATGAAGGTGCTGCGGGTGGAGACGCTCGATGGCATTAAGTTTTTTCTCGACAATCCCGCGTGCGCGGGAAGGAAGAACGCTGCGGAGACCTGGTTGCTGCTGCGGGCTTCGGGTACGGAGCCATTGTTGCGGGTTTATTGCGAGAGCTGTTCGGTGGAGTCCGTGACACAGGTGCTGGCGGCGGCGCAGGCGTTTGTACTCAAGGGGAGTGCTGGTTGAGCGGGCCGATTTGCGTGACCGGCAAGGGAATCTTGTTCGATATGGATGGAGTGCTGATCAGCTCCATCGATTCAGTGATTCGTGCGTGGAGACGCTGGGCGGAGTTGTATGAGATTCCGGATGCGGAGAACTTTGAGATTCCGCATGGTGTGCGCGCGAAGGACATTATCGGGACCCTGCGGCCTGATGTCGATTTGAAGAAGGCGGTTCAGGTGATTGAAGACCTGGAGGTGGAGGACGTCGCCGATTTGAAGGTGCTGCCGGGGGTGAAGGCGCTGCTGGAAGGGCTGCCGCCGGAGCGATGGGCGATTGTGACTTCTTCGACGCAGCGTTTGTTGTTGGCGCGGCTGAAGGCTGCGGGGTTGCCGTTGCCTGAGCGGATCATCAGCGGCGATATGGTGCAGCGGGGCAAGCCTGATCCGGAGCCGTACCGGCGTGGGGCGGAGCTGCTGGGTTTTCGACCGGAGGAGTGCGTGGTGGTGGAGGATGCGCCTTCCGGGGTCGGGTCGGGGAAGGGTGCAGGCTGTCGAGTGCTGGGGGTGTTGGGGACGCACTCGGCGGAGGAACTGCACGAGGCGGATTGGGTTGTGGGCTCACTCGAGGAGTTGGCGGTGAAGGCGAGTGCGGACGGTCTGGAGCTGCGGTTTCTCCCGGTGGTTTGAGGGGCGACCTCACCGTGGTCTCACTGCTTCATTTCTGCTGTCTCCGTGGGGGTGCCCCCATTGCCCGCGCGTAAGTCAAATGTTAACGGTTATTTAGCTGTGTTGATTGCCGCTAAAATATTGCAAACAGATGGGTTACGTCCAAAATGTTGTCAGCAAATGGCTTACGAGCCTAAAATGCAAAAGCCCCAGACTCCCTTCATGGAGGAGCAACGCAGGGCTTCCTGGCGCTGTTCAGATACACCAGACCAAGCCTGGCGCACGTCGAACCGGTGGCCGATTTGTAATCGGCCTCGGTCTTACTTCAATCGCGCCAAACTCGCGTGCTGGAACATCAGACCTGACGCGATGAACAACACCACGTAGACACCATGCCCGATGGCCATTCTCCGCGCCATGTCGGGCGGCGCACCCGAAGGCAGGATCACGGCAATCAGCGTAAGCGTCGCCGCCATTACGAACAACGTGCGAGCCAACCCTCGCGCCTGCAGCCGCGCCAGCAAGGCCCCAACGACCCCTACCGCGAGCACGCTGTGGTACACCAGGTTCTCCGGATGTCCCGAGTCCGCGACCTGGACCATGTTGGACCACCCCAGGGCGAACCCGGCCACCAGCGCCACGCCAACGCCCGCCTTGTACGACCAAGCGCCCATCTTCCTTGCGATCAGCGCATACGCCATCCCCGTCGCGAAGAACAGGACATACACGAACACGAAACCTCCCGCGTTCCAGTGCCATCCCTCCACCACCCGTGATGCCACGAGCGGCACCATAAACGCAGCTAGCGCCCCCAGCGCGACACGCAGCATCGTCTTTCCCAGTTGCGACATCCCCAGTTGTGACATATGAGTTGTGTTCTCCATAACGATTCCCCCTAACGTCTCCGAAAATATCCACAACGACAACCCGAATAGTCCGCGCCCAGCGTCCCTGTGCCCCCGGCACAAGTCGTGAAATGTCTGCGCCATCCCCTCGCCGAACCGCTCACGGAAAGGCCGCGGATACAACCGCAGCAGCATCGCATACCACGTCCGGTAGCGCCGGCCCGCGACGTTAGTGGTCATGCGCCAACCGTCCTTCCGCCACCGCCACCACGCCGCGATACCGCTTCAGCTCCGCTTCCAGCGCCGCCCGCCCTGCACCTGTAAGCTCGTAATAGATCCGCCGCTCGTCGTCCATCTCCGGATCGACCCGCTTATCGCTTTCCCGGATCAGCCCGGCCTCCATCATCCGCCCCATCGAGCCATACAGCGTCCCCGGGCCCATCTTCGCCTTGCCCTGCGAGTCCGCCTGCACCTGTTTCATGATCCCGTACCCGTGCCGCTCCCCCCTCGAAAGCGCCAGCAGGATGTGCAGCACTGCGGGAGTCAGTGGAGCTTGCGCCGCGTTCTTCTTCGCCATGATCCAATATATATATCCGCTACGGATATATATGTCAAACCCAACTGAGTGGCAGGGTGAGACGGATTGTGCCCGGGTGGTCGGAAACTCGGAAACAATCTTGTCAAATGACAGTTCTATGTGGTCGGTGGATTAGCGGAGCCGTTGGATCAGCGGCGGAGGAGGGCTTCTACGCGATGGAGGTCTTCTTCGGTGTCGACGCCTATGGTGTCGAAGTCGGTGGGTTCGACGTGGATGTCGATGCCGTTCTCGAGGAAGCGGAGTTGCTCAAGACGTTCGGTGTGTTCGAGGGTGCTGGGGGGCAGGGTGGGGAAGCGCTGGAGTGCGGCTTTGCGGTAGGCGTAGAGGCCGAGGTGTTTCCAGTACTGCGGTGTGGGATTGTGCTCGGGGTCCCGGTTGTACGGGATGGTGGCACGGGAGAAGTAGAGGGCGCGGCCATCGGCGGCGGTAACCACTTTGACGGCGTTCGGGTTGGCTATGTTCTCGGGGGTGCAGAGGACCTTGAGGGTGGAGACTTCGACGTGTGGTTGTGCGAAGGGGCGGAGGAGCGCGATGAGGTGTTCGGGATTGAGGAGGGGTTCGTCGCCCTGGATATTGACGTAGATGTCGGCGTGGATCAACTGAGAGACGGCGTGGACGCGGTCGGTGCCACTGGGGAGGTTGGGTGAGGTGAGTTCAACGGGCCAATGGTTGCGTTGGCAGAGATCGGTTACTTCGTCGGAGTCGGTGGCGATGACTACGCCATTGAGTTGAGGGCAGACGATGGCGGCCTCGTAGACCCAGGCGAGCATGGGGCGGCCGGCTATGGTGCGAAGGACTTTACGGGCGAGACGAGTTGAGGCGAGGCGTGCGGGAATGACGCCGAGTACGGTTGTGGGTTGCTTTTCCGCAGGTCTGGAATCAAGTATGATGGAATCTGGCTGTGCCGTGGCGATGTCTCTCATTCGAAGAGAATTTGTGCCGGCGTACCCTTACACACATCGGCGGTGTAGCTCAGATGGTTAGAGCGACGGACTCATAACCCGTAGGTCGACAGTTCGATTCTGTCCACCGCCACCAAAAGTGTTATCGTGCGTGCCAGCGCAGTGTTACGGTTCGAGAGTATCATTGGCCTATATCATTTTCGGGGTGGGATACGTCTAAATTCTGTGCTGTGCGGGATACACCCATGGAGTCGCTCTAACTATGCCCAAGATTTCGAAGATTCTGCTGCTTGCCGTGTCCGTGATTCTGGTTGTTACTGTTTTCCTCGGTGTGAATTCGACCGGCGTGAGCGCCGCGTCTGAGCCGCAGGATGGCGCCTATCGCCAGATCAACGTGTACAGCGAGGTGTTGCGGCACATCCAGACCGACTATGTGGAGCAGCCAAATATTCAATTGGTGACAAATGGCGCGCTGCGCGGGCTGCTGGAGTCGCTGGATGCGGACTCGAGCTATCTGACGCCGGAGGACTACAAGGCTTATAAGGCGGAGAAGGCCGGCAAGGCTCAGGTGGGCATCAACGTTTCGAAGCGTTATGGGTATGCGTCGGTAGTTTCTGTCGTTCCGGGCAGCCCCGCGGACAAGGCCGGGCTCAGCGATGGCGATATTATCGAGGCGATTGGGCCGGCCGATACGCGCGACATCTCTCTCGCGATGATTCAGCTGCTGCTGGAAGGGGCACCGGGCAGTGAACTGACGCTGTCGGTGGTTCGGCCTCGCAAGTCGGCGCCGGACAAGATTGTGCTGACGCGGGTTGCGACATCGTTGCCGCCGGTTACGGAGACGATGTATGAGAACTCCTCGATCCTTTATCTGAAGCCGGGTGTGGTGGACCACGACCATGTGCAGCAGATTGAAGTGAAGCTGAAGGGGATGGCGAAGGCGGGGAACAAGAAAGTTCTTCTTGATCTGCGCGATGTGGCTGCAGGGGATATGACGGAGGCGACAAGGCTGGCGAACTTCTTCCTGAAGGATGGCACGATCGCGATGCTGGTAGGACAGAAGGTCCAGAAGCAAACCTTTACGGCCGATGCCGCAAAGTCGATCAATGTTACGGCGCCGGTGGTTGTGCTGGTGAATCGCGGAACGGCTGGGCCGGCGGAGCTGGTTGCGGCGGCGCTGCTGGATAACAAGCGGGCCGAGCTGGTAGGGGAGAAGACGTTTGGCGAGGGAGCTCAGCAGAAGACGTTTGAGCTGCCGGATGGCGCGGCGCTGATTCTTTCCGTTGCGAAGTATCAATCGCCTTCGGGAAAGAAGCTTCAGGATGAGGGTGTTACGCCGGGCGTGCTGGTGGCTTCGACCCAGGACCAGTCTGTCGGGGTGGACGATGATGGAGCACCGTCCGACACTCAGGCGGCACCGGCGAAGCCGAGCGTGACGGTCGATGAACAGCTGTCGAAGGCTCTGGCTCTGCTGAAGAACAAGGCCGCTTAACGTAACTCTTTGTGTTGCGCTGTGGAACGGAATCGGTAGCTGATCATGCTATCGTGAAAGGGCCGTGCCGAGCCTATACAGCCGCGAAAAAAGGTCGCCCGAGGTTGACGAAACGCCGCGGTGGAAGCGGATTCTTCGTCGTGCGACGTTGACGGGTCCTGACTACCCGAGCCGCCGTATTGCGAAGCAGGTTACGTTCTTTGTGCTGCTTGAGTTGTCGGCGGTTTTCGGTGCACTTTGCGGTTTGATGTTTGTCTATTCCGTCGATCTGCCGCAGATGGATGACCTGGCGCGGTATCGCCCGAACACTACGACGGAACTGCTGGATATTCATGGGAAGGCGTTCGGGTCGTTCGCGTTGGAGCGGCGTGTGGTGGTGCCGTATGCGGATTTTCCTCCGGTGCTGCGAGAGGCGATTATTTCGATTGAGGATAAGAGCTTCCAGCGGAACTGGGGTGTGAATCTGTTTCGCGCGGTGGGCGCTGCTTACCGGGACCTGCATTCCAAAGGGCGAACGCAGGGCGCGTCGACGCTGACGATGCAGTTGGCGCGAAACCTTTTTCTCTCGTCGGAGAAGAGCTATGGGCGCAAGATCCAGGAGATTTTTCTCTCGGTGCAGATCGAGAGGCGGTTTACCAAGGAGCAGATTTTCGAGCTTTACGCGAACCAGATTTATCTGGGTCGTGGGACGTATGGGTTTGAGGCTGGGTCGGAGTTTTACTTCAGCAAGAAGGCGAAAGATTTGACGTTGACGGAGGCGGCGCTGCTGGCGGCGTTGCCGAAGGGGCCCGAGGCGTATTCGCCGCTGAAGTATCCGGATCGCGCGTTGAAGCGGCGCAATCTGGTGTTGAGCGAGATGCTGGATGACGGCAAGATTACGAAACAGCAGGAGGAAGCGGCGAGGAATGCGCCGCTGGGGTTGCATCTGGAGCCACCGGCCAACAGCGTCGCTCCGTACTTTGTGGAGGAGGTGCGGCGGCAGCTCGAGAAGGAGTATGGCGTGGAACAGGTGCATGGGGCGGGGCTGCGCGTGTATACGACGCTTGACCTGGATCTGCAGATGGTGGCGAACAAGGCGATTCTCGAGGGGACCGCAGCGTATGAGCGGCGGCATGGATGGAAGGGAAGACTGCCGAACGTTGTGCTCGGGGGAACGGACGTCGAGAGCTATCGGCATCCGGACTGGGTGCAGCCGCTGGATAAGGGAAGCTATGTTCATGGCCTGGTGACGGCGGTAGCGGCGAAGAAGGTTGAGGTAAAGGTTGGTGTGGGCCGGCAGGTGGTGTTGACGCCCGAAGATTGGAAGTGGACGGAGAATCAGGATGGCGGCGACAGTTTTTTGCGCACGGGCGATCTGGTTTACCTGAGAGTTGAGAGCAAGGCGCCGGATGGAACGCTGCGGGCTTCGCTGCAGCAGGACTCGGGTGCTCAGGCTTCGATGATGGCGGTGGACAATGCGAGCGGCGAGGTGTTGGCGATGGTGGGCGGCAGGGATTTTGCGTTGTCGCAGTTCAATCGCGCCACGCAGGCTCAGCGCCAGGTGGGGTCCTCGTTCAAGCCGTACGTGTATACGACAGCGATTGAGGCGGGGGCGAAGCCTACGGATATTGTCGTCGACGGGCCTGTTACGTTTGCGTCGGCCAGCGGTCCCTATACGCCGCATAACTACGAGCCGAACTGGAAAGGGGCGATGACGCTGATTGAGGCGTTTGCGGAGTCGAGAAACATTCCGGCGCTGAAGCTGGCGGCGCGATATGGCATTGGCCACGTGATTGAGACAGCGCGGCGGTTTGGGATCACGAGCAATCTTCCGATGGCTCTGCCGGTGGCGATTGGGGCGGCGGACATTACGCTGGCTGAACAAGTAAGCGGCTACTCGGTGTTTCCGAACGACGGGATACGGATTGAGCCTCGGTATATTCGCAAGGTGACGCAGGCGGATGGGTTGCCGCTGGATGAGGCTCCAAGCGAGGTGTCGGAGGTGATCCCGGTCGCGACGGCGCGAACGATGATGCAGTTTCTGCAAGCCGTGGTGCAGCACGGGACGGGCTTTGCCGCTTCGCAGTTGAAGCATCCGCTGGGCGGCAAGACGGGGACGACGAACGACTTTACGGATGCGTGGTTCATCGGGTTTTCGCCGTCGGTGACTTGCGGGACGTGGATCGGTTTCGATGACCGCCAGTCGCTTGGAGAAAAGGAGACGGGGGCTCGCGCGGCACTGCCGATGTGGATGGATTTTATGCGGGCGGCGATTGCGAATAAGCCGAATGAGGCGTTCGTCACGGCAGGTGCGCCGCAGAAGAAGCTGGATGTGCCGCTGAGCGGTCCGGTGGAGAGAGCGAGGACATTGGTGCCGCCGGCTGAAAAGTCGGATGAGGCGGATCCGGATGCTCTTGAGGGCGGTGGGGACAAGCCGAAGGAGTCTGCGCCTGCTCTTACGGTTCCTGCGAACCCATCGAGTGTGCCGGCACCTGCACCTGCTGCGACGGACAAGTCGACTTCGCCTGCTGGTTCGCGTTCGGTGGCGCCAGGGAGATCCGGATTGAATGGGCCGGCGAAGGAGACTACTGCACCAGCGACGCCCGCCGAGGAGCAGAGGAGCGGCGTTTCGAAGCCACCGCCCGACATAGAGTGAAGTAGCGTCGAGCCTTCGCGACATCGCGGCCGATCTGTTCTCGCAGCGCCTCGGGATTGGGCCAGCGCATCTCGGGGCGGAGACGCCGCAGAAATGTCAGGGTGAGTGGTGTGTGTTCGTCGAGGGTGATGGGATGGAAGTTCAGCAGGTGGGATTCGACCGTGAAGGAGTCGGCGCCGAATGTGGGACGATTGCCCACGTTTGTGACGGCGTCGAAGGTTTCGGCTGAGTCGCCTGTGCCGATGGTCAGAGTTGTGATGTAAACGCCGTTTGCGGGAAGCAGCTCGGAGTACGGGGCGAGATTGATGGTGGGCACGGTGTAGCGGGTACCGTAGCCACGTCCGGAGGCTGGCGTACTCAAAATCGCGAAGCTACGGCCCAACAGGGCGCGTACGTAGCTTACGTCGCCCTTCGTGATCAGTTGGCGGATGGTGCTGGAAGAGATGGCGCTGCCACGAATGGTTTGCGGCGTGTAGACGCGGACGCCGAAGCCGAGTTCGCGGCCCAGCATCTCGAGGCTGTCGATGCCTGCTTTGGCCTGATAGCCGAAGTGAAAGTTTTCGCCTTCGTGCAGCTCGGTTACATGTAGAACCCCCTGGAGCACGTCTACGGCGAAGCTGCGGGCAGACATTCGCGAGAGCGTTTTGGTGAAGGGCAGGACCAGCACGGCATCGAGGCCGGTTGAGGCAAGCAGTTCCAGTTTTTCGTTGAGGGGCGCGATGAGGGGCTGGCTCGATTCGGGGCGGAGGACGCGTACCGGATGCGGGTCGAAGGTGATGGCGATGGATTTGGCGCCAAGCGCGCGGGCCCGGGCGACGACCTCGGCGATGACCCATTGATGGCCGCGATGGACGCCGTCGAAGTTGCCGATGGTGGCGACCGTTGGACCGAAGTCCGGCGGAACCTCTGCGAGTTGGCGGAAGATCTGCATCAGGCGATCTCGAACTTGATCTGCTGCCCATCGTAGGCGAGGCGCATGTGGGTGGGAAGTTTGGCGTTGGTCGCGTCGTGGTCGAGGTCGTGGCTCATGTGAGTGAACAATGCGCGCTTGGGTTTGAGCTGCTCGACGATGGCGACCGACTTGTCGAGGTGCGAGTGACTGGGGTGGGGGTCGCGGCGCAGGGCATCGATGATGAGGACATCGAGATTCTGGAGCAGGGGTATGCTGGCGTCCGGGATGTCGCTCATGTCAGTGAGGTAGGCGGCGCCGCCGAAGCGATAGCCGGTAATCTCCTGGCGGCCATGGGTCACGGGGATTCGCTGGAAGCAGGCGCCGAACAAGTTGATTCCAGCGCCGGGGGTGGGATCGATGCGATGAATCTGGACGCGCGCGCTGGTGGGGTAACGATCTTCCTTGCGAAAGGTGTAGTCGAAGATGCGTTCGATACTGTCTGCCGTTTCCTCATCGGCGTAGACCGGCAGGTGGTCATGCCCGCGAAAGGTGAGCGGACGCAGATCGTCGAAGCCCATTACGTGATCGGCGTGGCCATGGGTGTAGAGCACAGCATCGACGCGGCGAATTCCTTCACGCAGGGCTTGCGCATGAAAGTCCGGGCCGGTGTCGATCAAGACCGTGTGACCGTCGTAGGCAAGGCGGATGGACGGGCGAGTGCGCCGGTTGTGCGGGTCTCCATCGGGAGAGACGGCCGAGGTGCATACGGCGCAGTCGCAGCCGAGCGTCGGCACACCCATTGAGGTGCCTGTGCCAAGGAAGGTGAGAGTGGCTTCCATCGTTTAGAGCAATTCTCCCGTGACGGTGAAGTGGAAGATCCTGCGGAGTGCCGCTTCCCTTGAGAGAAAACGGCCATGAGTTTCAAGCCTCCCTGTACACCCACGGGAGAATTGCTCTAGCGGGCCATTCAGCGAACGATGCTTGGACCGGCAGGGCCTGGACGCGCGCCGGCTGGTGCTTTGGCTGCGGCAGAACGCGCCAGGGCCTGCGTGATTTCGAGGAACGCCATGCGCAGCTCGAAGAGTGCGCTGTCGAGCAGGCGGTTCTCTTCCGTGGTGAGATTGCCCTTGGTCTTTTCCGCAAGCACGCCGAGCATGTCGATGCTTTGACGGGCGCCGAGGATGTCGACCTGAGGTTGCTGGCCTTCGTGTGTTGCTGCGCCGAGCTGCATCATCGCCGTCATGTAGACAGACTGCACAAGCTGCTCAAAACTCATTGCGGGCGGATGGTCCATCCCGGGGTTGGCCGAGCGAATCGCGGTGTCGAGCCGGTCTGCGGTCATCTCGTAGGCGCGGCGGGCCTGGTCGTTTTCTTCCGCGGTCGGCGGAGGCGGCATGACGGGCTCTGATGCAGCTTCGGGTGATGAGGCAACGGGCGGTTGCTCGGGGGCGGCGGCCGCCGGTGGTGCGGCTGGGGTCGATGCGCGCTCTTCTCTTTCCGGTGAGGGATCTGCGTCGGGGCGCAGCTCGCCGTCCATAGTGAATTTGCGGCGATCGGTAACGACGAAGGGCTTGCTTTGTTCGGGCATGGTCACACTCTTTCAGAAGATTCAGATGCGGGCCGCGGGGCTGACGATGCCGCGGCTGAAAAGGGAAGCGATACGGGGACGGCAACACCTCCGGCGTAGTGAATGGGGATGCCTCGATCGAGGGCTTCGCGGCGAATATAGCCAAGGCCAAGCTGTACGACGGTGCCGCCATTGGTGGGCAGAGGAATAGCAGCGACACTGGTTAATTCGCCGACCTGCTTGCTGTCAGTTTCCAATGTTGCTCCGACGACGGGCAACTCGCCGTCGAGCCGGAACGCGCTGAACGCGCGATGCACATTGCCACGTGAGCGGATACGCTCGACGATCTCCTGGCCCAGATAGCATCCTTTGGCGAAGTGCAGGGCGCGAGTCTGACCGGTCTCCTGGGGCAACTCGCGGTCGCGGATATCGGTGTCATAGAGCGGCGTTCCTTCGAGGATCCGCAACCACTCGAGGCTTTGCGCCTCGCAGGACACACCACCGGCGCTTCGGAGCGCCTCAAATAGTTTCGTAGCGGTGTTGGCGTCGGCCCATAGCTCGAAGCGCGGGACCAGAGGGCTGTAGGTGTGAATTACGCTGATTTCAGCGGAATTCCATGGCATGGAACGCCTTTGAAAAGTTCCGAAGTCTTCGACGTTGAGACCGATCTTTGTGAGCAGAGACGCTGCCCTGGGGCCGGCGATCAGCAAGCCTGACCTGGAGCCGGTTGCGTCGGCCAACTCGACGTCGTCCATGATGATGAACCGGTCGAGGAGGGGCACGAGGTTCGGCACCTGGGAGGCGGCTGTTTCGATCAAAAGGGCGTCGGGCTCGACAAAGATGGTGGCGTCACCCTGGATGCGGCCCTGTACGCTCAACAGGAAGTTATAGTTGCCTTCGCCGTCCTGCAATTGCTGGATCGTGTTGGTGACCATGCCGTTGAGCCAGCGGACGCGATCTTCTCCAGTGACACGAATCCAGCCTGTCTGATCGAGCCGGGAGATTCCGGCGTTCTGAAGCAGAGCGGCTAGCTGCGGCGGGGAACTGGAGACCAATTCGCTAGTGATTTCGGATTGTGCGGGCGGGGCCATAGAGGGCGATTCAAGAAAACTCTCGTACACTTGATTATAGCGGTCGATTGAGAGGGTTATATTGCTGGAAGCGCTTTGCGGCAGAGATAGAAGTTCAATCAGGTGGGTTGCGGGTTTGGTGCTGTTGGCTGCCAGCTATATGGCACATGCAGGTCAGGCCACACCGCCAAAGACGGAACAGACGCCGCCGGAGTCCACGACGCAGGCTCCGATGACGAAAGAGCAGGCGAAGGAGCTGTTTCGCTCGGTGGACGAGATTCTGAGCTTTGCCAGCAACGATACGAAGCTGCCGATTGAGCACACGGTGAAACGCAAACTGATCTCACGAGATGAGGTGAATCACTACCTTCGGGAAAAGTTTGACGAGGACGAAGGTGCGAAGCGCATGGAGCGTTCGGAAATCGTGTTGAAGAAGTTCGGTCTGCTCGATCGCGACTTCAATCTGCGTCCGTTTCTTCTCTCTCTGCTGACGGAACAGATTGCAGGGTTTTACGACAACAAGACGAAGACGGTGAATCTGCTGGACTGGATCAAGCCCGAGGAACAGAAGCCGGTGCTGGCTCATGAGCTGACGCATGCTTTGCAGGACCAGAAGGTTGGCCTGACCAAGTGGTCTTCGATCAGCATGAATGGGACGTCCTACAATGTGCAGGAGGACAACCGTCATTTACAGGTGGATGAGGCGGACACTGCGCGAGGCGCGGTTGCCGAGGGGCAGGCGATGGCTGTGTTCGTCGACTACACGCTGCGGCCTACCGGGAGAACGCTTGCCGATGCGCCAGATATTGCGAACAAGGTGAGGGAACAGGCTGACGACACCAGTGGATCGCCGGTGATGGCGCGGGCCCCGTTGCTGCTTCAGCAGTCGCTGTTGTTTCCTTACAGCGAAGGACTGGGCTTCGAACAGGCGATTCTGGTGAAGGCAGGGAAGGAAGCGGCCTTTGCCGGCGTGCTGGCGAACCCGCCGTCCTCGAGTTTCGAGATCATGCACCCTGCGGCCTACTTGGCGCATGCTCCGGTGCCGGTTCTTCATTTGCCGGATATTCATCCTCTGCTGGACGCCGACTATACGCCGTACGACATCGGAGTAATGGGCGAGTTGGATGTACGCATCCTTATCGAACTTTTCGGCGGACGGGAGATGGCAGAGGCGCTTTCGCCGGCATGGAATGGCGGCATCTATTATGCGGCGCAACGGAAATCGGCGGTCACGCCTGCGGAGAAGGAGTCAACGGCTTCGCTTGGGCTGATCTACTACTCGAAGTGGAAGAATCGCGATTCGGCTCGATCGTTTATGCATACTTATGCCTCGCAGATTCCGAGGAAGTATTCCAATGTTTCGGAGCGGAAGAAGGATGAGGCAGATGACAAGGAACAGGTTTTTTCAACCGGCGAGGGCGACGTTCTGATTTCGATCTCGGGAACGGGAGTGTTTGTCGGCGAAGGCTTCGACCTGGCGCTGGCTCGCAAGCTGCGAGACACCATCGTCAGTGTGCAGGCCGAGGGGCCGATGAAGCAGGCGGCTGCACCGATGCAGGAGCCGAGCCTCTCGATTGGACGAGTGCTTGCTTCCTTTGGCGTGGTCAACACCCGCACGGTGCAACGATATACTTCTAGAGGGTCGATATTAAGTCCGGACAGCGTCCACTAAGGGGAACACAGGGTTTGAAGAAGGCAGAGATTGGCATCATCGGAGGCAGTGGTCTGTACGCCATGCCTGGACTTACCAGTATGCGAGAAGAACGCGTGACGACGCCGTTTGGCGAGCCCTCCGATGCGTTTGTTCTGGGGGAACTTGAGGGGCGCAAGGTGGCGTTTCTTTCGAGACATGGAAGAGGGCATCGAATACTACCCAGCGAGCTGAACTTCCGCGCCAACATCTTTGCTATGAAGATGCTTGGGGTTGATCGCATCCTTTCGGTCTCTGCCGTTGGCTCGTTGAAGGAGGAGCACAAACCGACCGACTTTGTGATTCCAGATCAGTTTATCGATCGCACCTATGCGAGGGTTTCCACTTTTTTCGGTGAAGGCATCGTCGCACACGTCGGTTTTGGCGATCCGGTTTGCGGGGCTATGGCTTCGGTCTTCAAGAAAGCTTGTGATGCAGTGGGTGTCGTGGGCAAGAGCGGTGGGACGTACGTCTGCATGGAAGGGCCACAATTTTCGACGCGCGCAGAATCGAACCTCTATCGCAGCTGGGGGGCTGACGTTATCGGTATGACGAATCTGCAGGAGGCGAAGTTGGCTCGTGAGGCGGAGATTTGCTATGCCACTGTGGCGATGGTTACCGACTATGACTGCTGGCGGGAGGGTCATGACGATGTGACCGTTGACCAGGTCATTGCGGTGCTGCATCAGAACGCCGATAACGCGGCTAAGGTTGTTCGCTCTGCTGTCGCGGCGATGCCGACAGAAAAGAGCTGCGGCTGTGGCCATGCACTTAAATACGCCATTTTGACCGATAGTAAGGCGATTCCTGCCCGGGCGCGTCAAAAGCTCGGAATTTTGCTGGATAAATATCTTCAGTAAAGGCCTTGTTGCATTCAACTCTTTTTTGTGTATCTGAAGTGGTTACAATTTGAATTTCTTACTGTGTCAAAAGGAGATTATGGCAATTCTCGTCGTAGGATCGGTTGCGTTCGATAGCATTGAAACACCACACGGTAAAGTGGACCACTGTTTGGGAGGCGCGGCGACGCACTTTGCGCTTGCGGCAAGTTACTTCACCCCGGTGCGCGTTATCGCGGTTGTCGGAAGGGATTTCACCGCAGAGCACGATGCGGTGCTGACGCGGCGCGGCATCGATACGCAGGGCATCGAACGTTCGAACGGGTTGAGTTTTCATTGGACGGGCTCTTACTCCGGCCACATGGATGTGGCGAAGACGCTGGGCACGGACCTGAATGTCTTTGAGACCTTTGAGCCGAAGATTCCTGCCGCCTACAAGGACAGCGAATATCTCTTTCTCGCGAATATTGATCCGGTGTTACAGGCCCGTGTCCGCAGTGAGATGCCCAAGGTCCGCATGGTCTGCGGGGACACCATGAATTATTGGATTGCCGATCACGCCGCGAACCTCGCCAAGGTACTGCGAGAGCTCGACGTGCTGCTCATCAACGATGGCGAGGCACGCATGCTGTCGGGCGAGAGCAACATGGTGCTGGCTGCCCAAAAGGTGCTCGAGATGGGACCGAAGACGCTGGTGGTGAAACATGGGGAGTATGGCGCTACGGCGTTCTTCAGCGACCGCTCCTTTGGCCATGCCAAGCACTTGCGGCCGTTTCGTGCGCCGGCGCTCCCATTGGCTGAGGTCGTCGATCCAACCGGCGCGGGCGATTCCTTTGCCGGCGGATTCTACGGTTATCTTGCTTCGCAGCCTGAGCTGACCCCTGCGGTCTTTCGCACGGCCTTGTTCTATGGCGGTGTGATGGGTTCGTTTGCCGTCGAACGCTTTGGAACCGAGCGTCTGCAGAACGTGACGCGGGAGGAGATCGACGAACGCTTCAATCTTTTCCGGGAGATCTCGCACCTTGAGCATGCGAGCGTCTAGGTCGTCCAGAGGCCTGGGGCGAGCGGCAATGGCCAATGCCGCTCGTGCCGGAGCTGCAGGCGCTGCAACAACAAATCCGGACGAAATACGGCCTGCGACCCGAGAAGAGACCTTTCCTGTGGCGTTGGCGGCAGTACTTCTCTCGTTTGTGGCTCTGCTTTTTTGTTTTTCGCGCGGCTACCTGCTGTTGTACGGAGACGCGGTTGCCCATCTGGGCATCGCCCGCCGCATTCTGGACTCGCGTAACCCTGGGCTGATTCAACTGGGCGGCGTATGGCTGCCACTGCCGCATCTCTTGATGCTGCCCTTCGTGCAGAAGCTGGAGTGGTGGCAGAACGGTCTGGCCGGAGCATGGCCATCGCTGCTCTGCTATATCGCGAGCGTTGCCGGACTCTATCGGCTGGCGCGCTGTCTGCTGACGCCGCGCTGGGCTGTTGCTGCGACCGCTTTCTACGCGCTGAACCCGAATCTGCTTTACCTTGCGACTACCGCGATGACGGAGCCACTCTTTGTCGCGTTGCTGATCTGGATCGCGCTGCTGACGGTGGAGTGCGTTGCCGCGATCCACGCTGCTCGTCACGGGCTTGTTGCGCGGCGCTTGATCCTTATTTCAGTCTTCATCCTGGCTGCGGTCTACACTCGCTACGATGGGTGGGTTCTCGGCGCATCTGTATGGTGTGTCCTCACGTTCGTGCTGGCACGCCATCGCGATGTCTGGCGCAGAGTGGCTCCGTCGTTCGTTTTCTTCACGCTGCTGGTGGCGGCAGGGCCGATCAGCTGGCTGGCCTACAACCAGCACTTCTTCCATGATCCGCTGGATTTTATCCGCGGCCCCTACTCGGCCTCGGCGATTGAAAAGAAGACTGCGGCGTCCGGCTCGGAGCATTATCACGGATGGCACAGTCCTTTTTGGGCGCTCGTGTACTACGCTCGCACGGCGCAGGTGGATGCAGCGTTCTGGGAGACCGGGTTTCTCGTTATGGCTGCGGCGATTGGCGGGTTGATATTGGCGATTCGTCGCCGCCTGTCCCTGCCGGCGCTTCTGCTCTGGGTGCCGCTGCCGTTCTATGTCTACTCTGTTGCGTATGGCTCGGTGCCGATCTTTATTCCACAGCTGTGGCCGCATTCCTACTACAACTCTCGATACGGGTTGGAGATGCTGCCGGCGCTCGCGTTGTACTCTTTCCTGGCGGTGCAGTGGGTTGAGCAAAGGTGGGGCCAGTCGCAGCCGTTCGCGAAGAAGCTAATGCAGCCGGTTGCTCTGCTTCTGATCGCGCTCAACACGGTGGGCATGATGTACAGGACTCCGCTTGTGCTCAAAGAGGCAATTAACAACTCGATTACTCGTGTTGGTTTCGAGACTGCACTCGCCCGGCAATTGCTTGCCCTTCCTAAGGGGTCTGTCATTCTGATGTACAACTCCGACCACGTGGGCGCGCTGCAGTACGCGGGAATTCCATTACGCCAGACGGTCAACGAAGGAGACTACGATAGTTTTCAAGCCGCGCTGGCAGCGCCTGCCGAACATGCGGCTTATGTGGTCGCTATTGCCGGTGACCCCGTATCCAAGGCCGTCGCCGCGCATCCTGAGGGTCTGACGGAAACGACCATTTTGTGCACGACTGGTCAGCCGTGCGCGCGCATCTTTCAGTCAGACCGCAAGACTGATGCCCAACCGAAGTCCTGAATGCGGCGTTGCTGCATAGAACGTAAGGCACAATAGGAGCACATGATTCCGTTCGTTAAAGCACATGCCTGCGGCAACGACTTCCTGATTATTGAAGAGCCGCTGTCCCAGCGCCGCCACGCTGAACTGGCACGCAAGCTCTGTGCCCGGAACACGAGCGTCGGCGCCGATGGCATCGAGTTCCTGGAGCGCAAGGCCAATGGCGAACTGTTTCTGCGTCTATTCAATGCCGACGGCAGCGAAGCGGAGCTCTCGGGCAATGGCACGCGCTGTGTCGCCGCGTGGCTTGCAAGGAGTGAGGGGAGGCAGGACGTCGCGTTGGGCACCCATGGTGGTCTGCGCCCCTGCCACGTCGTTGAGGCTGCCGATCCGCTGTACCTGATCGAAAGCGAGATGGGTGTTCCGCGAGTGATGCCGCGTACGATTGAACTTCCGGGCGTTGGCAATGTTGCCGGAGCTATGGTGAACGTGGGGAATCCACACTTTGTTCTGTTTGTGGAGACGGAGGATTTCAGCGCCCATGGACATATGTGGCAGGAGCTTGGCGCGAAGATCAGCGGCAGCCCGCTCTTTCCTCATGGGACGAATGTCGAGTTTGTGCGTGTTCTCTCTCCCTCTGAGATTGCCTTTCGAATTTACGAGCGGGGTTGCGGGCCGACTACTTCGTCCGGCACCGGTACTTGCGCGTCCGCTGCCGCGGCGATGGTGCTGCGCGGGGTTGAGCGAGAATTGACGGCCGTCGCTGAGGGTGGCACGCAACGCACTGTGTGGCACAGCGGCGACGCTATGATGAGGCTCACCGGGCCAGCCGAAATCATCTGTGTTGGGGAGGCTTCTGCGCTGTGACGAACCGATCGAGCTCAGTGATAAAGCCGCGTGCGGTTCGTCTGGGCGCGGCTCTTGCGGTTGTTTCGCCGGCGAGCACACCGAAGCCTGATGCTGTGCATCGCGGCATCGCTCAATTGCACTCGCTCGGTTATAAGACTGTTCTTGGGAAACACGCTTTTGATAGCGGGCCCCTTTACTATGCGGGCACGATTGACGATCGACTGGAGGATCTTCATACCGCGTTTGCCGATCCGGCGATCGATGGCATTATCTGTGTCCGAGGCGGTTGGGGCTCGGCCGAGTTGCTCCCGCATCTTGATGCTCGGCTGATTCGCTCGAACCCAAAAGTATTTATCGGCTATAGCGATCACACTTCGCTTCATGTCTGGCTGCACAACGAAGCTAATCTTATTACTTTCTATGGTCCGATGGTGGCTGCTGACTTCTCACGCGAGGACGGAGTGGATGATGCGAGTTGGCGGCACAGCCTGCAGGGCGATGGCTCGTGGTCGGTTGGCAGTGATGACGGCCTGCGCGTTCTACGACCGGGTCGGGCGGAGGGTTTGCTGGATGGGGGCTGCATCTCGATTTTTGCGGAGGCGCTTGGCACACCGTATGCTCCGCGCATTGATCGGGCGAGTATTCTTTTTCTTGAGGATATTGGAACAAAACCGTATCAGTGGGATCGGATGCTTCTTCATCTGCGCTACTCTGGCTTGCTGGACAAAGTGACGGGTATTGTTTTCGGGGATATGGGCCAATGTGTCGGGGCAGATGAGGCGGACTATCTCGATCGGGCTATTCTTCATTCGCTTCGCGACTTTGAGGGGCCCATTGCTATTGGTTTGCGCAGCGGCCATGTCGGGGTTTCGAACGTGACTTTGCCGCTGGGTATTTCTGCTGCGCTGGATCTTATGGATGCAGGGAATCCGCGGATGCACCTTCTCGAAGCTGCCGTTACGGTTTAGGTTTAGGTTTGAGCTTTTCGATCATGCAGAATTCAAAGCATATTCATCTGATCGGTGTCTGCGGTACGGCGATGGCCTCGCTTGCGGGCATGCTGCAGCTTCAGGGGCATCGCATTACGGGCTCCGATACAGCCGCATATCCGCCGATGAGCGATCTGCTCGCCGGCCTTGGCATTCCTATCCGCGAACCTTACGCGGAGACGAATCTTGATCCGCGGCCTGATCTTGTTGTTGTTGGCAATGCCATTTCGCGGGGCAATGTTGAGCTGGAATATGTGCTCGATCAGCGCATTCCGTTCTGTTCGATGGCTTCGATTCTGCATGATGAGTTTTTGCCGGGGCGGGAGTCGCTCGTGGTTGCAGGAACTCACGGGAAGACTACGACCACGAGCATGCTGGCTTGGATCTACGAGGTTGCTTCGCGGCGGGATGCGGCGCTCGCGCCATCGTTTCTCATTGGGGGTGTTGCGGAGAACTTTGGAACGAGTTTTATGGTGCGTCCGACAAGGCCATTTTTGCTGGAAGGGGACGAGTACGATACGGCGTTCTTCGACAAGGGGCCTAAGTTTCTGCACTACTTCCCCGATGCTCTGATCCTTACGCATGTTGAGTTCGATCATGCCGACATTTATGCCGACCTTTCTGCTGTGAAGACCGCGTTTAAGCGTCTTGTGAATCTTGTTCCGCGGCGGGGACGCATTCTTGCTTTTGATGGTAACGAGAATGTCGGCGAGTGTGTTGCGAAGGCGTTCTGTGCGGTTGAGCGGTATGGTTTTTCCGCTGATTCGTATTGGCGATTGTCTGATCTGCATCACGAAGGCTCGCTCACTCGGTGGACGCTCGCTCGCAAGGGTGTGGCTTTTGCTGAACTGAGCCTGCCGATGGCGGGTGAGCACAACGCGCTGAATGCTACTGCCGCTGCCGCACTTGCGGCAGGCCAGGGTGTGCCAACGGATACCATTGTGGAGGCGCTTGCGACGTTCAAGAGTGTGAAACGCAGGCTTGAGGTTCGCGCAGTCGTCGATGGTGTGACGATCATTGATGACTTTGCGCACCACCCGACGGCGATTCGCGAGACGCTGCGCGCCCTGCGCGAGTCTTATCAGGGTCGGCGGCTGTGGGCTGTTCTCGAGCCGCGGTCGAACACGCTGCGCCGCAATGTCTTCGAGCTTGATCTTGTGGAGAGCCTGGCGCTTGCGGACCAGGTTGTGCTGGCTGCGGTGTTCAAATCTGAGAGTATTCCAGCGCCAGAGCGGCTGCACCCGGAGCATGTGGTTGCTGCGCTGAACGGGCGCGGCACGCCAGCATCTCTCTTCGCCGATGCGAATTCGATTGTGGAAGCGGTCGCACCCCAACTCAGGGCCGGAGACGTTGTCGCGATTCTTTCCAACGGCGGCTTCGGCAATATCTACCAGAAGCTTCCCGCTGCAATTACTGCGCAGAGGCCAGCTACACAAAGCGTCTGAGCTGTCGGCGGTCTTGCGACTGGGGTATGCTGAAAAGTGGTATGTTCGCCACGTTCAAGCTGGTATTTGTTTATCTGACACTCGGCTCCCTTGCCGGAATTATCGGCATTCCGTACACGTTGCTGGTCGGAGACATCAGCCTTCTCTATCGCGTTGCTATGTGGATTACGAATGCGGGCGCGCGTGCCGCCGGCATCAGGATTGAGATCAGCGGACTGGAGAATATTCCTGCCGGGCGCAGTTGCATCTTCATGAGCAACCATGTTTCGAATCTTGATCCACCGGTGTTGATTCCCTTGTTGCCGGGTCGCAGCTCAGTGCTTCTGAAGAAGGAGCTGATGAATATTCCGATTCTTGGTCGGGCGATGCGCATGGCGAAGTTTGTGCCGGTGGAGCGGGGCAGCCGGCGCGATGCGGCAAAGGCAAGTGTGGAGGCTGCTGCCGACGCGTTGCGCTCGGGGCTGCATATTCTGGTGTATCCGGAGGGGACGCGCTCGCTTGACGGACGACTTTCGACATTCAAAAAAGGGCCGTTCTTCCTGGCTGAGGAGACGAACGCGCCGATCATCCCGATTGCACTCTCGGGCACGCAGACGATGATGCGCAAGGGAAGCAGTGCGATTACGCCTGGAGTGGCGCGGATTCAGGTGCTTCCGGCGATTGAGCCGTCAAAGTATGGGACGCGCGAGGAGCTCATGGCTGCAGTGAGGAGGGCCATTGCGGAGGCGTTGCCGGCGGAGATGAAGCCGGTGGCTATTTGACCATTACGCTGTTGTAGCCGTCGGTCTGGAGGCGCTGGCGCATGGCGTCGGATTCCTTTTTCGTGGGAAAGGGGCCGATTTGCACGTGGAAGAGCTTGTCCTGTGGTTCGCGCCGGATGGCGACGGCATAGCCCCGGCGTTTCAGGTCGGCGGCTACGACGTCTGCGTCCTCCTGATGCGACATGGCGGCAACCTGGACGACGGAGGATCCTGGCGAAGGGAGCGCTGCTGCGACGGGAACTATGCCAGCCGGCTTGCTCACTGGTTTGGGTGGTGCTTCGGCAGGCGCGTCGACGCGGGGGCTTGGCGTGGCTGCTTTGATCGGAGTGGGGGGCTGCGGACCGTCCTCGCGGGCCGCGTTCGGAGAGTCGAGCGGTACGATCGCAGATTGAGTGGTGTCGGCTGATGGTTTGGTGGCCTGACTTGCGGGGCTTCCCGGAGCGGGTTTGGAGGTGCTGTTCTCCGATCTTGTCGTCACCTCGGCGGGGCTGGGCACGGGCTGGGCGGAACGCCGGCCCATGGAGTAGCCAAAGCCAAAGAAGACCGCGCAGAGCAGTGCGAGCGCGAAGAAGATGCCGAGGATAGTGGTGGTTCCCAGTGAGATTTCGCGGTCCTGTACGCCAGGTTCGTCGAGATCGCTTTCATATCGAGTGTTCACGGTCAGACCTTCTTCTCCCCAGTTGCGTCGGGAGTGAATGTCTTATTGAACAGGTTTATGAGCTCCATTGGTAGAGGGAAGACGATGGTGGTATTTTTCTCGACACCTATCTCGGTGAGGGTCTGGAGATAGCGGAGTTGGAGGGTCATGGGCTGAGTGGCCATAAGCTGCGCTGCTTCAACGAGTTTTGCGGCGGCGTTGAATTCGCCTTCAGCGTGGATTATTTTGGCGCGGCGTTCGCGTTCGGCCTCGGCTTGTTTGGCCATGGCGCGGAGCATGGACTCGGGCATGTCGACCTGCTTGACTTCGACCGAGACGACCTTCACGCCAAAGGGCGCGGTGTGGCCATCGATGATGGTCTGGATGCGGACGTTCAGGGCTTCGCGATGAGCAAGGAGGCCGTCCAGGTCGACCTCGCCCAGTACGGAGCGCAGGGTCGTCTGAGCAAACTGAGAGGTCTGGTAGATGTAGTTGGCGACCTCGATGACGGCCTTGGTGGGATCGACGACGCGCAGAGTGATGACGGCGTTGACTTTGAGGGTTACGTTGTCGCGCGTGATGACGTCCTGCGGGGGAACTTCCATCGCTTCCTGGCGCAGACTGACACGAACGATCTGGTCGAGCGGACGGAAGACCCAAATGACGCCCGGGCCTTTCGCTGCCTCCTTAACACGCCCGAGGCGAAAGATGACGCCTCGCTCATACTCTTTCAAGATATTGAGGGCGTTGATCAGGTAGAGAACAACGATAACAATGGCGAAGAGGACCGGGAGATTCATGAGTGAACCCTCTGGTTTGCCGGAGCGCGGCTACCCCAGCGATTGTAAAGCAGTTGCAGCCGGCTGACTTGCGGCTCTCAGAAACGCAGGAAAAAGCCCAATCCAGGCTCGTAGCTTGTTGTGTGTTGCTGGATGGTGAGGTAGTTCGTCAAGAAGTCGGGCGCTTTGAAGAAGACCTGACGGTATTGTGCGCGAACGCCGAAGTGGGGCGACAGCACGGTGGTCTCTGCGCCGACGGAGGCGAAGTACGTCGCACGGGCCTGTTCGGGCAGGGCGAGCCCGCCGCCGGGGGTCGGCCGAAAGACGGTTGTGCCTGCCCCTCCCGAGGCGAAGGGGGTTAATCCGAAGTACTGCTTTTTAGCATGGACGACGTAACCGAACGTGTACTCGCTTGCGTTCTGCTGCACGCCGCCGTTTGGCTGTGAGCCGAAAGGGGTAAAGGTCTGGGTATATCGCGAGTAGCCGTAGTTGAACTCAAGACCGAACCATGGTGACACCGTGTATCGGAGAGTAACGACAGCTCCCGCCGTGTTGCTGGGGTTGAGATTGACCGCCGTATGGGGCTGGCCGTTCACGGTTGCAAAGCCGTTGGAGTTTTTGTTAAACACGCCGACCCCGATGACCCCAAGGTCGATGCGGGAGAGCTGCTTGTCGAGAGCTGGATTCGTCGAGGTTGTTTGCGCTTTCGCGGTTGATCCGGCGGCGGCTAGCAGCAGGCAAAAAAAGATACTCCGGACACACGACGGGCGAGACACATTCAACATCAAGACAAAACTCCCTTATCGGAAACTACCGTTCTTCTAGTCTACTCTGGCGTGGAGGCTTGCGGGTGCTGGGCGGGGTCGATCAAGCGGCATCCTGCACCGGCTCTACGATTAAGAGGAGACCCTCGACGCTGCGCACCTGGACGGCGGAACCGACCGGGAGTGACGCCTGTCCGCGCAGCGAGGCCTGCCAGAGTTCGCCGCGAATCTCGACCTGGCCAGTGGGGCAAAGCGGGGTGCGGACGATGGCGGTGCCACCGATCATGGCCTGGGGACCGGTGAGAACCTTACTACGGCGTGCGCGCAGGGCGATCCAGGCCAGGCCGAAGGTGATGGAGCCGAAACCCAAGCCTGCGCCCACTGCGGTCGCGGTATGGACACGCAGTTCCGGGATAGGTCCATCGACGAGAGTGGCGAGGCCGAAGACGAGGCAAGCGACGCCGGCGATGGCGAGCACGCCGTGGCTGCCGTACTTTGCCTCGAGCACCATCATTACGACGGCTACGAGCAGAAGAGCAATGGCTGTATGGCGGATCGGGAGAAGATTCAGGCCGAAGAGGCTGAGGAGAACGAAGAGGGTGCCGAGGGAGCCGGGCACGACAGTGCCAGGGACGTTGAATTCGAGATAGATGAGGAGCCCGCCGATAACGAGCAGCAGAACGGCGATATCAGGGTTGGTGAGTTGACTGAGCAGCCGCTCGCGGAGAGAGGGAGCTGTAGTAATGATCGTGGCCCCCTGCAGATGCAGTGTTCGGGTGCTGCCATCGAAGCGACGGATCTCGCGACCGTCGAGCGCAGTGAGCAGGGAGGCGTCGTCGGCTGAGACGAGGTCGATGAGCTTCAATCTAAGGGCTTCTTCATCGCTATAGGATTTGGAGCTGCGGATGGCAGCCTCGGCGGCTTCTACATTTCGTCCACGACGGCCGACATAGGAGCGGAGAAACGCCGCGGCGTCATTTTCGATCTTTTCTTTGAGGACGGGGTCGAGCTGGCGGCCTTCGACGATGGGGTGGGCGGCGCCAGCGTTGGTGCCGGGAGCCATCGCCGCTATGTCTGCGGCTTCAAGGATGAAGAAGCCCGCGGACCCCGCACGGCTGCCGCTGGGGGAGATAAAGACGACGACCGGGACGGGGGAGTTTTCGATGGCCTGGACCATGACGCGGGTCGATTCGAGCAGGCCACCCGGTGTCCCCATCGATACGATGACTAACTGGGCGTGCTGGCGAACGGCCTCCTGAAGGCCGCGCTGGAGGTAGTCGGCGGTGATGGGTTGGATGGTGTCGTGGAGGGTGAGTTTGACGACAATAGGCGCGTCTGGGGCGGCAGACATTGTTGCGGGGGACAGGCAGGATAGGGTTACCAGCAGTGCGAGGACGGTTTTGAGGAGGTTCCTCATGGGAGGCTCTGTCCGCGCGCTTGCAAGGCCTGTCGCATGCCCTGGGCGGCGGAATCTTTAGGTTCGAGCTGGAGCGCTTTGCTGACGTTGGAGGCTGAGGCCGCCATTTCGTTGGCCTGCAGATCGAGGCGGGCGAGCACGAGATAGGCGGGAACGTTGGGATGCAGGTTGAGTGAGGTCTGGGCCTCGTTGCGAGCGTCGGTTGGGTTTCCGCTGTGTTCGCGCACTTGAGCGAGACCGGCATGGGCGGCGGCGCTGGAGGAGTCGGCGGCGATGGCTGCCTGGAACTCCTGTTCGGCTTCGGGGATCAGGCCTTGGACGAGGTATTCGTGGCCGAGCTGGGTGTACTGTGCGGCCTGCTCGGCAGGTGGAAGCGTAGCCAGGCGGATTGCGCGCATCTGGTCTAACTGGAAGGCGGCCTGTCGGAACGAGGCCTCGGAATAGGTTCGGCGAATGCGTTCGAGAGGTGCGAAGTCGGACGAATCCGCAGCATTTGTAGTCGGTTTTGCGGAAGACGGAATGTGTCGGCCAGAAGTGATGCTGGTTTTCAGCTCAGTCGCTTCCGTGTCGGTGGGTCGAAGTTTCAGAGCCAAGTCGACCTCGCGCTGGGCTCCGGCGAAGTCGCCTCGGCGAAGCAATGCGACGGCGACGTTGTAGTGATAATCCGGGTCGTTGGGGTCGGCGGTGGAGGCGCGTAGAAATAAGGGCATGGCATCGTGGCCCTGGCGGCTGGAGGCGACGGCTTGATTGTTGACGACTTCTGGCAGGGGCAGTCTGCTGGCGACGAAGGCGAAGGCCGATTCGGCCTCGGAGTATTTTGCGGTGTTGAAGCGGGCAAGGCCAATGTAAAAGTTGGCCTCAAGCGCGCGCCGCTCGGACCTTGGGATTTTGGCAAGAGTGGCTGCGGCCTGGTCGTACTCGCGTAGCGCGAACTGAGCCTTGCCCAGGGCGAGTAGTGCGGCCGGGTAGTTGGGGGTTTCCTGTACGGCCATCTGCAGACGCTTGACTCGTTCCTGCGATGTCGTTGCGGCTGTGCCGCGAATGTAGCTTTCAAACGCGCTGAGCTTGACGTCGCCTGAAGCAGAAAGAAAGGTTTGCTGGGCTACGTTGAAGTGGGGATCAATCTGCCGTGCGACTTTCCATGCAATGGCGTTCTCGACGTCGAACAGGCGAGCGAGTTCGCTGGAGTCGGTGACCGGCTGCGATAGCTGCAGCTTATTTACTTCGAGGACCTGGGCCTGGGCGGCGATGCGGCCGTTGTTCACGGTGTAGCTGCCTACGATTACAAAGTTGGCATCGAGGGTCTGGGCGATGCGGATGGTGGTCGCGCGCGAGGGTCTGAAGTCGATGGGAAGGCCGAGGTGGTCGAGAGCGTACTGCCGGTCGTCGCGCGTGATGGTGAGGAAGCCTACCGAAGTCAGTCGTTGGTTGAGAGTGTCGGGAAAGGAATCGCCGACCCAGGCCAGGTTAGTTTGGCCGGTACGGTTGTCGAAGGGCAGGACAAGCACTACGCGGCCGCCGGTTGCCGAAGTTTCATGGTCGGATGGGGTTTGAGAGAATCCCGGGAGGGTGGCCAAGAGCAGAAGCAGAGCGGGCCATCGTGCCTGGAAAAGCCGGCGATGTTGAAGGGGCCTGATCACAGATATGAGTATAGAGCGTCAATGTTTGTCCCGGTTTGTCCGGATGAACCAACGTAGCTTCGACGATGCGAGGGAAGTGGATCACGGCGGCCCACTCTCCTTTGCGGTGTGCCTGCCAGACGACGTCGCCGTGCAAGAGGGTTGCGACTTCGGCTGGTGAGAGGTCGCGATGAAAGTCGAAGTACTTCTTGTCGGCCGACTCGTTGCGTTTGCCGAGGTTGACGCGATTCGGCGGCGGCTGCCACTTGGTGGAGAAGACCAGGGCGAGGTCATAGGTGCCGGGGTCGGCGGCGGCCTTCTGGATCTGGTCGAGTGCGAAGTTCTGGATGGCAACGGTCTTGACGGGATGATTGGTGTAGCCGAGTTCGGGGCGATTGAGTTCGGAGGTGGCGGGCCATGCGGTGAGTACGGTGGCCTGGGGATATTTCTGATCGATATAGCGGATGGCGCGTTGATGGACGACGATCATGTCGCGATAGGTGAGGTTATCTTCCGGGGCGAAGGCGTAGGGCGGGTTGATCCAGATGCCGGCGAGGAAGGCTGCGGCGCTGAGGACTGCCAGAGCCCACCATTGGCGGAGATGACGATGCCAGGTCGCTACGCAGAGGAGAAGGATGAGCGGATACATGGGGAGCAGGTAACGGGTGAGGAGCGCACCGCCGAGGATGGAGAAGGCGATCCAGTTGGCGAACAGGACGATTGCGATGGCTTTGAGTTGAGGCTTTGGGATGGCTGGCGGTGCGCTGGGAGATACGGGAATGAAGAAGACGGCTATGGCGCAGACGACCGGCACGAACATGTTCATATGGGTCGTCAGATGGAGGAGGCGATGCCAGAGACAGAG
Source organism: uncultured Acidobacteriaceae bacterium (assembly GCA_963757205.1). Taxonomy (GTDB): domain Bacteria; phylum Acidobacteriota; class Terriglobia; order Terriglobales; family Acidobacteriaceae; genus Edaphobacter. The sequence continues at coordinate 196,687 of CAVWQM010000003.1, forward strand.
GGCGATGCGGTAAGCGTCAAGGTTCGCCGTTGCGTTGTAGCGGAGGAACTCGGGGTTGCCGAAGACGAAGCCGGTTTGGTGATAGTGATAGGCGTACCAGGCGGCCAGCGGGACGATTGGCGCGAGCAGAGCTGGGAGCCAAATGGTGTGGAGTCGACGCAAGGTGGGTTCGTGCCGAACGCGGATGAGAAGGATTGCTCCCCAAAGCGCGAGGGCCGCGGGCGTTACGATGGCTGTCTCTTTGGAGAGGGCGGCGAGGGAGAACATGAGTGCCGCTAAGAGCGCGTTTTTGCGGCTTGTCTGTTCCGTTCGGTCGTTGATGTCGTCGAGATAGAAGGCGAGTCCCCAGAGGGTGAAGGCGGCGGCGAAGATGTCGGCGTGAGCTAGGGTGCTTTGCGCGAACCAGACGGGGTAGATCGCGGTGAGGATGACGGTGACTGCGGCGACTGCTGTGGTGGTGAGGCTTTTTGCGAGTTTGAACACACCGAGCAACGCGGCTGCGGCGACCATGCAGACGAGAGTGCGGGTTCCGCTCACGACGTATCCGGAGAGGTGCCACCAGGCGGCGAGGAGGATTGAGGGCAGGGGAGGGTGGGCGTTGGTGACCGTGGATTGCGGGATCAGAGTGCCCAGGCGAAAGAAGTCCCAGGCGGCGGGGACGTAGTAGCCTGCTTCGTCCCAGAAATAAGGGAGGCGGAGCAGGCGAAAGTGCGAGAGGTAAATCGCGACGAAGAAAAGCGGGTAGAGCATCCAGAGAGGGATGTCGCCGGTCAATTGCTGGCCGTCTTTTCCTGCTCTGGTTAGTAGGGTCACGCTCTTAGTTGACGGGGCCACCGGTTGAGGGGAGTTGCTCAAGTGTGATGGAGCCGAAGGTCTGCTCGTATTGGGCCAGATTGTGGCCGAGCACGTTCCAGAGGGCTTTGGCCTGCTGCGGGCTGAGGTAGATACCCTGGAAGTTTTTGACGGTCAGCTCGTCGGCGCTCTGCTGGCTCATGGTCCCGAAGACGAGGAAGAAGTCCCAGACGCTCATGCGGACCTGGACGCTGTTGGCGTAGCCGTCGCGATAGTCCTCGGTGCTGGTGAGTTTAAGCGTGGGTTGCTCCGGCTGCGGGTTGGGGTTCTGCGGGCTCATCGAATCTCTTTCGGGGTTTGGTTGTGATGCGAATTTAGAAGAGTTTGGTGCGGGAGAAGGGACTCGAACCCCCACGGATTTCTCCGCTTGGACCTAAACCAAGTGCGTCTGCCATTTCGCCACTCCCGCAACCTGCACCGTGCCAGCAACTAGCGTATGGGAAAGGGGTTGGGTTTGCAATCCGGGGTACCCCCTCTCCCTCAGGGTATTTTGGACGTAAAATACCTATTTTCAATAAGTTGCAGAGGATGGATATCTACAAAATATTCATAACAAATAGGTTACGGCTAAAATACTTCTTTTCAATGAGTTAAGCTTCCAGGAGGCTCGGGTTTCCCTTTTTAAGTCCTGTATTCATTATAGCAAGTGAGGAGGACTAATATGCCAAGTGGATGTTGCTCTTTACAAAGGAGTTGGGTCATTCGGGGGCTTGACATGCGATTTTTGGGCAGAAAACGCGGAAAAATAATTGCAGCGGCTAAGCAGCAACAACAGACGCAATCATGTAATCCGCTAATAGGGTCAGCGGAGGCTGTCGAAGTCGGGCGACTAAACTGGCTCGAAGTGCGAGAACATGTTCTGAAATTCCGGAATGCTGGACGGCGTCTCGTAGGAACATACGGCTTCGAACCGCTTCCATAGGTCGAGGACCACGGGATTCTGGTGAGCACCGGCGATCGCTTCCTGTGACACCCACTCGAAGATCTCGACGATGGTTCCATCTGCGGCGCGCATTACGATCGAGGGGCGTTGTGTAACGAGATTCTCGGAGCGGAGCGGGGGGAGATGATTGCGAACGAGTTCGAGTAGAGCCTCATCGCATCCGGGCCGCGGCTTATAGCAAGCTACCGAGATCGATCCCATGGAGGCACCTCGTGCGCAGTATATGGCGGTGATTCCTCTCTATTTGTCGTTGCACCGGCCCGAGTGGGTAGAGAAGCGGACTTCTCCCCTACGCTGCTCACGATGAAGCAGTGAGCAGCGTAGCGAAGAACAGACGCGGGGCTCAGGTAGGTCACAAGTCCGGAGCGCAGTCCGTTCACCGCTCCCTTTCTGGGCAGCCCACCTAGGGGCAGCTATTGCTGACTCGCATGCAATAAGAGTGGGACTTCTCACTGCGATTCGAACCTAGAACCCTTTGAGGTGCGGGCGCTAACGCTGAAGATTGTAACGACCGACGCAGCACAGTTCTGGCCCGCAATAAACGCGATTTGACGGCGGCGACCGAAATTCCTGCGACGTCGGCTAAGTCCTTGATGGAACCGTCAGTTGATTGCTGAATTTCAATGATTGTGCGAAGGGCGGGTCGTAGACGGAGTATCGCTCGCTTCAACTCCCGTTCTGTTTCCTTCCTCGTGTAGTGCTCTTCAGTGTTCGCTCTTTTGTCTGCCAGTTCCCAGTGCTGCCAGGTCTCACCGCCATCGACGCTCCAATCCATCGAGGTCTCGGGATGAGTACGTTTCTTGCGCAAGATCATGAGCGCTGAATTGATCGCGATTCGTGTGAGCCAGGTAGAGAATTTCGACCGGTTATCGAAAGTTTTCAGATGCACATAGGCCTTCATCCACGCATCCTGAATCGCATCCTCTGCGTCGTCCTTATTTCCCGTGACTCGATAGACTATCTTGAATGCAGTATTGGAGTGTCGCATCCATAACTCCGCAAAGGCGGGATGATTCCCCAACTTGGCTGCTGCAACAAGGACTTCATCCGTTGTACCAGGGCTAACGAATTTCGCGTCGATTTCTTCTTGCAGCCTGCTCGATTGCATGGAAGGCCCTTCCGAAGCAATGTTCATTTGATCTTCCCTTTCTTGGTTACGGAATCGCCGGATTCCATCTCACGTTTCTTCAGGCAAGTAAAACGAACGAGAACTTACGCTCGTGAATGACTGTCATTCATAGCAATGCCTGCTCCCGCTACGAGACCTCGCAGGCAGAAGCGGGGAGAACAGTCGCCTTCGTAATGTAGTTGGGATCGGCCCATCCTGGCCCAAGGCTAAGGTTTCCGCCGAATCTCCGAAACCCCAAATCGTGCCCAAAATAGCAACCACTTTCGAGGTATTGGGGAACACAACCTGGTGTAAATCGCGACGCGTCAACAGTACGAGTTGCCGATGCGATCGGGGAAAAATGCAGGTGAAGTGGGTCAGCCTTACCCGCGGCCAGTGATGAAGCTTGCGGGCTACAAGAATTGGTAGAGTTAAGAAACATTGCGCGATGCCGTAACTATGCGATTCAGGGTGATGAGCAGGTGTCTGACAAGCATTTCGGAGGAGTCTGTGGCAGGATCAGCGCGATTTGCCCCATCGTCCCGGTTCGGGACGCAATTGGAGGTTTATGAGGTTTGTCGCCGAAACTACAGACATCAGGCCGAGACGACCAGTCATCTTTCTGGTCCTCCTCAGCACTTTGTTGACTGGATGCCATTCCAAAAACTTGCCACAGCGTAAGCCGTCGATCGAAGTGACCCGAGTGCCTTCGGCCAACCCTGGGGGCCCCGAACAACTGGACTATATCGAGGGGCGAGCGACCGACGCTCGACCCGATCAGCAGATTGTTCTGTATGCCCGCAGTGGTTTTTGGTGGATACAACCCTTTAAAGATAGACCTTTTACCAAGATTCAAGCTGATTCCACCTGGAAGAACTCTACCCATCTGGGCACTGAGTACGCCGCAGTGCTGGTAGAACCTGGGTATCGTCCGGAGTCGAAGATCGCAACCCTCCCGAAGGAAGGCAATGGTGTGGTCGCTGTCGCGACGGTAGCGGGCCAGCCTGCCTCGCCTATCCTGTCGAAAGTGGTCCATTTCAGCGGTTATGACTGGACCGCTCGAGCCTCAGGAAGCGATCGGGGCGGCGAACCAAACTCCTATGATCCAGAGAATGTGTGGGTCGATCCGAAAGGATATTTGCATCTTCGTATGGCGTTACTCAATGGCCGATGGTCCTGTGCGGAGGTGAGTCTAAGCCGCAGTCTTGGATTTGGCACATACAAATTCGTCGTGCAGGATAGCGCTCATCTGGGGCCGTCCGCGGTGCTGGGAATGTTTACCTTCGATGAGGCGGGAGACGATGACGCTCGCAACGAATTGGATATTGAACTGAGCCGCTGGGGCATTCCGGACGCCAAGAACGCCCAATATGTAGTTCAGCCGTTTTATGTTCCTGAAAACGTTGCCCGCTTTATGGCGCCGGCGGGTGTGTTAACTCACATACTTCGCTGGGACCGTGGCATTGCCTCCTTTAAGACGGTTTCCGGCCCGGTGGCAGGTCCCGGGTCAAAGACCATTGCTGCACATGACTTCACCTCAGGCATTCCGACTCCTGCAGCGGAGACTGTCCACATTGGCCTTTACGACTTCCATCATTCTAAGAGTGAATTGCAACTCCCCGCGGAGGTTGTCATTGAGAAATTCGAATACCTTCCGTAATCGAATGACTCAAGGCGACCGGCTGCGCCGGTTGCTCCTGGCCATCCTTGCGGGCATCTGTTTCGTGAACGCGGCCTACGCTTTGGACTCCACTCGCGCGATGTCGCAATACATTCACGATAAGTGGGGAGTCGAGCGAGGTTTTTTGGGCGGCGCGGTCTACGCGATCAGCCAGTCCGCTGATGGCTACCTCTGGATTGGGACCGAACGGGGTTTGGTCCGTTTCGACGGATTCACTTTCACTCTGATTCAGCGACCGATACCGGGTTCGCGTTCCATCGGTCCTGTGCGCGAGCTCGTGTCAGACGCGGAGGGAAATCTCTGGATCCTCCTTGATGGTCCTCACCTGCTCCTTTATCGCGAAGGAAGATTCGAGGATGCATATGTCCGTTTCGGCATGCAGGACCTCGCCTTTACTGCGATGTCCCTCGATAATATGGGCGGACTGTTGCTCTCAGGACTCGGCCATCCAACACTTCGTTACCGCCAGGGAAAGTTCGAGACAATTGCTCATATAGAAGAGGTGCCTGGTACCGTCATCTCAATCACTGAGACACGCGACGGCAGGGTGTGGTTGGGCACACGAGACGATGGGCTCCTTCGCATCGACGGAGAGCGCCTCTCCAACGTGTCGAAAGAGTTGGCCAACTCGAAGGTGAATGCTTTGCTCCCGGCGAATAATGGAGGTTTGTGGATCGGGACTGACTCCGGGATAAGGTTTTGGGACGTAAACGGGCTGGCCGAAAAAAGTCCACTATCCCCAATCGATCAACTTCAAATTTTGGCGATGACCCAGGACCACCATTCAAATGTGTGGGTTGGAAGTAACCACGGCCTCTTCCGGGTCACTTCTGACGGCACCATTTCGCCCGATCGCGATTCGGATGGTGAGGTTAAAGCGATCTACGAGGACCGCGACGGAGACATCTGGTTTGGGGGACCACGGGGTATCGAGAGATTACGGGATGGAATGTTTACGACGTACTCGACGGCCCAAGGTCTTCCCTCAGATAGCAACGGTCCGGTTTACGTCGACTCGGAAAGGCGGACCTGGTTTGCGCCACTCTCAGGAGGTCTCTATTGGTTGAAGGACGGACGCGTAGGGCGCATTACGATTGCCGGCCTGGATAGCGATATCGTCTATTCCATCGGCGGCGGCCACGGTGAAGTCTGGATCGGCAGACAGCGCGGTGGCCTAACGATGCTGACCAGAAATGGCGATTCATTTGTCGCACGGACTTACAGTCAGGCAGACGGCCTGGCACAAAACAGCGTCTATTCGGTCCATCGAAACCGGGATGGAACGGTGTGGGCGGGGACGGTTAGCGGTGGCGTCAGCAGGCTAAAAAGCGGCAAATTCACAAACTATTCTGTAGTCGATGGACTGGCGTCGAATGCAATTAACTCAATCGTCGAGGGTCATGACGGGGCGATGTGGTTCGCCACTCCGAGCGGCCTCTCCTCATTCGCCGCTGGGCACTGGATGAATCGCTCCGCTTCCGATGGTCTCCCATCGTCAGACGTACGATCGATCTTCGAAGATTCGAGGCAGGTACTCTGGCTCGCAACCTCCGGCGGCCTTGCGTTCCTTCAATCCGGCCGCATCGGAGTGCCACGTAAACTGCCGGAGTCGCTGCACGAGGAGATATTCGGTATTGCGGAAGACAAAGCAGGATATCTGTGGTTCGCTACCTCGGACCACGTGCTCCAAGTGGATCGTGATCGACTGCTGACGGGGGCGGTGGGTAAGGCTAATATTCAGAGCTACGGAATCGCAGATGGTCTTCAAGGAGTCGAGGGAGTAAGGCGCGATCGCTCGGTGGTCGCGGATAACATCGGCCAGGTCTGGATCTCCCTCAACCGCGGGCTGTCCGTAACCGGTCCGGGGCTCAGTTCCCATGACTCTGCGCCGGTTGTGGCTCGAATTGAATCGATATCGGCAGGAGGAGAGCAAGTCAACATAAAGGCTCCACTGAAGTTCGCCGGTGGTCAGAGCATCAACTTCAATTACGCCAGCACCAGTCTCTCGATGCCGGAGCTCGTCAGGTTTCGCTACAAGCTTGACGGCTACGATCGAGGATGGAGTGACATTGTCGCGTCTCGGCAAGTTATCTACAGCCATCTGGACCCAGGTTCCTACCGCTTTCGAATCGTCGCATCGAGCCGCGAAGGCCTGTGGAATGGTCCGGAGACCACCGTCCCGTTTGTTGTCGAGCCGGCCTTCTGGCAGACCTGGCCGTTTCGAGTGCTGTGTTTTGTGCTGGGCGTCACTATGATTGTGGCGCTCTATCGTCTCCGCACCTACCAATTGACTCGACGATTGAATGCCCGTTTCCAGGAGCGGCTTGCCGAACGAACACGTATCGCGCAGGAACTGCATGACACTCTGTTACAGGGTTTTGTCAGCGCCTCCATGCAGCTCGATGTTGCAGAGGATCAATTACCAGCTGGTTCGCCTGCCAAACCTGCATTGAAACGCATATTGCAATTGATGGGAAAGGTTACGGAGGAAGGCAGGAATGCACTGCGCGGTTTGCGATCCGCGGATGAAGACAGCCGCGACCTCGAGTTGGCATTTTCACGCGTGCGACAGGAGCTCGCCATCGACGAAAAGATTGGCTATCGTGTCATTGCTCACAATACGAGTCGCCCTTTGCGACCCGTGATCCGCGATGAGGTGTACCGCATCGGCCGTGAGGCGGTCGCAAATGCATTTTTGCATTCCCGCGCGAATACAGTAGAGGTAGAAGTGGAGTATGCGAGTAGGTATCTTCGGATCATGGTGCGCGACGATGGTTGTGGAATCGATCCTCAGGTACTGGATACAGGTCGCCAAGGGCACTGGGGATTACCAGGCATGCGAGAACGTTCTGAGGGCATTGGCGCTAGGCTCAGGCTCCTTAGCCGCGTCGGGGCGGGCACGGAGGTCGAGCTGACCGTTCCCAGCACGATCGCATTTGAAAGCCAACCTCGCCGTCCGGTATCTCAATGGCTAACCTGGTTCAATCGGGAGAAGTTCGAGCCAAAATCAAACGGTAAAAGAAAACGAGGGAACAAATGAAAGACTCCACACCAATTCGAGTCTTCTGCATCGACGACCACCCACTGATGAGGGAAGGGATCGCAACCATCATTAAAAATGAACCGGATATGCTGCTGGTGGCCGAGGCATCCAATGGACGCGAGGCCATACAGGGCTTCCGCGAACATCATCCGGACATAACGCTTATGGACCTCAGGCTGCCCGACATCAGTGGGATCGATGCGATGGTCGCGATTCGCACAGAGTTCGCAGATGCTCGCATCATTATGCTCACGACCTTCGAAGGAGATGTAGAGATTCGCCGCGCGCTCCAGGCAGGCGCTGCCGGGTACATGCTCAAGACCATGCCCCGGCGGCAGCTTATAGAGATGATCCACAAAGTGCACGCAGGAAAGAAGCATATTCCCCCCGAGATCGCGGCCCATCTTGCAGAGCACATGGGTGACGAATCCTTAAGTAAGCGGGAGGTGGATGTTCTGCAGAAGATAGCCGGAGGAAATCGAAATGGCGACATAGCCGCTCTCCTCTTTATCTCCGAAGAGACGGTGAAGGGACATGTCAAGCACATCATGGAAAAACTCGGGGCAAGCGATCGCACCGAAGCGGTCGCCATTGGAATACGCCGCGGCATCATTCATCTCTAAGTTCTAATCAACCTCTACTCATGGCACATCGGGCGGTCGGGTTGCGAAAAACCACCCTTTCTAGGGGTCCATTCCTGAACGGTAAAAGCTACTCTCATGACCGGGTACGCTCTTGGTGCCCGAGGAGGCCCTCGCTGCAAAAGCTCTTCTCCAACTTTCCAGAAGGATGGCCTGGCCTCGGGCTGATCCTTATGCGTCTCGCAGTTGCCCTCACTGCGATCGTTCATGGATTCCACGCGCTTATCGAATCGCAAACTCAGACACTCAACCTGACAATTGAATTGTTTGAAATCCTCGTCGGTACTGCACTTTTGATTGGCTTCCTGACCCCAATTGCAGGCGCCTCAGCATTACTGAGCAACCTGGTGACGGGTGTGTCATCGTTCCTGAAACCTGGGGAGAACGCACATGAGAAGGCAATCGCTGCTCTCTATGTAGGTGTGATATCCATTGCGATTACCTTGCTGGGGCCAGGTGCATTTTCTCTTGACGCTCATCTATTCGGGCGCCGTGAAATCATCATTCCAGGAACTCCTCGGCGACCGGCTTCATGATCCACCGCAGTGTGTTCCTCTCGCATCGCACAACCTGCTGAATCTAAAGCATGTGGGCAAGCACGGTCTCTGAGCTGTCATGCATCTCGATGGCGTTGATGCTAAACTTTGCAGATCGTGAATCAATTTGTAATCGAACGCGAAATACCCGGTGCTGGCGCGCTATCCGAGACCCAGATACGGGAGCTATCACTGCTTTCCTTGCGAACGTTGAAGGAGATGGGGCCGCAAATTCAATGGCTCCACAGTTACGTCACTGAGGACAAGCTCTACTGTATCTACCTTGCACCGGACGAGGACAGCATTCGCGAACATGCACGCAAAGCGGGCATCCCCGCCGATCGCGTTGCGGCGGTGCGCCGGATGATTGATCCTGCTAGGTTGAACTAGCCAGTTCAGGCTCTTCAAGAGAATAACGAACCGCCTCTTCCAGGCTCATGCCAGAACCCTCTGCCCAGGCGTTGGCCGCCTCGGAACCGCTGAGTGATTCCCACGCCGGTGTCAGCGTCTGATCGAGCTTCGACTGTTCCGTCTGAGGAAGTGGAGCGCGGATCAGGCGGCGCAGATTCGCTGCGGCGGCGCCTAGTTTCAGCGCGCGAACCGCGTTTCCTCGAGCCAGAGCCAGGCACGCGGAGCCTTCCAATGCACGCGCCATTCCCCGGCGGTGTCCTAAGCCGCCGAAAATTTCGAGCGCTTCGCGGTATGCCGCGTGAGCAGCAGAAAGTTTTCCTTCCTCACAGCAATTAAAGCCCAAATCAGTCAAAGATCTCGCGGAGCCCCACTGGTCGCCCATCTCCCGAAAGGCCGAAAGTGCCTGCTGGTACAACTCTCGGGCGGCAGCAAGGTCGCCTTGCGCGTGCGCTATGTCGCCCTGTTGATTGACGGACCAGGCGGCGCCGCTGTGATCTCCGAGGTCCTCAAAGATATTCGTCGCCTCACGAAGAGTCCATCGCGCACGCGGATAGTCGCCGCGAATCTTCACCACATTGGCGAGGTTGTGAAGGCAACGTGCCATCGCCAACCGGTCCGAAAGCATACGCCAGCATGCGAGGCTTCGCTCAAAACTGCTTTGCGCTGAGGCATAATCGCCTCGATCCCGGGCCGAGACTGCCAGAGCGTTCAAAGATGCAGCGATTCCCCATTGGTCGCCCAACTCCTCATAAAGGGAGATGCTTTGCTGCAAAAAGCGCTCTGCGCCGGAATAGTCGCCCTGAGCCGACAGCAAGGCTCCGATAAAATGTGACACCCTTGCCCGTTCCGTGGGGTACTGCGTTCCGGCTAGTTGCAGAATTCTTTCAAGGCGGGCGCGACCCTCGGTCAGGTGCTCCCGCATGTCCCAGAACCGGACCAGAGCGATGCAAAGACGTAGACCCCAGTCGAGATTGACTGTCTCAAAGAGATCGTCCAGGGCGACGCGGAAATTGTCGATCTCGACATCGCATTGCGCCAGCCAGCGGCTTCGATCTTCCTGACTCAATTCTGGATTTCCTTCTTCGGCGACGACCAGACAGTATGCCGCATGTGCCCGTCGCACCGCAGATTGTTCGCCGCTATCGGTGAGGCGTTCCAGCGCATATTCTCGAATCGTCTCCAACATTCCGAAGCGAGCTTCGGCCTCAGTGGGGTCCACACGCTGAACCAGATTCTTGTCCACAAGGGAAGACAAGCCTTCGAGGAGGTCAATACCGAGATCGCGACCGGTGTTGCAGACAGCCTCGGCCGCTTCTAACGTGCATCCGCCGGCAAACACGGAAAGACGTTGAAACAGCGTCCGCTCGGCCTCATTCAATAGGTCGTAACTCCAGTCGATTGTCTTGCGAAGCGTTTGGTGTCGTTCGGGAAGGTCGAGCGCACCGCCGCTCAGCAATTGCAATCGGTTTTGCAGCCGATCCAACATGTCGCAGGCGGAAAGGACCCTGGTCCGCGCGGCAGCCAACTCAATCGGTAACGGCAACCCATCCAGGCGCAAACAGATTTTCTCAATCACGGGTGCGTTTTCTGGAGTGAGTACAAAATCAGGCCGGACAGCTGTGGCGCGTTGCACAAACAACTCCATGGCCGAACTCTGCTCAAGCGGCGTTACTGGGAATTCCTGTTCGCCATAGATATGCAGGCAGGTCCGGCTCGTGACCAGAATCTTGAGAGATGGGCAGGCTTCCAATGTCTCCGCAATCACTGCGGCCGCCGGCAGGACTTGCTCGAAGTTGTCGAGGAGCAGCAAGAATGGTTCCGAGTCCCGCAGGTGAGCTGCAATAAGTTGCGGGACGGTGCGGCCGGCGACTCGCTTGATATCAAGCGCCTCTACGAGCGCGCCTGCTACAAGGTCCGGATCCTTGATGGAGGCCAAGCCGACAAATTGAACACCGGCCGGGAACCGATCCGCAATCGCCGCCGCTACTGCCAGCGCCATGCGGGTTTTTCCGGCACCGCCCGCGCCGGTAAAGGTCAACAACCGGATGTCATTTCGGAGTAGCAACTCAACGGCCCGCGACACCTGTTGCTCACGACCAATGAGCGACGTCCGCGGTATTGGCAGATAGGGGAGCCTTTTGCCAATCTTCGCGGAGGACAACTCGGCGCTATCCGGCAAGTCCAGGGAATCAGCTATAGGCATATGGTTTGTCTTCGATGGGCGTTGGACGACAGGCGCAGCGAAGATGTATCCGCGCCGAGGAATAGTCTTCAGCAGTCCCTGGTTTCGATCATCGAGCGCACGGCGCAGCTCGACCGTACATTGCACCAGGGAATCGTCGGTGACAAAGGCATCGGGCCAAACCGCCTGCATCAATTCCTGTTTCCCAACCAGTCGGCCAGGATGCTCCACCAGGTACTTGAGAGTTTCAAAGACCTTGGGACGGAGCTTGATCTCTTCTTCGGCTTTGAATACACAGGCTTTTGCTACGTCCAGCGTGAACTCGCCGAACTGGTAGATCGGGGAAGTCGACTCCAAGGTTGTTCCTGCTTTCAACAAAGCCGCACGGGCCCGTGTTGCGACTTTCGGATTTTCTTTGGCGTTGTTTCGTTACTTCACGTCTTCGCGGTTGCTAGTTTGAACTGGCGAGGCGATGCTCCTCACCACTGCGCGCGTTCCAGTGAAAACCTAAACGCGAGAAGACGTTCCGCACGAGGGATTTTAGCAAAACCAACAGTTGGCGAAAAATCCCTGAGAACGGCAGAGGTGCGATCATCGACCCCCAAAAAGGAGAAATATCGAAAATGAGCTCAGCGCAGCTTTCCCCCATTGATACGAAGGTCAGACGATTCGAGAGACAATTACGCTATTTTCTGATCGCCCTCGCCCTGGCGAGCGTTTGCTCTTTGCTTGCCGATGCACAAGATGGCCACTCGCACACTCAGTCGCCGCAACAGCAAGAACTAACGCGGCAGCAACAAAACCAGCAGAGCGCTCTTCTCAAAATTGTCCGCGACTCGACCGCGCGCTTCAAGGATGTAAGAGTGGCCGAATACGAAGGGTATCGCCTTGAATTCGGTTGCGTAAGTGGACCCGACTCGGGTGCTATGGGACTTCACTACGTGAATGACGCAATCGTGGGCAATGGCGTAGTGGACCCGACGCGTCCCCAGATCGTGCTCTACGAGGCACAACCAGACGGAAGTCTGAAACTGACCGGCGCCGACTACCTGGTCATCGCCGAAACGTGGGATGCGAAGCATCCGGGCACCCCGCCACAACTCATGGGGCAGATCTTTCATTACTTCGAGACCCCGAATCGCTTCGGCCTCCCGGCCTTCTACACGCTGCATGTCTGGGCGTGGAAGGACAATCCCAACGGAGCATTCGTCAACTGGCACCCCGACGTCTCGTGCCAGTCCTTCGTCGGCCAAACCACCCCTTAGTCGATCAGCAGCGGCGGCCTCTTCGATCTTTTTGCTAATCGAAGAGGTCGCACAGCACAAAAGAAGAGATGAACACGGATTTAAAGAAGGAGGAAAATTGAAATGAGTACTTTAGCGCAAGCTCCCGCTCTTGATATGAACAAACTCAACAGCTTTATCGGCCAATTTGTAATGGACCTCGGCGCCGCCGTTCATGCCGGGATGGTTGTCATCGGAGAAAAACTAGGACTCTACAAGGCACTGGCCACTGGCCCCATGAGTTCGGCACAACTTGCCGCCAAGACGCAGACCGATGAACGTTATTTGCGTGAGTGGCTTTCTTCGCAGGCGGCAGGTGGATACATCACCTATGACGACAAGAAAAACACCTTCAGCCTGAGTGAAGAACAGGCCTTCGCGCTGGTAAATGAAGACAGTCCAGCGTATCTTCCTGGAGCATTTGAACTAGCCGTGGGTTCTCTCGCTGCAGTCCCGCGAATTGCTGATTCTTTCCGTACTGGCGCTGGAATGGGCTGGCATGAACATGTTGATGGCGTCTTTCACGGGTGCGAAAAGTTCTTTCGCCCCGGTTATGCCGCAAATCTTGTAAGCAGCTGGATCCCTTCATTGTCCGGTGTCAAAGAGAAACTCGAGGCCGGCGCAAAGGTGGCCGACATCGGCTGCGGAAAGGGGGCCTCTACTATCCTTATGGCCAAGGCATTCCCAAACTCGCGATTCTATGGATTTGATTACCACGACAAGTCAATCGAAGCGGCGCGGGAGATCGCAAAACGCGAAGGACTCGCAGACCGCGTGACCTTCGAGGTGGCAAAGGCAAAAGAGTTCCCCGGCAGAGGCTACGACTTTGTAGCTGTGTTCGACTGTCTCCATGACATGGGCGATCCGATCGGTGCAGCTGCGCACGTCCGGCAGTCACTGGCCAAAGATGGTAGCTGGATGATCGTTGAACCCTTCGCCAATGACGAGTTGAAAGACAATCTAAATCCCGTTGGCCGGGTTTACTACTCCTTCTCAACGCTCTTGTGCACACCATGCTCACGATCTCAGGAGGTTGGCCTATGCCTCGGTGCGCAGGCTGGCGAGTCGCGTATTCGAGCGGTAGCGGCCACCGCCGGATTCAATCGCTTCCGCCGCGCTACAGAGACGCCCTTCAACATAGTCTACGAAGCCCGGCCGTAGTCAACCTGGTCATTGCGTTCGAACGTCCTCCCCACCACAATTCGCGCGGCTTCTCACGAGGCCGCGCGCGCAACCACTCGAAGAGGAAAAGAACGAAGGCGACAGATTCAAAGCAACATGTTGAAGCCTTCGAAAGAACCATAGGGTCCGTGTGCTATTGCCCTCCCAGCAAAAATCACGACGCAACGATGACACAACGATGACATAACTCTATTGCTGCTACTCGACACCGAAGAAGGCCCCCCAAAAAATTCAACTCATTTGCACGGAGCACCCTTTATGAGCTTCACTCGGCGCGCGTTTATTCAGCGCATGGCACAAATCGGCGGATACTCCGCCGCGTTTAGCACGATGCGGGCTCTGGGACTTGTCGCCTCTCCCCGCATCTCTACGTTGCCGCAGCTAGCGGCGGACTTTGGCAAAGGGAAGAAAATCGTCATCCTCGGTGCCGGAATCGCCGGTCTGGTCGCTGCCTACGAACTCCGCAAAGCGGGCTTTGAATGCACAATCCTCGAAGCTCGCAACCGCCCCGGTGGCCGCAACTGGACGATCCGCGACGGAGATGATGTCAAGTTCACCGATGGCATGTCGCAGCGCTGCGATTGGAAGAATGGCGGGTATCTCAACGCCGGACCGGCCCGCATCCCCTCCATCCACACCCTCATGCTGGGATATTGCCAAGAGTTAGGCGTTCCCCTCGAAGTGGAAGTGAACACCTCGCGCTCCACCTTGATGCAGGCCGACGTTCTCAACGGCGGCAAGGCAGTCGAGCAGCGCCAGGTTATTCACGACACGCGTGGCTACCTCGCCGAACTCCTCAGCAAGGCGATCAACAAGCACACTCTCGACGACGAACTGTGTAAAGACGACTCCGCGCGTCTGCTGGACTTCCTTCACGGTTTCGGAGACCTCAACGGCAACGGCAAATACGTCGGCACCACTCGCGCCGGCTTCACCACGCCGCGCGGCGCTGGTCCCGCTCAATCGGCCCTGCATGACCCTCTTAAGTTGACCGAACTTCTCGCCGCCGATTTTTCCAAGGGAGAGTTATACGAGGAGCAGATCGACTGGCAGGCCACCATGTTCCAGCCCATCGGCGGCATGGACCGCATTCCCTACGCTTTCGCGAAGTCTCTCGGCGCCCTCATCCACTACGACTGTCCCGTCAACGAGATCACCACGGGAGACAACAGCGTGACCGTTGCTTACTCGAAGTCTGGCACGCCCCAGACACTCACCGCCGACTTTTGCATCTGCACTGTGCCCATCGCCATTCTCGCCAAGACAAAAAATAACTTCTCCCCCGAGACTCAAAAGGCCTTCACCGGCATGCCCATGACTGCGCAGTACAAGATCGCCTGGGAGTCTCCCCGTTTCTGGGAGAAGGAGAACAACATCTACGGCGGAATCTCATTCCTCGACGACACCGTCGATCTCGTCTGGTATCCCACGGATAAGATGTTCTCCCCGACGGGAGTCTTGATCGCCGGCTTCAACCTTGAGAGCGAAGACCTCACCAGGAAACTCACGCCCTTCGGCACTCTCCCCTCAACCCAGGCAAAGCTTGACGCTTCGCGTGCAGCCGTCGAGAAGCTGCACCCCGGCCGCTCTCATCTGCTGGCAAAACCCATTTATGTGAGCTGGTCCAAGGTTCCTTACTCCCTCGGCGCATACGCAAACAACCGCCACACTGTCTGCGATGAAGCTTACGCGCAGCTCAACAAGCCGGAAGGCCGCACGTATTTTGCTGGAGATTACCTCTCCCATCTCGTTGCCTGGCAGGAGGGCGCTGTCCTCTCCAGCCACTACACGATTGAGCGCATTGCAAGAGAGATGCGCCAATGATTGTTACTTCGGCGAACCCAAAACAAATCTCCACCTGATTCATTAAAGGTTTCGGCCTCACCGTTGACTGCTTCTGTCAACGATGAGGCCGGCAAAGGGCGACATGAGTCGTTGGCCGAAGGCTAGTAGATCACCTTCAGTCCAAATTGAATGATGCGTGGCTCGAAGGTGCTGGTGATCTGGCCGCCTCCGTTAGGTACTCCGCCCACGACACCGCCGAGGGGGATCGTTCCGCCGGTGCCGGCGGTTGCCGTTGTCGTGCCCTGCGTTCCGCTGATGGTGCCGGGAAGGTACAGGTTCGTGTGGTTGAAGAGGTTGTAGAACTCGGTGCGGAACTGAACTTTCAGGCTCTCGATAGGAGTGCTGAAGTTCTTGTTGAGCGCGAGGTCGGTTTGGTAGAAGGCCGGCGTGCGGCCCGGATTGCGGCTGGCATTGCCGAAGGGGCTAAGCACATTGCCGGCAGCGTCCTTGATCGGGGGCAGAACGAAGGCGTTGAAGTTGATGTAGTTGACGTAGCCCGTGTTGGCTGCGCGATTGTTGCGTCCCTGGGTCACTGACTGACCAGGAACTTTGTTGGGACGATACTCGTTGGCACCGCGGTAGGTCGCCGAGATCTGGGGAGAGACCGCCTGCGCCGAGTTGGGGCCGTAGGTGATATTGAAGGGCGTCCCGGCCTGCAGGGTGACGATGCCGCTGACCTGCCAGCCTCCAGCGAGGGTGTTGACTACACCGTTGCTGGAACTGAGGAATCGTTGTCCATGTCCGAAGGGAAGTTCATAGACCAGGCTGGTGATATTGGCGATGGGCAGGTTGTAGTCCGACTGCGCATAGTCCGCGCGGGGGTTGTTGGCATCTTGCAGCGAGGGCGTGTTGCCTTCGAGCGAGGCGCTGGCGTTGTCGAGCGCGTGCTCCCAGGTGAAGGTGTTGAGCAGCGTGAGCCCAGCGACGGTTTGCTGCTCGTATTTGACCTGGAGCGAGTTGAAGTTCGAGTAGAACGTGTTCAAGGCCGCGGTGATGTCGGATGGCCAGTTGGCATACGGACGGGTGAATTTACCGTTTGTGATGATCGACGGGTTTAACTGATTTGCGTTGACGAAGCCCTGCAGCTTGACGCCGTGATTGCCGACGTAAGCGATGTCGAGCAGTGTGTTCTTGGCCAAGGTGCGCTGGATGCTGATGAAGTAGCTTTCGACGTAACTGTCCTTGGTGTCTTTGGGAATGTAAGTGATGTTGTCGGTGGCCTTGTTGAAGCTGGTCACGAGGCCGCTAGGGTAGCCCTGATCAGAAGTAGCAAAGCAGGACGGAGCGGTCGCGCCAACGGCGATGATCTGGGCGGGAAGCGGCGTTGAGCAGTGGGGATTCGTGATGCTCGGGGCATTCTGGGTGACGGAGGCGAACTGTGCCTGCGGCGCATTGATGCCGAGGATGTCGCCGGAGCCCGCGCGAGTGTAGTGCGCGTAGCTGATACCGAAACCGCCACGAAGCGCCGTCTTGGAATCGACCGCGTACGCGAAGCCTACGCGTGGCCCGAAGTCGGTGAAGTCCGGATTGACCAGGGTCTTGCCGTAGGTGCCGCCACCTTGGAAGGGGGTGATGCCGTTGCCGGCGACCGCTCCGGGTGTGGTGGTAAGGACGGTCTGGGTGCCGGGATCGAAGTTCGAGATGCGATTGTAAAGATCAGCGTAGGGCGAACCATACTCCCACCGCAGACCGAGATTCAGAGTAAGTCTTGGCATCACCTTCCAGTCGTCCTGCGCGTAGAGGTTGTGGATATTCTGCGTGAGGTGGGCCACGTAGTAGTTTGCGAGTGAGTAAGCGTTGGTTGTGCCGAAGAGGAAGTCGGCCCAGTAGGTGTCGCTGACTGGAGCGGTTGAAGCGGCTTGGCCATTGACATTTGTGGCACAGGTAGGTGAGGTTGCTGCAGTGCAAAGGCTGTAGCCGCCGCCATAGTTGAACGAACCGTAGAGCGGATTGTTGTCATTTACGGCCATCCAGACGTGCTCGTACTCGTAGCCGAACTTCAGGGAGTGGTTGCGCTTCACCCAGGTGAAGTTGACCTTGGGGTCGATGAGTGCCGGATTCTGCCATTGCGGGTTGGTGCTCTGGCGACCGAAGCCGGTGAAGCCCGTGATCCCGATGGATGGCAGGCCTCCAGCTACGACGGCGTTGTCGGTGGGCAGCCCAGGGATGTTGTTGAAGGCGGTGTTTCCGATGGACAGGTTGAACTTGCCGGCCTTGGTGCGGTCGAGGCCGAGGCGGACATCGAGGACCTTATTGGCACCCATGAGGCGGGTGTAGCCGAGGGCGATTTGTTGGTCGAGGATGCGAATGTTGCCGTTGGTCTGGCCATCGAGGGGGATGGGAATGCTGGGATAGTTGACGCCGTTCTCCTTGCGATCGCTGATTCGCAGGAAGGTGGAGTTGGCTGGGTTAATCTGCCAGTCGAGGCGGAGGTCACCCTTGTCGGCGTTATCGGTGAAGGGGACCTGGACGGCGTAGTCAGCCGAAGCCAGACCCGTAGGGTTAGCCCCTGTCGTGAGACCGCTGACTGGCAATGCGGCAGAGAACTGTTTGAAGTAACTGATGATCTGTGCGGAGAGAGGATTGATCGCTGAAGAAGGGATCGCCTTACCGGCGGCATAGGTGGCACCGGTAACAGGGTTTCTGACGGGTTGGACGAGGATACCGTTGAGCTCGTTCTGCGTAGGCAACGTGAGGACACTGAGGGGCTTGAGCACCTGACGAAAGCCTTCATAGTCGAGGAAGAAGAAGAGCTTGTCCTTGACGATCGGTCCACCGACGTTGACGCCGAACTGGTTGCGATTGAAGGTGGGCTTCTTGAACGGAGTGGTGATGCCGGTGCTGCCGACGGTCAGGGGCTTGAAGAAGCCGGCCGCATTGAGGGCGGTGTTGCGGATGAACTCGTAGGCCGTAGCGTGGAAGCGATTTGTGCCACTCTGCGATGCGACGTTGATGGTGGCGCCGGAGGACCGGCCATACTCGGCGCTCTCGTTATCGGTTACCACCTGGAACTGCGCGACGGAGTCGGGCGGGACGGCGATGATCTGGTTGTCGAATCCCTGGTTGCTTTCGCCGTAGGCGTTGTTGTCGAGTCCGTCGAGGAGAAAGTTGTTGAACATGCTGCGCTGGCCGTTGACGTTGTAGGACCCGGCGCGGACGAGCGAGTTGATGGAACTGGTTGTGGCGGCAGTAGGAGCCTGGCGCGAGCCGGGCATCAGGCCCATCAGGTCAGAGTAGTTACGCGTGACCAGGGGCAACGCCTCGCTCTGGTAGTTCGTGATGGTCTGGCCGCGTTCGCTGGTTTCGGTCTCAAGCTGCAGGGCGACGTCGGTGACTTCGACAATGGTTTCAGTTCCGCCGACCCGCAAAGACAGGTCGATGCGCTGGCGTCCGCCCACCGAGATTGTGATGTTGTTGGCCACCGCAGCGGTGAAGCCTGCGGCGCTCGCTGAGATGTTGTAGGTGCCGACGTGGAGAGACGGGAGCTCGTAGTCGCCCGCATCGTTTGTCGTGGCCTTCGCAGTGACCGCGGTAGCGTTGTTCGTGACGGTTACGACTGCGCCGGAGACAGCCGCGCCGGTCGGGTCATGGATGGTACCCACTAAACTCCCGTTCT
This sequence comes from uncultured Acidobacteriaceae bacterium, assembly GCA_963757205.1. Classification (GTDB taxonomy): domain Bacteria; phylum Acidobacteriota; class Terriglobia; order Terriglobales; family Acidobacteriaceae; genus Edaphobacter. The sequence goes on from CAVWQM010000003.1 coordinate 216,010, forward strand.
CATACTGAGCCTGGAGGTAGTTACAGGTGAAGAAAAACAGGATGGCCGCCAGAAGTCGAGGTATAGGTGAAAATCTATTCTTTCGCATGTTAATGAAGCTATAGCGCTACCTATTAACATCCGATCAAGACAATGTGAATGCATGGTTACAGCGAAACGCTTCTGTGTGGAAGACGAGTTGTGATTGAACCACCGCCCCGAAGGGCGACATCAAGCTATGTCAGGGGCCGTGTCTTGTCTATCCAACGGAGCAAGTTCCTGTTCCCATAGATACGATGAGCTCTGCAGCAGGCGTACGCAGCGGTTCCAGCGAAGGAGAGCATCGTCGTTTCCGGATGGACGGATCTTCTCTGCCTCTGCAAAGGAGCGCATCGCATGCTCAAAGAGAGGCAGCACCGTATAGGGCGGCTGTCCGGAACGGAGCTGCGCTTTCGCGCGCCGTTCGTACGCAATCCCCATGTAGTAAAGTCGCTCATAGCGATCACTCAGCTGTTGAAAACTTTTTTCCACCTCGCGGTCGCGGTCAGCCGAACTTCCCGTGAACTGATCCGTGAGCGCAAGCCCGAGCAGCCTCAATGCAAGTTGATGCTGTGGTTCGATCGCCAGAATATCGCGACAGATCGACTCTGCTTCTTCCGGCTCGTTGAGGCTGCGGTAGAGTTCCGCCTTTGCGATGGCCTCGGTGATGGCTGCGGTCGAAATTCGTTTCAGCTCGTATGTCATGGCGCCTTCCTTTTGCAGCTAAGCCTTTCCGGCGCTGCGGATCTTGCGGACAAGCATGAGCAGCGGATCATAATATTCATCCACCACCCTCTCCTTCAAGGGGATGATGGCGTTGTCGGTGATGTGGATATCTTCCGGACACACCTCGGTGCAGCATTTCGTGATATTGCAGAGTCCAAGACCCAGTTCCTCCTTCAAAACCTTTGTTCGCGAGACGCCGTCCAGCGGATGCATATCAAGCGAAGCCGTTCGCACGAAGAAGCGTGGCCCTCCAAACTCCTCTTTCTTGTCGTGCTCGCGCAGAACGTGGCAGACATTCTGACAGAGAAAACACTCAATGCACTTGCGAAATTCCTGCACACGGTCCACATCCCGCTGGTACATCTTCCACTCAACACCAGACCTCGGTTGAAACGGTGGAATCTTTCGATTGACCTTGAAATTCCACGAGACATCGGTCACCAAATCCTTGATGACCGGAAATGCTTTCATCGGAAAGATGGTGACGGGTTGATCCAGCGGAAGCGCGTCCATGCGCGTCTTGCACGTGAGCCGCGGACGGCCATTGACCTCCGCTGAGCATGAGCCGCATTTGCCCGCTTTGCAATTCCACCGAACGGCGAGGTCGGGAGCCTGGTGCGCCTGCACCGCATGCAGCGCATCCAGCACAACCATCCCCGGAACCAGTGGTACGCGATAGTCAACGGCCCTGCCGCCCTCCCGGTCACCCCGGAAGACCTGCAACGTCGCCTCTGTCATCGGGACATCAGCCATGGCTGCCTACCTATTTGGTTACGCTATCTTCCGCGAGCAATTGCTTCAGGTCATCCGGCATCTCAGCAACAGGGAATTCAAGAACCGTCATGGCATCCCCCTTCTTCACCACGACATTATGCATCTTTCCCCACTCATCATCCAGACCGGGATAATCGATGCGGCTGTGAGCGCCTCTGCTCTCACGGCGCGCGAGCGCACTACGTGTCACCGCCTCGGCAACGGTCAACATGCTTTGCAGGTCCCGCGCCAGATGCCACCCTGGGTTGAATAGCCGCGAACCTTCAACGCGCACGCGGGCCGCGCGCTCTTTCAGTGTGTCAATCTCCGATAAAGCTCGGCGCAGGTCTTCTTCTGTGCGAAAGATGCCGACGAGACTCTGCATAACGCCCTGCAAGTCATCATGGATGCCGTAAGGGCTTTCGCCGATGTTGCGTTCGAAGGGCAGGAGCATCTGCCGTTCCGCATCCACGAGTTGTGAAGAATTAATCGAGGGCGAAGAGCTCCGTTTAGCGTGTTCCGCCGCAGCCAATCCCGCCCGCCGGCCAAACACCAGGAGATCGGAGAGGGAATTACCACCAAGCCGGTTCGCACCGTGCAGACCCGCCGCGGCTTCTCCTGCTGCAAAGAGTCCCTGAACCGAGCTTTGCGCTGTCTCCGCATCCACCTGGATGCCCCCCATCATGTAGTGACACGTCGGGCCAACCTCCATGGGCCCTTTCGTGATGTCCACATCCGCCAGTTCCAGAAACTGGTGATACATGCTCGGCAGCTTTCGCTTCACGTACTCAGCCGGTTTGTGAGAAATGTCGAGAAATGCGCCCCCATGTTCGGTGCCGCGGCCTTCACGCACTTCGGTGTAGATGGAACGGGCGACAACATCGCGGGTGGAAAGGTCGAGTCTCTTCGGGTCGTAGCGCTCCATAAAGCGCTCGCCATTTTTGTTCCGCAGAACGCCGCCCTCGCCACGCACGGCCTCGGTCACCAGAATGCCTTGCACGCCAGGTGGCCACACCATTCCCGTCGGATGAAACTGGACGAACTCCATGTCCGTCAGATCGGCGCCTGCGTCGTAGGCGAGCGCCATCCCGTCTCCCGTGTACTCCCAGGAGTTCGAAGTGATCTTCCAGGCTTTCCCAATACCACCGGTGCATATGACCACGGACTTGGCTTTGAAGATGACGAAGCGGCCTTGCTCACGCCAATAGCCGAAAGCACCGGCGATGCGATCGCCATCTTTCAGCAGTCGTGTAATCGCGCACTCCATATAGACGTCGATACCTTGGTGTACGCCGCGATCCTGCAACGTGCGGATCATCTCGAGGCCAGTGCGGTCACCGACGTGACATAGCCTTTTGAAGGTGTGGCCACCGAAGGCTCGCTGCAGAATCTCGCCACTCTCGGTTCGATCGAAGAGCGCACCCCATTGCTCCAGCTCGCGCACGCGTTCAGGAGCCTCCTGCGCGTGGAGCTGGGCCATGCGCCAGTTATTCAGGAACTTTCCGCCGCGCATCGTATCGCGAAAGTGCGCACGCCAATCGTCCGACGTATCCACGTTCGCCATCGCAGCAGCGATGCCTCCTTCGGCCATTACCGTATGCGCTTTGCCGAGCAGCGACTTGCACACAACCCCAACGCTCACGCCCTGCGCCAGCGATTCGATTGCAGCCCGCAGGCCCGCGCCACCCGCGCCGATGATGAGCACGTCGTGTTCGTGGGTTTCGTACGCGCCGGTCACAGGAGCCGAATGTCCTTGAACAAACCTGAAGAGACCATGCGCACATAGAGATCGGCAAGGCCTACTGAAATAAGACTCATCCATGCGAAGAGCATGTGGCGTCCATTCAAACCGCTGAGCCATCGCCACGCACTGTGACGCGTGGGGCCAAACGACGTGCACGAGAAGCAATCGAGCTTTCCTCCCGCCAGATGACGCAGGGAGTGGCAGGAAAAAGTGTAAAGAGTGAGCAGGACGATATTGACCAGCAGGACAAGTGAGCCCACGCCGACTCCAAACCCGTTCTCAAAGAAGAAACCGCGAATTGCATCCCGCCATAGGAAGACAAGATAAATAAATGCGATGTAGAGAAACCAGCGATGGAGATTTTGCAGAATAAACGGAAAGGAAGATTCACCGTGGTAACGCCGCTTGCCACCCTCGCTCACTGCACAAGCAGGCGGATCCAGAAGGAACGCGCGATAGTACGCCTTTCGGTAGTAGTAACAGGTCGCCCGAAATCCCAACGGTCCTGCCAGAACCAGAAGTGCCGGCGAAAATCGCCACCAGTGGTGTGCCGGGTCGATCAGTGGAGAATAAAACGGAGAGAGGTACGGTCCCCACTCATAAAACTTTCCTTCAAAGGCTCGTAAGGTTGCGTAGACGCTGAACAAGCTCAGAAGCATGACCACCGGCACAATTTCAACCCACCAGGCATCTCGCCTTAGTGTGCCGCCGAAACCGCCGATCTGAACAACTTCGGAAGACTTCGCCATGGGTGCCCCCACGTCGGACATATAGTAGCCACAAAAAATACGTTTGCAAATCAGAATTTTGCAGTTGGCCGCAGTTTTGAGGGATAGGATGCACTGTCCAATGAGCCCGATCCGCAGCACCAAGGCCCCGGAAGAGCACAATTCCTTCGTCTGGCTTCTTCTACAAGCGACCGAATATTCAGGCGACCTTAACCCAAACCTGCCCATAGTTGGACGGCACTTTCAAGCTGATCGTCGCACCATCCTGCTGTGGCTGCACCTCGAGTGGCGTTGAGCGGACAGAATCGTCGAGCATCTCCCGCCAGGTACCCGCCACCGGAAAGGGGGCGTTTACAGTGCCGTCGGCATCGGCGTAGTTCAGCAGCACAAGCGCCCACGACTCCGGGTTGGCCCCCTCAGCCGCCGCATGACGCGAGTAAATGAGAATCTGCGTGCCGTGCAACGACTGCTGCCAGTAGTAGAACGAAGCCCGGCTGCGTAGGGCGCGTACGCTTCGACGCAGGACCCCGAGGCGCCGATACAGGCGAACCAGCGGCGTACCAAACTCATCGTAAAAATACTCCCAGTGCGTGTTGCGTTCTAGGTGGACCCTGGACAGGCCAGTATCCGGAAGACCATAGTTATCGGCAAACTCCTGTCCCTGCCAAAGCATCGGAATGCCCTGCGATGTGTAGAGCGCGATGGCGTGCGGCTGAAGCTTGAAAAACCTGCTGCGGTCTCCTTCGGGTATAGGATCGTTGCTTTCGTTGCCCACTCCCGCAAACACAATCAACTGGCTATGATCGTGAGACTCGATGTACTGAAAGGGCGCGACCGGCATCTGTACTGCGTTCCCGGCAGCGTCTACCACAGCCGTCGTGCCGGGAAATCCCATGAAGTTCGGGTCGAGTTGGTGCGCGTAATTATCGGATGGCGCAGTTCCACCGGCCACATTCTCGGCCTGGTAAAGCAATCCATTCTGCCACGCGCAGTTGGTATAGGTCTGTGAAAGCACAGTCTGCGAACGGTCGAGCGCCTCAGCACATTGGATGATTCGGCTATAGCCACCGGATGATCCTTGGAAGCGCGGCAGCTTCAAGGAGTGCAGGTAAGTTTGTTCGACTAACTTCCGGTATCCCGCGTCCATCGGGGGCACGTAGAGATCGCTAACCTCGTCATAGCGAAAGCCGTCTACGTGGTACTCGTCGAGCCATCGTTGATTGGCGTTGAGAAAGTACTCCTGAGTAAACGCTACGGTGAAGTCGGGCTTTGGTCCAAAGCCATAGATATTCCACCCATCCATCATGGGATTAGGAACTTTCTTTGCGCCAGGTGTGTTGCTCACGTCGTCGTACACGCGAAAGTACGGAAACATCGTATCGACATGCTCGTAGACCACGTCGAGGATGACCGCCATCCCCTGTTGATGAGCTGCGTCAACTAACCTCTTGAGTGCATCGCCGCCGCCGAAACGCGCACTAGGCGCGTAGAAATGCAGTGGACCATACCCCCAATCGAAATCAAGCTTCATGCTGGTGACGGGCATCAGTTCCAGACAATTAACGCCGAGACTCTTCAGATAAATGAGACGATCGGCGACGCCATCGAACGTATCGTTGAACTCTTCCACCTGCAACTCATAGACGACGAGATCATCAAGCTCCGGCGTTTTGTATGCCTGATCGGTCCATGCAAACGGAACAGATCCTGAAGCAAGCGTGAAAGCCGACATGCGCCCGATCTCGGTCTCGCGGGCGAACGGATCGGTTATCCAGGAAGTCACGATCTGTCGAGTCCCACCGGGCGGAGTCCACCAAAGTTGGTGCCGGTACAAATGCATTCCTGGCGTGCCAAAATGTGTACCCGCCTTCGTAGTCAGCGGAGTGGTCACAGTCCACAAATCAAGGGAATGTCCCGCCTGCCAAATCATCGCAAATTCAGTTGGCGGAACATTCGGGTCGAAGCGATCATCGCTGTGGATCACTCGGACAACGACGTCAAATCCATCCGTGGCATGAATCCCGGGAAGATAGAGTCCGAAGCGAACGCTGAACTTATTTGGCGAGGTGAGAACAGGAAATGCGCCAACTTCTGTTAGGTCGATCATGCCGGCCTCCTCTGTTTGCGTGGAGCATACAACACCCGGTCGTCGATTTGAAAAATTGAACAACCAGTTCGTGTTCTATTCACAGCAATTTTTTTCTGGGTGGTCCCGGCAATGGCTCGAGCCCAAGCGAACCCTCTTTGAGCGAGGTGCCTGTGATCTGCCTTGCGCGCGCAGCCTGCAGATACCAGAAGAGGCGGTCTACTGCCGCTTCCGGAGAGAGGCCGCCATAGCGGATATTAGACAGGCAGTTGCGGTCGGCGTCGGTGCGCTCCGGATGCGGATGCCACGTCAGATAACCTCCCAGGCTGTCGGGCGAGGAGAGCCCCGGGCGTTCGCCAATAAGAACGAGGCTAAGGCTGGCTCCAAGATGGAAGCCGATCGGGTCTCCGATGGCAACTCTGCCTTGTTGCACCAGAGCAAGCGGAGCAATCGCCCAGTCTGCGGCAAGCAGCTGCGGAAGAAGGTGTGCGAGCACAGGAATCGCATTGCGCTCGACCGCCAGAGCGGAGAGGCCATCGGCGATGATGATGGCGAGGTCGCTCGGCGTGTGTCGAAGCTCGGCAGCAGAATCTCGGTGGAGGGTTCGGCCAAGAACAGGTTGGCGGAGATAAGTAGCACGATCGGCTGCGTTGGTCTGAAGCTGGAGAACAGAAATCGAGGCTTCCGCGAGGATGGGAAGTTCAGCGTGCATGCGTTGCGCAAATAGTTGAGCGTGAAACGGGGCATGCACCGCGTCGCGCGCCTGAGCGTGCGCGAGCTGGAATTGGAGTACTTCGGTCGTGCCGATGCTATGGCCGGTAGTAGGCAAAGAGACTCGCGCCGAAGTGTAGTCGCGGAGGCGGGGAAGGGAAGTCGGAATCAAATCGGGCATCGGCTCTCTCAGCTCTCAGAAGAGAGTTGCATTTGAGTTGGCAAGGCGAGCTGACCGGGAATGTCGCTTCTGAGCCACGCTTCGAACTCTGGCGAGGGACGGAGACCAAGCGTCGAGCGAAGGTAAAGCGCATCGTGAAAGGAAGTGCTCTGGTACTGAAGCATCACGTCGTCGGCACCGGGAACACCCATGATGTAGTTGACACCGGCCGCGCCAAGCAGCGTGAGAAGCGTATCCATATCATCCTGGTCCGCCTCCGCGTGATTGGTGTAGCAGACGTCGCAGCCCATGGGCAGACCGAGCAGTTTGCCGCAGAAGTGGTCTTCGAGGCCGGCCCGCACAATCTGTTTGCCGTCGTAAAGGTACTCCGGTCCGATGAATCCGACGACCGTGTTGACCAGCATCGGAGAGAACCGGCGCGCAACAGCATAGGCGCGGGACTCACAGGTCTGCTGGTCGACACCGTGATGAGCGTTCGCAGAAAGCGCACTGCCCTGGCCGGTTTCGAAGTACATCACATTGTCCCCCACCGTTCCTCTGTGAAGTTCGCGGGCGGCGTGGTGGGCCTCACCGAGCAGAGCGAGGTTGACCCCAAACGAAGTGTTCGCGAGTTCTGTACCCGCAACGGACTGGAAGACGAGATCGACGGGCGCGCCCTGTTCGAGCGCGGCAAGCTGGGTCGTAACGTGAGCGAGGACGCAGCTCTGCGTCGGAATCGAGTAGCGTTCGCGAACGGAGTCGATGAGTTGAAGCAGGCTTCTCGTACCGGCCACGTTATCAGCGACTGGATTGATGCCGATAACGGCATCGCCAGAGCCGAGAAGCAGACCATCGATGATCGCAGCGGCAATGCCGGCGGGATCGTCGGTGGGGTGATTGGGCTGGAGGCGGGTGGACAGGCGTCCGGGCAACCCGACAGTGGTACGGAATCGTGTAACGACGCGAATCTTTCGCGCGACCGCGATCAGGTCCTGCACGCGCATCAGCTTAGAGACGGCGGCGACCATCTCGGGCATTAAACCCGACGCAAGTGCGCTAAGGGATTCACTAGTCGCATCGTAGGAAAGCAGCCAGTCCCGAAGCCCGCCGACAGTGAGACTGGCGATAGGGGCAAAGGCCGTGCGGTCGTGCGAATCGACGATAAGGCGCGTCACCTCGTCGGTCTCGTAGGGAACGACTGCTTCGTTGAGAAAAGTCACGAGAGGCAGATCGGCCAGGGTCATCTGGGCGGCGACGCGCTCAACCGAGCTGCCCGCCGCGATGCCGGCGAGTTCGTCGCCGGCCCGCGGAGGCGTCGCCTTGGCGAGCAGGTCCTTGAGGTCGCGAAAGGTGTAGGTGACGCCGTCGATGGTGTGGTGCGGAGGCACAAATTCCCTCGCGGGCGATAGTTTGCTGGATGCAGTCTATCAATGCCTCCATCGCCCGAGGTACATGCCCTCGTAAGACCATGGGTGTACGATGGCAAGTATGTTTTTATTGACGAACATATAAGTTTGCATATAAAAACTTCAATGTGTTCCTCTGCGATGCGTTGACTCATCGCAGAAAGCCTCAGTCGAATTTGGGGCGTGATTAATTAGCCAGGACGAAAGTGATTTTTCACCGACCCCATGAACCGATTCCAGATCTACAAAAGCGCACTCCTGCTGTTGATTGTTGTGACGACTGCGCCGCGGAGTGCATCCGCACAGTCGGTCGTTCCAGACAATAGCTGGGCTACAGTGCAGTCATTGCTGAAGGGGATACACGGTATCTCAACAACGCCGCCGGACAAACTTGTCACGCCGAAATACACCTCAGGCGCACTGATGGGTAACGGGGACATCGGGGTTGTTGCCGGCGACTCGACGACGTCGCAAAGATTCTATTTTGGCAAAAGCGACTTCTGGGGCACGCATTGGAATGTTGGCCACAACGCACCAGAGGTTTCGATTCTCTCTCTCGGATACTTAACTATCTCCTCATCGTCACCGACAACGGGTGCTGACGCGGTCTACCGAATGGATCAGGACATCCTGAATGCGCAAGTGCTCACCACCCTGAGGCTTGGACAGACAACCGTCCATATGCGCTCTTGGACGGCCGACGGGGACAACGTATTTGCAACGGAGCTATCGTCGGATGCAGGAAGCCCGGACGTTCCCCTGCAGGTCAATTTGACGATGCCGGCTCCTGACTCCGTGCCGCATACGATATTGCCCGCAGCTGCCGGCAGCCGCGATGGAATGTTGTGGACAAGCCGGGAGAATAACCTGAACGGCCCCACGGAGTACAAGTCACGCGTTGTAGTCGCGGTAAGGGTTCTGGGTGCCGAGTTTTCCACGGCAACGCCTGAGGCCACCAGCGCCGGCGGCAGCTTCGTTCTGCGTGGAGGCAGACCGGTCTGGGTAATCACCGTCTTTAAGAGCGACAGTCGCATCGGAGAGTCAGCGCCGTCCTCTGAAGCGCTGGTGCAATCGGTGCTCGTGCATGCACACACGGTGAACTCATCCCAGATCGAGCAACTGGAAAAAGCGCACAGGGAATGGTGGAAGGAGTTCTGGCTGAGGTCCTTCATTCAGGTGCACGACAAAACCCTGGAGGAGTTCTACTACGGAGCTCTCTACGTTCTCGGCTCCAGCAGCCGGCCGGGACATCTGCCGCCTTCCCTGTGGAGCAACTTTCTTACGACCGACAATGCCGGGTGGGGTGGGCGTTACTTCATGAACTACAACGAAGAGGCGCCGTTCTACGGAGTATTTTCGAGCAATCATGCCGACCTGTCAGAACCGTATAACCGCATGGTTCTGGCCCAGATTCCCTGGCAGAAGAACCGCACTGCGGCCGCTGGTTACAAAGGCGTCTCCTTCCAGCGCACCTTCTCTCCCTTCACGATGTACGAACCGGCCCCTCCGCCTGCACCAGTTGCTGCGACAAAGGATTACAAGAAGCTGCCATCGGACCAGAAGTCCAATGCGACCTTCAGCGTGCTCCCATTGATCGAGTACTACGAGTACACCCGTGACGAGCAGTTCCTTCGGGATCAACTCTATCCCGCCCTGAAGGAACTCGACGCCTTCTGGCGCGACTTCGCGGTCCGTGATCCTTCCGGCAAGGAATGGATCTTCGAGCACAGCTCCGCGCACGAAGGTGGCGATGACGTGAACCCGAACCTCGACCTAGGGTTTGCGCGTCGTGTGGCCCGCGAACTGATCGAAACCAGCAAGGTGTTGAATGTTGATAGTGGGATTCGTCCGCAGTGGCAGAGCTTTCTCGACGAACTGGCGCCTTATCCCACCGGTATCGTGAACGGCAAGGCCGTCTACTACATCGCCGCAAGCGTTAAGAACAACATCAAGAATCAGGGACTCTTTGAGCCCGGAGACCAGCCGATCAACCTTGAAGGTCTGGTCTATCCTGGAGAAAATCTCGCCATTGGCGGCGATGCGCAGCAATTGCAGATGGCGCGCAACTCCATGGAAGAGATGAACTCCTGGGGTGTGACTCGCGGGGGCAACAGTAATAACGGTTTCTGCAAGATATTTCCGATCGCCGCCCGGATCGGCTGGCCGGCAGACGATCTTGTCGCGAAGTTCAAGGCAGCCATTCTTCATCAGTGGCGGCCCAGCAACCTCACGGTGTTTCAGGGTGGCGGAGGCATCGAGACGTCCGGCTCCATAGAGGCGCTCGATTCGATGCTGCTGCAGCACGAAGATGGAGTCATGCGGGTATTTCCCGATTGGCCTGCGACAATGGATGCATCCTTCACCCGACTCCGCGCCAAAGGTGCATTTCTCGTCTCGAGCGAACAGCGGGAAGGCGCCGTCACTTATGTTGACCTGTTCAGTGAGAAGGGTGGCTCGCTGCACATCATGAATCCGTGGGGGGCAAGACCCGTGCATGTCTCAAGCAGCACAAAATCTGCCAACCAGACCTTGCAACCAGACTCAAGCGGACAGATCCTCCTCGATACTGTTCCAGGGGCGCACTACCACCTTGTCGCACGATAGTTTTCAGGAGTGATTCAGTATGTCAATGCGTCGGAGTTTGCTTGATTGCGCACAGTCATTCGGTGTCTTGCTTGTTGTAGTCGCCGGAGTTCGTACTGCTTCCGCCGCGTCCCCATTACCAGCTGACGTTCCGCCGCGCGTATTCTTGCTGGACGCAATGACCATCCACTCCATCAAGACGGCTCCATCGGAGTCAACCGTCAGGCGCGAGGTCCTCGCCGCCGTGACCAAAGCTGCCGACAAGGCCATGCCTGAGGGACCGTTTTCCGTGATGCAGAAGGCCGTCGTGCCGCCGAGCGGCGACAAGCACGACTATATGAGCCAGGCTCCTTACTTCTGGGCCGACCCCTCCAAGCCAAATGGACTTCCGTACATTCGCCGCGACGGCGAGCGCAATCCCGAACTAAAGAAAATATCGGATCACGACAACATAGGGCGTATGGGAGAAGACGCGCGCAACCTCGCCCTCGCGTACTACCTCACCGGCAACACCGCCTATGCTGAGCGGGCCGCTCTGCTGCTGCGTACCTGGTTTATCGATCCCGCGACGCGGATGAATCCGAACCTCGAGTTTGGCCAGGGCATTCCCGGCATCAACACCGGCCGCGGCATCGGACTGATTGAGACCCGCTCCCTCATGCCCGCTGTCGACGCGGCAGGATTGCTGGCAGGATCAAAGTCGTGGAGTGCGGCAGACCAGGCGGCCCTGCAAGCATGGTTCCGAGACTTTCTCCGCTGGATGCGGACCAGTGATAAGGGTAAGGACGAGGACGCCGCTAAGAATAACCACGGCACATGGTATGACCTTCAGGTCACCGACTTCGCGCTCTTCCTCGGAGACCGTCAACTCGCCGTCGACACGCTCAACCGGGTAAAGACCAGGCGAATCGCCGTGCAGATCGAGCCCGACGGACGGCAGCCGCTGGAATTAGCCCGAACCAACGCCTTCAGCTACAGCATCGGCAATCTCGACGGGCTTATGCAACTGGCCTCGCTCGGTCAACAGCTCGGCGTAGACCTCTGGAACTATCGCACCCCGGACGGCCGATGCATTCGCGCCGCGCTCGACTTTCTGCTGCCCTACGCCATCGGGACGAAGCCGTGGGACTATCAACAAATAAGCGGCTTTCACGGCGAGGCCATCCTGCACCCGTTGCAGCGCGCCGAGGCGGAGTTCCACGTCCCAAAATACATCGCAGCTGTTCGTCAGCTGGGCGAAGGCAAAGATGATCTGGAAACAATACTGCTAAGGCAGAACTAAAAGGCCAAATTAATCGTCGCTTGCCTGTCGCTTCCAGAACAACGTAGAATCCCTGCTCATTAGATGAGTCACCAGTGCTGAAGCACTGGGCCCATGAGTCTCGGCTTTGAGAGGGATGATCCGTATGAGGCAGTCTTTCGCCGTAGCTATCGGAGGAGCAGCCGGTCAGGGCGTGGCAACCCCCGGTGACATCTTCGCCAAAATCTTCAGCCGCCGTGGCCTTCATCTGAACGCCTACAACGCCTATCAATCCATCATTCGCGGTGGTCATACCTTCCTCACGGTCCGCACCGGTCCCGACCCCATCACCAACATGGGCGACCGCCTCGATCTCCTCATTCCGCTCAACCAGGACACGATGGACCGCCACCTCAGCCTCCTCGGCTCCGGCGCGGCCTGCCTCTATAACGCCGACCTGATCAAACCCGGCACTCCCGCTCCCGGAGTCCAGCTATGTCCCATCCCCGTCTCCAAACTTGCCGACATCACGAAAAACAAGGTGGCGCAAAACACACTCGCCATGGGCGCTGCGCTCAGCATGATGGGTATCGGCTTTCCCGCTCTTGAGAGCGTGATCGCCGAACAGTTCCGAAAGAAGGAACAGAAAGTTATCGACGAAAACGTCAGCGTCGCCCGTGCCGGCTACGACTACGCCACCGAAAACTTCAAGCCCTTCGCCTGGCCGCTCCCCATGACCGAGAACAAATACGCCGTCCTCAGCGGCAACAGCGCTCTCGCCATGGGAGGCGCAGCAGCCGGTGTCAAATTCTACTGCGCCTATCCCATGAGCCCCTCCACCGGCGTCCTCCACTGGATGGCCGACCACGCCCGCAAAGCCGGAATCGTCGTCCGCCAGGTCGAGGATGAGATCGGCGTCATCAATATGGCCATCGGCGCCGCGCACGCCGGCGTCCGCGCCATGTGCGCCACCTCCGGCGGAGGCTTCGCTCTCATGAGCGAAGGCCTCGGCCTCTCCGCCCAGGCAGAGATCCCCGTCGTCGTCATCGACTGCCAGCGCGCCGGCCCCTCCACCGGTGTCCCCACCAAAACCGAACAAGGCGACCTCTGGCAGATGCTCGGCGCAGCGTTCGGCGACTACCCGCGAATCATCGCCGCTCCGCTCGACATCGGCGACTGCTTCACCCTCATCCCGGAGATCTTCAATCTCGCCGACCGCTTCCAGGTTCCCGGAATCGTTCTCTGCGACCTCCTGCTCTCCGAAGGCAGGCTGAGCGTTGATCCAAAAGTCCTCAACTTCCAGCCACACATCGATCGGGGCGAGCTCATCACCTCCAACGGCGCGGACACGCACGAAGAGTACAAGCGCTACCTCATCACCGAGAGCGGCGTCTCCCCACGCGTCATCCCCGGCGTGCCCGGCTACACCCACACGGTCTCGAGCGACGAGCACGACGAGAACGGCGTGCTGATCAGCGACGAATACACTAACGCCACAAAACGTCGCGCCATGATGGAAAAGCGCATGCGCAAGATGAACGGTCTCGAATCCGCCGTTCCCCCGCCTCAACTCATCGGCCCGCCCGACGCCGATGTGACTCTTATCGGTTGGGGGTCAACCTACGGAGTGATCGAAGAAGCGCGCGAGCTGTTGCAGGACCAGGGAATCTCCTCCAATCAACTGCAGATCCGCTGGCTCGTCCCGCTCCACGGCGATGCAATCGTCAAAATCCTGAAGAGTTCTCGCCACACCATCATCGTCGAAAACAACTTCAGCGGTCAGTTTGCTCGCTACCTGCGCAGTGAAACCAGCTACGTTCCCAACGGAAACATTCGCAAGTACGACGGCGAACCATTCATGCCCCACCACATTGTGGAAGCAGTCAAAGAACAACTCGCCGGCAACACGAACCTTTCTGTGCCGGCTCACGAAATTCTGGTATAGAAAGTCAGAAAAAACCGACTTTAGAAAACCGAGAGGATTCAATGGCGACTGAGGCAGTACTTCCCAAGCAAATGGTGATGGCCGATCTCAAAGGCAAAGTCGATCCTGACTGGTGCCCAGGGTGTGGGGACTTTGGAGTTCTTGCCGCAGTGCAGAAGGCCCTCGTCGAACTCCAGATTCCCAAGCACGAAGTCGCGACGATCAGCGGCATCGGATGCTCCTCAAACTTTCCCGGCTTCATCGACACCTACGGCATGCACACGCTTCATGGCCGGTCTCTCCCTGTAGCGAGCGGCATGAAACTCGCCAACCACGCCATGACCGTCCTCGTCACCGGTGGCGATGGCGACGGCTTCGGCATCGGTGCCGGCCACTTTGTGCACACCATGCGCCGCAACCTCGACCTCACCTACATCGTCATGGACAACCAGATCTACGGGCTCACCACCGGACAAACCTCGCCCACCAGCCGCATCGGCATGAAGACCAAAAGCATGCCCTTCGGCAACGTCGACGCTCCGGTAAATCCCATCTCCCTCGCCCTCTCCGCCGGCGCAACCTTCGTCGCGCGTGGTTTCAGCGCCGACCAAAAGCACTTGACCGAGCTGATCAAGCGAGGCATCGAACACAAAGGCTTCTCCTTCATCGATGTCTTCAGCCCATGCGTCACCTACAACCACGACAACACCTTCCAGTGGTTCCGCCCGCGCGTCAAAAAGCTCGAGGAAAATCCCGAATACGATCACACGGACTTTCAGGCAGCGGTGGAGAAATCGCTGCTCTGGGGCGACGAGATTCCCATCGGTCTCTTCTTTGAACGCACCGACGTGCCCGCAGCCCACGACGCCGAGCCCGTCTTAAAACCAGGACCTCTCGTTCACCAGGACATACGCATCCCCGCCGATGTCGCCAAGTCCTTTGTCGATGAGCTGATGTAGGCCCCACCTCCGCTGTAACTCCCTTGCGGCGTTAGAGGCTTAAGTCGGGATTTAGGGTGAGTCTTGGCCGTTGCTTCTGAATACCTCGCTCGTCGCTAAGACCGTGGGAATGTGGTAATCACGCAGTGATTTCCAAAGAGTGTGGGAACGGTGGGAAGCCGCCTTTGTGGCTTTCCATGCTTTCCACACTCTGTCATTTCCATGGCCTGCCTTAGAGGTGCGGGTGAGGGTTCGAGTTTGCCGAAAACCCCGCTTTAGAAACTTCTACCAACTTGCTCAAGCGCAACGACGCCCGCATAAGCCGAATTGTAATCTTGCCGATGGATATCCCCGCCTAGATGAGGGACTTGGGAGAACCAATGTTCAGGATAAATACGTGTCTCACCGATGCGAAACTGACGCGGGACCTTGAAGACGCGATACTCAACGTTGCGCGAGTAGAGGACAATCAAGCTCTCTGTCCGATGCAGGCGAACGAAAGGTTTGCCGCTGCACAAGCTGCGTGGATTGAACATAAAGTGACCTGTCGATTTTGTTGCGGGCAAGAACTTAGCAGAGTTCACTAACCTAGGATGTCCCAAATTAATACGGTTCCCGCAAAGTCGCCTTATCGGCAAGGGCGATTGAAGTTTCCGATAACTCCTGCCAGCTCAACCGGTCGATGCAACACTATCTAATCAACTGATCCACAAATGCTTTCCCTGAAGAATCGATCTGTTTGGCTGATGTGGCCAAAACCTAGCCAGGTAAGGTTCCGGCTGATCTAACCCTAGCCAGCGCTTTTAGCTTTTGTTTTCATTGAATGTGGGTCTGAGCTGAGTGTTGCGTCGACCCATTGAGACCACCCCGTTTTTGGGGAACTATCACGCCAAATCGGATCGTCTGTCAGCAGGATTGTTTCCGAGTTGCCGACCCTTCACCCGAAGCCACCGGATTCCCTGTACAGCTTGCGTGGTCAGTTGCTGGTCTCTCAAAATGGCGCATCAGTCACTTCACTTTCTCGATCTTTGGCGGCGTCCAAGTGCCGTCGAGAATTGGCTGATCAGGCCAATATGCACGTATCCAGATCGAGAAGTTACCGGGTGGCGCCGGGAGCCAGTTAGATTCCTTGTCTTTGCCGGGAGAGTTGTTCCCAAGATAGATCGTCAGGCTGCCATCGTCGTTGTACTTGAGCGACTTGTTTTTCGTGCCGAGCGCGTAGCGCTTCAGCGCGTTCGGAGAGAAGAAGTGTTCCGGGTCGTACATCGTCAATGACCAAAAGCCCTTCACAGGTGGCAGTTGCCCTTTCGGAAAGACGACTGTATAGGACGACTTACCCACTAGCTGCTGCAACTGGGAGTCGTTATCGGTGTAGAAGTACATCGTCTCGTTTCGTTTGTTGTCGTAGGGATCGGCCTTCACTGCGCCCGTGCGGTGATAGTAGTCTGTGCCAAACGCCCCGTTGTTCGCGGGCGATGTCCAGCCGTTACCTGCGGGTTGGCCGTTGTAGCGCCACCACATCATCGGTGCGATCAATTCGCTGTCCGCTGCAAAGGCAGTTTCCCGCAACGTTTTCATGACATCCGGATCCTTTGCGGCAGCATCGAGCAAGCTGCCGATGCTCTTGTAGAGCGCCTCTTCTCCGGGCATCGGAGGCACCTGCTTCATAACGGCCGGTAGTTGATCGAAGAACACCGCCGGATCAACCCAAGGCGGTTGCTTGGTCGAATACTTGGGCCGGGTCTTTTCCTCTGGCACCGGAAAATGAGGGAGTTTGTTCCAATCCTTGGTCTTCATTTTTCCGTCGAACTGGCTGAGCGGGTAGAACTGAATCTGGCTCAGCGCGGGCTGGATGGCCGCGTGATCCTCGGGAGTGTCATTCATGAAGATGCGCGGCATGGTCACGGCGAAGTCGGTGGACGAACGCACTATGCCGACAATGCCTGCGGGGGTCTCGCCTTTCCAGTTCGGCCCCACGACCATGTAGAAGCCGGGTTTGGTACCGTATTGCAACCCGAGCTCGCTCATCTGGTCGGTGCGTGCGTCGTAGACCGGCAGGGTCCAGAAACGGTTGCCAAAGTCGGGCACTTGAACTACCACCGGCTCCTTTTCGAGAGAGAGATAACCCAACCCATACACGACATCCTGATTCGGGTCTGCGATAAATCTTTCGCCTGGATCAACGTAACCGGTCAGCATCCCGACCTGATTCATCGGGCTAACAGGTAGAACGCCGGCGAGGAGACCTACTTCGGGAACCTTCGTGAGCTCCGTCCGCTGGTTATATACATAGACGAGAGGCCACCCCCAAAAATAGGCCTTGCGACCCATCATCTGCACATACGCCGTTGTCATTAGACCGGGTACCGGACCGGGAACTTCGGCTGCCGTTGTGGGAATCGGAATTTGATTCCCTTGTGCTTGCGTCTGCGTCTGAGTCGGTGTCTGCGGCGGCGGCGTTGAATTGCAGGCGATGAGCGCCGTCATTAGTGCGCAAGCGAGCGCCGTGGTCGTTAGATTTTGTTTGCTGAGCTTCATATTCCGCCTTTCATTCGCATGAACGAACTCCTGTGCAGAGGGCTTTGATCCACAAGTGATGTGAGAATTGATCGGGCGCAACCCCAGAGGAGGCCCCACGAAATGTTCAGCCCAGCGAACGCTCTTCACTCCGATTCCGACCCGAATCAGATCGCTGTCGAATCACGTGGCACTTCTACAGATGGTGCTCAGACTATGACCACAGCACGGCCAGCGACAACTAGCAAAACTAGGAGAACTTCGCGGCCTACGTCCCCGGTGCCACACCCATCACACGCCACCCCCTGGACGTGTTCCGCCATATCGCCAGATATCCCACCCGGGTTCACGGCGCACCCGCGCAGTTGGGACTGCCGGACAAGTATCCATCTGGAAGTTGCCGAAAGTACTGTGGCGATGAGGGCCTAAGACGGCTAGAAGAGATTCTGAATGATCTCGGAAAGGGGTTCGGCGGCACCACCCTTTCGA
>CAVWQM010000004.1:0-940455 GCA_963757205.1 uncultured Acidobacteriaceae bacterium
CGCCTGAGCGACCGCTTCCGTGGGAAACACCGCTGTCAGTAGGGATCCTGCAATTGCAATCAAAGCAGTTCGGTATGTTTGCGAGAGTGTCATAATTTTCTCCTTCGTTGCATCAAGATTGAAGTCACAGTGCGTCACGCTCTTGCCGCAATCACCGCCCGCCCGAGGTGCCGCACTACGTAACGCTAGCTAACTCACGAACGGCGATGCAGGAAGTCGACGACCAGGTCTGTCGTCGCCTGCGGCTGCTCTTCCGTGATCCAGTGCCCGCAATCCGGGATGATCACATCTTCGACGTTATCGGCGACACACCGCATCACCGCGCCGATCATAGGGCCGAATGTAGCTTCGCCACCCAAGACCAAGACCGGCATCTGAAGCTTGCCCTGCGCAAGGAACGTCCTGTTGTCGGCCGCATCCTGTCTGAACGCCAGGAACTGGGCAAAGCCCGCTCGCATTGCGCCGGGTTGCGCATAGAGCGCCGCATAATGCTGGCGCTTCGCTTCATCAAACCGCTTCTGGTCCCGGGAAAGTTCGTTCCAGAAACGGTCGAGATAGATGCGCTCGCGGCCGGCGACCAGGCGCTCCATGTCCTGACCACCGAAGCCAAAGTGCCACATGGCAGGATCCTGTGTGATCTGATCCCAGGGTCCGACGCCGGGCAGCGGCGCATCGATCGCCACCCATCGGCTCACGCGCTCGGGGTGGGTGGCGGCAACTGCGAAGCCGACCATGATGCCGATGTCGTGCGTCACCAATTCGGCCGTACGCACACCCAGGGCGTCCAGGACGCCCACCACGTCCGCCGCCTGATTCTTCTTGTCATAGCCGCCATCAGGCTTCGACGAGAGGCCCAACCCACGCAGGTCGGGCGCGACAACCATGTGGTCTTCGATGAGTGCGCTCGCCAGATGACCCCACATGTCGCCCGTTGTGCCGAAGCCGTGCAGCATGACGACTGCCGGGCCATGACCGCCGACCCGCACATGGATGGATGTACCGTTGGTTTCGATCGTCCGCGTCTGCATCACAGCCGGGAAGGGATAAACCCCATCTACGTGGGCATGCTCGCTCATCTGTGTACTCCAGGTTTGCATCAAGATTGAAGTCATAGTTCGTCGCAGTTCTTGTAAAACGGTCTGCTCCAGGTCCGGCTTACACCACGTTGAGCGTAACGTCGATGTTCCCCCGTGTAGCGTTGGAATATGCGCATGTCTCGCCGTGCGTGGCGTCCACAATGGCCTGGGCGACTTCGCGCTCCAAGCCCGGCAGGCTGACGTTAAGCCGTGCTCGGAGGAAGTAAACGTCGCCCGAATTGCACAGGTCTATTTCGGCATCGACGGCTACCTCAGCCGGAAGTTTGACCTTCATCTTGTTGGCCACAAGCCCCATCGCACTAATGAAACAGGCTGACCAACCAGCGGCAAACAACTGCTCCGGATTGGTACCAGTTCCTGGGACTATGGGAGCCGAGAACTTAACATCTAAGCGGCCATCATCACTGCGGGAGACACCGCCCCGCCGACCGCCCGCAGTATGGGTCTTGGCGGTGTACTGCGTCTTCATGACTTCCTGGGTTGAACCAGCTACTGCCTCGGTTGTTTGATAAGTAGTCATCCTTGTTTTTCTCCGTGCGCCGGTCAAAACCGGCAAGTGTAGTGAATGAAAGTTTCATACGTTGAAGGAAAGAAGGGGCGAGTGCTCTCGCCCCCCTTTCAGGCTTCAACTTCGAAAAGGACTTCCAACACGACCGGCACGCCGAGTGGAAGGCTCGCAACGCCGAGAACCATCCGGACCGGCAACTTGTCTTCTCCGAAGACATCGCGCAACAGCTCCGAGGCAGCGTCAGCCACCTTCGGCTGCGCGAAGAAGTCCCCTTCGGTTGCGATGTACGCCACCAGCCTGACGACCCTGGTCACCTTATCGAGCGAGCCCAGGTGGTTTCTCGCGGCGGAGAGTACGTTCAGAGCCGCGAGGCGCGCGGCTTCGCGTCCCTGTTCGACGTTGTATTCTCTGCCCAACCGGCCTACGAACTTCGGTTCATGCCCGATGGCCGGAAGAACGCCGCTGAGATAAAGCAGGTTGCCCGTCTGGACACTTTCAACATAAGCGCCAAACGGAATGGGTGCGGGTGTCAACTCAATGCCGAGCTCCGTAAGCCGGCGCTCCGCGCTTGCCGGCTTCGGGCCCTTTGGGCTCACCATTTGCCTGCGTGCGCACCACCGTCCACGTGCAGCACCTCCCCCGTCACATGACGGGCCTCTGTGAGATAGACAACTGCGTTCACAATGTCCTCCACGTCTGAGATCGTACCCATCGGTGAGAGCGACTTCAGAAAGTCTTTGGGATTGTTCTTGTGAAGGGGAGTATCCACGACACCAGGAGCGACGGTGTTGAAACGGATGTGCTGCTTCGCGTACTCGCTCGCCAGACTCCGAGTGACTGCTTCAAGACCGCCCTTAGTGATCATCGGAACGGAAACGGAACTCCGGCGATTGGGTTCACAACCAGCGAGCTGGTGATGCCGACCACACTGCCACTCGATTTTTGCGCAAGCATCTGCTTCACGACTCCCTGCGTCACGTAGAGGAAACCTTCGAGGTTTGTGGTTGAAAGCGCCTTGAAGTCCTCGGCCGTGTAGTCGGTGAAGGCTTTGGCGAAGAATATGCCTGCGTTGTTCACCAGCGCATCAATCGATCTAAACTTGCTGATCGCTGTTTCTACTACCTTGGCGGCTACGGCGCTTTCACCGATATCGCCGTCCACCAGAACGAGCTGGCCGGACTCGGTAAAGACACCGGACTTCGTGATGTTACGTGAGTTAGCTACGACGTTATAGCCGCGATTGAGGAAGGCCTGCACCACACCCGCCCCAATGCCTTGCGATGCCCCTGTTACGATGACTGTTTTCTGTTTGGTTCCCATTGTCAGCCTCCTTACGGCTGTGACTACACCATAAGAGATTCGCGATGGCTGATAGAGATTCGTCGTATATTCCAATCGGATGATAGGCATTACCTATCGCCATGGATTAGGGAAAACGCGTCTTCTGTCGAATCGCGGGCAGTTCTTCATCGAGCAGTTCGAGGAACGATTTGAGGGCGATCGAAGGTTCCTTCTTGCGCCATATGGCGACAAAGTCGATGCGGACGTCATCGGGCTGCAGGCGGAAAAAGGAGACGTTGTCCGCGCGCAGGTTGCGGGCCGATGCGGAAACAATGGCTACCCCTTCCCCGGCTTCGACAGTGGAAAGCACCGAGTGCATATTGTTCAGCTCATTGTGCAGGCGCGGCGAGAAGCCATTGTCATTACAGGCGCGGATAATCGTGTCGAAGACCTCCGGGGAGCTTGCACGTTGAAAGGTGACGATGCGCTCACCTGCGAGATCCGCAATGCGAATGCGCTTTGCTTTGACCTTGCGGGTCTTGGGAAGCGCTACGACTAGCGGTTCGCGGAAGAGCAGGCGCGACTCATAGGACGAACTGCGATCGGCGGAAGGTGGACGCGTAAAGCCGATGTCGATATCTCCGCGATCGAATGCAAGGTCTTGCCCGCTAGGCACATTCTCTTCAAGACGCAGCGCGACCCCCGGATGACGCGCCTTGTATTTGCGCAGCAGGTCGGAGAGAAACGGGTAGGCAGCAAATCCTATGAAGCCGATTCCAAGCCTGCCTATCTCTCCCTTGGCAGCACGCTGGGCAGTTGCAATGGATCGCTCCGCCTGCGCGAGCGTCTTGATTGCTTCCTCATAGAAGACCTGCCCTTCAGGAGTAAGTCGAGCCACGCGGCCGTCCCGCGAAAAAAGTTTGATGCCGAGCTCGCTCTCAAGATCGGATACGGCCTCGCTGATCGAAGGCTGGGTAATATACAGGTGCCGCGAAGCCTCCCGATACCCCTTCCACTGAACAACCGCTGTGAAATAACGAAGATGTCTCAATTCCATATGATAGGCGCTCCCTATCAATGGATTAGACCATGGCCCCAAATTGGCTACCCCGACTAGGCGGAAGGTGCTGACGCTGGGAAGACACGGTATCTGAAGAGTTCACGCCGTCTTTTATTCGCGGATTTAGTCCTCGGAAACGCGCATGTCGTCACCTGGACGAAAAGTCAGCTTTGCGTCCATTTGCCTTCGCGGAACCGGCGTCGACCCTTCTTGCCGCCGAGCCGGTTTTTCGTCCAGTTGCCGAAGCCGTAGATCAATGTGAATTGCTCGATGAGTGCATTGGCCTGTTACCGTCAACCGAGAATCACGCGCAGTCTGGTCGGCGGACCCTGACCAATCTATTCTCACCGCAACACTTCCGGGGATGCGGCTGTGGAGGCTGGTGCAATGCCCTCAACTAGCGACTAAATGGGGCTCGCCCGAATAATTGATTCGGTTAAGTCCGTTCAGCGCGGCGACCTTGTAGCATTCGGCCAATGTAGGGTAATTGAAGACCGTGTTTATCAAGGAGTCGATCGTGCCCTCGAATCCTATGACGGCTTGTCCGATGTGAATGAGTTCGGTTGCACCTTCGCCAACGATATGAACACCCAGTAGCTGGCGCGTTTCCCTGTGAAACAATATCTTCAGGAGTCCGGTAGTGTCGTTTAGGATCTGGCCTCGCGCTATTTCACGATAATGTGCGATGCCAATCTCGTATGAGACTCCAGCTTCGGTCAGTTGTTCTTCTGTTTTGCCAACGAACGAAATCTCCGGAATCGAGTAGATTCCGTAGGGGAACAGTTCGGGTACCGACACAACCTGTACTCCGAAGGCGTGGCATACGGCCACGCGACCCTGCTCCATCGCAACGGACGATAGGCTTGGGAAGCCGATCACGTCGCCCGCAGCGTAGATGTGCGGCTGCGAGGTCTGAAAGTTGGTATTTACCTGAATCCGGCCGCGCGCATCGGCAGCGAGTTCACATGCCGCAAGATTCAACGAATCTGTGTTGGCCTGCCGCCCTACAGCGTAGAGCAAAGCATCCGACCAGATTTTCTTTCCGCTCTTCAGCTTCGCGCAGACTTTGCCCTCAGAAGATTTCGTAACCTCCTCGACTTCCTCACCCAGACGAAAAGTGACGCCCTGGCTGCGCATGTGATAACTCAGCGCTTCGACGATCTGCTGGTCGACGAAATCGAGTATGCGAGGGCGGCGTTCAATCAGTGTCACCTGAATATCCAGAGCGGCGGCAATACAGGCATACTCAATACCGATCACGCCACCCCCGACGATGGTCAACACATGGTGCTCCGTTCGTAACCGGCGAATCGCGTCTGTATCGATAATGGAGACATCGTCCACAGGAATCGCGTCGTTGTGAGCCGGCCGCGAGCCAGCAGCAATCAATACGTGGTCCGCGTGGTAGAAATACTCTCCTTCCTGATTCGCAACCCGAATCGTGTGGGGTCCTGAAAAGGAAGCAGTGCCAATCAATACATCGATATCGTTGCGGCGAAACTGACTCTCAAACACCCGAACTTCGTTGGACGCGACTTCCTCGATTCTCTGTGCCAGGTTTGAGGCCGAGATCCGGCGATCCGTGCATCCTGATCGGGTAGAACGCAGGACAGCCTCCCGAAGTGTCTTGCTCGGAATCGTGCCGGTGTTGATACTGGCCCCCCCAAGAGCTATAGAGCGTTCGACCACCGCAACCTTTTTGCCGAGTTTGGCGGCCTGAATCGCCCCGTGATGTCCAGCAGCGCCCGAGCCGATCACCACCATGTCGTAATGCTTTGCCGAACTATTACTTTCGTTCATCTCACCTGTCCTCCTGCATAGAAGCCGCTAACCCGCGCCGACGCGGATTATCGAGCCGGATTTGAGTAACACGTTGCAAACACGATCCCCGCTCTACTTCGGTGTGGTTCGCGGAGGATGCACAAACACCACCACAAGGCTCTAAGAATCTGTGTGAAATTGAACCTTTCACGATGCGCCTTGCGTTTCCAGAAGTTGACACAAGCGAGAGCCCAGGAGAGACGCGGGCAGGATGTCATCGATGCCGCATTCGAGCGCGTCCCACCAGAGTTCCGCCGTACTGGAAGAAGTCGCGAGTACAATCGGCACACAGATATCAATACCCCTCATCCGTTCGACGAGATCTCTCCAATTACCATCAGCCAGGGCGAGTTCCGTGACGATCACGGTCTTCTCGCGCGCCGAGTTGAGCAAATCAACTGCTGCTCTGATGCTGCGCGCCCACTGCATAACCAGTCCGTGCGCTTCGATGTCCTGCAGCGACCGTGGCTTCCGGGCTCCTGTTGGACACGAAAATTACTGTTCCTGCTTGTCTGTCGGTCTGCATCGATCCTCTAACGCTGCCTGATTCCACGCTAAGCCCTCTGGCCTTCGATTGGCCGTAAGCCGCCGTAAGCTCGCCGTAATACTGCGAAGCTTCGTGGAGCATAATGAATGCGGGAGAGAAGCAAGTGCCAACGCCGCCCTTGTCATCCGGAAAATCTCTCGCCAACTCTGCCGCCGACCCCGTGCCGGCGACGGCGGTTCGCGACCAATTGGCGCGCGTGGTGAATAGCCCTGGTTTCGTTTCGTCAGTCCGGTTATGCCGGTTTCTGACGCACATCGTGAATCGGACAATCGATGGAGATATCGATAGCCTCAAGGAGTTCTCGATTGCAATGGAGGTGTTCGACCGCACCTCGGAGTACGATCCGAACATCGACGCGATTGTTCGGGTCGAGGCTCGTCGTCTCAGAGCGAAGTTGAAGGCCTATTACGAGGAAGGGCAGGGTACGGTTGATCCGGTTCTGATTGGATTGCGGCCGGGCAGTTATGTCCCGGTCTTCCGGTGGCTTGACGCCCAGCCAGCAAAGCATCGCGAAGAGATTGGCGCCGCACCGCCACCGGGCCGTATATGCGTTGCCGTGTTGCCGTTCGTGAACATGAGTCCGGAGCCGGAGCAGGACTATTTTTGCGACGGGATCAGTGAAGAGATCACGAACTCGCTTACGCGGGTATCCGGTTTGAACGTGATTGCGCGGACATCGGCCTTTCACTTCAAGGGTGCCAACATCGATATCCGGGAAGTAGGGCAGCGTCTCGGCGCGAATCTTGTCATCGAAGGAAGCGTCAGGAAGGCCGGCGAACAGCTGCGGATCACTGCCCAGGCGATTCAGACCGAATCGGGTCATCACATCTGGTCGGAGACGTTCCGTCGCGAGCTCCAGGACGTGTTTGCGATCCAGGAAGAGATTGCACAATCTGTTGCGGACTTACTCAGGCTTCACATGCCGGAAGTACAAGGGCCAGTGCGGCCCTCCCCTCCTGATCTTGACGCATATACAAGGTACCTGCGAGCTCGATTTCTGATTCACCAGCAGTCGCCTGAAACGTTGCAAGCCGCCCTGGAGCAGCTACGAAGGCTCACAGAGACTTATCCCGACTACGCTCTTGCTTACAGCGGCATGGCTGCGGCGAGCGGCCTTCTTGCCCAGTTCGGGATGGTCTCGGGCCGTGATGTGTATCCAGAAGTGAAGGCAAACGCGGAGCGCGGTTATGCGCTCGATCCTGAATCCGGTGACACATGCACGGTGCTGGGCGCACTTCGTGCCTGGTTTGAGCATCGTTGGGATGAAGCCGACAGGATGTATGACCGCGCGCTAAAACTACAACCCAGTCACGCGCCGGCTCACATGTTTCGTGCTATGGCTTTGTTGTGCCAGGGGGACATCAAGGCGGCAGAGTCAGGACTTCGCCGCTCGACTGAACTGGACCCGCTCTCGGCCAGCGATTGCGCGCGGATGGCTTATCTTCATTACGTAAGAGGAGACTATTCATCAGCCGCAGAGCATCTCCGACAGTCTTTCGAACTGGATCGAGACTATCCTGAAGCGCGATTGTATGAAGGCCTCTTGCACTTCCAGCAGCAGCGTTACGACGCGGTGATACAGTGTCTCTCGCCATCTGCCTCACCATTGGATATCGGTCTGCTTGCCGCAGGACATGCCCAGGAAGGCAGCTTATCGCGAGCCGAAGAATGTATCGAGAGACTGCATCAACTCGCGGGGCGGCAATACGTCACTCCCCTGGCAGAAGGTTTCGCTGCAGTCGGGATGGGAGATTTCGATCTGGCGTTCCAGTGCCTGGATGAAGCGATCAACCACAAAACAAACTTCGTGAATCTCCTGGCGATCGAGCCGTTTTTTCATCCTCTTCACGCTGACCGCAGGTTTGCCAAACTCCTGAAAAAGCTAAACTTGTCGCACTGACAGGTGCCGCAAGCAGTGCCGTTAGCTTACGTAGGGCTTACATAGGGCTTACGAGGCATTACTCCCCCCGCTTCCGCGTTCGAGGCACCATTGCCTCATGAAACGACGCACTCGAACAACCTGCTTGGCCTTCACCCTGGGGACACTGGCGCTGCTGGCGCGAGGCCAGAATCTCGCACCTCTATCCCCCCCGCCCACGGTTGAACAGGCGGCGGGACAACAGTCAAACCTCCCTGAATTGACTCTCGAACAGGCGGTTGAACAAGCTGTTGCGAACAACAGCAGTCTGAAGACCGCCAGCCTCGATACACTCCGGGCCGCCGACGATCTGGCTGCGAATAAGACAAGACGTTTTGCGAATACGCAGGTCACTGCGCTCGGCGCCCAACTGGTTACGAAGCCATCGGTTACTTATCCGGCGGGCTCGCTTGGGGTATACAGCGCGACCGGGCCGATCCCGGCGACGAATCAGAAGGTCGAGATCCCGCGAAAACCCGTAGGCATAGTGAATGTCTCGGTTGCCCAGCCGCCTTTCGACGCAGTACCAGCTCCATTTGCAATTGAAAGCTCTTGAGCTGGGGCTGGAAGGTACGCGCCAGGACCAGGTGAAAACGCGTCTGGAGGTGGTCGACCAGGTTCGACGTGCTTATTACGCGGTTGTCGAGGCACAGAGCGCTTTGGATAGCCTTCAGGCGTCACTCCCTTACTACCGAGAATCGCATCGTCTGGCATTAGTGAACCGCGGTAAAGAGACGATTCTCGAATCGGATTTGCTGAACGCCGATGCGCAGCTTTTGAAGTTACAGAATGCCATCAGCGATGCGAGCGACAGGGTCGCGTCGGCGAGCGAAAGATTGAACGATCTGATGGGCCGGGACGTACACACGCAGTTTCGGGTTGCGGCGATCGGCGATGCAGATACCGATCTCGCCACACCCGAAGCCATGGAAGCCCGCGCTCTCCAAAACCGGCCGGATCTGAAGAAGGCGAAACTTCAGGTGCAGCAAGCCAATTACGACGCGCGGGCGAAGAAGGCGGAATATATCCCCGACGTGAGTCTGGCATTCAGTTACTACACAACCGCGAACTTCGAGAATGTTTTTCCAAGCAACGTCGGGACAGTGGGTGTGTCGGTCCGGTGGGAGCCGTGGGACTGGGGACGCAGGCACCAGGAATACGAGGAAAAGCGAGCGAAGGAAGAACAGGCCAAGGTTGGAGTTGGCGCTACGGAACGCGCCGTTCTTCTGGAGGTGAGAAATGCGCGCCGGCAATTGGAGAACACCCGCCGGCAACTGACCCTCAGCGATGCAAGCGAAAGTTCGGCCCGGCAGAAGCTCAAAGAGTTGCAGGAGAAGGTGAAGCGCGAAGCGGCATTAAGCAGAGATTTGTATCAAGCACAGTCGGATCTGGCATCCGCGGACAGCCAGCAGCAACAGGCTCTCACTGCCTTCTGGAAGGCAAGAGCCGATTTGAAAAAGGCGATAGGAGAAGAATGATGCGTATCTCAATTGGAATTTTAAGTTTTGCTGCGTTTTCGGTTCTCGCCGGCTGCGCAAAGACGCAGAAGGCGGGGCCAGAGCCGGTTCCCGTTGTGGCGGAGATCGTGGCTACACAGCAGGTCCAGCCCAGTTGGAATTACTCCGGCGAGATTCGTCCGGACACTGAGGTTCAACTGGCCTTCAAGGAACCCGGTTATATCGCCGCTCTGTATCGAGTGAAGGGCGTCGATGGTCGGATGCGTGATGTGCAGGTAGGCGACGAAATACCTGCCCGCGCCACACTGGCCCGACTGCGCAGCTCCGATTATGAAGCCTCGCTCAACTCCGCGGTCGGCCAGCAGCGCTCAGCGCAGGGTACGCTTGATGTTTCGCAAGCGGAACTCAACCGAGCAAAGGCCGACCAGGCAAAGGCGGATCTTGATTTTGAGCGTGCACAAGCGCTCTATGCCGCCAAAGCAATGACTCGCCCGGATTACGATGCGGCGGTGAATCAGCACACCTCGGCGATCGCCAGTGTGGAAGCCGCTGTGCGTCAGATCGAGGCGCGCCGCGGGCAGTTGAGCGCTGCGTCGGCGCAGGCTGTCTCCGCGCGGATCAATCTTGGCGATACGAGCCTGAACGCTCCCATGCCTGGAGTCATCGTCGAAAAGAGTGTGGAACCGGGCAGCCTCGTTGCTGCAGGGACAAGGGCGTTCACGCTTGACGATACGCGCGTCGTGAAGGTGAACTTCGGAGCTCCCGACAGCATGCTGGCACACCTCAAGCTAGGAGGACCGGTGCCTGTGCAACTTGATGCATTGCAGGGGCGGACCTTCTCAGGGCAAATTACAGGAATCTCCGCCTCCGCCAACCGTGAGTCCCGGGTTTTCAACATCGAGGTTACTCTCCCGAACCGGGATCGCTTATTCAAGGTGGGCATGATCGCACGCATCCGTATAGAGCAAGCGAATACGCAAACTGTGCCTGTAGTACCACTGACTGCTTTGATGACCGCGGAATCCGGTTCGAATAACTATTCGGTCTTCACTGTAACGGAGCGCGATGGAAAACAGTTTGCGCAATTGAAGAGTGTGAGGATTGGTGAAACCTTCGGCAAGTCGGTCGTCATCGACGAAGGCCTTACTCCCGGCGAACGAATCGTCGTCAACCGTACTAACCAGCTAAGCAACGGAAGCCTGATCCGGATGGTCAAGCTAGGAGACGCAGCAATGACACACGCACAGAATGAGCAGTCCACGGACAAGAAACAGAATCTCGCCCGCTTCTTCCTCGAACAGCGACACATCGCCTGGGTCTCGCTCGCGGTTGCGCTACTCTGGGGAATCTACGGGCTATTGAAAATGCCGCAACGGAAGGACCCGGACATTCCGGTACGCCAAGCGATGATTATCGTGCCATGGCAGGGAACATCGTCCGAACAGGTCGAGCAACTGGTGACCAGGAAGATCGAGCAGGCTATTGCTTTGAATCAGTGGGTGACGGAGATCAAGAGCGCCTCCAGAACCGGTTCGGCGATGGTTCAATTCGAGCTGGCCGAAAAGGGAAAGTACGACAGGGACAAGGAACTGGACGACGTCAAGATCAGGCTGGACGCCATCCACGACCTTCCGCAGGGCGCCGGTCCGATTTTGTACATCAAGGACTTCGGGGATACGTCTGCATTGATGCTCACAGTAGCGAGTCCGACGGCCGATCCAGCCCAGGTCGCCTGGATAAGCAAACTAGTTGAGACACAGGTCCGCCAGGTTCGGAGTGGTTTGGATACGCATACTCAGCCGCGGCGTTCCATTGTTGTGGTTTTTCCGAAGTCTATCGACAGCGACGAAGTCGAGCGCAAATTGTCTTGGGTGACCCGAGACATGGCAACCCAACATCTTTGTTCCGATGTGCGCGCGTTTTCGGGAGCAGGGTTTACTGGGGTGGACCTGGCGACGAACCTCAGCACTCCTGATCTGCAATCGGCCTTGAGGAAGTTCGCAAATCAGAGCCTGCAAACCGACGAACTTCATCCCGATGCATGGAAACCTGCGATCATCGACGAACCAGCAAACACTACTGCGGCGCTTCAGGCCGTGGCCGGTGACAAGTACACTTATCGCGACCTGGACGACTTTACCGATACCCTTCAGCGAAGCCTCAAAACGCTGTCGATCGTGGCGAAGGCAGAACGTTCCGGGGTACTGGACGAGAACGTATTTCTGAATTTCTCGCAGCAGCGCCTCGCGCAATACAAGCTAAGACCAGCAGATCTTTCCAATATCCTCGCTGCCCGGAATCTACCGGAGAGCGGCCAAACGCTCAATGCACGCGGACGCACGGTCAGTGTCAACACCACAGGCGAGTTCAAGAGTATCGACGATCTGCGGAATGTAGTGATAGGCACGTCGCCGAACGGAACGCCGCTTTACTTGCGGGATCTCGTGGACATCGACAGGGGATACGAGAATCCCCCTTCCTTCCTTAACCGGTACACGCGCCGCGACGAAAACGGCAGATGGATCACGACACGCGCGATTACGCTCTCGGTCCAGATGAAGAAGGGAGAACAGATCGGATCTTTTGGAAAACAGGTGGACGCCAATCTGGCGAGCGTGAGAAAAACATTGCCGGCCGACCTGGTGCTGGCCCGGACCTCAGACCAGCCATTGCAGGTACACGACAGCATCGAGCTCTTCAGCCACAGCTTGATCGAGGCGCTGGTGCTGGTGGTAGTTGTGGCTTTGATTGGCTTCTGGAGCTGGCGGACGGCCATTCTGATTGCGGTGTCCATGCCGATTACGCTCGCGATCACGTTTGGGGTCATCAGCACGCTCGGGATCGACCTGCAACAGGTCTCAATCGCTTCGCTGATCATCGCGCTGGGACTATTGGTCGATGTACCGGTGGTGTCCGGCGACGCGATTGTGCGCGAACTAGGTGCCGGCCAGCCACGGTCCGTCGCCGCGTGGCTGGGACCGACAAAGCTTTTCAAGACGATGGCGTTTGCAACCCTCACGAATATCGTCTCCTATCTTCCGTTTCTACTTTTGCCCGGAGATACAGGAAAATTCCTGTACAGTCTGCCTATCGTCATTAGTTGTTCGCTGCTGGCGGCCCTGTTCGTCTCGATGACCTTTGTGCCGCTTATCAGTTCGTTTCTCTTGCAAAGCCAAATCGAAACTCCAATTGAGGAGAGGCGGCAGCGCGGGTTTACGGGCTGGTACTTCCGAACCGCGAAGAAGGCCATTGAACACAGGAAGCTGTGCCTGGCGGGCTCGCTTGTCCTGCTGATAGCGGGCGGCGTTGTTTTCTCCAGGCTGAAACCGCAATTCTTTCCAAAGGATCTTCAATACTTTTCTTACATCGACGTGTGGCTGCCTGAAGACACTCCCGCGAGCGCGACCAGCGCGGTTACTCAGCAGGTGGAATCCATTACCCGCCGGGTAGCGGAAGAGTATGGCAGAAGCCATCCGGAGCACGGACATCCGAAGGATGTTCTGCAATCGATGACGACTTTTGTGGGCGGCGGCGGTCCTCGCTTCTGGAGTAGCGCCACACCCGAGGACAGGCAAACCAACTATGCTCAGGTGATTCTGCGAACGAAAGACAATCATGATACGACCCCACTGCTTGCCCTTTTGCAGCCGGAACTGGACAGACAAATTCCTGGAGCAATCATCGATACGAGGACTCTCGAAACGGGCAAGCCGGTTGGAATTCCGATTCAGGTCAGAATCTCCGGCGAAGATCTGCCACGTCTCAGAGCGGAAGCCGAACAGCTGAAGCAAATCTTTCGCGACATCCCCATCGCCGCCAGAGTTCGAGACGATTGGGGCGAGCCGAGTGCAAGAGAAGTGGTGCACGTCGATGCGGACCGGGCAAACCTGGCGCACGTCACAAACGCAGATGTCTCCGATTCCGTCGGTGCGGCTCTTCATGGCATTACGGCTGGAGTTTTGAGAGATGGCAACAAGCAGGTTCCGATTGTTGGACGCATGCAGATGGAAGAGCGGTCCCAACTCTCCGATCTGCGCAGTCTATACGTCTTCTCGCGGCAAGACACCCCTCCAGTGCCTCTCGATCAGGTGGCGACGACTGCCCTGAGTCCGGTAACGCCTAAAATCCGACGCTTCGATCAGTACCGGACCATTACCGTGCAGTGCTGGCCTACGCAGGGGCATTTACCTTCGGAGGTAATCGCAGCGGCGATGCCAAAGCTGGAGGCATTCCAGAAGCAGCTTCCCGACGGGTTCATATTCCGCTTCGCAGGCGAGCAAAAAGAGCAGGTCAGCGGCTTTGCTGATCTCACTACGGTGCTGCTCATTTGCGTTAGCGCCATTTACTTGGCACTCCTCGCACAGTTCAAGAATGCCTTCAAACCCCTCATCGTCTTTGCTGCCATTCCGTACGGCGTTGTCGGTGCAATATTTTCACTCGCCATTATGGGCCAGCCCTTTGGATTTATGGCATTCCTTGGGATCATCAGCCTCATCGGTGTAATTGTGAGCCACATCATTGTGCTGTTTGAATTTATCGAGGAGCGACGAGAAGAGGGCGAGGAATTGGAGTTGGCGCTGATCGATGCCGGCATCCTTCGTTTGCGGCCAGTGATGATCACGGTTGCGGCCACAGTGATTGCGCTGTTTCCGTTGGCTGCACACGGCGGTCCGCTTTGGGAGCCTCTTTGCTATGCGCAGATTGGGGGACTGACGATCGCTACTTTCGTGACGCTTCTGCTCGTTCCCGTCCTCTATTCCTTCGTCGTGCTGGATCTGAAGTTGATCCGTTGGGAACAAACGGAGCACACGGCTTCGGCTGCTTCAGAGAAACCGGCAGAGATGCCTGCAATATCGGGGGTGCATGCGTGACCGATATGAACTTTGGGCACATCATCCAATACGCAACATTATTGTCGCTTCTGATGGGAGGTCTCGGTGTGGTTGTCGCGGTCTTAAATCACCGCGAGCAGGTGAAGACGCAGATCTTCCTGGCAATGTCTGCCCAGTATGACGAACTGTTGAAGAACTCTTCGGCGGCATTCTGGCTGAGTGTGCCAGTTGGCATGGAGCTTCCTGAGCGGACGGACGATTTAACCATCTCAATGTTGCGATTCTGCACGCTGGTTTCATTAACCTATCTTCTATTTTGCGAACGTCGCATACCAAAACGAATGTGGGAGTTGATGTTCCGTTCCGCTGACCGGAGGTTCCGCAGTCCCTTATTTGTGCGTGAGTGGGAGCATTTGAGAACTGAATTTGAATCATTCCCGGAGTTCGTCGCTCTCGTTGCTTCAGTGCATCATATGCCGCCCCATACTGAAAACCTTGGCCCTGGATCCGTGCTACCCGCACAGAAAGAAGGACACCAGTCGCCATGCTGACATCCTCGGAGTTGAAGAAAATACCAATCTTTTCCTGCTTGAATGACGCGAACCTTCTGTGGCTCTCGCAGCAGGCTGCCGATCTTCATCTGGAACCGGGTGAGTATCTCATTCACGAAGGGGAGCCCACCCCTTTTTTTGTAGTGATGGACGGAACCACGGAAGTGCTCAAAGATGTGATGGGGCGTCGAACTGAAGTCTCAGAGCACAAGCCGGGCGATTTCTTTGGCGAATTGGCCATTCTCATGGCAACGTCAGCTCCCGCCTCCGTCCGCGCGAAGACAGCTTGCCACTTGGCACGGCTCGATCCGCAACACCTCCAGGAATTGATCCGACGCTCGCCCGAGTGCAGCGCGGTGATCTTACAGACCCTTAACGAGCGGGTACAAGTCGTGCAGAAGTACATGCTGAGTCTTCCCTCCAGCCGCGTACAGATAGTCGGATCGAAATTTGATGACGACTGCCGGGAGATTCGCACCTTCCTGAGCATGAATCGAATCCCTTATGAGTGGGCCGACCGCGATCGTAGCGCACATCCGGCTCCGACTGACCAGGCTTGCGAGGTTTCTGGCCTATCCGTCGTCGTGGATGGTTCGTTCTGCGTCAGCCATCCTCCTACGGTTCGTAAGGTAGCTGAAGCGCTCGGATTCCAAACAGCTCCCCATCGCCAAAGCTATGACGTGGTTATTATTGGCGGCGGCCCAGCGGGACTGGCGGCTGCCGTCTACGGAGCCTCGGAAGGACTCAGCGTCTTGTTGGTCGAGCGCGAGGCTCCCGGCGGTCAGGCTGGCACATCTTCTCGCATCGAGAATTACCTCGGCTTCCCCAATGGCATCTCAGGAGATGACCTCAGTCAACGCGCGTTCCGGCAGGCAGTTAGGTTCGGAGCCGAAGTGGTTCTCACCCGAGAAGTCCAAGAGATCATTCCGCATCCCGATGGCGCATACACGATTGGACTCGATGGCAGCGATAGGGTTGCCGCAAAGTCGGTGATCTTGGCGACCGGAGTTGCTTGGCGCAGACTTCAGGCGGACGGCGTCGATCGCTTCATCGGACGTGGAGTCTTGTATGGGGCCGCACGTACGGAGGCCCCCACGGTGGCAGGAAAGCGCGTCTTTATCATCGGCGGCGGCAACTCTGCCGGTCAGGCTGCCCTGTTCTTCGCAGATTACGCGAGTTCAGTGACCATGCTGGTCCGCGGCGAAGATCTGAAGTGCAGCATGTCGCAATACTTGATCGATCAGATTGCTCTCGTGCCGGGCATTCGGGTGGAGACGGAAACTCAGGTGGTCTCTGCAGACGGCACTGAGATGTTTGAAAGCAATAGACACCCGGAAAAAGGGGGAGGCTCTCATCCGCCGGGCTGCAGATGCACTGTTTGTCATGATCGGCGCCGATGCAGTAACCCATTGGTTGCCATCTCAACTCCAACGCGAAAACGGCTATGTCCGCACGGGACGCGAGGTGATCGACCAGCCAGGTTGGGTGGCAGATCGTGCCCCATTTCTGCTGGAAACAAATCTTCCGGGCTTCTTCTGTGTAGGTGACGTTCGCTACAACTCGATCAAGCGCGTTTCCAGCAGCGTAGGAGAAGGCAGCATGGCCGTTGCTTTCGTCCATCAATATCTCTCGTTACTGCTCAAACCATTTCCAGAGTAATTGCGGTCATCTTTGTCTTGTGTTTTCCGAACAGTGTTTGGCGACCGCAGAGGCCAAATTATCCCCGGACTTTCGGGTAGTTCACCGTAGATTTCGCGGGGTTGTTGAAATGGAGCCTGTGTCCCAGCGCCTCACTTCGATTGATTCGAACTGCAGGTGCAGTACTGGTAGGGTTAGACTGGCATGGTTTTCGGGTACAGGTTCGGGTACAGACGTCAGTTTGGTCTAGTTTCGTCCGATTACGCTAAATTACGGAGGGGACACGGTTTAGGCCATTCATCAATTACGCTCAATTACGCTTATTTATCATAGACATACGGTATTCTCGGGAAACTCAAAATCCGCCGAGGGCAACCTCGTGGGGGTTCGACCCCCCCTCCCGGCACCAAGATAAGCTTCGCAAAATGAATAGATTACAAAGACCAAAGCCTCTCGAACCGAGAGGCTTTTTTATGTCTCCAGGTGCCGGTGATACTTCTGGTGATACTTTGTTATTTTCTTTTTAGAGGTCCCGTTATGCCGAGAAAAGATAAGAAGAAAGTGAGAGGAGTTTGGGAACGCGAACCCGGCAGTGACATCTGGTGGATACGTTATCGGGCCGATGGCGTCTTAAAACGAGAAAAGGTCGGACGATGGCGCGATGCGGTTGACCTACTGAACAAACGAAGGAACGAGCTACGGGCAGGAATCAAAATGCCCGAAAATATGCGGCAGCCCTCCATCCGCTTCAAGACCCTTTGCGATGACATTCTGGTCTTCAGCAAGAAGCACCATCGCGACTTCCGCAGCGTCGAGATCAGGGTGAAGAAGATCGTAGCTGACTTTGGCGACGCGTCGGCAGAGAAGATCAAACCGGCAGACATAGATGGCTGGCTATCGCGAGTCACGAAGACCCCGGCGACTTCAAATCGTTACCGCGCCCTCTTTTCGCTGATTTTCCGTGAAGCCTTACGAAATGGAAAAGTTACCAGCAATCCCGCTCGGTTGGTTCGACAGCGTCACGAAAACAATGGACGGATTCGTTTTTTGACCGATCAGGAAGAGTTTGCGCTCCGAAGAGTCATCGTCCGACGCTTTCCCGAGCACGAAGCAGAGCTGACTATCTCTCTTGGTACGGGCATGCGTCTCGTTAACAACTGCGAGACGGAAAGCACGTGGTCATCAAAATACACGACATCGCCACTCCGTATGAATATCGATAGACAGTCCATGAGGGGTTCTTCGGGAAGCTCCAGGAAGAGATTGTCGAGATACTCCCGGAGAGACTCTGAATCCCGATCTCCTAGACATCTCGGCAGCAGTTCGAAGAAACGTTATTCCATTCAGACGGGCCTCGGTCATATCGATCGCCTTTATCCCCGCCCTTCCCATTGGCGAGCAAGGTCCACCCGACGTAGGTAGCCGCGATCTCCACCAACCAAGACGGGATCGCTACTTCGCGAAAGAATTGCTTGTGCTGTTTCAACCAGAGTGCCGCTAAATGGTAGTTGACACGTTCCTGAACCTCATCGGCTTCGAGTGTCTCAGTAGTCTCGATCGCTTTTAGACTTAAACCTCGACGTTTCGGTATTGCACGCTTCGTCGGGAAGCTAGGCCAGCTTGGCTCTGAAGCTTCCGCTCGCAACCACGCAAGCTCAGAGTCAATCCGAGAACCGATCCGTCTATCGAAGGCGATTTGATGTGCTGCCTTCTCCTCATCGGATTCGCGCCACGAATCAACCCGAAGGACACACGTCTCAAATGCACATCGCAAAATCGAGGGGAGCCATCGCGAATTCAGACGAAACAACAATGCGAGCATTGCACGATAAACCGTGTGCAGGAGCGTAGCTACCTGAAGCCACGAAACGAAGCAGCTTCTTATCGTCATCCTGCTGTGGCGAACGCTCCAGCAGAAAGCTTTGCCCTACGAACGCTATGCCCTGGGGATTGAATTTCAGACCTTCGCGTTGCGTAAAAACGGGATCGATCCTTCCTTCAAAACGTCTTCGCGAAAATGCCGCGTATCCACGCGCCCTCTCTCGTAAGGAGATCTTGTGAACCACTGCGGGCGATCAACGTAGAAGCACAAGCACTGACGCATCACGAAGTGATCGCACCACACGAACCGAATCCTGAGGAGCAACACCTGACAGGGTTGAACCTTGAGTTGCTCAATACCGACGGCTCGGCCGCCAGAGCACACATTCGTCGAGACACGTGGATGGAAGCAAAGCGAACTCCGACAGTTCACAACCGGGAGGGCAAGAGTCGATCAAGGCTCGCGTCGACTCTCCCGGTGTGGAAGAATGTTCTGCGCAGATCGCGATCAATCTGATCCAGGGGAAGTGGAAGACGCGGATTCTCTCCCGGCTCCAGCATGGGCCAGTTCGCTTGGGAGAGTTGCGCAGAATGTTTCCTCAGGCATCAAAGAAGATGCTCACGCAACATCTTCGCGAGATGGAAAGAGACGGCCTCGTCATTCGGAAGGATCTCAGCGGCAGATCGCTGCATGTCGAGTATTTCCTATCTGATTCTCTGGGTGTTGCAGTCATGCACCTGATCGCCACGTTGACGAAGTGGGGCAGGGAGTATCTATGCTGTGAGGCATGCGCCCTCCGCGGGGAGCCTTTTCGCCATGGCCGCACCGATTCCTTTTGACGGCCCCCAGTAATTAAAGTCAATTAAAGCGACCTTGCCCATCAATGTGCCCAGCTTCTCCCTCATGGAAGGACGGTAACTCTCGGAGAGATGGGCAATCTTGATAAATCTGACTGGATTAGATGTTTTCGCTATCAAGCTGGTTTCCCCCACGGATGAATGCGCATGAAGTTCGTCGAAGTACATCGGGCGAGAAACTTTGGCACGGTATTCGCGGCGCCGAGTCTTCGGACACGTGGAGTGATTCCTTTAGGGGCTACAAGAGGTCGACGAGTCCCATTCCGCGAAAAAACCCGCTGAGAAGGACTTCTGCTGACTCAGTGCGATCATCCAAGACACTCATCGTACGGGCTAATTGAAGTACCAGCGCAGGGAGTTCCTTTCCTGAGAGTGAGGTCGAAAGCCGAGTTCTCACACTCTCGTCGGTTATGCGTTGCGCGTCTTTCCCCAAGAGGAAAGCTCCGGCCAAGATAGTGTCGAATCCAACCCGCTCCAGCTCATCAGCCTCTTCTTCGTAGAGTCTGTTGACATTGCCAGCGTCCGTATACGTTTCGATCAATCTTCGAATGTCTTGGACGTCTCGCCCCTCATGCCGATCGAGCCACGCGAAGAGTTTGAGGACTATCAGTCCGGGTAGGGAAGCAACTGGAATGATGAGGTCTGGGCGAACCTGTACGCGCAGCGAGTTCTCGAATACATCCGAGAAGGCAGCCACATTCATGACGACATCGGCATCGGGTGGCCAGGCGATTGTTCGCTCAGCCGTCTCCAGTTTTCCGAACGGAATGATATCTATGATTGTTTCGAATGATGCGCCAGTTGGCTGGTAGTACAGCCGCTGAGCATTTCGTCCTTTATCTGTGAATCCCGGAACTTCGAGAAACAGCTGTTTCACAGTCGCGAACTGCTCCCATGAGTCCACAAGAATGGCGAAGTCTAGATCATAGGTGGCACGGGTCACATCGTGGCCGAACACGTGATAGAGCAGCAGATCTCGAGCGGTGGCACCAACCAGCATGTAGCGTATCTTCGCATCGCGAAGGAGCCGATCGATGAGTTCCAAGATGCTGAGCGTGAATGGATCGACAGGACGTTCAGGGCTGATGGACAATTGGCTCGAGAAAACGCTCATAGACCTCTTTGGCTGCTTCTATGTTGCGCCCATCGGTGGTCGCCATCAGATCAGCGTAAACCAAGAGCGGTGGAGCGATGTCCGTCGGTTGGCCGATTAGCTCCGGGTGCCAGAACATCTCCAATATCTCTGTATTCCCGTCTGTCGCTAAGCGCATTCGGGCTTTCGTCATAAGTGCGGTCGGGGGTGTGCCGGGAACATAGATCAGGAAATGTTCGGCCTTTAGATAGCGAGTGAGTTTTTCGGCACCGTATTCTCCTCCCCAACGGCCTCCGAATGCTTCGAGGCCGATGTGCGTCAACAGCTCTCGATCAGCTTGATATCGTCGCGGTCTAAGCGTGGGACGCAGGTTTGCAGGATAGTAGGTGACCCATTCGTTGAGCAGTTCTTTTTTTCTGAGAAGGGTTCCATTCGGCGTTTTGGCCTTTTGAAGATACCCGCGTTGGGTGAGGTCGTTGAGAATTGGGCCGATGGCTCCAAGGGCGACTTTCGCAAATTTGGCGACTTCCCGGTATGGGGCACCGGTTAGTGCCGGTCTGCACAGGAGGGCGAAGACTACCTTGAGCCCCGCGGGATTGTTGGCGCGGTATTTATCCTTGAAGGGTTGAGCTGGGCGTTGTTTGCCCCGTATATCGGCCACAAATGTGTCGGTCGGAAGGTACAGGTTGCCGGCGGTGTCCAGAAAAGGAAGATCAAGTCTTCGACATTCTTCAGCCAAATCGGGTGTAGCGAACGTCGTGATGAGGAGTGGGCGATACCCGGGATAGCGTTGTGTAATGAGCTCCTGCAACTGAGCCCGTATCTGGGCAACGGCGAGACGCCGGTCGATTGTTTTTATCTCTGCGACGAACAGCTGCTTGTGCCCATTCAGGGTGATCGTCAGCACGGCATCAGCCCTCGGATTTGGGTGGTCGATGGCTAACGGGCGGACGTCTACCTTAACCGTCTTCAGGCCAACGGTGGCCTGAAGGGCGGCAATTGCATTTTGAAGAGTCTGATATTCCCGACCTGCTAGCTCCATGACCTCCCTCCTCCTCCCTCTGTTCATGATTGTATCTTGTTCACGTAACGTGAACCAGATGATTTGATGAACAAGCGCATGAGTCCCTCAGGCTAATGAGGGAAAGAAAATGGCTGAACCCCCACGGTCAGCCCATTCCCACTGGTTAGAAAGTTGATGCCAATTTGATGCCAAACAGAGCCCGGAATACCGGTTTTTATCGGTTCCTCCGGCTATTAACCCCTTTAGAATGTTCAGCCGTCCACCTTTAGCACTTCACACGGTGGAAGTCGTAGGAATGCCGAGACGAAGCCCAGATAATTCTAGACCGTGTCGCTTTAGGAGGACCAGCGAGACTTACAGTTTCGTAACGCCCTCGTCCCTCCTGCACCCTTTCCCCTGATAGCTACACGCGCATTTTTGTAGAGTATTCCTCGAAGTCTATCGAGCGCTCAGAGCTGCCCAAACAAATAGCGCGAATGCGCCGAACCCTAAGCAAGTTCGAACCGAATGACGTATTCCCCATTCTTTTAATTTTGCAATTGCCTGGATAGGTTCAAGACCGAGTTCGGTTCGGCAAGTTGTCGTTGTATCTGCAAGAGTGCGACGACTGTAAATTGCAAAACGGTGAGCAGCAGGATGCTTCCCCATGTCCAAGGCGAAACCAGTGCAACTTTTGAATGAATGAGCGCCGCTCCGGCGGCAATCAACGCGGAAGCTGCGTAGCGGGGAGTTGATTTGACACTCTGAGCCCACTGAGCCAACGCCACCTCTGGAGCACAAGCCAAACGTGCTGGCTGCTCTACCAACGTTATATAGACGGTGGACCCAAAATATACGGCACTGAAAATGAGAGCGGTAGTTTCTAGCATCATGGGCATTGGTTCAAAACAGAACATCGAGTCAACAAACAGAAGTCTATCGAACGGGCCGTTTGGTTTCGTGTAAAGATTTGTCGATTGATGAGCTCTTTGAATCGAAAATAAACCCGACATTTCTTTACAGAAGCGGCGGCATCGAGGGAGAGGATATCCGTGTCTATCTGATTGGAAACGGTCACCACGAAGAGTGCTCTTGTGGTGATGCACTCCAATCCAATTCGGAGCATGATATGAAAAAATTGTTAATGACGTTAGCTGGGGCCGCTTCTCTCATTTCATCTACAGCTTGGTCTCAGGTTGTTGTGCGAGTGGGGCCACCCCGAGTGATCGTTGAAAGACCAATCCCACGTCCCGGACCACAATATGTCTGGTTGCCCGGTTACTATCGCTGGGGAGGTGCCCGGTATGTGTGGGTTCCCGGAAGATATGAGGTTTCGCCTCGCCCTGGTGTGGTCTGGGTCGCTCCTCGCTGGGTTCAACGGAATGGTTCCTGGGTATTTGTCGCAGGGTTCTGGCGTTAGATCAGACAGCGGCTGGAAGGCAGAGTTGCACCTGAAAACCACAACCAGGCAGGTTCTGGGCCGCGATCGTTCCACCGTACAACGTCGCAATTCTCTTACTGATGGAGAGGCCCAGACCTGCGCCACCTTGCTTGTGAGAGTTTTGAGAGGCGATTCGGAAGAACGGATCGAAGATCTGCTCCAGAGCCTCTTCAGGGACACCGGTACCTTCATCTGTTGTGGTGATTGCGATCATCGGGCCTCGGAAGTTGGAGACATCTGCAATATTCACTTCCACAACTCCGGCTCCGGGTGTATGTTTTAGCGCGTTGCGCACAACATTCTCGATACAACTGTGTAGTAGACCTGTGTCTCCCGAAATATAACGGTCAAACACGCCTGTCTGAACGACCGTCTTTGTCTCTGCCGCTCCTTCAAACGATGCATCCTTAACAATTCGTTGTATCAATCGACCGATATGAACTGGTTCGCGTCGTGAGTGTTTATCCGAGGCATCGATCCGAGCAAGCGTCAGCAAATCAGAGATCATCGTCTCCAAGGTCTTGATATCGGACTGCATGCACGCTGCCGCAGAGAGATCACCACGCTGTACCAACTCAGCCGAGACAGTTAGCCGCGCCAGGGGCGAGCGCAGTTCGTGGGATATATCAC
Source organism: uncultured Acidobacteriaceae bacterium (assembly GCA_963757205.1). Classification (GTDB taxonomy): domain Bacteria; phylum Acidobacteriota; class Terriglobia; order Terriglobales; family Acidobacteriaceae; genus Edaphobacter. The sequence continues at coordinate 23,557 of CAVWQM010000004.1, forward strand.
GGAGTAATAGCTTTTGCTGTTCGAGTAAAAGCTGTACCCGCTCAGCCATGCGATCAAAGTCATGTGCCAACGAAGCAAGTTCGTCGGTACGACCAGCGAGGGCGGGTGAGGCGCGTGCCGTGAGATCCCCACCGGCAATATCCATCGCAGTTCTCTGCAAGCTTCTGATTGGCTTCGTAATGCTTCGAGCGAGCAGACCGCAGAGAGCCGCCGAAATGACCAACACAAACACCGTTCGAAACGGACCCTTTTCTGGGTCGACATAGTTGCCGAACATTGTCACTTGCGGCACTTGGGCAATGAAGAAGTAGACGTGATCGCCGTGTGGCTGTCTGACTACGCCCAGCCACGGAGAGTTGAATGAGTATTCGGAACGCCTCTCGGATCGCGCTCTGGCAAGTAAATCGACAGCACCAGATGGGATTGGACTCGCAGCGGCATCAGAATCATCCACGAGAAGAGCGGCAGATGTAAGCGCATCATTTTGAATGTCTAAGAGATATTCATTGAGTCTCTTCGAGCCTCCCTGTTCGTAGGCGTCGATTGCAGTCTTTGCATAGAGGTCCAGCGAATGCATGAGCCAGCGGTGGGCGAGAGGACGTGCATTTGTCACAGCCGTAATGACAGCCAGGCTCAAGAGCACAAGTGCCGATACCAGCCAAAACGTAAGGAACACGCGAAGAAAGAGGCTACGCATGTGCCAATCCCGTGTAGCAGTATCCCAAATGGCGAATGCTGCGAATTCTTTCCATATCTCCTGCCTGGGCACCTAGCTTTCGGCGCAAACTACTAATGTGATTGTCGATTGCCCGGTCTGTGACACCAACGGGCCGGCCCAAAACCTGTTCGGTAAGCTCATCGCGAGTTACACACTCCCCACTACGGCGAACTAAAGCCAACAAGATATCGAACTCTGCCGCAGTCAAAACAATTTCTTCTCCGTTACGTAGTACCCGTCTCTTCGATACTTCAATCTTCAAGTCTCCCGCCAAAAGGGTATCCCCCTTGCCACCAACACGGCGACGAAGAACAGCTCGAATGCGCGCAACGAGCTCTCCAGGGACGAACGGTTTGGGAATGTAGTCATCGGCGCCACTCTCTAAGCCTGCGATGCGATCACCGGCATCCCCTCGTGCAGTAAGCATGATGACAGGAACGTCGGAACGATCGCGAATCTTTTTCAGGAGAGCGCGTCCATCGCCGTCGGGAAGCATTACGTCGAGAACAACGAGATCGTAACGCTTCGATTTCAGTTCGGACTTTCCTGTAGCGATGTTGTGAGCGGAGGTAATGGCAATTTCATCCATTGCCAGAAGGCGCGTGAGCGATTCACAAAGCTCGGTATCGTCGTCTACGAGGAGGATCGAACTGCTCATTGTACCCATCCGAATTTATCCTTTCCCTCGAATCAGAGCTCTTGCTCTTTCGAGATTGCCTTCGCAACAAAAACGAGCTTGTTGCCAAAGGGATCAATGACTGTCAATATCCTGCCCAATCCGCGTCTTCAATGCCAGGTCTCATGTAAGGATTTTGTCGATCCGTCAGTTCTTGATGTAGCGAATCAAGATCGTCGGTCTCGATGAACACCTTCGTTCCCGGTGTCCCATCTCCATAATGTTCCGATAAGACCAGAGTTGTGTCATCACGTTTCACTTCCATGATGGAAGGGCCACCATCCTCGGGGCGATGCTCCCAGTTCAACTGAAATGGAAGCCAATCGAGGTAGAACAATTTTGCAAGATGGTTGTCGAAAATGCGAAGTACAGGACGTGCAGGTTTCATAGCCATAGAACAGGCTCCAGTTCGGTAAAGTGTGCATGATTCTTGGCACAAATTCAGTATGCCGGAGGTCGTACCAGATACATTGGCTCGGACAAAACTTTACAAGGTCTCCCGCGCTTTCGCAGCCGTCTTTGACCTAGATTCGATCTAGGAGGAACTATGAAGTCGAATATTTTATCCGCAACTTGTGTAGCAGTGTTGATCGGTATTAGCACATCTTATGCAGTCGGACAGCAGCCATCCCCACCGCCTACGAATCAACCCATTCCAAGCGAATCCGTTCCAACGACTACCGGCGGTTGGCCCACCCCCGAAGAAACGGTGACCCGGATGAGCAGCAAACTAAACCTCACCGACGATCAGAAGGCCAAGATCACTCCGATCGTCGCAGATCGACAAACGCAGATGAGAGCACTGATGGCCGATACCTCAGGTCGCCGGATGCAGAAGGCGAGAAAAGCAAAATCGATCATGTCCGATAGCGACAAGAAGATTGAGGCAGTTCTCACTAGCGATCAGAAGAAAACCTACGCGCAGATGAAGGAACAAACGAAGGAGCAGTTGCAAGAGCGTAGACAGCAAAATGCAGGCAGCAACATGCAGTAGCTGCGAGAGCCTCCTAGTTGAGACGGGTGAGCCGCTTCACTGGAACACCGTCACTCCAGGTTCCCATATCAAGAACGCTTGGGTCCTGAAAGAGGCGGTTCCCCTCGCCTCCGAAGGCTGCATTGATGAGCCTGTCGAGCGGTCTCCATGTCCCCATGTAGTCCAATGCGTCGACAACACCGATATCGGTTGTGTTTCTACTGAACGAAGCCTTGGTTGGCTCCTTCGCAAACGTACCGTCGGTATTCAGCACCGCAGACGGTGTGTAGTGGTTCGCGATTAATGCAGGCGAACCGTGATCATCGCTGTGAAGCATAAAGAGCGCTTTGTCCGAAGCAGAAACAGAGGTGGATTCGTGCAGAATTCGTTCTCCGTCGAAAGTCTTAACCGAAGTATCGTCTTGCCCAACCAGAATGAGCACCAACGTGTCGGATGGAAGCGTGCTTAAGTCGGCCAGGGGGACTGAAGCTAGACCCCTGCGTTGACTATCTCCCGGCTCCACGGACATCAAAGCCCTCATCTTGGGTAGGCCCTCGGCAACTGCTCTGGCCGCGATTCCAGCTGCGACCATTCCGCCGGCCGAATGGCCTGCGACGGCAACGTTGTCAAGATCGGGACGAACGCTGTAGCTACCAGATTCCAGGACTCGCAAGCCAGCTTTCACCCCCGCGAGAGCATTCGGCAAAGCCTGGCGCGTCGGTGTCAGAGGGTTGTCCTGATAGTTGGGCCATAGGACGATGTTTCCTCGCATGACAAGATGACTGATCCACGCCTGGTATCCGCGCGGAGGGATGGCCGCCCATCCATGACACAAGATGATGACAGGTGCTTTGCTTGGACTTGGATCGGCCGGAAGAAATATCCATCCCCTTGTCCGCCATCTGCGATCTTCACGGTGACCACGGAGTGAGAAGTAGTCTCGCTACTTCCGGGGCCATGCTGCGGCTGCGATGGCTGGCTGGGTTTTGCGGCACTGTTTGTACCTTCTTGGCCCAACGCTCCCACAGTGATCAGGAAAAGGGCGGCCGCTGCACCGGCAAACCGTTGTTTCTTGTTCATTGTTTCCTCCTCGTTTCGCTTCATCTCGAACGACTTTGATGCCAGTCAATGGTTGCTGATTGCGAAGAGTTTGTGGGTAAAGATTTGTAGCCTCGCATGAGTGGCAGCTTTACATATCCATACATTTCAAACAGCGACATGCGACAGGGAGCTGCGTTCCAATGAATGCACGGCTTGGTTCCGTGACTTCTAAATCGAGGTGAAACATGATCTCTCAAGCCAAACTTAGCCACGTGGAGCAAATGTGGTTGTCCGCAATTCACTATTGTCTCAACGTTGTGCGCGTTTCAAAGAGTGTTTTGAGGCCGGATCGCATGTGTTGCTAGACGCTTGCTCAAGTCACGTCGAACAGTGCCATCCTCAGCCCGCAGGTCATCTGCCTCTGAAACCCTGATGGCCTGACTCTGACGCGGGTTAATCGAGATCCGCCAAATATTCTTGGAAGAATTCCTCGAAATGCCTTTCCTGCACCAGCTTCGTTGGTTCAGGCTGCAGCCTCTCGCCTCGATATAGGTACTACGGTTGTCATCTGCGTCGATGCCGACCCAGTTCATAGGACTTCAAGGCATCGGCGTGTCGAATGTTCGCGAGCCCAGACAATTCTTGACATAACTCCGATTTGATTTGGGTTTCTCTGAGTGGTGCGGCAATTCAAAGCGATGCGCTCGCATCGAGTGCATTACGCACCTCGTCAATGCACGATCTACATCGATAAAACCAACTGACTGGTATCGCGAAGGCGCGATGACGGAGCAGTTCCTAATCGGAGGTCAAAGAACAATATGCGTATACGTGGCGTCGTCGCCCCCCTCGTCTCAATCCTTGCTCTATTCGCGCTGGTTGGCTGCGGAAAGCTCTAGCGATCAGCCGGCCACACCACCCGGCGGGAGTTTCGCCAATAGCAATCTCAATGGTACTTATGTGGTTTCGTTTTCTGGATACGACACCAGCAACGGATACGGAAGCTATTTCTCGGTCCTTGGGAGCATTACAGCCAACGGTAGCGGTGGGTTCACGAGCGGTACCGTCGATATCAATGATCCTGCCTTGGGTGCCGCGTTACGGGCTAGCTACACCTTCACACACCTGTCGACAAGCGGGACCTACAATATCACACCCGACGGCAGAGGCACTGGCAACATCTCCGTCTCAATCAACGGTACAAATGTTCAATTCGGTCTCGATTTCGTGCTTACATCGAGCACGCATGGATCGATCAGTCGGTTCGACAACTACGGAAGCGGCAGCGGCTCTATCGACTTGCAAAGCCCGAATCTCGCACAGAGCAATCTCGCCGGTTCTTATGCGTTCGGATTTAATGGAGTAGATTCTACCGTATCCAACTCTCTCTCGACGGTCGGCGCGTTCACTCTTGATGGAAACGGCCAGGTGACAGCCGGCCAGCAGGATTTTGGAGACAATGGCAACTCGCGGGGGCTAAGAAATCTTTCCCTCAGCGGCTCTGTTCTTGTAGGGTCACCTGGCTCGTCTCAACTCACGACGAGCGCCTTCGGATTCGGGACGCTGCATTTCGACGTCTGGGCGATCGATCCCACCCATTTAAAATTCATTGAAACCGACTCCGTAGGCTATATGGAAGGCGATGCTATCTCCTCAACAAGGCATACTTCTTTCCCATCCGGCCCCCTGGTGCTTGCTCTTTCTGGAGAAGACGTGTCCGAAGGGCCGTTCGCCGCTGGCGGCTTGCTCACTTCAGATGGAACGAGCCAGATCACGTCCGGGCTGGAAGACATCAACGATCAGGGAATCGTAGCGGAGGCACCAAGCGTTACAGGAAGTTTTTCATCAAACGGACTACGCACTTCGTTGACACTTAATGGAATCTATAACGGGATTCTGACGAACAACACACTCGGCGCGGCAAGCTATACGTTCGCCGCTTACCCATACGACGGTGGCGCATTCTTGCTCGAAGCCGACAATGGAGCAGCCTCCACATTCGGAATCTCCGGCGGCGATCTCTATATCCAGCGCGCGACCTCGATAGAAGCCTCCCAGGGTTACGGATTGAATCTCTCTGGCGTCAATGGCAATGGAGAGGTCGACACGATCGCTCAAGTTACAACTTCGGGTAGCACCATGTCCGGACTTTATGATGCGAACAACCTTGGCTATTTGGTTACCGGTGCAAATCTCGGAACCGGAAGCTATTCGATCGGTTCGAACGGTCGAGGCTCACTTTCATTTCCCAGCCTGCAGGTAAATGGAAATTCTTATATTCCCGCGCTCAATTCGACGCTTTACGTCCTCGACAGTTCCACGGCGTTGCTCCTGGAAACGGACTCAAGCCAACTGTCCATCGGGACGATTCAACTCCAGAGCCCGTCAAGCGGACCTTCAATGGCACAGCTTTCAACTGCACGCCCGCAATTCACTAACGTTAGTCCGGTATTTGCAGCGCATGGTTCGGTTCGTCTAAAGCGATAGGACGAACTGGTCTCGCCGACCAGGAGAGGCCACTTCAACCGCTGTCTTCGATCATCACGAGCGAAGGGAAATGACCCGTCCAGTGAATCCGTGTCTAGACAATTGGATTTCACGTTCTTCACGTAGTCTCTAAGACTCTCTTGAGACTTTCCAGGTCGCGATGTATCGCCCCTCTCATCATAGAGAACACGGGGGCCAGGTAGATGTATCTGAACCGAAGCGTAAAGTGGGCAGCGCATGTGATCCATGCCCCTTCCGGAGCCGGATCAACTTTGAAGCGCCATTCTGCCCGCTTGAAGTATCTGGCGTTGCCATCTGAACTGGTCAACTGCACCGTAGCTCCCTCTACCGGATCGGCTTTCCTGACGCGATACGACATCTTCCCGCGATCTGTATCGGTACCTTGTTTATTTACTATGCCAAAGGTCGAAAACTCGAACCCGATTCCAGGCGCGGTATCGGGGTTTTGACACACGCTTCCAACTCCACGGTCCCATTGAGGAACATTCGAACAATCGCTTAGATAGCTCCACACTTCTTCAGGTGTTCGCGAAACTAGAATTCTTGTTTCTAAGTGCATGTGGTCTCCTTCAGGAACAGCCAACTAAGGTGAAGAAATATCAATAGGAGGTCTTACGGATCAATCTCATGGAGTTGACATCGGCACGTCGGTATCAAAGACCCCCGTTTCAATTGTGTTGCCGTGTTTCATTTGCACGATAATCCGATAAAGTCCCGGCGATGGAAAGCCATAGGGAAAAGAGACGGTATTAGGCAGGTCGTTGCTAACCATATCCATCCCAGGCATTGTCCCCATATTGTTTGCAGTCGAATGACTCTGGTCGTTCATTGAAACATTGGAGTTTGCCATAACCATTGCGGCCATCGCCATCGTGCCATCGGGGTGCACATGAGCAAAGACACTCCCATCTGATTTTACGAACGCAGCATGGCCAAGCATTCCCATGTAAAGGCCAACATCGCGGGATGGTTTGCCCTCCGGGTCCAGGAGTTCAAATCGAAATATCTCTGGCCTTCTCGGAATCTGTGTCGCAGGTGTCTTCCAGATCATGGTGTAGCCATCTGGAAGCTTGAAACGCTGCTCCGGCGTGATCTGTTTCGTAGCACCTGCCCCAGACTGTCGGTTCCGAGCTGCAACTCCGGAGGTAACCGGCAGCTCTTTACCTTCCGCGTCGTCGCCTCGTAGCGGGAGCCCGTGGACTGGTGGAAAAGTCAGCGCAGAAACCGCGGTCTCGGGAAAACCGCTGGCATGGACCACATCCGCATAGAGTCGATACTCGCCGGGAGGCATAGAGGGTAACGCAAGCCGAAAATCCCCGGCTCCGGTCGGTTGAGGATGCAAATGAAAGAGAACGTCCATATCGGGCCACCGAATCGCATAAAGATGCATCTCGTGATTGTGATCGGGGATGAAATCGTCCATATTTCGTTGACGAAGCCAGCCGGGATCGCGCAGCTTTAAATTAAGGACATTTGCCCCTTCTAAAGTAGAGGCCATTTGCAGCGGCTTATAGACGTTGCCGGCATACTCCGCTGCATCAACCGTCCACCAGTGGTTTCCAGAAACAACGGCTACCATCAACGCGAGTGATGCGATTGCCATGGCAACGCGTCCTCGCCTTATATCTGTAGCCGAACTGGCCTGTCCCGGTTTCAGCATCGCTCTGCTTGATGCGGCCCCCACTATACCCACCATGCCTAGCAAAAGAACTATTCCAAGAATAGCAAGCAGTGTTCCGAGATCCTTATGCATTGACTGCGTGACAGTAGCGGTTGCGGGCAACGGGATAGACAAGGTTCCCTCTCCGTTATTGCCATTGACCACGAAGCGAACCTGCCACGACCCTGCACCCATAATCCAAAGGTGGCCTGTGAAGAATTGAACATCTTTCGATGGCTTCTGCATGGTGTCTGGAACCGGAGGGTGCTTCGCAGCCTCCCCAGTCAAAGGCATCGGAGTGATCGTGATGTTATCAACTCCAGGCGATTCTGTTCGTACTTCAATCTCTGCAACGCCAGGGATTACTAGCGGTGGGCGCAGCACGATCGACATCTTGTAGGGACCCGCCTGTCCTTCAGCGTAAACGTCGGGGCTACCCACATGGGCGTATCCGGACGTCGCTGAAGACAGCACCAAAACACAAGGCAACCATTTCCATCTCTTCATCGCTGTATCTTTCGCATCCAGTCACCAACAGTTAGTCCGAGCCACACACTAATCGCGGCACATACCGTCGCTATTCCCAGACCCTTTATAAGCATGGAAGGTTGAACGTCGCGAATGAACTGGCGCAGCACGACTGGCGCCCATGAAGGTACGGAGAAGGGGTGAGAACCTGTGGCGAAGAATCGGTTATTGGAGGCGGGGTCATGAGAAAGCTGGCAAAAGGCCACTCAACGGCCAGCAGACTAAAGACAAATAGTGGCCCGCTCAGCGCAGCTGCCCACAGCTTGCCGAGACTTCCTACTCTCGTCCAGAAAAGATCCAGCAGCATCGCTGGAACAAGCAGAAGTATGGGAAATTGTGGAGGGACGAAATGTGTGACCGGCTGATAGACGGGGCCCAGTTTCGGTTCAGCGGGAAATAGCGGCAGGATCAAGATGAATGCAATAACAGATGCAATGTAGATGACTGCGATTGATGTGGCCGCCCATTTGTATCGCGAAGCTCTCGACGTTGCGGCAAAACACATCGGGACGCCGATGCTTAGAGCAATGTAGGGGAGAGAGGTATGAAGTAGCACGTCGCGCGTGAACTCCATACAGAAAAACATGACGGACATGAGCAGAACACTGGAGAGGTACAGTACCAGCTTTCGCAATCGCGAAAAGAGTAGTGTCTGGTCTTCGGCACGGTTTAAGGCCGACGTAACGAGTAGCAATGCCCCAGCCTCGATCGCTACATCGCCCAGTATCAACAAAGTATGAGGAGGGCTGACAATCTTCACATCTAGCCCATAGGCGTTATGCCACCAGTTATCGAACGGTGCAGAGGTCAACATCGCTAGACCGCCCCATGCCGCTAGAAATGCACCGAGCGGACCACTGAGACCCATGACTCGTACAGACCTTACGATCAGTTCCGTGGATCGCTGAAACGTGGCCTTGAGGATCAGGTATCCACACGCGATGCCTGCCAGGACACCACATAGGTAAATTGCAATGTGCGCCGGGGTCCAGAAAGTGTCCCGACCGATCGATTGATGCCAGGATACATCCCATCTCCCACCGATCGACGCTGAAGTCACCGCTAGTGCTGAGCACCACAAGTACCAGGGAATATCCGCCTCACGTTTCGAGGTATACGTAATGGGTTCCGCAACAGTTGCCATTTTTGCTCCTACAAATTGGAAATCCCAATCAAATTCCGTTCGTATCTCAAGGATACGAACGGAGAAGAATGATCTGCGCATTTCGCTTTGTCAAGTTTTGTCGTACCGGCAATTCGAAACAGTAATTTGATCTATACGGTTCACGTCTGGCAGTCGAACAGCCAATGTAAAGTTTTGTCATCTGGCTCTCGACTTGCTGTTTCGGCAGAGTTTATTTGGTAGCTTTCGAATGAAGGTGTCCCAGTGACCCCTCGGATGTTAGAAGACAAAAATAACGGCGGGTTTCAATGAAGAATTTATTTGAATCGGTGACTGCTGAGGAATTGAAGGGTCGCATTGCGCGATTGAGGTCTGATAGTGAACGGCAATGGGGCGTTATGAACCCGGCTCAAGCAATGGCGCATTGCTCGGGAGGAATGGAGACAGCAGTCGGGGACAGAATTGCTCCTCGCATGCTGCTTGGCAGGCTCATAGGAAAATTCATCAAGCCATGGGCGCTGGGCAATGACGCACCCTTTCGGCGGAACTCCCCGACGACCAAAGATCTGGTAGTACGAGATGAGCGGATCTTGGCAGTCGAGCAGAAACGGCTCTGTGATCTGATCGACCGTTTTATCTCTGCTGGGCGTCAAGGTTGCACTGCTCATCCACACAGCTTCTTCGGTCACTTAACGCCGGAGGAATGGGCGGAATTGATGTACAAGCATATGGACCACCACTTGAGGCAATTCGGTGTTTAGCAATAATCGCGACGAATATCTGAACCGATAACACCCGTCATTTCCGCTTGAACGGGCCCAATCTGACACGAATGATCCCTCCGTGAAGAGAATTCCGAGATGCGCGTTTTCCGATGCCAATGTGTATAACCGCGGGCTCATGTAGCAGAAGATCTTCGTGAGTTACGAAATGCATCTAAAGATGTCGAAAGGAAGATGTCGCTTCAAATTACCGAAGATCGTTTAGTCGATACGGGGGTGCAGATGACCTCGATTCCGCTCGTGTACGCGTTTTGGTTCATGTTGGTCGCTTATGTAGTTCACATACTCGACGAGTCGCTGCTCGGCGGTAGTTTCGTCGAGAAAGTACGTGAACACTGGTGGCCCAACTACTCCTGGCGAAAATTTTTCTGGTTCAATACGGCGTACTTGCTGATCATGGCATCGAGCATCATTTTGTATGACCGTATCGGGCAGAGTTTTCTTTTTCTACCGCTCGCCTGGGCAATCGAGAGGTTCTTCAATGCCATCTGGCACCTCTGGTGGACGGTTCACTTCAAGGAATACTCACCAGGATTGCTGACGACGTTGTTGATCTGGATGCAGGTCTACTTCATCGTATGTTGCATGCCGAAAGGTGAATTCTTTGAGCTGCGAGCCGTATGGCCCGGATTGCTGTTGGGTCTTCTCGCTGCGGCATTTCTCAGCTTTTACATGCCGCTCGTTGCGAAGCGCCTCAACAGAACGAGGAGCATTCACTGACCTGGAATCAACCGACGAGAAGCGCGTTTACCGTTACTATTTAGCGTTTTGTAGTTCGTCGGCACTTGCGCAGCAGGAGCGTAGGTCAAGCGGATCACGTCTTCGGCGATCAGTTCGTTCGCAACTAAACGGAGCGACGGCAGAGGCCCGAGAAAAACGGCTTGCCGCCACCAAGCACGACAGGGTGCAGGTAGAGTCGATATTCATCGATGAGACCAAGGTCGGTGAGGGCTCCAGCCAGATCCGGGCCCGGCTTCAATTTCCCCAACAAGCTGTGCCTTCAGTCCTCGTATCAGCGCGTCGATGTCATCGACGACAGGAGTTGCATTGGGCCCGACCGACTTCAACGAGCGCGACACAACCCACTTTGGTTGGCTGCGCCATGCAGCGGCGTATTCATGTTCTTCCGCGCCCCAGTTCGCATGGTCTTCATCCCAATAACGCATGATCTGGTACATGCGGCGACCGTATACCATGCCTGAAAGTCCGCGCACATCCTCGATGAAGTGACGAAAGAACGCGGGGCGAGGTACAAATTTCTCGTGATCATGGTCGACATAGCCGTCCAGCGACTGGTTCAATGCATAGACGAGTTTTGCTACGCTACAGACCTCCAAGCCAAATTCAGAACACTTCTGAGGCGAGGTTACATAAAAGGTGAAAATCGCCGCAATGTCTTGACCGCCTGATCGCTGACGCTAAGCGCGTTTATCAGGACCAATCCGCAGATTGGCTCTTTGTGTTCGATGAGCGCATTGGCCTGTTGGCAACACTTGAGCCGAGGGTCACTTGTCCGGAAAGGCGACTATTCGGCCATGTGGCTCGTATTCCATTTGTCGGTGAGTGATTTGGCGATTTTGCACTGTGCGCCGGGATAAACCGGCATGTTGTAGGGGGTGCAAGTCCCCTGCAGGAAAGGAAGTAGCGACTCCATCCTGACCTCTAGTTTTGCATGGGACATTGCGAGGTGTTCCGTGAAGCGTAGGCCGGAGGCATCGGTGGGCGGGGTGATTGAGCTTCGAAAAATCGCAGATCAGGATGCCGACTCCCTAGTGAGCAGGAGGAAGGCAAAACGGCAGTTGCGATATCCGCAAGTAACTGTCCGGTCCTGCGTAGTCGTTAGAGCCCGCGCACGCTGAGAAACAACATGCACGAGAACCGGGAGATCTCCAGTGCGCCTTCGCCTCTTGGCGAAGGCCGGTCCGCGAAGGCCTCAGGCCGAACGGCGGACATGCACGCGCTGGAGAAGTCGGACTGTGCCGTAGTACCTGTGAACCAGCCGAACAAAGCGGCGATAGCCGCGGCGGAGGCGGGGGAGGGAAGGGCGCAGATGAAGGAGAACATCGGTCAGCCACGCATGCTCCCGACACAGAGCGGGAACCGCATGTCCCAGGGGCTGAACGGTGTGCGAACAGCAGCAAGGGAAAGGAAACAGGAGCGGTTTACTTCCTTGCTCCACCACGTCACCATCGCGCTTTTACGTGACAGCTTCTACGCTCTCAAGCGTGGCGCTTCGCCAGGAGTCGATGGTGTCCGGTGGCAGGAGTATGAATCTGGACTGGAAGGTCGCCTCGTTGATCTTCACGGCCGGGTTCACCGCGGAACGTTCCGGGCGCAGCCTTCAAGGCGAGTCTATATACCGAAGGCCGATGGGCGGCAACGTCCGTTGGGCATCGCGGCACTCGAAGACAAAATCGTCCAGCAGGCCGTGGTGACGATCCTCAATCAGATTTATGAGGTCGACTTCAAGGGCTTCTCCTATGGGTTCCGTCCGGGCCGCAGTCCTCATCAAGCGCTCGATGCGCTCGCGGTAGGACTGGAGCGGAAGAAGGTGAACTGGGTGCTCGATGCGGACATCCGTGGCTTCTTCGATAACATGAGCCACGAATGGACGACTAAGTTCATCGAGCATAGGGTGGCCGATCGCCGCATACTTCGCTTGATCCGGAAATGGCTCAAGGCAGGAGTATCGGAGGATGGCCAGTGGTTGGAAACGAAGCAGGGTACACCGCAAGGAGCAGTGGTCTCACCGCTGCTCGCCAACGTGTATCTCCACTACGTGTTCGACCTATGGGCGGATGCCTGGCGCAGGAAAGTGGCAACGGGCGATGTCATCATCGTTCGCTATGCCGACGATCTTGTGATGGGCTTCCAGCATCGAGCCGAAGCCGTGCGGTTCCTTGAAGAGTTTAAGGAACGGCTGGGGAAGTTCGGCTTGGAACTTCACCCGGAAAAGACCCGGTTGATCGAGTTCGGGCGCTATGCGGCCCACAAACGGAAACAGTGGGGCAAAGGGAAACCGGAGACCTTCAGGTTCTTGGGCTTCACCCACTACTGCGGGCGACGCCACAAGACCGATACCTTCACCGTCTGGCGGATTACATCGAAACAGCGAATGGTTGCGAAGCTGAAGACCATCAAGGTTGAGCTTCTCCGCCGGAAGCATGATCGTATCAGTCAGGTCGGTGCATGGCTTCGGAAGGTGGTCACTGGCTACTACCAATACCATGCTGTTCCCGGGAATATCGATCAGATGCGCACCTTCAGACAGCGCGTTAATCGGCTCTGGCGAAACGTCTTGGTTCGTCGCAGCCAACGCGCAAAGAGGAGGTGGGAGTCACTGACCCCGGTCTTCAACAGGTGGATACCCATACCCCGAATCCTGCATCCCTACCCTCACGCCCGCTTCCACGCCACTCATCCTTCATAAGAGCCGTATGCGTAGACGCGCACGTACGGATCCGTCCGGGGGGCGCTCAGTGATGAGTGTCCCTACCGGGACCACGTAGACATTGGATAATCGAATTGGTGTCCGCCTTCACTACTTTTTGGCGATCGGTGCGATATCTGATGCTCCGTTGGCCGTCGTAATGGGACTGATTGCGCTTGCCGATGAATCGAGTGAGAGAGCAACGATCATATCCACGGGCATCTTGGGTTCAGCGCTCTGCTCCAGCAGAACGTCGACTCCAGCGACGGTCTGGGTGCACTTTGCTTGGCCCCCGGTAAGAACTCTGCAGGAGAGTATCTTCGCGGGGAGTGGAGGTAGCCTCAAACCGTTGCCGGAGTTTTTCAGGATATGCAGGTACAGTGTCTTATCGTGATAGGTTGAGACGCCATAGTCTCCTGGCAGATAAGGTCCGCCCCGCGTGCCATAGATGCTTTCACCGTAGGTCCGAAGCCAATCTCCAACTTCCCGGAGCCGCAGCACTTGTTCCGGTTCGATCTCTCCATCGGATCGAGGGCCCACGTTCAGCAGCATGTTTCCATCTCGTCCAACGGCGCCAACGAGCAAGCGAATGATCTGGTCGAACGACTTGACTTTCGCATTCGGTTGATAGCCCCATGCACCCTCTGTGATTGTGGTGCACAACTCCCAGGGGTACTTGTTTTGAAACGAGCCCATCGCAGCATCGCCTTCTCGGGAACGGAAGTCCGCCGGCGCATCTGTCCGGTCGTTCACAATGACGGACGGCTGCAGCTTGCAGAGGTTGCTGACCGCTTCGTCATCCCTCCATGAAAAGGTGCCGGTATAGTTTTCTCCTTTGGGTCGCGCTTGCCACCCTCCTTTGAATCGAACCCCGCCAAATCCCAACCAATTAGCGCCCCCGCCGTCGAACCAGACGATATCGACTTTGCCGTAGTGCGAGGCCAACTGATTCAGCTGCCGGTGATATTGTTCACGGAGTTGCAGCGCATTTGCCTGATAGAGGTCAGGGAAGAAGAAGCCTGGATAGCGCCAATCGAGAGGCGAATAGTAGAGCCCGACGCGCAGACCGGCCTTTCGAACCGCAGTGACGTAATCAGCAACAAAATCGCGATGCGCCGCCGACTTTACCGCCGTCAGATTGCTTGATGGATCGTCAAAGAGTGCGAAGCCGTCATGGTGACGGCTAGTTAAGACGACATATTTCATGCCCGCGTCCCTGGCCGCCGTGGCCCATGCGTTCGGGTCAAATTTGTCTGGTTGGAATTGCCCGGCAAGCTTAGCATACTCATCCACAGGAATCTGCTCGTTCCACTGGACCCACTCGCCGCGCCCTGAGATGGAGTAAAGTCCCCAATGGATGAATAGGCCAAATTTAGCGTCGCGCCACCACTGGATGCGCGTATCGGTGTTTGCGTCTGTGACCATCGGCGCCCACTGGCAGCTGGCAGCGGGATTAAGCCCAGGATGATAACGAAGACGGAAAGGAGTGTTCTCGTTGGGAACCTGGCTTCAAAAGCTTTGCGCATCTACCACCTCAACCAGACCGTTATAACCGAAAAGGTTCCAATCGGTGATCTCTGTATGCAGATTCTTGCGAGCTTCTTCGATGCTGACAAAGGATGTTCCAATCCGTGCAACCACGGTCTCGCCCGCCTTCATGCCTGGGAAACGTATATAGGTACCGAGACCCGGCCGTGTGCTCGCCGTGGGGGAGTCTTGCCGCCGCTTTCGCGGCTCCGCCTGTGGTGGTTGCGACCGAGGCTACTGGGATGACACCCAAGGGGAGTCCATCGCCTCTCTCGTAGGTGGCCCCCTCACAGATTTGTGCTCCGACCCTGGTACCCACGCCTGTAAAGCTGCGGTTGAATTCTATGACGAAATAGCCGCTGAACCCCGCAAGCTTGCCAGCACCAGCGTATTCCCTTCGGACCGGAACTTCGTCCGTGATCTCCTGTGTCTTGCGATCCACTAGTACCCAGCCATCGCCTCCGCGCGCATTATTCTCGAATACGATCGAACCGTCGCCTTCACGTTCGAACGAGAAGCGCAGCATTCCTGCATGAGTAGTTCCAGTGATCTCGGACTTGACGCCTGCATCCGTCAAATCCACCTTATATGAGTACGGAGTCGCATGTTCGCTGCTTCGATCGAAACGGGGACGCCCGATCGACAGCTGAAGTCTTTAGTGCTGCCATGGATGGCATTATTGTGATGCTGCCACAATCTGGCACACAACTGCCGCTGAGAAAATGGGAGCCGCGAAATCCCTGGATCGCCGTATCCGCGAAGTAATAGGGCGCTACACATTTGATCTCGCCGGCCCGGGTCTGCGGAGTCCAGTGGGTCATCGCAAATGGAACACCGGTTGCCGGATAAGTTTGGCCCTCGTTGGCTGTTCCTACAAGAGGATGTACATGATCAACAGGTCTAAGCTGCGCGAATATCCTGGAGACAGGAACAAACGCAAGCAAAGTTAGAAAAATGCGGAACATCATCAGCCAAGCCTCAGTGCATCAAACGGTGGGGTAACTGGAATTGTTCGTAGCTATTTCATCGAGCTACTTCGAGAGACGCAGAATGATGGAGCCATGCCGTGGAATGGTGAACTGGGTGGAATCGGATATAGGGCCAAGGTCCTTCGCCATCCATACGTCGCGAGCATGCCACCCATTAGCTGCTCCTGATTCTTCGAGATGGAGCGACATACCACGCAGATAGGACCGTTGCTCGCCAAAATTGAAGATCGCAAGAACCCTGCTCCCGTCCGCTAGAGGACGAGCCCATATCTCAATTGGCCCTTCGGCGTAGATACGATCGGCCTCCTTGCCCAGGGGTCTTGATCGATGGCGATGATCTCGCGGTTAGTGAGGATCGCGTTGATGTCGGGAGAGAGTTGCGAGAGATTATTGCCCGCAAGGAGTGGCGCGGCAAGCATTGCCCACATGCCCATATGAGTTCGATTTTCATCAAGCGTTAGTTTGCCGTTGCCGACCTCAAGCATATCGGGATCGTTCCAATGACCGGGGCCCGCATATCGAGCCAGACCCGCTTGCTCGCGGCCGATAAGCGAGATGCGATCAAACGTGGGCGTAATGTCGCCTGTGGTGCGCCATAGATTGGCCCCCACCTCTGGGCCCCATTGCCACACGGAATCAAAGCCATACTGGCAAAGGCTATAAACAATTGGGTGGCCGGTTTTGAGAAGCGCCTGATGCATTTTCTCGTAGGCCTCCCGCATCACCTTGTATTGAGTCTTCATGGCTTCAGGGCCCTCCCCGGGGTGGTCCTTGCGCATGACCCCATTGTGGAAACTGCAAAGATCGTATTTGAGATAGTCGACGCCCCAGGAGGCATAGAGCTGAGCATCCTGATCTTCGTGACCCATACTCCCTTCAAAGCGGGTACAGGTTTTGGGGCCTGGTGAACTATAGATACCTAGCTTGAGTCCTTTGCTGTGGACGTAGTCCGCCAGCGCTTTCATGTCGGGGAACTTATCGTTGCTGTGAAGATTGCCGTTGGTGTCGCGGGCGCCCTCCCATGTGTCATCAATGTTGACGTAGACATAGCCTGCATCGCGCATCCCAGAGGACACGAGCATGTCTGCGGCCCGACGAACATCTTTATCAGTCACCTTCTCCGCAAACCAGTTCCATGAGTTCCAACCCATGGGTGGTGTCGCTGCAAGCAGCACTGGTGGTTTCCCCTGTGACAGAGCGAGAGTCGACAGAGTAGCGAGGAAAACAACCGCATAGAGACCTGAACGCATGGATTCACTCCCTAGTGAATAAATGTGGTGGGCAGACCGGGACGTGCCGATTTTCCCTTGAAGTGTTCCAGCTTGAGGCCAGACACATGCTCCGCTTCAAGCGCGTAACTGAACGAGTCGCTGTGGTGAAGTCCCCAGGAAGCGCTACAGTTTCGTAGCACTGCGCCCTGAACGTTCCGCAGAAAATATGCAGGCGTAGCATGCTTCTCCAATCCACCGGGTTCATGCATCGGGTCGTCCACCCGTGTAGGCCGGTTGTCGAACATCCCACCCGGATATTGCGTCCAACGATCAATCTCGACAGAGCAATCTTCGAGCAAGACGTTCTTGACCGGGACCTCCGGATGAGCATCGATTCTGAAGCTATTTTCCGCAACACCGCGCACGTTCTTGAATCGTATGTTGCTCAACAAGCCTGTCTTCCCATTCTGCGTTCGAGGCCAAATCGTGACCGAGGCGGCCTCGCCCCAACCCCACCAGCGGGCAGCGTGGTGTTGCGCAAGAAAGTCGATATCGCGAAATTCGACGTCTTCGATGTTGCCGGGCTGCCGATGAGTGATCGTCGGGCCACGGCCTCCGGACACGATGCGGCAACGCTCGAAGAGAATTTTCGAGATGTCCCCGAACGTTTCTGTGCCGATCTTGATGCCACTATCGCGGCAGACAATGGAGCAATCTCGCACGATGATGTTGTGCATTACTCCATAGTCTTCGCCGGTCTGATCACCGGTCTTGAGGACGATGCCATCGTCCGCGCAAACAATGTCGCAGTTCTTGATCTCCATATCGCGGCAACGGTCTGGATCTATCGCGTCGCAGTTAGGAACGTCGAGATAATTACGAACCCGAATGCCATCGACGAGGACATGCTCGCAGCCAAGTGTATGGAGACCCCACTCCGGCGAGTGCCCGAAGGAGATACCGGAGATCTCAAGACCAGTGCAACCGATGAGATGAAACATTTTTGGCCGGAAGGTGAGCGGCTCCCAGCGTTCATGCACGGGAGAGTAGTCGCCCATGAATTTCATACCCTGTCCGTCGACGTGTCCGGTACCCGTGATGCCCACGTTGCTGGATCCGTCGGCGTTGATGATCCCGTTGTTCCTCTTGAATGTGTAATGCACTCTTTCCGGGCTTGCAAGAAGGACTGCGTCATCCGCGAGACTGAAAACGTTTCCGCCCTCTTCAAACCGCCAGAATCGCTCCTGTTCCCTCTTCACTCATGACGCTGTGTGGCGATTCGGAATAGTAGGTGGATTTGAATTAGAGAACTAGTCGGAGCTTCCGCGGTCGGAGAATCAATGCTTCAACGTGGTCAGATCCTGCTTGAAAAAATAGCCCAGGCCCCTCCCTCCCTTAAGGGGCTGCGATCAACCTCGTCCGACAACAATACGTCGCGCGTTTCCGCGATATTTGGAATACGTCATTTATGTATTGGTTAGAACGTGAACTTGACCGCACCCTGAAAGATGCGGGCAGCCTGGGCACCCGTGATTCGGCCGAATCCGCTTGCAGCCCCGTTCACGTTTGCCGTTGGATTGTTGAAGTTGGGATGGTTGAGCACATTGAAGGCCTCGAGGCGCAAGGTCATCGCCAGAGTCTCGTGCAGTGGGAAGTTGCGGCTTAACGCCGTATCGACATTGACAAATTTCGGCCCAACGAAAGCGTTCCTGCCCAGGTTCCCGTAGGTACCCGGAGCGTTCACAGTGAACTGGGACGGATCAAGCGTGTTTGGATTGAGAGTCAGGTTGCTGACCGGATGGGTGTGAAGGTACGCGTTGTGGCCTGAGTAATTCGGCCGATCGTTATTAAGTGCCGTAAACGAATTATCAATACCCGAGGTGACATTGAAGGGACCGCCACTCGTTGCTCGTATGATGGGTGCAATCTGCCAATTGTTGAGTGCGAATGCCTTCCAGCCAGACAAGCTGAAGTGACTGGAGGCCACCAACGACAAATTGAAGATATGACGGCGGTCAAATCCGCACGCTGCATAGTCCATATGAATGTTATTCGGGTTTTCCACGGCAACGGTATTGAACGCGCCGGGATTGTCGAGCAAGTCAAAACAATGAGACCAGGTGTAGTTTGCAAGGAAGACGAAGTTGTTCGAGGCACGGTGCTGAATATTGGCGAGCAATGCGTCGTACCGAGCGTTGGAGCCGGCAACCATGAGGGTCGACGCACCACCACCGCCTCCTCCCAGATAGAACGGACCTTGAGATGGATTTTGTAGAGTCAACATCGCGCGGTTTTGCGAATTGCCTGTGCTGGAACAAGGCTTGCCGGTCCCAGGAGAAGTCAGCAAGTTGCCGAAGGGCGAGGTGCAAGTACCAGGACCTGTCCAGTTCCCCGGAATGTAGATGATGGAGTTGAGGGGATAACCATAAGGAGCGTGCGTGGTCTTGTTTGCAATGTAGTCAATTTGGAACTGCCATCCCTGAGGGAGCTCATGCTGAATGCTGGCGGTCCATTGAATTACATAAGGCGTTGGAAACTCCTTCGGATAAACGATGTATTGGCCGCCCGTATTAAAGGTTTGGTTGGTGGGCGGCTGAAACGGTTGAGGGAACGGATTACCGGGAGCGGTGCCGCCGACCCAGGGATTCGTAAAGTTAATTGGAGCCGACGTCGCAGTATTGGTAACCAGTGTCGCGAACGGTGGATTTTGCGTGGTTTCAGTCGAGGCGAAGAAGTTCGTCTCGTCGTAGACCAGGCCCGCACCTACACGGAAGACTGTTTTGCCGTCTCCAACTGGGTCAAAGGTAGCTCCGAATCGTGGCGTAAACTGCCATATATAGTTCTTGGTAAAGTTCTTTGGAACTCCGGCATCTCCATAAAAAAAAGTACCTGCGGGCGCATTGGGAAATCGTGTACTGTGCTGGTTGGCGTTAAAGGCGGCCATGTCGAAGGTCGATCCGCGGCCGAAGTAGTCGTAGGGAGTGAACTGTCCGCCCCAGCGGACACCCGCACTCAATACCAGTCGGGGAGTTACGTGGTAGGTGTCCTGGATGTATAAGCTTGGAATTGGAGCGCGCATCGCATTCTGTTGAGGTTTGCTCTGCGAGAACGAAGTCATGGACCCTGTGAGGAAATCCATTAACGACTGCCCCCCTACAACGAAACCTGCCGCAGGGGTATAGGTGATGTTTTGGCCAGGCCCTTTCTGGCTGAAGACGTTACTGAAGTTGAATGTCCCATTGGAGGTGAACGAGTTGTTCACGTTGAGTTGCGGTCGAATGTATTCGCCGCCAAAGACAAGCTGGTGTTTTCCCAGAACCAGGTTGGCATCATCGATGACCGACCAGCTATTAACGTTGAACGTCCCCAGAGCACACGTGCTGCAATACGTGTTGAATCCCGCACCCTGCTCTCTCAGACCGATGGCATAAGGCTGATATACATTGGCGCCAAGAGTAGCAGCGTTGATACCCTCACCCGCAGGACCGCGGGCGTTCGTCCTTCTGGTTCCTGTCAGATGGACCGTGTTCACTAACTTCGTATTGACAATCCACGTTTCCCCAAGGGTAAGCGACTGGGCCACCTCAGTGTTCCCGGGGTTAGCGGTGATCAAAATATTTGTGGGCGAAAAAAAAGCAGGAGTTATGTATCCGTCGCGAAAGTATCGGCCGTAGACGCTATGTTTCTGGTTCAGCGTTCCATCGATTCGCGTAATGTACTGGTTCTCTGTCTGCAGCACTGGAGGAGCAAAATGTACGTTGCCGCAGTTATCTTCCGCGGGAGGCAGATACTTCACCAACGCCAGAGCAGAAGGATCGAAGTATTTCGGATCAATGTGATTGTTGGGAAGAACGCTTCCTGTAATGGGGTTGAGAAGTTGGATCGACTGATTGTTCTTGTTGGCGGTACAAACAGGACTCTCGATAGCAGAAAAATCACCCGCTAGCATTGCTGCAGTGGGAACATGGGCCGCGGTGGCCGAGCTTGCCTGAGACGAGCTCAACCGTTGATAGCCTGCAAAGAAGAAGAGCCGGTTGCGGATGATCCGGCCGCCGAACGTGCCCCCATATTGGTTCTGATGGAGGGTATCTTTCGACGTCGCGAAGAAGTTCGTAGCGTTGATGTAATTGTTACGAATGAACTCAAACGCAGAGCCGTGCCACTGATTTGACCCGGAGCGCGTCACCGCGTTGACGACACCTGCCGGATGTAGTCCCGATTGCGCCCCCATCGCCGTCGTTTCAACGCTGAACTGGGCCACAGCATCGGGAAACGGGAAGGCAAAGCTTGTATTCGATTCATAATCATTGTTATCGCCACCGTCCAGGCGATAGTCCGTTTGGTTGCCCTGACCTCCTGCGATCTGGGGCGACACGGAGCTGAAGAACCCTTTGTTGCCTTGAGTAAGCGCAGTGCTCGGGACGGATGCACCCGAGAGCGCAATCAGGGATGTGATCTGGCGCCCGTTCAATGGGAGTTCGGTCAGGGTCTTCTGGTCGATCGTCTGCTTGAACGAGCTGTCTTCGGTCTGCAGCGCAAGACCGGTTGTCGATACTTCAATCTTTTCGTTGGTCTGACCGACAGTCATCGTCACATTGACTGCGATGCTGCTTCCAACCTCGAGAATGATGTTCTGTTGGGTATACGTCTTGAATCCGTTCGCGGTCACGGAAAGCACATAGGTGCCGATGTCTATGTTCGGAAAGCTGTAGAGACCGTCATTCCCGCTGACTGACGCACGCTTCACCTGAGTTGCGGTGTTGGTCAGGGTGATCGCCGCGCCTGGAAGCATGGCCCCGGACGAATCGGCAACTGTTCCCTGAATACTGCCCGTTCCAGCGATCTGAGATCGCCCCGTCGACGCCAGGGAGACAAGAAAAATTGAAAGGGCCATCAAAAATCGAGGTCCGGCTAACCGTGCTCCGATCAGGAACGGTCGCCCGCTTTTTTTGCATTTCAAATCATGGTGGATAAACCTTGAATACTTCATTAGTCCTCCGAAGAAGTGACATCTGCATCGACTCGGAGATTGACGAAGAGGTCCGATCAACCGAGTGTTAGGTCTCAATTTGGCATAGCCAATCGATCTCTTATTTTGTTTCGGCGGAAAGTCTAGGGTTAACGCTGATTGATTGTCAATACCCAAAAAATTCCGATAACAACTCTGCTTATTCCTGGCCCGAGACGCGATCCGAAGACATGGATCTAAACATTTGATCCTTTTAAGGTCCAAGAATTACCCCGCAACGGCTGAGACAACTTGAGGCCATCCACCGTCCCATTGACAGCACAAAACAATCCGAGTAGAAATCACCGATGAGTCATTGGTTGGACCATAACTCCGACAAAATTGAGGAATGTCCTACATGAAACGTCTAAGAACGAGTCGGTCAATGGCTATTTTGGCAGCGACTTTTCCTCTAATGGCGACCCTACTTCTCGCTCAAGTTCAGCCGGAACTTTCCGCCTCGAAAGAGCTTCCCGGTAGGACTCGAGCGCTCCAACGGCCCGTAACCTCACCAGAGATTGCTCCTGACCGCCGCGTCACTTTCCGCCTCCGCGCCGCCGATGCAACCACAGTGACGCTCAGCGGAGAATTCATGTCTGGAAGCAAGCCGCTGATAAAAGACCCAAACAACGTCTGGAGCTTCACCACTGATCCTTTGCCTGCCGAAATCTACGCCTACAACTTCACCATAGACGGAATAAAAACCATCGATCCTTCCAATCCGGAAGTGAAAACCGGATCAACCGCACAAACGATTCAAAGTCTCCTCGAAGTGCGTGGAGAAACGCCAGCTTTTTATGACGCACGCTCCGTGCCGCACGGCGAAATTCGCACCGATTGGTACGAATCGAAGTCATTGCACACGATTCGAAGACTGACGATCTACACTCCTCCAGGCTTCGATGCAAGTGGCCACACACGCTATCCTGTCCTCTACCTGTTGCACGGCGCCAATGCCGACGAAACGGCCTGGACGAAACTGGGACGCGTCAATCTCATCCTCGACAATCTGCTGGCGGAAAAAACGACCAAACCCTTCCTCGTGGTGATGCCATTCGGCTATGGAGTTCCTCCGGGCACAGAGCCATTCGACGGCAGTTTTGTTGGCATCTCAAATACTTTCGGCAAAGATTTATTAGGCGACGTTATTCCTTACGTCGAGGCCAGATTTCCCGTCTACACGGACCGCGACCATCGCGCCATCGCCGGGCTTTCCATGGGGGGTGTCGAGTCGCTGACGATCGGCCTGAACCATCTGGAGCTCTTCAGCTATGTTGCCGGCTTCAGTGCCGCGGTCCGGCCCGCGGATTTCCCCAGAGATTTTGCCGCGCTCACTGCGAATCCGCAGGAAGCAAACAAAAAGGTCCACCTCCTCTGGCTCGGAGTGGGGCGGCAAGACAACCTGTTCGGAGCTACCGACAGCTTCTCGAAGTTTCTCGATTCTGCTCAGATCAAACATACGTATCAAACAGGCGACGGCGCGCACACTTGGATCGTTTGGAGAAGATATCTGCGAGATTTCGCGCCGCTGCTGTTTTGAAAAGACAAAGCTCCATTACCGAGACTGAAATCCCAAATCTGAACGAATAGAAGGAAATCGAATGACACGATCCAATTTGGCGCGACGCACCTTTCTGAAGAACGTTGGTCAGGGAATGGCCGCACTGCCTCTATTGTCTGTGCTGCCGGAAGTTCTTCGGGCAGAGTCCACCTCAAGAGCCAACGCAAAGCATTCGTCGACAACGGCCGCGTCAAAGCCAACTGTCTTGCTCAATGTGAGAGATCTGGGAGCCACCGGCGACGGAAAGACAAAAGATACGCTGGCCATCCAGCAGGCACTCGACCGCTGCAATGTGCTGGGCGGAGGAGAGGTGCGCGTTCCCCCAGGGGACTATTTGACGGCCGCGCTAGTTCTGCGATCGAACACAACCCTGCGCCTTGACGAAGGCGCTAGTCTGATGGGTTCACCCGACATCGCCGACTACCCTATGACGCAGGTGCGCTGGGAAGGCCGGTGGATCAAGGGTTACGGCGCGTTTATCTCAGCTCAGAATGCAGAGAACATTACGATCATCGGTAAAGGAAAGATTATCGCCAGCCCCGATATTAAGGGCCGCGTCGTACGTGCCGACGGCTCACCGATGGTGTACACGCGTCCACCCGCAGGTACCCCGCGCAATCCTGATGGCCCAACAAACGTCGCACGTCTGGACATCATTCGTCATCCCGCACTGATGGAATTTACCTACTGTAAAAATCTATTGGTTCAGGATGTCTTTACTCAGGGCAACGACATGTGGTCGACGCATCCGGTGTACTGTGAAAACGTTACGTTCAAAAACGTAATCGTACACAGCGGAGCCGACGGTATCGATGTGGACTCTTGCAAGCATGTGGTGATCGATGGCTGCCAATTCGAAACGCGCGACGACTGCATCTCGCTCAAGAGCGGCCGTGGCATGGAAGCCAACGTCATTGGAATTCCGTGCGAAGACGTAAGAATCTCCAATTGCACCTTCAACGATGCCGTGTGGGCCTGCATTGGGATTGGCAGCGAAACCTCCGGCGGCATTCGCAACGTCCTCGTTGAGCACTGCAAATGCCTGGGCGCGCACACTCATGCGATCTACATCAAGAGTAGGCCAGGACGCGGAACGTTCATTGAAGACATCACCATGAACGATATCGAAGTGTCGAACGCAAAACTTGGCTTCCTTCGCATCAACATCCTGAACAGCGGATTGCAGGACCCGAATCCCGTTCCCGGACTCGATGGCATCCCAACTATTCGCAACTACAAATTCAGCAACATTCGCGTCACCGACGTTCCCGTGCTCGTTCAGGCCGACGAGATTCATCCGGACAAGCCGCTCGATGGGTTCTCGTTGATCGATGTGACTGGAACTTGCAGCAAAGGAATTCTTCTCGCAAACATGAAACACGTCGAGCTGAAAAACATTAAGGTCACCGGCTTCAGTGGTCCACTGCTGAGCACGCAGAATGTGACGGGTAAAGGTCTCGAAGGCGCGGTTCCGATGACTGAAACGGTGAAGATGCCCGAGCCGGTTCCAACTGCGGCGCAACCGTACATCCTGCATTGATCCTCACTATTCATCGACGAGCGTTAGAAGGAGACCATGAAACATCCTTATCAACTTGCAGCAACTAGCGTCATTGTCGTGACCGCTGCGATGTTTGCGCAAACACAGCCAAAGACAGTGTCGGACCGGCCGAACCCCGACGAGATTCCACTGCCGCTCATTCACACCTCGATGAAGCCGATGCCCGGTGTCGATCAGCTGCCGAGCCATCCCGGCATGCCGGATATTTTGGTAATGAATAACGGACAACCGGTCAAGACGCCGAAGCAATGGCAGCAGCGACGCGAAGAGATGAAGCGAACGCTGGAATACTACGCCGTGGGTCAGGCGCCGCCACCGCCCGGCAACGTCAAAGGGCACGAAGTCAGTTCGCAACTCCTGGCCAACGGCAAAGTCCGATACAGTCTGGTTCATCTGACGTTCGGACCAAAGGAGAGCCTAAGTCTCGACATCGGCATCTTCACTCCAGCCGCCGGTGGCGCGGTGCCGGCCGTCATCTCTCCCTCAGGCACACCCCCCGGAGCTACGGCACTACCTCGCCTGCCTCAGGGAGCCAATCAAGGAAAAGGCCGGGACGCTCTGCTCGTCGCCGGACCAATGGTCGCGGCAGAAACTCGCGAACCTCCACCTGGTGCTCGTGAAGGCGAGACGCCGGCACGCAGGCAGGGACCGTTTGGCCCACGCACCGCAGAAGAGATCGCCACAACGAATCCAGCCATCGCCCACGGGTTCGCCTTCGTGACCTTCAACAACAACGACTGCGGCGAGGACACGACCCTGCGCCTTCCCGACGGAAGCTGGGCATACCGAACCACGCGCTTCTATCCTGCCTATCCCAACTACGATTGGGGGCTTCTGCAAGCATGGGCCTGGGGAGTCTCACGCATCGTCGACTATCTCCAGACCGATCCGTTCATCGACAAGACCAAGCTGATCGTCACCGGCGTCTCGCGCACCGGCAAATCCGCGCTTATCGCTGGCGCATTCGACGACCGCATTGCGATGACGGCACCCGTCGCAAGCTCCGGTGGCGGTACGCCTGCCTATCGTTTCAGCGGCGCAGGACGCGGAGGTAAAGAAGGCCTTTCCGAGATGGTACAGAAGTATCCCAACTGGTTCTCTCCTCACCTTCATGAGTTCTGGGGCCAGCAGGATAAACTTCCCTTCGACGAACATTGGCTTATCGCGCTTGTAGCCGCCCGCCCATTCATTTCGCTCGAAGGCACCCACGACCAGAACGTCAACATTAATGGTGTCTATCAATCGTTTCTCGCTGCAAAACCGGTGTACACCTTTCTCCATGCCGATGATCACCTCGGCGTCAGCTTCGCGGACCGCCCACATGGCATGGTACAGGGGGACTGGGACGCCATGCTCGCCTTCGCCGACAAGTTTCTCCTCGGCAAGCCCGTCACTCGGAGCTTCGATGGGTTTCCACCAGAGCTGTTGAAAGTTGCGTCCCAATAGGAGGATGAGCCAATTGAAGATATTCGCTCGCAATAAGAAAAACTCTCTGTACTTCTGTCTACTTGTCGCGATGTCTCTTTCTTTCGCGTTCGAAAGTCATTCATCCGCCCAGAGCGCTCTAGCGGCAACGACGACACAGCATCCAGCACTGTTCTTGGTTGGCGATTCGATCGTCCACACCGGCACAGGCACCGGTGACACCGGTCCCTGGGGATGGGGAGCCGAACTCATTCCCATGTTCGATCCCGCGAAGATTCACGTTTACAACGAAGGGCTGGGCGGAAGAAGCAGCCGAGGATACATCCAGGAAGGCGCGTGGACAAAGATCGTCGACCAATTACAGCCAGGAGACTGGGTCATCGTTCAATTCGGACACAACGACGCGGCCAACTCGCAGAACTATCCTGATCGCACAACGCTGAAAGGCAACGGAGATGAGACGCAGGAGATCGAGTCGCCCGTCACCCATCAGAAAGAAACGATCCACACTTACGGATGGTATCTGCGCCAGTACGTTTTGGAAGCAAGAGCCAAAGGCGCAAGCGTTATCATCTGCTCACCTCCGCCGCGTAATCTTTGGCTCGAAGGCAAAGTCGTCCGCGGTCTAGATGGCTATGCAAGCTGGGCCGCGGACGCCGCGCGTTCGAGCGGCGCACGTTTCATCGACCTCAACACCGTTACTGCGGATAAGTATGATGCCCTCGGACAAGACGCGACCAAGCCTTACTTCAACGACTTCCAACACAGCAGAAAAGCCGGTGCCCGGCTCAACGCCGAATCTGTGGCTATGGGCATTCGCGGACTGAAAGATTGCGCTCTGGCGACAGATCTATTGCCGGCGGCGCACTAGACTTTTCATTGATTACGACTCGAGAGTCCTGACATGCGTGCTTCCCTTGTTTCTCTTCTCGGTATAACGACGCTGTCATCCCTTCTGACGCCGGTGACGGCTCTTCAGGCTCAGACGGCTCCCAAAAGCCCGGTGCCCATCGATTTTTCCTATGCGGGTTATGGCGGCGGTGCACCAATTCCCACCGTCCCCGCTGTCCTCAGAGTCGCGCCCTCAGGGGGAGACGATACCGATCTCCTGCAGCAAGCTCTCGATCGTATCTCAGCAGCACCTCTTAGATCCG
Source organism: uncultured Acidobacteriaceae bacterium (assembly GCA_963757205.1). GTDB lineage: Bacteria > Acidobacteriota > Terriglobia > Terriglobales > Acidobacteriaceae > Edaphobacter. The sequence goes on from CAVWQM010000004.1 coordinate 51,432, forward strand.
ATGGCTTTCGAGGCGCGCTATTACTGGCGCCGGGGCGTTTCCACGTGCAGGGCCAGTTGCATCTGCGCGTTAGCGGAGTCGTGCTGCGAGGTACCGATCCGCAAAGGACAATAGTCGTCGCCGAAGGTATCGACCGCCGCACGCTGATCGAGGTGGGTGGTTCAAAAGATCCTGTGCTCGATCAGACTCGCACCGTCACCGAGGACGCAACCGCCGGCTCCGTGATATTGACCGTCGATAATCTTGAAGGACTCGCAATGGGCGATCACATAGTTGTGCGTCGCCCCAGCACCGAAGAGTGGATCTCAGCGATGAGCATGAGCGGGTTGCCCGGCACCTTTGCCAACCAGCGTCTCGACTGGAAACCTGGCTCGCATGACCTCGTGTGGGACCGTGTCATTACCTCAATCGACGTAGCAAATCATCACGTTACTCTCGACGCACCGATTACCACCGCCCTCGAAAAACGATACGGCGGTGGAACACTTGCGAAGGTTAGCGAAGAAGCAGTTCCACGCCATATCGGAATCGAAGCCATAACGCTGGAGAGCGCCTTCAGCAATACGCACCCGAAAGATGAAGATCACGCCTGGATTGCCGTGCAACTCGATCATGTCGAGGACAGCTGGGTACGCAGTGTCATAGCGCGACACTTCGTCAGCTCTGCAGTCCGAGTCAACTGGCGTGGCCGTCGCATCACTATCGAGGACTGTCGTAGCGAAGCGCCCATCTCCGAAGAAGGTGGCTATCGTCGTCAGGCCTTCCTCATCAATGGTCAACAAGTCCTGGTATATCGCTGCTGGAGCGAAGCCGGTATGAACGACTTCGCGAGTGGCTTACTAGCAGGCGGCCCGAACGTCTTCCTCGACTGCGAAGCCAAAAATTCCCTCGGCGCAAGCGGTGCCTTCGAAGGCTGGTCTTCAGGTGTGTTGTACGAGCGTGTTCGTGTACCAGCAACACGGCTTCAGTTGGTGTTGGATTTCGCTCGTGCTCAGGGAGCGGGCTGGACTGCTGCAAACTCCGAGATCTGGAACTCCACCGCGCAGACCGTAGACGCAATCGGGCCACCCGGCGCTCCTAACTTCGTCGTGAATTCTCCGCAAAGTCTATACGTCGAACAACTGCTCGCCCGCACCGGCCGCCATCCCGATGCCCCCCAGCCCACTCATCCGGAAGCATCCGCGAATCTGCCTGAGTTTCGCCCTGCAGACGTGAAGCCAGCAACGTCTACACCCGCAGACCAGCATCATGTCGAAATCGTCAACGGACGCTTCGTCCTCGACGGCCATGCGATGTGGGGGCCATCGCAAAGTGAAGCCTGGTGGCGGGGAGACACCTCGCCCTACACCGCCGCACAGTCAACAGGATCGAGCGTCAGCCGGTTTATGCCCGGCGTCATAACGCCAGGTGAGACTGAAGATCTGGCGGAGTTAGCTGCGCGGCTCAAAACTCGTGACGTCGTCTCGATTCAGGTGCAACCCGGCCTCTGGTACGAACATCGTCGCGACTCTCACACCGTAGAGCGGCGTGATGACGGCAATGTTTGGGCGCCGTTCTATGAAATGCCATGGGCCCGCAGCGGGCAAGGAGTCGCCTGGGATGGCCTGAGCCGCTTCGATCTCTCCCGATACAACCCCTGGTACTTCGAGCGTCAAAAACAATTTGCTCGTGAGGCCGCCGAAAAAGGTTTTCTGGTCTTGTATAACCTCTACAACACGCACGATGTTCTCGAGATCGGTCCCCATTGGATCGACTACCCATGGCGGCCAGCGAACAATATTAATGATACTGGTCTCCCTGAACCTCCGCCTTTCAAACCCCACGGCCGCAACGATGTCGGCAACGAATTCTATTCGACCTTGTACGCCCCGCTGCGTGAACTCCATCGCGCCTACATGCTCCACACCTTCGACGAACTCGCCGATCAACCCAACATCGTCTTTGAGATGGCGTACCAGTATGCTGGCCCTCTAGACTTTGAGCAGTTTTTCCAAGATGTAGCGCACGAATGGGAAGCCCAACATGGAAAACATATTCGAATTGCGCTCACCACCAGTAAGCAGACAACCGACGCTATTCTCGCCGATCCCGTACGCTCGAAACAGATCGCGATCGTCGACATGCGCTACTGGGAGTACCGTCCCGACGGTTCTCTCTTCGCGCCCCGCGCCGGCGAGAACCACGCATTCCGTGAGTTGATCACAAAAGAATTCCCTGGCTACACCGACACCCCGCCCGCGACCACCCCCGAACAGATGTATCGCGAGACACGGGAATATCGCGACAAGTATCCCAACATCGCTCTGATGCCCATGGAAAACGGAGCTGGCCCTATCCCGCTCTTGATGGGCGGCGCAGCTTCTCAATCGGCGCTTGTCGGTGGCCGCCCCCCAGTGCCCCCTGCAGCCGCACCGCGACAAGCGTCCGCTTCAAACTCTGCAGCGAAGCCAACATCCACAACTCCTCGCGACCAAGGCGATCAACAGAGACAGGACCGCACAGTCGAGAACCTCGTCGGAACATATCTCTCCGCCAATCTCATGAACATGTCGCCAAAGGATGGATGGACGGCAGATCCCGACCACACCTGGACTCTGGCAGGCGAGGCGAAGGATCCCGTCCTGATCTACTCGCTTTCCGGCGAAAACGTAACGCTGACCCAGGCCCTTCCGGGAAAGCAATATGAAGCCATTTGGTTCGATCCGCGTACCGGTTCCGTCCAGCAAATTCAAAATATCTCTACCGTGCAAAATACCGTCTTTACGAAACCCGATGCGCAGCCATGGTTGCTCCTGTTCAAACCAAAATCGTGAAGCAATATCTTCGATTAGTTGGGGCTCTGTCGCGAACACCGAAAGGAAATCACTGAGATGAACGCTACTTCGTTCGTACGAATAATAAAATTCATTTTCCTCCTAATCCTAATGGGGCCCCTGGACGCATCACTTTGTATGGCACAACAGCCCTTTACACCGCCGCCACCTGCGCCTCCCGATGCCTACTATCCGGAACAACAACCGGAAGCGCCATTCAACCCCGCACTCAGGTCGATCTTTATCGTTGGCGATTCGACAGCGAGCTATCATCCTGACCGGATGAATGAAGGGGCAGCAGCAGCCCAGGGATGGGGTGTTTTCTTTTACGCCTTCTTTGACCCGGCCAAGATTAATGTAGTGAATGCCTCCAAGGGAGGACGCTCTACTCGCACTTTCATGTCGGAAGGTCTGTGGGCGAAAGTGTTGGAGCAGCTAAAACCGCACGATATTGTTCTCCTTCAACTTGGACAAAACGACGTGTTTGCCCTCAATGACAAAATCGCCCGCGGTACCATTCCGGGCATTGGAGAAGAATCACAGGAAATCGATAACGTCGCAACACATAAGCACGAGGTTGTGCACACTTTCGGGTGGTATCTCCGACGTTACATCCAAGAGACGCGCGCTAAGGGTGCGGTCCCCATTGTTCTTTCTCTCACTACACGCGATGTCTGGAAAGATGGTCACGTTGAAGTAGGCGTAGGCAATTACCGCGAATCTTCATATCGGATAGCTGTTGGAGAGCACGCCGAATTCGTCGATGCTAGCGCAATCATCGCCATGCAATATGAAAAACTGGGACCCGAAAAGACGGCCGGACTCTTTCATACGAAAGAGCCGGTCCATCTTGACACGCCCGGCGCCTTTCTTGATGCCCAATGCATTGTCGCTGGGTTGAAAGGGCTATCGAAGACGCAGATGACACCTTATCTTTCATACCTCGGACTTCAAGTCACACCTGCAAATCCGAGCGTTCCTTCTGCGTGGTCTATGCCGCTTCCCAAAAACTGATGCTTGCCGGAGATTTAGGTCTATACGTCGAGCTTACACGCCTCAAGCGAAGTCTCCAGTTATCGTTCATGATTAGCGGATATTTGCTTTTGGTATTTACAACCTGTATTCCGGCGGGGCCGCCTTCCGCTGTGCTCGCCGTTCTGTTCATCGTAGGCGGAATATTCCGTGTAATCGGGGCGAGCTCTATCCAGTTTCCCCGGTGGGGATGGACAGCGTTTGCAGGAGTCGTCTCGGCCGTACTCGGTATCTCACTTCTCATTGCGTGGCCCACAGCCAGCACCTACTTTGTCGGCATGGCGATCGGTATTGATCTCGTCCTTGACGGCGGGGCTTTGCTAGGGTTTGCGGCTGCCATTCACAGCTTGCCAGTAGTGCGGACCAGAACGGCCTGACGCATCGGCAACACGATCATGCTGCGACCGGAGATGCGCCTCGATCACTCGTTGGACGCGCGCGGGTATGACAACGGTAGCTCGCAATCAGTTCTTCTTTGGAATGGATGTGATCTACAAGTTCTGCGTTCTTTGTTTCATCGTCGACGAAAACACACGCAACGTAAAAGGAGAATCGTATGGCTGCACAAAACTTGACTAACGAAATCAAGAACCGTTCCGCGTGGAGCATCGTCATGGGCCTCTTGACGGCAGCCCTTGGGATTTTCCTGATCGTTTATCCTCTGGCAACCGCGGCGATCACGACTGTCCTGCTGGGTTGGGCGTTGATCTTCGTCGGCATTTTTCAGTTTGTCTTCGCGCTTCATTCGCAGACGGTCGGAAAGTTTTTTCCACGCGATTTCCTCGGCGTGCTCTATGGATTCTGCGGTATCGCGCTTGCCCTCTTCCCGATTGCAGGCGTGGTAGCGCTTACTGCTCTTCTCGGAACATTGCTCCTGATTCACGCGGGAGTCGCAACCGCAACGGCTTTTCAGATGCGACCGGTTGAAGGATGGGGATGGTTTCTGTTTGACGCCGTAGTCAGCCTGCTTCTGGGCATACTAATGTTCGCGAAGTGGCCCTCTGCCTCTGTTTGGGCCATCGGAACGCTGATTGGCGTTTCCGTACTCACGAGCGGCATCTCCAGGATCATGATCGCAACCAAGATCAGGAGCGGTGCCACCAACGTGGAACGGTCCATTCACGGAACCGCTTAACGCCAAGTACCGCAACTCCAAACCGGCCGGAGAGCAGCCGTGAAGCGGCGAACACTCAATAGAAGTGTTGCGCATCGTTGTTTCTAAAAGTGCGGGCAAAAATCACACTCGTGACCGAATAGCTTGCAATCAATCAACAGGCACACAACCGACACAAGGAGAAAACCATGGCAGAACTGATAGTTGTTGGATTCAAGAAAGACATGTACCGCGCATCGGAGGTTCTTAACGAGTTGCAGGAATTGAACGAGGACTGGGTCGTCGATCTTCATGACGCAGTAGCCGTTTATCGTGACTACAACGGCAAGCTGCGCGTCGACCAGAGCTACCAGATGACCACGGGGGAAGGTGCGGGCTGGGGCGGCTTTTGGGGCTCGCTGATCGGGCTCACGCTGGCCATCCCATTCACAGGAGGAGCGACTGCCCCGGCAGCCGGCGCACTTGCGGTCGGAGCTCTCGCCGGTGGTGCCCTTGGAGCAGGAGCCGGCGCCCTTGATGCGTCGTGGTGGAAGGATGAGTTCGGCATTCCTGACGATTTCGTCAGGCAGGTCGGAACGATGATCGAGCCCGGGGACTCGGCAATCTACGCGCTGCTGCGCACGGCGAATCCCGATATCGTCGGCGACCAGTTCCGTGGCTACGGCGGCACCGTTCTCAGCACAACCTTAAGTCGAGGTCAGCAGGCGAAGGTGGAGAACGTTCTCCACAACCGAGCTGCCTAGACCCTCAACATCAATCCCTTACTGAAAGAAAAGGAGACTACCCATGAACCTACCAGAGATAAAGGCATACCAAGAGAAAATCAGCGCGCAGTTGCAGGAAGCCAAGGCACTGCTCCATGGCTTTGAAGCTCACGCCAAGGGAAAGCTGGCGCAGTCGGAGATAGACACGATTGCACACCTGAAGGCGAAGAACCAGGAGATCGACAACAAGGTGCATCACGACCTGAAGGCAGCGGGCGCAGTAGCCGTAGCGGAGAAGATCAAATCTGACATCGATGGGGAGATTGCCAAATTCAAAACCTCATTGAATCAGCTCACCGCGAGGGTCAAGAGTCAGCCAGCCTCGTCGTAAGCCGACCTGGTAGTGGCAAGCGAAAAAAGAGAGAAAGAGCGAATTGTCTCAAAAAAAGCCGATTCCGAATCAACGGGCTGCCTACGTACTGAGGTGGGTGGCTTCGTTGATTCGGCGAAGCGCAACGTAGATGAACCAACAATTCGAAGATTGTTCTTGTATGCCGCGACGGCGCTCTTGTACAGATGAACTCCCGCGAGAATGTCTCTTTGCGAAGGCAATGACTGCTGCGGAAATCAGAAAGATCCAGCTAGAGAGCAATCTTGAAAAAGGGCTGGCGTCGCTGCATTCTGCGGCATTCGCATTTTGCACATTCCAAAAGAGTTGGAAGATCACCTCTAATTAGAAGGCAGCGCACGACCAATACGCGACCACACCTAAAAAATTTCATGTTATTCAAAACATGAAATTTACCCCAAACACTTGAAAGCCTCCCGGACGGGAGCTTATCTTTTATTACTCGTAAGTTATTGATTCTATATGGTGGCCAGAGACGGGATCGAACCGCCGACGCCGGCCTTTTCAGGGCCGCCTAGCAAGCGAACTAAGTGTCCTGGAATCAGCGGATATCGTTGAGACGATTAGCGTTGTGGCCTCCTCCTTTAGGATGGTTTAGGACCATTTGGGATGGTTTCGACCGTACGATGGTCGTGTATTGGTCGTGTGACCCCGACGCTGAGATTCTCGAGCATTCAATAGAATGAACCGCTCCGCAAAGTGGATTCCCCACTGAATAGGGCGACACACTCAGCAATATGATGTCATCAGTGATGGATGAACGTCATGAAGAAATTCGCAGCGAATCAATTAGTAGTGATCACTTGTCCGAGAAGCCGGTTTTACGTCCAAGTGAATACATTCCGGTTTGCCCGTAATCCGCCCGCTATCGATGTTCTCGAGAACGACGGAACTGTTCCAAACGTCGGTGGATTGACCCATCATGAGTTGTAAGCCATCCTCACCCCAAGAGCCCCTGATGAGTTCTGTCGTTGCGTTCGTTCGCAGTTCGCTACCTACTTCAACAGATGCGTGTCGCATCAAGGCCAAGTAATAGCGCGAGCTTTTCGAGTTTGCTTCCGATATGTCCGAGCCCGACGGCGCAATGGTGTGCGGGTGCCTGCTCGTTCCAGCGATTGACGAAGTCGCGGGCGCCGATGGGAAAACGGTAGCGGCTATTGGTGTTTCCGATCTCCAGGGTTGGTCCCGCCACAGTTTGTCCCTCAGCAAACAGCAACTTGAATCCATGATCTCTGGACTCCGCGATCGATAGAAGTGTGACTGGCCCGGTCTTGACGGCCATCTCGACAGAGAGACCGCGGCCGATCTTACCGTGATAGACCTGAAGTGGACGCACCTTGGTTTTGCCCTCAGCGATGCCGGCGTGCCCCGGGCCGTCATGCCCCATCAGGACGACATTGTCGATGAAGTCAATCGCGTAGTACTCGGTAAAGGAGCCACCGGTCCCGAAGCTGTCCATGATTTTCATAGCGAGCGCGTTCTTAATCTCATACTCGCCGGCAACCGGAATGCCGCGGCTAGTGAGCAACGACGCCCCGAGGATGATGGAGGTGATGGTCTCTTCATTCTGCTCGACACCAGAACCTTTGTAGAAGTAAGCGAGCGCACCGAGCGAATGCATCTCGACAAATTGCTCCAGCGCGGCAGAGGTTCGGGCAGCGCGTTTGAGTTCGTCCGGTGAACAGTCGGACTCCACATCGAACGACTGCGCGATGCGCGATAGCTGCTGTTCCATCTGTTCGTCCGTCACGCTCTGCCGCAAGTGACTGAGTTCGTCAATCTCGACGATCTCGATATGCGTGCCAAACGTAGCGCAGACCTGCACCAGATCGGTCGCTACGTCGAGCATCCCGCTGTAGTAATGTCCCATCAACCCCAGCCGGGTATGACTGAGAGTATGGACCACACGGGCGGCGTCGAGCCATTCATGAATCTGCTGCCAGCACTCGGGATCGTCGTGGAGTACCCCGGTGACTTGGTGAAATGGAATTCCGGCCCGGGCGAAGACATTGGCCAGTTCTGGCACGGGACACGCGGAGCAGTATGCCAGCCACTCGGCGGTCATTTGCGTTCGGCCGGGCAGGGCGTTGAAACGCTTGTAGTCGATCGCCGCCTCCGGCTGTAGATTGAGAACGAGAACCGGAACCTTCGCGCGGCGAACAAGTGGGAGCACGGTCGAAGAGAGCGCGTAGGTTGTGACATAGAGGACCAGAAGGTCAACGTCCTGGCGGCGAGCCTCGTGGCCTGCAGCGAGCCCGCGCTCAGGAGAGTCGATCAGGCCGAGGTTCACAACCTCCCGGGCCGGGGAGCGAAGCCGCTCTTCGACCACTCGAACGGAAGCCTTCAGCCGTTCTTCAAGACCTGGAAATTGTTCCCAGTATGCGGCGAGCCCGATTCCAAACAGGCCAACCCGAAGATTTCCCGATTCCTTCATTCGATTCCTTCCAGTTTTTCGACTCCGTTGAAATATTGCCTTCGTTGTGCAGGACGCTCTGTCGTTCAGATAGGTGGAAGGAATTCCTATCAAAGGGGAAGACGATAAACAGTGTGAAGCACTACCGGACCTAGCAGGCCCGACGGTAACAGGGGAGAGTCCTTGGTGTACTTTCGGATATTGGTCCAGGTGTAGTGCTTGCCGTTGGGCGATTGCACATCTCCGATCAATCGATTGGGCCACAGATTACTAACATCGACCTCGATGGTGTTCTCGCCGGCGTGAAGTAGCGAATCAGCACGGAAGCAGTAGGGAGCCTTCCATAGGATTGCAGCAGGCTTGCCGTTGATCCGTACGGCAGCCACTTCATGTACCTCACCGAGATCGAGCCAAAGGGAATTTCTCTCTGCGAGTTGCGAGTTCGTTAGGTTGACCGTGGTTCGATAGGTAGCTGTGCCGGAAAAATAACGAACGCCGGCGTCGGTCGATTCTGTCCACGATTGAAGACTGGCGAGTTGAAGCTGAGATGGCGCGCCCCAGTTTGGCGGGAAAGCCAGTGACCATACCGTGAAGATTGGAATGTCGCTGGCGCGCTCGACATTGACTCTCCTGATTTGGCCGTTTGCGAAGGTCACCTCGTAAACACCAGCGTCCTGGGTGTGGAGTACAGGCGTACCGCCATCGTTCTCGAGTGTGAACGAAAAGGGTGACGAAATCCTGTCCGGTTGTTCGCCGGGGTAGAGAATGGTGCCGTCGCGGGCGATGCTGGTCACATGATTCTTTGCCGCAGGGTAGCGAAACAGAAGGAAGACGGAACCGTATGGCTCGAGCGCGAGTGACACGCTGGTACGGTGGTCTGCAGTCTCCGTGAAGAGTAACGTCTCGTGGACCTCTCCCGTAACAGCGTCGAAGATCTCTGGCTGTTTGCCGTCGACGCGCAGGGTGACCGTCGTTTGAAGTGCTTTGGGTTGCGTATTACGGATGAAATAAATGTCGGTGTCCGCAGAGCGGCGGTGGATATAGTCGAGCGAAGAAGTCTGATCTGCGGGTGCCTGGAAATCAGGAGACACGTGATTCGTCTTCAGAGCGTCCCGCGAGAAATCAGTACAGAAAAGTTGACCCTTGCCGACAGTGACGTGATGATCTGCGCTTTTCTCACACGCGGTCCACAGAGCGTCGACGATCTGCGAGAACTTGCTCGCTTCTGACTCGGTGACGACACCTTGACTGCGCAACGGTCGGGCGCCAATGAGAATGCCGCCAGCTTCCACGTAGTGTTGCGCCACTTCCAGCGCGGCCAGCGGAAGAATGCGTGAGCGGGGAAGAGCTAGCGCCCGATAGCGTATACCACCCGACGTCTGAAGAGTTCCGGATGTAACTGAGAGACGGTGCAGCAAGCCGTCGGTGCTGGTCACGTCGTAGTCGAAGCCGGGCAGAACGCGCGCAGGATCATCTCGCTTGAGCCGCACGAAGTTGGGTACATTGTCGCCGTAATAGTAAAGAAGATCAGCGACAGGCAAGCCCTGCTGCAACAGGAATTGCGCGCGGTTGAGGTACAGCGTGAACTGTCCTGCGTCGCGCCACCAGGTTACGTTCGGGTTTAGGTGAGTTCCGGCAAAGTACTCCTGGCCGGGCAGGCCGAGTTCAGGAGGTGAGGATGTGAACTCATGCCACACCAGGCGGTTCATACCTTCGGTGAGAGCCTGGTCGAAGGATGGCTTAAGGTTCATGCCGAGCGACTCGTTCCACTGATTGCCAATGGAGGTCATTCCTTCGGCGGCGGCGAGCGGACGCCCGTAGATGTGCGCTGCACTGGCGGCTTCCTTCACGAAGAAGCGATCGGTGTCGCCGGAACGATGCTCGGGCGACATGGCCCAGTACTCGGTCTGCGGGATCGCGCTTGATCGAAAGGTCTCGAGAGCGTCAAAGGGAGCGCCGTGCGGGCCACCCGATTCGCACTGAATGCCAAGGCCGAACTTGCTTGAAAGTAGCGCCAGATGATCGTAATGGCCGTTGACGAGATCGGCGACAGTGCGGCGAAGATCGGCGAGGAATCGTGTGCTGAGTTCCCGACTGCCGACAATTCGCCCACTCACGACGGGAAGATACACAACCGGATCATAGCCGCGGCGCTTGCGAAACTCTTCGCGAAAATTGCCTGTCCAGTTGGTGCCGCCCAACTCCCAGCTGTCGGAGGCAAGGTATTTCAGGCTGTGGCCCACGTAAGGTTTTGCGGCAGTGAGAAGAGGAAGCACAGTCTTGTTCCAATACTGATCCAGCGCCGCGGGATCGAGGTAGTCAATCGCAAGTCCCTGCCAGGCGCCGCTTGACGTGGAGACGCGTGCATCGGAGTTCGTATAACCGATTCGCAGAATCTCCCAGCTTTGTTCGTCAGCCGGCGGGCTCCAGTGAACTGTGCCGTCGGTGTCTATCTGGCTCGAGATGTCACGTACCTCGCTGGGATCGGTATCCTGGTCATCGCCCACTCCGGACGAAGTGTCCATCAGTAGGCGCGTCAGATCCGGCATCGAGAAGTTCCCTTCGGCGGCCGCAGATTTCAAGGCAAGCTCAGACAGTGGCTTCCGCGTGTCGCCATTCTTTCCCGGCAGGTTCGATCCGTGATGCAGGGGATACGCCAGGACAGCGATCTGGCGATAGAAACCATTCTTCGTTGGAGGAAGCGATAGAGCAATCGAACCAGCGATTCCCGCGCGAACTGTAGTCCGGGACCATGTCAGCAACTTCGATGCGTGCTCCGGCTTCACCCACGGGCCGCCGAGATTCCAACCGCTTGTGATATTGAGCGTAACTTCCAGGCCCAGCCGGTTAGCCTCCTTGAGTGCATGAACATAAAGCGCCGTCCACTCCGGACTGCCGAACTCGGGGCCAGCCGGCACATTGTCGTTGCCGTTCTGGTTCGCCCCATTCGCATCCACCAACAGCACGCCGCCATAACCCTTCTTCTGCATCTCCGCTAGGTCCCGTGTGATAGTCGCCTTATTGGTGTGCCCATTTAACCACCACCAATAACAGCGCAATCGAGCCGAGGCTGGCGGATTCGCGAATCCCTTGCGCAGCGCATCAGGTGCCGAAGGAGGGCCCTGTCCATAAGCGTGTCCTATAAACGTCGACGCCGCTACGGCGATAGCCATGGCGACAGTTCCCGTCTTGATCCATCTCGTTCGATAATTCACCGGCACCTCAATGCTATAAAAACACGGCACCAGCGCAGTCGAGGTACCAGATAGATTTCGAAAAGAGAAGGCGGGCTCGCGACCAACCGGAGTTAAGCGCAAGCCCGCTACTGGAAGAGCCTAGAAGTTGAGGCGCGCCGTCAACTGCGTCAGCCGTGGATCGTTTGCCTGTGTCAACGTCACGATCCCGTAGCTGGCCGATCCAAGCGACGTGTTAGGTCCGCCAAAGTTAGGTGTGTTGAGTATGTTGAAAAACTCACCACGAATCTCGAAGTTGAGAGACTCGTGCAATTGGAATTGTTTGAACAACGTGAAATCGAAGAGAGGATGAACCCGCTGCCGAACGTCGTTCATATAAGGCCCAATGTTATTGAGTGTGAATGCGAGATGCTGTTGAAACGCCGGTATGGAAGATGTGGAGTCACAAGCAGGAGCACTAGGCGTCGTCATCACCAGAGCTCCGGCCGCGTTCCTATAGCAGGTGTTGAAATACCGTCCATAGGTGGCATTTCCCAAACGTGGACTGGAGAGTGGAGTGACATTACCTCCCGAAGTGGTGGAGGCTCCTGGAGTCGCAACCAGGTTGCCATTCTGCGCACGAAGCACACCATTGACCTGCCACCCGCCCAGCGTGTACCGCTCGAGGGCCCGCTTGCCGGACAGGGAAGGGAACTGATAGATCCCAACCAGATTCCCCACTAGGTTTGGGCTGGGGTCCTGATAACGGAAGGGCGAACTCAGAGGGTCCTGCGCGTTGAGGTAGATGTTCTGGTCCATAATCTTGGACCACGTAAAGTTTCCCTGCATGGAAAACCCATGGCTAACACGTTTCACAACCGAAGTTTGTAACGAGTTATAAAGAACGCTCCCCTTCGACGCGTAATTATCCGTTACGTTCGTAAATTCGGGATACGGAAGTAACAAAAATTGTCTTTGAACGGTAGCAGAATTCAGCGATGAGCCCGGTAGTTGACCCGCCATAGGATTCGGAACCTGGGTTTGCAGGAAAGTGACGCCAGCAGCCCCTTGGTTGTAATACTGAGCAGGTAACGCATTGATGCTCTTGTTGATCTCAAGCTGTGATGCTTTGTTGCCGACGTAAGCGATCTGAAGGACCAGGTTGGCGGGCAACTGTGTTTGCACACTGACCGAGTACTGCATGATCTTCGGCTGCGTATGATTCTGATCGGGAAAAGTTATGCTTTGACCATTCTGCGTAGCCAATCCAAGCGAACTTCCGGTAGGAAGGTTGATTCCGGTAGGAAATGGATTGGTGAGGGAGTTTGCCGGATGAGTATTGTCCAGCGTCGCCACGTAGCCGGTAGAAGAGCTAAACCCCTGCCCAAGCGGACTCTCCAGCGTGTTGAAGTAGATGATGCCGAAGCCTCCGCGCAGCACCACGTTGGGGTTCAATTGGTACTCCGCACCAACCCTCGGCTGAAAGTTATTTGTGTCGGTCGGATAATCATATCGGTTCGACGAACTTGCAAACTGCAGGCCGCCATTGAGTGTGAGACCCGCAACCGATGCCTGCAGCGGGTTCGAGCAAGAGGCGCAAAATCCGTTGTTCAGCCGGTTGTAGCGCTCAGTGAAGGGCGTCTCGTAGTCCCAGCGAAGGCCCGCATTAATCGTCACGTTCCTCAGAACGCGCCAATCATCCTGTACATAAATGCCGTAGTAGAGCTGTTGCAACGCATAGGCGATTTGGTTTCCGTAGGTTCCGCTCGAAGCATAGCCGAGCAACAGTGATGCGAAAGGATTCCCCGAGCTTGCATCACTGCCGACCGCTGTGGAAACCGAGTTCTTCTGTGTAAATTGTCGATTGAAGTTGAATGTCCCCACACCGCTCTGCGGATTTTGCACGTTATACCGCGTGATGTTACCGTCGAAGCCCACGCGCAGGGTGTGTTTGCTGAAGGTCTTCGAAACCAGCACAGACGTTGATCCCAGCGTGTCTTCGCTAATCTGTCCCGTATTGCCGGCTGCGAGCCCAGCATAGGGTGACGCCGTACCTGGACTGGTGCCCGAAGCTCCTCCTGGTGTGGTGCAGGCATCGCAAGCAAAGACGCCAGGGAACGATTGAAACGGCAAACCTGTTCCATTCATGTTGATTGTGGAGAGATTGAATGTACTTCCTGGATAGATCAGGCCAAACGGGTGATAGATGACCCCGATACGCGCGTCTATCACAAGGGTGGGTGAAATCACGATGACATCATCCAGGCTTCCGCCAATGTTATTGCGATAGACCGTGTAACCCACGCCCGTCGGCGCGACGAGTTTCGGAAACCCTTCTGTTGGCTGAATCTGATGCAGGACGGCCTTGAAGAAGGTCGCGTTCAGTTTATTGCGATCTGAAAATGAGTGATCGACTCGCGTCACAAACGACCAATACTTGTTGGGTGAAGAGGTGACGTTTGAAATGTAGTTCACCGTGGGGCTGAGGGTGCTGTTCGGAGCAGGATAGTAGCTAGCCAGCGCCGCTCCCGCTGGATTTATTTTGTTTTTTATATTGTTGTTCAGGAAAGGGCTTCGATTGCCACTCGCATCCGCTGTCGTAGGATCATAAAGCTGGACCCCTGCTCCCGGCGCGCACACACCAGCAATAAAGTTTGAGCAAAGGCCCGAGAAATCGCCAGCCGCTTGTGCTGTTGTAGGAACCAATCCGGAAAACGGGACCGGCTGATGAAGCTGGATATATTCGTAAGCAGCCATAAAGAACGTCTTGTCGTGGCCGTTGTAGACGTGCGGAATAACAAGCGGCCCGTCGATCACACCACCCGGTTGGGTCCACTGGTCGTTCACCCGATGTGTCGGATTAACAGCTGCATTCTGTGTCGGCACGCGCTCATAGGTATTCGCATCGAGATACGTGTTCCGAAAGACGTAGTAAGCCGAACCGTGATAGCGGTTCGATCCGGCCCGTAAAACCGTATTCAAAACAGTGCCGTTCCCATGTCCGTACTGTGCGTCATAGAGCGCCGTCTGCGTTTTGACCTCCTGCACAGCCTCCGGCGATGGCACAAAGCCCGTGTAACTGGCTCCTGAGAGTCGTTCTGCGGGATCGTCGGGAATGCCATCCAGGGTCAGCCGGTTGTGACCGCTGCTGCCGTTGGCGATGATCTGTACGGCGGTTCCGCTGAAAGGATTCGTAAAGCCGCTTGCCTTCGACTGCATGTAGGCGCCGGTCGTAACGCCGGCAGCCAGCGTGGAAAGCACAAACGGGTTACGCCCAATGTTCGGCAGATCGGTGACCTCCTTCGTGCCCATCGTCGTTCCAAGATTGGCCGAAGCTGTATCGAGCTGTTCCGTGTCGGCCGTCACCACGACCTGCTCCCCGACGGCTCCGACCTTCAATGCGAAGTCGATCCGCTCATTGCCTCCGGCCGTCAGCACAAGGCCAGTCCGCGTCTCCGGGCGGAAGCCGGAAACCTGGACCGTCACCTCGTAGGTATCGGGCGTCAGGAACGGAATAGAGTATCCGCCCGAACCGTTCGTCTTTGTCCTGGTCGTGAAATGGGTTGTAACATCGGTCGCCGACACGTCGGCATTCGCGATCTTCGCTCCGGAAGTGTCCGTTACCTCTCCAGTCAGAGTTCCCAGATACTGTTGAGCCCCTAGTGGACGCGTACTCACAAAGCTCAGGAGAAGGAACAACGCTGCCGCGGGGCCGATTTTGGTGAATGAGCCAACTCTGTTCATATAGCCTCCTAAAACGTTTTCAGGGCCGACGACCTCTAATTTTGGTTTGTCACGCACAATTTTCTGCTTTCTCAAAAAAGGTTGGACAAATCATTAGGGAAACTTTTTCTGCCGCCACAAAGGTATACAGACCGACTGATCACCGTCATTGCATATACTGACCAACGTAGTGGACAAAATGACCAAGCCTGCTCGATTGCTTTCGAACTCGTACGTTTATTCCCGCTATTTTCGCGTCGACAGCCGAGTGAAATGGTGGGGGCTCTATGTGACGACATGCGGTGAGAGCATCATCGCGCCACTTGCGCCGTATCCTCCGATCGAGCACCCGCCGTCCCATCATTTTGATTGGCAGCACGGCCGCAGGCTGTCGGAGTATCAGATCGTCTACGTCTCGGAAGGTGCCGGGACGATCGAAACCAGTAGAGCGGCGTTCCGTGTCGCCGCCGGCGACGCCATCCTTCTCGTGCCCGGCATGTGGCATCGTTATAAACCGGACGATCTGACCGGATGGCACGAACACTGGGTAGGATTTGCAGGCGCCGGCGCCGAGCAGGTCTTCCGGGCCGGTCTCCTCAAGAGGAAGAACCCCGTTATCCCGATTCGCGAAGAGAAGATCATGCTGGATATCTTTCACCATCTCTTTCAGAGCGCAAGAGAGGGAACGCCGGGGCTGCGGCAGATTCTGGCAGGGTGGACGAGCGTTCTAGTGGCGCTTCTCTACTCCTCGATGCAGCCGCTCTCGGCAAAGGCCAGAAGCGAGACACAGATCATCGAGCAGGCACGATCCCTGATGCTTGCCGAACAGACCCGCGACATGCCTCTTGAAGATATCGCCAAGAGCCTGAATATCAGCTACACGAGCTTTCGGAGAACCTTCCGCGAACACACCGGCGCGAGTCCGCACCAGTATCGCCTGCACCTCAAAATCAGTGGCGCGCGCGACCTGTTGCGCAGCACTGATCTGCGCGTCAAAGAGATCAGCTATCGATGCGGATTCGACGATGAACAGTACTTTTGCCGGATATTCAAGCGTCAGACCGGCAACACACCCATTGAGTTTCGGGCACGTTCTCGACGACCGAAAAAACCTGGCTCTCTATGATGTTGCACCTGAGTTTCCCCTGGACATGGTGCTGCAATCGATTAGGAATACGACGGGCCTCAACTAATAATTCCGATTGAGCCTTTAGATAAATAGTTTGGCTACCGCTCAGTCCTCATAAACCCTCTTACCGCCCACTCAACTCCCGGAACTTATCCACTTGACCGAATAGTCGGCATTGCGGACAAGTGACCCTCCCCAGGAAGCCGACTGCTATTCATTTTCGGCGAATTTACTTCACAGTTAGCGATACGGGCTCGTACCCCATGAGTCTGGGTTGACCTGCTACTGCGCTTTTGAAAATGTCTGTCACTGCGGAGCATACAGACGACTCTCTGTTCTCCACCTAGTTTGAAGCGTCAATGAATAAGGAGAGCGATTTTGGAATAGGCTGGCGTCGACCGTTCTTATATATGCACATCTATCACATTCCCATAGACTTGGAAGAGCGCCTTTATCGGCAAAGGCAGCGCACGACCAATACACGACCATTCCCGAAAAGTGTCATGTTATTCATAACAGGTTATTTAGCCAAAACGCGCGAAAGCCTCCCGTTAGGGGAGGCTCATCGTTGTACTTCGTAAGTCATTGATCCTAAATGGTGGCCAGAGACGGGATCGAACCGCCGATGCCGGCCTTTTCATGGCTGGTGTTTGGCGGTGGGTCGCAGTTGTTGGTTGACCTGCCGAACAAACGCTAAGAGCCGCCTTGACGTCCCGCCGCTTAGCCCGCAATGAGTGGACTTTGAGAGTTGAACTCAAACTCCCCATGCTTTGCCGATTCGCCAAGGGCGTTCCGGCGCGATGCTCCTAGGCATCGAGGTCACCTCACCGCGTCGATGACTTGGAAGCCTAACGCATCCCGCTGGAGATCCTCCAAACAGGCAAACTTTCGCTTTCAATCTTCGCGATCACGCAACTGTCTCTTCCCCAGCCCTTACGCCAGCAAGGTTCAGGGGGCTCAGACGGGGGCTGTTTGCACTGTATCGCCGGCTATAGCGCCGTATAGCATGGCATGCCGTCGCGTAGGGTGCACCGGTAAACCAAGGAATTCCGCCTAAATAGCGAGGTATAGCTCGGTATTTAACTGCATAGAGAAAACACGCCCGGCTCAAAATCCGCCGAGGGCAACCTCGTGGGGGTTCGACCCCCCTCCCGGCACGATCTAAAATACCAATATCCGCTGTTGAATCATAGGCTTGCCGCGCTCGTTAGTGCGCTGAGCTTGGGTATTTTTGGGTCGACGCTGCTCTAATACGAGTTCAGGTGCAGCGCGCATCCACTGTCGTTTCAATACCTTGGCCCCGCTTGCGGCGGACTTTATTTCTGCTGATTATCCTTATTTACGCCAGATTACGGAATGCGCAGCGGACTTAGTATCAGTTCGCTCGGAAAGACGTTTTCTGCGACGTACGAGCCACGTCCGAATTCGACGTAGATCGAGATTCCTAACGCTGCCCGAGAAGGCAGGAGATAGCCGCCGTCTGAGGCGCTGCGGAGGCGGCTCAGATTAGAGACTGCGAAGGGCTGTCATAAAGTTTTCGATCTTGCGAGTCGACGAGGCTTTACCCGATTTAAGGTTGCGCTCAATGCATAATCCGGAGAAGAAGGACAGCACCATCTCGGCAATTGCGGAAGGAGCCATCTTGGGTTCTTCCGCCTCGATGTTCATGGCGAGAAGACGCTGCAATAGTGCCCGATTCTCCGTAATGACCCCATAAGCCTCATCCGGAAGGATAGCGAACTCCCGCATAGAGTTGACGGAAAAGCAGCCCTGCTGTTCCCCTTTGTTGAGAGGACCATTCTTAAGAAACGTCTCGACGTTCTTCCAGCCAAGAGGCTCTCTGGTAAGAAATCCTCTCTTCTGCTGGCTCTCCAGGTAGTGCCGCAGGCACGCTACAAAGAGATCTTCCTTGTCTCGGAACTCGGTGTACAGCCCTGACTTGTTCACGCCTGTGGCTCGTTCCAACTCCTGAAGAGTGGTGTCTGCGAACCCGTGCTTCCAGAAAACAGGCATCGCCTTCTCCAGCACTTCCTCTCGACTAAAGTTCTTCGGGCGCCCCATAGACACATTATCTAATAAAGAACTAAATAGTTCAATATTTCTGCATCCTCGCCGTCCTCTCATCATCGTATAGAACTGAATGGTTCAGAACCGTCCGACACGATCGGGCAAGATCGCTAGCGAATTGGCTTCGTGAATTGTTCCGAGAAATAACAAAGGAGACAACATGTCTAAGTTAGCAAAGAGAGTGGCACTCGTTACCGGCGGTTCCCGGGGTATTGGCGCAGCGATCGCGAAGCGTCTGGCCGCTGACGGAGCAAGTGTAGCCATCACGTATGCGAAGGACGCGAGCGCAGCCTCGGCCGTAGTCAAGGCGATTGAACTCGGTGGCGGAAAGGCCATCGCCATCCAGGCGGACGCTGCCAGCGTCGAAGCAGTCAAGGGTGCGGTCGAAAAGGCCGTCGCAACCTACGGCCGACTTGATGTGCTCGTGAACAATGCCGGGACGGCAATTCCGAAACCGTTTGAGGAGTCGACGCTGGAAGAGATGGATCGTGTGATAGACATCAACGTCCGCGGTGTATTCGCTACCACACAGGCGGCGCTGAAGCACATGAAAGATGGCGGTCGCATCATCATGGTCGGTTCGGCCGTGGGAGAGCGTGCCGTTGCGCCCGGGCTTGTGCCCTACGCGGCCACGAAAGGAGCCGTCAAGATGTTTACCCAGGCACTATCCAGAGAGGTGGGGAGCCGGGGCATCACGGTCAACAACGTCCAGCCGGGTCCGATCGACACGGATTTGAATCCCGCCTCGGGTGATTGGGCGGTACCGCAGAAGGCCGCCACAGCACTCGACCGCTACGGGCACGTTGAGGAGATCGCCGCAATGGTGGCGTTCGTCGCCGGTCCGGAGTCCTCGTACATTACGGGGGCGAATCTTACCGTGGATGGCGGAATGAACGCTTAAACCAATGTGCACTCAGTGAATGGGTTTTTACAGCAGATGTATCTGTGCTGACCTGATTGAGAGCCGACGGCCTAAAGGAGTCAGCTCTCCTTCGACTCTAGGTGCACTCTTCTTATCCGTCGGCTGACTGGGAAGAGAGAGGACAATGACTACACTCCAAAACAAAACCGCCCTTGTGACGGGCGCATCGAGAGGAATTGGCCGCGCGACAGCACTGACGCTTGCCCGGTCAGGGGCACACGTCGTGGTTCACTATGGCCGCTCTGCGCAGGAAGCTGAATCTCTCGTGCCGAAATCAAAACTAAGGGCGGCTGCGCAGATGCAATTTCGGCAGACCTGGGAACTCCGGATGGCGCGTTGCTGCTCGCCAGACAGGTGCGTTCCATTGTCGGCGATCGACTGGATGTGCTTGTGCTCAACGCCGGAATCAGTAAAGCGGCAACTATCGCTGACTACACGGTACAGGATTTTGACAATCTCTTTGCGACGAACGTCCGAAGCCCGTTCTTCGTGGTGCAGCACCTCCTGCCCATACTTGGTGAAGACTCAAGCATCGTTGCTATCTCTTCCCTTGGAGCCCGTACGGTGCCGGGCAAGCCCGGTCTGGAAAATCCTTCCCTTCTTGCTTATAGCTCGACCAAAGGAGCACTTGAGACGCTGGTCAAGAACTGGGCGGCCATTCTCGGGCCGCGCGGCATACGAGTTAACGCTGTTGCGCCAGGCGTAATCGACACAGATATGTCGAGTTTCACGAAGACTGAAGCGGGTCGTGAGGCCGCGCTGGGAATGCAGGCATTGAAGCGTATCGGCAAGCCCGAGGATGTTGCCGACGTAGTCGCTTTCCTGGCTTCGGACAAGGCACGCTGGATCACAGGCGCGAGCATTCCAGTCGATGGCGGCTCAAAGTTGTAACTGACAACAGGAGGAACACAAGTGAATACCCCATTGAGCAACGCGAAGGAGATCAGAATTCCCGGACCGTACCATCCCATCACGATTTCTCCAGCTGAGGGCAAGGTGCGTGTGACGGTGGCCGAGAGGATCGTTGCTGAATCGTCGCGAGCACTCCGGCTGGAGGAGAAGGGGCATTCCCCTGTTTACTACTTCCCGCGCAACAGTGCAGATATGTCGTTGCTCGTCCGGACTGAGCATTCCACTTATTGTCCGTACAAGGGCGACTGCGCGTACTACAGCATTCCCATCGGCGGAGTGAACGCGGAGAATGCCGTTTGGATATATGAAGAACCTTATGAGGCAGTCGCCTACATTAAGGAGTCCCTGGCGTTTTATCCCACGCGGTCAATGCAATCGAAGTGATCTCTTAAGCACGTTCAGTCGATCTCGCAGGAGTTCATGTGATGTCAAATCAACCGCTTTTCATGCCATATCGGATGGGAGACCTCGATCTGCCCAATCGCATCGTCATGGCGCCTCTCACTCGGATGCGCGCGCAATCGCACAATCATGTGCCCACGGCCTTGCAAGCGGAGTATTACGCGCAGCGTGCATCGGCCGGACTGATCATCGCCGAGGCCACGGCGATTAGCCCGGAAGGATTTGGCTGGGCCGATACGCCGGGCTTGTGGACGACGGAGCAGGTCCGCGGATGGCGGCGCGTCACGGATACCGTTCATGCAGCAGGAGGCCGCATCATTGCGCAACTCTGGCATACGGGGGCAATATCGCACCCTGAATTACTGGATGGCGCGCAGCCCGTGTCCGCATCGAATGTTGATCCAGACCAGATCTCGGTCACGCCAACAGGTAGGAAGCCCACCGTAATACCGCGACCTCTGACGAAGCAGGAGATTCGAGTCACGGTCGCAGACTTCGCGCGAGCTGCGCGAAACGCTGTGGAAGCCGGCTTCGACGGCGTCCAGATTCTCGCCAACTACCTATATTTGATCTCGCAGTTCCTCAACGCCACTACCAACCTGCGACAAGACGAGTACGGCGGAAGCCTGGAAAATCGTTCGCGCTTTCTCTTCGAGGTAGTGGAGTCAGTCCTCAGTGAGGTCGATTCACAGAAGGTGGGAGTCAAGATATGCCCGATGCACGAGGGCGGTGCATTTCAAGCCAACGACGAGACTCTGCCCGTCACCGAATACGCAATCCAGAGACTGAGCGCTTACGATCTTTCGCACTTGTTGCTCATGGGCAACACCACCGACTTCACCAGTACGCCACTTGAAAAATTGGCGGACGATGGCATGTTCCGGCATTTCCGTCCTCTCTTCAAAGGCACATTAATCGCAAACGTAAAGATGGACCGTGATCGCGGTAACCTCCTAATCACGGAGGGGTTGGCGGATCTGGTGGCGTTCGGCCGCCCTTATATAGCAAATCCCGACCTGGTCCAGAGGTTTGCCGAGAATGCTCTTCTTACGGAGGTTGATTGGGAAACTGTGTATGGTTCCGGGCCGCACGGTTATTCCGATTACCCGACATATCAATCATCCGAACTCAACTCCAGGAGCTGAATATGCCAAAGACAACACCCGAACAGAACAAGGCAATTGTTCTCGAAGCCTTCGACACTCTCTTCAATAAACGCGACTACGCGGCGGCGGAACGCTTCTGGTCGCCGAAGTACATCCAGCACAGCGCGCACATTGCGCCAGGGCGGGAAGGACTGTTTTCTCTGGTCCGCTCGACGCCAGATACGCTGCGCTATGAAAACCAACTCATCGTCGCAGAAGGCGACTACGTCATCGCGCATGGCCGTTTCACCGGGATGGGAAGGCCCGCGGCCTGGATTGCGGCCGATGTTGTCCGATTTGAAGACGGTCTTCTAGCTGAGCACTGGGATGTATTGCAAGACGAAGCCACACAGGCAGAATCCGTCAGCGGCCTTCCCATGTTTGGGGACACGTTCCCTTCATAAGTGTTCGGCATCCACATTTCGCGAACAACCGAGAGCAACTGAGACGGAGGACGACTGTCCATGAGCGGACCTAAGAAGCTTCAAGGCAAAGTAGCAGTAATTACTGGAGGCACGACCGGGATAGGATTGTCTACCGCTAAGCTCTTTGTAAAAGAGGGAGCCTATGTCTTCATCACGGGCCGTCGTCAAAAGGAGCTCGATGATGCTGTGAAAGCAATTGGCAGCAGCGTTACTGGCGTTCAGGGAGACATTTCGAAGTTAGCCGACCTTGATCGTCTCTACGAGGCTGTGGCGACCAAGGGAAGAATCGATGTCGTTTTCGCCAATGCCGGCGTCGCTGAATTTGCTCCACTCGGCAAAATCACCGAGGAGCATTTTGACAAGCTCTTCGACATCAACGTCAAAGGAACGCTATTCACGGTGCAGAAGGCTTTACCGCTGATGACGGATGGTGGCTCGATTATTTTGAACGGTTCCGTAGCTAGCGTAAAAGGCACGGCTGCCTTCGGCGTCTATGGCGCAACGAAGGCCGTCCTCCGTTCCTTCGTCATTAGCCCAGGGCCGACCGATACGCCGGTTATCGATGGGCAACCGGCAGACGCCATTGCACGGATTGTGTCTACCATTCCGATGGGACGCATGGGGGAGCCCGACGAGATTGCCAAAGCGGCGTTGTTTCTAGCGTCCGATGATTCCAGTTTTGTTACAGGTATCGAACTGTTCGTTGATGACGGCAGAGGACAAGTCTGATCGAGTGACTCTGCGCCGAAGACGTTGCCTGGTCGGTTTCAGGCGGGATGCTTGAGAAGGTTTGCCACCGTCTTCAAGATTTCACGCGAAAGCGCCTCATCCGATACGGCGCGGGCCAGCGACATTGCTCCAACGAGAGTGCTGAAGGTCAGGATCGCTCTCGATCTTGCTGGACGCTTGTCTTCGGGCGCAGTCAAACAAGCCCAGACTTTGTCTGTGGATTCTTTCGAGAAGACGCCGAGATTCGAGAGTGCGAACCAACTCCCCGGTCGGTCTGTGTGGGTGGCGAGAACCGGAATCAGACTTCGATCGCGAGGGAAACCCTCAGCATCTTCCACCCAGATATCTGCTTTGCGACGGAAGATCGACGCTCCTCCCTGCACGTGGGCTCTCTGTGGGCTCTGCGATGCGGCTACTCGAATGTCCTCGGGATTGCCGGGATGAATGGCAAGGCCGTACAAGTATGGCGCTGCTTTTAGACCCTTGCCGGAGTAGACCCAGGTATCTCCACCGTCCGGGCTTTCGGCAAAGGACCTTCCTGGTCTCAGTAATGCGTCGCCGAGAGCCGCGTAGAGGTATCGCGGAGCAAGCGGATGGGTGAGCAAAACGTGTATATCCACGGGGCTATCGGGCAACCGATCCTTGAAGGTCCTGCCGCTATCGCGGGAGCGAATCATGGCGCCGGCCTCGATAGCCAGATGCATGCAACCGTCGCTGGTATGGGCGATGCACTGGACATGGTGAGTCCGCGGCCGTGGAGTAAAGGACCAGCTGCTGCGGGAAGGCAAGTCGAGAGCGGACACGAGTTCGAACGTGTCGCCATGATCGGTGGAACAGTATAAGCGGCTCGGCTCCGTGCCGACCCACTCAGCATGCCGGCCATCTGCCTGAGGAACGGGATCGACCGACACGAAGGTTGTCTCGCGCGGCTCGATCGCACCGCCGATCGGCGCTTCAAAGAAGCCCTGCGGGGTTCCGACGGGCAGCCACGTCGCACCCGCATCCTCACTGCGCCAAAGTCCCCGGTTGTAGGTAGCGCAATACACTCGCCTAGGCTCACTGGGGTCCAAGGCGATTGCTATCGGCTGGACGCCGGGAAGCACCCGCCTTGGACCGCCGCTCGCATCCAAATCGAATGTATAGAGCCCGCCGGTAAGTCCAATCAGCAATCTGGTCATCGTGTACCTCGGTGCCCGTCAACCGGGCCTTCAATCCATCACTCAGATGTTTATCGCTGCTGCCGTTCTTTGTTTAGGCCAGTCGTTAGCCTTCACGAACAGGAGATGCATTAGGAAGAGAGCGGAACTACACAAAAATCCGAGTTTCTAGTCCAATTGCCCGGAAGTAATAGATTCACTTTCGCACTCCCGCAACGAAGCAGGCGGCCCAGCGCTCCGATCTTCCGAAACGCCGTTCTCATCAGTGACGCATCGAAGCCAAACAACATTGGTAACGATAAACGTGCATCTCGGAAGCTAACGCCGCTTCCGAGATGCCGAATTTATTGCATCGAAGAGTCCCTGCGCCCGTTCTCCTTACTTGACCAGCTCCTGTGCGAACGTCTCGATCGTCGTCGGCCCATGGAACTTCTCTGTTCCCGAATTACCGAAGTGGATCCAGCCCGAGTTGAAGCTCTTCACCATTTCGATATAGAGCCCCGTCCGATCAGCTGGCATACCCATCGCTTCCAAAACGTTCTGCCAGGCAGCCTCGGGTAACTGCACGGCCTTCACCTCACGGCCCAGCGCCCTGCCGAATGCGGCCGCCGTTTCGTGCAAATCGGTTCCACCCTCCGGCCCGTCTACCTCAAGCACACGCTCTCCCGTCCAGCTCTCCTGCAACACCCTGGCGCCCGCCAGGCCGATGTCTCGCGTGGCGACTAGCGGGAATTTGCGACCAAGCGGCGCATAGAAGAACGGCATTTCACCCGTAGCACGGATGTGGTCCAACACTCCCAGCCAGTTCTCCATGAAACTACCCGCGCGTAGATACGCCACAGGAATCCGCAGCGTGCGCATCGCCTCTTCCATCAGGTGGGTCGACGTGATCAGCCCTAGCCCGCTCGGTTGCTCCGAACCGATAGACGAAAGAAACATAGCCTTGCCAGGATGCGCCTGCTCAAGCGCCTTACGGATCGCCGCAATCGTACGCTTCTGGTCCGGCAGCCCGGGAGCAGGCGCGAAGTCCGGTGGAATCATCGCGAATACACCCTCTGCGCCCGAGAACGCCTTTGTGAGCCCCGCAGTGTCGTCATACGCGGATTGCACTATCTCCACACCGCGATCAGCCCAGACTTTCGCCTTCCCCGAATCGCGCACCACGCCCCGCACCGTTTTACCCGCTGCAAGCAGATTCTCCGTCATTGCCCCGCCAACTTGGCCCGTAATTCCCATCACTGTGAACATGTCGTTCACCTCCTATGCAAGTAGATACTTATATTTCCCAAAAGGATGCAAGTTTTTACTTATATGATTCCCCTTTCTGCGAGAATCGTCCTGTGACCGTCTTTGATCCAAACCGCAAGCGCAACGCACGTGGCGAGCAACGCCAGCAGGCTCTCCTCCGCGCCGCTGCCGCAGTTTTCGGCCGTCTTGGTTACCACCAGACCACCACAAACGCGATTGCCACGGAAGCGGGCGTATCTCCGGCTACTCTTTACCAGTTTTTCCCCAATAAAGAAGCCATCGCCAGCGCACTCGCCTCGATGTACGCGCGCGAAATGGCCGAGGCAGAACGCGCAATCGACTCCGAAGGCGTGTTGAGCTTCACAGAAGCCGTCGGTGAACTCATCGATGTGTGCATGAGTTTCAACCGGAAGCGTCCCGAATTTCACACCCTCGTTGTCGACGCACCGCTCTCACCTGCCGCCCGCGAAGACAAACAGGTCCTTGGGCAGGCTTTCGTCGACTTTATCGAGGCCCGCCTCCGGCGCGAGCTACCCACTCTCTCTCGCTCCGAAGCGGCCCACCATGGGCAGGTAGCCCTTATGATCTTCCGCGGAATCCTCGACGAGCTGACCGTCGCCTCGCCTCACACCCGCCCGCGCCTGCAGCAGGCGATGCGCAATGCCATTCTTCGCTACCTGGCCCCTGTACTCACAGAATCAAAAGCGGGCCCCGCAGTTAAAAGCGTGTAGATGACAACAAGCCGATTTCTCAGGACCAATACTCCTTGAGCATCGAGAATCCTGATAGGCTCATGCGGACATTCATACAATCAGGCAAGGCACTCCTTTTGTCTCGATCTAGTCGTCTGCTATCTCTTCTATAGACCCTCACCACTCGCCAACGGTCGGTCACCGCTTCCATCCTTACAGGGGAGTTGAATGTTTCGGAGCGGACCGTCTATCGGGATCTTGCGGAATTGGCCCTCGCAAGGGGTGCGCGTCGAGGGTGAGGCAGGGGTCGGCTTTATCTCCTGAAGCGCGGCTTTTTCTTGCCTCCCTCATGCATCATTCGCAACAAGTCGATGGTGTAGCCATAACCAGTGCATGTCCCTTCACACATCAAGTCGAAGGTTGCGGGCCCTTGTCCGTTAGGTTATTGGGGGATGGTCTGGATAACCTCGAAAAGATTCCCCCAGGGATCTGCAAAGAACGCCACGCGAAGGCCCATAGCGGGTATCGTGTGGCGCGCTGGCGATCGCCGGAGCTGGGTGACGAACACTGTCGCCGCCCACCAATATCTTCGGCCCGCGTAGAACGGAATGTCTTACCAAGGCAATTCTTTATTGATCTCGTGGATGAAACGGCCGTTGGGGCTATCCGATCCCAACAGCGCAACCGCCACTGTGGTCTTTGCTCCGTCAGGCACAGACAGCGACGCCGCGTCAGAGCCAAGAGCGGTCTTGACCCAGCCAGGATGTACGGAGTTCACCTTGATGTTGGTGTCCTTGAGTTCCGCTGCCAGATGAATCGTGAATACGTTGACCGCGGCCTTGGAGGCATTGTAAGCGGACTTCCGCAGTGGTGCAACGGGGCTCGGGTTCATTGCCTGAAGTGTCAGAGAGCCGAGAATGCTGCCAAGGTTCACGATCCTGCCCGCATCGCTCTTCTTCAGCAAGGGCAGAAATTCGCGCGTCAAAAGCGACCAGGGAAAACAGGTTGATGTTGAAGATGCTCTGCAATTCCTCTTCGGTCGATTCACTCGCACGCAGGCCAATGAGCCCATCTGCCGGTCCTACGCCAGCATTGTTGACCAGAATATCCAACTTGCCGTAGCGTGACTCGACGAATTTTACCGCGACAGCGCGATCGGCTGCCTTGGTCACATCCAGTGCAAGCGCCTCTGCTTCGATGCCTTCGCTGCGCAATTCGCTGGCGGCGTTTGCAGCGTCGCGCTCCGTTCGTGCGCTGACGATAACTCTTACGCCTTGCTGGCCCAACTGCCGTGCCGTCTCAAGACCGATTCCGCGATTGGAACCGGTGACTAAAGCTACTTTCTTTTCGTTTGCCATGTTCGTGGCCTCCTGACGAGTAGATAAAAGAAGGCATGTGAACGATTCCTATATTTCCGACCAGTCGGAAACTTTGTAA
The DNA here is from genome assembly GCA_963757205.1 of uncultured Acidobacteriaceae bacterium. Taxonomy (GTDB): domain Bacteria; phylum Acidobacteriota; class Terriglobia; order Terriglobales; family Acidobacteriaceae; genus Edaphobacter. Next base: position 79,078 of record CAVWQM010000004.1, read on the forward strand.
GAAAAAAAATCTCAAAGAATAGTAGAGACACGCTCTGAACAAATCCGACCGGTCGGTTGAAAAATGTGAATCCTCGAAAGGATTTTGGACGTCTATTCATGGGGGCCGAGATTGTGGCTGCAGGAAAAGGCCATTAACGGATTTCGGGAGCGCGGAGCTATGACTACAAAAACGAAAGCAGCGGTCACGAAGGGTGAGCGCAGCCGTCAGAAGATCGTAGAAACCGCCGCATTACTGTTCAACCAGAAGGGGTTTACCGGATGCTCGATGGGGGACATCGTTGCGGCTTCAGGCCTGGAGAAAGGGACGCTCTACGGCCACTTCTCTACAAAGGAAGAACTGGCGCTCCTCGCTTTCGACTATGCGTGGAAGGATACGAGTGACAAACGACTTCGGAACGTCGACACCATTTCAAATGCGGTAGACAAACTGAAGCTGCACGTAGAGAACTATGTCAACACCCCGAGTTTTCCAGGCGGATGCCCTCTTTTGAACTTCGCGGTAGATGCCGATGACGGCAACCTCGCCCTGCGTGCAAGGGTCAGAAAGGCGCTAAAAGGTTGGGAGGATTTCTTGACGAAGATTGTTGAAGATGGCCAATCAGCCGGAGAGATTAACCCGGAGATTGACCCGCATTCAGTCGCCAACCTCGTGATCTCCATCCTCGAGGGAGCAACGGTAGTAGCACGGATCAATAAGCGGTCCGCGGCTCTCGACGACGCTCAAAGACACCTCAGTCTGTACCTGGAGACTGCGGTCAGACTCAGAACTGACTACTGATACGGCAATATGAGCATCGCGACGCTCTGTCAGGTAACACGCGTCGTGCACCAGATGAAGGGAAATTATGAATTCAGAGAAGGAAGGACGTTACTTGGTCGATGACAAAGATCTGCCGATCGTGCTTGTGCATGGAACAATGGGAAAATCAGAGGATTGGTCGCGGGTAGTGGGAGAGCTATCTAACTCTCGCTCGGTAATTCGCCCAAATTACATAGAGCAAGTTGCTGAAAGGAACTTGACGAATGAACTTGCGATAAAAGATCTCGCGGATGAGGTTGTGGCTGCAGTCAGGGCAGAAGGTAAGCAACGCTTTGATCTGGTTGGCGGTTCCCTTGGAGCCGCACTTGCCACATGCATCGCAGCAGAGTATCCGGAGATGGTCCGTTCGCTTGTACTCGTATCAGGTTTCAGCCATGGAAGCGATCCGCGGTTGAATCTGCAGTTCAAACTGTGGCTTCGCTTGGCGAGCACAGATAAAGTCGCATTCACAAAACTGCTGCTGGTGAGTGGTCTAAGTCCCGGGTTTTTCTCTGCATTTGACGAACCCACCCTAAACGGAATCATTGAAAACTTTATCGCATCGACTGACTGGCGCCCGGTTGAGCCGACCGTCAGGGTTGATCTTAGTGTGGATGTGCGGGAGTATGCCGCGAGAATCAAGACCCCGACGCTGCTGATTACTGCAAAACACGATCAGATCGTGCCGCCGGCTTACTCGGAGAATCTGGTTCCTGACGCGAAGACCCTTGAACTGGATTCGGGCCACTTGATCTTTCTCGAGAAGCCAGTTGAGCTGGCTTCCGCCATACTTTCTTTCTGCCAATTGCAGCAAGATTACCCGATCGTAAACAAATTGGAGTCCTGCTAGGTTCTCGGAAGAGTCTTCAGGCGACATGCCCAGGACGCTCTACGTTTTGGGCATGTTGCTTCCGCTCGGTTTTCAATGCCAGTTCACGATTCACGGATCTCATTCATTTTTGCGTTTTTATCGACTTGCAGGTACTTGGACCACAAAGGGAGATTTTCTCAATGAACGCTACATCTGAAACAAATACGGGCACGAGTAGAAGGGCGAGCAGCAAACATTTATCGTTCTCGGAGTCTTGCTTCAGTTTCTCTCCACGCCTGAGCAGATCAACGACCAGATCAGCGTGATGCACGGAACGTTGCCATCAGGAGTCGTGATTCCACTTCATAGCCATGCCGATCCTGAGATATTTTATGTGCTGGATGGTTCGCTCGAGGTGTTCCGGGCCGAGGGTCCGTCCGAGGGCTGGCAAACAATCAATGCCGGCAACGTCGTTTCAATCCCCGGAAATGGCAGGCACGCGCTCCGAAATACTTCTCCCACCCCAACAACTTCAATCACCTGAAAACCCCATCAGGCACTGGATTTGAGCCATTCGGGTGCGCTCAACCTGGGCTTGGCCGAGCAAATAAAGAAAGCTCGCGAGCGCGCTCGATTGTGCGAATAGTGCAAGGATAAGCGTCGGATGATGCGCTTCGTTGGTGGTGAGTGACTCCGCGACTCGCACTTATAAATGAGAGAAAATGCGCCTATGGTGACAGTGGCACATCACCGCCGCCAATTTGGCTGGCTATCCCGCGCCTACATGCTTGCTCCGTTGAGGCCCTTGGATTTCTTCGACGAGGGGCCTGCCATGTGGATCGAAGCGCATGCTGTGAGCGACTCTAATAAATAACTAGGCCCCGCAGGAGACTTTGTGCAATACTCCTTCGCATCTCCCCAACACAACTGAATAGCAAAGCCATGGTTTCTTTTAGGTCACGCTGACGCTGGGAACCATGGAGAATGGAGAGCACGTGTCTCGGGTCCGGGTCTGGTCTATGGGGTGGAACGCAAGAATTTGGCTATTTGTTGCGGGACTCGTTGTCGGATGGGGCGGCGTGGCGATTGTTGCGCAGAACGGGGGGATTCCGACTCTGCATGTTTACGAAACCCTGATCCAGATACCGGTTCTTGTGTTGGACCCGCTGGGCGCGCCGCTCGAGCCGATTGATCCCCAAAGGTTCGCGATCAGCATTGACTCGGGCCCGCGGTTCCGGCCAATGTATGTTCGCCTGGAAGGGAACGATCCGATCTCGCTTTCGATTCTGCTGGACGCCAGGGGGCCTGTGGACGACCTGCTGCCGAAGATCGATGCCGCGATTGCGGGCCTTGCGCCGCTTTCGCTGCAGGCGCGGGACCAGGTCTCGGTGTACGCGCTGGACTGTGCTCTAATCAAAACTTTGGATGACGCTCCAGCGGAGCAGGAGAGGTTGAAGCGGGCGGTGGAATCGGCGCTGCGATCGTGGGCGTATCGCAGAGAGAACAAGCACAGATCGGATTGCAATCCGACCTGGCACCTTTCCGACGCTCTTACATCTGTCATGGATGGTCTTCATCGCCGTCCGGGCCGGCGCGTGATGCTGGCCATAACGGACGGGAATAACAAAGGCAGCAAATATTCGTGGAACGATGTGAGGACCTACGCTACGGCTACGGGAGTGGCGGTCTTCGGGATGGTTTACAATCCTCCCGGCTTTGGTCAGTATCGGACCACAACCTACGGGGATGCCTTCAGGTCGGTGTGCGAACTGAGCGGGGGGATGATATTTCCGTCGAACGGGAGAGATGTGGCGGAGACGCTGCAGCGGTTTACGAAGACAGTTCGCGAGCGCTATATCGTGGAGTTTCCGCCTCCTTTCAACTCGACGGCGGGAGGACATCGTCTTCAGGTTACGATCGATAAGGTGGACGCGTTCATTCGGTGGGCGGGGATCACTGTGCCGATGGCAGTCCCGGCTGTGCTCGCCGATCCGACGACGGTTCCGGCAGACCCGTCGCGAGCGCCGGTGGCTGGGGCAAGGCAGGTGCTGGATCAAAACGTGACCAATCGCCCCTAATCGACCGTCACAAAACCTCACCGATCGAACAAGGGGAATTGCGAGAATCCCTGAAAACTGGCGGATTTCGGGAAAAATAGAAAGTGGGTTTGAGTGTTTACGGTCGGCCACTGCAGGGCGAATCTTCACGCGGCCGCTGAACCAGTGCTGACGCCGCATGATTTGATTGAGTTCTCTCGTTACTCTGCCAAGACCTAATTCCGGCGGGTCGGTATCGATTACATCTTGCTGCAGGGTGAACTCGATCAGGGTCTCGGACGGGACCTTCACTTAGTCTCCCTTGGTAATTATTTCGGACCGGGCGCCCGCGCCGATCGCTGCTCCTTTGCCGCCGCTGGCGAGGGCGCCGATGATCGATCCCACCGCCGCTCCGCCGGCCGTTCTCTTCGCAGTGCTCGCCCCGCGCGACTTGCCGGTCAATTCATATTCTCCCGTCACGATCGGCACCGTCTGCCCATTGATAACAAGCGCACTCAGGTTGAGCCGTAGCTGCGATCTACCGGTGAACGTTCCGGACTCTTTCGACTCCGCCAGCCGACCATAGACGACGGCATCCCTGGAGACGATCTCGTTGCCGTCCACGCGCAGCCGTTCTTCCAGGGAAGCCTGGAATCGATCGCCCACCTGCCGGGATGGTGACATACGCCGGTGTCTTCATGCCGGCACGCTCTGCTGGCTGCGGTTCGCTGGGAAGGGAACTCGACGATGGGTTCAGCTGGCTGGACGATTCATGAGGCTGGAGAGGACAATGGAATCGGCCGGCAGGATTTTTGGTTTGACCCACGATCGATCAGCAGGATACGGCATAATCGCGGACAAGCTCGATCTTTCACATGCCGGAGTGAAAAAGATTCTTCTATCAGGTGGCTTGGGACAGCTCACCGGTTTAATAGTAAGGTGAAGAATTTGCGGGAGCAGAGAAGCTAAACCATCTTTATGACCACAGCCACTGCTGCGACGACCATCGTCACGATCGCGAGTAATGGATACCAAAAGTACGCCATCGGAATGTCGTCGATGTCGCCGTTCATGTTGGTTTTCATCCTGGTTCCTCCATACGAATGATTAGAGTCCGCACCGGTTCGATAGTTTCAATACAATTCTGACCATTTTGTGCGGCGAGCGTTGAGCGGGGAACTTGAAGAATTGATTGGAAGTCCCTGACATTGAAGAAGGTAGCGAGTTGTTGCAGAGTCACCACGGACATTTGTCCTGAAGTGGCTCGAGCGATTGCAAGGAAAAAAGTCATCGTTTGCGCAATCGGTTGCGGGTGTTCTCGCCCGGTTGTTCAGTGGGAGGAGTTTGTACAGGCACTACCATTGACATGTGATCGGAAGGGAAGGAGAACATCGGACGGAAGTTGTCCGGTTATCGAGCGAAGTGGGCCGCAAGCCCCCAGACCTGATAGGCGGGAATCTGTTCGGCAAAGCTCGGCATACCATTTGGTCGGCCCTGAACGATTGTCGAATGAATCGTTTCGAGGGAGCTGCCACTGATTCAGGCCGCCTCCATGAGAGCAGGGCTGATGGCTCCGCCAACGTTCGCGTGACAACCGACACAGTTGCATGGCTGATAGAGGCGCTTTCCTTCACCTACTTGCTGCTGGTCCTCTGGACAGTCATCGATCTGATGTCCAGCGGAATCTAGATTGATCAATATGCAAAAGCCGGCCTAAACCCAGTTTGTCGCGTGGGTTGTCGCTTACCGCGATTACGAAGAAATTGAAACCAAACGCAGAAATGGAAGCCTCAGAAAACAGAGATGCTTGTCGCTACAGTAATGTCCGTTAGCTGCTGCCAGTTCGGAGAAAATTTACATGCAGCAGACACCGATCAACCGTTAATTGGGTAGTTTTTCTCATCTGAACATTTGGGAGGAACAGATAACCTCGGAACCCCCAAGTAACCATGAGGCGTTACCACGTGTCGTGACTACACGATCTGAGTTTCCGTCCGTAGATCATTTAGACTCAATCCAAACCCGCGATGGCATGCATGAATGTGGCCTGCCGACTGGCGGTTATACCCACTTTCAAAAGTCGAGATCGATATCATAATTGCCGACCAAACTACAAGAGCCCATGGAAGTTATAGGATACGGTCGCGCAATTTTGTCTGGCTCAGTACTTGCTTGTTTTTACTGCACATCTTTTTGATGCTCTATCGCTACGGCCAGCTTCCTGTAGCTCCTGTGATTGGCGATGAAGTCATTATCAATGAACCAGCTGTTGCGCTGAGCCGCGGCCAGGGTCTGATCTCTCCGGGATTTCGTGATAGCGCCTTCGGCCTGGACAAACTTTATGCTCACTTCCCGCCGGTTTACATCTTTACCGAGTCTCTGGCCTTCCGGACATTTGGAGTGTCTGTTTATTCACTTCGTCTCGTCACAACGGTAATGGGAATCGCTGCCGCAGGATTCTTTCTTCTTTTGATGTGGTGCTTGTGCCGATGGCGTCTGGCGGATTGGGGCACGGCGTCCATTGCAGCTTGTCTCTATACCTTGAACGCGACAATGCTCGTGCTTCATCGACTAGCGCGCATGGAATCCATGGTTGAATGCCTGACACTCAGCGCCCTGCTATGTGTGCTGACGGCTATTTACGCAGCACCGGGAAACGGATCTTCCGGCGCAACGTCCCAATACTGGGCAAAGTGGGACAAGAGCAGGCGTTTTCTATTGCTGCTGACCGGCGCAGTGCTTGCCGGCGTGTCCCTAGTGACGCACCCGGAAGCGCTGGTGGCCGTTCTGCCGATCGGGCTGCTCATCTTGCTGGCTGCGCCGGTGAGTTGGAGCAATCGGGCATTCCTCGTTGCGGTGCTTGGATTCACACCAGTTGCAATCTGGCTCGGGACGTATGGCGCGCGGTGGAAACAAGCGATCGCAGAGATGAGCGCAATTCACCAGTACGCTGCTCCTCCAGCGGGTATCCTAAACTTCGCTCGTGATTTCTCTCTTGAAACACATCACAATATCAACCAGGGAATGCGGGCCACACTCTTCCTCCTATGCCTGCTGATATTGGGGTCGACCCTCGTGCGATGGATGATGCTGAAGAGAGCTGCGGGAGTGGGGCCGCGAAATGAAGGAGAAATCCCGTCGAAGCAGCTCCTATTGACAGGAATCTTTGGGTCTTCGGCAATCCTGAGTCTCATCCCGCTGATGTGGTTTATGGCAGCATCTGTCACGCGCTACCAGGTAATATTTCCGATCTATCTGGTAGGGCTTGTGATATCTCTTCGCGGGATCTCTCCCAGGAAGACGATCGTGCGTTGGGTTGGTGTCATGGCTGGGATTCTGATACTTACTCAGTTGGGCGTGATGGCGATCTATCTCCAAAAAGACGCCGATCCGCGGGTGGATAGCTCGGCGACACGTTTCGATGCGATTGTAGACAGCATTCCTCCACATTCACGGGTCGCCGTGACTCTGATGTTGTGGCTTGCCTTTCAGCACAAGGGTCGACCCGTTACCCTCTTGTACGATCCTTTTGATGGTCGACAAAAATGGCTAGCCACTAGTAGCAATCCACTGGACCAGTTCGATGCGATTGTCGTGGATTCATCCTTTGTGGATGAGTTTGCAATTTACTCCCCTTATGCCGCGCAGGGGCGAAAGAAGCAAACTTTCCTGATAGGAAGCGACGTCGTGGATCTCTATCAACGTTGAACTGACGCTTGAGACTGACGCAAGCGGCCGCTCAGCAGGCGCGAGGCGTTGGGTTGTGCTCTCGAAGAACGCACTTACCTGGAACAGCGGCAACGACTATGACGTTTATCAAGACCCAACTCCACCTGGTGGCTCGACTACTTCCATACGGTAGAGATGAGAACGAACCTCAACGACGGGGATAGAACAAGCCATAGCTCTGCCTAGACGCACACTCTCCGCAATCCCGCGGTCTTCCGGGTAGTAAAAGCATGTATCTGCGATCTGTAAGCCTGCGATCGGCGTTTGTACTGGGGGAATCTTCGATGCAAAACCGACATCGCAAATCGGCTGAGCATTTCGTAGACGAGCAACAGTTGCTTCTATCAGATCGGCTGATACGAGTGCAGGGTTCAACTCAGTCAGACATCCAAATGCATCACTGATGAGTTTTTCATCGCTCCATTGGAATTTTTCGTTCGTAACCGGCATGTAATAGGGCACATACACGATGACCGATCCAAGCTCCCTCAAATTGGAAAACTCGATCACGCCCGGTATTTCGCGATTCGTCTGACCGATATTCACCCAGAAGTGCCGGCTGACGGACCGCCTCAACTTCAGGACCACGCAACATATACCGATATTCTTGATCGCGTCGTAGCGTTTCCTCCATTCCTGTGGCAGATCTGGAACTAATCGCGAGACCTTGGGCGTCGGGATTGTCGAAAGTACATGATCTGCCGGAAAGAAGTGAGTATCGGTTCGGACGCCTGCAACAGAATTGTTGGAAACGTCTACACGCTGAGCTGGAGACAAAAGGTGAATGCGCCCGCCCTTCGAGACGATTTCGGTGACGAGAGCATCAATCAATGTCTTAGATCCACCCTCGAGATAGCCCAACTCCTCCTGCATCACGTTTTTCCGTGAGGATCCGACACGCTTAATACGCGTCCAAATCCATGCGGCGGAGATGCTGCCTGCATATTCATAAAATTTGTAATCGAGGAGCGTTTTCCAAAACCGAAGATATCCGTCGGCGCCGCACCAGCTTGTAATCCAGTCTCTCGCCGACATAGTTTCAAGCTCGGGCCACTTCTTCTTACGAGTGCATACCCAAACGAAAATGCCGTATCGCAGCTTCGTGATCATGCGAATCCCGGGCATACCGAGAAGAGCAACAGGGTTTCCCCACGGATTGAGTTTGCCGCCGGAAAAGAACCCCATCGTTGTGGTTTTCCATCGGAGTTTATCTGCGATTCCAAGTTCCCGCAAAAGATTGAAGGTGGGCGCATCGGTTCTACAGACGAAGTGGTAGAAACGCTCTATCGAGAGACCGCCGAAGTCGAAGTGACCTGCCATTCCTCCAGCTTCGTGGCTGGCCTCCACCAGATCCACCTCATGCCCCCCGAGAAGGGCTTGATACGCTGCTGCAAGTCCCATTGGACCAGCGCCAATCACTACCACCTTAGCCACGTACTATCTCCTTGGCCAAATCACGAGTAGCGATTCGCCGGCTGCAAAAGATAAAGATCGCGACCGTGAGGTCGTCATATCCGACGATACCTGTATTAAGAGCTTTTGGAGAAACGCATTGACGAAAGGTTACCTCAGGGTACGTTCAGCACCGACCGTAACCAAAAGCATCTAAATTAGGACTGGTCGGGGCCGACAAGCCGCAATCAGATGAGAAGTCCTTATGCAGGATAGGGCTATTTCCCCGCCGACGGGAACTCTTCTTCTAATGGAGAATGGTCAGGTTGCTGAGGTACATCTGGTAGGTGTCTGCCCCGAAGAAATCAGCAGTAAACATGATGGTGGGCGAGGTGCCCGAGTATGCGGTGTCGTTGAGAATGACAGGGTTATAGTAGCCCTGCGTTGGCCAATCAGCAGAAGTCACTAGCGTCCATGGACCCCACGGATGGGGCGACTCATAGGAAAGCCACAACGTGTGTTCCGAATGCCTGTTGGTGGGCGCAAGACCTTGCGGATATGAAAACGTCAGCAGTAGATATCGGTTCAGAGCCGGAATGAATTGTACGTTTGGCTCGCCGAGCTTCCCTGGGTTTGAGATTACCGGACTAGCACTCGCCTGAGCCGCGGTCCAACTTCCGTCGAGTGAGCCGTCACCGCCTCTGTAGTACTGGTAATCGGATGCATTCAAAGACTTCATTTTTGCACGCGGAACTCGCGCGAGATAGAGGGCGTTGCCACTGTCCCAGTAGCCGTCATTAGCCATCAGGTATACGTAAGCATCCGCGTTATCATGTCGATTGCATGAGGCCAGGTAACCGAGCGTGCCGTCGTCCGCGCAGTACATTACAAATGTTGCGGAAGCCATATTGGTTGGAGTGAGACCGAACATGCTTGCGCTTGCCGGACTCGTGGGACTGCCTCCAGAATTGAACGAGAGAGGATTTTGAAAATTGTTCCAGGAGCCACCTTTATCAGGGCTCCAGATCATTTGGCCTGCAGTTTGGGTATAGGCGGTGTTTGTACCCATCCCACCGGTCGCCTGATTCAACTGACGTCCAATGGTCATGTAGATGTTTCCGCCCATGCAGAAGAGGCCGGAGCTCTTCTGGCTGCGCAAATCGTCCCCTGTTCCAATGCTCTCTGGCCCATATGCGGTAAAAGGATTCACGGTGATCCCAGCCAGAGGACTTTCCGACGTGAACTTCACGAGAGAGATTGGGCTACCGTGACGCGCCGGATATCCGTTCTGTTGCCAACCCTGAGTGTCATCCGTCGTGAGATACGTGATTCCGTCGATCGATTTGCAGTTGTAGAAGGTATCCGCATTCATTTGATTGTTCGGATTAATGGAGTTATAGGTGCTTATGGGACCAAGCGACAAGCCGGTGATCGGCGCACTTACTCCTGGGTCGCCGGTCTTGACCGAAAAACTTGCGCTCGTGGTTCCTGCTCCATTGGCAGAATCTACCCGGCAATAGTAAGTCGTCGAGGGTAGAAGCCCAGCGACAATATTTTGATGATTGATGGTGGTAGTCGTGCTGTTGTCTGCCGCTGACCTGTCATAATTTCCCGGGGTTGTGCCGCACGCCATCGAAGAGGACGATTCAGCGGAGGTCGTCCACGTGGCAACGATTGTGCTGGAAGATGGGCTTCCCATGACGCCCGAGATAGCCGGTTTGCCTTGGGTCGGCACGGTAAACCGTCCAGAGGAGCGGCCTGAAACAATCACTTGCCCCAAAATGAGGAACGTGGTGGTTGCCAATCGCTCTACATGCATTTGTACGTCCAGACGTATGTGGTATTGGGTGCGAGAGGGCTGGCGTTTGAGAAGATCGAGAACGAATTCGGCGTTGCAACATTTGCATATACGCTCTCTGCACCGTACAGGCTTGCAGCGGGCGCATTCGCGGGGCCTATGGTGCAAGCGGGGGCGTAAGCAGTGGCCTGTACCCCCGATGCGATTGTTCGCAGCCAAGGCTGGTTGAAGGTTACGGTCGCAACAACAGAACCAGCATTCGGGGAAACTCCTGTTGTCACCGAAATCACGCCTGACTGGTCGGACGGGGCGTTGTTTGCGCTTGTCTCAAATCCCGCGTATGCGCCACTCCCCGCTCCCACACCAGCAGCTATGGCCGGCTGACCTGATGTACTCACCATGTGCGTTGCGCCACAGCTGACAGCTCCGTCGGTCTGGCTGCATGTAAAGGTATCCCTGAGGTGAGTGTAGTCCCAGAGGCCTGTGTTCTTGCTCGCGTTGGTATAAAGCAGCGTATAGTTGCCGCCCGCACTGGTGTTGTCGATGGCAATTGACGCGCCGTTGCCGTTAGAGGATGTGATTACCAGCGGAAGAGATGAATTTCCTCCGTTCACCATTTGCGGCGCGTTGAATGTGTTCGCCCCTAACGTGACGCCTCCGTTAGTAACGGCGGTGCCCGCAGGGCCCGTTGTAAAGTATCCTGTGCCATCGGGAGAGAAAGCGAGGAAGGGGTGGCTCGCATCAGGACCGATCTGGGGCAGTGTCAACGTATAGGCCGATACCGCCATGGGAGCGGTAATTTGAATGCTGTTGCCTGGTGCAGCGCCCTGGGATGTACCTTGCTGGAGGACAATTGCTCCGGCCCCGGCACCATTCACGCTGAGAGATGGCGCCTGTAGCCCTCCTGGTGCAGTGATCGTGATCGTGTTTCCGTCGCTATTGATTCCCGGAACCGAGAACTGCCCGTGGGCGAACGGACAGAACGCGATCATAGAGAGGAGAAAAGCGCTGCCAACTCTGCGAACAGGGGGGTGACGCCTTGACCTTGAGGGCGCCTCTGATGTGAACGAAGAACCAAAGCTGTTTCCCCGACCATTGATACGAGAATCATTCATTCTGAATTGTTCAAACGACGACACGAGATTCACCACGTACTACTAGGGATTTTGCTAACGCTTAAGCATAGCCCGGGGTGAGACAGGTGAAAATACTGCGTCCTACCACTCTTGTTGTAGCGCTGGGTGCAACTTCGTATACCATCTGGGGCCCATGCTTGCCATCTCAATTGCGAAGGAGCAAGCTCATCCACCACACACGCCTCTCTCTCAGATCGTCCCGCTCACATATCCAAATCGGATGTAAAGAAATCGATGAGATGAGCACCGTCTATGCAACCGGCTTTCTGAACTGCGGGGATTTTCAAGTCGAGGGGTTCTCAGAGGGCGTGAGAACGACAGATACATCGCTTGTCAGGAGGCGAAACGTGAACGTCTCCTGGAGATGAAGCCGGACGACCGCGTCCGAGTGGCTGAGATAGCCGATGGAGACGTCCTGCCGTATATTGAGCTCGAAATCGCCTCCTCGTGTGGTCAACACAAACGCGCCCTCTATGGCGGGAGCCCAAACAATATCGCCGTCGATAATGCGCTTGACGTGTTCCAGGACGGGATATCCGTGATCACGGGTTTCCGCGAACTCCGTATAAGCTTTGGCTCCAAGTAGGACCGAGTAGGGTCCGTTCACCCGACGAGACGCAGTTGGCTCATCGCCTGAGCGACGGCGTCCGGATAATCCCGGACGGCGGTGGGAAGGTCATGATCGGATTGCTGGTGCCTTCGCGAATGCACTGGATGTTTGCTTCACGATAGCCATGGAAGATGGCCCGGTCCTCCGCGAACGCGATCTTCCTGGCCGCGTCCTTGGCCGGCCGCCAATCGGAGTCGTCCGAGCCTCGCTCCACATCGTCGATCTGGGCTCTCGGCGAAGGAACTTAGGAGCGCCGGAGTTCCAGAACAGTCAATCACCGAGTTCGAGCGGGAAAGCATTGGGAACACGTGCACAAGCGTGGCCGGTCAATATCGGCAGATCGTCCCACCGCCAGTGACTCGGAACGGTTCCAATCATCGTACAACTCCTGCCGGGTAGATCTCGGCGATCGGCAGCCTAACTCGAAACTCGGTTCGGCCAGGCTGCGATTCGAAGTCGATCGCGCCGTCGTTATGGCGTACCAGGCGCCGGGCGATATCAAGTCCGAGGCCGGTTCCTTGTCCCATGGGTTTTGTTGTAAAGAACGGATCGAAGATGCGGTCACGAACGTCCGCTGGAATGCCGGGTCCGTCATCGCGGATTCGCACCACTACGTTTTGGTTATCGCGGAGCGCAAGCACCTCCACCCGCCCCCCATTCGCTACGGCGTCTAAGGCATTGTCGATCAGGTTTCCCCATACCTGGTTCAATTCGCCCGCAAAGCCGCGCACCTTTGGCAGTTCGGCCTCCAACTCCAACGTCACCGCCACCGACTTCTCGCGCGCCTTCGCCTTTAGCACAGCCACTGTGTTCTCCAAGCTTGGGCCCAGATTCACCGGCTCGGCGACGTTCGCTTGATCCATGTGCGTAAATCCCTTAACCGCGGTCACCAGACTCGAGATGCGCATTGCGGAATCCTGAATGTTCGAAGTGAGGTTGCGCACAGCACAACCGGAGGCTACCCAGCGCACCGCGGCGTTCAAAGCGGGTTGCTCGATTGCAGCGGCGAGCAAGTTCAGCGCTTCAAATGTTACCTCGGTGTCGACGAGCATTTGTGCGCTTGCCGTATCCAGTCCATGCTTCGCCAGCCACTCCGCAATCGCCTCTTCGCGATCACACTGTTCCAGAGGTGACCGCACCCCTTGTTTCGCTATACAGCACTCACGAACCGCGTCCAGGGCGGCGATTTGGGCATCGCTCAGTGTGGCCGCGGTCAGATCGCGTGAAGCCTCTTCGGAGTCTTGAAGACGATCCTCGAGCATCGCCGCGCAACGCTCAATTGCGGAGGCGGGATTGTTCAATTCATGGGCCAAACCCGCTGAGAGTTTGCCTAGCGAGATCATCTTTTCGTTTTGCAGATCACTTGAGGTGAAAAGGCGGGCACGGTCAATCATGATGTGGACCAGGATCGAAGTGACTTCGCAACACTCTCGCGTCATCGCTGTGAGATGGTCGCGGGGTATGGCGAGAATCTCCACCGGTTCCAGGGCACGCACGTCTGCTGGGGGAGTCACCATCCGCGAATACGGCAATATACCGGTAACATCTCCACCACGCCACTCAATGACCTTGGCCGGTCCGGCACCGCGATCCGCAAACAAGGCCAGGTGCCCGGAAAGAACGATGTAAAGACCCTCCACCGGATGACCCTTCCTACTCAACAGGTCGCCAGGATTCAACATTCGAATGGACCCGTGTGCTACGAGCCACTCCAACTCCGTCCGGGGCGCTGCGCCCATGGCTTTGTGTTTTGCCAGCCGTTCGATGAGATCTCGTGTTATCACAGGCGTGACATCTCCCAATCAGAGGCAGAATTATTCCCCAGCACCATATCAGACGGAAAATCGACTCTGGCGCAGTCTCTCGCAGTCAGATTGCAACTATATCGGAAGGCCAACGCGCCGCACCAGGCGAGCAAAGCGTGGGTCGGAACGCAAGGGGTCCACGCAGGGATCTATCTTGAGATAGGTAAGCCCTTTGTCGCGCACATCGTAGGATTTTTCCAGCCATGTGAACGCCTCATCCTTGTTGCCCAGTCCAGCATAGACTAGAGCTATTTCGTATCTCCCCATACCATTTTTTTTGACGTGCTCTTCGAGCTTCGAAATCGTCGCGTGCGCTTCGCTTACCCGCTCCATTCGAGCGTAAACATTTCCCATATGGCCTAAAGCGTGTGGCTGATCGCCCAGCTTCAGAAATTCTCCGACGGCTTTTCCATACATGCCTTTCTCCGCGTAGATGACACCTGATTCGAACGGAAAGAGGAATTTGGGGGGGCGTGGTTCCAGCACATATGCCCTTTGAAGCTGTGAAAGCGCCTCATCATATTGATGAGCAAAGTAATAAACGATTCCGGCGCTGTAGAACGACCGGCTGGAAACAGGATCGAGTTGAAGAACCAGGTTTACCTCTGCAATCGCCTCGGGCAACCTGCCTACGCGCTGAAGATAGAAGGCGTACGTGGTATGGACTGATGCCAAGTTCGGATTGAGCTCGAGCGCTCGCTTGAGTTCCCTTTCCGTAGTGGCCCAGTCCCAGTCAAGATCCATCACGGCATCTGCAAGCTCGGCATGGCCTTGGGGCAGAGAATCATCCAACTCGATCGCCTTGATCGCTTCGATCTTCTGCCTGGGAAATGCTTCGGTATAAGCCAGCCAGCCAGCTTCACCCATCCAGCCGTAGCCATCGGCCAATGCAGCATGCGCGCGCGCGTAGTTGGGATCTTTATCAATAGCGTCTTGCAAATAACCGACGGCCTTTTTGGGATCTCCCTGGTTCAAATGGTAGATGCCCTGCAGGTATAAGTCGTGGGCCTGCCCGTTGACAGGGCGCGCACGCGCAAGACGCGCTTGCTCCTGAGGCGTAATGTTGATGCTGATCTCGTCCGCAATTGCTTGTGCAACCTCGCCCTGCAACGTAAGAACACTAGTCAGGTCACGCACATAGTTGTGGGCCCAGATGTGATCATCGGTCTTTGCGTTGATCAATTGCGCGGTGATTCGCACTTGATTGCGCTCGCGCACAACTGAGCCTTCCACGATCGCATCCACTCTCAGTTCGCGGGCGATTTCAGGCAGGGTCTTTTTCGTACCCTTATAAGTCATCGTCGAGGTCCGCGAGATAACCCGCAAAGCAGAAACCTGGCCCAGGTCGGCGATCAATTCTTCGGTTATGCCGTCAGCGAAGTAATCCTGGCGCGGATCGCCTGACAAGTTTTCAAGGGGCAGGATCGCGATGGAGGTAATCTTGGTCTTGCCGATTGAATCCTTAAGCCAACCGTTAAAGCCCGCGTAGCCGATGATGGCAATGAAGCCCAGTCCGAGCAAAACGCCTACCAGCATGCGCGACGTGGAACGCGATTTCTCATCGGAGGGGGTGGACGACTCGCTTATGACATAGTTGAGCCTTTCACCGGACGCTTCCTGAGCGGTGGTTCCTTCCGTAAATACCAGGGGATCGGTTTCGGCGGACGGCTGGGCAGAAGTTTCCAGAGATTCCCATTGGAATTTCGGCACATAAGACCCAATCGGAAGTTCAATACGGAGTCCTGTTTTTTTCCCCGATTCCTGATAGAACTGTGCCAGTTTTTTTCGAACTTCGGTGGCTTTGACCCGGACCACCGCATCATTTGCGGTGTCGTAGTCGATCGAACGCCCGAACATCTCGGCTCCAATCATCCGTTCGCGAAGGGAATCGAATCGCCCTGCCAACGCATGCTCTACGATCAATTGGAGAAAATCCTGAGCGCGCTTGCTCCCCGCAAACGCGCGACTCGCGATCACCTCTTTGAGGTGATCATGTACCAGGTCGGCCTGTTCCGGACTGAGTCCATCCGGCTTCGAAACGGGATCGGTTGACGACATACGCCTCTTAAGCTTCTGTCTGAGTGACTCTATCACAGCAAACG
This sequence comes from uncultured Acidobacteriaceae bacterium, assembly GCA_963757205.1. Taxonomy (GTDB): domain Bacteria; phylum Acidobacteriota; class Terriglobia; order Terriglobales; family Acidobacteriaceae; genus Edaphobacter. The sequence goes on from CAVWQM010000004.1 coordinate 95,298, forward strand.
TCCGTTTGTCGGGCAACAAACGGTCCGCCGCCGCGCTCCTAAGTGTATGAAAATTCAGGCCGCATCAATTGGGGCTCTAACAAACTGTTCCGAACATTCCACGGGCGCGGAAGAGGTGCTTTTATGGTTGGCAAGACCTTAAAGCGAACAACATTAGGAGATGAGTCCATGCAGACAAATGAGCAACTTGCCTGCCGCCATGGCGCAGGACTCTGTATTAGCGGTTATCGGCATAAACAAGGAAACTTCGCTCAGCGGTGCGGCGGGGCGACGAGCAGAGAGAAGCGGAAATCAAACGACTTCCGGGATTCGCAACTGGACGAAGACATTTTTGGCTCGTCGGAGGCGCTTCTACCCGCACTTGTGCATGTGCCACGTGTTGCAGCGACAGATTGCACTGTTCTGATCACCGGTGAGATTGGGACGGGCACGGAGTTAGTCGCGACGGCCATTCATCGATTGTCACATCGTTCCCCCCAGGCGTTCGTTCGAGCAAATTGCGCGGCGATTCTGCCTGAGCGGATGGCATCGGAGCTACTCGGTCGCCAGAAAGGTAGTCGGCCTCAGGTGACGCAACCACGTCCCGGCCGCTTCCAACTGGCTGGCGGGGGAACGATTTTTTTGGAAGGTATCGGAGATTTGTCGGCGAAGGCCCAGCTTGCGCTGCTCCCCGTCTTGCAGGAGATGGAATTTGAGTCGGCGGGAGGCGTCCGGCTGGTCGCCACCACGAATCGCGACTTGGCGGCTGCCACAGCGAGCGGAACCTTTAGCAGCGATCTCTTTGACCGGCTCAACGGAATCCCAATCAAAGTTCCTCCCCTGCGTGAGCGGAAGGAGGACATTCCCATGCTGGCCCGATATTTTCTCACTCGTTACGCCGGACGGGCAGGGAAGAAATTACCGAGCCCGACCAGATCGGCGATGGACCTGCTTCAGTCTTATCCCTGGCCAGGCAACATGCGAGAGCTTCAAAGGGTGATGGAACTGTTCGTGAGCTTGTGTGAATCGAAGAATGAGTTCCTTGAGGATGCTTTGATGGAAATGCTCCGGGAACTCCCGGGCTGGGAATCGGTAGTTTCCATTAACGTCGGAAGCATCAGAAATTCTCTGGAATCTCGGAACGGAAAAGACTGCAGAAAAAATTGAGCAGGAATGACTTACTTGGAATTCTTGCACTTGCGCCTTGTTAAATAAAAAGGAGGCGAATTTTGAACATCTTCGGTTCCGTGCGGCGACGCGGTAAGACTCCAAGGCTGGGCGATAACTTTGGAAACTGGATGATGTCTTCGTGGGCGCCGTCTGGCTCCGATGTCTGTGACCACCGCTTTCTTGCGCTCCAACCGATCTTCAATCGCCAGAGAAAGATCTTCGGCTATGAAGCATTGTCTCGTTCGGGATGGGATAACCGGTTCACTGGAGACTCCGAGGCGGCAACGAAGATGATGGTTGGCGACTCGATGTTTCATGGACTCGACGAACTCACAGGAGGCTGTCGCACCTTTCTTAACTGCACACGCGAAGCATTAGTGCGAGGGATGTTAACACTGCTTCCGCCTTCGACCGTGCTTGAGCTGCTCGAAACGGTTGAGTCCGACAAAGAGGTTCTGGCTGCGTGCCGCAGTATGAAAGCACTTGGTTATCAAATTGCACTCGATGACTTTCAGCATTGCGAAAAAATGGAAGGGTTGATCGCGCTGGCCGACTATGTCAAGGTCGATTTCCGGCTCTCCTCTAAAGAGGAACGTAGGGAGATTATCCGTCGCCTGAACAGGAATGCCACGACGCTCGTAGCGGAAAAAATTGAAACAGGCGAAGAATTTGAAATGGCTCTTGGAGAAGGATTCCGGCTTTTTCAGGGATATTACCTGGGGCGTCCTAAGGTATTTTCGAAACGCAGAGTTCCCACTAACAACGTGAACCATTTCCGTCGGCTGGCGGTAATAGGCAAGTTCGCTCACCGTCAAGGATGAGAAGGCGACGGAGCCGATGAGGCGAGAAGCCTCCATTTATCACCGGTTGTCGCTTACCGGTTGTTGCGCCTGGAGAACTTAGCTCCTTGAGCAGTTATTGAACAGAAAACTCAACCTTCAGGGGGATATTAATGCGTTCAGATCTGGTATTCGAAGCAATGACGCGAGTTTCAAGCCGTTTTCTACTTACGAAGCTGGTTTCGAAGACAACCCGCAAACTCCACAGACCCAATACTCGAATTCAGGACACGACGAATGCGGTATTTGTACGCCTGACTGGTGCCAATCGAATAGCAGGGAGCAACCGCCTCCGGGAACTGAAAACAGTACGGCTGCACACGCAAGCTGAGACGGAGATCCTTCTTCATGAGTTCAACGTGCTCCCTGCCGAGGTGAACGGTATCAGCCTCTGAAGGCGGTGGAGACCAAATGCGATCGTCTTATTAGACGAACAAGGGATAAAAGAGGTGAAAATGCTTGAGCCAATGCACATCTTTGACGAAAGAGCGACGACCAATGCTCTGACTGAACAGATGCATAGTCTGTTCCTATTCTCGTTTCTACTAACCGCCGACAATGACGTAGCTGAGCAATGTTATGTCTCCGGGTTGGGAGAATGCGTGGAGGGAATCAGTGTTTTCATGGAATGGGCGCGTTCGTGGGCGCGACACACGATTCTCAAGCATGCAATCCGGATGATCATGCCTGCGCCAGAACACATGGATAACTTGTCGTTGATGAGTCTCAAAGCGGCAACAACATCAGGAAAGAACAGCCTGTTTGCTGCCATCGTCGCGCTGAGTGCTTTCGAGCGCTTTGTTTTCGTCATGTCAGTTCTCGAGAAGCACTCCGACGAAGATTGCTCGATGCTTTTAGGATGTTCGCGGCGGGATGTCATGATTGCACGCGAGCTCGCGCTCAAGCGTCTTGCAAACTCTGTTCATGGCTATGATTATTCCATTCTGACTGCCCAATCTTTTGGATCGGATGGATTATTAGCGTAGCTCACGATGAGAAGTATCATCCGTTAAGACCCTAACGTGTTCTACGAGAGGCGGGCTTCGGATGAAATTCGACTGGAACCAGGGCGCCCTTGCGGATGGCTTACATCGCTACAATGCCGGTGACTACTTCACAGCGCACGAAGCTTGGGAGGCTGTGTGGCTCGAAGCGCATGAGCCGGACAAGACTTTCCTGCAGGGGCTGATTCAGGTAACCGCCGCGTTCCATCACCTCCGACATAACAATCACGTTGGAACCGGTCGGCTGTTGAACGCTGCCCTGCGTCGACTGGAGCTTTATCCGGCATGTTTCGGAGGCATCTCAGTTACGACGCTCTGCAGCGACATTCGGGAACGGATACAAGTACTTCACGCGGATGAACCGACGCTTGAACTTGCTCGGGTCCGAATACTTCCCTTGCCTGAACCCAGTTCATAGCAGAGCTCGTGTCGGGTGGCGGTAACCGCTACCATAGGAGAAACGCGAGGGAGTCCATGTCGTCGAACGAAACTACTGCAGCCCGTCAACACGCTTTGACTGGACCGCCATTGCCTCAATTACCCGAGCCAACCCACGCTGAGCGCGTCCGGACCCTCATGTCACTCACCTCGGTTGCCACACTGTCGACGATTTCCCGCAAGCATCCGGGCTTCCCCTTCGGTTCGCTGATGCCATTCGCTCTGGATTCCCTGGGGCGTCCCGTCTTACTCATCAGCAATATGGCCATGCACACCCAGAACCTGAAGGCCGACTCCAGATGCAGCCTCTTCGTTGGCCAATCAGGGGCCGATGGTGATGCGCTTGGAGCTGCTCGAGCAACCATGATTGGCAATGCCGAACGTATACCTGGAAACGATATAGCTAGCGCTCGGGAGAGATACCTCGCACGTCACGAGAATAGCCGCTACTGGGTCGACTTTCCCGATTTCAGCTTCTTTCGCCTCCAGCCCATTGATCTCTATTACGTCGGGGGCTTTGGCGTGATGGGATGGGTCGGGACCGAAGACTACGAACACGCAGCACCGGACCCGTTAGCCGAGGCCGCGCCTGGCATCCTCGCGCACATGAACGCTGACCATGTCGATGCCATGATCCTGCTGGCCGGGTTGAACGCAGGGATTGAAGCAACCGACGCGACGATGATTTCGGTCGATCGCTTGGGCTTTTCGCTCAGGTTGAAGACGAATGATGGCGTCAAGGGTGCTCGCATCAACTTCCTCCGCGAGGTCACTACCCTGCAGGACACTCGTGCGGTGCTGGTCGAGATGGTACGGAAAGCCAAGGCACGAGGCTGATACGCGTACAACAGCTGCCGCCGATTAGCTCTTATGAACTCCAAAGTCGGAGTAGCTGGCCAAGCGCTCCATATCCTTTTAGCCTCCGCCCGCGGTGGACGAGCCTTTGGTCGATCGTCCGCCTAACGTTATGGGCAGGGAGACTTTTCTGGCTAGAAGCGCCATTGATAGCTGGTTGATATCTGGAGACTCCCATGGATACTTCCCTGCGAAGATTGCTTTGAAGCTGCGGGTAGGCTCGAGCGCGGAGCGGAGGACCCTCAGTGACACCCATCACAATGTTTTCGAGGATTAGTTTCTGACTCTTCGAGGCAATTGCGGCATGCGCTACAGGTTGCTTGAACGGTAATCCGAACCGCTTGCTTGCGCAGACAGTTCAACGTATTTTGTAACCGCCAACTCGAGACTAAATTGCATCTTGTCGCGCCCGAGCGATTTACCCAGAGTTGATCTCTGGACCACTTGCAATACTCCGGGATTGAGCCCCACGAGCCATATGGCCACACCAAGATCTCGTTGTCTTTTCTCGCCCTCGCCCAGCGCTTTCAATGCCGTATATTCCATATCGAACACAGCACTGAGATCGAGCACAACGACCTTGGGATGCGCCTCGTTCACTAAAAGTCTTAACTTCTGCGCGATCACCTCGGCATTGGCAAAGAAGAGGCGCCCCTCAAGTCGCAACAGCAAGAGCCCCGGATATGTTTCGTCCTCTGGATGTTCTTTAGAGAGTGGCCGAAACACATTGGTCCCCGGCTTGCGCCCCAGAACATAAACCGGTGGATCGGCCACCTGAGATGCGAGCGCCAGGAGCGACAATACAATTGCGACGATGATCCCTTTCAGAGTTCCCAGCAGAACCACGCCGGTAAAGGCGGCCAATGCCCAAGTAAACTCAGTTCGCCGAATTTCCAGGATTGCTCGGAACTCTGCTGGTCGAATCAATCCGATCGAGTAGACGATGACCACAGCTGCAAGGGTTGCTAGAGGCATGAGCGCTAGAACTGGTGCGAGTAGAAGAATTGTGGCCAACGCGACGCCTGCTGTAACGATCTCCGCGAACTGAGAGCGCGCTCCCGCGTGCCGGTTCACCGCGGTTTGTGTGGTTCCTCCCCCAGCGGACATTGCTCCGAGGAACGCCCCCCCTGCATTTGCAATCCCAGTCGCCAGCAACTCCCGATTTGCTCGGAGCGGTGGCTCGTCACTTTTGGCAAATGCTCGGCCGGCGGCAATAGTCTCGGTAAAACTCATCAGTGCTATGCCTAGTGCGCCCGGCCAGAGCTCCTGCACAAGGGAGAATTCAGGAGGAGTAATTGAGGGCAGACCTTGAGGAATCGCGCCGACCAACTCCACTCCGTGCGCCTGCAACCCCAGGACGCGTGCACCGACGATCCCCGCAGCCACGGCGATCAGAGGAGCCGGCGTCCGCGGAAAGAATCGTTCGATCCCCACCAACAAGGCGATCATGGCTATTCCGACGGACAATGTCGTCAGTGAGGTTCGGGGAATACCGTGGACGATGGCGAGCACGTTATGGAAGAAAGTACCTCTGGGAATATGAATGCCGAGGATCTTCGGTAGCTGATCGAGCACAATGACGAGACCAATACCCGCCTTAAAGCCAACCAATATTGGCTCGGAGATGAAGTTGGCGATAAAGCCCAATCGCAGCACCGAAGCAAGGACAAGTATTCCGCCAACCATCAGTGTTAGCATTGCCGAAGCTCTAAGGAGGGACGACGGATCTCCCTCGGGCGCGACTTGGCCGAGTTCTGCGGCGGTTAGAACTGCGATCGTGGTGGTAGTGCTTACACTCAGCGGGCGAGAAGTCCCCATCAGAGCGTAAATCGCCATGGGGACCAGGGCAGTGTAGAGACCGACTTGAACCGGAAGCCCTGCGATCGTTGCATAAGCCATCGCTTTGGGGATGACCACGGCGGCCGCGGTAAGGCCGGCAATTAGATCGGGCCGGAACCAGTCTTTCTGGTAGCTAAACAACCAATCTGCAATTGGGAGGGAGGCGAGACTTTGACGGTCCTTTAGCAAGTTTGTTCCCCATCAGAATCGTCTATGCCTGGCCGTCAGAGCGAGGAGGGCTTTGATGTTCGATTGACTGATCGGCCTAACGGGCCCCGATTTTGAATGCTAGCAAGCCAAACTCGTTTCAGCACCTAGGGATTTGCCTAGTAGTACTAGACCGCCCCGGGCGGTAGAAAGTGAACAGACTGAAGGGAGGGGCTAAAAATATTCCGAGTGGATTTCGCATTGGGGTTTCCCAAAGGAAACGGCCCAAGTCGACTTGCCCAGCATCAGTATTCAATTGGTGTCATCCGGAGATTTATGCGGCTGGACTGCCGTATTTGAAACCGTTATCCCTTGCCAGGAATAACGATCGAGCCGTTGAAATGCCTGCAAAGTTCACGCTACAAACCGACCGCATTTTGGAGCCCATCGATAGAATTTCAGAGTTTTTGTTTGGACTCATTATGGTTCTAACGCTCACTTGCACATTCAATGCGTCGGGGGCCAGTCGTGGCAATGTCCACAGAATGTTGTTGGAAGCGCTTGGCTGTAATGCGGCATGGGCGATCATCGATGCTTTCTTCTATCTGTTGAGTTGTTTTGGCGAGAGGGGGCGGCGCATTGCACTTCTCAGACAGTTACGCCAGACCGTGGATCCAACTGAGACAAAGCTTATATTCGCCGATGTTTTTCCGCCGTTGGTTACGTCACTGCTTGAGCCCCGAGAGTTCGAGTCGCTCAGACGAAAATTGACACAATTTCCTGAATCAAAAGTATGGCCGCGACTGACCAAAGAGGATTGGATTGGGGCGCTGGGAGTGTTTCTGTTGGTATTTCTGTCCATGTTCCCGGTCGCAGTCCCGTTTATTTTCATCGGCGACGCCCAACTGGCGACTCGTGTTTCTAATGGGATTGCCCTAGTTCTGTTGTTTCTGGCTGGTTACTCATTCGGGCGCTTTACTAATAACCATCCATGGCGAGCGGGGCTTGCCATGGTCTTTTTTGGAGTCGCGGTGGTCGCTGTGGCGATCCTTCTTGGAGGGTAAAACCGCGTTAGGAGTTCGGGGAGCATCATAGTCATCGGCGTGCCTAATAAATGCATGAAAGCGTCGGATTGACCATTTTGAACTACCAGATCTTTGAAAGAAGAGGAGGCACAGAATGATCCAGGATGCGGAATCAGCAAGACTCCAAGAGACAATCACGTCCAAGGACCGCCAAGAGGCGGGTTCGAGCAAGAAGGCCTGGAGGAAGTGGGGTCCCTATCTTAGCGAGCGGCAGTGGGGTACGGTTCGCGAGGACTACAGCCAGGATGGTAATGCATGGGACTACTTTACTCATGACCAGGCCCGATCGCGCGCCTACCACTGGGGCGAAGACGGTCTTGCCGGCATCAGCGATGAGAAGCAGTTGCTGTGCTTCAGCGTGGCCCTGTGGAATGGCAAAGACCCCATCCTGAAAGAGCGTATGTTCGGTCTGACGAACAGCGAAGCCAACCACGGCGAAGATGTAAAAGAATACTACTTCTACCTCGACAGCACGCCGACACATTCGTACATGAAGTACCTGTACAAGTATCCGCAGGCAGAGTATCCCTACAACAATCTGATCGAGACGAACAGGCGGCGCAATCGTGGCGACATGGAATATGAGCTGCTCGACACAGGCATCTTCAACGAAGACCGCTACTTCGATGTCTTCGTGGAATATGCCAAGCAGACTCCAGAGGATCTGCTCATTCAGATTAGCGTGAGTAATCGCGGGCCAGAGCCGGCCACATTACAAGTTCTTCCGACGCTGTGGTTCCGCAACACCTGGACGTGGTGGCCGGGTACACCCAAGCCGTCCCTTAAGCAGGTCTCGAGCTTGAAAGGCAGTCAGGCAGTTGTGGCATCACACGCCGACCTGGGTGAACGGTATCTGTACTGCGAGGGAGACGTCCCGCTGCTGTTCACGGAAAATGAGACGAACAACGAGCGGATCTTCGGCACGGCAAACTCGTCTCCGTACGTAAAAGACGGGATCAACAACTATGTCGTCGAGGGAAAACGCGAGTCGGTCAACCCCGGGAAAACGGGGACCAAGTCTTCGGCGGCCTATCAGTTGAATGTCGGTGCGGGAAAGACAGCCACCATTCGGCTGCGGCTCAGCGATACGGCGCCCTCTGCCGTTGGCGATCCATTCAATAGCTTCGCCGCGACCATGTGGACCCGTCAGCGTGAGGCGGATGAGTTCTACAAATGCGTAACCCCAGCCCGTGTCAGCGAAGATGAAGCTCTCGTCATGCGCCAGGCCATGGCCGGTATGCTCTGGAGCAAACAGTATTTCTTCTTCGACGTGGACTTATGGCTCAGGGAACACGGTGAGGATCCGATGAAGCCGCGCCACCGTCTCGGGCGGAACAGCGAATGGTTCCACATGGTGAATCAGCACATCATCTCGATGCCCGACAAGTGGGAATATCCCTGGTATGCCGCCTGGGACCTGGCTTTCCACACGATTGCTCTCTCCGTGGTCGACACGGACTTCGCCAAAGAACAGCTCGACTTGATGCTGCAGGAGTTCTTTCTGCATCCGACCGGTCAGATCCCGGCCTACGAATGGAACTTCAGCGACGTTAACCCGCCGGTGCATGCCTGGGCGACCCTCTTTCTGTACCGCACCGAGCAAGCCCTAAAAGGACAAGGCGACTTCGAGTTTCTCAAGCGCTCCTTCGCCAAGCTGATGCTGAACTTCAGTTGGTGGGTGAACCGTAAAGACCGTTACGGCAATAACCTCTTTGAGGGCGGTTTCCTCGGGCTGGATAACATAGGCGTCTTCGACCGCAGCGCTCCTTTGCCTACCGGCGGCCATCTCGAGCAGGCTGATGGCACTGCCTGGGTTTCACTATTCTCCCAGAACATGTTGGAGATCGCCGTGGAGTTGGCGGCCCAGGATCCCATGTACGAGGACGTTGCCATCAAGTTTGCTGACCATTTCCTCTGGATCGCCCGCGCCATGAACCAGACTGGGCCGGAGGGCATGTGGGACGAGGAGGATGGGTTCTACTATGACGTCCTGCGCCTGCCCGACGGCAGTGCGCGTCGGCTCAAGGTTCGCTCCATGGTCGGCCTGCTCCCCCTGTGTGCCACTAGTGTCATTGAGCCGTGGCAGCGCGAACGCGTACCGCGAGTATTGAAGACCTTGCGGGAACGCATGCAACGTATGCCCGAACTGGGCGAGAGCATTCATGCGACCGGGCCCGGTCATTTCGGATACAACGAACGCGGCATGGCTGCGCTGGTGAATGAGAAAAGGTTACGCCGGATTCTGACGCGCATGCTCGATGAGAATGAGTTCCTCGGCCCTCATGGGATCCGGGCGCTCTCCCGCTACCACGCCGAGCATCCCTTTATCGTCGATGTGCAAGGCCAGCAATATCAGGTGAATTATCTTCCGGCGGAGTCAGACACTGGCATGTTCGGAGGCAACTCCAACTGGCGTGGTCCGATATGGATGCCGGTGAATGCGGTACTGATCCGCGCCTTGTTATCGTTCTATCTTTATTACGGCGACAACTTCAAGATTGAGTGCCCGACCGGCTCGGGCAATTTGATGAATCTGTTCGAGGTGGGCCGGGAGATTGCCAACCGTCTGAGCCGGATCTTCCTACGGGATAAATCGGGGCGGCGGCCGGTGTACGGAGGTACGGAGAAGTTCCAGACCGATCCCCAATGGAAGGATTACATCCTGTTCTACGAGTACTTCCACGGCGACAACGGAGCGGGCCTGGGAGCCAGCCACCAGACCGGATGGACGGGCCTCGTTGGGAAACTGATTGAGCTTTTCGGCCGCATCGACGGACAACAGTTTCTGAACGCCGGCAAGGAAGGAGCGTTTCGGAAGGACTAGAGTCGCGTGGCCGATTAGCTGCTGTGACAGGTAATAATGAATTCGCCGCGGATGTCTGTCATAAAATACAGGGAAAACCTGCCAATTTGACTAGTAGTTCTCCTTTCTTCGAGCATATAAGGTCGTCTTGAGTTTTGGATGCATAGGTCCCTTCTTGCAGTAGCTAGGGGCCCCACCGCTCAATTCTTCGAAAGTGCGCGGGCACTGCAGGATGATGCTCGAAGATGATTGGAGTACAAAGGGTCTTTTGGGAGATCGACGCCGACGGTGGTTTTCGACGCTGCCGGTTCTAGTCGCTTTTGCGTTTTTGGTGGTATCGAGCGTTGCAGCTCAGGTGCCTCGGAAGAAAGATGTATTGATTCTCAACGAGGTGGGGCTATCGCATTCTCTAACCAACGTAATGGTCCAACAAGTTGTCGCCGGAGTACAGCAGACGACGGGCCGTCACGTCGAGTTCTTCTCTGAAAATCTCGACTTACTCTCTCTTTCAGGCGAACCGCCGCTTCCCGAAGTCAGGGACTGGCTCGCCAAAAGATATGGCGGCGGTAATTTGGACGTTGTCGTAGCTGTAGGACCCGACACAATCAAATTCCTTTCAGAGAATGCAGATGTCTTGTTCCAAGGCGTCCCAATTGTCATTTGCGGGAGTTCTGTGAACCAGGCGGGAAATCCGAAACTAGATCCGCGTTTTACAGGAACATGGCAGAAGCTTGAGCCCGGAAAGACGATTGAAGCAGCCCTGCGTCTCTTTCCAAATACCCACCACATATTTGTGGTTGGAGGAAGCTCGGGTTATGACCACGTCATGATGGCTGCTACCAAGGAATTCCTCACCTCATTCCAGACAAAAACGGAGTTCTCCTATCTCGATGACATGGAGATGGAGAAACTTCTCGAACAGCTGCGGAACCTGCCTGAGAACTCCATCGTGTTTTACACCTCCTTCTTTCAGGATTCCACCGGGAAGAAATTCGTGAATGCGACTCATGCACTGCCGTTGGTCGCGTCTGCCGCTAACGCCCCGGTATTTGGGATGTCGGACACGTATTTGGGACATGGAATCGTTGGCGGGGACGTGATGAACTTTACGGAACAGGGTAAGCTGACGGCCCGGATCGTTTCGGAACTCCTGGAGGGAAAAAAATCCGCGGACATTCCAATCGAGACTCTTCCTAGTATGTTCATGTTCGACTGGAATGAGCTAAAACGTTGGCGCGTCCCAGAGAACCGACTTCCTTACGGAAGTATCATCCTTTTTCGCCAGTCGAGTTTTTGGGAGCGCACCAAATGGACTTGGGCGGGCGTATTGCTGGTCATCCTGGGCCTTTCTGTGTTGGCCGTCTACCTGCAACACAGCCGAAAGCAGCTGAAACTGGCCAAAGAGGGGCACAGGCAGCTCAGCGGTATGTTGATCAAGGCAGAAGAGCATGAGCGGCACCGGATAGCCTCTGAACTCCACGATGACTTTAGCCAGAGACTGGCGGTACTCGCGCTGGGTTTGGAGAACGTGGATGAAGCAATGCCCAGTTCATTCACCGATCTCCATAACCAGTTGGGCGAGCTTCTACATTCCACGAGTGAGTTGGGAGCTGATCTCCATACCCTATCTCACCGGTTGCATTCGTCCACGCTCGAAAGTCTGGGACTTGTTCCTGCCGTCGATGCATTGTGTAAGGAGTTCACTGCTCAGCAATGTATTCAAGTGGACTTTGCATCGGATGAAATTCCCAGATCGCTGCATCCTGACACGGCGCTTTGCGTTTTTCGAATCGTTCAAGAAGGGCTTCGGAATTTGAAGAAGCATAGTGGTGCAGTGGAGGCATTGGTGGACTTGAGCCACCGAGGTAACAGATTGGTGGTCACTGTGCGAGACGAGGGTTGTGGATTCGACTTGAAAGACCCTCACCGGGACACGGGGATAGGGATCCGCAGCATGGAAGAGCGTGCGCGCTCGCTGGGCGGAGGATTTCAAATTCATTCGAGTCTCGGAAAAGGGACAACGCTTCAGGCCTGGGTGCCGTTCAGACTTGGACCAGAAGCCGCGAATGGGTAGAGTGGTGTTGCGCAAGTGTGCAGTGAGGCGCACATCCCAGGCTCGAACAAAGTCTTGGGACACGTAGGACCTGGTGGATTGCTACGAGGTAGGACCTTTGATGATGGATGGCTAACAACTCCCCAATCATCTCTACACGGTTGAAGTAGTGTGAGTTCGATCCGAACTGGTACTGAACTTCGGCAATTAAAGATGTAGGGATGGCGTAAGCGCCCGACCGACCGAATTCGAACTTGCACCGCAGGGCTATTCCCGACCATATCATTGAGCGACAACGCCAAATAGCGGATTGCGGTGGGATTTGAGCTCAGCGGCAAGAGCGTGACCGCCAATAGTGAATGTCGTCGGCCTATCACTTTTGCGAGTTGACTGTGACACATAGGCCGTCGAAGATACGATCAGAATATCTCACTGGGTTTCTGCGCACATCGGCTCTGATAGTCCAGAAAGAGCGCACCGCCATGAAAACTGTATCCACAAGCAGGCCTCTGCCGCGGTTGCTGATCGCAGATGACCATGCGATCTTCGCTGAAGCCTTAAAGACCTATCTAGAGCGGACATACCCAGTAGTCGGGATTGTGTGCGACGGGCGTGCCTTGATCGAGGCGGCCATGAGGCTGACCCCCGAGGTCATTGTCGCTGATGTGGCGATGCCCATCCTGAATGGATTGGACGCTGCCCGCAGAATTAGAGGACTTGCTCCCAAGCTCAAGTTCGTTTTCCTGACCATGCAAGTGGATCCAAATCTGGCTGCTGCGGCTCTCGAACTTGGGCCGATCGCGTTCGTGCTCAAGCACGCCTCCGGGACCGAGTTACTAACGGCGATTGATCATGTGTTGCATGGAAAGCCCTATCTGACATCTCAACTCAAGGCGGACGATTGGGTCGCCACACGGACCCGAGCGCGGCAGTTTAGCAAGGAGCTCACCCAACGACAGCGAGAGATCGTTCAGTTGTTCGCCGAAGGCCGGACCATGAAGGAGATCGCGGGGTTGTTAGACCTAAGCGAAAAGACCGTGGAATTTCACAAACACCACATCATGGTCTCTTTCAACATCAAGAGTAATGCGCAACTAACGTTGTTTGCTTTGAAACATGGGCTTGTCTCTGTCGACCCCGAACCATTCGCGCTCGCCCCAGTCGAACACCCGCTGCGGGGAAACTCTCCGCAATTGCGGATGAACGGCTAGGGATTTCCCCAGTAGCGAACCACGTTCCCGTCACCTACTATGCGGCTAGTTTGATACTGCCACGTGGCCTCTTGCGCGATTCAAAGTGAGTCCACGTGTTTTTTGGAGGAGGCGAGCATTGATTCGCCCGCGCATACTCCTAGCCGACGACCATCGCGAATTTCTTGAAGCTGAAAGCGCCCTCCTGCGGCCTTATTTTGACCTCGTAGGCACGGCCAGCGATGGGAGATCACTCGTCTCGGAGGTGCATCGCCTGAAGCCGGATGTTGTTGTGGTTGATATCACTATGCCAGTAATGAACGGCATCGATGCTGTCCGAAAACTGGTAGAGTCGGGCTCTGCTGCCAAGTTTATCTTCCTAACGATCAATACCGACCAAGAATTTGTTAAAGCTTGTATGGAAGTGGGTGCTCGGGGTTATGTCTGGAAATCACGGATGAAGGGCCACCTGGTCCCGGCAATTCGAGCTGCCCTCGAAGACCTGCCATATATTTCTCCATTAACTTCCTCGTGATTATTTGATAGATCGTTCCGCCGTTGAGAGTGCCGCGTAATGGTTTCCGCCTTTATCTGCGCTACACAGCGAATGTATTCGCCTGCATAAATGCGGTGAATTCAAAAGTATGGATTCCGCTAGGGATTCCCCTAGTTGTCGTGGCGATTCAGACGGCCTATAGGACTAGTAAGGCTGTATGAGGGCCAGATATGCGCGATCCAACGATAGGAAGCCGAAGTCGATTTAGGATTTTTGCACCAAAGACTCCTTGGAAGATCACGAGAAGTTGTGTGGCGGTTCTATGTTCTGCGCTCCTCGTGCCAGGAGATGCAATGACACTTGTGCCAGGAGAGGCAATTCTGGCAGCTCACACGCAGGAGAAGGCAGCCGGAGCGGCCGAGCAAGAAGGTGCGAAGATACCCGCAGATCAACTCGACTCGCTGGTTGCCCCGATCGCACTGTACCCCGATCCGTTACTCGCTCAAGTGCTCGCCGCCTCGACGTATCCATTGGAACTTGTTCAGCTTCAGCAATGGTTGGAGAAGAACAAGACCTTGAAGGACAAGGCGCTGGCCGATGCAGTGGCGAAGGAGCCCTGGGATCCAAGCGTCCAGGCCATGGCCGCGCTTCCGGATGTGGTGAAGCGTTTGGCGGGTGACATCCAATGGGCCACCGAATTGGGGAACGCATTCCTGGCGCAGCAAGCTGACGTTATGGACGCTGTGCAGCGTATGCGCAAGAAAGCCGAGGGTACGGGAAACCTGAAATCCAATGAACAGCAGAAGGTAGAAACAAAGGTGGTGGAATCGAAGCAAGTTATCGTCATCGAACAGGCGAATCCGCAGGTTGTATATGTCCCAAGCTACTCACCGGCCGTCGTGTACGGTCCGCCCGTCTACCCCTACCCTCCTATTTATTATCCGCCGCCGGGGTACTACGCGGCCGGAATGGCTATTTCTTTCGGAGTCGGGATTGCAATGGGAGCGGCGATGGGCGGAGCCTGGGGTTGGGGCTGCGGTTGGGGCGGTGGTAACAATAACGTCACGATTAACAACAACAACAATTTCAATCGCAATTCGAACATAAGCGGCGGTAACCGGGTCAACACCGGCAACCGTCCCTCGAACCAGCCAGCTCGAGGCGGGGGCGCGGGCAATAGTTGGCAACACAATCCTCAGCATCGGGGTGGAACGCCATATGGCAATCGAGATACGGCCCAGAAATTCGGTGGCACCGCCCGTGGTGATTCCGCGGCCAATCGTCAGGCTGGCGCCCGTCAGAACATTGCTCAGCAGGGCAACAGGCAACAAGCCGGCACTCGTCAGGGTGACGGGGCATCGCGTGGGCAACAACCAAGCGCAGGCAATCGTGCCAGCGGCGGAGCAGACCGGGGCGGCGGCGATCGCGGCGGGAACCGAGGCGCATCAGCAGGCGGCGGATCGAGAGGCGGCGGTGGTGGCGGCTCCTTTGGTGGGGGATCCGGTGGTATGAACGGCGGGTCGGCACGTGCCAGCAGTTCGCGCGGTAGTTCCAGCATGGGTGCTCGCGGTGGTGGTGGTAGCCGCGGCGGCGGTGGCGGTGGACGGAGAGGTAGATGAATTATGAGCACGAAAAATCAAGTGAAATCGCGAGTAAGAATTGTCTCCGGAGCCCTGCTGATGTTCCTGGTGTCCACGGGGTTCGCTTTTCTGATCCCCGTGGCCTTGAGCTCAGGGCAGGAGGCAGTAAAGGCCACCGCGCCTGCGAAAAGAACCTTCGCAACACCAAAGCAGGCGGTCGACGCGCTGCTCCAGGCGTGCGATAGCTATGATGTGACGGCCCTGAAGCAAATTCTTGGACCTCAAGGTGAAGATTTAGTGTCGACGGAAGATCCCGTCCAGGACAAGAATGTTACGCTCGCGTTCGCGGCAAAGGCACGCGAGAAGAATTCGATCAGTATCGACCCAAATAACGCCAATCGCGCGGTGCTGCTGGTCGGAAATGATAACTGGCCAATGCCTATCCCAATGGTCAAACGCAGCGGAACGTGGTATTTCGATACGAAAGCAGGGCGAGAAGAGATACTTTACCGGCGTATCGGGGCCAATGAACTCGACGCGATTCAAGTTTGCCAAAATTACGTGGAAGCTCAGCTTGAATATGCTCAGACCAAACACGACGGATCCGAACTGAATCAGTACGCACAGCGAATTATCAGCACTGCTGGAAAACAGGACGGTCTGGTCTGGCGGAACGCAGATGGGAGTCTTGGGGGACCTCTCGCCGAGGGCACTGCCGATGCTTTGGAGGAGGGCTACACGGATAAATCGAAGCCTTATCATGGTTATTTTTTCAAGATATTGAAAGGGCAAGGCCCCGCGGCACCGATCGGTAAGATCGATTTTGTCGTCGAGGGGGCAATGATCGGAGGCTTCGCGCTCGTTGCTGCTCCGGCAGAATACCGGGTCACGGGTGTCAAAACTTTCATTGTCAGTTACGAAGGGGTCGTCTATCAGAAAGATCTTGGTCCGGATACGCTCAAAATCTTCAAAGCAATGGAACTTTACAACCCAGACAAGTCCTGGACGCCGACAAATGATAGCTGGCCGGCGGACGCATTGGATGCGCAGGCTTCGGCAGGGAACTGACCGATTAACGATGGCCGCCGCAGCCCGGAGGCACAACGAATGACCACAGAATCTAAGAACCATATCCCGCTTCATCGACACCATAAAACGTCAGATGGCCATTCACGGGTTCTCTGCGCATTACTGCTGCTTCTCGGCATCCTCGCCGGATGCTCTTCCAAGGAAGAAAAACCTGCTCCGCCACCCCCTGGTGTTACGGTCACGCCAGTTGTCAGGAAAGATGTGGATCTACACCAGGAATGGGTAGGAACCATGCTGGGTAATGTCGACGCGGAGATTCGCCCGAAGGTGGAAGGGTTTCTACTGACTCAACTCTACTCGGAGGGGTCCTATGTCCAAAAGGGAAAGCCGCTGTTTCAGCTTGACCGGCGTCAGGCACAAGCCGCCGTGCAACAAGCCGAGGGCGGAATAGAACGCGCCCGAGCCTCTCTGTCGCAGGCGCAAATCGACGTAAATAGGTACACGCCGTTGGTCGCGCAAAGGGCCGTCAGCCAAGCCGAACTCGACAAAGCACACAGTATGGAACGAGCGGCAACGGCGGAGGTGGCTGCGGATCAGGCGGCTCTCGATAACGCCAAGCTCAATTTGGCTTGGACAACGGTTACGTCGCCGATTTCTGGAATTGCGGGCATCTCCAAGGTAGGTATTGGGGACTTGATGACCCCCACAACGGTCATGACTACGATATCGAGCGTCGATCCCATCTACATTGACTTCAGCATCTCTGAGCAGGACTACCTGCGATTTGTACGTGAAAAATTGGGACGGGCCGCAGGGCGGTCGCTGCAATTGATCTTAGGAGACGGCACCCTATTTCCTCAACGTGGTCACGCGCTTTTGATTAACCGCGAAGTAGACACACGAACCGGCACAATTCAGGTGAGGGCAGAATTTCCAAATCCGGGCAACGTTCTACGCCCAGGACAATACGCGCGCATCCGTGCCGTAACGGAGGTCCGCAGGGGCGCGCTCTTGGTGCCCCAGCAGGCCATTTCTGAATTGCAAGGGGTTTACCAAGTTGGAGTCGTTAGTGGCGACAACAAAGTCACCATCAAGACGGTGAAGCTTGGACCTCAATTTTCCGACCAGTGGCTGGTCGAATCTGGCTTGCAGGAGGGCGATAAGGTAGTCGTCGATGGTTTGCAGCGAGCCAAGGACGGTATGACCGTCGCACCAACACCTTTCAAAGACACCCAGGCAAATGCGCCTACCGGCAGGGACTAGCTATGGCGAAATTTTTCATCAATCGGCCAATAGTCGCGATTGTCATTTCGATTATCACGGTGATCGCTGGCCTCGTAGGAATGGCAAAGTTACCGGTTGCCCAGCTTCCAGATATCGTTCCGCCGCAGATCAACGTGTCCGCAACATATACGGGAGCGGACGCAGTAACGATTGAACAATCTGTTGCTACGCCGCTCGAGCAGCAAATGAACGGCGTGGACAACATGATTTACATGATGTCCACCAACGCGAATGACGGCACGATGACGCTCAAGGTGACCTATGACGTCGGTACAAACGTGGACATCGATCAGGTCAACACGCAGAATCGCGTCTCTCAAGCCAG
Source organism: uncultured Acidobacteriaceae bacterium (assembly GCA_963757205.1). Taxonomy (GTDB): domain Bacteria; phylum Acidobacteriota; class Terriglobia; order Terriglobales; family Acidobacteriaceae; genus Edaphobacter. Next base: position 113,414 of record CAVWQM010000004.1, read on the forward strand.
CCCGAATCTCCCGACCTCGGTGAATCAGTATGGCATAACCGTAAAAAAACTCATGGGTCTTCCTCTCCTCGTACTCTCCGTTTATTCGCCGAACAGCACATACAATGGACAGTTTCTGGGGAACTACGCCACCATCAATATTAACGATGCCCTTTTGCGCGTTAAGGGAGTGGGACAAGTCACTAACTTTGGTGCGGCCGATTACGCGATGCGAATCTGGGTAAAGCCGGACCAGTTGACGAAACTCGGATTGACTGTTACTGATTTGATGAACGCGGTTCAGCAGCAGAGTGCCGTGAATCCTGCCGGCCAAATCGGTGGCGAACCCGCTCCCAAAGGGCAGCAGTTTACCTACGCCGTTCGAGCACCGGGCCGGCTCGTCAATCCGGAGGACTTTGGCCAGATCATTGTTCGGCAAAATCCCGATGGCTCAACGGTGAGGATGAAAGACGTTTCAAGGATAGAACTAGGATCAGTTGTCTATCAGCAAATTGGGCGGTACAACGGAAAGCCGGCGGTCATCATCGCTGTCTATCAAGCTCCAGGATCCAACGCGCTAACGGTGGCGAAGCAAGTAAAGGAGCAAATGGAGGAACTGAAGTCTCGGTTTCCAGGCGGTCTCGAATACGTCGTTGCCATGGATACAACCCTTCCCATTACGGAAGGGATGAAGGAGATTGTAACGACCCTCGTAGAGGCGCTTGTCCTGGTCATCATTGTTGTGTTCTTGTTCCTGCAGAACTGGCGAGCAACCCTCATTCCTTTGCTCGCAGTGCCTGTCTCACTTATCGGCACCTTTGCAGTCTTTCCGTTATTGGGTTTTTCCATCAATACGTTGTCACTCTTTGGCCTCATTTTGGCGATCGGCCTCGTCGTTGATGATGCCATCGTCGTGGTCGAGGCAGTTGAGTTGCATATCGAACATGGACTGTCGCCCAAAGAAGCAACAGAAAAGGCGATGGAGGAAGTCACCGCCCCGGTGATTGGCATTGCCTTGGTGCTTTCAGCCGTATTTGTGCCTATGGCAGCCATGGGGGGCATTAAGGGGCTGCTTAACCAGCAGTTTGCAATGACGATCGCGATATCAGTTTTGATCTCTGCGTTTAACGCCTTAACTCTCTCGCCTGCACTTTCGGCGATGTTGCTGCGTCACCGCCAGAAGTCCAAAGGCCCCCTTGGCAAATTCTTTGACTGGTTCAATCGCATTTTTGAGCGGATGACGGGGGGATACGTAAGCTGGAGCCATATCCTTATTCGGCGTTGGGTCATTGCGCTGCTGTTGCTAGCAGGCATCTCCGTGATTGCTGTGAGAATGGGCGGACGCCTTCCAACGAGTTTCATTCCAGAAGAGGACCAGGGCTACGCGTTCCTGCAGATACAGCTACCCGATGCGGCCTCTCTTCAGCGGACTGATGCAGTCATGCGCAAAATCGACGATGTGCTGGCGCACACGCACGGGGTTCAGAGCTTCAGCGGAATCTCAGGGTTTAGCCTTTTGTCCAATACCTCTGCAAGCTATACCGGCTTCTACTTTCTTCAGCTTGAACCGTGGGAAGAACGCAAAGGTGCCGAACTGTCCGCCAATGGGCTGATGCAAAGTCTGAACAAGAAATTGCGAATGGAAATTCCGGAAGCGATCGCTTTCGCTTTCGGCCCTCCTGCAATTCCAGGTCTGGGTACTGCTGGTGGGTTCACGTTCATGTTGCAGGACCGAAGTGGTGGGAGTGTCGCACAACTGTCCGATACTCTCGACAAGCTGACGGAGGCTGCACGGAAGCGTCCCGAAATCGCCTCTTTGGTGAGCACATTTCGCCCTTCCGTCCCACAGCTCTTCATGGAAATCGATCAGGACCGAGTGCTGAAGCAGGGCGTCCAATTCGGAGAGGTCTACCAAACTCTTCAGGCTTTCCTGGGTGGGGCTTATGTAAACCAATTCAATCGTTTCGGGCGTCAGTGGAAGGTCTATCTGCAAGCAGAGCCGGAGTACCGTACAAACGCCGACAAGGTTAATAGCTTTTACGTTCGAAACTCGAAAGGTGATATGACTCCGTTGGCTTCACTCGTCACGATAAAGAGAGTGTCGGGCCCCGAGTACACAACACGCTTCAATCTTTTTCGAAGTATCCAGATCAACGGTGCGCCAGCCCCCGGATACAGTTCGGGCCAGGCAATGGCTGCGATGGAACAAGTATCAGATGAAGTTTTGCCTGCCGGGTTCGGGTACGCCTGGAGCGACATGTCCTACCAGGAAGAGAAAGCCGCGGGCGGTCAGGCACTCATCTTTGGGATGTCGTTTTTGCTTGTCTTCCTGATTCTGGCGGCACTGTACGAGAGTTGGTCTCTGCCATTCAGTGTCCTTCTGTCAGTACCAGTCGCAGTGTTCGGAGCTTATGGCGGATTGATATTGCGAAAGTTCGACAACAATGTTTTTGCGCAGATAGGTCTCATCATGCTGATTGGACTTACTGCCAAGAACGCGATTCTGATCGTTGAGTTCGCAATACTTGAACACGCAAAAGGTAAAGAGTTGGTCGAAGCAGCACTTGAGGGCGCCCGCTTGCGCCTACGGCCGATTCTGATGACTTCGTTTGCATTCATTCTGGGATGCGTTCCTCTTTGGACCGCAACTGGCGCAGGTGCCATTGGTCGAAAAGTGCTAGGTAGCTCGGTAATTACCGGTATGGGAGCGGCTACGGTCCTGGGAGTCTTTTTCGTGCCAGTCTTATTTGTCGTCGTCGAGCGGCTTGCCAAAAAGAAACCAAAAGTGGTGGCAGACCCGGTTATTGCGTCCGAAGGAGGACACGGCTGATGCGAAAAACCAGCACCGTTGCCCTTCTATCGCTTCTCTTGACTGGCTGCACCGTGGGCCCAAAATACAAGCGCCCCACTCTCCCCACTGCACCCGACTTTTATGCAGAGCGACAGATAACCACGAGTTCGGAGGCAGATCTGGCCTGGTGGGATTTGTTCAAGGACCCGATACTACAAGCTCTCATTCGCGAAGCGCTCAAGAACAACTATGACCTGCAAGTAGCCTTTGCTCGGGTGGAGGAGGAACGTGCTCTCGCCGGTGTGACTCATTCCCAATATTTCCCTCAGGTAGGATATGGCGCAAGCATCTCCGGACAGCAATCTCCATTTCCACTTGTTGCGAACCATACCTACTATAGTTATAACTTCAACACCATCTGGGAAATTGATTTGTTCGGTCGCATCCGCAGACTAAATGAAGCACAGAAGGCTGTCTATTTTGGCAGCGAGGAGGCCAGGCGCGATATTCGCCTTTTAGTGCTTTCGGAAGTTGCTCAGGGATATTTTCAACTGCGCGCCCTCGATGCCGATCTGGAGGTTGCGCGTAAAACGGTCAAGAGCTTTCAAGATACGCTGGACATTTTTCAACGGAGATTTGAAGGGGGTGCGGCTTCAGGCCTTGAGGTCTCCCGGGCACAAGCTGCGCTTGCGAATGTCGCCGCTGTGATCCCAGACCTTCGACGCCAGATTGTTGCCCAAGAGGTTGCGCTAAATTTGCTTTTAGGGCGCAATCCCGGGCCAATTCCCCGGGGAAGCGCCTTGACAGATCAGTTCGACCCGCCGGAGGTGCCTACCGGTTTGCCGTCACAGTTGCTGGAGCGTCGACCCGATCTCCGCGAGGCCGAGCAGACACTGATTGCTGCAAACGCCAACGTGGGGGTCGCAAAGGCGAATTTCTTCCCGACGATTTCCTTGACGGGTGTGTTTGGTGGAATAAGCCCTCAGCTTTCAGAACTCACGGCTTCGGGCAAAGCATGGAGCCTCGCGGGCAATCTGGCCGGTCCCCTCTTTACGGCTGGCCGCTTAAAGAACGAATATCGGGCAAGTCTGGCGCAACGCGACCAAGCACAGATTGCTTTTGAGAAGAACGTTACTCAGGCTTTTGGTGAGGTTTCGACGTCGCTCTCGGCCCATCAAGAGCTGGCCAAAGCGTACCAGGAGCAACTGAACTCCGTAGGGGCCTATAAGGAGTCGGTCCGGCTGTCGCTTATTCGCTATGACAGTGGGCTCGCAAACTATCTCGAGATCATCGATGCGCAGATCCAAATGTATCCGGCCGAGCGCTCCGCAATCATCTATGACCTCGGCCGTAAGCTGGCCCTCGTCGATCTCTATCGATCACTGGGGGGTGGCTGGAACCTAAATGACTCGCAGTGGGTCGCCGGTAGTGGGACAGTCGCGCCTGCGCAGCCGCCGCCGTAGAGCTACCTGTCAACAAATTCTTTGAGGTTTTCTGGGCAAAGTGTCAGACCACAGGATGAGTCAATGTGAAGAACAGCATCACTCTTTTGAGTGACACCTCGTGATTGAGGTGAAGTCCATGTTGCTGTACCGGAGGCATTCCAAATGGATAAACAAGCCACATCACAAGAAAAGAAATCCCTGAAGCGGAAAACATACGAAAAAGAACTGCGGCGGCTCCAGGGAGAGCTCTGCAAATTGCAAGACTGGTTGAAATACAAAGGACTGCGCGTCATCGTCGTTTTTGAAGGACGCGACGCCGCCGGCAAGGGAGGGACAATTCGCGCGATTACAGAGCGGGTCAGTCCGCGTGTATTTCGTCTGGTCGCGTTGCCCGCACCAACTGATCGTGAGAAATCCCAGATGTACTTTCAGCGCTATATGCAGCATTTTCCTGCCGCGGGCGAGATCGTGATCTTCGATCGCAGTTGGTACAACCGAGCCGGGGTCGAACGTGTCATGGAATTTTGCACTGAAGATCAGTGTCGCCAGTTCCTCAAACTGTGCCCTACGGTCGAAAAATACATGGTGGATGGTGGGATTATCCTTATCAAGTACTGGCTCGAGGTCGGAAAGGTGGAACAGCAGCGCCGTTTCGAGGCCCGCATTAAGGACCCACTTCGCCAATGGAAACTCAGCCCGATGGATCTTGGATCATTCAATCGCTGGTATGAATACTCACAGGCGCGGGACGAGATGCTCAAAGCGACTGATACCAAGCATGCGCCGTGGTACCTGGTGCGATCAGATGACAAGCGCAAGGCCCGTTTGAATTGCATCTCACACCTCCTGAGCATGATTCCGTATAAGAAGGTTCCGCGAGAGAAGGTCACTTTGCCGAAGCGTTCCGAAGAAGACGGCTACGACGATCAAAAGCCCATCAAGGGGCGCAGGTTCGTTCCGGAAAAATATTAAAGTGGTCAAGCTCTAGATTTTCCAAGACGTTGGGCTTGTGCTGGTCGCGGTGTGGATGTGCCGACTTCCTTCAGCACCCAACCAGCCCAAGGAGAATAACCTCAATGTCGATTGATGCCAGGGCCTCAGCCACGCCTATTCCGTTTGGGCCCTGATGAAGTTGTATTTTGCGCTGAACATAATCCGTGGCGCATTGCCCGTAGCATTGTTTTTGTTTACGCGCCAGCCGTAGAGGAATTCCGTGCCCACCGTCAGGGAGCCGAAAGGATTCCATATCAGGTTGCCCGCCGTGTAGTTGCTTTCGTGAAAAGTGGGGCCGGGCTGAAAGGCCGTGTTTTGGACTTGGAGAAAGCCGTACACCGCGCTTGAGCGCAAGCGCGGAATCCAAAAATGCTGGAAACCCCCGTAGGTTGCGACGACGGGTACCGCCGTCAGCTTAGTATTCTGCGAGCTAATGATTGCGGCGTCGATTCCCAAGCCCGACGTATCATTGATATAGCGCTCGATTCCATGGCCGTAGGTCCCCTCGTAGACAAGCGTATCCTTCCCGAATAACCTTTCGGATCCGGCCAAATTAAACCCCCACCCGAGAACGGAGTCATGCCGGTCATTCGGAGCAAACGCCGCTACGTCTCGCAATAGTACGGAAAACTGCACGTGACCGCGTTCCATCTCCCGTCGGAGCTTGAACGTTCCGTCTGGAGCTGGGCTGTTTGGTTGAGCGCTGAAATCAGGGGTTGTGAATGCTACGTCTGAGGTGGGCTTTTCGGCGGAAAGACTGAAGGTAGTTTTTTCTCCGACCAATGTGCTGAAACGGAACTGGGGATTGCGAATGGAAACCTGGGCATTCGGGCCTTGGAAATCCAGTTGGTCTGTTCCGGCGTCAGGATCCATGAAGTTAGAGAAGCTCTGGCCGATCAGAAAATTTTTGGCCTGCCCGTAAGCATGACGCAATCGCGGGGTTGTTGCGTTGGAACCGAAAAGGTCAGCTTCAATATAGAACCTGAGACTACCCGAACTCGTCGGGACCAGAAAATCAAGACTCATGCGCGTCGGCCTTACCGATATGGTTGAATTCGTAAACTCTGCCGGAGCAGGAATCGGGATCGTGGCCGGGATAAAGCTGTCGACATTTCCTGCCGGCTTCAAGTCATAAATGAAGTCAGTCTTAGCATATCCGCCAATCCGCAATAAGTTGCTCGTGCCGGGGAGGCGGAAATATCCAGGGAAACGTGGGTCAAGTGGTTCGTTATTAATCCGTGGCGCGGCCTGGGGATCCTGTGCGTAAGTTCGGTATTCCGAAGTGCTCTTGCCGATTTCTACTTTCTTTGGGGTTAGTTCAGCTTCCGCTTGGGCTGTCGTATCTTGCTGAGGTTCAGCCCCAACCTTAGTTTCGGTTACGTTCGAAGGCGTTGCAGGAGCTGAAGGAGCCGTGGGGGCAGCAGGAGCTTTGCCGGAAACCGAGAGCTGTTTCAGTTCGCGCTGCACCTCTGTCATCTGGCCCTGCAGGCTGTCCAGTTTTCTTTGAAGAGCCTCAATCTGTGCCGAGGTCGCGTTTTGTCCCTGGGCGCGAATGGATTGAGGTCCGGTGGCCGAAAACACAGCACAGAGCAAAAGAAAGGAGCAGCCCTTCCAAAAACGCTTTGACGATTCTGCACAGAACCGAGCTAGGTTTCCCGATGTTAAAGAATAGGAACCATCGAGAAAATATGCCAAGAGACGACGCATAAGTACCCCCCTGGATCGTTGAAGACGTGCTCACTTTGGATTTCGGTACATTTCGACTGGAAAAATTTTGAAACCGATGGCATTACAAAAAGATCTAGGCCTTCAATTCGTAGCGACTCCTATGATGCCAGCGAAACCGCCAACCATAACGGACGGTTGGTGTGGCAGCAGGGCATCAGTTCTTTCACTTGCATTTGCATGTTAGGGGGACACTCCCAACTGATGAAACTAGGGATTTCCCTAGTTGTCCGGGCCCTTCGACACTGTGAAGATGTCATACAGGTTCGCGAGCGAGCTTGTGTGACAAATCGAACAGGCCGTTCCAAACCCTGGTCGGATTGTCAGGACCGCCCAAGTCGAATGCGAGTTTTGTAGCGACCCTTCAATTGGGATTTGGAATGAAATGGGGAGATTTGCTCTAAAGCATTAAAGCGGCCGAGGGGTTGGCATTGTTACCTGGTTCCTTATGCGACCGATAACGGTTTACGAGTGATGGATGGTGTTAGAAAGAGCTCCCAAAAAAAATCCACCCAGCAATGAATGGTTGGCCTAGCTAGTCGAGTAGGAAGTTTATGGAGGAAATCATGAGCGTCTCAGCAAATCCCGAAGCTCCTCGAGTCGACCAATTCCTGATGGCGTCGGAATCGAGATTCGATCGCTGGCGAACGTTGCTGCAGGAAACTCGCGCTTGGGAGAGATTGGTAAATCAACTCCCTTCGAAGGAAGAACATCACGCGGCAGCAATCAAGGCCTTTCATGAGCTGCGCCAATGGGAGGATTTCTTTGCGTATCCGGGACAAGCTCTGCTGAATTTGTTGGATGAGCGTATCACATCGAGTGACGCAGTTGGGGCAGCCCGCCTGGTTCAATCGATCAGCACGGCGCTGGTGACACACTCTTATAGGTCCAACGTCCAAGATTGGGAGAGCGAGGAGCAAGGCTCTCTGAAGCTAGGTGAACATCTTCCGGAGAATAGAGAAGAGCCTGCAACACCCCGACCTTACTTTGAAGTGCTCGTGGTGAGCCCGGCGCGCCGGACTGCCTGGCAGGAACTGGCGCAAGACTTTCGCAGGCTGCGGAGACCTCAAGACAAATTTGCCTATGAACCGGTGTTTGTAGGCACATTTGAAGACGCAGTATTAGCAACTATTCTCAACGGCAGCGTTGAGGCTGTGGTCATTTACGAGGGGGTGTCCTTTGCTTCATCGCATAACAATCCAGTTCTGCACGAATTTCTGACGAGCCATCTTGCCGCCAGTGAAATCGATACAACTCTGGAGGATTACAGCGTGGCGCTTGCTCAGAGCCTGAAGCAATTGCGGCCCGAGTTGGATCTCTATTTCCTGAGCGATCGACATGTAGAAAAGTTGGCGGGCGATGTCACGTCAAGTAACATCCGCCGGATTTTCTATCAAATCGAGGAACCACTGGAGCTGCATCTCAGCATTCTTGATGGAGTCGCAGATCGATTCGAAACACCTTATTTCGACAACCTTCAGAAATATGCGCAGCGTCCGATCGGAACCTTTCATGCTCTTCCTATCGCTCGAGGTAAATCCATCTTCAAATCGAATTGGATCAGCGACATGGGAAAGTTTTACGGACTTAACCTGTTTCTTGCAGAGTCATCGGCTACGACCGGTGGATTGGATAGTCTGCTCGAGCCTACTGGCAACATCAAAATGGCCCAGGAAAAAGCGGCAAGGGCATTCGGAGCTGATCATGTCTTCTTTGTGACAAACGGGACTTCTACGTCGAACAAGATCGTGGAGCAGGCATTATTAGCGCCTGGGGACATTATGTTGGTCGACCGAAATTGTCATAAGTCCCACCATTATGGCGCCGTAATTTGTGGCGCCTATCCTCTCTACGTCGAGGCTTATCCACTCACTCAATACTCGATGTATGGGGCGGTTCCGCTGCGGACGATAAAAAAAGCACTGCTTGATTTGAAGGCCGAGGGACGACTAGATCGAGCGCGGCTTCTAGTGCTCACAAACTGCACGTTTGACGGACATATTTATAACGCCGAACGGGTGATGGAGGAGTGTCTCGCAATAAAGCCTGATCTTATCTTTCTTTGGGATGAAGCCTGGTTCGGCTTCGCGAGGTGGTCTCCGTTCTATCGGAGGCGAACGGCAATGGGGGCGGCTGCGCTCTTGGAGAGGAAGTTTAAGGATCCCGCCTACCGCGCGGCCTACAAAAGACAAGAAGAAAAACTCGGAGCTGACCTGAAAGCTAGTGAGAAGACACTGTTGGACACCCGACTCCTTCCGGATCCGGAGAAGGTGCGTCTGCGCGTCTACCAAACAAACTCGACCCACAAATCCATGTCGTGCCTTCGGCAGGGTTCCATGGTCTTAGTCAAAGACCAGGACTATCACACGGTTGAGGAACAATTTCATGAGGCGATTTTCACTCACGCCTCCACTTCACCTAACCTTCAGATTATTGCCACCCTGGACGTTGCGCGACGCCAGATGGAGTTAGAAGGCTATGAAATGGTGAATCGCGCAATCCAGTTGGCATTGGATTTCCGGCGCGAGGCGAACTCGCATCCTTTAATATCGAAGTATTTTCGTGTGCTCGGCGCCGACGAAATGATTCCAGCTGAGTTCCGAAACTCTGGTTTCGTGGATTATCTGACGCCGGGCGTGAATTGGGCCACGGTGGTGAAAGCCCTAAGGGATGATGAATTTGCACTCGATGTTACGCGGCTAACTCTAGTGTGCGGCTCGGCCGGATTTGACGGCACGCAATTCAAGAGTCTGCTTGCGGCCGACTTTGACATTCAGTTGAACAAGACCTCGCGAAACAGTGTCTTGCTTCAAACGAATATTAACAACACCCGCAGCGACATCGCTCAACTAATCAAGGTTCTCGTCCAGATATCGCAAGGACTTGAAAAAAAGCTTTCAGCCGGAGGCAAGTCGGCGAAGGAGGCATTTGATGCGCGTGTGAAATCGCTGATGACCGACGTGCCTGATCTTCCAAATTTCAGCTGCTTCTTTGAGCGGTTTCGCGAGGACCCCTCAAGTATAACCAGCGAGGGGGACATGCGGTCCGCATTTTTTGCGGCATATCGCGAGCAACAGTGCGAACACTTGAAGCTTTCCAGCCCAGAGATCGACAAACGCCTGAAAGGAGGGCCGGAGTTGGTTTCGGCAAACTTTGTAATCCCATATCCCCCGGGATTCCCAATTATGGTGCCGGGACAAGTCATCAATGCTCAAACCATCGAGTTCATGCGCAAGCTCGATGTCAAGGAGATTCACGGCTTCAGTGCGGCACTCGGCTTGAAACTGTTGAATCCGGCATTTTTGCAATCCGCGAAGGCTCCAGTGAAGAGTTCAACGAGCGCAGCAAAGCATGCGAAGCCCAGGGTCGCTCGTACTGCGTAGGCAAGTCAGTTGTGCCGGTTGGCTTGAGTAGGCGACGCAAGAAGCGGAACGGAGCAACGGCTTCTAGAGGAAAGGCAATACCACGTTTTTTAGTAGCGGATGCTGTGGACGGACAGGTGGCTGTTCCCAGCAGTTCTTTGTGGGAAGGGAATTCGGGACCGGAGCAAAATTCAGTCCGTCCAAGGAGGCAGCCATGGCAATTGCAACACGTCATCTCTCGGTAACTCTTGAAGAACAAAAAGAGTTTGAAAAGCTCAGTCCATTCGAGCTGAAAGATATGTTGATTCACTTGGCGAGCGAGGCCTCTCGGCAAAGCGCTCAGACGATGTTGAATGCCGGGCGCGGCAACCCGAACTGGATAGCCACGACTCCCCGTGATGCTTTTTTTACTCTGGGATCTTTTGCGGTCCAGGAGTCGAAAAGAGTGTGGGACGAGCCAGATCTAGGTGGAATGCCTCAAAAGAGCGGAGTGGCAGCACGCTTGTCGGACTATCTGGCCAAGAACTCTAATGCGCCCGGAGCCGGCTTACTTCAGGCGGCCGTCGAGTTCGCAGTAAAGAAATTCAACTTCAATGCGGACGCTTTCGTTCACGAACTGGTGGACAGCATCATCGGTGATCAATACCCATATCCGGATCGCATGCTGGTTCATGCGGAGCGCGTAGTGCACGAATACTTGGCGAAAGAAATGTGCGGCGGCAAACCGCCGGCGGGAACATTTGACATCTTCGCCGTCGAGGGTGGAACCGCCGCAATGTGCTACATCTTCGACTCGCTGATGGTGAACTGCCTGCTACATAGAGGTGACAAGGTAGCCCTCGCTGTCCCAACGTTCACTCCGTATATTGAGATTTGTCATCTCGACCGGTTCCATTTTGACGTAGTCGAGATAAATGCGAGCGAAGTGTCTTCGATCGATGGGCGACATACCTGGCAATATCCGGATGCAGAGATTGACAAGCTCTTGGACCCATCCATTAAGGCACTGTTTTTCGTCAACCCAAGTAATCCTCCATCGGTGGCAATGAACGCACGCTCCATGCAGCGTCTGGTCAGCCTGATTCAGAGTAAGCGACCGGAGCTAATCGTGGTCACCGATGACGTATATGGGACTTTTGTGCCAGGCTTCCGTTCCTTAATGGCTGAAGCTCCGCACAACACAATCGGCGTGTATTCGTTCTCGAAGTATTTCGGTTGCACTGGATGGCGTCTCGGAGTGGTTGCGATTCACAGGGACAACATCTTCGACAAGGCGATCGCAAAGTTACCCGACGAAAGCCGGAAGGAATTGAATACTCGCTACGGGGCTCTGACGCTTAAGCCAGAAGAGATCAAGTTCATCGACCGCATGGTAGCGGATAGCCGATGTGTCGCCCTGAATCACACAGCAGGCCTGTCGCTGCCGCAACAGGTTCAGATGACATTGTTCTCCCTCTTTGCCCTCCTGGACAAGGACGATAACTACAAGAAACTTACAAAAGAAATTGTGCAGCGTAGATTGAAAGCCCTTTGGGCCGGGATGGATTTGCCTCTTCGGGAAGATCCGATGCGTGCCGATTACTACGCGACCCTCGACATCATGGTCTGGGCTGAAAAGGTCCACGGTCCGGCGTTTGTGGAATACCTGAAGAAGAACTATCACCCGTTTGATGTTCTCTTTGCGCTCGCAGAGAAATTCTCGATCGTTCTCCTGAACGGCAGCGGCTTTGCAGGACCTGATTGGTCTGTGCGAGTCTCGCTCGCCAATCTGCCAGACGAGGCTTACTCCAAGATAGGTGGGCAACTTACAGCCGTGATGCAAGTGGCAGTTGATTCATGGAAGGCACAAGGGTCTTCGTAGTGCATTGCATGAAACGGTCCTTAGGAGACAAGTGATGTTTATAGTGACGTGGTTCTTTGAAACTCTCCGCCATTACCCAGAGATCGCCATCTTCCTCACCCTCGGTCTCGGGTACTACTTCGGCAAGTTCACTTTCAAAGGCATTGGTCTTGGATCCGTCACAGCCACTCTGCTGGCGGGAGTCATAATTGGGCAAATCGGGATCTCCATCTCACAGCCCCTGAAGGCTTTTGCCTTCCTCATGTTTCTATTTGCGGTAGGCTATGGCGTCGGGCCGCAGTTTGTTCGCGGCGTCGCCAAGGATGGATTGCCACAGGCCATCTTCACAGTAGTTCAATGCGTGTTCTGTCTGCTGGTCCCATTTGCAATCGTCAAGTTCGTCGGCTACAACCTCGGTTACGCAGCAGGGCTTTACTCGGGATCGCAGACCATCTCCGCAGCAATGGGCCTCTCGACCGACGCTATCAATCGGCTCGGCCTAGCGGGTGACCAAGCCAAGCAACTCCTCGACTCGATGCCGGTCGCATATGCGGTGACCTATCTTTTTGGCACCGTCGGATCTGCGATTGTGATTGCGCTGGTCGGCCCGGCGATATTCCGTATAGATCTTGTGGCTGCCTGCAAGGACTACGAGGAAAAGCAGGGCGGCGGCAGCAAAGAACTCGGCGGGGCCGGCTCGGCTTGGCACCGCTGGGAGGCCCGTGCTTTCCGCGTGCAGCCTGGCGGAAAAGCCAATGGCCTCCGCGTCATCGAGGCCGAGGCGCTGGTGCCCGACGCCCGGGTCTTCGTCCTGCGTGTTCGCCACAACGGGGCGATTGATGAGGCGAGCCCAGAAACCGTACTCAACCAGGGCGATGTTGTAGCACTCACGGGCCCGCGTGATGTACTCGTTAGAATTATCGGAGAAGGAGCTAAAGAAGTTGATGACCCGGAACTGTTGAACGTGCCGGTGGAGGGCGTCGACGCTTATGTGACCAACAAAGCTGTCGATGGTAAGACGCTGACCGAGTTGGCCGGGCTTCCTGGCGCGCGCGGCGTCTACTTGCGGAAGATAACCCGGGGCGCAACCGCCACAACGATTCCCATTTTGCCGAACACCCAACTTTACCGTGGAGACATCGTCACCCTGGTCGGCCGCACGCAGGACACCGCCGCCGCCGTAAAAATGTTAGGTGTCGCGGATCGAGCGACTGATGTGGCTGACGTCGCGTTCATCGGTGGAGCGATCACCGTAGGCGCACTGGTCGGCGCGCTGGTCTTGAAGGTTGGCGGAGCGCCGCTGACCTTGTCGACCGCCGGAGGTGCGCTCGTCGCCGGTCTCGTGTTCGGATGGCTGCGGTCGGTACGCCCTCTCTTCGGGCGGATCCCGTCACCCACCGTCTGGTTTATGAACTCTGTCGGTCTCAATATCTTCATCGCGATAGTTGGCATATCGGCGGGCCCCGGCTTCGTCAATGGGCTGAAGACACAGGGAATCAGCCTGTTCCTGTGGGGCGCTCTGGCCACAACGTTACCGCTCGTCCTCGGCATGTTCGTTGGCAAGTACATGTTCCGTTTCCATGACGCGCTCTTGCTGGGGATTGTTTCTGGAGCACGAACGACCACGGCTTCGCTGGGGTTGGTTTGCGATCGGGCTCACAGCCAGATCCCCGCACTCGGATACACCGTCACCTACGCAGTCGGTAACACTCTGCTCACGATATGGGGCATGGTCCTTATCTTGATGTTAGCGTGACGGCTTCTGATGGTGGCAACCATGGGATCTTGCCCAGTAGGTGCCGAGATACTGAGGCGCGCTCCACTGCAAGGGACCTGTTAACGAGCTCCCTAAGGCCATGTCTCGAACCACCAGGAATCCGCAACACTGTTTGTGAGAGAGGCTACTTCAAAAGGAACCGCATATGAGTTGGCTGGCAAATCTCTTCACAAAGTATCCCGAGATGAGTGTCTATCTGGCCATTGGTATTGGGTATGTCATTGGGCGGCTAAAGTTTCGGGGCGTGGGTTTGGGTGTCGTCACAGGATCACTTCTGGGCGGAATTTTCATCGGGAATTTCTTTCATGTACCCGTGTCGGACCAAGCCAAATCCATGTTGTTCCTCCTTTTCTTGTTTGGGATCGGATATTCAGTAGGCCCCAGCTTTTTTCAGAACCTCAAAGGAGACGGGTGGCGTTGGGCCGTGCTCGGTGTCTTTGTGCCGGTGATAGGGCTTCTGGCTGCGTACGCGGTGGCAAAATTCCTAAAGCTCGATCCGGGCTATGCTGCCGGAATGCTTTCCGGATCTCTCACGGAGTCGCCTGCAATCGGGACGGCCAGCGAGGCAATTCGCGGGCTGTCTATCGCTCCGGAACAGAAAGATCTTTGGACGAGCCACATCGCTGTGGCCGACGCCATTTGCTACATATTTGGCACCCTTGGTGTCATCTGGTGCTGCAGCAGTCTTGGCCCGGCGCTCCTCCGCTTTGATCTGCGTGCGGAATCAAAGAAAGTCGAAGAAACCATGGGAATCCAGCCTGCGAAGGCCGGGATCCAATCTGCATGGCAGTCCATAGGTTGCCGTGCGTACAGAGTTCAAGAAAATGGTAGAGCAGTCGGAAAGACAGTAGCGGAGGCTGAATCTCTTATCCCAGGTGCGCGAATCTTTGTGGAAAGGATTCGTCGCAACAGCGAGATATTCACGCCTCTCGAAACAACTGTTCTGCAGCTCGGTGACGTCGTGGCGGTTTTGGGGCGTACGGAGGTCCTGGTCAAGGTTTTGGGGCCATCTGCGAACGAAATCGCCGATCCAGAATTGCTCCGGATCCCGGTTGCCTCCTTCGATCTGTATGTTACGAGCAAGAGTATAGCCGGGCGAACGCTCCAGGACATTGCAGACAACGTCGACGAGGCGCGGGGCGTCTTGCTTCGCGGTATTGTACGCGGAGAGCAATCGATGCCAATTGGGACGGGGACCGTTGTTGAGCGCGGAGATACACTGCAGGTGACGGGGTCTGAACTGGCAGTGCAGAAACTGGCACCCATCGTGGGCACGATCATAAGCCCCTCCGAAGAGAGCGATCTATCGGTTCTTGGTCTTGCCATTTTTGTCGGAGTACTTCTTGGGGCAACCATCGTATTTCCTATCGGGAATTTGAAGATATCTCTCGGCACCAGTGTAGGCACACTACTTGCAGGCGTGGTCGTCGGCTGGATGCGGTCTGTACGGCCCTGGTTTGGCAGATTCCCCGACGCAGCAATTCTTTTCATGAGGTCCATCGGGCTCGCGGCATTTGTGGCGATGGTCGGGCTAAAAGCGGGACCAGTCTTTATGACAGCACTGCGAGAACATGGCTACGTCCTGTTTTTAGGCGGGATCGTGGTGACTTTGACGCCGCTCATTTCGGGTCTGTTCTTTGGTTATTACGTTCTCAAACTCAACCCGGCACTTCTTGTAGGGGGGATCGCAGGCGCTCAAACAATGATCGCGGGGGTGGCCGCTGTACAGGAGAAATCTGACAGTCCTGTGGCTACGTTGGGTTACTCCTATACAGTCGCGTTTGGCCATGTTCTCCTCACTACGTGGGGAACCATCATTGTCTATCTGATGACGTAATCCTGCTGTACGTGCCAGTCCGAGATGCAACGGTTCTTCCGTGGCCTGGAGGGTGGGGACGATGGCGGGTTCGGCGGGCTGGGGAGGTTGTGCAGTTTTCTGTGCTTCTTCCCGATCGCGTTGGATCATGCGGTCGATCAGTTGGGCGACGGAGCTTTTGCGTGTTCCGTTTTTGGAGACTTGGGCTCGTGGGGCGAGGACGCCGAGTGTGGGGTCGATGGTGATCTCTTCTACGGTTTCGCGTTCGGCGCAGGTTTCGGTCGCGGGTTGGGTTTTGCCGAGGTTGAGGCTGGCGATCTGGAGGCCGTAGAGGAGGAGGCCGGCGCGGCGTGGGTCGATGTTGTTGGCGGCGATGCGCTGGAGGACCTGGCCGATGGCAAGCTGAATGCCGGAGCGATCGTTGGGATCGGGGAGAGGCAGGTGGAAGGTGGAGCGGCGGCTGCGGCGCTGGCGTGGGTGGGCTACAGGCTTGCGGGTGGTGTGGTGGTAGTAGCAGAACTCTTCCTGGCGGAGGCATGGACTGGCGCAGCGGCGTCCGTCGGTGAAGATGTGGCGGCATTGGTACTGTTTGGGTGCTTCGGTTGTGTCTTGCATGTTGTCCTCCCCACGGGTACTTTTTTTGTGCAAAGTCTTCGAAAGAGAAGAGATGAGTCTGGACTTGCGATGGCCCAGGTTTTCTCTTCTCGTCGCGATTAAATGCGAAGGCCCGGCTTTTGGGCCGGGCCTTTTTTCTATCTAATTCTAGTTTAACGAATTGAGTGAAACTAAACTTCAAACTTTGGCAGATTTATTTTTCGGCTGCAGGTGGTTGATTTGCGATTAGTTACTGGTTTTGCACAAGTGGATTTGCGGTTTTTGGGGCTTGACAAGTGAATTTGGCCGATTTTTGAGCAAATACAGGTCCTAAGGAACATTGCGAGGCTTCCTGGCTGACCGAAGAGGAGGAGTTGTGGGAAAGAGACCTGGGAGGTGGCGCTTCACTTTTTGCGTGCCTCGGCATCTGCCAGCCATCCTCGACGCAATGTCTCTGCCGGGATGCTCGAGAGATATGGCTTGATATCGAGGATGGGCGTGCCGTCGAGCATGTCGACGCCTCGAACGTGCAAATGTCCATTCTCGCGGCGAAGTAGCTCGAGGACGGTAAGGCCAATCGGGTTGGGTCGACGGGGAGATCGAGTGGCAAATACACCGTGCGGTTTTTCGTCGAAGGGTGGCGTGCCGAACAACTCGAAGTCACGGGATCGATCGAACTCCCAGATGACGAACAGATGCGAGAAACCCTCGATATCGGTGAGGCCGAGCTCGAATTCGGGCAGAACGTTGAGCACACCTTCTGCCTCGTGTTTCGTATGGAGCCCCTTCGGAATCTCGGCGCTCTCTTTGTAAGGGCTGCTAATGAATCCAATCGGCCGGGGAACAAACATATAATCGGAGCCTCCCACTTATGGCCATCATAGTTGCTGGTGAACGCCGAGTGCCATGAGTGATCAAGCCTGTTTTCGGCCAATCTGACGGAAGAATCGCAACAGATTGTCGCCCCAAAACTTCCTGATTCGCTCCTCCTTATAGCCGAGGCGCAACATGGACTCCTCAGCACTATGATCTTGATGAACGGAATGGTGCGCGACTTCACGTTTGCAGCTACGATTGATAGCCAGCCAAAAACCATTTTCCACTCAGATGTATCTGCCAATGCCTGATGGACGCACGACGCTGGCAAGCTTCTTCAGCCCTCTGGTATGGAATGCCGAACAGATGTTTCTCAAGCGATCAGCCGCCCGCGGAATCGCAGTACGTTCGCACCTGATCATGAGGTCCGAGAGGTGAGGTGTTCTCCGGCTTTCGTGATACTTCTCTGCGCCGTTCGATTCGGAATCTCGTGCGGTGAATGTGAGGCGGCCGGGGTATGCCGGCCGAGGAGACGGAACGGAATCTGAAATGGAGATACTGCAATGGAAAATCGAGAACAGACAAAAGGGGCAGGGAGTTTTCGGAAGGAGTTCGACAGCCACGGTGAAGTTGATGTGCCGAGCGGCGCATTGTGGGGAGCGCAAACGCAACGTGCACTCGAACATTTCAGCACTGGGCAGGACTTGATTCCGCGCGAGATGATTGCGGCATACGCCATCCTGAAGAAGGCTGCTGCCAATGTAAATTGCGCGGGCGGCCGGCTCAATGACGAGCAGTACAGACTCATTGCTCAAACCTGTGATGAGGTTCTTGCGGGCCAGCATGCCGAAATGTTTCCTCTTCACGTCTGGATGTCGGGAAGCGGAACGCAGTTCAACATGAACGTGAACGAAGTAATTTCCAATCGCTGCTGCCAACTCGTCGGCAAGGCCCTTGGCAGCAAAACGCCGGTTCATCCTAACGACCATGTCAACATGTCGCAATCCTCAAACGATTCTTTTCCGACCGCGATGAATATAGCGGCGGCGGTCAATGTGAAGGGGAAATTGATACCGGCGGTGAACGCCTTGCGAGATGGGATTATGGCGAAAGCCGACGAGTGGAAAGACATCATCAAGATCGGCCGCACGCATATGCAAGATGCTACCCCGATCACGCTCGGCGACGAATGGTCGGGTTACGCGGGCATGCTTGACGACAATCTGGAGCGAATCGAGGACGCGTTGAAGGGGGTATACCGTCTTGCTCTTGGCGGCACGGCGGTAGGAACCGGTTTCCATGCCGCTCCCGGATTCGGCGACGCGGCTGCTGCCGAAATTGCGAAACTCACGAACCTTCCCTTCGTCAGCGCACCGAACAAGTTCGCGGTGCAGGGCGCTCACGATGCCCTGGTACAGCTTTCGGGGACGTTGCGTACTCTAGCGGTTTCGCTCTATAAGATCGCAAATGATATCCGGCTGATGTCGTGCGGTCCGCGCGCGGGCTTCGCGGAGTTGGTGATCCCTGCGAACGAGCCGGGCTCCTCGATGATGCCTGGCAAGATCAATCCGACGCAAGCCGAGGCGTTGACCATGATCGCCGTCCAGGTAATGGCCGATGATGTGGCGGTGGGGTTCGGGGGGGGCGGCGGCTACCTGGAGATGAATGTCTACAAGCCTCTGATCATCTTCAATATCGCTCGCTCCATCACGATCCTGACTGACGGGTGCACGAACTTTCGCAAGTTCCTTATCGAAGGAACGAAGCCGAATTTGAGGAAGATCGAGGAAGATGTGAACCGATCTCTGATGCTGGTGACGGCTCTTTCGCCGGTGATTGGCTATGACAAAGCATCGAAGATTGCGCACTACGCGCTGGATAACGACCTCACCCTCAAGCAGGCCGCACTGAAGCTCGGATTTGTGACGGAAGATGAGTTCGACCGCGTGGTTGATCCGAGGAAGATGGTCCGTTCGTAGGTTACAAAACTGAATGGAATGCTCGTCGCGAATCTTTGTTCTTCATGCGTTCATCTAATTTGCAACGGCAATTCAGGAGACTACATGGCAGCTTTTTGTGCGTGTTGCGGAGCAGAGATTACTCGGAAAGTTGAAGCGTGTCCGGTTTGCGGTACTCCTCGGCACGGAATGTTGCCGCTTGAGTCGGAGCCTCACCAGGAGGCTGGTAAAGGCCGCTCGGAAGAGAACGCTAAGAACCCACGCCGGCTGGGTGATTCGTGATTTCGTGAGCAATCCGAAATCAAGCCTCAGCCAATAACGCGCCATCGCCGCAAACGAGAGGTTTCAGGCGGCGGCTACACGTTGGATAAGGTTGTTTTGTTCTTTCTGCGATTCGGCACCGATGGTGAAGGCATCAAGCACGCCTGTTCCGAGAGCATAGCGGATAGCTTCAGCGGGCCGATCGCGAAGGTCTCCCTGGCCAAGGATCTTCATGCCAACGATGCCCTTTCCCTGGGCACGCATCTCCTTAATTACGCCGATAACGACGTCGGGGTCGGCATCCATATGAGAGCCGATCGGGTTGAGACGGACGAGATCGATATCGACCCAAGGAGAAGCTGCCGCCGCGCGCAGGGCCTTGATGCTATGACAGGAGACGCCGTGGGCTCGAATGACGCCCTTCTGTTTGGCTTCCGACAAGACGTCCATGACACCGCGGTAACGCGTCGTCCAGTCTCCTTCGGTCACGCAGTGGATGAGAACGATGTCGATGTGGTCGATGCCGAGTTCTTTTCTGAAGCGGTCAAGGTCGGCGCGAACGCCGGCAGCATCTCGAGTGTCGGTCTTGGTGAGGACGGTGACCTTGTCGCGCGGGAGTTGCTTCAACGCTGCGGCGACGTAAGGATGGCTACCATAAGAGTCTGCTGAGTCGAAAAAGCGCAGGCCGTTTTCGTGATAGCCGTTCAGGAGAAGATTGGTGAAAGGAGAGGTGCCCAGTCGCGTCTGGTTGGATCCGCCACCGAAACCGACGGTGCCGGTCCCCATAGCCAGACGGCTGGTACGAATACCGGTGTGCCCGAGGACCACTTCATCCTGAGCGGTGAACTTCTGAGGCAAAGGATCCGGCTCGAACAGCGCGGCTCGAGCAACGGCGGTTTTGGTGAGAAAGGCTGCACCCAGCGTTCTGGCGGATCGGCGAAGGAAATCTCTCCTTAGCATGGCACGGGTCTCCTTTGCGGATACGATACGCCGATCCGGGAAGAAGCAAAAGCTACTGCGATGAGGAGACGTGAGGGTTGGTCTAAGGATTGCAAAGGCAGCGTGTTAGCGGAGATCGCTTATGATCGGGTTTGTTATATCGTAGGAACTTCTTTGCCAGCAGGTAACGGAGAATTCGCTTTGAGCCATACTTCTGCTTCTCTCTGGACGTTGACCGCCGCACAACTTAGAGATCGGGTTGCCTCGACAGATCCCACGCCGGGCGGTGGATCCGTCTCGATCGTGGCAGCGACGTTAGGCGTTGCCTCGATACAAAAGGCGGTTAGGGTTTCTCTGAAGAAGTCTGCGGCGGATGCTGCCAGGCATCAGGGCCTTTTAGAACTTAACTCTGGCGTTTCGGCGCTCATGGCCTCTCTGAGTGAACTTGCGGACGCCGATTCCCGTGCGTTCGAGGAGTATCTAAAGGCCTGCGCGCTGCCACGCACGACTGAAGCTGAGAAAGCTCTTCGTCGAACCGCAAAAGAGGCCAGACTGCTGCGAGCCACGCAGATTCCTCTTGAAGCGGCAGCCAAGATGAGTCGAGGGCTGGAGTACGCTGAGAGAGCGGCGAGACTTGTTGACGGGCATGTGCGCAGTGAGGCGTTAGCTGGTGGAGTGTTGCTACGAGCGTCGATCAAAAGCGTCCTGCTTAGCGTTGATGCCAACCTGCACGGTATTTCGGATGTTGCGCTACGCGATTCTCTCAAGCAGCAGCGAAATCAGTTGGAGCGTGCAGTTACGAATATGAAGCCGCCGCTCACTGATTGATGGGGTGTTGATGAAATTGACAGAGGCTATTGTGGAGGTGCAGTTGCTTTCTCAATTCCCCGTCATCAACGATTGCAGACACTTCACCGCTTCGTCTAATTCGTTGAGTGGCACGCATTCACGATTGCTGTGGGCTGTCTGCATATCTCCGGGGCCAAACACGATGACTTCCTCGGCCAGTGATGCGAGGAGGCTCGCCTCTGAGCCGAACGGAATGGCGGTTGCAGCGCGCCCCGTGATTGCCTCGATCGATCGAACTAGCTTTGAGGTCGGCGGCGATTCGAAGCCAGCTTGTTGTCGGAGAATCTGAAATTTGCATTGGAAGTCAGGATCGGTGCTTCGGAGTGTGTCTGCGATTCTCAAGACAGCGGCGGGAACGGTATCGTCAGGCTGGCCTGGAATTGGCCTCCACTCGAGTTGAAATTTGCACTGGCCGGGGATGATGTTCTTCGCCGTTCCGCCTTGGATGGTGCCAATGTTTAGCGTAGTAAAACCAGGAGAAGAAGAAGGGATGCTGCTCTTTGGCAAGGAGCGCACTGTATTCCTCGATAGCAGTAACGAGGCGGGCCGCGCTGTAAATCGCCGATCTTCCTTTATGGGGAAGGGCGCTATGTGCTTCCTGTCCGAAGACGGTGACCTCCGCCAGGCAGTATCCCTTTCCGGCGCGCGCTGGGTGAAGAGAGGTGGGTTCCCCGACGACGACTCGCCGAGGTTTGATGAGTCCCGAGGCAACGAGATGGGCAGCACCGACGCAACCGATCTCCTCGTCTGCGGTCAAAATCAGGCGCAGTCCATCGATCAGATTCGACGGATTGCTTTCGGCGATCGACGTTAGGAGACAAGCAAGAAATCCCTTTACGTCGCAGGCTCCGCAACCATGGAGTAGGCCGTCGGTAATGCGCGGCTCCAGCGCCTCAGGCCAATCTGATGAATATGGAACAGTGTCGGTGTGGCACATCAACGCAAGTTCTGGCGTGGTGTCGTCCAGGCTCTGATGGAGGGGAGCCGCGATCAGGTTGACCTTCTCAATACCTGCGGCGTCTCGATAGACGATCTCCCGGCTATGCCATTGTGCCATTTCTAAGGCGGCCGCAGCGTAGTCGATGATGGGGCGGTTCGACAAGAAAGACGGGGACGGAATGCGAATCAGATTGGAGAGATGTTGCGCAACCGTTTTCACAAAGGGTCCCCAGTCTGAGTGTTGTGCCACACCTTGCGATGAACGTCTTTGTAGCTCGCGACGATTTCATCGTGGAGCACATGCTTCTGATCGCGGAGGATGAATCTTCCGTTCACCACAACGTCGCGAATGGCAGAACGGTTGAGCCCGAAGACGATGATTGGTAAGAGATCTTCTGGTGAATGGCCGGCGATGGACACGTCGTTCAGATCAACCGTAAAAAAATCGGCAAATGAGCCAGGGGTCAATCCTCCACTGGGAAGGTCAAGCGCTCGTGCGCCGTGAACTGTTGCACAGTCGAAGAGTCGTCGAGGCCAGCGTTTGATCTCCTATTGGATCAAGTATTGCGCGTTCCTGCTGTTCAAGGCGAAGGTGATAGTCGAGCTCGCGGGCGTCTTCGAGGGGATCGATCTGAGCCTGGCTGTCGGACCCAAATGCTACGTTGATGCCTGCCGCCATGACACGGTCCGCAGCGAAGATGCCGTCTCCCAGATTGCGTTCGGTTGTCGGGCAGGAACATATCGTTGCGTTGGCCTCGGCAAGCATTGCAATTTCCTCTGCGCTGATATGGATCGCGTGGACCGCAGTGAAGTCGGGGCCAAGAAGCCCTTCCTTACTGAGAAGTTGTACCGGCGTCGAGCCATATTCGCGTTTGCATGCAGAGTTTTCTGCGATCTGTTCCGCGACGTGCATATGAAGGGGTAGCCGGTTGTCCCTGCTCCACGCGGCAATTTTTCTGAGATCGGCAAGGGGTACGGCGCGAACGCTGTGAGGTGCAACGCCGAAGCGTACTTCAGATGGCGATGCAGAAGAGTCGCGGATGAGTGCGCCGATATTTTCGAGAAATGCGGTCGTGGACTCAAAGAAGCGAGCTTGGCCTGGGTCGCGCGGCAATTCGTATCCGGAGCGGAGATATGCCGTTCGCAGTAGAACAATTCGAATGCCCACTGATTGGGCAGCAGCAATCACTTGTTTGGACAGGAGATTTGGATCGTCGTAGGGTTGGCCGTTGGGCGCGTTATGCAGATAGTGAAATTCGCCTACGGTCGTCGTTCCCGCGAGAACCATCTCGAGAAATGCCATGCGAGCGACGTCATAGACGTCTTGCGGGTCAAGTCGACTGGCGGCGTGGTACATCGTTCCACGCCAGGACCAGAAGTCTTTGCCGCTGACGATTCGCGATTCCGACTTGCCTCGAATAAGCCGCTGAAAGGAATGAGAATGAACGTTCACGAAGCCGGGGAGAAGAGCTTTGCCCGGGAGGCCGACGATTTGCGTCGAGGAGTTAGGCGGCTGTTCTGAAGCTTTGATGAACTGACCGGTTTCGCCTACCAGAACTTCGCCATTGGCGATAAATCGGCCATTCGAATAGAGCAGTTCCGGTCTGTAGAGTGTGTTCGTCACTTGACTCTCTTCCCACCGATCCAGACTTCTCGAACGGGGTTAGCTCCCAGCGTATAGACGAGATCGCGCCAGTCGCTACTGTGGAGGACGAGGAAATTAGCCGGGCACCCTGCCTCAAGCCGGCCCGCGTTCTTGATGCCGAGTGCGCACGCTGCGTTTACGGTTCCTGCAACTAGTGCCTCTTTGGCGGTGAGACCGTTCAGCCGAACGGAGAGTGCCAGCGCTTCAGAGGTGGAAAACAGCGGACTGGAGCCGGGATTGAGATCGGTTCCAACAGCAACGGCGGCTCCAGCGTCGATCAATTTGCGGCCGGGCGCAGAGGGTATACCCAGATGAAGCGAGACGCCTGGAAGAATCGTCGCAATCGTTGAGCTTGATGCAATTTTCGCAATCTGTTCAGGGCCAGAGGCTTCCAGATGATCGACGCTTAGCGCACCCAGGCGTATTCCAAGCTCCGAGCCACCAATGCAATGGAACTGATCACTATGTAGCTTGATTGCAAGATCAAGCTGCGTTGCCCGGCTGAATAGCGTTTCTGCTTCAGCGACCTGCCACGCTTCCTTTTCGACAAAGATATCGACGGCTGCGGCCAGCTTGCGCGTGGCCACTTCGGGGATCAGTTCTTCGCATACTTGCGAGATATAGCTGGAGCGTTCTGCGGCGGCGACGGGAGGTATGTGGATGAGCAGAGTCGGTATGATTTGCGCGGGGGAGATTGCCGAAAGCGACTGGATCGCTTCGAGCATCGCGAGTTCTGCTTCAGGCGTGAATCCGTAGCCGGACTTGACCTCGATTGTGGTTGCTCCGGATGCGATCAAGGAGTCGATCCGTGGTTTGGCCAAGGCTACGAGGTCAGCCCGCGATGCCGCCGCGGTGGCGCGAATGGTGCTTCGTATGCCGCCACCTGCGGCGAGAATCTCCTCATAGGTTGAACCTGACGTTCGTGCGTCGAAGTCAGCCAGGCGATCGCCTGCCCAGACTGCATGGGTGTGTGGATCAACAAGGCCGGGAACAACCGCACGACCGCCGGCGTCGACAGAAACTTCTGTTTCGCCTTTCCACTCAGATTCTTTTCCCGTCCAAACGATGACACCGGCGGAAATGGCGATCGCCGCCTGCTCCACAGTCTTCAGGTCGCGCATGGCTCGACCGTGCTTGGGGCCGGCGCCTTCGGCGGTCACCAGCTGCGATATGCCAGTGATGAGAATCTCGGCCTTCATTTGATGCTCGGCATGTCGAGGCCTCGTTTTGCCGCTGTGGTTCGGGCTAATTCGTATCCAGCATCAGCGTGACGAATCACGCCCATCGCGGGGTCGTTGGTCAGGCACATTTTCAGGCGCTGGTCCGCTTCGTCGCTGCCGTCGGCGACTGCCACGAGGCCTGCGTGCTGACTGTATCCCATGCCGACTCCGCCGCCGTGATGAAAGCTCATCCATGCAGCTCCACTGGCGATGCCTGTGGCGAAGTTGAGCAGCGCCCAGTCGGAGACTGCATCTGAGCCGTCGAGCATTCCTTCTGTCTCGCGGAAGGGGCTTGCGACGGAACCTGCATCGAGGTGGTCCCTGCCGATGACGATTGGTGCGCTCAGCTGACCGTCTCGCACCATCTGATTGAAGAGCAGACCTGCGCGGTCACGCTCGCGATAGCCGAGCCAGCAGATGCGGGCGGGAAGTCCTTGAAAGGCGATCTCCTTGCCGGCAAAGGTGAGCCATTCCTGCAACCGCTTATCTTCAGGGAACAGATTCAACATGGCCCGATCTGTTTTAGCGATGTCGGCGGGATCCCCGGATAAAGCGGCCCAGCGAAAAGGTCCGCGGCCTTCACAGAATGAATCGCGAATGAACGCGGGCACGAAGCCGGGATACGAAAAAGCGTCGGTGACACCGGCTAGTTGCGCCTGGGTGCGGAGGTTGTTGCCATAGTCGAAGGCGATGGCGCCTCGGCGCTGCATCTCGAGAATGGCCTGCACGTGCTGCGCGATGGAAGCGTGTACGCGGTCGAGATAAGCCTGCGGCTCAAGGGAACGCAGCGCGTTGAGATCTTCGTCGGCGCGGGCAACTGGGATGTATCCCCACATAGGGTCGTGAGAACTGGTCTGATCGGTCACGAGGTCGGGGATGAAACCCCGCTTCACCATCTCTGGCAACAACTCCGCTGCGTTGCCCGTCAGGCCGATCGAGACGGCTTTCCGTTGCGTCCTTGCAAACTGAGCCAGCTGGATTGCTTCGTCGAGTGAGTTGGTCGCCGAATCGAGGTAGCGCGTCTCGAGGCGGCGTTGAATTCGTTTGGGGTCGACCTCGACGCAGATGCTTGCCCCACCGGCCAGTTTGATTGCGAGCGGCTGTGCGCCGCCCATGCCGCCAAGACCTGCGGTGACGGTGATCGTGCCGGCAAGCGTGTCGTTGAAGTATTTCTTTGCCGCGCCGCGAAAGGTCTCGTAGGTTCCCTGCAAGATCCCTTGCGTCCCGATGTAGATCCAGGAACCGGCGGTCATCTGGCCGTACATCATGAGTCCAGCCGCATCGAGCTTGTCGAACTCCTCCCACGTCGCCCAACGAGGGACGAGGTTCGAGTTTGCAATCAAGACTCGAGGCGCCAATCGATGAGTGCCCAGGACTGCGACTGCCTTGCCTGATTGCACGAGGAGGGTCTGATCGTTTTCGAGACGCTCCAGCGTTTCGACGATGGTGTGGTAGCACTCCCAGTTGCGCGCCGCCTTGCCTCGTCCGCCATAGACGATGAGCTCTTCCGGCTTTTCCGCTACCTCGGCATCGAGGTTATTCATCAGCATCCGCTTGGCGGCTTCCTGAATCCATCCCTTTGCCGTTCTGGTGTTGCCGCGAGGCGCTCGAATGGGGGAATGTACAGGACTCACTGGATGACCTCCTCGAGCTCCACCTTTCTGATATTTTTTCCCAAGCGCGGCTTCCGCCAAAAAGCTCGACGCGCTCTCCATCCAAAGTGACAGGACGCAATCTTCTCGCCACGCCGGGATTCGCCTCCGAAAGCGGGCTCTCACTTCTTCCAGCGCAGTGGTACTGGTGTCACTGCGAAGATCCAACGCACGAGTTGCGGCCAGAAGCTCGATTGCAACCACCATTCTGGCAAGTGCGACGGCTTGCTCGAGCTTCAGAGCGGAGGTCATGCCCATGCTGACAAAGTCCTCCTGATTGCCGCTGGTTGGAATTGAGCCTGTGGATGCGGGGCTGGCAAGGACGCGTAGCTCGGCAACAAGCGCGGCAGCGGTCACCTGAGCCATCATCAGGCCGGACTCGAGGCCAGGCTGCGATGCGAGAAAAGCGGGAAGACCTTCGTTCAGGCTGGGATTGAGGAGCCGTTCGGTCCTGCGCTCCGAGATGCCGGCTAGTTGACAGAGGGCAATCGAGAGATAATCGAGCGCAAGCGCAAGCGGAGCACCGTGGAAGTTTCCCCCGGAGACGATCGCATCGTCGAAGACGAGCGGGTTGTCGGTGGCACTATTCAGTTCAATCTCGAAGACCTTGCGAGCATGTGCCAGCGTGTCCCACACGGCACCGTGTACCTGCGGGATGCAGCGCAGGCAATAGGCATCCTGAATGCGGCTGCCCTCGCCGTGGGTTCTGGGAATTGGACTCCCGTGCAAAAGGCTGGTGAGGTGGCTCGCGCTCAATATCTGTCCAGGGTGCGGGCGAGCGGCGTGCAAGCGGGGGTCAAAGGCCGCGGCGGTTCCACGCAGCGCCTCGATACTCAAAGCTGCCGTTGTTTGCGCGGAATAGAAAAGGTCTTCCAACTCCTTCAGCCGCAGGCAGCCGATGGAGAGCATCGCCTGGGTTCCGTTCAACAGCGATATGCCTTCTTTGCCGAGGAGCACGAGCGGCTTCAATCCGGCGCGTTCAAGGCAGACCGAAGCCGGCAGAACGCTGCCCTCGTACTCGGCATCTCCCTCACCGATCAAGGTAAGCGCCATATGAGCAAGCGGAGCGAGATCGCCGCTGGCACCAACGCTTCCGCGAGAGGGAATGACGGGAGTGATCTTGTGATTCAGCAGGTCGCAGATCCGTTCAGCAACAATCGGGCGAATGCCGGAGAGACCCTTTGCCAGAACGTTAGCTCGTATCAACATCATGCCGCGTACTACCGAGGTCGATAGCGGAGAGCCGACCCCGCAACAGTGGGAGCGGATCAGGTTCACCTGCATCGCTTCGATCTCAGTTTCGTCGAGACGAATATTTGCGAGAAGACCTACACCGGTGTTGAGAGCGTAGACAGGTGTTGTGCCGTTCATCGCAGCATCCACCCTGCTGCGTGACGCCTGCATGCGAAGGAGAGCTACCGGAGCAATCTGTACGCGCTCGAGTCCTTCGGCTGCGGCTACAACATCCTCAATCGTAAGAGAGCAGCCATCGAGTTCGATCATGTGATGATGGTAAGAAAATCCAGTGCAAAGCTAAATGGGGATTCAACGGTGTACGCACTTGTTTTCCGTGGATTCAGCCTATAACATTGCTACAATTCGACAAACCCGCTGCTGTTATTTGCTACAGCAGTCATTCGCTCTTGCAGTTTGTTTTGAGTTTTTGATAAGGCGGCTCGATGCTTCAACACAATGGAACCGATCTGATCGACAGAAGAATCTTGCAGCAACTTAGCTCCGACGCGCGTCTTCCCGTGGCGGAACTTGCCCGAAGGATTAAGCTTTCTCCTTCGGCAACGGCAGAGCGCGTTCGAAGGTTAGAGAGCCTTGAACTTATCCGCGGGTATCGGGCGGACATCAATCTTCAGGCGCTGGGATTTTCGATCACGGCATTTGTGCGTCTTACCTGCGACGGGAACAGGTACAGGCCATTCCTGAAATTTCTTCCCACACTCGAAGCGGTTCAGGAGTGCCATCACCTGACCGGAGGGGATGCATTTCTGCTGAAGGTTGTACTCTCTTCGGTCGCACAACTTGAAGATTTGATCGAGAAGCTGCTGCCGTATGGAAGCCCTACGACCAGTATGGTGCTTTCGACGCCACTTGAGAGAAAGCAAGTGACGCTTGTTGCAAATGGCTGAGAGCTTGGCGAGTTGCTAAGAATCTCTCAATCCGAGGCGCTGCGGGAATTCGTCAATCTCGTCGGGCGGTGTATCCAGCGTGGATTGCGAGAGAGATCGGGAGTGGGCCATCAATAGCACGAGATGTGCTGCAACAAGGAAGAAGAGAGTCTTGAAGAGGTGTGTCGCACTGGCTTCGGTCCAGGTCTCGTTGTGGACGAGGATTGCGACGAGGAGAGGAAACAATACGACGTAGCGAACCACCACGAGTGGCAGATCAGTGATGGAGCTCTTGCGCAGGTGGGTGAAGGGGACGTTGCGCACCGAGAACAAAAGCACGTCGGCGAGTAGAAAAGAGACGCCAACAGCGATGAGAAGCTGGTTGAGTGTGGTCAGGTGTGATCGCAGGCTTTCGGGTGAGAGC
This sequence comes from uncultured Acidobacteriaceae bacterium, assembly GCA_963757205.1. Taxonomy (GTDB): domain Bacteria; phylum Acidobacteriota; class Terriglobia; order Terriglobales; family Acidobacteriaceae; genus Edaphobacter. Next base: position 142,559 of record CAVWQM010000004.1, read on the forward strand.
GCGTGGAGGAGGATGGCGGTTGCGAGACCGATGAAGACTGCCCAGAGTGTCACCCAAACTCTCGTGCCGGATAAATGTCCGGCCTTCGGGCGGCCGATGATGACGCGAAACAGCCATGCGCCGCGTCGATCGAAGGGGCTTCCGAGGACGGAGCGGAGTCCTGCGACAGTCCAAAAGATCATGATGGGGATGGCGAAGCGGATGCCGTTGGGCAGAAGGACGGGACGAACGTGGCCGCCTCCAACTCGGAAGGCCAGCACAACGGAGAGGGTAAGAGCGATGCCGAGTCCTCCATACATCGCTAACATGACGCGCTGACGCTGGGCGCGAAGGATGGTCTGGCTAATGAAGTGGAAGATGGCTCGTTGGGCCGGAAGGCGTAGAACGGTGGCCTGCAGGATCCATTGAAAGGGCGTGGCGGTGCGGCGTTGCGTAGTGACAGCTCTGCCTCCTTCGATGAGCTGCCGTACTCTGCGGCGATAGGCAAGGGGATAGGTGAGGACAGTGGCGGCGAGCATAGCGAGAAGCGCGAAGCAACCGGTGCGGGCGAGTTCGTGGAAGATAACCGGTGCAAAGGGACCCATAAGAAGACGCTCATAGATGCCCAGAAACCAGAATGGGGGGAAGAGGCGGACGGCCGGAGCGCCGGAGGTGAGAAGCGGCCCAAGCGATCCGGCGATGGTTGGGTGGAGGAGCAGAATCGCGAGCAGGATCATGACCGAGGCCCCCTGAAGCAGAGGAGTGATGCGCCGAAAGATGTGCTCCCCGACGATGTTGAGCAGGATGCCCTGGAGTGCGAGAAATGTGGCGGCGGCGAAGATTCCGCTGGCGAAGACAGAAGTGGTGTGCCCGAGGATGTGGCGAAAAAAACTAGGCAGTTCAGCCACTAGGGGCAAGAAGATGATTCCGAGAATGCTGGTGACAAGCAATACCAGGCCGAGAAAGATGGCGAGTGCCAATACTCTGGCAAGGAAGAGATGCCGGCTGGCGATGGGCTGAACCGAAAGGACAAAGACGTCCACGAGATCCGGGAAGAGGAGATCCCACTCAAAGACCGTAGCCGCCCCCATGACGACAAAGGAGTACATGACGTAGAAGTAGTGGTCTGCGACTTGAGCCCAGAAGGGGCGATGCAAAGGATGCGGAGGAAACCCATGGTAGGGGGGAAAGAGAAAGAGTGCCACCAGAAGACCCGGGACTGCAATGGCAGAACTGATCTGCAACACGCGCTTGGTCTCGTCGTCTTCTGAGGAGAGCAGTTCGTTGTGAAGAAAGCGATAAAAGATGTGGCGTGCAAGGATCTCGAACTGGCTCTGCTTACGCTCGATGGCGATGGCTTGGGCCTGCACGGCGAGGGAGAGAACCGGGTGTTCAGGAGGAGGGAGGAGACCGACGCGATTACGCATGGCGGACCGCCATGATCTCAACGAGTTCGCGAGCAACACTCTGCGTGTCCTGCTGCTGAACTAGTTGCGCGAAGACGCTTTCGAGATTTGCGAGCTGCAGCGAAGTCTTGAGCTCGGACGGAGGAGCGTCTGCCAGAATTCTGCCTCTCGCGATGACGATGACACGGTTGCAGATGAGTTCGACCACCTCGAGAACGTGCGAGATGTAGAGAATTGCCTTGCCTTGGGCGGCGAGTGCTTCGAGAAGATCCTTGAAGAGACGCGCCGAGACAACGTCAAGGCCGGAGAGCGGTTCGTCGAAGATGAGAAGCTTCGGATCATGCAAGAGTGAGGCTGAGATAAGGACGCGCTGCTTCATGCCTTTGGAGTAGAGGGAGATGGGGGAGTGTCTCCAGGACTCAAGGCCAAGCAGAGTGAGCAGCCTGTTGGCTTTGAAATCGATCAGGGCTTCGGACATATTGCGCAAGCGGCCGACGAGCTGGAGGTATTCCAGGCCGGACAGGTGCGTGTAGACGTGCGCCTCTTCTGGGACGTACCCGAAGGCGGCCCGGTAGGCCTGTAGATTGTTGCGGATACTGTCCCCTTCAAAGAGCACCTGACCGTCGTTCGGCTCGAGTAGGCCGGTAACGATTTTGACGGTGGTGGACTTGCCGGAGCCGTTGGGGCCTACATATCCGACGATTTCGCCGGCGCCGACGCGAAAACTGACGTTATCGATCGCGGGGAGACCGCGGTAACGCTTGCACAGCTGTCTGACCTCGAGCATGGAGCACCTCGCCCACCCTATGTAGCATTCATAATAGGGTATAGTCAAGTAGCGTGCTACATAGGTATAGTTCTGGCATGGCGACAGAGGCAAAACTCTCGCATACGGCGGCGATGATCCTTCAAGCGATCAACGCCGGATACGTCTATGGCTTCAGTGTGATGGAGATGACCGGCCTGCCGAGCGGAACGGTATATCCGGCGATGCGAAGGCTGGAGCGCGATGAACTGATCCGTTCGAACTGGGAGCAGCAGTCGATTGCTGACGCCGAGCAACGGCCACCGAGGAAGTATTACAAGCTGACGCGCGCGGGAAAGATGACGTTGGAATCGTCGCGGAAGCGCTATCCGCTGCTTGCGAAGCTGATTCCTTCCGAGCAGGTGGAGTCGGTATGACGCCGCGATTTGCGCCGGTCTTCGGTGGAGGGAACCTGGGCTTGCTGCGTCTCGCTTCGTTGCTCGTGCCGATGCAACATCGCGGGGAATGGTGGAGGGAGTGGCGGTCGGAGCTGTGGCATGTACGTCAGGCGTGCACGCCTGGGGGCGTTCCGTCATGGAAAGGGGAGCGAGAGGTCGCGGCATTCTGTCTGGGCGCGTTTCAGGACGCGCTTTGCCTCAGACGCGAGTTCGGGCAGAAACGAGTACCGCTTGCAACCACAAAGGGGTCGGCAACACAGTGCATGGTTTTTCTGGTTGCCGTGGTGATCGTTAGCTATGCCTTCGCCCTTTTGCGACCTGGTGTGCGCGCAGAACTCCTGTCGTCGCGATATCGGATTCCGCCGAACCTGACGATGATCCAGAACGCACGGTACAGCGGGGATTTGGTGCCAACGATCTCAGCCGAACAGGTTAGGGTGTGGAGGGGGCGAAAGCAGAGACTTTTTGATGGATTTGCCTTCTACCAGGTGGCCCCGGAGTCGCTGTCCGATTCGTCACAGGCTGTCGTCAGGGTTGCTCATGCGAGCCCGAATCTTTTTGAGCTGCTCGCGCTGCCGCTACGGTTCGCTTCGACTGACACCGGAACATATGGCGATATGCCGAAGCTGATTTTGAGCGATGCACTCTGGAAGAAGGAGTTCGGTGAAGATCCTTATATTGCCGGGCGCGTGGTGCGGGTCGGGCTTCGTCAGGCAGTTGTGGCCGGTGTGACGTACGCTGGTTCCTGGCGGCTTCCCAGCAGAGCGGATGCGTGGCTATTGCAGCCGGACGTAGAAACGGTTTCAAAAGGCGCCGGATTCGTGGTGGCGCACCTGACACCGTCGACGGCGCAGGAACGGTGGAGCGAACGTTGGCGAATGTCGGCACCAACGCCGGACGGAACTCCCGACGATTTTTTATGCATCTCTCTCGCGGAGAGGACGCGCGAGCCCTGGGACCTCTCCCTGTTCGCCATCATCCTTGCCTTCCTTTCGTTGCCGGCTACGACGTCGCTGCCACTGGGAGAGTACAGGTTGAGCTCGCGGAAGCTGTCATGGTCAACGAGAATTCGCCGCTGGAGTTTTCTTGGCGGAAAGATAGCGCTGCTGTTGCCGATTGTTTATCTGGTATCGCTCGATCTGGCCTATCTGCGTACGGGCCTCAATCCGCTTTCGTCGGACTACATCCAGCTTGTGTCCGCGTTTTCAATCTGCCTGTTTGGGCTGCGCTGGACGCTGCGGGACCAACGGCAACGATGCCCGGTGTGTCTTGGAAAGCTGACACATCCGGCGAGAGTCGGCCAGCCGTCGAGAAATTTTCTGGCCTGGAATGGCACGGAGCTGATCTGCGTTGGAGGACACGGCCTGCTGCACGTTCCTGAAATACCGACGAGCTGGTTCAGTACGCAGCGCTGGATGTACCTCGATCCGTCCTGGGAGATCCTGTTTCCCGAGTCCGGTTTGGTTTCTACCAGCTATTTTTGATGCGCCGTTTGAATAACTGCCATTTGGAGGCAAATTGAAACCTCGTTGCCGGGGGTTCCGAGGTTGTCCCGGCACTAGCCCTCCGCGGATGCTCTGATGGGTTTTGCTCTCTCCAGCACAAAAAAAATCACAGAAGAAAATTGAAAACCCCTCTCCCACCATGAGCGAGAGAGGGGGCCGCGAGTGTCGGGCAGGTCGTGCGATGTCCAAACGGCTTGAGGGCCCGGTTAGATTAGAACCTTTCGCAAATCCCCATGAGGGAGTGGTACTAGAATCCACGGTGCTCACCGCGCCGCTCAATACCACTTCTGTGCAATGGACAGATTTGAGCGTTTGTCTATCCATGGGTAACGGATGACACTTTGCTAGATCTTCGTGAAGTACGCGTATATCCGGTGGCCGCATTTAAGGCTTTATACCGAATCGGCAAAACTCACATTCCATGGAATGAGGTAGTTAGTTGGTGCCGGGAGGGGGCGAACCCCCACGGGGCCGAAGCCCGGCGGATTTTGAGTTCCCCTCCCCACTTTTCATTTTCCCCGAAATCCGCCAGTTTCCAGGGATTCTCACAAATCCCCCCCGTTTGATCAGTGAGGTTCGGCGACGGTCGATTAGGGTCGATTGGTCAAAATTGGTCACGCTCAAGGCGGGCGCTCAGCCAAGCCTACTGATTGCGCCGGAATCAGCTGACAGATTGAAGAGCCTAAGAACACGCTCATTTGATGTATGCATCCGAAACCTGCGTCGCTGAAATCGGGAGCACGAGGCCATCAAACCGCCATTCCTCACTATGTGTGTTTTCGAACAGACACACATGACGAACTCACTTTCATAGTTTGGTGTCTCCCATTTGTGTTTCCCGTAGCACTGAGTAACCAGAAAAGGCCCAAATAGGTTTGGTGTACATGCTCGCAATAGGCTGTGCCCTCTACGACGTGTGCCTCGCCTCTACCCGACAACCTTTCACTATCAAGGAGGTCCCATGCGCCGTTTTTATTCGTTGATAGCTCTGATTCTCTGCGTAGTTCTGTTTGCAATTCCAACCCTAATGGCCCAGAGATATACCGTCATAGACCTTGGTACCCTTGGAGGAATCCAAACCATCGCCTCTGGGATCAACCAGGCTGGGGACGTGACAGGTTCAGCAAACCTCACATGTGACGCCTGCTACTCTCATGCATTCCTCTATAAGAACGGGAAATTACATGATCTGGGCACGCTGCCCGGGGCAACGGTCAGCGCAGGGCTTGGCATAAGCGGGGGCAAAGATGAAGGAAAGGTCCGGGTGACCGGATATGCCTATACTCAACCATGTGTCCATTCGGATTGTGGCCCTGTCCATGCATTCCTTTATGGCAATGGCCACATGCTGGATCTGGGTACACTTCCTTCTGGAACACAGAGCGAAGGCTTTGCGGTGAATTCTTCTGGGCAGGTAACTGGATGGGCAGAAGTTGAGGAGTCACAGAATACCTCGATCCGCCAGTTCCAGCAGCACGCTTTCCTCTACAGCGATGGCAAGATGAAGGACCTGGGTGCGTTGCCCGGAGGGTCCTCGAGCTTCGGGGTTGGTATCAATGACGGCTGGGGCAGGGGACGAAACAATGGAGTGCAGGTAACAGGCTATTCAAGTACTTCCTCGGGGTTTTACCATGCCTTCCTTTACAGCGACGGCAAGATGGATGATCTGGGCACGCTGCCAGGGGGAAATTCAAGCATTGGATCTGCCGTCAATCAATTCGGAAAGGTGGCTGGGTTTTCGGCGATCTCTGTGGAGAACTCTCACGCGTTTCTGTATCGCCACGGGGATCTGCAGGACCTTGGCACGCTTCCCGGCCTGACCGACAGCTATGGAGAAGGCATCAACGATGATGGTAACGTTGTAGGCTACTCCGTAGGCTCTGCCAATATTTTCAACCGGCGCGCGTTCCTTTACAGTCATGGCACGATGCACGATCTGGAAAGCATGATTCCAGAGGACTCTGGATGGGTTCTCGAGACGGCAAGTGCGATCAATAACGACGGACAGATCACTGGAACCGGCATTCACAATGGGGCGACCCGCGCATTCCTACTGACCCCATAAGAAATAGAGGCTGGATGGGAACAAGATAACTGTCCTGATAGCCCACAACTTTGACGGACCCATTGAACCGGTGCCCACCTTCTGCATGTAGTCTCTAAGGTGGGCATTCGAACTCATTAGATCGAACCGCTGCTGGACGCCAAGTAGCTCAGACACTCAAAAAGCTTCGCAAGATCCACGGCGGAAACGATCCAGATTCCGCCTCCTGCATCCGTTCCCTGTGTCGAGAGTAGGTTCCCCAGTGCATTCCTTTGGGTTTGAATACCGGCTCATGAAGGATGCCGTTCCGCCTAGTTTCTCTGGATGCCTTGCGCCTTGTGCAGCGCGCGGTAGTGCGGAGCGTCTCGCTGTGACTCATAGGCGAGGTGGAGGCAATGCCGACATGCGAACACCGTCGCGCCATACAAGATCGCCGCACGACGGCTACACGCGGGACAGCGGAACCATGCGCGATTTCCTCCGAACGGGCAAGGCGTCCATTCAACTGCAACCGGGTAGTGTTTGTGCTGCCATTCGTCGCCTCTCGGACGAGTTCTATATCGGAGAGTAACTTTGCCGTCGGCCGCTTCGATGTTGACAGATGCGAAGCGTTCTCCCCGTCGTGACTAAGGCACCATACCGGACCACCCAGGCCGCAAATAGCCTTGGCGCTTGCACCACCGCACATCCAGGCGAACGTAATCATTCGTGCAATCGCGTGTACATCCGCTGCGACACCTGCCCATTGATCGCCTCCGTGTTTTTATCGAAATCATTTGCGAACTTAGCAGAGTAGCCGCTCATCGCCACGTCTGCGGAGTCTTCGAATCGGCCTGCGAACGTTTCTCTGGCCGAAAACCATTTGTTCAACTCCTACGACGAAGGCGGCAAAGCAGCGTATCAAGCTCACAGAGACAGCCAAGAGCATCCCAACGTTGAGGATGGAAGCTGCGGCGGAGCGAGCCGTAAAGGACAAAGACAGTGGGGCATTCCTATTTCCTTGCGAGACGGACGCCACGCGATCGCTTCCCGGCATTCAGAGCGCCCACGCGCGGGCTTTGCGCGAAAGTAAAGTGGCTCAGTCTCGCCCCTACGATTGTCGCCATACCTGGGCTACCGCGCAGTCGAAGCAGGAATCGACCTCGTGACCTTGGCAGCGATGCTAGGCCACTCCAAAATCAATATGGTTCTCAGCTACGCCCATCCGACGCAAGAGCATCAGACGAAGGCGATGGACAAGATGGAGCGGTATGTCACGAACAGAAGATTGCCCATGCGGAGCGAACAGCGCCGCAAATGTCTCACGTTGTTCAATAGGGGCGGAGCAGGACCGGGAGCAAAGAAAAGCGCGGCACTCGCTACATTTTCCGCTACAGTAGCCATTGCCGCGTTAGTGAATCACTTTCTAAGCTATTGAGATAATTGGAGCACCGGATGGGAGTTGAACCCATGAATACTGGTTTTGCAGACCAGCGCGTTAGCCACTTCGCCACCGGTGCCCTCATCCGCCACACAACCAAAGCTGCGTGGCGGGTCGTTCGATAAGAGGTCGCCCTCTCATCTCACGTTGTTCCGTCTACTTCGGCTGTGCCACGGTGCGGAGATACGGCTTCACCGTCTTGTACCCGGGGAATATCTTGTCCGCATCTTCGTTGGAGACCGCACCGGTGATGATCACATCTTCGCCCTGCTTCCAGTTCGCCGGCGTTGCCACTTTGTGTTTCGCCGTCAACTGCATGGAGTCCAGGACGCGGATGATCTCGTCGAAGTTGCGGCCCGTCGTCATGGGATACGCAAGCGTCAGCTTGATGCGCTTGTCCGGGCCGACCACAAACACTGTCCGAACCGGAGCATTGTCAGCGGGAGTGCGACCCTCACAACTGTCACCGGCATCGTTCGCCAGCATGTCGTACAGTTTGGCGACCTTCAATTCCGTGTCGCCGATGATAGGGTAGTTGACCACTGAACCACTCACATCCAGGATGTCTTTCGCCCACTTCCCGTGATTTTCGACAGGGTCAACGCTCAGCCCGATCACCTTTGCGCCGCGTTTCGCAAAATCAGCTTCCAGGCCAGCCACCGCTCCCAGCTCTGTTGTACAGACCGGGGTAAAGTCCTTCGGATGAGAGAAGAGAACAGCCCAGTTGTCGCCGATCCACTCGTGGAAACGGATCGTGCCGTGGGTGGTCTCAGCAGTGAAATCAGGAGCAATATCATTGATACGGAGTGACATAATCGATTCGCCTTTTCTGGGAGATTCCAACTTCCTAGTTGGGGTGACTGAAGAACCCAATTCTGGCCCGACGTGAAAAACCCACCCGGCTCGTGGGCTCTAGGTGGGCTCTGTGCTGCTCGAAGATGCTTACTTCGATTCGCTCATCCACACACCCGCGCCGGGCTACAGCAACAGCAACGTGTCGTGGTCATGTTGGGCGTCATCGTCATAATAGGTCTGTTGTACCGCGTGCCAGCTAAGCTAGCATGAAGCAGGTTTGCCTCATTGCGGTCTGTCCAAACCATACGTCTGAGGAGCCCCCATGTCAACTGACGACCCCTGCAGCATGCCCGTAACTTTAGTTGCAGCCCCCGAGACGGCTCACTGCGCTTACGACTTCGCCCAGGTCGATGTCTTCGCCGAGAATCCATTGGAGGGCAACGCCCTCGCCATCTTCACCGATGCGCGCGGCCTTTCCTCTGACGAGATGCTGGCTCTCGCCCGCGAAACGAACCTCAGCGAGACGACATTTATCTTTCCTCGCGCTCCCGAGATTGAGCGCGAGCGCGGCGTGCAGGTGCGCATCTTTCTCACCAGTGGAGAGGTCCCCTTTGCCGGTCATCCAACTCTCGGCACCGCCAGCTGGCTCTACTGGAACCATCCAACACTGCGTGGCGCTGAGCAGATCACGCTCGATCTCGGCGTCGGTCCCATCTCCGTCCGTTTCACACCATCAGAGCCCAGCGAACAAGGGGTCTTCGGCATCATGAAGCAGAACGACCCGATCTTTGGAGAGGTCCGCAACAGCCGAGAGGATCGCGACGCGTTGGCCGCAGCGCTCAATCTATCGGCAGAAGACCTCGATCTCGATCTACCCGCGCAGGTAGTTTCAACCGGCCTGATCTGTTGCATCGTTCCGCTCCGTTCGTTGCAAGTCGCTCAACGTCTGAGCATCTCTCCGCAGGTCGCGCGCGATTATCTTGATCGTATCGGCGCAAAATTCTTCTACTGCATCACTCGGGCTGATGCGAGTGCAGGAGCAGATTGGCACGCGCGCATGCAGTTCGATAGCGGTGAAGATCCCGCCACCGGGTCGGCCGCAGGCTGCACCATCGCCTACCTCGTGCGTCACGGCGCCGTCGCGAGCGGTCAGCGTATCGTCATCGAGCAGGGAATTGAGATGCTGCGTCCCAGCCGCATTCACGTCAGTGCGTCGATCGAGAACGGCATTGTGTCAAAAGTGTTCGTCGGTGGCCGCACAATTCCTGTTGCATGCGGACGCTTTTTCCTGCCGTGATGCACCCGATTTCAACAGGCGCGTATCGTGAATCTCCAATAAATTCGCGCCGTTTTCAGTTGTCGGTGGATGTGCAAGCGTTAATATCTGCGATCTTCGCTCTAGCTTCGCCGTTGCCAACCCAGCCAACCATTCGTACTGTTGAAAAGCGTTGACGACGACGTTGCATGCAACGTGCCGCGTTGTCGGAGATGAAAAAATTGCTTTCGCCTGTTTTCTGACAATTTGAGTTGAGAGAAGCTTGACTGCCCTGCAGTCGCGACTCCCCAAGCGCAACCTCGCTGTCTGCACACGCATTGAGGGCGATGCCAGTTTTTCTGGCATCAATTTCCTTTCTGTAATCGCAGCAGAACGAATTCTGCCTTCTGGAGCCGCATGGCAACCTGCCACGGCATCGGGCCTCTCTCGCACCCCGCGGTTCGGCAGCCTCGCTCGTCGGACAGATGGAACTGGTCCCTGTGGAGCAGATGGGAGAGCCTCGCTCTTTTCGTCTTCCGCTCTCCGGGAGCAGAGGGTCCATCGCGCGCTGATGGCCGTACGCGGCCGGACCACGGGGAATCTTTTCGAACCACCAGACCGGTTCGCCTGCAAACCAACAGGCGCGCCGGACTGGACTGGCCATCGGCTGCGAGCCACCACAAGGTGGACTCCGGCAGAAGTGAGACCATATGCGCCCTAAGAAGACGATCCTCTGCGTAGACGACAATGAACAAGTCCTCTCCGTCCGCACCTTCCTTCTCGAAACCCGTGGCTACCGTATCGTTGCAGCAAATACTGCACAGGAAGCACTGGAAGTCCTCGAGCGGTCTCTTCCCGGCACGCTCGATCTGATCCTGTGCGATCTCCTGATGCCGCAGATGGACGGCAACGAACTGGTGCGCCGCGCCAAGCAAATCCATCCAGGCCTGCCAGCAATGATCGTTTCCGGCACCGTCAATGCCTTCGATCGCGCACTGCACGCCGATGTTTTTCTGCCCAAGGGCGCCTCTTCTCCTGCCGAGATGATCGAACGGATTCGAGTCCTTGTAGCCCGCAAACGGGGCCCCAAAAAGGCTGTTCCACCTGCCCCCACTCATGCCCCGGAAACAGGTTCTTTCGCGCACGCCAGTGCCAGCTAGCTATTTCTTTTAACTTACGGAGAAGCAGCTTTGGCCTCGAAAACTTTTCAGGCTTCGACGAGCCCGTACTTTCGCTGCCACTGCTGCTTCAGCCGTGCCCAAACCGCATCTCTCTCTTCGTGCGAAACTGCGGGGTCGGGAGACTCCGCAAACTTCGCTGCTTCAGCCTTTGCGACCTCCAGCACCGCACGGTCGCGAATCAGGTTCGCCACGCGAAACTCCGGCAGCCCGGCCTGACGCGTACCGAAAAACTCTCCCGGCCCGCGTTGCTGCAGATCCAACTCCGCCAGCTCAAAGCCATTCTGCGTTCTCGCCATCGCATCCAGCCGGGCCTCCGCCTGCTCGCTCACCTTGCCGCCCGTCATCAGGATGCAGTAACTCTTCGCCGCGCCACGCCCAACACGCCCGCGCAGTTGATGCATCTGAGCCAGCCCGAATCGTTCCGCGTGCTCAATCACCATCAGCGAAGCATTTGACACGTCCACACCCACTTCGATCACGGTCGTCGCAATCAGCACATCGATATCGCCGCGTTGAAACCGCCGCATCGTAACTTCCTTGTCATCGGCGCTCAACCGCCCATGCAACAGGCCCAATCGCAATCCAGCGAGCGGCCCTGTTCGCAGCTCTTCGTACATATCGGTTGCGGCACGAAGTGCCTTCTTCGGCTCAAACAGTTTCTCCGTCTTCACGGCCTTGCCCTTCGCCTTAGAGGCCGCAGCAGCCTTTGTTCTCTTCGTCCCCTTAACAGAGGTGTCATCCTGAGCGAAGCGCAGCGCAGTCGAAGGACCTGCGGTTTTTTTTCTCGCCGCGGCATTTGAGTCATCAGGCTCCTCGTCTATGGGAAAGTCCAACTCCGGCTGATCATCTTTCGCACCTTCAATCACGGGGTAAACGATGTAAGCCTGCCGACCGGCCTCCACCTGCTTTCTCACAAACCCCCAGACATCCTCTGCTCGTTCCTCAGTCGTCCGCCGTGTCACAATCGGAGTCCTGCCCGGTGGCAACTCATCGATCACGCTCGCGTCGAGATCGCCATACAGCGTCAGTGCCAGCGTTCGTGGAATCGGCGTCGCCGTCATCACCAGAACGTCCGGATCGAGTGCGCCCGGCTTCTTCATCAGTCGAAATCGCTGCTGCACACCGAATCGATGTTGTTCATCGACGATGACGAGCCCCAGGTTGTCGAAGGCGACCTTGTCCTCGATCAGCGCGTGCGTTCCAATCGCCAGATTCGTTTCGCCGCGAAAGATCCTTCCTCTTGCTTCGCGTTTTGTCGTTTCATCGAGCGACCCCGTCAACAGCGTGATGCGATATGCCTTGCCCGTCCGCGGCGAAAGGACATCCCCAAGCAACTTCCGTGCCGACAGATAGTGCTGCGTCGCCAGAATCTCCGTCGGCGCCATCAACGCCGCCTGATAGCCGTTCTCAATCGCAACGAGCGCAGCCTGCATGGCCACGATCGTCTTCCCCGACCCCACATCTCCCTGCAGCAAACGCCGCATGGGTTGCGGCCTGCGCATGTCATTTGCAATTTCACCGAGTACCCGCTTCTGCGCCGCAGTCGGATGAAACGGAAGCACCTGCTTGATCGCCTCGCGCACCTTCGGGTTGGTCACAAAGGCAGTGCCTTCGCGCTCGCGCATTCTTCGCCGCTTCAACTCCAGCCCCAGCTCCAGATAGAAGAGCTCTTCAAAGATGAGCCGCCGGTGCGCCGGCGTTGCGGCCGACATCAACTCCGTCATCGGCGTCCCCGCCTCGGGAAAATGCACGGCCTTCAGCGCTTCGAGGCGGTTCGGAAATCCAAGTCTGCTGCGCATTGCCGAGGGCAATGTCTCTACGAAGCCACTTTGTCTCGGACCACGCTGCCCGGGTGCCCCATCCTTCGCAGTCTCATCGCGAGCCGGGGTCCCCAGCGAGCGCTCTTGCTCGCTGGGGTGGAGATGGGTGGGATGCACGCTGCTCGTACCGGCAGCCTCAAGTTCTTCAAACAGGCTCCAGATCACGCGTCGCAGCCACTTCGATCCCAGCTTCGCCCCCCACGCCGTCGTCCCGCCCAACGACTCGTACACAGGAACGATTCGCCCCACTTCCAGCATGGAAAACTCAGCGTCCGGGCCACCATGCGCAGGGAGAATCTCAAACTGCGGCTGAATCATCTTGAACTTCCCCGCGCTCGACCGCGAAGGCTCCAGCTTTCCGTACAGCGCGACCATCTGTCCCACGTGAAACTTATCCCGCAGATACGCTCCACGAAACCACATCGCCTTTACCGTGTTCAGCCCTTGCCCCACGGTCATTTCGAACAGCGGCATATGGCGCGTGTGCAGCAATATCGAACCCCGCACTTCGCCGATGACCGACGCCATCGTTCCTGCCTGCAGCGCACTCATCGGAACAGGATTCAACCGGTCCTCATACCGAAACGGCAGGTGATAGAGCAGGTCCTCCACGGTCTCGACGCCGCGTTTGGCCAGCTCAACAGCAACGCGTTCCCCCACGCGTTTCACAAATTTGATCGGAGTAGAAAGTTCCAGCACACACCGATGCTATCAATATCCGAATCATCGTCTTCAGAGGCCGATTTGCTGCAGTCAGTGCGCCAACGACGGTCGTCGCGTCTTCCCCTGATAAACTGGCCTTAACCTACCAATTCGAGAACCCATGTCTATCGTAGAACTGCAACATGTCCGCAAAGCCTACGACACCAAGATCGCCGTCGCAGACCTCAGCTTTACCATTGAGCCGGGCAGCATGTTTGGCCTCCTCGGCCCCAACGGCTCCGGCAAGACCTCCAGCATCCGCATGATGATCGGCATCACCGTGCCGGACTCCGGGACCGTCAACCTCTTCGGCCGTCCATTTCAGCGCGAGATTCTCCAACGCGTCGGCTACCTCCCGGAAGAGCGCGGCCTATACAAGAAGATGAAGGTCATGGACCAGCTCATCTTCCTCGGCGAGTTGCACGGCCTCGACGCCACCACCGCCAGCAAGCGCGCCCACGTCTGGTGCGAGCGCATGGAGATCACCGAGGCCATCCCCAAGAAAACCGAGGAACTCTCCAAGGGCATGCAGCAGAAGATCCAGTTCATCGCCGCGCTTCTGCACGAACCCGACCTGATCATCATGGACGAGCCCTTCAGCGGCCTCGATCCCGTCAACGCCGCGCTCCTCATGGACACCCTGGTCGACCTCCGCAAGCAGGGCAAGACCATCCTCTTCAGCACCCACCGCATGGACCAGGTCGAAAAAATCTGCGACGCCATTGCCCTCATCTCCCGCGGCCATCTCGTTCTCTCCGGCGGCATGCGCGAGGTCAAGAGCCGCTATCCGCGCAACCACGTCCAGGTCTCCTTCGAAGGAGACGATTCTTTCCTCCAGCACCCCAGCGTCGAAACCGCCAAAAACTATGGCGGACAGGCCGACATAAAACTCCATAGCTTCAACGGAGCCGGTGCCGACGCCCAGTCTCTCCTCGCCGCTGCCATCCAACGCGGCACTCGGATCACCCGCTTCGAAGTCATGGAGCCCACCCTCGAGGAGATCTTCATCGAAACCGTAGGAGAAAATGTCGATGCATAACGTCTGGCTCGTTGCAAAGCGCGAGTACCTCGAGCGCATCCGCGCAAAAAGCTTCCTCATCATGACCATCCTCATTCCGATCCTCATGGGCGGTCTCGTCTATGGTGCTGCTCTGGCCAACGGACGTTCCGGCTCCAACCTGCACATCGCGGTCGTCGCGCAGGACCCCAAATTTGGCGCTGATCTCAAGTCCGAGCTAGAGAGCACAAAGCATGTTGACTCCGACAGGGACAGCGCAAGGCAGGGGATCACCAAGGTCGACGTCATCTCTCCCCCGTCCGCCGATACGCGCGAGTCACTCGACAACCGGCTCAGAGACCGCAAGCTCGACGGCTATATCTGGGTCACTCCCTCCGCTACTCCGCATACCCGGCCCACCTTCGAATGGGTCTCGAAGTCGAAGGCCGACATCCTCACTCCGTCCCTCCTCGGCCAGGGCATTCGCACGACTCTCACTCGCGAAGGCCTGGGCAACCTCGGCATGCCGGCGTCTGACGTCGATACTCTCCTCAAGCCGGTTGATCTTGTCAGCAAAGACAAGGACGCCGCCTTCGCCAGCGTCTACGCTCTCTTTTTCCTGATGTACTTCGTCATCCTCTTCTATGGCATGAACGTCGCCCGCTCGATTATTGAGGAGAAGACCTCGCGCGTATTCGAGGTTCTGCTCGCCACTATCCGCCCCGAAGAGATGATGGCCGGCAAAGTCCTCGGAGTCGGCGCCGTAGGCCTCACCCAGATCGGTATATGGATCGTCGCTGGCCTTGCGGTCGCGAAGTTGGGACTCCTCGCCGCAGACGTATCGTTTTCGATCACGCCGGTTCAGGTCGGCTTCTTCATTCTGTTCTTCCTTTTGGGTTACGTCCTCTACTCCAGCGTCGCCGCCGCACTGGGGGCTATGACGAGCTCAGAACAGGAGCTGCAGCAGATGAACATGTTTCTCATGCTGCCGCTGATAGCATGTTCGCTCGTCATCCTCCGCGTTGTCAGGGATGCGGACGGCGTCATCGCTCAGGCCTTCTCGTTCTTTCCCTTCTGCACGCCGCTCATCATGTATGTGCGGATCGCCGTGCATCAGCCGCCTGCCTGGCAGATCGCCTTGTCGATCGTCGGCCTCATTCTCACGATCCTCGCCGTTCTATGGTTCGCCAGCCGCATCTATCGCGTCGGAATCCTGATGTACGGCAAGAAGCCCAACCTGCCCGAGATTCTCCGCTGGCTCAAATACAGCTAGCCCCACGTTCTTCTATTGTGTGGAGGGAAGCCGCTACCAAGCCCCCTGCTTCCCTCCGTACCACCACACCATCCCGACTGTAAACGTAGGCTGACTCGACGACAGGACCCCCGGCTTGTTCGTCAGGAAGTACGGAACATTGCTCCAGTCCCTCCTGTACTCGGCCCTCGCCAAAAATCCGTCGCCAAATTTGTAGTCATAGGTTCCGGTAAACTCCTTCAGCGCCTGATCTGTTCCGCTGTAGAGCCCGTTCCGGTCGTCAAAGTACTCGAACCTTCCCCCCAGCGCCATTCGTGGCGTCAGCTGATATCGCGCATAAGCAGCTCCGCCAGCCACCAGTGATGGCGCCGACGACTGCCCCGGTCCTGCGTTGGCCCACTCCCGCGAGATCACATAGTCGCCCTCCGCTGAAAACGTCAGCTTCGGCGAAACGTTCCATGTCCCGTAGCTGTCGAAGATATGCGCCTTGCCATCCGGTGCCGGATTGATCTCCTTCACACACAACCCAATCTGCAACGGCACAGTACAGTTCGTTGCCTGGGACACGTCGGGATGGTCCTGTCCGACGTAATAATTCATGGTCCACGAGATATTTTTCGCAGGCTGCGCTGTAAATCCAAACAGCTCGTCCTTGTAGGAGTTGGTCGGCTCCGTCTGGTTTGTCCCATTCACCAGCCAGTAGTTCAACGCGAGCTTGTCATTCACCCTATAGCTGGCACGAACACCCATGTGATAGAAGGGCAGATAGTCGAAGAAGAACGACCGTGAATAGTTCACGTCGTCTTTCGTATAGTTCCCTTCGATTCCCAGTGAACTCCCCCACTTGCCGAAGTCCACATTAAGCCCCTTGCCAAGAGGAACCACATAAGTCCCGTACGCCTGGAAGATGTTCCTGTAGATCTGCGGCCTCACCTCATTCGAAGGATTCCCCTGCAGCGTGTCGGTCGCCTGCCCGAACTGCAGGTCGAGCCGTACGCCATACCTCCGGCCCTCCGCAACATTTGGATCCAGATTCAACATGACAACGGCCTGATTGATACTGAAGGCGTTGCTCAGCACATCGTACGCCCGCAGGTATTGGATCCGGCCAATCGGATGGTTGAAGTCATACTCGTAGTACCCGTCGAACATGTAGTTCAGCGTGGCTCCTCCGGGCAACACTGTCGGCAATGCTGAAGCGGCAGGCGCCGTTTGCGCCGTCACAGCCTGTGCACTCAGTGCACCACCTGGTGCGGCCGCCACGCCGATGCTTGAAACACTCTCCACACTGCTTCGTACATCCACCGGTGGCAGAACCAGCGCGGCTGGCTTCAGCGAAGCAGACTCCATCGGAGTCTCCGCTCGTTGCTTGTGCAACTCCGCCTCCAGCGCGCTCACCCGCAGCGCTAGCTCGCGCACCTGCTGTCGCAGGTCCTGTTCTTCGTCATGGGCTGCAGCGGAGCCCGTCGTTTGAGCATACGAAGCAATCCCATGCGGCTGAGCGAGCAAAAAAGAGAAGAAAACGAGGGATGGAATCTTGAAGCGCATTGGGAACCTCTCATAAACGCCATAAGCAAAGCACATTCGACATCAAAAGACCGTAAAGCTCCACGGCAAAAGATCGCCCCGCACCAATTGGTGTATATCTTCTACTCAAGGATGCTGTGGCAGAGCGAGGATTCTTCAGTGGCAACGGGAGCGGCATCGACGGGACATATCACCACAAGTCAGACCTCGTCTGCCGGTCGGGATTTTCTGGAACTCGCCGTAGGCTACCTCCTGATTATGGCGACGATATGGTCCGTCAATCCAACCCAGCGAGTTCTGTACTGGCTTGCCTTCGCATGGATCATCGCGACCACCTGGGCGCGACGCGAAAGCTGGACGGCGCTCGGCATGGGAAGTAAGGGGCTGCTGCCTTCGCTCTGGATCATTGCGGCCGCGCTAATCCTTTCGGCGGGGGCGATCTTCATCGCGTCGAGAACTAACACGCTGCACCGTTTGCACGGCCGTGGGTCCCTCCCGTCGCACGGATCGGGCTATGTCGTCTGGTCGCTTATGCAGCAATTCCTGTTGCAGAGCTATTTTCTGCTGCGGCTGTTGCGGCTGCTGCCGGGGAGAGTTGCGCCTGTTATCGCCGCCACCAGCATCTTCGCGCTGGCCCACCTGCCCAATCCGATCCTGACTCCCATCACTCTCGTCTGGGGAGCCATCTCCTGCATTCTGTTTCTGCGCTACCGGAACATCTACGCCCTTGGGCTGGCCCATGGAATTATGGGCCTCTGCGTGGCGATTACGGTGCCAAACGCGCTGCACCATCACATGCGGGTCGGGCTGGGCTATCTGCGGTACCACCCACGCGGGCACGATCTTCGCCCTGTTGGTTACCTGGGCTCACCGGATCATCGCAGCCAGAGTGACCACAGGGTATCGACCGACGCATGGGTGATCGCCGATGCCCCAACACGGCGCTCCTGACGCCACGCGCGTCCATAGAACACCCCAGCCAGAGCCGCGAGCACCACGTATCGCCAATTGAAGTGCAGGGCGCGCTTGTTGAAGTGCGAGAGCCCGAAGAGAACGGCAGTCGTGAGCAGCGCCCAGTGGCGCCCAAGACGGCTCTCCAGAAGGTTCTGCATCCAGCCGCGAAAGAAAAGCTCCTCAGGAACCGCGATAAAGAAGAACGTGAAGATCCACCCCAGCACGACATGAGACATCGGCGGAATATAGGCGTGGAAATGGAGAAAGCCAAGCGACAGTCCCAACGCAATCGCGATGGGAGCATAGATGGCAAGCTCGCGCCCGCCAATCCGCAGATCGGACAGGCGAAGGCGCAAGTCGAAGCCGATACCCTCCAGCCTGCGTACCGCGAGAAAGCCGTAGATACCCGCATCCAGTAACAACATCTTGTTGAACACAGCTAGATGAGGCGGCCACGCTGGCTCAAACCAGCGCAAATCAACAGCGAGACCAAGGACAAGAAGGACCAGATAATCGCGCCACGTTCCACGTTGTGCTGTATCTGCAAGGCTCGCGCGGTACAGCAGCAAAGTCATTACCACCGGCAGCAGCAGGTAAAGCGCAAACCAGCCCCATCGAAACTGCCCATACGAGATGGCAACCATCGCGTATGGGACGCACAGCGCCGCTGGCAGCACGGTGCGAACACCGAGAGGGAACCGCTGAACGGCCTCAACGCTGAACGGCCAGAACGCCGCCAGCAGAAACGGCAAAAGCGTGAACACTGCTGCAACAACGGCCGCCGCGTGGATAGTAAATCCGAGCATTCACTCACAGAATAGCGCTGTGGCCGGTTCCGCTCGACTCGGCCTAATTTCTCGCGGTGTGCCCGCAACCGCCGCAAAGGTAAACTCATTCAGTGCCCCAGAAGTTCACCTTAAAGCAGCGCATCATTCTTGCAATCGTTCCTCGGATTGCGAGCATTGTCGCCTTGTGCCTTGGCGCTACCCTCCGTTACGTGCACGTCTGCGAACCCGGTGCCACCGTCGGTTTCGACGTCCCCGCTCCCGCCGTCTATGCGTTCTGGCATCGTTGCCTTCTCGCCGGAGTGTGGCCGTTTCGCAACCACGGCCTCACCCTGCTGATCAGCAAAAGCTTCGACGGCGAACTGATCGCCCGCACTGCCGAGCACATGGGCTTTCTCTCCGTCCGCGGTTCCAGCTCCCGCGACGGCGCTCCCGGCCTGCGCAACATGCAGCGTGCCTATCTCGCGGGGCATTACTGTGCCATCACCGCCGACGGCCCCCGCGGCCCCGCCATGGTGGCCAAGCCCGGCGTCGTCCAGCTCGCCCAACTTGTCGACACCACTGTGAGCACCTGTTACGTTCATCCCCACCGCGCCTGGCAGCTCCGCTCCTGGGACCGCTTCCTCATCCCGAAACCCTTCTCCCGTGTCACCGTGGCGTGGACGCGCCCGGTTCCACCAGACGTGCTCGCAGTCCAGGCCGCGCTCGACCGCTCTGTCCAACTGGCCCAGTCCGGAAAGACCGACAATATAGTTTGAACATGTGGCGTGTTTTTCAGACGTCAAAATCAACCATACAAACCGCCATGTCGCACCACGCTTCACCACGCAATTCACCACAATTTTCACCACAAAAATTGACCTAAAGTGCGCGTAACCGACTTCAATTTCGACCTCCCCGAAGAGCTGATTGCTCAAAAACCTCCGGAAATCCGCGGTTCCAGCCGCATGCTCGTCCTCGATCGCGCTACCGGTGCCTACCAGGACAATTTCTTTAGAAATCTCCCCGAAATCCTCAAACCAAACGACTTATTGATCCTCAACGACAGCCGTGTCATCCCTGCCCGCCTCTACGCGACCCGTGCCGGCCTCCATACCCAGCACAACTCGCCCGACCCCACTGGCCGCATCGAAGTTATGCTGACTCAACAACTTGCCGAGAACGATTGGACCGCCCTCGTCCGTCCGAGCCGCAAAGTCCAACCGGGCGAACACCTGCTTTTCGACGCAGCCAACGAACCCAAACCCCTCCTCGAAGCCGAGATTCTCGCAGGCGGCGAGTTCGGCGAACGCACGTTGCGGTTTTCTCCCACTGGTGATTTCTTCGCTATCCTCAACAAAATCGGCCACATGCCGCTACCACCTTACATCCACCGCGAGGACAGCCCAGACGACCGCGACCGCTACCAGACCGTCTTCTCTCACGAACCTGGCTCTGCCGCTGCCCCCACTGCAGGGCTTCACTTTACGCCCGAGATCCTCGCTCGACTCCAACAGCGGGGAGTGCATATCGAGACCATTACCCTTCACGTTGGCTTAGGAACTTTCCAACCTGTCCGAGCAGAAAAGGTGGAAGATATCCGGCTTCATTCGGAACACTACACACTTCCTGCAGCTACCGCCAAAGCAATCAACGCCGCGCTCCAAGCGGGGAATCGCATTATTGCCGTCGGCACTACGACTACTCGTACGCTTGAGCACTGCGCTGAGATTGCCCAGGGGGAGCCGCTGTCAGCTCATTCCGGCCAAACCAACATCTTTCTTAGCCCAGGCTACAAATTCCAGGTCATCAGTGGTCTTCTCACTAATTTTCACCTCCCGAAGTCCACACTACTCATGCTCGTCAGCGCCTTTGCGGGCAGGGAGTCGGGCAGGGAGATGGTGTTAGCCGCATATGCCCACGCGGTCAGGCAGGGGTACAGCTTTTTCAGCTATGGCGATTGCATGCTTCTTCTTTAGCTTCTCCGATCCATGCAATTTGTGGACGGACTCATACTGTTACCTAACGCGCTACCATCAAAAAAGCCATGGCAAAAGCATCGAACCCGCCCACGACCACGAAGCCTCCCATCTACCTGCTTGACAGCATGGCCTTCATCTTCCGTGCTTACCACGCGATGCAGCGCCAGCGGCCCATGTCCACGCGCACCGGCATTCCCACGGCCGCGACCTATGTCTTCGTCAACATGATCAACAAGCTTCGAAAGGATTTCCAGCCGGAGTATCTTGCAGCAATCTACGACGTCGGCGCACCGGTGCATCGCAACGAACTCGCCACACAACTTAAGGACGTGCGCAAGTTCAATATCAAGACCCAGGCCTTCGAGACCGTCGAATACGGCGGCTACAAAGCGAATCGTACGGAAACCCCGCCCGACCTCATCCAGCAGCAGCCCTACATCCGCCGTGCTCTTGAGGCCTTCCGTATTCCGATCTTGTACTACGAGGGCTTTGAGGCCGACGACGTCATCGGCACCCTTTCGTGCAAGCTTTCGGCCCTTGGTCACAAAGTCTTCGTCGTCTCCTCTGACAAGGACATGATGCAACTCGTCAATGATGACGTCGTCATCCTGAATCCCACCAAAGACAACCTTATTCTCGACCGCGCTGGTGTCGAACAGAGCCTCGGTGTCCCTCCCGAGCGTGTTGTCGACGTCATGGCTCTGCGCGGCGACTCGATCGACAATATCCCCGGCGCCCCCGGCATCGGCGACAAGGGCTCCGTCGAGCTGATCCAACAGTTCGGCTCTGTTGAGGCCGCACTTGACCGCGCCGACGAGGTCAAGAAGAAGACCTATCGCGAATCGCTCCAGAACAACCGTGAGAATATCCTGCTCTCGAAGGAACTCGTCACCATTCACACGGGCGTGCCCATCGAGTATTCGCTTGAAGCCATGCGAACCCAGTCTCCTGACAACGCTGCGTGCCGCGAGCTCTTCAGCGAACTTGAGTTCACCACGCTCCTCAAGGAACTTGCCCCAGCGGTCGACAACACTGCGATTACGTATAACCTCAAGCCAACTGCAGCGGAGATTGCCGAGCTCCTCGCTGAAGCTAGCAAAGTGAATCCGAACACGGGGCTCGCTCGCGGACTGGCCATCTTTCTGGCAGAAGATGCCCGGGCTGTTGCGGAGGAGATCGCAATCGAATCCGACCCCGAAGGCGCTGACGTCGAGCCTGAGGCCGTCGAGAATTTGAATCTCTTCAGCGTGCCACCCGACCCGACGATTCCGTTCACTGAAACGCCAGTGCCGGATGCAGCCTGTACCCTCGGACTGGCTGTTACCGACCATGCAGGTCTTGAAGCCAATCTCGATCAGCCTGGCGTGCGCGAGGCACTGGCCGATGCGTCGCTTCCCAAGGACCTTCACGATTTGAAGGCTGTTCTTCGCGCACTCGGGGCGCACAACGTAAAACTGGCAGGTGTGCGCGATGAAGTCATGCTGCTGAGCTATCTCGTCAATCCGACCCACGGTTCGCACACGTTGCCCGATATTGCCGCCCGCACTACCAGCCGTGCACTCACGCACCAGCCTACGAAGGACAACCCCTCCGATCCCAAGCGATTGGCCGAAGCTGCTGCGGCGATCGTCCGCCTCGCCTCCGCGCTAGGGAAGCAGATCGCCGAGGCGGGTTCCTTCGAGCACCACATTCTCAAGGACGACCCAAGTCTTGGCGGCGCCATGACCAGGGAGATGCTCTTCGCGGAGCCAGTCACCGCGAAAGCCGCGGGCACATCGCCCCTGCTCGACGTCTACAACACCATAGACAAGCCGCTTGTGCCGGTTCTTCTGCGGATGGAGCAGGCGGGTGTTCGCATTGACTCGACTGTTCTCGGTGAGATGTCGAATCGTCTCTCTGTGGATATAGACAATCTCGCTGAGCGCATCTACTCCGAATCTGGGAACCGCTTCAACATCAACTCACCCAAGCAACTGGGTGATGTTCTGTTCAACAAGATGCTTCTCCCTAAGCCTATGAAGTACGGCAAGGGTAAGGTCGTCTCGACCGCGCAGGACGTCCTGGAAGAGCTCGCCGAACAACATTCTGTGCCCGCGCTGGTGCTTGAATACCGGCAGCTCTCGAAGCTCAAGTCCACTTATCTCGACTCACTTCCCCAGCTCACCGACGGGGAGGGCCGGGTTCATACGACCTTCAATCAAGTCGGAACCGCGACTGGACGTCTGTCGTCTACGAATCCGAACCTGCAGAACATTCCCATTCGCACTGCGGTTGGACGCGAGATCCGCGCGGCCTTCATCGCCGCTCCCGGCAACGTGCTGATGTCGGCCGATTATTCGCAGATTGAGTTGCGGTTGATGGCGCACTTCTCGCAGGATCCGTTGCTGCTTGACGCCTATCGAACTGGCAAGGACATTCACACTCTTACTGCGAGTGAGGTATTCGGTGTTGATGCCGCGACGATGGATAAGGAGACACGCGCGCGCGCCAAGGCCGTGAACTTTGGGATTGTTTACGGCATCAGCCCCTTTGGGCTGGCGGCGCAACTCAACATCGATCAGAAGACCGCGAAGCAATATATCGAGACGTATTTCGAACGCTACAGGGGGGTCCAACGGTTCATCGAGGAGACGCTTGCGACTGTGCGGCGGGACCAATCGGTCAGGACTTACTTTGGCCGCATTCGCCCGATTCCGGACATTCAGTCCCGCAATCCGAACATGCGCGGCTTTGCGGAGCGCACGGCGATCAACACTCCGCTGCAGGGAACTGCTGCGGACTTAATCAAGCTGGCGATGTTGAAGATCGATCAGCTAATCCGAGATCGCAAGCTCAAGTCGCAGATGACGCTTCAGGTTCACGACGAGCTTCTGTTTGACGTTGTGCCAGAGGAGGCGAAAGAGCTTCAGGAACTCGTCAAACGGGAGATGGAACACGTCGCCGAGTTCTCAGTCCCGATTGTTGCTGAGGTCGGGATTGGCAAAAACTGGCGCGATATCAAGTGATGACTTATCTACTTCGCGGATCTGCTCTACCATGCCTTCATGCGATCAGCCATTCTGGCTTTCCTTCTCACCGTCCCTGCGTTGGCCCAGCAACATACGCTACTTCTTTGGCCCAACGGAAATCCCGAGCCCTCGAAGGTTGTCGGGCCTGAGATTGATCCGACTACCGATGCGAACCGCATGGTCTCCGGCAAAGTGACCGTTCGCGTTACGAACGTTAGTAAACCGAGCCTTGCAGTCTATTCCCCCGATCCGGCGAAGAACAATGGCGCTGCAGCGGTCGTCTTTCCTGGAGGAAGCTATATCAGGCTTGCTTACAATATTGAGGGAACTGAGGTCTGCGATTGGTTGAATTCACTTGGTATGACCTGCGTTCTGGTGAAGTATCGAGTGCCGGAGGATGGCCATTACCCGGAAAATGTTGAGGACCTGGAAGACGCGCAGCAAGCGATGCGCCTGACCCGCGCTCACGCCTCGGAGTGGCACATCGATCCGAACCGCGTCGGCGTTATTGGCTTCTCCGCCGGGGCGCACCTTGCTGCTGTCCTCGGTACGCATCCTGATTTCCAGGGCAAGAATGTTCCGCCATCCACGGTCGACGCCCGTCCTAACTTTCAGATGATCATTTATCCGGGCTGGCTCAGCGGCCCGGACGGCAAGGTGAATTCCTCATTGCAACCGACTCCACAGACTCCTCCCACGTTCCTTCTTCAAGCAGAGAACGACTATACGGCTCACGTCGAAAGTTCCTTGGTGTACTTTCAAGCTCTCAAGGATGCGAAGGTGCCTGCGGAGCTTCATCTTTTCACGCAAGGGGGGCACGGCTTTGGGCTTCGTCCGACGGAGCTGCCTATCTCGCGCTGGCCTGCACTAGCGGAGGGGTGGCTGCATACGATCCACATTCTGGGGCCGGCGGGAGGGGTGGGACGCCCTTGATCAGGGAGGCGGCGGCTGGCCGAAGGTGCGGGTGTGCCAGATGTCCAGGAGGGTTGTGGCCAGGGTGAAGAGGACAGGGCCGAGGACTATTCCGATGGGGCCGAAGGCGGCGATGCCTCCGAGGATGGAGAGCAGGATCGTGGCGGTGTGGGCGCGCATGTGGGAGCCGACGAGGATCGGGTAGAGGATGTTGTCGATGGTGCTGACGATGAAGGCTCCCCAGATGGCGAGGAGCGCGGCTTTGCCCCAGTGGCCAGTCAGGCCGAGGTAGATGGCAACTGGTCCCCAGACCAGGAAGGAGCCGAAGCCGGGAATCATGGCGCAGACGGTGAGGGTAAAGGCCCAGAGGATGACGCCGGGAACTCCAAGGACCCAGAAGGCGAGGCCAGCGAGGACGCCTTGTACGGTGGCGATGGTGAGGCGGCCGAGCGCTGTGGCGAGGATGGTATCTCCGACTCTGTCGAGGAGTTCGGTGGTCTCGTCCTGGTGGAGGGGAAGGAGCGAGCGAAGGGAGGCGAGTGCAAGAGCGCGGTCGCGGAGGAGGAAGAAGAGGAGGAAGAGCATGACGACGAGCTGGGTGATGATGCGGACGGAGTTGCCGAGGAAGCCGGCGAGATTGCCTCCTAGATAAGCGGCGACGCTACGAAAGACGTTGTTGATGTCGATGGAGTTGGTGAAGTCCTCGATGCGGGAGGCGAGCAGGGGACGATTGGCGATGAAGTTACTGATCTTCTCCTGATGGGCGCCGCTGCGGAAGGCATTGACTGTGCTGAGCACCTGCTCGCCAAGCTTCTCCGCGAGGAAGAATGTGGGGATGATGATGGCGAGGATGATGAGAATTAGCGCGATAGTGGCGCAGAGGGAGCGGTTTTTGATCTTTGAGGTGAGCCAGTCGTAGGGATGCTGGGTGACGACGGCGAGCACGATGGCCAGAACGATGGCCGAGAAGAAGGGCTTGAGGATCAGAGCGCAGAGGATGAGGACGGCAAGGGTGATGAGGAAGAGCGTGATCTGCTTCCATGGTGTTACTTCGCGGCTCTCCTGCATTCTGTGGTCGCTCCGTTCTTAGGTTGGATGCGGGGGCCGATTTTGATTCGTTATTTCATTTTCATTATCACTTCTCGTATTTGACTCTGGCTCTAGAGGAGGGGTACCCCTTCCCCTCGGGGGTATTTTGGACGCAAGTTCCTTGTATTCTTGGATTTGCAGAGGGTCTCTGCCTGCAAAATATTGGATCTAAAGGTGTTATGGCTAAAATATTCAAAAACAATCAGTTGTCTTGCTTCTCGTACCCTGAAAGAGAAAAGCCCCGCCGGCTGGCTGGGCTTTTGCGTTTTTTTCACATCACTATATCCAGTATAGCTGGTGGAGAGGAACTAATACGCCAAGCCTATCTAATTGAATAAAAGCAGGATATGGGATTTAAGGGCTTGACATGCGATTTTGCTGAGGAAATTGAAGAATTTATTTTGACTTCGCCAGTTCGGCGAGGACATCGTCTGCGTTCGATCGATCGCCGTGAGAGTGGCTGATTTTGCGATAGGTGATGGTGCCGTGCTGGTCGATGACGAAGGTGGAGGGATAGGCGGTTTCGTGGGGTGCGTCCCAACGCAGGTTGTATTGGTTCGTAACCTTGTAGTCCGGGTCGATCACGAGATGAAAGTTTGCGGGGAGCGATTCTTGTTTCCCGAGGAATTCCCGGGCGTGTTGGTCTAGGTCGGCCGGGGGGCCGGGGTAGACCAGGAGAAGCTGGACTCCTTGTGCCGTAAATTTGTCGGCGTTGATCTGGAAGTCGTGGGCCTGACGCTGGCAGTAGGGGCATTGATATCCGGGGTAGCCACGCAGGACGATCAGAACAACCCGGCCTTTCGCTGTCAGCTCGGAGAGCTGGACTGCCGTTCCTTCGGGACTGGACAGGGTGAAGTTCGGCGCTTTGCTTCCGACGTCAGGAGTCTGTGCCATGGCGAAGAGAGGAACCACCATGAGGGTTAGCGACGCGAGGAACAGCCGGATTCGATTCCCGGGAGCAAGACGCGATTGATCCTGCGAACGGTTTTCCTGCTGCATGGAAACACTCCTTTGCGGTACCGGACGTTCAGCTTCGGCACATTCCGGCTGAGTGTGTTCAGGTACTGTTTCTGTCCCTTGGTGTGGACGTTCGTTGGAGTGATTTTTGTTGAGTTGGTTACAGGTTTCCGGAATTTGTTGTGCCGATGGGAAGATGGAACGTGGACGCATGAGGAGGTATGGACTATGACGCACCTTGATTTGTGGCTGGCGCTTGGCGTGGTGCTGTCGACGGCGGCCACGGATGCGGTGTACGTGATGTTCAATGCGGCGGTGTCGTCGCGGCGGCGGGTGCCCGCGGCTACGTGGAGCAGTGTGTGGTATCTGCTCTCGGCGTTTGCCGTGATCAGTTACACGAAGAACTGGGTTTATGTGTGTTTTGCGGCGGCGGGCTCGTGGATCGGGGCTTATTTGTCGATGACCTGGTTGCAGAAGGCTAAAGGTGCGCGTGGGCCGGAGGTTGTTTAGGATTTGTTCGGGCAGGGAAAAGGCAACGGGTTGCGGCTGGCCTTAGGCGAGGGTGAAATCCAGAATTACCTCAAACCAAAAGCAGATCCCCCATTCGACTTCGCTCGGGCAGGCTCTTCGGGGATGACAACCGGAAGGGCAAAGGCGTTACGAAAAGCAAAGCCAGTGCTTCGTGGCTGGCTGACGGCTTTGCATCCCACCCTTCGCGATAGGACCGCGAAGGATGGGGCACCCGTTCGATTGTGGCTGGCCAAGATGAGACTACGACAAAAGCAGACCCGCTTGGGGATGACGACAAGAAAACAAGGGCGAAATGCGGGGGGCTCTCCACGGCGGCGGCAAAGTGCGCCGCCTCCGGTCGAGATGACTCTTCCTGGGTGAAGCAAATCTGTTATTCGGCGCAGAGAACCGAAAACGGAGACCTCTTGCCGTCGCCGGTTACCTCGGATACGAGTGCAGTCCTGTCGGCGTTGAAGGGGCTTACGATATGGTCGCCCGTCTTTGGAATTACGGCACCTGTCTGATATTCCAGCGAGGTGATTTTGTTAGTAGAAGTGTCTTTGAAGTGAACTGTGACAGACATGGCTTCGTTTACCTCGAGTTGAGTCTATTCCTCCAGCAACTCCAAAGATTGGGGTCGCCTGAGCAGTCTTGTGGTCTTTCGAAGCGTCCGCAGATGGTCTTAACCCTCTCAAGCCGAGAGGTTAGCGTCTTTCCGCTTCGCTGCTTTGATGGCTTCGTCCAGCGTGGCAATGTGGTCGCGGAACATTTGCAAAATGGAGCGGATATTGGTCGTGATGCCAGCGTGTTCCGCTGACTGGTTGAGACGCGCAAGTTGCGCTTCCATCTTACGAGCGTCCATGAGGGCGGACGAACGCTTAGCTTTGAGTAATTGGAGGGGGGAATTCAAGTGGGATCACCTGCTATTAAATGAGATGCACGGTGTTTACACTTCGTTGCCCGTGTTACAGGCCAGGACAGCCTTGGAGTCCAAAACGATCTTTAAGTCCTGCAGCGCCAAGCAGCGCAATCGGGAATACCCAAAGGGAATCATGGCCCCGAGAATCATGGCCCAGAAGCGGCCATTTTTGTGGCTCAGACCTGCCATGGAGCTTCACCAACACGGTCAGCGTTTTTTCAGGGCTTCCAGTTCGTCGAGGGTGCGGGGCCAGTCGGCTCCGAGGAGGCGCGAGAGGCTTCGGTCTGCGAGGACTTTTCCGTTGGTCTGGCATTGGGCGCAGTAGTTGGTTTCGTTGTCGGCGTAGCGGATGCGTTGGATGGGCTGACCGCAGGTGGGGCACGGTTGTTCGAAGCGACCGTGAACGGCCATGTCTTTGCGAAAAGCGGTGACCTTTTCGGGGAAGTCGCGGGAGGCTTCGGCGTTGAGCCGATCGATCCAGAGTTGAAGCGTGCTGCGAGTGGCGTCGTAGAGGCGCTGCGATTGTTCGGCGGTGAGTTTGTGGGTGAGCTGGATGGGGGAGAGGCGGGCGGCGTGGAGGATCTCGTCGGAGTAGGCGTTGCCGATGCCGGAGAGGATGCGCGGGTCGGTGAGGGCTCGCTTGAGGGTGCGGTTTTCGGCGGTTAGAGCGGCACGGAAGCCTTCGAGATCGGTGGTGAAGACGTCGATGCCTCCGGGGTCGACCGATTGCATCTCGTCCTCGTTGCGAAAGAGGTGGAGGGAGGCGCGGCGTTTGGAGCCCGCTTCGGTGAGTACGAGAGAGCCGTGGGGAAAGTCGAAGGCGGCGAGATTGTTTCGGCCGCCGAGTTTGGCTCCGACGGGACGCCAGTGAAGCCGCCCGGCGATCATGAGGTGAAGGACGAGCCATAGGCCGTCGTCGAATTCGATGGCGATGCGTTTGCCGATGCGGCGGAGCCCGCGTACGGTCTGGCCTTCGATCTCTTCGATGGATGGCTGGACGGTGCGCAGAAGGAAGGGGCTGGCGATGCGGATGTGCGTGAGCGGCTGGCCTACGATGCGTGGCACAAGGGCAGAGAGATAGGCGGAGATGTCCGGTAGCTCGGGCATGGTGTCAGCTTCGAATGATGATAATCGGTGAGGCTCGGGTAGGAGTCCGGTCGTGCTTGTCCGCCCCCGCAAGCAAAAGCGCTCGGCGGGGACCCCGGTTCGCACGATTCCCACATCTCAAAATCGAGATATGGGGGCACTCGGCTGGGTCAGTTCGCTGAGGGGCGTTCGGCTTTGTCGATGACCAGGGCCTGGATCGGTCCGCGGGTGGCTACCAAACGCAGGCCGAGCTGCTGCTGAATGGCGGAGAAAAATGGAGGGCTGGGGGCGTCTGGGGATGCTGCGGGGACTTCGCCGCCGAACTGAGTTTCGTCGGGAGCCCACTCGAGATCGAAGTCGTATTTTCCAGGGAGCCCGGTCTTGTCGACTACGGGACGATCGAGCAGAGCGCGCTGCAGCATGGAGACAAACTCGCCCATGGTGGCGTTGCGTGCGGGGAGCGTCATGCGCTGCGGGTAGACAGTGCTGATGAGTGCCGCAGGGTCCGTTGGGGGCGCGGTGCTTGGTCTGAGCTTCGGGCCACCCTTCGCGACTTCGAGCTCGTAGATGGAAAAGACCTTTGGTTCGCGATGGAAGGTGAGGCTGAATCGGTCGGACAAAAGGGTGCGAAGCATTGCCATCTGCTCGTCACGGCTGGGACGGAGTTCGCCGGGCGTGACGGCAACGATGTCGTAGTGGTCGGATTCGATCCATGGCGGTCCGCCGGAGACTGCCCGGGGGTTGAGATTGTAGGCGGCGGCGATGAGTAGCTTGAGGGTGTAATTTTTTCCGATGAATCGATGAGTGCCCTCCATGATGATGTAGCGGCCTGCCTTGGCATCGGTGTCCACCGGCTTGATGGTTGCCACCTCGAATGTGGGAGAAGGAGCGGGAGACTGCGCGAGTGTTGCGGAGACTGAGAGAAGAACTAGAGCGACAACCGCGAACTTTCCGAGCACAGGGCGTTCCTTCCGCGAAACGATATTCGCGTCAGTGGGGATGGATCGCACGGTGGTTCGTGTGCGTTTCTGCAGTTTACGCTGCTTGGTTTGTGACAACGAAACACCTTCTGTGCCGGTGGGGTTCCGGCACAGAAGGCGGGGAGGGCTGTCGAACGGTGATGAGATTCCGCGTCGTCAGTTCAGGCGTGAGCGGCCTGGCAGGAAGCGTCTGGCTCTTGCGAATGCGAGTGCGAGGAGGCCGGTTGCGGTTCCGATGATCGATGCGGGCTCGGGTGTGATTGCGTTGATCTGGCCGAAGAGGCCGTCGGCTTCATTGTTGATGCCAGCTGAGAAATATACGGCGTTGGGGTCGAAGCCGCTGACGCCGCTACGTGTCTCGAGGGCCCAGAGATGATCGTTGACCAGGGGCTGGCCGTTTGCACCGTTGATCGTACCGAGGAACATGTCGGAGGTTGCGTCATAGGCGAGGATCTCGCCGTTGCCGAAGTTGCCGATCAGCAGATCGTTGCTGAAAGGGCCGAAGTTGGAGGGAGCGATGACGACTCCCCAGGGGGCGAAGAGAGAGCCGTCGGATGCGATGCGGCTGAGGAAGTTTCCGCTCGCATCGTACTTATCGACGAAGCCGCCCGGCAGCGGTATGCCACCAGGGAGGAGTTGGGCATAGGTCACGTAGAGGTTCCCTCCTATGTTCTGGACGTTGAAGGGGACGAAACCGGCGGGCAGGTTGGGGTCGGTGAACTTACCGGCAAACGTGGTGCCGGTGACGTTAGTCCATGACGAATTGAATACATCAATTCTGCCGCCGGGGCCGGAATTGGCGGCGTAGAGGAAGTTCGAGCCTCCGGCGGAGCCTGAGGCGAGACCGGTGTAGATCGCACCCGCCGTGGTGGCCGTTACCACCGCCGTGGTGCCTGCTGATCCGTTCCATCCGGAGATCGTTCCGTTCAGGTTGTCAAAGATGAAGGTGGCCGCGGTACCGTTCACCGGAAATTGTCCGGATATGTTGCTGAACACCATACCGGTGGGGCCGGTGGGCCCAGCGGCAGCACCCGGGATGGTGACAACCAGTGCTTGGGGGGTTCCGGCGGCGTTGTAGAGAGTGGCGACGCCGGTGACCTGGTCCGAGGTCCAGAAGGGGGATGTCGCGGAAAAGGCGACGCCCCAGGGATTCTTGAGATTGGGGTCGGTGTTGGCGGCCTTACCCGGAATGTCGGAGACAAGGTTGGTCTGGGCATAACCGAGTGTGTCGGCATGGGTGTAGGTCGCGGCGAAGGTCAGGGCGAGCGTGCCCAGCGCTGTCGCGAGACGGGAGAGTTGCAGATTTTGCGGCATTGTGAGGCCTCCTGCGGTTCGGCGGAATTCGCCTTAAGAGCTGATTTGAGTGAGGGCCCTTGGCAGACATAGACGCAGCGGGGATGTCCGATTGATCTGACTGCTTGTGGGTGGTGGGATGCAGGCGCGGAGGCGGCGTTGCCCGGAGGGACAGATCGTCACAAAATGTTTACATTTTGGAGACAAATGGCTGTGGTTTGAGGTGGTTTGGAGACGCGGCGGGCGCCGGTTAACTCGTTTTCTCGATGATGGATTCGGGTTGCTGGGCGTACTCGGCCCATGAGCCGTCGTAGAGGCTTACGTTTGGTGCGCCGACGACTTCGAGGCTGAGGGCGATGACGGCGGCGGTGACGCCGGAGCCGCAGGTAGTGGTGATGGGCTGGTGGATGTCGACTTGTTTGGCGAGGAAGAGCTCGCGGAGTTTTTCTGCGGGTTTGAGGCGGCCGCCTTCTACGAGTTCGGAGAAGGGGATGCTGGTGGCTCCGGGCATGTGGCCGGAGGAGAGGTTGGGGCGGGGCTCGGGTGCTGTGCCGTTGAAGCGGGCGGCGGAGCGGGCATCGAGGATCTGCTTGCGGTTGGCGATTTTTTCTTTGATTTGGGAGAGGTCCTTTACGGCTTCGGGGTTGAGGGTGGCATGGAAGGTGGCTGGCCCGCGGTGGACGAGGCCGGATTCGGTGGGGAGGCCGGCTTCAGTCCAGGCACGGAGGCCACCGTCGAGGATGTGGACATGTTGGGCGCGGAAGGTGCGGAGGGTCCACCAGGCTCGGGGGGCGGAGAAGACGCCCTCTTGTTCGTAGACGACGATGGTCATGTTGTCGCCGACGCCGAGAGCGGACATACTGCGGGAGAACTCTTCGGCGGTGGGGAGCATGTGGGGGAGCGGGGTGGTGTGGTCGGAGAGCTCTTCGATGTCGTAGAAGAGAGCGCCGGGGATGTGCTTTTCGAGGTAGCGGGCGCGGGTGTCGATGGGTGGCGTGACGCCCACGGGAGCGAGGGTGGCGTCGAGGATGATGGCGTTGGGGTCGTGGAGGCGAGCGGCCAGCCATGTTGGGGTGACTAGAGTGTTCATGGTGACTAGATTACTTTGTGAGCGGTTGGGGGAGGGCTGGAGGCAAGTGCGGTCGTGCTTCGCACGATGCCCGCATCTCAAAATCGAGATTATGGGGCACCCGGCGGAGGGCTGGACGCCGAGGATAGTAATCTGGGCTTCAGCGATGTGGGTCGTTAGCCCGATGGGATTGGTCCGGGGTTTGATCAATGAAGAGATGGGTCATGGCAATCTGTTTCGTCGCTCTGCCTGCGCTGAGCCAGGTAAATAACGGCGAACTGCATGTGATGATCACGGATCCTTCGGACCAGCCGGTGAAGACATCGTTTGCGGTCACGAGTACGGGGAATCAGTATGCGAATACGCTGAGCACGGAGTGTCTATGGGCGATTGTCGGTTAGTTTTTAGATGCCCACATCTCAGAATCGAGATGTGGGCAGCCGTTGGATTGCTGTAGGGCGGTTCGTTACTGCTACGGGGTGACCTGAATGATGCGTGTTCCCCAGTTTCCAAGAGATGCGCGGGTATTGTTGCAGGTTCCGAGGGGGCTGGAGGCCTTGTATTGAGCGAGAGTGCAGGTCTGACCGATGTATTCCTGGGCGAACCAGATGGAGTTACCATCCACTACCGCAGCTCCGTAATCGCCCCAACGGGGATCGAAGCCCTCGACCTGGTAACCGGTGAAGCCATCCTGCGGGCCAACTCCGGCGGCGGCAATTTGAATATCGCCGGCGCCAGCGAGGGCATCGAGACTGGAGAACCCGACGCTTGGATAGTTTAGCGGTCCAGTAGCGGTGTAGGAGAGGATTCCTCTGCCGCTTTGTGTCACAGCAACCGTGCCATAGGTGAGGTCGAGGTTTGGATCGGCGAGGTAACCCTGGTTGTCAACTGTGGCAATCGGAGTTCCACCGTGCGCTTTTGGATGCAGGACAAAGTACGCGAGGCCGGCACTGCCGTAGGTGACTCCGTCGAAGGTGATGCCTGTTCCCAGGGTGCTCCAGAGTTTTCCGTTGGCGAAGTACACCTGTCCCATACGCGAATCGTTTGCTGCGAGGGGGCTAATCACTTCTGTAAAGGGATCGATGCCACCGAGCAGAAGTGGAGCACAGGTCGGCGAGTTGAAGCATTGTCCTAAGGGGAAGTCGATGTTTCCGCCGCCTGGAGCGTGACCAACGCCATTAGTACCTACTCCCGGCTGACGGGCAAATCCAGGGATGGCGTAGCCCTCCGTGTTGACGATGGAGCTGGTGAGAGTCGGCGCGCCGCCAGCATCAAGAGCACCGGTGTTTGTGAGTGACCAGAGCTGAAGGCGATTATCGGCGCCGCTGTCCTGGAAGACGGCAATAGAGCTGAGGAAATATTCTGTTCCTCCAAACTCAGAGGGAGATGGTCCTGCAGAGATGGCTGGCCATACGGTGAAGCCGGGAAGGCCGGACGCAGTATTTGTTGACGCATCTGCAGTGTTGTATTGCACGAGATTGATATTCGGGGAACTGGAAGCGAGCGCCCTCTTGGACATGGCATAGATCTGCGCTCCGATAAATCCGTTTTTGAAGAATGGGAATTCGTTGGTTGTCAGGAAGACGCCATTACTGTCGGCGCCAATGTGTGGATAGTCTCCGAGGCATGGCCCGCCTGGGCAGGCATGATTGGGCGTGCCGTTGGTTCCGTCGTCCTGAACGGGAATACGATAGATGGTCCAGGTGCCGAGAGGATCCGCGGTCTGGCTGACTGCAAGGTCCAGATGATTCTTGCCAGAGAGCGCCGAGGTTGTCCCTACTCTGTCGAGCGTGAGAACGAGGTGGAACCAACGCTGCGTGTCCTGATCGAAGTAGCAGCTTGGGTCAGTGATATCCGGACCGTAGGCTCCGGTGGTTCGGTTGATGGCGGGGGCGTAACCGTAGAACTGGTTCAAAGAGACGACACCGACGGCAGCGCTTCCCGCAGAGTTGAAGACACGGAGAACGTCGTTGGTCGACTCGAGGACAAAACCGTGTCCAGCGCAGAGACCCTGATCGGGAGGCTCAAGGGAGAACTGATTTCCACCGT
This sequence comes from uncultured Acidobacteriaceae bacterium, assembly GCA_963757205.1. Lineage (GTDB taxonomy): Bacteria > Acidobacteriota > Terriglobia > Terriglobales > Acidobacteriaceae > Edaphobacter. The sequence continues at coordinate 177,217 of CAVWQM010000004.1, forward strand.
TGGCGAACCGTTGCTGATAGAAGTTCAGGCCGTCGAAGCTGAGGTTCATTACCGGATTGGACTTGGTCTTGTGCTTGCCGGACATGGTTGCGCCGGGGTGCTGGGAACCATGGTGAATGGTGCGGTTAATCGAGACTGCTCCTGTTGCATCGTTGCCGCCATCGTGCTCGACGCTGGAAAGAGCAGGGTCGAGTTCCGGTCCATTGCCGCTGTTGACGCCAAGCGCAGAGGCGGCGAAAGACCCAGTCCCGCTGGAGGAAATCTGGCGGGTTTGTGCGGTTAAGGTCGCAGCTATACAGGCTATGAAGCAGCCGCATGCAAGCAATAAGCGTCTGCTTCGTTCCGTTTTCATGGAGTTCATCATTTTTGCCTTTCATTTCTCGACAGAAGTTTGGTAAGGCGTTGGATGCAGAGGGAGCAGGGTGCTCGGCCCATCTGTTGATCGGCGAGTGCATACGTTTTACGGGTAATCATGCTGGCGATCGGAACAGTGCTTCTTGCACCTGCTAAGGCTTAACAAAGCTGGAAGCGTTGAAGACATACTGTCCTCCGAAATGCTAATTTCAAGGGGCCCTGATCGTTGGCGTGCAAGGATTCGGTACTTATACTCCCATAAGCGATGGGCGGCAATGAGCAATTATTTGCAGAGAGCGCGAGTAGACGATCGGGGAGTGGTCGCCCTGGACGATGCCCACATCTCAGAATTTGAGATATGGGGCACGCGGCGGTGTAATCGTGTTGCGGTGACCTACGCGGGGTGGCCGGGATAGACACCTGACTATTTAAGAGTTTGGACGAAGGCCCAGAAATCTTTGTTGTTTTTGAGTTTCAGGATGGAGTCGTCCTTGGTTGGGTCGGGGAGATGCTCACCGGGGATTGTGTTGGCTTTGCGGTCGAAGGCTTGCTGGAGGTGGAGTTTTGCGTCGGCGGCTTTGCCTTCTTCGGCGTCGGCGCAGGCGAGGTTGTAGTAGTTGAGGGGGTAGTCGGGGTCGGACTTGACGGCTTCTTGAAGGACCTTACGAGCGCCGTCTACATCACCAGAGATGCCTAGAGCCATTCCCATCTCGTCCGTTGCGATGCGTCGCTGTGTTTGATGGGCCTTATCGTTTGGGATGGATTGCAAATAGTCAGCGTAAATCGGAGCTGAAGCTTTGTACTGCTGATTCCGGTACAAGATTTCTGCGTAAACAAATTTATCGCTGCTGGTTGGGACATAGGCTGCGTCGTATTTTTGACGCGCTAGAAAAGATGATGCCTTGTCCAGATCGAGCTTTGTTTCCGGATCGGAGTACATCTCAATAGAAAGGCATTGATCGGTACTCCCGTGGAAACCGTAGAGGAACTGTCCGTTTTTTCCTGAGACCAGCATTGTGGCAGTGGTTTGATCGTCCTTGCCGTCAGGATTCAACTTGACGTCTTTGAAGTTCGGCCCCATGCTCTTCTGAACTTGATCAAGTTCGCCTTGCCGACAGGCCGCGGCATTTCCGCGTGGCTCCTTTGGCGCAAGGAAGAGAAACAACAGGGCCACAGTGTTCCCTTTGTCATGAACTCTAAGTCCGAGTTCGGCGCCGCCGGGCTTGGCTGAGCTCTGGATCACTTTGAAACCGGTGAGATCGAGAACCATGGCTCCGGGATGGGAGGGCAATGCAAAGGTTTGTGTTTGAGAGTGAGCTACGAGAGGAAGCAGAACGATACCAGAGAGTGCAATTCGAAGATGTTTGAAGCTCAAGTGTGGCTCCGAAGATTGTCGTTAGAGTTCCATGGCGAACTGGTGGGAGGGTTCGTAGGTGGTGGGTTTGGGTTCGGTGGAGAGGTCGAGGATGAGGCGCTCGAGGACGAGGAGTTTGTTGGCGGGGGAACTGCGGAGTTCGAGGTCGGCGCGAGCTACGAGGCGGATGGCGCGGGTGAGATCGCGGCGGGATTTGTAGCGGCGGGCTTGCTTGATGAGGTCTTCGGCGGCGAAGGGGGGCATACGGAAGCCTTGCCAGAGGACCTGCCAGATGGCTCGGGGATCGCGGACGTTTTTTTCCGAGATGATGAGCATCTGGCGGAAGGTGCGGGCGAGCATGTAGAGATGGCCGATGGCGGCGTCTTCTCCGCCGTCGGAGGCGTTGAGCAGGCCGTGGAGGAGCGCGAGGGCTCGGGGGCGGTCCTTGGAACTGATGGCGTCGGTGAGCTCGTAGAGACTGCGCTGTTTGGCGGCGAGGACCATGGTTTCTACGTCGCCGAGGGTGACTCGGTTTTTTCCTTCGACGTAGAGGAGGAGTTTTTCGAATTCGCTGGCGATGAGCATCATGTCGGCTCCGAGGGCGTCGACTAGTTCGCGGGCGGCGTCGGGGTCGAACTTTACGTTGCGGGATTCGGCGGCGGTGATGACCCATTTGATGGCGTCGTTTTCGTCGACGCGGGCTAGCTCGACGAGGCCGCACCAGTCGCCGAGAGTTTCGCGGATCTTTTCGTAGCGGTCTTTGTCCTGGTAGTCCATCTTGCGGAGGTCGGTGGGGATGCGGAGGTGGTCGGCTACGAAGAGGATGAGGGCCTGGGGGTTGGGGGAGCGGAAGTAGGCGACGATTGCGGCGAATTCTTCTTTTTTCGATCCGCGGCCGTAGAGGGTTTTCAGATTGCGGACGAAGAGGACCTGGAAGGGCGCCATGAGGGATGGGGTCTGGGCGCGGTCGAGGATCTCGAAGATGCTGGTTTCGGCGAGGTCGAGGTCGTGGAGGCTGAAGTCGCGGGCGTCTTCGGGGGTGAGGGTGGAGAGGACGGCTTTGCGGCAGCGGTCGTAGAGGAAGACTTCGTCGCCGATGAGGACGTAGCCGGATTTGATGGATGGCGTCGCGATTTCGGAGATGAAGCGATCGGTGGAGGCGAAGCTGCGGAGTTGGATGGGCGATGGCATCAGAAGGACTCCAGCATATCGCTTACGATGGCGTGGGCGAACTCGCGCGCGACGCGGATGATGGCGTAACCGTCCTCCTGGATAAAGCCGCTGAGGTCCTGGGTGGATTGGAATTGTTCGCGGTAGAGGATGGAGTCGTTGCGGTAGAGGACGTGGCCGTCGTGGGCGGTGAGGACGACTTTGGCGGTGATGGAGACGAGATAGCTGGAGGACTGGCCGGTGGTGGCGTCGTAGGTGAGGGGGGCGATGGTCTGCGTGAGAATGGTGCCGTGGAGGGTGGCGTCGGCGTCGGGGGAGTCGGAGTTGATGATCTGGTATTTGGTGCGGGTGTTGAGCTCGCGGATGGTTGCCTGGGTGAAGACCATCTCGGTGTGGAAGGCCTGCGCGTTGGTGGCGAAGATGGGGACGGCTAGAGTGCGGACGTTGGCGGGGATGTGAGTGGCAGAGCCAGCCTGATGGTAGCCGCATCCGGTGAGGGTGATGGCGAGGAGCAGCGTGAGGGGACGAAAACGCATCGGCTGAAACTATTGTCGCATTCGCAGGTTTTCGTCAGAAAAGAATCTGGTGTGGTGGAACCTTGTTTTTGCAGGGGGTTTTGTGAAAAACGAGGTGCAGAACGTGGTGTTTTGATGGTTAGAACGTGGTGAATTGCGTGGTAAACCGTGGTGTTTGGATGGCACGTTTCCGGCGACTAAAAACACGCCACTCCTTGAGAATATTTTTTAAGAGATGTGCTGGAGGTGGGTGTCCTTGAAGAACGTAGGGTATTTGAGGCCGTAGCCGAGGAGGCGATCGAGGGTGATGTGGGCTGTCCAGATGAGGGCGATGGCGGTGGCTGGATGCCAGTGCTGGAGGTAACTGATGAGGAGGAGTGCGAGAGGGAGGGTTAGGGTGTGGACGAGGTTGTAAGTGGCAGCGCCGACGCGGACGTTGATTAAGTAGCTGAGCATGGAGAGGTCGGGGGTGAGGAAGAGGATGGCGAAGAGGAGCCAGCTGTAGTGGAGGTGTTGGTAAGCGAAGAGGGAGGCGAGGAGGAGGGCGGTTTCTTCGGTGCGGAGGAGGATCGCGGGGCGAGTGAGCATGGATGGTTTATACGGGATGGTGGGGGAGATGGTTCGTGATAGTGACAAAGGCAGAAGCGGATTCCTCCGCTGCGGCGCGGAATGATAAGCAAAAACAGGTGCGGCGAAGGCGTTGAGGCTGATTGAGTGCTTACCATCCCACCCTTCGCAAAGTGCGCGAAGGATGGGGCACCCGGAAATGGTTGGCTGATGGTGGAGAACAAAGGCAAGGCAACAGCAGATTCCTCGGGATGAACAACAAAAAAGAAACAGCAGCAAAAAGTAAAGGCAGCCACGGGGGGCTGCCTTTACTTCGATGCTGGGTTAGATGTTTATGCGGGGGAGGGGTTCTCGCCGAAGCCGGGCTTGCGGCCGCCTTCGGGTTTGAGGACCTTCTGGGTTTCGCCACCGCCGCTGCCGGGCTCGGCGAGGGCCGAACGCATCGGCGGGAGGTCCTTGCCTTCGATGATCAGTTTGATCTCGTTGGCGTCCAGGGTTTCACGCTCGAGCAGGGCGGCTGCCATGCGGTGCATGATGTCCTGGTTGGACTCGAGGATGGTGTAGGCGGACTTGTAAGCGGTGTCGACGAAGGTGCGAACTTCGGCGTCGATCTGCTTGGCAGTGTCGTCGGAGAAGTCGCGGTGTTGTGCGATCTCGCGGCCGAGGAAGATCTGCTCTTCCTTTTTGCCGAAGGTCATCGGGCCGAGTTTCGACATGCCGAACTCGCAGACCATCTTGCGGGCTAGCTCCGTGGAGCGCTCGATATCGCTGCCGGCTCCAGTGGTCATCTGCTTGAGGAAGATCTCCTCGGCGCAGCGGCCGCCCATAAGGGTGGCGAGACGGGTTTCGAGATAGTCCTTGGTGACGGTGTGCTGGTCTTCCTCGGGGAGGTAGACGGTGACGCCGAGTGCCATGCCGCGGGGGATGATGGTGACCTTGTGGAGCGGGTCAGAGTGCTCGCGCAGCGCGGAGACGAGGGTGTGACCAGCCTCGTGGTAGGCGGTAGTGCGCTTCTCTTCGTCGGTGAGGAGCATGGACTTGCGCTCGGCACCCATCATGACCTTGTCTTTCGCTACTTCAAAGTCGTACATGTGGACCGATTTGCGGTTGTAGCGGGCGGCGGTGAGGGCGGCCTCGTTGACCATGTTGGCGAGATCGGCTCCGCTGAAGCCCGGGGTGCCGCGAGCGAGGACGTTGAGGTTGACGTCTTCGGCCATGGGGACCTTGCGGGAGTGAACCTTGAGGACTTCTTCACGGCCACGGATGTCGGGACGGTCGACGATGACTCGGCGATCAAAGCGGCCGGGACGGAGGAGAGCGGGATCGAGAACGTCGGGGCGATTAGTTGCGGCGACGAGGATGACACCATCGTTGGACTCGAAGCCGTCCATCTCGACGAGGAGCTGGTTGAGGGTCTGCTCGCGCTCGTCGTGTCCGCCGCCGAGGCCTGCGCCACGGTGACGGCCTACGGCGTCGATTTCATCGATGAAGATGATGCAGGGGGCGTTCTTCTTGCCCTGTTCGAAGAGGTCGCGAACGCGGGATGCACCGACGCCGACGAACATTTCGACGAAGTCAGAACCGGAGATGGAGAAGAAGGGAACGTTGGCCTCGCCGGCGACTGCGCGGGCCAAGAGGGTTTTGCCGGTGCCCGGAGGTCCGACGAGGAGGACGCCCTTGGGGATGCGGCCGCCGAGGCGCTGGAACTTCTGCGCTTCGCGGAGGAACTCGATGATCTCCTTGAGCTCTTCCTTGGCTTCATCGACGCCGGCTACATCCTTGAAGGTGATCTTCTTCTGCTGCATGGAGAGCAGGCGGGCCCGGGATTTGCCGAAGCTCATCGCCTTGTTGCCGCCGGACTGCATCTGGCGCAGGAGGAAGAACCAGAGGCCGAGCAGAAGAGCGAAGGGCGCGATGGAGATCAGCAGGCTGAGCCACTGATTCTGGGTTTGATCCTTGATGGTGATATTGACACCGTGATCGCGCAGCGTCTTATACATGTCGGGATAGTTGCCCGGAATGGTGGTGTGGAACTGGTTCTTCAGGTCGTCGCGATAGTGGCCTGTGACCTCGGCGCCGCTGACTATGACGTCACTGATCTTGCCCTGATCGGCGTCGTTAAGCAGCTGGGTGAGGCTGATGTTCTTTTCCTGACTTCCGCCAGTTGTTTTGACGACAACCTGCCATAGAAACACGAGACAGGTGATCATGAAGACCCAGATCAGAATTTGTTTGACGGTCGAGTTCAAAGCGAATTTCCTCATTTTCCGGTCTGCAGCGGCCCAATTACCCCACTGACGTCTGTCAGACCCGGCTGCCGGACGCAAAAACCGCACGGTAGCCTACAACTGTTAGACGGTAACTAAGAAAGAAAGGTTCTGGAGCTGACGGAGTCGCTTGATTTCCCCAACGCCAGGCCTGCCTCAATCAAGTACTTAGATTCTACTCTTCGGCCAAGGATTCGGGGTGGCAAAAGCTGAATCTGGATGTGACTTTAGGGTGATGGGATGGAAATGGGCGGTGATGGGACTGACGTTGGGGCTATTGCTGGCGAAAGAGGCGAAGTTCGCGAGGGGAACGGTCGGCTCGCAAACCGTTGGGTAGATGGAGGGAGGCTCCGGTGCGGGCGGCGACGGTGGGGGCGCCAACGGGCGGGTATGGGAGAAATCCACAGAGGGCGAGGAGGCGGGAGGTCTCGTCGAAGCTGAGGCGGGCGCCCAACTGACGCGCGGCCGCGCGGATGACGCGGCGACGGAGCGCGGGGTCGAGGGCGCGGAGGCGGTCGAGCTCGATGGAGACGGCGGATTGGCCGGGAGCGGTGCTGACAGAGCGGCCGCCACCACGGACGGGTTTGCCGGGGAGCAGGAGTTGGGGGAGGATGCGGCTCAGTTCGGTCTGCCAGCGGGATTCTTCTTCGCGGGCGAGCTCGGCGAGGTTGGCGAGGGTCTGGTCGAGGTTTGGATTGTAGGCGCGGAGCTGGGGGAGGAGCTCGTGACGGATCTTGTTGCGGGTAAAGGTGGTGTCGGTGTTGGTAGAGTCTTCGCGCCAGGGTTGGCTGATGGATTTGAGGAAGGATTCGATTTCGGCCCGGCGGGTTTGGAGGAAGGGGCGGAGGATTTTGCCCTTTGGGAGGGTGATGACGGGGTGGATGGCGCTGAGGCCTTCGGTCCAGGCGCCTCGGAGGAGCTTCATGAGGACGGTTTCGGCCTGGTCGTCGAGGGTGTGGGCGGTGAGGACGCTGTCGGCGTGGCCGGAGGCGAGAATCGTGGTGAAGAAGTCATAGCGGGCGTTGCGGGCGGCCTCTTCGATGGACTCTTTTGTGGCCGCGATGCGGGCGGGGATGTCGGCGTGGTGGAGGTGGAGGGGGATGTCGAAGGAGATGCAGAGGTCTTCCACGAATTGCTGGTCGGCGTTGGATTCTTCACCGCGGAGGTGGTGGTTGATGTGGACGGCGCTTAGGCCCACACCGAGGGAGTAGCGTTTGGCGGTGTTGGCTGCGTGGAGGGTTAAGAGGAGGGCGACGGAGTCGGCTCCGCCGGAGATGGCGATGCAGATGCGGTCGCCGGGTTTGATTTGCGTGCGGTCGAAGGTGAGCGTGGCGTGCATTGCACTCATCTTAGTGGGTTGCTGCAGCCTTATACTTGATACGAAATGCTTCAAAAGACGAATCTAAAAGCGAAAGCGTTGTTAGCTTCAGCGCGTAATAAGGAACTTGTGCAGTTCACTCGCTCTTTCGAACAAGGTTCGACTACTGGTTATGTGATGGATGTCGGCCCAAAGTTTTTTCTCTTGGCACTTGTTGACGACCTCATCCGATTCAATGGGTTTCAGTGTATTCGTCTTCAAGATGTGCGAAATTTGCAGGTACCTGCGAAATATTCGAAATTTGTTGCGGCGGCTCTCAGGAAGCGGGATGAACGAATCCCCAAACGGCCCAGGGTAAAGATAGGAAGTCTCAACGAGCTTTTAGAGACGGCCGGCCACGCATATCCGATCATTACGATTCATCGCGAGAAGATCGCTCCGGATGTGTGCCATGTCGGTCGTGTCGAGCAAGTGAGTGAAGCTTATTTGTCGCTGCTTGAGATTGGACCAGATGCACGCTGGGACGATGAACCTGTGAGTTATCGAAATCGAGAAATTACCCGCGTAGACTTTGACGGAGACTACGAAGAGGCCTTGATTCTGGTAGGTGGCAGTCCCAATAAGAGCGAAATGCGACGGAGGTCGTCAAAGTAGCTCACTTCGAACTTTCTGGGCGGCGCGATGAGCAGGTTAACTGACATAACTTGTGCATCTTGTATACTTCGCAGGTTATGCGAGTATTTGTGATTCTTCCGGCAGCAGGGATTGGTACGCGGATGGCCGCGGGTGGAGCGTCGACGGCGGCGCCGAAACAGTTTCTTGAGGTGGGCGGTGTGCCGGTGCTGGTGCGGTCGGTGCGGGCGTTTCTGGCGGTGCCGCGGGTGGATGCGGTTTGTGTCGCGGTGCGGGCGCAGGAGCGGGAACGGGTGGAGGCGCAGATGCTCGAATACGACCTGGGAGCGCGCGTGCACATGGTTGAGGGCGGCGACCACAGGCAGGAGTCGGTGGCCAATGCGCTAGCGGCGCTCGAGTGTGACGAGGACGACGTGGTGCTGGTGCATGATGCGGTGCGGCCGCTGATCGACCCGGCGACGATTGAACGGACGATCGACGCGGTGATCAAGCATGGTGCGGCCATTGTCGCGCTGCCGGCAGTGGATACGATCAAGCAGGTGGAGCGGACGGCGGATGGGGCGATTGTGACGGCGACGATTCCGCGGGAACGGATTGTGCATGCGCAGACTCCGCAGGGGGCGCTGTTTGGTTTGCTGCGAAGAGCATTTGTGGAGGCGGAGACCGATGAGTTTGCCGGGACTGATGAGGCTAGTCTGCTGGAGCGGGCTGGGATCGAGGTTTCGGTGGTGTCGGGGTCGGCGAGGAACTTTAAGATCACGCAGCCAGGGGATATTGAACTGGCGGAGTTTTATCTGGGTAAGGCTTAAGGGCTGTGCGCTGAATGCCCCGCACCGTGGGAAGATAACGTATGGGTATGAGGATTGGTTACGGGTTTGATTCGCATGCGTTCGAGGCGGGCGTGCCCCTGGTGATTGGCGGGCTTGCGATTGAGCACCCGGAGGGGCTGGCTGGGCACTCGGATGGCGATGTGTTGTTGCATGCGATTACCGATGCGCTGCTAGGGGCAGTGAGTGCGGGGGATATTGGGACGTTCTTTCCGCCGAGCGATCCGCGGTGGAAGGGTGCGGCCTCGAGTGTGTTTTTGAAGACGGCGCTGGAAGAGGTGGCGACGGCTGGGTACAAGATCGTCAATATCGATACTGTGCTGGTGATGGCGAAGCCGAAGATTGTGCCGATTGCCGGCGAGCTGCGGGAGAGTGTGGCGGCGTTGCTGGGAGTGAAGCCGGGTGAGGTCGGAATCAAAGCGAAGACGCCGGAGGGGTTGAATCAGGACCATGTGGCGGTGGCGCATGCGACGGTGTTGCTGGAGAGCCTGGGAATTCCGGAGTCGGTTGGGGCGATGACTGCTACGGCTGAGGTCGATGATGAGATTGATGTGGTGGTGAAGACGCTGGTGGGGGGCAGGCGGGATGTTTCTGCGTTGGGGCGGAAGGTGCCTCCGTTCGATACCGATGATCTGACTTAGCAGAGAGCGCGATCGACCGCGGATTGGCACTGATGGACGCGGATAAGACGCGAGTTGGCTGGCGCATGTGGGGACGAGGAATCCGGAGGTTTCGGGGCTGGTCAAAATCCTGTGTGGCGATGGAGCGGGGTCGGATAGACTGCGAGTACTGCAAATTTCATTTTGAGGGACTCAATGAAGATCGGGCCTGGGCTGGTGGCGGTGTGTTTGTTCGTGGTAGCGGGGTATGGGGTGCAGGCGCAGGCTCCGGGGGCGAGTCAGGAAGAGTTCATCAAGACGCACTATGCGAAGTTTGAATACCGGATCCCGATGCGGGATGGGGTGAAGCTGTTTGTGTCGGTGTATACGCCGCAGGCGGGGGCGTTCAAGGATGCGGGGCCGTACCCGTTTCTTATGACGCGGACGCCGTATAGCTGCGCGCCCTATGGCGAGGACAAGATGCCGGCGCGACTGGGCGTGAGTCAGGAACTGCTCGAGAGCGGTTACATTTTTGTGTGTGGCGATGCGCGCGGGCGGTATGAGAGTGAAGGCGTGTTTCAGGAGATGAATCCGCATATCGACGATAAAAAGTCGAACAAAGACGTGGATGAGTCGACCGATATGTACGACACGGTCGAGTTCCTGCTGAAGCATGTGGAGAACAATAACGGCAAGGTGGGGATTACAGGGATCAGCTATCCCGGGTTTTATACGTCGGCGAGCATTATCGATTCGCATCCGGCGATCAAGGCGGCGAGTCCGCAGGCCCCGATGACGGACTTGTTTTTCAATGACGATGGGTACCACGGTGGGGCGTTTATGCTGTCATCGAACCACGGGTTTTATCTGTTCTTCAAGCCGCAGAAAAATCCGACGCTGCCGGAGAAGGCGGCGACGCCGTACGACTTGGGTACTCCGGATAGTTACAAATATTATTTGCAGGCTGGGCCAACTGAGAATCTGGACAAGGCGTTCCACGGATCCAGCTTTTTGTTTCATGATCAGCTTGTGCATACGACTTACGACGACTATTGGAAGAAGCGCGACCTGTCGCGGCACATGAAGAACATTCATGCGGCGGTGATGACGGTGGGCGGATGGTTCGATGCGGAGGACCTTTCGGGGCCGTTCAAGACGTTTCATGCGATCGATGAGTTTAATCCGGGCGCGGTGAATACGCTGGTGGTTGGGCCGTGGACGCATGGCGGATGGGCGCGGACGGAGGGGGATCATCTGGGCGATGTAACGTTTGGTGCGAAGACTTCGCTGTTCTACCGGGCGCAGATTGAGTATCCGTTTTTTGAGTTTTATCTGAAAGGCAAGGAGAGAGCGAACAACAACGGCGGGGGCGGGCCGCTGCCGAAGGCTTATGTGTTTGAGACGGGAAGCAATGTGTGGAAGAAGTATGATGCGTGGCCTCCGAAGACTGCGGAGGCGAAGATGCTGTACTTCCATGCTGGGGGCGAGTTGAGCTTTATTGCGCCGGTGGAGAAGACCGGCGCGGACGAGTATGTGAGTGATCCGGCGCATCCGGTGCCGTTTGTGGGGTATGTGACGGATACGATTCCGCAGCGTTATATGGCGGATGACCAGAGATTCGCGGCGACGCGCCCGGATGTGCTGGTGTACGAGTCGGAGCCGTTGACCGAGGATGTGACAATCGCAGGGCCGGTGCGGCCGAAGCTGAAGGTGGCATCGACGGGGACAGACTCAGATTTCGTGGTGAAGTTGATCGATGTGTATCCGTCTGACTATCCGAATCCGCCGTCGGATGCTGTGGGTAAGAGGGTGGTGGGAGCTTCGCCGGTTCTGATGGGTGGGTATGAACAGCTTGTCCGCGGCGAGCCGATGCGTGCGAAGTTCCGCGATAGCTGGGAGAAGCCGACTGCCTTGACGCCGGGGAAGATAGTGAGCGTGAACAGCGAGATGCCGGATGTGAACCACACGTTCCGTGCGGGCCACCGGATCATGGTGCAGGTGCAGAGCTCGTGGTTTCCGCTAGTGGACCGGAACCCGCAGACGTTTGTGGATATACCGCTGGCGAAGCCGGAACAGTTTGTAAAGGCGACGGAGAGCGTGTACCGGAGCGCGGACGCTGCGAGTGGAGTTGAGGTTCTGGTGGTGCCGGCAAAGTAGTTCTACTGGTGTCGTCTCCCTGTTGTGCACATGTGCATTTTTTTTCATCTTGACCGGCACGAGGTCAGGGCGTAGAGTTCTGGCCGTTCGCCGCCGCGCTTGCGGCGAAACCCACGATTGCCAGGCCCCTCGTCTCATTCCCCACTCTGCGCGAAGGAGCGTTGCGATGAATCCATATTTCAGAATGGCAAAGATTTGCTGTGCGGTCTTAGTGCTATTGCTGTCATGCTCGGCATGGCCGCAGTCGCCAAATGTCTCAGTGTTTGCCGGAGGGCTAAACAACCCTCGCGGACTGAAGTTTGGTCCGGACGGGAACCTGTACGTCGCGGAAGGCGGCGCAGCTGGTGCCTTATCGACCGTTGGACTATGCGACCAAGTCGTATCGCCGGTTGGTCCGTACACCGGCGGGTTTACCTCTCGGATTTCCAAGATCAGCCCGAACGGGACACGCACAACGGTCGCGGATCTTTTGCCCTCAAGCCAAACCTCTCCGGCTTTGGGCAATTTGGTGAGCGGAGTCGCGGATGTAGCTTTCATTGGCGACACGCTGTACGCGATATTGGCTGGGGCAGGCTGCTCCCATGGACTTGCCGGTACGGATAACGCTGTGCTTCGCGTCAATGCAGATGGCACCACGACGATGATTGCCGATCTGTCGGCCTTCCTGAAGACGCACCCGGTCGCCCATCCCGAACCCGATGACTTCGAGCCCGATGGTACGTGGTACAGCATGGTCGAGGTCCGCGGCGCTTTGTACGCGGTAGAGCCAAATCACGGTGAACTGGACATGATCACCACGGATGGCCAAATCCGCCGAATTGTGGATATTTCTGCGACAGAGGGACACATTGTCCCCACAGCAGTCGCCTATGACGGCAACTTCTACGTTGGAAACCTGAACACCTTTCCCATTCAGGAAGGATCATCGAAGATCCTGAAGATTACACCTTCTGGTCAACTGAAGACATTTGCTACCGGCTTCACGACCATACTTGGAGTCGCCTTCGATCAGCAGCACAGGCTGTATGTGCTGGAAAACACCACGGGCAATCCAAACCCCACGCCAGGTACGGGAAAGGTGCTGCGTATCGACCACAACGGGGATGTGCAAGAGATCGCGTCGGGACTGTCCTTGCCTACGGCGATGACGTTCGGGCCGGATGGAAACCTCTATGTGTCCAACTTGGGGTTCGGTCCGCCCCCGGTGGGCTTGGGGCAAGTCGTGAAAATCGAAGTGCCGTAGCAAGAGAATGTATGCGCGGGCGCCCGGATCCGGAAAGGGTCCGAGTGCCCATCAGCGCGGAGGTGTGTCCTCTCTGTGCACGGGGGGACACAGCATTCTTACTGCGGAGTCCACGATGAAACTGTGGACTCCCTTGCTCACGATGGGGAGTTTCTTCGAGGGTCGGTGAGGACCTGCTGGCGGAGGGCGGCGCCGCGGGTGGAAGATAGACCAACACAGATCGATCTCTCTGTTGAAAATTGACAAGCTCGAAGATCTCAGCGTATGGTCTTCCCTAAGATGATCAGGGAAGAGAAGAACGAAGCTGGGCAGGTGATTCAGGGGACAGTGGAGATGCTGATCCTGAAGGCGCTGGCGCGCGGGCCGATGCATGGGTATGGCGTTGCCGAGTGGATTGAGCAGACATCGCAACAGGTATTGCGGGTGGAGGAGGGAGCGCTCTATCCGGCGCTGCATCGGCTTGAGCTGCGTGGTTTGCTGAGTGCCAAGTGGGGGGCTTCGGACAACAACCGGAGGGCCAAGTTTTATCAGTTGACGGCTGAGGGCAGGAAGCGGCTTGAGAGCGAATCTTCGCGCTGGGCGCGGCTGTCGGCGGCGGTTGCTTTCGTGATGCAGGCTTCTTGAGGAGGGCACGAATGGGTGGCATGCATGAGTTTTGGCTTCGATGCAAAGCGCTCTTTGCGAAACAGCGCCTAGACCGCGAGATGGCGGAGGAACTGGAGTTTCACCAGGCGATGGTGCGCGAGAAGTTGTTGCGGCAGGGCGTGCCTGAGGCGTCGGTGGACGGCGAGACCAGGCGAGTGTTTGGCAATCCGGTGCGCTGGCACGAGCGGTTGCGCGAGTTGTGGCAGTTTCAGAGGCTGGAGAATCTGCTGAGAGATGTGGGTTTTTCGGCACGACTGCTGAGGAGGTCGCCGGGTTTTACGACCGTGGCCCTGCTGACGCTGGTGTTGGGCGTGGGAGCGAATACGGCGATCTTTTCGCTCATCAATGGTCTGTTGTTGCGACCGCTCCCTGTGCCTCATGCGGAAGAGCTCGTGGTGTTATCGATGGATCAGGGTGGCCCAAAGCTGCAGTACAGCTTTCCTGCGCCATTTTTCCGCAGCCTGGAAAGGAGACATGAAGCGTTCGCGGACGTGTTTGCCTACACGCAGAACACGTTTCAGGTGCGGGGGAATTCCAATAACGAAAGCATCAATGGCCAGTATGTGAGTGGGCAGTTCTTTCGCGCACTGCAGACCCCGGCCCTGCTGGGCCGTACGCTGACACCGGCGGATGATGTGACGGGTGGCAATCCTGACGGGCTGGCGGTGGTCATTAGCGAGCGCTTCTGGCGGAGCTGGTTTGACGGTGCTCCGGACGTGGTGGGGCGGAAGCTCGAGATCGACAACACGCCGCTTACAGTAGTGGGGGTGATGCCTAAGTCGTTTATAGGAGCGAACCCTACGTTGCAGTCGGAGATCTTTGTGCCGCTGGCGGTGGAACAGATCTTCGAGGGGCCGCGGAGCATGATTGCGGCCGGTCATCACGGATGGTGGCTGACGGTGATGGGACGTTTGCAACCAGGGGTGACGCTTGAGCAGGCCAACGCGCAACTGCTGCCGGTTTCAATGACGATTGTGCGTGAGGGCGTTCCGGATGGAGGCTGGATCGCGCGGGTGGAGAAGAAGCATTTTCATTTCGTGGCTGAGCCGGGATCGAAGGGCTTCAGCTATATCCGGTCGGCGTTTCGCAAGCCTTTGATTGCGGTGTTTACGATGTGCGGGGGCGTGTTGTTGCTGGCTTGTTTGAACCTGGCGAGTCTGTTGATGGCGCGGGGCGCGGCGCGGGAACGTGAGTTGGCTACTCGGCTGGCAATGGGAGCGACGCGGATACGCCTGATTCAGCAGCTGCTGGTGGAGAGCCTGCTGGTCGCGGTGATGGGCACGTTGATTGGGTTGGCCGCGGCCCCGTTTGTGAGCCGGGCGCTGGCGGCGATGTTGATGGGAGGCGCCGGGAGGCGCGCGGTGTATCTGGACACGTCGCTCGATGCGAGGGTGTTTGCGTTTGCCGCACTGGCTGCGGTGGCGGTGGCGTTGTTGATTGGCCTGGTACCGGCGCTGCAGGCGACCTCGCGCAATCTGCATGACCACATCAAAGAAGGCCAGCATGCAACGCGGGCGCATGAACGCCGGCGAATCGTGCCTCAAGCGATGCTGGCGGCAGAGGTTGGGCTTGCGTTAATGCTGGCCGTGGGCGCGGGATTGCTGTCGACGAGCTTGATGCGGCTTTACCGGACGGGCATTGGATTTGAGCCGAGAGGACTGGTGAATATTGCGCTGCGAACGGACAAGCAGGCGCTCGAGGGTGATCAGTTGTGGCGGCTATACGAGCAGTTCGGCGACGCGCTGGAACATCAGGCGGGGGTCAGGAGCGTCAGCTTCGCTCAGATGACGCCGCTGACCGGCATGGATTGGGATTTTGATTATTCGGTGCCGGGCGAGAGTGTGCACAACTCGCATGTCAACGCCGTGGGACCGGCTTACTTCGAAACGATGCGTATTCCGAAACTGGATGGCCGCGAGTTTCAGTGGACGGACACGACTACGACCGGGATGAAGATCATTGTGAACCAGGCTGCGGCAAAACTGTTTTTCCCGGGTCAGAGCCCGATTGGTCGCACGATGCAGCATAAGAACGTCTCTTACGAGGTGATTGGGTTGGTGGGCGACGCGAAGTATGAAGAGCTGCGCTCGCCTGCGCCGCCGACGGTTTATTTGCCGATCACACAAAACGATGATCAACGCAAGGCGTCGTACACGGCAGTTGTCCGCGTGGATGGGCCGGTTGCACCGTTGGCCGGGGCGGCGCGATCGATTGCGTCGCGGCTTGCGCCGGATATTCCTGCTCCGGTGATGACGACGATGGACCGGGTGGTGGATGAGTCGATCAGTTCGGAACGGGTGATGGCGTTGCTGTCGGTGTTTTTTGCTGCTTGTGCGCTGCTGGTGACGGCCATTGGGTTGTATGGAACGCTGGCGTATGCGACGGCGCGGCGAACGAGCGAGATCGGCATTCGCATGGCCCTGGGGGCGCGGAGGGCTCAGGTGGTACGGCTCGTGTTTCGCGAGAACTCGGTGGTGGCGGTGGTGGGTTCGGCGGCTGGGCTGATTGCGGCGGTGCTTGCTTCGCGGGCACTGGCGAGCTTTCTTTACAGTACATCGTCTCGCGATCCGTGGGTGATGGTTGGGGCGGTGGCAGCGGTGATCGTGATTGCCAGCGCGGCTTCGCTGATTCCTGCGGTAAGGGTGGCCCGTATAGAGCCGATGGCGGCGATTCGGCACGAGTAGGCGGTGAACCCATGTCCCAGAAGCGGGACATGGGGCACCCACTGCGTTCTAGTTCTGTACATCGCCACGTCCGAGAGTCTGGACGTGGGTGCTCGCGTTAGTTGGGCTCGATGGCGCGGCTACCAGATTCGGACGCGGTCTTTGGGAGCGAGGTAGAGCTTGTCGGTGGGTTTTATGTCGAAGGCGGTGTACCAGCCATCTTCGTTGCGGACGGTGAGGGCGCGGTATTCGCCGGGGGCGTGAGGATCGGTGAGGACTTGCTGGCGTAACGCAGCGTCGCGGGTGACTGAACCCCAGTTCTGACCGAAGGCGATGAAGAACTGTTCGTCGCCGGTGAGATTGTCGACTTTGGGAGCTTCGCTGCCTTTGAGTGAGGCGTGATAGGCGTCATACGCTGCGGCGAGGCCGGCTACGTCGGCGATGCTTTCGCCGAG
Source organism: uncultured Acidobacteriaceae bacterium (assembly GCA_963757205.1). Taxonomy (GTDB): domain Bacteria; phylum Acidobacteriota; class Terriglobia; order Terriglobales; family Acidobacteriaceae; genus Edaphobacter. Next base: position 193,984 of record CAVWQM010000004.1, read on the forward strand.
GGTCTGGCGACCGTTGATGTGGAGATCGGGGAAGGGAGTGTAGGTGTCGTACTGCGCGGCGAGGGCGGAGGTGACGGTGTTGAAGTGGGCGAGGTCTTGGGGGGTCCACCAGTTGCGGACGCGGCCCATGGAGTCGAAGGCTGCACCCTCGGAGTCAAAAGTGTGGCTGATCTCGTGGCCGATGACGGTGCCGATGGCGCCGTAGTTGTGGGCGGCGGGGGCTTTGGGATCGAAGAAGGGCGGCTGCAGGATGGCAGCGGGGAAGTTGAGGCCGTTGCTGAGCGGTAGGTTGACGGCGTTGACGGTCTGCGGGGTCATGCACCACTCTTTGCGGTCGGTTGGTTTTCCGACGCGCTGAAGGGCGTAGTGATACTCGAAGAGGCTGGCCTTCCTGAGATTGGCGAAGAGGTTGTCCGGGGTGACATCGTACGCGGCGTAGCTGCGCCATTGGTCGGGGTATCCGATACCGACCTGAAGTGTGCCGAGTTTGGTGATGGCTTCCTTTTTGGTTTCGGGAGCCATCCAGGCGATGTTTTCGAGGCGTACGCGGAAAGCGGCTAGGAGATTCGCGACGATGGCTTCGGCCTGTGCCTTGGCTTCGGGAGAGAAGAAGCGTTTGACGTAGAGCTGGCCGACGGCGTCGCCGAGAGTGGCGGAGACGAGGACGTCGCCGCGGAAGTCGCGGGGTCGCTGCTGGGTGGCTCCGGAGAGCGTGGTGCCGAAGAAGGCGAAGTGTTCGTCGGCGAGAGCTTTGGAGGTCGCGACGGTGTAGGCCTCGATGTCGTGATAAGCGAGGAGATCTTTCCAGGCGTCGAGGGGCTGGGAGGCGACGAGGGCAGCTTCGCCGGTGAAGGCGGCGGGTTGCCAGACGATGAAGGTCTTCTGCGTTTCGTTCGGATTTGCAAGGCCGGCAGCGCGGAAGAACTCGGGCCAGTCGAGGCCCGGAGCTTTGACGGTAAAGTCGGCGAGACGCCAGGGGTTGTTGGCCTTGTGGATGTCTTCGCTGTCGGCGAGGGAGAGCTGCTGTTTGGCGATGGCGGTCTCGAGTGCGAGGACGCGGGCGGCGCGGGCGTCCGGGTCGGAAAGGCCGGCAAGACGGAACATGGCGGCGACGTGTGTCTGGTACTTCGCGCGGACTTCTTTCATGCTGTTGGAGTCGGCGAGGTAGTAGTCGCGATTGGGCAGCTCGATGCCGCCCTGCAGGAGATAGGGGGCGTAGTGATCAGGATCGTTGAAGCTGGGAGCGACCCAGAGACCGAAGATGTTGGCGGTGTGGAAGTTGGTGTTGTTGAGGGCGTCGACGTCGGCGCGAATGGTGAGGCCGAGAGCGCGGGCGAGTTCGCGCGGGGTGTGGATAGCTGCGATTTGGGCCAGATGAGGCTTGAGCGCGGGGAGGCCGTGGGATTCGATGGCGGCCTCGTTCATATAGGAGCGGTAGAGGTCAGCGATCTTGCGCTCATCGGAGCCGGCAGGGGCGTTGGCTTTGGCGGCGTCTGCGATGATGCTAGCTGTTTGCTTGAAGCTCTGGTCGGAGAGGACGCTGAAGAGACCGATGGCTGCGCGGTCGGCGGGAAGTTTCGTGCGCGCGATGAAGCCGCCGTTGGCGTAGAGGTAGAAGTTGTCGCCGGGGCGGACGGCGGGGTCCATGCTGGGGATGGAGATACCGGAGTCGGGAGATGCGGCGTGCACTGAAATTGCGACGGAGGCGAAGAGAGCGCAGAAAAGCAGAGGGCGGATGCGACGGATGTGGGCGGTCATGTAGGGGGATGCTCCGGGAAGGGGTTATCTCACGGTCGACAGGCACATTGGGGGGAGCCGTCGACCTAGATTATTATCGCTCAACCGATGGCAAAAGGGTGCTCGAGACTGGGGCTTTGCGGGGTAAACATTTTGCCGCCGTCTTCGGTGACGTGCCAGTCGTCTTCGAGGCGGACGCCGAACTCGCCGGTGATGTAGATGCCGGGCTCGTCGGAGAAGCACATGCCGGGGGCAAGGGGAGTGGTGTTGCCGCGCACGAGGTAGGGCCATTCGTGGCCGTCCATGCCGATGCCGTGGCCAACGCGGTGAGTAAAGTGTTTGTAATCAGGACCGAAGCCGGCGGCGGTAATGACGTTGCGTGCGGCAGTGTCGATGGCCTGGCACTCGACGCCGGGACGGGCGGCGGCGAGGGCGGCGGATTGGGCCTGGTGGACGATGTCGAAGACCTTGCGGGCCTTGTCGAGTTTTGGCGAGGTGGCGTTGCCGAGGACGAAGGTGCGGGAGATGTCGGACTGGTAGCCTTCGACGGTGCAGCCGTCGTCGATGAGGATGATCTCTCCCTCGCGGATAGTTTGTGGTTGTAACGAGCCGTGGGGAAGCGCGGAGTATTCGCCTACCTGACAGCTGGCATCGCCCGAGACGCCGCACCGGGAGTAGGCGAGATCGATGAGTTGGCTAAACTGGCGGTTGGTCATGCCGGGTTGTGCGGATTCGAAAGCGGCTTTGTAGACCGACAGTGTGATGTTGTTGGCGAGCTGCATGAGTGCGAGTTCGGCGGGCGTCTTGATGGAGCGACAGCCGAAGGTGATGGGAGTCGCGCTGGTAGTGGTGAGCGTTGGGCTCGCGTGGGCGATGCCGTCGGCAAAGACGAATTGAGTGCGCTCCTCGATACCGATCTTGCCGGTGGTGATGCCGGATTCCTTGAGGGCTTTGGCGAGGAGCTTGTAGGGGTCTTCGTCTTCGTTCCAGGTGTAGACGCGGGTTGTCGAAGCGGATGGCAAGGTGGCGGGCTTGGCATCCATGCGTTCGCGGACGCGGCCTTCTTCGAAGACGGGACAGACGATGAAGGGTGCGCCTTTTGCGGGGAGCGTCCAGGCGAAGAAACGTTCGGACTGGCCCCAGCGGAGACCGGTGAAGTAGTTCAGCGAGGTGCCGGTGGCGATGACGATCGCGTCGATTTTATTTTGACGCATGAGCGCGCGTGCTCGTTCGAGGCGCTGTTCGCGTTCGGCGAGAGTGATCGGGACGGCTTCGGCGCGGCGGTTGGTCAGGGCGGCGATTGCGGGTGATAGAACTTCGGCGTGGCGGGATTGCTGTGCGTGAGAAAGAACGGGCGTCACGGCGGCTGCGGCAGCAGAGGTGAGAAGGAAACGCCGGCGATCGATCTGGCCTTTGATCTTTGAGTCGGTCTTTGTGGGGGTCATGGATGTGCTGATTGTAGCGGGTCGTGGTGCGGTAATCGATTGAAATAGGCGAATTTCACATGGGTTATTTGTTTGGGCTTCTTTGGCGATGCTACAGTTTGGCATCTGCCCTCTGCTCGGGTAAACGATCAAAAACAAAAGGTGTACGGATGGCGATGATCACGACGGTGCAGCAACATATTCTTCAGCAGCAGCAGGAGATGTTGCGGTCGACTGGACGAGAGGCGACGGGGACCTTCAGCTGGCTGTTGAGCGGGATTACGCTGGCGGCGAAGATGGTGGAGGCGAAGATTCGCGCGGCTGGGCTGCTTGGTGTGCTGGGCGCATTTGGCGCGGAGAATGTGCAGGGCGAACAGCAGCAGAAGCTGGATGTGTATGCGAATCAGGCGCTGCTGCATTGTCTGGGTCTGCGCGACAGCGTCGCTGCGCTGGTGAGCGAAGAGGACGAGGAGCCGGTGACGTTCAATCGCGATCCGGAGACAGGGAAGTACATCATCGTCTTCGATCCGCTGGATGGGTCGAGCAACATCGACGTGAACGTGAATGTAGGAACAATCTTCAGCGTGCTACGCAGGATGCCGGTAGAGATCGGGACGCTGGAGGAGTCGATTCTGCAGCACGGATTCCGGCAGGTGGCTGCGGGGTATGTGGTGTATGGACCGTCGACGGTGCTGGTGTATACGACCGGAAACGGCGTGTACGGATTTACGCTGGATTCGACGATTGGCGCGTTTGTGCTGAGCAATGAACGAATGAAGATGCCGGAGCAGGGAAGCTACTACTCGGTGAATGAAGCGAACTCGGCGGGATGGCCAGAGGAATATCGCGAATACGTGGACATGTTGCGGAGCGGTGGGCTGGAGCGGGAGTACAGCTCGCGATATATCGGCAGCCTGGTGGCGGACTTTCATCGGACGCTGTTGAAGGGCGGAGTTTTCCTGTATCCGCCGACACTGAAACAGCCGAAGGGGAAGCTGCGACTGTTGTATGAAGCGAATCCGCTGGCGTTTATCGCGGAACAGGCGGGTGGTATGGCGACGAATGGGACACGGCGGATACTGGAGATTAAACCGGAGGGGATTCACCAGCGGACGCCGTTTTGCGTGGGAAGCAAGCGGGAGATGGAGGCGTTGAGCGAAGTGGTGAGCAGGGCGATCAGCAAGTGAACAAGTTTTCCGGAGTGGTGACGGATATTCGCGAGGAGTCACGCGTGTCGGGCAGGCAGCGCTGGCAGATGGCGTTGGATCGGACGGAATTTGTTGTTGGGGACGTGGGGATGCTGGAGGCGGTTGCGCGAAGTGGAACGAAGTTAGTGGTCCCTGTCCTCGGCGTTGTGATGGACGCTGCGGGCGAGTTATGGCATGTGGTGGAGAAGCCCCTGGCTGCGGGGACGAGGGTGACGGGGCGAGTTGGTCAGGATATCGAATGAGACTGTGACTACGATCGCCTAAGGGTTTGAGCCCGGCAGGTGCTTGCTGGTACACTCAAAGAGGTTGTTCGACGGCATTGCACCTGCGAAAGCGGTGTGCGATCCATGTCTGGTGGGGGGCTGTAGCTCAGCTGGGAGAGCGCCTCGTTCGCAACGAGGAGGTCAGCGGTTCGATCCCGCTCAGCTCCACCAAAGAATCAACTATTCGCGGCATGAACGGCAGACGGGACGGCACTCCTGTGTCGTCTTTTGTGTCGTAACCCTTCGATCTGCGCTCCGAATCTCTATGTTTCCCCCTTCCGATTGTCAGCGCGTCAGAGTTCCGCCTCTCGTCCGTCGAACGCAGCAGTAGTGCGCGAGCATCTCGCGCGAGACATGCCCTGCAATCGACATGATGGTACTGTCGGTTGCCTTGGACTCGTCCTGAATCTGGCGCAATGGATGGCCGAGCGACAACGCGAGTCATGAAAGGATTTCACGGCTCACGATGGCCGACCTGATCGGAATCACATCGGAGTATAGATCGTCGAACTTAGGTGCGATGCCTTTCAGTGCCTCATTGAATCGGCAATGGCGGCAAAAGGAACGGTGATGAGTGATCAGGTTGTGTACGCGACGCACATCCAGTTCAGCTTTAGCAAACGCTCTGAAGTCGAAATTGCTCGGGAGGTGTTTCTCTTTATTCCGATATGCGGCGTGGAGGAGCAAGCCGAGACGATGGAGCGACGGGCACATGGATTCCGTCATCGTGATCTCCTGAATATCGGGGGGGGGCAGCAGGGGGTGCAAATGGTCAGGTCAGAGACAGAATGAACCAGCGGATAAATGGAATGATCTAGTGGAACTGGCTACTGTTTATCAAGGTCGAAGTTACCCTGTCTGTCCGGTGCCAAACGTAAGCGATGCGTATTTGTAAAAATCCATCGGCCAGCTCCGGAGGGTTCCATAAGTCGGGCCGTCTGCGGTTTCACAGGTATTTTCTTAATTCTCCGCATGTTTTCTATACCTCATTGCAATCCGCACACTTGCTACCTGCTCATGGCCGTATAGCTGGCCGTGAATCATTTTGATGCAATTCTGAGAGATCTCGGGATGTTGCAGATTGAACGCTGCCAAGATTAACTCCGTTTCAGTTTGTTGTATCGCTCAAGAGAGATTCAGATCACATTCCCGAAGCTCCGCCTGAGTGACTTCGAATATGTTCCGATCCTCCACAGTCTTAATGCCTCCTGCATGTGGAAAAAAGTCAGTGAGAGTCTTTTCACTATTGAAGAATGCTTGCGTGGTAGCAGAGATCGCTTACGTCAAGCGTCAAGCTATCTATAATGAGGACTTTGCCACAATTGCACCTGGATATTAAGTCCTTCCCTGACTGGCAGCGAGACTGCACGAAACCAAATGTCCATCCGCAATCAAATTCGTCCGATGCTCACGCTCGCCCTCCCGCTCATCCTTGCCGAAGTCGGCTGGATGTCGATGGGCATCGTCGACACCATCATGGTCGGACACATGGCCAACCCCGCGCTGGCCATCTCCGCCGCCGCGCTCGGACAGGTCCTCTACAACACCATCGCCTTCGGCATCGCCGGCGTCCTCCTCGGCCTCGACACCTACCTCGCCCAGTCGCACGGCGCAGGCCGCTTCGAAGAGGCCAACCGCTGGCTTCTCCACGGTCTCCTCCTCGCCGCCGGCCTTGCCCTCACCCTCATCCTCATCATCGTGCTCGCCCCGGCGTTCATGCTTCGCCTCCCCATCGACCACGAAGTCCTCACCCTCTCCGTCTCCTTCCTCCGCGCCCTCAACTACGGCACCCCCGCGCTCTTCCTCTACTTCACCCTCCGCCGCTACCTGCAGGCCTTCAACCACGTCCGCCCCATCGCCTGGGCTCTCGTCACCGCGAATCTCATCAACGCTGTGGGCAACTGGCTTCTCATCTTCGGCCATTCCTGGGGCCCAATCCATATCCCCGCGTTAGGCGTCACGGGCGCCGGCCTCGCCACCTCCGTCTCGCGCTGCTTACCTCGCTCTCTTCATGGTCGTCTCACTCTGGCGCATCGAGCGGCGTCACCGCTACGGCCTCAGCAGCATGGTGCATCACTTCGAACCCACCCGCATTCGCCGCCTCGCGCTTCTCGGAGCCCCGGCAGGCGGCCAGATCTTCGTCGAGATCGCCATCTTCGGCCTCGTCACTTTCCTCATCGGCACCATGGGCCGCCTCCCCCTCGCCGGCCACGAGATCGCACTCAACTGCGCCAGCTTCACCTTCATGGTGCCCTTCGCCATCTCCGCGGCCGCGGCCGTTCGCGTCGGCCAGGCCATCGGCCGCAAGGCTCCCGCCGAGGCTGCCGCCGCCGGATGGGCCGCCATCGCTCTCGGAGCCGGTGCCATGGCCTGCTTCTCGGCCATTTACTTCCTCTTCCCGCACTTCATCGCCGAGTCCTTCACCGAGGACCGCGCCGTGATCGCTGCCACCATCCCCCTGCTCTTCGTCGCCGCCGTCTTCCAGTTCTTCGACGGCCTCCAGATCACCGCCACCGGAGCTCTTCGCGGAGCAGGAAACACCCACGCCGGCCTCATCGTTCAGATCATCGGCTACTGGTTCATCGGCCTCCCCATCGGCTATCTCATCGCCTTCCACAATCATCACGGAGCCGTCGGCCTCTGGCTCGGCCTCTGCGCCGGCCTCATCGTAGCTGGCATCGCCCTCACCACCATCTGGCACCGCACCACGAAAAAACTAGCAACCACCACCCAAAAAGCCACAACCTGACACCTGACAACTGACAACAGACAACTGAGAACTAATCACTGTCCCAATCGGTACATCAACAGCGCCATCCGCTTAGCCTGCCTCGGAATCGAGTCAAGATACACCGTCTCGCCCTCGGCATGCGATCCCTCCCCCATCACTCCGGTTCCCACCAGCCCAGGAACGTACGGCGCAACGAAAGCGATGTCCCCGGCGCCCCGCGCCATCGGATCCATCTCTTCCATCGCCGGCAGCCCCAGCGTCGCATTCACTTCATTCAATTGTTTGACGAGAGCATGTCCTGCCTCTGTAGTTGCCATCGCGGGATATCCCTCTCCAAACGCAATCGTCGCTCCCGTCTTCGGAAGATGATCCGCCACAATCGCCTGCATCTTCGCCTGAACCCGCGTCATCTGTTCATTGTCCAGCGTGCGCAAATCGCCAAGCGCCAAAGCCGCCGGCGGAACAACGTTGCTCTTCCCCGCAGCCTCGCCGCCAGTTCCATTCGCATTCATCGTCGCAGTCGCCCCGCCGAGCACCAGCCCAACGTTGTACGTCAGCCCCGGCTCTCTTAACTCCTTGCGGAACGTCTCCAGAATTCGCGCCAGCTCATAGATCGCACCATCACCCATTCGCTCGCTGAACACCTGCGACGAGTGCCCCGTCCTGCCCGACGTCTCGAGCCGCCACGTTCCCGAACTCCGCCTGCTTATGCTCTGTACCTCTTTCCCATTAACAATCCCACCCGCCTCAAACTCCAGCGCCACATCGCTCCGCTTCGCCGCATCGATCATGTCCTTCCGCGACACGCTGACCGGCTCCCCGTGCCGCTCCTCATCGCCGCTCAGCACAATCCTGATCTCAGCCTTTTCCAGCACTCCAGCCGCCTTCATCGCCTCCAGAGCGGTCAGCATCACCACCAGGCCGCCCTTCATGTCGTTCACACCCGGCCCCGTAGCGACATTGCCGTTCGTCCCAGGCACAATCGAATACCTCTGAAAGCTGCTGCTCGGCTCGAAAACGGTATCGAGATGTCCGATCAGCAAAATCCGCTTCCCGCATTTACCCGTCCCGGCAGCACAAACATGCTCCGCCACCAGATCCCCGGCGCGTCCATCGAGGCTCTCCATCGGCATCCAATGCACCTTGAAGCCAAGCGCCTCAATCTGTGGCGCGATTACATCTTTCACCGCAACCACACCGGCAAGATTCATCGTTCCGCTGTTGATATTCACCAGCTTCTCCAGCAGGGCAATCGCTGCGGGCGTCTGGGCATCGACAGCCTTCACCATCGCACTCTCAATCGCCGACGGTGGTTTCTGCGCCATCGCCATCGAACACACTGCCGCCAAAACCAGCACGCCCGCAAACCCTGTCTTGTTCATATGCGCGGAGAATATCACACTACGACTACCGACTACCGACAACCGACAACCGACAACCGACAACTGACAACGGACAACTAAGTCACCGGCAAAGTCTCGCGCGCCCGCGTCTTCGACCCCGTCGTCAACGTAGCCGCCGCCGCACGCTCCAGCACACCCACCTGCCGCTCCATCCTGCGCATCTGCTGTTCGGCCACGCTCGCGTCACCGCCCGTCGTTGCGATTGCCGGATCATCGACCGGCTGCACCTCACCCTCACCGAGCAGCGCCGAACTTACTCGATCCAGCCTCCCCGCCACTGCCTCCATCCTCTCCACCGAATGCAAACCGCCTGTTCCAACTACCGCCAACGTTGTCACCGCACGCGTCATCCTCCGCAGATACGTAACAAACGTCAGCGCCTCCTCCCATCGGCTCGCCCGGCTCACCCGTGGCTCCAGCATCAGCCTGTCCAGAGTCTCCTCAGCATCGTTGATCGACAACCCGCATCTGCGCCGCGCGGGAGCCAGCATCTCCCGCTCTGCCGCAGCCCGCGTCGCCGCACTCGTCGCCCAGAACCGCAACATCGCGCGCACATAAGCCGCATTCGCCGCCGCCCCACGCCCGAGCAGTTTTCCCAGCTCGATCTGCTCACGCTCCGGCCACAGCACACGCATTGCAATCACCGCGACCACCGCCCCCAGCACCGTCGTGCCCATCCTTACGCCGGCATAGTGCCAGTCCTGCAGATGCGGCAGGCTCATCAGCACAAAGGTCGGCGTCAGAAAAAAGCAGTACCACGCATAGTCCACGGCATACGTTGCCAGCGTCAGCACCGACGTCACCGTAATCACCGCAATAATCCCGCCCTCGCTATCTACCGAGGCCGCCAGCAACGCCGCCAGCACACCTCCGGCAATCGTCCCGCCGACTCGCTGCACTCCGCGCCGCAGCGTTCCCGACCCATACGGCTGCAGCACAATGATCGACGTCATCGCCAACCAGAACCCATGCGGAAGATGCAGCACCTGGATCAGCACAACATCCACTCCAGCCACCACAGCCATCCGGAGCGCATGCCGCATCATCACCGACTTCCACGTCCAGTTCGCCCGCACAGCATCCAACGGCGCGCTGAGCCACGAAGCGATCTGCTTCGTCTCGCCCGAGTCCCTGCGAGTCACCGCCGTCCATCTCTCCGCACTCTTGCGGAACTCTACGCCGCTCCAGAGCGCCCGCACGGACTCGAACGCAATCTCGACATTCTGCAGCGCGTCGCGTTCTTCTGCCTTCAGGTGCGTCAGTAGCGATCCATCCGCAGTCGTCCCGTCGACCGATACCACCGGCCCTCTCCTCCGAACGTGCTCCAGCGAGTGCGATCCCTCCGGCGCATACGACGCCCCTCCATCCCGCGGCCGCTGCTGCAACCCATCGGCCACCGCCCGAGTCGCTCCGCTCAGCCAGCGCGGCGCATCCGTCAGCACCTGGCGCGAGGCCGCATCCGTCCCGGTCTCGGCCAGCTCCGTCCATCGGATCGTCTCAGCAAACAAAATGTCCGCAGTCTCCAGCAGCACTGTCAGGCTCCGCGCCCGCACCGTTCGTGCCGTGGCTCTCGCTCCTGTCGTGCCTAACGCAGTGCGCGCCTTCTCTATCTGCAGCCGCATCGACCGCTGAAGTGTATGCATGCGCAGCCGTTGAGCATCTCGCTCCTCGCCATGTCCCAGCCCGACCCGCACACCGGAAGTAAACTGCGCCAGCATCGCATAGCAGTCTGCCACCGCCAGCCGGGCCGGACGAAACGGATCCAAAGGCCACAGTCCCAGGCTCAGCACAGCCGCCCACAACCCGGCCAGCAAAAATGCAACCGCGTTCCCCAGAGCTCCTCGCAGCGTATGCGTGCTTCCTCCCAATCCGGCAAAGTAGATCACCAGCACAATCACGCTCGTCGAAGCCACCGGCTGCGAGACTACCCGCGCGAACGTCATGGCAAAACAAAATGCCACTGTCACAAGGACCGCCACCCATAACGTCCCCGCAGCGAGCGAACCCACGATGCACGCAATCACCCCGCCCACCAGCACCGTGATCATCGTCGTCAAGCGGCTCCGGTAAGGTCCGCCGTTGTCTACAAGAATCGTTTCAAATCCACCCAGCGCCGCCCACCCCATCGGCTTGCCCAGCATGTAGCAGACAATCATCGCCGCCGCAACAGCGACCCCGGCGCGAAATCCGCGCGCCCAGTGCAGCTTCCGTATCACCCCTCCCAACTTCGTCAACGCGTGCATCCTTCAAGTCTAGCTGCGCACGTTCAGGTCACCGGCATCGTCTCCCGCACCCTTGTCTTCGATCGCGTCGTCAACGTCACCGCCGAAGCGAGAATCAACCCACCCCCAACCCAGGCACTCGGCCCCAGCCTCTCGCCGAGAACAAGCACACCCAGCAGACTCCCTATCAGCGGCTCCATGTTCAACAGCACTCCGGCCTGCGAAGCCGGAACCTGCGTCATACCCCAGTTCCATAGCAACGTCGTCGTCGCCGTACACAACACTCCACTCGCTGCCAGCGCAAGCCAGGCCTTCACCGAAACTCCCGCCACCGGCGGCATCCCATATCGCACCGGAACCCACACCATCAGCATCGCCGTCCCAATCAAAAGCCCGTACGCCGTCACCACCACGGGCGAGTGGCGCTCCATCAACTCCTTGTTGATCAAAATCCAGCTCAACGCAATCAGCAGCGAAACCACTACCAGCAAATCCCCTTCAAGCGTCGCCCCACCGTTTGCGTGCGCGCCCCTGCTCAGCGCAATCAACGCCGCCCCGCACATCGAACCCACCAGCGCAATCCAGCCCACGCGGTCCATCCGCTCATGCGCAAACACCGTCGCCCCCACCGCCAGAATGACCGGCATCGTCCCCACCATCAGCGCCGCATGGCTCACCGTCGTAATCGACAGCGCATAAAACTGAATCAGAAACTGCAGCGGGACCCCAAAAAACGACGCCACTGCCAGCAATCCCCACTCCCTCCGGTTCAGCCCTGGACGATGCGTCACCAGCAGGGGAAACAGCACCACAATCGTAAACAAAAAGCGGTACAGCACCATATGCGCGAAGCTCATCTCCGCCAGCGCAATCTTGCCAAAGAAGAATCCGCATCCCCAAAAACAACTGGCCACCGCACACGCTGCGAATCCCAGCGCCCGTCTCTTCTCCAAAACCGCCATACCTCCACTCTCGCACAAAAAAACAGGAGAGAGCCGAAGCTCCCTCCTTTCGCAACTAACCACTAACCACTAAAAACCAACCACTGTCCTTCTCACCACACGCGGCAGCTATTCACTGGCGCCATTGGCGAACCCTTCTTGCATCCGAACGCCGCGGCAAATCCCGGCTGATTCACAATCGCGCCATTTGCGCGGAAGTGATCAGGAGAGTGCGGGTCCGTCAGCACCTGGTTTCTCACCGACTCTGGCCGCGAGTTCTCGCACCAGTTCTGCGCATAGCCGATATAGAATCGCTGCGGCGCCGTGTATCCATCCTTCTTCGCCATCAGGTCGACGCCATTCTTCTTTGCGCGATCCAGGTAAGCCATATAAGCCAGTACCAGCCCGCCGTTATCGGCCGTGTTCTCGCCCAGCGTCAGCTTGCCGTTCACCTTCACATCGTCGACCGCAACGAAGTTGCCGTACTCATTCACCACGCAGTCGGTCCGTTCCACAAACTTCTTCGTGTCCTCGGCAGTCCACCAGTCGCTCAGGTTGCCCTTGGCGTCGAACTTCTTGCCTTCATCGTCGAACCCGTGCGTCAGCTCGTGTCCAATGACCGCGCCGATATGCCCGTAGTTCACGGCATCATCCTGCGAGGGATCATAGAACGAGGGCTGCAAAATCCCGGCAGGGAAGTTGATGTCATTCATGCTCGGGTTGTAGTACGCGTTCACCTCCGGCGGAGTCATGCCCCACTCGCTGTGGTCCACCGGCTTGCCGATCTTGTTCAACTGGCGGTCATTCTCAAACGCCTCCGCCCGCTGCTGGTTGCCCAGTGCGTCGTCGGGCTTGATCTCGAGCTTCGAGTAGTCGCGGAACTTGTCCGGATACCCGATTTTGTTCGCCACCGCATGCAGCTTCTCCTTCGCGCGAGCTTTGGTCGCAGCCGACATCCAGTCCAGCTGGTCGATATCGCGATCCATCGCCGCCTCGATATCGTTCACCATCTGCACCATCTTGACCTTGCTGTCGCCGGCGAAATACTGCTCAACATACACCTTGCCCAGTGCCTCGCCCAGCGCGGCGTTTACCGAGTTCGAGCAGCGCTTCCAGCGCGCCGCCTGTTCCGGCTGCCCATTCAGCTTGCGTCCGTAGAAGTCGAAGTTTTCCGCATCAAACTTCTTCGGCAACCTGCCCGCCGACTTCGTCAGCAGCTGATAGCGCATGTACGCCTTCAGCGTATCCATATCCGCCGTGTGACTCGCCTTCATCATCGCAGGCAGGAAGTCCGGCGTCGCATTGTTCAACTCGCTCACCCGAGGCGAATGGATCGCGTCCTGAAACGCTCCAAAGTCCACTCCCGGTATCGTCGCCTCAAACGTCGCGGTCGGCTGCATGTGGTAGGTCTTTTCCGGTTCTCTCAGATCAACCACGCCCATCGAAGACTTCGCCAGATCCGTCTCGAACGTCATAATGTTTTTGGCATCCTTCGCCGCCTGCTCCGGAGTGCTTCCCGCGAGCTCCAGCATCTTCGCCACGTGCGCAACATACTGCTCCCGCAGCGCTACGTCCTTGGCTCCCGTGCGCAGGTAATAATCCTTCTCCGGCATGCCCAACCCACCTTGAATCACAACCGCAATCTGCTTGCTCGCGTCCTTGAAATCCTGCTGTTCGCCATACCCGAAGAACGCATTCACGCCGATCCGCTGCAGCTTGCCGATCAGGGCAGGGAACTGGTCCCTGCTCGTTACCCCGTCAATCTCTTTCAGCAGCGGCTCCAGGGGAGTCAACCCCTTCGCATCGATCGCGTCCGTATCCATGCACGCCTTGTAGTAGTCGCCGATCTTCTGCTCATCGGGCGACCGTCCCGCCCCACCCGCAGCGGCCTGATTCAGAATCTTGTTCAACGATTGCGTATTGACGTTGTACAGAGCATAAAACTGGTCCACCGCCGGCTGATCAGCGGGAATCGGATGGTTCGCCTCAAACTTGCCGCAGGCAAACTTGTAAAAGTCGTTACATGGATCCACGGATTTATCGATCGAGGTCGTATCGAACCCAGGAATCGGCACATACACCTCGTGCGGTTTACCCGCGTCGACCATCTTGGTCTGTTGCCCAACTGCCGCGCTCCACGCTCCCCCCGCAATCAGGGCAACCGTCATCATTACTCCAGTCCGGCGTCCAGACTTATCTGACATCGCTAACTTCCATCCGTTCAACATTGGTCTCCTCACAAAATTCAAATTTATCAAGCATCTTTGTATCACCAGTCCACCCCGCAAGCCATGCCGCCGGTCACAATATGCACACGTTGCCGCCACTCCTGCGTCTGTGAAACATTACTCCTAGGCGCGATCGAATGCCTGGAATACGCGCTCCGTGCCATGCCGGTTCCCAACTACCCCATCCCGACACCGCACCGCCTTCTCCGCTGCCGCCTGGCTGCTCTTCTGTTCCTCCTGGCCGCTATTCCCATCTTCGCCGCAAAGCCTGAGCCTCCGCTACGCATCCCACTGGAAAATCTCGGCTTCCAGCCGCTCTCCACCCAGTTCCTGCTCAAGGGCAGTTCGATGCTCACGTTGCACTATGTTGATGAGAAACACCTTCTCGTCACCTTCGTCGTCCATCGCCTCATCCCTCGCCTGCCCGACGAGCCTGAGGAGGATCAGGACCGCGTCGTCGACGCCGTTCTGCTCGAAATCTCCAGCGGCCGGGTCGTCGCCCGCACCACCTGGCACCTGCACGACCACGCCCAGTACCTCTGGAATCTCGGCCACGGACACTTCCTTCTTCGTGTGCGCGACACCCTTACCACCATCGCTCCGCTCGCCAACCTCGCCACCAGAGACCCCTTCGCCCAGCAACCCTTCATCGTCTCAGCCGAACGCCGACTGGCCGCTCTGATCCTCTCGCCCGACGCCGACCTGCTCATCATCGAAACCGTGAATCGCGTGCCGCCCACACCCAAGCCAAAGACCCCGCTCTTTGGCCCCACTCCAGCCCCATCTCCAGGGCTCAGAGAGAGAAACGCAGTCCAGATCAACTTCTACCGCCTCCACGCGGGCGATGACGGTGGCCCGGTCCTGGCCCGCTCCGCAGGCGCCATCCAAACCCCGTCAACCGGCGACATTCCCGCCACCACCGCGGGCTTCCTCGCCGTCGTCGATCAGGGACACCAGCACTGGGCCTTCGACTTTCACTCCTACTCCGGCAAGAAGGCCGAGCTCTCCCCCTTCGACTCGTCCTGTGCTCCCGCCCCGGTCTTTGTCAGCCACAGCGAATTCATCGCCTTCGGTTGTCGCGGGGGTTCTAGCCGGCAGCAGCTCGGCGCCTTCAACATGCGCGGCGAAGAGATGTGGGAGCGGGGCCTCTTCGGCGACTTCATCGCACCCTCCATCGCCTATGCCCCCGCCGCCGGCCGCTTCGCCCTCAGTCGCATCCTGCTGCGCGTCTCGGCCGTGCCCGATCAGCCGATCAGCTCCGATGAGGTCAACGCCCAGGCCGTCGTCGTCTACCAGACCGGCACCGGCAAGCAACTCCTCCGCGCCGATTGCTCACCGGTCTCCCGCGCCGGTCAGAACTTTGCTTTATCTCCCGATGGTCTCGCTCTCGCCATCGTTCACGCCGACGCCATAGAGATCCACACTCTTCCGCCGCTCACCACCAAAGACGAATCCGATATCAAGCTAGCCCGTTCCATCGCCCCGCCGGAAAACGACCTTCCCATCCGCCTCCCCGGCCGTTCCTCGGCGAACGATCCCGACCCCGGCTCACAACCCGATCTCCAACCCGCCGCCGCTCCGGCTGCCGCCACCAATTCTGCGCCGGACTCCACCCAACCCGCACCCTCCGATCCGCCCGCTACGGCCAGCCAACCCCATCCCGCCAGCTCACACAGTCGCAGCTCAGAGGCGCCCGCGCCATCCGCCCCACCCGCGAGCCCTGCCAGCAGTGACGCCCAACCCGCTCCCGCCAGCCCTTCCTCAGGTGACACCCCACCCGAACAGCACCGCTCCGCGCCAACCATCTACACCCTGCCCGGCGACAAAACCCCCACCACCCCGCAGGAAAAACCACAAAACGCCTCGCCGCAATAGAAACGGGCCAGCCACGGTCTCCCGTAACCAGCCCTTCTCACAAACTCAAATCTCTGAAAATTCAGCCCCCTGAAAATTCAGCGTCGCCCGTACCGCAAAAACTAGGCGACCTTCTTCGGCGCGACGGTCTTCACGCGCGCATTCAAGCGGCTTTTGTAGCGGTTCGCTGTGTTCTTGTGCAGAACACCCTTCTGAACGCTCTTGTCCAGAATCGATGCGGTCTCGCGATACTGGGTCGTCGCCGCGGCGTGATCGCCCTGGGCGATTGCCTCACGCAACTGGCGCAGCGTGCCGCGCAGCTTGCTCTTGTTCGACCGGTTTACCGCGGTCTTTCCAACGGTCTGACGTGCGCGCTTCAACGACGAAACATGATTTGCCATAAACTCTCTTCTCTCAACCCATACATTTGTAGGGGAAAATGGGATGCAGGCCAAGGCGGCTCGACCACAAACCCAGTCACAGCCTTGAGCACGCGGCAGAACCCGCCGCACTCCCTGCAATATCTAAGTCTACGGAACTCCAGCCCTAAGGTCAACCTGACTTATTGTTCCCGCTGCCGTGGCCTTGTTGCTGTTGCCTTTCCAGTTGTCTTCCCCAAAGAACGGGTGCCCCATCCTTCGCAAGTCCGATCGCGAAGGTGGGATGCAAGCCGTCAACCAGCCACAACCGAACGGGTGCCCCATCCTTCGCAGTCTCATCGCGAAGGGTGGGATGTAAGCCGTCAACCAGCCACAACGCCTCTGCACTTGCCTTTCCGGTTGTATCCCAAAGAGGCTGCCCTGAGCGAAGTCGAATGGGGGGATCTGCTCTTTAGGACTCCACCCCGCCCGTAACTACCCGACCCAGCGCAGCTTCCCCATCCGTCACAATTCATCGATTCCCACTTGACGCCAATCCATCCTCGTTCTACTCTTTGCGCATATTCGGCACATTGGCACATCTCGCCAACCCGGTCACAATCAAAAGAGCGCTCCCCTTGCGCTGCAACCGGCCCCCCGCGTCGCGTCATCCAATACCCACAGTTGTTCAAACCGTTAACCCAGCTTCCCCTGACGGAGGTCAGCACACTACTTGATAAAAAAATCACTGGAAATCACACCTGGCATTGAGCCCCTCTATGGGACCCACGACGAAAATCTTCGGCTGCTGGAAGACAAACTCAACGTCACGATCGATCTCCGCTCCGACGCCATTCAAGTTACCGGCGAACCCGACAGCATCGCCCGTGTCGAACAGGTCTTCACCGACTTCGACACCCTCCGAAAGCTCGGCGTCAACCTCCACAACGGTGAACTCAACGGCATGCTCAAGCTTGTCGTCACCGACCCTGCCATCACCCTCAAATCTCTCGTAGACACAGGCCGCCAACGCTCCGCCGGCGTCAAGCGCATGGTCCAGCCCCGCTCGCCCAACCAGCGCAAGTACGTCGAAGCCATCGAACAGTGCGACATGACCTTTGGCCTCGGCCCCGCCGGCACCGGCAAGACCTACCTCGCCGTCGCCATGGCGGTCTCCGCCCTCATGGCCAAAAAAGTCAGCCGCATCATCCTCGTGCGCCCCGCAGTCGAAGCCGGCGAACGCCTCGGCTTCCTCCCCGGCTCGCTCCAGGAAAAAGTCGACCCCTATCTCCGTCCCCTCTACGACGCCCTCTACGACCTGCTTGATCCAGTCAAAGTCGATAAGATGCTCGAGTCCAACGTCATCGAGGTAGCCCCCCTCGCCTTCATGCGCGGCCGCACCCTCAACGACGCCTTCATCATCATGGACGAAGCGCAAAACACCACCACCGAGCAGATGAAGATGTTCGTCACCCGCCTCGGCGTTAACGCCAAGGCCGTCATCACCGGCGACCTCACCCAGACAGACCTGCCCAACCCGAAAAAATCCGGCCTCCTCGAAGCCCTCCACGTCCTGGACGGCGTCGAAGGCATCCGCTTCTGCCACTTCGAAGACGTCGACGTCGTCCGCCACCACCTCGTCCAACGCATCGTCCGCGCCTACGACAGCTACGGCAAAGCCCAGCAGCAACTCCCGCTCGCCCTCGGCGACACCGTTCCCGACGCCAATCTTCCCGCGCCGTTACAGTCAATTCCGAAGACGCAATAACTTCCGTTGCCTTTCGGACCAGCGTAGGGCGTCCACCCTGCGAAAACACCTTAAGAGCCCGGGGCTTTTAGCCCCGGGCTCTTATCTTGAACGGTAATAATCTCGTAACATTTTGCCGAAATACAGAGTTCCCGCTACAAGGCTAGCTACTCCAATCCCGAGAACCAGGTTTGCACCCCAGTTTTTATTGAACCCGCCGTTCGAGGGATCATTGACAACCACCAATCCCATGATGCCAAGGAGGGTGAGGATAGGGTTTATGAACATCATGTTCCGCACTCGCACTCGATATAGCTTGTTTGTGGCTATCCGCTCTCGTGTATGCATTCGAAATAGCTTGTTCATCTGAAGGACTTTCCTTGGCTTTGATCAGCCATGCTTTCACGCCTCCAGGAGGTCTGCAAGTTTCCACCCGAATGCTACGTCGACCGTTTAGAATCAAACGACGGCGGCCAGATTACTCTCGCTAGCATCGACGATGATCACCATCGAACCCCCAAGTACCATCTCCATCCCCGCGCTCATCCCAAGCCTGAAGCGCATCCTCATCTGCGTCTGCCTCACTCTCCTTGTCTCTGTCGCCCACGCTCAATCCCCAACCTGGCAACTCACCTGGAGTGACGAGTTCAACGCCCCCAACGGCTCCCCACCCGATCCCGCAAAGTGGGTCATCGTCACCGCAGGCAACGGCTTCGGCAACAACGAACTCCAGACCTACACCGCCCGCCCCGCCAACATCCAGCAGCAGGACGGCAACCTCGTCATCACCGCCCACAAAGAAGACCTCACCGGTCCCGACGGCATCCCGCGCCACTACACCTCCGCCCGCATCAACACACACAATCACTTCGCCCAAAAATACGGACGCATCGAGGCCCGCATCCAACTCCCCATCGGCAAAGGCATCTGGCCTGCCTTCTGGCTCCTTGGCGACAACCATGAAACCGCTGAATGGCCAACGTGCGGCGAGATCGACATCCTCGAAACCATCGGCGCGCCCGACATCATGTACAGCACCATCCATGGCCCCGGCTACAGTGGCGGCAAAGGCATCTCCGCAAAATTCCCACTTCCACCCGGCGAATCCGTCAACAACGCCTTCCATCTTTACGCCGTCGAGTGGGCACCCAACGACATCAAGTTCTTCTTCGACGACCACCTCATCGTCCACCGCACTCCCGCCGATCTCCCGCCCAATACCAGATGGGTCTACAACCACCCCTTCTACATCCTTCTCAACCTGGCCGTAGGCGGCAGGTGGCCCGGCAGCCCCGACGACACCACCGTCTTTCCTCAGCAGATGCTGGTGGACTACGTTCGCGTCTATAACCCCAGCGAGCCTGACAAGGCATCGTCGTCAGCGCCAACTCCGGCCTCCACCTCGAATCCTTCCTACCCCACAGAGGCGGGTGCCCCATATCTCGATTCTGAGATGTGGGCATCGTCCGAAGGACGACCTCAGTTCCAGCCTAGAGCCAGCACTGTAGTAGCCCCGAGGCCAAACCGATGATCACCATCGACCCTTCCTCCAGCTTCGGGACAACGCTCTCCGCGTCCAGTCTCATGCGCTTCCTCAACCGCGCGCGCGCCGCGGTCGGAGTCCGAGGCGCAGTCGACGTTCTGCTCTCCGACGACTCCACCCTCCGCGACCTCAACAAAAACTTCCGCGGCAAAGACAAACCCACCGACGTCCTCAGCTTTCCCGCGCCCGCCGCGTTCGCCAACAAGCACGCCGGCGACCTAGCCATCTCGCTCGACACCGCCGCCCGTCAAGCCTCCACCTACGGCCACACCCTGCCCGACGAAGTAAAGATCCTCCTTCTCCACGGCCTCCTCCACCTCTCAGGCGAAGACCACGAAACCGACAACGGCGAAATGGCCACCCGCGAAGCCATCCTCCGCCTCGACCTCCATCTCCCCACCACCCTTATCGAACGCACCACACAATCCCCATCGAAATCACCACGAATCACCACCAAAAACCCACCCGCAACCAGCGAAAAAACAGCGCAAAAAGCCCGTAAATCGCCCTCCAGTACAAAGAAAACCTCGTCACAAAAAAAACGCGCCGCAACAACCCGTAACACGCGAGGCGGCAAATGACCGCCACCTACGCCTACGCCATCGCACTCGTCGTACTCCTCGGAGTCCTCGCCCTCGCCGCTTACGTCGATCGCATCTACTTCGAAATGGGCAAGTTCCTCTCCCGCGAGTACCAGGACAACATCGACGCCTGGGAAGAGGTCATCGAGCCCCGCCTCCGCCTCGGCCGCGAGTCCATCGCCCTCTCTGCCTCCGTCCTGCGCCAACTCACTCTAGTCACGCTTGCTCTGCTCTCCGGCCTTCGCCTCTACACCCACACCACTCTGGTCCCGTCGCTCGCCCACACCCCCAGCACCGGAGCGGTCGTCCGTGCCGCCCTCGAACTCATTCTTCTCATCCTCATCTTCGACCGCCTCCTGCCGCAGCTCCTCTTCGCCCGTACCCGCGGCCTCTGGCTCGCGCGCATCCTGCCGATCCTTCAGGCGCTCTTCTACCTCATCCTTCCCGTCACCATGCTGCTGCAGTTGCTCCTCTCCATCGCCGCGCTGGCAGAGCCGGAAGACAAGACCGAGGACGACCATCCCTCCGAAGCCATGGACGCACTCCTCGAAGCCGGCGAAGAAGAGGGCATCCTCGAAGAGTCCGACCGCGAACTAGTCCGCTCCGCCGTAGAATTCGGCGACAAAGTCGTCCTCGAGGTCATGACGCCGCGCCCGGAGATCTTCGCCGTCCCCGGCAACCTCACCCTCCGCGAGTTCACCGCCGAGATCAACGAGAGCGCCTTCTCCCGCGTCCCCGTCTACGCCGGCTCGCTCGATAACGTCACCGGCATCGCCTTCGCCCACGACCTCCTCAAAGTCCTTGACGCCGAAGCCGGAACCCGCACCGTCTCTCAGATCCAGCGCCCCGCCGCCTTCGTCCCCGAAACCAAAAAAGTGGCTGAACTCCTCCGCGAGATGCAGCGCGAAAAGCAGCACATGCGCATCGTCATCGACGAATATGGTGCCGTCGCTGGCCTCGTCACCATCGAAGACCTCCTCGAAGCCATCGTAGGCAATATCGCTGACGAACACGACGAACCCGAGGCCGACGATGCCCCCGTCCGCGAGCCCAACGGCGCCTACGTCGTCTCCGGCTCCTTCGAACTCTCCCGCCTCCGCGACCTCTTCGCCGACCAATTCGACCCCACCGCTCGCCGTGCTTCCGAACTCGAAACCGGCGAACCCAGCGAACCCCACTCCACCGACTCACCCGAGGAGTACGATCTCCGCAACATCCGCGCCCACGACCTCCGCGAGCGCCTCCACCTCCCCGATCCCCGCGACACCCGCGACGATCCCACCGCCCTCCGCCTCCCCGAGCACTACGAATCCACCACCCTCGGCGGCCTCGTCTCCGAGATCGCCGGCCACATTCCCCTCCCCGGTGAAGTCGTCGAAGAGGATGGCCTCCGCCTCGAAGTCCTCAACAGCACCGACCGCCGCATCGACCGCATCCGCGTAAGCCTCATCCCATCAACCGCTCCATGACGCGTTAGCCGATCTCGCGGCAAATTAGTATCATTAAGACATCCCGGAATAATCGAATCGAAAGTGCGGAGATTTTGCTAAAGCGCTTTAGTCAACTCGTAGGTCAATCCTTCAAAATCCTCTCTCTGGCAGCAGCATGCAGTCTCTCGTCAGGCGCGCAGCCCACGCTTCAGCGCTTCCATCAAACTCACGCCGCCATGGGCACAATCTTCACCATTGACCTGAACGCGACCGACCAGGCTACAGCCGAACAGGACATGGATCTCGCCTTCGAAGAGATCGATCGCCTCGAAGCTCTCCTCAGCAACTACCGTCCCTCCAGCGAACTCTCCCGCATAAGCCGTGAAGCCGGCTCCGCACCCGTCGTCACCGATCCTGAAACCTTCCGCTTCCTCGAACGTTCCCTCTACTGGAGCCGTGTCTCCAACGGCGCCTTCGACATCACTGTCGGCCCCCTCCTTCGCGCCTGGGGCTTCTTTTTCCATCAGGGACGCGTTCCCTCGCAGGCGCAACTCAACGCACTACGCAACAAAGTCGGCTGGAAAAGTATCGCTCTTGATCCCCAAACCCGAACCGTCTCCTTCACCAACCATCAAGCGATGGAACTCGACCCCGGCAGCATCGGCAAAGGCTTCGCCGTCGACAGCGTCGCGAAACTTCTTCGCAACCAGGGCGTCACCTCCGCCTTCATCTCCGCCGGCGGAAGCACCCTCTACGCAATCGGCACAGTTCCCGGCACCGCAGGCTGGCCCGTCGACATTCCCGACCCTCGCCACCCCGAAAAAATTGCCACCACCATCCAACTCAAAGACACCTCGCTCTCCACCGGAGCCTGCACCGAAAAGTACTTCATCAAGAATGGTCATCGCTACTGCCACATCTTCGATCCGCGCACCATGCGCCCCGTCGAAGGCATGTTGCAGACCACCGTCATCGATCCCAGCGCCACCGACAGCGATGCGCTCTCCACCGTCGTCTTTGTGATCGGCCCCGACGCGTCCCGCAAATTGCTCGCATCGTTAACGAGCACGCAGACGCCCGGCACACAAGCCCTCATCTTCAACCAACCCCCCTCCCCAACCTCCGCCCCATCCTGTACCGCAATAAACTGGACAGGCAATCCCTGCGAGGCATCTCCACCCGCTCAAAAAAGGATCCCATCTTCATGATTGATCGTCGCCTCTTCGTCCGTGGTCTCTCCGCCGCCGTTGCCACGGCATCCACTCTTGTCACCGAATCCGCACTTGCCCAGCCATCGAAAGCCGATGCCGAAGCCGCACGCCAGATCGCTCGCGCTACCGACAACTCACCCTTTCGAATTGGAATCATCGGCCCTGGCAGCCGCGGCAACGAACTCGTTCGCAGCTTTCTTCGTGTACCCGGTGTCAAAATAGTGGCCGCCGCCGACGTCTACCCGCCGCGTTTCGCCGAGCTCAACGAAGCCTGCGGATACCAGGTTCCCTCCACCGCCGACTATCGCGCCCTGCTCGATCGCAAGGACCTCGATGCCGTCGTCGTCGCCACGCCGCTCGGCCTCCACGCCCAGCACGTCCTGGCCGCGCTCCAGTCCGGCCACCACGTCTACGGCGAAAAGACCATGGCCTACACCATCGAGGACGCCGCAAAGATCGTCAACGCCACCGCCCAACACAAACGTATCTTTCAGGTTGGGCACCAGTATCGCTACTCGCCCTGGATCCGCGCCGCAGTCGCCCGCGTCCAGCAAGGCGAGATCGGCGACGTCACGCACATCATGGCCTACTGGAACCGCAACAACAACTGGCGTCGCCCCGTCCCCCACCCTTCACTCGAGCACCTCCTCAATTGGCGGCTCTACAACCAGTGGTCGCTCGGTCTGCTCGCTGAACTGGGCTCCCATCACATGGACATCGCCAACTGGGTCTTCGGCTCCACCCCAACCTCCGCCCTCGCCTCGGGCTCCATCTGCACCTACCACGATGGCCGCGAAACCGACGACAACGTTCAAGCCATCCTCTCCTACTCCGGCGGACGCCGTTTCATCTTCTCGTCCATGTCCAATAACGCCAAGATGGGCGACCAACTCTGGCTCTACGGCTGCAAAGGCTCCCTCAACCTCACCCTCGAAGACGCAACCTTCTTCTATGAGCCTCACCGCATCGCCAAGGCCACAAAGGACGGAAAAGGCGTCACCACCAGCGCCTCCTACAACCCCGCCGGAGAGATGCCCTACCGCGGCCCCGGCAAACCAGTCCATGTCACCACCGCCGAAGACCCCACCACCGCGGCCACGCGCGCCTTCGTCTACTGCGTTCGCACCGGCACAAGACCCATCGCCGATGAGCACGTAGGCTTTGGCTCAGCCCTCGCCGTAGTCCAATCCAACCAGGCCCGCCTCAAAAAACAGGAAGTCCAAATACCCGCCGCAATCTAAATCACTCGCCTTGCCTTTCTTGTTATCATCCCCGAAGAGCCTGCCCTAAGCGAAGTCGAATGGGGGATCTGCTGTTGCACTTTGCTTCCAGCATCTTGCAGAGTTCGTTCGTACGCCAAGCCATCAGGTGGATGAACCTTGGGGAGGCGGCTACACAGTTTCGACAAGGGGCAGCGCGTTCTGGTCATCGAGGGAGCGCCAACGCAGACCTAACGACTCGCTCGGCTTAAGCCCTTCGGTCATATCGATGCTCAATTATTCATTGCATCTTTCTAAGGTCGTTGAAGGTGATCTTGCCTGGCCTTAGAAGCAGCATCATGAGGAGATAAACAATCACTACCCACACGATGAGGACGAATCCATCTGACGTCGCCAGTGTGTACGCCTGCGCCCGCACTTGCAGGCCAAGAATAGCGCCTGCACGATGCTGTGCCTCCTGCTGTCCCGTGGATTCTGGCAGTAGTCCGCCCGTCATCATTCGCAATCGGTGGTCGGTAAACCAGCTGCCGCTTTGTACATAGAGCCCCAGCATGTTGGAGTGAAACTGCTCCCGCACAGCAACAAAGCGAGTCAAAACAGCAACACCGACCTGGCCGCCGAAGATTCGCATAAGGTGCATGAATCCGGAGAATGTGGCGGCGTTAGCGGCGCTTGTCAGAGCGCCCGCTTCGAGCGCTTCTAAGACAATGCTGCTCACCAAACCGATGTATGCGCCTGCCAATCCGAGAGACAGCAGAAGCTCCACTGTTTCGAAGCTATTCCCTGACCACGAAGTATCCACGTGCGACCAAAGCCAACAGCATATCGCTCCCACTGTAAGTCCCAGCGCCAGGACCAGCCGCGAGTTCGTGTAGATGATGATTGTGGCCACCAGCCACACCACCGCGAACATCGGCAGGGCCACCCAGGCAAGCGTGTGTCCGGTCTCCAACGGCCGGTAGTGTTGAATGTTGGCGAGGAAGCCTGGCACGAGCACAATCGCGGACAGGTGCAGAAACTTGAATACGAAGATGGATGTGGCCAGGATGATGATGTTCCGAGTGTTCAGAAATTTAAGATTCACGACTGGGTTGGGCTCGACTACACGTCTCAGGATGGCTGCCCCAAGCAGAAAGAGTCCCGCGACGAGCATGCCGACGATAGTGCCGGAGTTCAACCAGTCCAGCCGCTGTCCTTGATCCAGAACTCCGTATAGAAGAGCAAGACTCAAGCTGAAGTAAGTGAACCCGCGCCAACTCGGCCTGGGCTCCACCGTAGTCCTGCGCGGAATTCCAAAATAGACACAGGCCATCATCAATGGAGTGAAGAACGCGGCAGTCCAGAATATCCAGCGCCAGGAAAGATGGTCGATGTACCACCCCTCCTGCAAAGACGCAATGTTACTGACGAAGACGATGTCCGCGGCATACGCCGCGATCCCGAAGATGATCAGCCGCTTCGGAAGGGTGGTCAACACGAAGGTCATCGTCAGAGAGTAGAACGTGCCTGACGCGAGGCCTGCGACGATCACCAGCGCCAACATCACCTGGTAGTTCGGCGCAAACGGCAGCAGGAAGGATGCGGCTGCGAAGATCGCGGCAGTCGGTAGCAGAATTCTGCGGGGGCCCCAAAAGGCGTTCACAAAGACCACAAAGACGCCGCTGAACATCGTCGCCATGTTGAGTGCGGTGGGAAGCCAGGACGCATCATCGAAACTAATGCCGAGGGCGCCTCGCAAATCGGGGAGACCGACGCTAAGTAAACGGCTGTTCAGCGTAGCGAGTCCCGCGCCCATGAAGACCGCTAAGATTCCCACATATGGGTTAGTGGCGATTTGCGGTGGAACGGGCTGTGATGGCTGAGACGGCGTCGCTGCGGCCTCTGAGGTCGTCATTTTGGAAGGCTCCGTCACGGATCAGCTCCATTTTACGAACATGTACGATCCCTATATCCAAGGTGCAGTCGTTCCGCCCCTTAGATTGTTCATCCGCCCTTTCTTGGCACCCTCACACGGTGGAAGTCGTAGGTTCGAATCCTGCTGTGCCCACCAGATGCCAGTCCGGCCTGGTCTTGTCTCACCGCGAAAGAAATTCACCATTGCGCCCAACGCCAGAGCATGGATGACAATGGTACATAGAACCGCGCCAGCACCAACGGTCAAAGGAGTGACGAACGCCACTTGATGAACCTGGGTCATCGGTCTCTGGCTTGTCGTGATACTACTTACAGCGCGCAACTGTGCCAATTACATAAAGCTGGTATCGCACTCACCGCATGACGTCAACACGGTGCTTGGCGGACGCCTACGTTGCACCTGCGGGATTAGACCGTGAGCAAAGTCCGAAGGCCGAAGCGCCTGGTTGCCTTTGCTCTTGCTTTATTTGCCAAAAATCGCATACCAAACCTCCAAAACCGCCTGCCTGTCCTATCCCCCGTCATCGGACTCCGCCAGCAGATCATCCAGCCGATCAAGCCTCCGCTCCCATAGCGATCGATGATCCCGTATCCATTGCTCCAGAACAGAAAACCCCGTCGGCTCGATGCGGCAGGTGCGCACCCGTCCAAGCTTCTCCGTGTGCACCAGACCGCTTTCCTCCAGCACCTGCAAATGCTGCGCCACCGCGGTCAGGGTGATCTCCAGTGGCGCCGCCAACCGTGACACCGAAAGGGGTCCTTCACTGAGCCTGTCCAGGATCGCCCGGCGCGTGGGATCGCCCAGAGCATGAAACAACCGGTCGATGTCAATCTCAGGACCAGGCATAGTTCGGACACTCCTCCGTCACACTCGCGTCGGCGATCACGCCAGCTCCGCTGTCAATTTATCGAGCAACGTACGCCAACCCGCCTCGCGCATCTTCGGTCCGTCCGCACCCTCGAAGAATGCCCCCTGATGCGTGCAGATCAGGTCCGTCCCCTTCTCGGTCGGCACAAGGTCGATCGTCACCAGGAAGCCGAGATGCGCTTTTCGCCAAGCGCCATCGTTGAAGCCGTGACAACCCGCCGCTCCGGCACAATCTCCAGAAAACGTCCCTCGTTCGTCAGTTCCATACCCTTCAGCGGCGTGCCTTCCTTGAAGCGATAGCGCAGGCGCTCCGTGCCTCCGACGCGAAAGTCCATCCCAAACTCCTCGAGCTCTGAAGTCTCTGGATCCGCAAACCAGCGACGCTTTTTGGCTGCATCCGCGAAAGCCGAAAAGACGCGCTCCGGCGGCTTCGCAAAACTGCGCTCGATGACGAATGTGCTGTGAATGACCGATTGCTGTTCCATGATCGTCCCTCCTGCCATTAGTGAAGTTACAGCTTCAGTATTGACTAGGTCAGGGTGATTGTCAAGTGGAAACTTCAGTATTGCTCTGCCATTCCCTAAAATATTTTTTGCCGTTTTCCGCCCGAAAATCGCATGTCAAGCCCCTGATCCACCTAACTCGTTGCGCCTAAACGAGATCCGAGTGGCGTATTAGTTTCAACTCAATTCGTTACACTGGATATAGATCAAAAAAGCCGCCGTGGCGGGAGTTAGGAGCTAACTCTTTTCTTTGGAAGAATTTAGCCGTAACCCCTTTGCTATGAGGATTTTGCAGAAAGCCGTCCACCCTAAGCCATTGAATCGAAATCATTTACCTCCGAGATAGGGGGAGGGGGTGCCCCCGAAGTCGAAGAACACCGGGGAAACGAAACAAAAAAGCAATGGCCCCGATCACTCGGAGCCTTCGCCTCAACCAAATTGAACCAAGCCTAATCGATCGAGATCTTCCGCAGCAGTTTGAAGTCCGAGAGCATCGCACCGGTCCCAAGCACCACCGAGGCCAGCGGATCATCCGCAATCGACACCGGCAACCCCGTCTCCTCGCGAATCCGCTTATCGAGATTCTTGATCAGCGCACCGCCGCCCGTCAGCACGATGCCGCGATCGGAAATGTCGGCCGAAAGTTCCGGTGGAGTCCGCTCCAGCGCCACCCGAATCGCATTGATGATCGTCGCAATGCACTCGCTCAACGCCTCGCGAATCTCGGAATCTTCAATCGTGATAGTCTTCGGCACGCCCTCAATCAGGTTGCGTCCCTTTACTTCCATCGTGATCGGCTTGTCCAGTGGATAAGCCGAGCCCAGCGAGATCTTGATCTGCTCCGCCGTCCGCTCGCCCACCAGCAGGTTGTACTTCCGCTTCAGGTAGGTCATCACGGCCTCGTCCATCTGGTTCCCGGCCATGCGCACAGAACGCGAATAGACGATGCCTGCCAGCGAAATCACCGCAATATCGGTCGTTCCACCGCCGATATCCACCACCATGTTTCCGCCCGGCTCCGTAATCGGCAACCCGGCTCCGATGGCGGCCACCATGGCCTGCTCCACCAGATGCACCTCAGAGGCCTTGGCCCGGTATGCCGAGTCCATAACCGCTCGTTTTTCAACCTGAGTGATCTCAGAAGGAACACCGATCACGATCCGCGGATGCACCATCATCTTCCGGTTATGCGCCTTCTGGATGAAGTAGTTCAGCATCTTCTCGGTGTGGCGGAAGTCGGCGATCACGCCGTCTTTCATCGGTTTGATCGCGACAATATTGCCCGGAGTGCGGCCAAGCATGTCCTTGGCCTCCTTGCCCACCGCCTCCACCTCATTGGTGACCTTGTTCACCGCGATGATGGAAGGCTCGTTGACGATAATGCCCTTACCGTGCGCGAAGACAAGCGTGTTCGCCGTGCCCAGGTCGATGGCCAGATCACTGGAAAAGAGGCTGAAAAGGGACCGCATATTGTGAATGCGGGAATAACGCATCTGAAAAGTGTTCGAAGACATAGGTATTTGCAGTGTTTCCTGAGTTCTGAAAAGAGACTCCCATTAGTGTATCTCTTTGGCAAGCGGTATTTCAGCCCATCATCTAACCAGTCATCCCTCATTCGTGGTACAGGTTCCGTCCCGCTCGCACAACACGCGGCAGCAGAACAGCGCCGCCGGATAGATCAGGATGCTTACATGTCGCGTATAAGCAAAGCCAGCGAGATAGGGAAGTGCACAAGCCGCGACCACCGCTAGAAATACGCCCGAAGCAACGCGCAACGATACGTCATTTTGGCGCCGCCCCCGAAACAGTAGGTACATCGCGCACAGAATCGCCGTCCACAGCATCAGCCGGAAGACCACCATCCCTATGTCTTCGATCATCTTCCTGACGCCGTAGGTCGCAGTCCCTCCATATTTCTCTACAGAGAAGAACAGGACCTTCAACTTGCGCAGGTCACCTTCGAGCGTCTCCCGTGGATGCTTCTGCAGATAGTCGAGCGCCGCCTTCTGGTGATAGTCGTTGAAGCTCCATTCGTCGCCGAACTGCAGACCTCGGCTCAACTCGAAGTCATACCAGTCCAGAGAGTCTCCATGCCGCGGCGGATAATGCACCAGAAACCCGGCATTGTTGCCTTTATGCAGATTGATGCCGTCGAAACTCGTGCCCACGCTGTACCGCCCGCTGGCATGATGCTGGTGCAGCACCCATCCCAGCGGCGCCGCGGCAACCAGCCCAACAACCAACCACTGCAACGCTGCGCGGCGCTCTACCATCAGGAATCCGGCAGTCAACACGAGGACAACCGGCAGCGTCCCGCTCTTCGAGAGATAGACACCATCCACGGCGACCGCAAACACTACCGCGCGACTCCACGCACTCATCGTCGGCCGCGACTTAACGTCGAACAGCAGCAGTGCCACCGCAATGGCGAGGAAGCTATAAAGATACCCTTCATCCACCAGTATGTTGGTTACATCCGCCAGGAACGCCGACATCACAAACGGAGCGACAAGCAGCAAAACGACTAGCAGCCTGGAACCCGTTGAACGCGGCAGATACCGCCACACGAGGTAAATGCATAGTTCGATCGGCAACAACAGCAACAGCGTCTTGAAGCAGGCCACGCGCAGATAGTGGTCACCGAACACCCGCATCCCCAGCGCCACCACAAGCGCAGACATCGGCATTCGCGCGGCATGAAAGCAAATCGGATTGCCGCGCGTGCCCATCTCCTCTGTGCAAGCCGTCAAGCCATTGCCTGCTAGCAAACTTTGCGTCGTCGGCCCAACCAGATTCGTCATCGAAAACAGTGGCTTATTCGCCTTGGCATGATCGAGGGCCCACACTCCCACCAGCGACATCACAACCGGCAGAAGCAGGAGTAGCCACAACAGGCGGCGGTCCTGCACTGTTCGAGTCGGCTCTGCCGCGAAAATCTCTGGCATCTGCTCAATCTAATCGAAGACGGTAATAGCACAACGTCGTATCTTGCATTTTCATTCGCATCGGTTCGTATTTGGGAATGCTTTCGCGGTTCAGTCTCGTGAATAGATACAATCAGAAACAGCTTTTGATTCTGTGGAGATAAAGAATGATCGTCGGTGTACCCAAGGAAGTGAAGGATCACGAGAGCCGTGTAGGCGTAACCCCAGCTGGCGTAAAAGCACTGGTTGAAGCGGGACATAAAGTTCTCGTGGAGCACAATGCGGGCGCGCTCTCTGCCATGCCTGACGACGAGTATCAGGCAGCCGGCGCAGAGATTGTCGGTTCGGCCCACGACGTCTGGCGCCTTTCCGAGATGGTCGTCAAGGTTAAGGAACCCGTCGAAAAGGAGTACAAGCACTTCCGCGAAGGCCTCGTTCTCTTCACCTATCTCCATCTCGCCCCGCTCACCGAACTCACCGACGCCCTGCTTGCTACGAAGGTCACAGGCATCGCCTACGAGACCGTCCGCGACCGCTTCGGCGCTCTGCCATTGCTGACTCCCATGAGCGAGGTCGCCGGCCGCATGAGCGTACAGGTCGGCGCAGCCTACCTTGAGAAAGAGCACGGTGGGCGCGGCGTCCTTCTTGGCGGCGTCCCCGGCGTTCCACCGGGAAGCGTCTGCATCATCGGTGGCGGCATCGTCGGCACCAACGCAGCCAAAATCGCTCTCGGTCTGGGCGCGAAGGTCACTCTCATTGACCTGAATCTCAATCGCCTTCGCGAACTCGATGACATCTTCGGCGGACGTGTGCACACTGTCGCCTCCAACAGCTACAACATTGAACACGCTGTCCGCGAGGCCGACCTCGTCATCGGAGGAGTCCTGATTCCCGGCGCCGCGGCTCCCAAGATCGTCACCAAGGCGATGGTCGCCAAAATGAAGAAGGGCGCGGTCATCGTCGACGTTGCCATCGATCAGGGAGGCTGCATCGAAACCGCACACCCGACAACGCACTCCAACCCATCCTACGAAGTCGATGGCATCGTCCACTACTGCGTGACCAACATGCCGGCTGCAGTGCCCAACACCTCCACCCTCGCGCTGACCAACGCAACCTTTCCCTACGTGTTGAAGCTCGCGCGTCTGGGAGCCAACGCAGCCATCAGCGAAGACAAGGGCATCGCCGAGGGCGTCAATACCTTCAACGGAGTACTGACCTACGGTGCCGTCGCTGCGGCGCAGAAGCGCGAATGGCAGGCCGTGGCGAAGCTCGTGTGATCCCCATTGGCAGTGCCACCTAAGCGGAGAAGATAGCCCTCAACGCCTATAATCGGGTAACTGAGGAGGGGCACCGTCATGGCCACACCAGCGAACCGGCGAAAGCTCTGGATCATCGCCCTCGGTGCGTCCCTACTTGTGCTCTTCGTCGCTCTAGCCGCCCTCAACGCCTTCAATACACAGCTTCCCAAACCCGCCACGACTCAACAGATCGTCGTCTTTACCGGTCTGTCGATCGTGGCCTTCCTTCTCTTCGTTACAGTCCTGGTTTTGCTGGTCCGTAATGTCCTCAAACTGTACGCCGATCAGCGCAGCCGCGTTATGGGAACACGGCTTCGCACCCGCATGCTCTGGGGAGCGGTGCTTGTCAGCCTCATTCCCATCGCCTCGATGTACGCCTTCAGCTACCTGCTGCTCAACCGTGCCGTGGACCGCTGGTTTTCGCAGCCTGTAACCGAGATGCGCGATGACAGTAACAACATGGCGCACGAGCTCGCCGGCTACACCAGCGCCAACGCCCGCGCCGAAGCCGACTCGATCGCTGCTGCCCTGCCCGACGCGCCTCCGCCAATCGCCCCAGCCAAGGCGCCATCCTCTTCCTCTGCTTCGATTTCAAAGCAGCAGACCCACCACCCAATCCACGTCCCGTCACGTGGCTCCACGGCTCGCACCGCCGCACTCTCGGCCTCGCGTCTGCATCGTGAAGCAATCTACCAGGTCCTGCGCCGGCATGAGATCACCCTGCAGAACGGCTTTGCCATCGTCTATCACGAGGGGCATGTCGTCGCATCGTTTCAAATGCCACAACGTGCCGGAGCTACCGCACAGGTCAAGACCTGGCTCCCCGACCAGGTGGCCGAAGAAGACTCCGACCAAATCCCCACCGATCCCAACGATGCCGCCATTCTGGCCACCGCCCAACGCAACGACCAGCCCGTCTTTTCTCTAGGCACAACCGACTACGCACTCGGAGCCACACCCGTCAAGCAAGGCAATACTGTGGTCGTAGGTCTGCCCATGCCCTTTGGCATGGCAGCCACCATGATCAATCTTCGCAAAAACGCAGACGCCTACTGGGTTCTCTACAGCGAACGCCGCCAGATCAGAGACCTCTACATGCTTCTGCTTCTGATGATGACCAGCCTTGCCCTGTTCGCCTCCTGCTGGCTCGCGCTTCATCTATCGAAGCAGGTAACCAAGCCGGTTGAAGCTCTCGCCGATGCGATGGAAGCCATCGCCTCCGGAGACTACGCCCATCGCGTAAAGGAGAGTGCCACCGAAGAGCTTGGCGAACTCGTTCGCAGCTTCAATCACATGGCCGCCGACCTCGAAGGCAGTCGTCGCGCCGTGGAGCACTCTACCGTGCAGTTGAGCGCTGCCAATACCGCCCTCGAGGCCCGTCGTGGCGAGCTCGAAACCATGCTCGAAACCATCCCCAATGGAGTCGCAACCCTCGATGCAGACCGCCGCATCGTGCTCGCCAACCGTGCCCTCAGTGAGATGATGGACCCCGGCGGCCAACGCCCCTTCTACGGTCGCGCCATGGAAGAGGTCTTTCCGCCGGAAGTGGTCGAGGTCCTCGATCGCCTCATCAATCGCAGCCATCGCATGGGTTCAGCCTCCAGTGAGATCGAGTTCCATGGCTCCTCAGGCTCCATGAACCTTCTCGCCACCGTCGCTCTGCTCGAGATGCCCGCCACCGCCGAACGCCTGCGTCGCGAGCATCAAGGCTATGTTGTCGTCCTCGAAAACGCCACCGAACTGCTTCGCGCGCAGAAACAATCCGCGTGGAAAGAGGTTGCTCGTCGCGTAGCCCACGAGATCAAGAACCCCCTCACTCCCATCAGTCTCAGTGCAGAACAGATTCATCGTCACATCAACCGTTTGGCCAATAGTCTGGCAGATCGCACACCGCCGAGCCCCGCCGAGCCGCCCTCAATCGCGGTCATCCGCCGATGCAGCGAAGTCATCACTTCGTCGGTCGAGAGCATGCGCTCGCTCGTCGACCAGTTCGCCGCGCTTGCTGAGTTCCCAACAGCCCGCCCCAAGCCGGCCGACCTCAACACCATCGTAGAAAATTCGCTCGCCCTCTTCGCAGGCAGGATGCAGTCCATCCACATCGTACGCAAGATGACTCCAGACCTCCCGCTCGTTATGGCCGACCCCGAAGCTCTCAAACGCGCCCTCGGCAATCTCATCGACAACGCCGCCGAGGCCATGCAACAGAGCCTCTTCCGTGAACTCCGCATCGGTACCAGCCTTCTCGAAAACGGAATGGTCGAACTCACCATCGCGGACACTGGCTCCGGCCTCACCGACGAGATGCGCGAGCGCCTCTTCCTCCCGTACTTCTCTACCAAACAACGCGGCACCGGCCTCGGCCTCGCCATCGCGGCCAAGATTATCCAGGAACACAAAGGCACCATTCGCGCAGAAAAAAATGAACCGGCCGGTGCGAAGTTTATCGTCGAACTCCGACCTGCCTCTTCGCTTGACGGCGACTCTGACGCTCCATCCAACGCTGGTCCTTTCGCCGCCACGCAAAATGGCAGCTACTCGGAGACCAAACCTGCCGGAACGCAAGACGCAGAAACTCCTGGTCCCAGCGCCGCGGAAGTTGACGATAATCTCGCCTCCACGATCGTTCGAGGGACTAAATGAATCACGTACTCATCGTTGACGACGAAGCCGAGATTCGCGAATCGCTCGAGAGCATCCTTCGCGAAGAAGACTACATCGTCACCACGGCTGCCACCGCGACCGAAGCCCTCGAACTGCTCCGCGACGCGGCCTATGATGTCGTTCTGCTCGACATCTGGCTACCCGACCGCGACGGCCTCGACACCCTCACTGAGATTCGTCAGATGGAAAGCGCGAACGTCCCCGAAGTGGTCATCATTAGTGGTCACGGGACCATCGAAGCAGCGGTGCGCGCCACGAAACTCGGCGCCTACGACTTCCTTGAGAAACCTCTTTCGCTCGAGCGCACCCTCATCGTTCTCAAGAACGCGATGAAAGCCCGCCAGATGCGCGAAGACAATCAAGAGTTTTCCCGACAGCTTGCCAAAGGAACGGTAACGGGAAACTCCGTTCCCATGAAGGCTCTGCGCCAGCAGATCAAACTGATGGCCCCCACCAATGGGCGCGTTCTCATCTACGGCGAATCCGGCGCCGGCAAAGAGCTCGTAGGCCGCGCCATGCACGCCGAAAGCCTCCGCAAAGATCGTCCTTTCATTGAACTCAACTGCGCTGCCATCCCCGAAGACTACATCGAATCCGAACTCTTCGGTTATCGACATGGAGCCATTCCCGGCGGCCCCACTGAGAAACGCGGCACCTTCGAACGCGCCGACGGAGGCACTCTCTTCCTCGACGAAGTAGGCGACATGAGCCTCAAGACTCAGGCCAAGGTTTTGCGTGCTTTGGACGAACAACGCTTTCTTCCCGTCGGCGCATCCCATCCGGTCCACGTCGACGTTCGCGTTATCGCCGCCACCAACAAGGATCTCGAAGAAGAGATCGCCCGCGGCAACTTTCGCGAAGACCTCTTCTACCGGCTTAACGTCATCCCGTTCTTTGTTCCTCCCCTGCGCGATCGCAAGGAAGACATTCCTCTCCTCGTCAAAGAATTCCTTCAACAATTCGGGGCCGAGTACGGTCGTCCTCACGCCGAAATGACGGAAGACGCCCTCGCCGCGCTCAAGCAATACCACTGGCCTGGCAATGTCCGCGAGCTGCGCAATCTGGTCGAACGCGTCCTGATCCTTAACCCCAAGACGCTGCGAATCGAGCGAAAGCACCTGCCCATGCTGGTCTATCGCGACCCAGGCCGCGACACAGGCAAGGCTAATGGACGCAGTGAAGAGTTCACCTCTCTCCTGCAAGCCCGCGAGGCCTACGAGCGCGACTACATCCTCAAGAAACTCGACGAGTGCCACGGCAACGTCAGCCGCGCCGCCGAAGGTCTCGGCCTCGAACGCAGTCACCTCTACCGCAAGATGAAGGCCCTGGGCGTCAGCGTCAAGGAGTAGCCTTACGCCTCTCTGACCACGTGTGGTGCATGCACCGACTGTTTCTGTTCAAACGCACCCGCCCTCCATAACAGCCAGAGACCGGCCAGATTGCATCCGATCAGGATCGCAAATTCGGTAAGGAGGTTGAAGTGCAAGGACGTCAGTCGGATCGTCTCTGTCCAGAGGGTGATCAGGTGCAACATCACAAGAAAGGAGACCGTCCAAACCGGCCAGTTGCGCCAGATGCGCGGGATCATCGCCGGTAGATAGACCAGGAACAACGGCCACCCGTAATCGAACAGCCTCGGTAGCGCGGCTCCCAGCATCGGTGACATCAGAAACGTAACAGCGCCATAGATGGCTGCGATGTAGAGATAAGGCTCCTGGCGTGGCAACAAGCTGCAAAGAGGCGTTCGCCACACCAAGCAGACCGCAACCAAGCTACCCAGCCCAAACGAAGTCAAAAGGCATATTAAGGTAAGCATCGGGAATTGCCAGGAAAACTCGCTGTATCCCACCTGATGAATGCCACCCAGAGGTAGCCAGGCCGGGACGTGCCAAATCCGAATTGGCGGCATGACCGGCAGAGTATTGGTCCACAGTGTGATGCCAAAGATGTTCCGCGAACCGTTCCAGGGAATTTTGCCAATGATGTAGAGCGTGTCGTTGATATTATGTTGGTTCGGCAGGGCGTGCCGCGCCGCAAACTTTGATGCGGTCATCCCCACCAGCGTTCCCCCCAACTGCAATACGCCGACTCGTTTCCCCACAAGCCACCAAAGCGATGGGATCGCAATCATGGCGATCAGCAAGGTCGATTCACGCGCCAGAAACATTACCGGCAGCATCGCGGCGGCGAGACCCCACCGTCGCGTCCGCAACAAACCCAAGTACGCCATGCATAGCGCGGCATGCATCAAGTCCGGTAAAAGGTAATTCGTAAGGTTACGTAACCAGAACGGCATCAAGATCAACACAATGGCAATCCACGTGTCTTGCCCTCGTTCCACCACCGGACGAAGCACGCCGTATAGAAGCGCCCATTCACTCAGCAGTCCCACAATTAGAAAACCATTAGTTGTCGGCTTTCCAGTCACTTTTGCATAAAGGCGCGCTATGGCCGGCTCCAGCGCCCTGAACGCGAACGGTTTCATGGCCGGCTTTCCATCGGCCATCGCCTCGTAATGGGTCGAATCCGCATCAATGTACGGATGACTGCTGGCAAACGCCCAGGCCGCCAACAGCGTCAGCGTTGCCAGCACCGTAGCAATCCATCGCGCAGACCGTCGGCTCCGCTGCATCTCTCGGGTAACGCCAGCCCCCTCAGGCTGGTTGGCCTCATTTTGTGTCTGCATGGATATGCGCTCGGCCCGTTCCTGCGTTAAATCAGGCTCCCACCAGAAATAGAGACTCACATCAATCTCAAAATATTCACGAACAGCTTCAAAACCACCCGCGACCCAGCAATGATGTGATCCTTCTGCGTTCCATCGTCGGTTCGCTTCAGCATATCATCCGGGTTGTCGATCAGTACCGCCTTCTCTTCCGAAGGCCACGGCTTGGAATTCGGCTAGTGCCGCCGCAAAATGATGAACCTCGGCTTTAGTGTCAAGTTAGCAATGGCCGTCTAAATTCGTTTATCGAAAGGGCCAGCGGAAGAGCCAGCCGATGCGCCATCGGTCCTGTTGATACCAGACGATGACCGGCAGAAGAGTTGCGAATAGCGTCGGCAACAGCAACTGCAACCAGAACTCGCGTGTGTGAAACACCCGTAACAAAACCTCGCGAGTCGCTCCCTGCGCAAATGCGCTCAACAGAAACACCGCAAGCGACGCCCGTCCAACCCACGCAAGCCCGTTGCCGATCCAACGCCCGTCCAATAACCTCGCCAACAGGAAAAGGCCAGCCACACCTGTCAATCCCGCTTCGATGTATAGCCAACGCCCCAATACCGAAACTCCGAAGAGGTAGACCGCGATCGCCTGAAGTGCAGCGAGAACGACGAATCCTAACGCCGCGGCCGGTAAACGCATTTGTTCAAGACGATAAACGCGTTGACCCACCCACATTCCCGCCGCCAGAAAACAAAACTCATGAAGCACTTCGCTGGCACCCGGAATCGCAACCGGAACCAAAGTTCCCACCAGAGCCGCGATCAAAAAACGCAACCAGTCAGGGACTCTTATCGTCAGCAGCGCGAGCATCAGGCAGAAAAAAAGGACAAACAGAAACCAGCTTGCCTGTCCATCTGCCAGATTCACCAGAAAGACATTCCACCGAAACGGTTTGGTTTCAAATTTAAAGCGTCCAATCAGCGGTTCCAGTGCAACGCTGAGGATGGCAAGTAGCACATACGGGTAGAGAATCGTCTGAAGCTTTTCGATCGTAAAGCGCCCGCTGCCTCGCTTCGCGATGCTTCCCGCGACAAACAGGCCCGCAACAAAGAAAAACGCCGGCATGTGAAAGCTGTAAATGAACTTATGAGAGAAAGTCGCCGCTGGACCGGCCCACCATCCGCGATGGGTCATGCCCTGAGCAGTATGCCCATACACAACCAGAATGATGGCGATACCCTTCACAATATCGACTGGATTCGAGCGGACTCCATTCGTGATTGGTTCCCGCCCATCCGGTGTTGGTTCCGCTTCGTTCATCCACTCTGCCAACGCCGCATGGATTTCTTCCCCCATAGAACACTGTATTGCCAGAACAATGTAGCGCCG
The DNA here is from genome assembly GCA_963757205.1 of uncultured Acidobacteriaceae bacterium. GTDB lineage: Bacteria > Acidobacteriota > Terriglobia > Terriglobales > Acidobacteriaceae > Edaphobacter. The sequence goes on from CAVWQM010000004.1 coordinate 232,311, forward strand.
CAATCGCCTACCCGAAAGAGTAGAGATGGCTTTCCCTCCATCAGCGGTGTCTACTCTTCCGCGGCCTGTTTCTCCGCGATCTGCTCCAGCTGCCGCCGCCAGTCCAGATCCTCGACAAAACCGCGGCTCGATCGCCACTCCTCCTGCACCTTCACGAACAGCTCAAGAAACGCCCGCGTCCCCAGCAGCGATTCGATATCCTTCCGCGCCGCCGTGCCAATCCGTTTCAGCATCTCACCCTGCTTGCCGATCAGGATCGCCTTCTGCCCAGTCCGCTCGCAGAAAATCGCAGCAGAGATCTTCGTTACCGGCAGCCTTCCATCCTTCATCTTCTTCATCGAGGCCGGCTCCTCATATTTTTCGATCACTACAGCAGTCGCGTAAGGAACCTCTTCGCCGGTCAGCAACAAAATCTTCTCGCGTATCAGCTCCGCCACGAGGAACCGCTCCGGCTGATCGGTCAACTGATGCTTCGGAAAATAGCGCCGCCCCTCCTTCAACTGTCCGACGACCTTGTCCAGCAGCAACTCCAACCCTTCCTTCTTCCTCGCCGAAATCGGGATCACATCCGCAAACGAGTGCAGCGACGACCAGTGGGCAATCAAAGGCAGCAGGTCTCTCTTTGGAATCGCATCGATTTTGTTGAGCACCAGAATTACCGGACACTCCAGCTTCGTCACCAGTGAAAGCGCAAAGTCATCCTCGGCCGCAGACTTCGCGCGGCGCGAAGCAGTGAACTTCTTGCTTTCCTCAACTTTCGGCAGACGATGCGTCACGTCCACAAGAAACAGCACCGCATCACGCGACTCCAGCGCATCGTGCACCTCCTGCATCATGCGTCGATCGAGTTGCGTATCCGGCTTATGAATTCCCGGCGTGTCGACCAGCACAATCTGCGCCGCAGGGTGTCCAGCCTCGTCCTTGGTCTTCTTCTTCAGCGGAACCTCAAGCACTCCGTGGATCCGTGTCCGCGTCGTCTGCGGTTTATGGGTGACGATAGCGAGCTTCTGCCCCAGTAGGGCATTCAGTAGTGTAGACTTGCCCGCATTCGGGCGACCGACGATAGAGACGAAACCGGAGCGAAAGGCCATTCTCTTTATTATGCGCCGTTACCCGTGTCGAAATTGCGATCTCTCGGCTAAACTGGCGCGTATGAATCTCCTCGCGTCGAACACTGCTTACAAATTAGCCTTACTACTGACTCTTTCTACGCCGCTCACCCTCACTGCGCAGGCCCCCACGCGTTTCCACTCAACCGAAATTCATCCCGACCACAGCATCACCTTCTCCTACAAAGACCCTGCGGCCACCAAGGTCACGCTCGCACTCGACGGCGTCGCCACACCCATCCACATGGAAAAGACCCAGGCCGGCGTCTGGACGGTGACCACGAAACCCCTCACACCAGAGATCTACGGCTACCACTTTGAGGCCGATGGCGACCGGCGTTTCGATCCCAACAACCCACACTTCACCATCAATCTGGTTAGCGTCGCCAACCTGATCACTGTACCTGGGGATACGCCGCAGCCATGGGAAGAAACCAACGTCCCTCACGGCACACTGCATCGTCACGTCTACACGACCTCCACCGTCGTGGGTCTTCCCGAAAACCAGAGCGCCTACTTCGTCTACACGCCACCCGGCTACGACGAACACGCAAAGAAGCCTTACCCGGTCCTCTATCTCCTGCACGGCTGGAGCGACTCCGATTCCGGATGGACCGCCGTCGGTCGCGCCAATCTCATCCTCGACAACCTTCTCGCCGCAGGCAAAATCAAGCCAATGGTTGTCGTCATGCCTCTCGGCTACGGCGACCTGGCCTTCCTCCGCACCCACGGCGTCTGGGACGACCCCTCCGCGATCGACCGCAACACCGATCTTTTCACCAAGGCGCTGCTCACCGAAGTGCTGCCCCGTGTAGAGTCCGAATATCATGTCTCTAAAGACCGCAACGACCGCGCCATCACCGGCCTCTCCATGGGCGGCCTGGAGAGCCTCGAAGTCGGCCTCACCCACACCGGCCAGTTTGCCTGGATCGGCGGCTTCAGCTCCGCCGTCCACAATCTCGACTACACAAAGGCGCTGGCATCGCTCGACCCCAAAACCGCGAACCTGCACCTTCTATGGATTGCCTGCGGAACTGATGACCATCTCATCGAGCCCAATCGCAAACTGATCGACTTCCTCAAAACAAAGCAGATGCCAGTCACACAAATTGAAACCCCCGGTCTGCACACCTGGATGGTCTGGCGTGACAACCTGATTCACTTCACGCCGCTTCTCTTTCAGCAGAAATGACCGTGGTACGCTGAAACCGGCTCTCTCCAGAGCCTCGACATCCTCCTTGACCATTTCGATCCATCGCAGACACGAAAGAAAAGGTGCCATCCGCATCAACCCCGCCAACTGCGCGGACGTGCCGATTCGCGGATAATCATTGCTAGCGAATGGAATCATTTCTCACACGTTTCAAGAATGTTTTGGTGCTGGTTGCGATTCTGCTCGCCCAGACCATCAGCCTGGCCGTCCAGGTTCGTCGCCCCGTCGAGTCCGGAGCCCCCGACGGTAGCAACGTTACTCTCCTACGCTACTGGACCGTCTCCGCCGTCACCCCGTTCGAGCGCTTCTTCCATGGCCTCGGTTACAACCTCCGCCACGGCTGGTCCAACTACGTCGACCTCCGCCACACCCGCCAGCAGAATCACGACCTTCAGGAAGAAATCGCCCGCCTCCGCCTCGAGCAGGCCGCGCTCTCCGAAGATGCGATTCAGGGTCATCGCCTTCAGGCCTTGCTGGACTTCCAGCAGCACTACGTCACCGCCACTGTCGCCGCTCAGGTCATCGGCACGAGCGGAAACGATCTCTCACGCGTTCTCTACATCGACAAAGGTTCGAAGGACGGGCTCAAGCCCGACCAGGCCGTGATCACGCCCGACGGCATCATCGGCAAACTTCGCGACGTCTTCCCCCATACTTCGCAGGTGCTGCTTATCAACGACCAGACCTCCGGTGCCGGCGTCCTGCTCGCTACCACCCGTCTCCGCGCCATTCTTCGCGGCAGCGTCACCGGCCAGATATTCATCAACAATCTCACCCCCGACTCTCGCATCAAGATCGGCGAACAGGTCCTCTCCTCCGGCGGAGACCAGGTCTACCCCAGAGGCCTCCCCGTAGGGACGATCGAATCCATCAAACCCGACCTCGACCACCAGCCCTATACCCTCATCCAGCTTCGACCCGCAGCCAACCTCAACCAACTCGAAGAGGTTCTCGTCATCACCGCCACCCAATCGGCTCTGCCACTCCCGGCTCAGCATGATCTGGCAGTAGGAGCTGCCACAGCAGAGGCTCAGGCCGCTGCGGCCAAGCAACTCGCCGACCAGCAGGCCGCCGAGGCTGCCGCCAAATCCGCGGCTCAAATAGTCGCCGACCGCCTTCCCAGCCTCCACGACCCTGACCACCCCGACACCGATGCTGCTACCCCTGCTACCCCTGGTGCCACTCCCGGCGGAGCCGTCCCGAAACCTCTCCCAACCCTCCACCCTGACCGCTACAGTCCCGGCTCAACGCCCCCGGCATCCGATCTGAAACCCGGTGCAGCCGAGAGAAACAACCCGACCACCATCACCAATCCTCCACCTCCAACGTCCTCGCAACCCCCAATACAGTCAACGCCCACTAAGCCCCGCAACCCGCAACCTCCAAACGATTCAACCCAACCCCCAACGAACACTAACCACTAAAAACTAACCACTGTCCTGATGGCCACCCGCAGCTATACATCCCGCCGAGAGCTCGAACAGCACAGCTTCTCCCCCGCCGTCGCGCTCCTGGTGCCGCTGACGGCGATCCTGCTGCAGGCTCTGCTCCCCCGGCCCTTTCCCCGCCTTGCCATCCTTGATCTTCCCCTCATCGTCACCGTCTTCTTCGCAGTCTCGCGCCGGAACCCCGTCGCCGGCTGCCTTACCGGTGCCGCCATCGGCCTTCTTCAGGATGCCCTCACCGCTCAGCCCATCGGCGTCAACGGCATGGCGAAATCCGTCATCGGCTACATCGCCGCCAGCATCGGCATTCAGGTTGACGTCGAAAACCTCACCACCCGCATCTTCATCAACTTCGGCTTCTTCCTTCTCAATAGTGTCCTCATCTTTCTCATCAACCGGCGCCTCCTCGGCCTCACTAACGTCCACATCCTTTGGCTCCATGAACTTCTTCGCGCCGCAGTCAACACCGCTGTAGCCCTCCCCATCTTCTTCCTGCTCGATAACACCAAGCGCCGTGAGTAAAACCGAAGATTCAACCGTCTAACGAACAACCTTGATACACAACCGTTGCACAGCGAAGTCTTCCGCTCCAGTCGTAGACTGAAGAATAAGCATGGAACCTGCCCACCATCCCGAGACCGCCGGCCCCATCGGCAAGGCCGAGAAGCTGCCCGTCGGCAAGCTTCACTCTGTCCAGTACCTCGTCGCACTGATTCTCGCCGTGCTCCTCGCCGGACTCTGGCGCCTCCAGGTCCTCAACTCTGAAAGTTTCCGTTCCCTCGCTGAAGCCAACCGAGTCCGCAAGGTCCCCATCCTCGCCCCGCGCGGCAAGCTCTTTGACCGCGAAGGCCGCCTCCTCGTCGACAACTACCCCTCCGTCTCCTGCTACATCCTCCGCGAACAGGTCAAGGACCTCGACGCCGACCTGCCTCTCATCTCGCGCGGCCTCCACATCCCCGTCGAGCAGATTCAGGCCACCCTGCGCCGTTTTCAGATCGCCCCCAAATATCAGCCCATTCCCCTCAAGCAAGACATCACCCCCGACGAACAGGCCTTTATCGCCGCCCATCGCGACGAGCTTCCTGAACTCGAGACTCTTGACGAGCAGCGCCGCCTCTACCCTAGCGACGGATTCGCCGCCCACCTCATTGGCTACGTCGGCGAGGTCTCCGAGCAGATGCTCGCCAATGACGACCGCTACGCCCTCTACTCTCCCGGCGATGTCGTCGGCCGTTCCGGCGTCGAAGCCACCTATGACGCCCTCCTCCGCGGTGTCGATGGCAGCCGCGACGTCATCGTCAACAGCCACGGCAAAGAGATCGGCCACCTCGGCCAGGAACTCGCCACTCCCGGCACAGACCTCAAGCTCACCATCGACCTCGACCTCCAGATGGCCGCCGAAAAAGCCCTCGAGGGCAAAGTCGGAGCTATCGTTGCCATGGACCCCCACAATGGCGAAATCCTCGCGATGGCTTCTCGCCCTACCTTCGATCCCAATCAATTCTCCGTTCGCCTCACCAAGAATTACTGGAACGAGATCCTAAACAACCCTGACCACCCGCTGCTCAACAAAACCATCCAGGCCCAGCTCGCCCCCGGCAGCACCTTCAAGATCATCATGTCGCTCGCCGGCCTTCAGGAAAACATCGCCCAGACCATGCACGTTGGCTGCAACGGCGGAGCAGAATTTTACGGTCACTTCTACGCCTGCGACCGCCACCACGGCGCGGTTGACATCAATAATGCCATCCCCTACTCCTGCGACACCTTCTATTACACCCTCGCCAACCGCCTCGGCATCGACACCATCGCGAAGTACGCCACCTCCGTTGGCATCAGCCAGAAGACCGGCATCGACCTGCCCGACGAGGTTGCCGGAACCATGCCCTCCACCGCCTGGAAACTGAAGACGCAGCACGAAAAGTGGTACGCCGGCGAGGTCATCTCAGTCGGCATCGGCCAGGGAGCCGTCACCGCGACGCCCATCCAGCTCGCTCGCGCACTGAGCGGCATTGCCTCGGGCGGTGTCCTTCGTCGCCCCCACGTCGTCTTCCCCGACGAAGTCCCCCCGCAGATGCTCCAAACCATCCACGAGAACTTCCCCGGCTCGGGCGACGCCACCGTTCCACTTACAACAGAGAACTGGCAGCTCATTACCGACGCCATGGCCAACGTCACCAGCAGCCCCATAGGCACCGCCTACATCGCGCACCTTGATGGCGTCGACTTCGCCGGCAAGACCGGCACCGCGCAGGTCATGAGCCATGACGCCCTTGCGCGCTCCGGCGGTGGTCATCGGACCGTGCCGAACGCCTGGTTCGTCGGCATGGCCCCCCGTCGCAACCCTGACATCGTCGTCGCTGTCCTCTGGGAGAACGGAAACTGGGGCAACAACTCCGCCAAACTCGCCGCTCAGGTCATCAACACCTTTATCACCAAACAACGCAAGCGCGACAACAACATCCGCATCGCAGAGGTCCCTAAGCCGACCACAACTGCATCCGTCTCCACACCCGCATCCGTTGGCCCTGCTTCCGCAACTCCCTGAAGCTCCCGATCATGCCAGGGAGAAGACAGAACGCCTCGGTCATCGAAGTCTTTCTGCGCTTCCTCCGCCTTGGCTGCATCTCCTTCGGCGGTCCCATCGCTCACATCGGCTATTTTCGTAACGAGTTCGTCCTGCGCCTCCGCTGGCTCGACGAAGCCGCCTTCGCCGAAGTAGTGGGTCTCTGCCAGTCCCTCCCCGGGCCGGCCAGCAGTCAGGTAGGCTTCACGATCGGCTTGCTCGAAGCCGGTGTGCCGGGAGCATTCGCGGCATGGCTCGCCTTCACCCTCCCCTCCGCTCTCCTGATGTTCGCTCTCGCACAAGGCCATCCGTTTCTCACCGGCAAACTGGGCACCGGTATCACTCACGGACTGCAACTCGCCGCTGTCGCTGTGGTCGCACAGGCCGTCCTCGGCATGGCGCGCACCCTTACTCCTGATCTCATTCGAGGCCTCCTTGCCCTCATCGCCGCCTCCATCATCCTGTTCATTCATCATCCCTTCAGCCAATTGATCGCCATAGCCTCTGGTGCCGCGCTCGGAATCGTAGCCTGTCGCCGAGCGGCCACCCGCCACTCCATCCCGCTCACCATCTCCCTTCCACGCCGAGCCTCGTTGACTGCCATCGCGCTCTTCTTCTTTCTGCTCGTCGCACCTGCCCTTGCGCTCGCAGTTACGACCTCGCAGACCCTGGCTGTCTTTCAGGCCTTCTACCGCACCGGCGCGCTCGTCTTTGGCGGCGGACACGTCGTGCTGCCGCTGCTCCAGGCGGCCACCGTCGCACCCGGTTGGATCGACCCGTCTACTTTCCTGGCCGGTTATGGCGGCGCTCAGGCCCTTCCCGGACCGCTCTTCACCTTCGCTGCCTACCTCGGAGCTCTTCTCCTGCCTTTCTGGAACCGCCTCCGCGCCAATCCAACCGCTCAATCGCTTCTCGCCGGAGTGAACGCAAGTGTCGTCGGCATCCTCGCCGCCGCGTTATATCGTCCGCTCTGGACAGGCACCGTCAAAGCACCCGCCGACTATGTCGTGGTCGTCGCCGCGTCCCTCGCCCTGATCGTAGCCAAAGTGCGCCCCTGGATCGTCGTCTGCATCATTGCCGCGTCGGGCGCCGCGTTGCCCTATCTCCTGCACTCCGGCAAATGAACACAGCCCAAAGCTAAGCCGTCCCAATGCGTTTGGAGTGCAAACTAGGTCTCCATGAAATCGCAATGCCGCCACCGTACCGCGATCTTATCGCCCCGCCACCTGTTTGGCTTTGCCCAACCGCACATTGAACCCAACCATTCCGCCCCATACATTGATCCCGTTGTTGTAACACGGATGTAATAGGGTACCCGAATAACATAGGTGTTGTTCGGACAAATACAGATTGGATACGTGCATGTACTCGGGGCCAAACGACATGCTGTAGCGGGGATTGAAGTTGTACCGTGCACCTGCGCCCATCATGAGGGTGAAAGTAAAGTCCTGCCCCTGTGCGTAGGACACTCCATCCGGTTCTTTCGCATCAATGAACCCAGCGCCGAGCCGGAACTCAAAGTAGGGCGCAGTCCTCCAGTTTCGGTGGACAAAATTGCGACGCACGCCGAGATCGAATGCTCCGTATATCTTCTCCGGCCCCCTTGGAATCGCAGTAACGGAGATGGTGGCCGTAAGATCCGTGTTCCCCCGCAGAATCCCCGGACCCTTTAAGTCGCCCATCTGCCAGCGAAGCGAAGGAAAAATAGGAACCAGGGTGTAATGAAGAGGTCTTTGCGTGTAATCGCCGCCTACGAAGACGTCGAAAACAAAAGGAATATTGATAGGAAGCGCACCCGTTTCGAGCGAGAATTCAAGCTTGTTGCGGTAATAGATGTCGCGATTGAAGTCGGGAGCCGGCGTGGAAACTCCAATAACTTCATCTGAAGGTGCAGTCATTGCATCCTGGCCCATCGATAGAGCGGATTGCGCAAGACATATCAAGAGCACCGCGAACAACGTCATATTCCGTTTTGTCATTTTCGAATAAGGATACTTGCAGATGTGGACCTTCGTCCGGATAAACCCGGAGGTTAAAAATCTGTTTTCGTTTCTTGTTTGAACCCCTGAAAATATGTTTTCGCGATCCGGTCAGTGGTAAAAACCTCCGGGACCCGACTTCAGGCGCCGAACAGCATCATTCACCCTTCGTGCGAAATCGCGAAACCCCCACATAAAACGTGTTCGCGTCGGTTCCGCTATGCCAACCGTTATTTGCGTTAGAGAGGTGCTGATACCGATAGCCGATCGTCACTACCTGCGTCATCTTGCGAAAGATGTTTACGCCAGCGCCAAAGTCGACTGTATACACAAGCTTCGAACCCTGCGGCGTTAGCATCCCGTTGGCAAAGTAAATGAACCCCGCATTGTTGCTGAGGAAAGGTTGTACCCGGCTGCGTGGAAAAAAGTCCGCCTGAAATCCTTCCGGGCTCAACCCGCTTCCATATGAACGCTTCCGCAGATCGAACGGCGCCAATCCCTCCGGAGTTGGCCAATCGATCATTGCCAGCGCCGTAATCTCCGGCGAGTAGCGGAGTGCCCAATGCTCATGCAGCAGGAAACGGTACGAGTAGCGCACATCGAGCGGCATGTACTTCACATCGCCCGTCACTCCCCACAGATGCCCGGTCATCAGCGCAAGCCCCCACCACGCTCCCAACTCGTGCGTACCGCCAGGTAGCATCGACTGCGGCGTCGGTTGCTGTGGCACTGTACGCACCACCCCCGTCTCTGCAACATTCGTGATGATCTCCTCCTGGTTCGGGCCCACATGGCCGGCTTCTTCCGCAGCCGAAGAACTCACCGAAGAAATCGTAGTAGCCGCCGGCGCCGGATCGCTCCAGAACGAATCCGCCTTCACCGTCCGCGAATCCCGATACCACGGCGGTCGAAAGCGCAAGATATTTCCCGTCGTCTTCCCCGGAGTCAGAAACGAATACCCCATCAACAGAAACGGGTTTCGATTGAAGTTTTCCAGCCGTCGAATGACGTTCTTATCCAACACGTCTTCAGCCACCGTCAAGATCGTACCGCCCACCGGCGTCGTCACCAGGCTCACAAACCCCGTCTCATTCCTGTAGCGGCCAGTCTCTTCCTCGTACGAAAGGTGGTCGCCCTGATGCCCAACCCCTGACTCCCCGATCGGCCCCAGCTTCCACTCCGTGCTGTACACCGTCGAAAATGCCATTGCGCGCAGCCGGCTTCGCCAGTAAGGCCGCGTGTTCGAAAACTCCAGCGTCATCCCCTTAGGGTCGTTCTGTATCCACAGAGCGTTCGTAATCGACCCCATCAGTGGATGCCCAACGTAATCGTCCAGCATCGGATTGCCATCCGACCACACCGAAAACTTGTATCCCACCACCGAGTTCACATACCGCTCCCACCATTTTCCCGTCATCGTCTCATGCCGATACCAGTAGCCGGAGTAGGCGTTCGCCGTGTTCTGCCACGTGATGAACACCGCAGAAGAGATCAGTAGCTGCCGCCAGTGCACCCGGCACTCCTTGGCCTTCGTCGTATCGTAGGGACATTCCCTCAGTGGAACCAGCGGCCGTCCAGCCGGAGACACAACTGCTCCCGTCGTCCCCGGCGACACCACAGCGAAGTTTCCTCCTTCGATTCGTTGCTCTCCAGGCTCCGGCGCATCGGGCAAGCTGTCGTCGGAGATTTCGCCGACCTGGTTGCTACCGAAGCCGGTGGGTAGTTGCATCTCGGAATTTGGTCGCCTCAGCTCCTCGATAGGTGAGCTTTCCTGGGCAAAGCCCTGTTCCGGCTGATACACGGCCGCCATGCAGGGGAGCAGCGTCATGACGCAGACAAACGTCCATCGCCCGCGGCCTGATAGCCGTCTTCGAAGAGGAGACCGCGCGCCATCCCTGACGGACACCGTTTTCACAAACAAAAGGAACCGCATGGATCGAATTCCCCCACTTCAACAGTGAGGACCCCGGGCCCGCCGTACCTTACGCTGCGAAGCATCCGCAGACGCGCCCAGAGTAGCACAATCCCTGCTACTGCCTCCCCTTATTCATCTTCGAAAATCCATATCCGCTTCGATTACCGGAACTGGTTACACTAAATCCAGCAATCATGACCCGCCTCTCCTCCTACCGCGACTTCGACTGGGTTCTTCTCGGCTTCGTCCTCCTGCTCTCGCTCATCTCTGTCCTCGAGATCAAATCCGCCACTCTCCACACCAAGTTCCACGGCTTCGACCACAAGCAGATCGGCTTCCTCGCCATCGGCATCGTCCTGATGTTCCTCATCTCGCTGATCGACTACCACCGGCTCATCGACACCGTCCATTGGGCTTACGGCATCGGCATCCTCTCTCTCATCGCCGTTGCCCTCTTCGGTACCAAGGTCCTCGGCGGCAAGCGTTGGATAAGCTTTCACGGCGCCCATTTCCAACCTTCCGAGTGGATCAAGCTCATCCTCATCGTCGCCGTCGCCCGCTTCTTCTGGGGTCTCACCGGCAGGGAACTCACCTGGACCGAAATCGGCAAAGTCTCCGCCATGGTCTTCATCCCCATGGCCTTCGTCCTCAAGCAGCCAGACCTCGGAACCTCCCTCACCTATCTGCCCATCCTCATCTGCGGCCTCTTCCTCGGCGGCATCCGTTTCAAACAAGTCGCCCTCATCCTGCTCGCCCTCGTCCTCATCGGCGGCATCGCCTGGAAGAGCGGCAAGCACCTCAAACCCTACCAGCAGGCCCGCATCAACGCCTTCATCAATCCCGACTCCGACCCCCGAGGCTCCGGCTATCAGATCCGCCAATCCCTCATCGCCGTCGGCGCCGGCGGCATCTGGGGCAAGGGCACCAACAAGGGCACCCAGACCCAGGGCGACTTCCTCCCCATCCCTTACACCGACTTCATCTTCGCCGCATTCTGCGAGGAGCACGGCTTCGTCGGCGCCGTCGGAGTCCTGCTCCTCTACTTCCTAATCCTCATGCGCCTCATCCAGAACGCCCAGACCGCAGCCGACCTCCCCGGCAGCTTCATCATTATGGGCGTCGTCGCCGTCATCGTCTTTCAAATCGCCGTCAACGTCGGCATGGTCGTCGGCCTCATGCCCGTCACAGGAATTCCCTTGCCTCTGCTCAGCTACGGCGGCTCCTCCGTCCTCTTCACCTTCCTCGCCCTCGGCATCGTCATGAACGTCCGCATGCGCCGCTTCGTCAACTAGAGCAGGTAAAAATAGCTATCAAAACGCGAAAATCTGAATTATTCTCACGCCGTGCGATACAGGGCAAAGTTCGGCCTGCTTGGTTGGATGTACGTCGCACTGCCGTGTTGGTTGATTGTCCTTAACGTCAGTTCCCTGAATTCCGGTCATCGCAACGACACACTAGGTTCGTTGTTCGTTATTTTGTGTGTTGTCTTCGGTCTTCAAAGAGTGCTGAATCACATTTTCATTTATTGGGAAGTGGATTCGTCTGGCCTTCGCGAGCGCTGCCTGTGGAACGAAAAAAGTATCCCCTGGCAGGAGGTGACCCGAATCAGCGGATGGATGCCCGAGCGGCCCTCGTCGGATTCGCTCGCTATTCATTACGCCCGCTCCGCGCCTCTATCCGACAGCGGCACCGTTGTGGCAACTCCCGAAGACCGCCAGCAGTTTCTCGCTGATCTTCACAGATACGCCCCAAAGGCCGCCTTCGACGCATATACCGGCTGTTCTGGATAGCCCGTCGACCTGCATCTCGAGAAAGAATCGTCACAAAATCCTTTCCATAGACGTTCGAGTGGTGTATGGTTCTCTCCCATAGACATTCGAGTGGATGGGAGAAACATGACGGAATCAAAGAAACAGGCCAACGGAGAGATGTTGCAGGGAACCCTTGACATGCTTATCCTCCGAACCCTTGTGATGGGCAAAGCGCACGGTCACACCATCGCCCACGTAATAGAACACACATCCGACGACGTCCTGCAGGTCGAGCAGGGATCGTTGTATCCTGCCCTGCATCGTCTCGAAGACCGCGGCTGGGTGAAGTCCTCTTGGGGCCTAAGCGATAACAACCGCAAGGCAAAGTTCTACGAGTTGACCACCGCAGGGAAGAAGCAGCTGGCAGCAGAGCGCAAGCGATGGCAGCAGATGGTAGTGGCCATCGGCCGCATCCTGGGAGAGGTTGCTGAGTAAGCGAAGGAGCCGACAATGAATTTAAGACGCTTTTTCACCAGGCGGCCCGCCGATGCTGATCTGGCACAGGAGTTGGAGGCACACATCCAGCACGAGGTCGATGACAACCTCGCCCGCGGCATGAGCGAGGAAGATGCACGACGGCAGGCGCGACTGAAACTGGGAAGTGTGCGACGTGTCCGCGAGATCGTATGGGAGAAGAACTCGCTGGAGTGGTTTGAAACGATACTGCGCGATCTTCGCTATTCGATTCGCACACTATCGCGCACCCCGGGTTTCACCGTAACGGCAGTGCTTGTAATGGCTCTCGGAATCGGCGCGAATGTAGCGTTGTTCACCGTCGTGCGATCTGTTCTGCTCAAGCCCTTGCCGTTTCGTGAGCCGGACCGGCTGATTCAGTTGTATGAGAAGAGTCCAAACGGAACACGCGATTTTAGCTACATCGCTGGCGGAATGTACGCGGCCTGGAAGAAGGCGGCATCCAGCGTCGAGCAGATGGCGATCTACGGCACCGACAGCATTAATCTCTCCGGCACAGGCGGCCAGTTGCCCGAGAAGATCCGATATGGCCAGTGCGAATGGAATCTCCTGCCCATGCTTGGAGTCGTGCCCGAACTTGGCAGGTCATTCGTCGAGGCGGACGATCGGCCAGAGGCCGCCGCTACGGTCATGCTGACTCATAGCCTTTGGGTTCGCCGCTACGCGAGTGACAGAGAGATTGTCGGCAAGACCATTCTGCTCGACGCGAAGCCCTACACGGTAGTTGGCGTACTGCCCGCATGGTTCGAGTATCCGGATACGCGGACACTGTTGTGGGCGCCCATCTACCACGAAGAGCCTTCGGCCCTGATGCAGTCCGTGGATAACCACGCCTTCTTCGTCATCGCCAGACTGCAACCCGGAGCAACGCTGGCGCAGGCATTAAGCCAGGTAGACACTGCGGAGAAACAAGTTCGCGCTGCGCATCCCACCCCGTCGACAGCCAGAGCGGCAAATGCGCGAACACTGCTTGAGGGTGTAGTGCACGATGCAAAGGCGACGCTGTATACGCTGATGGGAGCAACCAGTTGTGTGCTCCTGATCGCATGTCTGAATGTGGCAAATCTGTTGGTAGCGCGATCGGCTTCGCGAAAAAAAGAAATCTCAGTACGCGCAGCCCTCGGAGGCAGCCGGTGGAGACTCCTGCGAGAACAGTTGACCGAAAGCGTCGTGCTCGCCACGGCTGGAGGTGGGTTAGGCCTGCTGTTCGCCTGGTTTGCAACGCGTTGGCTGGTGGAGGCGCGTCCCGGGATGGCCCGGGCGAACGCGATCCAAATGGACGGAGTGGTGTTGCTCTTCGGCGCAGGAGTCATAGCGGGATGCGGCCTTCTGGCCGGCCTGATCCCTTCGCTTTCATTCCTGCGCGCGCCCTTGCTTGAGTCGTTGCAGGACTCCTCGCGCGGCGCCAGTGCGGGGCATGGTCGCGTGAGATTGCGCCGAGCACTCCTCGTCGCCGAAGTCGGGCTTACCGTCGTTCTGCTGACCTGCGCAGGCCTGCTGCTCAAAAGTTATAACCATCTCCGGTCGACCGACTTGGGCTGCGCCACGCAAAACGTGATGACGATGCGATTTTCGCTGCCGGATGCGCGATACAACACCGCCGCGAAGGCCGCGTCATTCTATGAGCAGCTACTTCCGCGGCTGCGGTCGCTCCCCGGAGTGAAAGCTGCCGGTGTAGCGACCGCATTGCCGGGTCAGGGATACGGCGGCGACGCGCAGTTCACACTTCTCGAACACCCGGACTTCGCCGGAGGCGCGCTGCAAAGCGCAATCGTTCGCGGTATTGATCCCGGATACTTCAGTGCGCTCCAGATCCCACTGCTGAGTGGGCGTTTCTTCGAAGAACGGGAGCGGCTCGACGACGCTCGATCCGTGATCGTGAGTAAGAGCTTCGCGAGGCAGTATCTTCGCGATGAAAATCCTTTGGGCAAGCACATCCTGGGTAAGAGCTTCCGGAATGCTCCGCCGGAGGGATTCGAGATCGTAGGTGTTGTCGGCGACACCCTTTGGGCTTTGACCGAGCAGGACACCGCGATGATGTACTTCCCGCTCTACTCAGGCCAATGGCCCAACGCGTCGATAGCGGTACGGTCCGACGGCGATGTGACCAGCCTCGCCCTGCCGATCCAGAAGGCCCTCGGCGAGCTCGATCCCGACCTGCCCGTATCCGATGTGCTGACCATGGACCAGTCGATCGGAAGATCGACCATGGATGCCAGCTTCACCTCATCGCTTGTGCTGGCGTTCGCAATAATCGCCTTGATATTAGCCGCCGTCGGACTCTACGGTGTGCTCTCCTACATCGTGACCCAGCGAACCGGCGAGATCGGCATACGAATCGCCCTGGGGGCACAGCGCGGCACCGTGCTCCGGCTCATCCTCGCCGACGGGCTGCGGCCTGCATGGATCGGCCTCTTGCTCGGGCTTGCGGGAAGCGCTTTTGCGGTCCAGTTAATCCGCACCATGCTCTACGGGACCCGGGCGCTCGATTGGGTCCTGTTCTCCGAGGTCGGCCTGCTGTTGTCGATCGTCGCCGGCATTGCCTGCGCCATTCCAGCATGGAAGGCATCGCGTCTCGATCCAATGCAGGCCCTCCGAACCGATTAGTCCGTTTTGCGGCAAATGCCCCACACGCCGTCGAATCTTCCTCCACACTGGCGTCTGTAACACATTTAGTGCAATACTGTATTAACACCTGTTCGGCTGTAGATGCCGCTCAGCGTAAGGTCCCGCTACTCCAGGCGCACGGTCGCCAGTCAGCGGAAACAGGATTTTTGAAGAAAAGGCCGGCCAGGCGAGAGACATCGATCCGTTGGCCGGACAGGTTTTAGGGAAATGATTGCATCCGGATGGCGAACGGCCCCGCCTCAAGCTTCTGATTTTGAGGTTGTTCTGGCCACAAACTCCGCATGTCAGCTGTCGCTCGAAGCATCCCCTCGTGTTCCCGATCCACCACGTGTCGCCCCACGTAAGCTCTCCCAGAGCACGCGAAGGGCTGAGTTGTTCCAACATCTCGCACCGGTCATCGAGTCTCGTTCACGCGCTTCCGCACCCCGCACCCTGTCCGCTCCACGGTGAGCCAAGCCTGGCCATGAAGCCAGGTCAACTCACGATTGTTCTCTGTCTCGGTCTGCCGCTCGAACCTAAGGGTCGGGCAGAAAGAGCACAGAATGTCGAAAGAAATTTACATCAGCAGTACCCCTCACGAGACTCGTCTCGCTATCGTCGAAAACGACGCCCTAACCGAAATCTATTACGAGCGCGAGAACGAATACACCCTCGCTGGCTCCATCTATAACGGCAAAGTCACTCGCGTCCTCCCCGGTATGCAGTCCTCCTTTGTGGACATCGGCCTCGAGCGCGACGCTTTCCTTTACATCACCGACTTCATGGAAGAGGCCGGCGACTCGGCCGACTTCGACAGCAGCGGCAACGGCGATTCCAGCCGCCGCCGCGACCGCAACAATGGTGCCCCGACCCTCGAAGGCACCCTCACCACCTCTGGCGAAGCCACCGACTCCGCCAACCGCGGCGACCGCAACGGCCGTGGCGATCGAAACCGTGGCCGCGGACGTCGCGATCGCAGCGGCAACCTCGACCGTCAACCCTACTCCGACACCGCACCACCCATAGACTCCCAGGGTATCCAGGACACCGAAGACACCTCCGGCTTCGCCACTGACAACGCCCCCATCGCCCGCACCGACGAATCCGACATCGGCGAAGGCGCACCGGGAGCCGACGGCAGCCGCCGCTGGCGTGGCCGTCGCGGCCGTCGCCGCGGCCGTGGTCTCGGTCAGCGCGACGAGTCTACTCAGTTCTCCAGCGCCCAAACCTCCGGCGCTCCAGCTGACTCGACCTACGAAGCCCCCACCGATACCGACTACGACGACTCACTCGACATCGACGCCGCCGCTCCACCGAGCACCGAGCCAACCCTCGTCGCCTCCGCCTACTCCGAGCCAACCACCGTCGCTCCGGAAAATACCGGCCGAAATGATCGCAACGACCGCAATGATCGCGGCGACCGCAACAGCCGAGGCAACCGCAACGACCGCGGACGGCGTGGCGATCGCGGTAGTCGCGATCAGCGCGGCCCTCGTGTGCCTCGCGGCTTCGCTCCCAAAGCCTCCCTCTACGGCGTAGACAACAGCCCCGCATACAACGAATCGCCCGAGCTCGACGCCAGCACCTCCGAGCCCATCGTTCTCCCCGGCGAGTCCCTCTCCAAGTACCGCAAGGCCAGCGATGAACCTGTAGCAGTAGCTGCGGCTCCCCGCGCCGCCGACGCGAACATCATCATCCCCGCCGCTCCGGAGTACACCATCCCCTCCGGCTGGGACGGCGGAGCCACTCTTCCAGGTGAGTCTCTCTCCCGCCATCGCCGGCCCGAGAATCTCCCGGACCGCCGCTCTTCGTACCGCCAGGACATCCGCACCGATTTCCCCAGGAACTCCGAGCCTCGCTCCGAGGCCACTCCGGAACCAAACGCCGTCAGCGCATCCGATAACGAGAACCAGCGCATCGAGAACCAGCCCGAAGCCGTGACAGTCGCGTCGTCCGAACCCATCTTCTCCACCGAGCTGCCGCACGAGACCTTCGCGCCCCCAGCTCCCGTCGAATACGAGCCCATCGACGCCTCCGCCTCCTACCGCGTCGATCTCGCCGCTCCCAGCGAATTCCGCCAGAGCGCACCCGTCCTCGACGCGCCGGAAGTCGAAGCTCCCGAAACGCCCGAAGCCATCGAAGAAACTCACCACCACAGCATCACGCCCAGCCCCGATGAGCCCGCCGCTCCGCTCTACACCGAGCACACGCCTGAGCCCATCGCCGCCATCCACGAAAAATTCGACTGGCAGACCGAGACCGCCGAGACTCCTGCAGCGATCGCGGACTCAGCTCCCGATCCCCACGAGTTCACCACAATTCACGCCACCGGTGACATCTCCTCCGACGCTCCCGCCACAACCTTCATCCCCAGCGCCGGCGCACTCGTCGAGGAGACCCTCGACGAGGAGGACTACAACACCACTCTTCACGCCAGCTCCATCGAAGAGATGGATGACTTCGAAGAAGAAGAGACCCTCGAAGGCGCCGCCGATCTCGGCACCATGATCCGCGAGATGTCCATCGACCACATCACCGGCTCCGGCACCGGAGAAGGCCCCAACGTAGAAGACCTCGATGAGGACGACTTCGAGGAAGAGGACAGCATCAACGACCCCACCCTCGATGATCTCACCGGTGTCGATGAATCCGATGAGGACGAGGATCTCAACGAGTCCGACACCGAAGAGGACGTCATCCACGAAGAGTTCGCCGAAGGCAGCGAAGTCCCCTCCAACGGCTTCGACCAGGCCCAGGCCGGCGCTGCCATTCCCGCACGCGATCGCGACCGCAGCAGCGATCGTGGCCGTGGACGCCGCGATGGCCGTCGTGACGGACGCCGCGATCGGTATGGTCGCGGTGATCGCAATGATCGTCCCCGCCACGCCGGAGGCTCAGGCGATCGCGACCGTTCCGGAGGAGGCCGCGACCGCCGTGGTGGCCGCAGCTCCATGCAGTCCACCAACCTCCCCGCCATCAGCGAGCTCCTCAAGCCCGGCCAGGAGATCCTCGTCCAGATCGCCAAAGAGCCCATCGCCAAGAAGGGCGCACGCATCACCTCGCACATCGCGCTTCCCGGCCGCTTCCTCGTCTTCATGCCAACCGTCAATCACACCGGCGTCTCCCGCAAGATCGAGTCCGACGGCGAACGCCGCCGCCTGAAGGAGATTCTCCTTAGCGAAAAAGGCGAAGCCACCGGCGGCTTCATCGTCCGCACCGCCGCCGAAGGCGCCAGCGAAGAAGAGCTCCGCTCCGATCTTCGCTTCCTCCTCAACCTCTGGGCCGATATCAAGCAGCGTTCCGAATCCTCGAAGTCGCCAGCGCTCATCTATCACGACCTCAGCCTCGTCGAGCGCATCCTTCGCGACCAGGTCACCGACAACTTCTCCGCCATCTGGGTCGACACCGAAAACGACTACGAGCGCATCCTGCGTTTCCTGCAGCGCTTTCAGCCTTCGCTCATCCGGCGCGTCAAGCTCTATACCAAAGAGACCCCGCTCTTCGAGCAGTTCGGCATCACCGAAGAGATCAACAAGGCTCTCCGCTCCAAGGTGTGGCTCAAGTCCGGCGGCTCCATCGTCATCAACCAGACCGAAGCCCTCGTCGCTATCGATATCAACACCGGCAAGTTCGTCGGCAAGACCGCTCGCCTCGAGGACACCATCGTCAAGACCAACCTCGACGCAATCCCCGAGATCGTTCGTCAGATACGTCTCCGCGACCTCGGCGGTATCATCATTATCGACTTCATCGACATGGACGAGCGCAAGAACCGCAACCGTGTCATGGCTGCGCTCGAAGACGAGTTGAAGAACGATCGCGCTCCATCGAAGATTCTTCAGTTCAACGACTTTGGCCTCGTTGCCATCACCCGCAAGCGCGTCAAGCAGTCGCTCGAGCGCACACTCTCCACCACCTGCAACATCTGCACCGGAACCGGCATGGTCAAATCGCCCGTCACCGTCTGCAACGACATCTACATCGAGATGCGCAAGATGCAGCGTCACCTCGAGCGCGGCGACGTCATGCTTCGCGTCAACCCCGAAGTCGTCAAACAGCTCAAGGCTCCCGGCACGCGCTGGCTGCAGGAGATGGAAGAGATGGTAGGCAAGACCATCCTCGTCAAATCCGACCCCAGCCTCCACCCCGAGCAGTTCGACATCCACTAAAAAAGTCCGGCTCCTTCTAAATTCGGCTCTCTCAAAAAAATATGTCATCCTGAGCGGAGGCACTCACGGCACCAGCGTGAGTGCCTTTTCAACTCTGGCCTTCTCTCAAATGTGTCATCCTGAGCGGAAGCACTCACGGCACCCTCGTGAGTGCCGCAGTCGAAGGACCTGCGGTTGTTAGTTCTGTTTTCGCGCCACCCAAAGAACCGTCATCTCGACCGAAGCTGTTCACGGTCTCACCGTGAACAGAGCAGTGGAGAAGCCTGTCCTGAGCGAAGTCGAATGGGACCCCTGCATTTTGCTGTTGCTTATACTCCTCACAAGGGCCCACAAGAAAATCCTCATTTAGACTGAAGCAGCTCGCATCGCCATCGACGCAGCGGAGAAATCCGCTTTTCTCGCTGATTGCTCGCATTCACTCAACCGAGATCCTCCACCTGGACGCCCATAACCTCCTGATTGTCACGATTTTGTCAACGGCAAAACTGGTAAAAACACCCGTATCCTAGTCGTCCAGAACGTGATTTACTGCGTCATACACAACAAGCGCATTAGAGTTGGGTTCAACCCTCATAGAACTTCGCAGCGTAAGGGAGCAAAAAAAAAGATGCACACGACGATCAATAAAAATCGCCTCGCCACCTTCATTGGCCGCATTGCGGCAGTCACCTTTCTCGCCGCCGCAGGCACTCCTGGTCTGTATGCGCAGCAGTCGGCCGGCACAGCTCCGTCCCTGCCTCCCATCAGTCTTAAGTCGAGCCTCGCTGCACCACTCGACCTCTCTACTCCCGACGACCTCAGCTATAGCAGCAGCACCGGCAGCGCCGAGATGGCCAACGCTGAGAACTTCAGCATCAGCAGCAGCGCCGACCAGCCCCCGCCGCGCCGCCGCTATGGCAAACCCAACTACAACGACAGTCGCACCAACGCTGACGGCTCACCCAAATACACGATCTTCGTCGGCGGAGGCTTCACACTGCCCGTAGGCGGCTCCCACAGCTATCTGTCCACCAGCTACGATATCCAGGCGGGCGCCGGACGCAACTTCAACAAGACCTTCGGCGCCGTCGTGCAATTCGACTGGGACAACTTCGGTTTCCAGACCGCAACGCTCAACAATCAGCTGGCAATCTACAACAGCACCTGCAACGGCGGGTGCGGTCTCACTCAGCTCGGTGGCACCAGCCACATCTGGTCCTTTACCATCGGACCGGTCGTCAACTTCTATAATTCCGACACCGTCGGCGCTTACGCCATCGGCGGCGTCGGGTTTTACCACAAGACTGCCAACTTCACGATCCCAGCGTTAGGAACATACTGCGATCCGTTCTATGGATGCTTCGTCTACCAGGCCAATCAAACCATCGACAAGTACACCAGCAACGCCTTCGGCGTGAATGCGGGCTTAGGCATGACCTATAAGTTCTCCCGCTTTGCCGGAGAAAGGTTCTTCGTCGAAGCACGCTACGTTTACACCTTCAACTCCGAACGCCCCTTTTCCTATGGAGATGCTCAGGGGAACAACTTCAACGTCTTTCCCCAGAACAGTGCAAAGACCGGCTTCATCCCAGTTGTGTTCGGCATCCGGTTCTGACAAAGCTGTTCCAATCTGCCCTGGCCAAAAGAAAAGAAGAGAGGACAAATCCTCTCTTCTTTTCTTTAATCCCAGTCTTCGCTCGTTGCCGTCATAGTTGCTCGCCGGTTGCCCTTCTCCTTCCATCAACAACGCGTTGTCTTTCTCCTTCCATCAACAACGAATGCCGGGGTGCCCCATCCATCGCGCATTCTGCGATGGGTGGGATGATAGTGCTCGACCAGCCGACATCCTTGCTTTTGTCGTTGTCTTGCTGCAGTCAGTCTTCGCTGTCATCCTGGGTCCGAAGGATGCCGAAGCTCTCAACCTTCCGCGCCAGGTTCCAGTCCCTTCCATCACTCCCCACTCCACGACCGCATCGCGGTTAGAGGACTGCTCACACACCCAGCGAAGAGAGCCGCCGATTTTTTTTCTGCGTTTTCAGCCCAAAAATCGCATGTCAAGCCCTCAAACCACCTAAACCATTACGAACCAACAACATCCACGTGGCGTATTAGTTGTACTCCAGCCGTTATACTAGATATATAGATCGAAAAACAGAACGCCTTGGCCACCTTCCTGAGCTAACTCATTGATAACAGGTATTTTGAACCCAACCCATTTGTTATTAATATTTTGCGGACACCAGTCCCTCGCAAACCTTTGAATCCAGGTATTTTATGTCCAAAATACCCCTTAGGGGGACGGGGGACCCCTATCGCAGGTGGATCATAAAACCAACCGCCACCCCAACCGCGGACGCAGCACTCATTGCCAGCTGATGTCCGAGCCCTCGTTGCCGCATCTCCCACACATTTGTCCACAATACAGCCACAAAAATCGCAACCAGCGCCGACCCCACCATCCATGAATGAGATTCACCATTGACCAGTGCAGCGACGTAACCCCCCAAAGTAGCGCAGGCCAGCCACACTACATCCTGCGCAAGCTTGTATCCTGGCCTGATCCGGTGATTCTTCGAGACAAAATCGCGCGACACCGCAGTGATTCCGAAGGTCGCCGCCATCGAGAGACCGACCGCCACCGCATATCCGAGAAAGAGAGCAAGCGCAATATAGCTTAGGGTAATGATTGGCATCGATTCACAGTCCTGCAGCAGTCAGCTGATCAGCCCACAAGTCTAACAGCCGGGGCCAGGTCGATCGCGTAATTTGAGATCCCTGCACCGTTACTAGACACCCACCGGATACGGCTTCTCATGCATCCGCTTTCCAGGGTCCCCGCTCCGTTCAAACCTTCCCTGCAGCAGACTCAGCAACCCCGTATACCAGTACCCAAACACAAACAGCACCAGAAACGGCACCGTAAAAAAATTCTCGGTCGTGATCGCATAGTAGACCGTCCAGGCAAAGTAGCATCCGATCGCCAATTCGATCCATGGCACAACGCCGAGCCTCTTGCGATACACCTTCGCTTGCGACTTCTCCCCCTTCTTCTTCACACTGTACTTCGGCGTGCGGGCAAACGCGCTCTTCACCCCAAACAACGCCTCCAGCACGGCTTTCGTATTGGTGATCGTCAATCCCACTCCGCCCAGCGCCATCACGAACGGAATGTACAGAATCGACATATACCAGCTTCTCGGATACAGCTCCTTCTGGCTGACGAGGTAGAACGTCGAAACCGACATCGTACTCGCAATAAACAGCGGAAAGTCGATCAGCAGCATCTGTAGCAGCCCCTGCCAGCTGCGGATGATCATCGCCGGCATCAGCAGCACGCTGAGCACGATCATCAGCGGATAGCTGATATTCGCCGTCAGGTGATACCACGCCTCCAGCTTCGTATGCCACGGCGCATCGCTCTTCAACACCCGCGGCAGTATCTTCTTCCCCGTCTGGATCAGACCCTTCGCCCACCGCGCCTGCTGGGTCTTGAACGCCGTCATCTCGATCGGCAGCTCTGCCGGACACTCGACATCCTGCAGATACTTGAACTGCCACCCCACCAGCTGCGCCCGATAGCTCAAGTCCGTATCCTCGGTCAGGGTGTCATGCTGCCACCCCCCTGCCGTCGAGATGGTCTCCCGCCGCCACATACCCGCCGTCCCATTAAAATTAAAGAACACTCCAGCGCGACTGCGTCCTCCATGCTCCAGCACAAAGTGCCCATCGAGCAGAATCGCCTCCACCTGCGTCAGGAAACTGTAGTTGCGGTTCAGGTGAGTCCACCGCGTCTGCACCATCCCGATCTCAGGTTCCGCGAAGTGATGGATCACCTGCATCACCCACTGCGGAGGCGGCACAAAGTCCGCGTCGAAGATCGCGACAAACTCTCCGCGCGCAACCTCCAGCCCTTTATCCAGCGCTCCCGCCTTGTATCCATGCCGGTTCTTCCTGTGCAGATACACAATCGGCTGTGGCTCCATCCCCGCAAATCCGCGCGCGTACCGCTCAACGATCTCCTGTGCCACCCCCGTCGTCTCATCGGTCGAATCGTCCAGCACCTGAATCTCAAACCGGTCACGCGGATACTCCAGGCGGCACACCGCGTCGATCAGTCGGTCGATGACGAACTGCTCATTGAAGATCGGCAGTTGAACCGTCACAAACGGCAGCTGTCCTTCATCAAACCGCTTCGGCGGCTCATTCCACTTCGCCGCATTCTTCTTGTTTTTGAAGTACAGCCACACCAGCTGATACCGATGGATCCCATAGAAGGCCAGGATGATCATCACGACGAAGTAGGGAATCAACATCGCCGTATCAAACGCATTCCATCGGTAGAGACCGTGAAAGTTATAAATCTTGTCAGTGTAGTGCGTCTTCCAATAATGACCGATCCCTTTGGGAGCGAGCAGTAACTCGAATAAAGCCGTCGTTATATAAGAGAAAAGGTACAGGTCGATGCTCCAGCAACAAGGTCGGTATTAAGTGGATTCTACGCGATACGATGCCGAATCCGTGCCGCGTGTCTAAAGTCGTCCGTTCAAATCGCAGCGCAAAAACTAGTTCAGGAACATCGTCCGATATAACGTATCCCGTTGCACAGGCTTGAATCCGGCATCGCGAATCACCTGGCGCACCTGCTCCTCAGTTGCTGCATTCGGTCCTTCAGCGAGCAGCACGCTGCCCACATCGTTACCGCCGAATCTCAGTCCGACCTGCAAGACCTTTAGCCCCTGCGTCGCCAGGTCCGACTGCACGTTGTCCACATTGTTCAAATACATCCGCGAGATCGCTAGCGTCTTCAGATACTCCACCCCTGTCGCCTCCTCAAACCCATTCAGCGCAGAGCTATGTGGCGTGCAACTCCGCGGTGTAAATGAGGTGAACCCACCTGTCTCCTCCTGTAGTTGCCGCACAGCATCCAGGTGATTCATCCGGTGCTCAAGGGTCTCGCCGCCGCCAAACAGCATCGTCGCCGTCGTCTGCATTCCGAGGTCGTGGGCCGTGCGATGCACTGCGATCCAGTCCTCTGTCTTCCACCTCATACGCGCGCCTTGGTGTTGCACGGCATCGTCGAGAATCCCCGCGTCATCACCGGGGATTGAGTCGAGTCCCGCATCGCGCAAACGTGCGATCGCATCCCTCAGCGTCGATCCAGATTGTCCGGCGATTGTGAGAATTTCGCTTGCCGAAAGACAATGTAGCCAAAGGGCAGGGAAGCGCGCCTTGATGCTGCGAAGGAGCTCCTCAAACCAGGCGATCGTGTGAGCGGGAGTGCCTTCGCTTTCGAGCGTAACGCCGGTGCCGCCCATCGCGATGATGCCTGAGATCTGGTCGCAGATACCCTCGATGTCCTTGCT
Organism: uncultured Acidobacteriaceae bacterium; assembly: GCA_963757205.1. Lineage (GTDB taxonomy): Bacteria > Acidobacteriota > Terriglobia > Terriglobales > Acidobacteriaceae > Edaphobacter. Next base: position 256,941 of record CAVWQM010000004.1, read on the forward strand.
GTCCGCCGAGTCTGTGTAGTTGATCCTGCCGTCGATTGTGTAACTTACGACGCCTTCAGGATGCAGCCGGCGGCGCACCGCGTCGGCCTCCATTCCAATTCCGATCAAATCATCGCTCCGAAAGCAATCAAGAGCGTCCTGCCTGCTGATTCCCATACTTTCGATTCTACGGTTTTCGCGGAAAAAAATTCTGGGGCGGAATGGGCGTTTTTATAGGGGGTTTTGCGATTTCCACCGTGTTTTTGCGCGGTAAAACGTGGTGAATTGGTGGTGAAATGCGTGGTAAACGTGGTGCGTGGAACGTCAATTTTCGGGGGCCTAAAAACACGCCACGTCTTCGAACTTTATTTTCGGCGTCGGCCTACCGGGCATTCATCAGGTGCACCAGCAGGAAGATCACCATAACGAGCAGCACGGCCAGAAGGGAAACCCCGGCCTTCACCCACAATCCAAGCGCAGAGACGTTTGATTCCAGGGTCGACATCCGATGTTCGTCTTTTTCGATCGAGTGTCGCGCCAGCTTCACCTCTTCGGACAACGCAGCGATCTGTGCGCTCTGGTCCTGCAGTTGCCGGTATAGGCCGGCGTGCGCTTTGGTGACCTGCCCCAGGTCGCCCCGGACGCCCTCTGCCATGGCCGCCATCGCCGCCTCGGTCGCCTTCTCCGAGGCGGTTCTGGACGAGAAATACTTGTCGGCCATCGGCACGATCCGCGTGATGTGCGGAAGCAACTCAAACAACTGGGCGATTAGCTTTGGCCACATACCGTTATCCCATCCTTATCGTCCGCCGGCGGTTCGATGCCTTCGGGCAGATTAGCCATCTTAGAACAGACCGTGATCACACCTGTCCGGAATAGCCTTCTTCGGCTCTTTTTTTGTTAGGGTCCCTATGGCTTGACGACGGCCAGGCCCTTTCGCCATCGAACGATGAGAATACCGATCGTCAGCAGCAGAATCGCCGTGATGAGCCCTTGCGACCACAGACAATAGATGCACCACTTCTGCAGAACATATGCCTCGAGATAGCTAAGAAACGCGGCGAAAAAGAATCCCACTTGGGCAAACTCGAAGACCAGCCACCAGCGCCCCATCAGAGCCAGCACGCCGATCGCGGCGTAACCGGCGATACCGAGCATCGCAACGGGGATGTGCGAGCCCGCCTTGGGGTCTTCGTCGAAGGTGCGCGGGGGGAACACGGCGAAACGGCTGTGGTTCACCGCGCCGCAGTCGAACTTTTCTGTCACAGCACAGGGCGGCGCCTGGGCCGGGTCCATATAGTGAACGCGGAGCGCCATGGTCGAAACAATAATTCCCGCAATCGCCAGCAATGCGATGAGATATCTCATGAGTTTTATTCTACCCATGTGTTTTGCGGAGGCTTTTAGAGAAAGACTTACCCCGCCGGATCAAAAGCTGCACGCAAAATGGCGCATTTACTGGGGCTATTCGGCTCTTACTCATCGAAGGAACCTGGCCATCTCTGTGCGCCGTGCATGATGGCGAGGACATGGACGGCCTCATGATGGATGCGGTACGCGACGATGTAGCTGGTCGATGGAACCACCATCTCACGGGTTCCCTCGATTCGTCCTGGTCTTCCGCTCAGTGGAAAGCGGTCGAGCGATCCAACTATAGCCAGGATTCGATCCACAACACGATCCGCGTCAGCGGGACTTCGCTCGAATAGATAGGTATCCAGGTGCAGCAGATGAGATTGGGCGGTCTCGGTCCACTCAATCTTCAACGTGCAGCTTTCGTGTTTCGGGACGCGCGCTGTTTCGCCAACCGGCGGCCGACCTCTTCATGGGAGACGGTCTTGCCCTCTTCGGAATCGCGCAAGCCTTGTTCGACGAGACTAGTGTGGTAATTCTGCACGTCGAGATATTGGTCGATGGCTTCGTTGAGGATGTAGCTGCGATCACGATGTTGCGCGCCCGCCAGCTTGTCGATCTTCTCCAGTTTTGAAGAGGGAGTCCGGAAACTGACGGATTTGATTGCCGTGGCTGCCATAATACCAAAAATTATATCGGATGACAGCGTATTACAGATGCGCAATGATTTGAGCGCGGTGGGGGCGAATCACTCGAAGATTGAGTGGCTCTGCGCGAGGCGTATCATAGAGATAAGGCCTTCGGGGATGTGATCCTCCGAGGCCGGGAGATACAAATGCCTGAGAACCGCTTAGATTTCAACTCTTACCCAACCATCATCGATGTACCGCGCGAGGAGACTGCCTCGCTGCTTGCCAAGGTGCTTGGCATCACGTCGATTGGATTCCTGATTACTGCCGCCGGCGTCGCGACGGCGCCGGAGTGGGGCACGCTTCCCGGGATGATCGTAGTGCTTGGGCTCGTCTTCGGCATTTCCTTCGCCCGTAAGGCGAATCCGATGCTTGCGCTTGGGCTCTTCTTTACCCTTACCTACTTCATGGGCTGGCAGATTGGCCCGCTGATTCACCACTATGTGCGGACCGCAGGCCCGGCGCTCGTCTTCAATGCTGCCGCAACCACCGGACTAGGCATGGCGGCGATGGGCTCGGTGGCGTATCTGTTCCAGATCAACTACCGCCGCATCGCGGGAATCGGTTTCGCAGCACTTCTCGTGCTGATCCTGTTGGGCATCGCCTCGATGTTCCTCCACTTCATGACGCCGGACACGTATTCGTGGCTGACACTGGGCATCTTCACGCTGCTCACGGTTGGCGACTTCGCCCGCATCCGTGCAGGCGGCGATGGCCAGTCCGCAGTATCGCTTTCTCTCTCGATCTATCTCGACGCGATCAACATCTTCCTCGCCGTGCTGCAGTTGATGAGCGGACGGCGAAGGAACTAATCTCCGGAGCGTTGCGCTCAAGCTGTGTATAGATGTCCTGTTGAGGAACTTTTTCGCTTCGTCACCTATCACCTGATCGCAAGCACCAGTGGATGTTCGTCAACAGCCAAGTCTCGGGCAACAATAAAAAAGGCACAAGTGATGACAAGTCCCGATACGAAGAGGCTTCTCGCTGCGCTGGAGGCAAACTGGCAGGCCGAGATGGAGGGCCACTACACCTACACGGCCTTTGCCAGGGACGAAGTCGATCCGCAACGCAGGAACGCTCTGCGGGGTTTGGCTGCTGCGGAGAAACATCATGCCGATCTATGGGCTGAACGCATCCAGGAGTTGGGCGCTCCGGCACCGCGGTACGTGGGCGACCCGTCCGGTCAGGCCGGTTCGTTGGCAAATCGAGTGGGCGGGACGGGCCTGGCGCTGCGCCGATTGGAGATCGACGAAGCCAGAGATATCGCCAAATATGGGAAGCAGTTGAGGGCTCTTGGCGACGAACCCAGCGTTGCGATTCTGGAAGAGGTGATTGCCGATGAACGGGAACACTATCGGACGCTAGGCAATCTGATTCGTTCGCGCCGGCCTCTGCCGGCAATCACTTCCGAGGAGGCGCAGCAGGCGCTCGACGATCTGTTGGCGTCGCGCGACAAGGGTCACACGCAGGCGGCAGGCTGGGTTGGAGACGCGGTCTACGGTGTCAATGATGGACTTGGGTCGATCTTCGGCATCGTATCCGGCGTCTCGGGAGCGACGCTGGGCAATAGCCACTTCGTTCTGATTGCCGGGTTGGCCGGCATGGTTGCCAGTGCGTTATCCATGGGATCAGGAGCGTATCTTGCTGCGAAAAGCGAGCGCGAGATATTCGAGGCGGAGTTTGCCAGGGAGCGAGAGGCCGTCGAGGACAACGAAGCCGAGGCTCGCGAAGTGCTTTCCCTTAGCTACCAGATTCGAGGCTTGCCGGAGGCAGACGCGGATCACTTCGTCAATCACATCGCCCAGGACAAGGAGCAACTCGTCAAGTCACTGGCGCGGGAGCGCCTGAGTACGACAGAGGAAGGGTTGCGTCAACCGATGGTCGCCGCCTTCTCCGGGGCCTTGTCCACTGCCATTGGGGCCTTGATACCAATCATTCCCTTCTTTTTTATGACGGGCATACCAGCGGTCATTGCCGCCGCGATCGTCTCGCTGGTGGCGCATTTCGCGGTGGGAGCTGCAAAGTCTCTCATCACCATTCGCTCATGGTGGAGCAGCGGATTCGAGATGACCTGGATTGGTGCGCTCGAAGGAGTGGTCACCTACATTATCGGTATTGGATTGGGGCGGATCGGGGGAGGCTAATAATCTTCGTCGATTCCACTGACAAAACATCCGGCAAACTAGCACTTTTGCCAACTGCCTGGATCACGTGGAAAAGCTTATGCTCGATCTTCGGTATCAGAAGAAGGGAGAGCGATCGTGAAAACCAAATTTGCATTATGGGCGATGATTGTGTGTATCGCCTCGGCAGTCGCTGCCGGGCAACAAGTCTCGGTCAACTACAACCACAGCCAGAGCTTTTCTGGGTTCCACACGTATGCCTGGGGCTCCAACAACACCAACCAGATTCAAAATTCGATTCTCGCCCAGGTGGCGCAAACGGACATCGAGGCGGCCTTGCAGGCTAAGGGGCTGCAAAAGGTGCAGGAATCGCAGAAGCCTGACCTGATCGTCCTTGCAAGCGGTGGCATGAGACAACAGACTTCCTATAGCGCCTGGGGAATGCGTGGCATCGGCGGAGGAATGGGTGGAATCACACCACAACAAAACGTGGAAGCGACCATGATTGTCGACCTGCACGACGCCAAGAGCCAGTCTTTGGTATGGCGCGGAATCGCCCAGGACACGTTGAGCAATAACGGCGACAAGAACCAGAAGATGGTGCAAAGCGCCATCTCGAAGATGTTCAAACAATGGCCAAAGAATTGAACTGTCCGTCGATTCCATCCCTTCCTCCCTCCCGTGATCAACGCAGAGCCGCACATTGATTTTTTTCTTCGGCTGAGAGGAGACGAGTTATATAGCTCTGGCCTTTTGGCTGGGCCCGTTTTGCGTGCTCCTGGCTGATCTTCTGGTTCACCTGCGGGAGCCCACGACCGAGGCATAGCCCTTTATCTCGATCCCATAGCCTTCGACCTTGCTGGCATTTTGAGCCAGCGTCGTTATTTGGGAGATGTGCTTGGTATCCACTTTGGTATTGCCGTTGGCGAAGTAGATGGTGACTTCGTCCATGATGTAATAGTCGTCAAGCTGGCCGACAAGTCTGAAATTAATCTTCGTAGAGCCTGAAAAGTACTCGGATGTCGTCCATAGCATCGACGCAAAGATTTCCGCGCACCCCTCGAAGGCGACCCACTCAGCCCCGTCAATCCAAATCCACGCATCGCTCCAACACGCCTCGCCTGCCCATCCCACTCTTCCTAAGGTTCCCTCACACAGCGAAACCCGTCCCGCACCGCATCCAGCTGTTTCCACAACACCCCTGGCCGCGGCTCCTTTGACATCGAGAAGAACACCGCCGTATTCCCCGTCTTTGCGCATACTGAGGCGGTGACCTCAGAGTGCAGCGTAATCACCGCGCCATGCCGGTCATACAGAGTTACCGTCCCGGCAAAGTTCTTCGCAGGCTCTCCGCCAAAGCTTCGCTGCCCCTCACTCTCCCGGTAACTCGCGGCCACCTTCGTCAGGTCTGGCGTGAACTTGTTGTTTCTCCCTCGCTGATCCGCCAACCCGCGAAAGTAGGTCACCATGTCCTTCTCCAACCTTTCGGCTGTCGGCGTCTGCGACCCATCCAGCCACCACACGATCAAATAGCTGTGATATTCCGGCGAGTTCGTGTCGTCGAACCCCGGCGCGAACGCGAGGTCCTCAAGCCCCTTGTGCGCAATCGAAGGTGCCCACGGCAGTGGAAACGGATACCTCAGATCCATCCCCCAGTTTCCCGGAATCGAGTAGCGAAACGCATCCGTCGCCGGATTAACATGCGGGGCGTATGGTTTTCGCTTCAACACCATCTCCATCGGCGGCTTGTTCATCTTCACCACCATCAGACGAACATTCTCACCCGCCGCTCCCCACAGACCCGCTCGCCCAAGCTCACCCGCGTCATGCCCCTCGGCGGCCGTTCCGTTCACCGACGTGATAATGTCGCCTGCCACCATCCCCGCCTCGACGGCCGCCGACCCCGCCTCCACCGCTCTCACAATTAGTACACCCCGTTTGTTCTGTTGCCCGTCGCTGTAAAGCTGGAGCACCGAGATCCCCAGTGTGCCAGGTTCCTGCCCCAGAGCAACAACAGATGTCAACAAGCAAAACGCCAGTGCTATCGAATACCTCAACCCTTCACGACGCATAAGTTTGATCTCCTCTGTTATGACCACAGGAGCAGCACTTCCCCCTCCATTCGCTTGAATTGTTTTCGTGATGACCGGAAAGAACTTATCGAATCCGCGCGAGCCTTTACGATCCCGCTCTGTTCATATCCGGACCTAAGCGTTCATCAGCGGACACAGTTCTCCGAGACTATTGCGAAACTCTATGCTCGTGCGCAACTCATCGCTGGTCCAACTTCCGGATGGCCGATTACGCATCCATAGCACCTCAAGCCTTCCTACTCAAAGTTCAATGAGTGACTCGCGGTACGCGCCAATCAACTCTTCATCCAGCTTGGGGCAATCCAGAGCAATTCGGAGTTCTTATTCCGCACGAAGTGCTGTCAAAGGATCGACACCTGCGGCGCGCCTGGCGGGGACCGCGCTCGCTGCCAATGCAACCGCTCCCACTCCCAGGACGGCGGCGAGATAGCTCACCGCATCGAGTGCCGTGACACCGTAGAGAGAAGACGCAAGAGCGCGACCCACCAGCATTGCGGGAGGAATGCCCATCAACACTCCGGCTGCGGTGATCAAGAGACTGTCTTTCAGGATCATCCAGACCACTTGTTCACGCCGGGCGCCAACGGCCATGCGCACGCCAATTTCGGCCGTCCGCATGTTCACGCGATAGGCAAGCGTTCCGTAGAGCCCAGTGGCCACCAGAACAATCGCCAAAATGCCGAAGAATCCAGCCAGCCGTGCAAAGAGAATTTGTCCGGAGATGGTCAGGTCATATTGCGCGCGCTGGGTCATGGGCCGTATCAGCGGCAGGTTCGGATCCAACTGCTGCACGGCTTTCTGCGCGGCCGGCAGAATCTCAAGTGGCGCGCCGTGGACGCGCATCTCAACGTGCATAGGGCCGATCATGGGAATCTGCGCATACATGTACCAGGCCATTGGGATGGGCTCTTCATTGATGCTGCGGTATTTGTGATTCTTCACGATGCCAACGATAGTCATCTGGTACTGCCCGTTGTCCGGGCCGATGATGTGGCCTAGCGGGTTTTGATTGGGCAGAAAGCGCTTGGCAAACTCCTCATTGATGATGCCGACGTGCGGTGAATGGGCGGTATCGGAATCCCCGAAATCGCGGCCCGCAAGTACCGGTACACCGAGCGTACGGAAGAAGTCCGGACCCACCACATTGCTGCGGACGGTTCTGGATGCGCCATTGGCCACCTCCGGCAACTTGCCATCGACCATCATGTCGCTGTTGTCTGACCATCCGGAACCGATGCGTTCTTCCATGACCGTCACCGACTGCACGCCCGGTAGGACACGGAGCTCGTTCATCAGTCGCTGGTAGAAAGCCACGCCCTCGGGGATGGATCGCATGTTGGGTTTCACTCCGAAAACCACCAGGCCGTCGACCTGCATTCCCAGAGGTGTGTTTTCGAGATTGCGCAGAGTGCGAACCAGCAGCCCTCCACCGACCAGCAGCACGACGCACAGGGCGATCTGGAGAGCGACAACGACTTTGCCGATGCGCGATTTACGTGCATCAATATGGGAAGATGCAGCGGTTGTTTTCAGCGCCTGTTCCGCCCCACTGGCAAGGGCCACGCGCAGCGGCGCCAACCCAAACAGCAGCGCGGCAACCACCAGCACGCTCAGCGTGAACAGCAGCACAGTTTTATCCGGAGCGAGGCTGGATTCGATCTGCGCCCATTTTCCCAGGAACCGTGTCGCCATTTCCGCAAAGCACCACGCCAGCGTGCCGCCCGCCGTGACCAGGAGAGCGCTCTCCGTCACCAGTTGCCGAAACAGCTCCCCGCGTCCGGCGCCAAGCGCCTGTCGAACCGAGAATTCGCGCTGGCGACCCGCATTCCGTGCCGTGAGCAGCATCGCCACGTTTGCCAGCGCAATCACCAGTACCAGGCCCACCATCGCCATCAGGATGCGCAGCGGTTTGCCGTAGCGCTCGTCGTATCCGGGAAAGTTCTTCGCATCGGCGAAGCTCAGGACGGGTGGTTTCTCTCCCTGCATAGGGGAACCGAGTCCTGCGTAGGCTGCCGTCTGAAAGAGTGGCTGCAGTTGCGCAATTGCCTGGGCTTTGGTCATGCCCGGCGCGATACGCCCGATGAGCCGGAGACACCACCAGGTCTGATTCGTGATGTAAATCTTGCCGTCTTCGAGAGGATGGCCCCACGCATTCAACTCCGGACGGTTCTGCAGCGGAATCCAGAAATCGGTCGATCCGCCTGCCTCTGCACCTTCGAAACCTTCCGTCGCGACTCCGACGATCGTCGTGCCCACGCCGTTCACGAAGAGGGCTTGGCCCAATACGTCTGGACTGCGCGCAAAACGCCGGGTCCAATAGTTGTAACTAAGAACGGCAATCGGTGCGTGGTCGCGCTCATCTTGTTCAGTGAATCCGCGGCCCAGCGGCAACTTTACGCCCAGACCAGAGAAGAACGCTCCGCTCACCATGTCGCCTTCCGCTTCCTCCGGTTGCGCGCCAATACGAACGGATACTTTGCTGCCCGACAAAGGGACGTAAGCGATCACCTGCGAAAGTCCCTGCGACTGGCGCCGCAACGCATCGTAGATTGGATAGGAGAATGTCTCGTTGGAATCGATGGTGCCGGTGCCGCGCGGTGGATTGGATGTCCTCAAGTACACCACACGATCCGGGTCAGACACCGGCAGCGACCGCAGCAGCACAGCGTTCATCACGCTAAAGACCGCCGAGTTGGCGCCGATACCGAGCGCCAGCGTCAGGATCGCCGTGATCGTGAACCCCGGACTCTGCGATAGCGACCTAAAGGCGAATCGAAGGTCGCGCAGGAGTTTTTCCAGACCTACCCATCGGCCTTTCAGGTAAAAGCGCTCCTGTGCAGCGCGGATGCTGCCAAACTCACACCGCGCCTTCCTCCGGGCTTCATCCTCGCTCAATCCTTCGTGCCGAAGGTCGTCGGCTTCGAGTTCAAGATGCGCTTTGATTTCCTCCGCAAAATCTTCCGCACTTCGCTTGCGCCGGAACATGCTCATGCCTCCTCACCTTGCGGTCCGTTGCCGGAATCGAGAATCAAACCCATCGCGCGCGTCAGCCGCCGCCATTCACCGGCCTTCTCCATCAGCTGTTCACGGCCCTTCGGAGTCAGAGAATAGAACCGCGCTTTACGGTTGTTTTCGCTGACCCCCCATTTCGCGTGAATCCATTTCTTGTCTTCCAACCTCTGCAGTGCGACATAGAGCGATCCGTGGTCGACAAAGAACACCTCTTCCGATTGGCGCTGAATGGAACGCGCCACCCCCTGTCCATGGCACGGTCCGAGGAGCAGGGTCTTCAGAATCAGCAGGTCCAGGGTGCCTTGCAACAGGGCGATGCGGTCATCGGTTTTCTCTCGGGTAGACATACGACCCAAGTATCCGCCCGTTCGGGTAGAATGTCAACCCATATGAGAGGCCATCCAGTGGCCAGTGCACAGTTTGCGACAATCGAGACCGCTTCGAATTAAATGGCAAGATACTTGTAAGCGAGTTGCGTGACACCGGAGCGGAAGCGGAATTCGTCCAAATCGATGTGCGGCATGAAGAGGAAGTCAAGAACCTCGTCGACAAGACCAACGCTCGTTTCGGTCGCCTCGACATTGCTGTCAATATTGCTGGCACCGAGGGCACTCCCGATTCGACTGCCGAGATATCTGTCTTCGCCTGATAAATCGACCTGTCAAGAATTTTTCTTGAATGAAATCCTCGTAGCTACGTTCCGATAACGACGTGAATCCTAAATCGTGTTTTCTCGCAATCAAAGGCGCGGCCCTCCAACTTGTCAGTGATTGGCCCAGGCACGGTCGGTGCCGGTCATGTTCTGACGCTGGATCAGAACGCGAAAGCTGTGATCTTCGGGGGATAGCGCGCCATAAGCTCTTAGCTCCTCGCGAACAGCGACATTCAATTCACGACGAGAAGCGTTATCGGGTGACACAATCAGCGTGTTGGCCGAAGAATCCGCGTAGTTCCGCGCGATGGCAAGGATGCGTTCTGGACGATCTGGAATTTCGCGAATGGAGCTCTGTCGCTGAGGCAAATCGAGAGCGGCAACTGACTGTCCAGTGGCGAGCAGTTGGACCGCGGATTTGAGTGCCGGGTCTCTCTGACGAAAATCTCGGCAAGCTTCGCTATGTGCATGCCAGCCTGCTGCAACTGTTCAAACGGCCGACCCGCTTCGACGCCCTGATGCTGGCGGGTGTCTCCGATCAGAAGCACGCGATCGTTTGGGCCAAGTCGCGAAAGGAACTCACGCATCTGGATCGTGCTGGCGAGGCTGGATTCGTCGACGAAATAGAAGTGTTTCTGTTCTGACGCGGCATCAGGCTGAGCAGACTTGGTGAGGAAACCCTGCAAAGTTCCGGCTTCAACACCTGCCTCCTTGAACTGACGCGCTGCCCGTGAAGTTGGGGCGAAGCCCTGCACGTCGTATCCTTGAGCCTCAACCGCGCCGCGTAGCACAGTAAGCGCTGTCGTCTTGCCTGCTCCCGTAGAACCCTGAATTCCTTGAATCTTGTCGGTTGAACTGAGAACGTCTTCGATGACCATCTTCTGCGCCCGGTTGAGTTGCGAATAATCTCAGGAAAAGGCATGTTACGGTGTACACACCGGTGTACAGCAACACGGAAAGTGGTAAATTTGCGAGGGATTTGCAGGGTTCTGCCATAATTTGATTATTCCGTCATTCTCACCGCGCGAAGCGTGCAATAAGGATATCGAGCCAAATGCAGGGCAACCCAGTTTTTATGGAAAGAGCGATTGCGCTGGCGACGGAGAACGTCACGTCCGGCCGCGGGGGGCCGTTCGGAGCGGTCATCGTACGTAACGATGAAATCATTGCGACCGGCGCTAATCTCGTCACTGCTACGAATGACCCGACCGCCCATGGCGAGATTGTAGCAATTCGCAACGCGTGCACTGCGCTCGGAAGCTTTCAACTCATTGGCTGCCATATCTATACCAGTTGCGAGCCATGTCCTATGTGTCTCGCTGCCATCTACTGGGCGCGATGCGACGCCATTTTTTATGGGAGTTCTGCGGCCGATGCAGCCGCGGCTGGATTCGACGACGCTTTCCTCTATGACGAGATGAAGCGGCCCATCAACCAACGGAAAATTCCTGCCGTGAGTCTGTTGCAGGAGAAGGCAATCTCAAGCTTTGACGCATGGCGCGCACAGGCCAGCAGGATCGATTACTAAAAATATGGTGACAAAAAAGAAGCAGGCGGCGAGTAAGAAGGCGAAGACAGGTTCTGCTGTAAAAGTGGCGCTCCTTGGATTTGGAACGGTGGGCAGCTCGGTGGCGCAGGTCCTCTCAGCGTCGAAGTTCCCTGGCGTGGAGCTGACGCATATCTTCAACCGAAATGTGGAACGGAAGCGCAACTCGGCGGCTGCCAAGGGAGTGCCGGCGTCTGTTGTGTGGACCGACAATATTGACGTTGTTTTGCGTTCCGATGTCGATATTGTGGTTGAGTTGATGGGCGGTCTGAACCCTGTCGAAGGCTGGATCCGAAAGGCTTTGGCCTCGGGCAAATCGGTTGTGACGGCAAACAAGCAGCTCATCGCTTATCGGGGGGCAGGCCTCGCGAAGCTTGCAGCACTAAACAACGTATATCTGGTGCACGGAGCTGCCGTTGCGGGTGGCGTTCCTGTGATTCCGGGTATGCTGCAGGGGCTCGGCGGCGATCAGGTGACCCGGCTCAGCGGCATTGTCAACGGCACCTGCAACTACATTCTCAGTCGTATGGAAGCGGGGGCAGACTATGCAACGGTTCTGGCTGACGCGCAGCAACTTGGTTATGCAGAATCGGATCCATCGGCTGATGTCGATGGCTTCGACGCGCGCGCCAAGCTCTGCATTCTGTCGCGCATAGCGATGCATGCTGAACTTGATCCGGACGCGGTCGCGACGCAGACGATTTCGACGATTGAGGCTATTGATTTCTCCTATGCGAAAGAATTGAACTGCACGATTCGCCAGGTCTCCCGCGCGGAGCTTGACGGGCGGCTCGTGCATGCGAGGGTCGCACCGATGCTGGTGCCGCTCGCGTCGCCGATGGCGTGGTCGCATGGGACGCAGAACATGGTGGTGGTCAGCGGAAGGTTTGGGGGCGATGTTGTCTTCTCGGGGCACGGTGCCGGTGGCGAGCCGACTGCAGTAGCGGTCGTGTCTGATCTGCTGGCCGTTGCGCAGGGCTGCAAAGCGGTGCAGCTACCGGTGCGAAGGCGCGAGGTTACAGGCGATTTTCTGGCTCCGCACTATCTTCGTTTCGTTGTCGACGACAAGCCGGGAATTGTCTATGCCATCTCCGGCGCGCTGTCCAAGGTGGGCGCTAATATCGACTCACTATTGCAGCGGCGCGGATATCCGAAGCACAGGCTGCCTTTTGTCGTAACAACCGAGCCGTGCCTGACCTCAACTATCGAGCGTGCGCTGGCGTCGGTTGCCCGAATGGACTGTATGCTGGAACGGCCGTTGTGTTTGCAAATGCTGGAAATAGAAGATAAGGCGGAGTAAACAAAATGCTAACGGGACGTACCCTTGGGGTTGTTCGATATTGCCTGGTCACCTGGGTTTTTTGCGTGGCCTATGCTTTTGCGCAGGATCCAACCCCAGTCATAACGGTACCGAACCCTCCGAACACTGCAGCTCAACAGAATAAACACTACGTCATTCTGATCTCGCTGGACGGCTTCCGTTACGACTATCCGCGAAGATATGGCGCTCCTCATCTTCTGCAACTTGGGTTCAAAGGTGCAAGCGCTCCCGAGGGCATGTATCCTGCTTACCCGTCGCTGACATTCCCAAACCACATCAGCATTGTCACCGGCCTCTATCCGGAACACCACGGCATCGTTGCGAATAGTTTTTGGGACCCCGCGCGCGAACAGACGTATGTCTTCACGCAGACGAAATCCAACAGTGATGGCAGCTGGTACAGCGGTACGCCTCTCTGGGTGTTGGCAGAACAACAGGGAATGCGATCTGCGTGCCTGTTCTGGCCGGGCTCGGAGGCCGAGATCCAGGGCAAACGTCCTTCGTATTATCTGCACTTCGATGAAAAACTCGACAATGAAAAACGTGTCGATCAGGTGGTTGCTTGGCTAAAGCTGCCGCCTGAGCTTCGACCGCATTTCATTACTCTTTATTATTCCAATGTTGACCACGCGGGGCACATGTATGGCCCGGACTCCGAAGAGGTGCGGGCTGCGGTTCATCATTTGGACGCTATGGTCGGAGATCTGGTGGCGAAGATTGCTCCGCTGCATCTGCCAGTGGATTTTGTCGTGGTTGCCGACCACGGCATGGTCGCGTTACAGGATGGCTTTGTAACGCTTTCGGACTCTGCCGATCTCAGTGAGTTTCACACTCAGGGTGCATTCCTCTATCCGAAGCCCGATGCCGATGTGCAGGAGACGTACGAGGAATTTCTCACCCATCCCGATCCGCGGTTCAAGGTCTATCGGCGAGCTAACGTGCCGGCTTACCTACACTTTGATCAGAACCCACGCGAGGGCGACCCGGTTATTGTGCCTACCGGGCCGTTCCTATTGCGTGCGGTTGCGTCCGCTCCCGAAGCCGAAGGCGCGAGCAAGTACCGGGGGGGGCACGGCTTCAATCCGCGGACAATGCCTGAGATGAAGGCGATCTTCTTCGCCGCTGGGCCGGATGTTCGTTCGGGCGTTCAGTTGAAGCCGTTTGAGAATGTGAACATCTATCCGTTCATCGCAGAGATTTTGGGACTAACGCCTCCAGCGATCGATGGGAGTCTCGAAGTCTTGCGTCCCGCACTGAAGACTCCGCGCGACAAACGATAGTCCGGACAGTTGCGCACGACAAGCGGCGAACCGATTGGGCTCGCCGCTTTGTTTGCCTTCGTGATTTAGTACTTCGGCATCGATGGGTCGATTTTATCGGCCCAGGCAAGAATGCCGCCGGCGAGATTCGACACGTTGGTGAACCCTGCTTGTTTTAGTATGAGCGCGGCCTTCTGGCTGCGAGCGCCGGAGCGGCAGTGAACGACGACCTCGCGATTCTTCTGTCCGGCAAGCTCATTGATACGGCGCTCGACGTCGCCAACCGGAATCTGCGGTGCTCCCAGATTCGCGATGAGGTACTCGTGCGGTTCACGGACGTCGAGGACAAAGACGTCTTCCTTTGCGTCCAGCTTGCGCTTCAACTCTTCAACCGTGATCTGCGGGATGCCGTCGACGACGGGATGATCGCCGACCGCTTTATCGCGAGCGACCTCAAGCGGGCCAACCTTACTGGGAGGTGCAATGCCGCAGAATTGGTCGTAGTCGATCAACTCGGTCACGGTGGGGTTGGGCCCACAGACCGGGCACTCGGGATTTTTACGCAGTTTCAGGGTGCGGAAGCTCATGCCCAGCGCGTCGACCAGCAGCAGCCGGCCAATCAGCGGCTCACCGATGCCAAGGATCAGTTTGATCGTCTCGGTGGCCTGGATCACTCCGACCAGGCCGGGAAGTATGCCGAGGACGCCGCCCTCGGCGCAGGAGGGAACCAACCCCGGCGGTGGCGGCTCGGGGTAGAGGCAGCGGTAGCACGGGCCTTCCTTGGTGCCGAAGACGCTGGCCTGGCCTTCAAAGCGAAAGATCGAACCGTAGGCGTTCGGCTTGTTCAGCAGCACGCAGGCGTCGTTGACGAGGTAGCGCGTCTGGAAGTTGTCGGTGCCGTCGGCGATGACGTCGTAGTCTTTGAGGATCTCGAGCGCGTTCGCGCTGGTGAGCATGGTGTTGTGCTTCACCACGTTCAGAAATGGATTCAGGCCTTTGAGCATGAGCTCGGCGGAGTCGACCTTGAGTTTGCCGACGGTCGCGGTGGAGTGGATGATCTGGCGCTGGAGGTTGCTCGCGTCGACGGTATCGAAGTCGACAAGGCCGATGGTGCCGACTCCGGCAGCGGCCAGATAAAGGGCAAGAGGAGCGCCAAGGCCGCCGGTGCCAACGCAGAGCACCTTCGCGGCTTTCAGCTTTTGCTGGCCCTCCATCCCAACCTCGGGCAGAATCAGGTGCCGGGAGTAGCGCGCGATCTCCTCATTGGAAAGCTTCGGTAACACAATTTCTTCTATCGCTGTCGGCATTGTCGTTTCCTTCGTGCTTCAGATCATCGGGTATGCTTCATCAGGTTTGCTGGGAGCAAAAAAATAATCCGTTTACAGATTCGTTCCACCCGCGATCGACGGAATGATCGTCAGTTCGTCGGTGTCCGTCACGGTTGTTTCCTGCTTGCCTTCCAGGTATCGGATGTCGTCGTCGTTCAGGTAGACATTGACGAATGACCGAAGCTTGCCGTCCGGAGTGAACAAATGCTGCTTGAGGTCGGGGTACGTGGCCGTAAGCTGCTGGAACGCTGCGTTGACCGTCGCGCCAGAGATAGTGACCGTCTCAAGTCCGCCGGTATAGGTGCGCAACGGCGTGGGAATATGAATCTTCATGCCTGACCTTTCTGGTTTTACGCCACTACGTCGGCGACGCTTTGGGCTATATCGATCTGGATGGCTTCATCTTCAAATTTTTTGTCGTCCTCTGTTTTTCCGCTCAACAGAAAGGCGTTCGTCGTTGCAGCTTTGCCCTGTTCGATGCTGGTGATGATGTAGGAGCAGCCCAGCCAGTGCGCTTCGGCGAAGTCGGTCGTCGACCACTGGGCGGGATGGTCCGGGTGCGAGTGATAGAAGCCGACGATATCCAATCCCAGCCCACGTGCCTTTCGCTGAATCTTCACCAACTCCTGCGGGGCAATGTTGTACCGGTTGTGCGCCGAATCGGTCCGGGTATTGCCAGCGCGGACGATCATTTGGACGTAATTGATGGCCACGGCGGTATCGCTTTCTTTGGCGATGTTTGTTCCGAGCAGCACGCCGCAGCACTCGTTGGGGTAGGTCTCTTCGCCGTGTGCGCGTAATGCTTCGTAGTCGGCATATTCGATGCGAAGCATTGCGTTACTCCTCCGTCCAGAACCGCTCGTTCATGTACTTGTCGGCGCCATCGCACAGGATGGTCACAATCACCGCTTCGTGTCCCTTGGCTGCCTCTTCTTCGGCGACCTGCAAGGCGGCGGCTGTTGCAGCCGCGGCGGAGACGCCAACCAGTACGCCCAGGTTGCGTCCCATATATTTCGCCATGTCGTAGGCGCGTTCGGTCGCCATCTCAATATTTCGGTCAGCGAGATCGGGGTCGTAGATCTTAGGCACGATCGCCGTCGCCATGTGCTTTAGCCCTTCAAGACCATTGAACGGCGAGTCGGGCTGCATGGAGATGCACTGGATCTTCGGGTTCAGCTCTTTCAATCGGCGCGTGGTCCCCATAAAGGTTCCGGTGGTGCCAAGAGCCGCGACAAAGTGAGTTACCTGGCCCTCGGTTTGCTCCCAGATTTCGTTGCCGGTTGTCCGGTAGTGCGCGCGCCAGTTTTCGTCGTTGGAATACTGGTCGGCGTAGTAGTACCGGTCCGGTTCGGCCGCAATCATTTCCCGCGCCTTGCGGATTGCACCGTCGGATCCATCCGCGGGGTTGGTCCATACAATCTGCGCGCCATAGGCTCTGAGGTATCGTTTGCGCGCCTCGGAGACGTTCGACGGCATACACAATGTCACCGGAAAGCGCATCGCTGCGCCGAGCATGGCATACGCGATACCGGTGTTGCCGCTGGTTGCATCCAGAAGGCCTCGGCTGCTGCTGAGCAGCCCGCGGCGGTGCGCGTCAGTCACGATACTTGACGCCGCGCGGTCTTTTACCGACCCTCCAGGATTCGTCCATTCCGCCTTACCTAGGATCTGGATTCCTGGCAGATGGGGAGTCAGGCCCTCAAGCCGCACCAGGGGAGTGTTGCCGATACGTTCGAGGATGCTGGTTCCGAGCGATTTGACAGTGGTGATCATGTAGCTTCCGTCTTCTCTGGTGTCGCTTCGCCGCAGCTCCGATTGATACACAACTGCGAATGTGCGACAGTTAATCAAGTCTAACGTATTGCACTTATGGCAAAAAAGACCCCACCACGCACCTTCAACGACGTTGTCGCTCTGCTGGGCGGCCAGAGATTCGATGTTGCACCTGCGCAGGACGGTGCAAAGCGTACTCCAAACGCTGTTCAGGTAAGGAAATACGGCTGTGCGGCAGAGATTGCGGCGGCTCCGGATAGCACGGTCGAGATACTGGCTCGTCCCGGCTGGCTGCTCAACGGCGAGATTGCACGTCTGCTGGATCGCGGGTATCAGAAGTTCCTCAAAACCAGCAAGTTGGAGATTCCCGCCACTGCCGACCATCTCCGCGCCATCCATGAGTTCACCGAAGAGCTGAATGAAGCCATCGGCGCTACGATCCTGTACAACGAGGCGCTGGGAACAACCAGCAACGTCTACAACTATGACCGCGTGGCAGGCCGGGAATAGCTGAGCGAGTGGACGATGTAGAGCAGGGAAGCCGCTTTAGCGCAGGCGGTTCTGTTCGCGCTGTAACTCGCGATAGGCCTCGCTCTTGCCCATGCCCCTCTCCCGGGCGATCCGTTTCAGGGCATCCATCTCGCTGATTCCTTCCGACTTCATCAGAGCGGCAACCTCGACTGCGAGGCTTGCTCTCCTTTCGGAACGGCTTTGGGCTGGAGACGGCGCCAGCATCAGCACGATCTCTCCGCGAACGCTCGGCCGCGCGGCAAGTTGGGATCTCAACTCAGCGACTGAACCACGCAGGAACTCTTCATGCAGCTTCGTTAGCTCGCGAGCAACGACTACATGCTGGGAAGGCCCGAATACGGCCTCCACATCCGCGAGCGTGTCCAGAATGCGGTGTGGCGCCTCGTAAAAGACATGCGTCACCGCGCCTCGAGCCAGTTCTTCTAGCGCCGTCTTCCGCTGGCCCGCCTTGGCCGGAAGAAAGCCGTGGAAGGTAAATTGTTCCGTTGGGAGACCGCTCGCAATCAAGCCGCTGATGGCGGCGCTTGGACCGGGAACAGGGAAGACATCAACGCCTGCCGCAATGGCCGCAGCGGCAATCTGTCCCCCGGGGTCGGCAATCCCGGGTGTGCCGGCATCGCTGACAACGGCTATCCGGGCGCCCAGCTTCAGCTCCGCCGTAAGTTCCTCGGTGCGAGCACCCTCGTTGTGCATGTGATAGCTCACGGTGGGTGTGTGGATTTCGAAGTGATTCAGGAGCTTCTGTGTCTGCCGCGTGTCCTCGCAGGCAATGCGGTCCACGCCGCGAAGTACACGCAGCGCTCGTAACGTGATGTCTTCCAGGTTGCCGATCGGGGTGGCCACGAGATACAGGCCCGGCGCCAGGGGTTTGTCTGAGCCCTTTTCGTGCTCCCCCGCAGACATTTATTCCTGCGGCCGCATCTTGCGGCGTTGATTCAACAACCCCATCGAGTGGGCCAGATTCTGCGGGGTAATAATTCCGACGATGCGATCGCCTTCCAGCACCGGTACCATCTGAGCGCCCTTGCCTGCCATGATGCGACGCAGCGTCTTTACCAGTGAATCGTCTGGCTGCGCAGTCTGGAACGAGCGCGTCATCACGCCCTGCACATAGCCATTTCCATCGGTATGAAGCGCATCCACGATGCTCTGCCGGGAGACCGCGCCTACGAGATTTGCTCCGCGCACGACAGGAAACACATCCTGCAGCGTGTGCACCGACCGCTGCAGCGCGTCCTCCAGCGTGTCCGAGGCGGAGAGCATGCTGAACTGCGTCAGCATCACGTCGCGCATCCGCACGGCGTCGACATCGGTCTGCAGCAACAGGCCCTGGTCTTCCATGTGCGCGCCGATCAACACAAAGCCTCCGATCATGATCAGCCACATGTTCGGAATCAGAAAGCCAATGATCATCAGCCCAACGGCGATCGCCGGACCCAGCCCGGATGCTGCCCGCGAGCTCTTGATTCCGCCCTTCGACTTGGCGAACTCCCCGCGGAAGACGCGGCCGCCATCGAGCGGCGCGGCAGGTAGCAGATTCAACGCACCCAGAAGGAGATTCATCCACACTGCGGCCCGAAGCAGGTGGGACGGAGACAACCAGGGCCGTTCATAGAGATTGACTTCGGGTGCAATCGTCAACGCCATCGCAGCCAATAGCAAGCCAAACCCGATATTCGCGATCGGTCCGATTACGGCCATGCGCTTTTGCATCTCGGGAGTCTCGGCTTTTTCCGATGCCTCTGAGGTCGCGTAGCTGAAAAGACCGCCTGTCGGCAGCAGAAGTATGCTGCGCAACTCCAGACCGAACCAGGCCGCGCCCACAGCGCGTGCGGTCTCCCGCACAACGACAGCAAGCAGTAAAAGCACCCACAGCACAAACCCGCGCCCGCCCGTCGCCCCCGCCACAGAGGCGTAGCTGATCGATAACCCAAGGAGAAGCAGGAAGAAGGTGTGGATGCGAACATCCACGCCGAGGAATCTGCCGATCGGAAAAGACCACCCACGCATATGCACTCATTGTATGCGCTGCAGTCCCGCCGTTCAGGGGACCGGCGGAATACCATGTTTAAAGATGCGCGTCATCGCCGGCACCTACCGCTCCCGTCAGCTATCCGCCCCGCGTGGAATGCAGACCCGTCCGACGAGCGATCGCCTGCGCGAGACCCTCTTTAACATCCTTGCACGGCGGCTCGATGGCTGTCGTTTCGTTGACCTCTACGCCGGGACCGGGGCCGTTGGAATCGAAGCAATCAGCCGCGGGGCGGAGCACGTCTGGTTTGCCGAAAACGCGGCACCTGCGCTGGCCTCGCTTCGGCAGAATCTTTCCGCGTTGAAGATAAGCCACGGCTTCACTTTAGAAGATCGAGGCGTTGGCGCGATGCTGCAACGGCTCGGTAAACTGACACAGCCGATCGATCTGGTGTACCTTGATCCACCGTATGAGGACGAGGAAGAATACGCCGGCACGCTTAATTTTCTCGGCAGCGTGCGTGGCCGGGAAATTCTTGCCCCCGATGCGCTGGTCATTGCCGAACACAGCAGCAAGAACAAACTCGCCACGCGCTATGGTGCGCTGGAACACAGACGCCTGTTGAAGCAGGGCGATGCTGCGCTCAGTTTTTTTGGTTTCCCGGCGACTGGGTAAAGCCTCCACCCTGATGCTGCCCAGTGAGCAGATCGACTGAGAACGCTATCTCCTGATCGGTCAGAAGATTCCACCCCGCTGCCATGCAGCGTGTCGCCATCGATACTGCCGATGCGAATTCCCTCCCAGCTGAGCCGCCCAGACTCCCACGCAAGGCCGTTGCGGCCCCATGCCATCATCGAATGGAAGCCGACGAACAGAAGCAGCCCTTGCGCAACGAGCGGCCGCACCTCAACCACTGGCTTCAATTGAATATGGGTGGAATGGTCCGGCTGTGCCGTGTCGATGACGTAGGCATAGCCACCCGCAATGGCGCACATCTGGACTGCATCGGGGCAGGCGAAGACGCCTGTGGGCATTGTCGGATCCGTGAATCCAAGAGCGCATGTTGCGAGAAACGTGCCGCCGCTCGCCGGGTGGACCATCACCTGCAGCGCGCCGCGGGCGAGGGCGTCTTCTTCTCCCGCGATCTGCTGTGGATAAGTAAACTGTCGCGCCGGAGTGATCAGCGGAGGTGTTCTTAATATCTCGACCCTCCAGTTACTGGGAAACGCGAACACGGTCGTCATAAGTTTGATCTCATGTGACGATCAACCCAATCACGCTGTTCTATTGTGTCTGGGACCGGACATGCACGAACCGCCGAGATTTGTCGCCATGCGTCCTCGGGCGGTACGCCTGATCGAATCAGCAAACTGGCCGAGGTGATGGATGCTCGGCCGATACAAGCGCGGCAATGAACGCCAACGCTTCTGTCGCGCGTTAACAGCTGTTCAAGTTTTTCCAGAAATCTTACAAACGACGACACATCGAGTGGAACGCCACCATCTGGCACAGGGAAATTAAGGAACGTAAGGCCTATTTCCCGGGCAGAGGAGGCTTCCCGACCCAAGCCCAACTCCCGCGCCTCGTCCACCTGTAGCATCGATACAACCACATCGATACCAGCCTCTTGTAGCGCTAACATCTCATCATCGAGCCGGTCTCCACCTCGCGGTCTGGGCACAATCGCCAGTCGTGAGGTAATCCAATAAGGCCGAGCAATCATCGTGTAGCATCCAACGCCTGAGACTATGTCTTCGATCAAGTCTTCGACCGCCTCGCAGCCAGCGCTCATGCGGATGAATCCGTCTGCGATCGCATCGCCGCCCCATCGCGCGCGGCGTTCAGCGGTTGTTGTTACGCCGCCGAAGCTGGTCGCTTCCGTCAACAGCTTCGACTTTGAGAGGAATGTTTCGGCGGATAGTTTGTCGCGCAGGATGAAGCTCAAGACCGGACCGAAATAGTGCATCTGTTTTGCTGCAATCGCATGCCCCGGGTGATTCGGAAGGCCAGGATACAGCACACTGATGACTTCATCGCGGGTCGTGAGGAACTCCGCGATTCGCTGCGCGTTCTCGCAGGAGCGTTCGAGCCGCAGGGGCAGCGTCCCGATGGAGCGCAATGCCAGCCACGCCTCCATCGGCCCCAGTGCCGCTCCGGTCAGTGTCCGCCACTGGTCGATCTGGGCCCGTAGCTCCATATCCCGCACTGCGACGTGGCCCAGCAGAAGGTCGCTGTGTCCGGTCATCGCTTTAGTATCCGACGCGACGGAAAAATCAGCGCCCAGCGCCAGCGGGCGCTGTCCCAGCGGAGTCGGTGTCGTGTTGTCGACCGCAACCAGAGCCCCGGCACGATGCGCTGCCTCACTGAGCATCGCAATGTCGCAGATCTCCATCCCGGGGTTGCTGGGCGACTCCAGCCAGAGCAGCCGCGCGCCCTCAAGCAACTCCGCCTGCGCATTTCCCGCGGTCGGCGCCATGCGCAGCACAATACCCATCTTGGTGAAGTATTCCTGCATCAGCAAACGGGCCGTGTAGTAGGCGTTCGTGGGCAGCACGGCCACGTCCCCCGGCCGCAAGACCGCTCCAAAGACCGCCGTGCACGCTGCCATGCCTGAGGCGAATACAAGCGCACTCGCCCGATAGTCTTCCCCTGACTCCATCTGCCCGATGGCCTTTTCAAGCGATGTCCACGTCGGATTGTGCGACCTGGCGTAGGAGTAAGGCGTGTTCGCCGGATCACCGGGCGTATGGTACGGAGCGGCAAATACAGGCCCGGAGTGCAGCGGTTCGCCGGCAACGGACCGCGTCAGCGTAGAACGAATGATTTTTGTGGCATCGCGCATTGATTTTCAAAAAATCGGCTTTGGAGCCGAACCGATTGATGGTAGCAGGGTCAGCGTGCCCCCTTCTTCGGCCCCTTCTTTTTTGCAGTGAAATGCTCCCAGCCACCAGGTTGCAACACCGTGCGGGTGCCGTCCGGTGCGAGCAGTGTCATCAAAGGACGACCGGAACGCCGGCGTGTGAGGCTTCCGATGCGTGTGATCGGTACACCCGCAAGGGATAACGGTATCGAGACGGAAGCTGGCGCCGCAAACAACAACTCATAGTCCTCCCCGCCATGCAACGCCGCATCCAGGGCAGCGGTTGCCCCCAGTTTGGTTGCAAGCGGATGGATTGGAAGCGCATCCTGCTCGATCTCCGCATTCACTCCCGAGGCATGGCAGAGGTGGGCGAGGTCGGTCGACAGGCCATCGCTCAGATCGATGCACGCCGTCGCCAGTCTCCGGCGCAGCAGAGCATCACCTGCGTCCAGGCGCGGCTCAGGAAACAACTGTGGGTGACCCTCTGTCGTTGCGACTTTGAGGATGCGCCTGTTTCGTCGCAATATCGTCGATAGCTCAGCCGCCGCGCCGCCAAGCTGTCCGGTCACGTACAACGCATCGCCGGCCACTCCCGCCGCCCGTCTTAGCGCCTCTCCTTTCGGCGCGGTGCCAACCAGCACGATGTCAGCGAGGATGAGGGCATCTTTGCCGCCAGGGGACTCTGAGGTGTCTCCGCCAGCAAGCGGAACACGATGCAACTCGCCGAGCGCGCGCAGTCCGCTGAAGAAGCGTGCAATCCAGTCCCGGCCTGCCGGCTCAGCGAGCATCGCTCCTGGCAGCGCGAGCGAGAGGAAGGCCGCCAGTGGTGTCGCCCCCATCGCCGCGAGATCGCTCAGCCCACGAGCCAGGCAACGATGCCCGACTGATTCGGGAGGGTGCAGATCGCGGCGAAAGTGCCGGTCCTCCAGCGTAAAGTCGGTGGTGACAAGGACTTCACTTCCCGCGGGAGGCCGCAAAATTGCGCAATCATCGCCGATACCAAGCGTGATCGCCTTGCTGCCGGCGGAGAAACCGCGGCGAATCTGCTCGACCAGCCCCAGCTCTCCCAACGGTTTCAGCCGTCTTGTCATCTTATAAAGCAGCATAAACGGTCGCCCGAGGTGGCACTTTCGTGGTAGTTACACGGTGACCCGTTGGTGACACTCTGTTGCACGAGGGTACCCAGTTTGTTACCCTCTCAAAGGATGCTCATGAGAGTATTGCAAGACTGAAATGACAATTGGTGAATTTCATTAGCCTTGGGTTATTTCAGCGATTGCAGAATTCTCCGAGCCGCGGCGTTGCTTCGCGGTTAAAATCTGGGCCAGGGTTTCTGCTTGAAGCTAAAAAAGCGCTACTACATCATGTTCGTCAGCCGCGACGAAGACGGGAGCCTGAATAAGGTTCCGATCCCCCTTCACTATGCATATCTTTTTATAGCGGCTGCGGCTATCGGCATGTTTACCATCACTGGCCTTGCCGGTTCGTACTCGCGGATGTTGATCAAGACCGCTCGCTTCAACCAGCTTCGCGAGGACCACAACTCGCTCCAGAAGGACTACGCGCACCTCGAGAAGGCCGCGCATGAAAAGGACATACAGGCGGCGTCGCTCGGCTCTCTGGCGAGCGAAGTCTCCGCACTGTACGGTTTGACGGCGAGCAAACTAGCCTCAGTTCCGATGGGCAAACTGACCGATAAGCGCCATGCCAAGTCCGCGGGTATTGCTGACTCTGTCGCCTCAGCACCGCTGGCCAATTCGGCCGACTCTTCCGAAGAGGCCTATTACAAGTCCGTCGATGCCTTTTATGCCCTTCGCAACTCAGCGATGAGCGGCGTGATAATACGGCCCCTCTCGAATCTTGGCGGACCGGGCTACTCCACGAATTTCTTTGGAGCGGGCGCTGGCATCGGCAACTCAGACGCTGCGACCTACATTCCGACGCTCTGGCCGATTATGGGGCCTATTACCAGCAGCTTCGGCCAGCGCGAAGACCCGATTTTGGGTAACGGCGAAGGCGAGTTCCATACCGGCATCGACATCTCCGCACCTAACGGCATTCCCATCCGCGCTACGGGCGACGGCGTAGTGCAGGAGGCCCAGATGTCCAGCGGCTATGGCCGCGAGGTGGTGATCGATCATGGCCACGGGGTTGAGACCGTCTACGGGCACATGTCCGGGTTTGCTGTTATTGCGGGCCAGACGGTGGTTCGCGGCCAGGTGATCGGCTATGTTGGGCACAGCGGCCGCACCACTGGGTCGCACCTGCACTACGAGGTTCGCATTCGCAACACGCCGGTCAATCCGCATAAGTATCTGCGGACAACGCTGGCGGACCTGGGCAGCGAAGTGACACTGAAAAAGGGCGAATAGCTGCTCTCCAGATCGAAGACGGCAGGGTGGACGCGGAGGTCAATCCTGCCGTTTTCTTTGTGTGGATATGACAGACTCTCATCGAGATCCGCAATTCCATGAATTAGCCGACAAGACCGTTCTCGCTACGTGAAGAACCTGTCCTCCGGTCCTCCGGGGGCCATGCCAACGCCCGAGACAACGACGCAACTGAATGCCCGAAGATCTCTCCGATCACTCTGAGAGTAAAGATTTTCCATTACTTTCGTGCACCTTTCCGGGCATATCCGATCGAACTTACCGCCGATATAGTCACCGTGGAGTAACGCCGACGGCCCACACGGTGCCGTCCAGCCCTGCAATCCCAAGGGTTCCCCATCTGGCTTCGCAAGGGAAGGAATTCGCATGGTTCAGACTTCAGCCTCTTTTCGACGCAGTGCGCAGGACGCCGACCAATCGATCTCGCTGTCGGAGATCATCTCGGCGCTCTCCTACGCGTTGGATCTGACCGAAGGGGCAGTGCACGGGCACGCTCTGCGCAGTTGTCTGATGGGCATGCGTATCGGCAACGAGGCAAAGCTTTCATCAAACCAGACCAGCGGCCTCTACTTCGCGCTCCTGCTCAAAGACATTGGCTGCAGCAGCAACGCAAGCCGCCTGAGTCAGATCGTTGGCGGAGACGACCGCGCCATGAAGGCAGGGGTCAAATTCGAGGACTGGACCAAGCCGCATAAACCGAATCTTTCCGCTTTGAAACTGCTCTGGACGAATGTTCTTCCCAGCGCCAGTGCGGCGGCAAAGGTGGCCCGGATACTTCACATCGGTCTCACGCAGCACAAGAACAATCAAGAGATGGTCGGCCTTCGCAGCGACCGCGGCGCCAGCATCATCACCAAACTCGGCATGGGCGAGTTGGCCGCCGAGGCGGTTCGCAGCCTGGACGAGCATTGGGATGGCAGCGGCTATCCAGACAGCACGAAGGGAGGGCAGATCCCCTTGCTGGCACGCATATGCGCCATCGCGCAGCATCTCGATATCTTTTCGGCCGGGCGCGGTACGCAGAACGCAATCGACACGCTCGAGGCGCGCTGCGGCACATGGTTCGATCCCGAACTGGTGCGCATCGCAGTATCGCTTCATCGTCGCGGCGCGTTGTGGGTCAATTGTTCTTATGGCGATCGGGAGGAGGATACGCGGCAGGCGGTGCTTGACCTCGACGCAGGCGCGAGACGCACTTTGGAGCCAGGCCAAATCGATCAGATTTGCGAGGCCTTCGCCGATGTCGTCGATGCGAAGTCTCCCTTCACCTTCCGCCACTCTGTAGGGGTCGCGGACGCTGCTCTCGGCATCGCCGAAACGATGGGTCTGGCTCCGGAGCGCATACAACTCGTTCGCCGTGCCGCTCTGCTGCATGACATCGGAAAGCTCAGCATCTCCAACACCATCCTCGACAAGAGAAGCGTACTAAGTGCGAACGAGTGGAAGGCAGTCCGTGAGCATCCCAGGACGACGCGCCTGATTTTGGAACGCGTCCGCTCCTTCCGCGAGATGGCTGTCATTGCGGGGGAGCACCACGAAAAGCTCGATGGCTCCGGCTATCCCGACCGGCTCACGGCGCGCGATCTGTCGCTTGAGTCCCGCATTATCGCCGTCGCGGATGTCTTTGGAGCGTTGTCGGAGGATCGCCCGTACCGCGCCGGCCTCAATCTGGACAACACCCTTTCGATCATGACGAAATGTGCCCCACATCAACTCGACGGAGATTGCTTTGACGCGTTAGTCGCGCGGGTTTCCAGCGGACGCGCTCTGGCGTGTTTCCCTGCGCTGCACCGCCCAGCCCCGTCGCTCGGCTATGCACTGGAAACCATCGCCTGAGGCGATGGTTTCCGACCATCCTGCAAGAACGAGCGGCCGAGAGTATCGGACGCTTTTTCTTTTGGCATGGACTACTTGCCGGTGTAGATAACGTGCCAGACCGTCTTCGTGCCGTCATCGGTGACGAACAACGACCCGTCGTTTCCTATCGTGACGCCGACAGGACGGCCCCAGACCTTGCCGTCTGGAGTGACGAAGCCGGTCAGGAAATCTTCATACTCTCCGGTGGCGTGGCCGTCCCGCATGGGGACGCGGATAACCTCATAGCCTGCGCGATGGGCGCGGTTCCACGAGCCGTGCTCGGCTGCGAAGGCGTCACCCATGTATTCGGAAGGAAACTGTTTGCCCGTGTAGAAGACCATCTCAAGTGACGCAAAATGCGACTGCAAAAGAACGTCCGGGACGATGACCTTGTTCTTCAACTCCGGGTGCGTTCCCATCAGGCGTGGATCCTGATGGCCACCAATGTAGTACCACGGCCAGCCGTAGAAACCATCTTCCTTCACGCTGGTGATGTAGTCGGGAACGAGATTGTCGCCCAGGCGGTCGCGCTCGTTGACGGAACACCAGAGCTGGCCAGTTGTTGGGTTGATCGCTTCACCGACACAGTTGCGAATGCCGCTGGCATACACCTTCAAAAACTTGCCTTCCGGCGTGAACTGGAGCACGTCGGCGCGATGAAACTCGTTGGGGTGTGTATCAGGGTCATCCGCGTTGGAGGCGGAGCCGACCGAGACCAGCATCTTCGTCCCGTCCGGAGTGAAGACAATGTCGCGAGTCCAGTGGCCGCCGCCGCGGAGCTGGGCGAAACCGGGAAGCTGAGGAACAATTTTTTCGGGCTTGCCGGTTGCGACGAGGTCGCCGGACTTATAGGGGAAGCGAACGACGGAGTCGGTGTTGCCCACGTAGACCCACTTCGGGTTCGCGCCATTCGGATAAAAAGCGATGCCGAAGGGGAGGTTCAGGCCCTCGGCAAAGGTCGAGATCGTCTGTGCCTTGCCGTCGGGACCAACGCCGCGCAGAACCATGATCTTGTCGCCGTGCGAGTCCGCAAGGAAGATGTCCCCGTTTGGCGCAGTGCGAATCAGACGTGGCTCTCTGAAGCCCTGCGCGTACATCTCCACCTTGAAGCCTTTGGGCGCAATCGGCCACGCGCCTTCGGGCCGTGGAACGAGGCTGGGGCCGTTGTCGACTGACTCATCGGGCTTCGGCTCGGGCAGGTCGGCCACGGTGATCTTGCGGCGGACGCCTGGATGTTGCTGGCTGTAGTCAGCAAAGGCGGCCTTGCCGGTGATGACGTCGCTCGACTGTGCGAAGAGGCCGCACGGCAACGCTGAGGCCGCGAAGGTCAGCATCAGGGTTCGAACGACAGGAGAGGTCGGTTTAAGCATGGGATTTTGCTCCTTGAAGGGTGAAGTCTGTCTTGTGCGGCGGTCTGATCATCTGAATTTTACCGTCACGCACTTCGAATTCGAATGAAGTGATGTTTGGAATGAGGTTGGCGTCATGGAAACGTAGAAAGTTTGCCATCAGCTCCGCGTCCGTGGCGTTGGGGAAGAGGAGCAGCATTCGAAATGCCTGCATGAAATATCCATGAGTGAAGACAACAATGCAGCCATCTGGTTCTCTGGTCGCGAGCCGATGGATTGCACTGCGGGCGCGATCGAGAAACGAGATGAACGACTCGGCTTCGGGGCCGTTGGTAAATGCCGGATCTTCCCGCTGCCAGTACGCGGCGGAGTGGGGCTCGCGGTCTATTTCAGTCATGCCCTTGTGGAGCGCAGGGTTGAGAAAGCTGAACTCCTGGATCGGCCACTCTTCGACAGGCACCTCGGGAAACCGCTGCCGCGACGGCTCGGCAGTCTGTTGCGCGCGCAGGAACGGCGATATGACGAAGAGTGTCGGCTTGCAGTCGAGGCGTTCGGCGAAGTCCCTTGACTGAGCGCGGCCGAGCTCAGTCAGCGGATTGCTAACCTGATCGGCGGTCTTCCCGCCGGAGTTCGCAAGGCTTTGGCCGTGGCGAACAAGAATGATTCTCGTGACCGCCGGCGAAGCAGGCTCGGTCATGGTCTCCCCTCGGCGGAAGGTGTCGTCAGCCTCTTGATTAAATCGAGCGGGATACTCGCCGTGAGTACCGCTCGCTCTTTGTGCTGCTCAATCTTCGCTGAATGCATCATCTCGAGAAAAGGCAAATCGGAGGCCGCGTTTGGATGCATCTGCGACTGAGCTTGTTCTACTGTCCTCAGAAGCGTTAACACCGTCGTCAACGTCTCAGTCGCGTGAGCCGCATCCGCTTCGGTCGGAGCGATCTCCTCTACGCGCAGGTGCAACGTGCCGAGAAAGCGGAGGCTTGCTACGAAGGTTGTGTCCTCGGGCATCGGGAGCCGCAGGCCGTAGATGCTGATGTAGCCGCGATCGGAGAAGGGAAGCCCGATGTGTCCGATCGCCCACGCGCTTGCGAATGCAGGCACATCGCGGTACCTCGACGACAGCAGCGACGAGCCTGAAAATGGCGATGCCGCTGCGCGATGCCGGTCGAGAATGGAGTGGATCTGCTCCGGTGTCGGCATGTTCGACGCAGCGATACTGTCGTATTCGAGCTGCGCGATCCGCAACGGGCGCGTCGCTTTTTCGTCTCCGACGGGGATGGTGAAGATGTCGTGTCCCGCGTAATTCTCCTTCGCCGTGGCGATTGTCGCCAGGTAGCGCGCGAGGCGTTCACCATCAAATCGCCCTTCGAATACCTCGGAGTAGCCCACCGGTCCGTTCGGTCCATTGGGGTCTTCCATGCGGTGCAGCGCAAAGGCGACCGAGTCGAGATCGCGCTCCGGCACGATGCCCGTTGCGTCGACGAAGCGCTGGTAGTCCGAACTGCGGGTTACCTGCGTGCGATCAAAATGAGTCACCGTTCGAAGCGGTTTCAGGTTGGCGTAGACAATTGCGTCCGACTCCGGCAGCAGACGGGCTGCCTCAGGCGGAGCGGCCTTTCGCAGCACCAGCACGACTACCAGCGCAATCATCAGCGCCAGCATCAGCAGCAGCGAGTAGCGGGTTCGCCTACGCATCAAGGCCATGGCCGGTCAGGCAAAGTGTCAGCATAATTGTTGCGAAGTCGCGTGACTTCTACGCCTTCGGTATCAAGCATAGACCATCTTCCGGCCTGGCCTTCGCGCCTCGGGTGAAGATTATCTGGGTTCGGCGACGCTACTCGACAATGGCGAACGTGTAGATTTTGCCGCCGTTGGTGACGTTGCCGGTGCCTGGTGGCAAGATGCCGTATTCGCCGCCGCCCGTGTCTTTACTGACCGTGAATTGGTAGGTATGCGGCGCGGTTTTGACAGGAGTGAATTTCACCTCGTCGCGATCCGCGCCGCCGGAGGAGTGGAAGACTCCGCCGGTGAGAACACGGAACTCGCGGTTGTCGGAGTTGATGCGAAAACGAAGGAAGTCGTACTCATTTGCCGAAACGCCCTCAGGCACATAGATGAGAATTTCGATCGGGCACTGGAGCGCAAGCTTTGACTCGCGGCCGTTCAGGTGTCCGTTGCGGTCTTCTCGGATGATGCCGTGGGTGGCGGTGGATTTCAGCCAGCCTCCGGACTTGATATGAACGATCTCCGGTTCAATGGCGATCCATTTTCCCGTGTGGTCCTTGTAGTAGACGCCGATCTCATTGACGTCGGATAGCTCGACCGGCTTCTCCGGCACGTTGGTGAGCTGCCGCCGGCTCTTATTGATCATCGCGGCAATGACTCGGTCGGAAACACCCGCGGTCTTCAGCGTCACCAGCGAATCGGCGTCGGTGATGTATTTGCCAGGCTGCGTGTTGATAGTCTCGATGATGAGCTCATCGCCTAACCCCGCCTTCGCCATCTTGATCACAGACTCGTTGTCCATCGCCGGCGATTTGGTTGATGTCAGCGGGCCATCAACAGCCTGCGGCGCCTCATTCGTATGTGATGGTTGCTGTGCGATGGCTTCGAACGGAAGGAAGGAGAGGCAGAGGACGCATAGCAGAGAGTGCAGCAAGGAGTTCCGAAGGGGCATAGGATGGGCCGATCCAAGTCGTCGATAGGCTAGCATGGCTGCAATTTTGGACGGTTCGGGCGAGGAAGCCGTAAGCGTTAGTCCGCACCATTGCTGGGGGCTTTGCCTGGGAGTGACCGCTATGCTAAAGTTAGCTCTGCGGCGCACTCTGCGCGGGCACTGCTGCGCGTCATGCGGTTGAGCTTACAGAGAGCAAATTGCTGTGTGGGCTGGCGTAGCTCAGCTGGTAGAGCATCTGATTTGTAATCAGAGGGTCGGGGGTTCAAGTCCCTTCGCCAGCTCCAGTTCCCGCGGCAGGAAAGAAAGATGGATTTGGTTGTACTGCTCGACCGTTTCGGCTCTGCAGACCTCCGGTCATTCCTTCAAGGGTTGTGTACCCGCTTGATTCGCACTTCGAATCGAAGACGGGCTTGATGGGCTGAGATAGGTGCTGCGCGTTGGAGTCGTCAGGCAGGATGTGCACAGGTGGCCGAGTGGTTAATGGCAGCAGACTGTAAATCTGCCGCGTTATGCGCTACGGAGGTTCGAATCCTCCCCTGTGCACCATTGATTTTGAGCTGTGAGCTTTTTGAGTAGTGATTGGTGAGTGTAGTGGATCTAAGTCCGGCAGGCAGCGGAAGGATGGCTATTGCGCTGTTTGTACTTGCCGTGTTGGCGGTTTTAGTCTGGCGGACGATGGATCCGGGCAAGTTTCAGTCGCTGACGTGGATACTGTTAGGATTTTTTGCCTTCCGCGTCATACTCGGATGGATGCGTTCGCGGTAGGATTGTAGAGTTGGTTTTTTCAGGCTGGCGTAGCTCAGTGGTAGAGCACTCCCTTGGTAAGGGAGAGGTCGAGAGTTCAAGCCTCTCCGTCAGCTCCAGATTTAGGTTTGTACAGTAGGGCGGGAGTAACTCAGTGGTAGAGTCACAGCCTTCCAAGCTGTTGGTCGCGGGTCCGATTCCCGTCTCCCGCTCCAAAAATTTTCATCGCGATCCGGGCTTTCGGTTTCGCAGGAGAGTGTGTTGAGCAGTATGTATCAGCAGCCAGTACTTCCGATCTCCGATCCGCAGACGTTCAGCGCGGTGAAGAAGGCCATCGAATCCTCTTTCTCTTCGAGCCACGTGGCCGATTTCCTGAAGTCGCTGGAACGCTCGAAGCTGCGTATCCGCGACTTCGAAGATGTTCTGGGCAAAGGCAATCTGGGAGCCGCCACGGCGGCGGAGTACAGCCGCCTCGGTGACGCCGATCAGGGCCAGATTCGTGAGCTCTATCTCGCCAGCCTGGAGCAGGTAGTGCCTGAGCTGCGGGAGAGGTTCTTCAAGCTGTATGCGTACTACTGAGATGGATCGCGATTATTCGTGGGTGAAGATGAAGCAACCCAGATGGCTCGATCACGAGAATTGAAGTTGATTGTGGGTTGGGAACTAGAAATAAAGTCGGGTCGTTAGCTGACGACGCTGACACGATGTTGACAAGATGCTTCTGGCGCTTTGTGGGTCAGAAGACTGAGAGTGGTCAGGTATCCGGGGATGTTGTCCGGTTCACGATGAGTAAGGAAGATGCGGAGCAGCTTATCCACGATCTTCTCAAGATTGATTCAGAAACAAGCCTTAAGGAGAATAACTAGTCATGGGCAAGGAAAAGTTTGACCGGTCAAAGCCGCACGTAAACATCGGGACGATTGGGCATATTGACCACGGCAAGACGACGCTGACGGCAGCGATCACGAAGGTGTTGTCCAAACACAACCCGAAGAATACGTTCCGTTCGTTCGACACGATCGACAACGCGCCGGAAGAGCGTGAGCGCGGTATTACGATCGCGACCTCGCACGTAGAGTACGAGACCAAGAACCGGCACTACGCGCACGTCGACTGCCCCGGCCACGCCGACTACATCAAGAACATGATCACCGGAGCGGCGCAGATGGACGGAGCGATTCTCGTCGTTGCCGCGACTGACGGCCCGATGCCCCAGACCAAGGAGCACGTTCTGCTTGCCCGTCAGGTTGGCGTTCCGTACATCGTGGTGTTTCTGAACAAGTGCGATGCGGTTGAGGACGAAGAGCTGATCGAGCTGGTCGAGATGGAAGTCCGCGAGCTGCTGTCGAAGTACGACTACCCTGGCGACGACACCCCGATCATCCGCGGCTCTGCTCTTGGCGCGCTGAATGGCGAAGCCAAGTGGGAGGCCAAGATCGACGAGCTGATGGAGGCGGTCGACAAGTACGTTCCGCAGCCGGAGCGCGCCGTGGACCAGCCGTTCCTGATGCCGATCGAAGACATCTTCTCGATCTCGGGCCGCGGCACGGTGGTCACGGGCCGCATCGAGCGCGGCAAGGTGAAGGTTGGCGAAGAGTCCGAGATCGTCGGCTTCCGCGAGACCCGCAAGACGGTCGTCACTGGCGTCGAGATGTTCAAGAAGCAGCTGGACGAGGGTCTGGCAGGCGACAACGCCGGGCTTCTGCTGCGCGGTATCGCGAAGGAAGACGTGGAGCGCGGCATGGTGCTGGCCAAGACCGGTTCGATCACGCCGCACACCGACTTCAAGGGCGAGGTCTACGTGCTCTCGAAGGAAGAGGGCGGCCGTCACACCCCGTTCTTCAACGGCTACCGTCCGCAGTTTTACTTCCGCACCACCGACGTGACCGGTTCGGCAAAGCTTCCTGCCGGCACCGAGATGTGCATGCCCGGGGACAACATCCAGCTGGAGATCACGCTGCACACTCCGGTGGCCATGGAGAAAGGTCTCCGCTTCGCCATCCGCGAGGGCGGCAGAACCGTAGGCGCTGGAACCATCTCCGAGATCCTAAAGTAAAGAAAAAGCGTTACAAGGAGCGAGGAGCGGCGAGCTTCGGTTCGCCGCTCTAATTTCTTGAAAACAAAAGTCTGACTTCCGGCTTTTCGGAATTCGGATTTTGATGGATAATAGAAGAGGAAGAGCGTGGCCTGACCGCTCCTCTCTCCGTTAGAAAATCAGGATTTGGTAGCAGGGGCCATTACCCTGTGTCGCGGCGTGTCGGAAGTGATTCTGTACAAGCTGCTTGCCAGCCGAGGTGGCTGGCCACGTTTAGAAGGAGATTTTTACCAATGCGCGAGATCATCACACTGCAGTGCCCGGAGTGCAAGAACCGGAACTACTCAACGACGAAGAACAAGAAGACCACCACCGGACGCCTCGAGTTCTCGAAGTTCTGCAATACCTGCCGCAAGCATACGGACCACAAGGAAACGAAGTAATCTCCAGCCGGACTTGGGGGCGGGGCCTTCTGCCTCGCTCCGCACCACTGGGGGAGTAAGCTCAACGGTTAAACTGTCGGTCTCCAAAACCGAACTTCTCGGTTCGAATCCGAGCTCCCCCGCCAGTTTGCCCGGTACTGCTCCAGTCCGGGATAGATATCACGAAGCAACACGAAGATTTGAGGCAGTACTATGGCCAAGACAATAGCAGTAACCGAACAACCTAGCACCGGCTTGCAGCAGTTGAAGGCGCAGCCCCCTCGCCTCATCAATTTCCTCAAGGATGTGCGCAGCGAGATGCGTAAGGTCATCTCCCCGTCGCGCGCCGAGGTGCAATCGACTACGACGGTCGTTCTGATCACGGTTTTCATCTTCGCCGCATACTTCTGGCTGGTCGATACCATCATCGGCCGGGCGATTGAAGCTCTGCTGCACCGTTTGACTCAGCATCACTAATAGCGGGATTTGGCATTACAGCAGGGCGAGTAGAGAGAAGCAGACGATGCGCGAAAAAGGCACAGCAATGGCGGCAGAAGAGCAAAATCCGGAAGAGCAGAACCCTCAGGGAGAGCCCACGGAGCAGCTTGCCCCGCCGGTCAACGAAAACTTCAAGTGGTACATCATTCACGCCTACTCGGGCTTCGAGCGCAAGGTGCGTGAATCCCTCGAGAGCCGCATCACGGCCTTCGGACTGCAGAACAAGATCGGCCGCATCATGATCCCCACCGAGCCGGTCACAGAGCTGCGCAACGGGAAGAAGTACACCATCGACCGCGTCTTCCTGCCGGGCTACGTTCTGGTCGAGATGGATCTCGACAACGATCTCTGGCACGTTATCAAGAACACGCCGCGCGTCACCGGCTTCCTTGGAACCGGAGATAATCCGGTTGCCTTGTCCGAGCAGGAGGTCAGTTCTATCCTCTTCCGCTCCGACGCAGCCAAGGACAAGCCGGCCATGAAGGTCAAGTTCGAAAAGGGCGAGCAGGTCCGCATCAACGAAGGCCCATTCGCCAACTTCACCGGCGCAGTCGACGATATCAACGAAGATAAGCAGACCCTGAAGGTCATGGTCAGCATCTTTGGCCGCTCCACTCCGGTCGAGATCGAGTTCTCCAAGGTGGACAAGGTCACGGAATAACGCTCCTCAATTGGAGACAAGAGTTTAGAAACAAACATTAAGCAGCAGGCACAACACATCAGCCCGCCGCTGGAAGAACAAAGAGGATTTACCGCAAATGGCACCGAAGAAGATCACTGGATACGTCAAGCTTCAGATCATGGCCGGTAAGGCCACCCCCGCCCCCCCGGTCGGCCCCGCGCTTGGCCAGGCCCAGGTCAACATCATGGAGTTCTGCAAGCAGTTCAACGACCGCACCAAGGGTCCTGATCTGGCTGGGCTCACCATCCCCGTCGTCATCAGCGTTTACGCAGATCGCACCTTCAGCTTCATCACCAAGACGCCTCCGGCGCCCGTGCTGCTCCTCAAGGCTGCAGGCATCGAGAAGGGCTCCGGCACTCCGAACAAGGAGAAGAAGGGCAAGGTGACCGAGAAGCAGATCATCGCCATCGCCACCCAGAAGATGCCGGACATGAATGCGACCACGGTCGAAGCGGCAGCGAAGACTATCCGCGGCACCGCTCGTTCCATGGGTATCGAAGTCGTCGCGTAACGCGAAGCATTGCTTCAACCTCAAATGAAGGAGGGCGCGCGAGTTTCTTGGACGATTTCTTCGTCGACGAAAACACACTGGCGCCCTCTTTCGACGTTTCGTCATCGCATGTCAGGCCAAAGACGGCACGATTGTGGAGGTCTTCGGATGGGCAGCCGGCGGCACGGAGCTCGCCCATAATAACCCCGCAATAATGAAGCTATGGCAGCGCCACGCCGCCGCCTGCGACTGCGTGCCACTGGCCACACTGTCCGAATCCTCCACGCAATTCGCATCCTTCACTCCCCTCGACCTCTAAGCAAAAAGTCTTTCCTGGTTGGGCACAACGGCCCTTTGTGGTGGGGTCCGCCTGCCGTGCTGGCTTGTTGTCAGTAGCGCGTCGTCGCTCCAGCGCTGTCGCAGTCCATATCGCCGGCACGCCAGACCGACCATCTCAGCCAGTTTCGCGCTGTAACTCCTGCTTGCAAAGTCGGCGTGCGCAAAGCGCTTCGCGTAGTTAGCCTGGAGAGAAGGGAAGTGCTCACGAACGAAGCTCAGGTAGGTAGGACGTGAGCACGGCTTGAGAAACAGGGGATGAGCCGCAAAGAAGCTCGCCCCCACTGCCGAGGCGCGTCGAGCCAGGCTGTCCAGCGCCTCCTGATTATCAGTAATGCCGGGTAAGAGCGGCGAACCGAACACCCCCGCGACGATGCCCGCCTCCCGTAATCGCTTCACCGCCTGAAAACGCAGGTCCGGACGCGGTGCGCGCGGCTCCAGCAGTCGGGCCAGCTTCTCATCGGGCGTTGTAATCGTCATGTGCACCACAAGCGTGTTGTGCCTGGAAATCTCCTGCAACAGGCCGATGTCCCGTTCGATCAACCGGGATTTCGTCACAATCCCCAGGCGGTAGCCAGTCTTTCGCGCGAAGACCTCCAACAAGCTGCGGGTGATCTGCGCCCGGCGCTCGATCGGCTGATACGGATCGGTCGCCGTTCCCAAGGCGATCTCCATCGCGGGATCAATCTTCTTTAACTCCTGTTCCAGCAACCACGCCGCGTTCTGCTTCAGAAAGATCATCCGCTCAAACGACACCGGATCTCGAAAATTCAAGGCAGCGGATGCCACCGCCTCCGGCACTTCTGCCTCAGCCGACACTGCACTCTTGGGTGCCATGAACTCATGGGTATACCGTGCATAGCAGTACTTGCACCCGAACTCGCACCCCCGATACGGGTTGATGCTGTAGGCAAGCGAAAGCTGACGTTTCGACACCGATTTGTTCAGGATGCTGCGGACCTTGAGCGTTCTGAACTCGATCAGATGGCCGCCATCCGCGTGCTGTGCCTCAGCAGCCATGCGGGCAATGCCGACGGTAGGCTGGGCCAAAATCGGGAAGAGCGATTCTCCGAGTAGTTTCGCCATTTGTTCGCCTTTCAAAATTGAGCATAGGCTCCTTTGCCCAGCCCGTCAAGCGCTCATTCGGCAAAAAAATCCTCTGAATTTCAGGTGCCAAGGACCCCATGCCCAAGCCCGATCAGATGTGTTCCCCGGCTCCAACGCCATCTCGATGGTCGAACAGCCGCAGCCGTTCCCTCTCGCGCACAACTGCTTTGCTGCGGCCGCGGAGCAGATCCTGCAGGGTAAGCGTTCCACTGACGCGGTGGGTCTTCCGGTCGACGACGGCGATGCTGGCAATTCCCTCAGTCGCCATCAATTCAGCTGCCCCGCGGCAGGTGCTGTCGGCATAGGCAAATAGCTCCGGCAAAACACCGCCTGCACTGGGAGCGTCTTCCGGAAGTGGTGACATCAGTTCACTGACAATCACAAGCTCGAGCGGATCGACTCCGTACTCACGCGTCAGGTGATATCCCCTCCGGCTCAGTTTCTCCGTGAGGATGGAGCGCGGCATCAGAAGAGCGGTCACCAGATAAGCGGAGATGCAACCCATCGTCAGCGGCAACAGCGCAGGCAGGCAGTGCGTCACCTCCAGGCTGAAAAGAATTGCCGTCAGCGGCACACCGAGAGACCCTGCCAGCATCGAGCCCATTCCGATCAGGGCCCAGAAGGCCTGCGCTTCAACCGAAACGTGAGCAAGATGGGCGGCGAGCGCGCCGACCGAACCGCCGATCATCAAAAGCGGTGCAAGAACGCCACCCGACGTTCCCGATCCCAGCGAGAACGCCCACATCAGAGACTTCGCGATGAGGATGCCCACGATCAATGCCAGCGGAGCGCTGCCGTGAAGCAGCTCTGCGATGTTGTCGTATCCCACACCGAGGCCGCGCGGGAAGAACAGACCGCCAACGCCAATGCCAAGTCCTCCAATCGCCGGCCACCACATCCAGTGCACGTGGAGATGCTCGAACATATCTTCGAACGCATACATCATGCGGCTCATGCCCGCTGCGATCAGCCCCACGATTGCTCCCAGAATCAGAGCGCCCACTGAAAATTCGACCTTGTGCACATTGCTGATGGCGGGCATCGGGAAGAGCGGTCCCGCTCCAAGGAGATACACGCGCAGAATCCCAGCAGTTGCGCTCGCAATTGCTACCGGCACTAGGCTCCGGGGCCTCCATTCGAACAGCAGCAGTTCGACAGCAAGCAGGATCGCAGCGACCGGCGTCGCGAACGTAGCTGACATGCCTGCGGCGGCTCCAGCGACCAGAAGCGTGGTTCGTTCCGCGTCCGTCAAGTGAATCCACTGCGCGACGAGCGAGCCCAGGGCTCCGCCCGTCATGATGATCGGACCCTCCGCGCCGAACGGACCGCCGGAGCCAATCGCGATCGCGGCCGAAACCGGCTTGAGGACCGCAATCTTCGGATCGACACGCGCGCGATTCAACAGAATCGCCTCGATTGCCTCAGGAATCCCATGCCCCCTGATCTTGTCCGAGCCGAAACGGGCCATAACGCCAACCAGAAGTCCGCCAAGCACCGGAACAAGAATCATCCAATATCCCAGCGAACTCCCCGCCGGCGACAC
The DNA here is from genome assembly GCA_963757205.1 of uncultured Acidobacteriaceae bacterium. Classification (GTDB taxonomy): domain Bacteria; phylum Acidobacteriota; class Terriglobia; order Terriglobales; family Acidobacteriaceae; genus Edaphobacter. The sequence continues at coordinate 295,562 of CAVWQM010000004.1, forward strand.
ACTGACCGAACTGAACCGGTGGTAGTAGAAAAGGTTCGTCGATATGGCGATCAGCCGAAGGAGAATCACCGCGAGAAAGGTCGCGCCAACGCCGATCCCAAGAGCTACGCTGGACAGCAGCCACACCCGTCTGTCGACCGTGAAGTCGCGAAGTGCTGAAGGTTCAGATTGCAAGATTTACCCCCACTGCCCGTTCTTCTGTCTTGTTGTGCGCGCCCTTAATCGCGCTCAGGGTCCGTATCAGCTGTGGAGCGAGCTCGTTCAACTCCCGGGCATGGTCGAGCGAAAGAGCCTCAAGCGTCCTCAGTCCCTTGGGGGTCAACTCCAGCAACACACAACGGCGGTCATTGCCGTCGTGCGTGCGCAGAATCAGTCCGGCCTCCTCGCATCGCATGCTGAGCTCCACCACGCTGTTGTGCCGCAGTCCAAGACGCTCGGCGACATAGCCCACCGTCGCGGCTACTCCCTCCGGCCGGCCCGCAATCTGCAGCAGGAGCTGATGCTGCTGCGGCTGAAGGTCGAACTTCGCTGCCGCTGCCTCGCTGAAATGAAGAAACAGCCGCAGCTGGTGGCGAAACTCTGCCAGTACCTGAAGCCTGGATCTTGATGAAGCCGCTTTGTTCCCGTTCTTCATACATCAATTATATCGTATAACGATATAATAACGCCACGCACTAAAGATCAGAGCGAATTTCGAAGTGTCCGACTATTTGTCCGACGTCCAAGGTTCGACTTCGACGAATCCAATGTGCAGTTCGTTTTTGGGAACGAAGTTCACAGTGTGCGCAGAAAAATGATCATCATCTAATTTGTTGACCGGCCCATCCCAACAAAAACTGACGAAGGTTTGTAGACTTCTCTGGCCGTGGGGACGCTCAACGATAAGAGTGAAATCTTCGATCGGCCGTTTCCATGTGTTAGCTGTCGTGAGGACAAAATCCACATAATGGAGCGGGAGGATTCTGTCTCTTCTGGACGAGAGCGGCTTGAGGATTTTGAGTAGAGCGGGATCGGCACAAAAGCTCTTGGCCCCTTCGATTTTGTCGTTCTCATAGGAAGAAGCCGATGGTTCGAACCAAAAGGTGTCATTTGAATTGCCCAAAAACGGAGTGTATTCATGACGGATGTGAATCGTCGTGTGGGCGGGAAATGTCTGTAGCCAGTAATACTTCTTTTCGACGCTCCAAAGCGCCCATTGAGAATTGACGCCGTCGACGAGTCCTTCTTTTATCAGACGGGTCTTTCGCGTCAAATTTAGCTTCTTGAGTTGAAGACTTCCGCCGGTCGCGATGTCAATGTGAAAAGACTTTAATAGTGCGCTATAGTCCCTGCCGTGCAACATTGCCTTTGCTTCAATCTGAAAATGGGTCGGTTTCCCTTCAACCCACAGCTTGAAATCCTCGAACCCTTCAAGGGTGGGGTCTGGGTCTTCCGCCAGAGAGTATGGCGGTATTGGAAAAGCGACTTCCGTAGTAATGTCCGTGTCCGAATCGTTTCGAAAGTCGTAATCGACGGTCACCTTTCTGGCGGAGATGAAGAGCACCTCTTTTGCCATTGCGATCCGCTCTTCCCGTTTCATCACGATAAGGCCGCCGGCACTGATGGACGCGGCGCCATCGTCAGCTAGGATTGCCGGGGAAGTCAGTAAGGGAAGCAAAAGGAACAGCGCGATCGGTCGCATATTTAGGGCATTTTCTCACAGGCTTCGTGGCAGGCTATTGACGATAAGTGTTGATTTCGTGGGGTAGTAGATCAGTTTGAAAATTCTCCCCCTCATTGAGCCATTAGAATGTGGTCATGGAGATCAAGCGCATCGGTTCGCAGCCCTCAGACAAAGGTCCGCCAGACTGGTTTACTGGCAGAGTACGGATTGATCCGCTTTTTCACGCACCCGACCCCGCGTTTGTTGGTGGTGCCGCCGTCACCTTTGAGCCGGGAGCGCGTACCGCGTGGCATACGCATCCGCTCGGACAGACCTTGATTGTGACTGCAGGCTGCGGATGGGCCCAGCGGGATGGTGGCCCGATCGAAGAAATTCACCCTGGCGATGTGGTTTGGATCGCTCCAGGAGAGAAGCATTGGCATGGGGCCACACCGGCCACAGCAATGACTCATATCGCCATTCAGGAGCGACTAAACGGCAAGGCCGTGGATTGGTTGGAGCACGTCAGCGACGAACAATACCAACGTTGACTCCGTATTCAAGTGGCCCGATTTCGGGAATTCGTTGACGTTCTAGCTGATTTCCGGCATACTTATAAGAGTGCCTCAACACCCAGTTGAGGACAGTCGATAACCACGCCCGGAGAGAACAACTCCAGAGGGGTGGGAGACGAGGGAAAATGGCAAGGAAGCTCTCAAAGAATCTGAAGAAGGCGCGTGCGCTCGTTGAGCCCCGCCCCTATCTGTTGGCGGACGCCGTTCCGCTTCTCCAAAAAGCGAAGTACGCAAAGTTCGACGAGACTGTCGACCTCACCATGCGTCTCGGTGTCGACCCCAAGCACGCCGACCAGATGGTTCGCGGCACAGTCGTCCTCCCGCACGGTCTCGGCAAGTCGAAGATCGTAGCCGTCATCGCCTCGGGCGACAAGGTTAAGGACGCGCAGGCTGCCGGAGCTGAGTTCTTCGGCGGGGAAGAGCTGGTCGAGAAGATCCAGAAGGAAAACTGGACCGCCTTCGACGCCCTGATCGCCACCCCCGACATGATGAAGTCGGTCGGTCGTCTCGGCAAGGTTCTCGGACCCAAGGGCCTGATGCCCAATCCGAAGACCGGTACCGTCACCACCGACGTCGCTGGTGCCGTGAAAGAGATCAAGGCCGGTAAGGTCGAGTTTCGCACCGACAAGACTGCGCTGGTTCACGTTCCCGTCGGCAAGCTCTCGTTCGACCCTCAGAAGCTGGTCGACAATGCGATGACTGTCATTACGAGCGTTGTCAAGGCGAAGCCTTCGGCGGCAAAGGGTAAGTACATCAAGGGTGTCACGCTCAGCTCCACGATGGGCCCCGGCATCCAGCTCGACTACGCCGCTGCCGAGTTAGCAGGCAAGGCCTAGTCGTAAGGTTTTAGTTCAAAGAACTTTTAGACAGCACCAAGCCCACTCTGGCCGCGGAAGCGAGGAGCAGGGCAGGGAAAGCGAAGAGGATTCAGTTATGGCATTGTCCAGAGCATCAAAGTCGGAGAAGGTGAAAAAGCTCGCAGCCGAGCTCGAGCACTCGACCTCCGCGATCATCGGCACCTTCAAGGGCCTCACCGCCGCGAAGGACTTCGAGCTGCGCAAGACCGTTCGCGGCGCCGGCGGAAGCTACCACGTCGTCAAGAACAAGCTGGCTGCACGCGCCGCCGAAGGCAGCAAGATTGAAGAGGCGCTCAAGGGTCTGAAAGGCGTCTCGTCGGTCGCGTACACCTCCGGCGACCCGGTCGCCCTCGCCAAGGCGCTCTCCACCTGGGTCAAGGACAACGCCGAGTTCACCTTCAAGCTGGGCATCATCGACGGCAAGGTGATCGACGTTCGCGAGATCGGCGAACTGGCTACCATGCCGGGTAAGGAAGAGCTCTTCTCGAAGCTCCTCTTCCTCATCAACTCGCCCGCGCAGCGTCTGGCCACGGTCATCAACGCCACCGGCCGCAATCTGGCAGTCGTCATCAACCAGGGCGTCGAGAAGGGCAAATTTGCCGGTTCGGCAGCAGTAGCTCCCGTCGCAGAAGCTCCGGCAGCTGCGGAAGCAAAGGCTGAAGCTCCGGCAGCAACGGCCGCGCATGTCGAGGAGTCGGCAGCGGGCGAGCAGCCCTCGGGCGCCGCACAACCTGAAAACTCCACCGCATCGCAGGGTGGGGAGGCCGCGACCACCGATCCGGTCGAAGGGTAACTAAGTTTCGCCTGGTCTACCCGGGTGCGCTGGTCTGGGCGCAACGGAAACCCTGGAAGGCATAGGCAACCGGAGCGCAGTTGGCCCCGGAAAGCAATTGAGTAACGGCAGTAAAAAAGTTCAGTTTCTATTGGAGAAATAACATGGCAGACATCCAGCAGTTGGAAGAATCAATCGTTAGCCTCAGCCTCCTCGAGGCCTCGGCTCTGGTCAAGAAGCTCGAAGAGCGTCTTGGTGTTTCGGCAGCGGCAGCAGTTGCGGCAGCCCCGGCAGCAGGCGGCGGCGCGGCAGCGGCGGCTCCGGTCGAAGAGAAAACCGAATTCACCGTTATCCTGAAGGATGCTGGCGCGAATAAGATCAATACCATCAAGGCTGTACGCGAAGTCACCGCCCTTGGCCTGAAGGAAGCCAAGGATCTGGTCGACGCTGCTCCCAAGCCCTTGAAGGAGAACATTTCGAAGGATGATGCGGCCGCCATCGCCAAGAAGTTCGAAGGCGTCGCCACCATAGAAATCAAGTAGTTATCTGCCAGCTTGCAAGTCGGGGCGGAACGCGATATTCTTGACGTTAGAGAAAATTCGTTCCGCCTCGGCGCGTTCCTTGGCGGACACTACTTTTAGCAAACATTGGGTTGTACCCGGATCATCCTGTTTGGAACAGGTTACGGAACCGGCCACTATCGCTTCGAGCGGCGGACGCGCATAGTGCAATAGGCATCAACGAGCGGCAGCAACTTTGGGGTAGGCGAACCTCAAATGGCGGCAGGCATCATCACCATCTATACAGAAACAGTGCACAAGTCGACCTTTGCGCTCATGGGACACGCTGTCCCTTCGAGCGCTTTGCCGTGTCTACAGACATTTCCGTCCCCGTAGGGGGCAGAGCAGTACGCTGCACGCGTTCTTTATAGCAGCTTCGAACGTCGGCAGTCAGTAAAAGTTTCGAGATTTTATTAGCGCCGGGAGACAGAACACGGCAAGACATTCTGCGCACGGAGCCTGTTGCCCTCGAGGACACCAGGAACCGAAGACCTTAGCAACTGCGCAATCAGAACCAAACCCGGAGGGCCTGACCAAATCCCTCCCCTCACGAGTGCAGCCAGCCATACGATGCTGGCAATTGCAACCGGGAGGCCTCGAAGGTCAGTTTTCAGGAGAGAGCATGTCTGGCGAGTCCAACAACAGCGAAATGCGCGCGATCCGTAGTCGTCTTGATTTTTCGAAGATCCCAACATCCATTCAGATTCCCAACCTAATCGAAGTTCAGCGCCGCAGCTATGAGCGCTTCCTCCAGATGGACAAGCTCCCCCAGGAGCGCGAAGACAACGGCCTGCAGTCCGTCTTCACCTCGGTGTTTCCCATTACCGACTTCCGCAACGTCTCCGAGCTTGAGTTCGTCGACTTCTCCATTGGCAACTGGGAGTGCAAGTGCGGCTACCTCAAGGGCCTCAACCACCTGCGCACCGCCTGCACGCACTGCGGCCACATGGTCATCACCGACCCCTTTCATCCGGGCGACGTGCTTTGCAACTTCTGCGGAACGTACAACAAGAACACCCCTGACTTCTGCACCAAGTGCGGCGACCCCGTCGGCCTGCAGTTGAAGTACGACCAGGCAGAGTGCGAAGAGCGCGGCATGACTTATTCGGCTCCGCTCAAGGTCACCATTCGTCTCAAGATTTACGACAAGGACCCCGAGACCGGCGTCAAGAGCCTGCGCGACATGAAGGAGCAGGAAGTCTTCTTCGGCGACATTCCGCTGATGAGCCAGAACGGCACTTTCATCGTCAACGGCACTGAGCGCGTTATCGTCTCGCAGCTCCATCGTTCGCCTGGCGTCTTCTTCGAGACGGCGAACAACCGCACCTACTTCCTCGGCAAGATCATCCCCTACCGCGGCAGCTGGGTCGAGTTCGAGTACGACCAGAAGAACACGCTCTATGTCCGCATCGACCGCAAGCGCAAGTTCCTCGGCACCATCTTCCTGCGCGCCCTCGGCCTTCGCACGGATGAAGAGATCCTCAAGACCTTCTATACGGTCGACACGATCAACGTGAAGGACGGCAAGCTCAGCTGGAAGGTCGTTCCTGAAGGCCAGCTCACCAACCTGCAAGGCACCCGCCCCGCCCACGCCATCACGGTCAAAGGCGAGGAGCTCGCGCCTGCGACACGCAAGATATCTGCTCACTCGCTCAAGAGCCTGCGCAGCCACAAGATCGATGCAGTCGAGGTCGAGACCAGCGAGTTCGACGGCGCCATGACCGCCGCCGACGTCGTCGATCTCACCACCGGCGAGCTTCTCTACGAGGCAAATCAGGAGCTCACCGCCGACAAGCTGCACAAGATCGTCCAATCCGGCGTCACCACCGTCGAGGTCTTCTTCCCCGAGCGCGACGACGTGGGCAATATCATCACCAACACGCTCCGCCGCGACTCCGTGCGCAAGCCCGAGGAAGCGCTGATCGAGATCTATCGCAAGCTGCGTCCCGGCGATCCACCGACGCTCGACACCGCGACTGCGCTCTTCGAAGGCATGTTCTTCGATCCGCGCAAGTACGACTTCTCGCGCGTCGGCCGCTTGAAATTCAACATCAAGCTCTATGAGAATCAAGACCCCTCTGGCCTAGACAAGCGCACGTTGACCCCCGAGGACTTCTACGGCACCATCCGCTACCTGCTCAAGCTGCGCAAGAACATCGGCACCGTCGATGACATCGATCATCTCGGCAACCGCCGCGTTCGCGCCGTCGGCGAACTGATGGAGAACCAGTTCCGCATCGGCCTGGTCCGTATGGAGCGCGCCATCAAGGAAAAGATGTCGGTCTATCAGGAGATGTCGACCGCGATGCCGCACGACCTCATCAACGCCAAGCCTGTCATGGCCGCGATTCGTGAGTTCTTCGGCTCCTCGCAGCTCTCGCAGTTCATGGACCAGACCAACCCGCTCTCGGAGATCACGCACAAGCGCCGCCTCTCCGCCCTTGGGCCCGGTGGTCTCTCCCGTGAGCGCGCCGGCTTCGAAGTCCGCGACGTGCACCCCACTCACTACGGCCGCATCTGCCCGATCGAGACGCCGGAAGGCCCGAACATCGGCCTCATCAGTTCTCTCTCGTGCTTTGCGCGCATCAACGAGTACGGCTTCATCGAGTCACCCTACCGTCGCGTCAAGGACGGCCGTGCGCTCGACTACGTCTCCGTGGTCAACGCCGGCGAGTCCGGTTTGCGTCAGGGCGACTACCTCGAGATCACCGAGGCACGCAAGCAGAACGAGCAGTTGAAGAAGGACAAGAAGCGCACCATGGACCTTGCCCCCTTCAGCTTCTATCTCTCTGCGTGGGAGGAAGACCGCCACACCATCGCTCAGGCCAACATCGAGCTCGATGAGAAGCTGAACATCGTTCAGGACGTCGTCGACGCCCGCCGTCAGGGCAACTTCGTCCTCGTCAACAAGTCCGAAGTGGACTACGTTGACGTCTCGCCGAAGCAGCTGGTCTCGGTCGCCGCCTCGCTCGTTCCGTTCCTCGAGCACGACGACGCCAACCGCGCGCTGATGGGCGCCAACATGCAACGGCAGTCGGTTCCTCTGCTCGTTGCCGAAGCTCCGTTCGTCGGCACCGGCATGGAGGGCGTCACCGCCCGCGACTCCGGCGCCGTCATCCTGGCCAAGCGCAACGGCATCATCGACTCGGTCGACTCCGAGCGCATCATCGTGCGCGTAGAAGGCGAGCACCACCCCACACAGCTCTCGCGTGAGGTAGGCTCCGACATCTACCAGCTCACGAAGTTCAAACGCTCCAACCAGAACACCTGTATCAACCAGAAGCCGATCGTCCGCAAGGGCGACCGCGTGGTCAAAGGCCAGGTTATCGCCGACGGCCCCTGCACTGAGCAGGGCGAACTCGGCCTCGGTCGCAACGTTCTGGTCGCCTTCATGCCGTGGCGCGGGTACAACTTTGAGGACGCGATCCTCATCTCGGAAAAGCTGGTCCGCGAGGACTACTACACCTCGATTCACATCGAGGAGTTCGAGATCGAAGCCCGCGACACCAAGCTTGGACCGGAAGAGATCACGCGCGATATCCCCAACGTCAGCGAGCACGCCCTGCGCGACCTCGACGACTCGGGCATCATCCGAATCGGCGCCAAGATCGGTCACAACGACATCCTCGTCGGCAAGGTAACGCCGAAGGGTGAAACCCAGTTGACGCCGGAAGAGAAGCTCCTCCGCGCCATCTTCGGTGAGAAGGCTGGCGACGTTCGCGACGCATCCCTGACGTGCCCTCCGGGCATCGAAGGCACAGTGGTAGACGTCCGCATCTTCTCCCGCAAGGGTCAGGAGAAGGACGAGCGCGCCAAGCAGATCGAGCAGGAGATGATCGAGAAGCTCGAGCGCAACCTCGCCGACGAGATCCGCATTCTCACCGACGAGCGTCTCAAGCGTCTCGAAGCAATCCTGGGAGCCAAAGAAGTCTTGGCTGATCTTCACGACGAGCGCACCAACAAGAAACTGCTCAACAAAGGTGACATCCTCGACCGCGACACCATCGAGCTCATCAGCACTCGTAACCTCAAGCGCATCCGGTATGCAGATAAAGACCCACGTGTGAATGAGCAGATCGACGAGATCGAGGAGATGACTTCGCGCCAGATCGACGTTCTTCGCAAGATCACGAACGAAAAGATCGGCAAGATGCAGAAGGGCGACGAACTCTCGCCCGGCGTCATCAAGATGGTCAAGGTCTACGTCGCCATGAAGCGCAAGCTCTCGGTCGGTGACAAGATGGCCGGACGTCACGGTAACAAGGGTGTCATCGCCCGGATCCTTCCCGAGGAAGATATGCCGTACCTTCCCGATGGAACTCCGGTCGAGATCGTCCTCAACCCGCTCGGCGTGCCCTCCCGTATGAACGTCGGTCAGATCCTCGAGACGCACCTCGGCTGGGCCGCGCACGAACTCGGCAAGCAGGTTGCCGAAGCCGCTGAGTCCATGACGAAGGCCAACGAAGTCCGCGAGCTCTTCAAGGCGCGCTTCGCCGGTACCGCTGCACTCAGCCAGCTTCTCGACCTCGACGACGAGCAGACCATGCGCGTCGCCGCCGGTATGAAGCGCGGCATCTGGTTCGGCACCGCCGTATTCGACGGTGCGCGTGAGACCGAGATCAAGGCGCTTCTCAAGGCCGCTGGCCTCCCCAGCTCGGGTAAGACGCAGCTCTACGATGGCATGATCGGAGAAGCATTCGAGCAGCCCGCCACCGTCGGCTACATCTACATGCTCAAGCTCTCGCACCTCGTCGACGACAAGATCCACGCTCGCTCCATCGGACCGTACTCGCTCATCACCCAGCAGCCGCTTGGTGGTAAGGCACAGTTCGGCGGACAGCGCTTCGGTGAGATGGAGGTCTGGGCTCTTGAAGCCTACGGCGCCGCCTACATCCTGCAGGAGCTGCTCACCGCCAAATCTGACGACGTCTTCGGCCGTACCAAGATCTACGAGGCCATCGTCAAGGGCGAAGCTGCCATCGAGCCCGGTGTCCCCGAGTCGTTCAACGTTCTTATCCGCGAACTGCAGTCGCTCTGCCTCGACGTCGAACTGATCAAACAGGCCGACCAGAAGAAGCCCGCACTGCCTGCCATCGCGGCAGCCGACTAACGCACCAAGACCCGGGGAGGTTAATGCGTACACTCCCCGGGCCGCCACTCAGGTGGCAAGACAATCGAAAAAGCAACTGCACCAGAACCACCGGTAACGCGATGCACCGCAAGTCATTGCACAGAAATTTAGCAACGCAGCCCAATCGCTGCACCTGCAAATGCAGGACACAAGGGAGACGCAAAATATGTTTCGCTCCAGCCCCTTCGAACTGACCGGTCCCATCGCCGACTTCGACGCCATCAAGATCCAGCTCGCCAGCCCCGAGAAGATCCGCAGCTGGTCGCATGGCGAAGTCACCAAGCCCGAGACCATCAACTACCGCACCTTCAAACCCGAGCGCGACGGGCTCTTCTGCGCACGCATCTTCGGCCCCATCACCGACTGGGAGTGCCTCTGCGGCAAGTACAAGCGCATGAAGCACCGCGGCGTCATCTGCGACAAGTGCGGCGTCGAAGTCACCCTCTCGAAAGTCCGTCGCGAACGCCTCGGCCACATCGAGCTCGCCAGCCCCTGCTCGCACGTCTGGTTCTTCAAGGGCCTGCCCTCCCGCATCGGCCACCTGCTCGACATCTCGCTCCGTGAGCTTGAAGCCGTCCTCTATTTCGAGTCCTACGTTGTGGTCGATCCAGGCGACGCGCCTGTCAAAGAGCGCGAGGTCATCAAGGACGAGACCAAGTTCCGCGAACTCGATGCGCAGTTCCGCCCCTCCGGCTTCAAGGCCATGATGGGCGCCGAAGCCATCAAGGAACTCCTCAAGCGCGTCGACGTCGCCGAGCTCTCGATCGAGCTGCGCGACCGCATGAAGAATGAGACCTCGCTCCAGAAGAAGCTCAAGTACTCCAAGCGCCTCAAGATCGTCGAGGCCTTCCGCAAGTCCGACAACCTGCCCCAGTGGATGATCCTCGACGTGATCCCCGTGATCCCGCCCGAGCTTCGCCCCCTCGTGCCATTGGACGGCGGCCGCTTCGCCACCTCCGACCTCAACGACCTCTATCGCCGCGTGATCAACCGCAACAACCGGCTCAAGAAGCTGATGGACCTGCACGCGCCCGAAGTCATCGTCCGCAACGAAAAGCGCATGCTCCAGGAGGCCGTCGATGCTCTGTTCGACAACGGCCGCCGTGGCCGCGTCCTCCGTGGCGCGAACAACCGTCCGCTGAAGTCGCTCTCCGACACCCTCAAGGGCAAGCAGGGCCGCTTCCGTCAGAACCTCCTCGGCAAGCGCGTCGACTACTCCGGCCGTTCGGTCATCGTCGTCGGCCCCGAACTGAAGCTGCACCAGTGCGGTCTGCCCAAGAAGATGGCGCTCGAGCTCTTCAAGCCCTTCATCTACCACCGCCTCGAGCAGACCGGCCACTGCACCACCATCAAGCAAGCGAAGGAAATGGTGGAAATGCAGGAGCCCATCGTCTGGGACATCCTCGAAGAGGTCATCAAGGATCACCCGGTTCTGCTGAACCGTGCCCCGACGCTTCACCGCCTCGGCATCCAGGCCTTCGAGCCCGTGCTCGTTGAAGGTAAAGCCATCAAGATCCACCCGCTCGTCTGCACCGCCTTCAACGCGGACTTCGACGGCGACCAGATGGCCGTGCACATCCCGCTCTCGCCCGAGGCCCAGATCGAAGCCAGCGTCCTCATGCTCGCTTCGCACAACATCTTGTCCCCAGCCTCTGGGCAACCGATAACCGTGCCGACCCAGGACCTCGTTCTCGGCATCTACTACCTCACCAAGGCGAAGGTCAACGCCAAGGGCGAGGGCCGTGTCTTCGCCAACATCGAAGAGGTCTTCATGGCCCTCGAGGCCAAGCAGGTCGAGACCCTCACCCCGATCCGTCTACGCTATACCGGTCCTGTCCTCGACATGACCACCGCCTACGACGATCAGGACATCACCCACACCGAGCCGGTCGAGTTCAACCGTCAGTACATCAACACCACCGTCGGCCGCGCCATCCTCAACGATGCGCTTCCCGAAGGCATGCCCTACATCAACGGTCTGCTCAAGAAGAAGGGAATCGGCCAGCTCATCAACTACTGCTACCTGAACCTCGGCCTCGAGACCACCGTCAAAACCCTCGACCGCGTCAAGGACCTCGGCTTCGCCTATGCCACCCGCTCCGGCCTCTCCGTAGGTTTGGACGACATGGTCATCCCCGAGTCCAAGTACAACCTCGTGGGCGACGCCGAGAAGAACGTTCTCTCCATGCAGCAGCAGTACCTTGACGGAGCCATCACCAACGGTGAGCGTTCCAACAAGGTCATCCAGATGTGGTCCGGCGTCACCGAGCGCGTCGCCGACGAGATGTTCAACAACATGAAGCGTGCCGACAAGGAAGGAGCCATGAACCCGATCTACATCATGGCCGACTCCGGCGCCCGCGGATCCAAACAGCAGATCCGTCAGCTCTCCGGCATGCGCGGCTTGATGGCCAAGCCCTCGGGCGAAATCATCGAGACCCCCATCACGGCGAACTTCCGCGAAGGCCTCACCGTGCTGCAGTACTTCATCTCGACGCACGGCGCGCGTAAGGGCCTCGCCGACACCGCACTCAAGACCGCCGACTCGGGTTACCTCACCCGCCGTCTGGTCGACGTTGCGCAGGATGTCATCATCTCGCACAACGACTGCGGCACCGTCGAAGGCATCTACGTCACCCCGATCATCGAAGCCGGCGAGACCATCGAGCCCCTTCGCGACCGCATCATCGGCCGCGTCTCGCTCGAGAAGCTCAAGGACTTCGAGGGCAAGACCATCGTCGACGTCAATCAAGAGATCGACGAAGACCTCGCCAACGCCGTTCAGGCCGCCGGTATCGAGCGCGTCAAGATCCGCTCGGTGCTCACCTGCGAGTCCAAGCGCGGCGTCTGCATCCTCTGCTATGGCCGTAACCTCGGCTCCGGCAAGATGGTCGAGATGGGCGAAGCCGTCGGCGTCATCGCGGCGCAGTCCATCGGCGAGCCCGGCACTCAGCTCACCATGCGTACCTTCCACATCGGCGGAACGGCATCCCGCGTCTCCGACGCCTCGCACCTCGAGGCCAAGAACGTTGGCACCGTGCGCTTCATCAACCTCGTCACCGTCCGCGCAAAATCGGGCGATCTCGTCGCGATGAACCGCAACGGCTCCATCGCCATCGTCGATGACAAGGGCCGCGAGAAGGAGCGTTACGCCATCGTCTACGGCGCCAAGCTCAAGGTCGAAGAGGGAACCAAGGTCTCGCAGGGCGATCGCCTCGGCGAGTGGGACCCCTATACCTTCTCTCTCCTCACCGAGATCTCCGGAACCGTCCAGTTCAAGGACCTCCAGGAAGGCGTCACCCTCAACGAAGAAGTCGACGAAGTCACCGGCCTCAGCCGTCTCGTCGTTGCCGACTCCTCCGACGAGAAGCGCCAGCCCGCCATCATCATCAAGTCCGCTCAGGGCAACAAGCGCTACCTCATGCCCTCACGCGCTCACTTGATGGTCGCAGACGGCGACGAGATCTACCCCGGCGACATCCTTGCCAAGATCCCGCGCGAAACCACGCGCACCAAGGACATCACCGGCGGTCTCCCGCGCGTCGTCGAGCTCTTCGAGGCCCGCAAGCCCCGCGACCCGGCAATCATCTCAAAGATCGATGGTGTCGTTCGCTTCGGCGAAGTCTCCAAGGGTCAGCGCAAGGTCTACGTCACCGCCGACAACGGTCAGGAAGAGGAGTACAGCGTTCCCCGCGGTACCTACGTCAACGTGCAGGAAGGCGAACGCCTCCGTGCCGGTGACGCTCTGATCGACGGTCCCCGCAACCCGCACGACATCCTCGAAGTCCTTGGCGAGCGCGCTCTCCAGCAATACCTCGTCAACGAAATCCAGGAAGTCTACCGGCTGCAGGGCGTCGCCATCTCCGACAAGCACATCGAAACCATCGTTCGTCAGATGCTTCGCTGGGTGAAGATCGAAGAGGTCGGCGACACCAGCTTCCTCATCGATCAGCAGACCGACCGCTTCCGCTTCAACGCCGAGAACCAGCGCGTGTTGATGAACGGCGGCAAGCCTGCCATCGGCCGTTCGCTCCTCCTCGGCATCACCAAGGCGTCGCTCTCGACCGACAGCTTCATCTCGGCCGCCAGCTTCCAGGAGACCACCCGCGTCCTCACCGAAGCCAGCATCAACGGCTCCATCGACACGCTCCGTGGCCTCAAGGAGAACGTCATCGTAGGCCGCCTCATCCCCGCCGGCACCGGCATGGAGTACTACCGCAACGTCCAGCTTTCGCCAGAGCTCGAAGAAGCGGCAGCCCAGGTCCAGCAGGAAGTGACAGCAGCCATCGAAGCCGAAGAGCGCGAACTAGAACAAATGCGAATGGAAGGCGAGCAGGAAGAACTCGCCGCAGAGTAAATCGCTACGCGAAGAGCGGCTTCATACAATAACCAAAAAGGGGGATTCGAAAGAGTCCTCCTTTTTCCGTTTTATCTGGCTCGCCACAATTCGGTCAGGTAATCTTCTTCCATGAAAACGGACTTGCTGAGCTGTTCCTTTTCTGGACGATTTGTTTCCCCAGCCGGATCGAAATCATTCCGCATACAACTGTTTCTTCTTTCCGCGCTGGTTCCTCACATCTTGGGTTGCGGACCGAGTCTTAGCACCGGATCCGTCCTCTCGACGTATGCGCCGTCTATCACAGCTCAGCCGCAGAATCAGTCCGTTCCTTTGGGGTTCCCTGCCACATTTTCTGTCGGTGTTTATGCGGGCGGCCCGGGCTCGGTTCCCGACCCGACTGAGTACCAATGGAAGAGGAATGGCTCGCCAATCCCCGGCGCAACCAGTAGCACCTATACAATTCCCGTCACTGTAGCTGCCGATGCAGGAGCTATCACCGTGACCGTTAGCAACGCCCTCGGTACTGTCACCAGTAGTCCATCTTCGCTCACTTTTACCGGGCGTGCTCCCAAGGCTGGCGATCTGCGCTTCCAGCAGGTTGACGCTGCCTCCACATTTAACGGGTATAACGACGATGATGGCGTTTTCATCCAGACTATCCTTCCCGGGAGGACTGGTCATATCTATGGTGGTCCTAGCATCGGAACGCAGTTGTATCTCGGCCCGGGCCATTGCGTATATCCGCCGGTAACCGATGGAACCGGTTGTTCCTGGGAATTTCAGCCATTCCAGATGCCCCCCAAGATCAGCCTCGGCATCTCATACATGAGCGACTTCTACCCGAATCTCCAGGCAGACCTGGTGGCGTATAACCACGATCCATTCGTTCCTCAGCTCAACAACTACGTCGTTAACTCTCTTGACCTCGAACAAAATAGCAATCTCTTTGCCGTTTCATGGATCTCGTCCGATCAGGGTGGTTTCGACGCCTCACAACAGACCGTCTCTCTTGCCAGCCTTCAGGCAGCCGCAACCCAGGAGGGAGCTCACAGCAGGGTCATCACTGCCATCTCCTACGATGCCGGCTCTGTCGTTTATTTCTCGTACGGTTGGCAGCAAGATTCGTCGACAATCTATGAGGCAAACGTAGTCACAACAACCTTCGCCAGCGTCGCCAGCAACATCGCAAACCTCGCGGCGCAAGGCTACATCCTCACGGCGATGACACCATCGGGCAACGGCGACAACTACATTCTCGTTGGAACTCGTGTGCAGGGCGATACCTTCGCCCGGCCCCTCATGACAGCGACCCTGAGCACACCTGGCCCCATCTCTCTTACGCAGCAGGGATACGCCATTGTCGCTGTACTATCTAATCCCAATGGTTCAGTCGAGTTTATCGGCGAGCGCTAAACTCCCCTTGACCGGCCGAGTCGGCGTGTAGCTCCAGCCGGGTGTCCCACTCTTGCGTCTGCTCTATATCCTGATGCGAACGGTCCGCGCACGCCCAGTACACGAGTTATCGAACAAGAATTCGAATTGGAATTTCCCCGCAGACCATCATCTCTGATTCTCAGCGAGGATCGCTTTTCGGCCATAATAGCTGATCAGATAGAACGCAACTCCGAAAGAGATAATGTCCTTGAAGAGAAACAAGCCGAGGTTGTTCATGTAATGGATGCCGTGAACCACGATGGTGTCATCCGGAGTCGTGATCAACATGGAGCTTGTGGTGAAGAACATGACGACTAGAATCATCCCGCCCAGAATGCCTGCTTTAGGTTTAAAGTAGCCAATGATCAGGAGGATTGCCGCTGTCCATTCAGTGGCCCCGATCATATCCCCCAGAATATATGGTCCAAAGGCCTTGAATTGCCAACTGGTCAATGGGCTGTTACTGACAAGCGGGATGATGCCCTCTGCTCCGGGTGCTGTCATTTTGAATTTTCCCGCCCACAGCAACATCACGATCATTCCAATGCTGCAAACAAGGAAGGGAATATTTCGATCTGCGACAACAGCCGCAATCTTCGTTAGAACACTCTTCGCCTGCAGTCCGTTACCCGTGTTCGCGTGAGATCCGCGCGCCCCATCGCCCGACGCCCCAGCGGATGTGGGTTCAATCATAAAAGGGCCTCCTTCATGTCATGATCTCGTTTCATTCGTTAAATGTTGAACGCCGATCTGAAACACTGTCAACAGGCGGATGGCCCATATCGAATTGCCACAACTTTGGGTGCCCCATCTTCGGCGCGACTTTTGTGCCTAAGGTGGGCTCACGCTCTTACTGAATACCTCTCCCCGGGCTAGCAATTGCAACCCCAAGCGGGTCCCTCCCCGTAGCAGGAGTGCTGTCAATCGCCTTCAGTTCCCCCGTCGCTCCAATGGCTGATCCACTAGCCCGGTTCAGCGATTGCAAGGCAGAGTAAACGAACATCCCCGAAGCGTCGACGGCGATTCCTCGCGGCCCCGCGTTGCTGCTGATCGAAAACATCGGCAGCGGAGCAAGCGCGCCAGTCGCCGGATCGATGGCAAACTGAGCGATGCTGCCGAAGCCCGGGCAACTCACAAAAAGAAACTTCGACGACGGGTCCACAGCCAGTTCCTGAGGCGAGCATCCCCGCCCCAGCGAGGTTGTTCCGCTGGCCGGCACGAGTGCCCCCGTGCCCGGCGTGATCGTATACCGCGAAACATCGTCCGAAATCCAGTTGACGACGTAGACGAACTTTCCGCTCGGTTCCGCAACGATGCCAATCGGGAAAGTCCCCGCTGCAACCGGCTTGCCCGTCGTCACAGGTAGCCCGTCGACGTTGATGGAGAAAGCGTACACGTTATTTGTCCCCGCTCCGGTCATATAAAGAAATTGCCCATCCGCCGACAGCGTCAGGCTCTGCGGCAGGATATCTTTCGCGAGCAACACGGGCGTGCCGGGCACATCGGAGAGTGCGCCGGTCATGAGATCGATCTTGAAAGCGGAGATGCTGTTGAAGTTGGTTGTGTAGACGTGCGATGACGTTCGATCCACGGTAATGCCGAACGGTTGCGAGTCGCCAGTGATCGGGAACGCCGCCGGCATTGTTGGCGTCAACACGCCGGTGGCAGCGTTTACCTTGTACGCCGACACACTGCTGCTGGTGGTCTCGGCATTCGCCACATACACAAACTTTCCGTTCGGGGACGCCGCCAGATAGATCGACCCCTCATCAGCCGCTACCGCCGGACCCACCTCGGTCAACGCACCGCTGGCAGCATCGATCGAAAATCCCGAAACCGTGGAACTGATGCCGTTCGCGACATAGAGGAACTGAGGGCCTGGGGAGTTCTCGGGAGCGGGCTTCATAACCGGCGCAACTGGCATGTACTGGCCGCAACCCGACAGCATGGTCGTCAGCGCCAGGAAACCTGCGTAGCCTGGGCGCACCCACGCCTTCATCGTCGTCATCCTGCTTCTCCTGATTGATCGAGTGAAATCGAGGGCCCGGAAGCATCGAGCGCCCGCACAAATCCTTCCGACCGGCACACCACAACCTGTCGCAGATTCGCGCGCTCTCAGCTTTACTCCATTAGACTCGAGGGTTCCGATCGAGATGAAAGGCGGTTGTCATTTGATTGTCAAAAGACTGTTTTGCCAATCCACTGCATCCAACACTTCATGCGACTCTTCGTCGGCATGCCGATCCCGCTTGAGCTAGCCCAGGCCCTCACTCGCCGCACACAAGCAATCGAGGTCCCCAAAGGTCGCCGAACCGCGCCCGAGAACATTCACCTCACCCTGGTCTTTTTAGGAGAGGTCCCCGAACCCACGCTCCCGCACATCGAACGCGAACTTTCCGAACTCAACTTCGCGCCCTTCCCACTCAAACTCACCAGCATTAACACCTTCCCGCGTGGAGGCGTCCTCTTCGCAGAGGTCGAACCCGCGCGCGCACTCCTCCATCTCCAGGAAAAAGTCACCACTAGCATGGCACGCTGCGGCTTCGCCCCCGAAGGCCGTCCCTACCACCCTCACATCACTCTCGCCCGATTCCAGGGGCCACTACGACTCAGCCAAAGCCAACAATCCCTGCCCACGTCTCTCCAGCGCACCTTCACCGCAGACACAGTTAACCTCTACCGCAGCAACCTCACCCCCACCGGCTCAAACTACGAGATACTCGCTCAAAAAGGGGCCAGCCGGTGAAGAGCCATTGCAGACGAACATCCTGCGCTTCACTATCTCTAAGCCGAAGCCCTGCGCCGAGTCCTCGCCGCCTTCTTTGCTGAAGCGCTTCGCGACGCGCTGCTGCGTCTCTTCGCCACACTCTTCGCCTGTTTCGACAGCGCCGCGCGCGAAACCGAACTCCGCGGCTCTTTCTTCATCGCCTTCAGTCGAGCGCGTCCGCGCTTCGTCGAACCCTCCTCGCTAGTCACCGGATCCTCTTCACCCCGCCGCGAATCCTGAGCAGCCTTTCGCCGCGTCTCCGCACTCGTGGTCACCGGATTCGGTTCACCCAGCGGAATCCCAGCTCTCCGGGCCTTGCTTAGTCCGATAGCGATCGCCTGCTTCGCCGATCGCGCGCCATGCTTTCCCTCGCGTACGTGCTCAATCTCCTCACGCACAAACTCCCCTGCAGCCGTCGAAGGCGACTTGCCTTCCGCCAGGTCCCGTTTCGCAGCATCTAATGTCTCTTTCTCAGGCATCGTCTCATCCTCCTCACCGCACTATGATGCTCCTTGCAGGCGCCAGGTTCTCCGCACGCAAAATTCCCTGATTCGCCACATCCCGGTCGTTGACTTGCTTCGTCGCCGCCTTGATAAGATAGCCTCTGTACGCTCAGACTCAAGGAACGCCGAAAGGGGAGTTAGATGCTCAAATGGATCGGCGGTCTCATTGTCCTCGCCGTCGCCGTGATTCTCATCCTAGCCGCCATGAAGCCCTCGACCTTCGTTGTCGAGCGCTCCGTCACCATCAATGCGACGCCCGAAAAAATCACTCCGCTGATCAATGACTTTCACAACTGGGAGCTCTGGTCGCCCTGGGCAAAGCTTGATCCAGCGATGAAGACCACCTTCTCCGGCCCGCCCAGCGGTGTCGGCTCCATCTACGAGTGGGAAGGCAACAGCAAGGTGGGCAAAGGCCGCATGGAGATGCGCGTTGACCATCCCTCGAAGATCTCCATCAAACTCGACTTCCTCAAGCCCTTCGAAAGCCACAACACCGCCGACTTCGTCCTCCAGCCCGAAGGCGACACTGCCACCCGAGTCACATGGGTCATGTACGGCCCGCTCAACTTCATCCCCGGCAAACTGATGAGTGTCTTCACCACGATGGACAACATGATCGGCGACGACTTCCAACGAGGCCTCGCCAACCTGAAAGCCGCCGCAGAAAAAGCACCAGCTACCCCATAGCCGGGCATCTCAACCCTCCACCAAACCGCGTGTCCCATCGTTCAACCGGGTGCCCCATCCTTTCGCGGTCTCATCGCGATAGGGTGGGGTATTCGCGCTGGTAGGCGCGAACCGTCTTCGCTAAACTCACCACATGTCTCTGGGCCTAAACCGATACTACAAAACCGGAGACCTCCACTTCATCACCTTCAGCTGTTTCCGCAAGCGCAACATTCTCGGCTCCGCGGAGTCACGTAACAAATTCGTCGAAACCCTCGAACAAGCCCGTCAAAAATACCTGTTCACATCAACGGCTACGTCGTCATGCCGAATCACGTCCACCTTCTCATCTCTGAACCCGAAACCGCTCCCTTGTCCCTCGCCATTCAAATTCTCAAGCAGCGTTTCTCCCGCACGCGGTCAGAAGATTTCGTCTGGGAGTCCCGCTACTACGACTTCAATGTCTTCACCGCGCGAAAGCGCATAGAAAAACTCCGCTACATCCACCGCAATCCCGTCACAACGGGACTCGTTTCGGAACCCGGAGAATGGCAGTGGAGCAGCTACCAGGCTTACGCCACCGACAACCCACACCCAGTCCAAATCACCAGATAACCTCTGGAAGTCACTTCCCAATCTTGGTCTCAAGCGGCGGCATCGACTTTAACTCCCGCGCACGCTGCTCGACAGCCCGCATCACCCTAAGCAGATTCCCCCCGTAAATCTTTTTGATGTCCGTAGCCGAATACCCCTTCTCCAGTAGAGCACGGGTCAGGGCAGGGAACTTGTCATACGAGCTAAGCTCCGCAGGCACGCAACCCACGCCATCGAAGTCCGTGCCGATGCCCACATGGTCGATCCCGCCAACCTTCACTGCATGATCGATCTGTGCGACAACGTCGGCCAGCGTAGCCGGCGGTAGCTTCGCAGTTGCTTCCTCCTCCAGCTTGTCGATCGCAGCAGCACGAGCCCCCGGGTCTTCAATCTTCCTCGCCTCCTGCAGGCGTGGCCGCAGCTCGGCCATGATCGGCTTCGCCTCATCCGAGTAGCGCTGCGAAAGATACGCGCAATCAAAGTTGATCTGCATCGTGCCTCCCTTCGCCGCAAGCGCACGGATCATGTCGTCGGTCAGGTTGCGCGTATGGCTCGAAACGGCGCGGCAGCTCGAATGCGACGCGATGATAGGAGCAGTCGACACCTCAAGCGCGTCATAAAAGGTCTTGTCTGCCGTATGCGAAATGTCCACCATCATGCCCAGCCGGTTCATCTCGCGCACCACATCCTTGCCGAACGGCGTCAGGCCGTTATGGTGCTTCACCTTCGGGTCTTCGAAGTCGCCCTGCGAGTCCGCCCAATTGTTGGTGTTGAAATGCGTCAGCGTCATGTAGCGAACGCCCAGAGCGTAGTAGTCGCGCAGCAGCCGCAGCGAATCCTCGATGGCGTGGCCGCCTTCGATGCCCATCAGTGCGGCGATCTTGTGCGCGTTGTGCGCCGCGACGATCTCATCCGCAGTCGTCGCGAACACAAAATCATTTGGGTGCCCGGCAATGATGTCCGTCCGCGTCGTGTCGATCATCTGCAGCGTGCGGTTCGCCGAGTGGTTGCCCTCCACATACTCCGCCCCCACGTAGACAGCAAAAAACTCGGCGCCAAGGAAGCCTTTCATCCGCGCAAGATCCGTCTGGCCTCGCTTGTTGGCAGTGGCGATGTCGAAACCGTCAACGGTCCTCGACGTAACGTCATTGTGCGTGTCGATCAGGATGGCGTCCCGTGTAATGCTCGCCACCTCGGCGTCGGTAACGGGCTTGGTGCGCGGAGTCTGCGCTACAACCGGAAGAACAGCAGAAAAAAGGGAGACAGCAGCAAGCGCGCAAAATCGTGGCAAAGGACTTCCTTTCAAAAGTAGGCTTTCAAGAATAATAACGGTAAATCCTTCACCTTTAGCATTTATCTCTTCCCCAAAAAAGAGCGAACACATGCGCATCTGACGAATCCGTGAGAAGGTATTACCCGGGAAAGGGCTTTATGCCAGGCGCGAATCCTTCAGACACAAATCGAATGGTTATGACGATCTCGCCGAGGTCTGTATGTAGATAAAAGAGTACGTTTCAAAACTCCCTCTTACGTGGCGCCGGGTGATGAGGGCGCAGCCGAGCGTGAGAAAGGCTTCGTGGACGTCCGCGCGGGGTTCGTAGCGCAGCGCGAGGCGGCGGAAGCGATGCAGCCAGGCCACGGTGCGTTCGACAACCCGGCGGAAAACGCCGAGGCCGCTGCCATGAGGATGCCGGGCTTGGAGGGCCTGGAGCTGCCGGCGCCATGGACGCCGAGAACGCGCCCACCGCCCTCTCTTCTGGTGATGACTTTAAGAACGGACAAAAGACGCCGTGCTTGCGCACGGCTAGGACTTACGCGATACTCACAGCCCCTGCCGCTGGCTGGTTTTCAAACGTTCGGTGATACACTTCGTTCGGGAAGACGACGAATCCATGAAACCACCATCGAACGTCAAGACGCCAGCGCAATACATCGCCTCACTCCCCGCCGATCGTGCGAAGACGATCGCGACGGTGCGCGCACTCGTGAACAAGCACATTCCGCGCGGCTACGATGAGTGCCTCGTCTGGGGCACGATCGGCTGGACGATCCCCCTGTCTCGATATCCAGACACTTACAACAAGCAGCCGATCTGCTACGTCGCGCTCTCGTCGCAGAAGAACTACTGCTCGCTCTACCTGATGGGCGCGTTTTGGAGTGCGAGTCAGCTCGAGCAGCTGAAGGCGGCGTTCAAGGCGGCGGGGAAGAAGCTCGACATGGGGAAGTGTTGCGTTCATTTCGAGTCGCCGGACGATTTGCCGCTCGAAGCGATTGGCAAGCTGATCTCGGCGATTTCGAGCGAGAAGTGGATCGAGATGTACGAACAATCGCGCTTGAAGACCAAGGCGGGGCAGGCGCAGATGGCGAAGCAAGGCGCCCCATCGGCGAGCAAGGTGGCCGCCAAGCGCGTCGACACAAAGCGTCGGCGGTAAACTTTCCCAGCATGACTCGCCGATACCGGGCCACCACGTTTTCCATTGCTGTTGCGGGTGCCCTGGCGATTGCGGCGTGTAGCACGGACGACGGCGGTGGCGCGACGGTCTGCACGGAGGTGACCCTGTATCGCTTTTGATCATAAGAAGCAGTAAGGAATTCTTGTATGGGGTTTGATGTTTTTGCCGCCGCTTGATACCCAGAAGCTCGTAATCATCAAAGTTGCGAGAGCATTGAAACTGGGCGGCTATTTCTGTTCACCTTCGCCCCGAGATGCCATTAGCTGGAAGCGATGACGGGACGCGAATCTCGTTCCTTGGGAACCGAGGCACACCGAAAACTCTAAAGCTCAGGGCCTTACGTTGCGCGAGAACGTTCTAATGAAAACGACAACAACAACTCCCACTTCGTCTCTAAAACACGGAAGAACGGGAAAATAAATCTAAAAATATGGCGCTTTTTTTTGCATGTTGGATATCATCTCTTGACCATCTCTTTACCAACCTCCGACCAAAGTGTGACGATCAGAATCCCAGACTTCTGCCACGATGATGCGAAAACCCTGTAAATACAGGCGTTTTCCCGCCGAGTGACGCAGCTCACCTTCGCGCATGGAAATAGATTTGTAACCCCTCAGCATGACTTTCCCGACGTCCTCGCGCCGAATCCTACAGCACCGGAGCAACATCTTAAAGGAGGGATGAACAACCCATGAAGGAGTAATTTGAAATATGAAAATCTACAGCAAGCCACTCGCACTCGTTGCCGTCTTTTCGGCTTTGTCTATGCCGGCCTTGGCACAAGGTCTGAGTGGCCCGGGCTCAACAGATTCAACTGGCGCAAGTGAAGCAGCGCAGATGGTAGCCGCAACCGCCATACTCCCGCACACTCTGGATTCAGGCAAAGATCATCTCGACTCCAACATCCAAGCCGAACTCTATCGCAAGATCACTCTTTCGAATGGCACCATTCTGCCCGCACACACCGTGCTGGTCGGAAAGATTTCTCGTGATGATATGGGCGCGGCCGGAACGTCGGAGTTTGCCCTTCGTTTCGATCAGGCCCAATTGAAGGACGGCAAGACGATTCCAATCAAAGCGACCATCGTCGGTATCAGACGCCCCACGTCCGATAGTGATGACGACGCCACGTCAAACAATTGGACGAGTCAGACTCTCACAGTCGAGCAACTCAACGTTGTCTCGGGTGTAGATCTTCACAGCGAAATAGCCAGCAACGATTCCGCCGTCTTCGTATCGACCAAAAAGCATGATGTAAAAGTACCTGCGGGTAGCGATTTGAAACTCGCGATCGGTCCGGCAACCGACGCGTCGACGCCTACAAATTAGTCGCTAACCTTCCTGCCAATCTAATCGGCACTTATACTTTGGTCTCTCTCTTGTCCGGCTCCATCCTTCGTGTTCTTACGAAGGATGGAGCCCCAAACAATTCGATAGCGAATTAGTTAATGATGGCGAGTCGTTGATACTTGTCAGCAGCCGATTACGTTGAGCGCACGGTTCGCCGACGGGGTGCGCTCCACATGCTCCGCCCCGAAACGCCGCAAAACGGCAAAAAATAAATCCGAAGAATGTGGCGTGTTTTTCGCAGCTGATTTAAGGCCGTTTTTTACCATCTTTCACCAGCTTTCCACCACGATTTCACCATCAAAAAATCACGACTTTGCACCACATTTCCGCAAAAACCCCTCTAAAACAGCCCTTTGCAACGTTAAAAAATGACAAAGGGCCGCATCACGGAGGGATTCATGACCCTCGGCCCCCATACGACTGCTCCTCGAAAACCACCGTCTAAAGCGAATCCGCATCCAACCGTGCATGGAATCGTCGGTTCGACCGCCGAAAATGCGAACAAGCTATCCCAGCCCAGCCTTGGTCTTTGTCATCGTCGGCGTTATTGTTGCCGCCTTTGTCATGTTTCTAGTCCTTCGCCCCCACTAAAGACCGCAGGGCCCGTTTGTCTCCCCAACTACGCACGAAGGCGGACTCTTGCGAGTCCGCCTTCGTGCTTGCATTCAGATACTTCCTCGGTGGGGAGGCGTACTACGCCGATCCAGCCGTTTCAAAACAGCGGTCTACTAACGCGAACTGCGCAGAACAACCTCGAGGTTGACTGGAACGGAGGTCGGCTGGCCATCCAGCGTCCCCGGGGTAAAGCGGTACTGGCTTACTGCCGCGAGGACGTTGTGGTCCATTACGGGGCCAAGCGACTGGAGAATCTTCAGGTTCGAAGGTTTGCCGGTCGCGTCGACCACCATCTCGACAACCGTCCTTCTATCCGTGATGAAGCCCCTGGGAACGAAATCGGTATCCGATTCAACCGAGATGGTGTACACCAGCTTTGGCGCAATCACGCCGGTTGAGACGCGAAGAGGGGTCGCAGTATGAGCAACCGCCTCGGAGGCATTGAGTTCCTTCGGCTCGACAAGTTTGGATTGAAGGGTGTTGGAGGAAGGGGAGGACGGGGTTTGTGCAGGCGAATTTGCCTGAGCGTGAAGCAGCATCGGGGTCAGGGCGAGGGTGGCCACAATTACTTTACGCATAAAATCTAATCTCCAGGGCAGGAGTGCCCATCACCACAATAGTCGGCACGCGATACGATTGTCAATAAAATTATTCTCAAGAGAATTACTCTGTTATTTTCAACAGCACATTTGAAGAAAACGTTCCCCGCCGAGAAGAATCGAGTGACTCGTCCGAAAATCGCACAGTTTGAAAACGCGGCAAAGGTACTCTGAATGGATGACTCATCTGCTCTGCCTGCTCCTCGCTTTACCCTTCTGGCACCACAAGAAACCCGACGTCTTCCGCGTGAAATTCGAAACCACGGCCGGCAGCTTCATCATCGAAGCTCATCGCGACTGGTCCCCCCATGGTGCCGATCGGTTCTACGAACTCGTCCGCACGAAGTACTACGACGACTCTCGCTTTTTCCGCGTCGTTCCCGGCCGCTGGGTGCAGTTCGGCATCAACGGCAATCCCACGATCGCGCAGCAGCAGCGTCACATCACCATCCCCGATGACCCGCTGAAACAGCACAACACCCTCGGCTACGTCGCCTTCTCCAACACCGGCCCCAACACCCGGTCCACTCAGGTCTACATCAACCTCGGCGACAACTCCGCCCGCAACGACATCGAAGCCGGCTTCGCTCCCTTCGGCCGCGTCATCGAAGGCATGGACGTTGTCGAAAAACTCTACGGTGGTTACGGTGAGCACTCCGGCGGCGGCATGCGTGCCGGACATCAGGACGAGATGTTCGAAGGCGGCAACGCCTATCTCGATCGCGAATACCCCAAACTCGACAAACTCATCCGCGCTTCCGTCGTGCCATCCGATTAACAGCAAAGACAGCTCTCGCGTTCGCTGCTACCATCCAATTCGTCATGAAAATTCTTGTGGTCGACATCGGTGGTACCAACATCAAGGTTGCCTCGAGCGACATCCGCGTCCCGGTCAAAATTCCTTCCGGCCCCACCATGACGGCTGAGCAGATGACCAAAGATGTCCTCGCCGCTACGGCGGGCTGGGACTACGACTGCATTTCCATAGGCTATCCCGGCCCCGTAGTCCACGATCATCCGCTCGCTGAGCCACATAACCTCGCCGCGGGATGGATCGACTTCAATTATCAGAAGGCCTTCGGCAAGCCCCTTCGCTTCATCAACGACGCCGCCATGCAGGCTCTCGGCGGATACCAGGGTGGCCGAATGCTCTTCCTCGGCATAGGTACGGGCCTTGGCTCCGCCATGATCTTCGATGGCGTGGTCATTCCCCTCGAACTCGCCCATCTGCCATACAAGAAGGGGCGTACCTATGAGGAGTACGTTGGCTTAGCGGGTCTCGAACGCCGCGGCGATGAGCGCTGGCAAAAATCGGTTCTCGACATCATCAAACGCCTCCAGGCTGCGCTGATCTGCGACTCCGTTCTTCTCGGCGGCGGAAACGCCAAGCTGATGAAGGATCTTCCCAGCCACGTCATCCTCGGATCGAACAGTAACGCCATCGATGGCGGCATCAAACTCTGGCAGGACGTGTCCGGTCCCGCAACAACCCTCGGCACGCCGGCCAAAAACACAAAGCCGCCTGCGAAGCCCCGATAGTTCCGGCACATGCACCAGATTCTCATCCATTTTCCAGCAAGGCAGAAATTCGCCACTTCCGCTCAATCGGACGCTTGCATCAACCCCAGTAGGAGTATCCTTTCCCCATCAATTGAGACGTATCCCGGCAGCCCCGGGAAAACCAACACGGAGGATCAGCTATGCTGCATCTGCTTTGGACGGCTCTCATCGGTCTTGTAGTCGGCGCACTCGCCAAGTTCATCATTCCCGGCAAGGACCCCGGGGGAATCTGGATCACCATGCTCCTCGGCATCGCCGGTTCTTTTCTCGGAACCTGGTTAGGCCGCCTTATCGGGCACTATGAACCCGATCAGTCCGCCGGTTTCCTCATGTCCCTCGTCGGAGCTCTCATTCTGCTCGGCATCTACCACTTGATTAAGCGCAATCAAAGAACGGTCTAGCCGGCATCGAATTCACTTCCGGCTCGGGGCCTCATGAACTGTCAACATGGGGCATTGCGCCTGCAAGGCCAGCTTGAACTTTCCGAGAAGCTATCTCACCCATTCCGTGATTGGTTCGATCGAACGAATAGGAATTTTGTTGCTGCAGATTCGAACGGCCTCACAAAACTCCTCCGGTGCCAGGGGCCGCGCAATAAAGTAGCCCTGCGCTTCGTCGCACTTTCTCCGCAGCAGAAAGCGCAGTTGATCTTCTGTCTCGACACCCTCTGCCACGACCTTGATATTCAATCCATGCGACATCGCAATGATGGTTCGCACCACCGCAGCCGCGTTTGCATCCGTCCCCGCCTTTTTCACGAAGCTTTGATCGATCTTCAGCCGGTCGACCTGGTACTGCAGAAGGTACGAGAAGCTGCAGAACCCAATACCGAAATCGTCGATGGAGATGCGCACACCCAGCTCCCGCATACGCTGCAACTTATCCAGAATATCTTCGGAGTTCGCCATCAGCATATTCTCCGTAATCTCGATCTGCAGTCTCTCCGGGGACAAACCGCTCTTCACCAGCGAATTCTCGACCACATGCACCAGGTTCTTCTGCTGGAACTGCCGTGGCGATAGATTCACCGACACCGTCAGGTCCATGCCCAGCTCGTCCTGCAGCGCCTTGCCCTCGCAGCACGCCGTCATAACGGCCCACTCCCCGATCTGCACAATCAACCCTGTCTCTTCAGCAAGCCGGATAAACTGCGCGGGGGGAACGCATCCCAGCCTGGGATGTGTCCAGCGCAACAATGCCTCCATCCCGTTCACGGCGCCTGTGCTCAACGAAATCTGCGGCTGGTAACACATGCTGAGCTCTCCATTGGCCAGCGCGTGGCGTAGCGCATGCTCCATGGTCAGGCGTTCCGCGGTCTCCTGCAGCATGCTTTCGCTGAATATCTGGTGCTGGTTCCGGCCATTTTCCTTCGCGACATACATCGCCGAATCCGCTCGCTTCAGCAGATGCTTGGCATCGGATGCGAAATCGGGAAAGATGCACACCCCAACGCTCGCCGTCAGTTGCACCTCGTGTTCTTCAATCGACGTCTCCGGTGTCAGCCTCGCCACCAGGTTGGCCGCGCACTGTTCCACATCCTCGACGGTAGTGATGTCCGGCATTACAACCACAAACTCATCGCCGCCCACCCGCGCGACCACATCCGTACTTCGCACCGAACGGCTCAATCTCCTCGCAGCCTCAACCAGCAACTGATCTCCGGCCGCATGTCCCAGCGAGTCATTGATCCGTTTGAAGTGGTCGAGGTCGATCACAAATACCGCCACCTTCGTCCCATAGCGCCGCGCCAGCTCTACCGCCTGCACCGTCTTATCCTGCAACAGCGCGCGTCCTGCAAGCCCTGTCAGTTGATCATGGGTGGCCAGATGAGTCACATAGTCCATCATTTGTCGGCGTTCGGTGATGTCGAACGCGATGCTGACATACCCGCTTACCTCGCCCGAATCGGTAGACACCGCTCGCATTGCCAGATTGATTGGCGTCCGCGCCCCGTCCTTCCGAATCAGAGTCCACTCCTGCTCCCCCATCTCGCCGACGGCTACTCCTGCCGTCAGAACGCTGAACCCGAATCGCTCCATCGTCGCTGCGGGATCCATACTGAGCGCCTTGCCCAGCAGCTCCCGCTCATCATGCAGCAGCGTCAGCGGATGCTTTCCAATCAGCTCCTCACGGCTGTAACCCGTCAACTTTTCCGCTGCCACGTTCATCGCCGTAATCATTCCATGTCGTATCGGTGGCGACGATGCTGAACGGCGCGTTCTGGAACACCGAATCGGTAAACTCCGCCAGATGGGCATAGCGCTCCTGCGTAGCCTTCGCCTCGCTGATATCGCTGAATGTAACCGCCAGCCCGTCTCCCAGCTTGACCACCTGGCTTCGCAGCCAGGTCGCCTTCACGCTGTCAAACTTCACCGGGAACTCTTCATTCAGCGGCTCTCCGGAGTCGACTACCCTGCAGAATTTGGCAAACATCGAGCTCGTTGCCCGAATCGGAGTCACGGCGCTCAGCGTCTGTCCGAGCAATGCGGACCGTGCCAGTCCCGCCAGTCGCTCAGCATTCGCATTCACATAAAGAAAACGGAAATCGACAATCTCGCCCGCATCGTCCCGCACCGACTCAAAGAGGCCAAACGCATCGAGACTTGTCTCGGCGGCTGCCAGAAACTGTGAGTGCGCTTCCCGGGCGCCTCTCAGTTTCGCCGCGCGTCCGTATTCGCGCCACAGCGCCCACGCGGCAAGCGTGATCCCCGCCGCCGCTACAGAGACAGTCGTTAACACACCTAAATGAGCACCATGGTTCATTCGCGAGAAAAGTCCGAATGCAACCCAGACTGGCAACGCCGATAATACCGTCTTCCAAACCCACGGTCGCGGAAAATCGAGCGTAAAGGCCTTCAAGAAATTACCTCGAACTACTGCATGGATAGTGTCAACGACGTCAAATCCACTTGCTAGCCTAATCCAAGAGCCCGGTAATTCATAAGAGAAATGTATACGCGTACGTATTTCTTTTTCGTTTGCCACATTTCCGGGGCATCCTAATCCTCCGCCATCCATCCATGCATCTCCATCCAGTTCGCCAGCAGCGTCGGATAGATGGCCAGTTCGGGCAGGTCTTTCAGCCCCTGAGCCATGCCGGTCCCGTGGCCGCCGCGCTCGAAGATATGCATCTCCACAGGCACCCCCACTTTCTTCAACGCATCATAAAGTGCCGTCGCATTCATCGAGTTCACCGTCTGGTCCGCCGTGGTCGAGTAAATAAAGCAGGGCGGGGTATTCTTCGTCACCAGCTTGACCACCGACACCGCGTCAAGCATCGCCTGCGTCGGATGATCTCCCAGCAGCCCCTCCATATTCGTCTTACGCGGAATCGACTCATCCATACTGAATCGCCCATAGGACACAATCACGAAGTCTGGCCGGTCGCTCTCCCGTTCGATAGGGTCTGTTGCGCCAGCCACTCCACTGTCATGCACCGCCGCCAGATAGCCGGCCAGATGGCCGCCCGCTGAAAAACCCCACAACCCAACCTTGTCCTTCGCCACATCCAACTCCGTCGCATGGCTGCGCACATACCGCACCGCCCGCGCACCATCGAGCATCGGAGAAGGAAAGTGATACCTCGGACCCAGCCGATACTCCAGCACAAGTGCCGTCACTCCATGCTCGTTCAGCCATCGCGCCTCTGCGCCACCCTCCTTCTCGATGGCCAGATGTGTATACCCGCCGCCCGGCATCACAATTACAGCTGAATGACTCCCCGTCCCGGGTGCCGGATAGACATACATTCTCGGCACATCCCCGTCACCATTCCCGAGCGCACCCGGCGCTCCATTCGGCCACAACACGATCGTCTTCGTGAATCCCGACGGAGGCTTCGTGACAGTAGCAGGAGGCGTTACCGAAGTCGAGGCGGTGGCGACCACCGGCGCGCACCCCACACCGGCGCACGCACAAATGCAAGCTGCCGCCAACAAAAGAAGTTGTCTCATCGTGCCGCCAGAATACACTTTCGGGCCAAGCCTGCAGTAAAAAATGTAACGAAGACCGGGGAAATCACGCCAGCCACTCCATTCCATTTGTAAATTCTTCCCTCACTCCCGAACCATGGTTTGCCCAGAGAAATTACAGAAGGGGCTGAGTCTTTTTGTAGCAGCAAAATATGGCGCATCGGCGCCAACTGAAACCCCGCCCACCGAAAGTCGTCTAACTCCACATGATCGCTCTTCGCTCGCTTCGGGCCTCTCGTTCTGGCTAGCGTTCTCCTCACGCCCAGCCTCCCCGCGCAACAGAAGCCCTCTACCCCAGACCCAACCCCAGACCGGACCCCAGCCTCCACTGCCCCTACCATCGCCGTCGATGCCCGCCTCGTTAACCTCCCAGTCATCGTTCGCGACAAAAAAGGAGCCCTCATCCAGAACCTGACCAAAGACGATTTCGTCCTTCAGGTCGACGGCAAAGCCCAGACGATTCGTTACTTCGACAAAGACACCAATCTCCCCCTAACCCTCGGTCTGCTAGTCGACACAAGCATCTCGCAGCGCGGGGTCATCGACGAGGAACGCACAGCCAGCAGCACCTTCCTCGATCAAATGCTCACAACTCCCAAGGACAAAGCCTTCATCATCCAGTTCGCCCGCCAGACCGAGCTCCTACAGGACCTCACCTCCTCCCACCCCTTGCTTCAAGCTGCACTCAGAGAGATCGACACGCCCGGAAAAGGAACTTCTGCCGACTCCGACGACGATAACAAGGGAGGTGGCGGCGGCCGGCGCCACGGTGGTGGAACCGTCCTCTTCGATGCCCTCTTCCTCGCCTCTGACGAACTGATGAGCAAGCAAACCGGCCGCAAAGCCATCATCATCCTCTCCGACGGCGGCGACAACGGCAGCAAAGAGACCTTCGAAAAATCCATCGAAGCCGCTCAGCGCGCCGACACTATCATCTATGCCATCTACTTCAAGGGCGAGCAGCCCCACCAGGACTATCCGCAGCACGGCGGCCGTGGCGGTGGTTATCCGGGCGGCGGGTACCCAGGCGGAGGCTACCCAGGCGGTGGCTACCCTGGAGGCGGTTATCCCGGAGGCGGCTATCCGGGTGGCGGTTACCCCGGCGGTGGCAATGGGGGTGGCAACTATCCCAACCGTCCCAGCAGCATCGAGGGAAAGAAGAACCTTGAACGCATGGCCCAGCAGACCGGAGGCCGTCTCTTCGAGGTGAAGAAAAATCAGAACGTAGCCCAGATCTACAACGAGATCGCCGAGGAGCTGCGCGCCCAGTACCGTCTCGGTTACACACCCAGCCAGGACGCCGCCGCCGCCGGTTACCATCAGATCGACCTCAGCCTCCACCAGAAGGGTCTCCTCATCCAGACCCGGGACGGCTACTACACCGGAAAGTAGCCCCCTTCAATAACATAGTTTTGCGTCATGTCGCATTCTTCATGCATCATCATCTGTAGTGGTCCGCCACTGCGTGCGGCGTCGCCGTAGTCTCGTCTCGACGAATTCGAATAAGGTTCAATCAATGATCGTGAAATCTCGCAACACGCTCCTCCCGGCCCTGGCCTTCGGTCTCCTGTCATGGCCGGTCGCATCGCCGTCTCAAGCCGCCGCGCAGATCATCGACAAGGTCAACAAGAACCTCTACTCCGAAACCGCCAACCCCACCGAAGATATCAACGCCGCTCTCGCGCAGGCCCGTCGCGAACACAAACGCGTCCTCCTCGACTTCGGCGGCAACTGGTGCGGTGACTGCCAGGTCCTCGACATCTACTACCACCAGAGTCCCAACGCCGAACTCCTCGCCAAAAATTTCATCCTCGTCCACGTCAACATCGGCCACATGGACAAAAACGTCGACGTCGCGAAGAAGTACAAGGTCCCCATCACAAAGGGCGTTCCTGCCCTCGCCGTCATCGATGCCCACGGCAATCTCCTCTACTCTGAACACGAGAAGGAGTTCGAGCACACCAGCCCCGAAGCCATCACTGCCTTCCTCAACCGCTGGAAACCCGATAACAAATCTGCTTCCGTCAGAAAATCGTAAGGGAAGGTTCTACTCCATGATCGCGAGCGCCTCGTCGAACCGCCACAATCAACTTCTCTCAACAATCGCTCTCGTTGCTTTGGCCGCCTCCGGATCTATCCTCGGATGCAGGAGCAACGAGCCTGCGTCTTCCGGCGCGACCGTCGCTCCATCGACCAAGCCCGCCCGCACGCCCGTAACCGCCGTGCCCGCAGTCAAGAAACATCTCTATTCCGCCGAAGCCGACCCAAAAACCGAAATTGTCGCCGCCCTCAAACAGGCGAGCGCTGAGCACAAGCGCGTCATCCTCGACTTCGGCGGCGACTGGTGCGGCGACTGCCAGGTCCTCGACATCTATTTCCACCAGAGCCCCAACCTCGAACTCCTCGACAAAAATTACGTGCTAGTCCACGTCGACATCGGCCGCTTCGATAAAAACCTCGACATCACCGAAAAGTACAACGTCCCCCTCAAGAAGGGAGTTCCCGCACTCGCTGTCCTCGATGCCGACGGCAAGCTTCTCTACTCGCAGCAGGCCGCCGAGTTCGGAGATATGCGCTACATGTATCCCACCTCCGTCACTGACTTCCTCAACCGGTGGAAGACCTAGTTCAGTCTCCTCCTGAACCGCGGGTAGATCTCATGAGAAGGCTCCTGCGCTTTCCCCGAATTCTCCGAGGTGCTCTGCTTCGCGCCGCTCGGCACGACTGTCTCAATCTTGCCCAGTCCACCGCGTACTCCGCGATGGTGTCGCTCTTCCCCGCGCTCATCGTCGCAGCCGCAGTCGTCAGTCTCCTCCCCGATACCGCCCCGGTTCGCTTCCAGCTCTCTGCCTTCTTCGACCGCATCCTGCCTCCCGACGTCAGCCCGCTCCTCGAAGGCTACTTCGTCGATTCGCCACACAGCCCCAAGTCAAGCCACGCCCTCGTCATCGCCTTCTTCGTCAGCCTCATCGGAGCCTCCAGCGTCATCGCGACTCTGATGGAAGGCGTTCGTCGCGCGAACGATCTTCCGATGGACTGTTGGACCTTCTGGCAACGCCGTCGCCGCGCCTCCTGCTCGTTCCTCTCTCTCTGATCCCCTTCGCCCTCGCCAGCGTGCTCGTCGTCTTCGGCCACTTCATCACTGAGCGGGTGGCAATGCACCTCCTGCCCTTCGCTCGCACCCCGGTCTACATCTTCGCTCTCCTCGTTCGCTGGTGTGTCGCCCTCATCGGCAGTATCGGCATCATCGGCACTCATCTATCACATGGGAACGCCCATGCGGCAATCCTGGAAGCGCGTCCTTCCCGGCGCCGTCGTCTCTACGGTCATGTGGTTCCCTGCCACTCTCATCTTTGGCTGGTATGTCACGCGCTTTGCCAACTACTCCCAGGTCTATGGCTCTCTCGGGGCCGGCATCGCCCTGCTCTTCTGGCTCAACATCATCTCGTTCAGCGTCCTCTGCGGCGCCGAGTTCAACACTGAGTTCCACGCCGCCTTTTTTCGTCCGCAGCGACCCATTCTGCCCCGTCTTCCCCAAACAGCCTCTCTGCCAGTTAGAATTGCCACGGCAGTTAAAACTCAATGGTCATACCGTCCGTAAATCGCGATGGTGAGAAAGTTCCAGCAAAAGCGACCCATGAAGACCTCTTTAAGCCC
Source organism: uncultured Acidobacteriaceae bacterium (assembly GCA_963757205.1). Lineage (GTDB taxonomy): Bacteria > Acidobacteriota > Terriglobia > Terriglobales > Acidobacteriaceae > Edaphobacter. The sequence goes on from CAVWQM010000004.1 coordinate 329,607, forward strand.
AAGTCCGAACATTATCTCCCCTGGCCGCCATGGAACGTACCCGCCGCGCCAAGATCGTAGCCACTCTCGGCCCTGCCTCAAGCACTCCTGAAATCTTCCGCAAACTGGTTCGCGCCGGCCTCGATGTCGCCCGTCTCAACTTCTCCCACGGAACCCACGCGCAAAAGGCCGACCTCATCCGCATGGTCCGCACCATCGCGAAGGAGGAGCGCAAGCCCATCTGCATCCTTGCCGACCTTCAGGGTCCCAAGATCCGCACCGGCAAGCTCAAGGGCCACAAGCCCGTCCAACTCGTAGCGGGCAAGCGCCTCACCATCACTCCGCGCGAGATCGAGGGCACCGCCGCCCTCGTCGGCACCACCTTCAAGACCCTCGCCGAGAACCTCGAACCCGGCTCCCGCATCCTTCTCTCCGACGGCCTCATCGAGCTGCGCGTCGAGCAGCGTCAAGGGCGGCGACGTGGTCTGCGACATCATCAACGGCGGCATGCTCGGCGAAAACAAGGGCATCAACCTCCCCGGCATCGCCGTCAACGTCCCATCGCTCACCGAAAAGGACGAAGAGGATCTGATCTTCGCCATCGGCCAGGGCGTCGACATCGTCGCCGTCTCTTTCGTCCGCACCGCCGCCGACATCCGTCACGTCAAGAACCGCCTCGCCGCGCTCAATTCCGACGCCTGGGTCGTCGCCAAGCTCGAAAAGCCTCAGGCCATCGAACACCTCGACAGCATCCTCGAGATCACCGATGCCATCATGGTCGCCCGCGGCGATCTCGGCGTCGAAGTTCCGCCCGAAAAAGTTCCCGCGATCCAGAAGCACATCATCCGCCGTGCCGCCGAGTATCGCAAACCCGTCATCACTGCCACGCAGATGCTCGAGTCGATGATCGACAACCCGCGCCCCACCCGCGCCGAAGCCTCCGACGTCGCCAACGCCATCTACGACGGCACCGACGCCGTCATGCTCTCCGGCGAGACCGCCGCCGGCAAGTATCCCGTCGAAGCCGTCGCCATGATGGCCAAGATCGTCACCGAAACCGAGCATCAGATCCGCATCGATCCGCCTCCCGCACTCGGCCATCATCCCAGCGTTCGCCTCTCCGTCGCCGAGACCATCTGCGAGTGCATGTCCCACGCCGCCGACGATCTCGACGTAGCCGCCATCGCCATCTTCACCGAGTCCGGCGCCACCGTCCGCCTTCTCTCCAAGTACCACCCCGATCCGCCCATCTTCGCCCTCTCGCCGTTCGAGAAGGTCATCAACCGCTGCATGCTCCTCTGGGGTACCTACCCCATCCTCTGCGAGCGCTTCCACGACACCGACAAGCTCGTCGACATGGCCGAAGACATCCTCGAAACCCAGGGCCACGTCCACCCGCGTCAGATCGTCGGCATCGTCGCCGGAACCCGCACCAAATCCGGCGCCACCAACTTCATGCGCCTGCACATGGTCGGCGACCGCGACCCAGGAAACTCGCAATCCCAAAGACCAACAGCGGCTCCGAAAGACAGAACGAGCACTGAATCCTTCGTTGCCGTAAGCTTTCTCCTGCACCAACCGGCAATCAGTGCCTCATATCGCGCACTTTCGATGGGTGGGATAACGATCATCAACCGGCCAAGCCCCGTTCCTCTTGCCTTTGCCTCCCCGTCCTCGTCCACAGTCCACAGGTCCCAGACCTTTTCGACCGAAGCTGCTCACAGTCTCATCGTGAGCAGCGTAGCGGAGAAATCCGTTTCCCTGCCATACAGCCTCTTCCCCAGCCTGACGCGCTCTTGCTGTTTCCCAGTACTTCAATGCCGCTTGAAATACTGAATCGCCTTCTCATGCGCCTCAGCCTTCTCTCGCGTCGAAAACGTGCCCAGGTTCTTCCGTCGCCCCGTCTTCGGATCCTGGTGCCGCGAATAAATCCGGAACTCCCCAGTCTTTCAATTTACGAATCATCTCTCGTCCTCCTGTACCCTGAATTCCTTTCGCCTCATCTCCGTTTCCAACCCGCGCCGAGATCGCGTCGCTGTCACACGCTCCTCGCAATCCGCTCTGCAGCGCACTTCCTCGTACAATCGAGTCATGGGCCGCATCCGCATCCTCTCCGACCTCGTGGCGAACCAGATCGCCGCCGGCGAGGTCGTCGAGCGCCCCGCCTCCGTCGTCAAAGAACTCCTCGAAAACTCCCTCGACGCCGGAGCCACCCGCATCCGCATCGAGGTCGAAGCCGGCGGCCGCAAGCTCATCCGCATCGCCGACAACGGCCACGGCATGGTCACGCGACGACGCCCTCCTCGCCTTCGAGCGCCACGCCACCTCCAAGCTCCGCACCTCCGACGATCTCCTCTCCATCGCCACCCTCGGCTTCCGCGGCGAAGCCCTGCCCTCCATCGCCAGCGTCTCCCGCCTCACACTCGAAACCCGCGCCGCCGAAGAGCGCCTCCGGCACCCTCGTCGAGATCGCCGGCGGCAACATCCTCCGCGTCGAAGACGCCGGCCTCCCCGTCGGAACCACCATCACCATCCGCGATCTCTTCTTCAACACCCCCGCCCGCCGCAAATTCCTCAAGTCCGAGCAGACCGAGCTCTCCCACATCGCCGCGCTCGTCACCCACTACGCTCTCGCCCATCCCACAAGACACTTCGAGCTCCACTCCGCCACACAAGCCCTGCTCATCGCGCCCGCCGTCGCCAACGCCGCCGACCGCCTCTTCCAGATCTTCGGCAAAGACACCAGCAACTACATGCTCCCCACCACCGCCGAGATCGACTTCACCCGCGCCGGCCTCCCCGAGCCGCCACCCTGGAAGCGCGAGCAGACTACACGCCGCCCGAACCCGGCTACCTCCGCATCACCGGCTTCGTCTCCAAGCCCGAGCTGCAAAAGCTCAATCGCAACTCCATCTACGTCTTCGTCAACCAGCGCCTCATCCGCGACAAGCTCATCCTCCACGCGCTCACCGAGGCCTACCGCAACATCATCCCGCCCACCTCCTACCCCGTCGTCCTGCTCTTCCTCGAGATGCCGCCGCAGGAGGTCGACGTCAACGTCCATCCCGCCAAGACCGAAGTCCGCTTCCGCCAGCCCAGCTTCGTCCACGACTTCATCCGCGACACCGTCCGCACCGCGCTCATGCAGGCGCGCCCCGCCGCCAGCTTCGCCACCGCCCTCACCACCGGCGCCCACGGCGCCTCCAGCCTCGCTCCTGCTCGACGTAAGCCCGCTGCCCGGCGGCCCCGACCCAGCCCGTCTTCGACCCCAATCATCGCCAGTCCGAACCCGATCCCACCGCAGCCGACACCGACCTTCCACGCGCCGCCGACATCTCCAACCTTCAATCTCGCCGCACCCATCGTCCCACCATCCCCGGCCGCCTCGCCTTCTCCGGCCACTCCATCCCCGTCGGCTACGAATCGGCTCAAGCCCAGCTCGAATCGCACCAACGAAGCGCCCCCAGCAAGCCGACACCCTCAACGCCCTCGCCACCCTCAAGCCTCTCGGCCAGCTCCGCGACTCCTTCATCCTCGCCGCCAACGACGAGGGCCTCTGGATCATCGACCAGCACGTCGCCCACGAGCGCATCCTCTTCGAAAAGATCCTCCGCGAGCGCGACACCGAACAGGTCCAGCGCCAGCGCCTCCTCATGCCGCTGCTCATCGACCTTCTGCCCGCGCAGATGGTCACCTTCGCCGCCATCGCCGACGAACTCGACCGCAACGGCTTCGAAGCCGAGCCCTTCGGCCCGCGCACCCTCGCCATCAAGGCCGCGCCGGTCGGCCTCGAAGGCCGCGAACTGGAACGCATGCTCGAAGAGGTCCTCGCCGTCCCCGACCGCGAGCAGCAGACCGAAAACGCCGAGGCCCGCCGCCGCCGCATCGCCGCCTCCATCGCCTGCCACGCCGCCATCAAGATCAACAGCCCCTCGACCCAGCAAAGATCGACTGGCTCCTCGCCGAACTCGGCAAAACCGAGCACCCCACCGCTGCCCCCACGGCCGCCCCATCGCCCTGCGCTACTCCCACAAGGACATGCAGCGCGCCTTCCAGCGAATATGAATTAGCTTGCAACGCTAATTCTTTACACCGACAAAGAGTGTCAGCTTCGTCTCCGAATCCAAGATAACATTTTTATCGGTCGCATCCAGCACTGCAGAGTTGCTTCCATCAGCGCTGGTAAGTACGACTCGGGCAAATTCCCAACCATGATTTGCTGATTCGGACCATGCGCCACCATGCCCGGCGCGTCACCCGGCACAGACTGCATGCCATTGCTCATTGCGCTCTGCTGCACATATTGTCCCGGAGTAGTCGTGGCCGCGGGAGGGACTCCAGCCCCGCCACTCTGAGTAGCAGGTCCACGAGAACCGCCCGTCATAGCGGAGGTATCCGGCGGCGCATCAAAGGGAACCTAGCCGCCATCACCATCATTTTAACGGCACTTCGCGCCCATCCTTCATCAACGCCTCATCCAGATTGAAGGCAATATGCGATGTCTTGTCGGAGTTCGATCTCGCCCTCACATCCGTCACCTTCCCCACCAGCTTTGTTCCCTTCGGAAGCTCGGTTCCGTCCGGCAGCTTGACCGCACTTGTCGTCTTGGCCTCAACCGTGTCGCCAACTTTCGCCTTCTTCGCATCGATTCGTTTGGTCAACTCCGCATTCACCCTCGCCCCGGCTATTGCGTGTACTGCACTTGTCTGCCCATGAAGAGCAATCGCAGCGAACGCAACCGGCAATAGAAAAATGATTTCATGGCATCTCCTCTCTTTCCGCAGATTCGGCGCCTCGCGAAGAATAGACATCGATCGCCAGACCTTCTGTCTTCAGTTATCTGACCCAGTGGATTCCCGACAGTCTCTCCCCGCAGAAAGTTCCCTAAGAAAGAGAGTTCACCAATCCCGAACGGCGTCATCCACTTTACGATATCTCCAGCTCCCGCATCAGTGCACGTCCGCTGTCACCCCAAAGTTGTACTGCCCCGGCACTTGGCGCTTGTTATCCTTCCCCCATTGAACTGTCGCTCGATGAATGGAAAACACGGGAGAAACTCTATGTTGAAGCCTAAGGTTCTTCGTACTCTGCGACTCTTCGTTGTCTTGGAGCGGCACTCTTTGCGCTGGCGCCCTACGGCGTATCCTCAACTCCTCAGCAGGAACCTCCGCCGCCGGATGCGCAGCGACTTCGGAGCCGGTACAGGTCTCCAGTGATGCCATGCGCCAGCAACTCACTGCTTTGCAGCAGACGGCGAATCCCCCTGCGCCGGAAGAATATTGGCATCGGCGACGGTAGAGCTGAGTATCGTGATCGACTGCTCGGGAAAAGTCATCAGCCACAACGTCGTTTCTTCCGGGTCGGATGCCATGGCCCGTGCGGCGAAGGCTACCGTGAATACTGGACCTACAAGCCCTTTCTGCTTGAATGGGTATCCCGTCAGGTGCAGACGACAGTGACGATTTCCTTTAGCAAAGGAAGCAAGGACTAGACAGAAGCCAAACCCCGAAAGCCCAAAACAAAAGCGGCCCCAAAACCCGGGGCCGCTTTTGTTTTTTTTGCAACCTCTACTGTCAGCCGGATGTCCAGCCGAGAACCACCCGCTGCCATATTCAGCGTCAGCTTGGTGCCGCTGTCCAAGCTGATGTTGTCTCCAGACGCATCCAAGGCCCCTGCCGACCCCGGAGCGCTCGCAGCCGACAGAATCACTCCCGGCATATTACCCACCGGAACGCGGTCCTGCGCACTCTTCAGCACACCGCCCGGGCTCGACCCTGGCCCCGTCATTCAGATCGGAGCCGAAGGCGCAGAAGGCGTAGAAGGAGCGGACGAGCCCATCGAACCAGACGAGCCAGACGACCCGCCGCTCGGTGCCGAACCGCCCCCCGGCGACATCATCTCGCTGGCCGAACTCTGCGCCGGCCCCGTCACCGAGGTCACAGCCGCCATCACCGGCACCTGCTTGCCGTCCTTCAGCACGGCATGATCGATGCTGAACGCAAGGTGCGAGGTCTTATCTTCCTTCGACTTTGCCTTCACATCCGTAACCTTGCCGAAAAGCTTCGTTCCTCGCGGCAACTCGGTCCCATCCGGCAGCTTCGCCGTACTCGTTACCCGAGCATTCACCTCATCGCCCTGCTTCGCGTTCTTCGTATCGATTCGTTTCGTCAACTCCGCCGAAACACTGGCGGCTGCCACCTGCTGTCCCGTCTGCGGGGGGCCGCTCGCTACATTGCCTGTCTGCCCTTGCAGTGCAAGGGAAAAGATCGCCATCGGGATTAGCGAGAGATATTTCATACCCATTTCCTCCAGTTTCTCTGTTCGCACTCATGCCGATTCATGAGCTGCGTTCCCAACAAAATGGGACGACAACACTGCCCCTTCTGTTGCCTCCAAAAGCCGCATTTCCCAGCGTCCCGCAAGCGCATAATATTCATATGGTTACGCCAAAATCCTCCGCACCCTGAAATACGTTTTTTCGCGTCCTCAACGCCTCATCCAAAACAATTCCTGAAGGGCACATTTGTTTCAATCAACGTCGGATACACCGGGGCAAACTCCGTCTTTTGCGGTATCCTTGTAGAGACGTGCAGCGGATCTCTCGACTTCAGAGCAGAGTCCCACCGTAGCCCCATAGAACCGAAGATCGTCATCCATCAGCCCAGGCTGAGGATTTGCTGTCGTGCGGTACCCTCGCCCCAGCAGGAAGGCAACACCTTGAGTAACCTAAGCACTCCCACGGCCGATCAGCTCGCCGCCGCCCGCGTCGCCCATTGGCGTCATAACGCCGACCCCATCCTCACCATCAACATGCTCCGCGACTGGCTCAACACCTCCGGCCTCGTGCTCTTCACTCCCCGCGCCGCACAGCTTCCCGCCCCCGCGCCTTCGTTCCTCGAAGCCACCCTCGGCGCCCCCACCCCCGCTCCCACACTCGCCGACACCGAACAATCCCGCAGCCTCCTCTCCCGCCTCATCCTCGACGGCGGAGCCATCCCCCTCAATCTCCTCGGCAACCCCACCGGCATCGGCACCGAAACCCCCGACTTCCTCGTCTCCCCCCTCGCCTTCCCCTACATCTTCACCCTTCGCGGCGACAAAGCCTGGAAGCAGCCCCCCACCACCAGCGGCGCCACCAAAGTCTCCCCCCTCGCGCTCAACACCTACAACCTCCTCACCGACAACGCAAAAGAGTCAGGCCTTGGCCTCTCCGCCTCCGCCCTCGCCACGCAACTCGGCAAAGAGGTCACCGAGACCGCCGTCCTCCGCGCTCTCACCGAACTCTGGCAGCACCTCCGCGTCCTTCCCGTCCCCCAGCCCGACGGCGCACCAACCCTCTGGGAGCTCACCACCACCCGCTTCACCAAGCAGATCAAAGCCGGAGCCAACGCCGGCCAGCCCACTGCACTCTCCGCCCTCATCTCGCTCTATCTCGGCCAGGCCATCGTCGCGTCCGAGGAAGAGATCGAAACCTTCCTCTCGCCCATCGCCGCCCGCTCTCGCATTCGCGACGTCATCCACGCGCTCCTCTCCGCCCGTCAACTCGAAACCGTAACCGTCGAAGGCCGCACCGTCCTTCACGTCACCGGCGAACCCCCCGCCTTCCTCGCCATCGTAGCTCCGGCGCACGACGACATCGACTTCCTCGTCGTCACCACCGAAGGCAACACGCCAGAGACCACCGAGGCCCCAGCCCGCATCAAGAAATTCATCCCCAAGCCGCGCAAGGTCGGCACCGGATTTGTAACCAAACCAGGTCGCAATACTGAAGACCGCCCCACCCCACGCGAGCGCCGCCCCTTCACTCGGGAATCGAGCGGCCCCGCACGCCCAAGCTTCACCAAACCCTGGGAAGAAGAAAAGGCCAAACGCCTCGCCGCCGCGCAATCACCCTCCAACGTTGACGATGAGACGGAATCGTCCCCTCGTCCCAAAGCTCCACGCCCCTTTGATCGCAAACCCACTACAGATCGGGCAGGGAAGCGTCCCTTCAGCTCCAAACCCTCTTTCGGCGCGAAGCCCTCCTTCGGCGACAAGCCCCGTTTCAGTGACAAGCCTCGCTTCAGCGGCGACCGCTCCTCCTTCAAGAGCGACCGCCCTTCCTTCCGACGCCGCGAAGACTCGGCCGACTCCCGCCCCCCGCGCCGCGAGTTCACCAGTCGCCGCGACGACGCCGCAACTCGCGACTCCGCCAGCGATCGCCCACGCAAAACCTTCTCGAAGCCCGGCACCTTCGGACGCAAACGCGAAGGCTTCTCCGGCAAACCATCCTTCACGCCGCGACAGCGACAGCCGCCCACCCCGCCGCGACTTCGACGACTCGCGCCCTCCGCGCCGCGAATTCACTCCTCGCCCCTCCGGCGAACGGAGCAGCGACAGCCGCCCGCCCCGCCGCAACTTCGGAGATCGACCGCACAAGCCGTCCTTCAGCGACTCCCGCAAGCCCGGCAGCTACGCTCCACGCCCCAGGGCGGCCAGCGCACACTTCGAGGGCAAGCCCAGCTTCTCCCGCGATCGCGACAATCGCAATCGTGACAGCCGAGAAGAGCGCGGAAGCGAACGCAGCGGACGGCCGAGCGGTCCGCCGTTCCGCAAGTTCGACGCTCCCCGCTGACCCCTCCGCGTCCGCGACAGGCTCAGGCGACTATCCGCGCAAACCCGCCGGCAGCTTCGGCGCGAAGAAACCCTTACGGCAAATCCAGCGGAGGCTTCGCGAAAAAATCCGGCAGCAGCTTTGCAGGGAAATCCAGCAACTTCGCCGGCAAAAAGCCCTTCACGAAATCCGCTGCAGGCTCCAGATCCGCAGCGGGAAAAACCGGCAAACCCGCCAGCACCTTCGACAAGTTCAAGGGCAACAAAAAGCCCTTCGGCAAACGCACCCCTCCCGCAAATTCAAACCGGAAGAGAGCGAATCGGCCGGATGAGCCAGACGCCTCGGACATCCCAACCGCAAGCCTCGAAGCAGCCTGACGCCTCCGGCTCCCAAAAGCGCCAACGCCCCGTCATCGCCATCGACGGCCCCGCCGGCGCCGGCAAGAGCACCCTCGCCGCCCATCTCGCCCGCCGCTTCGGCTTCCTCAACCTCGAGACCGGAGCCATGTACCGCGCCCTCGCCCTCAAGGCCATCGAAAACGACTACGCCTTCGACGAAGAGGCGCCCCTGATGGACCTCGCCGGGCTCACCACCATCACGCTCGAGCCGCAGGCCGAAGGCAACCGCGTTCTGCTCGACAGCCGTCGACGTCTCCCGCCGCATCCGCGAGCCGGACGTCACCTCAGCCGCCTCCAAAATCTCCATCCACCCCCACCTCCGCGCCTGGATGGTCCAGCAGCAGCGCGCTCTCGGCCAGGCCGGTGGCGTCGTCATGGAAGGCCGCGACATCGGCACCGCCGTCTTCCCCGACGCCGAGGTCAAAATCTTCCTCGACGCAGCCCCCGAGGTCCGCGGCAACCGCCGCTACCGCCAGGCCACCCCCGAATCACCGCCAGCGCCAACTACACCGGCAGGCATGCCGCCAACCGGCAGATGCCTGATCCTCTTACCGCCGAGCAGCAGCGCCTCGCCGAAGAGGCCGTCATCCGTGAACTGAAAGAGCGCGACTATCGCGACCGCCACCGCGCCGAATCCCCCCTCCAGCCGGCAGCCGACGCAGTCATCCTGGACTCCACATCCATGACGCTGGATGAGGTTCTCACTCGGGCCGAAGAGATCGTCCGTTCCCACCTTCCACGTGAAGTCTCGTGATATCTAACATCCTTAAGATACGTTTGTCGAATCCGAAAACCGCTAAAATCCACTTTTTCAGCAAATCTTCCACAATTTTTGCACTATAAATTGTGCAACTCTAACTATTTAGGCGTTTTCATAAAAAAAACTTGCTGATTGTGCTAACCTTCCTACATCGTTTGAAACAGATTGGATTTCTGCAAAGCTCGTACTGTACGAACCCCGATTTGGATCTAGCGGCAAATTCGATAGCAATAAGGAAATAACGAACATGGAACAGGGAACAGTGAAGTGGTTTAACGATGCCAAGGGGTTTGGCTTTATCAGCCGTCAGAACGGCGAGGACGTGTTCGTTCACTACTCGGCGATCAATTCGAACGGTTTTAAGAGCCTTCAAGAGGGCCAGGCTGTACAGTTCAATGTGGTAAAGGGACCCAAGGGTTGGCAGGCGTCTGACGTCCAGCCTCTCTAATTCTTAACACGACGACGACAGCGACAACCAAGTTTTGCGAAAGGGATGGCTCCGGCTATCCCTTTGCGCGCTTAACTTATGTCATGTAGTCAACGTCTTTTCCATAACTTCTCCTCTGCTCCCCCAACAATCGTCATTTCGACCGAAGGCGGCGCATTTGCCGCCGCAGTCGGAGAAATCTGCGTTGCCGTCTATCGCAAAATCACTTCGGATCCGGCTCAGGTTCCACCGTACTCACCCCCGGCAGAATCGTCGACGTCGCCTTAAACTTCCGATAGTCCGAGTCCACCACCTGCATCGTCTCCATGGAAGTCAGCAACAATAGAAACGAAACGATCCCTCCATGCCCGTCTGATCTTCGCCGGCAGCCACACCTCGTCGTTGATCTTCTTCGTTGCTCCATCGAAAAGTTTGTCTCCTTCTGAATATTCACCACCAACCCGCCGCCCACCTTGAAATTGTTCACGAAAGTGCCCCTCCGGCCTTCACAAGAATCTTGTCCTGTTCATCCACCCACGCCGTCCCCAGCCATGTCGCGAATCACATCCTCGAACGCGGTCTTCGTCTTCGCCTTCGGATCGCCCGCAAAATCCACCGCAATCATGTCCCGTCCATTCAACTGCTCACGTCGTGCATTCGTAAAACTGCCCAACTCCATCAACCGTGACACTGTCACCAGCTCTTCCCCGCGCGGCCCGGTCTCCTTTCCCTTTCTCTCGGCCTTCGCGCGCCTCTCTTTCGCCTTCGCCACCTGCTTGTCGATCCGTTCGTTCTCCTTTTTCTGCTCTTCCGCGCTCAGCTCCTTGCCGTCCTTCTTCACCAGCCGTTGAACCTGAACGCCCTCCACCCAAAAATCGTCATACTCCTTGAGCTTTCGGTCTTCTTCACGCCCCCATGCCCGTCAGACTCTTCTGCCGTCACCACCGATCGATACAAATAATCCTTTTTCACTGCCTCCGATGCCTTCTGATTTGCTTCAACGGCCTGCATCAGCGCGGGAATATCCGGCAACGGACGCTCACCCTCATCCGGCTTAGTCGCCGGCTCCTGCGCCACCGCAGGTACAGCAGGTGCCGCATCCTGCGCCAACGCGATCCCGCTTCCGCCAGACAGGCCCAACCAGCCCACGGCGACCACCAAAACCAGACACCTGCGAAGGCCACCACCATACCCTCAACTATAGTGCTGAACCCCGCCCGTAATCATCCCTTCCCAAACCCATCGAGACACCAGGCTTGACAAATCCTGCTCTCAAAAAGGCGTAACCATTCACGGGCATAAAGCGGCGGCGACTTTCTCTGCGCCTAAAAGTCCAAAGCTAAATCTCGTTGATCGAAGACTTTGCACGAATAAGGTGCCCAGGGGGAGCAGGGACTATCCTTTTGTTACAGAGTTGGAGTAGAGTGTGGTCGTACCATTGATCGGTGTGGATCCGATCATAACGGGTGCAATCGAGGAAAATAGGACACTTTGAGCCACCAGACACTCAAACTCGGAACTTCGGACGACGTTTTGGTCGCCCTCAAGCCTCTGGCTGCAGGCCAGTCGCTCAACGGTCTGCGTCTGATTGCGTCTTCCGATATCCCTGCCGGCCACAAAGTAGCGATACATCCCATCGCCACCGGGCAGCCCGTTCGTAAGTTCAACCAGATCATCGGCTTCGCCACCCAACCCATCGCCATCGGCGAGCTCGTCCACACCCACAATCTCGTCACCGGAGACTTCGAGCGTGACTACTCCATCGGCTCCGACTCCAACCCAACCGAACTCCTCACTCCAGCCGCAACCTTCCAGGGCATCGTCCGCCCCAACGGCCGCGTCGCCACCCGCAATTACGTCGGCATCCTCACCACCGTCAACTGTTCCGCCACCGTCGCCCGCCGCATCGCCGCCCACTTCACCCCCGCAGTCCTCAGCGCCTATCCCAACGTCGACGGCGTCGTTACCATCACCCATGGCACCGGCTGCGGCATGGCCGAACACGGCGAACCCGCCGACCTCCTCCGCCGCGTCTTCGTCGGCTACGCCAACCACCCTAACTTCGCCGGCGTCCTCCTCCTCGGCCTCGGCTGCGAAACCAACCAGATCGAGCCTCTAATAACCCTCACCGCCCCCACCAACACCCTCCGCACCAGCACCATTCAAGAGGAAGGCGGCACCGCAGCTTCAATCCAGAAGGGCATCGCCACCGTCCTCGAACTTCTGGAGCAAGCCAATCAAGTCACTCGAACCACAGTCTCCGCCTCCAATCTCGTTCTCGCCCTCCAGTGCGGCGGCTCCGACGCCTACTCCGGCATCAGTGCCAACCCTGCCCTCGGCGCCGCAGTCGACATACTCGTTCGCAACGGCGGCACCGCCATCCTCTCCGAAACCCCCGAGATCTACGGAGCCGAACACCTCCTCACCCGCCGTTCCTCCCGCCCCGAAGTCGCCCAGCGCCTCATCGATCGCATCCACTGGTGGGAGGAGTACACCGCGCGCCACAAGGGCTCCATCGACAACAACCCCCAGCCCGGCAATAAAACCGGCGGCCTCACCACAATCCTCGAAAAATCCCTCGGAGCCATCTCCAAAGGCGGCACCACCAACCTCAACGACGTTTACCTCTACGCCGAACCCATCCACACCCCCGGCCTCGTCTTCATGGACTCACCCGGCTTCGACCCCGTCTCCGCCACCGGTCAAGTAGCTAGCGGAGCCAACGTCATCTGCTTCACCACCGGACGCGGTTCCGTCTTCGGTTGCAAACCCACGCCCTCACTCAAACTCGCGTCGAATACCGCACTCTACAACCGCATGTCCGACGACATGGACATCAACTGCGGCACCATCATCGACGGCGAAGAGACCGTAGAGCAGACCGGCCAAAGAATCTTCGACGAGATTCTCGCCATGGCCTCCGGCAAACTCACCCGCAGCGAAGTCCTCGGCTTTGGCGAAGAAGAATTTCAACCCTGGCTCCTCGGCGCAACGCTGTAGGCTGCAGGAGCTCGCCTTTTTCTTTGCAAATGCCTTTCTAGTTGTCATCCTTCGCCAAAGGCGGAGGATCTGCTTTGTCGTTGCTTTTGTTTTGATCTGGCCTCTGTTCTCGCTTCTGCTTCTGTTTTTGCGTCTGCCTTTTTTGCTTTGCCTCTGCTTTGCCATTGCTTCAAGGTAGCCAAAGTTTCAGCCTTGGGTCTCTCGGACCCGCGAAAGACGGGGTTTAGCCCCTGGGGCATGTTTTCTTCGCTTGCAGGGCCGGCAAACGCATGAGAACATGGCGGGCATGGCGCGCAAGGCTTGGATTGCGATACTGACAGTTTCACTCGTAGTCTTGAGCGCTGTTGATCTCGGTATTGTTTATTTGATCGCCACTGAGGCCCACGGTTTTCGCGATGGGATTGGATTTCTGATGATAATTGGCGCCGGAACTTGGTTATGCTACCGCGCTTTCCGCACTCGAATGACCTTCAGGCATTCTCCAAAATTCTGGGAACTTCCCCGTTAGCGCTCCGCTCGAACCCGTCTCGATTGTGATTGGCTCATCGCTCCTTCACGCCACGTGCGCCAACCCGCAGAAAGGTCTAGCATAGAAGTAGCCGCGAAAATCCATTTTTCGCGAATACGAATAGATCTGAAGCGAGGAAGCAATGGCCAGCAAGGCAGACACACTCACCGCACCGCCCGCGGCGGGAGTGCAGGACCGGGAAGCAATTTTTGACATCTTTCGCCGTTGGGGATACCTCCAGGCGACGCTCGATCCGCTAGGCCAATACCTCCCTCCCGAGCCCTTCCCCGTAACCACCGTTCCAGAAGGCGAAATCGCCGCCGAGGCCCGCAGCTACTACTGCGGAAACTTCGCGGTCGAGTTCATGCACATCCCCAGCCTCGAGCAGCGTCAGTGGATCCAAGAGCGGATCGAGCAGCCCACCACAAAGCCCGACCAGAAGCACGTCCTCACCCAACTCATCCGCGCCGATCTCTTCGAGCAGGTCATCCAGCAGCGCTATCTCGGCACCAAACGATTCTCACTCGAAGGCCTCACGGTTCTCATTCCGTTTCTCGATCAGGTCTTCGCGACAGCCTCCTCCGCCGGAGTCACCCGTGCGCTCCTCGCCATGGCGCATCGCGGCCGCCTCAACGTCATGACCAACACCATCGGCCGTTCGCCCGCCGAAATCTTCGCCAAGTTTGAAGACGTCGACCCCCGCACCGTCCTCGGCGGCGGTGACGTCAAGTACCACATGGGCGCCACCGGCGAGTACACCTCGCCCACCGGCCAAACCGTCGCGCTTCACCTCGCCTCCAACCCCAGCCACCTCGAAGCCGTCAATCCCGTCGTCATGGGCCGCGCCCGCGCCTGGCAGATTCGCATGGGCGAAGTAGGCAAACAGAAGATCCTTCCCATCATCCTGCACGGCGACGCAGCCTTCGCCGGACAGGGCATCACCGCCGAGTCGCTCAACTTCGCCGCGCTTACCGGCTATAACATCGGCGGCACGATGCACATCATCACCAACAACCTGCTCGGCTTCACCGCCAACCCGGAAGAGTCCAATTCCACGCGCTTCGCCACCGACCTCGCCAAGCGCCTGCCAATACCCATCTTCCACGTCAACGGCGAAGACCCCGACACCGCCATGCGCATCGCCGCCATCGCCGCTGAGTACCGCCAGCGTTTCCACTCCGATGTCGTCGTCGACCTTATCGGCTACCGTCGCTACGGCCACAACGAAGCCGACGATCCCACCGTCACCCAGCCACGACGCTACGCCGTCATCAAGAACCGCCCATTCCTCTACCAGCTCTACGCAAAGTCCATCGGCCTCGACACCGCCGCCGAATCCAAGGCCATTCAGGAGAAATTCCTCGCCGACCAGACCGCAGCCACCAAGGCAAAGCGTCCCAAGCTCTCAAAACTCCCCGACTACTGGAAGCCCTACCACGGCGGCGAACTCACCGAAGCCGACGAAACACTCGCCACAGGCATCCCCGCCGAGCAAGTCCTCGAGCTCTCACGCCTCTTTACCAACTACCCCGCCGGCTTTCACATCCATCCCAAGGTGCAGAAGCTCTACGAGCAGCGCATCGAGATGGGCGAAGGCAAGCGCCTCTTCGACTACGGCGCCGCCGAACTCCTCGCCTACGCCTCGCTCCTCACCAAAGGCACGCACGTGCGCCTCGCCGGGCAGGACTCACAACGCGGGACCTTCAATCAGCGCCACTCTGTCCTCGTCGACATGGAAACCGAAGTTCGCTACGCGCCGCTCGATCACATGACCGACACCCAGGCCCGCTTCGAGGTTCACAACTCGCTGCTCTCCGAGGCAGCCGCGCTCGGCTTCGAATACGGTTATGCCCGCGACTACCCCGAAGCCCTCGTCCTCTGGGAGGCGCAGTTCGGCGACTTCGTCAATGGCGCGCAAAGCATCATCGATCAATTCATCGCAGCCGGTGAAGCCAAGTGGGGCCTGCTCTCCGGCGTCGTCATGCTCCTCCCGCACGGCTACGACGGCCAGGGGCCGGAGCACTCCTCCGCCCGCATGGAGCGCTTCCTCCAGCTTGCCGCCAGCGACAACATGGTCGTTGCTCAGCCCTCCAATGCTGCGCAGTATTTCCATCTGCTCCGCCGTCAGGCCCTGCGCTCCTGGCGCAAGCCGCTCGTTGTCTTTACGCCGAAGAGCATGCTTCGCCATCCCGACGCCTCGTCGACAGTAGCGGACTTCGGACTGCCTCGTTTCCAAAACGTCCTCCCCGACAACGATGTGAAAGACCCGCGCCGCCTTCTCGTCTGCAGCGGAAAGATCGGCCACAACCTGCGCGTCGAGCGCGCCAAACGCAAGGACTTCAGCGTCGGCATCATCTTCCTCGAGCAGCTCTATCCCTGGCCCGAAGAAGAGCTGCAGGCAGCGCTCGACCAGCATCCCGGAGCCGAGGAGATCGTCTGGGTTCAGGAAGAGCCGGCAAACATGGGCGCATTCTTCTACATCATGCCGTTGCTGCGGCGTCTCGCAGGCGATCGCGCCGTGTTGAGCGTGAAGCGTCACGAGAGCGCGAGCCCCGCCACTGGTTCAGCCAAGGCCCACGAGATCGAAGAGAAGGCGCTGATCGACCTCGCCTTCGGTTCCGCCGACTAACCCTCTGCCCCCAAGATAAAGTCAAACCATCCAGAAAGAGGCCCGGTCAGGACAGCAAACCTGATCGGGCTTTTGTACCGCACCAAGCAATAAGGTTATCGTGCCGCTTTCTGCTCCGACTCCGGCGGGATCTCAGACGGGACGGGGTTCGCGATCTCTTTCGCATAGATCTGGTAAGAGATCTTTGGCGGCTCGTCGTGCCGGTGCAGTGCGCGCACGCGTGCACGAATCGCTTCATCCGCCGCCGTGATGCGCTCGCGCGAGCGCAGATAATCAAGCCAGGACTCCATGATGAAGGTTTCGTTGAGATGCTCGGGATTAATCGCGTCCCGATAGATGCCCCAGCGGATCGCCCCATCGCGGAAGCGCACACCACGAAGCTGGTGGATGGCTTTGGTAAACGCCGCGTAGTTTTCCGCCGGAATGCGGTACTCGACAGAGATGCGGACAGGACCGTCCGTCGGCTCAGTGTCCGGAGCGAGCTGTGGAGCCGGATTCTTGAACTGGTGAGGCGTATGGTCGGGCAGCGGCCCGTGCAGGATGCGGAATCGCCGGACAAAGGGGAAAGTCAGCAGCAGACCTCCCGCCGCAGAGGCAAGCGCGATCGGGGTAGTCGTGTGTTCTGCGATGTAGCCCCAAAGAATGGAGCCCAGAGCCATGCCGCCCTGGAAGGTCATCATGTAAGTCCCCAGCGCCCGAGCCTGCACCCACGCAGGCACTGCAAGTTGCACGCTGACGTTGATCGTCGACATCGTGCTGGTCCATGCAGCGCCGGAGAGAATCAGCGCCGCAATGATCAGAAACGGACTCCGCACAAACGCGAGGACAAGCAGAACCGCGATGTTGTAGAAAGTGGCCGCAGCGAGAATCTGATCTGCGGTAAAGCGCTGGCGAAGGCGATGGAGCGTCGTAGCGGCGACAACTGCTCCCAGCCCCAATGAACCGTTAAGGATGCCGTAACCAAGAGGCCCCTGCTTGAGGTCACGCCGCGCCACGACCGCCAACAGCGACCAGATAGCCGAGATGAAAAAAGTAAAGACGAACGCCCGGACAAGAGAAGCCTGCAGATCCGGCGCGTACCGAACATACCGAAGGCCCGAGCGGATAGAGCCCGCGATGCGCTCCGAAGGCAGCGCCGATTTGAAGAGCGGAATGCGCTTCCAGTTCACCAGCACCCAGATGACGCCTGCGAACGACAGTGCGTTCAACGCGAAGACCGAGCCCGCCCCGGTGTGCACCCGCTGAAAGCCCGCCACCATCAAACCGCCAAGCGCCGGCCCCACCGCACGCGCAAGATTGTTGCTCGCCGCATTCAGACTCACCGTGTCCGGAATCAACTCCCGTGGAACAAGCTCCGGAACAATCGCCTGCCACGCAGGGTTGTTCATCGCAGAGCCGATATTCAGCAGAAAAGTAAAAGCCAGCAGCGCCCACGGCGAAATATATCCGACAAAGGTCAGGATCGCCAGAATGGCAACCGACGCGAGCATCCACGCCTGCCAGAAGATGAGCAGCTTTCGCCGGTCGAAGATATCCGCCGTCGCACCCGCAAGCAAACCCAGCAGAAGCACAGGCAGGCTCGCCGCCGTCTGCATCAAAGCGATCAAAAGCGGCGAAGCCGTCAACGAAGTCATCAGCCACGTGCCCGCCGTATCCTGCATCCATGTCCCGATCGAGGACACCGTGCTCGCGATCCAGCGGTCACGGAACAGCGGGATTTTCAGGGGAGCGAATCCGCTGGATTTTGGCGCCTCGGCGACAAGTTGGTCGGTGTTTGGAGTTTCAAGAGGCATCGATACTTTAGTTTACGGTGTCGCCAAGACGCGGTGATTGAAAGTGTTTTTGTGACGTGGAACAACAGGATTGTCGCCATGCTGTCATTTGTTTGTCATCGCTCGATCACACAGGCGCTTACAGCCGGCACGAAGGGTAAACTTTCCCCCAAGGGAGAGCGAAGCGCGGACAAGAGCATGACCGAAACAACCTCAGCGACGGCCACCCCTGACAGCACACCCCAGACCCTGTCTCTAGCTGCATCAAAGCTTCGCTGGCTGATCGCAACCGCCGTCTGTTTCACCTTCGCCACCTGCTATCTCCGCGAATTTGTCCTGCCGCATATCCCCGTCATCTCTTGGGCAGACCAGATGCTGTTCTCAAGCGACGGAGCCCGAATCGTCCAGGGACAAATGCCCTACCGGGACTACTTTCAGTTCGTAACCCCCGGCGCCGACCTTGTCTACGCCTTCCTGCTCCGCCATCTCGGGCTCTGGCTGTGGATTCCAAACATGCTGATGGTATTTCTGGCATCCGCCGGCGTTCTCTTGATGATGCTTGCCGCAACCAAAGTATTGCCCGGCCGTTTTGTCGCTTTACCGGCCGCTCTCACCGTCGGCTTCATTCTCTTCGGAGGCATGGATGCAACTCATCACTGGTTCAGCGCCCTCGCCGCGATGCTCGCCATGCTCGTTCTCTTCCAGGGATCGCAGGACTGGCGCATCGTTCTGGCGGGTGTGCTGTGCGGCATCACCGCCAGCTTTACGCAGAGCAGGGGAGCGACCGTCACCACGGGCTTCCTGATCTATCTCATCTGGCAATCAGCGCAGGAAAAGCAAAAGGCCGGCGTGTACTGGCGTAGATGCCTGCTGCTCTGCGGAGCAACCCTCGCCGCCTTCCTCGCGATCAACGGCCCGTTCATGCTGGCCCTCGGCCTAAAGGAATGGTTCAAGTGGGTCGTCGTCTTCACCCTTCGCTACTATCCAACCCTTCCCGCCCAAACCTGGCGCTCCCCCGTAGACGACTTCCGCAACCAGGTAGGCTTCATCAGGTGGATCTGCATTCCGTTCGTATACATCACGATTCCGCTGGTCTACCTCGTCTTTCTGCGTGTGATGTACCGCCGCCGTAAAGCCGAACCCGGCGAACCCTGGAATCAGCTTCTGCTGCTTGCGATCACTGGACTCGCCATGTTCCTCGCCGTCGCGCCATGCCTCTCCGTCATGAGAGTCTCCAGCGCAAGCCTCCCCGGCATGGTTCTTCTCGCATGGCTCTTGAACCGATGGGGCGGCCGCGGAGGGATCGCAGCCGGAGCGCTCGCCGCATTGTCTATCGCAATCGCGCTCTACCTCCCCGTGCGCAACCAGACCATGCGCTGGCACTATCTCGACCTTCCCGCAGGCCGAAGCGCCATCCTCGAACCGACTCGATACGAAATCTATCGTTGGATGGCAGAGAACACGCACCCCGGACAGATGTACTTCGGCGTAGGCCCTCTCGCCCTCCCGTTATGGCTCCAGACGCCGGCCCCAATCTCAGCTCCAATTCCATACGAATACGATCGGCCCGAGCACATCGCTGCGTCGATCACAGCTATCGAAACCAACCGCATCCCCCTCCTCCTCCTCAGGCCCTATCGCTATCTCGCAGGAACTTGGGGCTACACCGACCTGCATCTGCGGCCGTTTCAGGCCTACCTCGATCAACACTATCGCCACATAAAGACATTCCCCAACGGCTTCGAGGTCTGGCAACGAAGCGACACCCCACAGCCTGACCTGAAGCCCTAACCCAAAGAAAAAAACCAGCCACCTGTGCGCGGCCTCCACGCTACTTCAACATGCTCAGCGAACAGATGTCGCAGCTGTTGTCCGTCGACAACTTCAACGGCGACGATCCTGTCGAAAGCGAAAAGTCAGTGAGTCGAATGACCCTCCGACAGGTTCTGCTGACCGGACTCGAGGACGTCGTCTCCTTCGACCGGAAGTTTGCCCGTAACGAGCAAAACGCCGACGGTACCGTAACCGTCTTCTCGGAAGATTGCGCCGGCAAATGGATGAGCGAAGCATCGTCCACAAACCGGTGCTCGGCCGTATCCCGCTCGCTACCGCGCGGACCGCGATGCGTCTGGTTAACTCCGTACCGTTCCTGAAACAGAAGATGATCAAGCAGCGGATGCGCGGAGCAGGTAAAGGCTTCTCTCCACGCATCCAGCACCAGAGTAAAATCGCCGCATGAAAACCTACGATCTGGAGATGCTATGGGATGAGCACACGAAGTATAAGTTTGCCACTCTCGATGTAGAGGCAACGCTTGCGACGACGGTCGAAGACATTCGGCAGGACTCGTTTGCGAGGGAGTAGTGGTGGAACCATTTCGGATTCATGTCACCGATGCCGTGCTCGACGATCTGCGGGCACGGCTACGCCATACGAGATGGCCTGATCAGGTGCCCGGAATAGGTTGGAAACAGGGCACAGACTTGGACTGGCTGCAACACGTCGTGTCCTACTGGGCGAATGAGTTCGACTGGCGTGCCTGGGAGCAGAGGCTTAACACTCTCGACCACTTCACCTGGGAAGGCATTCACTTCGTGTACAAGCGTGCGGCTTCTGGCCGGGGGATGCCGCTCATCCTCACACACGGCTGGCCGAGCACTTTCCTCGACTATGTGGACATGCTACCGATGCTAGATGATTTTGATCTGGTGATACCTTCTTTGCCCGGATATGGATTCTCGCCGCGTCCAGCCCGGGTCGGTATCAACTATCGATACGTCTCGGAACGCTGGCACCAACTCATGTCTAAGCTTGGCTATTCCCGCTATGGGGCGGCTGGTTATGACTTCGGGGCCGGTGTGACGACAATTCTTGCGCTTGACCATCCACAGTCAGTGATCGGGATTCATCTCACTACCTTGGAGTCGGATCTCACTCCCGTGGTGGACGATGCGGATCTGTCTGATGTCGAGCGTTCATATCTTGCCGTGAACCGAGAGTGGGACGCTACCGAGCGAGGCTACAGCGCGATCCAGTCCACCAAGCCGCAGACAGTCGGCTACGGACTCAACGACTCTCCTGCGGGACTGGCTGCATATATTGGCGAGAAGTGGCACTCGTGGACCGACTCCACGCCGCCCGATGACTTCCTCTGTGCCACGCTAACCCTCTACTGGGTCACCCAAACTATTACATCGTCGATGCGTGACTACTGGGACAATCGCTGGTTTCCGGTAGATCGTGCCTACGTCGGTACGCCCACGGCATTTGGTGTCTTCGCTCATCAAACCGTCTCTGAGGGAGAGCCGCCGCGCCCGTATTTGGAACGCGTGTACAACATTCAGCGATGGACCGTCTTTCCGCGTGGAGGGCACTTCGCACCCGCCGAACAACCCGCAGCAGTAGCAGGAGACCTGATTACTTTCTTTCGTGACCTGCGCTGAGTTTCATGCCTCTGAGTCACTTGACACACCTCGGCCTTCTCATGGAAACCCGCAAGGTGCTCGATCTGCAACTCTAGTAAGAAAACGTTCAGTTAAAAAGGAAACCCACGCAGCGCGGTGGGGGCTGTTGCGTGGGTATTCCAGTAAAGCAACGAAGTGGGTGGACTTCGTTATGACTGACTCAACCCGAAGGGAGTCTTGCCATTCGTTAAAGGTAACGGCAAAGCCAATCAGAGTCAAGTGCCTTTTATCGGTAAAACCAGCCGCACCACCTTCCCTCGTAAGTCCAGAACCTCCTCACTTTACAGGCGATATTGCCCACCGTCGGGAGGCTCCAAACGCCCGGTAAGCCCCCGCCGCACCCTACTGAACCACCTGCTCCATCACCACCCCGAGATCCAGGTGTCGCGTGCTGTCCGGGATATCGAGCGTTCCCAACATGAGCGGCTTGCCCAGGGTCAAAAACGACGTCCCTTCCAGGGTGGTTTGCCGGATTACCGGGTCCTGCGGACCCAACCCGGATTTCTCCTCCGCGAGGCTAGATTGATCCACTCTCGTCCGCAATCTCACTCCATTCACGAACTCATCCAGCGTCGCGTCGAAATTCAGACCTATGTCGAGGTAAGTGACCTGTGATTTCGTGGAGCTGCCTTCCGTCGTCGATCCCGTTACAATCGGCACCTTAATGCCCTGTTTCAGCACCGTCCTCTGTCCAGTGACTACAACCATGGTGAAGTGTTGTGTGCCGACGCGTTTTCCGCCGTCCGTCTCGGTAATCGTGTAGGTCAGCCGATACGTCTTCTTGGGTCGGTCAAGATCGCTAATCAGCTTCTGGGCCACCGCAAGCTGATCAGGCGTAGTACTCACCACCAGCGCGTTCTGGTTGGGCACGAAGAAGACCCTCGCATGCGGGTCAAGCAGATTCCGCACCGCATTCACAATCTCATTGCCTTCGTTCTGCTGGCTGACATTCGCCAGGTAAAACGTCTTCTGAACAAAATCCGGATTTGACCTCACGACTGCAGGCTCCTTCTGTACTTCGGTAGCCGCCGCCGTCTGTGCGGATGTATCCACGCCAATCAACGCCACCGCCAAAAGCATCCCAAAAATGCCGTTCGTAAACTTCATCATCTCTCTCCCTCTTCCATTCGAATTCACTCTCACTCGTTAGCCTCCGCTGTCTTTGGTTCGAAAAACCTCTCAACTGCCGCTCTTTCTTCCTTGTCCTGTGCAGCCCGCTTAGCAGGATCAAGTATCGCCAGCTCTTCCGGCCCACCTTCATGCGCAACATGCAGCAGCAGCCTCTCCTGCTTCGTCAAAGGCAACGGCGGCGCCGGCTGACTGGCCGCACGCATCTCCTCAAGGGCCAAAGTATCCAAATCGTCGACAGCCGCCCTCTGTGCCTTCGCCCCTCCCATCAATCGCGCCTGAGAGCCAGTCGAAACTCGTAGTCCACTCTTCACAACCGCCTCTGAATTCGTCCGAGGCACCACCTGTACCCGAGTCACACCCCCCGCCGACTCCGCCGGCGCAACGCCCCTCCTCGATTCCACCGAACCACGCCCAAACCGCCGCATCGTCGGAATGGCCACTGCAAGAACGAACGCCCCGGCCAGGGCCACACCCCAAATCACTCGCCCCCCTCCCATCGGCCAAACAGGCATCCCCAGCCCAATCGGAAGCACCTGACGCCAGCCCGATCGCGACCGCCTCGATTCCCCATCCCGCAGCCCATCGAGCGACTCATCGAGCGAATTCAGAATCCGCCGCTCCATCCCCTCCGGAGCATCCACATCTCGCAAACCCGCCAACACCTTCTCAATCGCTTCCTCGGAATTCTTCATCTCCCGCCGTCTCCCTTCTCGAGCCTCTCCTTCAGCCGCGTCCTCGCGCGGAACAGCAGGGCCCGCACAGCCGACTCGCTTCGCGCCAATACCTCCGCCATCTCCGCCGTTCCCAGTTCTTCGACTGCAGAAAGCAACAGAACATTCCTCTCCGCCTTCGGCAATCTCTCCATTTCGCACAGAACAGCCCTCATGCGTCGCGCTTCATGCAACGCCTCATCAGCCGGCAAATCTCTCGCAACCAGACTCTCCGCGAAGCCCTCGTCAAATTGCTCTGGCCGTATCCGCCGTCTGCGGTCGATGGCAAGATTCCACGCAATGCGAACCAGCCACACACGCATATCCCGTATCACCAGCAGCGACCCGCGATGCTCGAGCACACGCACAAAGACGTCCTGCACAACGTCCTCTGCCTCCGATCGACTCCGCAGAACCGAATGAGCCACGCGGAACAGCAGCGAGGAGTACGCCTCCACCAGAGCCGCGAGATCAACCTCCGACCGCGAACCCTCCATGGAGGACAACGCCAAACTACAGCCCTCGACCGACGCCATAAATACCCTTCTATCCACACAGACGTCCAAAGGCAGCTTTCGCTCGGTAATAATCGCTGTGGTCATCTCGACCTTCATAAACGCTGCCCGTCCCTGTTTGGTGACCACTCGCCCCACCCTACAATCCGTTCGTCACGAATCAGATATTAGATATGTCTTGCTGCTGGTCCTGACCACAGCTATATTGCCTCCAACACT
Source organism: uncultured Acidobacteriaceae bacterium (assembly GCA_963757205.1). Classification (GTDB taxonomy): domain Bacteria; phylum Acidobacteriota; class Terriglobia; order Terriglobales; family Acidobacteriaceae; genus Edaphobacter. The sequence continues at coordinate 353,712 of CAVWQM010000004.1, forward strand.
GACATCCTTGGTTTTCCCCGGTCCCCGCATATCTAAGACCCACTTGCCACCCTACAGCGAAAGCCGCGAGCGGTGCATTCTCACTATTCTTCGGAGGGCACATGCGCATCATTCTTCGTACTTTCTTTCTTTTGTCGCTTTTTCTGGCAGGCCGGACATGCCTGTTAGCGCAAGCAACCGCAACCGGAAACATCGTCGGCGTCGTCACCGATGCCACCGGCGCTGCTCTACCCGGCGCCACCATCACCGCGACCAATACCGCAACCAATGCGCAACGGACCACGACCTCCGGCACCGGTGGAACCTACCGTTTTGATCTCCTGCCCGCCGGCACCTACACCATCAAATCGGAGTCGCAAGGCTTCAGCCCGACCGAAGCGAAAGACGTTCAACTGCTCGTCGGTAGCACCACAACCGCGAATCTCCCCATGAAGACCGGAACGGTTTCCACTTCGGTCGAAGTCACAGCCACCAACCAGCTCCTCGACGTCGAAAAGTTGGATAGCTCCGCCGCCGTCAGTCCCCAGCAGATCGTCGACTTGCCGCTCAACGGCCGCGACATCGCCAACCTCGCCATCCTCGCACCCGGCGTCAAGATGGTCGACAGCTACGACCCCACCAAGAATCGCTACGCCGTCTATGCCGTCAATGGCTCCAGCGGACGCAACACCAACACCACCGTCAACGGAATCGACGACAAGGACAACACCGTCGGCGGCGCCGTCATGCAGCTTCCCCTCGAGGCCGTGCAGGAGTTCAAGATCAGCACCAATCGTTTCTCCGCCGAGAACGGCCGCAGCGAAGGCGCGGCTCTCAACATCGTCACCAAATCCGGCACCAATCAATTTCACGGCGCCCTCTACGGCTTCTTCCGCTCTCAGGCCCTGCAGACCAACAACGCCATCAGCGAACAGGCAGGACAGCCCAAACCCGACTACAGCCGCCAGCAATACGGCGGCGCCATCGGCGGCCCCATCCGCAAAGACAAGGACTTCGGTTTCTTCGCGTACGAAGGCCTGCGCGAGCGTTCGCAGATCGCCGTCACCGATCTCGCCTATCAGGAACTCACCCTCGCCATTCCGCTCGGCGCAGTTCCGGCCCACACCATCGCTACCCCATTCGATGAGAAGCGCTACAACGGCCGTATCGACCACTTCTTCAACGACAACGAAAAGATGTACATCAGCTACGCCGCTCAGGACAACAAGAGCAACAACGATCAATCCACAGCCCAGGTCGACACCACCGAAGGCAACTTCACCATCAACGACCTCATCCTCACCAGCGCCACGCTTACCTCCATTCTTACGCCAAGGACTGCGAACAACTTCACCTTCGGCTTCCAGTACTGGAACAACCTCATCGACTCAACCGTGCGTAAACCCTACTTCCTCTTTCCCGATGGCGTCAGCTTTGGCACCAACATCAACGTCCCGCAAAAATCCAGCCAGCATAAATTCCAGTTCCGCGACGACTTCTCCCACACCCTCGCCAGACACACTCTGCGCATGGGGATCGATTTCGTCTACGAACCGTCGGTAGGCGGCTTCTTCGAGAACAACCCCACACCCGAGTTCGACTTCTTCGCCACAGCGTCCACCATGTTGAGCAACAAAACCCTCTACCCCACCGGCTTCTCCTCGCCGGGTGCCATCCAGGCCTCTACCGGAACCTCAGGCAACCCTGCCTTCAACCTTTCTCCAACCATGCTCGGTTTCTACTTCGAAGACGACTGGCGCGCAACCCCTCGCCTGCTTCTTAACCTTGGCCTTCGTTACGATCGCGAGATCGGCACCTACGGCATCGACAACCAGGCCAACAGCCGCACCCACCAGGAGCTCGTCGCCGCCGCCAAGACCGGCGTTGCAACCGTCCCCACCACTCCGTTGCCACCCACCGGCGTGGGCTACACCCCCAGCCTCGGTTATCTCGGAGGCGACTACACCGGCCTTCCGAGCAACGACAACCTCGACTTCAGCCCCCGCGTCGGCTTCTCCTTCGATACGCTCGGCAATGGCCGCTTCATTCTCCGCGGCGGTTACGGCCTCTACTTCGGTCAGACCTTCGAAAACATTCCGCTGTTCATGATCCAGCAGGCGAACGCCCAGGTCTTCGCCAACACCTACTCCATCAGCTGCAAGGGCCCCACCGATAAGACTTGCGCGTCTCCTGCGAACCTTGTGCCCGGGACCAACATTCTGCTCAGCAACTATCGATACGGCGTTGATCCTGCACCGCTCATTCCGCCCGCAGGTTTCAATTTGGCAGCTGGTTCGACCGGACGAATCATGGATCCCGCCTACCGCAATCCGTACACCCAGCAGGTTAACTTCGGCCTCCAGTATGCCGTCACCAACTACGGCGTTGTGGAAGTCGAGTACGTCATGGCCCGCGGCCTCCACGAAGACAAGACCGTCAACATCAACCCAACCGAATATTTCAATGGCGGCATCCGGCCGTTCTCAGCCGCGTTTGCTGCCGCGGGCGTTCCCGTCCTCGGCCGTTTCGGCGTTGAAAAGGCGATCGGCCGTTCCTACTATGACGCTCTCAACGTCACTTACCGCCAGTCAATGCACCGTCACTTCAGCACCGTGTGGAACTACACCTACGGCAAGGCTCTCGCCTTCGAGGGAAATCCCGCCGCCTTCCGTAACGCGTCCACAAACCAGTTCCTCGGCGAGTTCCGCCAGCCCGACCACGGAACCGCTCCTAACAATGAAACGCATCATCTCACCGCAGCCGGGACGATCTCTCTCCCCTGGCATTTTGAGATCTCTCCAATCCTGTCAGTCGGCTCCGCCCGGCCTCTCAGCATCGTTGAGTCCACTAGCGATCTTTGGGGAGTAGGCAGCGGCCGCAGCAACCCCCACGCCGCCATCTTCGCCGGAGCCAAGGAGAGTCCGCAAGCCTACGTGAACTACTTCAACGCCGCCGCTGCAGCTGTCAAAGCCGACCCCACAGGGAAGACCACGACATCCTCGTATTACCAGAATTGCCTCGGCGCCGGCACCTGCCGCGAGGTTGCCTATGACTCCTACCACGGCCTGACGTTCCTGCAGTTGGACGCCCGTGTTTCGAACACCATCCACATCCACGACCGCTACGCCGTAACGTTGTTCTACCAGGCGTTCAACATGACCAACCGCGCCAACTACGGCCCCAACTACGACGTCAACGTCTCCAACGCCGCAACCAGCTTCCTCAAGCCGCTCGGCTTCATCAACCCGAGTAGCACCGTTGTCCCACGTTCCTTCACCGGCGAGTTCGGAGCCAGATTCTCCTTCTAACCTCGACGACCAACGAAAAAAAGGCCCGGCGAACGCCGGGCTTTTTTTCATCACCCCACCAGTCTTCGCGAAGATGTTAGCCCATCACAGGCTACCTTCCAAGTTGCCGGTTTATCGTCCATGTGGATTTCGTAGGCTCCGTATTAGCGGCGATTCGCCCGGAACTATGGAACAACGAACGCACGATTCTACTCCAGCGACTTCGGGTCAGACCTGTTTGTCGGTGACTTGGCATTGAGCAGGGAATCCAGTTCGTGCGCGCAGGCGGGAACGCCGACTCTGCCCTCGCGAATGATCTCTTTTGCGCTCACTTTCTTGCCATAGAGCTTTTCGTTTGCGCTGCCGTCGGAGCGCAAAGTCGAGCCTTCCAGAGAAACACCCGCAAACAGGCCCTTGTTACGCGAATACGACAAGATTTCCGCGCTCATAACAATGTCAGTCGCACCTTCTGCGGTACGACCCTTGGGGCCAGCTGCCGCCGAGGCGTCTGCCCCGAGCTTGACCTTGCTGGACAGTAACGATTGCGCCCCTTTTTGATTCATTACCAGGAGCACAAAGTCAGTAGCTTGGCCACCGAGCTGGAAGCCGATGCTGACACCTTCAAGGGCGTAAAGCGCGGGAGCACCCCATCTACCCCTGTAATGTTCGCCGCTCCGGCACACCATCACGCCGCGGCCATAGCTGCCGCCGATCCCAAAGGCTCCTTTTTTCACCGACGGCAGAATAATCAGGCACTCCGCCTTATCGAGCAGGTCGTGGGGAATGTCATCAGGAATATTCAGAATTTCTTTCAACACGGTTCCTGTTTCTCTGACACGATCTTGTTCGTGCTCATCATCGGCAGCAAAGGTTGCCGTCGCCGACATCAGAAAGATGACAAAACACACTGTGAACTTCTTCATGATCACCGTCGCGAGTATATCGCCCGACGTGCGCATGACCGGTATCCCTCGAAAGGGTTATCAAGATCGCCAACGCCCAGATGTGCCGGTTATTACTCGCTACAGAGTTCGCGATTTCTCGTGGCACTTTTCATCTTTGGCGGTAAACAATCGCAGAGCGTGCGGCATCGTCTCACTCTCGTCCGTGCAGAGCCTCCGCGATTGCTACGCAGTTTGATAAGTTCTCTGGGGTTAGCGGACGCGCCTTCCAGTGATGGTGTACTGCGCATCGGGAGGATCCTCCTCTGGGGCGATCACCTTCTCCTCCACAGGTTTTATCGCCTCCGCAGGTTTCTTCTCCTCTGCAGGTTTTATCTCCTCTGCAGGCTTCAATACCTCTACGGGCTTCAATGCCTCCGCAGGCTTCAATACCTCTACGGGCTTCAATGCTTCTGCAGGCTTCAATACCTCTACGGGCTTCAATGCCTCTGCAGGCTTCAATACCTCTACGGGCTTCAATGCCTCTGCAGGCTTCAATGCCTCTGCAGGCTTCAATACCTCTGTAGGCCTCTTCGCCTCGGCAGGCTTCTCTGGGATCATCGCCCACGCAAAGCCGTGCGCCAGCCATAAAAAGAAGCTCGCGAAGAGGCACACCGAAACAAGGACAGCGGAGAAGAATACTACCTGGCCTTTATTGTTGGCGGCAGCATAGAACCCGACGAAGAAGAAGGCGAAGGTTGCAACTGTGAAGCCGACCGCGAAGCGCCCAAGTCGACGCGACAAAACACTCATGCGATTACTCATTTAGGTCCTCCGTCGTCCGCCGAAATAGACCTCGGAGAGCTCATCGAACTGAGCCGCTACCTGCCCAGATAAGTTGCACCCTCCGTCTAGGGCTTCCACAAAACTCTGCGCGGACCCATTCTCATCGCCGGTGTAACTTCCGAGTTACCGACAATACGCTCAGAGCCCATTAATGTCGGCTCAGGGAGGGCCCTCGACCTCAATCCCCCTCGAGAGGTCCGACCAAAAATAAATATTCAAAACGTGGCATGTTTTTCGCGGCCAATTTCTATGGTGCTTTCCACCACACTTTCACCACGATTTTGCGCACATTCACCACGCAAAACACCACGTTTTTCGCACACAATTTCTCAAAACCCCCTGAAAAATCGCGAAATCACCACACAGAAAAAAATCTGCACAGCCCGCAAGTCTAAAGCCTGCAAATCAGCAGCTCGCGCTCGTAGATCATCTCCGGAGGCAGATGGTCGTGAAGTAGGATAAAGAGTTCCTCGTGCCCCATCACCTCCTGCTTCCACTGTTCCCGGTCCACCGTCTGCAGCACATCCCACGTAGCCCGCGGAAAGTCGAGTCCCTTCCAGTTGATGTCCTCAAAGTGCGGCGTCCAGCCAATCGGCGTCTCCTTGCCCATCGCGCGGCCACGCACACGATCCACAACCCACTTCAGAACCCGCATGTTTTCGCTATAACCCGGCCACAGAAACCCTCCATCGACTCCCTTGCGGAACCAGTTCACATGAAACAACCGCGGCGTAGCTGACAAATTGCGCTGCATCTTCAGCCAGTGCCGGAAGTAGTCACCCATGTGATACCCGCAGAAGGGAAGCATGGCCATCGGATCGCGCCGCACCTTGCCGACCGTGCCGGTCGTTGCCGCCGTCGTCTCCGAGCCCATCGTGGCGCCGATATAAACACCAGCCGACCAGTTGAACGCCTGATAAACCAGAGGCATCGTCGTCGGACGCCGCCCGCCAAAGATAAACGCGGAGATCGGCACACCACTGGGATTTTCCCAGTCAGGGTCGATCGTGGGGCACTGCCGAGCAGGCGCAGTAAAGCGGCCATTCGGATGCGCCGCAGGAGTGCCGCTCTTCGGCGTCCACTTGTTGCCCCGCCAGTCGATCAGTTCAGCCGGTGGCGTATCCGTCATCCCCTCCCACCACACTCCGCCTTCCGGAGTCAGCGCCACGTTGGTGAAGATCGTGTTCTTCTTGAGCGTCTCCATCGCATTCGGATTCGTCTTCGCGCTGGTCCCCGGCGCAACCCCGAAGAACCCGGCCTCTGGATTGATAGCCCGAAGCTGGCCCGTCGCGTCCGGCTTGATCCACGCAATGTCGTCGCCGACCGTCCAAACCTTCCATCCCTCGAACCCCGCCGGAGGGATCATCATCGCGAAGTTCGTCTTCCCGCACGCCGAAGGAAAGGCAGCAGCAACATAGGTCTTTTCCGTCCTGCCGTCAGGCCCTTTCGGCGACTCCACGCCCACAATCAACATATGCTCCGCCATCCAGCCCTCGTCGCGCGCGATATTGGAGGCGATACGAAGCGCAAAGCACTTCTTTCCCAGCAGCGCATTGCCGCCATAGCCCGAGCCATAACTCCAGATCTCGCGCGTCTCCGGAAAATGCACAATGTACTTCTCATCGTTACAGGGCCAGGGAACGTCCCGTTGCCCCGGTTCCAGCGGCGCACCCACCGTGTGCATGCACGGCACAACCCGCTTCTCATCCTTATCAATCTCTGCGAAGACCGGAGCCCCAATCCGCGCCATGATCCGCATATTCACCACCGCATACGCCGAGTCCGTAAGCTGCACGCCGATCTGCGACATGGGCCCGCCAATCGGACCCATCGAGTAGGGAAGCACATACATCGTGCGCCCACGCATCGCACCGCGGAAAAGCTGCTTCAGCTTCTTCCGCATTACATACGGATCCTCCCAATTGTTCGTCGGGCCGGCCGTGTCCTTTGAGAGCGAGCAGATGAATGTGCGATCCTCCACTCGGGCGACATCATTCGGAGAGGATCGGGCCAAAAAGCACCCCGGCCACAGCTTCTCGTTCAACTTCGTAAACGTCCCCGCCTTCACCAGCTGGTCGCAGAGAAAGTCGTACTCAGCCTGGGAGCCGTCGATCCAGTGAATCCGATCCGGCTGGGTCAGATCCGCCATCTTCTCAACCCAGCGGATCAGGTGCTTATTCGTAGTAGGGGGGGCGGCGACCGCGGTCTCGGCAATAACTGTCTTCATAAGTGGATAAATCTCTCCCTTGCAAGTCTTCGCCTCCACAGAGGGGCTGTCAACCTTTGAAGTGGTCCAGCCAGTTATCGCCAATTTACAGTAAGATTTTGTCGAGGACCATTGAGATGACGGAGTGGACCGGGAAGTGGACCAGGAAAAGCAGCGTCTGCGCCATGGGTTTTTTGTTGGCAACAACCTTGGGTGGGATATGCGCGTTTGCCCAGGGTGACCCGCCAAGAGCGTTCGATTCAGCCACCGCAGCGGTCCGCGCTCCAGGGACAACCGTGCGGATAGACCTCATCGGCGATTCCACCCAGACCAATAACGCCGGCTACGGACGAGGGTTCTGTGCCAATGTCACCGCGCAAGTGGACTGCGTGAACATGGCGAAGGGTGGTGCGAGCACAAAGACCTTTCGCGAGCAGGGGCTATGGGAGAAGAGCCTCCAGACCAAGCCCGACTACATGCTGATTCAGTTTGGTCATAACGACCTGGAGAGCAAAGACCATCTTCCGCGCCAGACCACGATGGCCGAATACGAAGCCAATCTGCGCAAGTACGTGGATGAGGCCCGCGCTGCGGGAATCCGCCCTGTGCTGGTGACGCCGTTGACCCGGAGATACTTTGAGGCCGATGGAAAGATTCACTCGGACCTGACCGCCCATGCGGAGACGATGAAGAGAGTCGCCGCAGAAATGAAGGTGCCTGTGATCGATCTGCACCACGACAGCATTGCTTACCTCGACGGCATAGGCGAGAAAGCCGGCAACACGTTGGCGATCACCAAAAAGGACGATGACGGAAAGACAATCTTCGACAAAACCCATCTGGACTGGAAGGGCTCCTACGTCTTCGGAAGAATCGTCGCGGTCGACATGGGAAAAGCCATGCCTGAACTGGCCAAATACGTTAGACCACAACCCGCAACCCTTCCACCCGAAGGTGTGAAGGCGATGAAGATCATCGAAGGCGGCTCGGTAAAAATCGTTCTGGTTGGCGATTCAACCGTGAATGCCGAAGGCGGATGGGGCAAAGGATTCTGTGCCATCATGACGCCGAACGTGACCTGCATCAACGAAGCACTGAACGGCCGCAGTTCGAAGAGCTTCATCGATGAAGGCGCGTGGAAGAAGGCGCTCGACGACCACGGAGACTATTACCTCATTCAGTTTGGGCACAACGATATGAAAGGCAAAGGCCCGGAGCGCGAGACCGATCCCGAGACGACATTTGCCGCGAATATCCGGCGCTACATCGACGATGCGCGTGCGATTGGCGCGGTACCGGTGGTGGTGACATCGCTCTCGCGACGAAACTACAAAAACGGCGTGCTGGTTCAGGACCTGAACGACTATTCCGCCGCAGCCCGAAGAGTCGGCATGGAAGAGAATGTAACCGTGATCGATCTTAATGCGATGTCAGTGAAGCTGCTCGAAGGAATGACGCAGGGGCAAGCCGACGAACTCAACGCCACCGGCCACGAGGATCAGCGGGCCGAGAACAAAAAAAGTCCCATCGACCGCACGCATCTCAACCCGAAGGGTCAGGCGCTCTTTGGCCGAATGGTTGCCGACAACCTGATCCGAACCCAGGTGGAGCTAGGCCCCGACGTACTGGGCGAGCCGGCTAAGGCCAAAGAATCTCTGGCGAAGCCTTCGCTTTGAAGGGGCGCGGCTTTTCCAGGTCACACCTGCATCACGAGACTGTCCCGCATCTCCTTCATTTCAAGAAGAAAACACTTTTTCTAACGGCCAGTCCCCGTAAAAAGCTACAACCCGGTTTGCCGCACTGGTAGACTTAAACTCCTGCGCTGTGCCCTCGCGCAATCAAGCTCTCTCAAAGCGGATCGACCGCGGCGAGCCAAAAGGAAACGGAAAACAAGTGGATCAGCAGACCAGGAAAGCCCTCAAGCACGATCAGTTCGTCGACACCACCACACACGGCCTTGAATGGGCCAAGGAAAACCGCCGCTCGGTCATCGCAACCAGCATCATCGTGGCGGCGGCGGTCTTGATCGCAGTCGTCGGCGTGCTCGTCTATAACAGCCGCTCCTCACAAGCCTCGGTCGCCTTTGGCGAAGCCATGCAGGCCTACCAGACTCCCCTCGCCGCGCCCGGTCAGCAGGTGCCTCCTGGCGTAAAGACCTTTCCCTCCGTCGCTGAGCGCGCTAAAGCCGCCAATCAACTCTTCTTGGGCGTCGCCGACAAGTACGGCATGACCCCCGACGGCAGGACAGCCCGCTACTTCGCCGGACTCACCTATGTGGAACAAGGTCAGAACGCCTCCGCCGAGAGCACGCTGAAGCAGGTGGCCAGTGGCTGGAACGGCGACCTCGCGGCACTGGCAAAGCTTTCCCTCGCCCAACTCTATCGCCAAACCAACCGCGACTCCCAGGCGATCGATCTCTACAACGAGCTCACCGCCAAGCCCACCACAACCGTGCCCGCCGGTCTCGCGCAACTGCAGCTCGCCGAGCTCTACGAGAGCCAGGGCAAGCCCGAGTTGGCCAAGAAGATTTATGCGCAGCTGAAGGACAAGGACGCCAAAGGCCCAGCCGGCATGATGGCCGCGCAGAAGCTGAATCCCGCGCCTGCAGGTCCAGGCGGCCAGTAACAATCACTCTATTTCGACAAACCTTTCCTACACTCCGGGACGCCAGGTCATCAAATCTGGCGTCCCGGATTCGTGTTAGCCTGATTCCGTTTCGCCGCCTTCCCGAAATCCACTGCGGAGGGCGCTAGCTCCCCCGCCCAATTGAACCTGACGTATCGATGTCTCCACAGGAGGACTGAGATGGTTGTTGGGTGGAGCGATTTGTTAGTTCGTTTATCTCCACAAGTAAATCTGCGCTTACAGCAACAATAGCGTTTGCTCTCGCAGGCTGCCAAAACAAGCCACCCGAAACACAGAACAAGGCCCCGAACCAGTGAAGCCCCGGTCTTTCCGGCTGGCAAGGAGCCCAACTGGATTCCCACCGACCCAAACGGCAAGTTCGAAGTGCTCTTCCGCTTCTACGGCCCGCAGCAGCCGCTCTTCGACAAGACATGGAGGCTGCCGGACATCGAGAAGACGAACTGAAACAACTCAGTTGTTCGGAAGTTATGACAAACCTCGCGGGTACCAACACCATCACCAGAGACAAGATCGCCACGCGCTATGCCACCCCAATCTCCGCCAAGCAGTAAACCAGCATTCCCGGCCGCTTGACGCCAAACTCGCCTTCAACTACCGTTGGCAACGAACGCTCAGTAAACGTTACCCCAACCCCTTCGCCAAGGACCGCAGCGCATGCGTCTCTTCCCTTTAGCTCTCCTGGTCTTCGCTGTTACGTCTCTTGCCGCCACCGCACAGAGCACCGCCACCCTCACCATCAACGCCGCCAAACCCATCGCAAAAGTAAGCGCCACCCTCTACGGCATCATGACCGAAGAGATCAATTATTCCTACGACGGCGGCCTCTACGCCGAACTCGTCAGCAACAGAACCTTTCAGACAGATCGCGGACCCAACCTCGAACACTGGACCCTCATCCAGAACGGCAACTCGCGAGCCAACATTGAGCTCGACAAAACCACCGGCCCCAGCGCCGCCATTCCGCACAGTCTCAAGTTCACCGCCACATCCGCCGGTCCGCAGGCCGAAGCAGGCTTTTACAACACAGGCTTCTGGGGTATTTCCCTTCATCCCTCCACCACCTATCAAGGCTCCTTCTACGCCAAAGCAGACGCCTCCGCCATCGGCGACCTCACTATTCGTCTCGTCAACGACAGAACCGGAGCCATCGCCGCCGCAACCACCGTCCCCTCGCTCGGCGCCTCCTGGCAGAGATACACCTTCACGCTCAAAACCGGCACGCTCGCACCCTCCGCCGACAATCATCTCGAATTTCTGGTGCAACACCCCGGCACCGCATGGTTCTCCCTGATATCGCTCTTCCCCCCGACATACAAGAACGAACCCAACGGCAAGCGCATCGACCTCATGGAAAAGCTCGCCGCCATGCATCCCGCCTTCCTCCGCTTCCCCGGCGGCAACTATCTCGAAGGCGACCATCTCAACGAACACTACGAGTGGAAGAAGACCATCGGCCCTCTCGTCGATCGGCCCACCCACCCCACGCCATGGACCTACCGCTCCTCCGACGGCATCGGCCTGCTCGAATTCCTCACCTGGTGTGAAACCCTCCACATGGAGCCGCTGCTCGCCGTCTTCTCCGGCTACTCTCTTCGTCAGGAACACATTCCCGCAGGCAAGGACCTCGAGCCCTATGTTCAGGACGCGCTCGACGAAATCGAATACGTTACCGGCGACGCTTCAACCCGCTGGGGCGCGGAACGCGCCAAAGATGGCCATCCCGCGCCCTTTCCCCTCCACTTCATGGAGATCGGCAACGAGGAGTATCACGACGAATCCGGCACCTACGACGCTCGCTTCGCTCAGTTCTACAAGGCAATCAAACAGAAGTATCCGGAGCTGCAGATCGTCGCCTCGGCCCCGGTCACACTCGTTCGCCCCGACATCCTCGACGACAACGACCACGCACTCCACACCCACTTCTATCGCACCGCCCAGCAGTTCTTCGTCGACACTCATCGGTACGACAGCTACGATCGAAACGGCCCCAAAATCCTCGTCGGCGAGTGGGCCACCCGCGAAGGTTCTCCCACCACCAACCTCGGCGCGGCACTCGGCGACGCCGCCTGGATGACCGGCCTCGAGCGCAACAGCGACATCGTCGTGATGGCGTCCTACGCTCCGCTCTTCGTCAATGTCAGTCCCGGTGCAATGCAGTGGCCAAGCGACCTCATCGGCTACGACGCCCTCTCCAGCTACGGATCACCCAGCTACTACGCGCAGGTCATGTTCAGCACGCATCTCGGTGACCAGATACTCGACTCCAAACTGGACACCACCAATCCTCGGCTTTTCCAATCCGCGACCTACGACTCCAAGAATCATCGGTTGCATCTCAAATTGGTCAACGCCTCGTCGGTCCCGCAGTCAGTCGAAATCAAACTCAGCGGAGCCGGCCACGTCCAACCCAGGTCCACCGTCACCACACTCAGCGGCAAAACAACCCAGGACACGAACTCCATTACAGAGCCCACCAGAATTGTCCCCGTCGTGAGCAACATAGAAAACGCCGGAACAACCTTCATCCATACCGTCCCCCGCTACTCCATCCAGGTCCTCGACATCACCCTCAACTGATCTGTCCCCGTTCTTCAACCCCAGCTAGCCAAAGGAACGAGCGAATGGGTGCCCCATCCTTTGCAGTCTCACCACAAAGGGTGGGGTATCGAGCGAACCGGGGTCCCCAACGAGCGCTTTTGTTCGTTGGGGTGGAGAAGCGAGACCGTTCCCGCCCATCTCGAAACAACCGCGAATCTCGGAGTCCAAAGCTCAAATGCTCAACCAGCCTCCGCGCTTCGACTTTTCTTGTTGTCATCCGCAAAACGTGGCCCTGCCGTTGCTTCTACGTAAAGCGGGGCTTCAGAGGGTGCTGAACAACTCCGTTTTTGCTTAAGGGCACGGCTTTAGCCGTGCCGAAAGTGTCTTGTTTGTAATGCGGCTTTAGCCGCTGAGGTACGTTTCTGTTTTCGCTACACATTTTCAGTGCCCTCTTCAGCCCGCGTCTAGCCAGCCGCAAAAGCGCCACCGCTCTGCCCTGAGCAACGTCGAAGGGCTCGAGCGCAGCCCGAGCCGAGTCGAGGGGATGAAGCGACTGACCTTTTGCATTTGCGTTTTTTCTGCGTTTTCTGCCCAAAAATCGCATGTCAAGTCCCAAAATCCTCCAAATCTCAACTTCAAAACCCCAAACTCAAACAATCCAAATCCCTTACACGCCAAAAATAAATTCGCCAAATTTTGCAGTTTAGTTTCACTCCATTCGGTAAAATAGAAATAGTAGGAAAAGGCCCGGCGATACAAGCCGGGCCTTCGCATTTAACCCAAGACCTGCACCGGGCTAGTCCGGACGCAGGTCTTTTCTTTCTAAGACTTTGCACACTTTTTTACCCAGTGGGGGGACATATGCAACACACCATCATCGACGCCGGAACCAACGCACCAAAACAATATCAATGCCGCCACATCTTCACCGACGGCCACCGCTGCGGCAGCCCCTGCCTGCGCGGAGAAGACCTCTGCTACTACCACCACACCACACGAAAACCCGTCGCCAACCCCGAGCAACGCCGAGGCCGCCGCTCCACCTTCGACCTTACCCTGCCCGATCCCAACGATCGTTCCGGCATCCAGCTTGTCATCGGCGAAGTTCTCCGCCGCATCGCCTCCAACGACATCGATCCCCGCCGCGCCGGCCTCCTCCTCTACGGCCTTCAGATCGCCAGCCTCAACCTTCCCAAACCCGCCGCCCACCGTAACGCCAAACCCGACCCCGTCGAAATCGTCGAAGAGATCACCACCGACCCCGAACTAGGCACCCTCGCCCCGCGCGCCGAAGTAGGCAAAGCCACCGAACGCAAAAGCTCCGTCCAACTCCTCATCGAACGCATGCTGGCAGAACGCCCAATCCAAAACGAGCAGGAGTCCGCCACGCCCAAACCGAGCCGCGAACCGGCCACAATCCCCAACATTCAAGCGGTTGAAGATCTCACAGCGAACCCGGTTCAATCTCGCGCAATTAAATCTACGAGGCCGCAACCTGCGCTTGAGGCGGCACAACAACCCGGAAGTCTTCCGGCTCCTCCGCATCAGGTTCATCCCACCCGCCGGGCGGAACAACCGTCTGTTCCACTTCGTTCGGTCCCCACGTCTGCGGCTTATAGGGATACACCTGAGTCGCAGCCTTCAGCACCGGGTCCACAATCCGCCATGCCTCTTCCACATAGTCCTGCCGCGCAAACAGCGTCGAATCCCCGGCCATCGCATCGGTCAACACGCGCTCATACGCCTCCATCTCCTCCGGACGGGGGTGTCGGCTCGCAACCAGCTCCACCGTCTGGCGCTCCCCCGGCCCGAGCGGAGACGAGTCCGACACCGCCATCGCCACCGTCACCTCGGGGCTTATCCGGAACCGCATATAGTTCTGCTGCACCTTGCCCTCGAGCATGCTCGTCATCGGCGGCTTGCGCAGCCTGCCTATCACCTCCATGCAGGTCACAGGAAGATTTTTTCCGGCGCGAATGTAAAACGGCACGCCGTCCCACCGCCACGAGCAGATCTCCAGCTGCAGCGCCGCAAACGTCTCCACCTTCGAGTCCTTCGCAACGCCCTTCTCATCGAGATACCCGACGAACTGTCCGCGAACCAGGTTCTTTGGCTCGATCGCAGGAATAGCCTTCAACACCTTCACTTTCTCGTCCCGCACCGACTCGCTGTCATGCCGCGCCGGACACTCCATCGCCAGAGTGCACATCACTTGGAAGATATGGTTCTGGATCACATCGCGAATCGCGCCGGTCTGGTCATAGAAGGCCCCACGCCCCTGCACCCCAAAGTTCTCCGCCATCGTAATCTGCACACTCTCGATGTACTCGCGGTTCCACAACGGCTCCAGAAACGAGTTCGAAAAACGAAAGGACACCATGTTGTGAACCGGCCCCTTCGCCAGGTAGTGATCGATACGAAAGATCGAAGACTCAGGAAACGCCGAAAGCAGAATCCGGTTCAGCTCCTCCGCCGAAGCCAGATCGTGACCGAACGGCTTCTCCACAATGATCCGCGCCCGCTTCGCGCAACCGGTTTTCACCAATTGCTCCACCACGGTCTCGAACATCGAAGGCGGAATCGCCAGGTAATGCGCTGGCCGCTCCGCTGAACCCAGAGCCTGCCGCACCGCAACAAACGTAGCCGGATCCGAGTAGTCGCCATCCACGTAACGCAGCAACGAACTCAGCTTCTCCCACGCCGCCGCATCCAGGCCGCCATGCTGCTCCAGACTGTCCTTCGCCCGCGCCTTCAACTGGTCAAGGTTCCACCCAGCCTTCGCCACCCCAATCACTGGGACAGTGAGGGTGCCGCGCTTGATCATCGCCTGCAGCGCCGGAAAAATTTTCTTATAGGCAAGATCGCCAGTCGCGCCGAAAAACACCAATGCATCGGAATGAGGTTGACTCACGGATTATCTCCTTCAAAATGCACCTACTTAGCCGCAGGCTTCTCCAAATGGCCGCCGAACTCATAACGCATCGCCGACAGAAGCTTGTTCGCGAAGTCAGCGTCGCCCCGGGAACTGAATCGCTCGTAGAGCGCCGTAGTCAATACCGGCGTCGGAACACCTTCATCAATGCCCGCCTTGATCGTCCAGCGTCCTTCACCCGAGTCCGAAACTCTGCCTCCGAACTTCGACATCTCCGGGTCCTCAATCAACGCAGCCGCCGTCAGATCCAGCAGCCACGAAGCAATCACGCTTCCACGCCGCCAAACCTCAGTCACATCCGGCAGGTTGAAGTCGTACTGATAATGTTCCGGATCACGCAGCGGCGTGGTCTCAGCATCGATCTCAGCGGTATGTTTCCCGATGTTGGCCGCCTTCAGCACCCCCAGACCCTCCGCATAAGCCGCCATTATCCCGTACTCAATCCCGTTATGCACCATCTTGACGAAGTGCCCGCCGCCATTCCCTCCACAGTGCAGGTAACCCTGTTCCGCAGTCCCCCCCACCTTCTCGCGCCCCGGAGTCCGCGCAATCTCCCCCACCCCCGGAGCAATCGTCCTGAAGATGGGATCCAGGTGCTCCACCGCAGCATCCGGTCCCCCAATCATCATGCAGTAGCCCCGCTCCAACCCCCACACCCCCCCGCTGGTCCCGACATCGACATAATGAATTCCTTTTTCGGCAAGCTGCTTCGCGCGACGGATGTCATCGATATAGTACGAATTCCCGCCATCGATCAGA
Source organism: uncultured Acidobacteriaceae bacterium (assembly GCA_963757205.1). GTDB lineage: Bacteria > Acidobacteriota > Terriglobia > Terriglobales > Acidobacteriaceae > Edaphobacter. The sequence goes on from CAVWQM010000004.1 coordinate 369,786, forward strand.
ATGTCGCCAGCTTCAAGATGCGGAGCGATCGCCTCAATCGTCTTCTCAACAACTCCCGCCGGAATCATCATCCAGATCGCACGAGGCTTGGCCAGCTTGCTCACCATCTCCTGCATTGAAGAGGAACCGGCAATCCCCTTCTCCTTCGCCATATCCGCCACCACCTTCGGTGACACATCGAATACAACGCACTCGTGACCATGCGCCACCAGCCGCCGAACCATGTTCGCACCCATCCTACCCAGACCTACCATTCCAAGTTGCATACATGCTCCTTTCCAAATAGTTCCATTCGGCCTGAACACCGGAGGTGACATCCATCTCGCACTGATCAGCAACCTCCGAGTTTACTTATTCTTCCTGTATCTCCGAATTAGTGCCGTGGTCGAAGTATCATGCGTCAACGCAGGCTCCGTTGCGCTCTCTAGCTCCCCAATAATGCGTTGCGCCAGCACCTTGCCTAGTTCAACCCCCCACTGATCGAACGAGTCGATGCTCCAAATCGTGCCCTGTGTGAATACGACATGTTCGTACAACGCAATCAGCTTACCCAAAACCTCTGGTGTCAGTCTCTCAGCAAGAATCGTATTCGACGGACGATTGCCCTCGAATACGCGATGTGGAACCAGCCAGTCCGGCGTGCCCTCCGCCGTCACTTCCTCCGCCGTCTTACCAAACGCCAAAGCCTCAGCCTGCGCAAAGACATTGGCCATCAGCATGTCGTGGTGTCTACCCAGCGGATTGAGCGTCTTGTAAAACCCGATGAAGTCACACGGAATCAAACGCGTTCCCTGATGGATCAGTTGATAGAAAGAGTGCTGACCATTAGTCCCCGGTTCACCCCAGTAGATCGGCCCCGTCTCGGTAGTAACTCGCGTGCCTTCAAGCGTTACGTGCTTGCCATTTGACTCCATCGTCAGCTGTTGCAGATAGGCCGGAAAGCGCTTCAAGTATTGTTCATACGGCAGCACAGCCATCGTCTGCGCATCGAAGAAGTCGGTATACCAGACTGTTAGCAGACCCATCAGCACTGGCAGATTGCTCGCAAAAGGAGTAGTGCGAAAGTGTTCATCCATCTGATGAAATCCATCCAGCATCGAATGAAAATTGTCTGGCCCTATGGCGAGCATTGTCGACAGACCGATCGCCGAATCCATCGAGTAGCGTCCCCCGACCCAATCCCAGAACTCGAACATGTTCGCTGTATCAATGCCAAACTTCGTCACCTCTTTCGCATTCGTCGAAATCGCCACGAAGTGCTTCGCCACGGCCCTCTCATCGCCGCCCAATCCTGCAAGCGCCCAGTCCCGCGCCGAGTGGGCATTTGTCATCGTTTCGAGCGTAGTGAAGGTCTTCGACGCAACTAAAAATAAAGTTTCATCCGCATTGAGGTCTCGCACCGCCTCGGCAAAGTCGGTCCCATCCACGTTCGAGACGAATCGAAAGGTGATGTCACGCTGACTGTAATATTTCAATGCCTCGTATGCCATTACAGGTCCAAGATCGGATCCGCCGATTCCGACGTTAATAACATTGCGAATCCTTTTGCCAGTATGCCCCTTCCAGGCACCACTGCGAACGCGATCCGCGAAAGCAGCCATCTTGTCGAGCACTATATGAACGCCGGGAACAACATCTTCTCCATCAACTAAAATCGACTCGCCCTTCGGCGCGCGCAACGCGATGTGAAGCACGGCCCGGTTTTCCGTGATATTGATTTTTTCCCCGCGGAACATCGCATCAATCCGCTCCCTCAGCCCCGATTCTTCCGCGAGCCGAATCAGAAGCTTGAGCGTCTCGTTCGTGATGCGGTTCTTCGAATAGTCGAGAAAGATCCCGCCGGTCTCAGCGGTGAAACGTTCACCGCGCGAAGGATCTTCCGCGAATAACTGGCGGAGTTGCTTCTCGTGTATCTGCTGATAGTGCGCTTCCAGGGACGTCCACGCCGGACGCTCGCTGAGAGGTATTGATTTTGTCGCCATCTAGATGCTCCTTATCTCTTTTGCTCCCACGAAACCAGAGTACCAATCGTTCGATTCCGAACAGCGGCATTGGGTTACATATTCCAGACGGCTGACATCGCATTTTTCCGAATTCCGGTCGTTGAAAAATCAAACTTAGATGAACGGGTCAGAAATTTATGAAAAAATCATCTGTTCTTGCTCTCTTCCTCATTGTCTAACGCTAGACACCGAGTTCAGTGCGGATCGCAGCGGCGATGGTATCGGCATGATGCCGCATCAAGCGCTCCGATTCGGCCTCGATCATCACGCGGGCCAGAGCTTCAGTGCCGCTATAGCGGATGACGACGCGGCCCGAATCAGCAAGCTCAGTCTCGGCGGCACGAATAGCGGCGGCCACAGTCGGAATACCTTCGAGCGGCTTCTTCTCGCGAACCTTCACGTTGACGATGACCTGCGGAAAGACCTTGAGGTCGGCAACGAGCTCCGCTAACGATTTGCCACTGCGGTGAACGATATCAAGTAGCAACACCGCGGTAAGCAACCCGTCGCCCGTTGTGCTACGCCCAGTAAAGATGATGTGGCCGGACTGTTCGCCACCTAACGCGGCCCCAGTAGCAATCATCTGTTCGAGCACATACTTGTCCCCAACCGCAGCGCGAAGCATCTGGATGCCGCTACGCTTAAGCGCCGCTTCGAGCCCCATATTCGACATCGTTGTAGCAACAACGGTTGAGTTAGTAAGGAGACCTCGGGCCTGCAAGTCACGGCCCGCCAACAGCAGAACGGCGTCGCCGTTGACCACACATCCATTTTCGTCGGCAAATAGAGCGCGGTCTGCGTCGCCATCGAAGGTAATGCCCATCGAGGCGTGGTGATACTTCACCTGGGTTGCGACGACCTCGGGGTGCAGTGCTCCGCAGTCTTCGTTGATGTTGCGGCCGTCGGGACTGGCATGCGAAATGATCACCTCGCCACCCAGATCAGCGAAGAGGTGTGGAGCGACAGAGGAGGCGGCTCCGTTCGCGCAGTCAATGACAATGCGGCGTCCATCAAGCGAAAGCCCTGGAACAGCAGCGAGCAGGAAGCGAACATACTCAGCCCGGTCGGCTTCGTTGACCTCTGGCGGAACAGTTTGCTGCGGAAGCGTCGTCAAGCCGGCGATATGGCGGAATATCTCCTCTTCAATCGCTAACTCCGTAGCGTCGGGGAGTTTGTAGCCATCCGACCCGAATAGTTTGATCCCATTATCCTGCCAGGGATTGTGCGAGGCTGAGATGACAATGCCAGCGGCGAAACGGTGCGTATGCGTCAGAAAAGCGACGGCGGGTGTTGTGATGACTCCTGCGCTCTCCACCGAAGCTCCTCCGGCGATTAGGCCCGCAGTGAGAGTAGCGGCGATCCACTCGCTCGATTCGCGAGTATCCATGCCGAGCAGAATGCGCGGAGACGGTTTTGCGGCTGCGAGGGCATGGGCGAGGGCGAGCCCAATCGCATAGATTGTAGTGGGATCGAGAGGCGACTCGCCGGCGACGGCGCGGATGCCATCGGTTCCAAAGAGCTTCTTCATGAGTGGTCGGTCTCCGTTGCATTTGCTTGATCAATCCTTGTCTGAGTTACTTCGGCTTCAAGTGTGCCATTGGCAAGGTGCGCCCGGATAGTCTGGCCCACTGCTGTCTCGGTAGCAGAGCGTAACAGGTTCCCGTTGGCCGCGTATACAAGAGCGTAGCCGCGAGACAATACCGCGAGTGGAGAGAGCGCCTCGAGTCCGATAGATGCATGGTTCAGGCGCGTTCGCCGTGTGTTGACGATCTCGGTCGAGGTCCGGCGCAGACGTTGGTCTGCGCTCTGCAGACGTCGCTGAATGATAGTGATGCGAGCAGCGATATCCTGATGGCGCAAACGATCGACGAGAAATGCAAGCCTCCGCGCACGGAGGCGCAAGCAAGGTTGAATGGAAGCATCGAGGCGCAGGCGCAGTTCATCGAGGTGCTGATCTCGACCGTTTACGGCATCGCGCAGGCGGACCAGAACGGACTCAGCCGAGAGACGAGCATATCGCTGCCGTGCGTGCATCAGATGAAAGTGGCCCGCACGATGCACACGAACGTCAAGTGCCCTGATGCGGTCTTCAATACGGTGCTGTGCCGCGGTGACCAACTCGGCAGCCGCTGATGGAGTGGGGGCACGGAGGTCAGCGACGAAGTCCGCGATGGTGAAGTCAGTCTCATGACCAACCGCCGACACCACGGGAAGCTCTGAGGCTGCAATTGCGCGGGCAAGCCCTTCGTTGTTGAACCCGGAGAGATCTTCCAGCGATCCACCACCACGGGCGACGATGATGATATCCACCAAAGAGCGGTGCGCATTGAACCAGTGAATACCGGCAACCATCGAGCCCGGGCTGGATGGGCCCTGCGTAGTCGCCGGATAGATAAGCAGCTTCAGCCGTCCATGCCGGCGCCGCACGATGGTGACAATGTCGCGAATCACAGCGCCGGTGGGAGATGTGACAATACCGATGCACTTTGGGAAGGACGGCAGTGGACGTTTTCGTGCCGCATCAAAAAGCCCTTCTGCCAGTAAGCGGGCCTTTAGCTGTTCAAACGCAAGCTGAAGCGCCCCTGCGCCGCGAGGCTCCATTGTCTCGCCGATCAGTTGGAGCTGACCGCGGCTCTCATAGAGAGAGACTCGCCCTCGAACCAATACTGCAAGACCGTCGGCCGGGCGGAAGCGCAGCAGGATGACCTGGCGGCGAAAGAGGACGACCGGCAATTGAGCCTCACCGTCCTTTAGAGTTAAGTAGATATGGCCCGACGGCGCAGTACGGCAGTTGGATATTTCACCTTCAACCCACAGATCGGTGTAGTCGGTCTCCACGTGCTGGCGGATATCCGTAACGAGCGCACGCACGCTCCAGATGCGGCGATCTTCGGTGATCTGCAGGTTCGGAGTTGGCTTACGCTGAGGTTGTTTGGAGTGGCGAGGCGATCGCTCGTCAACGGTTGAAGCTTCGGCCGGGGGACTACCCAGCATCGCACCAGCCTCACTGATCGCGGAAAAGAGCCCAGTTTGACTTAGCGAATCAGGAGCAGGAGGAAAGGAGAGCCTCTTGCGGACGCCGAATTTTCCTCGCCGGGCCCGGAGGCTGGCCAGTGTCGGCGGCTTGTCGTCACTTTCAGCCATACCGCCTGAGTCTAGCATCGCGAGGCCGAATTTGAGAGCTAGCGGCGTAGGCGGCTGATCGCCCAGAGAAGGACGCTCAACAGCACGCTGATAAGGATTGAAGTTGCCAGAGGGAAGGAGACCGACCATCCCCGGCCGCGCCAGTTGAAGTCGCCGGGGAGACGACCGAGAGGCAGATTGAGGCGGGTGAGCCCAACGATGACGACACCGACAACCACAAGGAGAAGGCCGACGGCAATGAAGATGCGGCCAAGGTCAGACATACAGCGATCCTGTTAGACGGTAGCGAGCAAAGCGGCTGCTTCGCGAAGAAGCTCTGACGGTTGGCACGGTTTTGTCAGAACGCCCAGGGGGCGCGAGAGCTTGCGGGACTGCTCACGGACACTCTTCAGGTTGGAGTAGAAACCCGTGAGCACAAGAATGCGGCACGATGGCAGCTCGCGCGTCATGTCTTCCACCAAAGAGAGACCGTCGCGGCCGGGCATCGTTACATCGCACAGAAGAAGGTGGGGTGAAAATTCGCGGGAACGTTGCAGCGCTTCATCGGCGGAGTAAGCTGCCTTGGCTTGAAAACCGTTCCTCTCAAATATGAGGGTCAGGGTGTCAGCAACCAGACGATCGTCATCAACCACCAGAACTCGTTGCATGTTTCCCCCTTTCTCAAATCGTTTTTGTGTGACTGAAAATGAATCCAGTACAGTCAGCTTAGGCTTGAAAACACCTGTTTGTCGAATGAAAAATCGATGTTTTCAACAGTTGAAAGACTTGACCCGGTTGGTTCCGCAATGTTGCGCAGGCAGTGCGCAACTTCTTGCGGCATCGGGCTTCTTAGTCAGAGCTGAGTGGTCATACCCTATTGTTTTCTTCGATAGACGCAGCACGCTTCGAAAGGTCGGCGCACCCCCCTCTGGTAAGGTGGAAAAGATCATTACTGAAACTTGAATAAAGGACTTTTTTTGCACATCACAGCATTTATTGGCGGACTGTTCTGTGTGCTAGGTGTAGCGCTTGATGCGTTCCAGACAATCATTCTGCCCCGTCGTCCCACCGGTCGATTTCAGCTGACGCGTACCTTCCTGATTGCTACCTGGGCGCCCTGGGGCGTGATGGCCGAGCGCGCCGGGAACAAGAAGGTGCGTGAACAGATCTACAGCATTTACGGACCACTTTCGCTGCTCTTGCTCCTGTTGCTGTGGGCGCTTCTGCTCATCTCCGGATTCGCACTTTTCTATTTTTCGATGGGGTCTCCGTTTGGCGATGCGATGTTGCAACATACGGCCAGCGCGTGGGCCCGGTTCGGCACCGACTTCTATGTCAGTGGCACCACATTGTTTACGCTGGGGCTGGGCGACGTGGTGCCGCACAGCCGAGTCGCACGGGGGATCATCATTCTCGAGTCCGGCGTAGGCCTTGGATTCGTGGCGTTGGTTATCGGCTACCTTCCGGTCCTGTACCAGGCCTTTTCGCGTCGCGAGGTCACCGTGGCACTGTTGGATTCGCGTGCCGGCTCGCCACCGAGCGCTGCCGAACTGCTTCGGCGTCATGCTTTTGAGGGCGGACAAGATGCGTTGACCAAGTTGCTTGAGGAGTGGGAACGTTGGGCCGCCGAAATTCTCGAATCGCATATCTCCTACCCCATCCTCTGCTACTACCGTTCGCAACACGACAGCCAGAGCTGGCTCTCGGCACTGGTCTCGATACTCGACACGTGTGCGCTGCGGATCTCGGTGATCGAGGGCACGCCCTCACGTCAGTCGCAGTTGACGTTCGTGATGGCACGGCATGCACTTATCGATATCGGTCAGGTCTTCGGCGTCCAGGGGCACAAGTCGTGGCAGCAGTATTCAGAGGTCGATCGGCTGCCGTCGAAGGACTTCTACCATCTGTGTGAGGCGCTGGGAGAGAACAACCTGCGGCTGTGTGGCGACCCGGCTGCGGCGAAACGCCTGAACACGATCCGGGCTCTGTATGAGCAGCATGCGCTGGCGCTCTCGGACTATCTCAGGATGCCGCTGCCGGTCTGGGCTGCGCCGCCTAAACTGAATGATCAATGGAGCCTTCTGACGAAACTCCGAACGGACGCGGAGTCAGCCCTGAAGGTGCGAGGTGATAGTTCGTCGATTTTTGAGGATGATTAGCGGCTCTCCTTTCACAGGGTACCCGGGTATCTTGGACGTAAAATACTTCCTTTCATGGGTTTACAGGGAGAGTCTCCCAGTAAAATATTCCATACAAATGAGTTGCGCCCAAAATACTTCTTATCAATAAGTTAGCCCCAGAGGAGGTCCGGGGCTTGCCTGTTTTGATCCATATTTTGATCTATACCCAGTATAAACGGGTTGAGCGGAACTAATACGCCACGTGGATGTCTTTTATTTACAGCGATTTATGTGGTTTGGGGGCTTGAGATGCGTTTTTCGGGCAGAAAACGCAAAAAAAGGAAGGATAGATGATGTCTCCTGTTTTGTGTGAATTGCATTTAGGCCCTGAGGCTCCGCGGCGGGCAACTTTCAACTGCCGTCAAGATTTCAGGACGCGGACGATAGAGGCGCACCCTGTAGTTCCAGCCTGCATTATCGGGGTGCAGTTCGGGACCAGACCGTCCCAGCCGCCAAACTGTATCGTGACTGTGCCGTGGTCGCTCTTCTTGGCGGTAACGTTGTTGAGTGTGAAGCCATTCGACTTGTTTGTAGAACGCCGATTGACCAGAAGCCATCGACAGGCCCGTCCTCTCCGTTGCTCTTGTAGATTGTCGTGCCATTATTTTTGGTTGGCGCGATGTTGCGATAGATGGCGTTTTTGTCGGGACTGAGACCCATCCCGTGGCGGTTAGGATCAGATGTCTGATCGGATCGACTTCATTTCTGCGGTTGGCTGCGTGTCCCCCGTCGGGGAGCGTCGAGCCAAGCACGACCAGCGCATCGGTCAATTCTTCTGGTTCGCCCGGTCCCATTTGGGTATTTCGAAGCTGCCTGGGCTCTTCTCGCTGACTTTGACCGCGTCCTGGAGGACGTGAACCTGCTTCATGTATTTCGGATCTCGGGGATCGACCGGCATGCGAATTGCCGCTCTAAACGCGGACGGAGTCGTTGTGACAGATTTCACGGGAGAGGACTACAATTCCGAGCGCTGGAAGGTATCGATTTTTTAAGGAGTGAAGATTATGGCAACGATGTCGGCGATTCAACCTGGGAGCTACGGATTTCCCGTAAATCTGAAGAAGCGGTATGACAACTTTATTGGCGGCGAGTGGGTGGCTCCGTTGTCCGGGCAGTATTTTGAAAATGTGACGCCGGTTACGGGACAGGTGATCTGCGAGATTGCGCGGTCGAATGCCGCGGACGTGGATCGTGCGCTCGATGCAGCGCATGCGGCGAAGAAGATGTGGGGGAAGACCTCGACGACGGAGCGGGGACGAATTCTGGAAAAGATTGCGCAGCGGATTGAGGACAATCTCGAGATGCTGGCCACGGTTGAGACGTGGGATAACGGCAAACCGATCCGCGAGACGATGGCGGCGGATATGCCGCTGGCGATCGATCACTACCGCTATTTTGGGGGCGTGATTCGGGCGCAGGAGGGGTCTATCTGCGAGATTGATGCGAACACGATTGCGTATCACTACCACGAGCCGCTGGGCGTTGTGGGACAGATTATTCCGTGGAACTTTCCGATACTGATGGCGACGTGGAAGCTGGCGCCGGCGCTGGCGGCAGGGAACTGCGTGGTGTTGAAGCCGGCAGAGCAGACGCCGATGTCGATTCTGGTGTTGATGGAACTGATTCAGGATCTGCTGCCGCCGGGTGTGCTGAATATTGTGAGCGGGTTCGGGCTGGAGGCGGGCAAGCCGCTGGCTTCGAGTCCGAGGGTTGCGAAGATTGCGTTTACCGGTGAGACGACGACCGGACGTTTGATTATGCAGTATGCGTCGCAGAATCTGATTCCGGTCACGCTGGAGCTGGGCGGCAAGTCGCCGAATATTTTCTTCAAGGATGTGGCGGCTGCGGACGATGCGTTTTTCGACAAGGCACTGGAAGGCTTCACGATGTTTGCACTAAATCAGGGCGAGGTATGCACCTGCCCGTCACGCGCACTGATTCAGGACACGCTCTATGACCAATTTATGGAGCGTGCCCTGAAGCGCGTGAAGGATATCAAGCAGGGAAACCCGCTGGACAAGACGACGATGATCGGCGCGCAGGCCTCGACTGAGCAGATGGAGAAGATTTTGTCGTACTTCGACATCGGCAAGCAGGAGGGCGCGGATGTGTTGATTGGCGGCAAGCGTTCTGCGCAGACCGGCGATCTGGCGGAAGGATTTTATATTGAGCCGACGGTCTTCAAGGGTCACAACAAGATGAGGATCTTCCAGGAGGAGATCTTTGGACCGGTGGTTTCGGTGACGACCTTCCATGATGAGGATGAGGCGCTGGAGTTGGCGAATGACACGCTGTATGGATTGGGCGCTGGATTGTGGACGCGGGATTTGAATCGCGCGTATCACTTCGGGCGGGCGATCCAGGCGGGGCGTGTTTGGACGAACTGCTACCACTTGTATCCGGCGCATGCGGCGTTTGGCGGATATAAGCAGTCGGGTGTGGGACGTGAGAACCACAAGATGATGCTGGAGCATTATCAGCAGACGAAGAATCAGCTGGTGAGCTATAGCCCTAGTGCGTTGGGGTTCTTCTAGGGGTTTGGCGGCCCTGGGATAAGGCCGGGGCTAAAGCCCTTGATGGGACGGCGATTGGTCGCAGGGCTAAAGGCCTGCGCTTAATCCCAACGGCAACAAAAATGCAACAGCAGATCCCTTCGGGATGACAACAAAAGAGGCAACGGCAAAGGCGTTTAGGCTGGTTGAGTGTCTGCGATCCCACCCATCGCAAAGTGCGCGATGGATGGGGCACCCGGTGAGTTGTGGCAGGGAATGGAGGGGCGAAGTTCTAAGGTGAGTGTGATGGTGGATGTACCGGAACAGGTGATTACGACGCCCGCAGCTGTGGAGTTGATGGGCAGGCTCGAGCAGAAGCATGGGGAGCTGATGTTTCATCAGTCGGGAGGTTGCTGTGACGGCAGCTCCCCTATGTGCTATCCGCGGGCGGAATTTTTGACTGGCGACAGCGATGTGCTGATGGCGACGCTGGGCGGGACTCCGTTTTACATGAGCAAGAGCCAGTTCGAGTACTGGAAGCACACGCAGTTGATTCTGGATGTGGTGCCGGGGCGTGGGGGGATGTTTTCGCTGGAGAACGGGGAAGGGGTGCGGTTTCTGATCCGGTCGAGGGTGTTTACGGATGAGGAGATTGCGGCTCTGAGCGCGGCGGGGAGAATTTAAACCGAGGGACTACTTTTTCAGGGGCTACTTTTTGACCGCGAGGCACTTGGCCATGATGGCTTTGTGGAGCCGTTCGCGGAGTTCTGTCGAGACCTCGTAGAGTTGGTTGTCCTTGTAGACCTCGATGGTCTGACGGGTGGTATTGAGGACGACTCGGCAGTGCTGGCAGCTGTCGGTGTGAGCCTGAATCTCTTTGCGGAGCTCGGCGGTGAGCTGCTCGTCAAAGTAGTCGGAAAGATGACTTAAAAGGTCGGTGCAGTTCATGCAGGTTGGCCCTCCTGCTTCTTGCGGAAGTAACGGCTGAGGCGCTCGCGCAGTTGCAGGCGCGCACGCAGCAATCGGGATTTGACAGCTGGGACGCTCAAGCCGAGTGCCTCCGCAGTCTCTTCTGTGGAGAGATTTTCAACGTCGCGTAACGTAAAAACGCTGCGAAAACCAGGAGGGAGACCCTGTATGGTTTTGCGAAGGATATCGGCGAGCTCGGCCTGGTTGTACTCCTGCTCGGGGTTGGGGCGCCACTCGGCGAAGTCACGAGGGATGGATCCTTCTTCGGTCTGAACGTCCTCGTCCATGGAGACGGTCTTGCTGGTCTTGCGCTTGCGCAGGCGCATGAGGCTCTCATTGACGGCGATGCGGACGAGCCAGGTAGAGAACTTGGAGTTGCCCTGGAACTGGTCCAGCTTCTCGTAAGCCTTGAGGAATGCATCCTGCGTGATGTCTTCGGCGTCTTCACGGTTTTGAGTAATATGCTGTGCTACGCGGAAGATCTGGCGTTCGTACTGCCGGACAAGCTGCTCGAAAGCTGCTGTATCGCCCGCCTTTGCGCGTGCGACAAGCGCTACGTCGGGGTGGATTTCTTCCGTTGCTGGGGATTGGATGGCAGGCATGGGCAAAAGGTGCGAAAAACGGACACCGAAATCGCTCCGCTTACGGGGCGAGGCAAATCAATGTCTTTCCTAGTGTAAATGGCGCTGGCGCAGAGAGCAAAGATTGGGGATGGGAAGAGAGAGGCGGTGAGGGTGGATGACTTATCGGAGCGTGGTGGGCGGTTGGCGAAAGCGGCGGAGAATGCGACCCGGGAGAATGCGTTCTCCGCCGTGCCAGGCGATTGGTCAGCGGGCAAACTTGCGGCGCAGTGCGCCGGCAAGGCCGAGCAGACCGGTGCCAAGCAAAGCGATGCTGCTGGGTTCGGGAGTGGGAGCGGTGGCAGCAATGTTGGTGAAGACGAAGGTGTCGTCGTTGTAGTCGAGGTCGGAGCCAGAGAGAGGATTGAATCCGCTTACGGCGAGGTCTTCCATGCCGACGAAGGTGCCGGTGAGACCGGCCGGGAGTCCGGCGAGACTGCCGGTGTAGGTGGTGGAATAGGCATGGTTGAATCCATCGGTGCTGAAGGCTGTCGGAGAACCGCCGTTGCTGACGGAGTCCTCAAGCTGACCGGTCGAGTCGTTGGACAGAATGAAGATGAGGTTGTCGCCGGCGTTTACGGAAAGGAAGGTCGTCCCGACTCCTACCGTTGAGCTGTGGTTGGGGAGCAGAAATCCGCTGAACGTGTTCTGGGTGGTGTCCCAGAGTGCGATTCGGTCGTTGTCGCTTGCGCTCGAGCCGGCAAAGTAGCCGACTACGACTCCTGTGGCGGTTGCGGTGAAGGTCTGAGCGGGAGCGAGCTGACCGACGTTCGCATAGGGAATGTTGTCGGCGAGCAACGGGGCCGAAGCCAAGGCGAGCATGGAAGCAGCGGCAAGGAGAAAGAGGCGCATGGAAACTCCAAGTGGAACAGGTTGATTCGTTGCCCGGGTAAATGCAATCCGGGAGCCAAACCCGGAAAGACTGGATCGTTTTGTATCTCTTTTATTTTCAGCGATATTCTGATGATTGACGGAAAATGTCTGCACGCATGGAGAAAAGTTTTGCCACTTTATGTCTCTAGCGGGACGTCCCTGCAGGTATTGATGGGCGGAAATTCGAAGTTGGCCGATTCAGCGGTGTTTCGAACGTATCCGCGATGGTTCGCTGCGGAATGATGCTGTTGAGGTTCTGGAACACGGTTAGAGTGGATATGTGGGCTGGAAAGACGATGAGACCGTGACGAGCATCTGGGGAAAGCTTCAGGGTGCGGTGGCGGTTGCCTCCCTGATGGGGATGATGGTGCCATGTGTGTGGGGTGGGGTTGCTGGACGAACCCAGAGTTCGGCGGCTGCGACGGAGCAGACCCAGAAGCCAGTCAGTAAGGGCAAGACGGGCACTGAGGGGAAGTCTACGCCCGAGAAATCCACGGCTGGGAAGTCGACTGCGGGTGGGTCGAAAAGCACCAGCTCCAGCAAGACAACGAAAAGCAAGAGTGCCACGGCAGGTAAGACGCGTGCTGCGTCGACTTCACGAAGGCCGACGGCGCAGACGATTCATCTGACGAGCGCGTTTAAGGCTTCGGAGCAGTTGCGTCCGATGGCGCAGCAGTTGGCGATGACGCGCTCGCCGTCAGCCTACGCCGGGGTGGAAAATTATGCGCGGGTGCATCCCGGCGAAGGGGCGGCTGCCGCTTATCTTGCCCTGGGGCATGCCTATATGCTGGACCACCGGTATCCCGATGCGACAGGAATGTTTCGCCGGGCGAGTGCGAGCGGGACTGCGCTGGATGATTACGCGGACTATCTTGGGGCGCAGGCGGCGGTGCAGGGGGCGCATGGAACGGATGCGTATGCGCTGCTCGATCACTTCGGGGAGAAGCATCCGGATAGCATCTTCACGGCCAATGCGCCGGTGCTGCTGGCGAATGCTTACCTGCAGCAAAACGATCCTCAGGGTGCGTTGAGGGTTCTGCTGCCGCTCGCGGATACGGCGCCGGCATCGCATGTGGACTTCCGCTATGCGCTGGGACGGGCCTATCAGATGTCAGGCGACACGTCGCGTGCGGCTGCGGTCTACCGGAGTTTGTACGTCAATTTTCCTCTGAGCATGGAGGCGGGACAGGCGCGCGGGCAGATGCAGGCGATGAACATGCCGCTGAGTGCGGTTGAACGCAAGGTCCATGCCGACCAGCTGTTCAACGCCAAACGGTATGCGGAGGCGGGCGAGGAGTACCACGCGATCGAACGCGACAGCTCGGGGCTGAGCCAGGCGGATCATGATGCGTTGCTGATTTATGCGGCGGCGTGCGATATGAAGCGGAAGCGCATCAGCCGGAGAGATGTGGAGCGGCTGCCCAACACTTCCGACGACAGTGCGGCATTGAAGATGTATATGCTGGCAGAGATTTCCCGCAACGAAAAAGATGAAGCCGGCCACGACGCGTTGATTACACAGATGGTGCAGCGGTTCCCGAACAGCAGGTGGCTGGAGGAGGCGCTGTACTCGGGCGGCAACATGTACCTGCTGAAGCATGATGCGAAGCAGGCGACGTATCACTATTCGCTGCTGGTGAAGATGTTTCCTAACAGCACGTATGCGGCTTCGGCCCATTGGCGGACAGCGTGGATGAACTACCGGCTGCACAACTATGCCGAGGCTGCGCAGCTGATGGATGAGCAGATACAGGGGTACTCCGCCGGGATCGAGGTGCCGAGCGCGCTTTACTGGCGCGGCCGCATCTATGAGAACGAGCGCAACTTCGCGCAGGCGGCGAACTACTATCGCGCGCTGACGGGTTCTTATATCAACTTCTACTATGCTTTGCTGGCGAGGCAGAGGTTGAATGTGCTGAAGGCGCAGGCGGCGACGGCTGCTCCTGCGGCGGTTTTGAGCGCGGTGCCGAAGCCGGTGGTCCCGCCGTTGACGGGAGAGTTGCCTGAGAACGAGCCTCACCTCATCAAGGCGCGGCTGCTGGCGAACGCTGCGCTGAACGAATATATCGGGCCGGAGATTCAGCTGAGTTCTACATCGAGCCAGTGGGGATCGCTGGCGCAGGCTGAGATCTTCACGTCGTATGGGGAGACGACGCGAGCGCTGCAGGCGATGAAGCATAGCGGGATCTCTTTCTTTGCTCTGCCGCTGGACCAGGTGCCGACGGTGTATTGGAAGATTTTGTTTCCGCAGCCTTACTGGAGCGACCTGGCGACGAACTCGCAGAAGAACGGGTTGGATCCTTATCTGGTGGCGTCACTGATTCGGCAGGAGTCGGAGTTCAACGCAGGAGTCGTGAGCCATGCGAATGCCTGGGGGCTGATGCAACTGCTTCCGTCGGTCGGTAAGTCGATGGCGAAGAAGGAAGGGCTGAAGGGGTTCAATACGAACCAACTGTTGAATCCCACGGTGAATCTGCAACTTGGGACCAGGAATCTGCGGGTGGTCCTGGACCGGTTTGGCGGACAGCAGGAGTATGCGCTGGCTGCCTATAACGCAGGCGATGTGCCGGTGCGGCAGTGGATGGCGGCGGGCAGCTATCAGGATATTGCGGAGTTTGTCGAGTCGATTCCTTATACCGAGACGCGGGAGTATGTACAGGCGATCCTGCGCAACCGGGAGATTTACCGCGCTTTGTATGCCACGCAGTGACGAGGAATCAACCGAGCATCTTTTGCACAAAATGTGGCATTGACAGGGACAGAATATCCGTTATTCTTTGCACCAGAAGTAGTGCACTTTGAGGGTGAACCACGAAAACCATTTTGGAGGTCTCTTCCGCAGCCTGAAGTCGGCATGGACGCATGAACGTTAGTCGCGAACGAAGACAACCGTTGGATGAAGAGGCAAGCATGGTAGCGGACATCAATCTTCTGGAAGTGTGGATCCCGGAGCAGATGCAGCCGGGCACGTTGTTTTTGCTGGAGCAGGCGGGTGGGTTGGGCAAGGCGGAGAACCCTTACTGGGCTGTGCTGGCATGCCCCTCGTGCGGGTCGCTTGGTCTGATTACGAAGCAGCAGTGCGCGGGACTGGAGGCGATGATCTGCGGGTCGTCGGAGTGTTCTGCTGAGTATTTTCTGGAGGATCAGACGATTCGCTATCGTCTGGCGAATTGAGCATGGCTGGGGTGGGATAGATCGAACCGGCGGTTGTGGATTTCTCTATTGCTGTCGGCCGCCCAAATGTTTACCATCAGGTATGGCTTCACACCACACAAAGATGACGCAGCAGACTGCCAATTGATGTCGGCGGACTGGTGCGCGTATTTGTGGACGGCTGTGAGCAGATAAGAATTTAGCTTTAGCCAATTCAGATTACGAACCGAAAGACCGCCAAACCGGCGGTCTTTTTTTATTGCTGCAACGAAATGATGGAGGGTATTGAGCAATGAGGGAATTTCATCCTTTTACTTCGGACGAGGAGATATCTTTTATCGGGTTGGGTCTGCTTGACCGGACGCTGCCTAAGAGTGTCTGGACGCATGCGGCCCATTTCGCCGCGACGCTCTGGCTGCTGCGGTACAGGCCTGAGGTGGAGATTTCTCGGGAGATGCCGGGCATTATTCGCGGTTATAACGAGGCGACGGGCGGTGCGAATACGAACACGAGCGGATATCACGAGACGATCACACAGGCTTCGATCCGGGCGGCTCGCGCTTTTCTGGTTGCGGCGGCGCCGGGCCCGCTTTTCGTCACGTGCAATGAGCTGATGTGGTCTCGACTGGGCAGTCCTGAGTGGCTGCTGGAGTACTGGACGCGATCGCGGTTGTTTTCCGTGGAGGCGAGGCGTGAATGGCTTGAACCGGATATTAAGAGGCTGCCGTTCTGACGAATGTTATTCGTGGCGCAAGGCTTCGACAGGGTCCATGCGGGAGGCGCGGACGGCGGGGAGGAGTCCGGAGACGATGCCCACTATGGCGAGAATGGCGAAGGAGACGAGCATGATGGAGGGGGAGGCGCGAAGGAGAATGTCGCCCTCGTGATTCGCAGTCTTGTAGATGTCGGAGTAGAGCGGCATGGGTGGGATGAGATAGGAGACGAGAACGGCGACGATCATTCCAGCGATGCCGGCGAGGAAGGTAAGGGTCAGGCTCTCGAGCAGGAATTGTTTGAGGATGTCGCGGCGTCGAGCGCCGAGGGCTTTGAGTAGGCCGATCTCTTTAGTGCGCTCTGTGACGGAGACGAGCATGATGTTCATGACGCCGACTCCTCCGACACCGAGCGTCATGGCGCCGATGATTCCGAGGAGAAGATCGAGGGCAGTGCTGAACTGCATGATCTCGGCCGAGTCCGCTACGGTATCCCAACTGGGAACGGCTTTGTCGTCTTTGGGGTCGAAGTGGTGACGCTGGGCGAGTACGGCACGGACCGCCTGTAGCGCTTTGAGGTGGAGGTCGGGCGAACTTGGCTGAAAGACGATGCTGTCCGGATTACGCTGGTCGCGGAGCAGTCTGAGCATGTTGAACGGGACGAAGGCGTTTTCGTTGTCGGGGCCATTGTTCGATGAGTCCTGAATTTTGTTTTTCAGTACTCCGATCACCTGAAAGACGTGGCCTTCAATCTGTACCGATTCGCCCACGGGAGGATAGCCGTTGAAGAGCTTTTGGGCTGCGTGAGGGCCGAAGATGACGACCTGGCGATGGTCGGTGAAGTCGGCTGGCTCGAAGTATCGACCTTGTTCGACGTTCAGCTTTCGCATTCCGCCGTAGGGAAGATCGATCGCCTTGCTCTGGATGTTAACGACCTTTGGGCCGTACTTGAAGCTGAACCCGTCGTCGGTTTCGGAACTGACGGCTTTGAGGAAGGGAACCTGTTCGCGCACGGCTTCGGTGTCGCCATCGAGAAATTTGACGCGTTTGCCGGATCGTTCGCCGCCGGCCTGCATGCTGGTCTGGCCGCCCCACACCATGATGACGTTGTCGCCCAGGCCGAGGAAGCCGTTGAGGACGCCTTCGCCGAGGCTTTTGCCGTAGCTCAGCAGAAGCACGACTGTCACGAGTCCCCAGACGATGCCCAGCATGGTGAGACCGGAACGGAGGCGGTTGCGCAGGAGCGAGTCGATGCTTTGACGGATGATCTCACCGAGGTTCATGACTACTCCGCTCTCAGGCATTCCATGGGGCTAAGGTTGGCGGCTCGCAGGGCAGGATACATGCCCGCGAATAATGTGATGGCAGTAAGGGTGGTGAGGGAAGCCACGATGGCTAATGGCGAGATGACCGGATGCGGAACAAAGTCAGGCAGCGGAACGAGGCGCAACAACAGACACACGCCTACGCCGATGGTCAAACCTGCGATTCCACTGACCAACGTGATGATGGCGGATTCGACAAGGAACTGGCGTTTGATGTCGACGGCAGTTGCACCGAGTGCTTTGCGCACGCCGATTTCACGGGTGCGCTCCGTGACAGCAACGAGCATGATGTTCATGACGCCGATGCCGCCGAGGGCGAGGGTGAGGAGCGCGACGGCTCCGAAGAACAAGGTCATCACGCCGAAGATGCGCTCGGTGAATTTCGATCCTTCGAGGGTGTCCCAGATCCACAGAGCCTCTTTGTCGTTTGGATCGTAGTGGTGACGCTCGGCGATGATTCGCTTGACCTGGGCGACTGCTTTTTCGTGCAGATCGGGAGAGACGGGTTCGATGACGATGTTGTTGACGAAGCCTCGAACGATTCCGGGACGCTCGGGGGGAGGGAAGTCGCGCGCCATGGCGGTGTAGTTGGTAAAGAGTTGCGTGTTGTCGGGGCCGCTTCCGTAGCTGCCATTTTGTTTCTTCTTGGCTAGCACACCGATGACAGTGTATTGATAGCCGTTGACCATCAGGGGTTGTCCGATGACGGCCTTGCCGGGAAAGAGCTGCCGGTTTGCTTCGGCCCCGAGGAGGATGACCCGAGCGCCCTCGGCTTCATCCTGCTCGGTCATGAGGCGTCCCTGTTCGACGGTGAGAGAGCGAAACCGCTGGTATTGCGGCCAGACCCCGCGTATGGGGCGGTTGGCTGCATTCCACTGGCTCACCTCGGGAACGGAGCGACGCAACTCCGGGCTTACGGTTTTGACCAGCGAGGCCTGCTGCTGGATGGCGATGGCGTCATCGATCGTGAGGCGAATATCTCGGCCGGCGGCGTATCCGCCTGCCTGGGCGCCAGTTTTTCCGCCGAAGAAGATGGCGATGTCGGTGCCGATGCTGCGCAGATGCTCCTTCTGATCTATGTTGAAGCCGATGCCGAGGCCGACCAGCAGAATGACCGAGGTGATGCCCCACACAATGCCGAACATCGTCAAAAAGCTGCGAAGCTTCGTTTCCCAGAGCGCAGACAGCGTTTGCTTGAGAATCTCGTGGAACGGCATAGATGGAGCTGACCCCGGCAAGAATCGAACTTCTGTTTGGATTACGCAAGAACCATCGCGACGGTTCCTTTACCGAGTAATTCAGAGGGATGCGTTAAGATAAAACAACCGGCAATATTTCTCGCCATGCCCGGATGGTGAAATCGGCAGACACAGCGGACTTAAAATCCGCAGACCCTTATCAGGTCGTGGGGGTTCAAGTCCCCCTCCGGGCACCATATAATCAATGACTTACGATCAATTTTGTTTTATTCATTCGATGTCTAGTTTTACGTTGGTGGCTGTTTTGGTGGCTGCTCGTTCCAGCAGCCGTGCCTGCTATGCGCTCGACAACTGAGAGCCTGTGTTCGGGAGACAAATGACTGTATCGCGCTGACATGACGATCGACTTGTGGCCTGCGAGTTCTTGAATTTCCTTGATGGATGCGCCAGCCATCGATAGCCAGGAACAGAACGTGTGGCGGTTTGAATGCCAGACGTATTTCTCGATCTTGGCGTCTTCAAGGCATGGGTGAAACCATGAACGCGTATCAAAGGTGGCCCCTTGTCTTGGAAAAACCGCGTCGTTCGATTTCTGTTTATCAAGGCGCATGGATTCAAATGCGGCGACCGCATCGGCATTGAGGTGCACGGTTCGAGCGGACCCATTCTTGGTTTTTGTGAGATCAATGGTCCGGCGTTCGAGATTGACCTGTCCCCAGGTAAGTGAATACTGTTCCGAGAGGCGCATACCTGTATTTACTGATACGACGAACTCAGCAAGGTGCGTTGGAAAACGCTCGCGAATTACTTCGCAGAGACGGTCATATTCTTTGCGGGTGAGGTATCGCAGGCGACCCACGCTCTCGCGTTTGCTGCGAACTTGGCGGGCAGGGTTCGATTTGACCTTTCCGTTATGAATCCCTTCTCGAAAACAAAGGGAGATAAAAGCCTTATATCTATTCGAAGTTGCAGGTGTTTTGCAGTGCATACGCAGCCAACGCTCAAGTTCTTGAGGTGTCATATCAGCAGCAGGACGTGAGCCCAAGGCGGCACGAACAATCTCTCCCTTACTGACATAGTTGCGCTTGTCTTTGTGGTCTGCAACAAACTCTAAAGCATCATCAATCAACTCCGAGAGAGTCAAGACTCGACTGCCGCGGAGTTCGGGCAATTTGCGCCCTGCGAGGGCGTCGGCCTTTCTCGATTGATAGAGCTTGATGGCGTCGGACTTACGGCCAACTTTTTCCCGGCGTCGCTTGCCATCAATGTAATAAAGAATCCACCAAATTCCACTACCCTTGGGCCGTTCATAAATACCACGCGCCATACCCCCTCCGGTGACTACGTCGGACTGCAGAAAATAGATAATCCGATTCTACAGCCACCGTCCAGCAGAAGCCGCTTCGGCATCGCACATAGGGACCTTAGCTAGCGACGGATTCCGGATGATCCCTACGGGAAAAGCGTTGTAACTCTGTTACCGCGATCAAGACTCGGCTACCAATACGTCTAGTGGCGATTTGCTTGTTCGCAATGAGATAGTCGATTGCTCGCTCACTGATGGAGAGCCTTAGCGCGGCTTCGTGGCGGCTTACTAGAAGTTTCTGATCGGAGGATTCGATAGCTCGGGTCGGTGGTTTTTTGTGAGCGCTGTGCAGCTTCATGCAACGATCCTCCATTTAGCAGATGTCGTGCAAATGCCTTCTTTCAACGCACGGTTGAATGTGCAAATTTAGGATGGTTAACCAACAAGATTTCGTCCAATGAAAATTAGTGATGGCGTTATTCCAATTAGGAATAACGCCTGATCTGATGGCGACGAATGGCTCGTATGGATGCCTCCGCGTCGCGAAACTTGCGATGAGCGAGGCTATTCGCAGGAGAGATTGGCCAGAGGAGCGGGTTTTACATCGCAACTACGTATGTGGGTGGCGCATCTAACGTGTCTGATAGATTAAGTGATAGTTTCTGTCTGACCTTTTTGCAAACGTCCTGACCCCAGTAGAGCAGTTAGGGAGGCGTGTGATGGCGGGAAACGACATAAGGCTAATGGAAGCTGCTATTGCGCTGGCAGAAGAACTGAATTTCTCTCGAGCCGCACAAAAGCTACATATATCTCCGCCAGCCTTAACTAAAAGGATATCGGAATTGGAAGGTCGTCTCGGTTTTTCATTGTTCGATCGAGATCGGCAGTTGGTCGAAGTCAATGACTCAGGTCGAGCTTTCGTTGAAGAGGCTCGCCTATCGGTATTTCACGGCGAGAGAGCCTTTCAGGCTGCGCAAAGGGCAGCGCGAGGTGTTGATGTCGTCCTCAACGTCGGCAGGTCTCCTTATACGGATCCGTTTCTAGTCACTACGCTGTTATCCGTTCAATTGCCATTGTTCCCGCGATTGAGAGTTGACCTGACTAGCCAGTTCTCATGCGATCTAGTTCATCAGTTACTGCAGGGCAGGCTAGATTTGGCAATAGCCACTGAGCCTCCTGAATCTGCTTTGTTGACAACAGTTAAGATCGACGAAGCTCCCTTTTACATTGCTATGTCAGAAAAGGACAAATTGGCCGCATGCCCTTCTGTCAATCTAGAGGACCTGGCCGGTCGCTGCTGGGTTCTATTCGAGCGCAGACTGCATCCGCCACTCTACGATGCGATTATGCGCGGAGCTGCGGCTCGGGGAATTCTCCCAACTCGGGTCAAGCATGTGACAGCACCCGAAGAAGCGTTTCCGTCGCTAGTCGACGGCTCATGCGTGGCATTTTTGGTGAAGGTGGGTGCTTTGCGGGTGGCCAGAAACGGCGTGACTGTTCTCCCGCTCACCGAAGATACCTTACTGTTGAGAACCTTTATGGCATCTCGTGCAGATAACAGTTCGAAGGTGGCTAGCGAGTTGGTAAGAGCGTTTATGCGAAAGCTTTCGCATTTGAGCCGAGACAAGCAGCTTTCGCTACCAATCTCCGCGTAATCTCGCAGCAAAAGCAAACGATGGCGCTGCGGAAGACCACCATCTCACTTGACTCATCTGTTTGCTTCAACGATCTGAATTTGGATTGGCCCGGACCAGTCGCAGCGTACACATGGGAGTATGCCCGTAGTGATCGCGTTGAGGTCAATCTCGGCCAGGTTCACTACGTGTCCGCATTTCGGACAAATATGGACGCTAACCCATCGTCTTTCTACGCTCATACAAGGCAGTCAATCCAAATATTGCAATCAGTTAGTCAGCTACTTCAAATGGATGCTCTTCTTCCCAATAGCATTCAGAAATCACCCATAAGTTGCAGACTGCGCCGCCTCGGCGAGCCTCTCATTGGCCTCACTTAAAGAGTGGTAGCCTTTCGGAATGCTCTACAGACTCGCGTTCAGAATCACAAGTGACGGTTACCTTCGAGTTAAAGGCGTCGCGAAAGACTCGCCCGAGATCTCTGCTATTCATCTGAATGACAAGGTATTTGCTGCAGCAGTGAAAGCTGCTCAGATGGCTCCTTTTCAGACTCTCCGTCTTTTGGAAGCGGCGAGAGAGGCAAGGAATCAACCGGGGATAGAAGTCCGTTGTGAGGCGGTTGAACTCAACCAGAGGCAAATCGATGAACTGTGTCTTCAGCCCAGTAAGGGCAAAATAGCCTGACAGAGCGCGATCTACAAGCTCTTTCCCCTCGCATGGGACGAGGTTCCAAAGAGCGGCAACCGCAGTCTCGAGATTCTTGAGCTTGCCGTAAAAGGCGACTTTTTCGGATGGGTTTACGACATGATTAACCCTTTTATAATGAGCATGAATTACCTACGACAATGCTTCTTGTCGTAGGCGATTTTGTGCTGGGCTGAATTCGTGGAAAAAAGCCTCCAGACAAGCTGAGCTTCTATATCTCTGCAATCGATGGAACCATGCGCACACCTGTCGACGGCCCTACGATTGGACTGCTTCTTTGCGAGAGCCGGAGCGGCCCAATTGTGGAGTACGCTCTGCAGAATTTAGTTCAGCCGATAGGCGTCTCCACATACCGGGTCACACGTGAGCTGCCGGAGCCGGTGCGCGAAGAACTGCCGAGTGTCGAGGATCTCCAGGATGTTGTCAAGAAGCTACATTCGGAGATCGAGACCCTGCGCAAGGAGCAGTCCGGTGAGGAGTAGCGCGACGCCGATCTTCGGACAACGCGGTTTGATCGCGCAAGATCAATTGTGCAATAGCCTATTGCACAATTGGAATTCGGCAAGATAGAGAGGCTGGCTGGCAATGAGCACCTCTCTTGTTCCCGTTAAGCTGCCGCCTGAAGAATCGCAATTTGCACTCGCAGAGGCTCAAACTATCCTGCGTCGCATGGTCTTGGATTCGGTGCAGTCGATCCACTCCAAGCGTAACTACGCCAAAGCACTGGATGATCTGTTTGCCTTCTGCGGCAGCCGACCGCTCTCACGCGCGTTGCTGATGGAGTACCGAACCACCATCGATCACCTGTCTCCATCCACTATTAACGTCCGGTTATCCGCGATACGAAAGCTGGTCGGCGAAGCGCGGCGCAACGGCATGATCGGACTGGAAGAAGCCGCCAATCTCAGCGACGTGCCGAACGTGCGGCAGAAGGGAACTCGGCTGGGCAACTGGCTTACCCGCGAGCAAGCCAAGGAGCTGCTGGCGGTGCCTGATCGCTCGACCCTCAAGGGCAAGCGCGACTATGTCATCCTTGCTCTCCTGGTTGGCTGCGCTCTGCGCCGGCAAGAACTTGCCTCCTTTAAGATCGAAGCTATTCCAGCTCAGGGAGGGGAGGTGGGTCATCATCGATCTCCGCGGCAAGGGCGGCCGTATCCGTACGGTCGCGGTCCCGATCTGGGTGAAGCAGGGAATCGACGTCTGGATGGCCGCCGCCAGGATCGAGAAGGGCAGGCTGCTCCGTCCGCTTTCGAAGTCGGGCAAGATCGTCGGCGATGAACTCGGAGACTGGGCGATCTGGTCGGTAGTTGAACTGTCATCCAAGCAAATCGGGATTGAACACTTCGGCGCCCACGACCTGCGCCGTACCTGTGCCAAGCTCTGCCGCAAGAACGGCGGGGATCTCGAGCAGATCAAGTTCCTGCTCGGACACTCCTCCATCCAGACCACGGAGCGGTACCTGGGGTCTGAGCAAGACATCGAGATCGCGGTGAACGATAACCTGGGACTGTAGGCTCTCAGGTTGAGCGAACTCTATCTCCGCTGAAGTAGAGTGGCGGAATTGGGATGACGGAGAAGATCATGCGAGTTTGGCGAGATTTTGCGATTATCCCTCTGTTTCTTTGCACGGTTGGTTGGTTCGCCATCGACGGAAACGCACAGACAGCGGCGAATGATCCTACGAAGTCTCCGGCGCCTATGATGTCAGGCGATCAGCGGGCGCGGTTTACCGGAACGTATCGCTATCCGGGGAGTGCGCAGGAGGAGGAGGCGCGGAGAGCCGCGATTGATCATGCTGTCGAAGGTTTGTCGTTTGTCACTCGATCGACTGCGCGAAACCGCGTCTCGGCGACGACGCAGATTCTGGGTTTCTATAGCTTCTCGTTTGAGCCAGGGAAGATCGTTGTTCGTCCGCAGTCGCGACCTGAGATGATGTCGGGCGATAAGGGAGAGCCTGCTGACTACGTCTATAACGGGAAGCACAGCACACTGACTCAGGTGCTTGCGGGTGATCATCTCACACAGGTTTTTGTGTCGGATGATGGTCGGCGGGAAAATGAGTTCACGGTCTCGCAGGATGGGAAGACGGTGACACTCAAGGTCACGTTGACAAGTGGCAGGCTTTCTAGTTCGGTTGCTTATAGCTTGTCTTACAAGAAGGCGGATTGAGTTCACGAAGGGGAGGAAAAGAGTACCTCAGCGGACGAAGCCGCGTTTTTGGGTGTTGGGGATCAATGGAACAGAAAGTTGCCTTAAGAACTCAGTGCTTTTGTAAGTTATTGAGGATACGGCGGATGTAGTTTTGTCAGCTCGAGCTGGTGCCGAGGGGATTTTGCGGCTCTGGCAACCGGAGATCCTCCAAGTCATCGCCAAAGGTATTGATTCTCCATTGCTGGTTTTGTCACTGCGGCGTTAAGCGGGTTTTCTGTTCCATTGATCCCCAACACCCGGTTACGACAAATAATCCCAAAAGATCTACGACAAATAAAGTCGAAAACAACAGTCCTGGCGTATGACGACGGCGAAGGCACGAAGATGCCGCCCGGACGAATCCACTCTGCGCAAAGGCGGCTTCTCTGACAGGAGGTTTTTCGCTCGAGATTGCACGACAGAAGCCGGACGCAACCCGCGTCGCCGGGGATGTATGCGTGGAATCAGCTAGGCCGCAAAGTCATCAAGGGGCAGAGGGGCATCCTTGCCGGCAGCCAACTGTCTTCAAGGCTTGAATTGCATCGCGCATGGACGTTTGAGCTCCAATTTTCATCGCGGCGATGTCATTGATGCAGAACATCAGGTCTACTCCTTGCGAGACGTAGAATTCGAAGTCCTGCGCGGCGGTACCTACTGCGACCTGTTTGCCATGGGCACGGCCTGTTGCAATCGCCTTGGCCGCTGCGTCGTAAACTTTCTTGTGGCCGGTCTGCCCGGGCACATCCAGACTGGCAGAGAGGTCGGCCGGGCCAATAAAAATATCTACACCAGGCACTTTGCAGATCTCCTCCACGTTTGAAAGAGCTTCCGCAGTCTCGATCTGCGCCATCAGACAGAGGTCGTTGTTCAGTTCCTGTTGCGCATCGGCCACGCCGTCTAGCAGTCCATACTGGATGGCACGAGAGACGCTGAAGAACCCACGCTCTCCGAGGGGCCGGAAGCGTGCATAGCGGACGAGGGCCTCAAGATCCTCACGCGTGTTCGCCATTGGCAGGTCGATAATGTCAGGCCCACATTCGGCGGCCTTGAGGATGCTCTCGCGGCGCACGTCTGGTACGCGGACCATCGTCAGCATGCCGAGGCCGGACGCAATACGGCATAAGTCGGCGGCTTCGGCGAAGGTTATGAAGCCATGCTCCATCTCGATCCAAGCAACCTTGTAACCAATTGTGGCGCAGATCTCAAGGAAGATCGGGTCGTAGAAATACGCTGCGGCTCCGAGAAGAGGACCTTCCGGGTGTGCGAGCTTTGCTTTTTTTAGACGATTCATGGATCCTCTTTCTAAATTGACTGCCCTAACTGCGCAGTACGTGTGAGAACTTCTGCGATTTGGCGCGCTCGGCTGTACAACGGTCCAACCATCCCCGCAATGTGAGGTCTTCCGAGTTTTCTGCGGGGGTCCCAATAATCAGACTTACGATGAAACCCACTCCCAGCAGCACGACGTGGCCAATAACGCCAATCATGTACTCGTTCCAACTGAAGTTCCACCGCCCCAAGTTGAGAATCGCCCCGTGATTCAGCGTCAGCGTGGCCCATGTGGTGAAGAGCAGGTTGGCGACAATTCCAGCGACCGCTCCTATGGTGTTGGCTCGCCGGCTGAGAAATGCCAGCAGGAAGAGACCGGCGAGGCCGCCCGCGACGATACCGGTGATGGTGTAGTAGAGCGACAGCACCCCGCTTTGCGAGTGCGCCAACCTCGTGGCCAAACCCATGGTGAGAACACCGCAGGCTGCGACGAAGACCTTCCCTAAACGGAGTGCACTGGCATCGTCTGCCGCTGGTCTTAGCCTGCGGTAGAAGTCCTCGACTCCAACGACCGAGATACAGTTGAGGTCCGAGGCCATCGAGGCCATTGCAGCCCCGAAGAGTGCGGCGAGAAAGAAGCCGGCCATCACAGGGGTGACATGCGTGCTTAGAAAATACGGGAAGACCTGGTCTGCCTTTTGGACGGTCTCTGACAATTGCTCACCGGAGAGTCGGAAGTAGCTCCAAAGCAGCGTGCCTATAAGCATGAAGAGGGCCCACACCGGAACGCAGAGCAACGCCCCTAAAGCGACACCGCGCAGCGCCTGAGCGTCGGTGCGCGCGATGAGATAGCGCTGCACCAATGTCTGGTCTGCCGTGTATTTCTGCAGATAGAAGAAAAAGCCATACAGCGAGAGCACGAGAACCGTCGGTTTGGAGAGAGAGGGTGACATGCTACCGAGACTCAACTTATTTTGGTCGATCGCGAGGTGGATTGCGGCATGCCAGCCACCGGGAGTCATTGTTATGAGATACGTGAGGACGATGACAATGCCGAGCCAGAGGACCGCAGATTGCGCCACGTCGGTCCAGACAACAGCTTCCATACCTCCGACTAAGGTGTAGAGAATGGTGGCAACGCCAACACCGAAGATGATGGCAAAGATGTTCCATCCTGTCATGCTGCTGACGGTGAGACCGAGCAAATAGAGAACAACCCCCATCTTGGAAAAGTGGCCGACGGCGAAGGCAAGCGAGGCATAAGCACGAACACCGTACGAAAAGCGCTTGCCGAAGTACTCGTAGGCGCTCATACCGACTACGTGCCGAAAGAAAGGGATGATGACAAAGCCCGCGAGAGCAAGCACTCCGACAACCATGAATCCAGGGACCAGCAACGACCAACTACCGGCATACGACGCGCCTGGATACGCGATGACAGTAACGGCCGTGATGATCGTGGCAAACATGGAGAGGCCCATCGCCCAACCCGGGATGGAACGACGCACGATGAAGTAACGATCGGTCGTTGTCTGGCGGCGAGCGAAGAACGCGCCAACAAGAACGAGTACAGCGATATAGGACGCTACGATGGACAGCTCAACCCAAAGGCCCGATTTCATACGGACACCGTCTTCTTGATACGGTTGGCGGCCATTGCAGCGCCTGCTTTCAACGCGGCAATCATGTTGCGCGCGCCGGCCTTGTTCTTGCCGGCGATATCGAATGCCGTTCCGTGATCGACGGAGGTGCGAATGATTGGAATTCCAAGAGAGATATTGACGGTTGATTCGAAATCGATCAGCTTCATTGGGATGTGACCCTGGTCGTGATACATCGCGACGATCAGGTCATATTTCCCGCGGACGCCATCGAGAAAGGTGGTGTCAGGTGATGTCGGGCCGACGCATGCGATGCCTTTGCGACGGGCAGCTTCGATGGCCGGAGCGATGTTGTCCGCGTCTTCCGATCCGAAGAGTCCGTGCTCTCCTGCGTGTGGATTCAGGCCGCAGACGGCGATGCGGGGCGCAGATTTACCCATGAGAAGCATCGCTTCATAACCTAATTCAATTGTCCGCAGCACCATGTCGGCCGTGAGTAACGTGGCCTGCCGCAGAGGAACGTGCGTCGTCACGTGGACCACGGACAAACGCTCGTTGGAAAGCAGCATACGCGAGCCGGCGACCCCGCAGATCTCGGCGATGTACTCCGTATGTCCTGAGAATTGCCTCCCGCTTAGATTGACTGCTTCTTTGTTCAATGGCGCGGTCACCATGGCATCCGCCTCGTTACGGAGGCACATTTCTGTTGCGAGACGCACGTACTCGACGGCCGCGCGGCCGTACTCCGCACCTAAGTGTCCGGCTCGCGGGGCGTGTCCCTTAAGAACATCAGGGTCAAAAATACGGATGCCATGGAGCCAATCCGCCGCAAGACCACATTCGATGGCACATTGATGGAGTGCGATCCGGTCACCGATGATTAGCCATTCAGCAAGTCCTCTCGTTGCCTGGTCACGGAGCGCTTTGAGAGTGATCTCCGGACCCACGCCTGCTGGATCACCAATCGTGATCGCCACTCTGGGTTTTCTCGTCATATGGTTGTCTCCTGAAAGGAAGGACCGGGTCTGTGTTGAAGTGACTTGATGCATTGAAATAGTGTCTCCGGCGGGCCGAAGCCTCCGGACTTGGTAATGACGGGGATGCCATCTGCCGAGCCGCCTACGATGAACCCCCAAGGCACGCCCGGTAATATCTCTCCGACTGGGGTGATAGCTGACGCGTCCAGCAGATGAAGAAACATCGCGGCCGTGTCTCCGCCAGTTAGGACGATACCGGAGAAAGACGACAAGGGATGCCAATCGAAAAAGCTTGCGACCTGGTCCGCCGTCGTGTCCCGCGGCAGCCCCAGCAGAACATCTTCTGCGGTTTGATCACGATCTGCGAGCGATGTTTGTCGAAGACGGAGATTCGCCTTCAGAAATCTCACCTGATCGGCCGTCACGGGGTGATCGGTACCAACGCCGATCAAACAAGGATGTTGGGAGCGCGGTGGGGTTCTCTCCGCGAAAGTGGCGTTGGGTGCCATCGCTTCGGCCAGGGCACGCGCCAGTCCACTGCTGCCAGCCCAGATCGTCCGTCTGTCCAGCGCCTGCACGGCACCTACCAGAGTAGCCAGATGTTCTTCCGTTTGCGCGTCAGCGACTACCAGCTCGGCGTTCCCCAAAAACGTGCACAGTGCAGAACTCGCCGATTCAATCGAGGCAAGATCGACACTGCTGAGATGTGCAATTCGAAAGCAGGGGAAGGCTGTCAACAAATCCATCAGAAGCTGTCCGTTGACGACAAGCTTGCCGCCCAGAACGCTCCGTCCCTGGCATGGCAGCGAGGGCGCAACGAGAACCAGTTCCGGTCCGAGCTGGTGCGACAGGGCAAGTAGTTCAGCTTCTACATTGCCACGCATCGTTGAGTCGATCTTTTTGAATGTTGCGACACCGCCAGTCACTGTTTCACGGACTCGGGCAACTGCATCGCTTTGAGACAAGCTGCGTGTGGCGGTGTCGAATACTTCGATCTCATCCAACCCGCTGGGCGTGCTCTGCCAAAGAAGCACGCTGACCTGGAGGCCTCGTGCAGCGAAGCATACCCCTGCATCGCACGCACCCGTCAGGTCGTCGGCTATGATTCGAAGTCGAGTTGACGAACTAGGCGGCAAAGGGTAGAGCCTCACAGTGCAATATAAAAAAATAATTGATATAATTTCCAGATTGATGGTGAATTTGGACACCAAAAACTTATCAACGGGTGGGTATGCGCCTATTAATTTTCATCTTTTGCGTTTAGTTTCCATTTTAACGCATTGATAGGTAAGAAATAGAGCTATGCTGGTGGAGAAACGCACGTGGAGCACACAATGCCAACTCAATCCCCGCTTCGCAGACGTCGTCCCAAATTGGCCACACCAGACTCGGGAGACCGCGCAGACGAGCAGTACCTTTCGCGTTCGATTGGCCGCGCGCTCGATGTACTGGAATGCTTCCCTGGCGGTTCGTCTGCCTTCTCGCTGACGGAATTGGCACAAATTATTTCCATGCCTGAGTCTTCGCTCTTTCGAATTCTGGTGACTCTTGAATCGCGGGGTTATCTGACCCAGGAGAAAGATGGCACCTACAGCCTTGCGAAAAAGGTGCTGAATGGACGTTTGTGGGAGCGGGCTCAGACGATGCGCGAGCTGCTGAAACCAGAGATGCTGCGGTTGGCGCGCCGATTCAACGAGACGACCAGTCTTGCTTTCTTGTTTGAAGACCGGATCTCCGTGCTCGAAAGTATCGAGAGCCTTCACGACATCCGGGCAATCAACAAGGTGGGACGCTTGCTGCCGCCGTACGCGAGTTCGATGGGTAAGGCGATAACTGCCTTCCAAGATCCCGGGCTGACCGAACGGATTCTCGGGAGTTATGGCATCTTCCAGCGGACGGTGCATACGGTGACTGACCATAACAAGATTTACTCGGACTTTGAATCGATCCGCCGCGCCGGCTACGCTTGCGACCGTGGCGAGGCCACCGAAGGCGGCATCTGCATCGGAGCGCCAATCTTCCTTGACAAAGACCGCGTGGAGGCGGCGGTGAGCATCTCTGTGCCATTGATTCGTATCGATGAGGCCCGCGAACGCGAGATCATTGCTGAGTTGATCCGCGCGACCGCAGAGATGTCGACCACGCTGCAAAAGAAGACTTCGTTGCACGGAGCACCTCCTAAGGTGTGAATTGCATGGCAAATAGTCGCGCTCCATGCAGGCGGACCTCGAGTTGGATCGTCCTACCGCGAAATTGCGATAGGTCACTGCCCTTATTCAGCCATGTGACTCGCTCTTTCAGAAAATCTCCATTGATATAGATACAGTCGTCGACCGAATAACCTGGAATTGGTTTGCCTGCGGCATCGAGCAGGCCGACCTGAGCGTAGCCCACAGCACCTGTATCGATGTTCAGCTCAAGCTGATTTCCGTCGAAGCGTAATTTCTTCGAGATAAACCAGCCGCCGATATATTCTCCTTCGGCAGCTGCGAATCCATCGATACGCTGCACCAGCCGGTATAACGGTGACGGAGCACCTTTTTCCCACGGCGAATGATAGCCCATGCCTCCGCCGGGATGACCACCGACGTATTGCCAAATCTCGTCTCCACGTTTCACCAGGCCTTGAACCATGAACTCCATATGTGTATCGTCGCGGCCAAGGTCACTGATGGGGACATAGGCTGGACGGCCGAAGCGGTTCCACTTCAGTCCATCGCGGCTTACTTCCAACTGTACTTCGGTGACCCCGGAGCCCCGCTTCTGTTCCTGCTTTCCAAGGAATTGTCGCTCGTCTGTACCTTCGCCCCAATAGTGAAAGTAGACTGACGGAAACGCCAGATAGGCATCAGGAGCCCACGGATACTTGACTACCTTGGTCACGTAGATGTCGGTGCCAGGAGGGTCCTCCGGGTCGTGCCCGATGACAGTCGGCAGCTCTCCGCCGAAACCCGGAGGCGTCAGCGGCCCGTTGTCGAGAAACCATGGATCCAACACGTCCGATTGGACCTTCACGTGATCGTCTACATAACCTGTGTTGTTTTGCCAGCGTGGAGTATAGGGCCACGCGCCTTCCAAGCTTTTCACCTGAGACAGAACGTAACGGCGGGAGGTCTCTCCGCCTTCAGTCTCACCATAGTCCGATCGATGCTGACCTACATAAAGACCCCGCTGATCATCATAGTAAACAACAGATTGCGAACCGGCGCTGAACGGAAGAGCGGCCGATGGATCTCGTTTGAAGTTATAGCCATCCGCAGAGGTAAAGACGAAAATTGCTTCTTTGCGCACACCACTGACGTAGACCCATCGGCGATCAGGCTGGGCATTGGGATCGATAAACACATTCCCTAACCCGACCTTATCTCGCAAAACAACGTTATGTTCGCCTTGATACAGACCGTTTTTCAGGTCCGGCTTGTCCCAATGAATGCCGTCATGCGATGTCATCACAGCAAGACTGTCATTCGGACCATCGTAATAGAGACGTAGTGTACCGGTTTCGTCCTCAACAATGCTCATATGGCCGCGAATCTTGTCGAGCACCTTTTCCATGCGCTGGGGCGGATTGGCGACTATCTCGACATTGTGCTTCTGCGCTATCAGCAGGTCATCAAGAAAAAGGAACTTGCGAGAGCCCAAATCGACTACTGGCGAAGGTGAAGCGTCCGACGGGAAGAGCAAAGGCATCTTCATCTTTGCCGCGACACCTTTACTCTCTTGAGGGGAGAGAGTCGCCGGAGTGAAATCGGCTTGATAGACTGCATCGTCGGAGATACGCATCTCGTCCAACGCACCGGGGAGCGGCTGTTTCCATAGTCCATCACGACCAACGGAAAGAAATGCCTCGTCGCCGTGTAGCAAGGCTGCCAGCTTCGCCGACTGCGGTCTCCCCTGAAGCACGCCATCGGCGTAGTGCCGCAGTTGGTGTGATTTCGCGTCATACACAAACGCAAAATGGTGCCATCCACCACCTGCTTCAAGATAGGTCCGGTTCGAGGCGAAAAACAGCTTTGTGCCGCTGGGTTGATTTATAAAACTGAATCCCCCACGCGATTGCGACACCGCAAGACGCGTCATCTGATCATTCTCTCCCCGAGGACCGCTACCTTCTTCGATAACTACCCCATCGTCCGCACTCGTCGAGGACGCGTTGAACCAGAACTCGACAGTCCAATCGAAGTCACCCAGGTTCAGATGTGTATCCGAGGGGTTTGCAAAAGGTGGTTTGCGCAAATGCTTCTCGCCCGCAGTCATCAGTCCGCCAAACGTGGCGGTCTGCCAAGTCATTGGCTGCACCGTGCGGCCCGCTTCCATCGGCACCTGCTTCAGACCGAAGGTTAACGCGGCTTGATCGCCTCCGTTGATCAACTTTCCAGTCATTCTAAGGGGGAGAGGATTGTCCATCTCTAATGCTGTTCCAAAGCGGCCCTCCACGAGATGCGCGCCTCGTCCCATGATGAGGAAGTAATCGTGACCGCTGGCATCTGGAAGCGCGCAACTTGGATAAAGATCTTTTGGCCCATCGAAGAGCCACAGCGCGACCGTGCCAGCGTACGAAGCATGGCAGAGGCCGAGCGCTAAACAAAACATTGTGCCGCATTGGCGCAGCGTGGAACAAATCATAAGTCCGCTTCCCTTCCAAGATTGTTGCGCCGATCACGCCATCGCTCTTCATCAAACAAAAGGGGTGCATCCCCCGTCGACTTTTGCCACAGTTTCAATTCCGCGGCCATACGGCGGATGATGGGCAGTGAACTCTCCCGGTAAAAGACGTTGTTCAGTTCCCTGGGATCGGTCTTCAGCTGATAGAGTTCACCTGCGCCATCGCGAGCCAGGACCAGTTTCCAGCCGTCCCTTGTAAGAAGTGCACGCAATGGCTCGTCGTTTTGCCCCTCCTCAAACGGCCAGGGCTGGCCGTTCCACTCTACGACGACGCTCTCGTCCGGAAGCGGCAAGTTGCTGGAGAGATAGGGCATCCAACTTCGCCCCTGAAGGTGCGGAGGTACAGGCTCTCCCAACAAATCGAGCAAAGTTGGAACAACGTCGATGTGTGAAACGGGCGTCTCTATATGCACGAGACTATGCTGGCGTGGCAGTTTCAATAGCATAGGAACTTTCGCCGCCTCCTCGTACATCACAGACTTGAACATCAGGCGATGGTCGCCCATCATCTCGCCGTGGTCTGTGGTGAAGACGATGATGGTGTCGTCCATCAAATGCAGTTCGTTGAGCCGATCCAGAATTTGTCCCACAGCCTTGTCCACAAGGCTGATCTTTCCCCAATAACGCGCCTTCGCCTCTTTGACGGCTTGCTCATCTGCCATGATGCCTTCGTAACCGGGCTCTCCATGCTCGATGCGAGCACGTATGGCCTTGTTGCGAGAGAGTTCACGATTGTCTGGCTGATTGCTGTAGGAATTCGGCACGGACATGACAGCAGGGTCATACATTTTGTCGTAGGCGCTAGTGAAAGGTGTATGTGGGTCGAGAAAATTGACATACATCACCCATGGTTGGCTGGCCTTGCGCGAGAGAAAATCTTCGGCGACGCGAGCCAGATATGCTGGCTTACTCAATTCCTCGGGAAGATCATTGGCAAAGCGACGCGAGAACTCGCCGTCGCTGTCGGGCTTCTGCCCGTGCTCGAGAAGAAAGCGGTAGTAACCCGAGTGCGTGCGCCCTTCGGTGCCGACCTTGCTTTTGTCGTAGTAGGTCCCGTAGATGTCTTCCGTGCTTTCAAATTCATCGAAGCCATGCTGGCGAAAGATCTCATTGCCGAGATGCCACTTTCCGAAGTATGCGGTGTAGTAGTCGTGGGCGCGAAGCATCTCCACCATGGTGGGCGTACTCTCGGGCAGGGCAATATTGTTGGTGATGTCTCCATGAGTGTGCGGCCATAGACCGGTCTGCAGCGATCCGCGCGCCGGCGTGCAGATTGGCTGCGTCGTATAGCAGCGATGAAAGACAGTACTCTGAGCCGCCAGCCGATTCAGGTTTGGCACCTTTAACTGCGTGTTGCCATAGACGGCCAACGTGTCCTGGCGTTGCTGATCGGTAAAGAGGAAGAGCAGGTTCGGATGGCGATGATGGTTTTTTGCCGGTTGCGGAGGCGTTGCCACCGAACCCTGCGGGAGCACCGCGGAAGCCAGTGTGCCCCCGGCAAGCTGTATCACTTCTCTTCGATTCATCGATTACTCACTTCTTTTGAAAGGGTCAGAACTGGAAACGCGCGTCCAGTTGAACAGTACGTGGATCACCAACGCTTGTGATGGTCCCAAAGGTGCTCTTTGTCAGATCGTCCACGGGGCTACCGAGACGAACGTGATTCAGCACATTGAACGCTTCAGCACGCAGAGTGAATGCGAATTCCCTGTAAATCGGGAACGATTTTCCCAAAGACGCATCGAGGTTCGCTTGGGCCGGACCGCGGAAGGCGTTTTTGCTGATATTTCCCGGGCGGTCGGGTGCGCCAGTGGAGTTTATGTTTACAAGAGCGAAGGCGGCCTTATTGAAATAGACAAATCGTTTTCCGTAGGAAAATGGATATGCGAGTGTACGGTCGACGCGCGATTCGGGATAGGTACTGCTTTCGATGATGTCCTGTGGGCTTCCGCTCTGCACGACTTCCGTGAGTCCCGTTTTCCAACCAAAGAGAAGTGTGTCCGCGACACCACGAAAACCCGAGGCATGACGCATCGGCATTTGATAAAGCATGCTCGCGACCAGGCGATTGGGGATGTTGTACTTGGTAGGACCGATGTCTGCGCGAAGGTTGTTCTCGTCCTGCACTTTGAAATCGTCGCCGAGCCAGAAGTCTCCGCCTTGCTCGGCCATACTTTTTGAGAACGTGTAGTTGATGAAATACTGCAGGCCATGCCAACTGCGGGCCTCGTAGCTGGCCTCCATCGCGTGATACCAACTAAAATCCGAGCCACTTCGGAACTGGAACTGAAGCGAAAGTGGATCGGGCGAAGCGCCGGTGAGCCGGTTAGGGAGATTGGCGTTGTGGGTCGCAAATATCTTCAGGCCTTTGTTGCCAACGTATCCCAGCTTGAAGACGGAATGCGAGTTGATCTGCTGCTGGATATCCAGTGTCCATTGGACTGTATATGGATTACGCGCCTGGGGATCGAAGACAGGATACCCGACAACGCCACCGGACGAGGTCAACGCTTGTGCAACCTGGGTATTCGTAAGCGGGTATTTCAGACCATAGGTTTGCAGGTTGGCCTGGCTCAAGGTAAGGCTGGTGGGCAAAGTGGGATACGTGTACGCGAAGACGGAAAACTCACGGTAGTTATACGGCGCCACAGAGATACCCACGCCACCACGCAGAAGCGTGTATCCTTGCGGGTCAAGCATGTAGACAAAGCCTACTCGCGGCTCCGGATTTGTCTTGTCGGTGTCATAGATTGAATCGGCGGGACGGAAAGTAACCGGCCGAGCCAATGATGCAGCAACACTTGTTGGATTGAAGAGCAAGTTGCTTTCCTGCGTTTTGAAGACAGAATAGTAGTCCCAGCGAAAGCCAAGGTTCAGAAGCAGGCGTGGACTGATCTGAAAATCGTCCTGAACGAAGCCTCCCAACTCCCAGCCTCGGCCATGATAGCTGGGTGTGCCGAAGGTGATTGCGCCCTGGTTCGGATTGTTCGCTACAAAATCGGAGGTCGATTTGTAGGAGAGTACCGGCAATTGGTTATCGTAGCGCTGGGGCGCGCGGCCTACATAGATGCCACCAACCTTCACGTGGTGCCGACCAAAACTCTTCTCCCACACGTCGTCGAAGGTATACGAGTGGCCGCGCAGCTGAAGGTATTCGGCGCTCAGGCTAAAAGCGCCGTTGATTTTGATCATGGCGACGCCAGAGGGGAAAGCAAGGTCCGTCCGCCTAGTATTGCTGTAGTTATAGCCAAAACGTGCTTCGTTGGCCCAATTCGAAGCAGAATGAATAAACGTGAACGACGCTTCGTCAGAGTCCCCCACATACTGACGGGAATCAGCAGTCGGAAACTTCGCTGTGAGCTGAGTTGGTGTTCCATGGATATAACGCATGGTCAAGATGTCGCGGTCTGTGACGTGATAGTCAAAACGCGTATCGACATGGTTGTCGCTGGCTGTGTTGGTGCCGGAACCGGAAAAAAGACCGGTATCGGACGTGGGCGTCGTCCCTGCGGCTATTGGGAAGTAGGAGAGCACGGTAGCCGTGGATGGTATGGCAGCCACCGAACGATTGACGAAGTATTGCGTGGGTACAATCTGATTATTGAAGGTGGAATAGTTACGCTGCTGCAGACCTTCGTAGGCCACAAAGAAAAAGAGTCTATTTCTCATTATCGGCCCGCCAAGAGACCCTCCATACTGATTCAGGCGCACCGGCGGCTTCTCCGCGGTCGGAGAGAGCAATGCATTCCTCGCGTTCAACACATCGTTCTGAAATAGTTCAAACACCGCGCCATGAAACTGGTTCGAACCTCCCTTGCTGATTATGTTGATGTTGCCGCTAAAGGACCGCGCCACCTCGGCGGACATGATTCCCTTGGAGACTGCCACTTCCTGGATAGCGTCTTCACTCATAACATTGATCAAATTGAAGCCCTGGAACATTGACGTGGAGGGCGTCTCTGGATCGCCAGAGGCATCGACGCCATCGACGGTCACTGATATCCCGCCTGCCGCAAGACCGTTCATCTGAAACAGGCCTTGGCCGATACTCTGAACGCCGTTTTGCATCGAAAGGAGTGACGTGAAATCGCGCTTTTGCTGAGGTATCTCTTGAATTTGGGTGGACGAAACCGTGTCCTGCTGGGTTGAAGTGCCATTTTGTACCAAGGGCGTATCGGTTGTTACCGTGACCTGTGCATTATCAGTCGCGAGAGACATTGTGACGGGCAATTGAAGCTGTTGCCCGGCATCAAGGTTTAGACCCTTTCTGGTAACAGTGCCAAATCCGGTGCCCGTGACTGTCATGGTGTATCGACCCACTTGCAAGAAGCTAACGGTGAATTCGCCATGAGCATCGGTGGCAACCTTGTTGACCGCGCCGGTCAGCTCGTCGCGAATTTCTACATGAGCTCCCGGGATTGCAGCTCCTGTCGTGTCCAGCACCAGGCCGAAGATTGTTGCGGTTGTGCGCTGCGCCAGCAGCGACACCGACAATAACGAAGCTAGAAGAAGCACCTTCGCGCTTGTCAGAAGGGCACTCGGTATTTCGCCCATAGCCTTGAAATTGAATCGCTTCATTCCACATCTCCCCAAATCTTGAACGGCTTCCGATCAAGCAAGACACACTCCTATATCTCTCGAAACGAAATTATTAAGACTAAATACAAAGACTGTCAACTTTAATTTCAATAAATGCCAATAATTTTTGTTTTACCGCGATTGATTCCCAAATGTATAGTGGTTCCCTCGAATCTTTGAACGGTTCGAAACGAGTTTTTTGAAGAGGGTCAATGGAATTTCGCACTCTGCAACAGACCGACCTAAGCGTCTCCCGACTCTGCTTCGGGACTATGACGTTTGATAAGCCGGTGAAGTTGAACGAGGCCCGCCGCATGGTTCAACTTTGCCGGGATATGGGCATCAACTTTCTGGACACAGCGAATATTTATCAGTCTGGCGCTGCCGAAGCGATGCTTGGCGAAGCGATGGGTGCAGACCGCAATCGCTTTGTCCTGGCCACGAAGGTCCGCGGGAAAATGGGGGACGGACCTCTGGAAAGCGGGCTGTCACGCGCCGCAATCCTTCACGCGGCAGAAGAGAGCCTTCGCCGCCTGCGCACCGACTATATCGACATCTATTACCTTCACCAGCCCGACAACGACGTGCCGATCGATGAGTCGCTCGAAGCGATGGAAGCCCTGATTTCCCAAGGCAAGGTGCGATATGTGGCGACCTCCAACTACAGCAGCTGGCAGGTCTGCCAAATGCTGAATCTCGCGGAAGCTAAACAATACAAGCCAGTGTCCGTAGCCCAGCAAATGTATAACCTGCTGGCACGCGGCATTGAACAGGAATTTCTGCCGATGGCCTGCGAGCTACATGTGTCCACGGTTGCCTATAATCCATTGGCCGCGGGACTGCTGACCGGAAAGCATTCCCCGAGTCAGATTGAACCTGGGACTCGCTTCGACAGTAATCGCATGTATCAAGATCGCTACTGGCATCCCGAGGACTTCCAGGCGGTGGACGAACTGAAGGAGATCGCGAATAAAGAGGGTCGAAACCTGATCAGCCTCGCATTGAACTGGATGCTTCACCATACCACGATCGACAGCGTCATTCTGGGGGCTTCGTCTCTGGGGCAACTCGAACAAAACATCGCAGCGGCCGCAGAGGGTCCCCTCTCTCAAGAGGCTGTTGAAGGATGTGATGCAGTTTGGAAGACACTTCGGGGACCTTCTCCCCAATACAACCGTTAAGTTGATTCCGTTTAAGGAGAATCGAATGTATCGCAACGTTATCATTCTTGCCGCGTTAGTTTCGACCACGCTTTGTTGCTCGGCACAGCAGAACCTTGTGGACCATTACTCCAAGGAGATCGGGGTACCGTTGGACGGGCGCTTTCGGCCGTCGCATGTTGCTGGAACGCAGGAGGCATATCTCACTCCGATCGATCCTTCCAGTCACGCGGCCAATCTGCTTCAGCTCAAGAATGGCGACGTTCTTTGCTTTTGGTTTTCAGGTACGTGGGAAGGCAATTCCGGAGTTGCAATCGTGGTTTCGCGTCTACCTAAAGGTAGCCGGCAATGGACTGTACCCAGAAAAATCGACAGCCGCGAGGGCGAATCGTTTCAGAACCCTGTGGGCTTTCAAGCTGCGGACGGAACGGTGTGGCTCTTTCACACCACGCAGGGGGCGAATGCAGGACAGAACAACTCCCGCGTTCTTGTCGTCAAGTCTTCTGACAACGGCATCACGTGGAGCAAGCCGGAGATTCTCTTCGAAAAGGCCGGCGCATTTATACGTCAACCGCTCGTCATCATGCCAAATGGCAGCTGGTTGCTTCCGATGTACTACACACCAAGTCAAGGCATCACTACCGGCGCGGAGAACAATTATTCCGCGATGAAGATCTCCGCCGATGAAGGTAAGACGTGGAAGGAATGTGACGTTCCGTCCTCCGACGGCTACGTGCAGCCCAGTGTGTTACAGACCAAAACTCACTACGTCGCTTTTTTTCGCAGCCGCTTCGCTGATTTTATTTATCGAAGTGTTTCAACCGATGGCTGCAAATGGACAGCGCCTGTCAAAACAATTTTGCCGAATAACAACTCTTCGATTCAGGCAGTCTTGTTGCGCGATGGAAAAATAGCAATGGCTTTCAACAATGTTGGCTCGGTCACGATCAAAGGCAAGCCGAAGACCGGCCCACGCCGTCCGTTATCCCTGGCCCTATCGTCAGACGATGGGCTCACATGGGGCCCAATTCGCGATATCGAATTGGGGCACGTAGGCCACCCTATTCCCGATCCACTACCCAAGGCCCCCGGCCGTGAGGAATTCTCCTATCCTGCAATTTTGCAGCAGCAAGACGGAATTGTGTTGGTTGCTTTTACTTACCTGCGAGAAACGATCAAGACAATGTCGTTTCCTGAAAGGTGGATTGAAGGAAACTCTTCTTCGATGACGCACGAGTAGCGCGGTCGTCAACGCAACCAGCGATCAGCGGAAGCTCATCCTGACGCATGACGGAGCGGGCGAGCTTTACCCGTTGAAGCGATCCGAGTGAGATGGACAACGAACTCAGAAGGGAAACCGATCTATGAAGTTTTCAGTGGTGCGCTGCTGGTACGCAGCCTGTGTCCTTGCCTTTGCAATCCGCCCTTTCGCACGTGCAGCCCCGATCGCCTTGTGGTTATTCGACGGGCCAAAGGCTCTCTATCCGAGCTGCGCGCTCACTGATTCGAGCGACAACGGATACTTCCTCATCATGGGGCGTGGCGCGCATCTGGTGGACGGCCGCTTCGGCACGGCGCTGCTGTTCGATAACCCACGACCGTTGGAGATCGCCGGTAAACTCGTGCACTCGGGCGACCCTTCGGCGATGCTCTTCGGGTTAGTGCAAGCGCCCATGCTGCCCGGCCGTACGGTAAAGCCGATGACCTGGCAGACCGCTACCTTCGGCGCTTTGATGACCGCCGGTGAAGATCACCTGCGCAAGCCGCCCTTTGCCAATCCCTCTGACACCAAACTTAATCTCGGCGACTTCGACTGGACCGTGGAGTTCTGGTTCAAAGCATCAAGAGCGGCGAAACAGGGCATTGTTTACGAATTAGGAAGCGGGCCGCGAGGGGAGAACTATGTCATTACACAACTCTCGTTGTTACAGGATAGAGGCGGTTTCGAGCTAGTGAACCAGCCCTCCGGAACGACGCTCTTTATTTCTTCGAACCGCGCCGATCTTCAGGCTGGAGGCGGATGGCACCACTACGCGTTTGTCTATGACGCGAAGCAGCAGCAACTCCGTCACTATGTCGACGGAGTCTTACAGTCATTGCCGGAAAAAGTCAGGTTCACGTCCGTGCCCCACGGCGACGAGGCATATCTTTCTATCGGTCGAGACGCAGTGTGGAAGCGACCGCTGCCCGGAGCGCTCGACGAGATGCGCATCTCGGACGATCAGGTCTACCGCGCCGACTTCAAACCCCCGGCGACGTTGGCCCTCGCTCCGAGCCCGAAGAGGACTACAAAGCCGTCGGCGCTGCCCCTGCTGTTTTCCTCTACGGTTGCTGCGCCCCGGGTGGTCGATCTCGGTTCTCGGAAATATCTCTTTCTCGATGAGTCCCTCATCTCGACCAAGCACGATGTAACAATCGTAGCCAATCCACCGAAGCGCATGGAAAAGGTGATCGATCGGATCAAAGGCCACATGAGCGTGGTACAGGACGACACTGGTACACTTCGCCTCTACTACGATGGACCAAAAGATAGTCTCGCCGTAATAACCTCCACCGATGGAATTCATTGGGAAAAGCCGGATCTCGGGAATGGAGAATACTACGGCGAACGTAATATCGTGTTGCGTGCTCCGGTGGGTTTGGGCAACGTCTTCCTCGATCCAAATGCTCTCCCGAATCGCCGTTGGGTATATGTCAGTGGCATCCGAAAAGAGGCGATCTTCGTCTTCACCTCGGAGGATGGTTACAACTTCAAAAGCGATCCAACCGCCGCACTCCCGTTCAGCTCTGGCTCGCAGTCCGATCTCTATTACGATGACCAGCGAGATCTCTATGTAGGCCAGCATCGTTCCGGCTATGGTGAAGCTGCTGGCGGCGAGACGTTGCGCCGCTATGTTCTCTCCCAGGTCAGGAGTCTTGACGGCACATGGCCCTACACGCCGCGCTGGGGAAACTCGACCGGGTATGTGGACAACCATATTAAAGTGCAGTCCGATGTGATGAACCCATGGTTCCTCGATAACGGGCCGCTCACTCCTCCAGGCCCTGGCGCGGAGCTCCCGACTGTGATGGGGCACGATCCGCAGGATCCCCCCGACACTGATATTTATGTGACCAATGCGATCAAATATCCATGGGCGCCCGACACTTATCTCGCCTTTCCATCGGTCTACTTTCACTACCGGGGCAACCTCGGAAAAACCCGCGCGTTTCTCGGCGAGAAAGCGCAGCAGCGCGGCTCCGGCGTCACCGAGGCGCAGTTGGCTGTAAGCCGCGATGGGTTGACTTGGCATCGCTTCGTGCGCCCTGCCTACGTTCCCATCAGCGATCTCGGACGCAACGACATACACATGGAGTTCATGGTGCAGGGCCTGGTCAGACGCGGCGACGAGATATGGCAGTACGTCGGCGGACATCCCGGCGGCGGAATCGGCTATCACTCGCCATGGGTCAAGAATGCATCATGGCCGCTGTATCGCCTGGTGCAGCGCGTGGATGGGTTCACGGCGGCTGAAGGCGCTTACACCGGCGGCACGCTGGTGACCAAAAAGCTGCGCTTCGATGGAACGCATCTCGTGCTCAACATCGACACCGGTGCCGTCGGCTACGCCCAGGTCGGTCTGCTGGACGCCGCCGGCAAGCCCATCCGTGGTTACAATGTAGACGACTGCATCTACGTCAACGGCGACTTTCTCCACACCACCGTCGCCTGGCTCAATCGTGGCAGTGATCTCTCCGCGTTTTGCGGCAAGACCGTCCAACTTGTCATCCGCCTGCACGGCGCCAAACTTTTCGCTATGCAGTTCGTGCCCTAATGGGGGCCTGCTTGATGCAGGGTCGCGGACATTTCCGTAGTAGTGTGGAGCAGCTCAGCGATGATCTAGGAACTTGTTGAAATAGGGCTGAGTTGTTTGTCCTGGTTGGGTTTTGTGGAGGGATTCAGGTTGATGTTTGCTCAAGACTCAGTTTTGTCTTTGTGGGGTCCTGTCAGAAAACGGACAATAAAGCACGCTAAGGGTATGTGGAGGCTGGAATCCACCGATAAAGAGTCGGCAGGGAGACGCCGAGGTTGCTGGCTACGTCGCGAGGGGGGACGCCGCTGGCGAGCAGCTTCTTCGCAGACTTGATCTTGCTATCGGTCATCTGCCTCTATCGTCCGCCTTTGCGTCCAAGCTGGCGGGCTACTTCGAGGCCTGCGCGAGTTCTCTCGATGCCCGTTCCATTTGCGCCAGGCTAGCCGATCAACATACTCTGACTCCTCGGCCGGTCGGACTTTCCCTTCTTGAAACTCATGGAACTGGCGGTCACTTGAGAAGAGCATTTGAGAACTGTTTTCGAGAATCAGGGACCTGAACTTTTGACAGGTCTGCCGATTCGGGTTGAGCATTCTCAAAAACCTGCGTTTTTAAGAGGAGCATCATGCCCCGTCGTTCGATGCTTTCCGCCACCGAGCGTGAAAGTCTGTTAGCCCTGCCCGATACCCAAGATGAACTGATTCGTCGCTATACCCTGAGCGACACTGACATGGCGATCATTCGTCAAGGGCGAGGCGCGGCCAACCGGCTCGGATTCGCCTTGCAGCTCTGCTACATGCGGTATCCGGGCATCGTCTTGGGTCTAGGGGAACTGCCCTTTCCTCTTCTGCTTCACCTGGTGGCCGCACAACTTAAGATTCCAGTTGAGAAGTGGGGCGAATACGGCGACCGCGACCAAACCCGGCGGGAGCACATGGTCGACCTTCAAACACTCTTCGGGTTCAGATCATTTACTACGAGCCATCACCGGGCAGCGGTGCAGGATCTGGCGGAGACGGCGCTGCAGACGGATACGGGCATTGTGCTGGCCGGCACGGTGGTCGAGAAACTACGGGCGCAGGCCATCCTTCTTCCCAGGTTGAATGCGATCGAACGAATTTGCGCAGAGGCCGTCACTCGCGCCAACCGCCACATCAACCGAGTGCTGACCGATGCTCTGTCAGTCGGCCAACGCATGCGGTTGGACGATCTGCTCAAGCGCAGAGAAGGGGGCAGTATCAGGTCATTTTTGCCCAACGCCTCGAAAAGGTAAAATTGGCGGGTCAGTCGCGCTGGGTGGTGTCGGCCATCCTCGTTTCACTGTCTCGGCTGACGGATCGTCTCCCC
Source organism: uncultured Acidobacteriaceae bacterium (assembly GCA_963757205.1). Lineage (GTDB taxonomy): Bacteria > Acidobacteriota > Terriglobia > Terriglobales > Acidobacteriaceae > Edaphobacter. Next base: position 413,662 of record CAVWQM010000004.1, read on the forward strand.
TGGGAGAAGCAAAGGGTCAGGAATTCGTGGGCTGGCTTCAGGTTCATTCCTGAAATTCGATTTAACAGCATCCGCAGCCTGTATGCAGCTGCGGGAGCGCAGGTTGATCGAGTCGAGCAGGTGCGGCGAGCAGGTACTTCGGGAAGTCTGCTTCGCACTACGGGACCTTCGGTGCACTCAAAACCTTGGCGCTCTCGGAGAGTGGCCAAAGTCGGTCCACGGGGCGCTCCAACACGAGGGCTGCGACCGGATGCAGGATGGCCGGCGAGAGTCGATTGGATCGAGCCGCATTCCCCAACCAAGTCTCGATGGAGCCTCCCTTCACAACCCAATGGCTCTCACGTAACAGGCCATAGAGACCGCCCGCCAAGACGTGCATTCCGTCGTCTGACTCCCGCCACCTGTCAGCAGGATTGCGTGCGACTCCCAGCGCCTCGTCGATGAGCTGGTCCAATGCTTGAACAAGATCTTCGTTGAGTATTCCCTCCAAAGATGTGTAGCCCCACTTTGGATCGTGCTCCTTAACGATTCGGGTCATCAGCGGATCGCGAGCTAAAACGGCAAGAGCTGACTTGGCGGCTGTTCCATCCATCTGAACCGGTGGGTGCAGCATTTCGTGTGCAGCGATACGCACCGTCGTCGTTGGATCGTAGTCCTCCGACTGCAGGAAAGTTTGACCTTGTACTCTGATCCCATGTGGTTGGGAAAACTTCAGGAGCACGACCTCGATTGTCGGATTGAAGGTGCGGCCCGTAAGTTTCTCCTGCAATGAGATCACGTCGAAGCCCTTAAGACTTCGTTGTGTCTCGTCAACCCGGGACTGCATATTCCCACTTCGCACTCGCCTGAACTCAGCGAAACCGGCGTCACGCATCGCTGTGAAGATAATCTTGAGACGGGACGACGCTGAGACGAACCAGTTCCAATCCTTCTCGCTCCAGTTTTGACTCACTTTGTAGGATGGCAAAATATGCCGGTCACGGTCATCCAAAGCCTCGAGCACAACATCGAGCGACATGTCATTTCCGTTCGAAAACAGAACACAAAGATTCGGCCCGAGGAGACCGAAACCCGCCGTCGCTGCTTCATGCCAGAGCCGCGAAATGTCATCGCTGACCGGCACCGGCAGCCGCGGCTTGAAGATCGCAGCGTCTTCGGCATAGAAGCGAAGGTACAAGTCTCCCCCCGCGAAAGCTCCAAGAAAGGTAATTGCGTCGAAACCTTCCGACTGCCGAACCTTCCATTGGGTCCGCTTGGGTGGTACCGGTTGAGCGGCAAGAGGCGATCTCAGAAATGAGGTGAGGAAAGCGGCAGTCGCGGTTGTGAGGAAATCTCTCCGTTGCATGCAGCCGATCCTAATGTCATCGTCAGGCCGGTTTCTTGAACGGACTGCACCCGAAGCTGACGAGGTGTGGCACCCGTGATTCTGGAGACCTCCCGACCCAAGTGCGCCTGGTCGGCGAAGCCCAGCTCAGCAGCTGTATCTGCAAGCGAAAGCGATGATTGTTGCAGCACTGACACCGCCCGCAATGCTCGGTGTTCGACCCTGTATCGCTTAGGGCTCACGCCGTAAACTCGCCGAAACCCCCGACTGACCGACTGCGGCGCGATACCCATGCGTCGCGCCCACTCCGCAACCGCGATTTGAGGTTCGGTCACGAGCGCGTGAGCCAGCAAGTCTGGCCAATCAGCTAAGCCTTCACTCGTTGGCCTCGACAATTCGCATAGCGCCTCAGCCGCGGATTGCAGATCTGACTCTGCCAAGCGAGCAACTAGATCAATGTCGTCCAGGGACCTCTGTCCCGCCATTAGACCGAATACAAGCGGGAGATTAAGAGCCACCGCACCTCCCATGCAAAACTCATCGACGTGAGCTTCAAAGGCGCTGTGAACCACAACATGACCGGCTTGTACCCGGAATCGGCCGTTATCTCCAGCTTCAACGTACCCGCCGGCCAACACTAGGGCGGCGTATCCAGCTCGATGCCGATGACGGGGTAAGCGCTCATTCTTTCCATGCTTGGTGATGCCGCCCTTCATACTCAGAGTATAGGCAACGCATGGCCATGAGAAGAAATTGGTGAATGGTTCGTAGCCCGATCGTGATCGCCAGAACGTGGCACCGCAAAGGAAATAGATAGCTCCGAAGGCTGCCCCGGTCGTAATTAGCCGGATCCTCACGACCCACTTCCTCCCGCTAGTGTAAGTCGAGGACCACGGCCAAGATGCTCTGCTCAATTCGCCCTCAAACGAAACAGACCTTTCGACAGTTAACGCCGGCGATCCCCGGGAGCATTAGGTTGGTGCTTTTGCAGCGCAGCGAAATTGCGCGAAGTGTAGATCATTCAGCAGATTACACACTAACGAACATATTATGTATATTAATAATATGTCTATCAAAAAAGAAGCGCGTCCCTCCCCATTAGGACTTGTGGTTTTAGGCATGCTCATTGGGGAGCCGATGCATGCATACCGCATGCAGAAGCTCATGAAGCTGTGGGGAAAAGATACGGTCGTAAACATTCGTCGGCCGACGAGCGTGTACCAAACTCTGGAACGTTTGCTTCGACTTGGCCTGATCGAGATTCTCAAGACGGTACAGACGGACAATCGTCCAGATCGCATCGTGTACCAAATCACAGAGCAGGGACGCGTCACGGTAAAGGCGTGGCTCAATAACATGCTCCAGACTGTCGGCTCAGAGTTTCCGGATTTTCCAGCCGCACTGTCGATGCTTGTTTTGCTGCCTCCCGACGAAGCGAGAAGAAGCTTCGAGATTCGGGCAAAGGCCGTAAGGGTCGAACTCAGTCGGCTCGAGGATGAAAGGCGGCAGGCAAGCGACCTTCCCCGGCTGTTCCTTCTTGAGGATGCGTATCGCACCGCCCTGCTGGAAGCGGAACTCGTATGGCTGCAGTCTGCGATCTCCGACCTCGCCGAGGGCTTTCTTACCTGGGACGAGAAATGGGTGCACGCTGTGGCAGCGCAACACACGCCGCCTCTTCACGACGAGATTCACAATACACCCACTATGAGTCCCCTCAAGAAACAAGTATCCAAACGATAGACGCGACCGAGCAACTCAATCTCCGAAACATGCAGGACAAGAAAGGAACACCCATGCCGCAACATCCTCTCAAGGTGATCATTATTGGCGCCGGCACTGGCGGGCTAGCTTTGGCTCAGGGACTTAACCAGGCTGACATTACCGTTAGCGTCTACGAACGCGACACGACACCACGCAACCCACAAGGCGGTTATCGTGTCGGCATCAGCCCGTCAGGCAGTCAGGGTCTTAAAGCCTGCCTGCCACCTAAATTGTTTGCTCTCTTCGTCGCAACAAGCGCCCGCCCCCCTCGCTACTTCAATATGCTCACAGAGCATTTCTCTGAGCTCGTGTCGATAGAGACCGAACAGGAAGACCCGGTCAACAGTGAGAAAAACGTGAATCGGAGCACGTTACGTCAGGTGTTGCTTACAGGTCTCGAAGGAATCGTTTGCTTCGATAAAAAATTTCAACGATACGAGCACAATGCTGATGGCAGCGTGAGCGCGTTCTTCGAAGATGGCACCAGTACTACTGGAGACGTTCTGGTCGGGGCCGATGGGGCTGGCTCCCCCGTGCGCAAGCAGAGGCTACCCGATGCTCGCCATGAAGATACTGGCATTCTCTCGCTTGGCGGCAGGCTCCCGATGACCGCCGAGAGCAAGGCGTTGCTTTCGGACAAGATGTTTTATGGCATGTCCATGATCATGGCGCCGCGGGGCGTTGGCGCCATCATCCATTCGCTGCAATTTGCATGGAATCAAGAGGACTGGACCGACAGAGTGAAGAACGGAACCGCCGATATCATTGCCAACTGGCCAGGATTTCTCAACGAAAAGATCGAGGACTACATCAGTTGGGGCTTGTGGGCTTCACGCAGACAATTCCCGGTAGATCCGAGAGGCATGCAAGGTGCCGACCTCCTTCCCCTCGCTAATGATCTGACAAAGCATTGGCATCCGAACTTCCGCAAACTGATAGAACTCACGGAGCCCTCGACGATGCTTTCAATCAATGTGCGAACATCCGCGCCCGTTTCCCCCTGGGAGAGTTCGAATGTCACCCTTCTTGGGGACGCCATTCACACCATGACCCCTGGCCGAGGTGCTGGCGCGAACACCGCGTTGCGCGACGCTGCCTTGCTTCTAAGGAAGCTGACGGAAGTCCGCCGAGGCGGCAAGCCTCTCGTTGGCGCCATTCACGAATATGAGACTGAGATGCTTCGCTACAGTTCGAAAGAGGTTCTTGAGTCTCGGAAGAACATGAACGCAAAAGACGTGATTCATAAGCCGGTGATTGGTCGAATCCAACTGGGCGTCATGAGACTCGCGATGCGGGTCGTGGAGACTGTCCCCCCTTAAAGCGCCGTGTAACGGCGTCCATTAACCGAAGACGTGCGGCATAACCTGCGATGCCCGCTTCCGAAATTTCCGCTTGAGCTGTTCAGACTTACGCTGGCCCTCTATCGAGGTGCTTTAGGACGCCATTGGAAACAAAATCTCGGAGGTACGGATGTATTCATTACGAAACGACGAAGGCGCAGGCCTTCGTCGGAAGCGCGAATAGTATAAGGGAGGTTCGACCTATTGCTTACGAGCGGCAACAATCAGAGCACGCGCGGTGGCCCGCAGGAGCGGACCTGCCTCGCCAGGAGAAAGGACCTGCGAACTCACGAAAGCTCCGTTGACGAGCAGCGACAACTGTCCAGCCAGTTCGTCTGGGCGTTTGACGCGTAGTCGCTCGACGATCCCCTTGAGGCGCCGTCGGAGTTCCTGCTTGTGAGCTGAGGCTACTCTGCGGGCGGGGTGGTCTGAGTCCGGAAATTCCGCTGCGACGTTGAGTTGTGGGCACCCGCGATAATTTGGCCGTCCGACCCGCTCTGCGATCCAATCGAGGTGCGCTTCCAGTTCAGCGAGAGGATCGGCCTTGTGGAGCTCTGTGACACAGTTCCAGCAGTTCCAGAAGTCCTCGTCTTCACGATGCAGGAATGCGGCGATGAGGTCGTCCTTGGTGCGGAAGTGGCGATAGAGGCTCGTCTTGGCGACCCCGGCCTCTTCGACCACGAGATCGACGCCGACGGCCCGAACACCTCGTTGATAGAAGAGCGTCGACGCCGTCCGGAGAATCCGATCCCTCACCTCATCTGAGTTGCCGTGCGCATCACCACCGCTGGCGCTCATTGGACTTCCTGGCATTCTGAAACCTCCTGTACAGATTTTTGTCAAACCCGACTTGACTCACTACAGACCTGTCTGTATTGTACATAAAACAGACAGGTCTGTATCGTAAATGATCACTGGAGGAAAATGCTCGCTCGATCGGATATCTCAGGAGATGGTCGGATGATCGCAGTCTTCGGCGCGTCGGGACACACGGGACGTTTCATGGTCGCCCAGCTGCTGCGCCGCGGTTTCGCGCCTTTAGCCATCGGTCGCGACAGCGAGAAAATAGCAGAGTCAGGATTTCAGGAGAGTGGCGTTCCGATCAGAACCGCCTCCGTCGATGATCCTGCCTCTCTCGACCGCTCTCTTGCCGACGCTGCCGCGGTCATCAACTGCGCCGGCCCATTTCAGGACACGGCCGACGCAGTGGCGGCAGCGGCCCTGCGCGCCCGCATCCACTATCTCGACGTCACGGCCGAGCAGCCGAGCGCACAAGCCATATTCGAGAGATTCGGTGACGCCGCAACCGAGGCCGGCGTAGTTTTCATTCCCGCGATGGGGTTCTATGGCGGTTTTGCCGATCTTCTGGCCACAACCGCTATGGGCAACTGGGATTCCGCTGACGAGATCCGTCTCGGCATTGCGCTGGATAGCTGGCGTCCGACGCAGGGCACACGAATTACCGGCCAGCGAAACACGGCCCGGCGGTTAGTCATTGAAGACGGAAAATTTGTACCACTGGCGCAGCCCGCACCGCAGACGTTTTGGGATTTTCCCGAACCATTTGGGCATCAGGATGTCAGTGAGGTCCCGTTCTCAGAAGTTCCGGTCATCGCCCGCCACTTGCGAGTGGCACGCCTTCGCAGTTACCTCAACAACACGCCGCTTCGCGATCTTCGCGATTCCAACACCCCGCCACCGATCGCCGCCGACGAAAATGGACGATCGGCGCAGACCTTTCTGGTCGACGTTGTTGTCCGGAACGGAAGCAAGATCCGCCGGGCGATCGCGCAAGGACGCGACATCTACGCCTTCACCGCGCCACTCGTCGTCGAAGCCGTCGAGCGGATTCTCGACGGACGAGCTCGCGGCAGCGGTGCTCTTGCGCCGGGCGAGACGTTCGATGCGACGGACTTTCTCCGCGCGCTCACGCCGGAATATCTGACGTTCGAGCTCAACGCCGACTAGGCCGTCGGTGCCGCCCTCGGCGTGAGTGCAAGCCCGATGTCGAGCGCGAGCGGCACTCCTTTCCCATGCAGCACGCCCAAGTATTTGGCCCCGTCGATCTGATCCCAACTGAGGCATACCAGCATCACCAGAAAGCAATTTGAACCGAACTCTCACTACTTTGAACGGAGCTATTTCGATGACGGAGGCAAGACATGCGAGATCAATTAGGTAAACCAATACACCCGGAACAGGACGCAGAGTGGAGATAGGAACGCTGCGTGATGGCCGAAAGTGATGGAGGCAAACGTATGCGACGGCGCCCGATCGAGCTGAGAGCGAGCGATGGATTCGGCTCGCTGGAGCAGATACCAACGAAGGCCCTGAGTTGGGCGATTGTGTCAGGGATGTGCAGCGGTGGAACAATTTGGAGGCGCAGTGCGGAAGCGTAGTCGACGCCTGGTGGAGCTACAAACGTTGCGAATTGAGTTCGTACCGCCTAATGTGAACGTAAAGCAGTTGCGAGGACGGAGATGCCCCGTCGCAGCTCTGCCGGGTTGCAGCCTGCGAAGCCGAGCATGAGGGCAGGAGGCTGTTCGTATTTCGTTGTGAACATCGACAACGGTTCTACTTCGAGCCCGAGCTTCCGCGCTCGCTGCGCCGCGTCGTGATCGGACTTCCATGTTTTGAGCCACCCGAGTGTGCGTATGCCTGCGCCCGCGTGCACAACGTCGAGCACTCCATTGAGGTGTTTGTCTGCAGCAGTCTTGAGTACGTCGATGCGTTCGGCATAGGTCTGGCGCATGCGGCGGAGATGATGGCCGAAGTGGCCTTCGCTGATGAACTCCGCGAGGATGGCTTGATCGAGCGTAGGCGGATGGCGGTCGACGAAGCTGCGGGCTGATGTGAACGCCTCTACGAGGCGCTCGGGCAAGACCATGAAGCCGAGACGCAGCCCATTGAAGAGCATCTTCGTGAAGGTGCCGACGTAGATAACGCAACCGGAACTGTCGAGCGCTTGCAGAGAAGAAACAGGGTGACCGAAGTAGCGGTATTCCGCGTCGTACTCGTCTTCGATTATCCATGCGTTCGCGCTGGCGGCCCAGCGAAGAAGTTCCAAACGGCGGTCCGCGGACATGGTGACACCCATCGGAAATTGATTCGCTGGCGTGACGTAGGCGAGCTTTGCTTTGGGCGCAAGCTTGCGGCCAGTCTTCACGATGAGGCCTTCTTCGTCGACAGGTACTGAAACGATACGCGCACCTGTAGTGCGGAGTGTTTGAAGAGCGCCGGAATAGCCAGGGTCTTCCATCCAGACCGGATCGCCGGTTGCGAGGAGAAAACGGCCGATGAGGTCGAGGGCTTGTTGTGCGCCTGAGGTGACGATGATCTGTTCGGGAGAGCAGCGCACTCCGCGTGACGCGCCAACGTACTCCGCGATGCCGCGACGGAGTGGTTGATAGCCTGCAGCATTGCCGTGACCGTAGAGTGAGCGCGGAGCTCGGCGCAAGACCCGCGAAGCAACGCGCGCCCAGAGGTCTACGGGGAAGAGATCGATGGCCGGTTCGTAGGAGCGGAAGGCTTTGCCGATGGAGTGAGACGCAGGCATCACTTCTACACCCTTCAAACATTGTTGAGCACGCTTGGAGAGCGCGGCCTTCGACATAGAAAGAGCGAGAGCCGCAGGTTTGCGCGTTGCAGACAGGAATCCATCCGGAATGCCCGAGGCGACGTAGGTTCCTGACCCAACTTCCGTGCGTGTGTATCCCTCGGCCTGTAGCTGGTCGAAAGCTTCGACGACGGTTCCGCGCGAGAGCGTGTACTGCTTCCCGAGGCTACGCGTGGAGGGCATGCGAGCGCCGGGCTTCAAACGTCCGTCGAGGATGGCGCCGCGCAGCTCTGTGTAGAGCCACCGCCAGAGGTCCTGCTTGCCAGAGGGCCGGTTGAGTGAGAGATCCTGGAATGTTTCTTCTTTAGACATCGCTTGTTTATTGACCACCCTCGCAGCTGGCAAAGTGGACCACTCCTTCTTTGCATTATGGACCTTCTCCCCAATCCACCCAAAGCTTAGTGTTGGTTGTAAGGAGATAAACCAATGCAAACAAGACTGGAATCACAACGTATGACAAGCTCAAAACCAATATTTGTGCTGGCCGTTCTCATAGCTAGCGCCCTGATCCCAGCCAACACGCTGATAGCGCAGAAGGCTGTCACGCCGCCGATGGCGCAGGAGACTATCACACCGCTCATAACGAAAGATCTGGCAGGGTTTCCCGGCGAGCAAGCTCTGATGTACACCGTAGATTTTCCGCCGGGCTTTTCGAGCCCTGTCCATCGCCACAATGCGCAGGTCTCTGTTTACGTGTTGGAGGGCTCCGTCGTGATGCAGGTGAGAGGACAAAAAGAACTCACGCTCGGGCCAGGCCAGACCTTTTATGAAGATCCCAACGATATTCACGTCGTTAGCCGGAACGCAAGTAGTACAAAGCCAGCAAAATTCCTAGTGTTCCTGATCAACAAGAAAGGCGCTCCGCTGGTGATACCAGCAAAGTAACCCAACAATTGCGAGCGGTTCTGTTCGCAACAGTCCAGGAGGAAATATATGAGCACGATTACGGCGAAGGACTCGAAATTAGCAAGCTACTCAACCCTGTTGCTAAGAATTGGGCTCGGCCTTGGTTTCTTGTCGGCCGTAGCCGACCGACTGGGTCTGTGGGGGGCGTTTGGGAAACCGAATGTTGAGTGGGGGAATTTCTCACGGTTCTTGGAATACACCCACACCCTCAATTGGTATTTGCCGGTGGGAATGATTTTACCGCTGGGGGTCATCGCCACTGGCGCTGAAATTCTCTGCGGTCTTCTTCTCCTCGTCGGTTGGCACACACGTTCTGCCGCGCTACTAAGCGGACTTCTTCTACTGACATTCGGGGTGGCAATGACGCTCGCATTAGGAGTCAAGGCGCCACTGAATTTTGCCGTCCTCACGGGGATAGGAGGGGCCTTGCTTCTTGCAAGCCGCGAAAGATTCCCATTCAGCGTGGATGAGTTGCTGTCCCGTCGAACCACTCATGGGTTCACCCAACTTGATCACAAAGGATGACCTGTCCTCGCTGTCAAGAATTTGCTGGCTAACCTAGTTTCGATTTTCAAGGAGATAAAAACAATGCAAGCAAGACTGGAAGCACAGAAGGTATCACCGGCAGCCTATCAGGCCATGCTTGGGCTGGAGATGTTTGTTCGCAAACAATCGAAGTTGGAGCCTGCTCTACTTCAACTGGTAAAGATGCGCACTTCGCAGATCAACGGATGCGCTTACTGCCTCGACATGCACTCGAAGGATGCGCGTGCGGAGGGTGAGACGGAGCAGCGGCTCTATGCGCTCTCGGCATGGGAGGAGACACCGTTCTTTACCGACCGCGAGCGCGCTGCGCTGGCGCTGACAGAAGCGATCACTTTGGTCAGGGAAGGACATGTTCCCGACGCGCTGTATGAACAGGCCAAGACGAGCTTTTCCGAGGAAGAGTTGGTGAACCTAACGCTGGCGATCATCACCATCAACGGGTGGAACCGGCTTGCGATCACATTCCGCTTTGTGCCGGGCGAGTACCAGCCCGGAAGGAAGTAACACTTGGACTGGGTGGGGGCGTTCTACGCGGGTCTCCGAAGCCCTGTACGCGGCGGCCCGCAATGGGAGCACGACCGAGCCTGCGAATTATTGTGAAGGACAACCGAGCGCCGTTTTTTTGGCCGGGGAGCGATCGGTCAGCAGCTGATCGCGGAGCTGATTCGCAAGGGGCAGACGGTGGTGGGGATGACGCACTCTCAGGCTGGAGCGAAGAGTCTGCGAGGGTACGGTGTGGAGTAGCGATTGCGAATGCTTTTGACAAAGGTGCAGTGGAGGCGGCGCTGCAAGCCTCGGATGCGGAGGGCGGTATCGATGAACTGACATCGATACCGAAGACTCCATGGCGCTTTGCGGGCGCAGTAAAGGCAGTCTGAAGGCCACGCAAGGAAAGAGACGATGAAACAGTATGCGTGGGCAATTCTTGTGGTTGCCGGTGTGTTTGAGACAGGGTTTTCGATCGGGCTGAAGTACTCCCAAGGGTTCACGCGTCTGTGGCCGTCGGTAGCGACGGCGACCATGATTGCGCTGAGCTTGGGACTGGTGGGCGTGGCAACACGGAGCCTGCCGCTGGGCACCGCGTATGCCGTATGGACTGGGATTGGCACTGTGGGCACAGTGGGGCTAGGCATCGTGTTGTTTGGAGAGTCTGCGGCATTGAGCAGGCTGGCTTGCCTGGGGCTGATCGTTACGGGAATTATCGGGCTGAAGTTTCTTGGCAAATAGCGAGGCATTCTGCCACGGTAAGCTTGAGAATCGCATAGTACATCATGAAACAAGCCCTCCTCATCGTCGATGTTCAGCCCAGCTTCCCTGTATCGATGGAAATTCTGCATGGGATCATAGAATTAAGCGCCATACTCCCAAGCGTGGCCACCGTCGAGAGGCATGATGAGTCTGTGACGCCCTTTGAAGGACAGCTGCGATGGAGACCCGGAAAGGCTGATGAGAGTCTCATAGCCGCTAATCGCATATTCATAAAGCACGGTTATCTCCCGCCTCCGGTGGCTATCGAATATCTTCGAGGTCTGCGCATGGATCGTATATTGGTTTGCGGCGCCCAGGCGGACACCTGCGTTCTTGCTGCAGGCTTCGCACTGTTCGATGCTGGTTTACATCCGACACTTCTGAAATGGCTCACCGTCGGGTCGTCGTTGGATCGCTCTGGTAACCTCGGTGCACGGTTGTGGGAACACCACTTTGGAAGCGTTTTAGAGTACTCCGATCAGCTCGGCCTTCCTGAGTTCGAAAAGTGATCTAACGTCGTCCGTTTGAGCGCAGAAGCGCAGCACGATTCAGACTTCAATGACGACTAGGGCTCGAGCCCACCAACATTCTGATTGAGGCAAGCCTCATTCCGCCGCTGTTCAATCCATTGCAAAGCTTCCGCGGAATCGCTTGCCACCCGTACTAGGTTCGCCGGCTTCACGAATTCCTGTCTCACCGCGTGATCGAGAAATCGCAGCAGGAAATCAAAGTAGCCATCCGTATTGATGAGAAGGCAGGGCTTGGAATGAATGTTTAGTTGCGCCCAAGTCACGATCTCGAAGAATTCGTCAAGCGTTCCGTAGCCGCCGGGCAGCGCGATGAAAGCATCCGACAAAGACGCCATGAGGGCCTTGCGCTCGTGCATGCTTCCTACCAGGTGCAGCCTCGTCAAACCCCGGTGAGCAATCTCGCGGTCCTGCAGGGCCCGGGGAAGTACCCCGATCACCTCAGCGCCGCCCGAGAGGGCAGCGTCGGCAGTCGCGCCCATCAATCCAATGGAAGTTCCCCCATAAACCAAACCCCAGCCGCCGCCAGCTATCCGCAGCCCCAGCGATTTCGCTTCCGCAAGATACTTCGGATTTGCACCCACGCTCGACCCGCAAAATACGCAGATCCGTCCTGCGCTCGCCGGCTTTCCGTCTCGTAAATCACTCATGTATGCAGGATAGCCTTCCTAGCAACTTAGATTGAAGAGTGGACCACTCCATCTTTGCATTATGGACCTGTCATCTAGTCCACGCAGAGTCTAGTGTCGGTTGTAAGGAGATAGAACCGATGCAAACAAGACTGGAAGCATTGAAGGAGAGTTTTATGAATACGAAGAAGTACCCGATGTTATTTACGCCCCTACAGCTTGGATCGTTGAACTTGAAGCATCGCGTCGTAATGGCGCCGCTGACCCGTTCTCGATCGGAGCAACCGGGAGGTATTCCCGGTGACATGATGGTTCAGTATTATTCGGATCGCTCTTCGGACGGAGGCCTTATTGTCGGCGAGGCGACTAACATCTCACTGACTGCCCGAGGGTGGTTTGGTGCACCGGGCCTCTATACAGATCAGCAGGTTGAAGGATGGAAGCGGGTTGTGAGGGCCATCCACGCAGAGAACGGCTTCGTTTTCGCGCAACTGTGGCACACCGGCCGCTCCTCACACTCCGACAATCAGGACGGCAACACACCGGTCTCAGCCTTCGTGGACCCATCCTACTGGGAAGATCCAAACAACCTGGTCTCCGCTCCCAGCGGCTGGGTCCAACCGTCGTCACATCGGGCACTGGATATCTCCGAAATTCCGGGAATCATCGAGGAGTACCGCAAGGCGGCTGCGCGCGCCAAGGAGGCGGGTTTCGACGGGGTTGAGCTGTCCGCCGGCAACGGCTATCTACTGGATCAGTTTCTTCAAGATGGCAGTAACAAGCGGACCGACTCCTACGGTGGTTCCATCGAGAACCGCTCGCGTTTCCTGCTGGAAGTTGTAGAAGCGATCACATCAGTCTGGGGAGGCGATCGCGTCGCAGTGCGCATCGCACCCGCCGGTGCCTGGAACCACATGCGGGATAGCAATCCTGCCGCTCTGTTCACATACGTCGCAGAGCAGTTAAACCGATTCGGCCTTGCCTACCTGCACATCATAGAGCCACGTGTAAAGGGAAACGTGACCATCGATGAGGGGCAGGGCCCGGTCGCCGCCGAGCAACTTCGAAAAATTTTCAAGGGGAAGATCATCGCAGCGGGCGGCTTCGAGCCCGAGACAGCAGAATCCGCGATCAAGACCGGCGTCGCCGATGCCGTGGCCTTCGGGCGTCACTTCGTGGCAAATCCCGACTTGCCGCTGCGCATCAAAGAGGGCCTTGCGCTCACACCGTATGACCGAGATACCTTCTACACTTTCGACTCAGCGGGCTATAACGATTACCCCTTCGCCAACGAATTGGCGTCCCGCTAGTTCCTGGAAGAACCCTCAAGCCGGTTTATCGGCAAGTTCAAGGTCGTAGTTGCCGAAATGCCCGTTTCCGTGAACTTCAGCCCGACGTTTGGCAACAACAAGCCTCAATGATTGCATCGGCCTGTTGTCGCCAGTTGAGAATTAGGTCCAGGGTTCCCATGATTCGCCCGAATGTAGATGATCTCAGACGCCCATGTATACGAGCGCAACAAAGTCACTTGGGTTCTGGAACAGGTTGCCCCATACGGGGTCATAGCGCGCGCCAGGTTTAGCCTCGACAACTTCAGGCAAGGACTTACCCTGTTTTTTGAGTGCCGCAACCTTGTTGCGGATCTCAACCAATACGTCTCGGAATAGAACCAGGTCGGCTTTGCCGCCTAGGGCTCCGTGCCCAGGAATGACGATCGTTTTGTCCGTCACTTTTGCGATGTTCGCTTCTGCCGCGCGGATCTGGCCGTCGATGCTGCCTCCCGTCCAGTAGTCGATGAAGGGGTAATCGCGATTCCAGAAGGTGTCTCCGGTGTGGAGAATGTCGGCCTCAACAAAGTACACGGAGATATCGGAGTCCGTGTGGGCAGGCTGGTAGTGCTTCAGCATGAGAGTGGTGTTGTTGGCATGTAGAGTGTGTTCGTCGTTGAAGACGGTGAAGGGAATCGCACCCGCCGGCGCGGCTGGGAAAGTGTACCGAAAGTTGCCTTCGACGCGCGTGGCCTGGGAAAGATGTTTGCGCGTGTTCTCGTGGGCAAGGATGCTGGCTCCGGCTTGATGGACCCACTCGTTGCCGCCAGTGTGGTCGAAGTGCCAGTGGGTGTTAATCAATTGCCGAATGGGATCGGCGTTGATGCCTGCGATGGCCTTTTCGACGTTTGGACGGGCGGTGACGATTTCGGCGTCGATGAGCAGCTTTCCATCGGAGCCGCTAAGAACGGCGATATTTCCACCCGCGCCAAAGAGAACACTGATGTTGCGGCGAAGGTTTTGAACCGTGACTTTCGCTGTGGCGGCTTCTTTGAACGCTCCTACAACGATGCCTTCGGTCTCGGCTGTCAAGTAACTTGGAGCAAAGCAAGCTGCGGCAATCGTCAGACCTCCGGCAGCGAGAAACTGACGGCGTGAAATGTCAAGTGACGCTTCGGGAACCATCCTAAAGGTCCTCCTGTCGCCTTCGGCTTGAGTTTAGTCCACATCGTTGGCCTTTTTGCGCCTAAATCTAAAACAGAATCATCTCCCCGATCCACTGGCATGACCGTTTCACCGAACTTATCGTAGTGCCTGTGAAGTCGCCATCTCGTACAGTTGGGAGCCATGAACTACGTCACAAGCACTTCAATGGATAGCCGGTTTTACGTCCACTTGCCGAAGACATAGATCCGTCTGAATCGCTCGATGCGCGCATTGTTCTGTTCTCGACAGTTGAGAGACCAGCCTCCGGCCACATTCCTGGACACTGGCCGACTTCTCAATACCGACTCCGCTCAGTTCCGGCCGAGTTGCATTGGATCGTAGACGATCACTCTTTCGTCCGGATGATTAGCTTGCCGGGATTGCCAGCAATCGAGCCACTATAAGCATGGTCTGCTTCTTCCATTGGCAGCTCAGCTTTGACAAAAGCTTTCAATTCCCAGGAATCGAAAAGCTTGCTTAGTGCGGCTAGTTGTTCTCCATCTTGTTCGACGATGAAAAAAGCACTCTTTACTCGTGGATCGGTACTCGATTCTGCGTCCGCAGCAATCGTGACCAACCTGCCACCAGGCTTTAGAAGATCCCAGGACCTGTCCAGGGTTTCTCCGCCCACGGTATCGAAGATTACATCGACTACGCCTGCCTCTTCAAAACGGCGCTCCCGATAATCGATGACCCCATCGGCTCCAAGCTGCCCTACAAGATCGACGTTCGCCTTGGACGACGTGGCAATCACATACGCTCCTTGCGATTTTGCAAGTTGAACCGCGAAAAGTCCCACCGCGCCCGCCCCTCCGTGTATAAGAACTCGTTCGCCTTTCTGTAATTTTGCTCGGAGATGCAGTCCCTGCCATGCCGTCAGCAAGCCAATCGGGGCTGAGGCCGCTTCGATGTGGGAGAGAGAAGATGGCTTCAGAGAAAGATTCGATGGTTTTGTTATGCAGAACTCAGCCGTAGCACCCTCTGCGAACCAATCGTTCAAGCCAAAAACAGTATCTCCCAGGCTGTAGCTGGTTGCTCCCGCACCTAACCCTGCAACTGTGCCTGAGAATTCATGTCCGGGAATCGCCTTGGATCGGGCTGTACCGTCAGCATAGTGGCTGGTGGGATACCAAAGCTTCTCTGTAGGGGTCACTCCAGCGGCGAAGACCTGAATCAAGATTTCGCCCGCTTGCGGCTCGGGAATGGGACGTCTTACCGGCTGCAGGTGCAGTTCGTCTGTAAACTCCATTGCTTTCATCTTTGCCATTGCTTCACTCCGTGGAATTCGTCGTATTAGTCGTCGGAATCAGGAAAGGGAGATGCAGCTATCACGTCGACGGCGTTAGGGGCCTTATAACCAGGGATGAGACGCTCACAGATGCTGGCGTTCACGGTGCCGTAGGTCGTGCCGGGCTTGTGCGCAAAGCCGGCAAAGTACTCTTGGATGAAGCGTTCCTTGAAGTGCTTTCGAGGGTATTCGGCCACGATTTTCTCCCGCAACTCCGAAGGAAACTGATCGAAGCCTCTTCCAAGCACATCGAGACCGACTCCCGAATAGAGTAGAGCAACTTCCGGGTGCATGTACTGAGTGACGCCGGGAGTAGTGTGCAGAGCAACGGCTTCCCATGCAATCTGTACCTGTTCTTCAGGGACCTCATGTGCCGTCAGGAACTGACGGGCCGCGTTTGCGCCATCGACTTCGAAGCGTTCGTCTGGGCTCGAGAATTTCTTGATGAGACCGAAATCGTGAAATGCGGCCGCGACGTAGAGAAGTTCAGAATCGAAGTGAAGCTTTCGTTGACGGCCCTGCTCAGCCGCGAACAAGTAGACGCGCATCGAGTGATTAAAGAGCAGATCCGTGGAATGCTCACGCAGGAGATCAGTGGCTTCTTTCGCAAGCAAGGAATCGGGAATGATGAAAGCAGAGGATAGATTTGACATCTGGTCGTTTGCTCCTTCCACATCAATGCTAGTGTCTTTCAGGGCATGCGCCACGACAGGAATACAGCAATTTCGGACATGGAACGAGAGCGACCATTCCCTGTGAACGGCAACAATAGCGCATTGAAAAGACAGGGCTTTCCTCTCGCTCTTAACGAGACCTCGACGATCCGGTCGCGTTCAGTCCTGATAGACACGCTTCTCGGAAGCAATTCTGCGAGGACGCCCTTGGCAATGAGTCATTTGTCCTGTTATCAGCAGATTCGATCGGCAAATCAAATGGCCTATCCATCGCGCTTGCCTCATATGCAGGTTCAATTTGCGCTTGACGAGGAGAGAAGCCAATCCTCGAAACGGGTTGACCCGATTTGCGAATTGTCGCCTGCCGTTAGGGTTTCGTCGTTTATCTCTGCTCCAAAGTAGGTTTTATGGGTGTCTGCCACGACCTTTCGTACATCGTGTTTTGCCTGCAGGATTTGCCGGGCGAATTCATCGAGGCGGAACCGTTGCGGGCCAGCCACCTCGATGGTGCCATTGATCGGACCGCCTAACGCTGCACGGGCGAGCGCTGAGACAACGTCATCAACTGCGACGGGCTGCATGAGAATGGACGACACGCGAACCGTATCCCCCTGCGTGTTGTCGTCGGTGAGTTTAGCAATGAACTCGAAAAACTGTGTTGCGCGAACAATGGTATAGGGCACGGTGGCTGACTTGATCAACTTCTTCTGCACAACCTTCGCGCGATAGTAGCCGAGTTCGGGTATACGATCAGCACCAACAATGGAGAGAGCAACGTGATGTTGCACTCCCGCTGCTTGTGCTGCCTGAAGAATATTGCGTGTTGAGGTTTCGAAGAACTTCAAGGCCACAGTGTCTTCCAAGGAAGGTGAGTTGGAGACGTCAACAACAACATCGGCGTCTTTCATCGCTTCACTAAGTCCTTCGCCTGTGATGGTGTTGATCCCAGAAGATGGCGATGCCGATACCACTTCATGGCCTTGTTTGCGAAGTGTATCCACGAGTTTGCTACCGATGAAACCGCTTCTACCTATAACTATGATCTTCATGATTTGTCCAGTCATGTGAGTCGAGAACAAGTTGAGGTTCAATCCCGGGGGGACGTTCACTTCACCGGCGTGAGTATTGGAGCGCCCTTGTCCTTGATGAAGAACGCGAGAAACTTGGCCGGTTTGGTCTTGCTGGCATTGTGGCCAACGATATGAATGTCATTGGGACCCTCATAGAACGTCTGTCCAGGTCCCAAGGTGACAGGCTTTCCGCCTTTGAGTTGCATCACGACAGTACCTTCGAGTATGTAGACAAACGCGTAAGCGTGGTGTTGGTGGACGGGGTCCGAACTGCCAGGAGGATACATGACTTCGAGCATCACCCCTTCTTTGCCACTGCATTCCGTTACATCCTTCGACATAAGCTGCGTGACCTTTGTCTGCTGGGCCATGAGCGTGCCGGACATCAGGCATAGCAGTATCAATAGCGTTTTCAATGTATGACTCCCTTCTTCATCGCCCGAATTGAAGTTGACATCGTTGTATCCTTTCGAAAAACCGACAACTGGCGCGACCATTCATAGTCCGGCGTAAACGAGCCTAATAAAGTGCGCTGGATCGATCACAAAGCGTCCCCATTTATCATCGAAGGCCGCCGAAGGTTTCGCGGCAATCACTTCGTCGAGCGACTTGCCCTGTTGTTTCAGCGTGGCGACGTTGTCTCGTACAGTCGCGAGCATGTTGCGAAACTCTATCAACTGTGAGCGTGTTCCAACAGGACCATGCCCGGGAATTACAATGGTGTCGTTGGTGGAGCGTTCGATTGCTTTGTCGGCCCATTTGATTGCGTCATTGATATTGCCGCCATCTTGATTATCAATAAATGGGTAATTGCCATTCCAGAATGTGTCACCGAGAGCCAACACATTCGCCTTTTCAAAATAGACCGACACGTCTCCATCCGTATGGCCGGGACCGTAGTGGTCTACGTGAATTGTGTCCCCTGCAAAGATGAATGTCGTGCTGTTATCTACGAGTATTGTGGGGCGCGCCGCAACCGGTACCGGCAGCATGGTCCAGTTCCAATCGTCAACGTGAGTGGCCTGGGACAAGTGCTTCAGGGTGTTCTGATGGGCAATGATGGTTGCGCCAGACTGCTGCATCCATCCATTACCGTCAGTATGGTCCCAGTGCCAATGAGTGTTTACTACATATACGATCGGTGTCGGACTGATCGTGTTGAGTGCAGCTTTCACTTTAGCTTCCGATACGCTGATTCCAGCATCGACCACAAATTTTCCACGGTCGCCTGACAAGACGACGATATTGGCACCCGATCCTATCAACAGGCTGATATTTCCACGCACGGTTTGCGTAACAATGTCTCCTTCTGCTCTACGTAAATAGCGGGCCCCGGCGCCAGTGTGGAAGTAATCGTTTGGCATGACACCTGACGATCGCACAACCGAAGTCGGTGGCACTTGAGAGACTGCAAGTGACGAAGAGAAAATCATCCCAACGGCTAAATATACAAGCTTCGAGAACGAGCGAGCTCGCAAGGCTATGTTTTTCCTGGGATGCTTTGGTATGGTATTCATCTCAATCCCCTTTCTACTCTCTCAACTTAGCGCCGGTAATCACTTAATGCCATGACATCGATGCGTCAATTTCGGACATCGTTAGTAAGAAAAGGCGGCGCAATGTCATACCGTTGTCTGAAGCCAGCTGTTGATACCGTCATTTGAAGATCAAACTCATTCAACAGCCGCACACACGATCAGAGTGAAGATCGTAGCGAACGAGAGTTCACTCCGTGACATGAAGTGTCAGATGCATGGAGCCGTGTCCAGAGCCACAAAACACAGAACATTGTCCGCTAAAGTCTCCGGCCTTGGTGGGTGTGAAGGCAAGTTCATTCTTCTTACCTTTTTCGACTCTGGTATTTAAATTGAGGTCCTTGAACTTGAGTCCATGAGTGACATCTGCGGTAGTTAATTCAAGCACTACTGGCTCGCCTTTCTTTATCGTGATGTCATCCGGCTCATATGTGAATCTCTTGGCTACGATGTTGATCGTGCGAGGCGTTTCCGGAGCCGCGGAGAAGCCCAAGAAGGTCAAGCAGCCTATGACTACAAGGCCAACGAATACTATTTGTGGGACGAATCCTAATTTCATGAAATTCCTCCTAGGCTACGCGTTCGATTCTCACGTTGATTCGGTGATCCCAGTCCATCGTTCCCAAGTGACTTGGGCACGTACCTGGATGCATCTCTTGAGGACTTGGTGGCGCCGAGTTCTACGGTCTGTTCCACGATCGGCGTGGGTCAACTAAAAGTTGAAGAGGGATTTCAGTAGAGGCGGCCGACCGAGCTCTCTAGTAGCTCGTTCTTGATACATTATCCGCTCGGTCGGCCGCCATGCATCTGGATTAGTCGTGAGTTCGTTAAAATAGCGGCGGCGGAACTCGTCCCATTTAGCGGGGTCATGACTGAACCATTGCCGTAGTTTTGTGCTTGGAGCCACATCCTTGAGTCAACTGTTAATTTTCAACGAGGTCTTTTTTACTCCTCTCGGCCACAGCCGCTCGACGAGCGGTCGAGTTCCGTCGTGCACACGCTTTATGTTGATCACCGTAAATTCACCTTTGATTGCAACAGTCTAAACGAGTCTTCGTCCGGAACGGGTAATGATGAGGGTGGATCGCTTGCAGGAAAACTGTCGGCAATTGTCTTGTCCATCATCTTCTCTTTCCGCTCCTGGGTACAGAATTGGTCGATTATCCGATCTTCTGGATCACGCAGATTTCTGGCATTCTGAGCATTCACTGTCAGCAAGGCCGTCTCTCCCGCTTATTGTGCATAGATATTCGCATTGATCTTCACGAAGTGGACCCATCGCTCAGGGACATCACCTTCCGCATAAATTGCCTGTACCGGACAGACAGGGACGCATGCGCCGCAATCAATACATTCGATTGGGTTGATGTAGAGCATCGCCGCAGTTTCGAAATTGGCTTCGTCCCTGCGTGGATGAATGCAATCAACTGGGCATGCGCTTACGCAAGCGGTATCTTTAACCCCGATACACGGTTCTGCAATTACGAATGCCATCGTCAACTCCTTGTCTAACGAACTCCTCGTGGGTACCGCGTCCGAAGTCGCTCCTGCCATCAATTCAACCAGCCACTTCGATGGGGCGATCCATGTCGCCGTAGGCGTAGGCTTCTTCCGTCACTATTGGTATTTCAAGGAAGTTGCTCGTGAGGGGAGGAGACTGTACTTTCCATTCCAACCCGGCTGCCCCCCACGGGTTCGCCCCAGCGATCTTGCCGTACTTCAGTGACCAAAGGAGATACGCTGCGGGAAGCACGTAGCCGATGGCAAGGACCGACGCGCCGGCTGTTGAGAGCACATTCAAGACCTGAAATTCAGGAGGATACGCGTGATAGCGTCTCGGCATGCCCAGATAGCCGAGAATGAACTGTGGGAAAAACGTGAGATTGAACCCGATAAAAAGGATTGCGGCTGCCAGCCTCCCTAACGACTCGGGATACATTCTTCCGGTCATCTTAGGCCCCAAAAGTGCAGACCAGCCATAACTGCACTTACCATGCCTCCAACCATGACGTAGTGAAAGTGAGCGACGATGAAGTATGTTTTCGGTCAGGTGGATATTCATACCCAAAGACCCAAGAAAAATTCCGGTCATACCACCCATCGTGAAGAGACCGATAAAGCCAAGCGCATAAAGCATCGGGGTATCGAAAGAGATCGATCCTTTTTGCATGGTTGCGGCCCAGTTGAAAACTTTGATCGCGGAAGGCACCGCTACGAGCATACTCATTAGAGAAAATACCAGCGCTGAGTAATTCGATATGCCCATTATGAACATGTGATGGGACCAGACAAAGAAGCTGAAGACCGCGATGGATACCGAAGAGAACGCGACTGCGGTATATCCAAAGACTCGCTTTCGGCAGAAACAAGAGATTACTTCCGATATGACGCCCATACCAGGCAGGATCATGACGTACACGGCTGGGTGCGAATAAAACCAGAAGAGATGCTGAAACAGCAACGGGTCACCACCTTTCGTCGGATCGAAGATACCGATGCCGACGAGGCGTTCGAGCACTACAAGAAGCAAGGTTATGGCGACAACCGGTGTGGCCAACACAAAGATGATGGACGTTGCATAGTACGACCAGATGAACAGCGGTAGCCTGAACCAGGTCATTCCAGGCGCCCGCATCCGGTGGATGGTTACGATGAAATTTACTCCAGTGAGGATAGAGGAGAAGCCGGCAATGAAAATTCCCATAGCTGCCCCGACAACATTCGTGTTTTACAAAATGCGTACTGAGCGGTGTTGTAAACGTCCAGCCCGTATCCACGCCGCCGGCGATCATCATATAGATCTCGAAACAGCCGCCTATCACGAAGAGATACCAGCTTGCGAGATTGAGTCTGGGGAAGGCGACGTCTCGTGCACCAATCATGAGCGGAATAAGGAAATTCCCCAGCACTGCTGGTGCTACTGGTACAAGAAAAAAGAACACCATGATGATGCCGTGAATAGAGAAGAGCTTGTTATAGGTGTCCGAGGCTACCAGATCGCCGGCAGGAGTCAGCAGTTCGAGTCGAATCAATGACGCAGCCACGCCGCCGATTACAAAAAAGAAAGTTGTGGTGAATAGATAGAGGAGAGCGATGCGCTTGTGGTCCTGAGTTAACAGCCACGATTTGAGACCGTACTCACTGTTGAGGTAACTCTCGCGAGGTAGCGTTGCGGGTTCGGACGAAGTTGTGACCATCTACGGTCTCCATGGAGTTGTTGTGCGCTCTCACATATTGTGAATTTCATGGAGTAACTCTTCCGGTCGCGAAACAACCAGACTGTCTGAGGTGTGGGCTAGCGCAACTCGCCTGATTCGGATGCGGTATTTAAGCGGACCGCGGTTGAGGTGCTCCCAGGTCGCCTGTCCAGGCCGCGTATTCTCAAGTTCCCTGTCCAAGAGCACGGGATTATGATCAGTTGTCAGGACGAATGATTCCCCTAGCGCTAACGCATCGAACCTCCTAAACACAAGCGGGTGACGTTGTGGCCTCGGAACCTGGCACAAATCCAGTTCTTCAGAGTGCGCCGTAGAGGAATCCGGGCCGCCAGTGGAGAGAACAAGCAGAGCTGAATCCTCGATTGCTTCGATTCGATGTGGTACCCCGCTCTCGATGCAGATGATTTCCCCGGCATACAGTTCGTTGGGGAAAGATCCTGCGAACAAGGTGATGTGTCCCAGGATGGCTTGCACGGTGACCATCCCTTTTGATGCATGTTCTGGAATGAGTTGCCCGGCGCGCATACTCAGCAACACCATGCGGTATCCAGGTTCATTCATCAAAACTTTGGGACTGAACCTTTCGTCATCGTATTCGATCAGTACGTTTAGATTGTGTTTTTGCACCGCGAGCACCTCTCTCACCAAATGTGAGCATCGTCTTCTGATGACACGGTAGGCTCTCGCAAGGGCATATGCTATGACTTAGGTCATAGCGTGGCGATATAGTTTTCGGAGGACGCAATGGAGACGAAACGGATAACAGCCCTTCGACACACAGCTCTGTTCGGGTGCCTGACAGAGGAGGAACTCGTGGACATTGCGCAACGAGCGGTGGAACTCCACTTCAAGAAAGGCGAGATGCTGTTCCTTTCAGGAGAGGAGGCGAAAGGGTTGTTCGTAGTTGTGAGCGGCAAGATTCGTGTCTTTCAGCAAGATCGAGATGGCCGGGAGCAGGTGATGCATGTTGATACTGCTGGCTCTGTTATTGCTGACGTTCCGGTATTTGATGACGGACCCTATCCGGCGTCTGCCGTCTCAGAGTTTGATGCGGAGGTACTCTTTATCGGAAAGCGCTGCATGCATCAGTTCTGTCTTCGGTATCCAACCCTTGCGCTAACCGCATTGCGGTTAATGGCGTCGCGAGTGAGGAGACATGCGCAACTCGTGGAGGCGCTGTCTTTCCACGACGTCGGACATAGGCTGGCATCCTTTCTCATTACAGAAGGGCAAAACGCCGGCATTCGCGCGCAGGGTCGAATCGCATTTCAGCTTCTTCTCTCGAACAATGAAATCGCTAGCCGCATCGGCTCTGTGAGGGATGTGGTTGCGCGTGCGTTTGCCCGACTGAAACACGATGGATTGATTGACATGAAAGGCCGCGCTCTCATTATCCCGGACTTGCGAGCTCTTAAGCTCTATGCCGCAAGCGCGGACAGTGCTGGAACGGCAGTACAAGCGGATTATCAGCGGGGCTAAGGTGGACGAGCCGAGGGCTCATCCACCCAGGCCGACGACTACTCGTCGCCGGCTCCGTCTGCTGGATCATCAGCGGCCTCAATCTTCGAGAGCCGCTTCATGCTGGTGGCATGGACTTCGGTGATCCGGTGCTTGAACCTGGTGCCTTCGACGTCATCCTCAACCTCACGATAACGCAGAGTGCCTTCCAGAGTGATTAGTTGCCCCTTCTGGAGAGTCTTGGCGAACTTGGAGAGATTGCTCCAGGCGAAGACGCGATGCCATTCGGTGCGGGTTTCGTATTCGCCTTTGTCGTTCTTCCAGCTTTCCTGAGTTGCGATGTTAAGGGTCACGTACTCTTTATTGTTCTGAGCGGTTTTGGCTTCTGCGTTCTGCCCGAGGCGGCCGATGAGAATGACTTTGTTGAACATGGTGTTTAGCTCCGTTTCTTTTGGTTTGTCCGCTGTCTGCGGTACATGCTTGCCCAACGGGTGTGCCGTCGCGACCCACTCCCTCGGCGACTGGATAGAATCTGCGGAAGGGGACCACAGCTTGCCTGGGGGCAGGAGTCCGCACCTCTTGAGAGGCGCGCAGCGGATTCTGGGAAGGAGAGCGTGCGTCCGAAGGGCGGGGGTGTCTTGAGCGCGGCACGCTGAACGCAGATAGAAAGGCAAACCGGAAGGGAGCCGCCCTGTTCGACGGCTTTCCCTCATGACGCGAGTAGCAAAAGCCAGCTCAGGGCTCAAAGAGCCGTCACTGACGTGCAGGAAGGAAGAACCATAAAGGAGAATCGCGACATCGATGCTCATCGCTCGGCCCATCTCCTCGCCTTCTCCATGGTTCTCCGGATGTAGGCAGCTCGCTTTGAAGGGCTGGGATCGCGGGAGAGATAGTCGTCTTCAAGGGCACGTTCGATCCGGTCCTCGGTCATGCCATTGGCAAAAGCGGCGACACAGAAAGCGATGTCGGCGGCGGCGGGACGGTCCTGGTACTTGGTTGAGCTTCGGAATCGCTCAAGAGATAGGTTCGATAACCTCGGTCCCCTTCGGGGAGAAAGAGAACTTTCGAGACGCCTCGCCTCGTGTTCCTGCTCGCGGGCCTCGTAGAGCGTCGTTATCTCTTGCTCGAAGGCCTCCGCCATCGGGTACTGTTGTCCGCTGTGGCTGTGCAGGCGCACGAAAGGGAAGAGGCCGTCCGGCTTTCTGTATTTAGGTTTGCAGTTCGTGAAGCCGGGAAGCCGCCCAAACCTCCTCCAGTCCGCCGCGCTGGGGTCAGCGTCGTACCGCTCGGCCAATGTCTGCGCGGCGAAGGTTCCGAGGAGCTTCGGAAACGTTCTGGGGTGCTTGAGCCAGGCTTGGAAGTTGCCGGCGCTGGTCTCGACAACAGCACATGGATTGAAGCCGTCGGCCGAGAGCCTCGCAAGCGAGGTCTCGCTGAGATCGTCGAGCGTGGTGAAACGATGCTCTCCGGATGGGCGAATGTAGACGTGCGAGCCGTGGGCATTGCGGTACTTGAGCAGAGAAAGTCTGTCGAGGACCGCCGCGGCCGAGAGGCCGTCGAGTCCCGGAAGCATTCCACGCTCACTGAGGACACCGACATCGTAGAGCGGCGCCTCGATCGCAGTGAGCATGTTGCGAACTGTGGATTCGGTCTTGTCCATCAATGTCTCCTTCCGGATGCCTTTTGGCTTAGGAGGCGTGCAGGCGCCCGCCTTTGCGTGGGCGAGTCTTGGCATCTACTCTCTAAGCGAGATGAGAAGGGCACTTTTTGACACACCATTGCGCACTTTTTGAGATAGTTTTGCGGTGTATAGGCAACCCAAGGCTGTGTCAGCCATGGCCAGGATGTATCAAGAATCGGACATCCAACCGTGTTGTAATGTTCCTGCGAACGAAGGCTCATGGCTGAGCGACTCTTGGAGTTCCTGCGGCAGTTCCTCGACGCATACGGCTACTGGACGCTGGTCGTCGTCCTGCTGCTGGAGAACGTTGGCATTCCCGCGCCCGGCGAGGCCACTCTGCTTTTCGTCAGCTTCCTTGCCTGGAGCGAGCGCGAGCTGAACCTCGGCTACATCATCCTGATCGGCATCGCCGCATGCACCGTGGGCGACAACCTCGGCTACGCCATCGGGTACCGTGGCGGACGCCCGCTGCTCGACCGCTATCAGCGCTTCCTCCACATCCCCGCGCACACTATCGCGCGTGGCGAGCGCCTCTTCGAGCGCTATGGCTCTGTCACAATCTTTTTTGCGCGCTTCATCTTCGGCATACGGATCATCGCCGGGCCTCTGGCGGGCGTCCTGCGGATGCCGTGGAAGAAGTTCCTTCTCTTCAACTTCCTTGGCGCCTCCGTCTGGGTCTCGGTCATTTCACTCGCCGGCTATTTCTTCGGCAGCCGGTGGGACCGATTGATCCACTGGATCAAGCGCTTCAACATAGCCATCGCGGTCGTCGCGGTACTCGTATTCGTGCTGGGGTGGTGGTGGCGACGCCGGAAGAGAACGGATGCCGGCGAAGAAGACTGAGGTTAAACCTGGTCAGCGTACGAGTCGAGCTGTAATCGGTCCTAGGACCGCCATGATCAGTACGTAGGCAGCCGCAAGAGGGCCTAAACGTGGTTCGAGGCTGACACCAAGTCCAGCAATAATGATGGAGAATTCACCGTGAGCAACGAGCGTCAGGCCAGCGCGCAGCCGTGAGCGGCGGGTAAAGCCGACGCCACGCGTAGCCCAGTAGCCAGTAAGCATCTTAGTGAGCGTCGTAACGACCGTGAGCATAAATGCCACGAGCAGAACAGGGGGAAGGATGCGGGGGTCGATTTCAAGCCCGAAGAAGAAGAAGAAAGTCGCAGCAAAGAGGTCCCGCAAAGGAGAGAAGAGACGGTGCGATTGCTCTGCGATAGGGCCCGAAACTGCAATGCCCATGAGAAACGCCCCGATGGCGGCTGAGATTTGCAGCCTCTGCGCGAGTCCCGCCACTAGGAGGACCGTGCCTAGGGTGGTGAGAAGGATAACCTCATCGGACTGATGCGCTACAAATCCACTCAATGAATTGCCGTATCGGATGGCAATGAAGAGGACAACAATGACCGTCCCCGCCGCAATGGCAATAGAGACAAACATTCCCGCAGCCCCGCCTCCGGCAATGAGAACCGCTACAAGCGGAAGATAAACCGCCATGACCAGATCTTCGAACACCAGAATGGAGAGCACGGTGGGTGTCTCAGGGGAATTGAGACTTCCGAGTTCGGTAATCACCCGAGCGATGATGCTCGAAGACGAAATAAAAGTGATCCCGCCGAGCAGCAACGCGGGCAGCGGCTTCCAACCGAGAAGCAGACCGGCGATGAAACCCGGTGGGAAGTTGAGTAGAGCGTCAATCGCGCCGGCAGGCAAATCGCGTCGCAGGTTCCGCTTAAGTTGTTCGCCGGAGTACTCCAGGCCCAGCATGAAGAGGAGAAGGAGTACCCCGACTTCGGCTCCGATCTGAATGAAGCTTTTGGTGAGTTTAAGGGGTACGATGCCGCCATTTCCGAATGCGAGACCAGCAAGCAAGTAGAGTGGGATGGAAGAAATGCCCCAGCGACTGGCCACACGAGCGAGTACGGCCAGGCCGATGATTGCTGCGCCTAGCTCTATAAAGATCAACGCGAAGTCGCTAGCGGGAAGATCTCCATGAACCAAGGGCCATGTCTCCCGACTCAGTCTAGATGAGGACAGGGGTTAACATTGAAGATCTTCACTTTTGCCTGAAGTCAGACCAATTGGCTTAGAACCGCTCAGTGCTAGCTCACGATGATCGGCAATCCAGAACTGGAGATTCATACCCTGGCGGCCACTCTTGGTCACTTCCGAGTAGCCCGTCATTCGCCCAAAATCTCGGGTCAACCCTCCCGGAATCTTCGATAAACACCACGCGGCCTACCTGCGCCAAGCTCTGCCGCAAGAACGGCGGCGACTTGGAGCAGATCAAGTTTCTGCTCGGCCACTCCTCGATCCAGACCACGGAGCGATATCTGGGGTCGGAGCAGGATATCGAGATCGCGGTGAACGACAACCTTGGACTCTAGACCGCGACTGCTCGCGGATTTTGGGGACGCCACAATTTGACGAGCGGGGTGCTACTATGCAAACACCTTGCACGGGAACAAGTTTGGTTTCAGCAAAGATGCGACCCGAACCCCAATTTGACTGAGCATGGCAACAGATGAGAACCGAGGAAAACACGATGGAACAGGGAACAGTGAAGTGGTTAAACGATGCCAAGGGGTTTGGCTTCATCAGCCGCCAAAACGGCGAAGACGTTTTCGCACATTACTCCGCAATCACCTCGAGCGGCTTCAAGAGCCTGCAAGAGGGTCAGGCTGTGCAGTTCAATGTGATTAAGGGGCCTAAGGGCTGGCAGGCAGCTGACATTCAGCCTCTTTAGATTGCTTAGTTCTTTGCGAAAGGGACCGGCTTAGCAGACTCGCGGTGAACGGTCGAAGATGCCGCTTGTGGTCTGGAAGCTGGACCGGCTGCGACGAAATCTGGCCGATTTTGACCCGGCTCATCGCCAAACTCGAACAGCGCAAGATGGGTATTGGGGAGCAATGGAACAGAGAACTCGCTTTCTATCTTCATGCTCGGGGCTTTTAGCGTGACGAAGATGCGTTCACGATCATCGGAGTGTCATACTGTCACACTATGCTTCCAGTTTCGAAAGAACTCCGCATCTGCCTTCTCAGCTTCGATCGCTGCTTTGCATGTGTACGCGCCCCGGAGGTCATGTCGACCGCGATGCCCGGTCATCGTCGAGGCATTTCCTCGGGGTGATGAACGAACAGGCGACAAGTTTCTGGATGTCGTCCGAAAGAAATGACACTCTGGTGTGACGATTCGGAGTGACTGTCAGAAGCACGGTGCGGACGCACAAACTCCCGCGTCGAAGTCATAATAGCCGCATCCGCTGTCTGCAATTACGTAAACTCTGTGACCGACTGTGACATAGCGCACCAATGCCGCTACGGCTGGAGTTCCCTGAGCTGCAGCTTCAGGCTCGGTCTGCGTGCGCACCTTTCTGGAGTGGTCGAACTGAAAGCCGGTTAGTTCTCCCTTTAGACCAACATTTCTTGAAATCAATAGCGCAGCCTCATATAACCTCCCGGCAGCTTCCTCATATAGGCGTGCAAGACGGGCTCGGTCCTCGTGCGTGAATTCTATTGTCTTCTCCATGGCTAGATCCTTATCTGGACGGCGAAAGCCCGCTCAGGCTCCTCAGCCTTCTCACGCGATCTGCAGAATACTCGCAGAGCGCCGATTCGCAGCGGAGTTGCTCATGACAGTTGGCCTCACCAAAGATCTGAGCATTCGGACAGTGAGATTATCACAAATTAGAGGACTGGGCGCCCCGAGTCAGCGTCGCGATAACTAAGTGTATGAGAATATGACTCTCATGATGAAGCGTTTGCAGGCTTCGTTGGAGGAGCACGATGCCAAATAAAAAAGATCGAGAGACTGAGGAAGAATTTGAAAAATTCGATAAGGCAAATGGATAAAATCATGTCTGTATCCGAGGAAGAATTAGACAGAAGATTCAAAGAAGCGAAGGCCGCCAAGACTGGAAAGCGATACCGCAAGATAGCAGCAAACCAGAACGATAAGGAGCCCTCCGAAGAAGGGTGATCCTCTTTACTTATCTTTGACCGGCTCTAAAAATTGTTTAGCTTGCGTTAACGTTGCGTGTAGAAGAGACGCTGAGTAAATTGCGCACTTGCCATCGCTGAACGTGATGATTACGCCGCCACTCATTCTATCCGCCGAAAGTATGCGGGGAGCAAGATCGTTTGTCATGAGAATACTTTGGACTAGCTGGCTTTGGGGAGTCGGTCGCTCAGTAGACAGAACTTCTTAGAAAGGGACTTCTGTTTTGCCTGTCAGTTGCTTAACCCACGCATTCATTTTTTCATGAGCTGATCGGTGTCAGAAAAGAGTTTCGGATTCCTTTGAGATTCGCGGGTATCTCAATCACGGAAGAGTGGCGGTCAGGGGTGATTCAAGCCTGCCTGGCCAGTCCTGGATTCCACCGTCGAGGCTGCGAGCGTTCGTAAAACCGTAGGCCTGGAAGTAGGCTGCTTTGTCGAGGCTCCTCCGTCCCTCGTTGGAGTAGAAAACGATCGGGGTCTCCTTAGACCAGGAATCGAGCGCGTTGAAGGTCAATTCCACCGTGACCGGCCGCGCACCCACGAGGTGGCCTGCCTGCCATTCGCTGGTTGATCTCGTATCGAGAAGCCGCAGGCCCTCTCCCCGCTGGAGTGCGCTGGCAAGCTCTTGCTGCGAGATATGGATCTTCGCCTCCACGCTTGCGCTTTGCCGGATGACGGCGCGCACGGCCTCGAAAGAATCCGCGATGCTGTAATTCTGGCAGACCTCTGCAAGCGTGTCAGTGAGCTGATAACTGCAACTGGTACATCCCCCGATGTGATACCGGATAAACAGCGCTATCTTGGCGGTTGGGTAGGCATGGAGAATATCAGCCATCGTGGCGTCCGGGCCGATGGCCGGCTGGGCCGCGGATCCTTCTTCGCGGGCTTTTGCTGGGGCCATTGGCATGTCGATTCCTTCCGTACTTTCGATTTCGGGTCGCATTGCTCTCCAATCCTCGCAGCAGGCTTACATCAGGCCAAGCTGCAGCTGTGCCGCCATCGACATCAAGCCCTGGTTCCAGGGCGGATCCAGAACAACCTCGATGCTGCATTGGGTTACGTCCGGAATACGGGCGACCTTGCCCTCGATGTCTCGCTTGAGCACGCCGCCCATGCCGCAACCCGGAGCAGTCAGCGTGAACCGTACGTCCACTCGATTGCCGCCTTCGGCCAGCGGCGTTACCCCGCAGTGATACACGAGGCCGAGGTCCACGATGTTGACTGGGATCTCAGGGTCGTAGCATGTTTTCAATTGCTCCCAGACCATCTTCTCCACGGAGCCCTCAGCCGCGCCTTTTGTGCTGCCTGGTGGGGGTGTGACCTCTTTTCCGATAGCGTCAGCGTCGCGGTTATCGATGCGGACCATGTGACCTGTCCCTGTCATCACCGTGTAGGAGCCGCCCAACGCCTGCGTAATCCAGACCTGAGTGCCGGTAGCTAGGATCATTGTCTCCCCGCTGGGGATGATGCTCACCTTACAATCGCGAATAAGAGAAACCATTTCGTTTACAGCCATTAGTTTTCCTCCACTTCCTTGACTTGTATGTCCGGCATAATTTCCGAGAAAGTGTTCCCGCAGCTGCAACTATGTTCCGCGTGAGGATTTAGAAACATGTATTCGTTTCCGTGGGGGCCTTGCTTGACTCCCAGCTGAACCCCGTCGAGATGGGCCAGACTCTGCTGATCGACCCGTATCGTGATTCCTTCGCTCTCGAAGAGATGGTCGCCGGGACGAACCGCCTCCGAATCGAGTTCCAGCACGTAGCGGTATTGGGTGTTGCTATCCTTGCAGCCATCGTTGACGACCCCGAGCCGGAGCGCCGTGCCCGCCGGCAACTTCTCCTTGTTGATGTCGCCTCGCACAACCTCGGCCGCGTTTGCTGTCAGCGTAATCATTCAAGCGCTCCTTTCATTTGTACAGCCTGCTAAAACGCCAGTTCATTGCCAGCTTTGGCCGTGTCTCGCATTGCAACTCGATGGGGCGACTACTCGGTTGAAACCGTGTCGTTCTTCTGATCGAGGGCCGACATCATCGCGTGCCATGCCAGGATGGCGCACTTCACCCGCACCGGGAACTCACAGACACCGGAAAAGACAACCAGCTTGCCGAGGTTTGCTTCTTCATCCGCCTCGCTCGTCTGGTTCGTAACCAGCCGTTGAAACTGCGCGAACAACTCCTGTGCCTGGCTCTTCGTCTTGCCCTTCAGGCTGGCGGTCATCATCGAGGCCGAGGACTTGGAGATGGCGCAGCCCGAACCCTCAAAGCTGATGTCCGTGACCGTATCGTTATCGAGCTGCAGGAACACTGTGAAGTGGTCGCCGCACAGCGGGTTGAAGCCCTCCGCCTTCCGGTTTGCATCGGGCAGGGGGTGAAAGTTTTCCGGCCTCTTCCAATGCTCGAGGATCATGTCCTGATAGAGATCCCGAACGTCCGATTCTGGCATCATGCGAACATCTCCTGAACCTTTGTGATCCCTCGCATCAAGGCATCGACCTCGGCCTCTGTGTTGTACAGCGCAAAGGAAGCGCGTGTGGTCGCCGGTATGCCAAAGAACTGCATCACCGGCTGGGCGCAGTGATGCCCGGTGCGAACAGCGATCCCCTCCTGATCGAGGATGGTGCCGATGTCGTGCGGGTGTATGCCGTCGAGGACGAAGGAAAGCACAGCGGCCTTTTCCTGCGCGGTGCCGATCACGCGAACCCCTGGCAACAGGGAGATCCGTTCCGTGGCATAGGCCAGCAGGTCGTGCTCGTGCGCCGCAACGTTGTCCAGCCCGATGCGCGTCAGGTACTCGATGGCTGCGCCTAGGCCGATAACTCCGGAGATGTCCGGCGTGCCCGCCTCGAACTTGTAGGGGAGGGAGTTGTAGGTCGTCTTCTCGAAGGTGACCGAGCTTATCATGTCGCCCCCGCCCTGATAAGGAGGCATGGCTTCGAGCAGCCGCTGCTTGCCGTACAGGATGCCAATTCCCGTAGGTCCGTACATCTTGTGCCCGGAGAAGGCGTAGAAATCGCAGTCCAAGCCCTGTACGTCCACCTGGAGGTGAGGAACAGCCTGAGCACCATCCACCAGCACGGGGATGCCGCGTTCATGCGCCATGCGGATGATCTGCCGCACCGGATTGATCGTGCCGAGGGCGTTAGACATATGCGCCACAGCCACCAGTTTTGTTTCAGGCGTCAGCAGCTTTTCATACTCCTCCAGCAAGAGCTCGCCGCGATCGTTCATCGGAATAATGCGCAGCTTCGCACCCTTCTCCTCGCAAAGTATCTGCCAGGGCACAATGTTGGAGTGGTGCTCCATCGCAGAGATCAGGACTGCGTCGCCAGCCTGCACCTGTGTCCTGCCGTAGCTTTGCGCCACCAGGTTGATGGCTTCCGTGGCTCCGCGGACGAAGATCACCTCGGCGGGACTGGCTGCATGGATGAACTGCTGGACGGCGAGCCGTACCTCTTCATACGTCTTGGTCGCGCGCTCGGAGAGCAGATGCACGCCGCGGTGGATGTTCGAACAATCCTCTTCGTAAAAGCGGATGATGGCGTCGATGACGGACCGCGGCTTCTGCGACGTCGCGGCGTTGTCCAGGTAGACGAGTGGCTTGCCGTGCACGAGTTGGTTCAGCGCGGGAAAGTCTCTACTGA
Organism: uncultured Acidobacteriaceae bacterium; assembly: GCA_963757205.1. Classification (GTDB taxonomy): domain Bacteria; phylum Acidobacteriota; class Terriglobia; order Terriglobales; family Acidobacteriaceae; genus Edaphobacter. The sequence goes on from CAVWQM010000004.1 coordinate 446,600, forward strand.
GCTGGGCAGCATCGAAACCAGCAGCCACGGCGCTGACGCTGTTGGCAGTTGTGCTCATAGCGCCGCCTCCGATTGCTTAGCCTGGGGCAAGGCCCGCATGATGATCTTTGCCAGGTAGTTGCGGATCAAACCCGGATTCATTCGTTCCAGGCACTCGCTGGCAAAGGCGAACAACAAGAGGCCTTCGGCCGCAGCTTCATCGAGACCGCGCGAGCGCAGGTAGAAGAGCGCTTCCTCGTCGATCTGGCCTATCGTCGCGCTGTGCGTACACTTCACGTCGTCGGCAAAGATTTCAAGCTGCGGCTTCGTGTCCATCTGCGCAGTGTCCGACAGGAGCAGGTTGCGGTTGGTTTGTTTCGAGTCGGTTTGCTGCGCGCCTTTGCACACCAGGATTCGGCCATGGAAGACGCCGCGCGACTCACCGTCCAGAATGCCGTTGTAGAACTGGTGGCTGGCGCAATGTGCGCTCCTGTGTTCCACCTTCATGTAATTGTCCAGATGTTGCCGGCCATTGCCGATGAACAGACCGTTGATCAGACAGTTGCCGCCTTCGCCGGCCAGCACCGGTTGTATGTTGTTGCGCACCAGCGCCCCGCCGGTCAGCACCGAATGCGAATTGACCGTCGTGCTGCGTCCCTGCTGAATGCTGAGCGTGGAGACGTGAAACACCTCGGTACTCTCGCGTTCGATCCTGTAGTGGTGAAGCACCGCCTGCTCCGCCGCGACCACCTCGGTCACGACGTTGGTGAACGACACGCCGACACCCAGCGAGACATAGTCCTCGAGGATCGTGCCCTGGCTGTTCTCGCCGGCCATGATCAGGTTGCGCGGGTTCGCTATCCGTGGGGTTTTGCTGCCGATATTGAGGTACAGAAGATAGATAGGCTTCTGAAGCGCAAGGCCCCGGGGAATGAACACGAATGCTCCGTCCTCGAAGAACGCAGTGTTCAGTGCCGTAAAGGCTTCCTTGCTGGAATCGGTGTAGCGCGTGAGATGCGGTTCGATTTTTTCCCGCTCCTTCAGCATCGCTTCGGCAAGGCTGGAAACCTGCAAGCCCTTGTGCCCCGCTGGCAGGCACGAAAGCCTCGACACATAGCGTCCGTTCACAAACACGAGTTGCGCGGCCAGACTCTCCAGCCTGTACGGAGCGATGTCGTCCTCGGTGACTTTATCGGTTTCGTCTTCGGGAATCTCGGAGAGATGGAATGTAGTCTGGGCAATGGGCGCAACGCTGGTGAAGCGCCAGTCTTCGTCATGGACGGTAGGGAAGCCCAACTGGCAGAAACTGGTAAACGCGTCCTCGCGCACGCCTCGCAGCCAGGACTCCTGCCGATGGACTGGCGACTGCTGCTGTAACTGCAGGAAGGCTTCCAGGTAACTCGGGAGCTGTTGTATGGCCGTCGACACGTTCGTACCCTCCATCAAACCGAAACCGCAGTTGCACTGGCCTCTGTCTCGACCCCAACGTAACCCTGTTCTTCGAGCGTCAGCGCCAGTTCCTTGCCGCCCGACTTGACGATCCGCCCATCGACGAGCACATGCACGAAGTCCGGAACGATGTAGTCCAGCAGACGCTGGTAGTGGGTGATGACGATGATGGCCCGGTCGGGGCTGCGCATGGCGTTGACGCCGTTGGCCACAATGCGCATCGCATCGATATCGAGTCCGGAGTCGGTCTCGTCCAGAATCGCGAGCTTGGGCTCCAGCAACGCCATCTGCAGAATCTCGTTGCGCTTCTTCTCGCCGCCGGAGAAGCCTTCGTTCACGGAGCGGGTCATAAAACTCTCGTCCACCTCGAGCAGTTTCATCTTTTGCTTATAGAACGGCATGAAGTCCATGGCGTCCATCTCTTTTTTGCCATGGTATTTCCGGACGGCATTCAGCGCTGCGCGCAGGAAGTAGGCGTTGCTGATTCCAGCGATCTCAATCGGGTATTGAAAGGCCATGAAAACGCCCTCGCAGGCTGCGTCTTCCGGCTTCATAGCCAGCAGGTCCTTGCCATCGAGCAGTATCTCGCCTTCGGTGACCACGTAGTTTTCGCGACGGGCCATCACCTGCGCGAGCGTGCTTTTCCCCGAGCCGTTCGGTCCCATGATCGAGTGGACCTCCCCGGCATTCACCGTCAGATTGAGACCTTTGAGTATCTCGCGGTTTTCGATTCTCGCCTGTAAATTTCTTATTTCCAACATAGACATAGGCTAGCCAACACTCCCTTCCAAACTCACGCTCAACAGCTTCTGCGCCTCGACGGCGAACTCCATAGGCAGCTTGCGGAAGACCTGTTTACAAAAGCCGTTGATGATCATCGAAAGCGCATCTTCCTTCGGCAGGCCGCGCTGCTGCAGGTAGAAGATCTGGTCGTCGCCGACCTTCGAGGTCGATGCTTCGTGCTCGATGCGCGCGGTGGAGTTCTTCGCCTCGATGTAGGGGAAGGTGTGCGCCCCGCACTTGTCGCCGATCAGCAGGGAATCGCACTGCGTGTAGTTGCGGGCCCCCAATGCGCCCTTAAGCACCTTGACTCCGCCGCGATAGGTGTTCTGCCCGTGTCCGGCGGAGATGCCCTTGGCGATGATCGTGCTCCGCGTGTTCTTGCCGATGTGAATCATCTTGGTGCCGGTGTCAGCCTGCTGCCAGTGGTTCGAGAGCGCCACCGAGTAGAACTCGCCCACGGAGTTGTCGCCCTGCAGGATGACGCTCGGATACTTCCAAGTGATCGCCGCGCCGGTCTCCACCTGCGTCCAGGAGATCTTCGAGTTCACCCCTTCGCATTTGCCGCGCTTGGTGACGAAGTTATAGATCCCGCCCTTGCCCGTCACGGGATCTCCCGGATACCAGTTCTGCACGGTCGAGTACTTGATCTCGGCGTTGTCGTGCGCAACCAGCTCAACCACCGCGGCGTGCATCTGGTTCTTGTCGCGGGTCGGCGCCGTGCAGCCTTCGAGGTAGCTCACATAGGAACCCTCGTCGGCAATAATCAGCGTGCGTTCGAACTGGCCCGAATCCGCCGCGTTGATGCGGAAATAGGTCATCAGCTCCATCGGGCAGCGAACCCCCTTGGGGACGTAGACGAACGAGCCATCGGTGAATACGGCCGCGTTCAGAGCGGCGAAGAAGTTGTCCGAGTAGGGCACCACCGAACCCAGATACTTCTTCACCAGTTCGGGGTGGCGCTGCACCGCCTCCGAGAACGGGCAGAAGATAATGCCGATCTCAGCGAGCTTGGCCTGAAATGTGGTAGCCACGGAGACGCTGTCGAACACCGCGTCCACCGCCACGCCGGCCAGCCGCTTCTGCTCATTCAGTGGGAGGCCAAGTCTTTCGTATGCGAGAAGTATCTCGGGATCCACTTCATCCAGACTCTTCGGCCCGGCCTTCTTGGGTTTAGGCGCGGAGTAGTAAATGATGTCCTGATAGTCGATGGCGTCGTATTTGATGTTGGCCCACTTGGGCTCAGCCTCTTGTTTCTCCAGCTTTAGCCAGTGACGGAACGCCTTCAAGCGCCACTCCAACATAAATTGCGGCTCGTTTTTCTTGGTCGAAATAAGGCGAATGGTGTCTTCGTTCAGACCCTTCGGGGCCGAGTCCGACTCAACTTCAGTGACAAAGCCCCACTTATATTCGCCCTCGACAAGAGAGTCTATGATCTTCGTGTCGGTACTCATGATGCCTCCTCCTGGAGTTCAACGCGTCCGATTCAACGCGTTTTGTGCAGTTGCAAAACTGAGGCCATCCTTAAACTTAAACCTGACAAAAATTTCCTGTTTCACGTCAAAAAAATAACTCGCGCACCTGAACCTAGGCAGACATGCGAAATGTCTCCCCCAGCGACAATTGGACCAGCGCTTCCTTGCCAAGGAGTTGGGAGATTGGAATGCCGTCCATCACCCCCACAATATATTGTTCGATGCCTTCCCAAACCGGGCGTAGGGCGCAGTCTCCGTGGTGAATACATGTCCTGCGGTTGCCCGTATGGCGGCTGCAAATGTCCTTTGTCGCCCACAGGCTACCGAACGCCCTTTGCACATCGCCGAGACTGATTTCTTCAGGGGACCTCGACAATACGTAGCCCCCCTTGACCCCTCGATGGCTCTTGGTGAGACCAGCCCTCTTCAGGGTCCAGAGCAGCTTTTCGACATAGGGACAGGAGAGACCTTCGCGCCGCGCAATCTCTCCGCCGGCAAGAGGCTCCCCGGCGGGCACCACAGAAGCCAGTTGCAGGATGCAGCGAAGACCGTATTCTTCTTGGGCTGTAATCTTCATCGGGGCGGTTCCAACTACAGCCATGGTCCCAAAACCATACTTTTTTGTCAAGTATTACGACGCACCACCGCCAGAGTAGGAACAGACCACCAGACAAGCATTGCAGTTTACTGTCGAAGAGGCAGGGTTTGTGAACCACCAAACGTTGGAAATGCGGACCCGTTCACCCCCCAATAAAACTCATCTCCACCTTCTGCTGCTTCGCTGTCTCCGCGGTGCGGATCTCAGAGTAGTTGTCGTCGCGGTGCAGCCAGATGGCGGCGATGGCGTTGTGAATCTCCTCATCGCTCTTTCCGGTGCGCATCATCGACTTCAGGTCATAGCCCTTCCGAGCGAACAGGCAGGTGTAGATCGCGCCATCGGTGGAAAGCCGCACGCGGGTGCAGGAGCCACAGAAGGCCTCGGTAACGCTGGAGATGACGCCGAACTCGCCCGCGCCATCCTGATAGCGCCAGCGCCTGGCAACTTCACCGGAATAGTTGGGGTCGACGGGTTCGCAGGGAAACACCTCGTGGATGCGTTTCACTACCTCCGCACCGGGGATGACGTCATCCATCTTCCAGCCGTTAGTGGCGCCCACATCCATGAATTCGATGAAGCGCACAATGTTTCCGGAACCCTTGAAGTAGCGGGCCATGTCGACCACATGCCTGTCGTTGACACCGCGTTTGACCACCATGTTGATCTTGACTGGGCTGAGCCCTTCGGCTGCAGCCATGTCGATAGCTTCGAGCACTTTGGCGACGGGGAAATCGGCGTCGTTCATGGCCTTGAAGGTGGCGTCGTCCATCGAATCGAGGCTCACGGTGACGCGCGTCAAGCCGGCTGCCTTGAGGGCCCTGGCCTTGGCTTTCAATGCCGATCCGTTTGTGGTGAGCGTGAGATCGACGCCTGGCAACGCTCTGGCCAGCATTTCGACCAGCCTCACGATTCCATGGCGCAGCAACGGCTCGCCCCCGGTAAGGCGAATCTTTTCCACGCCGTGGCCTCGGAAGATCTTCGCCAGACGGACGATCTCCTCGAAGGTCAGCACCTCTTCATGCGGCAGGAACTGATACTTGTCGTTGAACACATTCCTGGGCATGCAGTAGGTGCGGTGCTTTCGTGGCTGAGGCGCGGACAGCTGCATGGAGGAATTGTAGGCGAAAAAAAGGCGAAACTTTGTGGATCGCAACGATTATTCCTTCACCGAGATATCGCGTTGTCGTCGTTTTGGTTAGATGGGGTCGGCGGCGCCAGCTAGCTCGCTTTGCCGACAAGGACCGGTCCCGGCTTGGAAGCAAACCCGAACGAAGGAGCGTTACGTCTGACTGATTCCTGTTTGAAGGTCGGACACAGGTGTGCGTAGTGGCGCATGGTGATCCGTGTGTCTTGTGGCCCATCCATTGCCCGGGCGACCGAATATGTCAACCCCGAAGAGCGGATCGCAGTCTTCGATAACGACGGGACTTTGCGGAGAGAGCAGCCTTTTTTATTTCCAGTTTGCGTTTGTCCCTCGACCGCATGAAGGCGATGGCGCCGCAACATCCCGAATGGAAAGCACTTTCCTCTAATTGATGCGTTGGTAAATTTCGCGAAAAACGGGGTTACTGAGATGGTCCGCCGCTTGATCTCCTACCTGGGTGTGGGTGATCTTGTAGGCAGGTTTTCAGGAGGATCATCGACATGCAGATTCATTCCGTTGGCATTGATCTTGGCAAGACAACCTTTCACCTTGTAGCTCTCGGCGCTCACGGCAACCTGCGCATTTCGCCGCTCGAGTGCGGTCCGGCAAGCCCGCTTTCCAATTCGGCAGGCCCGCTTGTGGACACTCGCAACCGCGACCTGCGCGACCTGCGCATCTCCGTCACCGACCGTTATGTCGTTTACCTATCGCAAAGGCTGGCACGTTTGTTTCTTCGACAGTGACCGCAACCGGCGCCAGTTGCAGCGCCTGGCGTTCTTCAATAGCGACGAGGCCATGGTCGAGTTCACGCGCCGCGCCGGCGGCCCCAAGACGCTCGAGGACCGCAACATCTTCGAGATGATGATCCGGCGCAGCTTCGGCGAGATCACGCTGGAGTTGACCGCGGAACAATTCGCCAGGCTGAATAGGTAACCCTCATGCTGCCCTCCGGACTGGTAGGATTGCGGCCAGCGAGGTACGACCATGACGCTTGTAACCATCGGAGACTACACCTTCAATCCAGAAGCAATTGACCTCGTAAAGGGCGACCGTGAAGACTATTGTGAAGTCTTCTTTCGGAATGGAGAGAGAGTTGAGTTTCACATGTCTCAAAGCAATTTCAAAGGCGCCGTATTGAAGCAAGCCCCCTGAATTTACGCAGGGTTGCGATGCCTTGAGGCACGGCGTAGGCTTTCGACATGGAAACTGGATATATTAAGGGCGAGACACGGCTAGAGAGTGGAAAAACAGTGGGCAGTTGCAGTGTTTGTGGTCTGGAGTTCGCCTCTGGAGCATCAGATATAAATACTGCTCATACAGAACTCAAAATGATGTTCGATGGCCACACTTGCCTTCCCACTAAGAAACCTCGCGAGGACGTGAACCAAGCCGCTGCGTGAATGACGCCCACCAACCCCGCCGTCGGCAACTGGCGCAATAATGGGCCTGAGATGCTGGATCCGCCGTAGGTCAGCCAACTCGGGGTGAACAACTTGCATCTTAGGCACCGAAGGTGATCCACGTGAACCCCCTTAATTCTCCCCTAAAACTCCTGAAACAGAAACGTTCCTCAGCTCTAATAGATGCCCGAAGGATCGAAGCCAAACTTACCCGTCTCAGCAATTCAGCCGCAACGGCCGGAAGACGAACCAATCTGGTCTGCATCGTAGGAATGTTCCGCGACTACATTGCGACGCTAGACGAAGCCATCGCGATTTCCATAGTAAAACTCCGGGAATTGTCCGCCCTGCCCAACTGACGCCATGCAAGGAGCGCATGAAAACACTGATCCGTGAGCGCGAACCATTCGGTGGCTGCAGCCGCACCAACGGCGAGCGCGAGGACCATAACGCCGGCTTCAGGAGCGGAGTCGCCGGCCAACCGAAATGACGACACTCAGAGCTCCGGCGGCGATCGACTTCTGGAGACAGAAAACGCCTGCAATCGCGACATAGGCAACTGGCGCGACAACGGCCCGGAGATGCTTGGCGGGCCGAAGTGATAAGGTCTTGCGCCATGAAAAAGAAAATCAGCGGGTGGTTTCGGTGTGTGGTAGAACCCATTCGATTCCCCGACGAGGTTGCGCTTCTGTACTTTCCACTTGACCCAAAGACCCGTGAACGTAGAGGAAGACCTAACTTCCAAATGGACACAGAAACATGGCCCGCGATTCGCGATCGCTTGCCTCTGAGGACAGACAGCCTCGCCACAATCGAAGGCTATTTGCGAGAGGGTCAAAGGGCCAACATTTGCGACGTCGAGAGATCGTTTGAGATTGACGCAACGCCGTATGAGGATGTGCCTCTCATCAGCGAGGAAGTTCACTTCAAGGCCATAACGGAACGTTCAGGGTGACGTCCGTCAACGATGTTGCAAGAACGCTTAGCGCTGAACACACAAACACGCTGTTTCTGGTCGAGGATGCTCCATGGAGCACTATCTCTTCCAGCAGGCCAGAAGATCATGAAGACACCCCCGGGAACTCGTGATACTCGACACTTTCGAGCGGATAAGATCACAGCCCCCTGGGCTCACGCTGACTCGGCGACCAGGCCTAACCAACACCTTGACGATCAGCACTATACTGCTCAGTGGTGAACCAGCCGGCATCGCCCGACCCGCCGACAGGAAGAGGGAGACAGGCCGACAGAACTGGGAATGGGCCTCAGTACGCAATCCTTTATAGGGAGGGCCATCATGCCGAAAACTCCAGATGAAGTGCGCCAACTGGCAAAGGAAACCGGAATCAAGATTGTCGATTTGAAGTTTGTGGACGTACTCGGGGTATGGCAGCATTTCTCGATACCGGTGGAAGACCTCAGCGATGATTTGTTCGCGGAGGGTATAGGCTTCGACGGCTCCAGTATCCGAGGGTTCCAGCTGATTCACGAAAGTAACATGTTGCTTATCCCTGATACCGAGACAGCCAATGTGGATCCGATCTGTGCTGTGCCCACCCTGAGTTTAATCTGCAACGTGCTGGATCCTGTCACTCGGCAACCTTACAGCCGCGATCCTCGCTATGTCGCTCAGAAGGCAGAAGCCTATCTAAGGGGCACCGGGATTGCTGATGTCAGCTACTGGGGCCCCGAACTAGAGTTCTACATCTTCGACGACGTTCGCTACGACCAGACGGCACAGTCCGGCTACTACTACATAAATTCGAACGAGGGCGCCTGGAATACGGGCCGCCAGGAAGATCCCAATCTTGGTTACAAGCTGCGCCACAAGGAAGGCTATTTCCCGGTGCCGCCCGCCGACACGCTTCAAGACATCAGATCGGAGATCATCCTGAAGTTGATGGCTGTGGGCGTTCCGGTCGAGATCCATCACCACGAGGTTGGTACTGCTGGCCAGTGCGAGATCGACATGAAGTACGCGCCGCTGACGAAGATGGCCGACAATGTGATGTATTACAAATACATCATTCGGAACGTAGCCAGAACGCACGCCAAGACGGCTACCTTTATGCCCAAACCCATCTTCGGCGACAACGGCTCCGGAATGCACACGCATCAGAGCCTGTGGAACGGTGGAGCAAACCTGTTCTGGGATGAGCGGGGCTACGCACAGATCAGTGAGACAGCCAAGTACTACATCGGTGGCCTGCTCCAGCATGCAGCGGCGCTCCTAGCTATTTGTGCTCCGACTACCAACTCGTACCGGCGACTTGTGCCCGGATTTGAGGCTCCCGTGAACCTCGTATATTCGCAGCGTAATCGGTCGGCAGCCGTGCGCATTCCCATGTATTCCGAGAGTTCGAAAGCGAAACGAGTCGAATTCCGCTGTCCGGATCCGGCCTGTAACCCTTACCTATGCTTTGCGGCTCAGTTGATGGCCGGTCTGGATGGAATCCGGAACAGGATCGATCCCGGTGAACCGATCGACAAGGACCTCTATGAGCTTGAGCCCGAGGATGCCGCAAGAGTCAGGAGCACGCCGGGTTCGCTCGGTGAGGTACTCGACGCGCTGGAAAGGGATCACGACTGGTTGCTGCAGAGTGATGTGTTCACACCGGACGTGATCAAAACGTGGATCACCTACAAACGAGAGCGTGAGCTTGCACCTGTGAACTTGCGCCCCGTACCCTACGAATTTTTCCTGTACTTCGACCTATAACTCTGAGGAAGGCGCCGTGATTACGCGCTGTGGGTCGCGGGAGGCTGATAAGGGGTCAAGTAAGTCGTTCGCGCCGCAGGAGGTATGAAATGGCTACTTATGTGATTCTCAGCCGGTTTTCGCCAGAGGCATTCGCAGAACCCAAGGACTTCATAAAACTGGCAGACGCGGTGTCCTCAAAAATCAAGAAGGAGTGTAAAGGCGTTACCTGGAAGCAAAGCCTCGCTACATTGGGGCGTTTTGACGTAGTAGACATCGTCGAGGCTGGCGATCCCAAGGATATTGAAAAAGCCGCGATGATCATCCGCCGCCATGGACATTCAATTACGGAAACGCTGGTCGCCACTCCGTGGAAAGAATTTCTTGCAGCGCTGTAGTTGCTGCATACGCTGAGGGGCGAGACGGCCACATTGATCACGGCAACCCGGGTCAATCCCCATGCAGTTGCCGAGCCTGAGGTATGGTCTATGTTTGTCGTCCGTTGGCTCCCGGCGCTTTAAACGTGATCCAGCCATGCAAACAAAGTTTGGGATCTTCGGTCCGGTCCACATTGCAATCCTGAGCACCATCCCCGTTCTTGCAGCAATTCTCGCAGCTATTGATCGCTGGATTTTTACCGGGCGCAGAGGGCTGCGAATTGGGCTGGCAATTACTCTTCTGTTGAACTCGATTGTCCGGTATGGATATCTAGCCGCGCGTGGCTGGCTCACATTCCCCTACCACCTCCCTCTGGAGCTTTGCGACGCGACTCTGTGCCTCATGATCGTCGCCCTGCTTACTCTCAACGCGACGATCTTCGAGCTGGCCTATTATGGCGCGCTGGCCGGAACTTCGATGGCTCTGCTCACCCCGGATCTCTGGGAACCTTTTCCTTCCTTCTCTACGGTCCAGTTCTTTGTCGCCCACAGCCTCGTCCTGGTTGGCGCCCTGTATCTCGTATGGTCCGGACAGGCGAGACCACGGCCGGGATCGATCTGGAAAGCGATGCTAGGTCTTAACATCTTTGCCGCAATCGCAGGTACTTTCGACTTTTTCTTCAAAACGAACTACATGTACCTCCGGGCCAAGCCGAGGAATCCATCACTTTTCGATTTTCTGGGGCCTTGGCCATGGTACCTAGCGGCATCGGAGGGAATCGCTCTCGGGCTCTTCGTGCTTTTGTATCTGCCGTTCTGGCGGCCAGCTTCAAACTCGACAGAGCGGGGGGATGAGAGAAAGTAGCTGAAATGCGTCTCCGCAAACGTTCTTCGACACCCAGAACGTCGGAACTTCGTCGCAGACAGGTTGTGGTGCAGCCGCGGTGCCCATTTCATTCCGTAATTCCTGATCGACGACAAGGCTGCGCACCATTCACACCGATGGTACGGCTAAACGCTATCGGGAGTCCGGAGCACAGTAAGCGATTGCAGCTGTGCCCATTTCGCATCACGCATCGAAGGCATATCAGGCCGCTGTACCCCTTGCGGCCCGATGACCCAACTCAGGGGCCGCTTTTCCTTTCCTATCGCGTCTCGCAATAACAGAACGCCTTCGAGAAACGCGTCCGGTCGAGGCGGACATCCGGGGACATACACGTCTACGGGTAGAAATTTGTCTACGCCCTGCACCACGCTGTAAATGTCGTACATGCCGCCCGAATTAGCGCAGGACCCCATTGAAATGACCCAACGTGGCTCCATCATCTGCTCATAGAGGCGCTTGATGACCGGCGCCATCTTGATAAAGACCGTACCCGCGATGACCATGAGATCCGCCTGGCGCGGCGTGCCACGGATCACTTCAGCGCCGAACCGGGCGATGTCGTATTTGCTTGTAATGCTTGTGGCCATCTCCACAAAACAGCATGAGAGGCCGAAGTTAAACGGCCAGACAGAGTTCTTGCGGCTCCACGCCACAGGGTCATCCAGACGGGACATAACGAGAGTACGGCGGATCGCCTCCTCAAGATTCCCATCGGCCTTCTCAGCCTGCTGCGAAACATCAGGCCGACTGATCGACCAGAGCATGGCACACAACCCGTTGCTAACTCACCGTCCGTCTGCTTCCTTGTCTCCAATCAAGAGCGCCGACGCGCCACAAATAGGCAAGCGTCGCGAGAATCGGAAGGAGCGGGACAAGGCCTGGAGGGCGGATTTAAGTCCGCCCTCTCATGCAAACAGGGCCATGCCCATTACACTGCTACGCTGTCACAATCTAGTGGATGGTGGAATTGACAACTTCACCGCTCTGCACCTTGGGCGTTCCATCCAATACTCTTGCCAGGGTCTTTACCACGTTTGGGTAGATATTGTTGTTGTAAGCCTCTGCATTGGCCTTGTTGTCCCACAGACTGATTGCAGTGACATCTGTTCCGCCAGGACCGGAGAATGCAATTTCGTCCTTAAAACCGTTCTGTTTACGCAGTAACGGAAGGACATCGTTCTCAAATGTTCGGGTGTAGTCAGAAAGCATATTGAGTTTCAAATGAATGGAGACATTGCGTGCATACATAGCAACCTCCTAAGGTTGGGAGGGCTAAGAAGGAATGCTTCAGATAGGCTGACTTAGCTCAGGGAACCTGAGACGAGGAGAAGGAAAAGCCACCTCAAGTCTGACCCTAGTCTTATGCGGCGGGACTGTCAAACAGCGGAAAACGCCGGTTGTGGACAGATCCGATGCCGCTGCCACTTTCGGTCCTTAAGAGCGCTTCGGACATGAAGAAATAGAAGTGTCCGTACACCACCCGCGTTTCCGGATTGCCCGTAAGAACTGCTGCGACGAAATCTGGCCGATTTTGACCCGGCTCATCGCCAAACTCGAACAGCGCAAGATCCACTTCGAATCGCAGGCGGTGCTTTTCGACCGATCAACGCTCCTCCGCAACCCCTAAACGTACATAAATTTCCCTTTCGTAAGGTGTCCCCGACTATGTCATCCTGGCGCTTCTGGTCGGCTGCGCCCTCAGGCGGAACGAACTGGCCGAGCTCGACGTCGAGACTATTTAGCAACGAGAGGTAAGGTGGGTCCTGGCCGACCTCGAAAGCAAGGGCCGGCGCATCCGCGCCGTCGCCATCCCGATCTGGGTTATGCAGGGCATCAATGCCTGGATGATCGCGGCCGGAATCGAAGACGGTCGGCTGCTTCGTTCCGTCTCGAAGAGCGGGAAGGTCAATCGCGACACGTTAAGCGACTGGGCGGTCTGGTCGGTAGTTGAACAGTCATCCAAGCAAATCGGCATCGAGCACTTCGGCGCCCACGACCTGCGCCGCACCTGCGCCAAACTCTGTCGCAAGAATGGCGGGGATCTGGAGCAGATCAAATTCCTGCTGGGCCATTCCTCGATCCAGACCACCGAACGCTATCTCGGGTCGGAGCAGGACATCGAGATCGCTGTTAACGACAACCTGGGACTGTAGTGGAGAGTGCGGCTCCTCCGCGGGATTTTGGGGACGCCACAATTTTGACGAGCGGGTGCTACTATGCAAACACCTTGCACGGGAACAAGTTTGGTTTCCGCAAAGATGCGACCCGAACCCCAATTTGACTGAGCATGGCAACCGATGAGAACCGAGGAAAACACGATGGAACAGGGAACAGTGAAGTGGTTTAACGATGCCAAGGGGTTTGGCTTCATCAGCCGTCAAAACGGCGAAGACGTTTTCGCACATTACTCCGCAATCACCTCGAGCGGGTTCAAGAGCCTCCAAGAGGGTCAGGCTGTGCAGTTCAATGTGATTAAGGGGCCTAAGGGCTGGCAGGCAGCCGACATTCAGCCTCTTTAAATTGCTTACTTCTTTGCGAAAGGGACCGGCTTAGCAGACTCGCGGTGATCGGTCGAAGATGCCGCTTGTGGTCTGGAAGCTGGACCGGCTGGGGACGAAATCTGGCCGATTTTGACCCGGCTCATCGCCAAACTCGAACAGCGCGAGATGGGTATTGGGCGGAGCGTCACAGTAAGTTATTTATTTTCAATATTTGATGATCGTTACCGTACTTTATCCTTCGAATTCTGAGACGACCCCCTTTAGCTGGAACCTTAAATGTTCAATTGAGCGCAGTGGGCAAATCAAGAAACGATAGTTCATTGGTACATTATGCCGAACAACATGTGGCATAATGTACTTATGGAACAGGTAGCTGCACTCGAACAACAGACGCCACTCATGACTTCCCTACACCTCGATCTTGAGACGGTCGAAGCCGGTGTGCCCGTGCCTACGTTGACGAATTTTGTTGCTGCCTCCGGGATGCAGTTCAAGGATATCTACGAGGTCGTAATTCCGGCGCGGACACTCAAGCACCGCAAAGCGCGTAAAGAGCACTTGACTCCAGATGAGTCCGATAAGCTCGTGCGGCTGATTCGCGTTTATGACCAGGCTGTTCGCGTTTTTGGCGACAAGGAGAAGGCCTTGTACTGGTTGAGCGAAGCGAAGAGGCGTTTTGACGGGCGTACTCCGATTCAAATGTTGCGCACCGATCTAGGTGGCCGCATGGTCGAGGAGATGCTTGGTCAAATCTACTATGGCATGTTCGCTTGATGCTGAATCTATGGCGAATAAGCGCCTTCAACTCGTTGTCAGGTGAAGGCGGTCTGTACTACTCAGCGCGGTGGCACACAGCCGGTCACAGGATCGTCTATTTGGCGGAATCCGCTGCGGGTGCTCTGGTCGAGTCCCTCGTTCACACAGAGCTGAATGAGAGGAGTTGGCCCCGCTTCTACGATCTTATGCAGATCGCGGCTCCCGATGACATCGAAATCGAAACTCTCAACGTACCGGTGAGCGATGACTGGAAAAGATTACCAATCATTACCAGAGGCCTCGGTGATGAATGGTTGAACTCCAAACGCACTGCCTTAGCGCGGGTCCCTTCAGCTATCCTGCCGAACACTTGGAATGTTCTGCTTAACCCTGAACATCTTGCGGTCGGTCAAATCAGGATCATCGAGACGACGAGAGCAGAGTATGACCCTCGGCTCTTTCAAAAACTTCGGGTTTGAGGTACAAGTTCTCCGTTTTGCGAAGTTGCTCACGCAGTTTTACTAACTAACAATGCTTAAGCAAAAATTGCTTCCACGATTAAGGGGATACCTCAAGAAACGGAACGCAACGTACGCTAAGGCGAATTCAGTTCACCTAAGCCTTTCGTAATCAGCAAAATCTAAGTAGAGAATGCGCGTTCTTGGACAGGGCGCAATTCGTTGTCGCTGTCCGGATAAACAATTGAGAACATTACATCGACTCTCTGCAAACGTACATAAATTTCCGTTTAGTGAGGTGTCCCCTTATATCCCGGACAAACTTCACCAGGAACTTCGTCCGGGTTTTGAGTGCAACTGTCCTGGATTTTAGTGCAGAGACATTGCAGTTAACCCCGGAAAAGGATTGAAAACAAACAAGCGTGATTCCGGGATTTAAGTGCCGCGTGACAGTTGGATCGACAAGCGACTTCATTTCTGATTGCCCTTCTTGAAACAGAACGAACGCAACGAAAGCGAAAACGGACATCAAAACTCCACTCTCCCCGTCTAAAGTGGGAGCAATATCGCGGATTAGAGTTTGACTAGATGTTGAAGAAAAGCGAAGGTGGTAGACCTCCGCGAGGTCATAGGGTTGGCTTCTTCAGCGGTTGGTTCAACTTCACCGGGTTGCCGAATTGCGGTCTACCCAACTCATCCCATGTAAACCGCTGAATGCGCGGCGAACGGAAGTTTCCGCATCCTTCGCCTGGCGCCGGGTTGGCGTGGTAGACGATCCAGTCCTCCTTACCATTGGGCGACCTGAAGAATCCGTTGTGTCCGGGCCCGAAGGCGTCGGAACTGGGATCGGTACTGAGGAACGGATGATCGATCTTTGTCCAACTCTTCGTATCGAGCGGATCGGCGGCAATACTCGCCTCAAGCACCCCCAGCGTATAAAAATCTGTCCAGCAACCGGACGCCGAGAACACGACAAACATTTTATCGCCGTGGGAGATGAACTCTGGCCCTTCATTTACGTTGACATGCCTGTCGGTCAAATCGCCATGCAGTTCCCATGGGTAAGTGGGCTTCGAGATCAACGTGCGTGACGAGTCAATCGTCCAGGGGTTGCTCATATGCGCGATGTAAAGGTCCTGCTCACCGTCATTGGGACCTTCCCAGCCAGACCACACGAGGTAATGCTGGCCGCGAAGTTCAAAGCTGGTTGCGTCAATTGCCCACTGGTTGCTCGGGTCGCTGACCTTGCCTTTAAAAGTCCAGATGCCCTCGATAGGATCGTCGCTGTCGTTCTCGACGACGTAGATACGATGAGATTTATTCTCGCCTGCGTCGGCGGCGAAGTAGATGTACCATTTGCTACCCCAGCGATGGAGTTCGGGCGCCCACAGTTCTTTCGACCAGGAATGGCCTGGCTCAGGAATCCAAACAACCTTCTTCTGTGCCTTCCGGAGGTCGGTTACGTCTGCTGTCTTTCGTAGGGTCAAATTGGCACCTGAAGAGTTGGAGTAGTAGTAAAAGCCTTTCCACCAAACGACCCAGGGGTCGGGTCCGGTCTCGAGCAGTGGGTTTGTAAAAGTATCTCCCTGCGTTGCAGGTGGCTGCGCGTGTGCAGGAGCGATCTGGGCTTGCCCGTGAGACCCGGCGCCTAGCAACGCGGAGAAAAATAGAACGTTGGCCATTCGTTGCGAGTGCATATGGATCTCCTTGTTTAGTAAGCCGCCCGATATAACTCTTTTAAAAATGAGCTTGGCATGAGTAATGTTAGACGCCCTTCTCGTCACGAATCACTTGAAATTGATCACATTGCGACAGTCGATAACGTCAGCTGCTCCTTGTCAGCATCTGCTAATTCCCGGGTATCCCCTGTTCGTCACACTCGAATAAAAGGACGACATCTAACGCTTATCCTCATTCGCATGAGAGCCATTAAGCTGCGCAGCACGGGGCAAATTCGACATTTGCCTTCTTGTCTAATCCTTGCCGGCGATAGACCTGTCCCAGGAGAAAGTGGAAAGGGGAGGTGTTAGAAGAGAGGGCAACCACCTATTCGAATTCATGTTGTACTTCGTTCAGTTTTCCCTGTTGAAGATAGATGGAGATACCTGGACCGCAGGGTTTGCGCTGCCGAGTCTCGTGGCTTCCCGAAGCTCAGCTTCTCCCTCGTCTTTCCTTCCCATATGGGCCAATGCCAACCCACGATAGTAGTGTGCGGGGCCGTAGTTCGGTGCGGTCTTTTCTGCAGCGGCCAGGTATTTCTCAGCCTTGGCATAATCCTTGGCCCGAAACGCGAGCACGCCCAGACCGGTAAGCGCCCCTCCATGCGTTGGATCGCGCTCCAGCGCCTTGAGGAACAGAGACTCAGCTTTCGCGTCCTGATGAGCATTCAGTTCAATTTGTCCGATCTGGTAGTACGACTCGGTCTGAGCGGGCTGAAGCTGAATTGAGCGTTCAAATTCCACGCGAGCTTCGTCAGTTCGTAGCTCCATCGCAAGGACATGACCTAGTCCGAAGTGCGCCGAAGCGTCCGCGGGTTGGGCGGTAAGATAGGTCCGAAAGTCAACTTCAGCGGCTGATAAATGTTGCCGTTCTGTCTCCAGACGTGCGAGCGCGTAGAGAATGCTGGGATCGTTTGGCGCTAGCTTTCGAGCTGCATTCAGAGCGTCCTCGGCGACGGGATATAGGTACAGTTCGGTCGCCTGGATGCCGAGTTCGAGCAGAAGCTTCGCATCGTCCGTCGACTTTGTGCGAGCATGTTGCAACACTTGCAGAGCGACTTCAGGGTGGCCAGAGCTCCGGGCGGAAAGCGCCAGCTCTGTTGCCGCGGCAAGTTCTCCGCGCCGGGCGTCAGAGTTGGTGTGGTCAATGGCGAGAACCGTCTCGAAACGATCCATGGCTTCCGGGTTGCGGTGCATGGATAGGAGTAGGTCACCCATGGCGAGGTTGGGGGCGATAGAGTTGGGGCCCACAGACAAAGCGGTAATGAGCGATTTTTCCGCTCCGTCCTGATCGCCTTGATCGGTGCGCAGTTGTCCCAACAAGGTAAGCGCTTCAACATCGTTCGGCTGGGTGGCCAGATATGGCCGTAACAGCGACTCGGCGACCTCCGGCTGATGCGATGCCCGCAACTCGCGCGCTTTGGCCAGTACGGTCGAAATGCGGATGGAGGCTGGCTGTTGCGCCTGGACACCAATGACAATGGAAGCGACCACCGCCGCTGCGAGCAGCATCGTACGGCGCTTTCTTTCTGACTTAACTTGAGACTTCTCCGGAAAGAGAGATATCCGGCTCATAGCTGCGGAGTCACGGTTGAAGATACAGGAGATGAGTCCGCTTCCTTTCCTGCTTGGGTGATCGACTTCGCCGCTTCGGCTTTGAGCTTTTGCAACTGGAGGAGTGCCCGTTGGGCGTCGGCCTTGCGGTCGAGCTTCTGATAGGCGCGCGCTAACTGGTAATACGCACTTTGTTCAATGAAGGGGGATGGCTGATTAGCCAAGGATCGCTCCAACCATTGCACCGATTCGGTCGTCTGACCGAGCTGAGCGAGTCCCAACCCGAGATAGAAGTCGGTTGGAGCTGGGCGGGCATGCAAGGCCTCCGCCTTTCGCAGCAGTGGGACACCCTCTTCAGGTTTGCCGGTTAGCACCTTCATGCTGCCGAGGCCGTAGAGCGCAACGACGCTGTTTGGGTTAAGTTGTAGTGCCTGTTGATAAGCTTTGGTAGCCGCATCCGTTCGGCTGACCTTTTGGTCCGCTTCTCCGAGGAACTCGTAAAGGTCTGCGTTGTTCGGCTGCTTGCGAACAGCGGCCTCGTACTGGTCGATGGCTTTCTCCGGCTGCCCCGAAGCGGCAAGACTTTCAGCCAATGCACGATGCACGAGGGCGGAATCGGGGTCCAGTTGGTAAAGCTGCCTATAGAAATTCTCCGCGACAAGACTGTGTGCTCTGCCGGAGTGGTAGAGGATGTTCGCATCTTTTGGGCTC
This sequence comes from uncultured Acidobacteriaceae bacterium, assembly GCA_963757205.1. Lineage (GTDB taxonomy): Bacteria > Acidobacteriota > Terriglobia > Terriglobales > Acidobacteriaceae > Edaphobacter. The sequence goes on from CAVWQM010000004.1 coordinate 465,084, forward strand.
AGTGCGGCTGCCCGATCCAGAGGGTCCGTTGCTCTTTCCGGATGACCGGCTTCGATCTCCACGATTCCCAGCCAGGTCAACGCCTCCGTGTTGTCGGGACTCAGCGCAATCTCCGCGCTCAGCGACGTTTTCGCCAGGTCCAGCTGCCCCATGCGATATTGAGCGATTCCCAGAAACATATGCGCACCCGGAAGCTTTGGATTCAGATCGATTGCCTGCTTCAGTGCTTGACTCGCCTCGTCGGTCTTGCCTTCCTGTAGCTGCGTCAGTCCAAGTCCCAAGTAACCATCCGAAATTGTAGGTGCTGCGGTAATAACCTGCTGAAAGATCGACTCGGCAGCTGCGGAATTGCCGCCGCGCAAAGCTTCGCTGCCGGAATGAAGGAGCTTTACGATGGAAGTCTGCTGATCGGCGGTCTGTGCTCTCAAAGGTTTGCTTCCCAGAGGCGCCGCAAGCGCACATACTAAGAAAAACTTGAGAGTAGGGCAGGGCCTTTGCATAATGTTGTCCTTAGTTATACAGCGGCCAGAAGCGAAGAAAGGAGCCCGGCAATGCGCCGAGCCCCATTTCGATCTTCGTTCGTCGGACAACTGATAAGCAGACGTCGAATTTGGCGCAGTTTAGAAGTTGACCTTCCCCGTGACCTGCATATTCCTCGGACCATAATCGACTGCCCCAGGAACTCCGAACCCTATAGCTTGAGATGAGTCGCCAGGTTGCTGGTCCGGGAGACCCATGCGATGGCGATTGAAGACGTCGAACGCCTCACCTTTCAGTTGCAACGTCACTCTCTCGGTCAAGTGGAAATCCTTGATCAAGCTGACGTCTTCTGCAAGATAGTTCGGGCCGGTTACAGCCTCAGTCACACGAGGCATGTTGCCAAAGGCGAACGGAGTAAAGGAGCATGGGGCCGCGACCGTGCCGCAGCCTGGCGTGAAAGGACGTGTCCAATTCGTACCCTCCCGATTTTGATCAACGAAGGCCGCATTGGCCATCGCAACCCCAGGATCGCTGGCGCCGTTCGTTCCGGCTGGTCGGTAAGCTGGCTTGAACCACGATTGTCCATTGAAAGCACTTGGACCATTCTTGTTTTTCTTGTACGCGTCGCTTGCCAAGCCATTGGAAGCAGCGGGTCCCTTCGTATAAGTAATGCAGTTCTGATAGTAGGGGATTCCACTTGCACAACCGAAACTGATGGGCTGACCACTCTGATAGCGTTGAATGGCTCCCACCTGCCATCCTCCAATCAACACGTCAAGTGCCCTGTTCTTGTTGAGGAACCTTCGGTTCTTGCCGAAGGGCAACTGATACAAGTAGCTCAGCGAAAAAGCCTGCGGAATATTCTGTACGCTGACCGCCTTATCCAATTTCAGGTTCCCGGACCCAGGGGCCTGTTGCAACTGATTCCCAGCTACATAACTGAAGGGGATGGTCGAGTCCGCGTCAGTAAGGATTTTGGACCAGGTGTACGACGCCTGCAGATTGAATCCATTCCGGAAGCGGCGCGCCAGGGACACGACCATCGCGTTATACGAAGAATGGCCAAGATTTTCCAGGCAGCAGTCGCCCTGAATGAAGTCGTACTGAGGGAATGGTCGCAATGCTTGACCCAGGTTGCCCTGGAAGGTGGAGTAAGGAGCGTTCACCCCAGAATTCGAACCTCCCAGCGGGATGAAAAACGCAGGGTTGTTCAAACGGTCTCCCAGGGAGAAATTAGAGGTTGAAATATTGTTGATATTAGATAGATTGCCGGATCGCAAGTTCTGCGCAACCTGACCGATATACCCCATAGTAAAGATCAGGTCCTGCGCCAACTCGTCCTGCAGCTGCAGACTCCAGTTACTTGTCATCGAAGGCCGACCGTCTTTAGGCAGAATCACCTCACCACCAACTGCTGTAAAGTTGCCCGGGCCGCCTTGGGCCGTAAGTTGCGTCGGATCCAGACTTGGAGCGTAGCTAACCCCTGGGAAGCCAGCGGTGCGGTTTGTCGGATCTGAGCCGCCTGAGCTGTCCAGTTGAAACGCTGGAGTGAACGCTCCGCCAGTTGTAGGACCCTGGTTGGTGAAGAAGGTGCGGTTCTGCGTGTAGCCGGCGTCCATGGCACCGCCGAAGTCGTTGTATTGCAGTGGACCGTAAATAATGGCCCCGCCACCGCGTATTACGGCCTTGCCGTTGGTGCCAGGAAGTACATAGGCAAAACCGACGCGCGGAGAAATGTCCTTGTACCAGGTATCTGCCCACGCTGTGTTGCAGTTGCAGTTGGCGCCGAAGACCAGCGCACCGGGGTGACCGCCGGCTGCGGCATCGGGAGCGGTAAGGCTCAGTTCCGACGTCCTGTTCAAAGCCTCATGGCGAGGCGCATCGACATCGTAGCGGAGGCCAAGATTGATGGTGAGATTGGGAGTCAGCTTCACATCATCTTGCACAAAACCGGCAATGTAGTGCGAATTCCAGCGCGGATGATCGTTGAAGACAGTCTGTCCGCCGTTACCCACTTCGCCTAACAGGAAACTGGCAAAAGGATTTCCGGATCCACAGCAGGCATTGCTGACTCCTGCCGTCTGATCGCGATAGAAATTGAAGGTGTCCTGGTTGTAATTGATGGTGGAGTATTGCTGGTAACGGAAGTCAATGCCGAACTTGAAGCTGTGCCTACCCTTTTGCCAATTTACGCTGTCATTGACGCGGATGCCGTTATCAATGTTCTGTCCATTCTGCTGTTGGCCAATTGTCGAAGGAGCGTCGGGACTAGGAAAGATGAGGACCGGGTAGAACGTCGAGTGGTCGTTCGCAATACCCGCCGAGGTTGCTGTCAGACTGGATCCGAGAGTTGGCGAGAGATTAATGCTGTTGGTCCGGTTATACCCAAGGTTGAGATGGTTCAGAAGTGTGGGCGTGAACGTGAAGTCCCAACCACCCCGAACATAGTGGGTCGTAAAATCCTGGACGAAACCGTTGTTGTTGAATGGTTGAGGGAAGCTGGCGCTGGCAGTGTCCTTGAAATTTTCGCGCGTGCTGTAGGTGACAAAGATCTTGTTCCGCTGTGTGAGATTCTGATCGACGCGGATCGTATACGTCGTGTTGACGTTCGGCGCGCTGGCAGCGAACGAATAGTTGTTGGTGTAGCCAAACACGTCTGTGGACGTGGGAGCCTGGTTGGGAGTGGGAAAACCAGCGATCAACTTCTGCGCAGCCGCGCTGAACCTGGTCGATGAAAATGCGTTGCCCGGAAATGGGGTGCGGCAAAAAATGCCGGGGGAGATTTGAACGCTTGTGCTTGGATCAAAGATTTGGTTATACAGGACCGGCTGATTGGTACAAGGATTGATCAGTACAGGATAGGAAATTCCCGCTACCGTTGTTCCTCCGGGCACAGGGCTTCCCAGGATATCGCTGAAGTTTCCGGTGCGTTCAGCAGCAGTCGGTACGGTGGATTGAATTACATTGCCGAGATGCAGCTGATATTTCTCCCACGCGAAGAGAAAGAATGTGTGGTCTGTTCCGTTGTATAGCTTGGGAATACGGACCGGACCGCTAAACGTCCCGCCGTAGTCGTACTTGCTGTCCTGGGGCTTGCTATAGGCGCATTGGACCTCCGGCACACCTTGGCAGTCAAGGGCCTTGTAGCCGTTGTTGAACCAGTTGTTCGCGTCGAAGACTCTGTTCTTGACGATCGCATACGCGGTTCCGTGAAAAGCATTCGATCCCGACTTAACGGAAAAACTTTCAATACCTGATGTCGTGCGGCCGAACTCGGCAGACGGAGTCGAGGTTGTGACCTTAAACTCCTGCAGGGCCTCGATCGAGGGCGAGGTCTCGTCAAAGGACGAGCCGTTTTCGCTACGCTGAATGCTTGCACCATCGAGCAGAACCTCAGCCCCGTAGGCCTGTCCACCGCTCAGCCTTGAGAAGAACACGCCGTTGCCAGTATTTCCGCTGGTGCCGCTTCCAGGACCCGTTGTTCCTGGGAGCAGAAAAACAAACGTCTCCGGCGACCGCAATCCGCCCACACCCGATGCGAGCGACAGCGGCAGATCTTCGATCTGCTTATTGGAAATTGTGCCGCTGATATCGGAAGACTCTGTTTCAATCCGATTTCCGCTTGCGTCAACGCTGACCACCTCGTTGACTGCGCCTGTTTTTAGCGTGACATTGAGTGAAGCAGTGATGTTGATTTGGACCAGAACGCCCGTGTTTGTTGCCGTAGCAAAGCCGGGGGCGACTACCGTTACTGTGTAGATGCCAATCGGAAGGTCGGCGAACTTATATGCGCCCGCAGACGTCGACTTCGTCCCGTTCTTGCCGCCGGTGGCTTGATTAGTGGCCGAAATGGTAGCACCGGAGATGACGGCGCCGCTGGGATCAATAACGCTGCCGGCGAGAGCGCCGCGTGCGGACTGAGCGATCATTTTGCAAGTGAAGGGGCCGGCGAGCAGCAGAAAGAGAATGGCAAAACGAAATATCCTGATGAAGCGAGGCATGAGGCTCTCCTTGGAAAAACCGCGCTGGAAATTCCCAAATTTTGGGAAAACGATTACTTTGAAAGACGCACCAATATCAAAGCGATTATGTAAAAGAGGCTCTCGGATATTTCAGTCAGTCAAAGGTCGCACCTTTCGATCGATTCAAAATAGTACTTTCCAGTCGATCGAAGGTCGTATTTTAATCAGAGAAAACGTTATCCGACCTTGGCGAAGAATGTCAACACCATTCCTCAAAAACCTATTTTCATAATCGGAACATGGCTGATTGAGCCTTAGCGAATGGCAGAGGAATTTACCAACTGGGCTGCCGTGTCGAACTCCGTCTTGGCTTCAGCCTGACGCCCGAGGTGACGATAAGCCTGGCCGAGAAGAAAATGGAGGTTCGACCTCTTGGGATCGAGTCGCGTTGCAGTCTCCAGATACTTCGCGGCCTCCGCATAGTTGTTCTCTCGCGCGTAGAGCTGGCCCAGCTGTTCGTGAACTCGCGGGTCTTGCGGTGCGATAAGCACCGCACGGAGTAGAAGCGATTGAGCCTCTCCGAGCTTTCCCTGATGCAACAACACGATTGCCAGATTTAGCAGAGGCTGCTCGCTGGCCCTCTGGGGAGGCCCGGCGTCCTGCCATGCGATCGCTTGCCGGTATGCAATCACCGCGTCATCCGTGCGGTTGAGACCTTCGTACGCAAGTCCGAGATTGTTCTCCACCTTGACGCTCCCCGGAGCTAAGGCGATGGCCCTATTGAAACACTCCAGAGCATCACCAAATCGTTGCTCCGTGTAACGAAGACGGCCCAGGCTATACCAACCTTCCGGGTCCGCCGGACTCATCTCGAGAGAACGTAGGATCCACTTTTCGGCATCGGTAGTATCGTCCAGCAGCACGTAGTCTTGTCCGACTTCTCTTAGCTCCTCGGCCGTAGGGGTTTGTACCGCTGCCGCGCGAGTGTACTCTTCTAGGGAATCCTTTGGCTTGTTCTGACGCAGCAGCGCGTAGGCAAGCAAATAACGGGCGTCTCCGGATCGAGAGTCCATAAGCAGATAGGTGCGTAGTGCGTCCTCTGCTCCCTTGAAATTTCCCGCGGTCATCATGCTCCGAGCATCGGACAGGAGTCTGGGCGAATTAGCAGGTGTCTGCGCGCCACCGAGTCCTGAGATCGAGGAGACCTGCGCGCCGCCTATATTGCCGACGGCAAAGATAACCATTGCCAACACTGGTTTGACGAAGGACGGGGCATCCTTCTGCGCGGGACTGGTTGGCTGTCTCAATGCCGACCGATCCTGGGATTGGAGTCCTGCGAACCGGAAGACTCGTCGATCTTGATGATGCGGTCGGCCGCGATGTTCGTGAGAGTCTGGTGGATACCACTCGGCCATCGAATTTCGATGGATCGCACAACAGAGTCCGCGCCCAAACCAAAGTACGCGCGCTTGTCGTTGGAGGAGAGATAACTGCCGGCGGTTGAGACTGTCCAAAACTGCGCACCATGGGCTGTGACAACTTTGACTTCTGCGCCAATAGCATCACGATTACTCTTATGCCCTACAAGTAAAAGTGTCAGCCAGTGATTCTGCGTTGACGTCTCGTTGTGGAGAATATAGGCCGGACCGCCGTTCGTTGTGATCACTGCATCCAGCCGACCGTCGTTGTCCAGATCGCCTACGGCCATCCCACGACCAACCCATTTTTGTTTGAACACATCGCCGGATTGCGCGGACACATCGACGAAGACGCCGTTGCCCGTGTTCCGAGCCAGCAGCAACGGCTCCTTATAGTGAAGCTGCGGATAGTTCAGCTCGACAGTATCCAGATCGTGGCCCTGCGCGATCAACAGGTCTTTGAAGCCGTCGTTGTCGTAGTCGAGAAAATGAATGCCCCATCCCGAATGTGGAAGAGTCATAGCCGCAAAGCCCGAGAGATAACTGTCGTAAGTGAATGAGCCGTCGCCATTGTTGCGGTACAGCGCGTACTTCTGGTTTGCGAGATTCGTGATGACCAGGTCGGGCCGACCATCGTTATCGAAATCTTGGAAATCGATGCCCATACCCGCATAAGTACGGCCATCACCGTCTACGGCGATCTCCGCCGTGAGACCTTGCTCCTCGAACGTGCCATCGCCTTTGTTGTGATAGAGGAACTGGGGCATGGAGTCGTTCGCGATTGCCAGATCGATCTTCTCATCCCGATCGAAATCGGATATCGCGATACCCAACCCCTTCCCAGGAGTCCCCAGGCCGGTCTTGTTGGTGACTTCTGTAAATGTCCCGTCGCCATTGTTGTGATACACCATCGGTGCGATCGCAGGAAAAATATCGGGGTGACAATAAGAGCGATAGCCTTCACGATGTTCGCCGCACCAGACATCGTTGAAGTTCCAACGAGCGTACCGGAGCACAACCAGATCGAGCAGGCCATCATTGTCCAGGTCGACCCAAGCGGCACTGGTCGACCATGAGTTCCCTGGCGTCGTGTCACCGCCAGTTCTAGAGTGATCCGTCACGTCGGTGAACGTTCCGTTCCTATTGTTATGGTACAGATGGTTTCCGCCGTAACTCGTCACGTACAGGTCTTCATAACCGTCGTTGTCGTAGTCACCTACGGCCACTCCCATTCCATATCCAACACCCTTCAAACCTGACTTCTCGGTCACGTCCTCGAACGTGCCGTCTTTGCGCTGGTGATACAGCCGGTTCCAATCTTTCGGCGAACGTTTCTCGGGAATCGTGTCCTGCACCGTGGGGTCGGCCACCGGCGCGCCATTGACGAAGAACAGATCGAGGAGCCCATCGTTGTCGTAGTCAAAGACGGCGACGCCAGATCCCATTGTTTCCAACAGGTACTTGTGGCTCGTGTGCGAAGCGACGCCGACGAAGCGCACACCGCTGGCGGTTGTCACATCGGTAAATTTCCCGGCGACGACCGGAGCGGTGACCAGACCTGGAGCAACGGTTGAGTTGAGAGCAGGGTCAATAACTTGGGCCCGCAAGTTATAGGAACCAAGCATCATCACCAAGACAGCGAAACCGATCAAAGCTACTCGGGCCATTTCGCACTCGTAATTGCTGCGGCTGGCCCCGTTCCCTATCGTCAACTCGCAGGGAACTTGATTTGCGAGTTCCGGCAGAGGAAGATTGAGCACCACTGCACCCGAACCCCAGAAACGGTTTATGTGAGCTTCAAAACGTTCGTGCAAAACAACATCACCGGGCTCTGTCCAAAACCGCCCGTGATCACCAGCCTCTTCGTAACCACCAGAGAAAACAATTGCAGCATAAGCCCGCTCGTGACTGAAGCGGCCAAAAACAGAGGAGCGAATTGTCTGCCACGTGAGCATCGGAATTCTCTCTATCCAGTATGCCCCGGGCCGACCTCTGTCTTCACCACCAAAAGAGTCGGGATTGTAGGCAACTCGAGAGTTCCACCGTTTGGAGACAAAAACGGACGTTTACTTCAGAATCCCTACCCTTCAGGAAGGGCCGGAGTTGCCGAAACCAGATTTTTCGGGACTCCGTCCCGAAGATGAAAGAGTGTCGGGAGATGATCGGTCAAGGCAGAAGCGTTATTTCAGCAAAGGGATCGCCGTTCCTTACACACTGGAAGAACTCATTCGGACTTTCCGCGAAAGACCTCTCGTGGCTGTGCCCGGAACGAAAGTCCGTCCCTCAACATCTGCTTCTTCAGGACCTCTTCCACGATTAAAAGCGGTGTAGAGCGCGTTCCATCTTCATACGAGCCGGGTCCCGAGAAGAGATCAATATAGGCCGCTTCGCGCTTTTGATTGTATCTGGGGTCGAAGATTACAGTGGCCCAAGCCGTCACGTACTTGAAGACAATATCTGCTTTCACTCGAGAGTGTGCGCTTTGCTCGGCGAAGAACTTCTTGGATGACACTCTTGGCATAGGCGAATATACCGCGGATTGCCATTATCAATGGTAATCTGCGTATTTCAATGATCTGCTCTTTAAGTGCAACCGACAATTCAGTACTCGAAGAAGCCTCTATCTTGACAACAAATGGTGGATGAGACTTTCTCTGTCTCATCCACATGAAAGCCGGCGACTACTCGTCGTCGGCTCCGTCCGAAGGATCATCAGCGGCTTCAACTTTCGAGAGCCGCTTCATGCTTGTGGCGTGAACTTCGGCGATCCGGTGCTTGAACCTGGTGCCCTCGACGTCATCCTCCACTTCGCGATACCGCAAAGTGCCTTCAAGGGTGATGAGCTGCCCTTTCTGGAGGGTCTTGGCGAACTTCGAGAGATTGCTCCAGGCAAAGACGCGGTGCCATTCGGTGCGGGTTTCGTAGTCGCCTTTGTCGTTCTTCCAGCTTTCCTGGGTTGCGATGTTGAGGGTGACGTACTCTTTGTTGTTCTGGGCGGTTTTGGCTTCTGCGTTCTGCCCGAGGCGGCCGATGAGGATGACTTTGTTGAACATGGTAATTAGCTCCGTTTCTTTTGGTTTGTCCGCTGTCTGCGGTACATGCTTGCCCAACGGGTGTGGCGTCGCGACCCACTCCCAAGGCGACTGGATAGAATCTGCGGAAGGGGACCACAGCTTGCCTGGGGGCAGGAGTCCGCACCTCTTGCGAGGCGCGCAGCGGATTCTGGGAAGGAGAGCGTGCGTCCGAAGGGCGGGGGTGTCTTGAGCGCGGCACGCTGAACGCAGATAGAAAGGCAAACCGGAAGGGAGCCTTCCTGTTCGACGGCTTTCCCTCATGACGCGTGTAGCAAAAGCCAGCTCAGAGTCCAAAGAGCCGTCACCGATGCTCAGGAAGCAAGAACCATAAAGGAGAATCGCAGCAACGATGCTCATCGCTCGGCCCATCTCCTCGCTTTCTCCATGGTTCTCCGGATGTAGGCAGCTCGCCTGGAAGGGCTGGGATCGCGGGAGAGGTAGTCGTCTTCAAGGGCACATCCGATCCGGTCCTCGGTCATGCCATTGGCAAAAGCGGCGACACAGAAAGCGATGTCGGCGGCGGGACGGCCCTGGTACTTGGTTGAGCTTCGGAATTGCTCAAGAGATAGGTTCGATAACCTCGGTCCCCTTCGGGGAGAAAGAGAACTTTCGAGACGCCTCGCCTCGTGTTCCTGCTCGCGGGCCTGGTAGAGCGTCGTTATCTATTGCTCGAAGGCCTCCGCCATCGGGTACTGTTGTCCCCTGTGGCCGTGCAGGCGCACGAAAGGGAAGAGGCCGCCAGGCTTTCTGTATTTAGGTTTGCAGTTCGTGAAGCCGGGAAGCCGCCCAAACCTCCTCCAGTCCGCCGCGCTGGGGTCAGCGTCGTACCGCTCGGCCAATGTCTGTGCGGCGAAGGTTCCGAGGAGCTTCGGAAACGTTCTGGGGTGTTTGAGCCAGACTTGGAAGTTGCCGGCGCTGGTCTCGACAACAGCACATGGATTGAAGCCGTCGGCCGAGAGCCTCGCAATCGAGGTCTCGCTGAGATCGTCGAGCGTGGTGAAACGATGCTCTCCGGATGGGCGAATGTAGACGTGCGAGCCGTGGGCATTGCGGTACTTGAGCAGAGAAAGTCTGTCGAGGACCGCCGCGGCCGAGAGGCCGTCGAGTCCCGGAAGCATTCCACGCTCACTGAGGACACCGACATCGTAGAGCGGCGCCTCGATCGCAGTGAGCATGTTGCGAACTGTGGATTCGGTTCTATCCATCGACGTCATCCTTGAGATTTGTTTCACCGTGGGAGGGGAGCGGGGGAGGGAAAGGCCCCGCCGCCCGCCTTGCGTGGGCGAAGTTCATACCATCTACCCTCTAAGCGAGATAAGAGGGACACTTTTTGACACCGTCGGGGGCTTTTTTTGCGAAGAGTGGGGTTTGCAAACGCAACCCTTCGGATTAGAGAGGTTGGCTTCCAAATGGAGGATCTTTCTGCCCCGGTGCGTTCGTTCTGTTGCGTGGCTGACGTAGCGGAGTGGAGGGGGCGGAGCGCAGCGGAGGTCTGCACAAGCGCAGCGCGGAAGATTAGGGTGCCTCTTGTCGCGCGCCAGGGACCGAGTCCCTCAGGAGGCTTGGTTACCTCGCTTTGCGCGGAGCGCAGAAAGATGCTTTGTTCTTCGGGTGGGCGTTGCGGGCGGGAAAGGCCCGCAGACGAGGGGCCGGAAGACGGTGGCTTCCTATCCGGCTGCTAGTGCTTCTTCTTCCTGCAATTACCGGGATCTCGGCGGCGGGTCAAAGTAGTTCCACTCTGTGCGCCCCAACCGCCCATGCGGTCGTTCTCTATGCGCCGGAGTCGAACTTGGAACGAAGTGAGATAGAGACGCTTAGGACGGCGAAGGTCGCTTCCTCTATGAGAGTCACGCTGAGCTTGCGAGCGGACGAATTACGGCTTCCCGCTCCAGTGGGAGTTGCCACTCCTCGCCTCAGCTGTTTCGGATTGGCGCCACTTTTGCATTTAAATCCCGGACAAACTTCAGCACAAACTTCGTCCGGGGTTAAAAGTACAAAATTCCGGGATTTAAATGCCGTAACAATGAAGTTAAATCCCGGAAAATTATTGAAAATAAAGAAGCGCCGGTCCGGGATTTAGCTGCTGCGCGACAGATAGCAAGATCACGTCTGCGAAGAAGCTGCTCGCCACGGCGTCCCCCTCGCGACGTAGCCAGCAACCTCGGCGTCCCCCTGCCGACTCTTTTATCGGTGGATTCCAGCTCCACACACCCTTAGCGTGCTTTATTGTCCGTTTTCTGACGGGACCCCTAAACCAGTTCAAGCGGGGCGACGAGATATTTGGCACATGCCGCGGGGCCATTGCCGAGTATGCGCTTTCCGGATCGGCACTCGGTCTGAAATCGGTGTTGGTCATGAAACCCAAAAACGTTGACGTTCGAGCAAGTGGCTTCCGCGCCGGTGGCGGCATTAACAGCCTTGCAAGGTCTTCGCGACAAGGGACGAATTCAGTCTGGACAAAGCGTCCTAATTAACGGTGCGGCGTGCGGCGTGGGCACATTCGCAGTGCAAATCGCCAACTGGTTCGGCGCGGATGTGACCGGTGTTTGTAGTACCAGGAATGGTGCCAGCAAGCCGTCACTCACCTCTGAGTGAGCGCAGTAGCTGAAGCAGCGTATAGAGGCTGGCGAGAAGAAATCTGCACTTTGCTCTGGAGTTTGGGATCAGGGAGACTCTGTATCAGCCTTCCGAGTTGCGAGGTAATGGGGTACAAGTGATTTGTTTCGTTAGGATCGGTCATCGGCTGTTCCGATTGCCAGCGCCAAACCCTTATCGCCTTCCGTCCTTGATCTGATGCCTTCTCCTTCGACGACGATGATGTATTTGTCGATTGGCAGGTTGGTGAATCTTTCTGTTGTACCGCCGGGCTCCGGCCACTTCACCTCCAGCCAGTCGATTTTAGTCCGCTTCCCAATGCCAAGCACCACACGCGGGTCGTGGGACGACAAGAAACTTCCGCCACCGACTTTTGTTCTACTGCGCTTTAGGTCTCCACTCTGGTAGGTAATGCGCGCGCCGATTGCATCGCGGTTCGATTTCCTGCCCACGAGCCCGACTCCCAGCCAATGGTTTTCCTTGGCCGCTGTGTTGCGTAACAGGAGCGGTGCAGAATCATTCACGGAAACAAGAACGTCCAGAGCACCGTCGTTATCGAAATCGCCGATGGCTAGCCCTCTTGCAGAAAGATTCCGGGCGAAGATCGGACCACTTTCAGTGCTCACGTTGTGGAGCGTTTTCCCGTCACTATGAAACAGCAGCAATGGCTCGCGGTAGGTCACATCCTTCTGCATGGTTTCGATCAGATCGTCGGGATTACCGTTTGCGAGGAACAGATCAAGATTGCCATCGTTATCGTAGTCGAAGAACTTCAGTCCCCAGCCACTCATTAGACGCGTCGCTGCCCCGATCCCGGTAACGCCAGCCTGGTCATCAAAGGTTTCGTCGTGGTTATTCTGGTAGAGCGAATATTTTTCGTGATCGATGTTGGCCACAAAGAGGTCCATCCATCCGTCTTGATTGAAGTCCGCTGCATCCACTCCCATGCCCGAACGAGGCCGGCCCATCTCGCTGAATCCTACTCCTGCAAGGGCACCAACCTCTTCGAACCTGCCACTTCCTCGATTCATGAAGAGAAAGTTCGCTGTTGTGTCATTGGCGACGAAAAGGTCCATCTTGCCGTCGTTGTTGAGGTCAGTCGCAACAACACCCCAGGCTTTTCCGAGATACTTTCCAATACCCGACGACTTGCTGACGTCAGTGAAGGTCCCATCGCCGTTGTTATGGAAGAGCCAACTGGGTGTCGGCTTGTAAAGCCGCGGAACGCAATACCCTGGTTTGTTGTTGTAAGCGATGCAGGGAAGGTTCTTCGATTTGCTGAATTCGACGAATTGGCAGACAAACAGATCGAGCCGCCCGTCATTATCGTAGTCGAACCACACCGCGCTCGATGCCCATCCGGGAGTCGCCACGCCAGCCTTTTCCGTAACGTCGGTGAAGGTCCCGTCGCGGTTGTTGTGATACAGAATGCTTCTTCCATACTGCGTGACATACATGTCCGGGAAACCGTCGCCGTCGTAGTCGCCTACTGCAACGCCCTGCCCGTATCCCTTGCCCGCAACTCCCGCCTTCTCTGTGACATCTGTGAAAGTCCCATCGCGATTATTGCGATAAAGCGCGTTGCGCAACGGAGAATTCGGATTGTAGAAGTCACATTTGCCGCTATTGACGAGGTAGATGTCCATCCATCCGTCATTGTCGTAGTCTAGAAACGCGCAGCCTGCACCGGTGGTTTCGGGCAGGTATTTCTCGGCCGATTTGCCGGCCGTGTGCACCCAAGTGATCCGGCTGGCGGCCGACGACACTTCTTCGAACGGATACGCCGAAGGAGCAGTTGATGCGACAGCAGGCAGGCTGCGTAGCTTTGCATATCCGGCGGTGCCAGCGAGGGTCCGGAGAAAGCGCCGGCGCGACATTGCTGCGATGTTAGCGATGAAAGAGGTCACCGCGGATTCTGGCCTCCCTGACCGCCCAGGTGTTCCTCGCTCTCCTTTTGCCGGGCTAATTCGCGTTCCGCGTCTTCTTTACGCCCTGTACGCGCGTATGCGGTGGCAAGGCTGTAGTGCCCCGCAGGATTCCCAGGCTGAAGTTTCACTGCCATTTCGAGTGGTGGGACTGCCTCCGTATACTTCTTTTCGTTCAACAGCGATACGCCCAACCCCAGGTAGGCGTCTGCGAAGTTCGGATCGAACTTAGTGGCTTTTGTGAAATGTTCAGCCGCTTCGGGAAAGGCTCCTGCCTGGCGCGACAATTCACCCAGGATGTATTCCGCACCGGCATTGGCTGGATCAATTTCCAGTTCCTGTTGTAATTCCTTTCTGGCTTGCTCCTGAAAGTCCGGAGGTGGATTCGGCCTAGACAGTATTAAGCGGGCCAACCGGAAGTGAATCCCAGCATAGTGGGGATTTTCCTCAAGTATCTTGCGATAGTCCTTCTCCGCCTGGTCCCACTTGCCCTGCACTTCGTTCGCCTCTGCATCCATTTCCAGAGCGGGGATAGAATTCGGCGCTGTTCGAGCTAGTTCCTGTGCAGATCGATTCGATAAATCGGAATAAGCATGCACTGAAACATAGAGCACCTCAGGATCATGAGGAAACTGCTGATTCAAAAGTCGCACAAAATCTAAAAGCAACCCTGATTGCTTCAGCAAGGTGGCACAGCGCACGCCGTCGAGGGCGACTCTCTTTTGAAGCTCTTTGTCGGTCAGGTGCGCCGCTGCCTTTGCCAGCAAAGGTAGTGCCTCAGAACAACCACCCCTCTCCGCCAGAGACGCTGCATGTTCGGCTGCGTTCGAGCTCGTGCCGGCCGTCTTGCTGGAAACCTGCGCCGTGGACGACACGCTAACTGAAATTGTTAAGAAAATCGAGGGACTTAGCTTGGAGAATTTAAACATAATGAGTAAAGGGGCAGGCGCGGTGAGCGTCTGCCCCTGAGTCTATCAGTAGTGTCTAGTAATAAAGCTTCAGCGCGAATTGTACGTTTCTTGCAGGCTGCGAAGTATTGACCAGCCCGAAGCTGCCAGAACTACACTGCTGTCCAAAAGGACATTGGTAATTGGTATTGGGATGCCCCAACTGCACGTTGTTCCATGCATTCAGGAAATCGCTACGGAACTGTAAATACATGGATTCGGTGAAGTGGAAGTTTTTCAGCAGGCCGATATCCGTGTCAGTATATCCGGGTCCAATTACAGGTCCTTGAGCTGGGCAATTGCCAAAAGTTCCAGGAGCTGGTTCTGAATATCCGGAAGCGCTCATCCATTGATAGCCCTGGAACGCGTTTCCAGAAATGCTCGGTTTTCGTCCGAATACTTGTTGCGGCCCGCAGTTCGGACGAGGTCCTCGCGAATTTGTACCTGAGCTATCGGTCGCGTTGTAAACGGCCAGAGGGAAGCCGGAGTGAATCGAAACGATCGTGGAAGCCTGCCAGTTGCCCACAACTGCATTAACGGCCCGATTCATGTTGGCACCGAACTTCTTACCTCTGCCAAAAGGCAGCTCGTAAGTAGCATAGGCAGACAGGTTGTTTTTGGCGTCATAGTAGCAGCTGGCGTAGTCGGCGCCTGGGTCGTAAAGGTTCTGGTAGTAGGGCGACGCCGGCGTGGCTTGTGTGGCCGTTCCCCACGTCCCGTAGTATCCGCTGTTGTTAGTCATGCATTTCGACCACGTATAGGCAACCTGCCCCTCCAGGCCGTTAGCCATGCGTTGTTGCAAGACCGTCTGGAGCGCGTTGTAGTGCATGTAGCCCGTCGATGCGGTCCCGGATACCTGCGAAATGTCCGCAAGCAGGGCAGGATTACCCTGGAAGTAGATTCCAGGTGCTGGTTTCCCGTTTATGAGCTGCTTCTGCAGATACGGCGTAGGGACCATCAAATGGGTTCCATGCTGGCCGACGTATCCAAGCTGGAGCGTAGTCGAATTGGTGAGTGCAGTCTGAGCCGTGAAATTCCACTGCTGGTCCATTGCGGGCTGAACGGTCTTATCCCAGACGTACATGACCGCTCCCTTGAATGGATCGCCACTAACGCTTCCGCCCGGGCCTTGCTGGGTTGTGTAAGTTGGGCCGGTGTACAAAGCGGTAACCTCAGCCGGCGTAAAAGGCGGATTTCGTGGAAGACGCAGGTTGGTGCCAGTTCCTTCCAGATACGAGGAGATGGTGTATGCTCCGCGAATAACGGTTTTGCCGTTCCAATACGCCGGTGACCAGGCGAAGCCTAAGCGAGGCTGAAAAGCAGGCTGTCCGTATACGGAGTTGTAAAGCGCCCGGCTGTTGCCATCGACTCCCGCGTAGAGTACTTTCCCGGAGACGAGATCCAGATTGCTCTGGCGATTGTTGAGTTCCACCCAGGGGGTGTGCGCTTCATACCGCAGCCCGACATTCAAAGTCAGCGTCGGAGTAATACGCCAGTCGTCCTGACCGTATCCCGCAAACGTCCACGAGAACTGGTGCCATGTTCCGCCAGTGCTGACGCCCTTGCCCGTTGCCACAGGGTAACCAAGGTAGAAATCTGCTCCTGCGTCACCGGAGAATGAACCGCCGAATAGGATTGAGCCATATTCACCGCTGTTGCCGCTGTAAAAGGTGTTTACCCGGTATCGCCACATCTGAAAGCCTGTCTTAATGACATGCTTGCCATGGGTAATTGTTAATCCATCGTTGAACTGGATAACAGTGTCAGCAAAGTTCTGGTTGACAACGCTGCTGCCGACGTTGGTAAGTGTGCCAGTGCCGGGCGCGGGAGCCGTGCCGCCTCCAAAGCCAAGCAACAGCAAGCCCGGCCCAACGCCGTTTGCGTTGGCGATTCCGAGCGTCGTCCCGAGGTTACCAATGCTGCTGTCGAAGGTGGTCCCGTTTTGAAGAGTAACCCAGTTCGCACCAAGACGAGCTTCGTTCAATATGCTGGGACTGAACGTGTGGGTCCAGGTCCCGACGACGTTGTGAATCGGAGCATGTGCAAAACCGTTGCCCAAAATCAATAGGGAGTTGCTTTTCGGGTCGTCCTGAGATGCCTGCGAGTAGCGGCCGCTGATACGGTCCTTTCCCGTCAGGTTGTAATCAACTTTGGCATCGCCCTGGTTCGCATTGAAGGCCTGACTAAACGAATTGACCGCGTTGTTGATGGGCTGATTGTTGATCGGCTTGGGATAGAAGCTGGAGGCAAAAAGATTCTTTGCCACGACGTTGATCGGCGTTGTGATCTGGTTGTTTGGGTAAGGCTGCTTTGTGATTGGATTTACCAGCTTGGCTGAAACCTGCGAGAAGTCACCGTTGCGCTCAGCATTTGTGAATACGGTGATGAACGAGCTGGTCGCGGGGTGATCGAAACGCTGTCCTTGATAGTCGACGAAGAAGAACAGCTTGTTCTTCAAGATAGGGCCGCCCAGGGTGCCCCCAAACATATTCCAGCGCAGCGTGGCTCTCGGCAGTTCACTTCCGGTGAATTTGTTCTCCCACTGGTTGGCATTCAGAACGTCATTGCGGAAGAACTCCCATACAGCACCATGGAACCGGTTGGTCCCCGACTTGATCGAGGCATTCACGATACCGCCCTGAAAATTGCCAAACTCTGCGGAGGCGTTTGAAGTAATCAGGTTGAATTCCTGGATTGCGTCCGGCGACGGCGTGAAAGCCAACAGGTTATCAGATGTCTGATTGTTATCCATTCCGTCCAGAATGAAGTTGTTGGATTGCTCGCGATTCCCGTTAATGTATGGACGGCCGCCATTGGCTGTGTTGTCACCGTTGTTAAAGGTGGAATTGTCAGGGGAAACACTACCGGGCGCCAACAATGTCAGTTGCACATAGTTGCGCGTCGCCAGCGGAATGTTCGTGATCGCAGTCGAATTGATGAGAGTACTGACCTGTGTTGTTTCCGATTGCAGTTGCTGAGATTCAGCCGTGACCTCCACGGTGTTGGTAACCGCGCCGACGCCCATTTTGAAATCGAGGCGCGCCGTCTGATTCAGCACGAGGGTGACGTGGGATTGGACTGCCGTTTGGAAGCCCGCGGCCTCAACCCTCACACTATAGTTCCCGATCGGAATTTGTGCGAAGTTATATATGCCGCTGTCATGCGTTTTTGCAACGTAGACCGTGCCGCGATCGGTGTCGGTTACCGTGACGGTGGCGCCATTAAGAGCTGCGCCGGCCGCGTCTACGACTTCTCCCGTTATCGCCGCAGTGATCTGTTGGCACCATGCAGGTTGGTGAATAGCCAGAGACACCAGAAGTGTCCCAAGAGTAAAGCCCCATAAGACGACTCGCTTCATACTGGCCTCCAAACTCGTCGACTCCTGCAAACAATGTCGCCACATGCTCAAAGATTGGCAATTTGCAGAAGGCCGTGGACCCTGAAACCAAGCAGCCTGTCTAGACAACCATAAGGATCGGATTATTGTAGAGCAAGATTTCTCGAAGCGCAATCCAAAACAGAGGAAATATTTGCGCTTCGGAATTTCGCTGACAGGCGGTACTTGAATATTGGTCAGGCCACCGCGAGTAAGTGTTTTGACTCGCTGGAATTCATCGTCCGTCTCTTCTCGTGGCGCAGCCGATGATCGTTTGCCCGCCCGATTCTGGACGTCACTCGGGTCCCAGTAGCGTGTAAAGCCGCTAATCAGTATAGAGGCCGAGATGTTGCTGTGTGTGCGAAGGCACCTGGGACGGGGTTTCCCGGACGAAACAATCCATGATCGCCGTCCGGCACTTCGCCCACACATGTCCATAGAAGGCGACATCCAAATACAAACTTTGAGGGCTGAACGCCAGCTTGTTCATATTCATGAACCGATCTGTCGGCGGAGACTTTTTTTGGGATCCTGCGAAAAAGAATGACGCGACCTGACGCGAGAGCAGGGCAAATGCCGACTCGACGTGATCGCTGGCAAACGGCTTCGATCCCCATTGCGAATTGCGCCGCATCGATCTCGAGTCCGGACAGAATGCCCGTAATCAGGCTGCGGCGCGATTTGAGCATGTGAACCTCATCCCTCATACGTCCCGTACAGGGGGCTTGATTCTATACCAAGCACCCGCTGTTCGATCAGAACGCAGTGCGCTCTGTCTTTCCGAAGTTTGAGCACAGACCTCGGCGATGTTGTATGCGGTGTTTGTGAACGCAGTACGGGACGGGCGTACCATGGCTTTGCCGCTCTCCATAGAATCCAGGAGATTCGGGGGTCGCGTAGTTGAGCCGGCCTTCTTTGCCGGCGCGATTCAAATTTGTTTTGCGGGGGTTCAAGGGGTCGAAATGAATCGTAGTTGGAGGCTGTTCAATCGGGCATGCAATGTTGGAAGTATTTGCATATCTTTAGTGATTCTTCTGCTGACGGGTGAGACGGTTCAAGGGATGACCGGCGTAGAGAGCCGCCCCCATGCTGATGCTGTTCGCCTGAATAACATTGGCACCGCCCTGATGAATCAACAGCTCTTAGAGAAGGCGATCGATAAGTTTGAAGAGGCTTACCGACTTGATCGATCACTCACCGTCGCCGAGTTAAAATAGAGGCATCGCGCTGTTGTACCTTCAACGGTTGCCCGAGGCGACGACGGCACTGCAACACGCTGCGGCACAGGCACCAAACAATCCGCGCATTTGGTATGCATTGGGATTGCTTTACCGTATCGACAATAAGCCGCAACAGAGCGCGGAGGCTTTCCAGCGAGTTCTCAGCCTTTACCCGTCCAGCGCAGACAGCCACTATTTTTTGGGCTCTTTGTTTGCTAGTCAACAAAACCTTCCAGCTGCAGCGACTGAGTTTCGGACTGCCCTGCGGCTGGCGCCATTGCACGCGTCCGCCGAATTCGGATTAGCCCGTACGTTGCAACGTCAGGGCAAAGTGGACGAGGCCCGCGCTGCTCTGGCGCACTTTCAGCACTTGACGAACGCAAACCTTTCCTTTCCGTTTTCTCATACTTATGGGGAAGAGGGGAGTCTCGGCCGAGCGGAGGACGCTGCCACCAACACGCCAAAGGTGGAATCGATGATTCCTGTCACATTTTCGACGGCGTGGCAGAGCTCGAGCGATACGGGAGCGTTCCATTCCAACAATGTGTGTCTGATCGATGCAAACGGGGACGGTCAACTCAGCCTGCTCATGGTAGGGAGCGGAGCGCCTGCCGTGCGAATGTTTCGGAACACGAGGACAAGCGCCTTTGAATTAATAGAGCCCGCTCAAACCGGGTTGGATGTCGGCGGTGACGGAGTAGCCTGCGCCGTCGGAGACTTCGACAATGACGCGTTACCGGACATCGCCATCGCCATGAGTGATCGGGTTCTCTTATTTCGGAATCTCGGCGGAGGGAGGTTTGCGAATGTTACTCAGACTGCAAGAATCGTCCCAGTGAATCATCCGTCCGGCCTGATATTCGTCGACTACGATCATGACGGAGACCTTGACTTGTTCATCACCGGACGAGCAGTTAACGGGGCCAAACCTAATGTGTTGTGGCGCAACAACGGCGACAAGACCTTCACAGACTGGACACAACAAGCGGGACTAGGAGGCGAAGGAAGTACGAGCGCGTCTGTGCTTACAGACTTGAATAATGACAGGGCCGTCGACCTCGTTGTGACGGGCTCGAGTCCGGCACCCATATTTTTTGCAAATCCACGTGACGGCGCATTCCACCCCACTCCTTTGTTCTCGGAGAAAGGGCTGCCGCCGACGACTGGCGTTGTTGCATTTGACTTCAATAAAGATGGGTGGATGGACATTGTCTTGACCCATGCTGGTGCGCCGGGCGTTACGCTTTGGAAAAATATTGAGGGCAAGCGCTTTGAGCGAGTAACGCTTCCGCTCCACGACGCCACCAAGGGCTGGGGCGTTGCGGCAATTGATTTCGATAATGACGCATGGCTTGATCTCGCGATGGTTGTCGAAACGGCGAGTGGGTCGAAGCTGAGGATCATACGGAACGTTGGACCGGATGGATTTGTCGATGTTACAGAGCAGTTGAAGTTGGAGGAGACGAGATTGAAGTCGCCGCGGTCGCTGTTGGCTGCGGATTTGAATGGTGATGGAGCTGCTGACCTTGTTGTTACACAGACCGATGGTGAGGCTGTGGCGCTAATGAACAAAGGTGGAGAAAAAAATCACTCACTGAAGATCTCATTGAAGGGTCTTGCCGATAACAAAAGCGCGCTCGGAACCAAAGTGGAGGTCTTCGCAAATGGCCTGTGGCAGAAATGGGAGGTGAGCAACACTCTGGACATTATTGCCGGCCTTGGAGGAGAAGATCACGCTGACCTTCTTCGCCTATTGTGGCCAACAGGTGTGCCGCAGGATGAGATTGAAATACCCTCAGGCAAAAGGCTCATGCTGACAGAGCTGGATCGCCGCGGCAGTTCATGCCCGACTCTGTTTGCGTGGGACGGTGGTAAGTTCGCCTTTATTTCCGATGTCATTGGCGCAGGCGTGGTTGGGCATTGGACGTCCCCGCTCGAACGCAACACTCCAGATCCTGATGAATGGATCAAGATTGACGGAGCGCGCCTGAAGGCCCATCACGGCAGGCTGAGTCTGCGCTTCGGTGAGCCGATGGAAGAGGTCAACTTCGTTGATCAGGTGCGGCTGGTTGCAGTCGATCATCCAGAGGGCACCGACGTGTTTCCGAATGAAAGGTTTCTTAGCGAAACACCGTTCGTCGAGGCTAAAACGATTTTGAGCAAAACGGCCCATGCTCCTGCTGGAGCGTGGGATGATCACGGAAATGATGTGCTCGCCCTGATACGCAATGTTGACCATATTTATGTCAAAGACTTCACAAATCTTCCCTATGCCGGGTTCTCGAATTCGCATGCTCTGACGCTTGATTTAGGCACGTGGATACCGGGCAGAGCACCCCTCCTTCTCCTGCTTCATGGTTTCATCGAATATTTTTCTGCGAATTCGATGTACGCGGCGTGGCAGGCCGGTATTGCGCCGGTGGCGCCCTTTGTTGATGCTCAAATGCCGGACGGATCTTGGAAACGCATCATTGAAGATATGGGCTTTCCTGCTGGTCTACCGCGCACGATCGTCGTTGACCTTACTGGGAAAGTGCCCCCAGGTAGTCGACGAATCCGTCTAGTGACAAATTTGCAGATTTACTGGGACCAGGTGCTTGTCGATAATGAGGAGAAACTACCGGAGACATCGGCAGACGCCAAGATTCACCAAACCGAGTTGCCCCTGATGAACGCGTCGCTTGCCTTCCGCGGATACCCTCAACAGATTGACGGAAAAACGCCGGGTGACTTGAACTATGACTACAAACAGATGAGCCGCACCGGTCCGTTCATACCACAACGGGGTGCGTACACTCACTTTGGCGATGTGACGCCGCTGCTTCAACGGATTGATGATGAATACGTCATATTCGGAACCGGAGAGGATATGGACTTGGAGTTTGACGCTGCAGCACAACCTGTACTCCCCGCGCATTGGGTTCGAGATTACTTTTTCTATGCCAACGGATTTGTGAAGGATATGGATTTCTATGAGGCTTCCCCTTTTACAGTGGACTCAATGCCGTTTCACGCAATGAGCCGCTATCCGTATCGAAGCAAGGAACACTATCCGGACGACGCAAAACACATTGCCTATCAGCTGGAATGGAACGATCGGTTCGAGTCGGGCGTCGTTGCCCATCGATACGAGTTCCACTATCTGCCAACCCCGTCGGCCCCTGACACGAACGAAACAAGTACTCCTCAATGAGCAGGGTAGTTTTTCGATCCGCAGCGGAGATGCTGGCAATGGTCGGTGCCCGCAAGATATCTCCCTCTTGAACTTGCCGAGGAACATATTCGCCAAATCGAGAGGCGGAATCCGCGGCTCAATGCACTGATCCACGTAACCGAATTCTCACTTACCGCAGGCCGAAATAGCTGTAAGACTAAGCAAGCACTGAAGAGAGAGACCGAATGCCACCACGTAAATTGCGTCCTGCGACCAGCCGTATCGCCGAGCCCTACCAGCACACGCAAGAGACGCCGACGCGGCCTGAGGTGGGAACGCAGGCTCAGTTCAAGAAGCGCAAAGCGCCGAAAACGTACCGTTACGACAGCTCCCTTGACCCGGCCCTCAGTTGGGATGGCAGCTCTTCCCGGTCCCTGGGGGAATGGCTCCTTGGGCTGATCGTGGAGGCGTCGAAGCTCCCCGCTCCCCATCGATTTTCCGAGCAAAAGCGGTTTCTCGGTACTGGGAATGAAGTCCTGATGACGGTCAGCGGCATGGAAGATGCGGTCAAAGCACTTCAGGGGCTAGGGAAGCCGTTTCTCGATTGGGCAGGCAAAGCCGAGCGGCTGTCCATGGATGTTCCGACACTGCCTCTGTTCATCCATGAGCGACTCTCGACGCAGGCGATTCTCCAGACGCTCAAAGGACACAAGCGGTAGGGCGTCGACCAGCAGACGAGTCTCTTCGGCGATCCTGGCCGGCCATTGTAGTTGGGCGCGGATTGCGGCGAGCGAGCTATGCGCTAGGGGAAGATGATCGTTTCTCAGAAGAGATCGCAACAGTGCTGGGGGTGCCGTTTGAAGTAGTGCCGTTCAAGGCGAATGCCCAAGCTGCTCCTGTAGAACGAGTGAGACGGCATCACGTACATGCCCTGCCGGAACGGTTAGCATTGAAGATCACTTTCCCAAGGGTTGAGGGGTACACGCAAGCGATCCGAAACCGCATCGTCTTCGATTGGGATAATGTGCCGTCGCTCACTATCGATCCTCTTCATATCCCTACCGAAGTAGAGATGCGCGGCCTCGCGATGACCGATAGAGGTCGTTTAACGATGAGCGGGCCGGGTAAAGCTTCGCAAGCCGATCTGGAAGAGTTTCGACGCAGACATCGTATGCAGCAACTCGTGTTTGAGTGTGCGCAGCGATTGACCCGAGAGTATTGCGCTCAGCCAGGGGCGACAATCGCGCCTCATACGCTATTTCCTCAACTCATCCCAGTCGTGGATCGCTACCTACGAGAGCGGGTCGAGGTACTCCATGGCGGTGATCTGAAGGACTCCTTTCTATCGCCCTATTTTGGTTGGTTGATTGAGGTGTTGCGGGAGCATATTCGGCCTGATCAGGCGCAAGGAGAAGCTCCTGAGATTCCACGCTATGAAGAAAACCGCATAGAAGGATCAACCGCCGATGTTGATACTTGGACGAGCAAAGACGTGCGCGAAGTGACTCGAAGCCACGTAAACTTGGTCATCACAGACACCCAGCAATGGGAGCAAGCAGCGGCTTACATCTTGGATACACATCCTCGGGTCGAGGCGTTCGTAAAGAATGCAGGTCTAGGGTTTGGGATTCCTTACCTAAACAATGGTCAAATGCACGACTATGTCCCGGACTTCCTGATTCGGCTGAAAGACTTACCCGATACAACGATTATTTTGGAAACAAAGGGCTTCGATCCATTGGCCGAGATCAAGGCGAGTGCTGCTGCTAGATGGGTGGGTGCAGTGAACGCCGACGGTAGCTACGGTCGATGGCGCTATGTGCTTGCACGTAACGTATCGGCGGTGGGCGAAAAGATTATGGCACTGAGACCGGCTTCCCCATCCTGAGTACGGAGAATCTTCACCACTAGAGCGACCTCAGGAACTGCAGAAGGAACTTCGGGCTTACCGTCTTTTTGAGGTATAGCCCAACCCTACGTCCGACAGCCGGCGAAATAATGTCGCAATAGAGTCTGTTTTTGAGTTATCGTACAGATAATGACGAAGGTCAAAGAGTCTATTCGGACACGTCGGCCCGCTCGAAGGCGCAAGCCGTCCAGAGGCCAACACGTCGGCTACCTGCGCGTCAGCTCCCTGGATCAAAACGAGGTCCGCCAACTCGAAGGGCTGGCCCTGAACAAAACATTTACTGACAAAGCCTCCGGCAAGGATGTAAAGCGTCCCCAACTGGAGGCCATGCAGAGCTTCGTCCGCGAAGGCGACACAGTGTTTTGTCACTCGATGGACCGGCTGGCCCGCAACCTTGATGACTTGCGGAGAATCGTGCTGGGTCTGACGGAGCGGGGCGTACATATCGTCTTTGTGAAGGAAAACCTGACCTTCACCGGCGAGGATTCGCCCATGTCGAATCTGTTGCTGAGTGTCATGGGGGCGTTTGCTCAGTTCGAGAGAGAGCTACTCCGCGAGCGCCAGCGTGAGGGAATTGCGATTGCAAAAAGGGAAGGGAAGTACACCGGCAGAAAGCCATCGTTGTCACCAACTCGCGCGGCCGAGTTGCGGCGGCGAGTCGCCGATGGGGACTCGAAGGCTGCGCTTGCTCGTGAGTTCGGCATCAGCCGGGATACGCTATACCGGTATGCTCCGGTCAAAAAGCGCCGGGCCAGGAAGTTTGGAAAATGAATTGTATACAGGGAATCGGAGGAGGGAAACGATGAGTGAATCGGAGATGCAAGCGGAGTTGGAGCGACTGCGGGCTGAGAATGCCCAGCTCAAGAGCAAAGACAAGGGCGGCCTCACATTGAAAGTGAGCGAGAAAGGCGGGGTCTCCCTGTACGGCATGGGTCGCTTTCCGGTCACGCTCTACAAAGAGCAATGGCTCCGCATCCTGGCGAGTGCGCTGGAGATCGAGGCGTTCATCCGCGAGAACGACTCCAAGCTGAAAACGAAGGAATAGGGATTTGAAGAAAGGGATACAGACCGCAATTTGCTGTCCCTGCGGGAATGAGAAGATCCTCGCCCTCGGCCTTTGCGCGACCTGCTACACGCTGAAACGGCAGGATGCCGAGTATTTCGGCGGCCTGCGAGAGCTGGCCTCTTACACCTGGGCCCATTCCTTGGACTACGGATCGACCGATCCGTTCTATCCTTTGATCTATGGGAACTCCGATCTTGATGTGCGCCACAACCTCGAGGGAGCCATCTCCTGGGACTTGCCCAAACCCAGTAGGAATCTCCTACTGAAATATGTCCTTGGAAGTTGGGGACTGGACGGAAGACTCATCGCCAGAACTGCTTTCCCCGTTACTCTCCTAGGAAATCTGTTTTCCGATCCTGCGACGGGAGACAGATACTACAACGGAGTAAACCTCTTACCGAATCGCCCATGGTATTTATATGGATCGGAATACGCTGGCGGGCGGATCCTCAATGGAGGGCCAGGCGCGGCCAGCCCCGCTTTTAGCCTGCCCGATGGGACAGCGCAGGGAAATGCTCCACGGAATTTTGTTCGCGGTTTCGATGCTGTGCAAGTGAATGTTGCTCTACGGAGAGAGATGCCGATCTACGATCGCCTGGCCGTGCAGCTCCAGGCCGAGACATTCAACGTCCTGAATCATCCCAACTTTGGTTACATCGATCCCTCTTTGAGCGACGCGCTATTCGGGCAATCAACCAAAATGCTCAACCAAAGTTTCGGCGCGACGGGGTCTCTCTATCAGCAAGGTGGACCACGTTCGGTTCAGTTTTCCCTAAAATTTCTATTCTAGGATGCGAAACATTGCATACCGGACTTCGTGGTCGAGTACCCAAGGCTCGGCCATGAGCAAACCGCATTAGACTTCAAGGCCAATTTCCCGGCAGCTCAGAGCGCGCCTCAGTTCAGAGAAACCGCTCCACAGGAAGCCACCCGACGAAGCCTTTCTCTAACCGTAGTGGAGGCTCATAAACCCAAGGCCTTCACTTGTTCCTCGGTTTCGTAGCCAAGCCAGTGTGCAACCTCATGCCACACCACCCGTTTCACTTCGGCCCGCAAATCTCCTTTTGAACACCGCAGAATGGGGCCGCGAAAAACAAATATCAAGTCGGGGGCATACTTCACCTGGGTGAATGACCGTTTCGTCCTAAGTGTGCCGCTGTACAATCCTAATAACTCAGTTCCACGACGCCATTTCTTTCTGTTCGATATGTCCTCCAATACGTCCGCAGGAGGCTCGTCAACCACTTGTATGCCTGGGAAATCTGGCAGGTCCCTGATCTTCTGGGGCAGGGTGGTGTAAGCCCACTCTACAATCTCCTCAAAGCTTTGGGGATTTGTGGTGTCGGCCATGAGGCCAACTTTAGCACCAGGACAAGCGGCGAGACGTGGGCACCCGGCAAGTGAGCGCTCTCCGGCGATAACGGTTGCAAGATCGCCATTGCACAAGAATCAAGTGCTCAAAAACTTCCTTTGCGAACCTTCGGCATGCAGGAAAGTTCGAAAATCGTCTGCTAGAGCCGACCAAACCTTCCTGCATAGTTGCAGAAAAGCCGACTTTTCGGGGAGTTATCTCTCGGTCCAGATGACAGAAGGTCCTTTGCGCAACAAGCCGCCATTCCCATCGTTTCGCGAAGACCCCGTGATTGCGGATTACCCAAAATGGGACTACTATGCGCGTCGTGAAACGCGCGATGCCACTCCTATTCCTTGCGCTCGCAGCTTTCGCGCAAACCGGCAAGCAGCCCAAACTGCTCACCAACGCCGATGTCCTTGAAATGTCGCGCGCCGGCGTGCCTGAGTCGACCATCATTCTCGCTATCCAGAAGACGCCTGTGAAGTTCGACGTTTCGGCCGAGGGCATTCTCGCGCTGCACGCGGCTGGCATCACGGAACCGGTGCTCAACCAGATGCTTCGTGCGGCAACACCGCAGAAGCAGAGCGGTCCCTCGTTTGGCGTCGCTACAGGCACGTTTCCCGTGAAGGATGCCGCTGGCAAGACGGTACACTTAAGCGCCTGGATCAAGACCGAGAATGTTCGTACGGAAGCTTACGCAAGCGCCAAATTCACGTTGCTGATGGCCTCGTCGATCTCTTGCGTGCTCTTGAAGCCGATCGTGGCGCAGTCCACGCCCGCATTCTGGAAAGCGAACCTCATCGCCTTTACACGGTCGTCGTGACTATTCTGGAACTGCCCTCCGCCGCACAGCTTCATACCGATCACGCCGAGCCCTTCTTTCTTGAGCTGGTGGATGTGATCGACCACTTCGTTCACGTTGTTGGGGTGGTTGGTGTCCTCGTAAGTCGGACCGTCCATGCGCGCCCCATTGTGGTTGATGCGGATCAGTCCCACGTCGAGCCACCCAGTGCCAGGCATTTGCCGAAGCGCGGGCAGCCCATGCACCGAGGCGCCATGCGTGCGGAGGATCTTTCTCTGCTGCGCTTCGAGGATCCCATCCTGCCAGCGTTTCGTAGTCTCCGGCCAGTCAGCCGTGTGCTGCCAGTGCAGCAGCATGATGTCAAAGTACTCAGTCTGCGAGATGCGACGCAGTTCGTCGAACTTGGCCTGCGGATCAATGCCCTGGTGGAACGTAGTCACCTTGCTCATCAGCTGATAGCTGTTGCGCGGCAAGCCCTTCAGCGCCTCGCCCAGCATTGCTGGGGTCTGGTAAGCCTCCGCCGTCTCGAAGAAGCGGATGCCGCGGTCGTGCGCGTAGCGCACCAGCCGCGTGAACTCCTGCTGCCCGAGCGCGGCCTGCACCGCACCGCCGTCTGTCCCGGTTCCGAAGGCCAGCCGCGACACTTCCACCTTGGAGCGGCCAAGCACCACGGTATCGGTCGCGGTGCGCCGGGCGGCGCCCTGCGGAAGAGTTCCTACCCTCGCCATGGCTCCGGCGGCCAAACCTGTTTTGAGGAAACTACGCCGTGTGATTGGACTCATCTCGACCTCCGCGGCTTAAGCCGGTTGGCGAGCCGGATGAGTGGATGTTAGCACGCGCGCAGCAGCAACTCGATCTAAGGCTGGCGTAACGGTTTCGGTATGCTGGATTCCGCAGTTCAGCCTAAGACCTCATCTCCCGGGAGCCCCATGAAGAAAGCTATCCTGGCCGTTGTCACGCTGTGCTTTTGTGCGGCGTCCTTTGCCGCATGCACTATCACTACCCGTGTCGAGGATCCCAAGGCCGTTTATCTGGACGCCCCTGCGACCGCTGGGGACAATTCTGCTGCGTTGCAGGCAGCCATAGATAAGGCATCGGGCACCGGGCGCGAGGGGATCGTGTTTGTACACTCTGACACGCTCTGTGTTTCTCTGGCCGGCCGTGCGGCTCATTGGCTATGGCGCCACACGCCCGGTATTCGTACTGCCGCCGAATACGCCAGGGTCTCAGAAGGGCATGGGCGTGATGGTGATGTTCACAGGTCTAACACCTCACGAGCATCCGCGGGCCGGGAATCGCATTGCGTTTCCTCCACCAGGATCGGTACCGCCGAATAACGAGGTGGCCGATGCCAACCCCAATACGTTTTATTCGGCGATGAGCAGCATCGACTTCGAGATCGCGGACGGTAATCCTGCGGCAGTGGGGTGCGCTTTCATGTGGCACAGCATTCGTTTCTCACGCACATGGATTTTCACCTAGGCTCAGCGCTGGCTGGCGTCTACCAGGCGGGCAATGAGGCGGAGGACCTGCACTTCTATGGAGGACGCTACGGAATTCTGACAGAGAAGACCTCGCCCACAGGTTCCGATTCGGTGAATTCGGCTTGGGCTCAATCAACCTCTCATCCGGGCTTCGACTCTTACTATCAGTCGCTCAAACCAGATACGAAGTAGCCTGTTTGATGCCACGAGCGGCACTGAAAACGCTATGATTCGATACACGTCGTTACGTCGTATCTTTGAGATCTTTGACGGATCCAGCCAGTCGTCGTTGCACACAAGTAGCAATAGCGTCTCTAACCCAATGAGAACCGGCCACAAACAGGCTAACCGCAGTCGAATGGAGAACGCGGGAAGAGCAAGCGTGTATTCAATCGCCTCACGGAAGTGATCGAGGGACTTCGTGACGAGTTCGAACAAGAGCGGTCGTGCGGGCAGGGATGTATCCGGCAACAGGAGGTCTTGCGGAGTCAGGCCGAATCGAGCGAGCATCGTGGCTGGGAGGTAACAGCGGCCGATGCGCAGATCCTTGCCGCAGTCCCGCAGAACATTTGTCATCTGCAGCGCTTTTCCAAACCGAATGCCACGGCCCAACAGCTCCTCTGGACGGCCCGCGAACGTCCCGGGTACGTGCGCGTAAGTCATCTTCGTCCAGAATTCCCCAACACATCCGGCGACCATGTAAGTGTATTGATCAAGCTCAGCGAATTCCTGAAGCGCGACAATCTGCCCGGAGGATTCGTCGGGAAAAGTACGCAGGTCGAACTCCATGCCTTTCGTGAGGGTCGTGACGATATCGCGTACCGTCTCCTGATCGGACTCGCTCAATTGAGACAGCACGGTTAGCGCGGATCCGAGCGACTCGAGAAGAACATTTTCATCTGAGTCCGTCTGCTGAGTAGCCACTTCCACCGCTATGCGCGTCAGCGCTTCTTCGTCGAGGAAGCTGTTCACTTGACTACGAAGCGACAAGAGTAGTTCCATCCGCTTCTCCGGCGGGATGAGTGATGTATCTGCGATCGTGTCCGCTGCGCGTGCCAGCAGATACGCAAGGCCAACCGGATCGCGCATCCCAGTGGGTAGCACGCGGAGAGTGAGGTAAAAGGAGCGGGAGACACTTTTCAGTAGAGAACCGAGAAGGAGGGCTCGAGAGGGGTTAGGCATGGATTCTTATGATCAATTGCATTTACCATTCTATTTGGAGCAGGTCTCGATCATGCGATGAGCTCACCACTCGCGGCATCTTCGCGGATCTGCCGCAAGCCTCCTCCGATCCTCAAATCAGGGTCAAAGCGTGTTCTTGCAGCTCTGCTACTGCTTAAGAAACCACTCAACCAGTTGTTCCAGCGTCGCTTTGCCCTTCGTCAGGCTCACTTCTGATTCCCGACGATCTCGATTCCACGCATTGTCAACAATCACGCTCCGAAGACTATGTTCGTGCCTGTAGGCACGAATACCCCATTCATCCGATGAGACCGCATGAATGGGGCACTTGGGCGCACGGCTGAATGGTGGTTTAGTACCTTGGGGTTGCGAGGAAGCCGTGGACTTCGCCGGCTTCGGGGCCGGAGGTAACGACGCCGAAGCCTGCAATCTGCCCCTCGTCGTTGATGCTGAAGGCGGTGATCAGATACATGGACGAGTTTGCCGGGATGAGCGCATTGAGATCGCTCATGTGGCCTTTGTGCCATAGAAATGCTCGTGCGTTGCCGCTCGCCGGACCGGGCGCTGTGGTGGAGGCGCCGACGACATCACCCCAGTTGTTCAGGCTAAGGCCGGCGCCGACGGCATCGCCGTCCAGTACGCCGAGGTCCACCATGCCGGTCTGTCTGGTCCACAGGAAGGGATGAAAGATCTGGTCGCCGGGTAGATCCGACACCCCCGTTACCTGGCCTCGATTGTTGATTGACATGGCCTCAGTTGCTGAGCCGAGCAAGGTGTTATTGATTGTTCCGCCGAGGTTACCGAGGTTGTGAACGGAGCCGTCGATGTCCCATAGAACAGCATGGGGACCGGCTAGGAAGGGGGCGATCAAGGTGTTGGCGCATGTGCCGGTTGTGCCTACGGCTTGTCCGAGATCATTGAGTCCGAGGGCCATTCCGACTGTATCGCCGGGGAGGAGAGGAAGTTGGCGGATATGTCCTGGTTTTGGTCCCCATATGACGGGTTCAAAGTCGAGGACCTGAGGGCCGGTGCCATTGATTGCCACTCCGGGACGGCAATCGGGGTCGCGATGTTTGTTCTCCGCGTAGCCAGAGACGGCGCCAAGATTGTTCATCGCTCCGAAGCTGGCGTTGGTGCCTCCGAGAGTAGGGAGCGGAGTCATGACACCAAATTGCCACACGTAGGGCAGACATTGGAGACCGGTGAAGTAGGCGCAGAAGTTTTCGTTGTTGGGATCTTTCTTGGAGGTTTCGGCCTGGCCCATGACCTGATCTCTGAGGTTAACGCTGCCGGCTCCACTGTTGGGTCCTCCAAGTCCTGGTGAGCTGATGTCAATTGGTCGGCCCTTATACCAGAGGATCGAGTGAGATGTGCCGTCCGGGGCGGTATCCAAGCCGGCGATCAAGCCGTTATCAGCTACGCCGGCGGCCTGGCTGAAGGGATTGCCGGATGGACCGAGGTCGGTGAGTTTGTATTGTGGCTGGGCTTGAGCGGCGAAGGCGGGCGCTATCGCTATCAGGATCAGCAGGGCTTTAGTTGAGGTGGTTGTGAAGAATTTGCGATTCATTTGATCTCCTTGTGTCTTGCAGGAACGGGAAGTTGCTGAGTTAAATGGTTTTTGTTTTCTGCACACGAGCGAGCAGGGAGTTCAGGCAGATGAGGGTGGAACCGGTGGAAGTTTCTGACCGGTGCAGTTCTGGTGAGTTGACCCACTGCTCGAATGCAGACTGATCGAGGTTGGAGATGACTCCGACCTCTTCGAGCGCAATGACCTCTGCTTCTGCTGCACAGTGGGGGCACCATGCTCGCCGGGAGTTCCGACCGCGCAGGATCAGGAGGGATTCGGTTTCGATGGTTATCCTGGTGTGTTTTGGCATCGCGCCCTGCCTTCCTGCTTCCGGATCGATGTGGGTAACGGACCTGTGTAACGATTGAAGGCAGCTTGCGGGAGAGGCGTTCGATAAGTCCTTACAAACAGTCGGAAAACTTCGGAAAAGTTCTCGCAGTGGAGATAAGTGGCATAAAACGAGGGATTTGCGAAAACGCAGGCAGGGTGCCTTCCTGCGCGGTGCGTGCTAGAATTCGACCTTCCAACGTTGGGTGAGTGGGGTGTGCGTCAGATGATCACGAGCCCAGGCCAGAGAGCGAAGGAACTCTACGAGTTCGGACCGTTCCGCGTTGATCCTGAGAAGGAGACTTTGCTGCGGGAGGGCGAGCCGGTCGCGCTGACGCCGAAGACTTTTCAAATCCTACTGGTGCTGATTCGCCACAACGAAGAGGTGGTGACCAAAGACGACCTAATGAAGGCCGTCTGGCCCGACACTTTTGTGGAAGAGGCGAACCTGAGCCGCAACATCTCTATGCTGCGCAAGGCGCTGGGTGAGACGGCACAGGATCACAGGTACATCCTTACGGTGCCGGGGCAGGGATACCGACTGGTGGAGAATGTGCACCTGATTCCGGATCAGGAGGTGAACATTGTCGCCGCGACGCACTCCATAGTGCACGTCGATGTGAGGGAGAGCAGGCCGGGGCCCTGGAGATGGCTCGCAGTGGGAGTGGTCATCCTGCTGGTCGCCGGCCTGGGGATGTGGTGGTGGTTCTTCGCGCATCGGCAAACGGTTCTGGGGGCAAGAGACACAGTTGTGCTCACCGATTTTGCGAACTCCACGGGCGACCCCGTGTTTGACGAGACGCTTCGTGAGGGGCTGGCGATCGAGTTGGAGCAATCGCCTTTCCTGAGCCTTATCTCGGACCAGCGTATCCGGCACATGCTGGCATTGATGGGCCACCCTGCTGATGCGCGGATTACTCCGGAGATAGCTCGAGGAGTGTGCGAAAGAACGGGGAGCGCTGCCGTGCTGGAGGGTTCGATTGCACCACTGGGGAGCCAATACGTGCTGGAGTTGCGAGCGAAGAGCTGCCGCACCGGCGAGGTGCTCAACCAGGAGCAGGTGCAGGTAACGAAGAAAGAAGATGTATTGAATGCGCTCGGTCAGGTTTCGAAACGGTTCAGAGAGCGGCTGGGTGAGTCGCTTACCACGATTCAGGAACACAGCACTCCTTTGGATGAGGCGACAACACCTTCGCTAGAAGCGTTGGAGGCTTTCAGCATGGGCTGGAAGCTCCACATGACAAGCGGCGCTGGTATGCCACTCCTGCAGCGGGCGGTGGAGATTGATCCAAATTTTGCGCTGGCCTATTCGACGCTAGGGCGTGCCTATGCCGACGTGGAAGAAGGCGATCTCTCGGTGGCGAGTTCTACGAGGGCGTGGCAGTTGCGGGACCATGCGAGCGATCGAGAGAAGTTCGTTATTGATGCTAACTATGCGATTCTTGCGACGGGAAATCTGGAAGCGGCGAGGCAGACGCTGGAGGCCTGGTCGCAGATGTATCCGCGTGACGCTCTGTCGTATGTGATGTTGTCGGGTTATCCGAACAAAGCCGCGGGTCGATTCGAAGAGGCAATTGCGGAAGGCCGAAAAACGATTGAGATTGATCCGGATTTTGCGATTGCGTATTTCAATATCGCAGTGAACAACGTCTATCTGAATCGGCTGGATGAGGCTGAGAATGTTCTTCGGCACGCGGCCGGGCGGGGATTGCAGATCGACGAGTTTCTGATGCTGGAGTACGACATCGCCTTTCTGAGAGGCGACCGGGCGGGGATGGAGCGAGTGGCTGCGCGGGCTCGACAGAGGTCGGGAGGCGAGACGTGGATTTCGAACAAAGAGGCGTTTGCACTGGCCTACTCGGGTCATCTGCAACGGGCAAGGGTGATGTCGCGGCGCGCTGTGGACCATGCGCGGCAGGAGACGCTGCCGGAGAGAGGAGGCGCGTGGGAGGCGGCAGCATCGATACGGGAGGCCTTGTTCGGGAACGCGACGGAAGCAACGACTAGAGCGCTGGCAGCGTTCGCGCTTTCAAAGGATCGCGAGGTGGAGTATTGCGCTGCGTATGCGATGGCGCTGTCGGGAGAGACGTCGCAGGCTCAGGGAATGGCGGATGACCTTGCGAGACGTTTTCCGGAGAATACGGTGGTGCGGTTCAGTTATCTGCCGGTGCTTCGAGCGCAACTCGCGCTGAATCATGGTAATGCGGCTAAGGCCATTGAAGAGCTGCAGGTTGCGACTCCTTATGAAGTGGGCCCGGCACGTGACTTCTGCGGGGCGCTGCATCCGGTGTATGTGCGGGGAGAGGCCTATCTGGCCGCGGGGAAAGGGGCAGAGGCGGCGACGGAGTTTCAGAAGATTTTGGATCATCGTGGGGTTGTGGGAAGCGAGCCGATCGGAGCGCTGGTTCACTTGCAGATGGGAAGGGCTTTGGCACTGGCGGGTGAAACGGATAAGGCGAAGCAGGCTTATGAGGACTTTTTTGCGGAGTGGGCAGGAGCGGATGCTGCGATACCCGTCCTGAAGCGAGCGCGTGCCGAGTACGTGAACCTTGCTAGTTTCACGTAGCCTTCTTATTCGAAATCGGTTTTCATCGAGCACTTAATTGCTTAACGTAAGTTGTCACCTTAGTACCCACAAACGCGCTTGTCGTCACTTGGCCGAATAGTCGCCTTCTCGGCAACTTGATCCTTGGCTTGTCACACTCCCGCTTGGTCCGCGACAAATGAGCAGCCGGTTACACTTTGAAAAGCTTGAGCTTAAGATCTAACCGCTCTGGACCATTTTCTTGGACAAAGTCGACGCGTCTCAGAGACTCCTTCAAATCCGTGGAAAACGTCAGGTTGTTCTTATCGGCGCCTGGCTCAAGACCCATTTCCTCTAGCAACATCCATGCGTTATCGATATACGCGCGCAACTTCTCCTCGGCGCCTGCCACGGGATCGGTTGCACGCACCGCAAATCCTTTCGCGAGATAGTAGGCCGCCCAGCTCATCCCGATCAGCCCACAACCCACGATACCGACTGTTCTTACGTTGAGATCATTTTTCATATTTTCCTCGATTGCGTTCATTACGCGCGCTTCCGCTGGGTTTCAGCCCGGGCTGTAGCAGCGGTTAATAAGACTAGGACGACGAGCCTCGCCGCTTACCAACGTAGGCAATCCAGTTAGGATCCCTAACTTTGCAATGGTGGTGAAGTGCGTGTTGGCGACGCCCGCTGATTGAAGGCAAGTCAATGCCTCCTGCAATCCAGTTGCGAGTAACTTGTGATTTTCCCGTTGCCTGGAACCCGATACGGGCTAGGCGTGTCGGCGTAGAAGATACTTGTGTTCCCCAGAGAGCACGAGTTCACCGCGCTGGTTATGAACTGTGGCCCTGGTCGTTACCTGGCCGCTGTCTCCCTGCGGGGTGAGAGCAATAACTTCGAGGGCAGAATAGAGCGTATCTCCGGCATGTACTTCCTTGATAAACTTGCAAGACGCCTCTGTAAATGCGATGAACACGTCGCCGATGTACTGAGGAAAGAGCGTTGCCCCGGGAGCTGTGAACGCGAGTACCTGCAGGCCGTGCACTACCGGGGCTGTGTGTCCATGACGCCGCGCATACTCCACGTCGTAGTGAATAGGATGATTGTCAGCCGAAACGGCCTGGAAGGCCGTGGCATGCGCATCGGTGAGTGTGCGGCTTGGTGCGCGGAAGATTTCGCCGACGCGCAGGTCGTCAAACGTTCGCGCAGGTACGACGGTGAAGTTGCTGGGGTCAAAGCTCTGCGCGGTTTCCGGTATGTCTGTTGTCGAACTCATGTTGTCATCCTTTCCACGGTTGTTCTTCGAAGGCTGGTCTGTCATTGAGAGTGGTGTTGATGCCAGGCCATTCTTTGGCAGGCCCATGGTTGCTACCACTGCGGCAGCGCCAAGAATCACGTTGCGGCGGGATAAACAGCTCGATCCCTCATCGAAGTCAGGGGATATCCTTGATTCCGCATCATTCGTTTGCGTTGGTATGTTCATAGCGATTTCCTCCGTTGGGCGTGGCCGTGAAGCTGAGCGTTCGCACATTGCTTTCCTGGCCTTTCTCGAAGCGACCAATACTATCCGTACTTCAGCTGGGGTCCATCCCAGCTGAAGCAGCGGTTAACAAGACCAGGACGACGAGCCTCGCCGCTTACGCAACATAGGCAATTCCAGTTAGGACCCCTAACTTTGCAATGGTGGTGAATTGCGCGTTGGCTTTGAGCGAAGCTACGCGCACATTTCCACCGAGTTCTGTCGTAAACGCTCGCTGATTGGCATGATCGATGGCAAGCCCGATACCTTCCTGCAATCCAGTTGCGAGCACCTCGTGGTTTTCGAGCTGCTTGGAACCGATACGGGCGCGGTTCAGCGAGTTGCCGCCATCGAGATTGCCTCGGTCAGTCCAGTAGAGAAGGTTGTTCTTGGTGTCGAGTTCGAGATCGATCGGCTCAGGCAAGTGATCGATCAGCAGTTCGATGTCCGTGCGGTTCTCGGGCTGCTGCCCCGCAGGAATTTCAAGTCCGGTCCGGAAAATGCGTCCCTTGCCAGCATCCGGTGGCCCCTTTTGCGTCCAATAGATATAGCGGTTGATCGGATCAACGGCTATGCCGACACAGTGACGTAGTACGTCCTGCGAATCGGCAGGAAACACGCCGTTCCGAACGAGAACAGTCACATTCGAACCGTCGAGGTTCGAGCGCATTACACGCATGCCCTCGCGATCGCCCCAATACAGCAATCCCGCGTCGAAGTCGGCGGTTATCTGCTTGGGCGTCACCGTGAGACCATTACCGACCAGCAGGCGACGGTTGGCGCCGTCAAGCCCGATGCACTCGATCGAACCGTCAGCCTGAAAGAATTCCCCTTCACTTGGACCGCTCTTCGGTCCCATGTTTGTCCAGTACAAGGTCTTGGTCATCTTGTCGATAACGATTCCGTCTACGTTGTCGAGCAGATCCCCAAGCAGGGTGCGGCGATTACCACCATCGGGATCCATCTCGATGATTTCGCCACCTGGTCGGTACTGGAGAATGTAGAGTTTTCCTGAATTCACTTGTTGTCCTCTCTTCCTTCAAAGTGCAATTAATGCCCGTTTAAATCAGGCAGCTCGGTTTTCAGGAATCCCAACGATTCGGTTCCGTAACCGCCGACCGACGCCTAAGCGGGCTGTTGTCAAGTCCGAACTGCTGACAGTCCGAAATGGAATGCAAATATCCAAATCAACTTCTCGACTCAGGTTTGTTCAATCCTCGCGGAACGATCACGGGTCGATACGACCCAGGAGACCTGGACGCGGGAGATACGAATCTTCCCGCCAGAGAGTAGCAATCACATCGTGCCGAAACAATCACATGTTCCTGTATGCAGCGGTTTCTCATTGCAATCAGCCTTTCCAGCCTGCGAGGAAGTCGATCAGGAGACGATTGATCTCCTCAGGCTTCTCTTCATGAGGGAGATGCCCGCATTCAGGAATGGCGTGAGTGACAAGATTGCTTGCCATCTCCGCCCACACACGAGGCATATCGAACATTTCGCCGACTAACTTAACGTCGCGCCCCCAAAGCGACATCACCGGGCAAGCGATCCTAACTGAAGCATCGCCGTTGTCCTGGGCGACATCGGAAGCATTGGCGCGATAATCCTCCATGGCGCCGCGAATCGCGCCAGGTGCCCGATACGCTTTGACATACGTCTCAAACGCTTCGCCCTGAATGGTCAGTGGGTCAAAGCACCAGTCGGAAAAGTAGTGACGCAACCAGATGTCCTCACGACCAGTGAGGAGTGCCTCGGGAAGGTCCGGAACTAGATGAAAAAGGAAAAACCAATATCCCTTCGCTTTTGCGGCGTCAAGCTCTCGACCAACGATTCGGGTTGGCACATTGTCCATCACCACCAAACGGTCGAGAACTTCCGGATGATCCTTGGCGAAGCGCGTTGCGACACGAGCGCCGCGATCATGCCCCACTAGCGCGATCTTCGGTAAATTCAATGCGCGCATCAACTCGCGCACGTCCATTGCCATCGTGCGCTTGTCATAGCCTGATGAAGGTTTGTCAGTCTCTCGGTATCCGCGAAGGTCCGGCGCGATCACGTGGTACTTCTTCGCAAGTTCGGGAATCTGATAACGCCATGCGTAACTTGTTTCGGGAAAACCATGCAATAAGACAACCGGAGGGCCATCTCCCGCCGCAAGGTAATGCTGGCGTATCCCATTCGCGCGTACTCTCCGACTAGAGATTTTCATGAGATTCCTCCGAACTTCGCTTAAGCGCATGGCGCTCGATGCTGGCAGCGAAGTTGGGCGTTTCTTCCTGGTTGTGTGCATCGGAAGCGATCTGGCGGGCCGCTGCAGCCTGTTCAAATGTGATTCCATGCTCGTGGATGAAGGCGATGAATTCGTCCGTGGCCGACGCACGGATGTGATTGATGTACTCGGTCGTATGATCGTCGATTCTCTGCGCGCTGAGCGTCCACTCCACCGTCACCTTGGTGCGTCCGTTCTTGTTGATCGCGTCTGATATCGAAACCATGCGGCAGAGCGCAGGTCCTTTCACTTCGGCCACATAGTGCTGCACTATCAGCGCATCACCAATAGTTTCCACATTGATGGACGTAATCCTGCCGTCATCTGTGGTGGAGGTGCCGGCGGCGATATGCGCATGGGAGCAACGCTGATACTCCGCGTCAGGAAGCGTCAAGAGCCAGTCGGCAATGTTCACCTTCTCAAGAGGGACCTGCATGATGGCGGTAACTGTAGAATTGGAGAGCCTTCGATCACTGGTCATGGTGTTCTTCTTTCCGGTTATTGAGTTCCGCATCGCTGTGGCAAGGCGGTATCAGTCGATGGAGAGAACAATCTTGCCTAGCTTGCCCGACGCTTCCATGTAGCGATGAGCTTCGGCTGCCTGCGCGAGCGGGAAGACGCGATCAACCAGCGGTGCAAGTTGTCCTGTCGCAAAGTCTGAAAGCCAACGCTCGCGAAATCGATTCGTCATTGCGAGCTTTTCAACAAAGCTGCGCGATTTCATGACTGTGCCGATAATGCGCAGATGGTTTTGCAGCAGCAGATCCAGCGATAGGTGGCCTTCACCACCTTGCAGCGTTCCTACCTGTATGAGCCTGCCACCCGGCGCCAGGGCGCGCAGATTCCGGTCCAGATAAGGGCCGCCGATGAAGTCCACGACGGTATCTACGCCTCCGCGGTCGGTAGCATCAAGCGCAGCATCGAGGAAGTCGTGTTTGCGGTAGTCCACCCCCACCGTACCGCCGAGTTCGCTGACGCGCTCGATGCGTTTTTGGCCGGAAGCTGTGAAAATGGTCTTTGCGCCGAGCGCGTGCGCAAGCATGACTGCCGCGGAACCCACACCACCCGCTGCTGCATGGATAAGCGCCCACCCGCCCGAAGTCAGTTTTCCGAGATGGATCAGTGCTTCGTGCGCCGTGACAAAGACCTCGGGGATTGCGGCGGCGGCGGCAAAGGAGAGCCGGTCGGGAGCCGCCATGGCCATACGCGAGTCGACGCGGGCATACTCCGAATATGCTCCACCTCCAACGATGGCCATCACGCGGTCGCCGTTCAGGAAACCAGTCGCTGCAGTGCCAACATCAACCACCTCGCCGGCGATTTCCAGACCGGGAATGACAGAGTCGCCGAAGTCCGGCCGTTTTCCGTAGAATCCCTGTCGCTGGAGAATGTCGGCGCGATTCAGCCCGGCTGCGCGGACGCGGACTAGAAGATCGTGCGGTCGCACTTGAGGAATCGGTTCTTCCACCAGCTTGATGACGTCTGCATTGCCCGCGTTTTCAAAACGAATTGCCCGCATAGCGTCCTCCGTAACTGCCGCGCCGGAATCTGTTTATTGCAATCACTTACCCTGAAACTGCGGAGAACGCTTGTGGACGAAGGCAGACGTTCCTTCCTTTCTGTCGTCGGTGCCGGCAGCGAGTGTAAAGTACTTTGCCTCCAGCTTCAGCCCTGAACTCAGGTCTGTGTCGACGCCCTCGTTCACCGCGTCAATTGCGTACTGAATTGCAAGCGGTGCGTTTGCATCGATCTGTTTGAGAATGGCCTCACAGCGCGATATCAGGTCCGCTGCAGGAACGATCTCATTCACCAACCCGATGCGATAGGCCTCGTTAGCATCGATCAGATCACCAGTCAGGATTAGTTGCAGAGCCCGGCCTTTGCCAACGAGGCGCGGTAGCCTTTGCGTGCCGCCGTAACCGGGAATGATCCCCAACTTGACTTCAGGCTGACCGAACTTCGCGTTTTCCGTGGCGATACGGATCGTGCATGCCATAGCCGTTTCACAACCGCCTCCCAGGGCGAAGCCATTTACGGCTGCGATCACTGGCTTGCCAAGTGTCTCAATGAACAAGAGCACCTGCTGACCCTTCGCGGAGAACTCACCCGCCTTGTCACCGTCGATTGCCGAGAGCTCTGCGATATCGGCACCAGCAATGAATGCCTTCTCTCCTGCTCCGGTCAGAATGATGCCTTTGACCGTGGCATCCTTCTTCGCCGCATCGAACGCAGCGTTGAGTTCTTCAACGGTCTTCCGGTTAAGCGCGTTCATCACCTTTGGGCGATTCAGGGTGATGTAACCGATCGATCCTTTGACCTCATACGTAATGTTTTCGAAGCTGGTGGATACTTCTGTAGCGCTCACGAAAGTTCTCCTCTCTCCTAAATGGGTTTCCCTGGAGCGCGCGTTGGAACCTCAGCATGCGCCGCCTGTGGTGCTGCTCCGCTGGCACGCAGGTCTGCGATCTCGTCACTTGTGAATCCAAGTTCCTTCAGCACTTCATCGTTATGCTCGCCGATTCCGGGCGCGCGCCTGGCAGGCACCTTAGTAACACCGTGCACTTGAATAGGACTGCTGATGGTCGAGGTCAACTTCTCGCCGGCTCCCTCGAGCGGGACGACGATGTCATTCGCTCGCAGTTGCGGATCATTAACGACTTCCTGCGGCTCACGCACGGCGCCGAAGGGGACGTGAACGCCATTGAAGACCTCATACCAATGCGACATTGGCTGCGAACCAAAGATCTCATCGAGCATTGCCGTTAGTTGCGGCCGGTTCTGCGCCAGCTTGGCGGGATCCGAGAAACGCGGATCCGTAAGGATATCCTCACGATCTAGTGCTTTTAGAATCGCGGGTATCTTGTCCGGAGTAACTACCAAAACGAACCAGGTACCATCGGAGGAACGATAGGTGTTCAAACCTGCATTTGCGGGATGTGCTCGATCATGCAGCCCATAGAAACTCGCACCACATAGAGCGGCCTGGATAAATACGCTGGCCGACCAGACACCTGCCGCCAGGAGCGAAGTCGTGACGTAGGATCCTTTGCCGGTGCGTTCGCGACGATAAAGAGCCGTCACGATTGCGCCATACATGGCGACCGCAGTCGCATTATCGCCGCTACCGGCCACGGGCCAAGTCGGTGGCTCTCCGGCATCGCGCGTCATATATAACAAACCGCTTCGCGCCCAGAAGGCCGTGAGATCGAACCCCGGAAGAGCAGCGTCCGGACCTTTCTCCCCGAAGCCGGTGAGATCCGCATAGATCAGACGCGGATTCCACTGCGCGACATCGTCATATTCGAGCTTCAACTTTTTGCGTGCGGCATGCGGCGTGTTGACGATAAACACGTCGGCCCACTTGGCTAACCGCTCGACAACCTGCTGCGCGCTCTCAGCTTTCAGATTGAGCGCAACGCCACGTTTGTTTCGATTAGCCAATTCGAAGGGATAAGGTTCTTCCGAATGCGGCTGCGGAGGGATCTTATGCCCGCTTCTCCACAACTCTCCTTCGGGCGGCTCGACCTTGATGACGTCCGCGCCGAAGTCGGACAGGATTGTCGCTGCTGCGGGACCCGCGATGAAGCTCGCAAGGTCGACAACTTTCAAACCAGAAAAAATATTGTTTTCGCTCATAAGATCTCCAACATCTCCATTTGTTCGTCATCTTTGAAGAGCGAAGCTCGTCACAATGTTCCGGATCTGCTTCGGTTTTCGAATTCTGGCTAAATGAATGCACTGAAGCCCGAGACGGCGCGGCCAACGATGAGGGTATTCATCTCACGCGTCCCCTCGTAGGAGTAGATCGCCTCGGAGTCCGCAACAAAGCGCCCTACGTTGTAGTCAAGAAGAATTCCATTCGCTCCAAGAAGTTCTCGCGCAAAACCGACAGTCTCGCGCATCTTGACGGTGCAGAACGCCTTGGCGAGCGAAGCATGTTCATCCGCCAGCTTGCCCTGATCCTGCAGTTGCGAGAGCCGCATGACCATGCATTGGCAGGCAGTGATGTTCCCTACCATCTTTACAAGCAGGTCCTGAACGAGCTGAAAGGAAGCAATCGGCTTGCCGAACTGTTCGCGCTGCTGTGCGTACAGCAATGCGTTTTCGTAGGCGCCCATCTGGCATCCGACAGCTTCCCATGCAACGAAGCCACGGGTCATGCGAAGTACACGGGCAGTGTCGCGGAACGAAGTGTCGTTCTGCAGGCGGTTCGCTTCCGGCACCTTGCAGTCTTCGAGGGTGATCAGTCCGTTCTGCACAACCCGCAGCGCCATCTTGTGCTGGATCTTCTCAACCTTGAAGCCGGTGGTCTTGTTCTCGACGATGAAGCCCTTCACCTGGTTATCGGCCACATCCCTCGCCCAGATGATGGTGAGGTCTCCAAACGTAGAGTTACCGATCCACTTCTTCTGACCGTTTAAAATCCACGTGTCTCCCTCGCGCCGTGCAGTGGTCCCAAGACCACGTGACGCACCAGAGCCAACCAGTGGCTCAGTCAGACCGAAGGACCCGATCTTCTCCATCCGAGCCATCGGCGGCAGCCACTGTTTCTTCTGCTCTTCCGACCCGCACAGGAAGATCGATCCCATCGCAAGGCCGCTGTGCACACCGAAGAAGGTTGCGAAGGAGCAGTCGACCTTCGCGATTTCCATCGCAACGTAGCAGGCCAGAAGATTGCTGCCACCGGCA
Source organism: uncultured Acidobacteriaceae bacterium (assembly GCA_963757205.1). Lineage (GTDB taxonomy): Bacteria > Acidobacteriota > Terriglobia > Terriglobales > Acidobacteriaceae > Edaphobacter. Next base: position 507,933 of record CAVWQM010000004.1, read on the forward strand.
CAGCCATACCCCTCGTATCCCACGCCCATAACCTGGAGATCCCGGAACCCGGGTAAAACGTCAAACGGGAATGAGTCCTTCTCCCAGAAATCGTTGATGATCGGCGCAACGGATCCCTTCATAAATTCACGAACGTTCGTGACTGTTGCTTGCTCAGCTTCAGACAGCATCTGAAAGGTCTGGTAAAAATCGCTGTTCGGCTTCGGCAGTACCTTCGGCATCTTTGCTTCCTGAGTATGTGTATCTGACATCGGATTCTCCATCGCCTTTCTCTTTGTTTGTGTCAACCACAACGGTTATGCGAAGTGCTGTAACCGCAGTTGGTTTGGTCTGTGTATGCCGTTCCGGTCAGGTTCCCCTGAACAGCTGGCAGGTCTTGTGAGTCGCGCCGTCCAGACTCGCGGTATGCAGCGAGCCTCCCCGATCGGTCATGAACATCCGATCATCGGGAATCTCGAGCGCAAACCCACTTTCTTCCATCAAATGGTCGAACACGATCTCGGGTTTAGCCGGGCGCCCGTTGGATGCGAGGTCGATTTTCTTCCGTTCAAGATCCAATGAGTTCAACGTAGCTCCATAACTAGAGGACGTCCTCGACTTTATAAATAAGACAATATGTCACTCGGCACCCTCGATCTATTACATGTTTATGTTGAGCTGATGGCGGAGGTTTGCGGTCAAGAGCGGTTCAAGACAACCGCGCTTTGCACCGAGGTACGTCCGGACCCAATGGAGAAAGACGCCGAACCACAAGCTGCCTCAGCCAGTAAACTGTATGTGGATCAAGACCCAGACGAGCCAGGCCAAGAAGCCGCTCATCCATCACACACCCACTCTGCAACACGGCAAGATTCTTGAGGACCACGGCAAGATTGCCCTTGTCGAAGTAACGAAAAAGAGAAAGCTGTGATTCTTTTGGTCACCTGCCGAATGATCAGCGCACAGTCTCAGCATCGATCTCGCTGATCAGAGCGGTCCTCAAAGAATCGCGGAAGAGATTGAACCTCGCCGTATTCATGTGGACCGTTTCGTCAATGAGGCAGGGTTCAGTCTGAGCGTCGAATTTCTTTCCCATGATCCCAGGCAGGAACAAGCTTCGAGGAAGCAGTCTGGGCAACCAGGATGCGAGCCGAACACTCAGTCTTGTCGTGGGCATCGCCGCGATGGAACCGGCCAGTGTGGGTCTCCATCACTGATGGGTTCTTTGTCGTAGAGGCCATTCTGGTCTGTCCCCATTCGGTGTGGACCACGCAGTAAAACCGGTCAGTGTCCGACAAACTGACCTCAAGTGCATGTGCCAACTTCCGAGTTTTCCCCCAACCGCGAGCGCGTCAACGGTCACAGTGCGGTGTCGAGAAACGGCCTGCCTTACCGTCGCCTCTCTTTTGAAGACCGCTCGTCCTCGGACAAAACGCTTCCCAGGTACAGCGCCAGGGCCTTCTTATATTCTGCGATGATCAGAGGCTTCTCCCTCGGACCTGCCTCCGCGTAGAGCGTTGTCATACCTTTGACCATCTGGAGAGTGATGTTTGCGGCCAACATAGCCTTTTCGCTAGTGAGCGATGGGTCCTTCGCTCTAAAGGCGTTCGCGATGGCAACGCGCAAAGCCCTTCGCGCAGCCGGATCACGAGAAAACCGGATCGGCGTGGCCAGTAACTGCAGATAGGCGGGACGTTCCCTTAGGAATTCGATGACGCGTTCCAGGAACGTCTCCGCAAATACGGTGTGGGACAGGGTCTCCGCCTGTTCTATCAAAGGCTTCCAATAAGCCTCGACCTTCTGCGTGTATTGGTCAAAAAGAGCGAAGGCCATGGATTGCTTGTCTGGGAAATAATGATAAAGCGTGCCAATCCCAGAACCGCTACGCTCGGCGATAACAGTCATCGTTGTGGCCTCATAGCCGATCTCTGCGAAGAGCACCTCTGCAACATCCAGAAAATTCGCAAGCCGCCGTGTTGCACGCTCCTGCTGCGGCTCCACTCGGACAGAATTTGACATAGTCGAGAGCATCCTCGCATTTTATGCTAATAAAGTCGAGGGTGCGTCGCTTTCTGGAGCCGCAAATCTCCGCCGTCAGCCCAACATCACGCTACATAAACATGTAATAGATCAAGGGTGCCAAGTCACATTATTGTTAATATTCATAAAGTCGAGGATGTCCTCGCTTCTGAACTCGTTGGATTTCGAACCGAAAAACCCGCAATGCATCCGACGGGCGACCCAAAATGCCTCCACCGCGTTAGTGGTTCTTCCCTGAAGCGAATCCGCCAACGCCACGCGAAAAGTGGATAGGAAGTAGGGCGGACGTTATGAACACGAGTCCCCGGGAACTGAGACATTTCGGTGCACCGCTACTGATCATGCTCTTGGCAGCAACTCTCGGCTGGTTTGTCCAAGCGATCGGAGTAGTTGCCGTTGTCTTCATCGTGGTTCTTGTCAAGCGTTTCGGCAAATTCGAGGCGCAGCTAGCCGCGAGCACCTTTACAGTTGTGGCAGCCCTCTTTGCACTCGCACCTCACTCTCAGTTCAAAGTCAATAGAGGGTTCCTAGAAACTGCCCTGTGCATCGCTTGTGTCTGGATCACCATTGCTATCGCAAGTAACCGCGATAGTGCCGAAGAGGCCATTCGCCGGAGCGAGAAAGAGCTGCGCGAGGTAATTGACACCGTTCCGGCAATGGTATGGATCGGGCTCGCTGATGGCTCGAATGTATCTATAAACAGGCGTTGGACCGAGTATGCGGGTCTCTCCCCGACCGGTCTGGGCTGGCAGGCCGCAGTTCACCCCGACGATCTCGAACGGCATTTTGAGGCTTTTCGCAAGTGCTCGGCAGCAGGCGTGCCCTTTGAGGATGAGGTTCGGTTCCGTCGCGCCGACGGAGAATTCCGCTGGTTTGTTGTTGCTGCCGTACCGTTCCGGGATGAGCAGGGGCGGATTCTGAAGTGGTACGGCATTGGCACCGACATCGAAGATCGCAAACGAGCCGAGGAAGAGCTGCGTGCCGCGGAGCATAAGGCGCGAGAACTGTTGGAACGGGTGCCTGCAATGATCTCTCTCCGAACTGTGGCGGGTATTGCCTACACAAATCAACGTATTCACAACTACATCGGTGTCGGGCAGGAAGAATTACGAGGTCACGGTTGGCTGAAATATATCCATCCTGAAGATCAAGAACGTACATTGGCAAATCAGGCGCGTTCAACAGAACAAATTGAAACCATGGATCACCTGTACCGGCTCCGTGGAGCTGATGGGGCGTATCGCTGGTTCCGAACGATCGCAGAACCATATCCAAGCGTAGATGGAAAGTCCTATTGCTGGTATGGTGTCGCAACAGACATCGATGAGTTCTACCGTTCAAGAGAGTTGCTCAGGGAGAGAGAACTGCAACTGAATCTTTTTACGGAGAATCTCCCCGCGGTTCTGTTCAAGGCCGCGCCAGACGGGTCGATCGTCTACCTCAATCAAAAGGGGATCGAGTACAGCGGAAGAACAGTTGAGGGGCTGCAGCAGAAGGGTTGGATCGATCTGATCCACCCGGATGATTTTGAGGAAACTACAAACCATTGGAATCGAATGATCAGCGAAAGCCTTGGATATGACACCGTCCATCGTTTCATGGGCGCTGACGGGCAATACCGATGGTTTCACACCAGCGTTGCAGCTTGCCGCGATGACAGCGGAAAGACCATCGCGTTTCACGGAATCATGCTCGATACGACTGTCCAGAAGGCTGCGGAACTTGCCCTCCAACAATCTGAACATCAGATGCAGAGAATGATGGACACCGTTCCTTCGAGCTTATATTCGACGGCACCTGATGGAAGGTATACGTTCGTCAACAAGAAGGCAAGTGACTACCTTGGAATGACCCTGGAGCAGATCCAAGGCTGGGGATGGGTTGAAGCCACCCACCCTGAAGAGCGAGAATACGTCGTCAAAGAACTCAAGAAGGCTCTTGCGGCCGAGTGTTCCTACAGCAACGAACATCGGATCAGACGAGCAGATGGAATTTATCGTTGGCATCTGAGTCTCGCAGAGCCTCTGCGAGACAAAGACGGGCAGATCGTACAGTGGTTTGGAGTCGCCATCGATATCGATGAGCGAAAGCGAGCGGAGGATCATTTACGGGAAACACGGGTCAAGCTGGCGCTAGCATCGCGCATCGCCACCGTAGCTGAGTTGTCCGCATCGATCGCGCACGAACTAAACCAGCCTCTCACAGCTGTAATGGCAAACGCGCAGGCAGCTCGACGCTGGCTATCAAACAGTCCACCGAATTTCAGTGAAGCAATGACTTCCATAGAACGAGTGCTGCGCGGCGGGCGCGTTGCCGACGAGAGGATGCAGCACATTCGGGCGTTGTTCAAACAACAACCGCTCAGGAAGAAGCACGCGTGGCCATCGCAGATCATCCGCGAAGCGTTACGATTCGTTCATGAAGACGCGAAGAGAGATGACATTCCCATTGATGTACAAATTGCGGGTAATCTTCCGCCAATCGTAGTGGAAAAAATTCAAATTCAGGAAGTTTTGATCAACCTGATCTCGAACGGAATCGAGGCGATGGAAAACAGCGCCCGGCCGCCCCGTCTCATGGTTAGGGCCACTCTCGTCAATGAAAGCGAGCTTCTAATTGAAGTTATAGACAATGGACCAGGCCTGAAGGATACTCAAAATATTTTTGATCCGTTCGTAACTACCAAAGAGAAGGGCATGGGGATAGGTCTCGCGGTTTCGCGATCTATTATTGAAGCGCACGATGGACAATTATGGGCTGAGAACAATCCGGACTATGGAGCCAAGTTCAGCGTTAAACTTCCCTGCGGCGCGCGACGAGTGCCCCGCCAGCAGTTGAGCGCCGAGATCTCCTTGGCTCGGCCATAGCAGTCATCGTTGTCCTCTAGACGGTGATACAGGCAATTGAGTCAGTTGAATCTTGCTGCACGACCAAAGTTCGTGGATGGTCGGCAACCCGAAACCTATCCAGTTGGCCGTATAGTCGGCTTATCGTACAAGTGGCTCATGTGGCTGCCGAAAAACGTCAGGACTCTATCGTGACTGCCCAGACACAGATCCGCGCGGTCGCACTAAATAGCTAGTCGGGCAGTTAGGATAGAGCCGCTTGAAGGGGGCAGCTGGCGTTTGCGGCGGATGCGAGGACCGAATTAGTCGCGTCCGCGTGACTTCAATTGAAAGTTCACCCATTAACTTGGAGGCAAGATTTGCAGCCACCGTTCCGATCCAAGCAGGAAGTCATCATCAACGCGCCTTTGGAAACGGTGTGGTCGTTCAGCATGGATCTCACGAAGATCCCGGAGTTCCATCTTCGCGTGGTCAAGGTTGATCTTCTTTCTGGCAAGACCCTCCGGGAACCAGGCGCGTCATATCAATGTCATCTTTCGGGCGGGAAGCACACATGCATCGAGAAGGACATCGAAATTATCCCGCTGAAGAAGATCGTCACTGTGTTGCCGGAGGACCCATTCGGTATCAGCAAGATTCTCAGCGATTACAGAGTGGAAACGACGTTCCAAACGCTCGGCCATCGGTCAACCAAGGTGGAAATTAGCCACTATTACTCGACGACAACCCTGAAAGCCAAGCTCCTCAACTTAATCGCAAAAGGTAAGATCGCCCGCGAGACCCAGGCAACATTGCATGCTGCCAAAGCCACGATAGAGGCTGTCGGCCCTGCGGGATAGGGACAATTCTAAAGAGCGGCTACAACCCGACTATACATAAGAGGCGTTATCGGCCCGGAAACGTGATTGCCCTGAACAGGGCCGTTTGGATTTCGTTGATGATCAGGAGGATAAGGGCACACTCACCCTTCAGGACACATATCCCAGTCTCAAAGGGATAATCCAAGACCAGCGACACGCGTCTTTCTCAAAGGTGAGACTTGCTCTTCTAGGCTCGCAGTCGGACTCTGGACATTAGCGAAGTCAATGGCAGAAGACTTGCTCACGTCTTGGCTGAGACTTGCTGCGAGAAACCCTGCATCATTGGTATAAATCTGCGCGTCGTGAGAGGCCCGCGAGACAGAGACGTAGGCAAAGCGGCTATTGAACGTCCCCATAAGGGTCTGAGCCCCAGAGAAGTCCATTGTTCCTTGTGCGTGTGCAGCGGTGACAAACGAAAGCGCCACCAATGCGGGTGCGAACGCGCGCATCGCGCGATATAGGGTTTCTTTTCGAGTGGCGTTTGACCTCCGGCCGGAGGTTCCCATTGTTGGGGAATAGCCAACTCTAAAAGGCAGCCGAACGGACGACCTGTCCGATCGAAGGGCGAGAAGGATTTGGTCCACTTTGCACCTCCACTGACCGTGTGCGTCAGCATGGCGCAAAACTAAGATGATCGGTCCAGTGTGTCCAATAACATTCAGGGATGGCGCTATTCCGAAAGGGAATAACGCCAGTCATCCGATGTAATCCCGAAGGACTTCTGGAGTACCGATGCCAGCCCGAATAAGACTGGCTTTAAGGGAGGGTTTGTTCTCCAAAGCACAAGAGAAGGAGGTGCCATCCTCGAAGTCGATCTGCAACTCGGCGGCGTCTGGATCGCTCCGGTATAGTTTCAAACATTTCACAACCTTACCCACGAGATCAGTGCACTCGATCATTTCTTCGGGCATTTCCAAACTCTCCGCGTTGACGGTTAGGCCATATAAGGCTGACGGGCCCATTATCACACTCATCGTGTGTAGACTCATAGTGGTCATAATCAAAGTATGGAGAGGTGCCTCCTACTTCCATCAAGTCTCGTTTTGGCTCAAGAATACGGAGCCTCCGCGATGACCGTGGACTTTCTCAAGAGGAACTGGCGGAGCGCGCTGGGCTACATCGCAATTACGTCGGCGGGGTAGAAAGGGGCGAGCGGAACATCGCACTTGAAAATATCGTCAAGCTCGCCAAGGCACTCTCAATTCCGACGCGGGATCTGTTCACTGACTTTCCATGACCAACAGAGAAGAGAACTGCCTTGAGCGCATCGGGCCTAACTCGAAGGTCTGGACAAGAGCGAGTGTCTAGTAAGCCCAATTTGCCTGGAATTCTGGTGGCTGTTTTGGTGGCTGTTGATTGCCGATTCTTGTGCGACTCTATGCGACTCAGTGCAAGTCAGTGATGTCTTATATCTGTTCATTTTAGGGGACTTATACGAGAAAATGCGACCCCATGCGATGCCTTGCAAAATGGCCAAAAACGGACTTAAAATCCGCAGACCCTTATCAGGTCGTGGGGGTTCAAGTCCCCCTCCGGGCACCATAGAAATGCAATAAATACTAGGATTTACGAAGATTCTATCCTGTCGGCCCCACGAGGAGATGTTTCTTACGTAAAGAGGCTGGGGATACTTTGATAAATTGTCCCAGGAGGGAACATGCCCCACTCGCAAAAGCAACTGGAGTTTGGGGAAAAAGAACCCGACAGCGGTGTTTGGTGGATCAAGTATCGCGTAGCGAGCAAACTCAAGCGTGAGAAGGTCGGACGCGGGAGTGATGCGAGGCTTGCGTTGGCCTCGGGGAAAGGTTCCCATTAATCCGGCGCGTCTCGTGGAGCGACGCGCAGAAAATCCAGGCAGTAAGACAATCAGCATGACGGTCCGGTACGTCCACCTATTGAGCGCTCACCTCGACGCTGCAGTCGATAGGATGGAAGAGAATATAAAGGCCGGCAGCCGTTCACGAAGTGCGCGACGGCATTGCCTGAGGAAGGAACGCGGACGGTGATTGTCGCATCCTCTTCAAGAGGCAAGCGGTTTCGGATGATCGGCGCGGCATAACACCTCGGTGGTGACGATCAAGACCCGACTTCCGATTCTTCGGGTAGCTAGTTGCTTATTGGCGATCAGATAGTCCAGCGACCGTTGACTGATGGGAGAGCATTGAGCATTCTTGCCGCATCTCGCCGTCCAATCAGAAGGCGGTCATTCGAGTGAATAGCAATCGCGGGTCGGTAGTTTCTTTTCAAGAACGGTTCTCTCGCCTAGCGCTGATTCCACGCCAATCCCAGAAAATCTAATACTTCCAATTCGAGGCTATCTACGGTTTGTTTGGTTCCACTTTGCCCGCGAAGGCATCCGCTATGAAGTTAATCATGTGCTCTCGCGCGATCACCCCCGCCCATGGTTCAGTGCTTGGCCGGCCTGCAAAGTTTCCTCCAAGAGCGCCGTGGTCTTCGCGTGGAAAGAGAAGTAGCTGTACCGGAACTCCCTCTTGTCGCAAGGCACGGTACATCTCTTTGGACTGGCCTTCCGGATCCGTCGTGTCGCTCTGACCCTGAAGCAGCATGAATGGCGTCTTCGCGTGTTCGGCGTAGGCCAGCGGGCTTTGTCGCCACGCACTCTCAAAGTGGCGCCACGGCTGACCCGTGTACCAGCGGTCTCCATATGAGCCCGATTCAGTTCCATATTCACTGAATTGATCGATGACGGGGGCACCACTGACGATCGCCTTGAAGCGTGTGGTCTTCCCTTCCACAAAGCCGGCCATTTCACCGCCATAGCTGTAACCGATCAACGCCATACGATCCGGATCGACGGGACATGTGTGCAGAACCTCATCAACTCCGGCCATGATGTCGAGGTAGTCACCGTTGCCCATGTCGTCTTTGTTGGCCGCTTCAAATTCGACCCCATATCCCGTGCTTCCACGAGGGTTCGTAACGAGGACCGCCCAGCCCTTGCCCACCAGGAGATTAGTCAAGGGTGAATACGAATCGGTAAACTGTCCCCTCGGGCCGCCATGGACGTTGACCACCATCGGCACCCTTCCAGAGGACGCCTGAGGCGGAAGGTAGAGAAGGCCCTCAATCGTGAAGCCCGCACGTTTCCAGAACACTGGCTTAGACGGTGCCGCTATCCACGAAGCGGGAACAGTCTCGGGTTGCTCCAGGCGTTTACCCGGCTGATCGAGCGACGTAGTTATATAGACGGCCGCTTCTGACGTGCTGGAACTGCCAAGGTAGACGTATGCCTTCCCCTTTCCTTGCTGACGGAACGCTGATATCGTTGGCATGCCCAGATCGAGCAGCTTGGCATGACCGTCGTTGAGATCAATCACAGCGACAGTGCGGTTCATCCCGTGACTAATGCTCGCCAGGACACTATGGTCGTCCTCTGAGACTGTCAGCAAATCGGCCGCTAGAGTACTGTCCTTCAAATTGACGGTGAGGTTGCGCGTCTTTCCGTTGGCGAGGTCGAGGGTAAAAATATCGGAGCATCCTTCCGGAGAATCCTTCTCACACTTTGCAAAGAGCACCAGGCCATTACCCTGATGCGTGAATGCAGCGCGGCGTGTCGACTCAGGGAGGCCAGCAACCTTTTTCTGCTGTGAGGGGTCTTGCGCAGAGACGATCCAGCCGATGGCGCTTGGCCCCAGATCGCGAAGTCGTGCGTGCGTCAGTACGAGCAACTTGTCCGACTGCTCGGACCAGGCAACCGAATCCATATCGGTCAGCGCCGGAACCTCGCGCGCCTTCCACGTCTTGGTGTCGAGGAGATAAAGCCGATGGAGAGTCTCATTATGTTCGACCCAGACGACGTCCTTTTTATCTTTGCGATCGCGAGCGCGAGACGCGGGCTCCGGATCGCTGGCCACTACGGCGATGGTATGTCCATCCGGTGAGATGGAGTAAGACATGATGCCGACTGCACTCTGCGGCTCATTCGGAGCGGGAACTCGTTCAATGGTCACTGCAGACGATTCCCCGCCGTCGAGCGGCAGACGATAAAGCTTGGACTTACCGTCGCGACTTGAGATGAACAGAATTGCGCTTCCATCGGGAAGATACTCCGGGTTTCTCTCGGCCGAAGACTCCCCCTGATTAAACGTAACTTGGCGATAAGGGCTTCCGTCCGTGTTGAGCAGCCAGAGATGAGTTCTGCCTCCCTCGGCCGTATTGTCCTGTACGGTTACCACGACGTGTTTGAGATCGGGTGAAAGTTGAGGGCTCGAAATAGCACGCAGGTGTCGCAGATCTTCGTTCGTAGGGAAATGCTGCTGTGCCCTCAGAGTCGTACTCATCGCAGTCAGCAAAATTGCCGCTGCGTAAAATATGCCCTTCATTTCAATCTCCTTCTGCTGCGATTGGGATGAAGCGTGGGAAAGAGACGTGACGGTTCAAACCGCCTAAGACTCTAAAATGTCCCTTATTCTGCTTCTAGATGACTAGCTCGCAGAATAAGGGACGGCTCCGCCGAATGAGGGGGTTAGAAGCTATACCGAAGCGAAAACTGCATGCGCCGCGACGTAGTGAGAGTCGAAGTGTAGTTGCCGAAGGTGCCGCTCACCAGGCTGCCTGAAACCGCATTGAAGCGAACGGAGTTGCTCAGATTGTAAACCTCCCACGTAAAGCGCAGGAGCTGACTCTCGGTGATCTTGAACGGTTTTGCCAGGCTCGCATCGGCCCCGAAATACCCATCTCTTCGGAAATTATTTCGCTGGCCAGCTTCACCGGGATACGGAAGACGCTCGAGCGGGCCGCCGGTAGAAATTGACCCCGTGATCTGACTAGCTAGCGTGGTTCCAAAAGCATTAGGAACATTTCCAGGGTTATAGACCTTTTTTGCTTTGAATTTTGCCGTTTGGATGCCGTAGCTGGCGATCTCCCAATCTGTCGTGAAACCGCCTTCCGTCAACGAAAAAGGAAGGCCGCTCGTCCAGCGGAGAATGGAAGCGACTTGCCATCCTCCGATCAAAAGATCCGTCACGCGATTTACGTGCGCTCCAAAGGCCTGTCCCCGACCGAACGGAAGAAGATAAGATCCATTCGCCGTGATTAGGTGCCTTGTGTCGAAGTCGGAGACCCCGCGCGATTGTGACGGGTTCCATGCATTCGTGATGTAGCTTCCCGATCCTCCCTGCTTCTCGCTGGACCGTTCAGCATCCGAACCTATATCGATCGAATTTCCTAGCGTATAGCTGAGGTCGCCCTGAAAACCATGGCTGTAGGGATGGCGAAGCACGAATTGGCCGGCGTTATAGGAAGAGGTTCCAATCGTCGACCACGCATAGAGAGAAGAAAACTGTCCCTGGAAGAACCGGTTCGTCGGTGCTGCCGCCGGGCAACCATAACTGCAATAGAAATCCAGATCAGCCAGAGCGGTGGTCTCGCCCAGGACCTTGCGAAAGACGGCAAATTCGTTGCAGTAGATCGCTTGCGTTGCAGTATGGCTGGGGTTAGGGCAGGCCGAGTTTGAGACGCTGGCGAGTTGGGGGAACATGTTCTCGAAATATGGAATCGCAGCGACAGTTGCCTTGGCATTGCCACCATTCTGATCGACCACGGCCGCTAGCTGAGCGCCCGCCTGAAAGTATGTCGCTCCCGATTTGGTGTCGAGAAGGTTTACAGGTGTTGCCAGATCGAGTTGCTGCATCAGCCTTCGGCCAAATCGGCCGACGTACGCCGCTTCGAATGTGAAACCTCCAGGCAGAGCGCGCTCGACCGAAAGGTTGAAGACCTCAGAATAAGGTGTTTTGATTCTGTTATCGACGCCCCAGCTAATGCCAAAGCTACTTCCCGCGGCGTTAGTCTGCGGCAATATATAGGGGAATGTCTGGGTCGGTGAAGGCGTCGTGCTCGAAACGTTGGGAAGAGTGGTGCGGTTGATAAACCTCGGCGAATTCTCTGTCGTCAATGCACCAAGCGCACTAGAAATCTGACTGGCCAGACCGAACGAACCATAACTATTGAACGCGTTGACAATACCTTGGCCAAAATGGTCGTAGTACATGCCCGCTCCAGCTCGGATGGAGGTCTTGGGGTCGAGTGCATAGGCGATCGCGAGCCGGGGAGCGAAGTTCGTGTTCTGCTTGTCCCAATATCCCGGCCTTCCGTAGACCGGACCATTTGGGGCAAATGCGAGAGCAGGTTCATATACTTGACCAGTCGCTGCTGCGATAGCTCGCTGCTGAAAGAACGCGTGCGTGTCGATAGTCGGAGCGGCCGATTGCCCGTTTTTGTCATACGGAACCTGAAGATTGCTGTACCGCAATCCATACGTGACCGTCAGCTTCGGAGTGGCGTGCCAGGAGTCCTGCGCGTAGATTTCGAACTCATTTGAGATAAAGTTGCGAACGACAAAGGCGCCCTGTGGTGCAAGTGTGCCAGTATTTCCGCCAGGATTCACCGAGTAGTTGATGTTTTGTGTCAGTACGGGCGTAGTGCCTACAAGATTGGCGTACGCCTCGAGATAGGGTGTGCTAAAACTTCCCGACACAGGGGTATATCCCGGCAAAGTTGACGGGTCGGGAAGGCCCTTGGACGACAACCCCAGCGGGTTCGTGTTGCCGCTATTAAATGAATTGGCGTTGGTCTGCGAATTGTTGTGTATCAATCGCCACGTGCCGCCCACCTGGATAGAGTGGCTTCCCTTTGTATAGTTCAATGTGTCAAGAATCGAGTTGATCGGCACAATACGGATTGTGCTTCTAGTCTCCGCAGTAGGTGAGGCAATGAAACGAACATCAGTGTAAGCCCCGTTTCCAACACCTGCTTGAGCGTTGCCTTGACGTGCGTATCCATATCGAATGTCGTTGACGAGGTTGGAGTTGATGATCCACGTATCGCCAGCAGCGATGCCTTTCGTGTTGTCTTCTGTCGTGGTAGATGGCGGAAGCCCTGGGAACTGTTGAGCCGAGGCGATCACGTCCTTCTGGAGATTGCCACGAACAAAAACATGCTGCGAGGATGCCGGCGTCCAATCAAGTTTGATGATGCTGGTGTTATGCGAGTAGGGCGTCGGAGACGAAAAAGTGAACGACCCTTCGTTGAGTCCATCCCCAACGGTGAGCCCATTTGCTACCGGAATCTGTGCGAAATAAGCCAGCATCGCGGCATTCGGGCCTGGTCCATTGGGACAGACACCATTGCTGACACACGGTGCATCGAGCGTTGCAACCTGCGATGGCGTAAGGACGCGGGTCGCGCCCGATGTGTCTTTGTACTGCAACGTCCCGGCGCGATACGCGGCCGTAGGAACCTCCTGTGTGACGGAGGCACTCTCTCGTGTGCGTTGTCCTTCGTAGTTGAAAAAGAAAAACAGCTTATCCTTCAGAATCGGGCCGCCTATCGTGCCACCAAAGGTATTGCGCGTGAGCTGCCCAGGCTTGTTGGGTAACTTGCTGGCTGCCTGCGCCTTCTTCGTAAACCAGTCATTCGCGGCAAAGTATCGGTTACGGTAATACTCATACGCGCTGCCGTGGAATCGGTTCGTACCGGATTTTGTAACGAGCGTAACCTGTGCCCCTGAAGACCGACCGGCATCGGCGTTCGAGTTAGCCGTCGTCACCCGATATTCCTGTGTCGAGTCGAGTGTAGACCGCAGAACACCGGTAAAGGCGTACCCAAAAGTTTGGTCGTTGTCGTCGAGTCCATCCAAGGTGATATTTCCCTGGTCCGAACGTGATCCTGAGACCGCGCCAAGGCGGCTGTCCTGCGTCTGTGCAGGGTTGCTCGCACTATTGTTATTACCGAAGTAGAGGACTCCAGGCTGCAAACTCAAGAGATCTGCGACGTTTCGAGAGTCGATGGGCATCGCCTCAATCTGAGCGCTACTGAATGCATTACCGAGGGTTGCATCGGTGAAGTTAATCGTTGAGGAGGTGCTGACTTCGATTGTTTCCGCTGTGGATCCCACCGTCAGTTTGAAGCTAAGCGTGGCTGGTTGGCTCACCAGCAATTCAGTCTGCTGTTCCTGCTTTCCAAAACCAACGGCGACAACCGAGATCGTGTACGTCGCGGGTTGGACATTGACAAAGTTATATTCGCCGTTCTTTCCGACCTTCTGCTCCTGGCTCACATGCGTGGTTGCGTTGGTAAGAGTCACTCTGGCTTCCTGAACAAAGGCGCCCGTCGGATCGGTGACCGTGCCGCGTACCGAAGTCGTAGCATTCTGGCCGAAAGCAACAACGCTGAGAATTGCACAAAGAACCATTCCAAATAGCTTGCGTGTCATCGTTCCTCCGTAAAGTAAAGCGGGTTATGAATCATGCAGCCGGTGTTTCCGTGCCATGAATTTTCTTTAGGGTTGAGTTCCTCCGGTCCTCCGTCTTGCACCGGCGGGCTCTTGAGTGGCTGGTGTTGCAGAGGCATTAGCAGCAGCCGTAGTCGCGGCGGGTGCTGCGGTTGGTGCATCGAACGGCAGAGGCGGATCGTCATAGAGGTAAAGTGCGTTGAATAGATACCGATAGGTACCGTGTGCCTGCGCGCGTTGTTGTGGCTTAAAGCCGTAGAGCAGGATGCGTCCGCGGCCGTAGGAAAGTTGGAGCGCAGAGATCTTGTCGTGCAGGACTTCGGAGTGGATAACCATCCCGCTCTCCAACGGATCGGTCTCTTTCGCATACTTCGCCAGAACGACACCTTTGAATCCGGGTAGCGTCTCAAAGGCTGGCCCTCTTTCAAACATCACCACCGGGGACATTGGCACACCGAAGTTGATCGGAACGTCCGGATGTTCCATCTCAACCCGCAACAGCGATCCGGCACAGTAAAACTTGTCATTCCCAAGACCCTGCAGCACATTCCGTACCGGTAGTGACAACAGAGGAATGAGGCTTGCTGCCGATTGATTGAATGCAATCAGCGTCCCCCCCAACTGAACAAACTCGCGCAGATTGTTCAAGCCATCCTGCTCAATGCCTCCGGCATACTGGCCTGGAACCGACCCAACCCGAAATCCGTTCATCAACTGGTTGCTGTTCATGTCCGGAAGAATGATGACGTCGTATCGATTGCGCAGACCCGCCGAGCGCATATCCGCGTTGTAGATGCTCTTGGCGTCGTAGTTGTAATTTTCGAGAATCCATCGCGTCCACCCTTCATCGATCGAGGCGTTCCATGGACGGTAAAGGCCGATCCTCGCCTTCTTGATGGGAATTACGTGAGTGGGAGCGGCTGGAATCGCCACAACGCCGACAGAAAACTTTGTCGCGAGCTCTGCCATGGCGGAATGGCCGAGTCCGCTGATCACAAACGCGCCCTTTTCCATCCCTTCCGGCGTCTTCACCATGTCCGACGCCAGCGAGACGCTCCCGCCCTGTGCCAGCGCCGCATTCACCAACTGAAATGCAGCGTTTGGCTTGTGACTCACCACAAAGAGTGAACCATCACCGGCTACTTGCGCCTCGGGGAGTTTCACCTGGTCGATCTTTGTCATCAGCGCCCGCTGCGACGGTTGCATCGGATCGGTGACCGTATCCGCCGCAACTCCCATCTGCAGTGGAAGCGTCCACCCTGTGATGTCGTAAGGCAGATGCGCGCCAGCCGCCGTCTCTCCTGTCGCCGCGGACGGATACACTTGACGCTCCATCAGCTCTTTGGCCATCGGCGAAAAAGGCTGATCCATCGGAATCACCCACGAACCTGCCGGATAGTCGATGCCGTTTGCTTTGAAGCCGGGCTTGGTCTGATAGACATCCAGACCGTTGTCGATCATCTTCTGCGCCAGCAGTCCCGCTTCAGGCACGTCAGCTTGTCGATCGCTGATCACGTAGGCGAATGGCGGTTCGGTGCGATGGATATTGTCCCGCGCAGCCTGGTAGCGGTTGTAGAGCAATGTCTCATGGTTCTTCGCTGCAAGATCGAGCACCGACATCGACCCGCCTACCATGTAATCGACGGCATCCTTCAGCCGCCACCATCCACTAACCCATGGCGTCGAATACATCGTCAGGGCGCGCAGGTCCTGAAACTCTTTCGGAAACTCATCAACCGTGTAGAAACGAGGCGTCGCATAGCGATACAGAGCCGTTTCCGTAAAGAATGAGATCTCGTTGCGAAAAACGCCGGCCCAATCCGTAAACCCGGCATACCAGTTATCGAATCGTGATTCATGGATGGCGCCCGGCATGTTGTGCTGGTCCAGATAGGCCGCCATGTTGGTTCCTATCACGTTCAACCAACTCCGGACATAGGGGCTTACATTGCTGGAGATCGGATCGGCAAACGGGGGGATCCAGATGCGCGCTGGGAAAGGAGCCGTCTGGTGCTGGCAGTAGAAGATGACGGGACTGTACTCGATCTCCGTCTTCGTCACCACCTGCTCTTCCTTCATGTTCATCATGTAGCCGTCGCGATTGTTGTCGTGGCCGACATACTCCTGATAGAGCCACGGCATCGGAGCCACCTCGTACTTCGTGCCCACGTTCTGCCGATACCATGACACGATCATGTCCTGACCGTCCGGATTCAACGTGGGCCACAACACCAAGATCACGTTGCTTAGAATCGCGTCGATGTCAGGGTCGTTCTTTGCGGAGACCAGCTTGTAAGCCAGCGCAATCGAGTGTTGGCCGCCCGCCACTTCGGACGAGTGCAGCCCTCCGTCGATATGCACAATCACCTTTGAGTCGTGCGCGAGCTTACGGGCTTGTTCATCGTTCAAGCCGTCAGCGGTCGCCAATTGCCGCGCTATCTTCTTGTACTCGTCCAGCCGAGCCAGGTTCTCAGGCGATGAGATCACCGCCACTTCAATATCGCGGCCCTGAGTGCTTTTCCCGACAGTAAACATCTTCATGCGATCTGAACTGGAAGCCAGAACATGAAAATACTTGACCGCCTCTTCATAGTTGGCAAGGTAGAAATCGTCGCCGGGCGTATGCCCCAACACCGAAGATGGAGTGGGTATCTGGGCCTGAAGGCTCCCTCCCAACAGAAGCAAGAAACAGGTACACCACGACCACATGTGCTTCGAAAAGCTCATCAGGGATCCTTTCAGGATGTTTTGGACCTAAGGCAAGGCTACGGAACGGCGAAAGTGAAAACTTCAAACCAGCGAATTCAAACCTGGTCGAACGTCGAAAACAAAACGGCTAACGATTGCGGAGGATACAAAAAGAGATACAGGTCATCACTTGCTGCCAAGCAACCACGAAAAGATATGAGGGGGAGCAATCAGATATCTGATATTTCCCGCTTTTAGGTGAATGATGTAACTCTAAAGAAAGTTCTGAAAATTGCAAACAGAAAATTTCATGAGTTATTTCCATTCCGTAGCAGAATCAACGGAAAAACTATTGTTTAACCGCGAAATCAACGTGTGATCGCAAAAGTTCATGACGGGCAGCTCCTCGCCGCGGTGCTCATTGCGTCCTGCTGGCGGCCATTTAGGTCGCCTTGTCAACTTTGGTCATACACGCGCACCATAACGAATTGAAAGGGCGACTCGATGCTCGGGCCGACAGTGGTCACGCTCCATTGTCCACGGGCACTAGAGGCCGCGATCGCCAATACAGGCAGTCCTAGGGCCACGCATCGGGCGACAATTTCCTCGAACACCTCGATTCCTGAAAGCGCCCGTCGCGATTCTTCGAAAACGTGGAGTGATGCGGAACTTCCCCATCGAAACCGATGAGATTGATACGCAGAGGTAAAAGCGGAAGAGCCACAACGACGTAGTTTATCTCGGGCAGGACTACACTTAATGACGAAAATTTCACTCTATGAATACTCTGGGCGCAAAAAAAAGTGCATCCGAAGATGCTCTTTTTTGCGCCCATAAATCATTAATTCGAGTTGTTTACCAAAAGCGGGAAGCTATTACCCTGGCTCTCGGGGCAGTCCCAGAAAAGTCTTTTGCCTCGAGAACGAGCTCAAAATATGGAATTCGCTGTCCCGGCTTAATGTGCCCGGCAAGTAAGGCATCCATTGTGACCGAATCAAGGATAAAGTCTGCTGCGGCCTCTGTTCCGGCGATTGTTGTGCCTTCCAAAATCAGTACATGCTTATCGTCCGAGCGGTTGGGAATATTAGCAACCAGAGCATAGACGCGATGCTGTGGATCATCGGGATGAGACTGGAGTGTTTCGAATTCATTCTTTAGAGGACGTTGATTGCGAATGGTAGAGATCCTGCTAGTTTGATCACTTGTCAGCGAAAAATTCCGTTCATCATCAAAAAGTGTGACCCACGGATTCGATTCTCTGGCTCCAAGCAAAATAAGGGTTGAGCTCTTTACATCTTCAATTTGCAGGTCCCGAGCGTAGCGGATATTCAACGAGTTCCTTCCCGTTGCTGATTGTTTGCCGAGCGCGGCCACAAAATCCAGATCAGCCATTGAAGTTAATCGCCTCTGTGCCAAGCCCTTTGGATTCGTCAAGTCGTCCGTTCCGTCGTCCGACTTAACGCGGTAGTCTCCGTTGATGTACGCAGCAAGCGGCACTTCATGGTGAGTGAGGGTTTCGTAAAGCACCAGACTGCTATCAGCGGGGACCAAAAGGGTTGGCGCCTTCGCGTCGAAGATGTTTGCCCAAAGGCGACTACTAGGGGAGTTCAGCAGATCAGACTTGGCCCAACGCGTCAAATAACTTTTGTACGCGATCCAGGCAAGAGCCGAGCAGAGCAAAACAAGTATTCCAATGCCGACGACGATTTTGTTGTTGCTGGTCGATGCAAGAGCTGAAGGCGTGGCGGCGTCGCTTCTAGTCGAACCCGTTGGGGCAGCAGCAGCGAACTGCTCGTTGGCAGTCTGCGCGATGGATGAAATGCGTACATTCGTAAATTCTGGAACATACCGGCCCTTGGGCAGGGTGATGCGAAGCTGCTCTGACTGTCCTTCGTCGGCGAAGTATTCATCCAACCTCTGACGCAAGCGCGATGCGTTGGATCTAACAATATTATCGTCCGACTGAAGATAGCCTGAGGTTCGCCCGAAAACCTTAACCCCGATCTCTTGTTCGTTCAGAGTCGCAGCTTGCCCGAGCAATGTAGCCTCGGAAACAAAGAGGAGGAACTCCGATAGACGTGCCGAACGAGCAAATGCAGGGGAGGCAATCACTCTTTGGACCAATTGCCAGCGCGGATCAGTCTGAAGGCTGTCCCCTATGTGCAAAGTAGGCTGCATTTTGGTCCTAATTATAGGATCACCAGTGGTAGGGTCAGGCTAAGGTAGAGTTAAAAAAGATCTTGTGACCGTAACAATCGCCCCTCCCGCCATTCAATTAAATGCTGAAAACAAAGAGGTTTGCGCGAATTACGGTAAAAACGAAAAATAACACCTTCCCCAAGGCATCCAGCTCAACCAGAACTGTGTGTGGTGGCACATCTGTCAGGAGGCAATTTCTTGTTGAACCGATCCCGTAGCGAAAATAGATCACGTAATCATGGAACGCGCGATCAAGAGAGCCTAGCCGCCCTTGGACACTTCGGTCCTTCGAGCGTTCTGAACAAAGGATTTGACAGGACTCATTTATTCAAACCTTGGTGGGGGAGATTTATCCAAGGGTCTGCCTGGGGACGGGTCGCAATAGCAATATTGGCTGCTCTATTGTCGATACCCGGTTCGGTCCGTGCCCAACAGACAACGGCTGATATAGTGGGAACCGTTCAGGACAGTACCGGCGCTGTGATTTCCGGCGCGACCGTGACACTCACCAATTCACAGACAAGTGAGGTCTTGACCGCGCAATCGACATCGTCGGGGGACTATGTTTTCAACTTGTTGAAACCTGGGCGTTACGCTATCACCATTCAGCAAAATGGCTACACAACCCTCAAGATTCCCGCTTTTAGCGTATCAGCCGGTGACAGAGCACGTGAAGATGCACATCTAACTGTCGGTTCCACGACACAGACAGTAGTCGTCGAGGCCACATCCTCAGCACTCCATACGGATAGTTCGGTATTAGCATCAACGATCACTGACAAGGCTGTGCAAGACCTTCCTTTGAATGGCCGCAACTACATCAACCTTGCCCAACTGGTCCCGGGTGCAAATGAAGGAGCAAATAACGCGTTGGGGAGCGGCAACCGTCCCGACGATCGCCGGCAGACCTCGGCGATCTCCGTAAACGGTCAAACGGATTCGATCAACGACGAGATGATCGACGGTATGGACAATAATGAGCGCATCATTGGCACAATTGGTGTGCGTCCGTCCGTAGACGCGATTCAGGAAGTAAGTGTTCAGACAAATACCTACACGGCAGAGGTAGGTCGTACGGCAGGCGGCGTGATCAACGTCATCACTAAGTCAGGAACGAATCAGTTTCATGGATCCGTATATGAATTCTTTCGCAATTCAAATTTGAATGCCTATCCTTTTGCCTTTGGACTTGCTATCCCGAAGCCTCCGTTACATCAGAATCAGTATGGTGCAAGCATCGGCGGGCCGATTATTAAGGGCAGAACCTTTTTCTTCTTCGACTATGAAGGCCTACGAATCTCTAAAGCAGGAAATCCAACGGCGTCAACAGTGCCAACCGCCTACGAAGAGCAGAATGTGGGTGATTTTACGGATAACCCAAGTCTGAATGTCAAGCTGACACCGGCTCAGATCGATGCGGCCGGACTGGCCTACTTCAAACTATATCCAACCCCGAATGAGACCGGGTTTGCCAATAACTACATTTCGACACAACACATTACGCAAACCAGTAGCACCTATGATGCCCGCGTGGATCATCGCATCAATGATAGGAACACGCTGTATGCTCGCTATACCTACAACGGAGTGAATTCTTATATTGGCGGGTTTTTCCCTGCTGTTCAAGAAGCTGGTCTGACGATTCAACCAGGCGGCAACTTTGGACTCTATGAGGGGCCAGCGACCAATAATGCCTATAACGGCGCACTCAACTACATACACATCTTTACTCCAAATCTACTGGTGGAGGCGAAGGCCGGATATACCTTCATTTACAACACATCGTTCCCGCTGAATTATGGAAATGCAGTCAATGCGGCCTTTGGACAGCCGAATGTCAATATAGACCAGCTTTCGTCCGGCCTGAGTCCGCTCAACATCACCGGTGCGCAAAACCTGGGCGACGGCACCTCGTTACCGATCGAATACATCGAAAATACCTTTCAATACCAGGCTGCGGCGATCTATACGCATGGCAAGCATAATGTAAAAATCGGTGGTGCATTGATCCGTCGTCAGGCAACCGTGGAGCAGTCCACGCTGGGAAGAGGTGAGTGGACAGTTACAACGTTGCCGCAGCTATTGCAAGGCAATTTTACGGCTCTGCAACGTATTAACACATTGGCCCAACCACACTATCGTACATGGGAGCCGAGCGGATTTATTCAAGACGACTGGCACATCAGGCCGACGCTCACGCTGAATCTTGGTGTTCGCTATGATCTGTTCACGCCGTTCACGGCAGTAAAGAACCAGATTGCCAATTTTGATCCCAACCAGGAAAAGATCATTGTGGCTGGGCAGAACGGTACATCGAATACAGCAGGTGTTCAGACTGATTACTCGAATCTCGCGCCCCGTTTCGGCTTCGCTTACACTGCCGCTCCAGGCTTGGTCTTCCGTGGCGGCTTCGGATTGAGCTTTGTTCCAGAAAATATAACCTCCGGCGCCAGTCTGAAGAATCAACCCTTTGTATATTCGTACGGGCCGTGCTCACCGGGTTCATGTGCTGGTGGCTTTACTAAGCTGGCCCAAGGTCTCCCGCTGCCGGTGCCGCAAGATATCAACAACCCGAGCGGTTCCATTCCTGCAGCCGAACAGCTAAACTTTCGTTCGACGTATCTCGAGCAATTCAACCTCACAGCAGAAAAGGATTTCGCCGGCAATGTGTTCAGCGTGTCGTATGTTGGGATGTTAGGTCGCCATGTGGCGTACTATCTTCCAGACTTGAACACGCCTCCGCCAAATGTCTCTGCGACGCCTAACTCGCTGAGACCGTTTTACAGCGCATTGCCAAATGTGACGACGATACCGTACTGGTCCAGTAATGGATCTGCATCCTACCACGCATTGCAAACCACGATTGGGCGGCGTACGAAGAATGGATTGACCTATTCGGCAAACTACAGCTGGTCGCATGGGCTGGATGATGCTCCGAACATCAGCCAGAATGGCTCGAGTGGCTTCGGCAATGTTCCTTCACAGATCCGTACCCTGGACTATGGCAACAGCGATCTCGATTTGCGCAATCGCTTTGTAGCTACGGCTAATTATCAGCTTCCGTTTGGACGCACTTTCCACGGCTACAAGGCTGTACTGGCAAAAGGCTGGCAGACGAATCTGATTTTTGTCTGGGGAACTGGCCATCCGTTCACGGTGCTGAATGCCAGCAACCGTAATGGAACCAGGCCTGGAACATCTGCCTCGGATCGCCCGAATCAGATTGGCAGCGGACAGGTGAGTACCCATAAGATTTCACAATGGTTCAACGTTGCCGATTTCTCCGCACAGGCTCTGGGTACGCTCGGCACCGAAAGGAGAAACCAGCTTTATGGTCCGGGCTATCGGCATATTGATGCTTCTCTCTTCAAAGGTTTTGATATTTACCGAGAAGCAATCCTTGAGTTCAGAGTCGAGGCGTTCAATATAACGAATACCACAAACTTTTCTTCTCCGAATGCGAATCTAGGTGTTTCCAACTTCGGAACGATTAGTGCTACAGCCAACAATTATCAACCGCGACTGGTTCAACTCGCTTTGGATCTGAAATTTTAGACTGCGGATAAGGCAAGCCTGAACGAACTCCATAACGTGCTACTAAATATCACCTGAGTGGTATCTTCGGATTTCACTCAGGTTCTCTCGTCCACCAAAAAGCAGTACAGAGGAATAGCGTCAAAAGGTCTCAAATGTTTTGCCCCCTGGGAGAAATTGGTGCGTGTGATCGATAATTTGTGGAAATGCCTTTTCCTGTCGACTACTTTCCTGCTCTCAGTTTCTTCGTTTTCTCAATCGACGACCACGACTGCTGGCTATGTTGAAAATCGTGTATTCTTCACTCTTTCAATGATTGAGGAGGACACAGCTCTTAGCGACCTACTGGAAAATGATTCAACCTTCAAGGAAATAGCTGACCATCGAGTATCCGGCGCGAAGCACGCAATAGACATCTGCGGCACAAATACGGTCTGCATAAGCGTTCCGTTCAAGTTTACGAGCGCGGAGACCGACATAGTGAGCAAAAGGCTCAAGGAACTTTATAAAAGCAACTGGGTCCTACAGCAGTGGGTTGAGATTCGCTTGCGTAAGAGCCGCCATTTCCCACTCTATGAAAAATATGACAACGCTGATCTGCTATTGCATGCATGGCATGATCAGGCGGCGGCCATCAATCAAATTATTGATGTCTATGCAGACGGCGCTCCGCCGCCATCGCCGATAATCGACTCACCATCCTACGACGTAAACTCCGTGCACTATGGTCAGGTTGTAAATACGCTAAGTCGCAATGTCCTGGAGCAGGATCATCTGGCTCTATTTTTTGAGCCATCGTTGAAATTCGCCCTCTACTTACTGGATGCGAATCGTCGAGATGAAGCAGGTCGATTTGAGTCTTTGGATGATGGAGAGAACGCCGAAGTTCTGGGACATCTGAAAGAGATTCGCTGGGATGCTTATCCTTATTCTGTGATTCTTGTCCCAGGGGAAGGCCCGGACATTGCCGGTGTGGCTTTGTCGCCTGGAGGGAAAGCGCGATTGCGTCTTGCCGTGAAAAGGTTTCGGGAAAAACAGGCACCCATCATTCTGGTGTCTGGAGGTAATGTTCATCCATCACAGACTCCTTATTGCGAAGCTTTGGAGATGAAGAAAGCTTTGATAAGGGAATTTGGTGTCCCTGCCACCGCAGTCATGGTTGACCCCTATGCACGGCATACAACCACAAACCTGAGAAATGCCACGCGGCTCATCATCCTAGCGGGGATGCCGGCAAACAAACCAGTGTTGATTACTACGGATGCATACCAGACTGCATACATTCTGGATGGTCAATTTGCCGAAAAATATAGAGCAAAGTTTGGATATGTCCCCTTTATAAGGCTTAAATCGGTATCTCCGGTGGATCTGGAGATGGGAATCAGCCAAGATGCATTACAACTGGATTCTCGCGATCCACTAGATCCATAAGTCCGCTGGAAAAATTGTGCTGTGCACGTGAGATGGAACGATCGCCTGCTGTTCGATCGTCTCGGCCATCCGAGGCCTGTAATTCGCATATTTTTGCTTCGATGCTTTGTTGATGTTCGAGAGCGTCAGCAAGTTGCTGCTCTAGTGGGAGTCGTCTGGGTACGACTTTTTCACCCAACTGGATGCTCCCAATATCCGGCTGTCTTCATTGATCGTGAAGCGTACCTCACGAGGACCTGCAGCGATAAGCATTCGATGTCGATTCCGTCGGGAGTTGGATTCGCATGCTCTGCCTGCGAGGGCGGTGTACCGGTTTCACCGAAACAACGTCCCAACTCAGGCAGCTTGGTGGTCGTGGTCTCGGCCACCTGTTCCAGTTAGAACTAGCACGTATCCATGGCCCGCTATGGTCTGGATCGTCAAGACCACGTTGAATCTAGGCGTGATCGGAATCAGGGATAGCAATGCTCACAACGTTTTGAAGCGAGGCATGAAGCCGGGCGATTCCCTCACGATCGCATCGACCGTTGGAGTGATTACATGGTTCTTCGACGACCCCCTGACGGACTTTGTCATCATCCTGACTGTTGGAATGTTTCACGACAACGAAACCCCCAACAATGCCGTAACAGCTGGCTACGACGCGTTTCAATCAGGCACTTCCATCGCTGTCTACAACTTCGCCAAACGACTCAAGACGCCTCATGGCCTCACAGCCTACGAATTCATCTGCAAATGCTGGCAAACTGAACCGGATCGATTTACTCTCGATCCCACCCATCAAATGCCGGGACTAAACACCTAGTTGTCTTAGTCGGTTTCCAGGACTTCAAGTGAGAGATTTTGGTAGCGGGGAATCGCGGTAACGCCGGAGAAACACGAAGCGCATCAAGCACTTGACCTGTGCGTCATCAGCCACGTTACAACGGATCACAATGTTTTGTGCCCCCACTAGTTTTGCCATCTTTGTCGCCAATCCGGAAGTTGGCCGCCGTGTGGCCGGAATCGGTCTCCCTCACCAAAACTAGATTCGAGAGCCGGCGACGCCCGGAGGCATGGTCGCTCGCTCCTCCCTGGGTCAACAAGCTGTACAGACTTGCTGGCTTTACAGCTACAGGCTCTCCACCGTCAGAGTCAGATCCGCGCCCTGCCACGCTGTCTCAAACTGCCTTTCTACCCAGAACGCATCATAATGGCGCCCTTGCCTCTTGAGGGCCTCCGATAGCCCGAACAGCGAACGAGGACTGCGCGAATTCCGCGTGAGGCTTTCACGGAAAACCTGCTCCGCGCCGTTTGAATCCCCGGTCTGGAGCAGCATGCCGCCCAGTGATTCGCGCACGTCGTAATACCAGTCCGGAGGCTCGTTGTACTTGAGCTGGTCCTGGTGTGCTACCGCGTCGCGCAGCAGCGCTATTGCCGTGCTCTTATCATTTTTCGCAGCCGCGATTCGCGCCGAGAGCACATCATCGGCGATACGCAAGATCTGCCATGTATGGTTTTCTACCGGAGGCATGAAGATATCCTCGCGCGGCATTGCCTTCTCTATCGCAGCAAGCTGTTTTTCATCAGTTTCCGCATCGGCAATCTTGCCCTTGGCAGCCAATGCAATCCCGTGACTGTAAAGCCAGAAGGCTTTCAGCACCTGGGTCTGCGTCTTCGGAGCCTCCATGGTCAGCAGCTTGTCCCACTGGGCACAGCGCGCGGAGATCGCGAACTCGATGCCCATGAAAGCTTCAAGCATCGGCATCTGACTCACTGCAGGCTGTACGTTTGCGGCCAGTCTTTTCGCCGCATCCTGGGCGTCGGCGCATCGTCCCTGTATGGCCGCAGCAATCGCCAGGAAGTGCAAATTGTGCGAGTAATACATCAGCGGATACACGCCCTGCGCATCGGTTGCGCTCATGTAACGTTCGTCGGCCTTTGCGGCATCAACGTTCTGAATCCGCGCACCATCATAATTTCCCGTTCGGATATAAATATGCGACGGCATGTGTACCAGGTGGCCCGCCTCCGGCGTCAACGCCGCCAGACGGTCCGCATAGGGCAGGGCACGCTCGGGATTCGGCGAAGCCTCCACCGCATGCATGTAGAGGTGCATCGCGCCGATGTGGTTGGGGTCGCGGCGCAGCACTGACTCAAGCGTTGCGACAATCTCCGATGTGCCCTCTGCGGGGGTGCCGTCCACATTCCACAGCTTCCAGGGCCACAGGTTCATCATGCTGTCGGCATAGAGCGTCGCCGCATCCAGATCATCCGGGTGTTTCTGCGACAGCGCGCGCATCGCATTTGAGTACGCAACATCCAGATGGTGATAGTTCGGATTCGGAGCGCTCGAAAATCGTTTCGCGAGTGCCTGTATATAGTCCTTCTCGATCTGCGGGGCGTTTCCGCACAACGCCGCGGCCCTGTTCACCGCGGCCACGGCAATCTTCTCGCGGTCGGCATCAACCGGCAGATTGTAGTTTGGCCCCACGGCCAACCCCACGCCCCACCACGCCATTCCGAGTTCCGGGTCGAGCTCCGCCGCTCGCTGAAACGACCGCGCCGCCTCGTCATGATTGAAGGCGTAGATGAGCCGGAGTCCCTGATCGAAAAACTGCTGCGCTTCTACATTCTTCGTCGAAACGGGGTGATGCAGATTTCCTAATCCGCTCATGAACGCAACAGGCTTCTGAGCGGATTGCGCGGGCGATAAGCCGGCGCAAGCCACAACCAGCAATAACGACAATCGGCTATAACGCATTGATCCCCTCGCTACAAACAACAAACGCAGCGGCGATTTCTTCCCGCGACCCAGGCCCAGCGTAGACCGACCGCCCAATCCAGGTTGGACGTCAGCATGAGGGGTTTGTCACAACATAACTCGCCCCCATTGTCGTCAGGGCAATTTAGGGAGATTGACGGCGCACAATTTCTTGTGAAAGCGCTCCCGCGCATCGCCATCATGCCGGCTGTGTCTCTGTTCCCAGAACATTCAGATTCAGCAGCTTCGAGTTCCCGTCACGGTCAGATTGGCGAATGGTTCTGGACCATGCCTTTGGCAACGAGGCAATCGTCAAGGGCTATGACCGTCCCGGGTCGGCATTTGTTAAAAAGAAGGGCTATTATGGGTACTCGCTAAAGGCAGAGCTCGACGTCTTTCTCGGATGGAGAGAAGAAAATGATCAGGCCTTTCATGAAACAGCTTTTGGCATCGGCGTTATCTTTCCTGCTCGTCTTCCCCGCTGTACCAAGTGAAGCTGCAGGTCAGCAACCGGCGCCCGCGGAATCGACCGGATATGCGGGACAAGGGGCGCCTTTATCTGCGGATCAGCTGGAGCAACTTGTGGCACCGATCGCGTTGTACCCCGACGCGCTGGTTGCGCAGATCCTGGGAGCCGCGACGTTTCCGGATGAAGTTGCTGCAGCCAACGGTTGGCTTGAGCAGAACAAGAGCCTCACCGGCGCTGCTCTGACGCAGGCCGTTGATGCGCAGCAGTGGGATCCAAGCGTGAAGGCACTCACTCAGTTTCCATCTGTCCTCGATAATCTGGCGAAGAACCTGACCTGGACTTCCTCACTAGGCGAGTCGTACCACAACCAGGCCGCAGATGTAATGACGGCGGTACAGGTGCTGCGCGGCAAAGCGAAGGCTGCCGGCAATTTGAAATCAGGCTCGCAGATCACGGTCGTGCAACAGTCGCCGGAAGTAATCGTGATCCAGCCCACGAATCCGCAGGTGGTGTACGTCCCGACGTACAACCCCACGGTTGTCTACGGCACGCCGTATGTGACTCCGGGGTATAGCACTGCAGCGGTGGTGACGACCGCGGTGGTGGCATTCGGGGTTGGGATCGCAGTGGGTGCGGCGATGAGCAATAGCTGGGGTTACAGCTACTGGAACTGTAATTGGAACGGTGGCACGGTGGTCTACCATAGCACCGGATACTACGGAAACAGCGCATGGCACGGCGGCTACTATGGTTCAAGCGTATCCGCATATGGACCGTATGGAAGCGCGCATGCTGCTGCTGGCTATAACCCCTCCACGGGGACCTATGCACGCGGCGCGTCAGCCTCAAACGCCTATGGCTCGCAAGCGGCCGGTCAAGCGTACAACCCAAACACGGGAGCCTATGCCGCGACACACCAAGCGTCCAACGCGTATGGGAACTACGGAAGTTCTGTCGTTTCTAAGAACGGGAACACTGCGTACACCCAGCATCAGACTACGGCGCAAGGGTCTGTAGGGACGGTGCAAACTTCAGCGGGTGGCAAAGGCGTTGCGGCGTCGGGCGCGTACGGCAACAATGTGGCCGCGGGGCAAACCGCAAGTGGCAATAAGTATGCGGCGGCAAACGGCAATGTCTACAAGAACACGGGGAGCGGTTGGAATCAGACTCAAGGGACTCCGCATAACACCTCAAGCTATTCAGGAGCCAACTCAGCTGCTGCGCGCGGCTATGGGGGGCAGGAGAGGAGCGGTGCGGAATCGGCCTTTGGCGGAGGTGGCGGAGGCGGTTGGCAATCCCGGCAGGCGAGCGCTCGTGGTTCGTACAGCCGGGGTGGCGGTCGCAGGTGAAGCCAACGGCGCGACTGGAAGTGAAGTCAACTTTTGTAAGGGGTGGCAACAAGTTAACGACTGAAGTTTTGGAGGATGGAATGTCGTTCAAACACCGCAGAATTGCGTTTGCGATCCGGTTACTCCTTCTGGCGTTAGTTTTTGTCCCCCTTCCCGCCTGCAAAAAATCCGAGAACCCCGAAAAACCTTCGATCAGTGTGTTTGCCTCCCCTGACGACGCGGGCAATGCGCTGCTGGCAGCGGCAAAGTCAGGCGATAAAGACACGCTACTGGCAATTTTTGGCCCGGATTCGAAGGAGGTTATCTTCTCCGGCGATGGCGTTCAGGACAAGAATGCGGCCGGTGCATTCGTGGCCGGGTATGGAGTGATGCACCGCTGGCGCAATATGCCGGATGGTACTCAAGTCCTGCTGGTCGGTGCGGACAACTTCCCCTTCCCGATTCCGCTAAAGAAGAATGGTAGGGGGAAGTGGTTCTTCGATACGGCCGCGGGGAAGGAAGAGGTTCTGAACCGCCGCATCGGCAGGAATGAGCTGGCAATCATCGAGGTGTGTGGAGCGGTGGCGGACGCAGAGGCGGAGTATTTCGCCAAGCCTCATGATGGCGAAAAGGCGAAACAATTCGCTGCGAAGTTCCTCAGTGACCCTGGCAAACACAATGGCTTGTATTGGAAGGCCGCGGATGGCCAGCCTGCGAGTCCACTCGGGCCGCTGGCGGCATCCGCAGCATCCGGTGGATATAGCGAGAAGCCGGAGGGGCATACTGCATTCCACGGCTACTACTTTCACATGCTGAAGGGGCAAACCGATAAGGCGCCGGGCGGCGCGAAGAACTATATGGTCAACGGGAGGATGACGAATGGATTCGCCTTCGTCGCCTATCCTGCGGGGTACGGCAACTCCGGTGTGATGACTTTCATAATTAACCAGGACGGCGTGCTGCTCGAAAATGATCTGGGGAAGACCACTGCAGAAACGGCCACCGCAATGAACGAGTTTGATCCTGATCCCAACTGGCGCATCGTGGAGCAATGATCGGATTCCTTCGATGCGGCGAGTTCGCTCCGAACTCATCGCCGGCACCAACTCAAGGCGATACTTGAAAAATTTGACAAGTTTTTTGTTTCTCTGATGTACTTTGCAGTGTAAAGTACAACGGTATGACAGATCTTCACAAGGCGCTTGACGACATCAGCAGCATTCGAAGGCAGATGGCCCACAGCACGCAGTTTCGGGGCTATGGCCCCGCAACGCTTGCCGCGACAGGAGTCATCGCTATTCTGGCTGCGTCATCGCAATCGATTTGGCTGCCTGACCCAGCAAACCACGTTCCTGCATATCTGAGCATCTGGATCTCCACCGCCGTGCTGTCAGCGGCATTGACCGGAGTGCAGATGTACACACGCACCCGCCGCATTCATTCGGGTATGTCGGATGAGATGCTCCGCATGGCTGTTGAGCAGTTCCTGCCTGCAGTTGGCGCGGGATTGCTTATCACCGTCGTTCTGGTGCACTTTGCCCCTGCGGCACTCTGGATGCTTCCCGGACTCTGGCAGGTGATCTTTAGTCTGGGTATCTTTTCGTCGTGTCGTTTTCTACCGCGCCTCATGATCGCCGCAGGCGGTTGGTACCTGATCACTGGGCTGGTCTGTATTTCCCTGGGTGACAGCCGCGCACTTGCTCCATGGACGATGGGCCTTGCCTATGGGGCGGGACAGTTGTTAGTGGCGGGCATCTTGCTTGTTGCCACGCCGGAGGGTACGGATGAAAGCTAAGGCTCAATCAAAGGAGGGGCGCTTCGCGTATGAAGGTCTGGATCGCGTGATTCACGAGCGCGCCCGGCTCAGTGTGCTGACGTCTCTGATCGCGAATCCCAAGGGTCTGATCTTCAACGATCTGAAGCAGCTGTGTTCACTTACGGATGGCAATCTGAGCCGCCACCTGCGTGTACTGGAAACAGACAAGATGATCGAGATTGTGAAAGGCCATGATCGCAATCGCCCGCAAACTATCTGCCGTATCACGCCTGCAGGCCGAAAGCGATACCTGGAATACCTGTCGACGCTCGAACAGGTGGTGAACGATGCGGTGAAGGGAATCAAAGACGAGCCCGCCCCCGGTCTGCTTCGAGGTCTAACACCCTCTCGGGTCTGAACTCTTTTTTCGGGGGTTAGTAAGTTTCAAATTCATGTCTCGTCACTACACGTCGCAAAGCTAAATTTGTAGTGTGCGCGTTTCCAGAGGAGTTGGCTGAAGGAATGGACCATCCATGATCCAGGCCCAAACTCGCATCCAAAGTTCTTTTCTCTTGAGATTGAGAAGTTCAAATATCGTGTCCATTCACAGGTAACGAAATCCTCGTCCGCGCAGGCGAATACGGATTGTTGTGGCGGCTAGACTGATCAGAGAGGAGATCTCTACAAAGACTTTTCCGCCGTCCAGAAGGTCGGGATGTCCATCTTTTAGTTTGGGGTCTGTGAGGATGCTGTGCAGAAACAGCAAGACGGCACAGGGAAAAACGAGATAGTGCATACTGCGCCATAGTGGCCGGCCGATCTGTTTTCTGAGTAGGGAAGAGACCAGCACGAGCACAATGAGATAGAGCGCCCCGGCTCCAGCTAGGTTCAGCTTCGGCTGCAGATAGGAATGAATGGGCCACAGCACATCCATCCATCCGAAGTGGGGAGTGTGGAGAAACAGCAGCACTGTTGGGTGGGAGAGGCTGAGGAAGACGGCGATGTACGCCGTCCACTGATGCAGCGCGAACAGGTTGATGTGATGGTGCGGCCAATGCCGCACGGGGCTATAGCGCAGCGACATCAGCATGCCTAGCAGCAGGTTTACTGTCACCGCGCCCACGGCGCCTAGTCCAAGATACGAGCAAAGATCTAGCAAAGTCATCTCGGTGGAGGTCGGCATGCCGGTATGCCTACTATACGGTGTCGGCTGAGTGAAAATTTCCTTTTGCCGCGGGCACGGTATCCCTTATAACCTATAACTTCACCATCGCATTTTCCGTTTACGGCGAGGCATCTTTCGCTGAGACCTTTTCCCGGTCTCATTCGTCACCGCTGTATCCGAAACCAGCTACGAAGTCCGATTTCTGCCCAAGAACGTTTTTCCTAGGAGTGTCATGATCGTACGGCCCCGCATCTTCCTTCTCATCACATCCGTCTTGTCAGTCGGTTTAGCGGCACACGCTCAGGTCGATCCGAGGCTTTATTCTGACATGAAATGGCGCGAGATCGGGCCGATGCGAGCCGGCCGCACGCGCGCCCTGGCCGGTGTGCCCAGTGAGCCGGCTACCTTCTATCTCGGTGCTGTGAACGGTGGCGTGTGGAAGACGACTGACGCCGGCGCGACGTGGCACAGCGTGTGGGACAGCGAGCCGACTGGTTCTATTGGCTCAATTGCCGTTTCGGAGAGCGATCCAAACATTCTCTACGTGGCCTGCGGTGAGGGCCTGCAGCGGCCCGATCTCTCGACGGGCGACGGCGTCTACAAGTCCACCGATGCCGGCAAAACGTGGACGCACCTCGAAGGATTGCGCGACGGACAGCAGATCGGCCAGATAGCGATCGATCCGAAAGACCCGAACCGGGTTTTTGTAGCGGTCACGGGCCACCCATACGGCCCGAACGAAGAGCGCGGCCTCTACCGGACGCTCGACGGCGGCAAAACCTTCAAGCGCGTGTTGTTTACAAATAGCCGGACGGGAGCGTCCGAGGTGCAGATTGATCCGCAGCACCCCAACATCGTCTTCGCGGGCATGTGGCAGCGGCAGGAGGCTCCGTGGGAGAACGGATCGTTCACCGGCGCAGATGGCGGGTTTTACCGCTCCGCCGACGGCGGCGATACCTGGACCAAACTCACGGGAGGCGGCCTGCCGGACGACATTCTGCAAGTGCAGGTGACTATCTCACCCAGCGACTCGCGGCGCATCTATGCCGCCGTCGCCACTACCCACGCAACGGTTGGCCTCTACCGGTCGGATGATGGGGGCGTGAACTGGGTCCATGCGCCGGTCAATGATCCGCGCTCTGAGGCGCGCATCGGCGGAGGCGATGTCCCGGTGCCAAAAGTTGATCCCAAAGACCCCGACACCGTCTATGTCGCCAGTGTCGTTACCTGGAAGTCGACCGACGCCGGCAAGACCTGGTATGGCCTACGCGGGGCTCCGGGTGGCGACGACTACCAGAACGTCTTCGTGAACCCGAACAATACCAAAATCATCGCGCTCGCAAGCGACCAGGGTGTGATCATTTCGCAAAACGGCGGCGAGACGTGGACGCAATGGTTTAACCAGGCTACGGCGCAGGTGTATCACGTCACTGCGGACAACGCGTTTCCTTACCGTGTCTGCGGCGGGCAGCAGGACTCCGGCTCGGCCTGCGTCGATAGCCGCAGCAATGACGGACGTATTACTTTTCATGACTGGCATCCGGTCGGCATCGAGGAATATGGTTACGCAGCTCCGGACCCGCTGGATCCAGACATCGTCTATGGCGGTAAGGTTTCGCGTTACGACCGCCGTACTGGTCAGATTCAGAGTGTGGAGCCAAAACCGCTGCGCAGCTACCGTGTTCTGCGCACGCAGCCGCTGCAGTTTTCCCCTGCGGATCCCCACAAGCTTTACTTCGCCACGAACACGTTGTGGTTAACGGAAGACGGCGGCAAGCACTGGAGAGAGGTGAGCCCTGACCTTAGCCGTGAGACGTGGGAGATTCCGCCCGCAGTTGCAGATTACAAAGATATGCCGGCCGCCAAGCCAACTCGCCGCGGCGTGATCTATTCGCTCGGCCTGTCGGCGGTGAACGGGGATCGCCTCTGGGCCGGGACAGATGATGGGCTCATTTGGACAACTTCGGACGGGGGCGCGCACTGGAACAACGTGACGCCGCTTGAGCTGAAGCCGTTCTGGAAGGTATTCAACATGGACGCCGGCCACTTCGACGCACAGACAGCCTACGCCGCGGTGAACACGCTACGTCTCGACGACATGCGCCCGCATCTTTTCCGCACGCACGACGGCGGCAAGACGTGGAGGGAGATTAACAACGGCATCCCCGACGGCGCGGCTACCAGCACCATCCGCGAAGACCCCAAACGCAAGGGTCTGCTCTATGCCGGCACGGAGACGCAGGTGTATGTCTCGTTCGATGATGGAGATCACTGGCAGTCGCTTCGCCTCAACATGCCTGCAAGCTCGGTCCGCGATCTGCAGGTGAAGGATGATGATCTGATCGCCGGAACTCACGGCCGAGGTTTCCTCATTCTTGACGATGTCACGCCGTTGCGCCAGATCGCTGCAAAGCTTGCCAATGAGAACGCGTACCTCTACACACCACAAACAGCGATCCGCATCCGCGGGGGTATGAACCCGCCCACGCCGTGGCCGCCGGATATGGCTACCGGAGAGAACCCGCCGGACGGCGCCATCATCGACTACTATCTCGGCGCGAAGATTTCGGGTGTCGTGACGCTTGAGATCGTCGACAACAAGGGGCAATTGGTTGCGCGCATCAAGAACGACGACCCTATTCCGCCACTGGATCCGCGCTATCCGGATCCCACACTGTGGGCGCGCCCGCCTCGCGTACTCTCGGCTTCGCCAGGGCATCACCGCTTTTTGTGGGACATGCAATATCCGCAGGTGCCGGGGATGTCCACCGGGCCTGATGCGGAGCAGGCGGTGCCGTACAACACGCCGTCGGTCTCGACCGCTCCGTGGGTGATGCCCGACACCTATACGGTGCGCCTGATTGCAGGCGGCAAGACGCTTTCCGAGCCACTGAAGATCGTGATGGATCCACGCGTGAAGACGCCGAGAGCTGAACTGGAAGCGCAATTCACTGTAGCGAAGTCGATCTACAACGACATCATGCGTGCAACTGCTGCTATCCACGAGATCACGGTGCTGCATGACCAGCTAAAGGCGCGTGCGGATCAGGCTCCTGTAGCCGCGGCTGGCAACTCGATCGAGTCGAAGCTCGACGCGATCTCCGGTGGAGGCGGACGCGGAGGTCGTGGTGGCGGCGGTGGCCGTGGGGCGCCGGCAGGACCCCCAAATCTGAACACTGTGCGCCTCGGTCTCGCGCGGATTGAGAAACAGATCGAAAATGCCGATCTAGCACCCACAGATGCTCAAGTGGAGGCATGGCACCTCACGGCTCAGCCGCTTGGCGGCTTGCTCGAACAGTGGCAGCAGCTCAAGCAGGCCGACCTGAAGGCGCTCAATGAGCAACTCGCACGCGAACACCTGGCACTGCTTGACCTGAACACCGGGAAGATTGATCACGACGTTGAAGACCAGATCGAGATGGGTGACGACAACTAACTTCAGCCCACAATCTGGCAAACAAGTAGCCTGCTGCTACCACCGGTCGTGCCAGACCATGATTTCCAAACACTCGGTGTGGACGACCTTTCTCTCACAGAAAACGTGCACCTGACTCCGGATGGAGGCGTATGTCCCGGTTTCGCGCAGCAATATTCTCGATTGCGACATTTTGCTCAGCTTCTGTCGTGGCGCAAACCCCCGACACAGCCCTGTTACAGGGCACTGTTGCCGATACTTCGCACGCTGCCGTGACGGGCGCGCACATCACGGTCACGAATGAAACGACTGGCCTCACGCGGGCAGCCGATAGCGATTCCACCGGCCGTTTCATACTTGCCGGGCTTCCCGGAGGTGGTCCTTACACGGTCAGTATCACCAAGGACGGCTTCGCGACCGCGCAGACTACGCATGTGCAACTCACGCCGGGCGGCAGCGCGATGGTTGCGCTCACGCTGAATGTCGCCGGCGAAACCTCGGTCGTCACAGTGAAGGATGCAGCCACTGATCTCCGGACTGATCAACCGCAACTTGGCATCAACCTCGCTGCCGAGCAGATGCAGCAGACGCCGCTCCTCACCCGCCGCATTACCGCTCTTCCGCTGCTCAATGCTGCCAACCGCCCTGCCATCAATCAGGGCGACATCTTTATGAATGAGGTTCTCATCACCACGAACGGCGCAGGCCGCCGGCAGGCATGGTTTGAAGTCGATGGCGCAAACAGCGTTGACATGTGGGGTCGCCAGACTATCTTCACGAACATCCCACTGATGGCCGTTGACGAGATGTCTGTGCTCACCAATGCGTTCACGCCTGCGTATGGCGGGGGAACCGGCTCGGTCGTCAACATTGTCACGCGCAGCGGAGGCAGCAACTGCCACGGACAGTTTCTCGAACTTTGGCGTCCTGCTGCGACCGAAGCCTCACTCTCCGGGTTCACCACTGCAAACGCCGCGAGCGGCAACGACATCACCAGTGACACGCTCGGCCAGAGCGCGCTCGCCGTTTCCGGCCCCCTCCTGTCGCAGAAGACGCAGTTCTTCGTTGCCGGCGAATGGAACCGAGAGGCTAAGGCTTCTCCCATAACGTCGCCGCTTGCGCCGGGAAGCTTCGTTGGCCACTATCGCGGTTGGCTCGGTCTGCTCCGGCTCGATCGCCAAGTCAATGAGACAAACAATGCTTTCCTGCGTGTCAACTTCGACGACTTTACGGACACAAATCCCAATGGGATCGTTGGCGGCGCGAGCCTCGCCAACGTTGCCCGCACCTTCCACCGCCGCACCCACTCCGGCGAGTTGGGCGAGACCGCGACGCTCAGCCCGAATCTCTTGAACCATCTGCGATTGCAGTTTCAACTCGCTTCTCCCATTACGGAGTTCGACCCGGTCATCTACAGCACGCAGTTCGTTGTACCAATCTCTTCGGGTGGGACCTTCACCTCGGGTACGTCGCAGAACGCCCTGCTCATGAACCGCCAGTATGAGCTTTCTGACACGCTATCCATTGCGAGAGGCCGCCATGAGATCGCTGTCGGCGGCAGCGTCATCGCTGCCCACAATGGCGGTAACAGCAAAGAGTTCGGTGGCCCGATCTTCCTCGGCAAGTTTACCTATAACACCTGTACGCAGGCCGCGAGCATCTGCGAAAGCCCTGCCTACCTCAACAACATCAGCAACGTCGCTAACTATCAGCAGAGCTTTGGCAACCAGAACTATACCGTCGACGACCAGCTTTTCGGTATCTTCGCGCAGGACGACTACCGCGCAAGTCCGCGACTCACTATCAACCTCGGTTTTCGCTACGAGCGCCAGATTTTCACCGATGCCCAGCTCAATTTTGCACCTCGCATGGGCTTTGCTTACGATGTTTTCGGCACAGGCGACACCATCTTCCGCGCCGGCTACGGCATCTACCACTCGCAGATCGTCGACAATTCCTTCGCGAGCTATGCCCTAGGCGAGCCCAGCGGAGTCTTCACTTACACCGCCAGTCCCGGCCAGGTCGGTTTTCCGACAAGTATCGCCGCGGCTCCGCTACCGCAATTTCCGGCGGGTGGCGTTGTACCGGTGCGCAGCTTGTATGTGCGACCCGGGCAGTCCGCATATCTCACGCAGTGGTTCCCTACAAGTGCGCTCAACGGATACCCGAAGGCGCTCCTCAACCCGTACTCACAGCAGTGGACAGCAAGCCTCCAGCAGAGGCTCGCTCGTAACTGGACGATGACACTGGACTACGTGGGTGCGCACACGCTCCGTGTCATTCGCCCTCTCGATGTTGACGGCCCGTCGCCATTCATCCGCACAGCACAAAACCAGATTCGCAGTGCACAGGCGGCAAACTGTACCCGCCCCTACTGGATCTATTGGTATGCGCAGCACTCGATGTCCTGCAGCGCCACGACCGCGGGCAATCCGCAGCCACCGTACTCTGTCATTCAAACCGACGTGAACAACGGCTACCTGCACTACGACGCGCTCGACCTCAACATTGCTCACAGCTTTTCGCAAGGCTTCCAGATGCTGGCAAGCTACACGTGGTCCCACACGCTCAACAACGTCGATCCCGATACCACGAGCCAGAACCCGAACGACACGAACTTCACCCAGCATCAGGAGTACGGGCCGGCCATCTACGACCAGCGTCATCGCTTCGTGCTGAGCGGCGTTTACATCATCCCCGTTATCAAAGTGCACTTCGGCGGCGTTGGTATCTTTGGCAGCGGCCTTCCCTATAACATCGTCACCGGCACCACCAACAGCGGAGACACCGGTGCCACCACCGACCGACCGGTCATCAACGGAGCAGTTATCAGCCGCAATGCTGGACGCGGCAATGGCCAGTACTCGATCGATCCCTTTCTCTCTCGGGCATTTCCGCTCTATCACGATCAGGTCACACTTGACCTCCGTGCCGAGGCTTTTAATGTTCTCAATCACGCCAACTTTGTCGCCTATAGCGGGACCTACGGTAACGGGACCACGGCTGGTATCGGCTTCGGCACACCACTCGCCGGTGTGACAGCGCAACTCCCAGCGCGCTCAATGCAGTTCTCCGCGAAGGTGAGCTTCTAGTCATGCAATTGCAAGCAAAGGCCTCGGAGGCGTTCCTGGCTTTCGCGCTAGCAGTGCTCGCTGTTTTCCCTATCGCACTCACGCGCCGAGCAAGAGCACAGGCCGTTACCGGCTCCATCGCGGGTCGCGTCATTGATCCTTCCGGAGCAGTCGTAACCAACGCCGCCGTCACCATTCGCAATACAGACCTCAGCACCGAACGCACTTTCATTACAGGCCGGGATGGAGAATTCCGCGCCAACGGCCTTGTCTCTGGCGCCTACGCGGTCGATGCCAAGGCGGACAATCTAGCTCTTCACCGTCCTGTCCGCATCACTCTGACCCTAGGCAGTAGCACTGAGCTTGTCCTCAAACTCGAAATCCCACGAGCCCGCGAAAGCACGACGGTTCGCGCTCACGCTACTACGGTAGAAGGCAACACCGTGGCTCCGCCGCCAAATACGGCTGAGGCCGCAGTCACCACTTTTATTCCCGGTCTTACGATCACCTATCTGCCCAATCGGGATCGCGACTTCGCGCAGCTCACCAGCCAAACTGCAGGCGCACAGGAAGACGCAGAGGGAACTGGCGTCATCATGGCTGGCCAACGCGCCAACGCAATTGCCACGCAGGTTGACGGCACCAGCTTCAACGACGCTCTGCTCGGTGGCCGTCGCGCAGCCGAGGACGGTGGCGTATATCTTCCCATTGGCGTTGTCCGCGAGTTTCAGCTTGTGCGCAGCGGCGCCGACGCCACGATCGGCCTCACCAACGCGGGCCTCATCAACGTCGCCACCAAGAGCGGCGCGAATCGCGGTCGCGGAGACGCCTTTTACACTGGCCGGCCTGTTCCGTTTACCTCTGCCGATGCCTTCTGCCAGTCACTGGACTCATGGGTCAACGCCTTCGGGATCGCCGAGAGCGGAGCCATTCGCAAAAATGTTCTCTTCTACTCTGCCGGCTTTGAACAGGATTTCGTTCATGCGCCCTACTACAGCACCTTCGCTCCGCAGGCTACTGCGGTTCCATCTGCGTTGCAGAACCAGCAAGGCGAGATCATCGAAAAACAATCACCTGCTTCAGGTTTTGGCCGCATCGACTGGGTTGTCAACCAAAGCAATACGCTCACAGGCCAAGTCGTGCTCGACCGCATCCGCTCCACCAATGCGGGTGACGGACTCACACGCACTCTCGCGGTGCCTGTGCATGCTTCTAACTTTGGCGGTCAGAGTGTCACCGCACGTCTTGGCCTGAATACTGTGCTCGATGCTCGTGCTTTCAACCAGGCTGTTATTGCGTACTCGAACGATCATCGTGTGCGCACTCCGCTCTCCACTGCGCCCGAGCTCTTTATCAACGGCTTCGGCGTCCTCGGCGGCGATAGCGCCGGCCCGCACCGCTACACGTCGCAACAGTGGCAGCTCATCGACGATGTCATGCTCTCTCGAGGCCGCAACGAACTCACGCTCGGAGGCCGCTTCGCCGTCTCGCCTGCCTATGAGAAACGCGAGCCTAACCTCAACGCTCGCTTCGATTACTTTTCACTCACCGACTTTCTCAATAACAACGTCCGCCGCTTCCAGCAGACCATCGTGACCGTCGACGATCCGCACTATCAGGCGACCGTCAACGACCTCGGCCTTTACGTGAACGCCCGCGTCGCCCTGCGCCCTTCGCTCTTCCTCACCGCTGGTCTCCGTTGGGAGGGACAGTGGAACCCACAGCCGCCGTCCTCTGTTCCAATTGTGACTTCCGTCATCCTGCCTTCATCCGGAAATGCCGTCTCAACTCAGAGCATTCCAAACGATCTGAAACAATGGCAGCCGCGGGTCGGTCTGGCCTGGAGTCCCAGCGGAAAGACCACACTGCGTCTCTCCGCCGGCCTCTATACCGCGCCCACGCCGGCAACTTTCTTCCATCGCGTTTTTACCGACAGCGGCAACCAGACCGACACACTCGACAGTTACTTCGATCCCACGCTCATCACACTCAGCGGGGGCAATACCGCTTCGCCGCACGCACTTGCCTTTGCACCGGGCGGCCTCAACACTTACCATGCGCAGATTATCGCCGTCGACTCGAGCTTTCGCAACCCGGCGTCCTTCCAGGCGGCCGCCACCGTTGAACAACAGGTCAACGCGAAGCTCGACCTTACCCTGGGGTATCTGCGCAACAGCACTTGGGGTCTCGAGCGCCAACTCGATGAGAACCTCAACCCGCCGACTGGCACATTCAACGGCAATCCGGTCTTCCCATCGATACGCCCGATTTCCAGCGTCGGTCGCGTCTTAGTCGAGCAGTCCACCGCGCATTCGACCTACGATGGCGGCTTCGTTAGCGTGAAGGCGCCCATCACCGCGCGCTCCACACTCATGGCAAACTACACGCTCTCGCGCACAGAGGACGACGACTCCAGCACCAACCCCTATAGCCCGGTCACGGCCGTGAATCCTTTCTCGTTGCGTCAGGAGCGTGCCGATTCGCTGTTGGATGCACGCCAGATGTTCAACCTGAATGCGATCTTCAACCTGCCCGCCGGCTTTAAGGCAAATCCACTCTTCGTCGTGCGCTCCGGCTTGCCCTATACCCCTGTCATCGGCTTCGACACACAGAACGACGCAAACAATGTGAACGACCGTGCCTTGGTGAATGGCGTTGTGGCGGGGCGGAACTCGATACGGCAACCTGCGTTCTCCTCGCTGGATCTGCGGCTCGTCAAGGATCTGACCCTCAAGGGGGAGGGGCACCACCTTGATCTTTTCCTGGATATCTTCAACCTCGCCGGAGCGAAGAACCTCCGCTTCGACTCGAATGGCCTGAGCTACTTCGGTAACGCAACACAGCCGGTCTACTCGGCGGGCATGCCGCTATTTGCTCCGGGCGTAACACGGATGGGCGGTCCGCGCGCGATCCAGTTCACGGTGCGATTGGTCGGCTTTTAGTCATGAGTAAATTTACGGATAAGGGCTCAGCCTCTAGCGTCTGCGGAAGCGATCTTTTATGTGCGACGAGATATTATTTCCGCTACAATCCCTTTGATCCGCGGAGGATTGCGGACCTTACAAACCTTTCACAGATTTCTAAAATGCACTGGAGCCCTCGCATGGCCGCCGTACGCCCTCTTCTTGCCGCGTCGCTTTCGCTTGTCTTTGTGCTTCCTCTGGTAGCCCAGCAATACCCCGCCGAGATGCTCTCTGGCCTGCACTGGCGCGACGTCGGCCCCATGCGAGCGGGACGCACCTACGGTGTCGCCGGCAACGCCGCCCAGCCCGACACGTTTTATATGGGTTCTGTTGGAGGCGGTGTGTGGAAGACCGAGAATTCAGGTCGCACCTGGTTCCCTATCGCAGACGATCCGGTGATCGGCATCGCTATCGGCTCGATTGGAGCGATAGCCGTCGCGCCCTCTGACCCAAATATCGTGTACGTCGGCACTGGGGAACCCGACATTCGGAGCCAGCATTCCTACGGTGTCGGCCTGTTCAAGTCGACGGATGCGGGCAAGACTTGGCACCACGTCGGACTTACCGACTCCCGTCAAATCGGAAAGATCGTCGTCGACCCATCTGATCCAAACCGCGTCTACGTCGCCGCACTCGGCCACGTCTACAAAGCCAACTCTGAGCGCGGTGTGTACCGCTCGCTCGACGGCGGCAAGACCTGGAAGAAGGTTCTTGCTCACGCAAAGGATCCGGACAACGTAGGCGCAGTCGATCTGGCGCTCGACCCGCAGCACCCGAAGACAATCTACGCATCGCTCTGGGCCACCCGTCGTCCACCATGGTCGGTCTATGCGCCGTCGAACATGCCTGGTGGCGGTCTTTACAAGTCCACCGATGGTGGCGACACATGGAACCAGCTGAGCGGCGGGCTCCCCACCGATGAGTTCGTCGGAAAGATCGGCATCGCTGTGGCGCCTAGCAATTCGAACCGCCTTTATGCGGTAGTTGACGACCTCGGCACAGGTGTGGCTCGTCCTATCCGCGGCGGAGGCCCTGCGGCTGACGCACCAAAATCCTCGGGCGGCATCTATCTTTCCGACGACGCCGGCGCCAGCTGGCATCTCGTCAACAGCGAGCAACGCCTGTGGGGCCGGGGCTGGTACTTTGGCCAGATCAGCGTCGATCCTACTAACCCCGACCGCGCCTACGACATCAACACAGCCACTTACATGACGCTTGATGCCGGCAAAACCTGGGTTCCCGTCAAGGGCGCACCCGGCGGCGATGATTATCACCAACTCTGGATCAACCCGAAAGACGGCAACCGCATGGTCCTCTCCAGCGATCAGGGAACAGTCGTCTCGGTCGATGGCGCAAAGACCTGGAGCAGCTGGTACAACCAGCCTACGGCGCAGATCTACCACGTTGCTTCCGACAATCGGTTCCCTTACTGGCTCTATGGCGCGCAACAGGACTCCGGCGGTGTCGGCGTCAGCACCTGGTCGCGCATGGGCGCGCTGAGTTTTCGCAACTGGGAGCCCACCTGTCTCGCCGGCGAGAGCAACACCGTGGTTCCCGATCCAAAAGATGGCAATCTTCTTTACGGCTCCGGCGACCAGCGCTGCGACCAGGCGTTGAATCTGCCTTCTCCGACCGGCGGGGCGCTCCCTGCGTCTGACTCGAACGACCCTAATCGTAAGACGTGGACGCTACCGCAGGTCTTCTCGCTTGCCGATGAAGCACTCTACTACTCGAACCAATTCGTCTTCAGAACGCGCGATCGCGGCCACACCTGGCAAAAGATCAGCCCCGACCTCGCGCGCCTTCATCCCGAAGTTCCGAAGACGCTCGACCCCGTGACCGCGAAGGACATCGATCAGCCCATGACTGACCGCTTCGGCGTCGTCTACTCTATCGGGCCTTCGCCGCTTGACGCGAAGACCGTCTGGGTAGGCACCGACGATGGTCTCATTCACGTCACTCGCGACGATGGAGCCAACTGGAAGGACGTCACCCCGCCAGCGATGACTGCCTGGAGCAAAGTCTCGCAGATCGAGGCGGGCCACTTCGACGCCGAAACCGCCTATGCTTCTGTCGACCGCCACCGCATTGGCGACGACCACCCTTACATTTACCGCACGAATAACGGCGGCAAGAGTTGGATGAACATCGTAAAGGGAATTCCTGATGGAGCTTTC
The DNA here is from genome assembly GCA_963757205.1 of uncultured Acidobacteriaceae bacterium. Lineage (GTDB taxonomy): Bacteria > Acidobacteriota > Terriglobia > Terriglobales > Acidobacteriaceae > Edaphobacter. The sequence continues at coordinate 550,848 of CAVWQM010000004.1, forward strand.
GTCAACTCTGTCAAAGAAGACCCAAAGCAGAAGGAGCTGCTCTATGCCGCAACCGAACTGAGAGTTTACGTCTCTTTCGACGACGGCAATCAATGGCAACCGCTCGAACTCAACATGCCCGTCACCTCCGTGCGTGACATCGTCGTTCACGGCGACGACCTGGCAGTGGCGACCTATGGCCGCGGATTCTGGGTTTTGGATCAGATGACCGCCCTCCGGCAGATCGCTACGAAAGGGAAGGAGATCGAATCCGCCAAGGCCTATCTCTTCACTCCCGGCGAATCCTGGGCGATCCACAATGGCAGCCAGAATGGAACGCCACTGCCGCATGAAGAGCCGCAGGAGGTAAACCCGCCTGCGGGTGTCCTCGCCTACTACTGGCTCAAATCAGCTCCCAGCAGCCCACTGAGGGTGGAACTCGTCGACTCAACGGGCAAAGTCGCTGTATGCGAAGCAAGCGACACACCGGTGAAGCCCGTCGACACCGAAGCCATCAACGTCCAAGCCATCTGGGAGCAACCCACCCCGCCCCCGTCGGCCACGGCTGGAATGCATCGTATCGCGCTCAACGTAGCCGCGCCGCGAGGCTTCGGCGGAGGCGGTCGCCGAGGTCCGGCGCCTCCACCCCCCGTTGACGCCTGCTACCCAGCGGGGACACCAGCGCCCCAGCTTGAGGCAGGACCACAACGGCGCGGTCGAGGAGCAACCGGCCTCCAGCCCGGCGAATATACGGTCAGGCTAACAGTGGACGGCCAGACCTACACGCAATCCGTCTCTGTCAAAGTTGACCCACGCAATCTCCCCAGCGGTGCGGACGCTTTACCGGAGGGCGAAGAAGACAACCTGTGACAAAAGCAGCTCTCTTTCCGTTTTTGGTCATTGCTGGGAGTTGAAGGAAGAAGGAGGATGGGCGAATAGGCCCGTCACCTAAGTATTCGCTCCAGGATTCGCGCCTCCGCAGCATGGGCAGGGAAGCGGCTGCCGCACGAGTGGGAGTGGCACCTGCCGCTGATGGCACATATAGTCGATGACGCTATGAATCGGTTCATCTGATCTGAATTTGCACCGGACTCTAAATCAGAGGTAGTTCATGTATTTGCCGCAAAGTTACGAAATTGCTCTGCTGTTCATGATCGGCAGCATGCTTTGCTGGGGATCGTGGGCGAATACGATGAAGCTCTGTCCCGGCTATCGCTTTCAGCTCTTTTATTGGGACTACATCATCGGGCTGTTCGTCGGAACAGTGGCCCTCGGGCTGACCCTCGGCAACGCAGGTGTCATCGGCAGGCCCTTCCTGCAGGACGTTTTTCACGCGCCAAACATGTCCATTGTCTTCGCAATTTGCAGCGGAGCGATCTTCAACGTTGCCAACTTGCTTCTCGTGGCGGCGATAGAAATTGCCGGTATGGCCGTCGCGTTTCCGATTGGTATTGGTGTCGCGCTAATTGTCGGCGCGCTCAGCAGTTACCTGATCTCTCCGCAAGGCAATCCACTCTTGCTCTTCGGCGGCATCACGCTGGTAGTCATTGCCATCATCTGCGATTCGCTCGCCTACCGAACGCGCGAGGCCGCAAAAAGCGGAAGCAACGTTCGTGGCATTGTCATCAGTCTGCTTGCGGGTTTGTTGATGGGCACCTTCTATCCTCTCGTAAGCAAGTCTATGGCGTTGCCAAACGCGCTTGGCCCGTACGCCACGGCGCTTTTCTTCGTTATCGGCACCGGCCTATGCGCGTTGCCGGTAAATTATCTTTTTATGAGGAAGCCGATTGACGGCGGAATCCCAGTCACCATGTCCGGCTACACCGGCGCACCTTCCGGTTGGCACATGGCGGGCGTGCTTGGTGGCGCGATTTGGGTCTGCGGGGCGACTCTCAACTTCGCCGCCTCACGTGTAAATTTCGTCGGGCCTGCGATCTCTTATTCCATCGGACAAGGTGCCACCATGGTGTCGGCTTTCTGGGGGGTATTTGTCTGGCGCGAGTTCCCCTCTCCCTCGCCGCGCGTCCGTATTCTACTTATCGCAATGTTCGCTTGCTTTCTCGCTGGCCTCGTGGCCATCGCAGTTGCGCCGCTGTATTCAAATTAACAAGTATTAGCGCATGAGGCCGATCGTCGTAGTTGGCATGACAAAGGAACCCAGATATCGGGTGAGTCGCCAACCCTCGTCCCAAAGAACTCTGGTGGAGCGACGCCGACAATCGTAAAGATTGTCGACCCAATCTTCAACTTTCTGTTCAAGACAGAAGGATCGTGCGCCATGCTCCTGTTCCACCAGGAATAGCTCACTACAGCTACAGGGTGTCCATCCTTCATTTTGATCATCTTCATCCGTAAGCGTGCGCCCCACCATGGCATGAACACCCAACATTGGAAAATAAGTCCCGGATACAAGCTGGATATTCATCGGCTCGGCTTCATTGCGCCCCTTCAACGAACCCATGAATCCGATTGTTCATGCTGAAGACGGCGGCCAAGTCCGAGAAGACTTCATTTTTCTGCTGCATCTCGCGATAAAACGGGTAGGAGAAGAGATCTTCATTTGAAAATCCGTCGCTGATTCCGGAGTCGGTGCCGTTGCCGAATAAAACCAGCTGTCCCGGGTCATTGACCGGAAGCGACCGGAGCATCACCGCATCCATCAGGCTGAAGATAGCTGTGTTGGCGCCGATGCCCAGCGCAAGTGAGAGTAGGGCCACGATCGTAATACCAGATAGGCAACGTCCTGCAGCAGATCCTCAAACCACTGCCATTCCCAGGTCATGTGACTCTTCTCCTTGAGAGCCGTCGGATTTCCGAATAGACGGTGAGCGGCTGAGCGTGCATCCATTTGCGTCATGCCCGCCTGCAATCGTGTTGCTCTCTGAGTTCCAGATGCAGACGCATCTCTTCTTCAAGGTCGGCGTCGAACTGGCTGCGGTGGAACAGCATCGAAAGCTTCCTTGCGAGTTCGCCAAAGAAATTCATAGCTTGCCTCCTCAAGCCGTCTGAATGACCCGGCTTATGGCTCCGATGACACGCTCGAACTGTGATATCTCGACTGCGAGCTGTTTGCGCCCTGCTGCCGTTAGTTGGTAGTAACGTGCGCGGCGATTTCCGGCAGTAGTACCCCACTCTGCCTTCACCCAGCCCTTGATCAACATCCGTTGCAGTGCCGGATAAAGTGACCCTTCTTCGACCTGCAGGACATCGTCTGAAGTGCGCTGGATCGAGTCGGCAATCATCTTTCCTGCGCTGGCAACGGTTTTAAGAATCAAAAAATAGAGCGTCCCAGGGGGGATTTCGTCACGGTTCATGCGGTACCTCAAGCTTTTCGGGCACATTGGCATAGTTAGGCTATGCCAATGTGGACTTACTCTTTTGCGCTGTCAAGACGAGCTTGTAATTCCGTTTGATGACAATCATTTCCGTAGAGCTGATGGTCGTTTTTGTGCCGCGCCCGTCAGCCCACATACCTGTGTTGTACGTAGAGGCGTGGTATAAATTTCGGCACACGCAGATTTTTTTGATCATAGACACGGCTGTGCGGCTGGAGATGAGCTGAGGTGTCTTGGCGGCTTACGGTTGATGCAGGCAAAACGATTCTAAAAACGAACAAAGGAGAGGGATGGCGATGCGCATGCGTTGGATGGTAGTGTTCGCGATGGTTGGGGCTGCAATGTGGCCCTGCAGAGCTTCGGCGGCGGAGATTGCGGGCAAGTGGGTGGCTGAAGTTTCGGGCCCGATGCTGCTGGAGCCGGTATACGCGCGCGTGGCTCTGGAGAGCACGGGCAATTCGGTGAGCGGAACGTGGGGAACCAACACGGTGAAGGGATCGGTGAAAGGCTCACAGATTACGCTGGCGGTGACCGATGCGGATGGAGTGGCCGCGGGGGAGTTGACGGGGACGGTGGATGGCACAGAGGGCACGGGTTCGGGAACGTTGGCGGGTGTGGGACGGCGGCCGGGTGGTGCAATGGGTGCCGGCGGGCGCGCGCCGATGCCGCAGGAAGTCACCTGGAAGTTGACGCGTGAGGTGACGCCTCCGGCTAAGCCGCGAGAGATCAACTATGAGCCGAAGACTTTTCAGGCGTACTACTACGCTGGGAACAAACCAGACATTCATATTTTTCCGGGCGACATTGTGCATACCTGGTCTGTGGACTCCGCTGGTGTCGATAAGAATGGGAAGCGTTTGGCGCTTGGTGGGAATGCGAACATTGGACCGATCTACGTTGAGGGCGCGCTCCCCGGCGACACACTGGTTGTTCACCTGATCAAGATTGAACCCAACCGTAAGACTGCGCGGCAGGGAAGTCGAATTCAGCAGTTTGGAGTGACCCCAGCCTACAATCTGGCCGCGAAGTACGACCCCCGCTTCAATGGTGAGTATCAGCTGGACAACGCGACGGGCTTTGCGACACTTACTGCTCCGACACCCGCACTGAAGGACTTCAAACTGCAGATGAAGCCGATGCTGGGCTGCATCTCGGTGGCGCCTCCTGGATTTGAGGCTTTCACCGGGCCGCACCTGGGCGTGTACGGTGGCAACCTGGACTATAACGGCACGGTTTCCGGAACTACGATGCTGTTCCCGGTCTTTCATCCGGGCGCGCTTTTCGGATTTGGCGATGGACACGCTGCGATGGCGGACGGCGAGGTGACGCAAACCGGGCTTGAGGTGTCGATGGATGTGACGTTCTCGGTGGACGTGATCAAGGGTTACCAGTCTCAGGGAGTACGTGAGGAAGACAATGATTACATCATCTCGTTCGGCGTAGCGGGTTCGCTGCAGGAAGCGCTGAAGACGTCCACGGCGCAGCTTGCGACGTGGATCAAACATGACTATGGCCTTTCCGACAGCGAGGCAGCGCTGCTGCTGGGAGCAGTGATGAAGATCGAAGTGACTGAACTGGTAGATCCGGAGTTCAACGTGGTAACCAAGGTGCCGAAAAGCACACTGGCTATGTTGAAGCCTGTATCGGCGAAGTAGATTTACTTGTTCCGGTTGCGGGCCGCTGGGTGTCGGCCCGCAATGCATCAACCCTAAGTAAAACTACCGAGTAAAGAATTCGAAAGGCAGTATTTCTGCGAATTACATAAATAGGAAATTTCCTGCATAGTGAAGGAACCCCAATCCAAAGAGGCTCCGACATGAACTGGAATATCCTCCTTTCCCGCAAGCGCAGAGTTGTATTTACACTCCTCGTCCTTGCAATGACGGCGCAAATGACATTCAGCCAAACGTCAACTACGGGCGCGATTCGCGGGACCGTGACTGATGCGACTGGGGCGGTCATTTCCGGAGCGACGGTAACGATCACCTCCAAAGCCACAGATCAGGTGCGCACAGTAAAGAGTGATTCGTCCGGACAGTATGCGGTTGGTCTGCTCCCGCCCGAGGTCTACACGATCAGCATCACAGCCGCGGGGTTCAAGACGGAGCAGCCTGCGCCTGTGACGGTCGTCGTGACGGAGACAGCGCGCGTGGATGCAAAGATGTCTCTTGGCAGCAATACCGAAACGGTAGAAGTCACTTCACAGGGTGGGGCGCTGCAGGTTGAGAACGCGACACTGGGCACTGTGGTGGATGGGACTACGATTCGTGAGGTTCCGCTGACGAATCGTAACTACACTCAGGTGCTGACAATGTCGGCTGGCGTAGCCGGTGATATCAACAATGCCGCCTCGCTCGGAAAGGGCACGCAGGATGTCTATGTGAACGGCGCCAGCAGCATCAGCAACAACTTCCACATGGACGGCGCAGATATCAACAACTACGGCTCAGGCCGCGCGGGGGATTTTGTTCAGCAAGCTGGTATTGCAATTCCAAATCCTGATTCGCTTCAGGAGTTCAAGATCCAAACGACCAACTACGACGCCGGGTTCGGACGCGATGCTGGTGCGAACGTTGACGTTGTGACCAAGACGGGCGGCAACTCCATTCACGGATCGGCGTGGGAGTTCTTCCGTAATGACGTTCTGAATGCGAACGATACTTTTCTCAAGATAGGCGGACAGAAGCGCGCCGTGATGAAACAGAACCAGTTCGGCGGGACGCTGGGCGGTCCGATCATCAAAGACAAGCTCTTCATTTTCGGAACGTACCAGGGAACGCGCCAGGTCAACGGTCTTAGCTCCAGCTCGTTTGCCAGCCTCACACTTTTCCCCGTCACGGATGACCGCAGCGCGGCGGGGATCGCCAAAGTTGCATGCCCCGGTTCGAGCACCGGAAAGAACTGGGCTCCGTTCAATGGCGGAGTAAACGTAGCCTGCAACGGGTCGAACATCAATCCGGTTGCTCTGAACCTGCTGAACAAGAAGATCGCAAACGGCACCTACCTGATTCCGACGCCGCAGCGATACTCCACCGATACTAACGGTAACCCGGTCGGGCTTTCGTCGTACAGTATTCCGGCTCACTTCAGCGAAGACCAGTTCATGGTGAACACGGACTGGGTTATCACGGCGAAGCACACTTTGTCGGAGCGCTACTTCTACTCCAACGATCCGCAGAACCTGCCATTCAGCACATGCTCCTGCACTCCGGGTAACGGATTGACACCAACGTTCAACAGCCAGGTGGCAGTGCTGAAGCTGACTTCAGCGCTGAACGCACACTTTCTCAATGAGGCGCTGATCGGCTACATCCGCAGCTACGGCCGTCTCCAAACGCAGGCGAACCTTACCTACGATCAGATCGGCATGACGGCGCCGAGTGACCCAACCTATCCGCTGATGCCAATCACTTCCACGACAGGTTATTTCCAGCTGGGTGGAGTGAATAACGATGTTTCCTTCTCTGCGGTAAACACGTTTGAGATTAGTGATCAGATCAGTTGGACGCACGGCAAGCAGAGTATCCGTGCCGGCTTTCTGGGGGAGAAGGACCAGTTCAACTTCGATGATCCAAACAACAAGCGCGGCAGCGTAACCTTCCAGACCTTCCAGGATTTCCTTCTGGGCGAGAGCGCGGCGCAAAACGGCTCGGGGTTCAGCAATGTGAATTCGAGCGGAAGCCAGCAAGGTTCTTACTACAAGGGCTATCGCGGGACAGTGATGGCGATGTTCATTCAGGACGACATCAAGCTGCGCCCGAACCTGACGGTGAATGCCGGTCTGCGTTGGGAACTGAACAGTGGCGTGAGCGCGAACCATGGCCAGCTGAGCAGCTTCTATCCGTCGCTGGTGACGCGGTTCCAACCCGTTCCAGCCGGCGGAACGTTTGCTGGATTCGTCGTCCCGAACAACTATCGGTTGACGCTTCCGGCTGGCGTGACCCGTCTCGGTAGCACAAGCCTCTCGAACAACGATCTCCCACTGCATAACTTCGGTCCGCGTGTCGGTTTTGCGTGGCAGCCATTTGGCAGCGGCACCTCAACAGTGCTGCGTGGCGGCTTCGGCCTCTTCTACACGTTGCCGAACGCCAATTCAGTTTTGCAGACGCTGGGCGGTCAGCCCTTCGTGAGTTCGGCAAGCCTGAGTGGAACGGCGAACGCCGCAGCCACGTTCCAAACACCGTACACGACGGTCCTTACGCCGGGCGTATGGCGGCCACGTTCAACCGCCTACACTCTGACGGTGACCGGAGTGGCCGAAAACATCGATTCACCACTTGTTGAGCAATACAACCTGAACGTAGAGCAGCAACTGCCCAGCAATCTTGTGCTCGAGGTGGGTTATGTGGGAACACGCGGTACGCGGCTTGCGGAATCCCGCGCTCTGAATCGAGCATTTCTTGCCAGCCCTACAAATCCGATCAACGGCGTTACGATCGAACACAGTTGCATCTGCTAACCTGCAGGCGCGCGTGCCGTTCCAGGGTTTCACGCCGGGCGGCGTGACGCGCATCGAAACCTACGGCTTCTCGAACTTCAACAGTATGCAGGCGACACTGAAGCGTCAACTGAGTCACGGAGTGTATTTGCAGGGAGCGTACACATGGGGCCGCGCTTTGACGACGGTAACCGGCGGCGATGGCACGAACGGCGTCTTCGCCGGCGGGAGCGGCAACAGTAACGATCCTAACAATCGCTATGCACGTTGGGGCCCTGCTGGTTACGACCGCACGAACCGCGTGGTCATCGTTTACACATGGCAGCTGCCGGGCTGGAAAAACGGCAATGCATTTGCGCGGGTCGCCACCAGCGGTTGGCAGTTCTCCGGCGTGACGACTTTCCAGTCTGGTAAACCGCTGACCTTCACCGATGCCAGAGATGGCACAGCTTATGGAACCGCGAGCCGTGCGCAGTTCGCCCCCGGCATGGGCAACGCCAACATCATTAATAAGAATGGTGGAACAATGCTGTCGCGCATCAAGAACAATACTTATCTGAATCCAAGCGCGAGTTTGTTTGTGACCGCTCCTGCTGTTCCGTTTAGCGCTGCTGCCACTACCGGAGGCCCGCAAGCAATCGACTATGGCAACAGCTCCATCGGCGCCGCGCGCGGGCCGGGGAATGACAACTGGGACATGACGATATCGAAGATGACTCGGGTTGGCGGACTGCGTGAAGATGCAACGCTGACATTCCGCACGGAGTTCTTCAACGTGTGGAACCACCCTCAGTATGCGAATCCGGGGGTAGGTGCAGGCACGGCAAGCTACGGAGTGATCAACGCGTCGTCGGTTGCTCCGCGGCTGATTCAGTTCGCGCTGAAGTATGTTTTCTAACATGTCTGGGTGGCTGTCAATCTGGACATCACCCAGTTGGTCGATGGCAACGTGGGTGCCCATGGCATGTGCCGAAGAATATTTCCACCACCACTGCCTCAACGAAATAGGGTTTCCTCGTTATGGGAAAATCGAGGCCCATCTTTCGATAAGCCATAGAAGGCTCCGGCTTTAAGAGTGCGGCCAATAAAGTCGCGATGAAAGATTACGCGTCGAATCTCCGTATTTCTACGTACGTAGATGCCCATTTTTCTGTACGGATGTGTGAAAATCCGTTATGCTTCAATAAATCTCAGACATATCAGATTTCACGAATAGCCCCCCACGCTTTTGCAAATAACCCGCAATAGCACGATCGAGGCAAATCATGAAAGAGCATGAGTTTTTCGAAACTCATACTATGTTCCCTTCTACCCGGAAGGACGCAGGCACTTCTGCAACGTATCTCCGTGCTCTCATTGAATACAGCCCTATCGCCATCGTCGTTCTGGATGCGCAGTATCGCTACACGATGTGCAACCCGCGTTTCAAAAACTTTTTCAATATACACCGGAAGAACTTTCATCGGTCGATCTGGACGATCTGATTGCCGGCCCAGAGCAGGCTGAAGAGGCAGCGTGCTGAGCGGGCGCGTGATGCGCGGGAATAAAGTCCATACTGTTACGCAGAGACGCAGACGCGACGGAATGATCGTGGATGTGGAGATCTACGGCATACCACTAATGGTGGATGACAAATTGGCCGGTGTGTATGCCCTGTATCAGGATGTGACGGAGCGGAATAAGGCTCAGATTGCGTTCCGTGAGATTTCGGGTCAACTCGAAAGCCTGCAGCAGGAGGAGCGGCGGCGCCTGGCGCGGGATCTGCATGACTCGACGTCACAGGAACTGGCAGTGCTGAACTGGAACCTGACACGGTTGAGCCAATCTTGTCGGAGATAAGGATGAGGCGCTGAAGACGCTGGTGCAACAGACCAAGGAGATTGCTTACGAGTGCTCTGCCCGGATTCGGAGCGTGGCGTATTTGCTGCATCCTCCTTTGCTCGGAGAGGCCGGCTTGACCCAGGCGTTGCCGTGGCTGGCAGAAGGGTTTGAACAGCGTAGTGGGATTCGAGTGACTCTCGAGATGAGTCCGGATCTGGGCCGATTTCGCGACGAGGTAGAGATAGCAGTCTTCCGCATTGTGCAGGAAGGGTTAGCAAACGTGTTGCGGCATTCGGGGAGTCCGGTCGCGAAGATTTCGCTGCATCGCAAAGCAGGCTGGCTCGAGTTGGCGGTGAACGACTGGGGTAAGGGGCATGCGCGCGAGGCATTGCTTAAGGCTCGAGACAAGTGGGAGGGCGTTGGCATCAGCGGGATGCGTGAACGGGTGGAACAGCTGGCGGGATGTCTGTTGATCGAGTGCACTGAAGAGGGAACGACGGTGAAGGCGACTATACCGATGGAGGTGAATTTCTATGGATGAGCTGAGGGTTTTGATTGCTGATGATCATGATCTGATACGCCGCGGGGTACGCGATCTGCTGGCAGCGCGGAGCGGATGGCAAGTGGTGGCGGAAGCCTGCAACGGGACCGATGCTGTGCGAAAAGCTGTGAGTCTGAGACCGGATATTGCGATTCTGGACTTTTCGATGCCGGAACTGAGCGGACCGGGGGCTGCGGCGCAGATTGCGGAGAGAGTTCCGGAGACCGGGGTCGTAGTGCTGACGATGCACGATTCCGAACATGTGATGCGGGAGGTGTTGCAAGCGGGAGCGCGTGGACTGGTGCTGAAGAGTGATGCGGACCGAGACCTGGTGGAAGCCGTGGAGGCTGTCGCGAGGAAGCGGCACTTCTTTACGACCCGAATGTCGGAGCTGGTGCTGGGTGGATACCTGGCTCGCACTGTGACGAAGGAGAAGCCGAAGAACAAGGTGGCGCAACTGACAGAGCGCGAACGCGAAGTGATGCGTCTGCTGGCGGATGGTATGACGAGCAAGGAGGCCGCGACGCAGTTGCAGATCAGCATTCGAACGGTGGAGTCACACCGGATCAATATCAGCCGGAAGCTGGGCTTCAACTCCATCGCGAAGCTGGTGCACTATGCGATTCGCCACGGGATTGTTGCGCATACTTAGTGCCAGTACGACGCGGAGTGTTTAGAAAAATCTGGCTTTGAATCTTTCGTGACGGTCACGTGCCCTGCCCATGAGCCTGGTAAATTCAGCTTCGCTGCGGAGCGAATCGAGAAGCGGGTCAGTCGCAAAATAAGGATAGGGAAAGAAGCCGTTGCCGATACTGTGACGCAGGACTCGAAGCGCTGAAGCTTTGTCTCCGACGGTCGCATAGGCTTGGGCGATCTTGTATATCGCCTCTGGATCGAATACGCCGCGTTCGTTGATCCTGGTTTCTAACTCATGCAGAATTCCAATGGCCTCTGCATCCTGATGTCGAATTCCCAGGCTGATCGCTCTTCCAATTTCGGTCTGAAGGAGAGAACGATCAAGTTCAAATGCATGTTCGAAATGCGACGCTGCCTGTTCCATGTTCTTCTTGTAGTACTCACCGAGACCCCGATAAAAAACGATGAGAGGAACATCATCGGTCGCCGGAAGGCTTTGCAGGAAGCGATCGTATTGTCCGAGGTAAAGATAACCGTTTGGCGTTGAGCTGTTGAGTTTTACACCCGGATCGAGTTGCCGAGCCCGTTCGCACGCAGAGACCGACTCCGGCAGCATGCCGGCAAACCTGTAGGCATAACTTAATTCCCAGTGAATCTCTGCGTGATTGGGATTTGTCTTGAGCGCGTCGCGTAAGAGTGGCACAGCTTCCTCCACTCTGCCTGTGTCGGTGAACATGTTGGCCATGTAAATTCGAGCATCAATTTCGTCTGGTTGGAGAGAAAGGGCTTTTTCAAATGCTGCCTCGGCCTTGCGGTAGTGTTCGGCTCCTCCGAACTGAAACGAAGCGTTCGCCGTGTACGATCGGCCCAGATTCGCCCAGGCTAGGGCGAAATGTGGAGTGATTTCGGTCGACTTCTCCAACATCTTGATGGCCATGGGAAAGTCTGCCTTCGAATAAAGATCAACCCCCCGCAAAAAGTATTCGTATGCAAGCGGAGTAACCGTCTCATCGCTCTTTAGCCGTCCTGCTTCGGAGGCGGACAGCGTCAGCTCCAGTCCTCGAATAATCTGTTGAGCTACCTGATCTTGAACCGCGAGAAGTTTGTCATATTTAAGATCAAATGCCCCTTTCCAAAGAAGGTTTTCCGTCTTCACGTCGATCAGCTGGCAGGCGATTCGGAGATCCTCCCCCTCCCGAAGAAAGGTTCCTGTGAGCAATGTATCTACATTCAGTTCAGCGGCGGCTTTTGGAATATCGATAGTGTTGGATTTGTATTTCTGGACCGAGTAAGAGGGACGCACGCTCAGCTCGCTAACGTAGCCAAGTTTGGTAATGATCGCGTCGGCGAGAGAAAATCCGAGGAAGTCGGCGTGCGGATTCTCTTGCAGATTCTGGAATGGAAGAACCGCAAGACGGCGCGGCAACTGCGAGACCTGTTTGGGCGTCGATCTGTTTCGATAAGCCCCATAGCCGAGCCATATCAGCACAATCGCCATCAGGCCAGACAAGAGCAACGCGGATGGTAGCCATGTTCTCTTTTTGGCATCTTCTCCGGGCGGTGACTCCTTCTCGACTGGAGACCTCTCGACCGAGGATTCGGCATGCGGAACCGGGGCCTCTCGGGCGGTTTCCGCCGTCGGAACACCAGACAGGGCAGAAGACCCATGTCCGTTTGCCGGCAATTCCGAGACAGGCACCGCGAAGCGATAGCCCTTTTTCGGTACCGTCTCAATATATTGCTGGCCGGCGGGGGTTTCCCCGAGCTGTTTGCGCAGGGCAGATATGTTGACGGTGAGATTGGCTTCTTCAACGAAGCTGTTGGGCCAGACCTTCCGCATCAGTTCTTCTTTGGTGGTTAGTCGACTTCCGTTCTGAACCAGCACCAGGAGAATTTCAAAAGCCTTGGGAGTGAGCGGAACTGGGCTCCCTTCGCTCTCGAGCAAGTGATTCTCGGGGTCAAAGCGAAATTTGTAGAACTCATACAAATGATTGACCTCCAAAGACTTCTACGGATTTGGAAGTTCTTTGGAAAATCCTTGCAAAATTCTTGATCAACCCTAGGGACTTCCCGGCCGCCGCTCCGTACTGTGATCGCATTGCTGGTCGCGATGTAGAGCCCACGGGCGGGAAATGGTCTGGAAGTGGTCGGACGATAGCTTCCCGGAACCAGTCTATCTCCGCCTTGAGCGACCCGCGTTTAGCTACCTCCCTCCCCATCAAGAGGGCGAACCGGTTCGGGCCGTCTGGTCCGGGTCTAATTCTATTTCAATGAATGGAGAATGCAATGAGAAACAACAAGTTCGGGCAGTACTTTGACCGTTTGGAGTTGGGCACGCTCGTCATCGCTCTAGCTACGACTATTGGTTCTGCCGTCTTTCCAACCACAGCTTCGGCCCAGGACAAGAAAGATGAAATAAGTTTCGATCTGGTGCCAAATCCGTCGTTTGTCGACTGTATTCGGAAATCCTCTCATGAAGAACCCAGGGCCCGAGCGACGGTCATCCGCGGCAAACTCAATGACACGCTGATTCTGGATCTCGACGGATTCAAACCTGGTCTGGCGTTCGATCTGTTTACGGTGCAACGCAGTCCGTTTCTGTCCGATAAAACGCCCGATCCAGCTTTCAAGGCCACCTTCAAAGGCAGCTTCGGCCTCGCGTGGTATCAGTCGGATATCCAGATCGGCAAGAACACCGACGACGGCCATGTTCGTATCAAGACGATCCTGCTTGATCAAATCTTCGGCTTCGATCCGGACGTAGCACTGCCGCCAACCAACACGTTTCATGTAGGTTTTTGGTTTAACAATCCGCAGGACGCCGCCAGCTGCGGATTCCCCGCTAACGACCCGAGCCAGTTCACCCCGTTCAATGGGGAGCACAAAGCCGGACCCTTCGCGATGATTAGTGCGCCGGATCCGACGACACAGTTAGGACCGCTCTGCACCGATCCTGATCCTGCTCATCCGGGCAGTTGCAACCCCTGATCTGAGTCTGATCTGAGCTTTGATTGAGCTTGAACCGAGGGCGGGCTTCATCGTCTGTTTCCCGCTCTCCACTCCAGGGCCGATTCAACAAGTTAGGAGAAATGACAATGATCTGCATCATCAATCCTGAGCGCTTTAGGGTTGCCGTCAAACGCTCCCCTATTTCGAGTGGGCGGATTGGGCACGTAAATCTGCGAGTAACCGACTTGGACCGCGCCACCGACTTCTACCGCGATGTACTCGGTCTGACGATCGCTTATTACGGCCCAGCCATCCGAGTTCCGGCCGTTTTTTTGGCGTTCGGTGACTACCACCACCATGTCGCCTTGAACTGGTTTTATAGTGACGGCGAAAAGGCAAACCCTGTCCGGCACGATGGCTTGAATCACTTCGCAATCGTCTATGAGGATGAGTCGTTACTGGCGAGCGCGGTGGCTCGGCTTCTCGACCATGACGTCCCGATCGACGAAGCACGCGACCACGGCATCACGGTGTCGATATACCTTCACGATCCCGATGGCAATGGGATTGAGCTCTACTACGACAGACCGCAAACTCAGTGGTTCGATGGAACCGGCCAAATGGTGATCAAGTCCGAACCGTTCGACGTCCTGAACTGGCTGGATGAAGTGTGGGCGGGCCCCGCTGAAGTTTTCAACGAGCGTTCTCTTAGCCATTCCTCGGAGGTGGCGTAGTGACCGGAACGATGATGGACTACCCACTCACGATCACTTCGTTGTTCGAGCGCGCAGGAAAGCTGTTCCCGAACGTGGAGATCGTTTCACGCCGCCCCAATAACTCGATCCACCGATACACATACGGCGATTGGCATCGGCGAGCCAGGGCTTTGGCAGTGGCTCTGCAGAACCATGGCGTACGACCAGGGGATCGCGTGGCCACGCTGATGTGGAACCACCACGCCCATCTTGAGGCATATTTTGCGGTTCCCGTGATTGGAGCCGTACTGCACACGCTCAACCTTCGGCTGCATCCTGATGAACTGGCGTACATCATTAACGACGCCGAGGATCGCATTCTCATCATCGATGACGTTCTACTGCCTCTTTTTGAAAAGGTCAGGGACCGGGTAAAGATTGAACTCGTGATCGTCTTTCCCTTCAGTGACGGCTCGGTCCCACAAGGCTATGAAGACTATGAAACGCTGCTCGAGCAAAGCGACGGCGATCCGAGGTACGTCGATCTCAAAGAAGATGATGCTGTCAGCATCTGCTATACGTCCGGTACAACGGGCAAACCGAAGGGCGTCGTCTACACCCATCGCGCGATTGCGTTGCATTCCTATTCCATTTCGCTGCCGGACAACTTTTCAATCTCGCGAAACGACGCAATCCTTCCCGCGATGTCGATGTTTCACGCGAATGGCTGGGGCTTGCCCTTTGCTGCGGTCATGAATGGCAGCAAGCTCGTTCTGCCCGGGCCGAACCTGCAGCCGGAGTTGATTCTCGATCTGCTTTCCTCCGATCAAGTCACGCTCGCCGGCGCCGTACCGACCGTGTGGCTTGCCGTAGCTGAAGCTTTGGAGCGGGAGCCCAGACGCTGGCGCCTGCACCCGGAGCTTCGTGTCCTCATAGGAGGATCTGCATGTCCTGAGATATTGTTTCGCCGCTTCGACCGGTTCGGTGTGCGTGTCATTCAACTATGGGGACTGACCGAAACAACGCCCACAGCGACAGTCTCCCGGCTTCAGTCGCACATGCAGGCAGCCTCCGAAGATGAGAGGTACCGGCTTCGCGCCAGACAAGGAATGCCAATGCCATTCCTGGATGTCCGAGCCGTAAGCGACAGTGGTGAGGTGCCCTGGGACGGAACGACGCCCGGCGAATTGGAGGTCAGGGGACCGACCGTCGCCGCAAGCTACTACAAGCTGCCGGAAGAGAGCACTAAGTGGTCTCAAGACGGCTGGTTTCGGACCGGAGATGTCGCAACGATCGATTCCGCCGGCTATCTGAAGATAACCGACCGCGCGAAAGACCTTATTAAGTCTGGCGGAGAATGGATCAGCTCGGTGGATCTGGAAAATGTGCTGGTAGCCCATCCCGCCGTGGCCGAAGCAGCAATCGTAGCTGTTCCTCATCCGAAGTGGCAAGAGCGGCCGCTTGCGCTGGTGGTCCGAAAGAAGGGCGCGGAGGTAGACGAAGTAGAGCTTCGAAGCCATCTCGCATCAACCTTCGCAAAATGGCAGTTGCCGGATGACTTCGTCTTTGTCCCTGATCTGCCTCACACTTCGACAGGGAAGTTACTCAAATCAGAGCTGCGGCAGACATATCGCGAATGGAACTGGCAAATGCAGAACGCAGAACCATCAGACATTGCCAAGAAACCCGAAAGGAAACCGGAGCAGCCGATTCGCTATCGTGTGGACACGGTTCCCCGGGTCGTGCGCCCGTTCTATCTTGCGGTCACCTGGGCGATTGGCGCGGTCTTATATCTCTACTATCGCTTCTGCCGACTCACCTCGAAGATCTCAATCGAGGGGCCGGGAAATCGCGACCTGTCTCAACACGCCATCTTCTGTATGTGGCACGAGAGTTGGTGGTCTTACTTCGTGGTATTCCAACACTTCCGTTCCTCTCACGCGATGATCAGCCATCCCGCCGCATATATGAGACCACTTCACAATGTCTTCCGATGGATGGGGCTGAAGCGTCTGCTGCTGGGCTCATCGGGAGAGGAAGGAAGGCGAGCGGTGGACGAGCTTGCAGGTCTTGTCCGGTGCGGCTGGTCAACCACGATCTCTCCCGACGGACCCTCCGGCCCGGCACGGTCGCTAAAGAAGGGCGTTCTTCATATTGCACTGCAAAGTGGGGTGCCTATTGTTCCTCTCTCCATCTCTGCCTCTCGATTTATCTCCTTTCCCAGCTGGGACCGCAAAAAGCACCCGTTACCTTTCAATCGGATCAGGATATTCATTCACAACGCCATTTGCGTTGACCGGCACAATTTCAATGAGATCGGTGCAGAAATTGTCAGCGTATTAGGAGGCCCTCAAGAGAATCCGCTCGTTCAACACTAACGGGAGTAGATTGCATTGGCGGATAATTGAAGGGGATGTGGACGCGCTGAAGGCCACGCTCCACAACGTCGACGCGGGCAGACGGTGTCTGTCCGCGTTCCCGTTCTCAGTGCGAGGTTCGCGACAGCAAAGAGGTCTCCTGCTGCCGTCCATGGCAATCCCGAGAGGACATGAATTGCTGACGCTGACCGAAGTCCCGCCACGAACCTGAAGCGCGTCACCAACGAGACGGGCGCAGGTTTTTGCCATTAATCACATCGAAGCCTTCCAACAGACAGCGTCTCCGCCATGAGCATGTTCGCCCCGACCAACAGCTGATGGGAGGATAATTTGCGCTTACCGATAGACTGTCCGCAAATGAACACATCAGTTCGAATGTGAACATTTTGCATGCGTCTCGCGTATCTAAGCCACCGACTGGGGTCTGTTTTGGGGGTTTTGTTTTGGTAGTCGAGGTGCTCCTAATTTCACGGGGGCAACGAAATAAATATGTGCCGTCGAGTGCAAATATGGATTACAAACGTCTTACAGTCACTTCTCCATAGAATATTGCTGTTTGTCTATCCAGGGTTACGAGCGCCTATCTCAGGAAAAGGACTGTTGGTCATGATGAAACGTGTTGTGCAAAAACTAAATTTCAGTCGAGGGCTGTTGCTTGTGTTAGCCGGAGCGATGGCGATCATGGCTCCCAGCATGTTAGGGCAAACCAGTGTCCTCTCCGGTGGAATCGCACCGTTGGCCGTCGGAGCCGCAGACGTCAAGGTGCCGGAGTTCGATGTCGTTTCAGTAAAGCAGAACAAATCCGCTGACGGCAGGATGCGAATCATGTTCACTCCCGACGGCTATTCTGCAACGAATGTCTCTGCGAAACAGCTTATTCAGATGGCATACGGAATCAGACAGGACCTGATTTCGGGGGGACCTGGCTGGGTAGAGTCTGCGGGATACGATTTTGATGCAAAGGTCGCCGGCCCTGATGTCGATGCCTTGAAAAAGCTCAGCCCGGAACAACGCAGATCGATGCTCCAGCCAGCATTGACGGATCGCTTCAAACTGAAGGTTCACACCGAAACCAAACAGCTACCCGTCTTTGAGCTTGTCGTCGCTAAGGGCGGCTCCAAACTAAAGGAGGCATCGCCTAGCGACACGTACGCCAATGGAATTAAGGGTCCGGACGGAGTCGCGCGTGGTGGCATGATGAGGTTCGGCCCGGGCCAACTCACAGCGCAAGCGGTCCCTATGACATCCCTGGTGAACATGTTGTCTCAGCAACTCCACCAGACCGTCATCGACAAGACCGGACTTACCGGCAAGTACGACCTGGAGTTGAATTGGACGCCAGACCAGGGCTCGGAGCCAATGTTCAAAGGGACCGACGGCAGCCAACATGCCGAACCCGCCCCCGATTCGTCTGGACCTTCGATTTTTACTGCAATTCAGGAGCAGCTCGGCCTGAAACTCCAATCAGCCAAAGGGCCGGTTGAGACTCTCGTGATCGATCATGTTGAGATGCCCTCTGAAAACTAGCGAGCGAGCAGTGGATTCGATGTCATTACGGCGAACAAACAAGTACCTCCGTCTTCTACTCCTCCTTGTGTGCCTCTGCGCGTGTCTGACTACCCCCAAGCTCGCGCTGGCGTCCGAGTATCACGGGCAGGTTACATTTGGTGGTTTGCCGGTTCCCGGAGCAACGATCAGAGCCAGCCGAGACAACCAGAAGCTGATTGCGATCTCCGATCAGCAAGGCAGCTACTCGTTTGCAGATTTGGCGGACGGAACCTGGAAGATCGAGGTCGAGATGCAGTGCTTCTCGACGATAGAACAGATGGTAATGATCGCACCGAATACGCCCGCGGCAACGTGGGAGCTGAAGCTGCTATCGCTCGATCAGATCATGGCCCAGGCCAAGAAGGTCACGGCCGATCCCAAACCAGTGCTGAGCGTCCGTGAGACTGCTGCACCGAGCAATGCGGAAGCCACAAAACCGAACGATAGCGCTGCTGCTGACAAGCCGAAACCACAGGAGGATTCCCCCGCACCGTCTTTAGATGGCCTTCTCATCAATGGTAGCGTCAACAACGCGGCGACGTCGCAGTACTCGCTGGCACCGGCGTTCGGCAATAACCGCAGCGGCAAAAAAGGTTTGTACACCGGCGGACTTGCAATGATCCTGGGTAACTCGGCGCTGGATGCGCGACCTTATTCTCTGAGTGGGCAGAACACCCCTAAGGCGGAGTACAACCGGGTGACTTTCCTCGCGACGTTGGGGGGACCTCTACGTATTCCTCACCTGCTACCCCACGGACCGAACTTCTTCGTCGCGTACCAATGGACTAGGAACGGCGATGCCACAACCCTCTCGGGTCTAGTGCCGACAGCTATGGAACGGAATGGAGATCTACCCACAGGAGTCGTGACTCCGGTAACCCAGGCGCAGGATTTGTTGAAGCTATACCCGCTGCCAAATGTCTTAGGAAATTCTTTGTACAACTACCAGGTTCCAGTGATCACCGATACCCATCAGGACGCATTGCAATCTCGCCTGGATAAAACCATAGGCAACAAGAATCAGTTTTACGGCGGATTCGCTTTTCAAAGCATTCGGTCCAGTGGTTCCAATCTCTTTGGCTTTATCGATACGACCGACACGTTGGGCATCAATGCGAACGTCAACTGGGCCCATCGATTTAGCCATGAATTTTTTCTTACCACCGGATACAAGTTCAGCCGATTGAGAACGCAGGTTACTCCCAACTTCGCGAACCGCGTCAACATCTCAGGTGAGGCCGGTATCACCGGCAATAATCAGGATCCCCCCAACTGGGGCCCGCCGACGCTTGTCTTTTCCAGCGGAATCGCCACCCTTACCGACGCAGAGAGTGCTCGCAATCGCAACGAGACGAATGCCGTGTCCGCTTCCGTCGTGTGGAACCATGGCCACCATAATGTCACGCTGGGCGGTGATTTTCGGCGGCAGGAGTTTAATTACCTCTCGCAACAGAATCCGCGAGGCACCTTCACCTTTACCGGCATCGCGACAGGCGCTTCGGACTTCGCCGATTTCCTGGTGGGCCTGCCGGATACCAGCGCCATCGCCTATGGCAATGCGGATAAGTACTTCCGGCAATCTGTGTACGACGCCTACCTGACAGATGACTGGAGACTTCGCCCCGAACTCACCATCAATTACGGCATACGCTGGGAATACGGCGCACCGATCACAGAGCTCTATGGACGGCTTGTAAATCTCGATATTGCTTCGGGCTTTTCCGCCGTCGCGCCGGTTCTGGGAAGCAATCCGACGGGAAGTCTAACCGGCCAGACGTATCCAGCTTCGCTGATACGGCCCGACCTGCTGGGAATCGAACCGCGCGTGGGACTCTCATGGCGGCCGATACCGGGTTCGTCGGTGGTGGTTCGCGCCGGATACGGAGTCTACGACGACACCTCGGTCTATCAGGGGACCGCGCTTCAAATGGCGCAGCAGTCGCCGCTCTCGACAAGTTTGAGCGTGCAGAATAGCCTGGCCTGCCCGCAAACACTCGCCAGCGGATTCAACCTGTGCTCCTCGGTAATTCCCAACACGTTTGCAGTTGATCCGAACTTTCGCGTCGGTTACGCGCAGACGTGGCAGTTGGCCGTACAGACTGATCTTCCCGGCGCGCTGCAGATGACCGCAACCTATCTAGGGATCAAAGGAACGCGGGGAGTGCAGGCGTACCTGCCGAATACCTATCCAATCGGCGGCGTCAATCCTTGCCCATCGTGTCCCGCCGGCTTTGTCTTCCGCACCTCGAATGGCAATTCGAGCCGGGAGGCGGGCAGCATTCAACTGCGGCGAAGATTGCGCAGCGGTTTTACTGCGACGCTGCTGTACACGTACTCCAAGTCGATTGACGATGACTCTGTACTCGGAGGCCAGGGCCCCGTTGCAACCACAGCTACTACCGGAGCGGGGGCCGGTACGGGCACTGGTACAGGTGCAGGAATCGGAGCCGCAACTCAGAGCCCGCCGCCGGCAACTCCTGTCATCGCGCAGAACTGGCTTGACCTGAGCGCGGAGCGCGGGCTCTCGACCTTCGATCAACGCAATCTGGTGAACGCACAGGTGCAGTACACCACAGGAGTGGGACTCGGGGGCGGAGCCCTGTTGAGCGGATGGCGGGGAAAGGTGCTGAAGAGGTGGACCGTGCTTGGCCAGATCACCGCCGGCAGCGGTCTGCCCGAGACTCCCGTCTATCTGGCTGCGGTGCCGGGCACTGGCGTCACGGGCAGCATCCGGCCGAGCCTCACCGGTGCACCACTCTACGCTGCGCCGGCAGGCCTCCATCTGAATCCCGCTGCTTACAAGGCTCCTGCTCCTGGCGGATGGGGAGATGCGAGAAGAAACTCGATCACCGGTCCCGCCCAGTTCAACTTCAACGCGTCGCTGGCCCGATCCTTCCGCCTGAAGGATCGTTACAACCTTGATATACGAGTAGATTCAATAAATCTGCTCAATCATGTTGTCTTCACCAGCTGGAATACGACGTTGAATCCTTCTTCGAATCCTGCGTCGAGCCCAGCTCTGAACAGTCCGCTCTTCGGACTACCGACGGCTGCGAACGCAATGCGCAGTCTGCAAACCACGATGCGCCTGAGGTTTTGAAGTATGCGATTCCTGCTTCCCATTCTTCTGCTCGCAACACTCGGTGCCAAGGCCCAGACGATAGGGCAGAATAGTGTTCTTGGCAATAGCGACACCCCGACTCTGACGGTACGATCGCAGATTGTCATCGAGACGGTGGTCGTCAAAGACAAGAAGGGAAACACGATCGACGGACTGACCGCGAAAGACTTCACATTGACCGAAGACGGCGTGCCGCAGGCGATCCGCTTCTGTGAGCCGCAATCACTGCCGTCAACTCTCAGCGACGTTCCGCTGGGTCAATCGGGACCGGAAGACATCAAGATCTACAACCGGCTGACCCGGACTCAAATTACACCCGAAACTCCTGGTGATGTTCGGTATAAGGATCACCGCCTCATGGCCCTGTACTTCGATATGACAGCCATGCGGCCTGCTGACCAGTTACGGGCGCTGGCAGCGGCAGAGAAGTTTATTCGCACCCAGATGACGACATCGGACTTGTTGTCCATCATGAGATATTCGGGAGGATCGGTCGACGTGCTGCAGGACTTCACAGCCGACCGCAACAAGTTGCTGAGCATACTCGAGACTTTGGTCGTGGGCGAAGGCCAGGGCTCCGCCGAATCTGTCGACGACTCCAGCAGCGCCGACACCGGTGCTGCCTTTGGCCAGGATGACAGCGAGTTCAACGTCTTCAACACCGATCGTCAGCTTTCAGCATTGCAAACTGCCGCCAGAATGCTGGGGCAATTGAATGAGAAGAAGTCGCTCATCTACTTCGCCAGCGGTCTCAGATTGAATGGCATAGATAACGAGGCGCAGCTTCAGGCCACGGTCGATGCGGCGATTCGCGCGGGGGTTTCGTTCTGGCCAATCGACGCGCGTGGCCTGGTAGCGCAGGCTCCGCTTGGAGATGCGACGCAGGGTTCGCCGGGGAACGCCGGGATGTACTCCGGAGCAGCCGCACTTGCGACGACAAGCAATCTGCAACGCTCGCAGGACACCCTATTTGCTCTCGCCGGAGATACGGGTGGAAAAGCCCTGCTCGACTATAACGACCTGACTAAGGGAATCGTGCAGGCGCAACAATCGATCACGAATTACTACATTTTGGAGTACTACCCGACCAATACTGCCTTGAATGGACGATTCCGGCACGTCAAGGTCACGGTGAATCCCGACCTCGCTGCGAAGCTGGACTACCGGCAGGGCTACTACGCCGGCAAAGAGTTCAGCAAATTCACTTCGGTCGACAAAGAGCGGCAGCTCGAAGATGCCCTGATGCTGGGGGACCCGATTACTGACCTGACCATCGCGATCGAGATCAATTATTTCCAGCTCAACAGGGCAGAGTACTTTGTTCCAATCGTGGTGAAGATTCCTGGAAGGGAACTTGCTCTCGCCAAACGCGGAGGCGCGGAGCACACGCTGATTGATTTCGTCGGTGAGATCAAGGACATCTACGGCGGCACGACCGTCACCAATGTACGGGACAACGTGAACATCAAGTTGACCGATGCGACCGCAGCCGAGCTCGCGAAGCAGCCGATCGAGTACGAGGCCGGCTTCACACTGCTTCCCGGAAAATACATGATCAAGTTTCTTGCGCGGGACGATGAGACGGGAAGAATCGGGACCTATCAAACCACGTTCGTGATTCCCAACCTGAATAAAGAAGAGAAGCGAATCCCAATCAGTTCCGTGGTGCTGAGCGGTCAACGCGTCGATCTCAAGAACGCGATCTATAACGCGGCAAAGACCAAGGACCAGGAGAAGCAAGCATCGGTCAACCCGCTGGTCCAGGACGGCAAGAAGCTGATCCCCAGTGTGACCCGGGTCTTCAGCAAAGGGCGCGATCTATTTGTTTACCTTCAAGCCTATCAACAGGGTGCGACCGCGGGCAAGCCGCTCGTCGCCTTTGTGAGCTTTTACCAGGGACAAACGAAGGTATTCGAAACCCAACCCACGGCGGTGACTCCTCCTGCGACTAACCGATTGGGGACAGTCCCTCTCAGCTTCAGCATCGGTCTCAATCAGCTTCCAGCAGGCCAATACGACTGCCAGGTCACTGTCCTTGACCCGGCAGACATGAAGGGCACATTTTGGCAGGGGCAAATCATGCTAGTCCCCTAGTGGTGTTCTGGGTAACCTCGCAATCAGTGAGGCCCGATCATTTGAGACCGCCGGTTGGAGCGTACGAAGAAAGCAGCCACACCCACAACCCCTCCCAGGAGAAACAACTGGGCGGAAGAAGGTTCGGGTGTGATTGTGACCGAAGTGGAGAGAGATTGATTGGTGGGAAACGTCTGAAGATTGGGAGACGTAGTCACCGAATTATCTACAACAATCGGATCGAAGTTCGAATCGAAGAGCTGTAAGTCGCTGTTTGCCAGAATCGCAATGCTCGTTGTGCCGGTTGTGAGCACTTTGAACGTCACATCAACGAGATCGCCGCTTCCGGTAACACCCGAGGCGCCGACGTCGCCGATAAAAGAAATCTCTCCGGCTGCATTATTGATGGTTCCAGGCTCAAAGAAGGTGAGATTCGAGCCGCCATTGGGAAGGAAGCTGCCTTCCGAGACCGAGATGGCATCGAGCACGCTCGCTCCAGGTTGGCAGCCCGTCGGATTCGCCGTTGGAACAGAGCAATTGAACGCCAGATCGAATTGAAACGCATCCAGATCTGTCACATTCGAAGTGGTGGCAACACCGTTGTGTATCACTGTCGGTCCGGTGACATGAATCCCGACCGTAAGCGTCTGGCCGACGGTGAGTGGCCCCGACTGTGGCACAACAGTGAGCACTGCATCCGCGAACGCCGTGGAATATCCGACCAGTATCAGTGCCGCTGTAAGTATGAAAACCTTTGCTATTCTCATTGCTTCTCCTCTTGAGTAGTTATTGGCAGGTTGTACCAGCGGGCAACTGGTGAACGATGAACTGTAAATCCTGAATGTTGACGAACCCGTCGCCATTGAAATCGGCGCTCGGGTTATATCCTGCCTTACCGACGCTCTTTCCAAATGCCGCCCGGACAGTCGCCACGTCACTGCAATCCACTACGCCGTCGCCGTTGACGTCGCCCGGAGTTCCGGTGACCACAAGCGGCATTGTTGCGAAGTGGCTGCGGACGTTATCCGCACTGATCCCATTGATCACGAGCGTGTAGCTGCCGGGTGGAGTTGACGGTGACGTAGTAATGCTGAGCGCCGAGGGTCCAGAACCGCTCGCAACGAGACTCGGACTAAACGTCGCAGTCGCTGCTGCAGGCAAGCCGGTCAGGTTGGTGGCAGCGGGAACGGCAGTCGAGCCGGGAGTGACATTCGACCCTGCCAGGCTGAGACTCACGCTCTGAGCAAAGCCATTTAGCGGCGCAACATTCAGCGTGTAAGAGCCTGTCCCGCCGGGAGCCACGGTCGATGCCACGACGGCAGATGTCAGTGAGAAGTCGGGAAGCGTTGTGTCACTCGGACAATCGTCGGGTGCTTTGGCGATGCAGAAGTTGTTGAAGAGCACTTGTTCATCGCGAAGCTGCTGGGCGTTGGCCAGGCTCCGATAGATTCCCCACTTCGGCCGAACGACCGTAGTGCCAACTCGCCACATGTCAATGTCATTGTTGGAATAGGAAAAGAGCGTCGCCCCATCGCTCAGCCGGTTAATGACAATCGAATATTGACCCGGAGTAGTCGCACCCTCCTCTGCCGTGAAACCGTACGTAATCTTTTCGTAGGCTTCGACCCACTGGCCGAGAAACGGCGCAAGCGGCACCTGATTCAGGGTGATGGTCTGGTGCGGCGGAGAAGCAAGAGTCGAATCGACCAAAAGGAGTTGCAACGTATTCGGAGTTCCAAAGCGAGGGGTTAACGTGATGATTGGATCGCTGTCATCACCGTCATCCCCTTTGATCTGATGAATGTGAGTAAAGCTGAACGAGGGTTGAAATCCCACTGGCAGCATGAACCTCCAGCGGTGGCTCACAGTCTCGCCCAGATGCCCGAGGATGTAACTTTGATAGGGGGTGGGGTTAGAGTGGGCTTCCGTCTTAATCTCCAACCGCTGCCGATCGGTGGCGGAACAGCGGTCATTGTCCGGGACAACGTGCATGTTGAAGACGAAGGCGAAGCTTCCAAGAACGCTGTCGGGGGCCTGTGTCAGATGGGGTCCAAAGCTGAGGTGGCTGCAATCCGGGGTTTCGGGTGCCGCCTGCAGAACGTTTCCAACAAAAGTCTCAGGTTGAGTCAATCCGTCTGCCGTAAGATGCACCGGAGTTTGCAACTGTATTTGCGCATCGGTCGCTACCACGCCCATCAATAGGGCCGCGAGCGCGAGTCCGACCTGCCTAACATCTCTTCCACGCATGTCTACTCCTCCTCACACACTGCTGCCGCACTTCGTCTACACGGGCTAGATTTTCAGTCGCGGCAGCGAACGCCAATGTACAGTGTTGAAAGTCAGTTTTCAAGAGCGAAAAATACAAGAGTGTTCAGTAAACCAAAAAGATTTCCTCTCTAACGCAATTCGTCGAACCCAGTCTCTGAAGTTTGAGTTAACAAATGTAACGAACAGTCCTTATAATCCGCGGGCCCAAGAGGTCATGGGTCTCAGTTGCTCTCCGGCGCCAGGCCGTCCTTTGATTTCGGACGCCGAAGGACGCAGAGGATAACCGGCCATCCTCAGCCTTCGCGGTTGAAAGTTCGCATCGTGACATCGTTTGTGCACATCGGATGAATGCCGAGTCGATGCCCGAGCAGGATTAGATATCGTGAAACAGGCTCCGCAGGCTACTGTATAAAGGTCGTGCCTGAACACGCTGATCAATCTCTATCGTGAATCCAACTCCAAAGAATCCAATTCCGAGACGTCGATGGCGAATAGCATGGCTTCTGGGCCTCGGCGTCCTCGTCAACTACTTTGACCGGGTCAACCTCTCGGTCTCTCATGCAGCTCTCGTCACTACCTTTGGTATCTCGACTATAACCTTTGGCTACCTGTCAGGCGCATACAACTGGACCTATGCGCTATGCCAACTTCCGATCGGAGTCTTGCTCGACAAGTTCGGGATCAGGCGTGTCGGCCGCATCAGCACATTTTTGTGGAGTATCGCTTCCTTCGGTGCAGCCATTACGCCCGGCATCGGCGGCTTTTTCGCGGCCCGTTTTCTGCTTGGGGTAGGGGAAGCGCCAACCTTTCCGGCGAATGCAAAGGCAATCGGCTATTGGTTTCCTTCTCGAGAGCGCAGTTTTGCTACATCGATCTTCGACAGCGCCGCCAAGTTTGCTTCCGCAATCGGCGTTCCGCTCATCGGCATCTTGCTGCTCAAGGTTGGCTGGCGTTGGAGCTTCGCGGTCACCGGCTTCGTCAGTTTTCTGTACTTTATTGTCTTCTGGCGAATCTATCGCGATCCCCAGGATGACCCGGAACTGACCGACATAGAACGCGACTACATTGCAACGGATGATCAGATCTTCGCCGCGAATCAAACCGGGCAAGCCTCGCTCGGTTATCTCATGCGGCAACGCAAGGTCATCGGGATGGTCCTGGGGTTCGGCTCCTACAACTATGTCTTTTACCTGTTACTCACTTGGTTGCCCAGTTATCTTTCTTCCGCTCTGGGCATCGACTTATTGCACTCGTTCCTCTACACGGGTGTTCCGTGGCTGGTCGCGACTGTGGCAGACCTGGCCGTCGGCGGTTGGCTTGTCGACGCGTTGATTGAGCGTGGATGGAACGCGAACTCTGTCAGAAAGAACGTTCTTGTCGCCGGAACCACCTGCGGATTAGGCATTCTGGGAGCGGCGAATACGCATAGTGCGATGACAGCGCTCATCTGGATCAGCATCTCCATCGGAGGCCTGTCGGCCGCCTCTGCGGTAGGGTGGTCAATCCCCTCGTTGATTGCGCCCCGCAGCAGCGTCGGAAGCGTCGGGGGAATCATCAACTTCTCAAACCAGCTCTCGGGAATCTGCGCGCCGATAATTACCGGCTATTTGGTCGCTGCCCACCAATCGTTTGCGTTGGCCTTCGGGGTATCAGCGATCTACCTGTTGATCGGAATCGCAGGATACATCTTCCTGCTGGGCAGAATCGAACCTATGCCTGCTGAGCCCTTGCCGTCCACCTGAAGACTATCAATCGTTCAATCCGATGTGGGCGGCTTTATCGTCGCACGCATTGCTCCGGTCGATATTCCGCCATCGACCAGAAGGGTCTGACCCGTGACGTACCGGCTCGCTTCGGAGGCCAAAAAGACGACAGCGCCGTCCAGGTCATGGGGCTGCCCCGCGCGCTTCACAGGAATCCGATCGACCAGGTACTCGACCCACTCTTTATCTTCATAGAGAACCTTGTTTTGTTCCGTCCGAAACCAGCCCGGAGCAAGGCAGTTGACCGTAATTCCATGTTTGCCCCAGTCATCGGCCAGGCTCATCGTCAGCTGCCGCACACCGCCACGGCTTGCTCCATAGGGCGCCAGCCCTGCGTACCCGAAGACGCTGGTCACCGAACCGATATTGATGATGCGGCCATAGCCATGCTGCACCATGCGACGCGCCATCTGCTGCGCGACAAAGAACGTTCCGCGCAGGTTTGTATCGAGCACCAGGTTCCAATCGTCCCATGTCACATCGAGAGCAGGCTTCCGCACATTGCACCCGGCATTGTTCACCAAAATATGCACCTGGCCCCACTTCTGTTCCGCTGCAGTTGCCATTCGCTCGATGCTCGCATGATCGCGCACGTCCAGTTCAAGTGGCAGCACCTTGCGACCCAGCGCTTCGATCTCCGACACAAAGGGTGTCAGATCGGGTTGTTTACGACTTGTAAGGATTAAGTCGGCACCGGCTTTGGCCAACGCCCGTGCGAAGTATTGCCCCAACCCTCGGCTCGCCCCAGTCACCAGAGCGACCTGGCCACTCAGATCGAACAGATTTTCGGTCATAGACTGTGCCCCGAACCCATGCGTTGACCGATTCGCGGATCCAGTACGACCTTCATGAGATTTGGCTCGCCCGAATGAAGCCGATCGAACCAGGCCGGTCCGTCGCTAAGAGGCGCAACCGCGGTAATCAGCGGCCCGACACGAATCTTTCCCGCGGCCATCAATTCCATCGCCTCCGGATATTCACCGCAAGAGGCACAGGATCCCTGCAACCGTATCTGTCGCGAAACAACTTTTTGCAACGGTAGATTTACCTGCGGAGTAATGTTGCCAATCAGCGTTACCGTGCCTCCCTTTCGCACGCAGTCGATCGCCGCACCGATTGTTTCGTTGCGCCCAACTGCCTCCAACACGACATCAACGCCGCGTCCTCCGGTCAGTCGCAGAATCTCCAGCGTCAGCTCTGCCCCGGAGGCCAGGATCGTCTCATCCGCGCCTAGCTCTTTCGCTGACTTCAACCGCGTCGCATCGATATCCGCGATAAACACCCGCGAGCAACCGGCAGCGCGAGCAGCCTGCAGCGTCAGCAGTCCGATCATGCCAGCGCCAATCACCAGAGCCGTCTCACCACCTTCAAGCTTTGAAACTGCCACGGCATGAAGCGCCACCGAAACTGCTTCCAACATGGCCGCCTCTTCGAAAGCAAGATTTTCAGGCAATTTGTACGCGATGCGCGCAGGGACGGCGACATACTCCGCAAAGGCTCCTGCCCTGCGGTAGTCGCCGCATGAGACTCCAACGACCTGCCGGTTATCGCACAGGTTCATCTCTCCCTTACGACAGAACTCGCATACGCCGCAATAAACCGTGGAATCGAAGGTCACACGATCGCCCACGGCGAATTCACTCACCTCCGAGCCGACGGCTGCAACAACCCCAGCAGCCTCGTGCCCCATGACAATGGGAGGAATGCGCCGGCCCGAGGTGCCGTCATAACCATGAACGTCGCTGCCGCAGATCCCGCATGCGGCTACCTGTACCAGCAAATCTGACGGTTCTGGCACCGGAACGGGTAGAGTTGTCATTTCCAGGTGTTTATATTCAGAAAGCAAGAGAGCATTCATCGCAGGTCATCGAACCTCACTTGATAAGGTTATACCCTTCGTTTATTTGGCCCGTTGCCGTTCAAACGGTGAAGAACCGCCCTGTACCGAGAGCGCCGAGGCAACTGACGCGCGGACTCGAACGATCGATTCATCAAAAATCCATTGGCTTTATGTCAGATGATCAGACCAAAATATATTTACATCCTTTCGGCCTCAGCCGATAATGGGCAACATTCTAGATAAGCAAACTTTTCGGTGCCCTGCATGACGATCCACCTAATTGACAACATCATCCCATCCTGGGTCGTCGCGTTCGAGGGGTTGCAGGCAACTGCCCCCTGGATGCAGGCTTACGATCCATCCCATCACTGGTGGTTATCGACCGTATGGGCCGCACTTCCTCTTGTAGTTCTGCTCGTCGCCATGATCGGTCTGCGACTCAAGGGACATATCTCCGCGCTGATTGCGCTGGCGGTTGCCCTGATAGTCGCTGTGGGCATCTTCCACATGCCGATGCATCTGGCAGTGCTCTCCACAATGCTTGGCGCTGGTTATGGTCTGTTTCCCATCTTCTGGATCGTCTTTCCCGTCATCTTCATGTATCAGCTCACCGTTCGGGCCGGCAGATTTGGTCTGTTACAGGAATGCCTCGTCGGCGTCACCGAGGACAGCCGCCTGCAACTACTTCTGATCGCCTTTATCTTTGGAGCTTTCTTTGAAGGCGCTGCAGGATTTGGAACTCCCGTGGCGGTTTGCGGCACGATCCTGATGGGACTGGGATTCCTTCCGCTTGAAGCTGCGGGTCTGGCGCTTCTTGCGAATACGGCCCCGGTCGCGTTCGGCGCGCTTGGAACGCCGGTGATTGCGCTGCATGGAGTCACCGGTCTCGATACGCTCGTGCTGACTCGCGTCGTCGCGACATTGCTCACTCCTTTTTGCATTCTGGTGCCATTCTGGCTCATCTGGGCCTTCGCCGGCTTTAAAGCTATGTGTGAGGTTTGGCCGGCGATTCTTGTCTCAGGCGCCAGCTTTGGTTTCGCGCAACTGCTCGTCGCCAGACTCCACGGCCCATGGCTGGTTGATATCTCCGCCGCCGTCATCAGTCTGTGCGTCTTCGTCCTGTTTCTCCGCATTTGGAAACCAAAGCGAATTCTCGATGCGCAGCGTAAGGACATTACTCACCATCCGCGCACCCTTCGGAAGAATCATGCCTCCGTCGTCGCCCGTGCGGCGGTTCCATGGCTCATTCTTACCCTCTTCGTTACCGTGTGGGGTACACCGCGATTTACTGCATGGATCGATCGCATCTCCAGTCTTCGACTACCGGTCGCCGGGCTCGATCGCGTGGTCTTCCGAGTCCCGCCGGTCGTTCCCCATCCCGCAGCAGAGGCAGCTGTCTTTACATTCAACTGGCTGTCGGCCACGGGCAGCGGTATCTTCGTCGCCGCACTCATTGCCGCGCTCGTAATGGGGTTGCACCATCGCGACATCCTTCAGGTCTTTTGGCAGACGATCGTCTCCACTCGCTTTACGATGATCACAATCGCCGCGCTGATGGGCCTCGCCTTCATCACACGTTTCTGCGGCCTCGACGCCACCCTCGGTCTGGCCTTTGCGCGGACAGGTACCTTTTATCCGTTCTTCGGTACCCTGGTCGGCTGGCTCGGTACCGCCTCCACGGGTTCTGATACCTCCTCCAACGTTCTCTTTGGAAACCTGCAAAAATTCACCGCGCAGCAACTCGGAATCTCGCCTTATCTCATGGCCTCAGCCAACTCCGGCGGCGGAGTGATGGGAAAGATGGTCGCCCCGCAGAGCGTCGTTGTCGCCAGCACTGCTACGGGAATCTACGGCAGCGAAGGGAGCATCCTCCGCTTCGTCTTCATCCACAGCTTTCTCCTCGCTTGTCTGATGGGAGTGCTCGTTTCTCTGCTGGTATATTTCCCTGCGCTCACAAAACTGATCCTCGGTTAGCGCGCAACAGGGAAGGGAACTGGCTATCCATCCTCGCGCCGAGAGAAGCAGATCTAGACGCTGCTGAGCAGAATGCGCAGGTCTCTCACGTTATTTCCAGTTGGACCGACGATGATTGCGTCGTCCAACGCACGAAAGATGGGAAAGCTATCGAACTGTTCAAGTCCGGCGACGACGCTAAATCCTTTGGAGGCCGCTCGCGCCATGGTCGTCTCATCGCATACCGCGCCGGCCGCCGGACTATTGCCGTCAACTCCGTCAGAGCCGGCACTCAGGACGGTCGCCTTCATATTGTTTTTCACGATCTGGCGCGCACACTCCAGCACAAACTGTTGATTTCGCCCCCCGCTTCCGTGCGCTTGTGGCAACCGGACGGAGATCTCGCCAGCCGAGAGAAGACAGACCTTCGGAAACTGTTGGCGCAACTCCTGCAGACGGCTCAGCAGATACTCCGCTGCAGCCCTGTAGTCCCAATCGTCACAGTGATTGTCGACGACAATATGAAATCCGAGTCGCCCTGCGAACTCTCCTGCAGCCTCGCAAAGATTATCGCTCGATAACAGAGAGAGCCAACGGGCATTCCGAAAGGCGGGATGATCGGCTTTGGGAGTCTCTTCAAGCTCGGGATCTCTGAAGAAAGCAAGGAGTTTTTCTGACAGATTCAAAGCGCTCAGATTGGAAGCGATAATCTGGCGGCACTCTTCCGCGGTGGATGGGTCAGGAAGCGAAGGGCCGGAGCCAACGACATGCAGCATAGTCGCAGGAACGTCGGAGACAAGGAGAGTGCACTGCGTCGCATTCTGCGTAGCAACCGCGAGCCGCCCGCCCTTAACCTGAGAGAAATGTTTCCGCAGAGCATTCATCTGCCCAATCGGAAGTCCGGAATGAACCAGAGCTCGATAAAACTGGGCCGTCTCTTCCACTGTGATGCTGCGATCGAGAGCCTTCTCGATCATCGCCGACGCACCACCGCTAATCAGAAAAAAAACCAGACAACGATCGTCGCAGGAACCGAGCAGCTTTAGAACGGCCTCCGCCGCATCGGCAGAGGTATGATTCGGCAACGGGTGACTGCCCAGGAAAAATTGAACCCTTGGATCTTTCTCCTGTGGCTTCGTCGTCCCGACCACAACCGCTTCGATTGTCTGGTTCTGCTTCAAAGCCGGTTCGAGCGCAGGCAGCAGTGTTTCCCACATAGGCGTCGCGGCTTTGCCTATCGCAATCACCACAACCCGGTCATAGTCTTTGAGGTCGTACCCCAAATCTCCGATGTGAAGCCTCTCGCCCTGACGACGGACACGAGCTCGCATTACGTCTGCGATCCTCAAATGATCAAGGGTGTCGAGAAAAAGCTCCTTGGCTGTCCTGAGTAGAGTCATGAGCTTTTCTCCTGAGAAGCAAGACAACGACTACCGCAGCGACATTGCTGCGACCTGTAGCGCTCTATCCCGTCGACACGTGCCGATAGAGGCACGCGTCGGATCGCTCGATGGCTCAGGCTCTTCTGAATTGCTTCGATCGTTCTGCGAATTCTAGTCAGAATATCAGACCAAGGTTCAAACCAACACCGATTAGATTTCATGTATCTTAAGGCTTGTCCTTTGAACCCGGAGTATGAATTCTTATGCCGAAGAAGCTTCAAACGCGAACAACGAAGCGAATCGAATTGAAGATCAAGCCCGTCGTTAAGACATCCATCAGCGACAAAATCGTTGATCAGATGATGTCGCTAATATCGCGAGGAGAGCTCAAGCCAGGCCAGCGCCTTCCTTCAGAACGGGAACTATGCAAAAACTTCGGCGCTGGCCGTTCCTCACTAAGAGAGGCGCTTCGTTGCCTGTGCATCGTCGGTGTGCTCAACGCGCGCGTCGGTGACGGAACCTCGGTGGCTGTCGACGGAGGCAAGTTTCTCGGAAAGATCGTGGAATGGCGCGTCATGACCGAGCGGCACGACATTGAAAATCTGATGGAGGTACGCATCGCGCTGGAAGGAGTTGCAGCAGCGAGCGCTGCCCGTCGGGGCAGTGCGCAGGAGTTGTTCAAACTTCAGGCGCTCCTGGCTAAAATGGAGGCCGCGGCCGACGATGAGAGACGTTTTGCCGCGCTCGATCTCGAATTTCACATGACCCTCGCTGAAGCATCCGAGAATCTCCTGATCGTCGATCTGGTCGCGATGATTCGCGGCCAATTGGAGAAAGCCTTGCCCCGGGTCTTGCTCCTTCCCAATGCACGGCCGCTCTCACTGAAAGAGCACGTCTCGATTGTCAACGCCATCAAGCGTCGCGATCCGGACGCCGCGCGTGAGGCGATGCAGAGCCATATCAACGCTGCCCTCAAGCGCTACCACAACACCGTAGGAAGCGAATCTGTCGCCGCACTCGGTACCAGGCTACGCAAGGTTAGCGGAAGCCGAAACTGATTCAGCCATCCCGATCGATC
Source organism: uncultured Acidobacteriaceae bacterium (assembly GCA_963757205.1). Classification (GTDB taxonomy): domain Bacteria; phylum Acidobacteriota; class Terriglobia; order Terriglobales; family Acidobacteriaceae; genus Edaphobacter. The sequence continues at coordinate 584,646 of CAVWQM010000004.1, forward strand.
ACCCTTGTGACCGCCTAACGCGCGGCTTCCGAGCAGATTGGTCCGATGCCGGCGATGTTTTGCATCAGGTTTTCCGGGACGACGTGCCGCTTCTTCAAATAGTCCGGACTGTTGAACGAGAGCCAGACCTTACCCTGATCATCCTCCCCAACGAGCGCCTTTAGTGGCAGGTCTATAGCGAGGCTTGGTGCAGCGACCATCAACGGCGTCCCGGCTTTCGCGTTTCCAAAAATAAGCAACTTTGTTGGCCGCATCGTCAAACCCGCTTTGGCAGCATCGCCACTGTGGTCGATTCGCGCCAGAATGGTCAATCCCTTTGCCTGAACGATTGTCTCGAGCTGCGCGAGGGTCTCCAACACGGTATGTGGGCTGCTGAGGTGAATCAGTCCATTGTCTAGTAGTTGAGGCATAGCTCCTCCTTGCGTTATTTACACCATTACGGCCCAACCAGCCTCCTTCGAGACCGCGGCGCCAACTCGCGGCCTTGACTGTCGCCAAGATTGTCGCCAAGGCGCGGTTCGGCAAAATTAAATGTGCATCGGACGACCGTAACTTCTGAGAGAACTTGGTGTTTAAAGCATATGCAAGGATTATCTTTTACGGAAAATTTATGTACTTTTCGCTACATCCGAGGGGATCCCCGTCCGTGGCTATCTACGCCGCCAGAGATAGTCGAAAATCGAATCGTTGCCCGCCGACAGACGGTAAACTTTCAGCATGGCAATCTCGTCTTGAAAAAGATGCACTGTCTCGAGATGCGCTTCAGCTCGCGCGCCGGATAGTCTACAACGAAACAATCAATCGTCCGGTCCTAAGAAGGATAACGAGTCTAAGTGATGAGTTCAGTCAGTTTCAGACAAGCTGCCACGATATTGTTCTATTTCAGCACCTATCTGCTGCTGGCAGGCTGCAACAGTAAGCCGTCCGATCCCAAAAGCGAAGCTCCCCCGGCGGCGGTCGTCCAGACCGACACCGACATCAATCTGGTTCACGTGGACCACCCCGAGCAGTTCACTCTGGTGGCAGCAACCAACCATGCCGCGACATCCACCATCCAGGTCACCGGCACCGTCAACCCCGATATCTCCCGGACAATTCCCGTTATCTCGATCGCCTCCGGCCGTGTCGTCGAAGTGCATGCCCGCATCGGCGACTATGTCAAGAAAGGCCAGCTGCTGATGGATGTGCAGAGCGCCGATGTTTCAGGCGCCTTCAGCTCTTATCTCAAGGCGGTCAACGACGAACGGCTCGCCAAAACTCAACTCGATCGCGCAAAGATCCTGAATGATAAGGGAGCCATTCCGAACAGTCAGGTGGAGATCGCCCAGAACGCGGAGGATGATGCCAAGGCCGCGGTCTCAGCCTCGGAGGAACAGCTGCGCGTACTCGGTGTCGATAAGGATCACCCCGCCGCGATCGTGAAGGTGTACGCACCGGCCTCCGGCTACATCATCGCGCAGAATGTCACCGCCGCCGGCGCAGCTGGAGTTACCTTTGCCGGCTCGTCTAACGCCTTCACCATCGCCGATCTGTCGCATGTCTGGATCATTTGCGACGTCTACGAGAACGATCTTGCTACCGTGCATCTGGGTCAAAAGGCGGAGATCCGTCTCACCGCCTATCCCGACCGCGTTCTAACCGGGGTGGTCAGCGACATTGGCGCAGTCCTCGATCCTCAGATTCGTACCGCAAAAGTGCGCATTCAGGTCGACAACCCAAACACCCTGATGCGCGTAGGAATGTTTGCCACAGCGACGATCCACGGAAAGACCCTTCAGACTCATCCGCAGGTTCCCGCAACCGCCGTGCTTCATCTGCATGATCGCGACTGGGTCTACGTGCCGGCGGGCGAAAACAAGTTCCGCCGCGTGCCCGTGCGAAGCGGCGACACCTTGCCGGGCAATATGCAGGAGATACTCTTAGGCATCGACGTGGGCCAGCAGGTCGTTTCGAACGCGCTGGCTCTACAGAATACGGCGGATCAATAAATGATTCGCGGCATCGTCGATTTTGCGCTGAACAACCGCTGGCTGGTCGTTGGACTTGCCATCATGCTCTTCGCCTGGGGGATAGTCTCCTTCCACAATCTCCCCGTCGAAGCGTACCCCGATGTCGCCAACAACTATGTCCAGATCATCACGCAGTGGCCCGGACGCGCCGCCGAAGAGATCGAGCAGCAGGTCACCATCCCGCTCGAAATCCAGATGGCCGGCATCCCCCACATGACCCACCTGCGCTCTACCTCGCTGGCCGGGCTCTCCAGCCTCACGCTGATCTTCGACGACGATTCCGTCAACGATTGGAATCGTGCCAAGGTCGTCGAACGGCTCTCCCAGGTTGTTCTTCCCGCCGGACTGCAACCGCAGATCGGCACGGACTGGAGTCCCGTCGGCCAGATCTTCTGGTACACGTTGCGCAGCAGCAATCCGCTCTACGACAACATGGACCTCAAGTCGCTTGAGGATTGGACACTCGAGAAACAGTTCAAGTCCGTCCCTGGCGTCGTCGATGTCTCAAGCTTCGGCGGCATTACCCGCGAATACCAGGTAAAGGTCGATCCGGAAAAACTGGTCGCCTACGGCCTCAGCATCGGCCAGGTTGAGCAGCAACTTTCCGCCAACAACACCAACGCCGGCGGCAGCTTTATCGAGCAGGGTCAGCAGCAGATCAACGTTCGCGAAGTAGGCCTCTACAAAAACGTCAAGGACATCGAAGACACGCTTCTCAAGACTCAGTCCGGCACTGCGCTTCGAGTCAAAGACATTGCAACAGTGGTGCAGGGCCCGAAGATCCGGCTCGGCCAGATAGGCAAGGCGATCCATCGCGAGGACGGCAAGATCGTTGACGACAACGATGTTGTCGAGGGCATCGTCGCATTGCAGAAAGGGGACGACTCACAGTTTGCCCTCGACGGAATTCACAAGAAGGTAGACGAGCTCAACAACCGCATCCTTCCACACGGTGTGAAGGTCGTGCCGTTTCTCGACCGCAGCGACCTGCTGCACTACACCACCCATACGGTGCTGCATAACCTCACCGAAGGGATCATCCTCGTTGTCATCGTACTTTTCCTCTTTCTGGGCAATGTTCGAGGCGCCCTCATCGTCGCCCTCACCATGCCGTTTGCCTTACTCTTCGCCGCAATCTGTCTGAATCTGCGCCAAATTCCTGCAAATCTCCTCTCGCTCGGCGCGCTGGACTTCGGCATGGTCGTCGACGGTTCCGTGGTCGTTGTCGAAAACATCGTTCGCCACCTCAGCCATGGCCGCAAAGAGGGCGTCACTCCCGCCGAGCAGATTCGCGAAGCCACGCACGAAGTTCAGCGTCCTGTCTTTTACGCGCGCGCCATGATCATCACTGCCTACCTGCCTATCTTCACGTTGCAGTCGGTGGAAGGGCGCCTCTTCAAGCCAATGGCGTGGATGGTAACCTTCGCGCTGCTCGGTGCACTCGTTTTCTCCCTTCTGCTCGCCCCCGTGCTGGCGAGCCTCCTCTTTCCCAAGGGTGCCAGCGAGTGGGAGAACCCCGTGATGACCTGGCTCACCAGCCGTTATCGCCAGGCCGTGACCTGGGCCATCGAGCATCGTTACGTCACCGTCGGTCTTGCAGGGCTAACCCTCCTCTTAGCCGGTTTCCTCGGTTTCAGCGGCGTTATCGGTTCCGAGTTCCTCCCCCACCTCGACGAAGGTTCCATCTGGGTGCGCGGCACTCTCGCCCCCTCCGCCGGCCCCACCGAAAGCATCCGCGTCATGAAGGAGGCTCGCATCACGCTCGCCGCATTCCCTGAAGTCATCAAGGTTGTCAGCCAGTCCGGGCGCCCCGACGACGGCACCGACACGACGGGCTTCTTCAACACCGAATACTTCGTCGACCTCAAGCCCAAAGACGAGTGGCGCCCCATCTTCAAGCAGAATAAAGAGGAACTCATCGCCGCCATGGATCGCGAGTTGGAAAAGACGCCCGGCGTCATCTGGAACTTCTCTCAACCCATCTCCGACAACGTCGAAGAGGCGGTCAGCGGCGTCAAGGGCGAACTCGCAGTCAAGATATACGGCGACGATCTGAAGACGCTTGAAGCTAAAGGCGATGAAATCATCTCGGTCATGAGCAAAGTTCAGGGCGTTCACGACCTCGGATTGTTCCGCGTCATCGGCCAGCCTAACCTCAACTTCGCTGTGGATCGACAGGCTGCGGCTCGATACGGCATCAATGTTGCCGACGTTCAGCAGGCCATTCAGACCGCCGTCGGCGGCAATGCCGTGAGCCAGGTGCTGCAAGGCGAAGCACACTACGATGTCGCCGTGCGCTATCTGCCGCAATATCGAAACACGCAGGAGGCGATCAACAATATCCGCCTGGTTTCGCCGTCCGGGGAGCGCGTCTCAGTCGGACAGCTTACCCAGATGAAGATCGAAGATGGCGCGGAAACGATCAGCCGCGAGGGTGGCCAGCGCTTCGTCGCCATCAAATACAGCGTTCGCGACCGCGACCTTGGCAGCACAGTGGAAGAGGCAATTCGCAAGGTGAATCAACAGGTAAAGCTGCCGCCGGGCTACAAGATCGATTGGGCCGGCGAGTACGAGAGCCAGAAACGCTCCTCGCGGCGTCTCATGTTGGTGCTGCCCATTACCATCCTCATCATCTTCGTCATTCTTTACTCCATGTTTCATTCGGGTAAGTGGGCCGGTCTTATTCTCATCAATGTTTCCATGGCGCCTGTCGGCGGTCTGCTCGCTCTCTTGTTTACGCACACGAACTTCAGCGTCTCCTCCGGAGTGGGTTTCCTTGCGCTCTTCGGCGTCTCGGTGCAGACGGGCGTCATCATGCTCGAATACATCAACCAGATGCGCGTCCGCGGCCACTCGATCGAAGAGTCGGCCGTCGAAGGTGCAGTTCTTCGCCTGCGCCCTATCATGATGACCATGCTCGTCGCGACCCTTGGCCTGCTGCCCGCCGCAACCTCGCACGGCATAGGGTCGGATTCGCAACGTCCATTCGCAATGGTCATCGTTGGCGGCCTCATGGGAGCACTCCTTATCAGTGTCTTTCTTCTGCCCACGTTGTACGTCTGGATCGCCAAACCCACTGACGTCCTTCCAACGCCCGAGACGGAGTTTGAGAACTAATGTCGCTTCTTCGCCCAGGCCGGCGCTCAGTGACTTCCATGCAAGATGCAGGAAGTTCCGCTACGAAAAAACGGCGTCGCATCATCCTGCCCGTGTCCTTCTGCCTGTTCCTTACATGTGCAGGGTATGGGCAGAATCAACCGTCAACGCCGGCCTACGTGCCCATCACCATGCAGCAGGCGGTTGACCTTGCGCGCCTGAAGAACCCGACATTGCTCTCGGCCCAGCAGAGCCTGCTCTCCGTCAAAGCACAGGAGATCCAGGCAGGCGTCAGGGTGAACCCAAATCTCGTCTTTACCGGTTCGAATGTCACACTCGATGCACAATCTGCGAATCCCTACTTCTACAGCGCCGGAGTGTCCCGGCTGTTCGAACGCGGTGAAAAGCGCCGATGGCGGCTCGACACAGCACATTCCACAACCGCGCAGACCGATGCGCAGTACCATGCCCAGGAGCAGCAGACCATCCTCTCGGTGCGTCAGGCCTTCACCAACTTCGTGATTGCGAAGGCGGCAAAGAAGCTTGCCGACGACAATCTGAATGACTTCAAACACGAATTGGACATAGGCCGCGAACGCCTGAAGGCAGGTGACCTTGCCAAGCTGGACTTTGAACGTCTCGATCTCCAGTTAGCGCAGTTCGAATCGGACGAATCGAACGCCATCACCAATGCACAACAGGCAAGCGTGCAGCTTCAGGCGCTCCTTGGTTACGACAAGCATCGCACGGATTTTGATGTGGTGGGCGATGTTGTGCCGCCGATTGTCACTGGCACGATGGAGGACATGGAACAGAAGGCGCTTGCTGCCCGGCCGGACTATCATGCCGCTCACCTCGGCGTCGCTGTCGCCGACGCGAACGTCAAGCTTGCCTACGCGAACGGCACCGCCGACCCCACATTAGAGGCGGACTACAATCGCAATGGAAACGACAACTCTGCGGGCTTCAGTCTCAGCGTTCCTCTACGTCTGTTCGACCGCAATCAGGGCAACAAAGAAACCGCTAAGTACGTCGCCCAGGCCAGCCGCTTTACCGAGCTCGCTGTTCGCAATCAGGTCGTCGCCGACGTCGATCAAGCCTGGATCGGCTACACCAATGCCAAAACCCTCTCCGACCGCTACAACGGCCACTACCTCGACGAAGCGAAGGACGTCCTCGACATCTCAAAGTTCAGCTACGATCACGGCGGTCTGGCGCTGATTGACTACCTCGATGCGCTGCGTCAGTCGCGAGCAGTCACCTCGGACGCGCTCAACTCCTACGCGCAGACCTGGATGGCCATTCACCAACTCAGCTTCGCCAGCGCAACTGACGTAGTGCCCTAGCCATGATTCAAGGCTGAAAAACGCCAGCGCTCCGCATCACTACTGCGGCGGACTATGGCCGATGAACCTATCAGCCCACTGGATGAAATACTTCATGTTCGGCGCGTCCGTGTGGCCACCATCATGTTGCCGCCACGCGAGCTGCCCACCCAGCAGACCCTCATTTACAGCGGGCATCTTCGCCGAGTGATAATCCCCGCCCACGTCGAGCCCTTTCGCGCTAAGCAGCGTAAACACCCGGCCCGCGTCCACCGTCGCCATAAAACTTCCCTCATGATCGAGCCAGTGAGCGTCGCCCTTTTCCGGAATCCCATAGCTGATGAAAGTAAGGCGCGGCGCGCACAGAGCAATCAATTCGTTCGAATCTACTGGAATGTCTCCGGGCGTCTTGCTGCCAAACGTAGCCTCGGACGTACCGTATTTCATGAAATTTCCAGCCATCCAGTAGTACTCGCCGCCAGTGAGGCTTTCGACTGCTTCACCGTAGTTGCGGCGCAAAAGCGTGGCGCCCCCTTTGCCTGATGAACCGACAAGAACCATGGCGAAACGCTGATCAAACGCCATCGTGACCAGGGCAGCTTTGCCATAGCGCGAAACGCCTTCGATGCCGACATGCTTTGCGTCGACCGCAGGATCGGTCTCGAGATAATCCAAAGCGCGTCCGGCACCCCAACTCCAGGCGCGCAGCGCACCCCAGTCTTCCGGCTTGCGCGGCTGGCCTTTGTTGACCAGGCCGATAATCCCGCGCGTAATTCCAGCGCCATCGTCAGCCTGCACGCTGGCAGGGTCGAGCAGCGCGAATCCCCAGCCTGCTGCGATCAACTGCCAGGTGTTGGGCGGATCGCCATCCGCATTCAGTTGCGGTGGTTGAAACGGCGTGGGCCTGACCGGCTGCCACGCCGGATGACTTGCAAGAACATCTTTCAGGGATGGATCCTGCTGCACGAGAAGCACCTTCCATGCCGCATTGATGCGATCCAAATCCTCACCCGCAGGTTCATTCGGCGCCGGGAAACCGGCACGGCTAAACATGATGAGGATCGGGACTGGTCCCGAGGCGTTTGCCGGGGTGACCAGCGTCATGTGGATCTTGACGCTGATGGCGGGATACGACGGGTTGTCTACCTGCCCGATCAGGTCCTTGGCGATGACGCGATTAAATCCGATCATCTCGTGATCGACGGCGGTGACGCTCCACGTCACCTTCGGCACATCTTTGGGAATGCGGCCATAGACAGACTTTTCGTACATCTCGACGATCTCAGGACGGCGCTTTTCCCACCACATCTGCGGAGTGGTGACCTTCTGGCCGCCGTTCAGCGTGAGCGGGTCGGGAAGATTGCGATAGGGATTTGCCTTCGACTCATCGTAGTTGGCATGGTTAGGAGCCTTTTCATTGCCGCTCGGCCCCGGACGCAACGCCTTGATCCCAAGCTGGTCCATCATGTTCTGGTGATCCTGATCGGCAGTGAAGGTGACCGGGGGTGGCGCAGTAGAAGCAGTGCTGGAGCCCTGGCCCATTGCGGCGGCGCTACAAACACTCGAGAGTAGGACGGCAAAAGATTTCAGGAATAAGCGCACAACTGACCTCCACAAATGATGTTCTTGCCGTGCTGTGAAATTGACCTTCTTGCGATCTTGATGACTTGGACCTCGGTTCGGGTCACTGGCGTCAGGCAGACTTGCTGGTGCGCGCCGTCGCAGGGGGCGAGGTTGTGCGGCGCGCTCCCCGCTGAAACACGAGCGCGGCAGCGCCGCGGAGCCGGGCAATTTCGCCTTCATGGCTCGGTCGGATCAGAGGCGAACTGCCGGCCAGGGTGAGGTCAGACACTTCCTTCTCGATCACCGGCCCAAAACGATGCCAGGCGGAGGTGAGATCGCCAGCAATCAGAATCGTGCTAGGAGATACGCTGGCGATGATCATCCGCAATCCGCGGCCAATCCACATAGCCTGGGTGGCCAGGGCCTGCGCGGCAGCCGGATCGCCTTCTTCGGCCAAATTGAGCAGTTCCTGAAAGCCGACCAGGGGGCCTTTCGGCCGTAACTCCCGGTAATAATGCAGGGCGGCTCGGCTTGAGCTGAAGAGTTCCCAGCATCCATTCTTCCCACACCCGCAACGCGGGCCATTAGGATCAATGGGGATATGGCCAAACTCGCCTGCCATTCCGTTGTGCCCGGAGACCAACTGCCCATTGGCGAGAACGCAGGTTCCCACACCTTCAGCGACCGCGACCAGCACCGCATCCCGAACTCCGTCCATACGAGCGAAGGTAAGCTCTGCCAACAGACACGCGGTTGCATCATTTTCCAACCATACGGGCAGTCCCATTCTGGTCTGGACCATTTTCTTGATATCGAACTCGGGCCACTTCAGGTTGGGAGCAAAGATCATTCGCTGCGTTGCGGGGTTCACTCTTCCCGGCAGACTGAAGCCGATACCCTCGATCGATTTCCGGGGGGCGGTTCGTTGCATACGCTGCATGCACTCGATAATTAACCGCATCGAGTCCTCGGGATCGGAGGTCAGCGGCGTCAGCGAACGCGAGAGCAGACGTCCATTCAGGTCTACTAGCGCGACGCTGGCCTGCTTCGGGTGAATGTCGACCGCGATGGCCAGCAAATCCTCATTGAGTCCCACCATGGTTGGCCGGCGTCCGCGCGGCAGCGAACCCATGGCGCCCTCGCGCACCCAATTTTCACCGATGAGCTGTTCCACGATCTGTGAGATCGTGCTTCTTCCAAGGCCCGAACGCCGTGCCAGATCGGCCCGCGAAATGGGCTGGCTGGCGCGGATTAACTCGAGGACAATATCCCGGTTGATGACCCGGGCTGTCTCACTCGAGGCGAGTTGCATTTCAGCCAGATCGATGCGCCTTACGCTTTGCCTGTCGTGCCTCAATTTATTGCACCTCTATCGCTAAGAATGCGATAAACCTCTCGGAGCCATGATGAGGAACCGGGATATCCGTCCAGAGGTATCGAAGCATATCATCCTGAGCGGATTCTAACGAGCAGATGAAGCCCTAGTCCTCTTCCATTTGTTTTTACACGAAACGAAATCCAACAGCGATTCTTTTCCAAAGAGAGTACGAGCCGTTAACTTCGGCAGTTCCACCCAATTGAAGACAAATTTGCGCTCAGGTAAACGTTTTATCGAGGTAATTCTGGCGTTTGCGGGGAAAGAACCTGCGATAAAAGAGGTTCCAGTCAGCCAGCGAACCTCACTATGGCCGTATCCGATTTGTTCCAGAAAGCAGCCTTTCCCGACAAAATGATTTTTCTTCTTGACAGCAACAAAAACGTTCTCCTATAGTTTCGGTCGCTAACAAAATCGCACGCTGCGTTGAAGAAAAGGTCACATGAGTCCCTCGCAGCGGCTCGTTTGTCGGCGGAAACTTTCGGGAGGCGAAAAATGAACAGCATATTTGGCGTTCTAAACAGGCGAGGGCTAAAGCGAGACCTGCGGCAACTTTGTGGAAGAGGCCGGTGGATTCTTCCTCTTATCGGTGTCGCGTTGTTACTTCTGTCCGCGCCTCTGACCCACGCGCAAACCACAGCCCAGTTGACGGGAACCGTGCAGGATGCCTCGGGTGCCGTGATTCCCGGGGCCGATGTAACGCTGACCGATCAAGCGACCGGCATCAAGCGCATCGTACAAACGAATCGCCAGGGATTGTATGCTTTTCCCTCGCTGGTACCCGGCACCTACAAGGTGAAAGTAAGCGCAAAGAGCTTCCAATCCAGGGAAATTACTGGAATCACGATCCACGCCGGAGACGTCCTCGCCGTTCCAGCGACGACGCTGACCGTTGGCGCGACTGACACGACGGTCACAGTCGAAGCCACCAGCGACATGATTCCCACGGAAAACGGGGCGCGCATCAATGTGCTGTCTTCCAAAGACATCGAGAATCTTGCTCTCGTGGGCCGCGACACGACAGAGCTGCTGAAGGTGTTGCCCGGTGCGACGACTGTATCCTCCGGCCTCACCAATAATTCTCCGGCGTACAGCGATCTCAACACGGGCGTACAGCAGAGCGCGGTCGGCAATGGTATCAACATTAATGGCGCAGTCAATCGCGGCGGAACGGCGTTGCTCTCCGACGGAGCCAACGTCATCGATCCGGGCAATATGGCGTCATCGGTCTCGGTCATCAACCCGGAGATGACGGCGGAAGTCAGTGTGCAGGCGTCGAACTTCGGTGCTGACACTCCGTTTGGCCCGGTCGTTGTGAGCACCATCAGTAAATCGGGCACCGATAAGTATCATGGTGAAGCCTACTTCGTCGCGCGAAACAGCGTCCTGAACTCGAACGACTGGCAGCACAACCATGCGGGAGTCCCTCAGGGACCCCAGTCTTATTACTATCCTGGCGGTAACTTCGGCGGCCCCGTTCCAGGCACTCACACGAAGCTCTTCTTCTGGGGCGGCTACGAACGGTGGCTGCAAAACCAGGGTAACGCGAATGTGCTATCGGCCTATATTCCCACGCCGGAGATGATGGCAGGTAATTTCACGACCGATAATGCAGATAACCGTGCTGTTTGCCCGAACGGGTTTTATGGTGCGCCCGGGGCCAGCTACCCGCAAGGTGGGTGGTGCAACGATCTTTCCGGCACAAACTTCCCGGACGGCAGCAGCATTCCTAGCGAAACCAGCGCTCAGTCCACCATCCCGAACGCCGGCAACAGGATTCCCGCGCAATTCATCGATCCCGGCGCCCAGGCACTCGCCAAAATCTGGCCCAAGGCCAACGCCGACCCGGCGACCTCGATCGGTCACGTCAACTACTATCAGCCTATTCCGAATATCAATAACGGCTGGATCTACCGCTTCCGCATCGACTATCAATGGGGACCCAATACCAAGATATACGGGTCTTACCAGCAGGCATGGGACCAGCAGCTGGCGCAGGGTAATGGTGCTCACCTCTACTGGACGCCGGGCAATGCCATCCCCTACCCAGGAGGCGGCGAGTCCGAGGCCTTCCGCGGTAAAGCGCTGGCAGGTCACTTCGTCCACAACTTCAGCGCCTCAAGCACCAACGACCTGATGGCGGCATGGACCTTCGGTGACTTCCCCTTTGTTCAGCCGGACCCACAGGCGGCCTACCGCAGCACGCTGGGTTACAACTACGGCAAGGTCTTTCAGACAGCCTCTCTCAACATCCCTGCCTACGGCGGCGCGAACTACGGCAACCCGGACTTCTCGCAAGCCTCTATCTTTGACAACCCTCCGGGTAAGTATGCAGTCCGCAAGGAAGCCCCGCAGTTCAGTGACACCTTTACCAAGGTCTGGGGTGCCCACACGGTGAAGATGGGCGCATACACGCAGAATACCGATAACTACCAGAGCACCTTCAGCACCTACCAGGATGGAAACCTCACGATCGCCGGAGGTTCGAATACGAATCTTTTCAGCGGAAACCAGCTGGGCTCGGGGAATCGCGTGGCAAACTTCACGATGGGTATCTTGTCAGGCTACAGCGAAAACAATTCTTCTCCCATTGCCGATACTGCTTACCAGGCCACAGCGTTTTTTGTTGCCGACAACTGGAGAGCGACCAAGCGTTTGACCTTGGAGCTTGGCATGCGCTTCGAGCATATCGGCCACTGGTATGACCGTCAACACGTCGGTATGGCAGTCTTCTATCCAGACCGCGTGCTGTCTGACTACAATTCCGGCAAGTATGCTCCGGGATACTACTGGCACGCCATCGATGCAGGCGTTCCTCTCAGCGGGCAGCCAAACCGTTTTGCCTACGCCGATCCACGGTTGGGCTTTTCCTACGATCTCCTCGGAACCGGCAATACCATGGTTCGAGGCGGATGGGGTGCCTATCGCTTCGTCACCCAGGTCAATGACGTCTCGCCACCGCTCGTGACCGCACAGCACGTTCTTGGTTACAACTTGCCGGGCGGCAGGACAGTGATGCTATCGCAACTCGGCAAATTGGCGTATGTCCCCTGCACCTCGAAGTGCGTGAACGGAGGACAGGCGGGCTTCGATCCGGGCGACTATGGCCAGCCGCTCACCTACGCCTACAACTTCACGATCGACCAGAGGATAAAGTGGAATACGATCCTCGATGTAGCCTTCGTCGGAAGCAGCACCAGCCAGCTCTCCGACGACAGCGAAGGCATTGAAGGCAGCAACTTTGCCGCACTAGCCGATCAGAACAAAACCCCAATGGGAGCCTTCTTCAAACCCGATCCGGTCACCGGTGTGCTATCCACCAACCCGGAAAACCTGGGAAACAATCCTAACGGATCCGGAACCACTGCGACAGGAAACGTAGCGGCAGATTATCACCCCTACGGCTACGCCTACGGTACCGCTGCAGCCGCTATGATTCAAAGCACTGCTTACACAAACTACAACGCACTGCAGGTGGCATGGATCAAGACAACCGGCAGGCTCGGCTTCAACATCAACGGCACTTGGTCGAAGACGCTGGGCACCGCCCTGCAGACAAATCCGTTTGATGTCAGGCTGAACTATGGCCCAACTTCTACGGACCGGCCGTTTGTCTTCAACGCCAGCTACTACTACAACACTGGCAAGCTCCATACCTCGCAGGCGTTTACCAACCAACTGTTGGGAGGATGGACCATCTCCGGAATCTCAACGTGGCAGTCCGGCGGTTACATTCCCGCTGCTCTTGGGAATGGCGTGCCAAACTTCAATCTGGCAATTTCTTATACCGGTCTGCCTGCAAATGCGAAGGCCCAGGGGATCGGCACTGGCCTCACTGCTGCTACATACTTTGGCACGGATGCTGCTGTCCCGATTCTGCCTGTCCTAACTTGCAACCCAACCTCTGGCCTCATCCACTACCAGCGCGTCAATGGGAACTGCTTCAACGCGCCAGCAGTCGGGACGCAGGGCGGTCAAAACTATCCCTACATGAGCGCCGGAGCCTACTTCGATAACGACCTGGCGGTCTACCGGGCCTTCCGTATCCCCGGTCATGAGGGACAGCAAGTCCAGTTCCGGGCCAGCGCCTTCAATTGGCTGAATCACCCGATACCGGGCTTCAGCGGATCGGGAGGTGGTAGCCCGCTTGGGATAGCTTACACAGCGGACTATGCCTCGAAAACCATCGCGAAAAACTACAACACCAGCACTTTCGGCGTGATGGACAGCAAGACGGGAGCTCCCTTCCAGCGCATCATCACACTGAGCGTCAAGTACTTTTTCTAGTACGCCTCCTAACACGGAAGGTGGACAAATCGTTCACCTTCCACTTTTTTCTATTGACCCGTCAAAAAACGAAGCCTGACCTTATTAACCCGGCAGAGCTCTTGGCTTGACAAATCTTTCCCAGTGGAAAGCGGGTCTCTTTTCCTTTTTATGTATCCGACAATCGCAAGTCCAAGCCTAAAGTCTCTTCTTCGAAGACTTTGCACGATTTTGACGGGAGTGGGGATATCGCGCTAGTTCAGGCGCGTAACCCACCCGGCAGCGGATTCTGCTAATGTCTGCCGCGCATAGCCGCGGTGGTACGATGTGAAATCGATGGTGGATATCTCATCGATTCCTGGCTCCATCATGTCCATCCGATTCAAACGTCGTGGCACGTACCTTGTTTTCACATTGATCTCTGCTGCGACCCTTTGCGGACAGACTGGTGCCAATGGAGCTGCTGGCAGCGGATCGTTGCGCCAGCACTACAACAATGCTCAGGCGTTGCAACAGACGGGCAAGCTCAACGAGGCTGCAGAGCAATATCGCGCGTTTCTGGCCGATGCGCTTGGCGAACTCGCCATCGGGTACGGCCTTGTGCAGGACTACACGCAGGCGGCTCCATTATTCGACCAGGCTTTGACTCTGGAACCCGGCTCTCCCTCTTTGCTCCTTGACTATGCGCGAACGGCGTTGATGCACGGCGACCTTGCCCGCGCAACGACGCTGGCCACGGAATACATACAGGAAAGCCCAGGCGATCGCGTGAAGCTCGCTCAGGCACATCAGTTGCTTGGCCGCGCACTTCTAAAACTGAGTCGGACGCAGGAAGCGAGGAAGGAACTCGAAGCAGCCGTGGCGCTCGATCCGACCTTCCCCAACGGCTATGACCTCGCCGTCGCCTGTCTCGATCTTGCCGATGAAAAATGCGCCGTGCAGATCTTCAACGAGATGGAGAAATCGTTTGGCGATACTGCAGAAATCCACATGGCGTTCGGCCGCGCATACGGCGACTCGGATTTCCAGCCCCGAGCAGTAACGGAGTTCAGGCGGGCCATCGAGGAAAACCCTCACTTGCCGGGCGCGCACTATCTGCTTGCCGCAGTCTTGCTGGCAACGGGCGACGAGGAAAGCCACTTGGGGGACGCGGAAGCGCAGTTGAAAAAAGAACTCGTCATTTCCCCTCGTGATTCCATGACCTATGCCGCCCTCGGCAAGATCGCGGTAACTCACCATAACTATCCCGAGGCAGAAACCTATCTGAAGAAGGCGATCTCACTCGGGTCGCAGAGTCCCGACGCCTATCTGTATCTCGGACAGATGTATTTCGCCGCGAACCGACTCGCCGAAGCCGAAGCCGCTCTTCGCCAATGCATACTGCTTACGACAGACGTTTCGCTGAATCGATATCAGGTCCAGAAGGCGCACTTTCTTCTAGGCAGAATCCTGATGCAGAACGGTCAGCAGGATGCAGCGCACGAGGAGATGAAGATCTCACGGGAACTGGCCAACAAAACGCTGGCGCAGGACAAGAGCAAGCTGGCAGGACTGACGGATTCCTCCGAATCGCAGGATGTCCAGGTACCTGCGGCAGACGCGAAAAAACCTTCTTCTCTCGCTCCCGCTACGGCGGATCCGCTGACCGTGCGCAGAGTCGAATCATTGAGAGAGCAGATCAGGCTCCCGGTGGCCGACAGCTACAACAATCTGGGTGCTATCGCTGCAACCAACAACGATTTTTCGAAAGCAGTCGGATACTTCAAGCAGGCCGCCATCTGGAATCCGTCGCTCGAGGGCCTCGACTATAACTGGGGGCGAGCAGCATTTGCCGGGTCTCAATTTACGGATGCCATCTTGCCGCTCTCACGCTACGTGAAAGCGCACCCGGACGATTCCGGCGCCCGCAGCGTTTTGGCCATCAGTCAGTTCATGACCGGGAACTACCACGGTTGCATCGAGGCGCTGGAGTCCGTGATCGGCAAGGCTGACCTTGCTCCACAGGCGGAGTATGTCTACGCAGTGTCGATGATCCGGACCGGGCAAATCGCCTCTGGCGCCGAGCGGCTGAGAGCGCTCGAGACGTCGCACCCGGAAATTGCCGATGTCCATCGCGCCCTCGGGGAAGCCCTTGGTCAGCAGGGAGAGAAGCAACGTGCGCTTGAAGAACTTCACACCGCGATTCAGCTCACTCCATCGGATGCCGACTCGCATTTCGATCTCGGCAAGATCGAGCTTGAAAGCGGGAACACGGCGGCAGCGATTCCCGAACTCGAGGCCGCCACGCGCCTGTCGCCGAACAACGAACAATTCCATCAGGAACTGGCGAAGGCCTACACGGCGGCTCTTCGGCCCGCAGACGCACAGAAAGAGCTGGAAACCTGCAACCTGCTCCGCGCGCGCATACAAAGCAGCACCTCATCGCACCATGCGACCGCCCCCGATCAATAACGCCAGCCTGGCACTGCCTAATTTCGTAAGCCCTTCACGTGTGCCCCAAAAAAACCCGGCCGAGGGCCTTTCAGCTCTGCTGAAGTCCGGAAAGGGTGCTGAAAAAGTCGGCTTTGCTTAAGGGGCACGGCTTCAGCCGTGCCGAAAGTGCTTTGCTCAGAATGCGGCTTTAGCCGCTGAGGCACATCTTCACTTCACGAGGTCGGCATGATCCCGATCGCCGTTGTGTAGTAAGCGACTGAATCTATTACCTTTGCGCTCCTTAGAAATTTTCTTTTACGGTTTTCGGCCCAAAAATCGCATGTCAAGTCCCCAACTCATCTAACCCCTTGCCAGACAATAACATCCCATTGGTATGTTAGTTACCCTCAATCCGCTACAATTAATAGAGGGCTAAGAGACGAACAAGCAATCGATCATTCGGGGCCAACTTATTGAAAACAAGTATTTTAGACGCAACCCATGTGTTATGAATATTTTGCAGACATGTGCTGCCTGTAAACAACTGAATATAAGGATTTTCCTCCCAAAATACCCATAGGGGAGGGGGGAGGGGGAAGGTAGTCGCCGACTAAGAGCTCGAAGTACCGATCAACTCTTCGTGCGCACACCGTCCATCATGTGACCAGCAAAATGCACTAACCACCAGCTTAAGAACCACGTTTTCGCCTATGGGTGTTTAGGCAGCGGAGGCTTGGCCCGCTCGGACGACACGATCCCGCTTGCTTCGGCAACAGAATAGTGCTGGTCAACCGCCAGGTTTGTCAGAGTTTCCTTTTGCCCCGATGGCCAGCGGATCTCGACCTTATCGATCTTCGTCGCATTTGCCAATCCAAAATGGATTCGTAGATCGTTTTGTGACAAGTAGCTGCCGCCACTGTGAACCTCGTCGGTTTGCGTCATCCCACCGGCGACAACTGAGATTCGAGCATTCAGCGCGAGACGATTGCTCTTGGTGCCGTTCAACTCAAAGCTCACCCAGTGACGCCCTGAAATCCCCCGATTGCGCAGGATCATGGGCGCGCCGTCGAGGTCGCCGATGACAACATCCATGTTCCCGTCATTGAACAGGTCTCCCACCGCAAGCCCCCGCGAAACGTGGCGCTCCATCAAAGCCTTGCCGGCGAGATCGCTGGCGTCACAGAACGTGCCGTCCTTCTGGTTGAGGTGAAACATCTTGGGTTCACGATAACCACTGCTTGAAGACAGCGAGTCCACCTGGGGATAGACGTGACCCGAAACCGCGATCAAGTCCAGCCAGCCATCGTTATCCATGTCCGCAAACGCAGTCCCCCATTTGACCCAGGGGAGCGATGGCAGGGCAACCCCGGCAGCATACGAAACCTCCGTGAAGTTCCACTCCCCCTCATTTCGATAGAGCACGTCGTTTTCGTCGGAGAAATTTGTGACGTAGAGCGACGGGCGGCCAGTGTGGTTGTAGTCGCCAATCGCGATACCCATCGATGCCTGCTCTGAACCGTCGTCGCTGAGGGCTGTTCCTGATTCAAGACCGATGTCCTTGAATTTGCCGTTGCCTTCATTCTTGTAGAGGTATTTTGGCGTCGAGTCGTTGGCTACGTAGATATCGGGCCGGCCGGTGTTATTGAAGTCAGCCCAGATGACCCCAAGCCCGTAATAGCCGCTTGGATCGCTCACGCCAGCAGCTTTGGAAACGTCAGTAAACGTGCCGTCGCCGTTGTTGTGGAAGAGTGCGTCCCCGGCGCCACGCAGACCGCGCGGTCCGCACTGCACATCGATGCCGCGATATTTGCAAAAGGTCGCGCTTCCAAAACGAGGTAGATCGTCGAGATGAAAGTCGACGTAGTTGGTGACCATGAGATCGACGAATCCATCACCGTCGTAGTCGCCGAAAGAGGCCCCGGTCGACCAGCGGCCATCGGCAACGCCCGCCTTCGCGGTGACATCGGTAAAGGTGCCGTCGCCGTTGTTGCGATAGAGAATGTTGCCGCCAAGACAGGTGATGTACAGATCGGGCCAGCCGTCGTTGTTGTAGTCTCCCACTGCTCCACCCATGGCGAAACACGGCGTAGAGAGGCCGGACTTTGCTGTCACGTCGGTGAAGGTGCCGTCGTGGTTGTTCCGGTAAAGAACGCCGAGACTTTTCGTGCCCTTGATCGCCATCGCAACCGTGGGGGCATTCGGGAAGTAGACGTCGGGCCAGCCATCACGGTCATAGTCAATCAGAATCACTCCGCCGCTCATGGATTCCACGATGTACTTCTTCGCTGGGTCAGAGGTGTGCTTGAACGTGATGCCGGTTGTGGAGGTAATGTCGTCGAGTTGTGGAATCGGGCGCCCGGCGCACTTGGATGACTTGGCGCCAGTTGGCGGGGGAGAAGGCGTGGGATGGCCGCTCTGCGCTTCCGCAAAGCTGAAGATACAAAATACGGCGGCAATGGATCGGAAAACGCCTGAGCGGAGCCAGCGATGAAGCAATCGAGTCCTATTCTGCACTAAGGGTTGGAAAACAGGTATTGTCTGCGGAGAGCGGTCACCATGCTTGCTCATCGCCAACATGGAAGCTGCGGAGTTCAGAACGCCAGCCTTTTCAAACATGTTGAAGAAATGCGAGCGCTTGTTTTCATTTCTACTCTAAGTAAACTATTTAAATAAATAAATTGGTGGAGGCGGCGGGAGTCGAACCCGCGTCCGAAAGAGCTTCCAACAGAGAGCTTTCATGCTTTTTCCGGTTCATTTTTGTCTCGTCATCGACACTTAGAACGGACAAAGATGCGGCGACGACCAGTCTGATCGATCTCGTTTTCCACCGCGCAGACGGAGCAGGGAAGACCAGCCTACTGTGCGACGATCGGTACAGGCCCGTAGGCGAAGCCTGAGCGATCGGCTACTTAATTACTTAAGCAGCAAGCGCGAATTGAGGTTCGGCACTTATAGTTTTGTGAGCGATTACGGGTGTCCACACCCCGGCATGCCTCTCTGCCACAAGCAATCCCGTCGAAACCGTGACGCCCCCATTGTGGAGCTGGCACCAACCTTGCGTTGGGCACTCAAAGAACTGTTTCTAGTATAGCTCTTGGCAGATCATCAAAACTGGCAGGCTTCCTGGTCCCTACGCAAACGCGAGGATCACTGCGCCCAGTGTCACAAGCGACCCTCCTATGATTTTCAGCGGCGTCAGATGTTCACCGAGAAAGAGCCATGCGCCAAGGATCACCAACACCACGCTTAGCTTGTCTACGGGCGCAACACTGGACGCAGGCCCGATCTGCAATGCACGAAAGTAGCACAGCCACGACAGTCCCGTGCAGATGCCCGAGAGAATCAGAAACAGCCAACTCCGGCGCCCGATCTCCGATAGCCCATTGTGTTTTTCGAGGCCTAAAGCAATCCCCCAGGTGAACACTAAAATCACAGTCGTCCGGATCGCAGTCGCAAGGTTGGAGTCGATGCCGGCGACACCGACCTTCGCCAATAGAGCCGTTGCGGCGGCGAACAATGCAGACAGTAGCGCCCAGAATACCCATGTCATGGCTTCAGAATACTTGCTTGAACTTAACTTGACGCGCCGCCCTGTTCAAGCGTAAACAATTTCAATGTCGAAACCATCATCGCCGAGAGCTGCCTCGCCTATCGCCCTACTCCTTTCTCTTGTGCTCTTCAGCGTTACCAGCACTGGCCTTTTCGGGCAGGATCCCGCCAAGTCTCAGCCCATGGAGGGTGCCACGACCGACCCGGCAGCCCACGCGAAGATCGGCCTCAAGCCTCCTGCCGACCCTAAACTGCCAACTCTTTTCCTAGTGGGTGACTCTACCGTTCGCAACGGCCATGCCGATGGTGCCGGCGGGCAATGGGGTTGGGGCGAGCCTCTGGTCGATCTCTTCGACACGACCAAGATGAATGTCGACAACCGCGCCATCGGCGGCCGCAGCAGCCGCTCCTACATCATGGAGAACCATTGGGCAGAAACGTTGGCCTTCGTCAAACCCGGTGACATCATTCTCTTTCAGTGGGGCCACAACGATGATGGGCCCCTCGACGATCCGGCTCGTGCCCGCGGGACGATTCATGGCATCGGAGATGAGACCAAGGAGGTCGACAATCCCATTCTCAAGATCCACGAGACGGTTCACACCTACGGCTGGTATCTTCGCAAGTACGTTGAGGACACAAAAGCCAAAGGAGCGATCCCAATCATCTGCTCTCCAATTCCGCGCAAGACATGGAACGACGGCAAGATTGTCCGCAACGCCGCAAACTACGGTGGCTGGGCGCGACAAATCGCGGACCAGGAACACGTCGCCTTCATTGACCTCAACGAAATCATCGCTCGTCGATACGACGCGTTAGGAGAATCCTCCGTCGAGCCGCTCTTCGCCGATCCCCACACCCACACTAGCCGAGCAGGCGCCGAGCTCAACGCGGAATGCGTGGTGGCAGGCCTGAAGGCGCTTCCGCATGATCCCGTCGCCCCCTACTTTTCTCCGAAGGGTAAAGCCGTAGCGCCCTCCGTTGAGTAGTTACAGCGCCGCCTTTTCGAGCTCGATATTCTGCCATTCTCCGCGCTCAATACCTGCGCGAATCTGCGCGGGCGTGCGGCCCAGCTTTGTCTGCTGGTAGGCATAGACAGTTTCCTTCATACAGGTCGAACAGGCCGCTCCGTGAGTTCCTTCAAAGCAACTGTGCAGACTGTTATGGCGCAAGACCCTGTCGCAGTGGCAGTAGCATGGTTGTTGGTGCAGTACGGCCGGGATCGCAGCCGCCATCTTGTACGTGACTACCTGGTATGAATGGGTAAAGTAGATTCCCGTCAACTGATCCCCACTAAGCACTGGCGGCAGAGGCTTTGTCGGAGAGGTTGCGTTATAGGCCGGCACGTCGTCGGAAGGGTTCGTCCACTGCGCCGACGCCGCCAGGGTGGCCAGTCCCAAAGCTATGCATCCAAGTAGTCGCTTCATGCAAATATCCTAACTCCTATGACACCAAGCCGAAAGTCCGGGCTGGGGCCAACCCGTTCGACGTTGGTGCGAAGTGGGTCCGGAAAGAGCAAAAAAAGGCGGCACGAACGGTGATTTGCTCGTGCCGGGAGGCCAGTGACGCAACTTGTATCAGCCGGATGGCTGAAGAACTCTCACGGGCGGGAACTCACGCTTCCGTTGAATTGAATATACCACAATGTGGAGATGAAAAAATGAAAATATGTCCAATCATAGAAATTCGTCGATTATCAGAACCCGTCTTGCGGCCGAAAAATTAGGAATGAAAACATAACTCGATGCTTTTCAGCCGTTTATCGCCCCTAAAGCATTTGACGGCCGGGGCCACTATTTTGTTTCAACCTCTTTGTCAATCCGGCCTGCCATCGCGGCATCCCGCTTTGTGATCCCGCCGGCATCGTGGGAAATCAGTCCCAAAAGCACTTGGTTGTAACGAATGTCGATGTCCGGATGATGCCCGGCAGCTTCCGCGACCGCTGCCATCCGGTTCACAAATGCCATCGCTTCAACGAAATCTTTGAACGTCCACTTTCGTACAAGTTTGCCCCCCTCAAGATGCCATTCCGGGTGGGCTTTCAGCACTTCCTGAATCTCCGTCGTATTCAATGCATTGCTCATGAGCAGTACCTCGCGTCTGCGATGCTAGCCGCGTTGTCTGCTCTGCGCAACTGCCGGACCGCAGAGGTTTAGGGGCCGGGCTGAAGGGGACCATTTTCCGATCTCCGCCCGTAACGTGGCCCATGTTTCATTCGGCATTCCAATAAAGACTTCGACGATCTGCGGATCGAACTGGGTCCCCGAGCATCTCACAATCTCCTTGGTGGCTGCGGCAAACGTAGTTGCTTTGCGATAGGGCCGGTTCGACGTCATTGCATCGAGAGAGTCGGCGATAGCAAAGATTCGCGCACCAAGGGGGATCTCTTCTCCTCGCAGCCCTTGTGGGTAGCCGCTGCCGTCAAACCGCTCCTGATGGGCATGAACGATCTCTGCGGCCTCGCGCAGAAAGGGAATCTTGCGGACCATCTCGTAGCCGCGTTCGCAGTGCTCTTTCATGATCGCCATCTCTTCGTTGCTAAGTCTGCCGCGCTTCAGGAGAATGCTGTCTGGTATAGCGATCTTTCCGATGTCGTGCAGAAAGGCACCTCGTGCGATGACTCGCAGCTCGTCTGAATCCAATCCCATGGCCTGCGCCAGTGCGATGGTGTAGGCGGTCACTCGCTTCGAGTGCCCCTCGGTCTCTTCGTCGCGCAGGTCGAGCGCATCGCCCATTGCTTCTAGCGTGATGTCGTAACTGCGTTCAAGGTCCTGCATGGTGGAACGCAAACGTCCTGTTCGCGCGGAGACAATCGACTCCAGATTCTGGCGGTAGATTGTGTTCTGTTTGCGCAGACGTCCGTGTTCGACTGCGCGCATCACGATGCTCTCCAACTCCGCGTGTTCAAAGGGTTTGAGAAGATAGTCGATCGCGCCGCGACGAAATGCATTGGTGACAACGTGAATGTCGTTGATCGCGGAGAACATGACGACGGGCATGCCAGGGTGGTCGGAGCAGATGTGGTCGAGCAGGGTCAGGCCGTCGGTGCCTGGCATCATGATGTCGGATAGAACGAGGTCGTAGTCAGGGTCTTGTGAGAGGCGCGCTATGGCTTCTTCTGCGCTTGCGGTGAGGGTTGCGGAGTAACCGCTGCGTTCGAGCATGGCTGCGACAACGGCGCGTACGGACTCTTCGTCGTCGACGATCAGGATTCGTTCCTGCGGCATGGTTTTTCTATCGGCGGCGGATTTCTTTCTGTGATTTTTTTTCGGGAGGGGTTGGGGGGAGCGTTTTGCGGTTTTACGGGGCTTTTTTGAAGGGGGTTGGCGAAAATGAGGTGTTTTTTGATGGTGAAATCGTGGTGAGTTTGTGGTGGTTGTGTGACAGAACACGGCTCTTAGGCGCACGTTTTTCGGCCTCTAAAAAAATGTCAACTTTTAAAAATATTTTTGTGGGAATTCCCAAAATGGGAATGGAGTTGAAAGTATCAGATTTTCGCTGCCGCGAAAATGAGCCCACCTTAGCGCCGATGAGACTGTCGCGAAGATGGGGCACCCGGGATTTCAGATGTGGGCCACCCGCCCTCCCATTGACTCATCGCGGTGTGGCTGGTTCTGTGGTGGTGTCCTGCCGAGGTGTGGGAACGGCGCGGAGGCTGAAGCTCGCGATCGTGGCCGGTGTGGAGTTCGGAAGTAGCTGCAGGGTGCCGAGGACCTCGGTCGCGGAGGGAGTCTGGTCGCGGAGCCGGAAGACGAGGACGCCGGGCTGAACCTCTTTGGCCGAGAGCAGACTGAAGCCGCCGGTTTGTTGACGGAGCTCCATTTGTGAAGCGGCCGCTGAGGCGAGCGCGACATTGGGGAGAGCGTTGCCAAGCGCAGGGTAGCTTGCCTGGTTGAACGCGGCGAGCCAGTTGTAGAGGAGGTGGCCGGCGGGGGTGTCGGGGATCAGGCCGACCTGGTCGCCGTAGCGGGGCAGGCGAACGAGGATGGTGGCGTGAACGGGGCTGACGTGGTCGCCCTTGCGGGCGGGGACGGGAGCGTCGGCGGGATCACCGAGGACGATGGTGTCGATCTGGTTTGGATCATCTTTGTCGTCGTCGGGGGTGGCTCCGGATGTGGCGTCGGCGGAACGAGCGGCGTTGGAACTGTTGGAAGTGAAGTGTGCGCTCCGGTTGTGACTCAGGGCATAGAGGACCGAGGAGAGAGCAGCGACGGCGGCAACTGTAGCGAGCAGGATGGCTCCGGGGCGGAGCGGCTGGCGGCCGATGATATAGAAGCTCGGAGCGGTGAGCGTCGGGACTTCCGTAGGCAAGGGTTGCTGCATGTGGATGGTCCTTGGGTTTCCGAGGGTGGAGGACCCGGCGGGATTGGCCGCTACTGATAGTGTAGACGTGCTGCTGAAGGGTGGCGTGAGCGATCAGGCCTGTTCGTTTGGCTACATGTTGTATCGGTTCGCGCTTCGCACGAATGCCCATATCTCAAAATCGAGATATGGGGCACCCGATTTTGTGGCGGGCGCGTTAGATGTCGGCTACCCGGCCATCTGGTCCAACTGGATCATGTCTTCGTGTTTTACTCTGGTGATGAGCTAGGATCAAAAAAGCGATGGCACTCAACCCTCAAATCTTGAAATGGGCACGTGAAACCGCAGGCTTGTCAGTTGATGAGGCCGCGCACGCGCTCGGGTTCAAGGACACACGTGGTCGGACAGCCGCTGAGCGTCTGCGGGCAATGGAAGTCGGGGAAGAGGAGCCTTCGCGTAGCGTTCTGCTCAACATGGCGCGGGTGTATCACCGCTCGCTGCTCGTTTTTTATCTGAGCGAGCCACCACGTATCGGCGACCGGGGCCAGGATTTTCGCAGGGCTCCTGGCGAGAAGCCGCCAGAGTATGACCCTACGCTTGACGCGCTCATCCGCGATATCCGCGGACGGCAAGGCATCGTAAAAGACCTGCTTGAACAAACCGAACCTAAAAGGGTCGACTACATCGCCTCAGTGACGATGGAAGTACCGTCCGCACTGCTAGCGCAACGTATAACAGACAGGCTCGGTTTTTCGCTTGCCGAGTTCAGGCAGCAAGCGACCGTTCAAGCTGCGTTCAGTTATCTACGCGAAAAGGTTGAAACGTCGGGTACATTCGTATTGCTCCTGGGAAATCTGGGTAGTTATCACACAGACATCCCCAGCGGGGTTTTCAGAGGATACGCCATTGCTGATCCCGTTGCGCCTTTCATTGTCGTTAACGACAAGGATGCTGCTGTAGCGTGGGCTTTCACGACGCTTCATGAGCTAACGCATCTGTGGCTCGGGGCTACCGGTCTAAGTGGTGCTAACACCGACGCGCAACTCGAGAGCTATTGCAACAGCGTGGCGGGAGAAGTGCTCCTGCCCGAAGCTGAGATGAACGAGTTGCGCTTTTTGCGGCGCGCTTCGCTACAGGAGACTATAGGAGTGGTTGCTCAGTTCGCCAGCAAGCGGAAAATCAGTCGCGCGATGGTTGCTTACAAGCTCTTACGTGTGGACGTTATCACTCATGCCAGATGGAAGGAGTTGGGCAAGCATTATGAGGACGAGTGGACTGCGGCGCAAGCACAATCAGTAACAAAAGATAAAAACGAAGGCGGCCCGAGTTACTACGTTGTCAAGCGTCACCGGCTCGGACATGCCCTCTTGGATCTCGTGAAGAATTCCCTTGCCGAAGGATTTCTAACGCACACGAAAGCAGGGCAGATACTCGGGGTTAAGCCTCGCAATGTGGATCCTTTGATCTACATGGCTGGAATGCGAGGTAGCCAGTAAGTGCTCTACCTCCTCGATGCAAACGTGCTCATTACTGCCAACAGTACCTATTACCCGATCGATCAGATTCCGGAGTTTTGGAGTTGGGTGCATCATCAGGCCGTTTCCAACCGGATAAAGATTCCTCGCGAAATCATGGAAGAGATAAAGGCCGGACGAAAGGGACGACGATCCGTTGCTTGATTGGATTGGCACAGCTGAGATCGAACATTCCTTACTATTCGATGAAGCTGTTGATGTCACCTTAGTTCAACACGTGGTTTCTACGGGTTACGCACCAGACCTTCGCGACGACGAAGTTGAAAAGATCGGGCGCGATCCGTTCCTGATTGCCTACGCGCTCGTTGATCCGGAAAACAGAACTGTTGTGACAACCGAGGTATCGAAGCCCACCGCGCAGCGGCATAATCGCAGGGTTCCCGACGTATGCCAAGCCGTGGGCGCATTGAACTGCGGCCCGTTTGCGCTTAACAAGGAACTTGGCTTTAGAACGGGATGGAGAACGTCCCGCTGAGTCTGTACCTGTTTTGGGAAACAACGCTCCGATACGTACCCTCGTGATTGTCAGGCGCCCCAGCTTGGGACGGTGCGGATTATGTCCCACATCATTTGGTCGAGGGTGGTTGATCTGGTCGAAGGGTTCGGTGCGGGTGTTGCATAGGGCGGCCCAGCACATGCCGGCGGGAGTTCGGACCATGATGGAGGTTGTTCCGGGGAGGCTGCCGTTGTGCCACCAGTTTCCGGTTCCGTTATTGCAGACCGTCCAGCCGCGGGCGTAGCGGGCGTCGTTCTGTGGGTAGGCGGGGCGGGGGTCATTTGTTTTTATGGTGTCGGGTTTGAGGAGCGCGGGAATGCCGGAGGCCTCCCGGCTACGTGGTTGAGGAACTGGATGAGTTCGGTGGAGTGGGCGATCCATTTGCCGTGGGAGTCCATGCGGGTGATGAACCACGACCATCAGGATCGTGCTTCGGACGACGGCCCACCCAAAGCTCACCCCACCAGCAAAGCTGGCGGGGACCCCGGTTAGTCGCGATAAGACCGCCGAAGATGGGGCACCCAGATTTCAGGTGTGGGCCACCCGCCCAATGCACTGGCGCTCCTCTAACGTTCGAGCTCGAGTGGGCATTTAGTGCCATCTTACGTTGAGGTCATAGATCTCTTGGGTACCGATGTCTCGGGTCAATACGGGGGAGCCGTCTGTCGCAACACCCAACCACTCTGTCACCATACCCAACCACATACCAGTATCCTCGTCTAACAGGGGACGGGAACTCTTCAAACTTGCAACCGTATCGAGTGTTCCGTTAGACAGCCGAACGCGTTGAATCTTTGGATCCTCACCCCTTGTCATCAGGTAGAGATATTCGCCGTCGACCGATGTCATCCAATGCTGATAAAAGCCTTTCACGAGTAACGACCATTTCTGTGTTTTGAAATCAAAGGTTACAAAGCCCTCCTCCCCAGGCTTCAAGGTCGGCGCGACAAGCATGTCGTTCGAAGGCCAAAGGGGACCTCCCATTTGACGGGAGTCGGGAATTGAGGTGATTTTCCCGGTCCGCAGATCTATAGTTTCAACTTCCGCAAAACTGGTGACGGAACAGATCTTGCTAGTGTTGCCTTTACCTTTGGATATTGCGACCACCGAGCTACTGTCCGGAGACCAGCTCGGCGCGAGAGCATTTTCTGCGACCCTCGTTGGCGTCCCGCCCTCCAATGGGAGCACATAAACACACCAGGAGCAGCTGACATTCCATGAAGAATAAGCCACTCTTGTTCCGTCGGGCGAGATCCGTGGCCAGGCGACCACGGTAGGCGCGTAGGTCAACTGAAGCCTCTCACTGCCATCTGTACGGCTGCGCCATAGATTGCCGTCAGGATATGTGGTGTAGGTTACCCATTTTCCGTCACGGGACACCGTCGCATCGAGAGCAGAGATACCGGAAAGATAAGGGACAAACTGCTGCGAATTGCTGTCAAAACGGATTAGTTCCCCACGCGGCTTAACTCCCATCGCGAAGATGTGCTTTCCATCTGGACTAGGATAGGGAAGTTCATAGGAGAGCGGACCGTTGGTCAAGCGCAATGGGGATGAGGAGCGTGCCGACCACCGGTTACCCTCTCGAATCGCCCATAGATCCGTGCGGCCCTGGCTTCGGCTTTGAAAGACAAAATATTTTCCATCGGAAGTCCACCGTCCGCAACAGTCCGCGCCTTCTCCCTGCCAGCCCGGCAGTAGGGGATGTGCGTTGTTTCCGTCCGAGTCCAGCTCCCAGAGAGACTTCGTATCGTCGGTCTCGACGGTCAGCCTGATCCTCTTTCCATCCGGAGAAACTACCGGACTACTAATATGGCTCGGCAAATCGCGAAGCTTGCGAGGATTGGACCCGTCCTTTTCGGCAATATACAGCGAGGCGTCCTTGCTGAAGATTAGATGTCCATCCGGGGTGAAGCTCGCATTCTGTGCGACAACATTCCGTAGTTGACGTGGCTCCCCCGCGGGCAGAGGCAGTAACCATAAGGGACCGACGAAATACGACTCTCCGAGAGCTAAAAGGCTCGACGAATCCATCGCTAATCCAGCGAGCGTCGGGCTTGGAATTCTGGAGACTATCTGGCCCGTTTCCCCGCCACTCACAGCAACCTGGGCGATGACTGGGCTTCCGGCTCGCAACTCGTTGAAGTAGATTCGGGAACCATCGGATAGCAGCGCACTGGTCAACAATTTCGGATTGCCGTCATCCGTCAATTGCAGTGCGCCTTCAATTGATGGTTGGCCCGGCCATGATTGCCATACCAACAACGCCGCTACCAGAACGATAAGTACTGCGGCGGTCAACCATATGGGCCGACCAACGGCGACTCGGCTTGGGGAGCCGTTTGAGCCACCGACCAGGATTGCCGAACGCGAAGCCCAATGGCGGAAGCCTGACTCATGCGCCGGCGTGGCAAGCGGCGTGGCAACTCCGTTGCCCTCCACAGGCGCGATGAAACGATATCCGCGGCGAGGAAGAGTTTCGACAAAGCGAGGGTTTTCCGCCGAGTCGCCCAGCACCTCGCGGATCTTGTTAATGGCTGTGTTCAGGTTGTGATCGACATCGACAAAAGTGTCGGGCCAAAGCTGGCTCTGCAATTGCTCCCGGGTCACCACTTCGCCGGGATGCTCGAGCAAGATGCTCAGCACCTGAAAGGGCTGGCCACTGAGTTTCAGCTTCGCGCCGGCCTTGCGCAATTCACCGGACCGAAGATCAACCTCGAAATTTCCAAATCGTAGGAGTCGTAGATGGACATCAGTCTCTGGCATCGCTTATGCCCTCGCGATCTTAGAGCGGCACCCGATTACATACCCGGCGAGAGAACTCCGTAAATGACGGAACAGAAATCAGTTAGGCGATGAGATTCTTTCGACCCCTCATTGACTCGGATTTACCCGCTATCGATTGAGGTAATCCTGCCAAAGCATCAATGTCGCCCTATCTCGCAACCCGCGAGGAGGAAGTCGACATGAAGCATCTGTTCTCCAATGGCCGCATCCAGTTGATTGTCGCCGTTAGCCTGGCGAATCTTAGCCTTCCCGTTCTTCAGGCAAAGTCGCGCTGTCCGGGAGGTTCTGCTAGTGTAACCCCGCGTTTCGTCCAACGCGCCCTAATTGTTATTCCCGTGAGGATCAACCAGGCAGGCCCATTTGATTTCATGGTGGATACAGGCAGCCAGGTCACCGTCGTCGATCCATCGCTCGCCTTGGAACTCGACCTCAAGCCCCAAGGAACGGTTGGTCTTATTTCCGTTGCCAGTTTTGCGCAAGCATCCGTAACCGTTCTGGATACGTTGGAAGCAGCCTCCCACGTGGTCGAAAAGCCACTTGTCGTCGTCCAAGACCTTGGGCAAATTCAAGCCGATTCTCGCATCCGCGGCGTTCTCGGTGAGAATTTTCTCGCACATTTCGACCTGCTTATCGACTATGAACGCAAGTTGCTCTGTCTCGACGAGACAAGCGCGATGCGTGAGAGCGTGCGTGGCGAACACGTCCCCCTGGTGACCCCGCAAGATCCTGAGAGTGAATTGCCATTCATGGAACGCCTGGTAGTCTCGGTTCTTCTCTCCGGCGCTGGAACTCGGGAGATTCTGCTGCAACTGGATTCCGGCAGTGACGGTCCTCTCCTTTACCCAGCCACCAAGGAACGGGAACTCAGGATACTGGACCAAGCTACCCCACGAGGAACCACTGTGAGCCAAGCACAACAAGCCTTTGCTGACTTGCCACCACAGGACATGCGGATTGGTTCCCGTACCCTTAGCCGCGTCTCGTTCGCGACACCGGTGAGCCCTGGAAGAGATGTTCCGAGTCGGCAAGAAGACGGCTTGTTGCCGACCCTCCTCTTCCAACGCGTTTTCATCAGCGCTTCCGATCACTATGTGATTTTTGATTTCAAAGCTGCTGCAGAATCGACTACCACCACCTCAAGTTGGCGAGGCTTGCCTATGTTACGGTTTTCCAGGAAGTTTCGTTAGATATTGGGGCCTCGCCGAGCGGTTGGAGGCCCGATGCGTCGCGGATTACGTCTATGCTGCAGTGGCAGCGCGGCCGGTGGGGTTCCAGGTCCATCCGCCATCGCTGTCGATTTCCAGCACTGCGTCGTACAACTCAGCCGATTCGGCATCCTCGGCGAAAGCTATGTAGGTAATGGAGTTTTCATTGAAACGCCGCAATATCTCTCGTAACTGCGCTGGTTTGAGGGACTCAGTCACTCGATCGAGCAGGGCGAAGGCGGGCCGTAAGAAGATCAGCCGCGTTATAGCAAGCAGTTGTTGCTGCCCCAACGAAAGGACGGTCGACCAATCGCGTTCCGTGTCTAATCCACCAAGCCGCTCCTGAATGGAGCCTAAACCCACATCGTTGAGGGCGCTCGTGATCTGACCGTCGGTGATGACCTGTTCTTGTCCGCTACGACTCAGAACATCCCGAAGTGTTCCTGGCGGCAGATAGGGTCGCTGGGGCAGGAAGAAAATGTCGTCGAGCTGCGGGCGGACGAGCGTCCCTTCCACCGTCGGCCAGATGCTGGCAGTAGCTCGAAACAGAGCGATTCTAGCGCCTTCGTTCGGTCCGACGACCAACACATTTGTCCCGCGGCGTATCTCCGCGGTCAGGTTTTTGAGCACCTCTCGGCTTCCATCGGGCGAGAAGAGTGTCAGGCCGTCGTAAGCAATGCGGCCGTCAGCTCCAACGACTTCGGCCGCAGTGCGGGCGGATGCGGATGACGGCCGGTTATCAACAGCTCCCACCATCGCGCTGAGCCGGGAAATGACGGCCGCAAACGTCGAGATGGCTTGAAATTGATTAACGATCAACGAGAATGCGCCGAGCAGTTGGGCGAAGGCGGCTGCCGATTGCGTGATGACACCGAATTCCACGTTCCCGCGAATGAATAGTGGTGCCACGATCAGTGCCGGGATGAGTGTGATGAGATTGTTGTAACCAGTCGTGAAGAAGCTGAGGTTGCGGTTTACCGAGGTGATCCGCCGAAAGTTGTCCGCAACGTCATCGATACGTCGAAGAAGGCGGGTAGTTAAACGCCCTTCACGCCGCAAGAGGGCAATTGATTCGCTATTCTCGCGTACGTGGATCAACTCCGAGCGGAATGCAGCCTCCCGGTCCGATTGGCGGTAATTCAGCCCGATCAGCGGTCGACCCAAATAGATCGCGACCATAGTGCCGATGATGGCGTAGCCGATCGCGACACCGAAAAGAAGTGGACTGATTGTCCAGAGCACACCGGAGAACGATATGACGGCGAGTACTCCATTCATGAACATAAGCGTGAAAGAGAGAGTCGTGGCCGTGAACACGCGAACTTCGTCGGCGATCCGCTGGTCGGGATTTTCAATCGCGGCGGATTGCTTGAGGTAAAGATACGTGCGATCCGCGAGGTATTTATGGATGATTCGTTGCGTCAGCCACACTCGCCAGAACAGCCCAAGCCGTTCCTCGGTAAATCGGTAAAAGACCGCTACTACGGCGGTTGCGGCGAGCACGGCGACGAAGAAAATGGCTTCTCGGACGAATCCGGCCTGGTCGCGCTGGGAGATCGCGGTCATGAAGTCGCGGCCGACAAAGCTGTTGAGGACGTTCAGGCCATTCACCGTCAACGCGAAGGTGACGAGTAACGCGAAAAGGCCGCGCGCTTTCCAGCGCACTTCGGACGTGAAGAAGTCCTTAACGGCGCGAATGAATCGCCGGAGGGTTACGCGGTCGAAAGCGACAGGTTGTTCGCTCATACGCCGTCTCAGTCGTGAAGGGTCACCTCCACTTGCCTGTGACCGTGCCCTGCGGCCCGCGATTGCGAAGGGATTTTATAGGTCCGCAGTTTGTGTTTGGGTCCCGGCAGACAAGAGCTTCATTTGCAGCGCCGCGCGTATGGAGAGATTGTATATCTATCGGGGAAGAATGGGCCCTGGTCAATCGCGCTCTTCCGAATTTTCCGAACGCCTCATAGCCGGCGAATTCGGACCAACTCTTGTTATGGAACTTGTGGGGGCACTCGGATTTGGGGCCTCCTTAGCAATCTTTCTTAGCGGATTTTTTTGCGGCGACCCAGCCGGGTTTGGTGACTTGGCGGGCTCGGCCCAGGGCGAGGGCTCCTTCGGGGACGTCTTCGGTGATGCTGCTGCCGGCGGCGATGTAAGCGCCGGCGCCGATGGTGACCGGGGCGACGAGGGTGGAGTCCGAGCCTACGAAGGCTCCGTCGCCGATGGTGGTGAGGTGTTTGTGGACGCCGTCGTAGTTGCAGGTGATGGTGCCTGCGCCGATGTTGGCGCCTGCGCCGATGACGGTGTCGCCGAGGTAGCTCAGGTGGTTGGCCTTGGAGCCTTTGCCGAGTGTGGCCTTCTTGGTTTCGACGAAGTTGCCGACGTGGGCTCCCTCGCCGATGCGGCTCTCGGGGCGCAGGTGGGCATAGGGGCCGAGGATGGCGTTGTCCGCGACCTCGGCGGTGTCGAGGATGCAGCCGTTGCGGACGAGGACGTTGTTGCCTAGCTGCGAGTTTTGGATGACGGAGTAGGAACGGACGCGGGATTCGGTGCCGATGGTGGTTTTACCGAGGAGTTGGACGTAGGGCTCGATGACGGTGTCGGGGCCGACGTTGACTTCTGCGTCGATGATGCAGGTCTCGGGGCGGAAGATGGTGACGCCGTTTGCCATGAGGCGGCGGGCAGTGGCGAGACGCATGGCGGCGTCAAGGTGCATCATCTCGGCGATAGTGTTGGCGCCGAGGACTTCGTCGACCGAGTCGGCCTTGATGGCGACGACGCGCTTGCCTTCGGCGACGAGCATGGCGGCGACGTCGGTGAGGTAGAACTCGCCGTGGGCGTTGTTGGTGTCGAGGGCGTCGAGTTTTTGGAAGAGGGCGTTCGTCTCGAAGCAGTAGATGCCGGAGTTGATCTCGGGGGCGTTGAGCTGATCGGGGGCGAGGGATTTCTGTTCGACGATGGCGACGACTTCGGGACCTTCCGACGTGAGACGCAGGACGCGGCCGTAGCCTGTGGGGTCGGCAGGCTCTGCTGTGAGGATGGTCATGGCCGCGCGTTCGCTGAGATGAACGTCGCGGACGGCGGCGATGGTTTCGGGACGGATGAGGGGGACGTCGCCGGAGAGAACTAATAGATGCTTCGGAAGCGGGGCCTCGTTGAGAGTGAAGAAGGCCTTGAGCATCTGCATGGCGTGGCCGGTGCCGCGCTGCTCGGCTTGGAGGACGAACTGGACACCGGTGTGTTCGACGGCGGCTTTTACACGGTCAGATTCGTGGCCGATGATGCAGTAAATGTGGTCGGCGGGGACGACCGTCTTTGCGGCAGCGATGACGTGGAGGAGGAGGGCGCTGCCTCCGATCTCGTGGAGGACCTTGGGGCGCTTGCTTTTGAGCCGCGTGCCTTTGCCTGCGGCCATGATGGCGATGGCGAATCCTGGGGTCTGCATACAGAGATATGGTCTCACGCCGGTGGGGAGTAGGGCATGGCACGAAGGGCGCAGGGTTGAGGGAATTAATACGGATCACGCCCACGCGTTGGCCCACCTATTCGATGAGACCGAAAGGCGGTCTCGCTTCGCTCGATACCCCACCCTTTGCGAAAAGACTGCAAAGGATGGTCACTCGGATTTGGGGCTCACTCATGCGATGTGACTGTTCAGTCGCGAATGAACAGTCTGCTATTGGTTGGCGGATGACGGAGGCACCGCGGCCACATTCATAATTCGATGCTTGTCTTTCCAATGACCATATTCCTGGTGCAGGGCTTCGCTCCAAATCTGTTTGCTAGCCGGCTCGTCCAATATCTCCCTAATTATTCGCGATCGAGTTAACGTGTCATAGAGGTAGTCATACCAGACATTTGAGGCATTCCTTTACCTGACGGCTGGCTTCGGTACCTCGTTCACTATGATCTCGAACATATTTAGGTGAAGATGGGCGAAGGCTCTCAGCTTGGCGTGCTGTATCGGATCATTGGCGTGATAGATCGCATTCTTACGCAGAGGCTCATCATCGTACACGCACCATAAGACCGGTTCAGAAACTAACTGCTTGCACACTTCGATTAAGAACTTCTGACCGTCGACATAGATGGAACGGTCTGCGTTGCTCCGGGCTAGCTCTGTATTACTCTTCGCTAATTCAACGTTGCTCTTCGCTATTTGAATGTTCTTCCAGGCAAACAACACAGCTACCACGGACACTGCAGCGGCAGCGACCGAGACAATTGGACCGATGACATCTTTTGGCTGAAGTCCGTAAGGTAAA
Organism: uncultured Acidobacteriaceae bacterium; assembly: GCA_963757205.1. GTDB lineage: Bacteria > Acidobacteriota > Terriglobia > Terriglobales > Acidobacteriaceae > Edaphobacter. The sequence goes on from CAVWQM010000004.1 coordinate 618,828, forward strand.
GGCATGTCCCTGAAAGTTTATTCCTGAACGGTGCCCAATTTATAATTTTCGTTTTAGACCCGTTGCGGTGAAAATTACCCCCCTTAGCGACGATGAAACCGTCGTGAAGAGGGGCACCCGGATTTGTAGCAATCTTGCTGTGCGAGCAGTTTTCATCCCACCCTTCGCCAAAGACGCGAAGGATGGGGCACCCGAGCGTGATCCGTCCTGCCAAGTTCCTCCTCACTTCGTTACAGGCAACGGCAAAAAGGCCCATTGCCGCGATCAATGCCGATTAACGCGTTCCTCCTCCCGCGGCAGCAACGCCTACTACCATCTGCGTGCCGCCATCCAGTTGAATATCTTGTTTGGCGCCGAGCAGAATGCTGGAAGCCTCAGCCATCCTGGGATCTTGCTGCCCCGGCACATTGTTTGCCAGCAGCACGCCGGGAACCGAAGTGGTCTCGATGGCTATGTTGCCGCTTCTGGCTACGACGGTCCCAGCTGCGGGGCTCGTGTTTCCTGCGGCCGCCCCGGGGTCGGCGCCTGTGCCTTGCGGCGCGCCACTCGCCCTGCTGCCGCCACTTGTGCTCGGGTTAGAAGACCCGCCCGCCGGAGGACCGCTCATGGCGCCGGCCGCGCTGTTCGACGCCGCACCTCCCGCTGGAGCGATCGACTGAATCTGGGAGTGGACAGGCACGCTCTGACCGCCTTTCAACTCGATGTGGTCAAACTTGAGCGCGACCTGGGAATTCTCGCCCGCCCCACTCGGCTTCGCGGCGAGCACGTGGCCCACCAGCTTCGCCCCCTTGGGAATCTCGGTTCCGTCGGCAGTCTTTACTGACGACTTCGTCTGAACCACCACGCTGTCACCAGTCTTTGCGGTCTTTGAGTCCAGCTTGCTCACAAGTTCACCGTTGACCGGACTCAGCTCTATAGCGGGTGTTTCCGGACTCGCGGCCGGGGTATTCGGCGAAGCCGGCTCGGCGCCTGGAGGGTTCTGGTGCGTGGCGGGCCTGTCGGGTTGGCTGGCCGGGGGTGGCTGCTGCTGCGCCAAGAGGGGAAAGCTTGCTAAGGCGAATAGGGTGGTTACGATCGTTGTGCCTGTTTTCATGAAATATTCTCCTTGGGTTCCCACGATTCCGCACGCACACGTCTGCGGCGCGGTCACGAGGTTCCAGGTACTGCGCAAGTGTCGTGCCAAACTGGGCACCCCCGCGCAGATTGGCCCAAAGGGTTGACATAGAACCGATTGATCTTCGGCAGCGCACGATGGGCGTAATTCCAAATTGGCGCTGGACGATTTTTTCCCTAGATCGAGTAATTCTTCCCGGGTGGAAATTCCCGACTTGGGGGCTGCCCAAGCCTTGCTTGCGAGATGAGAGATCGGAGCAAAGCCGTATTGTCAGGTCCGAATGTTCGCGATGCGTCGAAATAGATCAATAGAAGCAGAAACTACTTCAATGCCGTTTGGAAGCCCCGGCCGCCGCTATATCACTGCGAACACAAATTCGTTGTCGCCCTTTTTTTCAGGCTTTGTGGGCGCGCGAAAGGGCGGTTGAGACGAACTATCTGAGCCGTCATTCACCTGGGTGCGTTTTCGCATGTCGAGACATGAGGGGCGATGGCCACTCATGTTATGAGACTGAACAATGAGACCGCATGAATGGGCCAGCCGCAGCTTCACTGACTTGTCTTTGTATTCGCGTGCAAGAACACTTCAGGCGCGCCTTTCGGCACGTTGAATGGAGTTGCATATTTCTGATCGGAACTGAACCTGGAGAAAGTGGACGGGTTGTCCTGAAAGTGTTTCTTCAGTGTGACGATTCTGGTGCCATCGGCAGGGTGATCGGAAAGAAGCTGCGGGATTTGCCCGACGTTGGCATTTTGAAAATCCTGAAACAGCCAAACCAGACCCCAGGGATTGTAACCGGCGGCTGCGCAAATGTCTGAACCCGTAACATCGGCTTTTGATTCGGCTTCGCGCGAGTAGCCAAGTGAGTGCAACTTGCCGATCAGGGCGATAGCGATAAGGTGCGATCGCGTTGGCCCTAACAGTATTGCGGCCTCCACTTCGTGCCTCTTAATCCTTTTTTCTTTTTCCATCAGCGTAACGCCGTCACGGTGAATCGTGTGAGAGACCTCGTGGCAGAGGGTTCCGGCCAATTGCTCGGTGTTCTTCACGAAGTACAAAAGGGAGTCCACCACATAAACGTTCCCGCCGGGCGTCGCGAAGGCATTGGGCTGCGTTTCGTGGACGAGAAAGAATTTAAATGGGTGAGGGTAGCGGGACTGAGCCACTCGGGAGATCGCCTCTGCCACCGGTTTCAAGCTCTCGTATAGCGGAGAGGAGTTGACGATCTCTCCCTTCGCCAGCAATTCTTTGTAGACTTCCTGCCCGAGCTCTGTTTCCTGGTCGGTCACCGGCGCGGGATGTGGAGCCTGCGCCAGAGATGTGGTGAAGAGGATGGCCAGCAGCAGCATCATCCGCAATCCAAGCTTCAAGAATGGTGACTTCGGCACCTTCATCACGGACTCCTTGTGCGCCTTCTGGCACGCATTGTTGCTTTCAGAGGAAGGTCGAAAACCGACCTCCCTCTGAGATCGACACAACAACCGAGCCCGGATGTCTCAACCTTAGGAGGCTTTGGCTCGTGCAGCCGCCGCTTTCGCCTTGAGCACTTCGGCCTTCGCCTTTGCCTGCGCCTGTGTTGCCTCGGTTCTGTCTTTGATTTTTTGCATCTGAGTTTGGATTCTGGTGTCGAGCTGATTGATCTTTTCCTGAAGCTTTGCTTTCTGGTCAGCTTTAGTCTCGGCGTGCTCCGCTTTCATTTGGGCGAGATCTGCCTTCATGGCGTCGACGTTCTCCTCGTGAAGTTTGCTTGTTACTTCCGCGAGAGAGCGCCTGTAGACGGTTCCACCAATTGCCTCCATTCGGGAGTCCACTGGTGCAACCCAGTCTTCTTCCACCTCGGCGACCAGGGCGAACTTATTCGGTCTAAGCTCCTTGGTGACGTCGTCAAGGAAATCCTCGCCAATGCCAAGGTTGGCGAAATCCATGCCCGCCCCAGCGCCCATGCCGGCGGCAGCGCCAATCATCATCCCCGCTGGCCCTCCGAGCAGGCCAATGAGGCTGCCGAAGGATGTGCCTACCAAAGTGGCGAGTGGTCCGGCGGTATCTCCCTGTTTTATGGTTGCGGTGCCATCTGGCTGTTTCGCAAGCACAGCGTAGGCGTAGAGTCCGATGCTACCTTCGTCGGCCAACTGCTGAAGCGCCTTCTTTCCCTCATATACTTTGTTTTCGCTGTCAAAAACTATTACGATCATTCGATCCATAAGTCATCTCCTGTAGTTCTTTGTGGAATTTGGTGGTCGAAACATGTCCGACAAGGCAGTCTTACGCATTCTGCGCAGGGGATCAGGTTGGCTGTTCTGAAAGAATCGACATAGCCTAAAGAGGGGTGGCTATCGAGATACAAAAAGGAAAGACGCGACCCTGGAAGTCATCTACCAAACAGTTTTTGCAGGAACCGGGGTGCGGGCGAATTATATTCCCTGGTCTCGATCTCGGGCAATTTCAGGAGCGCAACATTTCCACAGGTGCGATACGCGTCCGGCCGCGCGGTGCGTAAAAACCGAATTGTGGGAATTGGTGGCTGCTACACTTGTCTGCCAGCCACCGAAGGGGTTTGGGATTATTTTGCAGAAGACACAGCCTGAAGTCGTGGTTCGGATGGCCACACCCGAGGACAGTGCCGTCTGCGGGCAGATTTGCTACGACGCTTTTTCCACGATTAATGCGGCTCACGGTTTTCCTTGCGATCTTCCCGGATCCGAAGCTGCTACCGGCCTGCTTTCGATGATGTTCTCGAGCCCGGGTTTCTACTGCGTGGTTGCGGAGGCCGATGGGCGGATTGTGGGCAGCAACTGCCTGGATGAGCGATCTGTGATTCGAGGTGTTGGCCCGATTACCATTGATCCTGGCGCACAAAACATGGGGGTTGGCCGTAAATTGATGCAGGCGGTGATGGATCGCGCGAACGACCGCGGTGCCGTGGGAATCCGGCTGGTGCAGGCGGCCTTTCACAATCGCTCGCTCTCGCTCTACACCTCGCTCGGCTTTGACATCCAGGAGCCGCTTGCCTGCATGCAAGGACGGACGCTCGAACGGAGTGTTGCTGGATGCGTGGTGCGACCGGCCAAACCTGACGATGGGGACGCCTGCAATGCTCTGTCACGACGGGTTCATGGATTCGACCGAGGTGTCGATTTGGCGCAGGCGATCGAGCAGGGAACTGCGCGCGTAGTCGAGCGCGGAGGCCGCGTCACGGGATACGCGACGCATTTGGCGTTTTTCGGCCATTCCACGGCAGAGAGCAACGTGGACTTGCAAGCGCTTATTGCTTCGGCGGAATCCTTCGCGGGGCCGGGAATTCTTGTTCCCTCAAGAAACCACGTTTTGCTGCGCTGGTGCCTGGCGAACGGCTTGCGCGTGATTCAACCGATGACGCTGATGAGCGCCGGACTTTATAACGATCCGTCCGGGGCGTGGCTGCCATCCGTCTTGTTTTGAAGCGGTGGGAGAGCGCGTGACATTGGTCGATACAACCGGATTCCGCACTCTGCGCCGCCATCAGACGATCACGCTGTCGCTGCTGTTTCTTGCAGGCATCGTTAACTTCCTTGATCGCACATCGCTCTCGATTGCCAACACCACGGTCCGTGAGGAGATGCACCTCAATGGAACGCAAATGGGTTGGTTGCTGTCCGCCTTTTCACTGGCCTACGGATTCGCCCAACTCCCGCTTATCGGTCTGCTGGATCGCGCCGGCACGCGCTCCGTTCTTGGAGGTGGACTGATCCTCTGGTCTGCCGCACAGATGCTAACGGGAGCAGTGCGTGGGTATGGTACGTTCCTTCTGCTGCGTGTTCTGTTGGGGGTGGGCGAGGCACCTTTCTATCCGTCGGGCATCCGGAGCACGAGGGAATGGTTCAGCTCTGCGACCCGTGCCCGCGCTACCGCGATTATGAGTTCGTCGCAGACTATCGGCCTCGCCGTGGCGCCGCCGATTCTCACCTGGATCATGCTGCGGGTTGGTTGGCGTGCCATGTTCGTTCTGCTCGGCGCATCCGGTCTCGTGGTGGCTGCCGCGTGGATTGCTTTCCATCGTGCGCGTCGCGACACGATCTTCGGTGAAACGGAACCGCCGTCGACCACTGCTCAAGAGGCTGCATGGAAGGCGCTGATTCGCCAGCGCACTGTCTGGGGCATGATGCTGGGGTGGGGCGGCATCAACTACACGGTGTGGCTGTATCTGGCGTGGCTCCCCGGTTATCTGCAGGAGCAGCGCCATCTGTCTTTGGCGAAGAGCGGCTGGGTTGCAGCCGTGCCCTTCCTGGCCGGCGCGCTTGGCATGTTGTCGAGCGGAGTGCTCTCCGACAAACTCGCGCGCCGCGGCATGTCACTTACGACCATCCACCGCAGCAATCTTGTCTTCGGCATGATCGTCTCCGCCGCCAGTACCTTCGTGGTCGCGCAGAGCCGGTCCACTGTGCAGGCGGTGGCCGGCATCAGCATGGCGCTGTTCTTTATTCACTTCGCCGGAACGTCGGGATGGGGCTATGTACAGGCGGTCAGTCCATTGCGTTATGTGGCTTCGCTCGGAGCGCTGCAGAACTTCGCCAGCTTCATGATCGCTTCGGCAGCCCCTGTGCTCACAGGCTGGCTGCTTGATCGCACTCATTCCTTCGCGATCGCGTTGGGAGTTTGCAGCACAGTTACTCTGCTTGGAGCCTTAAGCTATGCGACTCTGGCAGCTCCCGGCGGAATGCATCTCGAGCGAGAGGCCTTTAGGTAACGCAAGGTGACGAGGGGGCAGCCGAGCGTGAGAAAGGCTTCGCGGACGACGTCCGCGCGGCGTTCGTAGCGCAGCGCGAGGCGGTGGAAGCGGGCCAGGCCGGGCGTGTTAGACAACCAGCGAAGACGCCGAGGCCGCTGCCATGAGGACTGCCAGGCTTGGAGGGCCCTGGACGCTGCCGGCGCCATGGACGCCGAGAACGCGCCTTGGAAATCGCTGCGCCATTTCCGCAAGCGCCCACCGCCCTCTCTTCTGCCCACCGCCCTCTCTTCTGGTGATGACTTTAAGAATGAACAAAAGACGCCGTGCTTGCGACGGCTACTTACGCGATACTCACAGCCCCTGCCGCTGGTTGGTTTTCAAACGTCCGGTGATACACTTCGTCCGGGAAGACGACGAACCCATGAAACCACCATCGAACGTCAAGACGCCAGCGCAATACATTGCCTCACTCCCCGGCGATCGTGCGAAGACGATCGCGACGGTGCGCGCACTCGTGAACAAGCACATTCCGCGCGGGTACGATGAGTGCCTCGTCTGGGGCACGATCGGCTGGGCGATCCCCCTGTCTCGATATCCAGACACTTACAACAAGCAGCCGATCTGCTACGTCGCGCTCTCGTCGCAGAAGAACTTCTGCTCGCTCTACCTGATGGGCGCGTTTTGGAGTGCGAGTCAGCTCGAGCAGCTGAAGGCGGCGTTCAAGGCGGCGGGGAAGAAGCTCGACATGGGGAAGTGTTGCGTTCATTTCGAGTCGCCGGACGATTTGCCGCTCGAAGCGATTGGCAAGCTGATCTCGGCGATTTCGAGCGAGAAGTGGATCGAGATGTACGAACAATCGCGCTTGATGACCAAGGCGGGGCAGGCGCAGATGGCGAAGCAAGGCGCCCCACCGGCGAGCAAGGTGGCAGCCAAGAGCGTCGACACAAAGCGTCGGCGGTAAACTTTCCCAGCATGACTCGTCGATACCGGGCCACCACGTTTCCATTGCTGTTGCGGGCGCCCTGGCGATTGCGGCGTGTAGCACGGACGACGGCGGTGGCGCGACGGTCTGCACGGAGGTGACCCTGTATCGCTTTTGATCATAAGAAGCATTAGCGCTCGTTTCAAAACACTCTCCCACTTGACTTGAGGTAGTTCCAACAAATCAGCGCGCACCCCGGCGTGAAAGGAAGGCGTGATGGACGCGGCCGTGGCATTCATAACGAACGGCGAGGCGACGAAACCGGCGGAGCCAGGCGAGCGTGTGCTAGATGACCCAGCGGAACACGCCAAGGCCGCTGCCGTGGCGACGGCCGAAGATCGCAACAATGCCGTGAAACGATCACATAGTCTAGCCGTACACCTCTGCGTATTGATATTGGCCGGCCCTTGCTGGATCAAGCTCTGGGGCAGGTCCGGCGAAGGTCGACTTTGCGAAGGATGTCCAGCCGCTGGTGTCCGCGAAGAGGGGAGCGGATGGGCCTGGCGATGGTTGTGGTCTGGGGTGACGTGGGAGCGGTGGATTAAAAGCGATGGGGCGATTTCTCTTTCGAGTCCTCGCCCCTTGCTTCCCGATTTTTCGAAGACCTGGTACGGTTCCCAAGCCACAACGGCTCGTGAATCCAGAGCTATTCGAGACGTGCAGGCGGAGCCCGCTGTTTCCCGTACCCCGTCATCACATTCGCTGTAAGAGCTTTCTTGTTCCATCCGCGGCAGTCAGTTGCCTGAGTGCTGCGTGAGACTCGTTTCGGCTTCCCTTGCGGGTCGCTTCTCCAATCCCCTTGCGGGTCTTGCCTCCGATGCTCTTCCGAGTTCCGTTGCCGGTTCTCTTCCAAACCTCGTTCCCGATTCTCATCCGGAGTTCCTTCCCCGGCTCCCTTGCGGATTCCGCTTCCGGTTCCCCTGGAGATCCTTTCCCGGCGCTCTTGCGAACTCCGCTTCCGGCTCTCCGACGGCTCTTGTCTACTCTCTTCTTCTGGAGAATTTCTCCTCCGTTGATTTGTAAGATACTCGCGATTGCGCGGAAATCAATAGGGTTTGAGAGCTATATTTTTGTGGAAATAAATGGGTTATTGTGGAAATCGTTCTCTCGAATTTTCGTCAGGAAACCGATGCGTTCTTCCTGTAGTTCGCCTTCGCCAGATGCAGTTGCTCTATCTGACTCTGCCCCAACACTTGAGGCGACCCGAGTTGGTGGGCGACGAGGGCGATGTGTGCGAGATGTTCGACGGTCTCCATCTTCAGAAAGGCGTCGAGCAGAGTTTTTCCATAGCTGACGGCACCGTGATTCGCCATGAGGATGGCATCGTGCCCCGGAATGAGCGGTACGAGGCTGGCGGCGACCTCATCGGTTCCCGTGGTTGCGAAGCCCGCCAGGGGAACAACTCCGAGAGTCATCACCGCTTCCTGGCAGAGCATCTCGTCGAGCGCACGCCCGGCGCAGGCGAACGCAGTGGCAGTAGGCGGATGCGAATGAATGACGGCGTCGACATCTTCGCGATGTCGGTAGACGGCAAGGTGCATGCCGATCTCGCTGGTCACTCTCGTCGTACCGGCGAGCTGTCTTCCTTTAAGATCGACGATCACCATATCGGCCGACCTGAGCAGATATTTGCTCATTCCTGTTGGTGTGACGAGCAGTCGTTCCTGATCGAGCCGGACAGAGAGATTTCCCGCTGTCCCTGGGGTAAAGCCGAGCCGGGCCACCCACCTGCTGAATCGAACTAAATCCCGCCGTAACAGACATTCCATCCGGCAATCACGATCACCCAATTTGTTGCTCCTCTCGTTTCCTGGTCCGTCTGCGTTGTCAGTTACAGTATCTTGAATGGGGTTGCATTTGCACTAATCTCAGGCCTTTGCGTAAGAGTATTTTTGAGTTTTCGCCAGCCCTTTCCAAAGCGATCCGAAGCCATAAAAATGTGTCCAGCCGTAAGTGGCCCGAGAAGTTTATAGTGGCCGACGGCAGCAAGACCAATTGAGGCGATGCAGCCGCACTGCGCACAGTCGGGTTTCCCGCCGAATTGGCAGGGACTGATGTGAGTCTTGAGGTCAGCGGAGATGATATCTGTGGTGCGTGCGAAGATGCATTCCCCCGGATTCTTCGGTGGGGAGACCATTTCATCGATGACGGCGTCCTGCATATCGAGAACCGGATATTTGATCCGCAACCGCCGCAGCTCTGCGATGACTGAGGCTCGCTGCGGCGGTGTAAGGATCTCCGAATCTGTGGCGCCGAGTTGCGGCGTGAAGATGCTGAACCAGACCTTTACGATCTCAGGACGGCGGCTCCAGAAGGCGAGGAACTCGTCCAGATAGCCGGGGCGTTCGGCAATCTGCGACGTGATCGTGCAGTGAACCGTCACCCTGGCGGCGCTGATGTTCTTCAGTATGCGCTCGTACGTGGCGGGCTTGCGACGTTGGTCATGCTCAGGCTGCAGGCCGTCGATCGAGACGACAACATTCAATTTTTTGAATTCTCTCCATGCGGCCGGGATCGCACGGAACCCGCTGGTGACGACCTGTGTGTGCACCCCCCGCCTTTCCATCTGCGGTAGAAGCAACTCGAGTTCGCGATATCGAACCATCGGATCGCCCCCTACAAGGGATACATGCAACGGCTTATGCTCGTCGATTACGGCGAGTACTTTCGATACCAGTTCATCTCCTTTGAAGTCGGAGAGCTGACGAAGCTGTGTCGCGCCCCCTAGATGAGCGGGGTCAAAAGCGTAGCAGCCAGGACAGTGTAAAGGACACTCCTTCGTAATTTCGATGGAAAGAGAAGGAGCCCGACCGGCCAAAATGGTGGCCCACGCATGAAGCACTTCTGATTTGCGCATTTCGTCTCCAAGAATCGACCGCAACTGCGTATCGAGGGGTGAAAGGGGAAGTTAATGGCTGTAAATAAACCATTCATTAGACCACCCAGAGACTTCGAATCAGATTTGAATTGGTAGTGTGTAACCGGCAAGAGCAGGATGAGCCAGAGGAGTAGCGTGCAAGGCCGTCAGGATCACAGGGGAACTTTCACGCGCGGGTTGGTCCGCACGACTAAAGGCAAACCATAGGCATCGACGCAAGGCCAGTATCAACATTAATCCCAGCCTGCGCTGTTGGCAGAGCACCAGTACCAGGCAGAAGACAGCCGCCAGAGCAAGCAGACCAAACTCTAAGTCCTGACCGCCCCGAAGAAATTTGTCGAAGGTCCAGTAATACTCCGTCAGTGGCATGAGAACGACCAAGATGACCGCAAACAGGACGAATCTCCGTCCTAACGCGACACAAGCCTCAGACAAACCGCTAAGGCCGATTCCGTTCTTGGTCGAAGGGTTCTTCAAATATTCTCGCGATCTACAAAATAGCTTGCGATGATTGGTGTGTTGTTGTGATCTCTCCACCCAACGGGTGAATCTTAATAAGAGAGCCTGCCGTCAATATGGGTTGCTTCCGGCTGATCGTGATTGATTCAGAATAACCGACCGAAAGGTAAGTCTATTGTATGAGACGCACGACCACCGCTGGCTGTCTCATTTTTTATCGATATTTTTCGGCGTAAATCGCTCCCCCAGCCCCGAGCCAAAAACATGCGCCTGATCGTCGAAACAAATGTCTTTCTCTAGAACGACGAAGTGCAGATCGTCTCGCAGCGGTCTGCCGAAGCGCTCGTCGTCGTAGGGAAAGGGGCGGGATTCTCCCGTGACGGTGTAGCCTCGGCGCTCGTACCATGCGATGAGGATGTCTCGCACATTGACTACAGTCATGTGAATCTGGTGTCCGCCGCGTTGTCTGGCGAAGTCTTCTGCAGCAGCTAACAGAGCGCGTCCTAATTTTCGTTTTTGCAGATCGGGCCGGACGGTGAGGAGTCCAAGATACCAGACTCCACCCGGCTTCGGATCAAGTAGGACAGTTCCCAAAAGCGGTCCCTCCGGAGCGTCACGATAGGTCAGCAGGTGTGCCTCCGGCTTTGCGGCCACCTCTTCCCGAAGGAGAGATTCATCGAGGCGCTGTCCCTCGATGAAATTCTCGATATTCCAACTTGCGGACGGGCCCGTGCCTCGATAGGCCACGTTGACGAGGTCGATAATCGCCGGGTAATCGGCTTCAACAGCGGGATGAAGAAACATTCCTATTAGTCTACTGTGCTATTCGGCGGGTTTGCCATGTGGTGGAGGCGGGATGGTGATGTCGACGTTCGTCACCTTGCCGAGTGTGGACAGAGGGGGCTTAATCTCGGCTTCGTTGCCCACCGCGATGATCGCCAGCTTCGAGACATCGATGTACTTATTGGCCACGCGAGTCACATCCGCTGCTGTTACTTTTTCGATGCCCGCCTTGTACTTCTCAAGCGTATCGGCGGGATAGTTGTAGAAGGCCAGCGTTACTTGCTCGTTTAGCGTTTTGTCGGGCGAGTCGTAGTGGAAGATGAAGGAGTTGAGGACCTGGTCCTTGGCCTTGCGCAGTTCGGAGGGTGTGGGGGGAGCGGTCTTCAAGCGCTCGATCTCCGCCAGCATCGCCTGAGTTGCAGCCACGGTTGAGTCGCTCTTTGTCGCTGCCAGGACATAGAAGATTCCCGGATGATCGTATGCTGCGCTGAAGCTGCCACTGACGCTGTAGGCAAGGCCGAGTTTGGTCCGGACGTTCTGGACCACGCGCGAGTCGAAGCCACCGGAAAAGATCTCGTTCATCACGCTAAGCGCATAGTAGTCGGGGTTGCTGCGCTCGGTGCCCAGACCGACGATGACGACGTTGGACTGATTGACGTCAGCCTTCTCGACGAAGTTCACACTCTGCTTCGGGTCAGTGAAGGTGACCTTGGCCGACTCAAATTTTTCGCCACGGGCCAGCGGTTCAAATGCGGCACGGAGCTTCGCTTCCATCGCGGCGCTGTCGAAGTCGCCGGAGACTCCGATGATGATGTTGTTGGGCACGACGGTCTTGTCGTGCCATGCCTTCAGGTCGTCGAGCGTGACGGCATCGACCGTCGCGTACTCGGCCTGTCGCGCGTAGGGATTGTGGGGACCGTAGACGAGCTTGACGGCCTCACGTGTCGCGATGCCATTGGCGTCATCGTTGCGCCGGGAGATCGCCGTCTCCAACTGGCCCTTGGCCAACTGAAATTTGTCCGCCTTGAAGGCCGGATGCAACAGTAGATCCACCGCGGAGGCGAAGACAGAGTCGAAGTCGCCTTTGAGACTTGACCATGTCATCGACGTCGAGGCTCCTCCTCCGCCGGTCTCGATCGATGCGGCCTTCGCCTCGAGTTCATCGTCCAGCTTGTCGCCGTCGACGGTTGCGGTGCCGCTGGTGCGCCAGGTTTCGCCATACATTGAGACGAGGCCAACCTTCGCGTCGGGTTCATCGCGGCTGCCTCCGCGAATCAGGATCGTGCCGTTGATGAATGGCAGCTCGTGATCCTCCTGGAGGAAGATCACCAGGCCGTTGGCGAGTTCGACCCGGCGCGGCTGCGCAGGTTTGAACGCGTGCAGCGGAGGGATCGGAATCTTCGTCCACGGCTTCGCCGTTGCGGCTGGTTTGGGTGCCGTTGTCTGAGCAGGTGCGCTTTGGGCGTTGGCCCCAAGGTTAAGGAGAAGGATCGGCAGGAGGACGGCTGTGAGGCGCATGGTCGAAGGTGTCTTGAGAGTCTTCATGGTTTTCATTTCGCACCTCCGGCGTTTCGCTCTGCCGGCGTTGCGGGTTCTGTCTGCGCAGCCGCTCCCGGGGCTTGTCGTTTCGGTGCGACGAACTCGATTCGTGCGCTGGTTCGATTGCTTTCGGTGAAAATCTTATTGGCCACGCGGCGCACATCCGCTTTGCTGACGGCGTCGATCTTGTCCAGTTGGCGGAACAGCTGCCGCCAGTCGCCGAATCGTGTCTGGTATTCGGCCAGCTGACGGGCGAGGCCTTCATTGTTGGCGAGACCACGCAGCAGGTCGGCGCGGGCGCGGGTTTTGAAGCGTGCCAGCTCTTCGTCGGTGATGTCCTCGTTCTTCAGCCGGTCCAGTTCTTTGTGAATCGACTGCCGCATCTCGTCCGGTGTGTGGCCCGGCAACGGAACCGCGTAGACGGCGAAGAGACCGGGGAATTTGTCGCCGGGGAATCCGCTGAATCCTTGTGCTTCGGCAGCAATCGCCTGGTCGCGCACGAGGCTGCGATAGAGGCGCGCGGTACGTCCGTTGGAGAAGATATCCGTGATGGCGTCGTAGACGGAATCGTCAGGATCGCGGTAGTCGGGCCGGTGGTAGCCCTCGATGTAGAAGGGCTGCGTGGCTTCGCGAATGGTCACGAATTTTTCCGCGACCTGCGGGGGCTCGACGGTCGTCATCGGTTCGGGCTTGGGGCCGGGAGGGATGGGCGCGAAATAGTGTTCGAGCACAGGCATCGCCTCGGCAGCCTTCACGTCGCCGACCACGGCGATGACGATATTCGACGGCACATAGTATTTGGCGTGGAAGGCGGCGGCCTCGGTCGCGGAGACCTGGCTGATCTCGCTCTCCCAGCCGACGCCAGGTCGCCGGTAGGGATGCGCGACGTAAGCGGTGGCGAGGAACTGCTCGACCATACGGCCGGTGGGTGCGGAGTCGACACGCATACGGCGCTCCTCCTGCACGACGTTGCGCTCTTTGTAGAACTCGCGCTCGACGGGATGGCCGATGCGCTGGCTCTCAAGATAGGCCCAGAGCTCGAGGCGATTCGACGGCATGCTCCAGAAGTACTGCGTGGAGTCTTCGGCGGTCGATGCGTTGATGCCGACGGCTCCATTCTCCTCGGCGATTGCGGAGAACTCGTTCGGGATGACGTACTTTTGCGCCTCGGCCTGCGCCTGCTCAAATACCTTCTGTAATTCGGCGAGCTTTGCCGGGCTTTGTCCGACGCGCTTGCGATATTCGGCATCATAGGCCGCGTAGGCCACCTCGACCTTGGCGAGTGCGATCTTTTCCGCGGGGTAGTTTGTTGTGCCGATTTCGGTGGAGCCTTTGAAGGCCATGTGCTCGAACATGTGCGCGAGACCGCTCGCACCGAGTGGATCGTCGGCCGAGCCGGCGTCGACCAGCGTGTAGAAGCTGAAGACGGGAGCCTCGGGGCGCTCGCAAACGATCAACGTCAAACCATTCGGAAGGACCTTCACGGTGGTGCGTTTTTCGAAGCTCGCGAGATCCTGCGCCTTCGCCACCCAGCTCAAAGCGATCACACAAAGGGCTGCGATCGCTGCAACTCTACCTTTTACTCTTGCCAAGGCTGTCCTCCACAGACTTTTCAGTCAAGACTCCAACTATACCGAAGCGCGAAGCGAGTCTCTAGAGGCCTCGGCCGAATATACTGGCAGCTATTTGACGGATTCGACGCCAGATTCGTGTCAGCCAGCTCTCGGCTTCCGCTTTAATGATGCCGACGACGGCGCTCAGAAACTGCTGCCGGGTCCAGTCATTTCGCGCCGGCCCTGGTCCACGGCGCGTGCAGTGTTCGGCGGCCTGCGCCCACGCTCCGGTCTCGACGGCTGCCACGAGATGGGGGAATCCTTTGAACAAACCGACGGGCCCGAGGTTGTAGATCATATCGAGCAGCGCCATCTTGACGTTGTCAGGAAGACTGTCGTAGTGGCGAAATTGAGTTCTGAGGTCTGCCTCGAATCCCGCGAGGATAGAGCCCAGCTTTGCGTCGATTGTCTGTTGCATCAGTACGAGGGAGGTTGGAGTTTTGTAGAAGGCGGAGGCGCGTCCCGTCGCCATCGCATCGACGCGAGCGTACTCCGCGGCGATCTCCTCCGGCGTTGCAGAGCGAGCGCCGATGACAAATGGCAGCCCCTGAGCCGCTTTCGCGTCGGGCAGCATCAGACCTACCCCTACGGTTACCTTGCCGACCGTGTCGCGATACATCCACGGCACGCAACCTTCGAACTCTTTCAACTTTGCGAGCGATTGCTCTAGGTAAGTCGCCACAATAGGGCCAGCGTAGCATGAGGCTGCGCGTCTTTCCAACCTAGGTTGCAGAGGCAGGGTTCGTCGACTAATTCTTGGTCGTGTGTGGTCGAGATAGTTTCTTCAGCGAACCATTGTGAGTTTGATCGACATGTGAACGCTGCCTGGATTCTCGTAGTTGTCAGGCGATAGTGCAGAAGGCCGGCTTGATTCCTGCTGTGCTGACTGCTACAACCGATCCACCTTCCTTGCGAGTCAAGCTGATCTCGGCTCGGCCGTTGTACATCTCGACGACGCGCGATCCTTTGGACGTGCCGCGATTGTCAATCAGTGGGCCTGTTCCGGCGAGGCTGAATCGCAGACGACTGCGGGCGTCCAGGCACAGTACGCCCTTCGCGTCGTAGAGCTTCGACTCTACCGTGACGGTCTCAACTCCGGCGACGGTCTGGCGAGACTTTTCTGTCAGCTTGATCTCGGCAGGCGGGCCCCAGGTCTCGGTCTGATAGAGGAAGGCAATCTCATCGGTCACAGTTTTTCCGCCTTTGGTTGCGACGACGCGCAACGTGTTTTGCCCAGAGGCGAACGGAGTCATCCATCGCAGACCTGCGGCGGGGAAGTCCTGACTGTCGCGGTGCTTTACCCCGATGCTCTTTCCGTTCAAAAACAACTCGGCGGTTTCGCAGTTGGAGTAGACCTTGACCATCTTCTCCTCGCCCTCTGCGCCCCATCGTATCGGCCAGCTATGGCCGTAAAGGTGCACCATGGGCGCATCAGTCCAATACGACTGGAAGACGAAGTAGGCCTCCTTCTTCGTCATGTCGCGTTCTACCAGGCCCTTTTGATTGATCCGCGGAACAGGATTTTCAACGCGCAGGGGAGTGGTGAAGTCCTTGAAGATCCACTGCGCCGATCCGGCGAACCAGGGCAGTGCCTCCTGCGTTTTGAGATGCCAGTCGAAGAGATTGCAGGCGTAGGTTTCGGACCAGTCGCCGTCTTTGGAGACGCGAGTGGGACCACCGGTGTTGAGGTAGGCGAGGCCGCGCTCGTCAGTGCCATGACCGGTGGCGATCTGCGAAAGCACTTTGTCGGGATTTTCGGAGTGACGGCCAGCGTGGCTGTCGGCTCCCCACTCAGCGTGGAAGACGTGTTTGACGCGCTCGCGCTGGGTTTCGAGGGACTTCTGATACTCGGGATAAGTGCCGCTGTACCAGCCGGCCCAGATAGATGGCGAGTAGACGTCAGGAATGTCGCGCGCAAAATCGCAGCGGCGAATCGTAGTCAGACGCGATGGATCGAGTTGATGTGAGAGGACGTTCAGCTCCTGCAAATACGCGCGGATGGCCTGCTGGTTGATCTCGGGATACTCGGTCGGCCAGTCATCTTCATTGCCGAGGCCCCAGAGCAGAATGCTGGGATGGTTGTAGTGCTGCGCAATCATGTTGCGCAGGGTGCGGCGTCCCATCTCTTTGAAGGTGTCGTCACCCACGCCACCACGGCACCACGGAATCTCCTCCCACACAAGGATGCCGAGCCGGTCGCAGAGTTCGAGCACTCGACGCGATTGTTGGTAGTGTGCCAGCCGGATGAAATTCACACCCATGTCTTTCATGAGCTGCAACTCCTGGTCGATCAGTCCGTCCGGCATTGCGGCGGCATAGCCCGCATGATCTTCGTGGCGGCTGGTCCCGCGCAGAAGCAGACGTTCTCCGTTCAGCTTGAATGGCCCATGGTCGACAAACTCGGTGTGGCACACTCCGAAGCTTTCGTTCGCGACATAGCCTGAACCGGTTCCCACCGTGATGCGGCACTGGTAGAGATGCGGATCGGCCGGACTCCACAAGCACGGAGTGGTGACGGTAAAGCTGGTGATATCCATCGCGCCCTGCCAGGGCTTCAGGCTATGTTTTGAGCGATGAACCGAAGTCCCCTTCGCGTCGGTCACTTCAACCGAGAATTCCAGCGAATCGCTCGCGCCCGTGGGGTTATACAGTGTGCCGACGACCGCGACCTTCGCAGGCCCTTTAGGTGAGGGCAACTCCGTTCGCACGTGTAAGGTCTCGAACGAGACTGCAGGAACATAAACCAGGTTCACGTGCCGGTACATGCCACCATAGAGGCTGAAGTCGCTGAGGTCGGAGGGCATTCGATCGAGGTCGCGCGAGTTGTCGCAGAGCACCGAGATCGGGACGCCATCCGGTTTCTTCGTCTTATTCTTTGCGGTTGTTGATGCGGACTCCGTGGACGATGCTGCCTGTGCAGGCTCCGGCAGGAGGTCTGTGATGTCGAATACGAACTCGTCGTAGCCACCGGTGTGTTTTCCCGCAAGTTTCTCCCCGACATAGACCGCTGTGGTCTGTCCGGCGCCCTCAAAGTGCAGCAGGGTCCGACCCTTTGGGAATGAGTTGGCAACCGGCACGTGCGTCCTATACCAGCCGTTGCCGCGATAGTAGGGAACATCCGGATCGCAACCATCGTATGCATTAAAACAATGCGGCATCGCGACCTGTTGCCAGACGGCAACCTCTTCGCTGTGCCATGTCTCCCACGGTCCGCCCAGAGAGCCCTGCACAAACTCCCATCCATCGGCGAGTCGACGCGCTTGGGCCCTATTGTCCAGTTGATCAACACCACTGGCGAGGGTCGCGATGGATGCGCGCAGTGTGGAGGAGGGCAGCAGGGAAGCTGCTGCGACAGTGGCACTCGTCTTCAGAAAATTTCGTCGGGAATACATTTGGTACAACTCCTCATCTCGTTCATTCTTTGAGCTGCGATTTCTGCGGTTGGATTGCTCTTAGAAAACAATAATTCAAAGCATCTACAAAATGCTGATCTACCGGTGATATAAAGACTCGTTACAAATATGCCAAAGCGGCCGTGGCTCTCTTTCTCCATTCGAACGCCAAGGGAGACGGCTCGGCTTTCGGCGTCACTGTATCAGTTGCCTTTTTTGGCTGTC
Organism: uncultured Acidobacteriaceae bacterium; assembly: GCA_963757205.1. Taxonomy (GTDB): domain Bacteria; phylum Acidobacteriota; class Terriglobia; order Terriglobales; family Acidobacteriaceae; genus Edaphobacter. The sequence continues at coordinate 636,518 of CAVWQM010000004.1, forward strand.
GTTTGCATTGATCTCTTGAAGCTCGGAAAGCGAAACCATGCCTACTTCTCCCTCGTCGCGGTTCACGTTTACTCGCAGGCAAAGTGCGTCGAACAAGACGCCGCGCCAGATTAATCGGAACCTTGTCTTCAACCTGGTCCGGACCCGTCAACCTCTATCACGCGCTGATCTGGCACGAGTCTCCGGTCTGCAGCGCAGCACCGTTTCGCTGATCGTCGAAGATCTGATTAAGGAGAGGTGGATACTCGAGGGTTCGACGGGCAGACCGCCACGCGGCCGCCGACCGACCTTTCTCGAATTGAACCACCAGCGCGCCGTGATCGCGCTCGATATTCATCCCTCGCAGACAACGGTTGCTGTCACCGACCTTGGCGGCAAGATTGTCGCGCAGAATGTCGTCGCGCTGCCGGCCGATCCGACCAAGGCGATCCAGAGCATCATCGTCGCAATTCGCAAGCTGCTCGCCGCTCACAGCGACAAGTCGTTTGACGGCATCGGCATCAGTTTGCCTGGCCGCGCCGATCCGCGGCTCGAAAAACTCATCTTTGCCCCGAACCTCAACTGGCCGGTAGCGAGCATCAAATCCCGCATCCAGCGCGCCACTGGCCTGCACGTGGAGATGGACAACGTAGCCAACGCCTGCGCGCTCTCCGAGGTCTGGTTCGGCGATAGCGACGGACTACACGACCTCGTCGTCGTCAATGTTTCGGAGGGAATCGGAACAGGAATTTTTGCCAACGGGCAACTGCTTCGCGGCGCGAACGGGATGGCCGGAGAGTTTGGCCACGTGCAGATGGATGTCAATGGGCCACCCTGCGGCTGCGGCGGCCGCGGTTGCTGGGAGACGGTCAGCTCCAATCGCGCGGGCCTGCGCTACTACGAGGAATTCAGCGGCTGCCACGCTCCGCAGAGCTTTGCCGCACTGGTGAAAATGGCGCAGGCCGACGATGTCCACGCGATCAAGGCGTTGGAGAAGATGTCATCGTTCCTGGGCCGCGGTCTGCGCATGATCGCCTCCGCACTGGCGCCGAGCGAGATCGTCATCGTCGGCGATATTACGACCGCCTGGTACATGTTCGGGCCAATCATCGAGGCCGAACTCAAACAGAATGCTCTCTCCAAGGAGCCAAGGCTACGGCCTTCCTTTGAGGGCAACACGGCACGGCTGCGCAGTGCAGTCGCGCTCGTGATGAACGGAAGTCTCGTCGAATAAAAATAAGGAAAATGCCTGTGAACTCTTTCAAGCTTTTGTCGTTGCGAACGATTGCGTTGGGGCTGACGATCAGCGCAAGCTGTTTTTATTGCTACTCGCAGACCGCGCCGGCTGCTGCGCCCTCTCCGGTTGAGCGGGAGCACGTTGGCGATCAGCCGGACGATCCTGGTCCACTTGCCACAGATCTCTCCGCCGAGATCAAGCCAAAGGCCGTCGACGCCGCGATGAAGAAGGTCGGCGACTGGCAGGTAAAGGTGGCCGAGCCGCACTTCAACAGACAATGGACCTTCGCGGCGCTGTACGACGGGTTGCTGGCAGCCTCGAAGACAACCGGCGATCCGAAGTACCACGATGCTGTGCAGCACTTCGCGGAGCGTTCCGACTGGACGCTGATTGCCAACCGTTTTCCGCACGCAGACGATCAGGCCTTCGGCCAGGCCTATCTCGATCTCTACCTCGAAGACAAGAAGCCAGTGCGCATGGCCGACACCAAGGCCACGATGGATCGCCTCGTCGTTCGCCCCGACGACCCGGACAAGCTGCTCTGGTGGTGGTGCGACGCGCTCTTCATGTCGCCGCCGGTGTTGTTGCGCATGTATGAGATCACGCATGACAAGAAATATCTCGACTACATGGACTACGATTGGTGGCTAACCTCCGGCAGCCTGTACAACCAGGAGAACCATCTTTACTTCCGCGACAGCCGCTACTTCACGCAGAAGCAAGCGAACGGTAAGCCGATCTTCTGGTCACGCGGCAATGGCTGGGTGATGGGTGCACTGGTCAACGTGCTGCGCCTCATGCCCGCCGACTATCCTTCACGGCCAAAGTACGTCGCGCAGTTCCGCGAGATGGCCGCCGAAATCGCGGCGATTCAAAGTCCCGATGGCCTCTGGCGCTCCGGCCTGCTTGACCCCGACGCCTACGATCTGCCCGAGGTCTCAGGGTCCGCGTTCTTCACCTTCGGCATCGCGTACGGGATCAACGAGAAGATTCTCGACCGCAAAACCTATCTGCCTGTCGTCGAGAAGTCGTGGAAGGGAATGCTCAAGCACATCTACGCGGACGGCCGCCTCGGGTCGATCCAGCCGATCGACGGACAGCCCGGCAAGTTCAAACCATCCGCCAGCTATGTCTACGGCGTCGGTGGCTTCCTTCTCGCGGGCTCCGAGATGCATCGGCTCGCCGAATCAAAGCATTAACTTCGCGGAAACTCCCGGCTTCGCCATCCACAACAGAGGCTGGCGAACCGGGAAGTTTCGTATGACCTCCTGCACGGCCGGATCGGCGTTCAGCGTCTTCCATAGTGCGATGTAGTCGCTTTGTCCGTAAGCCACGCCGGCAAAGATCAACGTCGGCTGGCGGTTGGGAAAGTCATCCCAGTGCTCGACATCATGCTTGTAGGGCCACGCGCTCTTGTCTTTGATAAACGGATACATGAACGCCACAACCTTGCGCATACCGCGGCCGTCAGGCGTGGCAAAAGTCCACAAGTTATCTTTCTCCGTCGAAAGCGTCTGGCAGATCGTGCCCAGCACGTCGAGATCGAACAGACAGTAGCTGTAGGGCTTCGTGCGGGCAAGCTCAAGCGGCAGGCTACCATCGGGAGCCAATTGATCGGGCACCAAAGTTGACTTGAAGCGCGCGCGGCACCACGTCATCGTCTCGGCGTTGCCAGTGAAGCGCGCAAACTCCCCGGCCTGCATCACCCAGCAGCTTCCGTGGTTGTTCTTGGCGTCGCGCTCTTCTTTGCCGTTTTTGGATGTGCTCATCCAGTCGAGATATTGAGAGAACCATGCTTTGATCTCGGCCGCGCCTTCGAGCACGCCGCCATTCGCCAGCACGGTCGCTGCGCGGACGGGTTCGACCAGATGCAGTGTGTCGATGATTCCGGTGCCACGCCCCGGAGTCAGATTGAAGATCGCCTGCGCGTACTCGAGGTTTGCATTCATCTTCGTCGCCGGATCGACAAACCAGGCACGCAGATGCTTCCCTGCGTGATCGGCATACTTCTTCTCGCCGGTCAGCTCCCACGCCGCCGCCAGGGCCGGAACCATCAGGCTCAGCCGCACCATTGCCTTGCGGTGGTCGTCGAAGTTGGCGGGATTCGTAAAACCGTCGCGACGAACATAGGGTCCGTTCGGATTCTTCACATCAGGCCACCAGTAATCGCCCTCGGAGAAGTAGTCGTGCTGGCCGCCTTTGCTTCGCTCGCTATGCGAAGCCGTCACCGTGATTGGCTGCTCGGAAAGATACCGGTTCGCCGCCGCGAGAATCCGGGTTCCGTCTGTCGCCGCGACCAAGCCGTAGGGAGTGGTCGCTTCCTTCGCCCGGGCAGTTCCGACAGCCAGACAGCCAACCGTTCCAACAGCCGATGTCAAAAACTCCCGCCGCGTCGTCATTCCCATCTCGTCTCATCACCTTTATTCGCACAAATTTCGCTCCGGCTATGATACCCAGTATTCGTCGTCATCCACAGTTAAAACCATAAAATCAGTGACTTGCGAAATTGACCAAGGGTTTACTTGACGAAATGAATGGTCATTCAGTATGCTTCGCTTCGTTCGGGTAAATGCCCGCCGGAGCCTGCTACATGCCTCTTAGCAGTACAGCTTCACCCTCGACCCAGCCCCTATCCGGGCCCACGTCTAGACATAGACAAATCAATAAGGTGGCCGTCCTTGGAGCCGGAACCATGGGCTCGCGCATAGCAGCTCACTTTACCAACGCGGGCGTTCCCGTCGTGATGCTGGACATCGTTCCACCCGGCACCGACGCCAACGCGCCGAAGCAGGAGCGGAATAAGATCGTTCTTGCCGCGCTCGATGGTTTGAAGAAGTCGAAGCCCGCAGCCTTCTATTCGCCCGACAGCGCACGTCTGATCACCATCGGCAACTTCGACGACGATCTCGCCCTGATCGCCGGCTGCGACTGGATCATCGAAGTCGTCGCGGAGAACATGGAGATCAAGCGGGCGCTCCTCAACAAGGTGCAGCAACATCGCCGTCCCGAGTCGATTATCACGAGCAACACGAGCGGCCTGCCGATTCACGAGATTGTTGAAGGCATGCCGCTGGAACTGCGACGCCACTGGTTCGGAACGCACTTCTTCAACCCGCCCCGCTACATGCGGCTGCTCGAGATCATCGCGACGCCGGACACCGATCCGGCCGATATGGCTGCGGTCGAACACTTCTGCGATGTGCGCCTGGGCAAGACGATCGTTCACGCGCACGACACGCCGAACTTCATCGCAAACCGCATCGGCACTTTCTCTATGAGCAACGCAATTCGCCTCATGCAGCAACAGGGCCTCACGATCGAAGAGGTCGACACGCTGACCGGCGCCGCGATCGGCTGGCCGAAGACAGGAACCTTTCGCCTCGGCGACATGGTCGGCGTCGACGTCATGGCGCATGTGGCGAAGAACTTCTCCGCACTGGCCGAGAAGATCAAAGACGAGCGCGCTGACCTGGGACTCGCGCCCTTTATCGACAAGATGCTCGAGAACAAGTGGCTGGGCGACAAGGCCAAACAGGGCTTCTACAAAAAAGAGGGTAAGGACGCCGAAGGCCGCGACCTCCGCCACGTCCTCGATTGGCAGACGCTCGACTACAAGCCCAGCATGCGGCCCAAATTTCCCGCGATCGAGATGGCGAAGAACATGGAGCACACCCCTACTCGCCTTGCGCAGCTTCTTCACGGCGATGCGAGCAAGGACAAAGCAGCCGCCTTCTACTGGCCGTTCCTCACGGAGCTTTTCACCTACAGCGCCAACCGCGTCCCCGAAATCGCCGGCAACCTCGTAGAGATCGACCAGGCGATGAAGGCAGGCTACAACTGGGAGCTTGGCCCCTTCGAGATGTTCGACGCCGCCGGCGTTCGCGCCACGACCGAAAAGATGCGCGCTGCGGGGGCGCCTGTCTCGGCCAACGTGGAGAAGCTTCTCGCCTACGCCGACAAACATGGCGATGCCAACCCCACCTGGTACAAGGACGATGCCTCCGTTCCATCTGGCCGGCTCTTCTTCGATCCTGTCACTGATACCTATCATCCTGTCGTTACAGCGGAAGGGGTCAGTTCGCTGGCCGTCATCAAGAAAGCGAAGGGCGTCGTCAAGAGAAACCCCGGCGCCTCCGTCATCGATCTCGGCGATGGAGTCGCCGCCATCGAATTCCACTCGAAGATGAACGCGCTGGGCGACGACATCGTCAATCTGATCACTCAGACCCTCAAGCCATCCGGTGAGATCGTCAACAACTTCGAAGCCTTCGTCATCACCGGCGACTCCGCCAACTTCTCCGTCGGTGCCAATCTCATGCAACTCCTACTCGGCATCCAGGAAGAAGAGTGGGACGAGGTCGAGATGGCCATTCGCGCCTTTCAGAACATGACGCAGGCCATCAAATTCTGTCCACGCCCTGTGGTCGTCGCACCCTACGGCATGTGTCTCGGCGGGGGCGTCGAAATCTCCCTCCACGCCGCAGCCCGCCAGCCTCACGCCGAACTCTACCTGGGCCTCGTCGAAGCAGGTGTCGGCCTGATCCCCGGCGGCGGCGGCTGTAAAGAGATGACCATCCGCAGCGTCGAAGCAGGTTCGAGCATCCGCCCCGACGCCCGCGGCGAAGGTGTCGAGATCTTCGAAGCGCTGAAGAAAAACTTCGAAACCATCGCCATGGCCAAGGTCTCAACCTCTGCCGCGGAGGCCCGGGCGATGGGCTTCCTGAAACCGTCCGACGTTATCACAACAAACCGCGAGCGCCTGCTGACCGACGCGAAGACCAGGGCCCGTGCCATCGCCGACGCCGGTTACAGCGCTCCGACACCACGCACCGACATTGCCGCCCCAGGAGAGAGTGTGCTGGCTACGCTGAAGCTCGCCGTATGGACCATGCGCGAGGGCCAGTACATCTCCGACCACGACGTAAAGATCGCCAACTGGGTCGCGTACGCTCTCTGCGGCGGCAAGGTCACACCCGGCACGCCAGTCACCGAACAATACCTGCTCGATCTCGAACGCGAAGCCTTCCTCTCGCTCTGCGGAGAGAAAAAGACGCTGGAGCGCATCGCGTTCACCCTCAAGACCGGCAAGCCGTTGAGGAATTAGGAACAGGAGTCAGTATGAAAGACGTCATCATCGCATCCGCTGTTCGCACCGCCGTAGGCAAGGCCCCGCGCGGCACGCTTCGCACCACACGCCCCGACGATCTCGCCGCCTTCGCCATCAACGGAGCACTCGACCGCGTCCCGCAACTCGATAAATCGGAGATTGAAGACGTCATCCTCGGCTGCGCCATGCCCGAGGCCGAGCAGGGTATGAACGTCGCCCGCGTCGCCAGCTTCCGCGCTGGTCTGCCGATCACTGTCTCCGGCATGACCATCAACCGCTACTGCGCCTCCGGTCTGCAATCCATCGCGCTCGCCGCCGATCGCATCCGTGGCGGAGGGGCAGAGGTCATCGTCGCGGGCGGCACCGAGAGCATGTCCTGCGTGCCCATGGGAGGCAACAAGATCTCGGTCAACCCCTGGCTGGTCGACAACTACCCCGGCTCCTACATGTCCATGGGCCTCACCGCCGAGCGCGTCGCGACCCACTACGGCATCACCCGCGAGCAGATGGACCAGTTCTCCTACGAGAGCCATCAGAAGGCGCTTGCCGCAATCTCCTTCGGAAAATTCGAAGACGAGATCGTTCCCATTACCGTTACAAATACTCCGATCCCGAATGGCAGCAAATCCAAAGCCGAGCCCGTCGAATCGACCTTCAAACAGGACGAAGGCCCCCGCGCCGACACCTCGCTCGATGCCCTGGCCAAACTGAAGCCCGTCTTCCACGCCAAGGGAACCGTCACCGCCGGCAACTCGTCACAGACCTCCGACGGAGCTGCCGCAGCCGTGGTCATGTCCGCCGAACGCGCCGCGCAACTCGGTATTCCCGCGATGGCAAAGTTCATCGCCTTCGCCTACGCCGGCTGCGACCCCGAAGAGATGGGCATCGGCCCCATCCACGCCATCCCCAAGGTGTTGAAGATGGCCGGCCTCTCCCTCGAAGACATCGACCTCTTCGAGTTGAACGAAGCCTTCGGCGCTCAGTCACTCGCCGTATTGAAGGTCCTCGGCATCGACCCAGCCAAAGTGAACGTCAACGGCGGAGCCATCGCCCTCGGCCACCCGCTAGGCTGCACCGGAGCCAAGCTGACTGCCACGCTTTTGCGCGAGATGCCGCGCCGCAAGGCAAAGTACGGCATCGTGACGATGTGCGTAGGCGGTGGCATGGGTGCTGCTGGAATCTTTGAGACTATGAATTGAACGATGCGACGCTACTCCATTCCGGACAGAGAAGCTGCGGCAAAGATACTTCCGAAAAGCCGGAAGGACCGTAGGACGCTGTGGTCCATCGGCGGAGTTTTAGGCCTGATGGTCGTTTTTGTTGTGGCAGTTCTGTTTTTTCAACACCTCCGCCAGGAAGAGATGGAAAATTCGTGGCAAAGCGCGACGGCGACGATTGACGATGTTCGACCAGTTGTTGTTTCCCAAGTCAACACTAAGTTCGGTGGAGCGATGCTTTATCAGGTGGAGATATTGGCGCATTACAACGCGAACGGCTTCGAACAAAAACGATGGATCAGGATCGAGAATATGCCAAGACTTAGTCCAGACAAGAGCCAAATAGCCCGCTGGAAAGGCAAACAGTTCGTCGTTCGATGGAAAGCTTCGCAACCAGACCAAGTTGTTCCGGAGTTGAACTAAGCGCACCGAGTTTTTTAGGAGTAACACCATGGCAACCATGACCGCACCAGTCACCGACACGAAGCACATCCCCGGCGGCAGCTTTCTCATCACCGACCCCACCGCCGCCGACTGCTTCTTCCCCGAAGACTTCACCGACGAGCAGAAGCAGATCGCCGAGACCACCGCGAACTTCGCCATCAACGAGATCGTGCCCGCCTCGGACAAGATCGAGGCGAAGGACTTTGCTGTGACCAAGCGCCTGCTGCAGGAAGCAGCGGAGCTTGGCTTGACCGCAATCGACATCCCCGAGGAGTACGGCGGCCTGGAGATGGACAAGGTGACGTCGGCGATTGTCGCGGAGAACATCTCCAAGCAGGCCAGCTTCTCCGTCAGCTTCTCCGCGCACGTAGGTATCGGCACGCTGCCGCTGGTCTGGTACGGCACCGACGAGCAGAAGCGGAAGTACCTGCCCGGCATCGCTTCAGGCAAGATCATTTCCGCCTACGCGCTTTCGGAATCGACCAGCGGCTCCGACGCCGTCAACGCCAAGACGAAAGCGGTCCTCTCGTCCGACGGCAAGACCTACACGCTGAACGGCGAGAAGATGTGGATCTCGAACGCCGGCTTCGCCGACCTCTTCACCGTCTTCGCGAAGTGCGCAATCCTCGACGGCCCCGACGCCGGTAAAGAAAAACTCACCGCCTTCCTCATCGAGCGCGGCACTCCCGGATTCTCCGTCGGCAAGGAAGAGCACAAACTCGGTATTCGCGGCAGTTCCACCTGCCCGCTCATCCTCAACGACTGCGTCATCCCCGCCAAGAACCTCCTCGGAGAGGTCGGCAAAGGCCATCACATCGCGTTCAACATCCTCAACGTCGGCCGCTACAAACTCGGCAACGCAGCCGTCGGCGGTGGTCGCATGGCACTCAACAACGGCATCCGTTACGCCATTGACCGCAAAGCCTTCGCCAAATCCATCTCCGAGTTCGGTCTCATCCAGGAGAAGATCGCCAACTGCGCTACGGGCATCTTCGTCGGCGGAGCGGTTTGCTACCGGACGGTTGGACTGATTGATAAAGCCCTCGCCGGCATCCCCGCGGAAGACAAACACAATACCAAAGAGATTCAGAAGCGCATCGAGGAGTACGCCGTCGAGTGCAGCATCGTCAAAGTCTGGGCCAGCGAGATGCTCGACATGGTCGTCGACGATGTCCTGCAGATCTTCGCCGGCTACGGCTACGTCGAGGAGTTTCCCGCCGAGCGCGCCTACCGCGACGCCCGTATCAATCGCATCTTCGAAGGCACCAACGAGATCAACCGTCTCATCATCACCGGCTGGCTGATGAAGTCCGCGATGAGCGGCAAGCTGGCTCTGATGCCCGCCATCAAAAAACTGATGGACGACGTGATGTCCGGCCCGAGCGAGAAGATCGACCGCGAAGGTCCGCTCGCCGACGAGCAGAATCTGCTCGCCAACGCGAAGAAGCTGACACTCTTCGTCGCCGGCGCCGCAACGCAAAAATACATGCAGCAGATCGCCGACGAGCAGGAGGTCATGGGAGCGATCGCCGACATGATCATTGAGGTCTTCGCGATGGAGTCCGCCATCCTTCGCGCCGAAAAGATCGCGGCGGCAAATTTGGCGGCGGGGCAGAGCAGCGAAGCTTCGGCGATCCCAGTCGCCATGGCGCGCATCTACGCCGACAAGGCTATGTCCGCCATCGAACTGTCCGCCCGCAAGGTCATCGCGGCCGTAGCCGAAGGAGATATGTTGCGGACGCAGCTCACGATCCTTCGCCGTCTGTCGAAGCACGACTCGGCCGACACCATCGGCCTGCGCCGTCAGGTGGCCCGGCATGTCATCCACGCCGGAAAATACAGCTTGTAGCTCATCCTATATATAGAGAGAGTGCGCCCCGCGGCCGGTCTTGTCGCGACGCCTTGCACGATGGCTTGCGCAAAGGATCGGCGGCGCAGGCGCGTTTCCTGGCTAGCAAGAATGCGCCGCCACGCTACCTCATTTTGTTTCTGTTGAACGTCTAATCTTTGGCACGGCCAATGTGGTCCAATAAGTGCCTGTTAAAACAGACAGTTCAGCTTAGCTAGCAAAATGAGTAGAGGAGGCGTTCGATATAAAATTAAGAGATCGCCAAACAATCTCTTTACAGGTGTAGGCGCAACATTTCTCCTCGTCGTCTGTCTAACTGTGTACCTTGGTCTCTCACGGGTGGCTTGGACCAGCCATTCGCTGTGTGTCGAATCTGCTGCCGTATCGATCAGCAGTCACCCGTAACTCAGTAAGCCGTACTCAAGTCGGTAAGGTAGAAATTATCCATGCGTAGCCGTCTCCTCTGTTTTCTTGCTCTCCCCGCAGCTCTTCTTGTTCCCGCGTTCGTTCCATGCGCCCAGGCAGCCGTGCAGAACCAGGCAACGGTACAGAACCGAATCGCCGGCGCGGTCAACAGCGGCAGCCGGGTGGCGCTGCCGGGCAGCATCGGTGGCCGCGCCCGGCACTCGACCGATCTCGGCCTCGCACCGGCGGATCGCAAGCTCGAATCGCTCTCCGTGCGCTTCAGCATGACCCCGGCCCAACAGGCCGACCTCAATCAGCTCCTCGCGGCGCAGCTCGATCCCAGCTCGCCCAGCTTTCACCAGTGGCTTACGTCCGAACAGTTCGGTGCGCGCTTCGGCCTCAGCAGCAGCGATCTCGCGAAGGTCTCCACCTGGCTCACCAGTCAGGGCTTCACCATCACCAGCGTCGCAAAGAGCTCCACCTTCATCACCTTCAGCGGCACCGTCGGACAGGTGCAGCAGGCCTTCGGCACCACCATCCACAACGTGTCGCGTAACGGTGAGCCGCACATCACCAACCTCACCGATCCTACCTTGCCCTCGGCCATCGCGAACGTCGTACTGGCCGTCACGGGACTCGACGACTTCCGGCTGAAGCCCCGCTCGCGCGCACGCAGCCTCACCAGTAATTCAGTGCAGCCCGGCTTCACTGCGACCGTAAGCGGCGTCACCAGCCACTACATCGCGCCGGGGGACTTATACACCATCTACAATTTCACGCCTGCTCTTTCGAACAACATTACCGGCGCCGGCATCACCATCGCGGTCATGGGACAGACCCAGATTCGCACCACCGATGTCGCCGCCTTTCGTACCGCCGCTGGCCTTCCGGCGAATACTCCTACTCTCACGCTTGTCCCAACCAGTGCCAATCCCGGCATCTCAGCAAACGACATCGATGAGGGCCAGATCGATGTTGAGTGGTCCGGTGCTGCCGCTCCGGGGGCCGCGATCAACTATGTCTACAGCACCGACGTGATCAATGGCTCGCTCACTTACGCCGTCGACGCGTCGCCTACCATCGCGCCGATCATCTCGATCAGCTATGGCGGATGCGAGAGCGGCTTCGGAGCTAGCTTCGTATCCACCGTCAATCAGCTTCTTCAAATGGCGAATGCCAAAGGCATCACCGTGATGAGTTCCTCGGGAGACGATGGCGCCACCGACTGCGACACCTCAGGCATCGCCTCCGAGGGCCTCAGCGTCGACTTTCCCTCCAGCTCACCCTTCGCTACTTCGGCCGGCGGAACCATGTTCAGCGAGGGATCGGGCACCTACTGGAACTCCACCAACAGCACGTTCAATATCCCCAACGTTGGAGCCGTCACCAGTTCCTTCATAGGCACAGCTACCCCCCGTATTCCCGAGGTTCCCTGGAATGAGACCACGGCCTCGGGTGGCCTCGATGCCGGCGGCGCCGGCGGTGGTGGCGCCAGCGGCTTCTTCTCCAAGCCCGCGTGGCAGGTAGGCATTGGCGTACCCAACGACTCTTCGCGCGACGTTCCCGATGTTTCGCTCAACGCAGCCGCCATTCACGATGGATACGTCGTCTGCAGCCAGGGGTCCTGCACCAACGGTTTCCTCTCCACCAACGGCCAGCCCAACGTCTTTGGTGGAACATCCTTCGTTTCACCATCGCTCGCTGGCATTCTCGCGCTGGTCGAGCAGAAACTTGGCACCGGCGCCCTCGGCAACATCGGACCCACGCTGTACGGCCTCGCCCGCGACTTCCCGAACGTCTTCCACGACATCATTACGGGCAATATCTCCGTGGCCTGCTCGCAGGGAACTCCCAACTGCCCGAACGGCGGCGCCATCGGCTATAACGCTGGCACCGGCTACGATCAAGCCACCGGCCTCGGCACCCTCGACGTCAACATGCTCGTCACCAACTGGGCCAGCGCGAAGCCGACCGGAACCGGCAGCACCATCGGGGCTGGCCTCACCACCACAACGGTCACCACCAGCAGTCAGCTCTGCGCCATCAACGCGAGCACGCTCTCACTGACCGCCACGGTTTCAGGCTCCATCACCGGCACCACGCCAACGGGAACGATTCAGTTTCTCGTCGACAACAATGCCGTGGGTACTCCCCAGCCACTGGTGAGTGGCGCCGTCACCTATGCCCTCCCCACGACGACGATATCCTCCGGCGGTCACACCGTCAGCGCCGTCTACTCTGGCGATGGCAACTACGCGGGCTCGAAGGGCACCGTTCTCGCCGCCGACCAGACCTTCGCTTCGGTTGACTTTGTCTCTACGACTCAGAAAGATTTCTCGATCACGCCTTGCACAGCCAGCGTCACGGTACTCTCCGGCGCAACCTCCTCCGGTATCAGCTTCACCATCACTCCCGCCAACGGCTTCACCGGCGCCGTCGCCATGACGGCAGTCAACAACAACCTTGGCGCCTTCACCCCCTCGTTCTCGGTCACGCCGGTCAACATCACCACCAGCTCAGGCGTTACAACATCTTTCATCGTCAAGGCCTCGCAGACCACCACCGCGCAGCTGGTTCGACCCGGACTCACTCCCTTCCAGCACCATCCCTCCGGCAAGACTCCCTGGTATGCCGCCGGCTCCGGTGCCACCCTGGCCTGTGTGCTTCTGATTACCCTGCCACGCCGCCGTCGCTGGGCAGGCTTACTCGCCGTCATTCTCTCGATGGCTGCCCTCACCGCGGTCGGTTGCGGCGGAAACACCTCGACAAGCGGCGGAAGCCCGAGTGGTGGTGGTGGTGGTGGCGGTGGCACAACGACCAACGCACAGCGCGGCACTTACACTTTCACGATCACCGCCGTCTCCGGCGCTCTGGTTCATAGCGCCCAGGTTACGGTTACCGTCCAATAGTCCTGCCTCATTTTCGAAGAGGCCGCGCACCCAATGCGCGGTCTTTTCCTTTAACGGGAAACCCCAGACAGACCAATCCCGTTTGTTCTTGACCCCCCTCACTCCTCACGAGAGAATCGGGCCTATCAATATGCAAACTATTGCATACTCAACTCTTGGGCTGCAAAGCTAAGTCATTGAAACAAAACGGTACAGAAGTGGTAATCGAACTGCAACATAAGTAACATCTGCTTCAATTTGCCCCGCCAAGAACGTCTGTTCTTTCTTGAGCGGCAGGAATCGAACCAATGCCTCGGATCTCTGGAACTCTGCTGCCTGCTTTGCCGATTTTCGTTCTTCTTCTCGCCGCCTCAGCCCCGGCGTCCGCGCAGTCGCAGCTTCCCGCACCCCGCTCCCGCGTCCTCCAGGCTGTAGACGACGCCCGCGTCACCACCCTCTCCGGCAACACCCACCCGCTCGCCCGCGCCGAGTTCGACCAGGGCACCCTCGCCGACGCCACTCCCCTCAGCCGCATCGTCCTCATCCTCCAGCGCAGCCCCGAGCAGGAATCAGCCCTCCAGCAGCTCATCGATCAGCAGCAGGATCAGACCTCCTCCACCTACCACCAGTGGCTTACGCCCGAGACCTTCGGCGCGGCCTTCGGCCCCAGCGACCGCGACCTCTCCACCGTCACCACCTGGCTCGCGAACCACAACTTCACCGGCATCCAGGTCAACGCCGCCCGCACCTTCATCGAATTCAGCGGCACTGCCGGAATGGTCCGCACCGCCTTCCGCACCAGCATGCACCGATACGCGGTCCAGGGGCGCCAGCACTTCGCCAACGCCTCCGATCCCGCAATCCCTGCTGCCCTTGCCCCGGTCGTCGCCGGCATCGCCTCGCTCAACAACTTCCCCCGCCGCGCCGCCAGCCACAAGGTCGGCAACTTCCGCCACGACACCGTCACCAACCGCACCACGCTCGTAACCCAAATCCAACCGAACCAAACCCAAGCCGCCATCCAGCCCAGCTTCACCATCAACAGCAGCGGCGAAATCTCCTACGGCATCACCCCCTACGACTTCGCCACCATCTACAACGTGCTCCCGCTCTGGAACGCCGCGACTCCTATCGACGGCGCTGGCCAGACCATCGCCATCGTCGGCCAGACCGACATCAACCCCGCCGACTTCGTCAACTTCCGCAAGCTCTTCAACCTTCCGCTTGGCAATACCGCAACTCCCACCGGCACCCAGTACCTCAACATCATCTACAACGGTCCCAACCCCGGCGTCACCGGCGACGAAGGCGAAGCCGACATCGACACCCAATGGTCCGGCGCAGTCGCCAAGGGCGCCACCATCGACTACGTCGTCTCCCAGAGCACCGAGGTCATGCAAGGCACCGACCTCTCCGCCCTCTACATCATCAACAATAACCTCGCCCCCGTCATGAGCTACAGCTACGGCCAGTGCGAGCTCTTCCTCGGCACCTCCGGCAACACCTTCTACAAGACCCTCTGGCAGCAGGCCGCTGCCCAGGGCATCACCGTCCTTCTCGCCAGCGGCGACTCTGGCGCGGCCGGCTGCGACAACGCCGGCGTTCAAACCGCAAGCAACGGGATCGCCGTCAACGGCCTCGCCAGCACCCCATACAACATCGCCGTCGGCGGCACTGACTTCTATACACCCAACGGCGGCACCGCCTTCTGGAACTCCACCAACGACCCGACCACCCAGGCCTCCGCCAAGGGCTACATCCCCGAGACCCCCTGGAACCAGAGCTGCGCCAACTCGGTCTTCGGCACCACTCACAACTTCTACGGCCAGACCGCCGAGCAGGTCTGCAACAGCTCTCTCGCCTTCTCCAGCGGCCTTCTCTCGGTCATCGGTGGCGGAGGCGGGCCCAGCGCATGCGTCCAGTCCAACGGTTCTTCCGCTTCCAGCTGCCGCGGAGGCTACCCGAAGCCCTCCTGGCAGACCGGCACCGGTGTCCCTGCCGACGGCGTTCGCGACACCCCTGACGTCTCCCTCTTTGCCGGCGCAGGCTTCTTCGGAGTCTTTTACGTCGTCTGCCAGCAGAGCACCAACGGCGACGGCAAGCCCTGCAGCCTCTCTGCTCCCGCATACGACTTCGCCGGCTACGGCGGCACGTCCATCTCCGCACCCGCCTTTGCCGGCATCCTTTCTCTCGTCAACCAGAAGACCGGCAGCCGCCAGGGCAACGCCAACTACGTCCTCTACAACCTCGCCAGCCAGCAGAGCAAAGCCGGCACCGCATGCAACTCCATCACCGGAACTCCTGCTGCCGGCTGCGTCTTCAACGACCTCACCACCGACACCATCGCCATGCCTTGCCTCAAAGGCGCGCCGAACTGCACCGTCACCTTATCGAGCGATCGCTACGGCGTCCTCTCCGGTTACGCCAGCACCGCAGGCTACGATCTTGCCTCGGGCCTCGGCAGCGTCAATGCCGCGAACCTGGTCAACAGCTGGTCGAACGCCAGCTTCATCGCCAGCGCCACCACGCTTACACTCTCGCCGTCCTCCATCACGCACGGCAGCCAGGTCTCGGCCAGCGTCAAAGTCGCCTCCACCACCGGCACACCCACAGGAAACGTCTCGATTAACGCGCTTGCAGCCAACGGCTCGGTGCAGAACGGAACGCTGCAGAACGGCAGCTACAACGGCTCGCTCGGCAACTTCCCCGGAGGCACCTACTCGGTTCAGGCCCACTACGCGGGCGACGGCCTCTACGCTCCCAGCGACTCCAACCCCATCACCCTCACCGTCACTCCCGAGTCCAGCACCACCGCTCTTCGCGCAATGCTCTACAACCCCTCGAACGGCACCACCACGGCTCTCTCCAGCGGTGCGACCTATCCCTATGGCGGCTACTTTCTCATCAGCGCCCAGGTTGCCGGCTCCTCCGGGCAGGGTACCGCTACCGGCAACATCACGCTCACCGACTCAGGCACTCCGATCGACGGTGGCATCTTCCGTCTCAACTCCACCTCCAACACGGAAGACCAGACTCGTTCGTTCGCCGCCGGCACTCATGTCATCACCGCTGCCTACTCCGGTGACGCCAGCTTCAACGCAAGCACCTCGTCCTCCTTCACCCTCAACATCAGCAAAGCCCCTACAGCTAGTAGCCTTCTGGTCAATCTTCCTGTTCTCTCCGCCGCAAACACTCTCGTCCTTACCGCCCAGATCGGCGCCCGCGGCTACGGCGCCAATCAACAGCAGGGCTACGGCGCCTCCGCTCCATCCGGCACCGTAACGTTCAGCTCCGGCGGCGCCGGCATCCTTGGCATCGCGGCCCTCGTCCCCAATGTCTTTCCCGCGGCCGCCTCCGACAACAGCTCGGCCACCCTCACGCTTCCAGCAAACCGGCTCCCCGTCGGCATCAACGCCGTTACGGTCAGCTATGCGGGCGACACCAACTACGCACCATCGACCTCAACGCCCACCAGCGTCACCGTCACCGGAGCCACCCAGGATTCGAGCAGCACCTCACTCAGCCTCTCGTCCGCGACCGTTGCACCGGGGGCGTCCTACACCTTCACGGCGAGAGTCTTTCCCTCCACCCCAGCGCCCACCGGCACCATCACCTTTGCCAGCGACGGCCAGCTTGTCTCCACTCCTGTGTCGCTCATCTCCGGTGCCGCAAGCATCTCCGCTCCGCTTCTTGCAATCGCTCCCGGCACTCATCTGATCACCGCCCTCTACTCGGGAGACCCGAACTACCAGTCGTCTGTCTCCGCCGCCGCCTCGTTTACCATCACCGGCGGAGCCCAGCCCAGCACCACGACCATCGCCGTGCCCCCGTCTTCAGTTCCCCAGGGAACCGCGGTTACCGTCACCGCGACCATCTCGCCCGCAACTCCCATCCCCACCGGCACCGCTCAGCTGATCCTTGACGGCAACCTCTACGGCTCGCCTCTCGCCCTGACCGGCGCCACAACGAGCCTTCCTTTGCTGACCAACACCCTTCAATCCGGCGCACACGTGCTCCGCGTCTTCTACTCCGGCGACAGTGCTCATCAGGCCAACACCTCCGCTCCAGCCACGTTCACCATCCTGGATGCTGTCGGTGCCTTCACCCTCTCGCCCTCGAGCGTCGGTACCAGCGCGGTCCTGGGCAAGGCCTCAAACCCCGTCACCCTAGCCGCAACTCCAACCGGAGGCTTCCACTCCACCATCACCTTCGCCTGCACCGGCGGCCTGCCCCCCGGCACTGTCTGTCTCTTCACCCCCGCCTCGGTTACTCCCAGCGGGTCCACACCTGCGACAACCAGCCTCACCATCTCTCCCGCAGCCATCGGATTCCAGTCCTCCGCCGCTCCAAGGGCAAAGCCCCGCGACCCCTCCCAGGTCGCCGGAGTCACCTCTGGCGTTTCCGTGGCCCTCGCTGGTCTGCTGTTCCTCGTCTTCCCGCGCCGCACTCGTCGCTGGACCGTCTTCACCCTGCTCTTCGCGTTGACCACCCTCGGTCTGGTCAGCGGCTGTGGCAGCGGCGGAGTCGACCCCAACGGTCTCAGTCCAAGCAGCCTCTCCGCCGGCTCCTACGCCATCAATGTAACCGCCACCGGAGGCTCCGTCATCCAGACGGCCACCATCAACCTCACCATCCAGTAGCGTCGCCGCCTGGTGCTTAGTTCTTTGTCCTTGCCTTTGCGTTTGCCGTTCTGGTTGCCATCCCCGAAGAGCCTGCCATGAGCGAGCTCAAATGGAGGATCTGCTGTTGCCTTTGCCCTCCCCAGCCAAAAACGAAACGGGTGCCCCATCCTTCGCGCATCATGCGAAGGGTGGGACGTAAACCGTCGGCAACACTCGCCGTTGCCGTTGCTTTTGCCCTTCTGGTTGTCATCCCCGAAGAGCCTGCCCTGAGCGAAGTCGAACGGGGATTTGCTGTTGAATCTATAGTTTGAAAAATCTTTTCGCTTTTTCCACCCAAAAATCGCGTGTCAAGCCCCGAAACCCTCTAACTCCATCAAACAAAAGGAAATCGAGTTGGCGTATTAGTTCGACTCAATCCGGTAAACTAGATATATAGATCAAAAAAGAGTTAGCCTCGGATACTCTCCGGGCTAACTCTTTTTAATCCGTACATTTTGGACGTAACCCTTTTGTCATGAGTATTTTACAGGCATCAACCTCGTGCAACACATTGAAACCATTGAGCTTACGCCCAAAATACCCCCGGGGGAGGGGGAGGGTCACCCGTGAACAAAATTTTAGTGAGTCCCCACCAACACCTTCTCCTCAACGCCTTCCGCCAACCGCATCAGGTGGTCCTGCGCTTCGAACGGCTCTCCCACCCGAGGCGCTCGCACATACTCTCCATCCGGCTGCAACACTCGAGCCTTGGTGTTGTCGGTCAGATACGCCCCGAGAATCTCATCGCGCAGGCGCTTATGCAGATCGGCCTGGGTCACAGGGAATAACACCTCGCAGCGCTCAACCAGATTGCGCGGCATCCAATCCGCGCTGCCGCAGTAAATCTCTTCTTTGCCGCCGTTGCCAAAGCAGAAGATCCGGCTATGCTCAAGAAACCGCCCCACGATGCTTCTCACGCGAATGCGCTCGCTCAGGCCCTGTACTCCCGGCCGCAGCGAACACATTCCCCGTACGATCAAGTCGATCTGAACTCCCGCCTGCGACGCCGCATACAGCGCCTCCACCGTCCGCCGGTCGATCAGGCCGTTCATCTTCGCAATAATCGATGTCGGCCTGCCCGCCTGCGCATGGGTCGCCTCCCGGTCGATCAGTCCTACCAGGCGGTCAGCCAGATTCAGCGGGGCCACCAGCAACGGACTATACGAATCCGACTCCGTCTCCGCCGTCAGGTAGTTGAACACCTTCTGCACCGCGTTGGTGATATCCGGCTTCGAGGTCAAGAGGCTGATGTCGGTGTAGAACCGCGCCGTGACCGGGTTATAGTTCCCCGTCCCCAAGTGCGCATACCGCCGCACCACGCCATCGGAATCACGTCGCACCAGCAGCGCCAGCTTACAGTGTGTCTTCAACCCAAAGATGCCGTGAAAGACCCCCACCCCGGCGTCTTCCAACTCTCTAGCCCAGCGAATATTCGAATCTTCGTCAAATCGCGCCATTAACTCGACGACAACGGTCACTTCCTTGCTTTGCCCCGCCTCAGTCAGGGCCGTGAAAATCGGCGAATCCTTGCTCGTCCGATAAAGTGTCTGCTTCATCGAGATGACGCAAGGATCCTGCGCCCCCGCCTCAACAAACTCCTCCACCGTCTTGTACGAATCGAACGGATGATGCAGCATCACATCGCGCTTCCTCAGCTCGTCGAAGATATCGGTCGACTTCGTACTCAGCTTGAATTCCTTCGCGGCGAACGCCGGATACTTCAACGCCGGCCGCTTCACCTCCGAGTACAGATTCATCAGCCGCGACAGATTCACCGGCCCATCGGTGCGGAACACCTGCCACGGTTCCAGCTCGAAGTTGATTCGCAGCCGCTCCACCATCTCTTCGGTCGCCGAACTCTCAATCTCCATCCGAACCACATCGCCCTTGCGCCGGTTATGCAACTCGGCGCGCACGCTCTCCAGCACCGACCGCGACTCCTCCTCCTGCATGTAGAGATTGCTGTTGCGCGTCACCCGAAACGCTGATCGCGACAGCACCTCATATCCACGGAACATCCGTTCCACCTGCGACTCAACCAGATCATGCAGCAGAATGAAGTCGCAAAATCCGTCCGAACTGGCCAGAGGCACCAGTCGCGGCAGCGCGCGTGGCACCGTCACCACGCCCAGAGCAGTAGCCGCCTTCAGGCCACGCCGTTTATGCCGTAGCAGCAGCCCGATACAAAGCGCTTTGTTCAACACGCGTGGAAAGGGATGCGAGGGATCGATCGTCACCGGAGTCAGCAGCGGATCGACCTCCGTGTCGTAGAATTCCAGAGCCTGCTCCCGCGCCTTCTCCCCCAGGTCGCTCCATCGCAGCACACGGATCTTCTCCGCCTGCATCGCGGGCAGCAACTGCTCGTTCCAACACCGGTACTGGGCCTGGACGAAATGAAGGATACGCTCCATCAATCCATTCAGCCGTTCCTGCGGAGTAAGCCCACCCTCATCCGGAGGCTGCGCCAGATTGTAACCATCCTCAATCCGCTGCAGAAACCCTGCCACCCGGATCTCCACAAACTCGTCCAGATTGCTCGCCGTGATCGCCAGGAACTTTACCCGCTCGAGCAGAGGATTTGTCTCGTCCTGCGCCTCTTCGAGTACCCGCTGATTAAATCGCATCCACGATTCATCGCGGCTGAAAAACAGATTCTCAACCGTTGTGGGTGCTGCCTTCTTTGCGCCGGCAGTCTTCCGAGAGCTTCGCTTGGTGGCACTCATACAGGTCTAAAAGACTATCGTACCCTGATGAATTGAAAGTATGAACAGCCAGCGAAAGTCCGGAAACTTGCTTCGAACGGAGCCAAGCCGCTACTTTCCGATAAGCGTTTGCGTCGCGCTCTTCAGCAGGGCAGCCTCCCTCTCCACTGCAGCGGCGGTGCGCGCGATCAGTGCATCTGCGTCCTTCCATTGTTTCTGTTCTATCGCCTCGCGAGCCGCCGGCAGAGTCTTGACACCGTAGCCCGTATAAAAGCCTGGGGCATACATCATGTTCTGGAACCAGGGGCGGTTCGGCAGGCCCGCAGGGTCGAGAAACACCCGCTCGCTCTGAATAAGCTGTAGGTTCAAAGCGGGAGGCGCTTTCAGCGCATTCGCCGTGAACGCCTTGTCATACTCGGTTGCTGCCGTCGTCAGATCGTCAATCGCCTGATCGAGCGGAGCGAAGTTGAGATAGGGCGGAAGAGTTTCCACCTCAGGAGCGATCCGCTTTTTCTTAGGATCCTCCAACGCTTTGTACACTCCATCGGCAATTTCGGTATTACGCTCCTTGATCTCGGCGCGCATCGTGTCAGTGAGCTTCTTTACTCCGGTCACATACGTCCGAACCGTGTCTGCAAGGTCCCCAAACTGAAAGGGAATCACATCAGCGTCCGCCATCCGCATCATCATCGTTCCAGCTGTCTGGGCGAGCGCGCGTCCGTAGACGAAATCGGTATCTTGAAAGTGCGTGTACCAGTAGAAATCGTCGTAGACGGAATGATATTGACCGCCGCCTTGATCTTCCCCGCCATAGCCAAGGTTGATGCTGGCGATTCCAAGGTGGTGAATAAACGCGGTGTAATCGGATCCGGAACCGAGGGCCTCCATGCGGATGTCCGGGCGGTTGCGAAGCTCAGCTCGTCCATCTGCCGGAGCGCGTGAGATCGCAACCAGACGCTGGCGCTTCCACACCGGCATCCTGGTCTCAGGGTCATCGATATCCTTGGTCACGCTGTTGACGAAGCTCTCCAGTTCGCTGGAGCCTTCTGCGCGGAAATAACCTCGACTGTTGCCATCGGAGTTGAAATAAGCCACGGCATGCTTCGTCAAGTCAGTCGCATGCGCCTCCACCCACTCAGTCGAACCCAGCAGTGCCGGCTCTTCGCCATCCCAGAAGCAGTAGATAATCGTGCGCTGTGGATGCCAACCCTGCTTCAGCAACTCCCCGAGCCCGCGCGCCTCTTCCAACTCCGCGCTCGCTCCGGATACAGGATCGCCGGCGCCGTTGACCCACGCGTCATGATGGTTACCGCGAATCACCCACTGATCGGGAAGAGTCGAGCCGGGAATCGTCGCGATCACGTCGTAAAGCGGCTTGCGGTCCCAGTTGAAGCTGACTGCAAGATGCGCCATGGCGACGCTCGGACCGACCTTATAGGCAAACGGAAGGCCGCCTCGCCAACTCTCCGGCACCAGTTCTCCTCGCAGAGATTTCAGAAATGGTGTCGCATCCGCATAGGAGATCGGCAATACAGGGATTTTGGTGATCGTTTGCACCTGATCGAGCGGAATCAACTTCGTGCCGGCCACCGCGCCGACGCCCGGAGTCTGTGGATCGCCCGGATATACCGGCATATCCATCACGCTGCCACGCTGTGCCCCTTCGGGTGGCCGCATCGGCCCGTCCGGATAGGTATCGCCACGAAAATAGCCATCGTCGCGAGGATCGGAGTAAATGATGCAGCCGACTGCTCCATGCTCCGCCGCAACCTTCGGCTTGATCCCGCGCCATGTCTGGCCGTACCGCGCGATCACAATGGCGCCCTTAACCGAGACCCCCATCCGTTCCAACTCCTCATAGTCGGCCGGGGCACCGTAGTTCACATACACCAGCGGAGCAGTAACATCACCATCCCGGGAGTATGCGTTGTAGGTTGGCAGCTGCTCTTTCTTCTGATCCGAAGTCGGATCAACCTTTACGACTGGTTCGTCGAGCGTAGCTTCGAACTTCTCGGGACCAAGCAATTCCAACTTGCGTGACTTCGGGGTAGGGAACAGCGCCTCAAACTGCTCGATCTTCGCGTCCAGGCCATATGACTTTAACTGCGCCAGCAGCCACTCCGCGTTGTCCTTGTCGTAAGGCGAACCCACGTGGTGTGGCCGTGCCGATATCCGCCGCATGTTCTCGCGAACCTTTGCGGGATCGGGCACATCGCGGAACTTCTGTTCCCACTGCATCTCCGCAGCAGCGTGTTCCGGGGTGTAGCCGCGAAGAGTGATCTCTCCTGTGTTGACGGCATAAGCGGTGCTGGCAAGCAATGTGAGACAGGCGATGGCCCTTCGCATGGTGGCAGAACTCCTCTGAATGAAGGCTTTCAGGAATCCTATCACCGCGGGCAAAGCCGATTAGACAAATGTTATCCGCCAGATAGCTCGGCCCGTGCCTTTCGTCCCCGCGGCCAACAAAAATGGACTGCGACATAAAATATTTCTATCCGTCACCCGTCTACTCCTGTAGATGAACCAAATCCAGGGTAGTTGGACGATCATCGAGCAAGACCAGCTCATCTCCGAGGCACTGGAGAGGGACCAGCCCAGACTTCGTAACTTCATTCGTAAACACGTCGCCGACAGCGGGGAAGCCGAGGACATCCTTCAGGACGTCTTCTACGAGCTATTAGAAGCCTACCGCCTCATGAAACCCATTGAGCATGTCACTGCGTGGCTCTTTCGCGTGGCCCGGAATCGGATGGTCGATGTTTTTCGCAGAAAGAAGTCCAGTTCGCTCAACAATCCCGCGTCTGCTGAAGAAGACAGCGATACGCTCGAAGACCTTCTCCCTTCAGAAGAAGCCGGTCCTGAAGCAGTCTATGCAAGAAATCTGCTCCTGGATGCACTGGACGAAGCCCTCGAAGAGCTGCCTGACGCTCAACGCGAAGTCTTTATCGCCCACGAATTGATGGGCCGGAGCTTCAAAGAGATCTCCGCCGAAACCGGTCTCAGTGTCAATACTCTTCTCTCGCGAAAGCATTACGCAGTACTGCATCTGCGCCAAAGCCTGCAATCGATCTACGAAAATTATGCAAAGAAATAAGGAGTTAAGCATGCGTCATCATCCGGTGGTAAGAGGAATCAAAATCGCACTCTTTGTCATCCTGGGAGCGATTGTCTTTGGCTTCATCGTCAAGGGCCTATGGAATATTCTTGTGCCGCCAATCTTTGGATGGCACACGATCACCTTCTGGCAGGCGCTTGGTCTGCTTCTGTTGAGCAAGATTCTTTTCGGCGGCTTCCATCGACACGGAGGCAGGGATCGCAATCGCTGGAAGCAGCGCATGACGGAACGCTGGGATCAGATGAGTCCCGAGGAGCGCGAGAAGTTTCGGAAAGGTATGCGTTGCGGCCGCGCGCCCTTCGCCTCAGCCGTGGAGCGTCAGGTATGAGCAAGTTCGATACAAACGCCACCAACACTGCAGAAGAGGCTCGGTCTGGCGGTTACGGCGGTTCGTCTTCTCCGATTCAGTATCGACCATCCACCGCCAGCTCCAACGACCGTCTTGCGGAACTCGAGATTGAGAACTCTCGGTTGCATCGGTTGGTCGCCGAACTTCTGATCAAGAACCAGCAACTCCGCAAGCCTGACTGAACGCTAGGGTCAAGCTTATCGATGCCAGTGCATCTTCCAGCCGAGGTACTTTGTGGCGGCTTCGTAGACAGGCGCAGCAGTGGTTGAGAAATTCGCGGCGACATGATGCTCGAAGCCATTCTCGCAGATATAGCGCAGCAACTCCTGCATCTTCGGAATCTCAACCACGCCGGCGCCGCCAAAAGTATGCAGTGGATCGTTGGTAAACGCACCCTCGCCAACGTAGCCAGTGATCTGTCCGGCAAAGTCGTCGGTGGAGAAGCGCGCGAAGCTCATGGCTCCAGCTTTCACCGTGCCATCCAACGTGCCGTGCGTATTCTCCTTGCCAACGGTCCCGGCGATGATCTGCTGGAAATCCATCTTCACACCCTCATTGAAAAAGTGCTTGGGAAGATTCGAGCAGTGGAAGCAAACTGCCTTGTCTGGATTATCGCCGTAGTTATTGTTCCAATCGAGCAGCGCGCTCGGCGATTCGCTGGCTAGCGTCAGGGCATACATACTTAGAGTTCCCAACACATCAACCTCGCATGCGGACGGGATCAGGCTCTCGCTCATCATGCTCATTACAGTGCAGGGAACGATCCCCAGGAACTCTTCAATCGAAGTCCAGCACTGCACCGCGCTCACGGTTAGCTCACTCGCCGCCATCCATTGATCGATCACGGCTCCTAGCTTCGCCATCTTGACAAGCGCTGCCTCAGGAGTGTCACCCACGGGAATATATTTTTTGATCGCCGCGAGCTTGACTTGTGCAGCATCGTCGTTGTCCTTCATCCGCCCGATGCGCCCCATCACCTCGCTCAGATCCAGCGTCTCGACGGTGATGCCCGACTTCTCCAGCAACTTTTCTGAATACCGAACCGTGTTGAACGCGGTAGGCCGAGCACCAATTGCGCCGAAGCGCACGTTCTTCAAACCACGCACTACCCGGCAAACACTGGAGAACCACTCCAGGTCTGCTTTGAACTCTGGCGAGTCCGGCGCCTCTGTATGCAGCCGCGTTAGCGAGTAGGGAATCCCATACTGCCTCAGGTTGTTGCAGATCGACATCTTTCCGCAGAAGCTGTCGCGCCGAAACGCAATCGTCATCTTCCCTGCGTGGTCGGGGGTCGCCTGAATCAACACCGGGACCTGCAGATTTGCAAGGCGCAAGGCGTCCGCCAGCCCGCGTTCTTCGCCGAAGTTCGGCAGCGTGATGATTACGCCGTCGATCTCCGCAGCATGAGCCTTGAACAACGCCGCACATTTCTTGGCATCCTCATACGTCTCGACGGCGCCATGGGCTGTCTCCTCTGGCGTGAGAACAATCGGTCTAATCCCAACTGCCTCGAGCGCCGCAATCATCTCGAGCCGCCCGCTCGTGGCGAGGTGGCTGGGGAAGAATCCACGATTGCCAACTATCACACCCATTGTCATTTGCTTTGACATAATGCTCCTGAATTCACGCTCGGTAGGGGTTTGGTCGAAGAATCTTATCCACATAGACGAGCGTCTACAGCAATTAGACCCGGCCCGGCCGGAACCGGACTGTATAGAATCCGCCAAATATCGTCAGTACTACACCCCACCACAAGGTTGGATGAAGCGATTCGAGCCACGGCAGCAACACTTCGTTCGGTGGCGGATGGTTAAACTCCTTAATCCCCGTGATCACCAGCACCACACCATACGCGAGCATCAGGACGCCGCAGAAAAACCAGATCGATAGTTCAGCAGACTCAATTTCACGTTTATCCATCGTAGGCCGCCCTTACCAGAAGATCAGATTCAAGATAAAAAAGACAACGATCACCACGGTGGCCCAGAAGATCGGCTTCTGCCAGATCGTCTTCGAACCATCGTCCGGAATCGGAGTCACGCCATACACCAGGCCCGAGAGTTGTTCCGTAGGTACGGGCTTTGTCATCAGACTAACGACTACGGTAACGACGACGCAGATAATCCAACTCCACAGTGCGCGGTAAAGATTCTCCGCCATCGGCCTCGCATCAACCGACAGAGCAACACGTGAGAGCGCGTAAGCCTTATGTTCGACCGTGCCGAAGCTCGTGTAGATCCACATACCGATTGAGGAGGCCGTTCCAGCAAGGAGTCCGAGAAACCCACCCCAGTGTGTCGCCCGCTTCCACAACATGCCCAAAACGACAGTGCCAAACAGCGGAGCGATGAAGAAACTGAAGAGAGCCTGTACGTAATCCATGATGCCGGCCGCATTCATCACCAGGTACGCCGCGCCGATTGAAACCAGCATCCCGATCACGGTCGACCAACGGCCCATTGCAACATAGTGTTTGTCACTGGCCTTCTTGTTCATGAACGCGCCATAGATGTCATACGTCCATACAGTGGAGAAGGCGCTGACGTTTCCCGCCATGCCGCTCATAAAGCCGGCGACCAGGGCAGTAATCCCCAGTCCCAGCAGCCCTGGTCCGCAATAGCGGATGAGCATCAGAGGCAGTACTTCGTTGTAGCTATGCTGTCCTGTCGACGCCGCAAGGCTCTCCGGCACCAGGTGCATCAAGCTGCCATCAGGGTTCCTTAAAACCGCCAATGCGAGCAGCCCCGGCACAATTACGATAAGCGGCACTGCCATCTTGAACGCTGCCCCAATCACCGGAGCCATCTTCGCAGCCCGCAGATTGTTCGCGCTCAACACACGCTGTACGACAAGAAAATCGGTCGTCCAATATCCGAAACTGATCACAAAGCCAAGTCCAAAAACGATCCCAGTCCAATGCACTCCCATGGGATTGTCCTTGAAACTCCCCAGCGTGCTCCATAGATGCCCGTAGTCGGACGTTCCCAGATTCACCGCCATCTGTTCTTTCAGCTTGGTCCAGCCGCCGGCCTCGATCAATCCAAGAATCGGAATCATGGCCGCGCCAGCCCAGATCAACACGAACTGCAGCACCTCATTGATAATCGCCGACCGCAATCCGCCAAGCATTACGTACAGTGCCACCGTCCCCGCGCCCACCCAGATGCTGAACGTGATGTTCCATCCCAACACCGTCTTCATCACCAGCGCCATGGCGAACATATTTACGCCGCTCATCAGGATTGTCATCAGAGCAAACGAGATCGCCGACAACCCGCGTGCGGCCTCGCCGAACCGAAGGTGGAGATAACCAGGAACGGAGTGCGTCTTGGAGATGTAGTAGAACGGCATCATGACGATGCCCAGAAACAGCATCGCTGGAATCGCACCAATCCAATACCAGTGCGTCGCTAGAATCCCGTACTGATATGCCGCGCCGGCCCACCCCATTAACTCCAGGGATCCCAGGTTGGCGGAAACAAAGCTCAGTCCGGCGATCCATGCCGTCATCTCCCGGCCAGCAAGGAAAAAATCCTCGCTGGTATTCGCCTTCCCCTTTGCATAAAACCCAATAAAAACGACCAAAGCGAAATACAGCACCAGGATCAGAACGTCCACCGGCGCCAATCTTGTTAGTTGTTGGTTCGTCAGTAGAAGCCCCGCTAAAAACTGCATTGGTCAAATCCAATAGTAAACGTTATCCGCCCGGCATTGTGAGCTTAAATCGCGTCTACCCCTCTCTCGTTAGGATCTGTGTTCGGTACCACAAGAAATTCGTCGCCTCAGCCGTTCGAAAGCAACGTGCGGAATGTTCGAAATGATGTCTACCGAACGTTGCCACTATACATCAATGAATTTCTCACAAGACAATTACAAAATCTGTGGACCAGCTTTGTTCAATGAACCACAACAAATTTCTTACGACTTCCTGCAACCAACCTTCTCTCCAGCCCCGACTCTATTTTGTAAGGATTCAGCTGACCAAGACGGTGAGCAAAGATGTCGGTTATGGCACCAAAGTTGCCGCGCAAGACACCGCCAGCGGCACCAACAAAATCTGCCGGCAAACCCATTTTGCCCGGTCGGTCGATACCACCTCAGGGCTTGGGTCAGACAGTAAAGCTATGAGGACTCGGGGCTTTAGTACGCGGCCTGACTGAGCAACGTCGCGCCAGATTTTGGCCAAACTACAGTAGCTGCTAGTGTCACCAGAACCACCCAATATAGATCCGCTCCCAACAGATGAAGAATCTGCATCCACACCGGCGCCAGCAGCAGAACATCGGCCAGTCCCAGCGCGAACTGGAACCCGAGCAGGGCCAGAACCACTGCACCCATACGCTTCGCACCGGCCCGCCTCGCCTGCCCCACCAGCCAAAGCACAAAGATCCCCGCTACGACCGCGCTCACCGGATGCACTCCCCGCAACCGCAACAGCCACGGCGACCCAACCGCGAAGTCCTGTGCAAACGCAGTCCGCAGGGAAGAAGCAGGGAAGAGTGTATCCCCCAGCGCCGCCAGCGATCCGCTCACCCCAACCACCAGCGTCGCCGCCAACCCTAAAGACGCCCAAATCTTTTTTGCCCCGCCAACCCCAAGCTCACGCCACATCTGCGAGGTGGCCAAAAGCCTCGCTGTTAGCGTCAGCGCCGCCAGCAGGAGCAGCGTATTGCTCAGATGGATCGACAGGACCACCACCCGCCCGATCGACTGATTGCCCGTCACATACCCGAGCTTTACCAGTAGCGCACCAAGAAACGCCTCATTCAGCAGCAGCGCCATCGATGCTACTGCAAACACACGCGCCGCCTGCCCCTTCACTGTTCCGCGAAACGTCCACACCAGCAGGCCTAGCACAAGGAACGTCGATCCACCCGTCATGCATCGGTGCGTAAACTCAATGATCGTATCGACGCGGGGTGCCAGCGGAATCACCTCGCCATTACACAGAGGCCAGTGATTGCCGCATCCTGCGCCCGAGCCTGTAGCCCGAACCAATGCACCCCACAGGATTACCAGTACGTTATACCCGACCACACTCCAGGCAAACCGCACGAGCGCTTGCGATGCGCGCCTCTTTGTGACCGCAGCAACAGTGGCCATGGTCATATTCTACGCGGCTTTACAGGGTGTTGGCTCCTACCGCCGGGAATAGCGCTTCAATGCGAGAGCCCCTACCCGCTCGCCAACTCCTTCGCTCGTTGCGTAGCGCGTTTCACGGCCTTGATCAACGTCACTCGCAAACCACCCTCTTCGAGTTCCAGAATCCCATCGACGGTGCAGCCTGCCGGAGTCGTCACAGCGTCTTTCAGCAACGCAGGATGATATCCCGTCTCCAGCACCATCCGCGCCGAACCCAGGGTCGTCTGCGCGGCCAGCAGAGTGGCGACATCGCGTGGTAGTCCAACGTTAACCCCGGCCTCCGCCAGCGCCTCGATGATGATGTACAAAAACGCCGGGCCAGACCCTGAAAGCCCGGTGACTGCATCCATGTGTTTCTCATCGACGACGACTGTCTTACCAACCGTATGAAAGATCTTCTGCGCCACTGCCATCTGCTCCGCAGAAACGAAGCGCCCGCCACAGAGCGCCGTAATCCCCGCAGCCAGCATTGCCGGCGTATTCGGCATCGCGCGAATCACCGCAAGCTCGCAGCCCGCCGCATCTTCGATGCTCCGGGTCTTCACCGAAGCCGCGAACGAGAGCAGCAGCTTCTTCGGGGTCAGCGCAGCCTTGATCTCTTCAATCAACGCCGGCACCTGAATCGGCTTCACTCCCAGCAGGATCACGTCAGCCTGCTTAGCCGCTGCCAGATTGTCTGTGGTGATCTCAACGCCAAACTGCGCCGATAGAGCCTGCGCCCGCTCCGAATGCTGGACCGTTGCGAAGATTTGGTCCGCAGCCACAAGATTGTTTTTCAGGAAGGCCTGCAGCAGAATGCCGCCCATCTTGCCCGCGCCCAGCACGGCGACCCGCAGCCCTAGCATCGCCGGAGCGGTAGTAGTAACCGGAACCTCAAAGCTTTCACTCATTCCCAAAGGCTATCAGACACTACTGCTTTTGAGCCTCAATCCACGCATTCACCCGCTGTTCCAGCACATCCATCGGCAGCGCACCCGAATCGAGTACCTGGTCGTGAAACGCCTTGATATCGAACTTCGGACCTAAAGCTGTCTTCGCCTTGTCCCGCAGTTCCAGTATCTTCAGTTGCCCCATCTTGTACCCCAGCGCCTGCGCCGGCCATGCGATATATCGGTCCACTTCCGATTGAACATTGGTCTCGTCCAGCGAGGAGTGATCGTGAAAGTAATCGACCATCTGCTGTCGAGTCCAGTGCTGGGAATGAACGCCCGTATCCACGACCAGTCGGATCGCCCGCCACATATCGTTATCCAGTCGCCCATAGTCGCTGTAAGGGTCCTTATAAAAGCCGATGTCCTTGCCCAGCCGCTCGCTATACAGTGCCCACCCCTCAACGAACGAGGTGTACTCCTGATATTTGCGAAACTCCGGTAGCCCAGTGAGCTCCTGCGCAATCGAGATCTGCAGATGGTGTCCCAGGAATGCCCTCGTGATAGGCCACACTCTCCACCGTAGCCAGCGAGCGCTCGGCGAAGTTATACAGATTTACATCCACTCGCCCGGGCCGGCTACCATCCGCCGTTCCCTGGTTGTAGTACGCCATCGGAGAGTTCTTCTCCGCAAACGCCGGCATTGGCACTACCTCAAGCGAGGTCTTCGGCAGTCGGCCAAACAGCTCCGGAAGCCGGGGCTGCATCTGCGCGAGATAACCTTTATACGTGTCGATCAACGCTTCCTTCGACTGCGGATGTTCCTTTGGGATTTGCCGCCAGCGCCGTGCGAAAGCTCTTCAAATCTGCAAATCCAAGCTGATGCACGATCGCCAACATCTCCGCCTCATCGCGCTTCACCTCATCGAGTCCGATCTGGTGTATCTCGGCGGCCGTCTTGTCCAGCGTCGTCACCTGTCGAATGCGAAATGCATAGTACGCATCGCCGTTAGGCATCGCCCACACGCCGGGGTCCTTCCTCCCATTCGGCACATACTGGGCCTTCATGAACCTGGCGAACCGCTGGTAAGTAGGCAGCACCTGCGTCTGGATTACAGCCATCAAATCGGTCGAGATGCGTTTCTGGTCCGCCGCCGAAATTGCCTTCGGAAATTTCTTCAGTGGCTCGGCAAATACACTCTGCTCGGCCTTCTGATCGGCGATACCCTGCGTCTGCGCCAGTGCTTTTTCGAGCGACTCCTTCGGTGGCATTCGGCCCTCGTCGACGCCCAGTTGCAGGTTAGTCATCACCTGCGAGAACTGCGCCGGCACCTTTTTCAGACGTTCAATATAGTCGTCGTAGTCCTTCACGGAATCGAACGAAAGCTGTCCAACCAGATCCGCCAGGCGGGTCTGAAACCCAAAAATTGGGCTGATCGGCATCTCCCACTCTTTGAACTTCGCTCCCTGTTGAGCGTCAATCAGGGAACGTAGCATCAGCTCCGAAGACAGCTTCTCCTGGTCGGTCAAGCCTGTTGTGTCGATCGCACCCAGCCGCTGAATATAGTCCAGCCCTCGTTGAAGCGAAGCATTCACTTCCTTCACCGAGTAGTCCGTCAATTGATCGTTATACCGCTTGTCCCCGATCAACGAAGCAAACTCGGGAGAGTGCTTTAGCCGATCCTGCCAGATCTCCGCCAGCAAAGCGGACAGAGCCTTACTTCTCTCTGCGACCGAACTGGCCACCGGTGCCGGGGCCCCCGTTTGAAGCTGCGCGTTCAACGTCCCCACACTCAAACAGCCAACCAGCACAAAACTACTCAATCCGCGCAGCAAAAATCCCGTCATATCCATCCTCGGCTCAATGTCAGTCTACCGTGACATGAGTCGCGAACCCGCATGATCCATCATCCGAGCAGAATGGACAATATTCTCAGAGCTTTACCGCAAAGTCTCCATCGAGGCACCCGTTTCGAGCATTCGATAGAGGGTCGACCGGCTGATGCCCAACGCCTCGGCTGCACGAAGCTTATTTCCCCTGCAGTCCTTCAGCACACGCAGCACATGTTGTTCCACCACGTCCTGCAGCCGCACGCTCTTGCTGGCGTTTGTCATCGATTGTTCCGGCTTATGCGCCTCAGCAAACTTCGGGAGGTGGTGTGATTCAAAGACCTCGCCCTCGCTTTGCAGCACGCCGTTTCGCATCACACTCTCGAACTCATCCACATTTCCCGTCCAACGGTATTCCTGCATCCGCTCCATCGCCTCATCCGCAATCTCGCGAACCTCTCGTCGGTAAAGCCGTGCGAATCGTTCGAGAAAATGGCTCGCCAGCTCCGGTAGGTCTTCCATTCTCTCGCGCAGGGGCGGTAGGGTAATCTCCACCGTCGCAAGCCGTTGGTAGAGCTCCTGCCTGAAGCGTCCAGTGGATACTAATATCCGCAAATCCTCACTGGTCGACGCAATAATCCTCAGGTCCATTCTCTGGGATGCATCGACGCGGTTCTGTGCCGACTCATACTGCGTCAGCACTCGCAGGAGTCGGCCCTGCGCCTCCAGGCTCAACTCGCTGATCCCATCGAGGAATAGCGTTCCGCGAACGGATCCTTGCATCAGACGCACAACTTCATCCGCCGTCCTCGCGCCCGATCCGTACTCCGCCATAGCATCCTCAATCGCTGTCTTATAGCAGACGACAAAAGGCCCGGCCGTGCCCTGGGCCATGCCATGAAGTGCCCGAGCCGCCAGTTCCTTTCCTGTCCCCGCTTCTCCACTCAACAACACTGTCCGGAAGTGCGGTCCAATGCGCCGCACCTGCAGGCGCAGGCGCTTCATCGCTGCGCTGCTGCCGACAATGCGGGAGCAATCCGTTGCGGGGAATTGGGTCGCGGGAGGTGCAGGCGGAGCAATGGCTGGATAAGAGGAAGCTGATCGAGAGATCGACATGGCTTTCTTCTAGATCGGCAAAATGTGCTATTAGATGAGTCCTAAAACGTAAAAAACCGGGGCCTGCGACAAGGCGGTCCCGGTTTCTTGAATTTGAAGGTGCCTTTTAGGCTAAGCGGTCGTCGGCGCGCAGTAGGTGTCGAACGCCCGTGTGAGCTCCTGAGCGATCGCCGGCGCGGTCGAGGTTTCGATCGCCGAACGCTGCATCAGGTACACCAGTTGCCCATCGCGCAGAATCGCAATCGCCGGCGAGGTCGGCGGATGTCCACCGAAGTAGCTACGAGCCTTCTCCGTGGCGTCGCGGTCCTGCCCCGCGAACACCGTTACCGAATGGTCGGGCTTCGCCGAATGCTGCATCGCGAGGCGTACCCCGGGACGCATCTTGCCGG
The DNA here is from genome assembly GCA_963757205.1 of uncultured Acidobacteriaceae bacterium. Taxonomy (GTDB): domain Bacteria; phylum Acidobacteriota; class Terriglobia; order Terriglobales; family Acidobacteriaceae; genus Edaphobacter. The sequence goes on from CAVWQM010000004.1 coordinate 669,817, forward strand.
CCGCGCACCCGCAGATGGAGTTCACCACCACCATCGTCGTTCCGGGCTTCGCCAGCGCTGCGTCAACGTCGGCTGCACTGCGGGCCTCTGCTATGCCAGCGCGTGTCAGCTCTTCGCGCATCGGAATCACCATAATCTCTGGATACATTTGCTCTCTCCCTCGGCCGCGGCGAAAATCCGCGCCTTTTGCGATTCTACGGGGTACCTTGGAACCTCGCCACTACCCCTCTCTGGGAAAAGTGTGCAAAGTCTTCAAAAGAAATCACATAGGTTTGTACTTCGAGCGCTGCGAGAGGGAATGAACCTCTCCGGCATGCAAACAAATCTGTGTGAATCCCCGGATTAAAGTCTATCAGCCGTGTCAACTCGCAGCGAGGGTTCGCAGCGGGGTTCCCGAAGCAGGTTTTCGCGGCGTCGCGCTTCAGTACGTTCAGGCGATGTTGTACTCTCAAGCCGTGCCGCATCCCGCCTTGACGTTCCAGGAGTTCATTCCGCTTGCCCCTTACACGACGCTTGGGATCGGTGGCCCGGCACGTTTCTTCTGCGAGGTGAAAGACGAAGGCGAGATAACAGAGGCGGTGAGCTTCGCGCAGGAACGAAACCTCCCGCTCTTTGTTCTCGGCGGGGGAAGCAATCTGCTGGTGAGCGACGCGGGATTCAACGGGGTGGTCATGCGCGTCGGTGTACCGGTTTCGAAGCGCGAGCGCCGCGTGCGGGAGAGCGTTCTGCTCGAGGTTGGCGCAGGCGAAAATTGGGACGATGTCGTGCTCCATGCCGTAGATTGCGGCTACGCCGGCATTGAGTGTCTGGCGGGGATTCCCGGGGACGTCGGCGGAACTCCAGTACAGAACGTCGGCGCCTATGGGCAGGAGGTGGCCGAGACGATCGTGCAGGTGCGGGCCTACGATCTCTCCACCCGCACGTTCGTCGATCTGGACCACGAGGCCTGCCGTTTCGGATATCGGCGAAGCCTTTTCAATACTGAGGAGCGCGGGCGTTACATCGTGACGGCAGTGACCTACAAACTGCGGCCGGATGGCGAGCCTGCTCTGCGATACGCCGACGTCAAGCGTCACTTCGCGGCAGCGATCGACAGGGGAGAGAAGCCGACGCTGCGCCAGGTGTACGACGCGGTGCGGTCAATTCGCGAGCAGAAGGGAATGCTTGTGGGACAGGGCGGCCCGGACGGACGAAGCGCCGGATCTTTCTTCAAGAACCCTGTGGTTCCGTCGGCGAAGGTGTCGCAGGTGGCGACTCAGGCCGGATGCAGTGCCGAAGAAGTTCCGCGGTATGGAGCGGGGGAGGGAATGGTGAAAGTGCCCGCGGCATGGCTGGTGGAACGGGCAGGTTTTCACAAAGGCTTTGCGCTGGGCCGCGCGGCGATCTCCTCCCGCCATACGCTTGCCCTCGTGAACCTCGGCGACGCAACCGCCGCGGAACTGATCGCTTTGCGCGACGCGGTGATGGCTGCAGTGCAAAACAAATTTGCGATTCAGCTCGAACAGGAACCCGTCATGCTGGGCTTTTCTTCGACGTATTGAGCTGTTCCAGAAGGCGTTCGCGCTCTGCAGCGAGCACCTCCGTAGCTGGCCCCTGCGCACTTACTCGTCCATCATCAAGCGTGATCACCTCGGCGTTTGTTGCAAATACCTCACCAATGTCATGCGTCACCTGAAGGACAGGAGTGCGTCTTTGTGCTAACCACGCCCGAAGTTCGGCAACAAGCGCATCGCGCAGCCCGAGATCGAGTCCGGTAAACGGTTCGTCGAGTAGCAGGACGCGACCGGTACCTGCAGCAATCGAGCGCGCTAACGCGACACGCTGGCGCTCGCCGCCCGACAACTGTCTGGGCATCTTTTCCGCGAGGTGAGTAATGCGACAGAGAGCAAGAATCCCTTCTATCGCCTCCTCCATTGCTTTGGCCTCACTCTCATCCCGCACCATCGAAGGCATACGGTATTTCACGTTCTGCAAAACATTGAGGTGAGGGAAGAGTGCGCCCTGCTGAGAGACCATGCGGATGACTCTCTTATGGGGTGGTACAAAGGTGCCGTCGGCCGTGTTGGTAAGAACAAACTCCCGTTCAAGCTTTGATCCCGAATAAACTCTGCTCGCAATCCGTCCATGCTGCGGCACCAACAGTCCGGCAATGACCCGTAGCACCGTCGTCTTACCAGCCCCGGAAGGCGCAAAAAGAACTGACCACGGCTGAGTCAGCTTGAACGAAATATCCAGCGAAAGAGCGCCAATCTGATGGCGAAACGCTACCTCGAGCTGATGAAAGTTTGCTCCTCGCGGGCTCTGCTGACTAGACAAGACGAGCCCCCGGCCTGCGCGCATAGATCACTACTAACGCTACAAATGAAAACAAAAGCAGGACCAGCGCCGTGTGATTGGCCTTGACGTATTGAAACTCCTGCACCTGATCGTAAAGGGAGATCGACAGGGTTTTTGTCCTTCCCGGAATGTCGCCGCCAAGCATAAGAACCATGCCAAACTCGCCCACCGTGTGGGTAAAGCTGAGCACCGCTGCCGTCACCACCGACGACCGTGCAAGAGGCAACGTCACGTCGAGGAACGTACGTAACGGCGAAGCCCCCAAGAGACTCGCCGCCTCGACATAAGCTCCATCCACCGCTGCGAACCCCGCCACCAGCGGCTGAACGGCAAACGGGAGGCTGTAAATCACCGAGCCCACCAGCAACCCCGAAAAGCTAAACGCCAGCGGATGGCCTACTATTTTTATCAGCAATCGTCCCGGTGCGCTCAACGGCCCCAGCGCAATCAGCAGATAAAAACCCAGCACTGTAGGCGGGAGCACCAGCGGCAGCGCCACGATCGCCTGCACCAAGGCACGGCCTGCACCGCGTCCCGAAGCGATCCACCACGCCAGTGGCAGCGCCACCACCAGCAGAATCGCCGTCGTCCCCACTGCCAGCCGCAACGTCAACCAGAGCGCCTCAAAATCCATACAGCGCCAGTCTATTGCACGGAGCGGACACAGCGGCGAACAAGCTGAGAAGTCACCTAATTAGGGCGCGGAGTGTCCAGGAAGTGAGCACATTCCGGAGTGCAGGTGACAGAGCGGTATTCGCTTCCGTTCCACACGAAACAGCCAACTGCTGTTTCAAATCCCGAGATATGGCTCAAAAACAGCAACTCGGGATGAGTAGCGTTCGCGGTGGGAAGAATGGCGATCCCCCCTGCGCCCCCTGCACTTGTTCCAAAAGAATCTTCTCTTCCTTGAAGAACATTCCGAATGCCCATCGAACTTGAGCTGACGACATATGAGGGGCAGCTGCCGTGAGGTCCACAGGCCTCAGGGGTGTTAAATCGGACGACCCATAGATGCTCCTCTTTGCCATTCGCCGGAATCGGCCAATAATGAAGACTATGAGTGAGTTTTGCAGGCCGTAAATCTTCCGGGTCGTAACCAGAACCATTTGCTTGAGCCTTCAAATCCGGCAGCACAGCACCGATAATGCCGTCACGATCGCGATTCGGCAGCATCAGGATCGGTTTTTCGCCCGCGAAATTATCAACCTTCGCAGGACACGCCCTTTGCGCATCGAGCTGAAGTGGTCCCGTCTGAAGAGTCAAAGCAACCAGAGCAAAGATTCCTGTTCTAATCATCGACCTAATATAGCTCGGCTACCGTTCGTAATTTCGAACCGTGCGACATGATCTACTTCACCGCGCCCAACCCCAGCTTCGGGAGATTCCCCTGAACCGCCGACGATAACAGCCAATCGAGAAACGCATGGGCGTCCGCTTTCCGGTCCGAGTTTTTCATGATCACCGCGTACTGCAGTATTGCCGGGTACTGCGTGGTGGGCACCAGAACGTAGGTTCCGATCTCCTTGAAGTGTTCCGTGCTCGCCGCGGTTAGAGAGATCAGGCCGAGCTGGGCGTTGCCCGATTCGACAAACTGCGCCGTCTGGGTGATGTTCTCGCCCACCACTAAGTGTGGAGACACCGCGTCGTACAACTTCATCTTCCGCAACGCTGCTGCCGCGGCCCGTCCGTAGGGAGCGTGCAGCTCATTCGCAATCGCAACCGTCTTCACCCGCGGATCGGTCAGGCGCTCGATGCTCAGCGGCAGCAGGCCCGAATCTTTTCGCGTCCACAGCACGAGGGTTCCCTTGGCATAGGCCGTGGGTGCTGCCGCATCCGCCAGACCCGCCGCCACAACTTTCTCTGGAAAAATGAAATCCGCGCCGAGAAAGATGTCCATTGGAGCGCCGCCGAGGATCTGGGTTGCGAGCGTGGACGACGATCCGAAGCTGACGATCAGCTTTACCCCGGTTGCCTTTTCATAGGCCTGCGATAACACGGGCATAACCGGCTGCAGATCGGCTGCCGCCGCCACCCGCAACTCCTTTTGTCCAAAGGCATGCGACCCCGCAAACATCAAACCTGCACACACGAGGACGGCCCACGCACTTCGCGCTTTGCGATAGGCTAGAGAAAACCATGAACGTAGCGACACATCATCTTAGATGCACAGAATGCGCCGCCGTCATCACAAAGGATGAGGTGAGCAGCAACTTTCGCTGCCCGCAGTGTCGCGGTCTGTACGAAGTCGTCTACCCGTGGTCGGACGTCAAGCCCGGAGTTACTCACGGCGACCCTGCCGATCCCAACAGCCTGCTCCCCAACCCGAGCGCTCTGCGCTGGCTCTGGGAGGAGCGCCGGTCGTCATCGATGGCGGTCGACCAATCCGGCGTCTGGCGCTTCCGCGACCTCCTTCCCATCGTCGACGACCTGGAAAAAGTCGTCACCCTTCGCGAAGGCAATACTCCGCTCTACGATCTTCCACGCTGCGCCAAGGTTGCCGGTATCGTCTGGCTGCTCGCCAAGCATCAGGGCATGAACCCCACGGGCTCCTTCAAGGACACCGGCATGACCGCCGCCCTTTCGGTCGCTGCCCAGCGCGGCTTTGAGTGGGTCGCGTGCGCGTCTACCGGCAACACTTCAGCCGCAATGGCGGCCTATGCGGCTCGCGCCGGTCTTCGCAGCATCGTCTTCATCCCTGAAGGCAAGATCGCGTGGGGCAAGCTCTCGCAGGCGATGGACTACGGCGCACTCACGATCCAGCTCAAGACCGACTTCGACGGTTGCGTGAAGATTCTCGGCGAACTCGTGCAGAAGTTTCCGATCTACCTGCTCAACTCGGTGAATCCCTATCGCCTCGAAGGCCAGAAAACTCCTGCCTTCGAGATGGTGGAGCAGATGGACTGGCAGGTTCCCGAGCATATCGTCGTCCCCGGCGGCAACCTCGCCAACTCGGCTGCTCTGGGCAAGGGCTTCTCCGAGATGTACCAGCTCGGCCTCATCCCTCGTCTGCCGAAGATCAGCGTGATTCAGGCCGAAGGAGCCAACCCCCTCTATCGCTGGTTTATCGACTCCAACCGCGTGATGAAGCCGGTCAAGGCCGACACTCGTGCCACTGCGATCCGCATCGGCAACCCGGCCTCCTGGCGCAAGGCGGCGGCGGTCATCGATGACATGGGCGGCTGGTGTGAACAGGTCTCCGAACAGGAGATTGCGTTGGCCAAGGCCGAGATCGGCGCCGAGGGAGTCGGTTGCGAACCCGCCTCCGCGGTTACCCTCGCCGGTCTCAAAAAGCTTGTCGCGCTCGGCAAGATCACCCCGGAAGAGCGTGTCGTCCTCATCCTCACCGGACACACCCTCAAGGACTCGCAGTACACGATCGACTATCACCGCAACGAGCTCTTCACCGATGCCGAGAAGGCCCAGCTCACTGCCGCCGACCAGGCTCGACACGCTGCATTACGCAAGCCTCCCATTGTCCTTGAAGCGGACTCGACCCTGGTTCTTCGGACTCTGGAATCTCATATGAGCGAGTCCCACAGGAACCAACCCCAACCGGTATGACCGCCTCCGTCGCCACCCCTAGTCAAAGCAAGCCTCTGCGTCTGCGTCTCCCCGCGACCTCGGCCAATCTTGGTCCCGGCTTCGACACCCTGGGGCTGGCCATGGCGCTCTACCTGACCATCGACGCCGCCACCGCCGAGGTCTTCCACATCGAAGCTACTGGCCGTAACGCCGACCTCTGTGCCAATCTTCAGGACAATCTGATTCTCACCACCTATGTCGACGTTCTGGCCAACGCCGGCATCCTCGCCCCTGCGCTTCACCTTCAGCTTCACAACGAGATACCGCTTGGAATGGGCTGCGGCTCCAGTGCCGCGGCGCTTCTCGCTGGTGTCCTATTCGCCAATCACTTCGGTAGTCTCAACTGGACAAGCCGGCAGATCCTCGAAGAGGCTTGCCGCCGCGAGGGCCATCCCGACAATGTGGCTGCCTGCTATCTAGGCGGAATGACCGCCTCGTCACTCACGAAAGATGGCTTGGTTACAGCTACCTGCGGCCAGAACTTAACCTGGAACCTGTTGTTAGCACTGCCCTCAGCCAGCCTGTCCACAAAGAAGGCCCGCGCCCTTCTCCCGGCTCACTACACCCGGGAAGACACTGTCGCCAACATTCAGGCCACCGCCCTTTTGGTAGCAGCATTTGCCCAGGGACGCGGCGATCTCCTTCGCACGGCCATGCGGGACCGTCTTCATCAGCCATATCGTATGAAAGCCTGCCCGCTGCTGCCATTACTTCTCCCCTTAACCGAGATGACCGAAAACCCCGGGATTCTGGGAGTTGCATTGAGCGGTGCAGGGCCCTCCGTGCTCCTGATTGTTGGAAACGAAGCCCCTTCCACGTTTGATGACATCATCTGTCAAGCGGCCAAAGACCCCACTCTTGAGATCATCCATACGTCAATTTCTACAGGGGTACTTCAGTCTTAGGCACTATCTGTCCTAATCTAAAAGGCTTATCTGGTATTGAACAAGTAGTAACCCGGTAACTTTGACAGGGATTACCTAAGATTCCTTTACGCCATGAAAAATTCTGCGTACTTTATCCCTCGTGGGCAGTTCTGGGGAGGGCTGCTACGCCGCCCGTTGACCTCTTTCAATAGAGGTCCGGGCGTTTGCTCTTTAAGCTACAACTTTGGTTCTTGAACCTCGCGCGACACTCCTGCATCTATTATTGTGTAGACTGCGCTACACCGCATGGGTGGTACAAGGTATAGAGCAATCTGGAGGAAGTTAAATGGCAGGTTTGCACGTCACAGAAGTGAACGATAACAATTTTGAAAAGGATGTTCTTCAGTCGGCTGAGCCCGTACTGGTGGATTTTTGGGCCGCATGGTGCGGTCCGTGTCGCGCTCTCGCCCCGGTTGTCGATGAGGTTGCCAATCAGTATCACGGCAAACTCAAAGTCATGAAGATGGACGTCGATTCCAACACCGCAACGCCAATGCGCTACGGCATCCGTGGAATTCCAGCCCTCCTCATATTCAAGGACGGCAAGGTTGCGGAGCAGATCGTCGGCTTTGTCCCCAAGGACACGATCGATAAATCTGTAAACAAAGTTCTGGCATAAGAATCGCCAATGAAGTTTTTGGCGTAAAAGTTTTTGGCTTGAGAAGCCAGCCAACACGAGTTCGTAGAAGCATCCGCACCAAGGTTCAAGTGGCCCGGCGGTCCTACGTCGCCGGGCCTTTGCTTTGTTGTTCCTTCCATCGGCTATAGCGACGACGCAAAAGCGTCGCTCTTGCCATATTTGTGTGTTATGTTTCTATCGTTTAGGGATGCACGACTGACGATAGGGAAGATTACCCATGGGATTACTAAGTCACTTTCTATACCCGTGGGGCCTCATTCTTCAGGGACTGGCGGTCATCCACTTCATTCGGCGCCGGCCCGACACATACTGGATCTACGTCATCCTGTTTCTTGGCCCGATCGGCGCGACGGTATATCTGTTTGCCGAAGCGCTACCTGATATCGGACTTGCACGGCACTCGTTCAAAGGGTTCTCCCGCCGTAAGCGCATCGGGCAACTTCAGGTCGAGATTCGCGACAATCCATCGCCGGGAAATTACGAAGAACTGGGCGACCTTTATCTCGAAGAAGGCAAACTTCAACCGGCACGCGATGCATTCGACAAAGCCGTCGCAGCCCGCGCCGGTACGATCGATCCGTTCTACGGACGAGGTGTCTGCGCCATTCAGTTAGGGGATGCTGCCGCCGCCTTGCCTGATCTCGAACGAGTGGTGGAGAGGGACTTCGACCACGACTTTTATCGCGCGGCTGGATTGCTCGCTCACGCCTACGCTCTGACCGGGAAGAAAGAGAGAGCCGAAGAACTCTTCCGCCGAGTCACCGCCGCGTCGACCTTGTCGGAGACGTACCTCAACTTTGCGAGTCTTCTCGCGTCCGAGGGACGCAACGCGGAAGCGCGCGAATGGATACAGAAGGTGCTGAACAAAAAGCCAACGATGCCGGGCTACCAGCGCCGTCGCGAGCGACCATGGTTTCGTAGCGCAAGTGCGATGCTGAAGCGGCTTCCCGCCTGACGATTCTCGGTCGGTCTCTCCTGCTCAACCCATTACACTAGGCAATAATGCTTGAACGGATGCTCTTCCGCGTGATCATGGTGGCCTTCTTCATTCTGGCCACAAGCTTCTTCGTGGCTGCGGAGTTCGCCCTTGTAAGCGTCCGTGAGACGCGCATCCAGCAACTGATCGCCCTCGGCCGTCCCGGCGCCCGCACCGCACTCAAGCTGAAGCACTCCATCGACGAGTTCCTCCCGGCGGTTCAACTCGGCGTCACTGTCGCGGGTCTCGCTCTCGGCTGGATCGGCGAACCTGCCATCGCCGAGATCATCCTCGATACTGCAGCAAGTTCGCTCCATCGGCTCCCAGCCCACGCTGTCCTCTATGCCCACACTATCGCGGTCATCTTTGCCTTCTCGCTGATCACGTACTTTGAGGTTCTTCTCGGCGAACTCGTCCCAAAGTCCCTCGCCCTCCAGCGCGCCGAACGTATCGCCCTGGCTGTCGCCGGTCCCATGGACGTCTTCATCCGCATCACCCGGCCCATCGTAAAGCTGTTGAACACCTCCGCGGCCATCGTCCTCAGGCTCTTCCGGGCTCCATTACGCGGCGAAGGTGCAGTGCACTCGCCGGAAGAATTAAAACTGATCGCCACCGCCACCCGCCGCATGGGCCTGCTTCCTGTCTTTCAGGAAGAGATCATTCATCGCGCCATCGAACTCAACCACGTCACGGTGCGCGAGATCATGACGCCGCGCGGCAAGATCTTCTCCCTGCCCGCCGACATGCCGCTGCAACAAGCCTCCGCCCGCATCGTCGAGGAGCAGCACTCCCGCGTTCCCGTCTACGATCCCTCCACCGGCGCCGAGCACATCATCGGCATCGTCTACTCGAAAGACATCTCGCGCCTCATACACTTCCGCAGCGTCGCTCTCTCCATGGGTGGTCAGGGCGAGTCCGGCCTCACACTTCGCCAGATCATGCGCGAACTCACCGTTGTTCCCGAAACCAAGCTCGCCATCGAGCTTCTGCAGGAGTTTCAGGAGCGTCGCCGCCACATCGCCATCGTCGTCGACGAGTTCGGCTCCACCGTCGGCCTCGTCACCGCTGAAGACGTCCTCGAGCAGGTCGTCGGCGAACTCGAAGATGAGTTCGACATCAGTCGATCTCCTCTCCTCAGCACCACCGGCGCCATGTCGCTCGACGGAAGCACTACTCTTCGCGACCTCGGCAACCAACTCCACTGGACCTTCCCGCGCGAGGCCGGTGTCGAAACCCTCGCCGGCTTTCTCCTTGCGCAGCTCGGACACATCCCCACCGTGGGCGAGAGCATCGAGTACGAAGGCCGCCGCTTTCAAGTCGCTGAGATGGCCGGCCATCGCATCAGTCGCGTCATCGTCGAAGACATCGCTCCCGCGCAGCTGCCCGTCGACGAAGCCAACAGCACGGAAGCGACCCAATGAAACGGACCGCCGCTTTCTGGAAGCCTCTCCGCCGCATCCTTCTCACCCTTCCCGTCCTGTGGGTGGTTGTCTCCGTCGTCTTCCTGCTCATTCACCTCGTCCCCGGCGATCCCATCGTCCAGATGCTCGGCGAAGGTGCCACCGCCTCCGACATCTCCGCGCTCCGTCACTCATACGGCCTCGACGCTCCACTCAGCGAGCAGTACGCACACTACTGGCGCGGCCTGCTCCACGTCGATCTCGGCCAGTCGCTTCGCCTGCACGATTCGGTCACCCACCTCATCCTCCAGCGCTACCCGTACACGCTTGCCCTCACCATCGCCGCTCTTCTCATCGGTGTCGCAACATCGGTTCCAGCCGGCGTGTGGTCTGCGCTCCATCGCAGCCGGTGGCAGGACCGGTCACTAGGAGTCGCGTCCCTGGTGGGGCTCTCCTTTCCCAACTTCGCGCTGGGCCCCATCCTCATCCTTGTCTTCTCCATTCAACTTGGCTGGTTGCCAGTCTCAGGAGCAGGCACAGGTGGGACCACCAGCTTTCTACTGCACCTCATCCTTCCGGCGATCACGCTGGGCCTTGGCCTGGCCGCCATCCTCACCCGAATGGTTCGCACTGCGATGCTCGAAGAGCTGAACCAGGACTACATCCGCACTGCTCGCGCCAAGGGGCTTACTGAAAATGCAGTCGTTTACCGCCACGCCTTGCGCAACGCGCTGATCCCGGTCCTCACCGTCATCGGGCTGCAGTTTGGCAGTCTGCTTGCTGGCGCCATCGTAACTGAAACAATCTTCAGCTGGCCCGGCATCGGGCGGCTCACCTTATCTGCTATCTCCAATCGCGACTATGCTTTGGTGCAGGGTTGTATTCTCGCTGTAGGACTCACTTATGTGGGAGTGAATCTCCTGACCGATATCGCCTACACTGTAGCCAACCCGCGCATGCGCGGTGAATAGCCGTCGCAGAAATGAAAAGAATGAAACTCCCCCCGATCCTTTCCTCTATCGGTCTTGCGCTGCTGACGGTTCTGCCGGCCATCGCTCAATCTCCGTCCCGACCCATTCCCGGCAAACCCGAGCCTGTTCCTCCGTTCCTGCAGGGCAAGTCCCCGGCGCCCGAACCGACAACGCCGCCCGCGCGTCCGTTCCACGACGCCCGCTACGGTGTCTCCTTCACCATTCCTCCGGCCTGGAACCTCGATCGCAAGGATGGCGACGTCAGCACCTTTCATCTCGACGCCCGCAACGCCGCCCACACGGCCCAGATGCGCGCCGTAGCCACCATCAACTTCAACCCCCATCCCTACTCCACCTTCAGCGGAGCGCTCTTCTACTACAGCGTCACGCCCAACGTCACCGCCAACCAGTGCGCCGCACAGGCCATCGCCCGCGCCCCACGCACTGTGACAACAACGACGGTCGCCGGCGTCACCTTCACCCACGGTTATGACGAGCACGGCGGCATCTGCACCGAATCGCGCGACGAAATCTACACCACTCGACACAACGACGCCTGCTTCCGCTTCGACGCCGTCATCAACAACTTCTGCGGCGGCGAAGTCAGCGGAGTTCAGGACATCACCGAGCGGGAACTCAACGACGTTCGCCGGCGCATGCAATCCATCCTTGAAACTGTCCGCTTCGACTCCAACTGACGCATCGAAAATCGAATCGCGAAAGAACCGGGTGCCCCATCCTTCGCGGTCTCATCGCGTAGGGTGGGTTATTCGCGCTGCGCGCGAACTTCTCAACCTCTTCGACGCTCTTAAGCTAAACCCCAAGCTCCCTGACGCTAGCCTCCACCCCGTCCTCCACCGTGACAAATCCCACCGTCACCGGCAACGAAAACCGCTTTGGCCCCGCACTTCCCGGATTGAAGTAGACCACCCCATCCCGCACCGCAACCGAAGCCTTGTGCGAGTGCCCACTGACCACCATCGCAACTCCCGCTGCCGCAGGATTAATATCCAGATCGTGCACCGAATGCACCAGATAAAATAGCTTGCCGCCTAGCTCCACCACATCGGTAGCCGGCAGCTCCGCACAGGCCCCCGACACATCGATGTTTCCGCGAATTGCCGTCACTGGCGCGATCTCTCGCAGCGCGTCGATGATCGCCATCTCCCCCACATCCCCAGCATGCAGGATATGCTCCACTCCACGCATCGCCGCTACCGCCTCCGGCCGCAACAAGCCATGCGTATCCGAGATGACCCCGATCAACATAGATCGTCAGGCCAGCTTCAGACTCTGCACCGAAGCATACTCTCTGCTCAACGTCGGATCATGGCTTCTGTCCGGATCGATCCGTAGCTCCAGCGTCGAAATTCCGCTCAGATTCACCGTGTAGTCTTCAATCTCCTCGGTCGAACCGTGCGGCGAAAAACTCCACTGCTGCCGCACAACTTCCTTCAGTTCCGAGCCGGTTCCCGCAAACACCGCAAACTCTTGCGACCGCTCCGCCGTCCGATCGACAAAGTGCAGCCGAAGCCGCTTGATGTTGATCGGCTCATCAAAATGCAACCGGATCAACTGCGGCCCCGTCGTCGCCGCCCGCCATCCCGCTGTCTCCTTCTTGCCCAATGCCTGTTCAATGGGAAAGAAATCATCCTCGGAACTGATCTCTACCCGCGCAATCCGCTCCAGGTCACGCCATAACTCACTGATCTGGGGTGCTGCTACAGCCGAAGGCGAAACGATACTCTTACGCATTTGAAATTGCCTCTCAGTTCCAAAGCCCAAGCATATCTGATAACGTCCACAGAATGCGGCTGTTCCCTCTGCGCCGCGTATTTATGCCTGAATTGGGGTTCCTGCCCATCGCATGTCACACCGGCTATGGGCCCGCCTTCCAATCCTCCAGTAGGTAGGAAGGAAAACGGTGTCAAAAGGGTTGTTTTCTCCGCCGCGAGTAACGGAGAATTCAGTCAGACACTCAGACTCTGGAGAACGCCGATGGGACGCGAAGCGATTTGCGACTGCACCTTTGCCGGAACCACCACGAAAGTGAAAGCGCTCCTCGAATCCGAGGAACTCATCCTTCGCGGCGACATCCACCTGCGCGCTCCGCTCCACGCACTTCACCATGTCAGGGTCGAGTCGGAGTCCCTCTGCTTCAATCTCGACGTGGGCCCCGTTCGGCTGGATCTCGGGGCCGCGGTCGCGAAGAGCTGGGTAAAGAAAATCAAGTCCCTCCCTCCCTCGCTGGCAGACAAACTTGGAATCACCGGCAAGACTGTGCGCGCCATCGGCCCAATCTCCAACCGCGCGCTCGATTCTGCGCTCACCTCAGCCGCACGAATCTCCACGCGCAACCCTGACCTCATCCTCTCCTACGTCGATACTCCCGAATCGCTTGCCACTACGCTGCGAGAAGCGAAGGCGCAGCTCGCCCGATCCATCCCCATCTGGCTCGTCTACCGCAAAGGCCCCGGATACCCGCTCAACGAATCCGTCATCCGAACCACCCTCCGCGCCAATGGCCTCATGGACACGAAAGTAGCTTCCGTCTCAGCAGAACTGACTGCTCTCCGGTTCAACCTTCCAAAATCCAGCTAGGTTTTTTGTTATCCGTTGTAGCTACAGTCCCGCGCTCATCCGCGTCCGCGGATCCATCCAATCCCGCAGCGCATCTCCGATGAAGTTGAACGACAGCACACAAAGCATCACCGCCATCGCCGGAAAGAACACCAGATGCGGCGAGTCGAAAAGATGCGACCGCGCATCATTCAGCATCGACCCCCAACTGGCCGCCGGCGGCGGAACACCCAGCCCAAGAAAGCTCAACGTAGCCTCCGCGAGCACAGCTCCAGCCATGCCAACCGCCGCCTGCACAATCAGCGGCTGCAGAATATTCGGCAGAATATGCCGCCCCATCACGCGCAGATCGCTCGCCCCGAGCGCGCGCGCCGCCTCCACAAACTCCTTTTCCTTCACCGCCATCACCTGCGCCCGGACCAGCCGCGCATATCCCACCCAACCCGAGATCGCCAACGCCAGAATCACATTCCCGAGCCCCGGTCCCATGAACGCAACAAACGCAATCGCCAGCAGAATTCCCGGCAGTGCCATAAACGCGTTCGTCACATAAACATTCACCACCGTGTCGGTCCACCCGCCATAAAACCCCGCCAGCCCGCCAGCCACCAACCCCACCGCCAGGGAGAGCCCCACCACACTGACCGCCACAATCAGCGAGATCCTCGCCCCAAACAAAGTCCGCGAAAGAATGTCGCGCCCCAGTTCATCGGTCCCGAACCAGTGAGCCGCCGAAGGTCCCATCAACCTTCCCGGGAGGTCCAGCTTCGCCGGGTCCTGCGGAGCCAGCCACGGCGCAAATAACGCACACAAAACAAACAACAAAAGCAGCCCAAAACCGAGTGCAGCCAGCGGCTGCCGCCTCACCGCCACGGCGATCGATCGCCGACCCTCCATCTCCGCAACTCCCACCGCACTCTCCACGCCTAAATCCTACATCGCCTCACCCATTCGGGGCCTTGGACCCACGTCCCAGAGCATTTAGGGTGGAACGATGAAGTTTTTCCGCCGCCTCGCCATCGCAATCCCAGCAGCCCTCCTCGTCCTCTGTCTCGCAGCAACCTGGTTGACCCGCGGCGCCATGGCGCACCTGCCCTTCCTGCGGGCGCAACGTGCATCGAAGGGCCCCTCCACCCTCGTCGACCAGCGCCCCTGGCAGACCATCGAATCACTCGCCCCTCTCGCTATCTCCGCCGAAGAGCAGTCCCTTGCCCGCGAAGCCGAGCGCCTCGCTGACCACGAAGTCGATCAGGCCTTCGCCCTCGCTCTTCGCCAGGCCTCTCTCCGCACCCACACCCTCACCGGCGAAGCCCTCGTGGTCCAGCAAAAGGTCACGCAGTTGCAAGCCGTCGTCAAAGAAGACCAGGCCCGAGTCGACGCACTTACAGCATCCGTCAAGCAGCCCGACGGTACCATCGCCGCCTCCGACGACTTAGACGTCGCCAAGGCCCAGCTTCAACTCGAAAACGACGAGCTTACTGACGCCAACGAAGAGCTCGCCCGCGTCAGCGGCGACAAGCGTGGCCAGATTCAGGACGAGCTCACCGCGCGTCAGGCTGTGATGAAGAAGTACGACTCCCAGGCTAACGGCGGCCAGATCGCCATCCTCTCCTCCACCAACCGCAGGACCCTTGCCGGCCGCATCTCCTCCTGGTTCGATCAGCGAAGCCGAATGGCCCTGCTCCAGCAAGCCAAAGCCGATACCGACGCCGAAGTCGCCCGCCTTACCGCTCAGCATGACGACTACGAAAGAAAAGCCACCGCCGCAGCCGCTTCCGCAACCACGCAGGGCGGCGCAACGAATGCCTCAGCCTCCGACGTCGCAAAGAACAAAGTAGCTCGCATGTCCCAGGCCCACTCCCTCGCCCAGATGCACAACATCGTCGAGGACCAGCTCGATACCCAGAAACAGCTCTCCGCCGTCTACGCCAAATGGCTCGCGCAGGTACAGCTGCAACACGCCATCGTCGGCCACGTCGCGCTGCAGTCATTCGCATGGATATTCTTCGTTATCCTTTGCAGTGTCCTTTTCTCCGCCGGGACTCGCGCTATCCTCGACCGCTCCCACATGGATCGTCGCCGCCTTCACACATTGCGTACGATTTCGATTCTTGGCATTCAACTCATAACCCTGGTGATCATTCTTCTGATCATCTTCGGCGCGCCGAGCCAGATTCCCACCATCCTCGGCCTCGCCACCGCCGGCCTCACCGTCGTCTTCCAGGACTTTATCCTCGCCTTCTTCGGCTGGTTCATCCTCATGGGCAAAAACGGCATCCGCGTCGGCGACTGGGTCGAGATCAACGGTGTCGGGGGCGAAGTCGTCGAGATCGGCCTCTTCCGCACCGCTCTGCTCGAAACCGGCAACTGGACCGCCAAGGGCCATCCCACCGGCCGTCGCGTCACCTTCATCAACAACTTCGCCATCACCGGTCAGTACTTCAACTTCTCCACCACCGGCCAATGGATGTGGGACGAGATCACCGTCAACATTCCGCCCGGCATCGACACCTACAAGACCATCGACTCCATCCACGATGCGGTGATCAAGGAGACCGAAAAGGACGCGGACCTCGCCGAGCATGAGTGGCAGAAGTCGACCCAGCTGAACGGCCTCAGCCAGTTCAAGGCAACGCCTTCGATCGATTTGCGTCCCGCCGCCTCAGGCGTCGACATCGTTGTCCGCTACGTCATCCGCGCCGGCGACCGCTTCGAAGTACGTAACCGCCTCTATCAATCCGTGATCGATCTCCTGCACAAGCCAGACGGGCCACGCTCACGCTCCCAGGAACAACCAATCGCAGCCGAAGCGACCTACCGTCGTTAGGGAAAGGGAGCCAAACGAGCGGTTTCTTCTTGCAAAGATTCCGTCCTCGCCGCAGACTGGAAACAGTCCCCACAACTTAGTGTCGATCGGAGCCATTCGCATGAGCCTGACACGACGTGCTTTCCTTCACCGCATCGCACAGCTCGGTGGATACTCCGCCGCGTTCGCAAGCATGCAGGCCCTCGGCCTCCTGCCCGCGGTCGGCCAGTCCACGCTTCCTCAACTCCCCTCCGACTTCGGCAAAGGAAAGAAGGTCGTCATCCTTGGCGGAGGCATCGCAGGCATGGTCTCTGCCTACGAACTGCGCAAGGCGGGCTTCGATTGCACCATCCTTGAAGCGCGCAATCGCCCCGGCGGCCGCTGCTGGTCCGTCCGTGAGGGCACCAAAGTCGAATTCACCGACGGCACAACGCAAACCTGCGAATGGCAGGGAGGAGACTATCTCAACCCCGGTCCCGCGCGCATCCCGTCGATCCACACGCATCTGCTGAACTACTGCCAAAGTCTCGGCGTGCCGCTCGAGGTCGAGGTCAACACCTCCCGCTCCGCCCTCATGCAGTCTCCCAAGCTCAACAAGGGCGAGCCCGTGCAGCAGCGGCAGGTCATCCACGACACCCGCGGCTACCTCGCCGAACTTCTCGCCAAGGCCATCAACAAACACACCCTGGACGACGAGCTTTCCAAAGAGGACACGCAACGCCTTCTCGAGTTCCTCGAGAACTTCGGCGACCTTGGCCCCAACGACCGGTACACCGGCAGCATGCGCGCCGGCTTCACCGTTCCTCCCGGCGCCGGACCAAGCCAGTTCGTTGTCCACAAGCCGCTCAAGTTCTCCGAACTTCTCGCCGCCGACATGTCCACCGGCGAATTCTACGAAGAACAGATCGACTGGCAGGCCACCATGTTCCAGCCCATCGGCGGCATGGACCGCATTGCCTACGGTTTCGCAAAATCTCTCGGCGACCTCATCCACTACAACTGCCCCGTCACCGAGATCACCACATCCGAACGCAGCGTTACCGTCGCCTACACGAAAGCCGGCGCGCCCCACACCATCACTGCGGATTTCTGCATCTGCACTATGCCCATCTCGGTCCTGGCCGCCACAAAAAATAACTTCTCCCCCGAAACCAAACAGGCCTTCACCGGCATGCCTATGCTCGCCCTCTACAAAGTCGGCTGGCAGTCGCCGCGCTTCTGGGAGAAAGAGAACAACATCTACGGCGGCATCTCCTTCCTACACGACACCGTCGACCTGGTCTGGTACCCCACCGACAAGCTGTTCTCTCCCACGGGCGTTCTCGTTGCCGGCTTTGGTTCCGAACGCCTGGAACTCGGCATGGGCGGCAACGGAGAGCCATCGCCCTTCGGCGCACTCCCAACCATCGAGGCCAAGCTCGACGCTTCACGCAAAGCAGTGGAGCTCCTCCATCCCGGCCGCTCCCACCTGCTGGCCAAGCCCATCTACGTCAACTGGGCCAGGATCCCTTACTCTCTTGGCTGCTTCGCCAACAATTTTCTCCCCAGCAGCCAGCCGGCCTACGTCCAGCTTGAGAAGCCCGAGGGCCAAACTTACTTCGCCGGCGACTACCTCTCGCACCTCGTCGGCTGGCAGGAGGGCGCAGTTCTCTCTGCCCATCACGCCGTCGAACGCATCGCGAAACAGCTCCACACCTAGCCACTCTAGCCTCAACCGAATCACTGAGCAGCGCTGGAGCGCTGTCAACTGAGAACTGACAAATCATCCATTCGCAGGCGACGGCTTTTCATGCAGAATCATCCACGACGTACCAAATCTGTCTCGCAACATGCCGAACCGAAACGCAAAAAATGACTCGTCCAGCGGCATGAAGATCTCGCCGCCCACGGCCAGCAAGCCATAGACGCGCTCAGCCTCCTCGCTGCTATCGAGATTCAGCGATAGATAAACGCTGCGCATCGGCTGAAAGCGCTCCGCGGGCACATCGCTCCCCATAAGAATTGTTCCGCCAATCTCAAGGCGTGCATGAAGAATCGCTTTCTCCCGGCCTGGCTGAACATTCTTCGGATCCGGCTGTTCATCATGCGTCATCATCATCAGGATCTTCCCGCCAAGGTGCTTCTCATAAAACCGAAACGCCTCCGCGCAGTTCCCGCCGTAGTTCAGGTACGTATACAGCTTCGTCATCCGGTAACTCCTTTCGGTCGCAACAGTCTAGCCGACAGGATCGCGATCTCGCGTGAAGGAGATCTCGCGACCCATGACTTTATCTTCGCGACGGCACCAACATTCGGAACCCTCCGTGCTGCTTCAGTTACAAAACTTTGACAAACGCTTTCATCCCCCAAAAGTGTCACTCCGGAATTCAACCCTCCCCCGGCTATACTGGTTGGAAGAGTCGATCGTGTTCGAGATAAGCTAAGAGAATCTGCAGTAAACCTTTGAAAAGGAGTCCTCCCCCCGAATGAAGCTCAAAGGACAGAAGGCAGTCGTCTGCGGTGCCGGTGGATTTATCGGCGGTCACCTCGTGCAGAACCTGCTCGCCAACGGTGTCGAAGTCATCCGCGCCGTCGACATCAAGCCCCTCGATGAGTGGTATCAGGTTTCCGATGACGTCGAAAGCATCTCTTTCGACCTCAAAGATAAGGAAAACTGTCTGATAGCCGCCGAGGACGCGGACGTCATCTTCCAACTCGCCGCCGACATGGGCGGCATGGGCTTCATCGAAAACAACAAAGCTCTCTGCATGTTGAGCGTTCTCACCAACACCCACATGCTCATGGCCGCCCGCGACAAAGGCGTCGAGCGCTTCTTCTACTCCTCTTCCGCCTGCGTCTACAACGCCGAAAAACAGACCAACCCCAACGTCATCGCCCTCAAGGAATCAGACGCTTACCCCGCGCTCCCCGAAGACGGCTACGGCTGGGAGAAACTCTTCTCCGAGCGCATGTGCCGCCACTTCGAAGAGGACTACGGCATCCAGTGCCGCGTCGCCCGCTACCACAACGTCTACGGCCCCCTCGGCACGTGGACCGGAGGCCGCGAAAAGGCCCCCGCCGCCATCTGCCGCAAAGTCATCGAAGCGAAACACTCTGGCTCCAACCAGATCGAGATCTGGGGCGACGGCAAGCAGACCCGTTCCTTCATGTACATCGACGACTGCACCCTGGGCACCCGGCTGATCGCCGAGAGCGACATCCACGAGCCGCTCAACCTCGGCTCCAATGAGCTCGTCACCATCAACCAGCTCGTCGACATCGCCGAAGAGATCGCCGGCGTCAAGCTCCACCGCAACTACAACCTCAACGCCCCGAAAGGCGTCAACGGTCGTAACAGCGACAACACACTCATTCAGCAAAAGCTCAACTGGGCGCCCTCCATCAAGCTCCGCGAAGGTTTCGCCAAAACCTACGCCTGGATCGAAAGCGAGATGCTCGCCGCCAAACCCCTCGTCGCCGCAACACGATAGCTGTACAAACAAAGGCCGCTCGCAAGAGCGGCCTTTTCTGAAGCGATTCAACTGTTCAGTTGAAAATAGCTCCCACGGTGGCGTCGCTCGTCGACAAGTTGACCGTGCAAGTGTTGGGCCCTGTTTGAGTGATCGTTCCGGTGTTTGCGCAGTTGGAGGACCATCCACCGAACTTCACTCCAGTTTGCGCAGGTGCAGTCAAGGTGACAGTGGTGCCGACGGGATAAGTCGCCGTGCAAACCGATTTGCCGGCTCCAGCACCCGGGCCGCAATTGATAACGGCCGCAGTGCCAGTGGCCGAAGGAGCAGTTACCAACCAGTTGCCGCCGAGTTCTGGAGTATTGGGATTCAGCCCTTCGTTGAACACGGTCAGCGTCGACAGGAGTTGTGGGATGGGCTGAAAGCAGGAACCCGGGGTTCCCGGGCTTCCGGGGGAAGTTGCGGTTGGCGGGGTTGGGGGAGTGGGGAGAACCAGAGGACAGCCGACGCTTGCCGTAGCGGTAGCTATTGATCCGTTGCTGTCCGTTGCCTCAGCAGTGATGGTGGCACCCACGGGGCCTACACTAGCTTCGTAAGCACTGACGACCCCGCCGTTTTGTGTGCCAGTCCCTGTCCCCGTGCTGCTGTAGTTTGTGACCGGGAATTTATTCGGTTGGGATGTAAGCCATTTGACCGAGTTGGTCAGGTCCCTCACGGTTGGCGCGGCCGAGAACGTTCCAATCGCCAGAAACTGCCCACTCTGGGTCAAGCTACCAAAGACGATTCCACTAGGAATGATGGTGAGCGAAAGGATGCTCCCACCGCTCCCCCCATTGGTCCCTCCGCTTGAGCTTGTCACGGTGAGGGTTCCGCTGGAGCTGACCTGACCGGTCCACCCTGATGCACTGGCTGTGATCGTTGTTGTACCCGCAGCGACCGCGGTTGCGACTCCCGCGGCACTAACGGTTGCCACAGCAGGAACGCTGGAGGTCCAGGTCACTGAACTCGTGATGTTCTGGGTTGTAAGGTTTTTCGTACTGCCGTATGTCCCGGTTGCAGTAAATTGCACGGTCTGACCCACCGCCAGGGACTGCGCCGCCGGTGTAACCTGAACGGAATTCAGTCCCTGGTTATTGCAGCCAATCAGAGTAAAACCAAGGCAGAGGAGCAACACTCCCCAAACAGAACGACGAACAAACATGCGAGTCTCCTGGCGTTTCCTGCATTCGGATTGGAGGCCGATCATGTTTCAACCGCACAGTCCGCCTGCTCAAAAAAGACAGGCGGGAAAAAATCTTCCTTAACTCAAGTGCGCAGATCAATCCTTTGTGCCGAAGTCTGCCATGTGCCTCAGCAAACGGACGGCCATTTCTCTTTTTAGATTTCTCTTTTTAAATCATTGAGTTGCGTGTCAAGACCCGACCCACCAGTGTCATCGAACGTATACAGGGGACCGTCAGAACGCTACTCGGCGTACACAGTCACACGTCTGTCAAAACGCCCGTTTTGCGCTTCCGCTCTTTCATCCCTTGCAAAGACGCACGGGTGCCCCATCCATCGCGCTCTTGCGATGGGTGGGGAAACAAATTCCGGCAACACGACGCCCCAGACTGCTACACACCATCCTGCACAAGCACGGATGGCCGCTCACCGGTCACCGGCGGCATCAGCCACCGGAACAGCAGCGTCGCGCCAAATGCACCTGCGAGTTGCGCCGCAAGGAATGCAGGAACATCCACCGGACGCACACCGGCGAACGTGTTTGTCAGGGAGCGGGCAACCGTCACCGCCGGATTGGCAAACGATGTTGAGGCCGTAAACCAGTATGCGGCCGTGATGTAAGCGCCCACAGCGAATGGCACGGCAGCGGGGCGACTTCGCGCACATCCCCAGATCACCGCCAGAAGACCGAACGTCGCAACAAACTCACTGAATGCCTGTGCTGCCCCGCTTCTCACATGCGTTGACACCGAGAGCGCAGCCAGGCCGAACATCATGTGTGCCACGATCACTCCTGCAAAGGCTCCGGCCATCTGTGCAGCGAGGTACGCAGGAGTCTCGCGCCATGCGATCCCGCCCATCCACGCGTCAGCCAGCGTCACAGCCGGATTCAGGTGCGCTCCGGAAATCGGGCCAAACGCAAGGATGATCGCGATCAGAGCCGCACCTGTCGCAAGCGTATTGGCAAGCAGAGCCAGGGCGACGTTGCCCGCCGCAAGCCGCTCTCCCATAATCCCCGAACCCACAACTGCAGCAAGCAGCAACAACGTACCGGCAAACTCCGCAACGACGCGACGCAGGAGGGTAGGTTTCACGACTGTCCAATCCTCTTAATCTCTTCATGAATCGCGAGGTGCTCAAGCGTCGCCAGAGGCAGCGAAAGAAACAATTCAATTCTGCGGTCAAGTGCAACATATGCATCCCGAAACGCGCGGCGGATCTCCTCCGGTGTCCCTTTCACTGCCGCAGGATCCGGAACGCCCCAGTGAGCAGTCATCGGGTGACCCGGCCAATACGGGCACGTCTCATTAGCCGCGTTATCGCACACGGTAAAAACGAAATCCAGATGAGGCGCATCCGGCGTAGCAAACTCATCCCAGGACTTGCTGCGCAAGCCATTCGTCGCGATACCGACAGACTCAAGTTGTTCGAGCGCCTCAGGCCGGGGCGCCCCCGTCGGATGGCTCCCCGCGCTGTATGCGGTAAACATGCTCTTACCCCTGTGATTCAGGATTGCCTCCGCCATAATCGAGCGCGCTGAATTCCCGGTGCACAAAAACAAAACGTTGTAATGAGTCGTCATGGTTGTCACTCTTCTCAGGCTCTCGCCGCCGAACCGCAGCATCCCGGCGCGCAGCAACTTGTGTTCGGCTTAGTGCCGCGAATGAACGCGCTCGCGAACCTGCCATCCACCTCAGCAGCCATCGCATCGACATCGATGCCTGCCTCACTCAAAAAATGGCGGGCATCCTCTATGTTGTAGACGCGTGTCGGCTCGATACTCACGTCACCGAAACCGGCAGCCATCAGCTTTGCCCGATAGTCCCGCTCTTCCAGCGCACCCGCGATGCAGCCTACCCAAAGCAGCATACTCCGGCGCACCGATTCAGGAACCGTCCCCCGAACCACCACATCGGAGACCGCAAACCGCCCGCCCGGCTTCAGAACGCGAAAGGCCTCCCGCAGCACGCGGTCCTTGTCCGCCGAAAGATTGATAACGCAATTCGAAATCACGACATCGACAGAGTTGTCCGGCAGGGGAATGTTCTCAATCTCGCCCTTCAGGAATTCAACATTGTTCACGCCAGCCTGCCGCTGATTCTCGCGCGCCAGCGCCAGCATCTCGTCGGTCATGTCCAGTCCATAGGCCTTGCCCGTCTCACCCACACGGCGAGCCGAAAGCAGCACGTCAATCCCGCCGCCCGATCCCAGATCCAGCACAACCTCGCCTGCCTTCAACTCAATCAGCGCGGTAGGATTCCCGCAGCCGAGCGAGGCCAACGCTGCTTTTTCAGGCAGTAGCCCCTTCTCATCGGCGCTGTAAAGATTCGTCGTAATCGGATCGCAGCAGCGAAGCCCCGGATCGCAGCAAGCCTGGAAGTTGCCTGTCTCCGAAACGGCTCGAGCCGCGTCGCCGTACTTTTGTTTCACTTCCTCTTTCACATCGACAATCGCCATTGGGACCTCCACGTATACGTCAAAGCGAATATAGGATTCTCTCGACATATCTGTCAAGGCGTATATTATGGGACATGGCCCGACCCGCCTCATCCCTTGACTTGCCTGGCCTCTTTGCCGCTCTGGCCGACCGCACCCGCCTCAGGCTCTTGAACCTGATGAACGGCCGCGAGGTTTGCGTCTGCTACTTCGTGGAGATTCTGAAGCAGAGCCAGCCGAAGATATCCCGTCACCTCGCCTATCTCCGGAGTGCTGGAATCGTCAGCGCACGGCGGGAAGGGAAGTGGATGCATTACAGCATCGAGCGCCCAACCCACGCAGGCGCAGCAGCCATTCTCGACGCCGCGCTCACATCCTTCGCAACAGACCGCGAGATGCAATCGGATCTTTCACGGTTGACCCAAGCATGTTGCCGACCGCAACGTTTCGTCACTCTGCAGGAGGCACCACTCCCCGTCTCCCTGGCAAAATAGCCGTCACTTTTGTCCCCGACCTCAACCGTCGCCCCAAGCCATCGGCATCTTGTAGCCACGCAGAATGATCCCTTGAATATCACTGAGGTCCAGTGCTGTCTTCGCGGCCGACAGGCGAGCAAAGATCCAATCGTCGGAATGTGCGCCATCCATTCGATGCAGTCAATCCGTCCTAAGAGCCCGGATCGGATCAATCGAAGCCGCCCGGCGCGCAGGGATAAATGCAGCCACTGTGGCACAAATTGCCAGCAGCAGAATTGCACCAAGGAACGCCAGCGGATCGTAAGTTTTCACTTCGTAAAGAAGGCTGCCCATGAAATGGCTGGCAACGAGTGCCGCGGGAATACCAATCGCGAGGCCGATGAGGAGCTGCCAAAGCGCGCCACGCAGCATCATGGCAACCACGCCGGAACGCGCGGCACCGAGGGCCATGCGGATGCCGATTTCGCTGGTCCGCAGTACAACGAAATACGACATCACTCCATACAGTCCCACTGAGGCCAGGAGCAGCGCCAGAACTCCGAAGGAGCTGGTGAGCCGCGCCAGGAGCCTGTCCTGATTGAAGTTTCCGGCAACTTCCGCATCGTACGGGCTAAAGTGCACGACGGAAAGATTGGGATCGAGGGCGGCAAGCGTCCTGCGCGCAAGCGCCTCTGCATCCGGAGGCGCCTGGACGAAGTCGAGAATGATGAAGTTGAGAAACATGGAGCTCTTCTCTGCAGCGTCTGAATCGGGTTCTTTGTATCCGTGGAACTGCTGAGACATCGGACGGAAGAAAAGCGGGCCTGGCTCGCGGCGCGGATCGGTCATCTTGAAATCCGCAAACACTCCTGCAATTTCGAAAACGCCGGAGTACGGGATCGAGCCAATACCAAAATGTTTGCCGACCGGATCCTGATTGGGGAAGAAGTGTTTGGCAAAAGCCTGATTGACTAAAACGACTTGCTGCGACGTGGCAGTGTCCTGCGTGGAAAAATTGCGGCCACGCACAATTGGCACGCCGATGGAATCTAGAAATTTATTGCTGGCGCGGTCCCAGGCCGCGAAGCACGGATCGTTCGGGCCCGGAGCAGGATGACCTTGGGGGATAACGCACGAGCCCCACATGTTGCCGCCGAGAGGGATATACCGAACCAGGCTGACGTTGGCCATCCCCGGCAACGCTGCGAATCGGTCCTCGATCTCCCGATAGAGCGCGGGGAGACGATCGACGGTGTAACCCACGCCCTTCGGGTCGAAGGACACTACGTAGCGGTTCTCAGTGGCAATGCCGAAGTTCTGGTGCTCCAGGTTGCGGAGCGATTTGGTCATGAGCAATGCGCCCGCCAGCAGGACCATCGACAAAGCAACTTGAAGGACAATCAGAGCGCGTTGCGGTATCGATGAACGGTCTCTGGTGGATCGGTTGATGCCGCGAAGAGCGTCGGCAGGCTGCGCATGCGAAGACAACCATGCCGGCGCCGTACCAAAGACAACGCCGGTAAGAAGCGACACGAGGAACGAAAACGCCAACACCACCGGCGAAGGGACAGCCTGGACGGGCATGTTTTTGGCGGCGGGAAAAGCAAGAGTCAGCATCATGTACGAGCCTGCATAGGCAATGGCCAATCCCGCAGCGCCCCCGATCAGGCTCAGCAACACACTCTCAGTAAGAATCTGGCGAATGACCCTGCGTCGCGACGCGCCCAGCGCCATGCGCACCGCTATATCCGAGCGCCGCGCGGTGCAGCGCGCCAGAAGCAGATTGGCAATGTTGGCGCAGGCAATGAGAAGGACAACCGTGGAGAGAATCATCATCAAACGCAGTCCCGTTCCCGTCTGCTGTTGCAGTCTCTGAATGCCGCCGCCAGCTGGCGCCAGAATGACATGCTGTCGCGGAATCAGCGCCGTTCCACCATGATCGGAATACGTCGGACGTGTGGCCAGCCATTGCCGCAGAATCACAGAGAGCTTCGTCTGCAATGCCACCATGTTTACGCCGGGACGCACTCTCCCAATGGGATAGAGCCAGAGCTCATCGATGCCCTTCAATGCGGAATTCGCTCCTTCAAGCACGGGCTCATTTGCCAGTGGCATCCAGAAGTCGGGCGGGTTGGAGATGACACGATCGCCAAAGAATCCCGCCGGGGCGATGCCCGCCACGACGAACGGGTGCGTCTGCACATAGACGGTGGAGCCGACAATGGCAGGGTCCGCGGCAAATTCGGACTGCCATGTCTTATAACTCAGCACAAGTGTTGGTGCCGCTCCCGCCGTGTCGTCGTTTTCGTTGAGAAGACGCCCCGCATACGCGCCCACGCCGAGAGTAGAAAAGTAGTTGCCCGAAACATACTCGCTTCGCATCGGCCGGGCCGGCTCAGCACCTTGACGCACGCTGAACCCGTTGCCTCCCGCCTCGACCGCTGCCAGCTGCTCAAACTCCGGTGCCGCTTCCTTGAGATGGAGATAGAGATCGTAGGAGAAAAGATCAAAGTCGCCGTTATCGTTTTGATAGTTGTTGTAATAGCAGCAATCGTTCTTGTCTCCGATTCGATAGAGGCGCGAAGGATCATTCACCGGCAGTGAACGTAACAGGATGCCTTGCACCAGGGTGAAAATGGCAGTGTTCGCGCCAACCCCGAGTGCGAGTGTAATCACGACGGTGAGAGTGAAGCCGGGCTCCTTGCGCAACTGCCGCAGCGCGTAGCGAAGATCCTGGATCAACAGCTCCAGCCGCAACCATCCCCATTGGTCCCGGGTAGTATCGGCGATGAGCGGCACATTTCCAAATTCATGGATTGCCGATTTGCGCGCATCCTCCGGCGATTGCCCACGTGCCACCCGGTCAGCGATTGCCATGTTCAGGTGACTTTCAATCTCTTCCGTCAGATCCGATTTGCGCCGTAAAAACCGAAACAGTCTCATGCACAACCTCACTTCGCGGTCATGATTCCTTCGATTGTGGCAACCATCTTCCCCCAACGCTCGTAGTCGGAAGCCAGTTGCTCCTTGCCCAGCTTCGTGATCTTGTAAAACTTCGCGCGTTGATTGCTCTCGCTCTTCTTCCACTCAGCTTGGACCCAGCCCTGACGCTCCAACCGATGCAGTGCCGGATAAAGCGAGCCGGTTTCCACCTGAAGAACCTCGCCGGAATTCACTCGAATTGCCTGGCTGATTCCATATCCATGCTGTTCGCCCCACTGAAGCGTCTTCAGGATCAACATGTCCAACGTTCCCTGCAAGAGTTCGATCCGGTTCTGATATTTGCTCTTTGCCGTCATAGGCTGTAGCCCTTCTACATCAAAAGATGTAGACAATCTACTCCATGATCGAGGTATAACGCAAGCCTATCTGCATTGGTACCGAGAACGCGCTTGTCTTTACTTGATACTAGAGGTGACGGTTTACCAGGCCACTCTATCCGGGCTTGTACATAACCCCGGTACTCGGCCACTCCCTGACTGCTTTTACTCCGGTCACTATGAAAAAATAACCTCAGCATGATCCAGCAAGCTTCACCCCAGACTCACCGCATCCTCGGTGTCGACTTCTTCGACGGCTCAGCCAAAGCCGCGATCGAGATTATGAGCAACGGCGGCCTCCTAGTCATTCCCGCTGCCCCTGCGCTCAAAGACCTCGAACACAACCTCGGCTATCGCGAGGCCATCCTCAACGCGGACCTCGCGATCACCGACTCCGCCTACATGGTCCTCATCTGGAACCGGCTGCAATCTACCCCCATCAAACGTCTCTCGGGACTCGAGTATCTGCGCGAACTCCTCCTCGAACCCGACGTCCGTCAATCCGGCAATACTCTCTGGATCATGGCCAGCCCCATCAGCGCCCAGCGTAATCTGACCTGGCTCAAAGGGCAGGGAATCGACGTCCCCGAAGACCACATCTACATGGCCCCCGTGTACGGTGACGCTCCGATCTCCGATCCCGCATTGCTCGAGCGCCTCAACCGCCTCCGTCCACAACACATCATCGTCACCATCGGCGGCGGCACGCAGGAGCGCCTCGGCCTCTACCTCAAACGCAACCTCGACTATCGTCCCGCCATCCACTGCATCGGCGCCGCCATCGCATTTCTAAGCGGCGACCAGGTCCACATCCCCGTCTGGGCCGACAAGTTCTACCTCGGCTGGCTCTTCCGCTCCGTCGCCGAACCAAAACGCTACGTCCCCCGCTACTGGGGCGCCTTCAAACTCCTCCCCCTCATGCTCCGCCACCGCGACCGCCTCCCCGATCTCAAACCCTGACGCGCCGTTGCCGTTGCCTTTCTAATTGTCATCGCCGAAGAGCCCGCCCTGAGCGAAGTCGAATGGGGCATCTGCTCTTTTCTGTTATTCCATCGTCATTGCTTCTAGGTGTGAGTTTCAACAGGTTGTTGTCCATTCGATCGAGACCCCTGCTACAAGACACACCGCTTCGCCCGCACCTGCGCCCAGCTCGGAGTGAAACAGCGCCGTACCCGGCCCTATACTCCCCGCACCAATGGCAAGGCAGAACGCTTCATCCAGACGCTTCCTGCATGGACCCACTAGTACAACTGGCACCGACCTCACGCGAGCCTCAATCAACTACCACCCCATCGGCAGAGCAGCTCTCGATGTCAACAACCTCCTGACTCACCACACCTAAATAGCCCAAGGCTTCAGTCTTGGGTCTCTCAGGCCATGAAAGGAAGCGGGGCTTCAGCCCCTGGGGTATGCATTCTTGTCTTGTTGCAATGCGCTCAGGACAGCAGGCTCGATTTGTCAAACGCCCGCCTCCTATTCCGGAGGTCCCACCGTCACCACAAAATAAGTCACCGGTTTATCACTCGTATTCGAGATGAAGTGCTTGTCTCCCGCACAGCAGATCCCCACATCGCCCGCCGTCATCGTTCTCGCCGCGCCATTCGTCGTCAGCTCCGCCGTCCCCTCACGCACCAGCCAGATCTCGCTATGCAGATGCGTTCCCACTGCCTCATGCTCCGCCCCCGGCTGGATCGTCGATTCATGCATCTCCAGCCGAATATTCCCCGCCTTTAACATGCCCGTCAAATAGCGGCTCGAAGAATGCCCCGCCATCGACCCAGCCTTCGATGACGAAGGTTTGTAAACACCCGACTCGACCACCGGCAACGTGCCACCCTGTGCTTCCACATTCTCCGGCGTCAAAGTCAATCCAGCCATCAAGGCCGGCAACAACACTGCGAACTCGCGACGATCCATAGACTCGAAAATCCTCCCACCAAAACAATACGCCCCGGCAATCAGCCGGGGCGCAGGTTTTCTTCGGGAAGGGAAGCGCTACACCGCAGTCAACGCCATTCCAGCCATCTTCTCTTCTCCGTCTGCTGACACTGGCCGATAGAAGAGTTGATTGTTCTCCATGTACACCTCGAGGAACGCCGGCCGTTCGACGATGCCGCCGCCAATCAGCGCCTCCGACAGTGGATCCTCAACGAACTTCTGCAACGCCCGTCGCAGAGGCCGCGCCCCATACGTCCGGTCCGCAGCCGTCTTCTGGATGATCCACTTCTTCGCATCATCGGTCACCGAGATCGTAATCGCCTTATGCACCAGGTTGGTATTCAACTGTTGCACCAGCAGCTCGAGAATCTGCATCAGGTCCGCATCCGACAGCGACGTAAAGATGATGATCTCGTCCAGGCGGTTCAGGAACTCCGGATTGAACGTCCGTTTCACCTCGCCGCGAACCAGCTCCTCCATCTTGTCCATCACCATGTCTTCCTTCTCGCTCTGGAAGCCAAGCCCCTGCCGCTTCTGCAGGTGCTTCGCCCCAATATTCGAAGTCATGATGATAATCGTGTTCTTGTAATCAACTGTGTTGCCTAATCCATCGGTCAACTGGCCATCTTCAAACACCTGCAGCAGCAGATTGAACACATCCGGGTGAGCTTTCTCAATCTCATCCAGCAGCACCACGCAATACGGATTGCGCTTCACCCGCTCCGTAAGCTGACCACCCTCCTCATACCCCACATAACCCGGAGGCGAGCCGATCAACTTGCTGACCGAATGCTTCTCCATGAACTCCGACATATCGAACCGGATCAGCGCCTTCTCCGAACCGAACAGGAACTGCGCCAGCGTCCGCGCCATCTCCGTCTTACCCACGCCCGTAGGCCCAAGGAACAGGAAGCTCCCGATCGGACGCGCCGGATTCTTCAAACCAGCCCTTGACCGCCGGATCGCCCGCGCCAGCGCCGAGATAGCCTTATCCTGCGAGATCACGCGCTTGTGCAGCTCTTCCTCAACCCGCAGCAACCGCTGCGTCTCCTCTTCTTTCAGCGAAGTAATCGGAACACCCGTCCAACGGCTCACCACATCCTCGATATCTCCACGCGTCACAATGCCGGCCGAAGAATCATCCAGGTGATACTTGTCCCGCAGCGCCCTCAGGTTTTCGCGCTCCTTGCGCTCTTCATCCGAGTAGAACCGCGCCTTCTCAAACTCATGGTTCGCAATCGCGTTCTCCATCCGGTGCACGATGAACTTGATCCGCTTCTGCACCTCGGTCAGCTCTTCCGGCATGGACGTTTGTCGCAGCTTAACTCGCGCTCCCGCCTCATCGATCAGATCGATCGCCTTGTCCGGCAGGAACCGGTCCGGAATATACCGGCTCGAGTGCGACACCGAAAACGTAATCGCATCATCCGTGTAAGAGACAGCATGGAACTTCTCATACTTCTCTTTGATCCCCATGATGATCTTGATCGCGTCTTCCTCATTCGGAGGAGGCACCTTCACCGCCTGGAATCTGCGCTCAAGCGAGCGATCCTTCTCAATCGACTTACGGTACTCCGCAGGCGTCGTCGCCCCAATGCACTGAATCTCGCCGCGGCTCAACGCCGGCTTCAGAATATTCGCCGCATCCAGCGACCCTTCCGCCGACCCAGCCCCAACCAGCGTATGCAACTCGTCGATGAACACGATGGAGTTCTGGTTCTCCATCAACTCCTTCATGATCGTCTTCAGCCGCTCTTCAAACTGCCCGCGATACTTTGTTCCAGCAACGATCAACGAAAGATCCAGCGCCAGCACGCGCTTGTCGGCAAGGAAACTCGGCACCTCGCCATCCGCAATCTTCTGTGCCAGTCCTTCAACGATCGCGGTCTTACCAACACCCGGCTCACCGATCAGCACCGGATTGTTCTTCGTCCGCCGGCACAGAATCTGGATCACCCGATCTACCTCCGCATCACGCCCCACCAAAGGATCGAGCTGCTGGTCCATCGCACTCTGCGTCAGGTCACGGGAAAACTCCGCCAGCATGCTCTGCTCGCCACGCTGCGCTTTGCTCCCCTGCGACGACGGCACCTTCTCCTGAGTCGTCCGCTGCAACTCCTCGCGAATCGCCGGCAGCCGCAACCCACGCTCCTGCAATATCTCTGCAGCAAAGCACTTCTCCTCGCGCAGCAAACCCAGCAGCAGATGTTCCGTCCCAATATGTTTATGTGAAAGCCGTTCAGCTTCTTCCGCCGCATACGCCAACACCCGCTTGCATTCATTCGACAGCGGCAGATCCACCGAAGTGGACACCTTCTCCCGGATCGTCGTATGACCTTCAATCTGCTTGCGTATCGACTCCACCGACGCGTGCGACCGCAAGAAGCGGTTTGTCAGGGCTTTGTCCTCCCGCAGCAAACCAAGCAGCAGGTGCTCAGTCTCGATGTAAGGCGACCCAAACTGACTAGCTTCATACCGGGCAAAGAATATTACCCGTCGCGCCTTCTCCGTATAGCGTTCGAACATGGTATTCCCCTTCAAGCAGGCTGCCCTTCAGCCCGAAGGCCGAATAGCGCCATTGGTCCCAACAACCGTCCCGTGTACCACTCCACCTTAGGGACTAACCAGGCAACTTCAAGCTACAAAGCACCCATTTCACTCTTACAGTGTAGTCGTCCATACCGAATTTACGTAATCCCTCAAAAGTTATGCCCTAACTTAGCATTCTTTTAGATGCACGCTGTGCAAAACCCGCACCAAACTAGGTGCACGCTCCCACCCCAGGACTATCCCCACGAAATCACAAACCCAACAAAACGCTTGCTTTGAAATCCGCAACCCCGAAGTCAATCACCCCGCTTGAGCTGCCCCAGTCGCTCTCGCGTCCACCAGACGCCCCTCTCGAAGCCGCAAAACCCGGTCGCACCGCTCCGCAAACTCCATATTATGCGTCACCAGCACACTTGTCAGCCCATGCGCCTCGTGCAGCCCCTGAATCAGCCCGAACACCGACTCCGCAGTCTTCAAATCCAGGTCGCCCGTAGGTTCGTCCGCCAGCAGAATCTTCGGCTCCGCCACCAGCGCCCGCGCCACGCTCACCCGCTGCTGCTCCCCTCCGCTCAGTTCTCCGGATCGATTCGACGCCCGATCCGCCAGCCCCACCTCGCCCAGCCAGTACCCCGCCTTCTCCAGCGCCGCCCCCCGCCCCATGCCGCGCGCCAGCAGCGGCATCGCAACGTTCTCCACTGCAGAAAACTCCGGCAGTAAATAGTGAAACTGCCACACATACCCCACATCGCGATTGCGAAACTCCGCCGCCTGCCTCGGCGTAAACGAGCTTAGCTTGCTCTCCCCGCACCAGACCTCCCCGGCCGTCGGCGTATCCAGCGCAGCCAGCAGATGCAGCAGGGAACTCTTCCCTGCGCCGCTCTCCCCCACAATCGCAACCATCTCCCCCGCATGCACCTTTAGATCAAGCCCGCGAAACAACTCCAGCGCCGGCCGCTCCGGGCCAGATCCCTCCGAAACCGCCGCATAAACCTTCGTCAGCCCCACCGCCCGCATCACCACGCTCCGCTCCCGCACTATCGGCAACGGCTCCAGCGAGCCCTCATTCTCAAACTGCACATCCCCTTCATTCGGATCGATCAAGCCCTCACCCCGCTCCCATGCGAAGAATGCGACCCCAGAGCAATCGAAATCCTGTTCCATGCATTGATCGTCGTAATCACCAGCGTCAGATTCACCGTCTCCACATCCGTGAACTGCTCCCGCACCCCCTCATACACAACATCCGGAGTATGTCCGTCCTGAATATTCGTCACCGCCTCCGCCCACGCCAGCGCCGCCCGCTCCCGCTTCGTATAAA
Organism: uncultured Acidobacteriaceae bacterium; assembly: GCA_963757205.1. Classification (GTDB taxonomy): domain Bacteria; phylum Acidobacteriota; class Terriglobia; order Terriglobales; family Acidobacteriaceae; genus Edaphobacter. The sequence continues at coordinate 702,722 of CAVWQM010000004.1, forward strand.
TCTCCGAAGTGCGCCAATCCGCCAGCGCGGCAATCCGTTCCTCCGTCTCATTTACCTTCCGCAACTCCGTAGTGTGAAAACGAATGCAAAACTCGCATCCGTTCACTATCGAAACCCTAAGCCGCACCAACTCCCGCAACGAAGCTTCAATCCCAGCCCCGTTATTCAGGTAGTGCTCCAACTCCCGCATCTTCGCCAAACCCTCCGGCGCCAACACCCCGTACTTCAATCTCACTTCACTCATACCGCAAAGCCTCCGCAGGCAGCACCTTTGCCGCACTCCCACTCGGATAAAGAGTAGCAATCAAACTAACTCCCAGACTCACCGCCGCCACAATCACCGCATCCCAGAACCGCGGCGCGAACGGCAGATAATCAATCGAATAAACCGCCGCATCCAGATGAATGAACCGGTAGTGTCCACCCGCCCAACTCAACCCATACCCAACGATCAACCCCAGCACCGTCCCAATGATCGAGATCAGCAGTCCCTGCAGCAAAAAGATTCGCCGCACCTGATCCGACCGCACTCCAAAACTCATGAGCACCGCAATGTCCCGCGTCTTCTCCATCACCATCATGGTCAGCGCAATCAGAATATTCAGCGCCGCTACACAAACAATCAGCGCCAGCACAATAAACGTCACAATCTGCTCCAGCTTCAGCGCACGAAACAGTTCGCGGTTCTGCTCCATCCAGTTCGTCGTCTGAAATCCCTTACCCGCGGCCTCCTCAATCGCACGCCCCACGCGATCCGCATGATAAAGATCATCCACCTTGAAGCTGATCACCGAGATCAGATCCGGCTCGCTGAACAGCTTCTGTGCATCCGTCAACCGCACAAACGCATAACTCGAGTCATACTGATAAAACCCCGACTTAAAAATCCCCACAACCTGAAACTTCTGGTACCGCGGTACCATCCCCACCGGCGACAACTCCCCCTGCGGACTCGTCACCAGCACTCCATCTCCAACCTTTGCCCCAATCGTCTCCGCCAGGTCCTTCCCAATCACAATCGGCGGAACCGCCTGAGCAGCCGAACCAGCCACAGAACCAAGTACCCCAGAGCGGGCCCTGAACTTGTCGAAGGATCTAGATTCTGAGGCCTGGGTTGTCTTCCCCAACCCCAAATGCCCGGGTGCCCCATCCTTCGCAGTTTCACCGCGAAGGGTGGGATGTATATCGCCAGAGGTCGTAGCCACCGGCTCCAACTCCGCCACCGACCCCTGCCGCACACTCTGCAACAAATCTCCCACCGTCTTCTCATCCGCCGGAATCACACCCTTGATCAACGCCCCGCCACTCCGCGCGCCCCGCGAGATCAGCACCTGCCCATAAAGCCCGGGAGCCGCCGCCACCACATGCGGCACCGTCCTCAGCCGCGCCAACAACGGCCGCCAATCCCGTATCCCATCCCCCGCCACTCGCATCAGGTCCACATGCGAGGTCGACCCCACCAGCCGCTCCTGCAGATCCCGCCGCATCCCATTCGTAATCGCCAGCGCAACGATCAGCGAAGCCACCCCCGCCGCCACACCAATCACGGAGATAGCAGTAATCACACCCACCACCGCCTGCCGCCGCTTCGCCCGCAGATACCGCGCCGCAATAAAAAATTCAAATCGCATCGAGTCTCAGCTTACTATCCACTGACCGCTCGCTGCGCCGAGCAACGCGAGGGCCCATTCCCACCGACCCACCTCGCCCGGTACACAAGTCACGAAGTGACCGCTCCACGCGCAGTGGGCCCGTCCGGCAGGACAGCCATCCTCTAAGCGGCCAAAAAAATTAACGCACCATGACCTTCGGCAGATTCCAATGCCGCCACGCTGCCAACATCCGCAACACAAAACAAGCCCCAGCCCCCAGACTCATCGCCACCCCACGTTGTATCTTCAACCTCAACCCAACCACCACGACAATGGCTCCCGCCAGCGCCGCCGCCGCATACACATCTGAATTCAACACCCCGGGAACGTTGGCCAGTAGCACATCCCGCACTGTCCCCCCGCCCGCACCCGTCACCGCACCCATCATGATCGCCAGCAGCGGAGTAATCCCATACTCCAGCGCCTTCCCCACACCCGCCACCGCAAACAACGCAAGCCCCGCGGCATCGAGCGTAATCATCAAGTGCACCGGCACCCTCTCAAATAGTGGATGAAAGAAAAATACAGCGCCTCCACCCGCAAACGCCGTCGCGCCATAGCGCCAGTCCCGAATACTATTCGGTGGAATCGCCCCAATCAGCACATCGCGAATCGTTCCTCCACCCAGCGCCGTCACAAACGAAAGCACGAGCAATCCAAAAACATCCAGCCCCGCATTGATCCCTGCCAGCGCCCCTTCCACCGCAAACACAAACGTCCCGATCAGGTCGACAACCAGCAACAACCGGTCCTGGCTGAACTTCGGAAACCGCGCCGTCAACCACCCAGACATCAGTGAACGACCGCCTTCACCGCCACCACATTCTCATACCGGTCATACACCCGCACCGCCAGCACATGCTCCTTCGCGTCGGCGACCGGCGCGGTCGACACAGGCACTGCCACCGTAAAGTCATACCGCTCCGCTAGCGAATCCGAAACCTTTCCCACCGGTTCCAGATACTGCCATGGCCCCGCATCCAGCGAGTACTCCGCATGCGCAATCGGTGAGGTCGCGTCCCGCGCCTCCAGCGTCGCATGAATCATCGGATGAGCAGCGGCGGCTGTACCCACAACCATCGTCGCCGTCAATACACCGGGCACCGGCGGCGTCGTATCCACCACAAAGACCTCGCTCACCTTCTCCCCCGTCAGCGCCTCCGCGTCGATATGGTCCGGCCCATCGCTCGCCACGATCTTCAACTCATAGCTCCCGTCAGGCAGCAACGCCGAATCGAAGCTGTACACCTTCTCCGAAATCTTGTCCTTCAACAATCGCCAATTCGCCTCGCCCACCCCGCGATACCACACCGCAAACATCAGATCGTCGCCATTATCGTCATGTGCGATCCACCGCAACGTCACAGCGGTCTTGTCCTTCTGTGCCATCAGCGGTGAAGCACTCGCGTCCGGCGTAAAGCTCACCGGCGGAGGCGTCCCCGCAGCCGGAGGAAATCCCACCTGCACCGTCGCGCCCGCGGGAGGAGTTGCGGTCGCCGCGACCCGAGCCCCTGGCTGCACCACAATCTCATCGACCACCGGCGCAACATTCCTCTGCAGATAATTCAACGCCACTGAATCCACCGTCCCGCCGCCGCGCAGCACCGCCTTCCACTGCACAAACCTCCCTGCCGGCACAGTGAAGCTTCCGTCTGCTCCAACCCTCGCCCACTCACTCCAACCCATCAGCGGACTCTCCACATTCCCGCTCCGCACATACAGATCGAACCCCGTCGCCGCGCCCGCTCGCAGCTCCGCACGCCCCCACTGCGCAAACCCCTGCGCGTCGAACACGTCGCTCGTGTATGTTGCATTCCCAGCAACCCCATCGCTCAGTCGAAACACCTTCCCGCTGTTGCTGGTCGCCACCAACATCCCGTCTTTTACCGCGGCAAACGCCATCCCCTGCGCGCCCTCCAGATGAGCGATATCGGTAAACTGCCCCGCCTCCTTCGTATCCACCCGATACACACGCCCACGATTCCCCGTAGCCGCGAGCAAGCTCCCACTCCGGATCGCCAACGCATACACCACATCGTCCTTCAGCGTGATTAGCTTCTGCGGACTCCCATCCGCCGCAATCCTGTAAATCTCCGACCCATCCGGCACCAGCGTATTCGCTCCCGCCGCAGTCGACGACCCCGGTTGCACAAACGTAATCGAAACGCCCACGCTGCCCGACACCGGCAGCGGCGGCAGCGCCGTGCGTCCCTTCGTCCCCACCCCGGCGGCATAAACATTCCCCGACGCATCCATCGCCAGCGACGTAATCTCCCGCCGCCCCGCGGCATACACCGCAAACGGCTTCGCCCCAACCGTCCCCGTTGCAAATTTATAGATCACACCCGACCCATCCGACCCCGCCCACAGCGTTCCATCCGGCGCCATCAGCAAACAACGGATATGCTGATCCGCCGTCTTGAACAGCACCTCCGCCTTGCCTCCGCCCGAGGGCACGCGATACACCACCGCCGGAGCCCCCGCCGCCACATAAACGTCACCACCCTTACCCACAGCCAGGTCCCAGAGATACTTCGGCTTCTCCTCCGTCATCGCCGGATCGAACACCACCGCCGGAGCCCCCGCCCCATTGGTCCCCGCGCCGTTCGCACCCGTTCCACCCGAAGCCCCTACCCGATACACCTTCCCATCCGGCGAAGTCGCGACCAGCAAACTTCCATCCGCAGCCACATGGACCGCCTGCACCGCTAGTTCCTTCCCCGAAAAAATCTCCGAAGACCTCCCGTCAGGCGTCACCTTCATCACCACCGCCGACCCCGACGCCGATCCACCCAACCCCAGATAGCCGTTCCCGGCAGCATCGCTCGCCATCGACCACACATAGCTCTTCCCGGTCGCATACAACAGAGAACTCGCCGGCCCCGCCTCCAGCCGTCCGTCGCTGCGTATCGCAACGCCCTCGGTCGAGCCCTTCTCCATCGCGTCGTAGCGATCCACGCTCCAAAGCTTCGTGCCCTGCGCGCTCGCCAACCCCGGCAGCAGGGAAGTCCCCGCCGCCAACACTGTCACCAATATTCGTCGCATCATTCTGTTGATGAGTCTAAAGCACGGATCACCCAAGGACCTCACAAACGAAAAAGGAGCGAGAGCCGAAGCCCCGCCCCTCCTTTGCTTTTCATCCCTGCCATTCGCGATAATCCGCGGTCGTTCTTCCCTAATTCGCCAGAACCGCCCGGTACCGCACCTGGCTCTTCTTCACCTTGGCCACCGCGTCATTCGCCTTGGCCATCGCGTACCGTTCTGTAACCGCCTTCACACCATGCCGGGCCGCCACATCCAGCATCTCGTGCAGGTCTCGCGGACTTCCCGTCGGACTACCCGATACCGCCTTCTGCCCGCCGATCAGCGAAAACGCCTGCAACTGGATCGGCGAAGGCGAAGCCCCCACAATGCACAACATTCCCTTGGGCCGCAGCGCCGACACGTACGCCTGCCAGTCCTGGTCCGCGCTCACCGTCGACAGCAGCAGATCAAACGATCCTGCAATCTTCTTCAGCGCACCCGTATCCCGCGTATTCACGAAATTGTGCGCACCCAGCTTGCGTGCCTCCGCCTCTTTTTCTTTCGTGGTCGAAAACGCAGTGACCTCAGCCCCAAAGGCCTTCGCAAACTGGATCCCCAGATGGCCTAGCCCGCCAATTCCAATAACCCCTACCCTCGACGAAGGCCGCACGCCATGGTTGCGCAACGGACTGTACACCGTAATCCCTCCGCACATCAGCGGAGCAACATTCTCGCTCTCCAGCACCTGCGGAACCGGTATGGCAAATTTTGAATTCACCCGGACCTTATCTGCAAATCCGCCATTCCGTCCCACACATGTCGGCTGCGACTTCGCGCACAGATGTTCGTCTCCCTGTCTGCACCATTCGCAGATCCCGCAACTGTCCGCCTGCCACCCCACCCCAACGCGCTCCCCGACTGCCCGGTCCATTACCGCTGAGCCCACCGTCACGACCGTCCCTACAATCTCATGACCCGGAATGAACGGATATTTGCTCATCCCCCAGTCGTTGTCGATCAGGTGGATATCGCTAAAACAGATCCCGCAGTGCGAGATCTTGATCTCCACCTCGTTCGGCTGCAACGCGCCCGGATCGTATTTGTACGGCAATAACTGTGCACCGGCCGCGTGCACACCAAGACCATGTATTTCACTCATCTCGAAATCTTTCCCTTTTTAGCGACATGTCGCCGCACTTGTTCGATGCTACAACACCACGCCGAGCAAAAAAAATAACACCCGAGGCCAATCGCTTTATGCTCCCACGCCTTCCATAAAACTTCCGTTAACATTTATCGAATCGGCCCAACGCGCCACCCACTCTACTTCACGAGCCAGTTATTTGACCAAAAGGTTCAACACTTGCGACCCGGTCACGGCAAACCCCGCCTCTGCCGACCCCGCCACCACGACGCTCTCCCCTGTCAGCTGCATCTTCTGCGCCTCCTTCAGTGGCTCCAGTACATTCGCCATCGAAAGCGGAACCCCCGGCAGCGTCTCGCCCTCCAGAACCGCCTGCGTCGCATGATCCAGCAGCGTCACATACACCCGGTCATTCGGATGCATCCGGTTCATCGCGGCCACCATATCGGCAAGCCCCACCTGCTGCTGCGCGATTCCCGTCCGCGTCGTCAGCCGGTCCACCGTCGCGCCATCGCTCACCACCACGCGCATCGGCCCCGGCGTCAGCTCCGCCGGCAGCTTCACCTTCACCCGCACCATTCGCGCTTCGGCCTGATAAGGATGCAGTGTTGCCTCCACCTCAATCTCATCCCCCGCACGCGCATCAATCCGGCTCAGACGCGCCGACTCCAGCACCGCCGTCATCCGTCCTGGAATCGCCTCCGCCTTCAGCCGCAGCCCCGTCACCACCGGCTGCTCCAGCGCGTTGCCATACACCTTGCTGAACCGGTCGTTCACCAGCAGTGCCGCGTTGATCGTGCCCGGGAAGAACTCATTCTGCGCCATCATCCCCTGCAGGTGGACAGGCCGCAGTCCCTTCACGCCAATCTCTCCCGTCAACCGGTAGCTCATCTCCTCGGCCGCCGTGTTGTTCGTCTGCAGACTCTGATACACCGACACCAGCATCGTCGAAGGCGTAAGCTGCCGATTGTCCAGCACCTCAAAGTGAAGCGTCTTCTTCGTCGCCGTCGCTGGTTTGTCTTCCCCCGCCGGCGGCACCACCTCCACCTCCACTGGAATCATCCGCGCCTCGACCCCAAACCGCCCCATAATCGCAGAAGCCCTGTCCTCGGTAAACGCCCCCACCGTCTCCGTCGTATTGATAATCTTGAACGCATTCAAGGGCGACGCGAGCGATGCCAGCACCTCCGCCTTTGTCATCGGCATATCCACCGGCCCATACTGCGTAATCGGGTGCCCGCACGCCAGCAGCCGCTTCGGATCCACATACGTCACTGTGCAGGTCCCCGCCATCGACAGATCCCCCCGCACCAGCACCGCGCTCACCGCGCTGCCCGGCACCAGAGGCTCAGGCTGCTTCGCCGTCGGATCCGCTCCCCCCAGCCCCGCGACCGGCGTCAATCCCATCGCCCTAAACCTGTCCCCAAAACGCTCCACGACCTCCGGGCTGAATCCGCCAAACACCAGCGGAGTCTCCATCGCCCGCATCTCAGGCTGCCCCTCAAACGCCGTGCTCTTCACTTCAGCCCGCTGCATCCCCACCGAAGCAGCCCCGTTTCCATCCCGCACCTGCAGCATCGACTCGATCGGGGTAATCCCCGCAATCGGCTCCTTGCTGAACTGCCCTATCCGATAGCTCAGCGCCCCCACCAGCCGCCCATCGATATACACCGGGCTTCCGCTCATCCCCGCCACAACGCCCGTATACTCCGGCTTGTCACCGTGCAGCCGCGCCAGAATCATGTCCTGCCCCGGCCCCAGCGCATCCCTCAAAATCCCAAGGATTTCCACCTGCATCGGCTCCGGGTTCACCCCCTCGAAGACCGTATACGCGACCCCCTTCATCCCTCGCTTCACCTCTGCCAGCGGGAAAAACTTCGTCACCGCCGGAGCAGCTGCCGGCATCGGCACCGGAACCCACGCTTCCGCCACCCCCGCAGCCACCATACCGCCGCTAGGCGTCTGTGCCGCCCCCGCAGACAGACCCCCACCCACCAGCATCCCGCACACGGCAATGCCGTACACCCACCACCGAGTCTTTACCGTTGTAATCACGTCTACAGACTACTAGAGCAGACTATAGTCCATTGCAATCCCGGACGAAACCTGCCAGATATTCCAGTTTGCCTGCCATGGGAATCAAACATAGCCATTTCGACCGGACACTGAGCGAAGTCGAACGGGACAATGGAGAAATCTGCTTTCTTTGACCCTCTCGCCGAACTCGCTCAACCCAAACCCGGCCCTCACCATCGCCCTACAAAGTCGTCCAATATTCGGAGTAAAGTTCTAGATGATGACTACCCATCCTCACCATCCGGCCCGTTTCCTTCTCGCCGCCTGCACTCTTTTCCTCCTTCCAGTGGCTGGCGCGCACGCCCAAACCACCCCGCCGCCCCAGCAAAAGCCCACCACCCAGCCGCCCCCCGACGACGGCGGCCCGCAGACCGACAACGGCTCCATCGTCCTTAAGAAGAAGAAGGAAGCCGAAGAGGCGCCCCCCGCCCCCGCCGCCCCCGCCGAGCCTAAAGTCAAGAATCCCAACAACGAAACCTACTCCCTCCGCGTCGACGTCCCCATCGTCAACATCGACGCCAACGTCATCCTCGACAAGACCCACCAGTTCGTCCCTGGCCTCAAAGCCAACAACTTCCTGGTCCTCGAAGACGGCGTCCCCCAGACCATCACCAGCGTTCGCGTCGCCCAGACCCCCATCACCGCCGTCATGCTGCTTGAGTTCGCCGCCAACAGCTACTACCTCATCAACGACATGCGGAACGCCTCCTACTACTTCTTCCGTTCTCTCCGTCCCGATGACTACGTCGCCGTCATGACATACGACTTCCACACCCACATCCTCACCGACTTCACCAATAACAAGGACACCGTCGCCCAAGCCCTCCAGTCCCTCATCATCCCCACCTGGTCCGAGACCAACCTCTTCGACGCCCTCTACGAGACCCTCGACCGCTGCAGCCGCATCGAAGGCCGCAAATACATCATCCTCATCTCCTCCGGCCGTGACACCTTCTCCAAACTCACCCTCGACAAGATCCTCGCCAAGGTCAAGTCCACCCAGAACATCACTATCTTTTCCATTGGCACCGGCGCTCTCCTCCACGAGATGTATGGCGGCGCTGGCGGCGGCATGGGCGCAGCCATCGCCAACATGGATTACCTCCAGGCCCAGAACCAGCTCAACACCTTCGCCGCAATGACCGGCGGCATGAGCTTTAACCCCGTGTTCCAGGGCGCGCTCCCCGACGTCTTCGCCCAGATCAACGACTCCATCCGCAACCAGTACGTCCTCACCTACCGCCCCACCAACAACAAGAACGATGGCAGCTACCGCAAGGTCAAGGTTCTCCTCGTCGACAACGAAGGCCACCCCCTCCGCATGCAGGACGAAAAAGGCAAACCCCAGAAATACTCCATCATCGCCCGCGACGGCTACAACGCAAAGCTCCCCGTCGAGTAGTCCGCATTTGTCTATAGGTCATCGCGTATTTTTGTTTGTCATTCCGCAGCGCAGCGGAGGAATCTGCTGTCGTCGCTGCTGCCATTGCTTCTAGGTAGAGCGGGGCTTCAGAGGGTGCTGAACAACTCCGTTTTGCTTAAGGGCTCGGCTTTAGCCGTGCCGAAAGTGTCTTGCTCGTAATGCGGCTTCAGCCGCTGAGGTACGTTTTTTGTTCTGCTACGCACTCTCAGTACCCGCTTCAGCTCTGCGTCTAAGCCGGCCTGCAAAGGGGCACCATCTCCTGAATCTTCATGATCCTTCCCTCTGTGCTAAAGTGATCCCCATATTCCGCACAGGAATTTATTTCCATAGGAAAACGAGTGAGTCAGAACTGGGATAGACGCCAGCTATTGAAAGCAGGAACCCTCTGCGCCGCCGCCGCCATCGCACGCCCACTCATGGCGAGCCCCCCGCTCATCCGCGTCTTCGACGTCGCAAGATACGGAGCAGTCGGCGATGGCACCACATTGGACGGCCCAGCCATTCAACGCACCATCGACGAAGCCGCCGCCTACTCCGGCAAATCCCGCGTCCTCCTCCGAGGCGGAAAAAAATATCTCGTTGGCACGCTCGTCCTCAAAGGCGCAATCGACTTTCATCTCGCCGACGATGCCCAGCTCCTCGCCAGTCTCCAGCCCGAGCACTATCTCGGTGGCCTCGCGGGCTCCGCCGATGCAGACTCCATGGCCGCAGCCGCGGGCGCACTGATCGTCGCCACTGGAGCTCAGGGACTCAAGATCTCCGGCACCGGAACCCTCCAGGGACGCGCCCGCGAATTCATGCTGCGCTACGACCAGCCGAACGAATGGTGGCTCCCCAAAGACTTTCGCCCCAAGATGTTCGTCCTCACCGAGTGCCGCGACCTCGAAGTCCGCGACATCACCTTCGCCGAAGCGCCCAACTGGGGTCTGCACATGCTCGGCTGCGACCACGTCCTCGTCGATAGCGTCAAAGTCCGCAACCTCCTCGACGTCCCCAACTGCGACGGCATCGATCCCGACCACTCCCGCAACGTCCAGATCAAAAACTGTGACATCGTCTGCGGCGACGACGGAGTCGTCATCAAAGCAAGCCGCCAGAAAAAAGACTACGGCCCCGCCGCCAACATCCGCGTAGAGGACTGCAGTATCGAGACGCAGGATGCCGGCCTGAAGATTGGCACCGAGACCGCCTCCGACGTCCACGACATCTCCTTCGAGCGATGCACCATCAAGAAAAGTTCACGCGGCCTTTGCATTCAACTCCGCGACGAAGGCAGCGTCTACAACATCGGCTACAAAGACATCACCTTCGTCTCGCAATACTTCTCCGATCCGTGGTGGGGCCGCGGCGAAGCCATCTCCTTAACAGCCATTCCACGCAAGCCCGGATCGAAAATCGGAACCCTGCACCACATCAACCTGCAGAACGTCACCGGCCGCGCAGAAAACAGCGTCCGCGTCTGGGGAAGTCCGGACAGTCGCGCGCACGATATCGTCCTCGACAACGTCGACCTCACGCTCGATCGCTGGACCAGATACAAGGGCGGCCTCTACGACAACCGGCCCACCTCGGCCATAGCTTCCATCCAGCTGCACGACACAGTAGGCTTCAGTATTCAGGACGCCGACAACGTCACCCTCCGGGACTGCAAACTTCACTGGGGAGCCAACCGCCCCGACTACTTCGGCGAAGCAATCCGTCAGAAAAATGTCACCGGACTTAAGGTCGACAACTTCTACGGCGGTCCTGCCCATCCGGATCGCGCAAAGGGAGTATCCAGCTGATGCGTTCGCGCCTATCGCCAATCTCAGTCGTCATCATCTTCGCCGCATCCGCCCTCGCAGCCCAACAGATGCGCCCCGTCCAACCACCGCCCGTCCTCCGCCAGGAGCGGCAAGGAACCGCGCCGCCTCCCGCACAGATTTTCAAAGTCTTTCAATTTCCCGCCGACCAAATCCCGCGCATCGACGGCGACCCCGGCGACTGGTCCATCGTCCCCGAAAGCTACTCCATTGGGCTCGATCAGATGCGCGACGACGAGCACAAGCACGCAACACCCGACCCGAAGGACCTCGATATCCACGTAAAAGTCGGATGGGTCAAGGGTCTCAACCGCCTCTACTTCCTCTACGAGGCCTACGACAACTTCTGGGACTTCGCCGACCCCGGCCTCCACAACGACACCTTCGAGATCGTCGTCGACGGCGACCGCTCCGGCGGCCCGCTCATCCCGCAGTTCCGCAACAACGCCGACCAGGAGGAGTACGACGCCCACTTCTCCATGCACGGCGTCCATGCGCAGAACTACCACATCTTCACCCCATCCGAAGGCAAGGACTGGGCCCTCGCCTGGGGCTGCCAGCCCTGGGACAAGGAACTCCCCTGGGCCAATCACGCCCAGAGCTACCACTTCAAACACGGCGAATCCGGCAAGTACGTCCTCGAGTTCTACGTCACCCCCTTCGACTACGCCGGATGCGAAGGCCCCCAACGCGCCGTCGAATCGAAGCTCTACGAAAACAAACTCATCGGCCTCTCCTGGGCCGTCATCGACTACGACGGCGACGCCAAGAACAACGGCTTCTGGAACCTCGGCACCGAACACACGATGTACGGCAACGCAACCCTCCTTCGCGAATTCCGCCTGATGCCGCTCGAACCAGAACTGCAGAAGCCGATCGAAGCAAAGTGGAGCTTCAAGGTCCTCGACATGGATCGCCGCCTCGTCGCATTTCAAGATGAATCGGTAGGCAAGATCACCAGCTGGCGCTGGGACTTCGGCGACGGCACCACCTCAACCGAACAACATCCCCTCCACACCTACAAGCAGGCTGGCCAATACGTCGTGGCCCTCTACATCGAAGGCCCCGCCGGAAAAACCCGCCTGTCAAAGGTCTGGGACGTCACCGTCCGCTAACCAATCGGCACTCCATCGGCCAGTCAGCCACCAACTCATCGACTAACCAACCGCCACTCAAGCTGACCCAGGCCGCACCACTCAGCCAAACAGCGCCAAAGGCGCGACCCATACCAGCCTGGGGCGTAGCCCCAGGTGCAGGGAAACCAAACGCACAAGGGCTGAAAGCCCGTCCCATCGTGATCCGATCCTTGACAAAACCCTCGCCCAAAACCTACTAACTGCAAAAGAGAACACCCTCCCTGAATACCCAAAGTCCGACCCTAAAGTATCTACTTCGAAGACTTTGCGCACTTTTCACGGGGGGAGGGGGGTACCTCTGACAAATAGCCCTTCGCAAAATGCGATACTCCCAAAAGAATGCGAATAGCCTCCCTACAGCCCTCGATCACCATCACGCTCGCCGCCCTCAACAAACTCGACACACTCTGCGCCTGCACAAGATATTGCCTCGAAGCCCTCCCCGGGCTAGCTGCCCAAAAACCCTACATCCTCCACGACAGTTGGACCGCCAACACCGAAGAGATTCTCGCCGCAAAGGCAGATCTGGTCCTCGCCAGCGTCCCCTACCGCATGGAATCCCTCGCCGCAATCCTCAAATCCGGCCTGCCCGTCCTCACCCTCGCCCCCCACTCCCTCGCCGACATCTACAAAGACATCCGCCTCATCGCCGCAGTAGTCGACGCGCAACCCGAAGCCGACACCCTGATCACCCAGATGCGATCCACCATCGCATCCACCCGCAACCGCAGCGCCTCCCGCACCCACACCCCCATCGTCTACTGCGAAGAGTGGGGCAAGCCCCTCATCCACTCCCAATCCTGGGTCGCCGAACTCGTCGAAGCAGCCGGTGGGCGCTACCTCGGCACCCCCGGCGCCCACACCACCGCAGAAGCCATCGCCGCAGAAGACCCCGATGTCCTTTTGTTCAGTTGGTGCGGAGCAGGGAATCGCGTTCCCCTCGATCGCGTCATCGAGCAACGCAACTGGCACTCGCTCAAAGCCGTCCGCGAACGCAACGTCTTCTGCATCCCCGACCAATACCTCAACACCCCAGCCCAAACTCTCCTCGAGGGCCTCGCCTGCATAGCCGCCGCAACCCATCCCACCCTGCACCCACCCCACCCCGAACTAATCCAACTCGGCGAAACCCAAATTACCGGGGTCGGGGCGCCGTCAGATCCAGATCCGTCCCCAGCATCTGCTTCGTGAGCAAAATAATCTGCCCCACATGTTGGTGCACATGCCCCACCACCTGGTAGATAGCCTCCAGCACGCTCACATCTCGCCCTTGTGGGTGCACCCTCTCCGTCATCCTCTCCGCCGGCACCGCCGAAATAGTTTTTTTCACCTCATCGATCGTCGCCTCGAACAACGCAATCAACTCAGCCCCACTCATCCCACCATCGGCACTGAACTCCTTGTCCCGTACCCGCACATCGTCAGCCCCACCCACCCCATGCATAATCCACTGCCGCGCATTCCCGCAAAGATGGAGCACCAAGTTGCCCACAGCATTCTCATGCGCGCCTTGCCTCTGCCAGATCTGCTCATCCGACAACTTCTTCAGGCAGGCCACCAGGTACTCTGTCATCTGCTCCAGCTTACGGCACGAAACATCCAGAAAATCGGCCGCAATCAATTGGTACGCACCCAAAGGTTTCACTTCACCTGAAAATTCACGCTGCTGCAAATTCTGCGCCGTTCGCTTCAACTCCTCGCGTACCTCAGGCAGCTGTATCCCCCGCTCCTGCAGCATCTGCCCCGCAAAGAAATTTTCCTCGCGCAACAGGCCCAGCAGCAGATGTTCCGTCCCAATATGTTTATGCGAAAGCCGCTCTGCTTCCTCGGCCGCATAAGCGAGCACCCGCTTGCACTCAGTCGAGATCGGCAGATCGACAGACGTGGAGATCTTCTCCCTAAAAGTCGTGTGCCCTTCAATCTGTTTGCGTATCGACTCCTCTGGCGAATCCGATCGAAAGAATCGCCTCGACAACGCCTTGTCCTCGCGCAACAAACCAAGCAACAGATGTTCGGTCTCAATATAAGGCGACCCAAACTGACTAGCTTCATACCGGGCAAAGAATATTACTCGCCGTGCCTTCTCCGTATAGCGTTCGAACATGTTTGTTCTCCAAACGATCCACTTCGCATTCTAGTCCGCACTCAACCCTGGCGAAGACCGGTCAGCGCGTTGACGGGATCGGAGACAGAGGCCTCCGAAACTGCCCTCCCTCTGTTATCGTCAGACGCGGGATTACTAAACCCAATTTATTTCCAAAAGGATTCGGGACCGCTACGACAGGGAAGCACTCTTAAACCGCCGTTAATCAGAAGCGTTCTCCCATGGACAACTATGCTTTTAACATCTATGAATTTTCTTGTGCTAGATTTAAATGCTATCTACAACACCCTGAGGATGTTGCGAGCGGATCAAGTCGTCTGAGTGATCGACGGGCGTCAGGCGGAATGCTGTCCGAATCGGAAAAATTCATCTGCGGCGATGGGATCCACACGGGTCAAGCAAACACCTGATGAAATAATGCGGACTGCCTACCACCAAATCGAAACTGCATTGGTTCACGATTTGCTTGATCGCATTCAGAAGTCCGCGCCAGATTTCTTTGAACGCCTGATAGTGAACCTGCTTCTCAGCGTACCCTCCGCGTCCAGGTACGGGCCCGCGTCTGGATGATTGTTCAGCACAAATCTTGTTACCTGCAATCTGCCGCGTTTGGTGGTGTAAGCATTGACTGTCTAGAAGGTCCTCGGTTGGAAGCATGTAATCTACGGGTTCCAAAAGGGATCGTTTATACAAACAGTTCCATTTTGCATAAAGAGTGGGGCCCGTATTGAAGGGATTTCCGAGTTTTTGTGCCGCTGTGAATATTTGCGACCTCTTAGAATCGTCTCCCGGACCCAGATAGAGACCAACTTGCAAAGAGTTCTGCGTATTCAGAAATTCAAACAGAACCATTCGCCCGGACTTGGTCCACCCAGAACCTCGGTGAAAAAAGCCAATGTCCAGCGACTTCGAAATGAAGCGAATTGTCTGCACCTTATCGTCATCTAAGACGAGCCCAGCCTTACTGACCAGAATTTTTAATTCCTTGGCAATAGCATCACGTTGGTTAGGGAGGTTCTCGATAATGAGGTCTATTGCTTGCTTGTGATGTTGATAGATCTTCATGCAGAGTTCTTTGATGTTCTCATCAGCCATGAAGTGCCACCCGAGCATTTCGGTGTATTGGGTTCAGTCATGTGCGCCTACAACGTAATCAATGGCGAACCAGCATGCGCGAACGAATACCTGCTTCAGGACTCAATTGCGCGGCAAGTGGGGCTTCTAGGGATATGTGGTTTCTGACTGCGATGCAGTTCGAGACGTAGCTGCAAATCATCGCTATCGCCCAACCCAGGCACGAGGTGCAGCCATTTCGGTGATCAGAGGCATGGATAACGAGTGCGTCACCTTCACTTCGAGGTTTGGCGAACCAGTCGACAAGGCCTATATCGATGCCGTGCAGCAAGAGTACGTCCCCTTCCAAACGCCGCCTGACGGGATCCGCATGACGCGGGGACTTACCAATAGACCACCATTCCCACCATTTGCGGGCCACATTCTCAAAGCTATTTTCAGCTTCACGCCGTCGTGCTTCGGCTTCCCTCTGTTTGGCGTCGGCTTCCGCCTTGCGTTCGGCCATCGGATCGATCCCGGTCGCCAAGGTCTTGCGAGGCTCCAAAATGGAGTTCGCGAGCGTGGCCGAGATTCACAGAGGATACTCGCCCAACGCCATGAGCTTTTCTTTGCCATCGAACCGATAGCGCCAACGCCACAGCTTCGATCCTCCGGGATTGACCAGCAGAAACAGGCCATCCCGGTCATATACCTTGTACCTTGAATGACTTTTGGCCCGGCTCCGTTCCCCGAATTGCGGTATCAGTCAGCGGCATTCGTCACTCCATGCGCGATTTTTGGGTCGTACCCCACCCTTAAGGAAATTGTACCCCTATCCGTACCCCAGTTTTTGAATGGCTCTAAGCGCACGTCCGCGCACCTCGTTGGACGAAAAACCCCTAAATTACTGGACGTTTAGAGGATTTTCTTGTCTGAGGAGGTTTAAGGAAGTGCGAGGAAGTAATGTTTTGGTTGCCCCCCAGGGATTCGAACCCCGATTGATCGGTTCAGAGCCGACTGTCCTACCATTGAACGAGGGGGCAACAGAATTGAAGGCGCCGCGGCGAGTGCTCGCTGGCTGCCTTTTAAAGTGTACGGGGTGGGGGAGATAAGGTCAACGCGCTGACGGGATAAGAGACAGAGGCCTCCAAAACTGCCCCCCTCTATCCTGCCTTTATCAATTTCGAGTGGAACTTTGCTGCCACCAAGCCCAAAATTTCACTCCTAGAGATGTACTCAAAGATGTGGAGATGCAATGGAACATCCTTCTTCAACCATGTACTCCCATTCTGATGGATACCAATTCCACCCATCGTTTCAGAGGGCGCTTCCCACCCTTGCATAGAGCCTGGCGAAGCACACATGGGGGCGGGAAATGGACGACCGTCGTGGAGTGCACGCGATCGGTAGTGGTAAATCTTGGAGAGAGCTTCTCTCAAGTTGTTCTTTGACCATCGAAACTGGGCCCACTCAGGGGGCGCGCGGACGGAGGATCTGCTCCGGCTCCGACTCGCAAAGCCATAGAGCCTCTTGGTAGAGCCGGGCCGCGCGGATGAGTGCGTTCACCTTACTCGTCGGCATATTGAATAGATTTGAAAAAAAGGTTGATAGCATCAATCGAATGTGGACCAACCGTCGCGTTGGGCACCGTCGGTGGAGAGGAACACATGAAATAAGGCTCAACTTGATCCCCTATCTCTTCCGGACGCCCCTTCGGATCTCCCTGAGGCTCAAATCGTCGAATTGACCGACCGGCTCTGAGGCGAATGCCCAAACAAAGCGACCCAAGTGCCGCTAACTCTTCAGGCGGTGATCCGCCGTGATAGAGGTTTGCATCCGTATCTCGGAAATCCGGAGAGTCCCACTCTCGATGAATTGCATACAGAAGGTGACGCTGAGTGCAGGCCAGTCATCACACGTTGTTGCCGCGCTGAAGGTGGCTACGAACAAAGAAGATGTTCAGGTGTATGCGGGCCGTCAAGGTGGAGAGGTCGAAGCGGTAAACCGAACGTTGACGGCCGACAACATCATCAACGTGCTTCCATCCGACGTGATCACCAGTTTGCCCAATGCAAATGTGGCAGACGCGATCGGACGGCTGCCCAGCGTAACGCTGGAGCGAGACGAGGGTGAGGGTAAATATGTGAAGGTGCGCGGAACCGAGGCCCGGCTGACGCATACGACGCTTGATGGAGTAACGATCGCTTCCCCTGAAACGGTCAGGCAGATCAAGCTCGACCTGATCCCTGCGGATCTTGTCGAGTCTGTACAGATCAATAAGACATTGCAGGCAAGTATGGAAGGTGACGGCATCGGAGGCTCGGTGGATCTGCGCACTAGGAGTGCAGAAGATCGGCGGACGATCTATCTGGAATCGACGGGCGGATATATGCCGATTATCGGGGGACGCCCCGCATACCAGTTCGATGGCACCCTGGGCAAGCGATTTCTCGAGGGAAATAAACTAGGCACATTGGTCAGCGGATCGTACGACTGGAACGGACGCGGTATTAACGACATCGAGCCCGGTCCGGCTCTGGCGGGCACCTATGACCTGCGTGACTATCGGTATTTTCGAGATCGTTGGGGCTTCGGAGGCACACTCGATTACCGTTTCAACGACTTCAACAAGTTACCTCAAGGGCCTTTACTCGCATTTCAATAACTTTGGAGACGACTGGATTTATAGTCCTGCAATTAACAACTTCGTTTCTCCTTTGCAAGGCGATAACGCCGGATCGGTTTCCTTTCAGGCGTTGCGCCGACGGCCAGTGCAGGACATCGGAGGACTTCAACTTGGAGGACACCATGTCATTCGGCGATCCATTCTGGCCTGGGACCTCAATTCGTCCGTTGCGCGAACACGCGATGAAGGCTACTCCACCGCTCATTTCTCGCCGCTGTCAGATACGAATCCCCTCAACAATGTTCAGTATGCCCTTGATTTGAGCAATCCGCTCGAGCCTCACCTTAAGGTACAGAACGGCGTCAACATCTTCGATCCAACCAAATATTTCTATACGGGACAGAGTGTGCAGTTCATGTACAGTCCCGAGGTCGACCTTGGATTTGGAGCTTCTGTTGCTACCCGGTATTCCCTGGCAGGACGTGCAAGCACCTTCGAGTTTGGCGGACGCTTTCGCAACGAACACAAGTTCCTCAACCAAAACACGCAGAACTTTACGCCGAACGCCAGCGGGGAAGACGCGTCCCTGGCGATGACTAATTTCATCGTACGAGGTGAGTTTGTCACGCCGACACGCGAGAACGACATGTTCTGAACGTTTGATGTTGTTGTGCTGATACCGTTAGTACTGCCTGCAAAAGTGTTGCCAAAGACTGGGTGGTTCCAAACGTTGATGCCCTCTTCCACCGTCAAAGCAAGTCCCAATCCCGCTGGACTCCAAGCCTGGTGACTCCCTGTCCGGGAAGCTCCACCAGGATCGTCCCGGACAGGTTGATCTCGCTCTGTTTACGAGAGTCGCGTGGATAATGACAGAGCGCGGGAGTGTCTGATGAATCGGCGTTTTTGTTTCCTAGTAGCGCAAAAGCTGGTAGCCCAATGCTTTAGCTTTGGGTCTCCTTGGGGATACGCGTTCTAGGAATCGCTGCAGTCCCTTCGGGAAAAGGTCCCATTAAAAGAACTACCAACTTCCGCGTTCGCCAAAGATATCAATGACATGGCCCAGCCGCCCCGCGCCCTTCAGCCAGTTCTGCAGCAGGCCAAGTTCGACCCGATCCGGATCGCCCTTCTCGATTCCTTTAAGAATGTATTCGTGCTCTTCGACAGAGAGGTGAAGATCTTTAATGATTGAACTCGCGTACAGGCGCCAGTAACGTTCTGCCTGCGGTTCAATCGCTCCATGGAGGGTTAGCAGGCGAGGGCCGGCACCGCTATGCACGATCAGGCGATGGAACTCCCGGTCCAGATCGAATATTTCCCCTTCCTTTCCACGGCCTTCACTTATCTGGAACAGTCGCTCGTTCAACCTTCTGAGTTGAACGCAGAGCTCCGTCCGCTTTGCAGCCGGCAACTCCGCAACGCCGCGCCCGGCAATGCCTTCAAGGTTTCCAATGATCAGATAAAGCTCATTCGCGTCCTCTTTCGTTAGGGGCGCAACAATCATGCGGGATTTGCTGACATTCCGGTGTTCTAAGATGTACCCTTCACGCTGCAGCCAGTGAATAGCGCCGCGGACCGGGGTTCGGCTCATATTCAGCCGCTCGGCGAGATCCGCCTCTAGAATCCATGTTCCCGGAGCTAGCCGGCCATGCACGATAAGTTCGCGAATCTCTCGAAAAGCCGTCAGAAGACTTGTTCCGTGTTCTGCTTTCACTCGTTCAACTTTAATCTTTTTCTTCATCGGCTCCGGTTAGCACGCTTACAAAGGAAATAGACTCATACTTCACTCTACGCAACTTCACTACAATAATTCAAAGATCGATTTACAAAAATGTATCCAAAATAGTAGACAAAATGAGTTAATATAGGTGCATGACGCCAAGGGGCAGGGTCGAAATAATTGACTCGCATACAGAAGGTGAACCGACGCGTGTTGTCATCGCCGGTGGACCCGATCTCGGAACCGGCGATCTGGCGAGCCGGCTAGAGCGCTTCCGGTGCGAATTCGATCACTTCCGCCGCGGAGTCGTCTGCGAACCTCGAGGATCGGAAGTCGTTGTCGGCGCGCTTCTCTGCGAACCCCTCGATCCACACTCCGCCGCAGGCGTAATCTTCTTCAACGATGTCGGCTACCTCGGAATGTGCGGACATGGAACCATCGGCCTCGTGACGACACTCGCCCACATGGGACGCATCGGTCCCGGACGTCATCGCATCGAAACCCCGGTAGGCGCTGTTTCAACGCAGCTACACGAAGATGGCCGCGTCTCCGTCTCAAATGTTCCAAGCTATCGCTTTCGCGCCTCCGTCCCGGTCGAGGTCCCTGGCTATAGCCGGTTCACAGGCGATATTGCCTGGGCCGGAAATTGGTTCTTCCTCATCGCAGACCACCCCTTTGACATCTCCCTTGCCAACCGCGCAGAACTCATCGCCGCTTCTACCGCGATTCGTTCCGCCCTCATCGCCTCCGGCATCACCGGCGAGCGCGGCGCACTGATCGATCACATAGAATTTTTCGGTGCACCACATTCACCCAAGAGCTCTTCACGCAACTTTGTACTTTGTCCTGGAGCGTCGTTCGACCGCTCACCCTGCGGCACCGGCACCAGCGCCAAGATGGCCTGCCTGTATGCCGACGGTAAGCTTGCCCCGGGCGACATCTGGATTCAGGAGGGAATTCTAGGCACCTTCTTCGAAGGCAGGATCACCGGCACTCCGAACGGGCGGGTTAATCCTGAAATCACGGGCCGCGCCTGGGTCACCGCGGAGTCCAGCCTGCTCTTTCAAAATAACGACCCCTTCGCTTCCGGGATCGCATTCTGATGCAGCCTTACGATGTTCTTATCGTCGGCGCCGGTATCGTAGGCTGTGCCTGCGCGCGCGAGTGTGCCCAGGCAGGTTTGCGGGTCGCTGTGATCGAAGGCAATGTGCCCGGTGGAGGCGCGACCGCGGCAGGCATGGGACACATCGTCGTCATGGACGATTCAACCGCTCAACTCAATCTCACACGCTACTCCCGCTCGCTCTGGCGGCAACGGATTCCAGAGTTGCCGGACACCGTTGAATACGAATCACGCGGCACGCTCTGGGTAGCGGCCGACGAAGAAGAGATGGTCGAAGTCCGTGCCAAGCGCTCAACATACGCCGCCGCCGGCGTTCGCGCAGACGTGCTCAGCGAAACAGACCTAGCAGCAGAGGAGCCCAAACTCAGGCCGGGATTGGCTGGTGGACTCCTCGTGCCGGACGATGGAGTTATCTATCCTCCCGCCGCGGCCGCCTGGCTTCTCGCCCAGGCTGGGGCGCTCGGCGCAACTATATTGCAAGGTCCGCAAGCTGTCTCTGCAAAGAAGGGCGAGCTGCGATTGGCCGACGGCACGACGCTTCACAGTGACATCATCGTGCTCGCCACCGGAACCGACTGCAGCCTGTTGCCCACGTTGCCAATCAAAAAGCGCAAAGGGCATCTGCTCATCACCGATCGTTATCCAGGCTTCCTCAATCACCAGCTCGTCGAACTCGGCTACCTGAAGAGTGCTCACGCCATCGAGGCAGACTCGGTCGCGTTCAACATTCAACCGCGTCGCACAGGGCAACTCCTCATCGGCTCTTCCCGCCAGTACAGCAACGACGATACCCGCTCCGAGAGGGGCATTCTCAGTCGAATGCTCGAGCGCGCACAAAGCTACATGCCGGAGTTGGCGCAGCTCTCGGGCCTGCGCGTCTGGACTGGCTTCCGCGCCGCGACTCCCGACAAGCTACCGCTCATCGGCCCGGCTGAAGGTCTCAGCGACGACCGAACTCTCTGGCTCGCTGTCGGCTTCGAAGGCCTTGGCATCACCAACGCCCCCGCTGCCGCTCGTCTGTTGGTGGACCAGATGCTCGGCCGTAGCTCAGAGATCGCCATCGCTCCCTACCTGCCACAGCGCGTAACCACACAGGCGGCCGCGCATGCCTGAAAACCTAACCGTTTGGATCAACGGACTGCCTGTCCAAATGGAGCCCGAATCGACAGTCTCCGCCGCGCTTCTGAAGGCAGGCGTGCCTTGCCGCCGCTCGGTCACAGGCGAACCTCGAACAGCGCTCTGCGGCATGGGGATCTGTTTTGAATGCCGCGCCATCGTGAATGGCGCGCCGCACCGCCGCACCTGTCAGTTGATCTGCCGCGAAGGCATGGTGGTCGAATCGGATCGATGAAACATGCTGAGGTCATCGTCGTGGGCGCCGGGCCAGCCGGCATCGCTGCCGCCAATGCCGCGGCCCGGCATGGGCGAACTGTGCTTCTTCTCGACGACAATCCCGCAGCGGGCGGACAGATCTGGCGCGGCGGAATCGAGGCTCCCGGTCAACGCGCGAACAAAGGGGATGCGAGGAAGACTCGCGCTCTCTATCAACTGGCGAAATCTGGAGCGACCCTTCTCTTCGGCTGCCGCGTCTTCGACGCACCTGCTCCGGGAACGCTCCAAGCCGTTCGCGAGACAGCCGACGAATTCGAGATCGTCACTCTTCGCTACGACCGTCTCATTTTAGCCACCGGCGCGCGCGAGCGATTCCTGCCATTTCCCGGCTGGACCCTCCCCGGTGTCTTTGGAGCGGGTGGTCTGCAAGCGCTCGTCAAAGGCGGATTCCCCGTGCGAGGCAAGCGCATCACAGTCGCAGGCTCCGGTCCGTTGCTTCTGGCCGTAGCCGTTCATCTCCAACAATACGGAGCACAAGTAACCGGCATCGCCGAGCAAGCGTCGATGTCGCAGCTTGCACCCTTTGCCGCCTCGCTCTGGTCTCACCCCGCGAAGATCTGGCAATGCGTCGGCTACCGCGCTGCTCTAGGAAAAACCCCGTATCGCACAGGTTGCTGGGCGGTCGCTGCGCTCCAGAATGAAGCCACCGGCCTGCTCCAAAGTGTGCGCCTGACCGACGCAACCAAAACCTGGGAAGAACGCTGCGATCTGCTCGCCTGCGGCTTTCACCTCGTACCCAATACCGAACTGGCGTCTCTGCTCGGCTGCAATCTCCGCGGCGATTTCGTCGCCGTCGACGGGCAGCAGCAAACCTCCGTCGCGAATGTCTACTGCGCAGGAGAACCCACCGGCATCGCAGGACTCGACGCTGCTCTCCTGCAAGGAGAGATCGCAGGTCTGGCCTGCGCTGGGCAGCCAACCGGCGCTGCACGTGCTCGCACCGGCACCGAAAAAAAATTCGCTGCACGTCTCGAAGCTGCCTTTCGTCTGCGTCCCGAACTCCGCCTGTTGGCTTCATTGGAGACCATCGTCTGCCGCTGCGAGGACGTGACCTATGAAAACCTCGCAGCTCGTAGTGGATGGACCGAAGCGAAGCTCCAGACACGCTGTGGGATGGGTCCGTGTCAGGGACGCATCTGCGGCCCGGCAACCCAGACACTTTTTGGATGGACGCCGAAGTCGATCCGCCCACCCTTGTTCCCAGTTCCCGTCAGTGCTCTTTGTTCTCACGATTCCCAACAAAAAATATCTCAGGAGAATGCATGATCTGGTCTGGCGTAATGCCTGCAATGACGACACCGTTTGACAAAAACCTCGCTGTCGACCACCCCTTTCTCGCCCAACACGCCGCCTGGCTGCTGGGCAACGGATGCACCGGGCTGGTGATGCTCGGCTCGCTCGGCGAAGGCGCAACCCTCGAAAACTCGGAAAAAGTTGACATCCTCAAGACCGCAGTCCGCGTCGCAAAGGGGAAGGCCCCTGTCGTCGCGGCCATCTCCTCCCTCTCCACGGCAAACGGTGTCCGCCTGGCAAAAGAGGCCGAGCAGGCCGGCTGCCAGGCATTGATGGTCCTCCCACCCTACGTCTACACCTCGGACTGGCGTGAGATGAAGAATCACGTCTCCACCATCATCGCGGCCACCAGCCTCTCCTGTATGCTCTACAACAACCCCATCGCCTACAAAACCGACTTTCTCCCCGGCGAGATCGCTGAACTCGCCGCGGAGCATCCCAATCTTCACGCTGTGAAGGAATCAAGCGCCGATGTTCGCCGCGTTTCCGCCATCCGCGAAGTCCTGGGCGATCGTCTCAACATCTTCGTCGGTGTGGACGACGCGCTCGTCGAAGGAGTGAACGCTGGAGCCAAAGGTTGGATCGCTGGCCTTGTAAACGCATTTCCAGCGGAGTCCGTCGAACTCTTTCAACTCGCCCAGGCCGGCAAACGGGAAGAGGCATTCGCTCTCTATCGCTGGTTTCTTCCCCTGCTCCGTATGGACACCGTGCCAAAGTTCGTGCAACTCATCAAATGGGTTCAAGAACAAGCGGGTGTTGGCTCCGCACGAGTTCGCGCGCCACGGATGGAACTCGTCGGCAAAGAGCTTGAGATTGCCGAGGCCACCTTCAAAACTGCGCTGGCCAACAGGCTTCGTGTCGACGAAAAACCATTCTCTAGCTTCAAGGGAGCATAGAGAGATATTTGATGAGGACAGTTTTGTCCGTGACTTTTCATTTGAATTGATGTGCTGGCTCCTGTTTAGGTAACCCGCGGTGGTCGGTGGAGCAGGCGCTCTCATCGGCCCCAAAATTCGTGGTTGGAGCTTCTTCGATCCATCCTGACGGACTGCAAGGCGCTTTTATTGCCTGTCCGTCAGGGATTAGAGGTGAACTCCTGCAGGGCCTGCTTGGCGCCGGCGGATGTTGGTCAGCTTCATCTCAACGTACTTTCCCGCCACAGTGAAGCTGCATAACGGGGTCGTGCTTCATTCGGTGCAGATTCAAAACCCGACGTATCCGTTCTTCCCTGGGTCGAACATCAGCGATCTGCCGACGAACCTGGCTCAGTTTTATGAGTATGTTCGAACGCCGTACGCGTTTCAATACAGCTTCGGTGTAGAGCGGCAGGTGCATGGTTCGGTCACGCTGAGCGCCGCGTATCGGGGCCAGGTGCAGATCAAGAGCTTTCGCTCGCGCGATGTAAACGCCTCGATTCTTCCGCCAAACCCGCGCCTGACGGCCGATTACCCGCGGCCGAACCTGAACTACGGCCAGGTTCAGCAGATTGAGTCCGGGGGCCGTACTCTTTTGAATGCGTTTGATCTTTCTTTCCGCGGGAAGGCTGGGCACTGGTTCACGGGGCAGGCGCAGTACACGCTTGCGCGATTTAGCGGCAACACGGGCGGCATCAATGCGTTTCCGCAGAACCAGTACGAGCCGAACGACGAATGGGGGCGCTCGGATCAGGACCGCCTTCAACGCTTCAACCTGATGGGGAATATCAATCCCGACCATTGGCTGTCACTTGGGGTGAACGCGACGCTGTACTCGGGATCTTCTTACAACGAGATCACGGGCAACGACTACTACCATACGGGCCTGGGCAATGCGCGCCCGACGGGCGTGGGTCGTAACACTTTGCAGGCCGGAGGGGTCGCTTCGGTCGATCTGCTGTATAGCCACGATTTGGTACGCTTAGCTCGTCGCGCTTTGGCCAACCGACAGCAGCTCTGGCGGGGCGGCAGCTGCAGTTCTCAGTCGGCTATCGCTTCTAGAGGGGATCGCGCTGGGCGCCGGAACCGCAGTGAAGAGGACTACTCCGGTGCGGGCGTTTCGATTTCCTTCTGATATGCGAGAGTGAGTGTGCCTTTGCTCTTTGCGACCGGCAGCAGAGTTGAGTGATCGCCTTATAGACAGCAAAATGTAACACCACGTCGAGATACTTGACGAGCCCACCGGCTTCCGATACCAGACCTCTTCCCTAAAAGCGGAAGAAGCCTCCTCTCAAGTCAATTTCGGATGAATTTGTCGTCTGGGATGTGGTTTTTAAGGTTGGTCTAAGAGTGACCTATTCTCATGGTCTCTACACCACACTTTGCAGGGTTCTAGAAGGACGTCCACCCCGACCATTACTGGTCCATCAACCAACATCTCTCGCTCCGGAAGGATAGGATTATGAAGTCGACCGTCTCACTGCTTGCTTTGGCCGTTTGCTTAAGCGTTCCTCTACACGCGGCCGAATATAAGTTCAATGCGCGTTATCCCATCGCAGGGACGGAAGGATGGGACTACATCACCGTCGATAGTACTGCTCGTCGCCTCTATGTCTCTCATGCTGTTCGGGTAAATGTACTGAATGCGGATACGGGTGCTGCAATCGGCACCATTGAAGACACACCCGGTGTACACGGCATCGCCATCGCAGGCCATGACAAGCACGGATTCACGAGCAACGGCAAAGAAAACAAAGTGTCGATGTTCGATACAACGACGCTCGCGGTCATCAAGAAGATTGAAGTTGGGAAGGGCCCCGACGGGATTTACTACGACAAGGCTTCGAACCGTGTGTTTACCAATAACCACGGGTCGCACGACATCACCGCAATCGACGGAGCATCAGGAGATGTTGTGGGAACGGTCACCGTGAATGGCAACGGAGAAGGCGCGGTGACGGCCGAAGACGGTCTCATCTATGTGGCGCTCGAGGACAAAGATGAGATCGCTGTCTTTGACCCAAAGAGCCTTGAGGTGAAGAGACATATTCACCTGGAGAACATTAAGTCGCCAACCGGGCTCGCAGCCGATGTGAAGAACAACCGGATCTTTGTCGGTGGACACAACAAGACGCTTGCCATCCTTGACGCCTCCAGCGGCAATCAGATTGCGCAGTTTGCTACAGGTTCGGGAACGGATGCAGCCGGATTTGATCCGTCCAGCCGCCGCATCTTCGTCTCCAATGGAGAGGGCAACCTTACAGTCGTACAACAGAAGACCGTCAACGACTACGAGTTGATGCCGTCAGTGGAAACACAAGCGAGCGCGAAGACCATGGCCTTTGACAAAAAGACCGGGCAGGTCTTTCTTCCGGCCGCCAACGTGACGAACACGCCTGCCAAAGAGCCTGGCGCGAAACCGGTGAAGACAATACAGGAAGGCTCCTTTTGCATTCTGGTTGTAGGAAAGTAACGACGGGCTGGCGGCACGCCGAGGGCCACCAATGCCTCCGCGCGCTACCAGGATCATAAACGTCTTATCCAACAGATGCCGTGGTATATACCCGCTGATCCGCCGGAGTGCCGATTATCGGCGGCATCAGGACCGTGAATGCACTGCCTTCGCTGGGGACCGAATGGACGTTGATCGTGAATTGATGAGCCTCCACAACCCACTTGACAATTGACAAGCCCAGCCCGCTGCTGCCCTCATCCTGATTGCGTGACTCGTCGACCCGATAGAACCTGTCGAAGATCTTTGGCAAAACCTCAGCTGCAATCCCGATTCCGTTGTCAGCCACTTTCAGGCGGATGACTCCACCACTGGCACCAAGTGAAACGAAGATAGCCCCAGACTCTGGCGTGTACTTGATAGCGTTGTCGAGAAGGGTAGTGAGCATCCGCCGCAACAAGGAGACGTCTCCCAAGATCCATATGCCGGCTTCCACATCGCAGCCCAACTTCTGGTTCTTCAGCCGCGCCCGCGCATCGAAGTGCTGGCAGACCTCTCGCACTAAGTCGGCGAGGTCAACGTGCTTGAACTCTATCTTCTGATGAACGATATCGGCCCGTGCCACTGCAAGTAGATCTTCCAGAAGCCGCGAGGTCGCTTCGCACTCCACGGATATTGTGGTGAGCGCATTGCGATATTCCTCCCCGGACCTTTGCTTGCTGAGTGCAAGGCCCGCCGTCGTCAGCATGATTGTGATGGTCGTACTGAGATCGTGAGACAGGTCGCCCGTAAATTGTGTCAGCCTGGCAACGGCGGTCTCCAGACGGCTTAGGAGTTCGTTCCAGCTTAGGGCTAGGACCTCAAGCTCATCGCCAGTATTGGGAACAGGCAACCGCCTCTTCAGGTCCTGAATTCCTATCTTGCGCGCCTCGGTGGTCATACGGCTGACCGGTTCCAGCGCGCGATTGCTAAGAATGTACCCACCGGCAAGGGATGCGAGCAACAGCAACGGACAGAACGTGAGATAAGAGTTCCGTACCGCTTGAAGTATTTGAAAATGCTCGTCGATGGTGCCCGACAGAGACAATCGAACCTTGAGGCCATCCAGCTCGACAACGTGATTCAGCGTTCTTATCGCGTGGCCGTCTCTATGAGTAAGGCCATAGCATCGTTCGATGCAGGAGCTCTCGGGCCACGGTACTTTGAGTCCGGAATTCCCGGGAGTGGAGTAGATAGGTGTTCCATCCAATTCGTAAACCTGGATGATATCGGTGCTAGCAATACCGACGCTCAACTGGCGGAGCTTTTCCGCCATCGTCAGCGAGCTATCCTTCTTCGGCCAGGAGTTGACGTACTCGATGATTCGCCGCTCCCGCGCCAACATCGTTTGCTCACGGGAGCTGGCGAGACCCCGACTCAGATACCAGTAAGAGAAGCAGCCCAGGCAGATCATCGAAGCCAGCGCGAAGATGATGTACAGCAGAAAGAGACGGATTCGAAGGGACCGAAAATTGATCTTCATTTCCGCGCGGCCATCGTATATCCGAGGGATCTGACCGTTCGTATTAAGCTTCCGCTTCCCTTAATATCGATCTTCGATCGCAGGCTGTGCATGTAGAAGTCGACGCTGCTGTCGCTTACATCTGCGTCATGGGGCCACGCAACTTCACGCAGCTGGTTGCGAGTTACGATCTGGTTGGGCCTGCGCATCAACAGTTCCAGAATGGTGTACTCCTTTTTCGTCAATGTAACCTCTGCCCCGGCCCGCTTCACGTTTCGTCTAGCTGTATCGAGCACCAGATCCCCCGCGGTAAGAGTCCTTGATTGGAGCGCAGGTCCACGCCTTCCCACTGCCCGAACACGCGCGATAAACACCTGAATCTGAAAAGGCTTTGTCAGGTAGTCATCCGCGCCAAGATTGAGGCCATGAACGATGTCCGGCATGGTGTCCATGGCCGTAAGCATCAGAATGGGAATAGTAGAGCTCTTTGCTCTTACCTGTTCGAGGATGCTGAATCCATCCAGGCCCGGCAACATGACATCGAGCACTGCTACATCAAAAGCAGAGGCGAGCAGCAAGTCCCGCCCCTCGTCACCTCGCTGGGCGATGACGACCTGATGGCCGTCCTCCACAAGCCCCTGGCGAAGAATATTACCCAGCCGCTTATTGTCCTCAATGACGATGACATTCATAAGCATTTATTAGAGACAGCGAATTGTGACGCGTCTACGGGCGTTTTGTGAATTCGCTGTAACAGAGCCTCGTTTTTAAGACTCGTCTAAGGCGCGTCCGTTTGAATCAGCCTATCGGTCATCTGCGAAGAGCACAGCAGAGAGTGGCTCGAAGCGAGCATGTTCCACACTCAACTGCAGCGAATGTGTGCGCGCGTCTGCGACCGAGCAGGAGGCGGGAGATGAGATTTGAGCACATACGGTTGCTGGCGAAGCCCGAAGCCAGCTTTCTGGTCTCGCAAGGCCCCGGCACCACCTGCAGCCACTTCAACGTAATTCTCACTCAGGAGTGATCTCTCATGTCCGCATCAATCGTCAAAGGAATTCTCGCCTGCTGCCTGCTCTCTACGCTTGTACCAGGTGCCGCATTCGCACAGGAAAAGCCGGCAAAGGCCCCACCACAGGATCCATCCACATACATGCACGTCCATGCTCCGTTTGCCCAATCGTTGGTGAAGAAGGTAAAGGTTGCACACAACGACGAGATCGTGAAGCTCGGTATACACGCTGTGCCTCCAGGCGAAACCGACAACGTCATTATCGCGAACATCACTCCGTCGAAGAACGGCAAGAAATCTTCATCCACTGACTTGGAGAAACTTGCGGCGGCCAAGCCCGTTGCGGTACGGCTCGAGAAGGACAAGGTATTCGATTTGCTGATTCCGATGACCGATTCCAAAGGACGCGACCTCAATGGTGGCTTTGTCGTAATGGAGGTTCCCTACTCCAAAGCCGACAACGAAGAAGAGGCGCTCAAGATCGGTGTTGCTATCCGTGACGACGTGCAGCGCCAGATTCCGAGCAAAAAAGCTCTCTACCAGTAAACACTCGACAACCCTGAAGAAGGAAGGATAGTCATGAAGAAGGTTCTGCTTCTGTTTCTACTGTCGGCTTTGCCCCTGATGGCACAGACGGACCGCGCTACTATAACGGGTACGGTCACAGATCCTTCGGGGCGTAGGGTAGTGGGCGCGTCGCTCGTCATTACCTCCAACAATACCGGCGTCACTCGTGAGACTAAGACGAATGATGCCGGTATCTTCACGCTGACCTCTCTTAACACCGGGAGCTACAGAATAAGCATCGAAGCCGCCGGCTTCTCGAAATATCACCTTGACGACTTGAGCCTCGACGTCGGACAGACCAGAAACCTGGATGCCAAGCTTTCGGTCGAGGGCGGTTCGACTCAAATCGACGTAATCGATTCAGACATGTCGAGATCCTCTGCCGAGATCGGTGGCGTGGTTAACGGCAAACAGGCTCAGGACCTCTCGCTCAACGGACGAAGCTTTGTGGGCCTGGTCTCTCTCGTTCCCGGCGCCATCGATTCTGGCACGGGAACACAGCAGGATGTTCGCTTTGCTGGCCTGTCCGCTGAAGACAATACGTGGCATCTGGACGGCGTCGACAACTCTGGTATCAATCATCAATATCAAAAGGTCGATCTTCATCTTCAGGTCTCAACCGAAGCGATTGCGGAGTTTCGCGCGAATGGAGTAGCTTACAGCGCAGACCAAGGCGGTTCAGTCGGAGGCCAGATCGAAGTCGTCTCGAAGACCGGCGGAGCTAAGTTTCACGGAGCTGCGTGGGAGTTCATTCGCAACAACTACTTCGACGCCACACCATGGGGCGCAGCCGGTTTTCTTCCAGCACTGCGGCGCAACAACTTTGGTGCCAACCTGGGTGGCCCGATTCTTAGAAAGAAACTTTTCTTCTTCGCTAACTACGAAGGCGTCCAGGAGATTCTGAACAAGCCCATTACTGGCACGGTTCCCAGTGCAAGCTATCGCGCTCAAGTAGCAGCACGGCAGCCGGCTCTCGCCCCTTTGATCAATGCTTATCCGGTTG
The DNA here is from genome assembly GCA_963757205.1 of uncultured Acidobacteriaceae bacterium. Classification (GTDB taxonomy): domain Bacteria; phylum Acidobacteriota; class Terriglobia; order Terriglobales; family Acidobacteriaceae; genus Edaphobacter. Next base: position 733,733 of record CAVWQM010000004.1, read on the forward strand.
GTCAAACTACCATCAGCCCTGTCAGTATGCAATTCAATGGAACTGGAAAGCAGAACACTCGCGAGAACTCTGGACTGATTCGTGTGGATTATCACATGAGCGATAAAATAAGCGCGTTTGCACGGTTCAATACGGATGAATACAGCCAGACCGCCCCAGACAGTCTTCCCCCAGCCACCGGCTTCAATAATCTCAATACGCCGAACGCTACAATCGGCATTCAAAATACCTTCACTCCGAAGCTCTTCAATGACTTTCGTTACGGCTTCAACCGGGCAGAGTTTCTGCAGGGTCAGAGCACTCCCTTCGCCTTCGCTCTTCAGATATCGCCGTTTACCAGCATTGGCAATCCTAGCGGATCGATTCGTAATGACAATTCGTTCACGATCGTCGACGATGTTACCTTCCTGATCGGTAAGCACAGTCTCAAGTCCGGTGTTACGGTACGATGGGTTGAGGAAAACAAAGCCTCTCCCAACAGTCCGGATGAAACGATTGCTTATACCAGCACCAATACCTTCCTGCAGAACCTCATTGACTCGGATACGTATAACGGTACGGTGCCTTTGACCGGACAGCGCATGACCGAGTACTTCGGTTACATCATGGATCAATTCAAGGCCAGTTCAACAGTGAACCTGAACGTGGGTCTGCGTTACGAATACTTCGGCGTTGACCACGAAGTGCTCGGCCGAGGGCGCAGCTTTGACCCGTTGAACTGCCCCAACGTTCTGTGCCCCGGCAATATAGGCTGGTACAGCCCTAACCTGCTCGACCTCTCTCCACGGATCAGTGCAACATGGTCTCCTGAACGTCGTCGGGGCAAGACGGTGTTCCGTGCGGGCTATGGAATCTACTATGGCTTCGGGCAATTCGGCGGATTGAGTGCACCTATCTCCAACCTCACCTCCGCTAAGTACACCCTCACCCAGGCCCAGATTCCTGGATTGAGTTATCCAGTCTCGCCGGTGCAGGCGGCAGCCAGCGGCAGTTCAAGTCCCTCTGGCGCCCCGATCAACCGAAGAGATACCGCCGTGAATGAATGGACGATCTCGATTCAGAATGAGATCGCCCCGCAGACTATCTTTCAGATTGCCTACTTCGGTACCAGTGCAGCTCACGTATTCTCCGATACGACGCTGAATGGAATTAACCCAACTACCGGCAAACGTCCCTATAGTGGTTACTCCACAATCGATTATCGGGGCACCTTCGACCATGCAAGCACCAATGCATTCCAGACGAGCCTTCACCGGAATGTCTCACGCGACCTCTCCTTGTCTGCCAACTATGAGTGGTCGCATTCGATCGATAACGGCGGTATCGGCGGTGGTGAGGCTGATGCCCCGCAGAACGTTGCCTGCACTCGTTGCGAGCGCGCGTCGAGCGATCAGGACATGCGTTCGTACTTCGCAGCCAGCAGTATCTGGCAGCTTCCGTTCGGCAGAGGCCGCAAGTATCTGAACAGCATCAATCGTACGGCAAATGCTCTTGTTGGCGGCTGGCAGCTGACCGGCATCGCGCTGGCTCGAGGCGGCCTCCCATTGAACGTGACGATCAGCCGCAGCGCCAGCGCGCTGCCCGATCAGCTAAACAAGAACCAACGTCCCAACCTCATTCCCGGTGCAAGCCTCTATCCGGCAAACAAGTCGCCCTTGAACTGGCTCAACTACGCAGCCTTCACGGTACCCGCGAACGGAACCTGGGGAAATCTGGGACGGAATGCAGCTCGCGGACCGGGACATTGGCAGATTGATCCGGCTCTCAGCAAGCGGTTCGCGGTTTCGGAGCGCGTCGGCGCCACCTTCCGTGCTGAGGCATTCAACATCTTCAACCATGCTCAGTATGGAAAGCCCGCCACGAGCTGGGCGCCAGCTACAACCGTGCCAAACCCCAACAACTATGGCGTCATTACCTCGGCCTACAACACCAATACCGCAGGTTCAGGCGGTCCGCGCGACCTCCAGTTCAGCCTTAAGGTCGACTTCTAGAGAGGACGTTGGCGAGTGGGCTATAACGTCCCGCTCGCCGACCTACCGCGGCGAAAAGGATAATTCCTGTGGAGAATACAGCGATCGCCGTCATACTATCTGCTCTAGTCGTTCCCCTTTGGTCGCAAAGCGGACGACCCAACGTAGGGCGCCCGCATTCAAATGCTCGCCCATAATGACCATCCTGACCATGGAAAATACGCTGTCCGCCTCGATCGCGCCATCGCCAATGGAATCCCCTCTGTTATGGAGGAGGATCTCGCGTGGCTTGATGGAAAATCTGTCGCCATTCACGGCGCAAAGAGTGCGTTTGCGGATGATCCCACGCAGTACGAAACACTCTCCAAGCCAATCAACAACCGCTAGCACCAAGCACTATCCGGAGGATTCTTCATGCAATTAGGCCGTGTATTCGTCACTCTTACTTTGTTCGTGGGCCTCACCCTTCATGCGCAGGAGGCGGAAAAGGAGTCAAAGCGCACTGGTCCTGGCCCTGAAGATATCTCCACGGACTCCCTCATCAGCCAGCCAGGACCCTCCTTTCGCGTGCCACAGTCCAAGAGCGGCGAACATACCAAGGTCATCGTCTTCGGCGATCAGCGTTTTACAGATTCCGCCAACACGACGGTAACGAATCCAAAGATTCGCCAGTGGCTCGTTCAGAAGATCGCCGCGGAGCATCCTGATGCCATTCTGATGAATGGCGATGTTCCCTATAGCGGCGACGTGGAAAATGACTACGTCGTCTACAGGTCAGAGACAAAGATCTGGAGAGATGAACATCTGAACGTATTTCCTGCACTCGGCAATCATGAATTCCATGGCGACCCGAATCAGGCGCTGGAGCACTGGTGGACTGCCTTCCCCGAGATGCGCAATCGGCGCTGGTATTCGACCGAGCTTGGAAAGTCCATCTACACGATCGCGCTCGACAGCGACACCTCCCTGGCCATGGGAAGCAACCAACTCAAGTGGCTCAATGCGCAGCTAATGAATCTTCCGAAGACCACGCGGTTTGTCTTTATCAGTCTGCATCACCCTCCGGTGGCAGATTTCCAGACGAGAATTAACGTCAGCCACAACCCAAGGCTAAATGAGATTACCCTGCGCGACGACCTGGAAGCGCTGGCGCCTCAGATCCAAGCAAAGATCATTCTGAGCGCGGGACACATCCACAACTACGAGCGCTTCTCGAGGGGCGGCGTGACGTACCTGGTCACCGGCGGTGGGGCCGCTAAGCCCGTCGAGGTGGAGCGCAAACCGGAAGACCTTTATCAAGACGCCAGCTTTCCGAACTATCACTTCGTAGAGTTCACCCTGAACGGAGATACTGTGGAAGGCAAGATGTATCGTGTCGTCGACCCCAACAGTGATACCCCCAGCTGGGAAGTAAAAGACGCGTTTACCGTCCAGGCAAAATAGCCATCTGGTTCATGCGGCGGCCCATGATGCCGCTCGTTCGACCTTGACAATCTACTGTCTTATCGGTCCACCAAGAGGTTTTTTGATGTTTATGCGTTTCAATAGGGCTCTGTCTGTGGGCTCATTCGCCGTGTCTCTTCTTTTTTCCTTTCCGCAGCTTGCCATTGCCCGATCGAAGGAGCCGCTTACTTTGCTGGCCACGATTCAGCTTAACGGAATCGATGGTGACTTCGATCATCTTGCCTATGATCTTAAGCGGAACCGGCTGATCGTAGCCGCCGAGGAGCACCACACCCTCGAACTCTTCGATCTGAAGACCGGCAAGCATCTGCAGAGCATCAGCGGATTCAAAGCTCCGCATTCGATCGCGTATGTTCCCGAAAGCGACGAGCTCTTTATCACCGATGGCGAAGATGCTTCGTGTCTGATTCTCTCCGGATCCGACTTTCATCGTGTGAGCCGCATACCACTTCGCGCGGGCCCCGATGCGGCGCTCTACGATCCAGCAAGCAAACGCTACTACATCGGCAACGGTGGCCGTCAAGAGAAAGCCAAAACGTCCGCCATTACCATTCTCTCGGTCATTGACCATCGGAAGGTCGCAGATATAGCTATCGACGGAGATAACATTGAAGCGATGGCTGTCGATCATGCGAACCATCGCCTATTCGTGAACATCCGCGACAAGAAAGAAATCGGCGTTGTAGACCTCACTTCGAATACGGTCGTAACCACCTGGACCGCGCCTGGACTGAACCGCAATACGCCAATGATGTTCGATGAGCCCAACCAACGCCTCTTCCTTGCCGGTCGCACGCCAGGTAAGTTCTTCGCATTCGACGCCAGGGGTGGCTCCCTTATCACGTCCATGGACTGTATCGACATGGCCGACGATCTTACCTGGGATTCGGCCCTCCACCGAATCTACGTGACTGGATCACAGGGAATCAGTGTCTTCAATCAGGACGCCAAGGACAGCTACACCCAAGTGACCCAGATGAAGACAATTGGCGGAAAGACCTCGATTTACGTTCCCGAACTGAAGCAGTTCTACGTCGTCCATCCCAAAGCGGCTACCGGGACCGCGAGCCTCCTTGTCTATCGAGCCAACCCCTAACAATCAGGTGATTTCCACTGATTCGCACCAGGAGATGAGTGCACCGTGACCCACCGTATTTCCGCTCTAAAGACCATCCGCATCGTTTATCTCTACATAAAGCAGCAACTCGGCCACGCGTGCTGACACCTTCATCACGGCGAAGAACAGCATCCATGAGATTCACTCTTGCCAAACGTGTCAGGTAAACGTTATCTTGACGGAACTGTTCGTTGGAACTAGAAATGTACGTCGCGAGTTTTATAGGGAGCTCCAGCATGAAACAGCGGTTGTCTCGTCATATTTCTCTGAACCGAAGAGGCTTTTTAGCTGGCGTTGCCGGAACCGCCGTGGTTGCCGGCTTGAATCGTTCCGCCGCTTTCGCTCTCACCGCTGATTCGGATAGCGCACTGAACTTGGCCAGGGTAGCGATCCCTTCCAGCCTCACAATGCTCAGTGAAAATAAGATCGGCTCGTTGAATGACGGCTTTACCCCGGCAAGTTCCCGCGACCGTAAGAACGGTTCCTACTCGATCCGCCGGGGATTTGAGGGGGACACCCGTGCCCAATGGGTGCAATATGACTGGACCAAGCCAGTCGCGACTAACAAGATCGACGTTTACTGGGCGATCGATCCTCCTCGGCCGAACGGTCCTCCGGGCAGCGGGTTTGGTCGAGCGGCCGCACCTGCCTCCTACCGTCTTCTCTACTGGAATGGAAGCGACTTTGTCCCGGTCTCGAACCCTCAGGGCCTTGGCGTCGCTGGGGACACCTTCAACTCCACCAGCTTCGATGAAGTGAAGACCGACAAGCTGCGTCTGGAAGTGGTTCCTGATGGAACGCACGCAGCGGGAATCATCGAGTGGAAGGTCTACAACTCCGGGCCTGTTCCGACGCTCGCGCCGGTGGTCAATGCCGGGATTGACCGTTCGGTCGTGATCGGCGGCAAAACGTATCTTGCAGGTACCGCGGTCTGGCTACAGGACCTGCCGGGCAACGCCGCGCGCTGGACTAAGGAGTCTGGCCCGGGAACCGTTGCCTTTGTAAATGCCTCTTCGCCGGTGACGACGGCGACGTTCTCGGCACCGGGAGACTATGTTTTGAAATTGACTGGCGCGGGCAGTGGCGAACAAATGACCTCGACGATCAACGTCCACGCGGAGGCAGCTCCTCCGAAGGATCGCCTTGATGTGGTCTACACGAAGAAGTACGCCATCGACAGCCCCTTATGGAACGCGCGCGCTAAGACTCTCATCGTCGACTGGATTCCTCATTGCATCAACTATTGCGAGCGCACCGACATCGCTGCCAATCGCGGAGACGGTGGCATCGACAACTTCATCGAAGCGGGTAAAGCGAACCGTGGGGAACCGCATGGGCGCCACAAAGGGTACGTCTTCTCTAATGCCTGGATTCACCAGACAGTGGAATCCATGTGTATTGCCTTAATGGTTGATCCGCAGGGTGATCAGGACATCATCAATGCGCAAAAGCAGATGCGCATGACCCTCGAGAAGTGGATTCCCATCATCCTCGCTGCGCAGATGCCGGACGGCTATCTGCAAACCGCCTACATTCTGGAGGACCGCAGCCGATGGCCAGAGCGTTGGTCGCCGGAACATCGCGGCAATCACGAAGGCTACGTCTCCGGCTATTTCATCGAGTCCGCGATCAACCATTACACGTTGACTGACGGTAAGGATCTTCGCCTGTATAATGCAGCGAAGAAGTTAGCGGACTGCTGGGTTGCGAACCTTGGTCCCGGCAAGAAAGCCTGGTTTGACGGACACCAGGAGATGGAGCAGGCGCTGGTACGCTTCGGTCGTTTTGTAAACGACGAGGAAGGCAATCACCGCGGCGACAGCTACATCAGTCTCGCAAAATTCCTCCTCGACTCCCGTGTTGGCGGATCGGAGTACGATCAAAGCCACCTGCCGCCGGGTCAACAGTACGAGGCTGTGGGCCACGCAGTGCGTGCAACCTACTTCTACTCGGGCATGGCGGACATCGCCGCCGAAACCCAGGACCGTGACTACCAGAGCGCTGTCATTTCGCTGTGGGACAACATGGTGAACAAGAAGTACTACCTGACCGGTGGAATCGGCAGTGGTGAAACCTCCGAAGGCTTCGGCCCGAACTATTCACTCCGCAATAATGCATACTGCGAATCATGCTCGAGTTGCGGTCTTGTCTTCTTCCAATACAAGCTCAACATCGCTTACCACAACGCAAAGTACGCTGATCTCTACGAGCAGACCATGTACAACGCTCTCCTGGGCGGCGTAGCCTTGGAAGGCACGAGCTTCTGCTATACCAATCCGCTGGTCAACACGCAGCGTACGCTTTGGCATGTTTGCCCGTGCTGCGTCGGCAACATCCCGCGCACGCTCCTCATGATGCCCACATGGACCTACGTGAAGGACAAGACCGGTCTTTACGTGAACCTGTTTGTAGGGAGCCGTATCCACGTCGGAAAAGTTGCAGGCACCAACGTCGAAATGATTCAGAAGACCGACTATCCGTGGAATGGCGCGATTGCCATCACGGTAAATCCCGAACAACCCAAGACCTTCTCGGTGTACGTCCGTATTCCAAACCGCAATACCAGCAAGCTTTATACGGAGTCGCCGGCCCTCAGCGGAGTAAAGCGGTTTGCCGTCAACGGCAAGGAGGTTACGCCGCATATCGAGAAAGGCTACGCCGTAGTCACTCGCGAGTGGAAAGCTGGCGATCGCATCGAGCTCGATCTCCCGATGGAGCCTCAGCGCGTGGTTGCAGACAACCGTATCAAGGCGGATCTCGGCACCGTTGCACTGAAGTACGGCCCACTCATCTACAACGTGGAAACCGCGGACCAGCAGAACATCGGGCAGGCACTCAGCGACGCTCCCCTTAAAACGGAATGGAGACCAGATATGCTCGGCGGTGTGATGGTTATCACCGGTAAATGGCAAGACGGCTCACAGATGACGGCGATTCCGAACTATGCACGCATGAATCGCGTGGGTTCTCCCGTGGAGTATCTGGGCGATACCAACGTCAACTACGCACCGGGTGCGACAGCCGCCGGGGCAACAACCGCCTCTGCTGCTCAGCCAGCGACCGCTGCTGCACCTGCCAACCCTCCGACACGCAACCGCATGATGAAGGTGGAATCTAAAGTCTGGATTTAGGTCTCAACTGCAATTCGAGATGACAAAGAAGCAAGGCAACGGTTTGCGGAGGGGCTCAATCTGGCCCATCAATCTTTTATGACGCTGTTTCCCTCAAGACGCATCATTGTCTCCGCGGAAAAGTCGTTGATTCTCGCACGACCAAATTTGTCCGAATGCAACGTTCGTCTTTCTTAGTGAAATCGCCGGCTAATTCCACTTGCTCGCGCAAAGCCGTCACTGCGGCGCGGGCGAGATCCAAACGTGACATTTCAACTGTAGTCAGCGGTGGAATTGTTACCTCGGCGATGTGAATATTATCGAAGCCGATGACGGAGAAATCGTCCGGCACGCGTAGGCCGGCGCGGTAAAGCTTGTGCAGGACGCCAATAGCCGTCATATCGTTTGAGCACATAATAGCGGTGGGCATCTTGTTTGTGGCCAGAAGACCTTCCATGGCGGCAATTCCACCCTCCATGGTGTGGTCTCCTTCGACGATCCATGCAGGATTGGGCGTGATGCCGCACTCCGTCAGTGATGCAGAAAAGGCAACCTGACGCGACTGCGCGGAGTGAAGTCTTGCAGGCCCGCTGATAAAAGCGATATTTCTGTGTCCAAGTGTTGCTAGATGCTGGACGCCCTGGCGGATCCCGAAGTGATAGTCCACTCTGAGCAGACTGATGCCCGGCCCCTTCGGCCCGACGTCAATAAACACCAGCGGCACCTTGCGCTTGGCCATTTGATTGAGGAGTGGTTCTTCGACGCCGAAGGTCATCACCGCGACGCCCTCGACCTTGCGTTCGAGCATCCGGCGAATGCAGTGCGACATGCGCTTGGGATCGTAATTGGTGGACTTACCAGAATCTCGTAACCGTGTTCAACCGCGATGTCCTCAAACCCCTGAATCAACTATGGGAAAAAAGGGTTGGTGATCTCCGAAACGATGAGGCCAAAGATCCGGCTGCGACCCGAAACCAGAGAGCGAGCCTGAGTATCAGGAAAGTAGTCAAACTTATCGATTACCTCCCACACACGCTTTGCCATTCTCGGATTGACAGTTGCGACCCCGTTTATGGTGCGGGAGACGGTTGCGATGGAGACATTGGCTGCGCGGGTGATAGTCCGAATATCCGTCCGCTCCGATGTTTTGTCCCCGGATTTCCGCGGTCTCGTTTTCATTTCATCCATTAGCGGTTTGGCATTGCATTTTCAACATAGCTAATACATTCTTTCCAGCCCGAGGCCTGACCTCCGCACCCAAGAGCTGAACATCACAGTTATCACTCTAAAAACAGGCGCCCTGTGCGAGGTCGAATCTTGGATGCAGTTCCGAATCAAAGCAACCTGAAGTGTTCACATTCAGAGACTCTCAATCTTAAGATTGAGAAACTTCTTGACAAATCTATTTAGGCCTAACTACTCTTCACGCTAATTGAGAATCAGGTAATATTCGACAACCAAGAAAACGCTTTCCCAAACGGGAAAACGCTTTCCCAAAGTATGACATGAAACCCGCGGGCTTGTGTTGGGTTTCCGAACAATTGAGGACTCGGCGCTTGACAAGCTGGGCCTACGGTCAAAAAGTTTTGGAGGCTGTTTATGGCTATCGTTAGAACGCATACCTTCCGTCTGCTGCTTCTTTGCTCACTCATGTTTGTCGCCCATGGAGCCTACGCTCAATTTAGCGGAACGATCTCCGGCATCGTCACAGATCCCAGCGGCGCGATTGTCCCAAACGCGTCACTAGCCCTTCGCGACACCGCGACGAACGAGGTGCATATTGCTACCTCCAGCCCCGGTGGCGTCTACCAATTCGTCAGCTTGAAGCCGGGAGTGTACGAACTCACCACCACGATGAAGGGTTTCAGTACCTCCAAAACTACGCTCAAACTCGAGACCAACCAGACGATGAACGTTCCGGTTAGTCTTGCTGTTGGCAGTTCGACCGAGATAGTCGATGTCAGCGCTCAGGCGCCGCTCCTTGATAGCGCCGACACGCGTCTGCAGGAGACGTTACCCACAGAGACATTGTCCGCTCTCCCGCTTGCCGGTCGCAGCATGATCTCGCTTGTCACGCTTGCCCCCGGCGTTACCGGTACCGGTGTCACTTCGAACGGTAGCCCAGGTTCGGGGCGTGACAACTTTTCGACTGAAACGCAGGTCGACGCCAGTGCCAACGGACAAGGCGCTGTCGGCAACATGTACATCGTAGACGGCCTTGACGTCAGCAGTTCCATTCGTCCCGGCGTGCTGAACATGACCCCGAATCCAGATTCTATTCAAGAGGCCACTGTCCAGACCAATACCTACAACGTCGACTACGGACGCTCCAGCTCGATCCAGATGACCATGACCACCAAGTCTGGTACGAACCACTACCATGGCAACGTCAGCGACTATTACACGTACCAAAAGTTTCTGGCCCGCACAGAGTTCACGCAAAAGTACAACCCGTTTCACAGCAATAACTTCTCTGGCACAATCGGCGGACCGATCATTCCGGGTCACGAAGCTGGCTTTTTCTTCTTCGCCGTTGAACCCTATCGCGCGTCAAACGCTATCTCCTCAAACATTACGTTTAATGATCCCGCCTTTGCCGCTTGGGCCAAAACCGCCTTTCCAAATACCCTCGGAACGCAGTTGCTTAACACCTACCCGGTAAGCAATGTCACCAATGTCCAGGTCGCCCAGACAGCCGCGACGCTCTATCCGGTAAATACGAAGGGTAACCCCATCTGCGGCACACCTTCCACGTTCAACCTTCCTTGCGGCACACCAGTAATCGATAGTGGCAACTACGGAGATACGGCCTACCGCAACGGCAATCAATACATGCTTCGTCTCGATAAAGGCTTCGGCAAAGAGCGCCTCTACGGCACCTATTACCGCACTTCCCTCAACAGCAACACAACCAATCCACGGGCTGCCTTCAAGGCAACCAACACCTTCAGCCAGTACGCCATTCAGGTCAACGAGACCCACACCTTCAGCGCCACCACGCTGAACGAAGCGTCCTTTGCCGCAATGCGCGTCGAGGGCGTTCAGCCCGCAACCGGCCTCTTCAGCGTTCCCGTAGTCAACGTCACCGGTGCCGGCCAGGGATTCGGCTCGGGTTTCGCCCAGGGAGACTTCATCCAACACAACTATCACTGGCGCGACGTATTGACCCACGTCTTCCGCTCCCACGTCATCAAAGCCGGATATGAAGGACTCTTTGCCGACGACGTGGAGGTCTTCGACGGTCCCTACGATCAACCCACATTCGCCTTCAACAGCCTTCTCGATCTGGCACGAGACAATGTCTTTACGGAATCAAACGTCGCTTACGACCCGATCACCGGTCAAAAGACCAAATACAGTTGGGATGCGGCCGGTTTAACAAATGGCGCCTTCCTCGAAGACACTTGGAAGGTGAACCGTAAGTTGACGCTCAACTATGGCCTGCGTTGGGACGACTTCGGTAATCCCTACCAGCGCACCCCAAGCACCCAATTCGGCAACTTCTTCCTTGGGCCTGGCCCCAATTTGCAGACGCAGATTGCCAATGCATCCGTCATTGCGCATCACCACGCTTTGAACCGTTCCATCACAGACGTCTTCAGTCCGCGTATTGGCGCCGCTTGGGACCCGTCCGGCAGTGGCAAATGGGTCGTCAAGGGTGGCTTTGGTTTCTTCCACAACTGGCCCACGCTTGCGAACGTGCAGGAGCAGTATCGCGGCAATCCTCCAGGCAACATCTTCCCAACCTTCTTTGGCTCGCAACCGATCACTCCAGTCAATCCCGCGCCAATCTTCGCCCTGGGAACTTCGAACAACAAACCGTTCGGCTTCCCCTACCCGGCTCTGCCCGCCCGACCCCTCAACCCACAGGGCGGCATTACCGGACTACAGTTCACCATTGGTGGTATCGATCCCAATCTCGTCTCGCCGGTGACGTACACGTACTCAGGCGCTCTTGATCATGAGCTCGGACGGCACTTAGTCGGCTCGCTGATCTACAGCGGCGCCAATGGCCGCAATCTTCTCTCCGGCGGCGGTCAGGTCTTCAGCGTCAGCTATGGGCAAGACATCAACAGATACGACGGCGACCTGATACAACACGGCAGCGTCGTTCCTACACGGCTTAATACCAGCTTCGGTGCCGTCAACTATACCCAGAACGATCGGGTATCCAACTACAACGCCTTCATCGCCGCATTGCGAGGCAGGTTTAACCACGCCTTCTTCAATGCGTCTTACACTCACTCCTCCTCCAGTGACGACACGCAGGTTTACCCAACCAACATTAATCCGCATCAATACTACGCGCCGTCAATCTGGGACATTCCAAACCGCTTCTCGCTCGCATGGAACTATGAGCTTCCCGGCTACAACAATGGCGAGGGCTTCCTGGGAAGAGTAGCCACCGGATGGCAACTTAGTGGAACTACCATTCTCCAGAGTGGTATTCCGATTACAGTTGCCACGAACGCTCCATTCAAACCGGCAACCGATGCAAACGGTGTGCCACTTAAAAATCCCAATGGCAGTTTCGTCGGCGCTGCGTCGGGCAGTGGAGACTTCAACGCGGATGGAGACAACCGCGACTATCCCGACGTAGTCAGCTACACCCAGAAGACCGGCAGACAGGACTATCTCCACAATGGAACCTTTACTTTAGCGAACTTCGCGACGCCGGCATTTGGTGTGGAAGGAAACGAGCGGTATAGTGCCTTCCGCGCTCCCGGCTTCAATCAGTGGGATGTAGCTCTGCTCAAGAGGACACCCATTACGGAGTCGGTAAACTTCCAGCTGCGGTTTGAGTTCTTCAACTTCTTCAATCACCCCAACCTGACCAATGTGGATGTCAATCTGCCCGATGCCAACTTCGGCAAAGCAACGGGACAGGCCACTCCGCGCTTCATCCAGATTGGCGGCAATCTCACCTTCTAATTACCCAACAATCACTGCGGCCGGCCGTGCCGGTCGCAGTTTTTCCCGCCATGAAAGAGTTATCGTAGAGGCATGCGGTCGGTCCGTACCAATGCACATCTCGCAGTAGCCGCCGTCTTCTTTTTCACGCTTCTCCTCGGGTCATGTCGCCAATCGCTCGCGCAACAACCTTCAACGCAAAAGCAGGAGATATACAACCTCCTCGCCGCCCATCGCTTCCAGCAAGCCGAACAGGCGGCCGTGGCATATTTGTCTGCGACACCAGGCGATTGCAGCGTCAACGTTCTGCTCGGCCTCGCCCTGCGCGGCCAGGCGAAACTGCAACCCGCATTCACGGCGTTCCGAACTGCAATGAGCCAATGCCCCGAAAATCTCGCAGCAGTCGAAGGCGCTGCGGAAACGGCGTTTCTCCTCAACAGTCCGGAAGCTAAGAGCCTTGTAACCCAGGTAACCAAACTTCGCCCCGCCGATGAGACCGCTTATGCGATGCTCGGCGCAATGGATGCCCGCACGGGCGACTGCACCGGCGCGGTCGAAAACTACGCCAAGGCCCCGACGCGCGTCGATGGAAGTGCCGCCGCATTGCGACAGTATGGAGGATGCCTGATCTCTCTCGGCCGACCCGCAGATGCGGTCCCGCTACTCAAACGCCTTCTCGCCCTGCAGGACAGCAGCACGAATAGAATTGCGCTCGCCCGTGCTCAGGCAGCCGCAAAAGATCGTCCCGCGGCACTCGCCACGCTCCAGCCTCTGCTCGCGGATGCCCGTGATAGTGGGGCGTTCCTGCTCGCAGCCGACCTGGCCGAAGCCGACAACAACACCCCGCAAGCCGTCGAGTGGTACCGCAAAGCAATCGAGTTAAACCCTCGAAACGCGACCGCATACCTGGCGTTCGCTGAGATGTCCTTCAATCACGCTGCCTTCAAGATAGGCGCGGACTTCCTCACTCTCGGCATTCAACAGCTTCCATCGGAAGCGCGCCTTTACTTAGCGCGCGGCGTCCTCGAGGAGCAAATGACTCAGATGGATGCCGCCCTTCGTGACTTTGAGGAAGCGCATAGACTCGATCCGCAGCTGTCTTTCGCCCAGGATGCCATGGGCATGCTCTTCAGCCAGAAGCACGACAGCGCGGCTGCTTTGGCCCTCTTTGCTCAACAGAGCCAGCTGCATCCCGATGATCCGTTGCTGCAGTATCTTTTCGCCGAAGCGCTTTCGCAGGTCGAAAATCCGGACCATAAGACCACAGAAAAGGCGATCGCCGCCGCGCAGCGTGCCGTGCAACTCGAACCCAGCTATCAACCTGCGCGAGATCTGCTGTGTGTTTTACTACTTCGCAACAACGATCTCGCCGGCGTCATCGCCCAGGCGGAAGAAGCAATCAAACGCGATCCCTACGATGAAGTCGCGCTCTATCAGGAGCTTCTCGCCGAACGTAAGTTGAATCATCCAGACAGAACCGCAATTCTCGTGAAGCAGTTCAAAGACGCCAAGGCCCACAATCAGGAAGCGAAAACGAAGTACATTCTTCAGGAGGCGCAACCCCCCCAGTGAGGCGGTATGTATGGATAGGGTGCCTTCTCAAATTCGAGTGTGCTCTTATCTCGCGTGAATATTAGGGTTTTACACAAGCTGTTTTGTAGTGCTACTCTCAATTCGCTTCACCGAGCGGTCAGAAACACCCCAATGAGAAAACGATTTCTCGATCCTTGCATCATTTATCAACCAATACGCAAAAGGACTCCTTAATGCACACGCCAACCCGTCGAGCATTTCTCAAAAGCAGCGCGACCCTCGCTGCTGGTACTGCCGTTCTTCGCAACGCGCACGCGATGGCCACGCCAGGCGCTGCCACCTCGGTTGCCGCCACACCGCTTACCCAGTTCGACTACAAGGACGTGCAGCTCCTCGACGGCCCCATGCTCGTGCAGTTCCAACAGAACCACGCCCTCTTCCTCAACCTCAATGAGGACAGCATCCTCAAGCCCTTCCGCCAGCTCGCTGGCCTGCCTGCACCCGGCGAAGATCTCGGCGGCTGGTACTCTCCCTCGCCCCTCTTCGATCCGCCCAAAAACATGACCGGCTATGTCCCCGGCCACACCTTCGGCCAATGGCTCTCCGGACTCTCTCGAGCCTACGCCATCACCGGAGACAAACCCACACAGGCCAAGGTTCACCGTCTCGTCGCCGGCTTCGCCCCTACCATCAGCAAGAAATTCTACGAAGACTACTGCATCCCCGCCTACACCTTCGACAAAACGAATTGCGGCCTCATCGATGCCCATCAATTCGCCCAGGATCCGCAGGCGTTCCCAGCACTAAACCGCGCCACCGACGCCGTGCTGCCGTTTCTCCCGCCGAAAGCCCTCGACCGCACGGAGATGGCCGCTCGTCCGCACAAGAACATTTCCTGGACGTGGGACGAAACCTACACCCTCCCCGAAAACTTCTACCTCGCCTACCAGCGCGGAGCCGGCACTCGCTACCGTCAACTCGCCCAGCGCTTCCTTGAGGACGACACCTACTTCGGTCCACTCGCCCTGAACAAAAACATCCTCCCCGGACAGCACGCCTACAGCCACGTCAACGGCCTCTGTTCCGCCATGCAGGCCTACCTCACCGACGGCAGCCAGAAACATCTCGCCGCAGCGAAAAACGGCTTCGCTTTCGTCCTTGCTCAAAGCTACGCCACCGGAGGCTGGGGTCCCAACGAAGGCTTTGTTAAGCCCGAAACCGATGAACTCGCCGAAAGCCTCACCAAGACCCACAGCAGCTTCGAAACTCCCTGCGGCGCCTACGGTCAATTCAAAGTCACCCGCTACCTCATGCGCGTCACCGGCGACAGCCGCTATGGCGACAGCATGGAGACCATCCTCTACAACACCATCCTCGGCGCCCGTCCCATCCGCCCCGACGGCGTCAGCTTCTACTACGCCGACTACAACAATCGCGACGCCAAAAAAGTCGACTACGAACAGAAGTGGCCCTGCTGCTCCGGCACCTTCCCGCAGCTCACCGCCGACTACGGCATCAGCTCCTACCTTCGCAGCGCCAAGGGCATCAACGTCAACCTCTACGTCCCATCGCGTATCACCTGGCAGCAGGGAAGCGCGCACGCCTCGCTCACCCAGCACACCCAATACCCCGCTAACGGCGACACCAGCATGCACCTCACGCTCTCTCATCCGGAGCGTTTCACCATCGCCCTCCGCATCCCCGCATGGGCGGGAAGCAAATCCAAAGTCACAGTCAACGGCAACGCCGTCGACGTCACCCTCACTCCCGGCACATGGGCCAGCATCGACCGCACCTGGAAGGACGGCGACCGCGTCGAACTCTCACTCGACATGCCCCTCCGCCTCGCCCCCATCGATGACCGTAACCGCCAGATCGTCGCTCTCCTCTACGGCCCCGTCGCACTCTTCGCTATCGAGCCCGGCGCCCACAAAATCACGCAGAAGCAACTACTCGCCGCCCAACGCATCGGCAACTCCTCCGCATGGGAGGTCGCAACCGAGTCTGGCAAGATCCGCATGCTTCCTTATCCCGACATCAAAGACGAAACCTATCGTCTCTACCAACAGACTTAACCAAACATAGTTCCATCTGCATCGAACCAGAGGAGACTCGACTTGTCTGCACCAAGGCCACTCGGGACCATAGCTGTTGCTTTAGCGTTGTCTCTTCTGGCAGGGCCCGTCGCATCGCTCTTCGCCCGCGCGCCCCATCACGCTGCAGCGAAGCCGCTTGCTGGTGTTCCGGCTGTTTCAATCGACCAGAACCAATGCAAAAAGTGCCACGCCGAAGAAGTGGCAGGATTCGCCCGATCGAAGATGGCCCATTCCATGCGAATCGGTGGACAAGAGCCCGCAGGTGCGGTCACTGTACCTGGAACGACCATCACGATGCATGCGGACAAGCAGGGATCGTGGCAGACACTCAACAGTCACGGCACCACGAACACCTATCACGTCGACTACGTGATCGGGTCTGGCACGCACGCAAGTGGCTATGTGATGGACCTCGGAGACCACCTTTTCCAGTCGCCCGTGGCCTATTACCTCAATCGCTCGGCCTATGGACTGGCCCCAGGCTACGAAGGCAAACCGGATCCGGACTTCACTCGCCCCATCGCGACGGGCTGTGTCTTCTGCCACGCCGGATCGTTCGATGCCGTCGAAGGATCACTGAACAGATACGCAGCCGTCCCGTTCCCTCATCTCGCGATCAGCTGCAATCGGTGCCACGGACCTCTCGCCGCCCACCTCGCAAAACCCGGGCTGGGAAACATCGTCAATCCCGCCGAACTGGAGCCTGCCGCGCGCGATAGCGTATGTGAGCAATGTCATCTGATCGGTGTAGCGCGGATCTTGAACCCCGGCAAAAAATTCACCGACTTCGCCGCAGGGAAGCCCCTCGAAGAGACCTTCACCATCTATCACAACGAATCGCCAACCGGCACAGAGGCCGCCTTCAAGGTGATAAGTCACTCCGAGCAACTCGCGTTGAGCAAATGCGCACGCAGCAGCGGCGGAAGGATGTGGTGCGGTACCTGCCACAATCCGCACAACGAGCCGACGGAGCCCATCTCGTACTATCGCGAGCGCTGCATGCGTTGTCACTCGAAGACGACATTCGCCAGTAGCCACCCTGACAAAACAAGCAACTGCATCGGTTGCCATATGTCCAAAAGAGAGGCCGGCGACGGCGGCCACAGCGCCTTCACCGACCATCGCATCCAGCGGCAACCCGAGCGCGAAATAGCAGGAGAGAATTCCGAAACCATCCCCGAAATCGTTCCATGGCGACAGCCGCCAATCGAGTTCGCCACGCGCAATCTCGGCATGGCTGTAACGGAATATGGACTGGCGCGAAGATCGCCAAAGCAAATCCTCAGCGGGTATCGCACCCTGACCACAGTGCAGCAGCAGTTTCCGCAGGACTCTGAGTTGTACAACATGCTTGGCACCGCTCTCATCGCGGGGCAGCAGTATTCCGAGGCGGTCCAGGCGTTTGCCCTGGCCGTGCGTTTCGACCCGGCGTCTTCGCCGAAGGAGGCCAGTCTCGGCCAGGCCTACCTCGCCGCAGGCCAGGAGGAACTCGGAGAACAACACCTCGAACGCGCAATGGAGCTCGATCCCCTGAACCTGAGCGCGGCCGCTCTGCTGATCGAGGTATATGACAAGAACGGAAAGTCCTCAAAGTCAGACGAGCTGTCACAGAAGATCTCAAAGCTTGTGCAGACGAAAGCGCATCCAAAATGATCTACCGCCAAATAGGAAAAGAAGAGCTAACCCGGAATCACAAACTGACCGAAGCGCTCACGCCCGACATAGTAAGCCGCTTGGCCGCATTCGCCCCGGCAATCTCCACCGAGAACACCCTCCCCTTCGGAACTCTCCCCTTTGGGTCTGCCTTCAAACTCAACGTTCGAGAAGCATCACTCCAACTGCAAACGATGCGCGTAAACGCCCCCTTCTGATAGTCGAAGCTCACCCCATCGTCTTCATACAGGGTCATCGCACCATCTGCCCCGGGATACACGCGCAGCACCACCGGCTCGCTGCTAACTTCACCTGTGTATTGCTTCACCGGCCCAGTCGGTACAATCGCCCCCGCCTTCACATACAGTGGAATCGTCTCGAGATTCACCTCGCGAGTCACCTCGGACCCGCCATCCAGCCGCACATTGTTCCAGTAGTCCCACCACACGCCATGCGGCAGATAAGTCTTCCTCTGCGTCGCTCCCGGCTCGAGCACGGGAGCAACCAGCACGCTGTCGCCCCACAAATACGCATCCTCAACCGCCGAAGCCTTGGCATCCTTCGGATAGGCCAACCACAGCGAACGCATCAAGGGCAGTCCCGTCGCATGTGCCTCCGCCACAGCAGAATAGAGATAAGGCAGCAGCTGATACCGTAGGTTCAGATACTTTCTGCAAATCTCCTCCACCGCCTTGTTATGCAGATCATCCGGCTTCGGCAACGTAGCCGCCGCGGACTCGCTCACCTCCGCCGGCCCATACGTCCCCATGTCCCATCCCCACGGCAGCCGCAGCATCCACGTTCTCCCATGGCAGCGGAACGACGGACAGAACGCGCTGAACTGGAACCAGCGCACAAACAGCTCCGCCGTAAACTCCTTGGTCGGCACAAAGCCGCCCGTATCCGTCCCCCAGTACGGTATCCCGCATAGCCCAACGTTTATACCTACCATCACCTGCGCTGCCAGCGTCTTCCACGTCGAAAGCGTATCGCCCGACCACAGCCACGCATACCGCTGCATCCCCGCATAGCCATTTCTGTGCAACGCGAACGGCCTCACATTCGGCGCAAACAGCTGCGACCCCTCCCAGTACATCCGGTTCCTCGCCAGCCGCGAAGCGGGCCGCAACTCGTCGCCCTCGTCCGGCCACCATCCGTCGATACCTTTGCTCCACGCCTCACGATGCTTCGGCCAATACACCGCCGCACTGCTCGGGTCCTTCAACGCCGCGCCCGTATCTCCCACCTCGCCGTGAAGGTCCTCCGGTGGACTCGTCACGTGCACAATCACCTTGAAGTGCTCCTCATGCATCTCGTGAATCATAGCTGCAGGATCAGGAAACACCGCAGGATTAAACATGAAGGACCCATGCCCCGTGTTCCATCCCGCAGGACAGAATCCCGTGCCCAGGTAAATCATCGCGTCGCATGGCAGCTTGTCCGCGCGAAATCGCTTCGCCTCCGCCAGGATCGCCTCTCTGCTTGCCAATGTGCGATGCGACTGTTGATATCCCAGCGACCAAAGCGGCGGCATATGCGGATATCCCGTCAACTCCGCCCACTCCTTCATCAACTCAGCCGGCGTCCCGGCCAGTATGACAAAAACATCTCGCGTGGGCGTCTCCTCCGTCGGCAAAAAAGCCCCGTCCGCCCCCGTCAAATCGAACGTTCCCCACGGATGAGCAAAGAAGATCCCCCAGCCCTCCGCGCTCACCAGCCATGGAATCGGCGACCGGGCACCAAGTGTTGCGAGATCCGGACTATGTTGCCCATTCAACATCGCATCTTTCGTGCCGCGGCGATTCAGCGGATGTCCACCCTCCCCCAGCCCATACAGCGGCCCCTCGCCGATGAGGAAACGGATCGCCCCCGTAGAAGGCTCCAGTCGAATCTGTTGCCGTGTCTTGCCCTCCGCATCGACGATCGTCATGCGCCAGGGCCTCTCTTCAAGATGCACCTTATACCCGCCCCACGCGGCGACACCGGAACCGTCCACAGTCAGCGCCTCCGGCCACTCCCGTGGCACAACTCCAACTTCCTCCGTCGGCCCCTGTTTGCCCTGCTGAATGACCCGCAGCCGCAGCGTCTTCCCGCTCACCGCAACCACCGTCAGCAGATGCGTATTCCCCACCGCCGGCACACCCTGCGTCGCACCAAAGATCTCCGCCGTTCCAACCCTCCGCGAGAACAGCAGATTCGCCGCCTCCAACGCCATCCCGCCCAGCACCGAACGCCGCGTAAACCGCTCTCCCATGAGGTCCCTTTGATGTCCTTAAAAGTCCTGTGTACCCTCGTTCACCAAAAGCGCCCCAACCCAAAAATAAATTTGAAAAGTTGGCGTATTTTTCAGCCGCAAAAAGTGACCGTCAAAAAACCATCTTTTACCACGCATTTCACCACAAACTAACCACAAAAAAACCACGCTTTACTGCCACAATTTCTCAAAACCCCCTGCAAAACACCACTCCGCCACACCATAAAAAAAGCAAAATCAATTGGGCAAATTTACTCCCGCTCGCCTCTAAGAATCCCTATAAGGAATCCAAACCTGCATGGAAGCCGACTCCCGATTCGCCCATGCATAGTAAGGGATAAGCTTCACCGTAGTGGGACTCTCCGGCGGCTTCGGAGTCGACGCCGGGAAGTACAACGCCGTATCCGTAGCAGTCTTGCTGATCGTAGCCGGATGAGTCAGCACCACCACGCCATCCAGCAAATTAGCGTCGAAATGCTCTGTAGTCGCCCCTCCCGGCAGCACCGTATAACCCGCAAGATTCATCCCAACTCCATGATCCGGCTGGTCCAGATGCTCCATGCAGAACACGATAGGACCACGTTGAAACGCCACACGTCCACGGTCTTCCGTCACAGCAGGATTCGCCTTCAGCAGGTGCGTCGTCATGTCGAAGTTCAAATCGATCGTGTCATTCTCCGCCCACCGTCTGCGAATCGCTAGATACTCACCCGGTTTCGCACCCGCGATCTCCTTGCCGTTCACCTTGACGCTGTTCTTCGTCGACCAGCCTGGAATCCGAACATACATGACAAACTCCTTGGGAGTCGCCGGGCTAACCGTCATCTTCACATCGCCGCTCCACGGATAGTTCGTCTTCTGCTGCACCTTCAGCCCCGTGCCATCGTGCAGGTGCCAGTTCATCTCCGAGCTGTCATACAAATGCACATAAACCCCATCCGCGTTCGTGCTGTAGAAGTACCCAGAAAGCGACGCAAACGTCCTCTCCAGGTTCGGGGGACAGCAGGTCGTGTCGTACCACGCATTGCGGATCTTGCCATCCACCAAGTGCCTGTCCCTCGACTCACCCGCCGGGTCAAACGCCAGTGGATTACGGTAGCAATAGGTCTTGCCATCAAGCGACATCCCCGAGTTGATGCCGTTATATAGTGCCCGCTCAATCACATCGGTGAACTTTGCATCGCCCGATGCCGCCAGCATGCGCCAGTTCCACATCATGTTTCCAATTGCCGCACAACTCTCCCCATAGGCCTGTGCATTGGGCAGTTCGTACTGATCACCAAATGCCTCACCGGCTGCCCGCGCTCCCACGCCGCCATTCACATATAGTTGGTGCGCGGTCAGGTCGTTCCAAAGCACATTCAGCGTCTTCCAATAAGCCTGGTCCCCCGTCTCCAGGTAGTAGTCCGTCGCCCCGCAACATGCGTACATTGCACGCACCGCATGCCCTTCGAGCTTGGTGCGCGACGTAAACGGAATCCCACAATACATATACACAATCTGTTGCGGCCTCAGCGGAACCCGTTCATCCCCATGAAGAATGTACCCTGCAAGCTCGATGTACTTGCGATCCCCCGTTGTCCGAGATAGTTCTACCAATGCCATCTCGATTTCTGGATGACCCGACACAATTGCCTTCTGGTTTGCACCAGGTCCGTAGTTAGGAATCAGAAAATCGTCTACAAATCGAATTCCCGCGTTGAGAAGCGTCGAATCTCCCGTTGCTCGATAGTATGCAATCGCGCCTTGGAGCATATGACCGATGCAATACAATTCGTGGCCGGTCGTCTGGACGTCGTACTGCATCCGCAGCGGCTTTCGATCGCCGTTGTAATACGTATTCAGATAACCGCTGGGCTCCTGGATAGCAACGACATCGCGAATCATCGCCTCGGTCGTCTTCCTCAGTTCGGGGTTGTCGGCAATTTGCAACTGAAACCCAACCGCCTCGGCCCACTTGTAAATGTCCGAGTCTGAAAAAACCGGCCCCTTTTGCGGATCAGACGACTTGCCCTGCAGTCGCAGAAAGTTATTCATCCGGCCATGTTCCAGCAGCTCGTCATGCATGCTCGGAATGCTCGCCACCTCGTTCGTCTTGCGCCGTTGGGACCAGAATCCATCTTGAATAACGACCGCTCGCACCGGCACCGTCTTAAGCTTGGCGTAGGGAGAGTTGTTCAAATCGATCACGCCGGAGTCCCTCCAATCTGTCTTCGAAGGTTTCGCCGGACGCGGTTCGTCCCCAAGCAACCCGAGCAAACCACCACTCTTTGGCCGAGCGTACCCAATGGCGGACGGAACAATCGAAAATGCGGCGGAGGCAATAAACCTGCGGCGGGACAACCTGCGTTTCATAGGTGATCTCCTTTGAATTTCTCAACGAATCCTTTCTATTCCTCATCAGAACCACTCGTCAAGAGAACGTTTTCTTAAGTCGATTAATGTGATACTAAGCCCTTTTGCCTGGTGGTATGGTTCGTTGCTCACTCTGAGCGCGGATCATTCCGAAGTTCGGTCAGCGCCATAGATATTTGTATTTATGAATTCGTTGCGGAACTTCCCGCTCGGATCGAATTGAGTGAGTAGTCCTTGGTAGTCCGACATCTTCGCGTAACGCGCCGTGAGGTCAGTAGGCGGCATGGTAAACAGCTTGGCCCAGTGGGGTCTGGCGCCGAAAGGCGCAAGCTTTTCTTCGATCAACGGGAGAATTTTCTTGACTGCAGGCCACTCTGGTTTCCAGGTGAAATGAATCGCCATGGAGGGCCGCTGGTAGCAAGGACTGATCCACAGATCGTCTGCTGCGATCGTACGAAGTTCTGAGATGAACAAGTGAGGAGTAATCTGATCGCGGAGTTGTTCCACGGCGAGTATTGCCGCGAAGCCCTTGTCGTTAGGCACGAAGTACTCCGACTGAAGTTCCGCTCCACTGCTTGGCGTGAAATTCATTCGAAAGTGTGGCAGCCGTTCATACCAGGGGCCGGGAATGCCCATCTGGTCGGTGCAGTTTTCCGCCGAATGACCGGCAAGAGGGTGCAAATTGTGCGTGGCTGCCTTCGCTCCATAGAAGTCGGCATGTAGATCGGTGGGAGAACCCTGATCTACTCGGCGCTTGATCCACACCTGGGTGGCGCGATGATTTTGCCAGTCAGTGAAGATGCTGACACTGTAGCCGCGCGCAAAGACATCATCAAGGTGATGTTCGAGCTGCGAGAAGGAGAGATTTTCATAGACAACTTGCGTCATCTGGAAGGCCGGTTGCACGTCGAGCGTGATCCTTGTGATGACGCCCAGCGCTCCAAGTCCAACGACAGTGCCAGGGAACCTGTCGCCTAACTTTTCGCGAGAGAATGCCGCAACTTCACCATTAGCAGTAACGATCTCCATAGCCCGAACAGCGGTCGAAAGATTGCCGTTCCGGCTGCCCGAGCCATGCGTCGCGGTGGCGCAGGCTCCCACCACGGAGATATGTGGAAGAGAAGCAAGGTTATGGACAGCAAATCCACGGGCGTCGATGTAGGGAGCAAGTTGACCATAGGTTACACCGGCGCCGACAGTAACTGTCTTGGCACTGGTATCCAGGTCGATTTGATCGAAGTGTTTCAGGGATATTTGATCTTCCGTACTATCGGCAATGCCATTGAAGGAGTGGCGCGCCCCGAGAGCTTTGAGGTGAGAATGGCTATGGATAGCGCGCTTAATGTCTTCGACAGTCTTTGCCGAATCAAGATTTTTCGTGCTGTAGGTATAGTTCCCAGCCCAGTTCGTCCGGCTGTCGCTTGTTGCTTGAGCGGCGGTGAGCTTTGGAAGAAAAGTGCTTGCAAACAGAGCACCCGAGGTCTTAAGGAATTCTCGTTTGTCCACGTGTGGATCTCCTTCTTACCTATCTCAGCAAAATCAAGAAATTATCGGAGCGGTTCAACTCTCTAATTCGGCGACTAACGACTGCTCATACGATTCGCCGACCTGGACGCGTTCAATTGACTTCCAAGTCACCGCGAAGCCGGATATCGTCCGATGAGGAACCGATCATTACGTTGAACCTGCCTGGAGCGACGATGAACTTGTGTGTTCCTACATCGTAGTAGGAAAGCTGTGACGCGGGCAGGGCAATCGTCACATGCCTGGTCTCGCCCGGCTCGAGCATCACGCGCTGAAATCCACGCAGACTCTTGATCGGTTGCACTACGTTCGACTTCACTTGATGAACATACAACTGCGCTACCTCCGATCCTGCTCTGGTTCCAGCGTTCTGTAGATCGAACGATACACTTATTTCTCCAGTCGCACTGATTTTGCCCTGCGACAGCTTCAAATTGCTGAACTTGAACTGCGTGTAACTAAGACCGTGACCAAAGGCGTAAAGAGGCACGCCCTTGAAGTAGAGATAGGTGAAGCCCTTCGACACGTCGTACTCATTTTGTGGAGGCACTCCGTCCAGGCTGGCGTACACCGTATATGGCAGATGACCACCCGGGTTGTAGTCACCTAGCAATACTTGCGTTATCGCAGTGCCTCCCGCCTCACCTGGATACCACGCATCGAGAATCGCGGGAAGGTGATCGTTAGCCCAGGTCACGGCCAGGGGGCCCGCATTCATTAGCACCAAAACTGTTTTTGGATTGGCGGCGTAGACCGCTTCCATGAGCTGCTGTTGAGCTCCGGGAAGGTTAAGGTCCCTGCGATCTCTGCCTTCGGCCTCCACTTTGAGGTTCGTTCCTAAAAACAAAACGGCGACGTCGGATCTTCGTGCCAGTTCGGCGGCACGAGCGATCATCGATGGGTCGGCTACCTCAATGAACCCTGCGCCCTGCTCATACTCCACCTTGACGTCAGAACCGAGCGCATCCTTCAATCCCTGGAGCGGGCTCACTTTGCGTGCCGGCGTTCCGTAATAGTTTCCAGTCTCGAAGGCGGTGTCGCCCGCGGGGCCGATGACGGCAATACTCTTCAGATTCTCCTTCTTCAATGGGAGAAAGCTATTTCGATTCGTCAGCAATGTCATCGACTCAAGCGCCGTCTGCAAGGAAAGCTTCAAATGCTCCGGAGAACGAATCACGTTGGATGAGATCTTCGAATAAGGGTTCATTTCAGGCGGGTCAAAGGCACCCAGTCGAAAGCCAACCCGCAGGACTCGTGCCAAGGCACGATCTACGTCGCTGGTCTGTAGGAGACCTCGTTTTACCGCCAAGGGGATATTGGTCTCATATTGCATGTCGTCGGAGTCGCATCCCGCCTTGATGGCCTCTGCGGTCGCTTCCACCGGATCCTCAGTTATATGGTGTGCCGCTACGAGCAGGTTCACTCCGCCAAGATCGTCGGTCACGAAGCCATCAAATTTCCATTGATCGCGCAGGATGTCTGTTAACAGGTATCTGTTGATCGCATCAGGAGCACCATTGATCGCGTTGTAGGAGGCCATCACCGATTGTGCGTGGCCTTCCACGATGGCCGCCTTCCAATGCGGCAACCAATACTCCATCAGATTGCGTTCATCCACTTCCGCCGAGAGCCTCTGGCGGTTTGTCTCGACATTGTTCACTGCAAAATGCTTAACGGTCGCGGCAACCTTCAAATAGCGTGAGTCGTTGCCCTGTAGTCCCTGGATATAAGCAACGCCGATCCGCCCAGTCAGAAAAGGGTCTTCGCTAAACACCTCCTGTATTCGGCCCCAGCGTGGATCGCGGCTGATGTTAATCACCGGTGAGCGGAACACCAGGCCGTGCTTCGAACGAGGGCCATCCGCACCGATGTTGTACAGAGCCCGCGCCTCATCCGACATTGCTCCAGTAATGGTCTGGACTAACTGTGGATCCCACGTTGCGCCCATCGCTATCGCAGCGGGGAAGAGGGTCGTGGATTCCTTGGACCAAACTCCGTGCAACGTCTGGTTCCATCCGCCCCACGCTGGGACCTTGAGACGGGGGATACCAACATTGAGGTGATTCAACTGCTGAGCTTTCTCTTCGAGTGTCATACGCCCGATGAGATCGGCGACTCTCTGCTCCATTGACTTGGACGGATCTAAATACGTCGGTCGGGATGCCTCCTGCCCCGCTGCAACAGATAGGCACAAGAGCAAACCACAAGAGGTGGCGAGCGATTTCATAGTTCGATCTCCAATAAGGAATGATGCTGGAAAGATCTTGTGTCCGGCATTTGTGGAACGATGACCTACTTCTTTCGTAGCGGTTCGATCACCGACGCCATATCTTCGTCACCGAATCCCTGGGCAATGGCAGCCTGGAAAAGGCTTCGTGCTACTTCTGCTGTCTTGAGATCGACGTCGCATTGGGCCGCCTCATTCTGCGCATAGAGCAAGTCCTTCGTCATTAGCTTCAGCAGGAAATTCACCGCGTAGGTTTGATTGACCATACGGGTCGAGATAGCGCCGAGGAGCGGGCTACCAGGTGCGCCCGACTTCAGGATAGAGAGCGCTTTGTCACGGTCGAGGCCGCTGCGTTCGATCCACGTCAACCCTTCCGCCAGCGCCGCCACCTGCACTCCGCAAAGAAAATTGTTGATAAGTTTCATCTTTGCCCCGCTTCCCACAGGGCCCAGGTGAACGATCTCTTTGCTCATAGCTTGCAAGGCGGAGGCAGCCTTTTCTAGTGCCGCCTCATTGCCACCTACGAGGAATGAAAGCTGACCGGCTTCTGCCTGCATGCGACTGCCGGTCACGGGAGCATCCAACAAATCTAAACCACGCTGCGTAGCCACTCCGGCAAGTTCAAAGATCCAGGCAGGACTTACTGTGCTCGACTCAATCAGGATGGCGGCTTTTTCAGCGGCCTTAAGCGCTCCATCTTTACCGAGCCATACTTCTCGGGACGCGGTGTCGTCAGACAGCATGCTGATGATGACCGAAGCGCCTTTGACCGCTTCCGCCGGTGTCGCAGCCAACCGCGCACCAGAATCGGTCAGCGCCCGCGCCTTTGCCGTCGTTCGGTTGTAGACACTTAGCGCAAAGCCAGCTTTCAAGAGATTCGCTGCCATCCCTGCACCCATGGTGCCCAGTCCGAGTATTGCCACATTTTCAGCCACAAGAGCTCCTCTGCTTGTTTCTCATCAATCAAGTGAGCGCACTACAACTGGGTTATTCGCGCTCTTCGGTTCGACACGAATCGGGTTGCGCAGCGCTCGTCCAAATCCCTCATAATGCACATTCATCCAGTCATCATCCTTCAGCACGATGCTATCGCCGAAGCTTAGTGAATGTGCGCCGAAGAAGTGCACGTGCACATCTCCCGGCCGGCGGTGACCTTCGAATTTAAAATGATGATGTTCAAGGTTGGCGAGACTGTGGCACATGTTCTCCTCTCCGGTTGCAAGTTTCTTCGACCAGATCGTGTCTGCTCCACGCTCAATCCGCACCTCTCCGACAACCGATTGAAATTCTGCGCCAACTACAAGCTCAGGTCCGAGGCTGCAGGTACGCAGCTTCGAGCCCGCGAGATTGAGGTAGTTGCGTTTCTCAAATTGGTGGTCGGAGAATTCGTTTCCGGTAGCCATCCCGATGCGATACGGCGTGCCGTCTTCGCCAATCACATAAACTCCGGCCAATTCCGCTTCTTCGCCGCCGTCCTCAGCGTAGGCTGGAATCGTCAGCGGGGCGAACGGCGGCTGCAGCATGAAACCGTTGCCCTTGTAAAACCACTCTGGCGCGACACCGATTTCGCCTGCTGCAGGACGGCCGCCCTCGATGCCCCACTGAAACATTCGCATGCTGTCGGTTACGTTTTCGTCTGTCTTTGCTGTGTCACCTAGATGCATGGCCTGCCGTTCCTTCGCGCTCCCCAAATGCGTCAACCCCGTACCGGCGATGGTCAGGCGCGACGCCGCCCCGGGAACATCAATTGGTGGCAGCAGATGCCACTCGGAGGTTCGGGAATAGATTGCGTCGTAGTTCAATACCTCTCCACTCGCGAGTGCACTAGCCCGTTCACTCAATCGCATGCCGCGGCCTAGACACTGCTGAGCCAACTCGTAGACGCTCTGCGCGTCAGCAAGGCAGCGGAGATAAGGTTCTTCCACAATCGCGACCCGGCGCGATGAACCGTTACTAATCTGGACTAGATGAATCATTCTTCTCCTAAGGTGTTACTCAATGATCCTGAAGCGTTTCAGCGACTCTTCGTTTACCGTAAGGCCGAGGCCGGGAGTGTTTTCATCAAGATCAATATAGCCATCGACGGGAACCGGCTCTCCGTCGAAGATGTACCAGAACAGCTCGTTGCCCACCTCAACATCGACCTTTGGGAAGAATTCAGCCATCGGTGAGTTCAAGTTAGCCATCACTACATGGTAGTTATGCATCTGGCCCGCATGCGGCACCACCGGAACCTGATATGCCTCCGCCAGAGCGGAGATCTTACGCGCCTGGCTGATTCCGCCCACCCGGTTCGTGTCGAATTGGATATAGTCGAGCGCATTCGCTTCCAGCAGTTCCCGGAAGCCGAAGACAGTGAACTCGTGTTCTCCCCCTGCAATCGGCACTCGGGCATAGGCTTTCAGCTCCTTGTAACCGCGTGTGTCATCCGGTATTACAGGCTCTTCGAGCCATCGCAAATTGAACGGTTCCAGCAGCGGCAGCATGCGCTTGGCATAGTCGAGGGTCCATCCCATATAGGCGTCGGCCATCATATCGATTCCATCGCCAACTACTTCGCGAACCGTTCGCACCAACTCGACGTTACGCTGCATTCCTTCCGCGCCATCCACCGGTCCCCAGCCGAAACGCAGCTTCATCGCTTTGTATCCTTCGTCTTTATAGCGCTGCGCTTCAACCCTCAGTTCGTCCAGCGGCATGCTGTAGAGCCGGCTGGCGTAAACCGGAATGCGCTTCTTGGTTCGCCCGCCCAGCAACCGATACACAGGTTGCTGGGCGGATTTTCCCAGCAGATCCCACAGTGCGATATCGACCGCGCTGATCGCTGTCATTGCGACACCCTTTCGCCCGAATGCCATTGTCCGGCGATACATTTGCTGCCATAAATACTCCGTATCCCAAGGATCTGCTCCCAACAGCAGCGGCTTCAGATAAGTATCAATACAAATCTTGGTAACCAGAGGAGATAAAGCGGCGTTGCCGAGTCCGACCAGACCGGCATCTGTAAATACTTCCACCAAAACCCACCCATGAAAGGCAAAGTTGCCCATCGAGGCTTCCCGGAACATAACCAGGTCCATCGGATTGGTGCAAAAGTGAGGAGGCAGCGGCGTAGTCTTGCCTTCCCATTGAACGACGCGTGTACGTACTTCTGTAATTTTCATAATTGGCTCTCTATTGTTAGTAGATCTGGAGTCTTAAGTGGACTCACCTTGCCTCCCAGGAGCAGGATGGCCGAGAAACCGATAAGGTGAAAGGTTCCGACGATGAAGAACAATGTTCCATATCCGAATCCGTGACCCAGCAGGAAGCCGGCGACGACACCAAAAATGGCGCCCCCGATGGCTCCTCCAAAGCCAATCAAGCCTGCGACCGATCCCACCGCGGACAGAGGAAAGATATCGGCCGGCAGAGTCATGATCAGCCCGGACCAGGACTGCTGACAGAAAAATGCGATGCTGAACAACATGAGCGCCCAGCCAACCGGTACATGAGGAACCAGCATGACAACCGGCATGAACAAAGCGCTAAGGCCGAGAACAAATTTGCGAGAATAATCCAGCGAATGTCCCCGCCTTAACAGGGCGCTGGACAGCCATCCACCGAGGAAGCTGCCGATTCCCGAGGCGGCATACGGTATCCACGCGTAGTAGCTCACGTGCTTTACATCAAATCCGCGCACGTCGTAGAGGTACTTCGGCAACCAGAATAGATAAAAGTACCAAGCTGAATCGCTCATGAACTTGGCGAACACGAGTACCTGCACCTTGCGCATGCCCAGTACATCCGTGAACGATAGCTGCCGGGCAGTGAGCCTTGCATCTAACGTAGCGAGCGAAGCCTCATTGTTGCCTCGATATGCGACCGCCCACCATATCACCCACGCAAACCCCACAACTCCTGCGGCGAAGAATACCATTCTCCAGCCAACTGTCAGAAGGATTATCCCGATCAGCGGCGGCGCGAGAACTGATCCTACGGCGGTTCCTGCATTGATAATCCCCATCGCAGTTGATCTCTGGTGCGATGGAATCCATTCCGCCACCACTCTCGTCGCAGCAGGAAAGGCGCCACCTTCTCCCATCCCAAGCAAACAACGAGTTCCCATCAAAAATCCGAAGCTCATCGCAAAGCCATGCAGTGCGCAGGCTCCCGACCACCACAACATGATCAAAATGAACCCTCGGCGAGTTCCTACAATATCAAGCATCCGTCCCCCTGCTGCATACATCGCCGCATAGGGAATGAGGAACGCAAATTGCAGCCACGAAAACTGCTGGTCGCTAAGCGGTATCGTCCGCTGAATGGCCGAGATGGCGACGGGCAGGGTCTGCCGATCGAAGTAGCTGATAGCGATCGCCGCAGTAACCAATGCGACGAAATACCACTTCACCTCGATCGAGTTGGACCGCGTCGTCTGGTTGGCGTTTCTCAGCATGGTCGCCACGAATCACCACTTCAGATGGACAAGGGATGTAGCCTGACGCGGAAGCTCTGTAGAGATGGTGACCTTTCCGCCACTCACGTCCAGCCATTCAGGTGAGGTCAAAAGCTCCAGTTGTCCGGCGCTCTTCAATCGTGCGTATTGCTCAGTCGTCGGGGACTGCGGGGAGCCCATCTTCTTCCACACGGTATAGGAATTACTATGCGTGTTGTCGATTCGATAATGCTGCAATAACACCTTCTTTACACCGGATGGGATCCCCGCAATAGTTACCTGAACTGGGGCACCCGCCGCCGGCATGTCATCGTCATGATAGTTCCACAGCATTACCGCAGCCTCATGGTCAGCTCTTGTCGCGAAGGCATCCACGTCCGGAGTCTGCCGCACGCCTGATCTGAGAATATCGTCAAGCGGAACCTGTCCAGTGCTGCTTGTGTTCACCCGTTGTCCCGACATCAGGCCGGCCATTCGGAAGACATTGATCACCGGCTTATCGATTCCGTTTGTCGCAAGCGTTCGAAACCCTTCAAAATATTCCTTATCTTCAAACTCGAAAGACCAGGACAACATGGAGATCAAGTTCACTTTGTAACGGTCTTGCAGGGCGAAGAGGCCCTTGATAGCTGCCGCAGTGTACGTCGGATAGAGGGTGTCATTTCGGTAAGCATTCGACGGATTCACCTTCATTGAGCATGCTGCGCAGCCTTCCGGATCGGCTTCGCTCAGAATGATCGGAAGATGAATGTACTTCGGATACTTCGCGACAATTCGAAAGCCCTCGCCCGCGGCCTTCAACTCATTTGAGAGCCCCATACGCACGTGGCCATCCACGACTGTCGGCCGGCCCTTGGGGTGAAACGAGATGAAGTCTAACGGAATTGGCTTGCCATTCGCGGCACTCTTGTCATTCATGCAGTGCTTCAAGAAATTATCGAGAAACGTGCTGGCTTTTTCAGAAGCAGGACCGGTGCTGGCAGGGCCACCTACGATCGCATCGGGCAATGCAGCGCGGACTCCTGCCACCGAATAGTCGTAGAGCTTGAAATATTCCTCAGGAGCGGCGTGCCAATATGCAATATCCGGCTCATTCCAGACCTCGAAGTACCACGTGCTGACCTTTTCTTTGCCATAACGCTGTACCAGATGCTCTGTATATTTTCTAACCAACTCCCCCCAGACCGCATAATCCTTCGGCGGGTTGTTCGAGGCTCCAGAGATCGTGCTGCCAGGATAGTGAACCTGATAGTCCGTTACACCCGGTACCGTCGCGGCAAGATCTTTAGGCATAAAGCCCAACTCGACCATCGGTCGCACGCCTGCCCTTTGGAATTCGTCAAAAGTCTGATCGGTAATAGTGAAGTCGTACACCGGCTTTCCATTTGCATCGAGGGTAAAGACGTTCGAAGAACTCCACTTCAGCTCAGCGACCCCATTGCCCGAGGTCAACAAATGATGCGCGCGAATGTATACCGGTACCGGACTAAGATCATGAAGCTCGGTCAACAGTTCCTTGCCATATTTCATTGTTGTGTAGTTTGACTCGTCATAGCCAAACCAGCTGTAGATCGGCGTATACGGCCCCTCTGGTTTCGCGAGGTCGACTTGAATGGATACCGGGTTCGACTCTGAAACTTGTGCCGCCACATGCATCGCGAAGGCACAACTCAGGATAAGCACAAGCTTGCGCATTATTAGGGCCTTTGGTCGTCAGAAGTTATATTTCAAAGCAAACTGGATATCGCGAGATGGAATCGAGGTCGTAGTCACGGTGCAACACGTCGTCGCGTCAATGGTCGAACTCGGAGCGTTGAAGCTGGTTGTGTTCGGCAGGTTGAAGAACTCCGCGCGGAAAGACAGGACGGACTCACCGGGCAACGCGAAATTTTTGAAAATCGACGCATCGTATTGCCGAAATGCATCAGACTGCAGTGTAAACGCCTTTACTTTTCCATAATTCAGCGGGGCCGCGACGGCATACAAGGACTTATCAAACCACGTGGTCAGCGACTTGTGAAATGTCGGCGACCCGCCGAGTGGGTTTATATTCGGCCTCTGATTGCTGACGCCAGTGTTCGCCACATCAGTCGAAACGACGGGTGTATAGGGCGTGCCGCTTCGCAATACGATGATCGTCTGAACTTGCCACCCCCCAAGGACGGTATCCACAAAATGGCTGCTGTTGGCCATGTACTTTCTGCCACGCCCTACTGGCAGTTGATAGCTCCCGCTCATCGCCAAATTTTGTGGTGTGTTGAACTGAGAATATGTCCTCTCAAATCCGGTGTTCCCACCTAGCGCAGGGGACTGGTTGGACTGCATAAACTTTGACCACGTGTAGGAGATTAGCCCGGTTATCCCATCAGCAACGCGGCGTTCGAGTTTCGTCTGGAGAGCTTGATATGTTGTTCCAAGATCCTGTGACTGAAACGTAATCGTGCCCCAAGGCTGAAAAGGACGGCGTGCCTGAACCCCGCCTAGCGCTGGAGTGGGATCGTTGAAGTCATCGGTAGATTGCAAATGCAAGCCATGATTGCCAACATATGCGATATCGAAGACGGTCTTTGGTGACAGTTGCTGTTGCACGCTTAGACTGTAATGCTGGTTCGATCCCATCTTAAGGTGTGTGAGGGTCGGCAAGATGGAAGGATTCGCCAGGGCCGAACCCAAAGGCGACCCTAAAAAGAAGTTTGCGGTGGTGCGATTAGGGTTAATATTTTGAGTCTGGTTGACGGTCTCCAGCAACAGGAACGGAAGGATGTTGCGGTTGACGCGGCCGCTGGTTCCTTCGGGTTCGTAGAAGATACCGAAACCGCCGCGAATCACGGTGTCCGGGCCCAATGGCTGCCATGCGAATCCGACGCGCGGAGCGAACTGAGTCCGATCGGTATATGTAATCGAATAGGGAAGTCCCGCTTGGCTGCTCGTCTGGATGTATTGCCCAAAGAACTGGTACGCCGCGGGCGCTGCATATTGTGATGTCAGATCAACTTGGCTGGTATTTCCCTCTACGATAATCGGCTTAGCCTTGGTCGGATCGAACGTGCCCAATTGCCCTTTGTATCCATTCAGCCACGGCGAATACTCATACCGTAGACCAATATTCACGGTGAGTTTGGGATTCACGCGTATATCGTCCTGACCGAAATATTGTTGGTACCAACGTTGTCCCCCGAAGTTGGCACCTGGGTAGGCTCGGGCCACAGAAGCAGGGTAACCAAGGAGGAAGTCCGCGTAGGCGTCGCCACCCTTGAGGGTCGTTGTGGCTCCAGCCGGATTTTGTGTTTCAACGCCAGAGAAGGTGAAAATACCGGCATAGTTTGAGCTATCGTAGCCAATCCACTGATAGTAACGGACCAGCACTCCAAACTTGAGAGAGTGGCGTCCCTTAACGATTGTGAAATTGTCCGTTGGCTCAAATACTGTGCGGTCCTGTGACTTCGGACGCTGGTCGAAGGCGGAGCCTTGAAGCGCAGCATATCCGCTCCAGGCATAGTCTGGAAACGAACTTCCCGTGCCAGGCCGCTCCAACCCGGCAAAGCCCTGAATGTTATTCGCCGCATTAAAGTCCGGTCCCTGCAGAAAGGCCGAGAGCCGTACATGACTGGGCAAATAGTGTATCCGGAAGTCCTGGACCTTATTTGCTCCGATATTTGTAATGAGCCCGATTGCAAGGTCGTAGCCGTTCGACGTCAGCGACGCTGTCTTCAGCAAAGGTGCGGCGTTGGGATCCGTCTCTCGATTATTGACATAGATCCAGCGTCCGAAAAGCCGGTTGGACTTACCAAGTTGGTGGTCAACCCGTATCGTGCCCTGGTCCCAGTCAATTGCTTGCGAAGGTACCGCTTTGAAGCTCGTTGGGCCACTATTTGCATGTGGAACGTACGCAAGGACCGCGGACGCCTGCGCGGGAATTCTCGACGGACAAATTACATTGAGAACCCCGTTGCAGCTAATTTGGTTACGCGTGGTCGTAGTGACCCCGCCCACTGTTGTCGTAACCGTTGTTAGCGGATCGTAGATCGGTTTACCGAGACCGGTGAAATCGCCTGTCCGTTGCGCGTCGGTGGGTACGATGCTGTTGACGACCAGACCTTGACGCAGCCGCTGCCCTTCATAGTCGACAAAAAAGAAAGTCTTATCTTTTCCGCTATACAAATGTGGAATCGAGAGCGGGCCACCGATGTCACCGCCGAACTGGTTGCGTTTCAGGATCGCTCTAGTCGCCGAAAAGTAATTGCGGGCGTCCAGTTTGTCATTCCGGATAAATTCAAAAACTCCTCCGTGGTATCTGTTCGTGCCCGACTTCGTTGTTGCATTGAAGAACGCCCCACCGCGGTTGAACTCCGCAGAATAAGGGCTCTGCTGTACGCTGAACTCTTGCAATGCATCAATAGAGGTCTGGATAAACGTGCCTCCTTGATGCTGTTCGCTCACGTCGACACCGTCCAACAGAAACGAGATCGCGCTTCCGCGAATGCCGCTGATAGTGTTCCCATTCACTATTTCGGGGCGGATCGCCAGCGAATTCCCGGTTGGAGGTAGGAGAGCCGCCCCCGGCGTAAGCTCGGCCAATCTGTAAAAGCCGCGTCCATTCAGCGGGAGGCTTGTTACCTGCTGGTTAGTCATGACCGTACCGAGCGTTGCACTGTCTGTACTCAGCAGTGGAACATCGGTATATACCTCAACTGTTGTGGTTGCTTCTCCAACTTTCATTTCGAGGTCTTCGCGGACGATCTGCCCAACCTGAACCTCAATATTCGATGCGTTGATCGTCTGAAAACCAGTTGCCGTAACGTTGAGGGAATACGTGCCAGCCGCTACGGGCGTGATCACAAACTCTCCCGACGAGTCAGTAATAGCACTCTGCACAATATTCGTACCCGTATTAGTCGCTTTCACGATGGCATGGGCCACAGAGGCGCCTTGGGCATCGGTGATGCGCCCGACAAAGCGTCCTGACTCAACCTGGCCATCCGCAGACAAAGGACCTCCCAGAAGAGGAATCAGAACCAGTAGATTCCGAATCCCGGTGACAAGCGTGCGAGCTTTCATTTTCTTCCCCCAGCTCCTGAATTTGCAGAATCAGAGAGTAAGCTCAGTAAACGTTTCCGATGTCCGCTTATAGTGTCGCCAAAGGTAGTACCAAGAGTGGAAGAGTGTCAAGCTAAATTTTCAAATTCGACTTCGCCAGCCACCCAACATCCCATTCGGTTAAGCAAGTGTCAGTCCCTCGTTTCGACCATCAACGATGCGCTTACTGGTTTTGACTGCTGACGCGACCGCCGCAATTTCAAATTTACAATCTTCAGCAAGAGCGAGCCTACAATGGTAGTACCAATAAAAAAGACCTTGCCAAGTGCCAATACCTACAAATCTGGTTGACATCAATTTGCTGGTGCCCCACTATTCAAGGATGAAGCAACGTCGAAAGCCATCGCTCGGCGACAGCGGGCACATCCTCAACAGTAAGGAAGATGTCACGCAACTGCTGATCCTACGCTTCCAGCAACTGTTGAGTGAAGGGCTGCTCTCTCCTGGTACTAAACTCCCACCTGAACGCGAACTTGCCGCAAACTTTGGTGTTGCTCGTTCATCTTTGCGGCCTGCGTTGAAGGTTCTTGAGATCATGGGTGTGATTACCCAGAAAGTCGGCGATGGCAGCTACCTCAACAAGGACGCCTCCTCGGTTCTTGCTGTGCCCATGGAGTTTCTCTTCCTCCTCGACGACACCTCTCTTCAGGAACTCACGGAGATGCGGCTCATGATGGAACCTGCCCTTGCCGCCAAAGCCGCCGAGCGCGCCACCGCAGAGCACATCGCTCTGCTGCGCCAATCAATATTTGACCTCGAACATAGCAAGCACGACCGCGTCCGCCTAGTCGCCTCTGATCTGCTCTTCCACCGCGCGATCTTCCAAGCTTCAGGCAATCGGCTTGCCGGCCGTTTATTTCAGACCATTCACCGGGCAATGCTGAACATGATCATGGTAACCTCACAACTGGTTGATCTGGAACACACGTTACAGTTTCATCAGCCGATCCTTGTCGCGATCGAACAGCGCAATCCAGCACTCGCTTATAGCCTCATGACCGACCATCTGACCGATGCGCGAGATCTTATGCTCCACACCCGCCAGCAGGAGACCTCCCGCCTGCTTCGAGATCACCTCGCCGTTGGTCAATCAGTCCACAAGCGCTTTCGCAGGGCTAGCTCCGTATCGAGGACATGAATGAGCGGAATGTTTCTCAGTCTTGTCGATCTCGGGAATCAGGTTTTCTCACGGGCCAGATAGCGCAAAGCGGCATTTGCCGCGTGAATGCCAGCCATTCCATGGACTCCCCCACCTGGCGGTGTAGATGCCCCGCAAAGGAAGAGACCTGCCAGGGGCGTGCGATAGAGAGCGGTGGTGGGACGGAAGAAAAGTTGCCGCAGGTCCATCATGCCGCCAGAGAGATCGCCCCCAACAAGGTTGGGATTCCAGCGTTCAAGGGCCTGGGGAGGAGAGATGGAACGGGCGAGTATGCAATCGGCAAAACCGGGGGCGAACCGTTCGATTTGACGCTCGATCGCTGTAAGGCGATCATCCCGACTTCCATTGGGAACGTAGCTGTAGGCCCAGGCAGTATGCTGACCGGTGGGGGCTCGTGTTGGGTCGAAGAGTGACGGCTGGATTACCAGCACGAAGGGCGCTTCAGACGTGAAGTAGCGCTGGGAGGAAACGATCTCCTCCAGCGTTCCGCCCAGGTGAACGGTGGCAGCGCGGGAACACCCTGCAGCGGTCCACGGGATAGCGGAACTGAGTGCGTAGTCAACCTTGAATGTGCCTGCCCCGTAACGGAACCGCTCAAGCTGTCGCCGGTACCACGACGGCAATTTCAATCCCGCGATTCGAAGCAGTTGACGCGGACTTACGTCGGCAAGTGTCAGGTCGGTCCCTGGCAATTCGGTTACCTCATGACCCGATTCGATTTCGCCGCCGAGAGATTTCAGATATTGAGCGAGAGCGTCGGTGAGCGTCTGAGCGCCTCCACGGACAATCGGCCAACCGCAGGCATGTCCGCAAGCCATGAGCACGAGACCAACTGCAGCAGAAGCAGGAGTTTCCAGTGACAAACCAGAATGAGTCGCGATACCTGCGAAGAGGGCACGTGCTCGATCCCCCGAAAAACGTGACCGCGCGAGCGACGCAGCAGGCAGAAGCGCCGAAATACCGATGCGAGAGAGCAGGAGTGGATGATGGGGAATATGCTGAATCGGTGCAAGGAGATCGGAAGCAAGATCCGTGAAACGCTCAGCCAGAGGTTCGAACAGGGAACGGTATTTCCGATGGTCACATGCGTCGAGGTTGTCCACGGTATCTTCGATAGAACGCTCCAACAACACTGCGGTGCCATCGTCCAGCGGGTGAGCACAAGGAGCCTCCGGTTCTATCCAGGGAATTTTGATTGGAAGAGATCGAAAGAAGGGGCTCGCGAAGCCCAGTGGATACACCGAGGACCCCAGGTCGTGACGATAGCCTGGGAGCGTGATCTCGGCTGTTGAGCATGCGCCACCGATCTGACTGTTGCGTTCGACGACCGTGGTCGCAACGCCGGCGGCCGCAACTACGATCGCGGCGGAAAGACCGTTTGGTCCAGACCCGATAATGGTAGCTGTTGGGATAGAGGATACCTCAACTTATTCAGATGCATGATTTGCATCAGGTAAAACCGAGATCAATCCGAGACGAATCCCGAGGCCGGCCTCTACCGCATCCAAACTCCGAAGACGAAGGCTTGCGATGCAAACCATCAAAGATATTTACTACTATCTTTTCGATTCGGCACACGGTTCAGCGAGTCACTTCCTCGCACGTTGGCTCTTCTTGCGCGCGCTGGGGCTCGTTTACCTTTCGGCCTTCTTCGCCCTCCTCTTTCAAGTACGCGGGCTAATCGGATCGCAAGGCATTCTTCCCGCCGCCGATTATCTACATGCCATCGGCGGTACGGGCGCCCTACGTTTCTGGTATGTTCCCACTCTTCTCTGGTTTTCAGGCGGCGATCATGCTTTGATGGCTCTCTGCTGGATCGGTCTTGTCGCGTCTCTTATCCTCGTCGTAAATGTCTGGCCCCGCGCAATGTTGTTGGTCTGCTTCCTCTGCTTCCTCTCGTTCGTCAGCGCAGCGCAGGATTTCTCAGGGTACCAGTCAGATGGCATGTTGCTGGAAGCGGGCTTTCTATCACTGTTTCTCGCGCCGTCCGGCATCTTCCCTGGTTTGGGAAGAAAACAGCGACCAGTGCGAGCCGCCATGTTTCTGCTGCTATGGGAGTGGTTTCGCATCTACTTTGAGTCCGGAGTCGTCAAACTCGAGAGTGGGGATCCGACGTGGCGGAGCCTGACTGCGATGTACGAGTACTACCAGAACGGTCCTTTGCCAACCTGGATCGGCTGGTACCTGCAACATCTGCCGAACTGGTTTCACGTCGCCACCGCCGCACTCACCCTTGCGATGGAGTTAGTGCTTGTTTGGATGGCCTTTTTTCCACGCACGTGGAAGATCGTCTGCTTCTTCATCGTTACAGCATGGCAGGTAGGCGTTATTGCTAGTGCGAATTACGCCTTTCTCAACTATCTTGTCCTGATACTTGCAGTCCTGCTGTTGGACGATGTGTTTCTGCAACGCTTTGTTCGGCCACGCTGGCGCAGCGTTCTCGATCAAAAGACCTCTTTTGCTCACGCGTCAGAGTGCGACAACCTCACTCCAAACGAAAAACCGGGGATCGAGCCAGGATCTAGTTCGTTCGCTTCCATCCGATCCGCCATCTTCGCTGCCGCGTTAACATGGATCTTCTACGCAACAACCGTTCCCCTGGTACTGATGTTCTGGCGGGCCGCTCGTCTTCCCTTAGCGCCCGTCACAGCACTTGAGCCATTTCGGATTGCGAACCAGTACGGACTTTTTGCTGTCATGACGCCTCACCGTTACGAGATTGAGTTTCAGGGTTCCAACGATGGGGAGCACTGGGTCGCCTATCCTTTCCGCTATAAGCCGCAGGAATTGAAGGAGCGCCCGCGAATTTACGCGCCATATCAGCCGCGGTTCGATTGGAATCTGTGGTTCGCATCCCTCGGTTCATGGCGGCGGAATCCTATCGTGCCTCGAACGGAAGAGTGCCTTCTTGAAAACGACCAGGCGGTGCTCGGACTTTTTGCGGGCAATCCATTTTCCAACGCGCCTCCGCGTCTCGTTCGCGCCGTGCTTTGGCAATACTGGTTCAGCAGCGAGGAAGAGAAGCGCAGAGAGGGCGTGTGGTGGCGGCGCCAATTACTGGGCACCTATGCCCCAACCTTGACTCGGCTTTCGCATGATCGTTTCGGAATCGTCGAATCTCCCACTCTCGATGTTCCGTTAGAACCTTGATGAGCAAAAGGGACGGGGACGACCGCCTTTTTATTGGCGGCAGTTCACACAATATCTGCGGTGCCATTTCTGAAACGGGTGTAGCCTGATCACGTGAAAACAGGAGAAGGCGTTGAGGAACTTACGATCGAGGGTCACACGGTTCGCGTGACTCATCCCGATAAGCGCTATTTCTCGAAACAGGTCACACTCTCAAAGCTGGATGTTGTGCGCTATTACCTTTCAGTCGCACCGGGAGCGCTGGCTGGAATTCGAGACCGCCCGATCGTTTTAAAGCGCTTCGTCAACGGAGCTGAAAGCGAAGCGTTCTATCAAAAACGGGCACCGTCTGACCGCCCCCCTTGGCTTCGAACGGTAACCCTATCCTTTCCGTCGGGACGTACCGCAGAGGAGCTTGTGGTCGACGATGCCGCCGGTCTCGCTTGGATCGTGAACCTGGGATGCATTGAACTCCACCCACATCCCGTTCGTTCTGCTGATCTCGATCATCCGGATGAGTTACGCGTCGATCTCGATCCTGGCCCTGGGGTCGGTTGGGCCGATGTTCGCTTCGTGGCCCTCGAGGTGAAAGCGCTCCTCGATGAAGTCGGACTCCGTGGTTGGCCGAAGACCAGCGGATCACGCGGAATGCATGTAAATGTGCGGATCGAGCCGAGATGGAGCTTCACCGAAGTGCGCCGTGCGGCGTTGGCACTCTCGCGCGCAGTCGAACGACGAGTGCCCACTCTCGCTAGCTCCAAATGGTGGAAAGAAGAGCGTCATGGCGTGTTTCTCGACTATAACCAGAACGCAAAAGACCGAACCACGTCTTCCGCCTATTCCGTCCGCCCACTTCCCGATGCGCGCGTCTCCGCGCCGTTGGAGTGGGATGAAGTTTCCGATTGCGATGCCGCCGACTTTACTGTGCTCACCATGCCACAACGTTTCGCGGAGATGGGAGATCCGCACGCTGAGATGGATGCTGCACCGGGCTCTCTTGATGGTCTGCTCGACCTTGCTCTACGGGACGAGGCCGAAGGCCTTGGCGACGCGCCCTGGCCGCCCCACTTCCGAAAGGCAGAGGGCGAAGGGCCCCGGGTGGCGCCTTCGCGAGCCAAATCCGCCGCAGGTAAATCTGTCGCCAGGAAGTCGGTGAGTAAGACTTCACGCTCGAAGATGCCGTTGATCGTAATCGCCAAATCGCCCAGCGAAGTCGCTGCTCAGGAGGGCCTGCAGCGATGGAAGGATAAATACCCAGCCGTGGCTGCGCTTTTAGCGGTACATGACGTTTTGGTAGACCGAATGCGCGGCAGGTCGTCTGTCTGGACTCGCATCCGAGTCAATCTCCGCCACGTTCCGGAAGAGATGCGGCCACCTCAAGAAACACCCGACCCCGACGACGATCCAACCCAGCGGTAAAACAGGTTTCACTGGCTGGCAGAGAAGATCGCCATGAGCTCCTGCGGCGGAACAACTTCGAGCTGCGCATAGGTACAGTCGCTCGGCTTCTTGTCTGTGCGCCATCTGCGAAATTGAGCCATGTGGCGGAAGCGATTGCCCTGCATGTGCTCGTAGGCAACCTCTACGACCAGTTCCGGCCGCAGCGGCTCCCAGGACAAGTCTTTTCTCTGGCTCCAGCGGCTTTGAGCGCCGGGCATGCGATCACCACTCTCTCCATCTGGCCTAGACCACGATCCCCAGGGATGATCACGGGACGCGCCCTCGCGATAAGGCGCAAGAAACTGCACCAGCTCGCGACGCTTCTCAAGCTTGAAACTCGCACAAACTCCCACGTGCTGCAGCGAACCTGAATCATCATACAGTCCGAGCAGCAACGAACCAATCGCGCTGCCTTCGCCGTTCTTATGCCAGCGGAAACCTGCCACAACGCAATCGCAATCGCGCTCATGCTTCACTTTTAGCATCACACGCTTGTCGGGTTCGTAAGCCCCTCTCGTTAACTTCGCCATTACACCGTCTAGACCGGCTCCTTCGAAGCGGCGAAACCAATCTCCCGCGACATTCCGTTCCAGGGTTACCGGCGTAAGGTGAACCGGAGGTGCGGCCGCAGAGAGCATCGATTCCATCTTGCGACGCCTGTTCTCGAACGGCTCGGTGCACAGATTGCTTTCTCCCTCGCAAAGCAGATCGAAGAAGACGATGGATGCGGGCGTCTGCTCTGATAAGAGCTTCACGCGAGAGGCCGCGGGATGAATGCGGAGCTGAAGAGCGTCGAAATCGAGGCCTGCTTTGCTTGCAATGACGATTTCGCCATCGAGAACGCAGCGGGGAGCCAATTGGGTCCGCAACGCCTCCAGAAGTTCCGGAAAATAACGGTTGAGCGACTTTCCATCTCGACTCTGGATGAGGATCTCATCGTTGTCGCGAAAGATCAGAGCGCGAAATCCATCCCACTTTGGCTCAAAAAACCATGCGTCGCCGCTTGGTATTTCCGTAACTCGTTTGGCGAGCATCGGCAGGACAGGAGGATTTACCGGTAGATTCACGCCTCCATCGTATATGGTTCGCCTGAAATTCAGGCGAGCGCGGCTGCTATTTCCTTTTACTCCTCGTGGAGCAGTATCAAGGGATCAGTGCCCAACGTGCGTCGCGCAGGAATCCAGCCAGCCAGCAGGCCGGGACAGAGCATGGTCAGTAACACACCACCAAGCACAAGCGGATCCCACGGCGTAGCCTGATACACGATAAAGGCCAGCACCTTGCCCGCAGCGAGGCCCAGAAGCAAGCCTGCAGCTGAGCCGAACGCCAGTAGCCGGAAGGTCCGGCCCAAGGCCACTTGCAACACCTCCTTGCGCTGCGCGCCCAGGGCAATGCGAATTCGGAGTTCCCGCAGCCGCTTGCTCACCGAGTATGCAGCCATTCCAAATCCCTGTGATCGCTGTCACCACGCGCGCCGGAAACATGGCTGGTGGTGATCCGCAGCCGGCAGTCCTGCATCCACGTTCCGTAGCGCTCCGTAGCGC
Organism: uncultured Acidobacteriaceae bacterium; assembly: GCA_963757205.1. Lineage (GTDB taxonomy): Bacteria > Acidobacteriota > Terriglobia > Terriglobales > Acidobacteriaceae > Edaphobacter. Next base: position 776,754 of record CAVWQM010000004.1, read on the forward strand.
CGTCGTCAGTTGCGAAAGCATTGCGCCAAGAGCCCCAGCACTCCGAGTGATTCGAGCGTCTTGTACCAGGTTTTGATCGTGAACGACGATTGCTCAAAGGAGTGCTTCCCCTCCTCGACCAAGTAAAGACCTTGGCAAATCTATCGGACGCAGAACAAGTCCATTCAAAACGCTGAATGCTATCGCGTTTGCGCCAATTGCGAACGCCAGGGTCAGAACAGCAACGATCGTAAAGCCGAGAGGTTTATGCAGAATGCGTAAGCCGAAGCGAATGTTCTGAACAAGTGTCGCGCCGAAATGGCCGCCGAGGACCTCTCGGCATTCCTGTTTGAATCGCTCGTATCCGCCGAACTCGACACGCGCACGACGCTCGGCTTCGGAGCGAGGCAGCTCAGAACGCTCAGGTCGTCGGCGCGATGTTGGATGTGCGACTGAAGCTCATCCTCCATGTCGCCGTCGATCGGAGAACGATGAAAAAAGAGTGGAACCGAGCGAACGGAACGAGCCGAACAGTCTCATATTTCCTCCGGTTGCGTAGCAAGGGCGCTAGCGATAGCAGTGGCAAGGCGATTCCAACTGGTTGTTTCCTCCCGCAAACGTTTGCTTCCCATGGGAGTTAATTCGTAGAACTTGGCCCGCCTGTTGTTCTCGGAGATGCCCCAACTCGCCCTGAGCAGTCCCTGAAGCACCAAGCGAAAGAGACCCGGATAGAGCGCGCCCTGTTCAATGAGCAATGCGCCGCCCGAGATCTGTTCAATGCGCAGAAGAATGCCGTATCCGTGTAACGGACCGAGGGAGACGGCCCGGAGAATAAGGAGATCGAGCGTGCCGGGAAGAAGCTGAGCCTGAACAGTCACGGCCCCTCCTAAGATGCTTAGGAGACTAAGGCGATCACTCCTAAGCTGTCAAGGAGAGTTCTCGCGTACTAGAAACGCCGAATTCTCAGAGAGGCTTCCTGCTGCGATCCGGCCGCCCCATCACGCCATCGTTCGTCTCGAGTGGCAAGGATACTGTGCAGTTCGTTTGCCAAACTCAGGCGCCACTTGCAGTCGATGCAGAACCCTGCCGGAAGCCGGTTTCCCGGAAAATGTTGACCACTCAACTACAACTTTAGTGTGAGCGACCTTGTTGGGATCTTCTATTCTTATGTTCCAGTCAGGCATCTCTCGAATCGAGGCCACGCATCACACTGACGTTAGTCGCCCTGTCATAGACTGATTCCTGCTTGGACAAACTTTCTTGCTTCAACGAAGAATTTTGTCTAAACTGGCGGCCATCGCCGCGCAAACGGACAAGTAACGTGGTCCGAAATGTTTGATTTGATCTGCACTTTGGGATAGGAGATCCCTGATTTTATGGCGACGACCGCCGCTGTCACAGGTAGAGAAAATAGGAAAGCAAAGTCTTCTGAAAGCAGTGACAGTAATACTTCGCGATCCCACTCAACCTCCGAAGCTGACGATCTGGCACTCATTTTGGCGAGACTGCAGACGATGCGGGACGGCGACTTTTCCGTTCGGCTGCCGGTAGCGTGGGTTGGCTTGAAAGGAAAGATCGCTGACACTTTCAACGATATTGTTGCAGCAAACGAGCAGATGGCCGCCGAACTCAACCGTGTCGGTCAGGCCGTCGGTAAAGAAGGAAAGACGCGCGAGCGCACCCGCTTTCAACAATCTCGTGGATCCTGGGGCAAGATGGAAGCCTCCATCAATACTCTCGTCGAGGATCTGCTGAGACCCACAACAGAGGTTACTCGCGCGATTGCAGCCGTCGCGCAGGGGAATCTGGCGCAAACGGTCCGACTGGATGTCGGCGGAAGACCCCTTGAAGGCGAGTTCCTGCGTTCCGCCACCATCGTCAACACCATGATTCAGCAACTCGGAGTCTTTACGGCCGAGGTCACGCGTGTTGCACGTGAGGTCGGCACGGACGGCAAACTCGGAGGGCAAGCTCAAGTACCGGGGGTGGCCGGCACCTGGAAGGATCTCACCGATTCTGTGAACTCGATGGCGAGCAACCTGACGGGGCAGGTTCGCAACATCGCCGAGGTTGCAACAGCGGTAGCGAGCGGCGACCTTTCGCGCAAGATTACCGTTGACGTCCGAGGAGAGATTCTTCAGCTCAAAGAGGCCATCAACACGATGGTCGACCAGCTGCGGTCCTTTGCTTCCGAAGTCACACGCGTGGCTCGCGAGGTGGGTACCGACGGAAAGCTGGGCGGACAGGCAGTGGTACCTGGAGTTGCCGGTACATGGAAAGATCTAACCGACTCTGTGAATGCGATGGCGGGAAACCTGACGGCCCAGGTGCGCAACATCGCGGAGGTTACGACAGCGGTGGCCCGCGGTGACCTGTCACGCAAGATTACAGTCGACGTCAAAGGCGAAATCCTCGAACTAAAAGACACGATCAATACGATGGTGGATCAATTGAACGCCTTCGCTGGCGAGGTCACCCGCGTCGCCCGCGAGGTGGGTACGGAAGGAAAACTTGGTGGCCAGGCACAAGTGCTTGGTGTGGGCGGAACGTGGAAGGACCTGACCGAGAACGTGAACTTTATGGCCAGCAACCTCACTGGCCAGGTCCGTAACATCGCCGAGGTGGCAACAGCGATCGCGAACGGAGACCTCTCCCGCAAGATCACCGTCGATGTGCGCGGCGAGATTCTCCAACTCAAAGAAACACTTAACACCATGGTTGATCAGCTCAACCGTTTTGCTGGTGAAGTGACTCGCGTAGCGCGCGAGGTCGGGACAGAAGGCCGGCTCGGCGGACAGGCCAATGTGCCCGGCGTTGCCGGTACCTGGAAGGATTTGACCGACTCGGTCAACTCGATGGCTGGAAACCTTACCGGACAGGTGCGCAACATCGCTGAGGTCACAACGGCTGTGGCGCGTGGCGATCTTTCGCGAAAGATTACCGTCGACGTGAAGGGTGAGATTCTTGAGCTGAAGAACACCATCAATACCATGGTCGATCAGCTCAACGCCTTCGCGGGCGAAGTAACTCGTGTCGCTCGTGAAGTAGGAACCGAAGGCAAATTGGGTGGTCAGGCACAGGTATCAGGTGTCGCGGGAACCTGGAAGGATCTGACGGACTCGGTCAACTTTATGGCGGGCAACCTGACGGCCCAGGTGCGCAACATCGCGGAGGTCGCAACCGCCGTCGCGCGCGGAGACCTGTCCCGCAAAATCACCGTCGACGTCCGAGGCGAGATCCTCGAACTCAAGGACACCCTTAATACGATGGTGGATCAACTTCGTTCCTTCGCTGGCGAGGTCACCCGCGTTGCCCGCGAAGTAGGAACCGACGGAAAATTGGGCGGCCAGGCCCAGGTACCTGGCGTAGCCGGAACGTGGAAGGACCTCACCGACAACGTCAACTTTATGGCGGGCAACCTGACAGCCCAGGTTCGCAACATCGCAGAAGTCGCGACCGCCATCGCCAGCGGTGACCTGTCAAAGAAGATTACGGTAAATGTGAGCGGCGAGATTCTGCTACTCAAAGACACGATCAACACCATGGTCGACCAGTTGAACGCGTTTGCTGGCGAAGTAACGCGCGTGGCTCGTGAGGTCGGTACCGAAGGAAGACTAGGTGGCCAGGCCAACGTCCCTGGCGTTGCCGGCACCTGGAAGGATCTTACCGATTCAGTCAACTCGATGGCAGGAAACCTGACCGGCCAGGTGCGTAACATCGCCGAGGTCACTACGGCTGTGGCACGCGGCGATTTGTCGAGAAAGATTACCGTCGACGTGAAGGGAGAAATTCTCGAGTTGAAGAACACCATCAACACGATGGTGGATCAGCTGAACGCCTTTGCCGCAGAGGTAACGCGCGTGGCCCGGGAAGTGGGCACCGAGGGAAAGTTGGGCGGTCAGGCCCAAGTGCCCGATGTCGCCGGTACCTGGAAAGACCTCACCGATAACGTCAACGTGATGGCTGTGAATCTCACCGAGCAGGTGCGCGGCATCGTCAAAGTGGTGACCGCTGTCGCCAACGGCGAACTCACCCAGAAGCTTACGGTGAACGCGAAGGGCGAAGTCGCCGCTCTTGCAGAGACCATCAACAACATGACCAATACGTTGGCTACCTTCGCCGATCAGGTCACAACCGTTGCCCGCGAAGTAGGCGTGGAAGGGCGACTCGGCGGTCAGGCCAACGTACCCGGAGCAGCCGGAACGTGGAAAGATCTCACGGGCAACGTGAATCTTCTCGCCGACAATCTGACCAATCAGGTACGGGCTATCGCTGAGGTCGCCACCGCCGTCACCAAGGGCGACTTGACCCGTTCGATCCAGGTGGACGCCAGCGGCGAAGTCGCCGAGCTGAAGGACAACATCAACACCATGATCGACAATTTGCGGTTGACCACCGACCGCAATACCGAACAGGACTGGCTGAAAACTAATCTCGCCCGCTTCACCGGAATGTTGCAGGGGCAGCGCGAACTCACTGCGGTGGGACGTCTCTTGCTGTCTGAACTAGCGCCCCTGGTCAATGCGCAACAAGGCGTTCTGTATCAAATGGAGGCGGAGACCCCTGGCAGCATGATGCTGCTATCTTCCTTTGCGGACCCAACCGAGGGACACAAAGAGACTGTAAAGGTGGGCGAAGGTCTTGTGGGGCAATGCGCGCTGGAAAAGCGCCGCATGTTGATCACCGATCTGCCGGAAGCCACTATCCCGGTTCGTTCTGGCCTCTTCAAGGCGGTTCCGCGGAACGTCATCGTCCTACCCATTCTCTTCGAAGATCGGGTCAAGGCTGTCATCGAGTTAGCCAGTCTAAACTCCTTCACCACTTCGCACCTGGCGTTCCTGGAGCAACTGACTTCGAGCATTGGCATCGTTCTGAACAGCATCGAAGCCACGATGCAAACGGAAGGCTTGTTGAAGCAGTCGCAACAGTTGGCAGTTGAGCTGCAAACGCAGCAGAAGGAACTGCAACAGACCAACGAACAGCTTGCCCAGAAAGCCAAGCAACTCGCTGAGCAGAACGCCGAAGTAGAACGCAAGAATCAGGAGATTGAGCAGGCTCGCGGAGCGTTGGAAGAGAAGGCAAAAGAGCTGGCGTTAACTTCAAAATATAAGTCGGAATTCCTGGCGAATATGTCGCACGAACTGCGTACGCCACTCAACAGCATCCTTGTTCTCGGCCAACAGCTGGCGGACAACCCCGACACGAACCTCACTCCCAAGCAGGTCGAGTTTGCCCGCACCATTCACGGCGCCGGAACCGATCTTCTCAACCTTATCAGCGACATTCTCGATCTATCCAAGATCGAATCCGGTACCGTCTCCGTTGAAGCCGAAGAAGTATTCTTTGGAAGCCTGATCGAAATGGTGGCACGTCCTTTCCGGCACGAAGCAGAGAATCGCAAGCTCGCTTTCGAAGTGGAAACCGATCCCCACCTTGCACGCAGTCTGGTGACCGATTCCAAGCGTCTGCAGCAAGTGCTCAAGAATCTCCTGTCCAACGCATTCAAATTTACAGAGCAGGGAGGCGTGCGTCTTTCCGTTTCAGCCGTCACTAGCGGATGGACGGCACGCCATCCAATTCTCAGTGGAGCAGCCTCCGTTATTGCATTTGAAGTTGCCGATAGCGGCATCGGCATCCCTGCGGACAAGCAAAGAATTATCTTCGAGGCATTCCAGCAGGCAGATGCAGGCACTAGCCGTAAATACGGAGGCACTGGCCTCGGTCTCGCTATCAGCCGTGAATTAGCCAGCCTCTTGGGCGGAGAGATTCAACTGCGAAGCACACCGGGCAAAGGCAGCACGTTTACCCTATATCTGCCCCAGACCTACGTCGGGCCGTCCACGTCAATTGTCAGCGGGACCACTCTTCCGCATCATGGTCCGCGCCTCGAACTTCCAGCCTCCGCAATCCCTGGGATGGAGGATCCGACCGAGGTGCTTCAGGATGACCGCAATAACATCCAACCGGGAGATGCAGTTCTGCTGATTGTCGAAGACGACGTTCACTATGCAAGCATCCTCTGCGATCTGTCGCGAGAGAAGGGGTTCAAGGTTTTGGTGGCGATCCGAGGCGCGGAGGCGCTTGCATTGGCCCGAGAGTTCCATCCAACTGCGATTTCGCTCGACGTTTCACTTCCGGACATGCTCGGCTGGACCGTTCTGAACCATTTGAAGCAGGATCCCGCGACACGTCATATTCCAGTGCAGATGTTGACGATGGACGAGGACTGGCACCATGGCCTGTCTCACGGAGCCTTCGCCTTCGTCACCAAGCCCACAACAACCGAAGGCCTGAATGCCGCAATCACTCGGATACGGGAGTACTCGCGCCCTCGCCGCAAGCGGCTTCTCGTGGTCGAGGATGAGCCCGCACAGCAACTCAGCATCGAAGCGCTTTTGGGTCATGATGACATCGACGTCTCTGTTGTCTCCACCGGCTCGGATGCCCTCGCGGCAGCGGGAAAAGAGCAGTTTGACTGTGTTGTCCTCGATCTCCGTCTGCCGGATATGACAGGCTTTGAGCTCCTCGAGAAGTTGAGCCAATCCAAGTCCGGCAGTGAGTTGCCGGTAGTCGTCTTTACTGGAAAGGATCTGTCACCTGAAGAAGACGCACGGCTGCACATGCTGGCCCGTAGCGTGATCGTAAAAGATGTGGAATCGCCTGAGAGACTCCTCGACGAAACCGCGCTCTTTCTCCATCGGGTCGTGTCTGATCTTCCGGAGGAAAAGCGGAATATGCTTGATCGCCTGCACCGCTCTGACGAAGCTCTGGTTGGCAGGAAAGTCTTGATTGTCGATGACGACGTTCGAAATATCTTCGCTCTAAGCAGCGTCCTGGAGCGCCGCGGCATGACCGTGCTCACTGCTGGAACCGGACGCGAGGCAATTGCTACGGTCGAATCCACGAGTGATCTCTCAATGGTTCTGATGGACATCATGATGCCCGAAATGGATGGATATGAGACGATGCAGGTTATTCGACAGAACCCCCAATTCCGTCGTCTGCCGATCATCGCACTGACGGCGAAAGCGATGAAAGGTGATCGCGAAAAGTGCCTTGAAGCCGGCGCATCGGAATATTTGGCGAAGCCGGTTAATACAGAGCAGCTGTTGTCGGCTTGTCGTATGTGGCTTCACCGGTAATTGCAACAGCGCTGTGTCACGAATGAAGGCGGATTTCGGGAATGCAATCCTCAATGGAAACAGAAAGAAAATGAACGACCGGGCAAACATCCTCATGGTGGACGATCAGCCAGGAAAGCTGATGAGCTATGAAGTCATACTCAAGGACCTGGGTGAGAATCTGATTCAGGCACGATCCGCCAGGGAAGCGCTTGATCATCTTTTACGTCAGGACATAGCGGTCGTGCTGATGGACGTCAGCATGCCGGAAATCGATGGATTTGAACTGGCCGACATGATGCGTCAGCATCCAAGGTTTCAGAAGACGGCCATTATCTTTATCTCCGCCGTCCACCTGACAGATCTCGACCGGATCAAGGGATATAAGAGCGGCGCCGTCGACTACATCTCTGTTCCTGTCATCCCGGAATTGCTTCGTGCAAAGGTGAGCGTCTTTGCTGAATTGCATCGTAAGAATCGGCAGCTCGAACGCCTCAATCTTGAGTTGGAACGTCGTGTAGCCGAGCGCACGGAACAATTACGTGAAAGCGAAGATCAATTCCGCACTTTGGCGAACTCCATCCCGCAACTAGCTTGGATGGCCGACGCTCATGGTTCGATCTTCTGGTATAACCAGCGATGGTACGACTTCATCGGTACCTTGCCCGGAGAAATGCCGATGTGGGGATGGCGGAGTGTTCAACACCCCGATCATGCCGATCGAGTCATTCGGCAGCTTGAGCAATCCCGAAAAGCAGAAAAGCCATGGGAAGACGCTTTCCCTCTACTAGGTAAAGAAGGGAAGTACTGCTGGTTTCTCGCTCGCGCGGTTCCGATCCGCGACTCTCAGGGAAATTTGGTGCGATGGTTTGGCACCAACACGGATATAAGCGCTCAGATCGCCGCAGAAGACCAGATCCGCAATCTCAATGCGCAACTTCAGGAGCGGGTAGCGGAGCTTGAAGCAATCATGCAGGTCCTGCCGGTCGGTGTTGCCGTCGCACAGGATCCAGATAGTAATGTTGTCACAGCAAACCTGGCGCTCAGCAATCTCCTGGGAGCAATGCATGGCGAGAACATTCGCGCGCGCATTGATCCAATCACCCCAGATTCCGTAGCGATCTATGAAGACGGTCATCGCCTCGCCGGCGGCGACCATCCGCTGCTGCGGTCAGCAAGAACCGGGCAACAGTCGGGAAGTCTGGAGCTCGAAATTCGGAGCCCTGGCGGAGAGCCTATTTTTCTTCAATCGAGTGCGAGTCCTCTCTTTGGTCAAGACGGCAACGTGCGAGGAGCCGTCGGCGCCTTCATTAATGTGACCGACAGAAAACATCTCGAAGATCTGCTCCGTGAACGAGCCGACCTGCTCGAACTGGCGACAGAAGCAATCATTGTGCGAAACATGAAAGGAATCCTCTTATTCTGGAATTCCGGTGCAGAGGCGCTTTACGGCTGGCGGCGCGAAGAAGTCCTGGGTAAATCGATTCATCAAATTCTGCACACAAGATTTCCAAAGGGATCGAACGATGTGGAAACCGCGCTTGCTCAAACAGGTAAGTGGAATGGAAACCTCACTCAATTGACGCGCGACGGTCAGGAAGTAACCGTGGCATGCCGAAAGGCCCTCAAGGCCGGCGGCAATGCGATTCTTGAAATCAACCGGGACATTACTGCTCAACTGAAAGCCGAGGATGCCCTTCGCAAAACAGAGAGGCTGGCGGCGATGGGAAGGGTCGCGGGAATCATTGCGCACGAAATCAATAATCCTCTGGAATCCATTACCAGCGTGTTCTATCTGCTTCGTGACCACCCGTCTCTCGATGAAGAGGCTCGTTACTTGGCAAAACTCGGTGAGGAAGAGCTTCGTCGTGTTTCTCACATCACGCGGCAGACCCTCGGCTTCTATCGGGAATCAAAGCACCCTGTTGAAGTTTCCATCTCTGCGTTACTCGACGAAATCCTCGAGTTGCAATCACGTCGGATGGAATTCGGCAATATAACCTTGCGCAAGCAATACCACAGTACCGGCACCATCTGGGGTTTTCCAGTCGAACTGAGGCAAGTGTTTCTAAATCTCATTGGAAATGCTGTCCAGGCGATGCCCGAAGGAGGCACCCTGCGCCTGCACGTCTTTGAATCTTCCTGGCAGCGCCATCAGCGTCCGGAAGTACGCGTTTTCATCTGCGATACAGGCATGGGAATCGAGCCGGAGCATGCCAAACACCTCTTCGAACCTTTTTTTACGACCAAATCTACCAAGGGGACGGGCTTGGGTCTCTGGATCAGCAAAGGCATCATCCAGAAATATGGAGGGACAATCCGGTTCCGCAGCTCTTCATTCGCTGGCAAAAATGTAACTTGCTTTCAAGTGACGCTCCCTGACGCGGATGTTCAAGGGGGCAGGCCGCCCGACGTAGTCGGATCTGAGATAGGTGAAATAGCCGGGGCGTCCAATGGACGTCAGTGATATCAGCATCCTATGCGTAGACGATGAAGAGATACCAAGAACTCTTCGCAAGCTCATTCTGCAAAAACAGGGATATCAGGTCATAACGGCCGCTTCGGGCGCGGAAGCATTGGAAGTTCTCGATCGAGAAAGCATCGATCTCGTTCTCTCTGATCAAATGATGCCCGGTATGACTGGAACCGAGCTCGCAAAAACTGTGAAGGCCATGCGACCGACAATGCCTGTGATCCTGATTTCGGGAGTAAATGAAATCCCCGCCGATGCGATCCATGCCGACCGTTTTATCAGCAAAGTCGGGGGACCAGAACTACTCTTCCAAACAGTCTACGAAGTCCTCGCCGCGTACGAAATATCAATTGATTCGGATTGAGCGTGGCCTCACGCCATTATCTTGAAAATGGGGAGTTGTCAGCGTCGCTAAAACGGTCTTCCCTTGAAGAAGTAAATCAGTTCAATCACCAAAATGATGACCACCGTCAACTCGAGGAAGAATGCGCGGCTCTGATTGAACTGATCCACCATAAAGCGGTAGAGTTCCTCCGCGGTCCGCACCTTCTGCGTCACGAGATCTCTATAATCTGGAACTCCCACCTTTGCCGCCGCCAGCTTGTAAAGCCGGGCGGAAAACATGTCGCTGAGAAACTTGATCGCGTTATCCGCATGTTCGGTCAGCTCCGCAACTTCGAGTAGTGTCGTGTGCAGACGCGTCGCGGATCGCGCCAGGCGCCAGCGCGACAACGTGCCCGTACCATCTTCGAGCTGGTTATAGACGTGATCCAGTTCTCGTGTCAGCAGCGCATCATAGTGCCGAAACTCCAGCAGCTGCGAATTCGTGTATTCCAACAGTTGAATCGCCGTCTCTGCGCCTGCTGCCGTGTCGTACAGAAATGCTGCGTTCCAACCGATCACCGCCAGATCCGTAGCGTAGTACGATATCCGGGAATTTAGAACCTCCGCGACTTCGCCTTCCGCAAGTGTCAGCGTATCCCCGCGTACTACCTGCGCAATGCGCTCGCCGTACTCTGCAATTAGCTGCTTTGCCGTCGGTATCCCTCTCATCTCGCGCACGTGAAAGATCAGATAATCTTCACTAAGCGGATCCGCAAATGGCTTGGTCATCGCGGCCGTTACGTGTTCCACTTTTTGACGCACGATTCGACGGGCGTGCTCGGCGAAATCGACGTCCCACACCCAGCGGCTCGCTAGGGCGGTCAACCGGTCCCAGTCACCCGAAAACGGAAACTGAAAGAGCACGCTCAGCACCCCATAGTCGTAGTACTTGATCTCACCGCTCAGGCGTTCACCACTCTCAAGCACCAGTTCATCAATCGGCTCCACAATCGGAGGTCGCTCGTAGCGCACATATCCCTGAGCCGGATGTTTCGGGCTGGGCTGCGTCACCGTCCGGGCGCCCAGAATCTTTCGCAACTGGTCCAGACGGATCTCCTCGCATACGTCGAACTGCACCAGCACCAACATGGCGCCCACCAGCGAAGGTCCCGTCTGTATCGGTCCGTCTTCTGTGGTCATAATTGAAAGACTATTGGACGTAGACGATTGAGCCAGCTCAAACCTAGTCTTCGAGGATAAAGGTGATCTTTAGAATGACCTTGTAGGCAACGATCTTGTCATTATCAACCTTGACTTCCTGTTCCTTGACCCAGGCACTTTTGATCCCTCGAAGAGTCTTTGCGGCGCGAAGGACACCTTCTTCAATCGCGTTTTCAAAGCTTTTTTCGGAAGTTGAACTGATCTCGGTCACGCGTGCAATGGACATGACTATGACTCCTTTCACCCGATATGCAAATTACTTAAGCAACATTTAACGCTCGTGGCCATGCCCACAATTCAGCAAATATTCTCGATGCCGAAGACTGGCACAACGGTCTGAACCATCGAACGGTGGCCTAGGCTACTCGATCTCGAACGTCTGCTGACGTTGCTAGCCGGGCGCAACTGGCGCAGCAAAAGAAGCGACCGTGCACCTCAACTCCGTGCCCGATCACCTTACACTGACAATGTTCGCAAATCGGAGCCATCGCATGGATAGCGCATTCGAAGCTGTCAAAGATATGTTTTGCTCCCGCCGCTTCGACTGTGAACGCCTTATCGTATTCATTACCGCAAACTTCACATGACGCCATAGTTCCACCTATCCTATTGGAATCATAAGACTCGATACCCGCATCCCCGCGTTGCCCGGTGGAGGCTGTCTTCTGCTTTTGGCGAATTACTGGTCGTCCACATGCGTCGAGGGCTGTCAACGCGCGAAATGGCCAATTATGATAGACAGCCTTCAGGCTATCCGCAGCCGAACCGAACATCTGCTAATACAATCAAAAGGCTTGGAATGTGAAACAGCTTCAACTGCCCGCAAAGGAAGAGTATGAGCGACACCGCAACGCCTGCTTCCAGCCTCCTCGAACAACGTGCGATCTGGAAGGTCAGCTGGCGGCTCATCCCATTCCTCACGCTTCTTTACTTCATAGCCTTTCTCGACCGCATCAATATAGGCTTTGCCGCCCTGACCATGAACAGGGATGTTGGCCTGACGTCGCAGATGTTCGGCCTCGGAGCCGGCATCTTCTTCTTTGGATACTTCCTCTTCGAAGTGCCCTCCACCGTCATCCTGCACAAGGTGGGTGCGCGCTTCTGGATCGGCCGCGTCATGATCACCTGGGGTCTGGTCTCTCTCGCAATGGCTTTCATCCAGGGCCCGATCAGTTTCTATGTCCTCAGGTTTCTGCTGGGCCTCGCAGAGGCCGGCTTCTTCCCAGGAATCATCCTATATCTCAGTTACTGGTTTCCTAAACATCATCGCTCGGCAGCTACCGCCGTGTTTATGGCCGCCGCGCCAGTGGCCGGATTCATCGGCTCTCCCGTCTCCGGCGCCCTCATGCAATTCGATGGCCTGCTTGGTCTCCGAGGCTGGCAATGGCTCTTCCTCCTTGAAGGCGTCCCCGCAGTCATCCTCGGGTTCATCACCTTCCGTTTCCTTACCGACCGGCCCGCCGGCGCCAACTGGCTCACCGAAGAGGAACGCGATTGGCTCTCATCTGCGATTCAGCAGGAACAATCCGGCATCAAACATCCCCGCAGCCACAACGCGTGGCGTGCCCTGGCAGATTGGAAAGTTCTGGCACTTTCCCTCGCATACTTCGGCACCTCCGCCGGCCTCTACACCATCGGCTTCTGGGCTCCCCTGATTGTTAAGGGCCTCGGCTTCTCGGTTTTCCGTACTGGCCTCCTGGTTGCCATCCCCAACCTCATCGCGGTAATCGGCATGGTCTTCTGGTCGCGCAACTCCGACCGAACAGGAGAGCGTTACTGGCACGCCGCGCTCGCCTGTCTCATCGGCGCCGTTGGGATGGCCGTAGCCGCCCGCGCCGGCTCCTCTGCTCTACTGGCCATCGCCGGCCTCTCGCTCACCGCATTCGGCGTCAGCGCCGCCAAACCGCCCCTCTGGAGCCTGCCCACAACCTTCTTCGCCGGCAGCGCCGCCGCCGCGTCCATCGGACTCATCAACTCCCTCGGGACCCTGGGCGGCTTCGTCGGTCCATATATGATCGGCTCAACCAACGGAACCACCGGAAACTTCACTCGCGGACTCTACCTCGTCGGCGGTACCCTGATAGTGTCTGCCGTCACCATTGTAGTCATGCGTCTGATAGCAAATCGTCAGATAAACCCCCGCTGTCAGACCCGAAAGGCTCTCTAATCATGCCTCGTTCAGACCAAACCAAACGCAGCTACAAAATCGCAGTCATCCCCGGAGACGGAATTGGCAGGGAAGTCGTTCCCGAAGGCGTGCGGGTCCTCGAAGCCGCTGCAGAAAAGTACGGCTTCAAACTTCAGCTCGACGAGTTTGACTTTGCATCCTGCGACTACTACTTGAAACACAACAAGATGTTGCCCGACGACTGGAAGGATCGGATCGGCAGCCACGACGCCATCTTCTTCGGAGCCGTAGGCTGGCCGGAAAAAGTTCCAGACCACATCTCGCTCTGGGGATCGCTGATCCAGTTCCGCCGCGAGTTCGACCAATACGTCAACCTCCGCCCCGTTCGTCTGATGCCCGGCGTCCCGTGCCCGCTCGCCGGTCGCAAGCCTGGCGACATCGACTTCTTTGTCGTCCGCGAAAACACCGAAGGCGAGTACTCTTCCATCGGCGGCAAAATCTTTCCCGGCACGGACCGGGAAGTCGTCGTTCAGGAGACCGTGATGACGCGCGTTGGCGTGGACCGCATCCTGAAATTCGCCTTTAATCTCGCACAGAGGCGCGAGAAAAAACACCTCACCTCCGCCACCAAATCCAACGGAATCTCCATCACCATGCCCTACTGGGACGAGCGCGTGCTCGAGATGTCCAAAGCCTTCCCCAACGTCACCTGGGACAAATTTCACATCGACATCCTCACCGCCCACTTTGTCCTCAACCCCGACCGCTTCGACGTCGTTGTAGCTTCCAACCTCTTCGGCGACATCCTCTCCGACCTCGGCCCAGCCTGCGCCGGAACCATCGGCATCGCGCCCTCCGGCAACATCAACCCCGAACGCCGCTTCCCATCTCTCTTCGAGCCCGTCCACGGTTCGGCTCCCGACATCGCCGGCTTGGGCGTTGCCAATCCCATCGGCCAGATCTGGTCCGCCGCCATGATGCTCGATCACCTCGGCGAGATGGAAGCCGGCGCCGCCATCCTCAAAGCCATCGAAAACACCCTGGTCGACAAATCACGTTGCACTCGCGACGTCGGTGGAACGGCCGACACCTCCACGGCTGGCAAAGCTATCGCCGACGCGCTTTCCTCGGTCCCCATCCTCGCCTTCCGCTGAGCCAAATAGCATACCGCAACCGAAGTGAACCCCCCGCGAAACGATTTGCCTCCTTTCCTCACTATCAAAAGTACGAGTCTTTGAAAGAGGAAAGGAGCCTCCCATGCCGATCGAAACTACCGTCGCTTACGATGCGACTGATTACAAACACGCTATCCACAGGAGAAGCCCAATTGGAAATTGGGAGATACATTCCTGGGGAGATGCCAAGTTTCCTGGCATGGCCGCGGTCAGCGCGATTACGGCGCTGCAGGTAGGTGCAACCCTCTCACCCGTTGTGGCAGATAAGATCGCTCTCAACAAAGCCGTGGAATATCTGATGAGCGCTTTGGCACCCCAACTTGAATCTTTTCAGCAAGCTCTAGCCGCTGACCGGTCGACGCGAGCGGAACGCAGGTATAGAGAAAAACTCTAAAAATAAGTGAAACGCCCGTCGATCAAACCGCACTATCTCTTTGTAGTGAATGCCGCTTCTGCCGAGCCGTACGAGCGACGGATTCGCAGACCCGAACGGGAGTCGGGTCGGTGAAATCTCAATCACTACTTCTGTGCTTACCCGACCTCGGCCGGAGATTTCGGCAGCAGGCGGGCTGAGGTTTTTTCTTGGTTCTTGCTCTGAGGCCCGGCGTCCGGAAGCGTCGGGTCTTTCGTTTGTTAGGCGCCCGAATAGAGCTGGAACGCAGCCCAGTACAATGGCTTTCGAAAGACTCCGTCGGAGTGAATCATGGAGAGCTTTGCCGATCGAAGCGCAGCGTCCGGTGGGCTACTCCTCGCAAGCTCGCTATACAGATGATCCATCAGCATTGGCGTAGAGACATCGCTGACCTCCCACATCGCTCCGATGACATGGTGCGAGCCGGCGCGGAGAAACGCCCACGCCAGTCCCACCAGACCCTCACCCGAGTAATTCCGTACCCCGGAGCCGTTACAAGCCGATACCGTCACCAGGTCGGCATGCAGATTCTGCTTCAGTATGTCCCGCGCGTAGAGTTTGTAGACAGTGGCATCGCCGCGACTGCTCGAAAGTACCACGGCCGAATCGAGTGGAACAGTCATATTTGCGGTGCCGTGAGCAACAAAGTGTATGTAGGAATATTGGCCCGCATTGCTCAGTTGATACGCCTCCGGGGATGCCTGCGCTCCCGTGAAAACCGTGCGTCGGTCGGAAGAAAAATGGCTCGCGACGTCTTTGATCTCGGTGGCGGCGTTGGGCAGCTCCGTATACTCGCCTTTTCTATACACGGGATCGCCCATCACAAGAATGCGTTTGTCAGCAAATCGCGGCTCCTTCGTCCCTCTCACGGAGAGAAGCTGCAACGACTTCGCGTTCGTAATGGTGACGTCTTCTATCCAGTAATGTGAACCCACTCCCGGCGTCTGCAGCGTCTCAAAGTTGAGACTATTCAATGCATCGTCACCAACGATGAAAACCCGGCCGCCCTTCTTGATCAGGTCTTCCGCCGGTTTAACCAATTCATCAAAGAGACTCCGCCCAGGGCCATCGGGCTGCGACAACAGATCCTTTGAGGCAAGGATCATTTTCGTGTTGAGCTGAATTTGAGGAAGGATGGTTTCGCTCCCAGCGATCTGGTAGAACTGTTGCCTCGTCGGAGTGATCGCCCATAGGTACGAAGCCTTCGGCCGCAAGGAGTACACCAGAATCGTGGCCTGCAGTCGCGCGGCGATCGATTTGGTATCTAACGGCGTTGAGAGTTTCTTTTGCCCCGTCCGAGTCAGGTGTAGGCCGTCTTCAAGCGATTCCCCACGGCTCTGGTCGATGACGTTCAGAGCGTCTCCGGTTCTGTGTTGATCAATCAGATACCTGGAGTAATCGGCGTACAAAACGGCCCCGTTTGAAAGAAAGGGAAGCGTAGAGTCGACACTTGAAAGGGACGCCCTCGAATGCTGAAAGGTATTGATGGATTGTCGGAACCATCGGTCGGCATCCGTCTGTCTGCTACTCTCCGCATAGATACGAGCAAGACTGCTTTCAGCGTCCCACTTCACGACCGGTAGTTCCGCTCCACGCTTGTCAAGGTCGAGAAGCGTTTTAGTAGCACTCTCTTCGTCGCCCTTTGCGTCAAGCAAGAGAGCCTGCAGCAACATAGGATTGAGTTGGGCTCTGTTGTTTTTTCGCAGTGCAGCCAGTCGTGTGGCTTCGCGAATGTGTCCCTCTGCCGCGTTGAGATCGTTCAACTCTAGCAGCAAGTACCCAAGATCGACGTGAAGGACAAGTATCTCGTTTTGATCCTGGATGGATTGTGCAAGGCGGAGCGACCGTTCGTAAGATAAACGTGCCGCGTCGAGATCTCGCAGCCGCCATTCGCTCTGTCCCACATTGTTCAACCACAGCACTTGATCTTTTGGCACACCAAGTTCGGTTGCCTGCTTTTCAGCCTCCCTGTAGTTGTCAAGTGCTCGCGGAAAATCGCCGGTCTTATAGTAAATCCAGCCAAGGTTTCCAGTTACCTTTTCCAGCAGCAGTTTCGCACCAAGAGACTTTGCCAAGGCAGAAGTTTCGCGGAACCGTTCCAACGCATCCTCGTAATGTTCTTCGATCATTGCAACGCGGCCAAGATTCAATAGCGCCTGCGTCTGAAGAAAATGTTCGTTACTGAGCCGGGCATTTGAGAGACTGGCCTGAAACTGACGATCGGCTTCGTCATAATCCTGTCTCTCTATATTGATGGTTCCTCTGGCACCCGATACTTCTGCGCATAGGGAAAGGTTAGGTAGGCACTCGTGCGCTGCTTCAAGCACGGCTGCTTCCGCCTGATCAAGGTGTCCAAGCCGCGCTTGCGCGATGGAAAGAAGAACTTTCCATCTTACTTCCAATTCAGTGCCGGAGTTCTCAGGAAGTGTTTGTTGGAGCAGCGTAAACGCATCACGGTTATTGCCCTGCCAGATCAAAATCTTGGCCGACTCCAGGCGAAATGTAGCTGCCAAGTGCGGGGAGCTAACTTCGAACCGCCTCGAGGCCTCGTTGGAGTGTTCCAACGAGGTAGGAAGGTCGCCGAGGATGAATTCTTTCTCGATCTGACCATATATCGAACTGGCCGTTGTCTGCGTCTCGCGCCTGCAACCGCTACTGACCAGCAAGACGCCGATTGCTACGGCGCACCCGAACCATTGGAATCGCCGGTTCCGCCACTTACCGTTCCATGAACGCCGCATCCCATCTCCAACCGTATCATGGTCAGCCGGAAGGCATGATGGCTGGTCAGCAATTCGCCCAAAAAGATATTGCCAAAGTCTGGCACATGCACTACGTGTCCAAACGAACTTCCCGGCTTTGCCCCCTGAAGCTTGTCCACCAGGGAACATTGAACATACCCCTTCCGTCTGCGTGCTGCCTTGGATTGTACCCAACTATACCTGGGATGTACCCAGTCGGGAGCACCCTTTGCATCCGTAACCTTCTTGCCTTGACGGAGGGCCCTGGCGAGGAACGTCTCGTCCTCAATGATGGCTCGGTCCGGAAACTTCCCCTTTTTATGAGGTGGGATGACATTCTTGCCCAAAACAGGATTGATCTCCACCCCATCAATAATCAGGTTCTCAAATTTGGAGCCGACGATTGAGGCCTTGGGATGACCTCCATTGCTGGGATGCTCGACTGCAAGGGTTGCAATGATCCGCTCCGCTTTGACCATGTCCAGAACGTTCAAGCCTTCGATTACAGAGGTCACCAGAGTGGTCCACGATCCTGTCTTCGAGACTTTGCCTTCGATCTCGGAGTAGGCCTTATCGAAGGAAACTAACTTATCAGGATGCACATATTTTTCGGCGCTCGCTGATACGTGCCCGCCCGCCTGGGCCAGCGAGGACGATCCGTGGCTGTGAAGAATTGTTTCTTTCGGCTTGGTGAAGTGGCCACCGATAGGGGCGGCGTCCGCATGATAATAGAAGACTCGATTCTTGCTGGCATCCATGACTGCTCCTGGGAGTGTAAGTTATTGTTGAATTTCGACCCGAAATCTATATCTAGTGAGGTCTTCCAGCCTACCACTGGAGTTACCAGCCGCAGGCAGACCTTGGATTAAAAAAACATTCAACCCTTCTTTTGTCTTGTCGGTCGGAATGCTGACGAGCAATGCATCGCGGGCCTGCTCCGGCGAGATAGTAGTCTGCCAGACCAGCCCTCCGTCTGGTGCGAATAGCGAACACAGATAGCTGGAAAAGCCCCCGGTTGCCGGCACATCGACCGAGATCACGAACGAGCGATGCGCGGTTGCAATGACCTCAGGGATGGAGTCGCCGCGAGCCCCGGCATTTGCGAGAACAAGAGGATTCAGCACCGCAGGAACCTGTGCCTGCGCCAGTTCAAGCTTCATACGCGGTTGCAGGACGAATGTCTGAAAAGCCAGAATAAGCAGGCACGCTGCCAGCGCGGGAGCCAGAATCCAGGGACTCGTAAACCAGAAACTCCACCGCCGCGGTGTCTCCACTTGCGACACAGCCACCCTCCGGGGGGCCTTCAATTCGGTTCGCGCACCATCGATAAAGGTTGCGCCCGCTCTCACATCCTCAGCGCATTCCGGACATTCGAAGAGATGCTCCTCGAACCTGTCCAGGGATGCGCCACGGAGTTCTCCCAACAGATATCGTTCGACCGCCATTTCCTTCAGCGCGTCCTGATGATTCATCTCGCGGATCCTCGACTTCTACATAGTGCATGGCAGGCTAGAAACGTTTCATTCCGCCGCACGTCTCCAGCCTTCCCAACCCGCCTCATTGGAAGGCCCTGGCGTCAGCCTGCTTGGAATACAACGCCCGAAACGACCCCTTGGCACGGTGGAGCAGCACCCTGAGATAGTCGCGATCCACCCCAAGCTCCCGGCAAACCTCGTCCTTGTCCCGTTCCTCAAGGAAAACTGCCCGTAACAGGTTACGGTCCCGCTCATTGAGGCCATCTAACACCTGCCGGACCAACCTCCGTGTATCGTCAGCGATCACCATACTCAGGGCATTAGGCCCAGTCTCGACAAGCCGTCCCGCGACCTCATCCTCCAGTGGCTCAGCGCGGCTGGAGGTGCGGTACTGTTCCATCAAAACGTTGTTGCAGATCGAGTTAACCAGGGGGCCGAGTCGTTCGGCATGGCGAAGACCGCCTTCGCTCCGGATCAGCGAAAGCGTCCGGGAAAACGTCTCCTGCTTTACATCTTCAATCAGCTCCGGGCTGCCCAATCGCGGCCGTAACTTCAACAGCATAAGCTCGCTGAAGTAGGTGATGAAGTGTTGCTCGGTCGGTGTATCTCCTGCTCGTAATTTGCTTACGTAGGAGGCATCAAATGTCACGAAATTCACTTAATATCCTCCGAGCGCCGTACCCAAAAGTGTACATTGCGAGCGCGCCCGGTTTTCATCAATAAAAGAGACTCCGCCACCGGAGAGGAACCGCCAGTCGGTTATTAGCCTCCTGCCCCACGACCCTCTCGGCGAATTCGAAAATCGTTGAAACGATCCGGCGGTCCGCCTCACTATCCCTCGAAGGCGATTCTAAGACCAAACCAGGACCGTTCCATGCGCGCAAATATGATCGTAGGTCTTCAGACAGCGGGGTTTATGGGGTGCTCGACTGCGTTGGATTTAATGGGTGGAATTCCTTCGCCAGAGCCACTCAGTGCCGGGAATGAGGTTGCTGCAGAGGATGAAGCCGTGGGTCTCGACGCCTACACGATAGCCGTGCTCGTCTCAGTCGCTGCCGCCATTCTCTCCCTTTGTCTTTAGGTGAAGGCTTCGACTGTCGGCATGATCAGGCCGGGTAACGACGGGATCTCCAATTGATTTCAGAAGAGGGTGAATTCGATGGGGCAATACAAAGGCACGGTGAAATGGTTCAACAACGTCAAAGGCTACGGCTTCCTCGGCCAGGACGGCGGCAATGACGTCTTCGTACATTTCAGCTCAATTCAAAACGATGGATACAAGAGTCTCAAAGAGGGCGACGAAGTCGTCTTCGACATCGTTCAGGGAATCAAAGGTCCTCAAGCTGAACGCGTCGTTCGGCAAACTAAGCCAGCAGCCTAGGGTTCAAAGAATTGGACCACACTCGTGAGGTCTCGGAGAAAGTCGCATGTTTGACGACATAATGGCACTCATCATCCCGCTCGTCGCCATCGCCATTGTCTTTGCGTGGGTTCCTTTGCTGAACCTCATCAGCCCGCCATGCGAGCGCTCCCTGGAACGTCGAGCCTTTCGAGAGGACGAGCTAAAGGCGCGAACCTCCATGGGCGCAAGTCGAGACTGAGGTCGTCAACTACGTCGCCGAAAGAACGACGTAGTAGGGCTGATTGCTGAAAGTCGGATTGAACGGAGGATGTAACGCGGTGAACGGATTGTCATTCATTCGAACTCGTTCCGTCACTTCCAGCAGACAGTAGACAATCCCGCGACTGTCAACGCCAGTGACCAGAATCGCCGGTGCGTTGTTACGACTGCCCGGAATAAGAGCGGTTGTCTCCGCTTGACTAATACTCGGAAGTTTGCCAAACGCCTTCGCCAGAGATCCCGTTGCCGGCGGCACAACGATGGTCAGCGTGCTGCTGGTGTCGGATGAGGTAATTCCCTTGGCCGTGAGCGCCTGACGGAACTTTTCCGCCGCCCAATATCAGCGCAATGGCTTTTCCAGTTGGCAATGCATGAGAGGACTCTACGGCAGTACCCGAACCAGCTGCCGTGGTGAGCTTGAGGAAAGCGCGGCGTGTAGTTTGAGTCGGCATGCTTTTCTGAATCCTCGACGCGTTCTGCACATTATCGCGTGAAATTGAAATATCGCCCTACAAGGACCAAGTGTCCTTCAACACCGCCATCGCAGCGTTGCGGCCGTTGATACCGATCACGCTACCACCCGGATGCGTACACGCTCCGCAAAGATAGACACCCTTCATTGGAGTGCGCGCAGAAAGCCGACTGGCCCACATATAAGGAGGCAGACACTCTCCTTGAAAGATGTGACCACCCGTGAGACCCACCTTTCGCTCAATATCGGGCGGACCCAGCACCTGTGCATCCAATATTGCACTGTCCATGTTGGAGCAGAATCGGCCCAGAGATCGAAGTGCCAGTCGGCGAACTTCATCGCGTCGTTCCTCCCAGCTACCGCGCGAGAACTTATACGGAACATACTGCGCAAAGACGCTCATCGTATGCAGCCCTGCCGGAGCCACCGTCGCATCGTGCACACTCTGGAAGTACACCTCGCACCACAACTGCTCAGGCAACTCGCCTCGCCGTGCTGCGGCAAAGCCTGCCTTCCACTCTGACTTTGTCAGCGGCGCGTTGATTTGCCCGTAGTGGTGCGGTTCATTCTTTCCCGGGCGGGCAGTGAAGTCCGGCAGCTCACGCAGCAGCACATTCAGCTTCACGGTGCATCCCTCCATCGGAATCTCACCAACGCGCAAGCTCCATGTCGCGTCAGCCGCAGCTCCAAGCAGCCTCTGCGTCTGCCTCGGATCAGCATTCGAAATCACGACTGGCGCATGAACCCGCGCCCCGTCTTCGAGAACCACGCCTTCTCCCGGCAAGATCTGCGCCACCGGAACACCGGCTGCAACGACGGCTCCCGCCTCCCGTGCTGCATCGCACAGGTAGAACGAGACCATCCCCATACCGCCCTTAACGTAGCCCCACATCCCCGGCATCCCACCAAGCCGCCCCGAAGAATGATGAAAGCGAATCGAGGCCGTTCCTGCATCGAATGGGCTGGCGTTGGTCCCAATCACTCCCTGCCCAAGGTAAGCCGTCTGCAGCCGCTCGTCGACCAGATAGTGTTCAACAAACTCCGCCATCGACCAGTCGAACAGCACGCGCCGCGCCTCCCCATCTCCCCCGAGGCGCTCTTCGATCTGTTCGCGCGTCAGAGGCTCGCCGATCCACACGTCCCTGTCGTCTGCCGGTCGCAATGCGTCGCGTAATCTGCGAATCACGTCGCTCATCGCACGCCAGCCCTCGACATCGCCCGAAGCGAAGCCTCGAATCTCCTCTTCGCATCGCTGATCGTCGTCCCACAGTTGCACGCTGGAATCGTCCAGAAATGGTACGAACAGGCCATTGACCGCAGGACTCCATTGAAAGCCGCGCGCGGGAAGATCCAACTCGGAGACGACCAGCGGATGAAGCAGTCCGGCAAGATAAGCGCATGGAGACATGCGCACACCGGGAAAAGGCTCCTCGATCGTGCAGGCCCCACCCACACGCATGCGGCTCTCAAGCACGATCACGCGCTTGCCGGCCCGCGCCAGATAAGCCGCGCAGGCAAGTCCGTTGTGACCCGCTCCAACGACGATGACATCCCACGTGCGGGAAGCCATCTCATGCACTGGCATCGGCAATCCGATCTCGCCGAGCGTTGTGACCGTCGAAAAACTCGATAAACTCATCCTGACAGTATCTACGCCGAGGCCGCGATATTCGACTTCACGCCAACTCCGTCTTCTCAGAAACTCAAAAAGAAGCCCGCTGTCGGAGCCTTGCCGTTGCTGCAATCACACCTGGCAATTGGGAGTCCGACAAAAATAAAAAAATGATGGCAGCAACCCCCAAAACCTCAGCATTTTCGCTTGTCAAGCCCCGAAACGCCAAAAGCCCTTACGTCACAACAACATGCAGTTGGCGTATGAGATATCAACTAACTGCTATCCTTAAAACAGTGAGAAAAGACCGATCTCCGCCGGGTTTTATGGGCTTGGAGACAGCAAACAAGCGTAACTCCTTTGCCTGGACAATTTTAGCTGTAACCCTTTTGGAATGAAAATTTTGCGTGAGGGCCAATTTCGTAAACCGCTGAAATGAATAAGTTTGTGCGCGAGATAGGGGGGAGGTGGGGGTACCCTTACAGGGACACCCTATCAGCCGGGCCAAAGAAAATGCTTCGGTGTAAACCTTCTTATCACTATCAGGCAGATTGGAATCAGGGGTATGGACGCCACGCCCAAATCGAATGCCCGACTTGTTCTCAACATTGATGGCGAACGCCGGACCATTCCCATCGACCGGAGCCCCTTCACGCTTGGACGCAGCGCCGATCGCAGCCTCTCGTTGCCATATCCCCAGGTCTCACGCGAACACGCCTGCATAGAGCTCGACGGCGACGGATACCTGCTGCGAGATACAGGGAGTCGCCATGGCACCTTTGTCAACGGAACGCAGATCAGCAACACGCGTCTGCACTCACACGACTCCATCAATCTCGGGCAGAGTCATGCAATCCTGGTGTTTGAAGATACCGAAGAGAGTACGGTCCGTACCCTCATTGGGCAGTTTTCACAGACCGCATACAACTTTGAAGGTCAAAGCGATCTCGAGAAACTATCGTTATTCCTCAAGGCTGCCCAAAGCCTCAACACCTATGGAGCCATCAAAGATGTGCTGCAGACGATGGTCGAGTACGCCATCCGAATCACTGCGGCAGAGCGCGGGTTCGTCTTTCTAGGGGAGAACGCCGACAGCTTTCATCTCGAGTGCGCGCAGGATCGATACGGCGAAGTCATTCTCGGACATCCGACGATTTCGTTTTCAATTGTGAAAGAGGCAGCTGACTCTCAACTGGACTACATCATCTCCGATGTGACCGAGGAACTCGGTCGGCAACACGAAAGCCTGGTTCTTAATGCCATTCGCAGCGTTGTCGCAATTCCGCTGCGCGGCCAGAACTCCGGCCGCTTGCTGGGGTTGCTTTATCTCGACAGCCACTCCGGAAGTCACGATTTCACCCACACCGGCAAAGACATCCTCCACGCGATTGCGAGCCAGGCAGCGACCCTGCTCGAGAATCTGCGCATGATCGAGGTCGAACACGAGTCCGCGCTGCTCCGGAAAGAGCTTGAGATCGCTGCATCCATCCAGCGCCAGATCATCCCCCAGACAATGCCGGAGTTTCCCTTCGCCCGTCTGTGCGCGCGCACGATCGCTTGCACTGGAGTCGGTGGAGACTTCTACGACGTCATCCCTGTCCCGAACGGCTTCGTCGCCATCGTTGCAGACGTCTGCGGCAAAGGCATTCCCGCCGCTCTTCTCGCATCCATGGTCCAGGGCATGTTCCACGCGCAAGTCAATGTCCAGAACGCGACTGCCATATCACTCGTAGATGCCGTCCAGTCCGTCAATACCTTCGTCTGTTCCCGCGTCGCTGACGAAAAGTATCTGACTCTGGCTGTCCTCCGCTACACGCATTCAGAGACTGGCGAGGCACACGTCGAACTCGTCAACGGAGGGCACGTCTCGCCCCTTGTCATACGCGCCGATGGCCGCATAGAAACCATCATGGAAGGAGACATGCCCGTCGGACTCTTTGACTTCGCATGTTTCCACGCCATACCGATTACGCTTGCCGTCGGAGATCGCATCCTGCTGTTGAGCGATGGCATCAGCGAAGCCGAGAACGTTGACGGCATCCAGTTCGGGCTTCCGCGAGTCGAGGATCATGTGATGCATTTAGACCCGGTCGCCGCACTATTCTCAGCCCTGGACCAGTTCTGTCAGGGAACGCGCCCCCAGGACGATCAGACGGTCCTCTCCATTCACCGCACCGCTTGAATACGCATTCGACTGGTGCAAATGAGAGACCCATCCAAGCGTATGGGCTTTGAAAAAAATAGGTCGATAGGATCAAAAAACGCGTCCGACCCTATCGTAGAAATTTGAAAGGGGCGTGGTCGCATCCATCACTTGCTCGTTACTTTGAACGCCGGATCAGCAAGAATGCCAGCGAAATCGGGGTTTCCATTCAGGTCTTCCGCCGGGAAACCCTCGTGCAACGCCCGTCTCAAATAGCTGAGTGCCCGCTTCCGATCACCGAGCAATTCGTATGTGTCAGCAACGTCACACAGAACAAACGGGTTACTTGGCGACAAAGCAAGGGAAGTCTGAATATTCTCGATTGCCTTCTCTTTGAGTCCGTTCCTGGCCAACTGAACTGCCAATGCTGCATGGGCCTCTGCATCCTGCGGATTCATTTTGATCGCTCGTTCTAAGAGTTTAATCGCGGTTTGTCTCGTACTATTTGCGTTCTCTTTATCACCAATCCATTGGTAAGCGTCACCTAAATTGCTCCAGACTTCATAATGCTGGTCATTAAGTTGAAGTGCTTTTCGGCTTGCAGCAATCGAATCAGCGAATCGATGTTGTACGTCGTAGAGAATGCCGAGATTCGCATAAGCGTAGTAAGTTGGGCTGATTGCAATAGATCTTTTCAATGTTTGCTCGGCCTCAACCAGCATTTTCGGGTTACCGGAATTCAGAAGCGCTGCACCGAGATTTCCGTACACGACAGAATTGTCTGGAGTAAGCTCCAAAGCACGGTGATACTGCGCGATTGATTCAGGGTAGCGACCATTGTTCCCGTAGAAGTTGCCCAGATTGTTATACCCGTTCCAATCGCTCGGGCGTACCGCCGCCGCCTTCTGGTAGGCCGTTTCAGCCTCCGTGTTGTGTCCGGCATTTTCGTAGGAATGAGCTATGCCTGTGAGCGCGTCAGCATCCCTCGGATCGATGTCCAGGGCACGCTGGAATTCGTGGACCGCGAGATCGTGATTCCCGGTCTGCTCGTGAATGCGGGCGAGTGTTACATAAGTTGCCGGAACTCGATCGTCGAGTTCTGCGGCTTGTCGGCAGTAGGTTTGTGCTTCTTCGAGCCACTGAGGGTTTGGGTCGGTAGCGTACTTCAGCCGATAGGCTTCCCCAAGACGAGCAAGTCCAAGGGCGAAGCGAGGGTCGGTCTTCAGTGCGTTTTGGAGTAGAGAAATCGCGGAGTCCAGATTTCCAGGCTTGTCAAATCGCTGCATGTAGCCGAGAGCCGCCAGATAATCTTCATACGCCGCAGGCTTCACCGATCCTTCGCGAACGCCTGTCGTTTTGGATCCGATTGAGATGTTCAGGAGCCGCCCCAGGCTCGCGATCGCATCATCCTGGAGCCCAGCCAGATCATCAGACTGGCTTTCAACATCTATGAACCCAATCTGCCGCATCTTTTTTGTGTCAACCAGAGTTAGAGTGAGATGCACCTCTCCGTTCGAGCGCTCGACATGCCCTGTCGCAACGATATTTGCGCCATACGCCTTTCTTGCCGCTGAAGCATCGATCGCGCCGTGCTTTCGAATCTCGCTGGTTGGCACAACCCACAGTGTGTTGTTCGTAGCTTCAAGGTTAGAGAGTCTGCCCGTCAGTGAGTCCATCAGGCCGCTTGCCAGCGCAACAGTGTCTGGATCGTTGTCTGCGACATCGAATGGAAGCATTGCGATATGTTTCTCGCGACCGGAAAATAATATCCCCTGCGCACGTTCGCGAATCGCGGGAGTAAGCAGCAGACTGCAGAGAACCATTAGCAGACCAGCCGCGCTGAGCGCCAATTTCTTCCACCTCTGGCGGAGCGCCGAACGAGAGAAAAGCTGACCCCGAAGATCGTCCGCGACCTCTTTGGCGAATTGGTACCGGTTCGCAGGGTCGAACTCCAGGCACTTGCCGATGATCACATCGCAGCGGCCCGGTAAGCCCTTCTTAAGTGATGACGCAGGCCGCGGCCGCCGTCCCCTCGAAACCGCTGCTCCAACTGGCGAGGACGCCGCGAAGGGATGCGTCCCAGTCACAAGTTCGTACAGGACAATTCCTAGCGAATAAATATCAGTTGCGGGGCTCAGTTCTTTCCCCTCAAATTGTTCTGGAGCCATGTAGTCCGGTGTTCCAACGATGACTCCAGCTTCAGTGCATTCTGTCAACGTTGCAGAAGTGAGCGTCGAAAACTCTCGCGCAAGACCAAAGTCCATAAGTATGGCGCATGTCTTGTCATTGCGTGAGCCGAGCATGATATTGCGGCTTTTCAAGTCGCGATGAATGATTCCTTCTCGATGTATCGCTTGCAACCCTTCGCATATCTGAATCGATATCTTCTGCGCCTCTGTCCACGATAGAGGGCCGAATTTGGAAAGCTTGTCGGAGAGAGTAATTCCTTCGAGTAACTCCATCGTCAAGAACGCGCGGCTAGACCCGCTCGTTTCGTCAGCCATGAAAAATAATTCATGAATACGACAAATGTGAGGATCACTGATTCTTCTCGCAAGCTGAACTTCCTTCCGAAAGCGGGAGAGCATGTCCTGGCTACTAATGATGTCAGAACGAATCGTCTTTAGAGCGATCCTTCCCAATTCGAGGTCCATGGCTTCATAGACATCACCCATTCCCCCATTGCCTAAATGACGCAATATCTCGAAACGGCCTAGAAGCACCTCCCCCTCAGAGAAAGGCTTGGCGTGAATCTGGACAAGACTAGTGAAACCTGTGACCGGCGAGTAATGGGGTTCTGTTTCATCCCCACCCGTTGATTTCCGCAAGGCACTCGTTCTCTCGCCCAATTCGCGATCGTCCCCGCCAACGTCAGAAACAAATTTAGCACGCTCGTCCTTTCGTGTTTTGAGAGCGGCCTCGTACACGGGTTTTATACGTTGCCACAGACTTGGTGTCATAGGAGACCAAAAACTCGCTCTTCACCGACGTCCTTGCAACACGCTAGTCGCCTTTGCTCGAATGTGACTAGATCTAAGCGATCTCTTTAAGGCACTCAAGTCGCGCGAGGATATCGATCGGTTGGCCAATGACCGAAACGTAGTTTCTTCCATGTGATGGAACTATGAAATCGTCTTCGTTGGCCAAATCTGCAATTAACACACACTCGAATCGTTGCTCTTTCGCGTCCTGATCGTCCAACTCATCTTCTGGAGCATGACCGTTATCAAGTTTGGGGTCGCTCGCTACTGAAAGCGCACTGGCCGTAGTTGGCTTCCGATGTGGCCAAATTATAGCTTGTGGTTACCCGACCATTCCGTTTGCTGTCTCTCTCAACAGCATAAGTGTACGGTGATTGACTCGTTGCCTCCACCCTGAGTCTTAGGCCTTGTGGATTTTGCCTCCGATTGATGGCTTTTACTTTACGGAGATAAGTTTATGATAATGCAATTCTTATAGGTGCACTTGCTAATGTACCCTCATCGAAACTAACCGAGGCTGAAGAGGCACGCCGCCCCGAATGCTTACCAAGCAATGCTTCGAAATTATGGACTTTCTTATCGATGCTTACCTGCCGCATCAGCTCTGAAGCTGTCTCCGACTCCAACGCGTATTCTACCGCTGCTTGAGTGCCTAGGGTCGTGAGTCCACTAAAGACAAGCATCTTAAGATCGGGTTGAACACCTGGGAGAAGCGCAACGATCGCGTAGTCCTTGGTCAGCGGATGTTCGGGACGAAGATAGACTTGCGGCTCTCCTTGACGAGGGTGATGATTGACCACTCCCGCTGCGTCTGCAGTTGCCGTCAATGTGAAGTCCTGCGTAGATGGCAGCAGCTTGAGCGAGCCATTTTCCGCGACCGACCCGATAAAGATCAGGTTTCGCAACCTTGTTTCGTCCCAAGTGACCAACGCGCTTCGTTTGAGCAAAAACTCAGCGTGCTGGTAGTCGAACATTTTTGTGAGCTCGTATAAGGAAAGGAATTCACCGATACCGGTATAGTGATCTACGAACTCCGCTGACTGCGTGTCTGAGCCGTCGTTTGCCGCATATCGCATCCCACTGTTTGCATCTCCCACAAAAAGAGCGTTGCTATAGATCACCAGCAACGGATACCCGGCAAAAAATGGCGCCCAGAGCTGCTTGAAGGTTCTGGATGCCGCTGTCTGTCTTTGCCAACGATATGCCACGGCAAGTGATAAACACAGCAACAAGGCGACGCCAATCTGTGCAGGGGCAGCCAGTCTTCTGTTTTTCGGTCCCGGCTAGTCGGGACGGTCCAGCATGCAGAACATCTTTTGTTTCTTCAACAGGAATTGGAGTCGCAGCTTTCTGAACTACGCCAACCGCTTCTCTGTGTACGATACCGTGGGCTACTTTGGAACAATCTTCGGCAGCATCCTGACGCACAATCTGCTCGTGCTCGCGAATGAAGACATTACTGTCAGCAATGCGATCGGCGCGTTTCCAACCATCCTGGCGCCTCCCCGGTACGTCCGGCGGCTCCAATGATTCCGTCCAATGGCATCATTCCCCTCAGGAACTCCTTCAATCCACAGTTTCGCCCGGAGCGCATCCAGTTGCCGAAAGTGGATCGGTGGAACGTCGCCGTTCAACAGCAGTTCGGCGCCAAATACGACGTTTGAGATGGCATACGTCGGCGACCATGCAGAACTCATCTATCCCGGCGAGACTTATGGCTACGATCTTAGCGCTCCGGTACTGCCGTCTTCCGCTGCGGTAATTGCATCGGGTAACATCGCTACCCGTCGACCTTTTTCAACAAGTTCATCGCGACCTACAACGGTGCGCCCGCGATCTGTTGCAGCAATGGCATGACCTCGGCTGTGCCCTCCGCAAATGCCCTTACAACACCCTGCAGACGAAGCTCGACAAGCGTTTCTCCCAGGGCCTTCAGCTCAACATCAACTACACCTGGTCGAAGGCGCTGGGCTATGCCAACGATAACGTCTTCGCTCGCTATCCTAGCGCCAGCTTCGGTCCCAACGATTCCAATAGAGATCACGTTTTCGTAATTAGCGGCGTCTACCAGCTTCCCTTTGGCAAGGACCGCATGTTCCTTTCTCACAGTGGTCATCTCATGAACTACCTTATCGGCGGCTATAGCATTAGCGAGGCCTCCACCTGGCGGAGCGGTGCGCGCTTTACACCAACCTACGCCGAGTGCGGCTAGGATCAGGGCCTCGATAACAACTTCAACGGGCCAGGCCACAGCAGTGACTGCCGCCCCGACAAAGGAAGTGGCGCATTTGCGTTGCACGCTGGCGCGTTCAACCCCATTACCCGCTCGGTTCAGTTCTTTGCACCGTCAACAACGCCAGTAGGAACTGGTTCGAGCCCATTTGGTCGTCCCGCCGCGACCTTTGGTAACGTCGGTCGTAACGCCTTCGCTGGCCCCGTCAGTACATGGCGGACGCTGCACTCCTGAAGGACATCCCGATAAAGGAGAACATAGAGGGTCAGTTCCAATTCCAGGCCTTCAACGTCTTCAATCATCCCGCGCTCGACATACCAAAACGCCTCCGGTGCACGTTGCGTGGA
Source organism: uncultured Acidobacteriaceae bacterium (assembly GCA_963757205.1). Taxonomy (GTDB): domain Bacteria; phylum Acidobacteriota; class Terriglobia; order Terriglobales; family Acidobacteriaceae; genus Edaphobacter. The sequence goes on from CAVWQM010000004.1 coordinate 807,212, forward strand.
CTGCTCTGCGGGTGGTGTGATTACCAATATCGACGCGAACATTGCATGCGGCAACTGCAGTTTGCCTTCCGCGTGGAGTTCTAGTCCGTTTAGGCCGCTCAAAGGGCTGCCATCACCTCGGCAGCCCTTAACCCTTAATCTGCTCATCGCTTTCCCTTCTTCCATTACTTCAGTATCGTTACAAGCGACAATGTATCTCGCACAGATCCGGCGCCAGGAGGGGTCTGTTTCCCTTATGACGAAGACCACATCAATGCATCGCCATTTTCTGGTTCTGGGTACCCTGTTCGTGCCTCTTGCTGTTTTCAATCTTGCGACCGCTCAGACAACACTTCAGCCGACGCCGCAATTTCCACTTTCAAACGGTCCGCTCATCATTCGCCAGGCCGTGCAGCCCGAGCATCCCTTTACGGTAACCGGCTCAACAGGAGCAATCCTCGGTCTTCAGAACGGCGACGTCGAGTTGTGGACGCTTCCCACGAAGGTCTTCAGCAACCTGCATCTTTCTGCCGAACTGGAAGGCTACACCGTACCAATTGATCTGAACGCTGCCGCCGCCACCATCAACGTTCAACCCGACCTCACCACGATCACCTACTCCCACGCCGCCATCACCGTTCGACAACACATGTTTGTACCGGCTGGCGACGGCAATCAGGCCCAGGGTGGAATCATCTTCTTTGAGATTGAGTCCATCCGCCCCGCGATCCTCACGATCTCATTCGAACCTGCGATGGTCCAGGAATGGCCCGCGCCCTTTTTCGGAAGACCCAGTGCATACTGGCTACCAATGGGCAGTGGAGGAACCTTCGTCCTCTCCACGGATAACCCAGCAATCTTTGGCATGGTAGCAATGCCCAATGCGACCTCCGGTCCCCTTGCTCCCTACCAGGAGCGTCCGCGTGCTATTCCCTTGCAGTTCAAGCTTCGCTTCGATCCCACCAAAGACCAACATCACTTCTTCCCCATGATCGCGGAAGTCAGCCGGTCGGACGAAAAGAATTCCCCCACTGCAGTCGCCGCCATGGAGAGCAGACTGGTCGCCACTTCACAGGCGCTCCCTGAGATCTACCGGCAGACGCGTGCATACTACGATCACTTCTTCGACAGCCGTTTGACCGTTCACACGCCCGATTCACACTTCGACGCAGCAATGCAATGGGCAGAGATCGCTATCGACCAGGCGAGAGTACGGACTGGCAATGAAACAGGCCTGGTGGCGGGTTGGTATCCATCCTTTGATTCCACACGCCCTGGCTTCGGCTGGTACTTTGGTCGCGATACCCTGTGGACCCTCTACGCGGTCAACAGCTACGGAGACAAGGCGCTCGCAAAGCAGTCTCTGGAGTTTCTCGCGAAGCGTCAGCGTGACGATGGCAAGATGATGCATGAGTTTTCCCTGACCGCAGATAATCTACATGGGGAACTCAATTGGGGCTCACTCGGTTACGAATACGCCGCTGCGGACGCAACTCCGCTCTTCATAATGGCTGTTGCGGACTATGTTCGTGCCACAGGCGATCTAGACTTCCTGCGCGCTCATTGGAGTGGGTTAAAGAAAGCGTACGAATTCGACCGCGCCCATGATACCGATGGCGTTTACGACAACAGTCAGGGTACGGGCTGGGTTGAAGCGTGGCCTCCAAAGATGCCACACCAGGAGATCTACCTGGCTGCCCTCGATGAGGCATCCAGCCAAGCGATCGCAGAGATGGCAAAGCTGATGCAGGATCACACTTTGGCTACCAGCGCAGCCGTCCAATCAAATCACATCGCTGAAGTCATCGCTACCTACAGGCAGAGTGACGGTATCTATTCCTTCAGTCGTAACAGGGACGGCAGCTTTGACCCCACCCCAACTGTCTTTCCCGCCGTCGCATTATGGTCGGACAAGAAATCTCTTCCCGCACCGGAAGTCATGCTCTCGCTGTGGGCTTCGCATCACTTCGCTACCGATTGGGGTGTTCGGTCGGTCAGCGATACAGCCACTGTTTTCGATCCCATCAGTTATCACCAGGGTTCGGTATGGCCGTTGTTCACAGGGTGGGCCTCTGTAGCGCAATATCGCGCCGACCGGCCCCTCGCTGGATATGCTTCTCTGATGCGTAATATCGATTTGACCTGGGCGCAGGACCCCGGCTTCGTCACCGAGGTTCTGTCAGGCAGATTCTTTCAACCGCTTGGACGCAGCAGTTCACATCAACTCTGGTCCTCCGCTATGGTTCTTGCTCCGGCCGTTCGTGGACTCTTCGGCATCGACGCCGATGCCACGCATCGCATCCTTCAACTACACCCGCATCTGCCCGCCCTATGGGATATCGCTGAGATCCACAACGTACGAGTTGGCGACGATCTATACGAGATCACGTTGAAGCGCGATCGAAATCATCTGCTTGCAACGGTTCGCTCCGCTCAACCGACGGTGTTGTGCCTCAATAGTAAAGATGAGCCGTGCCATGACCGAAGCACAACCTCGCGAACCTTGTCTCTGCCCCTTCCTCCGGTTGAAGTCTCCTTGGCGGGTCAGTCGTTACCTGAAGCCGGCAGTCCCACAATTCAGCCTCGCGTCATCGACGAATCCTACCAAGCTGAACATCTTTCGCTAACGCTGGAAGGCATTGGCGGGACATCAGTCGATCTCTTTCTGAGAAAAAATATGTTGAATTCTCCGGCTAAGCATCCCCCTGACGTCAGCGTGGAGGGGGCCGAGAGAATCGGCGACAAACTCCGAGTTAACTTCCACGAGGGATCCGGATTTGTTACGCAACAGGTGCATATTTCCTGGCCAAAGTAGCGCAGGGCAAGCTTCACTTGTAAGCGCCCCGGATCAAGGTCAGAGTCTATCCTTGGGATGGGTAATAGGGCGGATGAGGTAAAGTTGCTCAAATCATTTACGGGAGCGGAACGGGAGTTCTATCCTCCGTTAAGAGATGAAGGAGAGCGACTTGCCGAACAAAAAGTACATTCTTGCACTGGATCAGGGAACGACCAGTTCCAGAGCCATGGTGGTCGACCAAGCGGGCGAAGTAATATCAATCGCTCAACGGCCCTTTGGACAGATCTTCCCACAGCCAGGATGGGTGGAACATTCGCCGACGGAGATATGGGCTTCGCAAAGTGGGGTAGCGACCGAGGCTTTGGCTGCGGCCGATCTGACGGAACACGACATTGCAGCGATCGGGATCACGAATCAGCGTGAGACGACTATCGTGTGGGACCGGGAGACCGGAGAGCCGGTTTACAACGCCATAGTCTGGCAGGATCGCCGAACGGCCGACTTCTGTGATGCACTTCGTAACCAAGGCGAAGGAGCCCTGATTCAAGCCAAAACTGGATTGCTTCCCGATGCATATTTTTCGGGGAGCAAAGTGAACTGGATTCTAAACAACGTGGATGGTGCGCGAGCCAAAGCCAGAGCAGGGAAGCTGGCTTTCGGGACTGTCGACAGTTGGCTGATTTGGAAGCTGACGCAGGGCCAGAGGCACATCACAGATGTGACCAATGCATCGCGGACGATGCTTTACAACATCCATACCCTCGAATGGGATGAAGAGCTGTTGCGGCTGTTGGATGTTCCGCGATCGATGCTTCCGGAGGTAGTAGCCTCGAGCGCATTGTGCGCGACAACACAAGGGATCTTCGATGGGGTTCCGATCGCTGGGATTGCCGGAGATCAACAGGCGGCACTCTTTGGGCAGATGTGCACTTCGCCCGGAATGGCGAAGTGCACCTTTGGCACCGGAGCTTTCATGCTGCTGCACACTGGCATGCAGCCGATGATCTCAAAAAATCGTTTACTCACGACGATTGCCTGGAAGATTGGCAACACGGTCGAGTACGCGCTTGAGGGCAGTATGTTGATGGCGGGTGCGGTGGTGCAGTGGTTGCGAGACGATTTACAGATGATTCGCTCATCGGCCGAGGTCGAGGAGTTGGCGGCGTCGGTGGCAAACTCGAATGGAGTGGTCCTGGTACCGGCGTTTGCGGGTTTGGGAGCACCGCACTGGGATCCGTATGCAAGAGGTGCGCTGCTAGGGATGACTCGCGGCACGACAAGGGCGCATATTGCGCGGGCTGCTCTTGAAGGCATCGCGTTGCAGGTAACAGATGTCCTGGAAGCGATGCAGGCGGACTCGGGACTGCCTCTTGCGGAGTTGCGTGTTGATGGTGGAGCATCGGCGAATGCACTGTTGATGCAGATACAGGCGGATGTGCTCGGCATTGATGTGGTGCGGCCGAAGAATGCCGAGGCCACCGTTCTGGGGGCAGCCTATCTTGCGGGAATCGCTGTGGGATACTGGCCGGATAAGGAAGCGATTGCCAGGCAGTGGCAGGTCGATCGAGTGTTCAAGCCGAAGATGGATTCAACTGCCCGTGGCAAAGTGCGCGAGAGCTGGCACAACGCTCTGGGGCGGGCGCGGGGATGGACTCACGACGGGGAGATCCACGGGTGATAGAGCGCTCAGAAGTATTACGCAAGCTTGGAGAACAAGCACAGCCTTGGGATGTCCTCGTCATTGGTGGAGGGGCGAGCGGGTTTGGCGCAGCTGTGGAGGCGGCTGCTCGCGGATATCGTACTCTGCTTATCGAACGCTTTGACTTTGCCAAGGGGACATCAAGCCGAAGCACGAAGCTGGTTCATGGTGGTGTTCGGTACCTCGAGCAGTTGAACGTCACACTGGTCCTCGACGCATTGCGTGAGCGCGGCCACATGCTGCGCAACGCCCCTCACCTGGTGCACGACCTCTCATTTGTTGTTCCGGCGTATAGCTACTTCACTCTTCCATACTACGGATTTGGTTTGAAGGTGTACGAGGAACTTTCGGGGCGGCTTTCATTTGGGGCGTCGAGACTGCTCTCACGGGAGCAAACGCTCGGGATGATTCCCGGGATTGCTAGCAAAGGGCTTCGCGGAGGCGTGCTCTATCACGATGGGCAATTTGATGATGCGCGGTACATTGTCGCTTTGCTTCGGACGTTTCAAGAGCTCGGCGGCACGGCAATCAATTATGTCGAGGCCACTGGGTTGTTGCAACAAAGTGGAAAGACTGTTGGAGTTCGGGCGCTGGACTCTGAAGGGAAGTCGTCCTTCGAATTACAAGCCAAAGTGGTGGTGAATGCGACCGGCGTGTTTTCGGAAGACATTCTTGCAATGGATGGCACGTCACGCGGATCCCTCTTGGCTGTGAGTCAAGGGACACATTTTGTTTTACCACATTCGTTTTTGCCGGCCGGCACAGCATTAATGGTTCCAAAAACGGCCGATGGACGAGTGTTGTTTGCTATACCCTGGCACGGAGCGACGTTGGTGGGAACTACAGATGAACCGATCGACCATGCCTCGACAGAACCGCGGTCGATGAATACGGAAAGGAATTTTCTGTTTGAACATATTGATCGATACTTCGGACGCAGGCCGAAGACAGAGGAGATTCTCAGCGTGTGGTCTGGTCTCCGGCCGCTCGTTCGGAAGGGAAACGGCAAGACTTCAAAGCTTTCGCGAGATCATACGATCCTGGTTTCGCAAACCGGCGTCGTCACAGTGACAGGCGGCAAGTGGACGACCTACCGGCGGATGGGACAGGACACGATCGACCATGCTGCGGAAGTAGCCGGTTTACCAAAAGTGGTTTCGCGGACGCTCGACTTGAAGTTGCACGGATGGACTGACCAGGTTGCGGGCATCGCAGAATCGGAAAGGGTATACGGGACAGATCTGCCAGCGATTCAGCGGCTGTCCGCGGAAGATGGAGATTTGGAGAAGTTGTTACATCATCGACTTCCTTATCGCCTCCGTGAGGTAGTCTGGGCTGCACGATATGAGATGGCGCGTACGGTTGAAGACGTGCTAGCCCGGCGAACGCGGGCGCTGTTTCTGGATGCGCGAGCCGCGATGGAGGCTGCGCCCGCCGTCGCCGATCTACTCGCTAAAGAGCTTGGGAGAAGTAGGGCGTGGCGCGACGAAGATTTGCAAAGTTTCTTAACGGTTGCACAAGGCTATGTTTACCTGGGAGAGTGATTCGCTATGGTCGACCTGTCACCTGTTGTCGGTGAGTTTGTCGGAACGTTCGTATTAATTGTGCTGGGCAACGGTGTCGTCGCGGGAGCGCTACTGAACAAGTCAAAGGCGCAGAATGCAGGTTGGATTTCGATTACAGCTGGATGGGCGGTGGCCGTCTTTGCAGGGGTTGCTGTCAGTGCCGCCCTTGGCGATACCGATGGGCATCTCAACCCGGCGTTTACGCTGGCTTCTGTACTGATGACCGGTAATCCGATGCGGCTGGCGACTTACATTCCGGCCCAGATGCTTGGGGCACTGTGTGGTGCGATCGGTGTGTGGCTGCAATATAAACCGCACTGGGAGTTAACGGAAGACGCCGACACTAAGTTCGCCTGTTTCGCGACCGCTCCTGCTGTGTATCGACCGCTCTGGAACTTTTTTAGCGAAGTGTTGGGTACCTTTGTTCTCGTTATGGTCGCCACCGCTCTGTTTTCAAAACGAGTCGCTCCGGCCGGAGTTGCGGCTGGTCTCGGGCCTATCTTAGTGGGGGCGTTGGTTTGGGGAATTGGACTTTCGTTAGGTGGATCGACCGGATACGCTATCAATCCTGCTCGCGATCTGGGACCGCGGATCGCCCATGCTTTACTGCCTATTGCTGGCAAGGGCGGATCCGGCTGGGCCTACGCGTGGGTGCCAATCTTGGGTCCCTTGGTCGGTGCCGCTTTGGCGGCAGTGGCCGTGAAGACCTTGAAAATGAGCTGAGATTTCATTCTAGAATGCTTGGAAACGAGTCGTGCTCTAACGGAAACAACCTGAGTTCTGTTGACAGCGATGTTCGTGCCATATAGGGTTTAGCGCGACGTCACCGCTTACTGGGGGCGCAATTGAAGGAGATGGATTTCGTATGAGTGCTGCCAAAGGGATAAGGACGATTGTCACTGACAGCCATTTTCTGGTACCGCTTTTTGTTCTGCTGGCTGGGATCGTCCTGCTCGTCCTGCTGCATTGAGCGGCCAAGGGCGCGTGCAAGTCACAAAGATTGGGGAAATTGGATGTCCAGTGTAGTCCAGAAGGTGGAGAATGCAGGCCTGTCGCTGCACGGCTTGGGCGTGATCTGCGGTTTGACGGCCGGAGTATGGCTGGGAGCGGCTGAGGCGCCCACGAAACTCGTGAACTCGGGTTTCTCTCCGTTTGCGATTTCGTTGTGCATGGTTGCTGGTGTTTTTACAGCCCGCTGGACCTTTCCCACTCTGCTGAAGGGGACCGGGTACGTATTTGCGGACCTTTTAGAAAAAAGGCACTTGATCGTGTGGGCTCTTCTGGCAGGCGCGTTGTGGGCGGTTGCGAATACGCTGACGGTCTTTGCGATCCGGGATGTGGGTCTCGCGGTGGCGTTTCCGATGTGGAATGCGAATGCGCTGATCGGACTCTTCTGGGGACGTGTCCTGTTTCGTGAGCTCGAGGGCGCGAGCGGAAAGAACATCGGCAAAGTTGTGCTTGGCGCGATTGCGATTGTGATTGCTGCGGTGATGCTGGGCTTCAGTACAATTCGTGGCGGTTCAATGGGGCAACACGCATTTCGCGGAATCATCGCGGCCTTGGGCGCAAGCCTGATGTGGGGAACGATGTACGTCCCTTATCGCAAGGCCTATCTGAGCGGAATGAATCCGCTGTCTTTTGTGACGGCATTCACGGTAGGAGAACTGGGCACGGTGTTGGCACTGACATTGGCATTGGACGGAGGAATTCATTCTTCTGCGTTCCAACTATTCCACATGCCCGGGGTGTTGTTCTGGCTCTTCCTTGGAGGATTTGTCTGGGTGATCGGGGATCTATTCCAGCAGTTCGCAGCAAAGTACCTGGGCATCGGACGGGGAATTCCACTCTCGAACACGAATCAGCTGTGGGGACTGGCTTGGGGTGCGCTTGTCTTCGGCGAACTGGCTGCCGCCGATCGACAGCATATGCTGCTGGTGATCGGTGGGTCGGTGATAATGATCCTGGGTGCCCTGGCGATCAGCACGGCCGTCGCCTCAGCCAAAGAGAACAGCTCGACGAACGAAGCAGTGCTGCGGGAATGTAACCGGTATGGTCTGGACTATCACCGAACCATGATGGCCCAGGCTGGAGATGAATTCGGCGACCGAGACGAGCGGAGACGCTGGTGGGACTACGCCATCGTGCTGACTGCAACGGGGATCTTCCTTGCGCTCGGCCTTCACGCAGTCGTGCCTCCTTTGGCGATGAACCTGAAATGGATCGCTGCTCTGGGCGTGGTACTGGTGCTGAGTTTGATCGCAGGATGCCTGAGCCTATGGCGGAGGACTCGTTTTTGCTAGCCGGCCTTTCAGCGGTCAATATTCTGCGCGGTTTGTAACGAACATGTGGGATCATCCTTGAGGAGCATGTATGGCTGTCAGGCTGAAAGATATTGCACGAGATCTAGGGGTCTCGGTGGTCACCGTTTCGAAGGTATTGCGAGGAAATGCCGACATCGGCGACGAGACTCGGCGCCGCGTCCTGAAGCGGATGAAGGAACTGAACTACCAGCCCAACATGATGGCGCGCGGGCTAGCCAGCGGACGAACCTATACGATTGGTCTTGTCGTGCCGGATCTCGTGCATCCATTCTTTGCCGAGTTCGCAAAATCGCTGAGTGGCGTCTTAAGGACGAGCAACCGCGCACTAATTCTCGCCTCCTCGGAAGAAGATCCAGACGTGGAGCGACAGGAGATTCGCACTTTGCTGAACCGTGGAGTGGATGTTCTCCTGATCGCTTCATGTCAGGCGAATCTACGAAACTTTTATGAATTGGGTGATGCCCGGACCCCTTACCTCCTCTTCGACCGCAACTTTCCGCATCTGGCGGCACATTTCGTCGGCACCGACGATGTGAAGGTGGGAGAGTTGGCCACCAGGCACCTGATCGAGATCGGTCGCAAGCGAATCGCCCATATTGGAGGCAAGAACACGAGTCCCTCGTTCGACAGATTGCGGGGTTATCGAAACGCCCTGGCGGAGAACAAGCTGCAGGCTCCAGAAGACTACGTCATCGTGCGCGAACGGATGGAAGAATCGGGTGACAAGGTTGGATTTCAGGCGATGCAGGAGTTGCTGAAGCTGCAGCCGAGGCCCGATGCAGTGTTTTGCTACAACGATCTGACGGCTATCGGCGCGATGGACGCAACGCTACAGGCCGGGCTGCGGATACCCGATGACATCGCATTCGTCGGTTGCGGCAATCTTCGCTACGCGAATTATCTGCGGGTTCCACTGAGTTCGATCGACCATGGAACGACGGAACTGGGACGGATTGCCGGCGAGTTGGCCCTCGAGCTCTCGGCCAAACCTGAGCAAGACCCGAAGACGGTTCTTGTCCCGTCTACACTCGTTGTGCGAGAGTCCACGGCTGGCCGGCTCCAACAGACCTAAGTTTCAAAGAAGAAGTAGTGTAAGCTTCCATAGAATAATCAACCACTTACGGACGGCGAGCAGCCCGGCCTGGACATTCTAATAATGGCCGGACGGCAAAAACTTGCCATCCTTGCCGGTTTGCCCGTATAGTCGAAGTTTAGTTAGCGGTAACGCAAATCGCTGAACTCTTCGACGGAGGAAAAATCCCATGGCTACACACATCGTTACATCCAATACTCCCCTGAAAGATATTGATGAATGGGATGATTTTCTGACCGGCCGCTACCAGGAGGGTAAGAGCGAAGCGGAGTTTCGTCAGTATGACGAGAAGGCGACTCCTGGAGTCGCGGAGTTCTACCGGCTGAACCACCAGTACCAGACGTATGACTATGTGATAGCCAAAGAGAAGGAATACTTTGGCCTGAACAAAGGCGAGAAGAGCATCTGGGAAGCCGCAGAGTTTCTCAATACGCTGGTCGATGACAGTGATCCGGATACAGATCTGACGCAGATTGAGCATCTGCTGCAGACCTCGGAGGCGATCCGAAGGGACGGACATCCGCGGTGGTTCGTTTTGACAGGCTTCATCCATGATCTGGGCAAGGTGCTGTGCCTCTGGGGCGAGCCGCAATGGGGCGTGGTCGGCGATACGTTCCCGGTAGGCTGCGCTTACTCGAAAGACATTGTGTTTCCCGAGTACTTCAAGGCGAATCCCGATATCAACAATCCTCTGTACCAGACAAAGTACGGCATCTACGAGCCAAACTGCGGGCTGGACAAGCTGCACATGTCGTTCGGACACGATGGATACATCGGCGAGGTCATGAAAAATTACATGCCCGAAGAATCTCTGTACATGCTGCGATTTCACTCCTTTTATTCGGCTCACCGTCACGGCGCGTACCGTCACCTCATGAGCGAGCACGATATAGAGATGTTGGAGTGGGTCAATAAATTCAACGTGTATGACCTGTACTCGAAGGGGCACACCAAGCCGAATGTGAAGGAATTGAAGCCCTACTACGATGATCTTTTTGCGGAGTTCTTTCCTGCAAAGATTGCGTGGTAACAGGTTCAACAATGCAAAACAAAGGGCCCTGAGATGCCGACTTCGTCTCAGGGCTTTGTCGTGAAAGGAAGGACGAGATGGCGACACGGATGGTGCGGGGAACGGCAAACCAGCAAGGGCGGAATACCTTCATTCATCCCGGTAACAGCTCAATGCGCGAGGTGAGCTATGGGCGCATTTGTTTGGGCGGCAATCAAAATCAGGTGCTGTTCGCCAACGAAGGCCAGGAGACAGGGCTCGTTTGCTTGCAGGGTGAGTGTGAAGTATTGGCTGGCGGAGAATCTTTCACCCTGACGCGGGATGATGCTCTGTACGTGCCGAAGGGGCTTCCCATAAAGATTCAGACGGCATCGAACGTGGACCTGGTCGAGTGCTTCGCTCCGGTGGAGGGCGACTATCCGTTGCAATTTGTCTCCGGTGAGGCTGTTCGGAAGGATGAGAAACTGCACTTCATTGCGGGCGCGCCGGGTGCGCATCGAGAGATCAATATCCTGCTCGGAAGTAACATTCAAGCGGGCAGGCTGGTGGTTGGCATCACCCGATCTTTGCCTGGCAATTGGACCAGTTGGCCTCCTCACGAGCATGCTGCGATGCTGGAAGAGATCTACGTATTCGTCGATATGCCCGCGCCAAGCTTCGGACTGCAGCTTGTTTACGTCGATGAAATCAGCAAGGCAGAGGTCGAAGTGGTGCGCGAGGGCGATGCTATGCTCTTGCCGGCGGGATACCATCCGAACGTCGCTATTCCGGGTGCAACCCTGAATTTCGTCTGGATCATGGCAGCACATCGCGAAGTCATTGATCGCAAATGGGGCGTGGTACAAGTTGACCCCCGGTATGCCTGATCTTTGACCGCATGCGGGTTTCCCACACCTGTCGAATCCCGTCTGATTTTTTAAGTTATCTCTTGAAGCGCGCGGCTTCTCAGTTTGCGATAAATATAAATATATTTCTACGTAAGCTATTTATTTGCCATAGTTTGGTAATGAAAAATCAATATTCACGTTATCGGTGCCGTAAACGGATTTCGCTTGACAGTGGTTCCCTCGCATCGGTAACGTTTCGCTGTCCCTCGATATCAGAAAGTTACGCGGCGAAACTGATGTCAGAAACTTATGCGGCGAAACTCCGTAAGGGGTTCGCTATAACTCAGAGGCCAATGAGGACTGCACCATGAGAATTCAGAAAAAAGAAATCAACGTTTATCAAAACGGCAATTTGAAGAAGGCGGCAGCATCATCGCGAGCATCCAAATGGTTGCGCCTGGCACTAGCAATTCTTCTGATGATCCCCGCACTAAATGCCTACGGACAGTTTGAATCAGCCACAGTGCTTGGCTACGCGAGAGATACGTCGGAGGCTGCAATCCCAAATACCACCATTACCCTCACGAACACCGCGACCGGAATCGTACAAAAGGCGGTCACGGACGCAGAGGGCCGATTCGAATTTTCGAGTATACCGATCGGCACTTACACAATTCTTGCTGAGGCGCAAGGTTTCGAAAAAGCTCAGACCCCACCATTCAAATTGACCACCGGTTCGCGTCAGAGAGTGGACTTGTCCATGAAACCCGGATCTGTCAGTGAAACCGTAACCGTGTCCTCCGCACCAACAGTGCTGGAGACAGAGACGAGTTCTCGCGGGCAGGTTATTGGGACTCAGCAGATCGAGAACCTTCCCCTGAACGGACGGTCCTATGCCGACCTCGCGCTTCTTGCTCCCGGTGTGCGCAAATCATTTCTCGAGAACCAGTCGACGACAAACCGCGAAGCGTCGTTCAACGTTAATGGGCAGCGTAGCGCGTTCAACAACTTTCTGTTGAATGGTCTGGACAATAATTCCTACGGCACCTCGAACCAGGGATTTGCGAACGAAAATATTCCTCCGTCGCCCGATGCAGTCTCGGAGTTCCGAATCGAGACGGACAACTACAGCGCTGAATACGGTCGAGCCTCCGGTGCGGTAGTCAATGCTTCGATCCGCCGAGGGACAAACCAGTTTCATGGTCGAGCCTGGGACTATATCCGCAACACGGACCTGAACGCGATTGGACCCTTCGCGCCGGCCGGCGGCGTAAAACCCACCTTTATCCGGAATCAGTTTGGAGGGACCTTCGGAGGACCGATCTGGAAAGACCACACCTTCTTCTTCATGGACTATGAAGGAGTACGCCAGATCTTCAAGAGCTTTGCCACTGCCACTCTTCCCACGGCAGAGCAGCGCACCGGTACTTTTCTTCTGCATCGCGTTGATGGCACCACGGCCCCGATCCCATTACAGAACCCAATTACCGGCGCGGTCTATGCCAACGGCGTTATCCCCGTCTCAGCTCAGACGGCCTTTGCGCAGTCAGTACTTGCTGCTCTTCCCGCAACCAACACCGGTGCTCTGCCCGGTACGCCGAACTCTTTCGCAAACAACTTCACAAACTTTCCTCGCGGCACGATTCAAGACGACAAGGGCGACGTCCGTGTCGATCACACCTTCAACTCCAAGATCAGCGTGTTTGGTATCTACAGCGAACACCAGACGACCATCTACGATCCGCCGCCTTTCGACGGACCAGCTGGTGGAAATGCCAATACTAATGTTCATATCTACAATCGGCAGATCGCGTTCGGTACGACATACATCATCACGCCAACCTCTCTAATAGATTTTCGGATGGGAATTGGCACCAACCAGGGCGCAAAGGCCCCCTACGGTGTAGGCAAACCCGGTTTGTTGGCAGCTGCCGGAATTACTGATGGCCTGCCGACAGATCCTCTTATCGTTCGCAGTTTAAATGCACAGGCCGTCACCGGATTTTCCCAGTTCGGCACTCAACCTGCGAGTCCGCAGTTCCAGAACCCTTCGGTCATCAACCCGAAGGTGAACTACACCCTGGTCCATGGTATCCATTCGATAAAACTCGGCTATGAGTACCAGGCGATCAACACGCAAATCAACGACTACAATCCGAGCTTTGGCCAGAGTAATTATGGTGGCGCGTATTCCACCGTTACTGGAACTCCCTCGGATACGGGTCCAGGCAATAACTCATCCGCCCAGATTTCGCAGGCGCGCAATCTGGCGGACTTCCTGTTCGGAAACCAGAATTCCTACTCGTTGACCAACTTCTTCATCGCCAGCGTTCGTCAACGGATGAATTTCATGTACGTTCAGGACGATTTCAAGTTGAAGCCCAACCTGACAATCAACGCCGGCCTCCGGTACGAGTTGGCCACACCGCAGTATGAGGCCAACAATAAGCTGGCGAACTTCAACCCTGCTAATAACACCCTGACCCAGGCGTCAAGCGGGTCTATCTACAACCGCGCTCTTGTCAATATGCCTCTCAACAACCTTGCCCCACGGTTTGGCTTTGCCTATAGCTACACGCCCAATACGGTTGTTCGCTCGGGTTACGGCATCAGCTATACGCAGTACAACCGTGCGGGTGGAGAGAATAACCTGACCTACAACGGTCCGAACGTCGTCAATGCAACCGTCAACAATCCAACACCAACGACAGCAAATCGGTGTCTCAACGACACACAGAGTCAGTTGACATGTTTCCGCCAGACGCAGCAGGGCTTCGCGGCGAGCCTTGTCTCACCGACCTCCTTCAATCCCGCACTGGTCACGTCGCGTTACATCCCTGCTCATACTCCAACCGGCTACATCCAGAGCTACTTCTTCGGCATTCAACAGCAGCTTCCGGCTGGCTTCGTCATGGATGTGGCTTACGTCGGCAACAAAGGCACTCACCTTCAGATCCTCGCCGACTACAACCAGGCGGCAATCTGCACCGCCGCACTAGCGGTCAATTGCCCCGGGGGCACCCTTGCGGCGCGCCGTCCTGTCCAAAACTTTGGCGACATTGAGATCGCTTACGGTGGTGGACCCTCGAACTTCAACTCATTCCAGATGAAGGTGGAGAAACGCTACGGAAACGGTATCTATTTTCTTAACTCGTTCACTTGGGGACGCGCTTTCGACGAGTCATCCGGGCATCTTGAGACCAGCAATGGTGATAACTCCCGTGTGAACTTCGCCAACCCAAGAGGCGACTACGGCAGATCGGGGTACGACCAACCACTGAACAATACAACGTCGATTCTTTACGATCTTCCTTTTGGTACAGGTCGCCGTTTTGGTAGCACTGCCCCATACATCGTCAAGTTCTTTCTTGGTGGCTGGCAGTTCAATACCATTAACTACATGACCAGTGGTTTGCCCGTAAACCTCAATTACAACAATGCAACATCAAATGGCACGAACGTGACCGATCTCTACACCTATCGTCCGAATGTCAGTGGCAACCCGGTGGCTCCGGCCTCCAATCGGGCCAAAACGTCGAGCGCCCTTACTGGATATCTCAATAAGGCGAACGTTTCTGTCCCGCTTTCCGGTAGCCCATTCGGCAACGCGCAACGCAACATGGTCGTTTCCTATGCTTTCTTCCAGACGGATCTTGGCCTTCATAAAGCCTTCCCGTTGTGGAACGATGCATCGAGCTTCGACTTCCGCGCTGAGGCGTTCAACGTTCTCAACAAGGTGAACTACCAGGCGCCGGACGGGAATGTCAGCAATTCCACGTTCGGTTCCATCACCTCGGCTTATCCGGCCCGGCAGTATCAGTTTGCAGCCAAGTTGATCTTCTAGCCATCTGCATTCGCCGTAGCTAACCTTGAACAAAACCGCGGTGCAGTGTCATATAGAACGGCACCGCAAACAATAGAATTGTCTTTAGGCTGAGCACTGATGTGCCTTCGAAGTGCGATGCAGATTCGAGTGCGCCTCAGCGCTCGTAATGGGCCAAGCGGTTATGGCAGAGCAGAGACTGTAGGTATGAGGTAACAATGGTATCGAGAAGGAATTTTCTTGGCAGCATCTCTGCTGCTTCCATGGCTTGTTTCGTAAAGGAATCGCTGGCGCTCCCGGCCACCCTTCATTCATTGTTGGAAGCGCCCTCCGGTATTTCAACAGAGGCCGACAACACGAAGCTGGTGAAGATTGCGATTGGGACCGGAGGGCACGGCCATACCTATCCGGGCGCCACAATGCCATTCGGCGCGGTGCAACTGAGCCCGGACACCGGTATCAAGGACTGGGACCACTGTTCCGGGTATCACTACGCCGATAGTTCAATTCTGGGCTTCAGTCACACCCATCTGAGCGGCACGGGATGTATCGACCTGTTGGACGTTCTGTTGATGCCCGCCACGGACGATTTCAAATTTGATCCACAGGCCAAACCGGATTCCCCGACCAGCTACAGGTCGCGGTTCTCGCATTCAGGCGAGGCGGCCGTTCCCGGATATTACAGCGTTTATCTTCAGGATTCACACGTCAAAGCGGAACTGACCGCAACAGAGCGCGTTGGGATTCATCGATACACCTTCCCGCAATCGGAAAATGCGCGCTTTCTCCTCGACCTCGCGCACGCCGGAGACGCCGGCACCGACGCCGCCAATCCTGATGCTCCGCCAAAGCCGTCGGTCCGCTGGTCATCCCTGAAGATCGTCGGCAACGACACGATCATCGGAGGGCGCTGCACCGACATCTGGGCTAAGGGCAGACAGATCTATTTCTCCATGAAGTTTTCAAAGCCGTTTGAGAGCGCGGAGATTTACTCAAACGGGAACCGAGTCGATGTTGCGGGCGGGGAAGTGAAGGGCACCTCGCTTCGCTGCGTTCTGAAATTCAAGACTCATGCGAACGAGGTCGTCCAAGTGAAGACCGGCATCTCGGGCGTGAGCGTTGAGGGTGCGGCTGCCAATCTAGCCGCGGAGGCCCCGGGGTGGGACTTCGATGGCGCACGCTCTGCCGCCCATGCTGCTTGGCGACGGGAGTTGGGCCGCATTCAGGTGAGTTCCGACGATCAGAAATATTTGGAAATCTTCTACACAGGCCTGTATCACATGATGGTGGCGCCCACGCTGTTTGACGACGTGGATGGACGATACCGCGGCATGGATGGCAAGGTTCATACCCTTGCGAAGGGAGCCCACAACTACAGCACCTTCTCGCTTTGGGATACGTATCGCTCACTGCATCCGATGTACACACTGATTTTGGGCGACCGTGTACCGGATTTCGTGAATTGCCTGATCCGAATGGCTGAGCAAAGTCCACAGGGTGTTCCCGTATGGCCCTTGCAGGGAAGTGAGACAGGATGCATGGTTGGGTATCACTCCGCCCCTGTTGTCGCTGAGGCCCTGGCAAAAGGATTTCGCGGGATCGATGCGAAATCCGCGTACGCAGCGTTCAAGAAGCGCGCTGAGGTCGATGACTACCGGGGGCTCGCAGCGTATCGGAAATTAGGCTATGTCCCGTGTGATGCGCAGGACGAATCAGCCAGCAAGACGCTGGATTACTCCTATGACGATCGCGCAGTCGCCGCAATCGCCAAAGCAGCGGGCGAAGATACAGACGCCGCAATGCTGATGAAGCGATCTTGTTCGTTCGTGAACCTGTACGACAAAGAATCGGGATTCATTCGCCCGAAGTTTACCGATGGCCACTGGGCCACGCCGTTCAATCCCAAGTCGATCAAAATAACCAAATGGCGTGACTACACAGAGGCCAACGCATGGCAGACCACATTTTGCGTACAGCACGATCCAGCACTTCTAATCGAGACGATGGGCGGCAACAAGGCTTTCGTCGAAAAGCTTGATCAACTATTCAATCAGAGTTCCGAACTGCCGCCAGATATGCCGCCCGATGTAACGGGAATGGTCGGCCAGTATGCACACGGGAACGAGCCTAGCCATCACATAGCGTATCTCTATAACTACGCCGGCACCCCGCATAAGACGCAGGCGCGAATCCGCAATCTGCTCGAGACAATGTACGACAACAAACCGGATGGGATGGCGGGCAACGAAGACTGCGGGCAGATGTCAGCGTGGTTCGTAATTAGTTCGCTGGGACTCTATGCCGTAGATCCGGTCAGCGCGCGGTACGACTTCGGCACGCCCTTGTTCGATCGAGTCGAATTGAAGGTTTCACCGGACCGTACGCTGACAATCGAAGCTAGCCGACAGTCCGCTAAATCGATCTACATAGGGTCAGTTGAATGGAATGGCACGCCAGTAAAAGGGTTGGCCGTGGAGCACGCTCAACTGGCCGAGGGAGGCAAGCTGGTCTTTCACCTCGTCGATGAGTCTGAAACAAATGTCTAGTGAGTCCAGGGTCCCTTCGATTTATTGCGGTGTAATTTGCGTTGGTGCGTATCTCGAACCCAGGTGGAGCCTGGCCTTCGGTTCGCATTGCTTCGGTCGATACTCGCCCCACGTCGGCGCTCGGACGGTTAATGCGTAGCAGCGAGACGAACGTCGCAGCAATATCCACCGGTGCTACGACTCCATGACATGTCCCGGGTAAAAACGCAGCTCCAAAACCTTCAACCTTTCGAAAATCACCCGGTCCCATTGACGGAAAACTTCGCTACATTAGTAGGCATGCGTTGGAAGCGATTACTCGCGATCACTATCTTTCCCGCTGTCCCCCTCATCTCGATCGCTCACGCGCAGCCCCAGTCACCTACAGCGCCCGCGGAGGCAGTGCTCCAGCGTCTGATGCCTCACCTCGCTCCTCAGTTTCAACTGACTCTTGTCAACAGGCCGGATCACAAGGATTACTTCCGCATCGCTGGCGCGCGTGGCCACATCCGTGTAGAGGCCGCGACACAACCTACCGTCTTATACGGAGTCAACTGGTACCTAAAATATGTCGCCCATCTGCAGGTGTCGCCCAACGGCTTTCAACTCGGCCCTCCCAGCTTTGTTTTACCCGCCCCGAAATCTCCCATCGAGAAGCCAGCCCTCTACCCCTGGCGCTATGCACTCAATGAGAACGTTGATGGTTACTCCGCCCCTTACTGGGACCAGACGCGCTGGCAGCATGAGATTGACATCCTTGCTCTGAGCGGCACCAACGCCATCCTGATCGAGCGCGGCATGGACCTTGTTCTCTACCAGACCTTCCGCGACTCGGGCTACTCGGATGAAGCAGTCCGCAACTGGATCGTGCAGCCTGCCCACCAAAACTGGCAGCTCATGGGAAACATGTGTTGCTTTCAAGCTCCAATTTCCACTGAACTTCTCAAGAAGAGGTCTGAATCAGCAAAGAAACTGATCGCAGCTTTACGCAGCCTGGGTATTACTCCTGTCCTGCCCGGGTACTACGGCATCGTCCCCGCCGACTTCGCGTCTCTGAACCCCGGAGCCCATGTCATCACTCAAGGCGATTGGAACGGCTTCACCCGTCCGGGCTGGCTGGATCCTCGCGACCCGCACTTCGACAAACTCGCAGAATCGTTTTACCGTCATCAACACGATCTCTACGGTGATTCCGCAATCTATGACATGGAAATATTTCAGGAAGGCGGGGCCGCTGGCGACGTTCCCGTTCCGGCAGCCGCAAAAAAAGTGCAGCAGGCACTCATGCGAGTCCACCCCGAAGCACTGTGGATGATGCTCGGGTGGCAGCAGAACCCAACGCAGGAATTGCTGTCCTCGATCGACACCAGCCATGTTCTCATCGCTGAAATCGAGCAGGGGCGCATACCACGCGAGAATCGCGACCGAGAGTTCCGCGGTGCCTCCTGGCTCTACGGCGGATTGTGGGAGTTTGGCGGACGCACCACCATGGGAGCTCCTCTCTACGACTACGCCGTTCGCCTCCCGCGAATGGCCAAGCGTCCCAACAGCCGTATCGTCGGCACTGCAGTCTTTACCGAGGGTATGGATACCAACCCCTTCGTCTTCGACCTGTACACCGAAATGGCATGGCATGCTGAGCCCGTAGACCTGATCCCGTGGACTGATGCCTATGTCACCCGCCGGTACGGAGCAGATGATGCTCACGCCCGACGAGCTTGGCAGATTCTCCTCAAGACCGCCTACGGATATCGCGCCGACGGCAACATGCTGCACGGCGAGCGCGACGCCGCGCATGATTCCGTTTTCAACTCTCAACCCTCGCTGACGTCGATGCACGCCGCCACATGGTCACCCGACGTGCTCCGATACAACGCAGCGGACCTCGCTCCCGCGCTTACTGAACTACTTCAAGTCCGACCCAAGTTGCGATCTACTCAGACCTACTGCTACGACTTAGTCGACGTAGCCCGGCAAGTAATGGCGAACGAAAGCCGCCGCCTGTTGCCGCTGATCAAACAAGCGTACGATTCTAAAAACAAGGTTGCGTTCGCCAACCTTACGAAGGAATGGCTGCGCGACATGCAACTTCAGAACGACCTGCTGCGGACCAACCAGTTCTTTCTTCTCGGCAAATGGCTTTCCTTCGTTCCGCCCTGGGCGTCGTCCCCACAAGAGCTTGACCGCCTGAACTACGACGCGCGGTCAATCCTGACTACATGGGGGGATCGCAAGGCGAGTGAATTCGGTCTTCACGACTACGGCAACCGTGACTGGGCCGATCTGACGAGCGACTACTACATGCCCCGCTGGAAAATTTACTTCGACTCTCTATCTGTATCACTCGTCGACGGGGAAGTTCCTAAGAGTATCGACTGGTATGCCTTCGGCGACCAATGGAACCATAGCAAAAAAGTTTACGCGGCCATCCCGCAAGGTGACCCTTACACTGCGGCAGTTGCGATCGCGCGCACCCTACATCTACTCCCGAATCAGCCTGTCGCTGCGGAAAAATAGACTATGACAACCGCCAACCCGGCTGCGACATTCGCCACGCCAAATTTGAACATAGCGAAACCACAGCGGTTGATGTCGCTTGACGTTTTGCGCGGCCATACGATCGCATTCATGATCCTCGTGAACAACAACGGCAACGAAGCCGCAGCCTATTGGCCGCTCAAACACGCCGCCTGGAACGGCTTCACGCCAACGGACCTAGTCTTCCCCACCTTTCTATTTCTGGTCGGCATCACAACTGTCTTCTCGACCGCATCCCGGCTTGCTCAAGGTGCGTCTCGGCAGTCTTTGTTTCTCCACGTTCTTCGTCGGTCTGTCATCTTGTACCTGCTTGGCATTGTTGTAAACGGCTTTCCCTACTTTCATCTCCACACCATGCGGTTCTATGGAGTGCTGCCTCGCATTGCTGTTTGTTATCTCATCGTGGCCTCGCTCTATCTCATCAACCCCGCCTGGCGCGCCATGGCTCCTTTGGCAGTCGTTGCACTTGTGGGATATTGGATCCTGATGCGCCTCGTTCCTGTTCCTGGATATGGGCTCCCCAGCCGTGACATTCCTCTGCTCGATCGTGACGCCAATCTCGTCGCCTGGCTCGACCGGCAAATCTTCTCAGCCTCGCACCTTTACGAACACACACGCGACCCAGAGGGACTTATTAGTACTCTACCCGCCATCGCCACAACTCTCTTCGGCGTTCTTACCGGAATGTGGTTGCGAACACAACGCGCATTGACCACGAAGGTTATGGGAATCGTCATCGCTGGCGTTAGTTGCGTTCTTCTCGGCAGCTTGTGGAACTTTTCTTTTCCGATTAATAAAAAGCTTTGGACCAGCTCCTATGTTCTCTTCGCCGGCGGTCTTAGCCTGTTGCTTCTTGCTCTTTGCCTCCTGATCGTAGATGTCTCGGCGAACAACTCAACCAACCCCAGCCGTCGTCGCTTCCGTACGATCTTCCTTGTGTTTGGAACGAATGCCATAGCTGCCTACATCTTTTCGGAACTCCTGCAATCAACCCTCGGCAGCATCCACCTGCGTCCGGGATTGAATCTGCAACAGTGGCTCTACTGGTCTATTCAGCATATCGTGCCGAACCAGGCGCTTGCCTCTCTGGTCTATTCGATCGGATTTGTCGCCCTCTGCTGGATTCCCGCGTCGATGCTCTATCGCCGCAATATTTTCATCAAGATCTAATCTGCTCAAAAGTAGGCATCTAATGTCAGCCCTATACCGTTCAACTGTTGGTTGGGACTCTTGCCGGTATTATTGTGGTGCTTGTAATAGGGATCGAGCTCAAAGTGGTTTCCGATTGGGAATAGACAGCCTACATCAATCTCTGTTGTGCTCCACTTTTCGTACTGCTCTTCGTAGTACACCTCGACGCTGGAGTATGGCGCGGATGATAGGAACGAATTGCCAAAGGCGTTCGATATCTAGCCTATTGCGATAGCGCCATTTGAATTTTCCATCGCTCCAATCCAGATCCCCGCGATTTCTATCGGATACCAGCCATTGCTTCAAAGGGAAATGCGAGGTGGCGGTTAACATCATTCGATTGGTTGACGGTGAACCTGGTGTAGCCAAGAGCCGATATCCGGCTGAAAGTACAAGGGGCCGCGACTTCGCGTCATCGAGATCGAAGGCGACAATTTCCTTGAGCCTGATGGGCGGCTTCAGATAGAACTGCAGATCAGGGCCAGCCGTAAGCTATGTGGGATCGCTGCCTTCTCGCGGCATTTTGAACTTGCCCTCGAATCCGCACATTTGAATTTAGTTTCAAATAGATATCGACTTCCGGCAGGACTCTGTTTCTTGCGTCGCCATTGCCTGGCAAAACACTATAAGAATGATCGCAAGCAACGAGAGATTGCGGAGAGCCATGATGATATTTGGAGTTGCCATGAATACGCTTGCCATCTGTGAATACCTCGTGAATTGATGGTTGAGGGTCTAACCGGAAGGATAACCTCCGTCACACAACCGGAGTCCGAGTCACAGGCCCGTCGCTGAATGACCCATTTTCGTAAAGACTACGGGCTGTTTTATGTCGACGCCGCTAGGATATCTGCTAGTACGTTCCCCAATAGTTACTAGACTTTGAGGGCCTTTTAGCGTGTGCTGGTCCCACCGGGGCTGCCGAAATTCTGTTATGAGACCGTCTGCGACCAATCCAAAAACTCGCGCATCGAGCCAATTTCCTTCATATTTCGCTCCGCGACTGCCGCTTTTGACAGTTTGCCGCAAAGGAACTGATAGTTACGCTTCTGAAAGACAAGTAGGCTGGTGTCACGAGATGCTGACGGGAAGAATCTCTAGAGCGGAGAAGGCAATGAGGTTTTGAAATCAGAGATAACATTCGGAACTCCGACGTATCAGACCGTACAGTATTCAGCCACACGACTTTTGAGACCGGTTGCCCAAACTTAAGATTGGAATGATTGACATCATGAATAGGTCAACGTATAAATCTCAGCTAACAAAACTAGTAGTGGTTCATAGAGAGAACTCGAACTAATATTCGAGATACCAACAGCCTTCGACTATCGAGGCGAGCGATACCGTATTGACGGGCCCCTGCTCAAGATTTCTTTCGGGAGGTCTACCATGAGAGAACAACGACCAGCAGCGCGAATTTTGATTGCAGACGATCACCAGCTTTTGGCCGACGCATGCAAGAGTTTGCTCGAACCAGAATTTTCTGTGGTTGGCATAGTCACCGACGGCCGTCATCTGGCCGATGCGGTAGCCGAGTTCAAGCCGGATATCATCATCCTCGACATCTACATGCCACGGCTGAATGGACTTGATGCCGGCCAACAGGTCAAACAGAAAACGCCTGGGATCAAATTGGTTTTCCTTACCATGACACTCGCGGCAGACGTGGCGGCCGAAGCATTCCGTCGCGGAGCCTCCGGTTATGTTCTAAAGCAGTCGGCTGGCGATGAGCTCTTGCTTGCTGTTCGTAAGGTCAATCGGGGAGAGTCGTACCTTTCGCCGCTCATTGCCAAGGAAACAGTAACATTTCTCCTTAATAAGCGAGAGCCGTTTACGGAAGAAAAGAGAATCACGAAGAGGCAAAGCGAGATTCTCCAGCTGCTCGCTGAAGGGTTATCAATGAAGCAGGTAGCAAGCGTCATCGACGTGAAACCCGGCACAGTCGCTTTTCACAAATATCGCATGATGGAGACGTTGAACATCAGCACGAACGCCGAACTTCTTGGCTATGCCATCAAACACCAAATGGTATCTTCGTAGTCCAGTCGTGCTTCGGTTATCCACGCTGCGTATTGATTGAACTTTCGGTGTTAGTTATGCGGTCGCTGAAGGTTCACCTGGGGCGGGGAAGACCATCTATGTCCAGCCCGCTACCCTTAATACATCTGGTGGTCATCAGGTTTCCATGACAGCGCGTCGGAACTGATGGCATGTCGCGACTATCCTTGGTCGCTGGCAACTTTTAGTGCCGCCCCCTGTTAGATTTGTCAGTTCCTGACCCCGTGGGGATGCCTGAATAATGGGGATGTCTTCATCATTGGGCGAGAATCAGTGCGGTCGGTGCGCGGACTTCGTATTCAAAGCAACATTTGAGACTACTGCAAAAAATACAAGGACATCTGCACTGCTGTCGAGCCTGGGAGCCGATCACCTCGCCTTGAAATCGGGCCCTTCAGACGACGCAACAACAGAGGGCAAGCATGAAGATCCGAACTCTGCAATCATTGCTTTCTCTTTGCATCTTGGTGGCTAGTACTCACGGCCATTCCCAGGAGCCTCCAAAACCTGACAAGACTGAGCGCCCGAAGCTTGGCCTTGTCCTGGAGGGAGGTGGTGCGCTCGGCCTCGCCCACATCGGAGTCATAACTTGGATGGAGGAGCATCGCATCCCGGTCAGTTATGTAGCGGGAACCAGCATGGGAGGTCTGGTCGGAGGAATATATGCGACCGGCCGCTCGCCTGCCGAGGTCAGAGAACTCATCAACGGGATCAACTGGGACCAGGTACTAAGCGGAGTAACGCCATTTCGCGACCTGTCCTTTCGACGCAAAGAAGACGCTCGGGACTATCCAGGCGAGCTTGAATTTGGTTTGCGGGGTGGGTTGCGGTTTCCTTCAGGGTTCAACACAGGCCAGGAAGTCAATTTGGTTCTCGATAGTGTTGCGCTTCCATATTCTGAGATCCCAAGTTTCAATGATCTGCCGATCCCGTTTGCTTGTGTGGCAACCGATCTTGTCTCGGGCAAGCGGCATGTCTTCCGCGATGGCTCTCTTGCAGTGGCCATGAGATCGACCATGTCGTTACCAGGCATCTTCACGCCTGTCCGATCTGGGAACAGCCTCTACGTAGATGGATTCCTGCTCGATAATCTCCCGATAGATGTAGGCAAAGAGATGGGATCTGAATTGACGCTTGGAATCCATCTGGAGACCGCTCCACTGGATCCAAAGACGAACCTGTCGAGCTTCGGCGTGCTTGGTCAATCTATCTCCGTCATGTCTGCCGTGAACGAGCTTCGTTCAATGGAAATGGCGGACATTCTTGTGACGGTCCCGCTGCAGAAATACACCACTCTGGACTACAACAAGGCGGATGCCATCATCAAGGCAGGATACGACGCGGCCGCTTCCAAAGCGACCGTTTTGTCTGCGTTCTCTGTAAGCGAGGCGGAGTGGGAGGCGTATCTCTCAGCTCGAAATGCCAAGCGAAGGACCGCACCAATTCCCAAGTTTGTTGAAGTTACCGGCGTCCCCCCTGAGATGGCAACGTCTATGGAGAAGCAGATGGCTTCGCTGGTAGGCAAGCCCGTTGAATCAAAGGTAATCGGCCAGGACATGATGACGATCGTTGGCATGGGACGGTTCGCCACTGCCACATATTCGATGACGGAGAAAAATGGCGAACACGGTTTGCAGGTTCAGGCAGAACAGAAGTCATACGCGCCCCCCATCGTGCGTCCGCTCATTGTGATTGATGGTTCCCAATTTAACAATGTCCTCTTCAGCATCGGGGGCAGGATCACATTTATGGATGTAGGGAGCTATCGCTCAGAGCTTCGCACCGACGTTACTCTCGGATCGCAATACCTATTGGGTGCCGAGTACTACCACCCACTTACAACAACCAGTAATTGGTTTATTGCTCCGAGATTTGGAGTGAACAGCCAGCAATTTAACATCTACTCCGGGTCAGATTTGCTGGCCAGCTACCGCATAAGGCAGGCCCTTGGCGGTCTCGATACCGGATATGGGTGGGGAAGAACCGGAGAATTTCGACTCGGATATGAAGGCGGCTACGAAACGATATCTCCTGAGGTCGGGAACATCCCGGTGCTCCCTGTGACCTCTGGAACGACGGGCGATGCCAGAATCCAGTACCAGTTGACCACGCTCGACGATCCAGTGATCCCTCGCGCCGGTACCGGCATTCTGATGTACACCAAGGGATATACCACGAACCCTGGCGCGCCCGGGCCATTTCCAGTGACCGAGGTTACGGCGCAGCAGTTCTTCCGCTTGAGTGCCCCCGCCTCTATCTATGTCAGCGCGTCCGGCGGCAGCAGCTATGGCTTCAAAACGGGAGTCCCCTCCTTTTCCCTAGGAGGATCGCAGCGCCTCGTCGCATGGAATACCAATGAGTTACTGACCAACCAATATTTTCTGGGACAAATCGGATACATTCGAGAGTTGGTTAAGCTACCGCCTTTCTTAGGCAGTTCTGTCAACCTCCTCGGCCTGTTGGAGTTGGGAAAGACCTACAAGCTTGCGAACGGCGTTCGCCCGCCCAACCTACCAATGGACGTTGCAGCTGGCATCCTGGTGAACACGATATTTGGACCTGTCGAAATTGCAGGCGCGGTGGGCGACTACGGTCATGGGCGATTCTTTTTTCGGGTCGGTCGGACTTTCTGAGTGTTGAGCCGCCATCAACTAAACTCCTCTCGTGTTGACGGTGGCTCTTTGGGAGCAGGCCTTGCGACTCTTTGGATTCGGCGCCGCGTCACCGCTCCTCTTGTCACAAACGTATTTCACAAGGGTAACGCGTGCCCATCTGGAAACCCTTGGTACACGCAGTCGGAACTGATTACCCAACGATCCGGGTCCGATTGCCGGAAACCAAATGGCATGGAGGACAGGACACGCTATGAATACCACGGCCATCATCCTCGGATCCGCCCTTCTTTTTTCTCTGCCCCTCCTTGCCCAGAGGAAAGATGACGTGCTCGTGATGAAAAACGGAGATCGCTTTACATGCGAGATCAAAGGGCTCAGCGCCGGCGTGCTTTCAGTCAAGTTGGACTACGTAGACGGCACTATTTCAGTTCAGTGGTCACAAGTAGCTAATCTCGAAAGCAATCGCCTGTTCCTTGTGAAAACCGAGAGTGGCGCAGTATATACGGGCAAGATATCGACTTCCGGAGAGTCCGATGATCCGCCTATAAAGATCGAACTCGCAGAAACAACAGGTAAGGAAGTGGAAGTACCGCAGCGAAAGATAATCAACCTAAATCAAACTTCCGAAGGTTTTTGGCATCGATTCGACGGCGCCATTAACACCGGCTCCCTTTATTCGAAAGGAAATCAATCATTTCAATATAACGTGAGTTCCCAAGTGGCGTATAACAGGGAGCGTTGGTCGAGCGAGGCGAGCTTCAATTCCTCCATCGCATCGAACAGTGGCTCTCCAACCTCCACGCGAAACCAGATCGATCTAACTTCCATGAGGCTCTTGCGTTGGAATAACTGGTTCTACGCTGGCAATGCGTCGTTCTTGCAGAGTTCTGTGCAGGAGATCAGTCTACAAACGACTCTCAACGGGGGGGGCGGACGTTATTTAAAGAATACCAATCGAGCAAGTATATCCGTGCTCGGAGGCTTCGGTTGGCAGAATGTCAACTACACGCAAAACGCGGCCGGTCAGGGAGCACAAGACATTGCAGTCGGCTTCGTTTCTACCGACGTCAAGTTTTTCAAGTTCAAGAAAACGAACCTCGATGTCTCGGCTTCTCTCATTCCGGCACTCACGGAGGCCGGACGCGTCCACTTCAACACGAACGCGGTCTACTACATCAAGCTCTTCAGTGATCTCTCCTGGAACTTTTCGTTCTATGGAAGTTGGGATAGTAAGCCTCCCTCAACATTCCCCAAAAGCGACTACGGCACGAGTGCTGGATTCAGTTGGACTTTCGGCAACAGATAAAACGCATCTGAACGCGCGAGCGTTCGGCCGAAGCAGGGTCGCCACTGCGGACGGGAGATCTGCCTCGAGACGGCTTAACCCCACAACGGCAATTTGATAACGCGGCTTTGGCTAACCTGGCCGCTTCAGGATGGCGGTTGTTTACTGTATCGTTTGTGAATTGACGGAAGCGAACTGGCCTCCGTTGAAGACGATGTCAATCGCCTTCATTAGATCTGTGGCGATACGGGACTTGAACACGTAACCGGCTGCACCCAGGTCGAAGGCCGCATTCACGAAATCGATATCTTCATGCACTGAAAGAAAAATGATTTTAACAGTGGATTCAGTATCTCGCAGCCGCCGAGCTACTTCAAAGCCATTCAAGTCCCCTAACGAGACATCCAGAATGACAAGGTCGGGACGGAGCACGTTGACCTCCTCCACAACGGATGCGCCGCTGCACAGCGCCGCTGCGACCATATAGGTCGGTTCCAGCATCTCGATGAGAGTTTCGAGAAGAGCGGGATTGTCGTCTACTAACAAGAGCGACGGGTGGGCCACAATGTCACTTTCCATTTCATGGAGCACCTGCATTTAGCCTGCCTCGCTGGCTTATCGTCATCCTGGTGACGTCGATGGGCATAAATATGCTGGGAGAGGTATCTGTCTGCGAACCAGAAGTCTGCCTGACTCTACGAATGGCATATTCGTGGAATTCCCGTTTGTCGGGGTCAAGAATCGGTATTTTGTACTTCGCCCAAGCCACGTAATTCTCACGGAGAATCGATGGGTCGCGCCGTGGACCATTCAGCCTCTCGGAACTGAATTTCCAGCGTGTCCAGGTCGAAGGATTAACATTGCCTCCACAAAGCGACCGTAGCGGATGTTACGGAAGGTTTCCACTAGCAGAACTCTTAGTAGCTCCACGAAAAACAATTAGCGCTCGACTGCAGCGATTAGAACATTCCACCTCAACCTTCGTCCCCGGCCCCAAAGATGGCTGAGTCGAGGAAGTCCTTCGTTTTGAAAGTCGCTGATCAGTCCAACGCATCTCCATCCACGCACAAATCACTCTCAGGTCTGCCGTTAGGATCCCTTTTTTGTGGCACAATTATCATCAACCGCGATGCTTGGCGATGGTCAAACGCATGATGTGAAAACCATTTGCAGCTTGCGCACCAAGATACAACGGGCATGAATCATCAACTAGATTTGTATCTGGGGCTAAGCTTAGCCGATGGAGATTCTGATACCTGTCAAATCCACAGATATGGCTGCAAGGCGGACCCGAAAGTCGTCCCGCATCGCTGCTTTTGGATTTGCCTGTCTGTTTGTTCCACAAGCCGCCGCCGGGGCTGCTAACGCCGAGGAAAACCACCGTGTTCTGGCGTCTTTTCACCAGGGCCCGTCTCAGGGCCAAGTTACCGCGCAGGATGTCATGAAGGTCCTTGGCGGCGAGGAACATGGAAACTTCCCTGTCGCGAACTACGCGAACGTTCATTTCTCCGATTGGCAAGCGCTGGAACGCGTGCAATTCAAAGAGCGTGACCCGCTAGCGGAGCCAACCCTTTGGCAGGCCTATGGGGCCTACGTTTCCGTTGCCCTGGTTCTTTTGCTCGCCCAGACAATGCTCATTCTGGAACTCCTGAGACAACGAAAAAAGGAGAGAACAATCAGGGGACATCTGCGCGAGAGTGAAGCACGTCTTCGAGAAGCCCAAAGCATCGCTCAATGCGGAAGCTGGGTCTGGGATATCTCAAGGAATAAGACGTATTGGTCCGACGAAATGTATCGCATCCTGGGCCTGATTCCGCAGTCAGTCCCCGCGACGAGCCGTCTGATCCATCCTGGAGACGACCAGTATTACGTCACCAAAATGAAGGAGGCCTCGGACATGCATCAGCTCTACAGCGCCGAGCATCGCATCGTCCGGCCGAACGGGGAAGAGCGCATCGTGTTGGAGTCTGGACAGCCAAAGTACGATTCGCAACAAAGACTCGTTTCCATTGTTGGCACTCTGCTCGACATCACAGAACACCGACGGGCGGAACGAGTATTGCGGGAAAGCGAGGATCGTTTTCGCACCATGGCGGACGGTGCTCCGGTCATGATGTGGATGTCGGGGGTAGACAAGCTCTGCACGGACTTCAACCGCGGTTGGCTCACATTTACCGGGCGCTCAATTGAACAAGAGGTTGGCAACGGATGGATGGAGGGAGTACATCCGGACGACGTGCAAAGGTGCATCGCAATCTACGTCGAAGCCTTTGATAAGCGACAGCCCTTTGCAATGGAATATCGCCTGCGCCGGTACGACGGCGAGTACCACTGGATTAGTGATTCTGGCTCTCCTCGATTTCTCGCCGATGGCACATTCGCCGGTTACATCGGATGCTGTGTTGACATCCATGATCGCAAAGCGGCGGAGTTCGCGAGACTTGAATTGGCACGCCGTCTGATGAGTGCACAGGAGGCAGAGCGTGCCCGCGTCGCCCGCGAACTCCACGATGGGATTGGCCAGGAAATAGCTTTGTTGGGCATCCAGATGCAAACAGCCGCGACATCGGCCGCGGCTGGACCAGACTCCATATACACCGGAATGCAGAAACTCTGTGCCAACCTGACTGCCATAGGCCTTCACGTCAGTCGTCTGTCCCATCAACTACATTCTTCCGAACTGGAGTACCTTGGCCTGTCGGTAGCGATTACAAAACTTTGCCGGGAGTTCTCCGACCAGTACTCCATCAAGGTCGTGTGCGAGTGCACGAGCATCCCGGCAAAATTGGACAACGATATGGCACTCACCTTCCTCAGAGTTGTTCAGGAGTCTCTCCACAATATTGCAAAACACAGCGCCGCCACCGAAGTTCACGTTGACGTCACTGGCGCTTCCGGGGAACTCACACTTACCGTGCGTGATGACGGCGCCGGATTTGACGTTCAGCAATCAAAGGCCGCGCCGGGTCTTGGCCTAATCAGTATGCGGGAGCGAGTTCATCTTATCGGCGGTGAATTTGCTATCGATTCCGCGCCAGGAGCAGGAACCCGCATTTGGGTTCGAGTTCCTTCGACGACTGCCAGCCTTCCTGTTGTCAACGCCTAACGTTGCTTCTGTCCTCTGCCATTTGCCAGCTTCCCAAAAAGTCTAGAACTTCACGCTGCCCCCGAACCACAGCGTTCGGTTGCCAGGATCTGGACCGAAGAAGCCGCCCGGTGAGGCAGTACCGGTAACGATACCGAAGTTGTTCGGGGTGCCCGTGTTGCACAACCCGCCGCTTCCCGGAACAGAACCGGCAGTTGTTGCACTCGCCGGGCAGGTAGCGTTCGGGTTGCCGAAATGGGGTGTGTTGGTCAAGCTGAACGCGTCGGCTCGCACCGAGATGGTGACTTTCTCCTTAACTTTGAAGTCACGCAGCACGCTCAGGTTCATGTTGAAGTATCCCGGCCCGCGGAATTGATTGCGGTTGGTGTTCCCGTAATGCGCATTAGCGGCGCTGGTAATCAAGGGGGCTGCAAAGGCGGTGGGATCGAAGTATGCACATTTCGGGTCACCCTGCGCGCAGGTCACTCCTGTGCGAGGCGGCTTGCCGTGAAGAAGCTTGAATTTGCCGACCAGATCAGCCGTCTGTCCGGAACCATTGGCTGCGAGGTTGCCGCCGGCGCTTACCGTAAACGGAACGCCGCTCATATTGCTGACGATCGGGCTAATCAGCCAGCCGCCGAGGATATGGCCGCCCAAACCGCTTTGCACCCACCGCTGCCCTGGCCCAAACGGGAGCGCAAAGAGGCCCCAGACCTCGAGATTATTCGTGCGGTCAAAGCCGGCAGCAGCACGGTTCTTTTCCCAATACGTCGGGTACGGGAAACTCAGGGAGCTAAGGTCTTCATTGTCTGAGTAGTCAATTGCCCTCGACCAGGTGTACGCGAAGCCGAAACTGGAACCCTGAACAAACCGACGTGTCGCCTTGATCTGCAGCGAATTGTAGTTATTGTTCTTGAAAGGCGTCAGCGCATTGATCGTGCCGGTGTAGTTCTTCCCATACTGCTGGCTTAGCAGGCCTCCGGCACTGCCGGTTCCGGGCGGTGACGCATTCGCATTCATATTGACCAACGGTCGAATAGCATTCGTGCCAACGTAGCCGACATCAAATACAAAAGTCCTCCACTCTTTCTCGACCATCAGGTTGTAGGAGTTGACGTAGCCACGCCGGAAGGGATTCGGGATCGTCGTTGTACTGATGCTGGTGGGAAGCGGGATTACACCGCTGCTGAGATCGGGAAGCGGCGCCAGCACAATGCCGGTCGGGACTTTGTAGCTTCCTCCACCCAACCCAGTACCGTTAAGTCCCGTGAGGCTGGCCGAGGGAATGAAGTCCGCGGTGTTGGCCGCCGGGTTCGTATCCAGTAGCACCGCCGGATACGCGTTGCGGAAGTAGCGCCAGTTGTTTGGATCCGCGCTCATCCCGTAGCCAAGGCGAATCACCAGGGAAGGCGTCATACGATAGGCGACGCCCACTCGCGGCAGGAACAGCCCGTGTCCCACATCAACACCATCGTTCTGTGGAACATTGCCGTACCCGCCGATCAGAACATTGCCAGTGTTCAGATTGAGGTAGCGAAGACCTTTGCCGTTATCGCTATATCCGAACGGGTAATACTCCCAACGGACGCCCACAGTCAGCGTCAGGCTGGGAAGGAGTTGGTAGTGGTCTTGCAAGAACCAGGCCCACTGAGACCACCGCAGTGAGTTCGGGTTGAAGTCCGCTCTGGCTTTACCAGTCATGCTCGGCAGACCGAACATGAAATCAGCCCAGGAATTGAACCAGTTGGGTGTGGTTCCCTGCAGAGAGGTGACGTAGCCATTGAACGCGAACGCGCCACGCGGCTGCTGAAACGTGCCACCCTGCGGCTGGAAATGATTCAATTGCACGTGGTTCCATTCGATGCCGCCACGGAACGCGTGTCTTCCCTTGTTCCAACTCAGGTTCGCCCCGGTCACATATTGGTTGTCGCGGAAAAGGAACGGATTTGCGGGTTGGGCATTGCCCAGGTTTGCTTGATTGTTTGGAATCGTAGTCCCTGGCGACGCTTGGTTAGTGGGGAAGATGAATCCCGGATACCCATAGTACAGGGATGGATCACCGGGAGCTCCCGCGTTGTTGGTTCCAGGAATACCTAAGTCATTGAGTCCGTTCGCAGATACGAGATCGAACGTCGACCCCAACCGCTGCCGCGTGTAACCGAAGTTCCAATCGATCAATAGAGAGGGAGTGAAGGTGTGGGTGGCGCCGAGACCGACGCTCTGAATCAGGCCGGGAGCATCGCCAAGCTGTCCGCCGTTGGTAGCATCACCGATTGCGGCACCTAACAGAGGCGGATCCAACGCAAGCGTCTTCGAGAAACTATACCGGCCGAAGACTGTAGATTTTGACGTGGGAATATAGTTGACTTTGAAATCAGCAGTATCGCGGTTGAATAGTGCTGTTCCGCTGCCCGTCCAGTTGTTCAGGCTGTTGCTGGTGGCAAACTCCTGCGCGATCTTGGGCTGCAGCAACTTAACCATCGACGCCGCTGCGGGATCGATCCGGCTCGGACAGATGACATTCAATACACCGTTGCAAGAAACCTGCGTTTTGTTCGCACCGTGCGCGTCGCCAGTCGCGGGATCGTAGATAACCGGGTTTCCCGGCAGGCCGCGGAAATCGCCGGTTGCCATTGCTGCCGTCGGCAGCGTTCGCGTATCCGGACCGGCCAGTTGCCGCTGTGTTGTGCGCTCGTAATCCAGGAAGAAAAACAGCTTCTCTTTCTTGATCGGGCCGCCGAACGTGCCGCCCCACTGGTACTGATTGTTTCTGTTCTTCTTCGGGAATATGGTCGGATCGGTCTGGAAGTAGTTGCGTGCCGCCAAACTCTGATCCGTATGAAAGATGTGTGCGCTGCCGTGGAACTGGTTTGTTCCTGACTTGATCTGCACATTCACCGCGGCGCCGCCGGCCATGCCCTGCTCGGCGTCGAAAGAATTAGTTGACACGTTTACCATCTCAATCGCGTCCGCGGGGGGGACATAGGCAACGTTCGCCGGAAGCCATGGATACGCATTCTGAGCACCATCAATTCGAGTGTTGACAGTCTGATTGGACTGTCCGTTGACATTGGCATTGATCGCCCGCTGCGGATTACCGGCAAGCGAGTTGGTCTCCGCGGTCAATCCCACACCCGGTATGGTTCTCAGCAACGACTGGAAATTCCGGCCCTGCGACCCCATCGTCGGCAGATTCTCAATCTGCCTGGCCGTCAGATCGGTATGCACATCGGCCTTGTCAGTTTGCAGCAGTGGCGCCTCCGTGCTGACGGTTACGTTTTGCGCCTCGCTTCCCACCTTGAGTTGTGCGTCCACTCGGGCGATTTCATTCGCACTTACGCCCACGCCGGGTGTTTCCTGGGAGACGAAACCTGACGCGCTGATCGTGACTTTGTACGTGCCCGGCAACAGCCTCGTGAACCTGTATATGCCATTGGAGTCGGTCGTCGCTGTCTGGGTGATACCGGTCTGAACCTCCAGGGCAGTAACCTGAGCAGCGGCGACTATGGCACCGCTGGTATCGGTCACGTTTCCGCTGATAGTTCCATACAACACCTGCGCCTGTGCCATCGTCGCTGACAGGACCAGCAGGAGAAGAAACAGCGCACTAGCTTCCGGGAAGTTGATACGTGGAAAAAGGTTTTTGGAGTCCATTTGACACATCCGTGAAAGATGTTGCGGCCAACACATTGCGCCGCACCTAAATGGTATTTATTAGGCGTCGTGAACTATATTCATGGCACGATGGGACTGTCAATTGAGAAATGTGTTTAATGCTGATTTAGTTGTGTTGATCGGGGCTACGATTACATTCCGTGCGGTTGAATTGTTTCAAGGAAGTTGGAATTTATGTGTGGTGGCGAAATTTGCCTTAATACTTCAAGCAGGTCAATAACCTACGCGAGAAAATGAAATCTGCGTATGGTGAAATCCGCCGCATTCAACTTCCAGTCGCGCGACCATGGCGACTCGCTGCATATTCGGATTTTCGAAGGCATCCCGTCGACTGATCGTCTCCTCGAATTGTCTGCTCTCTTGACTTAAGTGTTCTTCCCGAATGGCAGCGGCTTAAAGTGGGTCGTCCAGGAGGTGGATCCTGTTCCCCACATAAATCCAGTGAATGGAATACTTTGGCCCTAAGCTAAATAGAATGAACACTTTGCGCTGCGAGTGCAAGTATAAGCCATTTGCAATGAAGACTTTGCACGATTTGTGGAGTAGGGGCAGCCAGCAAAAAGTACGAGCCACACTGCAAATCTCCGATGAGCGTTTGCTTATTCGACCGTCACATCAAAGGCCCCCGTCTCGACGGTTGTTCCGTGCTTCATCTGCACGAAGATCCGATAGCGACCGGAAGACGGAAAGCCGTAAGGGAACTCCACAGTATTGGATATTGGGTCGCTGTGGTGGCCCATATCCATCGGCATGTTCATATCCATATTCATCCCGGCGTGTTCGGAGGTGGCCTCCTCGCCGTTGGCGAGCATCATCGCAGCCATGGCTGCCGAACCCTCAGGATGAGTGTGCGCAAAGACCGTGCCGTCCGTTTTGACGAAGGCTGCATGACCCGCCATACCCATGTACGGCTGCATATCTGCTGCAGCATTGCCGCTGGCATCGAGTAGATGGAATCGAAAGGTGTAGGCCGTGTTTGCGGTCACCTCGGAAGGGCGATCCCACACCATTACATATCCGTCAGGGAGCTTGTATGCGTTACCCAGCGTACCGGCGCTGAGTGGCGGCGGAGAGGCTGCGGCGTCGTCGGGGCCAAGGGGACCTCCCGTCATGTTGGCCGGTACGACAATATTGGAGACGAGCGTCTCGGGAAAGCCGGAGGCATGGACGACGTCGCCATACAACGCGTAA
Organism: uncultured Acidobacteriaceae bacterium; assembly: GCA_963757205.1. Taxonomy (GTDB): domain Bacteria; phylum Acidobacteriota; class Terriglobia; order Terriglobales; family Acidobacteriaceae; genus Edaphobacter. Next base: position 842,488 of record CAVWQM010000004.1, read on the forward strand.
CTACCAGGAGGCATCGCCGGCAATGAGATGCGAAAGTCCCCGGCACCGGCCAATTCAGGATGCAGATGGAAGACAGCGTCCATCTCCGGTTCACGAATCGCATACAGGTGCATCAGGTGACCATGGTCGGGCAGGAAGTCGTTGTTGGATCGGACTCGCCGTTCGGTGTCGGGTCGCTGTTCATTGTCGCGCCGGAAGGCCTGCACATTCAGATCGAGGGCATTCCCTGTGAGCACAGGATTAACCTTCAGTGGGTGGTAGACATCGAGCGAGTAACTCGCGGCCTCGACATTCCACCACTTCGCGCCTCCCCAGATCAGCAGGGCCATGAATACCAAACTGGCCAGAGTTGCTAGAAGGGCGCGACGTCGGCGGCTGGGCGATGGAGTCGCCCCCGGCTCAAGACGAGCATCGCGGACGGCTGCCGCAACAATCCCAGCCATGCTTACGACCAAGAAGAGGCCGAGGAACCCGAGCGTGATGCCGAGTCCGCGCTGCATCTTCAGGGTCGAGAGAGCGACGGCAGGAACCGGAACCGATGTGGTTTGCATTCCACCTTCGCCGGCGATCTCGAATCGCACTTCCCAGGAGCCCGAAGCCATCAGCCACAGGCTGCCAGTGAAGAAGGCCGGGTCGGCGGAGGAGCGCGACATCGGATCTGATGTAGGAAGATGCTTCGCAGCCTCGCCCGTGATCGGCAGGGGAGTGATGTGGATGCTGCTGACGTTCGCGCCGCTCGACTTCACTTCCACGGTTGCGACGCCGGGAATGACCGTCGGCATGCGGATGGTGATGTAGAGTTTGTACGGTCCGGCTTTGACCTGCTCGAAGACATCCTTGCTGCCTAAGTGAGCGTACGCAGTCTGCGGAATCGTGAGAATGCCGAGGAGCAGGAAGAGGAGCAGGCGAAGGGGCGAGGAGACAAGCTTCACCGCTGCACGCTCCGCATCCAGCGTCCGAAGCTCAAACCAATCCAGGTGCTGATGGAGCCGTAGATGGCGGCGCGCAACAGACCGAAGTAGAGGACCGCGCCGTTATCTGGGTGGAAGAAGCGGCGCAGGCGATCAAATCCATCAGGGCGCGAGTTGTAGTCGAAGTAAATGGTGCCGAAGAAGCGGTTCTCGGATGCTTTGGAGAGGAGGAAGTTGGCGAAGGGCCACTCGACGATTACGAGCACTGCTACGAAGAGGAAGCCGGAGACGAGAGCAACTTTCCATGGCTTCCATTCGCGAGTTTTCTGCCAGAGAAGATCGAGCGCGAGCGCGGGGACGAAGATCAAAATTGGGAACTTGGCCGGGACGAGGTGGGTGACAGGGTTGAAGACGGGGCCAAGCTTGGGCTGCGCGGGAAAGAGTGGGAGGATCAGAATCTCGGCGATCGCGAAGATCATGTAGACGGCAGCGGTAGAGGTTGCGGCCCACTTGTAGCGGGATGCCTGCGACAACATTGCGAAGACAAGCGGCAGCGCGATTGCCATGGAGATGTAGGCGATTGCGGAGTGCAACTGGACGTCCCAGGTGTACTCCATCAGGAAAAACATCTGACCGGAGACGATGAGACCCCCGACGTAGAGGAAGAGACGCTGCAGCCTCTTGCAGGTCTGCTCCCCGAAAGGCGAATCGTCGGCCATCGCGCGATTCATTGCGGCGAGGATCAAAAAGAGAACACCTACCGACACGGCGCGGATGCCGAGAATGAGAAGCGTGTGGGGCGGGCTGACGATTTTGACGTCCAGTCCGTAGGCCGCATGCCACCAGTTATCGAATGGTGCGGAAGTGATCATTGCGATGCCGCCCCAGGCCGCGATAAACGCGCCGAGTGGAGCGCGGAATCCGAGCACGTTGACTGACGCAGCCTTCAGCTTTGCGGAGCGCCCGAAGGTGTTGACCAGCATGAGGTAGCCGCAGATGATGGCAGCCATTATGCCGCAGGCCTGGATGGCCAAGTGCGCCGGCGTCCAGAAGGTGTCGCGGCCGATTGACCGATGCCAAGAGATATCCCATGCACCTCCGATGGAGGCGGAGGTGACGGCAAGTGCACCGAACCATAGGTACCAGGGGGAACCTGCTATCTCTGAGCGAACCTGGGTGATGGGCGCTGCGCTGCCTTGATGCGTTGAGAAGGGCAAGCTGGACATAGGACCTCAGTCGATGTGGCCTTATCTTATTTCCGGGCTGGTCAACTTCCTTAATAACCCGAGCTTCCTCCTATTATTCCTTATTCGCGGTATCGGGGGTACCCTCCCCCGGGTATTCTGGGGGTAAAATCCTTGCATTCAATGGTTTGCAGTGAATTGATGTCTGCGAAATCGTCATAACAAACGAGTTATCGCTAAATTTGGGCAAACAAACGAGTTAGCCCCGGAGGGTGGCTATCTTCCTGCGGGGCTTACTTATTTTTCGATATATATCCAGTATAGCGGATTGGACATAACTAACATTCAACGCGAATGTTGTTGGAAGGCTTAGGGTTAGGTGATTTTGGGGCTTGACATGCGATTTTTGGGCAGAAAATGAGGAAAGAAAAATAGCAGTCACAGCAACGGCATTAGAATGAGTCGCTTCTGAAGCCCGCGTTCCACCTCGAAGCGACGGCTCGTGGCCGGGAGATGGCTTACATCCCACCCATCGCAAACTGCGCGATGGATGGGGCACCCGTTTTGTTGTGGCTGGTTGGAGGGGCGGCTGGTTAATGGGCGGCGGTGGATTTGCCGGCAGGTTTGAAGCTTTTGGTGAGGAGGACTAGGGGGGCGGCGATCAGGGTGATGATGCCGATGATGTGGAAGCAGTCCATGAAGGCGAGGAGCTGGGTCTGGGCGTGGAGCTGCTCGTAGACGCGGGCGTAAGCGGCGCTGACGGCGTCAGCGGGGGCCCAGCCGTGGGTTTGAAGATAGGCGGCGGTCTGGTGGACGTTCTGTTGGAGAGCAGGGGATGAGGCGGCGATGTTGGCGCCTACGCGGGACTGGTGGAAGTTCTGTCGCCGCTCACTAACGGTTGTAATGAAGGCGATGCCGAAGCTGCCGCCCCAGTTGCGGAAGAAGTTGGTGAGTGACGAGGCCTTGTTGTTTTGCGCGGGGCTGAGTTGCGAATAGGCGATGACCGAAAGTGGAACGAAGAAGAAGGCGTAGCCGAGACCCTGGAGCGCGCGGGCCAGGGCGTAGTGGCGGTAGTCCGTATCGAGGTTGAAGTGGCTGTAGTGGAGGAAGGAGATGCCGACGACCATAACGGCACCGAAGAGGAGAATGCGCGGTTTGATGAAGCCGCGCTGAACGAGTTGCGCGCCAACGGGAGCGAGGAAGGTGATGACGAGCGCTCCGGGCCCGAGAACGAGACCGGCGTCGATGGCGCGGTAGCCGTAGAGCGACTGAAGGAGTTGCGGGATCATCGTGGTTGAGGCAAAGAGGCCAAAGCCGAAGACGAAGTAGAAGACGTTGGCGATGGCGAAGTTGCGGACCTTGAGCATGTGGAAGTCGATGACGGGGTCTGGATGGCGAAGCTCCCAGAAGACGGCGGTGGTGAGGCAGCCGATGCCGATGACGAACATCCAGGTGATGAAGTGGGAGCCGAACCAGTCGTCGATTTGGCCGCGATCGAGGAGGACTTCGAGGGCGGCAGAGCCGAGGCCGATGAGTGCGATGCCGATGCCGTCGACGGAGAGTTTGCCGTTCTTACGGACGGTCTTGCGCTCTTCGGCGTAGGAGTCGGGGTCGTGAACGAAACGGTTGGTGAGGAAGATGGAGAGGATGCCGATGGGGATGTTGATGAGAAAGACCCAGCGCCAGTTGTAGTTGTCGGTGATCCAGCCGCCGAGAACGGGGCCGATGGCAGGTGCGGTAACGATAGCGACGGTGTAGAGCGCGAAGGCGGAGGCGCGTTTGGCGGGGGGGAACGTGTCGACGAGGATGGCTTGTTCAACGGGAGCAAGGCCGCCGCCGCCGATGCCCTGGAGGACGCGGGAGATGAGCATGATACCGAGGGTCGGCGCGATGCCGCAGAAGAACGACGTGATGGTGAAGAGAGCGACGCAGGCCATGTAGTAGTTTTTGCGGCCGAAGACGCGGGAGAGCCAGGCGGACATGGGGAGGACGACCGCGTTGGCGACGAGGTAGGTGGTGAGGATCCAGGTGACTTCGTCGTAGGAGCGGCCGAGGCCGCCGGCGATGTAGGGCAGGGAGACGTTGGCGATGGAGGTGTCGAGCAACTCCATGAAGGTGGCGAGGGTGACGGTGAGGGCGATGACCCAGGGATTGATGACGGGGCGGGATTTGGGCTTGAGCTTTGAATCGGTCTGGGAATCGACCGGGGGGCCGATCTTCTCATCGAGTTCGAGTACTGCTATCTCGGGCTCTTCCGTCAAGACTGCCTGGCTTGCCAAGGTTTGACCGTCCCTTTCCCCCGGTTCAATGGGTCGTCATCAGTAAGGGCGTCGTCGCAGATTTATATATGACGATCGTCCTTTATCCTGAATCTGATGTTTCAGAGGGGCAGAGAGGTTCAAAGATAGTTTTTTGGGCTGGCGAGCCTTTAGGTTCTTGCGGAACGGGCCGGACGTTTTGCGCTTGATTCTTTAGAGGTTGGGCGGGGTTTGCGGGAAGGGGTTTTCGTTTGAGCGTGTTCCGGTTCGTGGTTGTGCATGGTCGCGGCGACGGCAGCGAGGACTTCGTTGGAAAGATCCGGATCGTCGACGGTGCGAGAGATGATGAGGGCGCCGACGAGGCTCGCGTAGGCGGCGAGCGCCTTTTGACGGCGTCGACTGCTTGAGGTGCCTTTTACGATGCTGGTCAGGTACTGGAAGAACGGGCGGAGTTCGTCGGTGAAGGCGCGGCGAACTGTGTGGCTTTGGCGCGCGACCTCTGGACCGAGGGCCGCCATGGGGCAACCGCGACCAGCGCCGTCACGATGTTTCGGGGTGAGGTAGGTGGCGGCGAGCGCTTCGAGGGGATCGCCCGTTGATTGCTCGACAACGCTGGTCCAGTTCTGGCGCATCCTTGAGACTGCGCGGGCACAGGCTTGCGCTACGAGGTCTTCCTTAGACTTGAAATGGCCGTAGAAGCCGCCGTGGGTGAGGCCGGCGGCCTTCATGATGTCGTCGAGGCCGATGCCGTCGATTCCGCGCTCTCGAAAGAGCCTGGTAGCTACATCGAGAATTCGCTCGCGGTTTTCGGCGGCCTGGAGACGGCTTACTCGCATGGGATTAGACCTCAGGGAGGCGCATTTCGCGCTCTGACTATTATATGACGGACGTCATGATTGGGGCAGGCCCAGCAACGATTTCTGTGTCTTGAAAGATTCAGGGTGATCGGCGACGTGTTTTTGCGATAGAGTAGACGTAATTTAACAATTTCCAATTTTTCACGGCTTCAAGATTTGCGGGTTCGCAATGTCTTCGGCGGAGCTTCATCGAAGGTAACGGTGTAATTCCTCGGTTGCTGTTGTTTTCAGGGGTTGAATTCACAGAAGAGAGAGGTATCGTCCCATGGGTTTTTCGCGCCGCGATTTTCTGATGCGTGTAGGTCAGGTGGGTGGCTATAGTGCTGCCTTTGCGACGATGCAGTCGCTGGGGTTGATGCCGATGAAGGGGGAGCAGGTGGCGCCGATTCAGGCGGCTGCGGGCTCGGGTAAAGGCGTCAAGGTGGTGGTGCTGGGCGGGGGAATTGGAGGGCTGGTTTCCGCCTATGAGCTGAAGAAGCTGGGTTATGACGTGACGCTGCTGGAGGCGCGAGAGCGGCCAGGTGGACGCAACTGGACGGGGCGCAACGGGACGAAGGTGAAGTTTGTCGATGGGACGAAACAGGTAATCAACTGGGAGGAAGGAAACTACCAGAACCTGGGGCCGGCGCGGTTGCCGAGCACGCACTGGACGATGCTGGGGTATTGCCGGGAGCTTGGCGTTCCGCTGGAGGTGGAGGTCAATACTTCGCGCTCCTCGCTGTTGCAGAACGATACGGCGAACGGTGGAAAGCCGGTGGTGCAACGGAAGGCAATTAACGATACGCGCGGGCATGTGTCGGAGCTTCTGTCCAAGTGCATCGCGCAGGGAGCGCTGGACTCTGAGGTGACCAGGGAAGATCGGGAACGGATGATGACGTTTCTGAAGATCTATGGGCCGTTGAACGACAAGAGCGCGTATGTGGGATCGGACAGGGCGGGGTTTAAGACGCCGCCGGGTGCGGGGTCGCAGGTTGGTGTGGATGAAACACCGATGGACATGAAGGTGCTGCTCGATGAGAACTTCTGGGGCGCATTGTTTGTCGAAGAGGCGTGGGACTGGCAGGCGACGATGATGCAGCCGGTGGGAGGGATGGACCGGATACCGTATGCGTTTGCCAAGGCGCTGGGGCCGGTTGTGCAGTTCAACTCGCCGGTGACGGAGATTCGGAAGACGGCGACGGGAGTTCGCGTGTCGTATACACAAGACGGTACGACGAAGCAGATTGAGGCTTCGTACTGTATTGCGGCGATGCCGTTTTCGATGCTGAAGAAGATTCCGAATGATCTGTCGGCGCCGTTCAAGAGGGTAGTCGATGAGTGCACGATGGCGGGGTCGTACAAGATCGCTTGGGAGAGCAGGCGATTCTGGGAGCAGGACTACAACATCTACGGCGGGCTGTCGTACTTGATGCAGGGGCCGAGTCCGATATGGTATCCGTCGTCGCGGCTGATGCATCCGACGGGAGTTGTTGTGGCGGGGTACACGGACGAGGTGGGCTCAGGGTTTAACAAGCTGACGCTGGAGGAGAAGTTTGAGGCTTCGCGGGGATCGATTGAAAAGATTCATCCGGGACATGGGAAGGAGTTGAAGAATCCTGTGTTTTGCGGGTGGCTGCATGTGCCGTGGAATGAAGGCTCGTGGATCCGCAGCTATGGAGGCGGGCCGAGTGGATATGACGTGATTATTCAGGCGGATGGGCCGATTTATTTTGCGGGCGATACGGCGAGTCACATTGTGGGATGGCAGGAGGGGGCGGCGCTGAGTGCGCGCCGCGCTGTGGGAATGATTGCGGATAAAGTGAAAGCGGCGAAGTTGTCCGGCGCCGTTGCGGGAGTTGTGCAGGGCTGATGGTTTTTTGAGGAACGGGAGAGAGCGATGAAGATCAAAAGTGGTTTGATGGCGATGGCGTTGATGGCTGTCGCATGTGCGATGCAGGCCCAGGTTGTGGTGAAGCATCTGCAGCCGAATGAGAAATCGCCGATTGCGAATGGAGTGTGGGCGGGGGATACGCTTTATTTGAGCGGGCAACTGGCTTCGCCGGTGACGCCTGCGGATGAGGCGAAGGGAACGGCCGCTGTCTATGGAGATACGAAGACTCAGGCGCTGAGTGCATTGAACAAGATTCAGGCTCTGTTGAAAGAGCAGGGACTGGATATGAAGGATGTGGTGAAGATGACGGTGTTTCTGGCGGGCGATCCGGCGAAGGATAACAAGCTGGATTTTCCGGGACTGCAGGCGGCGTATACGCAGTTTTTCGGGACGAAGGATCAGCCGAATAAGCCGGCGAGAAGTGCGATGCAGGTGGCGGCGCTGGCCGCTCCGTGGGCGCTGGTTGAGATTGAAGTGATCGCGGTGAAGGGGAAGTAATTCTTTGGACGGCTAGCGTTCTTGGGATTGAATGAGGATGAGGCTCCGGTGATTGCCGGGGCCTTTTGCGTTGCGACGAGCGTTCGGCGGCGGCCTATCTTTCCTCAGGATGCGTGTGAGAAAATTCGTGGACTGACCACTTTTTGAGAATGGTGTGAGTGGCGATTTTATTTTTGCGCTGCCCCTGACGGGGCCGCTTTGGAGATTGAGATGGCGGAAGGAACTTGCGATATCGGCTTGATAGGTCTGGCAGTGATGGGCCAGAACCTCGTGCTTAATATGAACGATCACGGCTACAAGGTTGCGGTGTTCAATCGCACCACGTCGAAGGTGGACGAGTTTCTGAATGATGAGGCCAAGGGCACGAAGGTAATGGGAACACACTCGGCGAAGGAGCTATGTGCTGCGCTGAAGCTGCCGCGTCGCGTGATGTTGATGGTGAAGGCCGGGGAGGTTGTCGATCAGACGATTGAGCATGTGTTGCCGTATCTGGAGAAGGGCGACATCCTGATCGATGGCGGGAACTCGCTGTTCACCGATACGAACCGTCGAACGAAGGATCTGGCGGAGAAGGGAATTCTGTTTATCGGTACGGGTGTGTCGGGTGGAGAAGAGGGTGCGCGGTTCGGTCCGTCGATCATGCCGGGAGGAAATCCTGCAGCGTGGCCGCATGTGAAGGAGATCTTTCAGGCGATCGCAGCGAAGGTTGAGGGCGGTGTTCCTTGTTGCGACTGGGTGGGCGAGGACGGGGCAGGGCACTACGTGAAGATGGTGCACAACGGGATTGAATACGGCGATATTCAGTTGATCTGCGAGGCGTATCAGTTGCTGAAGGATGGACTGGGGTTGTCCGCGGATGAGCTGCATGAGGTTTTTGCCGAGTGGAACAAGGGCGAGTTGGATAGCTACCTGATTGAGATTACGGCGGCGATCTTTGCGAAGAAGGACGACGACGGGAAGCCGATGGTGGACAAGATTCTCGACACGGCAGGGCAGAAGGGAACAGGGAAGTGGACGGCAATCTCTGCGCTGGACCTGGGGATGCCGCTGACGCTGATTGGGGAGAGCGTGTTTGCGCGAGTTCTGTCGGCGTTGAAGGAGGAGCGGGTTGCTGCTTCGAAGGTGCTGAAGGGACCGAAGAAAACGCTGAGCATCTCCGAAAAGAAGGAGTTTATTGAGGATGTTCGTCGAGCGCTGTATTGCTCGAAGATGATCAGCTATGCGCAGGGGTACATGTTGCTGCGGGCTGTCGAGAAAGAGATGAAGTGGAACCTGAATATGGGCGGCATCGCGTTAATGTGGCGCGGTGGGTGCATTATTCGCAGCGTGTTTCTGGGGGATATCAAGAAGGCGTTCGACAAGAATCCGAAGCTGGAAAATCTGCTGATGGATGATTTTTTCTCGAGCGCTTTGAGCAAGTATCAGGCGTCGTGGCGGAAGGCGATTATTCATGCGATCGAGATAGGCGTGCCGATGCCGGCGTTTACCACGGCTCTTTCGTTTTATGACGGTTATCGAAGCGAGCGGCTGCCGGCGAATCTGTTGCAGGCGCAACGGGACTTCTTCGGCGCGCATACGTATGAGCGAGTCGATAAACCGCGGGGCGAGTTCTTTCACACGAACTGGACGGGACGTGGCGGGAAGGTCTCTTCGTCGACGTACAACGCTTAGCTTTTCAAAGCGAAAAGACAAGAGCCGGAGGCACACACGCCTCCGGCTCTTTGTCTTGCGTCGATGTCTCAGACCAAGGTCAGATCTTTGAGAGGTTACTTCAGGTGCTGCCAGGCGTCGTAGGTGAAGATGCCGATGATCCCGGCGGTCATAACGGCTGCCGCCACACCGAACATGCGAACAAACGGCTGGATTTTTGTAACCTTGCGAATAATTTCAGATTGAAGTTGTTGCTCGTGAGAGACGGTTTCGTTGAGGAAGAGCTGGTCTTCTTCATAACGAGTCAGTTGTCCCTTATAAGCGAGCAGGCCGAGAAAACAGGCTAGAATTGCTGCCCATACAATCAGCAAAACGGGTATAGCGTCCATTGCGGTCATAGCTTGTTCCTCCGCCCTATGACAGGGCCGACGTATTAGGAAGGCCCTAATACCTGATGGGCTGTAGCTTGCGCTCCGATGGGTATTAGGACGTCCGCCGCAATGATACGCCAACCAAACAACGGTAAAACAGCATTTTTGGGGGAGGAGTGCAAGTTGTAACAGGGGCTGGATTTTCCGTGATGAGTGGCCTGTTTTCAGTGATGGGAGGCGAGGTGGATGGCAACGATGGCGATGGTAATGACGACGGCTAGCACGGTGGCGAGCATGATGAAGATGAACCAGGCGGCGCGATTTGCGGCTTGCGGTGAGGGCTGGGTGATGCCCATGGTGTTGATAAAGGCGTTCGCGATGAGCTGGATGAACTTCATGTCTGTTCGATGAGGAACTGGGGAGATGGTAGCAGAAACCCAGGCACGGCGAGTGTTTCGCCAATTGCTGAATCGGATGGGTTTATCGTGCATCTACATAGACAGGGCTTGCCTGAGTTGGGGCAGGCGCATACACTTAAACGTGTCTGAATGAGACAAGTGTTCGATGTCTCAGAAGACAAGGAGATTGCCGATGTCTACTGCTACCGTTACCCCTGAAGTTGTTGTTGGCACGCCCGCTTCGACTACGCCTGTGACCCTTACGCCTGCTGCCATTGCGAAGGTGCAGGAGATTATGGCGACCCAGAATCCGGTGCCTGCGGGGCTGCGGATTGGTGTGGTTGGCGGCGGATGCTCCGGTTTCCAGTATTCGATGTCGTTTGAGAACCAGAGCGGCATGATGGACAAGGTCTATAAGTTCGAGGATCTAAAGGTGTTTGTGGACGCCACCTCGGCGATGTACCTGCAGAACTGCACGGTGGACTATGTGGAGACGCTTGAGGCTGCGGGCTTCAAGTTCGAGAACGCCGCGGTGAAGTCGACCTGCGGGTGCGGATCGAGCTTCAGCGTTTAGATTTTTTTCGGGTTTCGGAAGAAAAAAAGTTCCGGCGGTTGCCGGGGCTTTTTTTGCGCTTTTTCTGGCTCTTTTTGAGAGGGGTATTGGAAAAAGTGCGTTTTTTGCGTGGTGTTTTGGTGGTGAAAGTGTGGTGGGTTCTTGGTGAATTGTGGTGCGTTAGCGACCGTTCTGCGGTGGGCTAAAAATGCGCCAACTTTTTGAAATATTTCTGTGGATTTCCCAAAACGGGAACGGGGACTGCCGAAGCAGTCCCCGTTCAGTGCCGGAACCTCCGGCGAGGGTTAGTTAGAACGTGTATGCCACCTTCAGACGGATCTGACGGCCTGTCTGGAACAGGTTCGGCTGACCATAGGTGCTGGATACGAGTTTCTTGGCGGTATTGCTGACACCCAGATAGTCCCAGCCGGACTCCATTGCAAGATAGTCGAAGCCAGTCGGGTTGCTGGTTGTAGCAGGAGCGACAGCGGCGGTGAGAGGAACCTCGGTGTAACCCATCACTGCATGTTGACCCAGCAGGTTGGAGACGTTGATTTCGCCGCCAAACCTCCGGTTCTCATGCTCCTTGCTGACATGTACGTAGTGGGTAAGGTTGGCATCCGTCTGGCTGAAGCCGGGGTACGGTAGCCATGCTTTACGTGCCAGCCTGGATGGAGCCGTCGCTGCCGCGGGTGATCGGTACCCAGCTGCTCTGGCCCTCGACAAACTGCACCGAGGAGGTGGAGGTGCCGGTCGGCCACGCCGTGCTGACAGGTGAGCCCTGGTAGATCGACTGCGAGAGGCCGATCTGCGAATCGCCGCCAAACCACTTCAAGCGGTAGGATCCGTAACCTCCGAGGGTATTGGGGCGGTCCGTCGGAAGATCACCGCCGTACGCCTGGCCGTGTGCGGTGAACTGCATCTGGGGCTGGTCGAAGGAGCGGTTGTTGTTGGGACTGTGACGGCCACCGGCGCCATCTGTATTGAAGGTACTGGTGAGGCCGGGGTAATTGCCGGTGAGTTTGCTGTAGGTGTAGAAGGCGCTGAAGAAGTAGTGCGATCCAGCGGTCTTGGTGACCCGAAGTTCAACGCCGTCGTAGTCACGCGTCGCCTTGGGCGCGGCAGGGCAGGCGGCACAGAGCGGCGCCGTGAAGCCGTTCGAGGACAGGGTACGGTGCAACAGATCGCCATAGCCCGGGCCAGGGTTGCCGATGTAGAAGCCAAGGCTGTCGGTCACTCCCATGTCTTCGATCGTGTTGTCGAGACGCTTGCGCGAGTACCGGGCAGTTACAGCAAGGGTCGGAGTCACAGCCCAGTCGGTACCGAAGACAGCCTCATGCATTGCCATGGGCTTGACGTTGGGATCGACGCCGGGATCTGCGCGCTGATGACGTTCTTGCGAAGGTCCACATTCTCGATGAACCGGAGGCCGCTTGGTAGACCGATCGCGCCGCCACTGGTCGGGCAAGCGTGTCCAGCCGAATTATTTCCAGGGACAACGTTGGCAAAGTTGGGATCGTCCAGCGCGTACACGCATTCATGCCAGTATTCGCCGCCGAAGGAGCCGCGAGGCAGCGAGTACTTGATGATGTCGTAGAACTTGCCGTAGCTTCCGTACGACCTTCAGCTTGCCGTTATGCAGCACATCGTAGGCGACGCCGATACGGGGACCGACTTTCTGGGTGAAGTCAAAGCCGATGCTCGAGGCTCCGGCGCTGTAGGGGGGAAGGTACTCGCGGTCGAAACGGACGCCGGCATTAATCGTGAGGCGGTTGCCGATGGTCCATTGGTCCTGGATGTAGATGCCCTCGTTATCTCCCTGAGCGATACCGCCGGTGGAGTAGTCGTTGACCATGAACCAACCGTAGTTGCCACGGCAATGACCGGCTGCGGATGGACCCATCTTTGGATTCGCAACGTTCGCCGCGATAATGGCATCGCAGGCCGTGGCAGAGGTCGCCACGCTGTAGTCAGCCCCATAGTCGAAGTTGATCAGCGCGGTGTTATAAGCGCTGAGAAGGTCGTTGTAGGTGGAGTTCCGGGAGAAACCAACCTTGAAGTTGTGGGTTCCGGCCCAGCCTGTCTTCAGCCACGAGAGATCGGCCGAGATGGTCTTGCGCTTCAGAACGTTGAACTTCTGCGCTGTATTTGTGCCGAGATTGGTATAGCCGGTGATCTGCTGATAAGCGGCAGGTACTGTCGAACCATCCAATCCTGAAACTCCGTTTCCTTTGCCATCGCCTGACCCTTGATCGAGGTTGTACTTAACACCTGTGGTTTTACCACGATCTTCTGCGTTGCTGAACAGGTAGCCATAGCGAACCGAGAGCAGCAGTTTGGGGGTAATGGTGTAGTCGCCTCCGAAGGCGTAGACGGCAGCCGGAATAACCTGGCCGGAATCTGCCCGGAAGGTGGTCGGGTCGGTGGTAGAGCTGCTGTTTGTCTGCCCGATCTTGCTATCAGGGTTGGGAAGGCTGTTGCCAACTACGCGGGTGTACAGGTCTTCCCAACTGGCAAAGAGCCGCAGTTTGCTGGTCGGAGCGTAGTCGAGACGCGCAAAACCGTAGTACTGATTCTGGGTCTGGTAGAAGGAGCGAGGTCCAGGATTCGTCTTCGTGAAGTTTACATCGCGGCGCAACGCATAGTACTCCGGCACGAAGCTGCTGAACAGCCATACCTTGTTGGAAAGCAGCGGACCGCCGAGAGTGAAGCCGGGATTTACGGCGCGGTAGTGGTCCTGCTTGGCGATGTAGTACTGCGCCGACTGGTCTGTGCGCGTCGTCGAATTCGTAGTTGTGCCCGGATCCTTTCGCAGACCGCATGTCGTGCTGTAGGTAAGGCCGCACTGGTCATTCGCATTCAGCGCGCTGGAACGGTAGTACATGAAGAGCGAGCCGTGCCATTTGGCGCTGCCCCTCTGCTGGACAACGTTGACGACGCCGCCCATCGCGCCGCCGTACTCTGCTTCAAAGGAGGAGCTCTTTACCTGCACGTCCTGCACGAACTCCATCGGGACGTTGTAACCAACGCCTCCGCCGACGATGTCAGTGACATTGACGCCTTCCGACGAGTACACGTTCTCACTGTCACTGGCTCCGTCGATCTGGAAGCCTCCAGTGCGGTTTCCGTTTAACGTTCCGCTTCCGAGGCTCTGCAGAGGCTCCTGGCGCGCGCCTGGAGCAAACGGAATTACAGACTGGAACGAGCGCCCCTTTGGAATCTCCTGCAATACCTCGTTGGTGATGGTGGTCTCAACCTTGCTTTGTGTCACGTCGACGAGCGCAACCGAGGAGCTGACGTCGATGACCACTTCTGTGTTGGCAGCAGAAAGGCTGAAGTTCAAGTTCGGGAGTGCACCGGCGGTGAGGTTCAGATCGGTGGCCTTGGCACGCATCCCGCTACCGGCCACCGTAATGGTGTAACTGCCGGGCGGTAGTGCATTGAGGCGGTAGAATCCGTGGGAATCGGTGGTGGCGGTTGCAGGCTGAATCAACTTGTCGCCCGTGGCTTTTACGACGGCCCCGATGACCACTGCGCCGGTCGGATCGGTAACAGTACCCTGGATCGCACCGGTGGTTTCCTGTGCGATGGCTGCGGGAAGAAGGGTGAAGGCGAGCAACAAAAGACTCACGGCCGCTGCGACGCGGCGGAGCTTTTGGGCGATGGAAAGCGTCATTTGCAATACCTCGGAAAAGAGTCACCGGCCGGAATCCCCGAACGGAGGTAAGTGTTTTCCGGCTTCTGTCCCTGGCCCATGCTTCGTGGACCGGGGTTTTCCACCGGGTTTGGTTGCGGCAGAGACAGACGGGTGCTCTTCAGGCACACATCGGGTGTGTCTGCTGTCGTGCAGGTTTCGCCTTTAGGCGGGGCCCGCGCATTTTTGGCAATGGAGGAGACCCTACAGAGTTAATGATGAAAGGTCAATAAAAAAATGTGACGAGTTGAGACCAGTTTGTGACTAACTGCGTCTATAGCGCGACGAACGGCTATGCGCTCGGGTGGGTTTGGTGCGATGGCGGTGTTCAGGGGGCTGAGCGAATGGGCCCGTAAACCGTTGCACTGCTTCGTGCGACTGCATTCGACTTCGCCCAGGGGGCGGAATGACAACAAAGAGGGCAACGGCGACGCCAAAAGACCTAGGCGGTTGAGGCGACCAGGGTCGGGGCTTCGAGGAGCGTGGTGGATTCGACGCCGGTGGCGAGGCGGGTGATGGTGAGGACGGTGATGTCGTCGTCCTGGCCGAAGGCTACGGCGGCCTGGGTGGTTTGTCTGGCGTCGGGTTTGTTGGCGAGGAGTTGCTGGAGGCGTTCGAAGCCGTAGAGTTCGCCGGAGGGGTTGCGGGCTTCGAGGAGGCCGTCGGTGTAGAGCGTGAGGCGGTCGTCAATGTTGATGTGGATGGTGGTTTCGTCGTAGCTGGCGGAGGCAACGAGGCCGAGAGGAAGCGCGGCGGGAATGTTGAGCTCGTGGTGGTTGAGGAAGGGCGGCAGGTGGCCAGCGTTGGCGAAGGTGCAGGTGCCGTCGGGGTCGAGGCGAAGGATGAGGCAGGTAACGAAGCCGTTCTGCAGGCGATTGTGCAGGCGGCGGTTAAGGCGGGAGAGGATTTCGGCGGGATCGTCGAACATTTCGGCGAGGGTGCGGACGGTGCCTACGATGAGCGAGACGGTCATGGCGGCTTTGAGGCCTTTGCCGCTGACGTCGCCGAGGATGAAGAGGGCGGAGCCTTCGGATTTGGCGATGAGCTGGAAGAAGTCGCCGCCGACCTCCTGGGCGGGACGGTAGGCGCTGGTTACGGCGAATCCGGGTAACGGGGGCAGGGATTCGGGGATGAGGACGCGCTGGAGTTCCTGGGCGCTTTTGAACTCCTGCTCGATGGCGCCCTGACGGCGGGTCTCGTCGCCGGAGTAGCGGTAGACGGCATAGACGATGGAGATGAAGAGGAAGGTGTAGGAGAGCAGGTAGAGGGTGAATGGGTTGTTGTTGATGATGAAGACCGGTGTCTGGATGAGTTCGGCGAGGGACCAGTGAGTGAAGCGCGAGCCTTGCTGAGAGGCGATGCGAACGACCGAGATCATCTCGGTAAGGAACGCGAAGATGGCGACCAACCATGTTCCGGTGGTGTGGCGTTTTTTGAAGGCGAACGGGATGAGGATCAGCGGTAGGACCTGAACGCAGGTGGTGGTGACGGTGAAGAAGGCGTCAGCCCATTGGGAGAAGGTTCCGAGGGGCCCACTGGGGTCGATGAGACCTAAGAGACCGTCGAGAGAGCCGGATGTGAGGGAGATGCAGGCGAATATCGTGGTCCAGCGCACGAGACGCGGGTTGTCGTCGAGGTCAAGCAGATAGAGGAGAAGAAACCAGAGAGAGATGTCCTGCAGGGAGAAGATGGGTTGTTGGAGGCTGAGGGACAACATGTAATGGATGGGAAGGCGGAAGCCCGACAAGAGTTGGAGGGCGAGCGGGGTGTAAGCGAAGATCGCCATCCAGAGGAGAAGTCTGCGGGTGCGATTGCTGAACCAGGCGAGTAGGCTGAGGGTCCCGACGAGGGTATAGAGAATCGCGAGGCCGCCAGAATAGAGTCGGGATTGAAGCCAACCGTACTTGCGCTCGGCGTCGTAGGAGGCGATGGCGGCGTTGCTTCCGATGAGAGGCGGGGCGATGAATCCGCCCAGGATGCCGGAGTCGAAGGAGGTGGGGACGGCCTTCCAGACGTGGACGGCGAGCACACCGGATTGCGCCTTGCCGAGGGCGTAGGTTTGGGGTGGGGGTGCCCAAAACCAGGTTGGGTTGGGCGGCATTTTGCCGAAGGCGCCGATTTTTGTGCCGTTCCAGTAGAGCTCGTAGACGTCGTCGATGTGGCGGATGAAGATGGAGAGGTCGAGATTGGGGTCGGTTGCGGGGTCGATGGTGATGTGGCGGCGGTACCAGGCATGTCCGGTGTAGTTGAAGTGCTGTTGGGCGCCCCAGGTTTTATCGGTCTGGATGCCTTCCCATGCGGAGTCGTCGAGTGTGGGGGAGGACCAGGCGGGGTCGTCTCCGGTGTGGAACTGCCATGTGCCGTCGAGGGTGGCGGTGGCTTTGCCGAGTCCGGTGACAACGATCGGAGAGTGCGTGGAAGGTTCTTGTGCCTGCGAGAGAAGGGAAGCAATAAACAACAAGGCCAGAAGTGATAGACACTTAGTCCGCAAAGAATAGCCTCCGAATGGATGTGTGCATCATACTGCCTGTTTCGCGCAGGTGAAGGGAAAATTGCTGTCTGTTTTGAAGTAATTGCGGATGTAGAGTGCTTAGTCGGGTGCGTGGCATGTGGCTACCCAGGAGTTGTAGCGGACGACCTACAAAGGAGAACGTCTAAGATGGACAGATGATGCAATCGGGAGAGGAGAGCATACCCCAGGGGCTAAAGCCCCAGTTCTTCCCATGCCTGAGAGACCCAAGGCTGAAGCCTTGGGGTACCTAGATGCAAAGGCAAAAGGCAAGTGCAGAAGCAAAGGCAAAGACAAGGGCAAGCGCAAAAGGCAAGCGCGACGGCGAGAGCAAGACAAATGCGGGGGTCTCTCCAGTGCGGCGGCAGAAGCGCCGCCTCCGGTTGAGATGACGAAGTTTTTATTTACGGGGATAGAGTGGAACAGACAATGGCAAAAGCGAAGGCGATATGACTGAGTTTGTGATTAAGCTGGCGGATGAGCGGGGCAGGGTGATGGAGCAGAGCCATGCGGCAGCTACGGCTGAGGAGCTGCGGGCCCGGTTTACGCAGGCGGGATACTACGTCTACTCGGTGAAGGCGAAGAGCCTGCTGGGGGCGAGCAAGAAGAAGGTGAAGCTGGAGACGTTCCTGGTCTTCAACCAGCAGTTTCTGACTTTGATTCGTGCGGGGTTGCCGATTCTGGGCTCGCTGGAGCTGCTGGCGAAGAGGCAGAAGCTGCCGCACTTTCGTGCGCAGCTGGAGGATGTTGCGGCGCGGGTGAAGACAGGTGAGTCGATCTCGCAGGCGTTTGAGGCGCAGGGCGGGTTTCCGATTGTGTATACGACGACGCTGCTGGCGGGAGAGCGATCGGGAAATCTGGAAGAGGTGCTGCAGCGGTTTCTGGATTTTCAGCGGGTGTCGCTGACGTTTCGCAAGAAGCTGAAGGCGAGTTTGATCTATCCGGCGCTGCTGGTGGTGATGGTGACGGGGCTGTTTATCTTTCTGATCACGTTTGTGGTGCCGCGGTTTGCGCAGCTGTATGAGCAACTGGGGACGAAGCTGCCGGCGTTGACGATTTTTCTGCTGAACCTGGGACAGCAGGCGCAGCACTATGGAATTTATGTGGCGCTGGTGGTGGGGTTTCTCGTTTTTCTGCTGTATCGGTGGTCGAAGACGGATGCGGGCGCGAATCTGATTGATAAGATCCGGATTTCGCTGCCGGTGATTGGGAATGTGTGGTTGAAGTATCAGGTGGGGTTGTTTTCGCGGACGCTGTCGACGTTGTTGACCGGCGGTTTGCCGTTGGTGCCATCGCTGGAGACGGCGGCGCGGTCGATCGATTCACGGCAGATCGCGAGTGCGGTGTATTCGTCGGTTGAGACGGTGCGGGAGGGGAAGGGGCTGGCGACCAGCCTGCAGCAGACGAAAGTGTTTCCGGAACTGTCGATCGAGATGATCGAGGTGGGCGAGTCGACGGGAGCGTTGCCGCAGATGCTGAACTCGGTGGCGGAGTTTTTTGAGGAGGATGTGCAGACGAATCTGACGGCGGCGATGAGTCTGATTGAGCCGGCGATTCTGATCGTGATGGGGCTGGTGGTGACGACGATTCTGATCGCGCTCTATCTGCCGATCTTCAGCTTGAGCGCGGGGAGCACCGCAGGGCAGTAGCGGGGATTCATTGAGACGTAAAAGTGATCAAGAGGATAACGGCTGATAAGAGCGATTCGTCCTAGTCGGATTGGGTAGGATGAGTTAGGTCGAGGCGGTCTCGCTTTCGCTCGATAACCCACCCTTTACGGTGAGACTGTAAAGAATGGGCCACCCGACGTTGGCAGTAGCGGACTGCCTACTTGGTCAGTGGAGTTTTGGAGATGGATGCGCGGTCTCATTGGGAACAGGTTCATGCGACGAAGGATCCAGGGAAGGTGAGCTGGTTTCGCCCGCATCTGGAGCGGTCGCTGGAGTTGATCGAGCGAGCTGCGCCGGATCGGCTGGCATCGATTCTGGATGTCGGCGCCGGACAGTCCACACTGGTTGACGATATGTTGGGGCGGGGTTATCGAAACATCACAGTGCTGGAGATTTCACAGACTGCGCTTGACGCGTTGAAGCAGCGCGTGGGGCAGGCAGGATCAGCGATCCGGTGGATCTGTGGGGATGTGACGGAAACGGTGCTGCCGGAGGCTTCTTTTGATGTGTGGCACGACCGGGCGGTATTTCACTTTCTGACGGAGGCTGGTCAGCGTCGCGCTTACGTTGAGAGGGTCGAGAGGGCGTTGAAGCCGGGCGGCAGTTTGATAGTGAGTACGTTCGGGCCTTCGGGGCCTGAGCGCTGCAGTGGGCTGGTGACGATGCGGTATGACGCGGCAGCGCTTGGGAGGGAGTTCGGCGATCGATTTCGTCTGGTCGAGAACTCTTTGGAGCTGCATGAGACGCCGTCGCGAGCGGAGCAGCAGTTTCTGTCTTGCTGGTACCGATTTGGCTAGCCGTGGGCGGTCAGCTAATTGGCGGCGATTCGGTTGAGGGCGCGCTTGGCGGTGAGTGCGAGCATGAGGCGTGAGAAGCCGCTGAAGAGCATGCTGATGCCGACGAGCGTGCCGATGACCCAGACGGAGCTGGCGGGCCAGGAGCGCCAGATCATGATGGCGAGGATGAGGGTGATGATGCCGTCGACCAGAATCCAGCCGGCGCCGTGGCGGGGGCGGAGCTGGAAGAACTGGATGAACTCGGCGATGGCTTCGAAGAAGAGGTAGCAGGCGAGGATGAGGGTGAGGACCAGAAGCGCGTCGACCGGATGAAGGAGGAGGTAGACGCCGGTGAAGAGATAGATGGCTCCGATGATCAGCTCCCAGATGACGCCGCCGGTGGTGTGGGTTTTGAAGGCGAAGACGAAGTGGGTGATGCCGCTGAGGATCATGGCCCAACCGAAGAAGAGGGTGACGGCTACGCCGGAGACCCACGGGATGCAGATGGCGAAGAGGCCGGCAATGATGAGCAGGATGCTGAGGGCGATGGACCAGTTGATCGCCTTGGGGACGAGGGCGCCTAGCGTGGATGGGGTGGTGCTCATGTTGTGTCCTCCGTAAGTCGTAGATACTGGGCCGGGTGTTGGGCGGAGAATATCATAAAAGCAGGATGTGCTGAATAATAGAAGGACGGCTTGTGAAGCCTGGAGATGGGTTGCACGCCCGCGTTAAATGACGCGAAGGTGTGAGTGACGGTTGATGGAAAGAGGAGTCTTACGGATATGGCAATGGCACCGTTGGCAGTACCGATTGAACAGGGAATGGATGAGGTGGAGCGGGCTCAGCTGATTGCACGTCGCTATCACGCAGAGTTTGTGGATTTGAAGAACTTCAAGATCTCGCATGAGCTGTTCAAGAGCGTGCCGGTGGACATGATGTTCCGGTACAACTTCGTTCCGCTGGAGCAGATGGAGGGGCGGCTGGCGATTGCGGTCAGCGATCCTTCGAAGCTGATGGTGCTGGACGAGATTTCGGGGCTGCTGGGGCAGCGGCTGGTGACGCGGGTGGCGACACTGAGCCAGATTACGGAGCTGCTGAAGAAGACGGAGCAGTCGCAGCGGGTGCTTGATGAGGCCAGTGAAGGTTTGGCGTTCGATGTATTGCACGGCGACGACACGCAGGACTCGAACATCTCGATTGAGCGGCTGACGAGCGAAGATGATATCTCGCCGATTATTCGGCTGGTGGATACGACGATTTTTACTGCGCTGGAGCGGAGGGCCTCCGACATACATTTAGAAACGTTTGATGATTCGCTGCTGGTGAAGTACAGAATCGACGGCGTGTTGCAGCAGGCGATGGCTCCGATTGCGCGGGAGCATCATCAGACGATTCTTTCGCGTATCAAGGTTATGTCGGAGCTGGATATTGCGGAGCGCAGGGTGCCGCAGGACGGCCGGTTCCGGGTTCGGTACAAGGGAAGGCTGATCGACTTTCGTGTGTCGATTATGCCGACGGTGCATGGCGAGAATGCTGTGCTGCGTGTGCTGGATAAGGAGTCGATGAGTGAGAAGTTCAAGAAGCTGAGCCTGGATGTGGTGGGGTTTGCCGCGCAGGATCTGCAGCGGTTTCGGCGGTACATCAAAGAGCCGTACGGGATGGTGCTGGTGACCGGGCCTACGGGTTCGGGTAAGACGACGACACTGTATGCGGCGCTGAACGAGATCAAGTCTGAGGAAGACAAGATCATCACGATTGAGGATCCGGTCGAGTATCAGATTCGCGGGATTACGCAGATTCCTGTGAATGAGAAGAAGGGTCTGACATTTGCTCGCGGGTTGCGGTCGATTCTGCGGCATGACCCGGACAAGATCCTGGTCGGAGAGATCCGCGATGCGGAGACGGCGCAGATTGCAATCAACTCGGCTCTGACGGGACACCTGGTGTTCACGACGGTTCACGCGAATAACGTGGTGGACGTGCTGGGGCGCTTTTTGAATATGGGTGTCGAGCCCTACAACTTTGTTTCGGCATTGAACTGTATTCTGGCGCAGCGGCTGGTGCGGCAGGTGTGTGAATTTTGTGTAAAGGATGTGCACTACTCAGAACATGATTTGTTGGCGAGTGGGCTGGATCTAGCCGAATGGCGTCACTTCAACTTCCGCGAAGGCGCTGGGTGTATCGAGTGCGGGGGAACCGGGTATCGCGGGCGGTCGGCGATCCATGAACTGCTCGAACTTGATGACGAGATTCGCGAGATGCTGCTGGCGAAGAAGCCGGGGAGCGAGATTCGGAAGAAGGCAAGGGATAAAGGGATGGCGTTTCTGCGCGATTCGGCGCTGGAGCGCGTGAGAGCAGGAATTACGACGCTGCGGGAGATCAATAAGGTTACATTTATTGAGGCCGGCCGGTAAGAGACAGTGGTTAGTGGATAGTGATTAGTTAGGAGTAGGCTTAGCGGTTTGCTCGCTGGCTGGAGTAGAAAAAGGTAGTCTAGGACGGAATGGAAATTTTACCGAAGACATTGGGGACACGGCCGCGGCTGGCTGTCGAAGTTCGCGCAGAGGGAGTGGTCGCGGCACGGGCTGAAGATGCGGCTGCTTTGCTGACGGCGGTGACCAGGGCCGATTTGGCGGAAGGCGCGGTGGCGCCGGGTTTGAAGGTTGGCAATATCGTCGACAAGGCAGCGGTGACCTCTGCGGTGCGGAAAGTACTGGATGGGGTCGCTGGGGGCGCGCGGGAACGGTCGCGCGATGTGACGGTGGTGGTTCCGGACTCGGCGGTGCGGGTGCTGTTTGTGGACTTCGATCAGCTGCCTTCGAAGGCAGCCGAGGCGTTGCCGGTCGTGCGGTTTCGGCTGAAGAAGCTGTTGCCGTTTGATGCAGATGAGGCGATGGTGAGCTACCAGGTGATGTCGAGCGAGAAGGACTCGGTGAAGCTGCTGGCGGTGGCGATGCCGAAGGCGGTGCTCGAGGAGTACGAGGCAGTGGTGCTGGCGGCGGGGTATCTGCCGGGCGCGGTTTTGCCGAGTACGCTGGCGGCTTTGGCGGGGCTTGAGGAGAGTGCGGCTCCGGTGCTGGTGGTGAATGCGGGGTTGGGAACGGTGACGACGGCGATTGTGCAGGCGGGGACGCTGTTGCTGCATCGCTCGGTTGATATGAGTGTGCGTGCCGGCGCGGGGGCTGAGTTGAACACGGTTGTGCCGCTGGTGGATCGCGAGGCCACGGCGCAGGAGTGGGCGCAGCAGGAGCCTCTGGGGCCCGCTGGATGGGACCGCTACGACGCGGAGGCTGCGATGCAGAGCTCGATGGTGGAGACGGCGGTGCTGCGGGAGATTGAAGAGAGGGCGGCTGCCCATGAGGTGGCGCAGGCGGTGAGCGTGACGGCGGCTTACTTTGAGGATTCGCTGCAGCGGTCGCCGGATCAACTGCTGGTGGCGGGAACGCTGGGCAAGGAGTCGCTGGCGGCGATGCTGGAGGAGAGCGGGCTTGAGGGATTGCGGGTGAGGGAGATGGTGGAGGCCGGCATGATTGAGGCTGGGGTGCTGACGGCAAGTGTGCCGCGAGGCTGGCTGGCCGGTGTTCGGGGAGCGCTGAAAAATTAATGCGAATCTCTGTCAATCTTGCGAATCGACCGTTTATTGAACTGCGCCCGTTGTTTGCACGGCTGCGGTTGGCGATGGTTGTTCTGGCGGCGCTGGCGATCGGGTTGTGGGTTGCTCTGCACTCGCTGAATGTGAAGGCCGGGTTGGCGCAGGCGAAGATGAATGCGCTGAAGGCGAAGACGCGACAGTATCAGCAAGAGCGGCTGGCGAATGAGTCCAGAATGCACCAGCCGCAGAATATGGCCGTGCTGGAGCGGTCTCAGTTTTTGAATGCTGTGTTTGCGTGGAAGAGTTTCAGCTGGACTGCCGTGATGATGGATCTTGAGAAGGTGCTGCCGACCGGAGTGCAGGTGACGAGCATCGAGCCGCAGATCACGAAGGATGGTGACGTGAACATCCGGCTGCGAGTGAGCGGAGACCGGGAGCGGGCGGTGCAGCTGGTAAGGAATCTGGAGACGTCGCAACGGTTCCTGTCGCCGCGACTGTCGTCGGAGCAGGCGCAGACACAGGAGGCGAACCGCAGCACGAATGCGCCGGTGTTGGCGCCGGGGGCTGTGCAGTTCGAAATATTGAGTGGGTATAACCCGTTGCCGGCTAAGCCAGCGAAAGAGATTTCGGCGACGACGGATGGTGATTCAACGAAGGCGGGGGCGAAGAAGGCTGCCCCGGCGAAGAGCTCGCAGCCGAATAGAGTTGTGAAGGCGCCGGCGCAGAAGGGAGCGCCGCGATGACAACAACCGTTGCAACAGAGAGGCGCAAGTTGGCTGCGGCCAAGGAGTGGGCCGAGAAGGCGCGCAAGCTGGCTACGCTCCTGAACCTGCACATTGCGGGTGTTGTGGCGCTTGGGTTGTTGAATCTTTATCTGCTGGTGCATATGGCGTTTGCCTGGCATGGGGCCAATAGCGACAACGAGGCGGCGCTGGCCGATCAGACAATTGTGATGAAGACGGCCGACATTGCGAGGCAGCCTCTGCAGGGGCTGGACGAGAAGCTGGCTGTGGCCACCAAGGACGCGGATAAGTTTTATAAGCAACGGCTGCCGTTCTCGATCTCAGAGGTAGTGGCGGAGCTGGGGGCACTCGAGAAGAAGCAGGGAGTGAAGCAGATTCGGGCAACCTACGCCTATGCTCCTGTGATAACGGGAACGGCGGGGGAGCTTACAGAAGACAAGGTGGATGCGACGTTGAGTGGCGACTACCGGCCGCTGGTCCTGTTCATCAATTCGCTTGAACGGGACAAGATGTTTTTCCTGATCAACGGAGTGACACTGACGGGACAGCAGAGCGGAACGATTGGGTTGCGGCTGCGGCTGACGACGTATCTGCGATCGCCAGTGGGCGCGGAGAACTCGGAGAAGAGTGCTGCAGGGGCCGAGGAAGACACCGAGGCTTCTGGTGATGATGCTGCGCGTACCGCTGCTGAAGGAGGCCGGCGATGAAGCAGACTGCCGGAAAGCAGCAGCCAAACCAGGTGGTGATGTGGAGCGTGCTTGGGGTGTTCCTGGCTGCCTGCGCGATCTATCTCTACTTTCAGTTTTTTTCCACGCCGTCGGCTCCGCCGGCTCCGGCGCCGGTTGTCGTGAATGCTCCAGCGAAGGCGGCGCCTGCGGCGAAGACTGGAACTGCGGTTGTGGTGCCGCCGGGCGGTGGGACCGGGGGCGCGGCGAAGAAACTGGGGACCACCTCGGCGCAGCTTGATCCGACGCTGCGAATGGAGGCGATGCTGGTGACGGAGTCGCTGGTGTATTCGGGGAGCGGACGAAATATTTTTTCACCGAGTTCGGCACCGATTGAAATTCCTAAGGTGATTGCGCCGGTGCGGCCGAAGGGGCCACCACCACCGCCGCCACCGCCTCCGGGGCCGCCGCCACCACCGCCTATCGATCTGAAGTTTTTTGGGACGGCGACGGAGCCGAATGGGTCGAGGAAGGCGTTTCTGCTGCATGGGGAGGATGTGTTTCTGGCCTCGGATGGCGAAATTGTGCAGCGGCGGTATAAGGTTATATCGATCTCGGCGAACTCCATTCTGGTGGAGGATATGGGGAACAATAACCGGCAGACGCTGCCGTTACTGGGCCGATGAGGTGGTTGGAATGAGGGAGAGCTGCACATCGTTACGGCGTGGCGTTGAGATGGAGCGCGAGGATGAGCAGGGCTTCATGCTGGTGGGTTTGATCGTTGCGATTTTTCTTATTCTGCTTGCGCTGAGCGTGGCTGCGCCCAAGGTGGCGCATGAGTTGCGACGCGAGCGCGAGGTCGAGGCGGTGCACCGGGGGAACCAGTATGTGCGGGCGATCCGGCTGTACTACAAGAAGTTTGGGCATTATCCGGGCTCGATCGAGCAGTTGGAGAAGACGAACAATATACGGTTTCTGCGGCAGCGGTATGTGGATCCGATGACCGGGAAGGACGACTGGCGGCTGATCAAGGTGGGCGAGGCGAAGACGACGGTGAAGGGATTTTTTGGCCAACCGTTGGCGGGATTGACGCCGGGGCTGGGGTCGGCGGCGGGGAATGCGTCGGCGATGCCGGGGGGAGCGGGGGCGCCGGGACAGACGGGTTCACCGAGTGCTTTGGGGGTTCGTCACCGGGGACGAGTGCGTTTGGGTCTTCGTCGCCGGGTGGGGGCGGCACGGGGTCGTATCCCGGGGCTGGTGGGGGTACGGGACTGCCTACGCTGGGTGGCGGGAGTTCGACGGGGATGCCTACGTTGGGCGGGGGGAGTTCGACGGGTGGCGGTGCGACGAATGGGCCGGCTACGCTGGGGTCGTCGAGTGGTTCGGGTAGTTCGGGGGCGGGTTCGACGAGTACCCTGGGGTCGGCGGCTGGGATTGCGAGTCAGTCGCAGGGTAGCTCGATGAGCGGTGGTGCTCCGTTTGTCGGGGTTGGGGTGCCGAAGGAGGGCGACTCGATCACGATAGTGAATGAGCAGACGACGTATAACACGTGGGAGTTTCTGTATGACCCGCGGATTGAGCAGTTGTATGCGAAGGCGGCTCTGTTTGGCGGGGCTTCGTCGGGGACTCCGGGGTTGGGGTCGGCAGCGGGGAATAGCTCGGGGTTTGGAGGGACACCGTCGTCTGGGCCGGGGACGACTCCGAACTCAGGGTTTGGGACGAGTCCCAGCTCCGGATTTGGGACGAGCCCGAGCTCGGGGTTTGGATCGAGTCCGGGTTCGGGTTCAGGGTTTGGGAGTTCGCCGGGGACTTCTACGCCGACGACTCCGGCTCCGGCTACGCCTCCTCAGCAGCCGCAGCAGTGAATCGACCGCGGATTTCGCGGATAGGAACGGATTTATTTTTGTGTGATGGTGCGGAGGCGGCCTATGCGTCCGTGCGGGCCTACAACGAAGGGGAGGGAGAGGGCGTTCCAGTTTTTGTCGGCGTCGGTTGGGTCGTAGCCGGAGGGTTTGAGGGGTGTCCAGTTTTTTCCGTCGTCGTGGGAGATGTCGGTGCCGTTGGGGCCTACGGTGATCCAGAGTTTTTGGGTGGGGTCGTAGGCTACGGAGGAGCGGTAGCCGTGGGGTGGGGTTTGGGCGGCGGTCCATGTCCAGCCTCCGTCTACAGCCGAGAATGCTGCTGTACCCACACTTTCGTCAGGTTTCGCATAATCTCCACCGACAGCAATGAGGTGCCAATACTCACCGAATCCGCAGTCCGAACAAGGAGAGCCGGTGTAGCGAAGGGCAAGTGCGAACCTCCCGCGCTATCTGTTCCTCCTGCAAGGGGAATGCTGCGACGATTCCAATCGGGAGGCAAGCCTGAGAGGCCACGTCCATATCGGGCCTTCGCGTGCGATTGACCTTCCCACCGTTCAAACAGAAATGCTCCGTCTTTACCGCCCGTTACGAAACCGGAAAAGAGTCCACGCAGGACCTCGCGTGTCTCCATCACCGCGATCGGCTTTCCCTAACGAGCTATTGCTGGCTGCGAAAGCTCCGAGTGACATACTGTGCAAACGCAATGACCGGCTCTGATCCTTGTGCCAACTGATTCCTCCATCCTTTGTTTCAAAGACAGTGAATCGATCATCGACTGGATCGCCAATCAGCATTCCGTCACCGTAGGTTGCATTTATCCAGAATGCGTCCCAGAAGCCTTCTCTGTCTGGGTTGGTGAAGAGGAGTTTCCAGGTTTGGCAGCCGTCGGTGGTTTTGTAGAGGCGGGATAGGTCTCCTTTGCCGGAGGACATGACGATGGCGGTGTTTTCGTCGAAGGCCTGGATGCCGCGGAAGTCTAGTTTTTCGGCTCCGGGAGGGATGGTGCAGGTCTGCCAGAGGTAGCCGCCGTCTTCGGTGCGGAGGACGGTGCCGTTGGTTCCGCTGGCCCAGGCGACTCCGCCGCCTACGTTGTGGATGCCGCGGAGGCTGGCGGTGGTGTTGGAGTCTTCGATGTCGAATTGGGCCTGGATTTTTTTTGTGGTTAGGGTTGCGGTGAGGAGAAGGAGCGTTGCGATGCGGCTGGTGTTTCCATGCATTGGTGGTGGGCCCCCTCCCCCGTCAAAAAGTGTGCAAAGTCTTCGAACTAAAAGATCTAAGTCTGGACTTCGTTTTGATCTATGGTACTAAAAGTCGAAAGCCCGGCTTGTGCCGGGCTTTGGTTTCTTCCTGATTAATTGTAGCAGTGGTGTCAAGGGTTGGTGGCGGGGATGGGGCTGAAGAGGGTGCTGAAAAAGGGTGTAGCGAAAACAAAAGCGTACCTCAGCGGCTAAAGCCGCATTACAAACAAGACACTTTCGGCACGGCTAAAGCCGTGCCCTTAAGCAAAACGGAGTTGTTCAGTACCCTCTGAAGCCCCTTTTTTGGGCGGGCTTTTTTCGTGGGGCTGAAGCCCCACGCTAATCCCAAAGTGCAAATACAAATACCGCTACGCATGATCCCACCGGGAAAAGACAAAAGCAAAAGCGAATGCGGGGGTCTCTCCGCTCCGCTGCTCACGATAGGACTGTGAGCAGCTTCGGTCGAGATGACAATTTTAAATGAGTTGAAGGAGAGTGCGGTTCGCGCGTGGCGCGAATACCCCACCCTTCGCGATGAGGCTACGAAGGATGGGGCACCCGATTTTATGCGATGACAACGGCAATCTCGCGATCAGAGGTTGGCGTTGGGATGATTACTTCTTGGTTTGCCAGAGGCCGAGGGCGGCGCCGGTGGGGTCGATGATGATGCTGAACCAGCCCATGTTGGGGACTTCCTGAGTGTCCTTCATGATCTTTGCGCCGAGGGATTTGGCTTTGGCGTTGGCGGCGTTGACATCGTCGACGAGGACGTAGGGGAGCCAGGAGGAGGGGGCTCCGGGGATGGGGTGCTGCATCATGCCGCCGCCTGGGCTGTCGGGGCTGTCACCGTTGGGTTTGAAGGTGGTGTAGGTCATGCCGCCGCCCATGTCCATGTCGTTGAGCTTCCAGTCGAAGAAACTGGAGTAGAAGGTTTTTGCCTTGGCGGCGTCGGTGGAGGCGAGTTCCAGGTGACAGAAAGGGTTGGCCATGTTTGTTGATCCTTTGATTTGAAGTGGTGGTTCCTGGATTGAAGTTCGAGGCCCGCGTGCACGTGGAGGATTCTACGTGGAATAGATTAATGGGGGAGACGAGCGACGCATTTTTTTCCGGCGCGGCATCGAAGATACGTTTCGAGGCGGAAAAGGGGGAATGATGACGACGAAGAAGATTACGGTGGAGCGAGTTACGTTTGTTTCGAGCCGGTCGTTCGACGCGGTTCTGCGGTTGCTGGATAAGGGGATCGGGCGGCCGAACCTCGGGGAGATGGGCCGTCAATTGAACAAGGCGTCGACGTTTGAGGAGTATTCGTCGATCATACGTGGGGTTGTGGGGAGCGCCGAACTGATGGAGTTCCTGTGGCTGGACCTGGGGGCGGCGCTGCGAAAGGACCCGGCGGCCAAGGCCTACAAGATCGTTCGGATCATTGCGGGAAATCCTTTGATCATGAAACAGATGGCGGAGCATGTGCCGGATGCGGGGTCGTATGCTCCGGTGACGATTCTGGTTTATGAGCGGGAGGACGGAGTGCATGTGTCGTATGACACGATGGCGAGTTATCTTGCCGGCTACGGGAATGAGAAGGCGCTGCAGGTGGCAAGAGATCTGGATGCCAAGGTGATTCGGTTGCTGACGGAGGCGACGGCTTCGGGGGCTTAGCGCGGGAAAAAGACTATACTCGGAAACGATTCAAGGGATCTCGACACAATCAAGGTGATGGTGGAACCTGCGGCCCCCGGAGGATTCCATGATGACACGCGTTGGATGGATCCGAGCACTTGGTCTGTTATGCGCGGGGGTGTGTGCGGGGCCGGGGATGCTGGCCCAGAACCCAACAGACCATAAGAACGCTTCGACGGCGGGAACGGTGTATCGGCAGCAGCCAGCGCAGGCTGCTCAAAGGCCGGCTCCGGCAGCGACTCCGAAGACGTCGCAAACGAGTGCACAGAAGCAGCAGCAGCAAAGGAATGCTCAACCTGTGGCGACTCCGCCGCCGCAAGCTACGGCAGATAGGCAGAAGCCGTCGACGAATGTGTCTACGCGGCCGGTAACGAGTGCTCAACCGAGTGGGTCGCAGATGACGGTGCCGGCGAAGTCGCCGGCAGCCACGCAGACGCCAGCACCTGCGCAGACGCAGAGTCCGGGAATGTATACGTACAGGCAGCCGCCTGCGCGAACGTCCACGACGGGAGAGACTTTCCCGCCGGGAGATGCAAATAAGGCGCCGTCTTCGGGACGGACTTCGGATGGGCCGCCGACGAGTGGAGTGGGTACCGCACCTGAAACTACGAAGAAGCCGCCTTCGCGCGGGGGCGCGAGTGGGACTTCCGATGGGCCTTCGGGCGGAGTTTCAGGCGGGACCTCGGATGGGGATGGGCCGCCATCGAGGGTGAATCCGCCGAAGTCGGGTGGGACGACCTCGGATGGTTTGCCGTCGAACACACCGAAGTCGCCGGGTGGGCAAGAGCCGACGCCTGCGTCGACGGGTACCCATGTGCCACCGCCTCCACGTCATAAGGTGCCCCCTCCACCGCCTCCGCAGATTTGGCCTCCGCGAACGCCGGTAGAGACGATGCCGTTGCCGGTGTTTCCGCCGACGCGAACGTATACGCCGCCTGTGCATGAGCCGCCACCACCGATTACGGTGCAGCCTCCGGTTGCGCCGCCTCCAGTGCGGCGGCCCCGAGTGTGCCGCCGCAATCGCCTGCGCAACCGCCGAATAACCCGCAGCAGACACAGCCAGCGCCGCCGCCGCAGTCTGTGCCTAGTACACCGACGCCAGTAGCGCCGACGCCGACTACGCCGACACGAGTTGCGCCGACGCCGGATTTGCCGATGGTGCCAGATGGTTGTGCCCGAGCCTCCGCCTCAGCCGCCTCAGCCTTTACCGGCGTTGACCTTGAGGACGGAGACGAGCCGGCCGGTGGTGGGTAAGGACGTTGTTGTGGAAGCGGCGCTGGTGCCGCAGGAGCTTGGGACGACGTATCAGTTGAACTGGGGGGACGGTTCGGCGGCAGAGACGGTGAGTGCGCCGGGGTGGGGCGTGCACCGCTATCCGGCGGCGAAGATGTATACGGTGTCGGCTAGTACGGTGGTGGGAGGCAGCCACCTCTACCATGAGATTCCACTGGACGTAAGACGGCCGGTCGCGATCTGGTACCGGATCGCCGGACTGATGGCGGCCCTGGCGGGGTTGTCGTTCTGGGTGTCGCATCTGCTTGTGCCGAAGTTGAGTGCGAGCGTCCGGTGGGGTGCGCCGGGGGTGCCGGAGATGAAGTTGCTGGGCAGGGAGCCGTATCTGTCGTTGAGCTTTGAACCTGGTGTGGGGCCCGCGGAAGAGGACATTACGTTTTCGAAGTTTCCGAAAGGGAGACGCAAGTCCGGATTGGAGCAGGGATGACAAGTGCGATCGAAGAGAGAGTCGAGACGAAGGCGCCCGCGGTGTTGACAGAGGATTTGAGCATTGGCGAGTTGTTTGAGGTGCTGTCGGGTGAGGAGGCGGAGGGCGACCTGAAGGCGGGGCTGGGTGCGGAGGAGTTGAGCGAACTGCGCAAGAAGATACCGAAGGCGATCTCGTGGAGCAGCGTGCAGGAGAGCGTGGCGGATTCGCTGGGGGAGGCGATGCATGTGAGCGTGTTGGGGACGCTGGCGAATGGATGGAAGCATTACAAGGAATTTATGGACGATGTGCGGAAGAGCAGGAGCAATCCGGAGGTGGAGATTGTGTCGGCGATTGCGGATCACTCGATCCACTCGACGCTGCACCCGTATGTGGATGTGCGGCTGGGTGGGAAGACGGTGCATGAGATTGCGTTCGATGTGAGTTTGGTGACGACGATTAAGGGATTGCTGCTGGGGTTGAAGAAGGGCGAGATTGTTTCA
Organism: uncultured Acidobacteriaceae bacterium; assembly: GCA_963757205.1. Taxonomy (GTDB): domain Bacteria; phylum Acidobacteriota; class Terriglobia; order Terriglobales; family Acidobacteriaceae; genus Edaphobacter. Next base: position 873,666 of record CAVWQM010000004.1, read on the forward strand.
GTGGAGATGGGAGATTGTGAGTGGACGGGGAAGATTTCGGTGGCGGAGGTGGATGTTCTGGAGCGGAAGCTGACGAAGCTGACGCTGCCGGGGCATCTTCGGTTGAAGCGGGGGATTGCGATTCCTATTGATTGACGGCAAAAGCGAAATGCGGGGGTCTCTCCACTGCGCTGCTCACGATGGGACTGTGAGCAGCTTCGGTCGAGATGACAGATTTTTTCTAGGGGAATGAGAGCGGTTCGCGCTTTGCGCGAAGGCCCAATCATGCGATGAGACTGCATGATTGGGGCACCCGCGACGGTGCTTGTTTTTAGCGTGGAGTCAGGGTGAGGGTGTGGGTGGTGGCGGCGTCTACGGCGGCATTCGAGAAGGGCAGAGGGAAGGTGGTGGCGTGATACCAGGCGGGCCACTGGTCCATGAACCATGGGCTGAGGGGGTTGGAGGATTGGCCGAGGACGAGGTTGAGGGTGCTGTGGTCGAGGTCGGCGAGGTCGGCGGTGAAGCGCTCGGAGGGGCCGAAGGTGCGGCCGACTTGTTTGACGGTGACGTCGTCGCCGCTCTGGGGCTGGATGCCGGGGCCAATGGGGACACCCATGAGGCGCTCGAGGAGGGGTGAGCGGCCGTAGATGGCGTGCTTGATTTCGATGGGGCGGAACTGGCCGTAGTGCCATTGGTTGAGGTCTGAGGGGGCGTCGGCGATGTGGAGGCTGTCGGAGACGGCGGTGGTGAGGAGGTCGTCCCAGGTGGCGAAGTTTTTTGGCAGCCAGCGGGCGGGGGTGTGCATGATGAGCCACTCTTCGGCGTAGGACTTGTTGCCCCAGGAGTAGAGGGCTGCGGGAGGGACGGGCTGGGTTTTGTTGGCCTTGAGGTTGGATTCCGATTGCGCTGTCGGGTTGGGTTGCGGCGGAGGTCTGGGCATTGAGCAGGAGGGGCCAGAGCGCGACTCGGGTGGCGACGACGATGGCGGGGGCTGCGGCGTTGGCGTCGACGTTGCCGGTCCATTCGCGGAGGAGGTCGGCGGCCTGGTGGAGGCGCGTATCCTTTGCGAACTCGGGTTTGGTGGTGTGGTCGATGGCGTAGGCGAGACGCTGGGCGATGACGTGGTCGGCGTCGGAGTAGACGTCGGTCTGGAGGGCGAGCATGTCGGCGGGAGTGAGTTTATTTTTGGATTGGCACTTGTCGGCGAGGACCCTCCAAATGCGCTGATTGCGGTAGGGTGAGCCCCAGTTGAGGGTGATGGGGAAGGGGTAATCGTCGGGGGTGATGCGGTTGTTGGCGGTGGCGAGGATGCCGCTGGGGGGATCGACAGCTTGCGGGAGTTTGTCGTAGGGAATGGCGCCGATCCACTCCTGGGTTGGGTCGAGGGCGTCGGTGGGGACGGGGCTGATGGGGCTGGGGTTGGCGATGCTGCCGCGGACGGGGATGCGGCCGATGGCGTGGTAGCCGATGTGGCCCTGGTCGTCGGCGTAGACGAGGTTTTGCGCGGGGCCGCCGAAGGTGGAGAAGGCGGAGACGAGACTGGCGCCATCGGCGGCGGTGTTGATGGCGAGGAAGGATGGAGTGACGGTGGCTGGGTCGTAGATGATCCAGCGGAGAGAGAGGGCGCGCTTTTCGGTGGGCAGGACGCCGGAGAAGATGGGAGTGATGGCGGTGCCGTGGCGCGTGGCGGCGATGTCGATGACTACGTCTTTGTTGCCTTTGACATGGATGATTTCACGATCGTGGAGGAGAGGTTGCCAGGAGCCGTTCTGCGACTGGTACTGTGCGGTGGAGCCAGCGCCTCGAATGTGTTCGATGTAGACGTCCTGAACGGTGGCGCCGAGATTGGTGAATCCCCAGGCGACGTGGTCGTTGTGGCCGGTGATGATGAAGGGGACGCCGGGAAGGGAGACGCCGGTGACGTGGAGGTTGCCGGCGGGGCTGGGGGATTCGAGGTCAGCCTCGTACCAGATGCCTGGGACGCTGTGGGCGAGGTGCATATCGTTGGCGAGGATCGGCTTGCCGGTGGCGGTGTGGGTGCCCGAGACGACCCAGTTGTTGGATCCGGCGAAGCAGCCTTCGCAGACAGGGTTGCGGAGGATTTGCTGGAGGGTGAGGAGGTCTTGGGGCGAGGCGGTGTTGGAATTTGTGGATCCCACCCTTCGCGATGGTACTGCGAAGGATGGGGCACCCGGGCGTGATGGGGTGGATGAGGGAAGTGCCGTCGCGCTGGCGCGCGATGCCCACATCTCAGAATCAAGATGTGGGGCACCCGGATTCGAGGGGGTACCGGGCCTGGTGGGGGACGATGACGGGACATCCGGAGAGTAGCTGGCTCTTCGCGAGAGGGGAATCTCGAACGTGGTGTCGTCGGGATCGGTGGTTGGGGGATCGGGTTTTCGGTGGCGGGCTCCGGACTTTGGGGTGCGGGGTGATTTTTTCGGGACGGTGAGTTCGGTTTGGGATTCGTCGAGGGGGACGTTGGGGATGTCTTTTTGCGGGGCAGTGAGGTCAACCGTGGGTTGGCTGGGCGGGTGGTCGCGCCAAGTGGTTACGGGGTAGAGGTCGGCGACGAGGTGCTGCGGGAGGCGGGCGGTGAGAGCTTCACGGTTGAGATCGGAGGGGAAGCTGGTGGTGAGGTCCTGAAACATGACGAGACCGACGAGGAGGCTGTCGCGCGGGGTCCACGGTGCAGGCTGATAGCGGAGGAGGCGGAACTCGAGTGGAAGATGAGCGCGCTGGAGGTCGATGGAGGCGTTGACGCCGTCGGCGTAGCGCTGGAGCAGGCGGAGTTGATCGGGGGGAAGGGCAGCGATGGCGCGGTCAGCGGATGCGCGGATGAGGAGGGTGCGCTGGAGACGGTCATGAGCGAGGAGCGAGGGGCCGAGGATTTCAGCGAGGGTGCCTGAGGCGTGGCGGCGGAGGGAGTCCATCTGCCAGAGGCGGTCCTGCGCGGTGACGAAGCCCTGGGCGAGGAGGAGGTCGTCGAGCGACGCGGCACGGATGTGAGGGACGCCGTGGGCGTCGCGCTGGATGGTGACGGGAGCGAAGAGACCGGGGATGGAGACGGAGCCGTCGAGCTGGGGAAGGGAGTCGCTCATGGTCTGGCGGAGCCAGTGCCGCGTGGTGCCGAACCCGATGATGGCGAAGAGGATGACGAGCGTGATGAGGATGACGACGATGTTGCGGAAAATGCGGCGGCGTTTGGCCTGGAGAGCCGCCTCCTCTGGAGTGAGAGGCTGGTCGGGAACGACGTCGGGGTTGGTGAGGTGGGGGAGGCTCATGGCTTGCATCGCCAGTGTAAATGGTGGGGGGAGGGACGATGAAATCTGGGGTTGTGCGGTCTAATTGGAATGAGGTGTGTCGTTGAGATGCTTGCCGAACAGCGACGACAAAAAAGCCGATCCCCCATTCGACTCCGCTCAGGGCAGGTTCATCGGGGGTGACAGCAAGAAAGGCAAGTGCAGAGGCGTTGCGGCGGACTGACGGCTTACATCCCACCCTTCGCGATGAGACTGCGAAGGATGGGGCACCCGCGCTGTTGTGGCCAGCGGAAATGAGAAGCAAAACAACAGCAGATCCCACATTTGAGTTCGCCAGGCATGAAACCGCGCTTTCGGAGGTTGTGCGCTGGTGTTTCGACGCGGTAGGGTTGGGGTAGTTCGACCAATAAGGTGTGGGGCCGGAGGTTGGTGCGATGGGTTCGGGTGAAGGCTTGCATGCGGTCGAGACGGTAATTCTGCTGCTGCTGGTGCTTGTGGCGGGCTTTGCGGCGATCGCGCGGCGACTGAAGGTGCCGTATCCGATTGTGCTGATCCTGGCGGGGTTGGTGATCAGCTTCTTTCCGCATATGCCGCGGGTTCCGCTGGACCCGAATGTCGTGTTTGTGATTTTTCTTCCGCCGTTGCTATATGCGTCCGCGTGGGCGATGTCGTGGCGTGAGTTCCGGCGGAACGCAGTGGTGATCGGGCTGCTGGCGGTGGGACTGGTGGGGTTTACGGTCTGGGGAGTGGCGGAGTTTTCCGATCACTTTATTACGGCGCTGTACTGGAAGCCGGGATTTCTGCTGGGTGCGGTGGTGGCGACGACGGATGCGATTGCGGCGACGTCGATTGCGAAGAGTATTGGGCTGCCGCGGAGGATTGTCGACATTCTTGAGGGCGAGAGTTTGTTGAACGACGCTACGGGATTGCTGGCGCTGGAGATTGGGCTGGCGATTATGGTTCGCGGAGAGATGCCGACGGTCGGCGAGGGCGTGGCGCGGCTGATTTTTGTGGTGGTAGGCGGGTTGGCGATCGGGCTGGTGATTGGGGTGGTGATGGGTTGGCTGGAGCGATTTATCGACGATGGGCCGGTGGAACTGGTGGTGAGCCTGGTGGTTCCTTATGCGGCGTATCTGGCGGCGGAGCGGGTACATGCTTCGGGGGTGCTGGCGGTGGTAGCTTGCGGGATTTATATGAGCCGGAAGAGCACGCAGTTCTTTTCGCCGGCGGTTCGGCTGCAGGTGAACGGGGCGTGGGAGGCGCTGGTGTTCATGCTGAATGGGCTGGTGTTTGTGCTGATTGGGCTGCAGCTGCCGTATGTGCTGGCGGGGATTCACGGACGGTATAGGACGGGGACGCTGATTTTTTATGGTGCGGTGTTCAGCGCGGTGCTTATCTTGCTGCGGATGATCTGGGTGTTTCCGGCGGTGAAGATCGCGTCGTTTGTGGAGCGGCGATGGCTGGGGCACAAGGATGAGCAGGAGTTGAAGCCGCGGGAGGTTTTCGTGGTGGGGTGGACTGGGATGCGGGGCGTGCTGGCACTGGCGGCAGCGATCTCGGTGCCGGAGGTGCTGTGGGATGGGAAGGAGTTTGAGGCGAGGAATCTCATTGTATTTTTGGCGTTCTGCGTCATCTTTGTGACGCTGGTGCTGCAGGGGTTGACGCTGCCGGCGCTGATTCGCGCGCTGGGGCTGGCGGGGACTACGGGGATGGATCCGGAGGAGAAGGAGGCGAGGAGGGCAGTGCTGAAGTCGGCGATCCGGCATCTGGAAGAGGGACGAAAGAACTGCACGGGGCCGGCTGTGCATTTGTATGACGATCTGCTTCACCGGTATCGGCATAAGCTGGCGCATGTAAGCGCGGGTGAGGAGGCGAACATCGATGGACTGGACCATGCGGCCTACTCGCGGCTGCGACAGATTGTGGAGGGAGCGTTGGAGGCTGAGCGGCGCACGTTGATTCAACTGCGGGATCGGGGACGGATCGGCGATGACGTGCTGCGGACGCTGGAGAGGGAACTGGATTTGGCAGAAACGCAGTACCAGGGGATACCGCTGTCGTGATGGTGCGGTGTGTTCAATTCAAATGACGGAGTGCAAGAGGAGAAGAAAGCATACCCCAGGGGCTAAAGCCCCTTTTCTTGCTTGGCGATTGAGAGACCCAAGGCTAAAGCCTTGGGCTACCTAGAAGCAAAACAACCTTGAGCTACCTGGAAGCAAGAACGCCGATTCGTCGCATGCTGCCTAAATCCGCACTTTGCCAAAGCGAATCTACATCCATACGGAATTTGCCTTATGCTGGAAGCTTCGCTGTTGGCGAGAAATGTGTTTGGCAGAATGTGTTTGATATAGGAGAGGCTGACTTTGGAGTGCGGGATTTTTTATCACGATAAATGTTTTGATGGAGCGTGCTCGGCTTCGCTGTTCACGCGGTTTCATCGGGAGTGCGTGAAAACGGCGGATAAGTTTTCGTATCACGGGTTGGTGCATCGTGCGGGAGCGCTGTTCGACGAGGGCGCGTTTGTCGATACCGAAAACGGGGGCGAGAATGCGATTGTGGATTTCAAGTATTCGGCTTCGCCGAAGGTGACGTGGTGGTTCGATCATCATCAGAGTGCGTTTCTCACGCCGGAGGATCAGAAGAATTTTGAGGCGGGGCAGGCGGATGGATCGCAGCGGATGCGGAAGTTTTTTGATCCCAACTATGTCTCGTGTACGAGTTTGATTGCGGATATTGCCCGGGTGAATTTTGGATTCGATACGGCTCCGCTGCTGGAACTGATCAAATGGGCGGATATTGTGGATGGGGCGCGGTATGAGAGCGCGAAAGCGGCCGTCGAGATGGCGGCGCCGGCGATGAAGCTGACGATGGTGATTGAAAGTGCGGCGGACAACAATTTAGTGAAGCGGCTGATTCCGTTGTTGACGGAGATGAGTTTGCAGCAGGTGCTGGATCAGGATTTTGTGCAGGTGCTGCTGGGGCCGTTGATGGAGCGGCACTGGGCGGCGCTGGAGTTGATCAGGCAGCGGGCGGTGGTGGACCGGGGAGTGATTACGTTCGATATAACGGATCAGCCTACGGAGGGGTACAACAAATTTATTCCTTACTATCTTTATCCGGAGGCGACGTACAACGTGGGGTTGAGCAAGTCGTCCTTCCGGACGAAGGTGTCGGTGGGGACGAATCCGTGGACGAAGAAGGTGCCTTCGGAACTGGTGAATCTGGCGGAGGTATGCGAGCGGTATGGGGGCGGGGGACATGCTCGGGTAGGGGCGATTAGTTTTCCTCCGGACCGGGAGGATGCGGCTCGGAAGGCGGTGGGGGAGATTGTGGCGGAGCTGCGGGTTTCTGCGTAAAGACGACGACCGCGGATTGCGCGGATAGGCGCGGATTTTAAAGATAAAGGCCACGGATCTATGGATGCGGATAGGAGTTTGTTCTTAATCCGTTTTGATCCGAGAGATCCGTGGTCGATGTTTTTAGGGTTTGAGTTTGGTGAAGAGGTTTAGGCGGGTCAGGTCGTTGAAGATGACGAAGGCGAAGAAGGCCAGGATGCAGACGAAGGCTACCTGGTAGATGCGCTCTTTGACCTGCTGGTTGACGTCGCGGCGCATGATGGTTTCGATGAGCAGGAAGAGGATCATGCCGCCGTCGAGGATGGGGATAGGCATGAGGTTGAGGATGCCGAGGTTGATCGAGATCAGGGACATGGTGCCGATCAGGGGCGTCCAGCCGGGCATTTGCGCGGCTTGATGGATCTGCTGGCCGATGCCGATGGGGCTTTGCAGGCTCTTGACGGAGACCTGACGGGTGAAGAGTCGCTTGATGACTTCGACGATGAGCAGGGAGTTCTTCTTGTTGAACTGCCAGGAGGCGACCATGGCTTTGCCGAGAGGCAGGCGCTCGATCCTTACTGGCGGCTGAACCGGAGCGAAGCCGAGGCGATATTGTTTGGGTCCGCTGGCGCTGTCGGTAAGTTCAGGTGTGATCTGAATCGGAATGGTTTGGGTGGTTCCGTTTGCGGCCGCGCGTTGGATGACAAGGGAAGCGGGCTTACCAGCCCGATCCTGCAGGTAGGCCAGCAGGGCAGTAACAGAGTGGAACTGGAGGCCGTCGATGCTGAGGATCTTGTCGTTGGCCTGGACGCCGGCGCGGGCTGCGGGCATCGTGGCTTCGAGTGAGCTGACCTGGACGGGAGTGTCCTGCATCTTCGCGACGAGGCCGATCTGGTCCATGCTGAAGTCGTCAGGGCCGCCTTTGGATTCGACGAGGAGTCTGGTGTCGGTGCGCTGGCCGTCGTGGACAAAGGAGAAGGGGATGTTCTGGTTGAGATTGAGGAGGGAGCGATTGAAGACGTCTTCCCATGTGGGGTTTTCGACGGTGTCGTAGTGGACGATGCGGTCGCCGGAGTGGATGCCGGTTTTGGCGGCGGGGCTCTTGGACAGGATGTAGTCAGTGACGGCGGGGCCGTTGAGGAACTCCTGCACCTCGTTGTGGAACATGGAGACGCCGGTCATGAGGCCGAAAGCGAGGATGAAGTTGGCGATGGGGCCGGCGAGAGCGACGAGGATGCGCTGCCAGCGGGGGTGGGCGTTGAATTCGCCGGGGTCGCCGGAAGGAGTTTCGCCGGGGGTGTCGCCGGACATTTTGACGTAGCCGCCGAGGGGGATGGCTGCGATCTGGTAGTCGGTGTCGCCGCGTTTGAAGCCGAAGAGACGTTTGCCGAAGCCGATGGAGAAGACTTCGACGCGGATACCGCAGAGCTTGGCGACGGCGAAGTGGCCAAACTCGTGAACGAGGACCATGATGCCAAGGACGATAAGAAGTTCGATGACTGTCGACATGAAGTTGGAGAAGACCTCTCTACTGTATGGGGTTCTTGTCTACCGTCCTACGCCGGTGGACTGGCGGGCAATCACTTCGCGCGCACACTGACGCGCGGCAAGATCTGCTTCAAGCACTTCGAAAATAGACGCCGGGGGGGTACCGGATGTTAGCTGTAGCACTGCTTCTATTGTACTTGGAATGCCCATAAATGGGATATCTCCGGCGAGGAAGGCGGCAACGGCGATTTCGTCGGCGGCGTTGAGGGCGATGCAGGCATTGCCCCCGGTTTCGGCGGCTTCGTAGGCGAGGCGGAGGCAGGGGAAGCGGGTGAGATCGGGTGTGGCGAAGTCTAACTGGCTGAGGGCGGTGAGGTCGAATGTTAGATCGGAGGTTACACGTTCGGGGTAGGCGAGCGCGTAAAGGATGGGAAGGCGCATGTCGGTGACGGAGATCTGGGCGAGGATGCTGCCGTCGATGAACTCGACGAGCGAGTGAACGGTGGATTGCGGATGGATGGTGACGCGGACCTGGGTGGGTGGAAGGGAGAAGAGGCGGCAGGCTTCGATGACCTCGAAGCCCTTGTTCATCATGGTGGCGGAGTCGATGGTGATGCGCTGGCCCATGACCCAGGTGGGATGCTTGAGGGCTTGCTGGGGAGTGATGCGGTGCGAAGTCGGCGAGGGGGGTGTTGCGGAAGGGGCCACCGGAGGCGGTGAGCCAGATTTGCTTGACTTCCTGTGGAGTTCCGCCGCGCATGCACTGGTGCACGGCGTTGTGTTCGGAGTCGATGGGGAGGAGGGCGACGTTGTGTTTTTTTGCGGCGGCGATGATGAGTTCGCCAGCGGCTACGAGGCATTCCTTGTTGGCGAGACCGATGGTTTTTCCGGCGCAGACTGCGGCGTAGGTGGCTTCGAGGCCGGCTACTCCGACGATGGCGGAGACGACGAAGTTGACTTCAGGGAGGGTCGCGACGTGGATGGTTCCGGCAGTTCCGTGGAGGACTTCGATGTTGGTGACGCCGGCGGTTTTGAGGCGGGTCTTTAGATCGGAGGCTAGTTTTTCGGTTGCGAGGGAGATGACTTTGGGTCGCCAGCGGAGGCATTGCGCGTAGGCGACGTCGATGTTGCTGCCGGCGGCGAGGGAGATGACCTGGTAGCGGTCGGGGAAGGATTCGCAGATGGAGAGGGTGCTGTGGCCGATGGAGCCGGTGGAGCCGAGGATGGCGAGTTTTTTCACGATGTTTATTTTCGCAGACTCGGAGGCAAGGCGAGGGGAGGGCCCTTTTTCTTAGGTCTGTCTAGGGTCTAGCGAGAGGCCTTGGACTTCTAAGCCACCCCCCGAGTGTTGCGTTCCGGGGGGGCGCGCTCATTGTGGGGCGTTGACGACGACGTAGGTTGTGGAGCTTCCTGACATTTGCGGCTGGTACCAGGTGCCGCCGCATTGCTGGTAGGCCAATCCATTGACGACCTGGGTTACGCAGCCTGCGGGCGGCTGGTTCACGACCGAACCGACGACGGCAGCAGTCACCGCTACAGCGGCTGTGACAGCAACAGCCGCGGCGACAGGATTCGAGTTATAGCAGCAGCCGCCGCCGTAGTAGCCGCCACCGTTATAGCCGTTGTTTACATTCACGTTGACGTCACGATTGACGTTGACGTTCTGGTTGTTGTTGACGTTGGTGTTGCGATTGACGTTCTGGTTGTTGTTGACGTTGGTATTGCGATTGGCGGTTTGATTGGCGTTGGCGTTTGCGGTGCGATTGGCACCCTGGTTGGCATTTGCGGTGGTGCGATTGGCACCCTGGTTGGCGCCCTGGGCAGCACTCCGATTGGCACCCTGGCTGGCAGGGGCTGAGTTGACGCTGGAGCGAGCGCTACTGCGGGTACCGCCACCGGCTGCGGCGCCACCACCACCTCCACCACCTCCGCCGCCTCCGCGGCGTTGGGCGGAAAGAGTCATTCCGGATAGGAGGATGGCAATGGCGAGCAGTGTGAAGATCTGAGTTGATCGTTGCATGGGACTCACCTTATTTTCCTTTCTCGGTGGCGTCGGCTGGTTGCCGGCCTTCGAGGATGACGCGCTTGGCATCGGGTGGTGGATTGAAGACGAAGGCCTCGTCGTTAAAGGACGGCGCGAGGTTCCAGCTAAAGGTGTCGCTGTGCTGCGGCCTGGCCTCGTCGCTAAGGGTTGTGATGACTAGCCTGCGGGGCAGAGGGAACTCTCCAAGCTGGATCCAGACCTGCCAGTCAGCGCCTTCCTGGTGGAAGGCATATTGCTCGCAGGTAACACCCTCTACGGTTGCGGGGCCGACGTCGACCGCATTTTTGATCTTGTTGATATCGTCCTCGTTCGTTCCCCATTTGAAGAGGTCGACCAGGGGAAGTTCCACATCGTATTTCTCATCGATTTTCTGAAAGAGTTCAGCGATGGTTGGCGGTGCGGGCACGGAAGCGTAGTAGTTCATGATCCTTCCCCAAACGGTGAAGTTTTTGCCGTCGTACAGGTAGAGCCTGTGCTTGTCATCGGCGGTGACCTCGACCCGCATGCGATTGGGCTTCGCGGCGAGTAGATTGACCTTGCTGTTGCTCTGCACGATGAGGCCATCTTCGAGGACGTCATCGTGGGTGACATCGGAGATGACCTGGAAGGCCTTCAGCGATCTCAGATAGGCGCCCATCTTTTTTACTGCGTCGATGGCGGCGGGATCGATGTTGGAATCTTCTTTTGCCTCCGGTTTCGCTTGCGGCGGTTGACCGCTCTTCGCAAGGACGTTTGATTCAAAGGGTGCAGAGAAGGCGGCTCCTGCGATGGCAACCAGTATTACGAGCAGGATGAGTTGATTTATGGAAGGCGAAGCTGTCTTCGAGCCGGGTTGGCTGGCGGAAAAAGTTTGTGGCACCGGATTGGTTGAGGGTTGCTTCAAGAAGCTCATCGTTCTACCTCGCGAATCGTTTCAGATGGAAATCACGGGTGACTCATTACCGGCTAATGGCGGGTCTCCTGCTCCGGCCGAACAATGGGCCCTCGTCTTTACGGGGTTAGGGGGAGGCAAATCACCGGGCCGATTTTGAAGTATTTGCATGCGACGCGACGAGAGCGCCCGCAACCATTCCTCGACGGCTGCACTTAAGCTACCGCTGGGGGCTGCAGTCGAGAACTGTTAAAAGTAGTAGCGAACAAGTGGTTGTGGCGGCTCGGCTAAAAGCGGCTGAGGTTGAAGTGGTCCTTGAGGAGGAGGACGAACCAGAGCACGGGGGCTGCGAGTAGCAGGGCGTCGATGCGATCGAGGATGCCGCCGTGACCGGGGAGCATGGTGCCGGAGTCTTTGACGCCTGCCCCACGTTTGATTGCGGATTCGAGGAGGTCGCCTAGCTGGGCCGCGATGTTGAGGATGGCGGCGAGGAGAAGAGACTGCCAGACGGGTTCAGTGATGTGGAGGATGGTGTTGCCGTGGGCGGTGAGCGTGTCGGAGACGTAGATGACAAGGCCGGCGGCGAGCATGCTGCCGGCAATGGAGGCGATGGAGCCGATCCAGGTTTTGCCGGGGCTGAGGCGTGGAGCGAGCTTGCGCTTGCCGAAGGCGCGGCCGATGTAGAGCGCGGCGATGTCGCCGGCCCAGACGCAGACCATGAGGAAGAGGACTAGAGCGGGACCGTCCTCCTGTTTCCATAGCAGCGGGATAAGGGTGAGTGGGTAGGCGATGTAGATGAGGCCGAAGAGGCCTTGTGCCGTGTCGGGGAGAACCTGTATTAGCGGAGAGCGAAAGCCGTTCCAGGCGAAGAGCGCGAGTGTGAGGGCGCTCAGAACGGGGAGTTGGGCTTCGACGGGGAAGTCGGGCAGGGTGACGACGAAGGCGAGAGCTGTACCGATCGCCATCCACCAGACGGGGATGCGAAGTTTAGCGTCGTGTGCTTCGGCACCGACGGCGGCGAGCTTGAGGTACTCGTAGGCGGCCAGCTCGGCGACGATGGCAGAGAAGAGAGTGATCATCCAGAGTTTGCCGAAGAAGATGAGAGCGAAGACGGCGAGGATGAGGACTGTGGCGGTAAGGATTCGTTTCATGGGCCAGTGGCAAGAATACATTGCCGGGGTTATAGAGGTAGTGCGAGGCGGAGTCTGGTGGACAGGCGATTATTGGCATCGTGGTAACGGTGCGACCAAGCTTGGAAGGATTTATGGAGTCGAGTGGATGTGTGATTGTGCGTTTGTGCAGCTGTGAAAGTTGGCGTCGCTCATGGAAGGTGGCGGCGTTGTCTTGCCCCAGTTTGTCGGGGTTGAACCCATGGTGAGAACCAGGGTCGCACCGTCTTTGATTTGTCCGTGGCGGAACCATGAGGTTGGCAGATCGACTCCGTTGAGCGATGCCGACTGTACGTAGCGATTGAGACCATTGGGGTCGAGGTTCTTTGCGATGATTCGAAGTTTCTTGCCGTTGCCGAGAGAGAGCGATGCGTCGGGGATGCTTGGCGTGCTGATGAGGTAGACGTCCTGGCCGGCGACGGGGAAGATGCCTAGGGTGGAGAAGATGAGCCAGCTCGACATCGCTCCGGAGTCGTCGTTGCCGGGGATGCCGGCGCGGTTGTCCATGAAGTATTTTTCGAGGAGCAGGTGAACGATGTCGGCGGACTTGTCGGGGCGTCCGGCGTAGTTGTAGAGAACCGGAATGAGGAAGCCGGGTTCGTTGGTGACGTCGAAGTGGCGGCGGAGGAAGGTCCAGTCGAGGCGGTTGACGAACGTCTGATCGCCGCCGGCCATATCGATGAGGCGGCGCATGTCTTGCGGGGCGTAGATGGAATAGGTCCAGATGTCGCCTTCGTAAAAGAAGTCGGGCCAGGTGCCGCGGACGACGAGATAGGGTGGGGCCCATGTGCCGTCAGGGTTGCGTGGACGCATGAAACCCTTGAAGCCTTCGACGGTCATGTCCTTGTCCCAGAGGTGTTCGAAGTTGTGGGCACGGCTGGCGTAGAGGGCGGCTTCTTTTTCTTTGCCGAGGCCGCATGCGACCTCGGAGATGGCGAAGTCGTCGTAGCTGTACTCGGCTGTGCGGGAGCCGGAGCGTTCGTCGGCGAGGGTGACGTAGCCTTTTTTGTTGTAGTCCTTCAGACCGCCACGGCCTTCTTTCTGCGGGTCGGCCGGTGGCACTTCGGCATCGTGAACCATGGCGGCGAATGCGGTTTCGTAGTCGATGCCTTTGAGGCCCTTCACCCATGCGTCGGCGATGACGACGTTTGCGTTGGAGCCACCCTGGGTGCGGCCGTTATCGTTGCCGCTGCGCGCGTCGGGCATGTATCCGGTGTGGCGATAGATATCGATGAGCGAGCGGATGAGGTCACGTTGGCGATCGGGCGAGATGAGGGTGAGGAGAGGGCTTGAAGTGCGGTACGTGTCCCAGATGCAGTAATAGTCGTCGTAGTAGGGCTCGGATGATTTCCAGTCGGGGTTTTCTCCGGTGCGGTCGGTTGGCATCAGCATGATGTGGTACATAGCGGTGTAAAGCTGACGGCGTTGCGAGTCGCTTGCGCCGACGAGATTCAGCTTTGCCAACTCAGCGTTCCACAATGCGGTGGCTGCTGAGTGAACCGCGGTGAAATTCCAGGCGGGGATTTCTTGTTGCACGTTTTGCCTTGCCTGCTCTGCGCTGATGAAGGAGATGCCGACCTTGGCATGAATGACCTGGTTAGCCGTGGTGATGAAGTTGAAGGAGGCTCCGATGGGCGTGCTGGCGCCGACTTCGGCGTCCGTTTTGTCTGTGAGGGTCTTTCCGGTCCAGGTCTGTGTTGTTGCGGCGGGAGTGTCGAGCACCATGTAGTAGAAGACGCGATATTCGCCGCCTCTGTTCCAGCCACCGGAGAAGCGCGCGACTCCCTGGGCTTCGTGATTGGAGGGGAGGTGGATCTCTGCGCCGAGAAACGTCTGCGACTCCCAGCCGGTGCCTAAACCGAGCGCAGAGGCGACGTTGATGGTGATGTGCGATTGCTGCGAGGCAGGGAAGGTGTAGCGATGAAAGCCGACGCGACGGCTGCTGGTCAGCTCGGCCTTGACATGATAGCGAGTAAGGTTCGCAGCATAGTAGCCGACTTGATTGACTTCGTCGGTGCGGGGAGTTTTGATGTCGTTCGTGTCGAGCGGGCCGGTGACGGGAGCGACGAGGATGTTGCCGTACTTGCCCTGCGCGCCGCTGAGGTGAAGGTGCGAGAAACCGAGGATGACGCCGTAGCTGGAATAACCAAAGCCGGAGCGGTGGCCGTCGAAGGTCTCCATGTCAGGGCCGACTTTAACGAGGCCGTAGGGGATTGCAGAGCCGACAAAAGTGTTGCCGCCCCAGTCCACGCCGATGAACGGATCGACGTTGCGAGCGTAATCCTGTGGGGCTTTTGTGAGGGGCTTCTGCGAACTGGCAGACTGGCCTGCAAGGGGAGATGTTAGCAAAAGGGCGCTGAGAGCAATACGGATCGAACGGGCGGTCGCAAATTTTCGCATGGGCGTGGAGAGGGTGTGAGATGAACTTTACGGTTACAACTTACGGTTGGGGTATCGGTAGAATCAGCTTCCTGTTGGCCGGATGGTGTCGGTTTCGACCATCAGCATGACGGTACGCTGAGGCGCGCGAGGGCGATGCATGACGCCTTTGGGAATGACGACTCCCTGACGCGGGCCAAGGTTGATGGTACGGGGATTGTCTTCTGTGGTGGAGGGGTCGTGGGGGTCGATGAGGTCGATGAGCAGACGGCCTTCGACTACGTAGAAGAACTCGTCCTCCCGCTGATGGTTGTGCCAGTGATAGTTTCCCTGCACGACGCCGAGGCGAACGACGGAATCGTTCACGTTGCAGAGGGTCTCGTTGTACCAGGGGTGCGGGGCGGCGTCTGCGGTCAGCTTTTCCTCGATCACTTCCAAGGGCTTGTACTTGGTTTCGAGGATAGTGAGGTAAGGGAATTCGGTGGGCACCTCGGCTCCTTTGAGCAGCTTAGCGGCGAGTGAGGACGGGGTCGGATTTAACTTCCGATTTGGCTTCGCGCTTGGTTTCCGACTTGGGGATGAGGTGGTCCTTGATTTCGGCGGCTACTTCTTCGGCGGGCTGGAGGTTGTCCAGGTCTTCGTCGGTGAAGGATTCGCCGAGACCACCGAAGCGGCGTTCGCGGCGCTGGTAGGCGGCTATGGCTTCGAGGAGATGGAGGCCGTTGAAGTCGGGCCATAGACGATCGGTGACGTAGATCTCGGAGTAAGCGATCTGCCAGAGAAGGAAGTTGGAGATGCGCTGTTCACCGGAGGTACGGATGATGAGGTCCGGGTCGGGCATGTTGCGCGTATAGAGGGCGCGGGAGATAGTGGCTTCGTCGAGGGCCTCGAGGGCACCGGCGCCGAGGAGGTCATCAACGGAGCAGCCGCGGGTGTGGGCTTCGGTGGTGAGGTCGGTGAGGATACTGCGGACGGCGTCGACGATTTCGGAGCGGGCGCCGTAGTTGAGGGCAAGGGTGAGGGTTGTGCCGGTGTTTTTTGCGGTGGACTCCATGGCCCATTGCATGGTGTCCTGGACCTCCTGGGGGAGGTCGTGGGTGCGGCCGATGTAGGCCATGCGAACGTTGTTGTCGTTCATTCGCTTGACGTTGCCGACGAGGTAGCTCTTGAGGAGCTTCATAAGGAAGCTGACCTCAGACTTGGGGCGGCGGAGGTTGTTTTCGAGCGAGAAGGCGTAGAGGGTGAGCCAGGGGAGGTTGATGCGGGAGGCGGTTTCGACGACGTACTGGACGGACTCGGCGCCTTTTTGATGGCCCAGGAAGCGCTTGAGGGAGCGTTTGCCGGCCCAGCGGCCGTTGCCGTCCATGATGATGGCGACGTGCTGGGGGATTTTGGCTGGGTCGAGTTGCCGGTAAAGGGCTAGTTCGTCGGGAGCAAGTTCGTGGCTGCGATTGGGGACGCGGCTGGGGCCTGCGGGGGGAGTCGATGGGGGTGTTGATGCGCGCAAAAAGCAACCTCGCAGATTATGACGCTAGCACACCGATGTGGGGTGTGCAATGAACGTCTTTTTAACACGAGACCGGGCGGAGGAGAGCGTTTGGGGTGGTGGCCGCAGCTAAGGTGTTTATTTTCCTCTTCCACACCCGATCTAATGGCCCATTTGAGATTGCGGACGGGTCTACTCGTGGTCGGCGTTTGCGACGTTTGCCGCCAAATCGTATTTCTCGGATGCGGAGAGGAGAGCGCCACCGTGGATGACGGCGCTCTCCCTTGGAGGGGGTGATCGAGTCGCGGGGCGCTACTCAGGCCGTACGACGACGGCCGGCAGCGAGCTCGCGAACGTGATTGAGGAAGATGGACCGTTGCAGATCGTCGAGCTGCGAGGTGTACATGGCGATCTCGGCGAGGAACGGATCGGTCATGAGGACCGCTGTCTCGTCGCGATGGCGTGTGTTGGAATCGCGCAGCAGGGTGGAGATGTCGACCTGAAGGGCACGGGCGAGGCGGTCGAGAGATGAGAGGGTCGGCATGGCCTTGCCATTCTCGATCTTCGAGATGTAAGTGCGGGGTACGCCCATGCGGGTAGCGAGCTGCCGTTGCGAAAGATTGCGCACGTGGCGCAGATCGCGAACAGCGGTGGCTACCTGTAATCCGCCTTCAACAGCGACGGCGGTGGGTACGAGTGCCAGAGGTGCTGGAGCTGGTTCGGGCTCTTCAACCTCTAAGCATTTGTGGCAGCGGCGGCACAGAGCGTTCGCTGTCCGAAACTGCACCAAGCTGCAATGATCACAACGCAGGACCTCACGTTGTTCAACGGGTGCCATCATAGTTGCCATAAATTGTTTGTAGCGGGCGGACCCAGAGCAAGGACCGCAGCGCACGTCCGATAACGGAGCGTTCGATGTGCCTAGATTGACACTGGTGTCATAGTGAGTCAAGAGGAAAACCGGGGAGAAACCTGGAAATGCCTAAAAAAACCGAAGAAGGAATCTAGTTGGTAACGCAAAAGACAGGGAATAGGGTGTAGGGAGTAGGGAGTAGAAGACGGAGATCAGGATGAGTGAGAGTTTAGTTTTAGGACGAGCGCAGGCTCTGATGACGCTCGAGGAGTGGACCAAGAGCGAGAGCCTGCGCAAGCATGCGCTGGCGGTTTCGGTTTGTGTTGAGGCGTATGGCGTGATGGAGGCAGAGCGATTGGGATTGAGTGGAGCGGAGGCAGCGGAGTTTGTTGAACGGTATGCAAGCGCGGGGTTGCTGCATGACATGGACTATGAGCGGCATCCTACTCGGGAGGAGCATCCGTTTGTTGGAGTGAAGCATCTGCGGGAGCAAGGGTGGCCGGAGAGTGTGCTGCATGCGATTCTGGCGCATGCGGATTATTCGGGCGTGGCGCGGGAGTCGCATCTGGATAAGGCGCTGTTTGCCTGCGATGAGCTTGCGGGATTTTTGACGGCTTGTGCGTTGGTGAAGCCGAGCAAGTCGATTCATGAGGTTGAGGTGGCGGGTGTGAAGAAGAAGATGAAGGATAAGGCGTTTGCTCGGGCGGTGATGCGGGAGGATATTACCGGTGGGGCGGAGTTGCTGGGGTTGAGTGTGGAGGAGCATGTGGGGAATTGTTTGCGGGCGATGCAGGCTCGGGCGGGGGAGTTGGGCTTATAGTGACCTGTCACACATGCGTAAAGATGTACAGGATAATAACCGCCAATCCCACAACCCCGCCGATGGCAAACGGAGTTTTCGATTTCGACCACCACGTAGTTGCACTTGGAAACCCGCTGCGCTCCGGATTGGAGGCCCGATACTCGATTTGCACTATGTCGTCTTTGTGATACGAGACATCTGCATCCGATGCAAAGTCAGCAAACTTCCCCTGTAATACTCTTCTCCGACCCGATAGCTATACGTTACTTTCCAGAATGGACGTTCTTCTCCGTTTGGTTCGATATAGTCCGCCGAATAGACCGAGGCGTCCGTAGCGATCCAATTTCCGTTCTGCTTCATCGTGTAAACCTCAAATTGAAGCACAGATGATCCGCTGAATCTCTCTAGAAGCGGACCCTTGTTTGCTCTCCATTAGACCACCCGGCAATTCTTGAGTGGGCAAAGAAGAATTTCGTGCTGCGTTTGTGACGAGCTGACGAAATAAGGCGCTGAGCTGCGGATTCCTCAACCTGTGCTGCCTCCGGGCGTGACGAGGCCTTCTAGCAAAACGTAACAGCTTTGATACCAAATTCGCAGTCAAGCGCGTCAATCGTGCATCGGTCACTGTCACTGGGTCTTTTTCCGAAAGCGAACCTGAAAGTGGGACTCCCCCGCCGGGCCTGGAGGAAATGAGGATGCGAACCTCGTTCAGGACACACCGTATTCCCATCTTGCTGACACTTTTTGTGTGCGTTGCGTACATTCCCTTCAGCTATGGCGTGTCTCCTGAGGAGGCGAAGGTGGCAAAGCTTCAGGCAGATGCGCAACGCGGCACCATCACGGCACAGATTGAGCTTGCCGCAGACTACATGACTGGGACCGGGGTGCCGCAGGACGCAAGTCTGGCGGCGCGCTGGTACGAGCAGGCGGCTCGAAGCGGAGACGCCGACGCGCAAAACCAGATCGGGCACTTCTATCAGATCGGTTTTGGTGTTCCCGTCGATCTTGCTCGCGCGCGGAGCTGGTATCAGCTTGCGGCGAGCTCTGGCTCTACCTCCGGCAAGCTCAACCTGGGAGTGCTTTATCTGTCGGGGCTAGGCGTACCCAAGGACGCCAAGTTCGCCAGGCAGCTCTTTGAAGAGGCGGCCGACAGAGGAGATGGTACGGCTGCTGGGTATCTCGGCGTGATGTACTACTTCGGGTTGGCAGGACCGGTAGATATGGCAGCGGCTGAGAGGTGGTTCGAGCGGGGCGTTAAGTTGCATGATCCCATTGCCGGCTACAACCTTGGCTCGTTTTTTTCTGTCGTTCCGGACCATGCGCACGATGTTCCCAAGGCAGTCAGTCTTCTTGCGCGACTCTGCCCGGGCTGGTTATGTTCCGTCCATGCACTCGGTGGGGCTTCTGCTGGTCAATCACCCTGAATTGGAAAAAGGTACGAACGAAGGACTGACCTATGTGGAGACGGCTGCAGAGGCGGGGGAGTGGAGGTCCTCTGTCTTCCTCGGAATACTTGCTCGCGACGGAAGGGTCGGCGCTGTGGATGGAAAGTCTGCGCTTCTCCACTTCGAGATCGCCGTGCTTCAGGGAGGAGAGGAAGCCGAGCATCTGTTGCATCACGACCTCGAGAAACTCAGCTCAGGTCTTGACGCGGACGAACGCGCCTCCATCAGTTCCGCAGCCAAGGCATGGTTTGAGCAACACCCTTCCGCGCACAAGTTCATCGTCAAAGATCCGAACGTCACGAAGTATTTTCCGCTGCCTTCCAATACTCCTCAGGAAAACACTTACTCCGCGTTCCGCGTCTCGCAGCAATCGCGCTGATTCTCGTTGGTTGTCATGCGGTGTGGATCGCTGCTGATTGCACGCGGGGGATGCTTGCGGCGGCGAGTGCTGCGTTAGTTTCGGCGACGGTTGTGGGGAGGCCGCTGGAACCGGGGAGGTTGACGGGGCGGGTGGCGTCTTCGATGACGATGGTTTCGAAGCCGAGGTTGTGGCCGTCGATGGCGGAGTAGCGGACGCAGAAGTCGTAGGCGAGGCCGCAGAGGAAGAGGCGGGTCAGGTCGCGCTCGCGGAGGTAGCCGGCGAGGCCGGTGGGGGTGCGGTGGTCGTTTTCGAGGAAGGCGGAGTAGCTGTCGATGTGACGGCGGAAGCCTTTTCTCAAGATGAGTTCGGCGTGGGGGATGTGCAGGGCAGGGTGGAAGGCTGCGCCTTCGGTGTGCTGGAGGACGTGTTCGGGCCAGAGGGTTTGGGGGCCGTAGTGGACCTGGATGGTATCGAAGGGCTGGGCGTTCGGATGAGTTGCGGAGTGGGTTGTGGCGAAGGAGATGTGTTGGTGGGGGTGCCAGTCCTGGGTGAGGATGACGTGGTCGAATTTTTTGGCGAGGGCGTTGATGAGGGGGACGATTGCGTCGCCGTCGGGGACGGCTAAGGCTCCGCTGGGCATGAAGTCGTTCTGGACGTCGACGACGAGGAGGGCGTCGGTGGGTTGGAGTTGCATGGTGGTTTGATGGTAGTGCAATGGCGAGGAGTGCGGTCGTGCTCCGCACGGTGCCCACATCTCAGAATCGAGATGATGGGGCACCCAGTACCCTGTCTGGTTTTAGGGCTTGAGGTTTTTGGTGTCCTGGATGGTGCCGATTTTGATGTCGGATTGTTTGCAGGTTTTGTCGCGGCAAAAGCCGGTGATCCAGACCTCGCCGTCGCCGATCATGGCTCCCTGGGAGTTGACGAAGAGGTTTTCGTATTTTTGTTTGAAGATGGCGGCCTGGATGTCCTGCGTGATGATGCGGTCGTAGTCCTTGATGAAGGCCTTCTCGTTTTTGACCGTGAAGGGTTTGTTGCCGGGGTTGACCTTGATGGGGTAGTGGACGAGGGCGGCGACGGCGGCGGCGTTGTGTTTGGCGACTGCCGCCTGGAGCTGGGTGAGGAGTTCGTGAACTTTGACGTGATCGCCGACGGATAGATCGATGGACTTGTCTAAGGCGCTAAGGGCGGTGGGGCTGGTTTGCGGCGACTGGGCTGGCGAAAGGAGTGCGCAGGCGAACAGGGTGAGGATTGTAAGTTGGGTGCGGATGGTCATCCCGTCTCCGTGAAGAGCGTCGTTGGATTTCGAGTCGAGGATAGCCTACACGTGTCTGTGCGAGACGTTAAGCACAATGAATGGCTAAGATGCTAAGCTGACATGTTTTTTGCTGGATGGTGCGATGGCGGAGGATTTGACGTTGGAGAATGTGTTGGGGTCGAAGCTGGATGTGAAGGCGGCACGGTTTGGTGCGAATCGCGAGGCGTTGCGGGTTTTGATGGCGGCGTTGCGGGCGGAGGAAGACGAGATTCGGCTGGGTGGAGGGGCGAAGGCGGCGGAGGCACAGCGGGCTAAGGGGCGGTTGACGGTTCGGGAGCGATTGAAGCTGCTGCTGGATGAGGGGGCGGAGTTTCTGGAGTTGGGGCTTTGGGCGGCGCGTGGGATGTATGAGGAGTATGGCGGGGCGCCGGCGGCGGGGGTGGTGACGGGGCTGGGGAGGGTGAGTGGGCGGCTTTGCATGATCATCGCGAATGACGCAACGGTGAAGGCGGGGGCGTTTTTTCCGATGACGGCGAAGAAGGTGCTGCGGGCGCAGACGATTGCGCTGGAGAACCGGATTCCTACGCTTTACCTGGTGGACTCTGCCGGTGTCTTCCTTCCCTTGCAGGAGGATGTGTTTCCGGATACGGATGATTTTGGCAGGGTGTTTCGGAATAACGCGGTGATGAGCTCGCTGGGGGTGCCGCAGATTACGGCGATTATGGGGATGTGTGTGGCGGGCGGGGCTTATCTGCCGGTGATGACGGATACGGTTTTGATGACGGAGGGTTCGGGGCTGTTTCTGGCGGGGCCATCGCTGGTGCAGGCGGCGATTGGGCAGAAGACGGGGGCCGAGGAGTTGGGTGGGGCTTCGATGCACAGCGAGATTTCGGGGACGGTGGATTTTAAGGAGCCGAATGATCATTTGTGCCTGGCACGGTTGCGGTCTTTGGTGGGGAAGCTAGGGGCGAGGAGGGTTGTCAGTTCTCAGTTGTCAGTTCTCAGTAAAGACGGAGAGAACGAGGTGTTTTCGCGGGTGCCGTTTGATGCGGTGAAGGATGCTCCGAAGTATGCGGTGGAGGATTTGTATGGGTTGATTGATCCGGATCCGGCTAAGGCGGCTACGAATGTTTACGACATGCATGAAGTGATTGCTCGGATTGTGGATCGCTCGGAGTTTGATGAGTACAAGGCGGATTTTGGGCGGACGGTGTTGTGTGGGTATGCGCGGATCGGCGGGCGGGCGGTGGGGATTGTGGCGAACCAGAAGGTGCATCAGTCGCAGACGGCTCTGGATGGCAGCAAGCGGACGGAGTTTGGCGGGGTGATCTATACGGAGAGTGCGCAGAAGGCGGCGCGGTTCATTATGGATTGCAATCAGAGTCTGGTGCCGCTGATTTTTCTGCATGATGTGAATGGGTTCATGGTGGGGAAGGATGCGGAGTGGAGTGGGATTATTCGGGCGGGGGCGAAGATGGTTTCGGCGGTGAGTACTTCGGTCGTGCCCAAAATCACCGTGATTGTGGGTGGGAGTTTTGGGGCGGGGCATTATGCGATGTGCGGGAAGGCTTATGATCCGCGGTTTTTGTTTGCTTGGCCTACGGCGAGGTATGCGGTGATGAGTGGGGCTTCGGCGGCGAATACTCTGGTTGAGGTTCGGGTGAAACAGTTGGAGCGCGGGGGGAAGACGATCTCGGAGGAGGAGCGGAAGGGGATTTACGACGAGATCAAGGCTACGTATGATGCGCAGGCTGATCCGAGGTATGGGGCGGCGCGGCTTTGGATCGATGCGATTATTGATTCGGTGAAGACACGGGAGGTGTTGATGACGGCGCTGGAGGCGGCGGCTCTGAATCCTGAGGTTGCGAGGTTTAATCCGGGGGTTTTGCAGACGTGATTTCTGATAATGCTTCGATAAATGGGTACGATTACGCTTCTCAGTATGCAACTCTTTCTGACGAAGAGATAACCCAACTTGCCAGTGAGGGTGGGTTGCGTCCCGAAGCGGACATCGCGCTTCGAGCGGAGATGCACAAACGGTCGATAGGTAGAAGCTGAGGTACAGTCGTTGCGCGTCGAGCAGATGAAGACCGAACTTCAGATGTCGGTTGGTCAACAATCCCTCGAACAGGGGAACGGGCTTGAGTCTGCAAGGACACAAGTTCCTGACTGAGGCAGATCGGGAAAAAGGAATCGCTGTTGTGACGAGATGGATCGTGTTTGTGTATATGCCTTTGATTCCGATTGGCTCTTATCGTGTTAAGGAACATCTGAATGCGAAGCCGGAAATTATTGGGAAAGTGCCGCTTCAATGGGATCAGGTGCTCGAAGGATGGAAGAAGGCGGCGATGATTATTCTGGCGATTGTTGGTGCCATGATTGGAATTGTCTGGTGGGAGCGCCTTCAGGGAAGGTAAAAAGGCAACAGCAAGAGCGAAATGCAGATTCTTCGCTTCGCTCATAATGACGGCCTAAGAATTCGAAGTGATGGAGGGTGTAAGTATGGCCAGCTTAGTGAAAATTATTGAGTGTCCGCGGGATGCCTGGCAGGGGTTGCCGAAGAATATGCCGGCGGAGGTGAAGGCGGACTATCTGCGAGTGTTGATTGCGGCGGGGTTCAAGCATATCGATGCGGTGAGTTTTGTTTCGCGGGCGGCGGTGCCGCAGATGGCGGACTCGGAGCTGGTGATGGAGTATCTGGATCCGCCGGATGATGTGGAGATTATCGGGATTGTGGTGAATGCGAAGGGGGCGGAGCGCGCGGTGAAGACGGGGAGCGTGCAGACGATGGGGTTTCCGTATTCGATCTCGCCCGAGTTTTTGAAGCGGAATCAGAATCAGACGCCGGAGGAGTCGCTGGAGGAGCTGGAGAAGGTGGGGACGCTGGCGTACAAGTCGGGGATGGATGTGGTGGCGTATATCTCGATGGCTTTTGGGAATCCGTATGGAGAGGCCTGGGATATCGATGAGGTTGTGGCGGCTTGCGATCTGCTGACGGATAACGGGGTGAAGCAGATTTCGCTGGCGGATACGGTGGGGTTGGCGACGCCGAAGCAGGTGGCGGATGTGGTGAGCGATGTGATGGCGGTTCATGACAATATCGAGATTGGGGTGCATCTGCATGCTCGGCCGGACAATGCAGCGGCGAAGGTGAGGGCGGCGTATGAGGCGGGGTGCAGGCGGTTCGATGCGGCGATTGGCGGATTGGGTGGGTGTCCGTTTGCTCAGGACGCGCTGGTGGGAAATATGGCTACGGAGACTTTGCTGGCGGAGTTGAGGGCGCTGGGGGCGGAGTTGCCTCCGCTACGGCCGCTGGATGGTTTGATTGCGGCTAGTGCGGAGATTGGGCGGAAGTATGGAGCGCATGTGCAGTAGGTTGTCAGTTCTCAGTTTTCAGTGAAAGGCGAGACGTGAGTCATTCAGCGATTTTGGTGGTGGAAGCGGATGGAGTTCGACGGATTACGTTGAATCGTCCGGAGCGGCGGAATGCGATGACACCGGAGATGCAGGTGGAACTGATCGCTGCGATGGAGGAGGCGGCTGCGAGCGATTGCCGCGTGGTGGTGTTTGCGGGAGCGGGAGAGGCGTTTTGTGCCGGGTTGGATTTGAGTGCGCTGCAGGGGATGAATGACAAGTCTGCGGCAGAGCATACGGCGGATGCGGAGCGGGTGGCGCGGCTGTTTCGGACGCTGTATGACTTGCCGAAGCCGACGATTGCGATGGTGCATGGGTCGGCGGTCGCCGGAGGGACTGGACTGGCGACGATGTGCGACTTTACGCTGGCGGTGCCGGGGGCGAAGTTTGGGTATACGGAGGTGCGGATCGGGTTTGTGCCGGCGGTGGTGTCGGCGTTTCTGGTGCTGCAGATTGGGGAGAAGCAGGCGAGGGATCTGTTGCTGACGGCGCGGCTGTTTACGAGCGAGGAAGCGCTGCGGCTTGGGCTGGTGAGTGAGGTGGTGGAGGCAGAGCGGCTGGAGGCGCGGACGCTGGAGCTGGTGGGGGTGCTGAAGGCGAATAGTCCTGAGGCGTTGGCGGCGACGAAGAGGCTGCTGCGGGCGCAGAACAAAGTCTGGCTGGATACAGCGATTGCTGAAGCGCTGGCGGCGAACGCCGAGGCGAGGGCGACTCATGATTTTCGTGAAGGGGTGGCGGCGTTTTTGGAGAAGAGGAAGCCGGTTTGGGGAAAGGCTTAAACCGATAATGCCGATTGCGATGGGTTCACGTTCGGTAGACTGGGTTGATGGGTAACGCTAGCGATGTCAGGCCTGTGAGTGAAGCACGGGTGCGGGTGCGGTATGCCGAGACGGATCAGATGGGGGTGGTGTATCACTCGAACTACCTGATCTGGTTTGAGGTAGGGCGGGTGGAGTTTATCCGGCAGCTGGGGCTGGATTACAAGAAGATGGAAGAGGAGGATGGTTGCGGAATTTCCGTGGTCGATGTGCATGCGCGGTATCGGGCGCCGGCGCGGTATGACGATGACTTGGTGATTGAGACGCGGCTGCTGGGCGCGCGGGGAGCGGTGGTCAAGTTCGGGTACAGAATTCTGCGGGTCGGGGATGGGGCGCTGCTGTGTGAGGGAGAGACGATGCATGTATGCGTGGGCAAGGACATGAAGAAACGGTCGTTACCGCCAAAATATGCGGAACGTTTCGCCGCGTATCTCATCTGATGAGGTATCGCAGTTAGTTTCGGGATGAGGTGAAGTTGATGAGTGCTGACAAAAAGATCGCGCTGATTACGGGTGCGAACAAGGGAATTGGGTTGGAGACGGCACGGCAGCTGGGGAAGCTGGGGATTACCGTGCTGGTTGGGGCGCGTGATCTGGCCAAGGGCGAGGCGGCGGTGGCGGAGTTGAAGAAGGATAGTCGTCGACGCGCGGGCGGTCAAGCTGGATGTGGACAATCCGGCGGATTATGAGGCTGTGAAGACGTTGATCGAGAAGGACTATGGACGGCTGGATATTTTGATCAACAACGCGGCCATCATGCTGGATGGCCGGAAGGGAAATGAGACAACGAAGACGTCGCAGGACGTTTTGCGGAAGACCTTCAATACGAACTTTTTTGCGGTGGTTGGGTTGACGCAGGCGTTGCTGCCCTTGCTCAAGAAGAGCCTGGGCGGGCGGATTGTTAATCTGTCGAGCATTCTGGGGTCGAATACGCTGCATGCTACGCCGGGGTCTTTTATCTACGATGCGAAGACGTTTGCGTATGACGCTTCGAAGGCGGCGCTGAATTCTTTCACGATTCATCTGGCGCATGAGCTGAAAGACACGAAGATCAAGGTGAATTCGGCGCACCCGGGATGGGTGAAGACGGAGATGGGCGGCGAGGGCGCGCAGCTCGACGTGGAGACTGGCGCGAAGACTTCGGTGGAGTTGGCGACGTTGCAGGACAGTGGGCCGACCGGCGCTTATGTTCATCTGGGGAAGCCGTTGCCCTGGTAAAGACTGCGGTTCGCTTCGCGAATGTCCACATCTCAGAGTCGAGATATGGGGCACCCGCAGTTGTGAGCTATTTAGTGAGCAGGCCGCGGGGTTTTACGTTTTCGCGGATGAAGTCGATGGTGGATTCGAGCGGCGTTCCCGGTCCGAAGATGGCCGAGACGCCGTTCTCTTTTAATTTGGGCTGGTCCTCGTCGGGGATAGTTCCGCCGAGGATAAGGAGGATGTCTTCGGCCTTTTGTTCGCGGAGGAGTTGGGTGATGCGCGGGACGATGACATTGTGGGCGCCTGAGAGGATGGAGAGGCCGATGCAGTCGACGTCTTCCTGAATGGCGGCGGAGACGATCATCTCGGGGGTTTGGCGGAGGCCGGTGTAGATGACCTCCATGCCGGCGTCGCGGAGGGCGCGGGCGATGATTTTTGCGCCGCGGTCGTGGCCGTCGAGGCCGGGTTTGGCTACGAGGACGCGGATGGGAGGAGTGGTCATGAGGATTGAGTATAGCTGGGCTTAGAAGTCTTCGTCGTCGCCGATGGGCATGCCGGGTGGGGCTTCGATGGGTTTGACGGGAGTGAATTTCGCGGGGTCTCGTTCGAATTCGTTGATGCGGTCGATGAGGGCGGCGCGATGGATGGCTTCGGCGGTGTCGGTGAGCGGGGCGGCGGTGGTCCACTGTTTCAGGAGGTCATTGATGTGGGAGCGGGTGATGGCGCGGGCCTGACTGGAGGCTGCCGGATTGACGGCGAGGGCTAGCGTTGCTTCAAGCGCGCGGAATTCTACGGCGCGTTCGACTTCGGAGGACATGGTGTGTCCGCCTTCGGGGCGCTCGGCGACTGTTTTTGAGATGGCTTCGAGGACGCCACGCAGCGATGGTGATTCAGGGACGCGCATGTGGTACTCGATGAGGCGTGAGGCGCGTGCGGGATCGAGAAGGAGGGCGAGGGTTAGGTCGGCGGAGGACTCGGCCGTGGCGATGGGGTCGAAGGTGAGGCCGGTGTGCGAGGGGAAGGACTCGCGGGTGCGCTCGAGGCCGGGGGGACGAGGTGGAAGAATTTGCAAGAGGGATTCGGGGAGTGTGAGGGTTTCGGGGGAGAGGGTCTTCAGGACGGCGGCGAGGGCTTTTTTCTGTTCCGCGGGCGAGACGATAGTGGGGTTGATCTGGCCGTCGCCACGGAGGTTGTAGCGGTAGTCGAGGCCGCCGATCTCTTTTGCAGCGGCTTCGGTTTGATAGCGCTCGAACAGATAGAGGGGGACGAGCGTGTCTTCCAGTTGGGCGAGCGGAGAGCCTTTGGTGATGGCGTTTTCGCCGAAGCGCTTGAGGGCGGCGGTGCGGATGGTCATCACTCGATCGAGTTCATCGGCGGGGTCAGTGCCGTTGTCCCAGAGATGCGAATGGGGGTGTGCTCCTCCGAGGGGGCGGGAGTCTTCGTCGGTGATAAAGATCAAGCCGCGTTTTTGCGAGGCTTCGAGAATTGCGTTGAGCGCGGCTGTGTCTTCGACGGGTTTTTTGTTCGAATCGA
The DNA here is from genome assembly GCA_963757205.1 of uncultured Acidobacteriaceae bacterium. Lineage (GTDB taxonomy): Bacteria > Acidobacteriota > Terriglobia > Terriglobales > Acidobacteriaceae > Edaphobacter. The sequence continues at coordinate 901,363 of CAVWQM010000004.1, forward strand.
ATTCACGGTAGCCGTAGTCGATGGAGATTTTGTCCCAGATGCCGATGTTGACGGCGTAGCTTTGCGTAAGGCTGGGGACGCCGTTCTTGTCGAGTGTGATGTAGGGGTGGGGGTAGTCCATGACGGAGACGGATTCTTCGGGGGTGTGGGGGAAGCTCGAGGCGGCGAAGTTGTGGGCGAGGCCAAGAGTGTGGCCGGTTTCGTGGGCTGCGAGTTGGCGGGTGCGGGCGAGGACCATGGCGAGGCTTGGGTCGCTGGCTGGGGGCAGGGGTTGGCCGTCGAGGTAGGGGCTGAGGAGAGCTTCGTCGATGAGGTAGTCCTGGCGGCTGCGGAGGGAGCCGAGGGTGACGTTGCCTTTGAGGATTTCGCCGGTACGGGGATCGACGACTGCGGCTCCGTAGCTCCAGCCGCGGGTGTAGCGGTGGACCCACTGGATCATGTTGTAGCGGATGTCCATCGGATCGGCGTTTGCGGGGAGGATGTCAGCCTTGAAGGTTCCTTTGGCCCAGCCTGCGGCCTGGAAGGCCTGGTCCCACCAGCGTGCGCCTTCGAGGAGAGCGGTGCGGATGGGTTCGGCTGCGCCGTTGTCGACGTAGTACTGGATGGGGGCGACGGCTTCGCAGTTTGTTTTGCAGGAGGGATCTTTTTTGACGAGGCGGTGGCGAATGATGAACTGCTGGTCGAGCGATTCGCTGACGGGGGCGTTGTAGTCGCGGTAGGTGGTGGGGAAGTAGCCGGCACGGGGGTCGAAGCGGCGCGGTGTGAAGCCGGCGCCGGGGAGTTCGACGAAGGACTGGTGCTCGCGGACGGTGAGGGCGTGGGGGTCGGGGGTGACGTCGCGTACGAACTCGCCGCGGGCGGGGCCGTCGGTGGTGAAGGTGAGGAGGGATTCGACCTCGGTGTTTTTGGGGAAGGCTTTGGTGGCGTCGAGGGCGATGGTGGAGCGGGTCGGGTCGAGCTTGTAGGTGCCTTGTTGGGTGCGCGTGAGGGCGCCAGCTACGTCGTGAGCGTCGCGGAGGAAGAAGTCGGTGGCGTCGACGAGGACGGTGCCGTTGGGGTCTTCGGCTTCGACCTTGAAGCCGTAGAGGACGGATTCGGGGAAGGATTGGCGGACGGCGAGCTGTTCGGCAGGGTCGTTGCTGGTGGAGCGGAAGCGCTGGTTGGGTTCGATCATCAGCACCTTGGGGCCGGTGCGCTGGAAGTGGATGAGCTGGCCGCGAGAGATTTGGCCGCGGTCGAGGCCGAGGTCGTTGGAGCCGGTGCCGTAGGGGAGGGAATGGGTGTAGAGGATATCCGGGCCATTGCCGGAGGCGTCGAGGTGGGGAATCTCGAGGTAGAGCTTACCGGCCTTGGCGTCCCAATCGAGCGGGAGGTAGCCGTCGATGTGCTTCATGCCGGCGGTTTTGCTGGAGATGGTCTGGACAGCGGGAGATTGGGCGGACGCGAATGCGGAGACAGCGAGAAGAGCCAGGGCCAGATGTTTGGGCATGCGTTTTATTTTTGCACAGCGTGCGCCGAATCAGGGGAGGGTGATGGTGGGGTCGTTGAGATGTTCGCGGAGGAGGCGCTGGGTTAGGGTTTTGAGATCCTCGCCGGTCTTGGGAAGCGTGAAGGCATGGGCGGCGTCGGACCAATCGAGTTTGAAGCTGGTGGCCTGGGCGGAGATCCAGACCTGGCGGATGGGAGTGTTGGGGGTGATGACGAATTTGGAGGAGCCGTTTAGGAAGATGATGTTCATGACGCCGTTGTTGTCTTCGAATTCGAAGCTGCCGCCGTCGTCTTCGGCCAGGATGAGGGATTGCTTGAGGGATTCGAGGGCGCTGTCGGATTCGCGGCGGAAGGTGGCTTCGTCGATCATTGATCTAGTTTAGCTGGGGTCTAGTTTAGCTGGTTGAGTGCGGCGAGGACGTCTGCGGGTTCGGGGCGGACGCGGAAGTCGGCGTGGGCTTCGGCGAAGGTGATGGTGTTGGTGCGGTCGATGACGTAGACGGCGGGGAGGGGGAGGCGCCAGCTGGCTTCGGTGGCGTTGTGGTAGCTGAGGCCGGCGTTGTTGAAGGGGATGTTGATGAGGATGGATTGGAAGTAGCGGCGGTGCCCGGGCGGAATGGTGTAGGCGATGCCAAATTTTTCGGCGATGGTGGCGCCGGGGTCGGAGAGGAGTGGATAAGGCAGGCCGTGCTGCTGGAGGGTGAAGTTGTTCTGGCGGGTGGTCTGGGGGGAGATGGCGACGAAGAGCGCGTTGCGTCTGCGGAGTTCGGGCTGGAGTTCGCGCCAGGCTTCGAGCTCGGTGATGCAGTAGGGGTCCCAACGGCCGCGGAAGAAGTTGACGACGAGCGGGCCGAGGGCGAGGAGGTCGGCGGAGTTGACGGGTTTGTGGGTGAGGGCGTCTTCGAGAGTGAAGGCTGGAGCTTGGGAGCCGACCTTCAGGATGCGGCCTTCGATGCCGGTGTTGAAGAGCTCTTCGGTGGCTTTTTCGGAGATGGCGAGACGCTCGGGTTGGACGAGGGCTCGGGTGTTCTGGGTGATGCGGTCAAGCTGGTCCTGCAGAGACTCTTTTGTGCTGGCGGACATGGCACCCCCCTCTCTACCTGAAATGTGTCAAAGTCTTCGAATCAGAGACTTTAAGCCTGGACTTCGGGCGGAAAACCGCCGGGTTAATGTTGCAGCCCGGCCGAAGCCGGACTGGTGTGATGGCTGGGTTAATTATATCGGAGTGTCAAGGGGGCAGGCTGCGCCTATTGGTTGGTGAGAAGGTAATTACCGCCGCTGGATGCGACCACTTTAAGTTGGCTCGTGAGGAGGTCTTTCAAGTGCGGCAGGTCGGTGCCGTAGACGAGGAGGTAGGCGCGTCGGTCCCCGGACCACAGGGTTTTCAGTGCGCCGTCGTCGATGAAGACCTGCGCGGCGTTCGGGGCATTGGAGCCGTATTCGAGATTGTTGCTGCGGCCATTCCAGAGGAGCGCAGTCTTGTTGGTGTAGAAGAAGACCGACGAGAAGGCATAGTACGCGTCTCCTTCGATCAGGATGCCGGGCTCAGCGCGAGTGAGGGCGTCGGCCAGCGGTTTGGAGCTGAGATACGGATCGAAGACAACGAGTGCGAGGCGGGCTGCATGGATGAAGACAATCATCATGAGAGCCAGTCCGGCAACGATTGCGGCGGTACGGCGAGCGCGGAGGGTAGCAACGATTCCGATCAGCAGTCCGCAGCCGGCGAGAACCAGAGGCAGACGAAGATAAGCAAAGGATCGGAAAGTGAGATCGCTCATGTGCCCGAGCGAAAGGGTGTACATGTCGGGGTTTTGAGTCAGTGCGTTCGAGATATCTCCGTGGACTGGCGTGTGCGCATTGTAGGCAAGCAGAAAGGCAACGGCGCAGAGGCTGATGCCGAGGATCGCGGTCAGGATGATGCGCGCGGCTCGTGGATACCTCTCGCGGGTGGCGAGGTCGCTGCCCAGCAGCATGGCGAGCGCTGGGTAGATGGGGAGTGAGTAGTACTCCTGCGTCGTGGAGAGGGTGAAGAAGAGCAGGACGAAACCGATCCAGATGAGGGCGAGAAGTCGCACTTTGCCCTCGCGGCGGATGGACCGGTAGCTATGACGAAGAGCCGCGATGAAGGTCACACTCCAGGGAAAGAGCCAGACGAAATGAAGGAGCCAGAACCAGAGTCGCGGGACGGTGTTGTAGTCGCGGGGATAGCGCAGATTCAGAAACCGGAACAGGTGCTCGTTGAGAAAATAGAACCAGAAAAAGCCGTGATACTTGCCGGGGCCGCTGTGCATGGTCCAGTCGAAGTATGGCGGGTTGCGAATGGTGGCGAGGATGTGCCAGGGTGCGGCGATGAGCAGGACCAGCGCAACGCCGGAGAAGAGCCGGAGGCGCTTTGCCAGGTCGCGTAACGACACTTCGCGCGTCATCAGGAGATAGATCGTCGCGATGGCGATCGGGAAGACAACGGCGATCAGCCCCTTGAGGAGGAGGCCGCAGGCGAGGCTGATGTAGAGGGCAAAGAACCAGCTTGTGCGCCGGAGCTCAGAGGGATCGAGCAGCCGAAGGAACGACCAAAGCGCGACGACGATAGTGAGAGTGAGAGCGGCGTCCGGGATGAGGATGCGGGTGAAGAGAAATATTCCGATGCACGTGGCGAGAATCGTGCCCGAGTAGATGCCGGCGCGGCGGCCGAAGGCCCACATGGCAAAGCGCCCGGTGATCCAGCAAAGAGCGATGTTGATGAAAGCGAGCGGGAGCCGCGCGGCCCAGTCGTGGACGCCGAAGACGCGAAACGACGTAGCCATAATCCAGTAGATAAGCGGCGATTTTTCGAGATACGCGACACCGTCCAGGCGGGCGGTGACCCAGTCTCCGCTCTGAAGCATGTTGCGGGCGATCTGCGCCTGAACGGCGTCCACGTCGTCCATGAGGTGCGGCGGACTGATGACCAGGGGCAGAAAGATGCAGCAGGAAACGAGGAGAACAAGTAGATCTACGCGGAAACGGTGGAGAAATCCTCTAGCGCCTGAATATCCCGCGGGCTCTGAATCTTCCATTGTTCGATCCACAGAAACAGCATCAGCATGCCCCATAGGTGATACCCGTAGTTCGCCTTTCTTTGCATGTGCAGGTTGAGCACAGATTGAAGATGAGTCCACGAGATGAGACCAGATTCTTCTACGCTCTTGCGGTTAAGGGTGTCTAGCAGCAGCGGCTTCAAATGGCCGCGCAGCCAGTCGTGCACCGGGATGTCGAGTCCCTGTTTCTTCCTGGCGAGCACGCTCTGCGGCAGCTTGTCCTTCATCAGATTGCGGAGAAGGAGCTTCAGTGTGCGACCTTGAATGCATTGGTTCGCCGGAAGTCTGGCCGCGAATTCGACGATGCGGTGATCGAGGAAAGCTGGACGAACTTCGAGGGAGTGCGCCATGCTCATTCGGTCAACCTTAGCGAGCAGGTTATCGGGCAGGTAGTAAGCCTGATCGAATGCCATGAAGCGCCGGACGTCTCCACGCGCCGGAATGGTTGCGAGAAGCTTAAGCAGGTGGGAGTCGTCATGCGAGAGCATGAGCTGCCGGCGCTGATCGCGGGAGAAGGTTCCGTTCCAGAAGATGTGCGAGCTGCGTTCGTCAAGCAACGTGCCATGCAGGAACCGCTGCAGTTTGTAGTCGAGCCCGATCTTCTTGTTGGAGGCCCGTAACCTGTTTGCAGAGCGCAGGGAGAGCCTCCGGATAGCGCGAGGGACAATGCGGGCGCGGCGGGCGTAGCGGTCGGCAAGATAGGTGATGTAGCCCCCGAAGAGCTCGTCGGCGCCCTCGCCGCTAAGAGCGACCGTCACGTCTTTGGCCGACATTCGCGAGAGGTGCCAGACAGGAACCGCTCCAGCATCTGCGTTGGGCTCGTCGGAGTAGTAGGCAAGTTCAGTGATCGACTCCGGTGTGACGGTTGCGGGACCCAGGTCGAGCTCATGATGGTCAGTCGCGTAGCGGGCCGCCATCTCGCGAACATACCGCGCCTCGTCGAACTCGCGGCCGTTGAAGGTAATCGAAAAGGTCTTGAGCTGCGTGCTGGCCTGCTGGCTCGCATAGTGGAGTACCGTCGAAGAATCGATCCCTCCGCTAAGCCAGACTCCAACCGGAACGTCCGCAGCAAGGTGCTCCTTGATGGACTGTTTCAGGAGCTGGTCGAGCTGCGCGGTAGAGTCTTCGAGAGTGGGAAGAGGGCCGTGACCGAGTGGGTTTGCCTGCCAGTAGCAGTGCGAAGAGATCTCTCCATCGTGCCAGGTGAGAAAATGCCCGGGCAGTAGCTTGAGAACGCCGCGGGCCAGTGTCTGCGCTCCAGGGACGTAGTTGAGACCAAGGTAAGTGTCCAGAGCGTTCAGGTCGATGCTGCGGCCAACCTCAGGGTGGCAGAAGATCGTCTTCATCTCAGAGCCAAAGTAGATGTCGCGTCCGCGGCGCGCGTAGTAGAGAGGCTTGATTCCCATGCGGTCGCGGGCCAGAACCAGTCGCTGACGGGATTCCCCCCACACGGCGAAGGCGAACATTCCGCGCAGTTTTTCAATGCAGGCTGTGTCCCACTCAATGAAGGCGTGAAGGACGACTTCGGTGTCGCAGGCGGTAGCGAATCGGTGACCAAGCCCGATAAGCTGGTCGCGAAGTTCAACGTAGTTGTAAATCTCGCCGTTGAAGACCAGGGTAAAACCGTCAGAACTCATAGGCTGAGATCCAGCGGACCTGTCGATCACCTTGAGTCGCGTGGCGCCAAGGGAAACTGTTTCGTTTTGCCAAATACCTTGCTGATCGGGGCCGCGATGGGCGACGGACGAGACCGCCTGGTGGATTCGTTCTGGTACAAACGTGCTACCAACGTGGGTAAAACCAGCAATTCCACACATTTGGGACGACCTTGCCTAGGAATTTTTTCATTCTACCTGAAACTTTTAGAAAAAATACGCGTCTAAAGCACTTTTTCCCTGGTCAGAATATGGTCATTGGCTGGCTTCAGTCTTCGGGAGCTACGAGTAAAGAAGAGACGTGCCTCTCGTCACTTAACTCCTAAATTGTCGGCGATCCGGAGTTGGATTGCGGCCCAGCCTCGAATGACGACAAATCGCCGAGTGACTTAGTGAAGGGTTCACCATTGGACTCGACCCGACGGTCCGCAGGTCAGGGAGTTGCTGAAGGAGTCGAATCTCTCGATATTCCTTAGTGGCGGAGGAATCCTGCGAGGATCAGACGGGGTGGTCACTTTACGCGCAACAGGATGCAAGCGTTTGCCAGTTCCCCGGACTGAGAGTTCATTCGAGGAATCTCACGTGGCCCGAGGCGATCTCATAGACGGCGCCCACGAGCTTCGCGCGTTCTTCCTGAACTGCTCTCTTCATCTCGGGCGTTTCCAGCAATTGGTGCATTGACCATCTAACGTTGGCTTCGACGGCTCGTGCAAGGTGCTCCTGTGGCGCGGCCTGCGGATCAAATTCGGGCAGGCCCGGAAGAATATTGTTCACGAGGATCTGAATGCGTGACTTGTGCTCGATGGCGTCCAGTTTGCTGTCCACCGCTGCTTTGACGGCACCGCATCCCTCATGGCCCAGAACGACGAAAAGCGGTGTCCGCAGGTGGGCGCCCGCATACTGCATGCTGCCCATGACCTCAGGCGAAATTACGTTTCCGGCTACACGAATGATGAACAGTTCGCCGAAATCGGCATCGAAGATCAATTCGGGTGGGACGCGCGAATCGCTGCACCCGAGAATGGTCGCGTACGGTTGTTGCCCTCTCGCCAGATCGGCGAGAGTCTCTTTGCAGACGGTGGGAAAACGCGCACTTCCCTGTAGAAATCTGTTGTTACCTTCAATAAGCCGCTGCATTGCCTCATCGGCGGAGATGATGGGCTGCTGAAGACGATCGGTGGTGGCCATCAGGTTCTCTTTCTGGAATCGATAACTCGTAGATAATAGCCGAACCCGAACTCACTCGCCGCAGGGCGTAGATATTCTCGTGTCATAGTGTGGGAGGGCAACGCTCCGCAAAGTCAGGGAACTGTCGAGAGAGAGTCGAGTCTCTCGACAGCTCCTTTTAAGTGGCGCCGCCGTTCTTCGGGGAGTCGAGCCATACACCTAGTCGTTCTGGTTCAGCGTCACCAGAGCGTTGTCGACCACTTTGGCCCATCTGGGGTCGGGCGAGGCGCTGGTGGCATATTCGTCGTGCCAGTTCCACCACTTGTAGGGTGGGGTTTGGGGGTAGCCTGCGGGCGAGTCCTCCCACTCTTCCTGACGTCCGAGCGCGGTCATGTCGAGGTAGTTCCAGACGCTCCCCATTGCTTCGTCGCCGCGGCTGTTGATGAAGTACGTGCGGAAGATCTTGTCGCCTTCTCGGATGAATGCGTTATGGCCGTGCCACTCGTCAACGCCGAAGTCTTTGTCGAAGGTGTCGGTGATGGTGTACCAGGGCATCTTCCATTCCATGCGGGCTTTCAGGCGCTGGATGTCCGGCTGTGGCGCGCGCGAGGCGTAGGCTAGAGTGGTATCGCGGGTGTTGAGATGGGAGAGGTGGGAGACCTGGTCGGCTCCGAGCGAGCAGCCGCGGCAGGCATGGTCGGGCCAGCCGAAGACGCCGGGTTCGAAGAAGGCGCGGTATAGGATCAGCTGACGGCGGCCCTCGAAGAGGTCGAGCAGGCTAACTTTGCCGTTGGGTCCATCGAACTCGTACTGCTTCTCGACGGCCATCCATGGCATACGCCGGCGCCTGGCGGCCAATGCGTCGCGTTCCCGGGTGATTCGTTTCTCCTCGGCCAGCAGACTCTCGCGAGCCTCCAACCATTGCTCTGGCGACACTATTTTCGCGTTCTCTATCGTGTTCGTAGACATCTTGATCTCTCCTTTGATTTCAGCTCGGGAGGATTTCTCCTGCTCCGGTCATTTTCCGAGCGGTTTTGATGGAGTTGGACGGGGATTATTTATGGCGTTCTTCCCGCCGAGTTTTCTAATTGCGATTGCGGCGAGTCCGCCTGTAGAGGTGACGGTGCCGGCAATCAGCGCCGCGGTTGTCAGGCACACTGGGCACATGGGTTACCTCCTCACTTGCGGCTGGTTAACGCGATGCGGGGCGTTGCGAGGCGTCCTCGGCCTGGCTGCGAACGCGCTCGTGCATAGAAGTCCAGCCTTTGTCCATCCCTGCCTTGTGCTCGTCGGCGACGAAGCCTAGCGCGGTGTGCCGGAAGGTGATCAAGGTTCCTCCGTCGAGTTCACTCAGTCGATATTGCACGTTGGAGACGAACGGGAAAGAGGCGAACAAGGGGCCAACGAATTCAAGCAGCGTTGGCCGCACGATAGCTTTGACGTTGGCCCAGAAATGCCCGTTGCCTTCGCCGAGATCGCGGTACCACCGGCCACCGGGCCATGGTTCGATCTTCATGCTGAGGGATTTGCCGTCAGGTGTCTGGTTGCCGGGTCCCAGTTGCTCGAGCAGCGCGGCGAAGGTTACATCCAGGGGCGCCTGGACGTGGATTTCCTGATTGATCGTAAGGGTTAGGTTTTCGAGAGTCTGTTCGGTGGCAATCATCATTTCTCCTTATGATTCGGGTCTGGGTTCGGGTTTGGGGATTTCAAATCTGGTAAGCCCTGGCGGACCGTCGCTTCGGCAAGTTCTTTCACTCGATTCAACTGGTGCTGCCAGTAACGCTCGAAGGTTCCGGCCCATTCGTGCAGCGGGCGAATGGCTTCGGCGTTGGTGCGGTACAGCTTTTGGCGGCCATGGCAGCGCATACGAACCAGCCCCACGTTGCGCAACACGCGAAGGTGTTTGGAGACGGAGGGTTGCTCGAGGCCGAGGGCTGCCACGATTTCTCCGACGGGTCGCTCGGTTCCGGCGAGGTAGGTCAAAATCTCCCGCCGGCGGGGCTCAGCGACCGCGTTGAAGGCATCTGATGTGGTGCTTGCTCTTGCCATGAAGAAACAATACATGCCTATATGGGAATATGTCAAGTGCGCAGGTTTTACCTGGCTGCCGCACAAGGCTGAGAGCTAGTAGCCTCTCGCCAACGATGGGTTTGTGTCTTGGGCCGGTGGTCTGGCGCCTTTGATCACGAGCCAGAGCATGAACGCCAGTTCTCCGAAGAGGGCGGGCTGGGAGAGGATAAACACCTTGTGCTGGTAATGCGGCAGCAGTATGCCCGTAAAGCTGAGGATCACGTAGGCGAAGCCGTTGATGCCAAGCCAGACGCCCAGAAAGCGCGGGAGGAAGCGCGAGCGGTACACAAGCGCTGCTAACGGAAGAAGCCATACGCCCCAAAGAATCTCCGCGGCGGTGTTTTGATGGTCGCGCAGACGGAGGAAGAGCATGGCCAGCGCGTCCCGCTGAGATTGGTCAAATACGGACATGAAATCGGCGCCGTGGACGATCATGAGGGCGCCAGCGTCGCTGACCACACCGACAAAGTTGATGAGGGCCGGCATCACGCCGCCGAAGATCACTACAAGAACGGCGAGGAATTGGTCGACTCCCCGGAACAAGCGGTAGAGGGCGAGCACGAGGAAGATCAGGATGACCGCGCAAGCAAGGTCGGCAATGATGCCGAAACGGAAGAGCCACTGATGAGCGGCGATGTTGTTGACGGTCGCGGTCGCGTTTCCATGCACGAAGAGTTTTCCGGGGATGTACATGAGGCGCAGGGGGCCGAGGATGCACAGGAGGAGGTACCAAAGTCCGGCGACTCTCCCTGGGTTGCGGGTTGGGCTCATGTTCACCGCCTCGTCCAAAAAAACGGGCCCGGTGTTATGGTGCAACCGTAGATACGGCGAAGGCTGTCAATATGTTCTCGCCAGACGAGGAAACAGGCGCAAAAACCTTTGGCAACCAGGCTTGTGCCGGAGTCCGGTTGCAGGACCGCGCTATTCGGAGACGATTATGCCGAACCGACCACTCACGGTGGTTGGTTCGGCATGGTTGTCGATAAAAACGCCGGACTGCTTGTTTGCTCTGCGCTACATTGAGCCCGTCATTTGCATGGATGCGTCGTGGCACTGGACGGCGGGCGCGGCTGATTTTTTCGTGGCTACGGTTTTGTTGTGGGTTGCGTTGCTTGCCACTGGAGCGCTCTTCATTTCTTTAATGAGCGTGACGAGGCGAGTGAAGCCTTGTTCGCGGGCGGTCTTGTTGGCTGGGTTGTTGTTGTTGGGGTCTTCGCCGGCGCGCATGAAGCCGTGGCCTGCTCCTTCGTAAGTGACGGGATCGTATTTTTTGCCGGCGGCTTTCATCGCGTCGGTGGTGGCGGGAATGGTGGCGCCGATGCGGGCGTCGTTGCCGGCGTAGAAGCCGTAGACAGGAGCAGTGATAGTGGTGACGTCAGACGGGCCCGGGCCGTAGAAGACGAAGGCGGCGGAGAGATCCTTGCGGTGCGTGGCGAAGGCGAAGGATTTTCCGCCACCCCAGCAGAAGCCGGCGACGGCAATCTTACCGTTGGCGGCCGGGATTTTCTTCGCGTAGTCGGCTGCGGCGTCGAGGTCGCCGGTCACGACTGCGGCGTCAAGGCCGGAGACGGCTTTGGTGGTGGCGTCCATGCTGGTGAAGGAGTCGGAGCCGCCGTTGCTGGGGCCGAAGCCGGAGAGGAGATCAGGAGCGACGACGATGAAGCCTGCGCCGGCGAGCTCGTCGGCCATTTCCTTGGCCCAATCGCTGAGGCCGAAGATTTCATGAATGAGGACGATGACGGGGGCTTTGGTTTTGACCTCGGGATAGACGACGAAGGCCTGGACGGTGCGGCCGCCGTGCTGGAGGTTGACGTACTCGTGGTGGCGGGGCGAGGCGTCGAGGCGGGCTTTGGCCCAGTCCTGCGCGTGGATGGGGGCGGCGGCGAGGGGAAGGAGCAGAGCGGCGGCGAGGAGTTTGAGGGCGTTGGGCATGATCTTTGGCGTGGTTTTCAGCAGGGCTATGGGCAGGATTTTCGTCATGGGGAGGAGTCTAGTACGTAGGGTGCGCAGGGGACAAGATCGTGTGGGCGATTTTTGCACTGAGATTGAAAATGCATCCAACTAACAGCGAAAGCGGGTAGGTTGGATGCAAGGGGCGGATATGGGGTGGATGCGCGGATTTGGATTGCTGGTCTTGTTTTGGATTTCGGTAGCAACGCTGGGACGTGGTCAGGGAACCGTAGAGGTCGACACGGATCGTGACGGCATAAGCGATGTGCGCGAACAGGCGTTGCTGGAGAGGTTTGTGCCGCGTTTTCAGGTGAGCAGGACAGACTGCGCGGTGAAGCCGGCGTTGTTTGAAGAGGGGGTTCGGAAGCCGACGGTGATCGAGCGGGACGGAACGATTTACGGGCAGGTGACTCCGCGAGGGAGTGCGAAGGGTGCAGATGCGTTGGTGGAGATTCATTTTTACGATTTGTGGAGTGGGGATTGCGGGCGGATGGGGCATCCGCTGGATGCCGAGCATGTGTCGGTGTTGGTGCGGGCGAAGACGATGGACAGTGCAGTGGAGGATTGGAGCGCGGTTTACTGGTTTGCGGCAGCGCATGAGGCGACGATGTGCGATGCGAGCCAGCTCGCGGCGGCAAAGGCACTGGATGCAGAGAGGCAGGGTGCTACGGTGTGGCTCTCTGCAAGCAAACATGGTGCATTTTTGAGTGAGGCGATTTGCACACAGGGGTGCGGCGGTGACCGCTGCACGGAGATGGCTCCGCTGGTGGTTGCGCGGATCGTGAATTTGGGTGAGCCGGGAGCGGCGATGAGTGGAGCGATATGGGTGGGGTCGCCGGCGTGGCCGCTGGCTGCGAAGATGCAGAGTGATTTTTCCGCGGCGGCGATGGCGAGACTGGAGCGGGGTGGGGGTGTTCCAGTGGAGATGAATGGAGCACATGGATCGGTGAAGGGGACGATCTACGTTGCGAACTCGGTCGCGAATGAACTGGGAACAAGTGAGGCGAATACGGCGGACGCGTTGAACATCGCCGGCACGAACACCGGGGCGGCGTTGGATAACGCAGATGCGAAGACGGAAGGCGCATTGACGAAGAGCGCAAAGGCTACAGGGGAAGGGCTGAAGAAGTCGACTAAGGCGGTGGGGCGCTTCCTGCATTTGAGCGGTGACGGGAAGGAGTTAGATGAGGCGCCCCAGTGAAGAGCGAACTTTTATACTGCGCACATGGGTAAGTTTGATCTGCGCGTGGCGGCAACTGAGGACGTAGCGGGGATTCGTCAGCTGATCGACGCGTCGGTGCGGGGGTTGCAGGCGGGAGATTATTCTGCGGCGCAGATTGAAGGGGCGCTGGCTACAGTGTTTACAGTGGACAGCCGGTTGATTGCAGATGGGACTTATTTTGTAGCTTTCGATGAGAGTGGTGAGTTGGCAGGGTGTGGTGGATGGAGTTTTCGCAAGACGTTGTATGGGGGAGACCACCAGGTGGAGACGATCGAGCCGGAGAGGCTTGACCCGGAGGTTGATGCGGCGAAGATTCGGGCGATCTTTGTGCATCCGAAGTTTGCGCGGCATGGGCTTGGGAGTTTGATTCTGGAGGCTGCTGAACGCGCGGCGATCGCGATGGGCTTTCGGCGGTTTGAGATGGGAAGCACGTTGACCGGGGTGGCGCTTTATTCGCTGAAGGGTTATCGGGAGACAGAACGAATCGCCGTGCCGGTGGGGAATGGCGAGAGGATTGACGTAGTGCGGATGGTGAAGGAGGCAGAGGTGAGGCGAGCTTGCGTGTAGTCTTCAGGTGGATGGAGGGTGATTGATGGTTGAGATGCCGATGATTGCGAAGGGTGCGGAGGAGCTTTATCTGTTGCCGGGGATGTCGAATCGCCATGGGCTGGTGGCGGGGGCGACTGGAACTGGGAAGACGGTGACGCTGCAGGTGATGGCGGAGGCGTTGAGCTCGATTGGTGTGCCGGTGTTTGCGGCGGATGTGAAGGGGGACTTGTCGGGGATTTCGCAGGCGGGGAAGAGTTCGCCGAAGTTCGATGCTCGGGTGAAGGCGCTGGGGTTGGGCGAATGGAGCTTTGCAGGATGCCCGGTTGTGTTCTGGGATGTGTTTGGCAAGCAGGGGCATCCGGTGCGGGCGACGGTGAGTGAGATGGGGCCGCTACTGTTGAGTCGCATCCTGAACCTGAACGATACGCAGGCGGGTGTGTTGACGCTGGTGTTCAAGATCGCCGATGACGGCGGGTTGCTGTTGCTGGATATGAAGGACCTGCAGTCGATGCTGCAGCATGTGGGGGATAACGCGAAGGAGTATCAGACACAGTATGGAAATATTTCGGCGGCTAGTATTGGGGCGATTCAGCGGGGGCTGGTGGCGCTGGGACAGCAGGGCGGGGAACTGTTCTTTGGCGAGCCTGCGCTGAATATCGAGGACCTGTTGCAGACGGATGCCAAGGCGCACGGTGTGGTGAATATTCTAGCGGCGGATCAGTTGCTGCAGTCGCCGCAGCTGTATGCGACGTTTCTGCTTTGGCTGATGAGTGAGTTGTTTGAGAAACTGCCGGAGGTGGGCGATCAGGAGAAGCCGAAGCTGGTTTTCTTTTTTGATGAGGCTCACCTTTTGTTTAATGATTTGCCTTCGGTTTTGCAGAATCGGATTGAGCAGGTGGTGCGGTTGATTCGGTCGAAGGGGGTGGGGGTGTACTTTGTGACGCAGAATCCGATTGACGTGCCGGATACGGTGCTGGGGCAGTTGGGGAACCGGGTGCAGCATGCTTTGCGGGCGTTCTCACCGAAGGATCAGAAGGCGGTGAAGGCGGCGGCGCAGACGTTCCGGGTGAATCCGAAGGTGAATGTGGAGGCGGTGATTACGGAGATGGGTGTGGGTGAGGCTCTGGTTTCGTTTCTGGATGTCCAGGGGATTCCGGGGATGGTGGAGCGCGCGATGGTGATGCCTCCGCATAGCCAGATTGGGCCGATTACGCCGGAGCAGAGGGCGGCGATTATTAAAAGTTCGGTGGTGGCGGGGGTGTATGAGACGGTGGTGGACCGGGAGTCGGCTTATGAGAGATTGAAGGGGAAGGTTGCGGCTTCTGGGACTGGGACTGCGGCTGGGGCTCATGCGGGGGCTCCGGCGGGCGGGGTTGCGGGGAGTTCGGGTGGTGGATGGTTGGAGTCGGCGGGGACGGCGCTTGGTGGAGTGCTGGGTTCGGGTGGTTCGCGGCGTGGAGATACGGTGGTGCAGGCGATGGTGAAGAGTGCGGCGCGAACGATGGGGAGTACGGTCGGACGGCAGATTATTCGTGGGGTGCTGGGGTCGTTGCTGGGCGGATCTTCTAGAAGGTAGGCGGGCTGGCTGACCCATTCTTCGCACACCTCCGCATGAGTGCGAAGAATGGGCTTTCCAGCAGCTAGATGACTTTGAGCAACAGCAGGATGAGGACGATGGTGAGGATGAGTGAGATTCCACCGCCGCCGTAGTAGCCGAGCCCTGGCCCCATGCGATAACCACCAAAGCCGAACACGAGAATCAGAACAATCAGAAGGATGAGCATTTTGTTTTTCTCCGTACGGCGAAGTTTCGCCAGATGGAGGTGTGATGCGGATTTTGTTGGAAACGTAATAAAACACAAGTAATTTCACAGGGTTGCCTGAGTGCTCCGCGATTTCGGCGCGAGATACCGCTCCGCACCCTTGGGGTATTTTGGGAGCAAAATCCGCATTATGAATGATTTGGCAGGTTGGGTGTTTCGGCAAAATATTCATGGCAAAAGGGTTGCCTGCAAAATATTGTTTCATAAGGGTTTAAAGGGATTTTATTGGATCAAGTGGGCATTCCCCGGTATGTTGGGATCGCCCATTTAAAGAATAGCAGTTTGAAGGGGGTAAACATGCGAGGCGAAAACCCGCGTCTGGAGCGGGTTTTCGCGTATATGGGGCTTGACATGCGATTTTGCTGAGGTTTTGAGGAATTATTTTCGAGGAGGCTTCAGCGATCGATGAGCTGGCCTGGGTGTTCGCCTGTGAAGTATTGCCACGACCACTCGACGATGGCTTCGAGTTTTGCGCGCACGACCGTGAGCAACGCGAGATGGACTCCGAGCCAGGCAGCGAAGGCGATGGGACCGACGAGCTCGTGGTGATTCTTGCCGAGTTCGGCGATGGCCGAGTTGCGGCCGATCATTGCGAGAATGCCGCGGTCGGAGTAGACGAAGGGTGTGACCGGCTCGCCGCTAATGGAGGCGATGATATTTCTTGCGCAATGTCTTCCGGCTTGCTGGGCGACGGCCGCGAGCTGGGGTAGCGGTTTGCCGTCGGGGCCGATGGCGTTGGCGAGGTCGCCTGTGGCGTAGACGTCGTCGAAGCCGGTGAGGCTGAGATCGGGTTGCACATCGAGTCTTCCGTCCGTCCGGCGCTTCGCTGCAGGTTGGGTAGGAATGATTGAGGCTTTGATGCCTGCTGCCCAGATCACCATTTTGGTTGGGATTCGTGAGCCGTCGGAGAGAAGAACCTCGTTGGGTGTGACTTCCTTGACGGCTGTGCCGACGCGGAGCTGAACGAGATGTTGTTTGAGCGCCGACGCTGCGTAGCCCTGGGAGGCGGGCGAGAAGGCGCCGAGGACGGTGGCGGCCTGCTCGATGAGAAAGACCTGTGCGCGCGTGGCGTCGACGTTTCGGAACTCTTTCTGAAGGACGTACTGCAACATGTCGCTGAGGGTTCCTGCCATCTCGACACCGGTTGGGCCTCCGCCAACGACGACGAAGTTCAACTGTCCGTCGGTTGTGTGGCCGGGGTTGCGATCGGCTGCTTCGAATGCTTCGAGGATGGCGGAGCGCAGCTTTTCAGCGTCGGTGAGCGAGTAGAGGGGGAGTGAGAATTTTTCAGCTCCGGGGACGGCGTAGAAGTTGACGTGCGAGCCGGTTGCGAGAACGAGAAATTCTCCGGTGAAGGTGTTGCCGGAGGCGGTATGGACGGCGCGGTTCTCGAGATCGATGGAGGTCACTTCATCCATCTGGACGTCGACGTTGTCGAAGTTGCGGAGCATGTCGCGCAGCGCGAAGGCGGCGTTGCTGGGTGAGAGGATGCTGGTCGCTACCTGGTAGAGGAGAGGATGAAACTGCTGATAGTTGTTTTTGTCGAGAAGCGTGATGCGAATGTTTTCGTGCGGGGCGAGTTCCAAGGCGCATCGCAGACCCGCGAAGCCTCCTCCGACGATGACGACGTGCCATGAAGATTGTTGGTCGGTGCGTTCGGAATCCATAGCGCTCCCCTGGTTGGTGTTGTATCGCTATAGGATGTTCGTTGTGTGAGGATTGGTGCCTGGTATGGAGAGATAGCTGACACGTCATGAGGTTTCTTGAAGAGGCTTACCGATCTCGCAGTGGTGACTGGACGGGTCGACGATCGTGCGACGGGGGTCAAGCTCTTTGGCAGCGGACTTCATTGCCTGCTGGCGCGCGATACCGAGCTTAAAGTTTTCGGCGATGCGTTCGGATTTAGCGATGACGTTTGCGGCGATGGGCGGGGGCAGAACTTCGTTTGCGGTTTCGGCGAAGAGGGTGAGCCAGCGGGAAAAGTGGTCGGGGTCGAGCGGGAGTTGGAGGTGGGTCATCAAGGGCTGACCTCTGTAGCGGCCGGTAGTGAGGAGGACAGTGGACCAGAAGTCTTTGAGGGTAGCGAGATGATGGGGCCAGTCGCCGACGATGGCGTTGAAGATGGGGCCGATCTCGGGGTCGATGCGGACTTTGTCGTAGAAGGTGTCGACGAGGGTGCTGATTTGGGGTTCGGTGATTTTTTGTTCGGTATTCATCGGTTCGGTATTCATGGTGAGTTCCAGTAGTTAAGTTTATCGCTGCACGAAATTTTCATCGTAACTGCGGCTCTGCGTGCAGCTTATCGGCCTGAGAATCGTTATGATGCGATTGGCAGAGTTGCTCGCATTGGCTCGCCGTTGAACGATGCAGCGATTGAAGGACATGGGGGCAGACCTTGGTAGCGAACGAAGCGCTCGATGTTCTGGGATTGAAGCGCGGCGCGAGTGCCGTCGAGATCAAAGAAGCTTATCGCGACATGGTGAAGGTGTGGCATCCGGATCGATTTGGGAGCGACGCGCGATTGCGCCGCAAGGCAGAGGACAAACTCAAGCAGATCAATGATGCGTACCGCGTTCTGCAGTCTGGTTCAACAACTGCGGAGGAGACGGCGAAGGATGCGGGTTCGGTTCGCAGGGATGAGTCGTCGTCTGCTGAACGGCGATACTGGCCGATTCGCCGGAGTCGCCGCGCTGGATCGAAGAGGAGCGCGAGTGTTGGGTGGATCAAAGATGGCGTGTCGGTGGCGCTGCTATTGTCGGCCGGTTATTGGTTGATTGAGCGTGAGCCGATGCACGTTGCGAGACCGTCGCCCGCCTCCGCGCAACAGGGCGGCGATGCGGGTTTGCAACCGACACCGAAAAATCCGGTTGAGCCCGTTCAGCCGCGGGACTCCGTTCGGTCGACTCATTCGAGTTCGGACCAGTTTCAGGTTCGGCCCTTGTCCGAAGCTGAGACGGAGCAGTTGGAATCAGCTTGCTCGCGGCAGAAGGAGTCGCATGATCAGGCGGCGTACCAAGCGTGTCTGAAAGTGCAAGTGGATTTGATCAAGGGCACATCGCACCCGGACATGTCGGCGCTGAGTGCAGCGGATCGGGATTCGATTGAACGGGCTTGCAGAGGCGCGAAGCATCGGGACGGCCCGTCTGCTTACAATCGCTGTCGAGCGGGAATGATTAAGCTGCTGGCGGATTCCAAGTAGTGGGCGTGGTCTAGGAGTTTTTCGGGAGGGGCTTGCCGATCTCCCAGTGATGGCCGAATGGATCGACGACGCGGCCAATGCGCCAGCCATAGTCGTTTTTCATGTTCACGACGATGGTAGCTCCGGCGGCGACGGCTTTCTGGAAGGCGGCGTCGGGGTCGTCGACGGTGAGGACCATGCGGACGGTGCCACCGTTGAGGGTTTCGGGGCTGAAGTTTTTGTGCTCGGGGGATTCGTCGGCCAGCCAGAATTCTGCGCCGTCGGCGGCGAGCTTGGCGACGATGGAGCCGGAGCCGTCGTCGTGGAGGAATTGTTCGGTGGCTCCGAAGGCGGCTTTGTAGAAGGCGAGGGCCTTGGGGCCGTTGCGGACGGAGAGGAAGGGGGCGATGGTGGTTTTTGTGGTGGGCTGGGTCATTTGGTTTTCCACTTTGGAGAATGTCTGGCAGTTTACTCTGCTGGTCGTTCCCAAAAACGCAAAGGATGAGCAACCGGGCCCCCTTGTTTGGTCTCGCAGGGTGGGGTGTGGCTCATCGATTCGAATTGTTGAGGCCGAGATCAGCGGTTGAGAAAGCGGTTCGCGCGGGGCGCGAATGCCCACATCTCAGAATCGAGATATGGGGCACCCGATTCTGTGGGGCAATTTATTTGTGGGCTACCCGTCCGAATTTGGCAGTTACTCTCCCACCGTTCGCACAAAACGCGAAGGATGGGACACCCGAGCGTTTGTGGAGACGTTGCGAATGGTGAAGGGTGCTTTATATGGAAATTCGGGTTATTCGGGCTTCCGGTTCGTGCTTTGTACGAATATCCGCTCACTCATAGAGTAAGGGAGCGATTGCTTCATCGGACTTTTATTGTTTTTCTGTTGGCGGCGTTGTCAGGCCAAGCGCGTCGATCACTGCCAGGTCGGGAGTGGTGTGGCCGTCTTTCTTCGTTACGGCTCCGAAGTTGTCCTGGTAGTCCCACATGGCCCAGCCGAGGTGATGCTTTTCCATCATGGTTCGCATGTCTCTTAGCCACTGGGCTCGCATGGCCGGGTCTGCGTAGGGGCGATGTACGCCGAATTCGCCGACGTAGACGGGGGCGCGGTGAAGCTGCGACCAACGCTCGGCGAAGGACAGGGTGACGTCGATGCGATGTGCATCCCACTGGGCGAGACCGTACTGCTGGAGGAAGAACTGTCCAGCGAGTGTTGGCTCCTGTTCGAAGTTTTTCGCGACGTTCTCCGGGGTGGAGGGGTAGGGGACGTTGCGCAGGGGTTGGACGGCTGGGTCGGTCCAGGTGGCTCCCTGGTGAGTGAAGGCGAAGGGCTCGTAGTCGTGGAAGGTGTAGATGATGTTGGGAAGGGCGAGGGGTTGGAGGGGAAGGAGGTCTTCGAGGCCGGACCAGCGGGCGCCACAGGCGATGATGGTGTTGTTGGGGGCGACGCTGCGGATTTGTTGGGCGATGAAGGATTGGATGCCTTGCCAGCGGTAGGAGTCAGGTTGTTCGGGTTCGTTCATGATTTCGAAGAAGACGAAGTCGGGATCGAACGGCGCGAAGTGAGTGGCGAGAGCGCTCCAGAGCATGGCGAAGCGTTTTACTGGCTCGTCGGTTTGGAGAAGGGACTGCTTGTAGCGGGATTGCGGGTGCACGTCGATGACGACGGCAAGCTTTTGTTCGATGGCGAGTTTGACGATTGCGTCGAGCTCTTCCATGAAGGCGATGCCATTGGGTTGTTTGTGCTGCCAGGAGAGGAGAGGGTCGGCGTCGATGCTGATGCGGATGTGGTCGAATCCGAGATGGCGGATGAGGCGTATGTCGTCGGCGGTCGTGAAGGTGCGCAGATGCTGGACGGAGTAGTCGCTGGATTGCGCGAACCAATCGCTGGTGTTGATGCCGCGGCGGAGATGTTCGGCGCGCTGAAAGGCGAGGTCGTTGGTCTTTTGGGCGGGTAGTGTGTAGGTTGCGATCAGCGCCAGGAACGTGCTGGTCACTAATGCGCGGGGGAAGGTGGGCATGCGTGGGTCTCCTGCGGTTGGTTCTAATTATGCTTCTTGGCCATCCGGTCGAATTCAGATGTGGCGTTCTGTCTGGTAAGGTGAAGGACTGCGCGGAGGGCTTATGCGGGAAGAAGTGATTCGGGTTGTTGAGGCATATATCGATGCGGTCCGGAACAACGACGTCGACGCAGTCCCGCTCCATGCCGATGTGGTGTTCGAAAGTCCGATCAGAAGTATCAGAGGCATTGCTAATTTTCGAAAAGGGATGGAGGAGTTCTTTCCTATCCTTAAGACCATTGAAGTTGTACATCTCACTGCTGACGACGACACTTGCGCCGCCGTGCTCAAAGTAGACACAATCTTCGGGTTGATCCCGTTCTGCGAATTCTTGCAGATCGCGGACGGGCAGATCGTCTCCGTCCGGGCTTACTACGATCCCCGCCCGGTTCTGGAGGGTATGGGGCGGATTTTCGGTTCAGGTGCGTAGGCCCGGCCCTACCGAAAGAGTCCTAAAGTCTTAGAAGTAGAGCCTTTAGGTCTGGACTTCGGGGGAGAGCTTGATGGAGTTGGGTGTTCGGGGAGTGCGATGACCCCTGTTTTTCAGGTTAAGTTTTGTCAAGTTTTTGGAGATCACTGCGGAAGCTGCGTTGGCGTCCCCGCGCTGGTCTCTGATTCACCATCCATCCCAACGCAGTTCCGCTCACTCCCAAAAAGCGAACTGCTCCTGACAGTCGTCCACTCTGGGACAACCGGCAGGAGCAGTACTCCTTCTCTCTCTCTCTTAGAACGAGAACTTACGAGAACAGGCGGCGGCGAAGCAATCCGGCCGCGCCGATCAGACCCGAACCCAACAGCACAAGCGATGACGGCTCCGGAACTGACGGTGGAGGCGGCGTCGTGCCAGGTCCAGCGGCGACGTTCCCCGTATTGCCATTCACTCCGATGATGTCGGAAGCAAAGAAAAATCCTCCGGCATTTCCGATAAAGTCCGAAACGTTGACGCCAGCACCATCCGTAACGGTGAATGACAGCGGTCCCGGGTTAACGACGGAAGCGCCGGGCCCGCAGCTGATGCCGGCGCAGCTAACCGAGTATTCGAAGCTGCCGAAGCTAGACGCTGAAGTGGCACCAGCTACCCCAAAGCCACTGGTAAGGGAGCCAATCGTAATGGCAGGATTTCCAGTGAGGTTCCAGGCCAGAGATTCGCCTGCACCGGTAGCAACGAACCCTTCAGCAGGAGTCGTGGCTTTTAATGTCTCAGTAACCGTCACTACACCGGTTGCCGTTTGAACGAGCGTAACGGTGCCGAACGGCGACGTGCCGCACGTACCCGAACAACCATCAAAAGTGAGTTGAAATACCGTCGTGGTGCCAATCGCATCAGCGTGGGCCATCCCAGCTGAAGCAAATGCAAATGCAGTACCGAGGAGAAGAAGTTTTTTCAGCATTCTGGAAACCTTTCAATAAAAGAAATTGAATTCATAAAAGCAACAGAACAATCCTGCAAACTTGCGGCCCGGACTATCCGCGGATGTACATTGCAATCCAGAGGCCAACCTCTGCGATGCCTTTTCTGTTAATAAATCCTTTTAAATCAGATGGTTATTAAGGAGTAAACCGGCCCCGACAGCGCCAGCAATGTTTCCCCTGCAGAACTTTGCGGGCAAAACGGGATTGAGTTTCCTCTCAATGGAAATCTTTTTCCCTTACAACGGAAACGACGACCAAACCATCGATATACGTCTCTCCCCGCCCAAGTCACCCCTCCCACCAAGGAAGCCCCCTCCATCTATAGCTGCGGAGTGCTTGTCGGAGGCTGCGCCGGCACGTAGGAGTCCGGAGCATTTTGAATCCGAGGCTCCTCCTGTAACTCCTGCTGCCTCTTCATCTCCTGCTCAATCTCCTGGTTCAGTTCCTCTTGCTGCTTCTGCGACGCCACCTGCTGTTGCAGTAACAGGCTCGCATCCTGCCTCCTCTGCGCTGCAGCAACCGCCTCCGCATTCGGGCGCTCCGGCTCCTTAGGCTGCACAGGGGGGGCCGGGCGATGCACCACCCGATCCACCTTGGGCGGCCCATAAGGCCCCAGGCTTCCCACCGGCAGAGACCCCACTCGAAGATCAGGCTGCACCCGGGGCACACGCACAGCAGGTTGCACCGGAGCCGGAGCGGCCTGCTTCCTGCACCCTAGTCCGACCACCAGAGCGAACCCTGCACCCATCGCGACAACGCATTTCGCAATAGTCTTCCGCATCATGCCGGCACCTCGCATAAATTGGATGCACTCGCGACCGCCAACGCTCCCGTTTCCAGTCTCGCTCTTCGATCAATCGGCAACCGGAACGCCGCACTTACTCTGTTTTATGTTCTTATACTTGCGCCGCTTCCCTCACGCAAGACCTTCAGGGAGAATCACACTCGAAAAATCCGGTCACTTCGCCCGAGGATGCGTCTCGTCATACACCTTCTGCACCTGACCCACCGTCAGCTGCGTATACCGCTGGGTCGTCGACAGCCGCTCATGCCCCAGCATCTCCTGAATCGCCCGCAGATCCGCCCCCTCCTCCAGCATGTGCGTCCCAAACGCGTGCCGCAGCGTATGCGGATGCACATCCGCCGCCAGCCCACGGCTCAGCGCAATCGCCTTCACGATCCGTCCCACACTCCGCGTCGTCAACCGGCAATCCCCGCGCATTCGCAGATTCATCATCAACGGTCCATTCGCAACCAGAGCCCCCTTGCCCGCAGCCAGAAGCTTCGCCTCCCGAAGGGGAAGATAAGCCTTCAACGCCGCAGCCGCCTCATCCCCCAGAGGAACCAGCCGTTCCTTCCGCCCTTTGCCTCGCACCAGCACCGCATCGTCCCGCCACTTCACGCTCCCCATATCCAGCCCCACCAGTTCCGAGTTCCGAATCCCGCACCCATACAGCAACTCAAAGATCACCCTGTCCCTCTCCGGCCACGCCACCGCATCCTGCTTGTCCTTCGCAACCGAGCCTTCACCCGCCCCACCACCATCCAGCGAATTCAAAACCCGGTTCACCTCCTCCATACTCGGCACCCGCGGCAGATGTTTCGGCAGCTTTGGCGTACTCACCAGCAGCGCCGGATTCTGAGCCACCTTCCCCTCCTTCGCCAGCCACTTGAACCAGCTCCTCACCGCCGCCAGCGCCCGCGCCGCACTCGCCTTCGTCAACCCCCGCTCATACAGCGCACCCATATAAGCCCGAATATGCAGATGCTCCACCTGCTTCACAGACGCCCCATCCCCCAGCGTCTCGCGCAGATAATCCGCAAAACTCCTCACCTCCCGCGCATAAGCCCGCACCGTATGCGCCGACGCTCCGCGCTCATTCGCCAGCATCGCCAGAAACTGTTCCGCCAACATCGGCAGTGTTTGGTCAGCCATTGCCCCTCACTCGCAAACCACGTCTTCTCCGTCTCCATCGGAGCGCACCGTAAAGAATCAACGCATATCCGAAGACGTTGATCACGGCCCCGGTTATAAGACTTCCGCCATGAATATTGCCCGACAAAACCATGCTGACGAAAAGTCCTGGCATGAAGAATGCCGAGCTGATCGTCTGCAAATGCTCCAAAAAACTCCCTTCCTTCGCAAAGATTTCGTAAAAGGGCAATGCACTTACACCCGTAACGATTCCACTTACCGCTATTGCTAAAGCAGCGTCCGTCTCTCCTCGATCTTCGTTTCCTTTCATTAAGTGCGGCCCTCCGCTCGTTTCTTCCCTCGCGGATGATGTTCCCGATGCACCCTCTTCAAATGCCCCAGCGCCACATGCGTATAAACCTGCGTCGTAGCAATATCGGCATGACCCAGCAAAGTCTGCACACTCCGCAAATCCGCTCCATGCTCCACCATGTGCGTCGCACAACTATGCCGCAGCATATGCGGACTAGCCTTGCTCCCCCCAGCCGTCGCCCCGCGAACCATCTCCCAAACCCACTGCCGCGTCAGAGCATTACCACGCAAACTCAAAAAGAGAGCCCTCTGCAAAGCATTCCCGCTTCGGACCAACCCCGGCCGCCCCAACGTCAAATATTTTTCCAACGCCTCCACCGCCGACCGCCCCAGAGGCACAATCCTCTCCTTATCCCCCTTGCCTCTCACCTGCGCCCGCCCCTGATCGAGATGCAGATCCTCCACCCGCAGCG
The DNA here is from genome assembly GCA_963757205.1 of uncultured Acidobacteriaceae bacterium. GTDB lineage: Bacteria > Acidobacteriota > Terriglobia > Terriglobales > Acidobacteriaceae > Edaphobacter. The sequence continues at coordinate 925,715 of CAVWQM010000004.1, forward strand.
CAACAATCTCCCCCACCCTCAACCCGCCCGCATACAGCAACTCCAAAATCGCATGATCTCTTAGCGCCAGCCCATCCGCATCCGCACTCCTCGCCGCCGCACCCGTCCTCTCCAGCATCTCCGCCACCTCGCCCTCAGCCAGCGACTTCGGCAGCACCTTCCAACTCGCCGGCGTCTCCACATTCACCGTCGGATCATGCGAGATTCTCTTATCCATCAACAGCCAGCGATAAAAACCGCGCAGACAACTCAGCTTCCGCGCAATCGACCGCGACTCCACTGCATGCCCGCGCAGCCCCTCCATAAATCCGCTCACATCCCCCTGAGTCGCCCCCACCAGCAACCCATCCCGCCTCTCGACATGCTCGGCAAACTGCTCCAGGTCCCGCCGATACGCCTCACAACTCGCCGGCCTCAGCCCCTTTTCCACCCGCAGATACGCCACAAACTCCCGCACCACCCGAGCATTCCCATTTACCTGGCCCTTGTTCTCGATCGAAGCCTGCATAGACCTCGATTATCCCCGTCCCTCCGGCGCAAAAACGCACGGCCTCCAAACCCGTACCCACCTAGCCAGCACCAGATTCGCCACTTCCCAATCCGCCGAACCCTTCCTCTTTCATCAACCTGCCCTTGGCCTTGAGACAGAATCCCCGACATCCGCGTCATACTCATTGAGGTACTTCATGTTCGACAGCCGCGTTCGCTCCTCCTCCGCCACGGCCGCCTTCACCGTCTCGCGAAACCTGCTTCACAACGCCCTGCTCCTCCTCATAGCCTTACCCGCAATCCTGCACGCGCAGGACAAGCCACAACACAAGCTCTCCCTCGACCTAACCGCAGCGAAGTCCATTTCACCCTCAACGACACCCTCCACACCGTCCGCGGCACCTTCCGCATCCAGCAGGGAGAGATAACCTTCGATCCCGCCACCGGCAACGCTAACGGCTCCATCCTCGTCGACGCCCTCAGCGGCCAGAGCGGCAACTCCATCCGCGACCACCGCATGACCAAAGAAGAGCTCAAAGCGACCGAATTCAAAACCGTCGCCTTCGCCCCCACGCGCTTCACCGGAACCTTCAACCCCGCCGGCGACTCCACCCTTCAGGTCCACGGTATCTTCACCCTCCTCGGCATCGCGCATGAGATCGACGTGCCCATGATGGTCCAGATCAGCGGAGACAAGATCCACGCCATCGGCTCCTTCACCGTCCCTTACGTCCAGTGGGGCCTCAAAGATCCCAGCACCTTCATGATCCAGGTCAACAAGGAAGTCCACGATCGACCTCGTCCTCAGCGGAACCCTGCGCCACTAGCCCGGGCAACGCCAGTCCACGGGAGACCCGGCAACCCCGCCGCCGCTGATAAACTTAAACCTAGTCATGTTTGAAAACCTAAGCGACAAACTCCAGCGTTCCTTCAAGACCCTCCGCGGCCAGGGCACCATCTCCGACGAGAACATCTCCGACGCCATCCGCGAGATCCGCCTCGCCCTGCTCGAGTCCGACGTCAACCTCACCGTCGTCAACGAGCTCGTCGAACACATCCGCACCCGCGCCATCGGCGAACAAGTCACCACCGCCCTCTCCCCCTCCGAGCAGATCGTAAAAATCGTCCACGACGAGCTCATCAACGTCCTCGGCCGCGACACCGCCCGCTTCCAGAAATCCTCCCAGCCCCCAAGCGTCATCCTCATGGCCGGCCTGCAAGGCTCCGGCAAAACCACCACCAGCGGCAAGCTCGCCCAGTGGCTAAAAAAAGCCGGCCACCGCCCCATGCTCGTCTCCGTCGACGTCTACCGTCCCGCCGCCCGCGAGCAGCTAGCCATCGTAGCCCGCTCCACCAACTCCCAGATCTACGAAGGCAAGCTCAACGGAAGAAAAACCCGGCACCGACGCCGTCCTCCGTCTCGCCAAAGAAGCCAAGCGCGAAGCCGCCAACTACGGCTGCGACATGCTCATCGTCGACACCGCCGGCCGCAACCAGATCGACGCCGCTCTCATGGACGAGATGGCGCAGCTCAAAAAACTCCTCAACCCATCCGAGATCCTCTTCGTCGCCGACGCCATGACCGGCCAGGACGCCGTCAACTCCGCCAAGGCCTTCAACGATCTCCTCACCATCACCGGAGCCATCCTCACCAAGATGGACGGCGACGCCCGCGGCGGCGCAGCCCTCTCCATCCGCCACGTCACCGGAGCGCCCATCAAGTTCCTCGGCACCGGCGAAAAGCCCGACGCCTTCGAGCCCTTCCACCCCGACCGCATCGTCTCCCGCATCATGGGCCACGGCGACATCGCCACCCTCATCGAGCGCGCCGAAGAAAAACTCGACCGCGGCAAAGCCGAGCAGTTCGCCAAAAAAGCCCTCTCCGGCGACGGCTTCTCCCTCGAAGACTTCCGCGACCAGCTACGTCAGATCAAAAAAATGGGCAGCATGAAGTCCATCCTCAAGATGCTCCCCTCCGTCGGCCCCTTCGCCGGCATGCAGCAGGCCGTCGAAAACGTAGACGAAGGCCAGTTCACCCGCGTCGAATCCATCATCAACTCGATGACGCAAAAAGAGCGCCTACGACCACGAGATCATCAACGGCAACCGGCGCAAACGCATCGCCAAAGGCTCCGGCACCACCGTCCAGGACGTCAACAACCTCCTCCGCCAATACGCCCAGATGCGAAAGATGTTCAAGTCCATGGGCTGAGGCGGCGGCATCAAAGCCCAGCAACGCATGATGAGCCAAATGCAAGGCAGCCAGAAATTCCGATAAGACAGAGAAGGCGAAGGCCCGATGCGAGCGCGGAACGAAAATACTTATTGGCTTTATTCATGGTTGGAATCGAGAAAAATTGCGAGTCGAAGCGATGCTGAGAGAGAGCTCGCCAAACCCGGAACCGTCCGTGATCTCGTTCAGATCGCGGAGCGCTGGACCGATGAGATCAAAACTGACCTTTCGGGCAACAATCTAGCCGCAGGAACCGGCTTACGTCTAAACGACGAACTTTCCTGTCCAAGTTCGAAATGTCGCAAACGTCAAGTGGACGTGCTCTTTCGCCACGCTTGGCATTATTTCGACAACATTTTGATCCCGGACGCCGTATGGGAACTATTGACTCATGAGCATCACCGGTGGTCCAAAGAACGAGTCTTTGAAACGGTCCTCAATCAAATTGATGTGGCTCTGCACATTCAGGAGATGGGGGCAGCCGATCTTGTTCGCTTCTATAGAACAGATCAGGCTCCCGATTTCTCAGGAAAACACATGCCAGCGGAAATCGCCGGCAACATTATCGGAACTTGCAGAGATGAGGCGTGGACCCAGATAGAAGCAACGCTTAGCAATCCCGACCTATATCGCTTGGACTATAAGAGTGACGGCAGCTGTGAGGTGGTTTACTACGATCCAAGCCAAGAGTTCGGAATATTCATAAATTTTGATAGCGACTCAACCGGCGATAGAAACGCCGACTGGGTTCGAAGCAGCGCGGCCCACGACGTCTTACACGTTCACATCGCAACCCTTGAGAAGGACCTCTCGACCTCAAAACAACTGAAAGCGTCGCTCGGTAGTGTCCTTTGGAGCCACGCTTCCGCACTCTCCGCCCAAAGCGGCGGTCCCGATACCTCCAACGTATTATTTGAGCTCACATTTCCTAGCCTTTCACACATCCCAGTCAACGAGTTGTTGAGTCTAAGAGCCCAAGAGGGGGCCGCCTTCGCGGCATGTCGCGCCGCCTTGAAAAAGGCTGCTAAGGAAATGCTCGCGGAGAAATCGACTGACGATGCAAAGGTTATTGCTCAAGAAATCCGAATGGATATCGTAGAACCTGAATTGGCTCGCTTAACCACAAAGCTGAAATCGGCTCAGACCGCGATGCGAAGGAAAGCAACGTTCTCTATCGCACTGACCGGAGTTTCTACAGTATGCGGGTTACTTCTCGATGGAGGAACCGGCGCCGCGGCTGGCGCCGGGATTGGTCTCCTCTCGTCAGGAAGCATTACAACTGCTTCTAAATTTTGCGACGTGGTAGCCGAAATCGAATCGTCGGATATGTTTTTCTTATGGAAGGCCTTGGGACATGCGGAATAAGGGATAACATTGCGAACCGATTCGACACCGGGCGCCCCATATCTCGATTCTGAGATGTGGGCATTCGCGCAAAGCGCGAACCGTACTCCTCCAACAATCAAAAAACCGGAAGGTACGACAATACCTCCACGACGGAGGTATCAGTCGTACGTCCCAAACTAGTTCGATCCTGCGGAACTCGCTATCCAGGCGGCAAGGCAGGCGTGCTTCTCGTCCTGCCGCCAAGGCGGGCCAATCGCCTTTCCCATGCGCTGCAGATGCTGGTCGATCAGTTCCCCCGAAATTCCTATTTCCTTTGCCGCGTGAGCAATCAGCTCTTTTTCCTTTACTGCAACCACGGGAAGACCCTGATTCAGGCACGCTCGCACAATCGCATTGCGGAACAGTTCGCCCTCGGCGGTGTGAAGCAAGGGGTGCGACGCCAGAATCTTATCAAGCGCCGGAATGGATCTCCCGGAACCGGTCAGAATGCAGCTGGTCGAAATCTCATAGCCTTTCTGCCTTGCGCCCGCAATCGCCTCCCGTACGGCTTCAGCTGCCAATTGCGCAGAGGCCTCAGCACAGGCACTTACAAACGCTTCCGCGCCCTTTAGCGGAAGCCCTTTAGCAGCATGGTACGGTTGCTTCGAGCCGGCGATCTTCGGATCAGCAATTTCAATTCGTCTCCGCTCCACAACGATCGGAGATTCCATCGGTCCGGCCAGAACCACGAGCACGGCCCATCCGGAATGCGCACGAAGACCCAGGGCTGCTCTCTTATCCGGAATTTTCGTTTGAGCTTTCAATAGCCTACAATATACGCGTCGGCTGCTTAGCCCAGAGCCGGGTGCCCCACACCTAGATTTGAGCCACAGAATCGGGTGCCCCATATCTCGATTCTGAGATGTGGGCATTCGCGCAAAGCGCGAACCACCCCTCACCGTCGTACCTCAGGAAGAGATGGTGAGGACAGCGCACGGAGCGGCAGAAATAACTTGAAAGGCGGCCTTGGGCGCCAGATGCGACGCAAACGCGGACGCCCGTTGTACTCCAAGCACTAGAAGATCGGCAGGATACCGTTCAGCCTCATTCGTTATCGCCTGGCTTACATCTCTTCCGTGCAACGTAACATACTCCGCGTCATCCGCTGCGCTCTCAGCCCCGCCGCTACCAAGAGCCTTTCGGATCGGATCAAAACTCTGATCTTCGGAAGGGCCGTGAAAATTTGGTTCGGCTGACACATGAAGAACTCGAAGAGATCCAGGCGACGATTTCCGAACCATCGCTGCGAATGGCGCTGCAGCCAAAGACGCATCACTGAAATCGGTGGCATAAAGCACTCTATGAAAGCAGGGATCAATTCTTTCTTCGGAGTTGACGTGCGGCCCGACTGTAACGACTGGGCACGCTGCTTGCCTCAAAACTTCTTCAGCCGTTGAGCCAAGGACGAAGCGGTCCATACCTCCAACCGCATGGGTTCCCATAATGAGGAGAGGACTCTTGCACGTCTGGAGAACATTAAGTATCTCTGGCGCTGGAAATCCATCTTCGATCAACCTGCCCTCTGTCTCCACACCAATGTCGGCGAGGACTTTCCTGGTCTCGTTCATTCTATGTTGAACATCTCTACGAATGCACTCGATCATCCAACCCACAGGCACCTGATATTGATGGCGAGGAACATACTGGAAGACATTCACAACCAAGACCTTTGCCTTGAACATATGGGCAAATCTTCCCGCAATCGATAGTGCGGCGGAGGAGGCAGGTGAAAAATCGGTCGCCAATACGATCTGATCAGGATTCATAGCGTCTGGCCTTTCTGGAACTATGCTCTACACAATACAGACTGCTCCTTTTTCGGTCCGTGACTAACGTCACAGAGCTCACATGGGGGCGGTTGGCCCACATCTAAATTGACACCACAAAAAATCGGGTGGGCGGGTGGCCCATACATGAGAAGATGCCGATACCGCGGGTTCCCCATTCATGCAGTCTCATCGAATGAATGGGACATCGCTTACTCCTGCCCATTCCGCGCAGCCTTCGCCTTCACCGCCTCGCGGTCCAGCCCACAAGCCTTCCCCTCGCAATCGAACGGCTTTGCAAAGTTAAAGGCCAACGCCGTTGGTCCATCCCGATGCAGCCGGTCGAGCCGCTCACACCCCTCTGCCCAACCGATCGCATGATCCGCATCCACCCACCACGCCACATATACCGGCAGGTCCGCCTTATCGAACCATTCCCTTCGCTTCGTCAGCGCCTCTCCATGAGCCCCGTAATACGAGAACGCCGCCACCGACTCCAGGTCGGCCCACACGCTCAACGTCGAGGCAATCCGCTCGTTCGGCATCGGCTGCGGATAACACGCAGGCAGCTTCACTTCGCCCCATGAATGCAGGTACGTGCCCAAATCCCGTATCGACCGCGCATGGAAGCCGTCACTCAAATCGGCCGACTCATACACCGCGGGAACCCGGTCCACAAACCCCTGCACCTGCTCGTGTCCCACCGGCTCACGCAGGATTCCCACTGTCATAAACGCTAGTTTGTAGGGCATGCCGGAAGGTTAACATGGACAAGCGCCACAATCCACGGAAAATTCGGCGGGTGGCCACATCTAAACTGAAACCACAGAATCGGGTGCCCCATATCTCGATTCTGAGATGTGGGCATTCGCGCAAAGCGCGAACCGCTTTCTCCCCTCTACGATCTCCGCATTCCTTATCCAAAAGCTTGTATCCCTCAAACTGCCGCATCCGCCGGCACGAATAACGCATCAGATACGAACCGGAAAGCTCCAAACAGCAGCCTCATCAGCTAAGAATCGGTGGCTTATAGAGATTGTTTACAGAAAAATAAAGGAGATTCTATGTCGAAGCTAGCAAGTAGAGTGGCACTTGTTACCGGCGGTTCCCGAGGAATCGGCGCTGCGATCGCAAAGCGTCTGGCCGCGGATGGAGCAAGCGTGGCCATCACCTACGCGAAGGACGTCAACGCAGCCTCCGCAGTGGTCAAAGCAATCGAAGGCAGCGGCGGAAAGGCACTCGCCATCAAGGCGGACGCGGCCGACCCCAAAGCCATCAACGCCGCCATCGAAAAAACCGTCGCCATCCTTGGCCGATTGGATGTGCTCGTGAATAACGCAGGCACCGCCATCCCGAAGCCGTTCGAGCAGACCACCCTCGAGGAGATGGATCAGATGATCAACCTCAACTTCCGCGGCTTAATGGTCGCGACCCAGGCGGCCCTCAAGCACATGAACGACAACGGCCGCATCATCATGATCGGGTCGTGCGTCGGGGAGAAAAACATGACCCCCGGCCTGGCAGCCTATGGAGCCACCAAGGGAGCCGTAAAGATGTTTACGCAGGGATTGTCCCGAGAGGTTGGTAGCCGCGGCATCACGGTCAACAACGTACAGCCGGGCCCCATCGACACGGACCTCAATCCTGCCGCGGGAGACTGGGCAGCCCCCCAAATAGCCGTCACAGCGCTCAAACGCTACGGCACGGCAGACGAAGTCGCTGCCCTCGTATCCTTCGTCGCCAGTCCCGAGTCTTCGTACATCACGGGAGCCAATCTCACCGTTGACGGTGGAACCAACGCCTGAACCACCCACGCAATCGGGGTCGGATCCCCGGCCCCGAAACGCGAGGCGGGGTGGCCCACATCTAACTCGAAGCCGCAAAATCGGGCGCCCCATATCTCGATTCTGAGATGTGGGCATTCGGCGCTACGCGCGAACCGCCTTCCTCGCGAACTCCACACCTGGATTTAGCCTCTCGCCTGCGACTTGGAGTAAGCTATCTGGGACTTGCCTCGGCCCTTCTCCGCAATGCCCTTGGGGAGGTCATGCATACCCTCCAATATCAGCGATCCTATTCAGAATTGAGAGCATTGGTTCGCGTCTATACCCAGTGAGATCGGGCCTTGCGGTACGGACCCTGTCGAGTTATCTCCGGCCAAGTTGGAGGGTACTGGAACGTTCTGCCCTTCGACGACCCCAAGGGAACCCAATTTACGCCGAGAAGAGGTAAAACCATGCAGACGCAATGTGTCTCGAAACGAACCAGGATGGCGATCGCCGTCATAATCGCCTGCGCTTTAGCCGTTGTAAACACCTCCACGTGGGCCGCTGCCAATCATGACAGAGATAAGGAAAAGCCCTGTTCGAATCGCACACTCGAGGGCGACTACGGTTTCACCATTGAAGGCCTCCTCAATATTCCCGGACCCGGCATCCCACTCCGGGGCGTAGTCCTGCAACATTACGATGGCAACGGCAATATCACGCAGGTCGATCACGTTGTTGTTGGCGGTATGGCGCCACCCGAGGAATGGAGGCCAGGCACCGGCACCTACACCGTCAACCCGGATTGCACTGGAAAAGCAATGCTCACCATAGGCGGAAGTCCCGGCCCGGTGTTGTACTTTGTGATCGTCAAGCATGGGGAGCAGATTCGCCAGGTCACGAATGGAAACGCGGTCATCGCGACAGGTAACAAAGTTGATTAGATCCGGAGGCCGGGTGCCCCATCCATGCGGCTTCATTGAACAGTCTTATCGCATGAGTGGGGCATTCGCGTGGAAGCGCGAACCGTATTTCGCAAAAAAATAGGGCACAATTCAAAAGGTACGAAAAAACACCTCCAACCCGGAGACCGCCCGAATGAACCCAAGATCGACATCACCAAAGACATGAGTGTACCGGGACATGCGTTATGGACCTGAGACATCCGTTACAAGCCCCTTGCGGTGGCGATGGTTCGAGTTGAGGGGGCAGAGAAGTCCAGTCGTCGAGGCCGTGGGAATGTGGGAATCCCGAAGAGATTTCCACAGAGTATGGGAAGGGTAGGCCGGCTTCATGGCTTTCCATGCTTTCCATACTCTGTCATTTCCATGGCCTGCTTTTCGGTCGGCAAATGCTGGATAAACCGATATGCCGCCACCCAGTGCCGTGTGCCGCACTCGCCACGAGATGCTCATCGCTTGTCATTGAGTGCATTGGCGATTTATCGCTGTGCGCCGGGATAAACCGGCATGTTGTAGGGGGTGCAAGTCCCCTGCAGGAAAGGAAGTAGCGACTCCATCCTGACCTCTAGTTTTGCATGGGACATCGCGAGGTGTTCCGTGAAGCGTAGGCCGGAGGCATCGGTGGGCGGGGTGATTGAGCTTCGAAAAATCGCAGATCAGGATGCCGACTCCCTAGTGAGCAGGAGGAAGGCAAAACGGCAGTTGCGATATCCGCAAGTAACTGTCCGGTCCTGCGTAGTCGTTAGAGCCCGCGCACGCTGAGAAACAACATGCACGAGAACCGGGAGATCTCCAGTGCGCCTTCGCCTCTTGGCGAAGGCCGGTCCGCGAAGGCCTCAGGCCGAACGGCGGACATGCACGCGCTGGAGAAGTCGGACTGTGCCGTAGTACCTGTGAACCAGCCGAACAAAGCGGCGATAGCCGCGGCGGAGGCGGGGGAGGGAAGGGCGCAGATGAAGGAGAACATCGGTCAGCCACGCATGCTCCCGACACAGAGCGGGAACCGCATGTCCCAGGGGCTGGACGGTGTGCGAACAGCAGCAAGGGAAAGGAAACAGGAGCGGTTTACTTCCTTGCTCCACCACGTCACCATCGCGCTTTTACGTGACAGCTTCTACGCTCTCAAGCGTGGCGCTTCGCCAGGAGTCGATGGTGTCCGGTGGCAGGAGTATGAATCTGGACTGGAAGGTCGCCTCGTTGATCTTCACGGCCGGGTTCACCGCGGAACGTTCCGGGCGCAGCCTTCAAGGCGAGTCTATATACCGAAGGCCGATGGGCGGCAACGTCCATTGGGCGTCGCGGCACTGGAAGACAAAATCGTCCAGCAGGCCGTGGTGACGATCCTCAATCAGATTTATGAGGTCGACTTCAAGGGCTTCTCCTACGGGTTCCGTCCGGGCCGCAGTCCTCATCAAGCGCTCGATGCGCTCGCGGTAGGACTGGAGCGGAAGAAGGTGAACTGGGTGCTCGATGCGGACATCCGTGGCTTCTTCGATAACATGAGCCACGAATGGACGACTAAGTTCATCGAGCATAGGGTGGCCGATCGCCGCATACTTCGCTTGATCCGGAAATGGCTCAAGGCAGGAGTATCGGAGGATGGCCAGTGGTTGGAAACGAAGCAGGGTACACCGCAAGGAGCAGTGGTCTCACCGCTGCTCGCCAACGTGTATCTCCACTACGTGTTCGACCTATGGGCGGATGCCTGGCGCAGGAAAGTGGCAACGGGCGATGTCATCATCGTTCGCTATGCCGACGATCTTGTGATGGGCTTCCAGCATCGAGCCGAAGCCGTGCGGTTCCTTGAAGAGTTTAAGGAACGGCTGGGGAAGTTCGGCTTGGAACTTCACCCGGAAAAGACCCGGTTGATCGAGTTCGGGCGCTATGCGGCCCACAAACGGAAACAGTGGGGCAAAGGGAAACCGGAGACCTTCAGGTTCTTGGGCTTCACCCACTACTGCGGGCGACGCCACAAGACCGATACCTTCACCGTCTGGCGGATTACATCGAAACAGCGAATGGTTGCGAAGCTGAAGACCATCAAGGTTGAGCTTCTCCGCCGGAAGCATGATCGTATCAGTCAGGTCGGTGCATGGCTTCGGAAGGTGGTCACTGGCTACTACCAATACCATGCTGTTCCCGGGAATATCGATCAGATGCGCACCTTCAGACAGCGCGTCAATCGGCTCTGGCGAAACGTCTTGGTTCGTCGCAGCCAACGCGCAAAGAGGAGGTGGGAGTCACTGACCCCGGTCTTCAACAGGTGGATACCCATACCCCGAATCCTGCATCCCTACCCTCACGCCCGCTTCCACGCCACTCATCCTTCATAAGAGCCGTATGCGTAGACGCGCACGTACGGATCCGTCCGGGGGGCGCTCAGTGATGAGTGTCCCTACCGGGACCACCGAGCGATAACGGGGCTCCAAAACATTACATTCACTGAAGAGAAGCCACTCCCGGGTTACCTTTTCAGTGTCACCTGCTTTTGAAGCAGATATGCGCCCGGCCAACTAGATACTCATCAGTTTGGGACGCCGCGTGTGCCATGCTGTTTCGCGCTCATAGGCATGCGCCAACGCCAATACCGTGGATTCCGCGAATGGAGCGCCGGTGATCTGAAGACCGATCGGCAACCCTGCCGCGGAAAAGCCGCACGGCACCGTGATCGTAGGCAATCCAAATGCGTCGAATGGAGAAGTGTTGCGTGTACCCAGCGGATCGAAGTTCTTGCTTTCCGCAAAGCTCTCTGCCGTGCGCATCATGGTTGGGGTGACGAGCAGGTCGATGGTTGAAAATACCTTCGTGATCTCTCTACGCTGCAGGTTCATTTGCCGAAGTGCGTCCGCATACCCCGCTGCCTTCAGATCGGCCGATCCAAGAAGCCTCTGGCGAGTTAAAGGCTGGTACTTTTCAGGCGACTCAGCAATCCATTTCGCGTGGTAGGCATAAGCTTCAACACGCATGATGGTTACAACGTCGGCGGGCTGAGGAAGCTGCACATCGGCAACGCTCTTCGTGAATTTCCGCAACACGCCAATCGCCGTCTCCACAGCCGCCGCGACTTCAGCATCGAGACCCTCGAAGAATGGAGACCTGGGTATGCCAAGACGCAGGCCCAACGTCTGCATCTCAAACGCGCGGCTGTAATCCGGAACCGGCACATCAACACTTGCGGGATCCAAGGGGTCACATCCAGCGATTGCGCCGAGCATCAGGGCACAATCCTCCACGGTCCTGCAAATCGGTCCCGCATGGTCAAGCGACCAGGAAAGCGGAACGACGCCGCGCAGGCTTACACGCCCATAGGTCGGCTTGAATCCGACTGCTCCGCAATATGAGGACGGCATGCGAATCGACCCGAGAGTATCCGTGCCGAGCGTGCCAAAGCAGAGATCGGCGGCTGCGGCTACGGCGGAGCCCCCTGAGGATCCTCCGGCTATGTGGTCCAGTGCCCAAGGATTATGCACCGGCCCGAAATAGCTCACGTCAGAAGTCCCTCCGTACGCGAACTCATGCAGGTTCAGCTTTCCCAGCGTCACCGCACCGGCTTCTTTCAGCCGTCGGACCACCTCGGCATCGTCCGTCGGCACACGGTCGTTGAAGATTCCGCTCGCCGCGGTAGTGCGCACTCCAGCCGTGTCGATGTTGTCCTTCAACGCAATGGGAATGCCGTGCAGCGGCCCTCGCCATTTTCCCTGGGCCTGCTCGGCTTCCATGGCGCGCGCGTCTGCCAGGGCCTGCTCGCCGGTGACGGTAATGAAAGCGTCCAATTTGCCGTTGTAGCGTTCGATGCGCGTCAGGCACGCTCGGGTCAGATCGACCGGCGAAACGGCTTTGCTGCGGAGCAATTGCCTCGCTTGCTCAAGCGTCATCCCGGCCAGATCCTGAGATTCCGCGATCGCCGGTTTGAACATCAGACCAACGGCGGCGGCGGTGGAGGCGGCGAGAAAACTCCTGCGGGTTGGAAGTTGCGACATAGTCGTGGACCCCGCCCCATATTACATTTCCGAATGGCCGCCTAACTATGAATGTTGACCGATCACACGCCGGCAACCGTTCAAGTGCTGTCTGTAACGATAAGTCGGCAGTGGCTAGCTTTTCGCTCAACTGTCGGTATCAGGCCTTAGCGCGTTTCCAGCTTCCGTTGGCTCGATTCGATACTCGGCGATTTAGCATCAAACAACGCAATTTCTCGATCTGTCGTGATAGGATGCCCATGCCCGGAGACAACATGAACATCGAGACCCTGAAGCCCACGTTTCGCGGACCGATTCTCACGCCCGGTTCAGCGGAGTACGAAGCATCCCGCGTCATCTGGAACGCGATGATCGATCGCACGCCCGCTGCGATTGCACGCTGCACTGGGCCAGCCGATGTCAAGGCTGCCATTCGATTCGCGGCCGACCAGAACATTTACCCGGCCATTCGTGGCGGAGGACACAATGCCGCGGGGCTCGCCATGCTTGACGGCGGACTTGTGATCGATGTGTCGCCAATGAAAGGTATCTTCGTCGATGCTGCAAACCGCACCGCAACTGCACAAACGGGGCTGACCTGGGGCGAGTTTGATCGCGAAACCGCGCTGTACGGCTTGGCTACCACCGGCGGACTGATCTCAACTACAGGCGTCGCCGGATTGACCCTCGGAGGAGGAGTCGGATGGCTGATGGGTCGTTGTGGCCTCGTTTGCGACAACACCCTTGCCTACGACATCGTCCTCGCCAGCGGCGAGTTGATCCGCGTAAACGCGAATGAGCATCCCGACTTGTTCTGGGCTCTGAAGGGAGGCGGTGGCAACTTCGGTGTTGTCACCTCGATCACCTACCGCATGTACCCTATCACGACAGTGATCTCCGGCATGATTCTCCATCCTCTCGCCCATGCGCGAGAAGTGATGAGGTTCTATCGCGATTTCGTCATGTCTGGATTACCCGACGAACTGATTGTCTATGCCTCTGCATTCTGTACGCCTGACGGTAATCTCGTCATTGCTCTCATCCCCGCATGGTGTGGGGACATTTCCGAAGGAGAGCGTATTCTCGAACCGCTTCGAAAATTCGGCTCCCCAATCGCCGATCTGGTTGCCACTATGCCCTATCCCGCCATGCAGCAAATGCTAGATGTAGCCGCTCCTTATGGACTGCGGAGTTATTGGAAAAGCCGCTTCCTCCGCGACCTTCCTGATGATGCCATCGATACATTTGTGCGATACGCCGAAACCAGCACTTCTCCGCGCTCGCTCGCAATTCTCGAGAACGGCCACGGAGCTGTCTCCCGCATTGCAGCCGAGGCGACGCCATTCCCGGCACGTTCGGCCGCCTTCGATCTCGTTTTGATCAGTCTCTGGACTGATCCGCAGGAAGACAAACGTAACATTGACTGGACGCGTGCGTTCTATGCCGCGATGGAGCCCTGGTCAGCAGGCGTAGTCTATGTCAATGCCTTGGATCAGGATGACGTAGCCCGCGTTCCCGAAGCTTACGGCGCCAACTACGCCAGGCTCTCCACTGTCAAAGCCATCTATGATCCGGAAAACCGATTCCGTCGCAACAACAACATTCAGCCGCGACCCCAATCTGCGACTTGATTTTGCGGAGACGACTCAAGGCCGTTTCGAAAGCAAACCGGAAGCAATCTTTTCAACTATTGCTAACAGGGCAATGCACTCATCGGCAAACTCAGACCACTCGCCGTGCAGCTCTAAAACGAAGCTCTTCCACCCCTCACCCGTCGTAAACCTGGCTCCGGTGCCGAATCCGCGTCACCGAGACCATTAGCTTCTCATCATCGGAGATATCCTCTGAATCAACTTTGCAGGTAGTCGCTCCAGTTCCTTCCGCGCACTCGCTTTCAGTTCAACTGAATACTTACCCACGCAGCTTCCCGCTCGCGATCAAACCGGCCTTGACCTTATCGAGCGAGACACCCTTCTCATGGCGCCGCGCCTTGGACACCAGCACATCCTGGATGTCCTCCCAAAGAGCCTTATGCACCTTCAAGTCGATCACCGCCGCCGTCTTCCGCCCCTTCTCATCGGTCAAAAACTGAATTCCGCCCATCTCTCCGCCTCCGTAGCGCAACATCTTCCTCAGCGGGTTCGCATGCTTCGGAACGGGTGACCCACATCTAGATTGAA
>CAVWQM010000005.1:0-153096 GCA_963757205.1 uncultured Acidobacteriaceae bacterium
GTTCAGAATGTCAGCATAGAGATGCACTCCATCAAGCCTGTAGGCGACAGTGCTCTCAAGGTTGGAGAGATCGGTGTCACGCACGTACTCTTTGATCTCAATGTTTTTTACCGGGAGAGCATCGATCTTGGCCTTGATGCGCTTTGACGCTCTCCTTATCCCACGTTCTTGCAGCCATAACGGCCTCCTAAATTGAAAAGCATTGCGCGCCTCCGTGAGTCAGGAGCTTCTGGATCTGAGGACGTGTCGGGGTCTTTGCCCCCTACATATTGATCGAAACGCTCAGTTAGCCCTATATAAGGGCCATCATTACTGGTAGGACGCAAGCTTGACCTTTTTGTCAAGCTTAGCTAAAGTGTCGGTATGACAACTCGAAGAGATTCGAATGATCCCGGACTTTGACGCTGACGGCCTCTTGCCACCTGGAGATTATGAGGTTTCTTTTGACGAACTACGGCGATCGACGTTGGTCATAGGTGGCGCGCAACATCGAGAGAACTGGGATGCCGCATGGCGCGCGCAGCTCGTCGGCAATTTTGAAATCTTAGCGCGACAGCTCTGGTCAGTGGGTATCCGGGATATCTATGCGGATGGTTCATTCGTAGAGGACAAGGACCATCCGAATGACATTGATGGATATTTCGTTTGCGATCTGCAGCCTTTGATTACGGGCGAGTTGGTCCACGAGCTAAGTCTCCTTGACCCATCCAAAGTTTGGACGTGGGACCCCGCGACGCGGAGGCCTATCGGGGCTATCCCAAAAGGCAACTCCCATGTGGCATCAGTATCGAGTGGAACTGTACCCACATGTGCCGGGATAGCGGATCGGATGCGGCATGTTCGACAGGCACGGGCATGAATTGGAGTTTCCGTCGGCCTTTCGCCAATGCCGACGCAACATGTGAACCTAGAGGAACCGTGAAAATTAGGAATGGAGGTTAGCCATGATCCGTAATGAGACCGAATATCAGGAAGCATCTGCTCGACTCGCGGACGAACGCAACCGCCTTGCTGACCATAGAGCTAGATTGCAGCAGGCAGGACTCAGCGAAGAAGAAATAAAACGGGCCGTGGACCCGATAGAATCATTTCACTTACAACTCAAAGAGGAAGTTGAAAGTTATGAACGTCTGAAGCGCGGCGAATTCGACGAACTTGAGAATTTTCGTGGATTCGGGACGTTGTTGATTTCGCTGCGTATAGCGAAGGGCATGTCGCAACGAGAATTGGCCAAACGCCTAAACGTGCACGAATCGCAAGTATCGCGTGATGAACGGAACGAGTATTTCGGAATAACCCTAGAACGCGCGATCAAGATTTTGGACGCTCTGGGCGTTCGACTACATACCAAAGTAGAGGTCGAGCCATGCCGCGTGATCTATGGCTGAAGGGTAAAAAATGGACGACAATGAACGTTATCTTGGAGATTAATAAGGACAATCTGGCAAGAACCATCGGCTTCGCGGGAGCCTACGATACGAAGGCTAATTTCGTACTGACCGTAATCCTTGCGCTTACCGCTTATTTAATTGCGGAATTACCGACTTATGTCGATGCCCACGCGAAAACATCCGACTCTTAGCTGGTTTGCGCTGCTCGATCTCGCAGCTATCGGATGTCTGGGCTTATTTCTCTGGGCTGTGATTCTGATTGTTATGACGATACGGCCGAGTGTTGACCAGCACTCCCAAAAGCCTTCCCCGCTGTTTTTTCACAGCATTGCTTCGATGCCTCTGGATGACTTCAGAAAGAAGATGTCATCACTTCCTGCAAATGAGACCATTGGTTTGCTTGTAGAACAACATACGACAACGCTAAGGTTGTTACTTGGAAGCAGATCAGAATACATGGCGCGATCAATCGGTTTATCGGCGGTTTGCTCCGCTTTCTCGTGTTCACGATCGGAAGGTCTATCCTCCTGGCATTGTTCTGATCGGGAGGGCCGGATTTTTCGCGCGGTCAGCCATTCAGACGTTCCATGTCAACTTTGAGCTGTCAATAGAGAGATCACCCATCTATGACCACTTACGAGGCTTCCACGTCGGAGCGTTGTTGATCCGTCCCAGCTTCCTGTTGCTTGGAAGTTTGTTATAAACATCCGCCGTGATGAAAATTGTATTGTCCTCATTAATGTAGCTAGTTTCGCCGCATGATTTGCGGCCCTTCCCCCATCCAGACCAAATCATTGTCATTGCGAACGCCAATCCGCCTATGGAAAGCGCAGTCAACCTGGGTGGCGCCAGAAGTCCGTTCTATTCAAAACCGCACCGCAGAAGAAGCTTGGCTCGCCTAAGCGCAGGGGCGACCACAGGACTTCTCGGATCTCCAACAGGCATTGCTCGAGGCGTGGCTCGCGACACCGGAATAAGGATTAGGCCTCGTCGTCTGTCGCTTCTGCGTCGCCGGAGTGGATGCGATATCGCCGTTCGCGGTCGAGGAAGGCTCGTCTTCCCCCCTCCAGCAGCCTGCATACAGCCTTTCTGATCTCAGGGTTTTCGATACTTCCGCTCTGATAGCTCATTGTGGGGAGTGCCCCATCATCCCGGCGCTCTGAGGTAGCTATGATGATTTGATCGGCATCCGTGTTCACTACGAGATTCGCATTATGCGTCACGATAACCACTTGCCGTCGACGCTTAGCAGTACGGAAATGTGGGACCAACTCCGTGAAGACCGATCGTGGGTCAAGGTTTTCTTCAGGTTGGTCTATAAATAACGGGCGAAGGTCGTGAGTGTCTAGCGCCAGATAAAGCAACAGCAAAACGATGCCGCGGGTTCCGGGTGATAGACGTTCAATCGGCGTGCCGTCATATGTAATGCCGTACTGAACTTTGATGTGGTCGGTACTGAAAAGCCATGCCGCGATCTCCTGTGTTCGCTCGCGCCGCTCTTGCGAATCCTTAGATTCAGGATGTGCCTTCTTGAAATCGTCCTGGAACTCCGTCCTGAAGTTGTCCATGGCCTCGCCGACGGCTTCAGCTGAGCCGTTTTTCCATGGCTCCAGAAGGTATTTTGTCGCCTGTTCTTTCAGCTTCCCATGACCTCGGAAACGCGATTCGCGCCGAAGATCGAGCAACTCCTCCCCCCGGTTGATCCATTTATCAAGCTTCACATGTCGCTCAACAATGAATGCCAACTTTCCCAGCGTTCCCTTCGATTCCTTCAGCGTGTCACGAAGTGGGCGATACAGCTCTTCTAAACCAATTCGCTCCTCGGCAAACGTCTTAAAAACCTCAACATACTGGCTTCGTCGAAGCAACAACAGTTCCTCTCTCCGAGCATTAGCTCCTTTCGCATGCGCATTCTCTGCTTCGAGCTTACGAAGAGCGCTTTCAGACTGTGTAATAGTGCGCTGGAGTGAGTTATACTTTTGCTGTTTAAACACATCGATTCCAACCGCTTTTTTGCTCGTGTCCCTCAATACCCGGAGCTGACTCAATGGCAACGCCGATAAAGCTGAGGTGGCAGGATCAAGCGGATTCTTAGGATCGCCCTCCGTCGCCAGGGTTATAGCGGCATCGAGTTTTTCTACGGCCGTTTCTATTATCTTGTCGACGTCTCCGGCGAACTTCATCCTGAAGGCATCCCATTCCGTGTTCGACAAGCCCGCACCAGAGAACCGCGCCTTCAGATCATGTAGTCGGTTTGGCTCACGGGTCTCAATCGTTTGCTTCACATCCAGTGAAAGATCGACCAGATATTTCCGGCGCAGCCGCAAGCTCTCTACTGACGTCTCCACGCGCGTGCAGTGCTGTTCTAGTTCCTCAAGTTTTTGAGCGTGCGCTTCCTTGTCTTTCGGGATAAGCTCGACCAGCTCTTTCTTGAATTTCTCGATCTGGTCCCTTTGAGTCTGAATCGCCGATGTCTGGCTGGAAAGCTGATCGCGCAGCAAGTCTTCCTTGAGTATCGAATCTCCTATCGACTCAATCGAGACCTCCAGCTCGAGCCTCTTATCCGCTGAGGGCGTCAGCAGTACGGACGAAAGCTCTCGAAAGGAATCGCATTGAAGCCTCTCTTCTTGCTTTGTGGCCTCAAATATTACTCTCTCCATCTCCTTCATCAATTCCGTGGCTAATCCGGCAGAAGAACATAGCCGTTCGACAAATTGCTGAGAAAGGTAACACACCTTCGCTCCATCGAACTCGGGATCAGGCCAGGAATCTCTGAGACGCGTTGGCGACGTCTCAGAGCCATCTGCCCACTTCAATTGGATACTCGCATCTTCGAGCAAATCACCTGCTCGGTGCAAAAACGATGAGTCGCTTGCAAGAGGGTTTAGGGCATCCGTGCCAGCCGCCAAGAACTCCATCAACGCGGTTTTTCCCGATCCGCGCGCGCCGATTATCGCAATCAAGCCGCGATTCAGGGGGAGCTTGGATGTCGTCAAAAACGGCGCGTCCGCGACTTCCAGTTGCCGGAGCGTTTCGCTTGGGCTGGGACCATCCGGAGGGCTGGGACCAATGGCTACCCGATCTTCCGGCTCTAAAATGACCTGCCGCAATGATTCGAAGGTGAGGTCGCCTTTAACCCAGCAACACCGATCGCCCGTTGGTGCGCCGACTTTCTCTACCCAATGCGCGTCAGACCCATGCATGCAAGGTTTCAATGCTTTATAGAGAGACTCGATTCTTTCCCTGTCGGCCTTGTCTGTCTTCCCGAGCCAAAACTCACGCTGCCCTGGCGTGCCGGCAAAAATGATGTCGGCGAATCGCTCTACTTCCTGCCGCAACCCCGCGAAAGACGAATCCTCCTGAAGGCCGGCGGTTCCATCGTTCAGGCTGCCCGCCACCGCGACGAGGCAGTTCTTCGAGAGCCATTTATGCTCTTCCCGGAATAGCTTTTGAAGTTCGGGGAAGCTGATCTTAAATAGATTGGCGCCTTTTCTGTGAGCGCCTTCAAGATCTGTTTGATTTGGGTCAAATGCCTGACCTAAAGCAATAAGCTCTGGTTTGTTGCACGCATAATCCTGTTCCTGAAATCGGAAATGGAGACGCCCGAGAATTCGCTCAATCGTAGTCTCGTGCTGCGGATCGTCAGGCGAGAACAGAAGATGCAGATTGATCCCGTGATTCTTTGCCGTTTTGATTTCTAAGCGCAACTCGACATTCGGGAACAGGAATTCCACGTCCCGTAGGCGCCCGGCATTTTTCCTTTTGCTGACCTCTTTGTAGGTCTGGATGCAGAAATAGTCAGTAACACCAAGCGCTAAGATGAGCGGGCTACTTTGCTCAATCGCAGTGAGGTAGGCCTCCCAATCTCCCTTGAACTGGTCAGTGAAGAGCGTGCCGGGAGCGTGCAGGTGCGGGTCCCAACGGTGCCAGATGGACCCACGCGGATTCCATATCATGGCGACAATTGTACCTTCTAATCAATCACTTAGACGCAAAAACCCCTTCCCCCGCTGAGTGGGGCAGGGCAAGGATGAACCATAGTCGGCCTTAGATCAGTACAGTCCTCGCGTGACAGCGGCAAGAATGACGCGGTAACAGGCCAAACATGAAAACTGCTCATAGAAACTCCCTAACTAAACGTGAAATCGCTCGCACGGACTCTGCGGGCAGGAATACCCCCCCATATAGCGGCTTGGCTCAGATCCGCTCACATGCTGCAGCTGAATAGCCGCGCATCGTGCGCCATGTGTCTTCATCGTTTTTGCAAGCGGATAGGAACGATGCCGTAAGCAGCAGAAAGAGCCTCATCGAATAGCCAGAACGGAAAGGCCGCAGGCCACCAACAGAAGTAAGCCAAGGAGCCTCCAGACAAGCATGTTCCGTGCGATTCGCCCTATCTCCGTAAAACCCTCTGATTTCAGGTTTTCTGCGCGAAACACGGCGGGGGCTAGACTCTACTGATGAGCAACAATCCAGATCTCACAGGCCTAAATTGGCTGTACACCGAAGATCCATACCACTCGAGATTCGAAAGCTTCGAAAGGGACGTTCATATCCTCGTACTAGGAACGCCTCACGCTGCCATAACCACGCTGAAAGCTGAGTGCCAACAGGAAGAGGACAAGCTCAAGCCGCACAAGACTTCGAACGATCCGAGGATTCAGGAACGTTTACATGACGAAATAGAACACATTTGGATGTACTTCGGAGATCAGGAACGCTTCATTAGGAACATGGCTTTGGTCGGACTGCTTTCCCTGCTAATACACACTTTGCGAGAGATGGCGCGGTCCGCGGATGTCATCGCAGCGGGAAAGAAAGGCAGCTACCGCAAGCACGGAGATACTGAATTTGTTGAAATTTGGCGCGAGTATCAGAAACGCTTCGGTATCGACCTGATCGACGCCGAGAAGGCGAGGGTGGAGTTCCTCCCGCCGCTCTATGCAGCGCGAAATAAGATAGTCCATCAAGGCGGCGAAGTTAATCAGTTCAAGCACATTGACGACGTTGATATGGACGCCGGAGATGAGGGGATGCTCGATCTCAGCTTTTCGAAACAATATCCGCAATTTGTTGATGGAACAGGATACGGAGCCAACATATCTATCACAGACGAACAGCTCGATAGCGCCGTCGATTCTTCGCTGGCTCTGGTCCGGTACTTGTCGGAAGAGCTATACAAGAAGCAACTCGAAGCGGGCATAAAGGAAAGAGACGCATCAGCGCCGACTACCTGACTTCGGCCTTCGGCTCGCGAGCTTGAAGAAAATGACCAGAGATAGCGGAAAGACCATGGAGGGGAAGTTGCTAGAGCCAATCGTCGAATCAGGGTCGAGCCCAAGAACTGAGAACTTTCATCTGTCCATATAGCCGCTAATTTTTGGATCAGCGTCCGCGAAGGCCATTCCGTTGCGACTCTTCCGTGATCTTCCGGAAACCTCGTCGTCTTTCCTCCGCCATCAGCAGGCCCAGCGTCTGCGCGGCCTCGAGCTGCTCGGGCGCAAATGTATCAAGCTTCTTGAATATCTCCTCTGTCACATGGGCGTAAGCCCAATCCTGGCGCGAAAGCTGTTCCGCCGAGCTAGTATTCATAATTATGACCGGGCCACGAAAGATAGCCGTTGCAGCATGCGGATTGATGCCGATGGTTCACCATCGCCGAAATCGGCGACGCGGTGGTCAACGGCTATAAGAGTAGCGATGAGCCCTACGGAGGCTAATCATTCAGTATCATCAGGAGAGTCGGTCGGAAACGCAGCCCTGAATTGAGACAAATTTGACCAGCAAGAAGTCTTCGCCTGAAGCTATTCCGGATCAAGCGCCATCACGCCGGAATCGCGGAAAGACGTTCCGTCGTAGTCTCGTCGAAGCTAGTGAGGCCCAGGACGCGGCACTTCTCGCCCGCGAACTCCGTACCTCGCAAACGCAGCAGGAACTTGCCGTAATTGTCGTGGTTGAGTTCACCGGAGAACTCCGCAAGCGCAAGCAGCTTACCGCAGCCGCTCGACTTGCCCGCACCGCGGCCGCCGTCGTGGCCGGAGAAGAAGACCTCCCGGTCCATACAGCATCTACCCTCGACTTCGATGCCAGCCGTGCAGAGTTCGAAGAGCTCGCCCGATCAGCCGGTGCGACCATCGCCGCCACCCTCGTCCAGCGGCGTCAAAAGCCCGATCCCTCCAGTCTCGTCGGCCAGGGCAAACTCGACGAAATTGTTGGCGTTGTGGCCAGCACCAATGCGTCGCTTGTCCTCTTCGATCACGACCTCACCCCCTCGCAGCTCCGCAACATCGAGGCCCGGCTACCCTGTCACGTCATCGACCGTTCACAGCTCATCCTCGACATCTTCGCCCGCCATGCCAAGACCAGTGAAGGCCAGCTCCAGGTAGAGCTCGCGCAGCTTGAGTACCAGCTGCCCCGTCTTGCCGGACGCGGCCGGGCTATGTCGCAACTTGGTGGCGGTATCGGAACCCGCGGCCCAGGCGAAACCCAACTTGAGACCGATCGCCGCAAAATCAACCTGCGCCTCGACCGCATCAAGACCCAGCTCGACGCCGTCCGTCGCATTCGCCATCAGCAACGCCAGCGCCGCGAGGCAGTCCCGGTTCCCGTAATCGCCCTAGTCGGTTACACCAACGCCGGCAAGAGCACCCTCTTCAATGCGCTCACCGAGGCCGGCGTACTCGAATCGGCCCGCATGTTCGCCACGCTCGACCCCAAACTGCGGCAGTTGCAACTTCCTTCCCGCCGCAAGATCCTGCTCTCCGATACGGTTGGCTTCATCCGCAACCTTCCCCACACGCTCGTTACGAGCTTCCGTGCCACGCTTGAAGAGGTTGAGCGAGCCGAGATTCTTCTCCACGTCCAGGACGCCGCCAGCCCTATCCGTGAAGAGCAGAAAGCTCAGGTTGAAAAGGTCCTGACCGAGCTTGCGGTCTCGACCAAGCCCGTCATCCAGGTTTTGAACAAGGCCGATCTCGTCCCAGCCCAGGAACTAGTCCACCTCTCGAGCGAACGCGAAGCGATTCTCGTCTCCTCGCTTCAGCACACCGGCCTTGAACAACTCTTGATAGCGATCGATGCAGCACTCGTGGTCGACCCGCTCGTCGAATCCAGCTTTCGTCTCCCGCAATCCGAAGGTGCCATCCTCGCCTCGCTCGAAGGGGGAGCGATCATCGACGAGAAGCGTTTCGAAGGAAACCTCGTCTTCCTCCGAGCCCGCGGACCAGCATCTCTTCTTGACCGGTACCGTCGCTTCCATGTGAAACATGATCTTGCTCACGAGCGCATACGAACGAAGCAGGCATGAGTTTTGTCATCGGACATAGGAATTCAGGCACGTTTGCCTTACCCCGCGGCTCAAACCAATTACCGTCTCCCTCCATCGCCGGATGAGGCTGGTCGCTGCGAGCCGAATTGTCGCTACCGATCTCGGCTTCTAGGTCCCATACCATTTATCCCTTAACTGGCCCCCCAATTATTTGCCGAAACCGGGCAGATCGACGCGGCGGACGACGTGGTCCTGGATCCAGTGCGCGTCCCACCACTCTTTGGGGTCGATCTGAACACCATCGAGCTGCATGGCGAAGTGGACGTGGTCCCCGCCGGCCATCCCAGTCATGCCGCTCAGTCCCATGATCTGGTCGCGCTTGACCAGATCGCCCTCGTGTACGTCGATCCGGCTTAGGTGGCCGTAGATAGTCTGCAGGCCATAGCCATGGTCCACCACGATGCAGTTGCCGTAGATGCCGAGAGGAGCAGCCCAAACGACACGGCCGTCATTTGAGGCCTCGACGCCGACATGCTGGGTGACGGCGAGATCGTAACCGAGGTGTACCTGCTGGTCGATCTTCTTGCCATGGTAGATATAGCTGCGCACGTCAGCAAAGGTGGCCTCGGCCTGGGAGTGCGACTGGCGTGTGAAGGGCTGATGCCAGAGAAATCGATCGACGGTCTTGAAGCGTAGGTCGGCGAGAGTTTTGTTGTTGGCCTGACGCATCTCGGTGTTGACCTTGACAAAGCGTTCCACGGGATCGCCAGTGCCGTTGGGATCAAGCTCGCCCAGGACCTTCTGCATGAATTGGTCAGTGAGCTGGATCTCGTGCTGAGTGTAGACGGGCTGTTCTTTCTTGGGGAAGACGACGGTCAACGGCGTCGTCACGTCGTTGCCGGCTGCGTTCGAAGCGTAGGCCAGAGGCATCGTACCGGGAGGCATGTTCCAGGCAAAAGCGAACAGAGAGAAGAGACCGGGCTTGCCGCCGGGCGTCGGCCACGCACGGAAGGTCTGGTTACCGACCCGGATGCCCGCGGATGTGTAGGGACCGGTGACGTTCATGGTGGCCAAATCGGCCATGCCGAGGTACAGGTAGTGCTGGTCCGAATCCGCGCTGACGAGAGGCGGCTGAGTGACTACGTTGACATCGCGCTCCCAACGAGTAGTGCCGTGGAACATGCCGCCGGACGTGGCTTCAAGGATCAGGTGGGCAGGGCCATCATGCAACTGGGGTGTGGTCTTGACACCGACCTCGAAGTTGAAAGTGGTGTCGGCGTTTTTCGAGAAGCGGGAGCCTGCCAGGCCTGATACTGTGCACCGTTCTGCGCCAAGGTGGCGGTGAGCTTGCTGACGCCGTGGGTATCGTGAACGTGGACGGCGATGGGTGTCGCCTGCCCGATGGTGGTCGGGGATGGGACCACATCCAAAGAGGGCTTGCCGCAGCCGGTCAGAGCCAGGAATAGAGGCAATAAGAGGAGGTTTGCAGCAATGATAGGGGTTCGCACAAGTCGATTCTAGTCCATAGCATGTCTGCCTTATTTATGAGTTCGCAAGTCTCCAGAACTCCATCGTAAAGCAGGGTAATCTCGCTACAAATCAGCGATGCGATGGTACGGTTCTCGTTCTACGGGTTTGGCTGCTAGGCCCATTTGCGTCTTCGTTGGCGTAGCATGTTCATATCCATACCGCTCGTGTGGCTGAAAGCTGTTTTTATATCACCATGCCGCTCGCCGCATTTAATTGAATTGGTAGATAGCCGCGTCGAAATAATCCTGGTAGAGAATACCCGCAGCAAACAACTTAGGTCTATGAACCAGGCGCTCTCGAAATGTGCTCACGAATGTACTGGATTTACGGCACTCGGCGAGTTGCCGCCCGATGTCCAGGTGAACGACTTGCACTCCACTAAGATCGGCGGATCATCGCTTCCCAGATCGAAGCGATGCGGCTTCTTGATGGAATGTCCAACCAATGCGACGAAATTCGACTGCAAAATGAACTCCTGTTTCCGAAAAAAAGAGACGCGCAGCCTCTTCGAACTCCCGTCCCACATGTGTGTTGCTTATCGAACCAATTCGTTGGAAGTTGTTTTCCATGCGCTCCCGTTGTCACTCTCTTTGCCAGTTTGGGTGTGAACAGAACGGGAAGTCAATATTGCTGATTCAGCCTTGGCCGCCGTTCTTCAAGTTGTAGGCGTGACCGTTCCAGCTCTTCCGCGATGAGCTTCTCGTCCGGGAGCACGGTTTGATATTCGGCAGCAAGTACTTTGTTCGGCAGGTTATCGAGAGCGTAGTGGGCTTCCGCGGCTCCCTTTTCTGCACAGAGAATAAGTCCGACCGGAGGATTTTCTCCCGCCTTCATCCAATGTTCGCGGGCGTAGTTGAGATAAAGGTGCATCTGCCCGGCATCGGCATAGCTAAACTTGCCCACCTTCAGATCGATGACGACCAAACACCGCAGGCGTCGGTGAAAGAAGAGGAGATCGATACGAAACCAAGTGTCATCGAGACGAAGCCTCTTTTGTCGGCCAAGAAAAGCGAAGTCATCACCCAACTCCAGCAGAAAATCAGTGAGATTGTGAATGAGCGCCGCTTCGAGATCCGACTCAGAGTATTCATCTTTTAGACCGAGGAATTCCAGTACGAATGGATCTTTAACAGCTTCTTCTGCAGTAATGGCATCGGTCGGTTCGGCGCGCCCCGCGTCTTCCAGCATGGCGGCCTTATTCTTCGAGAGTGCGACGCGCTCGTAGAACTGACTGCCGATCTGACGGTCGAGTTGCCGAATCGACCAGCCGGAACGTAGAGCCTCAGTTTCATAGAATGCTCTGGCATCTGGAGCCTTCACTGAGAGCAGACGAACGTAGGCGGACCACGGCAAAGGGAACTTCGCAGCCAATTCAGGCAGTGCCAAAGATTTTTCAGACAGTGTCTGAAAAATCTGCTGAGGTGGCCATGCGAGGTAAAAGCGTCTCATTTGGCTCAGGTTAACGGCTCCAAAGCCCCGACCAAACTGGCGCGTCAGATCGTCCGCAAGCTGTTTGATAAGGGCTTCTCCATACTCAGCTCTTTCCTGACCCTGCTGCTCAAACTCGACGATTCGGCGCCCGATCTCCCAATATGTAGCGGTCATCAGCGCATTGACGCTTCGAACCGAGGCGGTACGAGCTGCATGGAGCAATGCGACAATCTCTGTGCGAATGGCACTGTAGTTTTGGAGGGCCTCCATCTTATCCGTCATGGTCGAATCCACTTCTCATGCTCTGATCAATACCTCATTCCTCATTATCGGAGAAATCAAGGTGGGAAACATGTCTCCAACACATGTCAATATAACCCTCATGCCTACGAGGTCGGTTACAAAAGTGAAGTACGCGCCCTTTCTCTTCTGACCGAGTTCCGCTCGAAGGTCCTTTGCCGTCTGCGGGACGCTTCTCCATTACAAAAGTGAGGTACACACTTTTTCTCTTTAACGGCTTACGTGTATACGCGCGCACAACCCTGGCCGATATCGCGAAAGCGGCGGGTCTGGCGCGTACCGCGCTGTATTTGGTGTTTTCCGACAAGGAGGCGATCTTCAGCGCGGTCGTGGAAACGATGGCGGCAGAGAAGCTGTCCGACATTCGGCGCGGCCTGCCCGAGAAATCCAGCTTTGAAGCCAAACTCCGTTTCGCCTGCGAATCCTGGGGGGCGGAAGGGTTCGAATTGGTGCAGGCTCATCCGGATGCCAGGGACATGTTCGATCTAGGCTTCGCGTCGGTTTGCGGAGGTTATTCTGCGTTTGAAGAACTTCTGGTCGAACTTATCAAGGAGCCCCTACGTGAGTCAGGTCTCAGTGTCCAGGCCAAGGAGTTGGCCCATGGTATTGCATTCGCCATCAAGGGCTTCAAAGACATCGCTCGCGATGGCAAGGAAATACGCCGAATGATTGGGGTAGAAGTGATTCTCATCGCGGCGGCGCTTCGCCCATCAACTAAAAAACGCAAGGAATAGGGACGGATGCGCGGATGGCAGCAACTCCGCCACCGCACGGGGCACAACCCTGCTCTTAGCTCTTAGCTCTTAGCTCTTGACTTCCCGCCGTGGTTCCATGCACTACGTGATAAACCGGATTATCACGTACCAACAATGCCGCCAAGCGCCGTCGATGAAATCTGATCGAAATCACTTTAATGATGCAGATTGGCAACTGGACCAATGCAGCTAGATCAACTGGCGCCAGACGCAATGATGGACTGGAAGGCGGGAGACATAATGACGGTCGTAGCTGTAAGGGCGCGGACAGGATAGACGAGGATAAGGACGTTGACTGTCGTATCGAATGCTTCTGCCAAGCAATCATGTTCGGTGCCGTTGAGATGTAGATCGGCAACGATCTTGGGCGCGTCATCTTTCGGCCGAACGGCAATGTCGGTTCCAAAGCGTGGTCAAGAGTGATTTCCATTTCACTGGGGCAGCCAATCCATTTGATCGAATAATCGCCTTTCCGGACAAGTGGCCCTTGGCTCAACTGTTGCCTTTAGGGCGAGTCACTCAGCGAGGTTTTGTGTCAACGCTTTTCCTCTGAGTTCCGGACGTGTGCGTCCCGATTGCAGAGTCATAGGCGATTCTTCAAACAGAGGCATAAGGGCAGCGCCAGCGCCGGCCTATGCTGCCTGCAAGAGTCTGATTGAGCTTCCCACTATTCGATTCGCAGATGGTAACCGCGTTTGACCGAAGCTCCCTCGACCACGCCACCGTTGGCAATGTGTTGCTTGATGGCACTATTCGAGGGCTCGCTCGATTTGACGGAAGCTGCGAGCGGTTCTGCCAGCGTCTTGGGCAATGCATCGATCACGTCGAGCCAGAGGGGACCATCTATCTTTGCCTCGAAGCGGCGTAGGTCGTCAGGGATGCTATCGGGCTGAGTGATCACCACACTGTCCTGGGAGTTCTTATTCCGCTTCAACGTGAATTCGTGGCTCTCAATCTTTTTGAGATCGTGGCTGGCAAGGTAGTAAAGGACCATGGATTCGGTTCGTTCGATCTTGTTCTGTGCCCTCTTGGCACGAGCGGCGTACCTTGCCGACTCCTTCTTGCAGTATTCGGCACGTGTCTCCATGACCCTGAGAAACCTGCCGATCCGATCGATCTTTACATCCATGGCCTGACAGAACAATTGGAAGCGCTCCATTGCTTCGGCGCTCGCCTCGCCCTGCTCTTCGATCTCATCCTGAATCTGATCGAGCAGCGCATCCAGTTCACTGTCTAGCTCAAGCAAAGAATGATCCGCGGCGACCAGGGTGGGAGACGACACAGCACTAGTGGTCTCCTGAAACGGAATCAGAGGTGTAGCCTTGCTGGCCATAGGATCTCCTATTTGTCATGGAAAGCTCCAAGCATGTGAGCCTCCGGACCCACCCGCACAGGCTCACATGCAATGGTTTAGGCGAAGAGCAGCATCTGCTCTCCCTCTGCGTGGCCGGTGGGCCAAAGCGTGGAAGGCTTCTGTTGACTCTTCGGATAAGATTCGACGAGATGCAGTGCAGGCGACGATGTTGTGACCAATTCCTGCGACAGAAGAGGCAACAATTGATCGTCCTCTGCCACTAACTCCGTCTGCGACACCATCGACATCGGTGGCAGATGCTGGGCACGTTCGCGCTTGAGATCAGCCCAGACGGCATCGGCTGACTCACCAACGCGCCCACGCTCGACCAACTCACGCGCCATGGCGCTCATCATGTCGTCGTCGCTCTCGAGAGAATGAATGCCTTCGCCCGAGAACTTGCCCTCCATCATCAGCGCCACCAGCATCTTCTTCCCCATCAACCGCAGACACGTGGTCTGTGTCGTGGCCTTGGAGACGAAGAATTTTACCTTCACCGGATGCTTCTGCCCGATGCGCCACGACCGGCGTGAGGCCTGTCGCAGCGTGTGGAGCGAATAGCCGGTCTGGTAAAAGTAGGCTGGGGCAGAGGTGTGTACACCAATGACTACACTCACTCGGGCTGTCTTGACCGACGACGCAATGATTTCCTGCTGGATTTGTATAAGCTCTTGCGTAGCGACCTGCGCGGTGACGTCAACACGGAGATTGCCTTTGGAGTCCTTTTGTGCCGCTTGCATCTTGCGGAACTTCTTCTTGTATTTATCGAGCATCACCCGCTGGTCGGGGATCGTTACCTGGGTGGAAATCACAACCGGGAAGCCAATCGTCATCAGCTCTCGCAAAATGCCGGGATATGTGCCGTCGGGCGGTGTTTTCAGGCTGATAAACGTCCACAGCATCCCATCAATGTTGAGATAGGTTTCTGTTTGTCCTACGATGTTCCCCGGTGCAAGCCTCTCGCGCGCTGAGATTTCACGCGTCTCAGCGATATTCTCCTTCAGCGGAGTGAGGTCGCGCTCAACGCAGGTATGCGCGATGCCGAAACGAAATCTATCCAATGGGGGCGGGTACACCTAGATAAGAGATACCTGCAGGTAGGTGAGAGCAAGACGAATGCCGGAGACGGCCGAACCATCCCTATCAACTCGATACTGTATCAAGCCATCCTTGACTACTCAGTATGGTATCGCGAGAGGTTCAAAGATATTCGTCCGGAGTGGTATGTCTTTCCCTTTGGGAGTCCCCGTCCTCACGACCCCACGAGACCTGTAACCACACTCAAGACCGCCTGGAAGAACGTTCGGAAGAATGCGGGTGTGACCGGCAGATGGCACGATCACCGCCATACGCTCATCACGGAGCTGGCAGAAAGCGGAGCGGGTGAGGAGACCATTAGGGAAATTGTGGGCCATGTCTCGAAGGAAGTGCTCAGAGACTATCTCCACGTCCGGATGAGGGCCAAAAGGGATGCATTGGAGAAAATCGTCACGAAATCATTAGAAAAAGAAGACCCTTAGGAATGAGTTGAAAAACTGACACATCCGAACTTGACTGAGCAATCAGCCCGGTCTAAGTTCCTTCTTGCAAGCCCGTCACCTTGATGAAACAGGGTACGGATCTTTCTCAGAGCGGCGAGGACACTATGGAGTCACTTCTCACAGAAACTGAGGTTTCAGAAGATTTAAAGGTAAGCCTTGCTTGCCTAAGGCGGTGGCGGCTTCGCAAGATCGGGCCAAGGTTTGTGAAGGTTGGTCCTCTGGTCCGCTATAGACCTGACGACCTAGGCTACTGGGTGGCTGCGCTTCCGGCTGGAGGAAGCGGACCAAAACCGATACAAAAGAGTCCGGCAACCACAAGGATCGAGGTTTCCGCGTAGAGCGTCTGGTCGCCATCTGAACGGTAAGATCTTTGTACTACTCGATTGCAAATAGGGACAAAGTGTTAGCAGGATAGGATACGAGAGTCCTGATCCCAGCAAATCACGAATTGCGCCTCGCATCGGAAAATTAACGGAGTCACTAAGACAACATAACTGTCCTCAGTAAGATAGACGGGTTGATCTTGTTGGATTCGTGAAGGATTTCGGAATCGGAAAGCTTGGTGGTACAACATTCCCGAGATATCTCCGTTAGCAGGTCGGCAAAGCGTGATGAACGACAACTTAAGCAAAGAATTTGATCGGATCACTGATCTAGGCAAAAAGCGCAGTGACGAGTACACAGAGAAACTGTTGGCGTTCGTCCAGGACATGGAGGCTTCAAGCCCGGAGCCGTTCATACCTTTGCTGGCCGACATTGCTTTAGCGCGGGCGCTGGTCGTACATCTGGTTATTCAATACGGCCCGGAAAGAGGACTTATCGAAGCTCGGGACGCGTTCGATGCGACGTTTGACCAGATGAAGCCAATTCTCGAAAATATGGAAAAACCGAAAGGACAGCCTCCCCAATGAAGCGCTCCTTCTCTTTGATGACTCTAGGGCTCGCAGTTGCATTGCTTAATGACGGCATGCAAGCGAACGCCATCGCCTCCGACAGAGCAAGACGCCAACGCGGTCTGGAAAAACACTCATGCGAAGCCTCATTTGGAGGACTTGATTAGCCTCAAAACTAACGGCCAGATGGAAGAGGTTAACGGTGTAAATGTGTACACGTTGTATTACGAGGCAAAAGAGAAGAGCCTGGTGCAGCTCGGAAACCGACCTCCCGGGACAATCAAGACCTATCAGAGTAACTATCCATTCCAGTGGACCGAAAAGGGCTGGAGGGGACCGGATGAGAAACTCTACCCCGAGCACTAGACCGCGGACCGAACTTCCGCTCATTTGACCGAAAATCGGGTCCGTCCTACGCTCTCACCACCTGAGAGCGAGCCAGGAGGACGGACCTGATGTATGCATCCCCAGATGAGACCCTCGCCGCGCTAGAGCGGGTAGGCTATTTCACCGATCAGAAAACTGCCACCACCGTCTACCTTGCCGGGAATCTCCATCGCCCCATCATGCTCGAAGGGCCTGCCGGGGCCGGCAAAACGGAACTGGCCATGTCGGTTTCGCGCGCTTATGGCGTCCCTATACTGAGATTGCAGTGCTACCAGGGTATCAACGAAGAAAAAGCCATCGGGCAATACGACAAGAGTCTTCAAGAACTCTATGTGCTCTTGATGAGCAAGAGCGACCACACGCCCGATTGGGCTGAAATCAAACGCGAGGTCACGAGCCGCGCCTATTTTATGGCCGGCCCATTGCTCGAAGCGATCGAACAGGATCAACGTTGTGTCCTGCTCATCGATGAGATCGATAAGGTGGACTACGCCTTCGAGGCGATGCTCCTGGAGCTGCTTTCCGCGTGGACCCTCTCCATCCCCAGGATGGGTACCGTTCAGGCAACGTCGATACCATACGTTTTTCTGACGTCGAATCAAGAGCGACGTTTAGGCGAGCAGAGCATGCGTGTGCAGTTTCGCTACGAGGTAGTGGAGAGCCTGAATGGGTTGCTGGATCGGTATCGCGACGCCTCGCGATCCGAAACACCAGAGGTCAGGGTTCTCGACGATCGAAGACTTGCGAGCTGGGAGGAGAAAGAAAGGCTAGGCGCTTACCTGTCGCGGATCTCGGGTGTGTATTTGATCTGGGATCCGGTGAAGCATAAGCGGGCGATGATCGCCAGCGGCGGACCTCAGAGCAGGGAGGAACGGAGGCAAGCCGGTGGAACTTTCACACTGTCTGTGGGAAAAGCAATTCAGAAGACAAAGAAGGAACACCTGGACACGCTTGCCGAGTTTGAGTCGATCATCGCTGGTATTGAGTCGGCGATGAAAAGTGGAGGGCTCGGGCCGGAGCGAATGACCCACAAAGAAATGTTTCTGGAGATCAAGCGTGCATTCAACCCGATGGACCCTGATGGTTAGCGCAAGGTAGATATGGGGAGAACGAGACTTTTTCGATAGCTGCCGCATCCTATCCGTTTCGTCGGCGTCATACGCTTTCCCAATTTTTCTGCGGGCTGGGATCTTGAGTTTTTTCTTCTTGCGAAGACTGGCGCGGATCACGTCGCCCTGCTGCTCCATCATCGTCAGTAGGAAGCGAACCTCTTCATTGACGGATTTAGGGGCAGCGAGTTCTTTCAGGCGCGAGCTCTGATAGCCCAGAACCGCTGCTTCGTCAATATCGACCAGCAACTCATCTCCGAGATGCCGAGTCACGTGGCCGATGGCGTATTCAGCAAAGGTCACGCCGCGGAAGCGTAGCCGGTAATCATCCAAATATTGGGCCGCAACATCCCGCAAGAGCCGGATACGGTTCTCTCGTATCTCCGTGATGTTGTGAAAGCCATGTTCCAGATCACGCCGCCTTTGCTGCTCAGCAGCTTTGGCCACGATCTTCGATGCCGATTTGGTGGATTCCCGGATGCGCTGATTTCCGAACTGAAAGTCGTACCACCAAATCTCTCCTCGTTTGACTAGTGTCACGGCGGTCCTTCCCTCTCTTAGTCTGGTCAACGCTTCGCCCCGGCGGTCGCCGGCGCTCCTAAAGGCACCATCCTCGTGTAGCGGGATAGAGTCTGCCCCAGATCGAAATCTCGAGCAAATGGAGCTGTCAGAGTTCTTGGCTGGGCCGAAGCGTGGTTGTGCTTGAACCGGCAAGAGGTGCCAGATCGAGGGAGAGAAACCGAAGAGAGATGGGATTCGAGTCGGGCTGAGGAGAACCGCTTACAGTGGGGCTCAAGAGCTACGTTGCTACCCGCGCTACCCTCGTTGTGAAGGAGCTACGACACAAAATCCACCACAATTTGGGTAATTGGGAGATTTTGAAGGCTTTTGAGTTTTTGTAAGTGATTGATAAATATTGGCTCCTGAGGTAGGACTCGAACCTACAACCCTTCGGTTAACAGCCGAATGCTCTGCCATTGAGCTACTCAGGAATGTTCGGAAACGCGAATACCCACGCGCTGCACTCTTACAGTTATAGCAAATACGGATATATGGGTCAAAGGCGAAGCCCATGAGATCTGAATACTTCCGCGATGATGCGAACTCCACGGAAGCGATTCGATACTCACAGTCCTTTCGGCTCAATTCGTGATGAGACTTTGCCCAGTGCTGCCGGCTCTTCAGGGATAGAGGAGGACGGCGATATTGTAGGCAGTGAAGGAGCTTTTCCGGGTGGCGGGGCAAGCTCCGACTACAGCCTGATGATACTTACCGGAGCTGAGACGGCTCTGGAGCTGACTCGGAAGGGCGTTGAGGGTGGCTGCGGTGTAACGCATGATGAACCAGGGTTGACGGGAGCCTGCGTAGCCATTGGTCATGATGCAGGTTTGACGGGCGTCGTCTGTGGTTTTTGCTACAAGCATTCCGGATTTTGCGATGACCTCGGCAACGGTACGCTCCTGCTGGTTGAGCGTAAGGATTGGCACGGTGCTGGCGAAGTCTTCGACGGCGTATAGCTGATTGTTGCGAGTGACGATGGCGATTCCTATGGAGTCGACGTCGGGATCGAGCAGATTGGCGCGGTGGCCAGGGGAGTGCATCCAGAGATCATGGATGATGACGGAGCTTGGGGCTTCGCCTACATTTTCGGAGATGAGGCTAAAGTGTGCGCCAGCATTGGCTCCGCGCGTTGCGAGCTCGGGCTCGCCGTCGAATTGGTGGGAGATGGCGTTGTGGTTGGCCATTTCGCGGGCGTGAAAAGCTGAGGCTTCCGTGAGAACGGGGTCGAGATGAAGTGGTGAGAGGCCTTGATTGGCGCGGGCTTCGTTGGCGGCGGCGAAGAGATATTGTTCGGCGACCGTCAAGTTGTTTTCGGGCCCGAAGGTGCGCTGGGCGTGGAGATTGGGGGCCATCGATGCGAGTGCGAAGGCTGTGATGGCGAGCGATTTCGTCAATGAAATCATAGGGTTAAGGCCGGAGTTCGAGGAGGGCCGCATGCAGGTGATTCTAGGTTTGAGGTGCAGGGTTAGGTAATACAACTTCCGAGGCACCGAGGGTGTCCCTGCTTTCTCTATCGGCTTTGATGGCGAAAAATGTGAGGACGAGTGGCCGTTTTGGAGAAAATATTTTGGAGGGGGGAACTGTGATTTTTACTAGGGGTTTTGCGATTTTTGGGTGTTTTCTAGTGGTAAAAGCGTGGTGAGTTTGTGGTGGAATGCGTCGTGATTGTGGTGTTTTGCGTGGTGATTTTTGAGTCGCTGAAAACACGCCAACTTTTTGAACTTTATTTTTTGGCTTTCCCGTTTTGGGAATCGACACTGACAAGAATGCATACCCCAGGGCTAAAGCCCCAACCGGTGGATGGAGCAAGAGACTCAAGGCTGAAGCCTTGGGCTACCTAGAAGCAAATTCGTCAGGCACTACTCAAATGGTCTCCGTTAATGGAGCAGTGGTGGCGGGGGCTTCGGCGCGCCTGCGGGAGAGGAAGTAGGCGAGGAGGATGGCGGCGCCGATCGTTCCTACGACTGCATCTGTGCCGGCGAGGCCACGCGCTCCCCAGAGTTTTCCGCCGTGACCGTCAACTGCGGTCATGTAAGAGACAGGCAC
This sequence comes from uncultured Acidobacteriaceae bacterium, assembly GCA_963757205.1. Taxonomy (GTDB): domain Bacteria; phylum Acidobacteriota; class Terriglobia; order Terriglobales; family Acidobacteriaceae; genus Edaphobacter. Next base: position 20,566 of record CAVWQM010000005.1, read on the forward strand.
ATTGCCGAGCGAGTTGATGATGGAGTAGCGGCTGCATCCGCTCTTGCCGGATTGACCGAGGAATTCGAGCACTACGGCGGTGAACAAGGCGTAGCAAGCGCCGATGGTGAAGAGGTAGAGGGTGGTCCCCACGAAGTAAGTGGAAGGACGGAGCGGAGCCAGCCAGAGAATGGCGATGGTGGCCTCGTTGATGATGCCGACGGAGAGGTAGGCGACGGGAGCACGGACGCGAGTGGGAATGAGTGTCGCGGCGAGTGAACCAGCTGCGGTAAGGAGCGCACCTGCGAGACCGTTCATCCAGGCCATGTGCTGACCGCTGACGCCGTAGTCCTGCGCGATGCCGGGAAGCAGACCGATTGCGGCGCCGCTGCACATAGGGAAGAGCATGACAAGGGTGTACGGAAGGGCTCGCCAGTGGAAGAAGGTGGATTTGAACTCATGCCAGATACAGGCGAAGGTCTGTTTGAGGGTGTCGTTGGATTCGGGGCGGGATGAGGACTCCGGCGCGGCGAGCGCAGCGAAGGATGGGAGGGCGATGAGGGCGGCGGTAATCCAGCCGAGCGGACCCATGGAGAATTTTTCCGCAAGCGAGGCGAGGACTAAGATGCCGAGAGCTCCAAAAGCGAGCGAACCCGCCTGGTAGAAGCTGCTAGCCCTGCGACGGCTCGCTTCTCTGTGGAGAGAGCCCATCATTCCGCCGCAGCTGGAGACGATTAGCTGGCCGAAGCAGGCACTGAGAAACATGAGTGCAACGGCCGAGGGTGTGTCCAGTCTGCCGCCGTGGAAGGCGACAGCCATAGTGAGAGCGGAGGCGATAGCCCCTACGATAAGCCAAGTGCGACGGCGTATCCAGAAGTCGGTGATTGGACTCCAGAGAAAGTAGATGCTCTGAGGGAGAATGAGAAGCGCAACGATCTGGGAGCTTCGTCCTATGCCGACTCCCTGCTTGCGGAGCAGGTAAAAGAGCACGCCGCTGATAAGGCCGTTGGCAAGCACTCCATTCGGGGCGATGAGAAGGCAGAAGAGCCAGGGACGTTCTTTTGTGGTGGAAAGATTGGGGCCTGCGACGTGCTCCAGGTCGGCTTCGTTCATGCGATTGACGGTAGCACGACAATTCTGCTTCTGGCGCAAGGAAATCAGGGAAGGAAGATCAAAGGCGCGGGGGCGGGCCGGGAGCTGCGGTCGAGAAGCGGATTTCTCCGCTGCGCTGCTCGCAGAGTGCACGAGCAGCTTCGTCAAAATCACGGGTAGTGAAGTGAGATGGGAGCGGGCTAGACAAGAGACTGAGCTGACTTGACGGCGCTTTGCACGACATCGCTTGCCTTGTCGACGGTGCGCTCCACCTGGCCGCGAGTGCGCTTAATCGCTTTTTCGGTCTCCTTGCTGAGACGCTCGGCCTGCTCCTTGAGATAGTTGGCCGCATCTTCGAGGTAGTCGCTTGCGTCTTCGACGCCCTTGCGGAGTTGTCTGCGTGTTTTGACTCCGGTTTGCGGAGCGTAGAGCAGAGCGATTGCTGCTCCAGCGGTAACGCCAATGCCGAAGGCGAGCCAATAATTTTTTGCGCTCATTTTCAAATTACCTCGTTTTATTTATCTTCTCTTCCCTTTGGATTCGTGCGTGTTGCGATTGGTTGGTTATTCTATAACGCTTTGCTGCCGAATGTGCTTGCCCATGAAAAGAGCATCTTAGACGGCGAGGCCGGCCAGTTCCCTGGCTCGCAGAAATATCCGAGTGAACATGGTGCGGTTGAGTCGGCCAGTGTTGGTGTTGCGTAGGGACGGGTGATAGGTTGCGAGAAGATGCAGGCCGTTGGGGAGCAGATATTCGGCGCCGTGGGAGAAGCGGTAGTCGGATTTGCGGTCGATGATGCCGGTGTTGAGCAGATGAGCCAGATAGCCGTCGAAGGCGATCTTTCCAAGACAGACGACGACGCGGACGCGCGGTAGAGCCTGGATCTCATCGGTCAGGTGGGTGCCGCAGTTTCGAATCTCCTGAGGAAGAGGCTTGTCGCCGGGCGGGGCGCAGCGAACGACGGAGGCGATCCAGGCGTGACGGAGCTTGAGGCCGTCGCTGCGGTCGACGGCGCGAGGTTTGGTAGCGAGGCCGAGCTCGTGCAGTACGGGGTACATGAAGTCGCCGGAGCCGTCGCCAGTGAAGGGACGACCGGTCCGGTTGGCTCCGTGGGCGCCGGGGGCGAGGCCGAGAATGAGGATGCGGGCCCGGGGGTCGCCGAAGCCGGGAACGGGGCGGGCCCAATAAGTCTGGTCCTGGTAGGCGCGCCGTTTGGTATCGCCTATGCCGCGGCAGTAGTTGCGAAGACGGGGGCAGCGTTCACAGGTGATGATGGACTGGTGAATTTGCTGGAAGAGCGGAGGCGTCTGTGCGTCTAAGGGTGTCACTGCATCCCATGATAGTAGGAATGAGGGCGGTGTTCCCTCGGATAGTCTGGTGCTTACGTAGAATGAGTCTGTCAGACTGAAGGATAAGGCGAAGAGTTGGAAGATCCAAGGCTTAGCAGAATGTATTGGGCGCTTCTGAAGCAGGGAGTGGACCGCTGGCGCCAGCGGCTATGGCATGCGGCGGTTATGAGCTCAGGCCTACTGACCTTCATCGTGCTGGTACTTGTGCTGGCGGCGTTGGCTTTTGGGTGGCGGGAGCACAGGATGGGACAGTTCTCGCAGCTGAAAAAGGAACTGAGCAAGCGCCCGGTGGTCGATGTGGCGGTGAAACCAGGGGGACAGGACGTCGTACAGCTGCAACGTGCGCAGATACCGGGAGAAAACGGGCCGGAGTTTCTTACGGCGACGCTGCTTCCCGGTCGGGGGATGAATCTGCTGCAGATAACGGCTTATCTACCGCAAAAGGGAGAGGTGAACCTGCTTGCGTCTCCGACGCTGCAGGATGCGGCGAAGTTGTTGACCGGCAGCGGGGCGGATGTGAATGGCGCGAAGAGTCTGTCGATGGGAGCGGCGATCGAATTGCCGTGGGCGGGCCGAATCTCGGGAGTGACTACGCCGGATGAGAATAACCTGAGCGCGATCTGGCGCGGGACGCGCCTGATCCTGCCGACGGACGCGAAGGATAGCTATGGCATTGGTGGTGCGGTGGCTGCGGGCGGACTTCTGTTGAAGCAGCCCTCCGATTCGGTCATAACGAACGTAATGCCGGACGGAGGTGAGGCGCAGGCCACGTACCGTCCAGGAAACTTTGACGGGCATTGGCCATCGCAGACAGAGGTCAATACGACGGTGCAGCTGAGTGGCAAGGCGATCACGATCAAGATTGTCGCGCGCAATACGGGCAATGTGCCCGAGCCGATGGGGATAGGGTGGCATCCGCGATTCGCCATTCTGAATGGGCATCGCGGGCAGATGATGTTGCGGCTACCGGAGGGGCTGCGACTGGAGGTGAAGGATCGCCGGGCCTGGCAGTTGAGCGGAAAGCTCGTGCCGGTCGAGAAGACCGATTATGATTTCACGGGCCGGACGGGGGCGCAGCTTGGGGCTCTGAACCTTGACGACAGCTTTGTTCACCTGAGGATGGGTTTGATGGAGAACGGTCCGATGGCGGAGTTGCGCGATCCGGAAAATGATTATGGATTGCGCATCACGGCGCAGACTTCGACCATCAAAGCGATACGGGTGTACGCGCCGCTGGATGGGTCGTATATCTCCATTGGGCCGCAATCGAACTACGACGACCCGTTTGGACGCCAATGGGCAAGAGACGAAGATACCGGGATGGTGGTGCTGCAGCCGGGACAATCGCTGCAGTGGAAGATTCGACTGCAGATATTTTCACTGAGTGCGACCGATTCGGGCAGTTTTCGAGAGCATTGATACAGCCTCGAATGATGTTTTGATCGGGCTCCGGCTCTGGGACGAGAATGAAGGCCGGCACGAGGTTTGACCCTCTCTACCGAAGACTCGTACAGTAGTAATAAGGCCGCAGAACCGCACGCGCAACGCATAGCGGACGGCGCGGCAGACACCTACGTTTCCTGGAAGGCAAGGACTTGACCCCGACTGAGATGACAGAGACAAATGAGGCTGCTGATCAGCAGCCTGAAGTGGCGAATTCGCACGATCACCAGCATGATCACGATCATCAGCACGATCACGATCATGCGCACGAGCATCAGCATGCTCCTTCGCTGAACCCTGAACTGACCCGAGAGATTGAAGTCGAAGCTGGGGCGGATGAGGTATCGAAGAGCTTCAAGGCAGTGGTGAAGCGGTACCAGAAGCTTGCTCGGATTCCGGGCTTTCGCGCCGGCAAGGTGCCGGAGTCGCTGATCCGTTCGAAGTTTGCGAAGGAGGTTCGCCAGGAGGTTCTGGAGAGCCTGGTTTCGGAGCGGTTCCGGAAGGCGATCAACGAGCAGAAGCTTCGCCCGGTGTCAGAGCCACAGCTTTTGGACATGCAACTATTCGACGGACAGCCGCTGAAGTTCAAGGCTGCGTTTGAAGTGGCACCGGAGATCGATGTCACGGGCTATGACAGTGTTCCTGTGAGCAAGCCCGATGTTGCACTGACCAACGACGAATACGAGGCGGAGCTGAGCCGGGTGCTGGATAGCCACGCGACGGTTGAGCCGGTCGAGGAAGATCGCGCGCTGGTCGATGGTGACTGGGCTGAGATTCAGTTTCGCGGCGAGGTGAAAGACCTGGCACAGACTGTGACCGAGGAAGGCGTCCAGAATACATCGACTCAAGCGCCGATTACGGGCGAGGATGTGCTGATCGAGATCGGTGGGAAGAACACGCTGACTGCCTTCAACGATGCGCTGCGCGGCGCGAAGCCTGGGCAGGAGCTGAAGTTCGAAGTCGACTACCCGACGGACTTCGGCGAGCGACGGCTGGCGGGACAGCGGGTGAGCTATGACGTGACCGTGAAGGGTATCAAGCAGAAGAGCTACCCGGAGCGCGATGCGGAGTTTGCCAAGCAGCTGGGCAACTATGAGAGCTGGGATGACTTTGAGACGAAGCTGCGCGAGCATGCGGCGGACCGCAAGAAGAATGCGCTCGACAATGCTGCGAAGGACAAGATGCTCGGGGAGTTGATTGGGCGCTTCCAGTTCCCTGTTCCTGAGTCGTTTGTGCAGCAGCAGATCGAAGCGCGGCTGGATCGCGGACTGCGTGCGTTGGCACAGCAGGGTATGTCGGTTGAGGATATGCGCAAGCTGGATTTCGGCCGCCTGCGTGAGGCGCAACGCGACCAGGCCGTCAACGAGGTGAAGGTGTCGATGATTCTCGATCGGATTGCCGAGGCGGAGGGCGTTGCGGTGAACGATGAGGATGTTGACCGCGAACTGCTGATGCTTTCGATTCAGTCGCGCGAGCCGCTGGAAGCGCTGCGTGAGAGACTGTCGAAAGATGGCGGGCTGGACCGGATTCGCGAGCAGATGCGGCGCGAGAAGACAGGAAGCGTGCTTTACGAGAAGCTGGCTTCGTAGAGCGTAAGTGCCGAGCTACATAACGGAAGAGAGAAAGAGAGTGTTATGGGACTAGTACCGATGGTGATCGAGCAGACGAGCCGGGGCGAACGCGCCTACGACATTTACAGCCGTCTGCTGCGGGACAACATCATTTTTCTGGGCACGCCGATCGATGACAATATCGCCAATGTGATCATTGCGCAGATGCTGTTTCTGAGCGGCGAGGATCCGGAGAAGGATATTCAGCTGTACATCAACTCGCCGGGTGGTTCGATCACTGCGGGCCTTGCAATCTACGACACGATGCAATACATCAAGAACGATGTGGTGACGTTCTGCATCGGACAGGCGGCGAGCATGGGCGCGTTTCTGTTGATGGCGGGCAAGAAGGGCAAGCGGTTCGCGCTGCCGAACTCGCGCATCCTGATCCATCAGCCTTCGATGGGCGGGTTGAGCGGTCAGGCGACTGATATCGACATTCACGCACGAGAGATTCTGCGAATCCGTGAAATTACGAACAAGCTGATGAGCGCCAGCACGGGCCAGACGCTGGAACGGATCGAACGCGACGTAGAGCGCGACTTTATCATGACGGCCGCCCAGTCCAAGGAGTACGGCATCATTGACGACATCATCGACCGGCCGCGGACGTAGCTGCCGGGTGGCCAGTTGACGCGACAAAGCCCAAGCCCTGCGTTTGGGCTTTGTCGTGTATAAGACCATCAGCAGATCACCAGTACGTCACTGGTAGGTCATCAGCGTGTCATTAACAGGTAATCCACCGATTTTTAGCCGTTTTTGCACGTCTATGACCATTTCGAGGTACACGTAAGGTACCCTATTGCGTCTTTTGTTTCGACGAAACAGGTGTAAACTTTAAATTGTACTAGTGTAGTTGGGCGGACCACTCAGGAGTTGTCGTACTTATGAAAACGTCACGGGGCTCGGACGAATCACTTCGTTGTTCCTTCTGTCATAAATCGCAAGACGCTGTTGCCAAGCTGATCTCTTCTCCATCGGACTATCCGCGAGCTTACATTTGCGATGAGTGCGTGGCGGTCTGCAACTCAATTCTTGAAGACGATCGCACGGAAACGGCGCCGGGGGCAGCGCCGGCTCACCTGCCGAAGCCGCAGGAGGTCAAGTCGTTTCTCGATGAGTACGTGATCGGGCAGGACCAGACGAAGAAGAAGCTCGCGGTGGCGGTTTACAACCACTACAAGCGGATTCAGATGAACAAGACCCGCAGCAACGATGTGGAACTCGCAAAGTCGAACATTTTGCTGGTGGGACCGACGGGCTCGGGCAAGACGCTGCTGGCGCAGACGATGGCGAAGATGCTTGACGTGCCGTTTGCGATCGTGGATGCGACGACGCTGACCGAGGCTGGTTATGTAGGCGAGGACGTCGAGAACATTATTCTGAAGCTGCTGCAGGCTGCCGATGGCGATGTGCAGCGGGCGCAGAGCGGGATCATCTACATCGACGAGATCGACAAGATTGGGCGCAAGGACGAAAACCCTTCGATTACGCGCGATGTCTCCGGCGAGGGTGTGCAGCAGGCACTGCTGAAGCTTCTGGAAGGCACAGTAGCAAACGTTCCGCCACAGGGCGGGCGGAAACATCCACACCAGGAATTTACTGCCGTTGATACGACGAACATTCTTTTCATCTGCGGTGGCGCCTTTGTCGGGCTTGAAAAGGTGATTGGCCGGCGAGTGGGCAAGAAGGCCCTGGGCTTTAAGGCGATTGCGGATCCGGACGCGAAGGACGGTGATGTGACGCCGATTCGGGCACAGCGCGACGCGGAGCTGCTGCGACAGGCCGAGCCTCAGGACCTGCTGAAATATGGATTGATTCCGGAGTTTGTGGGACGGTTGCCGGTGCTGGGAATTCTGGACGAGCTAGATGAGGCGGCGCTGATCGAGATTCTGACCAAGCCGCGCAATGCCATTCTGAAGCAGTATGCGAAGCTGTTCGAGTTTGAAGGCGTAAAGGTAACCTTCACCGACGAGGCGACTCGGGAGATTGCGCGGGAGGCGTTGCAACGCAAGGTTGGCGCGCGCGGACTGCGGATGATTCTCGAAGAGTTGATGCTTGATCTGATGTATTTCGTTCCGGGCAACAAGAAGGTCAAAGACCTCTCCATCACGGCAGAGATGGTGAAGAAACACAGCCTGACACTGCCGATGTTGCTGGAGAAGGCGGGCTAGGGCCGTGCGCGGGGTGGCGCGCAGATCTGCATGGAGAGCGCTGTTGGCGCCGACACCTGTCTCGGAAAGCTGCAGCCAGGGTTCGGCGGCAATTGCCGTCCCTAACCAAATTGTTGCCTCCAATTCCACAGACGTTGTACTTTGCCGCATGCACGGCGGTGTCCGAGGAATTACAATCACCTGAACCCGCAATGCCGATGCATCGTTGTCGGCGTTTCAACGTCTAATTGGAGAGCGATGACAAACCAACCCAAAAAAGCGCTGAGCGGCGATGTTCGCAAGCTCCCGATGATGCCCATTCGCGACATGGTCATCTTCCCCCATATGATGACGCCGTTTGTGGTGGGACGCGAGTCCAGTGTGAGGGCTCTGGAAGAGGCTCTGTCGGGTGACCGAAAGATTTTTCTGGCAACGCAGCATGATGCCTCGGTCGATGAGCCGAACGCGGATGACATCTACGAGACTGGCACGATCGGGAATATCGTCCAGAGTGTCAAGATGCCGGACGGAAATATTAAAGTATTGGTTGAAGGTGTGGAGCGGGCCCGGGCGACCGAGGTGAACGACGTCGACGGCTTTTTTGTGGCGACCGTGCGCACGGGCCAGACCCAACTCGACATGACGCCTCAGGTGGAGCAGCTGATGCAGCGCGTCCACTCGCTGTTCGAGCAGTATGTGAAGCTACAGCAGTCGCTGAACTACGAGACTATGGCCGCCAGTGTGCGCGCGGATGAGCCAGCCAAGCTGGCCGACACGATCGCCGCCAACCTGCAGCTGTCGATCGAGGAGAAGCAGCAACTGCTCGAGGTCTTCGATCCGGAGAATCGACTCTCGAAGGTCGCCGATGTGCTGGACGTGGCGATTGAGAAGCTGAACATGGACCGGACCATCCAGTCGCGAGTGAAGCGGCAGATGGAGAAGGCGCAAAAAGAGTACTACCTCAACGAGAAGATCAAGGCGATTCAGAAGGAACTCGGGCGCGGGGAGAAATCCGAGTTTGACGAGCTGAAAAAGAAGATTGAAGCGGCAGGAATGCCGAAGGACGTACTTGAGAAGTCGCTGCAGGAGCTGAAGAAGCTGGAGGCGATGCCTCCGATGTCAGCTGAGTCGACGGTGTCGCGAAATTATCTTGACTGGTTGCTGGCAGTACCGTGGAAGAAGCGGTCGAAGGAGATTCGGTCGATCGAGCACGCTGAGCAGATTCTGAATCAGGATCACTATGGGCTGGAGAAGATCAAGGAACGCATCCTCGAATTTCTTGCGGTGCGGCAGCTGGTAAAGAACCCGAAGGGGTCGATCCTCTGTTTTGTCGGGCCTCCGGGTGTCGGTAAGACTTCGCTGGGTATGTCGATCGCGAAGGCTACGGGGCGTAAGTTTGTACGGATGTCGCTTGGCGGCGTGCGGGATGAAGCTGAGATTCGCGGTCATCGGCGGACTTACATCGGTGCGCTGCCGGGGCAGATCATCCAATCAATGAAGAAGGCGGGAACGAAGAACCCCGTGTTCATGCTGGACGAGATCGACAAGATGGCGTCGGACTTCCGCGGCGATCCAGCCAGTGCCCTGCTTGAGGTGTTGGACCCTGAGCAGAACAGCTCGTTCCAGGATCATTACCTCGATGTGGAGTACGACCTGTCGCAGGTACTGTTTGTTGCGACGGCGAATGTGCTGCACACGATTCCGGGGCCGTTGCAGGACCGCATGGAGATTCTGCGGCTGCATGGCTACACCGAGGTTGAGAAGCTGGAGATCGCCAAGCAGTACCTGGTGAAGAAGCAGCGTGAAGGCACGGGATTGACGGCTGATCAGATCGTGTTTGAGGACGATGCGCTGCGGCAGATCATTCGCGGGTACACGCGTGAGGCCGGCGTAAGGAACCTGGAACGTGAGATCGGCAATGTATGCCGCAAGGTTGCGCGACGTGTGGTGAAGAACGGCGCAGAACACAAAGAGATCATCACGGGCGAGAATATCGGCGAGATTCTTGGCGTTGCGAAGTTCCGCGACTCGATGGCGCATGAGAAGAGCGAGATCGGTCTGGTGACTGGCCTTGCCTGGACAGAGATGGGTGGAACGATTTTGCAGACCGAGGTTCAGGTGCTCGACGGCAAGGGGAAGATGACGGCCACCGGGCAACTGGGCGATGTGATGCAGGAGTCGGCGCAGGCCGCATTGACCTACATTCGGTCACGTTCGCATCATCTTGGGCTGGCGAAGGATTTTTACAAGAACGTCGACATTCATGTGCATGTGCCGGAGGGTGCCATCCCGAAAGATGGACCGTCAGCTGGAATTACGCTGGCGACAGGGCTTGCGAGCGCGCTGACAAAGATCAAGGTGCGGCGCGATGTTGCGATGACTGGCGAGATTACGCTGCGGGGCAAGGTACTTCCGATTGGCGGCTTGAAGGAGAAGCTGCTGGCGGCGCATCGTGCGGGAATCTTCGAAGCGATTGTGCCGGAGGAGAATCGGAAGGACCTGGCCGATCTGCCGGAGTTGATCAAGACCAGCATGAAGCTGCACTTTGTCGAGGAGATGGACCAGGTGTTGAAGCTGGCGCTGGAAGGAAATCTGCCGGAACTGCATGAAGAGACGCCGGAGGCTCTGACAGGAACTGTACTGCCGCCGGTGGCTGGGATCGATATGCCTCAGCCTGTGGCCCATCAGTAAACGTGGGTGCTTTGAACGACAAAGGCCGAACCCTGGGTTCGGCCTTTGTTTTGCGCTGCGATGATGTTCAAACGGCTCGTCTGCCGCCGACGAAGTTCATGATGATCGAGACCAGGGCGAAGATCAGCAGCAGGTGAATCAGAAAGCTGCTGACATGAAGGACGAAGAATCCGCCGAGCCAAAGCAGGACGAGCACCACAGCCAGAATCAAAAACATTAGGTTACCTTTCCTCGAATGGATTGCCTTGCCGCGCCGGGGCGCGATGGTTCCATGCCATAGGAGAGGGTAGAAAGAAGAATCGTTGCTCCGCCTAGGACGATTAATGGGAATGAGGCAGATGCTGTTCTCTTCTGTTCGGCCCGACATTGGAAAGAGCCTTCCCGGTGCCGGTTGCGCTGAGACTCTTGAGCAGAGGAACTAGCCCGTTTATCTTGGTTCAAGTTGCTTGTAATGAATGCTTTAATAAACACGTTTAAAGCAAAGGGATCGCTGGCCCAGTTGTTCGCCTAGGCTGGCTTGGATTGCCTGGGTGGATCGATGTATTTGATGAGAAGGACCTCGTTGCCGATTTCGCTGTAGATCAATTCGTCGACGGTGCCGGCGGCGAGAAGAAGGCCGTAGCCGCCAGGGCGGATTCCCTCTTTTTCTCTCTCGGATGTGAGCCAGGGGATCATCGGAGGGATTTGCGATCGCGGCGTTGCTGAGTGATTCGCGACGGAAGCCGGCGCCGGGGTCGCGGATGTAGAAGACGAGCGACCTTGCTGTGCGAACGGCGGTTACCTGGATGACCTGTTCGGGATTGAATGCCGCACCGTGCTCCATGGCATTGAGCAGGATCTCGCGCACGGCCTGCATCAGCTCCTCGCGAGTGTCCTCAGGCAGTTGCCTGTTGAGCTCTTTGGCGAAGCTCATGAGGCGGTCGGCGGTGACGAGACGGCAGTTGATGCGGAGCGCGACCCAGCCAGGCCTGGCGGACAGGACCTCGATGTCATCTCGCCATTCGCTGTCGGAAGCTGCGCTGTGGGCAAGGCTCGCGATTTCGCGAACGTCAAATGGAGGGGTGAAACAGCCAAAGGCCCGAGCCCGCAGAACGGCGATGACTTCAGCTGGAGTGCTGTGCTGAGCAAGAACGATGCACTTGACGCCGGGGCGGATGCAGCGCATCTCCTCGAGCAGCGCCAAGTCGTCATCGACGTCGCTGTCAGGACTGGTAATGACGACCCCGAACGATTGGGCACGCAATCGCTGCAAGGCGTCGGCGGTGCCGACTGAATAATCCATGGGCAGATTCGCAGCGGAGAGCTCATCGCCGATCTCGCGACTCACCTGGGTGTGACTTCCAATAATCAGTACTCGGCTCATGTTGTGCTCCGAAGCTCTGGATAGCTCATTCTAATGGGTGCGGGCCGCGAACGCGGCCGACGCCAGCGAAGAAGTCGCCGAAACAGAAACTCGCCAGGTTGTTCGCTACTGTGATTCCGCGGCTTTCGAGCGCGGCGACGAATTCCCACGCAGTGAATCGATTTTCGGCGGGGTGATCCAAGAACGTTCGGTAGATCCATCGATCGAGCGCTTGCCTGGATACTTCTTCGAAGACGAAGACGCCCCCAGGCTTCAAGACTCGCCTCACTTCGCTGATGGCATCCTCCCAGAGGGGCACGTGGTGGATCACGCCGAAGTCGAATACCGCGTCGAAGCTTTCGTCGTCTGCCTGAATCGCGGTTACATCTCCGACAGAGACGACTGCGCGGCCAGCGTAGGGTGCGATGCGCTTTTGTGCGCGGGCCACCATCCTGGGGTCCAGGTCAATTCCAGATACGGTGGCCGCGCCAAACTGGCGGAGGATGATCTCCATTCCGAAACCCTGGCCGCAACCGATCTCGAGCGCCCGCTTCTGGTCGAGACGATGCGCCATGCGGAGGAGGAGCGGCGTTTCATAGAAGCGCTGCACCATCCGGCGAGCCGGGTTATTGACCAGCATTGTCTCGACAGCATTCAGCAGCATGGTGCGTCTCCGGCTTCGAGTGAGTGAGCCACTTCCCCTGGGATGTGCTTTGTCACAACAAAACATCGGACAAATGGCGTGATTCCCAGCTCGCGAGTAAGTTTGAGACCGGGCTGACTGCAGGCAGCCAGCCACTGCCGCCTGGAGAAGAAATGCAAAGCCCCCGGTCCGTAGGCTACGAAGTTCTTCCAGTCTCGCAAGTGTTCAATCAGGACGACGCATCCGCCGGGCTTCAGCGCACGGCTGACTTCGCGGAAAAACTGCTGCCTCGCTTCTCGCCTGCGGAGTTCGTGCGCGACGAAGATGAGGAAGATCGTGTCACATGCCGAATCTTCGAGAGGTAACGATGCGGGGTTCGCTTTCTCGGATGCAACAGGCGGCTGCGCGCGGCGGCGGGCACGCTCGATGGAGGGTTCGCTCATCTCCGAGCGAACGTATATGTCTAGAATTCTGTGGCGAGCATCGGGAAACAGGCGCCGGAGTGAGTCGCTGGTCTGGTCCAGACCGGCATGAATGTTAACCCAGTGGTCAGGGTTTCGCTGCAGCACAGCCGTAAGCCAGTTCCATTGATACAGCTGCGAGCGATCGTAGACGTAGTGGGAGACCAGCAGGGAGGAAAAGGCCCAAAACGTGGGCACTGCAGCGGCCAGGCAGATGGCGAGGCGAATCCCTGAGTGAGAAGAGAAACGCATCCACAGTAAAGCCGCGAACAGATCAAGAACGAACGCGGCCGCGTAAAAGTGCCAGTTGTAGAGAAATATCTGCCATACACCGCTGAAGCCTCCGGGCTGGTCGTTGGCTGGGGGCATTCTTCTCAGACGGTCACCGGCTCACGCACTCCTCGTTCCCATCGGTAAGGTACGTTCGCGATGTGGAAGGCGCTGGCCAAGATGGGGCGCGCACCGGCGAAAGGCTCTCTTTCCATAAAGGTATTTTGCAAGACTTCCACACGGGTTGTTTTTGGCTCCCAGGCCTGGCGCACGCCCAAGATTCGGATGATCGATCTGGTCTCGGCTTCGTAGTCGAAGGTGAAGGGCAGAGGGCCGGCGAACTTGCGGGCCACCTGCAGATTCGGAAACGGAGAATCCTGCGGCAGGGATGCTGGTTCCTGCTCCAGATGCGCGCGAACGTGCAAATCCGCTTCCCGGTTGGGCGTGTGAATCTTAACCTCCAGCACGCCATCGCGGATCGAGTAATTCACGCCGGCTTTGCGATAGGCGTAGTGGGTGAGCCGATTACCCCAGCGCACCATCAACTCGCTGTCGGTGTCGCTGCGCAGAATTCGCAACCCGCGGAGCGTCTTTCCTGAGGGTGTCCGGTAACGGGTGAAGATGCGATAGCCCGTGAGGAAAAAGTCTCTGCCAATCAGCCTTGGCGCGAATGTCGGCCGCATGCTTCTTGTCTGCACCATGGCGATGGCGAGGAAGCCGTTGGTTTCGTAGGTGTCGAGGGACAGGCCTGGCGGTAGCAACGGCTGTAAGGTTGTCTGTGGGAGGGCGTAGGTGAGGACCAGGACGTGTTCGAAGTGCGCCTGCATTGCCAACGGATGGCTCTTCAGAAGCCGTAATGCGTTCATAGGCTCAAACCTGAGAACTATGATAGCGCGCAAGCGTGCAGATTCAGCGGAAGTTTATTGGCCGCCTCCGGCAATTGACGGGATGAGCATGATCTCGTCGCCGTCCTGGAAGGCGTAGGTTTCGCCGCCAAGGAAGCGGATGTCTTCGTCATTGACGTAGATGTTAATAAAGCGGCGTAGCTTGCCGTCTTCGCCTTTGATCTGCGTGGAGAGCGCCGGGAAGGTCTGGTCGATGTCGGTGAGAAGACCGGGGAGATTCTGAGCGGCAGAGTCGAAGTGCTTGCGGCCATCGGTGTGGCGGGTGAATGCTGTGGGTAGGGTGACTTTGATCGACATCAGTTGCCTCCTGCAGTGGCGAGTTCGGGTTCTGCGAGGCCGTCGAGCTCGCGGAGGTACTGGTCGAAGTCGGCAAGACGCGGGCGGACGGCGCGGGCGTCTACATGGGTGAAGCTTTGGGCGAGGGCATCTGTGGTTTTGAGGCCGTTGCCGGTGATGCAGGTTACGGTTGTCTGGTCGCGGGTGATGCGTCCATCGGCGTAGAGACGCGCGGTCACGGCGGTGGTTACGCCGCCCGCGGTTTCCGTGAAGATGCCTTCGGTCTCGGCGAGTTCCTGGATGCCGGAGACGATTTCGACGTCGGAGACGTCTTCGGCCCAGCCTCCGGAGTCGCGGATCATGCGGGAGGCAGCAGGGCCGTCGGCTGGGTTGCCGATGGCGAGTGAGCGGGCGATGGTGTTGGGGCGCTGCGGGATGACTTCGTCAGTTCCCTGCTTCACGGCGGTGGAGATGGGCGAGCAGCCGGTGGCCTGGGCGCCGAAGAAGCGGACGGGTTTGTCTTCGACGAGGCCGAGGTAAATGAGCTCGTTGAACGCCTTGCGAATTTTCCGAATGAGCGAACCTCCGGCCATGGGGACGACGACGTTGTCGGGCAGACGCCAGCCGAGCTGCTCAGCGATCTCGAAGCCGACGGACTTGGAGCCTTCGGCGTAGTAGGGACGGAGATTGACGTTGACGAAGCCCCAGTTGTACTCGTCGGCGATCTGCGTGCAGAGGCGGTTGACGTGGTCGTAGTTGCCGTCGATGCGGACAAGGCGTGCGCCGTAGACCTGGGTGTTGAGGATCTTGGCGGGCTCGAGGTCTGCGGGGACGAGGATGGTGGCCTTGAGGCCGAGACGAGCGGCCTGGGCGGCTACCGCGTTGGCGAGATTGCCTGTGGAGGAGCATCCGACGGTCTCGAAGCCGAACTTGCGCGCGTTGGCGAGGGCAACGGAGACGACGCGATCTTTGAAGCTGAGGGTCGGGAAGCAGACGGCATCGTTTTTGACGAAGAGATTGGTGGCGCCGATGCGATGCCCGAGATTTTTTGCGCGGACGAGCGGGGTGAAGCCCACGGGGAGGTCGGGCTGGAAGCCGTCGGGAATGGGGAGGAGGGCGGCGTAGCGCCAGATGCTTGCGGGGCCGGCGGCGATGTTTTCGCGGGTAAAGATGCCGCGGGCTGCTTCGAGGTCGTAGGCGAGCTCAAGGGGATAGAGGCAGTCGGGACAGGCGGAGAGAGGCTGGTTGCCGTAGGTCTTTCCGCATTCGTTGCACTTGAGCTCGTAGCGGCTACAGGAATAATTCATGATGCTCTTTCCGAGGGGAAAGGGCTTGAGCTCTTGACTTGTCTCTTTGGAAGGAGGGCCGCATCTTGCCGGGAAGCTGAAATGCGGGTGCAGGCCGTTATTCCGGGCTGCGTGGGCCGAATCTCATGTTCCCTGTGGCTAGAAGCCTTCCAGGAGAGAGTTGACACCGGTACGCCTTTGTTCTGTCCGGTTGTCGTGGCGTCAAAGGGCTCGTCCCTCAACCACTCTGCATGAAATTCAAATCTGCCGAAGCAGACTGGAATACTTTGTTTGTATCACAGCAGGTGAAGGGCCGCAACTGGAGGAGTATGGTAGCGCCGAAGTTGTATCGACCGGGCGCAGTTGCGTGAGTGTACTGGAAGCGCTTGAGAAGAGGTTACTTGAGAGGCACCGATGAGACGATATCTGAAGTTTGCTGCCAGTTTCTGGATGAGCGCATTTCTGATGACGGTGGCGCAGACCAAGTCAACCGCAAAGGGGAAGAAGAAAAAGAGAGGGAGCTTGACGGCGATAGTAAGCCAGGATAAGCACACCCCGCTTCCACAGATTTAAGATTAAGCTTCGGGAGGGACGATTTCGCGCACCCCCTGGGCGAAAGCGGCGGGGTCGAACTCAGTACGGAGAATCTCGTCCGGGCAGTCGGTCATGATGGCGACGCGCCAGTTGCAGACGAAGGCGACGAGTTGCTCGGGTTGAGCGGTTTTGATCTCTGAGCAAAGGTGTTCGGCGTGCGGGATGCCGGGTTCGCCTTCGACATCGATCAGGACCAGATCGTAGTGACGAGCCCAGAACATCGACAGCGCTTCGGTGTGGCTGAGGGTCGAGTCGACGTCAAATCCGGAGAGGCTCAGGACCCGGTCGCGAAGAGGGCGGATTGTCTCGCGTGTGCAGATGTGCAGAATTGTCCGTTTGTTGTTGCTGGGCGCTTCCATTTGTATCCCTAACCTCGTTTGATTCGAAGACCACACTCACGTTTGCCGGAGCTTTCGGCGACCTGATTTGACCTGGGTTCTACATAATTTCAGATGCCACGAAAATGGCTTTGCTTATTTTACCGGGAGTTCAACTACCTCGCCCGCCACGATCGGATAGGTCGGCTGGACCACAGAGTGGTTCGCCTGCGGATCGTAGATCCGGCGGTTGGCGCTACGTGAGTCTGTCGATTTTGTCAGTCAGGATCGTAGTTCAGGTTTTGGCCGAGCCACCTCTCGACTTCGGCCACGGTCATTCCCTTGCGTACGTGATAGTCGGCTACCTGGTCGCGGTCGATCTTGCCGAGGCTGAAGTATCGCGACTCCGGGTGGGCGAAGTAGAGACCGCTTACGCTTGAACCGGGCCACATCGCGAAGGACTCGGTGATTTGCATTCCTGTGTTCGCTTGTACGTCGAGCAGGCGCCAGAGGGTGCCTTTTTCGGTGTGATCGGGGCATGCGGGGTAGCCGGCTGCGGGCCGGATGCCACGGTATTTTTCCTGGATGAGCTCTTCGTTGCTCAGATGCTCAGTGCAGCCGTAACCCCATTCTTCACGTACGCGTTTGTGCAGACATTCGGCGAAGGCTTCCGCGAGGCGGTCGGCGAGCCCCTCTGCCATGATGGCGTTGTAGTCGTCATTGTCGGCACGGAAGCGGTCGCAGAGCTCTTTCAGGCCGATGCCGCTAGTGACCGCGAAGCCACCGATATGATCGGGCAGCCCGGTTTCGTGGGGTGCGATGAAATCCGCCAGCGATCGGCAGGGCTCGCTACCTTCCCTGTTTGCCTGCTGGCGTAGGAAGTGGAATCGCTCCATTACTTTTTTTCGAGTGCTATCGGTGTAGAGCTCGACGTCGTCGCCGACGGCGCTGGCGGGAAAGAAGCCGTATACGCCGCGCGCGGTGATCAGGTTCTTCTCGATGATGCGATCGAGGAGCGCGGTGGCATCAGCGAAGAGCTGGCGCGCTTGTTCGCCCTGCTCCTCGTGCTCAAGGATGCGTGGGTAAACGCCTTTCAATCCCCATGCGTGGAAGAGGGGCGACCAGTCGATGAAGTCGCGTAGCGTTGCAAGAGGAAAGTTGTCGAGAACGCGTACGCCGGTGAATGACGGTACGGGCAGGTCTTCGGCGCGCCATTCGATCGGAGTCCTCCTGGCGCGAGCCGTGTCAAGGGAGACGACACTCTGGCGAGGTGCGGAGTGGGCCTTGCGGAGTGCCTCGTACTCGGCGAGATATTGTGCGACGAACTCGGGTTTGCCTTCCACACTCAGGAGGCTGGTGGTCACGGGAACGGCGCGGCTGGCATCGAGCACATGGACGACGGGTTCGCTGTAGTGCGGCGCGATTTTGACGGCGGTGTGCCTGCGGCTTGTGGTTGCTCCGCCGATGAGCAGCGGCAGCTTGAAACCCTGACGCTCCATCTCTCGGGCCACGTGCACCATCTCGTCGAGAGATGGCGTGATGAGGCCGCTGAGGCCGATCATGTCTACGTTTTCCGCTTTGGCGCGTTCGAGAATCTTTTCGCTCGAGACCATGACACCCATGTCGATGACTTCGTAGTTGTTGCAGGCGAGGACGACGCCGACGATGTTTTTGCCGATGTCGTGTACGTCGCCTTTGACGGTGGCGAGAAGGATTTTGCCCTGCGCCTTGACGACGTGTCCGGCGGCTTCCAGCGCGGCCTTCTCAGCCTCCATGAACGGCGTGAGGTGAGCCACGGCCTTCTTCATCACGCGGGCGGATTTGACCACCTGGGGCAGGAACATCTTGCCGGCTCCGAAGAGATCGCCTACTACGCTCATGCCGGCCATCAGCGGGCCTTCGATCACGAGAAGAGGGCGGCCGAGCTTGACGCGAGCCTCTTCGGCGTCGATCTCAATGTAGGCGTCGATGCCTTTGACCAGCGCGTGAGAGAGACGCTCCTCAACGGTACCGTTGCGCCACTCCTCCGCCTTCTTTTCAGTCGCTGCTGCTCCTGCACCTGCGGCCTTCAAGGTTTCGCCGTATTCTACGAGGCGCTCTGTCGCGTCCGGGCGGCGGTTGAGCAGCACGTCTTCGACCATCACCTTCAGCTCAGGCTCGATCTCTTCGTAGACCTCGAGCATTCCGGCATTGACGATGCCCATGTCCATGCCTGCCGCGATGGCGTGATAGAGAAAGGCGGAGTGCATGGCCTCGCGAACCTTGTTATTTCCGCGGAAGCTGAAGGAGATGTTCGAAACGCCGCCGCTAACCTTAGCGTGAGGCAGGTTGGCCTTGATCCAGCGCGTGGCGTTGATGAAGTCGACCGCGTAGTTGTTGTGCTCCTCCATGCCGGTCGCGACGGTGAGGATGTTGGGATCGAAGATGATGTCTTCGGGCGGGAAGCCAACCTCGTCGACGAGGATCCGGTAGGCGCGCTCGCAGATGCGGATCTTTTCTTCGTAGGTTGCGGCCTGGCCCTGTTCGTCGAAGGCCATCACGACGACTGCCGCGCCATATTTCAGAACCGTAGCGGCGTTCTGGCGAAACTTTTCTTCGCCTTCCTTGAGGGAGATCGAGTTCACGATGCCCTTGCCCTGAAGGCACTTCAGACCTGCCTCGATGACCTCCCACTTTGAGGAGTCCACCATGAACGGAACCTTGGCGACCTCTGGTTCGCTCGCGAGCAACTGCAGGAAGCGGCTCATGGCGGTCACGCCGTCGATCATGCCCTCGTCCATACAGATGTCGAGGACGTTCGCGCCATTCTCGACCTGCTGACGGGCGACGCTCACAGCTTCTTCGTATTTGCCTTCCTTGACGAGCCTGGCGAACTTGGGAGAACCGGCGACGTTAGTCCGCTCGCCAATGATGATGTAGACGCCCTGCTGCTGGGTGAAGGGCTGCGATCCTGAAAGACGGAGTGGCCTGGTCTCCGCGCCTGCCGGTTCGCTCACGCCGCGACCTCGATCTGGCCGAGCCTTCGCGGAGCCTTGCCCTCGAGTGCTTTGGCGATGGCCGCGATATGTTCCGGCGTGTTGCCGCAGCAGCCGCCGGCGATGTTGATCAGGCCTGCCTGGGCAAAGTTGCCGAGATAGCGGGCCATGTCTTCCGGTCCGAGGTCGAAGCCGGTTTCGGAGAGCGGATTCGGGAGGCCGGCGTTCGGGTAAGCCGAGATGGCAACGTTTGCCTTCTCCGAGAGCTCTTCCAGAAATGGATACATCAAGTCGGGGCCGAGAGAACAGTTCAGACCAACCGACAAGGGTTTCACGTGTTTCACCGCGTTCCAGAAGGCTTCCGTGGTCTGCGCGGAGATCAGCGTCTCACCGCCACGTCCTACTGCCGCTGAGATCATCACGGGAAGCTTCTTATTGTCCTCGTCGAACACTTCGCGAATCGCAACCAGCGCAGCCTTTGCGTTCAGCGAGTCGAAGATGGTCTCTACCAACAGGAGATCGGATCCGCCAGCGATCAGCGCGCGCACTTCCTCCCTATATGCCTTCTTAACCTGGTCGAACGTCACGACGCGAAAGCCTGGATCGTCGGCATCAGGCGAGTTGGAGAGTGACACCGTGAGCGGCCCGATGGCGCCTGCGACGAAGCGCTGCCGGCCGGTCTCGGTGGCGACGCGATCGGCCCATTCGCGACACTGCCGCGCGGACTGCTCATTGATCTCCCAGGCGAGATCAATGAGCATCGGATCGTCGATGACCTTTTGATAGAACTCAGGATCCTTGCGGCCGCCGTGCTCGCGCGGATCGTCGACAAAGAACTCGCTCTGCGTGATGCTGGTCGCGCCGAAGGTATTGGTCTCGATGATGTCTGCACCTGCCTCGAGAAACCTCCGGTGAATGTCGCCGATCATTTTGGGCTGAGTGAGGGAGAAGAGGTCGCCGTTGTTCAGGAGATCCTTTTTCGAGTCTTTGAAACGCTCGCCACGGATGTCGGCTTCTTTCATGCCATAGGTGCGGATGGTCGTGCCCATCGCTCCATCAATGATGGCGATCCTGCTCTCGATGATCTCTTCCAGAGGATGTTGGTGTGTTTTCGTCATATCTTTTTTGTACTATCGCGTCCTGTATCAGGATACAGGGGTGCGGACGCAGTTGGGAGCATCAGATATAGATGCTGTAGATACTGGAAAGATGCTGCGGGGCGTGGGCTGCAGGTCAGGCGAGAATCTCTGCCTGGTCTTTTTCCGAAGACACAACGTCGGGAAGTGCCGGCGTAGGAACGAGAAGGTCTTCCTTGCGCATGACTAGAGTGGTGGCGTTGAGGCTGGCGAGTTCGAAGCCGTGTCCGTGGGTGATGGCGTCGGTGGGGCAGGCCTCGACACAGTAGCCGCAGAAGATGCAGCGGTTGTAGTCGATGTTGTAGACCTTCGCGTAACGCTCGGCCGAGGAGATGCGCTTTTCTTCGGTGTTCTCGGCGGCTTCGATGTAGATGCAGTTCGAGGGGCAGGCGGCGGCGCAGAGGAAGCAGGCAACACACTTCTCGAGGCCGTTTTCGTCGCGCTGAAGCTGGTGTTTGCCGCGGAAGCGCTCCTGGAACTTTGCACCACGCATGGGACCCTTGCCGTCGGGGTAGTTCTCGACTTCGGTCGGCTGAAAGACCTCTTTCAGCGTGATGCTCATTCCTTTGGCAATGGCGCCTGCGTTGCGAACGATAGACATACCTTGAGTATACGACGGATGCGCGATAGGCTGAAAGCCATGAAGACGCCTGCCACTTCCCTGTTTTGTGCGATGACCCTGTGGCTGGCGGGGCCGGTGCCGATGCACGCGCAGACGACACCCAAGGCTGCGGCGATGGAGGAACATGCCCATGTGCCTGCGCCTGCTTCGACGAACCTGACGCTGACGATAGACGGCAAAGCAACGACGCTGTCGATTGCTGAATTGCAGGCAATGCTGCAGACAACGGTAACGGTCCATAACGAACATACGAAGGCAGATGAGACGTACACCGGTGTCTTGCTGGGCGCAGTTCTGGCTAAGTATGGATTTCCGGTTGACAAGACGACGCACCAGAAGATGCTGCGGAGTTATTTGGTGGCAGAGGGAACGGACAAATACTGGGTACTGTATTCGGTGACGGAGGTAAAAGGCACCGAACATGAGGGGAACGTGATCGTGGCGACGAGCATGAATGGGAAGCCGTTGGGGAAGGATGGGCAACTGAAGCTTGTCGATAGCGGCGACAAGAAGCCGCAGCGGTGGGTGAAGAATTTGACCGCGATTACCGTGAAGAGCGCGGATAAATAGATCGCGCCTGCGGTTCTGCTTCACTTGCCGAAGGTATAGGTGAGTTTGACGAGTCCGTTATCAACACCGTAATTGGTTTGGGCGGTGTCGGCGTTTGAAAAATGCTGGAGCACATACTCAAGTCGCATGGATTGGGTCGAAGTTCGGAAGTACTCGACACCCGCGCCGACCTGAAATGTGAAGTTGAATGATCCGCCGGTGTCGATGGGGATTTTTTTTGCTGAGAGCAGGACGCCAGCCAGAATGGAGCCCGTGGGTTGCCATCGTCTATGTGGTAGGAGATTAATCCTTGTACCCAGCGGGGATAGTCCTTCCACATAGGTCCAGCGACGTCCGCAACTAATATCGAAGGTACCGGCATTCAAGACTCCAGTATTCGGATTCGTGAAAGAAAAGCTTCCTGATGAAGGTCTGCAGGCCAAGCTGGCGACGGGAGGGGGGACGGTCGTCTGCGTTGGAGGGGGTGACGTCTGAACGATTGTTTCAAGGATCGTAAGGTCGCTTTCTGCAATCAGCGGGCGAAGCTCTACCGTATATTTCCAGGCGAGATGTTGACTGAATTTCAAGCGGCGTTCGTACTGGAAGCCAAGTTCAACGAATTTACGTCCTTCAGCGGTTCCGAGAATGATGTGGCTTGAGTCGTTGGAGTAATCGAAGAAAACTGAGTACGTGTTTCTGCTGCCGAAGCTGGTTGCGCCTTCGATTTGCGCTTTTGCAGGTGAGGCAAGGACAAGAAGGACTGCAAGACTTGCAACGGAAGCTACCTTCATTCTTTCCCCGATTGCTCTGTAAGGTACGCCGATTTTATCGCGTGCACGCGCTTATAGCGCCGCTTTTTCATACCGTCTCTTTAACTTAAGGACGGTTTGTTATCCGTGAAGCGGTCACTAGCCTTCGCACGATGATCAATACAACGAAGATGAGGATCAATTCTTCTTGTGACGCAATGTTGAGTTGAACCGCTTGGCAGCCTGGCTGCAAATGTGGTTCACTTTTGCATGGTCAATGATCGCAGTCGCCGCAACTTCCTTCGAACAGCTCCGCTTGCCGCCGCCACTTTGTCACTTACCGAAAGGCTATCATTAGCCGCTGACGGAGGTCAGAGCGCGGGTGTTGAAGCGCCTCAGCCGTTTCAGGTTTTTACCGCCGAGAAGTTGGCCGATGCGATGAAGGCGCTACAGGCGAAGCCGGGTAACGACAATCTCTATGAGTCGAAGGCACTGCCTCTGACGATTGTGTTGACGACAGAGGAGAAGAAGAGCGCGAAGGAGTTCGAGTATCACGAGGGCCGCGATCACATCTTCCTGATTGTGGAAGGATCGACGAAGTATGAGCTAGGCGGGACGCCGAAGGATGCCCGCAAGACGAAGCCGGGGGAGTGGCTTGCTCCGGCGTCGGAGGGAGCGACTTCAGTGACGCTGAAGAAGGGTGACATGATAGTGATTCCGCGGGGGACACCGCATAAGCGGAGTACCGAGGGGAGCGTGACGTTTACGCTGATCTCGACTACGGGGACGATTCCGGCATAGGTAAGAAGGCGCCGGTTATTCGATGCCTAATTTTTTCCAGAGAGCGTCGACCTTTGATTTCACTTCCGTGTCCATGGTGAGCATGGCGGGCCAGGGGCGGGTGAAGCCTTCGGCGGCCCATTTGCGCGTGGCGTCGATGCCCATCTTGCTGCCGTAGTTGGGGAGGCGGGAGGCGTGGTCGAGGGAGTCGATGGGGCCGAGGGTGAACTGGATGTCGCGTTCGGGGTCGATGTTGTTGGTGGTGCGGAGGGTGACTTCGGCGAGGTCGTGGACGTCGCAGTCTTCGTCGACGACGATGATGCATTTGGTGAACATGGCCTGTCCCATGGCCCAGATGCCGTTCATGATTTTGCGGGCGTGCCCGGCGTAGGACTTTTTGATGGCGACGATCATGAGGTTATGGAACACGCCCTCGGGGGGGAGATTGACGTCGACGATCTCGGGGAGGGTGAGTTGCATGAGGGGGAGGAAGATGCGCTCGACGGCTTTGCCCATCCAGGCGTCTTCCATGGGGGGCTTGCCTACTATCGTTGCGGCGTAGATGGGGTCTTTGCGGTGGGTGATGCAGGTGAGGTGGAAGACGGGGTAGTCCTCCTGCATGGTGTAGAAGCCGGTGTGGTCGCCGAAGGGGCCTTCGGTACGGAGTTCGCCTAGCTGGACGTAGCCTTCGAGGATGTATTCGGCGTTGGCGGGAACTTCTAGATCGACGGTTTCGGCTTTGACTAGTTCGAGGGGCTTCTGGCGAAGGAAGCCGGAGATTAAATATTCTTCGACGTCAGGGGGGGCGGGGACTATGGCGGAAAACGTTGTAGCGGGGTCGGTGCCTATGGCTACTGCTACCTCCATGCGGTCTTCGCGAATGCGGGTGACGGTGGTGGTGGGGAGGGTTTCGACGGAGGATGCGGCGGTGGTGCCTCCGGCGGTCAGGGCCATGAGGTCTACGCGGGCAGCGGAGTCTGGTGAGGCTTCGCGGAGGCGGTCGCGCATGTGCTCGGCGGCTACCTTCTGGCGCTGCCAGTGCATGCCGGTGGTTTTGGCGTCGTAGACCTGCATGCGGTACATGCCTACGTTGCGCTTGCCGCTGCGGGGGTCGCGGGTGATGACGCAGGGGAGAGTGATGAAGCGGCCTCCGTCCTGCGGCCAGGTTTTGAGGATGGGGAGATTGAGGAGATTGACGTCTTCGCCACGATGGATGACTTGTTTGCAGGGGGCGTCTTTAGGGGAGATGACTTTGGGGAAGAAGCTGCCCACCTCGGCCAGGGTGGGGAGCATCTTTACTTTGTCGAGGAAACTCGTGGGGGTTTGCGGTTTCAGGAGGGTGCGGATGCGGTCGGCGATGGCGTCGAGGGAGTCGGTTTCGAGGGCGAGTTGCATGCGGCGGAGGCTGCCGAACTGGTTCATCAGGACGCGGGCGTTGGGGTGGCCTTTTACGTTTTCGAAGAGGAGGGCGGGACCTCCGGCTT
The DNA here is from genome assembly GCA_963757205.1 of uncultured Acidobacteriaceae bacterium. Lineage (GTDB taxonomy): Bacteria > Acidobacteriota > Terriglobia > Terriglobales > Acidobacteriaceae > Edaphobacter. Next base: position 45,272 of record CAVWQM010000005.1, read on the forward strand.
TGGAGGTACCGCGGCCTAATTTGGCGACGCGGTCGGCTATTTCGGCCATCTCGAGGATGGGGTCAACTTCGACGGTGATGCGTTTGAGTTCGCCGGACTTTTCGAGTGTCTTGATCCAGTCGCGCAGGTCGGTGTAGGCCAATTGGCTCTCCTGTGGGTTGGGTACTCCCCTCCCCCGGTAAAAGTGTGCAAAGTCTTCGAACGAGATACTTTAGGTCTGGACTTCGAGTTTCGTCCGATATCGCTTTTCCAGTTTAGACCTTTGCGGGGGGGGTGGGTTTGTCAAGTTTGGTGACTTTGAACCTTCCGGGTTTGGGTGTGTGGCTGGGAAGGTTCTGTCGTTGAGGCTGGTGGAGTTCTTCGGGGTCCCTCCCGATTCGACTTCGCTCAGGGTCAGGATGACAGCAACGACAACAACGGCAACCGCAACGGCGTTGTGGCTGGGGAATGGTTGAGATCCCACCCTTCGCGATGAAGCTGCGAAGGATGGGGCACCCGGGATTTGTTATCCGGCGGAAACGAATATCAGACTTTGAGGAAGATGCGTTTGCGGTAGAGGAGCCAGTTGGGGAGGAAGCAGGCCGCTACTACGGCGATGGCGAAGGCTAGCGAGGTGATGTTCGTGCTGCCGTTGCGTGCGAAGAGATGATGGTAGGTCCAGAGCCAGGCGGTGACGGGTTTGCCGGTGGTTGAGAAGCTGTCGGAGACCTTGATCCAGAGCATGATTTTGACGATCAGGTTGGAGACTACGAAGGCGGTGATGGCGTTCGAGCCGAAGACGAGCCAGGGCCAGAGGAGGGCTTTGCCGGCGGGGGTGTCGTTGAGGCGGCGCATGTCGATGAGCCAGTAGCAGAAGGCGAGGGTTAGGAGGGACCATCCGGCGGCATAGAGGACGAAGGAGCCGGTCCAGAGGTTTTTGTTGATGGGGAAGGAGAGGTTCCAGAGGAGGCCCGCGGTGACGGAGACAATGCCAGTGACGATGAGGCCGTTGAGGCAATGGGTACGAGTGATGCTGGACGGGAGGCGGTATTGGTTGCGAGTTTCGACGCGGCGGAGCCAGAGGCCGGTGAGGGAGCCGATGAGGGTAGTGGCGATGGCGGGGAGGGTGCTTAGGAGGCCCTCGGGGTCGCGGGTGTGCTCGTACAGGGTTCCAGTGTGGATGGTGCTTTGGGTGAAGGCGCTGATGGCGCGGTCGAGCCACGCGGTGAGGTTGCGGTCGGGATCGAGGATGGGAAAGTCGTGCGTGGGTGTGCCGAGGCCTGGGACAGGCACGAAGCGCATGAGGATCCAGTAGCCGATGAGGAGTGAGGCGGTAATTGCGGCGAGCGTGCGGACGCGTTGCGTGGCGAGACAGATGAGGCCCGCGACAAGGTAGCAGAGGGCAATGCGGGTGAGGACGCCGTAGATGCGGAAGTGAGTGTAGTGAAAGTAGGGGAAGGCGGTGAGGAACATCTTGATGGCGAAGATGAGGAGGGCGCGGCGCAGGATGTGGAGGGCGAGAGTTTTCTTTGTTGCTTTATCTAAGATGCCGCTGGCGCTGCGTGCGATGCGGGATTGCAGGGAGAAGATGATGGATGCGCCGACGAGGAAGAGGAAGTTGGGGAAGACGAAGTCGGTGAGGGTGAAGCCGTTCCATTTAGCGTGGTCGAGCTGCGCGTAGGTGTGGGCCCAATCGCCGGGGTCGTTGACGAGGATCATGAGGGCGATGGTGAGGCCGCGGAGGACGTCGATGGAGAGAACGCGGGCGGGGGCTGTCGTGCTGACCGTGGGCTTGGTGATCGGCGCGGACGCGGCAGGGGCTTCGGGGATGCGGTAGCCGGCGACCGGGCTGGTGGTGGGAGACATTGTGATCCATGATCGCTCATTGCGATGTGGTTTGTGCGGATTATGTGCGGGAAGGCCGAATTGACTTCGGCGGGGAAGTTTCCTACATTGGACTGCAAGCGCGCAGGGCGCATCCGGTCCGCGGAAAGGGCAGTGCCCACCTCCAGTTTCTACAATCTGACGAATCTTCTTTCCAGCCTGACGCGTGCGGACTCCAGGCGAGCAACGAAAGGAGCTTCGTATGTCTGACAGAGAGATCCCCGCCCGTCCAAACCTTGAACAATACAAGAAACAAGCCAAAGACCTCGTGAGAGAGTGTGGGCTTGGCGTTGCTGACGCGGTCGCCCGGGTACGGCGGCACCATCCCCGGTATCACAACCTTCCGGATGCCGAGTTCCGCGGCGCGGAGGTTAGCCGGACCGATGCGCAGCTGGTGATTGCGCGCGAACATGGGTTCGAGAGCTGGCCGAAGTTTTCTCACCACATCGAGACGGTGAATCTGATTGGATCCGTGGCTTCGCTCAGCGATCCGGTTGCGGCGTTCATCGAAGTGGCCTGCGTACCGCGGCACTCGGGGCATGGCTCGGGCACGCTGGAGCATGCGGAGATGATTCTTTCCCGCTATCCACACGTCGCTACCGATAATATCCACACCGCGGCGATCCTCGCCGATGAAGCGACTGTGCGGGGCTTTCTTTCGCGCGATCGCAAAAACGCGACGGCTACGGGTGGCGCATATGGTTGGGATGCCCTGACCTATCTCTGTTTCTCACGCTATCTGCACCTCGATGAGTCACGCTCCGACGCATTTGTACGTACGGCACAAACGCTGCTCGATGCAGGGGCGAGTGCCAAGACGGGATGGTACGAGATGATCGACCATCCAAACCCTCGACCTGTATTGGAGAGCGCGATCTATGGTGCAGCGGGGGTTGCGCAGCATGTGGAGCTGACTCGGCTGTTGCTGGAGCGGGGAGCCGATCCGAACGACGAGGAGACTCCCTATCACGTGCCTGAAAGCTACGACAACAGCGTACTCAGGGTTCTGCTCGAAAGCGGCAAGCTCAACCAGGCAAGCCTGAACACGATCCTTCTTCGCAAGGCCGACTGGCACGATGAACATGGCATGCAACTCGCACTGGAACACGGTGCCGATCCGAACCAGATGACCATCTGGGGGTACACGGCGCTGCACCAGGCGCTTCGCCGCGATAACGGTCTTGTCATTGTCGAACTGCTGCTTGACCACGGAGCCGACCCCGCGTTGGCAACGCGCGACGGCAGATCGGCAGCGCTGATAGCGGCGCGGCGCGGCAGAGGCGAGGTGCTTGACGTATTTGAGAGTCGGGGCGTCGCGGTCGAGCTTCGAGGAGTCGACCGGCTTATTGCTGCGTGCGCGCAGAACAGGGGCGAGGCTATACGGTCTCTGACAACAACCGAGCCACGGCTTGTTGCGGAGCTCGTTGCTGAAGGAGGGACTCTACTCGCGGAGTTCGCGGGCAACGCCAACACGGAGGGCGTCCGCCGTCTTCTCGAGCTTGGCGTGAGTGTCGCCGCGCTCTACAGAGAAGGCGATGGTTACTTTGACATTGCGAGGGACAGCACGGCGCTGCATGTAGCTGCCTGGCGCGGGTGGCCCGCTACGGTGAAGGCATTGATTGAATCGGGGGCCCCGGTGAATGCTCTCGATCGGAAGGGGCGTTCGGCGTTGGCGCTTGCGGTAAAGGCATGCGTGGATTCTTACTGGAAGTATCGGCGCTCGCCGGATTCGGTGGATGCGTTGTTGAAGGCGGGAGCGACGGTTGGCGGCATCGAGATTCCCGCGGGGTATGAGGAGGTCGACGAGCTGCTTCGCCGGTATGCGGGTTGATTGCCGCGGGAACATCGGCGGGCGGATGGTGTCTAACGGAGTAGTGGCGGCATTCCTCGCTGGATGCGCACCTCGAGTTCGATGGGAGGGTGCGTCTATGTTTGAGGAGAGTCTGGTTGAGTCGCGGGTTGGTCAGGTCAGTTCGAGTAAGCGGTGGACGATGGTTGGGTCGATCGCGCTGCAGCTTGGGTTGCTCAGTGTGGTGATGGTGTTGCCTCTGCTGCATCCGGAGGGGATGCCGTTTCGTGTGGAGGCTCCGCGCGTGCTTGTGCCGTTGATGCCGAAGCCTCCGGTGAGGGTGGAGCAGGTTCAGCAGGCGAGTGAGGCTTCGTCTTCAAGCTTGCCAGCTGAGACGGCGACGCGGCCGCTGATCTTGACTCCGATGTTGCCGGGTCGGAGTACGGACGTAGGTGAAGCACCGCCGATCGCGCCGCTCGGAAGTGGCGCAGCCATGACTGGTGGACTGCCGGACGGGATTGCCGATTTTGGCAGCGGGCATGGGCCAGTGGTATCGGTGGCTCCGGTGAGGGCGCCGGCTACGCCAATTCATGTTTCGACCGGCGTGTTGCAGGGGATGTTGCTGGCACCGATTCGGCCGGTGTATCCGGTAATTGCGAAGGCTGCTAGTGTGCAAGGGACGGTGGTGGTTGAGGCAGTGATTTCGCGCAAGGGAACGATTGAGAGTTTGCGTGTGGTGAGCGGGCCAGCGATGCTGCAACAAGCGGCGATGGATGCGATACGGGAGGCGCGGTATCGGCCATTCCGGTTGAATGGAGAACCGACTGAGGTGCAGACGACGATTACGGTGAATTTTCGATTGGGAGGGTGAAGACGGTTGTCAGTTGTCCGTTCTCAGTTCTCAGTCACTACAACGACTGGCAACTGAGAACCGTCTTCACACCAGGGGGATGGCCGAGCCAGTGTCTGCCGGGAGAATCTGCTGGACTACGGGTGTGGTTGGGGTGTCGGTTACGTAGTCTACGAGGGGGTAGCCGGCCTGCTTCCAGCCGTCGAAGCCACCGCGCAAGGGACGGACGCGGTAGACGCCCATCTTGTGGAGTTGCAGGGCGAGCTTGGCGGAGGTCTCTTCGCTGGGGCACGTGCAGTAGAGGATGACGTCGCGGTCGCGGGGGATGATTTCGCTGTGCTGCTTGAGCTCGTTGGGGCCGATGCGGAGGGCGCCGGGGAGGACGCGCGGATCGGGGAGGTAGTCGAGCGGGTGGCGAAGGTCGACGATGAAGGGTGCGACGGAGTGGTTCTTCTCGGCGGTGTCGAGCATCTCTTTTAGCTCGGAGGGCTCGAGGCGGAGTTCGCGGACCTGCTGGAGGAACTTGCGCTGCTTCCAGACGCGGTGGGTGAGGAAGCCGAGGACCATCAGAACGAAGATGACGATGGCGAAGTGACCGAGCCATGCCAAGAAAGGCCCGCTCTTTTTGGCGAGATCGCCGAAGAAGCGGCCGGCGAGGATGAAGGTTTCGCCCCAGAGGAGAGAGCCGGCAAGGTCCCAGGCGAGGAAGCGGGGGATGGACATGCCGGTCTGGCCGGCGATGGGAGCGGCTACGGTGCTGAGGCCGGGGACGAACTTTGCGAAGAGCAGCGTGGTGGCGCCGCGGCGGTTGAAGTAACCTTCGGTTTTGCTGACGCAGGTGGAAGCCTCGAAGGAGAGGCGGCAGAGGAGCTTGAGTACGCTGTTGCCGTAACGACGGCCGAGGTAGAACCAGATGAAGTCGGCGATCAGGCAGGCGGCGAGCATCGCGATGGTGATGCCGATCCAGCTGACGCGATGGGTTGCACTAAGGGTACCGGCGGTGAGGAGGATGGGGACGCTGGGGATGGGGACGCCAATCTGCTCCATCAGCACCCAGAGGAAGATGATGAGGTAGGCGTATTGGATGAAGAAGACGGTGGCGATTGGCATGGCGATTTACTTAAAATTTCTTAGCCCTATATAGATGACCCGGATCGACAGTTGGATGCGAGCTTGCCCTTAAGGATACACAGCCCGGACGCTTCTTGCGCCGGGCTGGTTGGCTTTGAGTTTTTGGACGGACTGCTCGACTTATTTTCTGGTTGATTTCTTTTGTTTTATTTATCGAGCACCAGCGGCATTTCGACCAGATGCTGGCCGATGAACCATGACTGCAGTTCGTTGGGCCGGAGGATGTCGCTGACGGCAAGATCGTTGGTGCCCTGGTCGCCGGCCTTGTCGGCGGCATCGGCGAGGTCGAGGCAGCTTTGAATGATGAGCTTGTGGGCTTCGAGAAGGCGGGAGATCTGGACGGGCACCTCTTCCCGGCCCCGCGGCGGACGCGGGATGCGGGTGGTTTCGGCTACGTCTGCGCCCATGGCGATGGTGACGCCGCCGAGAAGCTGAATGCGCTCGGCGATGGTATCGACCATCTCGACCTGCTCGTCGAAGTGTTTGTCGAAGAGGAGGTGAAGCTGGTAGAAGGTCGGACCGGTAACCTGCCAGTGGTGTTTTTTGTACATGTCGCGCAGGGATATGGAGTCGGCCAGAAGCTGATTGAGTTTGGCCACCATATCGGCGCGGACTTTGGCGCTGAGCGGATGGGGCATGTCCTCAATGACGGTGCCGTACTTCTGGATCTCCTTCGCGTGCGCGTGCCAGTGGGGCGCCACGTTGGAGCCATTTGACGTTTTCTTGATTGCAACAGCCATGTCTCTCCTCTTTTCTGATTTCAAGCTTGAGATGCTATGGAGCGAGGCCCGGTTTCCCGATTTATTTGACCTCAACCTCGGGGGTGACGGACATTCCGGGCCGCAGAGCAAAGTCGCCGTCTTCCTGCTGCAGGTTCGTGAAGTCGATGCGCACGGGGATACGCTGAACGACCTTGACGTAGTTGCCGGTGGCATTTTCGGGTGGGAAGAGCGAGAGCTTGGAGCCGGTGGCTCCGCCGATCTGGGTGACTTTGCCGTGGAACTTGCGGCCGCCGAGAGCGTCGACCTTGAGGGTGACTTCCTGGCCCGGATGCATTTTCGCGAGCTGGGTCTCCTTAAAGTTGGCGGTGACCCAGAGATTGGTCAGGGGAATGATGGTGAGGAGGTCCTGACCGATGCTGAGGTTGGCGCCCACCTGCACATTCTTTTTGTTGACGATGCCGGTCGTGGGGGCGGTGATGTGGGTGTAGCTGAGGTTAAGTAACGCCTGATCGACCTTGGCCTGAGCCTGCTTGACGTCGGCGAGGGCGGCGTTGGCCTTGGCCTGTTGCGCCCGGACCTGGTCGGGGCCGGTCCTGACGGACTGGGCGGCCTGGTAGCGCGACTGCGATAGCTTCTGGAGGGCCTGGGTGACCGCGGCCTGGTTGCCGATCACGGTAGCTTCGGCTTCGAGGACGGACGCCTGGTTGGCGGCGTCGGCGGCTACTGCGGCATCGAACTGCTGCTTGGAGATAACGTCCTTCTGGACGAGAGGCGTGTAGCGTTCTACGTCGAGGTGGGATTTGACGGCGTTGGCCTTGGCGGCAGCGACGCGGGCCTCGGCGGCGGCGGCTTGTTTGCGGGCCTGCTCGACGGATGCGGTTGCGCCTTGGACGTCGGAGCTCGTGGTGTCGACGCTGGTGGTTACGTTAACGCTGGTGATGGGGACATTGACGGTGGCCTGAATGGCGGCGGCCTGCGCACTGGCCAGGTTCGCCTGTGCCTGCTCGAGCGCCACCTGATAGTCCTTGGGGTCGATCTCGGCGATGGGCGCACCGACGTTCACCTGCTGGTTGTCCTCGACGTAGACCTTGATGACCTGGCCGGTGACGCGCGAGCTGACCTGATAGAGGTCGCCGTCGACCTGAGCGTCATCGGTGTCTTCGGTGAACGTTGAGCGCCAGTAGAAGATGCCCGCGCCGATGACGAGAAGGATGATGACCGCGATGACGATGAACTTGCGTCCGGATTTTTGCGGGACCTCTTCTTCGTCCAGCCCGTTTGCGTTGGACACGCTCTGCCTGTCGTCTTTGATCTGCACGGTGCCGCTGATCTGGGCGGTCCGGGTGCCTTGATGTTCCGTTTGCTCTGGCAAGTTACTTTCCTCCGAGATAATCTTTGTAATTTGTCTGCGCAGCGCCTATGGCACGGGCCAGCGAAAGCTTGGCTACGTTGTGCTGATAGAGCGCGCTGATGTACTGGTCGTTGGCCTGCTCGACCTGAGACTGGGCCTGCGAGACCGGCAGATTGTCCGCTACGCCGGCGTGAAAGCGCTGTTGCGCATCGCTGAGTGCCTGGTTGGCCAGCTCCACATTGGAGCGGGTGGAGTCAACGAGTTTGGCGGTGGACTGGATGTCGAGCAGGCTGTCGTGAATATCCTGATTGACCTGCTGTATCTGGTCGGCCAATTTTGCCTTGGCCTGTTCAAACTGGGCGTCGGCGACCTGCTCCTGCCCTTTGGTCTTCGCGATCTGGAGGATGGGCACGCTGATCTGTCCGGTGGCAGAGAAGGTACCGTGCGAGTGGCCGGGCGTGGTGCCGATGTCGCCGTAGTCGCCGGCGAAGCTGGCCACGGGATACTGGTAGGCCTTGGCGGAGGTCTTCTCGGCATCGGCTGAGTTCACTTGTTCGGCGTAGGCGGCGAGGTCTTTGCGCGATTTGAGCGCCTGCTGGAAGGCGACCTGTGGATCGACGTTTTCCAATGGCTTGAAGGGAACCAGATCGGTCAGCCGGAAGGCCTGATCGAGCGGAAGTCCGATGGTGCGGGCGAGGGCGAGCTTGTCCTTCTCGAGGTTGTTCTTCGCGGAGATGAGGCTTTGCTGCTCGTTCTGGTAGTCGACCTGAGCCCGGAGCACGTCGAGGCGGGGGCTGGTGCCGGCGTCATGGTTTGCTACTGCCTGATCGAGCGAGATCTTCGACGTCGCGAGTTCCGCATTCACGGCTTCGATGCGGGCCGCATCTGCGATGCAGAGCAGGTAAGCATTGCCGACGGTGAGGACGACGAGGTCGCGCGCGTCTTCTGCGGTGAGTTTGGCGCCCTGGAAGTTGTGTTTCGCGGCGATGTAGTTCTTCAGTGCGGAGACGTTGATCAGGTTCTGGGTAAGGTAGGCACGGAAGTCGACGACCTGAAAGGGTCCGACGATGGGGTTGAATCCGGGAAAGGAGATGCCAAAGGCTGCGAGGTTGATCTGCTGAACTTCGATGCTGGCGGCGATATTTACGGTGGGAAGAAGCGCCTGCAGTTCTTCAAGCCGCTGGCCGTTGGCGTTCTTCACGGAGGAGGTCTGAAGGATCAGACCGAGGTTCTGACGAAGGCCGCGCTGGATGGCGTCGTCGAGCGAGAGGTCGAGGACTTCGCCGGTCGCTTTGCCGGTGACGATGCTGCCGCTTGTAGGAATCCTGGGTTACCTGTGCGCCGTTTTGACCGGAGGCGTTGTAGAGACTTTGCTGAGCGTTGGCGACCGGGGAGCTGTCGGTTGCTGTGCTGGCGCCGCTAGGCTGCTTCTGCTGTGCCGGACCAGCGGTCGACTGGGCGCGCCCTTGGATCTGAGCGGCGACAAGTATCAGACAAAGGCCCAAAAAAGGAGTGACCCTGCCGGCGCTGGGCGCTCTTTTGGTTTTACACATAGAGTTAATCTTAACCTGCATCCTGACTAGAATCCTGGACTAAGTTATGGAAAGCACGGAAAGTAAACCGGGATATCCCGCCGTGCCACAAAGTCACTGCATATCTATCCGATGAGTTCGATGGTGAAAAATCTTCAAAATATGCTTTTGGGTACACTCTGAACTGGATTCGATTGAGGACGATACGAGATGCTTCTGGGCGTCGATGTGGGTACCGGAGGGACGCGTGCGGTGTTGATCGACCGCGCGGGCACAGTGCTGGCCTCATTTGCCAGCGAACATGCACCGATTCGTTCGGAGCATTTCGGGTGGGCGGAACAGGAGCCGGAGGACTGGTGGAGGGCCGCGCGGGAGGCCATCGCCGGGGCAATGGCGGCGACTGAGCTGACGGGGGCGGAGATCGAAGCGGTTGGTCTGACGGGGCAGATGCATGGTTGCGTGATGCTCGATGCGGATGGCAAGGTGTTGCGGTCGGCATTGATCTGGTGCGACCAGAGGACGCAGCCGCGAGTGTGACTGGCTGACGGAAAAGATCGGATTTGAGCGGCTGATTGAGCTGACGTGCAATCCGGCGCTGCCGAACTTTACGCTGACGAAGCTGCTTTGGGTGAGGGAGCATCAGCCGGAGATCTTCGCGAAGATCGCGCATGTGCTGTGCCCGAAGGACTACGTTCGCTACAGGCTGACGGGCGAGTTTGCGATGGATATGCAGGAGGCGAGCGGGACGCTGCTGCTGGATGTGACAAACAGGCGCTGGTCGGTTGAGATGGCGGAGGCAGCGGCGATTCCGATGGAGTGGCTGCCGAGACTCTTTGAGGGGCCGGAGATCTGTGCCCAGGTGAGTGCCGCGGGAGCGGGGGCGACGGGGCTGGCGGCGGGGACTCCGGTGGCGGCGGGGGCGGGCGATCAGGGTGCGGGGGCGGTGGGGATGGGGATTCTCGCGCCAGGGTCGGTTTCGGCGACGATCGGGACGAGTGGGGTTGTTTTTGCTGCGACGGACGCGCCGGTGAAGGACAGGCTGGGACGTCTGCATACGTTTTGTCATGCTGCTCCGGGACGGTGGCATGTGATGGGCGTGACCAACGGCGCGGGGTTGAGCTTGCGGTATTTTCGCGACACCTTTGCCAAGGGGAGCAGCTATGAGGAACTGACTCGGCTGGCGGCGGAGGCCCCTGCTGGATCGGATGGGTTGATGTGGGCTCCTTATCTATTTGGGGAACGGACGCCGCACCTGGATCCGGATGCGCGGGCAGCGTTTGTGGGGATTACGGCTTCCCATACACAAGGGCATTTTATTCGTGCAGTACTTGAAGGTGTGGCGCTTAGCTTGAAGGATACATTCACTTTATTGCGAGAGCTCGGAGTGCCGGTCAAGGCGATCCGTCTGGGTGGGGGCGGGGCTCGGGGGGCGCTGTGGCGGCAGATTCAGGCGGATGTGTATGGGCATCCGGTGGAGTTGCTGGAGGCGGAGGAGGGTGGAGCGTTTGGTGCGGCTCTGCTGGCTGGGACAGGGATTGGGGTGTGGGCGAGTGTCGAGGAAGCTTGTGCGGCGACGGTTCGGGTGGCGGAGACCATTGCTCCGAGGGATGCGGAGGTGATGGATGAGGCCTATGTGCGGTATCGACGGATCTATCCGGCGTTGAAAAAGATTCAGGGCAGGTAAGGAAGACGCTGAGCGGAACGCAGGTCCCAATATCGCTCAGGATGACAATTCATGTGGGAATGAATGGAGAGTGGAATGGCTGAGATTGGCGTGGCGGTGATTGGGTTTGGGCTTGCGGGACAGGTGTTTCATGCTCCGTTTGTGAGTGCTGTTCCAGGGTTGAAGCTGGAGGCGATTGTGCAACGGAAGGGAGATGAAGCGGCGCGGGCTTACCCGTCGGCGCGGATTATGCGGTCGGTGGATGAGGCACTGAAGGATTCTGCGGTGCAGCTGATTGTGGTGGGGACGCCGAATGAGACGCACTTTGAGCTGGCGAAGAAGGCGCTGCTTGCGGGTAAGCACGTGGTGATCGATAAGCCGTTTGCTGCGACGAGCGCGGAGGCTGGTGAGTTGAAGGAGCTGGCGGAGAAGCAGGGTTTGGTTGTGGCTCCGTTTCATAACCGGAGGTGGGATGGGGATTTTTTGACGGTGCGGAAGCTGCTGGAAGAGGGTGTGGTGGGGCGGTTGGTGACGTATGAGTCGCATTTTGACCGGTTTCGGCCGATGCCCCGGGAAAATACGTGGAAGGAAGGGGCGAATGCGGCGAATGGGTTGTTGATGGATCTGGGGCCGCATCTGGTGGATCAAGCGTTGGCGTTGTTTGGGGCACCAGTGGGGATCACGGCGAGTGTTCGCAAGGATCGGGATAGGACGGATATTGAGGATGCTTTCGACATCTCGCTGGAGTATCCGCGACTGAGGGCGCACTGCCGGTCGAGCATGCTGGCTTGCGATGCTGCGCCGCGGTTCTTGCTTCATGGAACGAAGGGGAGCTTCAAGAAGTATGGGCTGGATCCGCAGGAGTCGGCGCTGGTTGGTGGGGCGGCGAAGGTGCCGCGGATGGGTGAGGGCGAGTGGCTGGCGGAGCCTGAGTCACAGTGGGGGACGCTGACGGTGGCTCCGGTGCCGGCTGAGCCGGGGAATCTGGAGCGGACGAAGGTGAAGACGGAGTTGGGGGATTATCGGGGGTATTATGCGAATGTTCGCGATGCGATCAATGGAGTGGCGAAGCTGGCGGTTACTCCGGAGGATGGGTATCGGACCGTGAGGCTGCTGGAGATGGCTCGGGAGAGCTCTGCTGCGGGAAAGACGTTGAAGGTGGAGTTCTAGGTGAGGCCTTTCGCGACGTCCGGGCTGATGGTTGGCCTGGTTTTGCTTCTTGTTTCCGCTTCATCGAAGGCTCAGCCGGCGGCTGAGTTCTCGATGGAATTGCCGCAGATGCCTCTGCATGATCCGTTCATTCTGGCTTATGCGCCGACGAAGACCTACTACCTTTACACGTCGAATGTGGCGGCGCTGACGCATGTGCAGCGGACCGGGACGATGGCTTATGTGAGTAAGGATTTGAAGCACTGGGCAGCGCCGAAGGTTGTGTTTGCTGTGCCGGAGGGGTTCTGGGCCGAGGATGGCGGGTGGGCTCCGGAGGTGCATGCGTGGAAGGGGAAGTTTTATTTATTTACGACGCTGCATAACGAGAAGAAGCCGCTGGTGCAGGAGGGGCGGCCGGTGGGGCATCCGACGTATATGCGCGGGACGATCATTGCGGTGAGCGATTCGCCGGATGGGCCGTTTGTTCCGGTGAGCGATGGGCCGATTCCGCCGGCGAATTTTATGACGCTGGACGGGACGCTGTATGTTGATCGCGCGGGCAAGCCCTGGATGGTGTATGCGCATGAGTGGCTGCAGGTGACAGATGGAAAGATGGAGGCGGTTCCGCTGAAGGATGATCTGACGGGGGCAAGTGGGCCGCCGATCTCGTTGTTCAAGGCTTCGGATGCGCCGTGGATCGATGAGCAGGCGGTTCCGACGGCGAAGGGTAGCGTGTATGTGACGGATGGGCCGGAGCTGTTTCGGACGAAGGATGGGCATCTGTTGATGCTTTGGTCGAGTTATGAACACTTGAACGAGGAGGATGGGCAGAGCCACTATGTGCAGACGGTGGCGCGGTCGGTGTCAGGCGAGTTGAATGGTCCGTGGGTGCAGCTTGAACCGCTGGTGAAGCAGGACAGCGGGCATGGGATGCTGTTTCGGACGTTCGATGGGCAATTGATGATGGTGCTGCATCGGCCGTTCAAGCGGGCTCGGGGGAAGTTGTATGAGATGCGGGATGCGGGGGATCGGCTGGAGGTGGTGAAGGAACGGGTGGATCTGGATGGGGATGGGCAGTGACGATCGCTAGAGGTCGGTGGCCCAATTGACGCGGGAGTGAAGGCCTTCGGCGTGGCGGAACGCTTTGTCTGTGGTTACGAGAATGGCGTCGAGCGAGGCAGCGTGGGAGGCGATCATCATGTCGAGTGCGCCGAGTGGAGTTCCTGCTGCGGCCATCCTGGCCCGCATGACGCCATACGAGCGTGCGGCTCCAGAGTCCCACGGCAGAACGGTGATGACGCCGAGAAAACTTTCGATGGCTTTGCGAAGCTTAACGGCTTGCGGATTCTTAGCGAGGCCGAATCTTAATTCGCCCTCTGTGACGGCCGAGATGGCTGCATCGTTGAGGTTGTCGTCGAGCTTACGACGTGCGGTACGGGAACGTCCGTTGAGAATGTAGGAGACAGTATTGGTGTCGAGAAGGTAGACCGGTCTCACAGAAGTTCTCTCTCCTCTGCGTGGCGCATATCGCGACCATCCATGAAGTCATCGGGAACACCGGCTTCGTCGAGAAGGGCGTAGACCTCTTTCAGAGATTTTTTCTCCGGCTTTGGAGAGAGGATGACATCACCGCCTGGGGTCCGGCGGATATACAGTTCCTTCGTGGTGAAGCGAAACTCTGCCGGGATGCGGACAGCCTGGCTGCGGCCGCTCATGAAGACTTTGGCTTTCGGACTCTTAGGCATGGTGCGCTCCCTGATATATATCATGTACTATAGCATGCGTTGTCTCCATGCTATTGGCCGTAGGTGGCTTTGGCTCCGTGTTTGCGGAAGTAGTGGCGGTCGAGGAGGGCCTTGGAGACTCCGGCGCATTCTGAGCGGAGGGTGAGGGTGCGGTAGGCCATCTTGGCTACGGCTTCTAGGACGACGGCGTTGTGCGCGGCTTCGTAGGGCGTGGGACCCCAGCAGAAGGGGGCGTGGCCGTTGACGAGGCAGGCGGGAATGGCGAGGGGGTCGATTCCCTGCTGCTTGAAGTGGTTGACGATGGCAAGGCCGGTTTCGTGGACGTAGCGGCCGGCGATGGCTTCGTCGTGCAGGGGTGGAGTGCAGGGGACGGGGCCGTAGAAGTAGTCGGCGTGGGTGGTGCCGAGCGGGGGGATGGGGAGGCCGGCCTGGGCGAAGCTGGTGGCGAACTCGGAGTGAGTGTGGACGACGGCGCCGATGGTGGGGAACTCGCGGTAGAGGAGGGTGTGGGTGTCGAGGTCGGAGGAGGGCTTGAGTTTGCCGTCGACGATCTTGCCGTGGAGGTCGGTGACGACCATGAGTTCGGGGACGAGTTCGTCGTAGTCGACGCCGGAGGGCTTGATGACGACGAGGCCTTTTTCGCGGTCGATGCCGCTGGCGTTGCCGAAGGTGTAGAGGACGAGGCCACGCTTGACGAGTTCGAGGTTGGCTTCGAGGACCTGGGTGCGAAGTTCTTTGAGGAGCATGGACGTGGTCTCCTTGCGGCGGCAGATGTTTTTGTGCGCGACTGAAAAAGGTCGCTGTGCGCCGCATCCAAGGATAGCTGAACGCGGGTGGAGTAACGCGCTATCGGAACGGGTTGCTTGATAGAGTAAGGCTATGCAGAGTGATGAGACGAAGATCGGGCCGTTGCCAAAGGGGTTTGTCTGGGGCGCAGTGAAAGCGGGGATCAAGGCGAGCGGCAATCTTGATCTGGCGGCTGCTGTTGCGGCCAAAGGCACGAAGGGCGCGGCGATGTTTACGAAGAACCAAGTGGTCGCGGCTCCGGTGACGGTGGGGCGGAGGCATCTGACGGCTACGGGCGGGCGCGTGGCTGCGGTGCTGGTGAATGCGGGGAATGCGAACTGCGCGACCGGGCAGCCGGGGATCGATGCGTGTGTGAAGACGTGTGCGGCGGCGGCGGAGAGCTTTGGCTGCATCTTCGACGAGGTCTTCCCTTCTTCGACGGGAATTATTGGGGTGCCGTTTCCTGGGGATAAGGTGATGGCTGCGCTGCCTGAACTGAAGGCCGCGCTGGGAGATTCGCCGGCGCATGCGGAGATGTTCGCGCGGGCGATCATGACGACGGATACGAAGATGAAGGTAGCTCAGGCGGCGATCGATGTTGAAGGAGTGCTGGGCGAGAGGCTTCAGGTAGTACGGATATGGGGAGTAGCCAAGGGTGCCGGGATGATTCATCCACAACTGGGGCCTCCGCATGCCACGATGCTGGTGTATCTGTTTACCGACGTGGTAGCGGGGACTGAGGAGTTGGGCGACTTGCTGGGATCGGCGGTGGAGAGGAGTTTCAATTCCATCTCGATCGATGGGGATACTTCGACCAACGATACGGTGTTGCTGCTGGCGAGCGGAGCGAGTGGCGTGAAGTTGAATGAACGCAGCGGCGAGGCGTTTGTGGCGGCCTTGAGGGTGGTGTGCAGTTCGCTTGCCTATCAGATTGTCGATGATGGCGAGGGTGTAGGCCATGTGGTGACGCTGCATGTGACCGGGGCGAGGACGGAGGCGGAGGCGAAGCAGGTGGCGAAGGCGATTGCGCATTCTCCGCTGTGCAAGACGGCGTGGTCGAGCGCGGACCCGAACTGGGGGCGGTTGCTGGCGGCGGCTGGATATAGTGGCGTTGTGTTCGATCCGGCGCTGGTGAGGATTACGATTGGAGACCAGCCGGTGTTCGAGCTTGGGTTGCGGTCACCGGATTTCGATGAGGCGGCTGCGCATGCGGCGATGATGAAGCGGGAGTACACGATCAGGATGGACCTGGGGCTGGGTAGAGCAGAGTGCGAGTTTTTGACCTGCGACCTGACGGAAGAGTATGTGCGGATCAATGCGGATTATTCGACTTAGATAAGGCTGAGTGTCCTGCCGGACGGGCCTCACTGCGCGTAGGGCGGCCACTTCGTGGCGTGTGTACCGGACGGGGTGGGGCTGGCGGCGTTGGGCCTCGCGATGCTCGGCGCGTGCGCTAGATGACGTTTTCGCGCAAGCCTTATATCGTTATAAGTGGACTGGAGTATTGACGAAGACTATGACGACGAAACTGGACGAAGCTGCCAAACAGGACTTTGCTGCTGAGATGTCGGAGTGGATTGAGGCGTTTGACGACGTCGTAGCGCAGGACTGGGAACAGGGTGCGGAGTTGCTGGGGGCGTTGCGGCGGCGTGCGCGCGAGGCTGGAGTGCCGACGCCGAGCGAGATGACGACGCCGTACCGGAACACGATTCCGAAGCACGACGAAGTGCCGTATCCGGGAGACAGGAAGCTGGAGAAACGAGTGGAGTCGCTGCTTCGGTGGAATGCGATGGCGATGGTGCATGGGCAGAACAAAAAAGACCCGGGGATTGGCGGGCATATTTCGACGTACTCGTCGCTGGCCACGCTGTTGGAGGTTGGATTCAATCACTTCTTCCGCGCGAACTATGGAGACCAGCCGGGGGATTTTGTTTATTTTCAGGGACACGCTTCGCCGGGGGTGTATGCGCGAGCATATCTCGAAGGACGATTTGATGAGGCTCGGTTGAAGAACTTCCGGCATGAGTTGAGAGATACGCCTGGATTGTCGTCGTATCCGCACCCGTGGCTGATGCCGGATTTCTGGAATTTTCCGACGGTGTCGATGGGTATCGGGCCGCTGAATGCGATCTATCAGGCGCGGTTCATGCGGTATCTGGAGAATCGCGGGCTGCTGAAGCCGACGGAGCGCAAGGTGTGGGCGTTTCTTGGCGATGGCGAGACGGATGAAGTGGATTCGCTGGGAGCGATTTCGTTGGGCGCGCGGGAGAAGCTGGACAACCTGATCTTTGTTGTCAATTGCAATCTGCAAAGACTGGACGGCCCGGTGCGCGGGAACAAGCGGATCATCGACGAGTTGGAGGGCGTGTTCCGCGGAGCGGGATGGAACGTCATCAAGGTGATCTGGGGTTCGGACTGGGATGCGCTGTTTGAACGCGACCATACGGGGCTGCTGCTGCGGCGTATGGAAGAGTGCGTCGATGGCGACTTCCAGACGTTCAAGGCGAAGGATGGTGCGTTTCTTCGGAGCCACTTCTTTGGGAAGTATCCGGAGCTGCTGGAGCTGGTGAAGGACTACAGCGATGAGGAGTTGTTGAGGCTGCATCGCGGCGGACATGATCCGGCGAAGATCTACAACGCGTACAAGTGGGCGATGGAGCATAAGGGCGGCCCGACGGTGATCCTTGCCAAGACGGTGAAGGGTTATGGGATGGGGACGTCGCAGTCGCGCAATGCGACGCATAACGAGAAGAAGCTGACCGATGAGGGTCTGGCGGCGTTTGTGAAGCAGTTCGATATTCCGATTCCGGAGCAGGCGGCGAAGGATGGGTCGTTCTACCGGCCGGCAGCGGATGCGCCGGAGATCGCGTACATGCAGGCACGGCGCAAGGAGCTGGGCGGATATCTGCCGAAGCGCGAGGTTTCGAAGCTGGAGTTCAAGGCTCCAGGGCTGGATCAGTTCGGCGAGTGGATCCGCGGATCGAACAATCGTGCGGTTTCGACGACGATGGGATTTGTGAGCATTCTGCGACACCTGATGAAGGACCCTGCGATCGGCAAGCTGATTGTGCCGATTGTGCCGGATGAGGGGCGGACGTTCGGGCTGGAGTCGGCGATCAAGCAGGTGGGGATCTATGCTCCGGAGGGACAGAAGTATGAGCCGCACGACAAGGACATGCTGCTGAGCTATCGCGAGGAGCAGGATGGACAGATTCTCGAGGAGGGGATCACCGAGGCGGGGTCGATGGCTTCGTTTACGGCGGCGGGCACGGCGTATGCGAACTACAAGGTGCCGTCGATTCCCTTCTACATGTACTACTCGATGTTTGGATTTCAGCGCATTGGGGACATGGTGTGGGCGTTTGCGGATTCTCGCGGCAAGGGCTTTTTGATGGGCGGGACGGCGGGACGCACCACGATGCTCGGGGAAGGATTGCAGCATCAGGATGGGCATAGTTTTGTGCTGTCGAGCACGGTGCCTACTTGCGTGAGCTACGATCCGGCGTTTGTGTACGAGCTGGCGGTGGTGGTGCAGGATGGAATTCGCAGGATGTATGAGAAGGGTGAGGACATCTTCTACTACATCACGATGTACAACGAGGACTATGCCATGCCGGCCATGCCTGAGGGCGTGGAAGAGGGCATTTTGCGCGGGATGTACAAGCTGAAGCCGGCGGCCGGTGAGGCGACGGTGCAGTTGTTCGGCAGTGGCACGATTGTGAACGAGGTGCTGCGCGCGCAGGAGATTCTGGCGTCGAAGTATGACGTTCACGCCGATGTCTGGAGCGTAACCAGTTATACGGAGTTGCGGCGGGACGCGCTCGCAGTGGAGCGATGGAACCGGCTGCATCCGGCGGAGAAGGAGAAGGTGCCTTACCTGCTGACGGCGCTGGGAGATGCGAAGGGGCCGGTTATTGCGGCGAGCGATTATATGAAGTCGCTGCCGGATTCGCTTGCTCCGTGGCTGCCGTCGCGACTGGTGACGTTGGGAACGGATGGATTTGGACGGAGCGATAACCGCGAGCATCTGCGGAGTCATTTCGAGATCAGCGCGGAGGCGATTGTTGGGGCTACGCTGTCGAAACTGGCTCGCGAGGGCAAGTTCAAGCCGAAGGCTGCGCAGAAGGCGATGGAAGAGCTGGGGCTGAACGTGGATGCGGCGGATCCGGCCAGGACTTAGATCGTTTCGACGCTGGATTGAATCAGAGAGGGTTCCTTTCGGGACCCTCTTTTGATGCTCCAAGCTATTGTTTTTAAATGAGATAAATTTCTGGTGATTCGATTTGTGCTAATTTTGTGCTAGGTTTTCAGACGAGCACTCGAAGAGGCGCAAGCAATGACGATACCCACCGTTACGATCTTTGTCCGGCACTCTGCTGGCTGCCCCCGTCAAGGGGATGAGTTCCACAAGGGCTGCAAGTGCCCTAAGCACCTCCGCTGGTCGTATCAGGGCAAGCAACATCGGCTGTCAGCTAAGACTCGCGCGTGGGCTATTGCAGAGCAGAGACGGCGTGAGCGGGAGGCACAGTTTCAAGCGTCGGGAGATCCTTCAAAGGCAATCGCGCCCGATGTGCCTAACAACACGATCTCGCGGACAATCGAACTCTTCAAAAGCAACAAACGCACGCAGGGGTTGGCGGGTAATGCTCTGAAGAAATACGAGCGGGAGTTGGGCCGATTTGACGAGTTCATGGCGAAGCGAGGGAGGTACTTTCCCCATGAGATACGGCTGGAAGACCTAACTGAGTTTCGTGTGGAGTGGGAGAAAATGTACCCGTCTAGCCTCACCCGCGCCAAGGCACAGCAAAGGCTAAAAGGTCTTCTCCGGTACTGCTTTGAGTCGAGGCTAATAGATCGTGTGCCGAGGCTGTCCCCGATAAGAATGGATGAACCGCCCACACTCCCCCTATCGGACTCGCAGTACGGCAAACTCCTAAAGGTCATTCCAAGTTCGTTCACTCCGAAGAAGGGGAAGCGAATACACGCGTTCATCAGGCTCATGCGCTTTAGCGGCCTCGCTATCCGCGATTCGGTGACGCTAGAGCGGGATGAGCTTCAGCATGACAAGAAACAGAATCTCTATCGCATCACTACGTCCCGCCAGAAGACAGGAACGCACGTCAGCGTACCGATACCGCCAGACCTGGCAGCGGAGCTTTTAGAGGTGATGAAGCTGAACAAAAATCCTCGATTCATCTTCTGGAATACAGGGAACGGCACGGTGCAATCAGCCGTTGGCAAATGGCACGCATCGCTGAAGGAAGCGTTTGTTGCAGCGGGACAGCCTGACGGTCACCCGCACCAATTGCGGGATACGTTCGCCGTATCACTGCTCCAAAAGGGAGTGCCCATGGAAGAGGTATCGAAGCTGTTAGGACATAGTTCGATTCGGACGACAGAAAAGCACTATTCGCCTTGGGTGACCGCGAGGCAGGACCGACTCGATACGCTGGTAGTGGGAACGTGGTCGTAAAATCCTATTCAGCGTCATGCGCAGATTCGCATATTAATAATGAACCGCTCCAGAGTTTGACGAGGGATACGAATTACCCTATACCCGCGTTTGAAGCGACTCTCTGAACTTCCAAGGTCGAGCACACCTGGAAGTGACTCGAATCGACGGATGACGGTATCCGTGGAAATTTTGAGGATGTCCGCTACCTCTTGTGGCGTCAAATACTCATCGTAAGACTCGTCAGCACACGCCTGAATCGAAACCCCGGATTCACCGTCGTGGGGAACAGTGGATGCATCAATCCTGGTAATAACGGCACAAGCGGTGAATGAGCGAGATTCTCTAAGCCATCGGCTAAGTTTGTCCTCCTCATCTTGAATCGGCCACAACACAACGTTTGATTGATGTGTAGTTTCATCGGCGCACGCCCTAATCGTTTGAAGCATCCCGCTCAACTTTTCCTTGAGTTTGGGCTGTCTCGTGTCAAACTCTCGCACATACTCACTAAACGGGCTGATGCCAACAGTGATTAAACGTGCACCCAGCTTCAATCGAATTCTCTTATCAATCGAAGCCACAGCAGCCTGGTACTTCTGCGGAAACGATTCAACGTGTGCCTTCAGGCAGTCCTTATCACCCGGCTCAACCACCACTGCACACGATTTGTAATAAAGGGTCCAGTATCCATGTTCCGCTGACGTCAGGCAGCGTTTGGCTTGGATCTCAATATCGCAGATGAAGTCCGAGGTCGTGGGCCTGATTTTGGAGGTTGTCTTGGACGCATGGCCACTCTTTGAAGCCTTCTCATAATTGATGGCCTGGAGTCCAGCAGGCGTGTCTTTGCTCTCCTGATACCTGCATACAACGGACTCGAAGGCTTTGTGGCAAGTGGCAGGGCTGGGAGCCTCCACAGGCTCTATTGAGACGACGTTGCTCCCCTCAGGCAGCTCCGTGTATTCAATGGACCTGTCACGAGCCCACAGCCGGCTCAGGCAGCGAACGGCTTGCACCCAACTGCTCTTTGGTGCGTCCTGTTTCACCTTCCTGGCCTTCGGGTGCAATTCCAGTTCCGACGCCTCTGCCCATGTTTTGGGATAGTCCGCAAACTTGCGCTGACGAAGGACAGGGATTCGATCAAAGATGTCCTCAGCAACTTCCTTGGCTTGCAGTTCTCCGAACTGGTGCGCAAGTGTCAGCCCCAGATCCTGGAGTTGCATTGGTCGAATGATGCGAAAGACTTGCTGTGACACATTGTTGGGTGTGACCTCGCTGCCGGGGATGCTCTGGAGTTTAGCCATTTCGTTCCGGTTAAAGTCGCAGGCTTGCCAATTGTCCAGCTTCCTTCTTTTGTCTTCGTTCAGGGACTCAAGTATGACTAATTCTTTGAGATCAGGCGGGACCGATGGTTGAACGCTCTCACCCCTGCGTTTGCCTGTCTGATTGAATTCGGCGGGGCTGTTTAGTAGAGGGTTGTCTACCTCCGAGAATTTGCCATTTCCGAATCCTGCGTCTTCACCTTCTTCCTCGACCAGCAACGGCACATGGATCTCAATCTCACCCAAGAGACGGTCTGCTTCGCCATAGCACACCCCTTTTCTCATCTTCGTGACATAGCTGCGGAAGAAATGAAAGCCGGTACGCATGACGCCACGAACATCCAGACCCGGTTTGAAGTCACCGTTGTCTAACTTCGCGATGGTGTCTATCACAACCTGTTGGGCGTAATCTTCACCATCCTGCTTAAGAATGTCTTCAGCAACCTTGTTTTGTGCATCCTCACCTCTGAGCATGAACGCACTGATGCAGTGATCGCGAAATTCGTTCAAAAGGGCCAGTGACATCTCATTACGTGCCACCTCCGACGAATGATAGTCATCAAAGAAAACCTTGTACGTGTCATTGCGTTTGGACCATTTGGCCTGGTTTTTTGGATTGAGTGATTCTTTGCTGGTAGGCTTGTTCGCTGGCCCCACGCCAGAGGTGTTCGTTGCTCCGTTGACTTCTCCGATTGGCTCTCCCGTTACACTTTCTTTCATTTCGTGCATTTATTTACTTGACATGGTGTTTCTGTCTCCTGTAATGTAAGAAAAGTAACGACTCACCTGTGGGGAGAGTTGTACCTTTCACGCTCTAGCTACAGAGCGAACCCTAACTGTCTCATGTTCAATGATTAAAGTCAAGCCTTATTATTCGCTATAAGGCTTATTTTGGTGCCTGTCTGTATCCTATTCATTTATCAGTAGATACACCAAGGGCATCCCACTGGAAAAACAGTTTCGAACCCCACTTGTAAGCAATCCTGTATATATCCTTTGTTAACAATTGGATACACTGGCGCGATTTGGGGTTTTTACCGTCTTATCAGTTGTCGATACTCAGCTATGTCTCTCAGAGTCAATTTCACTTTTCAGATGCTGGATTGTTTATTACTAGCGGTTTTTGAGTATCCATTATCGACCGGGGCGTAGCCCTTATGTGAGGATCAAGCACCTCACCCGTTGCCCGGGAAACCTGCCGAAGCGGGAACCATCTATTTCACATTTCCATATAGCGCCCACTGAGACGTTTTGAGTCTCGAATACGCCGACATCACCTGCGAAGCTTTTGCAGTGTGTTTAGATACGCCCGTTTTTTAGGAAAAGGTGTGCGTAGAACCAACCGTCTTCAGCAATGTTTGCTCAAGACCTCAGAGATTGCTTCAAGTCTGCCATGATGCGCAAAGTTTGCGCCGACAGAGGAGGAAGAGGTTTTGATACCCCTCTCTACTACTAGTACGGACAGAAACCTGCATCCATTACACATTTGGAGAAAATAATTCAGGAAAAATGAAGGATGGCTGCTGGTTTGTTCCCTTCTCCCGCAAACTTTGCTCGCTCAGGGCTTCCCCCTGAAAATAATTCAACTATTTTTGGTCAAAAGTGTAATGGATGCAACTTTTGCCCCGTACTAGTAGTAGAGAGGGGTATATCCCCGGCACTCCCATCCCGCACCATCCCCAAATCCACAGCCTGGACCAATGAAAGAGGAAGCCAATGACACAACTAATTGACCCGAACGTGGACAGGCTTGCTGCTTTGACTTCGTATGTGGTGCACATCGTCTCGCTGTTTCCAGATTGGGAAAAGACTGATAACCCCCTGGTGCTCACGCTAGCTTGCTTTCGGATGACCCTTGAAAGACGTATTGCCAAGAGATTGCCAACTGCTGAATGGACCAATTGCATGAAATGGGCAGTTGCAGAGGCCAACAAGCTGCTAGACACGATCTACGATGTCGAGTTGGACGCTGTGGACAATTGGAACCCGCTGACGGAATTGCCTTCCAATCCCCAGCAGAACCTGGCAGCCGTGCTCATGACTCTGACCCATGAACTCCTGGGTGATGTTGCCGAAGCTGAAACTTATTTGCGGGATGAACTCAAGATGGCAGCCGACGATTACGCCAAAGAGATCCTTGCTGCCTATGACGCAGCGGTCCTGGCAGGCGAGATTGAGGCAGAAGCTTTGTGACTAAACGCCGTGAGTCCAAAAGACAGCGCCAGCGACGGCACGTAGAGAGCCGTACTGCACTTTCTGTTCGAAACATCACCGAGTTCGCAATTTCCGAGTCCAAGAGAGTCAAAAACATAAACAAAAGTTTGCAGCCAAAGGCGCTCAGAACAAACCAGACGCTGCTTGACAAAGTGGTCTGCGTGCCACCAACCAAAATCACACCGCAACAGGAAAACTGAAAAATGAACACTGAAGTAAACCAACAATCGTTGAACTCAACCGCCATTGAAGATGTTTTATCCGAATTTCACCAGGGGGTTCTTAGCGGACCTGCCCAGAAGATGTATCTTGCCCTTTGGGTCAAGATGGCCCGCAGTGCTTCCACCGAAGCCTGGTTCAGTGATGAACAAATCAGCATCAGAGCCAAAGTCCTGCTTAAGTACATTTCCGGAGCACGTGCAGAATTAGTGAACGCAGGATTGGTCAAAATTCACAAGGGCCAATCGCAGTGGAAATATTCCTATCTTGAGCAGAGCGTATTGGGGCAGCACAGTGACGAACTCTAACCAAGCATCGTATGGTTTTCAGTCATTCCGAGTCCCACGGGCTATTGTGCAGAATGGCGGTCTCAGAAAACTTAGCGGTGATTCAATCAGAGTTTTCCTTCATGCCTCGTTCCGTTGTTACCGACGTCAGATTCCACAGGTTAAAATCTCCTACATCGAACTAGAGCACGAACTCGATATGACGAGGGGAGAGATTACTGATGCGATTGATGAGTTGCAGCAAAACCAAGTTTTGCAGCATGTGATTGACGGTAACCACATCATTTTTTATTTGGTAAAGCCTGACGGCACCAGAGTGCAAAGCTACGGCGCAAACATTGCGCAAAACCAAGATTGACGTTTGTCCAGCGAACTCCGAAGGCGCTGGCAACCAGTGCAGTCATAACCAACAGGCTTCAAGGCCGCTATTCAGCATAGTTCTGGCAGTGGCTGCACTTTTAGTATTGATATCTGGCCACAGGGTTCCCTCCTGTCCCTTGTGGTCAGTATGGTTGGGTCTTTCCCCTGCATGTCCTCAAGCCGTGCAGGGTCTTTCTCCCCAGCCGTAACGGCGTACCGTCGTAGCGCGCAACAAGCCTCCGGTACGCCATTTTTATTTAACCCACCACACACACGCAGCAATGGAGCAACAGCATGGAAGTCAAAGTAGAGGTTCGTCTCAATGGTATTGGAGAGAAGCTAAGAGACCTGGGTCCTAAGCTGGCAAGGAAGGCACTCCGTAGGGCTGTGGGCAAAGTTGGTGATATGTGGATCGCAGAAATGAAAGCCAAAGTACCCACCGACACAGGCAATCTCAGAGAGAGCATCAACAAGAAAATCGTCACCAGCAAAAGGGGTAATGATCTCTCTGCCAAAGTGAGCGTGGGTCCGACTTACGATACAAAGTCCCGCAAGCCTGGCGACTCCAGCCAACAGCCTGGAACGTATGGCCTCTTTGTTGAGTTGGGAACAAAGTCAATGAGCCCATCTCCATTTATGAGGCCGGTTTTTGACGCGACTGCGGATAAGGCTGTCGAGATCCTTGCTGACACACTCCGAGAAGACTTGGATGATGTAGTTAGGTCCAACTAGCGTCCAAAACAGCATGTGACATTTACAGTAACAAGACGCAAGTCATGTGTTATCAATAGGATGGGTAGGGGTCATTTATCTCTGGACCGTTTTGGTCCTGCGACCGACGTGGGGGAGGGATTTTTTCGTCCGCATTTCAAAAAATTGAACTTTGATCTGACTCCGGCAGTTTCTCCAACAATTGTTGCCCTGTGTAGTTGGCGCGGACACTCTTCGTCTGCCTGATGTCCTGTAGCTGTTCGACTGAGTAAACCGTGGTCGTTCCATCCGAGAACTCTACGATCAGGTGTCTTCCGTTAAGAAATCAGCCCCAACAATCTCCATACGTTTGCCAGCCGACATATCCAGACTCCGATAACCGCCAAGGGAATGCAACAGACTCGCTCGATATATATCACGTACTAGACGATTCCCAACCCAAATTTAGGTGCACATTTGCACAGACATTTTTTGAGCTGTGGGAAACATGCACAAATGCCCCGATTTAACGGGCTGAATGGAACAGACAAAATGAAATTTCTTCCTTGGCAATCAAGGGCAGCAAAGCACGAAAAACGAGACTCGCTGGAGACCCAAGGTATGGGCTTCAATCTGGGTGCGATCTGGGACTTTCTGAATGGTAGTGGACAGAGTAACAGAGTGCTGAGTCTGTAAATGACGCTACCTCGCTTTCCATAGCAACGGTATTCACTTGCTGCCGTGTGCTGGCCGATGGCGTTGCATCTCTGCCGTGCCGAATCTACAAGCAGACTCCAACCGGCAAGCAGGAAGACATTGATGCTGCCCTGAGCCATCTGTTGCAGATTGCGCCAAACGATGAAACCAGTGCGTACTCATTTTTCGAGACCCTTGTCACACACCTGAATCTCCGTGGCAATGGCTACGCAGAAATCCAGCGCAATGCTGCCGGTGATCCTGTTGCTCTGTGGAATTTGGACCCTCGCAAAACTGAGCCCGTTCGCCTGGGCGTGAATGGCACTCTCAGCCTACAAATGCAGCGATGGGATGGGACCAGATCAGACCCGCATCATTGCAAAAGAAAATATGTTGCATGTCCCGTTGTTTTCGTGGGACGGCATCGTGGGTATTTCCCCCATCGCGATGCTGAGGCAGACTTTGGGTTTGACGATCGCACAGCAGAAATTTGCTGCAAGAATTATTCGAAACAATGCTGTCCCTGCCCTTGCGCTCTGAGACTGATCCGGGCAAGATTAAGCCAGAAGACAAAGTCAAGACTTAGAGACAAGCTTGGGAAGAATTGCAATCTGGTGGCAGTCAGCGCCGAGTAGCGATTTTGGATCAGGGCCTCACGATTGAAACACTCGGGCCTCAGCGCAGAAGATTCGGAACTGTCTGGCCTCAAGATCCTTCAGCCGTAGCGAGATTGCGGCTGCATTCCGTGTGCCGGCTTCGATGGTTGGTGACTTAACCCGTCTAATCGAATTCAAATCACGAACAGCAGTCACTCTCGCTTCGTTCAGCGATTCTCTGACTCCGTTATTAAAGCGGATTGAGATTGAATTCCGCCGCAAACTGCTCCCACCTGCTCCGAACGGCAAACCAAACACAGTCTTTCATTCAGTTTGACCTTCGTGAGCGTTTACGCGGTGATTTCGCCTCGACAATGAAGGGTTATGCGATCGGTAAGCAATGGGGATTTTATTCCACTAACGATATTCGCAGAGAACTGGGTGAGAATCCAATCGGACCTGTTGGTGACGTCTATTGGACTCCAGTCAACATGCAAAATTCTGAGCTAACTGTTGGACACAGAATCCATCCAAGATCAGCCCATCGGTCAGCAACCCGTAGAGGGCGACACTAGGCGGCAGTATCTGCGCCTCTACAGGGATGCTGTGGGCAGATTGGCAGCACGGTCGGCAGATAAGCGCGACCTAACTACTGTGATGCAGATATTTGAGCCTTTGGTGGCCTCCATCGCTGAACTAGGGGCAGAGCGTGCCAAACGCAACACACGCTCTCCAGAGTGGCAGTATGAGCCAGCAAAGGCCATCGCTGAATATCTCCAGAAGCTAACCGAACGTGCAGCCACCTGGAAACCAGAGGATTTGGACTCGATTGCTGCTCATGAACTCCAGAAAGTCACCAAGACGCTCACGCTTGCTGCCCATCGCAGCATTGCGGAGCATGTCGCACTGAAAGGTCTGCCCAATGGCGCATAAGCTCGAAAGACGCAATATCAAAGCAACAGAGATCCGTCTTTCTACAGGGGCAGATGGTTCACAGGTCCTCACGGGTTACGCAGTGGATTCAAAGCCCAGCGTGGACCTGGGCGGATTCACAGAAATCTGCGCACCTGGCATGTTCACACGGACTCTCAGAGAGTCACCAGATGTTGCTCATGCTCCGCGATCACAAGAGTTCCAATTGCTCGGCAGGACCACAGCAGGAACATTGACTCTTAACTCAGGACTCACAGGGTTTGGCTTTCACTGTCACGATGCCAAAGACAGCGATTGCTGAAGACACGGTTGAGAATGTACGAAACGGAAATCTGAATTCGTGCAGCTTTGGATTCAATGTTCCCAGCGGTGGCGACAAATGGACCACCACACCCGATGGAGCAGCCTTGCGAACACTGTTGGATGTGAACCTGGCTGAAGTCTCAATAACCAGCTTCGCGGCCTATCCTGCCACCTCTGTCAGCCTTCGCAGCTGCTCCTCCAGAGATTCGCAGCCTGATTACTCGCTCGAATGAAAACGGCTGCGATTGTGATTGCTTTGAGTGCTCTAGGATGATGACTGTGAAAACTGTTCTGATGCGACGATCTGTGAAGACGAAGAGTGCGCAGAGAACGGCTGCCCTGCTCAGGATGATGACGAGAGCCGCAGCAAGCCTCTCAGTCAGTCTGAGCGCCACAAGCTCCACATGCGTTTAGAACTCTCCAAGCGCAAACAAACGAGTTAATGGCGTCTTTTGGCTGCCGCAGCATCACGGTGCAATGTCATGACGTGAGTGAAAATCCCAACCGCAGAGATTGCAAGTAGCAATCGGCAAGGGACATCCACCCAGACGTAGCTTGATATGTGTATCTGGTCAACATCGACTGCTGCGATCACAAAGCCGATGCAAATGGCGAGTTCGATAAGCATTCGGATTCTCAGAAATAGCCGACTGTTCATCGATCCATGTTCTCAGGCCACAGGGGAAGCGGCAAGTTACTCACCCAATTTAAACAAGTTTGCAATGTTTGCGTGCCACATGGTGGCTGCGTTCAATCGCTCACGCTTTGCATTGCTGCATGGAAGCACTTGCCTCGGGGCGAGTCGCTGTCCTGCACCCAAATTCAAACACAAAGGTAACAAATCAAATGGATATCAAATCTCTAATCGAACGAACGAAATAAGACTAATGGTGGATGCGCAGGCACTCATCACGAAAGAAACCGTCACCACTGAAGATCGCGCCAACTTTGACAAGATGATTGCGGATGCCGATGTGCTCAGTGCAGACATCACCCGTATGCAGGCAGTTGAGAAGTTCAACACAGAGCAGAATCGCAGCACCCGTCCTCCGCGTGCAGGCTTCGGCAACGATGACAAGTCTGAAGAGACCGTCAAGAATCAGAAACGTGCATTCACCGCAGTGGATGCGTACCGGCAAGTGAGCGCAGAGAATCGGGCCTTCATTCGGACTCAGGAACAGCGTGATTTGGGTGTCGGTGCAATCGCTGGTCCGATCACTGGCGGTAACGTTCTTGTGCCTACTGGCTTCGATCCTACCTTCCATCGGCTTTGAAGAGCTATGGCCAGTTGCTTGATGCGGTCAATACGCTCAACACTAGCGGATGGTGGTCCGATTGACGTTGCGACCGAAAACGATACCGCAAAGGGTTTGACGCTGATTTCCGAAGCTACGGCGGTAACTGAAACTGACCCCACGGTTGCAGGTTTCCAGAGTCTCACCGATACAGCAACCTCTGGCCTGGTGTCAATCAGCAACCAGTTGCTTAGGATTCCCAGTTTGATTTGGATTCCTGGATTCAGAACAAGCTGGCTGGTCGGTATTACAGAGGGTTCGCCAATTGGATCTCTCTGGGCAACGGCAGCAACGTTACTGCTCTTGGTTCGACGCTTGGCGCAACCTCTGCGAGTCCTACGGCTGTTACGTACACGGACCTCGCGGCGCTCTTTGGGTCGCTCGATAATTTGTACGTGCAGAATGCAAGCTGGGTCATGTCTAGTGCGACTCGCGCAAGCCTGATGGGTCTCATTTCGACCACTGGGCAGCCGATTCTTCAGACTGACGTTGCTGGCAATCCGTTCAACGCCATCTTTGGCCGTCCGATTGTGATCGATGAATCCAGGCCGGTAATCGCTGCGACCAACAAAGCGATTCTGTTTGGTGATCTGAAGTCTGGTTATACCGCACGAAAGGCGGGAGATTTCGGCATAAAACGCTATCGGAATTGCTGGCCCTGAAGAATGAGACGGGCTTTGTGCTCTTCTGCCGCGTAGGGGGATATAACACGGACGCTGGAACTCACCCCGTTCGCTCTCTGACGCAGCACGCCTAATCACTAATCACTAACACTCAAAGCCCATCATTCTCCTTTTTCAAGGGAGTTTGGTGGGCACTTTTTTGTGTCCTGAACGAACCCTGCGGGGGGATAATGCTCTCAGAGGGTTAGCGGAGCAGAATGTCCTTCAAGGTGTCTCGCCAACGGATGTTTTATGCGGGGGCCACTTTGAGCGCCTCCGCTGCAATCGGTTTTGGTATTCTCCGTGCCCAAGATTACGGACTAAAGCACCCTCACGCATTAGAAGTGTGGATTGCAGTTTGTGTCATAGCGGCAGTCGTCTTAGCCATCGTGGGAGCTATGTCCAATGAGGAGTCCTCCGCCCCTAAGGCCACAAATACTGCTCAGACGACACACGGAGACGGTAGCCCCATTGGTGGAAGCGGGGATGCCATGACGGCAGGCCGCGACCTTTCAGGTTCCCAGTTTCATGGCTCAATAGTGGGAGACTCGGCAATAGAAAAACTACTTGCCGCTCGCCCTTCATCTCTAGCAGCTACGCAACCTCCACCCCAGCCACAGCCTCGGAAGCAATCCAGAATCGAGGTTTTCGATGCCGAACACATTCGTGCTAGGTTTCAAAACAATGCGTGGAAAGAATCCACACAGGGCGATGAAGAATGCGCCGTTATCTCCGTCTACAATCCTCCAGCGGAGATAGGGGAGCGGTCAGTCACTATTAATCCATTGTCAGCCCACCTTATTTTTAGAGAAGACGGTAAGAATGTGGCGACTGTTGCGAAGGCGTATTGGCTGGATGCTTTCTTCAATGAAGTTTCGATTGGACCCGGGGATCGCAGATTCCTTGTCTTGTGGAGTGATAAACGCCACCGCCATGTTTACCGCACTGGGCAATCGCATGGCCTCGACAGGAGGTATGTACTTCGGCCACAACCGCTCAATACCGAAACCCGAATTGACAGTATTTAGCGTGAAAGAAAAAGTCGAAGTCGAAGTGATTCTCATGGTTAATGGAACGACCGTGGCGAAATTCTTCATTGACCTCGTGAATAATCAGGACGCGTTACAGTTCGGCCAAAGGAGATAAGCATGACGATCTGTATAGGAATGGTGGGACGAGATGGCATTGTTATTGCCGCCGACTCTGAGGAGGGCGATACCTACTTCAAGCGCCCACAGCAGAAAATTATGACTTGGACCAGCCTAAATCTTTCTTCGAATGGTGCTTCGCCTGGTGGTTCTGCATGCGTGCTGGCGGGAGCCGGTGATGCAGGATTCATTGATGCCTTCACGGACCATTTGCTTTTTTCAATCCCCGCAAGCCCACATATGCGGACCTTTGAAGATCACGTACGTGAACGCCTTGATAGTTTCTATACCAAGCATGTTTTGCCTGCGGTGGCCGTCGATAGAAATGCAGACTTTCAAATGCTAATCGGGGCCTATTGTGGATGGGAAACCGCACTTTACGTAACCTACAAGTCAACCCTCAGAAGGGGGATGGTATCGGAGGCTGTTGGTATTGGCTCGTCATTCGCGATGAACGCTATGGAATCTCTTAGTGTGGGGAACTCTGTTCGGGAGTTAGAGGTTTTGGCTGCGGGTATCATCTCAGATACGAAACAATGCATAGAGGGGTGTGGAAAGCACACTGATATTGTGTCAATTCATAAATCTTCAATGGTTGAAGCCACAGAGGAAACGCCCTGTCATTTGGAACATCCGCCGCAGATTCTGACCCGCGTCCCATCAGCACAAATACGCAGATGGGAAGAGTCCTTTGGGACCAAGTGGGCACCCCAACAGCAAGCCCTCATGCAAAAGCTTGTTCACGAGGAGATTGCGGAGGATGACCTTATGTGGTCAGGCGCTCGTATGTTAGAGGGGCAACAGTAAATTTCAGCGCAAAGGAGTGTGTTTTGCAAAAGAAAAGCCCCTCTGCCTTCCTCATGTTTCGAGGTTGGGGCAGAGGGATGTTTGTGTTTAAGGCTTATGGAAGTAGAGTTTTACATTCACAAGTTTTCCGTTGTTGAACTCAAAAACCCTCTTGAGCACAGTTACGGTCGCTTCCTTGCCGGTGTAATGTATCTCGTCACCGACGCTGGGTATTGCTTGGCCAATTGGCCAATCAAAGCTATCTGCTAACACACTGCTCATTGCTCACCTCTCCAAATTCCTCTGCTTCGAGGGTCAGCCAGCGTACCACGCGGATGTTAAACAATAATGCCCTCACGGGCGATCTTGACCAGCGCAGGAATCAAAAACGGGAAACGGACCTGGTCGTCCCAAATCGACCGAACCTAAACTGTCGAAACCCAAGAAGAGAAAGTTGAGCGCCAAAGGGAGAGCGGCTATTTCCGCTGCGATGAAGGCGCGTTGGGCAAAGGCGAAGAAGGTAGCCTGAGAAAGCTACGAAGACGGCGACTCCTGCGAAGGCTGTCAAAACGGCAACTATCGGTTAGAGCTCCGCAATGTGATTCTTTGGCGGTGGGAAACTTGGAATAGCCGAGTACATTGTTTCTCAGCAGACAGACATGGAGGTCTCATTCAAGCCATTATCTTTTTGTTATGGAAACTCCAAACGCACCACGCGTCATTTCTGTGGATAGATTTAGGAGAGGCGTAGTCATCACGTTTGACGATGGCAAGTGCGCTCTTTACTCGTCGGATCTTCTGCACGGAACGTTCCCGCAAGCCGAAGAATTGAAGGAAACGGACCCGGCTGAACCAACTTCTTCCTGGTTCCACGCGAAGAGACCGCGCTTTCCTCAGCTAAATTGAGCCCCGAAGATCCGGTACCGTCGGGTAAATGACGGAGTTGTGCGCGAGTGCTCAGTAACCAGCCCACCAAAAAATCTTACTTTCTCTCTGGCAACCATCCCTCAGCGATCTCACTCTAGAAGAATCAGGGTGACAATTGCGGCAACAGACCGCTACAGCAAGCATCCCTATATTTACCGGATTCGCCCCTTTGATAGGGGGCGTTTTTTGTATTGCGGCTGCTATCTCAATTTGGCGTACTGCTCATCCGTCAGATTGACGTAGTTGCTGCCCCTGCCCCACGCTCTCAGGCTGTACTCAAACTTCTCCAGATCCTCCGCATTGCAACGGATGACGAATGCACGTAACCCGTCAACAGTGGCGAAGTGATAGTAGCGCGTCCTGGGGCCTATCAGAGTTCGGCAATCAGCCTCTATGAAGTGAACAGACCAGTATTCGCCGTGGTCGAAATTCATTAGGACGCGGCGCATGTCAGGTATTGGTGAGCGTTCGGGTCGAACATTGAATCAGTATAGGCGAAGAAAAGGGGAATATCCTGTAGTAAATTAAACGACATGGGGGCGACTGGAAAAGTGTGGAACAACTCAAAGGTTCAAGGACTCATACATCGGATAGTCCTCGCATTGGTGGATAACCCAGACGAGATTCAGGTTACGGCCACAGACTCCGAACAAGGAACGACCTTTCTGGTGACGGTCGCGCCAACCGATGTGGAGAAAATTATTGGTAAAGGTGGCCGAACGGCCCAATCACTGAGGTCTCTGTTATCTGCATTCGGAATGAAATCGAAGGTTCGATACAGCCTGGACATAGTTTCGAGACAGTGACGGAGAATAGCCCCCCGGAATTGTAGGACGGCTGACAGCCTGTGCGAGAACTCTAGTTGTGGATGGAAGATTGAGCGATAGGGATTGTGTTTTGCAAAAGAAAAAGCCCCTCTGCCCAACCTCGAAACATGAGGAAGGACAGAGGGGCTTTTCTGCGTTTTAGGCACCTTGCATTCTTTGCATTCTGGCTTCGTTCTTTGCGGCCGTTTCTTCTTCGCTGAGGTCGTGGAAATATTTATAGAAGCCTTTGCTGGCGACTTCCTTTTCGACATGT
The DNA here is from genome assembly GCA_963757205.1 of uncultured Acidobacteriaceae bacterium. GTDB lineage: Bacteria > Acidobacteriota > Terriglobia > Terriglobales > Acidobacteriaceae > Edaphobacter. The sequence goes on from CAVWQM010000005.1 coordinate 78,820, forward strand.
TCCCAGTCGATGATTCTGAAATCTTTCATTTGCTGCTCAAGTCCAAAGAGAGTTTCGCTTGAGTACCAAGAGCTCTTGGAGTGGTAAGTGGCAGAAACCAGAGCGATGTAACGGTGCTCCGTAGCCGATTGAGTCAATTTGGATGTGTCTAGAGAATCTGCCACGCGGAAAATACCAAGGATTAAATTGTTCATTCGTACACCTCTTCTAAATTCCTCTGCTTCGAGGTGAGAGACAGCTTAACACGCTGCGTTGAAAGGCTCTACGGTCAAGTTAGCTGATACCCTCTTTAGAGTCGCGGCAAATCGTGAGTTGTTTCTGGGACCAGACAAATTCATTTTTTGTGCTAGTTTGTGCTAGCTGCCTGCATATGCTGCGTTTCATGCGTTTGTATAGTCTTTTGTAATGTGCAAGTTATCTGATATCAATTAGGGGGATGAGTTCCTTTCGGGACCCTCTCTTTTTGCAAGTTTTGGGATGGAGGGTTGGTTGAGCGAGACGGGGATGTACGAGAATCCGCTGGTGCCCAATGCGAAATTGCGGCAGATGTATGTGGCGATGGCTGAGGCGAGAGTGCTGGACGAACATATTGTCGCGTTACAGAAGAACGCGAAAGCAGGCAGGGCGCGGCGGAGGCTGGGTTCTATTCGGGGGCAGGAGGCTTGTCGCGTGAGCACGGCAATTGACCTGCAACCCGGGGATCTGGTGAGCGATTCTCAGGTAGGAGTGGTGATGGACCTGCTTGCGGGCGCGAAGGTCAATTCCCTTCTGAAGCGCGTGGCTGAGCTTGGTTCGGGGAAAAAGGCCAGGGGAGCGAAGCGGGGCGGAGTTCCCGCACGGGTGTTGCCGTGGGTTGCCGATGCGGACGAGCGGTTGAGGTTGGCGATGGGTGCGGCGCTCTCGTTCAAGACGTTGGAACAGCCGAATGTTGTGGTCGCCTATGGTCGTCAAGGTGACTTGGGCAAGGGGGGCTGGCGGAAGATGCTGGAAGTGGCCGGATCGCTTGAGCTGCCGGTGATTTTTGTGATTCTGCCTGTGGTGACGGGAGAGAAGACGGATGGGATGACGAACCTGAGCGCCAGGACAGCGCAGTGGGGAGTGCCTGGAATTCCTGTCGATGCGGGAGATGCGGTGGCACTGTACCGGGTGGCGCAAGAGTCGCTTGGGCGGACTCGAGGGGGAGATGGGCCGGTATTGATTGAGTGTCTGGCGTACAGTGCAGACGGCTCGGCAGGGCGTGCGCGGGTCGATCCGCTGGTTCAGATGAAGGAGTTGCTGCTGGAACGCAAGGTGTGCACGGAGGCATGGCTGGAACGTGCGCATGATGGGATGCGCCGACGGATAGCAGCGGCGACAAGATGGTAAATCATTGTGCTTAGGGATACTTAGGGAGAGGCTATTTTGCGGCTGCGGCCGGAGGGGTGTTGGCAATTACACTGGTTGCTGCAGTTGAGTCACGGGTTATTGAGGTGCGAGTGCGGAACAGGGGTTTTCTCTCTTTTGCGGTGCTGATTTTATGTACCGCTTCGATTGCTTTTGGGCAGAAGCCGACTCCTCCCCCTCCTACTCCTCCGCCCGACTCGGAGCCGGTGCCGACTCCTACTCCTGCGGATACGACGCCGGCGGTTCCGGCGTATGCGCCGAAGCCGCAGCAGCAGACTCAACCTGCTCAGCCTCAACCTCAACCCCAGACTCAGGCCCCGCCTCCGGCTCTTCCAACACCGGAGCAGAAAGGTCCGCCAGTGGTGCCACCGGCCACTCCTACACCGCAGGCTCCGTATGTGGGGTATGAGCCGTATGCTCCGAAGCCACCGAAGCCTCCGGTTGACCGGCTAGGATCGGCTTATATTCCCGTGGATAGCTGGATGTATCCGGCGTTGACGCGACTCTACGGAATGGGATTTCTCGACACGATGTTTGTGGGGATGCGGCCTTACACGCGGCGGAGCGTGCTGCACATGGTGCTGAAGTCGAGGGATGCGATTATCAACAGCGACAACGAGCAGGCGCAGGACATCCTGGCAAAGCTGCTGTACGAGTTGAGTGCGGAGGTGCCGAGCGGCAATGTGGACCGCGGACTGGTGTACGGAATGAGCTCGTCTTATACGCGGTTCCTGGGAATCAGTGGTCCGATCCTCCGGGACAGCTACCACCTGGGACAGACGATCAGCAATGACTACGGCCGACCGTTTGAGAGCGGCTTGAACGCCATCGCCGGCGCTGCGACGACCGAGGAGTGGGGGCCGTTTTCGTTATATGTCAGGGGAGAGTATCAGCATGCTCCATCAGGAACCGGATACGAGAGGGAGCTGAGTGACGCGCTGGGGATCAACGACGAGATTCCGAATGAAGGGCCGTCGGACGTGATGCCCGTGGGGGAACTACCGTCGCAGAATCCCTTTCGGCTGGTGGAGGCGTATGGGTCGTTTCACCTGCTCGGGCATGAGATCACCGGAGGCAAGACCGACACGTGGCTTGGACCTGCGTTCGGCAGCGCGATGGCATGGTCCAATAACGCAGAGGATGTCTATTCGTTCCAAATCAACCGGGTAGAACCGCTGAATATCCCTTTGTTGTCGAAGGTTCTGGGGCCTGTGAGGTATGACTTTTTTGTGGGGAGCGTAAAGGGACATACCTATTTGAATTCCCCGTGGGAGCACACCTCGATGTTCTCCTTCCGGCCAACGAAAAACTTTGAGTTTGGGTTTGAGCGAACAGTGATCTGGGGCGGCGAGGGTCATGCGCCGGTCACACTGCACACATTCCTGAAGAGCTTTTTCAGTTTTACCGACACCCCCGGTTCGGTAAAGATTTCCCGGGAGGATCCGGGCGCGCGATACAGCGACTTCACTTTCTCCTATCGACTGCCATTTCTGAGGCGGTACGCAACGTTGTATCTGGATTCGATCGCCCATGACGATGTGACGCCCATTAGTGCGCCGCGACGAGCGGCCTACCGGACCGGCTTGTACATCTCACAGATTCCGGGACTGAGGAAGCTGGATGTCAGAGCGGAGGGCGTGACCACCGATCCGGGAGTGGCGAGAAGCTTTGCGGGACAGTTCAATTACTGGGAGGTCATCCAAAAGGAGGGCTACACCAATAAAGGGTTCATCATGGGGGACTGGATTGGCCGCGAAGCAAAGGGTGGGCAGGCCTGGATCACGTACCATCTGTCGGCCGACCAGTGGATTCAACTTGAGTACTTGCATAAAAAAACCGCGAAGGACTTCGTTCCGGAAGGAACGACCCAGAACCAGTTCAAGGCGAGCCTAGTGAAACGTTTTGGCAAAGAAGTGGAGTTGAATGCTTGGGTGCAATATGAAGGGTGGAAGGCCCCAGCCTATAAGCCGGGGCTACAAAAAGACACTTCGGTTTCGGTGCAATTGACCTGGTATCCAAGGTTGCGCAATTATCCGGAAGTGCGTTAGCCCATGCTCCGAGGCAGTTACCGAACGCATGCCTTGAAGTATTCGAGGGATTTTTCCAGCCCGTGACGCAACTTGACCTTCGGTTCCCAGCCGAGTAGTTCTTTTGCCCGAGTAATATCCGGGCGGCGCCGGGTTGGGTCGTCCTGCGGGAGCGGCTGGAAGAGGATCTCGGTGCCGGCGCCCGTGACGGAAAGAATTTCGTGAGCACATTCGAGGATGGTCCACTCGTCGGGATTACCGATGTTGATGGGGAGATGCTCTTTGGAGGACGCGAGGCGCAGGACGCCGTCGATGAGATCGGAGACGTAACAGAAGCTGCGCGTCTGGGAGCCGTCGCCATAGATGGTGAGGGGCTTGCCTTGCAGGGCCTGCATCATGAAGTTCGAGATGACTCGGCCGTCGTTGGGTTGCAGCCTGGGGCCATAGGTGTTGAAGATACGGACGAGGTGGGTGTCGACACCGTAGTAGCGGTGGTAGGCCATGACTGCGGCTTCGGAGAAACGCTTGGCTTCATCGTAGACGGAACGCAGGCCGATGGGGTTGACGTGGCCCCAGTAGGTCTCGACCTGGGGATGCACCTCTGGGTCGCCGTAGCACTCGGATGTGGAGGCATGGAGGTAGCCCGCGCCATGTTTGCGGGCAAGGTCGAGAGTGTTGATGGTGCCGGCGGAGCCGACGAGGAGGGTTTCGGGACCGAGACGAGTGTAGTCGGTGGGACTGGCGGGGGAGGCGAAGTTGAAGATGAAGTCGACTTTGCCGGGGTCAAAGGGTTTCGTGATGTCCTGCTCGAGGAAGCTGAACCGGTCTTCGCGCTGGAGGTGACTGAGGTTGGCGAGTCTCCCGGTGCTGAGGTTATCGACGCCGATCACCGAGTTCCCTGCTGCGAGCAAAGCGTCACAAAGATGAGAGCCGAGGAAGCCGGCTGCTCCAGTGACAAGAATGTTTCGAGACATCTTTTATTACCTTTCTCCTTAAATCATGTTCCCATTCCCACTGTTTTTTGTGGAACGAGCGGCATCTTGCGATGCCGATGTGAACGGGTCCGCAAACGCAGGAACTAACCGGCGGACGATGGTGATGCGACGTCCCGCACAGGATAGGCTGCGGGGCGACCGATACTCAGATAAGTAAAGCCGTATTTAACCATGATATCGGGATCGTACAGGTTGCGACCATCAATGATGATGGGATAACGAAGGGTCTTGTTGAGGCGATCAAGGTCGAGGTCGGCAAACTCGGCCCAGTCGGTGAGGATGACGAGAGCGTCGGCATCCTTCGCTGCGCTGTAGGCGTCGGCTACATAGGATAGGTTGGGCCCGGAGGGCAGCACTTCCTGGGTCCGCTTGATCGCCGCGGGATCATAGGCGGTGATCGAACAGCCCTCGGCAAGCAGCATTTCGACAACGTCGATCGCGGGGGATTCGCGAATGTCATCGGTCTCTCCCTTGAAGGCGAGGCCGAGAACACCGATGCGTTTGCCGCGGAGTGTCCATAGGGCGGAACGAACCTTATTGAGGAAACGCCTCTTCTGCTGGCTGTTGATTTTTTCGACTTCGGTGAGGAGATTGAAGTCGATGCCCAGCTGCTCCGCCACGGAACGGAAGGCGGCCACGTCTTTGGGAAAACAAGAGCCTCCGTAGCCGATGCCGGGGCGAAGGAATTTTCGGCCGATGCGGCTGTCGAGCCCCATGCCGCGCGCTACCTGCTCCACATTGGCGTTGGTGGCTTCGCAGAGGTTGGAGACGGCGTTGATGAAAGAGATCTTCAAAGCCAGGAAGGCGTTGGAGGCATGCTTGATGATCTCGGCGCTCTTGGTGGAGGTCAGCAGGAGCGGAGGTGGCGCGGTGACGTTGCGGAGACCGGCGATGGCCTCGCTGCGCGTGTAGTAGGCGCCAGTCGTGAGGGGGAGATAGATTCGGGTAAGAATTGCCGCGGCCCGGTCGCTGTCGGCACCGACCACGATGCGATCGGGATGAAGGAAGTCGGCGACCGCAGTTCCCTCGCGAAGGAACTCGGGATTGGAGACAACGTCGAAGAGGCGACGGGCGACGCCGTTGCGCTCCATCGTACGGGTGACCCACTCGTTGGTGTAAACGGGCACTGTGCTTTTTTCGACGATGACTTTATAGCTGGTGAGCGAACGAGCAATTTCGCACGCAACGGCTTCGACGTAGGAGAGATCGGCGTCGCCGGCTTCGCTTTGTGGGGTCCCTACGGCGATAAAGATGGCTTCGCACTCGCGGGTGGCCTCGGCGAGGTCGGTCATGAAGCGAACCCTGGTGTTGCGGTACTTGCCGAGAAGTTCGGGGAGGTAGTTCTCGTGGATGAGCGAGTCGCCGGCCTGAAGGGCGGCCACTTTGCTCTCATCATTGTCTACACAGATGACATCGTGGCCCATTTCGGCAAAGCAAACGGCGGCAACCAGACCGACATATCCCGACCCGACGACGGCAATTTTGATGTTTTCACTCATAGTGCTGTAGTGTTATTCCTCAGTGTTGAGAATAACCGAACGCAGGAGCAATCGACGGGGTCCGAGAGCATTGGCAGTTGCTTTGAACCGATGCGACGGTGCGTTCATCTAATATTCCTTCTGGAAGGCCCACTCGGGTAGACTAAGGTCAATGGGTTCCGAAAATACGCAGCCACCATCCGTGGGTGTTCCGGATACGAGCCAGAACAGGTTCAGTACAACGGTTACAGATACTACGCTGTCCGAAGCGCTGATCGTTCTCCGGAAACGACGGTGGGTTCTGATTATTGCCGTTCTACTGGGACTGGCATATGGAATCTTCAAGGCGGAGTCTCAACCGAAGCTGTACGACTCGTATGGGCGAATCCAGGTGCGGTCGGGCTCGTCGAATGAGTACCGGGTGAGCACGGTAGGAGAGTATGGCGGCGATGCCAGTACGAGGCTGCTGACGGAGCTTGAGATTCTTAAGAGCGATTCCCTGATGTTACGGGTGTGTCGCGAGATGGATTTGTCGAACAACGCAGACTTTCTCGAGCGTAAAGGACCTGTTCCCCATACGTCACTGGACGATGGTGAAACTCGGCAAGATACGGTTCACCGCCTGCAGAGCAATTTGCACGTCACGCTGGTTCCAAAAACCGACATTATCCGCATCGACTATAGCAGCCTGAATCCAAAGCTGTCGGCGGATATCGTCAATCGGGTCATTTCAGACTATATTCAGCGCAGCTATCAGACGCGGTTCGAGTCTTCGCAGCATGTTTCGGACTTTCTTTCAGGCACGCTGGAAGGCCTGAAACAAGAGGTGGAGACGTCGCAGGAGCAGCTGATCGACATGCAGCGCCGACTGGGCATCCTCGCGTTCGATCCGAACCACAATCAGATCAGCAACTCGCTCGATGATCTTTCCAGAGCGGCAGGGGCTGCGAAGTTAGCCCGGATTATCGCGGAGGCGCGGTACCGCGTTCTGAACGGCACAGATCCGAACACGATTGAAGGCACGATTGAACTAACGCCGGGTACCGCGCCGGCGATGTTGAATCAGCTGCGAACGCAGCTTGCAGGAGGGAGGGCGAGCTATGCACAGATGGAGTCGACGCTGGGGCCGAACCACCCTCAGGCGAAGGCGCTGAAAGCGCAGATTGATGAATTGAAGAAGGAGATCGATGCCGAGCAGAACCGGCTCCTGGTCCAGGCGAAGCAGAACTACATCGTAGCGCGTGCGAATGAAGATCAGACGACTGCTGCGTTGGAGGCGGAGAAGTCGGACGCTTATAAGTTGCGGGACCAGCTGGTGGAATACACGCTGCGGCAACGGGAGTTTGAAGCGAACCGGAACCTGTACGACAGCCTGCAACAACGTCTGCGGACCGCGAGCGTCCAGTCCGGGCTGGAATCGCTGGACATTGAAGTTGTCGATCGGGCTTTGCCTCCGGCGAACCCTGTGCTGCGGCCACAGTCGACGGTGATTATGACCGCGTTGGCCTTCAGTATGCTGGCCGGAATTGTGATCGCCTTCCTGCTGGAGAGTCTGGACACCGGTTTGCGGAGCATCGCGGAGATCGAGAGCATCACGGAGCTCCCGTCGTTAGCCATCATTCCGCGAGCGCGGCGGTCTTCTGTTGATCACGCAGGAACGTTGACCACGGCGCAACGAAATATCGGCATCCTGACGCAACCGAAGTCGCAGTTTGCCGAATCCTTCCGCTCGCTGCGCACGTCGCTTTTGTTATCGACTGCCGGGCATCCGCCGAAGTTCATTGTGCTGACGAGCGCGACGCCTTCAGAAGGCAAGACCACGGCGGCCAGCAATCTGGCGGCTATTCTGGCGCAACGAGACACGCGTGTTCTGCTGATCGACGGCGACCTTCGCAGGCCTAACATACATCACCGATTCGGGCTGAATGGCAAGATCGGCCTGACGACAGTGCTGACTGGGGCCACGAAGCTGGAAGAGACCGTGCAGGGAGTGCCTGAGATTCCGAATCTTGACATTCTGCCGAGCGGACCTGTTCCACCTTTCCCGACAGAGATGTTGAGCTCCGGGGCGATGGACGCGATCCTGCGGCGCTGTGGCGAACTTTACGATTACGTAGTCATCGACTCGCCGCCGATCCTTTCGGTTACGGATGGCGTCATCCTTGCGCGACAGGCGGATGCAGTCGTGCTGGTGGTGCGGCACGGCAAGTCGAGTAAACATGTGGTGCGGCGTGCAAGGGATATCCTATTGCGCGCGGGTGCAGGCATTACCGGTATTGTGCTGAACGCAGTCGATCTGAACTCACCCGAATACTACGGGTACTACGGGTATTCCGGTTATTCGTACTCGAGTGTGGATTCGGAAAGCTGGGAATCGCAGAAGGTCTCCAGGGACGATGCACGCAAATCCGAGGAGGCTGAGCGATGAGACAGGGGCACGATAATCTTCGGGTTGGCAAGGCGGTCGCGGGCAGGTTGCGGATGGCCCGCCGCGCTGCGTGGCTAAGCTTTGCCGTGTTTCTGTTGATGGCTCTGTGCGGCTCCGCGATGGCTCAGTTCAGCGGACCGGCGCTTGGGGTGACTACGCAGGTGAATCCGCCGTATACAATCACGACCGATCGCGCGATTCTGTATCCGGCGAATCGAGAAGTGTATCTGTGGCACGACGATCTGATCAGTGTTCATCTGTTTGAGAGTGCGGACTATAGTCCGACTGTACGAGTGAGCCTCGATGGCACGATTCAACTTCCGTTGATCGGCAAGGTGAAGGTGGAGGGCCTCACGCTGCATCAGGCTCAGGACCTGATCGCGCAGAAGCTGGTGGCTGCGGGGATGTATCGCGATCCTCAGGTCACGATCCAGATTGTGGAGTCGCCGAACCAGACAGCCACCGTGATCGGAGAGTTGCACGGAATTGTGGCGATCATCGGGGAGAGACGGCTATACGATGTATTGGCGGCTGTTGGCAGCGGCGGAGGATTCACGACAACGTCTACTACCGTCGTATTGGGAGGAGGCGGGCTTCCGACAACCGCGAGCCATATCATTACGATTAATCGTCCCGGCGTCCCGCAGCCTATCACGGTCGACCTCGGAACCAATCCTGAGACGAGTGCTGAGGCCAATATACCAATCTTCCCGCGAGACACGATCATCGTCCCACGGGTGGGAGTGGTTTATCTGCTGGGAGCCTTCAAGGTTCAGGGTGCGGTACCACTGACACAAAATTCGCCGATGACCTTGATGAAGGTGGCCGCGCTTACCGGCGGCGCCGGTTTTGAAGGCAAGCAAGGTGACCTCAGGATTATTCGGTCCGTTGGAACGGGACGTCAGGTCGTTCGCGTCGATCTCAAGAAGATCGTCAACGGTGAGGAACCCGACCCCGTGCTGCAACCGGAGGATATCGTCTTCCTGCCTACCAACGCGATGAAGGCAGCGATTAAAAATGGAGGAATCGGTACCCTGCTGGGCATTGTGTCGATTCTGCTCGTCGCCACTGGAGTATAGCGCCTGACGGAACCTCGAGGCTTGCATGCTTTGAGGTTCATACGAGACTCGACAAGATATGGTTTTACCCTCGTCAGAGATGGGCAAGAGCTTGAAAGACAAAGTAAGGCTGGCTTATCTGGTGAGCCATCCGATTCAGTACCAGGCACCGCTGCTGCGCCGGATCGCTCAGGAGCCGGACATCGACCTGACTGTATTCTTCGGTTCGGACTTTTCTGTTCGCGATTACAAGGACGAGGGATTCGGTGTGGGGGTGAAGTGGGACGTGCCGCTGCTGGATGGGTATCGTCATGAATTCTTGCCGGTGCTGCGGGACAATACGAATCCTGGCGCGATGAGCCCGCTGAACTACGGCATCTTTAAAAGGCTGCGCGGAAGCAAGGGCGTAGCCGGCTTCGATGTGCTCTGGCTGCATGGGTACTCTTCGGTGAACGCACTGCAGGCAATGCTCGCGGCGAAGGGGCTGGGCATACCGGTCCTGGTTCGGGCGGAGCCGTGGCTTGGGGATCGCGACCGGAGTGGGCCGACACTGGCGGTGAAGCAGCTATATTTCAAGCTGCTGCGGGGGTTACTCGACGGGGCGCTGCCGATCGGGACGCTGAACGCCAAGTATTGGCGTCATTATCTGGGCGAGGATTTTCCTTTGCACTGGATGCCGTATGCAGTGGACAATCACTACTTTCAAAGCCGCTGCCAGGAGGCTCGCGAGGGGCGCACCGCACTGCGACAGGAGTTGAAGCTGGATGCCGCGCGGCCGGTGATTCTGTTTGCGTCAAAGCTTCAGACACGAAAGCGATGCGGGGATCTGTTGGAGGCTTACAGAAATCTCTCGACTGAGCCGGGGAGGGATCCGCTTCCCTATCTTGTCATCGTTGGCGATGGCGAGGAGCGCAAGGCTCTCGAGAAGCGGGCAGCAGAGAGCGGACTTGAAGGGGTTCGTTTTTGCGGATTCAGAAACCAATCGGAACTGCCGAGGTTCTTCGACGTGGCAACCGTCTTTGTGCTGCCGTCTAGGCATGAGCCGTGGGGGCTGATTGTGAACGAGGTAATGAATGCAGGGCGAGCCGTGGTGGTCTCTGACGATGTGGGATGTCAGCCGGACCTGGTTGAGGACGGGGTCGAAGGCTGCGTCTTCCCCGTGGGAGATGTTGGAGCCTTGACCGATGCTTTACGAAGAGTTCTGGCGACGCCAGAGACCGCGGCGATGATGGGGCAGCGCGCACTGGCAAAGATTCAGACATGGGATTTTGAGGAAGATGTTCGCGGCCTTAGGCGCGCGATCGCACAAGCCACAAGGAAGATAACTGCCGAATGACGATGCGATTTCATTGTCGAAGTGAGCGCGAATTCCTACTGATATTCTGAGAGTTGATGAGCAAACACGGATGAGGATTCTCCACATTATCGGAACGCTGGACCCGGCTGCCGGGGGGCCCACGGAATCGGTGAGGGTCTTGCTGAGTTATGGGCCCATCGGTTACACAGGCGAGGTCGTGACTCTGGATGATCCTTCGGCACCGTTTCTGAGCGATATCGGATTTCCAGTACACGCACTGGGACCAACAAACACCAAGTACGGATTCAATTCCAAACTGCTGCCATGGCTGAGGGATAACCGGCACCGCTTTGATGGTGTTGTAGTGAATGGGCTATGGCAGTACTGCGGGCTTGCGGCCTGGCGCACGCTGGCAGGAAATACACCCTATGTCGTGTTTACACATGGCATGCTGGACCCTTACTTCAAACATGCGTTTCCGCTGAAACACATCAAGAAATGGCTGTATTGGGTCCCGGCGGAGTACTGGATTTTGCGCGGCGCCTATCGGGTGCTGTTTACGTCGAAGGCGGAGAAGCGGTTGGCAGAGGAGAGCTTCTGGATGCATCGCTGGAACGCGTACGTGGTTCCGTATGGCGCAAGTGGGCCTACGGGCGATCCCGAGGCGCAGAAGCGGGCTTTCTTTGCAAAATGTCCGGAGGCGAAGGGCAAGCGGTATCTGCTTTTTCTCGGCCGCATCCACCGCAAGAAAGGGTGCGATCTTCTGATCGATGCGTTCGCGAAGGTCGCCGCGACAGATCCAGATCTTTATCTGGTGATGGCTGGCCCGGATCAACAGTTGTGGAGCGCGAAGTTGAAGGCCACGGCTGCGAGCGCAGGGATCGCCGACCGCATCTTCTGGCCGGGCCTGGTGACGGGCGACGCGAAGTGGGGAGCTTTCTTCGGATCGGAGGCGTTCATTCTGCCCTCGCATCAGGAGAACTTTGGGATCGCCGTGGCAGAGGCTCTGGCGTGCGGAAAGCCTGTCCTGCTTGCCGATAAGGTGAATATCGCCGAGGATATTGCGGAGGATGGCGCAGGGCTGATGGAACTCGATACGGCCGAGGGTACGTTGCGGCTGCTGCAGCGTTGGATCGGCATGACCGTTAAAGAGCGGCAGCATATGTCGGAGCTCGCCTATCAGTGCTTCCACCGGCGATACGATATGCGAGAGAATGCGAAGGCGATCATTCGGTTATTTGGAACGGCCACGGTACTTACTCCCACTGCAGTGGATTCGGAATAGGTTTTTCCATGCCAAAGCAGATTCACTACAACGCGGCAGAGCACATCTCAGCCGACACTGCAGCCGACCCGTACCTTCGACCGGCATTTTCGTTGAGCGACCGGCTGCGACGGCTGAACTGGAATATCTGCTGGGCCGTGCTGTATAGAACGTCACCGAGACCGTTACATTCCTGGCGATCGTTTCTTCTTCGTTTGTTTGGGGCGACGATGGGGGCCAATTGCCACTTCTACCCGCGATCGCGCGTATGGGCACCGTGGAATTTGATCTGTGCCGATCAGGTTACGGCGGGAGACGGTGCGGAGATCTACAACCCTGCGCCGGTTACGCTGGGGTCACATGCAATTTTGTCGCAGGATGCTTACGTATGTGCCGCTACGCATGATTATGATGACCCTGCATTCCCGCTGATCGCGTACGCGATGAACATCGGAGCTTACGCTTGGGTGTGCGCTCGGGCGTCGGTTGCTCCTGGCGTGAATGTGGGTGAAGGCGCGGTGCTCGGGCTTGGGTCGGTCGCTACCAGGAGCCTGGATCCGTGGACAGTGTATGCCGGGGTGCCGGCGATCAAGGTGAAGGACAGGCGGCGGTCTGTGGATCGTCAGATCATAGAGTGACCTGCCAGTTCACCTGACTGGGTTGGTGCGTCATGAAAGCACAGCGAAAGATCATCGTCTTCATTGCAACAAGCGCTGACGGCTACATCGCTCGGCCGAATGGTGATGTCGAATGGCTCAATCGTCGCCCAGACACGGTCGATCACGGTATGACCACGTTTTACCGGACGATCGACACAATCCTGTGGGGACGCAAGACCTACGACTGGGCTCTCGCCTATCACAAGAAAACGCGGAGCAAAGGCCGAATATTCGACACGAAACTCGCGAACTACGTCTTCTCGCGGAAGCAGCCGAAGCGAACTGTACCAGGTGTGGAATTTGTGTCTGAGCCGGTGAAGGCGTTTGCGCAGCGTCTGCGCGCCGCTCCCGGCAAACACGTCTGGATGATGGGCGGTGGCGGGCTGATTGCCTCATTCCTCGACGCCGGAGAGATTGACGAGTTCGCCATCCATGTTATTCCGACATTTATCGGTGAGGGCATACCGCTGATAGAACCGCGCCATCGGGACGTTCCATTACGCCTGCGTTCAGCGAGGAAATACCCCGATGGCGTGGTTGGGCTGCGCTACGAGGTCATGCGGTAGCTGGCTGAGGATTGCCTGGCCGCAACATGCAGGTTGCTGAACGACCGGCGGGCCACAGAGGCCTAGCCTCGTAATTTTGCCAGTAGATCGGTCGGATGGACCGGTTTGGCGAGAATTTCGAACTCGTGGCCCTGGGTGCGAGCCCTCTCCAGCAGATCCGCGGTAGCGGCCTGGCCTGAAAAGAGAAGGATCTTGCACTTTGGCAGTTTGCTGCGAGTGATGATTGCAGCTTCAATACCGGTCATGCCGGTCATGATGACGTCGCTGATGAGCATGTCTGGCTGAAAGCTCTCGAGCGACTCGACGGCCTTTTCTCCGCTAAACACGGCGCGTGCCTCAAAGCCCGCTTGATTCAGGATAATTGCTAAAGTATTGGCAATTACTTGCTCGTCATCGGCGACGAGTACCCTGGGTTTTGGTGAGGCTGTAGTGGTTGAATCTGCCATGCTGAATGTCCCCAAAATTTGAAGGTCAAAGTTGAGTGATAAATGTAACGTTTACAGGCATCGGTTTTGTGTTTTGCCCTACGTAGTAATGATACGCTGACCGCAGAGTTGGTTGACGGACAACCTCCACAATTCACAGAGAACGCACACTGTACTACAAAACTTCTTATGCAGCCAGCCATCATACGCGCAGAACGTGTCGAGAAATATTACGCGCAGCCGAGCGAGAACCGCATCCAGGTGATCTCTCCGACCGATCTATCGATTACGGCGGGGGAAATCGTGGCCTTGTTGGGGCCTTCGGGCTCGGGCAAGTCGACGCTGCTTCGAATGTTGACTGGGCTGTCTGTGCCATCGGCTGGCGAGGTGTACTGGCATGAACAGCCGATCAAGACCGCCAACGTCAATGTGTCAATCGTGTTTCAGAGTTTTGCACTGTTCCCGTGGCTTACTGTACTGGAGAACGTCGAAGCGCCCCTGAAGGCGCGCGGGATGGAGCCGGCGGAGAGGCGCAAACGGAGTCTGAAGATCCTCGATACGGTGGGTCTGGACGGTTTTCAGGCGGCGTATCCTAAGGAGCTTTCCGGTGGAATGCGGCAGCGCGTGGGTTTTGCGCGGGCTTTGGTGGTCGAGCCTGAGGTTTTGTTTATGGATGAGCCGTTCTCTGCCCTGGATGTGTTGACGGCTGAGAACCTGCGCAGCGAACTGCTGGAGTTGTGGCAGAACAAGACGATTCCGACGCGGGCGATTTTTCTAGTTACGCACAACATTGAAGAGGCGGTGTTGCTGGCGGATCGCATCATTGTGCTGGGCCGCAATCCGGGGCACGTGCGAACCGATTTTCGAGTGGCGATTCAGCATCCGAGAGACAGGAAGGCAACCGCATTTACACAGCTGGTGGACTACATCTACAAGGTGCTGACGCAGCCCGATGCACAACCGCCGGCGTTGCCTCAGACCGCAACTGGGAAAAAGGTCCGCGATCAGAGAGAGATGCACTATCAAATGCTGCCCCATGCACGGCCAGGTGGCATTGCGGGGCTTCTGGAGCTGGTGCTGGACCACAACGGCAAGGACGATATCTACCGGTTGGCGGACGATCTGGCGTTTGAGATCGATGACCTGCTGCCCATCGTCGACGCTGCACAGTTGTTGGGCTTCCTGAAGGTGACAGAAGGCGACGCGGAGATAACGCCGACTGGCGCTGAGTATGCCAACTCGGAGATTCTGCGGCAGAAGGCGCTGTTTCGAGATGCGGCCATGGAAAATGTTTTGTTGCTTCGGCAGATTGTGCGCGCAATTGAGTCCAAGAGCGACCGCAGCGTGCCGGAGGAGTTCTTCCATGATGTGCTGGATGAGCAGTTCAGCGAGGAGGAGACGCTGCGGCAGCTTGAGACGGCGATCAACTGGGGGCGGTATGCCGAGTTGTTCGACTTCGATGCGTCTCGGCGCCGGTTTATTCAATCGGAGAAGCTGCACCAAGAAGTGGAGACCTCTCCTCCACCAAGCGCGGAGATTGACGCATGATGCGGTTTCCGGAGAGCTTCAGTAACATTCCCGGGCGAGAGACGCTGGCGCGGTCGCAGGTGTTGCAGCGCAGCTGGCCGTTTGTGCTGGATTTGTGCGTCGCAGGGATTGGGCTGGCCTGTTTTTACGGGGTGGTCTACATTGCGAAGTACTGGTTTGGGGGAGCACAGCCGGAGATTGTGATCTCGCAGAGTCCGCGGGCGCTTCCGATGTATGCGTTCTATTCGATCGTGCGGATTGGGCTGGCGTACCTGCTGAGTCTGCTTTTCGCCATTGGCTATGGATATGTTGCGGCCTATAACAAACGAATCGAAGGGCTGATGATTGCGGGGCTGGATATTCTGCAGTCGATTCCGGTGCTCAGCTTTTTGCCTGGCGTGATGTTGGCGATGGTGGCGCTCTTTCCAACGCGGCAGATTGGCGTGGAGATGGGCGCGATTGTACTGATTTTCACCGGCCAGGTATGGAATATAGCATTCAGTTTTTACTCCTCAATCAAAAGCATTCCGCGAGAGCTCTCTGAGGCTGCAGATATCTATCAATTTTCCCGATTGCAGCGGTTGATGCAGTTGGAGCTTCCCTACTCGGCGATTGGGTTGGTGTGGAACTCGATGGTGTCTGTGGCGGGTGGATGGTTTTTCCTGATGGCTTGCGAGATGTTTGTTCTCGGGACGAGAGATTTCCGGCTGCCGGGATTGGGTTCTTATCTGCAGACGGCTGCCGGTACGGGAAATTACGTTGCAATTACGTGGGGCCTGTTGACGATGATTGCCATTATCGTGGCGACCGACCAGCTGATCTGGAGGCCGGTGATTGCATGGAGCGACAAGTTCAAGTTTGAACAGGTGGAGAGCGGGTCTCGAGTGCGCTCTCCCTTGTTGCATCTTCTGCAACAGTCGCGGGGTCTCCGATCGCTACGGCAGCACACAGTCGTGCCGCTGGGCGAGGAACTGTATCGGCGATTGGCGAAGGAGCAAAAGGAAGCGGAGACGCAAACTTCTGCCGTGAACAAAGAGGCCAAGATCAAACGCAGCAGGGCCATCGCGTTGGTGAGGGGATTGACCCTGGTAGTCGTGGCAGCAGCTGTGCTCTATGCGGCGTGGCAGGCTGTGGCACTTTTACGTGAGCTGCACGGATCGCAGTTTGTTGAAATTATGAAGGGGGCGCTGGCGACCTTTTTGCGAGTGAATGTCGCGCTGGTATTGGCGGCTGCGTGGACCATTCCGGCAGGGGTTGCGATTGGATTTCATCCGCGCCTGGCACGCATCGCGCAACCGATTGCACAGATTGCGGCGTCAGTGCCGGCTACTGCGCTGTTCCCTGTTCTTCTGATTGCGCTGGTGCGGGTGGGAGGAGGGATGGGGATCGGCTCCATTGCGCTGATGCTGCTGGGAACGCAGTGGTACATCCTGTTCAATGTGATTGCCGGAGCGATGGCGATTCCATCGGATCTGCGTGAGGTTGCGAAGCTGTTTCGCTTTACAGCCCTACAACGATGGAAGACGGTTATTCTGCCGGGTATCTTTCCGTTTCTGATTACCGGGCTGGTGACTGCGTCGGGCGGGGCGTGGAACGCCAGCATCATTGCGGAGTACTTCCGGTTGAAGAACCAGACGCTACAGACGATGGGATTGGGAGCGATGATCAGCGCGGCGACCGATAGCGGGCAGTTTCAGATTCTGCTGATGGCGACCATCGTAATGGCGATGATGGTGGTGACGATCAACCGGCTGGTGTGGCGGCCGCTTTATCGGATGGCGGAGACTCGGTACAAGCTTGAGTGAGGACTATGGGCGGTTGGGTAAGGCGGGCTTGCGGAAAGCATAGATGACCGCGAGTAGAGGTGGCGCCAGCAGGACTCCCCAGAATGGAATGACGATGCCGAGAACGATGGGGCCTAAGAAGGCAGCCCACCAGGGAATCTTGGTCGTGCGGTGCAGGACGTATGGGCCTATGACGAGGCCGTCGAGGATGACGATCAGGCCATAGAGGCCGAGGACCAGGCCGAGGCGCCACCAGTCGTCGTCGTTTGCTGTGACAGCCACGGAGATCACAGGCCCGATGAGAGCGATCATGCCTCCAAACGTGGGAATGATCTGCAGAAGGCCACCGAGGATTGCCCAGAACGGGGCCCATGGAACTCGGATGAGTTCGAGGCCTATGAGCCAAAGAACTCCGACGATGAGCGCATCGAGAGTGGCCGCGCGCCACCAGTTGACGAGTGCGCTGCCAGCGGTTTTTAGATGGGCGCCTGCGTTGCTGTTTCTAAGGTCCATACCAACCTGATTGTCCCGTGCCGCATCAGACCTGCTGGGACAGAACTATAACGCATAGACCCTGGATTCGAGACGAAGACGCGTTTCGGAGCGGCTGCGCGCGAATCGGCTTGAATGGAGAACGATTGAGATGGCTGTCATGATGCAGGCGTTTTACTGGGATGCGCCGATCAAGGAACAGAAGGAGGGTGAGTGGTGGAATTACCTTTCGGAGAAGGCGGAGGAGCTGGCTGCCGCTGGCATAAACGCATTGTGGCTGCCGCCGATCTGCAAGGGGGCGGAGGCTCGGTCACCGGGCTATGATCCCTACGATTATTTCGACCTGGGTGATTTTGACCAGAAGGGTGGAACGAAGACTTTATATGGCAATCGCAAGGAGTTGGAGAGCCTGATCGGGAAGTTGCATGAGCACAAGATCGGGGCCTACGCCGACATGGTGATCAACCATAACTCCGGCGCAGATGAAGAAGAGGTTAACCCGATCGATGGGCAGAAGCGCTGGACGAAGTTCAATCCCAAGTCAGGCAAGTTTCCGCGCGACTGGAACTGCTTTCATCCTTCACGGTATGAGCGGGTGATGATCGAAGGCGAGAACTTTGCTGGCTTCCCTCACCTTTGTCACCGCAATCCGCGGGTATACGAAGCGATGTTTGAGTATGCACGGATGGTGATCGAAGAGCTGAGGTTTGACGGTTTTCGCTTCGACTTTGCAAAGGGGTATGGAGCGTGGATGATCGGGCTGCTGGCGAAGTATCGCTATGAGCGAGATGGCAAGGAGTTCACTCCATTTGTTGTCGGCGAATACTGGTCGGGCCCCGAGGATATCGCCGGGTGGCTGGATGGTGTACGCGCTGTCACCGATAACCAGATTGCTGCGTTCGATTTTCCCCTGCGCTACAAGCTGAAGGACATGTGCGACACGCTGAAGTACGACCTTCGGAATCTGACTGCGGGTGAATCGGTTGTGGCGAGCCGGCCGTTCAACGCGGTGACGTTTGTCGAAAACCACGACATGGGCGGTAACGAGATCGTCAACGACAAAAACCTCGCGTATTCCTTCATTCTGATGAACGAGGGGTATCCGTGCATCTTCTGGTACGACTACTACAACCTGGGGCTGGCGCGAAAGGGGACGCCGAACGGCATCGACGCCCTGATTGATGCACACCACAAGTACGCTGACGGCGAGGCGTGTATTCTTCATGCCGATCCAGACCTCTACATAATGCAGCGCGCTGGGATCGAAGGCAGGCCGGGATGCATTTATGTGCTGAACAATCTTGGAGACAAATGGTCGGGGACGTCGGTGAAGACGAAATGGGTAAACCAGAAGTTCAAGCCGGTGGCGTGGGATGGCCACGATACGGCTCACCCGGATGAGCGAACCACCGATAAGGACGGAAACGCCGAGTTCCCTGCCCCGCCGCGTGGGTATGCGGTGTACGCTCCGGTCTAGCGTGCAGGTGCTTTGAAGAACATCGACCACGGATCACACGGATAACCGCGGATCGGTAAAACCGGATTGGATGATGAGAGATTCGCTACTGGTCCCGTTCGTTTCTATCCGTTTCATCCTCGTGATCCGCGGTCGATTTACTGTCTTGTTTCGGATGATATTCTTAAGCCTATGAAGTTCGGCGTTCTCGTCTTCCCAGGGTCCAATTGCGACCACGATACTCATCATGTTGTCGATGCGATTGCGCGACAGCCGGCGACGTATCTTTGGCATGCGTCGGAGGATCTGCAGGGATGCGATGCGATTCTCGTTCCCGGCGGCTTCGCCTATGGCGACTATCTGCGAACGGGAGCGATTGCGAAGTTCGCTCCGGTGATGCAGTCCGTGGCCAAATTTGCCGGAGGGGGTGGACTGGTTCTCGGAATTTGCAATGGCTTCCAGATTCTTTGTGAGGCGGGGCTGTTGCCCGGAGCGCTGATGCGGAATGCCAGCCAGAACTACATCTGCAAGCAGACGTTCTTACGGACCGAGACGGTCGATTCACCGTTTACACATGGACTGACGCGGGGGCAGGTGTTGCAGATGCCGATTGGGCACATGGAAGGCAACTACTTCTGCGATGCCGAGACGCTGGCAGCGCTGAAGGCGGAGGACCGCATCGCGTTTCGCTACGCTACGCCGGAGGGTGCGGTGACGGCGAAGGCGAATCCGAATGGGTCGCTTGAGAATATTGCCGGCGTGTTGAATGAGGGGCGCAACGTTCTGGGGATGATGCCGCACCCGGATCGGTCCAGCGAGGCGCTGCTGGGGTCTGCGGACGGCCTGCTGCTGTTCCAGGCGATGGCGGAGGCGCTGGCAGCAAGGTAGGTGCCCCGGTTGGCGCTGGCTCGGTGGTAACCTGACTACGCGATGATTGATATTCACCATCACCTTCTGTGGGGCATGGACGATGGTGCTTCGGACCTGAAGACTTCAGTCGCCATGGCGAAGGCCGCTGCCGCCGATGGGATTTCTCATATTGTGTGTTCGCCGCATGCGAATGGAACATACGCCTATGAACCCCGGGTGATTGCAGAAAAGATCGCCGAGTTGCAGCGGTTGCTGGATCGTGAGGCGATTGCCGTGAAGTTGGGCCGCGGATGCGACTTTCACATGTCGTACGAAAATATTCAGGAGGCAAAGCTCGATCCGGCAAAGTACAGCATCAACGGATTGGGGTACCTGCTGGTGGAGATTCCTGACTATGGGATTTCGCATGGTCTGACGGAGATCTTTTACCAGTTGCAGCTTGCCGGATTAATACCGATCCTGACGCACCCGGAACGCAACGCGACACTGCAAGCCGACCGGCCACGGATGATGGACTGGCTGCGCGGCGGAGTGCTGGTCCAGGTGACGGCGGGTTCTGTTGTGGGCCGGATGGGGAAACATGCCGAGCGCATGGCGCATGATCTGCTGGCGAACCGCTGGGTGCATTTCCTCGCGACTGATGCCCACAATACGACGTCGCGTCCGCCAAAGATGCGTGAGGCGTTCGATGTCGTGGCAAAGAAATATGGGCCCGATTACGCGCATCTTCTGTGCGTCTCGAACCCTTTGGCCGCTTTCCTGGGTAAGCCGCTGCAGCCGCAACCTGAACCGCTCGATCTCTACGAAGAATTCAAGGAGAAGAGTTGGTGGCAGAGAGTGATGGGGCAGTAGTTCTTCCAAAGATTAGAGGCCGAGGCCGCCGTCTACGGCGAGCAACTGGCCGGTAATAAAGTGGGGAGCTGTGGCGAAGAAGACGGCGGCGGCGGCTATGTCGTCGGCTGTGCCGTTGCGCTGCATTGGCGTCTTGCGCGCGAAGTGTTCGTAGGCTTCTTCCACCTCGCCCTGAACGATCATGCCGGGGGCGATGCAGTTGACGCTGATCTCGGGTGCCCAGGCCTTGGCCATGGTCTTCGAGAGCATGTGGAGGGCGGCCTTGGAGGTACAGTAGTGGGCGTGGGTGGCCCAGGGGTGCAGGCCGCCGAGGGAGCCGATGTTCAGGATGCGGCCTCGCGCGGCACGGAGGTGCGTGTGCGCGGCTTTGGCCATCAGGAAAGGGGCGCGAGTGTTGGTGGCGAACATCGCATCCCACTGCTCGACGGAGATGTGTTCGAGCGCTTCGGACTCGAAGACACCGGCGTTGTTGACGAGGAGATCGAGTTGGCCGAACTCTTCAATGACAGACGCCATCGTCTGCTCGATGCTCTCGGGGTCGCGCAGATCACAGCGGACGGCCAGTGCATCGACGTCGAGGGCGGCCAGCGCGTGAACAGTCTCCTCCGCCTCGGGCTGGGAGCCCAGGAAGGTGATTGCGACGTTCGCTCCTCGTTCGGCGAGGGCGAGGGCGATTGCACGGCCGATTCGCCTGGCTGCTCCGGTAACGAGCACGGTCTTTCCCTGTAGCAGCTTGTCCATGGATACCAATCGGGAGCGGTTACTGTTTTGGCGTGGTGTTCGAAGAGTTGGGCGGCTGCGGAGGCGTCACTGGGGGGGCGGGCTTGGCGGCTGGTGTCGTAGGCCGCATCGGCTCCTGAACGCCGGGCTTTCTGGTCGCGGCCTTGCCCTGATTGTCCTCGTAGGACGAGATTTGCTCCTGCGGCCTGATCATCGAGATCGAAATCTCACGAGAGGGCTCTTTCACTTCGTAGTCTTCCGCGTAGGTGGCGAAGCCGGTCGCGATGACCTGCACACGCACGGTGCTGCCTGTGGGAATCAGGTCGATACTCGCCTTGCCGTCGGGGTCAGTCTTGACCTCGAGGTTGCCCTGATCTTTCCCGTCCATGGTCGCATCGAAGATGACGGCAGCGTTGCTGATGGGCTTGCCGTTGAACTTCTTCAGGACCGTGACTTCGATATGGGACGTGGGTGGTGGCGCTTTGTACTTTCGGCCGCGTTTGACGGGAGCATCCTGCGCGAAGGCGGAAAGGCAGGACACGAGGACGAGGCAAAGGAGAAGGGCGAATTGAGACACGCGGATACGGCGTAACAGCATGTTGACATTTTACGACGTTTTTGAAGCAAGCTCGTTGTTGGGGGAGGCACTTCGGGCGGGTGATGCCTTGCGTGAGTTTCACTCACATTTCACACTGCGGATTTGACATACTGGTTCAGGCTTGATTATCGTTAGCAATCGGGAGGCCTGAGTGCTAACGGCAGGTTGAGACGCTCAAGCGGGCCGGGCCAAGGCCGATTCCACACCATTTTGCGGCTGGGAGCAGAGAGGTTGACTGGCCTTGTCGCGCAATACAACGCGGACGGTTCTCCGTTCGCCAAATCGCAACAGGAAATTTCGAAACAAGGAGATGCAAACAATGGCGACAACATCGTTTACACCGCTACACGACCGGATTCTGGTCCGGCGCATTGAAGAGGGCGAGAGCATCCGTGGCGGCATCATCATCCCGGATTCGGCGAAAGAAAAGCCGCAACAGGGCGAGGTGATCTCGGTCGGCAAGGGCAAATCAAACGACGAGGGCAAGGTATTCCCGCTCGACGTCAAGGCTGGCGACAGCATCCTGTTCGGTAAGTATTCAGGCACCGAGATCAAGATCGACGGCGAAGAACTGCTGATCATGCGTGAAGAAGAAGTCCTCGGCATCCTCAAGAAGTAGGCACTTCGTGCCGTATACCGCGGCTTCGCCGCATAATCGGCGCTTCGGGCGCCTCACTCAAACATTTCACCGGCATTGGAGCTGGTAACAGGAGTAAGACAATGGCAAAACAGATTCTGCACGGAGAAGATTCGCGTCAGGCTATCTTGCGTGGTGTCAATATTTTGGCAGACGCAGTGAAGGTGACGCTTGGACCTAAGGGTCGCAACGTCGTTATTGAGAAAAAGTTCGGTTCGCCGACGATCACCAAGGACGGCGTGACCGTTGCCAAAGAGATCGAACTGTCGAACGCGCTTGAGAACATGGGCGCGCAGATGGTGCGCGAGGTTGCGTCGAAGACCTCGGATGTAGCCGGCGACGGTACCACGACGGCTACGGTTCTGGCCCAGGCGATCTATCGCGAGGGCGTGAAGACGGTTGCCGCGGGTGCGAATCCGATGGCGCTGAAGCGCGGTATCGACAAGGCGGTCGAGGCCATCATCGGCAAGCGCGATGAGAACGGCGTATCCCAGGGCGGTGCGCTGAGCAAGTTCTCGAAGCCGGTTTCGGGCGACATGATTGCCCAGGTTGGAACGATCTCGGCGAACTCCGACGCGCAGATCGGCACGATCATTGCCGAGGCGATGAACAAGGTTGGCAAGGACGGCGTTATCACGGTGGAAGAGTCGCGCACGATGGAGACGCAGCTGGATGTGGTCGAGGGTATGCAGTTCGACCGTGGCTATCTTTCGCCTTACTTCGTGACCGATGCGGAGCGGATGGAAGTTGCACTGGAAAATCCTTACATCCTGATCTATGAGAAGAAGATCTCGTCGATGAAGGACCTGCTTCCCCTGCTCGAGCAGATTGCACGGACGGCGAAGCCGCTCGTCATTATTGCTGAGGATGTGGATGGTGAGGCGCTCGCGACTCTCGTGGTCAACAAGCTGCGTGGCACGCTGAATGTGGCTGCGGTGAAGGCTCCCGGGTTCGGCGATCGTCGCAAGGCGATGCTGCAGGATATCGCGATTCTGACCGGCGGCAAGGCGATCACGGAAGATCTCGGCATCAAGCTTGAGGGCGTCAAGATCGAGGACCTCGGCTCTGCGAAGCGCGTGACGATCGACAAGGACAACACCACCATCGTTGATGGCGGCGGCAAGGATGGCGATGTCGAAGGACGCGTGAAGGAGATTCGCGCACAGATCGACAAGACTACTTCGGACTACGACCGTGAGAAGCTGCAGGAGCGTTTGGCCAAGCTGGTTGGCGGCGTTGCAGTGATCAAGGTGGGTGCGGCAACTGAGACCGAGATGAAGGAAAAGAAGGCTCGTGTTGAGGATGCAATGCATGCTACCCGCGCGGCTGTTGAGGAAGGCATTGTCCCGGGCGGCGGTGTGGCGTTTGTTCGCTGCGCGGCTGCAGTTGAGGACGTGATCAAGAAGCTCGAGGGCGACGAGAAGATCGGTGCATCGATCATCCGGCGCGCGATCGAGGAGCCGTTGCGCATGATCGTCTCGAATGCAGGCGAAGAGGGCGCGGTTGTGATCGGCAAGATCCACGAGTCGAAGGAGCCCAACTACGGCTACAACGCCGCAACGAACTCCTACGAGGACCTGGTGAAGGCCGGCGTCATTGATCCTACGAAGGTTACGCGGACTGCACTGCAGAACGCTGCTTCGATCGCTGGGTTGATGCTGACCACCGAGGCGATGATCTCCGAAATTCCCGAGAAGAAGGAGCCTGCGGGTGGCGGACATCAACATGGCGGCGGCATGGATGGGATGTACTAAAAAAAGCTGCTTTCGCAAAAAAAGTGGGGCCCCGGAGAAATCCGGGGCTTTGCTGTTTTTCGGGCGTTTTTGAGGGGTGTTTTGGAAAAAGTGGGTGTTTTGAGGTGGTTTTTTGTGGTGATTTTGTGGTGGATTATGTGGTGAAACGTGGTGGATTTGGGGGCGTTTTTTGGCAGCTAAAAATACGCCACGGATTTTGAAGTTTCTTGTGGAAATCTTGAGGCGAGGGCGAGAACTGCAACTACAGATCCCCCATTCGACTTCGCTCAGGGCAGGCTCTGCGGGGATGACAACAAGAAAGGCAAAAGCAACGGCAACGGCAAACGCAAAGGCAACGGCCCTGAGGACGGCGGGCGGTTTACATCCCACCCTTAGCGATGAGACTGCTAAGGATGGGGCACCCGAATGGTTGGGGCTGGTGGAGCGAAGGGGTTAGGATGGCTGGTGTTGGGAGGTAGGGCTTATGGGGTTGTCTCGGCGGGAGTTTTCGCGGCTTGGGGCGATGGGGTTGGCGGCTCGGATGCTGCCGTCGGTGGGAGTTGCGGCTCAGGGTGGTGAGCGGAAGATTGGGTATTGCGTGATTGGGCTGGGGACGATTGCGGACCACTTTATGCGCGGCATCCTGGTGAGTTCGAATTCGAAGATTTCGGGGCTGGTGAGCGGGCATCGGGACAAGGCGGAGCGGATTGCGACGCACTATGGGGTGCCGACGAGCTCGATTTACAGCTACGAGGATATGGACAGGATTCGTGACAATAAGTCGATCGATGCGGTGTATGTTGCGCTGCCGAACAGCATGCATGCGGAGTACACGATCCGGTCGGCGAAGGCGGGCAAGCATGTGTTGTGCGAGAAGCCGATGTCGACGACGGTGAAAGAGGCGGAGGACATGATCGCTGCATGCAAGGCGGCGAATGTGAAGCTGATGATTGCGTACCGGTTGCACTATGAGCCTTTGAACCTGAAGGCGGTGAAACTGATTCGGGGTGGGGCGCTGGGAGAGGTGCAGACGATCAATGGGGCGTTCGGTTTCGATGCCTCGCCGGGAGCGTGGAGGTTGAACAAGGCGCTGGCGGGGGGCGGATCGCTGTTCGATGTGGGAATTTATGTGTTGAACGCGAGCCGGTATCTGACCGGGGAGGAGCCGGTGAAGTTTACTGCGGTGACCTCGACGGTGGACAAGGATGGGCGGTTCGACACGGTGGAGGAGAACGTGTCGTGGACGACGAAGTTTCCTTCGGGCGTTGTGGCGACGGGCAGTTGTACGTATGGGGCGCAGATGCCTGGGTACTTCAAGGTGTTCGGGTCGAAGGGGTGGATGGAGATGGCGCCGGCGTTCAACTATGACGGCTTGAGGTTGCGGGCCAGGTATTCGGCCGGGGGAAAAGGTACTCCAGATACCGAGATCGATGAGGCGAATCCGGAGAAGGACCCGTTGCAGTTTTCGCATGAGACGAACCACTTTTCGGAGTGCATTGTGAAGAACAGGACGCCGAAGAGTTCGGGCGAAGAGGGTCTGCTGGATATGAAGTATATCGAGCAGATTTATGCTTCCGCTTAGCGGATGGGGCCAGGTGCAGGAACGCGGTTCGCGCGGAGCGCGAATACCCCACCCTTCGTGATGAGACTACGAAGGATGGGGCACCCGGCGAAGGATGGTCCTAGGTTGAGTTTGTTCGTCGCTTAGTGGTCGTCTATTGGTCGTTGCCTTCGGTCAAGTCTGCCGTTGCGGGTTTGAGGTAGCCGAAGAGGCCGCCCGTGCCTTTGTTGGGGCCTGCGGTGAAGTAGAGCTCAGAGCCGGGAGCGCCGGCGGAATCGTAGCTGCCGGGTGCGGAGTTGTTGGCTGGGGTAATGTCCCAGAGGCCGTTGATCGCGATGGTGTTTCCGTTGGCGTCCTGGAGCAGGCCTTTGAACTGTCCGGTGACGAGGTCATAGATGGCGATGGTTCCGCTGCCCTGGGTGGTGCCGCCACCGGCGAACTGGCCGACGAGGAGATCGTGGCTAAACGCACCGAAGTCCTGCGGAGCGAGGGATACTCCCCAGGGAGCGTTGAGCCAGTCGCCATGCTCGAGGCGCTGGAGAAGACGCCCCTTGGCGGTGAAGATGTCGACATAGCCAAGGCCTGGACCGTCTGTTTCGCGAGGCTGACCCTGCTGGTGGAGAGCATAGGTGACGACGATATCGTTGCCGACGGTCTGGACGTTGAAGGGAACGTAGTTGGGGGGGAGGAGACGATCGGTGAAGGCTTTATTGTTATCGCCGTTGTCGTTGTTGTTTTGATTCCCGTTGCCGTTGCCGTTGCCGTTGCCGTTGTTTTGATCCTGATCGTTCGGGTTGAGAGTTACAGGGTGAAAGTTGCTGTCGTAGACGTCGACGCGGCCGTTGTTGAAGTTGGCTGCGTAGAGATAGCGGTTGCCGTCAACAAGGGCACTGGTGAGTCCGGTGTAGCTGGATCCGTCGGTTGTTTTGACTGCGATGACGGCATTGACGGAGGGAGCAGCGGCGCCGGGTGCGATGGCGACGTTAGGGTTCCATCCGGCGATCGCGCCGTCGAGGGTAGCGAAGAGGAAGCTGGAGGCAAAACCGCCCGGGAGGACGAAGTCGGTAGGTACGCTGTTGAAGATTGTTCCGGTGGGGGTGCCGGTGGGGAAGGTTTTGTTGTTGGGATCGACTTTGGGGATGGTGACGATCAGGGAGTTTTTGACGCCGGCTCCGTTGAAGAGGGTGCTGAGGCCGGTGCCGTTATCGGAGATCCACCAGGGACTGGAGGAGCTGCGGGACAGGCCCCAGGGGTTGATAAGGGTCGGGTCGGTGACGGGAGCGACGCCGGAGGTGTTAGAGACGAGGTTGACTTGGGTGTAGTGCTGTCCAAAGGCGACAGAGGATAGTGACAAGGCCAGCGATATGCCGCTGGTCACGCGCAGAAACGACTTCATAGCAAGCTCTCCTGTGGCTGTGAGTCCCCGCAGATTTAGTACGGACAGTGCAGACCAGCGGTGCAGATGCTGGAAGGCGGAATTAAGCGGCAGGCGGGGAAGGAAACTGCGCTTGGAAATCCTCAGCAAGCGTAGTGGGGTCAGCCCGGGTTGATGTCACGACTTCGTCAGTGTCTTCGTCATCGCTTGTGAAAAGTTAAGAGGATAAATTTGGTTGCCTCGAGACTGTTGCAGCTTGAAGAATTTCGTGGACTTAGGCGTAACTGGACTGAGCAAAAAAGAGACGGCGGCATCTTCATAGGGAAGATGCCGCCGTGGTTATGGTTCTTTCGATGAGTGTGATTATTGCAGAACGATGGTGCCGGGGCGGACCTCCTGCGGGGCGTTGACTTTGGTCTTGGGTAGTGTGCTGGAGGCTTTGAGGGTGACCATCTTCTTGCTGCCGTCGACGGGGAAGGTTGCGACGTAGGTCTCGGCGATGGCGTTCTGGAATTGCTTGAGGAACGGGGCGAGGGAGACGGGGCTGCCGGTGCCCTGGTAGTAGGTTGCGCCACCGGTTCCCTGCGCGACCTGCTGGAGATAGCTTTGGCCGCTGAAGCTGCCACGGCCACGGCCGAAGCCTACTTCGTTGTAGTAAATGGAGTAGACGGGGACGCCGGCGCGCTGGGCGTCAGTGATGGCGGCGGCAACGTAGGGGCTGTCCTGGTTGGTGATGCTGGTGCTGCCGTTGTAGGGATCAACGCCGTTGGTGATCATGAGGACGATGCGGGCCTTGTGGGTGGGCTGCTCTGACTGTGGGCCGGACTGGTTTTCTGCGTTGGAGGGCCAGTTCTTGACGAAGTCAGAGAGGCAGAAGTAGGGGCTGGCGCTGGCGCCGCGAATGCCCATGGGCAGGCGCAGGCTCTGTGCGGCAGCGGCGCGGTCTGTGGTGAAGCCGGGCATTTCGCTGGCAGAGACGACGCGGCCATTCTGCATGAAGCCGACGAAGACCTCGGTTCCCTGGGGCAGGCTGGTGAGGAAGGCCTTGAGGTTATTCAACTCGCCGCCGATGCTGGTGCGGAGACCGTCGTCGATGAGGAGAGCGACCTGAGCGCCGTTGGGCGGGATGGGGGCGAGGCTGAGGAGGTTGGTGTTGCGGTTGTCGACCTTGAGGGTGATGTCTTTCGCGGTGGCGGAGACTGGGGTCTTGGAGTCGAAGGAGACCAGAGCCTGGGTGGAAGTGGCAGCTTCTTGAGAGAGAGCAGTGAGGCCGGGGAGGGCAAGTGCGAAGAGTGTCAGTGCAAGGATGCGTTTCGTCATGGGCGTTCCTTCCTTCTAGTGGATTAGACGCAGGAGAGGGCCGTGACGGTGCGGGAAGATATACCGCAAGTTACAGAAAAAAGACAAGTTTTTGGTCGGCGAGGAATGTCTTTTTGGTTAAACACGAGTTATGGGATTTTGATGCGCGGAGGCGGCTCAGTCACCGAAGATGCGGAGCTTCATTCCGGCGCGGATGGTGAAGGGCAGGCCGGGGTAGCCGATGGGGCCGATGTGTTGCTGGTCGAGAAGATTGTCGAGTTGAGTGAAGAGGGAGATGCGGTTGGTGGCGGTGAAGACGACGTTGAGGTCGAGTTTGGTGTAGGCGAAATCGAGGTTGTAGTTGGGGAGGAGGAGACTGTTGCCGCCGTTGCGGTCGTTGTTGAGTTGGAAGGTGGAGTCGTCGCTGCGGCTGGCGAAGGCGCCTTTGAGGGCGGTGGAGATGCGGCTGGTGGTGAATTCGGCGGCGAAGAAGCCGGTGCTGGGCGGGCGGCGGAAGGGACGGTTGCCGATGAGGGGAGAGAGGGCTCCTATGGGAATGCCGGGAAGATTGGGGTTGAAGGCCGGGGTTACGGTGTCGGATGCGAAGGACTGTTCGACGATGGAGGCGAGGTAGGTGTAGCCGCTGCGAAGGAAGAGGTGATTGAACGGCCGGTACTCGAGTTCGCCTTCGAAGCCCTGGGTCCGGTAGGCAAGAGAGTTGAGGGAGGCAGGAGGGAGCTGGGTGGCGATGCTTGCGGGGATGTTGAAGTAGTGTTCGAGGCCGGGGGCTCCGATGAACTCGAGCTGGTGGTTGAACTGGTTGTGGAAGTAGCCGGCTTTGAGGATGAGTTTCTGGTTGAGGATGTTCTGGTCGACGGCGAAGTCGTAGGTGCGGGAACGCTCGGCGGTGATGGGGGCGATGTTGAATGTGGAGTTGCCGGTTTGCTGGAGGAGCGTGGAGAGGCTGGTGAGTTGGGCGATGAGGGATGGCTCCTGCACGCCAGTGGCTACGTTGGCGCGGAGGAGGGTGCCGTGGAAGGGTTTGGCGCCGGGGCGGACGGCGTCGTAGGTGAGGCCGATGCGCGGGGTGCCGGTGATGCCTATGAGTTCGTTTTGTTCGACGGCTCCGCCGAGGGAGTAGAAGAGGCGGTGCTTGATGTCGCCCTGGACTTGGAGGGTGTAGAGGTAGTTTGTGCGTTTGATGATCTGGTTGAGCGCGGTGGAGGGGTTGAGGAGGCGGCCGCGTTCGTCTTCGTAGTCGAAGCTGAAGAGTGCGGCGATGCGCCAGGGGAAGGTGTAGCTGGATTGGTAGTAGAACTCGTCGCGGTTGGAGACGGTGTCGTAGGTGGGGAGGAGGAAGGCGGCCTGGCCGGCGGCGGTGTAGCCATTGGCTCCGCGGAGGATGACAGGGGCGCCGTAGTAGGTGGTGTGGGGGACGCCGTTGGTGATGGTTGTGACGGGCTGACCGGTGGGGATGAATTGCTCGACTTGTTCGCGATTGCGGGCGATGCCGTAGCGGGCGAGGTTGTGCCACTTCCCTTTCAGGACGTTTTCGACGGTGAGGCCGGAGTAGATGTTCTGGTCGGATTGTTTGCCGGAGGAGGAGATGCCGTAGATGTCATGGGCGCTGGGGAGGCCGGTGGCGGAGTCGGTGTTGCGGAGGGTGAAGCGGGCGGTGGTGTTGGAGAGGATGCTGTAGCCAATGTTCGCGGCTTCGTTTGTGGTGTGGTAGCGGTCGAGCGGGAGGGCGTTGGAGGTGTCGAAGCGGCTGAAGGCGGTTAAGTAGTCGAGGCGTTTGAAGGCGCCGGAGAGGATGGCTTCGTTGCGGTAGGTGTCGAAGTTGCCGCCGTCGCCGGTGTAGTTGATGGTGGGGCGAAGGGCCTTGGTGGGAGTGGTGGCGAGACTGACGATTGCGGCCTCGGCTCCGTTACCCTCGAGAGCGCTGTTGGCGCCGCGGTAGAGTTCGGGGCCGGTGAGGGCGGTGGTGGAGACGGGGCTGTAGTCGAAGTAGCCGCCGATGTTGGTTGAGGGGATGCCGTCGGTGAGGACTGCGTTGGCATCGGGGCCGCCGCCGCGCACGTAGAGAGTGACGGGACCGCCGGTCTGGCCGGTCTGGACGACGAACGTGCCGGGGGATTGGCGGAGGTCGTTGGTGATGCCGATTTGGGTGGCGAGGGCGGATTGCGGGATGAGGGTGATGGCGGAGGGAATCTTCTGAATGGGTGTCGGGATGCCGGTGGCGGTGACGGCGAGTTGTGGGTTCACGGTGGTGAATTGCATGACGATGTTGCGGGTGATAACAGCGGTGCGGCCGCCGTAGAAGTCCTGGCCGATGCTGGGAGTGTAAGGGGCGGCGGCGGTGAGGAGAAGGAAACGGCCGAGGGCGGTGCTGCGGATTTCGTAGGTGCCATCCATCTGGGTGATGGCGAAGGCGACGACTCCTTGGCCCTGGACTAGTTGCACGCGAGCGTTGCCGAGGGGGACGCCGAAGGGAGTGGTGACGGTGCCGCGGACGATCACGGCTTTTGCGGGAAAGGTGAGGAGGGCCGCGGCGATGAGGGTTAGGAGAGGCAGCGTCGCTCTGCGGTGGTGCGGATTGCGCATGACTTTGATTGTATGTTGGTCGAAGACAGTTCTTTGTTGATTCGGCAAAGGCAACAGTAAGAGCAAATACGGAGATTCTGAGCGTCGCTCAGAATGACGACGTCAAGCGTACACCGCCTGGGATACGCCGTTTGCGTAGTGCAATGCCTGCGTTTGAAGGATGCACGTTGGGTTCAGGGGATGAGGAGGAGTTTGCCGGTGGTTTTGCGGGATTCGAGGTCGCGGTGGGCGTGGGCGGCGTCGGTGAGAGGGTAGATGTGTTCGAGGCGGAGCATGAGGGTGCCGTTGGCTATGGCGTTGAAGATGTCGGTGGAACGGGCTTCGAGGTCAGCGGTGGTCGCGATGTAATCCTTCAGGGTTGGGCGGGTGACGTAGAGGGAGCCCATGGTGGAGAGACGAATGAGGTCGAAGGGAGGGACGGCTCCGCTGGCTCCGCCGAAGAGGACGAGGAGGCCGCGGGGGCGGAGGCACTGGAGAGATTGCTCGAAGGTGGTTTTGCCGACGGAGTCGTAGACGACGGGAAGGCCGCGGCCTGAGGTGAGTTGCTTTACTTTTTCGGCGAAGTCTTCGCGGGCGTAGAAGATGATCTCGTCGGCACCAGCGGCTCGGGCGAGGGCGGCCTTTTCTTCGTTGGAGACGGTGGTGAAGACGCGGGCTCCGAGGGCTTTGGCCAACTGGATGAAGAGGAGGCCGGTGCCGCCTGCTCCAGCGTGGATGAGGATTTCGTCGCCGCGCTTGACGGGGTACGCGGAGTGAAGGAGGTAGTGTGCGGTCATGCCCTGAAGGATGGCTGCTGCGGCCTGGTGGAAGCTGACGCCTTCCGGGATGGGGACGAGACGGTTGGCGGGTGCGACGGCGAGTTGCGCGTAGGTTCCGGGGACGAGACACCAGGCTACGCGGTCGCCTGCCTTGACGGTGGTGACGTCGGGGGCGGTGGCGACGACGATGCCTGCGGCCTCCTGGCCGAGGGTGTAGGGGAGTTTGGCGGGGTAGCGGCCCTCGCGGAAGTAAGTGTCGATGAAGTTGACTCCGGAGGCTTCGATGCGAATGAGGGCTTCGCCGGGGGCGGGGGTTGGGGTGGGAAGATCGCGGAGGGTGAGCACGTCAGCGGAGCCGGTGGTGAGGATTTGTATGGCTTGCATGTGGATGCCAGAGTACAACACTGATGGTCGGGAGTGTATTCAAGATCGATCATTCGCGGCGGCAAGTGAAACCGCAGGTTCTCTCGACAAGCTCAGGACAGGCTCTTCGACTGCGCAGTTCGCAAAGCACCGTGAACTGCTCCGCTCAGGATGACAAGTTTTTTTGTTGGTCCGGAGATGTATTGATGCGCCGGGGCGGCTGGTTCGTCTAAACTTGAGATATCAGATTTCAGTGGCGGTATCTGGTCTGCGATTTTGAGATGATTGTTGGGTATCGTTTGATATCGAAGGAGCGTGTATGTCCCATCAGGATTTGCCGATTGCGATTTATTACGAGCAACCGAACTGGTTCAAGCCGTTGTTTGCGGAGTTGGACAAGCGCGGGACGAATTATGTGAAGTTGAACGCGGTGGAGCATAGCTACGGGCCGAGTGATAAGCCGGAGGAGAAGTATGCCCTGGTGCTGAACAAGATGAGTCCATCGGCGTGGAACCGTGGGCATGGGGACCAGATTTTTTACACGCTGGGGTTCCTTGAGCATCTCGAGAGCCGGGGAGTTCGCGTGGTGAACGGGGTGAAGGCTTTTCGGAGCGAGTTGTCGAAGGCGACGCAACTGGCGATGCTGGAGAGGCTAGGGCTGGGGTATCCGAAGGCGCGGGTGATTCATCGGGCATCGCAGGCGAGTGGCGCGGCGGAGGGGCTGCGCTTCCCTGTTGTCGTAAAGCCGAATATTGGCGGCAGCGGCAGCGGTGTGGTGAAGTTCAACACGAAGGAGCATCTGGCAGAGGCCGCGGGCACGGAAAACGGGCTGATGCTGGGCATGGATTCGACCGGGCTGGTGCAGGAGTTTGTTCCTGCGCGTGGCTCGTTTATCGTTCGGGTTGAAGTGCTGGACGGGAAGTATTTGTACGCGATCAAGATACATATTACGGGCGAGACGTTTGATCTTTGCCCGGCGGATATCTGCAAGACGCCGCTGGGTGTGGAGTTGAACCGCGCGGCGTGTCCGGTGGATGCGCCGAAGACGGGGCTGACGGTGGAGGCGTTCGATACTCCGCCTGAGGTGATTGAAGAGGTGGAGCGGTTGATGGCTGCGGCGGGAATTGAGCTGGGTGGCGTGGAGTTTATGGTCGACGACCGCGATGGTGTGCGGATGTATTACGACATCAATGCGCTGTCGAACTTCGTGGCGGATGGGCAGAAGGTTGTCGGATTCGATCCGTTTGCTAAGCTGGCGGACTGGCTGGAGGCCGAGGCGAAGATTGTGAATGATCGCCGGGCCGGAGTGCACGGAGCTGGCAGGGGTTGGACGCTGATGTCGACGTCAAAGACAGGAATGCGATATGGCTTCTGGCTGCCGGTGTTCGGTGGCTGGCTGCGCAATGTCGATGACGAGAAGATGGAGGCGAGCTGGGAGTATGTTCGCGACTTGACGCAGCGGGCGGAGAAGATTGGATACGATCTGACGCTGATCGCTGAGCTGAATCTTAACGACATCAAGGGTGTGGACGCGCCTTCGCTCGATGCGTGGTCGACGACGGCGGCGCTGGCTGCGGTGACGGAGCGGCTGGAGCTGATGGTTGCGGTGCGGCCGACGTTTCATAATCCGGCGCTACTGGCGAAGCAGGCGGCTTCGATCGATGTGATGTCGCATGGGCGGCTGACGCTGAATGTGGTTTCGAGCTGGTGGAAGGATGAGGCGACGAAGTACGGGGTTCACTTCGATGAGCATGACGACCGATACGCGCGGACTTCGGAGTGGCTGGATGTGGTGGATGGATGCTGGAAGCAGCAAGGGTTTTCGTACAAGGGCCGCTACTACGATGTGCGGGAGAATGTGCTTTCGCCGAAGCCGGTGAGCAAGCCGCGACCGACGCTGTATGCAGGTGGGGAGTCGGATGCAGCGAAGAATCTGATTGCGGCGAAGTGCGATGCGTACCTGATGCATGGTGATGAGCCGTCGGTTGTGGGCGCGAAGATTGCCGATATGAAGGAGCGTCGCGAAAAGCTGGGGCTGGGGCCGATGACGTTTGGCGTGGCCGGGTATGCGATTGTGCGGGACTCGGAGGCGGAGGCGCTGCGCGAGGTGGAGCGGATTACGGATGTGAAGCAGTCGGCGCGCGGGTATGCGAACTATGAGCAGTGGGTGACGGGTTCGCAGCTTGAGACGAAGGTTTCGCTGAAGGATTATTCGGTTTCGAATCGCGGACTGAGGAGCGGGTTTGTGGGGACGCCGGAGCAGGTGGCGGAGCGGATGGAGGAGTTTACCGCAGTGGGGGTGGACCTGGTGTTGTTGCAGTCGAGCCCGCAGGCGGAGGAGATGGAGCGGTTTGGGGCGCAGGTGATTCGGAGTGGGGCTGCGGTTTAAACGCGTCACTGGTTCGTGGTTGGGCGGTCGTTGATTGGCGGGCCTTTTTTTGGGAATGACGAGGTATCTGCAGGGTTAATCCACTTGTGGGGTTGTGGATTCATACGTGGCGTGGGGAGAGTTATTCTTTGCCATGCTCCTTCGTTCCCTTCTACTCACATTAGCCTTCGCCTGCGGCGCGGTTGCGCAGGATAATCCTGACTGGACGACTCCTCATAAGCCATTTCGTGTGATTGGCAACGTGTACTACGTGGGGGGCAAGGACCTGGCGTCGTATTTGATCACTACGTCTCAAGGGGACATTCTGATTAATAGCAGTCTGACGAGCAGCGTTCCTTTGATTAAGAAGAACGTGGAGGCGTTGGGGTTTCACTTTACGGACGTGAAGATTCTGCTGATCAGCCATGCTCATTGGGATCATGCTGCAGGAAGTGCGGAGATCAAGCGCCTGACGGGCGCAAAGTACATGGTGATGGATGCAGATGTGCCAGTGGTTGAGTCGGGTGGGAAAACGGATTTTCAGTATGGAGCGGAAGCTAGTAGCCACTTTCCGGTGACGAAGGTCGATCGCGTGCTGCATGACGGCGACGAGGTAAAGCTGGGCGGTGTGGTGCTGGTTGCGCACAAGACGCCGGGGCACACGAAGGGCTGCACCACGTGGACGATGAAGGTGCGAGAGGATAATCGCACGTACAACGTTGTGTTCGTGGGCAGTCCGAATGTGAATACGGGGTACAAGCTGGTGGGGAATACGGCTTACCCGGAGATTGCGAGGGACTACGAGTCGACGTTTCAGACCCTGAAGTCGTTGCCGTGCGATGTGTTTCTTGGGGCGCATGGAGGCTACTTCGGGATGGAGGCGAAGTTCGCACGGATGAAAGCGGGAGGGGTGAATCCGTTTGTCGATCCCGAGGGGTATAAGAGCTACGTCACAGAGAGGGAGCAGGCCTTTCGCACGGAGTTAGCGAAGCAGTCGGGCAGTTGAGCTGAGGTGCAAGGAATTGATCTGCCTGAGATGCAGGCTGCTATTCGCGAGTCGGTGCGAGCCCCAAATTTGTCCTTTCGCCGGCTGAAACGGAGTGGTAGGCTGGTGCATCCTGCGGCGGGATTTCCAAGGAAAATCACATGGCCGGGATCTGGTGAGGAAGAGATTGAGCGAACGGCGTCGGGAATCGGGGACAGCAGGCAGGGGCTTGTCCCTGATGGGTGTATTGATACTGGTTGCAGGGTGCCACGGCGGGCGGCAGAGTGGGGACGCCAGCCTTCTGGAGCGAATTTCGCGGGTAGGGCACTCGAAGATTGTGATGCCGAAGCCTGGGGAGCTTGCTGAAAAGGGCAAGGCCGAGATTGTCACGGAGTGCGAGAAGCAATCGTACGAGACCGCCAGCAAGGGTTTGATTGTGAGCGAGATCGGACTGCATGAGGATGTCTTCGTTCTGCGCGACCGCGTGACTTACGCCGGAATTGGCTATCAGTTGGATGAGGCGCAGAGGCTGGAGGAGTTGTTGCGGACGGAGGTTAGGGTTGCGGCTCATCCGGCGGACCAGGCGAAGTGCATCGAACAGTTTGCCGAGCATCTGGAGTCGTTGAGCGATCCGCTGGTGGAGGCGGACAAGAGACGGAAGGAACTCGATGCTTCGGCCTTTACCGATGCGGCAAAGGAAGCTCAGGAGCAAGCCGACAGGAAGCTGCGTGACGCTGACAGATCGTCAGGACCGAAGACGCAGCCGCCGGAGTCACAAACGAACGACTATTGAGTAAGACTCTCTTCGGAGCGCAGGCGAATGATTCGATCGACTGCATAGGGCGCGCGGTGCGAGGCAGTGTAGAAATGGCGCACCTGAAGTTCGCCGAGGAGACCGATGCCCATGATTTGTATGCCGGCGAGAATGAGGACGCCGGCGATGACGAAGATTGGGCCGTGAAGAGACATGATGTGTTGGCCGGTCATGATTTTGAGGATCAAGAGCCAGGCGGCCATTCCTGCGCCGACCGACATTCCCAGGGCTCCGAGCGTGCCGAAGAAGTGCAGCGGGCGGGTCATATAACGAAGAAGGAATCGGATGGTGAGCAGGTCGAAGAAGACACGGAATGTGCGGGAGATTCCGTAGTGAGACTTCCCTGCCGTGCGTGCGGGGTTGGAGATGGGGATCTCACAGATACTGGCGCCATACCAGGAGGCGAGGGCGGGGATGAAGCGATGCATCTCGCCGTAGAGCGGGATGTTCTGGATGACTTCGCGGCGATAAGCCTTGAACGTTGTGCCGAAGTCGTGGATATCGACGTCGCTGAGGAGTGCCATGAGCCAATTGGCCGCACGCGAGGGAATGCGGCGCATGATGAAGTTGTCGCCGCGATGCTCACGCCAGCCGCTGACGACGTCGTAACCTTCTTCCAGCTTGGCGAGGAAGTTGGGGATCTCCTCGGGGTCGTGCTGAAGATCGCCGTCCATGGCGAGGATGAAGTCGCCCTGGGAGTGGTCGAAGCCGGCGGCGAGGGCAGAGGTTTGACCGAAGTTGCGGCGAAGCTTGATGACGAGAACGCGGCTGTCGACGGCGGCGATCTCTTCCAGGAGGCGGTAGGTGCGGTCGCGGGAGCCGTCGTCGACGAAGACCAGCTCGAAGATTTCGCCGACCTGCTCCATGACCGCCTTGAGACGGTCGTACAGAGTGGTGACGTTTTCCTCTTCGTTATGGAACGGTACAACGATCGAATATTTCGGCACGGTTTTAATGATACTCCTGTGGTCACGTTTGCTTGATCAAGGAACGTTGAGCAATATGACGCGTCTCGAGAGGATTTGGAGTCAACCCACTGACGGGCCGGTACGGTTCCCTGTTGAAAAGAGATTGTCGCAAAGAAGGTAACATATTCTTTATGAGGCAGTTCCGGGGTTGGCATGGATGCCTCTGAATTTTCCAGAGGTTAAAAGTGCAGTGTCAGGACATAGTCCATTGATGTCGGCTTGCCAAAATACGAGCCGGGAACGAATTCGGCTTGCTGAGCGGCTACGGTCGCGGCATCGGCGAGAACCCCATCGCCTAACTCCACGCGGATATCACCAGGCTTGCCGTTCTCCTGTACGTCTATGATCAGCCGTACATGGCCGTGACTTCCGTGACAGGGCTTCCCTGCTCTGCAATCCGGGGTGGGTAAGCTGACCAACCGGGGAGGCGTTATGGGTGGGCGGCCCTGAGCGCACAGGGGAGGCAACGTTGCTATGAGAGATAGCACGATGGCTGCTCCAGTTTTGCGCATGCAACATAGTCTCATGAGAGACATGAATGGACCATGATTTTTCTTTCGGGTTATCTTGTATTGGGTTGGATGATCTTGTATTGGGTTGGATGACCCAAGCCGCCGAGGGTGAACATTTTGGGGTCGGTCTCCGGAAACGGTTGGCTACGGCAAAGTTTGGTTTAGGGACAGTCTGCCGGCGGTGAGAAAGCTTTCATGCAGAGCTCCGTAAGGGACTCATTTGCTTATAGCTTCCGCCGATTCCTCGCCCCTGATTCTGTTGCAGCGTGCTCAAGCATCGTTAGCGTCGTTTGTAGGGAAAGAAGCCTCAATGAGCCACAAGCACTTGTTGTCCGCATTCGTAAAAGGCTGCTGTATTTCCGAGAAAGCACGTTTATGAGGACTAGTATCCAAATTTGCACGCTCTCAATGAGCGCATTGCCCTGTTCGCAATAGTTGTCAACAAATTCCGAATTTCTCCGTTCGAGCATTGCGCTCTGCAATCGAATGGACGCAACAGTCGCGGATGCAGTTTCCATTTATGCGGGTCAACTCGCGGTTGTGGCCGGGACCCACAGACTCCAAAAAGAGACACCTTGACCTTCTACATGTTCGAGCGTATATGTAGAAGCCATAGGCATGAAGACTGAAAACAAATTCGATCTCCCGCAGGGTACCCTCGATCTACTCATCATGAGGGTGGTTGCGCTTGGCCCCATTCACGGTTACGCCATCGCGCAAAGGATTCAGCAAATGTCTCGCGAGGCCTTGCAAGTCCAACAGGGATCGCTTTATCCCGCTCTCCATCGCCTCGAATACAAAAAGTTGCTCGCCTCCAACTGGCAGCCGTCTGAGACAGGCCGTGAAGCCAAGTTCTATGAGCTCACCGCCAAAGGTCGAGCGCATCTCAGGGCGGAGACCGAAAACTGGAAGCGCCTCACCGACGTTGTCGGGCTCATTCTTAAGGGAACTCTGGAGGGACTTTCATGAGCTGGCTGCAGAGACTATTCGCGCGTAGGCGCATGGAGCGCGGTTTGGAGAAGGAAATCCAGTTTCACGTCGAATCGCAGGTTGCCGACAAGGTGCGATCCGGCATTTCCGAAATCGAAGCCCGCCGGCTGACGCGTCTGGAGTTCGGTGGCACCGAACAGATCAAAGAGGATTGCCGGGAGAGCCGAGGGACAATGTGGCTCGAATCGCTCGTTCAGGATGTCCGCTACGGTCTTCGACAACTTCGAAGATCGCCCGGCTTCACCTTCATCGCCATTCTCTCTCTCACGCTGGGCATCGGCGCGAACACTGCCATCTTCACGCTGCTCAACGCGATCCTGCTGCGCCCGCTTCCTGTCCAGAAGCCCAGTGAGTTGCTTCTATTCGGGGACGGCCAGGCGCAGGGCAGCACCCAATCAATTCCCGACGGGAACACGAGGCTGTTCTCCTATTCCTTCTTTCACGATTTTCGCCAGAAAGATACTTCGTTTTCGGGAATCGCCGCGGTAGATAGCAGCCACTTTGCGACCAAAGCTTCGATTGGCGGGGCAGCATATCAAACGACCCACGTCGATCTTGTCTCCGGCAGTTACTTCTCCGTGCTAGGCGTACCGGCGTTTCTGGGCCGTACGGTTGGCGAATCCGACGATGGCGCCGACGGCGCGGGTCCGGTCGCCGTAGCCAGTTACTCCTGGTTCCAGCGGCAATTCAATGGCGACCCATCCGCGCTTGGTAAAACCATTCGCATCCAGTCGCACGACTACACGCTGGTCGGCGTTGCCCGGCCGGGCTTCTACGGATACACGGTGGGCCAATCGGCTGACCTGTGGATTCCGCTTTCGATGGAGAAGGCGTTCTCTCGTGCGGGCTGGAATGGACTCGGGGATAGATTCTTTCAGTCGCTCTATCTCATCGGTCGTCTGAAACCCGGCGTGACCGCAACCCAGGCGAGCGCCGAAACCAATCTGCTGTTCAAGCAGATTCTCCGCAGCTACCTCGGGCCTCAACCTCCACAAAAGCACCTCGATGATATTGCACACGCCAGTATCCAACTGAATCCAGGAGGCCGTGGAGTCTCGTATTTGCGTAGTGCGTTCTCGGTGCCGCTCATGATCCTCATGGCGATTGTCACGCTGGTGCTTCTGATCGCGTGCGCGAATATCGCGAACATGCTTCTTGCCCGCGGTGTAGCGCGAACGCGTGAAGTCGCGGTGCGCATGGCACTGGGCGCATCGCGTCGCCGGATTGTATTGCAACTTCTCACGGAGTCTCTATTGCTTGCTTTTCTGGGAGCGGCGGCCGGTGTTGCGCTGGCATGGAAGGCGAGTGCTGTGCTTCTGAGCATGGCCACGCCCGGCCCTAATCCCGTTCCGTTGAATCTGACCCCCGACATGGCCGTGCTCGGCTTTACGCTAGGGGTTGCGGTGGTAACGGCGCTTCTGTTCGGCATGCTGCCGGCATTCCGGGCGGCGGGGCTTGAGTTCACACCTGCCCTCAAGGACGGGCGCGGCAGTTCTTCTTCCACGACGCGCGGCGCGCTGGCGCGATCGCTTATCGTCGGACAGATTGCGATTTCTGTCGTACTGCTGGTTGTCGCCGGGTTGTTCGTGCGCAGTCTCATTCACTTGTCTGACGTTGACACGGGTTTCGACAAGCACAACGTCCTCATCTTTTCACTCGACTCAAGTACGGCCAATCTGCCGCGTGGAACTCCGGAAGAGATACGCTCTGTCCAGTTACAGGAGCAGATCGAAGACCGTGTGCAGAACATCCCCGGCGTAAAAGCGGATGGCTTTGCCTTCTTCACTTTCAATCAAGGCGGATGGACCGACGAAGTTCTCTTCAAGGGCATCCCGCGGACGCAGTCAAACGGCGGCGAGGTCTTCTTCAACATTACCGGCAAGGGATATTTCTCGACGATGGGCATTCAGCTGGTTGCGGGCCGTCTCTTCAACGCTCAGGATACGCAGATGGCAAATAAAGTCGCGGTCATCAACGAAACGATGGCGCGTCACTTCTTTCCGAATGGCTCGGCGATCGGACACCGCTTTGGAATCGGAGAGATCCCGGATCATCCTGGCGAGAAGGAGGTGATCGGGGTGGTCAAGGACGCCAAGTACACTTCACTCAACGAAGGCACGCTGATGGCGGCCTATTTTCCCTGCACACAAAATCCTGGGTTCTATGGGAACTTTGCGGTTCGCTATGCTCCCGGGGCAAACCAGCAGGAGATCGTCTCGCGAACGCGCCGTGCCATCGCCGAGGTCAACCCGAACATTCTGGTCAACAACGTTGGCAGTCTGGAAGAACAGGTGGACGGTTCTATCGTGACGCAGTCGCTGATTGCCCGGCTTTCGAGTTTCTTTGGAATCATTGCTGTTTTCCTCGGCTGCATCGGCATCTACGGTTTGCTTTCGTATTCGGTAGCCCGCCGCACAAGTGAGTTTGGAGTCCGTCTCGCTCTCGGGGCACGATCTAATATGCTGCTTTGGATGATCCTTCGAGAATGCATTCTGCTGTTGGCACTCGGACTCGCTCTCGGTGTGCCTGTCGCATTGAGTTCAACACGCATTGTCAAGAGCCTGCTCTACGAGTTAAGTCCGCTCGACCCGATGGCTATCTCCATCGCAATTGCCACCGTTTCCGTAATGACCATCGCTGCCGCGTGGGTACCCGCAAGGCGCGCCACCAAAATCGACCCGATGCAAGCCTTGCGCACCGAATAGCCGCAGAAAACACTTGCTGGCCACCCCTGTGTCGATCAACCATCCCTGAATTGGCCTTGATTAGAGCTAAATCGCCAATGCGCTCATCGAGA
Organism: uncultured Acidobacteriaceae bacterium; assembly: GCA_963757205.1. Taxonomy (GTDB): domain Bacteria; phylum Acidobacteriota; class Terriglobia; order Terriglobales; family Acidobacteriaceae; genus Edaphobacter. Next base: position 120,463 of record CAVWQM010000005.1, read on the forward strand.
AGGCGGAAGGTCCTCACAAGTCGGCTTGTCGTGAGTGATCACCGGCTGATGAGAAGTGCGTTCATGAGGATTGACTCTCGCTGAGCGAGCGACGAGCCTCAACGAATTGAGGCAAGCCCAGCTTGGCAGGAAGGTGACGTTCGAAATCGTTCGTGGCGTATCCGAAGACGGTTCTGCACGTGCCCATGTGGTCAGACATGCGTCGTGTCCTAAAGCTCTGAAAACGTCTCGAACTCTACCGGACATCTCACAAGCTACGAGTACACGCATTCCTTTCCTGGAGCAGATTTACTTGGATTGTTGGGGGTGAAACAGGCGTGTAGGATGGGCAACACGCTTTTCAGAAGGAGGTTTGTATGGCTGAGCCTATGGTGTGGCTTCCACCTGAACGGAAGGGTTTCAGGGCCTTTGTTGAAAGGCATGACGCACTGTTCACGGTATTTGGTGCGGGAATAGTCTTTATCGCATTCTTCATGAAAGAGGGCGTTAAAGAGCAACATCGAGATGCGACATCTAGCATCAGGGAGTACCAGTCGGATTTTGAGAGTCGCCGCGATTACACGGGGATCATAAACCGGATCGAAGAGTTGAGGAATGAGATGAGAACAAAGAGTGCTTCTCGTGGAAGCGCTTTGCAATTTGAGTATGACAATGATGCTCAGCGGCTAGCCTTGCTATCCGAACAAGTGACGGACGCCGACAAGCGGCTTTCCCACGCAAACGATTTGATAGATCACCTTCCCGACGTGGGTCGGAAGGGGAAATGGTTGGATTTTCTCGGAGTGGAGGATATGCAGTCTGACCTTTCAAGTAAGTTCTTCGCTCTTCAAGAGCAATATAAGCAATTGGAACCGCTGCTGAATCGGCTAAGAGTGTCGGATACAAAGAAGCAGAAATCGAGTCGGGCAAATGAACAGATAGAGTTCTCCAAACTGCTGGATACCACGGAACGTGAACTTAAAGAATTTAATGTGCGATTGGGTAAATACGAAGAAGAAATACGATCGACATCCGAGATAGAGGGCATCGATGAGGAAGATCATGTCACTTCAGCGACCCATATTAGCTGGCTCTTATTCATCATTGGCTGGGGAATGGGCCTAATTGGCAAGCTCCTAAAGGTCCCTGCTCTCGGTGGATCAGGATCAGGAGATTAGATATTGAGCAGTACGTTTGTGATCTTTACCGCATCGCCTTCAATCTCTAATTTGTCGGTAAAGAGTTTGAGAGTCTTCCCTATCAGTTCAGCGCCCTTTAGCACAGCCTGGGGATCGTAGAGGTCTGAAGCGGAATCGTTACACTTCGCAATGACAGACATTATGGTATTGATCACATAATCTGCATCTGCACTGAGTCTCTTAGCGCGTCTTTCCAGACGCTTATCAATCTCAGCTCGGACCTTATCAATCGTTAACAGTCTGGAAGCCTGTTCAGTGGCACTGTTCTCTGCGTACCCGGCGGATAGTGCTGCCTTGGTGGCGTTCATTCCGTTGGCTAAGTATTCAGAAATGAAGAGGTTCTGCTTAGGCGTGAGAGTCTTTATAAGGAACTGATTAGACATATTTTAGAGGAAACGAGTGGTCTTCTATTCAATCCTGGTGGGGTGCGGATCGGCGGGGGAATACAAGACCACTGAGGACGGTTCTTAGATGAATGTCCTGGAGAGATGAAAGACACACCCCTACTTTTAAATAGGGGTGTGATCGATGAGTAGGAGAGTGTGAAAACCTCATCGGATATTGATTTGTTCAGCCCGGTTTTTAGTAATCAGGCAATGATGCCACTACTGTGAGAGGAAAGCGGAACGCCCATGCATCGAGGATGGCGAGGGCCATATCCGCAGCCGTTGACTCTCTATTCCCTCATCCCTGACCTACTCAAACCGCAATGCGCTCATCGGATCCACCCGCACCGCCCGCTGCGCTGGTACCCACACAGCCAGCAGCGCCACTGTACTCAACAACACCGGCGTCACGATGAACGCCAGCGGGTCCCAGGCCTTCACATCAAACAGGAACGATGCCAGAAAGCGCGTCACCCCAAACGCGCCCGCAATCCCGATCACCACGCCGATCAGCGCCAGCACCATGCCCTGGCGGATCACCATGTTGCGAATGTGCGAGGCCTGCGCACCCAACGCCATCCGAATACCCATCTCCTGGGTCCGCTGTTGCACCGAGTACGCCATCAGCCCATAGATCCCGATCGCCGCCATCAACAGTGCCGATGCACCGAAGATCGTCAGCATCAGCATGTTGAAACGCTGCCGCGACGTGTTCAGCACCACGATCTCTTCCATTGTGCGGATATGCGCCACCGGCAGCCCGCCGCTCGCCACCAGCAACGCCGCCGCCATCGGGTTCGCCAGCGAATGCGGTTCCACCTTGCTGCGCACAATCCAGAACATCGGCGCAATCCGCGAGTTCAGCGCGGTCATCCCGTCGGGCATCTGGGCAATCGGCGTGTACATCATCGGATCAGGCTTACGATCCAGTGCCGCAGCCCGCGTGTCGCCGACGATCCCAATGATCTGTCGCGCCGGTTCGGCAAAGGCCGGTCCTGCACCGGGCGCAATTAGCAAACGGTCCTTCAGCGGATCGCCCTTCGGCCAATACTGCTTCGCCAACGCTTCGTTGATGATCACCACACCCGGCCCCGCACCGTTGTCCTGTTCGGTAAACATGCGGCCGCGCAGTAGCGGAACCTTGAAGGTGTTGAAGTAATTCCACGACACCGTCAGGTATCCGCCGCCTCCCGTAAAAGGAGCGTCGCCCTTCGGCCGCCCCACAATATTGAAGGGCAGGCCGAAACCCCTGTCGAGTGGCAGGCAGCAAGCAGCAGCCGCGTTCTCCACTCCCGGCAGCGCTGTCAGCTTGTCCGTTCCGTCCTTCACCAGTTGCGCCACGCCCGCCGTCTTTTGGAAGCGGTCCCCGCTGATCGACATCGCCATCGTCAGCACATTGCGCGTGTCATATCCCGGATCCACCGCTTGGAGCTTCATGAAAGTACGGATCAACAGCGCCGCCCCAATCACCAGGATCAGAGCCAGCGCCAGCTCGCTGATCACCAGTGCGGAGCGCAACTTTCCGGTTCGAAGGCCCACGCCGCTGCGGCTGCTGCTCTCATTCAGCGCGGCCACAAGATTCGGTCGCGACGCGCTGATCGCCGGCGCCAGCCCAAACAAAATTCCCGTCAGCACCGACACGCTCAGCGTGAACAGCAGCACATGCATATCTGGAACTACCGCTGTTCCATTTTCCCCGACATGCGGAATGTAACTTGGCGCCATCGCCAGCAGAAGCCGCACGCCCACCACGCCCAGCACCAACCCCAACATGCCGCCGGTCAGCGCCAGCGCCAGGCTCTCTGTCAGCAACTGCCTGACGATCGTTCCGCGCCCCGCGCCCAGCGCCGCGCGGGTCGCCAGTTCCCGCTTGCGTCCTGTCGCGCGCACCAGCATCAGGTTCGCTACATTCGCGCACGCGATCAATAGCACAAATCCCACCGCGCCCATCAGCACCCACAGCGAAGTGCGCGAATCGCCAACCCACGCCTCCGCCAGCGACACTACGCCGAACCCATCCTGCGGCCCCATTGCCCGCGACCCATAGGCGCGGCGGTATTCGTCTGCGGCGAGCTTCAGTTGCGCATTTGCCTGCGCGTACGTGATTCCCGGCTTCAGCCGCGCCGCCACCATAAAGTAGTTCGCCTGGTCCTGCGTGTTCAGATCGAATTGAAATGGCAGATAAAGGTCGGTAGGCGTATCCGTCACAAAGCTTTTGCCGATCACGCCCACTACCAGATAGGGCTGTCCGTCCAATTGAATCGTTGAGCCCACAATCTTCGAGTTGCCGCCGAAGCGGCTCTTCCAAAGTGCGTAACTCAGCACGACCACGCGCCCGCCGTTCGGCGAGTCTTCTGCCTCGGTGAACGTACGCCCCAGGATTACCGGCGCGCCCAGCATCGAAAAGTACTGTTGCGTCACGTGCACGCCCTGCACCTGCTGCGGCTTGTCGCCGCCTGTCAAGTTCAGCCCTGCGCCGCCGAAGTCAAATCCCGCCACCTTCGAGAAAATGCTCGTCTGCTCGCGCCATATCTTGAACTTCTGGACATTCGCTCCCCCGCCGGAGCCTCGGGGCGACGTGTTCATCAGGTCAACCAACGAATCCTGATCCGGAAATATCAGAGGCTTCAGCAACACCGTGTTGATGACCGAAAACACCGCCGTGTTCACCCCGATGCCGACGGCAATCACCAGAATGGCGATGATGGTAAAGCCTGGTGTCTTCCCGAGTCCTCGTACAGCGAAGCGAAGATCGCGCCAGAGGTCTTCAAGCCAAGGAAACGAACGATAGCGCCACACACGCTCGCGAGTCGAGCGCGGGTTCCCGAAACGCACATATGCCTGCCGACGGGCTTCTTCCGGAGAAAGGCCGCGCGCTGCATTGGCATCTTGTGCGTGGGCGAGATGGGATTCGATTTCCTCGGCGAGGTCTTCATCTTTCCTGGTGCGGTTTGTGAAACGCTGGAAGCTCATCTGCGTTTTCCCTTCTGCATTTATTCGTGCGATTCACCGAGAATCAGTCCAATGGCGCGAGTCATCCTCCGCCAGCGCCCGGTAGCTGCGTTGAGTTCTTTCCTTCCCTTGCCTGTGAGCCGGTAAAACTTTGCCTTGCGGTTGTTCTCACTCAGTCCCCACTGCGAAGAAACCAGGCCACGGTCTTCAAGCCGATGGAGTGCGGGATAAAGCGATCCTTGTTCGACTTCGAGTGCCTTTTCTGAAGTGTGTTCAATAACCTCGGCTATCGTGTGACCATGCGCTGCTCCCATCACCAGCGTGCGCAGGATAAGCATGTCCAGCGTGCCCTGCAGAATAACTCCAGCGTCAGGAGGTCGTTTCATTCCCACTAATTTGTACTCCACTCGAATGACTATGGAAAGAAATAATACTCCACTCGGATGACGATGGGAAGAAGACGAACTCTGATGTACCGCGGAGCGGAGTCTTTGGATGTCCGTGATTGGCTTCGCAGGAGCTGAAAGATGGGTTGGCGAAAACTAGCTGAGTAAATCAATGCTCTCTGAGTTAGGCACCAGCTCGAGGACCAGTACTTGCAGACGTTCCGCAATTTCTGGTTTGTCGGCAAACCGCACCTTACTCCCCCGAGCTCGAACCGGACATCGTCCTAACCCAACCGCGTGCCTCCGGCGTGGATGAGACTTGCACACCCTGATGATCGCCGAAGCTGGCAGCATTCCGTTGCACTGGATGGCAGAATTGATTGCAATGGCAGAATTGATTGCATTCAGCACCTGGATGAGCTATGGGGGAAATCGAGCCGAATGTTCCGCCGGATGCCAACGGCGCGGTATCGTCATGCCGCTGATGAAAGGAAAAGATAATTTTAGGCAAATGTCGACCAGGACGGCGGTGGCAGATGTTCGTTCAATCATAGAAATTGATCGAATGTGAAACAGACCACCCTCGTCGGGACCGCATCAACCCAATGCCGAAATAATTGGTTTTCTACGTACGCTCCTATTCAGTGAATTATGTGGTGTACGGAACCAACCTATGGTCGTCTGCTGGTGTCGACAGATTGTGTACACCACATATTCTTTAGGCGAGTTGATTGGTTGATCCGTGCCGGGAATTTGACGGTGCTTTGCGTTTGCCTCTCACCCATTCGGTATTGAGAAGCGTAAAATTGGTCGGACAACTTTATTGTCGTTGGAAACCATTGAAATCAGAACGTTTTCGCTTGGAGTTTGCCTGATGAAGCAGTGTTGTATTTTTCTTGGCGCGATTGCCCTTCTTTCAGCTTCTTTTCTGGCCGCGCAGGATTCCCGGACGGTCTCCGAGCCTGCGATTCCCCCGGTCTGCGCGTCCGTCGATGCACAGCTTGGCATTGTGGGGCGTAGTCTCGCCGAGTCAGACGAAGGCAAGCTCGATACGGGGCGAATACAACTTGCGCTCGATGCTTGCGGCAAGGGCAAGGGAGTGTTGTTGCGCGCCAATGGAAGGGCGAACGCGTTCCTTAGCGGGCCGTTGGAGTTGCGTGACGGCGTGACCCTCATTGTCGACAAAGGCGCGACTTTGTTTGCGTCGCGCGACCCGGCGGTGTACGAAAAGATGCCGGGCAGCTGCGGATTGGTGAATGAGTCGGGCAGCGGTTGCAAACCGCTGATCTCGGTGCAGCATGTATCGGGCGCGGGTGTGATGGGCGATGGAGTTATCGACGGCCGGGGCGGCGAGAAGCTTCTGGGCAAGGATGTCACGTGGTGGGATCTTGCAGAACAGGCTCGCAGCGGAGGGCGGCAGCAGGTGCCGCGTCTGGTTGTCACAGATTATGCCGACAACTTTACGGTCTACCGGATCACGCTGAAGAACTCGCCCAACTTCCACATCGTTTACAACCACGGGGACGGCTTTACGGTGTGGGGGCTGAAGATCGACACGCCAAAGCGCGGGGCACGCAACACAGACGGTGTCGATCCTGGAGCGGGATCGAAGAACATCACGATCACGCATAGCTACATTCGCACGGGCGACGACAACGTGGCGATTAAGGGCGGCACGGGCGGCCTCACGAACGTGACAATCAGCAATAACCATTTTTACTGGGGGCATGGAATGTCGATCGGGAGCGAGACCAATGGCGGCGTCAGCAGGATTCGTGTTTTCGACCTGTCGCTCGATAACCCTGACAATGGAATCCGGATCAAGTCGAACGGGTCGCGCGGCGGCCTGGTGCATGACGTTGTTTACGACGATGTCTGCGTGCGCGATTCTCCGAATCCGATCACGCTCGACACCGGATATACGGCGGCTGGAACGGTCGAAGGCAACTCTCCGCCGACAATGCGCGACATCACGCTGCGCGATGTTCGCGTGTCGGGAGGGGGAAAGATCTCATTCAATGGCTATGCAAAGGATTATCGCGTTGGCGTGAATCTGGACGATGTGCTGCTGACAGATTCGGCGGCTTATAGGTATGCGGTCCATCATGCCGATCTTGTCTTCGGGCCTGGGCCGGTGAACCTGAAGCCGGACGGCGGAGTCGATTCGACTTTGCAGGGAAAAACAGGCAACGGAAAGCCCGAGTCCTGCACCGAGAAGTTCGTGCCGTTCCCGCATAAATGAGAGTGGCTGAAGGGGCGATGCGATAACAGGATTGTTCGTTCCTTCGCACGAGAATCGGTGCTGATTTTTTTTCGCCTTTTCGTCGAGCGGCATCGCAACATTCGAGGTCGAACCAGCGTCTACATGTGCGGAACACCCGCTAATCATCGCCAAGGAATCTAATGCTGAATTTGATGCCCCGTGCTGTGGCAACCGCCATTCTCCTTACCGCTGTTGCCATGCAGGCAGCTCCCTATTCGCAAGACAACGCTGCAGCGAAGGCTGCGTCGACCCAGACTCTCAAGGTGACGACTCGTATCGTCGTTCTGGATGTGGTGGTAACGGACAAGAAGGGCAATCTGGTCCCGCGTGAGTTGACGCGAGACGACTTCACTGTACTTGAAGACGGGCAACAGCAAGTGATTCGCAGCTTCGAGCCGCCGAAGGACCACCGCATGCCGGTCCGTGGCGAGGCCATCGTCAGTTCGGCCGCCGACCTGAAGAAGATCGGCGATGCGCCGGTGACTGTACTAGTGCTGGATGAGTTGAACTCACGCTTTGAGGACATGAGTTTTTCGCGGCAGATGATGGTGAAGTATCTCGAGGCGCAGCCAGCGGTGTTGCAGGAGCCGACGGTTTTGATGGTCGCGATGAACAACAGCTTTCAGCAGATACACGATTACACGCAGAACCGCGATGAACTGATTGAAGCGGTAAAGAAGCACATGCCGGAGTATCCATGGCGCATGGCAAACAGCGGCAAAGCCGGGCCTGGCGCAGTGGAACGCATGGCACAGGTAATGGCGGCACTGCAACAGATCGCGCAGGCTTCTACAGGGACGGAGGGACGGAAAAACCTGATCTGGGTGGGCAACGGCTTTCCCTCGGCGAATCTGGTTGGGCTTGATCCACGGCAGGCGGAGTTGATCGAGAGTGCGATGAAACGCTGCACGGCACGTCTGCTGGCGGCGCGCATCACGATGTACATCATCAATCCCACGGCGAGTTCGACCTCCATGATTGAGGTTGACACGCCGGACGATCTGAACACCTCGCTGGACGAGAATGGCCGCGACCCCTTTGGCAGCGGGACGGTCTCGTTTACGAACTTTGCTCCCTCCACCGGCGGTGTTGCTTTTACAGGGCGAAACGATTTGAACAACGTGATTGCGGAGGGAGTCGCTAAGGGGCAGGACTATTACACGCTGTCCTACTCGCCGACCAATACCTCAGCGGACGCTGTGAAGTTTCGCAACATCAGGATTGTAATGAAGGACCCGAACCTTCATGCGACCACTCGCTCGGGCTATTATCCTGAGACAGCGGCTGATTTGAACCCGGTTTTAGACAAGAGCATGTCGTCCAAGCAGATGGCGGCCAATCTCAAGCTCGATCTTTCGGCGGCGTTGACGACGACGATCTCGTACAACGGACTGAACGTGACGGCGGCGAAGTCAGCGAATGGCACTTATGCGATCCAGGTTGCAGCCCAGGGTATTGGCTGGTCCGATCCGGGTCCGGATGGCACTCAGCATACAGAGGCAACGATTGCCGCGGGCTGGTACGACAGCAAGGGCAAGCTGCTTGGACACGTGATTCGTGAGGAGACGTTTCCGCGAGGAGACAGCAATGCCGGGAGCAGCTTTACACTTCCGGTCGATTTGCCAGGCGGCGTTGTCCGCGTGCGCTTCGTGGTTCGCGATGCCTTCAACGGACACATGGGCACGGTGGATCTGACTAAGTTCTGAAAAAGTTCACTGATGGATGGAGACACGAATCACAAGGGCAGCCCGGGAGGCTGCCCTTGTGATTTGTCGTTGAGTGGGATTCTATTCCTGACCTGCGACACCGGCGGCCACCGTGAACTGGATTGGCATGGTCTGCGCGGTGTTGTTGGGTCCGGAGACGGTAAGGGTTACGTTGAATTTTCCGGTTGGCGTCAGACTTGGGGAGCCGGTGCCGCCGGTGCTGGTGCCGCCACCACTGCATCCGCTGAGGACCATGGAACCGCCAAACAGCAGGCCGTACCATACGAGGACGGCAAGTAGCCGTGCTTGTTTGAGGCGCTTGTGGAACCCGAGGACGCCGGCGAAGCTGGTCAAGAGCAAGGGCCATCCAAGGAATGCCGCGAGCGCGGAGTTGGGGCGGCGGGACAGGTTAGGATGGATTGTCTGCGATGAAGTTGATGTGGGAACGACTCCCGGAGCAACGTCGGTCCAGAGTGTGACGCCTACGGTTTGCGCGGTGGGGCTGCCTGGTACCGGGGTGAAGGCTAGAGAGGTGGGCGTGACAGTGCAGACGGAGTTGGCGGGCAGACCAGAGCATGCGAAGGTGACGGTGCCGTTGAGCGTGTTGGATGGGACTACCATGACCGTTGCTAGCGCTGTCGAGCCTTGTGCTGTGCCTGCACTCAACGAAGTTACAGGCGCGAGAGTTGTCGGCGAGATGAAGAATGAATTAAAGGTAGCGGCATCGGGTCGAATGGTGAGAGTTACGGCGGGAGACGTGGATTTTGTATAGTTCGTATCGCCGCCATAGACTGCGGTGATCGCGTGGGCGCCAGCAAACAGGCCGAAGCTGTTGGGCGCCGGTTGCGCGGCAGGGGTGAACGGTTTTCCTGTGGAAGGATCGATGGTTAGAGGGTCGACGATACTTGCGGCACCGGAGGCATCGAGGAGACCGGATCCTATGACCTTGCCGTCGGCGAAGAAGGTTACGCTGCCGGTAGGAATGCCTCCGGAGGGTGCGGAGGCATTCGCGGTGATGGCCAGGGGCTGGAACTGCGGCAACGAGGCGGCGGAGAGAGAGACGGCGACGTTCGAAGTGCCGGTCGTTACGGTGACGCTGAGAGCTGGAGCCGTGCTGCTGCCATAGAACAGGTCACCGCCATAGACGGCAGTTACGGTGAGCGGGCCTACGTTCTGTCCGCTGATGCTGGTGGAGGCGGCTCCAGAACTATTGAGCGCGACCGGAATGCCCACTGGGGTCGTGAATACGAAGAACTGCACGGTACCGGTCGGCACGCAGGAGGGTGCGGAGGTGTTGCACCCCACCGGCGTCACCGTGGTAGTGACAGTAAAGGGAATGGAAAATTGTGGATTGCCTGTGGTGGGCGAGGTGAGAACTGTTGCGGAGGTGGTACCGACGAGGATTGCGCCGACTCCGCTGAGCACGATCGAAGGAGCGGTTGACAGAGCGGGCGTGACATTGGCCTCGGTGAAGGTTGCGTTGAAGTTTCCGAGTGCGACGGGGTTGAACTGAGCAGCTAGGAAGCAGGTGGCTCCGGGGGTGAGGTTCTGCCCTCCGTCACACCCCAGAGATCCCTGGGGTGTGACGGAGAACGCGGATGAGTCGCCAGTGGCTGTGAAGATGGACTGGGAGGAGGACGAGGAAAGGAGCGCGGCGAGTGAGCCGGTGTTGGTCTGCTGGATCGTCTGGACGGGACTGGAGGTGTTAGGACTTGCGCTGCCGAGGCTTTCGACGACAGAGGTGCGATCGATGGTGTAGGCGCGGTTGTTTCCGGAATCGAGAACGTAGAGCTTGCCGCTGGTAGTGGCGGCGACTCCGCCGGGGAGTTTCAGAAGGAGAGTGTTCACCGAGCCGGGGATGGAGCCGGCGCCGCTCTGGCCTAGCGTGCCGGCGACGGTGTTGATTATGCCGGCGGCGTTGACCATGCGGATGACGTGGTTGCCGGTGTCGGCGATATAGAGATCGCCGGCGGCGTCTAACGCGATTCCGGTGGGGCCGCTGAGGCTGGCTGCGATTGCAGCTCCGCCATTGCCGGAGCTGCCGTTTTGTCCGTTGCCGGCGACGACGCTTACGATACCGGAAGAGTTGATTTCGGCGATGTTGTTGTGGCCGGTGTCGGCGACGAAGATATTGGAGTTGTTATCGACCTGCAATGCTGTAGGGCCGCTGAATACTGGGCCGCCGATGGCGAAGATGTATCCCGAGGTGGTGAGTTCGCGGATGACGTTGTTTCCGGTGTCGGCGATGTAGAGGTTGCCGCGTGAGTCGGAGGCGAGGCCGGCGGGCGCGGAGAGTTTGGCCTGAGTGCCGAGGCAGCCGTTGCCGAAGGCGTCGAGGGCAGCGGCGCAGGTGGTGGTGGCTCCGCCTGCGGCGATGCTGATGACGCCAGTTGTGGGGTCGATGCGGCGAATGGCATTGTTGCCGGTGTCCGCGATGTAGACTGCGCCGTCTGGCGTGACGGCGACCGCTGACGGAGCGGAGAGAGTTGCGGCTGTAGCTGGGCCTCCGTTGCCGCCGTTGCCAGCAGTGCCGGTGATTCCGGCGATGACGGTTGCGGTGCCGGCGGAGTTGTAGCGGATGATGACGTTATTGCCGGTGTCGGCGACGTAGGCGTTGCCGGTGGAATCGAGAGCGATGCCTGCGGGGGATTTGTAACCTGTGCCGATGCTGGTTGCTGTGCCGGGATCGAGCGCTACGGAAGCGGCTGCGCCGATGCCGCTGAGGCCGAATTGCGATGTGGTTCCGAGCGAGGATTTCACGACCAGGGTTGCGAGATCCTGGCCGGGGTGGGTCGGCGAAAAGGTCACGGTGATGGTGCAGTCTATGGTGTTATCTGGATTCGAGGGACAGGTGGCTGGTGGAGTTACGACGAAGTCTGTGCTGCCGGTAATGGTGAAGGCGGCGGTGGCTGCTGGGGTGTCTCCCACTGCAAAGTGCAATACGAGCGTCTGGGTGACAGCGCTGCCTGAGGTGACGGTGGGAAAGCTTTGGTTGACCGATACTTTGCGGATACGAGCATTGAGGGAGTCGGAGATGTATACGTTACCTTGTGCGTCGACTCCAACGCCCATCGCGCTGTTTGGATTCAAGGTGGCAAGTGTCGCCTGGCAGTTGTCGCCAACCGTGTTGGCCTGTCCAGCGCATCCTGTGCCGCCTGAGGTTGCTCCAAATGTGCCGGCGATGACGCGCATGTAACCGGTAGTGCCATCTTCGTACCAGATGACGCTGTTGCCGTTGTCTGCGAGATAGATGTTTCCGCGGGCGTCCAGCGCAATTTTGCGGACTCCGGCGACGGCGACGCTGGTTGCAAGAACGACGCTGCCGGGCGCATAGGTGCCGGCGCCCCCGCCCATGATGGTGTAGATATTGCCTGCAACAGCTACGGTGCCTCCGTTGGTTGCTGCGATCAACGCGGCCACTTGCGGGCCGCCTGCATAGATCACTCGTACCCTGTTGTTCCCCTGATCCGCGATAAACAGGTTGCCGTTGGCGTCGACTTCAACATCCTCCGGGGTGTTGAGGGTTGCCGATGCTGCCGGTCCCGAATCGCCGCTGAAGGGCGCGGGGGTGTTGATGGTTCCGGGGTATTTCCCGGCGATCGTGGTCACGATGCCGGATGTATTCACCATGCGGACGACTTCGTTTCCTGAATCGGCAAAATAGACATTTCCGGCTGCATCAACGGTCACGCCGCGGGCGTTGCCCTCCGCGGCTGAGGTTGCCGGTCCACCGTCGCCGGTGTAGCCGGCGCCCGCAGAGTTGCCTTTCCCCGCCGTTCCGGACAGATAGCCTGCGACGATGGTCATCAGACCGGTGGAGGCGCTGATTTTGTGGATCAGATTGCCGGTGTAGTCTGCGAAATAAACGTCACCATTCTTCGCGACGGCCAAGCCACGGCCTTTGACCAGCGCCGCCGTTTGTCCAAATTTGGCAGGCGAAGGATTCACGTTCGCCAGGCCATCGTTTGCCGGGCAACCGTCACCGTATTTATCCAGAGTTGCAGAACACACCAGAGAGGACGTGACACTGCCAATGAGGATATTGACGATGCCGCTACGCGCGTCAATCCGGCGAATGGTGCCGGTCGATCCGTTGTCGATGAAGTAGACATTGCCTTCAGGGTCGACACCGATGTCATGCACGTCGGTGTTCGTAATGACCGAGGACGAATTCGCCAGACATCCGTCCCCGAGAGTGTCGAGGACGGTTGCTGCTTTTGAGCCAAGGGGCCCGGGGCAGGAAGCATTGACCGTGGGCTTCGCGCCACCACCGATCATGGAATTGATGGTGTAAGGGAGCAGGTACGGGGCCGGGGTTTGTGCGGAGGTAAAGCTGGCCGATAAAAGAATTGCACCCAGGGCAGACTTCCAAATCTTGCTCATCGTATTTCCCAAAGCCGTCATTCCAAGCACTCCGTTAAGCAGCTGATCCTTCACAGATCGTTTCCTTGACCGGTCCTACAGTTCGCAGACTGCCACAACCGGTCATTTGACCACTTGTGGTAAGACCACAGAGAGCTCCGGCGCAGGAAACGAGTGAACCGCACGAAATGTAACTGTTGCCATATGCGAATGTCAACAAGTAGTTGGCCTCTCATTACTCGGCGCATACCACCCTTTGGCAATGCTCCCGCAAGAAATGCTTGACAGGTGTAGGTAAAGAAAAGCATACTTCCCGCGGCTGTTATGGTCTGACCAGTATTGACCCAAATGGAGTAATGCATGACTCGCATCAAGTTTCTCGGCCCGTGGCGCAGTGGTGCTGCGCTTTCCAGGTTCTCTCCCTCTACCTCACGAATACTTCTCCTGGCATTGGTTGCAGTCGCGGCGATTCTGGCGGCTCGGCCCGCGATCGCGCAGAACACGGGCAGCATCTACGGTAGCGTCGAGGATTCTTCGGGAGCGGTCATCCCGGGAGCTGTGGTCACGGCAACCGACCCGGTGCACGCCGTCATGCGCACGGTCAAAAGTAATAGTTCGGGTGATTTCACCATCAGTGGTCTGTCGGTCGGTACCTACACTCTGACCGTGACGTCCCTTCAGTTTGAAAGCTCCGTCATTACCGGCATCCGAGTCGATGCAAACGCAGACATCAAAGAGACCGTCAGGATGGTGGCTGGATCGACGGCCCAGACGGTGACCGTCGTCGACGATAGCAGTTCCGCTATCGATGCAAAGTCGGCCACGCTGGGAACGATGATCGATGAGAAGCTGATTGAAGATCTGCCGATCGATGGGCACAACGTCGTTGCGCTGTCTGCGTTGCTTCCGGGCGTCGTCGACGTGAATGCGCCCGCAACCTTCACTGGTGACACCAAGGGACCGACCTTCAGCGCATCCGGCTCGAGAAACACGCAGAACCTGATGCTGTTCGACGGTTTGATGTGGAACAACCTGTTCTACAACACGGGAATTAACTATCCTCCTCCGAATTCGCTGCAGGAGGTCAGCGTGGTGCTGAACAACTACAAGGCGGAGTATGGGCGCAATGCCGGTTCCGTGGTGAACGTCGTCACCAGGAGCGGATCGAACCAGATTCACGGCAGCGTGTGGGACTACATTCAGAACCAGTACTTCAACGCCGCCGACTATCTGACCACGGTGAACCCGAAGGACAACATCAACCAGGTCGGCTTCACGATCGGCGGCCCGGTGATCAAAAACAAGCTGTTTCTGTTCGGCGCATTTCAGGACCTGATCGGGCGGCTGCAGACGACGGGATCGATTCCGGTAATAGGCTACGCAGAGCGCGGGTTGAATCCCGATGGCGTCACTCCGCGGCCTTGCAACACAGCCGGTCCTTTTCCGGGCATGACCTGCGCGAGCTTTCTTGCAGATGCAACCGGAGGAAAGATTCTGAACCCGGAGGAGATTCCCGGGACAAGCGGAAATCAAGCCACACCAGCTAATGCTGAGAACAACTTCAACGCAGCGTACCAGCAGGCGGGCGGCACCGGGACCTCGCCTTGCATTGGCCTGTTGCAGCAAGCGGCGACGTACGCTGCCAACAATAACTTTGTGGGTACGACAACCAAGCAGCCGACCTACCTGCCGTTTGGAGAGGCGCCCATGGCGTGCCTCAATCCGGTGATGTTGAAGGTCATTAATTCGTTTGTACCGGCGGTCGTCAACTCTACGGGCGGTCTGGCGGTGACGCATTCGCCCAGCCCGACTGGCGACAAGAACCTGCTGGTGCGTGCCGACTATATTTTCAACGGTCAGAACAGCTTCGACGCCAGGTACGACCTCATCAACTCCAGCGCCTTCGGTCCACTGGGCGTCAACAGCTCTTCAGTCGGCGTCGCGACGTATGCGATCGTGGCTCAGAAGGCGCTCAGCAACTTTGGCAATGTGGGATGGTCGTGGGTGATGACTCCCAACTTGCTGAACAAACTTCGCTTCGGATATAAGCGTTTCGAGAGCACGCAACTTCCGACCGATAACCGGACCCTGAACGACTTTGGCGGCAACTTCGTCGAGACCGGCATACCTACTCTTCCTGCATTCAATTTTTCCAATCAGTTCGCGCTTGGATCGACGAGCCAGGCATATCAGGATCACATCAACGAAAATGTTGAACTGCACGAGGCCATGATCTGGACGAAGGGAAAGCACACGATCCAGGGCGGGTTTTCCTTTCTTCGCCTGCAGTACCTCACGCGATCAGACTATCCCGGGCAGCTTTCCTTCAGTTCGACCTACACCGGCGTGAGCATTGCGGACGGCGTACTCGGTCTCGCCAACTCCGTGCAGGCGCAGAATCGCTTGATCCAGGGAGGCATTCAGCACGCGGTCTTTGCGTGGCTGCAGGATGATTGGCGGATGACTGCGAAGTTGACGCTGAATCTGGGCGTTCGCTACGAACTGCCATTCCAGTGGTTTGAACCGCACGGAGAGTCAGCCACTTTTATTCCGGGCATTCAGTCGACGGTATTTCCTACGGCGGTCGGCGGCCTGGGATTTCCGGGGGATAAAGGAGTTCTGCCTTCGCTGGTCCCCACGGACTACAACGGTGTCGCGCCGCGTGTTGGCTTTGCTTATGACGTGACCGGCAAGGGCAAGTTTCTGGTTCGCGGCGGATTCGGGATCTTCTTCGATGCCGTCAATGCAAACGTCGTCGGCGTGGGAGAACCGTATCACTTCAACTTCCTGACGCAACTGCCTCTCGGCGGCGCGTCGGTCCCGTTGCTACAGTCTCTTGGCGGCCCAGTTACAGTGATTCCCGGCGCCTTCGATCCTAAGAATCCGCAGTTCGTCGCGCCCTATTCCATCTTCTTTCCGGATAGGAACTTCCGCACCCCATACGCGGAGGCCATCAACTTCGGCATTCAATACCAGGTTCCTCATGGCGGAGCGCTGGACGTCAACTACGTTGGGAAGTTCGCGCGCAAGCTGACGGTTCCACTTGACTTGAACCCGGCTATCTACGACTGCAGCGGAGGATACTTTCAGGCCGATCCGGCGAAGTATTGCAACAACGCAAATTCGACGGCGCAATCGACTCAGGCTCGCCTGCGTTACGCTCCATTCAACTTCGGCGGCCAGGGGATTGTGGACATCCTGAGTATCGGAACGTCGAGCTACAACGCGCTGCAGATGCAGTACACGCAGCGTGGGAACAAGTATCTGAATATTCTTTCGTCCTACACGTATTCGCGCGCAATTGACGTGGATACGAACGGTCAGACAACGTCAAACGCGGTGCCGGACGTCTTCAATATCCGATCGGACCGCGGACTTTCGGACAACAATGCGACGCACATCTTCAGCCTGGGATGGGTCGTTCGGTATCCCAAGGTCACGAGCGGTTCTCGCTTTGTGCGAGCTACTCTCAACAATTGGGTTTATAGCGGCACGTATCAGTGGCATACGGGACGTCCGTTCAGCGTACTGATCAATAATGATTCGGCTCTGGTTGGCGAGTCGAATCAGCGGGCCGCGCTGGTTCCGGGGGCGAATCCGCTTCTGCCAACGAGCAGGAGTCGACTTGCCAAAGTTGCTGAATACTTCAACAGAGATGCGTTCACTTATCCGAAGGTCGGAACCTTCAGCCCGATCGGAAGGAACGCATTTATCGGCCCCGGCTACATCATGACAAACATGACGATCGGGCGTGACTTTCCGCTGGCGCGGTGGCGCGAAGGGATGCGTCTGAACTTTCGCATGGAGGGCTTCAACGTCTTCAACACGCCGAACCTGGGGCAGCCTCAGGCAACATTTTCGTGCTCGACTACGTCGACGAATGGAGGCTCTTGTCCGGCGGCAGGAGGGTCTTATCCTTTGATTGTGGGGTCGGCTACCTCGGCGGTAAACTTCGGCAGCATCCGTTCCACGTTTGGAAATAATGGCAACACTTCGACCAATGGGCGCAAGCTGCAGTTTGCAGCTACCGTTTTCTTCTAAAGGCGTGTGGCCCGAGGGTCTGGTGCAAACCTTTTCAGGATGAGTGACTAATGGTTGGTTTTTTTTGCAGTGTTATGCAGCAAGAACAGGAGCCCAAATGTCCGGAGCAGATACAGGTCTGCCCGGTACGTTCCCAATCTTGCGGCAGGCAGTAAGGTGCGGTTTGCCCGTTAACCAACCACAGCGTCGCCTTGCACTGTTGAGTTGATGGCAAAGGTTTTCACCTAAGGATTCCTGATAGCGAGGAATCTCCACAATGTCTGCGGAAGTGGCCCTTCAGGTGGCGGTAGATCATCCTTTGCCCTCCGGCGTTCGCCATGGACGCTACGCTCAGAGAGCGCGCCGAGGGCAAAGAAACATGTCTTCCTATTGCCGGTCATCCTGGCGGTCCGGCTCTCTGGCTGCTCCGGAGACCATTCCCGTAAACTCCCCTGTAGTGGTAAAGAAGACAGGGTTGTTAAGGGCGTCGGCCAACAGCGGCACCACCGTCTCGGTCAACGTAAGGGCGCCGGACGCATCCTTGAAACGGCCGGTTCCACCAGTGATTTGGAAGGTCAAAGTGCAGTGTGCCTCCCCAGCCGCGAGATCGATGCAATCTTCTCCTTGCGTGAGATTGACCTTCAATAGACTCCCATCCTGGAAGCGAAATACGCCCGCGCCGGCCTTACTTGAAAAAGCAATCTTATTTGGGCCCGAGCAGGTGCTGGACGATTGCGGAAAAGCTGTGATAGCCCTGACACCGAGAAAGGTAAATGAGCCTAGCGTACCGTTCCCGGCGACATCCAAGTCGCTGTTCGTTGTGCTGGGCTGCTGTAGATTGACCGCGCTCGGCGCGGCAGTTCCCGAAAACCCCATCTTTACGGGATGACGTTGTGCGTAAACGCTTGCGACGCCGAGATTGAGCATCAGCGCTATAGTTGCTATGTATTTCATTTGTGTCTCCTGCTTTCGCATTTTGTAAGTGCCTGCTGCGAGATAACCGGTGAACCTAAGGGCGATCAACCGGGTTCAGCACGCACATCAAAACTCACACCGCCGTCAAGGTCAAAGGAACTCGCCGTGAAGACTTTGTTAACTGCTAAGCTCAAGTGTTTTCAGGCGAATGGGAAAGGCCCGTTAACCGGTGTCACTCGGTGGTAGACTCGACTCCTCATCGGTCCTGTATGACTTTGGGTGCCCAGTGTGCAGACACAGCCCGGAATTGTCTATCAATTCGGTCCTTTTGAGGTAAACGCAGCCTCGGGGGAGCTCCTGAAGAACGGGAGACGGATCAAGCTGCAGGAACAACCCTGCCGGCTCCTCGTCGTGCTCCTGGAAAACTCCGGAGAGGTAATCAGCCGGGAGGAACTTCGAAACCGCCTGTGGCCCCAAGATACGTTTGTCGACTTTGACGGCAGCCTCCGCGTGGCGGTTGGCAAGTTGAGGGAGGCGTTGGACGATCACGCTGACGATCCCCGATACATTGAGACGATTCCAAAGCGAGGATATCGGTTCCTCGTTCCTGAAGTACGCCGGGTAGATGCCGCTCATGAAGCCACGGAACAGAGCGAAGATCCTGAGCTCTTGAAGACGGACGCAACTCCGGTTGCCGTCAGCCCAAGGCATCCCCGTCTGCTGAAGTACGCCATCGCTACTGTCGCCGTGCTCCTTGTGACAGCGGGCGGAGTCTTCCTTTGGCAGAAGCGCGCGCAAGCCAAACCGCTCACGGACAAAGATGTGCTGGTGCTTGCGGACTTCGCCAACACCACCGGCGATACGGTTTTCGACGGCACGCTGCGCCAGGGGCTCGCCGTGCAACTGGAACAGTCACCCTTCCTCAGCATTATCCCTGACGAGAAGATCCAGCAGACCCTCGGTCTGATGGGCCAGCCCGCCGATGCAAAGCTGATACCAGCAATTGCTCGAGAGGTCTGCCAACGGACGGCGAGCGCCGCGGTGCTCGACGGTTCGATTGCCAAGATTGGCAAGCAGTACCTGCTGACGCTCAAGGCCGTCAACTGCGAAAGCGGAAAAACGCTGGCAAGCACAGAGGCACAGGCGAGCGACGAGAACCATGTGCTTAATGCACTTGGAAAGGTGTCCGTCGAGATACGGAATAAGCTGGGCGAGTCTCTCAGCACGATCCAAAAGTTTGATACTCCTTTGGAGCAGGCGACGACACCCTCGCTTGAGGCTCTGAAAGCTTACAGCCTAGGCATGCGGGCTGTCAGGACAAAAGGGCCGGAAGCGGCGACGCCGTTTTTCAAACATGCCGTCGAACTCGACCCGAATTTTGCGGTGGCGTACGCCTACCTGGGCATCATGGCGAGCACTACTCTTGAACCCGGCCTCTCTGTGGACTACCGCACAAAGGCCTATGAACTGCGCGACCGGACCAGTGAGGCGGAGAAGTATTGGATTACCGCCGCGTACCATAAAGGAGTCACCGGCAACATCCCAAAGGCCATAGAAGCCTGCGATCTTTGGATCCAGGATTATCCGCGCTCAGAGCTGCCGCATGTCTACCTGGGTGCAGCAGTTTTGCCGGTCGTTGGACAATATGAGAGAGCAGTCCAAGAATCCACCGAGGGAGTTCGTCTGCGTCCTGACTTTCCCCTCGCTTACGCTTTCCGCATTCGTGCGTACACCGCTCTTAATCGCTTCGATGAAGCGAAGGCCGCCTATGCGCAGGCTCTTGAACGCAAATTACATACCCCTTTCATCGACGTCGTTATGTATGAGCTTGCCTTCGCGCAGAACGATACGGCGGGGATGGCCCAACACGTTGCAAAGCTGGGGGGCGGGAGGTGGGATCACACAATGTTGTTTCTGGTAGGCGATACTGCCGCCTATTCCGGACACCTTAAAGACGCCCGCGAGCTCAGCCGCCGCGCGATGGATAGCGCCAAACGCGGCGGAGAGAAAGACGCACCCGCCCTCTACTCTGGCACCTCCGGACTGAGGGAAGCCTGGTTCGGCAACACTGATGAAGCGCGGCGACGCGCCACTTTGGCATTGAAGCTCTCGAGCGGCCGCGATCTGCAGTATTTCGCTGCGCTCGCGTTTGCCTACGCCAGGGATGACGCGCGAGCGAAAGCGCTGGCCGACGATCTGGACAAGAGTTTTCCGGAAGACACAATTGTGCAGTTCAACTATCTGCCGAGCGTCCGCGGAAAGCTTGCGCTCGACAAGGGAGATGCCTCTGGCGCCATTGCGAGTCTTGCGGCCGCCGCACCTTATGAGCTTGGGGCGACGAGAGCCATTGATTTGAATTGGACCGCGATGTTTCCAGTCTTTGTGCGTGGCGAAGCCTATCTGGCTGCGCGTCAGGGTAGCAAGGCTGCCGCCGAGTTCCAGAAGATCCTCGACCATCGCGGCCTGGTCCTGAACCAACCGATCGGTGCGCTTGCCCATCTTGGCCTCGGTCGCGCTTATGTGTTGCAGGGCGACATCCCCAAGGCCAAAGCGGCCTATCAGGATTTCCTTACGCTATGGAAGGACGCCGACCCTGACATTCCTGTCCTGCAACGGGCGAAAGCGGAGTACGCGAAATTGCAGTAGCAAAGGATTTCGCATCAAACGTTGGGGTTTATCGCTTGTCGCGCCTGAAAGTCCTCTAACTTAGATTCTCACTCCATATCAGGGCTTAGCCCTCATTGAGAAGAGCCTACTGCCATACATTTCGCGTTCTGTCCGGTTTGTCGGCAAACAGGAAGTTAGCCAGCTAGCCGATCAAGGAGGAGAGTAACTTCCGTGTAGCCCGTCATCCGGGCGCCAAGCTAGCGGCGGCATCCGCGCGAATAGCCCTCACAAAGCTCGGACGCCGGGGCCGTTAAGTTGGAAAACCTCGCCCAACGATCACTCGGAACGCAGCACTTGCATGACATCGACGCGAGCAGCGCGTACCCACCCCGTCAAGCCATTTCAATCACCAACAGTCCAATCGTGGATACAAGCCCGAACCAGTACCGATCTTGTTGCCGCAGCATCATCCGGCTTCAATGAGTGCCTCGCGATTTTTGCATACGTTGAGATTCTATCGACGGCCTCAGGCATCCGCTCTTCGCGAGGCTCGCTCGGAGAACAGTTTCGGACCGGCGGCTTCTGCGTGTTATTGAGCCACCAGATGAGCGCCTGCGCTCACATGAGGAGGTGGCCCAGCGCACCGGTGTGGTTACACCTAGCGACTTACCGGCGACAAGGTGATTCAGTTCCGGGCATTGGTTTTGCAGGCGCTGACCTCGTGTCGCCGGCCTCCGCTGCTTACCACCCCATCTCTGCATATTGCGCGTTATCTCTGTAAGTTTTGACAGTGTCTTCACCAGCATTCGGCTTCGTACTCTTTGATCCGTAGCTCGAACGGAGGCTTCGCCTTGATTCGGCAACGAATTGGCATCGAATTCCGCAAGTCTTCCGGCGTTGACCACTTCTCGACTTTGGGCGGAACCAAGAATGCAGGCGAAAGCGCCGGCACATCCCTTGCTTCCTGCGGTATTCAACAGGTCCGCTCCCTTTTCTGCTGTCTTGCCGTCACCATTCTCGTTCTCTTGTCGGGATGCAACCGTCCACAACAGTCTTCGTTATCGGGAGAAGGATGGCACGACTTTGCAGGAACCTGGACCGCCGCCGGCAACCGCAGCATCATGCGCATGGGGAGTGATCGCCAAGCTGCGATCTCCACCCTGGAGGGATCGCTGGTACTGGCTGGTTCGAAGGGCGTCGGTGTCGGCTTTCGGGCGCAGGTAGTCGTGTTCAACGACAGCGCCACCGGCATGATAGGCCGAGCGGTTTGGACCGATGAGCATGGCGACCAGGTGTTCAGCGAGTTGCGCGGAGAAGGCACGGCCGCCGACAACAAGATTAACGGGAATTTTGTGGGCGGGACGGGGCGCTACCAGGGCGCGACCGGCACATATGCATTTTCCTGGCGCTTCATGATCGAGAACGAGGACGGGGTAGTGCAAGGCCAGTCCATCGGTCTGAACGGACGCGTCCGAGTGGGGCCGCCGCAGGCAGCCGGCCCGGGAGGAACGCATTCATGAGCGGCCCAGGATTGACAACCGCCGCGCCTGCTGCACCTACAAAGTCCGACAAGTTGCGCCGGATGATCCTGCACGCGCTTCCATTCGTCATTGCGGTCGCGATCTGGTTCTTCCCCGTACCCGCGGGCCTGACGCCCCAGGCATGGCATCTGTTCGCCATTTTCATCACAGCGATCCTGTCGGTGCTCCTGGGGCTACTCCCGTTGCTGACCTCCACCACGCTCGCAGCCGGAGCCGTGGTCCTTACCGGCACTACCTCCCCCGCCAAGGCTTTCGCTGGGTTCGCCAACACCAGCGTTTTGCTGGTAGTGATCGCGTTCCTGGTGGCGCAGGCGGTTGTCAAGTCGGGGCTGGGACGCCGCGTCAGCCTCTTCATGGTGAGCCTCTTCGGGCGCTCCTCGGTCGGGCTCGCCTACAGCATCATCCTCACCGATGCCGCCATCGCTCCGGCCTTCCCCAGCAACACCGCGCGTGGAGGAGTGCTCTACCCCATTGTGCTGTCCGTCGCCGAAGGATCGGGCTCGCGCCCGGATGATCCCAAGGGCCGCAGGTTGGGCGGATACCTGATGTTTAGCGCCATGGCCAGTCTTGCCGTGTCATCCGCGCTATGGATGACCGCCACGTCTGCAAACCCCATCGCAATCCAGGTGGCGCAGCAGTACGGAATCAACATCGGCTTCGGCCAATGGCTGCTCGCCGCCTCGGTACCGGCGCTCCTCATAATCCTGGCGTTGCCTTGGCTGCTCGCTAGATTGTTCCCCCCAGGGGTAGGCTCTACGCCGGAAGCTCCCGCCGCTGCGCGCAAATCGCTGGCGGAACTGGGACCCCTATCCCGCGACGAGTGGCTCACCGCCATTGCCTTTGTGCTCATGGTCAGCGGCTGGGTCTTTGCCGACAAGCTGCAACTGAATGTCACCAGCATTGCCTTCGCTGGCCTGGGCCTGCTGCTGATGACCGGGGTGCTCACCGCGCACGACATCGCCACGCAGGGCGACACCCTGGCCACATTTCTCTGGCTTGCCGTGCTGTTCGCGCTAAGCGGCCAGCTCAACGAACTGGGGTTTATGGGCTACGTGGGTCAGCGGCTCGCATCCCACATGGGAGGACTCTCGTGGCCCATTACCTATGTGGCTCTGGTCGTTCTCTATGTTGCCATTCACTACGTTTTCGTGAGCCAGTCATCTCAGGTCCTCGCTCTGCTGGGCGTGTTTCTCGATGTGGGCATTCGGGGCGGGGTTCCACCAACTCTGATGGCCTTCTCGCTGTTCTTCGCCAGCAGCTACTTTTCAGTGATTACGCCTCAGGGCGGAAGCCAGAACGTGATCTTCGTGGGCAGCGGATATCTCACGCAGCGTGAACTCTATCGTCTCGGGTTCCTGACTACGCTGTTCTTTCTCGTCGTTTATCTGACCATCGGGACAGGGTGGCTACTGCTAGTCGCCCGTTGATCGAATAAGGGCTCCAGCCCCTCCGAGAGCCATTTCGAGACATTCCGGTTAGCGGGATGTGGGGCGTGATTCGCTGCGAAGGTAAGCTTTTCTGCGTCCCCACTGGTAAAGGTCCCAATCGACCATGCCAATGCAGAACAAAGGGTCGGGCGTTCTCTAGCTACCTACATTCCACGCGATTATCGTGTGAGGCGATGATCTGCCACGTACCGCCGCGCTTCAGCCACGTATCAGTCCAAACCTGGCACACCATTGCGCTCGGCTGGGACTTGTCTTTGCCGACATAATGTTCGCTGCCGTAGACAACGGCAAGACTGTCTCCGAAGAAACGCACTTTAGCCTCATCAAGTCCGCAATCATGAGCGGTGCGTGCGCCTTTCTCGTCCTTCAGTTCATCAGCCTTTGTGAAGCGCGCACCTTTCGTTGAAGTGCCTTGGAAGTCGTCGGCAAGCAGACCGGCGACGACACCGTTATCAACACATACCCCCTCAGCCCACTTGCGCTCCATCTCGATGATGTATTTCGCGGTTTTATCATCTGCCGAAGACCAGTGACTCTGCTGTGCGTACGCCCGAACAAGCAACAACGTCGTCGCGATGGCCACCGCGAAGACTCGTAAATGCATTTCTCGCATGGCGGAATCCTACACTACGTTCCGATGGTGGCGCAGTATAACTGCGCATCCGGTTGTTTCGGTTGGATTGTCGGCTACTCGGAAAAAATCCCGCTGACCAACGATTCGAACTTGACGTCGAGGTGCGCGAAAAACGGGGTTTTGACCAAGTTCAACGCCCCCGAACCCGTTGGCCAATTTTGGGGCCAAATTGGAAATTAGTGTGACCTTCAGAGATAAGTGGCGATTGTTCTTCAACGCTATTTGGCGCGGCGTAGGGCCGGCGTCTTCACAGGGTCCGGACGGACGGCGAAAAGACTATGGGAATGAACCATCCGTATCGCCACTGCCGGTGCCTCGGCTCTCATGATCAACTCCGGGGTCAAAAACTCAATTTCAGAGCTAATTGTCCGACTCTTGGATTGACTGAGGTGCTACTAATGACGCCGAAGGTTGCCGAGTTGAAGTTGTTATCGGGATCGGCAAATTGTGGATGATTGAAGACATTGAAGAATTCGGCTCGCAGCTGAAGACGCCCTTCCTCTGGCCAGCGCAGCGGAATGGTTTTGGCAATAGAGAAGTCGAGGTTTGCCTGACCTGGGCCTTTCACAATCCCGGTGGAACTATTTCCGAAGTCGGTGCCGACACCATCCGCACCGATAACCGGGGGCGTCGTGAAACACCCACGTCTAAAGTAGTTGTTCAGTTTGGATGGCACGGAGCCTGGCGAGATGAACGGCCCTCTGCTGCTGCACAAGTCAGTCACTTGCGCGCGATCTACCTGGATACCGAACACATTCTTGGAATTTGCAAAGAAAATCGATAAGGCATTTCCAGATTGGATTGTGCCCACGGCTGCAATTGACCAGCCGCTCAACACTGCCCGTTCGATGACCTTGGAATATGAATTCGGCAGGTCATACGTCGTACTGAACACAAATCGATTCGTGCGATCGAAGCTGGGGCGTCCCCATCTCTGCCTGGGTGAGTTCTGATCGCCACGGGTGGGTACACGTCCGGCCCCTGTAGAGTTGATGTTTGCTCCGTCAGTGTCAAGAGACTTTGAAAAGGTGTAGGACGCGAGAAACTGCAGCCCGTGGCTGTACTGCTTCGTGAGACTTACCTCCAGTCCGTTGTACCAGGAGTTCCCGGAGGACTCGACAATGAATAATGATGCGGCCGGTTGGCCAGGAATTGGCAGCCTCTGCGGGATGTTTGTAATGGTGTTGCTGGTTTGACCGCGAACTGGGTTGGATGGCGAGGCATTGAGCGCCTGGTTCGGCAGCCGGGCTCTCATCAGATAGGTTCCCCTCGTTCCGACATACCCAAACTCAAGCAGCAGGTTCGGCATGAGTTCGTTTTGCACGTTTAAGCCGAACTGCTGAATCAGGGCTGGACGGAAATCCGGCGAAACTGCATTCACTGTAATCGCTGTCGATGGGGAATAGGCAGGGAAGGTCGGATACGATTCGGGTGTTGGAAAGGGTTGCCGAAATGGAGCTTGAAAGGTGGCGTTGGCATTAGCAGGTCCAGTACTAAAGTTTCCCGAAGAGAAAGGGGGACCGCTCACGCTGCGGAGAAACGCCTGGCCACTGGGTCGTGAATAGTACATTCCGAAACCGGCTCTCACCAGTAGTCGCGGCAGAACTCGCCACGTGAAGCCAATTCTGGGTGCGAGCGTATTCTGTCCTATCGCGTAATTGGCGAACGTGTTGTCAGCCCTGATGACTCCAGGCGGGAGCGTACCTCCAAAATTGGACCCAACAATATATCCGGCTGTGCTTCCCGAGAGAGGCGGGTTGGGATCAGCCTTATGGATGTCGAAGCTGAAGTTTCTGCCCAGGCGGTCGCCAAACTGACCGAGACGCTCATACCGCAAACCCAGGGTGAAGGTAATGGCTTCACTGATTCGATAGTTGTCCTGCCCATAAACAGAGCCTTCCCAAGCCCGATACTCGCGATTCAGCAGACCGTAATAGTCAATGGATTGATTGACGTTGCTGAAAAGCTGCGTACCGTTTTGTTTCGCGTTCAACCCGAGCAGGAAATCCGGCCATGTGAGAAATTGGACGGCAGAGCCTAACCCTGGAATTTCGACATCGTCTTCTACGCGAGTGAGCGACCCTCCGATCTTTAGGTTGTGCTTTCCAGAGACGTGATTGAAGTCATCCATGACAGCGTAGCTGTTTTGGATGAACTGCTGTGGAGACCCGGGGGTAAAACCGATCGAGCCCACAACCGTCAAGTTGACCAGTTCGTTCCCCTGGTTCATTGCACCCGCGGTGACACCGATGTCCGACCAGGAAAATGGCGCCTGTGCACTTGTATTTCCGACTGTTCGGATGTATCCGAAACGGGCCTGGTTCAAGGTGTTTTGATCGAAGGAGTAGGTGTGGGAGAGTGAGATTGTCCTGAAGTCATTGGAAGTATCGCTGTGAAATCCATACACATTTGCTGACGCATAGCTGTCGCTGGTGGGAAAGGTCACCGACTGATTACTGTTCGACCAAAGTGACCGCAGAGAGAAGTTGCTCTTATTCGAGTGGAGATAGTCGCCATTGATCAGAAACTGATCTGCGTCATAGTGGCACGGATCGCTTAAGACGGAGACGCCCTGGCCTGCAAAGTCCCTTGTCGAGTCGACAGTCTTCGGCGTCGGGATTAGATAGGATCCATCCGGCAACTTGAAATTGAGGAGTTTCTGGGCTACCGGATTGAGATTCGACCCATCGGGCAGAACTGCCACACCACCCTGCTGGCCGCGCATTCCGCCGAATAGTTTGCCGATTGCAGCAGCAGAACGGTCGTTGGTGATCGGCGGAGTGTAAAGAGTGACCGTACATCTCGCACGTGCTTGCCCCGACGCCAACCCGTTGGTCTGCCGTGTGCCTTGATAAGAACCGAAAGCCAATACCTTATTTCGTCTTAAGGGCCCGCCAACGCCAAATCCGAACTGGTTCTGCTTGAGTGCCGGCCTCGGTTGACCCGTCTGATTGAAGAAATAGTCATTGGCATTGAGAACGTCGTTGCGAAGGAACTCAAAGACGTCCCCGTGATAGTCGTTGGTGCCCGACTTGGTGACGACGCTGATGTTTGCGCCACCATAGCGTCCGTAGGACGCATCGTAGAGCCCGGTCTGCACCTTGAACTCCTGGATCGCATCCGGGTTGGGTAATGGAATGCTTCCGCTGGAGGACGCGCTTCCCTGAACGTCGCTTACGCTCAGGCCGTCCAGAACAAAGTTGTTGTCGTACGATCGGGCGCCATGAACGAACAGGCCGCCGCTGCTGCCTTTATCGAGTTGAGAAACAGCAGTCCCACCCGGTCCGAGTTCACCGGCGTTGCTCACTCCGGTCAAGACACCCGGCGAGAGGCTGGCAATTTGACTGAAATTCCTCGTGACTAACGGTAAACCGGCAACCGCCGTTTGATTCACAACCCGTCCAAGTGCGACGGTGTCAGCCTGCACTAATGTTGCTTCGGAGGAGACCGCGACATTTGTGGTTACGCCAGCCAACTGAAGATGAAGTCTCAGCTCTACGGTCTCCGTCACCAGGACATCGACATCGACCAGTCGCAGTGGCGCAAAGCCGGCCTGACTTGCTTGAAGTTCATACCTTCCCGGCGGCAGCAGAGGAAAATGGAAATTTCCTTCGCGATCCGTAGTCTGGGAGCGGGATTCGTTCAACCGATGATTTACCAGTTGTACCGTTGCGTCAGGAACCAAGGCTCCGGAGGGGTCAAAGACTTTGCCCACGACAGAGCCGGTCGAAGCAGTCTGGCCCATGAGATAGGCACTCGTACAGGCGAGTAACAAGATGCTCGTTGTAGTCTGCAAGAAACGGCGGCGTCTGCCGTACTCCCATCCGCGTGTGTGGCTAAGTCCAGATCGAACCAGATTCTGCAGCACGCAACACCGCCAAAATGAACCGAGTCTCAGTTATCGAGCAGTCCCGTCTTCTTCAGAATTTCATTGAAGCGTGGGTCGCTACGCATTGGGTCGAACAGTGGGTCAACTCTTAGAAAGTACGTTTTTATGAACCACACTTCATTTGCAAGATAGTCGAGCTCTGTAAGTCCACGCTCCTGCTCTCCCAAAAGATAGTGAGCGACGGCAGTACGGGGATTGACCAGGGAAGCATTATCCTTCAGCACCTGGCGCGCTGCGGCAGCTTTGCCTTGCCGTGCTAACAACCACGCATGGATGCCGGGATCGATTCCCAGTTGACTGCGATCGAAGGCGGCCTCAGCCTCCTGAAAGCGTCCCTTCTCGGCCAGGGCGCCGCCATACGTTTGGAAGGTTGGCAGGTGGTTCGGATCCAACTTGATGAGGCGCTCACATTCCGCAAGCGCCTCGTCGTATCTACGGGAACTGAACAGTGCGGTGGCGTAGAAACGGCGGAAATCGATGGCCACGGGATTAGCAAGCGCCAGCTCGTGGCTGATCCGTACACTCTCTTCGGTCCGCCCTTTTTGGAGCAGCAAAATAGAGAGATATCCAGAAGCATAGGGATTGTTGGGGTCTAACTCAATGGCGCGTCGAAAGGCCTTCTCCGCTTCGTTCCACCGATGGTTATACATAAGGGAATGTCCGAGCGAGGAATAAGCCTCTGATGACGTTGGATCGAGGCTCACCGCCTTTTGCGAATACGCCAAAGCGGTCGCGTACGTCTCTCGATTATTCTTCCTCGGGTCCCGCGCACCAAAGATGCCCTCGTATGCCCACGCCTGACCCATTGCGGCATAAGCAGCAGTAAAGTCCGGGTCGAGTTGGATGGCACGCTCCAGGTGCGGTATGGCTTTATCCTTCTGCATAGTCTCCTGATGAAGGAGAAAGCGGGCTTGCAAATATTCGTCGTACGCCTCAGGGTTGATCTGGCTCTCGAGGGTCAGCTGCGTTTTTCCCTCAGGCGTCAATTGCGCCCTGATCTGGCTCACGGCATCGGCAGCAAGCCGATTTTGCAATGAGATCAAGTCACTCACCTTCCGCTCATACGTCGCGGCCCACAGCTGCCGCTCGGGTCTGGCTGCCGTGAGGCGAAGCGTGACCCGGGCTGTATCGTTTGCGCGAAGCAGGGTCCCCTCAATCAACGCGTCGACGTGCAACTGCTCTGCAATCTGCGGAACGGAAAGAGGCGAACCCTTGAAGCCGATCGTCGAAGAACGGGACAGCACGCGCAACTGTTTGGCGTAGGAGAGATCGGTAATAAGCTGTTCTGTGATTCCGTCTGCAAGGTATTCCTGGCTGGGATCGTCGGAGAGGTTCGCAAGGGGAAGGACAGCGATGGATTGGATCGCCGGCCGGATGCCGAGCCACACGGAGAGAGTTTGGCGATTGAACCACACCGCCGTCGCCGCGAGCATCGCTAAAACCAGGCCAGCAATCCAGTATCGAGCCGGAAACCGACGAAGTTCCGGCTGCGGCAGTGCCTCTTCCGCAAGGGGCAGGCCGTTGCGTGGTCCTACCCATTTCACCTCTGCGGCAAGCCGGTAACCACGACGGGGAATGGTCTCAATTAGTCTGGAAGACGCATTGGAATCCTCAAGGGCTTCTCTTAGCTTCGCAATGGTCTTGTTCAGGCCATGGTCAAAATCGACGAAGGTTTCTTCAGGCCAGAGCTGGCGCTGCAACTCCTCGCGCGTGACCACCTGTTCGGAGCGTTCAAGCAGAACGCAAAGCACCCGGAAGGGCTGACCCTGCAGCCGTGTTCGGCGGCCATCTCGGATCAGTTCGCCCGCGGAAAGGTCGAGCTCGAAGTCAGCAAACCGAGCCTTCTGTGTGTTGATTGCCTCGAAATTTGTCGCCATGGCTTTCCCTCCAACTCTCCAACGGGAGCCCCAGACAACTATAAGCATGACTGTAACCCTATGGAATGACAAGGGGATATTTATTCCACATTTATGGGAGATGCGGGGAATTGCGGAACCCGCATCCTCGGCGTGTACTTCGGCGCAACACCTAAGTTTTGCCGGCGAATCCGGCTAAGGAGAAAACTCATGAAACCCAGATTGCGGAGATCTGCGCTTGCCATGGTTGCGGTGGCGCTTGCTTCGATGACATTTCCAAACGCATTTGCACAATGCGGACTGCCCAAGTTAGTTAAACCCACGAGTTGGAATAGCTCGCATATTAGCAGTGCACGCCTGGTGCGGACTGCGTTCGAAAAATGGGACGATGACGAGGATGGCGGACCGTCGATTGTGGGGATGTGGCATGTAGTCTTTACGGCGCATACGCAGAATGGATTTCCTATCAAAGACTTCGTGACTGATAACGCCGTCGCAGTCTGGCACAAAGACGGTACTGAGATCATGAACTCCAACCGACCGGCGCAGGACGGAAACATCTGTCTAGGAGTCTGGGAGAAGACCGGG
Source organism: uncultured Acidobacteriaceae bacterium (assembly GCA_963757205.1). GTDB lineage: Bacteria > Acidobacteriota > Terriglobia > Terriglobales > Acidobacteriaceae > Edaphobacter. The sequence goes on from CAVWQM010000005.1 coordinate 151,194, forward strand.
AAGTTGAAATACCGCTTGAATCACATTCCCTGGGCAGGAAATGACTCTGCGAACGCGCCCGGCGGCATTGGAAATCCCTCGGCTGGGACTCAAATCATTGAGAACGTCACTCTGCACCCAGACGGGGACCACTTTTCAGGCACCTTCACGCTCACGGCCTATACAGCAAATGGACAACCCGCTGTGACATTTACGGGCGTTATCGCGGCGACGCGGATCACTGTTAACACTCCTATTACAAGCCTGTTCTGAAGCTAGCCGAGAGGGTGAGAAGGTCAACCACCCTTGGTTCTCCCATAGGGCTTCGGGATGCACGAAGGTGTTGTTTTTTTGCCTCATTGGCCTATGAATATCCGGTGCACCGCCGGCACAAAGAAGGAGATTAACATGAAGATAATTTGTTCAGGCAAGTGCATTTTATTGTGGTTGGTCATCCTCACCCTGCGCGTTGCTGCGGTGGCTCAAGTGATTCAGATTTCGAATGTCGAAGAGCTTTACATTGCGGTCAACAATCCAGCAAACACCGGTGCCACTCTCGTACTCGCCCCTGGAACTTACATGCTCTCGGCCACCGATTCGCAAGGCGTACAGCTGCCAAACGGAGGGCGGATCCAGCTGCAGATGGATATGTCGATCGTTGGTGTTGAAGGCGACAGAGACTCAGTGGTCATTAATGCGTCTGGCCTTCCGGCGAGTTCGTTTCCACAAACCGTGAATGGTGTGGCGACCGGTCCGAACGCAGCGGTCAGAATGGGTCTCGGCCATAACGCACTCGAGTGGCTGACGGTTCGTGACGCAGTAAATGGGCAAGCGAACATCGACACAGGCCTACAACCGCTCGATCCCGGGACTGCGTATATCCGGGTGGCGCACGTCGCTTCGACAGGATCGACTCGTGGTCTGAATATTCAGAACTTCGGGCCGCTGACCTCGGGCCAGACCATAGAAGCCGATATCACCGACTGTTATTTCTTCAATAACAATGTCACCTTGTCCGAAGGAATCCGCATCGGAAACTTTCTGGGAGCTCAGCGCAGCACCGTTAATGTACGCATGGATGGCAATGTTTCCTGGGGCCAGAAGATGGGCCGCTCCATCGTCAACAACCGAACACTGAACTCGATGGTTAGCGTCGTCTCCTCTGGTAACCGGTTTTACGACAATGGCCTCGGAACGTTCGTCTTCGGCGGATTGAGCTCGAACGGTACCCGATCGGATGGCAACACAATCGACTTCGAAGCGCACGGCGACCAATTCATTGGCAACACTCGTGAAACCGAATTCGATCATGGCGGTTTCATCGTTGTGGGCGCCGAGAACGATTCTCCTACCGGAGGCGGCGGAAGCAACAATACGGTGAGCGTTCGGCTCTGGGGCTGCCGCATGTTAGGCAACGCACTTCATGATCTCTACGGGGTTGGCGCTCGATCCAATTTTTTAGCGAACGGGGATCCGTCCCTCAGCCAAAACAATCACGCCACCATCGAGATCAACGGCGACGGTAACGGCAATGGCAGATGGCAGCCCGTGGAGCAATTTGCCGACAGCTTGCCCGGTCCGCCGGACTATGGGAACTCAGTCACGGTGATTGAATAAGCCGCGAGTGTTCCGGTCATTTATCCAACGAGCAAAGGGATTCGAAGCAAGTCGGCGAGGATTGCTGATTGGGGAAGAAGAAGTCGGGGTTTGACAGTTGCTTGCGGGCTGCAATATGCATCCTTACACCGCCCCTTCTTCCCGTAAAGTCGGCGTGCCTCAGGGTTCCCAGGGCTCCGAAATTGGCCATCCGTGCTTTCTGGTTTCAATCAGTTACCGGTGAACTCGGCTCCGTCACGGCAGCGGTAACATTCCACCTGATGGACGAATAGTCGCCTTCTCGGACACTTGATAGCCAGCCAGAAAT
>CAVWQM010000006.1:0-447468 GCA_963757205.1 uncultured Acidobacteriaceae bacterium
CTGCAGGATGGTGAGCTGGCTGGAGAGGCCGAAGATGGCAATGCGGGTTCCGGGCGGGGTTGCATTGAGGTAAGCGATGAGCTGCTGACGGACGTAAGCCTGATCCGTGAGAGGGGTGTTCAGAGTGTCGAAGAGCAGGAGGTTGACGGCCCCGTTGACGGGTTCGGGGGTGTAGTTGGTGAATACGCCCGGAGGAAACTTTGGCATGGAGGGAAACTTTGTGGCGTCGGCGGGAGTGAGCGCGGTGTGCTCTTCAAAGTGCTTGACGGCCTGCGGAACGTTCTCTTCGGTAAGGGTGAAGTCGGACGCTTTGAGGCCGTGAACGGGTTTCTGGTTTTTGTCGGTGACGACGACGTCGACGACCACGAGCTGGGTGCCGGCGCGGAGTGTGGCGACGCCGGATGGCGATGGCTGCTGAGTGGCGGCAGGTTGGGTCGCAGGTTGCGGAGTTTGTGCTGAGGTTAGTGTGACGAAGATGAGGGCAGTGAAGGCAGGGACGGGAAGGCACTTGAACAAGCGCAGCATGGTGTCTCCAGTAGGGCGTGCCTAGTGGAACACAAGAACCGGAGCGAGTCGCGCTTTTTTTTGGGTGCTGCAGTGATCAGGTGGTGGCTAGTTCGGGTTCGGAGATGGTTTGGTTTGCCATGCGCTGAATGGATTCTTCGTAAGGAGCGCGGAGGACGCCACGTTCAGTGATGATGGCGGTGACGTACTTTGCGGGAGTGACGTCGAAGGCGGGGTTTTCGATGGCTACGCCGTGCGGGGTCATCTGCTTGCCGTTGGAGTGGGTGACCTCGGTTGCGGCGCGCTGCTCGATAGGAATGAGGTCGCCGTGGGCGGTGGCGAGGTCGAGGGTGGACCAGGGGGCGGCGACGTAAAACGGGATTCCGTGTTCTTTGGCGAGGATGGAGACGCCGTAGGTGCCGATCTTGTTGGCGACGTCGCCGTTGGCGGCGATGCGGTCGGCTCCGACGATGACGGCCTGGATGCGTCCCTGGCGCATGAGGGCGGCCGCCATGTTGTCGCAGAGGACGGTGGTGGGAATGTTGTCCTTCATGAGCTCCCACGCAGTGAGACGGGCGCCCTGGAGGAAGGGGCGAGTCTCGTCGGCGAAGACGTCGATCTTGTGGCCGCGCGCTATAGCCGCCCTGATAACTCCTAGCGCCGATCCATAGCCGCAGGTGGCGAGGGCGCCGGCGTTGCAGTGGGTGAGGACGGTGCCCTCTTGCGGAAGGAGCGATGCGCCGTGCGCGCCCATCTGTTTGCAGGCCGCGATGTCCTCGTCGTACATGCGACGGGCTTTGGCGACGACGGCGGCCTTGATCTCGGGGATGGCGGTGTTTTTGGAGGCGAGGGTGTTGTAGAGGTTGTGGATTTCGTCGATGCCCCAGAAGAGGTTAACGGCGGTGGGGCGGGTCTCGGCGAGGGTTTTGGCGATGATGGCGACTTCGGCTGTGAGTGCGGGCAACGTCGTTGCGGAACTTCGCTCGATGCCGATGGCCATACCCATGGCGGCAGAGACGCCGATGGCGGGGGCTCCGCGGACGATCATGTCGCGGATGACGGTGGCGACCTGCTTGTAGTCGGTCGCGAGGACGTAGGTCTCTTCGAGGGGGAGTTTGGTCTGGTCGAGAAAGTTAACGCCGGTGGGTAGCCATTCGAGGGTGGGAATCATGTCTTAACTAGTTTAGACGACGATGGCGGATGTGGGGGCGATAGGAGGGGCGGCGGTAGCGGGATTCAGGGACGAAGAAACGCTGGTAGCAGCAGATGCAGCGTACCGAGCGGAGGCGGAGGATACGGAAGAACCAATCCCTGAATGGGCGGTGGGAGTGATGCAGCGATTCGGTGTGGCAGGTGGGACAGATTTTTCCGTTGGATAACATAGGGAACCTATCGGCTGTAATGTGTCCCTAGGTTAGGTTGGCGTGAACTATTTTTGATGATGCCGGCAGGAATTATTCGGGTTAGAGCCCGAAATGGGAACGAGGGTTCATCTCTTGCGAAGGCAGCTTTTGCGATAACGATGCGCTAGAGTTTGAGCAAGTTGAATCGACGCCTTAAACGAGGGAGCGAGATTCGACTTCTAATCTTTACGAGGGTGTTTCGATGACAAAAGCTGCAGTAACAAACTTCCTTCTTTTGGTGATCGCCATTGCGCTGATTGCAATTGCGGTGAGACCGTATCTCGATCCTGCTCCGGCACTGGCGCAAACCACGGTCGCGCATCCGTTCTATATTGAGCCGGGCGTGCAGATGCTGCGTGCGCCCGATGGCGGCCGCCAGGTTTATGGGAAGGTAGTGGTGGACCTGCGTAACGGCAAGATCTGGGGCTTCCCGACCGGGTCGCCGGATCCATATCCTTCTTATCCGATGAATAACAAGCCGCCGGTTTCGCGTCCGTTTGCGCTGGGCAAGTTTGCTTTCGAAGATACCGATAAGTAGCGCACGGGTTTTCAGACGTAGGTCGGCGTTGCGCTGAGCGGAGAGTCGAAAGCGTTCATTATTGGTTGGTGGTGATGACGGTGGCGGGAGTCTCGACGGATTTTCGGTAATTGCCGTAACCGACGATGACCGTTGAACTGACGAGAAGGAAGAGGCCGGAGGCGACCAGAATTTTTGTGCGTCGGCTTGTGCCTCGCCACTCCTTGAGGAAGAGTCCCCACAAAGTGGCGAAGATGATGATGCTGGCCATGTGAAGGGTCCAGCTGGAGAAGTCGTACTTGCCCATCTTGGTCTGGCCCATGGAGTAGAAGAAGAACTGGAAGTACCAGATGACGCCGGCCATGGCGGCGAAGATGTAGTTGGCGACGAGAGTCTTTGGGGCGAGGCGGTCGTAGGTGGAGGGGTCGAGGGGATCGAAGTCGACGAGCGTGTCGCCGGAGGCGTGAGTGGCGCGCATGGGGTTCATGCCGGGTTCGCCTGCGAATTGTTTTGCGGAGTGATTCTTGAGGATGAGGATGGCTGACCAGACGAAGTTGGTGAGGAAGCCTCCCCAGAGGACGACGATGAGGACGGGGAGATTCTGCCAGAGGTCGAGCTTGTGGTCGGCGAGGAGTTGCGTTTTGGCGAGAGCGCCGATGGGTTTGCCGGCGTCGAGGCCGAAGGCGAAGAAGCTGCTCATAATGCCGGCGAAGATGGCGACGGCGAGGCCTTTGCCGAAGTTGTAGTCGGTCTCTCCGGCTTCGGCTTTTTCTTCGGGGGTTATTTCATGTTCCTTGGAGACGCCGGCGGCCCCGTTGACGGCGACGCCGATGACGCAGACGAGGACGCCGAGGAGGATGATCTGGCCGGAGGTCTGGTGGGCGATGGTGAGGATCTCCCCATGGAAGATGGGGGGAACGATAGTGCCGAAGGCGGCGCAGAGGCCGAGAGCGATGGCGTATCCGAGCGCGATGCCGAGATAGCGGATGGCGAGGCCGAAGGTGAGGCCGCCGGCTCCCCAGAGAATGCCCCAGAGAATGGGATAGTAGACGCTGCTGGGGTCTTGCGCGTAGGCGGTGTGGAGGATTCCAAAGACGTTGGGGACGAAGAGGTACGCGAGGACGATTGGCGCGACGATCCATGCGGCGAAGCCCTGGATGAGCCAATAGATCTCCCATGACCAGCGCTTGATACCGCGGAAGGGGATGAAGTTGGTGGCGGACGCGAATCCTCCGATCCAGTGAAAGATAACGCCGAGAAACGGATTTGGTCCCACGAAGCCTCGTTGTGTTGAAGGATAATGATTCTTTGTTGAAGCGCTACTATCGTACCTGACGCGAGTTGCGTTGGGGAAATATACTCTCTATTGAATTTCGTTCTGGAAACGCTCTTTTTTGGAGGATGGTCTGCGAGTCTCGCTGTTCATTACATGCTATAACGACACGCTGTTTCCTGAGACGGGCAAGGCCGTGGTGCGGGTGCTGGAGCGCCTGGGGCATACGGTGGAGTTTCCCGCGGGGCAGACGTGTTGCGGGCAGATGCATTGGAACACGGGGTATCAGGCGGAGGCGATGCCTTTGCTGGAGCGGTTTGTCACGCAGTTCAGGGGCGCGGAGGCGGTTGTGGTGCCTTCGTCTTCGTGCGTGGCGATGATGCGCGATCATTATCCGAAGATGGCTGCTTCGATTAAGGATGAAATGCTGATTGCGGATGTTGAAGCGCTGTTGCCGAAGGTGTTTGAGTTTTCGGAGTTTCTGACGAAGCGGTTGGGGCTGGAGGATGTCGGGGCTTATTATCCGCATCGAGTGACGTATCACGCTAGTTGTCATGGACTACGGAATCTTGGGCTGGGTGATGGGCCGGCTCGGTTGCTGAAGGCGGTGCGGGGAATTGATCTGGTGGAGTTGCAGGGCCTCGAGCAGTGCTGCGGGTTTGGCGGGACGTTCGCGGTGAAGAACGCGGATGTGTCCAGTGCGATGCTGGCCGATAAGAAGGCTGCAGTGTTGGCGACCGGCGCTGAGGCTTGCACGGCTTGCGACAACAGCTGCCTGATGCATATTCAGGGAGCGCTGCATCGGGAGAAGGCTGGAGTGAAGACGGTGCATCTGGCGGAGATTCTGGCGGGAGAAGGGGTGGCTCAGTGAGTACCGGCGTGTTGGATCCGAAGACGGCTCCGATCTTTCCGATCGCGGCGAAGGTTGCTATGCGCGATACGCAGCTGAGGAAGAATGTTCGTCACGCGACCGATGTGATTCAGGCGAAGCGGGCTCGCGTGGTGGCGGAGATGCCGGACTGGCAGGATCTGCGCGAGGCGGGAAAGCAGATTCGCCAACACACGATGGAGAACCTGGATTTTTATCTGGAGGAGTTCGAAGCGAACTGCACGCGAGCCGGCGGGGTGGTGCATTGGGCTCGCGATGCGGAGGAGGCGCGGCGGATTGTTGTATCCCTGGTGAAGGCGAGTAGGTCCGATGAGGTCATCAAGATCAAGTCGATGACGACCGAGGAGATTCAACTGAATGCTGCGCTCGAGGCGGCGGGAATTCATCCGTTTGAGACGGACCTGGCGGAGTTGATTATTCAGCTTGGCAATGACCGGCCATCGCATATTGTCGTGCCGGCGCTGCATAAGAATCGACATGAGATTCGGGCAATCTTTCAGCGGGAGATGAATCTGCCGGAACTAGGGGATCAGCCGCAGGATCTTGCCGATGCGGCGCGGGTGTTTTTGCGGGAGAAGTTTCTTCGGGTAAAGACGGGAGTGAGTGGGGCGAACTTTTTGATCGCGGAGACGGGTGGAGTGTGCATCGTCGAGAGCGAAGGCAATGGACGGATGTGTTTGACGTTGCCGGAGACTCTGATCGCCGTTGCCGGAATTGATAAGGTGATTCCGCGGTATCAGGACCTTGAGGTGCTGCTGCAATTGTTGCCGCGGTCTGCAACGGGCGAGCGGATGAATCCTTATACGTCGGTGTGGACTGGCGCGGATGCGGGTGATGGGCCGCGGGTGTTTCATGTGGTGTTGATGGACAATGCGCGGACGGAGATTCTGGCGGATGAAGAGGCGAGGCAGACGCTGAACTGTATTCGTTGTGCGGCTTGTCAGAACGCTTGTCCGGTGTATCGCCAGACGGGCGGACATGCGTATGGGAGCGTGTATGCAGGGCCGATTGGAGCGATTCTTACGCCGCAGTTGCAGGAGATGCATTACGCTCAGTCGCTGCCGTATGCTTCGTCGCTGTGTGGGGCCTGTTACGAGGTCTGTCCGGTGAAGATCAATATTCCAGAGGTGCTGATCCATCTGCGGAATAAGGTGGTGAAGCAGAATACGGCTGGAGTCGCGGGATTTTTTGATGTCGAAGCGGGAGCGATGAAGGCGATGGCGATGATCTTCCGGAGTGAACGGAGGTTTCGTGCGGCGCAGAGATTAGGGAGGGTGGCGGAGGCGCCGCTGGTGAGGAAGGATGGATGGATTGGGTGGCTGCCGGGGTTGCTGGGCGGGTGGACGCAGGCGAGGGATCTGCAGGAGATGCCGAAGGAGACGTTCCGCGACTGGTGGGAGAAGAGGGGTAGGAATGGGAACTGAGATGGCGACTGGTTCGGCTCGAGAAGAGGTGTTGCGTCGGATTCGAGCGGCTAAGGGCGGGGTTGCGGATGCTGAGGCGGTGCGGGCTGGATGGAGCGCGCTCGAGCGGAGGTATCGGCGGGAGGCAACGCGGTCGCGTGAGGCGATTCTGGAACTGCTGGTGGATCGTCTGCAGGACTACGACGCTCGGGTGGTGCGGGCAGCGCATGTTGACGTGCGCGCGGCTGCGGCGAGGATGCTGGAGGATCGTAAGGCGAAGCGTATGGTTGTGCCGCGAGGGTTGGTGGCTGACTGGTTGCCGAGCGGCGTTGAATTTGTTGTGGATGAGCAGATTCTTGCGGCCGAGTTGGATCGGGTGGACGGAGTGATGACCGGGGCGACGCTGGCGATTGCGGAGACGGGAACTATGGTGTTGCAAAATGTGGCTGGGCAGGGAAGGCGAGCCGCTACGCTGGTGCCGGACTATCACCTGTGCGTGGTGCGGGTGGAGGACGTGGTGGAGACGGTGCCGGAGGCCTTTCGGCGCCTGCAGGCGACGGCCGCGTTGGCGACTACGTTTGTCTCAGGGCCTTCGGCTACTGCAGACATTGAGATGACACGGATCAAGGGAGTGCATGGGCCGCGATTTCTGGACGTGATTCTGGTTCGTTGAGGCGTCTGGGGAAAATACCTTTGACAATTGCGCTGGAAAGGTAGATTCTGCTGAATGTTTCAATAGAGAGTATATTTCTGTTTGTACAACTTGTTCGGATGAAGGGATTGAACCATGGCAATCAACGGCGCAGGTACGGCAGAGCGTGACGCACAGAGGGTTTGGAGTGCTCTCGACGGGTTCCGGATCGAGGTTCCGTCGTGGGGTTTTGCCAATACGGGGACCCGGTTCGGAAAGTTTGTGCAGGGTGGAGCGGCGACGACGATTGAGGAGAAGTTCAGCGATGCGTCGCAGGTCAATGTGTTGACCGGCGCCAGTCCTACGGTGGCGCTGCATGTGCTGTGGGATCTGCCGGGAGGCAAGGCGGATGTGCCGGCGATTCAGGGGCTGGAGAAGAAGTATGGAGTGAAGGCGGGGTCGATCAATCCGAACCTGTTTCAGGATGCGGAGTACAAGTACGGATCGATTGCCAATCCCAGCGCAGAGATTCGCGGCAATGCGCTGGCGCATCTGTTGGACTCGGTGGAGATTGGACGGGAGTTGGGATCGAAGGATGTTTCGCTGTGGATTGCGGATGGGTCTAACTATCCGGGGACGCAGAGCATTCGCAAGCGGATTGGATTTATGGAGGAAGTGCTGGCTGCTACCCATGCGGCGCTGGGTGAGAACCAGCGGATGCTTGTGGAGTACAAGCCGTTTGAACCGGCCTTTTATCACACGGATATTGCGGATTGGGGAATGGCGCTGGAGCTGGCGCGACGGGCGGGGCCGAAGGCGAAGGTGCTGGTGGATACGGGGCATCATTACCAGGGGACGAATATTGAGCAGATTGTGGCCTGGCTGCTGCGGCTGGGAGAACTGGGCGGATTTCATTTCAATGACAGGAAGTATGCGGACGACGACCTGACGCTGGGGTCGATCGATCCATATCAGGTGTTCCGGATCTTCCATGAGATTTTGAGTGTGGCGGCGGAGGAGCGTGAGGGAGTTGCGTTCATGATCGACCAGAGCCACAACCTGAAGGGCAAGATGGAGGCCATGGTTCAGACCGTCGTGACCGCGCAGGAGCTGTATGCGAAGGCTGCGCTGGTCGACCAGGCGAAGCTTGCCGAGTTGCAGCAGGAGTGCCGGCTGGTGGAGGCGGAGGAGTGTTTCCGCGGTGCGTTCTGGCAGGATGTCCGGCCGGTGGTGCGGGAGTGGCGGGTGGCTCGCGGGCTGCCGGCGGAGCCTTTGAAGGCGCTGGCGGAGAGTGGGTATCTTGAGAAGATTACTCGGGAGCGCGGGAGTAAGAATGCCCGGAGTGTTTCGAGTTATGCGTAGCCGGTGATGCATCCTCTGCCCTCCAGTGTCAGGGGGGTACCCCCCCATTGCCCGGGTGTAAATTTGCTGTTTTCAATGATTTACGAGTGATGGTTTCCTGTAAAATCGTTATTCCAAAGGGGTTACGGCCAAATTTGTCCAACTAAAAGGGTTATGGGTGGTTAATGGGAAGGGCCCCGGTTGATCACCGGGGCCTTTTTATTTCACTGTTTTAATTATAGCGGATGGAGCGTAACTAAAATTCAACGCGGATGTTGTTGTCGGGAAACGGGTTAGGTGTTTTCGGGACTTGACATGCGATTTTTGGGCAGAAAATGGCAAAAGAAAAGTTGGAGCACCAGCAAAGGTAATAAAATCAGCGCTTCGAGAAAGACGCAATGGGTGATTTGGCTCAATGTCCGAATTCCGGGAGAACGCGCATCACTTCCGCTAGCGACTTGTCGTTACTGATCCGAGTCGGCGAGGGCATTGGCGAGCTGTGGCCAACGAAGGTAGCAGACATTCCCGGTCTAGTTAGATCTTTTCTTTATCGTCGAAATTCAGTTCATTCTGACGTGGAACTTTAAAGGAATGGGGAGCGTTCAGCACCCACTGTCGCCCGACGCGAATCAACGTCCCGCTCACCCAAATCGGTAACCCTTGACCATGAGCACTCACGGCAGCGAGATAATCAGCGGGAATGAGGTTGGTTCTGACCTGAATATCCCCAAAGTCATCGCTTGACCATAAGACTACAACCTCGTGTTCACCCGTTTGACTGGTCAAGTCCGATGGATCGGTCTGGTTTTGCAATCTCACCACCCTTCCAGCAACATCAACTGAGACAGCAGTGTCATCCCGCCGAAGTTCTCGTGCGGCGGACCTGCACGCTTCCCCATGAGCGGCGGTGACGAGGTAAACGGCTCCGTCCATAGATCGGTCGACTGCCCACTCGGGACTGAGATCAAACGAGAACTTCAAGCCCGCTGGAGACACCGCATCAATTAAATCTGCAAACTGCTCACAGCCGTTTGCGCTAAAACCAAAGTTGACCGCCGAAGTTATCGGCACGGTGCTCTCCGCATCAACAGCCTGCACTACAGTTGATATGCCCCTAGCGAAACGTTGTAGCACTCTGCGCTCAAACGGAGTTGGAGGCGCATCCACCAACAACGGCATTAGATCAAGGGCAGGCAATGGAGACTCGATTACGAACCCAAAGCTACCGCGATAGGTATGACCAAAGCGACAAGCATCGGCATACTGAACACTCTCTTTTAGTAATCTTCCGAAGGCAGGGCGCGGCTTCTTTTCGGTAGTTGCGGTAGCCGCGAGCAGTCCGCGCATCTGAGAAACGAAGTCGGTTGCGGCCGCCAGGCGAATTGTATCGTCCATCACGAACTCCGAAGGTATTGCCGACCGGATTACGTCGTACCCGACGCGCTTGATGGAATCAATAACATCCTGGCTGCCTCGGGTCTCGAACTCCGTCAAAACCTGCACCGCATCACGGACCCTCTGTGGCAAGTCAACCGCAATCGCTTCCGAGGGGAGCAATATGGGTAAGGCACTCCGTCCATCCATTTCTCTGGCGAAGACCTCAGCCCCCCTTACCAACGCAGGGCTCGCATTTTCGCGAAACCCTCTGCGAGTCCATCCGCTAGCTATCAGGTAACGGCGCAGCGTTGCCAGGCTGACGGAAGACGCGTCCTCAACAGAGACGTGTTCACGCATATATCGCCTCCCTCGCCGCACGGTCATCTGCAATGATCTGCTGAAGACTGGCAGCCGTGAGGAGATTCGCCACTGGAAACCTGACTCGCTTCTTATGTTCATTCGTGGTCTGGCATCCCGCGATGCTCAATCAGTAGCAAGCGTTTTTCAACTTGGTCTCATCGTGGCTGACCTCATGCCATGTCGGAGACGTGCGCGGCAAACATAAAAGAACCACGATGAACGCCGTCGCAGCGGCACTACGGCTCACGAGGTCGTTGTAGGTCTTCGCCTCCAAGTCGAACACGATATGAGATCCTACGATCATCCAACGCACTGACGCTTTGGCTTGGAAGTCAATCCCGAAACCATTTTCTCTGCGTCTAGTGCCGTCGATTTCCACGGACCTGAATTGACCATCAACTCCGTAGTCACATCCCTCACCCAAATGGAGATTGACGCCTGCCCTAGCCGCGATGGCCGTCAAGTGAGCGTTGCACAACTGTTCCTTCGTATGTTGCGCCGTTATAGACACCGAACTCCGTGAACCTCAATTGGACGAGAAGCCAGTGTACTTTTCGCGACCAACTGGTGCAATTTCTCCGTCTCACACCCCATCCAGATGCCTGTGGCGAATGGGTAACGCCGATCCCAGAACCAACTCCGCCCCCCCAAGAACAATGCACTCAGCCGGCAGGAGCCTCGCGTTAGCGTCAGAGGATTAGTCCTCATAAACGCCGTTCTAGTCAGTTGAGTCCCGGTTTAGCGGCAACTCGGAAGTTGCCTGTGCAGATGGCGAATCGATTATTCGTGACGCAAGGCCTGCATGGGGTCAACACTTGACATCCGAACATTCTCTTTTGAATGCGGATTTCATTAACGAAACTTCGACAAATTGCTTCATAATGGAGCGGTTGAGTGAGCGTTCCTCGACTAGGAGACTATGGCGGTTCGGAAAACAACGAAGAGACTTTATTTGATTCCCGTGCTGTCGAAGGCGCTGGACATTCTTGAGCTGTTGCAGGCGGAGAACCAGCCGTTGACGCTGGAGGCGATCCACCGGCAGACGCGGATTTCGAAGACGACGGTGTACCGGGTGCTGAAGACGTTTGTGCACCGCGGGTATCTGTCGCAGTCGCCGGATGGGCTGTACCGGCAGGTGACGCGGCCGAAAAAGCTGCGGTTCGGCTTTGGCGGGCAGAGCGCGGATATGCCGTTCTCTGTTGAGGTGACGGAGAGTTTGAAGGACGCGGCGGCGTCGGTGGGAGTGGACCTGCTGGTACTGGACAACTGCTACGACGCGGCTACGGCATTGAAGAATGCGGAGGAGTTTGTTCGCAGCAAGGTAGACCTGGTGATCGAGTTTCAGGTGGAGCAGGAAGTGGCGCCGATGATCGGGGACAAGATCGCGGGGGCGGGCATTCCTTTGATCGCGATCGACATTCCGCATCCGCATGCCACTTACTTTGGGGTGGATAACTATCGCGTGGGCATTGAAGCGGGAGAGACGCTGGCGGCGCATGCGACTGCCAACTGGGAGAAGAAGGTGGATTGGGTGATTGGGCTGGATCTGCCGGAGGCGGGGCAACTGGTGCAGAGTCGAATCACGGGGGCATTTGAGGGAGTGAGGGCAGGGCACCCGGATCTGCCGGTCGAGACGTTTGTGCGGATTGATGGGCGGGGGATGCGGGACCGAAGCAAAAAGCTGATCTCGGATTTTCTTCAGCGGCATCCTAAGGACAAACATATTTTGATTGCGGCGTCGACGGATTCTAGTGCGCTGGGCGCGGTGGATGCGGTGCGGGAGCAGAAGCGCGAGAGGCATGTGGCGATTGTGGGTCAGGATTGTATTGCGGAGGCGATGCAGGAGATGCGGAAGGACAAGTCGCCGCTGATCGGGTCGGTTTCGCATGAGGCGAGTTCGTATGGGCCGAACCTGATTCACTTGGGGCTGTCGCTGCTGAAGGGGCAGACGGTGCCACCGTATAACTATGTGGGTCACAAGATGGTGACGCAGGAGTCTCTGGCGGAGGCGTGACGGGGAAGGCGGGGCCCGCTGCCTGTCTGTTGGTTTTTCACATTGGAAATAGTTGCCGTATTGGTGTTTCGTGTGGAATGATGGTCGGGGCCAGGTTTTGGTCGATACGACAGAGGTTGACACACATGACAGCACAGAGTGGGCTGCGGTTTCTGGAAGATCGTTGGAATGACGCGGTGGCGTCGAAGTTGGATGCGCCGGAGTTGTTGCGGTACCGGTCGAATCTGCTGGGTTCGGATTTGCGGATTACGAACTTTGGCGGGGGCAATACCAGCTCGAAGCTGGAGCAGGTCGATCCGCTGGACGGAAAGACGAAGCAGATTCTCTGGGTGAAGGGGAGCGGGGGCGACCTGGGGAGTATCAAGCGGGCGGGGTTTGCGACGCTCTATATGGATAAACTGCTGGCGCTTGAGAAGGCGTATCGCGGGGTTGATCTGGAAGACGAGATGGTGGAGATGTATCCGCTGTGCACGTTCGGGAATAATCCGGTTGCGGCTTCGATTGATACACCGCTGCATGGGTTTTTGCCGTTTGCGCATGTGGACCACTTGCATCCGGACTGGGGGATCGCGCTGGCGGCCTCGGCGAACGGGAAGATCAAGATGGAGGAGTTCAACAAGGAATTTGGGCACAAGCTGGCGTGGCTGCCGTGGCAGAGGCCGGGTTTTGAGCTGGGCATGATGCTGAAGAAGATTGTTGTCCAGACGCCGGGGTGCGATGGCGTGGTGCTGGGTGGGCATGGGTTGTTTACGTGGGGGAATACGCAGCGCGAGAGTTACCTGAATACGATTACGATCATCGATCAGCTGGGGCAGTTTATTGAGCGGCATGCTGCGGCCGGATATAAGGTGTTTGGCGGCGGGCAGGTGAAGGCACGGGAGGATCGCGCGGAGATTGCGGCTGCGATCATGCCTTATCTGCGGGGTGCCGTGTCGCGGAAGCAGCGTTGGATTGGGAGTTTTTCGGATTCGAAGCAGGTGCTGGAGTTCGTGAACTCGGCGCAGGCGGAGAAGCTGGCGCACCTGGGAACGAGCTGTCCGGATCATTTCATTCGCACGAAGATTCGGCCGATGTTCATCAAGTGGAATCCGGCGGGCGAGCCGGGAGCGTTGAAGGAACTGATTGAAACGGCGCTCGAGACCTATCGCGCGGAGTATGCGGAGTATTACAAGAAGCATGCGGTGAAGGATTCGCCTGCAGTGCGCGATGCCAGTCCTACGGTGGTGTTGGTGCCGGGTGTGGGGATGTTCAGCTTCGGGAAGAACAAGACGGAGTCGCGGATTACCGGTGAGTTCTACATCAATGCGATTGGTGTGATGCAGGGTGCAGGGGCGCTTGGGGCTGGGGTCGATTGCAAAGAGATTCCACAGGCTGGGCCTGCTGCTTCGGCGGATCAGTTTACAGTGCATGCGAACTATGTGGCGCTGCCGCCGAGCGAAGCTTTCCGGATTGAGTACTGGAAGCTGGAAGAGGCGAAGATTCGCAGGCAGCCACCGGAGAAGGAGCTGAGCCGGCGGGTTGCGTTGATTGTGGGCGGAGGTAGCGGGATAGGGCGTGAAGCTGCTCTGCTGGCTGCGGAACGGGGAGCCCACGTGATGATCGCGGATCGCGATGTGAAGGGCGCGGAGACTGTAGCGGAAGAGACGAACGCGATTGCGGGAAAAGAGGCCGTGGGCTGGACCAGCATCGACATTCGTGATCGGAAGACGATCAAGGCTGCGATCGATGCAACGATCAAACAGTTTGGCGGGATCGACATTTTGATCAATACGGCAGCGCTGTTTCCTTCTTCGCCGGATGGTGTGATCAGCGATGCGCAGTGGGCGTTGACGTTGGAGGTGAATGTCACCGCGAACTATCTGCTGGCCGATGAGGTGGCGAAGATATTTGCAGAACAGGGAATTGATGCGAGTGTGGTGCTGACGAGTTCGGCGAATGCTGTTGTTGCCAAACGTGGAAGCGAGGCCTATGACGTGAGTAAGGCTGCACTGAGCCACTTGGTGCGGGAGCTGGCGGTTACGCTGTCGCCGAAGGTGCGAGTGAATGGCATCTCGCCGGCCACGGTAGTGAAGGGTTCGACGATGTTTCCGCGTGACCGTGTGATCGCCTCGTTGAAGAAGTACAAGCTGCCGTTTGAAGAGAAGATGACAGACGATGAGCTGCGGAATGAACTGGCGAAGTTCTATGCGACGCGGACGTTGACGCATCAGCCAATCGATCCTAAGGATTGCGCGCAGGCGATTCTGTTCCTTGCCGGTCCGCTGGCGCGGTGCACTACGGGGCATTTGATTCCGGTGGATGGCGGATTGACCGAGGCTTATTTGCGATGAGGCGAAGGCCTGACACGGCGTTGCTGCCTGCGGATAAACGGGCTTCGATCGCGGTCGACCTGGGGGCGGAAAGTTGCCGGATCTCGTTGCTGCGGTGGGTGCAAAGCAAGCCGGCGATCAAGCTGGTGCACCGGTTTGCGAATGCTCCACGGGAGATGAGCGGCGGCTTGCACTGGGATCTCGAGATGATCGAGGCGGGACTGGACGATGGGGTTCGTCAGTGCGCAGCGCTTGCGACGGAGGGGATTCGCTCGATTGCGGTGGATGGATGGGCGGTGGACTACGTTCGGGTGGACGCGGACGGGAAAGCGTTGAGCGATCCGTTTTGCTATCGCGATGAACGGACGATCAAGGCTGAGAGGGCACTGCATCGCAAGATCAGTCCGGAGAGACTGCGCGAGCTGACGGGAGTACAGCTGCTGCGCATCAATACGCTGTATCAACTGTATGCGGATGGGTTGCAGGGACTGCCGGAGGGGCGGCAGTGGCTGAATCTGCCGGAGTATATTCTGTCGCGCTGGGGCGGGGCGCGTGTGGCGGAACATACGAATGCGACGCATACGCAGATGGTGGAGCTCTATCAGCGGCAGTGGTGCAGGGAGATATTCAGTGCGGCGACTCTTGATCTGGCTGGTGCGGCTAAGATTGTTCCTCCCGGCACGGAGATCGGCAAGCTGACGGGGCCGCTGGCGGAGTTGCCGGCGTTACGCGATACGGTGTTGATCGCGCCGGCGTGTCATGACACGGCTTCGGCGATTGCGGGGATTCCTTCGATGGGGAATGACTGGGCCTACATCAGCTCGGGCACGTGGTCGCTGGTGGGGACGGTGCTCGAACAGCCGAGGAACGGAGAGGCTGCGGCGGAGGAGAACTTTACGAATCTGGGGGCGGTTGGCGGGCGAATCTGCTTTCACAAAAATGTGAACGGGATGTGGCTAATTCGGCAATGCATTGAAAAGTGGGCGGCGGATGGACGGATTTGGACAGTGCCGGAGCTGGTGGTCGCGGCGGAGAAGATTGCAAAGCCGCATGGACTGCTGGATGTGGATGATCCTGACCTGTTGCTTGCGGGCCGGATGCCGCAGCGGATCAATGCGCAGCGCAGGCGTAAGGGGCTGGAGGCTTTGAATGAGAGGCCGGAGAGTGCGCCGGTGTTTGCGAGCCTGATCTTTCATAGCCTGGCGGCGCGGTATGCGAAGGTGCTGGACCGGGTGGCATTTCACAGCGGCAAGAAGCTGAAGCGGCTATTTGTTGTGGGTGGTGCGAGTCAGAATGATTACCTGAATCGGTTGACGAATGAAGCGACGGGGTTGGATGTGTTTCGCGGTGCGGCGGAGAGTTCGACGGTGGGGAACTTTGCGGTGCAGATGGCGGTGCTGGAGGGTAGCCGCGATGCGGTGACGGGGGCGTATGCGGAGCAGGTGTCGCAATGGGCGGGGCTGTTTGTTTCTGCGCTGGAGCATGCAGCGATGAAGCAGTAAAAGTTACGTGATAGGCTTCCCTTGCATGTCTACCACTACATTTGACCTTGCTGCGTCTGCCTCTGCGGAGATGATCCGCGAGGGTTTCGATCCTGATTTTCCCAGCGGCTGTGATGCACAGGTTGCGCAGATTCGCGCGTCGCTGCATGCGGCGCCGGGCACGGTTGAGCGCGATATGCGCGCGCTGCTGTGGTCTTCGATCGACAACAATACGTCGCGGGATCTCGATCAGATTGAAGTGGCCGAGCGGGTGGATGGCGGCATTCGCGTGAGGGTGGGGATTGCCGATGTATCGGCTGCGGTGTCGAAGGACACTCCGATCGACCAGCATGCAGCGAAACAGACCCAGACTGTTTATACGGCCGTGAAGAATTTCTCGATGCTGCCGCTGGAGTTGTCGACCGATATGACTTCGCTGAATGAGAATGAGGATCGTGCGGCGCATGTGGTCGAGTTTCTTGTGGACGCCGAGGGGGTGGTGGGGCGGACGAGCATCTACAGGGCAGTGGTTCGGAACAAGGCGCAGCTTGCTTACAGCCATGTGGGGCCGTGGCTGGAAGGGACGGGTGGTGCGGATGCGAAGGTTGCGGCTTCGACGGAGTTGCAGGAGCAGTTGAGGCTGCAGGATGAGGCGGCGGTGGCGTTGCGAGCGCAACGGGTGAGGCAGGGTGCGCTGGAGTTCAGCAGGGCGGAGGCTGATCCGGTGGTGGTCGATGGGAAGGTGCAGTCGATTGGGACGGCGTTTCACAATCGTGCGACCGATTTGATTGAAGAGCTGATGATTGCTTCGAATGAGACGATGGCGAAGACGCTGCGGGCGGCGAAGCGATCGTGTATTCGCAGGGTGGTGCGGTCCCCGGAGCGTTGGGCGAGGATTGTGGAGCTGGTAGGACGATATGGGACTGCTTTGCCGGCTGCACCTGACTCCGGTGCGTTGAATGCGTTTCTGCAGAAGCAGCGAGTGGTGGATGAGGTGCATTATCCGGACTTGTCGCTGGCGATTATTAAGTTGATGGGGCCGGGGGACTATGTGCTGGCCAAGGGCGATGAGGAAGAGGCGCAGGGGCACTTCGGGCTGGCGACGCAGGATTATGCTCATTCGACCGCGCCGAATCGGCGGTTTGCGGACCTGGTGACGCAACGGCTGGTGAAGGCGATGCTGGCGGGCGAGGCTCCGCCGTACACGGATGAGGAGTTGGCGGCGATAGCGGCGCACTGCAATGAGCGCGAGTCGGCAGCGCGTAAGGTGGAGCGGGCGATGTTGAAACGGGTGGCGGCGGTGGGGCTGGCCGGGAGTATTGGGAAGACCTTCCATGGCGTGATTACCGGGGCGAACGATAAGGGGACGTATGTTCGGGTGTTCGATCCTCCGGTGGAGGGGAAGATCGTGCGTGGAGCGAATGGGCTGGATGTGGGGGATACGGTGGAGGTGACGCTGGTGCATACCGATCCGCAACATGCGTTTATTGATTTTGCGCATGGGGCGGGGCAGAGAGTCGACCACGGGGTGAACGGATCGCACGGATAGGGTGACTGCGTGGGCTCATTGAAACCCATGTCCCAGATTCGGGACATGGGCACCCGATTTCGTGCCTGTTTGCGTTGCGAGTTGTTCGGTAAGAGACTCATTTGGGTTTGTCTTAGGGGTTGTATTCGCCGGTGGAGTCGGTGAGGGTGACTTGGCTGTTGTCGGCGGTTTTGATGGTGTTGTCGGTGAGGGTCCAGTTTTTTGTGTTGGCGACGGTGCCGGCCGTGGCGGCTTCGATGTTGAGGTGGTCGAGCTTGAAGTCGACGAGCGGGGCGTTGGGGTAGGCGGCTACGTTGAAGGCTTGTTTGGCGCCGGTGGCTTTGATGTTCCAGATGTGGACGTCGCTGAAGTGGGGGAGGCCCTTTTCGGGCGGGGTGACGGGGGTGGTGAGGGTGATGTAGTACGAGGGCGGGTTCTTGATATCGGGGGGCAGAGTGGCGTAGCTGTAGGTGGGGTTCCAGTTCATGGTGATGTGGATGGGGATGGCGACGCCTTCTAAGGTCAGGTCGTGGATGCGGATGTCGGAGGCGTTGCCGCCGCGGGTATGGGCGGATTTGAAGAGGACGCCGGAGGGGACGCCGGAGAGTGCGGTGATGTTGTAGGCCTCGATGTTGCGGAAGCCGCCGGAGGTCTCGGAGCCGATGGTGACGGCGGCGGCTCCGTGTCGGATGATGCTGTCGCGGATGATGATGTTTTCTGTGGGGCGATTGACGCGTAGGCCATCGGAGTCGCGGCCGGCTTTGAGGCAGAGGGCGTCGTCGTTGACGTCGATGTCGGCGTGGGCGACGAGGACGTCGTGGGAGGAGTCGATGTCGATGCCGTCGGTGCTGGGGCCTTTGCCGCCTTCGTTGTTGCGGATGATGACGCCGTCGATGGTGATGTCGCGCGAGTAGAGGACCTGGACGGTCCAGAAGCCGGAGCGCTTGAGGGTGATGCCTCCGCCGAGATGGATGTTCTCTGAGTTTTGGAAGAGAATGAGGCGGGGGCGACGGGCGTCGTAGTCGGAGGCCCAGCGTAGGCCCTTGGGTTCGTAGGCGGCGCGGAGATCCCGGTAGGAGTTCCACCAGATAGGGCCGTCGCCGTCGATGGTGCCTTTGCCGGTGATGAAGACGTTGTGCTGGTCGCGGGTGTTGATGAGGGCGGCGGGCCAGGTCATCTCGATGCCGGCGATGCGGGTGGGGAGTTCGGGATAGTCTTCGAGTTTCTGGGAGCCGATGAGGGTCACGCCTTCTTCGATGTTGAGGGTGACGCCAGATTTAAGAAAGAGTGAGCCGGTCAGGTAGGTTCCAGCGGGGAAAGTGACGGTGCCTTTGGTTTTTGCGGCGCAGTCGATGGCTTTTTGGATGGCGACGGTGTTCATTCTCTTGCCGTCACCTATCGCGCCGAACTGCACCGCGTCGCAAGGATTGCCTTTGACCACGACGGCATGCGCAGTAGAAGGCATGAGAGCCAACGGAACCGCGAGGAGGCCAAAAATAAATATATGTTGACGACTGAGTTTTCTAAGAGCCCTGCTCTTTGAGCGGCGATGAGGGGCCTGGGCCGGGCGTTTCGCGGTAGTGGTCATGGTACCTCCCCCCTCCCGGGGTTTGTTATGCAAAGTCTTCGAAGAAGAGACTTTAGGTTTGGACTTCGACTGGTTTTAGTGCTGCGTTAAATGGTGCAATCCGGCGTGAGCCGGACTGTTAGTGTCTGGTCCCATTTTATCGTGAGCGTCAAGAGGTTGGTTGTGGATTGGAAGGTGGCGTGCGCGGCCTTTGAGGCAATCGGATGGCCAAGGGAAGTCGAATAGGCCGGGCTTTCAGCCCTCGTGCTGCTGGGGATCGTATTCATGGGGCTTCGCCCCATGCTGGTATGGAACGCGCCTTTGGCGCTAGAGACCCATGACCCACCCGGCATACAATTGCTCACCGGGCTCTGGCTGATTGGAGTGGGCTTATGTTGCTCTACAAGAAGCGTGTATTTGCCGTTCTGACCGCGATGGTGGTTTGGAGTACGACGGCATTTGCGCGGCAAGCCTCTGAAGGTGGTTCGGCTTCCCGAAGCATTCGCGTGAATGTGATCGTTGCGACTGCGGATGGACAGTGTGTCACCGATCTTCAACAGCAGGACTTCAAGATCTACGACAACAACTCGATTCAACCCATTACGTCTTTCGGGGCAGTCATTATCGGCGCGAAGCCAAAGCTTCCGCGTCTCGTCTACATTTCGGGTGATGGAGCCTATCGCAGGTGCTATGAACAGGGTGAGCTTTTCCAATATGAGCTTACTTTCAATGTTCCGGAGAACGCTCTGCCGAATGAGTACCACAGAGTTGAGGTCAAGGTGAACAAGCCGAATCTTGTTGTCCGAACGCGTGACGGGTATTACGCACAACCCTGACGGTCTGGTTGCTATTGAGACCATGGGTGGACTGCGGAGATGGCCACTAGAATGGTTTGCACTATGAATCGTCTGGTTATAGCTTTGGCTCTGGTTTCGGTTGTTCCTGCTGGTGCGCAGATGGCGATGCCGGCGAGTGGCGCTACGGCGTTCAAGGATACTTCTGCGTTCAAGCCGCCGATTGGGGCGAAGGTCGCGATTATCGAGTTTGAGGATCTGGAGTGTCCGCTCTGCGCGACGGTTTCTCCGATGGTGCGGGATGCGATGAGTCACTATGGAATTCCGAGGGTTCATCATGACTTCATCATTCCGGGGCACGCGTGGTCGCGGAATGGTGCGATCTATGCGCGGTATCTCGAGGACAAGGTTTCGCCGCAGGTGGCGGAGGATTTTCGGCGGGATGTGTTTGCGAGTCAGCGACTGATTGCGAGCCCGGAGGATCTGCAGCAGTTTACGCGGCGGTGGTTTCAGGCGCATGGGCAGGCGATGCCTTTTGTGATCGATCCGACGGGCAAATGTGCGGCGGAGGTGGAGGCGGACTGTGCGCTGGGGAGACGGGTTGGGGTGGCGCATACTCCGACGCTGGTGGTGGCGACGGCACATCGCTGGATTGAGGTGACGGAGCCGGACCAGTTGTTCGCGGCGATTGATCGGGCGGAGGCTGAGGCTTCGAGAGAGCGCAGATAGGCCGGGCTTTCAGCCCTTTGGATTTTGGGGCGGGCGTACATGGGGCATCCCACCCCAGCGGGCAAAGGCCGCCCGCCGGGGACCCCGGTTCGCCCCATGCTGGTATGGAACGCGCCTTTGGCGCTATGCAACTTCACTTGGTGTCCTGGGTGACGAGGTGGATGGTGCCGAGGAGGCCGGAGGAGATGGGTTGGACTTTGTCCAGGTCTTGCATCTGGAAGCGGTCGCCGTATTTTTCGATTAGGGGTTTGTAGTCGTGGGGCGGGAGCTTGGACCAGGCGTTGAGGGCGGTGTTGTAGACATGGATCTCGATGTGGTTCTGGCCGGGCTTGAGGAATTTTGACACGTCGAGGCGGTAAGGTGGGTGCCAGAGGGAGCCTACGCGCTGTCCGTTGAGGAAGACGATGGCGGCTTCGTGGATGGGTGGGTCGTAGTAGGCGTGCATGCCGGGGCCGGTGCGGGTGATGCGTGGATCGGGGAGGCCGTTGGGGCCGAGGACTGGGTGTTCGGGTGGGGAGTTTGGGGAGCCGGGGAGGGGTTGGCCGCCTTCGACTTCGAGATAGATGGGGGATTTTGGGTTTGTGGTGAGGGTGAAGTCGCGGGCGTATACGGCTTCGCCGGAGTAGTAGAGAGTGGCTGGGTTGGTGGTCCAATCGGTGAGGGTGGGTTCGGTTTCGGTCTCTTTGGTGGAGGTGAAGGTGACGCTCCAGTCGGTGCTGAGGTCGGCGAGCTCGCGTGGTTGATGGGAATCCCAGCGGGGAGCCTTGGGATCGGTATCCGTGAAGATAATGACTCGGGACTCGTACGGGGCGAGCGCTATATCCGCCTCGCCTGCCGGAACGCGGGGATCGGTGCCGGGTTCCGGGCTAGGCGGCCGGTTGGTTACCATGGTCGCCATCGTGGTTCCAGAGTCAGGGTCAATTACTTCTCCGAATGCATGCTTCGTTGTGAAGGTGGCGAGGATACGGCCTGGTTGATTTGAGGTGTTGGCGACGAAGTAGATGTCGGCATCCGGGAGTTTCCGGCGGATGAAACCGACGCCTTGAAGGAAGGTTTCTGATGTCATGGCGTCTCCATGGAATCCCAAATCGTGTGAAGCAGCCTTGCGAAGCACCTCCGGAAGTGCGTCTTCGGTGGGGACGAAGGTGGATTTTGCGGGATCGAAGAGTTCGTTGGAGAGCTTGGCGATTTCGGGTAGAGCGTTGCCCTCTGGGTCGAGAGACGGAGACCGGCTGACGGAGACAGTCTTGCCTCCGGCGGCCACCCAGGCTGCGATTTTGCGGAGGGTTTCGACGGGGATGCGGTCGGTGGGGGGGAGGACGAGGATCTGGTGGGTGCCAAGGCCGACTTTGTTGATGGCGTCGGCATCGATGAAGTCGAAGTTGTAGCCGGCGGAGAGGATGGTGGCGATGATCTCGCGGGGCATGAGTTTTTGCATGGCTCCGGTGACGGTGACGTGGGCGGGAGAGAAGCTGGCCCAGGCGTCGTCGGTGGGGAGGAGGATGGCGACCTGGTTGGCGGGTTGGCCCTGGCGGAGGAGCCAGCTGATGCGCTGGATGTAGCGGGTGACGTCGGGCATGACGGGATGCCAGGGGTTGTGGTTGTTGAAGACGGCGGCGGCGTAGAGGCTCCAGCCGGGTTCGGGGACGGTTGGCCTTCCGTTAGGAAGGGTCCCAGGGGAGTAGGGCCAGCCGTGGAAGATGAGCTGGTTCTCGCCCATGATGAAGTCGATGTCGGCTTCGGCCTTCATGTCGAGCGGAGTGGCTCGGAAGACGGGGGAGTGGAGCCAGGTGAAGGTCTCGCCGGAGGTGACGTTGTTGTTGAAGACGTGGTTGGCGGAGGTGGCCCAGCGGAGTGTGGAAAACGCTCGCCACTGTGGACCCTCGCCTTCGGGGAGTGCGACGAGGTTTTGACTGGAAAATATAACAGCTGGTTCTCCATAGGTTTGCGAGCGAAACTTAGTGTGATGGACGATGGCCCAGTTATTGATTTGGGTCAGGTAATTTTCGTTGACTAATTCGGTGAGGGTCTGGCCCCAATCGTGCCTTACTTTCTCGGCGGCTGAGGTTTCTCCGGCGACGAGTTCGGGGAGATGGGGGAGGAGATCGTAACCGCGACGCTTCTGGAATTCGGCGGGGAGGTTGGGGGTCCAGTCGGCTCCGTAGGCTTCGAGGGAGTCGGAGAAGATGGCGTAGGGCGGGGTGGCGCCGAAGGCTTTGACGAGGGGTTCGCCTACTTTGGCGAGGTGGGTGGCGACGGCCTGGTGGCTGAAGGGATCGAGGACGTAGCCTTCGGCTCCTACGGCGGCGCGTTTGACTTGCTGCTTGGTGTGGCTGGCGATGAAGAAGAGAGCGGTGCGGGGTTTGTCGGAGGGTGAGATGGATCCTCCGGTGGTTGGGAGCGACTGGGCGGTGGTTGCGTCCCAGGTTACTGGCAGGGGTTCGGAGTTGCGAGCGCGGGGAGTAGGGATAGCGGGGGCGCCGCAGACGTTGCCGTAGGCGAAGCCGCAATGGGCTGTGGGGTCAGCGGGAGCGAGATTGACGATGGCGGCGGAGATGAAGGTTTCGCCTTCGGCGAGAGTGGGGGCGGTGACGGAGGTGACGTTGGCGGGGATGGAGACTTCGGCGGTGCGGAGGCGGCCGGCTGCTTCGGCGAGGGTGGTGGCTGGGCCGCCGTAGGGCCAGCCGCTGCAGAGGGTGACGTCGATGCGGAGGCCGAGTCGGCGGCCTTCGGTTTGGGCGTAGTGGACGGCGTCGAGTATGGCGGGGGAGAGGAAGGGGAGGTTCTTGAGATTTTTGGCGGGATCGTCGAGAACTTCAGGGTAGACGAAGGCGAGTTCGGCTCCGCCGATGCCGTCGGTTTTCATCTGCTGGAGCTCGCGGAGGATTTCTGGCTTTTCCACAGCGGCGCCGAACCACCACCAACGAACCATGGGACGAGAGTCGGCTGGGGGATTCTTAAAGTTGGACTTGAGTGATTCTGTTGGAGATTGGCCGAATAAATAGGATGGACCACTGATTATGAGGATTGAGGTCAGGAGGACGGCCTGTGGAAATCTTGAGGAAAAGGAACGCATGTTGTGGATTACTCCTGGGTGCGGGTGAGGCTGGTGTCGATGACGGGGCCGTCGAGAATGGGGGTGCCGAGACCGGTGAGGGTGGGTGCGCTGGCGGCTGGGGCGAGGTCGAAGATTACGATTTCGTTGTCGCCTTTACGGAGCCAGGGACCGGGGACAAAGAGGGTTTGCTGGGGGCCGATGTTCCAGAAGCGGCCGATGGGGTGGCCGTTGATCCAGAGGGCTCCCTTGCCGAGTTTGCGGATGTCGAGGAAGGTGTCGCCGGTGGCGGTGAGGGTAAAGTAGCCGCGGTAGAAAGAGGGAGCGTCGGTGGACATCGATGCTTTGGAGCCGCGGGTTACGGGTTGGCCGCTCCCGGTGTAGTCGCCGGTTGTGCCTTTGACTGCGGGAGTCTGGCGAGGTCCGACGTAGAAACTGGGGAGTGTGGTCATGGGGAGGGGGTAGATTTGCCAGTTGGTGAGTGGGGTGCCGGCCAGAGTGACCGATTTTGTGATGCCCTTGGATTCGCCGCGCATGGCTTGGGAGAAGTTGATGCGGGCGGAGTTTTCAACGAGGATGTCGAGGCGGGCGGGGCCGGTCGTCTTGATGGCGAGGGTGGATTGTTTGTCGCGGCGGTCCAGGATGCCCGCGAGTTTGCCGTCGAGGTAGATGCGGGCGTAGTCGTGGAGCTCGTCGAGGACGAGGTTGCCGGAGACAGCGGCGGGGAGTTGGTGGCGGTAGAGGATGTAGCCGTAGGCCTGGTCGAACTGCTCCATTGGTTTAGGAGTGTCGGAGTGGATTGGTGTGGGGAGATTGGACCAGAGGGGGGTGGATTCGGTGAGGGTGATGGTGGGGATGGTGATGACAGGGGGTGGATCGGGGATGGGTGGGAGGCAGGCTTCGCCGGTCCCGGTATCGCAGGTGGCGTATTTGGCGAAGATCTTTCGGAAGGCGAGGAATTTTGGGGTGGGGTGGCCGGCTTCGTCGAGGGGGGCGCCGTAGTCGTAGCTGGTGACGTCGGAGAAGTAGGTGTTGTTGTTCCAGTTGGCTCCGGACATGAAGCCGAAGCTGGTGCCGCCGTGAAACATGTAGAGGTTGATTCCGGATCCGCGTTGGAGGATGTAGTCGATGTCTTCGAGTTGGGTTTCGAGGCGGCGGGTCTGGTGGGGGTGGCCCCAGTAGTCGAACCAGCCGGGCCAGTACTCGGTGACGACGAGAGGCTTGCCGGGTTGGAAGGCGGCGAGCTTGTCCATTTCGGCCTGATGCTGACCGATGCCGAAGTTAACGCCGGTGAAGACGCCGGGGATGCCGCCGTAGGGGAGTTCGTCGCCGCCGTCGACGGTGTCGAGCAGGGAGTCGGTGTAGCCGGAGCGGACGAAGATGTCGCGCATGTGGGTCATGTAGGCGTGGGTGGGGTCGGGTGGGGCGGTATCTTGTTTGGCGAAGCTGCCGTATTCGTTTTCAACTTGCGTGATAATGACTGGGCCGCCGCGGCCGATTTGGAGCGGTGCGGTTTCCTGGGCGAGGCGGTTGATCCAGCGCTCGGCGGGGACCATGAAGGCGGGATCGTTGGATCGGAGGGCGGTGGACATCTTTGGGTCTTTGAGGAGCCAGGCGGGGAAGCCGCCGAACTCCCACTCGGCGCAGGAGTAGGGGCCGGCGCGAAGGATGACCCAGAGGCCTTCTTCCTGGGCCGCTTTGATGAAGGCGGCGACGTCGTATTGGCCAGAGAAGTCGAAGTGGCCGGGGGTTGGTTCGTGGACGTTCCAGAAGACGTAGGTGGCGACGGTGTTGAGGCCCATGGCGCGCGCCATCTTTAGACGGGCGTGCCAGTACTCGCGTGGGATGCGGGCGTAGTGGAGTTCGCCGGAGAGGATCTTGAAAGGCTTGCCGTCGAGGGTGAAGTGGTCGCCTTCGATGGTGAAGGTGTGCTTCGCTGATGCCGCCGGTTGGCCGAATGCGGAGAGTGTGGCGAGGGCCAGGACGCTTGTGAGGAGGGTGCGGAGCGTCGATTTCGCAGAGGTTTTCATGGAAGGAGAAATTATAGCGACGGAGCCACGTTAGTTCATTTGGGAGAATGTTTCAAGGGAAGAACTTTGTGTCGATTGGTGTTGGCGGGCTGGTATTCTGCGGTGGCTCGGGGGAGGGTCGTCGATGAGAGTGCCGGGGCGGCTTTCGGGAGTGGTGGCGGCTTGTCTCTTGGTGCCGGTGGGAGGGGCGCAGGAGGCGGGCAAGGGACCGGAGGTGTCGATCCGTGTGCCGGCCGGGGCTTCGGTGGAAGGGATCCAGATTAACCGAATGCTGTCTGGACCTTTCGGAGGGGACGCGAGCAGTATCACGCCGGCGCCGAAGATGCAGCGGTATGCAATCGACGCGTCGGTGAAGGGAGTTGCGGCCAGCCGGGTGCAGGTGGTTGTTTACATGCCGGGGTGTGAGTTGAGCCGTTACGACATTGTGATGCATGGCGAGAGGATTGAGCGGCAAGCGGAGTGCAAGGTGCTTCCGGCGTGGACTCTGAGTGGGCAGTTGGTGATGGACGCTCCCACGGAGGCTGCTTTGGGTAAGCATGACTCGCCTCTCGAGATCGAGGTTGGTTACATGGCACTTTGGGTGAGCGACTTCTTTGGAATTATGGATGGGCCAGTGACGACGTTTCACGTTGCGACTGTACCGCTGGGAAAGGATGGGAGTTTTTCGGTGATGCTGCCAGAGTTTGCAAAAGATCCCGCGGAGAAGACTGCTGGTTCCAGCGGCTGGTTTGAGTTGCGACTGCGGGAAAAGAAAACATGGAACGTCGTTGGAACGCTGCGACCGACCGAGTTTGCGCGGATGGGCGGATTGGAGCTGCGAACGCAGTATCCGGGGATTCGGTTTGAACTGAAGCCGTGAACGACTCGCAGGGATGGGCGAGAACTTTGCCTGCGGGATCGGTGATACATTGTTTGCCTGTCTGTGCGAGGTGATGAATGAGACTATTGAGAACCTTCCGTTTTCCTATGGCCTCGGAAAGGAGTTCAAGCGCGAGGTGAAGGGCGCGAAATCCGCGATTAGGGCCCGTATAAGGGAGGTGCAGCGGCAGAGTATCGCGGACGCTCTGCGGTTGAGCGTGCTGAGCCTGGATAAAGACCTGGACGCATTTGCTCTGAAGCGGGTTTGCGCCGTGACTTTGTACTCGGAATTTGGAGAAGAGAGCAAGACTTACGGAGATCAGCTTGCGAAAGAGGCCAGGCAGTTGATGGAAGAGGAGGGCTTTGATCGCGTCTTCATGAGCGAGCCGGAGATTGGTTCTCACCTGATTACTCTCTTTGGCAGCAGCCCGGAACCGGAAGATGGCCCGAACTTCCGGGATAGAGTCGAACGTTTCCGCACGAAATTCGCCGAGCGGTTGAAGGCTTTTCAGTGGCAGAAGATCAAGAAGGCCGCGGCCAAGAGTGCGAGTGTGGTGGTGATGGCGGCGGGAATTGCCGGGGCGGCGAATGCGATGCATGTCGATCTGAAGAAGATGGAGGTGCCTCCGGCGGTGGTTGAATATGTGATTGCGGGCGGAAGCTTCATCAGCATTGCCAGAGAGTGCAAGAAGCTGATGGAGAAGAAAGAAGAACCGGCGAAATAGAGGCCGGAATTCGATGGGCTGAGTACTTGGAGAAGGAGTGGGATTATGAATAGCGCTACGTTACGTACGCTGGTGCTTGCTTTCTGCATGGCGGCGACGGGGCTTGCCGCACAGACGACAGTTGTTGCGTCCGGTTCGCTTCCGACGGTTGATAACACGTGGTGGAATCATGCGGTGATCTATGAGATCTATCCGCGGAGTTTTCAGGATTCGAATGGGGATGGGATTGGGGATTTGAATGGGATAACCGAGCGGCTGGATTATCTGCAGGCGCTGGGTGTGGATGCGATCTGGATCTCGCCGATGTATCCGTCGCCGCAGGTGGATTTTGGGTATGACATCTCCGATTACGAAAATATCGATCCGCAGTATGGGACGATGAAGGATTTTGACCGGCTGATGGAGGAGGCGAAGAAGCGGAATATTCGCGTGATTCTGGATATGGTGCTGAACCATACTTCGGACAAGGACAAGTGGTTTATCGAGTCGGCGAGTTCGCGAACGAACAAGAAGAGGAACTGGTATGTGTGGAGCGATGGCAAGCCGGGCCCGAACGGTACGCCGGTGCCTCCGAATAACTGGACGAGTTTGTTTGGCGGTTCGGCGTGGGAGTATATGCCGCAGACGAAGTCGTTTTACTATCACAAGTTTTATAAGCAGCAGCCGGATCTGAACTGGCGGAACCCCGAGGTAGAGAAGGCGATGTTCGGGGTGATGCAGTTCTGGCTGGATCGCGGGGTGGCGGGGTATCGGCTGGATGCGATTCCGACGCTGTTTGAGGATCCGCAGTCGCGGAATGAGCCGGCGACGGGCGGCACGAATGCTTACGGCGATCCGAACCTGGACCACATCTATACCGACAATCTGCCGGCGGTGCATGACGTGATGCGGCGGATGCGCGCGATGGTGGAGAAGTATCCGGACGGAAAGTACCCGGGCGACCGGGTCTTGATTGGGGAGACATATCTTCCGAACACGGCGGAGCTGGATAAGTGGTACGGAGGGGCGAAGAAGGACGAGTTGCAGTTGCCGATGGATATGATCATCGGGTTTTCGAACAAGCTGGATGCCAATATGTTTCGAGCGCGGATTTCGGAGGTGCAGACGCAGGTACATGGATCGCAGCCTCTGCTGGTGTTCGACAACCATGACAATATTCGCAGCTGGGAGCGGTATGGGGATGGTGTACACAATGTAGCGATCGCAAAGATCCTGGCGACGATGCTGTTTACGACGCGGGCTACGGCGCTGATGTACTACGGGGAGGAGATTGGGATGACGACGTCGACTCCGATGCGGGTGGAGGACGTGAGGGACCCGATTGGCAGAACGGGATGGCCGAAGGAGAAGGGACGCGATGGAGAACGGACACCGATGCAATGGGACCCTACGCCTCCGCAGGCTGGGTTCAGCACGAGTCCGACGACTTGGCTTCCGGTGGCCTCGAACTACAAGACGGTGAATGTGCAGACGGAGCTGGCGGACCCGAACTCGCTGCTGAACTGGCATAAGAAGCTGATTGAAATGCGGAGGACGCGGGATGCGGTGCGGGATGGAGGGATGGTGATGATCGATGGGACAAACCCAAGTGTGCTGTCGTATGTGCGGACGGCTCCTCCGGGACATCACAACATCGTGGTGGCGATGAATATGACGGCGCAGCCGCAGAAGATTGCGCTCGACCTGAAAGAGGCGGGGATTCAGCAGACGGCGGTCAAGACTTTGCTGACTAATGAGCCTTCACTACAGGGGGCAACGACGACTTCGATTACGCTGCCGCCGTTTGCGAGCTGGGTTGGCGAGGTCCAGATGCAGTGAGGCAGGGAATAGGGAGTAGGGAATAGGGAGTAGAAGGAAGGGTGGCGGTGAGGTTTGCGGCGGGCCTCTGCGATAGGCCCCTGTTGGTTTTTGTTGTCTCGTTTGCTAGAAGCCGGGTGGGTTTTCCTGCGCTACTTTGAAGTGATTTTCGAGGGCGAGGCCGGCGCGGGCTATGGTGCCTTCATCGAAGAGGCGGCCGATGAGGGTGACGCCGTGGGGTACGCGGCGGGGTGGCGAGAATTTTGGGAGGGGGTGCGCGGGGTCGGGGGCCCAGTCGCTGCGGGCTTCGGAGACTTCGACGAAGCCGGTGCGAAGGGTGAGGGAGGGGTGGCCGGTGAAGTTGGTGATGGTGAGCATCTCGTCGCGGAGGGAAGGGACGAGGAGCAGGTCGACTTCGTTCATGATGCGGGCCATCTCGAGGGCGACCATGCGGCGGAGACGGTCGGCTTGCACGAAGTCGACGGCGGAGAGGAAGCGGGATTGGCGGAAGGTGTTGGGCCAGGCGTCGGGGACTTGGGCTTTGAGGGTGTCGACGGCGTGATTGAGGGTGATCTCTTCGAAGGCGGCGGCGGCTTCGGCGAAGAGGATGAGGTCGAGGTTGTCGTAGGGCCAGTCGGGGAGGGTGACCTCGACGGGTGTCATGCCGAGTTTGGGAATGGCGGCGAGGGCGGCGCGGTCGACATCAGTGGCGGGGGCTTCTTTCATCCAGGCGGGGAAGTAGCCGACTTTCAAGCCTGTGACTGGGGCTGCGGCGTCGAAGGCTAGTTTGCTGGGGACGGAGGAGACATCTTTGGCGTCGGGTCCGGTGATGGCGTTGAGGACGAGCATGGTGTCTTCGACGCTGCGGGCCATGGGACCGAGTTTGTCGAGGGACCAGCAGAGGGTCATGGCTCCGGTGCGGGGGACGCGGCCGTAGGTGGGGCGAAGGCCGGTGACGCCGCAGCGCATGGAGGGGGAGACGATGCTGCCGCCGGTTTCGCTGCCGATGGCGAAGGCTACCAGGCCGGCGGCGGTGGCGGCTCCTGGACCGGCGCTCGAGCCGGAGGAGCCTTCTTCGAGGAGCCAGGGATTCATGGTCTGGCCGCCGAACCAGATGTCGTTAAGGGCGAGGGCGCCGAGACTTAATTTGGCGATGAGGACGGCACCGGCGGCGTTGAGGCGGGCGGTGACGGTGGCGTCGGCGGTGGGGATGCGGTGTTGGAAGGGTTCGGCGCCGTAGGTGGTGGGGATGTTGGCGGTGTCGAGGAGGTCTTTTGCGCCCCAGGGGATGCCGTGGAGGGGGCCGCGGTAGTGGCCGGCGGCGATCTCTGCGTCGGCGGCTTTGGCTTGTGCGAGGGCGTGGTCGCGGGTGAGAGTGATGACGCAATTGATCTTGGGATTGAGGCGGGCGATTCGATCGAGATAGATGTTGGTCAGTCGGGTGCTGGTGAGTTTGCGGGTTTCGATCCAGCGGGAGAGATGGTGGACGGGGGCGAAGGCGATGGCTTCGTCGGTGGTGGGGACGGGGGCGTCGAATTTGGTTCGGATGAACTCGTTTTTGGTGGGGCCGGGGTTGGTGCCGGGGAGCGCCGAGTCCCAACGGGACCATGGAGCGGTTGAGGTGGGGATTTCGACTTTGCGGGGGCCGACGCGGCGCTCGTAGAGAGGGGCCATTGCGGAGCGCCAGTTGCCGGCGGCTTGGGCGCGGTCTTTTTCGGTAAGCGGGGACTGGACGAGTTTTTCGGCTTCAGCGAAGGTGGTCGGGTTTACTTCGGGGCCGACAGCTGGGGCGGTGCCGAAGGCTGGAGGCGCACCGGGGGTGGTCGGGGTGGCGGGGTTCTGGGCGAAGCTGGTGGATGCGGCTCCGAGCATGGTGAGGGTGCTTTGGGTAAGGAATTCTCTACGCGATTTCGACATTTGGCCTCTGCTGCCGATTGTAGCGGCAGGTCGAAGGGGAGTTGTCAGTGAGGGATCGCCGGCTGGAAATTAAATTAGCCAAGACGGATTCGGTCGATTGCCTGGGATTACGAATCGATGGCTTAGGCGGTGATGCCGTTTGCTGTGTGGCCTTCGGTACGTTTTGCCCGGGGCTTACGCGCATGGGGCATGGTGCCGCGGGGAAAGCTGGTGGATTCTCTCACGACCAGATCTGTCTGGATTTTGTATTCGCGTTTCGGGGCGGCTTGGTCGGAGTTTTCAACTTGAGCGCGCAGAGCCGTCACTGCCGCTCGGGCCAGATCGAAGCGAGACATTTGAACTGTTGTCAGGGGCGGGATTGTTACTTCGGCGATGTGGATGTCGTCGAAGCCGATGACGGAGAGATCGTCGGGGACGCGCAGGCCGGCGCGGTAGAGCTTGTGCAGAACGCCGATGGCAGTCATATCGTTGGAGCACATGACGGCGGTCGGCATCTTCTTTTGGTTTGCGGCGAGAAGGCGCTCCATGCAGGCGATCCCTCCTTCCATGGTGTGATCTCCTTCGACGATCCACGCTGGGTTGGGAGTGATGCCGCACTCCTTGAGCGAGGTGGAGAATGCGGAGAGGCGCGATTGGGCGGAGTGCAGGGTCGCGGGTCCGCTGATGAATGCGATATTTCTATGTCCGAGTGCGGCCAAATGCTGCACGCCCTGACGGATGCCGTGGTGGTAATCGACCTTGAGCAGGCTGATGCCTGGGCGTTTCGGCCCCACGTCGATGAACACGAGCGGCACCTTGCGTTTTGCCAATTGATCGAGCAGGGGTTCTTCGATGCCGAAGGTCATAATCGCGACACCTTCAACCTTGCGTTCGAGCATACGGCGAATGCAGTGCGACATGCGTTTGGGGTCGTGGTTGGTGGAGCTGACAAGGATCTCGTAGCCGTTTTCGACGGCGATATCTTCAAAGCCCTGGATCAGTTCGGGGAAGAACGGGTTGGTGATTTCCGACACGATAAGGCCGAAGAGTTTGCTGCGGCCCGAGACCAGGGCGCGAGCCTGAGTGTTGGGGAAGTAGTCGAGTTCATCGATGACCTCCCATACGCGCTTCGCTATTTTTGGGTTGACCGTCGGGACGCGATTGATTGTGCGGGAGACGGTCGCGATGGAAACATTCGCGGCGCGGGCGATGGTGCGGATATCCATGCGTTCCGTTACCTTGCTCTCAGTCTTGGCGGACCTTGCTCTCTTAGTGGCCATTCTGTCCTGAATGCGGATGCATTTACAGCATAGCTTACGCCGGTCAAATGACGTGCGCGGGAAGAAACGTGACAGAGTAGGGGCTTCGGCGATTTCTTCCGGGTATTTCACTGTCTGTACAATTCGGATTGGCCTCAATATTCAAGACAGTTGTAGCCCTGGTTTCGAAGAAGTTGACCTGCGCTGCCTCAAAATTACGGCAAAATAGAAGATATTTCGCACCTGGAGAATCACCTGGAGAATAAGGACCTGCATGAGACTGCTTCGCTATGGAAACGTTGGAGAAGAGCGGCCTGGGATCGTCGATGCCGAGGGGGCGCTGCGCGACCTTTCCGGCATTACGGGTGATATTACGGGGAAGACGCTGGTGCCGGAGTCGCTGGAAAAACTGCGGAAGATTAACCCGAAAGATCTGCCGCTGGTGATGGGCACGCCGCGAATTGGGGCGTGTGTTGGCGGCGTCGGGAAGTTTATCTGCATCGGGCTGAACTACTCCGACCATGCGGCGGAGTCGGGAATGGCCGTTCCTGCGGAGCCTGTGGTTTTCATGAAGGCGACGTCGGCGATTTGCGGCCCGAACGACAACGTGATGATTCCGCGTGGCAGCGAGAAGACGGACTGGGAGGTGGAGCTCGGCGTCGTGATCGGCAAAGAGGCGCGGTATGTGACAGAGCGAGAGGCGCTCTCGCATGTTGGGGGCTACTGCGTGGTGAACGACGTTTCGGAGAGGGCGTTTCAGCTGGAGGGAACGGGCCAATGGGTGAAGGGCAAGAGTGCCGACACGTTTGGGCCGATTGGACCGTGGCTCGTGACTGCGGAGGATGTGCCTGATCCGCAGGCGCTGGGACTTTGGCTGGAGGTGGACGGCCACAGGTATCAGAATGGATCGACTGCGACGATGGTTTTCGGGGTGGCTCACCTGATCAGCTATCTCAGCCGGTTTATGAGCCTGCAGCCGGGAGATATCATCTCAACCGGGACGCCTCCGGGGGTTGGACTTGGGCAGAAGCCACCGATTTATTTGCGGCCGGGCAACGTGATACGGCTTGGAGTTGAGGGGTTAGGCGAACAGCGCCAGACCGTCGTTCCATGCTCGTTCCGCTGAAAATGCAGCCTTACCCTGCGGCGAATATTCATATTTTTTTGAGGACACTGAAGGAGACGAACGGGCATCAAAGATGTGCCGGAGATATGGGTAGGGGGTGTACGAAGTGGGTGAGTCGTGGGACTCATCGCAAGTAATCCTGCGGTGGTAGAATTTTCGCACTTCTAGCGGTACAGTCGTTGACCTCACAGAGGTGACCGTATCACAGACTTTGCCACGCTCGCGACGGTCTATTCTTCGTCTTCCCGCTTCGCGGGTAGCGGAGTTGTATGGTCTCCGACAACCATCTTCGATCCTGCTGCGACCCCGGCTCGTTCTGCCTTTGGGTTGTCCATGCTGGTGCTGTCGATCACGCTCGCCATCTTTCTTATCGTCGGCAGTTTGCTGCTTTATGCTGTGATCCGCTACCGGCAGCGCCCTACGGATTCAGAGAGAGAACCGGCTCAGATCTACGGGAGCAATCAGATTGAACTTTCGTGGACGGTGATACCGATCCTGATTGTGGTGATGCTGTTTCTTTCAACGACACGGGTGATTCTGGAGACAGAGGCTGCGCCGAAGCCCGCCGGTGCGCTGGATGTGACGGTGATCGGGCACCAGTTCTGGTGGGAGTATCGCTACCCGAAGCTGGGGGTCGTGACGGCAAACGAGCTGCACGTTCCGATCAGCGATCCGGCGAAGCCTACGCCGACCTATCTTGCGATGTCGTCGGCGGATACAGACCATAGTTTCTGGGTGCCTCGGCTTGCAGGCAAGATGGACCTTATTCCGAACCGGCGGAATACGATGTGGATCGATCCGCAGGCGGCGGGCCTCTACCTTGGCCAATGTGCACAATATTGTGGAACCCAGCACGCAAAGATGTTGCTGCGGGTTTACGCTCAGTCACCGGAGGATTTTGCTGCGTGGATCAAGCAGCAACAGAAACCGGTAAGTCAGGATCTTTCGGGTAACGCGGCGGCGGCGGAGGGGCAGACCGTTTTTATGCATAGCGCCTGCATTAATTGCCATACCATCGCAGGCACGGTAGCAACGGGACGTTTTGGGCCGGATCTGACTCACATGGAGAGCCGTGACACGATTGCCTCTGGGCCGATCGAGAACACGCCGGAGAATTTACGGAAATGGATTGCCGATCCCAACTCGATGAAGCCGGGCGTGCTGATGCCATCGATGCATTTGAACGATCATGATCTGGACGTAATTACGGCTTATCTGACAACGCTTCACTAATGGTCTGATGATGTTGGGTTCATTGATGTTATGAGGAGAAGCGCAGCATGGCACATGCTCCTGTACTCGAAGCCATCGATCAGACGCAGCGTCAGCGCCGTCCGCCGTTTGATGTGATGTACGAGTGGGTGTCGACGGTCGATCATAAGAAGATCGGCCTGATGTATATCACGTACGCGCTGGTGTTTCTGGTCATCGCGGGGTTCGAGGCTGTGTTGATGCGGATTCAGCTTGCGGTTCCCAATAATCATTTTGTCTCGCCTCAGGTGTTCAACCGGCTATTTACGATGCATGGCACGACGATGATTTTCTTCGTCGCGATGCCGGTTATGTTTGGATTTGGGAACTATCTTGTCCCACTAATGATTGGCGCGCGCGACATGGCGTTTCCGCGATTGAATGCGTTCAGTTTCTGGATCTCGGCCTTTGGTGGCCTGCTGATGTATTTCAGCTATCTGGGGGGCGATGGGCTGTATGGGGCGGGCTCGGCACCAGACGTGGGCTGGTTTGCATATGCTCCGCTGACGGCAAAGGTCTTCTCCCCGGGGCATAGTACCGACTACTGGACACTGGCTGTTTTGTTGAGCGGAGTGGGCAGTACGGGTACCGCGCTGAATATTGTGACCACTGTGTTCAGCATGCGCTGCAAGGGAATGAAGTTGTCGCGGCTGCCGCTATTCGTCTGGTTGATGATGGTGGCCAGCGGCTTAGTGTTCGTTGCGGTGAGCCCCCTGACGGCCGCGCAGATCATGTTGGTCCTCGACCGGTATCTCGGAGCACATTTCTTCGATACGCAGGCGGGCGGGTCGGCTGTGCTGTGGATGCATTTCTTCTGGATCTTCGGACATCCTGAGGTCTACATTCTGGTACTTCCGGCGTTTGGATTCGTCAACGAGATCATTCCCGTTTTCTCCCGCAAGGCGGTTTTTGGTTATCCGGCGATGGTGGCGGCATCGGTGAGCATCGGTTTTATCAGCCTGAGCGTTTGGGCGCACCATATGTTTACGGTGGGGATGGGGCCGGCAGGGAACACGTTCTTCGTGTTTTCGACGATGGTGATCTCGGTGCCCACGGGGATCAAGATCTTCAACTGGCTGGCGACGCTGTGGGGCGGAAGGATTATTTTCAGGGTCCCGATGATGTTTTGCATTGCATTCCTGTTTCAGTTCCTGGTAGCGGGATTGACGGGCATCATGCTCTCGGCTGCGCCGTTCAACTGGCAGTTGAGCGCTTCGTATTTCGTGGTGGCTCACTTTCACTATGTGATCGTGGGCGCGATCATCACTTCGCTCTTTGGCGCTTTCTACTATTGGTATCCGAAGGTTACGGGACGGATGATGAGCGAGACGCTGGGCAAGTGGCACTTCTGGCTCTTTATCATTGGGTTCCATCTCACGTTCGACTTGATGCATGTTCCCGGACTGCTTGGGATGCCGCGGAGAATCTATACGTACGAGGCTGGACGCGGATGGGAGGGGTGGAATCTGATTATCGGTATAGGAGCGCTGTTTCAGACGGCGGGCACTCTTATCTTTGTCTACAATCTGGTGCGGTCCTACTACCGGGGCGAGATCGCCGGGCATGACCCGTGGGATGCATGGACGCTGGAGTGGGCGACGCCGTCTCCTCCGCCGGTCTATAACTTTGCCGTGGAGCCAACTGTCCGCAGCCGCCGGCCGCTGTGGGACCTTAAACATCCAGAAGATCAGGACGAGAACTACGAATGATGCAGACGACGACCAGTACGATTCCAATTAGTGCTCAGGCTGAACCGCCATGGGTGTTGCCGAGTCGCGGCATCATTGGGATGGCGTGTTTGATCGTGGCCGAGTCTGCGATCTTTCTCATCTTTGTTGTCGCGTACATCTATTACATTGGCAAGAGTCTGAGTGGACCGCTCCCGGCGCAGGTGCTGGATCTGCCGATTCTGGGCACCGTTTGTCTGCTTTCTAGCAGTTTCACGGTTCACTTTGCGGTCAGTGCGTTGCGCAAAAACAATATCCGCAACTGCACGCTGGGGCTGGCAGGGACGGTTTTGCTGGGAGCGGTCTTCCTGATGACGACGGCGCGGGAGTGGTATCACCTGATCCATGACTTCGGGTTGACGATTCGCACGAATCTTTTTGGGACGACGTTTTATTCGCTGGTCGGTTTGCATGCGACTCACGTTGTGATCGGTGTGACTATGCTGACGGTGGCGCTTGCGCTGTCGCTGAGCGGGCGCGTGGAGCAGGAGCATGCGGAGCGGCTGGAGGTGCTATCGCTCTACTGGCACTTTGTCGATGGTGTATGGGTTGTCGTGTTTCTGGTTGTCTATGTTCTGGGTAGATAGTTCTGGGTAGATTGGGATTCGGTTGTGAAGGACTGAGGGAAGGAGAGATCGATGGAAGAGATCGGCGCGACACACGGCCCAGGACCAATGCACGACCACACCGTGCCGACGGGTAAGGTTCGACTTCCTGCGCCGACCGCGTGGCCGATGGTGCTGGCCCTGGGGATCTCGCTGATGCTTGCGGGCATGCTGACCCATTGGGTGATCAGTTTGTTGGGGCTAACGATGGCATTGCCGGCGATTGTGGGGTGGTTCTTTCAGGTTTTGCCGCACGAGCATCATGTGACTGTCGACGTGCATGCGGATGTGCTTGAGATTATGAGCACGCGCGAGACGCTGGCGCACTTGCCGCTTGATCAGCGTCATCGCAAACTGCTTCCACTAGAGACGTTCAGCGTGATGTCGGGACTCAAAGGCGGCATTGCTGGCGGATTGGCGATGATTGTGCCGGCGGCACTATACGGTCTCATCCGTTATCACAGCGTATGGTATGCGGCGAACCTGCTGGCTGCGGGCGGCTTTGTCAGTTGGGCAGGGCAGAGCAATGAGTTTCTAGCGCAGTTTCATCTGAAGGGCTTACTGGCCGCTTCGGCGATTCATGGACTGACGTCGGTGTTGATTGGCCTGCTCTATGGCGCGATGTTGCCGATGTATCCCAGGAAACCGATTCTGACTGCGGGCTTTATCGCGCCGTTTTTGTGGACGGGTATCCTCCATTCGGCGCTTGGAATCATCAGCCCGATTCTGGATGACCGGATCGACTGGTGGTGGTTTATCGCCTCTCAGATTGCGTTCGGCCTGGTTGCCGGATTCGTCGTCAACCTGCACGTGAAGGTGCGGACTCCGCAGTTTCGATCGCTGCCATTTTCCGTGCGTGCTGGAATTCATGCTTTGGGGGATGACGAGGACAAGGCTCCATGAGAGTAGCCAGCCTACGGTACGTCATGTTCAGCGCTTTGATTGTTGCTGCGGCAGGGATTGCGTTGGTTGGATGCAGTCGCATTCCTGGGCGGCCCGGACCTGGGCCCGAGGTGGTGAGGCCTGATGAGGTGCTGAACTTTTCTACTCTGTATGAGGCGAACTGCGCGGCTTGTCATGGAGAGAACGGCAGAAATGGAGCGGCGATTTCATTGGCAAATCCGGTGTACGTTGCGATTTCCGGAGAAGATAATTTGCGTCAGATTACCGGGAAGGGCATTGCCGGCAGCTTGATGCCTGCGTTCGCGAAAAGTGCAGGAGGGATGTTGACGGACAAGCAGATCAACGTGCTGGCGCATGGCATGATGCAGCAGTGGAGCAAGCCGGATCTTCTGGCGGGGCTGAGCATTCCGCAATACCGGGCCACGGCAGCGGGCGATACGGGTCGGGGACTACTGGCCTTCGGAACTTTTTGTGCACGATGCCATGGTGCCGCTGGAGAAGGGTTTGGGGGGAATGCAAAGGACGGGAGGGGAAATATCGGTTCGATTGTGGATGGGTCGTATCTTGCGCTGATCAGCGACCAGGGACTGCGAAGCATCACGATTGCGGGTCGGCCGGATGAGGGCATGCCGGATTGGCGCACCGATGCGGCGCAACCGATGACGGACCAGCAGATCACGGACATCGTTGCGTGGCTTGCATCGAAGCGTGCCGTCAATCCTGGTCAACCATATCCTACGCACCCATGAAGCAAAGTCGAGAGATCGCAGGAGCGAACGCGATGGATCCAATGGAACCAAATACGCAGGATGAGAAGCCGGTAAGGAACGAACCTGAGAGCGTGCGGAGCGCGAAGCAGTCCCGGCGGGCGTTTCTGTTCAAGCTCTCTCTACTGGCCAATGGAGCGGTTGGCGCAGTGCTGGCGGTGCCTGTCATCGGCTATCTTCTTGGGCCGGCGATGAAGAAGGGCTCCAGCTATAACTCGTGGGTCCGGCTTGGGCCG
Organism: uncultured Acidobacteriaceae bacterium; assembly: GCA_963757205.1. GTDB lineage: Bacteria > Acidobacteriota > Terriglobia > Terriglobales > Acidobacteriaceae > Edaphobacter. The sequence goes on from CAVWQM010000006.1 coordinate 38,356, forward strand.
CTGAGTGATTTTCCTGAGGGCGAGACGCGGCTGGTGAACTATCGCAATCCGGTGACGACACTATGGGACGGAGAGACAGGGGACATTCCATGCTGGGTTCGGCGCGTGTCGGGCACGACGTTCCAGGTCTTCGCGATCAACTGTGCGCACTTGGGTTGCCCTGTGCGCTGGTTTGCGCAATCGAAGCTCTTTCTGTGCCCGTGTCACGGAGGCGCCTACTACGCTGACGGTTCTCGCGCGTCCGGACCGCCTGAGCGCGGGTTGTTTGAATACGAACATAGGGTGGACGGAGACGTGTTGATGATCAGGGCGGGCAAGATGCCAACGCTGGCGAACGAGGCAAGGGTTGAGCCGCCGCTGACACAGATCGTAGGAACCGACGCTGCGAAGCGGCTGTCTGCGTTGGAGCAACCGAAGCCGAGGTGCGGATCATGCCAGGGCTAAAACAACGAAGCATGGAACTATACGGTTGGTTCGAGCAGAGGCTTGGCCTGGGGGCGCCGATCATTGAAGCTGCCGAGCATGAGGTTCCCGCGAACACCGCGAGCTGGTGGTACATCTTTGGCAGCGCGGCGACTGTGCTTCTTGGATTGCAGGTGGTGACGGGGATTCTTCTTGCATTGGTCTACGCACCTTCGGCGAGTCATGCGTGGGACAGCCTGCAGTTCCTCGATCACAACGTAAAACTCGGCTGGTTTTTGCGCGCGATGCATGGGTGGGGCTCCGACTTCATGATCGCTGTTGTGCTGATTCACATGGCACAGGTTTTTCTGTTTGGAGCCTATAAGTTTCCACGCGAGTTGACTTGGATTATCGGAGTCTTTCTGCTTCTACTGACGCTGGGCATGGCGTTCACCGGGCAGGTGCTGCGCTTCGATCAGGATGCGTACTGGGGACTTGGAATCGGGGCCTCCATAATGAGCCGCGTGCCGTGGATTGGCGGCTGGCTGGTGGACATGATGCTGGGCGGCCCGATCATCGCCGGGCCCACGCTGTCTCGTTTTTTTGCGCTGCATGTGTTCGTTATTCCGGGAATCCTGCTGGCGTGCGTTGGTCTGCATGTGTGGATGGTGTTGCGGCTTGGTATCAATGACTGGCCGATGCCGGGGCGGATTGTGCGCAGGAGCACCTATGTCCGCGAGTATCACGAACTCACGAAAGAGACCGGCATTGCCTTCATCCCGGGCGCAGCGTGGAAGGACGCGATCTTCGCGGCGGTGGTCATGTTGTCGGTTGTTGCTTGTGCTCTGATCTTCGGGCCGTTTGGTCCGACGGGGCAGCCGGACCCGACGATCATCCAGACGGCTCCGAAACCAGACTTCGCCTTTCTATGGATCTACGCTGTTCTCGCGTACCTTCCGCCAAGCCTGGAGACTCCGCTGATGTTTATTGCCCCTGTGCTTGCGATCGGGGCGATGCTTCTGCTTCCACTGGTCGGGGGTGAGGGGGAGAAGCATTGGTCGCGTCGGCCGGTCGCGGTTCTAATGCTTGCGGTGATCGCAGTCACGCTCGGCATCTTCACGCGGCTGGGCACGTATACACCGTGGAGCCCAATTATGGATGCGTGGACGAGGGATACGATCCCGTTAGCCTACCTGCATGGCCGCACACCTCTGGAGCGACAGGGAGCGATCGTTCTCCAGAACAAGCAATGCCGTAATTGTCACTCCATTGGGGGAGCGGGGGGCCTTCGTGGACCGGCGCTCGATGCCATCGCAGCCCGTATGACCGAGGACCAGATCATTCGCCAGGTGTTGCAGGGCGGTGGCAATATGCCAGCGTATGGCAATGCACTGAACCCATCGGAGACGACGGCGCTGGTGCGTTTTCTCACTACTCTGCGGGGGAACGACTTGTCTCCCGCGACTGATGCCTCGAGGCACATGGTTCTTTCGAGCGAGACACCAGCGGCTCCGACCGGTGCGCGCTGATGCGGCATTTACTCTGATTCCATGCCTCCTGCGTACCGTGCCGTCTTTGCCGAGTGGTCTCCACCGATTGTTCTGACCGCGACGCTGATCGTTTACGGGATCGTCTATGTGCGGGGCTGGTTCGCCATTCGCAGGACGCGTCCGGATCAGTTTCCACTGTGGCGGCTGGGTTTCTTTCTGCTTGGGCTCGCTACGATCTGGGTTGCGATCGCTTCTCCGCTTGATGAATTTGCCGATGCGCTGCTGAGCGCGCACATGGTGGAGCATCTGCTGCTCATGTCGTTTGCTGCGCCGCTTCTTCTTCTGGGGTGCCCTGTGGTTCCACTTCTGCGCGGGCTTCCCCGCGGGATTACGGTTTACGTTTTCGGGCCTCTGATTCGTATCGAGGCCTTTCGCAAACTGGGGCACTTCATGATCACGCCGCTGGTTGCGTGGCTTGCGATGAATTTGGCCTTCCTTGGCTGGCATGTGCCGGCCGCCTATGATTTCGCTTTGGAGCACGAGCGTTGGCATGAGTTTGAGCATCTTTGTTTTTTGGGGACGTCGATCTTGTTCTGGTGGCCGATTATTCGTCCGTGGCCAACGCGCGAGATTTATTCCGGGTGGCTTCTGCTGGTGTACCTGGTCATGGCGGACATCGTGAACACGGTGCTGTCCGCGTTCCTTGCTTTCTGTGATCGGCCGGTTTACGGCTATTATTTGAGAGAGCCAAATGGGTTTGAGCTCTCACCTCTTTCCGACCAAAGAGCTGGTGCGGTTGTGATGTGGGTGATCGGGTCACTGATCTTTTTAATTCCGGCCATCATTCTGACTTTCAGGCTTCTGCAAACGAAGGAACGGCATCTGATTTAGGTATTTCGTTTTTTGCGGGATTGATTTTATGCCAAGCACCATCCAGACAGTGCTCGATAGTGTGGCCGCCACCACTCGAAGGAAGATTGGCGGAATCTATGCCGGGTTGGTTGTCTTCAATCTGGCGGCGTGGGTGTGGGCCCTGGTTGCGTTCCGCCACTATCCCACGCTGGTAGGGACTGCTTTTCTTGCCTACAGCCTTGGTCTTCGACACGCGGTGGATGCCGACCATATCGCAGCGATTGATAACGTGACCAGGAAGCTGATGCAGGAAGGGAAGCGTCCGGTGGGCGTCGGCTTGATGTTTTCGCTCGGTCACTCCACGATTGTTGTCCTGGGCTCCGCAGCGATTGCCGCCACGGCATTGTCGCTGCAACATCGGATGGACGCGGTGAGACATATTGGCGGGCTGGTTGGCACACTCACGTCGACTATATTTCTGTTCGGAATCGCGATTGTGAATCTGGTTGTGCTGCGTTCGGTGTATCTCGCTTTCCGGCGGGTTCGCCGCGGCGAACGCTATGTCGAGGAGGACTTTGACCTGCTGCTTGGCAGCCGTGGTTTTCTCTCTCGACTCTTCCGGCCGATGTTTGCGATGATCAGCCGAAGCTGGCACATGTATCCGCTTGGTTTGCTGTTCGGCCTTGGGTTCGACACGGCGACGGAGATCGGAGTTCTCGGAATATCGGCGGCGGAAGCCTCGAAAGGTTTGTCGCTCTGGTCGATCCTGGTGTTTCCGACGCTATTTGCCGCGGGCATGTCGCTGATCGACACGACGGATAACATTTTGATGCTTGGGGCGTACGGATGGGCCTTCGTCAAGCCGATTCGGAAGTTGTACTACAACATGACCATCACCCTGGTTTCGGCTATTGTCGCGCTCGCAGTGGGAGGAATTGAAGCGCTGGGTTTGCTGGCGCTGCGGTTCCATCCTCAAGGCGTGTTCTGGGATCTGGTTGGGAAGCTCAACCAGAACTTCGGAACGCTGGGCTATTGCATCATTGCGCTCTTTGCTCTGAGCTGGTGCATCTCGATCTGGATATACCGATGGCGTCGATTTGACGATCTCGAGTTCGAAGCCTGACGCGTCACTTCCCTTTGAGGACGCGGCGGCCAATCGGGTTGATGTCGGATAAGTCTTCCCGCCGGGTTTGACCTTGTGCTTTTCTCAGCCGGAGACGTTCGAGTGCGCGGCCGCATGGGGGACAGACAAAGTTGAGAAACGGCGCCCAGGCGAACATGAGGGCGATGATTGCGACCGTAATGATGATGGAAAGCGCCTGCTCTGACATATGATTTTCCTCCAATGGCTTCGCAACGAAGAGGTGGCAGGTGAGGGACAGGCGCGGCCTCCACTTAGCGGAAGGCGCCTTAACCAGCCGGACCAAGGGCCAGATGAAACGATGTTGCAACTTACAACGAGTTCAAAAATGCGATCAGCTCCTTCTTCTGTTTATCGGTAAAGTTCATCTGGAAGCGTTGATTGTAGAAGTTCACGAGTTCATCCAGATTGGCTGCCGCACCGTTGTGGAAGTAGGGTGCACGTGCCGCTAGCCCTCGAAGAATGGGACCCTTTCCGCGGTTCACATCGGCGCAGAGCCCCGTGATGAGGGCTTTTCCGGGATCTGATGTGTAGTAGTTCACGGTCTTTCCTGGAATCAGTGGATCAGGACAGTTCCGGATTTCGTAGATGGGCAGGTCGGGCGCGCTGAGTGCATGAAGCGCTTCAACGATCGAGGAGTCTGTTTCGTTCTCTGCCTGCCGGCTGGTGGCGATATCCAACGGCAGCGCGACGGAGTGGTTTCCTACATTGGGTGTGTCGTGACACGTGGTGCAGGTTCCGACGATGGATGCCGGGCTGCCGAGTGCCGGATTGTCATTCAGACCACGAACGCCGGTAATGATTGCCGGCTGCGTGTTGAATAATTTTTCGCCGGCCGCGATCTCCTGCCTTGCCTCGCTCTTTTGTTTGTCGTCGTACTGGTGGTTGCTCGTCTCCCATGCTGAGTAGAGCGAGAACACATTGGAATCAAACTTCTCACCCTGCGGGTCTGCTCCGAGAACGTCGTTCTCTCCGGGATAGTAACTCTGTGTGGAGAGCGAGAGCGGACCGCCCGTGGCACCGTGGGCCTGCAGCGGACCGGCGCCGTCGTCGCGAACCTGAGCCGTCGATAGGCCCAGCTCAAACTGAACTATCTCGCTCAGCTGCTCCGTGGTCGGGGAAACACCTTGAGCGTGGGTCACCACAGCCGAGACCGCCTGATCGGTGAGGTCGAAGTTCATGTTGTTCTGAAACGTCTGTGCATTGTTTAGCGGAACAAGCGTCTCGCGCCCGTCGAACATGATGGTGCTCAAATACCGCAGGTTTGTGGTCGGCAGAGGGCGCCGGTAGACCGAAACCAAGGGCCTCCCTGTCGTCGGATCGGTTGTGATTGCGCAGCCATAAGGATCGTGGACGACCGCGATGGTGAACTGTGGGGTCGGCGGTAGAACGAGACCGATTCGGATCAATCCACGGTCGAGCAGGAGACTATGGGCGGCGCGGTCACTGGTGGTCGCGGTGGGGCAGTTCGCTCCATCGAAGGCGGCGAACAACGGATCTTCGCCATGTGTTCGCTCATATACTTCGCGCACGTCCTTCGCGCTGAGGCTGAAGGCCTGATCCGCCTGGTGGCAGGTGGCACAGCTGCGGCCATTGGTGCCAAGGCTCTGAAAGAAGGGATTCTTTTCGTCGATGTTGCCGGCGGTGTTGAAGGTCGCGACAGCGCCAGTTTTGTCCTGAAAATGCTTAAGGTTCGGGATGAAGCTGATGACAGCAGCGGCGGCAGTCAGAGAAATTGAAGCAAGAAGGATGCCTGTGAATCGATGACTCCAAGGACGTTTCATGGAGAACCTATCTTTCGAATCCCCATAAGGCGGGAGCCGAATCGGAGAATTATTTTTGGGCCTAAAATCGATGCCAACAAGATTGTCATGATTTTGTCGTTCGTCAATGAAACTGACGTTGAAATGTAATTGAACTGCTAAGTTTTTTAGAATGTGTAGGATGCTAGCTCACTTGAACTGCCGAGAAATGGCTTCGTGGCGGTCGGATTCCGATGAAGTGAGCCGTCCCGGAGTTCGCGTGCGGCGTCCTTTTGCCTGGGCAGCTGTGCAGATAATGACTATTTGGGGGGTGTCAACCGTGCAAACTCCGCCTGTGCCTGGTGCAGGATTGGGATGTTTGGGTCGGCGCCATTCCACAACTGGAGGAAGCCGCGATAGGAGGCGCGCGCCTGCTCAGCTCTCCCGGTTAAAGAGTAAGCGCGGGCCCGTCCCAGGTAAGCGAGTGCGCCAAGGGGGAGATTCAGTATCATCCCGGGTTGGTCGATCATTTTTTGAAATTCCTGTGCGGCCCTGTTGCCGTCTCCGGCTGCCAGATAAGCCTGACCGCGAACATACACGGGATAGAGGGAAACGGTGGGAAATTCATCTGCGACCGCTGACTCGAATGGTCCGTCCGCCGCAAGCAGGCTGACCGCTTTGTCTGCTCTGCCTTGCCGTAACTCAACCTCAGCGCGAATGACTGGAAGCCAATAGCTCTGGAGAAAGGTGCCATGGGGATACTGTTTATCCAGGGAGTCGCTTAGAGAGAGGGCTTGCTTGTAGTCGCCGATCTCAGCGGATACAAGTGCCATCAATGTTGCGGTGTGTTTATCGTCGCTAATCTTCTGTGCCTGGTGGATCAGCAGACGAGCTTTTGCGATCGATCCGGTTTCCGCCTCGCGAACCGCTTCGTTTGCGAGACAGTTGGCGGCTGACTCTTTGTCGCCGTCGTGCATCATCAGTTTGATCGCTGAATCTGAGAGGGTTCGAGCTTTCTCAAAGTGGCCGTGATAGGACTCGGTGTTTGCCTGCTGCGCGACTAAGATCGGTCTGGCCCCGGGAACGTCGGTGGACTGAGCAAACAGTTGATCCATCTCGTTCTGGTCTTGCCGCAAAAAGGCGACCCAATAGTTGACCTGGAGGAGATAGTCTGTGCGGAGGTTTCGTTTGGCAGCGGTTTCCAGCACAGACTCTGCCTCCTGAAGCTTGTTGAGACGGAGCAGAGTGATGGCGAGATTGCCATACGTAGTGGCCCGGGTTGCGTCAATCTGCAATGCCTTGTGAAAATCTTCGGCGGCTCGCTCGTTGCGCCCCAACTTCATCTCCGTAGTGCCGAGATGATTGAAGGAACCGGCTGAGGCTGGATAGTCCTGGGCCAGACTTTCATAGGTCGAAGCCGCCTTATCTACCTCTCCGGTGACATAGAGGTAATAGCGGGCGTCGATCGATCCCCGCTCGGACTCCGTGACCCGTTCCCTGAGCTTGTATGCGTTGATGACATTCTGTGTGGCCAATGCGGTCTCGCCGAGATTGTTGTAGACGGCCGCGAGCCCTCCATAAGCCATTGCGAAGTTCGGGTCGATTTCGATCGCTTTCTTGAAGAAAGGAAGCGATGCCAGATCACCTCTAGCGTCCCAGGTGGAGAGAGCCGTGCCGTAGGCATTGAGAGCCTCAAGCGAAGATGTGGTCGCCTGTTCGAGGGGCGCGTTGTATTTTTGGATTGAGGGAAGCGATTCGCCCAGCTGCGCTCGCAATTTGGCCGTCGCTTTACCAAGTGCATCCACCACAGCGTCCTGTTGAGGCGCTTCGACCTGCTCGTAGGCGATTGGTTTGCCTGTGTCGCAGCGGATTGCGGCCAGTCCGACAAGATAGGTTGTTCCAAGGCTGGAGATGGAGCCCTGCACCGTCACTTTGCCGCCAACTCGCCGGCAGAGCTCGATGGCGGTTTGCCCGGTCATCCGAGTGTCGGGCTCGTGTCCCATTTGGCGGAAGACGATCGCCGAATCCCGATCCGACAGAACATGAACGATCGGCGATTGAGAGAGGCCAACAATCAAGCCTGATCTGAGTGAGTCGTTGAAGATCGCGTCGCCGGTTGTGTTCTCGAAGTCCGCAAGGACAATGGTGTCTTTGGGGGCGAGGGCGAATACACTGCGCCGGTGGTACCACTGAACCGTGAAGACTTCGGCGAGGACCGCCACGGCAATCGCCAACCACACAACCGTCAACACTTTGCTTTTCCTTGATGCAGAACGGCGATCCCTTGATGCGGAACGGCGTTCCCCTGATGCGGCACGCCGATCAGATGTAGTTGCAGGGGATGGAACAGAAGGCGACAAGGGCCCTGCAGCGGGTTCCGGGGCTGATTGGTTTTCGTTGTTCGGCTGAGTGACAGGAGCGATAAACCGGTAGCCACGGCGTGGGATGGTTTCGACAAACCGGGGATTGTCGGCGTCGTCCCCAAGGGCCTGGCGCAGTTTCGTGACTGCAGTACCAAGACTCTGACCAAACTCAACGAAGGTATTTTCCGGCCAGAGATGTTGCTGGATGGACTCGCGGCTGACGATTTCTCCGGGATTTTCGAGAAGCAGAAGGAGAAGCTGAAAGGGCTGATCCTGCAACTTGACTCGATGCCCGTGCCGGAAGAGCTCTCGAGATTCGGCGAAGACCTCGAAGATCCCGAAGCGGTAGACAGTTTTGCGATTAGCAGAGCCAGCCATGAGTGTGATAGGAGGAGCCTATCATGGTCATATGTCTCCGCAACCTGCCATTAACGGGCATTTAGCTGCTCAAATGGCAATCTCGCCTCGGGCTAGGGGATGAGCTGCTCTCGGCGCAGGCGAGAGAAGAGGTCGAAGAAGCTGTCGTCGGTTGCCTGGTATTCGAGGAATCCAAGTTTGCGGCTTTTGCTCATGTCGGTCACAACCTCAATGGGTCGTCCCAGGTCGGCGTCGGTGTGCCATGCGGAGGCGAGGATGTCGAGGTTCGGTTCTTTCAGCCTTTGCTGGCGAGCAATCTGTGTCCAGATCGGTCCAGCATCAGCGAGCTGCACCTCGAGGGGCGTTCCTGCTCCTGGAAAAGGCGCAGCCTCCAGACCGAACCATGTTGCGAGTCTCTCCCACATCCAGCTCCATCGGAATACATCGCCATTGACAACATTGAAGGCGTGGTTGCGCGCGGCCGGCGTCGTCGCCGCCCACTGAAGGTGACGAGCCAGAATGCGCGCATCGGTCATGTCGGTGAGGCTGTTCCATTGAGTTGCAGAACCGGGGAAGAGAAAGGGTCTTCCCGTTTCGCGGCAGATTGTGGCGTATACCGCCAAGGTGACACCCATGTTCATTGCGTTTCCGACAGCGTAGCCGATGATAGTGTGGGGCCGGTGCACGCTCCAACCGAAACCTTCGCGCGCCGCGGCGGCGAACAGCTCATCTTCCTGCGCATAGTAGAAGTTTTCTACCTCTAACCGACTCTGTTCCTCGCGGAAAGGCGTTGCGGGCATCTTGCCTTTTCCATAGGCTTCAAACGGGCCCAGATAATGCTTCAGGCCCGTGACCAATCCCACGTGTTGTACCGATTTCGATTGGGATACCGCATCAAGCAGATTGCGGACCAGGGAACTGTTGATGCGAATGTTTTCCGCTTCCGTTGGTTGCCGCATCCACGCTGTGACGAATACGTGAGTCGGCTCCAGTCTCTGAACTGCTGCCAGCACGCTGGAATAGTCCAATAAATTGGCCGTGACGGATCGGACTCCAGCCGCGACGAACGGTTTGCGGGAGAGCCCATACACGTTCCAGTCTTGCTGCCGGGCAAGGTGGTTTGCGAGGTTGAGTCCGACGATACCTGTGGCTCCGACAATTAGACCAATTTTTTGCATTGCATCCCTCTGTTAGGTTGGGATGCTCTCAATACGAAATCGATCCGGCTACCTCCCTCATTAATTAGGCTTTCGGCTTATCTCTCTATCGGGGTAGGGATGACAATGCAAGTCGTGACGGGTTTGCGGTGCAACTTGCTTCGATTGTCGTGGTTTACATCGCCGAATAATCGCGCGTGCCCGTCGGTCAGCCCTCATAACAAACTACAGCGCAACGTCCAAAACGTCGGTTCGCAATGTTGTTCGCGGCGAGCTGGAGGTGAAAGCTAATGTCAGGACCGTGATGTCGTCTTCCTGTCCGAAGCGTTGCGCCTCCTCCGCTATGTCTTGGGCGGCCATCAGCGTGAGACTAGAAAGGCGATCAAAACCGTAAAGCTCGCCCCCCTGAGAGCGTGCCTCTGGAACACCATCCGATAGCAGGACAAGGCGTCCTTCGGATGTCAGGTGGCCTCGTGTCAGGTCATAGGTCTGATCCCGGACGAGGCCGAGCGGCAGCGCCGACGGCGTTTCGAGTTCACGGCCCGAGAGATAAGGAGCAATGTGGCCGGCATTCGATAAAGTGAACTCGCCGGAGGGGGAAACCCGAATGCAGCAAGCGGTAGTGAAACCCAGCTGCCCCTGCGCGATCAACGTATTGTTGAGGCTGAAGAGTATCTCGCCTGGGTCATGCGAGGTCTCTCGACGAAGCGCGCCGAGAATCATCGCCACGCGCATCGCCGCAGTCAGTCCTTTTCCGGAAACATCTCCGACAATCGCGATGAGAGAGCCATCCGGTGCCGAGGACACAAAGAAAAAATCGCCGCCGACCTCACTGGCAGGCAGGTACACCGATTCCACCTGGAAGCCAGGCGTGGGACGGGAAGCACTCTGAAGAAGAAGCTGCTGAACCGTGCTGGCGGCGTGAAGTTCCGCAGCAAACGCGGCGCGGGCACGAGCGGCATCAACCATTTCGGCGCAGAGGATCGAGTTGGCAATCGCCGCCGCAGTCTGCAGAGCGATCGTATTGAGCAATTTCAGGTCAGCCGCAGAGTAGGATGCATCCGCCATGTCACTGGCCAAGGCGATAACGCCAACCGTACGCTGTCCCGCGCGTAGGGGAGCACAGATCAGAGCCTTCAGAGCGCGCTCAGAACCGTCCGCCCGCGGATCAGAGGCGCAGTTGTTCACGATCTCCGCGATCCCCCGTTCTAAAATTGACGCAGCGAAGCGAGAACCAGGCAACAGAGGGCCGGAGCCGTCGCTGAAATCGCCGGGTGAGGGTCCGAATGAGGCAGCGTTGCGCAGAGTACCATCCGCTTCTTCCATGACCAGAATTCCGCCCTGGGTGGCAGCGATCAGCCGCTGTGCCTGTTCAAGCGCAGACTGACTCACGGCGGATAAATCGAGGAGAGCCGCGAGTTGTTCCGAGAGCTGCTCGATCAAGTGGACTTCGCGATACAGATGAAGAATCTCCGAAGCCAGAGCGCGTCCTTCGGACTCCCGAGCCGCCAGGTGCGTAAGTAGCAAAGCCACCGCGTTCGCAGATGTGGAGGGACCAGCGACGAAACCCAGTGTTGCGTCCTCGAACTGGACCGGCACACGTGCGTAGTCGGCCGACGTCTCAATTGAAGCCACACCCAGAAGAGCCTTGCCTGCGGTGTCAAAGATGCAAATATCGGCGTTCGCCGCGTCCAACAGGGCCGTTAACGCAGGAAGGCTCCCAGATCTAGGACTGAGAAGAGCTCTTAGTGTAGGGCCGGGCATTTGCCTCACACTCCGGGTGTTGACAGACCGAGTACGGATCGGGCCTTGGCGATGAGGGCGTCCGGGTCAAACGGCTTGGTCATGTAAAGGTCCGCACCCACCTCCTGGCCGCGCTTGCGATCGAACTCCTGTCCCTTAGCCGTCAGCAGAATAATGTGGATGTGACCCAACCCTAATTCGTTCTTAACTGCGTTACAGACATCGAACCCGTTTTTCTTCGGCATCATCACGTCGAGAAAAACAAGGTCTGGCTGCTCGTCACGAATTGTTTCGAGCGCCTCTTCGCCATTACTCGCCGTGAAAAGGTCGACGCCTTCGTCCTCGAGCTCTTCCAGGGTCTGCTGGATCAGCGTCCGTAAATGTGGTTCATCGTCAACGATCAGTATCTTCATGGTTTTCATTGATAGATAAGGAAGAGAACGTTCTCCATGCCTTTCTCGAACCGTAGGGCACGGACCGCCTCGTCGCTGGATAGAAGCGAATTCAAAATGATGATGTCTGGCTTCGAGAGAACGGCTCTTGAAACAAGTTCGGAGCCATTGGATTCTACGACCTGGTAGCCGCGAGTCTCGAGAACGTCCGTGAGCGTGCGAATCGTGGAGGCGTCTTCATCAACCACCATGACTTTTTTCTTGGACTTGCCCTGATCGAGCAATGCGCCCACTTCATGGAATAGAGACGCCGTATTGATGGGCTTCGTCAGATAGCGGTCGACACCGAGACGGAACCCGCGTTCCTTGTCCTCGACTATGGACAAGATGATGATAGGGATGTCCATGGTAGCGGGGTCGTTCTTCAGAATGGCTGCCACGTCAAACCCATTCATCTCGGGCATCATGACATCCAGGATGACAAGGCCCGGCATCTCCTCACGGATAAGCGCGAGAGCCTTGCGGCCGTCCTCAGCGAGGCGAACGACATAGCCAGCTTCGGTAAGCTCCTGTTGGAGCAGAGAACGAATGTTGGAGTCGTCATCGACGACCAACACCGACTTGTCCCGTGGCTGATGCGTCGCGACTTGTTCCCGTAGTTGCCGCACGAGAGACTCGATATCGACAGTGCGCCGTACAGGCAGCAGATCGAGTTGCGCAGCCGGGCCAACCAGCGGAAGGGTGAACGAGAACGTACTGCCTTTCCCTGGCTCGCTTTCTACCCAGATATGGCCGCCGTGATATTCGACAATCTCCTTGCAGATCGGTAGGCCAAGCCCGGTCCCTTTGGGCTTGTCCGTCAGCGTGTCGCCGACCTGTTTGAACTTCTCAAAGACCTTGGGTTGATCGGCGGGAGCAATTCCAATGCCCGAGTCAACAACGCTGACGACCATATCGTTGCCACGCAAACGAGCGGAACAAAAGACGGAACCTGCGTCGGTGAATTTGATGGCGTTTGAGATGAGATTGATGACGACCTGAATAAGACGATCCTGATCTCCATGGACGGTCGGGAGGTTCGGCTCGATCAAAGGGACGAGGTCCAGTTTCTTGGCCTCAAACAGCGAAGCAGTGGCTGCAATTGCGCGCTCAATCACATCGGGAACCGAGACACTGGTCATGTTCCAGGTGAATTTGCCGGCTTCAATCTTTGCCAGGTCAAGAACGTCATCAATGAGCTTGGTGAGGCGCTCCCCCTCACTGACGACAACGCCGAGATTTTCGATCACTTGCTCTTTGGCTTGCTGCACCTTCCGATCCTCTTCCGGAATCAGCGGAAACAGGCGCTCCTCGAGACGGCGCCGAATGATTTTGGCGAAGCCCAGCACGGACGTTAGCGGCGTACGGAGTTCATGACTGACGGTCGAAAGGAATGAGCTCTTGGCCGCATCGGCTTCTTCCGCAGCAGCTCTTGCCTGGCGCGCCTCTTCAAAGAGCTTCGCGTTGTGAATAGCTACTCCGACAGCGGAGGCGATAGTCGACAGGAGGCGTTGATCAGCTTCTGTGAAGCGTCCTTCCTGATCGGTCGATTGCACGCTGATGACGCCAATCGTTTGCCCGCCGGACGGGATTGGAACTCCAAGATAAGAAGCTGTATTGCGTCCCATCTGTTCGATGCCCAGCCTGGCGCGGTTGCGGTCCATGTCCTCGTTGATCAGCAGAGGCTGACCTGTCCGAATGATTTGGGAAGTAAGGCCAGACCCAAACGGCCTCGGCGCCGCGTCTTCGCCAAAGGTGTAAGGAAACTGAAGCACCATTGTCGACCGATCGAGCAGTGACACATAAGCGATAGGAGCGCGGAAAAGATCGCGCACCTGATCGCCGACAAATTGAATCAAGCTCTCCCTATCAAGCTGCGTAGCAAGCGCCTGGGTGATGCGATTGATGGTGACCAATTCAGCGGCGCGTTCTCGCACCTCGTGCTCTCGTTGATTGATGACCAGATATGCACCCGCATTGTCTAGTGCGATAGTGGTGTACGCGGCGAGATTTTCGAGCAGGCTAAGATGTTGCTCCGTGTAGGCATTCTTTTTGAAGCTTTGAATGCTGAGCACACCAAGAACCCGTTCTTGCGCGATCAGCGGTAGATAGATCATCGAGGCGGGAGGCTTCGCCACGCTGCCGTCAGCGAGAGCCCCGCCCGTATGCTCATAGGATGGGATGTACTTAGAAAATTCCGTCGCAACATCATTGAGCAAAATCGGTTTGCGATTGTCAAGACACCAGACGGCGAATTGGTTTTTGTCGTCGGTACTCCGCGTATAAGGTGCATAACGCTGGCCGTCCTCGACGGCGAGGCTGTATTCGATCAGGTGCTTCTCCGGCCGGTACAAGCCCACGCCGAAGATAGTTGCATCGACAATCTGGTTCACCCGCTCATAGAGCTTGAACAGGATCGTGTCGAGATCGAGCGAGGCCGTGATCTCTTTGCCGATGTCACTCAGCAGTTCGATACTGTCTTTCTGAGCGGCGATTTCGACAGCCTGTGCGCGAATCTCCCTGGTGCGATCGTCGACGGTGGCTTCCAGCGCTTTTGCCTGAGCTTCGAGCGCCTCCGTCTTTTGACGGGCCTTTTCGCGCTCATGCCCGATGATAAGACGCCACGCGGCGAGCGCCAGCAGCAGGAAGAGAAGGCCATAAAGAACATAAGCCACCGTGGACCGGTACCACGGCGACAGGATCGTGAAGGAGTAGATCGCTTCTTCTCCCGCGCGGCCGTCATCAGCGCGCGAGCGTACGCGGAACCGGTAATCTCCCGGGCCCAGGCCGCTGTAATTCGCTTCTTTCTGTCTGCCCCAGGTTGACCAATCCTTGTCAGCGCCCTCGAGAAGATATTGATATTCGGTCTCAGTAGGATTTCCGTAGGTCAGGGCGGCAAACTGAAAGCGTAGGGCGTTACTTCCCGGCGGAAGGCGTAAGTCGGAGGTTCCAGCCATGTTGGCGCCACCGTAAACAATGCGCGGGCCGGCATTGACCTGGCGAACCACCGTCGGAAACGGTTGCGGCGCCGCGGCATTAATGCCAGGACTGAAGCGGAGGAGTTTCTCGCCCGTGATCAACACGTCGCCGTTGGGCTCTGAATGCTGAAGGAAGATACGGAACCGGTTCAGGCGACGATATGGATCCTCTTCAACGCGCCAGGTTCCGTCCCCCTGCCGACTAAAGAGGCCCAGTCGCCGGCTGTCTGACGATACCGTCAAGGCCCAAAAACTGTTGTCATTGAGCGGACTCAGGAAAGACGTAGCGTCGGGAGCATCGATGGGAAGCACGAAACGATTGTCGATGACGAATTTTTTCGTCGCCGCATCCCACCGGAAGATGTTCTTCGAACGATCGAACGTAGCAAAGATGCTTCCCGCGACGAATTCAACATCGGTATTTCCCTCAACAAGGCCCTGATCACGGGAAATAACCTGCACCTTTGAATCGCGCATGCCGGTGGGGGAGACCTCAACGCGAAGCAACTTGCCGTCTCCGCCGCTAACCCAGAGAGTTCCTTGCGCATCTTCGACCAGGCCCCTGGATTCGTAGACAGTGTTAGGCAACCTGCCCTCATCGATCCAGGCTTTGCCGTCCCATCGCATCGAACCGACACCATCGCCATGACCTATCAACACCCGCGCGGGATTGCTGCGGGATTGAACAACATCGTAGGTCTGCTCATTGAGGCCATACAGGGCTGGCATTGCGGGGACAAGGGTGTCCCCGTCCACTTTCATGACACCTTCGCTCGTGGCAGCGAGTAGTTGGTCCGATGTCTTGCCCGTAGGATCCTTGAAGACAGTCAGAGTAAAAGCCTGAGTAGATCCTCGAAGCGGTACCAGCGACGGATGGCCGGTCTTCGGATCGAAGGCAATCCGTTGGACAGCGGCCTTTCCTCCGCCGGAGGAAACGTAGATCGAGTCTTTGAACCGGGCCGCGTCGAAAGTGCTTTCGAGCGTGAAGATTGAGATCGGGGAATCGATCTCAACGCGGGCAACACCAGCGTCGAGCCCAAGCCACAACGCACCCTCGCGATCCTGATTGGCCGATAGTGTGTTCGACCCCAAAAGGCCCGCGCCTTCATCGATGATCTGGCGCAGCTTGCCGTCATGCCCGATGATGACCGCACCGCCATTCAAGGTCGTGATGCAGAAACTCCCGTCGGCGAGCAGAGTGGACGTATAGGGCTTGTGTGTGGTGAGGTACTCGTCCGCTTCAGTGGGAAACGGAACAGCCTGTTTACCGTCATACAGGGTGGGCAGTTGATCGCGCTGTGATATCAGGATGCGATCGGCATCGTAGGGATAAAGAAACAGCTTGCTGGAGTTCGCATAGGCGTCGCCGCCTGGAACATTGCGAAGCTCGTCGCCGACGATTTCCTGAAGACCCGCACCACCGCCCTGGGCTGTGTAGATATGCCCGCGCACGGCCGACAGCGCTTGAAATCTCGCCCTGGGCTGATGTGACCAGACCTTCATGCGCTGGCCGTCCCACCGAAACAGCTTTTCGTAGGAACGGAAAAAGACGCCTTCCGGGGTAACCAGCGTCTGCCACACATCGGTAAAGGTCCTGGCCTCGGCTGGGACCTTGTCGAGCAGCGAGACATAGTGGAGCGTGCCGGCGGCATCCGGCGAGAGATACCCGAAGTTTTCGCTGAGACCCACCCAGATCTTCCCGGTCTGATCCTCTACGAGGGAACGCACGACACTCGAGGGAACGAAGATCTTTTTCCAGGTAACGCCGTCGTACTCGAGAATCGCTCCGCTGGAATTGCCGAAGTACATGATCCCGCGGTGGTCCTGGAGGATCGTCCAGGTCTGCGGGCCGCCGTTGTAATCCCTGGGGGAATAGTTTTTGAGGACCGGCATCCCGACTTCCGCCTTTTGCGGGGCGGACGGCTCTGGTGTCGCGGACAGGCTCGCGCGCGCTAGTGATAAGAGCAAGAGGGCCAAGGCTAGAAGCGATGGCGACGGGTATCCGCATCGAACGACAGAACGTTGGGCCAAGGTAGATTTTTCCAAGTGTTGCAATCGCGAAATAAGAACTCTAGGACAGAACGTTTTGAGAGGTAATTTGAGCGATATGCTGAACGACGTCACATCTTATCACGGCCAGTTCGCGACACCGGTACCGA
Source organism: uncultured Acidobacteriaceae bacterium (assembly GCA_963757205.1). Classification (GTDB taxonomy): domain Bacteria; phylum Acidobacteriota; class Terriglobia; order Terriglobales; family Acidobacteriaceae; genus Edaphobacter. The sequence continues at coordinate 55,171 of CAVWQM010000006.1, forward strand.
TTTAAGTACCCGTTCCGCAGGCAACAGCGGAAAGGCCATAGCGTTCTGCTGTTGCTGTCTGGATGCTGACCTGTTCATCACCATCGACGAGGATCATGAAGCGGCGCGATCCAACGGAATCGTGTTCAGGTGTGAGCTTGCGTGCAGTGGGGTGAGGGTCGGGCTTGCGGGCGATTGCCGACTCATCGCGGTGAGGCTGCCGAGAGTGAGGCAGCTCCCGGGGTGGCGTCCTGGTGGGGTGGGGGAACGGCGCGGAGGCTGAAGCTCGCGATGGAGGCGGGGCTGGAGTTCGGACGCACCTGAAGGCTGCCGAGGACCTCGTTCGCCGACGGCGTCTGATCGCGGAGTCGGAAGACGAGGATGCCGGGCTGGATCTTTGGCAGAGAGCAGACTGAAGCCACCGGTCTGCTGCCGGAGCTCAAGCTGTGCAGCGGCCGCGGAGGCGAGCGCGACTTTGGGGGCCGGGTCGGAGGAGAGGCGGCGGGGTTGGCCGCCACTGGTAGTGTAGACGAGCTGCAAAAGGGTGGCGTGAGCTGATGGCAGGATCGGCAACCGGAGGGAGGCAACTGCTGCTCTCCCCGGAGTGACACCGATTTCGGCGGTGCTGGAGACGATCATGCCGGACACTTGCCACTCAGACGAACGGCGCGGAACGTGATGCTTCAGAGCAGGCTCGCCCGGGCATCAGAAACCACACAGCAGGGCCCCCGACAGGCAGTAATGGCCCCCCCACTTATCGCCATTCGTTCATAGCTCGTTTCTTTTGCATAGAGTGGGAACTCGCTCGCAAGTAGTTTCCGTTTTCGTTCTGGTTTTTTAGCTAGAGCCATTTGACGGGTTAGAAAATCAGACTGACGCGAATCACGATTGCTGGATTCAGGCCAATGCGCTTGGCAACCCGAATTCGTTCCCGGTCCATCCAAAAAACGTATGGCGCTGGATCTAAATTCCCGACGAAAGGGCATCGTCACGGAGATTCACCCCGCATTGGTCAAAGCCACATGGCGCCTTGCAAGTTAATGGTCTGCGTCAGTATGCCGATCCAGAAGGAACACAAGAACGACCAGGAAGAGATAGAGGAGCTGAAGCGAGCATCGCTTATCATGCGGGCGCAAAGCTATCGGCGTCGACTCTTTTCCGAGTTCGACCGTACGAAGGAGGTGTTCTTGCCGTGAGCACCTCAACTGCGTTACCCCACCATGAGGAATCACACATGGGAGAGTTGACTCTGTTCGACTCTCTCGCCCGGTTGGTGCCCGAAGAACTCCAGACGGCGTACTACCGGGTACTCGCCCACACCCGCACGCTAAGCCCGGACGACGAGATGCTTCGCATCCTGGAAGCTATGGGCATCCTCGCTCTCCTAACGCGGCAGACACCCAAAGAAATCGCTAACGAGCGTGAGCGCATACAGGAGATGCTGAATCTCCATCTTCGATTCTCCGAGGAATACCAGCAAAAGATGTTGGAGTTCGTCCATATCATCGAACGCCGATTGGCGGGTCTACCTTGTGAGATTGAGGCCGGGCTCGATCCTCGGCAGATTGCGAAACTATTAGGCGAGTGCTTACGGCAACATTTTGTGAAGTCGGGGATGGAGGAGACAGTCGCGGGCCTGCAGGCGACGGCGACGGCAATGGCGGGTGCCCAGGCGAAGCTCACACGGGCCCTTATCGAACTATCCGACTCGCATGGCGGCGTCGTCGCGCAGGTGGAATCGGGGAACCGGCGAATATCTTACACGCTCGAAGAGCGAATTACAGTTCTGGATTCACTACTGCACGAATTCAAAACCGATTTGGTGCGTATCTGGATTCCGATAGCTACGGGAGCGACGATGATCATCGGATTGTTTGCCGGGATGAGCATCCAGGGCTGCAGGGATTCCGAGCCTCAACCGACTGTGTTTATGAGGTCGCAGCAAAGTGTTCCACCTGTGGCCCCACATGGCGCGACTGATAAGAGGAACATCCCTACGCCCGCTGGAAAACCACAAAGTTCGTCGCTTCGCTCCGAACGGTAGAGCGATTCAAAATGCTTGCCTAAACCTATTCTGCCTCGACTAATCACGAGAGATCGGTGCCAAGACTCTCGACTGCATATCCGACTCCCGTCCGCATTGTCAAGCGTAAACCATTTAGAATCAGCATTTATTATCAACGACTATGCAGCTTGTCAGGGGTAATATTCTTGCATGACCAATTCACTCGTTTTGGCGCCTGTGTGACCCGAAAGCAGGGCAGGGGAGCCCCTGGCCCTGACCCCGGCCCAGGCCAGGCTGCGCAAGCTGGTCCTCGACACCGTCCCGTCGCCGCACTCCAAGCGCAACTACGCCAAGGCACTCGACGATCTCTTCCAGTTCTGTGCCAGCCGGCCTCTCTCCCGGTCCTTATTAATGGACTGGCGGGCGGGCATGGAGTCGCTCTCGCCTTCGACTATAAACGTTCGGCAGTCGGCGGTGCGCAAGCTGGTCGGCGAGGCCAGGCGGAACAACATGATCGGATCGGAGGAGGCGGCCAGCCTGACCGACGTCCCCAACATCCGCCAGAAGGGAACCCGGCTGGGGAACTGGCTGACCCGGGAGCAGGCCAAGGAGCTGCTGGCCGTCCCCGACCGCTCCACCCTGAAGGGCAAACGCGACTACGTGATCCTGGCGCTGCTGGTGGGCTGCGCCCTGCGGCGCAACGAGCTGGCCGAGCTCGACGTCGCGACCATCCAGCAAAGGGAGGGAAGGTGGGTCCTGGCCGACCTCGAGGGCAAGGGCCGGCGCATCCGCACCGTCGCCATCCCCATCTGGGTCAAGCAGGGCATCGACGCCTGGATGACCGCGGCCGGCATCGATAAGGGCCGGCTGCTGCGGTCGGTTTCCAAAAGCGGGAAGATCAATCGAGACACGTTGAGCGACTGGGGGATCTGGTGCGGTAGTTGAACACTCATCGCAGCAGATCGGGATCGAGCACTTCGGCGCCCACGACCTGCGTCGCACCTGCGCCAAGCTCTGCCGCAAGAACGGCGGGGATCTCGAGCAGATCAAATTCTTGCTGGGGCACTCGTCGATCCAGACGACCGAACGTTATCTGGGGTCTGAGCAGGATATCGAGATTGCGGTCAACGACAACCTTGGCTTGTAAGCTTTCAGGGTGAGCGAGTCTGTTTTGTGCAGGCCCGGCCTGAAGTATCTTGGAGTGATTCTGCAACGATACTGCCTGGTGGAAGGAACGCCGGATAACGAATCGTCGAGTCTGCTCCTACGATAGGTTCGCCGTCCCGGACCCTTCCTTCGTCCTGAAGGATACGGGCGGAGAGATGTACTTCTGCAATTTGCGCTGCTTCTGTATCTGGTCGGTGCAGTTGGCTACAAGGCCGAACCTTTCCGTAGAAACGGAACACTTCGGCGCGCACGACCTGCGCCGCACCTGCGCCAAGCTCTGCCGCAAGAACGGCGGCGATCTGGAGCAGATCAAATTCCTCCTCGGCCACTCCTCCATCCAGACGAACGCTATCTGGGCTCCGAGCAGGATATCGAGATCGACGTAAACGACAACCTCGGACTGTAGTTGGTACGTCGACTCCTCATTGGAGTTCGGCCACAACTCAATCTTGACGAGCGGGTACCATATTACGGGACGGTGCGATGACGAAGGATTTGCGCAAAGCGGTCGATGCCGACGAAGGTGCATCCCAGCTTCTTCACAGTCTTCGCGATCTGATTCAAAGCGCTCGTCAGAGGGCATTACGGGCTGTCGATGCCGTTCAGGTACAGACCTGCTGGGAGATTGGCCGGCATATAGTGGAATTCGAACAGAGAGGTTCTGCCCGGGCGGAATATGGGGCTCGGCTGCTGCAAACCCTGGCTGCGGCGCTGGCCGCGGAGTTCGGGAGGGGCTTCGACGCTCCAATCTGCGATATATGCGGCTGTTTTATCAAGCCTTTCCAATTCGTGACGCATTGCGTCATGAATTGAGCTGGACCCACTACCGCACGCTTCTGAGAGTGGACAGCGATTCCGCTCGGTTGGGGTAGTGGCCACATCCAGCCGAGATCCTCCGTTAAGGATTTTTGCTGTCCCCGGCAGGGAGTTGTTCATGTGAGTTCATCCCGCCCGGGATTGCGTCTTTAGCGGATTACCATGCACTTTCGTGCGCTTTGAACGGCTCTGTCGCACCATGAGGGGTTCTTTCACACAGGAAAACTGCGCAGTAACTGTATTCTGCGCAGTCTGATTGTATGCCGAAATGCAGGGCCCTTCTTCGAGTTCACCAGCACATGGTATCCAATCGTTAGCTCTACCGCACCGTAATACCATGGCGCTGTATCGGCCGTCCCATCCCTCGGATGGCACTAGATCGATGGGTTACCTCGCGCCGCTTGCGCTTGAGTATAGTGAAAGTCGAGGACCCAATGATTCATCGGCTGGTCGTGGAACATCTCCGGGAGAACTCTTCCCAGGCATTCCTCAACGCGCTGAGCATATGCTTTGAAGTTATGATCATGCTGGTCCTGACCGAAACAAGGTACAAACCGGTCTCTCATCTATATCCGGTTATGATCGTGCTCCGGATAACAGCTGCGCTGATTGTCTGGATTGCATTGGGTACGGCTATTCTTTTCGTAGTCATCAACAGACATTCACAGGTGCGAGAGCGGACTCGGCAGTTCGCGATCCTAAAGATGCTTGGTGCACCCTCGACTGTTATTCTCGAGCTTCTTTTTCATGAGACGATGCTCATCGCCGTACCCGCGACTCTTGCCGGGATCGCGCTGGCGTGCGGGGCTATGGAATTGTTCTCGTCTGTGTTTCCTGATCTACTCGTCGTGCGGGTCGCCTACGACTGGTGGATGCTCGCTGGAGTGATTTCGGCGGCGAGCTTCCTGTCTGCCGGATTTCTTGCCGCCTGGATGGCCACCAGGCAAGACCTGATCCAGGCATTGTCATACGAAGAGTAGTCGTCAGATAGAGAGAAACAAGGCATCGATCCTGGTTTCCCACTGAATGAGGGTCAGATCAAAATCCTTAACGGAGGTTTTCGGTTGGATGTGGTTACTACCCCTAGACGCTCGATCCACTTGTACCTCACTGCGATGCGCATTGGGTAATGCGATTAACTAGCATTTCTTGCAGTTTTCGCTCCCCGCATTTGCTGATTTAATCGTCACGTTGAATGAGCAGTGGATGACTGCGCCATATTTGGCCGGATTCGTCAGGGGAGTTGCATGCGATTGACCTCTTCGTCTTCTTCATCGCAACATGTTGAGACTATGTTGGAATCAGCTGACGGCAAAATGGTCTGGGTTGCGGGTGGAAGTTTTCTGATGGGCTCGGACCAAGCTTATCCGGAAGAGTCGCCAACGCACGGGGTCATCGTGGACGGATTCTGGATCGACAAGTACACGGTTACGAACGAGGAGTTCAGCAAATTTGTAGACGCCACTGGATACGTTACGACGGCGGAGCGTGTGCCTAAGGCAGAGGATTATCCTGGCGCGTTGCCAGAGATGCTTGTGGCAGCATCGGTTGTCTTCTTGAAGCCGAAGCAGCGTGTGGATCTTCGGAATCACTTCAACTGGTGGACGTACGTTCCGGGTGCTGACTGGCGTCATCCAGAGGGACCGGAGAGTTCGATTAAGGACCGCGCGCAGCATCCAGTAGTCCACGTCTCCTTCGAAGATGCTGAGGCTTATGCGCTGTGGGTTGGCAAAGAGCTGCCCACGGAGGCGGAGTGGGAGTTTGCTGCACGCGGCGGGGTAGACGGAGCGACCTATGCGTGGGGTGAGGAGATGACTCCTGGCGGGAAACACATGGCCAACACGTGGCAGGGCGAATTTCCGTGGCAGAACCTGCGCGAAGACGGGTACGAGGGCGTTGCGCCGGTGGGGCAGTTTCCGCCGAATGGTTATGACCTCTACGACATGATCGGAAACGTGTGGGAGTGGACCACGGACTGGTACACAGCGAACCATCCCGCCGGAAAGGGATGTTGCAGCGGTTCTGTTCCAAAGGGAGACCGCGAGGCCAGCTACGACCCCCGCAAGCCTGAGATAAAGATCCCACGCAAAGTCATGAAAGGCGGATCTTATCTCTGCGCACCAAACTATTGCCGGCGATACAGGCCGGCGGCACGCATGGCGCAGCAGGTTGACACGTCGACGTGCCACTTAGGAGTTCGATTGATTCGAAGAACGCTGCAAGAACAGGCCCCTATAACTCACTCGTGTAACGAAGGTGACAAATGACAACGAAAAAAGCAGCGAAACGAACGGAGGGGACAAAGACTATGGCAAAGAGCACACAGCCCAACATCCTCGTGATCTGGGGGGATGACATCGGTACGACAAACCTTAGTTGTTACAGCCATGGGGTGATGGGCTACAAGACCCCTAACATTGATCGGCTCGCCAAGGAAGGGCTGATGTTTACCGACTGCTATGGCGAACAAAGCTGCACCGCTGGACGCTCCTCGTTCATCACAGGTCAGAGCGTCTATCGGACCGGTCTTAGTAAAGTGGGAATTCCAGGCGCGGCAGTGGGGCTACGGGCCGAGGATCCGACGATTACCGAGATGCTGAGGCCGCTCGGCTATGCCACGGGACAGTTTGGCAAAAACCATCTTGGCGACCGCAATGAGTTTCTGCCGACCGTGCATGGATTCGATGAGTTTTTTGGCAACCTCTACCATCTGAACGCGGAAGAGGAACCGGAGTTACCGAACTGGCCATCGAAGAAAGACTTTCCAAAGTTCAACGAAAGTTTTGCTCCACGCGGCGTGCTGAAGTGCAAGGCGGCCGACAAGGACGATCCGACCGTGCATCCCCGTTACGGACGCGTAGGCAAACAGGTGATTGAGGACACAGGACCGCTGACGAAGAAGCGGATGGAGACCTGCGATGAGGAGTTTATTGCCGCAGCCAAGGACTTCATCAAGCGCCAGAACAAGGCGGGCAAGCCATGGTTCGTCTGGCTGAATACAACGCATATGCACTTCAGGACTCACACCAAACCGAGCAGTCTTGGGCAGGCGGGCCGGTGGCAGTCTCCGTATCACGATACGATGGTTGATCACGACAAGAACGTGGGTGATGTGCTCGATCTGCTGGATGATCTTGGCATCGCGGACAACACGTTCGTCCAGTACAGCACTGACAACGGGCCGCATATGAATTCGTGGCCTGATGGCGGCATGACTCCCTACCGTAACGAGAAGAATTCGAACTGGGAGGGCGCGTTCCGCGTGCCGATGCTGGTGCGGTGGCCCGGGAAGATTAAGGCGGCTTCGATCTCCAACGACATTGTGCAGCATCACGATTGGCTGCCCACCTTCGTCGCTATGGCTGGCGATCCGGATATCGTGGAGAAGCTGAAGAAGGGATATAAGGCTGGCGATAAGACCTTCAAAGTCCACATTGACGGTTTCAACCTTGTTCCCTATCTCACGGGTAAAGAAGCAAAGAGTCCACGACAGGGTTTCTTCTACTTCAGCGACGACGGCGATCTGTTGGGTCTGCGGTATGACAACTGGAAGGTCTGTTTCCTGGAGCAGCGTTGCACCGGAACGCTGAGGATTTGGGCGGAGCCGTTCACCAAGCTCCGTGTTCCGAAGGTATTCAATCTTCGGACCGACCCATACGAGCGGGCCGATATTACTTCCAACACCTACTACGATTGGTTCCTTAACAATGATTTCCTAATCTTTGCCGCGCAGCCGATGGTGGCACAGTTTATGGCGACGTTCAAGGATTTCCCACCGCGACAGAAGGCAGCCTCATTCACGGTTGAACAGGCCCATGATGCGCTTGAAGATGCTGCAACTGTCGGGCATTGAAGGCGTCTGGTGCAGGATGAAAATCCGATAAGCTGCTGCGGTGCAAGAGAAATTTTGTACTGCGGCTTTGTTACGGGGGGCTAGAATGGCGACAAGGCTAACGGCGGGCATCAGAAGGATTGAGGAAAGTAGTCCATGGAAGGTTTGACTCCCGGTGTTGTCGAGGTTGTCGCGCCGGCTCTCATGGGAGAGAACCCGGGCGGTGGTCTGCGGACACGCTCTCGGATGAATTGGTTAGAGAGACGGTTGGCGATGGGGAGGCACTGCGTCGCGATGCTGGTGTACCAGGCGTGGACGCTGGCTTTGCTGCTGAAGGATCGGCGGGCTCCCTGGCGGGCTAGGATGGTGGCCGCGTTCACGGTGGCTTACCTGGTGAGCCCGGTGCAGTTGATTCCTTCGTTTCGGTGATCGGGCAGACGGATGATGTGGCGGTTTGGTATTGCGGAATGAAGATGATTCGCAGGTGGGTTCCGGGGGAGTTGATTGGGGAGTGTGAAGCGAAGTCCAGGGCGTCGGAGACGGTTCAGCAATTCAGTGTGGGACGGTGTGCGGCGGGGAGCGAGCCGGGTGAGAGTGTAGCGCTGCGGGGCTGATTCGGCTCCTGGTCTGGCGGAGACGAGAATGTACGCTCTGTGATTTCGGCGATGGTGCGGGTGGCCTAGTGATCGGGCCCGAATGAAGCCAGATACGCCAAATAGCGATCAAAGCTAAATCAGAAGGTGTCCTCAGAAATTGAGATATTCGACCATTCTCTTTGTACGTTCGGGGAAAATATGTTCTCGCATGAGGCGGAAAATTCCCGTCGCGAATCGGCTCCCTTTGAGGACACTTACGTTCCCCGAATAGAATATTTTAAGAGCGGTTCAATGGCAAAAGGTTAACTTCTGGCAATCACGCGAATGGCGATCGTAGCACTCGATCACAATCGGAGTGTTGATGGTCGTTCCGGTCATTGGCGCAAGACCGCAGATAGAAAGGCAATCGTGCCAAGGACTGCGAGCAAGATGGCAAGCACGAGAGCGATCGACCTTCGTTTCCTGGTAGTCAAGTCTGCGATCGATCTAATTTCGATCAGATGTTGAATGGTTGCAAGCGTCAGGGAAATCAATCCAAAGCCGATCATCAGAATCGCGAAATCCCTGGAGGTCAAAAGGGTATGTGGATTTGGCGGGCGCCCCTCAAAGAACTTGTAGATGGTGAATCCGAAACTGATCATCGACGTTGCAGTACGGATCCATGCCATCAGCGTGCGTTCATGCGCCATCCATGTGCGGTCGGCCGCCATTTGATTGCTGGTTGGCGATGATTCAGGTTGTCCCATGTGCTCTCCGGTCTTGACGCTTGGAGGTAATATGCTTCCCCGGTTCGAGTAAGCAATCATAAAGGGGGCGCCTCTGGCAAATCCACGGCGGCGTGTCGATTTGGATAACGGCTCTCGCTGGAGACGGTTACCGTGGAACCGCAGACGGCGTTGCGACACGAATGAAAGAGAACGAGATGTGGATGAGACCGAACAGGCCTCATCCACCCGAGGGGCGACGATTACTCGTCGCCGGCTCCGTCTGAGGGATCGTCCGCGGCCTCGATCTTCGAAAGCCGCTTCATGCTCGTGGCATGAACTTCGGCGATCCGGCGCTTGAACCTAGTGCCCCTCGACGTCATCCTCAACTTCACGATAATGCAGAGTGCCTTCCAGGGTGATTAGCTGCCCCTTCTGAAGGGTCTTGGCGAGCTTGGAGAGATTGCTCCAGGCAAAGATGCGATGCCATTCGGTGCGTGTTTCGTACTCGCCTTTGTCGTTCTTCCAGCTTTCCTGGGTTGCGATGTTGAGGGTGACGTACTCTTTGTTGTTCTGAGTTTGTTTGGCTTCTGCGTTCTGTCCGAGGCGGCCGATGAGGATAACTTTGTTGAACATGGTGTTTGGCTCCGTTTCTTTTGGTTTGTCCGCTGGATGCGGTACATGCTTGCCCGGAGGGTGTGCCGTCGCGACCCACTCCCAAGGCGACTGGATGGAATCTGCGGAAGGGGACCCAAACTTGCTTTGGGGCAGGAGTCCGCACCTCTTGAGAGGCGCGCAGCGGATTCTGGAAAGGAGAGCGTGCGTCCGAAGGGCGGGCGTGTCTTGAGCGCGGCACGCTGAACGCAGATAGAAAGGCAAACCGGAAGGGAGCCCCCTGTTCGACGGCTTTCTCTCATGACGCGAGTAGCAAAAGCCAGCTCAAAGTTCAAAGAGCCGTCACTGACTCGCAGGAAGGAAGAACCATAAAGGAGAATCGCGACATCGATGCTCATCGCTCGGCCCATCTCCTCGCCTTCTCCATGGTTCTCCGGATGTAGGCAGCTCGTTTGGAAGAGCTGGGATCGCGGGAGAGGTAGTCGTCTTCAAGGGCACATCCGATCCGGTCCTCGGTCATGCCATTGGCAAAAGCGGCGACACAGAAAGCGATGCCTGCGGCGGCGGGCCGGTCCTGGTACCTGGTTGAGCTTCGGAATCGTTCAAGAGATAGGTTCGATAACCTCGGTCCCCTTCGGGGAGAAAGAGAACTTTGCAGACGCCTCGCCTCGTGTTCCTGCTCGCGGGCGTCGTAGAGTGGCGGTGATGCGCTCCTGCGTGAACGCTTCGGCCACTTCGGGAATGAGTTGCAGAAGAGACAGACGGGCGTAGATGTGGCTTGCACTCTTGCCTGATTTGTCTACCAGTGTGGCTACGTCGGAGCCGGGAAGGTCGAGCAAACGTTGGAAACCCTGATGGTTCCTCAGCTTTGGTCGTACGCACGATGATGCGGTATGCCCCGGAAAGAGAGTCGTATCGTGGATCAACGCCTGCAATTCCTGTCTAGCTATTAAAAAAGGAGGAGATGTCCGTCTCGGACCTTTACAAGGCTGCTTCAGTACAGGCGATGACAACTGTGCCTTACCTAGCTCACGGTCAGCGCAAGCGTGAGGACATGGACACTACCGGGCCGGATCACGGTGCGGATGCGTGAAGGTACGGATTGATGGCTGAGGTATGGGGGCGCGCTCGATAGGGGTAACTTGGCCCACATAGCTCATTCAGCATCATGCTGACGAACTGTAACACCTGTTGTCTTTTCGATGTAGTTGTACCAACCCTGTCGAATCTCAGCTAGAAACGGTTGAATACTGGCCTCATCCTCATCACTAGACTGCTGGACGTTGAATGGAGCCCAGAATGGCATCTGTTCAATGCGGCTGGGTAGCTCATTAGAGAAGTACACCGCACCATCGATATGACTATATTTACGCTCACCCGTTTGCGTGCGCTCAAGAATGATTTTGGCCAGCGCCTCTCTGTAGGCCAATGGGTTGTTCATATTGGGTTGGATGCATTGGAGATGAGAAGTATTCCGCGCGCCTTCGGTAGACCAAACTGCGCTTTGGTGCTGAGAATTTGCTTGTTAGCATTTTCGACTTTCAGTCCGATGTGCGAGAAGTATTTTGCCATCCACTTGGTTCGAATCTCAGCCGGTATGTCGCTCTGATCAACAGTAGGAAAACCATTTGAATCGATCTTCACCGGAATGGTCTTAGGTCACCGCCCCATTCTTGTATCGTTTCAAGCATCATGTCGCTCATGCTCGTAGTGCTATCTTCCATCAATGTCTTCAACTCAGCAATTACATTGTGCTTTTCAAAGTAGTAGTCCGCAGTCTTTACACCACGTTCCTGAGACTCTGGGAGAATCGTGCCGCCGCAATCGGCGACGAAGCCTTTGAAGTAAGGTTCGAACGAATTGATCTTTGTCATTTCGGCTTACCCTACGCCCATGGCTGATTTTAGTATCACTATCTTCATTTCTCCTCCCGCCGTCGCGAAGGTAACAGGGCGCTACATCTGTCTTATACGTGGCGGATCGGGGAAGCCCGATACTTACTATGCAGTCAGTTCGCTCGTAGACCTGGCTGAGCAACTCGGAGATAAGGTGTCCGATTGGCACATGATCGAGGACGCCAAATAACTCTGAAAGTGACAAGCCAGGAACCAGTCCGCTTCCCCCGCAGCTTCCCAGTTTCGCCACTTTTGCATCAAAATCCCGGAATAACTTTCATCTAAACTTCGTCCAGGCTTTTAGTGCAACATTCCGGGATTTCAGTGCAATGAATTTGCAGTCGAATCCTGGAAATAGATTGATAGACGAGCGCAATTCCGGGAATTTGGTGCAGCGTCCACGCCTCGGGCTAGTTCTTTGCCCAAAAACTGTCGTCGTGCATACCGCCCTGTGTCGTGCTATACAAGGGGAATGACGGAATTGAGGCGACAATAGCGACAGAACGAAATTGCTTTAACTTCTCTGTTTTGTATTGTCAGCTTTGGATTCAATCTTGGGGCTAAACTTTCACACCGTATCAATTATATTTCGTACGTAGGCGAATTTATGTCGCCGGGCCGCGTTCTCACTGACATGGACAAAGAACCACTCTACTTGTGGTGCGCACATCGGGAGGACACTTTAACCGAAGCAGTCACTCAGGCGTGCGCGCCACTGCTGAGTGAAGACGAGCGTGCACTCTGGCAGACTTTTCGGTTTGACCGGCATCGCCGCGAATATCTGACTACCCGCGCCCTGGTGCGCACCGCGCTGTCCCACTATCATCCGCTTGCCCCTGAGGCCTGGCGCTTTCAAACGAACGCCTACGGCAAGCCCACCGTCGACCCGGATTGCGGCCTGCGCTTCAATTTGTCCAATTCTCCTGACCTGGTGGTTTGTTTGATTGCTCAAGGGGCTGAGGTGGGCGTGGACTCAGAGCCGTTTGAGCGCGCGGGAAAGGTCGCCGAGCTTGCCCCTGAGGTGCTTTCCCCTTTGGAACTGGTCCAACTTGAAGCCTTGCGCGGTTCTGAGAAATTGGACCGCGCCTTGTCACTGTGGACGCTGAAGGAGGCCTACGTCAAGGCGACAGGTGTGGGGCTGTCCCTGCCTTTGAACAAAATCTCTTTTCTGTTTGGCGGCGTCGAGGGAATTCGCCTGGAACTCGACCCGAGTCTGGGCAGTGAGCCTGGGCGGCCTTGGCGGTTTTGCTTGCTAGAACACGCTGGACACCGCATCGCATTGATGGCCGAACTGGCGACTGTTCCCGAGCTGCAAGTATGGGAGGCTCGGCCCTTGCTGGCACCTCCTACGCGACTGGCTGTCGGCGAGAAACTATGGTATCCGGCCACGGTAGTATCCTCTCGAGCTCTTCAGCAACAGTCCGGACATGAGGCTCATTGAGCACATTTCCGTGTTCGCCGGGGACGTCATGGATTTCCAGTCCACCACGCGCAAGGTTTCTCCACCCGAGCACCGGGTCCTCATGTGTGCCAAGAAGCTCCATACCTAAGTAACCGCGGTCGACTGCTCGCATGAGCGCGATTTTCCCTGGGTATGGCTGTATTTTGTAACGCATCGTGGCTCGCCAATGAGCTTTTTGCACTTGATAGTAACGAAGGCCAACTGGCAGGTCCCAACCCGCCAGCCGATAACAAAAGCAGGCTGCATCTTGACCCCGTTTAACAAACTGCTGCCGCCAGTGATCGCCCTTTAGGGCGACTTTTCGCACAAGATAAGCGGCACCTTGGTCTCGAAGTCTCTGCCAGAACCCACGTAATTTCTCTGTGGCCCCTACATGCTGGACGCTCCCTGGAGCGGAAGTGTCGAATAAGACGAGCAACGCCGGCTCCCCACCTTGCGCATAAAGCTGTTGTGCCATCTCAAAGGCAACAATTCCTCCAAAGGACCCGCCCCCGATCAGGTAAGGCCCTTGCGGGAAAAGGAGCCGCATCTCCTTGATGTAAGTGGACGCCAGTTCTTCGATGCTAGTTTCGCGAATATCCTCCTGAGCTAAGAGCAGTGAGCGAAACGCATAAAAGGGCTGGTCGGGCCCCAGAGCTTTCGCCATTGGCTCATAATTAAGCACGCCTCCTCCGACACCATGAACGCAGAAGAAGGGAATACGAGAACCATTCGGCTGAATGGGCACCAAGGTAGACCATGTCTTCTGTTCGTCGTTGGCCGGCTGTTTCGACTTACGAATTACATCGGCGAGCTGGCGTACTGTGCGGGCTTCAAACAGGACAGCAAGTTCGAGGTCCACCTGATAAGTCCTTTTTATCTTGGTAAACAGGCGAACACCGACCAGGGAATGACCTCCCAGAGCAAAAAAGTCGTCATCCAGTCCAACGTCCTCCACGCCCAGCAGTTCTTGCCACCAGGCGGCCAAAGTACCCTCCAATTCCTTGCTTCCCAGTGCAGCACTTGGCGCAGCGGCGGCGGCGATCGCTCGTGGCGATGGAGTTACGTTGCGATTGTCGAGGTCTTCGATAGGCTGGGAGACGGCGACCACCGCAAGCGGAGTACTGGCCAGAAGGATGCGCGTCAAAGCTCGTGCGCCATAGAGCGGCGGTATTCCAGAAAGGTCGAAGGATTCAATCGGTTGGTCGCCGTCGGGTAGAGCAGCATCGCGATCTGGCGCATTCTCCTCCGTGGCCTTTGCTGGATCAGCGATGCGGCGCATGGCGAAGCCTTCAATCTCCGCCAACACCTGGTCCTGCTGATCGAAGAGCGTGATATCAAAGGTTTCAACCTCGCCGTGAAGCAGATTCTCCTCGCGGGGGCGGATGTGGCTGAAGAACCTGATTGGCAATGGGCGGTAGACGCACAGCTTTTTATAGGAAAACGGAAGGTAAAGGTCGTCGGAGGACTCGTAGCCGTCAGTCAGGTAGAGTGAGCACCCCGTTGCCAGATCGAGCAGTGCAGGATGCATGCTATACGCGGAAGTATCCCCAGAGAACCTATTATCCAACCCTAACTCCGCCAGGCCCTCGTGCTTGCCGATGCGCAGCTGCTTGAGGCAGTGCCAGCGGGGCCCGAAATCGACGTAACGCTCCTGCTTGGTCCGGTGTTGTTCATCGAAGACAACTTCACGTTCATGGCAGCGTGCCGCTATGGCGGCGCGATCGATCTGCGACGGCGGGCGCGCCAGGCACGGTTCAATGCGACCTGTGGAATATTCGACCCACTCGCCAGCACGCGCAAATACGGAGAAGCGGAACCCGCCTTTCTCCGGCCCGGTTTCCTGTTCGCGTTTAAGTTGGACACGCACCTCCCTGGATTCAGAAGTGTCGAATGTCAGCGGAGCGAGAAAGAACACATCCTGAAACTCGATCGGGCTGTGGATAGAACCGCGCGCGAACGCCGCGGCAGCCATTTCCAGATAGCCCGTTCCTGGGAAAAGCGCCTTGCCCGTCTTCAATACATGTTCAGAGAGCAACCACTGCTGCTGTTGTGAGAACTGGCTCGAGTACACAATCTCGCGGGGCGTTGCCAGCAAGCGTTCTTCCAACAAAGGATGCGGAGAGGCGGAGCGCGCAGCCATCCCAACCTCACGCCAGGCGCCCCAGTTAATGACGGTTACCGGATCCCTGCGGCTCAACGCGAAAGCATCCAGAAAGGCATTGGCCGCGGCATAGTCCACCTGGCCCTCTGGAGGAAAGATAGAGCTAACAGAGGAGAACAAGACAAAGCAGGTCAACGGTGCATCGCGGAGGGCCTCTTCCAGAACCAACGTTCCACGCACCTTTGGATCGATAACCCTCGCTGCGCTTTCCGCGGTCTTAAGCATCAAAGGACCGTCGTCGAGAATGCCAGCGGCATGAAAGACGCCGTCGATTCTTCCATAGTGCTGTCGAGCCAGGGCAACGATATCACGCATCTGATCGGGATTCGTAACATCCCCTTGAGCAACCAGCAATCCACCCGCAATGGTTCGAATCTCAAGCAGCTTTCGAATCCTCTGTTTGTTAGCATCGGTCTGGTGGGAGTCGTTCAGAGCGGCTTCCCACTTCGCTTCGAGCGGCAGCGTAGAACGGGTCACAAGAACGAGCCGAGCGTTGAATTCACGCGCCAGATGCTCGGCGACAACCAATCCCATGCCGCCTAATCCGCCGGTGATAAGGTACACCCCTCGCGGCTGCAAGCGGCGGCGTTCAGGGGCAGCGGACAGATTCAAGGGATCGAGGGTCTCAACAAATCGCTCGTCGCCGCGAAACGCAACGGTTGCATTGTCGCGGATGGAGGCCATCTCGGCGACGATCTGGGCCGCATACTCCGTGGCCCTGCCGCTTTCAAAGTCCACATCGATGCTGCGGCATGTGATTCCAGGAAGCTCCTTGGGGATAACTCGTGCCGGACCAAGTAGTACTGCGCGAGCTGGATTGCGGACTGGTTCCTCGGAGACTTGTTGCATTCGGTTTGAAACCAGAGCGATGTCGATGTCCGCGATGTCCTGATTGGCCAGCGCCTGGGCGAGATAGAGGGGGCTATAGAAGCTGCGATCCATGGTTTCTGCGAGCGGCGGCTCTCCACCCTCCACGGTCCAGAGGTGGAGGATTTTCCTGGGCGAGTATCCGCTCTTGATGCTGTCGGCGATCAGGGTGTCATAGTCGTCGCGAACACCCGGCCTGACTGTATATCTATCCTTTTTAGCTCGCTTATAACTTGAACCCGCGGCGACCAGAATTACATCCTGCTTATTTGCTCTGAGCTTCGCGGCGATTTGATCGCCCAGGCCAAGCGAGTCAGTGAAAACGATCCAGGCGCCGGCCGGGCTGGTCGATGCAGAAGTTGCCGGAGCGGGTCTCCAGACGCGACGATAGAACGATAAGTCTTTGTCGTCCTCCTGGAGCGACGCCTGGGAAGGCGTCGCCGCGAACTGCACTTTATCCGGTTCGATCCAATACTTCTTGTGCTCAAAAGGGTAAGTCGGCAACGGAACGCGATGAACGGAACCGGACGGATGCAGTTTCGTCCAATCGACGCTTACACCCGAAGCCCAGACCTGGCCGAGCGTGTGAAGCGCGCAGCGAAGGCTGGTAATTTTTTCGCGTGGATGCGGAAGAGACTGAAATGCCTTTGCCGTTGCCCCGAGCTGCTGACGAGCCAAAGACGTGAGTGCATTGCCGGGTCCGGCCTCAATAAGAATCCGATCCGGCTTGCGAAAGAGCTCGGCCAGGCAGTCGGAGAAGCGGACTGTTTGGCGCAGGTGGCGCGCCCAATAACCTGGATCGGTGGCTTCTTCAGACTTGATCCAGGTTCCGCTGACATTGGAGAGATAAGGGATGCGCGGAGGCTTTAACTCGACGCTTTGGAGCCGCCTTTCAAATGCGCCAAGGATGGGGTCCATCATCCCGGAGTGGAATGCATGCGAGGTCAACAGGCGGCGGCAAGAGACGGACTGCTTTGCAAGACTTTCTTCCAGGGCCGTGATTTCAGGCGTTGCCCCGGAGACCACACAGAGGTCCGGATTATTGATTGCGGCTAAACAAAGAGTTCCATTGAGATGAAGGTCGTTGTCGGCGAGGGGAACAACGAGCATCGAGCCAGACGGAAGATCGTACATCAGACGTCCGCGGAAGGCAGCGATTGCGAGTGCGTCTTCGAGCGAGAAGACTCCGGCGAGAGCTGCGGCCACGTATTCACCGATGCTATGGCCCACCATTGTTTCGGGCTCGACGCCAAGCGACATCCACCAACGGGCAAGGGCGTACTCGATCGAGAAGAGGGCGGGCTGGGTAAGCCAGGTCTGATTCAGCCTTTCGGCCGCGGCGTCTTTTTCCTCTTCCGATGGATAGAGCGCCTGACGCAGATCGAGCCCGAGAGGCTGCATGAGCTGTTGAGCGCAGAGGTCGAGAGTTTCGCGAAAGACCGACTCGTTCTCATAGAGATCACGGCCCATATTGACATACTGGGAACCTTGCCCGGAGAACATGAAGACGACATGGGGTGCGGCTTTCGCGGCAAGGCCAGAGGCAAAGGATTTGCGCTCTCCCGCCGCAAGCGCACTAACTGCCTCTCGCGTGTGCTCGACGGCCAGTGCGCGCCGATGGGCGAACGCATGCCTGCCAACCTGGCAGGTGAAGGCAACGTCTGCCAGACTTAGCTCAGGATGTGCATGGAGGTAAGTGGCGAGATTGGTGAACGCACGCTCAACAGCGCTGTCGGTCTTGGCGGAGACAACCAACAGTTGATAGGGCTTCGTCTGTTGCGATTCAACTGGCCGCGGAGCCTCTTCGAGCACAACGTGTGCATTGGTGCCGCCGATTCCTAACGACGTGACACCCGCGCGCCTGGGCGATCCGGTGGACGGCCAATCCCCGGGTTGGCTGTTAACAAAAAACGGACTTCCTTTCAACTCGATGTGAGGATTCAAGCTCTGAAAATGCAGGCTGGCCGGCATTTGGCCGTGCTCGAGGGCGAGGACAGTCTTCATCAGGCCGGCGACGCCTGCGGCTGCATCGAGATGGCCTACGTTGGTTTTGAGCGACCCGATTCCGCAGTAGCCGCTGCGGTCCGTGGACTTGCGAAACGCTTGCGTAAGGGCTCTGACTTCGATGGGATCGCCGACGACCGTCCCGGTCCCATGGGTCTCGACGTAGGAGATGCCCGCGGCGCCGATGCCAGCGAAATCCAGAGCTTCGGCAATGACCTCGGCCTGGCCTTCAACGCTCGGGGCCAGATAACCGACCTTGCGCGCGCCATCATTGTTAATTGCCGATCCAAGAATGACGGCGCGGATATGGTCGCGATCTTCGAGTGCATCTTCAAGGCGTCGCAGTACGACAATCCCCACGCCACTTCCAAAGACCGTTCCGCTCGAAGTTGCATCGAACGAACGGCAGTGGCCGTCACGAGAAAGAATCTCGCCTTCGCGGTAGATATAGCCCTGACCATGCGGGATTTCGATGGTAACTCCGCCTGCTAAGGCCAGGTCGCACTCGTGATTGAGCAGACTTTGGCAGGCAAGATGAACTGCTACCAGCGAAGTGGAGCAAGCGGTCTGCACGTTAATGCTGGGTCCACGCAGGTCAAACTGGTAGGAAACGCGTGTGGCCAGAACATCTTTGTCGTTGCCGGTCTGTTTGAGCTGGAATAATCCCGCGCTTTCAATCAGGTTGCGATTGGCGAGCAAGTTATGGATGAGGTAAGTGTTCATGCCCGACCCGGCAAAGACTCCGATCGAGCCATCGAAGCGTTGGGGAGGGTGGCCTGCATCTTCAAGGGCCTCCCATGCACACTCAAGGAAGTGCCGGTGCTGCGGATCCATGATCGAAGCGTCTCTTGGACTCAGGCCGAAGAAGGATGCATCGAACATCGGAACGTCGTCAAGCACTGAGGCCCTCTTGACATAGTCCGGGCTGGCCAGCTCTTCCGGTGTCACGCCGGCGGCGAGCAGTTCCGCATCGGAGCAGGAGCGGATGGACTCGACTCCATCGCGCAGGTTTCGCCAGAACTCTGAGACGTTGCGGGCGCCCGGAAAGCGTCCTGCCATGCCAACCATTGCGATAGTGGAGGGCTTCATCATTTCCCTTTCAATGCTGTCGAGCCAACCTGCGGCGCTGTGCACGGTCGGAAACCTGGCCGTGCGATTGAGCTCCAGCAAGGTGTCCCGCAAGCGCATTCACCGTAGAAAACTGAAATAGATCAAGGAGCGAGATTTCGCGCCCCAACACATCTTGCAGTTTTGCCTGCACCTCAGCGACTGTGAGGGAGTGAGCGCCGAGGTCGAAGAAGTTATCGTTCATGCCGACGCTGGGAATTCCCAGTGCATCTTGCCACGCGCCTGCTATGATGCGCTCGATTTCATTGCTTGGTTGGTTGCTGGATTCGTTTTGGCGCTGACCTGCGGCTGCGCTAATGGCGATGAGCGGCGGCGGAAGTTTGAGCAGGGCTTTGCGATCGATTTTTCCGTTATCCGTGAGCGGCAATTCGGGAAGAGAGACGAAGGCTGAAGGGAGCATGTAATCGGGGAGCTTCGATTCGAGCACACTGCGCAGGGTGCCGGCCCCCTCCGCTCCAGTAGCATCGACCACCAGATAGGCGACCAGGCGCTTGTCGCCCTCCTTGTCTTCTCGAACTACGACCACAGCTTGCCTAACTCCGCTGCATTGCTCCAGGATGGCTTCAATCTCGCCGAGTTCTATGCGGTGGCCGCGAAGCTTAACCTGGTAGTCGGCGCGACCAAGAAACTCGATGTTCCCGTCCGGCAGAAGGCGGGCAAGGTCGCCGGTGCGGTAGATGCGACACGGTGAGAGTGAAGGGATAGTGAGAAAGCGCTCGGCGGTAAGATCGGGCCGGTTCCAATAGCCGCGGGCCACGCCGTCTCCGCCAATGAAGAGCTCTCCAATTTCACCTGCGGGAACAGGCTGCAATTCCGGGTCCAATATATAGATCTGGGTGTTGGAGATGGGGCGGCCGATTGAGACAGTGCTTCCCGGCTCTTCCACGCGATAGGTTGTGGACCAGATGGTGGTCTCTGTCGGCCCGTACATGTTATGGATCTCGCCGCTGAAAACCTGGCGAATATGGTGAATGAGGGAAGCAGGCACCGCCTCTCCTCCCAACAGCATCTGCTTAAGCAAGCTGAGTGCGGCGAACGCGCGCGCATCCAGCGTCAACATGCGCGCAAGCGATGGGGTCATTTGCAGATGCGTGACACCGTGGCGTGTGATCTCATCGGCAATTGAGGCTGTTCCCTCGTCGCCATGAACGACCACCTTGAAACCGCGGGTCAAAGTCCACAGTAGCTCCAACACCGAGATATCGAAAGAAAAACTGGTGACGGCGAGCCAGACTCCGGGTGCACAACCGATAGCTCGGT
The DNA here is from genome assembly GCA_963757205.1 of uncultured Acidobacteriaceae bacterium. Lineage (GTDB taxonomy): Bacteria > Acidobacteriota > Terriglobia > Terriglobales > Acidobacteriaceae > Edaphobacter. The sequence continues at coordinate 75,644 of CAVWQM010000006.1, forward strand.
CCATGCCAGTAAAGAAGTTGACCACATTCCGGTTTTCGAGCATTACACCCTTGGGCTTCCCGGTAGAACCAGAGGTGTAGATCACGTAGGCAAGGTTATGACTGGCGGCGTTGGTTTCGACTGGGATAGGGCTTTCGACGGCAACGGCGGGATTCTCGACATCGAGCACCGTAACTCCGCGGGCGTCTAATGGAAGCCGATCACGCGTCTCGGACGTAGTGAGGAGAATCTGCATCTTCGAGTCGTCGATGACCAGGGAGAGGCGTTCTTTGGGGTGGGTGGGGTCCAAAGGGACATATCCCGCGCCGGCTTTCAGAATGGCCAACATGCTGACAACGAGAGTCTCCGACCGTCCCATCGCAACGCCAACCAGTATGTCCGGTTTCACGCTGAGACTTTGTAAGTGCCGAGCAAGGCGATTGGAACGTTCGTCCAGTTCGCGATAACTCAACTGACTGTCTTTTGCGACAACGGCAATTGCGTCCGGAGTTTTGGCAACTTGCTGTTTAAATTGGTCAGCAATGGTGCTATCGTGCGGATAATCGACTTTGGTTCGATTGCACTCAAGCAACTGAACGGGTAACATGACAGTTCTCCAAGAATAGGAATTCTATGCCAGTCCCGAGAAATGTCTTGATAGCTTCATCGGGCGTATTCACGATAGGTTGCCCTTTGACATTAAAGCTGGTGTTCAGCACCATCTGGCGGCCTGTGGTCTCTCCGACAGCCAGAAGCAGCGAATGAAAATCCGGATTATCGTTCATAGACACGGTCTGCAGACGAGCGGAACCGTTGACGTGGGTTATGGCAGGAAGTAAAGACTGGGCCTCGGGTCGAACATCGACCACGCTGATCATGTAAGGATGTTCCGCGCCCGGAGCTACATCGAACCAGCGGTGCGCTTCTTCCACCGAGCAGGCGGGCGCAAAAGGACGGAAGGCTTCGCGCTTCTTGACCATAGCGTTGATCCGGTCACGCATTTCGGGGTCCCCAGGATTGGCGAGGATGCTGCGATTGCCTAGTGCCCGCGGACCGAACTCCATCCGGCCGCGATACCATGCGATGACTCGTCCATCGGCAATAAGTTTAGCCGCGGCCGCACAGGTAGCTTCAAGAGAATCAAAGTGCTGCCATTCGATCTTGTCGCCAAAGCGGTGAAGCGCGGCTTCAATATCGCTCGTTGAGTAGCGGGGTCCAAAGAGCGGAGCCGGCAGGCGGCGGTTGGGAACTTCGCCGGCAAGCGAGGTGCGATAGAGCGCGGCTCCCAGAGCGACGCCGTCGTCACCGGCCACGGGCTGCACGTAGACTTCATCGAACAACCCCGAACGCATCAGCTTGCCATTGGCCGTGCAGTTGAGGGAAACCCCTCCGGCCAGAGCAATTCGGCGCAAGCCCGTCTGCCCCGCGAAGTGGCCGCAGACGTGGAGGACCACTCTGTCGAGGCACTCCTGAAGAGCGGCAGCCACGTCCTCATGGATGGATGTAACAGGGTCGACCGGGAGCCTGCGCGGGACTAAGTGTTCGTCGAGATGTGCGCGCGTGGCAGTATAGTTTTCCCGCTCCTCGCGGGACCGGTTCAACTTTAGAATCGAGATTCGAATGGAGCCATCGTCGCGAAGTTCCACGGTCTGCTCAAAGAACGGCCGGAAGCGAGCAGGGTCGCCGTAAGGAGCCAAACCCATGATCTTGTATTCATCTGAATTGAAGTCGAAGCCAAGATGCAGAGTTACAAGCGAATATAGAATGCCGATCGAGTCGTTGGCTCCTACCGTGCGGATTTTCTCGAATTCCCCGTCATGAAAATCGTAGACACTGAGGCTCTCGATTTCGCCCATCGCATCGTTTACGACCACCAGACACTCGTCCCAGCCCGATGTATAGGCCGCGCTGGCTGCGTGCGCCAGATGGTGACCGACCGAGGACACTTTCTGTTGCGGAAATCCGGGCAGATCCCGGCGCACTTGCGCCAGTAGCGCTTCTCTGGAGAAGACCTGGTTGTAGAGCCCGGCCGACACTTCATCTTTCAGATAGAGGTCGCGATACGGAGCATAGTTGAATCCGTGGGCAATCTCGTCGATTTCGTCGATTGAAATGCCGGCCTCGGCCAGACAAAATCGGATGGCGTGGATTGGAAAATCGCCGGTGTGCTTTTTCCCGCTGAAGCGCTCTTCTTCAGCGGCGGCAACCAATCGGCCGTCAACCACCAGCGCGGCTGCCGCATCCATCCCTTGTGCGATCCGATACTCGCGCTCTTCCAGGCCGGGCCACTTAGCCTGCTTGAATGGAACGGAGTTCTCCAGCCCGCTAATCCCGATGACCTTCACATCCACGCCCCTTCGAAGCAAGGGTGAGAGCGTTCTTCCGAAGACGCGATATTGAAATCGCTTAACGCCATGTCTTCCTCATCTTCCGCTAGGGAAGAAAATCCATTGTCTACTGCCCCCACTATTTCGTCTAGTATCAATTGCATGACGAACCACCCCCGTGCGATCGTCTTCTTTCAGCAGCTCGTTATCCGCCAGCGCCTTGGGTTAAGCGGCGAAACGCCAATCTGACAAGCGTTAGATACGTCTTCGGGCGAAGGATATCCGCGGGGCTCGGGTCGCGGTCGTCCCATTGAAAGCTCGCTTCCCGGAAGAGCCAATTACTTCCATCGCGCGTTAGGATCGCTGAAAAACGCACAGGGCGAGCCCCTCCCTTGAAATGTACTGCTCCGATACTCGCAATCCAGACGACATCTCCCGATCCCGAGATGATGGAATCGTCCACTGCAAACCGGAAGTCTCCCCAGCCCAGCCAATCTGCCCTAATGAACTTAGCCGCTGCAGGATAGCCGCGTACCCACTCGCCACCGTCGGTCCCCAAAATGAGAATATCGTCGCTCTTTTGAAAGAGTCGGCTCATGAAAGAATCCAGATCTTTGGGATCGCGCTTGATATATCCGTCCTGGAACGCCCGCAACGCAGTGAGCACTCCCGCGCGCACTAAGGGCGGTGCGTCTCCCGCCTGCTGTAGATACAGCTTGCGAGCCTCGCTGGAAGGGGCGCTCTTCAGGTGTAGGCACGCGACGAATCCTGATGCAAAGGCGCCGAACACGAGCAGAACAGCCGCCAGCGCAAACTGAATTCTCTTGCGATTCAACCAGAGTCTCACTTGCTTCCCTCCCGATGCAAGAACATCGTGACCGATCGTGACCGGTACAGAGATACGAATCCCTCACCGCTGCGGACATATTGGAGTCACAATGTTTGAAGCAGGAAGAGAAATCTCGATGTGGCAGAGAATAACACGGCGGAGCTTCTTGGCCGACGTACTTACCGCCGAGACCTTTAGAGACATCGTTCCGATCGAGGATGATCTGCTTGCGGGCGTAGGACATGGTCAACTGTTGGCTGACGTGACGCTGTTCGCGGTGGCAGAGGATGTCGTTCAACCGGCCGGCGACCACGTTGAGGGGTCGGTGCAGGTCTTCCGCTCTGATAGCACGAACGGCAAAGCGTTCGTTATAGCGCTCAAGGAACTTCGGCAGGAAGGTGTTGCCGGCGTCGATGTTGCAAATTCGGCAAGCCGTAGCTCCTTGACGAGGCGGTCCTGAAGGGTCCGATTAGCTCGCTCAACTCGGCCCTTGGCCTGACTAGAGTTCGCGCAGATGATCTCGATGTTCAGCTCGGCAAGCGCACGACCGAACTGCGTCATGCCGGAGCCGCCCTTAGCGTCCGGCCGGTTCACACGAAAGACCGTGTGCTTGTCCGAGTAGAACGCGACAGGGCATCCACTGTCGCACTCAATGGAGTTAATATTCCCGCGACTTACAACGGATCCACGGCGATGACGGCGACCCTGCCCTCGTCGGCCCTCGTGACTCCCGGCGTCGACTCGATCACAGTCAGCAATGCGTTCGGCACGTCTGCTCCACTGTATCTGACGGCTTACGTTCCCATCATCAACAACAGCATGGTCTACAACCCTGTAAACGGACTGTTTTACTTGTCGATCCCAAGCGCGGCCGGCGCACCCTATGGCAACACTGTGGTTTCGATCGATCCACTGACTGGCGCTCTCGGTACACCCATCCCCGTAGGTAGCGAACCAAATAGGCTGGCCATCACCTCAGCCGGCAAGTATCTCTGGGTTGCGTTAGACGGCGGAGCCGCTGTCCGCAAGGTAGATCTCGTCGCCGGCACAGCGGGTTTGCAGTTTCCCATAGGGAGCATCGCTACGGTAGCCGCTCTTGCAGCTTTGCCAGGCGAGCCAGATTCGGTTGTGGTCTCGACGTACGGCCCCGCGGGCACGACGCCGAGCGGTGTGAATTTGGCAATTTTTGACAATGGCGTCGCACGCGGCTCGATCGTCTCCTTCAACACCTACGCCCCTTTTCCGTGGGCACTCATTGTCGACGGAACAAAGAACGAAATCTATGGGCCCGGGAATGTCTATCCGGGGGGTTACAACACCTACAGCTACAGTTCAGCTGGTGTCACACTTAAATCGTCCAGTTCATACAATCTGACCTACGCTCAGAACAATACCGACGATGTTCAAATCGCCGGAAACCGCCTCTATACCAGCTTCGGCCAAGCCGTTGATCCTGAGTCAGGCTCGTTGCTGGGCACCTTCTACTCCAGCGGCACCACTCCCGCACAAGGTTCGGTTACGGTCGACACTTCCCTCGGAAAGGTGTTCATACTGGTAGGCTCTTCCGCAGCCTTCGGGGGCGCCACCGGCACAATCGGTTCCAGCTCTGCCCAGCTTACGGCGTTCAACACATCGGACTTCACTGCCACGGCGTCTACACCGATTCCCATCTTGATCCCAACCTTCAGAGCCACCTACCAGTACGCAGGTCCAACGAGCTCCCATCTGACCCGTTGGGGAGCGAACGGGCTGGCCTTCCGAGGAACTGGCGGCTTCGTCAGCCTACGCACCAATTTAGTGCAGGATATCTCGACCATTAATGTAGACGTTGGCGTCTCGATCACGTCGTCCGGCACGAACAGCACCGGCGGTAGCACCGGTTACACCGCCACCGTCACGAACTACGGCCCTGCAGCAGCGTCGAATGTGACTCTCGCAGGTTACATTCCATTCTCAGGCGTCCTTACCTCGATCACGGCATCGACCGGATTCTGTTTGACTACCGGCTCAGTCATCTGCGATCTGGGCGGTCTGGCCAATGGTGCCTCGGCTACCGTCGTCTTCAACGTGCTTCAAACAAACGCAGGCAGCGCCGCGATGACGGTTCAGGTCAATGCTTCCGAGACTGATCCAGTCCCCGCGAACAACCAGGCCATATCGACGAGTAGCATTGCCGGCAGTACCTACAACCTCGCACCGACGCTGTCCGCGATCTCCCCTGCGGCGGTTGCCAGCGGATCCACCGACACCATCATCACGTTGACCGGGTCGGGCTTTAGCAGCAACTCTACGGTGCTGCTCAACGGGACGGCTTTGCCTACTAGCTACGCCAGCAGTACCAAGCTAACCGCAACGGTGCCGGCAGCGAATCTCACCAGTCTCGGTTGGTCTCCGATCTCCGTCTCGAATCCTGCTCCCGGTGGAGGAACATCTTCTGCACTTCCGTTGAGTGTCTTCTCAGTTCTGACACTGGGCGCCAACCGCATACTCTACGATCCATATTCACGCAAGATCATGGCAAGCGTCGGAACGGGTTCATCCATTGTCGCAGGGAACTCTATCGTTGCGATCACCCCCGATACAGACTCCATTGGCATTGCCGTACCGATGGGAGGTACCCCGACCAATATCGCCCTTACGGACGATGGGCAGATTCTTTACGCTCTGCTGCCAGGCACGACCACGGGTAGCATTGCCCGTTTCAACATGTTGACCCAGCAACCCGACTTCACGGTTTCGGGCTTCCAGGCTACCGGCTACAACGTCGGCCTTCGCGACATCGCCACTCAGCCAGGCGCCGAGAACACTGTCGCCGTTGATGAAGGGGAGTATCCGGGCATCTCAATCTTCGACTTCAACCCCACATCGAAAACAACAACAAGGCGCGGAGTCGCAACTGGTACGTATACCGGGACCTGCCTTGCCTTCCCTAATGCGTCCAGCCTATTCGCCACCGACCTGTATACGAGCCCAGCGGGTTGGAACTCTACAGCGTTACCTCGAATGGTCTGGTCAACGGATCATATCCCTACGATGTTGGATCAGTAATCCAGAATTTGAACTGTTACAAGCTGAACGGTGGCCTGTTGTTTACGCAGGCGGGCAGTGTGGCAAACACTGGAGTAAGTCCAGTTGCTCAGGTTGGAGTTTTTGAAGGTATGCCGAATGTCGCCAATTACGGCGCCGGAATCAAAGACTTCGATCCCGACCCGTCGCTCGGCCTGTCATTTTATCTGACCGATTCGAACCCGTACGCGTACTCGGCAACCTTCGACAGCATCACTGCATTCCATCTGCAGACCTTCATGCCGTCAACCGTGCTGCCACTTCCGATCGCGACATTTGAAGGCACGAATGGTTTCACTGGAGTTGATGTAGCCCGCTGGGGCCAAGATGGTCTTGCTATCCTCACTAGCGGAGGAAATGTCTATTTGGTTCGCGGTGCCGCAGTCGTCCCGCAATTGCTCAATGTCAACTCGGTCGCTACCCTTGCTGCGAGCTCGTTGACGTCCGCGACCCACGGAACAGGCAACACAAACCTCACTCTGATTGGAAGCAACTTCATGCCAGGAGTTGCTGTTCTCTGGAATGGTAGCTATCGGACCACGACCATTGTGGATGCAACTCATCTCTCGGTAGCGATTCCGGCCAGCGATCTGGCCCAAACCGGAACCGCCACCATCGCTGCCGTCAACCCAGGGGCGGCAGCTTCGGCTCCTTTGACCTTCAGCATTAATAATTAGTTGCAAAGGGTATAAATAACATCTTGAGAAGCTGTCGCGGCGAGTGTTTCTATATCCGCACTTTATGGAACGGCGCCGCACATCAGTTTCGACCGCCTATTTTCAGATGATTGCAGGACCTCAGCGGTCGACCTTTTGGAACAACCTTGTGCGGGTTTGGCGGTCTGCCCGAAGTCGCAACGTCAATGCCCGAAGTCGCAACGTCAATTGGCGAGAGCTTCGGCTTCTCCCTCGCGCTAAGCGGCGTGCTCGCAACCTGCTCCCGAAAATGGTCTTCCATGACCGTCCCGTTTATCAGGAAGAGCACGCAGCGCATCTCATCATGGCCAGGAGTCTCCACTCTCCACACAAAGGCCGAATACATTTGCGCAGATCTGTCGATCCACTCTTCACTTTCCCTTGCAGTCAGACGGCGGACCATACTCGGGAGAGGATCTCTCCATGTTCCGTATTCAAGATACAGATCTAAAGCCGAAGATAATTCCGATGCCCTTTTAGGTCACCGGCGTTGCGATCCAGCCACCGATTTACACCGGCGTGAAGTATTGTGATTCAAATCTCTTTTTACGCCAGCTCTCAGGATCCTGCTTTGGTCTGCAGGGAACGTCCTGTAAGCTACGACCACTTTCGGTTCGAGCAACCGGAAGTGCCGCCGACCCTAAACCTGTCGGTCTGCTCCGCTTGCTGCCCTGTACGACTTGAGGCGCCGCAGGCACCTGATCCCATGCAACCACTACAATCCCTACGGAAGGGTGGTGCCCATGCAGTTCGCCAATCGAGTCAAGAAAGTTCAATCGTCCGCCATACGTGATCTTCTCCGTTACGGCACAGACCCGAGCGTTATCTCTTTCGGGGGTGGCTACCCCGACCCACAGCTATTCCCGTCCGACAAACTTCATGCCGTTTACGAGATTTTGCTCACCAAGGATGCCCCCAGAGCCCTGCAGTACACCGTATCAGATGGCATTCCTGAGTTGCGCGCCCAGATCGCTCAGCGCATGCGGGACGACGGCACCTCTTGCACTGCCGACGACGTCCTTGTACTTCACGGTGCGCAGCAGGGTCTTGACCTTGTCGCCAAGATGATGCTCGAACCCGGTGACACCGTTGTGGTCGAAGACCCTACTTTCCTTGGCGCCACTATCGCCTTCAACGTCTTCGAGCCCAGGTACGACACCGTGCGCATGGACCGCGACGGCATGGACATGGACCACCTCGAAGCCGTCCTGCGTGCCAACCCGAGTGCCCGGCTCATCTACACCATGCCTGATTTCCAGAACCCCACTGGCGTGACGATGAGCCTTGCTCGCCGCCATCGCCTGATCGAACTAGCTAACCGGTTCGACGTCCTCATCCTGGAAGACTCGCCTTACCGTGCTTTACGTTTTGAAGGGAGCCCCCTTCCAACGCTCAAAAGCCTCGACACTGAAGGCCGCGTGGTCTTCCTCGGCAGCTTCTCCAAGATCATGGCTCCTGGTATGCGTCTCGGCTGGGCAGTCGCCAGCGGCGATCTGCTCGGCAAGCTCGCTCGCCTCAAACTTGCGGCCGACACACAATGCAGCACCCTCAACATGATGGCGGCGTCCCTGTTTCTCGATATCTATCCTATCCAGGATCACATCGCCACGGTCTGTGCCGCCTATAGCCGCAAGCGCGGGCTTATGTTCCATGCGCTTGACTCGACCTTTCCCGCCTCAGTCCACTACACCCGCGCCGAAGGCGGCCTCTTCACCTGGCTGACCTTTCCAGACGGCTTTGACGCCACGCGCTTCATGCTCGAAGAGGCGCTGCCGAAGGCCAAGGTCGCCTATGTACCGGGTGCACCATTCTTCGCCACGACGCCTCACACCAACCATGCCCGTTTCAACTTCTCCGCCCTGCCCGAGCTTATCATCACCAGCGGCATGACCCGTTTAGGAGAACTCCTTACCGAATGCCTACCGCACGTCACGACATCGCTCGAGCAAAACGCCTGACAATTGTGGAGTAGCCAACCAAAACACAAGTGCAGCCGGCCCGACGACAAATCTATTGATTGCCCATGAGTTCAAGATGCGTTACGGTTGTCCGATACAGCGACATATCAAAGGGTGAGGACACCTTGAAGTTGCCGAAGATCCGACTTCACGGGCAGTTGATCTGAACAGTCGTTCCATGCGAACCAGAATCTCCTCGGAGCGGATATGGATTCAGGTCTGTTCGCTTATGGACAACGATTTCTGATTTCGGACAAGAGCTGTATTTAAGATAGTGACTTCACGAGCATTTTCCCTTGCAATGAACCGCCTGCACCCAAGATAGTATGGCTAGAAAAGTGCATTCCTAAGAGAGCAATTCGTCGTGTGTTTGGAGGTTTCCATGTGGACCATGCTTCAAGATCTCCGCTACGCAATGCGCCAATTGCGCAAACGACCGGGGTTTACCGCTACGGCGATTCTCACCCTAGCCCTGGGAATAGGCGCAACCACCGCAGTTTTCAGCCTCGTCTACTCGATCCTGTTGCGGCCGCTCCCTTATCAAAAATCCGGTCGTCTCGTTGCCATCTGGGAGCAGGTGAAACATCTGGGAGAGGGTAGACCTTACTTCGAGGCTAACGCCCTCCACGAACAGTATTGGAAACAGCGCGCTACTTCTTTCTCCGATATAACCCTCCTGCGACAAGGGACTGCTGGAGTCGCGCAGACGAACGAACACCCGCGCATCGTTGGCGTCGTTCTTGGCTACACCAATCTCTTCTCTGTCCTTGGTGTGGAGCCCGAACTAGGACGGGCATTCCTTCCGGAAGAAGGCACTACCGGCCACGACCATGTCGCCATCATCACCCATGATCTCTGGCTGCGGACCTTTGCTGCCGATCCTCATGTGCTGGGCAAAAGCCTTCGTCTCAATGGAACTCTCCTGCAGATCGTCGGTGTGCTTCCTGAGAGCTTTCACTTTCCCAAGGGCAATGTGCTCAGCTCGCGGCGAAGCGAGCGCGGTTCTTGGCCTGGAATCGGAGTGTTTGTCCCACTCATCGTCAATCAAAATCAGTGGTCGTTCGAAGGGGACTTCAATTTCATCGCGCTGGGGCGTCTGAAGGATGGAGTCACTCTTCAGCAGGCGACCAACCAGCTCAACACCATCGACGCGGCCATCCTCGACGACTATGCCGGAGCGGCGAAGACAAAAATTCAGCCGGGCGATCTGCGCGCCTACCTCCAGCCTCTCCACGAAGCTGTTGTCGGCTCCATCAGCACCATGCTTTGGTTGCTGCTGGCCTCGGTCGGCGCGGTCCTGCTGATCGCCTGTGCGAATCTTGCGAATCTGCAATTGGCACGAGCAATTAGTCGTGAGAAGGAGTTGTCAGTCCGCACAGCTCTCGGCGCCACGCCCTTTCGCCTGGTGTCGACGGCTCTCTATGAAAGCTTGTTGCTCGCCGCCTTCGGTGGCATCGCAGGAGTTTTGCTCGCGCAATTAGCCATACGCTTCTTCCTGCACCACGCCCCGGTCGATCTGCCACGTCTCGACGAAGTGAGCATAAATTTTGGGGTAATGAGTTTCGCAATCGCGCTCTCTGCCCTCACTGGAATTGCCTTTGGGGTCCTGCCCGCGCTCAAAGCTCTCCACGTCGATCCCCAAGCGGCATTGCAGCAGAATGGCAACCGCGCCGGCGGCGAATACAGTTCAAGCCGCACCCGTTCCTGGCTCATTGGAACCGAGGTCTTCGCCGCCACCGCTCTCCTGATGATCATGGGACTTCTCGACCAAAGCCTGCTGCGCCTCCTTGACGAGCATCGCGGCTTCACCACCGGACAGGTCTTCAGCGCGGAGGTCGACGTCGATGGACATCGCTACCGCGAGGACGCCAGCCGTGCCGCCTTCGATGATGAGATCCTCCAACGTCTACGCACGCTTCCAGGTGTTCAGTCCGCCGGTCTGGTCAGTGCCATGCCGCTCAGTGGAGAAAACTGGCTCGATGACGTCGTTCGCACCGACAGGCCGGACGGTGATGCCAAAATCTCGAACTATCGCTGGATCAGCCCCGACTATCTCTCCACCCTGCGCATCCCTCTGCTCAGAGGACGCCTTCTCACCGACGCCGACCGCAACCTCAAATCGGCATTGATCTCGCAGCGCACCGCAAACACAGTCTGGCCGGACCAGGACCCAATCGGCCACCAGTTTCGCCGCGGCGGCAATGGCACCTATACCGTGGTTGGCGTCGTCGCCGACACGCGCAGCAACTCTCTGAAGGAGCAGCCCGGCCTCATGGTCTATATGCCCTATTGGGATAATCCCCCGTATCCCACCTTCTTCATGGTTCGCACAGCGCAGGACTCCGCAGCAATCGAGGAGACCATGCGTCATCAGATATGGAGTTACGACCCCGAAGCGAATATCCCGCAAGCTCGCTCACTCGACGAGCAGGTCAACGAATCGCTGGCGCCCGAGCGCTCGCAGGCATTCGTTCTCTCCAGCTTCGGCATAGCCGCTCTCTTTCTGGCCGTACTAGGCATCTACGGCGTTCTCTCCTACTCCGTTTCCAGAAGGGTACGGGAGCTTGGCATCCGTATTGCTCTCGGAGCAACTCGCAGCAGCCTTTACGTCTTGACGATGACCGAAGTGGCCCAGCCGGTTCTCGTTGGCTTAGCGGGAGGCATAATCGCCAGCGTCTTTGCAGGCTATTGGATCAGGAGCCTTCTCTATGGCATATCCCCGGTCAATGTGCCAGTTACGGCTCTTGCTGCTGCCGTCTTTATCCTCGCGGCTGCTCTTGCCTCATATTTTCCCGCCCGGCGAGCAGCGTCGGTTGATCCCACACAGTCACTTCGCATGGAATAACCATCTGTGAGCACTCAGTCGAGCCGCTCAGAAAGTCCTTTATGAGGCATTCCCTTAGACGGGGTTTTCGCCAAGTTCGGCGCACCGAACCTTTTGGCCAGGTGAACTTGCTCAATGGATGGTCCGCCGTGTGAATGCAAGGGGAAAGTTTCGAATGAAGGAAAGTCTACGTCAATGTATTCGGCCTTGAGGTGGAGAGTTTTCTCCTGGCCTTGATGAGATACGCCGCGTACCTGTCCTTAGAAAACGCGCCGGCCTCGTAAGAGCCGTTTGAGCAATCAGGTTTCAGGTGCTCCGTTTTGACTGTTCTTTCATCTTCACTTGCTGTTGCTGGTTTCTAAGCTTGCTTATACCGTCACTGCCTCGGGTACTGCTCGATAGTCCTGGCCCGTCGAGAGCACTGCCCACGATGACTGCGTGTCGGGTTGGGCCCTGAACGAGGCCGACCGAAAACTGGCAGCATCGACTTCTCCTTCTGACCCCAACCGACACAGAGCCACGAGCGGCTCACCAAAGTGCGAATAGAAACACGGTGGAGAACAACATGCGGAACAACTACAACAAACAACAGCAAAGGCAAAAAGACGCTATGAAGGTAAAAACAAAAACCACTTGACGCTAGTGACCTGCTCATAGAAACCCGACTGCGGGAACGATGGAGATTGGCTGGCTGCTGTCCGACGCTGCCTGGCTGGGGATCAAAGCGGCTGACCATCGTCTCGCGGGCGTGCTCGAAAATCCGCAGCATGATCGGTGACCCAGTCGAGGAACGTTCGTGCCGGTGTTCCTGTGATCTCCGCGACGGTCGATGTAACGAAGGCGGGTAGGCCGACCCCGGCTGACCAGGCATCGAGCAGCATTTTCACAATGAATGCAGGCATGGTCGAGGACAATTCACGCTGCGCCTCGTCTGGCGAGATCTCTTGGATAGGCAAAGCGCGGCCGATCACACGACCGATTGTGGATATCTGCTCGAATTGGCTGAGAGACTGAGGCCCGGTGAGAACGTACTCCGCTCCGGCGTGTCCGTCGTCACACAACGCGCAGACCGCGACTGCCGCAATGTCACGCTCGTCGATCGGGGCCGTGGGGACACTGAGGTATGGCCAGCGGACTACATCGCCGGCGCAAATCTGCCGCGCCCACCAGAACCGGGAGTTGCTGGCCAACATTCCGGGCCGCAGGAACGTCCAGTCAAGTGTTGAAGCCTCGATCATCCTTTCGATTTGTTCGGTCTGCATCCTGCTCGGATTGGGCTGTTGGAAGAAGGGGTGTGGCGTTTTGAGCGGAGCTGAGAGGAATACTATCCGTCGCACGTGTTTCGCAATCCGCTCCAAAGCGGGACCAAATGCGGCCAGTGGGGCCGCCCAGACCAGGAAAACCGCATCGATGCCACCGAGGCATCCGTCGAGACTCTCGGGAGAAGTCAAATCTCCTTGCACCACCTCAACCTGTGGCGGCATGCAAACCCCATCCGACTTGCGAGTCAGGGCGCGGACTGGCTGATCGTTAGCCGCCAAGTGCAGGACCACCTGGCTGCCAATATTTCCAGTAGCGCCAATGACGAGGGTACGAGTCATGCTGGGCATTCTACGCGTCAGGTGCGAAAAAGGCTTCCCACAGAATGCTTCCCGCAGCACCCAGCATCGCACTCCCTTGAAACGGGGTTTGCGGCAACTTCAAGCCAGTGTTGCATCGACCAGTTGAACGCACAGGCGATTTGGTGTCATCCCAGAACCCCTCCAGTCGACATCGGCGTTTCTGAGGACTAATCTCGCTTCTATACAGGCTCGATGAGCGGCACTGGCTTGAAAGCGACAGCTGAAGAGTTGGGACCAGTCGGTTGCGAAACGGACGGCTACTACTCTTCTTCACCAAGAAGATTGCTTACCCGGACGATGGTATCTATCTGTTCCTGCGTGAGTCGCGACAACAGATTCCGCCGAACTGAGGCCGCGTGGACCGGGCGAGCAGCATCCAGCTTTTCTCTCCCGAGTTTGGTAAGGGCGATGAGGACAGTTTTCCCGTCAACACGGCGACGCTCAATAAGCGATCGTTCCTGCATTCGCGTCAGCTGATGAGAGAGGCGACTCTTATCCCAGGCCATCATGCTGGCCAGTACTTGTTGCCGGATCTCACCTTTGGCAGCGAGGCGAGACAATACACCGAACTCAGGACCTGAGAGCCCGGTCGCCTGGCCGATGTCCCGCCCAACGCGACCCAGCACATCTTCGTGCATGAGCCTGAAGGCATGCCAGACACGAAGCTCCTGTGGGGATAACGGTTTCATCGTCATGTCTATGTCAAGCTTATCAATTCTAGGTTGACATGACAACTTCAGGCGTTTTAGAGCAGTAGTTGATATGTCAACCATAACCACCGATGTTCCGCGTGAGGCTGAAATCAAATGCCGCAACGATCTGCACGCCTTCCTGTGCGCTCTGGAGGCCGATTCTTCTCTCTTTCTGCCCGACCAACTGCGGGAGCGCCTGATCGCGCTGGACGACCTTGATGCCGGATTTGGAGGCTTCGATTCCGAGGATTCCTCGAGATGTACGTATCCACGCTTGCATCAGCGTGCCAAGGCACTCCGGATACGACTCGAAGCCGCGAACTCTGAACTCTACCAGTCTGTGCGCTGTGATATTGTTCGTGGCGGTCAACGCGCGCGCTTCTTCAGTGGCTCGAGGATTCAGCGAGCGATAACGAACCGAGAAGCCCCTTGCCCGGCTTGGGCTTCGACTACCGGGACGAGTTGGTGAGCGGAGTTCTTCAACTGCTTGAACCGAGCGAACCAAATCTGCAACCGTCACCGGAGATGGTCTTCTACCAGCCAACGCCCGTGCGCCACATCCTCCACCTGATCGCAGCCGCCGCGGTTGCGGAAGATGATGTCTTTGTCGATCTCGGCTCGGGACTGGGGCATGTGCCGCTCCTTGTGTCCATGATGACTGGAGCCCAGAGCATTGGTGTTGAGGTACAGGCGGCCTATGTCGCTAGTGCGCGAGAGTGCGCTCAAAGCCTTCGCCTCAGCCGCGTCCAATTCATCGCGCAGGACGCGCGCGATGCGGATCTGTCTCGCGGCACTATGTTCTATCTGTATTCGCCTTTCAAAGGCTCCATATTGGCCGACGTGCTGAGCGCGCTGCGAAGGGAGAGTATGCGCAGGTCCATAAAAATTTGCTCACTCGGTCCCTGCACCCACAGAGTTTCGAACGAGACATGGCTGAAGGCGAGCGCGTTGTTCGATACGGGGCGCATTACCGTCTTTGACTCTCTATGAGCACATTGTGTGCCACTGCGCTCATCGAAGAACCGATTAGTACCGAGATGGGGGCATATCGGTAGCGAACCGTCACTGGCTGCAAGAGCAATCGGGAGTTCCGGCAAAAACTTAATACTACGACCCGTGGTTCCGAATAAGGGTAGACCAACCCACATCGTGCGGTTCGCCGAGGCGCAATTGGCTGCAATCAATTGCGGAAACTCAAACTGACGACGGCGACTCGAGCGTCGGGCATTGGTACTGGGTTCGTTTGAATCCATTTTTGAAGCAATCTGAGGAAATCCTCACGCCTGCTTTTCCGAAAATCCGAGGATCCAGATGAAACCGTCCTCGAACCGCACGTTATCGCGCGCCGGTTCTGACGATGCAGCGATCGTGTTTGGGAGGACAGAACCGTTGTCGTTTTTCCTTTACCTGTAGAAATTAGGTAATGGAGGCGCAGTTCTATTCCTTTACCTGTAGAAATTCTCTTACCAGTAGAATTGTGGGCATCGACCGCCGCCGGGTCATGCAGGAAAGTTACGATTTTTTGGGGTTGTATGTCCATGCCGAGACGATCGCCGCAGCGATTGCAGCGCAGGATGTTGATCATGTTGAACCGATCCGCATGGCACCTGTGCATGTCATCGGTAAAGACCGCTCAGGATCACCCGAACGACTCCGCGATCATGCCTTGTGGTGCGGCGAGACCTTGTTCAGTTCCCTAAGCAGCACGGTTGCCGACGGTGGAGCGGGAACCTGATGTTTGAAGACGATGTCCTGGCCTGAGATCTCCTTGCCATAGATGTTCTTGTTGGCTCCGTCGTCGGCGCGGATGGTCGATCCTGCGAGAGAGACGCCGGCGAAGAGACCCCGAGTGCGCGACCACGAAAGGATCTCGGCCTTCATGACGACATCCGTTTCGGCGGTAATAGTGCGGCCGACCGGGCCAGCTGCGGCAGAGGCGTCGCCGCCAAGCTTGACCTTGCTGGACAGCACTGACCTTGCGCCCTTTTCGTTCATGATCAGGAGAACAAAGTCAATCGCCTCTCCACCGATCTGGAGACCGAAGCTTCCTCCTTCCAGAGCCATCATCGTCGGCGCGCTCCAAGGACCGGTCAACTTTGGTCCCCTGCGGCACGTCATGACGCCGCGGCCATAGCTTCCGCCCACGACGAAGGCCGCCTTCTTGACCGACGGATAGACGACAACGCATTCCGCCTTATCGAGCAGGTCCTTCGGTATTCCCTTGTCCGGAGCATCGAGAATCTCCTTCACGACCTCCCCAGCCTCCTTCACGCGGTCCTCCTCTTTTTCCTGAGAGAATGCCGGCACCGCCAGCATTACGCTGAGCGACAAACATGCAATTCCTTTGATCGTTTTCATCTCTTCTCCTTCACCTTCGCTTTGCCGTCGGCTCGCGGACCAACAACACCGACAATCGCAGCACTAAAGGTTCGGAACAGCTCGCGATCCAGGCTGTGCCGAAACGTACCCGCACGGATACGACGTAGCTAATGGCAATACAGTTGCTTGGATTGAACATTACCGGGGACCGCGTCAGGGGAGCCACGCGGAATAGGTCGGCAGGCGCTGCGCGACTATAGTAAGGAGGTCCAATGCGCTGAACGCGGGACGACTTGAACCTGGTGCGAGATTAAATAGAACTACCGTGTGGGGAGGGAGTGCAGCAACCCTGTCAAGTAACTGCTCGCTGGGAGGGCCGATGAGATCCATCTCCTTCACCTTATCCTGATGACGAAGAAGTTCGGCGTGTGTGGCTGCTAACCAATACCTGGCGATACTACTCGATGCGTTTGCTATGACTGCAACTGTATTTGTATCTGGATGAAGATGGAGGGCGAGATCGATCGTTTCCCGAAGGCCGACAGGTACTGCCACACCCGTCACTCCAGGCCACATCTTCTGCCCTTCCAACTCCCTGGAACTGACCGCTAAAAAGACGATTGGTACGCCCGGAAATATCTTGTCTCGGTATTGCACTGCGAACTTAAGCTGTTCGGGATTGCTGGCGATCACAAGGTCTAGCTTCACCCCAGCCTACGTCGTGGGGGTACCGAACTGCAGGGTGAATATTTGGTGGAGCCAGAATTGATCGCGGAGCTGGAAGTTTTCCAGGCCGACTTCGGCGACCTTTGAGTTCGGGATGGATACGATCGAGCGGTCCAGGGTGCGAAGGCTCAGAGCGCTGATTCCGATGTCTTCGACGGTTCCGGTAATGCCGTCTCTGTTTTATGGGGCTTGTCAGCTTGATAGCGGTGAGGCCCGGTGAGTTGGCGAGTGACTACCGGGCTATAAAGCTTGTGGGCTTTGCTCGGCACTTTAAGTTACGAATGTCAAGAATGGCGCTATTTCGATGGGCAGACAGAGTTTCCAGTACTGCTGGGAGCGAAGGGCCACATGATAGTACCGACTGACTGCACCACACCGTTCTTCATCACGCACTGGACTCGTACTGCGTCGCTGATGTCCTTCAATGGATCCCCCGATACGATGATGAGGTCCGCTAGTTTGCCAGGCTCAATAGTGCCGAGGTCTTTGTCAAGGCCGAAGGCCCTCGCTGGAAGCCAGGTCGCAGTCTCAAGCGCCTGCCAAGGAGCAAGCCCGAATCTTACCTGGCTGCGCAGATTCAGGTGAAGTGAGGTACCCGGAAGGTCAAGCGGCGAGTCCGTTCCCGCGAGAACCAAACCTCCTGCCCTGACAACGTCCCCGACGGTTTCTTCTTCATACTGAGCTCGCTTAATGTTGTTCGTCTGTTCGACCTTGAGGTCGTTATCGCGGCCAGCCTTCAACCGAGTCTGCTCCCATGGCGGAGCGATGCTGTAACGCGGATCGTCGGCCATGGCGGGGTTCTCGACATACATCGTCGGACTGAGGAGGGTCGTTATGGTCCACATGCCGGACTCTTTCATCAGTGTGCGCACGTCCGAGTAGCTGTGTCCCACGAAGGTGCGCGAATACGCATAGCCAGTGCGCGAAGTCGCCGAGATGTGCGACATGCCATCCTCCCCCAGCGCAACGGCGGGAAGCAGATAATGCGAAGCGGTCTCGACGCCCATCTGGCTGTGCGCGAATTGGACGCCCTGCGCCGCCCAGTTAAAGGGTAATCGCACGTAGAGTTTTATGAAGTCGAAGTCAAGCGCTTTGAGACGAGCAAACTCGCGATGGAGCTGCGCCTCACTCGTGGTAGGAATCATCATGGGATAGTAAACACGCTCGCCATCAACGGCCTCCGCGGTGGTGAAGAGCCGAGGGCCATTCGCCGCACCTGAGCTGAAGGCCTCACGATGTTGCAACGCGCGGTATGCATTGTCTGCAAGCCCGCGCACTGAGGTTACGCCGTAGACGAGCCACAACCGTCCCATTCGGTCCCCGTAGTAGATGGAGTTGTCGGAATCATTGTGCGCATGCGACTCCCAAAGCCCCGGCATCACGGTGGAATCTTCTGCCTCAATCGTCTGCGTAATCCTGGCGGGCGGTGTAGAGCAGTGCGGCGTTACGCTAGTGATGCGGTTGTCAGTAACCACGATATCGACGTCCTCGAGCTCGTCCGGACCGCTACCCTTCCAGTAGCGCGCCGCATGGATCAGCACTTTTTGCTGAGGTTTTGCAGCCGTATAGGTTAAGTTAAGTGCAACTGGCGTGATGGCCTTCGTCGTTCGCGAGATCAGCTTAAGCTTTCCATTGTTGAGAAAAAGAACCTTCGACGAGTCACCAGCCCAGGTAGGTGCATCGGCCGTTTCATCGGTGAGCTTGACTGCCGCGCCGGAGGGTCTACCATCAGCGTCGACAGGCATCGTGTAGAGTAGATCATCCATCACGAAAGCGATCTCTTTGCCATTCGGCGAGTAGATTGGTCCGTCCTCCGTCCGGGTTGTGACCGACTCGAACGGCGCAGGTTCAAAGAACTCAGTCTTGCCTGTCGCGACATCAACCGTGAGGATGGAACTGGTTCCCTCGCGGAAGCGTTTTGTGTATGGCTTGATGGTCGCAATTGCAACCGTCTTACCATTTGCAGAAAAAGACGCTCGGCCCGGGAAGAAAGTAGCGGGTGCCAGTGGCTTTACTGCGCCTGTGGCAACATCGATCAGCAATGTCGCGCCCACTTGGTTCTGAAAGGCGATCAGCTTGGCATCGGGAGACCACGCAGGCATAATCTGCGCGTCGCTGCTCGGTGATATCTGCTTGTCCCCAGTGGTATCGGTGCTGCCGATATTGTGCAAGTAGATGTTCTCGATGCCGTTCTTATCGGAGACATAGGCGAGCGTTTTGCCGTCGGGCGACCATGCCGGCTCTTGCTTGTAAAAAGTGTCGTTCGTCAATGCGATTGGAGCACTGCCGATGGTCATGACGTAGAGCTGGTTCAGCGCGACGAATGCGATCTGCTTGCCGTCGGGAGAGAGTGCAGGCGCGAAGATGCCCTTCACTTCCTGCGCCGCAGTAGAGTCGAAGTCATAAACCTTATGCGGATACTGTGGCCGGATGGATTTAATGGTGGCGGTGAAAGGAATCGGCGTCTCTGACCTCGTTGCGAGGTCCACATGCAAGAGATGGCCGTCACCCGTGTAGAGCAATTCCGTTTTCGAGAGCCACGTAGCCGGAAATGGAAAAGCATCCTGGCCTTTCCCGGTGTACACGGTCTTATGGTCCCCGGCCGAAGAAACCACCGTGAACTGCGACGCACTCAGAACCGTACCCGATCCGGCGTAGCGAATGTAGGAGAGCTGCGTGCCATCGGGCGAGAAGCTAGGTGCCTCGACGCGGCCAGTTGCAGGATCGACGGAGACGATTGTGTGCTGTCTGCCGGAGGAAAGACCGATGGATTCAATCGACTTGCCGACGATGCCCGCGCCGCTTACGAACGCGATGCTTGTTCCATCCGGAGACCACGTGGGCTCAAACTCGTCGGCGTCGCTGCTTGTGACCTGCTTCAGCGCGCCAGTTGCGATGTTGATGGTCCAGATATCGTAGCTGCCTTTGAAGGCACGGTCCGAGGCAAAAGCAATAGTTGTGCCATCAGGCGAGATGCTTGGCTCGCGGTCATCACCATGGCCGGTGGTGATCTGCTTCCGTCGCGTGCCATTGGGAAGCATCGTCCAGATGTGAAATGTTCCCCCAGAGTAGGACTGGATGGCGACGATGCCGCCCTTCGCTGACCAATTCGGGTGCGAGTCTTCGTCGTATGGTGTACTGATCTGCTTTGCAGCGCCGCCGGCCATGGGAATCGAGTAGAGCAGGCCCTGAAGATCCAGGATGACCGTCTTGTGGTCTGGTGAGGCGGTGGCTGCCATGTCCGTGCCTTCCGCGATAGTAATCGTCTTCGACTTGACCGTGACGGCGCCAGATTTGGCCTGTTCGCTGGCGGCAAATGGTGTGGCGAGAGCGATGACGAGGGTGAGGTAACGGTTCAACTGGCCTGTTACATGGTACATGCGGTGTCCTCATGCTGACGAGCAGTGCACGGCCGTACTGCGCGTCGCTGGTTATGAATAGCGCCAAGCTTACAACATGTCTCAAACTCGTTTCTGTGTAAGATGAGTTTCGACTGGGGTCTCGTCACACAGAGGAGTTGTCGCGCATGACGGTGCGCCTGAAGGATATTGCGAACGATCTAAATCTTTCGAAGATGACGATCTCCAAAGTCTTGCGTGGGCAAACTGACGTTAGCGCCGCGACGAAGGCCCGTGTTCTTCAGCGAATGAAGGAGCTGAACTACCGGCCAAATATCTCGGCGCGCAGTTTGCGCACAGGCAATACATTCACCATTGGTTTGGTGATCCCCTCACTGACAAGTAGCTTCTTTGCAGACGTTGCACGAGGTCTCGTGCAGACGGTGCGAACAGCAGGATATGGCCTACTGATCTCGTCAGCGGAGGAGGACCCCGAGATTGAGCGACATGAGATTGAACTGCAACTATCCAGGCAGGTGGACGCCCTGATCGTGGCCTCCGTTCAAGAGTCCTCGGAGTTCTTCGTCGCACTTGGGCGACAGAGGGCGCCATTGATTCTCGTTGATCGCAAGCTACCGTTATTTGCAGCTAATTTTGTCGGATTACGGGAGCAAGACATCGGTTACGTCGCCGCTGCCCATCTTGCGGAAGTCGGATGTCGAAAGCTGGCATATCTGCGTGGTCCGCGGACAGCTTCAGCTGACCTTCGCTGGTCTGGATATCGTGCGGCTCTGACTGAGTTCGAATTGCCCTTCAAACCAGCATTAATTGTCGATTGGGGTGAGTCCAGCAAGAATGAGTATCAACGAGGCTATGAGGCGATGGGGCGGTTGCTAGATAGCAGAACAAAGCCGGATGGCGTCATGTGTTACAGCGACTTGCTCGCACTAGGGGTCATTGACGCGGCGCTCGCAAATAGCCTGAGAGTTCCGGAAGATATTTGTGTCGTAGGTTGCGGCGACCAACCCTCTTTGCGGGAGATGCGGATACCGCTTTCCAGTGTCAATCTTTCCGGGATAGAGGTCGGTCAGAAAACGGCAAATCTGACACTTCGCGCTCTCTCCAACCAAGAAGTAAACCGCAGCCGTAATCTGCTGTTATCGCCCAAGCTTGTCGTGCGGCGGTCAAGCCGACGTTGAGTGTCCCCGACAAGAGGAACTTCCGTCTTCTTGACAGGAGCGCGGCCTCCCATTATCGTAAGCCAAAATTCCAAGCACTTTTGTAGGGGATGCGCGTTCTCATCGACGAATAAGTTTTCTGTCATTCGCGCGAACTCTCAAGCTAGGCTGCAATGCTCTCGAAGCGAATCGCTGCAAAGCACTTTGACCTCGTCGTCTTCGGAGAGTTCTTCTCTGACCTCATCTTCTATCGGCTCGCCGACCGGCCACGCCTCGGCGAAGAATTGAAGACGGACCATTTCCTGATAGCGCCTGGCGGCGGGCTCGCGACGACAGCGCTGGCCGCGAGCAAACTAGGGACTTCGACAGGGATCGTGACAAGGGTAGGCGCCGACGCTGGAGTGCTCCCCACATGGTCGTCCATGATGAATCAGGGTCTGGATGTAACCGGCTGCGAAGTGCGCAAGGACGCTCCTACGGCGTTAACCGTCTGCATAGCGTACAAGGCCGATCGTATGATGGTCACCCACGAGCCGATTAACAGAAACCTCGAAGATCTGCTCGATAAAGCTGCGGTCCAACGAAAGCTGCGGCGCGCGCGCCACGTGCACCTTGCGTGTGCGCTTCGCCGCCCGCAAAAGTGGATTCCACTGCTCAAGTCTTTGCGTCAAGATGGGATCACAATCTCGGCTGACTTTGGATGGAACCCGGAGATCTCGGTCAATCAGCTA
Organism: uncultured Acidobacteriaceae bacterium; assembly: GCA_963757205.1. Classification (GTDB taxonomy): domain Bacteria; phylum Acidobacteriota; class Terriglobia; order Terriglobales; family Acidobacteriaceae; genus Edaphobacter. The sequence continues at coordinate 97,928 of CAVWQM010000006.1, forward strand.
ATATCCATCGTTCAATACTGCGAGTTTATTTTCCCAAATGAGCACGAGGCGTGCGCGGTGACTCACACTACGAATGCGCTACGCGCCTTGGAGAAGATGCACGACTGGGTCAAAGTTCCGGTCGTAAAACTCGGCCCTAAGGGTGCCATGTTGATGTGCGAGGGAACGGTTTACAAGCAGCGCGCTCTGCCGGGTTCCATTGTTGATGCGACTGGCGCCGGTGATGCATTTAACGGGGGCTTTCTTCACGAGTTTCTGCGGGGCTCCCCGTGGGACGATTGTCTGCGCGCCGGGAACATTTGTGGAAGTCTTTCGGCAATGGCGCCTGGCGGCTCTCTTGGGTTACCCACGCACCAGGAGTTTGCCAAGCACATGCAAACTCTCAAGTCCGCAGCAGTTCGAAAAGATGCACTTTGAACTGAAGACAGCATTGTTCTGAACTTAGTTCGACTGCAGCTTACCGGCTCATTCCTTATCGATCGCCCAAAGCCCCTCGCTCAGGGAACGGGTGACTTGCTGTCCTTGTCACGTGGGGTAGGCAGCCCGATAAATTCTCAGAATCTTCTTGACACGTTGATCACAGACTGCTATTCCCTTATAACACGAATTACGTTACCGATAACGGGACCCAATGAGCCGCGGCGTATATCGGGCGACTAAGGCATTTCCCTTGATTCCGCATTCACACTTTCGAGTATGAACCAAGGGTGGTTGCTTCACCCTGTCTGTTCCAGGAAGGCCAACAAGGAGTCACTCCTCATGAACGCAAATAGATTTGAGAAAAAGATTCCGCTGCAGACGCAGCTCCGAGTTATCTCGCGCCTCTTCTTTTTGTTTTTCGTTACCGCTCTAGGGTTCGCCGTATTGGGATCTTCGACGGCACTGGCCCAGATCGACACGGGCGCCATCGCCGGAATCATCCGCGATTCGCAGTCGGCGGTAGTGGCCGGAGCAACAGTGACCATACGTAACGTGGCCACGGGGGTTGTGACCACGACGAAGACAAACGGTGACGGCAACTATCAGGTGTTGGGCCTGATTCCTGGCAACTACTCCGTCGAAGCTGCAATGACGGGATTTGGTCCAGCGAAGAACCCTGTGGTTGAAGTACACGTCAGGACACGTGCTCAGGTGGACTTCACCCTTACGATCGGTGCGACACAGGAGCAAGTTGAGGTTTCTGATACGGGTAGCGCGTTGCAGACTCAAACCGCCGAGGTGGGATTGGTGATCGGTTCGCAACAGATCAACGATCTTCCACTGAACAGCAGACGTTATGCGGACCTAGCCTTGTTGTCACCTGGGGTCTTCAAAAATCCATCGGTTGCTAATGCGGCACCAGATCGATTCAGCGCTAATGGTAATTCGGAGACGCAGAACTATTTCGCACTCGACGGGGTGGACAACAATTCGGGCTCGACCAATCTGCAAGAAGGTTCTGTTCAGAATGTGCAGCCTCCACCCGACGCGATTCAGGAGTTCCGATCTGCAGACCCGTACGTATTCGACGGAGTTCGGCACTTCGGCGGGTGCCGTCGTGAACGCTTCCGTCAAGAGCGGAACGAATCGATTTCATGGAAATGCCTTCGAATATGCGCGCAACAGTGTGCTGGATTCGAATACCTACTTCAACAGGCAGAAGGGTATCGGCAAGGGAGTTTTCAGCCAGAATCAATTCGGCGGGACCATCGGCGGCCCAATCCTTCACGACCGCCTCTTCTTCTTCGGCGATTATCAGGGTCTTCGCAGCGTGAAAGACGTGACCGTCTCTTCTGTGGTGCCCTCAGTCAAGATGAAGAATGGCGATTTCTCGGAAGTGAGTGCTCTCAAAGGCCTAGCCACAGGGCAGACTAACTGCATCACGGCAGCCAACACGATTGTCCCGAGCTGTATCGATCCGGTCGGCGCCAAGCTTGCCGCGCTCTACCCTGATCCAAATGATCCCAAAGTACCGGTGTGGACAGGTGCGAGCAACTACAACTTTGTGTATCAGTCACCGGCACAGATCAACTCTGCCGATGTTCGTATTGATGACACGATAGGTAAGAAGGACACGATCTTCGGTCGCTACAGCATCATGCACCAACATCGGCAAGACCCGCCATGGACTTCGAACTACGTCGCCGGCAACGGAGGTTTTGCGACGGATTACGTGATCCACAACCAGGGACTTGCACTTGGATGGACCCACACCTTTTCTCCCACTGCCGTCAACCAGGCGAGATACGGGTTCCTCCGCGACAATGCTCATAGCAATCCCATAGGTGTCACATTGGGCACATCTGCTGCGGCAGATTATGGATTGACCGGGATTCCAGCGTCGCCCTTTACGGCAGGCCTTCCGCCGATCTACATCTCCAACTTTGTGACTCTTGGGACCGACCGTTTTCGCCCTCAGTTTCAGGTGTCGCAGGTATTTCAATTTATCGACAACTTTACCAAGCTCACGGGTCCGCATAGTCTGATGTTTGGATACCAGTACCACCGCAATACTGATACTTTTCTCGATCTCCAGGCACCGCAAGGCTACATGCAGTCAACCGGAATCTACACGAATAAATCAGGGTTTGGTTTTGCCGACTTCCTGCTCGGTGATGTTGCGTCAACGATCTACAACACACCGCTCGATGTCCATCAATTCCTGCCGGGTCACTCGTTCTTCGGTCAGGACACCTGGCGCGTCGCAAGAAATCTAACGGTCAACTACGGTGTCCGGTACGAACTCTATGCACCGATGCTGAATCGCACGAACTCCGTATCCAATTTCTCCCCCGCGAATGGAGGAACGTTGGTTGCGGCTGCCAGCAACGCGGGGGGTTGGACGGACCGCTCTCTCATCAACGCTGACAAAAACAACTTCGCTCCGCGGTTTGGCTTCAGTTATCAACCAGCCGACAAGGTCGTCTTTCGCGGTGGGTATGGCATCTTCTACCAGTTCATCAACCGCATCGGTTCTGAGTCTCAGCTCGCGCTGAACCAGCCGTTTTTGAAGGCGGTGCAGACGTCGCAGACGAGCGGAAGTGTCACACCTGTGTTTCAACTTAAGAACGGATTTCCAGGAGCGGCTTATTCGGCTTCCGTTGTTCCGTTGACCTTGCAGAAAAACAATTGGCAAGACCCCAATCAACGCACTGGTTATATCCAACAGGCAAGTTTTGGGCCACAGGTCCAACTCTCGTCGAACACTGTCATGGAATTGGTCTGGGTAGGCAACTGGGGGCGAAAGATGAATCGGCTCCGTAATGCAAACCAAGGTGTTGTTACGGGGTTCTCCACGCCGACGCAGGCGATCGTGCAATTTCCTTACGCCAACCTAAACACGACGACGACTGCGATTGCGGGCGCGGGAACGCATTCATTCCTCGAGTATGCGACCAACGACGGCGACACCAGCTACAACGCGCTGGAAGTGAGTGCGCGGCGTTCGATGGTCAGGGGCTTTGGCTACCTCGTCAGCTATACATGGGCCCACGCCATGACCGATTTCGTTGACAACCTAACCGGCGGTTCAACCCCGCAGAACGCTTATGACTACTCTCATGAGATGAGCAACTCTCCGTTCGATCAACGGCATCGGTTCGTGGCCAGTGGTGAATGGAAGCTACCCTTCGGCAAGGATGGGTGGCTCGTGAATAACGATTCGAAGACCGCTCGATTGCTGGGTAACTGGCAGGTCAACGGCATTGCATCGCTGCAGACCGGTACTCCCTTCAACGTCACGGCAGCGGACAACAGTCAGACAGGAGGAAGCCACGCTGCTTATGCGAATTGCGTTAGCAATCCTTTTGCAAATACAACGACAAACCGCTTAGCAATTTCAACGCAGGGTGTTCCCGGTGTCTTTGTCAATTCTGGCGCGTTTTCGACTCCCACGGCTGGGACCTTTGGCAGTTGCAGGCCGCGGTTGCTCCATGGACCGGGGAGCCGAGCCGTGGATTTGAGCATATTCAAACAGATTCCATTTGGCGAGGTGGCAAGGCTCGAGTTGCGTTTTGAGTTCTTCAACGCGTTCAATCACGCTAACTTTGCCAACCCCGCTTCTGCTTTGACCAACACGGCTACCTTCGGAAAGGTGAGTTCTACTGTGAACGACCCACGACAGATTCAGATGGCTGCTAAATTCTACTTCTAACCTCTGGACGGCCGTCGATGGTCTCAAGCAATTCGAGATCTTCGACAGAGAAGGAACGCGTCACAATGGTTGTGAGACTGAAATGTCCTATTCGGGTATTGGCGGCTTCTTGCGCATTAATGCTCGCGCTAGCTGGAAGTGGGGTAGCCTCCCCGGTGAAGCCAGTCGACGATGCCCGACCCATTCCGGTTGATCGTGGCGCTGCCGCGACGTGGCTTGCACTCAAAAAATTGCATACTCGCGCGAGTGTATTGATGATCGTAGCCCACCCGGACGACGAGGATGGGGCAACACTCGCTTACGAGAGTCGGGGGCTTGGAGCACGCACGGATCTACTGACCCTCGATCGCGGGGAGGGTGGCGCGAATGTAATGTCGTCCGATCTCTGGGACGCTCTGGGGCTGGTTCGCACTGAGGAGTTGCTGCAGGCTGGGCGCTACTACGGACTCGACGGTCAGCATTTCACATCGATGGCGGACTATGGATTTTCTAAGTCGCTAAAGGAAGCACTCGATCAATGGGGACATGACCGTGTCCTGGCTGAGGCGGTCCGAGTGGTTCGAACCGTGCGACCTCTGGTCGTTTGTTCGGTCTTCGTCGGCGGTCCGACGGATGGCCACGGACAACATGCGACAGCGGGTCTAATGGCGCAACAGGTCTTCAACGCCGCTGGCGATCCGAAGATGTTTCCCGAACAAATTCGGGCAGGATTGCTGCCATGGACACCGGTGAAGGAGTACGCGAGATCACCGTTCTTCCGCACGTCGGAGAAGGGATCCTACGACTACGCGACCCACCACTGGGGACCAGTCGGGGTGCAGAACCACATAACAGACAAATGGGAACCTGGTCCCGTATCGGTGACGGTTGCTATTCCGAACGGCACTTACGACAGCCTCGCTGGTCTCACTTACCCGCAGATTTCGCGTGAGGGATTAGGCTTCCAGAAATCACAGAATGGCGGGTCCGATGTTCCTTTGCCATCGGCGCAGGTCGGTGGCTATCATCGTTTTGGCTCGCACGTCGCCGCCAAGGACAAGGAAGAAAGCTTTTTCGATGGAATTGACGTATCCATAGCCGGAATTGCTGACCTTGCCGGCCCGACACCGCCGCAGTTTCTGAAGAGTGGCCTCAGCCAGATCGATGATTCGATAGAGAGCGCCATTAATATTTTTTCGGCGCAGGATCCATCTGCTATTGCTACTACTCTTGCGAAAGGCTTCAAAGCGACAGACGCTTTGGTTGCAGAGGTAGAGAAGAGCACACTGACTGCAGATCAAAAGTTCAATGTTCTGCACGAGCTTAAGGTGAAGCAGCAGCAGTTCAACATTGCCCTGGTCGCGTCGCTGGGCATCTCGGCGGAAGCAGACATAGTCCCGGCGACCCAGGCTGGTGGACCATTTGCCGAGATGCGTGGAGCACAGCAGAGCTTTCAGGTGGCCACGCCCGGTCGAAGTTTTCACGTTGGTGTCCATCTCTACAACGGGGGTAAATTGCCGCTCGAAATCGAGTCGGTCGCGTTGACTCCCAGTTCGGGTAAGCAATGGACGATTGCTGCAGACGCGGCCGCGCCTAAACAGATCGAGCCGGGCAAGGCGTCAGAAGTTCGTTTTGCAGTCAAGGTCCCAGAAGATGAGCCCTATACCCAGCCATATTTTACCCGTCCGGATATGGAGCAACCCTACTATGACATCGACAACAAGGCGATGAGTGGCATGCCGTTTGTGCCGTATCCTCTTGCAGCTACTGTTCGTTATCGTTTCGACGGCCTGACTTTGGAGACGACGAACACGGTGCAGGTCATCAATAAGGTGAATGGCCCGGGCACACTGCGATTTCCCATGCCGGTGGGGCCGGCTGTGTCCGTTGCGTTGAGTCCAAGCGCGGGAGTTGTACCGCTGGGCGAAAAGTCGTTTCCAGTAAGCGTGCGTCTTCGCAACAATATTGAAGGAGAGGCGAAGGCAACCGTTCGACTCAATCTCCCGGGCGGATGGACCTCTGACCCGCAATCGATCCCGATCGCTTTCTCTCATCTCGGGGAGGAACAGGGGGTGTCCTTTACGATCTACCCAAAGTCGATCGTAGAAAAGCCCTATCAGATAACGGCTGTAGCAGAGTACGGTGGGAGGCAATACACGGACGGATATGTCACGGTAGGCTATACCGGACTCCGACCTTACTTTCTGTACAGCCCTGCGGTCTACAAGACGGCAGGCGCCGATGTGAAGATGGCCACGTCGCAGAAGATTGCCTATATCGAGGGAAGCGGAGACGACATTCCGGCGGCACTTGAGGCCTTGGGCGTGCACGTGTCCTTTCTCTCGGCAAAGGACCTTGCCGGCGGCGACCTGAGCAAATACGACACTATCCTTGTTGGTGTGAGGGCCTATGCCGTGCGACCAGATCTGATCGCGAACAATGGGCGTCTACTCGAGTATGTTAGGAACGGAGGGGTCGTTGTGGTGCAATACAACACGCCCGAGTTCGATCATAATTACGGTCCGTATCCCTATGTGATGTCGAATGATCCTGAGGAGGTGACGGATGAAAGATCGGTTGTGACTATTCTTGACCCAAAGAACCCTCTCTTTACCTGGCCGAACGTCATCACATCGAAGGATTTTGACGGGTGGATCGAAGAACGCGGATCAAAATTTCTTGTCTCCTGGGATAAACGATACGAGCCCTTGCTCGAGACACACGATGCTGAGCAAGATCCGCAGAAGGGCGGCCTCGTGTACACGCGGTACGGCAAGGGAGCTTATATCTACAACGCCTATGCCTTCTATCGTCAGCTTCCGCTTGGTGTCCCGGGCGCTTACCGTATCTTCGCTAACATGTTAAGCCTGCCGAAAAATCCGCAGTTCCACGAAGGCAATTAGTCCCGGCTTCGTGGGCGCGCGGACCATGCAAGTCTACGCAACACCGAAGGCTTCACTGAACTGTTTCCGGATCGTAGACCTCATGCAGACTCAATCAGCTCCTGCCAGACCACAACTCGATCGCGGTATGGGCTTCGCCGGAGCCATGTCGGCCAATATCCTTAACATGATTGGGGTTGGCCCGTTTCTGACCATCCCACTAGCCATCGCTGCGATGGGAGGGCCCCAAGCGACGCTCGGATGGGTTGCCGGAGCGATGCTATGTTTGTGCGACGGCATGGTGTGGGCCGAGTTGGGTTCCTCTTTACCGCGCTCCGGAGGACCCTACTACTACCTGTTGGAAGCCTTCGGACCCAAGAGCTGGGGCCGCCTGATGAGTTTTCTTTTCCTGTGGGAGTCGCTGTTGATCGGACCAATCTCGATTGCGTCGGGAGCCGTCGGCTTTGGAGACTATGCACATTTTCTTGTACCCCATCTTGAGCATCGACAACTTGTCGCGATAGCCATGGCGCTTTGCCTGCTGAATACCGGTCTTCTGTATCGCAATATTCGTTCTATCAGCCGGATTTCGATCCTTGTTATGACTGCCGTGCTGGGCACGTGCGCTTGGATCGTGATCAGCGGCGCGATGCATTTCCACGCTGCAACTGCATTCAGTTTTCCGGCACACGCCTTCCAGCCATCGAGGGCATTCTGGCTCGGCCTGGGTTCTGCGACTCTGATCGCTACCTATGACTATGGCGGATATAACAATGTCTGCCTTATTGGGGAAGAAATACGCCAGCCCAGCAAGACGATTCCTCGGGTGGTGATTTGCTCCATCATCTTGATCGCGATGCTCTACCTTGCGATGAATCTCTCGATTCTGGGTACTATTCCCTGGCAGCAGGGTCAACACTCCACGGCGATCGTGGCCGACTACATGCAGGCCCTCTACGGGCGTTCGAGCGGAGTACTGGTTTCTGTGCTCGTCCTGATTGCCAGTTGGGGGTCGGTCTTCGCTATTCTGCTTGGCTACTCGCGAATCCCGTATGCGGCTGCAGTGGATGGTCATTTCTTCAAGCCGTTCGCGCGCCTTCACCCGGCGCAAAAGTTTCCGTCGACCTCGCTGCTGGTCATGGGCGGCCTCTCGGCAGTTGCCTGCCTGTTCTCACTTTCGGATTTGATCTCGGTCCTCATCGTCGTCCAGACCCTGACCCAGTTCGGGTTACAGTGCGTTGCCGTGATGCTGTTACGACGAAAGTCGATCGCTCCACCGGACAGTTTTCGCATGCCACTTTATCCGCTGCCCGCAATCATCGCGTTGGCGGGTTGGTCATACATCGTACTAAGCAGCAAGGGCGCGCATATTCTAATCGGGGTTGCAATGGCGGCCACGGGGGCCGTCACCTATCTACTGCAGGCCCGGGGGAAACAGGAGTGGCCATTCCAAGCCCATGACTCAATATGATGTCGCTGTTGTAGGTGAAATATATATCGATCACATCTTCACCGGTTTCTCCACATGGCCGCAACCGGGCGAAGAGGCTTTCGCTCGCGATTACCACCGAGAAATTGGGGGTGGAGCTGCCAATACGGCATGTGCTCTGGGCAGGCTCGGTCGCACTGTCAATCTGATTGGTGCTATCGGAGCATCGGACGCCGATTGGTTTGAAGAACGTCTTCTTGAGTTTGGTGTGGCGAGTCAAGGAATTCGTAGGACCAAGGGTTCCACGGGAGTGACCGCCAGTGTTTCATTGCTGAACGATCGATCGTTTTTTACTTACGTGGGCGAAAACGACAAGCTAATGGATATTCTTCGCTCCGACACGATCCTTGATTCCCTCAAATCTGCCCGCCATGTGCACTTTGCGTTGCCCCTCGACCATGGACTTGCGGCAACTCTGCTGTCCACGTTGCGGGCATCAGGCTGCAGTACTTCCTTGGATGTTGGGTTCCACCCGGCCTGGTTGAGTTCTCCTGCAACTTTGGATACCTGTCGAGCCACTGACTATTTTCTTCCCAATGAAAGAGAGGCGCTGCTGCTCTCCGGTGGTGGTGCAGCCAATTATCTTGCTTTCGCGCAGCAAAATGGGTTGAAAACTCCGTTGATCAAGTTGGGTTCCCGCGGTGCAGCCATGAAAGTAAACGGAACCTTGTTCGAAGTTGCGTCGCCGATCGTAGAAGTAATCGATACTACGGGTGCCGGGGACGCGTTTGATGCCGGCTTTATTGATGCGTTGCTCGACGAGTCCGACCCCGTGCACTGTCTACGTCGTGCGTGTATCTGCGGTGGACTTTCAACCCGCTTGGCCGGAGCGCTCCAAGGATTGCCGTTCCGCGAGGAGATTGGCGACATATATGAACAGACCTACACGTCGTAAGATCGCATTTATCGGGGGAGGCGGGGTCAGGACCCCCCTCATCGTATTTGGCGTAACTGAAGCAGTCGATATTCTGGGCGCGGAGGAATTAGTTCTCTTCGATCCCGACCGTGACCGGGTTCGCATCATGACCGAGCTGGGTCGCGCTATCGTTACACACGAGGGAGGCAATCTGCGCGTGCGCGAGGCATCGTCACTTGATGATGCCGTGGACGGAGCGGCGTTTGTGATGAACAGCATTCGCGTCGGCGGGATTAAGGCGCGCGCGCATGACGAACGAACTGCGATCGCACATGGCTATCCAGGTCAGGAGACCACTGGACCGGGTGGAGTCGCGATGGCGTTGCGCACAGTCGCCACTGCTGTTGAGCAGGCTCGAGCGGTGGAGCGTCTCAGTCCGCAGGCGTGGCTGATCAACTTCACGAATCCAGCTGGGTTGATCACGCAAGCGATTCAGCACAATACTGGAGCGAGAGTCGTCGGAATCTGCGACACCCCGACTGAGATGCTGCACCGCATCAATACTGCCCTTGATGCAGCCCCAGAAGACGTGTCCACCGAGTATATAGGACTAAATCATCTCGGATGGATCCGTCGTATTTATCTTCGCGGCGAGGATGTAACCGAACGTCTGCTCGCCGACGATAGCTTTCTGAGCCAGCTCTATTCCGTGCCGTTGTTTGAGCACGACCTCATTCGGGCGCTCAAACTCATACCAACGGAGTATCTCTTTTTCTATTACTCCCGTCGTAGGGCCCTCGAAAATCAACGCAGGCAGGGCAGTACTCGCGGAGCTGAGGTCGAGCAGCTCAACGACAAATTGCTCGCTGGTTTGTCACTGTTACTGCAGCAGGGTGACGCGAAGGGAGCGATTGCGGCCTATGTCAACTATCTCAACGTTCGGTCTGGGTCATACATGAAGCTCGAAGGTGATGGCGGTTCAGCACTCAATTCAACAGTAGACAGCCATGATGACCCTTTCCGGGCAGCCAGTGGATATCATAGAATCGCGCTCGACGTAATGAGCGCATTATGTAGCGATAAACCGAAGCGCATCATCGTTAACACTCAGAACCAGGGCAGCATTGCTGAGGTAGAGAAGGGCGACATCGTGGAAGTCTCTTGCCAGATCGGTTCGGACACTATCACGCCTGAGCCATGTGGTAGGGTGCCGGAGGCAGTTCGAGGACTGGTTCTCGCGGTGAAGGCCTACGAACGGGCGACGATCGAGGCAGCATTGTCAGGCTCGTATCTGACAGCTCGCAAAGCGATGCTGCTCTATCCAGCCATCGGAGAGTGGGAACCGTCGAAGGAGCTCTTAGAACAGCTTATTGTCCACTGTTGATGCGGTAGCAGATACCAGGCGATCTTCGTCGGGAAGGACTCGTCGAAGAGGTCATCGTAGTAAGGCATAAATTGACGTTCATTCTGAATTCGACGCGACTGCTGCTGCCTAGAGAAGAGGGCGGGACAGTCAGTCACGAGCGGGCTCCGGTACAGGTCTGAGGACGGGCACGATGCGGAACCGTTCAGGTTCGGTGAGCAAAAGCGTCGTCGCTCTTCTGTTGTTGATTCTTGTGTTGCTGATAGCGTTGTTCTACATCTGGGTTCTGAGGAACCAACCTATCTGGCTTGACTAGTGCGGATTCGCGAACGGCTCCATGCGTCAACGGTTGCCAATCCGGGACATGCAAGATGTTTTGCCTGCTCACCTATGGTTTTCCGTGGGATCTCCAGAGCCGGTGAGGCAAGAGGTTTGTGAAGCCCGCAAACCCTTCCCACTGCGTCGAGGAGGACGTGAGGCCATGATCGAACCCGGCGTCCACCACAAGATTCTTTCTGACGGAATACGAGACCGCCCACAAATTGCCGACCGCATTCCCGTTTGTGAGTGGCTGCGTGAAATGCCAGATTTCGCCGGCCACTGTTAGCGGTCCCAGCGGGTGTGAAATCGAGAGGGTCTGGCGAATTGTCCTCGGCGGATGACGCATTGGGCCTGCTCGGAGAAGATGCCGTTAATATCGAAGTGGAAGCCTTCGAGGTCGGCGCTCACGAGGATCAGTGCACTATTCTTAAACGTACCGATGTCGAACTCCGGCGCCGGGCTCTCGTAGAGGCGGTGGATGTTGCTGAGGCTTACGGTGGGTTTGCGCCCCTCACCGGGCAATACGACTGCCTGCAATCCGGCGAAGACCTCTCCGGGGCGATTGCCGGAGAGAGCATCGCCGGTAGCTCCGGTTGCATGAACAAGTGGTTCCGATAGGGCCAGCAACTGAAGGCGGGACGCGACGGTGAGCTTTGTGATCTGGTTGATACCAAAGCGAGTTGTGAACTCGGGTGATGTCTCGGCGAAGAGGCCACCGTTCTCAAATTGCAAGTAGCCCACGGGAGTCAATGTCGCGGGAGTTGAAACTGTGGGACGGCCAGGATTCGCTGCAGGCAGTTCTGGGAGGTCGGACTGTGCAAGCGGTGAAGGCCATTTCTCAATCGGCATTTGCCTGTGTTCTGGCTAGAACTAGTTCTGATGATGCTCGTCACAGCATCATTCTGGTGGACTAGCAAGGCACTGCCATCGCTTCTCGACTATCGAGATCGTACTGATGCCCGTATTGGATAGCCCATATTTATGTAATACGCCAGCTTGTGATCATCGAATCTTTCTGGTGGTTGCAACATATAACCTTTGTAGTAACGGTGTACTTTCAGCGAACGGATTGCCGCAAAAAGATGTCCGGCTCCTTCGCGCAATAGAGTAAGAAACGCCTCCCACCAAGGCGGAGGAGGTCATTTATGGGATTGCCGAACGAAATGGTGTACATCGTCGACGATGATCCGATGGTGTGCGATGCAATTTCATCGTTGCTCCGTGCAAACGGTAAGAACGTTCGAATGTTTTCTTCGGGAGCGGAATTCCTAAGCGTTGAGCGAAGGGACGCGGGCGCATGCCTTATCCTCGATCTCAGAATGCCTGGAATGGATGGCCTGGAAGTTCAGAAACTCATTTCGAATCAAGCATCAATTCCAGTTATCTTCATTACCGGAAGGGGTGACGTTCCCTCCACTGTGAGGGCGATGAAAGATGGTGCGGTGGAGTTTCTCACCAAGCCCATTGATGAAATGGTGCTCCTCGCCGCCGTCGAACACGCCCTTGAGAAAGACAGAATTGCAAGATGCGAAGCGCTTGAACACGCGGATCTCCTTGCGCGCTACCATTCGCTAACGCCTAGAGAACGGGAAGTACTGCCACTTCTAGTTAGCGGTCTGTTGAACAAGCAGGCTGCATGGGAGCTGGGGATCACGGAGTACACGGTTCAAATACACCGCGGGAATATCATGCGTAAGATGAAGGCGGATGCCTTCGCGAGGTTAGTCAAGCTAGCGGGAAAGCTCAATCTTGAACAATCCACTGCAATTAACAGGAATGTGTAGGGTGGGTTTAGCAGTCCGTTCTTGTAGAGTTCGTAGAGGACTGGAGAGATTTTGAGATGGGTGTACTTGCTCGCACGATCGCGGTGATCGACGACGACGACCGTGTATTCGAATCCCTTCAGAACCTTCTTGCATCATGCGGCTATAAGGCGGAGACGTACTCCTCTGCCAACCTCTTTCTCAAGTCGGGTGCGCTCTCTCGCACCAGTTGCATTATCACAGATGTCGAGATGAGGCGGATGAGCGGCTTAGGACTCCTTCAGCATGTCAGAGGCAGGCATTCTGATGTCCCTGTGATCATTATCACAGGCAAGCCATCCGAGAACTCAGAAACCTTCTATCTGGACAGAGGTGCGAACGGCTTCTTTAGGAAGCCCATCGATGGGGATGCACTTTTGACCCTAATAAACAATCTGTGCTGCGACGCTAGCTAGGCAGAGGATGATATTCGCGCGCGACAAGCTCGAAATGTGTGAGATTGAATTACGCCGTGGTGGCGTTCAGCCTTTTGTTCGTCCGCAAATGGTCGACACCGTAGACTCACTTCTGTGTGAAGGTGAAGTTGGTGTGGCCTTCCAAGCGGTCCATGTCGCAGACGACCGGCAGTGGTTCGTTGCCCGCGTCAAGGCCAGATGCCATCCGCGTTGTCCATTCAAATTAGCGGAGTGGTATTACGTATTCCTGTAAGTGCGGTCCCAGACTCCCCGGACTCTAGAATAGCCGTCCGAGGCTGAAGAAGATCTTTCGCCTACCAGCGTCGCCAACAGAGCCAGCGACCGTGATAACTCCAAACGGGGTGGCGGCCACAACCCCCGCCAGGCCATCCTGTCGCAACGTGTTATGGGTCTGGGCCGACCATGCATCTCCAATTTCGTAAGCGACGGTCGCATAAACACCTTGTCCAAAGCCGGTAGGTAGTACCGCGATTCGCCGCAGATAGCCCGCCCTTGCGAGATATACGTCCGTGCCTCGATATTCATCGATCGACGAAGCGGAGAGGCGCAGCGGGCCACCAAGCGTGAAGCGAAGGGGATCAGGTACGTCATGGTGGAAGTGCGAGTTCACCTCCGTGCCAATGCCAAAGAGATTCTTCTGGCGATAGGTAAATGTCTGCGACGTCTTCAATTGCAGGATAGGTGTGGAGCGGACAACAGAGGTGTGCAAGAGGTAGCCGCCTGAGAAATCCACGCGCAGTCCATGTGGCGAAACGGCTCCCTCAACCGCGGTGTCGTAGGTCAGGTGAAGCGCCGTCGTTTCGACTGGCCCGGAGAAATTTGTACTCTGGTCCTGCCCGGTTCTGAGAGTCCAACGGATGTCCTGCATCCTCCATTGAGCGGCAACCTGCAGATTCCGGCTGAAGGTTTTCCCGAAGTCGAGCCCTCCGCCAGCTCGCTGTTCGAAGCGTTCGGAAACTCGCTCCTGATTGGCCCAAAGGTATACCGGCTCGCGGAGGATCCCAACATGCGGCTGAAGAAAGAATGAGGTGGATGCAAGCTGACGGTAGTATTCGGATGCGAACTGGGTGAGGAATCCGGCGCGAACGTCTGTTCGCAGTTCGGACCCAAAGCCGCCGAAATCGCGGTTGATGATGCGGAAGTCGAGGGACATCCGCGTGACGTTCGAAGTAGCGGCCGTGATGTCGGCGCCTGCCATGAGAATGGCATGTCCGCCGTCGGTTTCGCGAAGATGAACCACCACACCGTCATCCGGGCTCTGTCCAGCAGTTGCATCCGGGGCTTGAGGCGCCAGCGCGGAGAGCGTTTGAAAGGACGCTGTATATCCTCCATTGCCTTCGACTCGCCGGAGCGATTCGGATACCGCTTTGGCGTCAATGGGCTTTCCTTGAAGAGGCGCCAGATCGCGGCGAGCGGCGTCGTCGGCCGCCGGTGTCCCGCCCTCCACCTTGACGATTTGTAGCGTCCCTGGTGACTTGCGAACTCGAGCCTTGCGGGTGGTCAGGTAGGCATTCCAAGCCTCGTCGCTGACCCGGTAGCGAATCAAGTCGGACCTGCGGTGCTCAGCGCCGCTGTAACCTATCTCGATCAACTGTCGCGCCTTGTCATAGTCTGTAGGTTCAAATTTTTGAGTCTCCGCGACGATCAGGATATTGGCCAGGAGTTTGCCGTTGTTCTCCGCGCGTGCTGTGCCAGCTCCATAAGCGCGTGAAAAAATTCCGAGAATCGAATGAACATCGCTCTCCACGAAGTCCGAAGTCGCCAGGTGGACTGCAATCACCACATCGGAGTGCAGATCCGTCTTGGCTATATCGGTAGGCAGGTTGTCTACGATGGCGCCGTCCACCAGATAATGGTCGTTGTATTTCACCGGAGAGAAGATTCCCGGGATCGAGATCGAAGCACGGACCGCCTGGGCCATGGATCCTTTGCTGAATACGACGGGAGCGAGAGAGTTGAGGTCCGTCGCGACGCAGCGAAAGGGAATCGGCAGCTGATCGAAAGAGACGTTTTCATTGTTGTAGGCATTGAACTGTTCTCGCAGTAGTTCATTCAGACCCGCGTCCGACAAGACAGCGTTGCGGAGGCCGATACCGCCATTCAGGTCCAACGTAATCGCTTGCGGCAGATCTTTGCGGTCTTCTCGCCTTCGAAAACTGACGTCGCTATACGGAGCCTGTAACGTAAAAACATCTGCATTTCCCGACGCCATCGTTTGTATCTCGTCGACCGATTTTCCTGAGGCGTAGAGTGCTCCGAGGAAGGCGCCCATGCTGGTGCCTGCAAGTCGATCGACGGGAATGTGATTCTCCTCCAACCAACGAAGCACACCGATGTGTGCTAGCCCGAGCGCGCCGCCGCCTTCGAGCACAAGTCCGATGCTTGGTCGGCCCAAGGGAGTTAGGGCCGCAAAGTTGCCTGGATCGGCGCCGCTCCTCGGCTGAATGCTCGTGATTATAGCGGGGTCTCCGTTCGATGGCTTTTCTTGAACGGCAGGGCTGACGCCCACTGCCCCATTGTCCTGCGACCTCGCGCCGGGCACGATTGTTCCTCCCAGCAAGAGGAAATACAGAAGATGCCGATTCAAAGTTCTCATGAGTCAAGGTTCCGATCAGGCACCGAGCACCAAAGAGAGTCCACGCTCTCTAACGACGTATTCGAAACACTGTGTGACTGAATTCCGGCCAGAACTCGCGGACCACCATCACTCCTCCATCGAAGGCTGCATTGAGGAGCCATCGTTGCCCGGTCTCTGTCCAGTTGCGGTATTGCTGCGGATAGTAAGCCGAAGAGATGCCGGCTGCTGCTCCGGTGCCGAGTATCTCGGGGAGATTGATCGTGTTCTGACCACGGTCATCCCGCGTCACGACGAGACGGCTCAGTGAATATCCGGTGCGATGCACGAAGCTTCCCCTGCCAAGGCGGTAGTAGCGGTTGTCATCATGAAACACAACCGGCAGGATGGATTCGACAAGAAGCTTCTGGCTCGCCTGGTCCGCGAAGCCGTGCCAATAGTAACGGCCATATCCCGCAGCCCCTTGTCCAAACGCAGGGTATTTCTTGTCAGCTTGACCTATACCCGTCTGGGCCGCCGTGAAGATGAAGGCGGAGGGAGCGAAGCTGTCAAGAAACCCCCGTGAGAGCTTCTGACCAGGACTTTGCGGCGGCAGGACAACATCTGCGCTCTCCGATCGAAAGTTCATGAACAGTACGGACCCCGCGGAGTTGGCTTGACCAGGAGGTTGCTTCACTACGGTCTCTACGCTCGGGGGCGCGGAAGGCAACGAGGACACACCACTCGAAGAGGCGGAAGTTTCGAGCAGAAGAGTGGACTGTCCCTCGGCTCGTGTCACATCGCACAGCGTTCCCCAAAGGAGACAGCCTGCGAACCCCCAAAGGAGCGCGGCACCAAACGAAAGGCTCTCGGTACCGACGGACGTTCGACCCGATTCCTCTGTGCAGTCTCGATTCTTTTGCATCGCGATTCACCTTTCTGCGAGGCGGTTCAAGTAGCGACGCATGACTGGATCGTAGCGGCGAGAGACGCTCGTGCCCATTACATGTTCCTGTTAGGAGGCGATCGCAGGCCATCACTCGGGATAGCAGAAAGATGTAATGGACGCTAAATCTGACGCTCACTAGATTCAACGTCAGAACGCGAAAGCAAGAAGCGTTCCGCGCCCAATCGAGGAGATGAGCAGTGGATGACAGCCCTCAGGTGGTCTACATCGCCGAACACGGCGACACACCTTGGCCTCAGACGGGACAAACTGCGGGGTCGACGGACCTGCCGCTGTCATCTCGCGGCCAAGACGCAGCGCGTACCCAGCACCTTGTCCGCCTACTGCCAGGCCAACCGCCCTCCTGGGAGCTGCCGTTGTTGACGTTCGTATTGTTGTTGTTGACGACGATCGCTGGTTGGCTTGGAGTCGTTCGAGCCACGGTGCTCCGAATGATGTAGTCCGCCTTGTCCATAGCATGGGAAACCTTAGACACAAAAGAAAGAAGGAACCTCGACATGCTCACAGGAACCACCCGCTCGACCCCTTCTCTCCTTCTGATGCTCTTCGGCATCTCCTGCCACGTTGCCGCGTCGTCGATCCCCGGATCGTTCGCCTTGCAGGGAGGGGAGCCAAGCACGCAGGCGCGCCTGGAGATAACGACGGCAGCCAAGGAACACCTGACAAGGCATCTCGATTTCGCCATGACCAGGGCTGCAAACGGCCCGGCGGTGCGCGACTATCAGGTAGAACTTACGAAGAAACTGCACGTCATCATCGTGAACGATGACCTGTCCGTCTTCCTGCACGTTCACCCACGCCTGCTGCAGAACGGGCACTTTGTCCTCGATCAGCACTTTCCCAAAGAAGGGAAGTACCACATCTTCGCAGACGCTACACCGGCAGGCCTCGAGCAGCAGGTCTTCCGCTTCGACGTCGGCATCGGAGTCGTCTCTGCGGGACATACCGGCGCGCTGGTTCCCACGGGAACCCTGGTTACGGCAGGACCCTATACGGTCACACTGAGCACCGCGACCCTGAGGGTCGGCAGACCGGAGATGATCCAGATCCACATCGCTAAGCACGGCGCTCCGGCAAGAGACCTGCATCCTTATCTAGGAGTCGCCGCTCACGCTGTCCTGGTCCAATCCACCGATCAGAGCTACGTCCACGCACATTCCATGTTGGAAGACTCCATGGATCACATGGATATGGGCGGGGGCGCTATGACACACTCGAAGTCCCCAGCTAATCCTGACACTGCTCTCATTGGACCTGACTCTATGCTGCACGTCACGCTGCGGGAGCCGGGAGAGTACAAGCTGTGGCTCCAGTTCCGCGGCGGGGACGCGCTCTACGTAGCACCCTTCGTCGTCATAGGCCGGGACAAGCCTTAGCGCCTTCGGTGGCCGTAGAATCAGTTGGTCATCTTGCCGGACGAAGACGAAACGGGAGCAACATACCAGAGGGTTTAATGAATCGACGTATACATAAGCTGCACTATCGTAACTCAGGCGAAGTTGCCGATAACCGGTGCCGGCCGTTCCGGAGCTGGATCAGCGTTGTATCAGTATGAGGTCAGCAGCTACGTCGCTGTTTCGCGAACCTTCCGCCTATTCCAGACGCCTGCCAGTGCGTATGGCTGGCCTCATCTCCGCTAAACCGTAAAATCCTATGGCGCGCTGCTCCACTTCACAGAGGTCAGGACGCGTGACTCAGGGAGGATAAAGGTAAAGCTATACTGAACGTCGTACCGCCGTCTTGGTTATTCTCAGCCCATATGCGGCCACCATGGGCTTCGACGATTGAGCGTGACACGGCGAGTCCGATTCCCATCCCGCTTTCCTTAGTAGTCACAAACGCGTCGAAAATCTTTTCCACATCACTGACTCCCGGACCGTTGTCGATCACCTGTACCAACATCTCGCTCTGATCTGTTACTGCCGCCCGGACCTTAACCAGGGGAGAGATTCCAATATCTTCCATTGCTTCCGTCGCGTTTGAAATCAGGTTGATGAATACCTCTTGAATCTGTATGGGGTCCACTGAAACTGGGGGGAGAGGTTCATCGAAGCGCCTGTCAATCGGGATTTCTCGCTTGTTTGGATCCTCTTGCACCAGTCGAACAGCCTCACCCACTATGTCTCGAATATTTGCTTCCTTCTTCTCAAAAGCCTCGCGTTTGAAGAGTGCTCGAATGCGCTGCATAGTCTCATCAGCCCCGCGAGCATCTCTTAATATTCGATCAATAGATGCGTTTGTTTCCATCAGATTCGGCGGATTGTGTGCGAGCCAGCGTTTACCGGCTTGAGCATTTGCAAGCACGGACATCAGTGGCTGGTTGAGTTCATGAGCGATCGAAGCCGACAGTTCAGCCACAGTTGCGATTCTCGAAGCTTTGCTGAGCTTGATGCGTGTCTCGCGAAGGTGGTCCTCAGCCCGTTTCTGCTCATCGATGTCTACTGCCATGCCGTACCAGTTGAGGATGTTTTCACTTTCATCTCGGAACGACTCCGCTCGCACCAGATACCAGTGATATTTGCCGTCGTTGGCTAGCATTCGATACGTATCTTCGTACGGAATACCCAATTGAACGGACTGGCTCCAGCGCTCTTGCATAGATGTCACGTGTTCAGGATCGACCCGGCAGATGAGATTAAGGCTTCCAGGGGTCTCCTGTGGCTCGCCAATCGATTCAATCATCGTGCGATTCCACAGATCGATGTCACCTAGAGGAGTTGCTCGCCAAATCATCGCAGGCATTGCGTTGATGACGTCACGAAGCTCTTGTTCACTCCGCTGGAGGTTCTCATAGAGTTGCTGAAGCTTAATTGTTGTCTGGTTAAAGACTCGGGAGAGATGAGCGAGTTCGTCTCGGCCTTGAACAGGCACATGGTGACTAAATTCACCGCTTGCGAGAGCAGAGGCTGCGTCAACCAGCGATCGCAGAGGACGAGTGATGGTCTGAGTGATACCGAATCCTAGAATAGCCGCAATGACTATTGTTAGGCTACCCACGGCAGTCAGGATGAACAGCGTTCGAATCTGCGCACGCTCAATCTGGCGAGCGGCTTCCGAACGTTTGTTTTGTACATCACTGCTGGCGGCATCCACTAGTTCAGCACTCAGGCTACTTAGAACATCGAGCGGTTGTTCTACTCGCTGACGCAGGGCCTCCCAATCTCCTACTGACGCAAGGGTAGTAAGCGAATCGAGTTGCGAAGGCAGTACACCTTGAATCGTCTCCAGCGTGGGTAAGACGCTGGGATCGAGAATGTTATTCGGTTCGATTCCTCGGAACACTGTTTGTGTCTGTCTTAGGCTATCGTTCAGTTGGTTGCGAAGGGCAGGTGCTTCTTGCTGCAGGCGTGCAAGATTCCGGGCCCTGACTACCTGTTCTGATTCGTTGCGGAACGACAGAACAAGCGAGCGTACGCGCTGGACCTCCATGAACTGCTCGTCCATTTCCTTCAGACGGTTTGCTTGAGTGCGCATCACGTGCGACTGCCAAAGCAGAATGCCTGTGCCCACCGACATCAACGCGATGATCAGGACAAAACAGAACGTCAAGCGGGTCTTAATGTCAACATTCGTGATGAGCGTGATCATCCGTGCTACTTTGACCGACGGTGATGCGCCACCTTTTGGCTTTCTTACGTCGTCCATAGCTGAGCCTCGCTGGAATGTCCGTTCCTAACAACATCTCAACGATAAGAGAGCCCCGCACCACACAGCTATGATCTGGTGCTCTTTACGCGGGGTATGCTGGTTTCGGTTGCTTCAGGGGGGCCTTTGGGGAAGCCGGTGATATGCTCGAGTTCCGTCTCCAACTCAGCCGCAGCTTCGGGAGCGTTATTCCTTCCCGTCAGTACGGAATGCACTGCCGCGGCATACGCACGCGAGACGTCCTCATAATTCCTACCTGCCACCGTAGAAGGACGGCTCACGATGCGATCACCTGGAGCCTGGCCGGCCGGTATCGATCGCGAGTATGCCTTGAGAATGGTTGGCAGGCGGTAGAACACAGTTCCCGTGGGCAACTCAGCACTTCTGCTGGCAGCCTCTAGCTCCGCCTCCTTGTGCAAGAGGAATTTCACTAGCGCGATAGCTTCTCGTTGGTGCTTCGACCTTCCTGATATTCCAAGGCCAAATCCGCCTAACGTTCCTACGCCCATCTTCCCTGACGGAACGCTGGTCAGACCCATATTCCCGTAAATCATTGGTTTTGCAAGGTTGGTGAGGAAGTAGTCAGAAGTCCAGCCGAGCGAGAATGCTGCCTTGCCGGAGTTTTCGAAATGATTGACGGAGTCTAGTTCTTCGTATGCAGTTACGTTTGGAGGCGATATCCAACCGATCCAATGCGCCGCACGTTCCCAGGCGCGTATCGCATTTACATTGTTAACGCTGACGGTTCGGTTAGCTTCGATAATCCTTCCGCCGCCTTCCGACGCTTGCCATTCCAAAGCCAGACAAGTCAGGCATTCATCTGCTGCCCCTGGCCACACAAATCCCCAAAAAGTCTCATCGCCAGTGGCGCGCTCGCCTTCCTGAATGCGGAAAGCCATCTTCTCCAGTTCGGACCAGGTTTGAGGTGGAAGGTGATACCCGTACTTTGTCAACAAGTCAGTGCGGTAATAAAGCACACTGACATGAGGGTGATAAGGAACCGCAACAACTCTGCTCTTTACCGTATAGCTTGAAACTAGATCAGGCTCGGCGGCAGAGAGCTCCCTACTGAAAAAGGGCTTCAAATCAAGGAGTGCGTCATCCAGAAGTCCAGTCCAAACGACGTCTGTGCCCAACACATCAGGTGTGTCCTTTTCTCCAAGCAACTCCCGGATGAGCTTCAATTGTCCCTGAGAGGTTTCGGGTGCTGGCAGGTGTTTCACCCTGATCCCGGTTTCACTCTCGAACTGCCGCAGAGCTTTTTCGGATAAGTGTTGTCGTTGCAGCCGGTCATCCAACGACTCCGGATCCATAAACATAATGGTCACGGGTTCCGACTTTGCACCATGGCAGCCCAAACAGCAGTCAAGAAGAATCGAACCCAGCCCGGCAATCAGGTCTCGACGAGTGGTATGCATGTCCTTACTCAAGACATCATAGACCCTCCGGACGGGGCAGAACTGCTTCGCATCGGTTTCACAACGAATCAAATTGGTTTCAAATTGTCATTCGGCCCGCCAAGGCTCGGACCTTGCCAACGATGGTCTGCAGCTGGACGCTGCGCAGGAAACGAGGCGGCACGCATCCACGGTGAGGCTTCGGTGGTGTGGAGCAGATCCTCTTCTGTGGTGCCCCTGCGGGTGCCTGATTTTCATTACTGATACTCGTAAAGATACGCGTTTCGGGGATGAATTGTTGCTGGCGTGGCAGGCGCTGGACTTTCGGTTGTGTCGAGCCTCCCTCCCGCTCATATATCCGCAAGCGTTTCTGGTTGAAGGGTCGACGCGATGCTGTTTCGTTTTGGTCGGCAAGTCAGAAGTAATCCTGCCACCGACATTCCCAACTCGCTGTCGTTGTTCCCTGAAAACGGTGCCGGGGTTTCGGCAACTTCGCCTGACGAGCGGGGCCGCTGGTCTTCCGACGATAGCGACAGCCCTCCGGTCGCACTTAGGCGAACTTGGCGCGAATACGGGCACGCGGCCCGCACCCGGCGGAACTTTCGGCAAGTTGCCAATGACCCGACCTTTCAGGAGGTAGACTGGCATCGCGTATGGAGGGTGAATTCGGAATGTCGACGACGAAGGTAAAGAAGAGCAAAAGCAAATGACTGCAATTGAACCATTCCTGAACAGATTGATAGATTACGCGGGGCTCTTTCCTCCCGCAGGCCTCGATATGCTAACGTCGACCCGGAACTATGCCAGTTACCGCTCTGGTAAATATGCGTGGGCTCTGGGACGCTTGATCGTCCCAGTTGCGAGGCTGACGGAATTCAGCGCGACATTGATGGAGGTTGGCAGCGACGAGCAGTTGACACCATGGCTCCTGGGCGCACTCAGCACGGGCGATGCGCAGCAAGATGCTCGCCTGATATCTGGGCTCGATAAGAGGGTCGCAGTTGTTGACGTCCTCGAGTCCAAGGCTGCAAATCTGGCTGAGGTGCATAAGCTGGTCTCAGCTGCACCCCCACAGACAACTCTCTACGTCGAATTTCCACTCGGGAATTGCAGGCAAATGGTTCCTGCACTGAAGGAAGGGAACGCGCGCGCAAAGATTCGCACCGGAGGAGTTACTGCCGATGCCATCCCCAGCGTCGAGCAGGTCGCGGAATTTCTCGCGGCCTGCGCCGAAGCAAAGGTTCCCTTCAAGGCAACGGCTGGACTGCATCATCCTTTGCGTTCCGTTCAACAGCTCACGTATGAACCGGGGAGCGCATCCGCTCTGATGAACGGTTTCATCAACGTCTTCGTCGCGGCAATCATCGCCTACTACGGAGCAACAGAAGAGGAGGTTTTAGCAGTGTTGAATGAACAGGATCCTACCGCCTTTCGCTGGAGCAGGCACGCTCTTGCATGGCGTGATCAGGAACTATCCGCGGAGCAAATCAGAGAAGCGCGAGAGAACGTCGCTATCGGCTTCGGCTCCTGTTCGTTTACTGAACCCATCGCCGATCTTTTGGATCTCGGATGGCTCTCATGAAACAACATGAGCTGGGTTGAATCAGCTAACAACCGCGTTACAGAACTTTCCCTTCAGAACCTGCCGTTCAGCCTTGAAGCTCTACTGGGTTAGCGGCGCGCCAACGACACGTGGAGAGAGAGTATTGAAAACGAACGAGATTTTTCTGCGAAGTCCTGGATGTACTTCTCGTCAGAGCCATCGTAGGCTTGATCGATGCCCGGCATTGAAGCACCGTTGCCGACTTTGAGGATGAGGGTGCTTTTATGCAGAATCACTGTGTCGCCGCAAAGTTCAAATCAACTTTTGCGCTTACAGGGCGACTATACATAAGGCACATTATCGGGCGAAGCTTTCGAGAGAATGTTGCCCGAAGGAAAATCGATCCGCTGACGACGGCCCTTTCCCGAGAGCTCGGTATCGAAGCCCTCGCCCAAAACGAACGACTTCGGACTATGATCGGACAAACTCGCACATCGTTCGACGGTGTTCGATGTCAGTTTGAATGCTGACCTTATCATGGCCATTCCTAAGCCGACAGGCTTAGGGATGGTGTCTCTCTCCCCTCTGCCTTAGGAAGCGACTTCGGCTGAGACGCATTTGATGAGGTTGGAGGCACGGAAACGCCAGAGTTTGCCGAGTTGGTAGCCTCTGACTTCACCCCGTCGCGCCATGCGCTGTAATGTTTTCGGGTGAATCTGTAGCAGGGCGGCGGCCTCTTCGGTGCCGATCAACGGCTCGAACCCTGATCGAACATAGCCATTGGCCCTAGTTGGTGGCTTCTTTGGGATATCCATGACGAACACTCCTCAATCTTGACGAGTCGGCCAATCACCGTGCGATCAACGCATACCGAGATTGTAAGCAATTTCTCAATGTGTCTAATACTTCCTATCTATCGGGTGATAACTGAGAGTTATCACCTCCAGGCCCGGGGCGGGCTTGCATCGCGATTTCGAACAGCCGTAGCGTCGATTTATGTTGACTCCGGGCAATGACGGGCGGCGCTGGCTATGCACAGAAGCATCTGGAGAATAGCGACTACTTCGATCAGAACCAAACGGTGCAGGGTGAGTGGCATGGCCGGGGAGCGGAGCTGCTCGGGCTGAATGGCATGGTCACACACGAGCAGTTCGAAGCTGTCCGCGAGGGGCTGCATCCTGAAACGGGCGATTTCCTACGTCCGCGCCACAGTGCGGACCGGCTTGCGAGTGACGGTGAAGTCGAGACCAAGGCGCGCTCCCTATACGACCTAACCTTCTCGGCTCCAAAGTCCGTCTCGGTACAGGCTCTGGTTGGTGGAGATGACAGGCTTCTTGACGCGCACCGTCACGCCGTCAACGTGGCATTGCAGGAAGCGGAACGCTATGCCGGTTCAAGGGTGCGCCTGGATGGTGCGAACCATGATCGGCAGACTGGGAATCTCGTCGTCGCGGCTTATACGCATGACAGCAGCCGTCAGCTTGATCCGCAACTTCATACACACGCGGTCGCCGCAAACCTGAGTTATGACGGGGTGGAGGGACGCTGGTAGGCACTCCAAGCCTCGGGAATGTATGAGCGCCGTGCATACATTACGGAAGTCTATCGGAATGAACTAGCGCGGGAGGTGCGTGGGCTTGGATACGAGATTGAGAGTCAGAGGAATGCAAAGGGAGTCGATAACGGATTCGAGATCAAAGGCATTTCTAAAGACGTACTGGAGCGGTACTCACAACGTAGCGAGCAACGGGATGAGTCTATTCGGCAGTTTGCAGCGGAGCGTGGGCGGCAGCCTACGGACAACGAGGTCGCTGTCGTGCGGGAATCCCGACAGGACAAGTTGCATGCGATCAGCTCGGCGGAGGTGCATTGTCTGCAGGTAGGCCGCATCTCCCAGCAGGAACACGCGACCCTGCTCGATCTTCGAGCGCGTTCTGTCGAGCGTAGCCAAACGATCGTTCCTGAAAGAGTCCCGGCCATCCAATCCCTTCAGCACGCGGAGGAGCACCTATTTGGGCGCAAGACTGTCTCCAAGGATCACGAGTTGATGACAGAGGCCCTACGTCATGGCAGGGGCAAGCTCGATCTTGGTGAGTTGCGCGGGAGCTACGAGTTCGAGGTATCGCAGGGAAAACTGCTTCAGGTCGGCGGCAACGTCGCAACCCAAACAAGCCTTAAGCGTGAACGCAGCATCGTTGCTGCTGTCGATCATGGCAACCTATCGTTTCGAAACGGAGTGTGAGGGCTCCGGATTCCAGCGCCTAACTGGATTTACGTCCGGAATAGGTTGCGCCGGATCGCAGTAGAGGATACATTTACCTCAGCGAGCGTTGAAGCAAATGTCCTCACAGGTGAATTTATGGCACAGGGTAGGTTTGTCAGTTATTTGAGGGTTTCGACGGTACGGCAGGGAATCAGCGGTCTCGGCCTCGAAGCACAGCGGGAATCGGTCGCCAACTACCTCAACGGCGGGAAGTGGAGTCTGGTGAAGGAAGTGGTAGAGGTCGAGAGCGGCAAGCGTAACGACCGCCCCGCTATCGCCGAAGCGCTACGACTTTGCCGGCTGCACCGCGCCACCCTCATCATTGCCAAGCTCGATCGCCTCGCCCGCAACGTCCACTTCATCTCCTCGCTGATGGAGGCTGGTGTAGATTTTGTCGCCGTCGACTTTCCCCAGGCAAATCGCTTGACTGTTCACATCCTGGCAGCGGTAGCAGAGCACGAGGCTTCCATGATCTCAGGCCGCACGAAGGCGGCCCTTGCCGCCGCAAAGGCCCGCGGCGTGAAGTTGGGCGGGCAGAGAGGAAGCCTAGACCGTATGGAGCGCATGGCGCTTAAGGGAAACGTTGTCAGCGCCGCGGTGCGCCGTGCTGCAAGTGCCAAGCGCAATGATGATCTCCTTCCCGTCATCGACGACATTCGCGCGGCGGGCCTCACCAGCCCGCAGCAGATCGCAGATGGTCTCAATCAGCGAGGCATCGCAGCGGCGCGTGGAGGAATATGGTCTGCAGTCCAGGTGCGCCGTGTCCTCTCTGCATCCCTAACGAGTGCTAGCGTTGAAGGGAACCGATCACTTCCCACTAGCCGACTTTCCGTTAGTTAGTCGAACCTCGATGAGTGACTCGGCGATTTGGCACCCACCGACACGATGAAAACAGGGTCCACAAGTAAATGGCACGTATAAGTTCGACGGTTTAGAATGTGTTTTCCCTTTCGTGGAGGCGGGATTGCACTCCAGGTGTTGGCCTCTCCTGATCTTTGTTGTGGGCGCTACCGCTGGCTGGGGAGCCGAGCCGTGGGTCTCGATGGACTCGTCGGGGCATCTCCAGTACCGAGTGACGAAGCGCGGCGACCGAATCGCGGATTTCTCGTACGCGGGGTACATGGGCGGCGGGGTTCCGCTACCGAAGGTGGCCTTTGTTGAGGCGATCTCGCCGTCAGGCGGCGATGACACGGCCGCAATCCAGACCGCGATTGACAGGATATCGATGCGGCCGCTGAAGGAAGGAATCCGCGGGGCGGTGAAGCTGGCGCCTGGGACGTTCCACTGTAGCGGGACGCTGAACATTGGGTCGTCCGGTGTGGTACTGCGGGGTAGCGGGTTCGATGCAAATGGCACGACGACCGAGATGACAGGCGGTCCGCACGTTGCCATCAACATCGCGGGGAACGAAAAGGTTGAAGTGCGCGGGCCGACAGTACACATTGCGCAGGACTACGTCCCATCTGGGGCGCGAAGTATCGTGGTGGATGATGCGACGTCGATTCATGAGGGCGATACCATCCGAATCCGAAAGCTCACCACGCCGCAGTGGCTAAGATTTATGGGTATGGATAACCTGCGGCGCGATGGCAAGCCGGAGGTTTGGGTTGGGGATTCTTTCACAACGTACCGCAAGGTTACGACGGTAGATGGCAATAAGCTGACCTACAGGTACCGCTGACAGACTCGTATGATAGGAAATTTCTGCCGCCGGAAGGGGCGGAGGTTACTAACGTAGAAGTACACGGCGACATTGAACAGGTTGGGGTGGAGTGGTTGCACATTACG
Organism: uncultured Acidobacteriaceae bacterium; assembly: GCA_963757205.1. Taxonomy (GTDB): domain Bacteria; phylum Acidobacteriota; class Terriglobia; order Terriglobales; family Acidobacteriaceae; genus Edaphobacter. The sequence goes on from CAVWQM010000006.1 coordinate 125,346, forward strand.
GCGCCCCCACGCGACGTAGCGTTTGATGAGCCACTGTACCAGACGATGAAGATGAGAGGCCTGCGCGATGGTTGGGTGCGGGAACTAATCGCAGATGATGTGACGGAGGGAATTGAAGCAGCCGTGGATGTTGCGCGAGTAACGTTTGAGGGTATTATTCACCGGCATGCACGGAATATTACGAGCTCGGCGAAGCCGGCGGACTTTGTGCTGCGCGGGACGCAGTTGCTCGTCGTGCACTGCGGGTCGAAGGGCAACGACGAGATGTACGTAATTACGGGTGCGCGTAACCAGGGTCCGAATGTGGTGCTGGACTCAGTATTTATGGGCAATGGGCACATTCAGCCGCACCAGCGATGGTCGACAGGTTTCCTAGTCGACAATACACAGGTGCCGCAAGGCGGGATTGACCTGATGAACCGCGGTGAGATGGGTAGCGGACACGGGTGGACGATGGGTTGGGGCGTGGTGTGGAACTCGAAGGCAGCGACCCTCATCATTCAAAACCCAACTGGCGCGGCGAACTGGTCGATTGGCAACGCGGGCGCGGAGCTGGGCGCGCCAATGAAGCGGATTGGGCTACGGCGGAGGGATCTGGGCCCTGATTTGCCGAGCGGATATGTGGAGTCGGCGGGACACCCTGTATATCCGGTGAGTTTGTATCGTGAACAACTGGCGGAACGGCTTGGAGTGGGTGCGCTCACGGCGCTGGGGCCTTGACACAATGAGAAAAGGCGCTTCACTTCAGTTATCTCCCGGCTGGTCGGCAACTCAGAAACAATCCTGACGAACGACGATCCAAACTTGGCGTCGAAGTTCCCGCAAAACGGGGTTTTGACTAAGTTCAACCCGCCGAACTCGCTGACCCGGTGAACTTGCTGGAAAGCCGGGTGGTCTCAATGGGTCGACGCAACACTCAGCTCAGACCCACATTCAATGAAAACAAAAGCTAAAAGCGCTGGCTAGGGTTAGATCAGCCGGAACCTTACCTGGCTAGGTTTTGGCCACATCAGCCAAACAGATCGATTCTTCAGGGAAAGCATTTGTGGATCAGTTGATTAGATAGTGTTGCATCGACCGGTTGAGCTGGCACGACTTTGCAGGCACAACGGGATAGTTTCCGGATAGGCCGTGATTCGGGAGTCATCAGGATCGCTGCGGTGCAAGCCTATGCAAAGATCAACCGGGCCGGTGAATGGATCGAACTCACAGAGAATGTATGGCTGAATGATCTTTTCGACCGGATGTGTACTCAGGAATTGGAAACTATGCACAACCCGGAGTTTTGCCGGAATGGTCTAGTACACGGTAGGCGCAAGGGAAAAGAGTTTCTCGCCCTAGATAGCTTTCTGAAATCACTACTTTACAGGAACGCTGCGACGGCGGACAATTGCGGCGCGAGGGTAAAAGAGGAAGCGAGCACGCTGGTATCTACCGAGTGCTGGCCGAACGAGAAAGAGTGATCCAATGAAAGCCGCAAACGCGATCCTGCTCACTATGGTGCTTCAGGGATCTGTCGCATTCAGCCAAATAGCCCCAACAGAAAAGGCTGCGGCGAGTGGTACTTGTAGCACCGCGCCCGCCGGAGACAACAACACCTACACCATAAACTGCATCCGCATTGGAGCAGACCAAGGCAAGAAAATCGTTGAAATATTGAACAGAGTTTTGGCGAACCAAGACCTCACTGCGGTAAATGCCAAGCTGGACGAGCTATTAGTTGTCGCTTCCCAACCCACTCAGACCCAAGCGCTACAAGCGCTTCCGAACATATTAGGCTTGACCGTTACACCGCTCGCTCCGCGCCCTAATATTGGTACGGAGGGTTTAATTGAAGGACCTTTTGGAGTGAATCCAGGCGTCACCGTGACTTTTTCTGTTGACGGGATGTTCACGACATCCATGTTCGCTGTCGTTTGTGATCGTTCCTGTGCAGCTACTACAGCATCTGTCGAAGGCACGTCGTCACCGCAAATGATGACCACAGACAAACCCAATATTGCGGTTGTGGCGTTAGGCCTAAAGGGTCCGCTAATGCCAAACAATAAAGTGACAATAACCGTTCGTTCGAGGGACGCCGGTAAGATTTCTGTACAAAATGTGCAGAGCTACGCACAGCCTGTACGCTAAACATATTTCAACCACGAATACTACGAAGGCGGATTTCTAGCCCCAGCGGCAGCAAAACTCCGCGCCGCTCGGTGAACTTGCCGAAAACGTGGGCGGTCTCAACCGGTCGGTGCAACACCATCTGATATGAATTCATTTTCTAAAGGTGGTGTTTATGGCACAAGGAAAACGGGACAGGCTTTCCACGGAGCAGCGGATCGACATGTGGCGCCGTTGGAAGGCGGGAGAGTCGTTGCATGAGATTGGCCGCGCCTTTGGTAAGGGCCATGGTTCCATCCGGTTCTTGTTGACGCAGCGCGGCGGGATAGTTCCTGCTGCTCGTCGGCGTTCGCCGCGAACGCTGACGCTGGCCGAGCGGGAAGACATCTCACGAGGAATTGCTTCCGGTTCGTCGATTCGTGAGATCGCTAGCGGGTTGCAGCGGGCTGTGTCGACAGTGAGCCGGGAGGTATCGCGTCACGGCGGGCGTCCACTCTATCGAGCCAGTGAAGCCGATCGTCGGGCCTGGCAATCGGCTCTGCGACCCAAGGTGTGCCTTCTTGCCATCGACGGGAGGCTGCGGACGATCGTGGCCAGTAAACTGATCCTGGACTGGTCGCCGGAACAGATTTCGAAATGGCTGAAGGTCTACTATCCCAGCAACGAGAGCATGCGTGTGTCCCACGAAACCATCTACCGCAGCTTATTCATCCAGGCCCGGGGAGTGCTGAAAAAAGAGCTGATTCAGCACCTCAGGTCCAAGCGGCTTATCCGTCGCTCACGACACGCTCGGGCTGACGGGCAGTCCCGCGGGCAGATCGTCGATGCTATCTCTATTAGGGAAAGACCTGCGGAGGTTGAAGACCGCGCTATTCCCGGCCATTGGGAGGGCGACCTGCTTAGCGGCAGCAGGAACAGTCACATCGCAACCCTGGTGGAACGACATTCGCGTTTCACCATGCTGGTGAAAGTGCCCAGCAAAGACACAACGACGGTCGTCGCCGCGCTGAGCAAGCACGTGCGTAAACTGCCCGCGACCCTGCGGCGCTCGTTGACGTGGGACAGGGGGCACGAGATGGCTAAACACAAGAGCTTCACGGTGGACACGAAGGTGAAAGTCTACTTCTGCGATCCGCAGAGCCCCTGGCAGCGCGGCACCAATGAAAATACAAACGGCCTGCTACGACAGTACTTCCCTAAGAAAACCGACTTGTCCGGTTACACTCAAGCCGATCTCAACAAGGTAGCTCTGCGCCTCAATCAACGCCCGCGACAAACTTTGGGCTTTGAAACGCCGGCGAGTAAACTGCAAGCCAGTGTTGCATCGACCGGTTGAGCCCGCCTGACTTTTCGGGCACTACGGGATAGTTTCTGGGATCAGAAGCCACAGCTATCCTGCAAATGGCGCCGCCTGGCTCTTTCGGTGAGACTCGGCGATTTTGCATCGACTGACCGACTAATCGGGAGAGCGGCTCGGATTGCGCTTCGTCTGAGCCGTTGAGAGCCGTAAAAAAAGTCACGACGTGCAAAAGTGAGCAAAAACGCACAGTTTGCCGGTAAAGAAAGGTGCGATGCTATGTAAGCCAGATGACAATGGATGTTTGCCTCTTTGGGAGTCGGGAGTTACGTCAGCAATGTCTTCATCGCACGTCGAAACCTTCGATCTAGCAGCCTTCCTTGCAAGTGCGGGTTTGGGACGCAAGATTGTAAGCTTCAAGCCTCGCGGTCCCATCTTCTCCCAGGGAACTGCAGCCGACTGCGTTTTCTATATTCAGAGCGGCCGCGCAAAGCTGACCGTGGTGTCCAAATCGGGCAAGGAGGCGACCATCACGTTGCTCTCGGCTGGCGATTTTGTGGGCGAGGAGTCGATGGCGGGGGCGGTTGGAATGCGCATGGCTTCGGCGACGGCGGTTACCGCCTGCACGGCGTTGAAGATCGAACGTGATGAGATGATTCGCGTGATGCACGAGGAGCATACCTTCTCGGACTTGTTTGTGAAGTTTCTGTTGGCGCGTAGCATGCGGACTCAGGCCGATCTTGTTGATCAGCTCTTTAATTCCAGCGAGAAAAGACTGGCACGCATTCTGCTGCTGATGGCTGAATTCGGCAAGCCGGGTGAGCCCGAGATGCTAATCCCAAAGATCTCGCAGGAGACGCTGGCCGAGATGATTGGAACTACCCGCTCCAGGGTGAGCTTTTTCATGAACCGCTTCCGGAAGCTGGGATTCGTCGAATACAACGGCCGGATTAGGGTGCATAAATCGCTCCTTAATGTGGTGCTGCACGATCACCTTCTTGAGCGTAACGGCGAGCGGCCAGCAATCCCCGCCAACTCTGTGGGGGCCCGGCCGAAGCGAAGACGAAACCTCCTCGATTGAGCAATTCTATACAGCGAGCTTTTCCCAGATGTTGGCAGAATATTGGGACAAGCCAGAAGCAATGGATTGGAGGGGAGATGCCTGATCTGAAAGCAAGACTGTTGATCGTTGACGACGAGCCCATGACCAGAACACTACTGGCTCAGATTTTTGGGGGGCTTGGCCACCCGGTGCGGGCTGCCGAGGACGGGTTTGCCGCGCTGGAGGAGATGCGGAAGGAGACTCCGGACATTCTTCTCTCCGATCTGAACATGCCGCGAATGTCGGGGTTTGAGCTGCTCTCTGTGGTTCGGCGAAAGCTGCCGGAGGTCTACGTGATTGCAACCAGCGGCGCATTTACAGGGGACGGGGTTCCAAATGGGATCGCAGCAGATGCTTTCCACGAAAAGGCGACGGGGCTGCCCGGCCTTTTTGAAATGGTGAAGACTGCCGCTCCCGTGGAAGACATTCGGGCTGGGTCCGCGGCATCAACTCCGATCTGGATTTCGCCTTTCCGGCGCGACGAGTCCGACGACGGGCAAGTTCTTATCTCGTGCCCGGAATGCCTGCGGTCTTTTTCGCTTGCGGTAGGCGCCGCAGACTTTGTCATCCATGAAACAAATTGCGTGTTTTGCGACACACTGATCCACTATGCGACCGTTCAGCCTATGAATCCAGAGCTTCCCCATCGCTTTCGTCGTGAGCCAACCGAGGTCACTTCATCTCATTCAGATGAAGTCCTCGCCTAAGGTGATCGAGGAAGGATCCAGCCATTCGGGGCCCTTGGCCGTGAGTATGGCCGGGTTTTTGATTGAGCGCGGGCGGATGCCGATTTCTCTTACGATCAGTGTTTATAGCGACCGGGGACCCGCAGACGTTGCCCGGTTCGTGTCGGCCCAGCTTGCCGGTGCATTCGCGGCAACTCTGCTCTTCCGATGGCTCTTTCCGTCTCTCAAAGCGAGGCGTCCGTCGTCATAGTGGAGCATGACCAGCAATGACAATCCCGACTGATCCGTCATCCCCCAAGCGATTGAGAAGCGAAGTGCACGAAAAACGGGGTTACTGAGATGGTCCGCCGCTTGATCTCCTACCTGGGTGTGGGTGATCTTGTAGGCAGGTTTTCAGGAGGATCATCGACATGCAGATTCATTCGGTTGGCATTGATCTTGGCAAGACAACGTTTCATCTTGTAGCTCTCGGCGATCACGGCAAGGTGCTGCTGAAGAAGAAGTTTACTCAACGGCAGCTGATCACGTTCACATCGAACCTGCAGACCTCGCTCGTCGGGATGGAGGCGTGCTCTGGAGCCCACTTTCTGGGCCGAGCGTTGCGAGCACAGGGCCACGAGGTGAAGCTGATTCCTGCTCAGTTTGTGAAGCCATTTGTGAAGTCCAACAAGAACGACTTCATCGATGCGGAAGCGATCGCTGAAGCTGTTACTCGTGAGAACATGCGATTCGTTCCGATCAAGACGGACGATCAGCTGGACCTGCAAGCCCTGCATCGTGTGCGCGAACGCTTGATGGCGCGGAGGACTTCTGTTATCAACCAGATTCGTGCGTTCCTGTTGGAGCGTGGCATAGTGTTTGCCAAGAGCCCGATCCGGTTGAGGGAAGCCATTCCCGATGTGCTCGAGAACGCGAACGAGAACCTCACCCCGAGGATGCGGAATCTGGTTGTGATGCTGTGGAGCGAGTGGAAGGATCTGGAACTCCAGATCGTAGAGATGAACGATGAAGTAGAGCGGATCGCCTCAAGCGATGACGCCTGCCGAAGACTGCGTCAGATCCCGGGCATTGGCCCGTTGGTAGCAACCGCGATCGTAGCTTCGATCGGGAACGGAGCGGCCTTCCATAAGGGACGAGAGTTCGCAGCCTGGATGGGACTGCTGCCGAAGCAGCACTCGACCGGCGGCAAGGCGAGGCTGTCTGGGATCAGCAAGCGTGGCAACCGTTACCTGCGCAAGATCCTGGTCCATGGGGCTCGAGCCGTCGTGTTGCGATCGAAGCGAGACCGGATCGCGATGGGAGCATGGATTACGTCGCTCGAGATGAGAGCACCAAGGAACGTGCTGATCGTCGCTATGGCGAACAAGCTGGCGCGGATCGCTTGGGCGGTTCTCTCGACGGGACAGGACTACCGCGCTGTTCCAGACACCATGGCTGCGTAGCCCGTTTCAACCGCGACTAACAACAAGTTCTCCCCCCAAGGTCTGCACCGGACGAGTGAAGATGAAAGAACAGTCACAACGGCGTGCCTGAAACCTGTTTGCCAATTGGGCCTTCAAACGGCCGAGGGGTTTCTAAGGACAGGCGCGCGGCGTATCTCATCAAGGCCAGGAGAAAACTCTCCACCCAAAGGCCGGATACATTGACGCAGACTTTTGCAGTTGCAGAGCGCATTTCGTCTGCGAGATAACGTCATTTCCCTAAAAGGCGAGGACGAGGCTCTCTTGGGCGCCGACAAGGATCTCGATCGCGTACACCGCCTCATCGCCCGACACCGCGAATCTTGCGCATTATGCAAGCTGGAAATGGTTTTGTTGGACATTTCGTTGCACACAAGAGGACGCCGCTCCGGGGTAATTGGGATGATTAAAGGGCAATCTAAACTTTCGTCTGAAAAGTCGCCTCAGACCTAATTTCACGATCTGCTTTCAATATGCTGTATTGACTATGAGCAATTGCGAAGTACACATACTTACTGATGTGTTCCAACTGTTCCTCAGTAAAGCCCGCTTTCAGTAGTGCAAATTCCGCATCGTCCATACCCTTAGTAGCCTTCTTTATCTCTTCATCAAGGTTAATACTGATCGGTTAATACCTCAGCCGCCAATGTTATCAGGCGTATCAGCGCCGAGGGAGTCAAGCCTTCGCGTTGAATGACGAGACAATGAACATGCATCGCAGTTGGCTTCTTGGCTCTGGTGAACCGCCTGCACGCCGAATGGTCAACTCCTCCGACCCAACGGGCGCTCATCTCATCTCAGTGCGTACAAAAACGCCCTGTTGAGGGTAGCTGCCCAAATCTCAATTCCCGGAAAACGGGGTTTCGGCAACTATGGCTTCCCTGATCGCGCCGGCTGGGTGAACTTGCCGATAAGGTGACTTCACAGGCACAACGGGATAGTTTCCGGTCTGACCGTCATCCGCTCAGAAGTCCGAAGACTAAGATTTCTCCACCCGTAGCGTTGCTGGGTGCGTTGGCGATTTGTCATCAACCGAGAATCGCTCCTGACGACATGGGCGCTTCTCAGTACCAGCCCTCAGTGACTACCGAAATTTCCGCATTAACCATCATCCACGTCCACTCATCGCCTCGGAGAATGGTCGGCGATTCTGAGGGCGAGGCAATCGGCAGCGGCGATTGTCACATGACGCCAGTTCGTGAGGGCCCAGTCAGTGGGCCAATCCATCGTCTCCACTTCTACGATCCAGTCCTGCGCCGCCTTCCTCGCTTCCTTCACGCCATATCGTCTAAATACGGCCTCGTAAAAGGCTGCTAACTCCGTCTCTGCTGTCGTCATAAGCTCGACAACTCGTTCGACAGGCGCCTGCTGAGCGTGAACAATCGAGCTGGTTTTCTTATCGCACATGTAACCTTATCTCCTGATTGAAATAACGCCCGTCAGATTTATGGCTTCAGCCTCAAACACCATTCGGAGCCTTTAGAAGTGCAATTTCGTCCGGCGGATACTGGCCTGATGGTGAGGTCTGTTGCTAGTGCATTGTTTCTCCCGCAGGGGCGCCCTGTCCGGGCTTGTTCTTGCTCAGAATGAAGGCGCACACCACCATGCCTATTGCCATCCAACAGAGCAGACGGTAGATGTCCTGATAAGCCTGCGCAGCAGCCTGCTGATTGAGTTGTTGATAAATAGCAGCTCGTGCCATGAGGCCAGGTCCGGGTCCTTTGCCGCTACCGCCAAAGTAAGAGGTAAGCGCGTTGACATGGTTGACGTAGGCGGGATTGCCGGGCTGCATGGACTCCTGCAGGCGCGCCTGGTGGAAGAGAGAACGGTTGGTGACGATCGCTCCAGTGACGGCGATGAAGATGCTGCCGCCAACATTGCGAACGAAGTTGATGATCCCGGAGACCTGATTGCTCGCCTCTTTCGGAAGTCCGACATACGCTGCGGTGGTGATGGCGATGAAGGCGAAAGGAATCGCGAACATCTGAAGAATTCGCAACCAGGAGGCAAAACCGAAGGTCATGGTGAGCGTGAAGTGCGTGGAGGTGTAATAGAACGCGCCGGCGAAGCAGGCGAAACCAAATGCAGCCATGTTTCTCGCCGGAAACTTGCCGGTAGCTATTCCTCCCAGGGGCATAACGACGAGCAGGGCGAGTCCGCCGCCTGCGAGCGCCTCTCCGGCGCGGGTTGCCGTGTAGCCCATCAGCTGCTGCAGGAACTGTGGCTCAAGTACGGTTGCGGCATTCAGGACGCCGCCGACCAGAATCATGAGGAAACAACAGATAGCGAAATTTTTGTACTTGAATAGCCGCAAATTCATGATGGGATTCTTAGCCCGCCACTGCCACCAGATCAGGCCGGTCATACCAGCAACGAACAGAAGGCAGAAGATGCGGATGAAGTTGGAGGCAAACCAGTCGTTCTCTTCCCCCTTATCGAGCATGACCTGCATGCCGCCCATGGCGACCGTGAGCAATCCGAGGCCGATGTAGTCCAGTTTCCTAAGATTGGCACGATCGGCTTTGATCCAGGGCGGATCCTGGACCAGACGGCTGACCAGAAAGAACGCGAGGATGCCGACGGGCAAATTGATATAGAAGATCCACCGCCAGGAGTAGTTGTCGGTGATCCAACCGCCGATCGTCGGCCCAAGGGATGGCGCAAGCACTGCCACAAGACCGTAGAGCGCGAAGGCCTGGCCACGCTTCTTTTCTTCGAAGGAATCCGCCATGATGGCTTGCGCCATAGGCTGGAGGCCGCCACCTCCGACGCCCTGAAGTACACGCGAAATGAGCAAGATCGGGAGCGTTGGGGCGATACCGCAAAGAAAACTTGCTGCGGTGAAGATGGTGATGCATAGCAGAAAGAAATTCTTGCGACCGATGACGCTCGACGCCCAGGCACCCACCGGCAGAATGATCGCGTTGGAGACCAGATAGCTGGTGAGAACCCAGGTTCCTTGATCGGTGCTGGCGCCGAGATCACCGGCAATGTGGGGAAGGGCGACATTGGCAATGGAGGTATCGAGAACCTCCATGAAGGCAGCGAGGGCAACGGTCGCCGCGATCAGCCACGGGTTAGACTTCGGCTTCCATTGCCCACTGGTCCCGATCCTATCTGACATCCGCCTTCTCTCTCATACTCCAATTTACAGATACATGATGTATCCGAGACACTTTTCGGATTCATTTTATATACAATATGTATTTGAAAGCATATTGTATGTAATAAATGACGTCGTAGAGAGAGAGGCGCTCACGATGGCTCATTCAGGCACAGACAAAATATTGGCAGCTAATGGCGGCTACCCGGTTCAAGACTTCGACCACCAGCCCGGCAGTCTTCGTGGGTGGAAGATGCGGAAGAAGGAAGGGATTGATCAAAAGAGCGCCCTACCCAAGACGATTGTGGTCGAGCAGTGGATCTGCTTCGTGTTGGGAGTCGCTTGCATGGCCTTTGGGGCCTGGGGGATTTGTATGAGACCCGGACAGTATGCTCTCTCCGAATACATCGCATGGCTGAGATCGCTCTATGTGCCGGCGTTGCGACTAACGGCAATCGCGTGCCTCGGCATGGGAGTAATGCTGATACGCCGGGGATGGTCTCACCTTTGACCACGCTTGAGTCTTCAGCAGGCCGAGAATAACGCAATCTTCTTGTCTCCTCTCGCAGTGACCAAGGGGGAACGAACATGAAAGCCAAAATGAAGGACGATCTCGAAGACATCCCAATCGCATACCTGTGGTATGTCGTCCTCGCAATTATGGCGATTGCAGTCGCAGCAGTGGTCTTGGTCATTCGATTGTTTTAGGAAGCCTAGAGTCGGCCTTGGGGTGGAAGGTCGGCAGCGGTAGCGCTTCGAGGATTCGGCTGTCCCATGCAAGCCCGCAGAAGAATAAGCTATCCTCGTATCAGGATGCAGTGTGTTCATTGTGTTCGGGATCGTGTGTTGGGCCAACTTCAGTCCGGACGTTCGTGCCATCTGCGAGTGTGTGTCTTACATGTCTTGATACAGTCAATGAATCGCTGGAGCAACTATCGGGAGGAGCTAAGGATTCAAATGCCTGTGAACGGCACAAGACCACGAAAGCGGCTCACCCGCGAGGAGAGCCAAGCACAGACTCGTGCCACCTTGATCGCCGTAGGACGCAGGCACTTTCTGCGTTTCGGGATCGGCGGCGCTGTGGCGGAGAAGATCGCGGAGGATGCTGGTTATTCTCGGGGCGCTCTGTATTCCAACTTCGACGGTAAGGAGGATCTGTTTGTCGCTGTAATCCATGAGGAACAGGCGCGCCACTTGAATGTCTTCCGGTCACTACTAAAAGAAGAGCCGTCAGGCAAGAAGCGGTTGAAAAAAATGCGGGACGCCATTGCCAACCTAATGACGGACCATGATTGGATCGTACTTCGTGCTGAATTCGAGGTCGGAGCCCTTCGAAGCGAACGTATCCGGCAAAGCTTTGTTGAAGTGCATCGGCAGCAGCTTCGCGACGGAAGTGAGCTTGTCAGGGACCTCTTGCGATCTCCTGAAGTCACTTCGAAATTGAAGCCGGATGATTTCATCACGGTTATCATCAATCTCGCTCATGGTCTGGCTGTCACCCAGAGGATCCTCGGCGCAGAACTCTCTCAGAAGTGCACACGCAGCCTGGTTCAATCGCTGTTTGATCATTTGATATCGTCCGCATGAATGCTCGGCTGGCCGCAACAATTCCACCGATCACCGCTCATTACTTCCGAATGAAGGGCAAATCGCAAGTAGAGTCTCAGCTTGGTGATGACAGGGCAAGTCATTCGTGGAGGCGCGACGGCAGCGTGTTCTATGAGTTCTGGGCGTGTGGTCGGCTAACCGGAACTTATTCACCTGGACGAAAAGTCGCCATCTCGGACACTTGCAACCGGCACCGCAGTCATGGGGACCACATTTCCGGATAGCCGGTTTTACAGACAAGTGGCGGTCCGCTTAAGAACGTGCACGATCAGGGAAGCTAAATGAGTGAGTTTGCCCTGTTAGCAATACTTGAGAAACTTCTGAAAACCTATTTCTGGCGTCGAAGATGATTCTTTATGCGCGCGAAGATCCGAGCTGCTCCGTGAAGAAGCGCCTCTCTCTCTCTCTCTCTCTCTCTCTCTCTCTCTCTCTCTCCGAAATTCCGCCTCAATTTCCGAACCTTGCCAGTTCCGGCCAGTAGTCCATGTATTCCGCGAGTGACGGTCTTCGGGGCGAGCTCCCCTCAATAGAGTAGATTACCTAATAATTCCATCGAGTAACATCCTGCTAGAGGAACCTACAGCCATGAATCAAGCAGAGATGATTGCTCGATGGGACGAGCACATCAGCTATGAGTTTTCAACTCGTGACGTCTCATCGACCATTGCCACAATGGTGGAGGACGCCTACGTCAACCACGTTCCGGTCATGACCGGCGGTTACGGCCATGAAGCCTTGCGCAGGTTTTATAAGGAAGACTTCATCTCACCAATGCCTGCGGATACTTCAATCCAGCTCGTCTCCCGCACGCTCGGCCAGGATCAACTGGTTGACGAGATCATCTTCTCCTTCACCCACACTGAAGAAATGCCCTGGATGCTACCGGGTGTTCGGCCGACTCACCGCCACGTCGATATTCCTCTGGTTGTGGTCGTCGGCTTTCGCGACGGCAAGCTGGCGCACGAGCGCATCTACTGGGATCAGGCGTCTGTGCTGAAACAAATCGGTTTGCTCACGGATCCAGCGCTTCCGGTATTTGGATCCGAGACAGCGCGCAAGTTGCTGGATCCTGCGATGCCCTCAGCTCAACGGGCCGTTTGATCGTGATTCGTACCTCCTTTTGTATACTGGTCGTCGCACATCAGGTCAGGGCCGGTTAGCACCCGCCAGGAGTCGCCGGATTACCAACCACCAGGAGCCATGTGGTCAATCAACAGCTAGTCGCACCGCGAGCCGTCGCCTTCCCGTGTGGTCGAATTCGTTCGCTCTTTCCCGCCCTCAATCAGGAGCCGTGTTTCATTTTCTTTGATAACGCCGCCGGTGCGCAGATTCCCCAGGTTGTTTTCGACGCGATCAATGGTCACCTACTGCATTGCAACGTGCAGCGCGGCGGCCGCTACTCCAAGAGCATGGAAGTCGACGCGACGATTGCGCGCGCGAGAGAGAGTGTGGCCGACCTAATCAACGCGCGATACCCGAGCGAGATTGCTTTCGGCATGAACGCGACTTCTTTCCTCCGCCTGCTCAGTCTCGCTATCGGTCGCACGCTCGGGACCCGCAACGAGATCGTCGTCACCGAACTCGACCACGAGGCGAACATCGCCACTTGGCTGCAGCTTGAGCGCGAAGGTGCCAAGATCGTCTGGTGGAAGATGCGCGAAGACAACAACCTTCACGTGGAAGACCTCACGCCGCTCCTCACCTCGAAGACCCGTCTTGTCGCCTGCACGGTTGCCTCTCATGCCCTCGGGTCCATTATCGATGTCGCCGCCGTTGCCAAACTAGCGCACGCCGCCGGTGCAGAGGTTGCTCTCGACTGCGTTCACTATTCTCCACACGCCCTTATCGATGTGCAGGCTTTCGATTGCGACTACCTCGTCTGCTCCGGCTATAAGGTCTTCGCTCCTCACATGGGCTTTATGTGGGGGCGCCTCGACCTTCTGTACGAGCTCCCGACCTTCCGCGAAGACTTCATCCCTGACGCTCCGCCCAGCAAGATCGAGGCCGGCACCTTCATCTACGAGAATGTCGCCGGCATGGGAGCTGCTGTCACCTATCTCGAAACCCTCGGTAATAGCCTCGCCTTGGAGGAAGGAGGTGCCGAGCCGGCATCGCGGCGCGACTCCCTCATTCGCGCCATGACTGCCATACGCGAGTACGAAGCGACGCTCTCTCGCAAAATGCTTGAAGTGCTGGAGGCAGCAGGGGCTATCATCTACGGGGTGGACGACCCAGCTCGCATCTCGGAACGTGTTCCCACCTTTTGCTTTAACCTTCCGAACTTATTGCCCGCGTCCGTTACCGAATCGATGTCAGGCCGCGGCATCGGCATTCGCGACGGACACATGTACGCGCCGCGGCTGATGAAGCATCTCGGCCAGGGTCTCGACACCGGCGTCATCCGTGCGTCGATTCTTCACTACAACACTATCGAGGAAATTCACGAGTTCGAAGAGTGCTCCGTGACATGGTCCGGAGCTAGTAAACAAGGCGCTCACGGCAGGGGTTCGATGCCGTCCGCATCCGCCATGGCGAACCCTGCCGAGAGCTCTCCCGAGCTCAAGCGTCGACTCACGCTACGCCAACTCACCATGATGACGATCGGCGGGGCGATCGGAGTGGGGCTCTTCCTCGGCAGTTCCCTCACGATTCGGCTGGCCGGCCCAGGCGTCATCCTCTCTTATCTTTTCAGCGCCGTCATCGCTATCATCGTTGCCTATTCCATCGCGGAGATGGCCGTCGTTCATCCCGTCGCCGGTTCTTTCGGCGTCTACGCGCAGACCTACCTCAACGAGTGGTCGGGCTTTGCCGTTCGCGCAACTTACGCCTTCGTTCAAATCATTGCCATCGGTGCTGAAGTGACGGCAGTCGCCATCTATTGTTCCATGTGGTTCCCCTCCGCTCCCCAGTGGATCTGGGTTGTCGGAGTCTCAGTCGGCCTTATCGTCATCAATGCGATGCAGGTCGGCAACTTCGCCGAATTCGAATACTGGTTTGCCATCATCAAAGTCGTGGCCATCGTGGCCTTCATCCTCGTTGGGCTTGGGCTCATCTTCGGCCTTGGCCCTGTCCGTGCCGTAGGCTTTTCAAATCTCACCGTCCACGGAGGCTTCTTTCCGCATGGCCTGAGCGGCGTCTGGCTGGCTATGACGCTTACGCTTACGAGCTACATGGGGGTGGAGATCATTGGGGTCACTGCCGGCGAGGCTGCCCAACCCGAAAAAACCATCCCCCGCGCCATGCGTACGGTATCCCTTCGACTTATTCTTTTCTATGTTCTCTCGATAATAGTCATGCTATCGATGACGCCGTGGGACAGGATGGGTAGTGGTATCACAGGTAGTCCGTTTGTATTGGCCTTTGCAGCGGCCGGCATTCCCTTCGCTGGGAGCATAATGAATTTGGTGGTCATCACTGCAGCCCTTTCAAGCGCGAACACAAATCTCTACCTCACGACCCGTACCCTCTTCTCCCTGTCACGAGATGGCTACGTGTCTGAGACGCTTGGTCGCCTGGGCAAGAATGGCGTTCCATACTTCGCCCTGATCGCGTCTACCGGCGGGATGGTAGCCGCGATCCTGCTCGCCATCTTTGCTCCCGGACGAGCCTTCCTGCTGCTCTACGGTGTCGCGGTCGCCGGCATGTTCTTCGTATGGATCGTTATCCTGCTCGCACACCTTGCGTTTCGCCGCTCGCCGGGCCGAGCGCACGTCGCTGTCCTGCCGATCCGCCTGCCGTTCTCGCCTTACTCCCAAATCACCGCCCTAATCGCCCTCGCAGCAATCACGATCAGCACCTTCTACGTAGAGGGTCTGCAATACACAGTCCCAAGCTTCATGCCGTTTCTCCTGGTGATTACGTTGTTTTATTGGGTGCTGAAGCGTAGCAAGGGTAAGTAGATGTCAAATTGTTGTACGGATTCCCCTCTGTACATCTCACTTGTCGCAAAATCGCCGAGGCACTCAGCCACCGCTATTGCACCTGTAGGAAAATAGCAGTCATTGACCTGAGCCGAAGCGAATACAACATGCCGACATCCAATAAATCATGAGTTCACAAAATCTTCCCTCAATGGCGTTACCCGAAACGTCCAACTCCGACCACCAGACCGTCCGTCTCCGCTTCGATAACACCTATGCGAGATTACCGGAGCGCTTCTACGCCCGGGTAAATCCGACACCGGTAGCGACCCCGCGCTTTGTGAAGCTGAATCTGGAGCTGGCTCGTAGCCTTCAGCTCGACCCGCACGCGCTAGCGAGTGAACAAGGAGTGCAAATCCTAGCAGGCAACCGAGTCGCCGAGGGGTCAGAACCCTTGGCGCTCGCCTATGCCGGGCACCAGTTCGGATACTTCGTGCCGCAGCTCGGCGACGGCCGTGCCAACTTGCTAGGGGAGGTGATAGGGCCTGACGGCGTCCGCTACGACATCCAGCTCAAGGGTTCTGGTCCGACTCCCTTCTCCCGACGCGGAGACGGCAGAGCCGCACTCGGTCCGGTGCTGCGCGAGTACATCGTGAGTGAAGCAATGGCGACGCTGGGTGTGCCGACCACCCGTGCCCTGGCGGCGGTCACCACTGGCGAACAGGTGCTTCGCGAAACGGTCTTGCCCGGAGCCGTTCTGACCCGAGTCGCGGCGAGTCATCTCCGTGTGGGCACCTTCCAGTACTTCGCCGCTCAGGGTGACGCGGAAGGGATACGCAACCTAGCGGACTATGCAATCGCCCGGCACTATCCTGAGGCTGCAGGTAAGAAGCGGCCATATCGGGCATTGCTGGATGGCGTAATCGCTCGGCAGGCGCATCTGGTCGCACAATGGATGCTCTTCGGCTTCGTCCACGGCGTGATGAACACCGACAACACCTCCATCTCGGGCGAAACAATCGATTACGGCCCTTGCGCCTTCATGGAAGCATACGAGCCAGATAAGGTGTTCAGCTCCATCGATCATCAGGGACGTTACGCCTATAGCAACCAACCCCGCGCCGCACTCTGGAACCTGACGCGTCTTGCCGAGACGCTGCTGCCCATCCTGGAACTCGAAGAGGGTAGCGAATCGACCGCCATAGCCTCGGCCAACCAGGCGCTCGCTGCCTTCGATCCCACGTTCGCAGCCGCTCGCATCGCCGGCTTGCGTCGCAAGCTTGGCCTCTTCAAGGAACGCGAGGGTGATGCAGCGCTGGCCGAGGACCTGATGCAGCGCATGGCCACTAACGGCGCCGACTTCACCCTGACCTTCCGCCGGCTGTGCGATGCGGTGGCCGGATCACAAGGAGACGAGGAAGTACGCAACCAGTTCGCTGATGCAGGAGCTTACGACTTATGGGCTTCTGAATGGCGCCGACGCCTGGAGGAAGAGCCCGTGTCCGCGGAGGCACGCGCCACTGCCATGCGGTTGGCAAATCCGGCATACATCCCACGGAACCACGTGGTAGAGGCGGCACTTGACGCTGCCGTCGAGCGCCGGGACTTCCAGCCATTCGAGGATTTGCTGAAGATCTTGTCACATCCCTATGAGGAAAGGCCGGGCCTGGAACGGTATGTCACGCCAGCCAGCCCCGAGGAATGTGTCCGACAAACTTTCTGCGGCACCTAAGAAGTCGGGCCGCGATAGGTCAAACGATCCGTAGCTTGAGCCTTCCAAAGGCCTATCCCGAAGCTCACGTCACTGCCCGTTACGGATGACATCAGTGTTCGTGAGGATCGAGGTGGTCGACTGCTTTATTCAGAAGCCATCTTCGATCGTGACAAGCGTTTTTTTCATCACTAATCGACCTTTGTACGCACAAATTATTCTCGATGAGTGCATTGCCCTGTAGGCGCCAACTGTGGAGAGACCCTGTATTTCTTCGCAAGATGCATCGAGCACGCTACCCATTCGTGACGCGGCTTCATCGCGGCCCAGACGCTCTATCGAATCCGCTCAACACGCGACTGATTTACTGCTAAGCTATGACTCTCCCCAAATCATCAGCTTTGCTGAGTCCGACTGTGCACGAACCGTCATCCGCCAAGCCGCTCGATTCGCCGCTGCCCCGCAGCGTCTGCCACTGATTCTTCTCCAGAACCTGCGCCCATTCCACAGGAGCCTCCAGCACTGATGCTCGACATCCATCCGCCGCACCACGCCGCCACCACCTGGCGCGATTTCTTCATCCACATCGCCACGATCACCATCGGACTCTTCATCGCCATCGGCCTCGAACAGACCGTCGAGGCAATTCACCATCTCCACCAGCGCCATCAGCTGGAAGAACACCTGCGCGAAGAACTCCGCGGCAATCTCCGCAGGGATGAAGACGACTTCCGGAAGTTCGCCCAGATCCGCGCCTATATCCTGGAACTGAAGTCGGCAGTCTCAGCGCGCCATACCGGTAAACCATCTCCGGCCTCTCCGCCTGCCGCGACCGATACCCGGCGCCAACAGATTCCGTACGCCCCATCCATCGCCATGTGGGAGGCTGCCAAGCTCGACGCGACCATCACCCAGCTTCCCACCAAGGAGATCCAGCTCTACAACGGCCTCATCCCGCAACATGACCTCATATTTGCCGCGATCAACGACTTTCAGCACAGCGCCTTCGTGCTCCAAAGCTTCGAGGAGCGCTTCGTCGACTCGCCCGGTGCCTTCGACCTCGGCTACCCCGCGCCTCCGCCTAAGCTTGACACCATGCCGCGCGCCGAGCTCGCCGAGTACGAGTCTCTTCTCGCTGCCTATATCAAGGCGATTGACCGGCTCCTCGCTCGCATCCATTTTTACGACCGCACAGCCCACGCCATCCTGGACGGCGCAACCGACCGGGACGATCTCAATCGTCGCGCATTCCCGAACCAACAGGTTCCGCCACTTACCTCCGCCGTCCCTATCGGACAATCGTCATTCAACCGCTGAACGCTCCCTCGCGAGCCCCCGGGAAAATGCGAACCTTTCGAAGGAGCTCCTCTAAACGGATTTCGTCACGACGATCTTCGCTTGTCAACGAGTGAACAATCGCCAATGCGCGCGTTTCCACCCCGATCATCTTGGAAGCGTGCATTGGCCTGTTGGCAATCAGTTGGAGCCCAACAGATTCCGATCAGGCATATCTTTTGAACATCCGCCGGCTATGGCACTGACCTTTGATTTAGTTCCGCTGAGACGCCAACAACGAGACCCGGAGGTCTCTTCCTTAGCAATGAAGCTTGCGGACAATGCACTCAACACGAACACCACCTGTAATCGGTAACATTTGGCGTTCCAGACCAGTATCTCTGGCACGGCGTTCTCTCATGGTAAAGTCCTTTGCATGCTTTCTGCACAGCAAGGCCAACCCACGCGCCGCGAGGTCCTCGTAGGCCTCGCCGCAGCCTCAATCTCCTCGGCTCTTCCCGGTGTGCTAAGCGCCCAGCCACCTGCGCCCTCACTCTGCTTCACCTCTGCGGTCGAGATGGCGGCATTGATCCGAGCCAAAAAGCTTTCGGCTCGCGAAGCTCTTGCCGAGCACCTCAAGCAGATCGATCGCGTCAATCCTCAGGTCAACGCCATCGTCACCTTGATCGCCGACCAGGCCACCGCAGACGCAGCCCGCGCCGACGAGATGCAGGCGCGTGGCGAAACGCTCGGCCCCCCTGCATGGTCTGCCCGTCGCCCACAAGGACCTCCTCGAAACCGCCGGCGTCCGCACCACCTTCGGCTCGCCCCTCTTCAAAGACAACGTCCCCACACACGACAACCTGCTCGTCACGCGCATGCGCGCCGCCGGCGCCATCTTCCTCGGAAAAACCAACGTCCCCGAGTTCGGTGCCGGCTCGCAGACCTTCAACCGTGTCTTCGGCGCAACCCGCAACCCCTACGACCTCACGAAAACTTGCGGCGGCTCCTCCGGCGGTGCAGCGGTCGCGCTCTCCTGCGGCATGGTGCCGGTCGCCAGCGGCTCCGACTCCGGCGGGTCCCTCCGCAATCCTGCCGCCTGGTGCAATATCGTCGGCTTCCGTCCCTCCATCGGCCGCGTGCCCAATCCCTCTAACCACTTCGGCTGGTCTACGCTCTGGACCAACGGATGCCTCGGCCGCTCCAGCGCCGATCTCGCCCTCGCACTCAGCACGATCGCGGGCCCCGACATCAGCACGCCGCTCTCCATCAATGAGCCCGGCAGCCTCTTCGCGCGCCCCCTCGAACGCAACTTCAAAGGCGTGCGCGTCGCGTGGTTCAAAGACCTCAACGGCATCCCCATCGACCCGCGCGTCCGCACCGCCGTCGATGCGCAGCGCAACGTTTTCGAGTCTCTCGGCTGCATCGTCGAGCAGGCCGAGCCCGACTTCGCCCCCGCTGAAATCGCTTACCGCATTTTGCGCGAATGGAACTCCGGTGCCGCCTACGGCAAGGGCCTTCAGCTACATCCCGACGGCTTCAAGGACACTCTCACCGCCGAGATCAAAGAAGGCCTCGCGCTCTCCGGCAACGACATCGCCCGCGCAGAGATCGCGCACACCGACATGTGGCGCCGCTTTCAAACCTTCCTGGAAAGCTACGAGTACTTCATCCTGCCCACCACACAACTGCCGCCCTTCGACGTCAACACGCCCTGGCCCACCGAAATCAACGGCGTTCACCTCACCAACTACATCGACTGGATGAAGAGCTGCTGGTACATCTCCACTACCGGCAATCCCGCTGCTTCCGTGCCCGCCGGCTTCACGCCCGAAGGCCTGCCCATCGGCCTCCAAATCGTCGGTCGCGACAAGCAGGACTTTAGCGTTCTCCAACTCGCTCACGCCTTCGAAAAAACCAGCAACTTCGGTAGACGGCGGCCCAACATCGCCCTGTAGCTAACAATCTCTCGAATCATGACAAATCGCCAAGTCACTCATCGACAATGGAACGCGAGCCACTTGGACGAGAAGTCGCCTTCTCGGACAAGTGGCGTCCCGTAGTTTCTGAAAACGGGGTTTTGACTAAGTTCAACTCGCTGACCCAGTGAACTTGCTCAAAAGTTTGTTGCCCGCCGTTGGCGGGTCCATAGTCCCGGAAACTTGCGTTGTTCCGTAGAGCGGTAGCAGACTCAAGACGGCTGGCTCGACAGCCATAATCGCAGTCTACTTGGTGCCATCGTGCCCGTTCAAAAGTTTGATTTCGGTTGCTGCGACCCATTGTTTGGTGGCGAGATCGCGCTCTGAAAAGAGATCGATCTCGACCCCGCTGGAAAGCCTGTGTCATAATCGCCAACCGAGTCGAGCCTGGCCAATCTCAAGGAGAAGGGAGAACATGCCATGGCTAAGGTCAAGCAATCCGCCTTCGATCGGTTACGGCTGGGGGCTAGATTGAATCGCAAAGAGCGCAGAGCAGTCGAGCAGCGTCTGAGTGCCGCGGATCCGGGATTGGAGATCGTCAACCGGGACGCGGCTGGCATTGATGTCGGCAATGAGAGCCACTACGTGGCCGTACCGCGCGGGCGGGACGCACAGCCGGTGCGCGAGTTCGGCTCCTGGACCGCGGCGCTGGTGGAGATGGCTCAGTGGCTGGTGCGCTGTGGCATACGCACGGTCGTGATGCAGTCCACCGGGGTGTACTGGATCGCGGTGCATGATGTTCTGCAGAAGCATGGTCTGGAAGTGTACCTGGTGGATGCGCGGGGAACGAAGAACGTACCAGGACGCAAGAGTGATGTGCAGGAGTGTCAGTGGCTGATGCGCTTGCATACGTATGGTCTGTTGCGAGCCTGTTTTCTGCCTGCTCCCAAGATCCAAAGAGTGCGAACCGTGTGGCGGCTGCGGGATCAGCACGTCAGAGACTCCTCACGATGTATCCAGCACATGCAAAAGTGCCTGATCGCGATGAATATGCAGTTGCACAATGCCTTGAGCAACATCGGCGGCACGAGTGGACAGGCGATCATCCGGGCTTTGCTGGCGGGGCAGCGCGATCCGAAGACCCTCTCGTCGCTTCGCGATCGGCGTTGCATGGCCAGCGAGGAGGAGATTGTTCACAGCCTGCAGGGCGTCTGGAAACCGGACGTCCTGTTCGAGTTGCAGCAGGCGGTCGACGCCTACGACTTCTATCACCAGCAGATGGCCAAATGCGATGAACAGCTAAAGCAGTACCTGGCACTGCTGCCTGCGCGAAGAGTGGAAGCGGTCGACCCGCCGTCCACTGACATGACTAAAAAGTCTCGCAAGCCTCACAAACCTCAAGGCAACGAACCCTTGTTCGATCTGGAAGCAGAGTTAGAGCGGATTCTGAGCGTCAACGCTACGTCCATCGACGGCATCAACGTGATGACGGTTCAGACCGTGCTGGCTGAAGTAGGCCCGGACCTGAGTGCGTGGAAGACGGAGGCCCACTGGTCTTCCTGGCTGAATCTGGCTCCCAAGCGGGATGTGAGCGGAGGAAGGGTGATCCGTCATGTACGCGAACATCGCACCAATCGCGCAGGAAATGCATTTCGAATGGCCGCGCAGGCACTGATCCATGCTCACAGTTATCTTGGCGCAAGGTGCCGATATCTTCGGGCCAAACTGGGAGGCCACAAAGCCATCAAAGCCATGGCCCGTATTTTGGCCTGCCTCTACTATCGACTGGTGATGAAAGGACAGAAATGGGTAGATCAGGGCATGGAGGAGTTCAACCGGCGCAGCGAACAACGCGAACTTGACCTCCTGCAGCGCAAAGCCCACAAGCACGGCATGCAACTGGTGCCCGCTGCCTGAACGAGGACCACAGCACCGAGACCTCATCGAGATCCAGTTCAGCGGGAACAGATCCAGTCTTGTGTCCGCACAGGGCCTCTACCGAAACAACAAGCCGTCGTTCAGCTACTCGACGCTCCGCAAGACTCCAGTCCCAAGAAGCGTCGCTCCATGAAAAGAAGTTTCTGGAAAGCCGACTTTGCAGGCAGCTGTCGGGAGCTGTCGGGAGCTGTCGGGAGCTGTTCCGACCCCGAGTGCAGAATTTCAATGTAGGGGACTAAGCAGCTTTCTATTGCTTTGCTGCTGATCCTGCCGTCCCAGTGTTTGACGCGAAATTGAAGGATGCTCCCTGTTGCGCGGCTGCCAGGTCAGCCCGCCAAGCCGCCGAAACGGAACATCCACCAGAGGAGACGACCGGAGTGACAGTTATCGTTCCGAGGCCAGTGCTCTGGACGGTGTAGGTTCCAGTTAATGAAATTGCGCATGAACTGGTTCCGTAGTGCGCAGTGACCGTCCCACTTACTTTCCCGGTGCCGTCGAACTGCAGAGTTCCCACCGCACCGAATGGGGGTAATGACCCGTCCGGGGCTAAAAGCTCGGCGCCGCCGCTGCTGTTGAAGCTAATCGCGTAGTTGCCATTAAGGCTTGCGGCGGATAGGCGGATTGAGCCAACACAGCGCTTGTTCCAACCCCATTACAGCCGGTAATCACACAGTACTGCGCTGCGAGTGCAAGAAGGACTACATAACGTGGCATGGACGCCCCTTTGACGGTGTTCCTGTTGCATTGAACAGACTCGCGAAGATTTAGTTGCGCGAAAACGGGGTTTTCGGAAACTACGACCCTATATAGACTGAAGTTGCCGAAAAATGGGATGAGCAGGTCTCTTGGATCGGAGAGACTGTTGCCATGAAAAAGCCATCGAAACACCTCATCGCGGAAGTTCCACACAGCGTCACCAAGGTTGGGCTGACGATCGGGATCGATCTTGGGGATGTCTGGAGCCATTACTGCACGCTCAACGAAGATGGAGAAGTGGTGGACCGGGGGCGGTTTCGAACGACGCTCTCGGGAGTCGAGAAGTGGTTTACCGATGTTCCCAGAGCACGGGTCGCGATGGAGACGGGAACGCATTCGATCTGGGTCAGCGAACAGCTCCGGGAGCTGGGTCACGAGGTGATAGTGGCCAACGTGCGCGAACTGCGAGCGATCTCGCACAGCGACCGGAAGAGTGACACGGTGGATGCGGAGAAGATCGCTCGCTATGCCCGGCTGGATCCAGAGATCCTGCGACCGATCTCGCATCGCACGGTTGCCCAACAGGAGGCGCTGACGTTGATTCGTGCCCGCAACCTGATCGTTCGTCTGCGGACGGCGGCGGTGAACTCAGTACGTGGACTGGCAAAGCCGTGCGGCTACCGGCTTCCGGCCTCTTCCACCTTGTGTTTCGCCAAACGGTGCATGGCCGTGCTTCCTCCAGGTCTGGCTCAGGCGCTTGGTCCGGTTCTCGAACAGATCGCTGCGATGACGGTGAAGATCCAGCAGTATGACCGCACCATCAAGCGACTCACCGAGACGGAGTATCCGGAGACGCAGGCACTGCTCCAGGTCTACGGCGTCGGCCAGTTGACGGCACTGACATACGTTCTGACGCTGGGCAGCAAGGAACGCTTCAAGCGAAGCCGGGATGTGGGCTGCTATCTCGGCCTGCGGCCGAGACGCAGCCAGTCCGGTGACCGTGACCCGCAACTTGGCATCACCAAGGCTGGCAACATCTACCTCAGATGTCTGCTGGTCGAGTGCGCCAACCATGTACTTGGTCCGCGTGGAAGAGACTCAACCTTGCGTCGGTGGGGACTGCACCTGGCCTCGCGAGGAGGCAAGCAGTCCCACAATCGTGCCATCGTCGCCGTCGCCCGCAAGCTCGCGGTTCTGCTTCATCGCATCTGGATCACGCAAGAGCCGTACGTCCCGTTCTATGCAGAGGATTCCAATCATGCTCCCTGTTGCTAAACCCCGCGTCCCGGTGACTGCGTGTCGGGTTGGGCCTTCGCAAGGCCGGCCGAAAACTGGCAGCATCGACTTCTCCGTCTGACCCCAACCCGTCACAGAGCCACGAACGGCTCACTCAAAGTGCGAATAGAAACACGGTGGAGAGGCAACAAAGCGGAACGACCTTAACAAACAACAGCAAAGGCCAAGACGCTATGAAGGAAAAGACAAAAACCACTTGACGCCAATGACCTGCTCATAGAAACCCGACTTTTGGGGAACTCGGTCCCTGGGAGCTAACGCAAAAGCGATCGGTAAACAGATGCGCGTTTCTTAGGAGTATCCCTGCTGGGCAGATGTTGCCGGCACTTAGCGAACTCGCGCGATGATGCTCGTAGGCTCGCGATTCCAGCATTGCGAGCTGTAAGTAGTTCTGGCAGTCCGACAACGCGAAGACATATCCTTGCGTGCCTTCAGCCGCCCTTCGATGAATGACCGGACGCGTGGGTCGGTCTCGGTTTGGAGGTCGTGGACGAGTGCGGCGTCGGCGTCTGGCGAGTTCATGTTGTAGAGCACCAGGGCAGCGTGCATCCGAGTCTGTTGGCCTTTGTCCTTGTCTTCCAGGATTCCGCTCACGGAGCCGATCGCCGGTTGGCCGAGCTGTACCAAGGCTTTGGCCACCGGATCGTTAGCAAAGGTTGTTCTCGATGTCATAGTACTAACAGCCGAACGGCTGTATCTGGCAGGATCGAACAAGGTCACCAGTACCGGTATGGTTTTCTCGATTTTGAGTTCGCCAGCCAAGTGAACGCAATTGAGCCAGACCTTATCTTGCGAAGGATCTTGTGAGGTCTTTGAGATGAGCCCCGGCAATTCCTTCGCTAAGTACAGCCTTGCATCCGCGTTGTTCCCTGCCAGTGCCTTGAGTTGAACCGAAGCTTCGTCGCTTGTTGTTGCATCATGCAGTTGTGCGAAGCGTTGTTGTACTTCCTGTGCGGTCTGAGGGGCACTAAAACCACGGGCATTTGCGCTAAGGACAATCGTCAAGAATATTGAAATACACGCATGGGGAACACTCAGCCTAAGACCCGTCAAAGTTCATACTTATGGTTCTCGGCCAATCTAGCACGGAACCGATAACCGTATGGAATGGTTTGAACAGGGCGATCTTTGGCGCGTGCGACAGTGGACTAGCTGGAAGACGTTCCCACGCTGCTCGATGCGATGAGGTCCTTGAAAACGGGGTTTTCGGAAACAACGGAGAATCGGCTTGGCCCTTCGCTCCTTCTTGCCCCCCTTTCACCTCATTACCCATTCGGCTCTTTTTTTGGCAATAATTAGAGACGATATGTCTAAACAACAATTTCAGACCGAAGTCTCCCAGCTCCTACAGCTGATCGTCCATTCGTTGTACTCGCATCCCGAGATCTTCCTTCGCGAGCTCATCTCCAACTCCTCCGACGCACTCGACAAGGTCCGCCACCTCACCCTCACCGACGAAACCTACAAGGCCCTCGTCGGCAACGGTATCGACGCCCCTCGCATTGACCTCGAACTCAACGAGGCCACCAAGACACTGATCATCTCCGACACCGGCATCGGCATGAACGAGGAAGATCTCGCCTCGCATCTCGGAACCATCGCCCGCTCGGGCACAAAGAATTTCCTCTCGCAGCTCTCCGGCGATGCAAAGAAGGACTCCAACCTCATCGGGCAGTTCGGCGTCGGCTTCTACTCCGTGTTTATGGTTGCCGACAAGGTCGAGGTCATCTCGCGCAAGGCTGGCGAAGACAAGACGTGGCGTTGGACCAGCGACGGCAAGACCGGCTTCGAGCTGGAAGAAATCTCAGGTGACGCCGCACGCAAGACCGCCGGAACTACCGTGCTCATCCATTTCAACGATGAAGGCACGCAGTACGCGAACAGCTATCGCCTGCAGGAGATCGTCAAGAAATACTCCAACCACATAGCCTTCCCCATCTTCCTCACCTACGACAAGAGCGACTGGGACGCCGAGAAGAAGGAATCCACGAAGACGCGCACCGCCGAGCAGGTCAACGCAGCCTCCGCCATGTGGCGCCGGGCGAAGAGTGAGTTAGTCGACGACGACTACAAGGAGCTTTATAAGTCCATCTCTCACGACTGGGAGGACCCACTCTTCTGGTTCCACACCCGCGCCGAAGGCACGCTCGAATACACCACCCTCTTCTACGTCCCCGCCAAGGCCCCGCTCGATCTCTACCAGAACGACTACAAGACCGGCGTCAAGCTCTACGTCAAGCGCGTCTTCATCATGGACGACTCGAAGGAGCTACTCCCGCAGTACCTCCGCTTCGTCCGCGGCATCATCGACTCCGAAGACCTTCCGCTCAACGTCTCGCGCGAGATCCTGCAGCAGAACAAGATCCTCACCAACATCAAGACCGCCAGCGTTAAAAAGATCCTCTCTGAACTGAAGACGATCGCTACTGCCGACCCCGACAAGTACAAGCTGTTCATCGCCGAGTACAACCGTCCTCTGAAAGAGGGTTTGTATGGCGACTACGCCAACCGTGAGACGCTGCTCGACCTCATCCGCTTCAAATCCACCAAGGTCGAGGGTCTCACCTCGCTCGCCGAAGCCAAAGCACGCATGCAGCCTGATCAGAAGAGTCTCTACTACATCACCGGTGGCAGCGAGGCTCTCCTCCGCAACTCGCCCCTGCTCGAGGTCTACAAGAAGAAGAACATCGAAGTCCTCGTCCTCGACGACGACATCGACGAGATCGTCTTCTCTACCGTCGACAAGTACGGTGAGACCGACTTCAAGGCCGTCAACAAAGGCGCCAGCGAAGACCTGAAGAGCGAAGCCGAGCCCGAGAAGGCCGAATCGCTGAAGCCCCTCCTAGAAAAGCTCAAGGCCACCCTGGGAGATGCTGTCAAAGAGGTGCGCATCTCGACACGCCTCGCTGACAGCCCCTCCGTCATCGTCTCCGACGAAGGCGAGCCCTCTGCCCGCATGCGCCAGATGATGCAGGCCATGGGCCAGAAAAATCTTCCCGAGCTGAAACCCACGCTCGAGATCAACCCCGATCACGAGATCATTAAAAAGCTCCTCACGAGGTCCGACGGCGCAGCAATACAAGACGCCGCGTGGCTACTCTTCGACCAGGCGCTCCTTCTCGAGGGGGTCCCACTCAAAGACCCAGCTGTCTTCGTTCAACGTCTCAATCGCGTCCTGAACCAATCCATCTAAAGCGAAATCGGCAGTAGCGAAACGTCATTCCCGCAAAACGGGGTTTCTATGAGCAGGTCACTTGCGTCAAGTGGTTTTTGTTTTTCTTTCATAGGTTCTTTGCCTTCGCTGTTGTTTGTTGTGGTTGGTCCGCGTTGTTGTTCTCCACCGTGTTTCTATTCGCACTTTGAGTGAGCCGCTCGTGGCTCTGTGTCGGTTGGGGTCAGAAGGAGAAGTCGATGCTGCCAGTTTTGGGTCGGCCTCGTTGAGGGCCCAACCCCGTGCGCAGTCATCGGGACGCGGGGTAGTTGCAACATTTCGGTATGATCTCCTTCCTTAGGCTGCTACTCCGTAGAACGGGATGTATGGCTCCTGGGTGATCCAGATGCGATGAAGCAGTACTGCCAGCTTGCGAGCGACGGCGACGATGGCCCGATTGCGGGACTGCTTGCCTCCGCGCGAGGCTAGGTGCAGACCCCACTGTCGTAAGGTGGAATCTCTCCCATGCGGACCGAGCACATGGTTGGCACACTCGACCAGCAGAGTACGCAAGTAGATGTTGCCGGCCTTGGTAATGCCGAGCTGCGGGTCTCGATCCCCGGACTGACTGCGTTTTGGCCGCAGACCGAGGTAGCAGCCGACATCGCGACTTCGCTGGAAGCGTTCCTTGCTTCCCAGCGTCAGGACGTAAGTCAGGGCGGTGAGCTGCCCGACACCGTAGACCTGGATCAGCGCTTGTGTCTCTGGATACTCCGTCTCCGTGAGTCGCTGGATCATCCGGTCATAGTGCTTGATCTTCTTCGTCATCTCCGCGATCTGTTCGAGCACTGGACCGAGCGCCTGGGCCAGACCTGGCGGGAGCACGGCCACGCATCGCTTCGCGAAACAGAGCGTGGACGAGGCAGGCAGACGGTAGCCGCAAGGCTTGGCCAATCCGCGCACCGCGTTCACCGCCGCCGTCCGCAGACGAACGATCAGGTTGCGGGCGCGGATCAAAGTCAGTGCCTCCTGCTGAGCGACCGTACGATGGGCAATCGGGCGCAGGATCTTCGGATCGAGCCGCGCGTAGCGAGCCAGCTTCTCCGCATCCACCTGATCGCTCTTCCGATCGCTGTGCGAGATCGCACGCAGTTCGCGCACGTTCGCCACGATCACCTCGTGACCCAGTTCCTGAAGCTGCTCGCTGATCCAGATCGAGTGCGTGCCCGCTTCCATCGCGATCCGTACTCGAGGCAGATCGGTAAACCACTTCTCGACTCCCGAGGGACTGGTTCGAAACCGTCCCCGGTCAACCACTTCTCCGTCTTCGTTGAGCGTGCAGTAATGGCTCCAGACATCCCCAAGATCGATTCCGATCGTCATCCCGACCTTGGAGCTTCTGCGTGGTACTTCCGCGATGAGGTGCCGCATAGGCTTTTTCATGGGAAATAGTCTCTCCGATCCGAGACCTGCTCATCCCAGTTTTGGGAAACTACAACCCTATACAGAAGTGAACTTGCCCAAAAGCGGACTTTTCAGGCGCGTCGTCCAAGCCCAGGCAAGGTTTGCGGTATCCTCGCGGGCGTGGCGGAAAACTGTCCTGCAGTAGGCGCGGAGAATCAAGAAGCACGATCTTCGCGACGGCTTCATCGTCGATAACGAACCAACCCTTATTGAGGCGCCACGGGCACCTGAGTCAGCGCGTTCTCAGGCCATACATGGGCAATGCCGTCTGGCAGCTTTGCCCCGTGGTCGGTCGTCGTGGCAACTCCACTGTGTCCGCTCGCCGTCCCTGCCGTCGATACCTTCGACCCGGCTGGTTGTGTCCTGTGCACCACCGTCGTCGTAACCGGCCGAGAGACCGTTCCGCCCGCCACCTTATGCCCCTGCAGAGCCCGGTTCGTAGTCGCAGAAAGGTGGGAAGCCGCGGACGTGGTAGAAACCGAAGACAACCCAGAGACTAAACCAGCCTCCGCCGCAGCCTGCCCGAAGGCTCCCGATGGTATAGCCCCCAGAGTCAAAACGAGCAGGGAGCTAAACACCAGTTTCGTCCTGTCCATCGCCATTCCTCTCCAACTACTTCATCTTCGCGTGATCAACACTCAAGCCAGCCCTAACGCTCCTCGGGTCGGTGGACTCAAAGTCTACTCCCCAAAGACCTCCCCAACCACGAAATTACAGGCACCCTCTCTTAAAAGCCCGCACGTTTACGACTCCCAATTGAAATCTGCATGGAAAGAGAGCAGACTACTGGAGCACCCTGTTCAACCTGCTTCTCCAGTTCCGATCCACAGGAGAGTTATGTTGATTCCGGCAATTCGTCCACTCGCACTGACTGTCCTGCAGTTTAGCTCTGTCGCAGCAATCGCTCAAACAGTCGCCTCTGCAGGCAACCCTTACACCGCCGTCAAGAAGACCACCATCATTCAAAAGCTTGCGGACGGAACAACCATCAACCGCGAAAACAACACCACCGAGGCACGAGACTCTCAAGGCAGAACCATGCAGCAGAACTCCGTGTCGCAGATGCAAGGGCAGAACATCACCCACACCAATGTTATGGATCCAGTCGCCCGGACCACCACTGTCTGGATGAGTCAGAGCAAACAAGCAACAAGGATTCACATGCCGGATCTCCGCGGAGCAGCGCAGCAGTCAGGACTAATAGCCATGGGCATGGGCTCAGGTTCGATCGGGCCCGTCGCAAATGTGACGAACTCCTCCCAGACAATCCGAACTGGAGGAACCGGAACTGGTCCTGAGACGACCGGAATCGTCACGATGACTGCAGGCTCCGTCCGTGATCCAAACCTCCGGCCCGAAAGAAAAACCGAGAAGCTGGGCGGCAAGACCATCGCCGGGGTCTACGCGGAAGGCACCAGGCTCACTGTCACTTACCCTGTCGGCTTCTTCGGTAACGATAAACCCATCATCACCTTCCATGAAACGTGGATGTCATCCGAGCTGAAGCTCGTCCTCCTCAGCGTCGATGACGACCCTCGCACCGGAACACGCATCACCGAGGTGACCAATCTGGATCGCGGCGAACCCAACCCTGCTCTTTTTCAGGTCCCCGAGGGCTACACAATCAGGGATCAGTATCCCGGAACGAATTAAGCTCTACGCCATCACGGAGACTCCGATGAAGTGGCACAACTACGTCGCCTCCTTCTGCGCCGGAGTCTTTCTTATCCACGTCCTCCCTCATCTTGAACGGGCTGGGTGACCCACATCTGACCGCACCACCGCAAATCGGGTGGCATTCGCGCAAGAGCGAGAACCTTACCCACAAACTGTTGTCGAAGGCCTGAAAACGGGGTTTTCGGCAACTACGACCCGCTACGGAGTGGATGATGTCACGCTCAGGCATGCGCTGAATCTTACCTTCATTCGCGTGCGTTGCTGGCGGAGGCCCAGCGTGTCCAGCTAAATGCGGTTGCATCAAGTGGCCTGCAAAAAACCATTGCTCAAATCAATAATGAGAAACGTGCTTCTAACCACGTTACTCGGGGTCTGTCGGTAATTCGGAAGTTGGACCAACGACGAGCTTGGTCCGAACATAGAGTGCGACACAGTCTCACAAGTCGCTCCACGTTGCCCCACATGCGGGCGGCGAGCGTCGGAGGTGTGCGAACCCCATTGCCGCGCCAACAGCCCCGTCAGACTCCCCAGTGGATAGGCGAGAAGAAAGGGCAATTCGGGTTAGCTTGCCCCAGAATTGCCCTCGATATTGCTAAATGGTTGCGGGGGTAGGATTTGAACCTACGACCTTTGGGTTATGAGCCCAACGAGCTACCGGGCTGCTCCACCCCGCTCTTTGAATATACCGTTATAAAGAGGGAAGGTCAATCACGCGGAACGGTCCATTGGCGATCGTTTTGGTCATGATTTCTCCCCCTACTTACAGATGGACCAGACCGTAACTTTTTTTATAAAAACGAGTCTGCACCCATAGGACATAGCGGAGGAAGATATGTATCGGGGCAAGTCCTTTTCACGATTTTCAATGGTGTCACTTTTGTCGGCGGGTCTGCTTCTTGGGTGCGGTGTGGTCGTTGCCCAGACGAAGCCGACTGCGATGCCGGATGCGCAAATCGAGGCCAATGTTTTGAAGGCGCTGGCCGGTGCGCCTGAACTGGCGGATCAATCCATCACGTCGACTACGGTTTACGGCGTTGTGACGCTGAACGGAACGGTTCGCGATGAGCCGCTGCGAGACCTGGCAGAGCATTTGGTCGCGAATACCGCGGGTGTCCAAAAGGTTGTCGATCAATTGACCCTCGGCACTCCCACGCCCGCGAGCAATGATTCGCAGCAGGATGCAACCAATCCGAATCTGCAGTCCGACGGTACGATGGCCCCGCCGCAGGGACAGAATCAGCAGCCCCAGAGCAATCCGAACCCGTCTGGCGCGCCGCAGAATAATCCGCCACCGCAGCAGGGGCAGTATCCGCCGCCCGATGGCTCAGCTCCGCAGGGCGGCCAGTATCCGCCTCCGCAGGCTGGCCAATACCCGGCGCCGCAGGGGGGCCAATATCCTTACCCGCCGCCCTACGGTCGTCCGCCGTACCGGCAGCCGTACCCGCCCCAATATCCTCCGTATCCTCAGCAACCTCAGCAGCCGTATGTTGCCCAGAAAGGTGGGGATGCGGTTGTTGTTCCGAAGGGCTCGATTCTCCGGGTTCGGATCAACCAGGGGATGAGCAGCAAGAATACGGCGCCGGGCACGGCGTTTGATGGCGTTGTGTTGACCGATGTTGTCGCGGGTGGATCTGTCGCCATTCCGCGAGGCTCGTCGATTCAGGGGACGGTTGTGGATGCGCACACCGCTGGTCAGCTGGGTGGGAAGGGTGAACTGAAGCTGCAGCTGACGAATGTGTCGTTTGGCGGCATGACGTATCCGGTGGCCACGGATTTCTGGTGGCATCAAGGTGTTGATAAGACGGGGAATACTGTCGGGAACACGATCGGGCTTGCCAGCGTTGGTGCCTTGATTGGCGCTGTGGCGGGTGGTGGTGTTGGTGCAGCCGTCGGTGCCGGAGTTGGGGGAGTTGCCGGTCTGGGCGTTTCTTCGGCTTCGGGGGCAGGTGAGGCGTCGATTCCGCCGGAGGCGATTGTGACCTTCCATCTGACTCAGCCGGCAGATGTTACGACTGTGTCCCAGGCGGAGTTGAACAGGCTGGGTGCGGGTGTGCCGCAACCGCAGTTGCAGCGGCGCTATCCTCCGCCACCTCCGCCGCCCTATCCGTATCCTTATTACGGGCCGGCTTATTACTATCCGCGGTACTAAATTACGACGTTTGTTGGAAAAAATCTCAGGCGCCCGTCAAACCGTTTTTTTCGATTTTACGGGCGTTTTTTGAGGGGGGTTCTGGAAAAACGGGTGTTTTTGGGTGGTGTTTTTGTGGTGAATTGGTGGTAGATCGCAGGTGGTTTGGGGGAAAAGGATGTCTCTTTTCCGGCGCTGAAAAATACGCCACATTTCGCAAATTTATTTTTCGGCGTTTGCAGCCGGCGGCTGCGCGTCATACTTAGTACGCAGGAGAGTGGCGGGATATCTGGTGAGAGGGCTAAGTCGGCGGGCTGAGAGGGTGGAGGCGCGAAAGCTGAGCGGGAGCGGGCGAGGCGTCGTTCTGGCGGCGATTGCGGTGGGCGTGGTGGCGCTGCTTTGGGGGTGGGGGTTGCGGGCGCCGGCGCAGCGGCTTCCGTATAAGAAGCCCGCGAATGTTGAGAACGGGGAGAAGGTTTACAAGGGCGGGTGCATCGCTTGTCATGGAGCCGATGGCAAGGGCGCTCCGAACGCGAGCACAGTGTTTTTGCGGGCGGACACGTTCCCGGATTTTACGGACTGCGCGGGCACGACGCCGGAGCCGGACGGCAACTGGAAGGCAGTGATTGTGCATGGCGGGCCGTCGCGCGGGCTGTCGCAGATCATGCCGGCGTTTGGGGACTTGCTGACCGATGATCAGATTAACGATGTCATCGCGTATATGCGCGGGTTTTGCAGGAATGTTCATCACTATCCGCTGGGAGAGTTGAATCTGCCGCGGGCGCTGGTGACGGAGAAGGCGTTTCCAGAGAACGAGATTGTGGTTTCGACGGCGGCGGGTGCGTCGGGTGCGCCGTCGTGGACGACGGATGTGATCGATGAGCGGACGATCATCGATGCGCGGACGCAGCTTGAGACGGACGTTCCGGTGAACTATGCAGACCAGAACCACAACTGGACGGCAGGAGTTGGGGACATCACGCTCGGGGTGAAGCGGGAGATGTTTTCGAGTTTGCGGACGGGGTCGATTCTGAGTCTGCAGGGAGGGTTCCTGCTGCCGACCGGCGACCCCGCGCGGGGATTTGGAGCGGGGACGGCGCAGTTCGAGCCGTTTGCAGCGTTCGATCAGCTGTTCAAGAACAATACGTTTTTGCAGACGCAGTTGGGGGCGGACCTGCCGTTTGATACGAGCATAGCTCCGCGCAACATGTTCTGGCGGGCGACGGTGGGGCAGGCGATCGGTCAGGACCACATGCTGGGACGGCTGTGGTCGCCGATGGTGGAGTTTCTGGCGTCGCGTGACTTTGCGCCGGGGGCGAAGACGGATTGGGATGTTCTGCCGGAGATGCAGGTGACGGTGAGTAGGCGCCAGCATGTGCGCGTGGGCTTTGGGGTGAGGGAGCCGTTCACGAATACCAGCGGGCGACCGGCGCAGGTTTTGTTTTATCTGCTGTGGGACCGGGCGGATGGGAAGCTATGGGATGGGTGGCGATGAGGACTCATTGGGGTAGCGCGATTGGCGCGATTGTTCTGGGACTGGCGGTGACGTTCGCGCCGGCGGTGTTGCGGGGGCAGACGAAGACGGAGAATGCAAAGGGAGACAGGGTTCCTCCGGGGACGGTGTTTCGGACGTCGGACCGGTGCGTGGCTTGTCATAACGGGTTGAAGACGAGCGAGGGCGAGGATATCTCGATTGGGTTCCAGTGGCGCTCGAGCATTATGGCGAACTCGTCGCGCGATCCTTACTGGCAGGGGAGCGTGCGAAGGGAGACGATCGATCATCCGGAGTCGAAGCAGGCGATTGAGGATGAGTGCTCGGTGTGCCATATGCCGGCGGTGCGGATGGCAGACCGGGACAGGGGACGGCACACGGATGTGTTTTCGCGGTTTCCGCTGGCGGTGTTTCCGAAGGGAGACAAGGCTGCGGCGGATGGGGTGACGTGCTCGGTGTGCCACCAGATTGAGAAGGAGGGGCTGGGGACCGACGCGACGTTTGTGGGGAATGTGAAGATTGCGCAGCCGGACCGGAACGGTGAGCGTGCCGAGTATGGGCCGTTCGAAGTGGATCAAGGGCACCGGACGGTGATGCACTCTTCGACCGCTACCTACCTGCCGACGCATGGCAGCCAGATGCGGGATGCGGGACTTTGCGGGAGCTGCCATACGCTGATTACTTCGGCGTTGGGGCCGAATGGGGAGAAGATCGCGAGGTTCCCGGAGCAGGTGCCGTTCCAGGAGTGGCAGCATAGCGATTATGCGACGAAGCAGACGTGCCAGGACTGCCATATGCCGGTGGTGAAAGAGCCGGTGGCGGTGACGGCGCTGTATGGCCAGCCGCGCGAGGGCATGCATCGGCATACGTTTGTCGGATCGAACTTCGTTGTGGAAGGAATGCTGCAGGATCATCGCGATGAACTGGCCACGGTGGCGCTGCCGGATGAGATGGATGCCACGATGAAACGCACGACGGAGTTTTTGAAGACGCAGGCGGCGAAGGTGACGATTGGCAGCATCGATCGGACTGCGAATGGGGTTGCGGTGGAGGTGCATGTTGAGAATCTTGGCGGGCACAAGCTGCCGACGGCGTATCCTTCGCGGAGGGCGTGGCTGCATGTTGTGGTGAAGGATGCCGGTGGGCGTGTGGTGTTTGAGTCGGGTTCGCTGAGGCCGGATGGGTCGATTGTGGGGAACGACAATGATGCAGACCCGCTGAAGTACGAGCCACACTACCGGGAGATTACGAGTGCGGACCAGGTGGAGATCTATGAGCCGATCCTGAAGGATGCGGATGGGAAGGTGACGACGGGACTGCTGCATGCGGTGGGGTATCTGAAGGACAATCGCTTGCTGCCGCATGGGTTCGATAAGGCGACGGCGATCCAGGATATTGCGGTGACGGGCGGGGCGGCGGATGATCCCGGATTCACGGACAGGGGGAGCACGGTGCGGTATGTGGTCTCGACTGGAGGGGCGGCGGGGCCGCTGAAGGTGGAGGCGGAGCTTTGGTATCAGCCGATCGGGTTTCGCTGGGCGCATAACCTGGCGCCGTATAAGGCGAGCGAGCCGCAACGGATGGTGAAGTACTACGAGGCGGCTGCGGGTAAGTCGGCTATGGTGTTGGCTAAGGCGGAGGCTACGCGTTAGGCAGGCGGCGCTGGTCTGACACGGCTCGCAAATTATCTGCGATTCGCGGGCCTCTATTCCCGGACTAAGCCGGTTGGTGATCTGTTTCTACATAATCGCGACGCGTACATGTTGCTAACCCGAACAAACAGCAGATCCCTCCGCTCCGCTGCGCTCCGGTCGGGATGACAAGGTATGTATAGTGTGTCAAAGACAGGACACTAATTCGGCGCCGGGTTTCGTGTGAGGATTCGGCGTTGGGTGAATTCCCGTGGCGCCTGATTTATACTAATGACTTGCCCTGCAACCGGCTGGCGCGAGTCGAAGATTCAGAAGGGCTCCCCCGCAAGGTCACGCAAAATCCCGGGCACCCTGCTTTCCGGAACGGAAGCGGGCCCACGTAAAGTGAAGGTTCTACATAGCATGATTCGTCTTTTGCAGCGAGACAACCGCATCATGAAGATTATCTTCGCCGTCATTATTGGGCTGGCAGCCATAACGATGGTGATTACCCTTGTGCCGGGTATCTTCGATAACGCCACCGCGAGTGATTCGTCGGTATACGCCACGGTTCGCGAACCTGGCTTCTTCGGCAGAACGATCGGAGACAGCACTCAGATCAAGACCGTCGAGGTGAACCAGCTGGCCTCGCGGCAACTGCAGCAACAGCATCTGCCGGAGCAGCTGATGCCGTATCTGGTGCCGCGCGCGGGACAGATTCTGGTGCAGCGGGCGATTCTGAAGCACGAGGCCGACAGGATGAATCTGCAGGTGAGCGATGCGGATCTGCGCCGCGAACTGCAGACCGGGCCTTTTGCGCAGTATCTGTTTCCCAATGGGCAGTACATCGGCGACGACGCCTACATCAACTTTGTGTCGAGCGCCTTCGGGAACCAGCTTAGCCGCGCGGAGTTTGAGTCGCAGGTGAAGAGCGATATGGAGCTGAATCGTCTGCAGGCTTTGATCACGGGCGGGGTTACGGTTTCTGACAACGCGGTGCGCGAGGCGTACAAGACAGATGGCACGAAGGTGAAGTTCGACTACGTTGTGATCTCGTCCGACGAAGTGCGGAAGGGGATCAATCCGTCGGAGGCCGAGCTGCAGGACTTCTTCAAGAAGAACGCTACGCGGTATGCGTCGGCGGTTCCGGAGACTCGCAAGATTCAGTATGTCGCGTTTGACGCGTCGAATCTTCCTGGCGGCAAGCCTCAGGTTTCCGATGCCGATGTGCAGACGTACTACAACGCCCATAAGGACCAGTACACGGTGAAGGAGCAGGTGAAGACTCGCCATATCTTGATCGCGGTTCCTGCGGGCGCGGACGCCAAGACGGATGCGGCGGCCAAGGCGAAGGCGGAGGATCTGTTGAAGCAGGTCAGGGCGGGTGGCAACTTTGCGGATCTGGCGAGCAAGAACTCGGACGATCCGGGAAGCAAGGTGCAGGGCGGCGAACTGCCGATGTATCCGACGAGCGGACTCGATCCGGCGTATGCGAAGGCTGCGATGGCGCTGAATCCGGGGCAGACCTCGGATGTGGTGAAGTCGCAGTTTGGGTATCACATTATCCAGACGGAGCAGAAAGAACCGGCGCATACGAAGTCGCTGGCCGAGGTGAAGGGCGAGATTGTGCCGATTCTCGAACAGCAGCGCGCGGGTGCCGCGGAGCAGACGTTTGCTTCTGCGCTTGCTGCGGATGCAAAGAAGAATGGCTTGGATAAAGCCGCTGCTGCGAAGGGGCTGCATGTGGTGACGACGGACTACGTTGCAAAGGACGGGGTGATTCCCGGGCTGTCGGATGGGGCCGGATTGCTGGCGCAGGCGTTCGCGGTGGTCAAGGGCGCTGATCCGGCTTCGGTGTCGACGGGTGAGGGATTCGCCGTTTTTCAGGTATCCGATATCAAGCCTGCGCATGCTCCGGAATTTGCAGCGTACAAGGCGCACATCCTCGAGGACTATCGCGAGCAGCAGGTGCCGCAGTTGCTGAACGAGCAGCTGAAGAAGCTGGACGACCGGGCGAAGCTGCTGAATGATCTGAAAAAGGCCGCGGCGGAGATGAATCTTCCGCTGAAGACGAGCGACCTGGTGGGCAAGGACGGTCAGGTGCCTGATCTGGGCTCGATGGGCGGCCCGGGCGCGGTCGCCTTCACGCTGGCCAAGGGCGCGATTTCGGGGCCAATCAATACGGGCCGGTCGGGTGTTGTGCTCAGCGTGCTCGACAAGCAGGAACCCACGGCGGAGGACATCGCGAAGAACTTCAATGCGACCCGCGAGCGACTGCTGAACGAGCAGCACGAGGAGATCTTCCGCGTGTACATTGGCGAGCTGACACAGAAGTATGAGAAGGGCGGCGCAGTGCGGTACTCGAAGAAACCGGCGGAACCGGGATCGTCGCCGTTCGGAAATTAGTCGCGAATCGGCAGCACTCAACGAATACCCCCGGGGCCCGGCCCTGGGGTTATTTTTTTGCGATGCGATCGCTGCGATTCAAGGGATGTTTGCTTGTCGAAGTCGATGTGATGAGGGTGTGGTCGTCTTTGTAGATGATCCCGCCGTTTAAGATGGTCATCTCGCATTTGAGGTCTTTGAGTTTTTCGGGCGGAATCGCGTATAGGTTCGAGTCCAAGATGGCGATGTCGGCTTGCTTGCCGGGTTCGAGGGTGCCGACTTTGTCGTCGAGGAAGAGAAGAGGTGCGGCCCATGCGGTGTAGGAGCGCAGGGCGGTGTGAACGTCGATGGCTTCGGACATGCCGAAGGGGTGGGTGCCGGTGATGGTCTCGCGCTCGACCGACGCCCATAGACCGTAGCGCGCGGGATAGGGAGCGACATAGTAGTCCGAGCCGCCGCCCCAGCGGACGCCGTGGTCGAGGTAGGTTTTTAGAGGCATCGTAAGAGGAAGCCGATCGGGGCCGAGGCTGGGAGTCAGGGTGTTGCCGAGCCACCAGAGAAAGGGCGGCTGCAACTCGGGGTAGCCGGCGTCGTATTGTTTCTCGAGGGCCGCCATGGTGGTGATGGCGTGGGGCGTGGGGAGATAGGCGTGGATGATGGTGTGGCGGAGGCCCGGGGTGGGTTTCTCTTTGAGGACCAGAGCGTAGGTGTCGACGACCCAGTCGATGGCGCGGTCGCCGATGGCGTGGGTGCCAACGGTTACGCCGGCCTGATGGAACAGTCGCACCATCTGGCGGTAGACTTCGGGGTCCATGTTGGGGTAGCCGAGGTTGCCTTCGTCGATCTCGGTGAGATTTTTGTGCCACGGCTGACTGACCCATGCGGTGCGGCCGGCGGTGCTGCCATCCATGAAGATCTTCGCGCCACAGGCGACGAGTCTGCCGTCGCCAAGGGACTGTGGCGGATGGGGATTTTTCTGGATCTCCACGAGGGTTTTCTTTGCAGTTTCGAGTGAGTTGTCTGCGAGCCACAACATGCAGACCCGCTCGTCCAACTTTCCTTCGGCCAGGAGCTCGCGGTAGGCGGTCCACGTGCGCGGGCTGCCGATGTCCTTGATGGAGGTCATGCCGGCGTGGTGCAGATCGTCGATGCTCTTGAGGATGCCTTGCTTGCGCTGTTCCATGGAAGGGGGAGGGATAAGCGCCAGGACGGCGAGGCTGGCCTGCTCTTTGAGGACGCCGGTGGCGGCCCCGGTTGGGTCGCGGTCGATGGTGCCTGCGGGTGGGTCTTTCGATTCGGCGGTGATATTGGCGAGGCGCAGGGCGTAGCTGTTGACGGTGGCGTAGTGGCCCGTTGTATTTCGCAACCAGACTGGGTTGTTGGGTGAGACTTTGTCGAGGTCGGAGGCGTAGACGTAGCGTTTTTCGGCGAGCTTGCCCTCGTCCCAACCGGCACCACGAACCCACTCGCCGGGCTTGGTGGTTGCGACTTTTGCCTGGACGCGGCGGACGATCTCGGCGATGCTTGTGGCGTCGCTCAGATTGACGTTGTAGAGCTGGTCGACGCCAGCATCCTGATAGTGGCCGTGCGTGTCGATCAATCCCGGGGTAGCCGTTCTGCCGTGCAGGTCGAGGATCTGGGTATGTGCGTCGGTGAGAGCGAGAATCTGCTGCTTTGTGCCGACGGCAATGATCTTTCCGGCCTGAACGGCCAGGGCTTCGGCGACGGAATCGTGGGAATCGACGGTGAGGATCGTACCGTTGATCAGCGCCAGGTCGGCCTTGCTCGCCGCTTGTACTGTTGGGGATTGAGTCAGGCAGGAGGTGGAGATGCTCAGCAGAAGAGCGAAAGACGAGATTACTTGGCGGGACAGACATGTCTCGGTCACATGAACCTCTGTGGTCACTGGTTGATTTGTAGTTGGGCGATCGTATCACACGGTATTGGCTGCGACGACGTATGATTTTCGCATCCAAGTTGCAGGGGCCAGGGGGAATCGATGAGTGGGGAAGCGAGCAATCAGGAGCGTCAGTCGGGGGTTCTGCTGCATGTGACGTCGTTGCCTTCGTACGGTGGGGTTGGCGACTTTGGGCCTGCGGCGTATGCCTTTGTCGATTTTCTTGCGGCGGCGAAGCAGAGGCTTTGGCAGGTGCTGCCACTGAGTCCGACGGGATATGGAAGCTCGCCTTACTCGGCGTTGTCGGCCTTTGCGGGGAATCCGGTGCTGATCAGCCTCGAGGTGCTGGTGCGGGATGGGTGGATCGCAGGTGAGCGGATTGCGGGGCTGCCCGGGCACGACGGGCCTGCGGACTTTGGCGCGGTCCATCGTTTGAAGCTGCCGTTGATTGAAGAGGCGGCAGCGAACTTTCTCGATCGCGCGCCCGATGACAAGCGGGCGAGGTTTCACAAGTTCTGCCAGGACAACATCTCGTGGCTGCCGGACTACGCGATGTTCAACGTGCTGCGGCGGATGTACAAGTACGTCAGTTGGAACGAGTGGCCGGCCAAACACGCGCGGCGCCTCCATGACGCGATGACGAAGGTGATGAACCAGCATGGACGCGAACTGGCCATCGAAGAGGTTATTCAATTCTTCTTCAATGAACAATGGTGCGCGCTGCGTGGCTATTGTGCGGAGCGCAAGATCCGCATTCTGGGCGATGTTGCGATCTTTGTGAATATGGATAGCGCTGACGTGTGGACGCATCCTGAGTTGTTCGAACTGAATAAGGATCTGAAGCCGGTGCGAGTGTCGGGTGTACCGCCGGATTATTTTTCGCCCACGGGGCAACGATGGGGGAATCCACTGTACAAGTGGGGCCTGATGAAGGACCGCGGATTCGACTGGTGGGTGGCGCGGATCCGGCGCGCGCTGGCGCTGTATGACGTAATACGCCTGGACCACTTCCGCGGATTTGAGGCGTACTGGTCGATTCCTGCGGACGAGCCAACTGCCATCAATGGGCAGTGGGTCAAGGCTCCGGGACACGAGCTCTTTCAGCGGCTGAGGGATGTGTTTGGCAATCTGCCGTTTGTTGCTGAGGATCTGGGCTTGATTACTCCCGAGGTGGATGAGCTGCGCGAGCACTTCGGCATGCCGGGGATGCGGATTCTGCAGTTCGGTTTTTCTGATCGCGGGTCGCATCTGTATCTTCCGCACCGTTACGTTCCGAATTCGGTGGCGTACACCGGGACCCATGACAACAATACGACTCTGGGGTGGTGGCGTGAAGGCGCGACTGAGACGGAGAAGGCGCACGCGCAGACCTATCTGCAGGGAATCGAGCATGAAGGCGACATTGTGTGGGCGATGATGCGCGCGGCGGCGCGGTCGGTGGCGAATCTGTGCGTCTTTCCGATGCAGGATGTGCTGCATCTGGGCAGCGAGGCGAGGATGAATACGCCCTCGGCGGGAGCAGGGAACTGGACCTGGAGGTATAACCTGCATGCCGTGCATCCTGACTTCGCGATGAAGCTGGCGGCGCTGATGGAGATGACCGACCGGGATGGCTATGAGAAGCCGGTGGAGGGTATCGAGGCAGGCAAGCCGGTGGAAGAGGCCTCGAGACGGGCAGAGCTGGGCGCGAACGTTTAGACTGGAGAGGTACCTTTAATTCTTCAGGAGCAACACGAATGCCTCTCTCTGGCGAAGCCATCCGCACCATGAACTACGTTGACGATATTTCTGTAACACTGCGCCGGATTCTTGCGGTGCTGCCATCGTTGACTGACGACGAACGCCAGCGCGTGTCTGACCACATCAAGGCCGCCGAGCCGAGCTACGAGTCTGTCATTACGGCTGTCGCGAGCAAGAAATGATTGAGGCGGCTCGGGCTGCAGCCGCGTTCGAGATACGCACGGTTGCAGTGATCGGAGCCGGGGTGGCGGGCCGCAGTTTTGCTTTGGCGTGTGCAGGTGCGGGCTTTCACGTCGTGCTGGAAGACGTGATGCCGGCGAACCTGCGAAAGGCGGAGGCGGACTTTGCGGAATGTGCGGACCTGACGGGGCGGGGGATTGCCGGGCGTCTGGAGCTGGCATCGACGGTGGAAGACGCGGTGCGTGAGGCCGATGTCGCGGTGGACTTCGTGCCGGACGAACTGGAGTCGAAGCTCGAGATCTTCAGCATGATCGACCGCATGGCGCCGCCGAAGACGATTCTGTGCACGCCGAGCTATGCGTTGAGTATCACGGATCTGGCATCGTGTGTTTATCGTCCGGAGCGTTGCGTTGCTGTGCGTGGCAATCTGCTTCGCGTAGGCGCCGACGTGACGCCAGTGGTGCAGCTGGTGTACCCGGCATCGGCTTCTGAGTCGACGCTGACGGCTGTGGATAAGTTCCTGCAGGCACTTGGAGTTGAGGTGCGGCGGGAGAGTGATCCGGAAGTGCCATTGTTGACGAAGAACGTCCTGATGTAGGCTTTTGGTAGATTTCCGGGGTGAGTCACAGCCTGCAGCGAGATCCATGGAGGATGACAAGGGAAAGGGAACTGTTTGGAGCGCATTTGCGTAACAAACCACGGGAGTTCCCGTCCAATGATTGTCATGCGCGCATTGTTCAATATCCTTGCACAGGTGTTTCGTTCGATTGGCGCCAACAAGCTAAGGTCGTTCCTGACGATGTTTGGCATTGCGTGGGGTGTGGCATCGCTGCTGCTGCTGGTTGGACTGGGTGAGGGGTTTCGGTCGGGACAGCGCAGAAGCCTGGCTGAGCTTGGCACCGATCTGATCATGATGTGGGGAGGCACGATCCCAGTGCTGCCGGAGCAGCACGTGGGGATGCATCCGTACAAGTTGACGGTGAGCGATACGGACGCGATTCGTGCCGGTGCGCCGGATGTGAGAAACGCCACCGCGTTCATTCAGCGCAGCGATTT
Organism: uncultured Acidobacteriaceae bacterium; assembly: GCA_963757205.1. Lineage (GTDB taxonomy): Bacteria > Acidobacteriota > Terriglobia > Terriglobales > Acidobacteriaceae > Edaphobacter. The sequence goes on from CAVWQM010000006.1 coordinate 168,207, forward strand.
GAAACAGGTGAGCGAGTTTTCAAGCGCGGGCGGCCAGGTGATGGGCGTCGAGCTGAACTATCCCGAGATTCGTCATTTGCCGTTAGCGCAGGGGCGGTTTCTCAATGAGGATGATGTTGCCCATCGGCGCCAGGTGGTGGTGCTGGGCCAGAAGATGGAGAAGCTTCTATTTCCCGGGCGTCCTTCACTGGGCGCTTACATCACGCTGAATGGATATCGGTTTCAGGTGATTGGTGTTGCGACAAAAATTGGTCGCGGAAATAATGACGGGGACAACCAGAGAATCTATATTCCGCTGAGCACAATGCTGCAGTTCTTTCCCCTGACCGGCGACAACATCCCGCAGGACTCGATCACATCGATTCAATATCAGCCGCGGACTGAGGACCTGAACGAGACGGCGAAGGCACAAGTGCACAGGATTATCGCCGCGCGGCATGGGTTCGATCCGAAGGCCAAAGAGGCGTTTGAGGAGTGGGACACCATCAAGTCGAACCGCATGGTGGGAATGATCTTTACGGCGATGGATATATTTCTTGGCGGCGTAGGGATTGTGACGCTGGCGCTGGGAGCGGTGGGGATCATCAACATTATGCTGGTGACGGTGACCGAGAGGACGAAGGAGATTGGGTTGCGGAAGGCGCTGGGCGCGACCAATCGCAGCATTCTGTTTCAGTTCTTTCTTGAAGGGCTGGCGTTGACGGGATTGAGCGGAATCATCGGCATTGTGGGGGCAGCGGTGCTGATGGGGGCGCTCGGAGCCGTCGTTGGGAACAACGACATGGGGTTCGATCCACCGCGGCTGGTGCCGTGGTCGGCGGCGATGGCGATGGGGTCGCTGATGTTGTGTGGAATTGTGGCGGGACTGTATCCGGCGCGGCAGGCGGCGATGTTGCAGCCGGTCGAAGCGCTGCGGAAGGAATAGCACCATGCTGAGCGACATCTTCGGACAGGCAGTTGAGGCGATGAGACACAATCGCCGACGCACCATGATCACGGTTGTGGGCATGGCGTGGGGGATTGCGACGGTCGTGTTGCTGCTTGCCTACGGAGCAGGCTTTGGCCAGGCGTTCGAAAATATCTTTGCGCAGTGGGGCACCAACATGATCGGCGTCTTTCCGGGACGCACGAGCGAACAGGCGGGCGGCGAGAAGGCCGGCACCAGCGTACGGTTGACGATGGATGATGTCGAACGCATCCAGGAGACGGTGCCGGGGATACTTCGCGTGTCTCCGACGGTGGACAAGCAGGTGCCGGTGCAGAACGAGTTGCACAGCTTCACCTGGGACGTTACGGGGATTATGCCGGAGTTGCAGTCGATCCAGAAGATGGAGCTTGCTGAGGGTCGCCTGCTGACGCAGGATGACGTGCAACAGCGGGCGCATGTAGTGATTATCGGTTCGGAGGCGAAGACGAAGCTCTTCTCCGGCCTGTATGCGATCGGGCAGAAGATCCGCTTGAACGGGGTGAGCTTTGAGATCGTCGGGATCTTGACGCCGAAGATGCAGGAGGGCGACAACAGCGATATCAACCGGGTTGTGAATGTGCCCTTCACGACGATGGGCGACATCAAGGACATCAAGTATCTGGATGGCATCTGGATGGACTACAAGGGCGACCCGAAGGTGGTTGAGCAGGCGCTGCGAAAGACGCTGGCTGCTGCGCACAACTATCGGCCGACGGACAGGCGTGCGGTCTTCGTGGCCAACATCATGGAGCAGCTGACGCAGTTCCGCATGATCTCCCTGGCGCTGCAGGTGCTGCTGCTGTTTATCGGCGCGCTGACACTGGGGATTGCAGGCATCGGGCTGATGAACATCATGCTGGTGAGTGTGCAACAGAGAACGCGTGAGATCGGGGTGGAGAAGGCGCTGGGCGCGCGGAAGCGGCATATTCTGTTGCAGTTTCTGTCCGAGGCGCTGGTGATCTCCGGCGTCGGGGGCGCGGGAGGCATCGTGCTGGCGTATGCGGTTGCGAAGATTGTCGGCAAGATCACGTTCTATAGCGCACTGGCTTCGCACGCGGATGCCGGCGATATTCATCTGATCATCTCGCCGAACAGCGTGTTGGTGGCGACGGTGATTCTGGTGATCGTGGGGACGATCAGCGGCATGATTCCTGCCATGAAGGCGGCGAGCCTCGATCCGATTGAGGCGTTGCGGTACGAGTAAGCCGGCTAGGGGTGGACGGCGGGCTTATAGACGAGGCCGATGACGATGCCAACCAGAACCCACTGAACAAAGTATGCGATCGACTGCTGGACGGTCAGCTTGAGGCCGATGTTCAGGTTGACGTAGTTGTGGACGACGAAGGAGCCGATGGCAAAGACGCCGATGAGGGAACCAAAGCGGGCGCCTTCGATAGCGCCTGAGCCGCCCGAAACGCCGGAGCCACCGGGATAGATCATCGCGTACAGCACGGCGATGGCAGCGAGCGCGACGTACATGGCGAGCATCCCGAAGGGCATCACGCTCTTGATGCCTTCCTTGGAGCGGTAGACGGCGGGGTATTTGGCGAACTCCGTTCGGAGCCAGGGAAGAAGACCGAAGAGGATGCCGCCGTAGATAAAATAGGCGACGAAGGCGCAGACTGACCCGAGCAGGATGCGTGCGTAGTTCATGGCAAAACGTTATACATGCGCGTGGGCGACCGGACAATAACGCCTGAACGATTTGATCGAATTATTTTGCTTCTCCCGCGCGCGGAATCCGAGTTAGTTATCGATGCGCTGGCATTTGTAGGGGGCTGCGTGGAGGCGTGCGCCGTAGGTGTTGCGTTGGATGGCGAAGCGGTACTCGCGCAGATTCGACTCGATAGAGAGTTGGGGTAAGAGTTGAGGATGTCGTTAGACCTTTCGGATTGGACCGGGATAACGCGACACGATTGTGTCGACGGTAAGCAGTGTAATTCCTTCGACCGTCGCCTGAGCGATTAGAAGACGGTCGAAGGGATCTTTGTGAATGGGCGGCAGAGAATCAATGGCGACTGCATGCTCGCTGGCAACGTGGATTTCTGCATAGCCGTTGTCCAGAAGGCTGCGGCGAAGCAGTCGTGGGTTTACGCCCATAGCATCAGGGGTGAGCTGATATTTGATTGAGTACTCCCACAGACTCGCCGCGCTGAAAAAGAGCTCATTCTCGGTATCGTCGATCAACTTTATCGCTGCCTTGGGCAGCCGGGGCGAATTTTCCACCGTCCATAAAAGGAGATGCGTGTCGAGCAGCAGCTTCATTTCTTCCCGTAGAACATCTCTTCGATCTCCTGCTGGAACATGGTGTCGAAGTTGTCGGGCACTTTGATCTGTCCTGCCAAAAAGCCACGCCTCTTCATTTTCTTGCCGGTGGGTGCATCCAGAGCAACGACCTTCACCATTGGCTTGCCTGACTTGGCGATGATGAAGGACTCACCTTGCGCGGCCTGCTCGACGAGTTTGGAGAGATTGGTCTTGGCTTCGTGGATGTTAACAACGTTCATGGCGCACCTAGTGGACTAAGTCTAGTTAGTTTAGTTTAAAGATGCGGAGGAGTCAAGTGACCTAGTTGTCGACGTTTTCGCGCTTGTAGGGCTTCTGCATCAGGGCGCGGGCTTCGTTGACGGCGCCTTGCGTGTTGTCGTTGGTCTGGACGGCGAGGCGATACTCGTTGACGGCACGGTCGCGCTGGCCGGTGACGTCGAAGATTCTGCCGAGTTCGATATGGCTCCAAACTTCGACCCATTTGGGGTCACCGTCGCCGCGCAGGGCGTCGCGGAAGGAATTCGCGGCGGACTGGTAGTTGCGCTGCATGAAGAAGACCTCGCCGATGCGATAGGCGGCAAGCGAGCTGTTCTTATTGGCGTCGAGCGCCTTCTGGTATTCGATCAGCGCGGCGGTCAGGTCACCCTGGGCGACCTGCTGTTGTCCACGCAGCACGGCGACGCGCACGGCCAGGTCTGGGGTGCTCTTGAGCAGCCAGTTTTCGGGGTCAATCTGAATACGCCGCGGGCGGCCGAACGTTTCAACCGTGTAGTGCGAGTCGGCGCCGGAGACGTCGACGCGGCGAATCTCGGTTTTGCCATCGGTTTCGATGCGCAGTTCCACCGGCATGCGGAAGAGGTCGAGATCCTGCTCGACGGCTCCGATGGTGCGGAAGCCCTTGTTGTCGCCGAGGCGGAAGACGGAGTACTTGTTGGTGAAGGCAGGAGCACCGGTGCCGTCGAGCCATTGCGCGAAGAAGGCGGTCAGTTCGAGATTAGACTGCGCCTGCGCCACTGTCTCGACATTCGAAGTGCGGATGGATTTGTCGGTGTATTCCGAAAGAAGGCGGCGCAGGAACTTGTTGAAGACCTCGTCGCCCATCTCCCAGCGGAGCATGTGGAAGACCATCGCTCCCTTCTCAAGCGTCATTGACTGGAACTGCGGAGAGAAGGGGTCGAGGCGTCCAATGGTGGTCAGGGGTTCGGTGTCGTAGGCCAGCGCGCCGGCGGAGATATCGGTGATGGCGGATTGAAAGGCATTCTTGCCGGAGGAGTCTTCGATGTACATCAGCTCGGCGTAGCGGGACATGCCGTTGGTGATCCAGGCGTCGTTCATGGTGGCCGGCGAGACCTGGCTGCCCCACCACTGGTGGGCGAGGGTGTTGGAGAGGAGGCGTTGGAAGGTCTTGCCGGCGACTCGGGCGCCGCTGATAGCGGCAATCTCCGGGGCCCAGGCGGCAGAGACGGCGTCGTCGGGCAGCTCGACGAGATTCAGTCGGGTCGATTCCGGCTGGCCAAAGGTGCCGGACATGTAGAGATACTGCCGCTCGGCGGTGCTTGCGAAGTCCTGCGCCGCGTCCTTGTGTTTCTCGGTGACATAGACGCGAACGTTGGCTACGGAGATGGGTTCGATGAACTTCCCTGCGATGATGGTGCCGGGGAAGCCGGGCTTGGCCCACTTGAAGGTGAACTCGGTGCGGTTGCCCGGCAGGCTTTTTTGTGCGGCGACTCCGCTGCCACTGCCGACGACACGCTCATCGCCGGGGACGCGGATGTGCATCTCGGCGGTGAAGCGGTTGGTGAAAAGGCCGGTCATGGGGAACCAGCGGCCGGGATAGAGCAGGATGCTGATGGGGTCTTCGACCGAGGCAAGCTTGATGCCTTCGACGGGGCTGGTATCGGCTCCCTTTAGCGTGCCGGAGTACTCGAAGTGGTAGGTGGTGGTGGTGCCCTTCGCCAGCGGTGTGACCAAGGTAAAGCGGATGGTGTTGTTGTTGGTCAGGCGCTCGTATTCCAGCTTCTGCCCCTTCGGGTCGGTCGCCTTGGTGACCTGCAGGCCGTTGTTGAGCTCAAAAGTTGGGGCGTTCAGTTCTTCGAGGGCGGTGAAGGTCACGTCGGCGGTTGCGGTGAGGCGATTGACTGCGGGGTCGAGGTCGGCACTGATCACGTAGCCAGTGATCTGCATCTGGACTTTGACGGGCGCGGCCCATGCGGTCGCCGCGACCAGGCACAAAGGAAGCAGCGTCGCGGCCGGGATGCGAAGAATTCGAGAAAGAGCGGACATGCAGCTAAAAGTTCCTCAAACCATCATCGTACAGCCATCTCCCCTATTAGACGCTCACAGTTGAATTTGGGCCACTGACCTGCGGGATTCCGGCCAGAAGTGCTTCGACCGCATCGGAAACCTGCTGGATGGAGCTGGTCCCGGCGGCTGATTGCAGGGCGAGGCGCACTTTGGCCAGGTCGGCGATCATCCGGTCTCGCTCCTGGGTGTTGGCCAGAAGCGGACGCAGGGCGGCGGCCACCTCTTCGCAGGTGAACTGACTCTGCAGCAGCTCGGGAACGATGCGGCCCCCGGCGATCAGGTTCACCATGGCGATTGGCAGGTTGCCGTTAAGGTCCACCTGGGTGGGGTTCCAGATTTCAGTTGGGTAGCGAACCAGACCCTTCGCCAGCCGGAAGGTAAGCGGGGAGACGCGATAAACGACCACGAAAGGGTTGCCCATGAGCGCCGCCTGGACCGTTGCGGTACCGCTGGCGACTACACTGGCTCGGGCGTGGTAGAGGGCTTCGCGGGCGTCGGGGACCAGGCGGATGTGGAAAGCTTTGAGGACCTCATCGGCCTCGGCCGGCCACCACTCGTCGTGACCGGCGATGTAGTCTGCCAATTGTTTGCGATCGATGGTGGAGGCTACCGGCAGAATATAGTCGCAACCAAGAGGGAAGCGATGCGCCATCTCCACCATAACTTCGAGGTTCGCGGTGATCTCCTTCCACCGGCTGCCGGGCAGCAGGGCGATCCATTGTTTTGCGGGGTCCAGACCGTGGCGGACGGCATACTCTTCGCGGGAGACGGTGGGGAGGGGCAACTCCGCCAACGGGTGGCCGACGAACTGAGCGTCGACGCCGCGGGCGCGGTAGAAGCGTTCTTCGAAGGGAAAGATGACCATCATCCGGGTGACACGCTGCTGCACCCAGCGGATGCGGCGGCGCTTCCAGGCCCAGAGCTGGGGACTGACGAAGTAGATGACCGGGATGCCGAGTTTTTTCAGCTCGCGGGCAAGGCGGAAGTTGACGTCGGGGAAGTCGATCAGGACGGCGACGTCGGGGCGGCGCTTTTTGATGGAGCCGACGAGGCTGCGGTAGGCTCCATAGACGCGCGGCATGTGGCGGATGACCTCGGTGATGCCCATGTGGGCGACGTCTTCGGCGCGCACGATGCGGTCGAGGCCGGCGGCTTCCATCTCCTTGCCGCCAAGGCCGAAGCAGGCAAGCTGCGGCAGGCGCCGGCGAAGTTCTGTGATGAGCTGCGCGCCGTAGTGGTCGCCGCTCGCTTCACCCGCGGACAGGAAGATGCGCGGATTGGATGGTATGACGATAGGACCAGTGTAGATTTTTTCTGGAGGCGGGAATGGCAGAAAATGCGACAAAAAGATTTCGTGCGGTTATCGAACCTCTGAGCGGAGGCCTCGGATGGGTAGTGGCGCGGCTTCCGTTTGACGTCGAGCGTACATGGAAGAAGATGGTGAGGCTGCGGGTGAAGGTGGAGGTGGGGGGAGAGGAGTTCCGCACGTCGCTGTTTCCGGATGCGCACCGAGGCGGCCACTTTGTGCTCGTGAATAAGAAGATGCAGAAGGCCGCCGGGGCCAAGGTTGGGGCGATGGTGGACTTTACGATTGCTCCCGATCTTGAGGACCGTACGCCGACGGTTTCTCCGGAGCTCGCGAAGCTTCTGAAGACGGAGAAAAAACTGGCAAAGTGGTATGAGGGGTTGAGCGAGCCGATCCGGTGGGAGATTGTGAAGTGGATTGACGGAGTGAAGAGCGCGGAGGCTCGGCAGCGGAGGGCTGAGCAGATCGCCGAACGGCTGATGCTCACGATGGAGGGTGAGAAGGAGCTGCCGCCGGTGCTGGAGGTGGCGTTTCGGCGGGTTCCGGCCGCGCGCAAGGGCTGGGATGCGATGACGAAGGCGGTTCGCCGACGGAATCTGATGGCGATCTTCTATTATCAGAGCCCCGAGGCTCGCGAGAAGCGAGTAGGGAAAGTGGTGGAGGATTGCCTGAAGGCGGCCAGTAAATGAGGGAAGTATTTCTTTCTTTTCTGCTGATGGTGACCAGCCGGATGCTGCTTCGCAGCGATCGGCTGAACGGCACGATGGAGCACATGCTGCGCGCCTTCTCGTTTGCCAAAGAGAGACTGGTCATTTTGAGTGGCGGCAGGAGGCTGTCTGCGGTCTACGTTTCGGCGGGCGACGAGACACCGGCGGTCTTGATCTGCCATGGGATTGGCGAACTGGTCGAATACTGGGGAGGGGTTCAGGGCTTGTTGAATGGGTTAGGTGTCTCGTCGCTGGTGTTCAACTACTCGGGCTATGGTGCGAGTACGGGCACTCTGAGTACGGCACACTGCGAACAAGATGCGATGGCCGCCTACCGGGAGCTGGCAGCTCGGGGTCATACGTCGATTGTGTTGCTCGGGTTTTCGCTCGGCAGTGGAGTGGCTTGTGCAGTGGCTTCGCGCATCGAAGTGGATGGGCTGGTTTTGTGCGAGGGATTTTCAACGCTGCGGGACGCGGGGACGGCGATGGGATTTCCCCGATGGGTGACTCGTATTGTGCCGAATGTCTGGGATACGGTGGATCGAGTATGCCAGCTTGAAATGCCGGTGCTGGTTGTGCACAGCGATGTGGATGGTCTGTTTCCGATGTCCATGGCAGAGCGAATCAGCGAGGCGTGCGGGCCGCGCGGGAAGTTGATCGTGGTTCAAGGGCTGACGCACAACACGCCGGTCTTCGCGCCGACGGAGGAGTACTGGCAGCCAATTGCGGAGTGGGTGAAGGAGAAGTCTTCTGAGGTTCCTGCGCGAAGATTGCCGGTGGCGGGCGATCAGTCAGCGCTGAGAGGTTGAAGCGGTACGGTGGATTCGGAGCCGGTACCGGGTTCCTGATCGCGGTACTGAAGTTGATAGAGCTTCCAGTAGAGGCCGCGCTGGGTGAGGAGCTGCTGGTGGGTGCCGCGCTCGCGAAGCTGTCCCTTGTGCATGACCAGAATGGTGTCGGCGCGCTGGATCGTGGATAGCCGGTGTGCGATCAGGATGGAGGTGCGTCCGGTGATCATGCGGGAGAGGGCGAGGCGGACGCGGAGCTCGGTGTCGGTGTCGACCGAAGAGGTGGCTTCGTCGAGGATGAGGATGCCGGGGTCGTGGGCGAGGGCGCGGGCGAAGCTGATGAGCTGCTTCTGGCCGGTGGAGAGAGTTGCGCCACGCTCGCGTACGGGCTCGGCAAACTTCTGCGGCAGGGTGCGGATGAAGTCGCCGACGTTGACCTCGTCGCAGGCGCGCTCGAGCCGCTCGTCGGTGATCCAGGTTGAGCCTAGGCGGATGTTGTCGGCGATCGATCCGGTGAAGAGAAACGGGTCCTGCAGGACGACGCCGAAGCGCTGGCGTAGCTTCTTCAGGTCGTGGTCGCGCACATCGACGCCGTCGACAAAGATGTGCCCACGCTGGATGTCGTAGAAGCGCATCATCAGACTGGTGATGGTGGTCTTGCCCGCGCCGGTGTGGCCGACGATGGCAGCGGTCTCGTCGGGTTCGATGACGAAGCTGACGCCGCGGAGAATCCATTCGATATCGGCGTAGGTGCGGAGGTCTTCATCGGTGGCGTTGGCGATGCGGGCGCGTTGTGCCTCGTCGAGTTTCTGATAGGTGAACCAGACATTGCGGAATTCGACGCGGCCCGAGTTGTCCCCGGCTACGGGAGAAGCGGGGGAGACGATGGTCGGTTCGGTGTCGAGCAGCTTGAAGACGCGTTCGCTGGCTGCCATCGCTGCCTGAAGGATGTTGTATTTGTCGCTGAGGTCCTGGATGGGGCGGAAGAAACGTTGCGCGTACTGGATGAACGCGATGAGGACGCCGAGGGTGACGGTGCCGAAGATCGAGTGGCGAAGCGCTCCGTTGGTGAAGCCGACGTTGCGAAGGACCGCGTCGCCGCCAAACCAGATGACGAGGGCGATGGCGGTGGAGCTGAGGAACTCGACGATGGGGTAGTAGAGGGCGTAGGCGAAGATGGCGTCGGTCCACGCCTGTTTGTTCTCGGCGTTGACTGCGGAGTAGTCGTTGAAGGCGCGGCGCTCGCGATTGAAGAGCTGCACGATCGACATGCCCGAGACGTATTCCTGCGTGAAGGAGTTGATGCGGGCGGTTGCGTGGCGCTGGCGGCGGTAGCTGTCGCGAACGTGACGGCGGAAGATGCGCGTCACGTACAGGATCGCCGGGATGACCGAGATGGCGAGCAGAGCCAGCGGCCAGCTCATATTCAGCATGATGATGACGATGAAGACGAGGACGAAGATGTCCTCGAAGATGGCGAGCACGCCCGAGGTGAACATTTCGTTGAGGGCGTCGACGTCGGAGGTGACGCGCGTCACCAGCTTGCCGACGGGGTTGTGGTCGAAGAAGGAAGGGGACATGCGCTGCAGGTGGCGGAAGATCTGGCTGCGCATGTCGAACATGATCTTCTGCCCGGTCCACTGCATCGTGTAGGTCTGAAGGAATTCGAGAAGATAGGTGACGAGAAGCGCGCCTAAGTAAAGGAGACCGATTTGCGTGATGCCGGTCATCGGACGCGGACTGAGATGTTGGGCGAGCCAGGAGAGTTTCGCCGGGGGCGTGTCTGACATGTAGGTATCGACGGCGATCTTGACGAGGTACGGCCCCATGACGTCGCTGCCGGCCTTGAAGATGATGGAGAGCGCGGACAACGTCGTCTGCAGCTTGTATGGACGGAGATACGTCAGGAGGCGGCGCATGAGACGACCGTCGTAGGCTTTGCCTGCGACCTCGTCGTCCTGCGCGGTCTTCTTCGCGGGCTCTGGGTTTGAGTCCTTCGGTTTCCTATCGTCCGCCATGTGCTCTACCTATTTTAGATGGTTATGGCAGACGTGGGATTCCGGTTGCCTGTAACGCTAACGGGTTACGGGAACGAAGGCTGCGCCCAGGACCGCTCCCTGGCCACTTTGCTGGGCGAAGACGACCACCCGCATCTCGGCCGGCTTGGCGTCTGCCGGCGCATTGAGACTGAACGAAACCGGGCCGTTGGCGAGGTCTTTGAAGCTGCCGACGCGTTGCAAATTGCGTACGACCCCTGCGTGTTGCAGGTGGCGGCCGCCATTTTCGCCGCTGCGAACCTCGGTTGTATCCGACGGATCAACCAGCGCGGCGTAGAGGTCTGCCTGTGGTTTGGTTGCTATCGGGGCGGGAGAGGAGACGGCGGCGGAGACCTTTCGCCCGTCGACAGCGGGCTGCGAGAGCGTCAGCGGGACCTTGGAGTTTTGTGTTGCGCGTTGAATGGCATGTTGCGCATGCCCGGCGTCGTTGCCGACGAACTGGTCCGTGCCGTCGACTATCATCTGTGGCGTGTAGGGTCCGTCGACCCTCAGCCGCGCGCAGTACTGGCTCTGCCGGTCAGTGTATTGGTGGGAGGAGAAGCGGTCGTGCCAGCCGAGGTTGTCCCAGTAGTCCACGTGCTCCTCGAGAATGATGATCTCGGCGCCCGTCACGGGCTGATCGTGGCCGAGCCTGGCCAGAAGAGCATCGGCCGGAGGGCAGCTTGAACACCCCTCAGATGTAAACAACTCCACCAGGACGGGCGTGCTGCTGGTCTGCGGGGTTTGTGCGGTGCCGGGGGCCGGAAACGAAGTGAAAAACCCGAATAGCGCTGCGGCAACGGCGAAAGAGCGAAGCGGCGACATGAAGTTACCTCTGAGAATTAGAGCCGCGGAGTAAGTTTAAGTTACACCCCGGTAAGAGAATCTTCGTGAAACAATTGGAAGAGAAGGGCATTTCGTTCGCATGGCTGGACCTGTCGGCGTCTACATCTCGGTTCCGTTCTGCAAGGCAAAGTGCACCTTCTGCAACTTCGCCTCAGGGGTCTTCGGTGCGGAGCGAATGCAGCAGTATGTAGACCGCCTCTGCGAGGAGATCCGGAGTTCGCAGGCTGCGGCGCGAGGAATTGCTGCCGTTTTGCCTCGCACGGCGGACACGATTTACTTTGGCGGCGGAACCCCCAGTCTGCTCTCGGCGCAGCAGTTCCGGCAGATATTTGAGCATCTGCGTGGCGAGTTCGACTTGAGCAAGGATGCGGAGATCACGCTGGAGTGTGCACCGGGTCAGCTCTCCGAGGAGACTCTTGCCGAGCTTCTGCAGCAGGGAATGAACCGTATCAGCTTTGGGGTGCAGTCGTTTGTTGATCGCGAGACCGCAGCCGTCGGTCGCTTGCATACGGAGCAGCAATGCGAGGCGGAGCTTTCGCGCGTGCGTGCGACGGGCGTGGAGGAAATCAACATCGACCTGATCGCGGGGCTTCCTCATCAGACTGCGGAGAGCTGGCGGTATTCGGTGGAGCAGGCCCTCGCGAGCGGCGCTCCGCACATCAGCGTGTATATGCTCGAGGTGGACGATGAGTCGCGTCTGGGTCGCGAGATGCTGGAGAAGGGAAGCCGTTACAGCGCATCGGCCGTGCCCAACGAAGACGAAACCGCGGAGTGGTACCAGTACGCGTGCACTGCGCTTCATGCCGCAGGCGTGCCTCAATATGAGATCTCAAACTTTGCGCGGCCTAGCCATCGTTCGCGCCACAATCTCAAGTACTGGCAGCGCGAACCCTACATCGGCTTTGGTCTGGATGCTCACTCGATGCTGGCGACCGACGCTGGCGCCGTGCGGTTTGCCAATACCAGCGACCTGGACGAGTACCTCGGCAACGGGGCTTCGACTCCGTTCCGTCTGCTCGAATCTGCCTCGAACACCTCCGCTCCCGAGTTCGACATCGTTGGACGCGACGAAGCCTTTGAGGAGTCGCTCTTCCTCGGCCTGCGTTTGAACGAGGGCGTTGATCTCAGCCATCTTCGGAATCAGTTTGGCGATGCCATGCTCGACGATGCAATGCCCGCGCTGCTCGAGGCCCGCGATGCCGGTCTGCTGGAGTTTGACTCGGGCCAGATGCGGTTGACACCACATGGCCGTATGGTCTCGAACGAAGTCTTCAACCGTCTGCTGATTTCTTCAGCGGCATAAAAAATTATTGACCAACAGGAGAGAACGAACATCATGATCGATCTGCGCAGCGACACCGTCACCCGTCCAACTCCAGCCATGCGCGAGGCGATGGCCTCGGCCGAGGTAGGCGACGATGTCTACAGTGAAGACCCCACGGTCAATAAGTTGGAAAAGGAAGCTGCTGAAGTATTTGGCCGGGAGGCTTCGATCTTTGTTCCTACCGGGACGATGGGGAACCAGATCGCAATCCGCCTGCACACGCAGCATGGGCAGGAGGTGATCTGTGAAGCGCGCTCGCATGTTCTCGACTGGGAGATGGCGATGATGGCCGCTTTCTCCGGCTGCCTGGCGCGCACGGTTGCTGCTGAGCGAGGCATCCTCACCTGGGATCACATCAAGCCGGCTATCGGCGCAAAGATCTACTACCGTGCGCAAACCGCGCTGGTGTGCCTGGAAAACTCGCATAACATGGCCGGTGGTACGGTAACGCCGCTCTCAGTGCTTGAAGGGGTATGGACCGGGGCCAGGGAAGCGGGGCTCCCGGTGCATCTCGATGGGGCGCGGGTCTTCAATGCTGCCACTGCTCTTGGTGTAGATGTCGCGCAGCTGACCAGCGGTTTTGATACGGTTATGTTCTGTTTGTCGAAGGGATTGGGGGCTCCGGTCGGCTCGATGCTGGTCGGCAACAAAAAGGCGATTGAACAGGCGAGGGTACATCGAAAGGCTCTCGGCGGAGGTATGCGGCAGGCGGGTGTCCTTGCGGCTGCGGGACTGATCGCGCTCCACGAGATGCCGAAGCGTCTGTCGGAGGATCACGCGAATGCGCGCCTGCTGGCCGATGCCGTCGCGGCAAAACCTGAAGCGGCGGAGATCGATCTGGAAGCTGTTCAGACCAACATCGTCATCTTCAAGCTGCGCGGTAAGGACCAGAACGGCGGAGGCGATGCGGCAGCGTTCACCGCGACGTTGAAGCAGAAGGGTGTCCTGGTGAGCGCGATCGGCCCGCACTCGATCCGCTTCGTCACACACTACGATGTCGATCGTGCAGCGTGCCGGAAGGCTGCGGCGATTGTCACCGAACAACTGCGGTCGCTTCAGGGAGAGGCTGTCGGCTAAGTGCCGGTGCTGATGGTTGGATTCGTCGCGAGAAACACGCTTACGACCGTACCGTGTGCTGTTTTGCTGGTATCGCTTTTCACAGAGATGAGCCCGCCGTGTTTGTTGATGATGCCGCGGCTCACCCAAAGGCCCAGTCCGGTTCCGCGATCTCCTTTGGTGGTGAAAAACGGTTGGAATAGGTGTGGCTCAACCTCAGGCGGAATGCCCGTCCCGTTGTCGGCGATCGTTATTGTCGCTCCAGTCGGCCTCTTCTTCCCGGATCCATCCGTTCCTGCCGTCTGTGCGGCGAGGCTTACCGTCACCAGGCCTCCTGGGCTCGCAGCTTCTGCCGCGTTCGTGATGAGATTGGTGAAAACCTGTCGCAGCTCGGCGGGGAACGCTGCGACGGAGATCGGCTCCGGCATGTTGGTGGATGCAGTTGCGCCGAGTTCGATAAACCGGCGTTCCATCAATAACAGGATCTCCTGCAGCATCTCCCTCAAGTCGACGACGACCGGTGCCTTCGACTCGCGATAGAGCCCGAGCATAGCGCGGCTGATCTGAGTGACCCGCGCAAGCTCCTGCTCGGCCATGTCCATAAAGTGTAAGGACTCCTCCTGCGAAGCGCCATTGCGCATGAGGTAGAGCAGATTGGAGACCGAGTCGAGCGGGTTATGGATCTCGTGCGCTATGGTGGCCGCCAGCCGCCCCGCGACGGCGAGCTTTTCGTTTGCGATCAGTGCTTCCTGGGTCTTACGCTCCATCGTGATGTCTCGAAAAACCAGAACAATTCCGATGATCTCCCCTTTTTTGTCGCGTATCGGCGCGCCGCTGTCGGCGATATTCAGCTCGGTTCCGTCTTTGCGGACCAGCACCGTGTGGTTCGCCACACCGACGATGCGATCGAGCCGCTTGACCTTGGAGACCGGAGTTTCAACCGTCTTGCGAGTGGTCTCGTTAATGATGTGGAAGACCTTCTCGAGCGGTTGTCCGCTGGCGTCTGACTGGCTCCAGCCGGTCAGCTCCCGCGCGACCGGATTCATCATCTGAACCCGCCCGCCGGCGTCGCAGGTGATCACGCCGTCGGCGATCGACTCGAGCGTGGTACGCAGCTCTTGCTCCGACTGGAAGAGCTCCTCGGCCCGCCGCCCCAATATCTCCAGCGAGCCCCGGTACGCGGACGAGACGGTGTGAAGGCGATTGCGCGTGAACATGCCAATCAATATCCCCATGCCGAGGGCCAGAAATAACAGCACTAACAGCATGGTGCGGACCTGCTGGTGCCACTGCGCAATGCGCCGCGTCCGGTTGTCTTCAGCCTTGTGAATGATGTCGTCGAGATCGTGACGGACCGCATCCATCAGAAGCTTGCCGTGCAGGTTGAGTTCGAAATCGCTGGTTTTGCCGCCTCCGTGGACCTGGGCGATGACTGGAACAGCGAAGCCATCGTGCCAGGTCTGGTGCTTGTCGCGCAGATCACTGAGATCGTGCTTCATATCTGCGTCCGCCCCTGCCATCCCTTCAAGGTTCTGAATCTCCCTCTCCACATGCGATTCGGCTTCCGTGAAGGGTTGCAAAAAGCGTGCGTCACCGGTGGTCTCATAGCCGCGCAGTCCGGACTCCTCATCCACGATGAGTTTAGAAACCAGGGTGGCCTGTGAGATGCGCGCATCGGAGTCCTGAATGAGATTGACCGTCGCGTTGGCGGACTTGATCTGCAGGTAGAGCGCCCCGGCGACCACCAGCAAGGCCACAACGGGCAGCAAAAACACTTGTCGCAGAACGCTATTGAATTGACTTAGGTTCACAGCCTCTCGCCCCGTATCTTAGCCTTTACTCTTGGGATGCCTTAACTGGTTGAAGCAGGCTGCCTAATTTCTCAAGCAAAACGGGTGCCCCCTCCCCCTTGGTCATATAGAGATCCACCAGAGAGGTCACCTCGGCGGACAGACCCATATAAGCGGACAACAGGAGAATCGGAACGTTCGGCTTGATCTGGCGCATCCTGACGGCTACCTCGCCACCATGCATTCCCGGCATGGAATAGTCCAGGATCACGGCTTCGACCGGCTCGGAAGAGAAGATCTCCAGCCCCGCAGGTCCATCCGGTGCGGTCAGGACCCGGTACCCGGCACGCTCCAGCAGAATCTTTCGGACCCGAAGCCCAATCAGTTCGTCATCCACGCACAGCACAAGATTGGAGTTCAGTTTCATAGAGTTCCGTCACCAGTGACGCGTAGAATTCATCTAAAGTATACGTGCAGGCGCATTCTCTCGTTTGAGACGTTACGATTCATCGTACGTTCGCAATCTTCCAGCTTGCAGTGCGCTAACCTGACATTAATCAAGTTGCGAGCTGGACCGAGGTTTAAGAATTGAGTCAGACGATTTTTGTGTTGGAAGATGACGCGGATATCTCCCGTCTGGTGCAGTACCATCTCGAAACTGCAGGCTTTACCGTGCGTCCGTATCTGGCGATCAGTCAGATACTTACTGATGCTGAGCGGCAGCCTCCTGCACTTTTTCTGCTCGACATCATGGTTCCCGGCGGCGACGGCCTCGATCTTTGTCGCAGGCTTCGCCAGAACCCCACGCTGAGCGTTGTTCCCATCATCTTCCTGACCGCGCGTGCCGCGGAGAACGATCGTGTCCACGGCCTTGAGATGGGCGCAGACGATTACATTACCAAGCCCTTTGCCACCCGCGAGCTTGTCGCACGCGTCAAGGCTGTTTTACGCCGCTTTGAACGGCCGAGCTCGCCGTCATTGCTGAAGTTCGAGAACGTCGAGATCGACGCCGGTGCGATGCAGCTTCGGGTCAATGGCGAGTTGGTCACGACGACCGCCACCGAGTTTCGCCTGCTGGATTACCTGGCTCGTCATCCGGGGCGGGTTTTCAGCCGCGATCATCTGCTGGACGCTGTCTGGGGGGACGCCCGCTTCGTTACGCCGCGATCGGTCGACGTCTATGTCCGGCGCATTCGCGAAAAGATCGAGGAGGATGCCGAAACTCCGCGCTATCTTAAAACTATGCGGGGCGCAGGCTATCGCTTCGAGATTCCGAAGGCCGTAGCGGCCCAGGCGTAGAGGCGGTTTGTGAAGCGTGGTCTCTTTCTTTCGTACTTCCTCTGTATAACGATCGCTCTGGCGGTCGTCGTGCTGATGAGGATCTGGCTTCCTTCGCGCGGCTGGGTGCTCGGCACGTTTTTTGTCATTGGCTGGGCTGCGATCAACGCTTTCCTGCTGGCGCGCCCTGTGCGCAGGAATATCGAGCGTCTCGAGGCCGCAACCAAAGCGATTCCGGAACGGCATGTTGGCGTCGTGGAATCATCCTTCACTGACTTTGAGGGGCTCGCCCGCGCCGTCTCGGTTGCTTCCGACCGGGTAGAGCAGGCACTTACGGGCTTTTCCGAAAGCCGTCGCGAACTCGAGGCCATGATCGACAGCATGCAGGACGCCGTCATCGCTGTCGATTCCGACAGCCGTATCCGGTGGACGAATCAAAGCATGCAACGGCTGATTCCGGAGACCTCGTTCTCGAGCGCTGTGCGCATCGGTTACGCCCTGGTTCAGACCATTCGGGACCCCAGTGTGCTGGAGTGCGTTCGTATCGCGCTGGAGCAACGCGTTGTCAGCGAAGGCCGCTCGACTTCATTGGTGCCCGGCCGGATCTTCGAGGTGGGCGTATCGCCCATGCCGGGCGGCGGCGCTGTGGTTGTGCTGCACGACATCACCCGCATCGAGCAGGTGGAGCGCACGCAGCGTGACTTCGTGGCCAACGTCTCGCACGAACTTCGTACCCCGCTTACCTCCATCACCGGCTACGTCGAGACACTGCTCGACCACGAGACCTCGCTCAGCACTCAGGCACGCGAGTTTCTGTCGACGATCCTGAAAAACGCGACCCGCATGAACCGCCTGACCGAAGATCTTCTTGTCATGGCGCGCGTTGAGTCCTCCGAGCAGGAACTGCACCCGGCGCCGATCCCCGCCGATATCCTGGTGCGCGATGCCGTCCAGGCGATGAGCGGACTGGTTCAGGACACCGAGGCCGTCCTCGAGATCGGCGAGACCACTACCGCCGAGGTCATCGCCGACACCGACGCGATCCTCCAGGTTCTCAGCAATCTCATCGAAAATGGCATCAAGTATGGCCAGGCTAAAAACGAGCCCTACTGCAGAATCCTCGTCAGCGCACGCGAAGTGTCGGAACCGATCGAGGCCGTCGAGTTCAGCGTCCGCGACTTCGGCCCTGGGATTGCTTCCGAACACCTTAGCCGCATCTTCGAACGCTTCTACCGGGTCGACAAAGCCCGTTCCCGGGAGTCCGGCGGCACCGGACTGGGGCTTGCAATTGCACGACACATGGTGCAGACCCACGGCGGATCGATTCGCGCCGAAAGCGAGCTGAATGCCGGTAGTACGTTTCTTTTTACACTGCCAAAGGCATTATCTTCTATCGAATAATGCCGTTTTCACCCCCGTGTAACCTCCCCGTAACAATTGCCCCTCACACTCAATATATTGAGCAATCGCAGAATCGATGCACTTATATCCGAGGGGGAATTGTGAATCTGAAAGTTATCGCAGCAGGTGTATTGGCACTACTAACTGTAGGAGCCAACGCACAAAATCTTACCGGTGCAGGCTCTACGTTTATTTATCCGATCTTGTCGAAGTGGACCAGCGAATACAGCCAACTGCACCCAAATGTGAAGATTAACTACCAGTCCATCGGTTCCGGCGGCGGCATTCGTCAGGTATCCGATGGCACCGTCGACTTCGGCGCCAGCGACGTCACCATGACCGACGAACAGATCAAAGCGGCCAAGGTCAAGGTAATGGCCATTCCCGCCGTCCTCGGTGCAGTCGTTCCGGTGTATAACATCCCCGGCGTCAACAAAGAGCTCAACTTCTCCGGTGACGTGATTGCAGACATCTACCTGGGTAAGATCGCCACCTGGAATGACCCCCGTATCGCCAAAGACAATCCCGGCGTCAATCTTCCGAACAATGCCATTCTGCCGGTTTATCGCTCGGATGGGAGCGGAACGTCGTTCATCTTCACCGACTATCTCGCCAAGGTTTCGCCAGCCTGGAATACTGGGCCGGGAAGGGGCGCTGCGGTCAAATGGCCCGCCGGTATCGGTCAAAAAGGAAATGAAGGCATCGCAGGAATGGTTCGCCAGTCGCCCAACTCCTTTGGCTACGTCGAGTTGATCTACGCGGTCCAAAACAAGATGTCGTATGGCTCGGTCAAAAACGTGTCCGGCAAGTATGTGAAGGCAAGCACCGACAGCGTTACGGCTGCTGCAGCAGGTGCCGCCAAGAGCATGCCCGCCGACTATCGCGTCTCGATCACAAATGCTCCGGGAGCCGACGCTTATCCGATCTCCAGCTTTAGCTGGTTGTTGATCCCCACCCATGCCGCCGATGCCAACAAGACCAAGGCCCTCGTCGATTTCATGGGCTGGATGCTCGATCACGGCCAGGCTGAGGCAGCCTCCTTAACCTACGCTCCCCTGCCGAAGCAGGTGCAGGATATGGTCCGGAAGAGCATCACCACGATCAAATAGCATTCATCCTGCCGCACGGACTGGAACCGGTTCGAATTTCAATCCGTGCGGCCATTTTTTAACCCGGCAGACGAGCAATAAGCCCAATACAATCCGACATTGAATCGAACTCAAATAGAATTGTGGCCTCTACTCGCATGACTGACGAACGTGATTCCAGGTCGTCTCCACTTGTGCCATCCATCCTGCCCAATCCGCCTGCGGCACTTGCCACGGATGCAGCCCCCTCGGCGGTCAATGCAGACCCGTCCGCGATCCGCACCTTTCTCAACCAACGCGGCAGCGGCAAACTTGCCGACGACACCTTTGCTGCGGTGATGCTCCTCTGTGCTCTGAGTATCTTCGCCATCGTTCTCTTCATTCTCAGCATCCTGGTCATCCGCTCCCACCTCAGCCTGGCCCAGTTCGGCTGGAGCTTTTTCACCCGTGAGGCGTGGGATCCGGTCTCGGGAGACTTCGGTGCGCTGCCGTTCATCTTCGGCACGCTCGCGACTTCGTTCCTCGCACTGCTTATGGCGGTGCCGCTGGCGCTCGGCGTAGCCATCTTCCTCACCGAGCTCTGCCCGCTGCCGCTGCGAGCCCCGATCTCCTTTCTCACAGAGCTGCTGGCCGCCATCCCAAGCGTTGTCTACGGTCTGTGGGCGGTCTTCGTCCTGGTGCCGCTGATGCGCACCGTCATCGGACCTTTCCTCGTCAAGTTTTTCGGCTGGACCACCCTGTTCACTGGACCTAACTTCGGTGTTGGCCTGCTTACCGCCAGCATGATTCTCGCGATCATGATTCTTCCCATCATCTCGTCGCTTACGCGGGACATCATGACGGCCGTGCCTATCAGTCAGCGCGAAGCCGTTCTCGCTCTTGGCGCCACGCGCTGGGAGATGATTCGCATCGGCGTGCTGCGCAACTCGCGCATCGGCATTGTGGGCGCGATTATGCTGGGCCTTGGCCGCGCGCTTGGCGAGACGATGGCCGTGACGATGGTCATCGGCAATCATCCCAACATCAGCAAGTCCCTCTTCGCTCCGGCCAACACTCTGGCCAGCGTCATCGCGGGAGAGTTCTCCGAGGCCACCAGCGACATCTATCTCAGCGCCCTCATCGAGATCGGCCTGGCGCTCTTTCTCGTAACCATTGTCGTCAACGCAATCGCCCGTCTCATGGTGTGGGCGGTCACACGCGGCGCTCCGGCGCGGGTGCACTGATATGAGCACTCTACCGATCAGCAGCCAGCCAAGCCCGATGAACTTCCGGTCGAAGTCCATGCGGCTGAACAATGCCCGCCGCACGGCAACGAACTACTTCATTGGCGGCCTCTCGATCCTTGCGACCGTCATCGTGATCGTTCCACTGGTCGCAATCCTCTTCTATCTCATCTACAAAGGCGCAAGCTCGCTCAACCTCGCCTTCTTCACCCACATTCCCGCTCCTGTGGGCGAGTCGGGTGGTGGCATGGCGAACGCCATCGTCGGCTCCGGCATCATTCTGCTCCTTGCCAGTCTGATGGGGATCCCAATCGGGATCGCTGCGGGCGTTTACCTGGCGGAGTTCGGCCGTGGCAGGGCACTCGCCACCGCGGTCCGCTTCACCGCCGATGTGCTCAACGGCGTTCCCTCGATCGTGATGGGCATCTCCATCTACTCGCTCATCGTGATTCGTCAAAAACATTTTTCCGCGCTGGCCGGTGGCGTCGTTCTTGCCATCATGATGATCCCCACCGTCACCCGCACCACGGAAGAGATGTTGGCGACGGTTCCCCACGCGATTCGCGAGGCTGCCCTCGGTCTTGGCGTCCCGAAGTGGCGCACCGCGGTTTCGGTCAGCCTCCGTACGGCCTCGCCTGGCATCATTACCGGCTGCATGCTGGCCTTCGCCCGCGTCGCCGGCGAGACCGCGCCACTACTATTCACCGCCTTCGGCAACCAGTTCTGGAGTCTGAGGCTCAACGAGCCTATCGCCGCCCTGCCATTGCAGATTTATGT
Source organism: uncultured Acidobacteriaceae bacterium (assembly GCA_963757205.1). GTDB lineage: Bacteria > Acidobacteriota > Terriglobia > Terriglobales > Acidobacteriaceae > Edaphobacter. The sequence continues at coordinate 189,366 of CAVWQM010000006.1, forward strand.
CTATGCCATCTCGCCTTACGACGAGTGGCATCGTCTCGCATGGGCCGGTGCGCTTGTACTTATCGTTCTGATTATGGTATCCGTCACGCTTGTCCGCATCTTTGCCAACCGCGGCGTACTCAAGGGGGGAAGCTAGTGGGAGTCGGCATTTTAGTTGAGGACCTGAACGCGTGGTACGGGAGCAATCACACCCTGCAGGACATCAACCTGCACATCCCCGCGAATCACGCCACCGCGCTCATCGGCCCCTCGGGCTGCGGCAAGTCCACGTTCGTTCGCTGTCTCAACCGCATGCATGAGACTAACCCCATCGCGCGTGCCACCGGCATCGTCAAGATGGGCGAGGTCGACATCTACAAGGACGCCTCCCCTGTCGAGATCCGCCGCCGCGTCGGCATGGTCTTCCAGCGCCCCAATCCTTTCCCGACGATGTCGATCTACGACAATGTCGTCAGCGGCCTCAAGCTCAACGGCTTTCGCAATCGCCGCATTCTCGATGAAACCGTAGAGCGCTCGCTCAAGCAGTCCGCGCTCTGGGAAGAGGTCAAGGACGACCTGAAGAAAAAGTCCGGAGCCTCGCTCTCCGGCGGCCAGCAGCAGCGCATGTGCATCGCCCGCGCTCTCGCTGTCGACCCCGAAGTTCTCCTCATGGACGAGCCTGCCTCAGCGCTCGACCCCGTCTCCACCTCCAAGATCGAAGACCTCATCTTTCAGCTCAAGAGCCAGTACACCATCGTCATCGTGACGCATAACATGCAGCAGGCCGCCCGCGTTGCAGAAAACACAGGCTTCTTCCTCAACGGTAAGATGGTCGAGTTCGATTCGACGCACAAGATATTCACGAATCCGCACGACAAGCGCACGGAAGATTACATCACCGGGAGGTTTGGCTGATGCGCGTTAAGTTTCACCAAAACCTCGACGACCTCAAAGAAAAATTGCTCGTCATGGCTGGCATGGCCGAGCAGGCTATCCAGCGCTCTATCGAAGCCTACAGCACTCGCGATCTTTCTATCTGCGAACTCGTCTTCCGCGCCGAACCCTCGATCAACCGTCTCGAGCGCGAGATCGACCAGATGGCGCTCGACCTTCTCGCCATGGAGCAGCCCATGGCCATCGACCTTCGCTTCATCCTCTCGGTCATCCGCATCAACGCCGATCTCGAGCGCGTCGGCGACCAGGCCGTCAACATCGCCGTCCGCGTCCGCGAGATGGGCGCATTCGCCAACATTGACCTCCCCGTCGATATTCCGAAGCTGGCCTCGCTCGCCTCCGCCATGGTGCGCAAAGCTCTCCAGGCGTTTATCGAAGCCGATGCCGACCTTGCCAAATCCGTCCTTCTCCTCGACGATCAGGTCGACGAAATGAACGATGCAGCCTTCTACGCGCTGAGCACGTTGATCAAAGAAAAGCCGGAGCTGACTCCACAGTCTCTCAACGCACTCATCATCGCCCGCAATCTGGAGCGCGTCGGCGACCACGCCACCAACATCGCTGAAGATGTCATCTTCTGGGTTCGCGGCGCAGACGTTCGGCACAACACAGCCACCGCCTAATCGTTCGTCTCGTCTTGCTTCATCTCTGGCTCCCACCACCTGAAGCGAGCTAGCATCGGGTAGTACAACCCAACGCGTAATCTCCCTGCCTCTACACGATCCCGCATCATTCGCGCATAAGCCTCCATCTGCGGCCCGTATTTCACTCGCTCTTCCGCGAGAAATTCCTCCATGCCCTCGCGTCCATGTGTAGCCGTTTTATAGTCGACGATCCAGAGCCAATCGCTTCCCGCATCCAACGGCCTCTGCCCGGCGCGGAACACTCGATCCAGCCGCACGCTGCTGCGTCTGTCGTGCCACGAGGTCATCGCGAGTTCACTCATCGCATCCATGTGCGGGGAGAGCACCCAGACGCCCTCGGCATCTTTCAACATGTTGCCGAGTGCCGTCTTCACTCGCGAGACGAGCCGGTCGACGACCGCAGGAGCCAGCCCATCCCCGCGCAGAACTGCCGCAATCCGCGGCGTCCATCCTGCAACGTCGCGCAACAACGCGTCGACGCTGATCCCATCCGCCAGCCGCTTCGTCAGCACCTCGGCAAACGCATGCACCGCATTGCCAAACGCGCGCGCCTCAAACGATCCTTCCGGCCGCTCAAAATGTGCCGGCATCATCGCAGCGTCTCCATATGAGAGGCTTCGCTCTACCGCGAACCGTCGCCTGGGCTCGAAACTCAAAGGCAGCCGCTGCACCATGGCCGGCCGTGCCTGTTCATCCGCGCCCGCCGCCAGTTCGCCAATAAACTCATCGCCCTCAACTCGCGGAGCCAGCGACATCACAAACATCTTCGCCACGTTCTTGGCCGCGGGCTCTGATACCGGCGCGGCCTCCGCGAAGTGGTTCTTCGCGGCAGGCCACGCTGCATCCAGCAGACTTCCGAATCTCCGGCTGATGTCGCCGTTCTTCTTCGTCTCTGGGGCGGCGAAAAGATGGAGCGCCTCGCGCGCGCGCGTGCACGCGACATAGAATAGACGCTTCCGCTCTGCTGCTTTTCGCGCCTTCTGCATTCCCTTCAGCCACGCATTCAGCTCGCGCGACTCTTCGCCCTTACCCTCGATCGGCGCGAGCATGACGCGCGCCGCGCCCTCCGCCGCATAGTCCATCTCCTCCCACGTCAACAGCGATGGCGTGTCTCCCTGTGCCAACCGCTCAAGCCCCGGAACCATCACTACATCCCACTCCAAGCCCTTCGCCTTGTGGATCGTCACCAACTCCACCGCATCCGCACGCACAGGACTCTCTGCGTACAGCCTGTTCATCCGCAGCTCGAGTTGACTCAGGTCAATCCGTCCAGACTCCTCTTCCATCGCATCGAGCAGTTGCAGATATCTCCGCGAATTTTCCATCTCCTCGGCGGTCAGGTAAGCGTCTCCACCGAGCGTTCGCCAGGTGCGTTCCACCCACTCTGCCGTCGAGAGCCTTCCTCGCTGCAGCTCCGCCGCCTCCATCACCGGCCACAGGCGCTCCAGCCGCGCCACGCCATCCGCACTCAAAAACTCTCCCCGCTCCTTTACAGCTACCCAGAGGCTCCGCTCTCTCCATGTTGGATCGTCGGATCCCGTCAACACGTGCAGATCCGCCAGCCCCATCCCGCACCATGGAGCGCGCAGCACCGCAAGCCAAGCCACCCGGTCGGCTGGATGCAATAGCGCACGCGTCAACGCAAACAGATCCAGCACCTCCTGCCTTTCTCCCAGCTCCTCGATATCCACGGCCCGGTAGGGAATCGCCGCACGTCCCTCACCGCCCTTCAACTCGCTCACAATCTCCGCAAGATGATTCCGATTCCGCACGAGCACGGCAATCCGCCATGGCTCCGCTCTTCCGGGTGGCAGCGGAGTCGCTCTCCATTGCTCCACCACCTCCCGCACCGTCGCTGCACTCTTCTGTCGTTCTACTCGCGCAGCGCGCTGCTTCTCCTCTGTCGTCAGCCCGGCAGGCAGAGCGTTCGCATGCCAACGCACCGCGCCAGTCTCATTGCCAAAGCCGCTCGCGGGACGAACAGCGACAGCTTTCACAAATGCGACCTCGCCCGAATTCGATCCGTCCATGTTCTTCGGAAAGAGAAGTTCAAAGTCGTCATTGAATGTGTCGACCAGCGCGCCTCGTGACCGGAAGTTCGCCGTCAATTGCAAACATCCCAGGGGCAGATCTCCCAATCGCTTGCTCTCCATCGTGCGCAGAAACAGTTCCACCCGCGCCTGCCGAAACATGTAGATCGACTGCTTTGGATCGCCTACCAGGAACACCGTCTGGCTTGCTCCGTCCCACCCCTGCGTCAGCAACTGGATCACCTCGTAGTGGCTCGTCGAGGTGTCCTGCATCTCGTCCACCAACAGATGCTCAAGCCGCATCCCCATCGCAGCCGCCATCTCATTCGCGCCCCCTTCACCCAGCGCGTGCTTAGCCAGCAGTGTCAATTCTGTGAAATCGCACTCCCCGCCTTCGGCGAACACCACTTGTAATTCGGCAAGCGCGCGCCGCAGTACGCGGAACAAGGCCTTAGCCTGATCCCACTGCTCCTGCGGATACTTTGCAGGTGGCAGGCTATCCACGCTCTGAATCACAGATTGAAGATGATCGTCATGACGCAGCGAATCGAGGATCTCCTTGAGCCGTGCCTTCTCATACTCTTGTATGAGGAAGCCAAGCTTTCTGCCTCCAAGCACTTTGCGCCAGGTCCTCGTCGACGTCACCAGCAGATGAATCAACGCTCGCCAATGTGCGAGATCGTCGGCACTGGACGAGGGAAGTCCGGTCCTGTCCGCGCAGACTGCGATTGGCAGATGCGCCAGTTCCGGTGAGAGGTCTTCACTGATGGACCGCGCAATCATCACAAGATCTCGCAGGATCGCCGGCGGCATCGTTTGCTCCAGCCGAGCCAGTCCCGCGCAGATCGCGATCTCCAGTGCTCGCTCCAGCTTCGGACGAACAACCTCGTCCAGATGTTCCTCCGTCAACTCTTCGCCCCGCAGCGGAACGAACTCCGCCCACTGTTCTCGCCGCTCCAGCATCTCCGCAATCAACCGTTCGCAATCACCGAGGCTGCCGTCACGATGCAGCAGCAGTTTCGATAGAGACTCATCGAGCACTGCATCATTGCCCCCCAACTGCATCAGTGTTCGCCGCGCCGCTTCGCGATACAGCGGTGCCGCATCCTCCACTGGCGCGAGCCCCCCGCCGCTGCCCGACAGCACCGGCAGCGATCGTGCAATCTCCGCGCACACCGAATCGATGGTCTGGATCCGCAGCCGTCGTGGCCTGTCCAACAGTCTCCACCCCAGCGTCCGATCCTTTCGCAACACCCTCTCGGCCAAGTCTCGACTCGTGCGCTCAAACGGCGCCTCACGTTTCAGTGGCTTTCTCTCCGCGGCAGCCTCCAGTTCTTCAAGGATTCGCTCCCTTATCTCTTGCGTCGCCTTTTTCGTAAACGTAATGGCCAGCACCTGCTCTGGCTCCGTCACGCCCTCCTGCCCCAGCAGTTTGAGATACCGCTGAATCAGCAGGCCCGTCTTGCCGGAGCCGGCAGGCGCTTCCACGATCCACGACCGCGCCACATCCAGCGCGTCCTCGCGTGCCTTCCAATCCAGTGGAGGAACGTCTTCGGCTTCCCTCGTATCTTTCTTGTCGAATAGGCCCGGCTTGTCGAATAAGCCGGGAAAGAGCAGCTGCTCACTCACCGCTCACCCCCGGCAGGTCTCCCGTCTCCTCATCCTCCGTCTCTTCAAGCGCTGCACCAACCACGCGGCATAGCAGCCTCTGCCCACAGTACGTGCACGTCTTCGGATAGCTCTTCGGCTGCACCTGTGCATCCCCCGCGGCAAACTGCTCCGCCAGCTTTGTCAACACCTCGCGCCACTCGTCTACCTGCGCGGCAAGGCTCTCGGTCTTCAATTTATCGGGCTTGGGAAGCACGCCTTCTCCTGCGACAAATCCCTTCCACCCCATCTCTTTGCCCACTCTCAACTTCGCAAATGCAACACCACCCAGTCGCTCGGTATTCGACAGCACCGCGTAAAGCGGAAGCTGCGGAGCATCCGGCCTGTCCGACAACCAATCGGTCGTCGCTACGCGTCCCGTCTTGTAGTCGATCAGCAGGTCTCCCCCTGTCGTCTCATCCACGCGATCCACCCGCACGCTCAGATGCAGCGGCCCGATCTGCACATCGCTCACCTTCTCCTCGCGCTGCTTCACCGAAAACGGCGGTCGCGCCAACTCCTGCGTCAGCCACGGCCTCAGCAATCGCCGCAGCCGTTCCCGTTGCATCTCAACGTAGGCAGCATCCCAGTCGGAGACGGTCAACTGCGCAACCTTCCTCAGACCCACGCTGATGGCGGCGTCGAGCACCGCCTCCCGCTCGGCTAACGTCATCTCGCGCAGCTCATCCTGCGTCTTCACCTGCCCCCAGAAGATCTCCATCACGGTATGCACGACGATCCCGCTCTCGAGCGCATCCATCCCAAGTTCCACGCTCTCCAGCTCCGTCGAGCCCAGCCGGTGCTCCGCAAACGCCCGGAATCCACAGGCCGCCTGCGCCTGCAGGACTGCCGCTCCGCCTCGTATGACGCGATCCGGCAACGCCGCCATTGTCGCGTCGTCCTCCGCCTCTTCCAGATCAACGATCACGCGAGGGCTCTCCGGCGCGAGCAACTCCACCGCCGTCGTCTCTCTCAGTCCCAGAGCGTCCAACACCTGCGACGCTCTCTGCAGTCCCTCCCCCGACTCCCTCGCGTAGCTGAACACCACCGTCTTCGCGCTCGCCGCCACGCGCTCTGTGATTCGCCGAGCCTGCTCTGCGTCGCGAGCCGCATCGACTCCCGGCATTCCAAGCTCCCGCTGCATCGCCCACGGCACCAGCGGATTCGCTCCCATGACAGAAGGCCAGCTCAAATCCCCCGCCGCCAGAAACCACACCGCGTCGAAGCTCCCTCCCGCGGCCTCCAACGGACCCATCACCTGCACCGGCGCATCGCGCGACTCTGGCGCAAATGTCGTCTGCCGCGCGATTCTATCCAATGCCTCCAGCGCCTGTACGAACTCAACCTGCGCTCCGTCGAAGTCCAGCGTGGCCAGCTCATCGAGCGCGCTCTCCCACTTGCGCCGCGTCTGAAACTCAACGCTGGTCTCCTGCGAACCAGAACCCCACGCCGCAACGGCGAGCAACTCCCGCATCGCTTCCGCCCACTCCGCATGCGTCCGAACGGTCATGCCTTGTATACGGGTCGCGACTGTTCGTATTGCCCGCAGCACTGCCAGCAACCGCGGCAGTTCAAACTTCCGTTTCGATCCATTGACAGCAGTGAACAGCCCATCGAGCGTCATCTCCGGCCGCAGCATCCGCGTCTTGCGCAACTCAAATGCATCGAACTCCGCGCGCGGCCCCTGCTCCTCACTCGTCATCGCAACGTGACGCGAAAGCAACAAGCCGCTCACGCGCTCCAACGGCAACGGTCCTGGTGCCCATCGCAACAGGTCCAGAGCTGTCGCGACCATCGGCGTCTCCGCCAGCCGAACTCCCAGCGAAAACTCGTAAGGACCCGTTTCACTGTTAGCTCGAATGTCCTCCAACTCCGGCGACAGCACCTCGCGAAACACACGATCGATCTCACGCCGCTGCTTCTCGAGAGCCGGCACAATCACCGCGACCTTCGCTTCCGGTTGTTCCTGCAGAAACTTCCGCACCCACCGCGCCGCAACGCGCAACTCATCCTGCTCATCCGCTGCCTCCACCAGCAGTCGTTGTGCAGCATCCACGATGGGCCGCAACTCCCGCAGATCAACTCCTCCCGAACGCAGTGCCTCCACCAGCTTCGTCTGCGCAGGCGTCATCCCATCGAACCCCACCAGCACAACCCCGCCTGCCGGCAGCTCCGGGAGATTTTTTTCTACCCTCTCCTGCAAAGTCTCTTCCAACTGAGCCGGAGCCAAAAACTCCTCCGCCCGGCATCGCCGCTCAAACGCCCTCGCCCAGCGTTGAAATGCCCGCGTATCCGCACTCCCGTCCACCGCTCGGAGCCGCCGCTGTCCCTCAAAGCGGCAGACCAGCCGCCACGCGTCAGCCGCCATCTCAGCCAGGGAGTCCATCGTCCGGAGACTTTCCAACTCTGTATCGGCGTCGAGAACCGATCGCCACAACGCGTGCTCCTGCGTCCGGTTCAGCAGCATCTGCGCAGCGTGTCCTTCGATCAGCAATCTTTGCCACAAGGCCGCCATCCACGCGTCCCACGCCATCACCTGCGGCGGCGCCCAGTTTGCAAGCCCCCGCTCCCGGTTCCGCCGATCGAACCCTTGCCGCAGGGCCCGCGCTGCCCGCTGGTTTCCCGTCACCACGACCGCGCCCCGCTCCAGCGCCTCAGCGATCTCTACCGGCAGCCCCTGCACAACTTCCATATCTCGGTTATACGCCCGCGGCCGCTGGAAAATTAGTCCGCAATGGCCGGTGCCTTCCGCGCAAACAGACTCATCCCCAGCAGCGCCAGAGCCGCAGCGAATGGCAACACGAGCGCCACCTGCAGCGACCCCGCGCGCGTCGACACCACACCCAGCAACCACGGCAACGACGCCGCCCCCAGCCCCGAAACCGCCAGCACGATCCCAGCCTGCCGCGCCGTCGGCCGCTCCGCCATCAACAAGGCCCACGTTGCCGGAAAGAACGGAGCCAGGCTCAGCCCGAGCAGCACGGCGAACGCCGCGATCGTCACCGCCGAGTGCGCCATCGCCAGGCATGCGGTAAACAGCGCCGCCAGGGCGAGTCCCCACCGTTGCACCGTCTTCTCTCCCACCCGCAGCATCACCGCAGAAGCACCCACTCGCCCGAAGGTCAGCGACATCCACAGCAGCAGCGTAGTGTACTCACTCACCGCCAGCGTCTTGTCTCCATAACGAAGAGCAAACGTCGTCAGCCATCCGCTCAGACACGTCTCCAGCCCGCCATACAACACCAGCAACCCCGCGAAATAGAGATATGCACGCCCACTCAAGCCGATCTGCGGCTCTGTCTCTACGGATGCCCTATCGAACTCCTCTGCGCTCTCCCCATTCCCGCGCATCTGCACCATCAGCGCGACCACCCCGATCGCGAACAACATCGCAAACCCCTCAAGCAAACCCCTCAGTGCAAATCGCGGCAGCAACCACGCAGCCAGCAAAGCCGACAGCATCGCCCCCAAGCTAAAAGAAAAATTCAGCATCGATAAGGCCGACCCGCGATGCGCCGTGAACCTCCGCCCCGCCAGAATATTCACCGACGTAATGATCTGCCCGAGCCCAAATCCGCCAACGAACAAAGCGGCACAGCCCACGTACATCGATGGCGCAATGGCAAACCCACCAAACCCCGCCACGCCCGCCGTCATCCCCGCCAGCAGGCTCCACCTTAGTTTTTTCGATACCGAAACTCCACCCAGAAACGCTCCACAGAACTTCGCCATCATCAACAAGCCGCTCTGCGAATCCAGCATCCCCCACTGCTTCGCCAGAAGCGGCAGAATCGGCCCCAACAGCGCCGTCCCCAGTCCAGCCAGCATCAGCCCGAAGTGCATCAGCCACAAAGAAGGCGCCGCCGTCCTGCCTCGTTCGACCAAACCTACCCTCGCCGCAAACTTGCGTACCAGCCATTATCATGGAGACAGGAGTTTCATCCGTGCCCCGTAAGCCTTTATTTGTCCTCGCCTCCCTCCTTCTCCTCCTCGGCTGCCATCCAAACCCGCCCTCGCCGACCACCTCGACTCAGAAGACCTTCACCATCCGTGGCAAGATTGTCGTGATCCACGGCACCAGTGCCACGCTCGACGGCGAAGACGTCCCCGGCTTCATGGAAGCCATGACCATGGACTACAAACTCGCCGATCCTAGCGTCGCCTCCGAACTACATCCCGGAGACCGCATCACCGCGCGCGTCCTCGCCGAGCGCACATCCGATGGCGACTACACCAACGTCCGCCTCGACAACATCGTCGTCATCGCCCAGGCCCGTCCCGACTACAAGCCCGCCGTTCAGTACCACGTCCCCGCCCCCGGCGATCCCGTCCCCAACTTTGCCCTTCTCAACCAGAGCGACCGCACCATCCACCTCTCGCAGTTCAAGGGCAAACTCGTCCTCCTTACTTTCATCTACACTCGCTGCCCCCTCGCAGACTTCTGCCCCCGCATGAGCCGCAACTTCGCCGACATCGACAAAGCGCTCGCCGCCGACCCTGCCCTCTACAACCAGACCCACCTGCTCAGCGTCAGCTTCGACCCCGCCTACGATACGCCGAAGGTCCTCCGCAGTTACGGTGGCGCCTACACCGGCAACTACACCAACGAGAAGTTCCTCCACTGGGACTTCGCCGCACCCACTGAAAAGGATCTCCCCGCTGTCACTCAGTTCTTCAACGTCGGCGTCACCCCGGGCGACAACAAATCCCTCACCCATTCGCTCTCGACGGTGCTCATTGGCAAGGACGGTAAGATCGTCGCCTGGTACCCCACCAATGACTGGGACCCGAAAGACGTTCTCTCCGCCATCCGCAAAGCCGCCGTCGCCTGAGTCGCCGGGGGCCCGCGCAAACGACGAATTCGTCAAGCTATCTTTCACTCATGCCGCGTCACAGAGCAAAATGTTTTGATGCAAATCGTTCCTAGAGCGAGCACAAAAACCGATTTATCCGCGCGTCATTCTTGTAGACAACATGAAATCCAATCCGATCATCAGACGTTAACTGTGCTAGATCGTGTGATTCGTTTCGCCCGAGCACTGATGGAGGAGATTTCACAATGATGCGTAATCAACTCGCAATTCCAGCACTGGCTCTTGCATTGGCAACGTCCGGCTTTGCCATGGCCCAACCGTTTGCCGCGTCAGCTACCGCAGCAATTCAGGACCATGACCGCGATCATGATCGCGATTGGAACGTTCCCCCACAGGAGTTTCGTGATATCCAGCGGCAGGGATACCACGACGGTATCGAAGGCGCCCGCAAGGACTATGACAACCATCGCAGACCAGACGTTAACAACCGCGATGAGTACCGCCATCCCCATGTTCCCGACAGCGCCAAGGCAGACTACCGCGAAGGCTTCCGGCGCGGCTATGACACAGCGATGGATCACCTGATGAACGTTGGGCCGCGGAGATAACTGCCGCACTTGCTGGAAATAAAGTACCCGGTCCGCGTGGCCGGGTATTTTTCTGCCCGTCTCCTTCCCATCGATTTCTAGCTCTTCCAACAACTGCGTTGCATCCGCAAATCCGTTATCCTGAGATCAACCATCGAGGGGTTCCTGACACATGGCAAAATTGACCATCGGCTTCGGCATTCTGCTAGTCGTGCTTGGCATCTTCGGCTACGTCGCAACCGGCAGCGCCCATCCAACCGCACTGATCCCCGCAGGTATTGGCCTCTTCTTCGTCCTCTTCGGCGTCATGGCCAACACGGAGAACTCAAAAAAGCGCATGCTCTGGATGCACATCTCTGTCACTGTCGCCTTGCTGGTCTTCCTCGGCACCATCCCCGCGGATATCGACACCATTCGCCTCGCTCGCGGAGCCTACTTCGCCCATCCGGCTGCAGTCGAAGAAAAAGGAGCCTTGTCGCTCCTGTGCCTTCTCTACGTTCTGTTCTGCGTCCGCTCCTTCATCGCCGCACGCCGCAACCGCCTCGCTCAGCCGCAGCAGTAGCAACCCTGATATATTGCATCGGTGAGCGGTGCAGAACCATCAAAACCGCTGAGTTCGCGGCGAAACCGCATCTGATCCTCCTCAGCTGAGGAGAATTTCTAACCCTCGGGCGTAAACTTGGAGTAGCAATGTCTTCTTCTTTTGGCTCTTCCAATTTCGGCGGCGGTATGAAGACCGCAGACCGCCCCTCGCGCAACGTGGGCAAAGCCACAGCGGCCGACCTCACCGCGAAGCGTCCCAAGCCAAAGCTGAAGAAGGTCATGCCTGAGGTCTGGAAGCTCGTCAAGCCGCGGCGCTGGCTCCTCCTCGGCAGTTTTCTTCTGATCATCATTAACCGCGTCTGCAGCTTCGCTCTGCCCGTCTCGTCCCGCTATCTGATCAACAATGTGATGAATCAGCATCAGGTCCACCTGCTGCCATACATCATCGGCGCCGTTGCCGGAGCTACCTTCATTCAAGGCGTCACCTCCTACACGCTCACCCAGCTGCTCTCCACGGCCGGCCAGCGTCTCATCTCGGAGCTCCGCACCAACGTTCAACACCACATCGGCCGCCTGCCCGTCGCCTTTTACGACGAAAACCGCACCGGCACCCTGGTCGCGCGCATCATGACCGACGTCGAAGGCGTTCGCAACCTCGTCGGCACAGGCCTGCTCGAATTCGTCGGCGGAATCCTCACCGCCATCATCGCCTTCGCCATCTTGATCCGCATCAGCGGCCGCATGACGCTGCTCACCTTCTGCATTCTTGTCGTCTTTGGCCTCATCCTGCAGAAGGCGTTCAAGACTATTCGCCCCATCTTCCGCGAGCGGGCCAAGATCAACGCTGAGGTCACTGGCCGCCTCACCGAATCGCTCGGCGGCGTCCGCGTCGTCAAGGGCTATCACGCCGAGGAAAGCGAGGCCCGAGTCTTTGCCGCCGGCGTAAAACGCCTCCTCGACAACGTCATCAGCTCCATCACCGCGCAATCGCTCATGACCCTCTCCTCCACCATGGTCCTCGGGGTCGTCGGCGCTCTCATCATGTACCTCGGCGCCAAGGAGGTTGCCGCCCATCGCCTCGACGTCGGCCGTTACGTCGAATACACCATGCTGCTCGCCTTCATGGTCGCGCCCGTCGTTCAGCTCGTCTCCATCGGCACGCAGCTCACCGAGGCGCTCGCCGGTCTCGATCGCACCACCGAAATCATGAGTGAGCACGAAGAGGACAGCGAGCCCAACCGCTCCGTCATCATGCCGACGATCCGCGGCGACGTTGCTTTCAAAGACGTCACCTTCAGCTACGAGCCCGGAAAACCCGTTCTCCACGGCATCAGCTTCGAGTCCAAACCCGGCACCGTCACCGCACTCGTCGGCTCCTCTGGCTCGGGCAAATCCACCATCATCTCGCTCATCTGCGCCTTCCACACTGCCACCGGCGGCCAAGTCCTGATCGACGACATCGACCTCGCCACGATCCGCCTCAGCAGCTATCGCCAGCAGCTGGGCGTCGTCCTCCAGGAGACCTTCCTCTTCGACGGCACCATTCGCGAAAACATCCTCTTCAGCCGCCCCGACGCTACGGAAGAGCAGCTGATGGAGGCCTGTCGCATCGCCCGCGTCGACGAGTTCGCCGAGCGCTTCCCCGAGCAGTACGAAACCATCGTCGGCGAGCGCGGCGTCAAGCTCTCCGGCGGACAGCGCCAGCGTCTCTCCATCGCCCGCGCCATCCTCGCCGACCCCCGCATCCTCATCCTCGACGAGGCCACCAGCTCCCTCGATTCCGAATCCGAGGCCATGATTCAGAACGGCCTCAGCTATCTTATGCAGGGCCGCACGACCTTCGTCATCGCGCACCGTCTCTCCACCATCCGCCGCGCCGAGCAGATCCTCGTCGTCGAGCAGGGCGATATCGTCGAGCGCGGCACGCACGAGACCCTCTACGCGCTCGGAGGCCGCTACTACGACCTCTACACCCGCCAGCACGGCCTCGAAACCAACCTCTTCCTCGCCCCCGGTGAAGGAGACAAGATCGAAGACGTGGAAACCTCAAAAGCCTGAATCAGCTTTTTGCTGGGAGTATCGATGAACCCGCACCGATTCATTCTGGCCTTCGCCCTGTGCCCTCCTCTCTTCGCTGGCGCCCAAAGCACGAAGAGTCCCGCCATGGCTAAAGCTCCGATGAAAACCTACACGAACTCAGCCACCGGAGTTTCGTTCGACTACCCAGCTGCGTGGTCCTTATCCCAGAAGCCGTCGTTCTACCTTCAGCCGCTAATCTTTTATCCGCAACAATCCGTTCACGCGATCGTCCAATTCCACTCGTCCGACAACCTTTACGCTAAGACGAACCTTGACGGTCTCGAGTTCACTTATGTCGTCCTGCCCCAGCCCAGTCAGGCAAGCTGTCTCCAGCGCATCGAGAAAGACATGGAGCCCGAGGCCAAGCCGCCTGACGCGGTCACGATCAACGGGACCCAATTCTTCCACATCAACACGGGTGACGCAGGACTCTGCCACCAAGCTAATAGGAACATCTACGAGACCTATCGCCATAGAAGCTGCTTTCTCTTCGAAGCCGCCTTCTACACCATCTGTCCCGACCCCGACGACGGCAAAGCCGAACTTACCCCTGCCCAATCGCAAGCCCTCTCGCGATCTCTCGACGCCATCATCCAGACCGTTACGATCGGTCCGGTAAAATGACTCTTCCTAGCCCTCCACCCCAAGCTCCCTCAGCAGAAACGCATAGTCGAACGCAATCTCTTTCAGATAGTCATATCGCCCGCTCGCCCCGCCATGCCCCGCATCCATGTTGATGTGCAGCAGCAGCGGAGTATCGTTCTTCTTCAGCGTCCGCAGCCTGGCCACATACTTCGCCGGCTCCCAGTACATCACCTGCGAGTCATTCAGGCTCGTCTTCACCAGCATCGCCGGATAGTCCCCGGCCTTCAAATTGTCGTACGGCGAGTACGATCGCATATACGCAAACGCCTCCGCCTCATTCGGATTCCCCCACTCCTCGTACTCGGCCACCGTCAGGGGCAGGGAAGCGTCGAGCATCGTATTCATCACATCGACGAACGGCACATGCGAGAGCACCACGTGAAATAGATCCGGCCGCTGATTCACGACAGCCCCCATCAGCAATCCACCCGCACTTCCACCCTCGATCGCGACCCGATCCTTCGCGCCGTACCCCTGCGCGACCAGTTGCTCGGTCACCGAGATGAAGTCAGAAAATGTGTTCCTCTTCACCATCATTTTTCCAGCATCATGCCACGAATCGCCCATCTCGCCACCACCGCGAATGTGCGCGTAAGCGATCACCACACCCCGGTCCAACAGCGACAACCTCGACGCACTAAACCCGATCGGCAAGGGATACCCATATGACCCATATCCATAGATATAAAGCGGATTCTTCGAGTCGCGCTTGAAGGAATCCCGGCGATAGACCACCGAAACCGGAACTCCCACTCCATCTACAGCCTCCACCCAAACACGCTCCGACCCATAGAGCGCAGAATCAAACCCTCCCGGCACCTCCTGCTGTTTCAACAGCGTCGATTCCCCCGACTTCACGTCGAACTCATACACCGAAGCCGGCGAAACCAGCGACTGATAGCTATACCGAAATTTATCCGTCTCGAACTCCGGGTTTGTGTGAGTTCCAGCCGAATAAACCGGCTCCGGAAAGGTGATCTCCCTCGATCGCCCGAGACCGTCGCCACCCGCAAACTCCGTCAACGTCAGAGTAGGAAGCCCCTCTCGCCGCCTTGAGCTGACGCAGAACGTCGCGAACAGATCAAAACCCTCAAGCGGGATCTCCGGGTCGAGCGCAATCAGTTCCTTCCACGACTCGCGTCCAGGACTCTCCACCGGCGCCGTCACCACACGAAAGTTCTTCCCCACATCATTGGTCCGGATATAGAACAGCCCGTGGCGATGGTCCACCACATACTCCTGCTCTTCGATCCGCGGCGCGATGACTTGGAACTCCCCCTCAGGAGTGTACGCAGAGAGAAACCGCCATTCGCTGGTCGTGTGGCTGCCCGACTCCATCAGGAGATACTTGCAATCCTTCGTCTTGTCCACGCCGACGTTGAAGCGTTCATCCTTCTCCTCGTAGACGACCACATCCTGCGCCGCGCTATCGCCCAGGCGATGCCGAAACACATGATCATGCCGCTTGGTGACCTCGTCCTCGGTCGTATAGAACAGCGTCGTCGAATCTGCCCCCCACGCAATCGACCCGACCCTCTCCGCCGTATCGGACAGGTCCTTGCCCGTCTTCAAATCGCGAACATGCAGCGTGTACTGCCGAAAGCCGGTGTTGTCGGTCGAGTAAGCCAGCTTGAACCCGTCGGGGCTTACAGTCATCCCGCCTACGGCCATGAACGGCTGACCCTCAGCCAGCTGATTGACATCGAGCACAATCTCTTCCGGCAATGACTCGTCGAACTTCGCGCTCGTGGCCAACCTGCGGCAGTGAATGGGATACTGGCGTCCTTCGAACGTCCGAACGTAGTAGAACCATCCGCGGTCGCGAAAGGGAACCGACACATCCGTCTCTTTGATGTGCGACAGCATCTCCCCATAGAGCTTCGCTTGCAGCTGCTCTGTGGGAGCCATCACGGAATTCGTGTAGGCGTTCTCCGCCTCAAGATAGGCGACCAGCTCGGGTGAGGATTTATCCCTCATCCAGCGGTAGTCATCGACAAGGGTGTGTCCGTGCAGTGTGGTCGGCGTTGGTTCCCGGCGTGCCTGTGGCGGCCGGATGGTACTCTGCGTCATCGATGTAGCTCCAACTGACAGGATACAGCGTCAGACCGTGCTCCAGAGGCAACCATACGGTGTCCCCGTACACCCAAACAGGAGTAAGACCAGAGACGAGCGTAACTTGTTACACTAGCTCGCCACAGGGAGCCACCCTATGAAGTGCAATCACATTCGAACTGTCCTTCTCACTGCTGCGATTCTGTCCCCTGGTCTGCTCTTCGCCCAAGTCGACCCCACCGCCCCCGCATCTCAGAGCCAGCCCGGCCGGCCCCCACAACAGATGCCCCCCGCACTGCAGGACTCAGGTCCCCACTCCGGTGACGTCGGTCAGATCATGCAGGACAAGATGTTTCTCCGCAAAGCCGCCGAAGGAGGAATCGCCGAGGTGAAGCTCGGCCAGCTTGCCGCTCAGAAGGCAAGCAGCGAAGATGTAAAAGCCTTCGGCGAGAAGATGGTGGAGGACCATACCAGGCTCAATAAAATCATGGCGGAGATCGCCGACTCCATGGGAGTTATGTTGCCGAAGTCGATGAACAAGGACGATCAGGCTGAGTACGACAAACTCAACGCACTCTCGGGCAACGATTTTGATGTGGAATACCTGACCTTCATGGTGAAGGATCATCACAAGGATCTTCACGAGTTCCGCATCGAGGCGGCAAGTCCCGCGAACCAGACGCTGCATGACGCAGTGGTTAAAGCGCAGGGTGTCATTCACGAGCACACAGTGATGGTCGACAAGCTAGCCCGCGAAAAAGGGGTCCCCGTGCCTTCCCACGGCAACCATCCCACTCCCCCGCCCTCTCCTGCTCCCAGCGAGTAGTGCAGTGGTGTTCTCTCGCTCGCGAAGAGGTGCCCCCTGGGCACGTCCTCCTGTTTAATCTTTTGCTTAATATTCCCGCAATCATCACCGGCGCAAAGGGAACATTGACAACACACGAAGCGTAGAATCATCATCGATGACCTACCTTTCGCGCTGGCTGGCAGTCGTTCTCCTGTTCTTCGCACCGTCGGTCGTTTCGACGGCCGAATCCGTGAGCACGCTTCCGGCTCCCACTGGCTACGTCAATGACTTTGCCGGCGTTTTGACTTCGTCAACCAAACTCAGGCTTGAGAATCTCTGCACTCAGGTGGATCGTCAGGCTCACGCCCAGATCGCCGTCGTCACGGTGAAGACGATGGATGGCGATCAGTCAGTAGAAGAGTTTGCCACTGCGCTGGAGGACAAGTGGAAGGTCGGCGCTAAGGGGACTGATCGCGGCGTCCTGATGCTCTTTGTGATGGCCCCAAGACGAGGCCGCATCGAAGTCGGCTATGGATTGGAAGGCATCCTCAATGATGCCAAGGTCGGCGACATCGGCCGCTCCATGGTCCCAGCCGCGCAGCAGGGAGACTACAACACGGCGATCCCGCTCGGCGTTCAACAAATTGCCCAGATCATCGCGACTGACGCCGGTGTCACTCTCAATCTCGGCCAACCGGTCCACCAGTATCATCGGGAGCAGGCCCCCGTTCAGATCAGCTTTATGGAGATTCTCCTGGGCGGCGGCGCCATCCTGCTGATCCTCTTCTTCCTCGTAAAGACCGGCAACACGGGCCTCATCTTCTTCCTGTTGGGAAACCTGATGGGTGGAGGCGGTGGCGGCTACCGTGGCGGACGCGACGGAGGCGGTCGCCGGGGCGGCGGCGGTTTTGGCGGCTTTGGAGGCGGCAGCTCCGGCGGTGGTGGAGCAAGCGGAGACTTTTGAGGAGCGCGGAGTGTGAGAGAGACGTTGGGCCCCGGAACGGCAAAGAACAACAAACGAACCCCGTTCCGGTGATACAGTACAGCCGAAGAAGCCATCTGCAGACAACATCAAATTTTAAACGAAGGGAAATCGAGGAAAGATGAAACCAATATGGATTGTGCTTGGTGTCGTTGGGCTTCTTATCGTCGTGCTGCTTTTTATAGGAGGCAGCTACATCGGCGCGAAAAACACTCTGGTGCAGAAGAATGAAGCGGTCAATCAGTCATTTTCACAGGTCAACGTCGTGCAGCAGCGCCGCCTTGACCTCATCCCCAATCTTGTAGCCTCCGTAAAGGGTTACGTCGCTGAAGAGTCGACCATCCTGACCAACATCGCCAACGCACGCGCCGGTGTCCTTGCCGCGGGCGGCGACCGCGCCAGCAACATCAACGCCAACTCCAAGCTGGACGTCGCGCTGGGCCCGTTCTTCCGTCTGCAGGAGCAGTATCCCGATCTCAAAGGCAACCAGCAGTTCATCCGCTTGACGGATGAGCTTGCCGGGACGGAAAATCGTATCGCAGTGGAGCGCCAGCGTTACAACAAGACGCTCCAGGACTACAACACGTACGTGCAGCAGTTTCCCAACAGTATCTGGGCAAACATGGCAGGGTTTCATTACCGGGACGAGTACTTCAAAGGCAACCCGGAAAACAGTGTGGCGCCGAAGGTCGACTTCTCGAAGTAGTGAAGCGAACTGAACTTTGGCCCATAAAAAGCCGCCGCAAACGCGACGGCTTTTTATTGCGCCAAAATATTAACCCGAATCGGTTTACTTGGTGAAGGAAGAGATTGCGGTTGCCTCGTCGTCCTTGACGTCGAACACCGTGTAGAGCTTCGTGATCTGCAGCAGGTCATGGACCTTCTTGGTCAGGTTCAGCAGCTTCAGCTCTCCGCCGCTATTCTTGACCGTGGTGAAGGCGCTGACCAGCTCGCCAATCCCAGAGCTGTCGATATAGCTGATGTCGCCAAGGTTCAGAAGAATTCTGTTCGAACCCTTCGCCAGCACATCACGAACGGCGTCGCGAATCGTTACGCTGCCCTCGCCGAGAGTGATGCGCCCGCTAAGATCCAGAATGGTAACGCCGTCGACCTGGCGATTTTGTACTTTCATGCTCATGTCTTGTCTTCTCCTTAAGGTCCCCGGTGCTTTTGATCCCAGTCCCTTAGGTTCCAGGCTGCGCCGGTGTTCTATGTTTGATGAGTGTCAGTTCCGTGCCCGGATGTAACTGCCGAAAGTTTACCTCATCCATGAAAGCCTTGATGAGAAAGATGCCCCGGCCCGACCCGCGAAGGATATTTTCCGGAGCCAGGGGATCGGGTACCTTATCCGGATCCAGCCCCGGACCCTGGTCGGCGATGCGGATAATCAGTGAGTCGCTCGTCGTCTCAAATGACGCCACAATATGCTTGCTCGTGTCGTACGAATTACCGTGCAGCACAGCGTTCACGGCTGCTTCGCGTACAGCCATGGCGATATGCGGAATCGTGTCTTCGTCGAACCCGGCCCGCTGCGCGACCTGCTCAGCAGTTAGTTCAATCTTATTAACGCTGTCCAGTGACGAATCAAGTGTAAAGCTGACACGGCTTGAGTTAGAGTCGGCCAAAGATGTCCTTGCGTACGTATTTTGCCCGTTGTCAACTTCAAATAACGGTATTGATGGCAGTGTGCTTGTGGATTTCTTGAATGTCAAGGTTGCTCCGCCAATCTTTCCGAAATCCACTAAGTTTCGACCGCATGTTGACATCGTCTTGACATGACCCGCACCAGCCGGCGGCAAGTTGGGCTAACATGCGGGGTAGTAGGTAAAGTGGGTAGAGTACCGCGGCCGATCTATGACAAAGCATGCCAATCACAGGACGACGAGCGTCTCTGCCCTGATCGGGACAGAAGTAGTCGACGCCAAGGGCAGCACCTTCGGCCATGTGCGGGAGTTTGCCGTCGCGCCCCTGGTCGATGCCGCTCATATCCACGGTATCGTCATCAAGCCAGCCTCGGCAAAACGCGGCGACCGCCACTCACTGGTCCCGGTCACCCACCTCCAACTCACGCCCGCCGGCGCCATGCAGCTCCGCGATACCGCCAACCCCACCCCGCTGCCGGACGATGAAACCTATCTCCTGCTCGAGCGTGACTTGCTCGACCAGCAGATCATCGACATCCACGGCCACAAGGTCGTGCGCGTCAACGACGTAGACCTCGTCTGGGAGAACTGCGAGCAAGAAGGACCCGATCTCTCTCTCCGCATCGCCGAGGTCGAAGTAGGCATGCGCGGAGCGGTCCGCCGCCTCCTCAAGGGGCTCCCCAGGGATCCGGTCAACAGCATCGCCTGCCGCTTCAGCCCCAGCGTTATCCCGTGGGAGTTTGTCGACCTGATCGAACGCGACCCGGCCCGCCGCGTTCGCCTCAAGGTCGAGCAGGATCGCCTCTCGAAGATGCACCCCTCCGACCTCGCCGACATCCTCGAGGAGTTGGCCCCAGCCGAACGCCAGGCGGTCTTTATCTCGCTCAACGAAGAGGTCGCTGCCGAGGCCCTCGAAGAGGTCAAGCCCAAGCTGCAACAGGCCCTCATTGAATCCCTCGACTCCGAGCAGGTCGCCGGCATCGTCGAAGAGATGGACCCCGCTGCAGCCGCCGACCTGCTCTCCGAACTCACCGACGAGCGCTCCGAGGCGATCCTCGAAGAGATGGACCCCGAGGAGCGGCAGGATGTCGAGGATCTCCTCGAATTCTCAGGCAACTCCGCGGCCGGCCGCATGACCACCGAATACGTCGCCCTGCCCGCCACGGGCGTCGTCGATCAGGCCGTCACCGCTCTGCGCAACTTCGAAGGCGACATCGAAACCATTACCGAAATCTATCTGCTCGATGAAGAGGAGCGGCTCACCGGACTGGTTCCCCTCGTCCGTCTGGTACTTGCAAAAACCGATTCGTCGCTGTCCGGCGTGCCGCAGGGCCATATGGTCAGCACTACCGTTGACGCCAACGGCCGCAAGGTGGCCGAGCTCTTCGACAAATACAACCTTCGCTCCCTCCCGGTGGTCGATCGAGACGGAAAACTCGTCGGAGTCATCCACGCCGAACAGGTCATTGCACTTCTGCGGGCCAACCGCTAATGCATCTTCAGGCGAGCGGTGCGGTTTAGCGCCAACGGCGCGTCTCATACCAGCCCAGGGCATCGACCTGGGCAAGATTCGTATACTAGCCAACAAGGGCTAAAAGGCCCGATCTATCGCTCTTTTAGGTACGCTCTTTAGACCTGAGGGAGTTGTTTCAGACTACTTCTGCAGCAAAATGGTTTCCACATCAGGGCACTCACAAAGGAAACGCAGTATTCAATGAAGATCCTGTACGCCGCCGGCCTCTCCTACAAGGAATCGTCGTTATATCGCCTCTGGGCGCTTGAGCGCCTTGGCCATCGCGTCGTCCCTTTCAACACCTTCGAGTATCTGCCGGCAAATCCCCTCGTCCGCAAGATCGCCCATCGCCTCTCCGCCGGGCCCTCGGTCAACCGCCTCAATCGCGATCTCCTCTGCGCCGCCGAAGCCGAGAAGCCCGACCTCTTCTGGGCCGATAAACTTCTTTCGATCCGCCCCAAAACCCTAGACCGCATGCGGGCCATGGGCGTGGCCACCGTCAGCTATATGATCGACAACCCCTTCGGCCCCCGCCGCGACCCGGGCTGGCGTCTCTACATGAAGGACATCCCCCACTACGATCTCCACGTCGTCCAGCGCGACAAGAACATCCTCGACTACACCTCCCGAGGAGCACGTGACGTTATCAAGATCCAGACCGCGTACGAACCGACCCTGCACTACCCGCCGCCCCCGGGCTGGTCCGACGCCGATCGCGACCGCCAGGTCTCCTTCATCGGTACTCCCTACGATGACCGCGCCCAGACCCTCGGCCGCCTCTGGCGCGACTGCGGCTTCTTCGTAGCAGTCTCCGGCTCTGCCAAGCTCTGGGGCCGCGCCATGAAGCCCGACGTCTTCATGGCCACCTTTCGCGACGGCGAGCTCTACCGCGATGACTATCGCAATGCCATCTGGCGCTCGCGCATCAACCTCAGCTTCCTCACCCACTCCAACCAGGACGAGTTCGTTCACAAGAGCTTCGAGATCGCCGGCTGCGGGGGCTTCCTCCTCGCCGAGCGCTCCGCAGGTCACCTCCAACGCTTCAAAGAAGACGAAGAGGCCGTCTTCTTCTCCGGGTTCGACGAACTCGCCGAAAAAATTCGCCGCTATCTTCCGGACGAAGCCGCCCGCCAGCGCATTGCCGCCGCCGGAAACCTCCGCGCCGCCCGCGACGGCTACCACAACGACAGGCAGGTCGGACTCATCATCGAGCGGATCCAGTCCCTCCTGTCGACTCGCAACTCCACCGGCCGCCCTGCGAATCCAGCTCTCGCGAGTCGTCCGTGATTCGCGATCTCCTCACAGACACTCCACCCCCCGCCTTCCTCGCTGATATCTGCATCGTAGGCGCTGGCGCTGCCGGCATCACCCTCGCCGTCGAGTCCGCCCGCAAGGGCAAAAAAGTTCTCCTACTCGAAGGCGGCGGAGCAGCCCGCGAAGACTCCTCACAGGCACTCTACGACAGCGAAATCGCCGGCCTCCTGCATCGCGGCATCCACACCGGCCGCATCCGCGTCAAAGGCGGAACCACCGTCCGCTGGGGAGGCCAGATCCTCGAACTCGATGCCCGTGACTTCACTCCACGGGCCGGCGTCCCCGAAAGCGGCTGGCCCTTCCCCAAGACAGAACTGACCTCGTACTACGAGCGCGCTCTACAACTCGAAGGCCTCTCCAGAGTCGAGAGAAGCGACGACGCCGTCTGGCGCGATCACAACCTTCCCTTCACGCAGTTCGACGACCTCGAAGCCTACCTCTCCCGTTGGTGCCCGGAACCCAACTTCGCCCGTCTCCACAACAAGACCCTCACCACCGACCCCAACATCCACCTCTGGCTCCACGCCAGCGCCGTCGAACTCCTCACCGAAGGCGACACCGCCACCGGCCTCCGCTGCCGAACTCTCACCGGCATCGAAGCCACCTTCCACGCGCGCCACTACATCTTCTGCCTCGGTGGCATCGAAAGCTCACGCTTCTTCCTCCAGCCACGCCCCGGCGGTCTGCCCTGGAATCGCTCCGACCTCCTCGGCCAACACTTTCAGGACCACATCGACTGCAACGCCGCGCAGGTCATCCCTCACAACCTCGCCAGCTTCCACGACACCTTCGATCCCATCTTTTCGCGCGGCTTCAAATATCTCCCCAAGCTCCGCCTCCCACCCCATCTCCAATCTCAACTCGGAACCCTCAGCGTCGGCTCGACGATGGGCTTCGAGGACACCGGCAAAGCCCGCATGCAGGCCAAGCACACAATCCGCAACCTCATGCGCGGACGCTTCAACGAAGTCTCCCGCGATAACCTCACCCACACGGGAAAACACGTTCCCATGCTCTTCCGCCAGGCATGGCGCTACTACATCGAGCGCCGTGCCTACGCTCCTCCCGAAGTGCGCATCTTCCTCCGCATCCACTGCGAACAGGAGCCCACCTCGCGCAGCAGCATCACCCTCAGCAGCCAGCGCGATCCCCTCGGCCTCCTCCGCGTCCGCTTCGACTGGCAAATATCCGAAAGGGAACTGGCGACAATCCGCCAATACGTGCACATCGCCCAGCGTTCTCTCGCTAATGTCGCCCGCATCATTCCCGACGAGGACCTGATGGCCGGCAGCCCGAACTTCTTCGCCCGCTGCGACGACAGCAACCACCACATGGGCGGAATGCGCATGTCCACCTCAGACGTCACCGGCGTAGTCGACACCAACCTCCGTCTCTACGGCCTTGCCAACACCTACATTTGCTCGAGCGCCGTCTTCCCCTGCTCCGGCTTCTCCAATCCAACCCACACCGTCCTCGCCCTGGCCGTCCGGCTGAGCGATCATCTCGATGAGGCGCGCTGAGACATGGATCAGATCGACATGGACCAGATCACACTGGGAACCTCTGGCCGCCAAACCACTCGCCTGGGCTTCGGCTGTGGAAACCTCATGGGAGCGACCGGTCGCAGCGACTCCCTCAAGCTCCTCGAAACCGCCTACGACGCCGGCATCCGCCACTTCGACGTCGCCCCCATGTACGGCTATGGCGAAGCCGAGAGCTGCCTCGGCGAATTTCTAGAACGCCACCGCGGCCAAATCACCGTAGCCACAAAATTCGGCATCGCCCCGCCAAAAAAATCCGCCGTCATCAGCCTCGGCCGCCGCATAGCCGGCCCCATCGTCAAGCAACTCCCCATGCTCAAGCAACGCCTCGCCAAGGCAGCCAACGCCGCCACCCGCCACTCCGAACGCCCAGCCTTCACCGCCGCCCAGGCCAGAGCCTCACTCGACCGCAGCCTAGCCGCCCTCCGCACCGACCACATCGACCTCTGGCTCCTCCACGAGGCCACCGCCCTCGACCTCCAGGACGACGCCCTCCTATCCCTCCTCGAAGCCGAAGTAGACAAGGGAACCATCGGCACCTTCGGTGTCGGCAGCAGCGCCGACAAGATCCCCGCCCTCCTCTCAGAACGTCCCGCCTACTGCCGCACCCTGCAATACGAGTGGTCCGTGTTCGAGCCCTCCGTCCGGGAGTCCTCACACTTCCGCATTCACCACCGCGCGCTCACCGCCAATTTCCGAACGCTCCACTCCGCCCTCATCAAAAACAAGCCTCTCTGCCAACGATGGTCCGCATCGACAGACACCGACCTCAGCAAAGCCGAAACCTTGGCTCACCTCATGCTGAAGGCCGCGCTCGTGATGAACCCGGCGAGCATCATTCTCTTCTCTTCAAAAAATCCCGCGCACATCGAGGCCAATGTTCGCAGCGGCGCCGACGGCAGTCTCGAACTCCCCGCCCGCCAGCTCCACTACCTGATTCAAGCCGAACGCGACCAGCTCCTGATGATCATCTAGCCACCAGGAATGTTGCCGCAGCAAAAGATGAGTTAGCCTGAATAGAGGCGAGCCAAAGCGTTCTCCCAACCAGAAAAAGGAATCAGAAAATGACCCGCTGGCGTCTTTGGAGAACTCGGCTCATCCTCGTCTTTGCCGTTCTCGGCCCGGGCTTTATCACGGCCAACGTCGACAACGACGCTGGCGGTATCCTCACCTACTCCGCCGCAGGAGCGCAGTTCGGCTACTCGCTCCTCTGGACCATGATCCCCATCACCCTCGCCCTCATCGTCGTGCAGGAGATGTGCGCCCGCATGGGCGTCGTCACCGGCAAGGGCCTCAGCGACCTCATCCGCGAAGAGTTTGGCCTCCGCATGACCTTCGTCATCATGGCTCTGCTCGTCGCCGTCAACTTCACCAACGTCGTCACCGAGTTTTCCGGAATCGCCGGCAGCATGCAGCTCTTCCACGTCACGAAATACGTCAGCGTCCCCATCTGCGCGCTCATTGTCTGGGTACTCGTCGTAAAGGGCGACTACAAGAGCGTCGAAAAAATCTTCCTCGTCGCCAGCGTCTTCTACATCGCCTACATCATCGCCGGCGTGCTCAGCCGCCCCGACTGGCACCTCGCCCTCGTCGAAACGGTCAAGTTTCCTCCGCGTAACGTCTGGTACGACAAGTCCTACGTCTACATGACCGTCGGCGTCATCGGCACCACCATCACTCCCTGGATGCAGTTCTACCTGCAATCCTCCATCGTCGAAAAAGGCGTCAGCATTCGCCAGTACAAGGCCTCTCGCCTTGACGTCATCATCGGCTCCATCTTCACCGATCTCGTCGCCTGGTTCATCGTCGTAGCCTGCGCCGCCACGCTCTATACCCACGGCATGCGCAACATCACCGACCCCTCCGACGCCGCAGGAGCCATGAAGCCGCTCGCCGGCGACTACGCCTTCATTCTCTTCGCAGCCGGCCTCTTCAATGCGTCCCTCTTCGCCGCGTCCATCCTTCCGCTCTCGACCGCCTACACGGTCTGCGAAGGCTTGGGCTTCGAGAGCGGCCTCGACCGCGGCTTCCGCGAAGCCAAATTCTTCTACTGGCTCTACAGCCTGCTCCTCTTCGCCGGCGCAGCCGTGGTTCTTATTCCAAACTTCCCGCTGGTCAAATTCAGCATCCTCTCGCAGGTATTGAACGGCATTCTCCTGCCCCTGGTCCTGGTCTTCATGCTGAAGCTCATCAACAAGCACGAGCTGATGGGCAAATACACCAACAACCGCTGGCTCAACGTCATCGCCTGGACCACAGCACTCATCGTCACCGCGCTTTCCCTCATCCTCGTCTGGAACACAGTCCACGGTTGAACCCGTGCACTCTGAAACCTGCACAGGTTGTCGGTCTTTTGTCGGAGGCGGGCGTTTTTGCCGCCGCGAATATATCGGTGCAAACCCTTCAATCTGCCCCTTGAAGCCCCAGCCATGTTCCTTGGTGGAGATAGTAGACGATAGATGCCTTCTCGCATATCCCAACATTGACACCATCATGGTCCAGTTTTGGAAGGTGCTTTAATTCCTCTGGTGCATAAGCTCGAGCGTGATCCCGAATGTATTTTGGGGTTGCAATGCCGACGTCGGCCTCACATTTATCTGCGTCGGGTGCAGGATCGAAGGTTCCCGGCGCGATAACTTCACCCTTCCATACCCCGTCCGGATTCGAATAGACGAGAACGTCCTGGACCTTGCGAGCAGGAATATGGCAAACGACGGCATAATCAACCGACGTTTTGGACCGGAAATGGCCCATTGTGTAGGCTACGTCCTCACTGTCGGTAGAACCCTTGTATTTAGGGATGAGGCATTTTCGCTTCACAAGATCCAGACGAACGTCGAGCGGCAACCGCAGAATCGATTCCGGTCCTCTTTCCTTCGCGACCGGATTGAAGTTCTGCCGTGATGCTGAAATTGCGAAGAGACAAAGAATGACGTGACCACGCATGCGGGCCATTTTCGCAGATTTCGTAAGGGAGGATTTCTCGTTTAAGGAAACGTACTCAAGTGAGAATCGGACATCCAGAGCGAGAAGCTCTAAAGCAACTTCCCCTCCGACAGATCCCGAATCAGCCCCAGATCCGCCGCCAGAAAGTCATACTCCGGCAGCTCCGCCAGCGGAGCCCACCGCACGTCATTGAAGATCCGGTTCTCCAGCGCCCCATCGAACTCCCTCACCACAAAAAACTGAAGATCGATCGTCCCGCCATTCCGGTATTTATGCCTGACTTGGGCCACCCGCCGGCCAATCACCGCCGTAATCCCCAGCTCCTCGTTCAACTCGCGCGCCAGAGCGTCCTCGGAGCTTTCCCCATTCTCAATCTTGCCCCCGGGAAACTCCCATTTCAGGCTCATCGGCTGATCCGCTTTTCGTTGACAGATCAACACTTCCACTCCCGCCGGCCCATTGCCCTCCGCCCCCCGGAGGATCAGTGCCGCGACCACCAGCCGAAGGGGTTTATTCGCCGTCGGTTCCACGCGGCCTTCGAGCTTGCGAATGGGCTCTCTCATCTGCCTGTTGATTAGACGACTCAGAGCGTCAAAAGCTTCCATTCGTTTTACTTAGGCTCAACCGCCCTCGGATAGTAGACTGGCCAGCACTCCCGGGCACTGCGTTCCACCAGCCCAGGCGTCGGATTCACCGGGAACGCCCGCCGCGCAATCGCCAGCATCGCTGCGTCATGGACCGAGTTCCCGAACACCACATCCGGCGCCATAACGCCTGCCCGCTCGAGCGCCGTCACCTTGCCCTCATCGGTCGGCACATCCAACAGCACATCCGTCACCACGCCATTCTTTACTTCAACGCGCGCTGCCAGCACCCGGTCCGGTGGAATCCCAAACCGCCGCGCGCCCTCTTCAATCACCCAGTTGTTGGTAGAGCTCACTGCCCAGATATCGACACCCTTGCCGCGAAGCTCCTCCACCAACGCCAGCATCTCGGGAAAGATATTCCGCTCCACCTGCGCCGCGAAGAAGTCCTTGGCGGCCCGCCGCATCTCATCCTCCCGCAGCCGCTGGTACATCTGCACCATCTCCCCGCAGATCGCGACCTCCGACACCTCGCCCCTCAGATACGCGCGGTACCGCGCATCGATCCAGTCGGTCGCCTCTCGCGAGACCAGCCCCGTCTCGATCGTCCAGTTCATGAACCCAGACCCGGCATCCCCCGACCACAGCGTCCCGTCGCAATCAAAGACGGCCACCCTGGGCGACAGCGCAAGAACCTCCGCATGGAACTCCGAGCCGCTCAAACGGCGGACTGCAACAACTTTGCTCACTGGAATACGCTCAGCCTCTCTACGCGCCAACCCCCACGCGTCGACCTTCTACTACTATGACTCGTCTACCAACCCGGCGATATTAATCTTACGTGTCGTTGACTGTTCTTTTGTCTCTCACCCCGTAGGGATCTGCCGTTATCTTCGGCCCAAACCACCCCCAAACCATCAAAGACACGTCATCTCGACCAGAGGCGGCGTCTTTGCCGCCGTAGTGGAGAGACCCCCGCATTTCGCCTTTGTCGTTGTCCATTCCTGCGCGTGTCATTTCCGCAGCGAACACTTTACAGCAATCACCAGCCACACTAAATCGGCGGCAACCCCTCCACCACCGTCACCCCCGGGGGCGGAACAAACCCAAAGTCTGAATCCTTCACCGGCACATTCTCCTGAATGCCGGAAAAGACAAACTCCGTAACCGCCCCATCCAACTCTTCCAGGTGCATCCGCTCAATCGCCCCCGCCGCCGTCACCCACAGCGACAGCAGCTTCACCCGCTGCTCCATCCCCTTCGGCACACCCGAGATCCGAAACCCAGCCCCGTCCTGCGCCACCGCCAGGTTGTCCAACTCCTTTTTCAACTGCGTATGCCCCAGCAAAAATCGCAACGGAGACCGCAGGTCATCCAGCTGCTTTGCCGGCACCCGCGTCGCCTGCGCGTCTCCCGGCGTATAAAACCACGCAAATTTGCCATCCAGCACAAACACCTTGCCCACCGGAGCCGCATAACTCCACCGCATCCGCCCCGGCTTCTTCAGCAGCAGCGTGCCCTCTTCCGTGCGATCCATCCCCATCCCGGAGTAGCGCTCCCTGTAGTGCGCGCGCAGGGAACTGAGACGGTTGTAGTGGTCATCCACCCTGCGGACCACCGCATCCTTCTCCTGCGCCACCATCAACGGAGCAGCCAGTAGCGACACCAGCAGAAAACTCCTCAAGGATTTGGCGATCCGCATTACTGAATCGGTTGCGTGCAGTTGGTTCCACCAGCCGGGTCATAGCGAATGGTGTTGTTCTCATCCGAGCAGAAGCCGCGATCGCCCGTCCGCCCAATCGAGTTCGGCACCGCCGTCACCTCATAGCCCGTGATCATGTCGTGGTTATTCACATTCACCTTCGTGCAATTGGTGATTGCAAACGTATAACCCGCCTTCTGGCCGCTCGCCAGGTCCGGCGTGATCAGCTGCGAAGACTCCGCCGAAGGAGCGCCCGACTTCGGGTCGCCACCCAGGGCGGCCAGCGAGCAGGAAAATCCATTCGCCGGATAAGCCGAGTTGTACTGCAGCTGCGCCTGCCCAATCGTCCGCACCGACTGAACCGCGGAGGTCTCATGCGCCTGTTTCGTCAGCTTCAACATCTGCGGCACGGCCAGGGTCATCAGGATCAACATCACCGACATGACGATCAGCAGTTCGATCAGCGTAAATCCTTCGTCCGTCTGCCGCTCTTCCATCCGTTGCCCAACAGCTTGCTCTGCGCGTAACCCATTCAATGCTTTCATGGTCTTAATCATTCCCCGGCCTTCATCATTCTGCGGCGATCCTGGTTTCCAACTCCGAACAAAACTCTATCAGCATCGCCCTAACAGGCCAAATCCCCTCGTTCGATCTTCATCGACCCGAGATTTCCCAGCAGCGTCAGCGCCATCGTCTCCGGCTGAAACAGCTCCTGAGCCAGCTCCTGCACATCCGCCGTCGTTACTGCTTCAATCTCTTCCATCATTTCATCCACACCGAAGAAACGACCGAAGTACATCTGCTGCCTCGCCAGATTCGCCATCCGGCTACCCGAGCTCTCGAGTCCAATGACCATATTGCTCTTCACCTGGTCCTTGGCCCGCTTCAACTCCACGTCACTCACCGTCTCTTCCTTGAGACGCCGCAACTCCTGCAGGGTAAGCTGCAATACCTTCCGGGTCTTATCAACCGAGGTTCCCGCATACACGCACAGCGAGCCCGTATCGCGAAACGGGTTCATCTCCGAGTAGATCGCATACGCCAGCCCCTGATCCTCGCGTATCGTCTGGAACAACCGCGAACTCATCCCGCCGCCCAGCATCGTGTTCAGCAGATACACCGCATACCGCCGCGGATCATTCACCGGAGGAGCCGGCACCCCAAGACAGAACTGCACCTGCTCCAGAGCCTTCTTGCGCTTCAGCGTAATGTGCGGTGTCGCCTTTGGCGCAGCCATCTGCGGCTCCGATGTCTCTCCACTCGCGGCCAGCGAATCGAACTGCTTCTCCACCTGCGCGACAAAAGCATCATGCTCTAGATTTCCTGCAGCCGAAAAAACCATGTTGCGCGGGGTAAACCGTCCCGCATAAAAATCAAACAACACCCGCTGGTTGAAGTTCGACACCGTCTTGGCCGTCCCCAGAATCGGCCGCCCCAGCGCATCGCCCTTCCAGAAGTTCTGTGTCCACACCTCATTCACCAGATAGTCGGGGTTGTCCTCGTCCATCTTGATCTCTTCGAGGATCACGCCCTGCTCGCGCGTCAGCTCCTCCGGCGTAAACGTCGGATGCAGCACTAGGTCGGCCAGCACCTCCAGCGCCGGCGGTACGTTCTCATCCAGCACCTTGATGTTGAAGCAGACCATCTCCTTGCCCGTAAACGCGTCGAGATTCCCGCCGATCGTATCCACCTCGCGGGCAATCTGCTGCGCCGACCGTGTGGTCGTGCCCTTGAACACCATGTGTTCCACGAAGTGCGAGATTCCGTTCACCTCAGCAGCTTCATCTCGCGACCCCGTCCCAATCCAGGCCCCCATCGAAACGCTTCGTACATGGGGCATACTCTCGGTCAGCACCAGCAGACCATTGGACAGGACAGTCTTCCGTATATTGCGCGAGCCATTCTTGGACACACGGAAATCGTCAATCAGCGTTGCAGGCATGCGGCTCCTTGAACCTTTATTGTTTCACAGCGCGCGGAGGATTGGCCCCACCCCCTCCCCCCAGCGTAAACTGACTGGAGAGTGTTGAAAAAGTCTGTTTTCCCGAAAGGCTGCACGTCGTAAGCTAAAGCCACTCTTTATGTTACGGCTTTGAGGGCTTCTGAAAAGTTCGTTTTGCTTAAGGGCACGGCTTCAGCTGTGCCGAAAAGTCCTTTATTTGCAATGCGCCTTTAGCCGCTGGGGGAATTTTCGTCGGCTACCGAGCTTTTTCAATATGCTATAAAGCTCGCCTAACGTGTCAACAATTTTGCCTATGTCTAACAAACCAAAATACGATACAGAAGCAATCCCGACCCCGGGCTCCCTCTTCGGCCTTTCGCTACCCGACCTTACCGCCCTGATAAAGGGGCTAAACCAGCCCGCCTACCGGGCCACCCAGCTCCACCAGGCCCTCTACCGCCAGCGGGTCGCCTCGATCGACGAAATCTCCACCCTCCCCGCAGAGCTCCGCGACCTCCTGAAGGCCGAAGGCTACACCATAGGTCTACCCGAGATCGTCCAGACCGCCCGCTCCGTCGACGGCACCGAACGCTACCTCATCCGCATGGCCGACGGCGAGACCGTCGAGACCGTCTGGATGCCCGACGGCGACGGTGGCGAACGCGGCGACGGCTCTCAGGCCGCCGAAGAAGAAGAAGCCGAAGACCAGGAAAATAGTTCCGGCGCCCGGGAACAAAATCCCCCGGCTTTTCCCTATCGCCGCTCCACCATCTGCGTCTCCAGTCAGGTTGGCTGCGCCGTCAACTGTCAGTTCTGCCTCACCGCAAAGCTCGGCATCCGCCGCAACCTCACCGCCGGCGAGATCGCCGGTCAGGTAGCCGCTGTTCTCAACCGCCATCAGGTCGCGCTCTCCAGCTCCCGCGGCAACCCAAACCCCGCGCGCATCAACCTCGTCTTCATGGGCATGGGCGAGCCCTTTCTCAACTACGCCAACTTCATCGCCGCCGTCCGCCTCCTCACCCAGATGCCCATCCCCGAGTCGCGCATGACCGTCAGCACCTCCGGCATTCTTCCCGGCATCTTAGACTTCGCCAAAGAAACCGTTCGCCCCAAACTAGCCGTCAGCCTCAACGCCTCCAACGATCAGGTCCGCGAGTCCATCATGCCCATCACGCGCAAATGGAACATCGCCGCGCTTCTCGAAGCTCTCTCGACCATCCCCCTGCGCAACCGCGAGTGGATCACCTTCGAGTACGTCCTCCTCGGCGGCATCAACGACTCGCTCCAGCACGCCGACGAACTAATCGCTCTTGTCAGCGGAACCCGCTGCAAGATCAATCTCATCGTCTGGAACTCCGGCCCCAACATGCCCTTCCACGAGCCACCCCAATCCGGCGTCTCGGCCTTCCAGAAGCGCATCATGGCCGCCGGCATCCCCGCCTACGTCCGCCGCCCCCGAGGCCGCGACATCTATGCCGCCTGCGGCCAGCTCAAACGCACCGTAGAACAACCACCGCAACTCATAGAACTCACCCCGGCCTGATTTGCCGGTGTCCCTGTTCTCTTTCGAACAGCCAAAACAGAGTTCTCTTTCGAACAGCCAAAACAGAACGGGTGCCCCATCCTTCGCGTTTTCGGCGAAGGGTGGGATGTACAAATTCAACCTGCCTTTGCGCCCCAAGCGGAAGCCTTGGCGTCCTCTGCGTTCACCTTTCATAACCGATTCACCCGGCGATAAATCCCATCCTGCACGCGTGCATATTAAAATCCAGACAAAAAGCCCCGGCCTCCCGCCACGATCCAAACTTTTCAACACCCCCACCCAGCCATCCCTCCGTCGCCATCCCCCGTCGAAGAGAGTAGCGTAATCTCAGTTCGCAACTTCGCCGGATGAGGCACTCGACGGCCCTCAATCCTTCTTCCAGGTTCCGCACTCACGAAAATCAGCCGAATCACACCGCCAGCCGCGTGCACGCTCTAAACCTCCACCCTCCAACCCTAATTCTTGAGGAGAACATAATGGCAGCCAAGGTCTCGTACATTCCCAAGGACTACAACTCCGTCACGCCTTACCTGGTCGTCAGGGACGCGGCGCAAGCCATCGATTACTACAAGAAAGTCTTCGGTGCCAAGGAAACCGTCCGCATGCCCGGTCCTGACGGCAAGATCGGTCACGCCGAGCTCAAAATCGGCAACTCGCACATCATGCTGGCCGACGAAAATCCCAGCATGGGCGCGGGATACACCAGCGCCGCCACCGTCGGCGGCAGCCCGGTGAGCCTCTACGTCTACCTCCCCGACGTCGACGAAGTGGTCAAACGCGCAACCACAGAGGGCGCGAAGCTCCTTAAGCCGGTTCAGGACCAGTTTTACGGAGATCGCTCCGGCTTCATTCAGGATCCCTTCGGACACCTCTGGGGCATCGCCACCCACATCGAAGATGTCTCACCTAAGGACATGCAAGAGCGCATGAAGAAGATGATGCAGGCAGCCTAGCTCAATCCAGCCAGGAGGCAGGGCAGTCACGTCCTGCCTCCGCAACCAATATGCTCAAAACTAATTGGCAATTAAACCCAAGGACCGCCACGGCCCCCTGCGCTCTTAGCAAAACCTGAGCGTCCTCCGCATTCACGTTTCATGATCAAACGAGAATCTCGAGCAGCGCGTCGAAATCAGAAACCCCAACTAACTGAATCTACAGCTGTTGCCTTGCCGTTATTTTTCTTTCGCCATTTTCCGCCCAAAATTCGGATGTCAAGCCCCAAAACCCAACATTCCCAATGCAATCAACAACATCCACTTGGCGTATTAGTTATATCCGATTTGGTATACTGAATATAGAAATCAAAGAAAAGCCCCGGGCCATCCACCGGGGCTTTCTTATTTGTTGAGGAAAATCTGGCACAACCCGTTTGTTTGTAATATTTTGCGCGTAAATCATCTGGAATGAATATTTTGCGGACCAACCCATGCCCCAAGCCCTTCATGACAGGAAACTTGCGCCCAAAATACTCCCAGGGGGTGGGGGGGAGGGGCCGCCACACTCTGACCTCGTCACCCTCTGGCCTACTGCGCCGGCACGGGTGCCAGCCGCTCCAGTCCCAGAGCGAGGACGCGCTCGGCCACACGATCGTCGTCGTGCCGCAACACGTCGCCCTCGTGGACAAAATCGCCCGTAATCGGCTCCACTCCGAGTGCCCGGATCCGTTTGAGGTCGGCCTCAATCGGCTCCTGACCCTCGCGCGCATACTGCTCCAACCGCTCCGCAGAGATTGGCCCTGTGTTGATCAGCGCATAGTCGAAGATCGGCGAGCGGGTCCCCACGGCGGCATGTTGCATGATCTTCTCGATGTGCTGCGAAGCCGTCAGTCCAAGCGACTCATTCGCCTGCGTCATCAGATTGCACACAAACACCTTGGTCGCCCGGGAAGCCGCCAGCGCCTCCGGTATTCCACGAACCAGCAGATTCGTAATCAGAGAGGTATAGAGCGACCCCGGCCCCAACGTAATCAGGTCGGCGTTCGCAATAGCCTCCAGCGTCTCGGGCAAGGGATCAGCCCTCTCCGGCTCCAGCCGCAGCTCCACGATGCTGCGCTTGCTCGCCGTAATGTTGGTCTCGCCCCGCACCACCGAGCCATCATCCATCTGCGCCGCCAGCCTCACATTCACGTTGGTCGAAGGGTAGATCTTTCCCCTCGCTGCCAGGATCTGCGACGACATCTGCACCGCCTGGGCAAAGTCCCCCGTAATACGCGAGAGCGCCGCGACAAACAGATTGCCGAAGCTGTGCCCCTCCAGGTCCCCTTGCTCGAAACGGAACTGAAACAGCTTAGACAGCAGGTGCTCATCCTCGGACAACGCCACCATGCAGTTCCGGATATCGCCCGGTGGCAGTATCTTCAGGTCTTCCCGCAGGCGTCCCGACGAACCGCCATCGTCGGTCACCGTCACTACGGCCGAAAGCTCGCGGACGATGCATCGCAAAGAAGGGGAGGGAACCGGAGCAGGAGCCGGCGGCGTGGCTGCGCCCCCAATCCGTATCCCTCTCCTCCGGTCAGGCGAGACAACGTACCGCTTCAGTCCCCGCAACAGGGTAGACAACCCCGTGCCCCCGCCTATGGCGACCACTCGAAGTTCTTTTTCCTTGGATTCAGCCAAATTCGGCGATGACATGCGCGAGGTCTCCCACCCAAGCCTAAATCAACTTCATTTCCGCTCGGATGCCGGAGAGAAGTTAAACCTCCGGATAAAGCAGCTCCGTGAAGCGCGGATCGTCCGCCATATCCTGAAAGTCCGAATCCGCGCGAGCCTGGATGCGGTTCCGGGGATTCTGACGGATCGCCTCAGTCAGGTGCTCTAGGCAATTGTGCGAATCGCCTGTCATGCTGGACAGCACCGCCAACCCATAGAGCGCATAGTCGGCCTTGTCGTTCGCCTTCAGGATGAGCTTGAATTGCTCGCGTGCGTCGTCATAGTGTCCGTCGTTCAGAAGCGAAACAGCATAGTCGTAGTGTTCTTCCGGGCTGGCAAAGCTAGTCTTTTCCTTCGCCGTCTGCAGCAGGCACGCGTTGGCATACATGCGGACGCGATCACTCAAATCCCCCGCGCCAGTCGTCAACATCTTGTCGAACGCCGCGTGGGCCTTGTCATATTTGCCATCCTGCATTAACCGCAATGCGGCCTCATATTGAGCAACGATCTGTGCTCGTGCATTGTCAGTTGCAGTGAGTGTTCCAGCCAGCGTGCGTGCAGCGCGCTTCGTAGCAGGTGCATTTGCAGTCTTTGTCTGAGCCATGGTCATTCCTGTCACCTAAGGGCGTTCCTGAGCCTTACCATTCTAACGGTAGTCGGCTTCTGGTTTATTCACGTGTCGGTTTTATACGTAGACATGCTGTGTCAGGTCAACTGGCAGTCTTGCATCCCCTGCCTTTTGCCGCCCTACTACTTTTGTTGCACCTGGTAACTTCTGTCTCGCCAGCGCTACTTTTGGCTGTAGATTGCGGGATTCAACTCGGGGTCGTTATACATCTTCATCTGCCGATACAACTTGAACCGCCGGGTTCCGTTCAATACCTCCGCCCACAGGGCATCCAGACAGCCTGCCAGATCATTCCGCTGCTCCTCAAGCAAAGCCAGCCGTTCCGCATTCCGCAGCCGGTGATCCTCCGTCGCACTCACGCGGCGCGCCTCCTCCCGTGTGTGATAGATCTTCAGCGCCAGGATGGAAAGCCGGTCGATCATCAACCCCGGCGTCTCGGAATGCAGGGGCGTCCCCACATCCTGATCCAGCCTCTCCAGCAGCCACATGTCCATCTTTTCCACAAGGTCGTTCCTTCTTTGGTTCAGCCCGTCAATAGCGTGTTTTATGCGCGCAATCTCCGCATTGGCAACCCCAGGTACGCGAGCCTTGTCTTCCTCGTGCCACAGCTCAAAGTTGGCCTCGTGCTGCGCCATCGCAACCGACATCAATCCATCCGCACTCGTTTCGATCGCCACCTCACTCTCCGTCTCGTGCAGAGCCGCCGTCATCTCATCCTGCATCCGTGTTATCAAAAGAGCGT
The DNA here is from genome assembly GCA_963757205.1 of uncultured Acidobacteriaceae bacterium. GTDB lineage: Bacteria > Acidobacteriota > Terriglobia > Terriglobales > Acidobacteriaceae > Edaphobacter. Next base: position 225,855 of record CAVWQM010000006.1, read on the forward strand.
CCAGCATAGGCCCTCCCTTCCAACCCATAAACTTCAACCCTCTCGGCCCTACAACACCGGGTTCTCGTAAGGGTCAGGTTAAGAGTACCCGTTGTTTCTCCTTGCTTGCCGGAAGCGCGCGAACCAAGCAGACTAGAGTCAGACAATGGAAAGCTCCACAAAACGGGTTTTGATCTATCGGCTAGGCAGCCTCGGCGACACCCTCATCGCACTACCCGCCCTCCATCTGGTCGCTCGCGCGTTTCCAGACGCCGAACGCCGCCTGCTGACCAACTTCCCCGTGAACGCCAAGGCCCCGCCGGCCGCCGCGATTCTTGAAAACACCGACCTCGTCCACGGTTACTTTCGCTACGCCGTCAGGACCCGGAATCCGCGCGCTCTCCTGAGTGTATGGTGGCAACTCCTTCGCTGGCGGCCCCAGGTGCTGGTCTACATGGGACCGGCTCGCGGGGTCGAATCCGCCCGTCGCGACGCCAGATTTTTTCGTCTCTGCGGAATCTCTCGTCTCGTCGGCGTTCCAGTGAACGAAGATATGCAGAAGAACCGTTGGGAGGAGTCACAACAAGCTCTCGAACCTGAAGGGGCGCGGCTTGTCCGCAACCTGGCCGAGCTGGGAGGCGCCGATCTGGAAACACCGGCAAGCTGGGACCTGAACCTCACCGATCGAGAACATGCTCGGGCAAAAGAAGTGCTATCACCAACTAACGGGCATCCCCTCCTCGCCGTCAGCGTTGGCACTAAAGTCCAATCGAAGGACTGGGGCCGCGACAACTGGCGGACCCTCTTGAATCGGCTGGCCGCCCTATATCCGAATCACGCATTGGTTCTCGGCGGAGCCTCCGAAGAGAGTGAGGCAAGCGAGTTCGCCGCAGATGGCTGGCGGCAAAACTCCTCTAGTCCCGTCGTCAATCTCTGCGGTCTGCTGACACCGCGCGAGAGCGCTGCAGTCTTCGCGCAGGCCCCTGTGTTTGTCGGGCACGACAGTGGCCCGATGCACCTCGCCGCCGCCGTCCAGACGCCCTGCGTGGCAATCTTTGCCGCCCGTAACAAGCCGCGCGTCTGGTTCCCCTATGGCAAACAGCATCGTGTCCTCTACCACCAGACCGATTGCTGGGGCTGCGGCCTCGAAACATGCATCATCGAACGCAAGAAATGCCTCACATCGATTACAGTCGATGAGGTCGTCGCCGAGGTTCGCGCAATCCTCGGCTAGTCGCTCACGCGGCAAGCAGGTGGAAGATGCGATGATGGTTTCAAGGAGACAGTCTCAAGCATGCTGCCGGAACTTCATTCGATCCTGAACCTGCTGGAAGGCGGTTTCGGTCAACTCAAGGTGTTGGTCATCGGCGACATCATGCTCGACCGCTACATTCACGGTGACGTCGAGCGCATCTCTCCCGAAGCCCCGGTTCCGGTTCTCCGCCACGCCCGCCGCTACGAGCGAGCAGGTGGCGCGGCCAACGTCGCCATGAATCTCGCAGGCCTCGGCTGCTGGACCTTTCTCGGCGGCTTCTGGGGCAGCGACTCCGAGCAGGCTGAACTGGCAGCCATCCTCGAACGCGCCGGCATCGACACCGTAGGCGTGGTCTCAACCTCGCTCCCCACCATCTCCAAGACCCGCATCGTCGGACGCACCCAACAGCTGCTCCGGCTTGACATCGAAAGCCGTGACGCACCCTCTGTCACAGAAGCCCAGCGCCTGCACGAACGTGCCATAGAACTCATCGCAAAGGTCCACGCCGTCATCCTCTCCGACTACGCCAAAGGCGCACTCTCAAGGCCTCTCTGCGAGGCCGTCATCCGCGCCGCACGCACAGCAGCCATCCCCGTCCTGGCCGATCCGAAAACCCACGACTTCAGCAAGTACAGCGGTGCAACCACGATCTGCCCCAACCTCGGCGAGCTCGCGGCCGCAACCGGAATCCCCGCCCACCACACCGGCGACCTGCTCGCCGCTGGGCAGGCCTTAGTCGCCGAACACGATTTGAAATTCCTGACCGTCACCATGAGCGAGAAGGGAATCAGCGTGCTCCGCCCCGCCCCCCCGGCACCCCCGGCGTCTATCATTCGCCCGCTCGCGCACGCGAGGTCTTCGATGTCTCGGGCGCGGGCGATACGGTGATCGCCACACTCGCCGCATCGCTCGCAGGCGGCCTGCAGATCGAAACCGCCGTCGAACTCGCAAATCTCGCGGCAGGCATTGTCGTCAGCAAAGTAGGCACCGTCCCCATCGCCGCCCATGAACTCGTCGCCGCCCTCACGCCAAGCTCCGGCCTGACCGCAGGCGAAAAGATCCTTGACCTCGAACGCCTCAAGCTGCGTGTCGCCGAGTGGCGCGCTTCGGGCGAGACCATCGTTTTCACCAACGGCTGCTTCGATCTCCTGCACGTAGGCCACATCACCCTCCTCGAAGACTGCCGCCGCTTCGGCTCGAAGCTCGTCCTAGGTCTCAACGCCGACGCCTCCGTCTGCCGCCTCAAAGGCCCCAGTCGCCCCATCGTCTCCGAGCGCGAACGAGCCCGCGTCATGGCTGCCCTCGCCGCCGTCGATGCCGTCGTCCTCTTCGACGAGGACACGCCGCTCGAACTCATCCGCGCCCTCAAGCCCAACGTTCTCGTCAAAGGCGGCGACTACACCGTCGAGACCGTCGTCGGCCACGAAGACGTCATCGCGTCCGGCGGACGCGTCGAGATCGTCCCCACCGTAGAGGGCTTTTCCACCACCAACATCGTAAAAAAACTCACCGCTAATTCCATGCAGAGCGAGGAGATTCAGAAGTGATCATCGTTACCGGCGGCGCCGGCTTTATCGGCAGCAATCTCATCCACCAGCTCAACCGTGCCGGCGAGCGCGACATCCTGCTGGTGGACAACTTCGCCCCCGCGCCCAATCTAACCGGCCCAAAGTTCCTGAACCTCGCCGGAGCCGAGTACGCCGACTACATGGACAAGCGCGAATTCCGCGCTGCCCTCAAAGCCGGCGACTTCGAGAACGCAAAGATTCGTGCCATCCTACATCAGGGCGCCTGTTCGAACACACTCGAAGACGATGGCCGCTACATGATGGACAACAACTTCACCTACTCCAAAGAACTGCTGCACTTCGCGCTCGATCGCAAGATTCCCTTCGTCTACGCCTCCACCGCCGCCATCTACGGAGCCAGCACCAACTTCGCTGAGCTTCCAGCCAACGAGCGCCCGCTCAACGTCTACGGCTACTCCAAGCTGGTCTTCGACAACTACGTCCGCCGCCTGCTGCCCGAGATGAAGAGCACCGTCGTCGGCTTGCGCTACTTCAACGTCTACGGCCCACGTGAGCAGCACAAAGGCCGCATGGCCAGCGTCCTCCACCACTTCACCCGCCAGCTCAAAGACACCGGCACCATCAAAATGTTCGAGGGCTCAGGCGGTTACGCCGACGGGGAGCAGCGCCGCGACTTTGTCTTCGTCAAAGACCTCGCCCACATGAACATGTTCTTCGCCGGCCTCCTTCCCGAGAGTCCGAAAAAAAACATCCACGCCGTCGTCAACGCCGGCACCGGAGAAGCTCGCACCTTCAACGCAGTCGCTGCCGCACTAATCCAGGTCCATGGCCCCGGCAAGATCGACTACATCCCCTTTCCCGGCGACCTCAAAAATCGCTACCAGCACTACACCCAGGCCGACCTCGCGGGCCTGCGCGCTGCCGGTTACAGCGCCCCCTTCACCACTCTCGAAGACGGCGTCAAACAAACCTTCGCCGAAGAACCAGTCTCCTGATTTACTCTCGTTGCATGCAGTAGAGCCGCACTCGTGACGGTTGAATCGAAGGCCTAGTCGTCCATTTTGGCAAAAGGAGCCAGCGTGACCGATCAGCAACAGCAGCCGACCATTCTCTGCATTAGCACTTACGAAAAGGGTCAACCTTTTATCCAGGAGGTGGCGCGCCTCGGCGTCAACGTAGTTCTCCTCACCGTCGACAAGCTCGCGCACGCCGACTGGCCCCGTGAATCCATCGCGAAACTCGTGACCATGCCGGAGAACCTCACTCCCCCGCAGGTCCTGAATACTGTCAGCTATCTCGCACGCGAAAACCGCTTCGACCGCATCGTCCCGCTCGATGAGTTCGACCTCGAAGTAGCCGCGCTGCTGCGCGAGCACATGCGTCTTCCCGGCATGGGCGAAACCCTCACCCGCCACTTCCGCGACAAGCTCGCGATGCGCGTCCGCGCCCGCCAGTGCGGTGTCCCCGTTCCGGAGTTCACCTCTGTCTTCAACTACCACGACATCCGCAGCTTCCTGAGCCATGTTCCCGGCCCCTGGCTCCTAAAGCCACGCACTAACGCCTCCGCCATCGGCATTCGCAAAATCGAAAACCCCGACGCGCTCTGGCCCATTCTCGACGAACTCGGCGATCTCCAGTCCCGCTACCTGCTCGAGCGCTTCGTACCCGGCGAAATCTTCCATGTCGAAGGCATCACCTGGGACCGCAAGGTACTCTTCAGTTCTGCCTACAAATACGGCAAGCCGCCCATGCAGACCATGCATCAGGGAGGCGTCTTCAGTACCTGCGCGCTGGATTGGCAATCAAACGATGCCCTGGGTCTCATGGGCATCCACTCCCACGTCATCGAATCGCTTGGCCTCATCTCCGGCGTCACCCACACTGAGTTCATCAAGGCACACTCGGACGGCAGCTTCTACTTTCTAGAGACCGCGGCCCGCGTGGGCGGCGCGCACATAGCCGAGGTCGTCGAATTTGCCTCCGGCCTCAACCCTTGGGTCGAGTGGGCCAGGATGGAAGTCGCCGCGCTCTTCCACATGGAGTACGCGCTTCCAAAACCGAAACAGCGCTACGCCGGAAGCGTCATCTGTCTCGCCCGCCAGGAGCGGCCCGACACGAGCGGCTACAACGCACCCGAGGTCGTCTGGCGACTCAATCGTCATCATCACGCCGGTCTGATCGTATGTGCGGACTCAGCCGAACGGGTCGAAACTCTCGTCCACGAATACAGCGATCGTTTCTTCGAAGAGTTTTGTGCCATAGTGCCCGCCCCCGACAAGCCCACGGCATAGCGGCGGTAGGCGGCCGCTGCATATTTTCTGACCGCTTGGCCCACCAAGGGCGAGATACCTGGCCAATTGGCGGATGCTTCTGTTTTTCCAACCTGTCACAATAGCTCCGAAGTATGAGGGAAATGCGATGGCAAATGGAACGCAGAATGCAACTATTTGGAATCAACTCTCGAAATCCTTTTCCGGTGCGATAGACACTCTCAAAGACGGTGTCGTGGCAGTTCAGAGTGGAAGAAACTCGACCTCGAGCGGCGTGGTTTGGCGGCCGGATATCCTAGTGACGACTCATCACAGCCTTTTTCGTCGTGAGGGCATCAGGGTCTATCACTCCGGAGAACTCCTGAGCGCCAACCTGATCGGCGGTGATCCTGCTACCGATCTCGCCGTGCTCCGCTTTTCATCGAACAAACTGACTCCGGTCAAGAGCACGAACAGTGCCGCGTATGTAGGAGAAGTTGTTCTATCAGTCGGCCGTTCCAGGCTAGGCGACATCTCCGCCAGTTGCGGAATCATCGCGCGTACAGGCGATGCGTGGAGAACCTGGCGAGGAGGCCGGATCGATCGACTCATCCGCCCTGATGTTCAGCTATATGTAGGGCAGTCAGGAAGCGCGTTGGTCAACGAGCAACATCAGGTACTCGGGATCAACAGCCCGGCATTGGCGCGGCAGGCTGTCATTACCATACCGGCGGAGACCATCGACCGGATTACCGACACGATCCTCAAGCATGGCCATGTACCCCGCCCGTTTCTAGGCATCGCAATGCAGCCTGTTGCTATACCAGAATCAGTTCGTTCATTGTTTCCCGTCGATGCTGAGCAGGCGCTCCTCGTGATGCACCTGGAGCCGAAGGCCCCTGCCGCTTCAGCAGGAGTCATGGTGGGAGACCTGATTGTCTCGGCCAACGGAGACTCTATCGAAAGCGTACCGGATTTCCTGCATTGGCTTTCGGCATTTCCCGTCGGAGACACTATCGCTCTGGTCGTGATTCGTGGTGGTGCAAGAATCGATTTGACGGTCACCGTTGCGGATCGTAGCTAAACGTTACCGTCGCGAGGAACATGGTGGAGCAGAAGAAAACGCGGGAGCTGCGTCCGAGACCTTTACGTGTATTGCCTTGTGCTGACGCAAAAGGGCTTTCCAACTACTTCACGGTGCTTCAGGGCGAGACAGAAATCGATCTGCTTCCGATAACGCGCATTTCTTCACTTCCTCTTCGTGTTCAGAGCGACCAGCCGGACGCAATCGTGATTGCCACGGAAGAATTTGCGGGTGCAGCGTGGAGAAACAACGGTTCCCTTGGCGACGTGTTTTCAGTCACTCCGACCCTTCTGCTAGTGGGCGAAGTGAATGCCTCGCTCAAACGGCGGGCCAAGCGCTTCCATATCCGTTCCACACTACCTCTTAGTGCGACGACGGATCAGCTGCTTGCCGCGATCTCGGCAACGGTTGCGGGACTGGCAGTTACCCTGGAGCCATCCTGGCTGGAGGAAGAAGAGCATGCGCTTTGGAGCGCGGCAGACGAAAGGTTCGCAGAGGAGCCTCTCACAGAACACCTGACAGCCAAGGAGACGGTCGTTCTGCGGCTGATGGCACTCGGCCACGGCAATAAAGAGATTGCCGTGCGACTCAACATCTCAGAGCACACCGTAAAGTTCCACGTCAGCTCGGTACTGGCGAAACTGGGCGCGGAAAGCCGAACGGAAGCAGTTACCATCGGCATAATGCGCGGACACGTTGCAATTTAACGAAGCTTGCAGGGCACTCTGATAGGAGGCCTTGCACGACTATCTACGAACTGTGGAGAGTTCAACCACCTAAACTAGTCAGACGACTGCGCACTGCTGCGACCAGGGCGTTTGCCTTCGCATCGACGGTCGCGGCACTATCTCCTGGTTTATAGATAGACGATCCAACTCCAACTCCCCCAGCCCCCGCCGTCATCCAGGGCTGAATTCTCTCAGCGTCGATTCCACCGACTGGGATAACAATTGTCTCCTTTGGAAGGACAGCCTGAAGCGCCTTCAACATCGGAATACCCAACACCTCGGACGGGAAGAGTTTGAGCCCATCCGCACCTGCGTGCAGGAGCGCAAAAGCCTCCGTCGGATTGAAGAAGCCCGGGACGGCCATTAGACCGGCCGACTTGGCTGCACGAACGATCGCCGTGTCGGCATGAGGAGTGACGATCAACTGTCCGCCCGCATCACTCACTTCAAGGACCTGTTTAGGATCCGTCAGCGTCCCGGCCCCAATGAGCATGCTAGTGCCGAAGGTCTTCGACAGGATCGATATGCTCGACAAGGCATTCGGCGAGTTCAGCGGAACTTCAACAATACGGATACCCGTCTGTTCCAATGTCTCGCAGATTGGTTCCGCTTCCTCTGGCTTGATACCCCGCAAGATCGCGATGATCGGGCACTGTTGAAGCCAGGCATTCAGATCCACGATAACCTCCGGGCAATCGCTGCCAGACCGCGGGCCGCCGCATCCTGGTCTTCCAGTGTTGAGGTGCCGCCGCATGCCTCAATCGCCAACGCATAAAGGGAACAGAGTTCCGCAGCTCCAATCAAATGGACGTGCGCCCCTGAAAGCATTGCGGCACGCACTTCGTGGCCGATCAATAGACCCGAAAGATAAGACGCTGATGCCTCTTCTTTCAGCTCGTCCATTAATGCCAGAGTCCTGACGCTGAAAAGGTGGTGGAGCAGGCCTCCATCGTCGGCGGAACGATTGACTCCGCGTAGGAATGCCGCATTGTCCACCGTCGTGTCCGATGTCATCATTCGGGCAAGGATCGTACATTTTCGCAGGGTGCCAAAGACCTCACCCGTCATGAACGTGTTGAATCGTACGATGGTGCGATCGTCAAGATGGATCCACTTGGAGTGCGTTCCGGGCAGGCACACGAGCGCTCCGCCATGGTATGAGTCCACCATACCCATGGCTTCTGTCTCTTCGCCTCGCATCACTTCGGGTACACCACAAGGGTCTTTTCCCACGACACCGGGGATAAGCAACACCTCGGCTCCAGAGAAGGGAAGTTCGACGACTGAACCGGCAAGGTCCGCTATCCCTACTGGGCATGAAAGATACTTAGCTTCTGTCCAACCCTCGCGGCTACCTACCATGCCACAGAGGAGAATACGATTCTCCCCGTCCTTCAGCCAGTCCCCAACTTGCGCACGCAGGGTCTCCGCAAACCGTCCATCTTCGACGCGAAGAATCCCGCTCGGGAACAAGCGTCTTTCGAGTATCCCACCAACCTGGTCGAGACGAAACGCGCGGAAGTTGCTGGTTCCCCAATCAATCGCAATCAAACCGGTAACCCTCCATGACTCTGATCAGCCGCAAGTGTTTTGCTGGCAAGAAACTCTGCACAGGATTTCGCGCGGAATCTCCGGATCGAGATGCAACTGCTGCCCCCAAAAGAGTTCTATCCCTGTCATTCACCGCGCGGACGACGTGCGATGAGTAGTAATTCGACAAATCGGCATTACTTAGCTGCGTAGTCTCTGCTTTGTTTGGTCCCTGAATTGAAGACCGTGAAGTTACCCTTGGGGCTTGCTGTCAACAGAATATAGTTTCCTTGTTCTGTCCCTTGAGGATTAGCGATGTATTCCTCCGCGGTGTTGTGGTCGGGACCACCTTCATCAGAGTAGTGAAGTTGCCAAAGTGTCTCGAGTCCGGGCGCCTGGCGAATCGTGTCCAGTACTGGTATATTCCCTCCCTTTGCCGCCGCATTGTCCATGATCGCCACTCTCGGGTGAATGCTGTCTACGAGAGCGTGGCTCGAGCTCGGGCGAAAGCCATGGTGAGAGACCACGAGAATGTCGACATCCCCCAGTAAATTCTTAGGACACATGAATAGCATCTCCTTGTCCCAGGTGAGGTCTCCCAGATCAAGGATTTTGAGTTTTCCGAAGTTGATCAGAACGCCAAGCGAATGCGAGTTTTCGCTGTGGTCCATCGGTTTGTTCTCCGGAATCTTGCAGTATTCGTTGTCCTTTCCGCCTCCTGGTAATGGGTGGTTGATGACATTGCCATCGCTGCTGATCACTGTGACCTTCATCCCCGCAACAGGTATTACATCGCCTGGATGAGCGGTGATGTGCTTGTACTTTCCGGTGGCCAGGACCTTTTGATACGCGTCCCATACCGCGAGGGTCGCTCCTCCGGGCTTGGTGTCAACATTTGCGCCATGATCAATAAATGTCCCAACCGGAATTCGGTCGACTAACTGTGGAACGCCACCGGAATGGTCGTTGTGATAGTGGGTCAGCAATACGTAATCGATCTTGCTGATACCTGCCAATTTCGTCGCAGCCAAAATTCGATCCGCGTCGCGGCCAGCATTCTCTGGCCACCCCGTGTCTATCAGCAGCGATTCTTTTGCCGGTGTCACAAAGAGCGTCGCCTGTCCGCCCTCAACGTCGACAAAGTAAACCTGAAGGTCTCCCTTGGCTCCCCACGCGTTCATCGGGCTCACCGCAAGCGTGGCCGAAAAAACGCAAACAGTCAGTACATAGATCCATCGAAGTCTCTGCATTTTCATCCTGCATCCTCGTCATAGTGCGACTTACCGTTTGTCTGAAGTTGTCTAAAACAGTTACAGGAATAGCAGGGCCGAGATGAAAATCACAGCCCTGCTGGCTCCTTAGAACTGGAACTGAAGCGATGCCTGCAGGTTTCGCGGGTTACCAACAATAGAGGTGATCGAGCCGACCTGCGCCGTGCCGACCGTGGCGTTTGGATAACCGAACTGCGGATGATTGAAGACGTTGAATGCCTCAAATCGGAATTGGAACAACATCTGTTCGTGAACCGGGAACGATTTGAAGATGGACATGTCGAAGTTCGTTCTTCCCGGACCGATCAGAGAGTTGCGACCGGCATTGCCATAGGTGTACTGCGCTGGAGTGGAATACGCCGTCGCTCTGAACCAGTTCGTAAGCGTCTTTGGATAGATGATCGGCCCCGAAACATTAGGACGGCTCGGGGTACCGGTGTTGGTCGTGGACGTTCCCAGGACCGGTGAGAAGTAAAGACCCGACTGAGTGAACAAAAGTCCATTGGTCTGCCATCCCCCTAAGAAGAAATTTGCCGCACCACCTTTATCCATAAAGGGCTGTCCTTTGCCGAAAGGCAGTTGCCATAGGTAGGTGAGAGTAAGCCTTGTGCGCTGATCAAAGATCGAGTTGCTGCGTTCCGCCCTCAGGAAGCGAGGGTCCTGTGGAGTCGGGCCGGCTGCGCCACCACCGAATTCGAGCGGCGTGTCGTCGATGGAGTGGCCCCAGGCATAGCCTAGTTGCGCACTCACCCCATGGCTCAGGCGCTTGTCCAGTACTACCTGAAGGGCATAGTAGTCGCCTAGTCCATTTGCGACCGCGTAATTGACGTCGCTGATGTTCGGGTTGATTCCAAACAAGGGCCGACGGCTATTCAGAGCGGTGGCGCCCGGTATTGCCTGATTGATGTTGTATGTGTTGTATATCCGGCGGCCAAGGTTTCCGACGCCAGCGATCTTCAGCACCATATTAAGTTGACTGAATTCCTGCTCCATACCTAGATTGAACTGCTCAGCATACGACGGTCGAAAGTTGAACGAGATGGAGGACTGCGCACCGGTTGGATTGTCTGCCAACGCGAAGTTGACGGTTGGCAGTGCCGGAAATCCCTGGCTGACCGTCGTGCCAGGCGTAATGTCACCAGGAGACACGCTGCTGGTCAAGCCAAACGGGATGTTCCTGGCAAGACGCATGTTGAGCGCTTCACTGCCCGACGCATTGTAGAAAAGACCAAACCCTCCACGGACTACAGTTTGAGGCAAGACTTGGTAGGCAAAGCCCACACGAGGTCCAAAGTCTTTGCGGAACGGCAGAACATCGGCAGTCGAGCTTATCCCGTTCCGTCCGGCAACATCCATCTTGCCGGTATTCGGATTGAAGTTGGCCCACTGGTTCTGTCCCTCGCTGGGAGGACTGAAGTAGTCCCAGCGCAAGCCGTAATTTAGTGTCAACTTCCTTGTCATTCTCCAATCGTCCGCAACGTAAACTCCATACTCGTTAAGGCGAATACTCGGAAAGGGGAAGGTATAGTCGTGACCGATCATGGTGGGATATCCCAGCAGCATGCTCGCAGCACTGTCGCCGCCGCTGCCGGCAGGATTTCTTGAATCAGTCAGCGCCGGAGAGAAGTTGAAGCGGCCGTTGCCCATGTTGGTCTGATAGATCGTCAAGTATCTGCGCCGAAAATCGAAGCCAAACTTCAGAGTGTGCGATCCCCGGGTCCAGACCAGATTGTCAAAAATTTGATAGGTATTTTCACGCCGGTCGAGTGGAAGCGACCGCGTCTGTCCGACACCCAGATACGTGGATGGCGAAAAGATTGGCAGGTTTTGCTCCAATGGGGTCACGTTCGAATTGGGTACGCCGAGTTGGTTTCCCAGGCCCCCATTGGGCTTGTAATCAACCGGGACATAGTCCAATTTGTATCGGCTAAAGCCGAAGCGGATATCGTTGACAATTGTTGGAGTAAAGACCCTTGTATAACCTGCGGCCAACTGTTGGGTCGGCGTGTAAGAAGTGCCGGCGAACGATGCTTCGTCGCTCAGATGGACGGGTGTCGATATCCCCGGAATGGTCGTCACCAAATAGGTGCTCGGCGCAATATTTGTGGTGCCTTGGTAGGAGTATCTGGCAAAAACTAGATTCTTAGCCGAAATCTGTTCGTCAATCCGGCCATCGAACGAGTTCGCGTTGTTACTCTGGATTAGGTTTGATGAGAAGTTATTGAATCGACCCGAACTCGTCGGCAGCGGGTAGGCGTTGAGCATCTTTACAGAGATCGGATCGCGGCGATTCACCGGGATAAAGTTGTTGGCAAAAGGGGTGCGGATAAATCCGCCCGGATTTGCCGGATTCGGCACTGTCGTCAATGGGTCATAGATGTTCGCCACACCTGGGGTCGTCTCGACTTCGCTGAAGTCTCCCGCGCGTTCTCTCACAGTTGGAACGTTGCCAAGTACAAACGACTGTGTGGTGTTCCGGAAACCTTCATAGTCAGCGAAAAAGAAGGTGCGGTTCTTACCGTTGTAAACCTTCGGAATGACGACTGGCCCACCGATGGAAAACCCGAATTGGTTGAGTCGGAAGGAGGGGAATGGAGAACCAGCTTTGTTGAAGTAACTCCGCGCGTCCACGGCCGAGTTCCGGATGTATTCAAACACGCTGCCATGCAGTTGGTTTGTGCCGGATTTTGTGATCACGTCGATGACCGCGCCGGAGTTGCGGCCAATGTCGGCGCTGTAGAGATTGGTCTGAATCTTGAATTCGCGCACCGCTGCCACAGGGGGACGAACCACGATAGACAGAGTGAGCCGCTCATTATCGTCCACACCATCGATGAGAAAGTTGTTATCGCCCTCGCGATTGCCATTGGAGAAAATCTCCGAAGCAGGCCGCCTGTTGTCGGGCCGAGTGCCACTCTCGATGGTACCCGTGGCGGACTGTCCCACTCCGGTCACTCCAGGGCTCAAGGTCGCCAGCTGGGTAAAATTACGGCCGTTCAAAGGCAGCTGGTTAACCATCTGCTGCCCGATCACGGTACCGACCGAAGAAGACTCTGATTCCAGAAGTGGGGCTTGGCTGACCACCTCCACTATCTCTGACTGCGCGCCGACCTTCAATGTCAGGTCCATCTGGGCCTGCTGATTGACCTGAAGGCTCAAGCCAGTCTGCACCAGCTTGCTGAAGCCTTTCGCTTCGACCGTAATGGTGTAGTCACCTGGCGGAAGCTGGCCGAGCACATAATGGCCGTTCTTTTCGCTCACAGTGCTGTGTGCGATGTTCGTCGCAACGTTATTGGCCATAACCTTTGCATCAGGCACCATAGCGCCGCTTGTGTCTTGGACCGTTCCGGACAACTCGGCGGTGGTTGCTTGCGCGAAGCACTGTGGACCAGACAGCAACAGAATCGCTGCCATCAGAGTAGCTGTCTTTATCAAACCAAATGTCTTTAGCAAATCAGTTCTCCTCATCCCAGCCAGCGCCAGAACCTGTTGGATTTGGTGCGCGAACACTCTATAGCGCAGATTAGAAAAAATCAATCATTTATTGAAATAAGTTTCATTTTTGCGATGAGAGAGTCAATTAAGGTGTATTGTGAACACCGACGAACAGGGAAGGCCGACATCAGTTACTATTGAAGGGTCGACCTTTAGGGCTTACGCTTCTATGCTTAAAACCAAGACCAAGCGCAATTTGAGGGCAAAGACGACCGAAGAGCCTCGCGGCCGGGACAAGTATTTTTCTCGTGCTGTCAGCAAGGCCCTCGAGGTTCTCGAGTTCCTCCAGACAGACTCCAACGCGCTCTCCATGAACGAAATCGCGCAACGGCTGCAGCTCTCCAAGACGTCGGCATTTCGCCTGCTTCGCACGCTTGAGACGACCGGATACGTCACCCTGGACGGCCGTGGGCAATACAAACTCGCTCCCGGAATTCACGCTGTAACGCCCACCCAGTGGCTCGGCAGGCTTATGCGGATCGCAATGCCTCACCTTCAGACACTGAATCTCGAACTCACCGAAACGATTAGCATGGCGGCCCTATTTGAAAATCGAGTCGAAGTCGTCGCGGTTGTCGAGAGCCCCCACGACATCCGAATGAGTAACGTAGTGGGTCATATCCTGCCGCCCAACGCCAGCTCTCTCGGTAAAGTAATTACAGCGTTTCAGCCGCCAGTTCAACGGGAAAGGCTGCTGCGGAGCTTCAAAATCTATCGATTTACCGACCAAACCATCACCGACCAGAAGGACTTGAGCCGGGAATATGAGAGCATCCGGCATCAAAAATTTGCGGTTGACCGGGAAGAGTGTGCGCCTGGAGGAATTTGCTTTTCCGTTCCAATCTTTGGCTCAGGCGGCCAGGTCTCTGCTGCAATCAGCCTGTCCATGCCGAAGACCCGGCTCAATGACTCTGATCAGGAAAAGGCGATCATCGCCGCGCTCCGTGCAACAGCCGACCAATTAGCGGTCGATTTCCATGGCGCCTAAAATCCGCGTGATTCCGTAGGGCGCTTTCAGAAATGTGACCCGAGCAGTAGGAGTCAGCTTCTACGTTTGTAATTTCCCCATTTCCCATGACATCCTCGAGTCTCCCTGTGCTCAGCGAACCCAAAAACTTCTCTATTTAGCGGAATCAATATTTCACTTTATGCATATCAGTTGCAATTTATGCTTGACGATTGCGAACTGCTGCATATAATTCCGCTGTCGCGAAGATTGGTGTCGCGAACTTCACAAAGAGATGACCGGGACACAATGCGACGCATCTTTCAGTCTCTGACTCCAATCGCAGTTTGCGCTTTTTTCGCGGCCTTCTCCCACGCTCAAACCCAGCTTGCATCCCGGATCGGTCACACCGATCCGACCAAGTACAAGCACAGTCGGTCGCACGACAGCGCCGGGGACATGGCCTGCATGTTGCTCGTTCCTCCAACCGCGATGGACATCAACCTCAACTTCATGCATCGATGCCAGATCATGCCCGGCGGAGGGGTAGGGCACCACTTTCATAACTCGACCGAGGAGATGTTTATCGTCTTCGATGGTCAAGCCGAATTCACTATCGATGGACGCACGTCAGTCCTTCATGGGACCGTCGGCGCCCCTGTTCGAATGGGCCATTCCCACGCCATCTATAACCCCTCCGACAAGCCCGTCGAGTTCATGAACATCAACATCGCCTCGATCAAGGGCCACTACGATGCCTTCAACCTTGGCGATGCTCGTGTAGGCGCGCCCAAAGACGCGATTCCGGTCTTCATGACGATGAATCTGGACAAGGCATTGCTGATGCCGGAGCAGAATTATCACGGTGGTCAAGGTACAGTCCGATATCGCCGGGCGTTGGACCCCGATGTCTTCCTGACGAACTGGGCTTACGTCGATCATCTTCTGATTCCGCCAGGCGCTTCGGACGGACTGCACCGTCACAAAGGTGTCGAAGAGATCTATTACGTGCTCAATGGAGACGGCCAGGTACGCGTCAACGACGAAACGTCATCGATTCACAAGGGCGATGCTGTGCCCATCCGCTTCAACGAAGCGCACTCGTTCGTAAACAACGGAACGGCAGACCTGGAACTGATGATTGTTGGCGTCTCCGCTCAAAAAAATGCCCTCGATACCGAGTTGGGAGAGGCGACGCGGCCGCACTGAATCAGGAAGTAACAAAAAAGGCAATAACCGCACGATTCGCCTGCAACAAGTCAGCGCGATCTCAGAACCGAACCGCGAAGAACGTCAGCCAAGCTAACAGGAGACACACATGGTCAAGAGATCCATCGAAATCACGCTGGCTTTTTCGCTGCTTGGTTTCACGGCTTCCTCTGCACAACAAACGGCCGCGTCCATACCGATTGCACAACGGATCGCTCGCACAGACCCTTCCAAGTACCATCACATGCCTTCCGTGCACAACGGCGCAGGTCCGATGGACTACATGCCGCTTTACGATACGCGCAGCCCGAACGTCGCGAAGTTCAATCTCGGCACAAACCTCTTTTTTCTCCATCGCGGGATCATCCCACCGGGGGGCGGCATCGGGGCACACTTTCATAATCACTGCGAAGAGATGTTCGTGATCTTCGATGGTGAAGCGCAATTCACAATTGACGGCCGCACATCGTTACTCAAAGGACCTGCCGGTGCGCCAACCCGAGCGGGCCACTCCCACGCTATCTATAACTCTTCAAACAAAACCGTACAGTGGATGAACATCAACATCGGCTTGTCGCATGACTTCTACGACGCCTTCAACCTCGATGATTCTCGCGTAGGGGCACCCGTCGATGCTGTTCCAACGTTCATCACAATGCACCTGGACCGATCGCTCCTAAAACCGGTTGATCACATGAGAGGTGGTACCGGTACGGTTCAATTTCGCCGTGCGCTCGACCCCACGGTCTTTTTCTCACCCTGGTCCTACGTTGATCATCTCTTCCTTCCTCCAGGCAGTTCCGTCGGCCCGGATTCTCAACCGGACATGAGCGAGGTCTACTACGTCCTGGGTGGAGATGGCAAAGTGACCCTCGGGTCCGAGACAGCAGAGATACATAGCGGAGATGCAGTGCCCGTCGGTCTGGGCGAGACAAAATCATTCAGCAACTCTGGCAGCGCCCCGCTCGAGTTCATGATCATCGGCATAGCTCGCGACATGGCGGCTAAGGACGCCTTTATGACCTCGCCTCTTGGGATGACAGGAGTCCCTCGGACTCCGCGATAGAGCCTGATTGCAGCATCGAACATTGCGAACGAGGTTCAAGGAGAAACGAAATGCCAAAAGTAATTGATACTCACGCCCACCTGGGAGAATGTTGCGTCTTCGGTTTGTACAGCACCGAAGAAGAGATGATTCGACGAATGGACGAGTGTGGAGTGGATACCACAATCGTGCAGCCCTATCCCGGGGCAAAAGACTACGTGAAGCGTCACGATGAGATAGCGGCCTTGTGCGCGAAACATCCGGGTCGCTTCTTTGGCCTGGCCAGTCTCAGCCCGCACACCGCCAAAGACAAATATCAGCACGAAGTGGAACGCTGCATTAAGGATCTGAAGTTTGTCGGAGTGAAACTCCACACCATCGGACACGGTGTCAATCCTTTGACAGAGGACGGAGACACCGTATTTGCAACCGCTTTCGAGTTGGGAATTCCCTGCATGGTCCACACTGGGGCCGGTATTCCGTTCTCTTTACCTGCGCTCTGTATTCCCGCCGCCAATAAGTATCCAAATCTCAAAATTGTGTTGGCGCACGCTGGGGGCGGCATCGTCTCCGCTGAAGCGCAGGTAGCGGCTTCCATCTGCAACAACCTGTATCTCGAGACGTCCTGGTGTCTCGGCGAAGACATCCGGTGGATGATCGAGACCATCGGTCCTGATCGCGTGATGATGGGTGCCGACCTCCCCAGCAATGTACCGGTCGAATTCGCAAAATACCGCGCACTCGACCTCAAGCCTGCCGTGTACGACAAAGTGATGGGCGAGACGGCCGTCGAAATCTTCAATTTGAAGTGGTGAGGTGATCATGTTTGTGCTGCACATTGAACTCAAGGTAAAACCGGGCATGAAGCAGACCTTGGAGACTACCTATCTTGAAAAGTTCCGTCCGGCTATATCCGCTCAAGAGGGTTTCAAGGAGGTTCAACTCCTACATCCCAACGACAACGACGAGAGCTATCGACTTACCATCGCCTTCGATCGCCAGGCGCTGCAGCAAAAGTGGGTTGCCACCGATCTCCACCAGGAAGTGTGGCCGGCTTTGGCGGATCAGTGTTCCGAGTTTTCCGTTCAGGCCTACAACACTGTATAAGAGGACGAATTCGCATTACCGATGAAGTGTTCAGGTCAAGAAGCAGCTGAATGCCAGGAGTTCTATGGAGCGCGTTCCGCAATACGTTAGCCGGTCTGTTCCGGTACCACTGGGCAACCGGGTGCCTTGGTACAAAAGCACCTTCCCTACCTACGCCGGCATCTTTCTCTGGGTCGGTTTCTACCTGAAGATCGCCGAGCCGACCATTGGCTATGCCAGCGTAAGTATTTGCTTGTGGGGCCTCCTGGTCGCAGGCCTGCTCTGCTTCGGACTCTACTACTACGTCCCGGCGACATTGGGCATGCAATCTGGACATCCCCTATACGTAGTCGGCACTTCAACCTTCGGAACTACCGGCGGGTATCTTATTCCCGGATTGATGATGGGCCTGCTTCAAATAGGTTGGGTGGCCGTCGTCGGTGCTGTCTCTGCCGACTTCATCATGAAAGGGTTGAACCAAACCTCCAGGACCTTGTCCAGCGTCATCATTGTCGTCTGGATCTACAGTCTCGGCTGGGTGGCGATCAAAGGTATTCACTATGTCGCTCGCGTCGCCAAGTACTTGAACTGGGTTCCGCTGATCATGATCTTCATCGTCTTCTTTGCGAATAGAAACGGAATCGCGAGCTATGAGCCCCCGCATCACGATGCAACCACGGGCTTCCTGAATGTCCTCACAATTGTGATCGGATACTTTGCCACTGCAGGCGCTGCCGGCGCAGACTTCGGGATGAACAACAGAAACAAAAAGGACATCCTCCTGGGCGGCATCTTCGGAATCGTGTGCGGTACCTTGCTTGCCGGCGGGCTGCCGATGCTTTCCGTAGCTGGCTATCTGGCTCGCGGCGCAGAACCGAAGAGCTATGACTACGCCGCTGCCATTGCCAGCGTCGGGACTCTGGCACCTGTTATGTTCTTCCTCTTTGCCGCCGCATCGATGGTGCCAACCTGCTTCTCATCATTCATCGCATCCAACAGCTTCAGTACGATGCTGCCGAAAATTCCGCGGCCCGTTTCGACATTCGCCGCTCTCACAGTGAGCGTCCTCCTCGCCGTCACTGGTGTTGCGAACAATCTCGTAGGGTTCTTCAGTCTCGTCGCTGCGTCGTTCGGCCCCATCTGCGGGGCTATGGTAGCCGACTACCTCACTTCGGGAAGGCGATGGTCCGGGCCAAGGCTTGGGATCAACTGGGCCGGTTGCATCGCGTGGCTGGTCGGTTTTCTGGTTGGCATACCGGAACACATTCCCGGATTGCCCGCCGCGTGGGTCAAGGCCGACAACCCTTCTGGGTTGTATTCATTTATCGTGGGATTCGTTGTTTACTTCGCCTTAGCCAAAGCCGGTTTGCAGTCTCCGGTTGTGGAAGAGGCCATCGGCACAACGAACGTACAGCCGCTTCAATCACGATAGGAATCCCATGACCGAACCCTTGTGGACATTAGTCGACGACTACATCACCAGTCTCTTTGTTCCGCCTGACCCCGTTTTGCAAGAGACTCTTGCCACCAGCGAAGCCGCAGAGCTGCCATCCATCAGCGTCGCGCCGAACGAGGGCAAACTCCTCATGCTACTGGCTCAGTTGTGCGGCGCGCGAAAGATCCTTGAGATCGGAACACTGGGCGGATACAGCACGATCTGGCTCGCCCGCGGAATGGCCCCAGGCGGTGCCTTGATCACGCTGGAGGCCAACCCAAAGCACGCCGAGGTCGCTCGCGCGAATATTACGAGGGCCGGTTTCGCCGAAGTCGTCGAGGTTCGGCTGGGCCCAGCGATCGATACCCTTACGCAGCTTGCCGCAGATCGTCACGACCCCTTCGACCTGATCTTCATTGATGCGGACAAAGAAAACTATCCAGCCTACCTTGCAGCGGCGCTCAAATTGTCTCGCCGTGGCACCTTGATCGTCGCCGACAACGTGATACGTGACGGAGAGGTCATCAACCCGGAGAGCAGCGATTCACGGGTTCAAGGCGCGCGTCGTTTCAACCAACTTCTTGCGGACGAACCGCGAGTGAGAGCAACAGCGATTCAAACAGTGGGCAGGAAAGGGCACGACGGAATGGCAATAGCCATCGTAATCGCCGAGTGATCAAATTCGTCGGCGCTCATGCCAGTTAGTCGAAATGGGCACAATCATCTGTTTTTACAGGAGCACCAATACATGAAACGTAGGACCTTTCTCAAATCCTTGTCGGCCACGATGGCGGCAGTTGCAACGAATAGCCTGCCCGCATTTGCAAGCTTGCCAAAGATGAAGGTCACACGGGTAAGGGCCTACCTGCCACCAAATCCAAACCCGCTGTTCAACCAAAGCGACATGGTCGTGACTGTTGAGACCGACGCGGGAATCACCGGTGTCGGCGAAGGCGGCTCAAAGGATCTACTGGAACAAGCCGCCGGCCGCCTCATCGGTAAAGATCCCCAATTTATTGAACTGCTCTGGCAGGACATGAATCGTGCCTTCTTCTATCCTGCCGGCCGCGAAAGGACCGATGCCATCGGCGCACTCGATCTCGCGTTATGGGACATCAAAGGCAAGGTGCAAAAACTGCCTATCCACGAGCTGCTTGGCGGAATGGTACGCAACCACTGCGAGTGCTACAACACCGCCGGCATTATCCCCGGCATCACGCCAGGCATGCCCATCAAGGAACGCGCTCGGGCCACCGTCGAAGCTGGCTATCGTGCCTTTCGATTCGGGGCAATGGACCTTCCGATTAACAGCGTCTTCAACACAAGGGAGCGTATTAACCACCTCACAGAGGAATGCGCAGCAGCAAGGGAAGGCGTCGGCAAAGACGGCGACTGGGTCATCGACTTTCATCAGCGATTCGATCTGCCCGATGCGATTCGCGGCTGCAATGAAATCGAGAGCCTCGCCCCCTTTTTCGTCGAGGACCCTGTTCGCACCGAGGCTTTCCTCCAGGACCTGCCTATCCTTCGGAAAAAGGTCAACGTCCCATTGGCCGCCGGGGAAGAATGGGGCAATCGATGGGACTTCAGCCCGCTAGTAGAAAACCATGACATCGACTTCGTCCGCGCCACGTTACCGAATGTCGGAGGCATCACCGAGATGATGAAGATTGCCGCTCTGTGCGAGACACACTTCATAGGAATTGTGCCGCACTTTACTGGTCCAATCGCGACCGCAGCTCTTGTCAATTGCCTGGGCACCTACTCGGGACCGGTCCTGATGGAGTACAACTATCAAGGGCGCACGTTGCCACACCTACCAGTATGCCTGGACTTCAAGGATGGGAAGCTTTATCCGAATGAACGGCCCGGTATAGGAGTCGAACTCGATTACAAACAACTGAAACAAGTCGCCGAGATTACGGAGCCTGTCACAGCTCGCGCTCAAAATTATTATCGCCCGGATGGCTCTATTACCAACTGGTAGTGATGTTCCGGCTGCAACGAACACGAAAAACTTGTAGCCGGGGGGAACAGTAGGGGCATGAGTACTTTTCCGAGAACACCGCCAGCGTTGCCAATGCGTTACGTGCTTGTGACCTGGCTATTTGTTCTCAGCGCAGTTGCATACCTTGATCGAACCAACATATCCATCGCCGGTATTCAGATTGGCAAAGAATTCGCCATCGACAATACGCAGTTGGGTTGGGTCCTCAGCGCATTTCTGATCGGATATGCAGCTTTGCAGGTGCCGGCGGGTCTTCTCGTTCATCGCTATGGCACACGTCTGGTACTGACCTTTGCCGTGCTTTGGTGGGGAGTCTTCACTGTGCTCACCGCTGTCGTTCCTCCCACAATGAAAGGGGCCGTCGTTATCTTGATCCTGGTCCGATTCCTGCTCGGCTCAGGTGAAGCCACGATGTACCCGGCCACTAGCCAGTTCGTCGAGCGATGGTTTCCAAGGATAGAACGCGGCAAGGCAAACGGCATTATCTTCGGCGGCGTCGGCGTTGGCTCGGGACTCACTCCACCGCTCGTCACCGCCATTGTTCTGCACTATGGTTGGCGTGCTTCCTTCTGGTTCAGTGCCGTCGTGGGCATTGTCGCCGGAGCGATGTGGTATTGGATGGCCAGGGACACGCCGGAGCAACACCGGTTGGTTCAGGGGCCCGAGCTTGATTTGATTCTTGAGGGACGTGAACCGGTAGAAGCGGACACCGAAACACTCAACGAGTCTCATGCAGGTAAAAGCTCTGTCCCATGGGCAGAGATCTTCACCAGCAGGGAGGTCTTCGCCTTGACCTTGAGTTATTTTTCCTTCGGATATGTCGCATGGGTCTTCTTCGGATGGTTCTATATCTATCTGGCGCAGTCGCGAGGTCTCAATCTCAAAACCAGCGCGCTGTATTCCATGTTGCCCTTCGTTGGGATGACGATCGGCAGTTTGGGAGGCGGTGTCGTAAGCGACTGGGTGGCGCAGCGTTTCAATTTGCGGCTCGGACGTTGTTTTCTCCCAGCCTTGTCAATGGCATTCACGGCGATTCTTCTGGTGCTTGGTTCCAGGGCGCAACAAGCCGAGACAGCGGGAATAGTTTTGGCGTTAGGTGCGGGAGTCTTATACTTCGCCTCAAGCTGTTTCTGGGCCGTGAGTGCTAACTTCGGTGGAGAATTTGCTGGCGTGACATCTGGAATCATGAACATGGGAGCCCAGATCGGCGGAGCGTGTACTGCGTCGCTTACTCCGCTCATTGCCGCTCACTTTGGATGGCACACGTCGTTCTTTGTTGCAGCTTTCTTTGCTGTCCTTGGAGCGCTCGCCTGGCTCATGGTTGATCCAGGACGTGTTCTGTCGATACCGCGAGCGTCGTTGACACAACTCGAACAAAGGTAGAGGAACAAGTGAACCAAATCGACCTCAATCATCGGCATGCCGTCATCACGGGAGGCGCTCAGGGCATCGGCTTCTCCGTCGCAACTCGGCTGTTGGCCTCCGGGGCTTCAGTCTCCCTGTGGGATAGAGATGAAGCACTCCTGAAGCTCGCGCTGGACCAACTTCGCGGCCAGGGCACAGTCTCCGCAGAATCCGTCGACGTATCCAATCCGGACAACGTCGTGGCTGCAACCGAATGCACAATTAACCAACACGGCAAAATCGACATCCTAGTGGCCAGCGCGGGCATTGCGGGCCCAAACTACAAGTCCTGGGACTATCCCATCGAAGCATGGAAGCAGGTAATCGATATCAACCTGACTGGTGTCTTTCTCTGCTGTCGGGCGATCGTCCCTTACATGCTCCGCCAGGACTACGGTCGCATCGTCAACATCTCGTCCATCGCAGGCAAAGAAGGAAATCCAACCGCGTCTGGATATAGCGCTGCGAAAGCCGGCGTCATCGCTTTCACCAAATCCTTGGGGAAAGAAACCGCACTCAACAACATCGCGGTGAACTGCATCACACCTGCAGCAGCCAAAACCCGCATCTTCGATCAGGTTACGCAGGAACATATCGACTTCATGCTGTCGAAGATTCCCCGCGGGCGGTTCCTGAAAGTTGAAGAGGTAAGCTCAATGGTGGCGTGGCTTGTCTCAGAAGAAAACTCCTTCACGACAGGTGCTGTCTTCGATCTAAGTGGCGGGCGTGCGACCTACTAGCTTCGCGCCATGGCGACGAAGCGAATACAAGCAAGACTGAGGCGTTAGAAAATTGAGTACCAGAGACGTAGCTTCCTACCCGAGCCTTCGCGATCGAGCCATCGTTGTGACTGGCGGCGCGAGCGGCATCGGTGCCGCGATTGTTGAAGCATTTGCAAAACAAAATTCGCGTGTCGCGTTCTTGGACATCCAGGATGACCTCGCGGACCAACTGACGCAGAGACTCCTGACAGCAGGTTTTCCTTCTCCGATTTACCACCACTGCGACCTCCGCGACGTCGAGACAATCAACGCTTCTGTTCGAGACATTCTGGTGCAATTCGGGACCGTCGACGTTCTCGTCAACAACGCGGGGAACGACTCGAGACACTCCATCGAAGAAGTGACTTCCGAATACTGGGATCAGTGCATGGCGATCAATCTCAAGCACCAGTTCTTCACCGCGCAGGCACTTATTCCTGCTATGCAGAAGGCCGCCAGCGGATCAATCATCAATATGAGTTCAATCAGCTGGTCGATCCCGTCGATTGGCCTGCCCGTATATGTCGCCGCAAAGGCCGCCATCGTTGGATTGACCCGTACTCTCGCTCACGAATTGGGCAGTTACAACATCCGGGTAAACTGCGTGATGCCCGGAGCGATTCAGACCGAAAGGCAAAACCGGTTGTGGCTCACAGAGGCGTACAAAGCCGAGATCCTCGCAAGACAAGCCCTCAAGAGGATGATCATGCCGGAAGAAGTCGCTAATCTCGTCGTATTTCTTGCTGCTGATGACAGCGCCGGCATCACGAATCAGAGTTTCGTCATTGACGGTGGATGGATCTGAATCAAAGCGTTTTCAGTAGACGTTTGTTGCCACCGTGTCTTTTAGTCATGCGAAGGCGGTGGCGGCGGAGCAGTCGATGACGGCGTCGGCTTGCCTGTGACCGTATTCGGTTCCATCAACTCGACGCGTGTTCCGTCAGGATCATAAAGGTTCACCTGACGCTTCTGGTTGACACCGGTAGCCACCTTGAGCTCCTTGCCATAAGTCTTGAAGGCTGGGCGTGCCTCAAGAATGGCAACCGACTTCGCAACATCTGGTACCACCAGAGAAATATGATTCTTGGTGCCGAACTTGTCAGGCGCGTCGCGGTAAAGCATGAACTCAACATAGTCGTCTCCGTCAGGAACGCGCATGTTGATCCAGCTCAGCTCCTTCGGGTTCGCGCCTCCGCGCCACGTCTCTTTGAAGCCCAGCACACTGCCATAAAAATCCATGGACTTCTCACTGTTTCCGACAAGGAAGCCGAGGTGATAGATCTTCGTCGCGATACGCGTTTCCGGTTCGAATTTGCCCGCAGCCTTTGCTTCCAGCCCATCAGGAAGAGTCTGTACGAACTCGACCAGCATACCGTCCGGATCCTTGATCTCAAACGCGTAGTCACCGGTGCGGGTCTTTCCACCATTGCCGGGTTTCACGTCGAAGCCCTTCGACCGCAGATAGGTGCGCATTGCTTCGATATCGTCGACCGTAAAACAAAGGTGGCTCATCATGTTGGGCGGATGCGTAGGGGGCTCATTGAAGAGCTCGATGTGCTGGTGGTCATTGATCTTGATGAAGGCGATGCGAATATCTTTGCTGTCCTTCTTGGTGAGAGAGTATTCCTCGTCGAAGCCGAGGAAGTCATGCCAGAACGTGATGGCCTGGGGAAGGTCGGAGACAAAGTACCCAACATGCGAAATGCCAGTGATCTTGGGGCGCACAGGACCTGAGCCCTGCGCAAAAAGTGAACAGTAGAGAAGCACAATCGCGAAGCCAGTCAGAAGCGAAGTGCGGTAGTTGTTTCTGAGCATCAGGAGACTGCCTTTCGTTAGAGCTTGCCGACAATATTGCCAAGCGCGGTCGTTCACCGAGAGGGTGCGTGAGTCCAACGGACATGATGGCGTGACTGCCACAGCATAACGAAGCATAGCAGTCTTTCGGTCACGTAACTAACCGATCACTAACCGAAAAAAAGATGAGAAGTGAGGAGACAGTTAGAGGAGATGACACTGAATAATGATCTTCGGTACAGGACGGAGCGTTGCGCTCGTTATGGTCCATTTTTCTCTCACCTTGAGCTCCACGATGAATAAAGCCCCCGGACTCTCAGCCGGAGTGATAATTCTGCCTCTATATTTTCTTGGGGCCATCCTCATCGGCTGGACTGCACGTCGTCACAACCGAAGCGCAAATTCTTATCTCAGCGCGAGTCATTCACTTCCACTGTGGATTGTCACTGCCGCGTATCTTGCTACCAATTGTGGTGCGTTAGAGATCATCGGGCTCAGCGCCATGGCTGCTCAGTACGGAGTTGCGGCGTTTCACTTCTACTGGATCGGCGCGATACCGGCGATGATTTTTCTGTCCATCTGGATGATGCCTGTATACAGGCGAAGCGGTGTACGCAGTGTGCCTCAATATCTTGAAGTGCGTTACGGACACAATCTAAGGTTGCTCAACGCGTGTATCTTTGCGCTCACCATGCTCTTGCTCGCCGGCATCAGTCTTTACGCCATGGCGCAGACGCTTCAGGTTCTCTTTGAAATAAGTTTCCTGACGAGCGTTTTGATCTGTGCCGGCGTCGTACTTGCCTATATTCTTCCGGGCGGCATTCGGGCCACGATCTATAACGAAGTATTTCAACTGATTGTGATGATCGCAGGCATCGCACCTGTGGCTCTTTATTCGTTCCGGCATGGAGCTGTTTCCTTCACACGTGTGCAGGGTTTTTCTTCTCATCTGTGGGCTGGTTTGCCACTGGCATCTAATAGGGCGCCTTTCGATGCTATTGGCGTAGTGATCGGCCTTGGTTTCGTCCTGAGCTTTGGTTACTGGTGCACCGATTTCGTCCAAATGCAAAGGGCGTTCACAGCAAGAACAGAGATCGAGGCTCGTCTAGTTCCTCTCTTGGCGGGCTTTGGAAAACTGTTCTTTTCCCTGCTCGTCGTTGTTCCGGGCCTTGCAGCTGCGCATCTGCTTCCCCAACTCGGAGGTTCACGACGCTTCGATCAGGCCCTTCCAGCGCTGATGACTGTAGCCTATGGTCCGGCAATGCTCGGCCTGGGATTCACTGCTCTCGCGGCCAGTCTCATGTCTGGTCTAGCCGCTAATGCATCGGCATTCTCAGCAATCTGGACGGAAGATATCTACCGTGCCCATCTTCGCAGGCATGAGTCCGATGGTCACTATATAGCTATCGGTCGCATCGCCGTCTGTGCCGCCGTTATCTTCGGCGCCATGGCGTCGTACATTGATTTCCTGTTCGGCAATCTCATGGAACACGTCCAACTGATCTTCTCCGTATTCGGTGCACCGTTATGGGCTGTCTTTTTGTTGGGAATGACAACTCGGCGTTGCTCAGAACGAGGCGCCATCGTCGCCTACTTGGGCGGGTCGGCGGTCGCATTGCTTCATCTAATCGCGTTCTCTCAGAAGTGGATTGCGTACGGAAGTATTATGAGTGCCAATTTCCACGCAGCCATCTACGCCTTTTGTACTGCTATGGTTCTTGGACTAGTAGTCAAGCCATCTTCAACGTCACACCCCATTCGATCAGAGAAAGAGTTAACGCTTCAATGGAAAGGTAGTTGGCGCGACAGCAAACATACGCTTTGGACGCTTGCCATTCTCTTGCTTGCTTTCTGCGTGGCACTAAATCTCTTATGGAAATAGCGGTCACTGAGCATAATCCAACCATCAAAATTCACCTCAATTGAGGATTTGGTATCGTCAGTGGTCAAGTCTCCAATAGCTGAGAAGATTGAAGCGATAATTCAAGATGGTCTGTCCTTCTTCTCACATGTTTCAGAAAAGGGGTTTCCATGAAACTGTTGTTTGCCTGCATGTGGCTCGCCTGCTCCTTGGGGCATGTCTATGCCGCGCGAATTACCCCCGATATATCCGGAGTCAAACCCGGGCCCGTCACCGTCGCATCTTCCAACGCATCGCTGACGATAGCCTGGAGCGACGCTTCAAATCATCGGTGGCACACCGTGTTTTCGCTTGATTCGACCAAGCCCCTTATCACGGCGATCTCTGTCGACGGGCACAATATCGTAGAGCTTGCCCGGCCATACTACCGTTGCACAACCGGCAAGCGCACCGGTGGCTGGGATGCATTTTTCGACTTCCCGCCGGCCAATCCAGCCGGAACACGCCAATTTCTGCAGGAATTCAACCCCGCCAACGTGGTTGCAACGACTGTTGGAAATCGCGTGGAAATAACCTTCGATGGCATGAAGATGGGAATCTTCGGCGGTTCGCTCAGATATACATTCTATCCCGGCACTGCGCTCATCCAGCAGACCGCGATCCTCAGCACCAAAGAGCCCGACACCGCTTATTATTACGACGCCGGTCTGGAGATGACAGCCGAGCAGGACAAACAAGCGGGAGCAAACATGGCATCGAGAATCTCCTACTTCGACCTCGGCGGTCATCGTCAGGAGATCACGCCTCCTTATGGTTCCGAACGTCGCTCACTCGCGGCACACTATCGCACGATTGCAGCAAAGATGGGATCCGGCAACATCGCCGTTTTTCCGCCTCCACATCGCTATGACTATGAAAAGCCCACTCGTCGAACGTTACGAAAGATATGAGGCGATGCCTAACACAATGTCACGGGGACTGCAGACCCCAATGGTGTTCCCGGTATCAACATTTCGGGCTTCGCCGGCTTCGGTGCGTCAACCGGCCTTGTCGGCAACTTTCGACCCTGAGCGAAGTCGAACGGGGCAGTGGAGAAATCCACTTCTCTACCACGTCCTCCAACTCGCCCATACCGCTTTTGTTGTTGCCGTTCAATCCGTGTCATCCGCGAAGCTCCGCGGTAGGCCTTCCAGCAATTAGCCTCTACTTACTGACGATCCACACTCCCCAAAGGCAGCACATCTAACCCTTTGCTAAAATTCCTCAGGTGGGACCAACAGATACAAAACTGGTGCAATCCATCTCCATCACCGGAGGACGCACCGTCCCCGTCGATCGTCGCCCAAAGTTAAACGAACGCTTGAATCACCGCGTAGTCTCCCAACATTCCGCACCACTAAAAAACAGGAGCAACATGACCGAGATCGTCTCTATCCACGCCCGCGAAATCCTCGACTCCCGGGGTAACCCCACCGTCGAAGCCGACGTCCTCCTCGACGGCGGGAGCAAAGGCCGCGCCGCCGTTCCCAGCGGAGCCTCCACCGGCGAACACGAAGCCGTCGAGCTCCGCGATGGAGACAAGGACCACTATCTCGGCAAAGGCGTCCTCAACGCGGTCGAAAACGTCGAATCCATCCTCGGCCCCGAACTCACTGGCATGGACGCCTCCAACCAGCGCCTCATCGACGCCACCATGATCTCCATTGACGGCACTGACAACAAATCCAAGCTCGGAGCCAACGCCATCCTCGCCGTCTCCATGGCCTGCGCCCGCGCCTCCGCCGAAGCGCTCAAGCTCCCCCTCTACCGCTACCTCGGCGGCGTCAACGCCTGCCTCCTCCCCACGCCCATGATGAACATCCTCAACGGTGGCTCCCACGCCGACTCCAACGTCGACTTCCAGGAGTTCATGGTCATGCCCGTCGGCGCCGAAACCTTCTCCGACGCCCTCCGCTGGGGCACCGAAGTCTTCCACACTCTCAAAGGCGTTCTAAAGAAGAAGGGCTACAACACCGCCGTAGGCGACGAAGGCGGCTTCGCACCCTCACTCAAATCCAACGACGAAGCCCTCGACCTCATCCTCGAGGCCATCCAGCTCGCCGGCTACGACGCAGGAGCCGACATCGCCATCGCCCTTGACCCCGCCTCCAGCGAGTTCTACAACAAAGAAACGGGCAAATACGTCTTCAAAAAATCCGACAAGCGCGAGCTCTCCTCCGAAGAGATGGCCGCCTTCTGGGAAAACTGGGTCAACAAATACCCCATCGTCAGCATCGAAGACGGCCTCGCTGAAGACGACTGGGACGGCTGGAAGCTACTCACCAAAAACATCGGAGACCGCGTTCAACTCGTCGGCGACGACCTCTTCGTCACCAACGCCAACCGCGTTCAGCAGGGAATCGATCAGAACGTGGCCAACTCCGTCCTCATTAAGGTCAACCAGATCGGCACCATCTCGGAAACGCTCGACGCCATCGAGTTGGCCCGTCGCTACGGCTACACCTGCATCATCAGCCACCGCTCCGGCGAAACCGAAGACACCTTCATCGCCGACCTCGCCGTAGGCACCAACGCCGGCCAAATCAAAACCGGCTCTGCGAGCCGCACCGACCGCATCGCCAAATACAACCAACTCCTCCGCATCGAAGAACAACTAGGCCAATCCGCCGAATTCCTGGGCATAGAATCCGTCAACTTCGGCGAATAAATACAGGAGACCCCATGAGGCGCACGTTCGCCGTGTTGCTCTTTGTGTCATGCACTGCACTTGCCCTGTACGGGCAGGTGCAGTCCCCCTCCAGCGCAGCCAAAAACTCGTCCTTCGTAAAGCCTAAAAATCCCGCCACACCCGAACAGATACGCGAATACTTCCTGATCACCAACCTCGACCAGACCTGGAAACAACCGCTCACCCAGATCGTCGAGATGGCCAGACGTACCGCACCACCTTGGATTCCCGAGTCATATTGGCAGGACGTTGAAAAGGCAGCAAAAGCATCTAATCTGCTCGAGCAAATAATTCCCATATATCAGCGGTACTATTCTCGAGAAGACTTGGATGTCTTGATCACCTTCTACCGATCTCCGGTCGGACAACGTCTCCTCGTCGCCGCGCCTCTCGCCGCTGCCGATTCACAACCTATTGCAGCCTCCGCCATTCATAAGATCGATCTTGAAGTTGCTGCTCGTCACGCCGATGAGATCCGCGCTGCAAAAAAGAAGTATGACGAGGACATGGCAGCAAAGAGTTCCTCAGCGAAATCAAACTAACCCACGACGAACATTTCTCACCGCCGCGGATCTAAACCCATGCGCTATACTCCTCTTCATTCCCACAGGAGAATCTACGTGAAGCGAATTGCGCTGTCGGCTGTCCTGGTGCTGTCTGCGCTTGTCCAGGCTCATGCTGCACCTAGTTCCGCATCCTCATTCAAACCAAAAGTCCGAGCCATCACCGCCTTCGTCCGGCTTGACTCCAAAAACTACCAACACCAGCTAGCAGAAGCACTCACCGTCCTACACAAAACGGAAGCTGAATTCAAATCTCAGGGTTACGAAGTAGAGACCATCCGTTTCACTACCCAGCCCCTCGTCGACCTAACCTCCGGCCTCTCCGAAGACCAGGCCCTGGCCTTCCTCAGTCAACTCGACCAGCTCGCCGTAAAAGAAAAAGTCGATGCCAACATCGGCCCCGCGATGCTCCACGACAACGACAACCCCGCGACCATGCACCTCCTCGAGCGCGCCCTCTCCACCTTGCCTCACCTCAACGCCAGCGCCATCATCGCTGACGACTCCGGCATCCACTGGAAGACCATCTCCCGCACCAGCGAGCTCGTCCAATACGTCGCCGCCCACAGCCCGCACGCACAAGGCACCTTCAACTTCACCGCCACCGCAATGCTCAAACCCTACGGCCCCTTCTTCCCCGGCTCATGGCACAACGGCCCCGGCGGACAATTCTCCATCGGCTTTGAAGGCGCCAACGTGGTCCGCGACGTCTTCGCCAGAGACAAAGGCAACGCCGAATCCGCCACCACCGACCTGACCGCCGCCCTCACCATCCACGCCAAGGTAGCCGACGCCGTAGGCAACAAGATCGCCGCTGCCACCCACTGGACCTACATGGGCGTCGATCCCACCCCCGCGCCTCTCGGCGACGTCTCCATCGGCGCCGCCATCGAAGCCTTCACCGGCGCCCGCTTCGGATCAAGCGGTACCCTCACCGCCTCCCGCATCATCACCGCCGCCGTCAAAGCCGTGCCTGTCAAACAGATCGGCTACTCCGGCCTCATGGTCCCCGTCATGGAAGACAAACTCCTCGCCAAGCGCTGGGCTGAGTCCACCTACAACATCGACAGCCTCCTCGCCTACTCCTCCGTCTGCGGCACCGGCCTCGACACCATCCCTCTACCCGGCGACGTCACCCTCGACCAACTCAACCGCATTTTCTCCGACGTAGCCTCGCTAGCCGTTAAGTGGAACAAACCCCTCTCCGCGCGCCTCCAACCCATCCCCAACAAAAAGCCCGGCGACCGCACCGACTTCGACGACCCCTTCCTCTTCAACACCACTATCCACCCATTACCCTGACTCAGCCACTCCAGTTGTCTCTCCGGTCGTGATTCCCAAGGCGGATTTGCCGCCATCTATGCCGTTGCCGTTCATTACAAACGCATCTCGTGAATTCTATCCATAAAAAATTTACAAGCCCTTCAAGTGCTGGCCACGAATGACTCTATACCATTGAGCGTTCCTCCAAACCAAATCTGAAGGGGACTCCCATGAACAAACTCTCTCTGGTCACCGCTTTGGCAGCCGCAACTGTAGCTGTCTTTCCTGTCCAATCGGCCATTGCCCAGCCCGCTCTCATCGCCCACGCTACTCTCACCAGCAGTCACGCCGGCAGTTACGCCGATCTCTCCGGCCTCAAGGGCACTCTCGAAAACGGTGCCGCCGCGAATCTCCTCGGTGGTTTCGGTTCCGGCATCGCCTACCTCTCCGGCGATAAGTTCCTTGCTGTGCCCGACCGCGGCCCCAACGCCGTTCCTTTCGATTCCAACGTCGATGACACCGTCAGCTACATCAATCGCTTCCACACCATCAAAATGAACCTCAAGCCCAACAAGGGGCCCGGCCTGCCCTACACCCTCGATCCTGACCTCCAACAAACCACCCTCCTCTTCAACCTTACCCCGCTTACCTACGGCTCCGGCATCGGTCTCGGCGTGGGTTCCGGCGAACCCGAGCAGAACAACTTCCACCGGCACTACTTCACCGGCCGCTCCGACAACTTCGATCCCAACCGGAACTCCGGCGATCCCAGTGACGCCCGTCTCGATCCCGAAAGCATTCGCGTCTCCAACGACGGTCTCAGCGTCTTCATCTCCGACGAGTACGGCCCCTACGTCTATCAATTCCAGCGCGCCACCGGCCTTCGCCTCCGCGCCTTCCAGCTCCCCGAAAAATTCTTCGTCTCAACACTCTCCCCTATGGGCGCCGTTGAAATCGCCAACAACACCAGCGGCCGCGTCGCCAACAAAGGCATGGAAGGTCTCGCCATCACGCCCGACGGCCGCACCCTCGTCGGCATCGTGCAGAACGCGCTCATTCAGGATGCCAGCAGCGGCGCGCCCAACATGCTCCGCATCGTCACCATCGACATCGCCTCAGGCGTTACAACCCATGAGTATGCCTATCTCCTCACCACCGGCTCCGGAGTCAGCGACATCGTTGCCCTCAACAACCACGAGTTCCTCGTCGACGAGCGTGACGGCAAAGGCCTCGCGGACGCACCCGGTGAAAAAGCCAAGATCAAGCAGATCTTCAAAATCGATCTTCAGGGCGCGACCGACATCAGCGACATGACTGGTTCGGGAGCTCAGACTCAAGCTGTCAAGAAAACGCTCTTCCTCGACGTCGTCGCGGCCCTCAACGCCGCCGGTATCTCCTCAGACCAGATCCCCGCCAAGATCGAAGGAACAGCCTTCGGCCCCGATGTCGTCGTCAACGGCGTCGCGATGCACACCTTATGGGTCGCCAACGACAACGATTTCCTCCAGAACTTCAACAACGTGCCCAACAGCAATCCCAATCAGTTCTGGGTCTTCGGTGTCAAGGAATCTGACCTCGCCGGCTCAACATACGTCCCTCAACAGATTCCGTCGTTCTAATCTCAACCAACAGGCGCCATTCCCAATCCACTGTGAATGGCGCTTTGTCTTTTAGCTCTGCAGTAAGTCGAACGCGAGTGGAGATATGGGCGCTCTACCTCTAAACTAGAGAGGTCTCGATGCGACTGACTCCTCAAGACCGACTCTTCGTCTTAACGGGTGCCGGCGTCTCCGCCGAAAGCGGCCTTGCAACCTTTCGCGGCTCCGGCGGCCTCTGGAACGGCCACCGCGTAGAAGAAGTCGCCACCCCCGAGGCCTGGCAATCCGACCCCGCACTAGTCTGGCGTTTCTACTCCCAACGCCGCCGCGACGCCCTCGCCGCCGAACCGAACGCCGCCCACAAAGCCCTCGCAAAAATAGAAGAAAAATTAGGCGGCCGCTTCTACCTCTGCACCCAGAACGTAGACGACCTCCACGAGCGCGCCGGCTCCCATCGCGTCCACCACATGCACGGCAGCCTCTTCCAATCCCGCTGCACCCGCACCAGTGAACACTTCTCCGACCAGTCCTTCTACGAAGACCCCAACGACCTTCCCATCTGCAAAACCTGCCACGCCTCCCTCCGCCCGCACATCGTCTGGTTCGGCGAAATCCCTCTCGACATGGACGCCATCTACCGCGAACTCAGCCAAGCCACCGTCCTGCTCGTCGTCGGCACCTCCGGCTCCGTCTATCCCGCCTCCGGCTTTGTCGGCATCGCCAACCAGCGAAACATCCGCACCATCTACGTGGGCCCCGAGAAGCCACTCAACGCCGATTCCTTCGATGAGATCATCCTCAGTCCCGCCACTCAGGCCCTCCCATCGTTGTTCCAGTGGACCGACGAAGCCTGACTCGCCCAACCGCTACGGCACACTCCAACAGGACATTCACATTTCATTTACATTGGAAATATGACGAAAGCGTCGAAGGTTGACCTTGTCGGCGTC
The DNA here is from genome assembly GCA_963757205.1 of uncultured Acidobacteriaceae bacterium. Classification (GTDB taxonomy): domain Bacteria; phylum Acidobacteriota; class Terriglobia; order Terriglobales; family Acidobacteriaceae; genus Edaphobacter. The sequence goes on from CAVWQM010000006.1 coordinate 259,626, forward strand.
GGACTGAACGCAACAGACACCGTTATCCCTCTCTCCACCTACCCCGCGCGCGGTTCCAAGACCGAATACTCCACCGTCAGCACTCTGCCCGGCGGACAAGTCGCCACTACCGTCGTCGCCTGTCAGCACTGGGGCCTCCGCACCCGCTACGTCGGCAAGCTCGGCGACGACCTCGCCGCCACGCTCCATCGCGAAGCCTTCTCGCACGCCGGCCCCGATACCGGCGTCGACACCCGCATCATCACCGTCCCTGGCGCCCCCAGCGCCCAATCCCTCATCCTCGTCGACGCCCAGGGCGAGCGCACCGTCCTCATACGCCGAGACGAGCGCCTCGCCCTCCGCCCCACCGACCTCGATCGCGAATGGGTCACCAACGCCCGCGCCCTCCACGTCGACGGCTACGACACCGCCGCCGCCACACTCGCCGCCACATGGGCCCGCGAAGCCGGCATCCCCGTCATCGCCGACCTCGACGAGCTCTACCCCGGAGTCGAAGATCTCCTCGCCAACGTCGACTACCTCATTGTCAGCCGCGACTTTCCCTCTCGCCTCATGGCCGAATCCGACCTCGAAGAAGCTCTCCAACAGATGCACCGCCGTTACAACTGCCGCCTCGCCGCCGCAACCCTCGGCCAGGAAGGTGTCCTCGCCTTTGACGGCAACCAGCTCCTCCACACCCCCGCCTACCGCGTCCCGGTCGTCGACACCACCGGTGCCGGTGACATCTTCCACGCCGGCTTCATCTACGGCCTACTGCAGGACTGGCCTCTCGAACGCCAGCTCGAATTCGCCTGCGCCGCCGCCGCACTTAACTGCACCGCCGTAGGCGCTCGCGGAGGCATCCATCCTCTAGAAGACATCGCCACTCTCGTGGCAACCGGCGCGCGCTACCCCCTCACCTCCTACGCCTCCACCATTTAGCCAACATCGGCTCCTAGTCAACATCGGCTCCGCCGTGCTTTTGCCTCTCTGCTTGTCATCACCAAAGAGCCTGCCCTGAACGAAGTCGAATGGGGATCTGCTATTGTCCTTGTTCCTTTTTCGAACAGCCCCAACAAAACGGGTGCCCCATCCATCGCGCACTTTGCGATGGGTGGGATGTAAACCGTCCACCAGCCACGGAGCCGTTGCCCTTGCTCTTGTCAAACCCCTTGACTTGCCCACACGCATAACAGACGATAACGCCATCCTTATCAGCCCACGAATCCGGAAACAGGAAGGTCTCCGTTGAACCGCTTCTCGTCTCGCTCCAGCCATGCCCGCGCCATCGTCACGCTGCTTCTCCTACTTTCCGTCGCCATCACCTCCCTCGTCGCCGCGGAACCCTTCACCGTCCCCCAGGACCTCGCCCTCCGCGTCCGCCTCGACGACACCCTTACCAGCACCGACTCACAGGTCAACGATCCCTTCAGCGCCACCGTCATGACCCAGGGTCCGTACGAAGGAGCCCGCGTCTACGGCCACATCAGCTCCATCGACATGTCCGGCCGTCTTCAAGGCCGCACCGAGATGGTCCTCCAGTTCGACCGCCTCATCATGTTCGACGGCCGCACCGCCCGCATCCACGCCGAGATCACCCAGCTCTACCACGCCCCCTCGCACGAAACCCTCGGCGTCGAGGGTGCAATTCTCTCCGCATCCAAAGGAAGATCGGCTCTGATCGGAACCGGCTTCGGAGCAGGTGCCGGAGCCATGATGGGCGCAATCTTCGGAGGCGGCAAAGGCGCAGGCATCGGTTCCATCATCGGCGGCGCCGCAGGCCTCGGCACCACAGCTTTCCGCGGCTCACAAAAAATCTCCCTGCCCAGCGGCCTTCAGATGACCATCCAGATCACGTAGCCACAATCGACCGAACGATTCTATGGAGTAGTCAAAAAAAGCGACTGAGACACCCACGTCCCAGCCGCACTTGTCATCTGCGCTACTGCACTTGTCTGACTGTTGGCAACACCCACGACCCATCAAGGATCGACGGTGGAGTCTCCTTCGGCCAATACAGGCGAAGCATCGGAATGAACTTCGCCTTCGGAGCGGGCAGCCAGTTGGCTTCCTTCGCCTTGCCGGGCGAGTCCGCCTGAAGATACAGATCGACCGAGCCATCCGCATTGGTGGCAAATTTATTGCGCGAACTCAGCGTGTAGCGGTTCAAAGCATTCGGCACAAAGAAATACGTCGCGTCATACATCGTCAGCGACCAGAAGCCATTGACCGGTGGGAACTGTCCCTTATCGAAATGCATCACGTACCTATTGCTCGCGCCGTCGTAGTCTTTGCCCGCCGCATCTCTTTCCGAGGTCGGATAAATTGCGTCCTGAGGTCGGTTCGCTCCTAGCCCGATCGCCGTCACCAACGCCCGGTCCAGATATTGAGTTCCATAGAGCCCGGTTTGAGTAAAGTACATCCATCCGTTGATATCCTTACCCAACTCCTTCATGTGGCTCATGATCTTAATCTGCGCCGTCTTCGGTACCACCCGAATAGCTTCCTTATCGAACACGCCAAGTTTGCTCGGGTCAAATTCCTGACCGGGAACCAGCCCGATCTTCGCCATTCTCGCCACCATTGGAGCGTCTTCGGATGCCGGGGGATTCGTCTTCATCAGGTGCGCCAGGTAGTTGAAATACGTAGTCGTGTCCATCGCGTCCACCAGGTCGCGAACCGACTTGCCTTCATCCGAACTGGCCGGATCGACGACGCCCGGAGCAGGAGTATAAGGCTTGCCATAAGAACTCAGCGGAACCAGCGTGAACTTATCCTGCAGCGCATGAACCGCCGCATAATCCTGAGGTGTTCCCGTGCAGTAGATGCGCCCCAGAATCCAGACCATCGCAGTAGGCGACTTGTATTCCGTGACACCCGCCGGCAGCGTGCCCGACCAACCCGGGCCGGTTACGGCATACTTCTGAGCTTTGTCGCCGGTGGTTCGCTTACCCGGCACCTGGAAGACGTCCGTCCAACCACTGAGCATCGGCATCAGGAAGTAACGGTCGCCCATGTCCGGAATGCCGAAGATCCACGGCTCCTTCGAAAGATCGAGCCACGCCATCGTGTACAGAGTGTCGGCATTCGGTGCTGTCACCGCATGATTGTCCACCGCCGGATACGTCCGCAATTTGAGCAGCTGTCCCATCGGTGCATGGGCAACATCGGGACTGACAACGTTGGTAAATCGCTTACGAGTCATATCCATCGTGACCAGCGGATAGCCGTAGACGTAAGCCTCTGTCGCCGTGCTGACGGCCTCTTCAAGGCCCGGGTTGGCGCTGGACTCCTGCTTCGAGTTACATCCAACGACGGCCAGCATCAACGCCGTAACCGCCAGAAACGCCACGTATCTCGTCTTCATAAAACTCCCTCTGCGTGCGTGAATTCTGGGGTGTCCGGATGGAAATGTCCCACCGCTCCTGGTTTTGGTATCGTGCAGGAACTCTAACGATCTCCCACGCTCCGGAACACTAGCAAAACTCTCATAGCCATCCCGCGAAATATCACAGCAGCTATGACCCACGGTAGCTATGCACCAAGACCGCGTGTGCCGTGCCAACCACGCCCCGCGGAGGCACGCTCGCGCCTCCACACGTATTAATCGCCCGCCGCCCTAGCACTTTTGCGAATGGTGCGGGGTGGTCACTCTGACTAATCTAAAACTGCTCTGGAAAACCGATCATAGGGTGCCGAGTGCGAACTTTCGCTCCCCGTTCTCCGAATGGCGTGAAAAATGACGCGAGTTCTCAAGACATTGTGGGCAGGCGCAGTCCTCATCTGTCTCGCTTTCCTGTCTGCTCGCGCACAAGACGTCCAGTTCCTCCCCGAAGTCGATGCCCATCTCAAACTGAACTCTCTCGTCCGCATCTATCTCGAAGCTAAGGACGATCGCGACGCTGGCGCATCCGATCAATTTGGAATCGGGCCAAGCATTCAACTCTATCTCAAGCCCCTCGTCAAACTGAAAAACATAACCGCTTTCGATCTGGACGATGCAAAAACCAGAATATCCGTCCTCGAAACTGGATACCGCTACATCACTGCGCCAAATTCTGCTCCGGAAAATCGTATGCAGGCCGTCGACACCCTTCACTTCCCATTGAAGGCCGGATTACTGCTCTCCGATCGAAACCGCGCCGACCTCGACTGGAAGAATGGCGACTTCACCTGGCGCTATCGAAACAAGCTGTCTCTCGAAAGAACCTTTTCGATCGACACCGTTCATCTGATCCCCTACATCGCGGCTGAACCCTATTACGAGAGTCAGTACCACAAGTGGAGCACCACCGCGCTCTATGCTGGTTGCTACATCCCCGTCGGCAAATACGTCCAGTTCAACTCCTACTACGAGCATGAGAACAACACAGGCAAGAAGCCGAACCAGCAGACAAATGCGATCGGGTTGGCTCTCTATCTGTACTTTTCCCTCGAAAAGAAATGAATCCGGACACCCCCCTCGCTACTCGAGCTCCAGTTTCTATAACGACCTGCTCCTGTAAATAAAAGTCCCTTGCCCCTAGCATTTTTGCTAACTGTCTCAACCTGCGGGGACGGCTATGCTCGTTTCCTGCGGGCATTCCTTGTGCCTGAGCGTGAGCACGCAATCGCCACGACCACCCCCGCCGCCGCCAACTTGAAAAGGACGTCCATGGAGACACCTATGAACTCGATCACGAAGCGCCACAAATTGGCAATCGGGCCTATTGCCTTGCTCTTCATGCTGGCATCTGGCCTGTCCCAGGGCACAGCGCAAACCAAACCCAACATCCTTTTCATCATGGGCGATGACATCGGCTGGATGCAGCCTCACATCTACCATCGCGGCCTGATGGTCGGAGAGACGCCCAACATCGATCGCATCGGGAATGAAGGCGGAATCTTCATGACCTACTACGCTGAGCAAAGCTGCACTGCCGGGCGCAACTCCTTCTTTACCGGCATGCATCCGCTGCGCACTGGCATGATCCCGCCGCAACTGCCCGGCAGCCCATCGTATTTGCGGCCCGGCACTCCGGCGCTCGCAAAATTCCTGCATGATCTCGGCTATACGACCGGCGAGTTCGGCAAGAACCACCTTGGCGATCACACTGACGCGCTCCCGACCGCACACGGGTTCGAGGAATTCTGGGGCTACCTGTATCACTTGGATGCAATGCAGGGGGTCAGCTTCCCCGACATCAACAAGACCCCGACTGAGCAGGGCATCGTTCCGCCCTGCAAGAACACACCGATCCCCGGCCTCACCGAAGTCCCAGGTGCCGTGGATCCCAAAACCGCGAACTGCCTGACGCCGCCGCGGCCAGTCCTCTGGTGCAAATCGTCCGATGGAACATCGAAGAACCAGACCTGCCAGGACCAGGGTCCTCTGACGCTGGAACGGTCGAAGACCGTGGACGAGGAGATCTCAGCCAAGGTCATTGACTTCCTCGGCCGCAACGATCCAAAGACCACTAACAAGCCCTTCTTCGTCTGGTACAACCCAGCCCGCATGCACATCACGACCGTGCTGTCAGATAAATACATGGCCATGGTAGGTGAACCGGGAGGTAAGGACTGGGGCGTCAACGAAGCCGGCATGAAGCAGATGGACGACAACATCGGATTGGTCCTGGATAAGCTGCAGCAGATGGGCCAACTGGACAACACCATCGTCGTCTTCACCACTGACAATGGCGCCGAGAACATTACCTATCCGGACGGCGGCATCACGCCTTTCCGAGGAGGGAAACTCACGACATGGGAAGGTGGCATGCGTGCTCCGTGCGTCATTCGCTGGCCCGGCCACATTAAGCCGGGAACGATCTTTAACGACATCTTCGCGTCGCTGGACTGGGTGCCGACGTTTGTCGACATCGCCGGTGGCCCCAAGGGCAACGAGTTGAAACAGCAGATCGAGGCCGGAAAGTATCCCGGAATCGTCAAGACGACGCTCGACGGCGTCGACCAGCGTGCCTATCTGGAAGGCACGTCACCGAAGTCGGCGCGCGATACATTCTTCTACTACACAGGCGCAACACCTTCAGCAGTGCGCTACAAGAACTGGAAGATGTATTACACGATGGTGCCCACTAGTAGTCCCGGCGCTGCGTTGCTCGGAGCCGAGACGTTCCACTGGACCCAGGTCGACAACATCAGGCGGGATCCGTTCGAGATGGCCACCGGGGTAGAGCAGGGAACCATGTTGGGCCAAGGCGGTGCACTTGCCGGCCCAGTCAGTGCTTATATTTACGACTGGAACCTGCTGCCCCTCGGCCAGTTGCTGTGGCTTAAGGAACTCGAAACCTTCCAGGCGTTCCCACCTCTGCAGAGCCCGGCGTCTTACAACCTGAGTCAAGTCTACGAGCAGATCAAGAACAGCGCGAACGCTCACCCGAGCCAGTAACCTTGCAGCGATTGGATTGAGGGTATGCCTAGCAGCGTACCCTCAGCCTCTCATTCGGCCGCACAGCCAAAAAATCACCGGCCGCAACAGTCTTCAGAAAAAAGAGTGCACCCACGCGCAACCTGGAGTCTTCACCGTCCTGTTCCCATATGGTCCAGCGCATCGCGAACTGCAACGGGAGAAATCTTCAATATCCCGCTGAATGGTGAGTACATCGACACAATGATAAACATCGCAGCGGAAACCGCGAGCGCACAGATGATCAGCGTGACCATCACCGTGGGGTTGCGCGGAGCGAAGATGCCAAAGCTCACGAAAATGGCCACCAGCCACGATGTCACGACCATCAACAGAGGAAGCGATGCCGAAGTTTGCTCCGTCTGCAGATACATCAGCCAGTAGGTCGTTCTCACCCCTCGAACCAAAGACGCGATCTGGACCTTAAGGGCAGCCTGTCTCTCATCCTTTGGCACAAGCAGTTCCAGCAGTTCATTGATCCTGTCTCCGGTGTTTCTCGGCTTCAGCTGAAGCAGCTGGGACTCGCTCTTGGGCCAGATTCGATCAACGGCGTCTCCAATAACGTCGTGCGCCTGCTTGCGAACCTCTTTGGTCTCCGGCCCATAGTCTGCCAGCAAATTGTCGAGCAGGATGATCTGCGAGGACATCTCGGCCACCACGTTTTTCTGCCCGTCGTAGTAGGTCTTTGCCGAAGAGACAAGCATCCCAAGCACCAGCCCCGTCATGGTGACGATAAGACCAATCGCAAGCCTCACCGTATCTTTTGCGTCCGGCACAAGATGATCCGCTGGCACGGTTCGCCGAAGCGCCATACCCACAAGCGCACCTCCAAATACAAGCACAAACACTAGGGAACCCACCACCAAAGCATGCATAGTCGATTCTCCTTTGGCTTAGTTCCATGCATCGACCGTTTCAGAAAAATTGCATGGCTGGGCGCAGCGCCGAACTCCCGTTTCGGGGCTACGCCCAACCACGACCAATCCCGTGAACACACAGTTACCCGTTCACAGCGTGTAGGCACATTAGCGACTACAGTTCCCATCGAACACTAGCAAAACTCTCATAACCATCTGAGAAATGTGACAGCAGTGCTTCAACCGAATGTTGCCTTCGTTTGGAGTGGCGCTTTTCCTATCATCCGGCAACTGATTTAGCCCCCAAATCAGCTACCTCAAACACCGCAACCACCTTTCCCGATCCATCCATCAACTCAAGCTGCCGCTCCGCAATCTTCCACCGCTTCACTTGCCCCAGCGCCTTCAGAAATTTCTGTTCTGTCTCCATCCCGCCCGGGCAAGCCATCATCGTCGACGCCATACGAGGAAACGTCAACTTGTCCCCCTTCAACTCATACCCGCCAATAATCCGATTGCATCCGCCCGACCCGCTCGCACGATGCGTCACCGGATCGAGAACAATCTGAGGCTGCTGATGCAAATCATCCCCCTTCACCGCCGTGCGTCCCAGCCGGATCAGCCTCCACTCCGTCTTCTCCAGCGGGGCCGAAGTCCCCTCAACCGACCCCGTCGGCCTTTCGTCCCCCGCTTTCCCCGACTGCGCCAACCCACCCACCGGCAAGCCACTCGCGAGCAGACAGAAAATCCATTCCGCCACAATGCGTCGCATTCGAGTCCTCCCGAATACGTCTCAACTCTATTCCTAAACCAGCAATCCCTCAAAAATCAGCAAAGTTCGCATGTCAAGTTCCCACACTTGCGGAACTAAAAGACAAGCTTCACGCCCAGCTGAATCTGCCGCGAGCTCGTCGATGTTGCCGTGATCACGCCTGCGGTTGAAGACACGCTTGGCGCCGAATAGCTGCCCGACACCACCGTCGGCGTCGAGGCAAACGTGATTGCGTTCGGCGTGCTGAAGTTCGCATGGTTCAAAATGTTGAAAAACTCCGCACGGAACTGCAGGTTCACCCCCTCCCGCACCCGCGTATTCTTCAGCAGCGCAAGATCAACCTCCTTGAGCCCCGGTCCGATCAGCGTGTCCCGGCCAAGATTCCCGACCGCCCCGCCAGTAATGGCGCCGCTGCTTGAAAGCGTCGACACCGGCGCCGCAAACGCGTTCGGGTTGAACCACTGTGCGACCGTATGCGGGTAGAGCTTGCCATGAAAATTCGGATTGATGTCCGGGCGAACAGGATTTCGCGTGTCGCCCGAGCCCGTCGGGTTATAGCCCAGCTGTGGCGAGAAGGGAAAGCCCGACTGTAGATTCGCGATCGCACTCACAGTCCAGCCGCCAATCACATCTTCGCCGAATCCGTTCAACCCGGCAGCGAACCGTCGAGTGTGCCCGAACGGCAGATCGTACGTGCCGTTCAACGCCACGATGTGGCGCACGTCCGTCGCAGCCGGGCCATAGTCAAGGCTCAGCCTGCTCGGTACCGAGACATACGCCGGCGTGTTGGCCGAGACACTCGTGTTCCACGCCGATCCGTCGTCCAGATTCTTCGACCATGTATACGTGCCGCGAAACTGCAGGCCATGAGCAAAGCTTCGCCGCAGATCCACCTCGAGTGCGTTGTAGTTGCTCACACCCTGCGAAACCCAGGACGTAGTGTTCGCAACCAACGGATTCGCCTTCACCGTCGTCGGGTAGAAGATCGTTCCCGCCGCCACATTCCCCGGGCACGCAGGGTTCGGGCACGTCACCGTCGCAGGTTCGTTCTGGTCTTCCGAGAGGATCTGATGATACCCGTGCGATCCCACATACGCGACCGTGACCGACATCTCCCTCCCCACCTGCTGCTCCACCTTGAAGTCCCACGAGAACACGGTAGGCGTCGCGATATCCGGCTGCACATTCGAAGGCGAGATCAGACTCCCCGCCCCCGCCTGCGTAGCCCTCGTAATGTTCAAGCTCGAAATCGCCACATTGCTCTCGGTCAGTGTGGTATTGAACGGCGCGGCCTGGTCAAGGCGGTAGTCAAGATTGTCCAGCAACGAGTGGTGCAACCCGAAGCTCGCCCGTATAGCCGTCTGGCCCTTGCGGAACGGGTCCCACGCCACACCCATACGCGGCTCCGGCAGGAACCTCGCGCGGTTGTCCGTCAGGCCCGAGGATCCGACCGTCGGTGTCGTGTTGATCACACCATTCGTAAACCCATAGATCCCCGCCCGCCCCTGCGATTCATTAAACCCATTCGTCGCCTCGAAGCGAATCCCCGCCCGCACCTCGAGGTTCGGCAGCACATGCACAATGTCTTCGAAGTAGCCCGCGCCCATCGTCGAACGCCAGCCCAGCTCCGTCGGGTTTGGCACGACAGTAAAGGTCTTCACCGTACCTTGCAGAAACGTTGCAAGGCTCGCAAACGAGGCCTGTCCGAACTGGTTCTGCGCAAGGTTGTCGTTCGATTGCAATCGCTGTAACCACCCGCCCGCCTCAATCTGATGTCTCCCCCGCGCATAGTAAATATGGTCGTCGAAGGTGAAGAGGTTGCGCGTCGTGGCGTTATTCGATCCCACATTAGCTCCCGCACCGGTAACCTGCGATGATCCATTCGACGCGGTGCTGCCCGCGATCACGATGGCGCCGATCGGCTGCCCCGCCACCCAGCCCGTGATATCCCCGCCGCCTAACGGAGTCGACGAGCCCAGAAAAAAGAAGCTCGCTCGCGAGTAGCCCGCGCGCGCCGTATTCAACAGTCTCGACGAAAAAACATGCTGCTCCTGCACACTGGCAACCTGTTCACGCAGACTCTCATCGATCACGGACAACGGGTTTTGTGTAGGAGTGTTCGCCGTCGAATCATCCACCGTATACACGGCAAACAGCAGGTCGTTCGCGCTCAGATTCGCATCGAAGCGTGTTGTCCCGAAGTCCTCACGAATGTGCTGCACCGGGCTTGAGAATGCCTCGGCAATGCCGGTATTAGAGCCCGTCGCCGGATCAAGCAACTCCGGTCCATTCTGCGCCGGCCACAGATTGAAGAGGGGAGCAACGCCGTTGCCCAAGCCAACCTTCGTCAGCTCGCCGGTCTTCGCATTCGGAAGGTACCCCTGTCGTGCCTGCGTGTCCGGCACCAGCGTCACGTCGGACAGACCAAGGTTCTGCCTGTAGCCCTCGTAGTTGCCGAACAGGAAAAGCTTGTTCTGCCTGATCGGGCCGCCCAGCGACAGGCCGAAGTTGTTGCGTTGGAACTCGGGGATCTTCTGCTGATCGAAATAGTTGCGCGCATCGAGCGCCGAGTTGCGAAGAAACTCGTACGCCGCGCCATGCAATCTGTTAGTGCCACTCGCCGTAATAATCGAGATCTGCGCCCCCTGCCGCTTGCCATAGCTCGCCGAGTAAGTGTCCGAGACTACGTTGAACTCGCGCACTGCATCGACACCCAGCAACTGCCCGCTGGTACCGCCCGGCGTCACATTGATCAGCGACGCGCCCGTGTACTCGATACCATTCAGTAGAAAGAGATTGTCCTGCGGACGTCGTCCCGAGATCGCAAACATGTTGCCGACTGACGAGTTCGATGTGCCGATGCCGCCCGACCGCTGGCCGGTGTAGTTCACGGTGGCCGGGTTGAGCGTAATCAGTTGGTCGTAGCTCCGACCGTTCAACGGCAGTTGCTTCACCTGCCTTTCATCCACGAGGCCCGAGGTCTGCTGTGTCGTCAGGTTTACTGCCGCAGGAACATCGGTCACATTTACTTGTTCGGACACCTCGCCGATCTTTAGCGTCAGATCGACCTGTGCGCTTTGCCCAGCCGTAAGGGAAACCCCGCTCCGCCGCTCGGGCGAAAAGCCATCGCGTGTCACGATCACGTCATAACTCCCGACTGTGAGTGATGGCGCACCATATCGGCCTTCGCCGTCGGTCACGAGTTTTCGTTGCGTCCCGGTTTCAACGTTTTGTACTACAACGATGGCGTCCGCAATACGGCTGCCGGTGTTATCGGTGACGGTGCCGCTGATAGAACCCCCGACCACCTGCGCCCATGAAGCAATTGGCGCAACCGAAACGAGCAGCCAAAAGACGGAACCAAACGCCGCGGAAGATATCTTGCGAACAAGAGAAGTCAAAGTACTCACCTCTGGATAGCAGGGAATTGGCTGCACGGTGCCAGTTGCAGCGGCCTCAGATTTGGAATGAGTAGATTTCGTAGAAGCAGGAAGAACTGGAGCGCTTCTCGAACGAAATTGATTTATCCGGCTAGCGATTCATCAGCGACAACAACAACCACGCGCGGCACTATAGGCCGTACGTCGAGAGGTCGGGATGGAGGGGCGGATCATGGTCAAGGTAGAACCGTGCTTCGTTAGATGTGACAGAAAAGAGAAAGACCCAAGTAGTGCCTGAAGTTTGAGGAGGCGACCGCGTGGGCTTTGAGAGGTTGCTAAAGCGACTTCGCCGAATCAGCGAAGCGTTCCAGAAGGTCAGTCCGCCAGCGCAGCCGCGGTGTCGCAACAACGGCGACAGGCCAGTCGGCAGGCGGCGTGACTCGTGAAGATCTTCATCGCTGAGTGCAAACGTAGCGCGTATCCGTAGTTGAGTCAAGCGACGCGTTGAAATTCAGTCACTTCAGCCGGCAATGTGACCAACATGTTTGACAAATGGCCTGTCCTCGTCCAGGCTTATAGCAGATGCATTTCTCCACCGCCAACACGGCTTGTCGCCCCTCCAGCAACTTCTGTTGCTGTATGGCCTGTCCGTGTGTGCGCGCGTGTTGTAGATAAACTCCTCTCTATCTCAATACTCCTGGTAGCAAAAGCGCCCACACTCTGAACTCCAGATTTGTGGGTTTCGCTTTTGTGCCTCAAAATTCAGCCTCATTCAATCGGGGAAACCAAATGGCTTCGTCCTCAACGCTCGAACAATCTGTACAACCGGAACTCTCCTCGCCTCGTCTGAGTCATCTCCAACTCCTCGAGGCCGAGAGCATTCACATCTTCCGCGAGGTCGCCGCCGAGTTCCAAAAGCCGGTCATGCTCTACTCCATCGGCAAAGACTCTTCCGTCATGCTTCGCCTCGCGCAGAAGGCCTTCTTTCCTGGGCCAATCCCGTTTCCTCTTCTTCATGTCGACACCGGCTACAAGTTCCGCGAGATGATCGCGTTCCGCGACGACACCGCTCGCACACTCGGCCTCGACCTCAAGGTCTGGCGCAACGAACAGGCGCTGGCCGAAGGCGCCAACCCGGTTCGCCTCGGCACCCAGCGCTGCTGCGGCCTCCTCAAGACCACCGCACTCCTCGATGGCCTCCGCGAACACGGCTTCGATGCAGCCTTCGGCGGAGCCCGCCGCGATGAAGAAAAGTCACGCGCCAAGGAACGCATATTTTCTTTCCGCGACCGCGCAGGCCAATGGGACCCCAAGAATCAGCGCCCCGAAATCTGGAACCTCTACAACAGCCGCATCTCACCCAGCGAAAGCATACGCGTCTTTCCACTTTCCAACTGGACCGAACTCGACATCTGGCATTACATCCTGCTCGAAGACATTCCCATCGTGCCGCTCTACTTCGCCAAAGACCGACGCATGATCGTCCGCGGCGACAGCCTCATTCCCGTCGAGCAGTCGTTCGTTCGAAGCCTTCCCGGCGAAGAGCAATGGGTGCGCTCCCGTCTGCGTTCGCTCGGCTGCAGCCCTTGCACCGGCGCCATCCGCTCCGACGCAGACACAATTCCAAAGATCATCGCCGAACTAGTCAGTTTTCGTTCCTCCGAGCGCGCGAACCGCGTTATTGACCACGATCAGGATGGCTCGATGGAGCTCAAGAAACGCGAGGGATACTTCTAATGGCAAGCCTCAACTTCACACACTCCGGAGGCGCAACCGCCGTGGCTGAATCCGCCGAGAGCCTGCAGCCCGATCAGGCAGTTTTTGCCATTGAAGAGTTCCTCGCCTCCGAAGAAACCAAAGACCTCCTCCGTTTCAGCACCGCCGGCAGCGTAGACGACGGCAAGTCCACTCTCATCGGCCGTCTGCTCTACGATTCGCGAAACGTCTACGAAGACCAGGTTCGCGCCGTCACCGGGCCCATCACCGCATCGGGCGAAAAGCACCTCGCCATCGACTTCGCTCAGCTCACCGACGGCCTTCGTGCCGAGCGCGAGCAGGGAATCACCATCGACGTCGCCTACCGCTACTTCTCCACGCAGCGCCGCAAATTCATCATTGCCGACACTCCGGGTCACGAGCAGTACACCCGCAACATGGCCACCGGCGCCTCCACCGCCGATCTCGCCATCATACTCATCGATGCGCGCAAAGGCATCCTTACGCAGTCCCGCCGGCACGCCTACATTGCCTCCTTGCTCGGCATCCGCCACCTCGTCGCCGCGGTCAACAAAATGGACCTCGTAGATTTCTCTGAGGAAGTGTATCGGCAGATCGAGACCGACTTCGCATCACTGGTCAAGCAATTCGGCCCAGCCAACCTCGTCACCATTCCTGTCAGCGCTCTCCATGGCGACAACGTCGTCGAGCCCAGTTCGCGCACTCCTTGGTACAACGGTCCAACCCTGCTCGAGCATCTCGAGCAGATTCCCACCGGCACTCTCGACACGAACAAAGCATTCCGTCTGCCAGTCCAGCGCGTCATCCGCCCTGACCACAGCTATCGCGGCTTCGCTGGCCAGATCGCCGCCGGCACCATTCGCAAAGGCGACGAGATCGTCGCATTACCCTCGGGTCGTCGCAGTCGAGTCACCTCGATCACGACCTTCGATGGTGACTTGGACGAGGCTGTCGCACCGCAATCCATCGCCGTCACTCTTGAAGAAGAGCTGGACATCAGCCGCGGCGACGTCATCGCCGACGCCACAAATCCCCCACAGACCACCACCGAATTCGAATCAGTTCTTGTATGGTTTGACGGCTCTCGGCTGGAAGACCACAAGCCCTATCTACTCAAGCACGGTACGCAAACGCTCAACGCTCGCATCACCCGTGTCCTTCACCGTACCAACATCCAGACTCTCGAGTATGAGGCTGTTCACTCTCTCGGGATGAACGACATCGGCGTCGTCGAGATAGCGACAACCCGCCCCATCTTCTTCGATGCCTACGCCGACAACCGCGCAACCGGCAGCTTCATCCTCATTGATCCAGCGACGAACGCCACAGCCGCCGCAGGTATGATTCGCCGCAGCCTCAACGAAGACGCGGCCATTGCAGAGCAGAAACACTACACATCTCTTCTGCTCGTTCCGAATCCCGGAGAGGCGGGCGACATCGAACAACTCCTTCTCGCCCAGCGTGTCGCCGTGGTACGCACACGCGTGCCGTCCAAGCGTCTCTGGCAAGCGCTGCTCAGAATCGGCGTCATCGTCCTCATTGAAGGGCACACGCCCGAAACCACGCGCCAGCTTGCGGAAGAGCTCCCCATTGAAATCCCCAACGCCTCCACCCGCACACCGGAGGAGTTTCTCCAGAAACTTCGAGAAAAAGGAATTCTCGCGCCGCAGAAAAGGAGCCAACAGTGAGCGAAATCCTAAGCCCGACAGCCGCGGCTCCCGCGATTCAGAACACAGAAGACAAGATCCGCGCAGCCCAACAACTGGTCAGTCTCGAACTGCAACAGACCCAACACGACCTCTGCGTCACCAACAGCTTTCAGGCTGAGGACATGGTCGTGCTCCATATGGTCCGGCGCACTCTACCCGATGTTCCCGTGATCTTCCTCGACACCGGCTACCACTTCGCCGAAGTCTACGAGTATCGCGATCGCATGGCGCGGTCGTGGTCGATCAACCTCATCAACCTTTTGCCCGAACTCACGGTTCCAGAGCAGGAAGCGACGTTCGGCATCCTCAACCAGACGGACCCCAGCCGCTGTTGCGATCTGCGAAAGGTCAAGCCGCTCTTCGCCGCACTCGAGCGTTACATGCTATGGTTCACCGGCCTTCGTCGCGAACAGGCAAAGAGTCGCGCCGCCCTGCAGCCAGTCGAAGACTTTGCCCTGCCCACAGTAAGGACCATCCGAAAAATCAGCCCCCTCGCCGACTGGATCACGAAGGATGTCTGGCACTACGCCAGTCAGCACAACATTCCTCTGCTCCCGCTTTACGACAAGGGCTACTCAAGCATCGGCTGTGAGCCCTGCACAACCTTACCTCTCGATCCCAACGACTCTCGCTCCGGACGTTGGGGTGGCCAAAAACAAGAGTGCGGCATCCACCTGCAGTCCGCTTAACACTCGAACTGGAAAGCGTATCGACATGGATTTTGCCATAGGATTTTGCATCGCCGTTGTCATCGCGCTGAGCGGGGTCGGCGCCGGAGTCATCACTGCTCCGTTGTTGATCCTCTTCCTGCACGTCCCCATCGAGATCGCCGTCAGCACCGCGCTTGCCTACTCCGCCATCGTCAAACTCATCGTTGTTCCCGTGCAGGTGATCCGCAAACAGGTCAACTACCGTGTGCTTGGTTTCATGCTGCTCGGCGGCCTGCCCGGAGTCATCCTCGGCTCCATTCTCTTCAAGCAAGTCGCCACACATGGTCCAAAGACGTCGCTCTACTTCGTCCTCGGAGCAATCATCGTCTTCACCTCCGGGTGGCATCTCTTCCGCCACTTCCGCCCTGCCGGAATCACACGTCCCACCGCCCCACGCACAAAGTGGATCGCAGCGATCATGCTCCCCATCGGTGCCGAGGTGGGTTTCTCCTCCTCGGGCGCCGGCGCACTCGGCACGGTCTCGCTCCTCAGCCTCACCTCTTTGACCGCCACGGAGGTCGTCGGCACCGACCTTGCCTTTGGACTCGCCATCGCGCTCGTCGGCACTGGCGTTCACATGATCGGCGGCAGCTACGACAGCATGCTGCTCACCAAGCTTGCCATCGGCGGCGTACTCGGGGGAATCGTCGGCAGCGGCGCCGCTCCAAGAATTCCCAATCGCAGACTCCGATTCGCTCTCTCGCTCTGGCTCATGGTAATCGGTCTCCACTTCTGCTACCAAGCTGCAACTCGGTAGCACTCACAGTTTCACGTCTTCAAAAAATTGCTCCATCTCCGCGGGCGAATGACAGATGCCACAATTGACGTGCTCGTGCCGCTCTGCGAGACTCACGCGTATGCGATATGCCGGGAAGCTGGAATATGCTCAGACGCGCAAGATGCGCGAACGGAACACCCCTCTCTACAGGCTCGCTCATTGGCCCATATGGATCTGGGTGTTTTTTCTCGCCCCGGGACCATTGACCTTTACTCTGTTTGCGCATGGATTCGGACCAGGCAATCTGGCATGGCTACTAGCGGTCCTAGTTGGCACAGGCATCGCCGCTCTGCGCGGACGATTGCCAGGCGTGGAACCCCGGCCCTACATCCTTCGCTTCGATGAGGACAAGCCAAACCCGCTCTACCGGCGCGTGTGCTACACCTTCGCGTGGAACGCAGTTCTGAGCTTCGCGCTTCTAAACCTCGCCGGGCTATTGATCGCAGCGGCGACCGGATCCTGGTACATGAAGCAAATCTACAGCTACGCCTACTTTCCCGTGTGCGCAACGATTCTGCTGTTGGGAGCAGCAGGCGTCTTGCCGCGCGTCAAGCCTTCAACCCGGAGCGAAGGTACAGAGCGGCGATACTTCTACGGCTCCGTCTGGGCGGTGACCATCGCGCAGGCCTTACTGCTGCTGTTCTGGAAGACGCTCCCTCAGACGCGCACGGCCAGCCTGGCGAAACTGGCTATCTTTGCGTGTGCACTCCTCCTGATGGGGCTCGCGGCATATAGGGGAACACTCCCTCGCACTCGCCCTATTGTGCCGGGGGAGTTAATGGTCGCCGACTAACGCCCGACCTGCCACTGCTCAACCCCTCACAACCCAAAGCTCATCGCTCCTTGGTATCCTGACCTTGTATGTCCAAACCCATCGTTCTCACCATCCTCGACGGCTGGGGCTATCGCCCCGAGACTCACGGCAACGCCATCGCGCAAGCCCGCAAACCCACCTACGATGCACTCTTACGCGATTACCCCAACACCCTCCTCCGCGCCAGCGAGCACTTCGTCGGCCTCCCCGACGGCCAGATGGGCAACAGCGAAGTCGGTCACCTCAACCTCGGCGCCGGCCGAATCGTCCGCATGGACATGACCCGCATCGACACCGCCATCCTCGACGGCTCCCTCTACACCGACCCCACCCTCGTCCGCGCCTACGAACTGGCCGCGCAAAAAGGCCGAGCCCTCCATCTCATCGGCCTCCTCTCCGACGGAGGCGTCCACTCCCACCAGCGCCACCTCGACGCCCTCATCCGGATGGCCGCGCAGCACAAACTAACCCACGTCTTCGTTCACGCCTTCATGGACGGCCGCGACACACTGCCCACCAGTGGCCTCCGCTACCTCCAACAACTCCAGCAAAGCCTCCGCGAAGCCGGAGTCGGACTGATCGCAAGCGTCAGCGGCCGCTACTACGCCATGGACCGCGACCTCCGCTGGGAGAAAGAGCGACAAGCCTTCGACGCCCTGGTCACCGGGAGTCCGGAGGGCGGGCGCTACGCCGACCCCATCGAACGAATCAGAAGAACTCTACAACAACGGCATCACCGACGAGTTCATCCCGCCCTTCACCTGCATCAACCCCGAAGGCCACCCCGTCGGCCTCATCCGCGACCACGACGTCGTCATCAACTTCAACTACCGCGCCGACCGCGTCCGCCAAATCACCCGCGTCCTCACCCGCCGCTCCGGCCTCACCGCCGACCCCGTAGGCAGCCAGGGCCACCAACTCCCCAAAGCCGCCGAACTCGACGCCGCAATCACGCTCTCTGAAATCCCCGCCAACCTCCATTACGTCTGCATGACCCAGTACGACAAAAACTTCAAGCTCCCCATCGTCATCCCGCCCGAGTCGATGGACAACCTCCTCGCCAACCTCATGTCGCAAGCCAACCTCCGCAACCTCCGCGTAGCCGAGACCGAGAAGTACGCCCACGTCACTTATTTCTTCAACGGCGGCATCGAGAAACCCTTCCCCGGCGAAGACCGCACCCTCATCCCATCACAAAAAGTCGCCACCTACGATCTCGCCCCCGAGATGTCCGCCCCCGGCATCGCCGACGCCGTCATCAAAGCCATCAGCGACACCGCCTTCGACGTCATCATCGTCAACTTCGCCAACGCCGACATGGTCGGCCACTCCGGCAAGATGGAACCCACCATCCGCGCCGTCGAAACCGTCGACACTCAACTCGGCCGCATCTACCAGGCCATCCGCCAGCGCGGCGGCTCACTCCTCGTCACCGCCGACCACGGCAACGCCGAGATGCTAATCGACCCCGTCACCGGCGGACCCCACACCGCCCACACCACCAACCCCGTCCCCTTCATATACATCACCGAGGATGGGAATCGCCCGACCCTCCGCGAGGGAGGCAGCCTACGCGACATCTCCCCCACCATGCTCTCCCTGCTGAAACTCGATCAACCCAACCAGATGACCGGCGGCAACCTCCGCACTCCTTAACTCGCTGACTCACAACCCAGCCGCCAACGGCCATAGTGAAATAAGCAGCGCTGCCGATAGAGACAGCAGCAGTGTCGCCGCCGCGCGCCGAGATTCAACGGGGGACGGCGTTCTGCGGACGTGTGTGCCAATTCGGCGAAAGGATAAGATTAATGTCTCTGATCCAGACCTGTAAATGCGAAGAGTGCGACATGCAGAAGTCATTCGCAAACCACTGGGTAATGTTGTACGAGAAGAACGGCAACCTGGTGATTCTGCCGAAGTGGGACGCAAAGATGATGCGCCGCACCCGACACTTCTGCGGACGCGCCCACGCAAGCAGGTATGTGGAACGTTGGATCGCAGGTATCGCCCTCAACGCGGCGCCTGACACTGTGCTTGAGCCGGGACTACAAAAATCCACCCCGCCTCAATTCGCACACCAGATCATCTCCGACGAAGAAGACGAGGCAACTGCCCTCGAGTTGGCGGCAAGATACCGATGAAGCTCGCCTGAAGGTTTCTGCGCCGTCTTCAAAAAATTTTTGAACACCTGTCTCATCTTCGCCGCCCGCCCGCCGATGAGTTTCAGTACGAATGCCGGAATCCGAGGAGTGCCGGCAGGAGTGAAGGGAGGGCGCTTTGACCCGTTATCGGATTTACAGAAACTCGGCAGAAGAGACGACCTATATCTCGACCCACGATTGCAAAACACAACACGATCCACAACAGTTCCCAAATCTGAACATCGCCCTGGCTGTGCTCCGTGACAGCGGAATACCCGAGTACGAGATCCGCCGAGTGACCAAGGAGATGGCCGCAATTAACGGCGCAATCGTGCAGGTGCCAGAGACTCTCGTCTTCGATCACACCGGGCAAACCAGCTACAGGTAAGCGCGCGCGAGTCGCTAAAACTCCCGCCGCCCTTCCATAGCCCGCGTCATCGTCACCTCATCGGCATACTCGATATCGCTCCCCGCCGGAACCCCCGTAGCGATCCGAGTCACCTTGAGCTCACCCTTAGCCTTCCGCAACTCAACCGCCAGATACCCAGCCGTAGCCTCACCCTCAGTCGTCGGCGAAGTCGCCAGAATCACCTCATCAACATCCAACAATCGTGTCAGCAGATTCGCAATCCGCAACTGCTCTGGCCCCACCCCGCCAATCGGCGACAACGTTCCATGCAGCACGTGATACACCCCGTTGTAACTCCGTGTCTTTTCAATTGTCGCAATATTCGTCGGCTCTTCCACCACACACACCAGCCGTTGATTCCGCACCCCACTCGTGCAATATCCGCAAGGATCAACATCCGTGATGTTGTTACACACCGAACACAGCCGCAGATGCAGCTTCAACTCCCGAATCGCCACCGATAGAGCCTCAGCATCCTCAGCCGGCGACCGCAGCACATGAAACGCCAGCCGCTGCGCGGTCTTGGTCCCAATCCCCGGCAGCTTCCTAAACTCTTCGATCAGCCGAGCCATCGGCTCCGCAAACCGGCTCGCATTCGTCCCGAACGAGCCCGCCATCTAGCCCAGCCCCGGCAAATCCGGCAGCCCCAGCCCACCCATCAATCCCGCCACGCTCGATTTGATCGCCTCATCCGCACGTCGCCCCGCCTCATTGATCGCCGCCGCAATCAGATCCTCCAGCAGCTCAAGATCGCCCGCCGTGCTCCCCATCGCCGTCGGCTCAATCTTCACCCGCAACACTTCTTTCTTCCCATTCATCCGCACCGTCACCACGCCGCCGCCGCTCGAAGCCTCCACCACCGTCGCAGCGAGCTTCTTCTCCATCTGCTCCTGCATCTGCTTCGCCTGCCCCATCATCTCTTTCATCTTGCCCAGATCGGAAAAATCCATCACACCCTCTTCGTCTAGCTATCGCTTTGCTAATCGGCTCTTCGAATCACTGCTCTTCTAATCACTGTCCCGCAGATCGATCACGCTCTGAATCTCTGCATTGAACAGCGTCTGTGCCCGCTGCACAATCGGATGCTCCAACGCCATCGCCTGGACGCTTCCCGCTTTCACCGCCTTCGGCTTCTTCGCCGATGCAGCCGTCTTCACTCCCGGAAGGAGCACCAGCTTCAAGCTGTCCGCCCCGGCAGTCCGCAACGCAGCCCTGATCAACTTTTCAGCTTCCGGATTGATCACCATCGAGAGCATCGTCTTTGACACCTCAGTCTGCACTCGAATCTCACCGTTCGCCACCACCCACTCCGCATCGGCCAGAGCATCCGCCGCCGTATCCTGATTCTTCGCAGCCATCAGGGCATCTACCGCAGCCTTCTGATATCCCTCAGCTGACTGCGACAACGAAGCTTGCAAATCGACTGCATCCTTCTCCGAAGAAACCAGCAACGTCTCAGTGACGGTCTCTGTGACGATCACCTCCGCCGGCGGAACAACCGCTATAGTCTCCGCCAACACCTTCTCCGGCGGAACGGACCTCACCGTCGGAGCAGTCACAACAACTGGCTCAACCTCCGGAGTCTTCTCCTCAAACCGTTTCCGATTCTTATCCTGCTCAAACGGAGAGAACGCCGGCTTGGCATTCAGCACCGCGGCGCTCGCCTCCACCGCGCGAGCCGTTGCACCTCCCCCCGCGCTTCTGGCAGTCGTCGTCGGAGCAACAGCGCCCCGTCCTACCACGCTCGTCCGCACCTGCCCCGAACCCCCGCCAGCAGGGAACTGACTCAACACCTCTTCAATCGGCAACAATCGACGCAGATGCACCAGCTTCAACAGTCCCAGCTCAAAGTGAAATCGTTGCTCCTGCCGATACCCCAGTTCATCAAAGGTCCGCAGCATCACCTGCAGAAACCGCGTCAGCTCCTCTTCACTAAACAGCGCAGCCGAACGCCCCGCCCGCCGCTGTTCATCCGCTGAGATCTGCAGCAACTCCCCCGCGGCCCCATCCGCCCCCGCTCCATCGATTCCAATTCCTGCAATCTTCGCAATCACACAGTTCCGCAGATACCGTACAAATTGCCGCGCCAGCTGCGACGGAGAGTTCCCCGCATCCAGCAGCTGATTCGCAACCGTAATCACTTCGGCGCTGCGATTCCCATCCACCGCCTCAAGAATCCGCTCAAACACAGCATTCGGAACCGTCCCCATCAACTCACGAATCTGTCCTGCATCCAGCCGTGGCCGTCCATCCTCCACCGGCGCACTCGCAATCGCCTGGTCCATAATCGACAACGCATCGCGCATCGACCCATCGCCAGCCTCAGCCAGCAGACTCAGAGCCCCTTCATCCGCATCCACGCCCTCGCGCTCTGCAATCCCGCGCAGTTCGCCAAGTATGTCCACCAGCTTCACAGCATGAAAGCTGAAGTGCTGGCACCGTGACCGCACCGTCTGCGGAATGTCCTCCGGCTGGGTCGTCGCCATCATGAACACGATATGGTCCGGCGGCTCCTCCAGCGTCTTCAGCAACGCATTGAACGCCGCATCCGTAATCTGGTGCGCCTCATCCAGGATGTAAATCTTGTACTTATCTCTCGCTGGCCTGTACCGCGCTGCATCTCGCAGTTCGCGAATCTCATCGATCCCGCGATTGGTCGCCGCGTCAATCTCAATTACATCAACCGCGTTGCCCGCGCGAATCTCCGTACAGCTCTCGCACACCTCGCAGGGCTCCGGAGTAGGCCGCACTGCCGACCCAATCGCATTCCGGCAATTCAGAGCCATTGCCAGAATGCGCGCAATCGTCGTCTTCCCAATCCCGCGATGGCCGCTGAAGATGTACCCATGCGCGATCCGGTTCTGAGCCAGCGCATTCATCAGCGTCACGGTCACATGGTCCTGCCCCGCAACATCCGCGAAACGCTGTGGCCGGTATTTTCGTGCAAGAACTTGATATGCCATATAAAAAATAAAAAGAAATCAGTCCCGCAACGACTTAGTCAATCGAGCGCGACCGCAACCCCCATTGTATCGCCCACCGCCGCGCCTCACCCTTAGACGCCGAACGCGCGTCAGCCTCGATGGCAGATCGCGCCGTGCGCCCAGCACGCATTAGGTTGTTAGGTTGTTCCCGGCAGCCCGCTTAGCCTTCCGAGATCGCCGCTTCACCTCATCCTCGCTGAACATCGTCCCCCGGCACTTCCCCGCGCCACAATAGCAATCAGCCTCCTGATCATCGCTGTCAAAGAGGTTGTACTCGTAGGTCAGTTCTTCCCCAACGGCAATATCCCGAATCGCCGTAATGAAGATTTTCCCTCCCACATTTTCCGACTCGCAGTTCGGATCGCAGGAATGATTGATAAACATCGCCGTCCCGAACCCATCAATCACGTTCCCGTCATCTCCATAGCTGAACAGATACGTGATGTCCCGGTCTTTATATCGCTCATCCGCCTCATCTTTCGTGAATCGCGGCCCATCATATTCAATGACGCGCGCCCCTTTTTGTATCTTTCGAGTCGTATAGCAACCCGCAGCGTGAATCGACGAAGAACGAACAACCAGCCCATCAACCATAATCAAATAAGTTCCATCAAATAGAATGTCGGCAGGGAAGCAGCCCAGGTCAGCTGACTATAACAAACCACCTCGCAGCAGCGTCAAATGATCAAGCGAGTACCCTAAACTCTGAGCAAAGACCAGATGGCAATCCACCCCATAACTCGAACGTTTCAGGTCTCCCTCCTCCTCTCCGCCTCCTGCCTCGCCCAGTCTTCGCCAACGCAAAACCCTCCACCCGCGCCCTGCCCAGCCCCAAACCAGACCTCCGCTCCCGCCTCAGATCAGAAAGCGAAGCCCTGCACGCCGGACGCAAAGAAGCCATCCGCCGCCGAGCAGTTCCCATTCCCCGGCGAGCCGGCCAAGCCAGTTCAGCCCGCTAAGCCGCCCGACTCTCCAACCCCCACAACGACGCCCTCCGACGCCGCAACCCAGCACCCGTTCCCCACCACCCCGCCTGCCAAACTCCCCGGTGACGACTCCAGCAGCAGTTCCAGCTCCAGCGGCGACGATCTCACCCCGCCCACCGACGACGACTCAACCGCCAAAGGCGATCCTTCGAATCCCCCCGAAGGCACCTCCGTGCACCGCAAGCTTCCCAAGGTAAAGAAAGTTCAAACGGACGACGAACGCGTCGACGAAGATCTCTACGTCGCAAAGTTTTACATGCACGACGAAAACTATCAGGGCGCCTACCTCCGCGCCAAAGATGCAGTCAGCATCCAGCCCGAGTACTCCGCCGCCCACTTCGCCCTTGCTGAAATCTTGCAGAAGATGAAGAAAAAAGACGAAGCCATCGCCGAATTCCAGACCTACCTCAAGCTAGACCCCGACGGCGAAAAAGCCAAGGCCGCCAAAAAAGCGCTCGCCGAACTTCAGGAAATGAATGCCGGCAAATCAAACTAGCCATCGCGCCTGCAAGCCGTGTAACGTGATCCTGCCAGAGATTCCACCCCGATGAACCCCACCCTTCACCAGCTCCAGTGCGAGATAGCGTCCTCTCTCTACGGACTCGACGCCACGCAGACCCAGCTCCACCCGCCCTCAAGCCGCGGCAAGTGGACCATTCAACAGATCATCGAGCACCTTCTCCTCACCTACTCCAGCACCGAAGCCGCCATCAATGCCCGCTTGGCCAAGCGCACCCCCACACGCGCCAAACCCAACCTTACGCACCGCATACTTCAATTCGGGGTCACTCGATGCGGATACTTCCCCACAGGCCGCGAGGCCCCTCGCATAGTTTCCCCTCAGCCAACGACGCATCCACTCTCCGGCGCCGACCTCACAGAAGCTACCGCCGAACAACTCGCTCGTCTCGATCTGCTCTTCACCGAAGCCGAAACCTTGTTCGGCCCTGCCAGCCAATGTGCCAACCACAACGTGCTCGGCCCGCTCAACATCGGCCAGTGGCGCAAATTCCATCTCGTCCACGGCGAGCACCACCTCAAACAAATCGCCGCCATTCGCAAGACCTGCAACGTTAGCCCGGCAAACATCAACACATCCACCACTTAACCAGCCGGCCGATTCAAAGGTCTTCAAATGAAGATCAGCAACTGAAGAACAACAAAATGAAGATCAGCTAGTCCTGCTCTTCCAGTTCACTCTCCACCTGGCCATCCTCTTCAACCAGCTCATCCTCCACCCGCAGGTACCGTCGCATGTAGCGAAGCGGCTCTTCCGACGCTGCCAGTTCCTTCAGGTGATACAGCCACGCATCCTCCCGAGCACTGCGCCGCGTATACCCCTTACGCTTCACCGTGCCGATCGTGCCGTCCTTCATCCTGCGAGTAAACGTCTGCGTTGGTACCTGGAAGGTCATCACCTCACCCGGCTTCCAGAAGTGTGAAGCAAACTCATGCGAAAACAGGAGAGCATAATAGCGCCGTTCCGCCGCCAGCATCTCCACTGCCTGCCTCGCGTTCTGCCACGGCAGCCCCAGCTTGCTGACATACCACCTGCGAAACTCAAACCCATTACTGCGCGCCTGTCCGACCAACAACTGAAGTAATTCAAAACGTGTCATGAAGTTCGTTTCAGTCCATGTGAAAGTGAAACAACACCAGTGTTTCCCGGTATCAAAGGGTATAGTTAACCGCGGCCTGCGTCCAATATAAGATCGGCAGCGTCTAGACCTATCATCTGTACCGGCATCAAAAGAGTAGTGTCCTCGATCCCCGCCAAACCCACCAGGCTTCGGAGAAGAACCATAAAACGCAGCGTCAAAATTCTCAGCCTCCTTCTCGCGCTCTTGCTCGCGACTCCAGCCTTCGCGAACTCCAACGGCCCCGCCGCCCACACCGACCCAATCAACCTCACCCCCCAGGTTCGCGAAGCCCACGAACACTTCTACAACCTCGACTACGACGGCGCCCTCGCCCGCTTCGAGGCCATCCAGAAGGAAAACCCGCAATCCGCCATCGCCACCGGATACGTCCTCATGACGCTCATCTTCCGCGAGCTCTACCGTCAGGACCTCCTCGACACCACCTACTACGCGCACGACAGCTTTCTTACCTCCAAGCGCAGCGTCTCCATCCCCCCCGACATCCGCGACCGCATAGAGTCCCTCACCAACTCCGCCATCGCTCTCTGCGACCAGCAGATCAAAGCCAATCCCAAAGACGCGAACGCCTTCTTCGCCCGCGGTTACGCTCGTGGCATGCACGCCGCCTTCATCACCCTCGCCGAACACAGCTACGTCGCCGCCGCCCGCCAGGGCCTCGCCGCCCGTAACGACAGCGAAGACGCCCTGGAGATCGATCCCGACTACGCTGACGCCAAGATGGCCATCGGCATCCAGCAGTTCGCCGTCGCCAGCCTGCCCCGCTTCCTCCGCATCATGATCGGCATCACCGGCGTCACCGGCAACAAAGAGAAGGGGCTCGAGCTCCTCCGCCAGTCCGCCGCCCACGGCATCGTCACACCCATCGAGTCCCGCACCGCGCTCTCCCTTTTCCTGCGTCACGACGGCCGTTACTCCGAAGCCATCGTCGTCCAGCAGGGCCTCGCCGACCAATATCCTCACGACTACCTCTTCCGTCTCGAGGTCGCAAATCTCACCAAGGACTCCGGCAACGGCCCCGGCGCCATTGCCATCTACCGCGAAGTCCTCGCCGACGCAAAGAAGCCCGGCTACTTCTTCGAGCCCCGCCTCCACATGGCCTACTGGGGCCTCGCCGACACCCAACGCGGCCAGAACCAGATCGCCGAAGCCGCACAGAACTATCTCCTCGTCGCCGCCCAGCCCTCCTGCAGCGACTGGCTCCGTCGCCGCGCGCAACTCAACGCGGGCCAGATGTTCGACCTCATCCACAACCGCGACGAAGCCATCAAGCAGTACCAGCTGGCCTCCGCCAGCGGCGGCGACCAGTCGCAAGCCGACGCCGCGCGCCGCTATCTCAAAACCCCCTTCACTGGCAAATAAAGTCAAACCCGTCGTGGGCTTTAGCCTTTTTGTCCTATCTCAACCAGCCACACCCACTCGGGTCTTCTCTCACCCAGCCACAACCGCTCGGGTGCCCCATCCATCGCAGTCTCATCGCGATGGGTGGGATGTAAATCTCCTCCTCGGCTACTCGCTGTTGCTCTGTCGTTCGCTCACCAGTCCGCGTCTCTGTGGCAAAATAGAAAACGTCCGGAGGCTTCCATGTTCTGTTCCAAGTGCGGCAAACAAGTCGACCCATCCTCCCGCTTCTGTCCCGCCTGCGGAGCCCCCATCTACTCTGCCCCTCCGCCAGTCGGCCAGTACCCGAACCCCAACCAGCTCACGCGCTCCCGCACCAATCGTATGATCGCCGGCGTCTGCGCGGGCTTCGCGATTCACTATGGCTGGAACGTCAACCTCGTCCGCGTCATCACCGCCCTCGTGGCCCTGTTCACCGGCGTCGGTGCCGTTGCGTATCTCGTCGCATGGGTCATCATTCCCGAAGAACCCTACGCCCTTCCAGCAAAGGGCCTCTAGGCTTGCAAAAAAAAATCGCTACCTCCACCGCTAATCCTCGCCCCTTCGCCTATCGCAACCGCACACTCCACTGCGACGAAGCCAGCCTGACCACCCTCGCCGAAAGATACGGAACACCCCTCTACGTCTACTCCGCCACGCAGATCACCCAGCGCTTCCAACTCTTTCAGCAAGCCTTTACCACTCGTCCCCACACTATCTGCTATGCCGTCAAAGCCAACTCCTCCCTAGCCATCCTCCGCCTTCTTGCCGAGCAGGGAGCAGGCTTCGATATCGTCTCCGGAGGCGAACTCGAGCGCGTTCGCCAAGCCCACAAGCCTGCGCTAAAAAAAGTCGTCTTCTCCGGCGTAGGCAAACAGGTGTGGGAGATCGACACCGCACTCCGCGCCAACATCCTCCTCTTCAACGTCGAATCCGAAGCCGAACTCCACCTCCTCGCCGCTCGTGCCCAGGCCTGCAGTAAAGTCGCCCGCTTCGCCCTTCGCGTCAACCCCGATGTCTTCGCCGAAACCCACCCCTACATCTCCACCGGTCTTAGCGAGCACAAATTCGGCATCGACATCAATGCCGCCCGCGCCATCTATCGCGCGGCAAAAAAAACAAAGTGGCTCGACCCCGCCGGCGTCTCCGTTCACATCGGCTCACAGATCCGCAAAGTCGATCCCTTCGCCGCCGCCCTAGCCCGCGTCACCAGTCTCATCGCCGACCTGCGCCGAGACGGCCAAAACATCCGCTACGTCGACGCCGGCGGCGGCCTCGGTATCGACTACGGAGCCGGAGCGTTCGACCCCGCAAAGCAGGTAGAAAAGTACGCCGCCGCCCTCACACAAGGTCTCGCCAACGAACCCGCCCATCTCCTCCTCGAGCCAGGTCGCTTCATCGTGGCTCAGGCCGGCGCACTCCTCACCCGCGTCCTCTACGTCAAGAAAAACGGCAGCAAGACCTTCGTCATCACCGACGCTGCCATGAACGACCTGATCCGCCCCGCCCTCTACCACGCGCACCACGAGATCATCCCCGTAAAACAACCAGCAGGGAAGTCGTCCATCATCGTCGACGTAGTCGGTCCCGTCTGCGAATCCGGAGACTTCTTTGCCCGAGATCGCGACCTCCCAACAGTAAGGACTAACGACCTCGTCCTCCTCCTCGACGCCGGAGCCTACGGCATGTCGCTGACTTCGAACTACAACACCCGCCCCCGCCCCGCCGAAGTCCTCATCGAAGGCACGACCACCCGCATCATCCGCCGCCGCGAGACCATGCGCGACCTCCTCGCCCCCGAACTAGGCGCAATCAACAGCTGAGGATCGACTAGGTACGGGTGCCCCATCCTTCACGGTTTTTCGTGAAGGGTGAGTTATTCGCGCTACGCGTGAACCGTTTTCCTTCTCATCGCCGAAAACATACTCAGGGCCATGGATGGATCGAACCCGATCCTTGACATGGAAAGGCGACGGGAAAGGGGGTAGGTATCGGCCAGTCACAGGACTCTGGCGTTGAAGTCCAAGCCTATCCATCACGTTTCGAAGACTTTGCACACTTTCTGGCGGGGTGGGGGCGTCCGGTCCCCACAAGCGAACCATAGGTCAAACATGCTAAACTCACAAGGTTGCGGGCTGCCGCACCCCTAAAATTTGTACCGAGGTAATTCATGTCCGGCCATTCAAAATGGGCAACAATTAAGCACAAAAAAGGCGCCCTTGACGCCAAGCGTGGCAAGATCTTCACGCGCCTGATCAAGGAAATCACCATCGCCGCCAAACAGGGCGGAGGAGATCCCGACGGCAACCCCCGCCTCCGCGGAGCCATCGCCGCTGCCAAAGCCGAAAACATGCCCGCCGACAACATCAAGCGCGCTATCCAGCGCGGCACCGGCGAACTGGAAGGCGTCTCCTACGAGGAGATCACCTACGAGGGCTACGGCCCCGGAGGCGTAGCCATCATCGTCGAAGTCCTCACCGACAACAAAAATCGCGCAGTCAGCGAAATCCGCCACGCCTTCTCAAAAAACGGCGGCAACCTCGGAGCCGAGGGCGCAGTCGCCTGGATGTTCACCAAGAAGGGTGTCATCACCATCGCCAAGTCTGCCGCCAGTGAAGACAAACTCACGGAGATCGTCCTCGACGCCGGCGCAGAAGACCTCTCCGACGAAGGCGACAACTGGGAAGTCCTCACCGACCCGAAAGACTTCGAGGCCGTTACCGAAGCCCTCAAGGTCGCGAAAGTGACCCCCGAACACGCCGAAGTCACCAAGATCGCCTCGACCTACACCAGACTCGAAGGATCGCAGGCAAACGCCATGGTCCGCCTCCTCGAAACCCTCGAAGACCTCGACGACGCGCAAAACGTCTACTCCAACTTCGACTTCGACGAAGCCGCCGTGGCCAGTGCCAGTAACTGACCCACCGGTTGCCAACCTCAATCGGCCGCCGTTCACCGGCGGCTTTCTTCTGCCAGCAGACAACCGGAGATAGAGATTGACCTTCAGCACGCAACGCATCCCAACCGCGATCGTCTGGGCGCTCGTCCTCCTGTTCTCAGTCACCCGGTTCGCCTCCGCGCAAGCCGCCCCTGAGAACGACGTCACGCCCTTCCACAAGGATGGCTACCTGCCCCTCGACATCGGCGTCCTCGTGCAGGGTGGCGCGGGCATCACCCAGGACCGCGACGACTTCAAGTTCCTGATGGCTGGCTTCCACGTCGGCAAGGTGGTCCTCGCCAGTCATGGCCACAGCGCCTTCCGCAGCAACCTCGAGCTCGCCTCCGAGTTCTTCCCCTTCTGGCAGTCCTACACTCCGAAGTTCCAGCGCCCCTTCTGTACCAACCCGCCCGGCACACCCCAGCAATGCACAGCGTTCTACACCCTGGGCGGCACCTTCTCCGGACTCTCCATCACTCCCGCCATCTTTCGCTGGAACTTTGCCGGCACGCAGCGCTTCTCCTTCTGGGGCCAGGCCGCAGGCGGTCTCATCTGGACCGACCACAAATACCCAGCCTTCGGAGGCCCGCCCTACAACTCTCAGAATGACGGCCCCAACGCCGACGCCAGCGTCTGGAACTTCACCCCGCAGGGCGGCGTCGGAGTCCATTACTTCGTTCGTCCGCGTCGCTCCATCGACTTCAGCGCCAATGGCGTCCACATCTCCAGCGCCTCCCTCGGAGACCGCAACCCCGGCATCAACGCCAGCGTTCAATTCTCCCTGGGATACACATGGTGGAAGTAAAAAGCTTCTAAACTAATCACTAGCCACGAATCACGAACCACTGTCGTCATGAACCCAGAAGCCATCATCGAATGCGTCCCCAACTTCTCCGAAGGCATCGACGCAGCGAAAGTCAGCCAGATCGTCGCCGCAATGCAGGTCGAAGGCGTTCGTCTGCTGGACTGGTCCCTTGACAAGGCCCACAATCGTTCCGTCGTCACCATCGCCGGCACGCCCACCGGTGTTGTCGAAGCCGCAGTCCGCGCCGCCGGCAAGGCCGCCGAACTCATCGACCTCACCAAACAGAACGGCGTTCATCCTCGCATCGGTGCCGCTGACGTCATCCCGTTCATCCCTGTCAGCGGAGCATCCCTCGCCGAGTGCGCCGTCCTCGCCCGTCAGGCCGGCCTCCTCATCTGGCGCCGCTACGGCGTCCCCGTCTACTTCTACGGAGCAGCCGCCGCCCGTCCCGATCGCGTTCAACTCGAGGACGTCCGCAAGGGTCAGTTCGAAGGCCTTCGCGACGCCGCCCGCCGCGACGCCGCCCGCCGTCCCGACATCGGCGGCCCCGAGCTTCATGACACCGCCGGAGCCAGCGCCGTAGGAGCTCGCAGCTTCCTCATCGCCTACAACGTCCACCTCCGCGAGCCCGACATCTCTGCTGCCCGCGCCATCGCCCGCGACATTCGTGCCGCAAACGGCGGCCTCCACGGCGTCAAAGCCATCGGTGTCCTCGCCAACGGGCGCGCCCAGGTCAGCATGAATGTCACCGACTTCAACCTCACCCCTATGCGCCACGTCCACGCCACCATCCAGCATCTTGCCCAGCGTCACGGTGTCCTCATCGACGACGCCGAGCTCATCGGTCTCATTCCCGAGGCCGCCTATGAGCCGGATTCTGAATGGGTACGTCAAATAACTGGCTTCGATCCCGACGGCAAAGTTCTGGAGCGCAAACTTCATGCTCCCATCGCGTGGCCCGATCTGTAACTTTTTCAGGCCGCGCAACCTACAACAAAAGTAGCAAGCTTGCTAACCGAAGCTGCTGCATCCAGTCTTGCAAGTGCAGGCCTGTTCACGGAACAATGATGTCACTGACGCTACACTGGTAGTCGTAGCGAAGGAGTAAAAGGAAATATGAGCACACTCAAGCAGAATCTCCTCACCGCGGCCGTCGCCATCGCGACCATCATGGCACCCACACTCGCCTCCGCCGCCCAGCTTTCCAGCGACGCCAAGGCATCGATACCGAAGGACATCCAGCAACTCATCGTCGTCGATTACCACGCCATGCAGAACTCCCCCGCCGCCATGGAACTCAAAGACCGCGTCCTCCCCCCCGAGCTCAAGCGTCTCGAGTCTGCCCTCAAGAGCTCCGGTCTCAAGGTCGACCAGGACGCCGACGTTCTCGCATTCGCTGCCTTCCGTGATGCGCAGGGGTCGGGAACTCGCATCGTCGGCATCGCGCAGGGCCAGTTCCACACCCGCGAAATCATGGCCAACTTCACCAAGACCAAAACCAAGCCCTTCGCTCTCCGCAACAGCAGCATCTACCCCATGGGCTCCAACGGCATGAGCGTCGTCTTCCTCAACCAGACCACCATGGTCTTCGGCGACAAGGACTCGGTCAAGGAAGCGATGGATGCACGTGACGGCATGGTCCCAAACTTCCTCTCCAACGGCGATATGGTTAATGAAATGGCCGTTGTCGACTCAAAGGCAGTATGGAGCCTGCTCGATGCCAAAGGCACCCAGACCATGATGAGGAGCGTCCTCGGTGACGCCGCTCAACTGGCCGACTACGACACCGTCAAAAATCGCATGAAGAGCAGCCGCTACACCATGGACTTCCAGAACGGTGTCAAGTTCGACATGGCCGTCGTCATGTCCGACACCATCACTGCCGCCACCGCCGCAACCCTGTTGAAGGGCGTATCAATCATGCGGAAGACCTCCGGCTCGCCCCTCGAGAAGTCTGCCCTCGAGCAGACCACCATCGACTCCAACGCGGGAACCCTGACCGTGGCCTACGCCTCCAGCGACAGCCAGTTCGCCACCCTCCTCACCTCGCCGCTCTTCCAGTCGGTCGTCAAGTAAGCAGCAAACGCAACACGAAAGCCCGATCTTCGCACTCACCCCGCGAAGCTCGGGCTTTCTTATGTGCCCGCGCCCAATTCCAAATAGTCCTCAGTCGACCAGCGGCCGGTTCAACTCCGTACGCCAGATGGAAGGATCCGCGCTCGACTCTGGCCCGGCAAGATAGCACTCCCACATATCGGGCCGCGGCGTATACCCCTTGGCCGCAACCCACGCATTGAACTCGCCCCACGCAGCGCCGAGCCCTTCGTAATCTCCATGAAACACCGTCCGCGCCACCGTTGTCACCGGCCATTGGCCCGCGTTCACGCGACCAACGGGATCGATCGGTGCCGCCACCGGCACACAGCTCTCAAAATCGAAGATGCCCGGCTCAATCCTCAGGTGGTGCGTAAACCAGGGCCCCACCGCAGCAATATCCTGTGCGGCAATCGCAGCCCTTACCTCCTCCATCCCGGACCCATCACCTTGCGAATGTCCTCGCGCGGAACGGTGAGGTGAACATACGCAGTGAGCAACCCAGCAGTCTGCGTAATGTGCGGCGGATCAATCATGACTAGTCTCCTCGGTTCTTCAGGCCATCTTCGAAAAATATTACGTCCCGGCCAGAAAAATCGTCACCGCCGCAATTACAAATTACGAGTGTCCTGCTGATATGGATATTGTTTTTGCGTTTTCTGGTGCCGTTCTTTTTACTCTCGCGCGCAGTGGAGAAATCAGCTTCTCTACCCAAATCTTCCCCGGTCCCTGTACCAACAAAATCGGCGTTCGACCGAAGCTGCTCACCTTTTGTGCGCAGCGGAGAAATCTGATTCTCAACCCCACCGCATCCCGGCCAACATCGCGTTGGCCGCGTAGACTTCCCAAAAAGGTTTAGGGAACGTCACTCTCGAAGTTGCCGAAAGCGGACTTTTGAGGAGTCCGAACCACTCAATAACGAGAGCGGGTCCAGATGGCATCAAGCCCCCAGGAGAGCACCGACTAAACGCACCAAATCACCAGAACGAGGACCATGAGTATCGAAGGCTTCAACCGCTCCATCGGGCTGGCGATGATACTCCGCGAACAGATTGGGGGAGTTAATAAGCTCTAAATCCACTAATTATGGGCAACAATTTCAGTTTTGCAGTGTAAAGTACAGGGTGTCCATCGGAAAAGACTTCACGTTCTGGAGTTCGTCATGTCCTCGCTAGCGTTGCCCGCACAGGCTATACAGCTTTTCCAGTACCTTTTTGAGCAAGCGTCACTGGGAATCGCAGTGGAAGATTTCGAAGGGAACCTCTTGCTTGCCAACCCAGCACTTTGCTCCATGCTGGGATACCGGGAGGAGGAACTGTGCGGCATGAATTGTTCCCAATTTGCTAATCCCGAAGATTCCCTAGACGATCGGGCTCTCTTTCAACAGCTCCGTGCAGGTGTCATCGACAAGTACTCGCTGGAAAAACGTTATGTGAAAAAACATGGGGGTCAGCTTTGGGGACATCTGAATGTGTCTCTGTTGAGAAACGGGGATGGAGAATCCCCGCTCGTCTTTGCCTTTGTGGAGGACATCACGGAGCGCAAGCGATCGGAAGAGGCACTGCGCGAGAGTGAAGAACGTTTTCGTTTGGCGGCACAGGCCGCAAAGATGTATGCGTACGAGTGGGATGTTCTAACCGATACGGTCGTACGATCCGAGGAATACGTGAATGTTCTCGGTTACACCTATCAGCAGAAAGAGCTTACTCGTCAGCAAATATTAGCCACCATTCATCCAGACGACCGCGCACTGTTTCTCGGTTCAGTCGACCAGCTTACTCCACAGAACCCGACTTCACAGGCTAGCTATCGCGTGCTGCGGCCCGATGGATCCGTTGTTTGGTTGGAGAAGAGCGCGAGAGGCTTCTTCGACGAGCAAGGAAAGCTGCTGCGAATGATCGGAATGGTGGCGAACATCACGGAGCGAAAACTGGCGGAAGTGGCGCTCGCGAGCGTGAGCCGCAGGTTGATTGACGCACAGGAGCAGGAACGTAGCCGGATCGCCAGAGAGCTTCATGATGACATCGGTCAACGTCTCGCAATATTGGCCATCAAGCTAGCACAACTCCAACAAAGCTCTCCCAATTCGTCGGAACTCACTAGCCGTATAGGCGAACTACAGAAGCAGACCTCCGAGATAGCGGCCGATATTCAATCCTTGTCTCACGAGTTGCACTCGTCAAGACTGCAATACCTGGGTATTGCTGCGGCCATGAGAGGCTTCTGCAGAGAATTCGGCGAGCAGCAGAAAGTGGAGATTGACTGCAAAATCCGCGATTTGCCCGTCCCTTTGTCGCCGGACATTTCACTTTGCCTCTTCAGGGTTCTGCAAGAAGCCCTGCATAATTCGACAAAACACAGTGGGGTACGGTACTTCGACGTGGAATTATGGGGAACGCCGGATGAGATTCATCTCATAGTTAGCGACTCCGGCGCTGGCTTTGACGTCGATGCCGAAAAGGCGAGCCGAGGGCTTGGCCTCATCAGCATGGAGGAGCGCCTGAAACTCCTGAAGGGAACGCTTTCAATCGAATCCCAACTCCAGCGTGGTACCACAATCCACGCTCGTGTTCCTTTCAGTTCAGGAAAAGATTCCTTCCGTGTCAGTTCAAGGGACGCCGGTATCCCGGTGACGTAATTCTGCAAGCCGTACGTTGGTATATGCGATATCCGTTGGCCTACGAGCAAGTCTCTGAGCTTAGTTGGTTCTGTGAAACTGCTTGATGGGGTAGTGGCCATATCCAACCGAAAACCTCCGCGGAATTAAAATCCATCACGCTGTGGATTGAGACGACCCTCCAAATCCAAAGAGAAATCCCCTTGGTACGAACTCGACGAACTCGACTAAGCGTCAGCTTCCACCGAAAACGGGACCTCGCTGGAAGTTTTTTCCATACGCCTGCGTTGAAGAAAACGCCACGGTGGGCCGATGAAATCAAGAAGCGGTGGCCATAGGATAATCAGGACGATGATTGGGGCTGCAATCATCAGGGCAATGTGCTCAAGCGACATGTATTTCTCCGGCCTTCTGGACCGATAGCGACGGCGATACACCTTCGTTTTATCCCTAGCAATATTGTTCCAGGGCCACAGAGAAAATGACTTTGGGGGGCGCTTGACTGACCCAGGAGCGCGACAGAAACCAAACTGAGGTCTCATGATGCCATGGACCAGGTGCCATAGGAACTAGTGAAAATTACAGCTAGCGCCTCTATTCACAACCGCTTAACAAGAGGTGGACCTTAGGTTGAGTAGCGGGTTATTGAGGCTCCCGGAAAACGGGGATATCGGCAATTTCGATCCTGGCGACTCGATGAAACCAACGCTCATTCGGCGAGTTCAACTTTCCCTTAAAGCGGCTCCGCACACCCGAAGGGCGAGCTATCGGATTTAAATTTCTTCAAATTTGGCCCAAAAATCACATGTTAAGCCCCAAAACCACCTAACCGTATGAAACCAGGCATCTTCCAATTGGCGTATTAGTTTGTCCCAACCGATATAATGGGAATAGAAATCAAAAAAAAAGCCCCGGCTCCACAACCGGGGTTTTGCTATTTAAGATAGCGATATCGCGATAACTCCTTTGCCTGGAATAATTTGGACGCAAGCCTTTTCCTATGAATATTTTGCGAGTCAGCAAGCGTGGCAAATTCTTGAATACAAGCACTTTACACGCGGGATACCGGGGGGGAGGGTACCCCCTTAGAAGGCGAGAACCACCCCAAAGACATTCCCCTGAAAGGAGTAATTACGACTGAACTTGGTGCCGAACTTGGCCTGATATCCCTCGAGCCCTTCCCGGGTCACTGCGGGGGTGGAGATAACACAGTTCGAATCCGGAGACGCAAGCTTGCTCTTCCAGCCGCCGGCGATCATGTTACACAACTCCCCGATCGCATCGTCCACCATTGGATCGTGCGGCTCTGAGGGTGTTCCCAGCAAAGCCTCCGCCGTCACCGATGCCGTCGCCTGACTCGCATACAACAGGCACTCGCCATCGACAGCGCCGGTAAATTGAATCCTCGCCACGATCTTTCCTTCAACCGTGTCGACCTCGCCTTCCAGAGGGTCGCAGCTTCGCTCCAGCATCGTCTCAAATACCTCTGCGACGGCCGAGTCGAGCCGGGTCACTGCCTCATCCTGAACCTTGGTCACGCTTGTCCTCTTCCCACTTCAAATTTGAATGAAACAAAACAACCACGGAGATCGGCTAGGCCGCCCGCAGCAACGGCAGCACCCGCACCTTCACCTGCTCCGCCGTGAACGGCTTGCAAATGTATCCCTGAGCGCCCGCAGCAATGGCGCGCAGAACAAACGCCTCATTGCCCTCCGTCGTAATCATCACCACCGGAACGCCCTGCGCCAGCTTCTCCTGACGCCTGGTCTCCAGAAACTGCAACCCATCCATCACCGGCATATTGATGTCACTCAAGATCAATGCCAGAGGAGTGGCCGCCGCTTGATTGTCCCTGAGCATCTGCAGCGCCTCCTCGCCATTCGAGGCCTGCAAAACTTCAGTGAGTTCGAGCCCGGCCTGCCCCAGCGCCCGCTCGATCACCTTCCTCATCACCGCCGAATCGTCAACAATTAGAGCTCGCAACCGGCCCTCCCAAATCTGCATCCAGACTGCATCTGGTCTGAAATCACTATCGGCAACCAGACAGCAACCTTGAGCAGATGCGTCTTAGCGTCCTCTAACCCGGACCTCTCCTATTTCGGCCACTCAACTGCATAAGCCTGTGGCATGGATAGTGGACTCTACGCCGCATACACAGGACTGCTAGCGCGGACGCAAGCGCTCGACACTGCTGCCAACAACCTCGCGAACTCAGGAACGACAGGTTTCCGCGCCCAGCGTGACTACTTCAGCAGCGTGCTCGCCGGAGGCATCGATCAGGATCCAGAAACCGCCTCTCAAGTAGGCCAATCGGTAAACGGCTTCGGTGTCCTCGGCGGAAACCGCCTCGATCTGGGACAAGGCGAGGTAAAGGCCACCGGCAATCCACTCGATCTCGCCCTCGAAGGCCAGGGCTTCTTCGCCATCCAAACAATCCACGGCGTTCGGTACACGCGCGACGGCGCCTTCTCCCGCTCCTCAACAGGAGTCCTCCAGACCGCCCAGGGCGAGCCGGTGCTCGACACCAACCAGCAGCCCATCACCATCCCCACCGGTTCCATCTACGTCTCGCCAGACGGCAGCATCTCGGTCTCCACAGCAGACGGCAGCATGATCGTCGGCCAGGTGGGGGCCTTCGACTTCCCCGAAAAATCTGTTCTAACCGCAGAAGGAGCGAATCGTTTCTCCACGAATGGAGCAAAGTCGATCCCAGCATCTGCCTTGATCGAACAAGGCTCTGTAGAAGCGGCAAACGAAGACGCCATTCACGGAACGATGCAGTTGGTTCTGGTCCAACGACAGGCAGAGATGATGCAGAAAGCACTCAGCGTCTTCAACAACGACTTTGACAAGACCGCATCGGAAGACCTTCCAAGAGTCTGACAAAGCATAAGCAAAGGAGCATGAAATGATTCGAGCGTTATATACAGCAGCAAGCGGAATGAGCGCCCAGCAGACGAATCTGGACACAGTAGCGAACAACCTCGCCAACTCGGCAACCGCAGGGTTTCGGCAACGTCAGGTGCAATTTGAGGACATGATCTACCAGAACCTCATCACTCCAGGTTCGGCGCAGACGCAACAGACACTGTCAGCCGGTCTGCAAGTCGGCCTCGGGACCAAATCCGCAGCCAGCGAAGTCATCATGACACAAGGAGACTTCAACCAGACGAACGGACCACTTGACTTGGCGATTCAGGGCGCAGGCTTCTTCCAGATCTCCCGTCCCGACGGAACCATTGCTTACACCAGAGCAGGGAACTTCCATCCGAACAACCAGGGAACGCTTGTGACCACCAATGGCGATACGGTTCTGCCTGCGATTACCATCCCATCGAACGCAACCAACATTACGATCTCCCAATATGGAGTTGTGTCGGCGACGCTCCCTGGCCAGACCAACGCTGCACAACTAGGCACCATTCAACTGGCAACGTTCGCTAATCCCGGCGGACTGAGCTCCGTCGGCGGCAATCTACTCGAACAAACTGCGGCCTCTGGAAATCCCATTACTGATACTCCCGGAGGCACCAGCGGCATGGGGACCTTGCAGCAGGGCTATCTGGAGAACTCGAACGTCGACGTTGTTGCGGAGTTCGTGCAGATGATCCTGGCGCAGCGCGCCTACGAGAGTAACTCCAAGGTAATTCATGTCGCCGACGATATGTACTCACAGATCAACGGCCTGATCCGTTAGGAGCGCTATGAGAAATGGTCGCTTGTCCCAGGTCATATACGTCGGCATCGCCTTATTTGCCCTACAAGGAATGTCGATCGTCAGATCAGCACTGGCCGATTGCTACATCACACCCCGTACGGCCGTAGACGCATTCGTGACCAGTTCTCCCGTCCCCTCCGCCTTGAAGAAAGACGGCTACCAGGTGACTAGGATTACGTGGGATTCAGTGCTGGGCCTGAGATGGGCGACGATTGCCAGTTGCAATCATCCGGAATGGCCCGTATTTGCTGTTCCGGCACCTGGAAGGAGATCGCTTGTTTTATCGCCTTCGGAGACGCAACGCTCTGTGACCGATAGAGTTGGAGGAGTTCCTCTGGTGCGCGCGGGTGAGATCGTACGGCTGTGGCGGCAGGAAAATCTTTTGCGCATCGAAGTCGCCGGAGTATCCGAAGAAAGTGGCAGCTTAGGCAAGATCATTCGCGTGCGATTATTGCGCACGAACACGGACGCCCAATTGATACCGAAACAGTTCTCTGGCGTTATCCGAGGACCGTCAGATGTGGAGATGCAACCATGATGAAGCCAATACAGACAGATTTGCCGTTCAACCAATCCGCTTTGGCGAGGCAACGAAGCATTCGGATTGACGTTATGCCAGTAACACTGCAGCCACTCGAAGACAGAGGTCCCGGATGTCTTCCCATGATAATCGTCGCTACCTTGCTCTCAGTAATAACTGCCCCCTCGCTAAACGCACAGGGTGAGGCTATCCATAAGCTCCTTGAGCCGAAGCCCAACGTTGCAGCCGCATCCTTATCGTCTTATTTGGAACGGGTGCGTGCAGAGAATTCCAATATTCAGTCTGTCCCCGGATCCATCTGGACCGACAGTGGGCGGCTCACCCGTATGGCAACAGACGTGCGAGCAATGCGGCCCCATGATTTGATTTCCGTCATTGTCTCAGAGAGCCTTGCAGCCTCTACCGACGGTACAGTAAAAAACTCACGGGCCTCCAATGCGAACTCGTCAATCTCAAGTCTGTTCGGTACTTTGCACGCTGGTAATGCATTGCAGAATTTGGTCAATCAGACCTCATCGTCTGGACTGAACGCGCAGGGAACGAGCGCGACGAATTCCAGCTTGAGTACAACGTTCGGAGGGCAGGTGATTGAGGTGCTCTCAAATGGAATGCTGGTGGTTGAAGCGGCCAGGCAGGTCGAGTTCAGCCAGCAAACGCAGACCATCATATTGCGTGGTCTGGTTAGACCTGAAGACATCTCTCAACAAAATCAGGTTCTATCAACCGCCATCTCAAGCCTCGAACTGGAAGTGCGTGGGAAGGGGATTATCAATGATTACACCCATCGCCAAAACCTTCTCGTTCGGATTCTGCA
The DNA here is from genome assembly GCA_963757205.1 of uncultured Acidobacteriaceae bacterium. Lineage (GTDB taxonomy): Bacteria > Acidobacteriota > Terriglobia > Terriglobales > Acidobacteriaceae > Edaphobacter. Next base: position 299,853 of record CAVWQM010000006.1, read on the forward strand.
AAAGGCAATAATTTTCTAGTGGGGAACTATGCGGGTTGAAATAAGCAAGTCTAAGGCGTGGGAGACAGTAAGGTCGCTGCGTGTCAGCAGTTCCCATTTTTGCATCGCACGCATGTTTCTTATGCTCTTGTTTTTTGTTCCAAACGCCATTGCCTCGGATCCGGCACCGAGGCAGGCGCGTGTCAAGGATATCTCCTCAATCGAAGGCATTCGCGACAATCAGCTAGTTGGATACGGTATTGTCGTGGGCTTACAGGGCACTGGCGACAGCCAGCAAACGACTTTTCCGATTCAGACACTCGCGGCAACGTTGCTGCGAATGGGAGTGAGCGTCCCGGCCTCCTCGATTCGCGTGCAAAATCTAGCAGCCGTCTTTGTTTCGGCAACATTACCCCCCTTCGCCCGATCTGGCACAAAGCTTGATATCACGGTCTCTTCGGCAGGTGATGCGAGGAGTCTTGAAGGTGGCCTATTGTTGATGACTCCCCTTTATGGAGCAGATGGCAAGATCTATGCCCAGGCACAGGGCTCACTCGTCGTAGGCGGATATTCCATCAATGCAAATGGCAACGTGAAGCAGGTCAATCACCCCAACACAGCAAGAGTTCCTTTCGGCGCAATGGTGGAACGTGGAGTGCCACTGGAACTGGAGGGAAAGAACCGGTTTTCGCTGTTGTTGAATGACGCCGACTTTCGAAGTGCCGAGGCCATGGCTCTGGCAATCAATCGTACTCTAAGGCGAGCAGCTGCCCACGTCCTTGATAGCCGGAGAGTCGAGCTGTCAGTTGCCAACGGTGAAGAGATTCCGGCTCTGTTGGCGCAAGTTGAGTCGATTGAGGTACCAGTCTTTCCTCGGGCAAAAGTCGTCGTCAATGAGCGCACTGGCACGGTTGTCATTGGAGGGACAGTTATCTTACAACCGGTGTCTATCCTGCACGGTGGCCTGGCCGTGAACGTTGTGAGCGAGTTCCAGGTATCACAACCGAACGCTTTCTCGTCAATCGGAACGACTCAAGTCGTTCAACAGACAAGGATTGAGGCGCAAGATAAGCCTGTAAATCGGATCGAGCTAAAACAAGGGGCAACTGTGGACGATCTTGTGCGTAGTCTTCAGACGATCGGCGCTTCAGCGCGGGATGTTATCTCGATTCTTCAGGCAATGAAATCTGCTGGCGCGCTTGAAGCAGAGATTGAGGTGTTATGAAGATTAGCTCGGATGTTACAAGTCAGCCGACGTTTGCAATTGACGGGCAGAAACCTGCCAAACTGGTTGACGCTGCTCAGCAGTTTGAAGCAATGATGTTGCAAGAGCTATTGAAGCCCCTGCAACGAGGACAAAGCAGCTGGGGAGGCGACGAGAAGAGTGATGATACAGCCTCTGACACGATAAGTAGTTTCGGCACTGAGGCGATCGCAAAGGCTATCTCAAAAGCAGGCGGATTTGGGGTAGCGAAACAAATCTTCTCGAAGGTAACGCTGGAGCATCAGCAGATTTCCGAAAAGAAAATGTCTTAGTACTAAAGTTTCTAGATTTCGTGCCGATACATCCAAGTAGATGGAGGTCACCATGAGTTATTCAAGCGGAATCGGTAGTTTGCCGCAGACAACCAATCCGATCACACCGGCAGAGGCAAAGCCCGCGATACAGACTAATGTACGCGACAGCGTGGCCAACCAAATCGAAGTGCAGATCTTACGTGTCGAGCATGCCGATCAAACGAACCTGAGCTCCACCGCGGGCCTTGTCGCCCAGGTTTTGGAGAGCTCAGATATACGGTCGGCAAAGGTTGCATCTTTGCAGCAAGCGATCGCAACCGGAACCTATAGCGTGTCGTCGTCGGATGTAGCGGACAAAATCATTCAGTCATTGTTGGACTAACATGGCGATTGATCAGTTATTAGCAGACATCCTCGATGAGACTGTCGCGGCGCTCGGCGGTCTAAACTCAGAGGCGCTCCACGCTCTAGAGCAGCGGATCGTCATGCTCGCAGAGTCCGCCGAGGCGTTTGAAAGAGCTACCGTCGGCGTGGTCCTGGCGAAGAGACGGTTGCTCGAAATTGTCCTTCAGAACTGTCAAGTCAATCTCGACGCGCTTACGCGTCTCCATGCCAGAAACATGAGGAATCAATGGGCACAATAACGTCACTTATGGATATTGCTCGACAAGCACTTATGGCCGATCAAGAGGCTCTGAACGTGACGTCGAACAACGTTGCAAATCAGAACACTGCTGGCTACACCCGCGAGGTCATCAACTTTCAATCAGTTGATGCGGTCACTCTCAGTGGGGGGACCTTCGGCTCAGGTGTCACGGCGAGCGCGGCTTCGCAGAGAGACCGGATCCTTGAGCAACAGGTGCAGCAACAGACGCAGACCCAGGCGCAGACCGGGGCGCTCGAATCTGCCCTGCAGCAGATCCAGAGTATCTTTGGGCTAAGTTCAACGACGAACTCCGCGAGTTCGACGGTTCTGGGTACGGCAACCAATTCGTTCTTCAGCGCCCTCTCAGCGCTTGCTAGCAATCCGTCCGATACAGCGACACGGCAAAATGTGTTGACTTCAGCCAACGCCCTGGTCGGTGCGTTCAATTCGGCGGCCAATCAGTTGACGCAGGTGTCTTCGAGCCTCGATCAGCAGGTCGCCGGTGACGTGGGCAAAGTGAATGCGCTTACGACGACGATCGCTTCTCTCAATGCTCAGATCACCTCTCTTAGTCCCAATGCGGATGATGGCGCTCTTGAAGACCTGCGTCAGTTGGCGATAGCGCAGTTGTCTCAACTGGTTGGTTTGGATCAAATTTCAACCGAAAATAACGGGATTACTTTGACGACCAGCAACGGCGCTGTACTTGTCAGCGGTAGTCAGTCGTTTGCCTTGAGTACGACACAAGTGGGTGGGACTACGCACATCCTTAGCGGTGTGGCGGGGCAGGACGTGACCTCGAATCTTACGGGCGGCGATCTTGGCGGAGTCCTTCAAGCTCGGGATCAGCAGCTGCCGACGTACCAGAACGACCTTGATAGTCTGGCCTTCGCTGTCGGAACTCAGGTGAACCAGCAGAACGCTTTGGGTGTTGACGCTAACGGCAATCCAGGCGGGGCACTCTTTAGCCTTCCGTCGACTCAGGGCGGTGCTGCGGGACGGATCCAGGTTGCTACGACCGATCCAAATGCGGTCGCGGCGGCTTCGCCTGGCGAAGGGTCTGCCGGGAACACGAATGCCTCGGCTCTGGCCGATCTGTCGAACGCCAACATTGTCGGAGGCAAGACAGCATCGGGGTTTCTTGCCTCCTTCTTCGGCCAGATCGGCAACGACACGGCTGCAGCGATTACGAATAATAGTGCGCAACAGGCCACGCTAACACAACTGACTACCCAGAGAGATTCGCTCTCCGGCGTTTCTCTGGATGAGGAGGCGGCGAATTTGACGCAGTATCAGCGTGCGTATCAGTCGGCGGCGCAGGTGTTCAACATTGCTAATTCCATTATGGCGAGTGCACTCAACCTTGGCGTAGAGACGTCTGTGACCTAAAGGCGTGATGAGCCATCACCGAATTCCAAGACTGAAACTCAGGAGCACGATTATGCGAGTCGATCCAAATTACATCTTCAATCTGACGGCTGCGGTCGATCAGTCGGCCAGCGAGGAAGACAGGCTTACATCCGAGCTATCGAGCGGATTGCGTGTTGCTTCGCTGTCGGATGACCCGGTTGCCGCGGCGCAAAGCACACTATTCGGCAGCGCAATCGCCAAGGACGATTCCTTTGTTCAAACCGCTTCGGGTGAGGTTTCTCGTCTTCAGGTTGCGGATTCGACTCTGGGGGAGGTGGTCACCCAGGTGACTTCGGCGTTGACTGCTGCCGTTGCGGGCAATAATGGGACGCTCAATGCGAGCGACATCGCCAGCATTGCTCAAAAACTGAGCGGGATTCGTGACCAGGTACTTTCGCTTGCCAACACAAGCTACCAGGGGCAGTATCTGTTTGGCGGAAGTCAGGGGTCGACACCTCCGTTTACGCTTGATACGTCAACCAATCCTGCGACGGCAGTCTATAACGGAGATGCCAACGTTCAGTCTGTTGAGACTCCGAGCGGGCAGAAGATTCAGGTGAATCTTCCCGGGTCCGCTGTGTTTGGTGCGGCGGGCACCGGTGTTCTGGGTGCGCTGAACCAGTTGATCTCCGATTTTTCTGGGGGCGCTGCCACCGCAACGCTTACGGCTGATACAGGCGCGTTGACTACGGCTCTGGGTCAACTGTCGTCTCAACGCAGCACGCTCGATAGTTCGTTGAGCCGGCTGGAGTCGAACAGTACCTATGTTCAGACGGAGGAGAGCCAGTTGAAGGTGGCGCAGAGCGGGTTGGTTTCGGCGGATCCTGCCGCGGTTGCCACCCAATTGTCGCAGGCGGAGACTCAACATCAGGCTCTGCTGAGCGTCATTAATGCTCTTGGGAGCGCCAACCTTTTCAGTCTTATGAAGTAGATAGGTCTCCTGCTTTAAGGCTGCGGGGTGTACCCCACCCCCCTTGCCCGGGCGTAAGTACCCTGCCATCAATAGCTTATGGGCTATTGATGGCTGTAAAATATTCATAATAAAGGGCTTGCGTCCAAAATATTGCCAGCAAAGGACTTGTTGGCTTAATGCAGAAGCCCCGGCCGAGGCCGGGGCTTTTCTTGATTTCTATTTTAAGTATAGCGGTTTGAGTGGAACTAATACGCCAACTCTATTTCCTTTCGTTTGAGGGGGTTAGCTGGTTTGGGGGCTTGACATGCGATTTTGCTGGTGTTTTTGAGGGTGATTTAGCAAAAAAAATCAGAGGTGCGCTCTAGGCTCGTCGTGGAAGCAAGGGCAGCGAAGCTGTGACTGTCGACAATTTATCATTCCCACCTCTCGCAATCGTTCTTTTAGGGCACCGGCCGATTTTCTACCGATGCTAACATTGCTGGCCGTCCTAAATGCAGGTGTGTGGTTGATCGACAGAGTGTGACATGAAGGGTGGAATGTCTATGAGGCAGCGCCGGTTACGCAGTGTGATGTCGGAAGCCCTGCACGTCGCGTTATGGTGTGCCCTGCTGGTTGGTGTTGGCTATGGGCAAACGTCGCAGAACCAGGTTGACGAGGCCCTTAGCCTGAAGGTCCGCAACGTGATTGATTTCCTGAAACAGGGCTTTTACGGTCCGGCGACTCAAGAGCAAATTGCTGAGGCGCAGGCAGGACAACTTGTTCCAATCCTTGAAACACGGTTTGTGACGAGCCAGGATGCGGTGGTGAAGGCGAGAGTCGCGCATGCTTTAGTGGACCTGGGTGACAAGGGCAATGCGTACTGGGACTTTCTGGTGCAGCAGGCGAAGCTGGCGATTGAGAGCGATGCTCCGTCTTCACAGTGCTACTCGTCAACGAACTGTACGGGACATTCAGCGTATGTAGCGTGGGCCCGCGCCCATAACGCTCCTGAAGACACGAAGGCAGAGATGGAATTGCAATGGCTTCTGGAGGAGAGAGTTCAGTTGATATTTGGTGATCCGAGAGGGATTTCATTGCTCCGCGAAGCTCTCAAGTCACCTAACATCATCGTCGTCTGGGCAGGGGCGGACGGACTGACGCGTGCTCTAGACAAGGATTCGATTCCGTTGATTGTCGAAGCATGCAAGCGATTCCATGGAGAGGAGGTGCCCTTAATCTCGCATACTCTAAGACAATTTATGAGAGATCCTGATGCGCGAGCTGCTGCTCGAGCCGGTGAGGAACAGTGTGTGCCTCCTCCGCCTCCGATTGATCCCGCAGAGAAGCTTGCCATCCTGAAGAAAACCTTTTTGAACACTCAGGATGAGCTTGATAAGGCGCGGACTGCGAGCGCTTTGATTAGCCTCGGCGACAAGGACGATATCTACTGGGATTTTCTGTTGCGGCTGGAGACATCGTTGCTGGAAGGAGAAGTCTCGTCTGCTGTGAAGAGCGATTCGCAGGGAAAGCCAATCGAGGGGCCTTCGTCAGATGAGGCGTGGGCCAAGCAGGATCGAGAGTTTAACGAGATGCTGACGTTCGTTGAAATCGTGGCAGAAACCCGGGATCCCAGGGGAGTACGGCTCCTTCGAAGAGCTCTTTCATCCCCTAACTCTGAGACTCAAAATATTGCGGCTAGTGGACTGGCCCGAGCGCAGGATAAGGATTCGGTTTCACTGATCATTAACGTGTGCAAGAATGCGCCGCCGGATGTGGCGTCTGTTATTGCAGCGAATGCGTTGGTGTATTTCGATGATCCTCGGGCGCAGAGCGCAGTGGATCAGTATCTTTCCAAGGATGCCGCTAAATTTTCTCGCGCGCAGAAGGCGGAGGGCGTTGGTCCTCTTGGACCGTGGCCTCCGAAGTAGGAAGACAAATCGCTTGAGCGATTTCTCCCATTCCCCCTCCGCATGAATGCGGCACTTCAATCGAAGGATTTTGGAGAAGGAAGAGAACAGCAGATTCTCCATCGACTTCGTTCAGGGCAGACTCGTCGGTGATCACAACTAGAAAAAGCAACCAGCAACGGGATTTTGAAGGCTAGAGCAAAGGCTTCTTCTAAAGGGGGATGGGGTGGCGTCTCCTCCGCTGAGGAGGAAGTTGCCTGGGGCCGCTTCTTACTTTGGGATGAGGGTGAAGCTCTGGATGGAGACTTTCGCGCCGACCTGTGCACGCTCCTGGGAAGAGCGGAAGACTATGGTGATTTCATCAAATCGACGGATTGTCGTTGCGCTTACGCTGGAAAGCGGGATGGGGAATCGCAGCACCTCGTCCACAGGCGGACGGTTCAGGGGAATCTGAGCAGGTTTGCTGGATACGATTGTTCGCTCCCCCAGATCTAGGGATGGATCTCCGAGAGAGTCTGAATCGCCGAGACGTATCCCCAGCGCAATTGTTCCGGGACGGATGTCAGCGTTGGTAATGGCAACCTCGATCTCGCTGCAACATTCGAGGTCGATCGCTGTGCCGAGATTTTGATAGGCCTCCATCAACAGAGGCGCAGAGTTGGTTGAGCGCACATTGATGTACATGGCCTTCCCGTGAGCGACGTGAGCACGTGGGCCAGGTTTCCTGCTGGGTGCTTTGAAGTACCAGTATTGCCCGTCAAATGGAATGATGACCGGCTGAGATGGCTTTCCGATAGCGAACGAGGTGGAGTGCGGCCGCGGCGGCACGATCTCGGTCTTTTTTATGGGAGGAGGCCATAGGATGATGCCGACGTAGTCGGAGCCGGGTACGGCCGATTCGGGTGCTTCATGAGTGATCAGGGCCGGTTTATGTGCGATGCTGTTTGAGTTGTCCGATTTTCCTGCGATCCATGGGATAAGGGCAAGCATAGTGAAGCAGATGGCGAAGGCACAGAGCAGAACCGACTGTCTGGAGCCGGCGAACAGTTTGATCGCGTTCGTGTCCAACGCGCTCCATCGCCATACCAGCACGGAGAGGAAGATCGCTAGCATGGCGCCCGCGAAAACAGGTCGATCTGCAATGGCGAGGATGAGCGCCGACTGAGCACAGATTGCCAGGAAGAATGCGCGCACGGGGCGAAAGTCTGCGATGGGGAGGCCATAAAGGCTTGGCAGGTCGGCGTTGTGCCAGGAGGGAAGTTTCCCTTCATCCAGCGTCGTGCTGGCAGGGAAGAGTCGCCGGAGACTGAACGTGATGGCGACTGTTGCGATAGCCAGAGCCAGGAACATCCACGGCGATTGCCGTCGGTAGAACAGAAAGATGCATGGGAAGAAGATCCAGCCAACCGCAACGGTCTTCGAAAGAAAGGCGAGGCCGAATGAAGGTTTTTCTTTGAGAAAGAGCCATGGGATTGACGTTCCTATGGCGCCTCCGACTGCTACGAGGACGATGTATTTGACGGAGAGCGAGAAGATGGTGGTCCACGAGAGCGTGTGCGCATTTGGCAATCGGCAAGCCATGGATGCGATCATGGCCGCGGAGAGGCATCCGGTAACGACCAATGACCAGATGTCGGTAGAGGAGTCTGCGCGGTGATGCGCAACTACAGGGGCAGGCTCTGGTCCGCGGAAGAGATCTTCGTTGGTGGGCTTCTGAGGCTCGGCCTTCGATGCAGAAGCTAATTCCAGTCGATTCATAGCGCGGTGTGCGACAGGCGGGGTGGTGTTGGTTGAAGACTCTCTTTCTTGCGTCGGACTCAGTCTTTGGGGCCTATGTAGAAAACTACTCCATATTCCATAGTATTCCATATAGTCGACACGGATGCCTATACTTATTGGAGGGTGGGGCTGGAATGGGCGAAGAGTTGAGATTTTTGTGGAATGCGACGCGCGGCAACAGGTTGCGACCGTGGCGGAGCCCTTATCTGCGGTGGCGGCTTGAGACTTATTCGGGCCAGAGGGCAGACACGGTGCGGGCGCGCGACTTCTGGAATCTTTTCTGGAGAGAAAAGAGACAGTTCTTCAGCTTTCTTCGGTGGACACGTGAGATGAAGAGCTACTCGGATTCTGAGAAGACGTCGTAGCGGGACGATCGTATTTGAGGCAGTTTGATCTTGTCGCAAACCAGTTTGACGGGAGCTGTTTTTGCTGGCGGCTTTACGTTTATTTGACAACTGGCAATGACAAAATAACAGCCGCGCTCGTTATGATGGAGACATGAGCGATTGGATCAAGTTGAAGGCAAGTGATGGTCATGAGCTGAGTGCGTATGTTGCCAAGCCAACGGGCGAGGCGATTGGCGCGCTGGTTCTGGTACAGGAGATTTACGGCGTCAACGCGCATATCCGGAGCGTTGCGGATGGGTATGCCAAGGATGGGTTTGTTGTGGTGGTGCCGGCGATCTTTGACCGTTTTGAGCGCGGCCTGGAGCTGAAGTATCAGGGCGAAGATCAGAAGCGAGCGTTTGAGCTTTATCAGCAGCTGAAGCCGGATGTGACGCTACTGGATGTTGCTGCGGCGTATGGCGAGGCGAAGAAGATTGGGAAGGGCATCGGCGTGATTGGGTATTGTTATGGCGGCTTAGTCACCTGGCTGACTGCTACTCGGGGAGAGAATTTGAAGATGCAACCGTCGTGCTGCGTTGGCTACTATGCCGGCGGTATTGGTTCGGTTGCGAAAGAGGAGCCTAGCTGCCCGGTGATGCTGCACTTTGGAGCGAACGACGATCACATTGGGAAAGACCAGATTGAGGCGGTTCGAGCGGCGCATCCAGAGGTGGAGATCTCTGTCTATGGGGGTGCGGGGCATGCGTTTAATCGTGACGTAGACCCTGCGCACTACAACGCTGCTGCCGCCAAACTGGCAAGGGAGCGGACTCTGGCCTTTCTGAAGACGCACATAGCCTGAGTTATCTAAAGAGATTTGATGGTTTTCGCCCGGGGGTTGATTGCCCCCTTGGACTCGCGGTGCTATCCTTATATAGACACTACGAGTGGACTAGAAGAATCAGGAGCAGAAAAAAGCTGTGTTGGCATCCGCTAAAAAAACAGACATTATTGCAAAGTTCCGTACCCATGACTCCGATACCGGGAGCCCTGAGGTTCAGATCGCTATTTTAAGCGAGCGCATCGGCGAGTTGACGGAACACTTCAAGGAGCACAAGAAGGATCACGGCTCGCGCCGGGGACTCTTGATGCTTGTGAGCAAGCGGCGACGTTTGCTGGACTACCTGAAGAAGTGCGACGCAGACCGCTACCGCGAGGTCATCGGCAAACTCGGAATCCGCAAGTAACCGCAGCATCTCCGGAGAAACCGTACAGACTATGGAAGTAAACACGGCCCGTTCACAGTCGGCTGCAACATTCGTGCAAGGTCAGGCAAGACCTTGTCGTTGGAGTTGCTGATGACTGATACGGGCGTAGTCTCCGCGGTTTGGGCCCATGGTGAGTGCCCGACCCTAAACGATCTATACCAGTGCAGTTCTCTGGCGGCCAAGTAACCGCGCAGGGGAGCTGCACTTTTTCGCGCCCGCTCAGGCGGATGACGCGATTCAAAGCTTAATCGAATGAAAACGAGAGAAGAGAGGCAACATGAAACAGGACGTGACAGTTGAGCTTGCCGGCGGCAGGCAAATTAAATTCGAGACCGGACGCATGGCGAAACAAGCCTCCGGCGCGGCACTCACCTCAAGTGGTGACAATGTAGTCTTAGCAACGGCTGTGGCTTCGCCGGACCCGAAAGAGGGTATCGATTTCTTCCCGCTCACGGTGGAGTATCGCGAGTTCACCTATGCGGGTGGCCGCATTCCCGGCGGGTTTATCAAGCGTGAAGGGCGCCCGAGTGAGAAGGAGATCCTGACCAGCCGTCAGATCGATCGTCCGATCCGGCCGCTGTTTCCGGAGGCGTTTCGGAACGAGACGCAGGTGGTTGCGTTTGTTTACTCGGCGGACAAGGAAAATGATCCGGATGTGTTGGGTATCAACGGGGCCAGCTGCGCATTGGCGTTGAGCGATATTCCTTTTCATGGGCCGGTGGGCGCAGTACGGATCGGCATTGTGGACGATCAGTTTGTTGTGAACCCCACCTATGCCGAGCGCGCGAAGAGTGCGCTGAACATCATGGTCGTCGGTACGAAAGACGGCATTGTGATGATCGAGTCGGGTGCGCAGGAGATTGGTGAGGGACGGGTCGTCGACGCGATTGAGTTTGCTCATGAACAGATCAAGAAGATTTGTGCTGCGATTGAGGATCTGGTCAGCAGGGCTGGCAAGCCGAAGCGGGAAGTGAGTGCAGTCGAGATTGACCATGAGTATCTGAATGGGTTGACCGCGAAGATCGGTGCGAAGTTGAAAGATGCGCTCGACACGCAGAAGCATCCGAAGTTCGAGAGCTATGCGTTGGTGAAAGCGATCAAGGATGAGTTGAAAAAAGAGCTGCCCGAGGGCGATGCGGATGCTGCGAAGAAGCTGAGCAAGTATTATGAGCTTCTGCGTGAGAAGATCTTCCGTGAACAGGTTCTGAAGGAGAGGATTCGGCCGGATCATCGGGCGTTCGACAAGATTCGCGACCTGACGATCGAGGTTGGCGTGCTTCCGCGGGTTCATGGGTCGGCGTTGTTTACCCGTGGTGAGACCCAGGCGCTGGTGAGTGCAACGCTGGGAACGACAGATGACGCGCAACGGCTTGAGAGCTATGAGGGCGAGCAGAAGCGGCGCTTCATGTTGCACTATAACTTTCCACCGTTCTCCGTTGGTGAGGTTGGACGTATGAGCGGCGTGGGCCGTCGCGAGATTGGTCATGGCGCGCTGGCGTCGCGGGCGATTGAGGCGGTTTTGCCGGCTGAGGATGAGTCACCGTATACGTTGCGGGTGGTGTCGGACATTCTGGAGTCGAACGGATCGTCATCGATGGCGACGGTTTGCGGTGCGTCGCTTGCATTGATGCAGGCGGGCATTGCGATCAAGGGTTCCGTCGCGGGTGTTGCGATGGGTCTGGTTAAGGAAGGCGACAACTACGCCATCCTGACTGACATTGCCGGCGCGGAAGATCACTACGGCGACATGGACTTCAAGGTTGCCGGCACGCGCAAGGGAATTACAGCACTGCAGATGGATATCAAGATCATGGGTATCACTCCGCAGATTATGCGTGAGGCTCTGGAGCAGGCACGGCAGGGCCGGTTGTTTCTGCTGGACACGATGGATGGGGTTATCGCGAATGCGAGCGAAGAGAAGTCGCAGTTTGCGCCGCGCATTCATACCATTCAGATTCCGACGGACAAGATTCGTGATTTGATCGGGCCGGGAGGCAAGGTGATTCGTGGAATCATCGATGCGACGGGTGTGAAGATCGATGTCGACGATACGGGGCGGGTCAATGTCGCTTCGAGCGATGCCGATGGACTGGCGCGGGCGATTCAGATGATCAGCGATCTAACCGCAGTACCTGAGATTGGAAAGACGTATCTGGGCAAGGTGGTTCGGCTGGCTGAGTTCGGCGCGTTCGTTGAGATCTTCCCGGGGACGGATGGCTTGTTGCACGTCTCCGAGATCGCAGAGCATCGCGTGAAGGAAGTGAAAGACGAGCTTCGTGAAGGTGATCAGATTCTTGTGAAAGTGCTGGCTATCGAAGGGAACCGGATCAAGCTTTCGCGGAAGGCTGTTCTGCGGGAGCAGCGCGCGAAGCTTGGCCTGCCGGATCCTGGTCAGGTTGGCACGAATGGAGGACGCGTTGAAGCTGCTGGTTCCGGGCCTCGCGCCGAACAGGCCTCGGACAATGGCGATGGGGATGGGGACGACTTCGACGATGATGGAGAAGAGGCGTCGGACGAGCCTAATTTCAATCGCGCTGATGGCGTTCCGGCGGTCGCAGCTGTTGCGGGCGGCCAAGGAGGAAACGGACCAGGCGGACAGAGACGGCCGGGTGGCAGACGTCGTCGCGGTGGCCGGAGACCCGGTTCCGGCGGACCGCAGGGTGGTGGCAATCGCTAGAGTTTTAACATCACTTAGCACAGAGGCCGCGCATACGCGCGGTCTTTGTGTCTTTGGGGCAAGCGGGAGAAGGGACGTGGGCGTAAGCCGTCGGTTCGAGTGGCGTGTGTTTTCTCTCGCCGTGCTGATGCTTTGTTTTGTGCGAGGGGTTGCAGCGGAGGGCGCATCTCCGCAGAAGATTGCCGATGGTGTGTGGTTTTTGGTCGGCGATTCGAGCAAGGGATATAGCAATACGGCGATCATCGAGATGGAGAGTTATTTGATCGTCGTGGATGCGAACTATCCGGGACGAGCGAAGGAACTGCTGGGAATCGTGAAGGGACTGTCCGGGAAAACTGTGCGCTATGTCTTCGACACGCATGCTCATGGCGATCATTCCTATGGCAATTCGGTGTGGACCAAGGCGGGAGCGACTACGATGGCCTTTCGCGGAGTGGTGACTGAGATGGATCGGTGGGAGCCTGCACGGTGGCAGGCGGCGATGGCGAAGCGGGAGGATGTTCAAGAGACTCGCGAAGGCGATGTTCAAAGGCCGCAGAAGATTATCGACGGTGGCTCCTTTGTGCTGAAGGATAAGGGACGTGAGGTGCGGTTTCTTTTTTGGGGATGGGGACATACTCCGGGCGACGGGTACGTGTGGCTGCCGAAGGAGCGAGTGCTGTGTACCGGGGATGCGGCGGTGAATGGGCCGAGGAATAAACTGCTCGATGCGAGTATTTCGAATTGGCCTGACGTTCTGGACAAGGCATTAGCACTGAAACCGCGAGAGGTGCTGCCGGGCCATGGGGCGGCGGGGGGTTCAGAGATACTGTCGGGGCAGGCACAATTCCTGCGGGACCTTTATCGTGAGGTGAAGCTACAGGCGGACGCGGGAAAGAAGCCTGCGGAGATGCACATCAAACTGCCGGAGAGCGATAGCAATTGGGTTCCGAATCGTCCTGATGGGTTGCAGCAGGATATTGAGACTGTTTACCTTGAGCTGACTACGCATGCTCCGGCGGGGTCGGTTCCTCATGCGTGGAAATGATTTCTACCTTTGGTTGAGACTGGACCTTGGTCGTCATGCGATGGACTTTATGGCTTGCCTTCGGAGTGCTCTGTATTCTGTCGGGGACGTCGTGGGCGATTCCTGCTGAGATTTCAGGTGAATTATCTCCGCTGGAAGAGCAAGGAATTCTTTTTAGCGTGGTCGGGGTGACTGCGCTTCTGTTTGCCGGTCGCAAAATATGGTATCGAGGCCTGCAGTCGGCACGCCTGGCCGGGGCGGGTGTGGGTTTCTTCGGGGTTCCTTTTGTAGTTGCTGAATATGCGCGGGGCAGTGTGCCAGCGATGAGCAGGTCTGCGTTGTTTGCCATGGTTCCTGTGGTGGTTGTGCTGGCGGTTGCGGCGGGTGAATGGACAGAACGGGAAGAGCGCGGCGCGAGACTGTTTCTAGTGCCGGCGTTGGCCGGATTGGGAGGGCTACTGCTGTTGTTGCCGTTAGAGTTGTCGAGCTCTCTGCCTGGCCGGACGATGTTGGCTGTTGTTTGTGTTGCAGTGGTTGTGGTGGGGCTTGCAAGCGTATGGCTCTATCGGTTGCTGCGCGGGTTTGCCTGGGCAGATGCAGTTGCTGTTGTAGGGCTGGCCAATGCGGCGTTCCTGCTGGCTTGGAGTGCTGTTCATGAAGAGATTGTCTGGCGAACCAGCGTGTTTGTGTCGGCAACGTCGCTTGCGTCGTTGGTGGATGTGGTTGAGGTGGTGTTGATTGTTTGGTTGTTGCGGGAGATGCCACCGATTCGGTTCGCTTCGCGCTACCTGATGATTCCATTGGTGACGGTGCTGGAGAGCTATATGGTGATGCGGCCTGCGTTCACGATCAGGATGGGATTTGGGACGGTCTTGCTGGCAGTGGGAGCAGCGACGCTTTTGTTTTGGAAGGCGGGTGAAGAGACGGTACTGTCGCTGCGGTGATACTTTGCTGCGGGCATTTTGCGCGGTACACTGCAAACGATGGCAGCTTCGATGTACATCGTGGTTGAGGGCGAGGACCCTGGATTCGATATCTTTGTGAACGGGCGCTCACTGGCCCGGCATGAGGATGCGCTGGAGCGGCTGGCGCTTCGGTTGGGAGTTCGTCCGTTGATTGAGTTTTTTTCCGCGGATGAGAATTCGATGTCGCTTCTGATCGAAGAGGGTGCGGGGAATCAGGAGTTGATGCGACGGTTGCCTCCGCCGCAGTGGTACTCGCCGGAGGATGGGCTGAGGACGGTGCGGGCGCTTTTGACGGCGTTGGATGCGGATCCGCTACAGTTCGGGAGCGAGGGGGAACAGGTGCTCTCGGAGCTGCTGGAGTATGCGCATGTGCTGGAGAAGACGATGAACAAGAAGCTGCGGTGGCATCTAGCTGTTAGCTGGCGGTAGTTGAAGTATTACTTCAGGCTATTTCTCCTTTTGCCTTTTTTCAAATTTCTAATGACGAGTTTCGGTGGAAGCGGGGGTTTGAGTGATGAGGTCGCCTTCGCCTAGCTTGCGGTGGAAGAGATCGAAGACGAGGCCGTAGAGGCTGTAGGCGAGCTCGGGGTCGTAGCGGATACCTTCGTCGCGCATGAAGGCGTGGGCGCCGTTGACCTCGTGCCAGGTGAGACGTGTGCCAAGTTCGTTGAGGCGAGCGAGGACGGTCATACGGCCTTCGGTGGGGATGTGGGGATCCTGGCGGCCCCAGATCATGAGGAGTTCGCCTTTGATTTCGGCGGCGCGCTGGAGTGAGTCGTCGTGCTTGCCTTTGCCGAGGCCGTGCTTGTGAATGTCGGTGGCGTAGAAGCAGGCGGTGGCGATGACGTCGGGGTTCATGGCGGCGCGGAAGGCGAGGTGGCCGCCGATGCAGATGCCCATGGCTCCGAGTTTGCCGGTGCAATCGGGACGGGTGGCGAGGTGATCGAGGACGGCGCGGGCGTCGGCGTCGTAGGCGGCGACGGGCTTGTCGGTTTTGAGGAAGTTGCCGCGATCGGAGCCGGCCTGGTCGTAGGCGAGGATGGTGCCGGCGGGTTCGGACTCGTGATAGATCTCGGGCATTGCGACGATGTAGCCGTGGCCGGCGAGCATGGTGGCGGTGCGGCGGACGGGAGCAGTGATTTGAAAGATTTCTGAGTAGTAGATGACGCCAGGATAACGGCCGGGGGTGGCGGGGCGGACGATGTGGGTTCGCATGGGGCCGGTGGGGGTGTCCAGGGTTACGTATTCGTCGTTGATGATGATCATTTTTTCCTCGTGATTTCGATCCGAGTCTGAGTGTACTTTGAGGAGTTTCTGTTTGACCCTCCCCCTCCCGCCCAAAAATGTGCAAAGTATTCCAAATAGATACTTTAGGTTTGGACCTCAGGGTTTGGGCTTTGGATTGGTTTGCCTATGGAGGTGCTCTCTTGGGGCGGGTGATGTAAAGTCGCCGGTTTTGGTGGTGCGAGCAACTTCGTCAGGAATCCGCTTAAACGAGAAGCGGCCTCTGCTGTTGCTTGATGCAGAGGCCGCGTTTGATTCAAAGGTTAGTGTGGGTGTTCGTTGTGCGGGGCCGACTCGTGATGTTCGTTGTGCGCGGGTGGGTGATTTTCGACGCGAGGAGCGGCGGGGTGGACATAGGCATGCTCGTACGGATGTACGTAGACTGTGCGGTTGTAGTAGGTGCGTGTCCAGGGGCGATGGTCGATGAGGATGGTGTGGCCTCTCCAGCCGAATCCGGCGCCGTACCAACCGTAGACTCCGAAGGCAGGGCCGATGACGATGGGTGGGCCGAAGCGGACTCCGGTGGTGATGACGAATCCAGGACGGGGTGCGTAGAAGACGATCGCCGGGTTGTAGACAGGAACGTAGTAGTAGGCGGGATTGATGGGCTGGATTTCGATGTATCCGCCGTTGTCGACTACGTTGTCGTAGGGGGTGGAGGCGAGATATCCGTAGTTGTGAGCGGCCTGGCGCTGGCGTTGTACTGCGTCCATGACGTCGTTACGTTGAACGAGGACAGCGTTGCCGAGCGAGCCGGTCCACTGTGGATCGCGAGCCATCATGTCGAGAACGGTGGGAAAGGGCAGGAGGGCGAGAACGCTGGGGTCCCAGGGGAGATTGTCGGCCTGGATGGCCTGCGCGAGGGCGTCGCCGGTCAGGTTGCCGTGCTGCTGGACCCAGGTGGCGGCATCCGGAATCTGCTGCCAGAAGGTGGAGGCGGTGAGGACCTGTGCGAGGAGCGGATCGGGGTAGAGCGCGATGCGCTGGACCAGCTGATCGAGTTGCTGGGGGGCGACGGGTGGGGGCAGTTGAGGGGGCTGGCTCTGTGACTGCGCTTGTGCGTCGGGAGGTGGTGGCGGTGGGGGCGGCTGGTATTGCGGGTCCGCTTGTTGCTGGTCGGGTGGTGAGTTGGGCGGAGGTTGCCGGACAATCGGGGCTTGAGCAAGGGCCGTGCCTATGAAGCTGGTCAACGCAATGGTGCAAAGGGCCTTAGTGGTTCTCGTCATTGATGCAAGTCTTCTCCTCACTGCTGCTTATGTAAACGCGGTTTTTGCGAGGAAGTTGTTGCTGGGACAGATAGAGAGTTGCGGGTGTTGTTGTCGAGGGCAGAGGCGTCACTGTCCGCCGATGAGGAAGCGTAGGGGGCGGTCGGCGGCTTTGCTGATCCCGATGCGAGGGGTGGTTTGGATTTTGGTGGGATGATGGCTGTCGTCGGCGATCTGTATGGGGGAGTTAGGTGAGGTTACGTCGAGGTCGTTGGAATTTTTGCGGGTGATGTCGAGCGCCTGACAGAGGCGGCCGGGGCCTCCGGTGAGGAGTTTGGGTTTGGCGCTCTTGGGAAGGCCGCGTAGATCGGCCATAGTCTCTAGGCCATTGATGGGATCGAGGGCTCGAATGAGGACTCCGCCAGCTTCGCCGGGGAGGTGAGCGGATGTGTTGAGGCAGTAGTACATGCCGTAGATGAAGTAGACGTGGGTGCGGCCGGGCGGGCCGAAGAGGGGGAAGTTGTTGGGGGTGAGGCCGCGGTAGGCGTGGGAGGCGGGGTCGGTGAGGCCGAGGTAGGCCTCGACCTCGGTGATGCGGCCGGTGAGACGTTCGTCGTGGAGATCGCGGATGAGGAGCTTGCCGAGGAGGGCCCGCGCGACTATTTCGGGAGAGCGAGAGTAGAAGGTGCGTGGGAGGAGCTTAGGAGAGTGACGGGGTTGTTGGGGTGCGCTCATATTGTTTTTGCATTTTTCAGAAGCGGAGTCGCGCCACTTTCGGCAACGAGCGTCGGAATTCCGCACTCGCAAAGATACTTGAAGGTCCCGTCATAAAAAGATGGAGGACGGGTGCGGTCGGATATATCGCCCTTGGGAATAAAGAAAATCATCCCTTGGCGAGCTCGTGTCAAAATCACCCGATAGGCATTCTTCAGGTAAAGTCTCCTGGAGTAGTCATTAACGAACTGCCACTCTGTACCTTCAAAATTTTGAAGAATCCAGGTTCCGTCTTTGTAATGGAAATCCCCATCCCAACAGACGCCGACCCAATCCAATTCAAGGCCTTGTACCGCAAATTCGCTCGCGACATCCTCAAGGTAATAAGACGATCGCACGTCTGAACTGTCGTTCAAAAACCAGTTCGCAGCGTCAAGTTTTGCTTTGATATAAATTCCCTCTGGTCTAAGTCGCTGAGCGCCCGAAGACGCAACTAAGCCGAATCGCTCGGTTCCGCGGCCCCGGTTTCGTAGCCACGCCCGCGCAACGCTCAGGTCCCGCGTTAGGTAGATGGGATAATCCGCCTCGATCCTCTTATAAGTATCCCGCGCGGATTCTGGCTCATTGTCGATTATGTGACCCACCAATGCCGATAGTGATTCTGCTCTAAAAGATCGCATTGAGACTGCGAGGTGAAGGTGGTCGTCAGCGTGAACTCTTGATGACAACAGAAATCTCTCCACCTCGCTCTGAGATCCATATTCGGGAAGTGCAATTCGCGGAGAAACATAGACCTGCCAATGGAGAAATCGAGACTCAAGGGCACTAATCCATTCAGATATGCCGGCCTCTCCGGTGTTGATCTCTTGGCCTCCGCCAACAAGGCATACGACTGTACACCAATCTGGATGCCGATCCATCACGCTAATGAGGAACTCCGGTTCTGACATATCGAAGTTGACTTGCCCGCGCTTTCGCTGCATGAACTTAGCCGCCTCCTTACGGGTCCATGCCCGTTGCGCCTCGTCAAAAACCACTACTTTTTCAGCAGGGATTTCGTCGTTTCCTACATAATGGTCTCGAAAGTGGTGGACGTTCTGAATAAATTTATTCACCGAACGTTCGACCGATTTCTTCGACACGCCGTTACGTTTGGAGGTGTCTCGGATGAGCGCCTCTCGGAGGACATCGACAAGCGGTCCATTGCCAGACAGAAAGACCGCGTGCTCATCGCGATGTTCATCCTTGCGCAACGTTGCGATATTCAGCCCGGCTAGGGTCTTGCCAGAGCCTGGTACGCCTGTAATAAAGCAGATGGTCTTCGTGTGGTTTCGACGAGCTTGGTCGATAACTAGGCTGACACTATCGCTCGTTTCCTGGAGGTTCTTCGCGCTGGCATCTCTTCGAGAGATATCAGCCACTGTATGAGACCGATACAGAGCTTCCGCTGCCTCCACGATGGTGGGCGTCGGTCTGTAACCTTTGGTCATCCACTCGCTGATGTCGAAAGTCTGAAAGGTTTGCTCACTGCAAATCCTATCAATCAGTGCTCCTAGATCAGTCCCGTTTGTTCCAATAGGTGACGCTACAAGGTCGTCTGCAAACACCAGATCGGGGATTGGCTGAGACGCGGCGTTGGTTGAGACCAGAACTGGAACGATCGGAACGACATGGCTTCCCTCGTGAAAATTCTTTAGATCGAGGGCGTAGTCTTCTACTTGATCGAAGGCGTTTGATCCATGTTCGCTTGCCCCGACCTTGAACTCGACTACCAAAAGGATGTTTTCCGTTATCAATGCGGCGTCTGCGCGCTTGCCCATTCTCGGGATGTAAAGCTCAAGAAAAAGCCGGCCATCCGGGCGGTTGGCAAGGGCCGCTTTGAGAATTAAGATCTGTTGAAGCCAAGCCCAGCGTTGTTGTTCCTCCAGGTGTAATGGTGTTCCACGGTCAGAATGCCGAGAATACGATCATCGTCATCGTTGAGAAAATCAGATACGGCAGCGTTGTAGTAGGCCTTAATGGGCATTCCGGTCCTTCGTTTTCAGGAGGTCTTCAGATTTAGCTAAACAGGAATTCTTTGGTGCGCAGTTCTTTGACGGTGTCGCGTAGTTTGGCGGCTTTTTCGAATTCGAATTTTTTGGCGGCTTCGCGCATGTCGGATTCCAGTTTGTTTATGTAGTCGTCGAGTTCCTGCTGGGTGGTGAAGTCGGGCATGCCTTCGGCTTCGTCGGTGAGGTCGGCGTAGTCGGCGTTGACGATGCCGGCGAGGCCCATGGCGAGCGGGCGGATGATGGATTGCGGGGTGATGCCGTTTTCTTCGTTAAAGGCTTCCTGTTTTTCCCGGCGGCGATTGGTCTCGTCGATGGCGCGTTGCATGGATTCGGTCATCTTGTCGGCGTAGAGGATGGCGCGGCCTTCGATGTGGCGGGCGGCTCGGCCGATGGTCTGGATGAGGGAGCCCTGGCTGCGGAGGAAGCCTTCTTTGTCTGCATCGAGGATGGCTACGAGAGAGACTTCGGGGAGGTCGAGGCCTTCGCGGAGGAGGTTGATGCCGATGAGGACGTCGTACTCGCCTTTGCGGAGGTCGCGGAGGAGTTTGATGCGTTCGAGGGTTTCGATTTCGGAGTGCATGTAGCGGCAGCGGACGCCTACTTCGGTGTAGTAGCTGGCTAGGTCTTCGGACATGCGCTTGGTGAGGGTGGTAACGAGGACGCGTTGGTTTCTCTGCGCGCGGTCGCGGATTTCTGCTAGGAGGTCGTCGATCTGGCCTTTGATGGGCCGAATTTCTACTACCGGGTCGATGAGGCCGGTGGGGCGGATGATTTGTTCGACTACGACTCCGGCGGATTTGGTGAGCTCGTAGGGGCCGGGGGTGGCGGAGACGTAGATGATTTGGCCGGTGCGGGATTCGAACTCTTCGAAGCGGAGGGGGCGGTTGTCCATTGCGGAGGGGAGGCGGAAGCCGTAGTCGACGAGGTTTTGTTTGCGGGAGCGGTCGCCGTGCCACATGCCGTGGAGTTGCGGGACGGTGACGTGGGACTCGTCGATGAAGAGGAGGTAGTCCTGGGGGAAGTAGTCGAGGAGTGTGGGTGGGGGCTCGCCGGGGAGTCGGCCGGAGAAGTGGCGGGAGTAGTTTTCGATGCCGTGGCAGTAGCCTACGGACTTGATCATCTCGAGATCGAAGCGTGTGCGCTGGTGGATGCGCTGGGATTCGACTAAGCGGCCCTGGGTTTCGAGTTCTTTTTCCCACCACTCCATCTCTTCGAGGATGGTGGCGATGGCGGTGGATTTCCGCTCGGGCTGGACGACGTAGTGGGACTTGGGGTAGATGGGGAGGCGGGAGTATTTTTGCCGGACGGTGCCGAAGAGGGGATCGATCTGGGAGAGTGAATCGATTTCGTCGCCGAAGAGCTCGATGCGGTAGGCGTTCTCGTCGTAGGTGGGGTAGATTTCGATGATGTCGCCACGGACGCGGAAGGTGCCGCGGCGGAAGTCGACGTCGTTGCGGTCGTAGAGGATTTCGACCAGGCGACGGGTGATGTCTTCGCGGCGAATGCGCTGGCCTTTTTCGAGGAGCATGAGCATGCCGTAGTAGGCTTCGGGCGAACCGAGGCCGTAGATGCAGGAGACGGAGCTGACGATGATGGCGTCGCGGCGTTCGAAGAGGCTGCGGGTGGCGGCGAGGCGGAGTTTGTCTAATTCTTCGTTGATGGTGGATTCTTTTTCGATGAAGAGGTCGCCGGCGGGGATGTAGGCTTCGGGCTGGTAGTAGTCGTAGTAGGAGACGAAGTACTCGACGGCGTTCGAGGGGAAGAAGGCTTTGAACTCGTGGTAGAGCTGGGCGGCGAGGGTTTTGTTGTGCGCGAGGATGAGGGCTGGGCGTTGCAGCTCTTCGATGACCTTGGCCATGGTGAAGGTCTTGCCAGAGCCGGTGACGCCGAGGAGGACTTGATCTTTTTCTCCGGCGTGGATGCCGGAGATGAGCTCGGCGATGGCTCGGGGCTGGTCGCCCTGAGGCTTGTAGGTGGTGGAGAGCTGGAAGTCCATCTCTGTAGGATAAAGGCAGGGGATAGGTGTAGGGAGCAGGGAATAGAAAACGGGAGGGAACGAATGGCTTTGGCGACGGAGCTTTGGCTGGTGAGGCATGGGGAGACGGAGTGGAGTTTGAGTGGGGCGCATACCAGCCGCACGGATATTCCGCTGACAGAGCATGGGCGGAAGCGAGCGGAAGAGCTGCGGGATTATTTGAAGGGAACGAAGTTCGAGGCGGTGTTTGTGAGTCCGATGCAGAGGGCGCGGGAGACTTGCGCGATTGCTGGGTTTGGCGATGTGGCTAAGGTTGATGAGGGGTTGAAGGAGTGGGATTATGGGGTTTATGAAGGGAGAACGACGAAGGAGATTCAGGCGGAGATTCCGGGGTGGTCGGTGTGGAAGAACACGATTGTTGGTGGGGAGACGGTTGAGCATGTGGGAGAGCGCGCGGATGGAGTGATTGCGCAGGCTTTGGCGGCGGCGCCTGGTGGAGGGAAGGTTGCGCTGTTTGCACATGCGCACATTTTGAGGATTCTGGCGGCGCGGTGGATTGGACTGGATGCGCGGGGCGGAGCTTTGCTGGCGCTGGGGACGGGGAGCGTGAGCGTGCTGGGATGGGAGCGCGAGACGCGGGTGATCGAGAGCTGGAACCGGGGATTTGAGTAAGCGCTAGAGGTGGTTGACGTGCTGGGGCTGAAAGCCCATGCCGATGAAACGTGCGGTGAGATGCCGAAAGCCGGGCATGCTGGTGACGATTCGGAACGCGAGTGGAGGAGTAAAGGGACCGGTGCTGTGGAGGATGGCGTTGAGGAGGCGGTGGGCGAAGACCTGCACTTGTTGGGTTTTACGGACGGCAGGTTCGCGATAGTTCTGAACGGTTCGGAGATCGTGCACGGTGGCACCGCTGGTGAGGAGACATTCGGTGAGGATGTTGGCGGTGGCGACTGCGTCCTGTACGGCGATGTTGACGCCGACGCCGCCGACGGGAGACATGGCGTGGGCCGCGTCTCCGATACAGAGGAGGCCGGGGGAGCACCATTCTCGAAGGCGATTGACCTGCACGGTGAGCAGCTTCACCTTGTCCCAGGAGTCGACCTCGGCGGTGCGTCCGGCGAAAAAAGGTACGATGCGTTCGATGCTTTGATGGAATGATGCGATGCCGTCCTGTTGGATCTGCGGGAAGGTGCCTTTGGCGACGAGGTATCCGACTTGAAAGTAGTCGACGCGATTGATGAGCACGATGAGGCGACCGTAGTTCACGTATCCCATGGCGTTCTCGGGATCGTTGGGTTGGCGGGCCAGGCGAAACCATAGCACATCGATGGGAACACCGTAGTCGATGAGAGGAAGCTGCGCCGCGACGCGCGAGATGGCGTGACGGCCGTCGCAGCCAACGGTGAGAGCGGCAGGGATTTCTACGGGTCCGTCTGGAGTGTTGGCGAGAACGCCGGTGGTTGTGCCGTCCTTTTCCTGGATGAGGCCGGTGGCCTCCCAGCCCATGCGAAGGGTAAAGCTGGGGAAGCGGGCGGCTTCGGCGGCGAGGAAGTTGAGGAAGTCCCACTGAGGCATGAGCGCGATGAATCGGGCGTGAGCGGGGATGTGAGAGAGGTCGGCCATGGTGACGCTGCTGTTTCCAACAAAGCCGGAGAGGCGCGAGACTTTAGAGTGCGGAATGGTGAGGAATTTTTCGAGGAGACCGAGCTCGTGGAGGACTTCGAGGGTCGAGGGATGGATGGTGTCGCCGCGGAAGTCACGGAAGAAGTCAGTGTGCTTTTCGAGGACGGTGACGGCTATGCCCTGGCGGGCCAGGAGGTAGCCGAGCATGATGCCTGCAGGACCTCCGCCGATGATGCAGCAGGTGGTCGAGAGCTGGTCTGCGGTTGAGCTCATGGTGGGATGAGGGTAACAAGGGCTGGAAAAGGCGTCAAAAAGCGTCGTGGATCGCGGGGACGTGCTAGATTCGACGCATTCCTTTTTTCTTCTGGAGATGCGAAATGCGTATGGTTCGTTTTGCTTTCGTTGCTGCACTAGCGAGTGGCATCAGTGGGCTTTTGATGTGGGCACAGTCGGGGCCGGCGACCTCGAACGACGAGGCTCAGGGCAAGGTGTGGTGGGCGCATGTGCAGAAGCTTGCCGATCCATCGATGAATGGGCGGTTGACGGGAAGTGAAGACTATCTGCGGGCCGCGGCGTATGTGGTTGATCAGTTCAAGTCGTATGGATTGACGCCGGCAGGTGTGGATGGCGACTATTACCAGCCGGTGCATTTTGATGTGCAACGGGTAATTGCGAGTAAGTCGTCGATGAACCTGGTGGTGAATGGGAAGGTGACGCCGCTGGTGTTGGGTGAGGATGCGATTCTCGGCTCACGTTCGGCGCAGGTGGGGAAGGTGGATGCGCCGCTGGTGTTTATTGGTTATGGATTGCATCTGCCGGAGTCGAAGTATGACGATTTCAATTCTGCCGAGGTGCCGGTGTCGGCATTGAAGGGCAAGGTTGTGGTGTACATCAACGGTGGCCCGGCGGATCTGCCGGGGGCGTTGAAGTCGTTCGCGAGGACGTCCCCGTTTGCCAGGGCGTTGCGCGAGGCGGGCGCGGTAGGAACGATCTCGATACCGACACCGAAGTCAATGGATTTTGGATGGCAGCGGGTGGCCAGCGGAGCATCGCAGCCGGGTATGCGGTTGTCGCCTGCTCCTGATGCGGATGCTGTAGCGGCCAAGCATCCTGCGCTGGCAGATGAGCATGGGGCTCTGTTTTCCGCGACGTTCAATCCAGCGCAGGCGGAGAAGCTGTTTGCAGGAACGGGACATACGTTTGCCGAGATGCTGGCGCTGGCGGATGCGCAAAAGCCGTTGCCCCACTTTGCCCTGGGGAAGAGTTTGACGGCGACTGTAGTGGGAGAGACGTCGCATGTTATGTCGCCGAATATTGTTGCGGAGTTGAAGGGATCGGACGCTTCGCTTTCGAAGCAATATGTGCTGGTGTCGGCGCATCTGGATCACCTTGGCGTCGGTGCGCCGATCAATGGGAAGACGATCTATAGCGGCGCGATGGATGATGCTTCGGGCGTGGCTACGGTGCTGGAGACGGCGAAGAAGTTGAGTCAGGCGAAGACGAAGCCGAAGCGGTCGATGTTGTTTGTGATTTTTACGGCGGAGGAGAAGGGGTTGCTGGGATCGCGATACTTTGCGGGACACCCTACGGTCCCGGAGAGTGCGATTGAAGCAGATTTGAATCTGGATATGTTTATGCCCCTGTTTGCGTTGAAGAAACTACACGTGCAGGGACTGGAGGAGTCGACGCTGGGTGAGGACGCGAAGAAGGTGGGGGCCGCCCACGGGATTGTGATTGCGCCGGATCCGGAGCCGGATCGAAACTCGTTTATTCGCACGGACCAATACAGCTTTGTGCAGGCGGGAGTGCCGGCATTGGCGATGAAGTTTGGATGGACGGCGGGTTCGCCGGAGTACAAGGCGTGGAGGGGCTGGCTGGCGCAGCGGTATCACTCAACCGATGATGATCTGACGCAGCCAGTGGACCTGGCGGCCGCGGCACAGTTCAATGATTTTTTTGCCGATCTGTCGAGGGCGGTGGCGGATGATCCTGCGAGGCAGCACTATCTGGACACGAGCTTCTTCAAGCGGTTTGAGACTGGAAATTGACTTTGTCGATCAGTGAGTTCGTATGATCCGCCAGTCGCTTCTGGTGTGCCGAGTTTGAAATAGTCGCCATCATCGCGAGGCTTGGCAATATCGCTCATTCAGACAAACAGCAGATCCCTCCACTTCGCTGCGCTTCGGTCGGGATGACATCTCATGGAGAGGGAATTTGAACTCTGCTGCGCCGCACAAACGGCAGATCCCTCGACTTCCCCTTCGACTCCTCCTCGGCTCGCGTTACTCGCTCGGAGTCGCTCAGGGTCCGGTTGGGATGACACATCATATGGGGGGCGAATTTGTGAACTCACGACACTGGTGTTTGCGAATCGATGCCGAGTATCTGGAGCCAGTCGGTAGGCGTGTTGGCGAGGTGATCGGGTGGGGCGTCGGCGAGGGAGTGGGGCTTGAGGCCGAAGGTGCAGCCGATGCTGATGGCGCCGCAGTTGCGGGCGGTGAGGACGTCGATGTCGGTGTCGCCGATCATGATGGTTTCGGCGGAGGTTATGGCGTGGCCGGCGATAAGGTTTGCTTCGGTAATGAGACTTTTGAGGCCGTGGGGGTCGGGCTTTTTGGTATGGAAGCTGTTGCCGCCGTAGTTCTGGAAGAAGAACCGCGAGAGACCGAAGTGGTCGCAGATGTCGCGGGAGGGCTTGACGGGTTTGTTGGTCAGGACGGCCATGAGGATCTCTGGATTTGTGGTCCGGATCGCTTCGATGGATTCGAAGACGCCAGGGTACAGGAAGGTGTAGTCGAGCTTGTGAATGCGGTAGTAGTCGAGGAAGAACGTGAGGGCTTCGGTCACATATTCTTCGTCATGGATATCGCCTTCGGGGTCGCCGAAGGCTCGTCGCACGAGGAGAGAGGCGCCGTCGCCGATGTAGCTGGAGATGACGGCTTCGGGGAGCTCCGGCTTGCCGAAGTGGGTGAGGGTGGCGTTGACGGAGTTGCAAAGGTCGATGCGGGAGTCGATGAGGGTACCGTCGAGATCGAAGACAAGGAGGCGAGGAGGTGGGGCGAGGGGCATTATTTTAGGGTAATTGATTCGAGTGGTGTAAGCTTCTTGGCACCAGGAGGCACTATGTGCAGAGCGGCGGCTGAAGGTTGGACGCGACGGCAGTTTGCTGCGGGGCTGGCGGCAGCTGGTGTAGCAGGAGGCTTGGGATGGAGCGGCGCCGCAGCGCTGGCTCAGACAACGATGACGGGCGAAGGTGCGATGCGCGAGTTGATGGCAGGCAACGAGCGGTTCATTGCCGGAAAGATCTCGTCGTTTTCGGAAGACATGGAGATTCTGAGGAAAAAGACGGTGTCGAAGCAGGAGCCTTTTGCGGCAGTGCTTGCGTGTGCTGACTCGCGAGTGCCAGTGGAGATTCTCTTCGACCAGACGATTGGGCACGTGTTTGTCGCGCGAGTGGCAGGCAATATCGTGACGCCGGAGATTATGGCGAGTCTGGAGTATGGGGTGGCTGTGCTTGGCGTGAAGGCTGTTCTGGTGCTAGGGCACACGAGCTGCGGGGCGATCAGCGCGGCAGCTGCGGTTAAGGAGGCACCGGGGCAGATCAGCGCTTTGTATCAACATCTGATGCCGGCGATCAAGGACGCGAAGGGTGACGTTCCGCTGGCGGTGAAGATCAATGCGGCGCATCAGGCGCAAGTGCTGAGAGAGAGCTCAACCGTGATCGGGAAGGCGATCAAAAGCGATGGGTTGAAGGTTGCGAGCGGGAGCTATGATCTGGGGACTGGCCGGGTAACTCTGGGGGCTTGAGCAGCAGTGCTGCGGCGGCTTTGTGCGCTGCCGCTAACTCGAATTGGGGTTATTTGATTTGAATGTCGCCGGAGCCGGTGCCGACGCGGATGGTGGGACCGCCGCCGTTGACGACGCCACTTACATGGTGACGATTGAGGCTGCCCTGCATGGTAATCGGCTGCGAGACATTGATACTGCCGGAGCCAGTATCGGCGTCGAGGTTGAAGTGGGCGTTGCCGACTGTGAGGCGGACGGAGCCGCTGCCTGTACTTAGCTTCCAATCGGCGGTGGGTTGGCCTGCGGCGTCGATGTCGCCGCTGCCTGTGCTGGCTTTGAGGGCTCCAGAGAGGCCGTTGAGGTGAATGGTGCCGCTGCCGGTCTCTGCTTTCACATCGCCGGGACCGGTCTGCTGAAGTTGAATGTCGCCGGAGCCGGTGCCGAGAGTTGCGGGTCCCTGGATTCCATTAGCCCGGACGGAGCCGGAGCCGCTTTGGGCCTTGATGGTGGCGCCGACGTCCTGGATCTGCACATCGCCGGAGCCGGTCGCGGCGTTTATGGCGGAGGTTTTGGGGAGGGTAATGTCGTAGTCGATGCTGATGTTGCGGTAGAGGTCGTTGTTATGGCGTTCGCCGATGGTGATGTCGTTGCCGCTTTGAACGATGGGTGGGTTGCTGACGATCTGCTGGATGCGGCTGTCAACGTCGCTGCCGCCGCTCATCCAGCCGTGGCTGGAGCGGAGATGAGCAACGATGTGGACTTGATTGCCTGATCCAGGATTGAGATGGATGTAACCAGAGCCGGTGGAGACCGAGACGTTGGGATTGCCGCTGACATTCAAAGTGCGGTCGAAGCTGCTGTCGGCGGCGAAGGCGGTGGCGGCGGCAAGGGTGAAGGCAGCGGCGGCGGTGGCGAGGACTTTGATGGTCATGGGAGTTCCTTTAGTCGACTCTGATCATTGCGGTTGAAATGCTGACCCTTTCGAGATGCTGAAGCCCTTTAATCACCGGCTTCTGTGGGCGCAGGTTATTGCTGAAGGATGACGGTGTCGCCGGGCTTGAGTCCGGCGAGAATCTCGGTCTTGGTGCCGTTGGAGATGCCGGCCTTGATATCGACCTTGCGGCGGCCGTTCTTTCCTTTGGGGTCGGGAACTTCGACAGAGGCGTTGCGGTCCTTATCGTAGAGGACGGCTTGCTCGGGGACTGTCAGGACGTTTTTGTGCTCTTCGAGTAGGATCTCGGCGTTGGCGGTCATATTGGCCTTGAGTTCGCCTCCGGGGTTGTCGATGGAGACGCGGACCTCGAAGGTGGTGACGTTGTCCTTTTCGACGCCGAGGGGAGCGATCTTGGTTACCTTACCCTGGAAGGTTTTGTCCTTGAAGGACTCGACCTTGATGCGGGCGGCCTGGCCGAGGTAGACCTTGCCGATGTCGGACTCGTCTACCTTGCCCTGGACGTAGACCTGAGTGACGTCGCCGATGGTCATCACGAGGGTGGCAGTTGAGCCGAGGACAAGGATAGAGCTGACGGCGTCGCCGATCTCGACGTCGCGAGAGAGGATGGTGCCGTCCATCGGTGAGGTGATTGTGGTGTAGCTGAGCTGTTCTTCAAGCTGCTTGAGCGAGGCCTGGGCCTGGGCGACCTGTGCCTGTGCCTGACGGAGCTTGGAGCTGTCGACGCTGATCTGGGAGACGGCCTTGTCGCGAGTGTTGACGGCGGCGAGGTACTTCTGCTGTGCGTCGTCGAGGGATTGCTGGGAGACGACTCCCTGTTTCGACATCGCCGCATTGCGCTCGTAGGTGTTCTTGTACATGGGCAGGTCAGGGGCTTCGGCGCTGACCTTGTCGTACTGGATGGCAGCGGCGGCGGCGTGGGCGTTGGATTCCGCAGCGTTGAGTTGGGCTTTTTGCGCAGCTACTTGAGCCAGGATCTCCTGCTGGTCAAGTTGGGCGAGGACCTGGCCCTGTTTGACGTGTGCATTGATGTCGGTGTCGAGGCGGGTGACGATCCCGGAGGCTTTGGATTTGACCTCGACTTTGGTGATGGGTTGGACTTTGCCGGTTGCGACGACGGAGCGGGCGATATCTCCAAGATCAGCTTTGGCGAGTTGCGAGGGCTCGAATTTGGTCGTGTTTCCGCGGGCTGATACGGCGATTCCTAGAACGACCGCCACGACGAGGACGATGAGGCCGGTCCAGAGCCAGAATTTCCGTTTCTTTTTGCGCTGTGTAGCCAAGGCGTGCTCCGTAAGTTCTGGTTAGTGAGTTGTCTCGGAGTGAGTTTACGCAGGAAAGTGCTGCGCGGTTCCATTGATAGGGGAGAAAGTTGCCGCGAGGACGCGAAGTGACTGCCGACCCCCTATTTTGGACGACCCGGGAAGGGAAAGGAATACAACTTTGGGGAGAGCCTATGTATAAAGTTTATGCGTATTTACGGAGGACACCGAGAACTTTGCCCTGAATGCTGACGTTGGCAGCAGGGGCATAGATGGGGGACATTTCGGTGTTGGAAGGTTGCAAGCGGATCATGCTGCCTTCGCGATAGAAGCGCTTGAGGGTGGCGTCGGCGCCGTCGATGAGGGCGACGATGATCTCCCCTTCGCGGGCGGTGCGCGTGCGCTCGACTAGAACGTAGTCGCCGGAGACAATGTGCTCGTCGCGCATGGAGTCGCCGCGCACTTCTAGCGCGAAGACCTCGCGGTTGCCGATTATGTCGGATAGAGAGATGCTCTCTGCAGTTTCGATGGCCTCGACGGGCTGGCCGGCGGCGATGCGGCCCATGAGCGGGAGGCGATCGGAGCCCTTTTTACCGCTGCGGACGGGGAGAACATCGATGGAGCGGCTGCGATTGTGGGCGCGCTGGAGCAGACCCTTGTTCTGCAAATTCGTGACGTGTTTGTGCACGGTGGCCAGCGAGCTGAGGCCCAGTCCACTAGCGATCTCCTCGTAGGACGGGGAGTAGCCGTTCTTCTGGGTGAAGCTGGAGAGGAAGTCGATGACCTCTTTTTGCCGCCGCGTAATTGCCATGCGGATGATTGTAGCGAATAAAAAGCGAATTGCAAGCATTTTCTGAAGAGATGTCGGCGATTGCTTACTGACTTTTTCTCACAAGGGGAGACAAGCCACCTCCCCGAATCCGAGCCGGGTTCGATGAAATCTGCGGCTCCAGACTCAAGAATGGGGTCGACACTCCCTAGAGAAATTTCCCATTTTGAAATCGAGTGCGCAAGATTTTGCAAACAGTTCTTGTCATGACGCGATTCATGAACCAAGGTAATTACACACACGACCGAATTGGTAATGTGACCTGCGGTGCTGAAGATTTTCTGCTTTGGGAGATAAAGAATGCGAGTTTTGGTTGTTGAAGATGATGCGGCGCTTGGTTTGTTTCTGCAAAAAGGACTGAAGCTTGAGGGCCATGAAGTGAGTTGGGTCGGAGATGGAGAGGCGGCGCTGCTTCATGCCGCGGAACATCGTCCTGACCTGATCGTGCTCGACCTGAGCCTTCCCAGAAAAGACGGGACCGAAGTGCTCGAGGAGATGCGCGGCCGATTTGACGAGACCGCGGTATTGGTCCTCACGGGGCGGAGCCAGGTGGAGGAGCGAGTGAAGTGTCTGAACCTCGGAGCAGACGATTGCCTGTTGAAGCCTTTCAGCTTTCATGAACTGACGGCGCGTTGCCGGGCTCTGCTGAGGCGGCGGGAGCAGTTCGCGGATCCGGTGCTGCGGCACGGGGATGTTGAGATGAACCGTATGGAGCGCCGGGTGATGAGGAATGGGCGACCGGTGGAGCTGACGGTCAAAGAGATTCATTCGTCTGCAGTGTTGCGGCTGCGGACGGCTCTCGCCGGGCTCCGCGATAGTCATTCGGCCGAGAAGGGCAAGCGGCGCACTTCGAAGGGGTAAGGCTGAGGTGCATTGGGCCGTCAATGAGAATTCTCTAACCAAAAGGGAAACGCATGGGAAAGCAGCTAGGGCAGGAAGACATTGACGCATTGTTTGCGGCTGCGGGGGCGAATGCCTCGACGCCGTCAGCAGCGCCAGCAAGCGAAGTTCTTCTTGAGCGGTATGACTATAGCCGGGCGGGCCAGATCAGCAACGATCAAATGCGGGCGATCAGTTCAGTGAACGATTTGTTTGCACGCAATCTGGTGCACACGATGAGTGCCTGGCTGCGAACTCCATTCAAGATGAAACTGGTCGCGGGCGAACAGTTGCCGTTCAGCGAATTTCTCGAACGGCTCTCCTCGCCCAGCTACATTTGTTCGGTTCGTTTGGAGCCTTTGGGTGCGGTGGGGCTGTTAGAGCTTGAGTTAGCATTGGCATCCCCCATTGTGGATGTTCTGCTCGGCGGAGTGGGGCGAGCATGGCCGACGCGGGAGCTCACTGACATCGAGGAAGCGATCTTGACGTCGGTGGTGCAGATGGCAGTGGGTGAGTTGAACCTGGCCTGGCAGTCGGTTGGGCTGGAGTTCGTTTTCGAGAAGCGGGAGTCGGAGCCCACGGTGACCCGAATGCTGACTGCCGGGGAGAAGACGTTGTGTGTGAGCTTCGAGGCGCGAATGCCGGAGGCCCAGGGTGCAATGAATCTGTGTCTGCCGGCGGTGGTTCTGAACGCCATTCTGCGACGGTTGATCTCCGAAGGGGATCGTCCGAAACGGCGGTCGAAGGAGGCCCACGCACGGATACGCGAGTTGATGGGCGAGGCGAAGGTTGGGGCTGTGCTGCAGTTTCCTGTAATGCGGCTGCGAGCAAGTGAACTGGCAGGGTTGGAGCCAGGAACCATTCTGCGTCTTCCTTTGCCAAAACATTCGACCTCGGAGCTGCGCGTGGGTGGATTGCAGTTTGGAAGGGCGCATCCGGTACGAACGGGAGAACACCGCGGAGCTAAGCTTGAAGCCGGCAATGGAAGCGATGATCAGAACGACACTTCGGACGGCCAGAACATCAACCAGACGATGAGCGTGAATTGAGAGAGGACGGCGTAATGGAAAAGGTGACAGGTTCAAGTGAGATTGCTGGAGTTGATCCTGGAATTGGACTGCTCTGTGACATAGAGCTGGACGCAACATTACAGTTTGGCTCGCGCGAGATGCCGCTGCGTGAGGTATTGGAGTTGGGGCCGGGGGACGTAGTGGAGTTGGACCGGCATGTGTCGGAGCCGGTTGACCTTGTGGTTGGTGACAGAATCGTGGCACGTGGCGAGGTAGTCGTAGCCAACGGCAACTTTGCACTACGTATTACCGAGGTGGCGACGCCGCAACTGAGATTGGAGAGCATACGATGCCTTTTCTAACAAGGAAGACAAGTCTTGCAGAGGCAAATGCTTTGATACCAAGCGCCGGAACGATCGATCGAGTGGCCTGGGGGGAAGATGTATACAGGCCCTCGAAAAACCCTCGCGGTCTGGATGGTCTGGGCCCGCCTGCAACATTAGGGCAGGTGCAGCAGCGGAGATCCTGCGGCAATGCGGAGTGCACGAGCGCGTGGACTATGCCTTGGCGAAATCGTCGCCGGCCGATCTTTGAAGCGCAGTGGGGTTGCAGTGGGCGCTGTGTTCTTGCCATGGTACGGACAGCGGTGCAGCGCGAGCTGGGAGATGGAGTGATATCGTCGCCCGCTCCGCATCGGCACAGAGTTCCACTTGGATTGCTAATGTTGGCGCAGGGATGGATCACACACTCGCAACTTCAAAAGGCGCTGGCCGCGCAGCGAGAGAGTGGTAAGGGACGAATCGGCGAAAGGCTGATGAGCGAGTGTGGCCTGGAGGCGGAGCAGATTGTGCGTG
Source organism: uncultured Acidobacteriaceae bacterium (assembly GCA_963757205.1). Lineage (GTDB taxonomy): Bacteria > Acidobacteriota > Terriglobia > Terriglobales > Acidobacteriaceae > Edaphobacter. The sequence continues at coordinate 332,650 of CAVWQM010000006.1, forward strand.
GTCTGGCGATGCAGTGGGGATGTCCGGTATTGACGACAGAGGGCTTCTCTCCGGAGGCCATGGCTCTGGTGATGCCCAAGGTGTTTATCGAAAAATTTGGGTTGCTGCCTCTGCGTGTTGCGGGATCGAGAATACTGTACCTCGGATTCGCCGATCGGCTGGATGCCTCAGCCGCGTTTGCGATAGAGCAGATGACGGAGTTGAAAGTGGAAAGCGGGGTAGTGGAAGGAGTTCACTTCGAGGCCGCGCGAAGCAGGGTGCTCGCCTGCGATGGAGTGGAGGTGAAGCTGGAGTCGGTCGAAGATAAAGATGCGATGGCGGCGAGAATTACCGCGATCCTGGAACAGAAGCAGCCGATAGCGTCTCGCCTGGTCCGGGTGCATCAGTATTATTGGCTGCGGTCGTGGCTGGAGAGTGGAGCTCTGGGAAAGGTGGGTAGTTTACCGGTGACGAGTGAGGATATGAAGGACCACGTCTTCACCGTTGGGACGTCCCCATAACGCTGTGCAGATGCAAACGCAAGAGAAAGGGGGCCAACCGGCCCCTTTCTCTTGCACGAAGTGAAACCTTTTATCTCGGTACGAAGCCTGAAGACGGAGTTGTTCCAGAAGCGGCCTCAGAGGAAGTACTCTGGGCGGAATCCTGAGCCGGTCCAAGACCGAGCTTGATGATGGCGCGCGAGTCGGGGATTAGCTTTGTCTGCCAGCCGTTATCACTCTGAAATTTCTGCATGGCAGCTTCGGTCCCAGCATCCCAATGACCTGAGGCCTCCCCCGTGAGGTAACCTGACTTGATCAAGGAAGTCTGGATTTGGGTCGCACGCGTATCGTCGATTCCTCGTTGAGGTGTGGGCTTTGTGGCTGATTTCGAACGCTTATTGAACATCTTATGAGAGGTAGGGCCACGACGAGCGTGGGCCGCCGCCAAGCACGGCAACGTGGCTGACAGAATCAGTGCCGAACTCAGAAGTGCTTTGCCAAACTGCATAATCGGAGGCTACCTAGGGTTGAGTATTGAGCCGTATTTCGAAACCCAGCTATCGTGATGTGGCTAGAGTATACGGAGAGTAATGATTATGGCAACAGAAGGTTGACCAATTCCCGTACATCTTTCGGGGCGGGCTTTTTCGTCAATTGCACGATGGGCTTTCAACGTGCAAGTGGCGGCGCAAGTTCAAGCAGCGCCGCTACTTACATCGTCGAGATCGTATCTACGGAAGTGTTCCGCCCACGTAGGAGTTCAGGTTTTTCTGGGTGGGCGACTGAATGACAAAGACAACGTCGTCCTTGGATTTGAGGCCGGATACGATAGCGCGATAGCTAGCCTCGTCGGTTACGGGTTTGCGGTTGATGGCCGTAATGATCGCGGTCTTGCCGAGGCCGATCTCGTCGGCGAAGGAGCCGGGACGAACGCTGGTGATGATCACGCCGCCTTTGATGCCGGTCTTTGCCGCGATCGCAGGAGGAATGGCCGAGACGGTGATACCAAGCTTGCCTTCCCCCGCGTCTGCCTGCTGTGGAGTGGAGGGCTCGTCCTGCTGACCAGTGATGTCGGCATAAGTTTTGGCGCGATCACCGATGACGACATTGGCGGTGTTTTGTTTGCCATCGCGCAGGTAGCCGATCTTGACGGTTGAACCAACATGCCGTGCCGAGATGTCGTTCACAAGATCGTCACCGTCTTTGATGTTGCGACCATCGATCGAAACCAGGACGTCACCTGCCTGAATGCCGGCCTTTGCTGCGCCCCCGTTCGGGGTGACGACACCGACGATCACACCGTTCGTGAACCCATAAACGCGACCGACCGCAGAGGATTGAGCGGTTTGGAACTGAATGCCGATGGATCCGCGAACGACCTTATGTTCTGGTCCGATGAGCATGTTGTAAACGTTCGCGATGATATTGGCCGGCATGGCGAAGCCTACACCCTGCGAGCCCATGGACTGGGTATAGATGGCCGTGTTCATGCCGACGACCTGCCCGGCCATGTCGACCAGCGGACCACCCGAGTTGCCCGGGTTAATGGCGGCATCGGTCTGAATAAAACGCTGAAACTGCGTCTGGGAGACGCCGTTCGCACCAGCCTCCTCGATGCTGCGGTTCTTGGCGGAGATAATGCCCGCCGTTACGGTCTTCGACAAAGAGAAAGGGCTACCGATGGCGAGAACCCAGTCTCCGACTTGTGCGCCGTCGGAGTTGCCGAGTTTGACGGTCGGAAGAGGCTCTTTGGTGTCGATTTTGATGACGGCGATGTCGGTGTCTTTATCGACTCCGATTACGGTGGCAGCCCGGCCTGGATCGCCGACATCGTCGGGGTCACTGGAGAGCTTGACGAAGATCTTGTCGGCTTTATCGACTACATGGTTGTTGGTGATGATGTAGCCACGAGAGTCGACGATGAAACCTGAACCGAGAGCGCGGCGCTCCCCGATGCCACCGTCGCCGTCGTCACCGCCCTGGCCGCCGAAGAAGCGATTGAAGAAGTCCTGCATATCTCCGGGGGACTGCTGGTTGTCGTCGTCGTCAGGATTGTTCGGCTGGGGCGGCCGCTGACCGCCACGTCTGCGCTTGTTGGTGGCAGGCTTGGGCAGTTCCTCCGTGTTGATGTTTACGACCGCGGGACCGACTTGTTTCACGATCTGCGAAAAGCCGTTAGAGAGAACCACCGGCGATGGAATGATGAGAGGGTGCGCGTCGGAGGAATTCACGCCGGCCTGCTCCTTGCCGCTGACGTTGCGCGTGAGAACCGAGCCGGCCAGAATGCCTACTGACAACGTCGCGAGGAGAGTAAACGTTGTGGCGAGGCGGCGGCTGCGGATGCGCTGAAGCAAAGTGGGAGGAGTGTTATTTGGTGTATCCATCAGTAGATCTTGACCTCATTCGTTGTGCGTGACTTTGCGCCGGACTGTGTGCACGGCCTGAACCTTAAGTATAGTCGCTGTTCTCGGATGTTGCTTCACACGTTGTGCAAGGCAACGATTGTTTAGACGCGAAATGAGGGCAAAAGTCTTCCTATTTAAGCGGGGTGAGTGGGGAGCGGAGTTGCGGCGGAAAGCAGTTCGGTAAAGACGATTCCCATGAGGATGAGAACGGCCCCGAGGAGCGATCGCCTGCCAAGATGCTCGTGCAACACGAGGAAGGATGTAATGCAGGCGAAGACTGGTTCGAGGGTGAGGAGGATGGCGGTATGGGTGGGGGGTAGGTGCTGCTGGGCCCAGCTTTGGATGGTGAAAGCGGCGGCGGTGGCGAGGAGGCTAGTTACGGCGAGAGCAATGATAAGACGAGGGGTGATCGCTAGATGAGGTTTTCCGCCTAATGGCAACGTGATGGCCATGATGAGCGCGGCTACACCGATCTGTAGGGTTGCCAGCTGGCCGGTGGGAACTCGGTGCGAGGTGTGGGCGAGGGAGAGGAGGTGTCCGGCGAAGGCGATGGCGCAGGCGAGGGTGAGGAGATCTCCTGAACCGATGCTGGCGAAGAGGTTCTGTGGGGAGGTTCCGGCCGGGGTCGTGAGCAGGAGCAGACCAGAGAAGGCGAGAAGGGCTCCGATAGCGGTGGTCCAGCGTTGAGGCGGCGTGTTCGCGGAACGAAGGGCGGGGATGATGGTGAATAGCGGAACGAAGACGACGACGAGGCCGGTGATGAAGGCGGACTTTGCGGCGGTGGTGAGGGCTAGGCCGGCGGTCTGGAATTGATAGCCGGCTGCGAGGAAGAGGCCGACGACAAGGCCGGAGACGAGGGCGTGACGGCTGATATTGCGGAGTTGGCGGTGATTTACGATGGCGAGGGCGACGAACGCGAGGGCCATACGGAGGAGGTTGAAGAGGAGGGGAGAGGCGTCCTGGAGCGCGTCTTTGATGAGGACGAAGGTGGTTCCCCAGACGAAGACGACTCCCAGGAGCAGGATGTGAGCAAGTGCGGAGGGGCTGAGGCGTTGCGACAACTTAGTCTTGCGCTTTCGTTTTGGCTGCTGCTGGTGCGGTGTAGACGGTTTCGCCGTTGACGACGGTGCGAAGGACTTTGGTGTGGAGAAGTTGCTGGGGTGAGGCGGTAGTGATGTCGCGGTCGAGAACGATGAGGTCGGCGAGATACCCGGGCTCGAGGCGGCCCTTTACTTTTTCGCGGAATTCGCCGTAAGCGGACGCTTGTGTGTAGGCGTAGATCGCTTCGTTCAGAGAGATTTTTTCCTGCGGCTGAAAGGTCTGGGTGCCGGCTTCGTTCTGGCGGGTGATGGCGGAGTAGAGGCCGCGGAAAGGATTTATGAGTTCGACGGGGTAGTCGGTGCCGAAGGCGAGGACGACGTTGTGGTCGAGGAATGTTTTCCAGGCGTAGGCGTACTTGATGCGCTCAGGGCCGAGGCGGTCGGTGGCCCACTTCATATCGGTGAGCAGGTGCGCGGGTTGCATCGACGCGATGACGCCTTCTTTTTCGAAGCGGTCGAAACCGCTGGGGAGCAGGACCTGGGCGTGTTCTACCCGAAACCGTAGGGCCCCGGGGGGTGGGATGCCGCCCTCGGGCTTGGTGGCGATGTGGGTGTCGGGACCGTGTTCTGGCGGGGATGGCGGGAGGTTGGCGACCTGATCGGCTACTCCGAAGGCGTTGAGGGCCATCTCGTTGGCGCGGTCGCCGATGGCGTGGAAGCCAAGCTGGAAGCCGGCGGCGGCGCGCTCGGCGGCCATTTGGTTGAGCCTGTCCTGCGTGTAGCGGGGGAGGCCGGAGTTGCCAGGGTCGTCGGAGTAGGGCTCCTCCATGGCGGCGGTTCGGGAGCCGAGGGAGCCGTCCATGTAGCCTTTGAGCTGGGTGAGATGCAGGCGGAGATCGTCGGAGGAGTGGCTGGCGCGGCGCTGCTTGAGGGCCTCGACGGGCCGGTTGAAGTCCATCCATTCAGCTATGCGGATGGGGAGCTTATTGGTGTGCTCGAGTTCTTCCATGGCGAGGAAGTCGTCCCAGTCGGAGTTGTCCTGCACGGTGGTGACTCCGTTGGCTACGATGTCGGCGATCGCTACGGTTAGGGCTTGACGCCGCTCCTCGAGGGTTGGCGGAGGAATTTTTGCTGCGACGAGGGCGAAGGCACCGGCTTCGCGGAGGATGCCGGTGGGATTTCCGGAGGCGTCGCGGTCGATCTTTGCGCCGGCGGGGTCGGGGGTGGCGGCGGTGATGTTGGCGGCGGCTAGGGCGGCAGAGTTGGCTACGGACATGTGTCCGTCGACTCGGCGCAGGAGGGCGGGATGGCCGGCGGTGACCTGGTCGAGGTCGGTGCGGGAGGGTAGTTTGTCGTCGGCCCAGAGGGTTTGGTCCCATCCTCCGCCCTCAATCCAAGCGCCGGCTTTTGCGGTGGCAACGTAGGTGCGGATTCGTTGCTGCATCTCGGCCAGGGAGTGGACGCCTACGAGGTTGACGGAGAGCTTTTGGCGGCCAGCTTCGCCTATGTGGGTGTGGGCATCGTTGAAGCCAGGCATCGCGAAGGCGGCGTTGAGGTCGATGACTTTGGTTTTGGGGCCTTTGAGTTTCAGGACGGTGGCATCGGTGCCCGCGGCGAGGATTTTTCCGTCTGCGATGGCGATCGCGGTGACTTTCTCTGGAGTTTCAGAGGGGTCATTGGGGCGGAGGTGGGTGCCGGTGAGGATGTTGCCGTGGACGTAGATGGTGTCCGGTGACGGGGCTTGGGCCGAGGTGATTGCCGCGGTGAGGAAGAGGGCGCAAAACGTGAGGGATTTCACGGTGGGAGTGTAACAGGCTTGCCTCCCCACCCGCCGGATATTGTGCAAGGTATTCCAGAAGCAGGAGTTAGACCTGTACTTCGCGGCAAGCTGCTCATTCTAAAGGGTTGGTCTTGTAAACTATTGATTTTAGATGAGAAATAACTTTGGCGTGGTGCTTTATCTCGATTTTGGAGGCTGATTTAATTGTAGCGGGTTGGAGGGCTGAATACGCCACGTGGATGTCTTTGGTTTGTAAGGCCGCGGCTGGTTGGCGGCTTACATCCCACCCATCCTCGCCCCGTTGAGCAAGCTCAATGGGGACCCCGATCGCAAAGGGCGCGATGGATGGGGCACCCGTGCATTTGGGCTGGTGGGAAGAGGTAAAGACAGAACGGCGGGAAGGGGTGAAGTTAATGGGGGGATGAGGAGATGGTTTGGAGGGTGTCGAGGAGGGTCAGGAGGATGCGGCGGAGGGCGGTTTCGCGGCCGGTGGGGTCATACCACTCCTGCAGGGTGTGGATGCCTCCGCCTGTGCCGCCGCCGCCGATGGCGATGGCGGGGACTCCGCGGGAAAGGGGGATGTTGGCGTCGGTGGAGCCGAGGCGGGGTTCGGTGCGGAGGGTGAGGTGGCGGTCGACGGCGCGAAGGGTGTGGAGAAGAGGCGAGTCTTCGGGGAGGGCGGCGGCGGGGCGGTTTCCGATGGTTTCGATGTGGAGTTTTGGTGGTGGGGTTGTGGTTTTTTGTGTGGTGACGGGGGAGACGACTTCGTCGAAGATCTGGTGGACGGTGGTGGCGGTAGAGACGAGCTGGGTGGGGTCGGTGGAGCGGATGTCGAGGAGTGCGGTGGCAGATTCAGGAATGGAGTTGATGGAGGTGCCGCCGGAGATGTGGCCGACGTTGATGGTGGTGAGCGGGTTGGCGGGAAGTTCGAGGGCGGCGATCTTCGTCAGGGCCTGACTGAGGAGGAGGATGGGATTGAGGGTGCCGGCGTCGGTCCAGGAGTGGCCACCGGGGCCGGTGATGGTCACGCGAAAGCGCAGGCTGCCGAGGGCTCGGGTGACGACGGCGGAGCTGCCGCTGCCTTCGAGTGCGATGGCCGCGGCGATGCGATGGCGATAGGGGCCGCGCTCGAAGAGGTGACGCATGCCGCGGAGGTCCCCTTCGCCCTCTTCGCCTACGTTGGCGCTGAAGAGGATGGGAAGAGGCGGTGTGATTTTGGCGTAGCGCAGAGCAGCGGCGATGGCGAGAAGGGCGGTGAGGCCGGCGGCGTTGTCGCAGATGCCGGGGGCGTAGATGCGAGGGCAGTCCTTTTCTTCGAGGGGTTCGATGGGAGTGCCGGCGGGGAAGACGGTGTCGAGGTGGGCGGAGAGGAGGATGCAGGGAAGAGGGTTCAGGGTCGAGGGTTCAGGGCTCAGTTCGGCGAGGACGTTGCCGGCGTCGTCGAGGTGCGGGTTGGTGAGGCCTAGTTGGTGGAAGCGGTCGAGGAACCATGCGGCGCGGGCGGATTCGCCGAAGGGTGGCGCGGGGATGCGCACCAGTTCGAGTTGCCATTGGCGGAGCTGGGGCTGGTGAAGGTGCAGCCAGTGGAAGGCGCGGTGGACGGCGGTGAGAGTGGCGAGGCGGGAGATGCGGCGCTGGGCGGAGGAGGTGGCGGTCATTCGAAATCAACCTCTACTTTAGAGGTCTCGGCGGGGTTGAGATTAAAGGCGGTCTCGCTTCGCTCGATAACCCACCCTTTTCGATGGAGCCGAAAAGGATGGGGCACCCAAAGTTGTGACTGGGGTTGTGGTGGGGTTGTCATTCGTACTCGACCTCTACGAGGAAGAGGCCGCTGGCGGGGGCGGTCGGGCCAGCGGCGCTGCGGTTGCGCGCGGCGAGGATGGTTGGGATCGTGTCGGCGGAGATGCGGTTGGCGGCTGCTTCGACGAAGGTGCCGACGAGATTGCGAACCATGTGGTGAAGGAAACCGGAGCCGGTGACGCGGTAGATGAGGAGGTCCTCGTGCTGGTGCCAGGCGGAGTGGAAGATGGTGCGGATGTTATCGGCGGGGCTGGTTGATTCATCGCTTGGAGAATTTGTGTCTGCGGTGGCAACGGCGAAATGCGGAGGTCTCTCCACTTCGCGACGGATGGTGGGACTGTCCGCCGCTTCGGTCGAGATGACGGAGTTTTTTTTCGCGTTCAAAGAGTTTTTTTCAGCGCTCAACAGTTTTTTCCCAGCGTTCAGCGAGTCGGGGGTTGTGCGGGCGGTGAGGTCGGGGTCGTTGGCGGCGAAGGAGGTGAAGTCGTGTGTGCCGAGGATGTGTTGGGCGGCTTGTTGCAATGTCGCGAGGTCAAGTAAGTAGCGGCATGACCATACGTAGGGAGCGAGCATGGGCGAGCAGATGCGGTCGCCGGGAAGGATGCGGTACTCGTAGGTTTTGCGGACCGCGCTGTGGCGGGCGTGGAAGTCTGCGGGGACAGCTTCGACGGAGAGGACGCGGATGCTTGGGGGCAGCGCGCGATTGAGGGCGCGATGAAGGTTGTCCTCGGGGATGGGCGCGGCTAGGGTGAAGGTGGCTACCTGGGCGAGCGCGTGGACTCCGGCGTCGGTGCGGCCAGAGCCCTGGGGAAGAACGGTTTCTCCGGTGATGCGATGGATGGCGTCGGCGAGGGTTCCCTGGACAGTGGGGAGGTTGGGCTGAATCTGCCAGCCGTTATAGGGGGTTCCGTCGTAGGTGAGGATGAGCTTCCAGTGCATGAGAGCGATGAGTTTTGAGCGATGAGCTTTGAGTTGAAGAGGCGATACTCCGCTCTTTCAAAGCTACTACTCTTTTCCCGTCGATGGATTGGAGAGGAGGTCAGTCTCCAGACGATGGGCCGCTCGGTTGTGATCGTCGAGGCTTGATTGGCCTGTTTCGAAAAAAGCGATTTCGGGTGGAATCTAGCTTGATGCCGCTTGATGCTGAAGCAAGAGGGACAGGGTTAATAGTTGAGGGTTGATATACTTAGTGCGCTATACCCTTTCGATAATTTTGATGGATTGTTGGGAACGAAGCAACGGATGAGTGCGTATATCTGCTGAGCTAAACAATATCGCGCGGCAGAAACGTGCAGGTTCAGAAGCATTCTTTTAGAGTCGTCGGGAAGGTTCTGTGCGTCTGAATAAAGCATTGAAAAATTGAATTGCAGTTGCGGCCCCAGGGAGTTGCAGAGGGTCCAGGCACGGGTATGAGTTTAGGTGTCCGGCAAAGGGAAGTTGCGTTGCCGGCAAATCGCAGAGAAGCACCAGGGAAGAGTTGGAGAGCGCATCGTGAGATTAAAAGATATGCAGGCGGCGGCGAGCATTGCACTGTTGCTGATGAGTGTGTGTACGCAGCCGGGAATGGCGCAGCAGCCGAGTCCAACCACACAGCCGCAGACGAATCCGACCGCACCAGCGCCTCCACAGCCTGTGTCGAACGACACGACGGGGCAGGCCGGGTTGCCGCAGGCTCCGCCGCCGAAGCTGACCGAGCCCTTCGATCTTCGGGACACGAATGTCGATTATTCGAAGCCGAAGAGCCATTTCTGGAATCCGATTGCGCCGTATACCGCGACGAATGTTCCTGCGCCGCGTTTGGTGAACACGGACCGGTTGAAGTCTCTGTTGCAGGACGGCAAGATTTATCTGAGCCTGGCGGATGCGGTGGCTCTCGCGCTTGAAAACAACTACGACATCGCGATTGCGCGAATCAATCTGGACATTGCGGACACGGACATTCTGCGTGCGAAGGCGGGGTCGAGCCTTCGCGGCGTCTCGACGGGCCTGGTGCAGAATACGCTGGGCGGAACGACGTTGACGATTCAAGGTGGTGGAGGACCGGGAGCGACTTCGGCAGGAACGGGCGGCGGCGGCGCAGGTGTGGGCGGAATCGTCGTGAGCACGAATGGCGGCGGACCTACGCCTGAGTTTCGCGACCCGGTGCTGCAAGGGACGATACAGTACGAGACATTGGCTCAGCCACAGTTGAACACCCTGTTCAGCGGCGGCAAGCAGGTTTTGAATACGAACACGGGGACGTACAACTTCACTTATAACCAGGGCTTTGTGACCGGCACGCAGCTTACGACCGGCTTCACGAACTCGCGGGTAACGACCAACAACCCGTTCAGCAATTACAGCCCCTCAATCACAACTGGCTTTCGCGCGACGGCGACCCAACATCTGCTGCAAGGGTTTGGTCCTTGGCTGAATGAACGGTTTGTCATACAGGCGAAGAACACACGGCGGATTACGGACTCATCGTTCCGGCAACAGGTGCTGTACACGGTGGACCAGGTGGAGAAGATCTACTGGGCGCTGGTGAGTGCGTACGAAGACGAGCAGGCGAAGGAACGCGCGCTGGGGCAGTCGGCGCAGTTGACCGCAGACAACCGGAAACAATTGGAGATCGGGACGCTGGCGCCACTGGATGTGGTGAACTCCGATAGCGCGGTGGCGACGGACAAGCAGGCGCTTGTGGCTTCGCAGGTGAATCTGGAGTACCAGCAGCTCATCATGAAACAGGCGATCGCGCGGAACCTGAATGATCCGCAGCTGTCTGCTGCGCCGGTCATTCCCACGGACCGCGTGAGCCTGGAGAAGATACCGGAGGAGGACCTGTCGCCGGAGGAGCTGGTGAAGGTGGCCTATACGAACAACCCGCAGATCGAGCAGGCTGTGCTTAACATGAAGAACAACGAGATTACGATCAAGGCGTTCAAGAATGGCTTGCTGCCGACGGTGGATGCGTATGCTTTTTATGGCGCAAACGCGCTGGCGGGAGCGCAGAACCCGGATGGCATCAATTTCAACACTGGCCAACCCTATCCGCCTGGAACTTTTCCGCCGGTCAGCTATGGTACGGCGTTCGGCAATCTGTTCAACGGCAACGCCCCGGACAAGGGCGTGGGTGTGAACATCAACATCACGCTGCGTAACCGGACGGCGCAGGCTGACCAGGCGCGGTCGCAGATGGAGTACCTGCAGTCGCAGATGCGGTTGCAGCAGCTTTACGCACAGATACGGATTCAGGTGATCAACCAGCAGTTCGCTATGACCAGCGACCGGGCTCGTGTGGTCGCGGCACAGGCAGCGCGGGATTATGCGGCGCAGAGCCTGGACGCGGAAGAGAAGAAGTACAAGCTGGGAGCTTCGACGACGACGAACGTGTTGCAGCAGGGGAGAAATCTTGCGACTGCGGACAACAATCTGATTTCGGCGACGGCGGCGTATGCGAACGACAGGGCCGAGTTGATGCAGCTTCTGTCGGACACGCTGGAGCGGTATGGGATCAGTATTGTCAGCGCGGCAGCAGGAGGGGGGCAGACTCCGGTGATTCCGGGATTAACATCGCCTAAACCGCAGGAGCCGCCGAAGCCGATCTCGATTACTCCGAATACTCCGCCGCAGCGGTAACACGACGTGCGGGAGCTTTGTCAGAGACTCCCGAGATGATGACGTGAAAAGAAGAACGGCCGGCTCCTTTGTGGAGCCGGCTGTTTTGCGTGAGATGACTTCCTGCAAGGTTTCTAGTTGAGTCGTGGGAACAACCTGCGAGTCGCGGCGGCGGTGGCAAAGGCCAGGATGCCGCTTCCGAGGAATAGCCAGGAGGATGGCTCGGGCACCGCGGTGGGTGTCAGGAGAAAGGTGTCGATCGTAAATGGAGTGATGTCTACGGGGTCGCTGGGGTCGAAGACATCGACGTGATAGGCGCCGTTGTTGTAGACGTGGGCGAGGCTGGTTCCGATCGGACTGTTGAGAGTGAGGAGAACGCCAAGGGCGTCTACGTGTATGGCGGTGGGATTGGTGAAGATGAGGTTGTCGTAGGCGAAGCTCTCGGTGGCCCCGAGCGGGACGACGCCGGTGAAGTCATATCCCTGGCCGGCTCCGGTAATGTCGGTCAGATCGATGGCTGGATTGGAGGGGTTGGACAGGTTGGGTGTGCCGGTTAGAGTGCCACTAACGATGAAGGTGGTTCCGGGGGTTGTGCTGGTCGGGCCGGTACTGATGGTGAAGGTGTAGGTGTCGGCAGGGGCGGCGAGCGCGGCCGCTGCCAGGAGGGCGGAAGCAGCTAGGGAAACGATGCGGATGCGCATGGCGGGCCTCCGGGAAGACGTTGTGGCCGTGCGGGCTAAGGGGTCCTAAGGGTGCGTTTACAGAGATGCCGCCGGGTGACGAAGAGATGTCTCGACTTCGGCTTCGTAACAGTCTTTAGGGGCTGGCTTGATGGCCAGGTGACTTCGCCCTTTTTGAGACGGGCGCTTTTTTTGAATGGTTTGGGTGGCGATAGCAGGAGCCGGTTTGAACTAGACTGAGAGTCTATGAATGAAGAGCGGGCTGGGAGTGAAGAACGGGTTGGAAACGTTGAGGTTGGCGGCAGCGCATCGAGCAGGGAAGAGGGTGGGGAGCATCTGAACTCTCTGGCAAAGGCTTCCTCAGCCTATTTGCGTTCTGCGATGCACCAGCCGGTCGAGTGGCAGGAGTGGGGCGAGGCGGCATTCGCAAAGGCGAAGAGTGAAGACAAACCGATCCTGTTGGATATCGGCGCGGTGTGGTGTCACTGGTGTCATGTGATGGATCGGGAGTCGTATGAGAGCGCCGAGACGGCCAGGATCATCAACGATCAATTTATTGCGGTGAAGGTGGATCGGGATGAGCGGCCGGATGTGGATACGCGGTATCAGGCTGCGGTGTCGGCGATCAGTGGACAAGGAGGCTGGCCGCTGACTGCGTTTCTTACACCGGACGGCAAGCCATTTTTTGGGGGGACGTATTTTCCGCCTACGGATCAGCATGGGCGGCCGGGATTCCCGCGTGTGTTGCTGACGATGGCCGAGGCGTTTCAGAAGCGAAGGGATGAGGTGAATGAGTCGGCCGGCAGCGTGATTGCGGCGATTGAGCACAACGAATCGTTCATGGGAAGGGCGGGGAATCCCGGGCCGGAGCTGGTGGCGAAGCTGGTGGATTCGGCGCTGAAGCAGTTCGATGCGCGGTCGGGCGGGTTTGGGTCACAGCCGAAGTTCCCGCATTCGGGGGCGATCGATCTGCTGCTGGATGCGGCTTCGCGGGTGTCGGTGAACGGAACTGGTGTGGGCGAGGCGGCGAAGAATGCGGCGATGGTGACGCTGCAGAAGATGTCGCGCGGTGGGATCTACGACCATTTGGCGGGCGGATTTCATCGCTATTCGGTCGATGACCGGTGGGTAGTGCCGCACTTTGAGAAGATGGCGTACGACAACAGCGAGTTGCTGAAGAACTACGTGCATGCGTTCCAGACGTTCGTCGAGCCGGAGGCTGCGCGGGTGGCGCGGGAGATGGTCCGGTGGATGGATGAGTGGTTGAGCGACCGGGAGCGTGGTGGATTCTATGCTTCGCAGGATGCGGATTTTTCTCTGGACGATGACGGGGATTACTTTACGTGGACGCTCGATGAGGCCGCCGCGGTGTTGACGGCGGAGGAGATGGCGGTCGCGAGCGCGTACTACGACATCGGCGAGATTGGGGATATGCACCACAATCCGGCGAAGAACGTGCTGCATGTAAGGGGGACGCTCGAGGGTGTGGCGAAGGCGAACAAGATTTCGCTGGATGAAGCGAAGGCGCGGCTGGAGTCGGCCAAGGCGAAGCTGTACGCGGCGAGGAAGAAGCGGCCTACGCCGTATGTGGACAAGACGATCTATGTGGGCTGGAACGGGATGTGCATCTCGGCTTTTCTGGAGGCAGGACGTGTGCTGGATTTGCCGGAGGTGCGCGCGTTTGCGTTGAAGTCCCTGGATCGTGTGCTGAGCGAGGCCTGGGATGCCAAGGCCGGTGTGGCGCATGTGGTGGCGTACGGCGAGGCAGGTGGCAAGGGAGCGCGGGTGGCTGGAGTGCTGGATGACTACGTGTTTCTTGGGCATGCTGCTCTAGATGCGTGGGAGTTGACGGGAGAGATGAAGTACTACACGGCGGCGGAGTCGATCATGGAGAGCGCTCTGAAGCGTTTCTATGACGCTACGGGATGCGCCTTCTTCGATACGGAGGCTGCGGCGGATGGAGAGGTTCGGCTGGGGGCTCTGGTGACGCGACGGAAGCCGTTGCAGGATTCGCCGACGCCGGCGGGAAATCCGGTTGGAGCGGCTCTGCTGCTGCGGCTCGAGGCGTTGAATGGCCGCGAGGATTATGCGGTCAAGGCGCTGGAGACGCTCGAGACTTTCGCCGGTGTTGTGGAGCACTTTGGGCTGTATGCGGCGAGCTACGGGCTGGCGCTGCAGCGGATGGTACAGCGGGCGGTACAGGTCTGCGTGATTGGAGACGACGCGGCGGCTCGCAGGCTGGAAGCGGTGGCGCTGGCGCGGTATGCAGTGAACAAGAGCGTGATTCGGTTGCGAAGAGATCAGCTGGGGACGTTGCCATCGGCGCTGGCCGAGACGCTGCCGCATCTTCCGGGGCTTGATGGGGAAGGGAGCTTTGCGGTGGTGTGCAGCGGGAAGGGTTGTCTGCCGCCGGTCTCGACGGTGGATGAACTGATTGACGCGATGAACAAGTCGTTGTGAGGTTGGAGTGGATGCTTCTAGGCTGGTGGTGATCAGCGGCGGCCCAGGGGCGGGCAAGACGACGATCCTGCTTGAACTGGAACGGCGAGGGTTTCGATTTGCGCCTGAGGTGGCTCGGCAGATCATTCAGGAGCAGATGCGGGATGGAGGCGATGCGCTTCCGTGGGGAGACCGCGAACGGTATTGCCGGCTGATGCTGGAGCGTTCGGTCACTTCGTACCGGGAGCATGCTGCGTTGAAGGGGACTACTTTCTTTGATCGCGGAGTTCCTGACACGTTTTGTTATGCGCGCTTGATTGGATCATCCTTAGAGGATGAGATTCTGGCGGCCTGCAGGACGTATCGTTATGCGGATCGTGTTTTTCTCGCGCCACCGTGGCCGGAGATCTATACGACGGATACAGAGCGGAAACAAACGTTGGATGAGGCCGTCAATACGTATGGCCTGATGGTCGAGGCTTATGAAGACTGCGGATATGAGGTGGTGGAGATTCCGCGAGTGTCGGCTGCACAGCGCGCAGATTTTGTGTTGAAAGAGCTGTCCAGCTAGATTGCTATGCGATGATCCGGTCTCCGTGACTTGGGGGCTGGCTGGTGACGAGCATTCGCACAGGGGCGGCACTTCGATTGATTGCCTGATGCTGCTGGCGGGGGGAAATTTCGAGTCCTTCGCCTGCGTGAAGGACGAAGTTGTGGTGCTCTACTTCGAGTGTGAGTTCTCCTTCGAGGACGAAGAAAAACTGACGCGCGTGAACGTGCGAATGGCGGGCCTCGCTGGTGTTGGGAGGCATGAGTTCTTCAATGATGCTGAGTTCGGGTGTTTTGACGAGGTGCCAGCCGTCGCAGTCAGTTGCTTGCGAGCCTCCCCACTTGTAATGCTCGGCAGATTTTGTGCTGATGATTTGTGTGGGCACGCGGGCTGCTTTCTAGACGGTTGGAGGGTGAAGCTTTTTTGATATCTGACCGCTGTCGGTGCGTTTCTGAATTGACAAAGAAATGACAACAGCTCTTAGCCGCTAGACATATATTAAAAGCACAGCTGCTCATAATGGAGAGTTTTTTTGCTAGCGCATGATGTACGGACAGCCGCAACGGCTTCTACCCTCCCTCTCATAATCGTACTTTCGCTTATATCTCTGTCAGGTTGCGGTTCAGGAAGTCAGCCGTTGCAGCCTACCGGCCAGGCGCCTTTGATCATCACTCAGCCTGCTGACCAAAGTATTCCGATGGGACTGCAGGCAACTTTCTCCGTCATTGCCACCGGACCGAATGTTAAATACCAGTGGAGCAGGAACGGAACTCTCATTGACGGCGCCACTGGTAGCACATACAGTACAGCATCCGTTCTGGCCGCCGATGCCGGTTCGACGTTCTCGGTGGCGCTGACGAACGCCTTCGGTTCAGCCACCAGCAGGTCAGCCGCGTTGACGGTCACCGCGCGAGCGCCTAAGGCTGGCGATCTGCGCTTTCAGCAAGTGGATGCCGCTTCAACGGTCAACGGCTATGTGCAAGAGGTTACCTTCGTCCCCGCCCTCGGCTTCAATGGCTGGGAGACTTTTGGGAATGCGACTGGAACGCCGCTATGGCTGGGAAATAACTGTTGTGCATACCAGTTTACCCCGTTCGCTTTGCCATCTGGAGTCACGGGGCTCAATACCGGTTATCTACACGGCTTACGCGAAGATTTCCAGAGTGACCTCAACGGAAGCGGCCCAGTCACTTCGGCGATCGGCAATTTGGGCGCTGCGAATACCGTCATTACCTCCATGAGCCTGTCGTCGGACGCTGATCTGTTCGGGCTGTCCTGGATACAGACGACACAGCCCGGGGGCTTCGATCTCACTCAGAACACGATCGCTCCAAGCGACTTCCAGGCTGCAGCTACGCAGGAGGGCGCGCACAGCCGAGTGATCACGGCTGTTTCCTATAACGCCGGGCAGATCACTTATCTTTCTTACGGGTGGCAGACGGATCGGTCAACCGTCTATGAGACCCAGGTAGCGACCGCTACTTTAGGGACGGCATCGACTGTGGCCCAAGGTCTGGCGGCTCAGGGATACATCATCACCGCCTCCGGCAGCACTCAGGCTGCGGACGGTACTGGCGTGCTGATGGTCGGAACGCGGGTGCAGGGGGATACGATGCCTCGTCCTATGTTGATAGTGCCACTTGCACAGGAATCCGCAGGTCTCGACCAACTCTTCCAGCAGGGCTATGCCATTGTCGGTGTCTCCAACGAATTCGGCACCGGAGCTGCGGGTGTCATGCGGGACTGGATCGGAGAGCGATAGGGAGACAAATCTGAACGGCAACCGCATGGTCGCTGGCCGATGAGGGGCACGCGGCCGCGGTGGCAAGCATGTCGCGAGTTCATGATTTTCTCATGCAGATTACGGTCTTGCCGTAGCCGAGCCCGGGAGGCAGGGAGTTGGTGTAGGCGAGCTCAGCGTCTTTCAGGGAAGCGGCGTTTTTCACGAAGGTGAGGAGTTTGCCCGAGTCGAGGAGTTCGGCTATTTCGGCGAGGCGCTTTCCGTCGGGCTGAACGATGAAGAAGGTGCCTTTGGTGCGTTGCGGGGCGTCGCTCGGGATGTCGGATACGACGGTTACGAGGCGGCCACCGGGGCCGAGGACATTCCAGGAGCGCTCCAGTGTTTCGCCGCCTACGGTGTCGAGCACGAGATCGATATTGCGGAGGTGCAGGTCGAATCGGGGACCGCGGTAGTCGATGACCTCATCGGCTCCCAGTTTCTTTACGAGCGGAATGGTTGCGGCGGCGGTGGTTGCGATGACATGCGCGCCGAGGGATTTTGCAAATTGCACGGCAAAGAGACCGACTCCTCCGGATCCTCCATGGATGAGGACTCGTTCGCCGGCGCGGAGATGCCCGTGGGTTGTGAGCCCCTGCCATGCGGTGAGCGCTCCGATGGGGACGGTGGCCGCCTGCTCGTAGGACAGAGACTTTGGTTTATACGCAACTGAGGTGGCCGGGGCGACACAGTACTCGGCGAGCGCACCCTCCTGGTACCAGTCGTTCATGCCAAAGATGGACTCACCTACTGCGATGTCTTCGACTCCGTCGCCGCGGGCGCAGACATCGCCGGAAAATTCGTGCGAGGGGATGGCCTGCTTTCGGGGGGAGCCGTCGGCCTTATGCGTGGTGGGTTGCCACTCCAGTTCCGCTGTGGTGACTCCGGCAGCGCGCACACGAATGAGCAGTTCCCCTTGCCCGGGTTTGGGCACTGGACGTTCGTACGCCTGGAGAGTGAGGCCTTTGGGTGTTTCAAATAGCTGCATGACTTTCATAAAGCCTCCTCATTGGCCGACCAGGGGTTGTTGTACGGGTGGGGCGGTGGGATTGGGTGAGCGGAGGATGAGCATGTTGGCGGGGTCGTTGCCGAGAGGGATGCCGTCTTCTTCGAAGGCGAGGATGATGCGGCGGCGCAGCTCGCGGAGGACTCCGTCGCGCTGGTTGGCGCGAACGCGAATCTGGATGGGATAGGTGACGGCGCGGCCGTCGATCTTGTCTACGCCGAGAATGACGGGATCGGCGACGGCGATGTCCTTGAAGGCGGTTTCATTGCGGACGTCGCCAGCGATTCTGGCGAGCAGGGCGATGACTTTGTCTGGATTGGCGCTGGCGTCGACACTGACATTGAGAGTGGCGACGGCATAGTCGCGGGAGAGGTTGGAGACAGTGGCGATCTGGCTGTTGGGGATGATGTAGAGGGTACCGTCGGCGTCGCGGACGCTGGTGCGACGGAGGGAGAGGTCTTCTACGGTTCCTTTTAGTCCAGCGATGGTAACGACTTCGCCGACGTTGTATTGGTCTTCGACCAGGATCAGGACGCCGTTGATCATGTCCTTAAAGATGCTTTGGGCGCCGAGGCCGATCGCGACGCCGAGAATGCCGGCTGAGGCGAGGATTGGTTGGTAGGGGATCCCGGCGAGGTCGAGGACCTGGAGGAAGACGATGAAGGCGAAGATGGAGTACGAGGTGGCGCGCACGATAGAGGCCACGGTGCGGATCTGTGCGGCGCGGTGGAAGTTGCCGTCCTGATTGTCGGCGCGGCGGCGCAGGCGTTTGACGAAGAAAAGGACGAGGCGGTGGAGTACGAAGACGATGAAGAGAATGGTGAGAAATTTCGGTAGCTTGTTCTGAATGATAGAGATGATGCCGCTTTTCCAGTCGCGCTCGATGGACTTGAGGATGTCGACAGGTTGATCTTGCAGGGCCATGGCCAGAAGGTGCATGATTACCACGTCTCGCTTTCGGGATGCTGTAAAACAGAATGCGTCAGCTGTTTGTAAGATGCAATTGCGACCGGGGAACGAGAATTGAGGTGCCGCCTGCGAGCGGTGATGGGGGATGATATGAGAGTACTGCGAGTGGCGGTGATCGGGGCGGTTATAACGATGGCGTGCTCGGTGAGAGTGAGCGGGGGCCAGATGTACCCGCAATCGCCGACATCGAAGCAAGGGCAGCAGCAGATACCGGGGATGCCGGGCAGACCGGGACTGGGGACGAATCCCGCCGATCCAGACCCGATGGATTCACACCGGGCTGACCAGCAGGAGAAGTTGCGCAACAACGACCGGCAGAAGCGCCTAGTGGCGGACACGGAAAAACTGCTGGCTCTGGCTACGGATCTGAAGGCGCAGGTCGACAAGTCGACAAAGGATACATTGTCCGTGGATGTGATCAAGAAGGCTGACGAGATCGAGAAGCTGGCCCGTAGCGTGAAAGAGCGGATGAAGGGGTGAGGAAGGGAGTAGGGTGTGGGGAAATAGGGAGTAGAGTGCCCGCTCGGGGCGGGCCGATGCTACTAGTCGGCGAGTTTAAGGTTTGACTGTAGGAAATTTCATCAGGGTATTGAGGGGGCGTAAGTTAAGGCTGTGGCAGCGCTGACCTGGGGGACGGGCAGGCCGGTGGTGGGGATGGCGGAGTTGCGCATGGCGTCGACGACTGCGGTGGCGGTCCAGTCGGGGTGGGCAGCGCGGAGGAGGGCGGCTACGCCTGCGGCGAGGGGGGCCGAGGCGCTGGTGCCCATGGCCTGAACGTAGCCGGTATGGCCAATGTTGAAGCAGCCGAGGCTGTGGGCGGCGTCGGAGGGGATGCCGTCGACGGTATTCCGCTTGCCGAAGCTGCAGGCGCCGCGAACCCAGCCGCTGATGCCGAAGTCGTCTCCGGCAGGGTAGCTGCCGCCGGGTGCCGCGAGGGCGTTGAGGGGCGCGCCGTAGTTGCTGTAGTAGGGGAGGAAGACGGGGCCGGGAACGCAGGCTGCTCCGGGTGTGGTGTTCTGGGCACAGGCGGGGTTGGTGGAGGCGACGAGGGCGAGAACGCCGCGGGACTGGGCGGGGAGCTCGACGTAGCGGGGGTTTGAGAGGTCGAGGCCGTCGTTGCCGGCGGAGGCGACGAGGACGATGTTGGCCTGGGTGGCAGCGTAGGTGATGCGGTTGAAGGCGGCGAGGAGGCCTGCGCCGTCTCCGGTGCTCAGGTCGGCGGTGGCGCCGATGGAGAGGCTGATGACGTCGGCGCGATTGGCGATGGCGTCTTCGATACCCTGCATGACCCAGCTCAAGAGGCCGCTGGCTTCGCCGGCTTCGCATTGACTGGCAAGGGTGCTGGCACCGGCGATGTTGGCGGGCATGCGTTGCAGGACTTTGATGTTGAGGATGGTGGCCTGGGGGGCTACACCGATAACCTCGCCGGTGCCGGGGCCGATGGCGGCGGCGGCGAGAGAGGCGGTCCAGGTGCCGTGACCCTGCTGGTCCTGCGGGGTGCCGTCGTCGCAGGCGCTGGGATAGGCGGACTGATCGACTTCGGTCATGTTGAGAGCGAGGTTGGGGGCGATGTCGGGATGAGTCTGGTCGACGCCGCTGTCGATGATGGCGATGCGGACGCCTTTGCCCATGGTGGTGTCCCAGGGACCGTGTGCCGGGCCGCCGGGAACGTTGTTGCCGTAGCCGCCGACCTGCTGGACTGCCCATCCTTGAGGGGTGGTGTAGTACGTGTCATACGGAGGCGGTGGCGGAGGAGAGGGCAGTGTGTTGAGGATAGGGCCGTGGGTAGGGAGTCTGCCGATGGGAGTGGACGGGTTGGGGGATTGTCCCGCTGTTTCGACGCTGCTGGAGGCGGGGGCGACTCTTTGAAGCCGGAGACGATGGGCGGAGACGATGCGGTCGTGGAGGACGTATTCGACGTTGGGTTGGGCGGCGAGGCGGCGGAGAGTGGCGTCGTCGTTGTGGGCTGGGTTCTGGGCAGTGGATTGGGATTCGACGGCGGCGATGCCGAAGTGTTCGTTGCGGTGAATAAGGTGGGCGCCTGCGGCGGTGAGGCGGGATTCGGCGTCTCCGGGGATGGTGGCATTGCGATAGAGGACGAGGTAGCGGTGCGGCGCGATGCTCGTAGTGTCGATTTGCGCACCGGCAACGCGGCCGAGGAAGATCGCCAGGACGAAGGTCCGGTGGAACAGGCGACGGCTGATTGCCCGTACAACCGGGACGCGAAGAGCAGGGGTAGGGAGATATAAGTTGCTGGGAACGGACACGGTGGTACCTCGTTGTTGCGCTGAGATATGCATCGGCTGGGAAGGAATTTTCGTGAGAGAGGGAGTGATGTGCTATTACTTTGGTTTGTCGATTTGATGAAACTGACTAATCTGCAGTGCACGAAAGTCCGCATCGAAGAATGTGTCCGCTACGCGTTAGCGGACGCATCCCGCGAATCATTGACCCTGTTCGATTGCACATGCTCTAATTGCCGCCTTTGTGAATCTAAGAGAAGTTCTGCGTTCTAAGGAGACGTTTGCATGTATGTAGTGAGCTTTTTGGCTTTGGCCGTACAGGCGCAGATTCCAGCTGCGCCTGCCTATGTTGGGAATGACGACGGCCGGATCTATCTGTGGGTTGCGCTTGCGGTTGGAGTACTGGCATTGGTTGCGGCAGGGATGCTGGCGCGTGCGGTAATCGCATCGGATACGGGAACGCCGGAGATGCAGGCGATCTCGAACGCGATTCGCGAAGGAGCCGAAGCGTTTCTTCGGCGGCAGTACACGACGATTGGAGAGATTGCGGCGGCCTTGGCGATCGTTCTGTTTGTGGGATACCACATGTCGGCGAGGACGTCGCCGTATGCGTTGAAGACGGTGATCAGTTTCCTGGTGGGAGCGGTGTGCTCTGGCCTTGCGGGGTATACGGGCATGTACTGCTCGATCCGGGCGAATATCCGGACGGCGTCGGCGGCACGGACGAGCTTGAACAAAGCGCTGCAGATGGCGCTGCGGGGCGGGGCAGTTACGGGACTGGTGGTGGTGGCGCTGTCGCTGCTCGGTGTGGGTTCGCTGTTCCTGTTCTTCGGCGGGTTGGAGCATCCGGCGTCGGTGCCGTACCAGTTGGTCGGGTTCGGGTTCGGCGCTTCGCTGGTGGCGCTGTTTGCGCAGCTTGGCGGTGGAATTTATACGAAGGCCGCGGACGTGGGTGCGGACCTGGTGGGGAAGGTGGAGGCGGGTATTCCGGAGGACGATCCCCGGAACCCTGCTGTGATTGCTGACCTAGTGGGCGACAACGTGGGCGACTGCGCTGGCCGTGGAGCGGACATCTTTGAATCGACTGCGGCGGAGAACGTGGGCGCGATGATTCTGGGCGCGGCACTCTATCCGGTGTTTGGCGTGAAGGGGATTTTGTTTCCGCTGGTGGTGCTGGCGATCAACCTGATTGCGAGTACTGTGGGTGTCTTTGTGGTGAAGACGACAGAAGACGAAGACCCGATGCATGCGTTGAATCGCGGATTCTATGTGACGTCGGGGCTGGCGCTGTTGGGGTTTGCGGGTGCTGTGTATCTGATGCTGAGCGGTCCGCAGGTGCACTGCCTTTGGCTGCTGGGATGTGGTGTGGTCGGATTAATTACTTCGTTTCTGTTTGTGTGGATCACGGAGTACTATACGGAGTCGATCTACCGTCCGGTGCAGTCGATTGCAAAGGCTTCGTTGACGGGGCCTGCGACGAACATTATCAGCGGACTTGCTGTGGGGATGGAGACGCCGGCACTCCCGGTGATTGCGATCTCGGCGGCTCTGTTGTTGAGCTACTACTTCGGCGTGCAGGGGTTAGCTGGTGTCGCGACCATCAGCGACTATGCGAAGGGTATCTACGGGACGGCAATTGCCACGATGGGGATGTTGAGCTGTGCGGCCTACATTCTGGCGATGGATACGTTTGGGCCGATCACCGATAATGCCGGCGGAATTATCGAGATGTCGAACCAGCCGGATGCGATTCGCGAGCGGACAGACAAACTGGATTCGGCGGGCAATACGACGAAGGCGCTGACCAAGGGGTATGCGGTCGGGTCGGCTTCGCTGGCTGCGTTCCTGTTGTTCTCGGCTTATCTGGAAGAGATCAAGACGATTGTGACGGATAAGGTCAACTTGGCGGGCGGATACTTGCCGCCGGGTTGGAGTTTTACGAATATTAATCTGGCACAGGTTCCGGTGTTTGTGGGAGCGTTGCTGGGAGCTATGTTGACGTACCTGTTCAGTTCGATGGCGATCAAGGCCGTGGGGCGGACGGCGCAGATGGTGGTACAGGATGTCCGGGATCAGTTCAAGGAGAATCCGGGCATTATGGCGGGGACGTCGAAGCCGGACTATGGACGATGTGTTCGCATTGTGACGGGCGCGGCGTTGAAGGAGATGGTGCTGCCGGGTGCGTTGGTGGTTGCTTTGCCGGTTGCGGTGGGGTTGATCTTCCGGCATTTCAGTGCGAGCTTCCAGGGGAGGGTTCTGCCGGTTCCGATGATTGCCGGAAAGGCGGTGAATCTGGCCGGAGCCGAGGCGGTCGCTGGGTTGCTGATGGTCGGGACGATTTCGGGTGTGTTGCTGGCGATGCTGATGAACAACGGTGGCGGCGCCTGGGACAATGCGAAGAAGTTTATTGAGACGGGGCAGTATGGAGGGAAGAAGTCGGAGGCACACAAGGCAGCGGTTGTCGGCGATACGGTTGGCGATCCGTTCAAGGACACGGCTGGACCGAGTTTGCATGTGCTGATCAAGCTGCTGGCGACGATTACGCTGGTGCTGGCTCCTTTGTTTGTTTAGGTTGGATGTGTAACGGAATGGGCGGCCTTTGTGGTCGCCCATTTTCAGGTGTATTTGTAAATTGAACGGGGAGTCAAAAAAGGTGTTCCCGGTGGAGTCAAGGGGGGCGGCTTCCCGGTACAATCTGGTTGGCGGCGTGATTGAGCCGCGGGTTTCGATGTGGTCGATGTAGACGTTGTAGACGTAGATGTGGTCGATGTAAAGGATGAGTGCATGGCAAGACAATCTGGATCCAGCGTGCAGGAGAACAAGAAGACGGCAGTCGCCGTTCAAGAGAGGTTGCTGTCGCGTGAGCAGCTGGTGGAGTTCTACCGGCTGATGTATCTGTCGCGCAGGACCGACGATCGCGAGATTGTCTTGAAGCGGCAACAGAAGATTTTCTTTCAGGTGTCGTGCGCGGGACATGAGGCGCTGCTGGTGGCTGCCGGGATGGCGATGAAGCCGGGATATGACTGGTTCTTTCCTTACTATCGCGACCGGGCGATTTGCCTTGCGCTGGGAAATACGGTTGAGGAGCAGCTGCTGCAGGCGGTGGGTGCGGCGGACGATATTGCGAGTGGCGGGCGGCAGATGCCTTCGCACTGGTCGAGCAAGAAACTGAACATTGTGACGCCGTCTTCGTCGACTGCGACGCAGTGTCTGCAGGCGGTGGGTTGTGCCGAGGCGGGAAGATACTTTACGCGGCATCCTGAGGTGACCAAGAAGCCGGACGGCGACCCCCGCGAGGTCGACTATCGGAGCTACAAGGATGTGACGTTTCATGGCGACGAGGTGGTCTATGTTTCGATCGGTGAGGGGTCGACGAGCCAGGGCGAGTTCTGGGAGGCGCTGAACTCGGCTTCGAATGGAAAGCTGCCGGTGGTGTTTGTCGTCGAAGACAACGGGTATGCGATTTCGACGCCGGTGGAGGTGAATACGCCGGGGGGAAATATCTCGAAGCTGGTGGCGAATTTTCCGAACTTCCGCTTCTGGGAGGTGGATGGCACGGATCCGATTGCGAGCTATAAGGCGATGTCCGAAGCGGTGGCGTACTGCCGTTCGGACAAGGGGCCGGCGCTGGTGCATGGGCATGTGATCAGGCCGTACTCGCACTCGCTGAGCGATGATGAGCGGCTGTACCGGTCGACGGAGGAACTGGAGGCGGACGCGGCGAGGGATCCGATTTCGCGGATGCAGATGTGGCTGCTGCGCGAGGGAATTCTCGACGCGGATGGGATCAACAACCTGGAACGGCAGGTCGATGAAGAGGTGCAGCGGGCGGCTGATCGCGCGGTGATGGCGACGCTGCCGACGGTGGCTTCGATTACGAAGTATGTGTACTCGGAGGACCTGACGCCGATGGATGCGCGGTTTGCGACGGAGCCGGCGGCGACTGCAGATCCGACGGAGCGGACGATGGCGGATCTGATCAACTGCTGTCTGAAGGACGAGATGCGGCGCGACGAACGGATCGTGGTGTTCGGCGAAGATGTTGCCGATGCGACGCGGGACAAGGCTCTGCGTGAGGGCAAGGTCAAGGGTAAGGGTGGGGTGTTCAAGCTGACGGCTGGATTGCAGACGGAGTTTGGCAGCGAGCGGTGCTTCAACTCGCCGCTGGCCGAGGCGAATATTGTTGGCCGCGCGATTGGCATGGCGGTGCGCGGGATGAAGCCGGTGGTGGAGATTCAGTTCTTCGACTACATCTGGCCGGCGATGCACCAGATGCGCAACGAGCTGCCGCTGGTGCGGTGGCGGTCGAACGGGGCGTTCAGCTGCCCGCTGGTGATTCGAGTGCCGATTGGCGGATACCTGACGGGTGGATCAATCTATCATTCGCAATCGGGCGAGAGCATCTTTACACATACGCCGGGAGTGCGGATTGTGATGCCGTCGAATGCGTTGGATGCGATGGGCCTGTTGCGGACGGCGATTCGCTGCGATGATCCGGTGATTTTTCTTGAGCACAAGCGGCTGTACCGGGAGACGTTCGGGCGAGCGGCGTATCCGGGGCCGGAGTATTGCATTCCGTTTGGGAAGGCGAAGATTGTGCGGGCGGGGAAGGATCTAACCGTGCTGACCTACGGCGCGGTGGTGCCGCGGGCGTTGCAGGCGGCGCAGAAGCTGCATCGTGAGACGGGCGTGGATGTTGAGCTGATCGATCTGCGGAGTTTGACTCCGTATGACTGGGAGGCGATTGCCGAGAGCGTCCGGAAGACGAATCGGGTGATTGTGGCGCATGAGGATATGTTGAGCTGGGGGTATGGCGCGGAGATCGCGGCGCGGATTGGGGATGAGTTGTTTCATGACCTGGATGCCCCGGTCCGGCGGGTGGCGGCGATGGATACGTTTGTGGCCTATCAGCCGGTGTTGGAGGATGCGATTCTGCCGCAGCCGGAGGACCTGTACCGGGCGATGCAAGAGCTGGCCGCGTTTTAATCGGCAGCTTGCAGGCAACTTTTTCCGCAACTGCGGGACTGTTCGCGGGTCTGAGAGTGCAGACGCTGCGGCTGTCTGGGTTGAGCTGGTTGAGGCTGAGCTGTTTTGCTGGAGCGCGATAAGGAGCGGCTATGCAATTCAGGCGAGAGTCTGCTGACGTACTGACGAGCTCGGTGCGTGCGCTGGTAGCTTGTGTTTTATGCGTGTTGATGATCGATCAGCCGGTGGTGGCGGCTGCGGCGGGGAGCACGCCGGTTGCGGCGTCGGCTCAGCAGATTCAGGGTGAACAGCGGGTGTTGCACGCATTGAACCGGCTCACATTCGGGCCGCGGCCGGGCGATATTGCTGCGGTGCAGGCGATGGGATTGAAGCGGTGGTTTGAGCAGCAACTGAACCCTTCGAGCATCGACGATTCGGCGCTGAATGAACGGCTGGATATGTTTCCGGCGATGAAGATGGAGCAGTCGGAGATGATCCGGCGGTATCCGAGCCCCCAGGTGTTGCGGCAGATGATTGCAAGGAACCTGCCGCTGCCGTCGGACCCGGTGGAACATGCGATTTATGCCGATCAGATTGCCTTCTACAAAGCAGCGAAGGCGAAGCAGGATGCGAAGAAGGCCGAGGATGAGCAGAACGCCGCCAAAGGCGATGCGCAGAGGATGTTGCCTAACATGGCGTCGGACGACAAGGGGATGGCGAAGGATGCGGATGCGATGAAGGACAAGACCGCGTTGCCGGGAGATGGTGTGGACCCTGGCATTCCGGCGATGGCGGCGCATGAGGAGCAGTTTTATTCGGGGCTTGAGGCGGTGAAGATCATCAACCTGCCTCCGGAGGAGAGGATGCGCCGGCTTCTGGCGATGCCTCCGAATGAGCTGCTCGCTTTTCGCAGGAGTTTGAGCCAGGTGGAAGTGGCCGAGGCTACAGAGGGTCTGGCGCCGATCCAGCGGGAGACGCTGGCTGCGCTCCAGGGTTCGCCAAGGATGATTGGAGCGGAGCTGCTGCAATCGCGGATGCTACGCGATGTCTACAGCGAGCGCCAGCTGGAAGCTGTGATGACGGACTTCTGGCTGAACCACTTCAATGTGTACATCCGGAAGAACCAGAACGAGCCGTACATGCTGCCGACGTATGAGCGGGAGACGATCAGGCCGCATGCGCTGGGCAGGTTTGAGGACTTACTGGTGGCTACCGCGAAGAGTCCGGCGATGCTGATGTATCTCGACAACTGGCAGAGCATAGGACCGAACTCGATGGCGGCGAAGAATGGCGGGCGGTTTGCACAGTTGGCAAAGAATCCCCAGGTGAAGCAAGCGTTGAAGGACCGCGGGTTGAATGAGAACTACGCGCGCGAACTGATGGAGTTGCATACGCTCGGGGTGCAGTGTGAGGTGAGCGCGGATCGTCCGGTAAGCATGCTGGACAAGGCTTGCGGGCAGGGGTATACGCAACAGGATGTGACTGAGGTGGCGAAAGTCCTGACGGGATGGACGATCGATCGGCCGAATTGCGGCGGCGAATTTCAGTTTGAGGAACGGAGACACGAACCGGGCAATAAGACGGTGATGGGGACGGTGATTGCGGGGAGTAACTTTACTGAGCAACGTGGGATGGGGATGGGCATGGGGTTCCGGCGGACGGGCGGCGGCGGTGCTTGCGGCGATGGGGATTATCCGGGGGATCAGCAGGGAATGAACGAAGGGCTGCGCGTGTTGCACATGCTGGCTACTAGTCCTGCTACGGCGAAGTTTATTGCGACCAAGCTGGCGGTGCGGTTTGTCAGCGACACGCCGTCACCTACGCTGGTGGACCGGATGGCGAAGGCGTTTACGGCGAGCGGCGGAGACATCAAGACGGTGCTGCGGACGATGTTTGATTCGCCGGAGTTCTGGTCGCTGGAGGTGTACCGGGTGAAGATGAAGACGCCGGAGGAGTTTATAATCTCAGCGGTGCGGGCGAGCGGCGCGGACGTAAAGAATGCGATGCCGCTGGTGCAGGCGCTCGATAAGCTGGGGATGCCGCTGTACGGGATGCAGACGCCGAATGGTTATAGCTGGATGGCCGAGACGTGGGTGAATACGGGAGATCTGGTGAGCCGCATGAACTTTGCCGTGGGGCTGAGCAGCGATCGTATTCCGGGGGTGCAGACGGATTGGACGCGGTTGCTGGGGCAGACGAGCGGAGGGATGGAGCCGGTGGCGTTGAAGACGGAGGGCTCCAATGACGCTGTGGCGGCCAAGGAGGCGAAGCTGGAGACGCTGCTGCTGGGCCAGGCAGTAAGCGACCGGACGAGGTCGACAGTGCTGCAACAGTTTCAGGACCAGGGGATGCAGCAGCAGGCGGAGAAGAGCTTTCCGATCAGGCCGAACGACTTCGAACCGATGGCACAGGTTCTGAATCCGGCAATGCTGAGGCGGCAGCAGAACCGGCCGCCGCTGGATCGTGAGGCTGCGATGATGGCGGGGTTGTTGCTTGGTTCGCCGGAGTTTCAACGGCGGTAGCGAGTTGAAGGGTAACGCCTGAGGTTGCGTCGCTTAGCAATGCCGATGAAGGATTCGGTTCTGGAGAGGCAACTTCCGAGCAACAAATGCGTTTGTACCAATGGGTGACGTTGGCCGTGAATGTTGGCCGGGCGACCGAGGCAAGGAGCTACCATGTCGAACATGAAGAGTCTGGCGGATAACAGCGACTGGGGATGCGACATTCACGGGCGTGACGCGGTGCAAAGGGCGGTGACTCGGCGCGGGTTTATGAAGGGTGGCGCGCTGGCGCTGGTGGGTACATCGACGATTCCGGCGTTTCTGTCACGGAGTGTTCTGGCTGAGGTGACGACGGCTGCAGGGAATAAGAAGAAGCTTGTGGTGTTGTTTCAACGGGGCGCGGTGGACGGATTGAATGTCGTGGTGCCGTACAAGGAGAAAAACTACTATGCGATGCGGCCTTCGATTGCGATTCAGGAGAAGGATGTTCTGGACCTGAACGGATTTTTCGGGCTGCATCCGTCGATGGCGGCGTTCAAGCCGCTGTATGACCAGGGGCATCTGGCGATCATTCATGCGGCGGGTTCGCCCGATACGACGCGTTCGCACTTTGACGCGCAGGATTACATGGAGAGCGGAACTCCCGGGGTGAAGTCTACTGCCGACGGTTGGCTGAACCGGGCGTTGCAGGCGGAGATGCTGACGGGTAAGCAGTCGGCGTTTCGCGCGGTTGCGCTCGGCGTTCAGGTTCCGCGGACGCTACAGGGCAAGCTGCCGGCGATTGCTGTGAATAATCTTGCAGACTTCTCAGTTGGAGGAAGAGGGCCGCAGACCTCGCCGATCAGCAACGCGTTTCAGGCGATGTATGACGAAAGTACGGATGCGATGCTGCATGGGACCGGGCAGGAGACATTTGAGGCGGTGAAGATGCTGAAGGCGGCCGATCCGGCGCACTATAAACCGGGACCGGGGATTGTGTATCCGAACACACCGTTTGGGAACAGTCTGAAACAAGTTGCACAGTTGTTGAAGGCGAACCTTGGGGTGGAGGCGGCGTTCTCCGATATTGGCGGATGGGATACGCACCAGAACCAGGGGAACATCAATGGTCAACTGGCGAACCGGCTGAGAGAGTTCTCCGAGACGATTGCCTCCTTCTGGAAGGATATGGGAGACGACGCGGAGAACATGACGCTGGTGACCATGTCGGAGTTTGGGCGAACGGCGCGGCAGAATGGCACCGGCGGGACAGACCATGGTCATGCGAATGTGATGTTTGCGTTGGGTGGTCGCGTGAAGGGTGGAAAGATCTACGGCAGTTGGCCGGGATTGGCAAATGAGCAGTTGAATGAAGGGCGTGATCTTGCGGTGACGACCGACTTTCGCAGGGTGCTCGGCGAGGCGGCGTATAACACGTTGGGAGCGAAGAACCTTGACCTGGTGTTTCCGGGAGCGAAGGTCAATCCGGGCGAGTTTTTGCACTTCAGCTAGTTGAATTACTAGTTTGAAGTGGTTGAATTGCTAGCGGATGTAAGGTTGTTGTCTTCGTTCTGTTTATGGAATGTAAAAATTAGTCATCTACAAAATAGTGGAAAAAAGGGGACAACTTTTCTGACGGACCGGCGTCTTATTGAGTGTAGTCAGCCGGGTTGGAATTTCCCACGAGCCCGGTTTCACCTATCCGCAACACAGACTCCCCACCAATATGTAAGGCCCCCACAGTATCGGGGGCCTTCACTCCTTTTGGTGGTTTCCTTTGGGACTATGCAAAGCCGATCTTGCGGTCGAGCGCCAATGCTCCAGCGCCGTAAAAGGTGAGCATGATTCCCAGGGCGACGAGAGCCAGGATGTAGTTGTAGATTCCGAAGCCCTGATGGATGCCCACGTAGAAGAAGGCGACGAGCATGTTGATGGCGACGAGCGCGGAGGCGAGTCGTGTGAATAGCCCAAGGATCAACAGGAGGCCGCCGACGAATTCGGTGTATGCCGAGACATAGCCGAGCCAGTGAGGGAGGCCGAGCGAGGTGATGTAGTGGACGTAGTGATTGAGCGCGCCGTGGGGCACGACTTTCTGGTAGCCGTGCACGGCCACGGAGACACCGAGCGCGAGACGCATGATCAACGCGCCGAAGGGTTGAAGGTTGTTGAGCGATTTTGTCATAAGAGATTCCCCGGGTTGGTCCGCACCTTAAAAATAATTGCTGGGAGGCGGAGACCGGGGACGATCTAGCGAGCGGGTGCCGGGGAAGGCACGGGTGCGGGAGGAAGGTATTGGCCTACGTACTGATCCATGAAGCGTGTGATGGTCTGGTTGTAGAGCAATGCGGAGGGGGAGGCGAGTTCGACGGTGAGTTTCGGGTCGGCGGCGTCGCGAAAGGTTTGATCCAGCGAGGTGGCGCGGGAGACAAGGAGCTTGGGTGTGCGCAGAGTGGAAAGTCGCTCGGCGAGAGGGAAACGCTCGTGGAAGAGGAGACGGACGGGAAGCAGGGTGGCGCGCGGGTCCCTGATGGCTACATCGAGGAGGTCGGCGCGGGGCGAATCGAGAATGATGGCTGGGATGGTGGGGTTTGAGATCGCGAGATGGGTTGCGAGCGAGGCTCCGACGCCGGTTCCGTAGGGGACGATGTGCT
Source organism: uncultured Acidobacteriaceae bacterium (assembly GCA_963757205.1). Classification (GTDB taxonomy): domain Bacteria; phylum Acidobacteriota; class Terriglobia; order Terriglobales; family Acidobacteriaceae; genus Edaphobacter. Next base: position 363,511 of record CAVWQM010000006.1, read on the forward strand.
GTGCGGCGAGGCCGCGGGACTTGGTGAGATACTGCCAGGCAGAGTCAGCGTCGTAGGTCATGCTTTGCTGGCTGGGGCGCGCCGCAGCGCTCTGGCCGAAGCCGCGATAGTCGAAGGCGAAGACGTTGATGCCGAGGTTGTGAAGGCTGGCAAGAATGGGAATGAAGTTGGCGAGGGAGCCGTTGCCGTCGGGGAGGAAGAGGATGGTGAGGGGAGCGTAGCGGCCGCCGGTGTCGCACGGGATCCACCAGCCGGTCAGCTGAGGATTGGCGGATTCGTCGGGGCTGAAACGGATCGGTTCGTAGGAGATGCCGGCGATCGATGGTGGATTGGCGGAGGTGCGGGTTGGGTGCAGTACGAGTTGCCACTGGCCCTGGTAGAAGAGCCAGCAGAAGGTGAGGTAGCCGCAGAAGAACGCTGCGAGAACGGTGAGGCCGATTGCTTTAACGAGCCAGATGGGACTGACGACATCCGGAGGAGCGGGTTGAGGTTGGCTGCGTTTACCTGACTTTGGACTGGGGCGGGGCATCGGGGCTTCTTTGTCGACTGTAGCACCTTGAGATTGGCGGCGGTGAATCATTGAAGAAGCGAAGAAGCTCTAACATAGAGAACACGGAGAACATAGAGAACACGGAGAATTTTGCATTGGCGAAGTGGGTAAGGTTGTGTGGGCTGGCGGAGACTCCTGGGGTGGGGCAGGTCGCAGAGGTAGAGGTTGAGGGAGTCGCGGTTTGTCTGGCGAATGTGAATGGCGTGTTATCGGCGCTGGACAATATCTGTCCGCATCGCCAGGGGCCGCTGGGACAGGGTTGGATGGAGGGTGAGGCGGTGATCTGTCCATGGCACTCCTGGGCCTTCAACGCGAAGACGGGATTGGCAGAGTATCCGGTACATGAGCGGGTTGATGTGTTTCCGCTGCGGGTCGAGGGAGAAGATGTTCTAGTGGATATCGAATGAGTGGGTGGGGTAATCAAGCTCGGAACATCACCGGAAATAGGTAGTGCGAAAAATTAATAGTCGGGATACGCTGCAGATAACTTACAGACCATTTGAAAGAATGGCTGGTTGAGGGGGGAGTTCTATCATGAAGTTGCGCACGTTATTTCTTGCTGCCATCGCGTTCGTCGTTCTGGCTGGGTCGGTCATTCCTGCTAATGCCGCATCCCATCATCGTCGCCACCATCATCGTCATCATCATCGCTAAGTTTTCTGAGTTAGCGAGAAGACCCGGTACTATGCCGGGTCTTTTTTTTTGCGCGCAAGGTTTTGCCGGCGATCAGCGTTTTCGGGGCGTAAATGCTGATAGAATCTATTAAATCCACTCCAAACAGGAGAGGCAATGCAGGCAATACTGGCGCTGGAAGACGGGCGCATTTTTCGCGGCAAGAGTTTTGGCGCACGAGCGGAATGCTCTGGCGAGGTGGTCTTCAATACATCACTGACCGGCTATCAGGAGATCTTTACTGATCCCTCCTACGCGGGTCAGATTGTGGTTCTGACGAATCCTCACATTGGAAACTATGGAACGACGCCGAGCGATGCGGAGTCGAAGAAGCCGTACATCGAAGGATTGGTGACGCGCGAGTTTTCGCCGATGAGCTCGAACTGGCGTTCGACGCAGGTGGCGGATGAGTATCTGGAGCGCTATGGCGTGCCGGTGATTGCGGAGATCGATACGCGCGCTGTGGTGCGGCATCTGCGGGCGAATGGCGTGATGCGCGGGGTGATTGCTTCGGGGGAGAATCTTGACGCCGAGGCTCTAGTCGCGAAGGCGCGGTCCATCCGGAAGATGGATGGCACCGATCTTGCCAGTGTGGTGAGCACAAAGGTCGCTTACGAGTGGGATGCGAATGAGCCGAAGAACCAGACGGGCGATGCGCTGCTGACTTCGGTGGACGAAGACGCGAAAAAGCAGATGCATGTGGTCGCTTATGACTTCGGGATTAAGGAAAATATTCTGCGGATGTTGACGCGGGAGAACTGCCGAGTGACGGTGGTTCCGGCGACTACGCCTGCGAAAGATGTGCTGGCGATGGATCCCGATGGCGTGTTTTTTTCGAATGGGCCGGGCGATCCCGAGCCTCTTGAGTACGCCGTTGAGAACGTGAAGGAGTTGCAGGGGAAGAAGCCGATCTTCGGGATTTGCCTGGGGCACCAGATCTTCGGGCTGGCGCTCGGCGGCAAGACGTACAAGCTGAAGTTTGGGCATCACGGCGGGAATCATCCGATCATGAACCACCAGACGGGCAAGGTGGAGATTACCGCGCAGAACCATAACTTCAATGTTGATCCGGATTCGCTGCCGGGTGATGTTGAGAAGACGCATACGAATTTGAATGACCAGACGCTGGCCGGGTTGCGGCATAAGACCGATCCGATGTTCAGCGTGCAGTACCACCCGGAGGCTAGTCCGGGGCCACATGACTCGCATTATCTCTTCAAGGATTTTCGGAAGATGATGGAAGAGTTCAAGAAATAAACAAAAAAGCGCGGCTTTGGTCGCGCATTTTTTCGGCGCTAAAGATTTGAGTAAGGAAGAAGAGATATGCCACGCAGGAATGACATTGCGAAGATTCTGGTGATCGGCTCCGGACCGATTGTGATTGGGCAGTCGGCGGAGTTCGACTACTCCGGGACGCAGGCGTGTAAGGCGCTGAAGGCCGAGGGGTATGAGGTGGTGCTGGTGAACTCGAACCCGGCGTCGATCATGACCGATCCCGAGGTGGCCGACCGCACCTATATTGAGCCGTTGACTGCGGCTTATGTGGAAGAGATTCTTCGCGTCGAGGCGGAGATGCTCGATCCGGACGGGCTTTGCGACAAGGGGAAGTTTGCTCTGCTGCCTACGGTAGGTGGGCAGACGGCGTTGAATCTTGCGGTGGATCTTGCGGATTCGGGTGTGCTGGACAAGCTTGGCGTTGAGTTGATTGGCGCGAAGCTGGAGGCGATCAAGAAGGCCGAGGACCGGTTGCTGTTCAAGGATGCGATGACTCGGATTGGTCTCGATATGCCGCGGTCTGCGCTGATCAACAACCTGAAGGATGGGTTGGAGTTTGCGGCGAAGATCGGATTTCCGGTGGTGATCCGGCCTTCGTTCACGCTGGGTGGATCGGGTGGGGGAATTGCTTATAACCGCGAAGAGTTGATGGAGATTCTGTCGCGTGGGCTTGATCTTTCGCCGGTGCATGAGTGCCTGCTGGAAGAGAGCGTGCTCGGGTGGAAGGAGTACGAGTTGGAGGTGGTGCGGGATCTGAAGGACAACGTCATCATCATCTGCTCGATTGAGAATTTCGACCCGATGGGTGTGCATACGGGCGACTCGATTACGGTGGCGCCGGCGCAGACGCTGACCGACCGCGAGTACCAGGCGATGCGCGATGCGGCGATTCGGGTGATTCGTGAGATTGGGGTGGAGACCGGTGGAAGCAACGTGCAGTTTGCGGTGAATCCGCTGACCGGGCGCATGACGGTGATCGAGATGAATCCGCGGGTGTCGCGGTCGTCGGCGTTGGCTTCGAAGGCGACGGGATTCCCGATTGCGAAGATTGCGGCGCGGCTGGCGGTGGGATACACGCTCGACGAGATTCAGAACGATATTACGAAGGCTACACCTGCTTGCTTCGAGCCGACGATTGACTATGTCGTCGTGAAGATTCCGAAGTGGCAGTTTGAGAAGTTTCCTGGCGCGGACGAAGGCCTGGGTCCGCAGATGAAGTCGGTCGGCGAGGTGATGGCGATCGGCAGGACCTTCAAGGAAGCGATGATGAAGGCGGTGCGGTCGCTGGAGACGGGCAAGAAGGCGACGGCGGATGATATTGAGCCGAGACGGCTGACGCAGCGTCTGGTGACGCCGCATCCGGATCGGCTGTCGTACATTCGCTATGCGTTTGAAAAGGGAATGACGGTGCGTGAGGTTGCGCGCATGACGTCGATGGATCCGTGGTTCCTGTACCAGATCAAACAGATTACCGATGAGATCAAAGCTGTTGGTGGAGTGCCGATGGCGGAGGTGACGGCGGAGCAGTTGCGCGCAGCGAAGCGGATGGGCATCTCGGATGAGCGGCTGGCGGCTGTTTGGGGTCTTAGCGGAGCGGCGGGGACGGCTGCGGTGCGTGCGCTGCGCAAGAAGCTGAACGTGATGCCGGTGTACAAGATGGTGGATACATGCGCGGGGGAGTTTGAGAGCTACACGCCTTACCTCTATAGCTGCTATGACGAAGAGGATGAAGCGGCGCCGACGACGAAGAAGAAGATTTTGATTCTGGGGAGTGGGCCGAACCGGATTGGGCAGGGAATTGAGTTCGACTACTGCTGCTGCCATGCGGCGTTTGCTCTGCGTGAGGATGGGTACGAGACGATCATGGTCAACTGCAATCCGGAGACGGTGTCCACCGACTATGACACGAGTGACCGGTTATACTTCGAGCCGTTGACGCTGGAAGACGTGCTGGGCGTGTATGAGCATGAGGCTTCTTCGGGCGCGGAGATCGGGATGATTGTGCAGTTTGGCGGACAGACTCCGCTGAATCTGTCGCTGCCGTTGAAGAAGGCTGGTGTGCCGATCATCGGGACGTCGCCGGAGTCGATCGATCTGGCGGAGGACCGGAAGCGGTTTGGGAAGCTGATTGAAGAGTTGAAGATTCCGCAGCCTGAGGGCGCGATGGCGACCAGCGTGGAAGAGGCCGTGGCCGGGGCGAATCGCGTGGGGTATCCGGTGCTGGTGCGGCCTTCGTATGTGCTGGGCGGGCGCGCGATGGTGATTGCGTATGACGATGCGGCGGTGGTCCAGTACATGACTACGGCGATTGAGTACTCGCAGGAGCGGCCGGTGCTGATCGATCACTTTCTCGAAGACGCGATTGAGTGTGACGTGGATGCGCTGTGCGATGGCGACGATGTGCTGATTGCCGGAATCATGCAGCATATCGAAGAGGCGGGAATTCACTCGGGGGACTCGTCGTGTGTGTTGCCTGCGGTCGACTTGAGTGACGATGTGCTGCGGACGATTCGCGAGTACACGCGCAAGCTGGCGATGGCGTTGAGTGTGCGCGGCCTCGTGAACATCCAGTTCGCGATACAGCGTGGAACCGTGTATGTGATTGAGGTGAACCCTCGGGCTTCACGTACGGTGCCTTATGTTTCTAAGGCGACAGGGATTCCGCTGGCGAAGGTTGCTTCGCGCATCATGGTGGGACGGAAGCTGAAAGAGTTGCTGCCGGAGCAGGTGGCGAGCGGCAGGGATCTCGATACAGGCTCGCACTACTATGTGAAGTCGCCGGTGTTTCCGTGGGGTAAGTTTCCGGGAGTCGATACGGTGCTTGGACCGGAGATGAAGTCAACCGGAGAGGTAATGGGTGTGGCGGACAACTTCGGCGAGGCGTTTGCCAAGGCGCAGATTGCCGCGGGGCAGGTGCTTCCGCTGCAGGGAACTGTCTTCCTGAGTGTGAACGATCATGACAAGGAGCGCGCGGTCTCGCTGGCGAGGCAGTTTGCCGAGATGGGATTCCATCTGGTGGCGACCCATGGAACAGCAGTTGTGCTAGAGCAGGGCGGGCTGCAACCGGAGCGCGTGCACAAGGTGAAGGAAGGCCGGCCGAACGTCGTTGATCTGATCAAGGGCGACCGGATTCAACTGATCGTCAACACACCGCGCGGACAGGAGACGTTCTTCGATGAGAAGGCGATTCGACGGGCGGCGGTGTTGGCGCGGATTCCTACGATTACGACGCTGGCTGCGGCCCGGGCAGCGGCTGAGGGCATCGCTGCACTGCAGAAAGGCACGCTGAGCGTGGTTGCGTTGCAGACGCTGCATCTGGACCGGTTTGCGGGTGAGGAGAAGGCTGTGGCTGGCGTCAAGTAGCGCTGCAGACAATGGCCGGTGTCAGAATTTGAGGGCGAACTTTGCGCCGATGGCGTAACCGATCATGGAGAGCGGTATCCACGCGCCTACCAGCAGGCCGTCGCCACCCATGAGACCGCTGCCATGGGTGAAGGTGAAGAAAGTGCGCCAGAGCTTTTCAAAGGCTCCGCAGTTTTCGCAGAGGCCGTTGCCTGTGGGCAGGTCCAGCACCCAGACGCATAGGATGGCGAAGATCACCAGGCCGGAGATCCAGGTGTAGATCGCGACGTTGTTGTGATGGATGCGGGCCAGAAGGAAGCCCCCGACCGTTGGGGCCAGAAGGGCGAGAAGAGTGCCCAGCAGTTTGGGTGATGTGGAATCGGGGTCGGGATGGTTGAGCGACATAATGCCGACGACGATTGCAAGCAGGACGAAGGCGATGAAGGTGTGGGTGAGGAACCAGAGAGCCTCTCGCGCAAGATCGCCCGGAGTTTTGTCCCGCGAGATGTCCCGTTCGTAAGCCATGGATGTTCTAAAGGGTACTCCAGATGAGGCGTGATGAGACGCTTGCCGGTTACGTCTTTGGTGGCATGTGCTTAGTGATTAACACGCCTTGAGGCTGCTGGTCGGGGTGTTCGCTCTTAGAATAGAGACATGCTGCTTGAAGGGCTTCAACTTCCGCTGACGACGCCGTTTTATCCCGAAGGGCGCCTCAATCTTCCCAAGCTTGAACACAACACGGCGCGCTACTCGAAGACGCCGATCGCTGGCTTGGTCGCGCTGAGTGATTTCGGCGAGCCGACCATGTTGTCGGAGGAAGAGACGCGACTGGCACTGCGAAGCGTGGCTGACGCGGCTGCGGCGGAGAAGGTGCTGATGGCGGGAGGGTCGCGCGATAGTGTGACGGGAACGCTCGAACTGGCGGAGACTGCCGCGAGGCTTGGGTATGACGCGGTGCTGGTGAAGCGGCCATCCGTGTTTCGGGTAGATGCCAGGTTTCAGACGAATGCTCGTGGCGAGAATACGAGAGCTCTGGTGACTTATTTCCAGGCGGTTGCTGACCGCTCGGCGTTGCCGGTTGTGCTCTATCGTGCTGGCTCCATGCCAGGTGGGTTGTTGCCGGTTGAAGTGGTAATCGAGCTTGCCGGACATCCGCGAGTGATTGGACTGGTGGATGGCGGTGGTGGGCGAGAACGGGTGGAAGCGATCAAGGACGGCACGGCGAGGATCAAGCACGATGTAAACGTGACACAGGTGTTTGCGGCGATGACCGGAAGGATGCAGGCTCGAAGCGAGGGTGCAGGCGGGAGATTTGTTGGGGAACTAATTGGCGCGGATACGTTGACGGGCGGAGGCGCGGCGTTGGCGGTTGCTCCGACTAAGACGGCTGCCAAGACGGTCGCGAAGATGCGGACAAAGGCCGTTGGGTTCCAGATGCTGGCGGGGGATACGGCGGGGATGCTGGAAAGGTTGCGCGGCGGCGCGGTGGGGGCGATGCCGGCGTTTGCTGCGTCGGCTCCGCAGGCGTGTTATGAGGTGCTGGCGGCGTGGAAAGACGGCGATGAGGGGCTGGCGATGGAGAAACAGGTTCGGCTTCGCGGTGTGGCGCAGAGGGTGGAAGAGGAGCTGGGTGTGGCGGGAATCAAGTTTGGTTGCGATCTGAATGGATACTTCGGGGGAAGGCCGCGGCTGCCGCTGTTGCCGTTGACCGGCGAGGAACGGGCGGAGATTGAGGCGCTGATGCAGGGGCTGCGTAACTGAGGGTCTGAAGCTGTGTGTCTTCGATGATCGCCAAGGGTAGGCGCGCTATCTCGGCGTTACCGTGACACCCATGCCGCTGAGTTTGCTGCGAGCCTGCATGGCTTCGGGCGAGTTGGGGAATCGCTGGATGAGAGTGCGGAACTCACGCACGCCGGCGTCTTTCTGATTGAGCGCTATCAGCGCCATTCCCTTGTGAAGATGTGCGACGGGGACCTTATTGCTGTCCGGGTATTGTTGCAGGACGCTGTCGTAGGATTTGATGGAAGCGGCATAGCGGCCGCCACGATAATCGATCTCGGCCTGATAGTAGTAGGAGTTGCCTGCGAGGGGATTGTCGGGGTAGTTCTTGACGACGTCGGCGAACTCGGAGGCAGCAAGCGCGTATTTCGCGGCCATGTAGTCGCCGAGCGCGGTCTTGTAGAGCTCATCGGCCGGCGGAGCGGCTGAGCCGGAGTTGGCAGACGGCGCGGAGTCTGTGGGGAGAGGAGTGCCTGCGGAGGGCTTGCCCTTTCTGACGATGGGTGCCGGGGTCGGTGAGGCATCGGAACCAGAGTTTGCGGGACCGGGTGAAGCAGAGCCACCCTGCGGCGAGTTCTGCATATTGGCGCTCATGGACTGCTGCTGACCCTGTATGTCCTGAATCATCTTCTGGAGCGAACCGAGGCGCACCTTGAGTTCGTCGACGGAGTCGTTGAGGGACTGGATCTGTCCGGAGACTTGTTCGAACTTGCCGTTCTGCGAGTCCTGTTGGCTCTGCATCTGCTTGTGCAGCGTGTCGACGGTGATCGACATTCTGTTGACGGAGTCGGCGGTCTGCTGGACGAGATCTTTCATCACGCCCATGCGCTCGTCGTTGGACTGCTGAAGGCGCGCGACGGCGTCTTGAAGCTGCTGAATCTGAGTCTGCAGCTGCACCATGTCCTTGTTGACGGCGAATGCGGGGGAGCCGCAGAACAGCACGGCAGCGAACAGGGTTGCAGCGGCAAGACGAGTCGACTTAACGGCGAGAGTGAGGTTGTTGGGATGAGAGATCATGGGCGGAGTACGCTCGGCTTTCTGTCTTCCTGTCAGCCCTCACGCGATGGGTTGCGCGAGGGCTGAGCTGAAGTGGAACTGCGAGAGTTAGCGATCGAGTGAGAACTGGGCCCTCCGGTTCTGCTGCCAGCAGCTCTCGGTCTCGTCCGTACAGAACTGCTTCTCTTTGCCATAGCTGATAACGCGCAGCCGGTTCGCGGATACGCCTGCCGAGACCAGCGCCGCACGGGCGGAGTTGGCTCGGTTTTCACCAAGCGCCAGGTTGTACTCGGCCGATCCGCGGTCGTCGCAATAGCCGCCGATGATGACCTTGATGGCTGGGTGAGAAGCTAGATAGGAAGCGGCCTGGGTAACGGAGGTTGAGGCGTCAGGACGGAGTTCGTAGCTGTCGTAGTCGAAGAAGATGTCCTGAACGTTCTGGTGGAAGGCGGCTTCGCTGCCCATGTCCGCGGTGTTGGCAGCGGGAGCCGTGGGGGCGACGGGTACGCGGACGGTGACGCGAACGTTAGCTTCGGTGACGCCGCCATCGCCCTTCGCAGTGAGATGAAAGTTGGTGGAGTTCGAGGGCGAGACGGTCTGGGTGCCGTTGAGGTTGACATCGCCTATGCCGTCGATGGTAACGGCGGTGGCGTTCTGGCTGCGCCAGTTGAGCACGACGGACTGGCCAAGATCGATCGCGACAGGATCAGCGGTAATGGTGGCGGTGGGAGCGGCGGCAGCAGGTGCTGGTGCCGGACCGAGAGCGTTAGGATCGACTCCGCTGGCCTTTTTGTGACAACCGGTAACTACGCCAAGTGCGACGAAGGTTGCGGCCATGACCAGGGTCTTGCTGATTCTGCTTTGTACTGCACTCATCGGATATCTCCTGCCATCAGTAGTATTTCAAAAAATCAGTTGTCTGCGAAGCGTTCTCGCAGGATATGTGGCTTACTTCCAACTCCAGTTGGGCATGTCGGCGCCGGGGCCTGTTAATGCGCGTTTTTGCGTGCCGTCGGCGAGCATGGTCATGATCTTCATGTGGCCGGCTTTGCCGTCTGCGGTGTTGGCGTAGACGATGTGCCGGCCGTCGGGCGACCAGGAGGGAAAGTCGCAACGGCCACCGTCGTGGGTGAGCTGAATCCAACGATGAGTTGCGATCTCCATGATGTAGATGTCCTGCCCTCCGGGTGCGCCGGGCCCATACTTGCGGTCCCAGGCGAAGGCGAGGAACTGGCCGTTAGGAGACCAGGAGACGGAGGTGGCGTAACCGCCGTCCGTCATACGCTGCACGGCGGAGCCATCGGCATCCATGATGTAGAGCTGGGGCAGACCGGTGCGTCCGCTGATCCAGGCGATCTGCGAGCCGGTGCGGGGATTGTAGACGGGCGAGACATCGGGGCCGCGAAAGCTGGTGATGCGGCGGGCCAGAGCGCCGTTGGCGTCAGAGACCCAGATCTCGGGATCTCCGGAGCGCGAGGAGGAGTAGGCGATGTCCTTGCCGTTGGGAGCCCATGCCGGCGTTATGTTGGTTCCGCCGGCACCGTTGAAATTCACCATGCGGCCGAGCACGAGAGAGAACATGCGAATCTGAAAGCCGTCGTGACCGAGCGACGAGAAGGCAAGGCGGCTGCCGTCTGGCGAGATGCGCGGAGAAAGGGAAACAGTGCCGAGTTTGGTGAGTGGGCGCTGGTTGGCGCCGTCATAGTCCATCTGCCAGATCTCTTTGTCGCCGCCATTGATCTTGACGAAGTAGATCTTCGATTCGGCGATGCCCTGGCTGCCGCCGCTGAGCCGGAAGATGATCTCGTCGGCGAAACGGTGAGCGATCTGACGGGCAGAGTCGTCGCTGGCGTCCTCGTTGTATTGCTTGGCGAGCACCTGCGGGTACTGGACGTTTTTGGCGTCGAAGAGAAATCCGTTGCAGGTGATACGGCCGCCCTCGACGCCGAAGTTGCCGAAGGCCACCATGGCCGCAGATGTGGGCGCCAGCGCCCAATCCTGCACCTTGATGTCTGCGGGTGCGCCCGGAGTGACCTGAGGCAGAAGGCTCTTGGAGACGATGTCGAAGATGCCGGCGTTGGCAAGGTCGTTGAAGAGAGTTGTGTCGAAGGTGCGCTTGAGGGTGTCGGCTTGCGGATCGGCCGAGGCCGCTTTGAAGTCCGCGACGGCGATGCGAACGTTGGTGACGCCGGTTGAGGTTTCGGTGTGGAAGCCTTCCTGCGCGCAGAGCCTCACAGTGCTGGCCAGCAGCAGGAGAAAGGCTGCAAAACAATAGCGCTGGACGTTTCGAATGGGGGACCTACGTTGCTCAGTATGCATTCTGTCTCATGTTAGACGCAAAAGCGCAATTCCGGGGTACCTGAAAGACCTGTCAAGGTAATCAGACGAATACCGGTATTCATTCCTATTGCGGGCGGAAATGAAAGGTGAACTCGACAGTGATGCGGTTGCCCTGCGGCAGGGGACCGAAGCCGTCGACACGTTGTACAGCGCGCAAGGCAGACATATCGAGAGAGGGCGATCCGCTGCGCGTCTCGACACGTGCGTTAGAGGGAACGCCGTCGCGGTCAATGTCGAAGAGGATGGTTGTGCTCTTATCCATTGAAGCGAGAGGATCAGCTTCGGCCTTGTACCAGTTCTGCGAGACCTTGTTGTTGACGATATTCACGTAGTAGGCATAGCGTTCGCCAAAGCTGCGGTCCTGTATGGAGACGCTGGAGGTGCCGTTTTTGAGTTCGAGCGTGGACTGGGCGATGCGGATTCCCGCGGTCTCGCCGGTGACTGCTTTGGTAGGCGGTGGTGTAACGGGCTGGATGTGCTTCGGCGGAGCAGGTGTAGGTTTCTCCGCGGTCTTGATGGGTTTGGTGATCTTCTCGGGAATGGCGATTTCTTTAGGGCTTGGCGGCGGCTCAGTCTTCTCTTTCGTGACGACAGGGGCGGGGCTCGGCGCCTCCGAGGTCAGCACGCCGGTGTCGAGCGTGCGCTGCGTCGGGGGCAGAGGGATCGAGGAGACCATCGTGGCCTGGATGGCTCCGACGCTTGCGGCATTTTCGCCCCAGTTGCTAGGCGGGTGATGGAAGAAAAACGCCCAGCCAACGATGGCGGCAGCAACCAGACCATGCAGCACGAGAGAGCCCGCGAAGGTGCGGCCGATCCTGTCGCTGTCGATGTAGTCGCCGTGGCCGAGTTGGAAGTCCGTTGCTATGAGACCCTCCTCACGGTTTCAGCGGCTGGGTGACGATGCTGATGTTGGTGATGCCGGCCTGCTTGACCGCATCCATGACCGAGGCGAAGGCCCCGAAGGGCACGCGCTCATCGGCTCGCAGGTAGATGATGCGCTTGGCGGCGTCGGCACCACGAGGAACTTTCAGCAGCCCGGGAAGCTCGTTGACGTTGACCGGCTTGTCCTGCAGGAAGACGTTTTGCTCGCGGTCGATGGTGACGACCATGCGCTCGTCGGTGAGTTGATTTACCGAGCGCGTCTTCGGGATCGCCACTTCGACGCCGGACTGAAGCACAGGCGCGGTGAGCATGAAGATGAGCAGAAGCACGAGAACCACGTCGACAAGCGGGGTGATGTTGATTTCGGCGAGTGCCGTCTGAGTGTGTCCTTTGGAGGTGAAAGCCATAGCTAAAATGTCCTCCGTCTGATCTCTTCCGTCTGCGACGGCGGGGGTGGGGAGATCATTGCGGCGTTTTCGATGGCGTTGAGGAGCTCACGGCCGAAGTCGTCCATGCGGGCTGCGAACTCACGCAGGCGGGCGGTGAGCTGGTTGTAGCCGACGACGGCCGGGATGGCGACGACGAGGCCGGCAGCCGTGGTGATGAGGGCCTCCGAGATGCCCGGAGCGACGGCGCGAAGGGTTGCTGCGCCTGCGGTGCCGAGACCGTGGAAGGCATCGATGATGCCCATGACGGTGCCGAACAGACCGATGAAAGGAGCGATGGCGGCGATGGTGGCGAGCCAGGTCATGCGGCTCTCCATTGCGGTGAGAGCTTCGCTTGCGGCGGTCTGGGCGGCACGTTCGAGGGCGATGGGATTGCGCGGGAGACCGCGGCCGCCATTCTGCCGCTGATACTCGTCGTGAATCTCGCTGAAGACGGCGACCAGGGGACTGGGCCTGAACTGCTCGGCCACGGCGGCGATTTCGCTGAGCCGCGTCGATTTGCGAAAGGCGCGAAGGAACCGCAGGCTCTGGGTATGGGCTCTGCCGAAGCGGGTCCACTTGGAGATCATGATGGCCCAGGAAAAGATGCTCGCCAGAAGCAGAATGACGAGCACAGCGAAGGCCACGGGGCCGCTGTTGTGAATCATCTCCAGGAGCGCGCTGCTGTTGGCTACAGCGGGGGCTGCTGCAGTGGGATCTTCCTGAGAGACGTATAGAGCGAGGGTCCAAAACATAGTTGTTTCCACCAGTGTCTAGTGTAAATCGGGATTTGGGGGAAATCTGGGTGAGCATCTGCTGTGGTGCAGGCTTTTGCAATGTACGAGATGGTTCCTGACGAGATTTCGGCGAGGTTTGCTATCCTCGCGATATGTCGTTGCCTGAGGACCCTTATGCTGCTGGAGTTGCGCGCGGAAAACTATGCTGTGATCGACCGTGCGGTCGCTACGTTCGGACTTGGACTCAACCTGCTGACAGGTGAAACGGGGGCGGGCAAGTCCATTTTGATCGACGCTCTGGCTCTTCTGCTGGGCGGGAAGGCGTCGGCGGATGTTGTTCGTCATGGAGCAGATAAGGCTGTTGTCGGATGCGTCTTCGAGCTAACGCCGGGAGCGGCTGCGATTCTCGAGGCGAACGGAATCGACTCGGAGTCAGACCATATCCTGCTGCGGCGCGAGATCGTCGCGAACGGCAAAGGACGAGTATTCATCAACAATCAGCCCGCGACGGTGGGTGTTCTGAGGCAGCTTGCGCCGGAGCTTGCGCTGGTGCACTCGCAGGGAGAGACACTGGATTCGTTCGATCAGTCGCAGCAGCGGGGTCTGCTGGATCGGTTTGCCGGGTTGACTACAGATAGCGTTGCTGAAGCCTTTGCCGCATGGCGGGCCACGACCGACAAGCTGAACGAACTACAGTCTGCGGAGCAGGATCGTTTGCGAATGGCTGACCTCTGGCGGTTCCAAAGCAAGGAGATCGATCAGGCTGCATTGGCCGCAGAGGATGAAGATGTTCAGCTGGAGGCAGAGAAGCGCGTGTTGGGAAACGCGGAGAAGCTTTATACCGCGGCGATGAGCGCGCATGAGCTGCTGTATGAGTCGGAGAGCTCTGCCGAGAGCGCCCTGGGTGCGGCGCTGAAGCATCTGGAAGAGTTGGCGCGGTACGACGTGCGCTTTCAGGAGCCCGCGCAGCAACTGGCCGCGGCGAAGGCGATTGTGGAGGATGTCGATGCCGAGGTGCGCGACTTTGCCGACAATGTTCACGCTGCCCCGGGGCGGCTGGAGGAGATTGAAGACCGGTTGGCGGCGCTGGACCGGCTGAAGCGAAAGTATGGACAGACGCTGAAAGAAGTGATTGCCTTCGGCGCCGAGGCGGCGCGGCAGCTGGCTGAGGTGGAGAACAGAGACGCCCTGCTGGTGGAGTTGAAGACAAAAGAGGAGAAGGCTGCGGCAGCGTACCGATTGGTCGCCGCACAGCTTACCGCAAGCCGGGTGGACGCGGCGAAGCGGCTCGAGAGGCTGTCAGAGGCGCAAATCAACGATCTCGCGATGAGTACGCGATTTCAAGTAGAGGTTACTGCGGAAAAGGCTTCAGAGAGCTGGACGGCCCATGGCTGGGACCACGTGGAATGCCTGATCGCCACCAATGCCGGGGAGCCGTTGAAGCCGCTGCACGAGATTGCGTCCGGCGGTGAGATGTCCCGCGTGATGCTGGCGCTGAAGGTGACGGTGGAGGAAGCTGCTTCGGGTGGCGCGGGACGAAAGAAAAAGTCCATTCTGCCGCGAACCCTGGTCTTTGACGAGATCGATATCGGCATCGGAGGGCGGGCGGCCGAGGCGGTGGGACGGAAGCTGAAGACGCTGTCGAAGGGCCAGCAAGTCTTGTGTATTACTCACTTGCCTCAGATTGCCGCGTTCGGCGATCAGCATTTCCTGATCGAGAAGAGCGAAAAGCGCGGGCGCACGCAGACGGAGGTGCGTCGCATGGAGGACTCCGAGCGGACGCAGGAGATTGCCCGCATGTTGAGCGGCGCCAAGTTGACCGAAACAAGCCTGAAGCACGCGGCACATCTGCTGGAGAGCAGCCGATAACGCGGCATCTTCTCGCAGCACATGTGCATCCGACTGGGGAAGATTACTCGAGGAGGATGACGATGGCAGATTCAAACAAATGTGCAATGGACGGTTGTCTGTGTACGGTGCCCGAAGGCCAGAAGTTCTGCTCAGCGTATTGTCAGGCCGCCAAGGGCGAGACAAAGCTGGAATGCGACTGCGGACATCCCGCCTGCGCCAGCCAGAAGCTCTAGCTGCCCGTCTCATTGGGCGATGCGGTACAACGGTAGAAGTTCCATTTATTTCGCAACTTCTGCCGTTTTTTGTGCCTGTTCCAGATTCAAAGATTGCACCAAGATTGGTTCAAAACCAGGTTCCAGGCGTGGGTCGAACGCGGTATACTTGTGGATGTGACTACAACCACTCTCGAGCGTGTCTCTCTAGACCAGAGCGGCAGCAAAACGAAAACTAAGCGGGTCCTTCTTCTAAAGCCTCGGGGCTTTTGCGCCGGCGTTGTTCGCGCCATCGACATCGTGCAGATTGCGCTGGATACCTTTGGTGCGCCGATTTATGTTCGCAAGGAGATCGTGCATAACAGCTATGTCGTGACTGATCTGGCGAAAAAGGGCGCAATCTTCGTTAACGAACTGGACGAGGTCCCTGAAGGGGCACGGGTTATCTATTCTGCCCATGGTGTTTCGCCGGCCGTCCGGGAACGGGCGAAGGAGCGCGGGCTGAAGGTCATTGACGCGACCTGTCCGCTGGTAACCAAGGTTCACGTCGAGGCAATCAAGTTTGCGAAGCAGGGCTATTCGCTGGTGCTGGTGGGACATCGCGACCACGAAGAGGTTGAGGGCACTCAGGGAGAGGCTCCGGATGTGACGCAGGTGGTGTCGACGGTTGAAGAGGTCGCAGCGCTTGTGGTTCCCGATCCGAATAAGGTCGCGTATCTCACCCAGACAACGCTTTCGCTGGACGAGGCTCGATACATGATCGAGGCCCTGAAGAAGAAGTTCCCGAACATCGTTGGTCCGCACGCGCAGGACATCTGCTATGCCACGGAAAACCGGCAGACCGCTGTCAAAAATGTTGCGCATGACGCGGATCTTGTGCTGGTTGTGGGCTCGCGAAACAGTTCGAACTCGAACCGCCTGGTCGAGGTCTCGAAGAACCTGGATACAAATTCCTACTTGATTGACACTGCGGATGCGATTCAGCCCGAGTGGCTCGAAGGCGTGAACACGGTGGCTGTAACCGCCGGCGCGTCCGCACCCGAGGTGTTGGTGAAGGATGTTGTCGAATATCTGCAGTCGATGGGCTATGGCTCGGTCGATGAGGTTGAGGTCATGCCGGAGAATGTGCGCTTCGGCCTACCCCCGGAGATTGTGCAGGCCATCGCATCCGCTCCGCCGGCCGGTAATTAGTTTCGTAGACTGAGAGTTTGTTTCATGGGGACCATTTCAACCAATCCGAAGGCTACAAAACAATCGGCGCAACCGCGCTTTGGTCGGATTGACCTTGGCCTCGAGGCAATAGCAGACGGAATCGGGCGGGCCCGCGACTGGCTCCTTGACCAGCAGCATCCCGACGGGTACTGGTGCGGCGAACTTGAAGCTGACAGCATGCTCGAGTCCGATTACATTTTCATGCACACGCTGCTTGGAACGGGCGATCCCGGGAAGATGGAACGCGCGGTTAACGAGATTCTCCGCCACCAGAACGAAGACGGTGGTTGGAGTCTCTATCCGGGCGGCCCTTCGAACATCAGCTACGGCGTGAAGGCATACCTCGCCTTGAAGATCATGGGATGGTCCAAGGACCATCCTGTTATGGTCAAGGCGCGCGAATGGGTGCTGGCCAATGGCGGCGTGGTGGAATGCAACACCTTCACCAAAATCTATCTCTGCGCGCTGGGCCAATATGACTACAACGCTGTTCCGGCGATTCCGCCCGAGATTGTTCTCTTTCCCAATTGGTTCTACTTCAACCTCTACGAGATCTCGTCGTGGTCGCGCGGCATCCTGGTGCCGCTGTCGATCATTTACGCGAAGAAACCCTTCAAGAAGCTGGCTCCGGAGCAGGGAATCGAAGAACTCTTCGTTGGCGGAAGACACACGAATCTGCATCTTCGCTGGGACAGGAAGCGGCCCATCAGCTGGCGAAACTTCTTCCTGCTCACCGATCGCATGGTGCATTGGTTCGAGAGGGTGCACATCCGTCCACTGCGCAAAATGGCGATCAACCGCGCGAAAGAGTGGATGCTCGAACGATTCGAGAAGTCCGATGGCCTCGGCGCGATCTATCCGGCCATGTTGAATTCAATCGTGGCTCTGCGCTGCCTGGACTACTCCCTCGACGATCCGCAACTGATCCGTGCAATGGATGAGTTTGAGAAGCTCGGCATCGATTGTCCGGAGGGAACGCCTGACTACCCGATTCCGACGTTCCGTATGCAGCCCTGCTTCCCGCCGGTGTGGGACACGGCGCAGGCGATGTACGCGCTCGGCGAGGCGGGAGTGCGCCGGGACGATCCGCGCATGCTCAAAGCGGCTGACTGGATTCTTTCGAAAGAAGTACGTCAGAAGGGCGACTGGGCCGAAAAGGTTAAAAACGTTGAACCCGGCGGCTGGTACTTCGAGTTTAACAATGAGTTTTACCCGGATGTAGATGATACTGGACAGGTTCTGATGGCGCTGAACTGCGTGGATAATCCGCGGGAACGTTACCAGCACGAGGTCTGCCAGCGTGCCATCAACTGGGTGTGGGCGATGCAGTGCAAGAACGGTGGCTGGGCCGCCTTCGACAAGGACAACACCAAAAGCATCTTCCAGTACATTCCCTTCGCCGACCACAACGCGATGCTTGACCCGCCGACGGTTGACATTACCGGCCGCATGCTGGAGATGCTGGCGCAGTATGGATTCACGCGGAAAGATCCTCGCGTCGAGAAGGCTGTGCAGTTCATCCTGAAAGAGCAAGAGCCGGATGGAAGCTGGTTCGGGCGCTGGGGTGTGAACTACCTCTACGGGACGTTTCTTGTGCTGCGTGGGCTTGAGGCCATGGGGATGTGGAACCACGAACCGGCCGTTCAACAGGCCGCAGAGTGGATTCGCATGGTGCAGAACTCCGATGGTGGCTGGGGCGAGACATGCGGGACCTACGATGATCCGAATCAGCGTGGCATAGGGCCAAGCACGCCTTCTCAGACGGCATGGGCCCTCCTAGGACTGCTGGCTGCCGGGGACACACGCTCGGACTCGGTTGCCAAGGGCGTCCGCTGGTTGATTGAGCGCCAGCATAACGACGGAAGCTGGGACGAACTGGTCCCGGGACGCAACGGCGAAAGCTACTACACCGGCACGGGCTTCCCGCGGGTGTTTTATCTCGGATATCACCTGTACAAGCAGTACTTCCCGCTACTGGCGCTGACGACCTATGAGCGGGCAATGCAGAACCCTCTGGCGGATTAAGGCCGGAGCAGCAAGAATTTTTGATGGAGGAGACACCGGATGGCAGTTCCAGTCTCGCAAGCCTGGACGGTTGCAACGTATGTTTTGAAGCAGAAGCTCAAAGGCCGCAAGCGGTATCCGCTGGTGCTGATGCTGGAGCCCCTGTTCCGCTGCAATCTGGCCTGCGCCGGCTGCGGCAAGATTCAGTATCCTGCGCACATCCTGAAGGCGGAGCTCTCGCCCGAAGAGTGCTTCAAGGCGGTTGAAGAGTGCGGTGCCCCGATGGTTTCGATCCCCGGCGGTGAACCGCTGCTACACCCGAAGATGCCGGAGATCGTGGCCGGCCTCGTCGCGCGCAAGAAGTACGTCTACATGTGCACCAATGCGCTTCTGCTCAAAGAGAAGCTGCACCTCTTCAAGCCGAGCAAGTATCTCTCATTCTCGGTCCACGTCGACGGTCAGCGTGAGCATCACGACTTCTCGGTCTGCCGCGAGGGTGGCTACGATATCGCGATGGGTGGGATTCGCGCTGCGGTTGCGGCAGGCTTCCGCGTTACGACCAACACGACGCTCTTCGACGGCGCCGACCCCAACAGCGTGCGTGCACACTTCGACGAGATGATGGCAGCGGGCGTTGAGAGCATGATGGTCTCGCCCGGCTACACCTACGACAAGGCTCCCGATCAGAACCACTTCCTCGGCAAGGCGAAGTCGCGCAGGATGTTCCGGGCGATTCTCTCCAACCGCAAGAAGGAGTGGAAGTTCAACACCCATCCGCTCTTCTCCGAGTTCCTTATGGGCAAGCAGAACTTCGAGTGCACGCCGTGGGGCATGCCGACCTTCTCGATCTTCGGCTGGCAGAAGCCCTGCTACCTCCTGCAGGATGGCTATGCCGACACGTTCGAAGAGCTGTTGGCGACGACCGAGTGGCAAAATTACGGTGCCAAGAGCGGAAATCCGCAGTGTGCGAATTGCATGGTTCACTCCGGTCATGAAGCCAGTGCGGTCGATTACAACTTCGGCTCGTTGAAGGGCTTTCTCGTAACCGCCAAGAAATACATGTTCCCGTCCACCTACCCGGACGAGGGCGCACGGCAGTTGCTGAACGAGTGGCGACCGGAGCATAACGGCCCGCTGGTCCAAATTCAGGCCCCCGCAAATGACGTCGGCAACGAACTGCAGTCGGTTTCGGGAGATTAATAGTATGGCGACAGAGCAGCAGGAGCATTTGAAGATCGAACAGCTGCGGCAGCACAGCGCCGACGAATTGGAACACATCGAAGGCCGCGAGAAAGAAAATCTCGAGGGCTGGATTCCGACACTGGCCAGTGACGCGGAGATTCGTGAAGCCCTGGAAAAAGCGTTCGACTATCGCGGCGATATTACGATCACGAAGAAGGACGGCTCAAAGGTTGTGGGCTACCTCTTCGACCGTCGCGCTGGTTCGTCTCTGGCGGACTCCTATGTTCGCGTTATCCCGACCGCCTCGCCTACCAAGGTGAATATTGCTTACTCCGATATCGCTGCGCTTGCGTTTACCGGCCGCGATACGGCAGCGGGCAAGACCTTCGAGGCCTGGGTGAAGAAATACTGGGAGAAGAAAGCGGCCGGCGAGCGAAACATCCAGATCGAACCGGAAAAGCTGGACTGATACCAGGGCTCTCGATCGAGTTGCGGTTCGCCGGATGGGTGGGGAAAAGAGCGGGACGTGCGCGTATTCATTACGGGAGCGACGGGCTTCGTCGGTGGCCATGTGGCTCGGCAATATGCTGCGGAGGGCGCCAGCCTTCGGTTACTGACCAGGCAGACAAGCCGCCTCGATTCACTCAGCGGAATTGACGCAGAGATGGTGAAGGGCGATCTCCGCGAGCCAGAAAAACTGCGCTCGGCGCTTGAAGGGTGCGATGCGCTTGTTCATGTCGCTGCTGACTACAGGCTGTGGGTGCGCGATCCGGAGCAGATGTACGCCGCCAACGTCGATGGAACACGGGAGTTGCTGAAGCTGGCGCGCGAGGTTGGCGTACAGCGAGTCGTCTACACCTCGAGCGTTGCGACCATGGGCTTCAAGAGCGACGGAACCATTGTGAACGAGGAGACTCCCGTTGTATTGGCGGACATGATCGGCCACTACAAACGGTCGAAGTTCCTGGGTGAGCAGGAGGCAATCAAAGCCGCACGCGGCGGCCAGCACGTCATGATCCTGAATCCCACGACACCGATCGGCCCGGGCGATGCCAAACCCACGCCAACCGGCAGGATCATCGTCGACTTTCTGAACAGGAAGTTTCCCGCATACGTGGACACCGGACTCAACCTCGTCGACGTGGCCGAGGTCGCGCGGATGCACGTGGTCGCGCTCGACCGCGGCACGCCCGGTGAGCGCTACATTCTGGGCGGAGAAAATCTTACGCTGAAACAGATTCTGGATCGCATGTCTGCCATTACCGGCCTGCCTTCCCCAAAGATGAAGGTGCCGCATGCCGTCGCGATGACCTTCGCGTTCTTCGACGAGACTGTTACCGGTAAGCTGAGAGGCAAGGAACCGCGCGCCACTATGGAAGCTGTTCGCATGGGGAAGAAGATGATGTTCGCCTCGTCGACAAAGGCGGAACGCGAACTCGGGTTTCAGGTTTTGCCCATCTATCCCGCGCTGCGAGCGGCGATCGATTGGTTCATCGCGCACGGATATGCGCCTCAACCATGAGGATCGCGATCGTTGCGGCGCTTCCGGGTGAGTTGAAACCTCTCGTCAAGGGCTGGCAACGCGTGGCCACCAATAACAGCGGAATAAAGAAGTGGATGCTCTCTCGCGACACAGATACCTGGATCGCCGTCTGCGCGGGGATGGGCGCCGACGCCGCGCGAAGAGCTTATGCAAACGCCGCACTGGACGGCCCGCTCGACATGCTCCTTTCTGTTGGCTGGGCCGGGTCGCTTGATCCTGCAGTTAGCCCCGGAACAGCCCACGTCCCAACGGTAGTCATCGATGCCCAGACCGGGGAACAGTTCAGCCTGACCGAAGGAAAACGAAAATGGCGGTTGGTCACAACTGCGCGGGTTGCCGATGACGCTGAGAAAAAGCGCCTGGTGGCAACCTACCCGGGAGCTGTTCTGGTAGACATGGAGGCAGCGACGATCGCGCGGCTCGCCGAGATGCATAGCATCCCGCTGCTCTGCATCAAGGGCGTCTCCGATGCTGCCGGTGCGACACTGCCGGACCTGAATCCCTTCATTGATCACATGGGACAAATGCAAATGGTCCGCTTTCTCGCCTACATTGCGGTTCGACCCAGATATTGGCCATCGCTGTTGCATCTCGGGAAGAATAGTGCTCGAGCGGCTGATGCTATGCGAGACTTAATTCTGGAGTTTATGAAAGAAAAAAATGTCGAAAAGCTCATTCGAACCGGAAGTATCTAGCAACGTTGACGCCGTGCCAGCCACCATGCGCGCCGCGGTCTATCGCGGGGTGAACGACATTCGTGTCGAGACGATCCCCGTGCCCGAGATCGGCGCAGGCGAGGTGCTTGTCAAGATCCACACCTGCGGAATCTGCGGAACGGACCTGAAGAAGATTCATACCGGTTCGCACGACGCACCGCGTGTCTTCGGACACGAGATGGCGGGGACGATTGTGCGAGTTGGTGAGGGCGTCACCAGCTTCGCAGTTGGCAACCGCGTAATGGCGTACCATCACATCCCGTGCGGCGAATGCTACTACTGCCGCAAAAAGACCTTCGCGCAGTGTGAGGTCTACAAGAAGGTGGGATGCACTGCGGGTTTTACGCCTTCCGGTGGTGGCTTTGCCGAATACATCCGCGTCATGGACTGGATTGTGCGGCGCGGTCTTGTCAAGATCCCCGATGAGATTCCGTTTGAGCAGGCAGCGTTTCTTGAGCCGGCCAACACATGCTACAAAGCAATCCAACTGCTCAATCTGCAACCGGACGAAACCGTACTGGTGATTGGCCAGGGCCCGATCGGCATTCTACTTGCCGCGCTTGCACGAAGGACCGGAGCTACCGTGCTGACGAGCGATCTGTATCCCGAGCGTCACGCGATTGCTGCAAAGTTCGGGCTCGATCATCCGCTCGATGCGCGGGGAGACGTTGCCGCAGCAGCCAAAGCTGCTACGGAAGGACGCGGTGCGGATGTCGCTCTGCTTGCTGTCGGTGGCAACGCGCTGATCAAAGTGGCGATGGACGCGGTCCGGCCGGGTGGACGCGTCATGCTGTTCGCCCAGACGCAGCATGGAGAGGCGCCGTTCGACCCGGCAGCCGTCTGCATGGACGAGAAGACGCTGATGGGCTCATATAGCTCTTCGGTCTCGTTCAATGAGGATGTCAACCGGCTGGTCTTCCATGGTTATCGCAGTGGATTCGATCTGACCAACCTCATCTCGCACCGGTTTTCGTTGGAGGACGCAGTAGCGGCGATTGACCTGGCGTCGCATCCGCAGGCCGACTCGATGAAGATCGTGATTCGGCCGGGAGCCTAATCGCGCGCGCGCTTCTTCACTTCAACATTAAGGCGCTTGATCTTCTGGTTCAGGGTAGAGAGCGGAATCTTGAAGTACTCCGCCGCGTCGGTCTGGTTCCAGTGGCAGCGCTCCAGGCGGTCCGAGATGATGCGGCGCTCGATCTCTTCCATCAGGTCGAAGAGGGAAGCGTTGGGTTGATGGTCCAGAAGGCTTGCGGAGTAGGTGCTGCCGGTCAGCTGTGTTGGCAGCAGATCGGGACTGATGGTCCGCGACGTGGAGAGAACAACACCGCGTTCCATGGCGTTTTCGAGTTCGCGCACATTGCCCGGCCACTCGTAGTCCATGATGATGCGCATCGCCTCTGGTGAGAGGGAGCGGTCTTCGGTGCCGTTTTCTTCCGCGTAAAACTTGAGGAAGTGAGCTGCGAGAAGAGGGATGTCTTCACGGCGGGAACGGAGCGGCGGCAGCTCTAGTGAGATGACATTCAGCCGATAGAAGAGGTCCTCACGGAAGCGACCTTCACGCACAGCTTCCTGCAGGTTCACATTGGTTGCGGCGATGATGCGGACGTCAACCTGGATCTCCTGCACTCCCCCAAGATGCATGAAGCGGCGATCCTGCAGTACGCGCAGGATCTTCGCTTGCATATCCATGCCCATCGTGCCGATCTCGTCGAGAAAAAGCGTGCCGCCATTGGCCACTTCGAAGAGGCCCTTCTTTGCCGTGACGGCCGAGGTGAACGCGCCTTTGACATGGCCGAAGAGCGTCGATTCGAGCAACTCCGACGGCACGGCACCGGTATTGACGGGGACGAACGGCCGGTCGCGACGGGGCGAATTGGCATGGATTGCCTTCGCGATCAGCTCCTTGCCTGTGCCGCTCTCGCCCTGGATCAGAACGGTGGAGCGGCTCGGGGCAACCTGGGCGATCAGGTCGAAGAGGCGGAGCATCGGCTCGCTCTTGCCCACAATATTTTCGAAGTTGTAGCGCTGCTTCAGGGTGCGTTTGAGCTGGACGACCTCTTCTTCTGCACGGTGCCGGGATACGGCGGCGCGAATGTCTGCGAGCAGCTTTTCGTTGTCCCACGGCTTTTGGACGAAGTTCTCCGCTCCGGCACGAATGGCGTCCACGACATTGCCGACCGTGCCGTAGGCCGTAATCATGATGACCGGGAGGTTCGGCTGCATCTCGACAATGCGGGGCAGCAGGTCGATACCGCTCTGGCCGGGAAGAGCGAGGTCCAGCAGGAGCAGATCGTACTCGTTGCGTGACAACAGCTCCATGCCGGAGGGACCGTCGAACGCAGTGTTTACCGAGAAGCCTTCCAGGGTCAGCAGGGTGTCGAGCGATTCGCGAATCGCATCCTCGTCGTCGATGATGAGGATGCGTGGATCCCCGGCCACGCGCGCCGTGCGCTGCAGATGAAGGGTCTCGGCCGCGAGTTCAGTTGTCTCAGACATGGATCGTCTTCCTCTCGATGTCCTGCACACTGCTCTTCGACGGCACATCTGCGGTGATTGCGGAACGAGTGCCGGAGGCTGGGAACTCCAACTGGAAGGCAGTGCCAACGCCGAGCTCGCTCTCAACATGGATCTTGCCGGCATGCTCCTGCATGATTCCATAGCTGACAGCGAGTCCGAGGCCGGTGCCTTTATGCGCTCCGTCCTGCGGTTTGGTCTTCGTGGTAAAGAAAGGATCGTAGATGCGGTGGAGATGTTCTCTTTCGATGCCGCCTCCGGAGTCCTGGATGCGGACGAGCACACGTCCCGGCCCGTTGAACGTCGCGATCTTGAGCGTCGCGTTCGTGGTTCCAAACATCGCGTCTTTTGCATTCAACATCAGGTTGAGGATGACCTGTTGCAGCTTGCCCTGATTCCCGTGAATGCGCGCCAGGTGTGGATCGAAGTTCGTCTCTACGCGAATCTGCGAGGTCTTGAACTGATGCTCGAGCAGAGTTACCGTGTCGCCAAGCAAATCATTCAGATTGACGCTCGTGAACTCCGTTCCGCTGGTTCGAGAGAAGTTGAGCAGGCCGTTGACGATCTCCGAGGCGCGGAAGGTCTGTTGCGTGATCTTTTCGAGCACCGGTGCGAGCCGTTCATCGTCGCGCATATGCTTGGTCAGCATCTGGGTGTAGCTCGAGATCACCGCCAGAGGCGTATTCACTTCGTGGGCGACACCAGCGGCCAACAGGCCGATCGAAGAAAGCTTTTCGGACTGGGTCAGCTGAGCCTCCAACTGGATGCGGTCGGTAATGTCATCGACCAGAATGATGCGGCCCACGGCGACGAAGTTACGCGTGACCAGCGGCGCAATGGCGATGTTCGCGATGCGCTCGCTTCCGTTGGGCAGCATCAGCCGGAACTTGTAGAGCGTGTGGGTGCCGTGCTCCTCGCGTACGCTGTTGAATCTGGCGACGAACTCCGGTGGCAGCACAGCGGAGATCGGTTGATGGAGAACCTCGGAGCGCGGCCTATCGTACATGCTCTCCATCTGGGTGTTCCAGCTCTCGATGCGATCCTCGAGGTCAACAGCGAAGACTCCGATGTTGATCGATTCGACGATGTTTTCGTGGAACTCCTTCAGGCTCTCGAACTCTGTGATCTTCTGCTCCAAACTCTGATAGAGCTGCGCGTTCTGGATGGCGATACCAATGTATCCGGCGAGTGACTCGAGCAGCTCCATGTCTTCGCTCGACAGGAAGTCGCCGTCATCGGTTCGTCCCAGGCCAATGACCGCGACCGTGCGGGTGCCGCCGCCCTCGCGATTGGCAACTCGGCAGGGAAGGTAGTAGTTCAGGTCGAGCCTTCCTGCGCTGTAGCGCTGGGCCTCCGGGAGCCGCAGTACGTGTTGCGGATTCTCCAGGAAGATATGGTTGTTTGCACCGGGTCTATCGAAGTCGAGGAAGCGAACATCGAGCGCTCGCAGATCTGCGGCCTGCAGATTCGTGAGCCCATGTGAGGCGGCCAGATCGAAGTGTCGGGCACTCCCCGGTCGACCGTCTCCCTCCGACGCGAGGAAGACCGCGACACGTGTAACGAGCAGCGCCTGCGGCAGACGCTCCACGATGGAATCGAGCAACGCCCGCAGGTCGGTCTGGGAGTTAATACCGCGTCCAAACTCGACCAGTGTCTCGCGGTAGTCGAAGCGCTTCTGATCGAAGACGCGATCAACCCATGCCTGAATCGTGCGCTTCAACGGTTCGAACGCAATGCCGGCGATGATGATGGCTACCAGCAGACCCCAAAAACTGAACTGCGGGGACAGACGGCTGTGCACGATCTCGCCGGTAACCGCGACGATGCCGAAGTAAAAACCGACAAGCAACGCCGTCGCCAGCGTGTAGGTGACGCCGCGCTTGAAGATGAGATCGACGTCCATCAGCCTGTAGCGGACGATAGCCCAGCTAAAGGTCAGGGGCAAAATCACCAAGGAGAATCCCGCAAGCTTGGTTATGGTGGCCGGCACCGCCCAGTCCGAAAGATAAGGGATCACGTAAAACAGGGTGAACGGAACGACGGCGAGCACAGTTCCGCGGGTAAGCCATTTCAGTTGCTGACGCTCCAGCCCGGACTCAGCCCGGCGATAGCGCAACCGGAAGACAATTGCAGCGATGACGTAATAGAGCGCCAGATAACCCAGGGCAATCTGATCCAGGCGATGGAGCAGAACCTCGGTCGCGGACCAGAAGCGGATCGCAGTGTATTGCAGCCCGATAAGAAAAATTCCCGGCACATACAGGAGAGCGCAGACAATCCGCCGTCTAAGCCGGTTGCGCTGATCGGAGGCAAAGTGATCCGAAAAACTGATGGCGAAGTGCAAAAAGAGCGCCGGTTGCAACGCCTGCGCCACCGTATTCCCCCAGTCAAAGATTCCGAGATCGCCGGTGGACCGGAAGCTGTACAAGACAAAGGAGGCCAGGCAAAAGACATAGAAGTGGATGGATTTCGGTGCCGTCCAGCGTCGGAACAGGACATAGATCCCGATGCAGAGATAGACGAGCGCGATAAACCGCAGGCCCTGGTTGATGGACCGGTCCTTGGGTTCCAGAATCACCTGGATGTCGAGCCGTGTCGCGCCGTTCAGATCGACCGATTGCGGCACCGGCCTTAGGATCGAATAGGTCGCGTGGCCCCAGATGCCGCTATGAAACATCTCGCGGCCGAGCGGGGCGACACGTGGCGTCGGCTGCTCGTTTACGCTGGTTAGAATGTCACCGGTTCGTATGCCCGCGCGATGCCCGGGAGAGGTTGCCGGCACCCGTTCGGCCCGCAGGCCGCCGTTGGCCTCAACCCACCAGACCCCGTCCGTCGGAACGTCCAACCCGTTTTCGTGCTCGAAGTTCATGGCCGCCAGCACACAGGCAGCAACGGTCGCCAGAGCGAGCACGATGGCCAAAACCCGGGTTTGGGCGGCGTTTTTCATGAGACTCGGCAATATATAAGCACATGAGTGACCAAACTGATAACCAACGTGAATGCACTAATTGATGGCCACACCGTGTTTTTTTCTACAGAAAATCATAACCTATTCCGTAATCACATTATCGGGGTTGAAAATATCGTACGCATCTCAGTCGCACCAGGTTCCGATTAGGCTACTTATTCTACGACTCTTTCCGTATTGGGATGAACCCATGTAAAGGATTTGTAACGCGGATCTTGATTATTTTTCACGGTCCTGTAACATCACGTGATGGACGAGTGGCCGCCAGGGACGTCTTCCTGCCTGACAATCTCTCCACAAACGGCAAAGTGAAGGCGGCTGCGACAGTGACACAAGGACATCTGAAGATTGAAGATGCCTACGCGGTGGTGAGCGGAGCGAAGATTCATTACCAGCGCGCGGGCACGGGACGGCCCCTGCTGTTGCTTCACGGACTCGTTGGATCGGCGAAGAACTGGCGGCGGAACATCAGCTTTCTTTCGCGCGACTCCACTGTGTACGCCATCGATCACTTCAACATGGGGCAGTCGGAACGGGTTCCAGGGCTGAACGCGGGGCTGGAGGCGACAGCCGACCGCTTAGCCGCCCTTATGGATGCACTCGGCCTCGACGAGGCTGATATTGCCGGACACTCTCACGGCGGCGCCGTGGCAATGATGTTTGCCGCCCGCCATCCTGACCGCGTTCGCCGGCTCATTCTTTTTGCTCCCGCAAATCCATTCTGCGATCTGGGAAACCAGCTGATCCGTTTCTATCAGACGCGTTCCGGAATCAGATTCGCCCGCTTGATTCCTTTTCTGCCCAGAATGCTGAAGGCCACCGCACTCAGCCGTATGTACGGCGACCCATCGCGAGTTTCTTCGGACGCGCTCGATGGATATACCCAGGGTTTGCATATCCCAGGCACAGTGGATCACGTGCTGCAGATCGTTCAGCGCTGGTTCGTGGATATGGGTCTCCTTCGCTCGGCTCTTACAGGGCTTGCGGCGAAGCCGACGCTTTTGATCTGGGGCGACCGCGATCGTGCCGTAGGCCTGAGTTCAGCGCGCGAGTTGCAGCGAACTCTTCCGCAGTCACGACTGATGGTCCTGCCCGGCGTTGGCCACATCCCTTTCGAAGAGATGCCCGAACTCTGCAACCAGGCGATGCGCGACTGGCTTATCAGGCCTTTCCCGTCTGAGACCCATGCACCAGGCGCTTCCTTCCGAAGTCAGCCAGTCGAACGCGTAGCACCTGAAGTACGCGGCGTAGCCTGATCTAGCTCAATCCAATTTCACTCCGCAACCACCCACGAATCTCCTCTTGCATAAGGTTCAGCTTTGGGCCGGGAGAGTCCGTCGTTCCCTGAAAGAAGTGGTCCGCCCCCGCAACCCAGACCAGCCGCTTCGGCTCCGGAGCGCGCGCGAACACTCCTTCCATCACATCGCGTGGGCCGTATTGATCATGATCTCCGCTGATGAAGAGCTTCGGCGCGGTGCACTTCGGCAGAAATCCGTAGGTGTAGTCCCGGCCTTCGGCGTGTACCGGCAATCCAAGACCAATCAGTCCCTTGACCCGCGAATCTCCGCAGCAGGCGCGCAACCCGACATTTGAGCCGAAGGAGAAACCTGCGAAGAGAATCGGGAGATTGAAGTTGCGCTCCACCCAATTCAGCGCGGCTTGAACGTCCTCCTTCTCGCCGTACCCTTCATCGTGGACGCCTTCACTCAATCCAACGCTGCGAAAGTTGAACCGAAGGACTGGCAGGCCGAAGGTAGAGAACGCCTTCATCGCGTGATAGACGACCTTATTGTGCATCGTGCCGCCGCCGTGGGGATGCGGATGGCAGACGAGTGCGGCGAATGGGGCATCGTCGCGTCCGGTGTTCAGAAGAGCCTCTAGCCGGCCGGCCGGACCACGAAGATCGTCGATCGACTTAATCTGTGAAGTGGTGGTTTGCGTCATCTCTCCCAGTTTATCGGGTGCCGCACTTACGAACTATTTACAGGCCATCACGTATGCTGGAGCCATGGCGATCGACCCCATCCAACTGACAAAGCAGCTGGTAAATATCGAATCCACCACCTATTGCGAGGGGCCTGCCGGCGTTTTTCTGCATGACTACCTCACCTCTCAACGCTATGCCGTCGAGCGTATGCCGGTTGAACAACCGGACCAAGCATGCACTCCGGGAGCGGGCAGCGGGGAGCGGTTCAATGTCTACGCCGCGCTCCCCGGCGTCACTCCGGATGTCGTGCTTTCGACGCACATGGACACGGTTCCTCCATTTATCGGCGCAAGCGAAGACGACGAATTCCTTTACGGCCGCGGCTCCTGCGATGCAAAGGGCATCATCGCCGCGCAGGTGGCGGCGGCGGACCAACTCCGCGAGGCGGGCGTCAAAGTCGGTCTGCTCTTTCTTGTCGGCGAAGAACGCGACTCAGCCGGAGCCGTCGTCGCCAACGAATCGCCGAAAGGATCGAAGTTTCTCATCAATGGAGAACCCACGGACAACCGCCTCGCACTTGCCTCCAAGGGCGCCCTGCGCGTCGAACTCCGCGCCAAAGGCCGTATGGCCCACTCCGCCTATCCGGAGCTGGGCGACTCCGCCATCAACAAGCTCGTTGAAGCACTTCACGACGTGCTAGCGATGCCGCTGCCGGTCGAGCCGGAGATAGGTCCATCGACTCTAAACATCGGTCTGATCGAAGGAGGCCGCGCGCCGAACGTCATCGCAGACAAAGCCGAGGCCCACATCCTGATTCGTCTCGTAGGGCCGTCAGACGAGACAAAGAAGGCCATTCTCGCGACCGTGCGTGACCGGGCCGATGTCGCCTTCAGTCTTGACCTGCCGTTCGTGCGCATGCGCAAGATGGACAATCTTCCCACGATGATCGCCAGCTTCACCACCGACATTCCCATGCTCACGGCCTGGGGAGAGCCGCTCCTGCTAGGCCCCGGTTCCATCCACGTCGCCCACACTCTCCACGAAAAGATC
Organism: uncultured Acidobacteriaceae bacterium; assembly: GCA_963757205.1. GTDB lineage: Bacteria > Acidobacteriota > Terriglobia > Terriglobales > Acidobacteriaceae > Edaphobacter. The sequence goes on from CAVWQM010000006.1 coordinate 393,691, forward strand.
GCCAAGAAAGAGCTGCTTGAGGCGGTCGACTTATACGTAGAGCTCGCGACGAGTCTGACGCGGAGCCTTTAGTCCAACGATGGCTCTCCTGCGTAGACTTTTGGCCATCCTCGCAGCCCTGCTGGTCTTCGTCATTGGCGGAGTCGCCCTCGTCTATCAAACCATCCCCACGCACAACACGAACCTCACACACTTCGACGCCATCATCGTCCTCGGCACTCCTGCCAAACTCGACGGAACCCCGTCACCGGAGCAGAGAGAACGCACGCTCGAAGGCGTTCGCCAGTTCAAAGCCGGGATCGCTCCCCGCATCATCTTTACCGGCGCGGCTGCCCACAACGGTTTCGTAGAGGCGCACGTCATGGCCACTCTCGCCGAGGCCGAAGGAGTCCCACCGGACGCCATCATCGAGGAGGGGCGGGCCCAGAACACGATTCAAAACATCTTTTTCAGCCAGCGCATCATGGCCGCGCATGGCTGGACCAGCGCTGAAGTCGTCAGCTCTCCGAGCCATCTGCCGCGAGCCGTACTGATCCTGGAACATTTTTCCTTCCAGTGGAGCACTCACCCCGCTCCCTGGCCGCCCGAATACACCCTCTGGCAACGCGCGGCTCACTATACCGTCGAAGCAGAATATTGCGCCAAATTGCGGTTCCTTGGCTTTCCGACGACACCCTTTCTGCCGCATCCCGCGTGATGCTTTGTGCTCGATCAGCCGGAGACGACGCCGAAGGGAAGATTCCCACTGTTATCTTCAGCCAGCACCGCCGTCTCATCCGGGTTTGCCGGGTTATAGCGGAGATTCACCTTCGGCTCGCCCTTACTCTTTGTCTCCGCCTCATGGTGCGTCATCGCAACGCTGCGCAGATAGCCGCCGTAGTATTCGTCATTCAATTTGAAATGAAATCCGGCTTCGATCTGATAAGGCATGCCTGTCGTCGCAACATCTTCATCCGCGTTGAGCACCTGCCAATGATTCACCTCACCCTGCACCTTTGGCCAGCTCTTGGCTGCAGCCAATTTCTTTTCTCGTGCACGTCGGCGAAGCGACCGTTTGATCCCGTCGATGAAAAATATCCCGGCCATATTGGCTAACGATTCTAATACCTCATGATCCGGGGTTTCGTTTTTTCCTCACCAAGGCAATGCCCCCTATGACTCTTCGCCTCTAGGCGCCGCCGCCATCCTCAATGTCACCGCGCTTCGCAGAAATATTTGCAGCCGAGGAGGAATCCGGGTGAATTCCGGCCCCACTTATCCTCAGCGAAATGGTCGCGCTCAACGCCTTAGAATAGGTGCATGGCAGCAGAGTTTACCCATCTTCACCTTCACACCGATTACTCGCTTCTCGATGGCGCCTGCGATGTAGACAAACTCGCCGGCCACCTCAGCAAACTGGGCCAGACCGCCGCCGCCATGACCGATCACGGCAACATCTTTGGCGCAGTCCACTTCTTCAACGCCATGCAGAAGAAGTCCATCAAACCGATCCTCGGTTGCGAACTCTACATCTCTAAAAACGAAGACCACCGCGCGCCGTTCAACGACGACAAGTACAACCACCTCCTCGTCCTTGCCGAAAACGAAGCCGGTTACCGCAATCTCGTTCGCCTCACCAGCGAGGCAGCGCTGCACGGCTTCTATCGCAAACCGCGCGTCTCAAAGGCCTACCTGGCAAAACACTCCGAGGGCCTCATCGGCTTCTCCGGCTGCCTCGCCGGCGAGGTGAACCAGCACCTGATGGAAGGGAAGTACGACGAGGCCAAGCGCACCGCCGGTTTCTTCGAAGACCTCTTCGGAAAAGGGAACTACTTCCTCGAAATCCAGGACCACGGCCTCGCTCCCGATAAGGCCGTCTGCGACGCCCTCTTCAAGATGGAGCGCGAACTCAACATCCCGCTCATCGCCACCAACGACAGCCACTACGTCGCCGCCGACGACTCACGCGCCCACGAAATTCTGCTCTGCGTTCAAACCGCGGGCAGCATGAACGACCCCAAGCGCTTCAAGTTCGATACGCAGGAGTTCTACATCAAGAGCGCCGAGGAGATGCTGCGCACCTTCTCCCAGACGCCCGAGGTCTGCACCCGCACCATGCAGTTCGTCGACCGCTGCAACCTCAAGATGGCCCAGGTCGATAACCCGTTCCCCGACTTCGTCGTCCCCGAAGGCGAAACACTCGAGAGCTACTTCGAGCACGTCTGCCGCGAAGGCCTGAAGATGCGCCTTGATACAGCCGTCGCCCACCTGCGCGACCGCGGCATTCTCAAGAAAACGATCCCGGAATACCAAGCTCGCCTCGACCGCGAACTGAACATCATCAAACAGATGAAGTTTCCCGGCTATTTCATGATCGTCTGGGATTTTATCAAGTACGCGCGCGAGCAGAACATCCCGGTAGGCCCGGGCCGCGGATCCGCTGCCGGCTCTCTCGTCGCCTACGTCATGCAGATCACGGACATCGATCCGCTGCAGAATGAGCTCCTCTTCGAGCGCTTCCTCAACCCCGAGCGCATTTCGATGCCCGATATCGACATCGACTTCTGCATGAACCGCCGCGGCGAGGTCATCGACTACGTCACCCGCAAGTACGGCCGCGACCAGGTCGCCCAGATCATCACCTTCAACACCATGGCCGCCAAGGCAGCCATCAAAGACGTAGGCCGAGCGCTCGACATGCCCTATGGCGAGGTCGACCGCATCGCCAAGATGATCCCAACGACCATCGGTATCACGATCGACCAGGCCCTCAAAGATTCGCCGATGCTCGCCACCGCGTACGAAGACCCGAAGATCAAGGAGCTGATCGACGCCGCTCTCCGCCTCGAAGGCCTCGTCCGCGGAGCAGGTGTGCACGCTGCCGGCGTCGTCATCGCGCCGAAACCCCTCACCGAACTCGTCCCCGTCACCCGCGCCAAGAACGACGACATCGTCACCGCCTACGACATGAAGGCCATCGAAAAGATGGGTCTGCTCAAGATGGACTTCCTCGGCCTGACGACCCTCACCGTCATCGACGACGCGCTGAAGCTCATCAAGTCCACCTCGGGTTTTGACCTCGACATGGCCATGGTGCCGCTCGATGACGCCGAGACCTACGAGAAAGTCTTCCACCGCGCCCTCACCTCCGGCGTCTTCCAGTTTGAATCAGGCGGCATGCGGGACGTCCTTCGCCGCTACAAACCCACCACGGTCGAAGACCTCACCGCTCTCAACGCCCTCTATCGCCCCGGCCCCATCCAAGGCGGCATGATCGATGATTTCATCGAGCGCAAGTGGGGCCGCCGCGCTGTCGAATATCTCTTTCCCGAGCTCGAGCCGATTCTCCACGAAACCCTCGGCGTCATCGTCTACCAAGAACAAGTGATGCAGATCAGCTCCGTCATCGGCGGCTACTCCCTTGGCGGCGCCGATCTGCTCCGCCGAGCCATGGGCAAGAAAGACCCGGCCGAGATGGCCAAGCAGCGCGACATCTTTATGGCCGGAGCAGCCAAGAGCAAATTCCCTCGCGACAAAGCCGGCCAGCTCTTCGACCTCATGGAGCAGTTCGCAGGATACGGCTTCAACAAGTCGCACTCTGCCGCCTACGCTCTGCTCGCCTACCACACCGCCTGGCTCAAGACCCACTATCCCGTCGAGTTCATGGCCGCGCTGCTGACCAGCGAAACCTCGAAGCCGGAGAACGTTGTCAAGTACATCTCCGAGTGCCGCGAGATGAACATCCCTGTCGTTCCACCCAACGTCCAGGTCTCCGACGCCAACTTCACTCCAATCGCCACTCCGACCGGTAAAGCCATCGGCTTTGGCCTCGCCGCAATCAAAAACGTCGGCCACAACGCCATCGAATCCATCATCGCCGCACGAACCGCGCTCCAGGCAGAAGGGAAGCAGGGCTTCGCCAGCCTCTATCAGTTCTGCGAGAAGGTCGATCTGCGCCTGCTCAACAAACGTGTCCTCGAGTCCCTCATCAAGGCCGGCGCAATGGACACCTTCGGCGGCCGCGCACAACTTTGCGCCGCACTCGACAAAGCCATGGAGCGCGCGCAGAAATCCCAGCGCGACGAAGCCGCCGGCCAGCACGGCCTCTTCGGCATCTTCGACGCCGACATCCATCCCTCTGCAACCAACGGCGAAGACCCGCTCCCCAGCGTAGCCGAATGGGACGAGCACACTCGCTTGCAAAACGAAAAAGAGGTCCTCGGCTTCTTCGTCTCCGGCCACCCCATGGACAAGTACCGCGAAAAGCTCCGCAACATGAAGGTCGTCGACACCGTCACAGCCTGCGAGATGAAGCCCGAGCCCCAGGTCTTCCGCCGCCGCGGCGAAGAGCCGCAGAACGAGATCTCCATCGCCGGCGTCATCACCGGCCTCAAGGTCGGCAAATCCAAGCGTTCCGGCGAACTCTACGCCCAGGCCTCGCTCGAAGACACCGTCGGCAAGATCGAGCTCATCGCCTTCTCCGCCAACTACGACAAGCTCAAGGACAAGCTGAAGATCGACGTGCCCGTCGTCGTTCGCGGTGTCCTGCGTGGCGAAGAAGACTCTGCACCCAAGCTCTCCGTCTCGAACATTCAGGCGCTCGAAGACGTCAAGATCAAGCTCCCCGACTCACTCCGCATCAAAGTCCCGCTGCACAACCCTGACACCGCGCTGCTCGAAAAGATCCACGCCGTCCTCGTCAACGCGCCCGGCAAAGGCAAGGTCCTTCTCGACCTCGAAGAGCCCGGCGAGTTCTGCGCCGTCCTCGAGCCGCACAACATCACCGTCGCCGCCGACCGCCTCTTCATCGACCACATCGAAGAACTCGTCGGCCGCGGTGGAGTCCGCGTCCTCGATTAAGACCAGACATAGCAGCCGCGAACCTTCCCCAGACTTCCTCTCGTTGGAATCCCCCATTTGTGGAGTAGGGCAGATCTTCGTTGCCGGTCATAATGGCTCGAGAGGTCCCTCCCCATGGATCAAGCGTTGGCAGATGTATTTGAGCAGGCCCGCAAAGTCGTAGCGGATGCGGACCGCAAGATCGCAGAAGAAGAGGAGCGGCGCAGAGAGATCGAGCGCGAGCGGCTGTTGCAGCAGCTTAGCGTGCGCATCGAAGACGCCTTCGACTTCACCAGCAAGGAAAAACTGGAGTTGCAACCCCGCCTTGATGTTCAGGAGGGCGTTGGAGTCGTCGAGTTCGTGGTCAGAAGCCAGCGAGCCATCTTTCTGCTCGTCCCAGATGAAAGCAATATGTGGACGCTTCAAGTAGTAGAAGACGGCCACGAACCGCTGGAGCTCAGCCAGTTTCAGGGTGGAACCAAGTTTCAAGGTGGAACCAAGACCGATCAGACATCCCGTCGCCTCGCAGCAGCACGCATCGTGACGGCGGTCGGCAACTGGATTCAAAACGTCAAGGGACCGCAGGCCGTCCCGAACACGAGACAATTCTTGAGACGGGACGATCGTGACGAGCCGAAGCCCGAGCTCACCTACGGAACCATGGGCAAATTCCTCGGTTACTGAGGACGATCTCCCCGTCGCAGCCAAATATAACTCGGTTCTCCTCCAGTGCGTCTTAGACAGGAATGAGAATCAATGACAAGGCCCTCGCCTACTCGCTCCTACGCATATCTCTCGGCATCAACTTCGCCGGCCACGGTCTGATCCGCATCTACAACGGCGTCGGCGCCTTCGCCCAGACCACCGCCGAACACTTCGCTAAATCCCCACTCCCCCACAGTTTCACGTACGGTTTTAGCTACGCTATCCCGTTCATCGAAGCGATCCTCGGCCTCACGCTTGTCCTGGGCGTTTTCACCCGCATCTCGCTCATCTGCGGCGCCGTTTTTATGATGGCCCTCACTATCGGGGTCACATCCAACCAGCAATGGGACCTCGCCAGCCAGCAACTCCTCTACAGCGTTGTCTTCTTTCTCCTGCTCTTCCTCTTTGCACACAACTCCCTCGCCCTCGACAACGCGCTGGGTCACACGGCAAAGCGATAAATTCTCAGACCCGGCCACAGCATCACGGCCCAACCTTCGTAAACGTCCCACTTCCTTCCTCAGCCAGATTCTCCACCAGCACTCCCGGCCGATCACCCAGCGTAAACTTCACCCCGCGTCTCATCTTGCCCGGTTCGCCTTTGTACCGATAAACGAAGGTGTCGCCATCCCAGTGCGTCAGCGGATACAACGAGCCTTCAGCCGGAAGCCGCATCCACAACGCTCCATTGTCCTCGTTGATCTCGATTTTGCCGTAGTAGTCATTTTGATAAACCCCCGTATACGCCGAAAGTGGCTTTGCAGCAGTGGCCGGCGCTGGCCGAGCCATCGTCGAGTAGTCCTTGCTCCCGCTGAACGCCGAGTCCATGACTTTTTTGAAGTGGGGTCCGGTCACACTAAGCCAGTCCTTGCTCACCTTGCCCGAGTGAAAACGCTCAAGGAAGTCAACCGCAACCGCCTCGGCAAGCCCGGTTGGCACGGCGTTCGTCAGCACGACGATCCCCAGGTGATCGCCTGGCATCATCTGCACCGTCGTCCCCACGCCCATCACGAAGGCTCCGCTATGTCCCACGATCAATCTGCCCTGCGGATCGCGATCCAGGCCCCAGCCCATCGCGTACAGCGAGGCTTTTCCTGTCTCAGGATCCGTGCCTCGTTCCATCTGAGGAGCGTGCGTCTCCGCCAGAACATCGACTGCGACAGTCTGTTTGCCGTTCCACCTTCCATCGGCGAGTTGCAGTCGCACCCACTGCGCAAGGTCACGCACCGAAGAACTCGCGCCTCCCGCAGGCGCCTCCGCGTCAGGGTCGCGCAGATAGCGGGGCACCGCCTTTCCGTCGACGAACACGTGAATGTCCGCCTTGTTTTCAGCGTTCCTGTAATCCGACCACCGGTAACTCGTCTCCGTCATCCCCAGCGGTTTAAACAGACGTGCCTCGGCCAGTTCCTCCCAGCTTTCGCCGGCTTTTTTTGCGGCTGCGATTCCGGCTTCGGTAAAGGGAAAATTGCTGTAGTTGTAACTCTTCCGAAACTCGCCAGCCATTGGTATATATCGCATCTGGTGCAGAATCACCGGTCGCGAGAAGCCCAGGTCCTCCAGCATGTCACCGGCCGAGGTCGGCAGCCCGCTGCGATGTGAAAGCAGGTCGCGGATCGTAACATTAGCCGTTACATTTGCATCCGACAACTTGAACTCAGGATCGAGCGCAGCAATCTTGTCATCCCACGAAATTGTATGTGCGCTCACCAGCGTTGCCAGCACCGTCGTCGCAATCGGCTTGGACATCGACGCCAGCTGAAACACCGTGTCCGCGTCCACGGGCGTCGATTCCCCCACCCTCCGGACACCGAATCCCTTCAGATACACCACCTTGTCCTCATACACAATCGCCACGGCAACCCCAGGCACGCCGGTCTTCTGCATACCCTTCTGAACGTAGTCTTCAAGCTGAGGAATGATCGCCACTATCGAAGCGGTTGAATTTGCAGGTGTCGGAGATTGCGCGTAAAGAAGGGAAGTGCCACTTGAGAAAACGAGAGACGCTGCAATTGAGACAACAAGAGATGCCCAGGCGCCGAAACCGTGTCATAGATTCTCCTCGTAGTCGACGAAATGGCCCGATTGAACGCCATCTTACCGACACCCATAACAAGCGGCAATCTCGTCCCTCGCCGGCAACCAGGACATAGACTTATTAACGCGCAACCATAGTTTGATCGATGCAAGCTGGAGGAAATGCTCATGAGCAAGCCAACCCTCAACCAGATAAACCTCATCTCCGGTGACGTCGACGCGTCCATTGCGTTCTATCGCAGGCTCGGTGTGGAAATTCCCGACGCGGCAGTTTGGCGTACGCCCACAGGTGCGCATCATGTCGGCGTTGCTGGCCAGTCAGCCGATCAGGTCTTCCATTTCGATCTCGACTCGACCGTATTCGCTCCAACCTGGAACATCGGCTGGAAGGGTCGAACTGACTTGAGAGGCCGCGTCATCGTCGGATTTCACGTGCCCACACGCACGGGCGTCGATGATGTGTTCCGCGACATGACCGGCGCCGGATATCGCGGCCTGCAGGAACCGCACGACGCAATCTGGGGCGCGCGTTACGCGGTCCTTGAAGACCCCGACGGAGTTGCCGTGGGCCTGATGAGTCCAGTGTCACCGGACAAGAGGTCGCCGCCCCCGAATGTGTGAGTACGCGCCCTGAGAACGAGCAACCGGCAACTCCCCTGCGGCTCTTCGATACAATGATTATGATGGCTGAACACGAAGCAGGCAGAACAGCACATTCACATCCGGTACCCGCCCCAACTCCCGAAGCATGGATCAAGACGGAGCTGGCACGACACCCGCAGCGCCCTTATCCAATGGACTTCATCGAAGCACTCTTCACCGACTTCAGCGAGATCCATGGCGACCGTGCCTTTGGCGACGACGCAGCGATGGCCTGCGGTATGGCCCTCTTCCACGGCGAACCGGTCATGGTCATCGGCAACCTCAAAGGCCGCACCCTTAAAGAACGTGTCGCTCGCAAATTCGGCTCGCCCGACCCCGAAGGCTATCGCAAGGCCCTTCGCGTCATGAAGATCGCCGAAAAGTTCGCCCGCCCTGTCTTCACCTTCATCGATCTCGCCGGCGCGAACCCAGGCATCGGCGCCGAAGAGCGCGGCCAGGGCGAAGCCATCGCGCGAAACCTCATCGAAATGTCCCGCCTCAGGGTCCCGACGATCGCCACCATCACCGGCGAAGGCGGGTCCGGAGGCGCGTTGGCGCTCGCCGTCGCCGATCGCGTCCTTATGCTCGAAAACTCCATCTACTCAGTCATCTCGCCTGAAGGATGCGCCTCGATCATGTGGAAGGACGCCAGCAAAAAACAACAGGCCGCCGCCGCTCTCAAATACACCGCGGGAGACGTCAAACTACTCGGCTGCGTCGACGATGTTCTGCGCGAACCCCGGGGCGGCACGCAGAACGACCCCGCCGACTCCATGGCCATGGTCGGTGAAAAGCTCCGGTACCACCTTGACTGTCTTCGCGCTCTCCCCCTCGATGTCTTGCTGGAGCAGCGTTATACCAAGTTCCGCAATATCGCGCAGTTTTACACGACCGCCTAACGAAAGAAGAGTTGTCATTCTGAGCGGAGCGAAGAACCCCCGCATTTCGTCTTTTGCGCCGAGATTTGCGCCATCGCTGAAATGTTCTAATTCATCACGAATCTTCCTGGAGTAGCAATCGTTGCACGCACTCGACACGACAACCGCACGCCGCTCCGAGCGCACGCTGCAGCTTGCACTCTTTATGACCTCTGTGGCCTGGTTTCTGGCCGCGGAGACGGTTGCCGGGCGCGCGGCCCGCGGTCTGTCCGAACGTTTCTCGCTCGACGCCGCACGCCCTCTGCTCAACTCCGCATTCCTTCTCTTTCTGATGGCGCTGGGATTCTCTCTCCTGCAGACCATCGCCAAACGGCGCTCCCCGGTTCGAGACGTTCTCGGTCTGCCGAAACGTCCTACGGCACGACGCGAGTGGTTGCAAGGGGCCGCCCTCGGCTGGGGGATGGTCGTGCTTGCCGTCATACCCATGGCCTTGGCGGGAACCCTGCACACCCAGTTCTGGACCCAGCCGCGCGCCTTCGGTCTGCTTCTTCTCAACCTTGCAACGCTTGCCGTCGCCGCCCTGGCCGAAGAGGTCGCGTTTCGCGGCTACGCTTATCGCCGTTTGATCGATGGCATCGGACCGGTTGCGGCGACGACCCTCATGTCTCTTATCTTCGGTCTCGGACATATCCTCAATCCGGGCGCCAGCTGGGCCAGCAGCCTGGTCACGATCCTCGCCGGAGTTCTGCTCTCGGTCGCCTGGCTCCGCACCCACGGGCTATGGCTCGGCTGGGGGCTGCACTTTGCCTGGAATGCCTCCATGGGAGTCCTGTTTGGACTGCCCGTCAGCGGGATCAACGACTTCGCCAGCATCGTCCAGACCCGGGCTTTCGGGCGGCTTTGGCTTACTGGCGGCGACTACGGACCGGAGGGTGCGGCCTTCACAGTGATTGTCCTGTTGATCGGAATGGTCGTTCTCGTCCGGGTGACCCGGGACTACGCCTGGCATTACACCTACGTCCCCATCGTGGCGGCGGGCTACCCCATGGAGGCCCGTCCCCCGGCCGCCCACGTCGCCATGGAAGAGATGGCACAGCAGACAAGGCCGGCAGCCCCCGTTTCTCTGGTCCAGATCCTTCCGTCCACCCCACAGACCCGCTCGGCCGGCGACGAACCAAAGCCCTAACCCCCGCAAAATAAAGTTGAAACACGTGGCGTGTTTTTCCGAGCCGAAAAAGTGTCCGTCAATTTCCCACGTTTCACCACCGAACCACCACAAATTCACCACAAAAACACCACTATTTAAACGCAGTTTTACGCCAAACCCCCTGTAAAAACACCCCTTCCACCACGCCAAAAAAAGTTATCTACTTTAGCTACGCAAACCGTGGTTGGCTCTTGTCAAAAGCAAAGAGAAAGGCGCAAACTGTTCTACATCTGAGGTGCTCCCGTGGCTCTGACCCACTACAGACCGGCCCTCATCGCAGGCCTAATGGCCTTGTCCTTTGCAACCGCGCACACCCAGGTCTTCACAGTAGGCGAAAAATCCGCCACCGCCGACATCGCCACCGACTTCACCCCCACACACGTACCGCTTCCTCAGGGAAAGCTCACCGAACGCGGCCGCCGTGAACTGATTCGCAACCTCGTGGCCGAGCAGGCCTTCGCCCATCGCGCGCTTCCAGTCAGCGCTGGTATTACGCTTCAGGCGAACGGACAACTCACTCCAGGCCCGGCAGAATACAGAAAACTGATCTACACGAAGGGGCAGTCCGCCGCCCCCGGCGACCGTGTTGTCGTCACGTCAATGGAGATCAAGGGAGATCGCATCATCCTGGATTTTAATGGTGGTCCCTACGTGAAACATCGCTTCCTGCGTCACATTCAGTTGAATGACGCTCCGGTAACCCCGGACACAGGAGAGGTTGCAACGGGCTCCCGCATTACTCTGGTCTTTGAAGGCGGCGTTCCTGAGATATCCAGTCCCGAGGTCAAGGCGTTGCTTGAACCACTCATCGATTTCGGAGTGAAATCCTCCGAACAGGCCTACGCCGACACGCTGCCACCGAGGTTGAAGGACGCGATTGCAGCTCACGAAGTTCTGGTAGGGATGAATCGTCGAATGGTTCTCGCTGCGCTTGGCGCTCCAGAGAACAAGATGCGTGAGCAGCAAAGTGGCGACCCAAATGGTGGACGTTATGAGGAGTGGATCTACGGCCACGTGCCACAGACCATCCGCTTCGTCCGGTTCGTTGGAGATCGCGTCACCATGGTCGAGATCGCAGCGCTCGGCAAGCCTATAGAAATCCACGACAAGGATGAGATGGGCGGCTTCAGCACACAGACCACCCGCGAGGTCGCGATGGGCGACCAGCAACCCGCCGGGGAGGAAGACAAGAAACCAGCCCCCCCGTCGTTGCGCCTGCCCGGAGAAGCTGCGCCGCCCGATGGACCGAGCAAAGTTCAGTTTCCGACCGATAACCATCCGACGCGCATTCCACCGCCGCCTTCGACCACTTCGCCTACTGACCCAGGGCCGGCTCCGAACCACTTCCAATAGCCCGGCGTCGTGTAGACTTATAGAAGAGCCTCAATCGCAGTTCTTCTCCATCCGATTCCTGCCGTGGCCAAGTCCCGGACAATCTTCACGAGAAGTTCCGGATGATTCGATTCCGCTTGCCGCCTAGGGGTGGTAGCTGATCAACACATCCAGCGCGCGAGCCGCAACATTCGTACCAGGGAGAACGAGCATTATGGCGAAGATTGCCAAGACCGGCGACCGTAAGAAGGTCATGGATACCAACAAGAGCACGGATTGTCCGAAGTGCTCCAAACCCACCCGCATCGTCAAGCGTGTTAAGGATCGTGAGCGGGGTACTCCTGGCGGGGTGTACATCTCCTGCTCGGCGTGCGATTTCTTCGAAAAACTCTAAGTAATTTCGATCTCGGAAGCACATGACAAAGAGCCCAACTTTGGGCTCTTTGTCATGTGGCCTGTATTAATTCATAGTAGTCAAAACAAGGGCCAAACTACGCTCCTAACGATGCACCAAAGTTGTACAAACAATTTTTCGTCCGGCACTTGACGACCATCGTTCGCGACGGGCAGACTCTACCGTGGAAAGTAGGAACCCGAGTTTTTATGATTACCACGCTGCCTGTGTCGTCCCCCGCCTCATCCTTTTCCTCACTGCCCCATTTCAATCGCCCCACCTATCTGATGTGTCCGCCTGAGTGGTATGACGTTGACTACGTCATCAACCCGTGGATGGCGGGGAATCTTCATCAACCGTCGCGCGATACTGCGTTCATGCAGTGGAAGAATCTGTACCAGGAGCTTCAGCGGATCGCTGATGTTCGGGTGCTGCATGCTCGGGAAGGTTCGCCGGACATGGTGTTTGTAGCGCATGCGGCGCTGGTTCAGCATGGGGTTGCTGCGGTTTCAAGTTTTACGCATCCGCAGCGGCAGACGGAAGAACAGCATGTACGACAGTGGCTTGAGGATGCGGGTTTTCTGTTGTGGGCGACGCCGCGCGAGACCTGTTTTGAGGGGGAGGGCGATGCGCTGTTTGACCACAATGGCGGGCGTTTGTGGGCTGCGCATGGGGTTCGTACGTGCAAGATCAGTCATCGGCATGTGGCGAATGCTTGGCATACGCCGGTGATCTCGCTGCATCTGGTGGATCCGCGGTTTTATCATCTGGATCTTTGCTTTGCGCCGTTGAGTGGGGGATATCTCCTTTATTTTCCTGAGGCTTTCGATGCAGCTTCGCGGGTGAAGATTGAAGCGGCGTATCCGGCGGATAAGAGGATTGTTGTCAGTGAGTTGGAAGCGACCCAGTTTGGCTGTAATGTGATCAATATTGGGCGCGACATTCTGATGGGGGCGGTTGACACGGACCTGGCTAAACGGTTGATGGACAGGGGTTTTGACGTGACTGAGCTGGAGTTGAGTGAGTTTCAGCGCGGGGGCGGATCGGCCAAGGCTCTGGCGCTTCGGCTGAGCGATATGTCGATTACGCATGGGGTTAGAGCGGTGGTGGCGGCTCAGGTTTAGGTTTTTTTGTTTTGCGGTGGAACGGGCGTTTTTTCAGGGGTTTTTGCGAAAATGTGCGCTTTGAACGTGGTTTTTTGGTGGTGAAGTTGTGGTGGTTCGCTGGTGAAACGTGGGAAGTTGACGGGCAGTTTTTGGGGCTGAAAAACACTTCACATTTTTCAACTTTATTTTTTTATCCTCTCCGGCTATTTTCAGCCCTCTTTGAGGGCCGGCGTCTGGACCTGCTCGATCTCTTCGAGGATTGATTGTGCGGCTGCTGCGGGGTCGGTGGCGCGGGTGATGGGGCGTCCGACAACCAGCATGGAGGCTCCGGCAGCTATGGCCTGGGCGGGGGTGGCGATGCGTCTCTGGTCTTCGACGGCGCTGCCTGCGGGACGGATTCCGGGGATGACGAGGAGGGTGTTGGGGCCGGTTTCCTGCCGGAGCCTGGCTACCTCTTCGGCGGAGCAGACCATGCCGTCGATTCCTGAGGCTTGGGCGAGTCTAGCGAGGCGGAGGACCTGGTCGGCGGGGGAGGCGGTGATGCCGGTGCCGGCCAACTCGTTTGCGTCCATGCTGGTGAGGACGGTGACGGCGAGCAGGCGGGGGGAGCCAGGGGCGGACGCGGCTTCGGCTGCTGCGCGCATCATGGCGGCGCCGCCGCTGGCGTGAATGGTGAGGAGGGAAGCTCCGGCGCGGGTGGCGGAGCGGACGGCTCCGGCTACGGTGTTGGGGATGTCGTGGAGTTTGAGGTCGAGGAAGACGCTGAAGCCGCGGTCGCGAAGCTTGTGGACGATGCTGTTGCCGGCGGCGTAGTAGAGCTCCATGCCTACCTTGAACCATTGGCAGGCGCCGTCGAGGCGATCTACTAGTTTCAGGGCCACGTGTTCGTCAGGGAAGTCGAGAGCTACTGCGAGGCGGTCTTTGGGGGCGAGGTCCTTTTGGGTGGGAGGCATGGGTTTAGTTTAACTGTACTTTGGAAGATCAGGAAGGGACTACCCCCACGATACCCTGTGGACTTTGTCCTTCGGGGATCATGGGGCACCCGGTGGTTTGAAACACAGCTCGAGCGATACGGAAGAGTTATGATCCAGACAGGCCGTGCCTGAACTCGTCCAAATCGGACCTCAATCTTCAGAGACCGGCGTGTCCTTGCGCAAGCCGGTGCTGTCTGCGTCCGTTTTGTGGCTGCAAGTGATCACCGTTCTGTGGATGCTGGTCGAGTGTGGGGTCTCAGCGTACGCGGCCTGGACGTCACATAGCGCCGCGATCCTCGCTTTCGGCTCGGACAGTTTCGTCGAGGTGTTATCTGCCACCGTCGTACTCTTACAGTTTGTGCCTGGTTTCGCCATTTCGGAAAGGAAGGCTGCACGGACGGCCGGCTTTCTGCTGTTCGTTCTCGCATTCGTTGTCGCGGGGACGGCGGTCGCAAGTTTGGCCTTGCAGCTTCGTCCTGAGGTCAGCCGTGCGGGAATCGGAATCACCGTCGCGGCGCTGATTGCGATGCCGATCCTGGCTCGGCTGAAGCGCAGGGAGGCGCGCCGTAACAACAATGCCGCTCTGGCAGCCGATGCGGTTCAGTCAGCTACCTGCGCGTACCTGGCCTTGATCGCGCTGGCAGGCCTCATTTGCAATGCCGCATTCCACGTCCCATGGGTCGATTCTGTCGCGGCATTGGCTGCAATCCCTATCCTCATTCGAGAGGGCCGGTCGGCCTGGCAGGGACATACATGCGACTGTTGCTGAGGTCATGTGGAGCGCGAGCGGATGGCGATGACTTGACAACTTATCGACGATAAAACCGTCGCGAAGATGGGGCACCCAGATTTAAGATGTAAGCCACCCAGCCTGTATCCGATTAGTTTTTCGGGCGGGGCATGTGGGACTGGAGATCTGCGACGAAACGGGGGTCGAGCTGATTTTTGTTGGGTGTGGCTTCGGCAAGTTTAACCTTCGCCCAGGCTTCGGAGTAATTCCCCATGGCGAATAGAGTGATTGCCCAGTTCTGTAAATTCAGAACGTTGTCTGGTGCTTTCTGATAGATGCGGGCAAAACGAGCAAATGCATCCTTGAGCAGGGCATCGTCCTTGAGCGTGACGCCTGCCTTTCCCATTGCTTTTGCGTAGTCCACCGAAAAGTTGAGCTTGTCGCCGACGAAGGGTTCGGCTTCTGCAAAGAGCTTCAGGGACTCGTCGAGTTTTCCTGAGTGGGCCTCATATGCCGCCATCCCCCAAAGTGCGGTCCCGTTGGAATGATTCAGCAGCCAAGCCTGATTGAACCGTCGCATTGCAGTGTCGAAATCGCCTGCGGCCAAGTACTGCCAACCACGCATTGCCAGATCCTCGGAGGCCTTGGCCCGGTCGCCGTGATAGTCCTCGTCGATACCGGAGATGAAGGATGCGTCCGCAGCCTTCAGCGCGTCGCTCTTCGGCTGCGAGCCATACTTTGGCAAGAGATTCGTATCCTGCGCTTGGACGAGTCTGGAGGAGACGAGGAGCGTAGCGGCGAGCAGAGTCTGGAGAAGTCGTTTTGCGGGCATATCGGAGACTGTAGCGTGATACTGAATGGAAAGCGAATGATACCAAAACTGCAGACGCGCGCGGGACTAAATCGCTTCTTTTGCCGACGGGGTGAATGCCGCGGCATTCACCCTGACGACCTCCTGCACGCTCAGCGGCCTTTGCCCGGTTAGCGTGAGCACGTCATCCGACATCCGGTCGAAGCGTCCCGCGCGGTGCAGATCGGCCATGGTCGCGAGGTGGTTCACCAGGTGAACCGGCAAGCCAACCTTGAGCAGCCCGTCGCGCCACGACTCGACCGTAATGTCCTGATAGGTGATGGTTCGGCCGAGAGCCTTCGAATACTCCTGGGCATAGAACTGCATGTTCTCGGACTGCGGACCGGTCAGGTGATAGGTCTTGCCGATGTGCGGCTGCGGATTGGCGAGAAGGGCGGCGATCACACGTGAGACGTCTTCGACTGCGACTGGCGAAGTCTTGCCGTCGCCGAACGGTAGTCTGATCTGGTCTGATTTCCTGACTGGCTCGGGAGTGACGATAAGGAAGAACCCTTCGAGAAGGACAGTCGGCCGCACATGCACGACAGGCAGACCAGACCAGTTCAGTGCCTGCTCGGCCAGCCAGTGCAGCTTGTGCTGCGGGCTTGGGGTGGTTTCGGTAATGCTCATCTGTGCGAGCGTCATCTGCGACATATTGATGAACGCCTTTACGCCGTGATGCTTCGCCACCGCCGCCGTATTGACCGTCGCGGCCAGATAGGCGTCCGAAACCGACATGCTGAAGTACATCGTCTCGCAGCCGGCAATCACCCTATGCATCGAATCGAGATCGAGCAGATCGCCGACCACGACCTCCGCACCCATATTGCGCAACGCCTGCGCGCGTTCGTCTTCCTTTCGGACCATCGCACGCACTGGTTTGCCTTGCTTCAATAACAGTTCGGTGACCGTGCGCCCTATCGCGCCGACGCGTCCAGCCGCGCCGGTGACCAGAATTGGGGGATTTGCCATGTTCTTTCCTCCTATGCGTTCACCTGTATTGATGATCGGCTTTGTTGAATGGGAGGGACAACCAGGTGAGAAACTCCGCTAGTATGCCCATGCCTTATCGAAGGCGTGGTGGAATGCCCCGCCGAAAACAATCACATTGTTAGTCATCACTGCGGCGGCTCTTCGCCGGACTGCTCGCGCACCATGTACTCGGCGTACCAGTCCGGCCAGTTCTCGTCGTACTGACCGCCGGTGCGCTTCTCGTGCTCGCCGTGGGCCGTCGCTGCACGCCGAAGCGCACTCGCCAGATCTTTCGCCGACGCGAAAGTGGTCGTCGCGGAATCGATGCGACCGGGCAGCCGTGTGGTGATCTCCTGGAGGAGCCAGCCGTTACCGTCGGGATCGCGGAAGGAGGCGAAGGAGCGGTAGCTGCCGTGGTTGGGATCGGGACCGCTGACGCGGTGGCGACCGAAGAGATAGGGTTCGTCGGAACCGGTGTAGACGCCGCTCTCGCCGTGGAAGGCTTCGCTGACCTGGGCGCCGCGACTGTTGAGTTCGGCGCGTGCGGCCTCGATGTCGGAGACGATGAGGTACAGGCCCTGGGCGGAGCCGGGTGGTACGGCGGTGACGTTCCTGCCGAAGATGACGGAGCATCCGGAGCCGGGCGGCGTGAACTGGATGACGCGGAAGTCTTGGCCGGCGGCGAAGTCGGCGTCGAGCCGCCAGCCGAGTTTGGCGTAAAAGTCTTTCGCGCGATCGACGTCCGAGACGGGGATGACGACGATCTCGAGCTTGAAGGGTGTCTGTGGGGGTGGAGGAGTTGTGGTTCCGGTTTCAGGTTGCGTCATCGCTTTCTCCTTACAGCGAGTGGCCCGGTTGCGCAGATCGATGATATCGAAATGCTGTTCGACTCTCATTATTCCAGCCAGTGCAAAAAAGAGCGATCCCTGGGTTAGAGAGTGACTAACCCCACGATACCCTCGGACTTTGTCCTCGGGGATCATGGGGCACCCGGGGATTTGGTAGGCTAGGCGGTACCGCAGGACAGGAGACGATAGACCAGTGATCGAAGTGCATCCTCCCAGTGAACCGGTACATGGCTGGCGCGATTTTTTAATTCATCTGGCTACGATCACGATAGGGCTGCTGATCGCGCTGAGCCTTGAGGGGTGCGTTGAATTCTGGCACCACCGAAGCCTGGTGCATGAGGCGGAGGCGAGCATGCAGATCGAGATTGAAGGGAATGCTCACGGGCTCCAGGAAGCTCTGGCGGATGTACGCAAGGAGCAGGAGTTGCTGCAGCAGGATGTTGAGGTGATGAGGAGGATCATCGCCAATCCCAAGGAAGTGAATCGTGAGACCCTGACGATCGACTTTCGGATCCGCACGTTCGATGATGTGAGTTGGAAGACGGCGCAGTCCACGGAAGCGCTTTCGTACATGCCGTATGGCCGGGCCCAGGAGTACTCCTACATTTACGGCGCGCAGAATGAGATCACCGAGGTTGAACATCAGGCGGCACGGGATACCGTTCTCGCGATCGCGCCGTTTGTGGGGTCGAAGAAGGGTGAGGCGAACCCTGGTGGAGAGGAAGCGGTGAAGATCATGGATCGCATTCAGATTCTGCAGGGGCAGCTTATTTATCTGGAGTCCCAGATTCAGGGGCTGGATGGCGCGTACAAGAAGTTTCTTGCGGCGCATCCGAAGTGACCGAGATGCAGACGGTACTGACGATTGCGGGCTTCGATCCATCGTCGGGTGCGGGCGTGACTGCCGACCTGATGGTGTTTGCGGCGCATGGACTGTTTGGGACCTCGTGCATTACCGGCCTGACGGTGCAGTCGACGGTGGGGGTACGGTCGACTACGGCGGTTTCGGCGGAGGTGGTGAGAGCTACGCTTGATTGTCTGGCGAGCGATCTGCCGCCGGCGGGGATCAAGATTGGGATGCTGACTACGGCGGGCAACGTGGCGGCGGTGGCGGAGTTTCTAACGGCGCTTCGCGGGGACGAAGGCCGGGTGCCGGTGGTGCTGGATCCGGTGCTGCGATCGAGTTCTGGAAGGGAACTGCTGGATGCAGAGGGTGTGACGGTGATGCGGGAGAGTCTGCTGCCGCTGGTGGATTGGGTGACGCCGAATCTGGAGGAGTTGGGAGCGTTGACCGGGCGGCCGGTGCGGCGGAGGGACGATATGCCCGAGGCTGCGCGGGCGCTGCAGGAGATGGGATGGGAGCTGAATGTGGTGGCCACGGGAGGACATCTGAATCCTCCGGATGACCTGTTGGTGCCTGCCGAGGGCGAGATGGTCTGGCTGGCGGGCGACCAGAAGGTGAGCCGGTCGACGCATGGCACGGGATGTGCATTTTCGAGTGCGCTGCTGAGCAGGCTGGTGCTGGGAGATGGTGACAGGGACGCGGCCGTGGCAGCGAAGCAGTATGTTGCTGAGGCGATTGGAACGGCGGAAGCGATGGGCCGGGGGATAGGGCCGGTGAATCATCTGTGGCCGCTGCGGAAAGGCTAGCGCGTGGCTTAGAGCAAGTGTTCTGAATCGGGACTGGGTGCCCGAAGGTAATGTGGCCGGCTCGCTCCGATGGGGTGTCTGCCATAAAGGCGAAGGGGGATGGGCCGATAGGAAGGTGGACGGAGGATTTGAGCGTCCATGGCCACAGCAATTTTTCCTGGCCCTACCCGGCCTGTACTGGTTCCATCACGGAAGGCGCGCGTTTACCCCAGCCTCTCGCAGGGCAGGGAGGCGTCACGCGAAGGTGACCTGACGATTCATCGTATTACGAGCACGCACCACGGGCGCACGCTGCTGACACTGGGGCATGCGGCGGAGTATCTGGCTGACTCGCGCAGATACTCGACCGAGAAGGTGGACCATGCTTCGAATATCGAGGCGATTCATATCTTGATGGAGGCGAGCCGCGGCGTCTTTGACGACTTTGCTGATCCACCTTCGTTGAACCGCCGGTTGGAGCATTGGCTGATGGACCGGGCTGTCCGGCTGATTGAATCGGCTGGAGGGGGAGCGAGGTTGGGGCGGGAGAATGTCTGATAATCCGCTGATGCGGGGCGGCTGGGCGACCTGCTAGGCTGAAGGGGTCATGTCACTTACTTTGATCCTGAATGGACAATCTCGCGCCTTCGATACGCTCCCGCAGCCTGCCAGTCTGGAACAGCTGATCAGTGAACTTGGGTTGAAGGGTGACCGGGTGGCGGTGGAGCATAACGGGGAGATCGTTCCGCGATCGGGCTGGGCCGAAACTACGGTGAACGGAGGGGACCGACTGGAGGTGGTCCACTTTGTTGGTGGCGGGGCTTAGGGATTGCTTCGGTCTTATTATCAGCTTGCTAGATGGCATCTTACGACATGGAACTTGATGTATGACCCCGTATCTCATTGCATCATCGTGTTGTAAGCGACTCGCTATTCTCCTTGAAGAGTGGAGGGGTTAGGCAGAGGCAGGGCAGATGCGCCGTTGGCCGTCACTATACATAATATGTGTTATCGGACGTAGTAAAACTCTTGAGGGTTGGAATGCAAAAGACCTTCTTCCTTACTAATATCAGTGTGGGACGTCTATTTCTGACAAGTTCCCTAGTGAGGTGTGGTTCGTGTGGTTAGCCCGGATAGTATGCCCCCTTCGAGGTTCGGGCCAGCTGCTTCCCCTCCTGATCCCTGCCGGTGTCCTGGCAATCTTGCTTGTTCCTGATCTGTCGATTCCTGTTCATGCCCAGTTGGGCCCGAGTTCCCTGACGGCCAATTCTTCGACCGGGGGGCCGACGGCGTCTACTGCTATTCCTAGCACGGTTCTGGGCCAGGTGATCAACGCGGCTACGGGCATGCCTGTTCCGCGGGCTTTGGTTCGTTTGAATAACCGGGCGATGCTGACGGACCATGATGGCAAGTTCCGGTTCGAACAGAACACAGAGGCTAACGCGAATATCCTGGTCAGCAAGCCGGGTTTTTCGGCCACGACAGAGATGCAGGAGGGTGGCAACCTGTTTCTTCAGGGCGCACAGTTGGGAGTGCCACTGGAACTGAGGTTGTATCCGGAGGCTCTGCTGACGGGGACGGTGCTCGCACCTGATGGTTCGCCGTTGCCGCGGATCTCGGTAAGCGCGATGCGTAGCTTTTATGATGATTCGGGGCATCGGTGGGTGACGGTTGGGCAGGATCAGACGGACTCGCATGGCAACTTCCGGCTGCCGGAGCCGGCGGGAGAGTACCGGTTGGAGACCAGGTATACTCCGCTGGATCGGACCACGGGCGAAGCTGTTTTACCTGTTAGAGTTCCGGATGAAGGTTCATCCGGTGGATCACAAGTGATTAAGATTCATGCTGGCGAAGAGCTGCACTTTGAGCTGCGGCCGGCGGTGAGTCCGACCCATACGGTGACGACGATGACGGATGGTGCGGTTGGGCGTGACTTTGTGAGGATCACTGCCCGATCGAGCAACGGGAGCACGCTGCAGGTGAACCCGCAGATGAACGGCGCGGGTGGCGAGACGAGGATTCAGCTACCGCAGGGCACGTACACGCTGACCGCTAGGAGAAATAATCCGGAGAATCCTGAGCAAGCAGAGACGACAGTGACGGTTCCGGATCACGACATTTCGGGTGTGGTGCTGCAGTTCGCACCGATTCCGTCGATACCCGTGGAGTTGATCGTGGACAGCTCAACAACGTCTGATAACGGTGCCCAGCCACCTACGCTGCCACAGTTGGGACTTGAGTTGCAGAGCGAACAGCCGGACCCGGAACGGGGTGACTCCACGGTTCGTCCGACGACGCGGAAGGACCAGAGTTTTGTGTTCACGGCACCGCCAGGCACCTATCATCTGCAGGGGCGCAACACGGGGTTGTGGTACATCAAGTCGGCGACTTACGGTGACGCTGATCTACTGCAGCAGAACATGGTGGTGGTTCCGGGGGCCGCAGGAACGCCGATACGTGTGGTGGTGAGCAACCAGACTGGCAGCCTGCAAGGAACGGTGAACCTGAACGGGAGCCCCGGTGCGTACTGGGTGTATCTGGTTCCGTCGGGCCCGAATGCTCAGCCGGTGATTGCGCTGCGTAGCGGCAGTTCGGGGAGTTATACGTCGGCGCATCTGCCGCCGGGGAGCTATCAGGCGATCGCGTTCGAGCGGCGGCACTCGGTCAACTACCGCGATGCCGCGAGTCTGGCACCGTTCAGCAGCCATGTTCGTTCGGTTACGGTGAACGCCGGGGATAAGCCTACGCTCAATCTGGACGCGGTGCCGATGGCAGAGGTGGCTCCGTGAGACGAAGGGGCTTGGCACGGATATTTTTTGCGCTGCTGATGGGCTGTTGTGTAGGGATGGTCGAGGTGCGGGCGTCGGCGCAGTTGAAGCAGGATTCGGCCGGTACGCGGTATGAGATTACCGGTGTGGTGATCAATAGCGTGGATGGGTCGCCGCTGCAGCACTGCCATCTGACGCCGAGCCTGGTTGGACGAGAGGGTGGCTTTGGGAACCGCCAGTTCCCTGCCCTGACGAACGGGTTCGATTGTGATGCGCGCGGTCACTTTACCGTCACGGTTCCTTCGGCGGGTGTGTGGCATCTGACGGCGAGCGCGCGCGGCTTCGTCAGCCAGGCGTACGACGAACACCAGCCTTATTCGTCGGCGATCGTGCTGACTGCAGCGGCGCCTACAAAGGATATTGAATTTCGAATAGGCCCTGAGGCGAGCGTTGTGGGTGTTGTTCTCGACGAGGCGGGTGAACCGGTACGAAATGCGCAGGTGGCGCTGCAAACGGTACCGCGACCTACTCCCGGCGGCCCGGAGCCTGTTGGCAATTCTCGCGGGGGCGGCCGTACCGATGATCGCGGCATGTATGAACTGCCGAATCTTGCTCCGGGAGAGTATCGCCTGAGTGTGCGGGCGCAGCCGTGGTATGCCGCAAACGCGCAAGCGATTCGCGGCAATGATGTCGGCGCCGTTTCGCCCGATCCGTCGCTCGACTTCGCGTATCCGGCTACATGGTTTCCCGGTGTCGGCGATCCTGGGCTTGCGGAGACGATCGTTCTGCATGCGGGCGATACACGACAGGCTGACTTTCATCTGGTTCCTGTGCCGTCGATTCACATGCGAATCATGACTCCGCCTAGAGCGAACAATGCGCCGAATGCGCCGCCTGCGTTTCCAATTATCCAGCAGGTGAATTCAGGCGGGGTTGGGCCGAACTTTGTCCAGATCTCGACGCGATTCGATCAGCAGGGGCAGATTGATGTGGGAGGGCTGACGCCAGGGCTGTATCAGGTGCGACTGGCTGGCCCGAACCAGGAGGGCCATGTTGCCTTGATCGAGGTGAGTGCGAACTCGGCCCGCACGCTTGACCTTAGTGCACCTTCGCGTGAGATGGCGAGGATTACGGTGCGCTTCGATGGCATTGCGGATTCGGATTCGAACTCCGGAAGGGGCCGCAATGGCGGACTGCAGGTGACCTTGATTGACACCGACACACATCGTGGAAGCTTTTCTTTAGGCAATGAAGGCGGAGGCCCACCAGGCCGGGGACGCCAGGAACAGCGGGATCCGAACGCAGATCGCGTTCTGGAGGTTCCGCCGGGACGCTATGAAGTCGTGCTGCAGGGCCGGCCGAATGTTTTTCTAACGGGACTGACCGCCAAAGGAGCCGAAACCGCTGGACGATATGTGACCGTGGCTGCCGGTGACTCGACGCTGACGATACATGCTGCGAGTGGCCGCGCAAGTCTTAGCGGTGTGGCGACGATGGACGGAAAGCCATTGTCAGGGGCGATGGTTCTGCTGGTTCCGATCACGATTGAAGATCGCAACTCGATCACGATGTTGCGCCAGGACCAGACGAACACGGATGGCAGCTACGATATCGAGAACATCATTCCGGGACAGTACATTCTGGTTGCGATCGATCATGGATGGCAGATCAACTGGGGCGACCCCTCTACGCTTCGGCGCTATCTGATGCAGGGTGTTCCGATTGATCTGCGATCGTCGGCGATGGTGAAACAGAACATCGTCGCGCAGGCTCCCTAAGTTTTTGGAGTGTCACATGAGTCTCTGGGTATCTGGGTATCTGGGCGGCCCCAGCTGAATGCGGGTGGAGATCAGATTGTGTTAGATTCAAAAAGGTTCCGCAATAACGCGGAGAGATGGCCGAGTGGCTGAAGGCGCACGCTTGGAAAGCGTGTATACCGCAAGGTATCCAGGGTTCGAATCCCTGTCTCTCCGCCACATCTCTTCCATAGACATCCCAAAAAATCCTACGGCATCATCTAAACCTCAGCCTTTGTGCCCATTTACAATGATGTGCGTCCAGGGACGTCCTACTGAGGTTGGGGAAAGCTATGCTTTGCAAGGGGTATTTCTGGGGGTATTCTGTTCTGGGCCGGGGGTATTTTCCCTTGCGAGAGGTTTAGGGGGGCAGCGTATGACACTGACAAACACCGCGGTCAAGAATGCGAAAGTAAGAGAGAAAGCCTACGGCATGAGCGATGGCGAGGCGTTATACCTGTGGGTTACTCCGGCAGGAGGCAGGCTCTGGCGGTGGGGGTATCGGTTCGAGGGGAAAGAAAAACTAATGTCTTACGGGAGATATCCCGACGTGTCCCTCGCACAGGCCAGAGAGCGTCACAAGGAAGCCCGCAAGCTGCTGGCCGAGGGCATCGACCCAATGGTACGCCGCAAGGCCGAAAAAGCCGCACTGCATGAAGCCGATGCAAATTCCTTCCAGAGCGTGGCCGTCCTCTGGCTCGAACACTGGCAGGACGGGAAAAGCTCACGCCATGTCGCACAGGTGAAACGGCGGATGGAAGCGGATATTTTGCCCTCCTTGGGAACACGCCCTATAAAGGAAATCGAAGCACCGGAAGTGGTCGCAATGGTCAAGGCGATTGAGAAGCGAGGTGCCAGGGACATCGCAAAGCGCGCTCTTGAAACGACTGGCCAAGTATTCCGCTACGGAATCGCTCACGGACATGCGACCCGCAACCCTGCCAAGGAGATTACCCCTAGCGACATACTCAAGTCTGCACCGAAAACTAACCATCCCAGAATCGACGCTAAAGAGCTTTCGAACCTGCTCAAGCGTATTGAGATTTATCAAGGAACCCCGTTAACGCGCCTTGCAATGAAGATGCTTGCCATGACTTTTGTGCGGACAAGCGAATTGATTGAGGCGAAATGGTCGGAATTCGACCTTGAAAATGGACGCTGGGATATTCCCGCTGCGCGGATGAAGATGCGGACTCCCCACATAGTGCCGCTGTCCAAACAATCATTAGAGGTGCTTGTCATGTTGCGAGAACTGACGCAACAAAACGAGTGGCTCTTCCCGGGCGACCGCAATCCTAAAAAACCGATGAGCAACAACACGATCCTTAAGGCACTCGAAAGAATGGGTTATAAGGGTCGAATGACTGGACATGGCTTTCGTGGGCTTGCCTCGACAATCCTTCATGAACAAGGGTATGCCCACGATCATATTGAATTACAGCTTGCCCACGCACCGCGCAATGCAGTCGGTGCGGCCTACAATCATGCCCTATATCTCGAGCCCAGAGCAAAAATGATGCAAGCTTGGGCGGACTTTCTCGAACAGACACAGCGCGGGGCAAAAGTGCTTCCATTTCGAGAAAGCATCGCGTAAATCGCCGAAGTGGCTCGGGCTGTTCCTTAAGTTCACACGAGTTACTTAGCCTGAATCTCAATACCTGGCTTTCTCACACCCTTCCGTGTAAAGCAGATCACAACGTCGCTGGACGAATACACCTACACCGCCGATGACAAGTTGATTGAGGGTGAGATCGAAGTCGGCGATCACTTCGAGGAAGACGACTTCAACAAGATCATCGAGATCAAAGAACGCGAAGCTCATCGCGTGAAGCTGTTCATGGAAGAGATCAACCAGAAAGAAAAGACGCTTGTCTTCTGTGCCACGCAGAATCATGCACTGGCTGTTCGCGACCTGATCAACCAGACGAAGACCAGCTCAGACCCGAACTATTGCCAACGGGTCACCGCCAAGGACGGCGAACTCGGCAACCAGCATCTACGGGACTTCCAGGATAACGATAAGACCACACCAACGATTCTGACGACTTCGCAAAAGCTCTCGACCGGCGTGGACGCTCGCAACATTCGCAATATCGTACTCATGCGCCCCATCAATAGCATGATTGAGTTCAAGCAGATCATCGGGCGCGGCACACGGCTTTACGATGGGAAGGATTACTTCACGATCCGCAGGCAGCGGCCGATACGGCTCCGGCGGCGAGAGACAAGAACGAGCGACGTTGCATGGTTGGACCTCCGCGCAAGGGAATCAGCTATGTGCTGAGGTTTTCTCGTATAATTTGCGCCCGCCGCGGAATGGCGGGATGGGGGACTTCCATGGGCAGGCTCCGTTGCTTGCGAAGGCTGTGACCATGATTCTTGCGTTTCCAGAAATCGCTGGTCATCGGTGAATTCCCTCTTCAGGCACGTCAAAAGTCGCGGTAGGCGTAGAATATCGTTATCTTATCTAGGCTGTGTATGTGCGGGCGCCATCTCTCACAAGACTTACTCCCGCGACCCAAACGGTCCTTCTTCAACAAGCGGCAGCTTCTAAAAGAAGAACCTGCATTTCACCCGCGAACTCAGCAGAATTTAGTCTGAACGCCGCAAAGAACGTGGAGGCTAACGTGCGCTCAGAACTCATCTTTCGTGCCAGAGAAACGGTCGATAACAAGTACAAGTTGTGTCAAACAGCTTCAAAGGCAACTCGCAGCCTACACATCGCCGCGACAAATACTTCAGACACCATCAACGATGCCTTTACACGGATAGCTGGGGGTGATGACTCTTCCATACCGGCGAATCCTGTTCTTGCGGCGTCGTAGCGAGCATAGTCAGGAAACTTGCACCTTTATCTTCCCCGGGGTTAACTGCAGTTGGCCGCAGAATGCTCGTATAGAGCGTACTGTTAGCTCACTATTGGTCTTCAGCTCCTCGCCTTCAGCCATCCATTGCTTTGCTCGAGACGAGCGTCACTTAGCGAAGCAAAGATTCGGTATTGGGGGTAAGAAATGAACTCATCGCGCTTTAGCTGGCCGGCTGGACTTCCGAGGTTGCTGGGCTTTTCTCGAAAGTGCCCACTCTGTACCTCAATCGAGTTTACGGATGCGGAGTTCCATTCTCTCGACCGCGCCTTGTCCCTGCTCGCGTTACATCCGATTCGCTGTGTAAATTGCTGGCGAAGGTACTACGGCTTCTGGAAGACGAATAAAGCCACCACATAACGGCCACATTTTCCGGTGGCACTGCAACTTGCAGTAAAGGAGAAATATGAACGATGCCCAATCTCCATCCGGTGACACATCGAATGACGTTTTATTTCGGTTCGAAGCGATGCACGTCACGGATTATTTGAACTACCGAATCATCGCGCAAATAGGATGCATGCTGCTCGCGCCGAGTTGGCGTCTTGCGAACCGACGGCGAATGTATCCAGTGATCGGCTGGACTGCCGCATTACGATCCTAGACGCCGTTCAGAATATCTGGCCGGTTGTGACTGTAGGTTAACCGTGAAGACGACTAGCTGCTTCTGGGAAAACTTCTTCCGCAAAGCAGCTAACTGCCAGCATCAGAATCAGTGGAGCGCATCTACCGGCAATGACGTGGCGGGAATATCACGAAGCAACGAAGCATAGCGTTGAATCGCTGAGGCGAGCGCGGTACGTTCTCGATTGGGCTAACATGCCTGATCCGTTTCGTCATTACGAGGGCGTACCGGTGCTCGATCTGCCAGCAGATCCGCCCCCCCCTGAAATACCAGCACTTGACGTGCTTCTGGGTACCTCGGGCACCACGCCTGTGGGTGACGGACCGACTCTCCTCTCGCAACTACTCTTCTATTCCGCCGCGATTAGCGCGTCCAAGCTTGTCCCATCTACCGAATGTAAGTACGCGCTAAGAGTGAATCCGTCCTCCGGGAATCTGCACCCGACGGAATTCCATTTCCTCACACGGGGGCTGAAGGGGTGGCCAGATGGGTTGTATCATTACGATCCATCCAGGCACATGGCGGAGCAGCGCGGGCGCGGTGATTTTGAAATGACGCTGGCCAGCGACTCTGCGCCCATTGTGTTTGTTTTGACGAGTATTGTGTGGCGCGAGGCCTGGAAGTACGATGAACGGGCATATCGCTACTGCCTGCACGACATAGGGCACGCTTGGCAAGCGCTTGCACTCTCCGCCCGCGCTATCGGTTGCGACAGCTTCGCGGCCGGACATTTCCCGGACGATGAAGTGGCCGAGTTGTGTCGCCTGAACATGGATGAGTGGCCAATGCTGATTGTCCGCCTACACGGTAAGTCCATTCCAGTGCGCGAAGCAGACACCGGTAAAACAGTCTGGTTGGGCGGGCAGGCGACCCAGCTTTCGAAGGAGACGATTGCGCAACCGCTGATTGACAGCATCCACTTCGCCACGAAACGAAGCGGGAGCAGTCGCAATTCCTTCGCAGAGTCGGCCGCAACTGGCTCCGGCGAGATCACGCTGCCTTCTGCGGCTTCATCGGCTCGCAGGTTTGGCGAGGTTGCCCGCATGCGACGCTCGGCGCTCGACTTCTTGGGCGGCAAGCAATCGATGTCATTGGCGCAGCTCTCGGCCATCCTCGCCGTCACCGCCCAGCCATTGTCGGCTGACTTTGCCGGCACACGTTTCATTCAGCTGTATTTGTATGTTCACCGCGTCGATGGGTTACAACCCGGCGTCTACAGGTTCTGGCCGGAGCGTGCCGAGTTGGAACAGGTGAAGAGTGGCGACCAGCGCGTAGTGGCCGCTGGTCTGAGCCTCGGGCAGGACCTGGCCGGTAACGCCTGCGTGACCTTTTCGATGATTGGTGATCTTGAGCGTGCCGCACATACGTATGGCGACCGTGGTTATCGCTATGCGCATTTTGAAGCAGGCGCTATTGGCCACCGCCTGTATCTCGCCGCTGAGGCACTTGGGCAGGGCGCGACCGGCATCGGTGCCTTCTACGATGACGAGGTGCACCGTCATCTCAACTTGATACCCAAACAAGGACAGGTCGTATACCATTTTGCGATTGGTTATCCCGTCCCGGATCCGCGCGTCTCGGCATCAAATGCGCCGCAGGAAATTACCTAGTAGGTATACTCGTGCATGGCGACAATCATTTCATCGTGCGTGGTCAATTGCCGGATCGAGACGTTGCACGAGCACTGATTCGACACTGGCCCATCATTCAGATTGGAGCGCCAACAGGACACTAGCGCATCTTGACAACCGTTGCTTCACAAGCCTACGGTTATTGTTGAGCAAAGTATCTCTTCTTACTCGTTCAGGTTCACTGAACTAAGTCAGCCCATCTGAAGTTTTTCCTCTTAGATTACTGCTAAGGAGGACTGCGTCATGACACTATTGACCGGTTGGGAATCTCTCCGTGAATTATCCGCCATGCAAGACCGCATGAATCGTGCGAACCGTCTTTTCCGTGAGTCGTACAGCCCCGAAGGCCCGGAGGAGGCGTTGACAACTACCGCCCTCGCGCCGCCGGTGGACATCTACGAAGACGAGCACAACATTATTCTGAAGATTGACGTCCCGGGCATCGACGAAAAAGACATTGATGTTTCCGTTCAGAACAACACTCTCACCGTCCATGGCGAGCGCAAGATCGAGAAGGAAGAGAAAGAGGAGAACTTCCGTCGCGTCGAGCGGCAATACGGAAGCTTTACCCGCTCGTTCACGCTTCCGAGTTCCGTGGAACCAGGGCAAGTGAGCGCCCGCTGTGATAAGGGCGTGCTGAAGATCAACCTCGCCAAGAAAGCAGAAGCCAAGCCCACGCAGATCAAAGTTAATATTGGCGCCGAGAAAACCCTGGAAGCCATAGCGTCGGGTAAGGCCGCGTAATTCAGGAGCCAGTGGCAGAAATGGGAGGTGGCTTATACCCGCCTCCCATTAGTTCTCCTCCACGTGCCTCGGGCGCGGTGTCTTCAGTCTGTCTGCCTCATGTTCTGCCAGCGCTGGAATGGTAAGGAACGACCACATCGAACCTCTGGCAATCGAGAGTGGGAGAAGCCTGATGGTGACTAGTCAGTTAAGAGACGGAACAAAAATGCGCATCCGCTTAGCGACGCCGCAACGACTCGGGGGGTGAATGGACCGATACGCCGAGCACTCGGAAGCCGCTACGCAGCACCAATCAAAACGCCGGACCGTCTGCCCTCTTGGCGCATGATCGCTGGTGCTTTTCAAGGTCTGTCTCTGCCTTGAGTGTTCGCTCTTCTTTCTGCCGAGCGCGGTTGCGTATACCAGCTTCATTGAGTCCAAGCAAGATATTAGGCGGGTCTGACCTTACTGCCGCCGCCGCTGCCTGTTTCAACTGGATACAAATCCTGCACGGCATCGCCTTTACCTCTATTGAAGCGTACGCCTTTTACTCCCTGAGTGGGTTTGCCCGGTAAACGGTAGCGTCGTGCAGTGCCTTGAGTCACATGTTTGTCCGCACAGACGGCCGTATAGGCGTAGGCTGGAAACAGTCGAACTCCTCGCCTCCAGCCTCAAAACCTTGCTCCAGACGAGCGTCCGTCAGGTACGCAACAGCTCGAAGGGAGCAATTCCATGAGGTTTCCCCGAACTAGTGACGTCTCCAGGCATCTCGCGCGAAAGCAGAGGCCCCAGCCAAGGTTGGTGGCGAAGCCACCGATAATCACGGACTCGCCAGACGAGTACCTGGAAGCGGTGGCGGAACGTGTTCCGGTGGCCGTGCGCAAGGACCCAAATTGTCTGAAGCCGGGCAGCTGACGTTGCATGTGGTCGTAAATGGTCATATTGCATCAGCCAATTACGTCTACCACCTTCCCGTGCAGTACGACACCTGGAAAGGCGTCGATCTTGATGTCGGCTATATCTCCCTTTCGGATGTTGGACAGTTGCGTCTCCAGGTAGTTGGCCAGGATCCATACGTCGCCCCTGACCAGATCGACAATCTGCATGCCCGGCGTGACCAGCTGCCCTTCCTGCACATGGCGCTTGCCAATCTCGCCGTTGGCCGGCGCGGCGATGCGAGTGTAGCTGAGATTGACTTCCGCCACGGTGATTGCCGCCCTTTTTGCTGCAATGTCCGCCCTGTAGAGTGCGTCCCGGCTGTCGAGTGCGGAGAGTTCCCGCTTCTGGGCCTCGATCTGCACCCGGCTGCTCGTCAGCGCGGCCTGCGCCCGGGCCAGGTCGCCCTGGCGGCTGGCCAGCAGTCCAGAGTTGCTCTCCGCGTTCGCTACCGCGGTCTGAAGCTGCTGCAGCGTCGTCGCCTTGGAGGCCAACAGCGCCTCCTGGCGTTTGCGCTCAAGTGCCGTCCGCTCGACATCCGGCTGCGTGGAGGCAACGCCAGCTCGCGCGGTGCTGACCGCCGCCTCCGCCTCAGCTACCATCGCCTCCGCGCTTTGGATCTTGGCTTCCTGGATTCTTTTCGAGGCCTGGTTGTCTTCGAGCGACGCCTGCGATGCGGCTAGCGCCGCCTTTGCCTGCTCCACGATCGCGCGATAGTCGTCGTCGGCGATTTCAACCAGCACCTGGCTGGCCTTCACGCTGTCGTAGTCTTCGACGTTCATCTTCCGCACCGTTCCAGAGATACGAGTGCTCAACGGGGTCATGTCCGCCTGGACATAGGCGTCGTCGGTCTTTTGCTCGGCGCGATTGCCGAACCACGAGGTCCCCCGGCCATTGATTACAAAAAACAATAGCGCGGCGACAACCAGAACTATCAACGGAACGACTGCCGCTCGTTTCGACATTGCTAGAGGCTCCTTTATGGCCAAATGATGCATGGCGTTATGGAAGACGCCGCCCCATCGCGTTAATAAGCACGGCGGTAGAAGAGAAGTCACCACGATTCGCACCGCACGGTAATCCAAAAACGCCTTGTCCTTCCTTCTGCCCGCAGCACAAAGCTGATTCAGCGACACCCATGGAGAAGACTTTGTATTCTCGGCTAGTCAACGGGTACTCTGAACACTCGTCGAAGGGGGATCCTCGCTTTCAGTATCTTTGCCCCAGTCGATGTGGCTGACATCGGCGCGGTCCAATATTTGAATTGCTCGCGACTTGCCGAAATAGTTCCATCCCCAATCGACGAAGGCTTCCACTCTTTCTCTGACACCTGACATCAGTAGCGCATGTACGCCAATCCACGCAGCAAAGGCGATGGGACCCTCGAGTTCATGCCTTTTCTTTCCGACCGCCGCCACCGCCGCGTTGCGCCCGATCATCGCCATGATTCCTTTGTCGTGATAGTGAAACGCAGTTCGAGGTTCGCTCGCCATCTCGGCCAGAATGTTCTTCGCGGCCCAGGCCCCACTCTGCTGTGCCACAGACCCGAGTTGCGGCAAGGATTCCTCTTCAGGGCTGGGAATATTCGCGAAGTCGCCCAATACGTAAACACCGGGGAAGCCATCAACCGTGAGGTCCGGCCGCACATCAATCCGTCCGCCATGCCCGCGCGGTAGCCCTGCACTTGCGGACAAAGGTGAGGCCGATAACCCGCCTCCCCAAATCACTGTGCGTGTTTGAATCGACGTACCGTCGGAAAGTAGCACGTGATCGGGAGCCACTTCTTTCACTCCTATACCTAACCGAAGTTTGACCCCTTTCTTTTGGAGTGCTCGGGAGGCATAATCGTGGGCTTCCTCTGGAAAGGCCCCCAGAAGAACGTGCCCATGGTCAACCAAATAAACCTGTGCGTGCTTCACTGCGAGGTCGGTGTATTCGCGCGTCATGGTTAACCTGATCATGTCAGCCAGCGACCCGGCCATCTCGACACCCGTAGGTCCTCCACCGACGATGACGAAATTCAGCGCACCTCGCTCGGCTAGTTTTGGCTCCCGGTCTGCGTCCTCGAAAACGGTTAGGATTCGGGACCGCAACTGTTGGGCTTCCTGGATCGAATAGAGTGGAAACGCATTTTCTTTGGCACCGGCCGTACCAAAGAAGTTTGCCTGCGATCCTGCCGCGAGGACGAGGAAGTCTCCCTGGTAGCTGTTGCCGTCCCGGGTAGACACCGTGCGCGTCTTAGGGTCGGCCGTGGTCACCTCCGCCATTTTCACCTCGATATTGGGATGGCGACGAAGAGAATAACGAAGGGAAGTTGCGATGTCGTCTGTACCTATCCCCGCCGTGGCAAGCTGATACAGCATGGGCTGGAACTGGTGATAGTTGTTCTTGTCGATCAGCGTGATCCGGATATCATTCGTCTTGGCCAGTGCGCGAGCGCAAGCCAACCCGGCGAAACCGCCGCCCACAACCACGACGTGCGCTTTTGGACCATGCGCATTCAATGCATGACCTCATCTCTGGTCGGCTGCAGTACGACACCTGGAAAGGCGTCGATCTTGATGTCGGCTATATCTCCCTTTCGGATGTTGGACAGTTGCGTCTCCAGGTAGTTGGCCAGGATCCATACGTCGCCCCTGACCAGATCGACAATCTGCATGCCCGGCGTGACCAGCTGCCCTTCCTGCACATGGCGCTTGCCAATCTCGCCGTTGGCCGGCGCGGCGATGCGAGTGTAGCTGAGATTGACTTCCGCCACGGTGATTGCCGCCCTTTTTGCTGCAATGTCCGCCCTGTAGAGTGCGTCCCGGCTGTCGAGTGCGGAGAGTTCCCGCTTCTGGGCCTCGATCTGCACCCGGCTGCTCGTCAGCGCGGCCTGCGCCCGGGCCAGGTCGCCCTGGCGGCTGGCCAGCAGTCCAGAGTTGCTCTCCGCGTTCGCTACCGCGGTCTGAAGCTGCTGCAGCGTCGTCGCCTTGGAGGCCAACAGCGCCTCCTGGCGTTTGCGCTCAAGTGCCGTCCGCTCGACATCCGGCTGCGTGGAGGCAACGCCAGCTCGCGCGGTGCTGACCGCCGCCTCCGCCTCAGCTACCATCGCCTCCGCGCTTTGGATCTTGGCTTCCTGGATTCTTTTCGAGGCCTGGTTGTCTTCGAGCGACGCCTGCGATGCGGCTAGCGCCGCCTTTGCCTGCTCCACGATCGCGCGATAGTCGTCGTCGGCGATTTCAACCAGCACCTGGCTGGCCTTCACGCTGTCGTAGTCTTCGACGTTCATCTTCCGCACCGTTCCAGAGATACGAGTGCTCAACGGGGTCATGTCCGCCTGGACATAGGCGTCGTCGGTCTTTTGCTCGGCGCGATTGCCGAACCACGAGGTCCCCCGGCCATTGATTACAAAAAACAATAGCGCGGCGACAACCAGAACTATCAACGGAACGACTGCCGCTCGTTTCGACATTGCTAGAGGCTCCTTTATGGCCAAATGATGCATGGCGTTATGGAAGACGCCGCCCCATCGCGTTAATAAGCACGGCGGTAGAAGAGAAGTCACCACGATTCGCACCGCACGGTAATCCAAAAACGCCTTGTCCTTCCTTCTGCCCGCAGCACAAAGCTGATTCAGCGACACCCATGGAGAAGACTTTGTATTCTCGGCTAGTCAACGGGTACTCTGAACACTCGTCGAAGGGGGATCCTCGCTTTCAGTATCTTTGCCCCAGTCGATGTGGCTGACATCGGCGCGGTCCAATATTTGAATTGCTCGCGACTTGCCGAAATAGTTCCATCCCCAATCGACGAAGGCTTCCACTCTTTCTCTGACACCTGACATCAGTAGCGCATGTACGCCAATCCACGCAGCAAAGGCGATGGGACCCTCGAGTTCATGCCTTTTCTTTCCGACCGCCGCCACCGCCGCGTTGCGCCCGATCATCGCCATGATTCCTTTGTCGTGATAGTGAAACGCAGTTCGAGGTTCGCTCGCCATCTCGGCCAGAATGTTCTTCGCGGCCCAGGCCCCACTCTGCTGTGCCACAGACCCGAGTTGCGGCAAGGATTCCTCTTCAGGGCTGGGAATATTCGCGAAGTCGCCCAATACGTAAACACCGGGGAAGCCATCAACCGTGAGGTCCGGCCGCACATCAATCCGTCCGCCATGCCCGCGCGGTAGCCCTGCACTTGCGGACAAAGGTGAGGCCGATAACCCGCCTCCCCAAATCACTGTGCGTGTTTGAATCGACGTACCGTCGGAAAGTAGCACGTGATCGGGAGCCACTTCTTTCACTCCTATACCTAACCGAAGTTTGACCCCTTTCTTTTGGAGTGCTCGGGAGGCATAATCGTGGGCTTCCTCTGGAAAGGCCCCCAGAAGAACGTGCCCATGGTCAACCAAATAAACCTGTGCGTGCTTCACTGCGAGGTCGGTGTATTCGCGCGTCATGGTTAACCTGATCATGTCAGCCAGCGACCCGGCCATCTCGACACCCGTAGGTCCTCCACCGACGATGACGAAATTCAGCGCACCTCGCTCGGCTAGTTTTGGCTCCCGGTCTGCGTCCTCGAAAACGGTTAGGATTCGGGACCGCAACTGTTGGGCTTCCTGGATCGAATAGAGTGGAAACGCATTTTCTTTGGCACCGGCCGTACCAAAGAAGTTTGCCTGCGATCCTGCCGCGAGGACGAGGAAGTCTCCCTGGTAGCTGTTGCCGTCCCGGGTAGACACCGTGCGCGTCTTAGGGTCGGCCGTGGTCACCTCCGCCATTTTCACCTCGATATTGGGATGGCGACGAAGAGAATAACGAAGGGAAGTTGCGATGTCGTCTGTACCTATCCCCGCCGTGGCAAGCTGATACAGCATGGGCTGGAACTGGTGATAGTTGTTCTTGTCGATCAGCGTGATCCGGATATCATTCGTCTTGGCCAGTGCGCGAGCGCAAGCCAACCCGGCGAAACCGCCGCCCACAACCACGACGTGCGCTTTTGGACCATGCGCATTCAATGCATGACCTCCTTGCAGTGGATGCCCCGGATCCAGCGCAATCTTCACTGGTATTCGCTGCACGACCTTGGTGAAATTTCCCGTGGCGTTGTCGGGAGGCAGAAGTGCGGACTGCGAACCGCTGGCGGGGGCGATCTCTACCACCTTCCCGTGCAGCACGACACCTGGAAAGGCGTCGATCTTGATGTCGGCTACATCTCCCTTTCGGATGTTGGTCAGTTGCGTCTCCAGGTAGTTGGCCAGGATCCACACGTCGCCCCTGACCAGCTCGACCAACTCCATGCCCGGCGTGACCAGCTGCCCTTCCTGCACATCGCGCTTGCCGACCTCGCCGTTGGCGGGCGCGGTGATGCGAGTGTAGCTGAGGTTGACTTCGGCCACGGTGATTGCCGCCTTTTTTGCTTGAATGTCCGCCCTGTAGACTGCGTCCTTGCTGTCGAGTGCGGCGAGTTCCCGCTTCTCGGTCTCGAGTTGCACACGGCTGCTCGCCAGCGCAGCCTGCGCCCGGGCCAGGTCGCTCTGACGGCTGGCCAGCAGTCCGGAGTCGCGCTCCGCGTTCGCTACCGCGGATTGAAGCTGCTGCTGCGTCGTCGCCTTCGAGGCCAGCAGCGCCTCCTGGCGTTTGCGCTCAATTGCCGTCAGCTCGACATCCGGCTGCGTGGAGGCAATGCCAGCTCGCGCGGTGATGACCGCCGCCTCCGCCTCGGCTATCATCGCCTCCGCGCTTTGGATCTTGGCTTCCTGGATTCTTTTTGAGGCCTGGTTGTCTTCGAGCGCCGCCTGCGATGAGGCTAGCGCCGCCTTTGCCTCCTCCAACATCGCGCGATAGTCGGCGTCGTCGATCTCAACCAGCACCTGGCCGGCTTTCACGGTGTCGAAGTCGTTGACCTTCATCGTCCGCACCGTTCCAGAGATACGGGTGCTCAACGGGATCATGTCCGCCTGGACATAGGCGTCGTCGGTCTTTGCTCGGCGCGACTGCCGAACCACGAGGTCCCCCGGCCATTGATCACAAAAAACAATAGCGCGGCGACAACCAGAACTATCGCCGGAATGACTGCCGCTCGTTTCGACATTGCTAGAGGCTCCTTTATGGCCAATGATGCAACACGTTACGGAAGGCGCCGTCCCATCGCGCTAATGAACACCGCGGTAAGAAGAGAGGCACTGTGATTCGCAACGGAGGGTATTGGAGAAGACTTTGTCTTCTCGGCGAGTCAAGGGGCACTCTCCACATTCGTCGAAGGGAGATCCTCGCTTTCCGTTTCTTTGCCCCAGTCGATGTGGCTCACATCGGCACGGTCCAATATTTGAATTGCCCGCGACTTGCTGAAATAGTTCCAGCCCCAATCGACGAAGGCTTCCACTCTTTCTCTGACACCTGACATCAGCAGCGCATGTACGCCAATCCACGCAGCGAAGCCGATGGCACCGTCGAGTTCATGCCTCTTCTTCCCGATCGCAGCCACCGCCGCGTTGCGCCCGATCATCGCCATGATGCCCTTGTCGTGATAGTGAAACGCAGTTCGAGTTTCGCCCGCGATCTCGGCCAGGATGTTCTTGGCGGCCCAGGCCCCACTCTGCTGTGCCACAGAGCCCAGTTGCGGCAGGGACTCGTCTTCAGGGCTGGGAATATTCGCGAAGTCGCCCAATACGTAAACACCGGGGAAGCCATCAACCGTGAGGTCCGGCCGCACATCAATCCGTCCGCCATGCCCGCGCGGTAGCCCTGCACTTGCCGACAAAGGTGAGGCCGATAACCCGCCTCCCCAAATCACTGTGCGTGTTTGAATCGACGTGCCGTCGGAAAGCAGCACGTGATCGGGAGCCACTTCTTTCACTCCTATACCTAACCGAAGTTTGACTCCTTTCTTTAGGAGTACCCGTGAGGCATAATCGTGGGCCTCTTCTGAAAAGGCTCCCAGAAGAGCGTGCCCATGGTCGACCAGATAGATCTGTGCGTATTTCACTGCGAGGTCGGTGTATTCGCGCGTCATGGTTAGCCTGATCAAGTCAGCCAGCGACCCGGCCATCTCGACACCAGTAGGTCCTCCACCGACGATCACGAAATTTAGCGCACCTTGCTCTGCTCGTTTCGGTTCCCGGTCTGACTCCTCGAAAACGGTTAGGATTCGGGAGCGCAACTGCTGGGCATCCTGGATCGAATACAGTGGAAACGCATTTTCTTTCGCACCGGCCGTGCCAAAGAAGTTTGCCTGCGATCCTGCCGCGAGCACAAGGAAGTCTCCCTGGTAGCTCTTGCCGTCCCCGGTAGTCACCGTGCGCGTCTTAGGGTCGGCCGCGGTCACCTCCGCCATTTTCACTTCGACATTGGCATAGCGGCGAAGAGAATGACGAAGGGAAGTTGCGATGTCGTCTGTACCTATCGCCGCCGTGGCAAGCTGATACAGCAGGGGCTGGAACTGGTGATAGTTGTTCTTGTCGATCAGCGTGATCCGGACATCATTCGTCTTGGCCAGTGCGCGAGCGCAAGCCAACCCGGCGAAGCCGCCACCCACAACCACGACGTGCGCTTTTGGACCTTGTGCATTCAACGCATGACCTCATCTCTGGTCGGCGTAACTATCACCGCGATTCCGGCTCACTTCGCAGTAAAGCGGGCTTTGACGGCAACGGGCCTTGAAAGGCCGTGTGGAGGCTCATTATCTGGTCCGCAACTGAACCTTTCAACTATCAAAAGTGATAGACACCCCGACTTTTAACTTCGAATGTGTTGGTCGGGAAACCGACGGTGTCGCGGCAATCGTTTACGTTCTGCGGCGGCTGAAACTCCCCTCGTTGCCCGGACATGCCTGTCGCTAGTGACAGTAGGAAAGCATTCCCCTTCTCTTAGCCGTCGCGTGCTAGAGGCCGGGGCTGCCCTGCATAATGCCGCCGTCGGCGAAGATGGTCGTAGCCGTGATGTAACTGGCACCGTCTCCGGCGAGGAAGGCTACAACGGTGGCGATCTCTTCCGGTTTCGCCATTCGGCCCAGCGGAATGGCAGCGTCCAGTTTCCCCAGGAGTGCCGGATTCGTCATGGTGGGTAGGTTGATCGGAGTCGCAATTGCGCCGGGACCAACCCCCACGACAAGGATGTTGTGTGGAGCGAGTTCAACTCCTGCGGTTCGGGTCAGCATGCGCATGCCTCCTTTCGAGAGGCAATAGGCGGTGTTGCCGGGCATAGGCCAGTCTTCGTGCACCGAAGTGATATTAATGATCCGACCACCACCACCCTGTTTGATCATTTGCTTAGCGGCAAGTTGCGTTCCGAAGAAGGCGCTCTTCAAATTAACGTTGAGCACCTTGTCGTACTGCGCTTCGGTCGTGTCCAAAACTGAAGTGCGGGTCTCGACGCCGGCGTTGTTCACCATGATGTCAAGCCGCCCAAACTTGGCAACTGCGGTCTCAATCAGCCGCTGCAGATCTGAGATCTGGCTGACGTCAGCTTGCACACCGATTGCCTGGTCTCCCAGTGCAATGATCTGCTGTTCGAGTTCCTCCGTAGTCTCAGGATGAGAGATGTAGTCGATTACGATGTTTGCACCCTGATTGGCGAGTTCGAGCACAATGGCCTTGCCTATACCGCTGTTTCCGCCTGTTACGATTGCAACTTTGCCTTTTAATGACATATAGCCTCCTGTGATGATTGAGTGCTAGCGCGAGCGGCTGGTTTCCGAGATCGTTCACTTGATACCGGCTGAGCTTAGATTTACCCCCTTCAAAGAGGAGTCCGCTACTCGGAAATTTACTAGGACGTTACCGCTAAAATTGACGTGGTTATCATGAACAAATTGCGCCGAGCGGAGAGCCTCGACCGGCTTCGTCAACGAGTGGCATGGTTGACCAAAGGCGACTCGGAGGCTTGAGTTTCTGGCGATTTGCGTTTTGCAGACGAAATTAGAATCTCCGCGATTAGGCCGGTCCAGCCCGTTTGGTGGCTTGCACCGCAGCCGCGGCCTGTATCCCCGTGGAAATACTCGTGAAAAGGGATCAGATTTCGCCAATGAGGATCGTCGTTGAATAACTCGCAAGACCCAAATACCGCTCGTTTTCCTTCTCTGTCACGCAAGAAGATGTTCGCCAGGCGTCGCTCCAATTCATCAGCCACTTCGTCCAAGGTTTTTAGCTCGCCTGAGCCCGTTGGGCACGCGACTTTGAATGTGTCCCCGTAGTATTTGTGATACTCCCTTAGCGCTAGCAAAATCAGGAAGTTGACCGGCATCCAGATGGGGCCGCGCCAGTTGGAGTTGCCACCGAACAGATTAGTCGTCGATTCGCCGGGTTCATAATCCAGCCGATGCTC
This sequence comes from uncultured Acidobacteriaceae bacterium, assembly GCA_963757205.1. GTDB lineage: Bacteria > Acidobacteriota > Terriglobia > Terriglobales > Acidobacteriaceae > Edaphobacter. The sequence continues at coordinate 433,452 of CAVWQM010000006.1, forward strand.
CTGGCCCCCCAGGTCAAGTACCAATGGGTGATCCTCGTGATAGCGGGAGACCGCGCGTATGCCGTACGGGGAAAGAAACTCCTGTTCGTCCAGCATGTAAGTCAGCATGCGACGCAACTGGTCGGTCCGCACCAGGCCCGAGATCAGACATTGATTGGGGCCGGGAACGACCATTGGCCCGACGCTGTTGACCAAATCGGGCCGGTGCTCGATGAACCACTCGCGGCGGCGCTTGAAATCGGGAAACCGATCGAACATGCCGGCAGGCACCGTGAAAGCGGCAAATAAGGGGACGAAACCTACCATGGTTCGGGCCGGTACGGGCACTGAGTCACCATTATGGGAGTACAACCGATCATAGAAGAACCCGTCCTTCTCATCCCAAAGCGACTTCGCCGGATCCTGCTGACTATTCATCGCATTGGCGATATAGACGTAATGTTCCCAGAACTTGCTTGCCACGTCCTGGTACGTCGGATCATTTTCGGCCAGAACTAAAGCGATGGACAGCATGCTCCTGGCAAATGCCGCCATCCAACTCGTTCCGTCAGCTTGCCCGAGCATGTAGCCAGGCGGCAGGCTGTCGCGATCGAAAACCCCGATGTTGTCCATGCCCAAAAAACCGCCTTGGAAGATGTTCTTTCCCATAGTGTCTTTGCGGTTGACCCACCAGGTGAAATTGAGCAGCATCTTCTGAAAGACACGCTCCAGAAAGGAATAGTCAGCAACCCCGGTAACTTGCCGGTCCATGTTAAAAACGGCGTTCGCCGCCAGGGAAAGAACCGGCGGGTTCACGTCAGTAAAGTCCCACTCGTAAGCGGGAATCTGCGCATTCGGATGCGTGTACCACTCCCTCAGCATGAGGATGATCTGGTCCTTGGCAAATTGGGGGTCGATCCGAGCGAGAGTGACGCAATGAAAAGCGAGGTCCCAGGTGGCAAACCACGGGAACTCCCACTTATCGGGCATCGAGATCACATCTCGGGTGAAAAGGTGGGTCCAATCGTGGTTTCGGCCTTGCCAGCGTTGCGGAGGTGGCTTCGGCAGAGCGGGATCTCCCTCCAGCCAGTCCGTGACCACGTAGTGATAAAACTGTTTTGACCACAGCATTCCTGCAAATGCCTGGCGTGCAACCAATCTTTCGTCCTCTGACAGTTCCTTCGGAATCACGACGTTGTAGAATTCGTCTGCTTCTTCTTTGCATTTGAGCAGTAAGGCGTCGAAGTCAGCAAAGGGATCGTCCAGCAGATGTTCATCGATGGCTGCCGCTAGTCGCAGTTGCAGAGTGACGGTCTGGCCAGCGCCAACAGTACGAAGATAACGCGGAGCCGCCTTCGTGCCAATGAGTGCCGGATTCACGGCCTCGCGTTTGCCGTTCACTACATATTCATGAAAAGCATCTTTGACGTAAGGGGATTTGGAAGGCACGCCAAAGAGTCGTTGGCTATTGGTTTCGTTTTCGGTGAATAGGAACTCGTCGGCATTGGCACAATACAAGACGTACTCTCCCAATTCCCAATGCCGGGCGATCAGACTGCTCACATAGCTTGGCTGGGGGTCAGTGCGCGTCCCCATCGCAATGGATGGCCGACGGTCGTCGCGCCCCCAACTCCAGGTATTGCGGAACCAGAGCGTGGGCAACACTTCGATTGGAGCAGCCTCACCACCCCGGTTACTGATGCTGATGCTGATCAGCAGGTCTTCCGCTCCCACCTTCCCATATTCCACGACGACATCGAAGTATCGCCCTTCGTCGAAAATCCCGGTATCGACCAGCTCGAATTCTCTATCGAGCTTGGTGCGCCGCTGGTTCTCCTCCACTAACTGGGAATACGGGAACGCGGCTTGCGGGTATTTGTAAAGATACTTCATGTAGGAGTGGCTTGGAGTATTGTCGATGTAAAAGTAGTAATCCTTGACGTCCTCGCCGTGGTTGCCCTCCCAACCGGTCAAACCAAATGCTCGCTCCTTTAGTATCGGATCTCGGCCATTCCACAAGGCGAGAGCAAAGCACAGATACTGGTGCCGGTCGCAGATCCCTGCCAAGCCATCCTCATTCCAGCGATAAGTCCGTGAACGCGCATGGTCGTGTGGGAAGTACCTCCACGCATCGCCGTCCGCGCTGTAGTCCTCGCGCACCGTTCCCCAGGCGCGCTCGGAGAGAAATGGTCCCCAGCGATTCCAGTGGCCCTTTTTCTGTTGAATCAGTACAAGCCGGAGGCCTTCCTTCGTTTCGTAAATGTTCATGCTTGCCCCGCCAGTTTCGTGATGTAGAGCTTACTTCCTGCCGAGCAATTCCTTGGCGATGGTTCCCAGTTGCAACCGAAAAATCCCCTGGTATACGATCGCCGTCGTGACACCAGGTTGAACACGCCTGCTTCCTCTTCACCTCACCAATCTGCTGGTGGCCTGTACCACAACTTTAGTTAGCCGAACAAACCGCTGTAAGCACGAAGAATTTTGCGCGGAAACCCTCGCGCAATCATCTGCTGCCCGAACTTCTTCGAACCAACAGCCACGCCAGGATACCCAAGACTACTGCTACGGCGCTGCCGTATGAGTATAGTGACGAAAACGGCAAGCCTGTGAAATTGCGTAGTGGTCCCGCTCCAAAGGCAGCGACTCCGTAACCTGCCTGGTAGAACGCGAGCAACTCTCCCGACATCACGGCCGCAAGCCCGGGGAATTCATCGCCTCCGAAACTGATGCTGAGGGGAAGAAATGCGGAACACCCCAGCCCGGCAAACCCGAAGGCAAATATGCCTGCGATTTCGCTGCTCGCGCTCGAAACAGCTTGAAGCGCGACGACCAGTAGAACGGGAAGGCTTACGTAGATCCATCGCATCGGCACCACAGCGGATAACGCAGTAAAGAGTACTCGCCCGATCGTGACCATTGCCCAAAAGGAGGTGAGTGCCAACGAGGCGCCCTGCGCCGAGACATGTCGCTGCAAGCCGAGGTATAACGCCGCCCAGTTCCCATTGAGTGTCTCGAGAACCCCGTACAGGAAGACAACCGCCGCGTAAAGCCAGAAGCGAGACGGCAACTGCTGGAAGGACCCCGCTGTCGCTGTGCTGCTGCCTGCTCGACCCGACGAGGCGATTTGAAGCGGCACTTTCAACACGTAGATCACGATCAACGCCAAAGCAAAGGCCACCATGATCGGCAAGGCCCACCAGACTCCCAGACCCAGCAAGATGGAGACAAACAAGGGCGCAAGCGCCGTGCCAGTTCCCAGAAGAGCATTCAGCGCGAGCACGGCGCGGTCAGAGTTCTCGGGAAAGAAATGTTCAGCGTAGGTATTCAACGCCATGACTGTGGCGCCGAAGCCGAATCCCAGGCACCCGGTCGCAATCAGGAGCAGTCCGAACGCCGCATCGGGCGATGCCATCAGCACTTTGCTTGAGGCCAGCAGCGACATCGCAACCAGGTCGGCGAGAACTCCAAGAACAAGCACACGCTTCAGGCTCCAGCGGTTCGCAAATTTCGGCGCCAGACTGGAAGCGAGAATGGCAAGCAGCACCTGGGGCAGAAACATGGCTCCATACCGCGTGCTGCTGAAGCCATATCCATGCGGACTGGTGAAGACGGAACTGGCGGCGGGGAATGTCACCAACGCAAGGCCCTGCACCAGGCCGGTTAGATAAACTAAGCCGACCTCGGTGCGGGTTGCTTTCGGAGACGCGATCATTCCGTTTGTTCTGACTTCAAGATGGGTTGGTTACTCTTTTCGGGCTATTTCCATCGTTGCAAGAGGTGATCACCAACGCGGATTGCATTCGCCATGGCGGTAAGCGCTGGATTCACCGCCCCGATACTGACGAAGAAGCTGGTGTCAACGACGTACAGGTTGTCGAGTTCATGCGCCTTGCAATTGGCGTCGAGCACGGAACCTTTTGGATCGGTGCCAAAGCGGCAGGTTCCTGCCTGATGCGCGCAGCCCGCAATGGGGATTTCATTCTTCATGTAAATGTTGCGTGGTATCAGGTGATGAGGGTGCATGCCCAAGTGATTGAGCATGGATTGCAGTTTGTCATAAAGCTTCTGCTTAGGCACCTGGTTATTGGGCGTATAGCTGAGTGTGAGGTTGCCTTGCTTATCGACTGTCACCCGATTCTCAGGGTCGGGTAGATCTTCCGTCGAGAGCCAGAAATCTACCGCATGCCGTGCAATGTCATCCAACGTACCCATCGGGGCCAGCGCAGTCTCGATGGGCTTTTCGCCGCGATACATCGGGCCGACAGACTTGCCCACCATCTGAATATTACCGACGGGATAGTCGAAGCCTTCCATCCCGAAGTAAAAATCATTAAGCGCAATCGTCTTCTGGAACATGGTGGGGTTCGCTTCTTTCGAGACAGCCAGCACCGCTTGGCTGTTATGGAACATGTAGTTACGCCCTACTTGGTCCGAGCCGTTGGCCAGTCCGTTAGGGTGCTTGTCGTTGGCCGACATCAGCAACAGCTTGGCAGTGTTGGCGGCGCCGCAAGAAACTACCACTATGTCTGCCTGGAAAACCTCCCTGCTGCCTTCGACTTCCACGATGACCTCTGTCACGGATGTGCCAGAGGAATTCGTGTTGAGCTTGAGTGCCCGCGCGTTGCGCAGCAAGGTAACGTTCGGGAACTGGAGTGCAGGGCGGATGCCGATGACTTCGGCGTCGGACTTTGCGTGCACTAGGCACGGAAATCCATCGCAGGTCTGGCATCGTATACACGTGCTGAAAGCCATGTTCTGCTCGTTCATCATCACGCCGCAAGGAGCGGGGAAGGGATGGTAGCCGGCTGCCTTCAGGTTGTCGAAGAGCTGCTCGATGCGCGGCTCATTCGACACAGGTGGATCGGGATAGGGAGCGCTATAAGGCGGTTCGGTAGGATCTACACCCCGCAGGCCATGAACGTGGTACATCTGCTCGGCCTTCGTGTAGTACGGTTCCATCTCGTCATAGCTGATGGGCCACGCGGGAGAGATGCCGTCATAGTGCTTGAGCTCGCCGAAGTCTTCTTTGCGGAGACGGTAGAGAGCTGCGCCGTACAATTTGGTTGATCCGCCGACGAAGTAGTGGATCTGCGGCTGAAATGCCTTGCCGCTGCGGTCGTACCAAGTGTCTTTCGAGATGTAACGGTTCTCCACAAAGACGGCCGTCGGATCCCAGTTCAGCGCTTCGCGCTTCAACCAGTCGCCGCGCTCCAGGATGAGGATGCTCTTGCCCGAAGGCGCAAGATGGCGAGCCAGGGTTCCTCCCCCGGCACCGCTGCCGATGATGATCACGTCGTAATGTTTGTCCATGTATCTCTCCGTTAGAGCCAGAACTGTTCTTCATCCGCCATCCGCAATTATGGTCATCGCGGTCAAGTAGTTTCAGCACAACATTCAATGCATGACTCCTCCTAGTCGGCGTAACTATCACCGTGATTCTGGCTCACCTCGCAGTAAAGCGGGCTTTGAAGGAGGAAGAAGAGATTATTCAGCTACACCTCACCCAATGCCGTAACTCGATGGCGTGTTGAGAGGGCGCGAAATTCGTGAAACCGGACCGGTCGAGTTCTACGCTATGGGCCTTGAAAGGCCGTATGGACGCTCATTATCTGGTCCGCAACTAAACCTTTCAACTATCAAAAGTGCTAGCTGACCCGACTTTTAGCTTCGAATGTGTTGGTCCAATCAGGAGTTCACCTTGCTTGGCGCTGCTAGTCCCGCCGGTCCATCCGCGCATAGCTGCCCCACATTTTAGTTGCGAATGTGTTGGTCGGGACACCGAGAGTGTCGAGGCAATCGTTTCCGCCCCACAACGGCTCTGGCTTCGAGTCGTTGATATCGCGGGGTGCTAGTGGACGGTGTTGAAAGCTGGAAGGGAGTACGTCTGGAAGATCCAGCCGACGTAGTATTCAAAGACGTGTCCAGAAAATCCCAGGCATTCAATTTTCTGCCCGTCAGTTTTGAGATCGGGGAGGAAATTCCAGATTATGGCGCCTTCACAGAGTTGTCGCTTGGCGATGGAGCGAAAATCTTTGGCGGGCCGACCATCTCCCACGATGGGCAGCATGTCGCAGTCTCGGTCAGGCAATACGGGAAGTCGCTTTTATACCTGATGAAGATGGATGGCAGGAACGCACAAGTCGTTGCAGGCTCACTCGATTCTGCAAGGCGCTCCAGTAAGTCGCCCTATGGTCAAACGATTACTACAGCGGCCGAAGATCATGGCATCCCACACCTCTTCCGCGTGCCGATCGATGGTCGGTTCCCTCGTGCCAGTATTGCGCCAGCATCTGGCGCAATACGTGCCCGGCAATCGCACGCTTTCTGCTCAATTCCGTTGTACCAAAAAGGCCAAATCAAACTGACCCACTGTCGAAGCGCGTCAGGCAGGCGCGGCTCACTGCGCGGCAGGAAGGTGCAGATTCAGGTTTCTCGCGCGGTTGAGCTTGAGGGTTGCTGCGCGGTCGACCTCGCTCATGGAAATGCGCAGGTGCCTCTCGTCGGGGTCGACGCAGTGCAGGCCGTCGTCAGAGGCGACGACGGATACGGCGGAGAGGGTCGAACCGTCCTTGAGGACAATGGCAAAGGCCGCTGGCTCGGACTCGGAGGTTGTCGAGAGCGCGGAGGGGGAAGAAGCCGCGCCTGCTGCGGGCCATTTGTAGTCTGTGACCACAGGATGCACCGGCGGCTCGACGACGGGCGGCGCAGGCTGCTGAACGAACAGGGGTGGCTGCTGAACGAAAAGAACCGGCTGCGGCGCGTAGGCGTACGCGTCGCCGGAGTCGTAGGGCAGGTATGCGTAGCCGAATCCGTAGGGCGAGACGGCCCGGGCGCGGCTGAAACCGAAGCCGCCCCGGGCGAAGCCAAGCCCGGCTCCGCCGCGGCGCTGGGCGCAGGCATCGTTCGCCGCACTCACAGCAAGGAGCGCAAATAAGCTGAGCAGGATCGTCCGCCGCATGGCCGGCCCTCGTGAGGAGGACTCTAACACCCGGGCCTGGGATTGTAAATCCTGGGACCGTATTGTGCTACTGGCTGAAAAAGTGGGTAGCGGTCAAATTTGAAAATCATTGGTATCAATCCCATAACTTCATCCAAAAGACTATTTCAGCAAATGAATCGCGCCAAGGACACTTCTTTGCTGAACTCGACTGAAGTTGACATTACTTGCCCACCGGGAACCGACAATGCAGAATTTAGGCAAAACTACGACTAATAATCGGACTGGACCCATTTCGGGTTAAACTAGGCAAAGTGTATCCAAGCCTACGGAGGGGCGCCCACGGGACAACTCAATGACCGGTAGAGGGCGCCAAAGTAGTATCAGCCTGCTATACGGATACACCAAAATGCCGTGAGGGTTCGGGGATTAGCAAGCCTGACTGGGACTGTGTCGTAGTTTGTATCGGTAACTATGTCGTCCTACCAAGATTTCCGCATCTTGCTCAAGTCTCACTCAGTACCACTCAATTGGGGGCAAAAGCCCTCGTGAAGACGCAGGCCTTGGCTCACTCAGTGTCGTCTGGTATTTCTCCATCCGAGGTCGTTCCTTGGATTCGCAACGATGAGGTCAGCTGTTCGATCCCGCTCAGCTCCACCAAGTAAAACAATAACTTAGCCAAAAATCAGTGTCACGAAACATAGAAATAAGCATCGTGGGTCAGACAAGGTTCAGCTAAGCTGCCTTCTCACTTCCCATCAAAAGCGAAGCGACTGTGTCTCCAGCATCCCTCTTTCGTGTTCGATTGTTTGAGCGTATGAGAGTACCTTCCCTAAGCTTCTGTCCGGTATCCGACAGACGCAAAAGACGATCAGAAATCCATTGCAGCCTTCAATTTCAGGTCAACGATCATGAACCTCCGGTCGGGGAGGGGACGCGATGAATCCCTTCGAAAAGGTAATTTACTTGTGAGCTCATCTTTTCTAGAATAGCCATCGTTTTACTGAATACCTTCTCGTATCCTGCATGAGGATTCGATTCCGACAAATCTGTTTTGGGAGATATCTATGGTTCCACCCCCCACCGTCACTGCGAATGAGGGAAGAGGCGAGCGTTCCTCCCGCGCTAGCGCTTCAAAAGGGTCGAAGGCGAGATCGGCTCCGGGAGATTTATCTCTCATTCTGGCTAGTCTGCAAACCATGCGAGATGGCGATTTTTCTGTCAGACTTCCCGTCGAGTGGGTCGGTCTGGAAGGAAAGATAGCCGATACCTTCAACGACATTGCGGCAGCGAACGAACAGATGGCCAGTGAACTCAATCGGGTGGGCCAAGCCGTAGGCAAGGAGGGAAAGACTCGCGAGCGCACCCGCTTCCAGCAGTCGCGGGGGGCCTGGGGCAGGATGGAGGTCTCTGTTAACACGCTCGTCGAGGATCTGTTACGGCCTACGACTGAAGTGACTAGAGCCATTGCCGCCGTTGCTCAGGGCAATCTGGCGCAGACTGTGCGTTTAGACGTGGGCGGAAGGCCGCTTGAAGGCGAATTCCTGCGTTCCGCCACAATCGTCAATACGATGATTCAGCAGCTCGGTGTTTTTACAGCCGAAGTGACGCGTGTGGCACGTGAGGTAGGCACCGACGGAAAACTGGGTGGTCAGGCGCAGGTACCTGGCGTTGCCGGCACATGGAAGGATCTCACGGATTCGGTCAACTCGATGGCCAGCAATCTTACTGGTCAGGTGAGAAACATCGCTGAGGTTGCGACAGCCGTAGCGAGCGGTGATCTCTCCCGCAAGATCACCGTTGACGTTCGCGGTGAGATTCTCCAGTTGAAGGAGGCCATCAACACGATGGTCGATCAGCTGCGGTCGTTTGCGTCGGAGGTGACTCGCGTGGCGCGAGAAGTAGGCACCGACGGCAAACTGGGCGGCCAAGCCGTCGTGCCGGGTGTTGCTGGCACATGGAAAGATCTCACCGATTCCGTGAACGCAATGGCCGGCAACTTGACTGCGCAGGTGCGTAATATCGCCGAGGTCACAACGGCTGTTGCACGCGGCGACCTTTCACGCAAGATCACGGTAGACGTCAAAGGAGAAATCCTCGAATTGAAGGACACCATTAATACGATGGTGGACCAGCTCAACGCTTTTGCAGGAGAAGTGACGCGTGTCGCTCGTGAAGTCGGAACCGAAGGAAAGCTCGGTGGCCAAGCTCAGGTATTGGGTGTCGGAGGCACGTGGAAGGACCTTACTGACAACGTCAATTTTATGGCCAGTAATCTCACCGGCCAGGTTCGCAACATCGCTGAGGTTGCTACCGCAATCGCAAACGGCGATCTTTCCCGCAAGATCACGGTCGACGTTCGCGGTGAGATTCTGCAGCTCAAAGAGACCCTGAACACGATGGTGGACCAGCTTAATCGTTTCGCTGGCGAAGTGACTCGTGTCGCTCGCGAAGTCGGGACCGAAGGGCGCCTCGGCGGACAAGCGAACGTTCCGGGTGTTGCAGGAACGTGGAAAGACCTGACGGATTCCGTGAATTCCATGGCAGGGAATTTGACTGGACAGGTTCGTAATATCGCCGAAGTAACAACTGCCGTCGCCCGTGGCGACCTCTCACGCAAGATTACGGTAGACGTAAAAGGCGAGATTCTGGAATTAAAAAACACCATCAATACAATGGTGGACCAGCTGAACGCGTTCGCCGGTGAAGTGACGCGTGTCGCCCGTGAAGTGGGAACGGAAGGCAAGCTTGGCGGCCAGGCGCAGGTATCTGGTGTTGCCGGAACGTGGAAGGATCTCACGGATTCGGTCAACTTCATGGCCGGTAATTTGACGGCTCAGGTCCGTAATATCGCTGAAGTTGCGACCGCTGTAGCCCGTGGTGACCTGTCGCGCAAAATCACTGTAGATGTGCGCGGAGAGATTCTAGAACTGAAAGACACCATCAACACGATGGTCGATCAACTTCGATCATTTGCAGGAGAAGTTACACGCGTCGCCCGCGAAGTTGGTACGGACGGAAAACTTGGCGGACAGGCTCAGGTACCGGGTGTTGCCGGAACGTGGAAGGACCTCACAGACAATGTGAACTTCATGGCGGGAAACCTAACGGCCCAGGTTCGAAATATCGCAGAGGTTGCAACCGCGATCGCAAGCGGCGACCTATCGAAGAAGATCACAGTGAACGTTAGCGGCGAGATCTTGCTGCTCAAGGAAACCATCAACACAATGGTGGATCAACTTAACGCCTTCGCCGGCGAAGTAACGCGCGTTGCCCGTGAAGTGGGCACGGAAGGACGGCTGGGTGGGCAAGCGAATGTTCCCGGGGTGGCGGGTACATGGAAGGATCTGACAGATTCGGTCAATTCCATGGCCGGGAATTTGACTGGCCAAGTTCGTAATATCGCTGAAGTTACAACTGCCGTTGCCCGAGGCGATCTATCGCGCAAGATTACGGTAGACGTGAAGGGCGAGATTCTCGAACTGAAAAACACCATTAACACCATGGTCGACCAGTTGAACGCGTTCGCAGCCGAAGTGACGCGTGTCGCCCGCGAAGTAGGAACGGAAGGAAAGCTTGGTGGTCAAGCGCAAGTACCCGACGTCGCTGGTACATGGAAAGACCTGACCGACAACGTTAACGTGATGGCGGTGAATCTGACCGAGCAAGTACGCGGCATTGTGAAGGTCGTGACGGCGGTGGCGAACGGCGAGCTGACCCAGAAGCTTACTGTAAATGCGAAGGGCGAAGTAGCGGCTTTGGCCGAGACCATCAACAACATGACAAATACACTCGCCACCTTTGCCGATCAGGTGACTACTGTCGCCCGTGAAGTCGGAGTCGAAGGACGCCTTGGAGGACAAGCAAACGTACCTGGCGCGGCGGGAACATGGAAGGACCTTACGGGCAACGTAAATCTTCTGGCGGACAACCTGACGAATCAGGTTCGTGCAATCGCTGAAGTGGCAACTGCGGTAACAAAGGGTGACCTGACGCGCTCCATTCAAGTGGACGCCAGCGGAGAAGTAGCCGAACTGAAAGACAACATCAATACGATGATCGATAATCTTCGCCTGACCACGGACCGCAATACGGAACAGGACTGGCTGAAGACGAATCTGGCGCGGTTTACTGGCATGCTGCAGGGGCAGCGTGAACTGACCACCGTCGGCAGTATGCTCCTCTCGGAATTGGCACCTCTGGTGAACGCGCAGCAGGGGGTTCTTTATCAGATGGAGTCTGAGGATTCAAGCAGCATGACTCTCCTGTCCGCCTTCGCGGATTCCCTGGATGGACATCCTCAAAGAGTCAGGATGGGAGAAGGACTAGTTGGACAGTGCGCATTGGAGAAGCGGCGGATGCTCATCTCCGATCTCCCGAATCACACTACTCCTATTCGGTCTGGACTCTTTGAGGCGGTACCACGAAATGTAATCGTCCTTCCAGTTCTGTTCGAGGACAGGGTGAAGGCTGTCATTGAGCTCGCCAGCCTCAATGCATTTACTCACTTCACATCTGGCGTTTCTTGAGCAGCTCACTGCCAGCATCGGCATCGTTCTAAACAGTATTGAAGCCACGATGCAGACGGAAGGCCTGCTCAAACAGTCGCAGCAGTTGGCGGTCGAATTGCAAACGCAGCAGAAGGAGCTTCAGCAGACGAACGAGCAGCTTGCTCAGAAAGCCAAACAGCTGGCCGAGCAGAACGCTGAAGTTGAACGCAAAAATCAGGAGATTGAACAGGCTCGTGGAGCATTGGAAGAAAAGGCCAAGGAACTCGCACTTACTTCAAAATATAAGTCTGAATTTCTGGCCAACATGTCGCACGAACTGCGCACACCCCTCAACAGTATTCTTGTTCTCGGCCAGCAACTGGCGGACAACCCAGACAGCAATCTGAGTGGAAAGCAGGTTGAGTTTGCCCGCACGATCCATGGCGCCGGAACTGATCTTCTCAATCTCATTAGCGACATTCTCGATCTGTCGAAGATTGAATCCGGTACCGTATCCGTTGAAGCGGAGGAGGTATTCTTCGGATCTCTGATTGAAATGGTTGCGCGTCCCTTCCGACATGAGGCGGAGAATAGAAGACTAACCTTTGAAGTGGATACGGATGTCCATCTGTCTCGCAGTCTTGTGACGGACTCGAAGCGGTTGCAGCAGGTTCTGAAGAATCTTTTGTCGAATGCGTTCAAGTTTACTGAACAGGGTGGCGTACGGTTGTCGATCTCGGCCGCGACCAATGGCTGGACCGAGCGTCACCAGATTTTGAGCAATGCTGGTTCGGTCGTTGCTTTTGAGGTCTCTGACACCGGCATTGGTATTCCTTCCGAGAAGCAAAGGATAATCTTCGAAGCCTTTCAACAGGCGGATGCTGGTACCAGCCGCAAATATGGCGGTACAGGTCTCGGTCTCGCAATCAGCCGCGAGCTCGCAAGCCTCCTTGGAGGCGAAATTCAACTGAGAAGTACGCCGGGGAAAGGCAGTACCTTCACGTTGTATTTGCCACAAACCTATGTCGGTCCATCAACGCAGAATCTCGGCCTTGCCAGCGAAGTCAAACACGGAGCACGCCTGGAGTTTCCATCCGCAGTCATTACTGCAATCGAGGCACCAGCCGAGTTGATTGAAGATGACCGGGGCGGAATCCAGCCAGGCGATCCAATCCTACTTATCGTGGAGGATGACGTGCATTACGCCCGCATTCTCTGCGATCTATCGAGAGAGAACGGTTTCAAGGTTCTCATTGCACTCCGCGGAGCTGAAGCGCTTGCATTAGCACGGGAATTTCATCCGACGGCAATATACGCTCGATGTTGCACTTCCCGACATGCTCGGGTGGACTGTTCTGAATCACCTGAAACAAGACCCGGCGACGCGTCATATTCCCGTGCAAATGCTGACGATAGACGAGGACTGGCATCACGGACTCTCACATGGAGCATTCGCATTCGTAACGAAACCTACAACGGCCGAAGGCCTTGAATCGGCCATCAGCGGTATTCGAAAGTATTCAAGTCCTCGTCGCAAGCGCCTTCTCGTGGTAGAGGATGAGCCGGCACAACAACTCAGTATTCAGGCACTTCTCGGCCATGATGACATCGATGTCACTATTGTTGCCACGGGAAGAGACGCCCTCGCTGAGGTAGAAAAATCGCAATATGATTGCGCCGTTCTGGAATCGCGACTACCTGACATGACGGGTTTTGACCTGTTAGAAGAACTAGGCAAAACGGACTGCGGAAATGAGCTTCCTATCGTCGTTTTCACGGGAAAAGATTAAACGGCGAAGAAGACGCTCGGCTTCACATGCTCGCGCGAAGCGTCATCGTAAAGGATGTCGAATCACGGAGCGACTGCTCGACGAGACTGCGCTCTTCCTCCATCGCGTAGTGACTGATCTTCCTGTGGAAAAGCAGAAGATGCTGGAGCGCCTCCACCGTTCCGACGAAGCACTGGTTGGGAAAAAGGTTCTGGTGGTCGACGACGACGTCCGAAATATATTTGCCCTTAGCAGCGTTTTGGAACGCCGGGGGATGACTGTCCTTACTGCCGGCACCGGGCGCGAAGCAATTGAAACCGTCGAATCAACCACTGATCTAGGTATCGTGCTCATGGACATCATGATGCCCCAGATGGATGGCTACGAGACAATGCAAGTGATCCGACAAAACCCCGAGTTCCGTCGCCTGCCGATTATCGCGTTGACGGCTAAAGCGATGAAGGGGGATCGCGAAAAGTGTCTTGAAGCCGGAGCTTCAGAATATCTGGCAAAACCTGTCAACACAGAGCAGCTTCTGTCAGCGCTTCGCATGTGGCTACATCGGTAGCAAGCCAGGCCACGCAAGATGAAAGGTTCGGTGCAGAACGTAATGGAAAAAGGTAAAAAATGATCGATTACGACCCCGCAAACATTCTTATGGTGGATGATCAGCCGGGCAAGCTTTTGAGCTACGAGGTAATTCTTGCCCAATTGGGCGAAAACCTAATCAAGGCTCGTTCTGCTAGAGAAGCACTGGACCAGTTGTGGGCCATGATATCGCTGTCGTTCTCATGGAGAAAAGTATGCCGGAAATCGACGGATTCGAGTTGGCAGATATGATG
>CAVWQM010000007.1:0-729479 GCA_963757205.1 uncultured Acidobacteriaceae bacterium
AAGAGGGTCTGGTCTTCGGGGCTGATGGGGGCGGGCGGAAGACGGGCACTGTGACGGCGGGTTCTTCTGAGGCGAAGGGGCGGACGGAGGACGTGTTGGGAGTGAGGTCGCTCATGCTTGTTCGTGCGAGATGAGGTTACAGCTTTGGCTTTCGTCGTGGTTTTATTTGCTGTCTTGCCTATTGTGGACTTCTTTTTCGCTTTTGGCTTTGTTCTTTCTTCGGGTTTGGTGCCGTTGGCTTTAGCGAGTCCGGTCTTCTTTTCCGGAGCGACGAATTTGGTTTTTGCCGTCTTTGCGGGGTCGGGGGCGGCGGCGATTGCTGCGGCTGGGGGCCGGCGTGGCTGGTTCCGTTGCGAGCTGGTGGTTGCGAGCGGCGGGGTGTAGTGGCGGGCGAGGAAGCTGGCGGTGTGGGAGTCTTTGACGGTGGCGACCTGCTCGGGGGTGCCGTGGGCGATGATGCGTCCGCCGCCTTCGCCGCCCTCGGGGCCGAGGTCGAGGATGTAGTCGGCGTTGCGGATGATGTCGAGGTTGTGCTCGATGATGATGACGGTGTTGCCGAGGTCGGTGAGGCGGTGGAGGACTCGAGGAGCTTGCGGACGTCGTCGAAGTGGAGGCCGGTGGTGGGCTCGTCGAGGAGGTAAAGGGTGCGGCCGGTCTGGCGTTTGGAGAGCTCGCGGGCGAGCTTCATGCGCTGGGCTTCGCCGCCGGAGAGGGTGGTGGCGGACTGGCCGAGGTGGATGTAGCCGAGGCCTACGTCGACGAGGGTCTGGAGCTTCTGGTTGACGGTGGGGATGTCTTGAGGATGGGGACGGCGTCTTCGATGGGGAGGTCGAGCAGGTCGGCGATGGAGTAGCCGTTGAACTTGACGGCGAGGGTTTCCTGATTGTAGCGGCGGCCGTTGCAGACTTCGCAGAGGACGTAGACGTCGGGGAGGAAGTTCATCTCGATGCGGCGCTGGCCTTCGCCCTGGCAGGCCTCGCAGCGGCCGCCCTGCACGTTGAAGGAGAAGCGGCCGGGTTTGTAGCCGCGTTCGCGGGATTCGGGCAGCATGGCGAAGAGGTCGCGGATGGCGGTGAAGACGCCGGTATAGGTGGCGGGGTTGGAGCGCGGGGTGCGGCCGATGGGGGACTGGTCGATCTCGATGACTTTGTCGATCTGGTCGATGCCGATGACGCGGCCGTGCTGGCCGGGCTCTTCGCGCGAGCCGTAGAGTTCTTTGGCGAGGGCGCGGTAGAGGATGTCGTTGACGAGGGTGGATTTGCCGGTGCCGCTGACGCCGGTGATGACAGTCATGACGCCGAGGGGGAAGTGGGCGGTGACGTTCTTGAGGTTGTGGCGTGGGCGTCTTCGACGGTGATCCAGTTGCCGGTGAGTGGCGCGGGGCTCCTTGCGGGCGACGATCTCGATCTTTCCGGCGAGGTATTGGCCGGTGATGGACGCGGGTTGTCCATGATCTGTTGCGGGGTGCCGTCGGCGATGAGGTGGCCGCCGTTCTTGCCGGCGCCGGGGCCGAGGTCGAGGACGTAGTCGGCTTTGCGGATGGTGTCTTCGTCGTGTTCGACGACGAGGACGGTGTTGCCGAGGTCGCGGAGGTTTTCGAGCGCGTTGATGAGGCGCTGGTTGTCGCGCTGGTGGAGGCCGATGGAGGGCTCGTCGAGGACGTAGAGGACGCCGCGGAGGCGGGAGCCGATCTGGGTGGCGAGGCGGATGCGCTGGCCTTCGCCGCCGGAGAGCGTGGCGGCGGAGCGATCGAGCGAGAGGTAGCCGAGGCCGACGGCGTTGAGGAATTCGAGGCGCTCGATGATCTCGCGCTGGAGACGGTCGGCGATGATGCGGTCGCGGCCGGTGAAGTTCATGCTCTTTGCGGCTTCGAGTGCGCGCTCCAGGGGGAGGGCGGTGAAGTCGGCGATCGAGAAGCCGTGGGTTCCGTTGGACTTTTTTGCGGGTCCATCCCAGTTCTCAGAATCGAGATGTGGGGCACCCGGCATTTTGCCGTTTCCCGGATTTGTGTTTGGGATGGGGAGGGTGACGGCGAGGGATTCGGGGCGGAGGCGGCTGCCTTTGCAGACGGGGCAGAGGCTCGCGGACATGTACTGCATCATGTACTCGCGGTAGCCTTCGGATTGGTGTCTTCGAGGTTGGCGCGGAGGTAGTTGAAGATGCCGTGGAAGCCGGTGCGACCGGCTTCGTTGCGCGGGGGGCCGTAGAGGAAGAGGTTCTGCTGCTCGGTGGTGAGGTCTTCGAAGGGCCGACGTATGTCGATCTTGTATTTTTCGGCGGCGAGCTTGATGAGGCGGAGGAGGTAGGCGGAGCCGGAGCCGGGGCCCATGGCGCCGTCGAGCAGGGGCTTGGACCAGTCGGTGATGGTCTTGGCGGGGTCGAAGTCGTAGATGCTGCCGAGGCCGTGGAGTTGGGGCAGGCGCCGTAGTTGGAGTTGAAGGAGAAGCTGCGGGGCTCGAGGCGGGGGACGTTGATGCCGCAGTCGGGGCAGGCCATGGAGGTTGAGTAGAGGGTTTCGTCCATGCCGGGCGATGGCGATAAGGACGAGGCCGTTGGCCATCTGCAGGGCTTTGAGGACGCAGGTTTCGAGGCGGCGGGTGTCGTATTTGGGTGGGACACCGCCAGGGCAGCGTTCGTGTTGTCGGGCGGAAGCGGCTTGAGGATGATGCGGTCGACCATGGCTTCGATGGTGTGGTTCTTGCGCTTTTCGAGGCGCATGCCCTCGGTGAGCTCGACCATCTCGCCGTCGATGCGGGCGCGGAAGCCTTGCTGGTCGAGGGCTTCGAGCTCTTCGCGGAACTCGCCCTTGCGGCCGCGGACGATGGGGGCGTAGACGGTGATGCGTTCGCCGGGGGAGAGGGAGGCGATTCGTTCGACGATCTGTTCGGCGGATTGGCGGGTGATGGGGCGGCCGCAGTTTGGGCAATGCGGCTGGCCTACGGAGGCGTAGAGGAGGCGGAGATAGTCGTAGATCTCGGTGATGGTGCCGACGGTGGAGCGGGGGCTGCGGGAGGTGGTTTTCTGCTCGATTGAGATGGCGGGAGAGAGGCCGTCGATGGCGTCGACGTCGGGACGCTCCATCTGGTCTAAGAATGGCCTGGCGTAGGCCGATAAGGTCTCTACGTAGCGGCGCTGGCCTTCGGCGTAGATGGTGTCGAAGGCGAGGGAGGATTTTCCGGAGCCGGAGAGTCCGGTAACCACGGTGAGGGTGTTGCGCGGGATGCTGACGTCGACGTTGCGCAGGTTGTGCTGGCGCGCGCCGCGGACGGTGATGTGTGTGATGCCCATGTAAGTTGTATGGCGCTGTTCGGCCAAGACTCTAGAATACGGCATTTGGGGGGTGGGACGATATGGCGGATGGTGGCCGTGATTCCGGTGAGGGCAACTTTATGACTGGAAGGATGTATCCGAAAGTGCAATGGGGATACACGTTCGGGTCATTGTAAATGCTGGCGGATTTGTAACAATAGCAACTGCTTTACAGAGTTTTTTTGCCAGAGGGCGCGTCTGGCGGCAAATTGTTGAACTTGAGGAGCGGTTGTGAATTCGATTGTTTTGGTCTGTGCCGTTTTGGCTTCGCTGGCTGTAGGGGTGCTGGTGGCTTACGGAATTTGTATGGCGATGTTTGGGGTTTTCCAGATGCATGTTCGGCAACTGGCGGGAAATGGGTCCAGGCGTGTGGTGGCGCCGGCGCAGGTGGTGAAGAGCTAGGTCTTATCCAAGTTTTTGTTCAAGTTTTTATTGGGGCACGCCGACAGGCTGCCCCCTTTTTTTGAGCGGAAAAACCTATTGTTGCGGGTTCGGCTGCTGCTGCTGTGGCTGTTGCTGCTGGCGCAGGCGTTGCAACTGCTCGTAGATCTGCTGCGGGGTCTTGACTCCGTTGGGAGAGTCTGGCTGGGACGAGTTGGCGGGGGAGGCCTGGGCAGGCGCGCCTGGATTGGTGGGCGGGATGGCGGGATTACCTGGGGGTGGTGGGGGGAACTGCGGTGGTTGAATGGCCTGGTTGGGAGTGTCTTCGGGCTCAGGTCTGTCGTTGAGGGCGGCTGCGTTTGGATTGGGAGGAGTGGGGCCACCTTGGCGCGGGGTGAGGATGAGCTCAGCGGGTGCGGGGCCGTCGCGATGTACGAGGATCATATTGCTGCCGGTGCCGTTCAGCAACTGGGCCAGAACCTGTGCCGGGTTGTCCGGTCCGTATTGGCCGAAGACGCGCTCATCGGTGACGCCGCCGGTGATCTTCATTCCGGTGTCAGTGGCGATTTGACGAAGGATCTGGTTGAGGCTGGAGTTGTCTGCAGAGATCGAAAGGGTGCCGTCGGCGTAGGTGACCTGTGCGCGTTTTGGCGGGCGTTGCGAGGGAGTGAGAGGAACTGGTGGCTGCTCGGGCATTGTGGCTGGTGTTGCCGGCAGTGCGGATGACGTTTGAGCTGATGCGGATGGTTGCGCCGGATGTGGCGCCTGCGCGGGCAGCGAAGCAGAGAAGGCAAGGCTGGTGACTGCAGCGAATCGGATTGGCGCGAAGCGGAGCATTGGCTTGTAGGACGTGCTGTCGCGGCGGAGGTCACCCGTCGCAACCACGCGTGCTGCGAATCAGTCTACCGCGAATGCAGTGCGTGTGGTTTGCTGAAGTTTGGTTGATGCTGTCGACGTTATGGGTTTCGTTGCCTTTGCGAAGCTGTCTGCGCTTGTACTCGATGGTGGCAGTCCGGAGGTGATAGCCCTAACTGCTATGGCGACGCGGTTTGTACTAGACTGGCAGAGTCCATCGATGAGGCTCACCTGGAGCGGACGAGGCATCGTAAGGGACTGATGGCGGGCGCGATGATGAGAATCAGGATCGGGTTGCTGGCGGCTGGGATGCTGGTGGCTGGTGTTGCCTCGGCCGAGGTGTGTACGACGCAGTCGCAGATGACGGCGGCGGACAGGGATGGTTTGGCGGCGGCGGCGCGGGCTCTCGCGGCCAAGGTTCAGGCAAACGACGTGAGCGGGTTGCAGGCTGCGACAGCGGCCGCATATGCCAAGGATTTCACTGGCATTGGACCTGTGGTGGGCAGTACGGCGGCGAAGGTGCAGGGCGGTACGCTGACTGTGGAGCAGGTCTATCTGCTGGATGGGACGCAGTTGAAGCGCGGAGCGGATGGGGCGATACCGGATGCCCAGTTTTTTTGTTCGCTGAACAAGTCGGTGGCCGAAGCGGATTTTGTGATCTCGGGGCTCGATCCCGGGCGTTATGGATTCGTGATGGTAGATGTTCTCGATACGAGTACGCCGTGGCGGATGTCTTTTCTGCTGCGACAGGAGCAGGCGCATTGGACGATGGCGGGGTTCTACCCGAAGGCGTTGACGGCGGCGGGTCACGATGGTTTGTGGTACTGGAAGCAGGCACGGACGATGACGGCGCAAAAGGAGCGTTGGAATGCCTGGCTCTACTACCAGCAGGCTGAGAGTCTGTTGACTCCGGTGAACTTTATTCAGAGCACACATCTTGAGAAGTTGAAGTCAGAAGCGAGCGCGGCAGCCCCACCTGCTTTGTCTGCGGGCGTGACGGCAGAGGAGCCGCTGGTGGTGAAAGGGCCGGATGGAGTGGAGTATCACTTTACTGCGCTGGGAGTGGATGATTCTCTGGCAAAGGATAAGATCGATGTCACGGCGAAGTTGAAGGTCGACCAGATCGGCGACCCGGTGACGGCTCGTAAACGAAATTCCGATGCGATGGTGGCGTTGTTGACGGCGTATCCGGAGTTGCGGAAGTCGTTTCACGGTGTGTGGATCGTAACTGAAGTGCCGGGGCAGAATCCTTTTGCGACGGAGCAGGCGATGAGCGAGATTCACTGATTTGGCGGCTGCATTTTCCAATCTTCTGACGAGGGTATGACGGGTAATGCTATCTTGAGATCGTTTCTGGCAGGATTGTAAGGCCAGCAACGAACGAGTACCGATCTCCCAGGCCAGACTGGCAACCTGTTGGTAAGAGAAGAAAGAAAATGACGAATAAATTGAAAAAAACATTGAGCCAGGCGATCCAGGAACGGAGAGCGACTCCCAGCTTTGATGGGACGCCGATTCCACGCGAGGACCTGAGACAGATTCTGGAAGCTGGCCTGAACGCCCCGAGCGGATACAACATGCAGCCGTGGCGATTTGTGGTGGTGCAGTCGCCGGAACAAAAAAAGAGGTTGCGCGCTGCGAGTTACAACCAGGGGAAGGTGGAAGAGGCGTCGGCGGTGATTGTCGCCTGCGGGGATGCAGACGGGTGGCGGAGGGATCTGGATCTAATGCTGGACCTGGGACGGAAAGGTGGGATGCCAGAGAGCTACGCGGCGCAGGCGCAGAGCAGCGTGCCGAATTACATGTCCAGTTTCAGCAGCGGGCAGATGCAGGGATGGCTGAACAAGCAGGTGATGCTGGCGTTTACGCACATGCTGCTGATGGCGGAGGTGATGGGGTATGACACCGCGCCGATGGAGGGGTTCGAGCAGGATAAGGTGCATGAGGTGTTGCGGCTTCCGCTGAGCTATTGGGTGGTGGCGCTGCTGGCGATTGGACACGCGAAGGGGCCGGACAAGTTTTTTGGCGGACGATTCGAGATGGGCCATACTGTGTTTGGGGAAGAGTTTGGCAAACCACTGAAGTAGCGGCAACGTAGACGGCTGGACGGAGACGACTGGGCTATGAAGTTTGCACTGCGCGTTGTGGCTGTTCTTGTGTTGGTGGTTGTCGTTGCCGGGTTGGTGTTCTACCGATATCCGCTTTGGGTCGGGGATCAACTGATTCGATTTCGTCTGTGGCGCGCTGGGGTGAAGAGTGACTACGTCGAGTCGGGGGGATACAGGCTTCACTATTTTGAGGCGTCGCCTGCCGGTGGTGCAGGGACGCCGCTGGTTCTGGTGCATGGGTTGGGAGCGCGCGGGGAAGACTGGGCGGCGATGATTCCCGGTCTGGCGGCACAGGGCTTTCATGTGTATGTGCCGGATTTGTTGGGGTATGGCCGGTCGCCGAAGCCCGATGTGGATTACTCGATCTCGCTCGAGGAGCAGATGATTGCGCAGTTTATGCAGACGATGCATGTTCCGCGGGCCGATGTCGGCGGGTGGTCGATGGGCGGATGGGTTGCGATGAAGATGGCGTTGGATCATCCGGAGATGGTGGACCGGCTGGTGATCTATGACAGCGCGGGGACTTATTTTCCGGCTACGTGGGAGCCGGATTTGTTTACTCCGGTTGATCTGGCCGGAGTGGGCAAATTGGTGGCAATTCTTTCTCCGAAGGCGCGTCCGTTACCGAATTTTGCGGCGGAGGCGGCGCTGCGAAAGCTGGAGGGCAATGCGTGGGTGCTGCGGCGGAGCATGGCGTCAATGACGAGTGGACGGGATCTGCTGGACTTTCGGCTCTATCAAATCTCTCAGCCGATGCTGATTGTGTGGGGGGCGCAGGATGAGCTGATTCCGCTGTCTGTTGGTGAGGCGATTCATAAGAACGTGCCGCAGTCGGTGCTGAATATTGTTGATGGCTGCGGGCATCTGGCTCCGGCGGAGTGTGCGCGGCCAGTGGTTGAGGGGACTGTGGCGTTTCTGAAGGCTGAGCCGCCGATGCGGGGTGGACAGAAGACCTTTCCGGTCGGGTATTAGTGGCCCAGGGCTAGTCGGGTTGCCATTGGTAGGCGCCGGGTTGGGGCAGGCCGATGTGGGCGAGGACTCGGTTGACGAAGTTGCGCGCCATGTCTTCGGTGGTCTGAGGGTGATTGTAGAGAGTCGGGATTGCGGGGAAGATGGTGGCGCCTGCGTCGGAGGCCAGCTGCATGTTGCGGAGGTGGATGCGGTTGAAGGGGGTTTCGCGGACGCAGAGGATGAGGCGGGCGGTTTTCTTTGAGGCAGACGTCGGCGGCGCGGTGAATTAAAATTTTGCGCGAGACCGTTGGCGATGGTTGCGAGGGTGCCCATGGAGCAGGGAAGGATGATCATCGCGGCGGTGGGGTAGCTGCCGCTGGCGATGTTGGCTCCGATGTCGGTTTCGGCGATGTTGCTGGATCTTCGGGCAAGGGGCGCCGAGGAGTTTTTCTGCGAGGTCGTTGCGGCCGCTGAGGTGGAGTTCTTCGGCGAAGACGCGGAGAGAGTTTTCGCTGGCGATGAAGTTGATTTTGTCGACGCGTGAGTCGGCGGCGAGGACGCGGAGGATCTCAGAGGCGTAGATGCTGCCGCTGGCTCCGGTGACGGCGAGGGTGATGTTGCGGGGTTGAGCGGCTTCAGGCACGGAATGATTATCGCCGATGACGAGGAGAGCAGGTCCTCCGCTTCGCGAAGGATGGCATGTCTTAGGGTTTGCTAGATACCGCGAAGAGCGTAGGCGATGAGGGTTTGGCCGTGGAGGTTGTGGGCGGCGTTGAAGGCTTCGTTACTGGCGTTTTCCTGGGCGGGGATCGCGGGGTCGAGTTCGCAGGCGGCGATTTCTTCGGTGGTGGCGTCGGTGAAGCAGAGCTCGCAGGTGGCGAGGTTGTCTTCGGCGGTGCGCATGGGTGGGCCGAAGGTGCGGCAGAGGATGGGGCGGTGTCCATAGAGGTCGCAGGTGCCGGTGGTGGGGTCGAGGACGGGGCAGGGTTCGTTGTCGCCGAGCGCGTCTTGAGATTCGTCGGCGAAGAGCGGGGAGGATTCGTAGTCTTCGTTGAGGATGCCGGTGGTTGAGTCTCCGGGGAAGACTGGGGTTAGGCGGGCAAGTGAGTCGGCGGCGCGGGTGCGTACGCGTTGGGCTTGGGCAGGGTCTGTGTGTTCGAGTGTGGCCAGGCCTTCGCGGAGGCGAGCTGCGTCTTCTTGGGCGATGGGGAAGACGCCTATGCAGCATTGAGAGCAGCCGGGTTTGCAGACGAGGTGATGGCCGCCGCGGCGGTAGGCGTCGGCTACTGCGGCGTCAATGATTTGGATGAAGTCTGACATTCAAGCTGAGTTGTTGGTGCTGATGCACTCTCTCCACTGTTTCCAAACTGCTTATTTTGAGAAGTAACCCTTTCGGGCCTGGACGGTTAGCTTTTTGTCTGCGGTCGTGAGTTCGATCTTATGGAATTTGTTCGGATGGGAGTCGGGCGGTCGGTAGCCGAGTTCATACGCCAGGCGCATATCGTCATTGATGGCGGCATAGACTTGTTTCAGAGACATCGTTGGACCGACGGTAAAGACGCGGCCTCCGGTCGCGTGCGAGAGACGTTCCAATGCACCCTTATTCCCGCCCCCTCTACTGTAATAGACGGAGTAGATCATGATGTCGGCTCGTTGGGCTTCGGCAATCGCAGTACCGATTTTGGTTTCGCTTCCGAAGTCGCCTCCATCGGTGAGGATCACCATCGCCCTTCTGCCTAGCTGGTCGCCGAGCTCAAGATGCGAGACGGCATTGATGGCATCGTAAAGACGGGTTCCACCAGCCAGGTCACCGCGTTTGAGGGAGAGTTTGGAGAGCGCTTCCTCGAGCGTTGGAACGGAGTTTGTCAGTCCCGCGAGCTCTAAGACTTCAGAATCGAATTGCATGAGGACGGCTCGATCCTCAGACCTCGTCATGAGCGCGGGAAAAAAGTCTGCGCTGTCGGCGATTTCATCCGGAATGAAGTCGCGTTGACTTCCGCTTGTATCCACCATAAGGGCGAGAGTGAGCGGCAGGTTCGAACCAGAAGAAAAGTAAGTGATCGGCTGTTCCTTGCCGTCTTGTTTGAGAAGAAAGTCCTGACGGCTAAGGCCTGAGACGGGTTGACCGGATTCGCCGCGGGCGATTGCAGTGACGGCCACCAGTTTGGTCTCAATCTTCAGAGTCGTAATCGGCTGCTGCGCGGTGGCAGGATCTTGACAATATGCGGGAGTTAGCGCAGCGAGCAGGAGAACTGCCATATTTGAGGATGATCGGAGGAGATTCACCGTACGAGTTTCTCCGAGGCATCAGGATTTTGACAATACCCGATCGAAGATGGCGTCTACGTTGGCTAACTGGCGGTTGTAGTCGAAGGCGCGGGCTAATTTTTCGAGGGTGAGGCGTGCGGTGATCTCGGGGACTTTGGCGATCTCGTTCGCGGAAGACGAGGTCGTTCTTCCAGGAGTTCATGGCGTGGGACTGGACGAGGCGGTAGGCGTCTTCGCGGGACATGCCGGATTCGGCCAGGTCGAGAAGGAGCTGGCCGGAGAAGATGAGGCCGCCGGTGGATTCGAGGTTCTTCAACATGCGGGCGGGGTAGACGAGGAGCTTGTGCGATGAGGTTCTCGGTCTTGGCGAGGAGATAGTCGGCGAGGATGGTGGAGTCGGGGAGGATGACGCGCTCGGCGGAGGAGTGGGAGATGTCGCGCTCGTGCCAGAGGGCTATGTTCTCGAATGCGACCTGGGCGTTGGCTCGGATGACTCGGGCTAGGCCGGAGATTTGTTCGCTGGTGATGGGGTTGCGCTTGTGGGGCATGGCGCTTGAGCCCTTTTGTTTTTCGCTGAAGAACTCTTCGGCTTCGCGGACTTCGGTGCGCTGGAGGTGGCGGATCTCGGTGGCGATTTTGTCTAACGTCGACGCGAGGACGGCAAGGGTGGAGACGTAGGCGGCGTGGCGGTCGCGTTGGACGACTTGTGTTGCGACTTCGACGGGGCGCAGGCCTAGTTCGGCGCAGATGGCTGCTTCGTGTTCGGGCTTGAGGTGGCCGAAGGTGCCGACGGCTCCGGAAAGTTTGCCTACGCGGAGGTCTTCGGCGGCCGCGTCGAACCGGGTGAGGTTGCGCTGCATCTCGGAGTACCAGAGGAGCAACTTGAGGCCGAAGGTACTGGGTTCGGCGTGGATGCCGTGGGTGCGGCCGACGATGGGGGTGTGCTTGAACTCGATGGCGCGACGCTTGAGTGTGTCGGAGAGCGCGACGATGCCGGCTCGGATGATGGCGGAGGCTTCTTTGAGTTGCAGAGACTGCGCGGTGTCGACGACGTCGGTGGAGGTGAGGCCGTAGTGGAGCCAGCGCGAATCTTCAGGGGAGTTGATGTGCTCGGCGACGGTGGTGGTGAAGGCGATGACGTCGTGCTTGACCTCGGCTTCGATCTCGTTGATGCGGTCGACGGTGAAGGCGCCGCGGTCGCGGATGGCGTCGGCGGCTGCCTGCGGGACGAGGCCGAATTTGGCGAGGGCCTGGGAGGCGGCGATTTCTACGGTGAGCCAGCACTGGTACTTGTTGGCGTCGGACCAGATGCGGCCCATCTCAGGGCGAGTGTAGCGGGCGATCATTGAGCTTGCCTCGGTCTAGTGGCGTGGATGTTCGCGCAATGGCGAGTGTAACGGGCGATCATAGGTTTTCTTTATCTGCGTGGCCCCGTAAATTGGAACAGCAGATCCTCCGCTGCGCTGCGGAATGACAAAAAAAGTCGAGAGCGATCATGCTGTGGTGACGCCGAAGAGTTCTGACATTTCGTCGTAGAGGAAGCCCTTGCCTGGTTTGTAGGGCTGGACCCATTTGCCGTCGATGACGAATTGGGGGATGGCGCGCTTGCCGGTGTTGGCGATGACGAGGTCGGCTGCGCCGGGGGTGGTTTCGATGTTGACCTCTTTGAATGGGATGTTATTGGTGGTCAGGAAGCGCTTGGCCTCGCGACAGTCGCGGCACCAGGGGGCTGAGTAGAGGGTTAGATCCATAGGTTTATTTTACTGGTTATTCGTTCATGGCTTCGGGCTGTCGATGGCGGTGAGGAGTTGGGAGATCGTTTTGAGGTCGGTAATGAGGGTGTCTCCCATGTGCGCAAGTGTGGATGCGCACTGTTCGGCGGCCTCGGGGTCGCCTGCGCCGCAGGCGTCGCGGACGAGGATGGGGATGATGCCGAGATCGGCGGCGTGACGGCATGTGGGTTCGATCCCGATCTCGAGGGCGATGCCGGCGAGGATGAGACTGCGGATGCCACAGTCGCGCAGGGTGAACTGGAGAGGCGTGCCTTCGAAGGCAGACATGGCAAGCTTGTCGAAGATGGCTTCGCTGGGACGAGGTTGGAGCGCGGGAACGAGTTGAAATGCCGCAGAGTCGCGAAGAAAGGGAGAGGAGACTTCAGAGGGATCTTGCTTGCGTTGCCAGGCCATAGCCATGCGGTATTGGAAGCTGCCCATCAGCTCCGGTGGAAGTGACAAGTGGCGGGTGAAGATGGTGCGGATGCCTGCGCGGCGCGAGGCTTCGAGGAGCGTGAGGACTTTCGTTAAGATGTCCGCGCCGTCTTTAATTTGAGGAACGATGCCAACCTGCATGTCGTAGATCAGGAGGGCGGTGCGCTGCGGATGAATCAGTTCTGGAAGCGTTGAGAAGATCTCGAGGCCATTGTGCGTTGTCATGGTTTGGATTTGCCTCTGCTTGATGGGCTTTAGTTATTGCTCGTGATAGTTGCGGATGAGGCCGCCGTCGAGGATGAAGGTGGAACCTGTGCAGTAGGCCCCGTCGTCGGAGGCGAGGAAGAGTGCGAGGCCGCCGACCTCTTCCGGGGTGCCCATGCGGCCGAGGGGGATGTTGGCGAGGAGGGCGTCGAGTTCGGCTTTGTTGTCAAGTAGCTTGGTGTTGATGGGGGTGGCGATGGCTCCGGGAGCGATATTGTTGACGGTGATGTTGTAGGGGCCGAGCTCGACGGCGAGGTCGCGCATGACCATGCGCATTGCGCCCTTGGATGCGCAATAGGTGGAGAAGTGTGGGAAGACCATGTCCTCGTGGACGGAGCTGATGTTGATGATGCGGCCGGGTTGTTTGGCCTTGATTAGCGGGCGGACGAAGGCCTGGGTGAGGAAGAAGGCGCCCTTGAGGTTTACATTGAGGACGGCGTCGTAGTCCTTCTCAGTGACCTCCCAGAAAGGGGCTTCGATTTCAATACCGGCGTTGTTGACGAGGATGTCGCAGCTGCCGAGTTGCTTGTAGGCCTGATCGACGAGATTCTGCGTGTCGGTGATGATGGAGACGTCGGCCTGGACGAGGATGGCTTTGCTGCCGGCTGCCTCGACTTTGGACTTGGTGTCCTGGGCCTGCTCGATGTGGTTGCGATAGTCGACGACGACGGAGGCACCTTCGCCTGCTAGACGGACGGCGATGGATTTGCCAATGCCTGAGCCAGAGCCGGTGACAATAGCTACTTTGCCTGCGAGACGACCTGGCATGAGATTCCTCCGTTAGTTCGTGGGTCTATTTTGCACTCGATTTTTTACTGCGCGATTTCGTCAGCGCCTTTTTTGCGGATTTCTTTGGAGTTCTCGTCGAGATTTTCTTTGTCGCGGGTTTTGTTTTCGCGATGATTTCAGAGAGCTGGTTCTTTGCTATTTTGAGTTCGGCGTGACGGGATGCTGAGAGATTTTTTCCGGCGCGGTTGATGTAGAAGTTCAGCATGCGCATGCCGGAGGCTGGGCCCTTGGGGGAGACTTTCTTTGAGGCGAGTGCTTTGGCGATGACGGAGGCGGTTTGGTTGAAGAGTCCTTCGTCGGGATGAGTTGAGTCTGTTGTGACCTCGGTGGACCATTTCTTTTTTGTTTTTCTTGTTGTCATCGGGGCCTCCTGGGTCGGTGCTTCTGTCCCTAATGCTTCTGTCCCTAAGATGCGGGCGGCGGACTTTTCCAGGCGGCGTTTGCGGAAGAAATTGGTGAGGAGGGCGCCGCACTCTTCTGCGAGGAGGCCGGCGAGGAGGTCGAGTTTGTGGTTGAGCTGTGGGTGATTGAGGACAGAGAGGACGGAGCCGCAGGCTCCGGCTTTGGGATCTGGTGCAGCGTAGACGAGGCGCGAAAGGCGTGCGTGGAGGATGGCTCCGGCGCACATGGCGCAAGGTTCTAGCGTGGCGTAGAGGGTGCAGTCTTCGAGACGGTAGTTTTTGAGGGCAAGGCCGGCTTCGCGGAGGGCGACGATCTCGGCATGGGCGGTGGGGTCGGAGTCGCGGAGGACTCGGTTCTGGCCTCGGCCGATGATTTGGTTGTTGTGGACTACGACTGCACCTACGGGGATTTCGCCGTTGGCTTCGGCGGCTCGGGCTTCGGCAATGGCTGCTTGGAGGAAGGCTTGGTCGTCATGCATCTTAGAAGGCCTCAATCCAACTTCTAAAGGCTTGGATGATTGGACCAAGCATGAGTGGTCCGCCAACTCCTTCATAGACGCCGTCAACTATTTTGCAAACCATCCATTCGCTTTCATAGTTCTCTTTGATTTCTACGTTAGCGATTTCAGCGTAGCGAGTCCCATTCAAATTGATTTTGATTTTCCATCCCGGATTGTCGATTGTGTTGATATGAACTCCGTGTTGATGCTCCCACTCCCCGTTGCACTGCTTGTGGTACCAATCCTCGAGCCAACTGCAGTTATCCAATCTCATGCGGGCTCTTGTTGGGAGAGGCAGTGGAGGGTGCCCAGGCCCCAGACCAGGTCGACGGCGTGGATGCCGATTACTTCGCGGTCGGGGAAGCAGTTGGCGATGATGTTGAGGGCGTGGCGGTCGTTGGAGTCGTTGAAGGTGGGGACGAGAACGAGCGAGTTGGCGATGTAGAAGTTGGCGTAGCTGGCGGGGAGGCGCTGGCCTTCGAAGACGACGGGCGAGGGCATGGGGAGTTCGACGATCTCAAAGGGCTTGTTGTCGAGGTTGCGGAAACTGCGGAGGCGGTCGAGGTTTTCGGCTAGGGGGAGATGGTTTTCGTCGTGGGTGTTGGGCTCGACGCAGGTGAGGATCTTGTTTTGGCCGACGAAGCGGGTGATGTCGTCGATGTGGCCGTGGGTGTCGTCGCCGGCGCAGCCCTTGTGGAGCCAGAGAACTTTTTCGATGCCGAGGTGGTCGTGGAAGGCCTGTTCGAGGTGGTGGCGGGTTTCGGCTTCGGTGCCCAGGCCGGGGTTGCGCTCCTGAACTTTGGAGAGGAGGCACTCTTCGGTGGTGAGGAGGAGGCCGGCGCCGTTGGTGTCGATGCTGCCGCCTTCGAGGACGAGGCGATGGGGTTTTCCGGTGGGGAGTTCGATCTCGGGCTTGAACTGGGGGATGTCGTAGTGGTGGGCGATGTGCTGGGGGATCTGATCGTCGCGGCGCCAGTTGTCGTACTTGGCCCAGGCGTTGAACGTCCAGTTAGTGACGGCGAGGTCGCCGTCGGAGTTTTTGACGAAGATGGGGCCGGAGTCGCGGAGCCATACGCGATCGGTTTGCCACTGGTGGAAGTGGAGGCGGGCGAGGTTGGCTCCAGCGCGGCGGAGGTGGCCGATGGCGCGGTTTTCGGCGTCGGTATTGTTGACGAGGATGTGGACGGCTTCGACCTGGGAGAGGTGGCGGACGATTTCGGCGTAGACCCAGGGGATGGGCTGAAATTTTCCGGGCCAGTCTTCGGCGTTGTGGGGCCAGGCGATCCAGGTGGCGGCGTGAGGAGCCCACTCGGCGGGCATGCGGTAGTCGGTCGGCTTGTCGTCGGTGCGGCTCAGTGGTACCCCCTACCTGGTGCAATATTGCGTAAAGTCTTGTGTCGATGTGACTTAATCTTGTACTTCCGTGGCTGCAGAGACGGTATCAGCCTTTGATCACAGTCCGGTGAGCGTTGTGTTTGTCAAGTCAGCCGCGAACGCTCTATTTCCTAAAGTATAGCGATTGGGACTTTGGCGATGTGGGTAACAGCCGCGAAGGATGGGCTCGGCGCGTGGGTTGTGGCAAGCTGGTTGGGTATTGCGCGACCCATCCGGAGAGTTGTGGGAGGGAGTTATGAACTCATCGGGAAGTCTTGGCCGAAGTATTGGCGCGGTTGTTGCCGGGATTGTGACCACTGTTGCGCTGACGCTCGGAACGGATCTGTTGCTGCATGCGGTGGGTTTTTTTCCACCGGCGGGTCAGCCGGCGAGCGATGGGCCGCTCGTGGTGGCTACGTTGTATCGAGTCGTCTTCGGCGTCCTGGGCAGTTATGTGTCGGCGCGGCTCGCGCCAAACAGGCCGATGTGGCATGCGATGATTCCGGGGATTGTTGGTTTTGTTGTCAGCTTCGTCGGGGCGGCTGCCACGTGGAACCGTGGGGCGGAGTTTGGGCCGCACTGGTATCCGCTGGCGCTGATTGTGACGGCGCTGCCTTGTGCGTGGGTGGGTGGATGGCTTCGGGAGAGGCAGTTGGGTGGGTGAGGGAAGATGGTTCGCGCTTTCGCGCGAATGCCCATGTCCGAAAGTCCGGACATGGGGCACCCGGATGTTTTGTGTCGGGTTATTTGTCTTTTTCTTTGAAGACTAGGTAGGTGACTGTGGTGCCGGGGGCGATTTTGGCCTGATGGGGCATGCCTGCGGGGATGTGGGCGATGTCTCCGGCGTGGAGGACGGTTTCCTTTCCACCTTCGATGCTGGTGCCTAGGGTCTCGCCGGGGGCGGTGCCGTTGGGGTGCTCTCCCTGCATGGTACCGCCGCTGACGAGGGTGATGGTGCCTTTTTTGATGACCATCTGGTCGGCCCAGAGCTGGTGGCGTTCGGGGGCGCCGCTGTGGACGCGGACGACGAGGAGGGTGCGGTCGTTGCCGTAGTCGTCCATGATGTCGGTGCCGAGGCCGGTGGGGGCGGCTTTTGCGGTGGCGAGGAGTTTGGCTTCGCGCTGCTGCATGTCGGCGGTGGTGTGGACGGTTTGGGCGATGAGGGACGGGGCGGCGATGAGGGTGAGGGACAGGACGATGCTGCGTGGCATTCTGACTCCTTGTGGAGGGACAGTCAGATTGTAAGGGTGTGGTGTAGGCTGGGCTGGAAAAAAGATGCGGGAACGCTTCGAGCAGGAATGGCAGCGATAGAACCCTGCTGGTTTATCGAGGAAGTAGTTCTTGACAGACATTCAGTGTCACAGTAGTTTCAGAAGCTCCCCGAGAAAACTTAGAAGGATGGCGAACGATGCCGATGGACAGCCGCAGTCGCAGGTCATTCCTTGGTCTCACAGGAGCCAGCGTTGCTGGTCTGGTTGGCAGCAGGTCGGCGTTCGGCGCACTTGTTGTTGGCGACGCGCGGGACGCGGACCTCGTTGTCTTCGGCGCGAAGGTCCACACGGTCGATGCAGGTTTGCCAAAGGCCGAGGCGTTTGCGGTGAAGAATGGGCGGTTCTCTGCAGTGGGCAGCAATGCGGAGATCAAGAGTCTCATCGGCAAGAAGACGCAGACCTTCGACGCCAAGGGGACGATGGTGGTGCCGGGTTTTGTGGACTGTCACAATCACGTACGTGGCGACATGGTGCTCTACGAGGTGCTGGTTGGAAATCCGTACGAGGTTGAGTTTGTCACGATTGCGAGCATCACGGAGAAGCTGCGTGCGAAAGCGCGGGTGACTCCTGCGGGTACGTGGGTGGAGGGGTATTTCTTCGACGATACGAAGGTGAAGGACAAGCGGGAGCTGAATGTTCGCGACCTGGATACGGTTTCGACAGAGCACCCGGTTGTGGTCCATCATCGTGGCGGCCACACTGCTTTTTACAACAGCAAGGCGCTGGAGTTGGCGCATGTAAACAAGGACACGCCTAATCCGCCGGGTGGGACGTTTGATCGCGATGCGAACGGCGACTTGAATGGCAGGGTTACGGACAGAGCGATGGATGTTGTGAACCGGGTGGGCAAGCGGCCGGTGTTTACGATGGAGCAGCGGCAGCAGCGCGAGCGGGATGGGTTGGCGCATATGTCCAAGCAGTTTGCTCGCTATGGTGTGACGAGTGTTCATCATGAAGGCGGCAGTCTTGCGGCGCTGCAAGAGGTGCGGGCGCGCGGAGATTTGCGGCATCGGGTCAGCTATGAGTCCAGCGGCAAGGAGCTGGAGGCGATGATCGCTAGCGGCTTGATGACGGGGTTTGGCGACGAGTGGATTCGACTAGGTGCGACCTCGGAACACACTGTTGACGGGTCGTTCTCTGAGCGGACGATGGCACTCAGCACTCCTTATCCGGGTGTTGTGCCTCCGTACAAAGGCAATGTGACGGAGACGCAGGATGAACTGAATGCGTGGATCGAGCGGGTGCATCGGGCGGGGCTCCAGGTGAACTGCCACGCGAATGGCGATGTCGCCATCGACATGGTACTGACTGCGGTGGAGCGGGCGCAGGGCCTGTTTCCACGAGTGGATGCGCGGCCCAAGATTACGCATTGCACGTTGATCAACGACGATTTGGTGCGACGCATTAAGGCTACGGGCACTGTCCCCGCGCTGTTTACTACCTACGCTTACTACAATTCGGACAAGTTTGGGTTTTACGGCGAAGAGAGGATGGAGCGATGCATGGCGTTTCGCAGTCTGCTTGATGCCGGTGTTCCGGTGGCGGCTGGCTCGGACTTTCAGCCCGGGCCGTTCGACCCGCGGATGGCGATTCAGGGTATGGTGACTCGAACGGGTTGGGACGGGAAGACGTGGGGGGCGAATCAGCGGATTACCGTGGATGAGGCCCTGCGGGTGAATACGCTCAATGGAGCTTATAACTCGCATGAGGAAGCGATCAAAGGGTCGATTACGCCGGGGAAGCTGGCGGATTTCGTTGTGCTGGCGGACGATCTTCACACGATGGATACGGGGAAGATTAAGGATGTTGCGATTGTTCGGACAGTGGTGGGTGGGGCTACGGTTTATCAGGCTTAGTGGGTCAGGCGGAAGCGGTTCGCGCTCTTGATAGTTCGAAATAGCGAAAGCAGATTCCTCCGCTCCGCTGCGGAATGACAAATAGGCTGCGGAATGACAAATAAGAAGGACAAGCGACAATAAAAAGCAAAGCGAAATGCAGGGTCCTTGGCCTCGTTCAGGATGCCAAGTTTTTTTGCGAGTTTGATGTTGCCTAGTCCAAAAAGCGTTTGGCTATGCCTTCGTAGGCGTCGATTCGGCGGTCGCGTAGGAAGGGCCAGTGCTGGCGGGTGACTTCGATGAGTTTGGGGTCGAGGTCGGCGATTAGGATCTCTTCTTTGTTGTGGCTGGCTTTGGCTAGGATGCGGCCGAAGGGGTCGGCGATGAAGCTGCCTCCCCAGAACTCGATGCCGGATGCGGGGGTGTGGTCGCCGGGGCCGTGGAGTTCGACGGTGGCTGGGTTGCCGTCGGCGGCGGTGACTTTGAATTTGACGTCGCCGTGCTCGTGGCCTACGCGGTTGACGGCGCAGACGAAGACTCCGTTGGCGATGGCGTGGGCGCGCTGGGCAGTCTGCCAGGCGTCGTATTGGGCGGTGCCGAACTCTTCTTTTTCGGAGGGATGCCAGCCTATGGCGGTGGGGAAGAAGAGGATCTCGGCTCCGCGGAGAGAGGTGAGGCGGGCGCCTTCGGGGTACCACTGGTCCCAGCAGACGAGAGTGCCGATGGGGCCTTGCGTGGTTTGCGTGGATTTGAAGCCGAGGTCGCCGGGAGCGAAGTAGAACTTCTCGTAGTAGAGGGGGTCGTCGGGGATGTGCATCTTGCGGTAGGTGTCGGCGATGGTGCCGTCTTTTTCGATGGTGACGGCGGTGTTGTGATAGAGGCCGGGAGCGCGGCGCTCGAAGAGGCTGGCGACGAGGACGACGCCGGTTTCGCGGCAGACGCGGGTGAGGGTATCGGTGGAGGGGCCGGGGATGGGCTCGGCGAGCCCGAAGAGGGCGTGGTCTTCGCGCTGGCAGAAATATTGGGCGCGGAAGAGCTCCGGGAGGCAGACGATTTGGGCGCCCTGGCGAGCGGCTTCGTATACGCGCTCGGCGGCCTTGTCGAGATTGAGCTGGGTGTCGGGGTCCATGGACATCTGGATGAGGGCGACGCGTTTGGTGGTCGCGTTTTTGTTGGCGTTTGTGGTCATGGTGGTCCTGTTTAGTTTATCGGGTTTGGCGGCGGAGGGACGGTGTGGGTGCGCGTGCAAAGATTTATTTGCGGGAGGTTCATGTTTGGGTGGGTTTCCTGGGAGACGGTTTTGCTTTTTCCGCTCGGATGAGGAAAACGGTTCGCGCGTGGCGCGAATACCCCACCCTATCGCGATAAGACCGCGAAAGGATGGGGCACCCAGTTTTAGTTGCTGCTACTTTGTGTCGGACATGCGAGGGACGGTGCGGGCTACGGGTTCGATGCGGTTGGCGCTCTGGAAGGGGAGCATCCAGCCGGGGTATTCAGGCGGGAGGGCGCTTACTTCGTCGAGTTGTTTGAGCTCGTCGGGCGTGAGTTTGAGATCTACGGCGGCGATGTTGTCTTCGAGCTGGTCGAGGCGTTTGGCTCCGATGATGATGGAGGTGACGACGGGTTTGGCGAGCAGCCACGCGAGAGAGATGCGGGCGGGGCTGCAGTTGTGGGCTTTAGCGATGGGGGCCATTACGTCGAGGATGCGCCAAGTGCGCTCTTTGTCGACGATGGGGAAGTCGAAGTCGGAGCGGCGGGAGTCGGCGGGCTTCTGGTTTTCGCGGGAGAACTTGCCGGAGAGCAGGCCACCGGCGAGAGGACTCCAGACGAGGAGGCCGGTCTTTTCGGCTTCGAGCAGAGGGACGAGGTCGCGCTCGAGGTCGCGGCCGGCGATGGAGTAGTAGGCTTGAAGGGTGTCGAAGCGGGCGAGGTTTTTGAACTGCGAAATGCCGAGGGCTTTGGCGATCTTCCAGGACTGCCAGTTGGAGACGCCGATGTAGCGGACTTTGCCTGAATTGACCAGCGAGTCTAGGGCGCGGAGGGTTTCTTCGATGGGGGTGATGGTGTCGTTGCCGTGGATTTGATAGAGGTCGATGTGGTCGGTCTGGAGGCGGCGGAGGCTGGCGTCGACGGCGTCCATAATGTGTCCGCGGGAGGCTCCGACGTCGTTGCGACCTTGGCCGGTGCGGCCGAAGACTTTGGTGGCGATAACGACTTGTGTGCGGGGGATGTTCAGGTTTTTAAGAGACTGGCCGAGGGCCTTTTCGCTTTCGCCTTCCGAGTACACATCGGCGGTGTCGAAGAAGTTGATGCCGGCGTCGATGGAGGCTTTGACGAGCTGGTCGGCTCCGGCCTGGTCGACGGTGCCGATGGCTCGGAAGAGGCCGGTGCCGCCGTGGAAGGTCATGGTGCCGAAACAGAGGGTCGAGACGAGCATGCCGGTGTCGCCAAGGGTCTTGTATTGCATGGGGATTCCTTTGAGCCGAGAGGATCGGCTGATGTTGGATTAGATGGCGTGAGACAAGTGCGTGATTCAGGCAACGTGATTCAGGCAACGAGGAAGCGGGCCGTAGGCCTAATTTTTCGGGAAGGCCGCTTTTTTGTCGGTGAATTTTCTGTTACGTTAGAGGTGTAACAGCGGCCAGATAAACGTCCGGTACGCTCTCTTCCATTCACTTAAAAATTTATCCCAGTGGTTGCGGTCGACGTGTATTTCATTCTTGAAGGAGTGTAATTTTGAGCGAGCTTCGTGAATTCCTGGAACTTTCGTATGGTGAACTCGAGGACCTGAACCTGGCGGCGAAGGAACAGCGCAAGAAGCGCGTTGCCATCGACGTGCTTCAGGAAGAGCGGCTGAAGTACCTTACGGACGAGCGAAGGATCAAGGCCGTCACGGTGCTGTTCAGCGACCTCGAAGGCCGGCTGCATATGCTGGACTACGATAAGAAGTTTCTGATCAAGAGCTATGACAACCTGACGTTCGATGGCTCGTCGATCCGCGGATTTACGGCGCAGCGGGAGAGCGATCTGCGGCTGGGGATCGACTGGAGCGCGTTCTACTGGGCGCCGGCGGATGTGTTTGGGCCGGGTAAGGTGCTGGTGTTCGGCGAGGTGATCGACAAGAACGGCACGACGTATAGCGCGGACATTCGCGGAGTGCTGAAGCAGTTTTCCGATGAGCAGTTCAGCAAGAACGGCTACACGCTGAATGCGGCCAATGAGATTGAAGGCTTCCTGTTCGAGGGCATCGACGCAGAGCGCAACTACCATGACACGGGAAGCTTCGAGTACGTCAACAAGGGCGGGTACTATCACTCGCTGCCCGGCGACCCGCTGCGTGAGTTCATCGATACGACTGCGGAGGTGCAGCGTGCGATGGGATTTGAGAATGAGAAGGACCATCCGGAGGTTGCGCCGTGCCAGTTCGAGATCAACTACTCGCTATGGTGAGGTGGTTGGCGGCGGCGGACCAGATTCAGCTGTACAAGCTGATCTGCCGTCAGGTGGCGACGCAGATGGGGATGACGGCGAGCTTTCTGCCGAAGCCGGTGGTTGGGGTGAACGGCAGCGGCATGCACACGAACATCTCGATCACGAAGGGCGGAAAGAACCTGTTCTGGGATCCGAAGGGTGAGGAGAAGATCTCGAAGCTGGCGTGGCAGTTTACGGACCGCATTCTGACGCACGGCAACGATATCTGCCTGCTGCTGAATTCGAGCGTGAATGCTTATCGCCGGCTGGACCCTCACTACGAGGCGCCGAACCAGCTGAATGCCTCGGCGGTCAATCGCGGCGCGATGGTTCGGATTCCGATCGGCAATGAGAAGTCTTCGCGGATTGAGGTGCGTGCGGTTGCTCCGGATGCGAATCCTTACATGGTGCTGTACTCGATCTTCAAGACGGGACTGCAGGGCGATACGGCGCGGATCAAGAATCTGCGGCAGGCGGAGCGGTATCTGCCGGACAACATCTATACGGCGCTTGAGAACTTCCGTGCGGCGGACTGGACGACTAAGCTGCTGGGTGCGGATGTGAAGGCGCGGTATGCGGATCTGAAGCAGGCTTCTGCGGATCGTTGTCCGCGGCTGCTGGGCACGATTGTGAAGGCGCCTGAGGTGCAGTTCCACCATGATGTTTACAACCAGCTGCTCTGGAATAAGTTCTAGGGTTGGTTTCAGATTGGGAGGAAGGCCGATGAGATTTCATCGGCCTCTTCTTTTTAATCGGCGCGTAAGTCGCGGCGTGCTAGAGTTTGAGCCACATGAAAATTTCGGCCTGGTTGAGTTTTACGGCTTGTGGAATTGGTCTGTTTCTTTCTGGTTGTGGGGGAGGGAGTGTCCCGGCGGCACCTGTGAGTCGGCTGGCGGGGAACTGGTTGATCGTTGGGCCGATGCCTACGAATGAGTTGCAGTTCTCGCTGGTCCCGGAAGGATTCCGGCTCGCAATGACCTTTGATGTTGTGGGCAACGATGTGGTCGCGTTGGGTTATGCCAATGCGTCTTGCCAGCCAACGCCTCCACCAATTGTGGGAGCGTCATCGGTTTCGACCCCAATCTCCGCGACTGGGACCGCTGCTGCGGGTGGAAGCTTTTCGGTGCAGACTCCTGCGAATTTTCCTGTGGGGTCGATATCGATCCAAGGGAAGGCACCACGAACAAATGACGGCGAATGGTCCGGCAGTTATACGGTATCCCTTAGCCCTTCGTTCGGACCGCCTTGTACGGGGAGTTTTACAAGGACGTTTACAGCAATCTCGTTTCCTCTTATCGACGGAGTGTATGTTGGAACTGGGGTGAATGGAATCACAGGTACTCTCGCTACGGTTCAGGTAACTCTGAAGCAAGGGGGTACAGTGGTAGATCAGGTGACGGGAAAGCCGTCTTCGAGCAATATAGCGCTTGCAGGCAGCATCCAAGTTCAGGGGTCTGCTTGTTTCACCTCCGGCACGATGAATTCGTTCCCCCAGAGCGGGGTCGAGGGTAACCAAGTGGTCGCCTCGTTTTCGATGGATGACGGCTCCACTCTTAGCCTTGTCGGTTCGTTGACTGACATTACGGAGGGGCACCTCGCTACGGACGCCATTCTGATCGCGGGAGGGAACTGCGGCGGTCTCAGAAACGCTCTCCAACTCTCGGGGATGAATCGGCAGAATTGAATTGAACAAAGAGAAGTCTAATAGCGCGCTGCGTCGGTGAACAGGGTGATTTGGAATAAGCTCCAGGGGTTGGTTTCAGAATGGAAGGAAGGCCGGTGAAGTTTCATCGGCCATTTCTTTTTTATCGGCGCGTAAGTTGCGGCGTGCTAGAGTTTGAGCCACATGAAAATTTCGGCCTTGTTGAGTTTCACGGCTTGTGGAATTGGGTTGCTGCTTTGTGGTTGCGGTGGGGGAAGTACACCGGCGGTTGTAAGCCCATTGGCGGGAAATTGGCTTCTTGCAGGGCCGATGCCGACGGATGGGATTTCGTTTCCTCCTTCTTCTCCTCCTTTGACTGGGGTCAGACTTGCGATGACCTTCGACGTGAAGGGCGATCAAGTGAGCGCGGGAGGTTTCGGAAATAATTTCTGCGACAACGTTCAAGCCGCGTTCAATTTTCCGGGCGTGGCATCAGGGACTATTGCTAAGGATGGTAGCTTTACGACGACTTCGGGAAACTCTCCTTTTAGCACGGTGTCAATAAGGGGTACGGCTCCTGAGAAAAACGGAGCGCCCTGGTCCGGCAGTTACGCGGTGTCTTTGGGCGGAAATGCGCCTGCATGTGATGCGAATCTTTCAGGAACATTCACAGCGACGTCGTTCCCACTGGTGAGCGGAATCTATGTTGGTACAGGGAGCACGCAGGCTGGCTCGAATGGCGTCCCGAATGCAGTGCCAGTGACGCTTCAAGTGACGCTGCAGCAGGGCGGTACAGTGACGAATCCGGGGAACGGAGCGGCTTCTAACTATTTCAGTAGCGACTTGCTCACGGGGAATATCAAGGTACAGGGATCTCCTTGCTTCAGTTCGGGTGCGACGCAATCCACGCCTGCGAGTAGTGTCACCGGCAATATGGTGAGTGCAAGATTTTTGATGGATGACGGCTCTACGCTTAGCCTTGTTGGCTCGTTGACCGATGTTACGGAAGGCCACATTTCTACGAGCGACATTCTGGTTCAGGGAGGGAACTGTGGCGGTCCCGCTCACGGTCTCCCTAATGTCATTATCGTTTCTGGGCTGGATCGTCAGAGTTGATTCAATCAAGAGATGCCTGGGCTTGTCGTTGACACACAGGGGTTGTGCTGTTGCATTCTGCTGCTGTTGCTTCGATGGAGGGCTTCTCTTGGACGCGACGCGTGTGGATGACCGAAATCCGTGGCTGGTTCCGGCGGCCGTGCTGGGTGTATGCATGTTGCTGGGGCTTGTGCTGGGTGGGTGGTTGCTGGGGATGGAGATCAAGGAGACTCGGCTTTCTGAGCGTTATGTGACGGTGAAGGGTCTGGTGGAGCGGACGGTGAAGTCCGATAGCGCGGTGTGGCCGGTGACGTTCAAGGAGACGGGAAACGATCTGCAGCAGGTGTATGCGAAGAGCGAAGAGGACCGGGCGGCGGTGTTGAAGTTTTTTGCGGCGCAGGGGATTTCTCCGCAGGAGATTTCGGTGGGGCAGATTCAGGTAACGGATAAGCAGGCCAATGAGTATGGCGGGAATAATACGGGCGGGCCGCGGTATATCGTGCAGCAGACGGTGACGGTGAGTTCGGGCGACGTGGATAAGATTTCGAAGGCGGGGCAGAAGACGGCGCAGTTGTTGCAGGCTGGAATTATCGTCGTCGGAGGCTATGGGCAGGGGATACGGTATGTGTTCAACGGGCTGAACGCGCTGAAGCCGGACATGATTACCGAGGCGACGAAGAATGCGCGCGCGTCGGCGGACAGGTTTGCGGCGGACTCGGGGAGCCAGGTGGGGTCGATCCGGTCGGCGAACCAGGGGGTGTTTTCGATCTCGGCGGCGGATGCTGGGAGTGGGATGGCGCCGGGTGAAGAAGGCGGTGGCGGGCAGGCGGAGAATCCGGATGCGAGCATCATGAAGAAGGTTCGGGTGGTCTCGACGGTGGATTATTATTTGGTTCGATAAGCGCACGGTTGGGCGCGTATCGTTGCTAGTCGTCTTGCGCGGATGGTAGCCTTCGAGCACTACTTTTTTTCGTCGGAGTCTACGTCAATGCAGGCAAGTTACAACGGAATCGCAGTGCCCACCAATGGGCAGGCCATCGAATATAGCAACGGCAAGTTCAACGTGCCGAACAACCCGATTATTCCTTTTATCGAAGGCGATGGAACGGGGCGGGATATATGGAAGGCCTCGCAGCGCGTGTTTGATGCCGCGGTGGAGAAGGCTTACGGGGGCAAGCGCAAGGTTGCGTGGTTTGAGGTGTTGGCGGGGGAGAAGGCTTACCGGCAGACGCAGAATTGGCTTCCGGACGATACGGTGAAGGCTACGGTGGACTTTCGTGTGTCGATCAAAGGACCGCTGACTACGCCCGTGGGTGGTGGGATTCGTTCGCTGAATGTGGCGCTGCGGCAGTTGATGGATCTGTATCAGTGCGTGCGGCCGGTGAAGTATTACGCTGGCGTGCCGAGTCCGGTGAAGCATCCGGAGAAGCTGGATGTGGTGATCTTCCGTGAGAATACGGAGGATATTTATGCCGGCATTGAGTTTCGTGAGGGGACGCCTGAGGCGGCGAAGTTTATCTCGTTTGTGAATGACGAGATGCTGAAGGGCGGGAAGAAGAAGATTCGTCTGGATTCGGGTGTTGGGGTGAAGCCGATCTCGATTACGGGGTCGAAGCGACTGGTGCGGGCGGCGATTCAGTATGCGCTGGATCACGGGCGCAAGACAGTGACGCTGGTGCATAAGGGGAACATTCAGAAGTTTACCGAGGGGGCGTTCCGCGAGTGGGGGTATGAGGTTGCTTCGCAGGAGTTCCGCGACCAGACGGTGACGGAGCGGGAGAGCTGGATTCTTGGGAACCTTGAGGCGAATCCGAAGCTGACGGCGGAGGAGAATGCTGCGCTGATCGAGCCGGGGATTGAGTTTGCTTCGAAGGAGTTTGGCGGCGGAGGTGGTCGCTGAGGTGAAGAGCGTGATCGCGGCGATTGGCGAAGTCGCATGGGAATGGGCAATGGAAGAAGAAGATTCTGGTGAATGACCGGATTGCCGATTCGATCTTTCAGCAGATCATTCTGCGGCCTGAGGACTACAGCGTGCTGGCTACGACGAATCTGAACGGTGACTATATTTCGGACGCCGCTGCGGCGCAGGTTGGCGGGTTGGGGATTGCTCCGGGTGGAAATATTGGCGACGGGTATGCCGTGTTCGAGGCGACGCATGGCACGGCTCCGAAGTATGCGGACAAGGATGTGATCAATCCTGGTTCGGTGATGCTGTCGGGCGTGATGCTGTTCGATTTTCTGGGCTGGCCGGAGGCGGCGCGGCTGATCGAAAGCTCGATGGAGAAGACGATTGCACAGAAGTATGTGACGTATGACTTTGAGCGCGGGATGCAGGGAGCGACGAAGGTTAAGACGAGCGAGTTTGCCAGCCGTATGATTGAGAATATGGGCTGACATCGAGGAGGCTGCGATGATTACGGGCGGAAACGCAACGGTCTTTGTGGCGAATATGGATGCGTCGTTGAAGTTCTATCACGAGATTCTTGGACTGAAGATCAGCAGCCACTACGGAGATCATTGGGCTTCGGTTGAGGCGGGATCGTTCACGATTGGATTGCACCCGAAGTCGGAGAAGTATCCTGCACCTGGAACGCGTGGGGCAATGATGATCGGGTTGGGTATCGATGAGCCGATCGATGTTGCTGCGGCGAGGTTGAAGGCGAATGGCGTCACGAATGTCGGCGAGGTTCAGCGCGACCAGGGTGGAAGTTTTGTTCATTTTCATGATCTGGATGGGAACGAGCTTTATCTTTGGGAATCGCAGAAGTGGTCGTAAGGAAATTTTGATTAGAGAGCTAAGGAGAAGGAATGCGGAAGAAGGTAACGGTTGTTGGTTCGGGCAATGTTGGAGCGACGGCGGCGCATTGGATTGCTGCGAAGGAATTGGCCGATGTGGTGCTGCTCGATGTGATCGAGGGTGTGCCGCAGGGGAAGGCTCTCGATCTGCTGCAGGCGATGCCGATTGAGAAGAGGGACTGCAACATTGTCGGCACGAATGACTATGCAGATACGAAGGATTCGGATGTGGTGGTGATTACGGCGGGAATTGCGCGTAAGCCGGGGATGAGCCGCGACGATCTGCTGAATACGAACTTCAAGATTATGAGCGATGTGGTGTCGAAGGTGGTTGCTGCGTCGCCGAACTGCATCATTATTGTGGTGTCGAATCCGCTGGATGCGATGGCGCAGACGGCGTTCAAGCAGGCGGGGTTGCCGCGGGAGCGCGTGATCGGGATGGCAGGGGTGTTGGATTCGGCGCGGTTCCGGACGTTCATTGCGGAAGAGCTGAATGTGTCGGTGGAGAATGTGACGGCGTTTGTGCTGGGTGGGCATGGGGACACGATGGTGCCGCTGTCGCGTTATTCGACTGTTGCGGGGATTCCGATTACGGAGTTGATCGAACCTGCGCGACTGAAAGAGTTGGAGACGCGGACGGCCAATGGTGGTGCGGAGATTGTGAAGCATCTGAAGACGGGCTCGGCTTACTATGCTCCTTCGGCTGCGGCTGCAGAGATGGTCGAGGCGATCCTGAAGGACAAGAAGAAGATTCTGCCTTGTGCCGCTTATTTGCAGGGGGAGTATGGGATCTCGGGGCTGTATGTGGGTGTGCCTTGCAAGCTGGGAGCGAAGGGGCTGGAGCAGATTATTCAGATCAAGCTGACGGTTGAGGAGCAGGCTGCGCTGAATAAGAGCGCGGATTCGGTGAAGGAGCTTTGTACGGTGATTGGGATGGCGTAGAGCAGTGGTTAGTGGCTACTGATTAGTTGAAGTGCAATAGGGAAGGCCCGCTCTGGAGAGCGGGCCTTGCGCTTTACCAGTCGCCGCCTGCGCCGCCTCCGCCGGAACTGCCACCGTCGCCTCCTCCGAAGCTATCGCCTCCGCTGTCGCTGCTGCTGCTGAAGGTGTCACTGCTGCCGAAGCTGCTGCCGCCGTCATATCCGGAGCTGCCGCGAGTCCATGTGCCTCTTCTGACCGCAGTTGTGATACGCCAAATGACGAAACAGATGATGAAGACTGGAAATGTGAAAAGCAGTATGGTGAGGAACAGCATTGCGCCCGGTCTCATCGAGGCCGAGGCCGAGGACGGTGGCGGGCTGGTGACTGGGGCGGGAGCAGCTCGTTCGGTTTGAGTGCGGTCGGCCAGCGCATCGAGAGTGACTCCAGCCTCGGTGGCGATGATCCGGGTGATCTGGCGGAGACCGGTCTCGGCGGCATGGTCGTAGTCGCGGGCTTGGAGCGCGGGGACCGTGGTGCGGCCGATGTCGCCGACTTTGGCGTCGTTCAGGATGCCTTCGAAGCCGTAGCCTACTTCAATCCAGCGCTGGCGATCTCTAATGGCGAAGAGCATGAGGATGCCGCGGTCGGTCTTCTTTTCGCCGATCTTCCACTTAGCGAAGAGATGGTTGGCAAAAGTTTCTACAGGTTCGTCTTCGGTGGTGTTGACGGTGACGACGAAGACCTGGGCTTTTGTCTTTTCGTGCAGCTCCCGGCAGAGGCCTTCCATGTTCGACTTTCCGGAGTCCGAGAAGACGCCTGCGAAGTCGTCGATGTAGCCTGTGGGGGCAGGGAGGGTTGAGACTTTTTCAGCAAAAGATGGCGGCGCGATCGCAAGGGCAAGCAGGAGGAGGAGACGCCACACTACGTTCGTGCGTTTCATTCGTCCATAGTAGCCGTAATCTGCACAAAGAGGCCCACTCGTTTGAGCGGGCCTATTCGTCTTTCGATATGGATGAACTAGGCGACGCGTTCGATGGTGACGGATTCGAGGACGACTGGGGTTTTGGGGCGGTCCTGGCCGTCGCGGGAGACTTTGCTGATCTTTTCGACGACGTCGTAGCCTTCGACTACTTCGCCGAAGATGGTGTGCTTGCCGGTGAGCCAGCTGGTGTCGGTGACAGTGATGAAGAACTGGCTGCCGTTGGTGTTGGGGCCGGCATTGGCCATCGCGAGTTTGCCGGGCTGCTGGAAGCCGTGTTTGGAACCCTTGGTTTCGTCGGCGAACTTGTAGCCGGGGCCGCCCATGCCGGTGCCTTCGGGGTCGCCGCCCTGGATCATGAACTGCGGGATGACGCGGTGGAAGATGGTGCCGTCGTAGAGCTTCGCGCCTTTTTTGCTGCGGCTGTTCCATTCCTTGGTGCCTTCGGCGAGGCCGATGAAATTGGCTACGGTGATGGGCGCGTCTTTCTCGAAGAGCTCACAGACTACCGTTCCTTCTGAGGTCTTGAATTTGGCGTAGGTGCCTGGCTTTGTTGGCATGTCGGAGTTCTCCTTGCGGTTGAGGTTAGTGGGATTGATGGGAGAGCGTTTCCGTTGAGATCACGGACGCCGGAAGAACTATTTTGGCGATGTGGCCGGTGCGGCTGCCGGAGCCGGCGGTGCGGTTGCTGTTGCCGGCGGCGCTGCCGGTAGAGGCGGCATTGGCTGGCCTTCGCGAACGATGGTGACGCGGTTGATGACTACCGGAGTAATGGGTTTGTCGCTCGGGTTGCGTTCGACGCGTGCGATGGAGGCTACGAGCAGGGTGGAGTGCTGGTCGCAGGCTCCGAAGATGGTGTGCTTTCCGTCGAGCTGCGGGACGGGCTCTTCGGTGATGAAGAACTGGCTGCCGTTGGTGCCGCCGCCCGATGGGCCGGGGCCGGCGTTGGCCATGGCGAGGAGGCCGGGTTGGTCGAAGGTGAGGCTGGGGTCGATCTCGTCCTGGAAGAAGTAGCCGGGATCGCCGGTACCGTCGCCGGCGCGGTCGCCGCCCTGGATCATGAACTGCGGAATGACGCGATGGAAGGTGGTGCCGTTGTAGAAGGGCTGGTGGTGCATCTTTTGCAGGGTCTTGGGGTCGGTCCAGTCCTTGGTGCCTTCGGCGAGACCGATGAAGTTGGCTACGGTGACGGGGGCTTCTTTTTCGTAGAGCTTGCAGGTGAGACGGCCCATGGTGGTGTCGATGACGGCGGTTGGACCGGTGGGAACAACGGGCGGCTTGATCTGAGAGGTGGTGCTGGGGGCGTCGGGAAGCTGTTGGGAGGATGGGGTCGATTGTTCGGCGGGCGGTGGGGTGGCTGGAGTAGATTGCGCTTGCGCGGATACGCTGAGGGCGAGAATGAGTGCGAGAGTACGAAGCGTCATGCGGTGTTTGACTCCAATAGACAGGCTATCGCAGACGCGGGGAGGTAGCAACGCGGTAGGGGTTTAAACGAGGCGCCGGACGAGGCTGC
This sequence comes from uncultured Acidobacteriaceae bacterium, assembly GCA_963757205.1. Classification (GTDB taxonomy): domain Bacteria; phylum Acidobacteriota; class Terriglobia; order Terriglobales; family Acidobacteriaceae; genus Edaphobacter. Next base: position 30,931 of record CAVWQM010000007.1, read on the forward strand.
GGACGAGTTCGAGAGAGCCTCCGTAGACGACGTGGGCGGCCCAGTGCTGGAGGCGATCGGCGGCAGGTGCGTCGGCGGGCGAGAGTTGGAATGCAGGGACAGCGATCTCATCGGCGCCGAGGTAGAGAAGAGTTCCGAAGGCTGTTCCCGCGCCAGTGGTTGCTGCGGGGATCAGCTCTGCGGAGACTCCGTACACGATGCCCATGAGGGTGCCGAAGGTATAGTGGATGGCGCGGCCTGCAGTCTTCTTCTGCTCCTTATCGAGTGTTTTTCCGGTTGCTTTGGCGAGTTTGCGGGCGACGATCTCGGTTGAATCTTCTTGCTGAGCGGCTTGCTGTTCGTGCTGGACCCGCTCATGTGCGATCTCCCAGGGGGACTCGCCCTGAGCGAGTTTCATGTGCTTTTCGATGGCCTTCTGGCTCGCGGAGGTGAGCTTGAAGAACTGATCCATGATGAGGGTTGCGGTGATGCCGGCGGTGGCTCCGGTGATGATGCCGCGAAGGACGGATGGTCGTTTGGCTCGCATATTCACCTCGTGTTCAAGATCAACAAGATTGGATGCGGTTTAGCGAGGAAATGTGTAACTGATGGGTTGCCGTGAGCGTCGAATGGTCTGGAGGAAATAAAAGCATGGCAAAGTATGCGCTCTATGTGTCGTTGAAAGCGAAACCCGGGAAAGAGAAGGATGTCGAGGCGTTTTTGAAACAGGGCGCGGAGATGGCGAAGAGGGAAGCGGGGACGGTGTCGTGGTTCGGCCTGCACGAAAATGCCGGGCACTATAGCGTGTTCGATACCTTTAACGATGAGGCGGGCAGGGATGCCCATCTGAACGGTGAGATCGCCAAGGCGCTAATGGCAAATGCGGCTACGCTATTTTCTGAGCCGCCACAAATTAACAAGATCACGATTGTGGCGGATAAGTAGCCGCGCGGTTATTTGGAGTTTTCTGCTGCGGCTTGTACTTCGCGGAAGACGCGCAGGAGATTGCCGCCGAGGAGCTTGTTCATGTCCTCGGCGGTGTAGCCTCGGGCCATGAGTGCGGCGGTAACTTTGGGTAGGTCGGCGGCGGAGTCGATGCCGTCGGGTGGGACGGGGATGCCGTCGAAGTCGGTGCCGATGCCGACGTGGTCGATGCCGGCGATTTTGATGACGTGATCGAAGTGGTCGATGAGTGAGTTGAACGGTGCGCGGCCGATCTTTGCGGCGAACTCGCGATCGATCTTGTTGGAGGCGTTGTAGGGGACGGGGAGGCCTTTGGCTTTGTACTCGGCTTCCATGGCGTCCTGGGCTTTTTTGCGTTCGGGTTTCTGGGCGGTCCAGGCGAGACGCCATTGCTCGTCGATGAAGGCGGGGAAGAAGTTGACCATGACGACGCCGTTGTTCTTCTTCATGGCGAGGAGCATCTCGTCGGTCATGTTGCGGGGGGCCTGGGTGAGAGCTCGGGCGGAGGAGTGTGAGGCGATGATGGGGGTGCGGGTGGTGGCGATGACGTCCCAGAAAGTCTTGTCGGAGACGTGGGAGATGTCGACCATCATGCCGAGGCGGTTCATCTCCTGGACGACTTGTTTGCCGAAGGGGGTGAGGCCGTCGTGGTGCGGGATGGTGGGGTCGTCGATGTCGCCGGAGGAGTCGGCCCAGTTGTTGGTGTTGGACCAGGTGAGGGTCATGTAGCGGACGCCGAGGCGGTAGTAGTCGCGGAGGAGGGCGAGTGAGTCTTCGATGGAGTGGCCGCCTTCGATGCCCATGAGGACGGCGAATTTTCCTCGGCTGTGGGCTTCGATGATTTGATCGGCAGTGGTGCAGAGCTGGAGTTTGTCGGGGGCTTTGCGGACCTGTTCCAGGGTTCCGTCTATGAGTTGCAGGGTGCGGCGAGCGGAGGCCTTGGCGGGGTATTGATGGGGGTCGACCCAGATGGAGAAGAACTGCGCGTCGAGGTTGCCCTTCTTTGCGGAGTCGTAGTTGAGCATGCCGCCGTTGAGCGGGTCGGTGAAGTTCCAGTTCTCATCGACGAAGCGCTGGGGCGTGTCGGCGTGTGTGTCAATGACGATGGCGCTCGAGTGGACTTGCGCGGGGTCGGTCATGCTGGTCATCTTTTTGTTTCCTGTTGCAGGGTTGCCTGCGCGTGCAAAAAAGATGCGCAAAGAAGCAGAAGCGCGGATGTGCTTGCAAGAAGAGGCGATCGTGTGAAGGTGGGGGCGGTGCTGTTGCGCATTGATATGACGATTGTAGCAATGGCTTGAGGATGGATTTTTTGGAGACAACTGCGGAGGCATGTCGGTCATCTCTGTTTCAAGAGGTGACTAATGGCACAAGGACTGAATTCGACGAAGAGTGCGGCGCGTCCTTCCCACGAGGCAATTGAAGAAGAGACGACTGCGAACGAAGGGAACAAGAGCGATCGGGAGCGGATGGATCATGCCGCGATGCAGAGTGCCAAACGGGCTCAGAATCGAATCCACACCAATGAAGAGATGACGCCGGGTAATTCTACGTTTTCGAAGTAACCCGGTTGTTGCAAAGGAAATCCCCGCGGGCCAGCGGGGATTTCCTTTTTTGCAACGAACATTCAGGTTAGAGAGCCGCTGCGCCTGCTTCTGCGACTGCGTGATCCTGTTCGCCGGATCCTCCGCTGACGCCGATGGCGCCGACGACTTTGCCGTCTTTCTTCAAGGGGATGCCGCCGGCGAAGATCATGACCTTGCCGTCGTTTGAGGCGTGGATGCCGAAGAACTGATTGCCGGATTGCGAGTGCGTGGCGAGGTCTTTGGTGGCGATGTCGAAGGCGCGGGAGGTCCAGGCTTTTTTGATGGAGATGTCGATGGAGCCGATCCAGGCGTTGTCCATGCGGACGTGGGAGATGAGGTTGCCGCCGGCGTCGGCTACGGCGATGTTCATGGGCTGGCCGATTTCGGCGGCTTTCTTTTCGGCGGCGGCGATGATGCGGCGGGCGTCTGCTAGTTGGATCATTTTTCCCTCTGTTCTTAGAAGTTTTTTTGGGTCGGTTTGATGTGTTTTTTCAGGGGTATTTCAGAAAAAACGGGTGTTAGGTGATGGTTTTTTGATGGCGAGAACGTGGTGAAATGCGTGCTTATCGGGGTGTTTTGACGGTCATTTTTCAGCGTCAAAAAAACGCCACTTTTTAAAGATATTTTTTGGGTCAGAACATATTTTTCCCAAAATGGGAAAGGTTAGCGTGCGAAGAGGTCTTTGACTTGTTGGACGAAGACGTCGCGGCCCATGTCGCTGATGGCTTCGGTGAGGGGGAGTTGTTTGGGGCAGGCCTGGACGCAGTTTTGGGCGAAGCCGCATTCCTGGATGCCGCCGTCTCCGGCTAGTGCGCGGAGGCGTTCTTCTTTGAGGACTGCGCCGCTAGGGTCCATGTTGAAGAGCTTGGCCTGGGCGATGGTGGCGGCGCCGACGAAGCCGGTGGCGTCGTTGAACTGGGGGCAGACCTCCATGCAGATCGTGCAGGAGATGCAGTTGGAGAGCGGGTAGCGCTGTTCTTGAATCTGAGGAGCCTGTTCGTGGCCCGGCTCCTAGATCGTACGAGCCGTCGATGGGGACCCAGGCTTTGACCTTCTTGAGGTTTTCGAAGAGGACGGAGCGGTCGACGGCGAGGTCGCGGACTACGGGGAACTTGCTGAGGGGCGCGAGGGTGATGGTCTGGTCTTTGTTGGGGCCGGTGAGTTTGTCTACGAGGGCGGAGCAAGCCATGGAGGCTTTGCCGTTGATGAGCATGGCGCAGGAGCCGCAGATCTCTTCGAGGCAGTTGGAGTCGTAGGTGATGGGCGTGGTGGCACGGCCGGAGACGTCGACGGGGTTGAGCGCGATCTCGCCGAGGAGCGAGGTGATGTTCATACCGGGGCGGTAGGGGACCTCGAACTTCTCGGTGGTGGCGGGGGCGTCGGGGTTGGACTGACGCTTGATCTCGACCTTGATGGTGCTTGGCATGATTGTTGCCCTCTATGTTCGAAGTGCCCGGGGCTAAAGCCCCTTTGTTGCGTGATGCTGATTCAGTGGGCTAAAGCCCACTGCTTAATCCGGTAAGGCAAAGACAGCTGCCTGCCAATTTTTGTTTTGAAATTCGAATGATCTGGAACGCCTACACATATCCTGTGCCTTCGGCCGGGGGTGGGCTGGAGGCGAAAGTTGCGAAGGATTGCAGTCGATAAGGCCTGGATCAGAAGTAGCCGGTTTTGTGGAGGCGTTCTTTTTCCAGTGTGGCGACTGCGATACCTTCTTCCTTGCTGATCGGCGGGCGACCCTTGAGTTCCTGACACCGCTCTTTGGGGTGAAGGTGAGTGGTGTAGAGGATCCAGTAGGCGACGACCGACACAGCAACGACGGCGATGATGACCATGACCGCGTTCCAGAGTGTCATGCCCGGTTAGACGGCGAAAACGGGTTTTGGGGTGAACTGTCATATCAAAAACAAAGGCGAGAAGCAGATCCTCCGCCTTCGGCGAAGGATGACAACCAAAAAAAAATCAGGCCGTGGCGTCGTAGCGGCGGGGGCGCGGTTTGATGTGGCTGATGTCTACGTCCTCCCACTCGAAGGCGGGGGCGTCGTCTTTGTAGGCGGCTTTGGTGGTTTTGAGGAACTTTTCGTCGTTGCGTTCTGGGAAATCGGGTTTGTAGTGGGCTCCGCGGGACTCGTCGCGGAGGCGCGCGCCCTGGACGATGACGCGGCCGAGCTGGAGCATGTTCCAGAGCTGGCGGGTGAAGGCGAAGCTGGTGTTGGCCCACTGGCTCTTGTCGGAGAGATTGACGTTGCGGTAGCGGTCGAGGAGTTCGACGATCTTGGCGTCGGCTTCTTCGAGACCGGCGTTGTAGCGGATGATGGTGGCGTGCTTGGTCATGGTCTCGCCGAGTTCGCGCCAGAGCTTGAAGGGGTTCTCGGTGCCGGGGTTGTTGAGGAGGATCGAGTTGAATTCCTTCTGGCGCTGGAGCTCGGCGGCGTGGCCACCGTCGCCTTCCTGTGCGGGGAGCGCTTTGGCGTAGGCAAGGGCGTGAGGGCCGGCGACGAAGCCTCCGTAGATGCAGGAGAGGAGGGAGTTGGCGCCGAGGCGGTTGGCTCCGTGGATGGAGTAATCGGCTTCACCTGCAGCATATACGCCGGGGATGTTCGTCTGTTGGTTGAAGTCTACCCAGAGGCCGCCCATGGTGTAGTGCATGCCGGGGAAGATCTTCATAGGGACTTTGCGGGGGTCGTCGCCGACGAATTTTTCGTAGATTTCGAGGATGCCTTCGAGCTTGTGCTGCCGCTCCGGCGCGAGGTGGGAGACGTCGAGATAGACCATGGGCTGGCCGTCGATGCCCATGTCGTGCTCGTAGACGACCTTGAAGATGGCGCGGGTGGCGACGTCGCGGGGGACGAGGTTGCCGTACTTGGGGTACCACTCTTCGAGGAAGTACCAACGCTCGCCTTCGGGGATGGATTGCGCGGCGCGCTTGTCGTTCTTGTCTTTGGGAACCCAGACGCGGCCGCCTTCGCCGCGGGCGGACTCGGACATGAGGCGGAGCTTGTCTTCGCCGGGGATGGCGGTGGGGTGGACCTGGATGAATTCGCCGTTCGCGTAGTAGGCGCCCTGTTGATAAAGTGCTGATTGAGCTGATCCGGTGCAAACTACTGAATTGGTGGATTTTCCGAAGATGGCTCCATTGCCGCCTGTACACACAATGATCGCGTCTGCCGGGAACGTCCGGGTATCCATGGTGCGGAGGTCCATCGCGGTGATGCCGCGGCAGGCGCCCTTTGAGTCGAGGACGGCGGAGAGGAACTCCCAGCCTTCGTACTTCGTGACTTTGCCTTCGGCTTCGTAGCGGCGGACCTGCTCGTCGAGGGCGTAGAGGAGTTGCTGGCCGGTGGTGGCTCCTGCGAATGCGGTGCGGTGGTAGAGGGTGCCTCCGAAGCGGCGGAAGTCGAGCAGGCCTTCGGGGGTGCGGTTGAAGGGGACGCCCATGCGGTCGAGCAGGTCGATGATCGCGGGACCCTGCGCGGTCATGTTTTTGACAGGGGTCTGGTTGGCGAGGAAGTCGCCGCCATAGATGGTGTCGTCGAAGTGCTTGAAGACGTCATCGCCCTCGCCCTTGAGGTTCTTGGCGGCGTTGATGCCTCCCTGGGCGCAGACGGAGTGCGAGCGTTTGACGGGGACGATGGAGAAGAGGTCGACCTTGCCGCCGGCTTCGGCGATCTTGATGACGGCGGCGAGGCCGGCGAGGCCGCCGCCTACGACGATGATTCTTGGGGTTGCTGCTGCCATTGTCAGCTCTCTCTTTAGAACTACAAAATCAAATCGTTTCGAACAACCAGTACACAAGGAGGCAAGCTACGCTTGCACCCGCTATCCATTGAAAAACTTCTAAACTTCGAAATGCTGCATACGTTTTGCTCTCTGGTAGTAGTTCCTGATGTAGTCGCTTTATGTCGGATATTTCTTTGAAGCCCCATCGCGCTTTGTGCCTGAGACGTGGAACCGTTCTCGTCCCGTTTATGTCAGCTACAAGCACATGAATCAATGCCAGTGTCGTGAGTGTGGTCGCTACCAAGATGGAAACGACGTAGATGAGCATAACTACCGTACTTCACCAGGCCGCAGGGTGGTTGAGTTCGGCGGCGTTGAAGGCTTGAGAAGAGTAATACCGGGTTGTTCTGGCATGACGTCTTCGGGGGCGGGAGGTGCGTTTACCACCGCAAAAATGCTGATGAGGCCCATGAGGCAGAGGGCCGCGCCGCCGAGTCCGCAGACCCAGCCGAATTTCTTGCGGGCTTTATCGCCGGGGGTGATGCCCCACTTGGCGGCGAAGAGCCAGACGCCGTAACTGAAGTGCCAGCAGGTGGCGATCATGGCGATGACGTAGATGGCGAGCATCCAAGGATTCGAAAGCTCAACCTGTACCTTGTGAAAAGCCGCGCCGGGGTGCTCCGGGAGCGAGACGCCGCTGAAGCGCTGCCGCCAGACGTGCTGGATGATGTAGAGGAAGGCGATGATGCCAGTGATGCGCTGGGAGAGATACATCCAGTTTCCGGCCCAGGGGTAGACGTTGACGTTGCTGCGGCCGCGAATGGCGATGAAGACGCCGTAGAGGGCGTGGTAGGCGAGCGGGATAAAGATGAAGGTCCACTCGAGGACGCGGACGAGTGGGAGGGAGTTTAGGAAGAGGACTTGCTTGGCGTAGGCGAGGGGGCCGTTGACGGTCTCGTAGTTGGAGACGATGTGCTCGATGAGGAAGGCGCCGATGGGGACGATGCCCGTCAAAGAGTGCAGCTTGCGCCAGAAGAAGGAGTGGCCTTCGCCGGCGCGGAGCGGTTGCACGCCGCGCAGCTTGGACTCGCTGGGGGGTGCGGCAGGAGGTGCTGGCGAGGCGGCGGTGGCCATGGGGACTCCTTCAAATCATGATGAATGCACTGTGAGGAAGGAAAAAGTGCAGCACAAAGATTATTCCGCTCCGGTCGGAGCAGCGTCAAGAAAATGAGCTTTGTTTGTGCGGTTATCGTAAGGTTTGTGCGATTAAGTTCCAGTGGGGGTTCTGAGTTGCCAGTTGTCCGTTCTCAGTTCTCAGTTCTCAGTTGTTCGGAGTTGGAAGAGGTGCGGTTGGAGGGCGTGGAGGAGTGCGGCGAAGGCTCGTCCGCGGTGGCTGAAGGTGAGTTTGGTTTGGATGTCGAGTTCGGCCATGGTTTTTTTTTGTTCGGGGAGATAGAAGAGCGGATCGTAGCCGAAGCCGCCTGTGCCGCGTGGCGTGGTGAGGATCTCGCCTTCGACGGCACCGTGACCGATGGCGAGGATGTGGCCGTCGCGCGCGGCGGCGAGGACGCAGTGGTAGCGGGCAGAGCGCTCGGTGAGGGGAATGCCGGTTAGGAGGGAGAGGAGATAGAGATTATTGCGCTGGTCTGGTGATAAGGGCTCAGGGCTGCTTGCTTCGGCGGTTTGAGTTGTTGCGTGGAAGTTGTGGTCGTCGGCGAAGCGGGCGGAGCGAACGCCGGGGGCTCCGTGGAGGGCGTCGACTTCGAGGCCGGAGTCGTCGGCGATGACGATTTTGCCGGGGGCGTGGCGGGAGTAGTAGAGGGCTTTGAGGCGGGCGTTGCTTTCGAAGGCGTGTTGGTCTTCGGGTGGGGCGGGGATTTGGCCTAGGTTGGGCAGTGGGGTTAGGGTGATGTTCGGGGTGGCTGCTGCGGCGAAGTCGCGGAGCTTGCCGGGGTTCGAGGTGGCGATGTAAAGGGTCATGAGGTTCGCCTTCATTTTTGCACTGTCATTAGAGATTAGGAACAGCAGATTCCGGTTGGGCATGGCAGCAGCGAAGGCAAAAGCAAAGCAATAAAACAGCAACCGCAGGTCCTTCGACTCCGCGCTACGCGCTCCGCTCAGGATGACACTTCTGTTGGGGGCGCGACATTCTCTGGTGTCTCCCAGCGCGGGCTGCTCTGGTCAATGTGCGATACGGAAACGCACGAAGGCTACGACTCCCCATGGGTGGTGGCCGTAGGTGGAGACGAGCGGTGCAGGAGTGGTGTAGGTGGTGAATTGAGCTCCGGGGGCGGTGAGGATGTGTGGGATGAAGCGGAAGTCACGGTCGTAGCCGAAGGTGTAGGCGGCTACGTGGCCGATGGGGGTCTCGGTGAAGTTGGGTGGAAGCGCGGAGCCTGGGGGGAGAAGGAGTTCGCTGGAGCGGCCGGCGTTTTCGATGCGTGTCCAGACGTAGTTGCGGGTGTGGAACTGGAGGAGGGATTCGAGGAGGTAGCTGTTTTCTATGCTCCCGTCGGTGAGGGATTTGGTGCGGCCCCAGAGTAGAGTGGTGGCCCAGTTGCCGGTGGCTGGGGTGGACATGTCCATGCCGGGCATGCTGGTGGTGTCGTGGTGCGCGCCGATGGGGCGGTTGTACATGATGGATGCGGTTTGGCGTTGCTGGTTCTCGTTGGGGTAGAGGGCTTCGGGGCTGACGATGTGGGCGATGGAATATTGCGCGGCCCAGTTTTGTGCGGGTACGAAGGTGACGCGGGAGGAGTAGCTGTCGATGGCGATGGCCGTTGGGTGAGGGCTGGAAGCCCCAGCGCTGCTCGGTGGGCTCGGCGCCGTGGAAGCCGGACTCTTCGAAGCGGAGCCAGCGCCAGGTGAGGCCTCCGGTGAGGACGTTGAAGGCGATGTGAGTGGAGTCCTGCTGATGGTGGCCGAGGGCGGCGATGGGATCTTCGGATGCGGATTGGCGGTGCGGGTAAGCGGTGGGGCCGATGGCGGGGTCTCCTATGGGCGCGGCGTAGAGGCTGAGAAGGGTGCGCTCGCCGAGGTGGATGTCGTAGAGGGCGGCGACCTCCATGAAGAAGTCGTGGGGGTGTTGGCCGTCGATGATGGGCTTGCCGAATGCGGTTTCTCCTTGCTGGAAGAGCTCGGGGTACTGGCGGTCGGTGATGGTGGCGGGTTCGAGGGAGAACATGGCGCGCAGAGTGAGCTGGCCGGGGCCGAGTTGGCGCGTGGCCATGGGCATGAGCCAGTTGGTGGAGAAGAACTTGTCGCCGCCACGGACGACCGGCGGTAGGCAGGGAGCATTGAATTGTTCGCAGGTGGCGAGCGAGGGGCCGGTTGGATTGGAGGCGGCATGCTGCTGGGTGTCAGTGATGAAGGCGGTGCCGTGGAGCATGAGCATCCAGCCACGGTAGTTTCGCATGAGCATGGAGACGGGAGTTGATGGCGGCTCGATGCTGGTGCCGGAGGTGATGTGGGCGAGCTCCGCTTCGATGAGATTGGTTGCGGGCTTCATCGTGTTCATGTCCATGCTCGCCGGTTTTGCTCCAGTGGTTGGCGGCATGGGCATCTGCATGGGGCGTGTGTCTATGCCGGGCATATCCTGCATTGGGGGCTCGGTTATCTGGGCGTGGGTGGAAAGCGTAGCGAACAAGACGAGTGCAAACAGCGTCGCGGCCAGTGTGTGGCGCATGGTGATTCCTTCTTTTGATGACTTCGTAATCGCAGGCAGCGTGAAAGAACGCTGGAAGACGAGAGGGTCAAAAGAGAATCAGATACGGAGGGCGATGCGAGGCGGAGAGGGAGGTGGGAGCGCCACGCGGGTGGCAGACCTGGAAGGGAGGGGCGCAATTTCGTGGGGGAGCAGGGGCAAGGCAGCAAGGAATTGAGCCGGATGTTTGATCTCTGCGGATGTGACTGCCGGAGGTTGGTGTTGCGTGGCGCAGCAGGAGGGAAGGCTGTGACTGACCGGTGCACGCTTTGGACAGTGATCGCAGGAGGACGGCCGTGGCTGCTTCGCCTGCATACACGTCGCTGTGCCGAGCAGTAGCGTCAGCAGACACACGAGAGTCGCGAGTTTGTGCAGTGGTTTCTTCATCTGCTTGCTGTTGGACGTTTCAATTTGCCAAGTTGATGCATTGGTTGAGAGGGTTTCTTTTGGCGCTGACAGCCGGGCGAGTAATTTTCTGCTTTCGATACGATATGCAGTGAAGAAGGGAGTGTCTATGGGAACGATAAAGGCGCATACCGAATATCTAACTTTCAATACGGAGGAGCGGTATGAGATGGTCCACATCACTCCTCAGGTGGAGGAGATTGTGCGGCGCAGCGGGGTGGAGGACGGGCTGTGCTTTGTGTCTCCGATGCACATCACGGCGGCGATTTATGTGAATGACAATGAGGATGGGCTGATCGAAGATATTGGTACGTGGTTGGAGAAGCTGGCGCCGGCATGGCCGGGGTATAAGCATCATCGCACGGGCGAAGACAATGCTGACGCACATTTGAAGTCGATGCTGCTGCATCATGAGACCACATTGCCGGTCACAGAGGGGCGGTTGGATCTTGGAACGTGGCAGCGTGTGTTTTATGCGGAGTTCGATGGGCAGCGATCGAAGCGCGTTATTGTCAAGCTGCTGGGTGTCGCAAAAGGATGATGTCGACGCGGCGGTTCTGCGTGCGTCCGTCTTCGGTCGCGTTGCTGGCGACGGGGTGAAACTCGGCGTAGCCGGCGGCGGAGAGGTTGGCGGGGTTGATAGGGCCGCGTTCGAGGAGCAGGCGGGCGATGGCGGTTGATCGCGCGGTGGAGAGTTCCCAGTTGCTGGCGAACTGCGCGGTGTGGATGGGAACGTTGTCGGTGTGGCCTTCGATGCGGAGCGGTCCTGCGGGCAGGGTGGTGGCGAGGATGGAGAGCATGGGGATGGATGCGGCGCGGACCTCGGCCGAACCGGAGGGGAAGAAGCCTGCCTCGTGGAGGGAGATGACGAGGCCGTCGGGAGTGATGCGCATGGTCATGCCGCCAGGAGGAATGCGGCCGGCGGCGACCTGTTCGGCGAGAAGCCTGGTGAGGCGTGCTTTGGTCTCCTCCAGGGTTTCGGTGCTGGTGGCTGGAAGCGGCGGAGTGAGAGCTGCGGGAGTTGCGTTGGTGATGGCTGCCGCGTTGATGTCGGTGAGTGGTGGGGTCTTGGAGTGGGCGTCGAAGGTACCGAGAGGAGTGAAGGCCGACTGCATGGCCCCGGCGAGCTTCATCTGCTTCTTCTTGTCCGTCTGGCTGGAGGCGAAGAGGACGACAAAGAAGGCGAAAAGGAGCGTGATGAAGTCGGCATAGGAGACCAGCCAGCGCTCGTGATTGACGTGCTCGGGATGCTTTTTCCTGCTCACGCGCCGACCTCCGAGTGTCTTGGCGATTCTGCAGGTTCGGAGTCGAAGAGGTAGGTGCGGAGTTTGGTCTCGATCATGCGCGGGTTCATGCCCTCGAGGATGGAGATGACTCCTTCGAGCATCATCTCCTTGATCATCTGCTCTTCGCGATGGCGGAATTTGAGCTTGCCGGCGGCGGGGAGGCAGACGAGATTGGCCAGCGCGACGCCGTAGATGGTCGCGACGAAGGCCACGGCGATTCCGCGGCCGACCTCGTCGATGTTGGAGAGGTTCTTCATGACCTGGATGAGACCGAGGACCGCGCCGATGATGCCGACGGTTGGGGAGTAGCCGCCGGCCGCTTCGAATACGGCGGGAATCTTCTCTTCAATCTCGGATTTATTGTCGAGCTCGAGCTGCATGATCTTACGGACCTCGGCGGGCTCAGTGCCATCGACCGCGAGCATGACGGCTTGCCTGAGAAAGGGGTCGGAGATCAAGGGGAGATCCGCGTCGAGCGAGACGATGCCGCTTCTTCGCGCCTTGTTGGCGAAACTGACGATTTGGGCGAGGGTTGCTTCGCCGTTCGAGCTTTTGTGCAGGAAAACCTTGATGATGGCCTTGAGCGCCGCGAAGAAGATGCTCATCGGGAACTGGAGCATGACGGCGCCGAGGGTGCCCCCAAAGACAATCATGGCCGCAGTGGGCTGGGTGATCTGGGCGATGCTTCCACCTTCGACCATCATTCCGGCGACTATGCCGATGATGGCGAGGACGATTCCACCGATGCTGGCGATATCCATGAGATTCCTCTTCGAGAGTGAAGTCGATTATTCGGCGGAGGCGTGGTGAGCCTGATCGCGAACGCGCTGGTCGGCGTCATATGCGGACCTGGCGTTGAGTGAGGACGCGGACTCGGGCCAGGCTCTTCTAAGGACGGCTGCGCGATAGTCCAAGGTGCGTTCGGAGACTTCGCGGCATGGCTCCAGAACGACGAGCTTCTCGCCGGTGATCAGAGTGAGCACGGTATCGGGTGCGGCCTCGGCGTATTTGATGAGATCGCAGTTGATGGCGAGAGGGCTGCCGTTGAGACGTGTCAGTTCGATCATGTATGTGTTGAGTCCCTTTCAGGGTTTCTCATCGGCGGGGGACGTTGTTCTCAATAGGCGGATGACGGAAGTTCGCTGGAGACGAGGCAAAAGCAGAACAGCTCTAAAGTCCGCGAAGCAGGGGCCGATGAGGTGGGGGAACGCGGAGCCCTTCCGCATGGTGAATCGGATCTCACGAGCTGCGATGACAGCGATATGAGTTAGCCGGGCGGTCACTCGGGGCGGCATCGCGGCAACTCAAACCGAGCAGTACAGGAGCGTTTCCTTATGTCCTTGGGCATTCTTACTAACGTTGCAGCAACCTATGCAGAGAACAATCTCAATCAGACGCAGGGCAGTCTCCAGACTGTTCTTCAACAGCTCTCCTCTGGTTCGCGTATCAATAGCGGCGCGGACGACGCAGCCGGCCTGTCGGTTGCCGATGGTCTTCATGCGAATGAAGCTGCGCTGACCCAGTCCGCGCAGAACGCGCAGAACGGCGTTGGCCTGCTGCAGACCGCCGATGGCGCTCTGTCGCAGGTGACCAATCTTCTAAATCGCGCAGTGACGCTCGCCACCGAGGCTGCCAACGGCGGTCTTACTGCCGCGCAGTCGACTGCAGCCGACACCGAGTTCCAGAGCATCGTTACGGAGATCGGAAACATTGGTAGCTCGACGAACTTCAACAGCACGAACGTCTTCTCGGCGACTGCAACCAATTTCGTGGTCAGCGACGGTACCGCTGCGGGAACCACGACGATTGCAGCCACCACGGGTGCTCTGTCGAATGCGAGCGTTGGAACTGCAACGGGCGGCGGAGCTGGACAAAGCCTTTCGGCAGATGTCCTGACCAGCCAGGCCTCGGCGAAGACTGCGTTGACCGATATCACGACCGCGATTGCAGACGTTGCGAATCAGCGCGGCGCGATTGGTGCCAACATCAACCAGTTGAACGCGGCTGCCAACGTTGCCAGTTCGGAAAGTGTAAACCTCTCCTCCGCTGAGAGTGCGATTCGCTCGACCAACTATGGTCAGGCGACCAGCGACTTGGCGAAGTTCCAGGTGCTGAGCCAGACCGGTATCAGCGCCCTGGCCCAGGCCAACAGCGTACAGCAGGAGATTCTCAAGCTGCTGCAATAAGGTGCATTGGAGTGGCGGCGATCGGGCGTGGTCGGTCTGGTCGCCGTCGTTTCAGTTTGAGGAGCCTTAGCTTTCTCTAATGTTTGAGCGGCGAGGTTGGGCCTGGTGTTGCTTCTGCTCTAGCGAACAAGACGGGAAGGTGAGATGGGCACAGTCGGGATTGAGCTTCGGATCGGCAACGAGCGGTCAGGGATTTGATGTTGCTTCGACGGTGACGCAGATTCAGGCGTCGGAACAGGCGATTGAAACGCCGTGGAAGAATCAACTGACTGCGCTGCAGGCGCAGGACAACGTTTTGTCTACGCTGGGAAGCGATCTTGCTACGCTGACGACGAGTTTGCAAGCCCTGACGGACTTTACTGGAGTGTTCTCTGAAAAGCAGGGATCGAGTTCCAATACCGACCTTTTGAGCTTGACCTCGGCTAATGTAACGGCATCGGCTGGCAGCCACACCATTACGATCCAGTCGCTGGCGCAGACCTCCTCGGAGGTTTCAAGCGCGATTGCCGATCCGAACGATACGCTTTCCGGCAGCCTGACGATTCAAGGGCACACATTCAATGTAGATAGCGCCGACAACGATACGACGCTTGCGACACTGGCCTCTGCCATCAACTCGGCTGGGATCGGAGTGCACGCCAGCGTCATTAACGGATTCGAATGGGTCGAGGCTCTCAATAGTGAGTGGAACCAGCGGTGCAGCGGGACAGCTTTCGGTTAGTGGATCGCTCTCAGGTGCCTCCGCTGGATCTATCTCGTTCTCGAGTAGCCAGGACGGGAAGGACGCGAGTCTGACAGTGGATGGTGTGGCGATCACGGCCAGTTCGAATACGGTGAGCGATGCGATTCCGGGGGTTACGTTTCAATTGCTGGGCTCTTCGCCGGGGACCCAGATACAGGTGGAGATTACGAACGACAATACGGACATTGGCACTGCGGTGAGCAAGTTCGTGACCGCGTATAACGCGGTGATCAACGACATTAATGGCCAGGAGAAGAACGATTCCAACGGGAATGCGGAGCCGCTGTTCGGCAATCCGACGCTGGCACTGATTCAAAGCCAGATTACGGGCGCGCTCTTTGCCGGTGCGGCGAGTGGGGCGATCAGCAACATTACTCAATTGGGCATCGGGTTGAACAATGACGGCACATTGACTTTGAATGCGGATACGTTGAATTCGGTGCTCAACTCCAACTTCTCAGATGTCACTGGATTTCTGCAGAACTCGGGCAGCTTTGGCCAGACTTTGGCTTCGTCGCTCAACAATCTTGGGACACAGGCGCCAAACGGCGCGGTTTTTCTGGCGCAGCAACAGAACAGTGCTCAGGAAAAGGCACTGGGCACGAACATCAGTAACGAAGATGCATTGTTGGCCACACAGAAGACGCAGTTGACCAATGAGCTGAATGCTGCGAATCAGATTCTTCAATCGATTCCGGCGCAGTTGAATCAGGTCGACGAGCTGTATAGCGCAATTACGGGCTTCAATGAAAGATCCCAATAGTGGAACGGATGGATGAGATGAGTTATCAGCAGCAGGCTTTGGCCGGAGCGACCGGTGTTGAACTGATTGTGGCGCTTTACGATGGCTTGATTCGGTTTCTGTATCGGGCGATGCAGTGTATTGAAGAGAACGATGTTCATGGACGGCGCGTTGCGGTTAAGAAGGCGGTTGACGTTTTGATGTATCTCCAGGCGAGGCTGCGGCCTGATGTCGGCGGAACTGTAGCTGCGTCGCTTGCGGATTTTTATTCGACGATGTTTACGCTGACGCTGGAGGCTTCTCATCTTGAATCGAAGGAGCAGTTTCAAGAGGTGATTTCGTTTGTTCGCAATGTTCGCGAGGCGTGGGTAGTGGTGGCCCGCGATCCTGAGGCTGGGAGGGTGTTGCCGAGAGAGCTGAGGACTCGGGAGGAGAAGTTTTTGCTTCCCTCGTCGGGTCCTCCGGCCTGGGGTGAGTCTGGGGCTTCTCGGTGGTCGGCCTAGGTTGCGGGGCTTGAACGTCCTCAGCCGCTTAACGTCTAGGTTGCGATCGAGAGTTCTTCTTCGAGGCGTTGCTTTTCGAACAGGCTGGTGTAGTAGCCGTTGCGGGCGAGGAGTTCGTCGTGGGTGCCTAGTTCGGCGATGCGGCCTGCGACGAGGACCGCGATCTGATCGGCGTTGCGGGCGGTAGAGATGCGGTGCGAGATGAAGATCGTCGTGCGGCCTTCCATGACTCGCTTGAGGCCACTGAGGATGCGCTCTTCGGTGTAGGTGTCAACGCTGGCGAGTGCGTCGTCCAGGATGAGGATTTTGGGGTCGCGGATAATGGCGCGGGCGATGGCAGTGCGCTGCTTCTGACCTCCGGATAGAGTCAATCCGCGTTCTCCGACTTCGGTGTCGAAGCCCTTGGGGAATTCGAGGATTTCAGTACAGATGTGGGCGATGGTGGCGGCCTCCTCGACCTGTTCGGCGGAGGCTTCCGGTCTGCCGAATGCGACGTTCTGACGTATGGTTTCGGAGAAGAGGAAAGTCTCCTGCGGGACGAAGCCGATGCTTTTACGCAGCGTGGACAAAGTAAAGTTGCGGATAGGTTGGCTGTCGATCAGGACGGTGCCGGGGGGTGCATCGTGAAGGCGGGGGATCAGGCTGACTAGCGTGGATTTTCCGGATCCGGTGGGGCCTACGATGGCGAGGCTGCTGCCGGCGGGGATCGTGAGGTTGATGTCGTGGAGGACGGCGGGGGCGTCGGGGTAGGCGAAGGTGAGGTTGCGGAACTCTATGTCGCCGGTGATGGGGGTGTCGGCGGCCGCGGGAGAGTCTGCGATGGAGGGTTGCTGCTTGAGGAGCTCGTCGATGCGGACGACGGAGGCGGTGCCGCGCTGGAAGAGGTTGACGACCCAGCCGACGGCGATCATGGGCCAGGTGAGTTGCACCATGTATACGTTGAAGGCGGTGAACTGGCCGACGGAGATGCGGTGGGAGACGACCTCGTGTCCGCCGACCAGGAGGGTGATCATGAGCGAGAGGCCGAGGACGAACTCGAGCGTGGGCCAGAGCATGGCCATGAGGCGGACGAGATAGAGGCTGCGGCTGATGTACTCGAGGTTGGCGGTCTCGAAGGATGCGATCTCGGCTTCTTCCTGGGCGAAGGCGCGGATGAGGCGGGCGCCGGAGAAGTTCTCCTGGGCTTTGGCGGAGATGTCGGAGAACATGGCCTGGATGCGCTCGAAGCGGCGATGGATGCGCGCGCCGAAGTACTGGACGAGGATCGACGCCATCGGAAGAGGGACGAAGGCGAAGAAGGTCAGCTTGGGGCTGATGCGATACATGAAGGGCAGCGCGGCCGCGGTGAATACGATGGTGTTTGCGCTGTACATGATCGCGGGGCCGAGGAGCATGCGGACCGCGTTGAGGTCATTGGTGGTGCGGGCCATGATGTCGCCGGTGCGATGCGTGTGATAGTAGCTGGGCGACTGGCGTTCGAGGTTGGCGAAGATGTCGTTGCGAAGGTCGAACTCGATCTCGCGCGAGGCTCCGATGATGACCTGGCGGCAGATGTAAAGAAAGATGGCGGAGAGTGCGGCGACGAGAAGAAGGCGGAGCGCGTGGAAGAGGACTTTTTGCTCGGTGATGCCGTGCTGCATGTCGTCGATGGCGTGGCCGATGACGACGGGGATGAGGACTTTGATGACGTTGTAGAGGATGACCGCGACCCCGCCCCAGGCGAGATGTTTCCAATATCGCCTGAGGTAGGGCACTAGCGGTCTGAGTTTTTCGAACATAACGATTCGCGTTGCAGGTCTTTCGATCAGATGAGGTTAGAGACTCTGGGGATGCGGAGTCGTTTCGGGCTTGGTTGGGTCGGCGGGGGGTGGTACAGGCTTAGCCGGATCGGTTGCGGGTTTTGCAGGCTCGGTTTGGGGATCGGTGGCGGGCTTGGCCGGTTCGGTTGCGGGCTTCGCCGGAGCATCGGCAGGTTTGTCCGGTGTGGCGTTGGGATTTGCGCTTGGATTTGCGCTGGGATTTGTGGGCGGCGGGGTTGGGGGTGCCGGGGGTGTCTTCGGCGCCGGCGGCGTGTCGGACATCGCGACCAGTTCGATGTCGAAGATCAGGTCGGATTTGGCCGGGATGTGGGGCGGTCTGCCGGCTTCGCCATAGGCGAGCTGGTAGGGGATGAAGAGGCGGCGTTTGCCGCCGACGTGCATGCCGGCGAAGCCGGTGTCCCAGCCGGGAATGACGCGGTGTGCGCCGGCGGGGAAGGTGATGGGCTCGCCGCCGGGATGATCGTCGGAGGAGTCGAACTTCGTGCCGTCGCTGAGCCAGCCGGTGTATTTGACGGTGTACCACTTGATCTTGGAGTCGGCTTCGGAGGTGCCCAATACGCTCAATTCCGCCAAGGGACCGGTGCCGGTGACGATATCGACGTAGCGGAGTGCATAGGCGGTCTTGGCTACGCCGACGACCTTGGGGATGTTGGGAGGCGTGGCCGGCGCGGCCGCCGTGGTGGTAGTGCTCGTGGTTGCGGCGTGGTGGGTGGTGGTTGTTGCGGGCTTTGCTGCGGTGGTTGCTGCGGATTTTGGTGGGGCGGTTTGGGCGGTGGCGGCGGTTGTGAGGGCAGCCAGGAGGGCTATAGAGGAAAACTTTACGGTCATCGTCATTCCAGTGTAGGACGGTTTTCGTTGTTGTGAGGAATTTGGAGGGGGTGATGATTTCACTTCATTTTTTTCGCGCGGGATTTCTTGCGAATCATGATGGGGTACCCCCTCCCCCTGCCGGGTATTCTGGGCGTAAAATTCCTGGATTCAATGGGTTGGGAGAGGGATGTGGCGGCAAAAATATTCATTCGAAACGGGTTGGGGGCAAAATATTTGTTATCAATAAGTTAGCCCCGGTTTGTGGCCGGGGTTTGTTTGTTTTTCTATCTATATCCAGTATAGCGGATTGCGTCTAACTAATACGCCACGCGGATGTTGTTGAATGGCAATGAGTTAGGTGGTTTTGGG
This sequence comes from uncultured Acidobacteriaceae bacterium, assembly GCA_963757205.1. GTDB lineage: Bacteria > Acidobacteriota > Terriglobia > Terriglobales > Acidobacteriaceae > Edaphobacter. The sequence continues at coordinate 49,742 of CAVWQM010000007.1, forward strand.
GCTTGACATGCGATTTTTGGGCGGAAAACGAAGAAAAAAGTTGCAAGAGGTAAAGGCAACAGCAGATTCCCTTTCGGGGATGACAACAAGAAAGGCAACGGCAACGGCTCAGTGGGCCGGTAAGCGGTTTACCTCCCACCCTTAGCGGTGAAGCTGCGAAGGATGGGGCACCCGTTGGATTTTGGCTGGGGAAGAGGGGACAACTGCATCAGCGATCCCTGCGGGATGACAGCAACAAAAGGCAACTGCAACAACAGATCCCCTTCGGCGATGACAACTAGAAACGCAAAGCGTTCCACGCAAGGGAGGATGTGCCCATTTAGGTATATGGTTGCGGGTTCTGGAAGGTGCTCTAATTCTCCTCTGCGAGGAGAGATATGCCGAAACGGCTGGCCATTACGATTGCGGGTGCGGTGTCGCTGGGGAGTTATGAGGCGGGTGTGTTGTATGAAGTGCTGGATGCGATTCATCAGCACAATTGTGTTCCGGGAACGCCGGATGAGGAGCGGATTGAGATTGATGTGCTGACGGGGGCGTCGGCTGGGGCGATGACGGCGGCAATTGTGGCGCAGAAGATGCTGTATGCAGCGGATGAGTTTCGCGATCCGTACGACAATCCGCTCTATAACGTGTGGGTGAAACAGATCAACTTGAAGGGACTGCTGGATACGACGAATGGCGGTTCGCCGGAGAGCGAGTCGCCGCTGCGTTCGATTTTTTCGTCGAACATGGTGGAGCGGATAGCGGCGGGCTCGTTAACGGCGCGGTATGCATCCGGGGAGCAGCCGCCGCCGCGTGTGACCCACATGGCTGCGGCGAAGTCGATCTCGCTGGGAATGACGCTGACCAATCTGAATGGGGTGGACTATGGCTACGACATGCAGCCGAATGGGAAGTTTATCTTTACGCGGCATGAAGACCAGTTGACTCGGGTGCTCTCGGTTGGCGGGACGGACAACAAGGAGATATGGGAAGAGATACGAGATGCCTCGGTGGCGAGTGGAGCGTATCCGCTGGCATTTCGAGCGAAGGAACTGGATCGCAAGAGGGCCGACTATACGAAGAGCAATCTGGAACCGTGGACGGACGATCCGATGCGGTTTACGTATACGGACGGCGGCGTGTTGCAGAACGAGCCGCTGGGCATGGCGAAGAATCTGGTGAACGCGATCGATGGGCACTGGAACAACGAGAGCCGGTTCTATTTGTTCGTATCGCCGCATGGGAAGAGTTCGAATGCGGACTCGACCTTTCGCGAGGTGGATGCCGACTACTTTCACATGATGAAGCGGTTGTCCAAGGTACTGCTTGGCCAGTCGGAGTTTCAGGACTGGATTACTGCGGTGGAGATGAATGAGCAGATTGCGTTGATGGATGCGCGGGCAGCTGAACTGGTGCAGGGGCTGAGTTCGGGCGAGTTGAAGAGTGGGAGTCTGAAACGTGTTGCGGACGGTCTGTTGAAGGTGTTGTTCCGGCAGCCGCGGCGTGCAGGGGGCAGGCGTGTGGCGAAGGTCGGAACAGAAACGTTGAGTGATGCGAGGCGACGGATCGAGCATCAGTACGCGGAAGAGATCGCGATTCTGGGTGCGGGAAGCTACAGTGCCGATGCGTTTCGCGATACGGTGCTGGCGTTTGAGACAGCGGCGAATCTTGGTGAGCGCGACTATATGCGGATCTATGGAATTGCTGTGTCGGAGGAGTTGCTGGCCGGGGCGGAGTTGTCGGCGTTTCTGGGGTTCTTCGATCAGCGATATCGTGACCATGACTACGACAGGGGGCGCATGGTGGCGCGGGGAGTGCTAAGCGATCCAATTCTCAGCGAGCCGGGGGAGCTAGGGCCGATACGGTACTCGCCTACGCGGACGAATCCTATCGATACGAGCCTGAATGGGCTATTGCTCAGCAAGCTGCCGATTGAGGAGCAGCGAGCGTTTCGCGAAGGGATGAAGAAGCGGGTGAGCGAGATGGTGCGGGATTTGATTGGATTCTGGTCTTATCCGGCGGATGTGGTGGTGATTGATCCGCTGATGAATGCGATTCTGAATCATTTGTTTCGGGTGTAGTGCTCTGTCGCATCCTCGCAACGCGTAGCGCTAGTGCTGACACAAAACGAACAGCAGATCCCTCCACTCCGCTGCGCGTCTGTCGGGATGACAAATCTTGTGAGTTCCGCTGCGCTTCGGGTGACAATCTTGTCGATTTCAGAGATAGGACAACTAGGTGGGGGTGCGGAGGAGGAGGTAGGCACCGGTGATGCCGAAGAGGAGGTCGGGGGTCCAGGCGGCGAGGACCGCGGGAAGGGTGTTGACGTTGCCGAGAGATTCGAAGACGAGAGCTACGACGTAGTAGGTGATGGCGAGGCCGATCGCGGTGGCGATGCCGGTGAGGGAACCTTTTTTGCCCATCGATAGTGCGAAGGGGATGGCGAGAATTGCCATGACGAGGGTGATGAGTGGGTAGGCGATTTTTTTGTTGAGCTGGACGCTGAGGCGTTTGGTCTCGAAGCCGGATTGTTTGAGGTCGGCGATGTAGTCGGAGAGTTCGGCGTAGCTCATCTCCTGCGAGGGGATGTACTCCTTCTTGAAGTAGGTGGGCTGCTCCTTGATCTCGGGGAAGGTGGCGACGGTGAAGGGCTGATAGCTGGCGATGGTTTCGCCGGCAAAGGTGCGCTGCCAGCCGTTGACGAAGACCCAGTTGTTGACGTGCGGATCCCATGTTGCGGAGGTGGCGAAGATGCGGCGCTGGAGGGTGAAGCCGGCGGGATCGAATTCGAAGACCGTGAGGTTGGCGAACTTGTTGGTTTCGGCGTCGAAGCGCTGGTAGTAGAAGATGCGGGAGGGCTCGCCGGCATTGTTGGTCTGGCCGGAGATCCACTGGCGATCGGGGCGGGAGAAGGTCTGTGCGGGCTTGTCTTTGATGATGGAGAGAAGAGCTTCCTGGCGGCGGTTGGCGGCGGGAAGGTAGCTCTCGTCGAAGGCGAAGAGGCCGATGGAGATAAGGACGGTGACGACGAGCACGGGCGTGATGATGCGGTAGAGGCTGATGCCGCTGGTCTTCATCGCGGTGAGCTCTGAGGTGCGGTTGAAGGCTCCGAAGGTGACGAGTACGGCGACGAGAGCGCAGAGGGGCGTGACGTTGTAGAGGATGAAGGGAATGAGATTGATGAGGTATTCGCCGACTGTGACCAGAGGCGTACGGTTGCGAAAGATGGGGCCGATGAGCTCGAAGAAGGTGAAGATGAGGAAAAGGCCGGAGAAGGAGAAGAGCACGATCGCGAAGTTGGTGGCGTACTCGCGCATGACGTAGTCGTCGAGCAGGAGAGGGAACTGCATGCGGGAGATGCTGCGGAAGCGGCGGAGGAGGGTGGCGATGTCGAAGTTGGAATGCATGTTGGGGGATGCGTTGCGGCTGATGAGGCGGGTGACGATTTTGTTGAGCCAGACGCCGATGGAGGAGAAGATGCTGAGCGCGATTCCGCCGCGGGACATTTGATAGAGGAGGAGAGCGCCGGCGGCGGCGAAGAGGAGATTGGCTCCCCAGACACCGAGGAAGGGGGAGAGCTTGCCGGATTGGGCGAAGGCTCCGCCGACCAGCGAGAGGAAGTAGTAGATGAAGACGAGGAGGATGGTGAGGACGAATCCGGTGGATTTGCCGCCGCGTTTCGAGGAGATGCCCAGGGGGACGCCGACGAGCATGAGAACGAGGCAGGCGAAGGGGTAGGAGAAGCGCTTGTTGAACTCGATGCGGTAGAGGGAGGCATCGCGGCCGTTGGTGGCGGCCACGGCGTTGCCGCGGCGCCAGAGCTCGGGGAGCGAGAGGGCCTGGATGGGCGTGTTGACGCGGCCGAGGTGAGCGTCTTCGGGGGCTTCGGTCTCTATGGGGATGTCGGTGGTGGTGAAGGTGGTGATGTTGTATTGGTTGGGGTCGTTGGGTGAGGTGTCGTGCTGGCCGCCGTTGAGCAGATGGAGGCGGATGGTCTGGGCGTCGGGAGTGTTGGGGGTTCCGTTGACGACGACGGCCTGGGAGGCGGTGGTGATGTGGGGGTCGGCGGGTTCGGTGAGGTCGGCGAGGAAGACGTGTTGCCAGACGGCGGCTCCGGCGGCGGGGGTGACGTCCTGGATGTAGAGGACGCGGTCCTTGAACTCTTCGTAGAAGACGCGTGGTTGGACCTCGAAGGAGGCCTGGGAGGATTTGAGGGATTCCCCGAGGGCGATGAGGCCGGCGGCGGCGCGGGGTGCGAGGTAGAGCGAGTTGAAGAGGCCGAGAGCGAGGGCGACGGCGGAGACGATGGAGACGATGCGGACGAAGTCGATGGCGCCCATGCCGGCGGCTCGCATGGCGGTGATTTCGCTGTCGGCGGCGAGGCGTGAGAGGCCGAGGAGAATGCCGACGAGGACGGCCATGGGGATAGTGACGACGAGGGCGTTGGGCAGGGTGTAGGCGATGATGCGGATTACATCAGTGTAAGAGGCGGAGTCGCGGACGACGAACTCGAGGATTTTGCCGAGGTCGCGGGTGAAGATGATGAAAGTAAAGAGGGCTCCGCCGAGAAGGGCGTGGGAGGTGACTTCGCGGAGGATATAGCGGGTGAGAATGCGCATTTTTTTGCTGCTTGGTGAGACTGGCTCAAGTGTAACGCGGTGTCTGAGATTGTTTCGCGGAATGATGGCGGCGAGGCAACTCGGGGAGCGATTGCGGAGTCCATTCTTCTAGAAGCTTTAGTTGAGCAAAGGGTGACCTAGAACTTCAGTGACCAAGGGTGACGTCGCACGCAATGGCGGCGGGGAACGGTTTGAGTTGAATGGAAGTATTTACCAGCAATAAACACAAAGATTCGCAGATGCCGTTCGAAATTTCTTCTAGTTACGGTGGGTCGCCTGAGCTATCCCCAAGCATGATTCTGTTGGTGGATGACGATCCGGACGTGCGGATGTTGACGAGGACATTTCTGGAGCATGAAGGCTACGGCGTGTTCAGTTCGGGAGATGCGGAGCGGGCAGTGCAGATATTTCGCAGCGTGCCGCAGATCGATCTGCTGGTGACGGATCTGTATATGCCGGGGCGGTCGGGCATGGATCTGGCGCGGGAGTTGAAGGCGATACGGAATGATCTGCCGGTGCTGATGATCTCGGGTGGAATGGTGGAAGGCAGGCAAGAGGCTCGGCTGCAGGATGAGGGGTGGAGTTTTCTGGCGAAGCCGTTCCGTCTGCCGGAGTTACTGGGTACTGTCCATCGGATTCTGGCTCCGGTGGAGGCGCGGAGGTGGAGAGAGGCCAGGCAGGGTGTGGCGGTGGATGGACTCCTCGAACGGCACTAGGGGTGAGGAGATTGCGGTTTGGTGGAGAGAAGACCCGGGGCTAAAGCCCCTCAATGCTTTGCATGCGTTTTTCGTAGGGTTAAAGCCCTACGCTACTCCCAAGAGCAGACCCCCTTCGGGGATGACAACTTAGAAAAGCAAAGGTAAGAGCAAACGCCCTGGTGGTTGGCTGACGGCTTGCATCCCACCCTTCGCGATGGGACTGCGAAGGATAGGGCACCCGTTCGGTTGTGGCTGGGCGAGATGGGATACGACAACAGCAGCCGTGTTCGGGATGACGGCGGGAAAAAGCAAAGGCAAGAGCAAAGCGTAGTGGCTGGCTGACGGCTTGCGTCCCACCCTTCGCGATGGGGCTGCGAAGGATGGGGCACCCGTTCGGTTGTGGCTGGTGGGGAACTGGATCAGGGGTTGGCGACGAAGCGGTAACCGATGCCGCGGACGGTGACAAGATGCCGGGGGTCGGAGGGGTCGTCTTCGATATAGCGGCGGAGGCGGACGATGAAGTTGTCGATGGCGCGGGTGTCGGTGTCCTCGTGGACGCGCCAGACCTCTTCGAGGATCTGCTTGCGGGAGACGATCTGGCCTTCGCGCTCGGTGAAGTGGCGGAGGAGGTCGGCCTCCATGAGGGTGAGGTGCGTGGTTCGGTTGGGGGCGATGAGCTCGAGCGTGTCGAAACGGATGGTGCGGTGATTGAAGGAGTATTCGGAGGTCTGACCAGCGATGGCGGGTGTCGGAGGGCCGGGTGTTGCGGCGCTCTGCCAAGCGGTGCGGCGGAGGAGTGATTTGAGGCGAACGAGGAGGATGTTGAGGTCGAAGGGCTTGGCCAGGTAGTCGTCGGCGCCGGCTTCGATGCCCTTGAGGACGTCTTCGGGCCGGGAGCGGGCGGTGAGCATGAGGACGGGAGTGTAGTGCTGAGCGTCGCGGAGGGCGCGAACGATAATGAAGCCGTCGGCGCCGGGAAGCATGCAGTCGAGGACGATGGCGGCGATGTTTTCGCCGGGGGCGAGGAGGTAGGCGAGGGCGGCGTCGCCATCGGCTTCGTGGTGAGTGCGGTAGCCTTCGGCCTGGAGGTTGAACAGGAGTCCCTGGGCGAGGTGCTCTTCGTCTTCTACCAGGACGATAAGGGGCGCGGTGGATTCGGTCATGGGAGTTCCGGTGTTTCTGCCGGTGCGATTTTGTAATGACTTATTTGTGACTTCGGCGGTTACGTACAGGTTTGATGTTGCAGCAGAGGTTGGAGCAGATCGCTCAGGCCGTTCCAGGCGATCTGAACACCGATGCAGAGCAGGATAAAGGCGATGACGCGAAGGAGTCCGTGCGCGGTGGCGGGCGAGATGGAACTCGCGATCTTAGGAGCGTAAGCGTAGCAGAGATAGATGCTGGCGGCGAGCACGACGGCGGCGATAAATAAGCCGACATAGGAGAGAACGGTGGCGGTGATGGCCGATTGCCTGGCGTGGACGCTGAGGGTGAGCATGACGACGATGCAGCCGGGGCCTGCGGTGATGGGGAAGGTGAAGGGGTAGAAGGCTCTTTCGCGGAGGCCGTTGATCTCCTGCTGGGTGATGGCCGGCACAGCAGCTTCGGTTTTCTCAGGGCTGGGGGTGCTGTCTTTCTGGTTGAGCAGGGACCAGCCGATCATGGAGAGGACCAGACCGCCGGCGAGCTGCACGGCGGGCAATCGGATGCCGAAAAAGGTAAGCACGGAGGAGCCGATGAGTTCGATGACGGCGAAGAAGATGACGGTGTTGATGGCGATCCTGCGGGCGAGCGCACGGTAAGTGTCGATGGGCGCGTTGCCGACGAGACCGAGGAAGACCAGCGCGGAGCCGAGAGGGTTGACCACGGGCAGGAGGGCGCTGAAGCCCAGGCCGAAGAATTTCCAGAAGAAGGACATGGATTCCCATGACGGCGCTTGAGATAGCTGCGATGTCAGTGTACCGGAGGTTTTCGGGCAACTAGATATTTGACGTCAATGCGAGATGGAAGACGTTTCAGATACGTTGGCCCTTGGGGTACTTTCGGCATAGGGTGCGAGCGGGAGGGTGATGGCGATGGTGGTGCCGTGTCCGGGGCCGGGGCTGGTGGCGGTGGCATCGCCGCCGTGTTGACGGGCGATGTTGCGGACCAGGAAGAGGCCGAGGCCGGTGCCTTTTATTTTTGCCATGGAGCGGCCGGGAACGCGATAGAAGCGTTTGAAGATGCGCTTGAATTGGCTGGGCTCGAGGCCGACACCGGTGTCGGTGATGGTGAGGGCGATGGAGGTGTAGTTGACGATGGCGAGCGAGCAGCGGATTTGGACGCCTTCGGGGGAGTACTTGACGGCGTTGTCGAGGACGTTGATGACGGCGGTGCGGAGATCTTCGGCGATGCCGAAGGTGTAGAGGCGGACGGCGCCGGGGACGGGTTCGAGGACGATGCTGCCGGGGGGCAGATCGTGCCGCTGGAGGGTAACGGCGACGCAGTCGGCGACGAGCGATTCGAGGTTGATGACGGTGCGGTTTTGTTGACGGTGGCGCTGGCCTAGCTGGCCGGCTTTGAGGACCTGCTCGACGGTGGCGAGGAGGCGGTCGGAGTCGGAGAGCATGATCTTGTAGAACTCCTGCTTCTGGGCTTCGTCGACGACATTGGAGCGGCGTTGCAGGGTTTCGAGGTAGAGGCGGATGCTGGCGATGGGGGTCTTGAGCTCGTGGGTGACGGCGTTGAGGAAGGAGTCCTGACGCTCGTTGCGGCGAACTTCGCGGATGAGGAAGACGGTGTTGAGGACGACACCGGCCATGAGGGCGGCAAAGAGAATGATGCCGAGAATGGCGAAGGCGACGGTGCGCTCGTTGAGGAGGATCCAGGCGCTTTGCGTGATGGTGAGGCCGACGAGGATCGCGCCGAGGGTGATGAAGAAGGCGATGGTTCCGCGGCGGCGAGTGATGTTCATGGCTTGGTGGAAGTATAGCGGGGGACGAAACTACGGATCGATTTCTACGGGTGTGCCTACGGAAACCATCTTCCAAACCTCATCAATTTCTTCATTGCTAAGGGCGATACAGCCTGCCGTCCAGTCCAGCTTGTGTTGCATCGTTCCAACCCAGGCAAAGGTCGTCGGTAGGCCATGTATCTCAATATCTCCGCCTGGAGATTTGCCGAGTTTTTCTGCCCTGGCCCGGTCATCTGCGTTTGGATAGGAGAGATGCAAGGCTCTGTGAAAGCTGGTGGAAGTCTTCTTCTCGTCGACGATGTATTTGCCCTCCGGTGTTCGATTGTCGCCTTCGACCTGCTTGGCTTTTGCGGAACCCCTTCCTAGAGCAACGTGGTAGGTCTTCAATACTGTCTTGCCCGACATGAGGGATAGAGTGTGTGCAGATTTTGAAACGACGATGGAGTCGGCCACGACCTTTGTTTCTGCCTGGGAAATGATTGCCGGACCTGCGAAAAGTGCTGCAGCAAGAAGAGCGATAGTTCCGCGGCGGTGAGTGATGTTCATGGCTTGGTGGAAGTATAGCGGGGAAGATGCGGTATGATCGGTTGCCGGTGGAGTGGTAGGACAACTTGCCGTCAGGGGTGAGGGATGAGGGAGTTTGATCGTCGCACGTTACTGCGCTACTCGGGGATGGCTGCGGCTTCGATGATGCTGCATGGGGAGCGGTTTGCTTTTGGGGAAGATGCTCCGATGGCGACGACGACGGCGGGTAAGGTGAGTGGGAGGGTGGAGGACGGGATCAATGTGTTTCGCGGGATTCCTTATGGAGAAGATACGAAGAAGACGCGATTCAAGGCTCCGCTGCCGGTAGTGGCGTGGAGCGGAGTGAAGGAGTGCATGGAGTGGTCGACGCGCGCGCCGCAGTTGACAGGGGAGCGGGCGGGAAGAGGCGCGGCGGCGAATGGGGAACCGGAGCGGACGGGGTTTCATCTGCCTCCGGATAAAGGGGAACAGAGTGAGGACTGTCTGCATGTGAATGTGTGGACGCCGGGGCTGAGAGATGGGAAGAAGCGGCCGGTGCTTTTTTATATTCACGGCGGGGCTTACAACAACGGGACAGTGAATTGCGATCTGTATGACGGCAACCGGTTGTGCCATCGGGGAGATGTTGTGGTTGTGACGGTGAATCATCGGTTGAATGCGTTTGGGTATATGTACCTGGGCGAGCTGGGTGGGAAGGAGTATGCGGATTCGGGCAATGCGGGGATGTTGGATATTATTCTGGCGCTGAAGTGGGTGCAGCAGGATATTGCGGAGTTTGGCGGCGATGCTTCGCGGGTGTTGATCTTTGGGCAGTCGGGTGGCGGGGCGAAGTGTGCGACGTTGATGGCGATGCCTGCGGCGAAGGGATTGTTTCATCGGGTGGTGACGATGAGCGGGCAGCAGGTAACGGCCAAGCCTACCGTGATTGCGAATGAAGTGACGAAGGATGTGTTGGACAAGTTGGGGGTGAAGTATGGCGGGCTGGATGCACTAAAGACTCTGCCGATGGAGAAGATTCAGGAGGCGGCACGAGTGAGTTCGGCGTGGCTGCCGGTGATGGATGGAGGTGCGCTGCCGCGGGATCCGTTTGATCCGGATGCTCCGGGGATCTCGGCGGGGGTGCCGATGATACTGGCGAACACGCATGATGAGACGGTGACTTCGGCTGCGGGCAAGACGGGCGTGTTGACTTGGGAGGAGGCTCCCGGAGCTTTGAAGAACAGCGTCGGCCAGTATCTCGGGTCGTATACGCCGGAGGAGATTATTCGGCGGTATCGGGAGATTTATCCGGAGCGAGATGCAGCGCATGTGGTGGTGGCGGCGGCGGTGGCGTTTCGCGCGTGGCCGGGGCAGGTGATCGAGGCGGACCGGCGTGCGGCCGATCCGAAGAGTCAGGCGCATACGTGGGTTTACCGGATCGACTGGAAGGTGCCGTTTCCGGGGCACTGGTCGCTGCATACGATCGATCTGCCGTTTCTGTTTGATAACGTGGCGCTGGCTCCGGGGATGTGCGGAGCGAGTGCGGAGGAGCAGGTGTCGGCGCAGCCTTTGGCGACGAGGATGTCGGAGATGCTGATTGCGTTTGCGCGAACTGGGAATCCGAACTGCAAAGCGATTCCGCAATGGCCGAGCTATGACTTGAAGGAGAGGAACACGATGATCTTCGATACAGGTGCGGGTGACACGGGGACGCGGGTGGAGAAGGACCCGAGGGGGGCGGAGCGGGTGTTTGCCGCGGGGGCGCACTATCGGCAGCCGGGGACTTGATGATAATAGCGTGTGTTTTGTGCAGCGGCAGGATTTTCGGGGAAGGAGAGAGACGATGAATCGACGTGAGGTATTGCAGGGAATTGGAGCGGCGATGATGCTGTCGGCGGCCAGTGGAGTGGAGGCGCAGAGTGGCAGCGCGAAGTCGGACGTGGTGTACGAGCTGCGGATCTATCACGCGATGGAAGGTAAGCTGGATGCTCTGCTGGCGCGGTTTCGCGACCATACGATTGCAATTTTCGACCGGCATGGGATGAAACTCGTCGGGTTCTGGACGCCGACCGATGAGCCGCTGAAGGGCAGGACGCTGATCTACATCCTGAAGCATCCGAGCAGGGAAGCGGCGACGGCCAACTGGAAGGCGTTTCATGATGACCCGGAGTGGGTGAAGGTGTCGACGGCGTCGGAGGTGAATGGAAAGCTGGTGGAGAAGGTGGACTCGACGTATATGTCGCTGACGGATTTCTCTCCGGCGATTTGATGTTCGGTTAAGGAAGCGGGATTGGATTAGCGAAGCAGGCGCGGCGGCGGCGAGATCAATTGCGTCTAACGCGGCTGTGAGTTGTGAGGTGATAGAAGGGCAGCGCGATGCGCGAAGGAGAGGCGATGAATCGACGTGAGGCGTTACAGGGAATGGGCGCGGCGATGATGATGTTGCCGTCGATCGGAGTTCAGGCTCAGAGTGCGGGCGATGCAGGTGGCCCGGTGTATGAGCTGCGGATTTATCACACGTATCCGGGGAAGCTGGAGCCGCTGCTGAAGCGATTTCGCGAGCAGGAGACGAAGATCTTCGAACGGCTGGGGATGCATGGAGTGGGGTACTGGACTCCGGACGATGAACCGTTGAAGGGGAAAACTCTGGTGTACATGCTGCGGCACAAGAGCCGTGCGGCCGCGACGGAGAGTTGGGCGAAGTTCGCGAAGGATCCGGAGTGGGTGAAGCTGAAGGCGGAGTCGGAGGCGAATGGAGCGTTTGTCGAGAAGCACGACGTTACGTTTATGACGCTGACGGATTTTTCTCCGGTGCCGTGAGGCGGATAGAAGAAAGACGGGGCCGCTTCGTTCGGAAGTGGCTCCGTTGTTGATTGGTTAGCGGACGCTGAATTCGGCGCGGCAGCCGCGATCGACCCAGATGCCGCGGTTGTCGATGCCCCATGTCTGACCCTGAATGCAGGCTGAGCCGCTGATTTGACGATTCAAGCGAATGTCGCGGCGGCCGCCGATGTCACACCAGTTTCTTTTGCCATCGTTGGAGGAGCAGGTAACTAAAAACGGCTGTGAGGACGGTGGGCGATGTCCGCCGCCGCCGCCGCCGATGGCGAAGTCGGCGCGGCAACCACGATCGACCCAGAGGCCTTGGTTGTCGACACCCCAGGTGCTGTCGCGGACGCAGGGTGATCCGCTGACCTGATTGATGAGTTGCACATCTCGGGCATTACCGATGTTGCACCAGTTTCTTTTGCCATTGTCAGACGAGCAGCGGATTGTTCCCTGTCCGGGACCGGGTTGCGGATAGTATCCGCCTCCTCCTCCGAAAGCGAAGTCTGCGCGACAGCCGTTGTCGACCCAGAGGCCTCGGCTGTCGGTACCCCAGGTACTGCCGCGGACGCAGGGCGATCCGCTGACCTGATTGACGAGTCGCACGTCTCGGGCGTTGCCGATGTCGCACCAGTTTCTTTTGCCATTGTCGGAGGAGCAGCGGATGGTTCCTTGTCCTGGGCCGCCGCCAGGATAGTATCCGCCTCCGCCGATGACGAATTCGGCTCGGCAGCCGTTGTCTACCCAGAGGCCGCGGTTGTCGATGCCCCAGGTGCTGTTTCGGACGCAGGGTGATCCGCTGATTTGCCGGACTAACTGCGCGTCGCGGGCGTTGCCGATGTTGCACCAGTTTCGTTTCCCGTCGTTCGAGGAACAGTTGATGGTCTGGGGTTGTCCATAGCCGGGTTGCGCGGACGCCGAAGAGGAGAGCGCAAGGAAGGTGCCGAGTACAAAGACTGCGATAAGGAAGAGTCTTGCCGTGCGGGTCATCCTGCCTCTTTCTGTGCGAAGAGTTCGATAGTGCCGTCCTCTCTTGCAGGATGAGGATAGTATGGGGCAGGTTGCCTGTCGATCCCGATGCGCAAAAGAAGATGGCCGTCTCTGCCAGAGCAAAGACGGCCATTCTGTTGGGGAGTGTTGCCGGATTAGTTCACGCCGGCGGGCTTGGGATTCTTGGGATCGAATTTTGCGATCTGGATTTTTTCGGCTAGGCCGATTTTGCTGAGGAGCCAGATGCCGTAGTAGTTGATGTCGAACTCGTACCATGCGAGGCCATGACGCGCGCTGACGGGGTGGGCGTGGTGGTTGTTGTGCCAGCCTTCGCCGCCGGTGAGGAGAGCAACCCACCAGTTGTTACGGGAGTCGTCTTTCGTCTCGAAGCGGCGCTTGCCCCAGAGATGAGTGGCGGAGTTTACGAGCCAGGTGGCGTGGAGGCCGATGGTGACGCGGAGGAAGGTTGCCCAGAGAACCATGCCGACTGCGCCAACGATGTAGTGGCCGGGGCCGGCGAGCAGGCCGCCGATAACAAGTTGGAGAACGCCGGTAACGACCAGAGGAATCCAATGGTATTTGCTGAGCCAGACGTGGACGGGGTCCTTGGTGAGGTCGGGAGCGTAGCGGCCGAGGAGAGCAGTTTCAGAGTGCAGGGCGCGGCCGGAGAGGATCCAGCCGGCGTGGGCCCACCATGTACCGTCGTGCGGAGTGTGGGGATCGCCTTCGTGGTCGGAGTTCTGATGATGGACGCGATGGGTGGCGACCCAGAAGATGGGACCGCCCTCAAGGGCGAGGCAGCCGCACATGGTGACGAAGTACTCGACCCACTTGGGGGTTCGGTAGCCGCGATGGGTGAGCAGGCGATGGTAGGCCATGCCGATGCCGACGTTGATGGCGAAGAAGTACATGATGACGAAGGCGGCCAGATTCGTCCAGGAGAAGAAGAAGAGAGAGGCGATGGCTCCGACGTGAAAGAGCCCCATGGCGATGGTGGTGATCCAGTTAATGCGGCCCTGTTGGTGTTCACGGCCCATGCGGAGGTCCTGCTTGATTTTCTGGGTGACTTCGGCGACGACTGGGACGACTTCGGCCAGTTTGGGCGCGGTCTTTACTGGAGCTTCTTCGATCGTGCTGAGGGGAGTCATGTTTTCTCGGTGTCCTTAAACTTCTATTCCGAACTTCTATTACCCACGTTAACAGGGGTTGTTGGAACTGTGGTGTAAGACTTTTGTAATGCCCCCCAAAGGTGTTAGCTCGGTTAGTAAAACTTTTGTAATGCCATTGAAAGGCGAAGTTGGTAGGGTGTACCGATGAACTTTTCGAGCCGGATGATGGTGGTGATGGTGGTGTTGTCGGGAACAGCTGCGACACTTGGGCAGGCGATCGATTTACCGACGAGCAAACAGATTGTGCGTCCGGTACCGGGCGGGCCGCAGCGCCTGAACAGCCTGCCGATGTCGATGGCGGTGTCGCCGGATGCGCGGTACGTGGTGACGGTGAATGCGGGATATGGGACGTTCGAGTCCAAATACATGCAGTCGCTGGCGGTGCTGGATACGAAGACGGGGAAAGTGGAGGATTTTCCGGATGCGGATACCTTGGGACGAGCGAAGCAGACGCTCTACTCGGGCCTGGCGTTCAGCGGGGATGGCAAGCATCTGTACGCAAGCATGGGGTCGGAGACCGATCCGCTGGGTACGATGACAGGCGACACCGGCAGCGGTGTGGTGGTGTACGGGTTCAACGACGGGAAGATCGTAAAACAACGGATGATGAAGATTCCGCTGCAGCAGTTGGCTGCGGGACGGAAGACTTTGCTGATGGGCGGCAAGGAGGGAGACAAGGGCGTGCCGTTTCCTGCGGCGATCGCGGTATTAGGAACGACGGGCGCTGAGAAGCTGCTGGTGGCGGGAAACCTGTCAGATGATGTGCTCCTGATGGATGCGGCGACGGGGGTGATTGAAAAGAGATTTGATCTTTCGGAGAACGATGCGGTGCCTTCGACGTATCCGGTGGCGCTGGCCGTTTCGAAGGATGGGACGCGGGCGTTTGTGGCGCTGTGGAATGCGAGTGAGATCGTTGAGCTGGATTTAAAGAAAGGCACGGTGGGGCGCAAGCTGGCGCTGTTGAAGCCTGACAGCGCGATTGCGCCTGGGACGCATCCGTGTGCGCTGGAGATGTCGCCCGATGGCAAGACGATGTACGTTGCGCTGGCAAACCGGGATGTAGTGGCGGCGGTGAATGTCGCGCCGGGACAATTTGCCGTGAAGGGATATTTCGACACACGGCTTCCGCAGCAGAGTTTCTTCGGAGCGGAGCCTGAGGCGCTGGCGGTCACGCCGGATGGATCACGGCTGTATGTGGCGAATGCGATCTCAGACGCGATTGCGGTGATGGATACGACGAAGCTAACGGCGAAGGCGGCGAAGGAGGGTATGGTCGAGCCGATCGGATTTCTCCCGACCGAGTGGATGCCTATGTCAATGAGCTTTACCGGCGGAAAACTCTATGTTGCAACTGCGAAGGGCAAAGGCACAGGCCCAAATAATTTTCCGCAGCGGCAGGTGCCTGGGCAGCACGGCGGGAGGCAGGGGAGCTCAACCTACATTGGAACGCTGCTGTATGGTTCGCTGGCGGTGTTGGATGTGAAGTCGATGGAGCGGGAGCTGCCGAAGTGGACGGCTGAGGTGTTGGAGTCGAACCGGATGAAGGCCGCCGAGGAGAAGATTCAGTTTGGCGACGGCAGGCAGGACCACATCAAACATGTGATCTACGTCATCAAGGAGAACCGGACGTACGATCAGGTCCTTGGCGATCTGAAGCAGAACGGTAAGCCCGTGGGGAATGGCGACGCGAGCCTTGCGATGTACGGAGAGAACGTGACGCCGAACGAGCATAAGCTGGCGCTACAGTTTGGTGTGCTGGATAACTTCTACGATTCGGGTGAGGTGTCGGGCGACGGGCATGTGTGGTCGACGGCGGGAATTGGCACGGATTATCTGGAGAAGACGTGGCAACAGAACTACCGCGGTAGCGAGCGGACATATGACTTCGAGGGTGTGGTGGCAGAGGGATATCCGCTGTTGCAGAAGATTCCGGATGTGAATGAGCCTTCGAGCGGATATCTGTGGGGCAATATGGACCGGCATGGGAAGACGCACTACAACTTCGGCGAGTTCATCTCTTCGACCTTCTGCGATGTGAAGATGAGTGCGGGTTCGTGGGAGGGGCCGGTGCTGGAGGGATCGAGTTGCAAGAATCCGTCGATCAAACCAGGTGAGGCGATTCCTGAGGAGTGGGGCGGTGGCGTGAACAAATGGGAGTGGCCGATTCCGCTGCTGGCGAAGAACATTCCAACGAAGCCAGAGCTGGTGGGGCACTTTGCGCCGGAGGCGCCGGACTTCAATCTGCGGGTTCCGGACCAGATACGCGCGGAGATTATGTTGAAACATTTGAAGGGTTGGATCGCGGATCGCGAGGCGGGCAACGACACGATGCCGAATTTTATTATGATGCGGCTGGGCAATGATCATACGGCCGGGACAACGCCTGGGGGGCCGACGCCGAAGTCTTCGGTTGCGGATAACGATCTCGCGGTCGGGCGAATGGTTGAGGCGGTTTCGCACTCGCCGTATTGGAATGACACGGCGTTCTTTATTCTTGAAGACGATGCTCAGAATGGCGCCGACCACGTGGATGCGCACCGGAGCGTGGCGCTGGTAGTGAGTAAGTATTCGCCGCGGAAAGAAGATGGGGCGGCGTTTGTGGACAGTAGGTTTTATTCGACCGTGAGCGTGGTTCGGACGATGGAGACGCTGCTGGAAGTTCCGCCGATGAACAACAACGACGCGTTGAGCTCGATGATCAGCACGCTGTTTACCGGGGCGGGGGACCAGGCGGCGTATTCGGCGGACTACTCCAACCGGGAGAACGGGCTGATCTATATGGCGAATCAGCGAACGGCTCCGGGGGCGCGGGAGAGCTCGAAGATGGATTTTACTCACGAGGACAGGGCCGATCCGCGGAAATTGAACGTTATCCTATGGAAGGACGCCATGGGCGACCGGCCGGTTCCGGCGCTGCTGCTGGAGAAAAGGAAGAAGTCAAAAAAAGATGATGACGACTAGCGTTGCGCCGTTTCGGTTGAAGCCGTGGTTCAGTGAGCGGGTGTGGGGAAGGCAAGATCTGCGTCCCTGGTATGCCGATACTGGGACGACGGAGCCGGTGGGTGAGGCCTGGTTGACGGGGCCTCAATGCGTGGTGGAGACGGGTGAGTTTGCGGGGCGGACGCTCGAGTCGATGGCGGCGGAACTGGGGGGGGAGTTTCCCCTGCTGGTGAAGCTGCTGTTTCCAGCGGAGAAGCTTTCGGTGCAGGTGCATCCAAATGACGCGCAGGCACGGGCGCTGGGAGAGACGCGAGGGAAGACAGAGTGCTGGTACGTTCTGGAGGCGCAGCCGGGAGCGGCAGTGGCGCTGGGGATGAAGGATGGAGCCGATGCTGCGAGGGTGAAGACGGCGATCGCCGATGGGACGATGGAGGCGCTGATGGAGTGGGTGCCGGTTTCGGTGGGGGACATGTTGTTTGTGGAGCCAGGGACGGTCCATGCGATTGGACCGGGGATGGTGCTGCTCGAGACGCAACAGACCAGTGATGTGACCTATCGGCTGTATGACTATGGACGGCCTCGGGAACTGCATCTGGAGAAGGGCTTGCAAGTGATGAAGCCGAAGACTGCCGCGGGGAAGGTTGCTGCGAAGACGATGGATGGATTCACGCGGCTGATTGAGCAGAAGTATTTTGTGGTGGACCGGTTTGACTTTGGTCAGGTGACGGAGGCCAGCGTCTCCTTCGATGGGCCGGGGTGCCTGGTCGGATTGGCTGGGAGGGCGGTCATTTCAACTGCGTGTGGCGATGTTGTGCTCACTCCAGGGCAGGCTGTGGTTGCGCCGGTGAAGGCCGACGGCGCGATCGTTGACACGGATATCGGCGTTTCGTTCCTGAGGTGTGTGGCACCTCGTTGATGTGCAGCGGTACCGGTTAGTTGCTCTTGATGGCGGCTGCGACGAGTTCTTTGAGGACTGCGGCTGAGGGCGCGGGGGCACCGAAAAACTTTGAGACGAAGGCTTTGAAGAAGGAACTGGCCATGAGAATGGTGGCTGCAGTTTCGGCGTCAATTTTTTTGTCGATGCGCCCGAGTGACTGCTCGGCGGAGATGTATTTTTGTAATCGCGCGATTGCGCCGTGGGGGCCTTTGTTGCGAGTGGTGAGCGATTCGCGATAGGCGTTGAGGAGCTCGGGGTCGGCGAAGAGGCCGCAGAGCATGGGGACTACTCGCTCGTGAAAGGCAAATATGGCGCGAAGGGCCTGGGCGAGATTTTGCTGCGGCGTGCGGCTGCCGATGGATTGCTCCAGTGATTTGAGCGGGAGGAGCATGTCGGGAAGGCTCTCTTCGAGGACCGCCAGGAGGAGGGTGAGGCGATTGTCGAAGTGGACGTAGAGGGCAGCTTCGGAGCAGCCGGCTTGTTCGGCGATGGCGCGGGTGGTCGTGCTGGCAAGGCCGCGGGTGCGGATGAGAGCTTCGGTGGCGGCGATGATTTCGGGTCTTCGGCTTGGCCTGCCACGGGTGGGTTTTGTTTTTCCTTGCTGCTTCATGCGGGATCTCCGGTATGGGGAGGGTTTGTCGACTGCCTTGACGGTTTCGGGAAGTGGGAGTAATTAATAATAGTAAACACTCACTCACTATTAGGGGAGGAGATTTTATGGAGCGAATCAGGCTTGCAAAGCTCAAGGTTGCAAAGGTTCTGATGACGTTTGTGCTGCTGGGCGGAAGCGTGCTGTCGTTTGTGCTCGATTGGAGCCCGAACCATCTGCTGAATCCCTTGTGGCATCCGCATGCGCGGTTTCATGGCGCGCTTCTGTTGTTTCTGCTTGCGGGAGTGTCGGTGACGGGGACATGGCTGCTTTGGCGGCGGTCCAGAGAGCCGGAGGTGGCGTTTCGCGTGGCTGCTGCTCTGTCGGTCGCCTACTGGACTCCGCTGTTCTATGTCCCGTTTCTGCTGCCGTCTTCGACGTGGTGGGCGGGGAGGCCGGGGGGCGAGCCGCGCATCGATGGAGTGATGGTTTACCCGAATCTGATCGTCGCTGCATTGTTTCTTTTGCTGACGGCTGCGGCGTATCGTCTGTCGAGAACGGTGTCAGTTCAGGAAGACGCTTAGCTCGTTGGCGGCGTTGCGAAGCGGCGTGAGGAAACGGGTCTGCATCTCGAGGACAGAGAGGCGCGGTGCGTTGCCGCTGAGGTTGAGCGTGGCGACGACGCGGCCGGAGGACGAGTAGACGGGAACGGCGAGGGAGCGAAGGCCGACCTCGTACTCCTGATCGCAGATGGCGTAGCCGTTGCGGCGGATGTTGCGCAGCGCGAGGCGAAGTTTTTCTACCGAGGTGATGGTGCGGGTGGTGTGCGGAACCAGGTTCACCTTGGCGAGGTATTGCTCGAGCTGCTCCTGCGGAAGATAGGCGAGGAGGATGCGGCCCATGCTGGTGCAGTAGGCAGGAAGGCGGCTGCCGATGTGGAGGTCGACGGCCATGACACGATTGACCTGGGTGCGGGCGATGTAGACGATGTCTTCGCCGTCGAGCGTGGCGACAGAGAAGGACTCGCGATGGGTGGCGGACATGCGTTCGAGGATGGGCTGGGCCGCGCTGGAGAGAGTGTTTGATGTGGTGTAGGTGTGGGAGAGGGTGAGCATGCGCGGGCGCAGGGAGTAGCGCGAGCCGTCTTCGGCTCCGGCGAAGCCGAGCTTGGTGAGGGTGTAAAGGCAGCGGCGGACGGCGGCGCGGGAGAGGCCAGTCTTGATGCTGAGCTGGGAGATGGTCATCTGGGGCGATTGCTGAGTGAAGGCCTGGATGACGACGAGTCCGCGGGCGAGGGAGGTCATGAAGTTGGGGTCGCCGGTGTAAGCGTCGAGGGCGGCAGCGGGAGTGACCTTGGGGCCGCCGGGGATTGCGGGAGGAGCGGGTGGGAGGACGGGCTGACGGGCGGTAAGGCTCATGCGGATTCCCTTTCCATGTCGGCCGGCGAACAGAAATGTTCGATAGACGGACTAGTAATACGATAAACGCACATAGGAATTGCCGCAAGATGGAGTCACGAGAGGCTTGGCGCCCAGAGAAGGATTGGAGTTTTGAGGCAGAGAAGCGGATTTCTCCACTACGCCCCGCACGGTGAGGCTGCGCGAGGCTCCGGTCGAAACGGCAGTACTTTAGTTGGTAAGGAGGGCCGAGAGGATCAGCCGGTATATTCTTCTTCGTCGGTTTCGGCGATGGCGATCTCGGGGACCCAATGTTGCGCCAGACGATGGCCAACCGCGACCGCGGTCAGGCACAACACTACCGACAGAACGATATTTGCCGCGACCCTGCCCCACAGGCCGGAACGGATCAGATCGAGCGTCTGGAGACTGAAGGAGGAGAAGGTGGTGAATCCGCCGCAGATGCCCACCATCACGAAGAGGCGGACGTTGTCGGAGGCCGGATACTTGCCGCTGTGCAGCGTGAGGGTGCCGAAGTAGCCGATGATGAAGGAGCCGATGACGTTGATCAGTACTGTGCCGATGGGAAAGCCGATACTGACATCGAAGGAGACCATCAGTCTGCTGATGGTGTAGCGTAAGAGGCCGCCAAGCGCACTGCCGACCGTAACCCAGAGATAAGACATCGTCTGCCTCGTTCTTCCTCTTATGGAGGAGGTCAAATTGGCAGAGGTCATCAGCCGGGTTATCCAGCGGTTTTGGGAGACCTCATTCCCGTGACTGAATAGTACAGCATGGCGGGTGATGATTTAAGACCGGTGCCCTGAGCAAAAAAAGCCGCCTCAGGGATTGCAGGCGGCTGGTGGAGGGCAAGACATTGGTACGACTGCATGGACAGATGCAGTCATTGATCGCACGAGGAGCGCCCTTATGCGGTCAAGAGAAGAGTAGAGCGAATGGTGGGGGGGATTGTCACAGCGTTGTCAGAGGAGGGTCAATTGATTGCATTTCTTGATCGGGCCGAACGGGATGGTGATGCGTGGGAGTGGCGGGTTGCTTGGGAAGGTGACTGCAATGCGTTGAAAAAAAACTCGGCTGAACCCGTGATGGTCCAGCCGATGCCTGCCGATTCGAAGTGAATGGTGTTGTCCTAGAAGGGGATGTCGTCGTCCGTGATGCCTACGTCGGAGTAGTCGGCAGCGTTGGCGGGGCTTCGCTGGTCGTAGCTGGTGCTGTTTGATTTGGAGTAGCCGCCCGCGGTGGTGCCTTCGCCGCCGGGTCTGCCGCCGAGCAGGGTGAGCTCGTTGCAGAGGATCTCGGTCTTGTACTTCTTTTCGCCGCTGGTCTTGTCGTCCCAGGAGCGGGTCTGGATCTTGCCTTCGACGAGGAGTTGCGATCCCTTCTTGACGTAGTCGCGGACGACCTCGGCGGTGCGCTGGAAGCACACGATATTGTGCCATTCGGTTTTGTCGGCCCAGTTGCCCTGGGCGTCTTTAGCACGTTCGGCGGTGGCGAGAGAGAAGCTGGCGACGGTCATGCCGCCGGCGGTGGAACGGATCTCGGGGTCTTTGCCGACGTTGCCGAGGAGGAAGACTTTGTTGACGCCTTTTGCCATTTAGATGCTCCGGGTGATTGCGGGTTTTGAAGGATGAGGATAGCAGATGGAGGACTGTGGAGGGTTGGCTGCGAGGTTTATCGGCGGCGGTCGCCGATGAGCTTGAGCGCGGCGAGGAGCAGGGTGAGGAAGCCGGTGGGAAGGCAGCCCATTGCGAGCATCAGCGCGAGCCAGCCCATGTTGGTGTGAGGCCCCTGGTGCGTGACTCCGCCGAAGCTGGTAAAGATGAGCGCGGCGGCGATGACTCCAGTGCCGAAGATCAGAAGGCCGGTGCGGAGGAGCTTGCGGGTGTCAGGCTGCATAAGGACGGGAGTCGGCAATAGAGATCAGGGAATAGAGAGCAGAACTTGCTTCAGCGGTAGGCTGCGAGCATGGCGTAGACGATGACGCCGCTGACGGAAACGTAGAGCCAGATGGGGTAGGTCCAGCGGGCAAGTTTTTTGTGTGCGGGGAAGCGGCCGGTAAGCGACAGGAAAAAGGTGATCAGGATCATCGGAAGGCAGACGATGGCTAGAAGAATGTGCGGCGTCAGCAGGAGCCAGAGATAGATGAAGCGTGCGGTTGGATAAGCCTTGGGGAATAGCATGTCGCCGTGCAGGACGTGGTTGACGACGTAGGCGACGAGGAAGACCGTCGAAACGATGAATGCGCCGAACATACTGTTGCGGTGTTTGATAATCTCGCGCCGACGAATGTAGCGGAAGCCGATCACAAGGAAGACGGCGCAGAGCGCGTTGAGGACAGCGTCGAGCGCGGGAAGAAAGGCGAGATGCGTACCGGCGACATCGACCGGAGGATGGTAGTAGACCAGCCACGCGAGGAAGAGCGAGGCGACGGCGCTGATGCCGATGATGGTGGCGATGACGGAAGGCGGGGTGCGCAGGTTTGTGCTTGGTGCGGTGGCTTGCATTTAAAAGAAGAGGCGTCCTTTGGCGTCTAGCATCATGGCGGCTAGGAGAAGTGGGAGGTAGATGACGGAAGCGCGGAGGAGGTCGCGGGCTGCGCGGCGCGAGGCTTGCGAGTCGGGGTCGCGAGCGATGCGTGCGAAGCGAATGGTGTACCAGAGGTAGCCGAGGCTGAGGATGGTTGCGGCGATGGCGTAGAGGCTGCCGGTGACGTGCAGCGTGGCGGGCCAGAGGCTGACGGGGATCATGATGGCGGCGTAGAAGAGAGCCTGGACGACGGTGCTGAGCGCGGCGTATTGGGTGTTGGGCAGGTTGGGCTGTGAGGCGGATGCCGCCGCGGGTGTAGTCTTCGCGGTACATCCAGCCGATGGCCATGAAGTGAGGGAACTGCCAGACGAAGAGGATGGCGAAGAGAGCGACGCCGGGCCACTCGATCAGGCCGCGGGCGGCGGTCCAGCCGATCAGCGGCGGGAGCGCTCCGGGGAAGGCGCCGATGAAGGTGTTGAGTGTGGTGATGCGCTTGAGGGGAGTGTAGATGGCGACGTAGCCGATGGCGGTGAGGAGGGTGAGGGTTCCCGTCAGCAGGTTGGTGTTGTAGGCGAGGTAGAGCGATGCCGAGGAAGGTGGCCGTGAATCCGAGGACGAGTCCGTGGGTGAGCGAGATGCGGCCGGCGGCCATGGGGCGGTCGGCGGTGCGATGCATGAGAGCGTCGGACTTGCGCTCGAGGGCCTGATTGAGGGCGCTGGAGCCGCAGGTGACGACGGCGATGGCGACGAGGGCTTTGATGCCGTCGAGCTGGAAGGGGCTGATACCGCTGCGGAGGCAGCCGAGATAGAAGCCGGCTCCGGCGGTGATGATGACCATGGTGGAGATGCGGACTTTGAAGAGCGTGGCGTAGTCGGCGAGGAGCGCGTGGGGCTTCGCGGGTGCGAGGACGTGATCGGTTGTCGCAGAGGTGGCCACAGTTTTTAGGATACCGCGTTTGTCACAGGTATGATGCGCGGGGGCGCGTGGTTGGTGCTATTCGACCGACTCCCCGTGCGGTTGGGCATCTTTGGCTACGAGTTGCTCGGCCGTCTTCTGTGGTGGGCGCATCAGCGGAAAGAGGATGACGTCGCGGATGGATTTCGAGTCGGTGAGGAGCATGGTGAGGCGGTCGATGCCGATGCCTTCGCCTGCGGTGGGCGGCAGGCCGTAGCCGAGGGCGCGGACGTAGTCCTCGTCCATCTGGTGGGCTTCGTCGTCGCCTTTGTCTTTTTGGACCATTTGCTGCTCGAAGCGGTCGAGCTGGTCGACGGGGTCGTTGAGCTCGGAGAAGGCGTTGCCGACCTCGAAGCCGCCGATGTAGAACTCGAAGCGCTCGACCCAGTCGGGCTCGTCGGGCTTTTTCTTGGAGAGCGGGGAGACGGCCAGGGGGAAGTCGTAGATGATCGTGGGTTGGATGAGGTGCGGTTCGGCAGACAGTTTCGAAGATCGTCGCGATAGTTTTGCCGACAGGTTCTGATGGGCTGTACTCGATGTCTGATCGTTTGCGATCTGATCGGAGCTGATCGCCACCAAAGCGACTGTCGCTTCCTTCGAAGCGAAGACCGACGAATCGGGCTTTGGCCCGGCCGCTTCGGGCCAGAACTTGAGGATGGCTTCGCGCATGGAGAGACTTGTCCATTTGCCCAGGTCGATCTCGTTGCCGTTGAAGTGGGTGATGCAGGTGCCGTTGACGTGTTTGGCGACGAAGATGATGAGTTCTTCGCTGAGCTTCATCAGGTCGTGGTAGTTGGCGTAGGCCTGGTAGAACTCGAGCATGGTGAACTCGGGGTTGTGCTTGGTGCTGATGCCTTCGTTGCGGAAGTTGCGGTTGATCTCGTAGACGCGGTCGAGGCCGCCGACGACTAGGCGCTTGAGGTAGAGCTCGGGCGCGATGCGCAGGAAGAGGTCGATGTCGAGCGCGTTGTGGTGCGTGGTGAAGGGCTGCGCGGCGGCTCCTCCGGCGACCTGGTGCATCATGGGGGTTTCGACTTCGAGGTAGCCGCGGCGATCGAAGAAGGTGCGGATGGCGCGGAGGACGGCGGCGCGCTTGACGAAGACTTCGCGGACGTTTGGGGTCTCGGGTTCGACAGGATCCACAGCCGGTTTTACGGTTTCTGCCTCTGCTGCTTCGGTTGGCGCAGTAGGTGGCTGGGGCGCTGTCTTGGTTGCGCCGGTGTTCATGAAGAGGTCGACGTAGCGCTGGCGGTAGCGGAGTTCGGTGTCTTCGAGGCCGTGGTACTTGTCGGGCAGGGCGAGCATGGCTTTGGCGAGGAAGGTGATCGCGGGTTTATGGTCTACGGGCTCGACGTGGACGGTGAGCTCGCCGGTGCGGGTGCGGAAGAGATGGCCGCGGACGCCGATGTGGTCGCCGAGGTCGAGGAGCTTGTAGAGGGCGAAGGCGTTCTCGCCGACGTCGTCTTTGCGGACGTAGATCTGGAAGCGCTGGCCGCCCTGCTGGAGCTGCGCGAAGCCGGCTTTGCCCTGGACGCGGATGGCCATGATGCGGCCGGCGATGGAGACGTTGATGGGCGAGGGTGCGGACTCGAGCTGTTCGGCGGTGAGGGAGTCGTAGGCGGCGCGGAGTTCGGGGATGGTGTGGGTGGCAGCGTAGCTGTTCGGATACGTCGCTTCGGCGTAGGTGAGGCCGTTGGCCTGGCCGAGGGCGGCGATCTGCTCGAGCTTGTCGCGGCGCTGCTGGTAGAGATTTTTTTCGAACTCCGACTCGTGCACGAGGATTCCTTTGGCGTGAAGTGTTGAGGTTTCAGTATAGCGGCGGTGACTGATCGTGATGGCAGTCAAACAGGCAACAACAATAGCGGCTCTGCGGCTGGTGAACGGTGTACATCCCACCCATCCACAGCCATTGAGCAAGCTCAATGGGGACCCCGATCGCAAGGAGCGCGATGGGGCACCCGATCAGTGCAGGTTGGTGTGACCTTGTGATGCTGTGCGTGGTGTAATGGTGCTGCTATGGCGGATGACGGAACAGAAAACGACAATAAGGGGGCGAGCGGCGGCAAGGGTGCGCTGGGCGAGCTGGTTAAGGCTGAGTCGATGATTCAGCTGGCGATTGCGCTGCCGGCGGGATGCGTGATCGGGTGGCTGGTGGGGAGCTGGCTGGACCGGCACTTTCATCAGGAATGGATTTCGATTGCGGGGATTCTGCTGGGGGCGGTGGCAGGGTTTATTCAGATATTTCGGACGGCTTCGCGCTACTTGAAGAACGATCGCTCGTGATGGAGCAGGAGGATAGGGTTTTGAGGGCGATGGACAGTTTCAGCGACGCGGACTTCAAGCGAACGATGCGGAGCGCGATGCGGCTGCTGGCGGTCATTACGGTGGTGGCGGCTCCGCTGGTGTGGTGGAAGCTGGGGTGGCAGAGTGCGGTGTTGCTGCTGGTGGGGGCGGCGATCTCGGGGTCGGGGCTGTGGGAGTGGCTGCGGCTGATGACGGCGGTGATGGTGCGGATGGACGGAGGCGGGAAGGCGCGGCCGATGGGGATGGTGTTGTTCGGGTTCTTCCTGCGGCTGGGGCTGACCGTGGTGCTGCTTTATGTTAGCCTTAGGGTACTGAATGGTTCGGTCTACGCGCTTGCCGCTGGCCTCGCTCTGGGTGTGTTTGCCCTGACGGTTGAGGGTTTGAGGCTGATGAAGGCGTGGACGGTTTAGACCGGGTTTTCGAAGGTTTTAGAAACAAGGACAAAAGCTTTCTTTTATTTTCTTTATGCCACATCAATTACTTCTTACCAGAGTTTTGAACGAGCACTTCGCCGCGCCTGTGACAGCGTTTCTGAACGCTTTGCATGTGCATCCGGCATCGCCCGAGGCACCGATTACCAATGCGTTTGCGATGGAGCTGCTGGTGTTTCCGGTGCTGGTCGCCTACTTCATCGTGGTGCGGCTGACGCTGAACGTGGAGAGGCCGAAACCGGTGCAGCATCTGGCGGAGATGACGCATGAGTTTGTGTCCGAGCAGGGCGAGCAGATCATCGGGCATGGTTCCGAGCGGTTTGTCAGCTACCTGACGGCGCTGCTGCTGTTTATCCTGCTGAGCAATCTTCTGGGATTGATTCCGGGGCTTGAGTCGCCTACTGCGGAAGTGGTGGTGCCGCTGGGGTTCGCGCTGGTGACGTTTGTGTACTACCACTACCAGGGCATCCGGTCGAATGGGTTTGGATACATCAAGCAGTTTCTGGGGCCGGTGTGGTGGATCTCGTGGCTGATGCTGCCGATCGAGATCATCTCCCACTTTGCCCGCGTCTTTCGCTGACGGTCCGGTTGTACGCGAATATGTTTGCCGGCGACCTGCTGACGATGGCGTTCTTCTCGCTGATCCCGATCGGCATTCCGCTGGTGTTCCTGGGGCTGCACCTTGGCGTGGCCGTGGTGCAGGCGTATGTGTTCTTTCTGCTGGCGGCGATCTATCTGTCGATGGCAGTTGCGCACGATCATTAGAGATCAGGCGACCGCGGATTTACACGGCTGGTCGCGGATAGAAACTTTGAGTTTGCCGCTTAGGGGCCTCCTCTTCGCGGTAGCAACAACGCCGCATAGCGTGAGGGTGCCAGCACGGTGAGCATCAACCACCCACTGGCGGCGTATCTGATGGGGGATGGAGTTACACGATGAAGAAGCTGCAATATCTGTTTATGTCGTTGGCCGCGCTGCTGCTTGCAACGCCGGCTTTTGCGCAAGATGCTGCTGGTGGGCATCCGGAGAATCAGTGGATTCCGCTGGCTGCTGGTCTGGGCATGGCTCTCGCGGCTGGTCTTTGCGGTCTGGGTCAGGGTAAGGCGACTGCTTCGGCAACTGAAGCGTTGGCGCGTAACCCGGGCGCACGTCCTGGAATCTTTATCTTCCTGATTCTTGGTCTCGCGTTTATCGAGTCGCTCGCGCTGTTCACGTTCGTCATCATCTTCCTGAAGGTGAAGCCGCTGTAAGGTTGACGTTTGAAGTGGCAAGGAAATGCCTCCGCTGATTGCGGAGGCTTTTCTGTTTGGGTGTCCTGCCGGACGGGCCCACTGCGCGTGGGGCGGCCACTTCGTGGCGTGGATACCCGGTCTCGCGGGGATCATCCTCTTTGGCCCTCCAGTTGGTCGGGGAAAGATAATCCCGACCAACGGGAGGACCAATGCGGCTAGTTTCTACCGAGACAAGTTAAAAAGGCGTGTGAACGCCCGCCCCACGCGCAGTGGGCCCGTCCGGCAGGACACGGCCTTGAAGATTACTTGACGTCGAAGTTGAGTTGGAGGTGGCAGCCTTCGGGATGGGCGGCGCATTCCTGGCGCCCTTGTTCGATGAGGGTGGAGTGGCTGGCGTACTCGGCAAACCGGACCGCGCCATCGGGCACGATGCCGAGGACGAGTGTAGCCATTGCAGCGAGGGCGAGACCGACGGCTGCGGAGACGCTGATGGGACGAAGCTCGTTGAGGCGAGCACTGTCGGCGCCGGGCTTGGTGTAGACCGCGGCCAGCAGACGCAGGTAGTAGAAGCAGGCGATGCCGCTGTTGAGCAGGCCGATGACGGCGAGCCAGACGTTGCCGGCGTGGATGGCGGCGGAGAAGACGTAGAACTTGCCGAAGAAGCCGCCGGTGAAGGGGATTCCGATCAGCGAGAGCAGGAAGAAGGCGAGAAGCGCGGCGAGGTACGGGGCGCCTCGTGGCCGAGGCCGGTGTAGTCGTCGATGGTGCGGGCGCGCTCGTCGTAGCCGCCGATCTGGGTGATGACGGCGAAGGCGCCGACGTTCATGGCGGCGTAGGAGGCGGTGTAGAAGCAGGCCGCAGCGATGCCATCGTACGGGAAGGCGGTGAAGGCGACCAGCAGATAGCCGGCGTGGGCGATGCGACGAGTAGGCGAGCAGGCGCTTGACGTCGCGCTGGAGCAGGGCGCCGAGGTTGCCGATCGTCATCGACAGCGCGGCGAGGACCCACATAAGGATGGCCCAGCGATGCTGCGTAGGTGGGGAAGCCGGTAGAAGGTGATGCGCAGCAGGACGGCAAAGGCGGCGGCCTTGGGCGCGGTGGACATGAGGCCAACGACCGGAGCGGGTGCGCCCTGGTAGACGTCGGGCGTCCAGACATGGAAGGGGGCTGCGGAGACCTTGAAGCCGAGGCCGATGAGGATCAGGGCGAGAGCGGTGAAGGCGAGAGCAGGGCGTGGAGGTGGTCTCGAGGCCGTGGGCGATGGCGTAGATGTCGGTCGAGCCGGTGGCTCCGAAGGCGAGGGCGATGCCGTAGAGGAAGAAGGCGGTGGCGAAGGAGCCGAGCAGGAAGTACTTGATGGAGGACTCGGTGCCGGTGGCCTGTCCCTTGCGGAAGCCGGCAGAGGATGTAGGTGGAGATCGAGGAGATCTCGAGGCCGACGAAGACCATGAGGAGCTCGACCGAGCAGGTCATGAACATCATGCCCACGGCGCCGAAGCAGAGCAGGGCGAAGTACTCGCCGGCGTGGCTGGCGTTGCCTTCGAAGTAGTCAAGCGAGCCGAGCAGCGTGACCAGCACGACGGCTCCGATGACGTAGTGGAAGAAGAACGGAGAAGGCGTCGACCTGGATGGTGTTGGAGAAGGCGTGAATGGTGGCGCCGAACGAAACCTGGTACCAGCTGGCGACGAGAGCGGCGACGGTGCCGGCGATGGCGATCCAGCCGAGAGGCTTGCGGCTGCTCGCGGGGTTCAGGCAGGGTTCGGCCAGCATGATGAGGACGCCGGTGAGGGTGAGGATAAGTTCGGGAAGGAGGGCCAGGACGTTAGGGGACATTTACTTCTTTGCCTCCGTAGCGGGAAGTACGAAGACAGCTTCGTTGGTGTGGATCATGTTGGGGCCGAAGCGGGGCGTGGCCTGGGATGAGGGAAGGGGCTCTGCCGGTGGCGGCTCTTCTGCGAGCAGAGTGCCTGCGGTGTCGATGGCGCGCATCCAGATTGGGGAGGCGACGCCCATCAGAAACATAACAGCAACCATGGGCCAGAGAGCGATATGCTCGCGGGCATCGAGGTCCGGAGCCGGAACGTCGGCGGTGTTGTCGTTCAGGTCGCCGTAGAAGATGCGCTGGATCATCCAGAGCATGTAGGAGGCGGTGAAGATGACGCCGGTCGTGCCGAGCACAGTCCAGCGGGTGTGATGTGCTGACGGCGGACTGCATGCCGCCGGTGAGGACGAGGAACTCGCCGACGAAACCGTTGAGCATGGGCAGGCCAACGACTGAGAGAGTGGTGATGACGAACATGGTCACCATCCAGGGAAGTTTTGCGGCGAGTCCGCCGTAGTCGCGCATGTCGTAGGTGCCGTAGCGCTCGTAGAGGATGCCGAGGAGCATGAAGAACGCGCCGCCGCCGATGCCTTCGTTGATGGTGGCGTAGATGCCGCCATCGAGGCCGGCGATGGTGAAGGTGAAGATGCCGAGGATGACGACGCTGACGTGGCCGAGAGTCCCGTAGGCGGCTAGCTGCTTAAGGTCTTTCTGAACGAGAGCGATGAGAGCGCCGTAGACGATGCCGATGGCGCCGAGTGCGATCATCAGCGGCGCGATCTGGCGGGACTGTTCGGGAAAGATGCCGAAGGAGAAGCGCAGGATGGAGTAGAGGCCGAGTTTGCCCGCGAGAACCATGACGGCGGCGGTGGGGGCTTCGGCGATACCGTCAGCGAGCCAGCCGTGCAGCGGGAAGACAGGGACTTTGACGGCGAAGGCGACGAGGAAAGCCAGTGAGGCGAGCCAGAGTGCGGCGGAGTTGCCGGAGATGTTGTGGGTGGCGGCGAGATGGGCCAGCTCGGGAAACTGGAAGGTGCCGGTGCTGGCGTAGAGCCAGAGCATACCGACGAGCAGGATGGCCGAGGGGATGAAGGTGTAGAGGAAGTATTTGATTGCGGCGCGGCGGCGGTTGACGGTGCGCCCGAAGGTGGCGATGAGCAGCGTCATGGGGACGAGCGAGAGCTCCCAGAAGGCGTAGTAGAGGAAGAGGTCGAGCGAGACGAAGATGCCGAGCATCGCGACCTGCTGGAGCAGGAAGAGGGTGTAGAAGAGCTTCTTGCGGTCGGAGATCGTGTTCCAGGAGATGAGGACGCCGAGCGGGGCAAGGAAGCCGGTGAGCACGACGAGCCACATCGAGAGGCCGTCGACGCCGAGGTGGTAGCGAATGGCGGGCGAGGCGATCCACTCGAGGTTTTGTTCGAATTGAAATGTGCCTGCGGCGGCGGCGTAGTCGTAGTGGAAGGGAAGATGCAGGGTCAGCGCGAACGTCACGAGGGTGACGGCGAGCGCACCCCACTGCATCAGCTTGCCCTTATCGGGCAGCAGGGCCAGCAGGACCGCGCCCGCGAGCGGGACGAAGGTGATGACGGTCAGGATGGTGTGATCGATGTTCATCGTTTCCTTTGGTGGAGCAAAACCAGATGTTTCGTGAAACAGGTACTTATTTTCTCTAGTGCAGCCAGATGGTGCGCCCGAAGATCATGACAATTAGAACGGCGGCTGCTCCGATTGCGAGCCAACCGGCGTACGAGCGTATGTTGCCGGATTGAACGCGGCGGACGAGCGAACTGAGACCCTTTGTGAGGCCGCCTGCGGCTGCGCCTGAGCCGTTGACGATGCCCCCGTCGATGAGTCCGCCGAGGAAGAGGCGAGCAAACATGAGCAGCGGGGTAACGATGAGGGCGCTGTAGATCTCGTCGACGTAGAACTTGTTTTCGACGAGGTGGTAAAGAGCGGGCGAACGGCCGGCAATCGCTGCGGCGGTGCGTGGCTTCTTGTAGTAGAAGAGGTACGCAATGTAGAAGCCGATCGCGACGACGAGAACTGATACGAGCGCGAGGCCCAGTTCGGGGCCGTGGCTCGTTGTTACTACTGTTTCGATGGTTGCGCCGCTGGCGAAAACGGGGTCGAGGAAGTGGCCGATCTCATCATGCCCCCCCATGGCAGCGGGGACGCCGACCCATCCGCCGATGATGGAGAGAATGGCGAGGATGACGAGCGGGCCGAGCATGATCCACGGGGATTCGTGGATGCTGTGGGTTTGGTTTTCTTCGGGATCGGCGACCAACACGACGTGGCTGCCGGAGTAGGCGTGGACAGCTGCTCCGTGATCGTGAAGGTCTGTGTGTTCGGCAAAGTGCTCAGGGCCGAAGAAGGTCTTGAACCAGAGCCGGAACATGTAGAAGGAAGTCATGCCTGCGGTGACGAGGCCGACCAGCCAGAGGAGCTTGCCGATTGGGTTGGTAGAGACGAAGGTCTGGTAGAGGATCTCGTCTTTGGAGAAGAAGGCGGCCCACGGCGGGATGCCTGCGATGGCAAAGACGCCCATCGTCATGGTCCAGAAGGTGGTGGGGATGCGTTTGCGGAGGCCGCCCATCTTCCGCATGTCCTGTTCGCCCGAGAGTGCGTGGATGACGGAACCTGCGGCGAGGAAGAGCAGCGCCTTGAAGAAGGCGTGGGTCAGCAGATGGAAGATGCCTGCAGCGTAGGCTCCGACTCCGCATGCCAGGAACATGTAGCCGAGCTGCGAGACCGTGGAGTAGGCGAGGACGCGTTTGATGTCGTGCTGCACCATGCCGATGCAGGCGGCGAACATCGCGGTGACGGCTCCGATGATGGCGACGACGCCAAGAGCGTAGGGCGAGCGGTCGAACAACGTGTGGCAACGCGCAACCATATAGATGCCCGCTGTGACCATCGTTGCGGCATGGATCAGAGCGGAGACGGGTGTGGGGCCTTCCATAGCGTCAGGGAGCCAGACGTAGAGAGGAATCTGCGCAGATTTGCCAACGGCGCCGAGGACGAGCAGAAGAGCTATGGCGGTGAGCACTCCTCCCTGCCATTGGGGATTGACTGTGATCGCGTTGAAGACGTGGGTGAAGTCGAGAGAGCCGAACTCGCGGACGATGAGGAACATTGCGAGCAGGAAGCCGAAGTCGCCGATGCGGTTAAGGATGAAAGCCTTTTTGCCAGCGTTGGCCGCGGAGTCCTTTTTGAAATAGAAGCCGATGAGCAGGTACGAGGCAAGACCGACGCCCTCCCAGCCGACGAACATGAGCAGGAAGCTTTCGGCGAGGACAAGCACGGACATGAAGAACATGAAGAGGTTGAGGTAGGCGAAGAAACGCCAGTACCCCTCTTCGTGAGCCATATAGCCGACGGAGTAGATGTGGATTAAAAAGCCGACGCCGGTGACGACGCCAAGCATGATGAGCGTGAGGTGGTCGACGGTGAGGGCGAAGTTGACGGTGAGACCGGTGATGGCGATCCAGGGCTGGCTGACGACTTGGATGGCCTCGGGCGCGCCGGCGGCCTTCATGGTGACCCAGAGCCACGCGACGATCGCGGCAGGAATGGCGGTGCAGATGAGTGCGACGGCGGTGACAAGGGAGCGGGGCAGCTTGCGGCCGATGGTTCCATTGATGAGGAATCCGGCGAAGGGAAGCAGCGGAATCAGCCAGAGGTAGTCGTAGTTTGCGGAAACTGGGGGCATAGAGATCACGATTTCATCAGGTCGACCGAGTCGACGTTCAACGTTTCGCGGGTACGGAAGATGGCGATGATGATGGCAAGGCCGACGGCGGCCTCAGCGGCGGCGACGACCATGACGAAGAACACGAAGATCTGGCCCGACACCTGGTGCCACATGTGCGCGAAGGCGACGAAGGTGAGGTTGACGGCGTTGAGCATCAGCTCAATCGACATGAAGATCGTGATGAGGTTGCGCTTGATGAGAAAGGCCGCAACACCGATCGAGAAGAGCACAGCGGCGAGGATGAGATAGGCGGCGATAGGGACCATTAGCGAATCCTCCGAGAGCCGCGCAAATGGTGCTGAAGGTCCTGATAAAGATTGCTGAGGACGATATAGAGCCAATAGAAGGTCACTGTGAATGTCGTAACAATAAGCAATCCGAAGAAGAGAACGTACAAATGGAAATGGTCCATGGATTACTGCTCCTTTCGCGCGAGCACAACGGCTCCGAGGATGGCGACCAGAATGAGGACCGAGGTGACTTCGAATGGCAGCAGAAGTTTGGTGAAGAGGAGGGAGCTGACCTCAGAGATGTTGCTGGTGATGTGGTTGAGGTAGCCGCCAACATTGGAGGCGCCGAAGGCGCTGCGCTCCGAGAGGAAGACGAAGCTAAGCAGGCAGAAGATGGCGGCGGCGCCGGGGAAACCGACGATGTAGGCGGCGCGGCTGCCCTCGGTCCGCTCCTCTTCCCCCGCGTTCAGCAACATGATGACGAAGACGAAGAAGACCATGATGGCGCCGGAGTAGACGATGACCTGGGCGGCGGCAAGGAACTCCGCCCCAAGCGACCAGTAGAGGACCGCGAGCGACATCATTACGACGACCAGCGAGAGAGCGGAGTTGATGGGATGGCGCTGCAGAAGGAGGTTGAGTGCTCCCGCTACGGCCAGCGCGCCAAAGATGATGAAGAGTGCCAGTTGCATGATGTTCCGCGACTTCTTTCGTGAGTCTGTCGTGACTTCAGAATCATTTTCAATCGGAGCAGAAAGATTTTGCGCTATCTGCTGATTGTAAAACAGCTTGCTAAGGTGTTTCCTGCTGCCTTAACTGCGCAAAGCAATGACTAAGCTCGTGACGATGATGTTGATCATGGCCAGCGGCAGAAGAAACTTCCAGCCGAAGCTCATGAGCTGGTCGTAACGGAAGCGGGGCAGCGTGCCTCGCACCCAGATATAGAGCAAAAGGAAGAAAAGAACTTTGACGACGAACCAGAGAATGGGAAAGATGGCGGCGAGGACAGGACCGCCGAAATCGTCAGGCAGAAGATGACCGAGGGGGCTGGAGGCTCCGCCGAAGAAGAGCAGCGTGGCGACGCAGCTTACGGTGATCATGTTGGCGTATTCGGCCATGAAGAACATGGCGAACTTCATGGAGCTGTATTCGGTGTGGTAGCCGGCGACGAGTTCGGATTCGGCCTCGGGCAGGTCGAAGGGAGCGCGGTTGGTCTCGGCGTACGCGGCCATGAGGTAGATGAAGAAGGCGACGAACTGGAGTCCGCCGAAGATGTTCCAGGAAAGAGCGCCGTGGGCGGACTGGCTGTTAACGATGTCGCGCAGACTCAAGGACTGGGCCCTGAGGACGACACCGACCAGCGACAGGCCGAGGGCGAGCTCATAGCTGATCATCTGCGAGGTGGCGCGGAGGCTGCCGAGGAGAGCGAACTTGTTGTTCGACGACCAGCCCGAGAGCGCGATGCCGTAGACGCCGATCGATGTGATGCCGAGGATGACGAGAAGGCCGATATTGAGGTCGGCGACGTTGAACATCTGGACGCCAATGCCATTGACGGTGACGGTCTGCATTCCGCCGAAGGGGACGACCGCAATCGAGATCAGCGCGCAGGTCAGTGCGATGATCGGGGCAATGATGAACAGCGGGCGTTCGGAGGCGATGGGCATGAGGTCTTCCTTGAGGAAGAGCTTGATGCCGTCGGCCAGCGGCTGCAGCAGGCCGAAGGGGCCGACACGCGAGGGGCCCCAGCGATTCTGGATGCGGCCCAGAACCTTGCGCTCTAGCAGCACCGTGTAGGCGACCGCCGTCAGGGTGATGACGAGGACGACCACGACCTTGAGGATGCTGAGCAGCAGAAATGTCTGAAAATCGGTTAGGTGGATCATGTTAGCTTTCAGCTCTGAGTTTCAAGCTTTGAGATTTTTGCTGCTGGCTCCATGTTTTGCTGCTGGTTCCAAGTTGAACCCGGTTTCTTTAGTCGGCTGCGGTTTCGATCTGGGTAAGTCCGGTTGGTGGACGGAGGCTCTCGTTGTGCTGCAGGTCGGCGAGCATGGCGGAGTAGCGGCCCAGTGTGCCCGAGGTAAAGAGAGAATTGTTCGCCGGTAGGACGAGGTCACGCCGGTTGCCGATCTGCACCAGAGGCGCAGGGGCGGCGGGCTGCAGATGCTGGTCATTCCCGCTGAGAAGCTGGAGGCGAAGTAGATTGTAGCCGGGGACGAGACGCTGGATCTCGTCGAGAATGGCGAAGGGATCGAAGGGGCTGAGTTTCGGCTCAAGATTGTTTGCGGTGAGCCAGACGGCGTGACGGTCCGCCTCGCCTGACTGTGCGCCACGGGATTGACCCATGTCGGCGCGAACACCTTTGCCGAAGGGGACCAGTTTGTGAACGTCTGCACCCATCTTGTCGGCGATGCGGACGATCATCTCGAAGTCGGTGCGGACGCCGGCTCGGTCCGCGGCTTTTTTCACGAGCTGAAGGTCGCCGTAGCTGTTGGTGACAGAACCGGATTTCTCGTAGAGGTTTGCGGCGGGAAGGATCACGTCGGCAACGGCTGCCGTCTCGGTGAGGAACAGATCCTGCACGACGACGAAGGTGTCTTTCAGGGCCTCGGGGTCGACGCTGTAACGGGAGATGGGGTTGGAGCCGACGACGTAGAGGGCGGACAGTTCACCGCGGACGGCGGCCTCGAAGATCTCGAGCAGGTCGAGACCAGGTTCGGCGGGGGCGTTGTATTCACTGAAGCTGGCGCCGCCGACTACTGGCGTGTAACCCGGGAGCATGTCGGGGAGCAGGCCCATGTCGGCTGCGCCGCGTGAGTTGGCATAGTCGGAAAGGAGGGCGAACTTCCAGTTGGGCAGCGTGGCGCCGAAGGCCAGGAGCCGAGCGAGATCGGCGCCGCGGAATTCCGAGCCGAGAAGCACGAGAAGCTGCTGCTCGGCGCGGATGGCGTCGCGGAAGTTACGGAAAGAGCTCGCATCTGCGCCGGGGTTCGTGAGGGCCTCAACAGCACTGTCGTCTCCGGCGAGGAAGCTGGCTAGCGCACCGTAGCTGAAGGGGGCGATGTGCGCGAACGCCTTCGCCTGGCGGCGAAGCTTGATCTCGGCGGAGTTGGCGATGTAGAGGCGTCCCCGGTTGTTGCGGACGTTCGTGCGTATGTTCCACGCGGTGGCGGGCGCCTGAATGGTTGGGTCGCCGCCAAGAATCATGATGGCCGGAGCGGTGAGGGTGTCGCGCAGCGAGGCGCTGCGGTCTTTCTGACCGGCGAGTGCCTGGGCGAAGGAGACATAGTCCGCCGTGCGGTGATGGTCGATGTTGTTTGTGCCGAGAACGGTGCGGGCAAACTTCTGGAGGAGGTAGGCCTCTTCGTTGGTGATGCGGTTCGAGCCGACGACACCGATGGATTTGCCGCCACGCGCATCGCGGCGTTCGCGGAATTCCTTGCCGACGTAGTCGAGCGCGACCTCCCAGCTTACGGGCTTGAGTTCGCCGTTGGGCTGGCGGACGAGCGGCTGCGTGATGCGGGTCTCGTTGTTGGCGAAGTCGAAGGCGTAGCGGCCCTTGTTGCAGAGGAAGTCGCCGTTGATGCCGGACTTGTCGCGGTTATCGCCGCGGACGATCTCGCTGCCGTCGGAGGTGGAGCGGACGCCGAGTGTCGTTTTGCAGCCATCGCCGCAATGCGTGCAGATGGTACCGACGTGGTTCATCTCCCAGGGGCGAGTCTTATAACGATAGGTGCCTGAGGTCAACGCGCCCACGGGGCAGGCATCGATGCACATGCCGCACTGCTCGCAGTCCACGTGGGCAAGGTGGTCGGGGGAAATCTCGGCGGAGATGTTGGGGGCGATGACGGAAGAGGCGCCGCGGTTCTGGATGCCGAGGGCGAAGACGTCCATACCCTCGCCGCACATCCGCACGCAGCGGTAGCAGAGAATGCAGCGCGGGCGGTCGAAGTAGACGACGGGCGACCACTTCTGCTCCTCGCGGTGGTTCTTCGGCTCAGCGTAGAAGCTGTCGGCTGCGCCGTACTTGAAGGTCATGTCCTGCAGTTCACACTCGCCGCCGGCGTCGCAGACTGGGCAGTCGAGCGGGTGATTGCCGAGCAGCATTTGCAGCGTTGCCTTCCGAGCCTGGGCAATCTCGGGTGTCTCGGTGGCGACCACCATGCCCTCAGTGACCGGCGTGGTGCACGCGGTCTGTAGCTTCGGCATCTTTTCGATGCGGACGACGCACATGCGGCACGCCGCCTGTAGTGAAAGTCCGGGGTAGTAGCAGAAGGCGGGGACCTCGATGCCGGCGGACTTACAGGCGTCAATGAGCAGCGTGCCTGCGGGAGCCGTGAGTTGTTTGCCGTCTACGGTAAATTTTACGTCTGCCATTCTTAGTCCTTATATCTGTCGATCTTTCAATGTCCTGCTCCGACCAGCTGTTCCACGGTAATGATAGGTGTCCCCGCCTTGTTGCCGGCGATGTAGTCTTCGAACTCTTTGCGGAATTTTTTGACAAAGCCGAGCGTCGGCATCGCGGCAGCGTCGCCGAGCGGGCAGAATGTACGGCCCAACATGTTTTCGGCGAGGTACTGCACATTGTCGACGTCTTTCTTGCTGCCTCCGCCGTTGTAGACGCGCGTAAGGGTCTTCTTGATCCAGTCCGTGCCCTCGCGACAGGGGATGCACCAGCCACAACTCTCGTGCTGGTAGAAGGCGATGGTGCGGAGAGCAAACTCGACGATCGAGACCGTCTCGTCCAGAACGACAATACCGCCAGACCCAAGCATCGTCCCGGCCTTGGCCATCTGATCGAAGTCGAGGCCCACGTCGATCTCGTCGGCGGTGAGGACCGGGCAGCTAGCCCCACCGGGGACGAC
The DNA here is from genome assembly GCA_963757205.1 of uncultured Acidobacteriaceae bacterium. GTDB lineage: Bacteria > Acidobacteriota > Terriglobia > Terriglobales > Acidobacteriaceae > Edaphobacter. Next base: position 87,484 of record CAVWQM010000007.1, read on the forward strand.
GGCCTTGAGCTTTTTCCCGTCCTTGATCCCGCCCGCCACGTCGTAAATCGCTTTGCGCAGGTTGTAGCCCATCGGAAGCTCGTAGACGCCGGGGCGTTCCACATGGCCGCTGATACCGAAGAGCCGCGTGCCGCCGTTGCGCTCGGTGCCGAGCTTTGCGTAGGCCTCGCCGCCCATCAGCAGAATATGCGGCGCATTGGCGATGGTCTCCGCATTGTTGATAACAGTAGGCCCGCCGTAAAGGCCAACCACGGCAGGGAAAGGTGGCCGAATCCGAGGCACGCCGCGCTTGCCTTCGAGCGACTCCATCAGTGCCGACTCTTCACCGACCTCATACGCCCCGGCGCCGGTCTGGGTGATGACGTCGAAGTCGATCCCGGAGCCGAAGATGTTTTTGCCAAGGTAGCCTTTGGCGTAGGCATCGGCGACCGCCTTCTCCATGATCTTGAGGAGGTAGCGGTATTCGCCGCGCAAATAGATGAAGCCTGTCTTCGCTCCCACGGCGAGGCCGGCAATCATGGCACCTTCGATGATGGCGTGCGGGTCTTCGATGAAGATAACGTGGTCCTTGCAGGTGCCAGGCTCGGACTCGTCACCGTTGACGAGGATGTACTTCGGCTTGTCCGACGTCTTCGGCACAAACGACCATTTCATTCCGGTCGGGAAGCCGGCACCGCCGCGTCCACGCAGCCCCGAGGCCTTCATGGTGTCAATGATCCAGCCCGCCATCTTCTCCGGGCCCTGTGCGATGGCCTGCTGGACGGCCTTGTAGCCATCGAGTTCAATGTACTTGTCGATGTTGGCTGCGCCCTGGCCGAAGCGGCGGGAGAGCACTCTTACTTCATCGGGATGACTGACGAGGGTGGGCATTATTTTTCGTCCTTTCCCTTGCCGTCGCGATACATCTTGAAGATGTCGTCGACCTTCGCGGGCGTGAGGTTCTCGTGGAAGTCGTAGTTGACCTGAATGGCAGGGGCCCAGCAGCAGGCGCCAATGCATTCAACCTCTTCGAGCGAGAAGACGCCGTCTCTGGTCGTCTCTTTATGGCCGATGCCGAGCTTGTGTTTGCAGTGGTTGAGAATCTCGTAGCCACCGCGCAGCATGCAGGAGATGTTGGTGCACACCTGCACGTTGTACTTGCCCGCGGGTTTGGTGCGAAGCATGGAGTAGTACGAAAGCACGTTGCGTACGTCCAACTCGAGAAGATCAAGCCGCTGGGCGATCTCAGTCACCACGGGATCAGAGACATAGCCAACCTCATCCTGCGCGTAAAGCAGCATGGGGACGAGCGCCGAACGCTTGAGCGGGTAGATGGTGACGAGTTTGTCGAAGCGCGCGGCCAGCTCCGGCGAAAAGATCGTATTGGCTATTTCACTCACGCTGCATCATCTCCCGCGCCAGCCTTTCGGCGGCAAGGTCCATCTCTTCGGCGCTACCGTTCAGTTTAACCGTTCCATCTTCCTGCATGCTGAAGGAGAAGCGGTGTCCTTCACTGTCTTCCAGCGTCTCGTGCGTGAAGCGAAGCCATCGGCTGCCTACGCGGAGAGTAATTTCATCTGCACCGACTTCCACGACTGCATGATGCCGGCTGTTAAGTCCGTGGGCTGCGGAGTATGAGCGAAGCAGCGATGCCCAGGAAGTCCATAGTTCGGTGTGGAGTTGCGGCCTCACAAGTGGCAGCTTTCCTTCGTGCCCGTTCGTGCGCTCTCCCAATAACGTTTTTCAACTGGAAGTTGTAATCCGAAATGATCCATGATGTTCGAGTCTTGGATTACGTTAAAGCTTTTCCAGAATACTTTTTGGTCTAGTTCGATTGAGCATTCTTTCTCCACAGGAACTTTCTTCAGATGGACCCAACGTAATCCAAACGTCATTGAGTACTGTAGAACCTCCCATTGGTCATTTCCGAATTCATCTTGACTATCTCTCTTGGCAACTACGATTGAGCCCGGTAAAACGACCTTTCCTCCATAAGCGGTCGCCGCGATATGTCGATATTCGGGAGCCATGAATAGGCGTCGCCGCCGCTTCATCGATCAATCTCCCCCAGCACAATATCGATCGAGCCGATAACAGCAACCACATCGGCAAGCAATCGTCCCTTGCACATAGTTTCAAGCGCCTGCAGCGTGGCGAATCCCGGGTTGCGCATGTGGACACGATAAGGCTTAGCCGTGCCATCCGAGACGACGTAGTAGTTCATCATGCCGTGCGGCGCTTCGACCGAACTTGTAGCTTCACCAGCCGGCACACCAAAGCCCTCGGTGACAATCTTGAAATGATGGATGAGCGATTCCATCTGCGTCTTCATCTGCTCGCGGTTGGGAAGGATGATCTTCGGCGCATCCGCGACGATGCGGCCTTCCGGAAGGCCATCGAGTGCCTGCAGGCAGATCTTCACCGACTCGCGGAATTCCTGCATGCGGACGAGGTAGCGCGCCCAGACGTCCCCGATCTTCGACGTGGGAACGTTGAACTGGAACTTCTCGTAGCCGGAGTAAGGCATGTCGCGGCGGACATCAAAATCGACACCGGAGGCGCGTAGCGGCGGACCGGTAACGCCGAGCGCGACCGCGTCTTCGGGCGAGAGGTAGCCGACGCCTTTGAGGCGGTTCATCCAGATGGGATTGGTTTGCAGCAGGCCTTCGTACTCGTCCACCTTCGACGGGAAGTCCTTCAGGAAGGCGCGGATCGTGTCATACAGATCACGCGGTGGCTCCAGACTGAGTCCGCCGATGCGAATGTAGCTGGTCATCATGCGCTGGCCGGAGACGGCCTCGAAGATGCGCATCAACTGCTCGCGCTCGCGGAAGCAGTAGAGGAAGACGGTCAGGGCGCCGACGTCCATGGCGTGCGAGCCGAGCCAGACCAGGTGCGACTGAATTCGGGTGAGTTCGTTGAAGAGCACGCGGAGATACTGCGCGCGCTCAGGAATCTCGAGGCCAAGCAACTTCTCGACTGCGAGGCAGTAGGCGAGGTTGTCGGTCATGGGACAGAGATAGTCGATGCGGTCGGTCAGCGGAACGACCTGCTGGTAGAACTTCGCCTCGCAGGTCTTTTCAATGCCGGTATGCAGGTAGCCGATATCCGGCGCAAGGGAGACAACGGTCTCGCCGTCGATCTCGACCACCAGGCGGAGAACGCCATGGGTCGACGGATGCTGCGGGCCCATGTTGATGACCATCGTCTGGTCCTGGGCTGGCGGATTCTGGCGATTGCGGGCGGCGTTCGCGAAAACGTCTTCAACGCCTGGGTCGATCGCGGCCGCGCCGGTAATCTCATCGACGTCGTGTACGGGAGCCATTAGCGGTAGCCCTCCACGGGGTAGTCCTTACGTAATGGATGCCCATTCCAGTCTTCGGGCATCATGATGCGGCGTAGATTGGGGTGGCTGCCGAAGTGTACGCCGAAGAGGTCGAAGACTTCGCGCTCATAGAAATTCGCTGCCGGCCAGACTTGGGTAATGCTGTCGAGTGCGGCGTCTTCGCTGTCGAGACGGACGACGAGGCGCACACGCTGCTTCAACGGCATGGAGAGAATGGAATACGTGATCTGAAAACGCGGCTCGGAAGGGTACCAGTCGACGGCGGTAACGTCTTCGAGGAAGTTGTAGCCGGCCTGCTTCAGTGCTTCGCACGCAGCGATAATGTTCTCGCGGGCAACGGTGATCGTCAGCTCATCGCGATCGAACTTCGCATCGGTTGCAAGGCTGGATAGTGCTTTGACGGCGGCGTTATCAGGGTGCGCCTCGAAGACGGCTTGCTTGCCCTTAATCGCGGAGGCGGGATCGTACATTAGAGGTCTCCCTTATCGAGCGCCCAGTCCAGAATCCCTTTCTTCCAGACATAAAAGAGGCCCACAGCGACAAAGCCCAGATAGACCAGCATCTCCCAGAAGCCGAACATGCGCGAGCCGGTCAACGCAGGCAAGCGGCGGAAGATCACGGCCCAGGGGAGCACAAAGACGGCCTCGACATCGAACAGGACGAAGAGCATCGCGACCATGTAGAACCGGACGGTGAAGCGGCCGCGGGCGTCGCCGACGGGGTCCATGCCGCACTCGTACGGACTGGCCTTGGTACGTGAATTTTTGTGTTTGCCGATGAGGAACGAAGCGCCCACCATTCCGCAGGCGAGTCCCAGCGCGACCAGGACTTGAAGCACCAGTGGAACGTAGTTCCAGATGTATGGGTAACTGTGCATGGCCATCTTCGACTCTAAGAGTGCGACTGGCAAGTGTCAAGCGAACGAAGGCCCGGTGTGAGTGTTAAGGAAGGAGTGCTATGTAGCTGTCAATCAGGCGATTACCGTACAGGGCGGCAACGAGTCCACCAACACAAAGAAAGCTGCCGAAGGCGAGTTTTGAGGTTGCTTCGGCCTTGCCAAGCGCAAGCAGAAGCGCACCATACAGTGCAGCAGCAAGCGTGCCGACGAAGAGAGAAAGAACGGCTGGCCAGAAGCCGAGGAAAGCGGCAATCATCGCGAGGAGTTTGACGTCGCCCAGGCCCATGCCCTCGCGGTGCCGGAGTGCTCGATAGCCCCAGCGGACGAGGAGCAGCAGCAGAGCCGCTCCGCAGATAGCGACGATGCGGCCGAAGATCAGGCTCTCGGGGCCAGTGAGGAAGACGTTGCCGTGGTCGGTGACGCCGCCCGGACTGGTTAGGTGGAGACTGTGCTTGGTGAGACGAACCTGGTCTTCGTTCGGGCCGAGAAAGATGGCCTGCGTGCAGACGAGGAACAGAGCGATAGCAATTCCGGTGAGGGTGAATGCATCTGGGAGAATCATCCTCTGCCAGTCCATGACCATCAAGCCGATCAGGAGGAAGCCAAGAAAAGTAAGGGAGATAGATTCAATGGTGAGGTTAGGATAAAAGATGAAGGTGGGTGCGGAACCGAAGAAACCCAGCAAGTCCTTAGGCGTATGCGCGACAACCCCAACGAACCAGAGGCCCATGGCAAGTTCCACTGCCGGGTAGCGCCATGAAATATCGGCAGTGCAGTCTCGACACCGAGCGCGAAGAACGAGCCAACTGAGAAGCGGAATATTGTCGTGCCAGCGGATAGGGTTGGCGCAGTGGGGACAATAGGAGTGGGGATGGACGATTGACTCGTGAGCAGGCAGACGCGAAATGCAGACATTCAAAAAACTGCCAAAGAGAAGCCCCACCAAGAAAGCCGCGAGTTCAAACATCCCGTACGTGCCCACGCCCTGAGTATACGGTTCCGAAAGTGGCACTGCCTATGAGAGGCCTAAGGACGAAAGTCCAAACCTAAGTCATCTCGATGGAAGACTTTACGCAAAAAGTACGGATGGGGAGGTTGCCTAGAAGTCCACATGCATGCGGACGGATTCGACTAGCACAGGGCCACGATCTTTGTTGTAGCCCGGATGGTCGATGAATTGAAGGTCAAGCGCGTAATAGATCCCGCGCCAGGCGTGCAGGTTGTAGTAGCTCTCGATAATGTTTTCCCGGCCATAGTTCAGCTTGCCATCACCGAGCAAAAAACCGAGCCCGCCAAACCCCAGATAAGCCTGATGATCGGCCTTGATCGCATTCGAAACAAACGCCACGCCAAGTTTGTCGTAAGGGCGAGACCATCTTCTGCCCGAGTAATCGCTGCCTAACTCGAAGGTCTGGTCCACCTCGGTATAGGCGTAGGACTCGTGTTGTCCCTCGTTCCAGCCAAAGCGGCCAAAGGCGCGCAGATTCGTGGTCAGCTCCTGCTCGGCGTTGAGGGTGAAGCCATACTTTACCGCGCCGTAGGTCTCGTGTTTCGTGATCTCCGGTGTCGGATCTTCGCCGGAAAGATAGGCCTGATTGGCGACGCGATAGAGGCCCATGTGCGCGTGATTCACGTAGCCGAGAACGCGAACGACGCCTGTGCGATCTGGAGGAAGCAGCTTGCCGAGAAGCGGTTTGCGCAGCTCGAACTCCCAGTTCTGTCCGCTTGCTTGTCGCAGGTTCCAGTCGAGGTCGATGCCGTTGGCCACGGTAGGCATCAACGCCAGGGCGTAGCGGGCGGACCAGACCTTGTCGTCGTACTCGGTGACGATGGCGTAGGTGTAGCCGCGGGTGTCGGCGGCATAGTCCCACGCCCCGTTGTTGTCGACGGTCCAGTTCATGAACTGCAAGTGACTGTCGGAGCCGATGCTGTTGATGTCGAGGTAGTCGGGCAGGCTCATCTTGCCGACGTAGAACTCAAGGCGGCGCTCCGGCACCTGGGTGGCGAGAGAGAACGGCGTCCGGCTGCTGTTGACCATCTTGTCGGTGAAGCCGATGGTCTGATGAACCTGAGCGCGGGCCATGTACGGCACAGATCCCAGGTTGGGATTACGAACAACATCCAGATTGGTGAATCCAGCGAGACCGAGCGCCTCACTGAGCCCGCGTCCGCCCGCAGATTCAAGGTTAAAGAGAGCGTCAGTTTCGGTTTTCGGGTCTCGCCGCAACTGCGCTCCCAAATAGAGGGTGCCGAGCAATGAGACCTTGTACTCGCCGCGGCCAATGAAGCTGTTGGTGCCCTCGTAAGGGGAATGAAACGGCCCATCTGCCTGGAAGATGATGTTCGCCTGCCCGGCAATGAAGTAGCGCGAATTCTCCGAGTGGGGAAACATGGTTGGGGTATTGTCTCCCGGAGCGGGGGCCTCGGGGAGCTGTACCGGACGGCCGGGGCGGTCATCGATCAGATCCCGCTCCTGGGCTTCCGCGATGTGGCAGATCGCCAAGAGCAGGAGCGCTGCGATTGTGTGCAATGAATTCTTCAAAGAGTGCGCCAGGGTATAGGGTGCTGGAAGATTGTTAATAAGCTGCAAACAGCCTGCCTTCAAACGGGATAAGGAGAAGGCAGGCCGGGGTGATTCGGACTCATCATCCTGATCTGCGCTGATATCCGGTAAAGCGAACCAAACGCAGGCAAGCGGGCAACGCTCATCTGCCGTTTCAACCCAACGTCGGATGATCTCGGCGCGAGGGTGATTGGCGGCGGTTTTGTCGCGTGGATTGCGGCAGAGTATCCGCTGAAGTATTTGGACCATTGGCTGACTCCTCCTTTCTACGTGGGAAGGCCCGGATTACGGGACACCTCTTACGGCGAACTAATCAATACTGGTATAGTATACCCCGGTACGGTATACGAGGGGTCGGGAAAAATGTCACATGAAAATCGAGAAAAGGTGAAGCTGCTCAACAGGGTGAAGAGAATTCGCGGCCAGATGGACAGCGTCGAACGGGCGTTAGCCTCGGAAGACCAGGACTGTGCCGATGTGCTGATGTTGCTGGCAGCGGCGCGGGGCGGAATCAATGGGTTGATGGCCGAGGTGCTGGAAGATCACATTCGGCTGCACCTGTTGAAGGACGGACACGCTCCTCTAACGCCAGAGCTCGGGGAAGACCTGATCGATCTTGTACGCGCTTACCTGAAATAGTCTTTCAATGCGTATCCGTTCATTTGGCCCTCGCCCCAACGACGACCAGACCGATTCCGGCAACCAGTGAAATGGTGCTGAAGATCGGTGAGAGCGGGAGCGTATCTTGGGTCTTGTGGGAGATCTGAACGGAGCCGAGATCGACGTCTGTTTTTCTGTGCGTGAAGGAGATTCCGCCGGTGGCGTATCCAATGATGCCAAGGACGATGAGGACTATTCCGATGATAGTGGCTGCCTTCATAAGGTCGAAGCCTTTCCGCGCAGCAGGTAGGCGCAACCTGAAATGTGATGCAGATTGTGGTAATGGGGGCTGTACGGCGACTGTGTTTTCGCGGGTACTTGTCGACACTTCGAATCGGGAGTAATCTGCCCTTACACGGGAAAGGAGGATGGTCCAGCCTATGAAAATTGACAGTAATAGTTGCATAACAATACGTGAGGTGACTGAGGCTTAGAGCGTCCATAGCTCTAGTCCTGGCGGTCTTTGAAGAATAAGGTCCACGCCGAGGCCAAGTCCGAGTATGGGCGCCTCAGGTCAATCTCAACAGTTCACCGCCAGACGGCTCGCTGCTCTCAAAGCGCGAGCCGTTTGCGTTTATGACTCGCAACGCAAACGGGTAGGATATTAACCATGAAACCTTTGGTGATTTCCGGAAGAGCGTTTCAATCGCGGCTTATCGTTGGCACGGGAAAATATAAGGACGGTGTGGAGACGCAGGCCGCTATCGAGGCCTCTGGTGCGGAGATGGTCACGGTCGCGGTGCGACGGGTCAATCTCGACCGGTCGAGCGAGTCGCTGCTGGACTTCATCGATCCGCGTCGTTATTTTTTGCTTCCCAACACGGCTGGTTGCTACACGGCGGAAGAGGCGATTCGCGCCGCGCGGCTGGGGCGCGAGGTGGGCCTTTCGGATTGGGTGAAGATCGAGGTGATCGGCGATCAGCAGACGCTCTACCCGGATGTGCAGGCAACGCTCGAGGCGACTCGTGTGCTGGTCAAAGAAGGCTTCACCGTGCTGCCGTACACGTCGGACGACATTGTCTTCGCGAAGCGGCTTATCGATGCGGGTGCGGCGGCGGTGATGCCGCTGGGCGCGCCGATCGGCAGTGGACTTGGATTGCAGAACACGGCAAATCTTCGCATTCTGCGCGAACTGATCACTGAGGTGCCGCTGATTGTGGATGCAGGCGTGGGAACGGCCTCCGACGCTGCGGTCGCGATGGAATTAGGCTTCGATGCGGTGCTAATGAATACTGCGATTGCGGCAGCCAAGGACCCGCTGCTGATGGCTGAGGCGATGCAGCATGCGGTCCTGGCCGGACGGCAGGCGTTTCTGGCTGGCAGGATGCAGCGTAAGCTTTACGCCACGGCTAGTTCTCCGCTCGAAGGAATTTCCAGGTAGACCCTGCTTGATCTGGCGTTTCCAAACGTCCATCACTGGTCATAGGAAGTGCACGCCTTTTGAAGTAAACTTCGCCCATGCGAGTCTTCGGCATCGATTGCGGAACAGAGTTCACCGGCTACGGCGTGGTGGAGGTGGACTGCGACGCCCGGATGCCGCGTCTAGTGCATCTCGCTGCTGGCACGATCCGGCTCAGCAAGAAAGACAAGACTCCTCTACGGCTCGCTCAGGTGTACGCCGAACTGACCGCTCTGATGGCGCTGCATCAGCCGGAGATCGTCGCTATCGAAGAGATCTTCTTCTCAGCCAATGCGAAGTCTGCGCTGAAGCTTGGACAGGTTCGGGGCGTGGCGATGCTGGCCGCGGCGACCTGTGGTCTGCCGGTGGCAGAGTATGCGCCGCTGTCGATCAAGAGTTCCGTAGTGGGCTACGGCCTTGCCGGCAAGGAGCAGGTGCAGTTTATGGTGCGACGTCTGCTCGAGAACGAGAATGCCTTCGATTCACCCGATGCAGCCGATGCGCTGGCGATTGCGATCTGCCACATCCACACGGCACAGACTTTGGAACTTCAGGGCGCGCGCCGATGAGACCAGTTCTACGCATTATGCTCGGAAGCTCGCTGGTGGCCTGCTCTGCTGTCACATTTGCCCAGACGACAGACCACTCAACGGCCCCGTCGGGCAAGACGCCGGCTGAGGTAAGTTTTCAATTTGACCGTACGGGGCTTCCGGTTCCGCGCTTTACCTTGAGCCTTCACGAAGACGGCACGGGTACTTACAAGGCGGATCAGGCAGAGATTCCTGCTACGCCGACGTCGATGCGCGGTCAGGCTGCCCAGCACATCGACCGTTCCATCAACCTCACCCCGGGGACGATTACGAAGATATTCAAAGCGGCCCGCGCGGTGAACTACTTCAATATCGAATGTGCCTCGAAGGCAAAGAACATCGCGGACACGGGCAAGAAGACGTTGACCTACACCGGCGCCGACGGCTCGGGATCGTGCACCTATAACTACTCCGAGAACAAAACCGTCGACACGCTGACCTCCAGCTTCCTCGCCATCGCCTACACGATGGATGAAGGCCGCCGGCTGGAGTTTCTGCATCGCTACGACCGGCTAGGGCTCGACGCGGAGATGATCTCCCTGGGACAGGAGCTTGAGGCGGGACGAGCCATGGAACTGGGCACGATCACACCAGTGCTGGCTGCGATTGCGGATGACACGGCAGTTATCCAGCGCGTACGATTGCGGGCGCAGAAGATGCTGGAACGGGTGACAGCGGAAAATCATTGAAGCGCTCCGCTGCAGACAAACGTCTAACTCTCAGTGTCATTGGGCCGGGAGAATGGTCATGCGAGCGTTCGCGTTGAGACGTCAGTGGCGTAAGGATCTTGTCGCCGGACTGGCCCTGGTCCTTTTTTGGGCGGCATTTTCCCTCGGGGCTCGAGCGGACGATGCTCCTGCCCACCGTGCCGCTCGGCTTAGTTATCTGACGGGCGACGTGACCGTTGATCACCTGGATAACACGGCGGGCGATCCCGCGCAGATCAACATGCCGCTGGCAGAAGGCTCGCGCCTGACGACAGGCGAAGACGGCGAGGCAGAGGTGGAGTTTGAGGACGGCAGTCTCGTACGTCTGACGCCCAACAGCTCTCTGGGATTGAATGTACTTAGCGTGGACCTCGCAGAGAACTTTCATACACAGATGACGGTCCTGCATGGGCTCATCTACGCGAAGCTGCGCGCATCCTCCAAGTACTTCTACGTGGTTGACGCCGGCGGTGAGCTGGTCACGCCAGTTGCGAACGCTACAGTCCGCATTAATCTGGATCAGCCGCCAGCGACGATCTCAGTCTTCGATGGCACGGTGCAAGTGGAACATCCCCGCTCGCCTCAGGCAGAGGGTTACAAGAAAGATGTCCGCGCCGGCGAGATGGTCACTGGCGACGCCTCCCAGAGCGGCCAGTATTCTCTCTCGCAGAATATCGATCAGGATTCCTGGGACGAGTGGAATCGTGGCCGCGACCAGGCCGCAGCCGACGCAGCGTTAAACCGAACAGCGGCGCGTGACAACTATGCGGGGGACGAGCGGTTCGGGTGGTCCGATCTTGACGCCAACGGAAACTGGTACGACGTTCCGGGGCAGGGCCAGGTGTGGCAGCCCACTCTTGCACAGGAGGCGGACTTTGACCCTTACGGGTATGGCAGCTGGGTCGCCTACGCCGGCACCGGATATGTTTGGGCGTCAGGGTATTCGTGGGGTTGGACGCCGTTTCGCTGCGGCAGCTGGTCGTACTGGAACGGTTTTGGCTGGGGCTGGTCGCCCGCCGCAGGGTGCGGGCGGAGAGGATGGGGTTTTGGCAGCGGAGTTGGCCACGGCGTGTACGTCGTCAATATCGGCCACCCTCCGTCGAACTATCGTCTGCCGACGCGACCCGTCCATGAGCCGGGTATGCTCCGTCCCATTCCAGTCGGCAGCGCTCCGCGGGAGCCGGGCATTTGGCTTCATCACTCGAATGAGCCTCGTTTCATCGCCGGTGTTCCCGTCGAACCGATGCGTCCGATCGGTAATGCGACCACGCCAAGAAGTCATAGCGTAACGGGCGCTGCACCACGAGGTGACTACGCCGTTGATCCCAACAGCCGGCGGCCTGCGCCAGGTGCGGTAGGCGCGCCTCCTGCTGCCGCGTCTCGAGGTGACTTCCGGGCGGCACCGCCCCGGCCTGTAACTGCTCCTGCGGCAACTACCGGCGTCGTACAACCAGTAAGGCCGGCGGGTCCTGTCCCGCCGCAGCAGCGTCCGGCATACTCGGGACCGCCACCGGGACCGCCCCAAGGTGAGCATCCCGCATCGCGTCCGTCGGTGCCGTCTGTCTATGTCCCTCGTTCGGCGCCTCCTCCTTCAGCGCCTCCGACTCCGCGAACGGCACCGATTCCTCCTTCGGTCCCTTCCGCACCTCGAGGCAATCAATCGCGTCCAAATTAAGTGATCGCGTTCTCGTCATCCATCGGAGTCTGCAACGGTCGCAAGCACGCCGGTTGCAGACACATAGAACGGTACAGCTGCGCCATCGGCTCCAACGCCAGCGATTCGGCGCGCGCCTGTCCGGGAATGTCGGCTGGCCACGCTGCGGCCAATGTTTCAAGAGAATATCCAGCCGCACGCAGATTGTTCTGCAGTGTCTTCCGCTTTTGCGCGAAGCATCGCTTCAGAAAGCCGTTGAATCCGGCGGCATCGACGCCAAGCTCGGCAAATCGTGGCGAAAACTGTAACCGCAGCACGGTGGAGTAGACATCGGGAGGCGGCGAGAAAGCGGATGGAGGCAGCGTAAACAGGTTGCTGACTTGCGCATTCATCTGAGCTGTCGCCGAGAGCAACCCATAGTCGCGAACACCCGGAGCAGCAGAGACGCGGTCGGCTACTTCGCGCTGCATCATCAGAACGGCGCGGGAGATCAATCCCGCGCTGCCGGCGGCAAACAGCTGCAGCAGAATATCCGAGGTGATGTAGTAAGGCAGATTGCCGATCACATCGGCAGTCTCCCCATCGGGCACGAACTGTCGAAGATCGGCCTTGAGTACGTCGCCTTCGATAATCTGCACCTGTGGCTGATCGCGAAATCGAAAGGTCAGTTCGGCTGCCAGGGCGCGATCAAGCTCCAGCGCAAACAGTCTGCGGCAGCGCCCGGCGAGGATCTCGGTGATCGCGCCATGGCCCGGCCCGATTTCAATCACAGTCCGCTTGGTAAGATCGCCAAGAGCGTCGACGATGGCATGGCGGGCAGCATCGTCGACAAGAAAGTTCTGCCCGAATTTTGGCTTACGTTTCATCTGCATCCGTGTGGCTCGCCGCGTGCTCTTATAGACTAACGGTTTGGTTGAAAAGAAAAAGGACAACAGAATGCATATCGTATTTGCAGCATCAGAGTGTGCTCCCTGGGCCAAGACAGGTGGACTGGCAGATGTGGTGAGCGCGCTGCCCCGTGCCTTGGCTAAACTCGGCCACAAGGTCACCGTGTTTATTCCGTACTACCGGCAGGTGGCCAAGGCCGTGCCGGACCCTCCGGTCGTTCTACCCAGCATCACCATTCCATTCCCGTCGTACAACCGCTTCGTCCGCATTCTGAATGGTGGCGTGGCGGAGGGCGTGCAAACGTATTTCGTCGATTGCCCCGAATTGTTCGATCGCGAGAGCTTCTACGCTACACCCTCGGGCGACTATCCCGACAACGCGGAGCGCTTCGGACTCCTTAGCCGTGCGGTCATCGAGGCTTCGAAGGTGATCGAGATTCCCGATGTCTTCCATGTGCATGACTGGCAGACGGCGATGGTTGCCGTGATGTTGCGCTCGATTTATTACTTCGACCCCGTCTTTCGTCGCGTTCCGGCTGTGCTCACGATCCACAACGCCGGCTATCAAGGCTGGTTTCCGCCCCAGACGATGGAGAAGCTGCTCTTGCCCTGGGATATGTTTACCTTCGACAAGCTTGAGCACTACGACACGACGGACTTTCTAAAGGGGGGCGTCGTGTACGCGGACGCCATCACGACCGTTAGCCGCAAGTACGCCGAGGAGATCCAGACGGCGGAGTTTGGTAACGGACTCGAAGGAGTTTTGCAGAAACGCAGCGGCGATCTCTTCGGCATCCTCAACGGAGCCGACTACGAGGAGTGGAACCCGGCGACCGATCCACATATTGCGGCACACTATTCTGCAGAAAATCTTGCTGGTAAGAAGGAATGCCGGCGCGATCTGCTGCATGCCTTCGGATTTGAAGGCATAAGCGATGAGACGGCTGTCATTGGCGTCGTCTCGCGCTTTGCCACGCAGAAGGGCTTCGACTTCATCGTCGAGATCATGGACAAACTCGTAGAAGAAGAAGACTTGGTGATCGTTATTCTAGGCAATGGCGAAGAGTACTACGAGCGTCTGTTAGTGGAAATGGCTAACCGCCACCCGACGAACGTCCGGGTAAAGGTAAAGTTCGACAACGTGATGGCCCACAAGATCGAAGCCGGCTCCGACATCTTCCTGATGCCTTCGCGCTACGAGCCCGGCGGCCTGAACCAGATCTACAGCCTCAAGTACGGCACTGTCCCTGTGGTTCGCGCAACAGGCGGCCTCGACGACACCATCGATGAGCAGCCCAACGGCGGCGGAACCGGATTCAAATTCTGGGGCTATAGCCCATGGGCGTTGATGGATGCTGTACGCCGCGCGCTGGGTACCTTTCGCAATAAGAAAGAGTGGACTGAGATGATGAAGCGCGGCATGGCGCAGGACTTTTCCTGGGACAAGCCGGCAGCCGAGTATGTGCGGGTGTACGAGCGGGTCATCCAGAATCGAAGCTAAGCTCCAGAGGTAGTATCTCCGGCTTTCTGAATTGTTTATAGATTTTGAATCCAATAGATGTATATGCATCTAATGGGCTATGACGAAGTCACTTATCCCATCGCTTCCTTGCATGTGTGCCAGTTTTCGCCGCGCATCCAGGGTGCTCACCCAGCTTTATGAGGATGCTCTGCGTCCGGTCGGACTGCGGGCCACGCAGTTCACCGTTCTGCAGGCGCTTTCCCTCGCGGGGGAGGTTACGCAGGGAAGACTGGGGGAGATCCTAGCGATGGATAGCACGACTCTCACCAGAACGCTCAACGTTATGGGCCGTCATGGCTGGATCGCCAAGCGCCGTGGCGAGGATCGCCGGGAGTGGCGAATGCGACTGTCCAAAACCGGCGAGGCCGAGTTCAAACAGGCATTGCCCCACTGGGAAAAGGCGCAGACAAGGTTACGCCGGCAGCTTGGAGAGGAACTCTCGGACAACCTCATGAAGCTGACTCAAAAAATAACGAACGCACTCACCGAATAAGGAGAATTGACATGACAAACGAAAAGTATGCGAAGCTCACCACTGGCCTAATCTTCGTCTGGTTCCTCTTTTCTCTTACCGCTTCGGCCCTGTATCTCTTCAGGACCGCCCCAGACCAACCGCCGCTTCGATTTGGACTAGCGGTATTGATTCCACTCGTCATCTTCGTGCTGTGGTCTGCTGCCTCGCAACCATTTCGACAGTTTCTGCTGTCTTTGAATCCACGTACGCTGACCTTTGTGCAGTCATGGCGGATCGCGGGATTTGTGTTCCTCGTGTTGTACACCTACGGTATCTTGCCGGGTCAGATGGCGCTGCCCGCAGGCTGGGGAGACATTGCGATAGGCGCAACAGCTCCGCTCGTCGCATTGAAACTTGTAGATCCCCGACATAAGAAGAGTTTCATCTTCTGGCAGTTGCTTGGAATTACGGATTTGCTCCTGGCGGTGGGCAGCGGCGTGACTGCCCAACTCATCAACCCGCATGGGATCTCGACCAGTCCAATGACCGTACTCCCAATGAGCTTGATTCCAACCTTCGCCGTACCGCTGTTTTTGATCCTGCACTTCATCTCGATCGCACAGGCGCGCCAGTGGCAGGAGCAGCAATATCCGCGTGTAGCGGAGCCCCTGCGATCATCTGGTCTGTGAGCTTTCGCGCAGGGTCAGGAGGCCGACCTTCGTCGCAGCAGGTAGTGCACTGGAACGCCAAACAGAATGATGGCAGTTCCAATCAGCGAATTGCGCGGCTGATCTGCAAACGAAAACACTAGCAGCACAGCCGCGGCAAAGATGAACAGAGCCGGCAGTACAGGGTAGCCCCAGATGCTGTAGGGGCGCGCCGTATGTGGCTCGCGGCGGCGAAAGACAAAGATCGTGCTGGCGGTAAGTGCATAGAAGAGCCACTCGGCGAAGATCGCAAGAGAGAAGAGTGCTTGGAATCTTCCGATCGCCAGCAGCAGAAGAGAACTCAAGGCGGCCTGCAGTATGAGTGCAGTTGAGGGCGTTTGAAATCGGGAATTCACATGCGCCAACGGTTTGAAGAAGAGGCCGTCGCGAGCGGCTGCGAATGGCACTCGCGCCCCTGAAAGTGACGATCCGACAAAAGTTGCGCAAATGCTGACGGCCATTCCGATCGACACCAGCGTCGCACCCCACTGTCCCGCGACTACGCGCATCGCATCCGCCGCGGGCCTCTCAGCCGCTGCGATCGCTGTTGCGGGCAAGACATATTGAATGGCCGCATTCGTCAACATGTAGAGCGCACCGACGATTGTTACGCCGCCTACCAGTGCCAGCGGCATGCTGCGCTGCGGCCGTTCTACCTCGCCCGCCATAGTGACTACGTCGCTCCATCCGTCATAAGCCCATAGCGCCGCCACCAACGCGATCATGAAGCCGGAGAAGCCGCCGCGTGCTCCCGTGAAGTCAGTAGCAAAGTTATGCCAGGACCCGTGATGGCCAGCCGCTCCAAAACAGAAACCTGCGATGACAAGGATGAGCAGGCCCTTGAGCCACGTCAGCAGAAGCTGCACATTGGCGGACTTTCTCGTTCCGATGATATTGAGTCCAGCGATCAACCATGTGACGGCAATGGCGAAGATCTGACCCCAGAACAGATGCGCAAAGGCCGGGCGCGCGAAGAATCCGAAGACCGCGAAGGTTCCCAGGACACGTGCCAATCCGGCCGCAATGGTCGCGAGCGAAGCTGGCTTCGCGACGGTAATCTGCGTCCACATGTAGAGGAAGCCAGTAAGGTCGCCGTAGGCCTCGCGCAGGAAAGCGTACTCACCGCCGTATCGCGGCCGGGCCGCAGCAATCTCGGCATAAGTCATCGCGCCGAACAATGACAGTAGGCCGCCGACGATCCACACCGCGTAGACTCCGCCGGAGGAGCCAACCGCAGCCATCATCTCCCTCGGTACCAGAAAGATGCCGCTACCGATGATGATGCCGACGACAATGGAGGTGGCGTGGGATGCGTTCAGAACGCGAGGGAGCTCAGACTGGGTTTTCGACATCGATTTTCGGAGAGTAGCATATTGGTGCCGCTGCGATGTATCTGCGAAGTGCGCTGTCGGGGGATAGTGCATCCTACTTACAGATAGAAGCGGAACAATTGGAGTGAGGCATGGATTGGACGCCCGGTGGACTTAGTGACGATGTTGAAGATCGACGCGGCTCCTCTGGCGGGGGAGGCTTTGGCTTCGGCGGCGGAGGCCTGGGGATCGTCGGCGTCATTGTTCTGATCGTCATAAGCCTCATTACCGGACGAAACTACATCGGAAGCTATCTTGCGGGCGGTGGCACGGTCCCGTCCAGCGCGTCCACGGCAAACCGCCCTTACTCCGGAAAGCCGGGTGAAGACCTGCCAGCCGAACTCGTCTCCTGGACGCTCGATGATGTGCAACGAACGTGGGCCACGCTTCTCCCCGAACAAACCGGAAGGCAGTATCGGCGAGCAAAGCTGGTGCTCTATGACAACTACACGTATTCCGGTTGCGGCACTGCCCAGTCGCAGACCGGTCCCTTCTACTGTCCGGCAGATGAGATGGTCTATATCGACCTCAGTTTTTGGAACGAGTTGAAACGTCTCGGTGGCAGCAATGCCGACTTTGCTCAGGCATACGTTGTCGCGCATGAACTTGGCCACCACGTGCAAAACATTCTCGGCATCGAGCAAAAGGTGCGGCATTTATCCGGTCAGGATCCGTCCCAGAGGAACCCGCTTTCCGTCGATCTCGAACTGCAGGCCGATTGCCTCGCGGGCGTGTGGGCTCATGGCACCGAACAACGCAATATCGTTCATGATGCCGATATCGCCGCCGGTTTGCAGGCAGCCGCTGCTGTGGGCGACGATCACCTGCAGCGTATGGAGCGCGGAGCGGTGAGCCCGGAGAGCTTCACCCATGGTTCGTCCGCACAGCGTGTCGGCTGGTTCAGGCGCGGCCTGGAACAGGGGACGGTTGCCGCGTGCAACACGTTCAAGGTAGGGGGCGCGGTTCCTTCTTCCAACGACTACAACCAGCAGTGACGGAAGGCGCTGCACAGGGAGGCGCTTAGTTCAAAACCGGCAACACCGAATTGCCTGCACCTTCTGCTTCGAAGTAGTTGCGGATTTTCTCTGCAGTAGCGGCATTGACGACGGCGGTGAGAGCGTCCGGCGCCGCCTGCCTGATGCCGCGTACACTGCCGAAATGTTCTATCAATCGCTGGCGCGTCCTTGGTCCCACTCCGGGTATCGATAGCAATTCACTGTCGCGGTCGCGCATCTGCCGTCGTTTGCGGTGGTAGGTCACGGCAAAACGATGACTCTCGTCGCGGATCTTCTGCATCAGGTGAAGCACCGGCGAACGCCGGTCCAGCACCACGGGCTCGTTCTCCTGCCCATAGACGTAGATGATCTCTTCGCGCTTTGCAATCGACGCGAGCGGCTGCAGCGTCACTCCAATCTCTTCCAGAGCCGAGTAGGCCGCATGCAACTGACCGAGCCCACCGTCGATGAGAATCAAAGAAGGGAACGACCTCTTTTCCTCCTGAAGCCGTTTGTAACGCCGCAGGATCACCTCGCGCATACTGGCGAAGTCATCGACGCCGGTGACGGTCTTCACCTGAAACTTGCGGTAGTCGGACTTCTTCATCGCGCCGTCCTCCCATACCACCATCGAGGCGACTGTCTCCGCGCCCTGGATGTGCGAGATGTCGAAACACTCGATCCGGCGCGGCAGTTCTTCGAGTGTGAGCGCGTCCTGCAACGCCTCCTGAATCGCCTTCATTCCGGGCTGCAGCACGCGGAATCGTTGATCATACGACTGCTTCGCGTTCTGGCACACCAGATCGACCAACGAACGCTTCTCACCGCGCTGCGGCACCAGAATCTCGACGCGCCTGCCCGTTCGGTCCGTCAACATCTCAGCGAGAGGTGCGCGGTCGGGAAACTCAACCGGCACAAGAATAGATCGAGGAACGTAACTCTGGTCCAGGTAGATCTGCTTCAGCAGAGCCGAGAAAAACGCGGCCGGACTAAATGCAGCACCGGGCTCCGAAACCGCTGTGTGTTGAACGACGGGGATGCCTTCTCCGATCTCAGGCGCCGCCGCCGCAGGATCGGGCTCCATGCGAGGGATCGCTTCCAGTTCATCGGTCTCAGCAACAACCTCGGTCAACGTATCCAGCAATGACTCGGGCAAGTCTTCCCAGAAGAGGTCGCGACGGTCAACGATCTTGCCGCTGCGCATGTGAAACAGATTCACTGCGAGCATCTCGTTCTCGTAGTGATAGCCGAAGGCGTCTGCATCTTCGTTGTCCGCCGTCGCCATGCGCTGCTTGTCCTGCATCTGGTGCACGGTAACGATCTGGTCGCGCAACCGGGCAGCAAGCTCAAACTGCTCCGACTGCGCTGCAGCCTCCATGCGTTGCGTCAGCGAGTGTTCCAACTCGCTCGGACGCCCCTCCAGAAAAAGCTGCACATCGCGGACAGTCTCGCGATAGCCCTCCGGCGTCGTCAAACCCTCCACGCAAGGCCCAAGGCAGCGTTTGATGTAGTACTGCAGGCACGCGCGCGGATGGTAGCGCGACAGATCGACCTTGCAGCTTGGAATCAAAAAGCTGCGGTGGATCAAATCGACCAGCCGGTAGGCCAGGTTGCCCGGAAAATACGGTCCGTAATACACGCTGCCGTCCTTTCGTAGCCTGCGTGTCACAAAGACCTTCGGATAGCGGTCGTTCAGGGTCAACTTGATGTAGGGATAAGTTTTGTCGTCGCGCAGAAGAATGTTGAAGCGCGGTTTCTTCTGCTTGATGAGATTATTTTCAAGCGCCAGGGCTTCATGTTCGTTCGCCACCGTGATGTACTCCACATCCACAGCCTCCCGCATCAGGGAGCCGGTTTTTGCATTGGCCTGGGACGCGTCAAGAAAGTAGGAACGCACCCTCGCGCGAAGGTTTTTCGCCTTCCCGACATAGATGACCTCGCCCTCTACATTTTTGTAGAG
Source organism: uncultured Acidobacteriaceae bacterium (assembly GCA_963757205.1). Classification (GTDB taxonomy): domain Bacteria; phylum Acidobacteriota; class Terriglobia; order Terriglobales; family Acidobacteriaceae; genus Edaphobacter. Next base: position 107,175 of record CAVWQM010000007.1, read on the forward strand.
GTAGCACCCCGGTTGGGTCGGAAGCGTCCGTATTTTCTGATGAAGATCCATGCCGTTAATCAGGGTCCAAAACCCAGTGTAGTCGCCATAACCTGCGTGCAGTGTGCACAGATTTGCTAAGAAGATTTGACGCGATATCGCATCAAAAGTTCCCGATTGGAGCGCTTCTTCACCTGTGCAAAGCCGGTATTCAACCATGCAACATATTGAAAATAAGTTGCTTGCGTGCCAAGCATATTTGGCATGATGATTGCTATGAGAATACCGTTGCAGTGCTTCTACCAGGAGAGTGACACCATGAGCTCGACCAGTCAAGATACAAGAATAAAATCTGCCTTTACCCTCGCCGCAGCCAGTGCTTTCGTCATTGTCTTCACGGTCGGTTGCTCGACCAAGAACTACGTCCGCTCCCAGACCACTCCGATCATCCAGCAGACCAACGATCTTGACACGAAGACCGCCGCCGATCACCGCAACATTCAGGACACCGATGAGCGGGCCAAAACCGGTATCGCCGGAGCACAGAGTGCGGCCAACACGGCCGACCAGCATGCGCTTGCTGCCGGTCAATCCGCCGATGCTGCGAATCACTCGGCCCAGGAAGCTTACAACCGTGTCGACAGCCTCAGCGGCGTCGTCGCCAACCTGGACAACTACAAGCAGCTCTCTGACGTCAGCGTCACCTTCGCCTTCGACAAGTATGTGCTCACTGCAGCCGACAAACAGCAGCTCGATGATATGGCTGCGAGTCTGACCAGTGCGCGTGGCTACATTCTGGCATTGACCGGAGGAACCGACTCCGTAGGCGACGCTGCATATAACTATCAGCTCAGCCAGCGCCGGGCGGATGCGGTCGCCAACTATCTGCAGTCGAAGTACAACATCCCGCCGCATAAGTTTTATCTGGTCGGGATCGGTAAAGACCAGCAGGTGGCCAGTGACAGCACTGCTGCCGGCCGCGCGAAAAACCGTCGAGTCGAGGTCAAGCTGTTGTCCAACATGAGCGATCAGAAGTCTGCAACGGCTTCATCGACCGGTCCGAACGGCCAGCAATAAGCCCAAAGCTTCGCACGACAACCCGCACGACAAACCCACCTTCATGCAACGCGTCCTGGTATGCTGCCGGCGCGTTGCATCTCCTCCCCCGACGGCGGCAGGGGCAGCATAGTTATCACCCTGCCAGCTATCTGTGTTTAAGTTTTCAGCTTCTGGTAGACGATTCCCAGCAGAGCCGAGGCGGCGATCACCCAGGCGAACTGATACCAGTAGAAAAACGGAAAGCCCCACAGAGCTGGCGTAGAGCGCGCGTAGATCTGTGGAAAACAAAGTCCAAGGTACGGCAGAATAAGCAGCAGCACCCATCGGCTTCGGCGTCGTGTCGGTCTGGCTTTCGCTGCAGGCTCAGGCACCATATGTTGCAAAGCATAATCGATTTGCGTTCAACCCGGGAAGCCGGTGTTATCGGGTAAAGTTGAAGGAATGGCTATACCGAAGAGTCCTCCGTTGGAAGCCGCAACATCCGCCGCCACACCGTTGGCCGAATCCATAGCGATCATGGCTCGTCTGCGGGGCCCGGACGGATGTCCCTGGGACCGCGAACAGACCTTCGACTCCATCAAACGCCACACCCTGGAGGAGACCTACGAGGTCTTCGACGCGATCGAACGCCGCGCCTGGCCCGACCTGAAGGATGAGCTGGGCGATCTACTGCTGCAAGTGCTCTTCTACGCACAGATGGCCTCTGAAGCCGGTTATTTCACCCTTCCGGACGTAGCCTCCAACCTCAATGCCAAGCTCATTCGCCGTCATCCTCACATCTTTGGCGACGTCGTAGCGTCGGACTCGGCCGACGTGCTGCGTAACTGGGAGCAGATCAAGCGATCCGAAAAGAAAGCATCTGCAAATCCACAATCGTCGATGCTGGACGATATTCCTCGTGCGCTGCCGGCCGTCTTGGAGGCATCCAAACTCGGATCCCGCGCTGCGAAAGTCGGCTTCGACTGGCCGAATGCCGATGGACTCTTCGACAAGCTCCAGGAGGAGATCGGCGAACTGAAGGCAGAGTTGGCGCCGTCGCCTGGCGCCGCATCCCCGTCCGCAATCGAAGCAGAGCTGGGCGACCTCCTCTTCACCGCCGTCAATCTCGCCCGGCACCTCAAGGTCGACCCGGAATCGGCTCTGCGTGCCGCGAACGCAAAGTTTCGGCGGCGCTTCGCTGCCATGGAGTCCGCTGCAGGCAGTACGGACGCTCTGGCGGCCTCCACGCCGTCACAGCTCGACATACTATGGAACCAGGCGAAGAACGCCGTCAGCGACCCACCAAGGCCATGAACACAGGTACGACGGGTATTCAAATCCAACCCCTTACAACCCTTGAACACTTTGAGCGCTGCGTCGTTCTGCAGATCGAAGTCTGGGGTTATAGTGACGGCGATGTCATCCCGCGGCGTGTTTTTGTAGTGGCCCAACGCATTGGCGGACAGGTCATCGGAGCGTTTGACGGTAACGACCTGGTTGGTTTCGCCATGTCTTTGCCCGGTTATCGTGACGGCAAGCCGTATCTCCATTCCCACATGCTGGCCGTATTGCCTCACTACCGCAACGCCGGCATTGGCCGCCGCCTAAAGCTCGCCCAGCGAGACGATGCGATAGCCCGGGGCTTCGATCTGATGGAATGGACCTTCGATCCGCTGGAGATCCGAAACGCCCATTTGAATATCGCGCGGCTCGGCGTCATCGTCCGGCGTTACCAACCCGATTTCTACGGACCTTCCTCATCCCCATTGCAGGGAGGCCTTCCGACAGATAGGCTATACGCGGAGTGGTGGTTGCGTTCCGACCGGGTGGCAGGTATGCTGCGCGGTGAAGCCCCGCCAGTCGAAGTCATCGAACGTGTCACCGTCCCGCACACCATCTACCAGTGGAAGCAGGATCCCCAGCAAAGAAGCCTTGCGCGAGCTCTGCAGAGCAGCAACCGCGAGGCACTAGAATCGGCGTTCCGTCGTGGCCTTGCAGTCATCGGCTACGAAACTGATGCTCAGGGTAATGGCAGTTTTCTTCTTGGTCCATGGAAGGAAGCTTCAGACAAGTGACAACGTTGTAGAAAACACCAATCAGAATTCGTCGACGGCATCACCTCCAACACAACTCAGCATCTTCGAGACGATAGGAAAGACAGGGAACAGGACATGCTCAACATCGATGCCATCCACATGCGCGAGATCAATATGCCGCTGGCTCACCCGTTCGAGACCAGCTTCGGCTTGACCACTGGCCGCCGCATTCTTCTGATAGAGCTTGAGTCCGAGGGCCTCACGGCCTGGGGCGAGTGTGTCGCCGGCGAACATCCCTACTTCAGTGACGAGACAATCGACACCGCCTGGCTCATCACCGAGAGCGAACTAGGTCCCAGCCTGCTCGACGCAAATGTAGAACGCGGCGGCAGTTGTCCGGAGATCTTCCGTCAGGTGCGCGGCCATCGCATGGCCAAAGCCGCGCTGGAAAACGCCGTCTGGGATCTAGAAGCGCAGGTCGAGCGCATCTCGCTTGCCGAGCTCCTTGGAGGAACCCGCAGCGTAATTCCGTGCGGTGTCTCGATAGGCATTCAGCCTTCGCCGGCGCAGTTGATGAAAAAGATCGCGGCTGAGCTAGCCGCCGGCTACCAGCGCATCAAGCTGAAGTGCAAGCCCGGCTGGGATACAAAAATCTTCGAAGCCGTCCGCAATCGCTGGCCCGACATCACCCTTAGCTGCGACGCCAACTCCGCTTACCGGATGAAGGATCTCGACCACATCGCCAGTTGGGACCAGTTCAATCTGCTCATGATCGAGCAACCGCTCTGGTACGACGACTTTTATTTCCACTCCATGCTGCAGAAGCGCCTCAAAACGGACATCTGTTTGGACGAATCGATTCGCAATCGGCGTGACGCCCTCGCCGCCATCGATATGGAATCCTGCCGCATCATCAACATCAAAGTCGGCCGCGTCGGCGGCTTCAGCGAGGCGATCGCCGTCCACAACGCTGCCGAAGAGCGTGGCATCCCGGTCTGGTGCGGTGGCATGCTGGAGACCGGCATTGGCCGCTCCCACAACATCGCCTTGTCCTCGCTGCCGAACTTCTCGCTTCCCGGCGACGTCTCCGCCTCAAGCCGTTACTGGGCCCAGGACATCATCGAGCCCGCGGTCACGGTCAGCCCCAAAGGCGAGATCGTCGTGCCAACCGCGGCCGGGCGCGGGTTCGAGGTGCAACGCGACCGCATCGAAGCACTGACGGTTCGCCGTCAGACGCTCTTCGCAAAGGCGCGAGTTACCGCCTGAAACAATCTTTATCGGTCCGGCAGGGGCGTCGCCAGCAACAGGCGAATCGCGTCCTGATAGCTCATTGGAGCCATCGTTTGGAAGCCGCTAGCCTTTGCGCTGGAGCGGATGTCGAGTTTCTTCAACATCAACGCGCGTACTGTCAGATGCATGGAAAAATCGGTGAAGATCCAGCGATTACCGCCGACGTTGGTCTGGTTCATCTCCACCGTGCCTCCCGGATAAATGTGGGCCAGCATGCCCCAGCCGAAATTCACTCCCCGAAAGATTGTTCCTTCCATGCGAACCACGTAGCGGGTCTTCGCGTCGATCCAGACTCTCCCTTGCAGCCCGGTCAACGCCTGAGCCTCAGTAGTCGGCGGCACGAACTTGGGATTCGGTTTGTAATCCAGAACAATCTCAAGCGCCCCACCGTTCCTGCCGGACTGCGGCTGTCCCGGCGTATAAGTGTTGGTCATGGCGTCGGGCATCATCGGCACCAGCGTGTCTGCCATCTTCTTTTCGGACTCGGCGTTCTTTACGTGTTTCGCGTAGGTGCCAGGTGAGGCAATCATGTCGTTCAAACGCTGTCGCTCCGCCTTGTCCTGTTCAGCGGTCAGCGGCTTTCCGTCTTTTAGAATCAGGCGCGCAACGGTGCCATCCTTACTTTCAATGACGTCACGGACCTGGGCCCCCTTTTCGTTGACCGATTCCATGCGATACCGCAGATAAGAGCCCTTGTGATGTAACGCCACCAGCTCGTTTGCAGCCGCGTCGACCACCCAGGAGCGCGGCGGAATCGCCAGCAGGGAAGCGTCGATTCCATCCTTTTTGTAATCGGCGCTTTGCGCGCGCGCTCGGGGAGTCGTTACCGCAGGCAACAGGACGAGGGCTATCACAGCAATCCAGGCCCGCGATCTTCGCCTACCCGCAGACATGCTCCGTCGGAACGCGCAGGTTGAGACGGGCCTGGACACTCCCGCTTCAACTGGTGCCAGCCCCACATTTCTCCTGCGCCGTCTACCCATTATGCCCATCTTACGTAAGACTCGAGGACCTTGCCAAAATCCGAGCAGGTTGCCTCGCGGCATGAGCTTGGGTATAGTTCGGCAAGACCCATCCGCAGTAGACAGGACCAAGGGAGAACAAAAAATATATGAAGCCAGCAGAGGGTTCCACCGTCATCGGTAAGTCGGTCGTCATCCGGGGAGACCTCTCCGGGAATGAAGACCTTTACATCGACGGAGATGTCGAAGGAACCGTTACCCTGCAGGAGAGCCGCTTGACCATCGGCCCAAATGCGCGCGTAAAGGCCGATATCAGCGTTCGCGACGTTGTGATCTTCGGGCACCTGACCGGAAACGTTCATGCGACGGGACGCGTCGATCTGCGACAATCCGCCCTCGTGAATGGTGACATCCTTGCCGGGAGGCTCTCGATCGAAGACAGCGCTGTTCTCACGGGTCGCGTCGAGCTCAAGCTCAACCCGGAAGCGCCAAAGGCTTCAACTCCTTCTGTCCCTATTCCACCGCCGGCCGAGGCCAACGCCCCGCTTTTTTCTCAACCCAAGGCTTAAACTAGAAAGGGAAGCGAGCACATGCGCAACCTTTTCGGTGGTGCCGACAGTACAAGCAGTTCCCGTGGAAGTAGCACTGGCCGCGTGCCTCGTCACTCGAGCGGATGGAAAGAGTTGATGAAATACCTGCGCGCGCAGGAGTCGCTGCGCATCCTCGATATTGGGCCAACCTCCTCCACCAATATCAACTACATCACGAGCCTCGGCCACAGCATCTACATGGCAAACGTAGTAGAAGAGGCTTCTAAGCCGGAGTGGCTTATTCCTGGTGAAGCAGGGGAGCAGCCTGGCTTCGATGTCGACCGCTTCCTCGAAACCAATCTCAACTTCTCCGGCCGCGTGTTTGACGTCGTCATTCTTTGGGATACGGCAGACTACCTGCCGGAGCCACTGGTTGTCCCCGTCTTAACCCGCATCCATCAGGTCCTGCAGCCCGGGGGCTTGATGCTTGCCTTCTTCCATCAAACAGCCAGTCCCGATACAGTCTTCTGCCGCTACCATCTCACCGACACCGATGTTGTCGAGATGCAGCGAGCAGGGAACTATCCGCTACTAAATGTCTATAACAATCGCAAGATTGAGAACATGTTAAGTGAATTCAGTAACTACCGGTTTTTCCTCGCAAAGGATAGTCTCCGCGAAGTCATCATCACCCGGTAGAATCTGGAGCTTCGAAGACACCAACCTAAGTCGGTCAACAGTCCATAAAAGTACAGGCGCCTCAAAATCGGGGCGCCTGCGTTTTTAACACAAATAAAACGAACTAACTCTTTGCGTTCTGCTTCCTGCGTTCCGCCCAACGTTTCTTCATTGCGTCGGCGATGCGCTTTCGGCCCTCGGGGCTCAATTTGCGCTTGCGAGGCGTCGTTGTCGTCGCCGCGGAGGCAGTATTCTTGCTGCCTTTCGGCCGGCCTCGTCCGGTGCGTGCCGCGGACGTCGTCGTCCCAGCCAGCAACGCGCGCGCCTGTTGCAGCTTCGATATCTGAGCGTCAATCTCGGCAATAATACGGTTTACTTCCACGTGTTACCTCCAGTTGGCATGGATAAAATTAAGTCGCTCGGCGTTACACAGAGATAGATCGAGTTTTTATTGCCACGTTACGACGATACAGAACGAACTAACATCAAGCAAATGAATGTAACTCGGCAACTATTTTATTTTCGTTGAAGTAGCCACATGGTCTTCTGTCTTTGTCTCTGAGTGGGGCGTCCGAATCGCATATCCCGGTCCAGCTTCATCGACTTCCTCGTACCGAGGCGCCCCTAGGCCACGACGATGGTGGCTCTCTTCAATACATTTCTGCAGATCTTTCAGGGTTTCTTGCTTATCCCGTGCAAACTCAGCTGCCATGCGGGTTAAAGCATAAGTCAAAATATCGCTATGGTGTAGGTCCTGCATATGTGGCGCGCGTCGCATATTCAGCCAGAGACGATGCACGAGTTGGACCTCATGCGGCTCAATCGTCGGCGCATGTGGCCCAATATGAAAGCTGAGCGCTGCACCGTCTGGCTTGATCACATAGAACGTAAACTGCCGCTTCGGTTCCGGCAGCGCCTCCCAGGCCTGACCCACGTGGTAAGCCTGCTCCTGGGCTGTGAGCTTTGTCGATAATCCGGACACCACCGCCGCTGCGTCCAGCGAGTTAGCCGTCTGTACCAGCGCAGAAAAAATATCGCCGGCAGGAACTACCAGCAGCGAAATATGCTTTCCAAAGCTCTCTGCAACCGACACTGCCTTGGTAAACAGCATCTGTTCGTGTTCGCTGAATAACTGTTCCGAGGCGTCGACATACTCCGGGCCACCAGCCCCCATCATTCGCGCAGCCAAAACCACCAGATCCTGGTCGTCCGTATTGGTGTGTGTCAAAGCCCACTTCAGTGCGAACGGCGCTGCCGAATCACGCATCGTCACCACGACCGCGCCCGGACGAATCTCCAATGATTCACGCCCGACATTATCCTGGTGCTCCAGTTGAAAGTGCTCCTTCATCTGTCTCGTCGTAATATCGTGGCGTCGCTTATTGTCTCGCTCCGAGAGCGAAAAGATCAGGAAGAATGCCGCTGCAAAAATAATTCCACTTACGGTAGCTACCGACTTTGTAAATAGGTTCACAATCGCTGTAGTTAACAGGACTAAGAACACCGAAAGTAGTCCAAGAGGTATCTCTGTCTTACCGATACGTATGTTGAGCGGGACCTTCCAGCCACGTTCGCCCTTGTACTTCCAACGCAGGACCAGCATGGCCAGGGCATTGAAGGTAAAGCTCCAGATCACACCGAACGCATAAGCCTCGCCCAGCATAATCACGTTGCCGCGCGACGCCACGATCGTGAACATCTGCAGTCCGGCAACCAGATTCACAATGCGATAACTGGTTCCGTACTTACGCTGCGGCTTACGAAACCAGTCAGACAGCACTCCATCCTCGGCCACCCGCATCAGTACGCCGGTCGAGCCGACGATCGCGGTATTCACAGCGCCGCCGAGAATCAGGAACCCGACGATCACAACGAAGACCCGAAAACCGATCCGGAGCGCCAGCGGGCCCACCATGAACATCGCCATGCCGGCGATCAGGTTGTCGCGATAAAGCGGAACTCTCACGGAGTCGGGAATCAGCATCACCGCCAGGAGCGTGCCGATCCCTGTGAAGACAAAGCTGTAAATCGCAATCACGATCGCAGCGCGCTTCAGGTTCTTCAGCTTCGGATGCTCGATCTCGCGGTTCACCTGCGCCAGCGACTCCTCGCCGCTCATCGCCAGTACGGAATGCCCGAAGGCCATCAACACCCCAAACAGCCCCAGCGTCCGCATGAAACTGGTGTGCTTCAGGAACCCAAGTGCATCCTGGCTGAAGTGAAGATTATTCGGAGTAGGCCAGGGTGGAAGATTCGCCCCCACATGGAACACCGAAAATATCCCCCACGTCAGCAGAATCACAACCATCACGGTCGTGATCTTCATCACCTTCAGCGCTTTGTCGCTCGACTCCTCGATGCCTTTGGTGTTCTGCCACCAGAAGTAGATTGTTATCAGGCCGGCGATCGCAGCCGAGGTGCCGTCCACAGGGAACTGGCGCGCTGTCCCATCCGGACGCATCGCCAGCATGCCCATCCAGTGATGCGCCACGCAGAGCCGGAATAACTCGTTGAACAACCCTACAATGTACTGGCCCGCCGACACGCCCGAGATCGGGCCCGTCAGGATGTAATCGAACATCAGCGCCGAGACGCTCACCTTGGCGAATGTCCCGCCCAGCGCCTCCTTCACGATGCGGTAGACGCCGCCCCGCGTGAACATGCTGCAGCTCTCGACATAGACCGATCGCACCGCAAAGCTGAACAACATCACGCCCAGAATGAACCACGGCGCGGCCTTGCCCACGGCCTCTTCCGCAATGCCGCCCGCATAAAAGGCCGAAGACCCAAGGTCGTTCAGCACGATCGCCGCCGCTCGCCAGAAAGAAATAAAGGTAAGCATGACCGACGAGGCCACGACCAGGCGGACGCGGTTCGATTGCGGCTTGTTGATAGTCTGTTTGGAGGCCATTATTGTTTGTTGTTGATGAGTCGGATCCACCGGCTGTATCGAATCACATCGCCAGCAAGAGGTGCACCTTCGACCCTGAGTGGAAGGTTGCCACCACCAACCGGCAAGATGAATTCATATTCCAGCCCTCGACCTCGGCAGTTAATCTTCGTCTTCCAGCAACTCCTTTAGATCTTCTGCAAAGCTAACCACGATCACAACCGCAGACCCTGCCATCCCGATAAAGAACAGTGGTACAACGATTCTCGCAACGACATGAATCACAAAATCCATACTGCTTGATTGTATCTCCCAAGTAGCTGCGAAATAGCGCAATGTTAGACTTCAGACGCGATGCGACAAATCCCCCTGCGCCTCTGGGCCTTGGCCGTACTCTCCGGTGTCCTTCAGATTCTCCCCTTTCCCATCGCAGGACCTACGCCCCTCTGGCGTACAGCCTTCTGCTGGATCGCACTTCCTCCTCTTCTCTGGGCGCTTCTCGGTAACAGCAAGACAGGAAATCCACTTACCCTCCGTCAGGGAGCCGCTCTTGGTTACGTCTGCGGCTTCATCTGGTATTTAGGCAACTGTTACTGGATCTACCAGACGATGTACCTCTACGGCGCCCTGGCCAAGCCGATCGCCGCCGGAATCCTGATTCTCTTCTGCCTCTATCTCGGCCTCTATCACGCGCTGCTCGGAACATTGATTGCCGCTTTTCGCAGACGCTGGGGTCGCCAGACAGCTCTTCTGCTGGTCCCGTTTGCCTGGGTTGCGGTAGAACTGGCTCGTGCGCGCATCACCGGCCTGCCCTGGGACCCGCTCGGCAACGCCCAGGTCGACAACCCGCTCCTGACGCGTCTCGCCCCCATCACAGGCGTCTACGGCCTGTCTTTCGTCATCGCCGCAGTCAACTCTCTCTGGCTCATCCGCATTCGCATTCGCGAGCGTCGGTTCACGCGCCCGGCCCTCACCATCGCGGGAGTGATCATTATTGTCGTCTACATCGCAGGCCTGCGACTTATCGCGAATCCGAAGGCCTCCCCCACCACCGCCACCGCAACCCTCGTTCAGGAAAACCTCGAAGTTGGGGCCGCCAACACCGGCCCCCAGCCCTCAACCCAGCAGTTTCTCGATTCCTTCTCTTACCTCAGCCGCTATCCATCGCCGCGCTACCTCCTAGGAATCCCGGAACTTGCAAATACGCCATCTGTTTTTCTCATCCGAAAACAGCCTCCTGCCGAAGGAGCCGATCCCAGCGAGCCCATACCAACGCCAACGGACCTCATCGTCTGGCCCGAATCCCCCGCGCCGTTTGAAGACATAGACCCGCAGTTCAACGCAGCGATGTCAGCGCTCGCCCGCACCGCTCAGGCCCCCGTCATCGTCGGCAACACAGGCTTCGAGCCAAGCAAAGCCACAAAATCCGGCTACACCGTCTACAACCGGGCCTCGTTCATCAATCCCGACGGCAGCCCCGCAGGCCACTACGACAAGATGCATCTCGTCCCATTCGGAGAGTACGTTCCGTACAAACAGTTCTTCTTCTTCGCGAAGAGTCTCCTGAACGAAGTCGGTCTCTTCGAACCCGGCAAGCAGCGCACCGTATTCAAAACCAACGGCCACACCTATGGAGTATTCATCTGCTACGAGTCCATCTTCGGTGACGAAATCCGCCAACTTCCCCAGGAGGGCGCCGACGTCCTGATCAACATCTCCAACGACGGCTGGTACGGCGACACCAGCGCCGCATGGCAGCACCTCAACATGGTTCGCATGCGTGCCATCGAAAATCACCGCTGGATTCTTCGTGCCACCAACACCGGAGTTACCGCGGCCATCAATCCCTACGGCCGAGTCACCGCCGCAGCGCCCCGCCACGAGCGAACCAGCATTCGCGTGCACTTCGGCTACGAGAACGACCTGACCTTCTATGCCGCGCACGGCGATCTCTTCGCCTACGCCTGTGCCCTCGTTACAACCCTCGTCCTCGCCTTCAGCCTTATCGGACGGGCCACAGTCCGGGTGCCCCACGTTCCGTCTTCGGGACGCGGGTACAGGAGCCAAATGTGCCGATGCACTAGAATTGAACAATATGCTTAGTGATCTCGAATATTCCTACTCCCCGGTCCGCGACAAAGTACGCGATCTGCGGGAGTATCTTTGACTCGGCCCGACTCCGCCGGGAACTAGCCACCATTGAAGAAAAAATAGCCGACCCCGCCATCTGGGCCGATGGAGCCCGTTCGCAGCCGCTCATGCGCGAACGCAAACGCCTCGAAACCCTGCTCGCCGACGACGCCGAACTCGCTCGCCGCTCTGACGACATCGACGCCTACTTCGAACTCGCCAAGGAAGGCGAAAACACCGAACCCGATCTCGCCCGCGAAATCCCATCCCTGGTCGACTTCGCCGAAAAACTCGAATCGAAGACCATGCTCTCCGAGGAGACCGACCCGCTGAACGCCATCGTCGTCGTGCACCCCGGAGCAGGCGGCACAGAATCGCAGGACTGGGCCGAGATGCTCATGCGCATGTACATCCGCTGGGCCGAGCGTCAGGGCTTCAAAGTCGAGATCAACGAAATTCAGGACGGCGACGAAGCCGGCATCAAGTCCGCAACCTTCACCATCTCCGGCGACTTCGCCTTCGGGCTCTTGAGCGGAGAGACCGGAGTCCATCGCCTGGTCCGCATCTCTCCCTTCGACTCCGCCAAGCGCCGCCACACCAGCTTCGCCAGCGTCTTCGTCTCACCCGAAATCGACGACACCATCGTCATCGACATCAAGCCCGACGACCTCCGCATCGACACCTACCGCTCCGGCGGCAAGGGCGGCCAGCACGTCAACACCACCGACTCCGCCGTCCGCATCACGCACATCCCCACCGGCCTCGTCGCCGGCTGCCAAAATGAACGCAGCCAGCACAAGAACAAAGAGAAGGCGATGAAGCTCCTCCGTTCGCGCCTCTATGAGTACGAACTCGAGAAGAAAAAAGCCGTCAGCAAAAAGCTCGAAGACTCCAAGCTCGATATCAAGTTCGGCTCACAGATTCGCAGCTACGTCCTCCAGCCCTATCGCATGGCCAAAGACCTTCGCACCCGCGTCGAAGTCGGTGACGTCGACAAGGTCCTCGACGGCGACCTCGAACCGTTCATCCGCGGATACCTCCGTATGCGCCGCGAGGGCAATTTCCCCGCAGTTGCCGCAGATGATGACCTGAGCTAGATCTGAGCTAAGAAAAACCTTCGCTGCACCCCTTCCCGTAGCGATTCAACTAAGACCTTTGTAACCACCTTGACCCGAATGGGGGATAGGTGCGGAAAACTGCTAATGCCATCCTGATCAGGTAACGCTCCATCTGCTGATGGAGCTTGAACGCTGTCGAACCCTGATGAACGAGGATCGTTATGAACCACGGGATGTTGGCGCTTTTCGCAATTCCAGCTATTTGTATTGTCGTCGTCGCATTTACCCAATTTGGCGACGAACTATTCAAGAAGAAGTTCGTCATCGAGCGAAGAATTCGCACGGCAAAGAGCCGCAATCCCGCTCACAATCGTCGCCACAGCGACGCCAAGGAATCAAACCCAGCCCAGGAATCTCAGCCTGCGGCTTCCTCTGCCTCCCGGACTCTTGAGACCTCCGGGAACAGCAACTGAATCCCTTCAGCCTGCGGCAGTAGTCAAAACGCAGCCCATTTTCGAAATCAAAACGCCGACGTCCCGCCTCTACCCCGCATGCGCCGCGAAGGAAGCTTCCCGGCCGAAGCTACGGTAGACGATGATATCGCCTGCCCGCGCAGGCAGAGACGGATGAGAAGCAGATCATCGTCGTAATGAGGTGTGGCAGCCTCATTACCACTTTTCCTCCGCTCACCGTTATCATCGCTTGCAAACTCATGTAACTCTGCCGCCGGCACCGCGTCCAATGTAAAAGCGCAGAGGGGAGAACCGGCGATGAGCGCGACCAAGCCAACAGGAAAACTCAGACAGACCACGGACGAACACGCCCCGTTGCGTCAACAGTTGATCGAGCTCCTCCATGGCGGCCAGGCACACGCAACCTTCGACGACGCCGTCAAGGATCTCTCCGCCGACCTTCGCGGCACCGTCCCGCCTAACCTCCCTTACTCCGCCTGGCAACTTCTAGAGCACCTCCGCATCTCCCAGCGCGATATCCTCAACTTCTCAGCGCCTCCCACCGGCGGCTATCACCCGATGCGTTGGCCGCAGGACTACTGGCCACAATCCCCCGACCCCCCCACCGACGACGCCTGGGACCGCTCCGTCCAACTCATTCGCGCAGATCTCAAAACCTTCATCGCGCTCATCGAAAACCCGCAATCCGACCTCTTCAAGCCGTTTCGCTGGGGTGAAGGCCAGAACCTTCTCCGCGAAGCCCTCCTCATCGCGGACCACAACGCCTACCATCTGGGCGAACTCATCGTCCTCCGCCGCCTGTTGGGCGCCTGGAATGAGTAAACTCATCTCTCCGGACATCCAATAATCAATGAACGAACCCGAACTCATTCGCAACATGCTCGCCGCAACGACGAAAGAGACTCCGCGCACCATCGCCGTCATCGGCCTCTCCGAAATCCCAGCCAGGCCCAGCCACTATGTCACCGCCTATATGCAGCAACACGGCTACAAGATCTACCCCGTTAATCCATCCGTTCCCGAAGTCCTCGGCGAAAAATCCTACGCCCGCCTCGCCGATCTCCCCATCAAACCCGACATCGTCAATGTCTTCCGTCTTCCCAAATTCATTCCCGCTATCGTCGACGAGATGCTCCAGCTTGGCCTTCCGAACCTGTGGGTCCAGCAGGGAATCATCAATATGGAAGCTGCCGCTCATGCCGAAGCAAGTGGCATCCACGTAGTGATGGACCGATGCATCATGATTGAACACAGGCACTTGACATTCAAGTGACAAATACCGCCACTCTAAAGCCCTACAATTGATAACGATGACCATTCGCCGCCTCAGTACGTTGCTGTTACTTGCCTGTGTTTCCCTCTTTCATCTCCCCGCAAACGCCCAGCTTCAAATCGTCGGCGACGGCGGCCCCGGCCCGGTCAAAGCCCAGCATCTTACCGCCGAACTCGTCTCACTCACCCCCAACATCGCCCCTGGCGGCACTCTCCAGGTCGGCCTCGTCCTCACACTCGAGGAGCACTGGCACGTCTACTGGATCAACGCCGGCGACTCCGGCGAGCCACCAAAGATTACCTGGACGCTCCCCGACGGAATCACCGCCGGCCCCATGCAGTTTCCCATCCCCAGCCGTCTTCCCCTCGGTCCACTTATGGACTTCGGCTACGAAGACGAAGTCGCCTTCCCCGTCCAACTTACCGCCGCAAGTTCCGTCAAACCCGGCCCCATCCACCTCGACGCGGTCGTCAACTGGCTCGTCTGCCGCGAAGTCTGCATCCCCGGCAAGGCTCACCTAGGCCTCAACCTCACCGTCTCCCCCGACGCCTCCACTCCCACTCAAACCGTTGGCGCCCTCGGCGAAGCCCTCACCCTCATCCCCAAGTCTCTCCCCCCAGGCGCGAAACTCACAGTCACCGGCGGCCAGACTGACTTTGTCCTCACCCTCACGACAGGCAAGCGCGAGACCGACGCCGAGTTCTACCCCTTCAACGAGGAACAGATCGCCAACCCCGCCCCGCAACTGGTTGAATCGCTCTCCGACGGTGTCCGCCTCCGTGTCCGCCGCGCCGATGACCTCAAAACCCTTCCTTCCACCCTCCACGGCGTCTTCAAACTCTCTGAGAAGATCGCCTACGAGGTCACCGCTTCCGTCGTCCCCGGCGAAACAGCACCTGCACCCCATATCACAGTTCCCGGGGGAGATACCACCGGCGTCACCACGCTCACTGCCATCGGCCTGGCCTTCCTCGGCGGCATCATCCTCAACCTGATGCCCTGCGTCTTCCCCGTTCTCTTCCTCAAAGGCCTCGCCCTCCTGCAGTCCTCCGGGCAGGAGCGCAAGCACCTCCGCAGCCACGGCCTCGTCTACACGCTCGGCATTCTCGTCTCCTTCTGGATTATCGTTGGCGTCCTCCTCGCCCTGCGCGCTGGTGGCAGTCAGGCAGGATGGGGCTTCCAGCTTCAATCCCCAGTCTTCCTTACGCTTCTCGCCGCAGGCATCTTCTTCTTCGCCCTCTCGCTCGCCGGCCTCTTCGACATTGGCCTCTCCCTCACCAGCGTCGGCGGCGATCTTGCGCAGAAACAGGGCTACACCGGCAGCTTCTTCACCGGAGTTCTCGCTACCGTCGTCGCCACCCCCTGCACTGCGCCGCTCATGGGAGCAGCCATCGGCTTCGCCCTCGCCCAACCGGCTCTCATCACCTTCGCGATCTTCACCTCTCTCGGCCTCGGTCTCGCGGCGCCGTATCTCCTCCTCAGCTTCCAGCCCGCATGGACACGCATCCTCCCTCGTCCCGGCGCATGGATGGAGATCTTCAAGCAGCTCACCGCCGTCATCTTCTTCGCAACCGTCATCTGGCTCGTCTACGTCTACGGTTCACTCTTTGCCGGAGGCGCCAGCGGCGGCCAGGGCATCTACAGAGTCGCCCTGCTTCTCGGCTGCTTCCTCATGCTCGCCGTCGCCGGCTGGGTCCTTGGCAAATGGCCCGCGCGCTGGTCTAGCACCATCGCCGCAATTCTCATCGCCGCCGTCGGTCTCGCCATCCCTCTCTACCAGCCCAAAGACACCACACTCGTCTGGGCCCCGTACTCACAACAGGCCCTCGACACTGCCCGCTCCTCCGGTCACCCGGTCTTCATCGACTTCACCGCCGCCTGGTGCCTCAGCTGCCAGGTCAACGAGCGCCTCGTCCTCAAATCC
This sequence comes from uncultured Acidobacteriaceae bacterium, assembly GCA_963757205.1. Lineage (GTDB taxonomy): Bacteria > Acidobacteriota > Terriglobia > Terriglobales > Acidobacteriaceae > Edaphobacter. The sequence continues at coordinate 123,436 of CAVWQM010000007.1, forward strand.
GCCGAGGTCCAGCATCAGTTCACTAAAAACAACGTCACCCTCCTTCGCGCCGACTGGACCCAATACGACCCCGAGATCACCCGTCAGCTCGCCTCAATCAACCGCAGTGGAGTCCCCACCTACGTCATCTACCCCGCGCCCGTAAACTCCGCCCCCGATGTCCTCCCCGAGCTCCTCACTAAGGACATCGTCCTCACCGCCCTTGAAAAAAACACCAAGGACACAAAAAAATGAGCCAGCAAACCGACGACCAGGATGCCCAGCAGATTCATGCCCTCATCGACGCCTGGGCCGAAGCTTCCGCCGCCGGCGACCTCACCGCGCAACTCCACCTCATGACCGACGATGTCGCCTTCTTCACTCCGGGCCGCCCGCCGATGCGACGCGACGAATTCGCCGCCCAATTTCGCGCCATGATGGAGATCGCGACCCTTAGAGTCCGCTCCAACGTCCAGGAGATCACTATCAGCGGCGACCTCGCCGTCTGCTGGAACCTCCTCGAAGTCTCCTTCATTCCCAACGAAGGGGGCGACATACGCAAACACGCCGGCAATGTCCTCACCGCTCTCCGCCGCGGAACCGACGGCCAATGGCGCATCTGGCGCGACGCCAATCTGCTGGCCCCCGCCTAAGTCTCTTCATATCCTGCAATACCCTCGGCATCACCGCCATCTCGCGATCCTTTGTGACGCGGTCCAAAGCCTTTATCGCCAGCTATCCTGGGTCGCAAACGAGCTCCCCCTTGCATAATTTCGCATTTCAGTATCAAATACGTCGTATACGACACGTCGTATGCGACTAGCTATTTGCGTCGCCCAGGAGGAAGATATGCCGCACCTCACCACCGTCGGCCAAATTATCCAATGCACCGGGTTCCTATGGCTCTCACTTTGCGCCGTCTGGCTCGGTTCGCTCCCCTTCGTCAAACGCACACTCTTCAAGCAGCCGGCAACCTCCGGCTTTCAACAAACCGCTCTCTTTGCGACCGGCCTCTATCTCATCTTCGGTTCGCCCTCTAACCCCGAATGGTTCAATCAGGCTGTCCTGACGGTCACCGTACCCATGGCACTCGTCGGACTCGGTATCGCCCTCTGCGGCATTGCATTCAGCATCTGGGCACGCCTGACGCTCGGAGACAACTGGAGCGGCTCTCCTTCGATCAAGCAAGACCACGCCCTGATTCTGCGCGGCCCCTATCGCATCGTGCGTCATCCCATCTACACCGGCATTCTGGTCGCTCTGTTCGGTTCGGCTCTCCAGCATGGACTCGTCCGCAGCTTTCTCGCAGTCGTTATCTGTGGCGTCGGCCTTTGGATGAAGGTCTCCGCGGAAGAGCAATTCATGGTTCATCGTTTCGGCGACCAGTATCTTCGTTACCGCAGGGATGTCAGCGCTCTAGTGCCCTTTCTCTTTTAGCCCGGCCCTCTCGCTTGCTCTTTCTGCCATGCTCTTTAAGGAATGAAGACAAAAATCACAACAAAATCCACAAACCCTCGTAAGCGCGGGGGCGGCCGCCAGAAGAACGACAGCCGCCGTGCCGATCTTCGCACTCTCGCACGGCACACCGAGCTGCAGCTCAACGTCATTCAGCGAAGCATGCGCCAGCGCCTCCAGGCCGAGTTCGCCCGTGGCAACCTGACCGGCCCTCAGCGACTCGTCATGTCCGTTCTCGTGCGCACGCAGGGACTGAGCCTCAAACAACTCAGTGAAGCCGTCAGCCTCGCTCACAGCACCGTCTCAGGCATCGTCGACCGGCTCGTCAAGCAGGGCCTGATCGAGCGCCAGCCGCACCCCACCGATCGCCGCATCACCCTGCTCACTGCCTCGGACGTAGTCCAGAAGTTCATTAAGACTCGCATGCCCGAACTCGCACTTCATCCCCTTCTCGAGGCGCTGCGTCTCGGATCCCCCGCCGAGCTGCAATCGATCACCAAAGGGCTCGACACCCTCGCCCGGCTCCTGTCTCGTACAACGACGACGGCAGAGAACGATGAAGAGATCCTGCCGCCTTGATCGCCATGCCTTGAGGGTCACTTCAGCCGAATATCAACCCAATCATAGAGATACGTCATCTCAACCGGAGTGATGGACTCTATCATCGTCCATCGCGGAGTGGAGAAGCCTGCCCTTAGCGAAGTCGAATGGGACCCCCGCATTTTCTTTGCTGTTGCTTGTCTTCGGACTCGTGCCCACTTGCATCCTCGCTCCCGCCAGTCGCAAAATATCCCCAGAAAGCAGTTGTGGAGGTGTCCTCATGGACCTTTTGAAGCTCCGCCGCAAACTTCTCTCCCTCGCCTTAGCCCTCATCACCATTCCTGTCTTCGCCGTAGCCCCCGGTTCCCCCGCCCCCGACTTCAAAGGCACCGACTCCAACGGCGCCCAGCACACCCTTTCCCAATACAAAGGCAAATACGTCGTCCTCGAGTGGGCCAACAAAGGCTGCCCTTACGACCAGAAACACTATCTGAGCGGCAACATGGCAAACCTGCAAAAGGAATGGACCGCCAAAGGAGTCGTCTGGCTCTCCGTCATCTCCTCCGCTCCCGGCGAGCAGGGATACGTCACCCCATCTGAGGAGAACGCCTACATCAAGTCCATGCACGTCGCATCCACCGCGGTTCTGCTCGATCCCACCGGCGTCATCGGCCGCCTCTACGCAGCCAAAACCACGCCGCACATGTTCGTCATCGACCCCACCGGCAAACTAATCTACGAAGGAGCCATCGACAACAAGCCCACCACCGATCAGGCCGACCTCAAAGGAGCCCAGAACTACCTCAACGACGCCCTCAACGCCTCCATGGCCGGCAAACCCGTAGCCGTCGAGAGCACCCGCCCCTACGGCTGCTCCGTCAAATACGCCCACTAACACCGAGGATTTGTAGTCGGCAATATTTGCTGTCGTTTCGACCGGAGCGCAGCGGAGTGGAGAAACCTGCTTCTCTACCACGACTCTCTCACTCCCGCTTCTTAGCTTTAATCTTCGCAATCTCCTCCATCCGCTGCGCCAACAGCTTCTCCCGCCCCTCATTCGTCGGCAAGTAATACCGTCGCCCAGCCAGCCCCGCCGGTAGACACTCCATATCCGCCACGCGCCCCTCCACATCATGCGCGTACTGATAATCCCTTCCGTAATCCAGCTCCTTCATCAGCTTCGTCGGAGCGTTCCTCAGATGCAGTGGCACCGGCTCCGCCGCCGTAGCCTCAATATCCGCCTGCACCGTCCCATAGGCCGTGTAAACCGCATTCGACTTCGGAGCCAGTGCCAGATAAACCACCGCCTGCGCCAGCGCAAGCTCCCCTTCAGGATGCCCGAGAAAATGCATCGCATCCTTCGCGCTCAAACAAAGATTCAACGCCTCCGGAGCCGCCAGCCCAATATCCTCCACCGCCATCCGCACCACGCGCCGAGCCACATACATCGGGTCTTCGCCCGCCTCCAGCATCCTGCCTAACCAGTAAAGCGAAGCATCCGGATCCGAATTCCTCACACTCTTGTGCAACGCCGAAATAATGTCGTAGTGCTGCTCGCCCTTCTTGTCATACAGCAGCACGCGCCGCTGCAACGCCTCCGCGGCCAGCGCCTTCGTAATCAGCTTCTCCCCACGCCCTTCCGCCAGCTTCGCCGCCACATCCAGCGCGTTCAGAGCATTCCTAGCATCCCCACTCGAATACGAAGCGATCGTCGCCAACGCCTCATCCTCCGCAGCAACTCCGCTCGCCCCCAACCCCCGTTCAGGATCGCCTAGCGCCCTCCGAAGCAGCGAAACGATCTGCTCCTCGGTCAACGCCATCAGCGTATATACCCTGCACCGCGACAACAGCGCCGCATTGATCTCAAACGAAGGGTTCTCCGTCGTCGCCCCAATCAGCCGAATCGTCCCCCGCTCCACATACGGAAGAAACGCATCCTGCTGCGCCTTATTGAACCGGTGAATCTCATCCACAAACAGGATCGTGCGCGACCCGAAGCTGGCCGCTTTCTCCGCCTCCACCATCACCGCCTTGATCTCTTTAATCCCACTCATCACCGCAGAGAACTCAATAAAACTAGCCTGAGTCCTCTCCGCAACGATCTTCGCCAGAGTAGTCTTCCCCGTCCCCGGAGGCCCCCAGAAAATCATCGAAGTAGGATCATCCTTCTCGATCGCCAACCGCAGAGGCTTACCCGCCCCCAGCAGATGCTCCTGCCCAACAAACTCCTCAAGCGTCCGCGGCCGCATCCTCTCCGCCAGCGGAGCCCCACGTACCCCGCGTTCGGCAGCAGCTCTGATCGGCGAAGTATCAAACAAACTCATCGCGCAGCTCCGTGACTCGTCCCCTGGTCGTTCTCTCCACCCGGCCGGCAACGCTTGGGTGCCCCATCCTTTGCAGTCTCATCGCAAAGGGTGGGACGTAAAAAATCAACACAGGCGCGTTTTCGGCTCATCGTTCAGACCCTCGGGCGTTACCCCGCTGTCGGCTCGCCTCATACAAGAGCAAGCTCCCAGCAACCGCAGCATTCAAACTCTCCACATCGCCAGGGCAGGGAATTGTCACCCGCACATCGCACATCTCCAACCACTCCTTCGTCAGCCCACTCCCTTCGTTGCCGATCATCAAAGCACAAGCGCCCCTGAAGTCCATCTCGTGCGCAGCCCTCACATCAACACCCTCCGCCCCCACCGCCGCAACCAACCTCACTCCACGCTGCTTCAGTCCTTCCACCTCAGATGCATCCACCGCAACCATCGGTACCCGAAACACACTCCCAACACTCGCCCGCAGAGCCTTCTGGTTCCAAACACTCACCGTCCCCGGAGTCGTCAACACGCCCGTAGCCCCAAATGCCTCCGCCGACCGCACCAGCGTCCCCACATTTCCCGGGTCCTGCAACTCCACCGCAACCAAAATCAGCGCCGCAGTCTCTCCGCTACCCATGACATCTTCCACCACAGACACAGGAGGCACCATCAGAGCGGCAACACCCTGCGGCGACTGCGTGTCCACCACGCTCCGAAACACTTCCTCGGTCAGCCGCATCACTTCTACCCCGCGCGGCACGATCTTCGGCGTCTCACGCCGCTCACTCACAAACACCGTCTTTAACAACATCCCACTGCGCAGCGCCTCTTCCAGCAAATGATCGCCCTCGATCGCAACCAATCCTCCACTCAGTCGAGCATGGCCCTGAAATGCTGCCCGCAGTTGTTTTACCCGCGCGTTCGTTCTGCTCGAAATCACATCCGGACCCATCGGAGAATCTTACCCTTATCCCCATCGCCCTAACGCTTTACTCTCCCCCCGCCTTATCCACTAGAATGAAAGCCGGCACAAAAAAAGTCCCTTCTCAGGCAGAGTCAACTTCTTTGTCTGGAAGACTTTGCACGAAACTAACGCGCATCAGGCTTCGAAGTACTCAGCTAAGTTCAATTGATGGAAGACTTTACGCAAATAAGTATAGGAGGGTGGCACCCCACCGACAGGAGTCACCATTGACAGCCGAAACCCTTCGTATCCATCCCGACGAACCCGAACCCGCGCTCATCGACTGCGTCGTAAAGAGCCTCAACAGCGGCCACGTCGTCGCCCTTCCCACCGACACCTTTTACGGTCTCGCCGTCGACCCCGTCAATCTCCGCGCCGTTGAGCGTATCTACGAAATCAAAACGCGCGCCCGCCACAAACCCCTCTCGCTCCTCATCGCCGAGGTCGCCCAGGCCTACGAACTCGCCCGCCAGATCGACTCCGCCTTCGACCGCCTCACCGAGAAGTTCTGGCCCGGCCCCCTCACCATCGTCGTCAAAGCCGGCAGCAAGCTCCCTCTACGCGTCACCGCCAACACCGGCAATCTCGCCCTCCGCGTTCCTGAGGCTGCCATCCCCCGCGCCGTCGTCAAACGTCTCGGCCTGCCCATCACCGCCACCTCGGCCAACCTCTCCGGCCAACCCGAGTGCACCACCCCTCTGGGCGTCCGCGAACAGCTCGGCGACAAGCTCCCCCTCATCGTCGATGGCGGCCCCACCGCCCGCACCACCCCCACCACCATTGTCGACCTCTCCGGCGGCGGAAACTCCTGGATGATCCTCCGCGAAGGCGCGATCCCGACCCACGAGATCGCCCTGGCGCTCCAGCACTAGGGATCGGTCAATACATCAGTCTGACTCTCAACTTTTGCATCGAGCATTTCCGCTCTGACCCTGTACACTAGCTCGACGCACGGAACCTGTGGCAGACTGTCTCCCGTCAACGTGGACCCGCGTTCGTTCTTCGTACCCCTGATGGTTCAACAACGATGATCGCGCCTTCCTCCAATCTGCCACGCCGAGCCACCACTCGCGGACTCATTCTTCGGCGGCTGCTCGGGATCATCCTCCTGGTGGCCACTGCCTGGTGCATCTGGGTCTACCAGCAGATCTCTGCTGTCGCAAACGAAGACGACGCCCAGCCCGCCGACGCCATCGCAGTCTTTGGTGCAGCAGAATACGCCGGCCACCCATCCCCCGTCCTTCACGCCCGCCTGGATCACGCCGTCGACCTCTATCGCAAAAAAATCGCCCCTCTGGTCATCACTCTCGGCGGAGGCAGCGACAAGGACTCCGGCAACACCGAGGGAGGCGTCGGCCGAGACTACCTCCTCGCCAACGGAATTCCCTTCGGCAGCATCATCGCCGAAACCCGCTCCGTCGACACCGAGCAGCAGGTCCACCGCCTCGCCGCCATCGCCCACGAAAACCATCTGCATCACATCGTGGTCGTCTCCGACGCAACTCACCTCTTCCGCATTCGCGAGCTCTGCAAAGACGCAGGCCTCGTCGTCTACACTTCGCCACGGCCCTCCGTCGGCCACATCAGCAACTACGACCTCGCCATGCGCTACTTCCACGAGATCGTCAGCTATACCGCCCTCCGCCTCAACCTGAACATCTGACGGAGTTCACGCCTAACCGAGTTTCTGTCTCTAAGTCCGACTTTAGAAAACATTCCAGTGATAGACCGCCCTGGCCAGGCCCGCTGCGAATACCGTAGAAATAAAGTTGACCAGGTCATTGCCTATCCAGCCCCTTCGCTCAACCGTCGCGCCCAGCAGGCTGTCGAAGAACAATCCACAGATTCCGGCCGCAAATGCAATGGCGGCTTCCTCAAGTTGCAGCTGAAGTCCCCACACTCCAGCCGCTGTCACCGTCGCGCCCGCCAAAACTCCAGTCAGCGAGCCCAACAGCGTCACAGCTCCATCCGTACCCCGCTCGACGCGTCGCAAACTCAGCAACATCATCGGCCTTCCACCAAACGCCTGCCCAAGCTCTGAAGACACCGTGTCCGCAGTTGCCTCTACTAAAGCAGCAAGGCACATCAATTTCATTGGAATCTTAAACATCGAGCCCATAAAGGGGCCAAATCCTTTTTGCTCAACCGCGATGCCGAGTACTGAGACGCTGAGTGCAGCGATCGACAAATTTGCGATTACCTGCGCCGCACTCCGTCCTTTACGTTTTTCTGCGAGTCCAGCCTCTGCCTTTCGCTGGCGTCCCGCGCGAGTAGCAAGATAAGTCAGTACGAACAACAAAACTAATGGTGCCAGTCCAGAACGAAGAATCGTGAACTGCCAGGTCAGCGTTCCATTCACCAGCAGTAGACAAATCATCCCGCCGAAGACAGCCCCTGCGACCGTTGCGGCGCGCAGAATCACCACAAGAACGGCAAATGCAGCGCTGATAGCGACCACAGCCAACAGCGGCCCCGGATTGTACTTAAGTCCGATGTAGTATCGTTCGAGCGTCCACTCGCTCATCCAAACCAGCAGCGCCCCAACGACAACAACCAACACCCGCGACTGCAGCCGGTCCCGCGCCTCCGGAATCACCTTCCTCCACGCCGTATCTCGCGCGCCCCCTTGTATTTCCTCGCCCATCCGCCAGCCGCATCCCCTTCAGTGATTTACAATCAACTTTGAGCATAGCCAACACAGCATTATCGCGGGAGCAGTTTTGCATTTAGCAAGAATCGAAGCAGAAGCAAACACCCATTCGCCGTCACACCGGCGCGCCGTTCGGTACCTGGCGAAGGCCCTCCGGTTTCCAGCCCAGGCCCTCCGGTCCCCATTCAGGTTCGCTTTGGCAGTTGCCGCTATGGCATCAGCCATCGGCTGCGGCAACACCTACCGCCCCGTCGTCAGTGCCATTAATCCGGTCGGCCCCGCCGCACAGCCGCAGAAGTTTGCCGTAGCGATCTCTACCACCGGGACAACCGCTCACCCCACCCCTGGGCTGGTCACCTTCGTTGACTTCTCTGGCGACACCGTTCTCATCACGGCCCAGATCGGCGTAAACCCCTATTATCTGATCCTCAACAGTGGCGGCAACACCGGCTACACGCTCAACAGCGACCATACCCTCACCACTTTCGACATCAGCACTCAGCTGCTGCAAAGCCAGGTCCTCCAGACCACGCTTCTTCCCGGTGCCAACCCCGTCAGCATCTTTCCTGAGGGCGCCAACACTTACGTCACAGACCCGGGCTTGAACGCCATCTCCCAGTTCGTCGGCCAGCCCCTCAATCTGCAGCAGGAACTTGGAATCGACCCCGCATTCTCGCCGATCTATGTCGCTGGCATCGCCAGCGCACCGCGCGTCTACGCGATCAGCCAGCGCGTCGGCGGTGGCCTGGGTCAGGTCTCCACCATCGAGACGACGAGCAATACCATCGATCCCACTCCAATCCCCGTGGGTAGGGATCCCGTCTACGGCGTTATGACCGCGGACGCCAAGCGCGCCTTCATTCTGAACCAGACCGACGGCACGGTAAGCGTCATCAACGCTCAGACCAACCAGCTTGATGTCGTTCCCGCAGGAGCAACCAATCCGATCCTGGTAGGCCCCTCTCCGCTCTGGGCAGACTTCGCCCCCATCCGCAACGAGATGGTCGTCGCCAATGCAGGAGACGGTGTCCACGCAGGCTCGGTCAGCATCATCAGCATTCCTCTCTGCTCAGCGGTCGCACTCCCAACCAATCCCAACTGCGACCCCAACAATCCAGTCGACGCAGTCGGCTTCGGCACTGTTCTCGCCACCGTACCAGTCGGGATCAACCCCCGCATGGTAGGCGTTCTGCAGGATACAACCAACAGCCGCGCCTACGTCGTCAACGGCGGCAATCCCAACCTGCCCTGCGCCGCTCCTACTCCAGCTCAGCCGCTCGGCAACTGCACCGTCTCGGTCGTCAACCTGGCGACCAACACGGTCACCGCGACGATCCCAATCCCCGTCAGTCCCATCACCGGCAGCTTTCCCAACATCAACGGCCACCCCAACTACATCGCTGTCACCAGCGGCACACCAACCGGCAAGGTCTACGTAACCTCTCCCGAGTCCAACTTCATGACCGTCATTCGCACCGATATAGACACAGTCGACCTCACCATCCCACTGCAGGGTAACGGTGTCTCGGTTCGCGTTACCCAGCCCTAGCCATTCAGAACCCGTCAACACAAAGCCAGAGGCAAAGCAAAGAGCCATCCACAATCGGATGGCTCTTTTGTTCCGCTTTGCGGTCGGGTTCGTTATTCCCCAGCCAGAATGATCGGCTGAGTCGGGGATGACGACCCGCCTTCGTTCTCAACGGTAACGCCAAAGGCCTTTGCCTCGACACCCTTGGGCAGCGGAGGCATGATCACGCTGGCATTGCCGCGCTCATCCGGCCGAAACGTCCCTGCCGGAATCGGGCTCTCCCCCGCCGCAGCTGGAATCAACCAAAGCTCATACGTCTTCCCCGGCTGCAGCTGCTCCAGATTACTCGCCAGAAAAATCAGTGTGCCCTTGCTCGCAACATACGTTGCTCTCCCCTGCGGAACCGGAGCTGTCTTGCCCTTCGTCAGCGTCACCCGCATCGCGGTACTGTCAGTCATCGTATCCACCACCTGCCGCACCGACGCAACCTCCGCCGTCAGCCGGTCAATGGTGCTCGCCTGTGCAGTCATCGCGCCGCGCATAGCCTCGCGAATCGCCTCGCGCTCGTGGTACAGCATCCCCGTCGTGACCGCCAGCCCAGCCGCCAGCGCCCACCCGATCCATGGCAACACCATGCCCATTCCACTGCGCTTCGGAGCGATCTCCTCGGTCACATAACTGGGGACGAGCGCACCCGACTCGGTGAAGATCGCATTTGGTGGAACCTGAGTCTCTGCCGCACGCGTCTCTGATAAAGCCGGACGATCGATCGGAACCGCCTTCTTCTCCCGCGACACCTGCTTCATCAGCCGTTCTCGCACCTGCGCCGGTGGCGAGTGCAGATCAACCGTATGCGCATAGATCGCCAGGTCGCCTTGTATCTCGGCCAACTCCCGCCGGGCCTCGGCCGACTGGGCGACATAAGCCGCAACCTCTGCCGTCTCTTCCTTGGAGAGCAGTTGCATGGCGAACAACGCCAGATCTTCCGAGGTAATACGCCGCTGTTCGCTCATGAGGTAAATGCCCTTCTCAGCGACGACAGCGCGCTGCGGATTCTAGTCTTCACCGTGCCCAGCGGATCGCCTGTAATCTCCGCGATCTCCGTGTGTGTCAGCCCATCAAAAAATGCCATCTCCAGCGTCTTGCGCTGCTCCAGCGGAAGCAGCCGGATAACGCTGCGTGCCTTTTCCATCAAGCTATTCCGTTCTGCCTCATCAGCCAGGTTGTAGTTCGAGGCCAACGCCATATCGTCAACCTGCTCGCTCGGCCGTTTTCTGCGCAGCGCATCGATCGACCGGTTCCTCGCAACCACTGCCAGCCAGCCGCCAAGGCTGCCGCGCGTTGCAACAAAACCATTCGGATTGCGCCATATCTGCATAAAGACTTCCTGCAACACATCCTCGGCCGAGGCCGGGTCCCGCAGTACACGTAACGCAACCGAGTACACAACCTTCGAGTAACGATCGAACAGCGACGCCATCGCAGACTCTTCGCCCCTCTGCACCAACGTCAGCAGCGCAGCGTCGTCCTGCTCCGAGGGTGGGGGAGAGTTCACGAGTCCCGTTTCTCTATACATAAAAACGCACCTAAACCTGAAGCAGATTGCACAAACTTCAACTATTTACGGTCGATCCGGTACTCTGCCGTTCCTCGATTGCGAAACGCGATATCAGTGTAACTTTACCCGAAAATAGACAATCTTCCGCTCATTCTTTTTCGTTGACGCCAAGCCCCATTCGCCACCATGAAAAGATAGAGCTAGCTCTCAGCATGCGACGAGCGAAGAGAATGACCAATCCCACAAAAGAGCGCCTCGACAAAAGGACCCGCCCCGAAAAGATTCGCCTCGACAAGCTCCTCGTCGACCAGGGGCACGCCGTCTCCCGCGAGCGCGCTCAATCCCTCATCCTGGCGGGCCGCGTCCTCGTCGACGAGCAGCGCATCGACAAGCCCGGCACCTCCATCTCCCCCACCGCCACCATCCGTCTCCTCGGCTCCGACCTCAAGTACGTCAGCCGCGGCGGCCTCAAACTCGAGCACGCCCTCGCCCACTGGTCCATCTCCCTCACCGGCCTGCCCTGCGTCGATATCGGAGCCTCCACCGGAGGCTTCACCGACTGCATGCTGCAAAACGGCGCACAATCTGTCCTGGCCGTAGACACCGGCTACGGCCAGATCGCCCAGAAGCTCCGCGACGATCCCCGCGTCACCCTCCGCGAGCGCACTAACGCCCGCCTTCTCGCACCCGGCGAACTCCTCACTCCCGCGCATCCAACCCCTGCCTTCCTCGCAATGGATGTCTCCTTCATCTCCGCCACCCTCGTCCTTCCCGCGGTCCTCTCCGCCCTCAGCGCTCCAGACCAGCCCTGGCACGGTGAAGCTGTCATCCTTATAAAGCCCCAGTTCGAAGCCGGCCGCGAGAACATCGGCAAGGGAGGCATCGTTCGTGACCCCGGCGCCCGCCAGGCCGCCATCCAGCGCGTCCGCGACTGTGTCTTCGAGCAAAACGGCACCGCCATCGAAGTCATCGATTCACCCATCCAGGGCATGGAAGGCAACCACGAATACCTCCTCCACGCCCGCTTCATCGAAGCGGTGAAAGCAAGCTGAATAGTCCATCAGCACAGCCCTCAGGGGCAGAACGTAAAACCTTACCCAAGCCCACTGAACTGAACATGTAAGCCGCGCCCAGAGACAAAACTGAGAGAAACTGGAGAGCCACATCGCTATCGCATTTTTTCTCCTTGGGGCTGCCACTTGTACTAGTTGTTGAGGTCCAGCGTGGTGGTTACAGTCGGTGAAGAGATGGTCCCATAACCAAACCATGCATACACCTAGCCTCATAGGTGCGAGCTAGGAAGAAACCGCGTGTCCTTGATGGCAGGAAATCGACAACGGCCCCATGTCGCGACGCCACAGAAAGGAACCTCGGAGTGACTAGACGAATCTTGTTGCTGTCGCTTTCATTTATCTTCCTTCCGGGCATGTTGGCGTTCGCACAGGATCCGCCCTCCACCCCAGACAAAGCGTCGGCATCAGCCGCCGGACAGGGGCAGACTAAGCCCGCTGAATCCGACGAAGCACAGACTGCGGCGTTGGCCAAAGCCGCCCAGAATCCTGTCGCCAACCTCATCAGCTTTCCACTCCAGAACAACACCGCCTTCGGCATTGGGCCGTATCAACGTACTCAAAACGTATTGAACATTCAGCCCGTTATCCCGTTTCACATCGCAAAAGACTGGACCCTGATCACCCGCACCATCCTGCCTGTCGTCTGGCAACCGAATGATCAGCCCACCCAGGGATGGTTTGGGCTCGGGGATTTGAACCCCACGTTTTTTCTGTCTCCAGCAAAGCCTGGCAAACTGATCGTGGGGGCGGGACCGACATTTGTTCTTCCGTGGGCTACCGCCGAACAGTTGGGTCAGGGAAAATTCAGCATTGGGCCGGCAGTGGTCGGGCTAACCACACCCGGGCACTGGGTTATCGGCGCGTTGGTCAACAATGTCTGGTCGGTGGTGGGTCCGCACGGGAGGGCGGATGTGAACCAAATGCTACTGCAATGGTTCGTCAACTACAACATAAAGCATGGGTGGTACGTCCTGGCGTCGCCAATCGTGACTGCGGATTGGAAGGCCAGTAGCGGCAACCAATGGGTTGTGCCGGTTGGTGGTGGCGTGGGAAGAATCATGAAGCTCGGGTTTCAGCCAGTCAATATCACCGGCCAGTTCTATGGCAACGCAGTGCATCCATCAGGTGCTTCTCCATGGAGCATGCGGCTCCAGATTCAACTTCTTTTTCCCAAATTCACCAAGGAACAGGAGATCATGATGATGGAGAAAAGGCTGAAAGAGATGCAACAAGCACCGCCGCCAAAGAAGTAAATGGGGAAGAGGCTGTTCTGATTTTCGCCACAGATGCGGAACAATCGGGATTCCGTCTTATCCCTGGACCACGGATCCAGGCGCACCTGCATTTACACTAAGCATCAATGCTCCAGGCCGCCATCATTTCCAAGCCCCAGAAGCCGGAAGTCGCCGGCATCCTGCGCGATCTCATCGCGTGGCTCGAAGCACGCCACTACCACTACCTGCTCGACCCCGACAGCGCCGCCTACATCGACGCACCAAACCCCATCGAGCGCGACGAACTGCCCAAACACAAACCCAACCTCGTCATCGTCCTCGGTGGCGACGGCACCCTTCTCGCCGCGTCCCGAGCCTTCGCCTGCACCACCACCCCCATTCTCAGTGTGAACCTCGGCTCCCTCGGCTTCCTCACCGAGATTCCCCTCTCCGACCTCTATCCCACTCTCGAGGCCTGGTGCAACAACTGCGCCGAGGTCGAGGTCCGCAGCATGATGCACGCCGAACACATCCGCGACGGCAAGACCATCCGCGAGTGGGACGCACTCAACGACGTCGTAATCGCCAAGGGCACCATCGCACGCATGGGTGACTATTCCGTTGAAATCGACAACCAACTCGTCGCCACCTTCCGCGCCGACGGCGTCATCGTCTCCACCCCCACCGGTTCGACCGCCTACAACCTCGCCGCCAACGGCCCCATCGTCATGCCCAGCGTCAACGCCATGGTGGTTACTCCCATCTGCCCGCACCTGCTCACCATCCGTCCCATCGTCACCCCAGGCGAATCGACCGTCAGCGTCCACGTCGTCGGTGTTCCCAACGAGATCTACCTCACCGTCGACGGCCAGGTAGCGGTCCCGCTTCAACTCGACGACTACGTCCACTGTCAACGCTCTGAATCAAGCGTCCGTCTGCTGCGCAGCCGCCCCAACGGCCTCTTCAGCGTCCTCCGCTCCAAACTCAAGTGGGGCGAACGATAACCCCGTAGCCGCCCGATCTTAAGCGATTGATGAAATAAAAAATTGTCATCCTGAGCGGAGCCTGTCGCAGTCTCATCGCGAGAGGCGCAGTCGAAGGACCTGCGGTTTGCGCGGGGTGCCGCAACCTTCTCCCTATCTACACTCGCCCATCGTTCAAAAAAGTCGATCCAACTAACACTGACCACTAACCACTGTTTTCTATCTGCTACACTGCCGCCACACCGGAGGTGTAGATGAAAGTTTCTTTGAACCGCGCAATGGCCGTGACCGCGCTCGTGCTGGCACTCTTCGCCGCCATTCGCTCCCAGATCAGTTGGACCCAAACCCAGACCCAACGAACCCAGCTGCTTCAGAATGACGACGTCAAAGTCTGGCGCTCCCTGGTCCTTCCCAACGCGCCCCTAGCCATGCACCGGCATGACCATGGCCGAGTCATCATCCCACTTCAGGGCGGCACGATGAATATCGTCGATCAGAGCGGCGCAAAAGAAGCCCACGTCTGGGAAGCAGGCAAAGCCTATTGGCTCCCCGCCAACCCGCCAAACACCATGCACGCCGACGTCAACGCCGGAGACAAGCCAATCGAAGTCGTCGTAGTCGAACTGCAAAAGGACAAGTAAGCTCCTTCACCGCGACCGAAGAAAGTTCGCGCGGTTAGAGCGATATCATTATAGGTATCCACCAGGCCGATTTCAGCGCCAAAGGCGCGTTCTATCCTAGCCCAGCGCATCGCCCTGGGTAAGATTCCCAACACCGGCTAACGAGGGCTGAAGGCCCGATCTATTGCTTTTTCCGCAGCCAGCCTCAGCGCCGCAAGGTAACCATCGGCCCACCGACTGGATGGCAAAAAACTTTGCCATGACTCAGCGCAATCTT
This sequence comes from uncultured Acidobacteriaceae bacterium, assembly GCA_963757205.1. Lineage (GTDB taxonomy): Bacteria > Acidobacteriota > Terriglobia > Terriglobales > Acidobacteriaceae > Edaphobacter. The sequence goes on from CAVWQM010000007.1 coordinate 138,586, forward strand.
CCGTTGCGCCAGACCCGCCATCTCTGGATCATGCGTCACCATCACGATCGTGTGCCCATTGCGATGCAAATCCTGCAGCAACTCCGCCACGATCGACTGATTCGCCGCATCCAGATTCCCAGTAGGCTCATCCGCCAACAGAATCGGCGGATTATTAATCAACGCCCGTGCAATACAAACCCTCTGCTGCTCTCCGCCCGATAACTCACTCGGCAGATGCGAAACGCGATCGCCCAATCCAACCTTCTCGAGCGCAGCCCGCGCCTCCGCCTCATCCGTCATCGAGTGAAAATACTGCGCCAGCATGACATTTTCCACTGCCGACAGATACGGAATCAGATGAAACTGCTGAAAGATAAACCCGATCTTATCCGCGCGAAAACGATCCAGTTCCGTCGCGCTCATCGAAGCCACGTCGACATTGTCGATCTTCAACTCACCAGCAGTCGGCCGATCCAGACATCCAATCAGATTCACCAGCGTGCTCTTGCCCGAACCCGAAGGCCCCGTAATCGCAACCCACTCCCCCGCAACAATGGAAAACGAAGCATCGGCCAGCGCCCGCACCACACCCGCATGGCCCACATATTCGCGGGTTACATGATTCAACGCAATCACCGCGCAATCCGCCCGCGTCGTTCCCGAAAGATCAACCAGTGGTGTGTCGATATGTAATTTAACTTCGCTCACACTCTCTATCCTCTCATTCGCCCTTCAACAGCGCCGCCGGCTGCAACCCGCGCAGTACCCGCACAGGAAGCAGTGCCGCCAACGCCGCGATCACCACGTTCAGCAGCAGCACCAACGGCAGCACCGACAGATGCGGCAGCGTCGCCGTATGAAAGTTCCCCTCGCTGATCGCCCACGCCGCCGCCGAACCCACAACAAACCCCACCGCCACTCCCGCCAACGCCAGCACCAGGGCCTCGAGCAAAAACATCCCCATCAACTGCCTCTGTGACCCGCCCAGCGCCTTCATCAACGCAAAATCCCGCCGCCGTTCCAGCACACTCGCCGACAGCGTCGCCAACACACTCACCGCCACCGTCAACGCAATCAGCAACACCGCTCCATACATCAGCGCATGCGTCCGATCCACAATCTTCGACTCCCCCTCGACAAGCTGCCTCACCGCCTGCACCTGCATGTCGGGCAAATCCTCATGCAGCCGCGCCATCGCAGCCTCAACGCGAGCCGCTCCCCCCGGCACCTGCAACTCAATCACACTCGGCCCCACTCCCGTCCACGCCGTAAACGCAGCCAGCGGCACATAAATCCGGCTGTCTTCATCACCGCCCGTCTTGATCCGCCCCGCACCCTGCAGCGTGACCGAACGCCCCGCATACGTCAGCGCCACGGCATGTTCATTCCCCGCAAACTGCGCCGCCCGCTGACCCAGCAACGCAGCATTTGCCACCGCAGCATCAGGCCAGGCATCCACCTGCCACCACGAATCCAGCCGCCTCACCGCCGCAAAGTCCGTCCCCGCCACTACCACCGGAGTCCCCGTATCCGTTGTCGCCACAGCATACGCAAACTCCGCCGCCAGCGCATCCGCACCAGCAGCCTGCTGCACGCGCACAAGCGCATCCGGCGGCAGCGTAGCATTCGCCGCGGCAGTAATCACAATATTCGCTCCAAAGCTGCGAAACTCCTTATGCAGCTTCGCATCCAGATCCGCATACAGCGTCAGCAGCGCCGTCGCCACACCCGCCGACACCGTCATCGCCACCAGCGCCGACACACTCCGCGCCCTCCGATGCACCAGCGACCGCCGCAACATACCCGCAAAGCTCAGCGTGGACATCAGGCGTCCTCTCGCAAAATCGTCGAAGGCTCCATCCGCAGCGCAGCCCGTATCGAAGGCGTACTCCCCGCAATCGCCACCGCCAGCGCCAGCGCCACCACGACAGGCAGCAGCACAGGAATCAACACACCCTCAGCCGCTCCGCCATCGCCGCGAAATATCCGCGCTCCCAGCCACGCCGCAAGCCCCGACCCCGCAAGATAGCCAAGTCCACCCGCAAACACAGCAAGCAGCCCAGTCTCCGCATAAAACAGCAGCGCAATCGCGCCCTTGCTAGCCCCCAGCGAACGCATCAACCCAATCTCTCCGCGCCGCTCCAGAATCGCCGTAGCCATCGCCGCGCTCACCGCGAATCCAGCAGCCAGCAGAGCCGCCGCACTGATCAGCCACATCAACCCGCTGATCCTCTTCAACACATTGCCTTCACTCTGTTCAACCCGTCGCACTTGTTCCGCCTGCGCCCCAGGAATCGCTTCGCGAATCTGATACGCAATCGAGTTCGCATACGGCCGGCAATACCAAATCTCGTGGTCCTGAGGAGAAAGTGTGTCCGGGTCTTTGCGAGCAAACGCATCCTCTGGTTTCGTGCGAGCAGAAATCTCCACGCGCGAGACGGCGTCCGGAGTGTTGTTAAGTCGCTGGGCAGTTTCGAGTGGAAGTAGGAGTTGGTTCTCTGTGTTGTCGCCGCTGGAGACAATGCCGGTGATGGTAAGCGGGAGCGCCAGAGGGATCCGGCGCCCTGCGGACTCCATCTCCTGTGCTGGTTCTGAAATTTCGAGAACGTCGCCTGTGTGTATGTTCAGGCGCTGCGCAAGATTTCTTCCGAGAACAATCTGATTTTGCGATGCAGGCCAGGAACCGCTTAGTTTCCACCAAGGATGCAATGCAGCAGCGCCAGTCGAGAGCGATCCCAGAGAATGATCGAACCACAGACCCAGTGAAGGAATTGTCGCGGCTTCGCCATTGGGCAGAGCTGTATGGATTTCAAATGGCAATTCAGGACTAATCCCGGTGATATTGTTCGCCCAAAAAATCCCCTTCAGCTTCTGAAGGTCCGACTCCTTCAAATAAGCCCCGCCGCTCGCCGGTTTAACATCCACGCTCCCCACCTTCACATCCAGCAGCTCCGCCTTCGGATACACAACGATGTTCGCCCCATACACCGCCAGCTCTTTGTGTATCCGATCTCCAATCGTAGTAGCCAGCGCCAGCATCGCCGTCACAGCCGTCGTGCCCAACAGAATCGCAACCCCCGCCAGCAGCTTGCGCCGCCGCTGTCTGCGAAAACTCTCCATGAGCAGCCGAAAAAACATCAGCGTCCCCTCACCGCTCGAACACCGGTGCCAACTCCCGCAGGTCCGCCGCCTGAATCACCACCTGCCCACCACCCACCGTCGACTTCAGCGGAATCGGATTGCACCCGCCCCTCTGCCCCATCGAAGCAGCATTCAGCGGAGAAGCGCACATCTTGCAAGTAATCCCCTGGTCCCCGATATAGAAACCCACCGGCCCACAGATCTGGCACGCATCCGCCACCGTAACGATGTTCCCGTCCGGCTTCTTGAACAGCAGAAAACGAATCTCGACATTGCCGCCCTTGCCGTCGTCGAGATGCACGCCATAGCGATGCAGCTTGTCGTCGTTCACATCCGCCGTCGGCAGCGTCACCTGCGACCCCACCAGCGTCACCGCAGCAGTAGGCGACAGTGCAGTCGAGCTCTTCGCATAGATAAACTCCGCCGTCGAAAGAAAAATAAACAAAAAGCTCGTCGCAACCACCGCCGTCATCCACATCTTCTCGCGGCGCTGGCTCCACTCGGCTCGCCGTTTGTCCGCAGGCGTAGCCGTCGCGCTCAAAGCCACGGGCGCACGCCGCTTGTACTCCATCAGCATCATCAACCCCGCCAACGCCAGCATCGTCACAAAGAAGAACAGATCATTCCGCACAATCGGCCCAATCAGGCGCATCTCCGCCGTGCTCGACGGCAGAACGCCGTTTTCGCTCAGCTCATGCAGCCCGCTCATAATCAGCTGAAACGCCACAAAATAAAGAATGACGGTCGTGACCCGGAAGAACCGCTGCAGGTTGATCTTCACGCTGCCGCGAATGAACAGCACGCCAAACACTACCGCAACCGCAATTCCCAGCAGCGTTCCGGTAAAGCTCAGTAACTCGGTCGAGTTCAGCGTCACGGCCGACAAAATCAGCACCGTCTCCACGCCCTCCCGCAGCACCAGCAGGAACACGAAAAGGAAAAGCCCGACCTTCGACACCCCAGCCGGACCCGTATACTGCGAGATTTTTTCCTCGATCGAGCCCTTCATCGTCCGTGCAGTCTTATGCATGAACCAGATCATGCTGATCACGAAGACCGCTGCCGCCAACATCACCCAACCCTCGACGATGTCCGAGTTGTATGCCGTATGCGCCACCACGACCGCCACGGCGATACTGGCGACCACCGCCGATCCCAGTGCCCAGAAGACCGTCCGTTTCAACTCGTGGCGGCCGATCTTGCTCAGATAAGCAAAAACGATCCCTACGATCAGCGACGCTTCCACCCCCTCGCGGAGTGTAATGATAAATGCCTGCAACATAAGGGTCTTTCTCTTCCTCTGGGAAAGCTTGTCCGCGTCGCCAAAGAGCAGCTGCCGGGCAATCTCCACGAGGCTGGAGCAGCCCTCGTCCCACTATCCAGTGTATTGCGGACTAATTTGGTCGTCAATCCAACCTTGCCGCAAAGTCATGGATTTGCGAGAGGCAGTTTCATGCCAATGGAACAAACCGGCGCTATCCTTGCACCATGGCTTCCATCCGAACCAAGCTACGCCTGCTCGGTCTCTTTCTTCTTCTGCTGTCGCCTGGTTTTCTTCCCTTTAGCGCGAGGGAGATTCATGCCCAGGCTGCCGCCCAGGCGAAACCGCAACCTCCGGCAACCATCCTCCTCATCCGCCACGCCGAAAAGTTGACCGATGGCCGGATAGACCTGTCCCCAGTAGGGTTCGAGCGCGCGGGGCTGCTGCCCACAGTGTTTTCGCCGGCCGGAGCCAGACCTGACCTGCCCACGCCTCAAGTGCTCTTCGCCACGCACCTCAGCGAACACTCGAACCGCCCGGTACAGACCGTTACCCCGCTGGCCGCAGCCCTGCATCTGCCCATCGATGACAGCTTCAAAAACGACGACTACCCGGCGCTTGCCGCTGCTCTCTTGAGCGGCAAATACGCAGGCAAGGTTGTGCTCGTCGTCTGGCACCACGGAAAGATCCCCCAACTCGCCTCCGCCCTCGGAGCGACTCCACCTTACAATCCCTGGCCGGACAATCAGTACGATCGCATCTGGCGAATCGACTATATCAACGGCAAAGCAACCCTTCAGGACCTGGCCTATGCGGTCATGCCAGGAGACTCAAAATAAATCTACTTAGCCTTAGCCTTAGCCCTAGCCTTTGCTTTTGCCTTAGCCTTTCTTTCCCAGCCACAAACCAAGGGTGCCCCAACCATCGCGCTCTCTGCGATGTGTAACTGTCCCCACACTACCAGGCCATTGCTTTTGCTCTTTGCCTTTCTTGTTGTCATCGCCGACGAGCCTGCCCGGGCAACGCGACGGGCCGGAGTGAAGCCCGAAGCGCGAAGCGACTGATTTGATTGCCTTTGCATTCGCCTTTCTTTTTCTTTTCCCGTTTTCAGCCCAAAAATCGTATGTCAAGTCCCCAAATGACCTAAGTGACTCAAACGAAACCAAATAGAGTTGGCGTATTAGTTATGCTCCAGTCGCTATACTGGATATAGATGGAAAAACAAGAAAACCTCAAATCATCAGGGGCTAACCCTTTTCGTTGGACGAATTTAGCTGTAACCCATTTGTCAAGACGATTTTGCAGGAGAGCCCTTCTGTAAACATTTGAAAACAAGGAATTAAGTGCTGGGATGGGAGGGGGGACCCCCCAAAAACCTAACCGAGTACGACGATCGGCTGCACTAGCGTCCCGGCGATTCGCCGCCCTATCGCCAGCAGATCGGTCGGAGCGGTAAAGATTTTGATGAGTGGCGCCTGAGAGAAGTCAGGCAGATTCACCTGCATTCCATTCCGCAGCCGCCCGGCCACCTGATCATCCACCGTAACCGAAGGCAGCTCGGGCAGCAGCGTACGTGGATGCGGCAGCAGCGCCTCCAGCTCGGCAACAGAAGCACTCTTAAGCTGATCGATGGTAATGGCCTGCTCGAGCCGGAACGCTCCCGCCTGGGTGCGCCGCAAACTGCACAGGTGCGCCCCACAGCCCGCCAACTGGCCGAGTTCATGCGCCACCGAGCGGACATAGCCGCCCGCCGAGATCGACATGGTGAAGGTCGCCGTATCGCCCTCGAGCGAAGTCAACGCAAAGTTGTGGATCGTAATGCGCGCCGGCTTGACCGGAACCTCCGCGCCCGCACGAGCGAGCTTATGGGCCGCGACCCCGCCGATCTTCTTCGCCGAGAAGATTGGAGGAAGCTGGTCCATCTCGCCCCGAAACCGCTCGCTCAACACCCGCAGCTCTTCGAGCGACTGAACAAGGGGGCGGGGCTCCGACGCAGGGACGCCGTCTGAATCAAAAGTGTCGGTCGCAAAACCGAAACGAATGTGGCCGGCATAGTGCTTCTCCGCCTGCCCGAAGAACTGCGCCAGCCGCGTGTACTTGCCCAGCAGCAGCGGAAGAACCCCGGTAGCCATCGGGTCCAGAGTACCCAGGTGTCCGATCGATTTTTCGCCGGTAGCTCGGCGCACAATCGCGACCACGTCGTGCGAGGTAGTGCCGGAAGGTTTGTCCAGTACAAGAAGGCCATTCATGCAGCTTCTAGTCTAGTTGCTAAAACCCGCCCTGACGGCGTACCAGAGAAAGGAACTCATTCCGCGTCTGCAACTGCGACTTGAACACGCCAAGCATCGCCGAGGTGACCGTGGACGAGTGCTGCTTCTCAACCCCGCGCATCATCATGCATAGATGCTGTGCCTCAAGAATCACCGCCACCCCCTGCGGATGAATCGCATCCGTAATGGCCTCGCCAATCTGCGTCGTCAAGCGCTCCTGCACCTGCAGCCGTCGCGAAAAGACATCCACGAGCCGAGGAATTTTGCTCAAACCAATAACCTTCCCGTTCGGGACGTACGCAACATGAGCCTTGCCGAAGAAGGGAAGCAGATGATGCTCGCACATGGAAAAGAACTCAATGTCCTTCACGATCACCATCTCGTCATAGTCGACGTCGAACAGCGCTTCGTGCAGAACATCCGTGACGTTCATCGCGTAGCCGCGCGTGAGGAACTGCATGGACTTCTCCATGCGCTCAGGTGTGCGCAACAGTCCATCGCGCGTTGGATCTTCGCCGATGCGTATCAGCAGTTCGCGATAGAGGTCTTGCGTCGAGATGCTGTCCAGCAAGGGAGTCTCAAGGGTGGCCGACGTGCGTGGCATAGGGAAGCCTTTCTTAGATCATGCCCGGCGCTGGTGCTGTTTCGCCGGCGTAGTCAAATGAGTTATTGCTGGTCTCCTCGACATGAACGCGCTCCAGATGAGCCGCGCTAAAGTCCTGGAAGATCCGATAAATCTCGATACTGAGATTCTCTGTCGTTGAGACCTTGTTCGAAAAGCAGTCCAGCTTATTCAAATTTGTGTGATCAAACCGCGCGAGCACATTTGTTTGCGCAAAAGCATCCAAATCCGAGAGATTGCAAACCATTCCTGTTGCAGGATCTACCTGACCGCTGAAAGTCACCTGTACCGTGTAGTTGTGGCCGTGACCGTGCGGATTGTTGCATTTGCCGAAGACAGCAACGTTCCGCGTCGCGTCATAAGCGTCGGTATGCAGCCGATGCGACGAGCTGAAGTGGTATCGGCGGCTAAGATGCGCTTTCATCGCTCACCATAATAGTCTGCAAAGAGATCAGGCATCTCATAGACACGAACCCGATGCAGCCTCGCGTGAGGGATCTTATTATCGAGCCGCCCCCAGATCGCGATCGCGATGTTTTCGGTGGTGGGAATTCTATCCTTGAACTCTGGAACTTCCAGGTTGAGATGACGGTGGTCATAGATGCTCACGACCTCGCGCTCAAGGATGTCTTTCAGCTCCTTGAGGTCGACGACAAATCCGGAGGTCGGATCGACGTTACCCGCCACGGTAACTTCAAGGGTGTAATTGTGACCATGGCCATTGCGGTTCGCACATCTGCCGAAGACGCGCACGTTCTCCTCCTGAGACCACGAGTCATTCCAGTAATAGTGGGCGGAAGAAAACTCGGCTTTGCGGGTTAGAAAGATCATGGGCGTTCCTACTATAAGATGCGATCCACGAAGTGGAGGATACAACGGGAGATTGCTAAGTAGTTGTATCGTATGTGCGTCCCTTCCAGGCAACCTTCTTTTTGATGCGGTGTTGAACTACGCTGCGAACCAAAAGGTAAACAAAGAGCGGTATCCCGAGTACAGAAACAGCCACGTCAAACCATGGGAAATTTGAGCGGCCAACACGCGAGTAGAAGCGCCACACGGTCCGAACCCAGAGCAGAAGAATGACACCACGTTGCCACGGTTGCAGCCAAAAGATCCCCAACGCCAGTGCAGGCAGCCCGAAGAAGAGCAGGAGATCCAGGACGCGCCAGAGCGCGAGTGCCACCGGCTTTGGGAAGAGAAGAGCCAGGTTCTTGGTCCAGCCCTCGATCATCTCGGACGCTGTCTCGTACATTCGTGTGGAAAGGGCGTCGGGAGCATAACGGAAGCGGATGATGCGACCGCTGCGCTTGATGTTGTGGGCCAGAGCCACGTCCTCGAGGATGTCTTTGCCGATCGTACGATGGCCTCCGACCGAGAAATAGGAGTCGCGGTCGACCAAGATGAACTGGCCGTTGGCTGCGGCCAGGCTTTGTGCAGGATCGTTCACCTGCCTGTAAGTGTAGATCGACGCCGCCTCCGAGAAGATCAGCGGCATGACGGCGTGTTGCCAAAATCCAGTGACGATCTGACGAGGGGAGTAGGACAGGAGCACAGCTTTGTGCCGGTCGGCCTCCTTGAGGGCGCGGGAGATGTCGTTGGTTTCGTGGATCGTGTCTGCGTCGGTGAAGAGGAAGCGCCTTCCCCGAGCGACCTGTGCGCCAGCCCAGCAGGCGTTGCTTTTGCCTGTGAATCCTCCGCGGCTGCTGAGGTCGAGCGCTGGAGCGTCGAGGAGGATCACTCCATCGTGGGTTGCTGCGGCTTCGAGGGCGATCTCGCGGGTCTTGTCGGTGGAGGCGTCGTTGATGATGATGATTTCCCATTGCTTTCCGAGTGCGAAGCCGGGTTCGGACTGGACCACAAGGGAGGCGAGGCAGTTTGGCAACCGCCTCTCCTCGTTACGGGCAGGGATGATTACCGAGAGCTCAATATCTGGTTGTTCAGCCGAGTTTGGGGCCGGCTCGAGGTTGGTATCGGTCACGACTTCGTATTATAGGAAGTGGAGTGTATTGTGCGTCGGAATCGAGCAGCTCTGGTGTTGGGATTATTGGTCGCAGCGGGATGCGATCGCGGAAGTCATCCGGGAAACATCGACAAGCCTGCGCCGCAATTTGTCGTTGGCGACCGCAGCCGGACCGTGGATCTGAGTAAGCTGCGAGGGCGTGTCGTTGTGCTCAATCTGTGGGCGACTTTTTGCGCTCCGTGCATCGAAGAGCTTCCAAGCTTGCTCGCGCTGCAGCGGCAAATGCCGGATCTGGCGGTTGTTGCGGTAAGCATGGACACGGATCCCGATATCTACCAGCGTTTTCTGGTTCAACATCATGTCGATGTGCTGACGGTCAGGGATGAAGATCAGAGGGTCAATGCTCTATATGGCACGGCGCAGATTCCTGAGACCTACATCATCGACAGACAGGGCGTTCTGCGGAGAAAGTTCATTGGTGCACAGAACTGGACCAGCCCGGAGATTACAAGTTATCTCTCCAAGTTGTAGATATGCTTCTTCGTATGCGTGAGGATTCCCGGGTTCAACGCTGGTATCATCGTGTGTATGACACAGCTTGATGTACTTTACCGCTACGGCGTTCCGCCGACTGAATCGGCCACTCTGGCGATGGCCAAGGTCCGCGAGGTCTACGGCGTTCGCCGGATGGAGCTTGATGAAGGGAAGAAGACGGTGCGGGTCGAGTATGACGCCAGCCGCCTGACGGAGCCGGTGATCCATCAACTTCTTCGCCGTGCCGGTCTAGACATTTTGGAGACCCTGCCGATGTTTGTTACGCCGCCCCCTCCCGAGCCAGTAGCAGCAACGTAGTTGCCGCGGGGCGAATTATTCGTTATTTTTGAGTCTGTATCCCCTGCTTTTACGCGCCCGTAGCTCAGCTGGATAGAGCATCTGGCTTCGAACCAGAGGGCCGGGAGTTCGAATCTCTCCGGGCGCACCACTTCTTCAAAACTCGCGTTCGGTCGCTGGGGCTTACGTTTGCTCTGCACGGCAAATTCCAGTATCGTTACAGAGTTGCATCCAAACGCAATGTGCGCCCGTAGCTCAGCTGGATAGAGCAACTGGCTACGAACCAGTAGGTCGGAGGTTCGACTCCTTCCGGGCGCACCATTAATCCGAAAAACTCGCGGGCAAGATAGGGGCAAGCCAATTTTTCGCTCATGGCGTCACCTAGCTCCGCTTGCGGCAGTCCCCTCCCTCGTCTTTGGTGAGTGATCTGCTGTTCCGCCCTGCAAGCGCTACGTATGTCAAGTTGAGTCTCACAAGGGCTTGGAAAGATGCTTAGGCGAACTCGGCGCAAAATAATGCTCTAACAGCTACAATCATCTCCCCCGGTGAAGCCTCTGTCCGATACGCCAGGTAAGGAGCTGTTGATATGGGCCTCCTTGCAAGCTTCAAAATTCGCACCAAGGTTCTGATCGCCCTGCTCCCGCTGGTTGTCATGGTCATCGTGGCGACGATGTATGCGTCAATTGAGATGGGCAAAATCGCCGGCTGGTATAACAGCTTGATCAGCAATGATGTTAGAGCCCTTCATCGGCTGACGATCGCGCGTTCGCTAAGCAACCAGTTCGGGCTCTTCCTATATAAGGAAATCGCCGAGCCGGATCTCGACACAATGCAGGTTGTTGATGCCGATCTCGATGAGACAGTAGCACGGCTTCACAGATATGTAGATGAGGCGAAGCAGGCAAGCCCGAATTTGGCCCCCGCAATCGATGCGGCTACTTCTGAGTTCGATCAAGCAGTCTCTGATTCACGCCCGGTTCGAGCCGCAACTTTGGTCAATCAGAATGACAGGGCCTTGAAGCTGATGCGCGAGAACTTTGACCCTCAATTGCTCAAGGCCCGACAAGCATTCATCAAGTTAGGCGAAGACTTGCAGACAACTCTCGACCACCAGTCGCAGCAACTCGCTGCCATAGCGAATCGCACGATTCTGATCACGTGGATTGTGATCACACTTGGATTAGCCGCTTCTTTTATCCTGGCACTTACGATCGTGCAGGTTGAAGTGGTGAAAGTCGTCCTTTCATTTCGAGGCCGCATTCTAGATGTAGCTGAAGGACGACTCGACCAGCCTATTACTAATCTGACCCTTCCCAATGAGATTGGCGAGATGAGCCGGGCGCTGCAGGCCCTGCAGTCGGCGGCTCGTGAGCGTGAAACGCTGGGATGGGTGAAAGCCGAGGTATCAGCGACGGTTGAGAGATTGCAATCTGCGGAGGATTCCGCCGAGTTTGCAACGATCCTTCTCTCCCGCATCTCGGAATCGTTCAGCGTTCTCTACGGTGCGTTCTATCTGGCTGACCAGAAAGAACGCTTCACCCGCGTAGGAGCTTTCGCCACCGATGTTTCAACCAGCCCAAGGGAGTTTGCCTTTGGGGAAACGCTCGTGGGGCAGGCGGCTGTTGAGCGTAGAACACTTCAGATTTCTTCAACTGCAGATCAACCGCTTCAGGTTTCAGCAGGCGCCGCCGCCGTGACACCTGCCTGCGTTCGCTTCATTCCGGTGGTGAACCAGGATAATGTATTGGCCGTGATCGAGCTGGCACTCTCATCTGTGGTATCCGCACGTCAACAGGCGCTCCTCGATGCCTTGTTGCCAACTGTTGCGCTCAACACAAAAATTCTCCTGAGCAAACTGGAGGCCAGGAAACTGCTCGAGCAGACGCAAGTACAGGCGAAGGAACTGGAGATAGCTAAAGAGGCCGCCGAAGCAGCCACCAAAGCCAAGTCCGATTTCCTGGCGAATATGAGCCACGAAATCCGAACACCGATGAACGCGATCATCGGTATGACGCATCTGGCGCTGAAGACGCAACTCACTCCCAAGCAGGAAGACTATCTGACCAAGGTAAAGTCTGCTGCGCAGGCACTGCTCGGGATCATTAATGACGTTCTGGATTTCTCAAAGATCGAGGCCGGCAAGTTGGATATGGAGAAGACTGATTTCCGGCTTGAGGATATGCTCGACAATCTATCTTCCATCGTCGGCCAGAAGGCTCACGATAAGAACATCGAATTCCTGATCGCATCGCACCAGGACGTTCCCCCGAACCTCATTGGCGACCCGCTCCGCCTCGGCCAAATTCTAATCAATCTCGTGAACAACGCCATTAAGTTCACAGAACACGGCGAGGTGATCGTGAGCGTTGCATTGGAAGAGCAACTGGAGAATCGCGTGAAGCTAAAGATGTCAGTTCGCGACAGTGGTATCGGGATGACACCGGAGCAGAGCACTCGACTCTTCCAGGCCTTCTCGCAGGCAGATACCTCCACGACGCGAAAATACGGTGGCACCGGGCTTGGACTTTCCATCTCCAAGCGATTAGTTGAGATGATGGAGGGCAACATTTGGGCCGAGAGCGCACCCGGTATGGGCAGCACCTTCCATTTCACCGCATGGTTTGGAGTCGGGTCAGGTGAGAAAAGGAAACGTCTCATCCCCGATCTGGCAGGTGTCCGCGCACTTGTAGTGGATGACAATGCGCAGGCGCGCGAGATTCTTACTGACGCACTTCGCGCATTTGCGTTGAGGGCCGAATCAGTTTCTTCCGGAGAGGACGCCATCCGGGAGATAGCCGCTGCAGATGCCAAAGATCCGTATCGCCTTGTGTTAGTAGATTGGCACATGCCGGGACTGGATGGTCTGGAGACGAGCCGCATCATCAAACGAAATGACCGGCTCCAGCATATTCCGAAGATCGTGATGGTGACTGCGTTTGGGCGAGAAGATATACAGGCCAAGGCAGAGGAAATCGGAATTGACAGCTATCTGTTGAAGCCGGTGAATTCGTCGGTGCTCTACGACACGCTTGTGGATCTGTTTGGCGTCGCAGGACTAGAAGAGCACCGCTCTCGCGTGAAAACTAGCGACAGCTATGTCTATGACGCGACAGGCATCCGAGTCCTGCTGGTGGAAGACAACGAGATGAACCAGCAGGTTGCGACTGAATTGCTGGAGAGCGCTGCAGCTATCGTGACTATCGCCAGACATGGTGGTGAAGCGGTAAAAATCCTCACTGAGGGCGATCAGTTCCCGCCGTTTGATGTCGTCTTTATGGATATGCAAATGCCTGAGATGGACGGCATCACGGCAACCAAGCTGCTGCGGCGCAATCCGCTTTTGCAGAAGCTTCCTATTATTGCGATGACGGCTCATGCGTTGATTGAAGAGCGTCAGAGCTGCATTGAAGCCGGCATGAATGATCATGTGTCCAAACCAATCGATCCCGACGTTCTATTTTCTACTCTGCTTCGCTGGGCAAAGCCCAGACCAACGCAAAGTGTAGCGCCCCAAGCGAAACCTGTAGAAAGAGAGGAAGAGGTGGCTGTACCGGAAATAGCTGGCATCAATGTGGCCGATGGCGTGAAGCGAGTTGCCGGGAACAAACGTCTCTACCGTGACCTTCTGAGGCAATTCGCCGCGAAAGAAAGCAATGCAACCGTGGAAATTCGTGCTGCGCTCGGGAGCCGTGACCTCAAACTAGCGGAGCGCATTGCTCATACGGTCAAGGGAGTTGCGGGAACTCTTGGTATTGGGGAAGTCCAGTCGGCGGCTCAGAAGCTTGAGAAGGCAATCCGTGAGGATCAGGATTCGTTGCATTCTCTGCTCGCCGAGTTCGCAGCAGCGCTGGGTAAGCAAGTGGGAGCCATAAGGTTGGCTCTGCCTGAATCAATAGCTGGAAGACCTGAGGAAGCGCGGATAGCTCCTCTCAATGGAGCAGCGGTCTCCGATGCGATCGTCCGGCTCCGAAGCTTGCTTGAGGCAAGTGATGGCGCTGCAGAAGAAGCCTTTCTGAGCTTCAAAGAAACGGTAAAGGGGGTAGTTGAAACTCAACAGCTGAACGCTTTTGGCAGTCTCATCAGAGACTTCGATTTTGAAGCGGCTCTTGGAAAACTGGATGAAATCGCGAAAGTCTGCGCACGAAACGGGGATAAGTGAAATGAAAGAACCGGATCAGAAGAAGACAATTCTCTTGGTGGATGATGCTCCTGCGAACATTCAGGTTGCAAATGCAATTCTTAAAGGCATCTACAAAGTTCGCATCGCCACCAGCGGCGCGAAAGCATTGGAACTTGCAAATGCAATGCCTCCTCCCGACCTTATTCTCCTCGACGTCATGATGCCCGAAATGGACGGTTACGAGGTTTGTACGAGGTTGAAAGAGAGCACGCAGACGCGCGATATCCCGGTAATTTTTCTTACCGGACAAACTGAAATCGAGGATGAGACCAGGGGCTTCGAAGTTGGTGCGGTGGATTACATTCACAGGCCCTTTTCTCCAGCCATCGTCAATGCACGGGTGCAAACCCATCTGGTGCTTCGCGGAATGCGGGAACAGCTCGCGTTGCAACTGCAGACGATTCAAAAGGAACTGGAAACTGCACGGCAGATCCAGCTGTCCATCCTTCCAACAGAGATCCCCAAGATCGAAGGCCTTGAAATAGCTGCGCGTTACATCCCAATGACCTCCGTTGCAGGTGATTTCTACGACTTCATCGTCGTGGACGACAAGCGTATCGGCATATTAATTGCCGATGTGTCGGGACACGGAATGCCCGCCGCCCTCATTGCGTCAATGCTGAAAATCGCATTGGCTGCCCAGTCTCAAAATGCTGCAGATCCGGCGCAAGTCTTGGCCGGTTTGAACCAGACCTTGTGCGGAAAATTTGAGCATCACTACGTCACTGCGGCTTATTTGTTCGTGGACCTGGCGAGGAAAACACTCACCTATTCCGGCGCGGGTCATCCTCCGCTGCTGTCATGGAGCACGGCTTCCGCGGGTGTTCGTGAAATAACGGAGAATGGCTTGTTCCTCGGAAAGTTTCCCTGGGCGACCTACACTTCTTTGGAACTTCCACTTACTGACGGAGATCGATATTTGCTATATACGGATGGAATCCCGGAAACTTCAAATCCTAACGGAGTCGAATTTGGCGCGGAACGCTTCAGGCAGTTTCTTGCGAGCGAGCGGAACGGCTCCGCAAATCAATTCGCCGAGAGCCTGCTCAAGGAACTGTTCTGCTGGGCCTCTCTCGATCCTGGCGAAGACCTGGACGACGATGTCACATTGGTCGCTATCAACGTCCAAGGCGGAAGATAACGCAAGTGGACGTGGTTGATTGGTATTAGTTAAGTGCTTTTGGGACTTGACATGCGTTTTTTGGGCAAAAAACGCGAAAAAAAAATAACGGCAACAGCGAAGGTATAGATAGAGTTACTTCGCCTCTTCGGATTTCGATCCGAGCTTCGGCCTGGTTACTCATACCACCGGAAAGATTTTAGAAGCTCCGCTAGATCTCGAGAGAAGTAAGGCACGCACAAAAGCAGATCCCGTTCGGGGATGACAACCAGTGACGGTGGGCGGTTTACATCCCACCCTTAGCGATGAGACTGCTAAGGATGGGGCACCCGTTTGGTTGGGGCTGGTGGAAGAGGGACAACGGCAACAGCAGATCCACCATTCGACTTCGCTCAGGGCAGGCTCTGCGGGGATGACAACAAGAAAAAGCAAGAGACAAAAGGCGAAAGCAAAAGCGATCGACTCAGTGGACGGTCGGCGGTTTACATCCCACCCTTAGCGATGAGACTGCTAAGGATGGGGCACCCCGCGAAAGGGTCTGTTGATCGAGTGCGCTATTTTTTGAGCAGCGGGAGGACGAGGGGGAGGATGTTGGTGGCGACTACCTTGTTCCCTGCGGCGGTGGCGTGGGTGTTGTCGGCCTGCATCATGCCATCGACACCGTAGACGCCTTTCAGGAGAAACGGGAGGAGCGGGGCGTTGTATTTCTTTGCGAGCAGCGTGTAGGTCTCGTTGAATTGCCTGATGTAGTCGGGCCCGTAGTTGGGCGGGAGGGTGATGCCTGCCAGCACTATCTTTGACCCGCCGGCTTTGAGGGTGCCGACGATGCGGTCGAGATTGGCGCGGGTGTCTTCAATACGGAAGCCGCGGAGACCGTCGTTGCCGCCGAACTCAACGACGACAATTGCAGGCTTCATGGCGACGATGCTGTCGACGCGTTCGACGCCATCCTTGGTGGTGTTGCCGCTGACCCCCTGGTTGACGACCCGGTATTCGTAACCCTTTGCGTCGAGATCGGCCTGGAGGTAGTCGGGGTAGCTCTTGCCGGGGTCTGTGCCTAGTCCGGCGGTGAGGCTGTCACCAAAGCAGACGATCAGAGGCCGCTTGTCGTTGACCGTTGATGCCGGGGACTTTGGAGTGGGAAGAGGGGCTTCGGCTGCGGGGACCGATTGGGCGGAGTCGGGCTGTTCTGCCTCTTTTGTCGTGCTATCGGACCGGCAGCCGAGGAGGGAGAGCGCCAGGGCCGCTAGAATAGCTGTTGATTGGGTTCGCCGCATATCTACGTTTCTACTTTACAGGTGCCAAATCTGGAAAGTACGAACGGAGCCGCTCTCGAAGAAGGAGAAGCCTGAAGTTGAATACACCGACGCCCATGATCCAGGTAAAAGATCTTCGCAAGTCGATACGCAACGGCGCACGCACAGTGGACATTCTCAAGGGACTGGATTTTACGATTCCGCGAGGACAGTTTGCGGCGATCATGGGGGCGAGCGGCAGCGGCAAGTCGACGCTGCTGGGATTGCTGGCCGGACTGGATACGCCGAGCCAAGGCAGTGTCCGGCTGAACGGGACGGAGATCAGCTATCTGCCGGAAGATCAGCTGGCGCAGGTGCGGGGAAAGTCGATTGGCTTTGTCTTCCAGTCGTACCAACTGATTCCGACGCTGACGGCGCTGGAGAATGTCTTGTTGCCGCATGAGTTGAACACCGAGGCGCGGGAGAGCGGCCTGGGGCGTGCGCGAGAGCTGTTGGGCAGCGTTGGGCTGGGCGACCGCATGGACCACTATCCGGTACAACTCTCCGGCGGCGAGCAGCAGCGGGTGGCGCTGGCGCGGGCGTTTATTCTGCGTCCGCCGATCGTGCTTGCCGATGAGCCTACGGGAAATCTTGATTCGACCAACGGGGCGCATGTGCTGGAGCTGCTGCTGAACCTGAATCGCACCGAAGGCACGACGCTGGTGCTGGTGACGCATGATCCGGTGCTGGCTGCGTATGCCAACCGGCGGATTGTTCTGCGCGATGGACTGATCATTGCGGATGAGATTAATCCGAACCCGGCTGCGGCTCCGCGTGAAGCTGCGTTGACGGAGCGCTGATGGCGACCTTGAGCTATCGTTCTGCCGCGAAGATCGCCGCGCGCGAGATGCATTCGTCGCGGGGGAAGTTTTTCTTTGTGATTCTTTCGGTCGCGATTGGTGTTGCGGCCCTGACTGGCGTGCGGGGCTTTTCCGGTTCGTTCCGGACAACGCTGCTGAACCGTGCTCGCAGCATTATGGCTGCGGATCTGTCTGCGCGGATGTTTCAACAGCCTACTCCGGAACAGCAGAAGGGGCTGGATGAGATTGCGGCGAGCGGCGTGGAGATAACGCCGGTGACGGAGTTGTTGTCGATGGCGTCGTCGGCAAAGACGCTTGATCCGCTGTTGGTTTCGATGAAGGCGGTGGACCCGGCGATGTATCCGTTTTACGGCGAGGTGGAGCTGGCTCCGGCTGCGCCGTTGAAGACGATGCTGACGCCTGAGACGGTGGCGGTCGCGGATGATCTCCTGGTTCGGCTGAATTTGAAGGTTGGCGATCAGTTGAAGATCGGCACGCAGCTGTTTCGGATTGCGTCGGTGGTGGTGAACGAGCCGGACAGACTGTCAGGCAGTTTTGCGGCGGGACCGCGGGTGATGATTTCACGGGACGGAATGGAGGCGAGCGGTTTACTGGCGCCGGGAAGCCACGCCGGGCAACGCTATCTGTTCAAGGTGCCGAAGCCTCGGGGGGGCGCGCCGATCTCTGATAAAGCGGTTGCGGATTTGAAGGCCCGGCTGGAAAAGCTCCTGCCAGAGGCACAAATTATCGATTATCGCGAGACGAATCCGGCGCTGACGCAGGGGCTGGATCGTGCGACGAGTTTGTTGTCGCTGATGAGTCTGGTGGCGCTGGTGCTGGGCGCGATTGGTGTGGCGATGGCGATGCGGGCGCATCTGCAGCAGCGGCTGGATACGATTGCGATCATGAAGTCGCTGGGGGCGCGGTCGGGGCAGGTGATCAAGATTTATCTGTTGCAGACATTGTTGCTGGGGGCGGCCGGAGGTGTGCTCGGAGTGGCGCTTGGGGTGGGGGTGCAGCTGAGTTTTCCGTATCTGCTGGCGAAGCTGATCCACGTGGATACCGAGCTGCATGTGCAGTTGAGTACTGTTTTGACGGGACTTGCTGTAGGGATTTTGACGACGCTGCTGTTTACGCTGCCGCCGCTGCTGGATATTCGTGGAGTGCGGCCGATTCTGATTTTGCGCAGGGCGGTGGATGATAGCGAGGATCCGTTCGTGGCGGGTATCTGGCGCAAGATTACGAAGAATGTGGCACAGATCGGAGCGGCAGTCCTGATTCTGGGGGGGCTTGCGGCGATTGCCAGTACGTTGAGCGATTCGGTCGTAGTGGGACAGGTTTTTTCGTTGGGTCTGGTGGGTGTGCTGGGCGTTCTGCTGGCTGCGTCTGCTGCGGTGCTGGCGGGATTGCGGTATTTTTTGTCGAAGACTCGGCTGCATCTGCCTTCGTCGGTTCGTCATGGATTGGCGAATCTGTATCGTCCGGGGAATCCTTCGGCTGCGCTGCTGGCAGCGCTGGGGATGGGCGTGATGCAGATTATGACGGTGTACCTGGTGCAGAAGGCTGTGGTGTCGGAGCTGCATATTTCGGCTGCGCCCAATCTGCCGAATGTTTTTCTGATCGATATTACGAACGGCGAGATTGGCGGGATACGAACGCTGCTGAAGGCGCAGCATAGCGTGACGGCTGAGCCTGAAATGCTGCCGGTCGTTTCGTCGCGGGTGATCGATATTGATGGAGTGCCGGCGAGTGAGGCGAAGCTGAAGAATTTTCCGAGGCGAATGCTGCGGTCGATCAGCTTGACCTGGATGGATAAGGTTCCGGTGGGGACGAAGGTGGTGGAAGGGAAGTGGTGGGCGGAGGCTGAAAAGGAGCCAGCGGTGGCGATCGAGCAGCGGCTGGCGGGGCGGATCGGGGTACACGTTGGATCGCATATTACTTTTGCCGCGCAGGATTCGCAGATTGTCGCTACGGTGGTGGCGCTGACGAAGGCGGATGGGCAGCATGCGTTTTCGCGGGCGGAGTTTTTTCTGCCGCAGGCTGCTCTGGCAGGGCTGCCTGTTGTCTGGTACGGGGGCGTGCATGCGGACCCGGCACGTGTGGGGGAGTTGCAGCGGGCGTTGTATGCGGCTTATCCCACGGTGACGGTGATCAACGTGGCGCAGGCGCTGGAGACAGTTCGGTCGGTGGTGATTCAGATTACGTATGTGATTCAGTTTCTGGCGGCGTTTTCAATTTTTGCCGGGGTCATTATTCTGGCGAGTTCGATTGCGGGGACGCGGTATCGGCGGATTCGGGAGGTTGTGGTGCTGAAGACGCTGGGGGCTACACGGCGGCGGATTGCTACGGTTTTTTCGATTGAATTTGCGGTGTTGGGGCTGGTTGCGGGTGTGGTGGGGGTGCTTTTCGCGAATATTATTGCGCGAGTGCTTCTGAAACGGTTGACGGTGGCGTATCACTTTCAGTGGACGTGGGCGGTGGGGGCGCTAGTGGGGACGGCGGCTCTGACGGTGGCTGCAGGGTGGCTGGCAAGCCATCGCATTCTGGGCCGCAAGCCGCTGGAGGTTCTGCGCGAGGAGTAGGGTGGCTGGGGGCTTTGGTCATGCCATTCTTTCGCGGTAACGTCGTTTGACGCGACTGCGAAGTGCTGCAGGACGGGACGATATTCGGACAGATTCGGGGAGAGTTTCGGGTGGTTTGGCGGAGGTCTGTTTCTGCGCTAAACGAACTTAGTGCTGAAGAAACGGGTGTGGGGGCGGGTGAATCGATGTTCAGTTTCGAGGAGGGAACTGCCGGCTGGATTTTTTCAAAAGAGGGAATAATTTTTCTATTGACATTCGTTTCTGCAGTCCCGTAGATTCCGTGCGAGCCCAAAATTTGACCATTCTGGTCGAACCATTGGCCGTGTGTGAGATCAAGCACGAGACTGAAGGACTTCAGGAGAGCTGTGATGCGAGCGAACCAGGGTTGGATGAAGGATGTGGTGATTAGCGGTAAGACCGTGCTGCGGATGGTCAGAGGGGCTTTGGCGGCGGTGTTGCTGATGGCTGCCGGGCTGGCGTGGACACCGGCAATGGCGCAGAGTGGAGGCCAGGGCGCGATCAGCGGTACCGTGACGGATTCGACGGGTGCGCTTGTGCCGGACGCCACTGTCATTGCACGCAATAACGGCACGGGTATTGAGACCAAGCGCACTGCTTCTTCCGGCGGACTCTACAACATCTCACCGTTAATCCCCGGAACCTATACGGTGACGGTTACCGCCAGCGGATTCTCCATCTTCAAGCAGGAAAATCTTGTCGTGGACGCACTGAGCAACGTTGGTCTGAATGTCAGCCTCAAGACGGGCAGCCAAAACGAAACAGTTACCGTCACCGACACTCCCCCTGCGCTCGAAACCACGAACGCGACGCTCGGCGGCACCATCGACAACAACCTCGTCAACAAGCTGCCCATCATGATCGCCGGCAGCCAGCAGCGCGACATCACGCAGTTTTCGAACCTGCTGCCCGGCGCGCAGGTCCCGCCTGGCGGCCGCTCTTCGATCATCGGGGGCACCGGCCAGCGCCTCGGCGAGCTTTATATCGACGGTCTCCCCATCACCACGCAGAGCCAGCAGGGTGACAACCGTCCCGTCTTCAACATCGTGCCGCTCGAATCCATCGATCAGGTCAAGGTCGTCACCAGCGGCTTCTCAGCCGAGTACCAGGGCGCAGGCCTCGAGAACTACAACCTGAAGGCCGGCACCAATCAGTATCACGGCGCCGTCTTCGCCTACTTCCGCAACACTGCCTTCGACGCCTGGAGCTTCTCCTCCAAGCCCGGCGGCGGCAATACTCAGAAGGTCGTGCAAAACGGACAGATTGTCACCGTCCCCGGCCCCAAGCCAGCTGAGCACCAGACCGAACTGGGCTTCGCCGTCGGCGGCCCGGTCAAGGTTCCCTTCCTCTTTAACGGCCACGAGAAGCTCTTCTTCTTTGCCACCTACGACAAGTTCCGCTCACGCCTCGGGGTCAACCCCAGCGCCGCCACCGTGCCTACCGCGCTGATGCGCCAAGGCAACTTCCAGGAACTGATACCAGCTACCTCAAACACTCCCGGGGCCGCCGGTCTGGGTAACAATGCAAACGTCAACTATCCGATCTACGATCCAACCACGTTGGCAAGTTGTACGGCGCACAATACCGGTGGGGCGCCTTGCCGATACCAGTACGGTTATGGCCCCGGGTCGGGCATTGGTAGCAACGGCAATCCGGTCGTGGTTTCGCCCGGGAAGGTCAACGTAATCCCCGCCAGCCAGATCTCGCCGATCAGCCAGTACCAGCAGAGCTTCCTGCCCGACGCCACCGATCAAGCTGTTGGGCACATTCAGAACAATATCCTCGGTGGCGTCCCTTCCGGCTTTGACAACTGGCTTTACTCCGGCCGCATCGACTACAACATCTCCGAGCGCCAGACACTCTCAGGAGTCATCACCGGTGGCAACCGCCACGCTGTTCCTTACACCGCGGCCAGCTCAGCTCTGAATGGGGTCCTTCCGGTGCCCTACATCACCACCACCCTTTCAACCGTTGCGGGCCACTGGGCAGACCTGCAGCATACCTTCATTTTCTCTCCACACCTCGTCAACCAGTTCAAATTCGGCTTCATGAACTTTGGTGGTCCACCTGTCCAAAACATCACCGGAACCCTCGGAGACGGCAAGTATGCGTTGTCGGCTTCGGGAATCACCGGCCTGCCGGCTGGTCAGGCCTCGCAGAACGCAGCCAATACCGCCTTCGGGGGCAGCAACCCTCCAACCGGCTGGGTCGGCAACACTCCGACAACCACAAACGTCTCCGAGACCTACACGCTGCTAGATAACATTCAGTTGCTCAAGGGCAGGCACTCCATGAACTTCGGCGGGCAGTACCAGTGGCTGGAAAACAACGCCAGCGTCGCTGACGGCCCCTCAACTCCTACTCCTATGAACTGGAGCACCAATGAGACGGGCGGCATTTCGGGCACAACCTACGCCACCAATACCGGCTACTCCTATGCCAGCTTCATCATTGGTGCCGTAGGCAGCACCAGCGCCACGCTTCAGCCTTTCAGTCTCGTGGGGGGGCGCTTCCACCCCTTCGCCTTCTACTTCCAGGACGACTTTAAAGTCACCCCCAAACTGACCCTGAACCTCGGTCTGCGGTGGGACTACATCCCCACCTATACGGAGGTGCAGGACCGCTGGTCGTTCCTCAATCCCAACATCACCAACCCCATCACGGGCAACCTCGGCGCACTCCAGTTTGCGGGGAACCACGGCGGAGCCGGCGTAAGCTGCAACTGCCGGACGCCGGTAAACAACTACTATAAGGACTTCGGGCCGCGTCTGGCCTTTGCGTATTCCGTGGACGAGAAGACCGTCTTCCGTGGCGGGTGGGGCGTACTCTACTCCCACGCTGGCGGTACCGGCGGCGCGGGCGGAGCGGGAACGGGTACCGGTCAAGCTGGATTCAACAGCACGACCTCCTTCGCCGACGGCGCAGCAGGTCCGAACGCTGGCCCCGCCTTCTGGCTCAACAACAACCCCGCATTCGCTCTCAAGAACTCGAACTTCGGTGGCCCAGGCTATACCTTGCCAGCCCCCGCGCCCATCAGCGCCGTCAGCCAGACCACCGGCACCGGCTACTATCTCTGCTCCGGCCAGAGTTTCGCTCCCTGCAATGGAGCAACGGGAAACTTTGCCGGAGTCGGTACGGGAATCGCCTTCCCCGATCCCTACCTCGGTGGTCGCGCACCAGAGTTCCTGTTCTACAACTTCGGCATGCAGCGTGAGGTCACCAAGGACATTACAGTCACGATGAACTACGTCGGCAGCCAGAGCCACTTCATCGCCGGCGCAGGCAACATCCGCGGTCTGCAGTCAGGTCAGGTCGATCCCAAATACCTCTCCCTCGGCAGCGTCAACGTCAACGGCGTGAGCACGAACTTCCTCTCGAAGCCGGCCAGCGCGGCCAACCTGGCCCAACTTGCCGCACTTGGGATCAACCTTCCCGTTCCCTACCCCGGATACACTCAGGCGGCCGGCATCACCGCCGGTTCAAACGCAACCATCGCCCACATGCTCACCTGGATGCCGCAGTTCTCCGGCACCACGGATAGCTGGGGGAATATTGCCAACGCCAACTACAACGCCTTTCAGCTTTCTGTTGGCCACCGCGCCTCGCACGGCTTGACCATGAACATCAACTACACCTACTCCAAGAACATCGATGATGCAGGCACCGCGCGCAGCGGCTGGGCAATTCCTGCATCGGCTAATGCCGCAGGCCATGCCTGGGCTCAGAACCGCATCGATCGCTCGCTCAGCATCAACAGCCAGCCCCAGAACCTCAGTATCTATGGCGTCTATTCGCTTCCCTTCGGAAAAGGCAAGATCGGCGGCGATCACTTCATCGTCCGCGCGCTCCTGGGTGGATGGGATTTCTCCAACATCTTCCAGTATTCGTCCGGGCTTCCACTGGCGATCACCGCAAACTGCTCGGCCACACAGAACGTCGGACAAGGTCAATGCATGCCGGATGCGAATCCCGGCTTTCTCGGCAAGAATCCACGGCAGGGTGGAGGCTGGGGCGAGGGCGCCACTGCGGCCAACCTCAGTACCAAGAGTTACCTGGTCGGCGCCGTTGGAGTTGGAACCTCCGGGGCCGGTGCTGGCTCAACAACAGCCAAGGCCATCCCCTGCTCCCAGTCGACGGGTCCCTTCTGCAACTCCGGCGACTTCCAGATCGGCGATCTCACCCGCGTCGCTCCCTACGGTCTCCGTGGTCCAGGCGTCTACCGCCTCACCAGCGCTCTCCGCCGCACGTTTGACATCACCGAACGTGCCAAATTTGTCTTCGGAGTCGATTGCCAGAACGTGACCAATACCGTCACCTTTGGCAACAACGCCGCCAACAACCAGATTCAGACCAATGTCAACAACAGCACCTTCGGCACGCTGAATTTCGCCAGCGCAGATGCCCGCGCCTTCCAGTTCTCGGGAAGGTTCACGTTCTAAATTGCCGGAGTGTCTTCGCGCGGGCAGGCCGCTGTTTCCCAGCATCTGCCCGCTTTTTTATGCTTAAACTAAGGAGACAGCAGATGACGTGTCGCGTGTTGAAGCAGGGTGCAGTCGTAACGTTATTGCTCGTGGGTCTTGTACTGCGGGGAGTGGCGCAGCAGGTTTCGTACGAGCACGCTACTTCGCAGCAGCAGGCGGGGATTGCGAAGGATAATTCGCGGCACTTCGGGGATGATCCGGATGACGGTGGGCCGATCGCGACGGATTTGTCTGCTTCGCTTGATCCGGACGCGGTGGGCAAGGCGATGCGGAAGGTTGCGGATTGGCAACTGGCGCGGTCTCAGGAGTACTTCGACAGGATATGGACATGGAGCGTGCTTTATAGCGGTTTTATGGCGGCTTCGGATTCATTGGGGGATACGAAGTATGGCGATGCGATGGAGGCTATGGGGAAGAAGTACGATTGGCAGCTGAGGTCGCATTTGCCGGATGCGGATGACCAGAGTGTGGGACAGACGTATCTTGAACTTTATCTGTTGAAGAAAGATTCAGCGATGATTGCGCCTGCACGGGCTGAGTTGGATGCTTTGCTGCCGGAACCTCACGTTTCGAAGAAGCCGGGGAAGCCGGTGATCTGGTGGTGGTGCGATGCGTTGTTCATGGCTCCGCCGGTGTGGTCGAGGATGTATGCGGCTACGGGCGATAAGAAGTACATCGGCTATCTGGATGAGGAGTGGGCGAAGACTTCGGATCTGCTGTACGACAAGCAGGAGCATCTGTATGCGCGGGATGCGGATTATCTGACCAGGACTGAGGCGAATGGCAAGAAGATGTTCTGGTCGCGGGGGAATGGGTGGGTGATGGGCGGGATTGCGAGGACGCTGGAGTATCTGCCAAAGGACGATCCGGCTCGGGTGAAGTATGTGACGCAGTTGAAGGAGATGGCGGCGCGGGTGGCTTCGTTGCAGGGCATCGATGGGCTTTGGCGGGCTGGATTGCTTGATCAGGGGAACTATTCAGAGCCGGAGGTGTCGGGGTCGGCGCTGTTTACCTATGCGCTGGCGTGGGGGATCAACCAGGGCGTGCTGGATGGGAAGGTGTATCGGCCGGTGGTGGCGAAGGCGTGGGCGGGGATGCTGAAGCATGTGTATGCGGATGGGCGGCTGGGATGTATCCAGCAGACGGGGGCAGAGCCGGCGCCGTTCAAAGCTACGGCGAGCTACACGTATGGGGTTGGGACGTTTCTGATGGCGGGAAGCGAGATTCGGCGGATGGGTGGCGTCCCTGCAACTGGGAAGGCCGGTCACGGGCACAGTTAGGCACGGCGGGGTTGTAGGATGAATTTGTCTTGCAATTCCAACTAAGCGGGTGCTGTGGATGAAGGTCGAGAAGGAACAGGCGCTCGGGGTGCATCGGCAGCGTTTTGGCCGGGAGGGGGAGAGTTTTGCGGCACCGGCGCGGGTAAATTTGATTGGCGAACACACCGACTATACAGGTGGGTTTGTGATGCCGATGGCAATCGATTTTCAGACAGTGGCCGTTGTGAGTGCGCGGGAGGATGGGCGTGCGGTTTTCTATTCAGCTAACTATGACGAGGAGGTTGGCTTAGAGATTGCTTCTTTGACGGGACAGCCCGGTGGGAGATGGAGTGACTATCCTGCCGGGGTGCTGTGGAGCCTTCGTGAGGCGGGGGTTGCGATTGGCGGCTTCAGTTTGAGTTTGGCGGGGGATGTGCCGCTGGGAGCGGGGCTGAGTTCGTCTGCTTCGGTAGAAGTGGCGACGGCAATGGCTTTGCTGGGCCACGCGGAGGTGGAGTTGCCGCTGGAAAAGGTCGCGACGTTGTGCCGGCGCGCTGAGAACGAGTACGTGGGGGCAAAGAGCGGCATCATGGACCAGTTTGCCGTATCGGGCTGTGTGGCGCATCGAGCCATGATGCTGGACTGCAGGTCGCTTGAGTATGAACTGCTGCCGTTGCCGGATGAGGTGAGGGTGGTGATCTGCAACTCGATGGTGAAGCATGCGGTGGCGACGGGGGAATATGGCGACCGCAGCAGTGAGGTGGAGGCGGGGCAGGCAGTGTTGCAGCGAGAGCGGCCTGGAGTGAAGTTGCTCCGGGATGCGACGCTCGAGGATCTTGAGGCCTGCAGGGAGCTGATGTCTGCGGCAAGTTTCAAGCGCTGCCGGCATATCATCACGGAGAATGCGCGGGTTTTGGAGGCTCGGCAGGCATTGTTGCGAGAGGATCTGGAGCGGTTTGGAACGCTGATGGTCGAGGCGCATGCTAGTTTTCGGGATGACTTCGCGGCGAGCTGCGAGGAGGTCGATGTGCTGGTTGCGATCGCAATGCAGCAGGCGGAGTGCTTTGGGGCGCGTATTACGGGGGGAGGGTTTGGCGGCTGCACGGTGAATGTGGTGCGTGCGGCGGCGGTGGAGCGGTTTGTTGCGACGCTGCGAGGGGAGTACGCGATGAAGACGGGGATTGATGCGGACTGTTTTGTGTGTACGCCTTCGGATGGGGCGTTTGCGCTGGCGAGGAAGGGTGGTGTGGCGTGAATCCGCTGGCCCAACAGAATCCTCATCGGCGGTTCAATCCTTTGAAGCGGGAGTGGGTGCTGGTATCGCCGCATCGCACGCAGCGGCCTTGGCAGGGGCAGACGGAGACGAAGGCTGCGGATGTGGTGTTGCGCTACGATCCGAATTGCTATCTGTGTCCTGGCAACCTTCGGGCGGGCGGTGCGCAGACGGAAAAGTACACGAGCACATATGTTTTTGAAAATGATTTTGCGGCGTTGAAGCTGGACACACCGCGATTTTCAAATGACGAAGGCGGCAAGGGCTTGCTGCTAGTTGAAGGAGAGAGCGGGGTGTGCCGCGTGATCTGCTTCTCGCCGCGACATGATCTTACGCTTGCGAAGATGTCGGTTGAGGAGATTCGTACGGTCGTGGATGTGTGGGTGGAGCAGATCGTTGGGTTGGGCTCGCGGGACGACATCGGCTACGTGCAGATTTTTGAGAACCGCGGGGCGATGATGGGGGCGAGCAATCCGCATCCGCATGGGCAGATATGGGCCAGCCGGTCGGTTCCAGATGAAGTGGGGGCGGAACTGGGCGCCCAGCGCGAGTATTTTGAAAAGAACGGTGTTGTTCTGCTGTGTGAGTATCAGGAGATGGAAGAATCACTCGGGGAGCGGGTGGTGGCGCGGAATGGGAGCTTTATTGCCGTGGTTCCTTTCTGGGCGGTGTGGCCGTTTGAGGTCATGGTTCTGCCGCGACGGCACGTGGCACGGCTTGAGGCATTCACGGAGGCGGAGCGGTCGGATTTCGCGGCGATTTTGCGGGCAGTTACCACAACGTATGATCAGGTGTTCGATACGCCGTTTCCATATTCGATGGGGCTGCATCCTGCGCCTTGCGACGGAGAGGAGCATCCGGAGTGGCAGTTTCATGTTCACTTTTATCCCCCTTTGCTTCGGTCGGCGAGCATTCGGAAGTTTATGGTCGGGTTTGAGCTGCTAGGTGGGCCACAGAGGGACATCACGCCGGAATCGGCCGCAGAGACGCTGCGGCAGGCGAGTCTGCGGGTTTCGGCTGAATAGAAGCGCAGTGGGATTTGTAAGCAGCATTAATCGGGGGGGTTGGAGTAAGCTGTCTTCTTCAGGAGGAGGCATGCCGGTTGATTCACTTAGGGTAGTTTCGAACCTTCAAGAGCTGCGGGACTTGACGGCCGATGCAAACGGCGCCCAGCGCGTTGCGTGGAGTCCGATGTGGCTCAAGGCGCGGGAGTGGTTTCAGAGTAAGCTGGAGGGGCTTCCTGTTGAGCATCGCTATGATGCGGCGAAGAACTCCTGGACGACACTTCGAGGGGAATCGGATCGCGCGCTTGTTCTTGGGAGCCATCTGGACTCGGTACCGAACGGTGGCTGGTTGGATGGCAGCCTGGGTGTACTTGCCGGCCTTGAAGTACTGCGCAGTCTCTCTGAAGATTTTCATGGCAAGCCGCCGGTGACGATTCGGCTGGTCGATTGGGCCGACGAAGAAGGTGCGCGCTTTGGGCGCAGCCTTTTTGGGTCTTCGGCGTTTGCCGGTACCCACAGCATCACTGTCGATCGTATTCGTACAGACCGCGATGGAGTTCGTTTAGAGGATGCTGTTCGAAACTGCGGCGTCGACATCGATCGGATTGGTGATGCTGGTGCTGAACGTGGCAATGCGGCGGCTTATCTGGAACTGCACATCGAGCAGGGGCCGGTTCTCGAAAACAAGCGGCTTCCGCTTGGCGTTGTGCTGGGCACGAAAGGGGTGGAACGGCACGCGATTACGTTCCACGGACAGGAGGCACACTCGGGTTCGACTCCTATGGGTGTCCGGCGGGATGCTCTGGCGGCCGCGGCGAAGCTGGCGCTCGAGATTCGTTCTATCGCGCGGAAACATTCAGACGCAGTTGCGACGATGGGTAGCGTGAAGACCTTTCCTGGAATCGTGACGGCAGTGGTTGGACGATGCGAAACGACCTTGGATATGCGGGATCTCGATGCGGAGGTTCTTGCGTCGATGTTGGCGGAGGCTCGTGCTGCGAGTGAACGTTTCGCCGCGGAGGAGGGTTGTACGGTGGAGTGGTCGAGGGTCTGGAGTATTGAGCCGATCTCCTTTGATTCGCGGCTGATTGATTTTTGCGATGAGGCAGTTCGTGCGGTGGCGGGCGAGTCCCATAAACTGCCGTCGGGGCCTCTACATGACGCAGCAGAGGTGGCGCGGACGGGAGTTCCCACGGTGATGATGTTTACCCAATCGCTCGCGGGGCTTAGCCACAACAAAGCGGAGGATACGAAGATCGACGATTTGAAGATGGCCGTGCAGGCCTTCGATCGACTGGCGAGGAAGACGATGAATTGGTTGAGCGCGCAGAAAGGCAAGGGTTAGCTTCACTGTTCGAAGAGGCATTTCTTTCGCAGGAGGTGCAGGTTTGCTGCGATAGTGCATAATAATCACTTCTGAAGGCCGAGATAAGGTGGCACTGTAAGGAGGATCATCGTGGTCTTCCAGTATGCAACTGTTATCAGCGGTTAACGATCTCCACGACTTATATGGTTGTGACGAGGCTAGATACTGATGAGCGAGCCGACTTCCTTTCGTGAACGTGTGACGACACATCCGGAGGTGGTGGAGCGCTTTGGCGATCTGCACCCGCCATTTGACAGGCAGGCTGCCGTGCCTGAGGCAAATCGCTGCCTCTACTGTTTTGACGCGCCTTGCACCATTGCCTGTCCCACGCATATCGATGTGCCGTGCTTTATTAAGAAGATAGCGAGCGGCAATCTTGCTGGTTCAGCGCGGACTATCCTCGATGCGAATATTCTGGGCGCCAGCTGTGCCCGGGCTTGTCCGGTGGAGGTCCTGTGCGAGGGAGCTTGCGTGCTGCATCGTTACAACAAGCAGCCGATTCAGATCGCACGTCTGCAACGGTTTGCGATGGACTCACTTCATGAGAGTGGTGCGCCGTTGCCGTTTGAGCCTGGGGCTGAGACGGGCCTGTCCGTTGCACTGATTGGTGCGGGTCCGGCGTCGCTTGCTTGTGCTGCCGAACTCAGGCGCCGCGGCATTCATGCTCATCTTCATGACGCTCGTCCGCTGCCGGGGGGCTTGAATACGTATGGGGTTGCCGAATATAAGCTGCCGCTGGTGGAGAGTCTGCGCGAGATTGAGATGCTGTCGCAGTTGGGAGTTGAATTTCATTTCGAGACGATGATCGATGCCGCTTCGCTTGCTGAACTTGAGCGAAAGCATGACGCTGTGTTTTTGGGAATCGGGTTGGGGGCGATTCATCGGCTGGGCATCGCGGGAGAACAGCTCTCCGGAGTGACGAACGCTCTGGATTTTATTGCTGGATACAAATCCGGCGAATTGACGACAGTGCCGGAGCGGGTGGTTGTAGTTGGGGCTGGGAACACAGCGATTGATGCGGCGATTGCTGCGGTCCGGCTGGGATCCACTGACGTGCATATTGTGTATCGCCGCGGCCCGGAGCAGATGTCGGCGTTCTCGTTCGAATATGAACATGCGCGCGACGCGGGAGTGAAGTTCCTGTGGCACGTTGGACCGATTCGCATTCATGGTGATAAAGCTGTCGAGAGGATTGAACTGGTGAAGCTGGTTGCCACCGAAGATGGGTCGTTCATTGCACAACCGGGCTCGGAGTTTTCACTTGAGACGGACCTCGTTGTTATGTCGATCGGACAAGGGACGCACTCGGGTTTTCTCGCGGAAGCAAATGGCAAGCGCGCGAAGATTGAGGTGGAGCGCGGACGCATCCTCATTGATCGCGCTACCGGCCAGACTTCTAACCCGAAATTTTTTGCGGGCGGGGACTGCACGAATGGCGGCCGCGAGGTGGTGGACGCAGTCGCGGACGGAAAACGCGCTGGCATCGGGATTGCCGCGTGGCTGGAGGTGCAGCATGTCCAAAGTTAAGCCGACACTTGAAACTACCTTCTGCGGGATTCCATGTATCAATCCTTTCTGGCTGGCATCTGCTCCGCCGACGAACTGCGGTGAACAGGTTATGCGGGCGTTCGATGCAGGATGGGGCGGGGCGGTCTGGAAAACGATTGGTGAACCGATCACAAATGTCAGCTCGCGTTACTCGTCAATTGATTGGGAGGGACGGCGCATGATGGGCTTCAATAACATTGAGCTCATTTCCGATCGCCCGATAGAGGTCAACCTACAGGAGATTGCTGAGGTGAAGCGGCAGTATCCGAAACACGTTGTCATCGCCTCGCTGATGGTGGAGAGCAAGCGCGACGCGTGGCACGATATCGTGCAGCGTGCGGAGGACGCCGGTGCTGACGGGCTTGAACTGAACTTTGGATGTCCGCATGGCATGAGTGAGCGCGGTATGGGATCGGCTGTGGGGCAGGTGCCAGAGTACTGCGAGCAGATAACCGCGTGGGTGAAGGAGAAGGCGCGGACGCCGGTGATCGTCAAGATGACTCCGAATATCTCGGACATTCGATTGCCGGCCCGGGCGGCGAAACGTGGAGGCGCCGATGCGCTCTCTGCTATTAACACGATCAACTCCATTACGGGTATTGATCTGGACACGTTTCAGCCGAATCCTAATGTCGACGGCAAGAGTTCGCATGGGGGGTACTGCGGTCCGGCGGTAAAGCCGATCGCGTTGAATATGGTTCAGCAGATACAGTCTGATCCTGCGAGTGCGCTTCCGCTCTCAGGTATTGGCGGCATCGGGGGATGGCGGGATGTTGCGGAGTTTATCTTGCTTGGCTGCGGTACCGTACAGGTGTGCACTGCGGCGATGCACTATGGGTTTCGCATTGTCGAGGATATGCAGGATGGGTTGCTTGGATGGATGGCGGAGAAGGGATTCGCGACGATCGGCGATTTTCGCGGGCTTTCGCTGCCTAATGTTCGTGAATGGAAAGAACTCAATCTGAATTATCAGATCGTTGCGCGGATTCACGAAGATTTGTGTATTGGATGCCAGCTCTGCTACACAGCGTGCTGGGATGGGGCACATCAGTGTATTCACCTGGATCGGACATCGCCTGCGCCAGACACGACAAGAACCCCTGCGATGATCGAGGCCGAGGCTGCAAGGCGAATTTCGATGACGCCTATTGCTAAGCTCGACGCGGGAGGAGTGGGCCGCAGCGGTGCAGTCACTCCGCTGGAACGCATTCCCCGCGTCGATGAAGAGCATTGTGTCGGCTGCAATCTCTGTTCCCTGGTTTGCCCGGTGGAGAACTGCATTACGATGGAGCGGGTCGACAATGGACTGCCGTTCGAAAGTTGGGAAGAGCGTACAGCGAAAGGGCTGGTTCCACCGGGAGCCGAAGAGGTGATGAGTACCAATATCTGACGCGGCGTGATTTCTGAATGACTTCGACCTTTTTGTGTCACGAAACTCCAGTGGTTGAACAGTATCGGAGCGAGGTATGGGAATTCTGATTCAGAATGGCACTGTTGTGACCGCAGATCGTGTTGAGAAGGCGGATGTGCTTGTGGAAGGAAGCACGATACGCGAGGTGCGCAGGCAACTCGATCCTGCGGGGCATACGGTCGTGAATGCTGCGGGGCTTCTCGTTTTGCCGGGCGGAGTCGATGTGCACACGCACATGGATATGCCGTTTGGGGGGACGGTGTCGGCGGATGACTTTTTGACCGGCACGCGTGCTGCTGCTATCGGTGGCACGACGACTATCGTCGACTTCGCTATTCAGGCAAAAGGGACTCGGATGCGGGATGCGCTCGATATGTGGCGGGCGAAGGCGGAAGGTAAGGCATGCATCGATTATGGTCTGCATATGATTGTCACGGATCTGGGATCTGATAACGGCAGGCAGGGACTGCACGATATGGATGACATGGTCCGCGAAGGCGTGGCCAGCTTCAAGCTTTTTATGGCGTATCCCAATGTCCTAATGGTGGATGATGGGACGATCTTCAAGGCGCTGCGACAGACCGCGAAGAATGGCGCGCTGGTCTGTATGCACGCTGAAAATGGGAGCGCCATCGACGTTATCGTACAACAGGCGCTTGCCGATGGAAAGACGACTCCGATATATCATGCGTTGACGCGGCCGACGAGGGCGGAGGCGGAGGCAGTGCACCGGTCAATCGCGCTCGCCGAGATGGCGGGAGTTCCGGTGTACATTGTTCATCTGTCGAGTGAAGATGCGCTGAACCAGGTACGTGAGGCGCGTGATCGCGGGCTTCCTGCGTTCGCTGAGACGTGTCCGCAGTACCTTCTTCTTTCGATTGAAGACCAGATGCCGGGAAAGAGTTTCGAGGAGGCGAAGTATGTTTTCACTCCGCCGCTACGAGAGAAGAAGAACCAGCCGAAGCTTTGGAATGGGCTTGCCACAGATAATCTGCAGGTGGTTTCGACCGATCATTGTCCGTTTTGTTTTGCCGACCAGAAACAGTTAGGGAAAGACGACTTCAGCAAGATTCCTAACGGCGGGCCTGGGGTCGAGAACCGAATGCAGCTGCTGTATCACTTCGGTGTGAGTGCTGGAAAGATTACGATGCAGCGATTTGTTGAGATAACGTCCACTGCACCGGCGCGAATCTTCGGCATGTATCCGAAAAAGGGAACGATTGCCGCCGGCTCTGATGCGGATCTTGTGCTTTGGGATCCTGATGCGGAGCATGTGATATCGGCGGCCACGCATAACATGCGCTGTGATTTTTCGATGTTTGAGGGATGGAAGGTGAAGGGGAATGCGCGGCGTGTGTACTCGCGCGGTGAACTTGTTGCGGATGCGGGGCGGTATGTCGCTGCTACGGGGCGAGGTGAGTATCTGCGACGAGAGGCCAGGGGAGGGGCATGGCAGTGAGTTCGACGACCTCCGATATCCTGGACCCGTCTGCAGGGTTGGCGGCGAAGCATGACGCGCGTCTCTACAATCAAGACCTTGCTCCCACTACGGCCGCGCAACGTACGTGGGGGACGTATAACTACATCGCTCTCTGGTTCTCCATGTCGATGGAGGTGACGACGTATATGCTCGCCTCTTCGCTGATTGCGGGCGGCATGAACTGGAAGCAGGCGATCCTCACTATTCTTCTGGGAAATCTGATTGTGTTGATCCCGATGCTTCTGAATGCGCACGCTGGGGCGAAGTACGGAATTCCGTTTCCGGTGTTTGTGCGTGCCAGCTTCGGTACGCGCGGAGCGAATCTTCCAGCGATGCTGCGGGCTTTGGTTGCGTGCGGATGGTTCGGGATTCAGTCGTGGCTTGGCGGGCAGGCGATTGCTGCAATGATTGCGGTCTTGTGGCCGGCGACGGCCAACATGCCTGCAGTTCTGTGGGCGAGCTTTCTGGGGTTCTGGCTCTTGAATATGTATGTCGTGTGGCGAGGTGTCGAATCGATTCGGTTTCTGCAGAGTTATTCTGCGCCGTTCATGCTTGTGATGTCGTTCATTCTGCTGTTCTGGATGCTGCATAAGGCGGGCGGTTTCGGGCCGATGCTTTCTGCGCCCAGCCGCTTTCCTACGACGGGGAGCTTTCTTCGATTCTTCTTTCCTTCGCTGACGGCGATGGTGGGTTACTGGGCGACGCTGTCTCTGAACATTCCGGACTTTACGCGCTATGCAAAGTCTCAGGACTCGCAGATCGTGGGGCAGGCGTTTGGGCTGCCGGTCGCGATGGTGTTGTACTCGTTTATCGGGATTGCGTGCACGTCGGCGTCGGTGACGATCTTTGGAGAGCCGGTGTGGTCGCCGATTACGCTGCTGGGGCGGTTTCATCAGCCATTTGCGGCGATGCTGGCTCTGGTCGCGCTATTGATCGCCACGCTGAATGTGAACATCGGGGCGAATGTTGTCTCTCCGTCGAATGACTTCTCTAACCTTGCTCCGGGGCTGATCAGTTTTCGCACTGGTGGCCTGATCACTGGCTTGCTGGGGCTCGCGATGATGCCATGGAAGTTGATGAGCACCTTTGGGACTTACATTTTCGGGTGGCTCATCGGCTACTCCGGACTGCTTGGGCCGGTTGCGGGCATCATGGTGGCGGATTATTTTCTGATTCGTGGGACACGGCTGGATACGGTTTCTCTGTATCGTCGTGGAGGCCCTTATGAGTACACGCGCGGTGTGAATCCTCGCGCGATTGGTGCGCTCGTCGCCGGGGTGGTTGTCGCGCTGATCGGACTCGCCGTGCCTCGATTGCGACTTCTTTATGACTATGCCTGGTTTGTCGGCTTCTTTGTGGCAGCGGCCTCCTACTATTTCCTGATGGTGAGATACAAGGTGGATACTTCCGTGCCGCTCAATACCGTGACACACTCAGGTGCGAACGAATAGGATGGCCATTATGAATTCCACTGACGTTGCCGAATCGCAGACACTCACCAGCGAACAGGTTGTCGATCTTACCCGGCAATATAACTACGGCACTTGGCGGTTTCAGAAGAACTGGAACCCGATGCACGTCGTGGATGCCGAGGGTTGCTACATCATCGACGGGGCAGGGAAGCGGTACCTGGATTTTTCTTCGCAGCTGATGTGCTCGAACCTTGGGCACAAAAATCAGGCCGTGATTGATGCGATTGCGAGGCAGGCGCAGGAGTTGAGCTATGCCATGCCGGGGTATGCCACGACGGCTCGTGCGGAGTTGTCGCAGCTTCTGGTGGAGATTCTTCCCAAGGGCTTGAACAAGTTTTTCTTTACGACTTCCGGCACGGAGGCGAACGAGGCGGCGTTCAAGATTGCGCGGATGTATACGGGGAAGACGAAAATTATCGCGCGGTATCGGTCGTATCACGGGTCGACGAGCGGGTCGATTGCAGCGACGGGGGATCCGCGCAGATGGGCAATGGAGCCGGGTGGCAAGGGGCCGGGGGTCATCTTTGCGCCTGAGGTGCACTGCTATAAGTGTCCGATTCGGCATACTTATCCGGGTTGCGGCATTGCTTGCGCGGATTACATCGAGCATATGATCCGCAATGAGTCCGATGTGGCGGCGGTTCTGGTTGAGCCGATTGTGGGGACCAATGGCGCGATTGTTCCACCTGAGGAGTACATGCCGAAGCTTCGCAGGATATGTGATGAAAATGGAGTTCTGCTGATTGCGGATGAGGTGATGACGGGGTGGGGGCGTACGGGGGAGTGGTTTGCGCTGAATCACTGGGGAGTGGTGCCGGACATTCTGGTTACGGCTAAGGGAATTACGTCTGCTTATGTTCCGCTTGGGCTTTGCGCTACGAGTGGGAAGATTGCGGAATTCTTCCAGGACCACTACTTCGCGCATGGGCATACGTATGAGGCGCATCCGCTGACACTTGCTCCAGCTGTGGCGACGATTCATGAGATGCAGCGGCTTGGGCTGGTGGAGCGGGCTCGGGAGCTGGAACCTTATGTTGAAGGCAAGCTGCAGGAGTTGAAGCTCAGGCATGCCAGTGTGGGGGATGTTCGGGGGAAGGGGCTGTTCTGGGGGGTCGATCTGGTCAGGAACCGGGAGACGAAGGAGCCGTTCAATACGTATGCGGATAAGGTCTCGGGTAAGGCGTTGCTGGTCGATCAGATTGCGGCGAAGATGCTTGGTGAGGGGGTTACGATTCAGGCGTGGGTTTCGCATTTTGTGATTGCGCCGCCGTTGATTGTTACGAGGGAAGAGATTGATCGGGGGATTGCGGCTTTGGATAAGCATCTTGGGCTGGCGGATGCCGCTGTGGAGTCGGTCTAGACCCCCCACCCCGTCAAAAGCGTGCAAAGTATTCGAACTAGAGACTTTAGGGTTGGACTTGCGGCTTGAGCTGTTACACGGCTCGAGGCGGGTGGGTGTGACTCGGGGGACGGTTTGTCAAGGATCCATGCTTTCGATGGTGGGTTAGGTTTGAGGAAGATTTAGGTCGGGCCTTCAGCCCTTTGAGGTTTCTACCGTCCTCCTACCCAGGGCGTTGCCCTGGGCTGGTATAGGACGCGCCTTTGGCGCTCTGTGGATGGATTCGCCCAAGGACACAGCGCGGATTTCTTCAATGAGCGCCACACTTCGGCACTGCGCTATCTCTAATTTGGAGATGTCGTCGCGATGCGCAGCATGATTGCCAGTCCCGCAGGAACAGCAGATCCCTCCACTCCCCCTTCGACTCCTCCTCGGCTCGCGTTGCTCGCTCGGAGTCGCTCAGGGTCCGGTCGGGATGACAACCAAAAAGGGCGTCGGGCTGACAATCAAAGAGACGGATTCTCACGATGACAAAAC
Source organism: uncultured Acidobacteriaceae bacterium (assembly GCA_963757205.1). Lineage (GTDB taxonomy): Bacteria > Acidobacteriota > Terriglobia > Terriglobales > Acidobacteriaceae > Edaphobacter. Next base: position 175,818 of record CAVWQM010000007.1, read on the forward strand.
ACGAAAAGCCAGTCGGGCTATCCCAAGGTTGGCATGGAGGTGTCCACTCCGGTGCGGATGCCGGTGGGCCAGCGGGAGGTTACGGTTTTCAGGCGCGTGTAGAAGCGGACTCCTTCGGGGCCGTAGATGGAGTGATCGCCGAAGAGGGAGCGCTTCCAGCCGCCGAAGCTGTGGAAGGCCATGGGGACGGGGATGGGTACGTTGACCCCTACCATGCCTACCTGTACGCGGTGGACGAAGTCCCGGGCGGTGTCGCCGTCGCGGGTGAAGATGGATGTGCCGTTGCCGTATTCGTGCTCGTTGATCATCTGCAGGGCGGTTTCGAAGTTGTTGACGCGGACGACTCCGAGGACTGGGCCGAAGATCTCCTCGCGATAGATCTTCATCTCGGGTTTTACGTGGTCGAAGAGGCAGGCTCCGAGGAAGAATCCCTCGCCTCGGGGCAGGGCATTCTCGCGGCCGTCAACGACGAGTTCGGCGCCCTCTTGTTTTCCGTGCTGGATGTATCCGGTGACGCGCTCGAGGTGGGCTTTGGTGATGAGGGGGCCCAGCTCTGCGCCCTCTTTCATTCCGTCGCTCATCTGCAGGTTGCCGATGCGCTGCTCGAGTTTGCTTAGTAGGGCGTCGGCAGTGGCGTTGCCTACGGTCACGGCTACGGAGATTGCCATGCATCGCTCGCCCGCTGAGCCGTAGGCGGCGCCGACCAGAGCGTCGGCGGCCTGATCGAGATCGGCATCGGGCATGACGATCATGTGGTTCTTTGCGCCGCCGAGCGCCTGCACGCGTTTGCCGTGCTTTGTTCCTTCGCGGTAGACGTACTCGGCGATCGGGGTCGAGCCGACGAAGCTGACGGCCTGGATGGTGGGGTGGGCGAGGATAGCGTCTACGGCGACTCTGTCTCCGTGGACTACGTTGAAGACGCCGTCGGGCAGGCCGGCTTCCTTGAGCATCTCGGCGAGGAGGAGGGATGCGCTGGGGTCGCGTTCGCTGGGCTTCAGGACGAAAGTGTTGCCGCAGGCGAGGGCGATGGGGAACATCCACATGGGCACCATGGCAGGGAAGTTGAAGGGTGTGATTCCGGCGACGACGCCAAGGGGCTGGCGGACGGACCAGCTGTCGATACCGGAGCCTACCTGCTCGGTGAACTCGCCCTTGAGGAGTTGGGGGATGCCGGTCGCGAACTCGATGACTTCGAGTCCGCGGGTGGCCTCGCCTCTTGCATCGGAGAAGACTTTGCCGTGCTCGCTGGTGAGAAGGGCGGCTACTTCGTCGAGGCGGCGTTCGAAGATCTCGCGAAAGCGGAAGAGCACTCGGGCTCGGCGGAGCGGCGGTTGGGAGGCCCAGTCGGGGAATGCGGCAGCGGCTGCGGCGACCGCGGTGTCGACTTCGGTGGGAGTCGCGAAGGCAACTTTGGCTTGGAGCTCTCCGCTGGCGGGGTTGTAAACGTCTCCAAATCGTCCGGAGGTGCCTGTCAGTATTCGGCCGTTGACCCAGTGGTGGACTTCGCGCAGCTTCTGGGTGGTGGGGAGCGTTGATGTGGCGGGCGCGGTAGCAGGCGTTGAAGTCACAGACATGGGAGACCTCCTGTCGAGAGGACTATGCTACCAGCCGCGGGCCTGGATTTACGACTCTTCCAGATGATTGGCTGCGCCGCCGTGCATTAGCAGATACATAACCGGGGTGACGACGAGGGAGAGGAGCATGGAAACCGTCAGGCCGCCAATGACGGCGATGGCGAGGGGCTGCAGCATCTGGGAGCCGGCGCCGAGGGCGAAGGCGAGAGGCAACATGCCGGCTATGGCTGCGAGCGCGGTCATGAGAATGGGCCGGAGCCGGCGGCGGCCAGCGAGAATCATGGCTCGCCGCGGACTGATGCCGATATCGAGGAACTTGTGGTAGGCGTCGAGGAGGAGGATTCCGTTCTTGGCGACGATGCCAATGACCATGATGAGTCCCATGAAGGAGGCGACGTTGAAGGTGATTCCAGTCACCTTGAGCGCGAGGACTACACCCGACATGGAGAGGATGGACGAGGTGAGAATGGAGATGGGGGCGGACAGGTTGCGGAACTCCGCGAGGAGAACGCCGAAGACGAGTGCGAGGGCGAGGATAAACACGCGTTCAAGTTCGGAGAAGGACTTCTGCTGCTCCTCGTAGGTGCCGCCGTATTCAATGCGGACGCTGGGGCGAATGTGCAGCGCAGCGACTGCAGCTTGAACGCGATGGATGCCGGAGCCGAGGTCTGTGCCTTCAAGGCGGCCGGTGACAGAGATGTTGCGCTGCAGGTTTTCGCGGCGGATCTCCTGTTCGCCGGCGGTGTGTTCAATAGTGGCGACAGAGCCGAGGGTCGTCGATTTTCCGGTCGAACTGTTGATGATAGTGTTCTGAATGGCGTCGAACGAGGCTCGATGATCGTCGGCGAAGCGGACGCGAATGGTGTAGGGGCGTCCGTTCTGGATGATCTTGTTTTGGACCGGTACGCCCTCAACGATGGCGGTGGCGTCGGTGGTGACCTCCTGTGCGGTGAAGCCGAGGCGCGAGGCGACGGATGGATTGACGCGAAACGTGGTGGAGGGACCGCTGATTGTGTTTTCGATGCCGTTGAGGACATCGACGACACCCTCCTGTTTTTTAATGGCGGTGGCGACCTCGTCGCCGACCTGAGCCAAAAGGGCAGGATCGTTGTTGAAGAGTTTGATCTGGATGGGCTCCGGCGAGTTGGAGAGATCGTTGATCATGTCCTCGAGGACCTGGATAAATTCCACGTCGAGCTCGGGTTCCTTGGTTTTGATCTCAGTGCGCACGTCGGACATGATTTCGTCGATCGCTTGACTGCGCTTGGCCTTCAGCTTGACGGTGATGTCGCCGGTATTTGCTTCAGTGACGGCGGCGAGACCCATTTGCAGGCCGGTGCGGCGAGAGGTGGTTTCGACGTTTGGGTTGTCCTTAAGAATTGCTTCGACGTGCTGGAGGACACGGTCTGTCTCGGCAAGCGAACTTCCGGCGGGCATGATGTAGTCGACGATGAAGCCGCCTTCGTCCATCTCGGGAAGCAGATCAGAGCCTAGCGATTTATAGGTCAGGACTGTGCCTACGACGAGGAGAAAACATGCAAGCAGCAGGTAGACGCGGCGGTTGAGAGCGCGGGTGAACCATCGTTCGTAGAGGTCGAGGACCTTGCGCATGAAGCCGGAGAGTTCCTGCTCTTCATGGTGCATCAGCTTTAGCAGCTCGGGCTCTGCCTCCTCTTGGGCGGAAGGGGCGGTGTCGGCTTCGTGGTTGTGGCCGCGCAGGATCAGCAGACTGAGGCCGGGGGTCCAGGTGAGCGCGAGCGCCAGGGACGTGAGTAGCGAGACCGTCATGGTGATGGCGAGAGCGCGGAAGAAGACGCCGGTGACGCCGGTGACGGAGATAAGGGGGAGGAAGACGACGATGGGGGTAACCGTAGAAAACACCAGCGGCGTGGTGATTTCGTGGAGTGCCTTGCGCACAGCTTTGATGCGGCCTTCGCCGGAGTCGCGGTGGAGGACGATGTTTTCGACGACCACGATGGCGTCGTCGATGACGAGGCCGACGGCGGCTGCGAGACCACCGAGGGTCATCAGGTTGAAGCTCTGGCCGGTGAGGTAGAGGAAGACGAAGGTGACGAGGACGGTGATGGGAATGACGAGGCCGGCGATGAGCGAGGAGCGCCAGTCGCGCAGAAAGACGACGATGATGATGGAGGCAAGGATGATGCCGATGAGGATGGCGTCGCGCACGCTGGTGATGCTGTCGCGGACCAGTTGCGACTGGTCGTAGAAGGGTTCGAAGTGAACGCCGGGTGGCAGGTTGGCTTTGAGGCGCTGGACCTCGGCGGCTACTTCGTCGGCGACCTGGACGGTGTTGCTGGAGGGCTGGCGGGCGATGTTGATCAGAACAGCGGGCTTCCCGTTGGCGCGAACGATGGTGTAGACGGGTTGCACTCCGGGCTGGACGTCGGCGACGTCCGTGATTTTGATGGGAACGCCGGCAGGGCTGTTTTTGACGACGATCTGTCCGAGCTCTTCGGCGCTGTGGACCTGTGCGCCGACGAGGCCGAGGACGAGCTGATGGTCTGCCTCGTAGAGGCCGGGGGAGTCGAGCAGGTTGGTGGCGTCTATTGAGTTGACGAGGTCGTTGATCGTGATGCCGGCGAGCAGTAGCTTTGCGGTGTTAGGCGTGACCGTGAACTCGGGCACCTTGCCGCCCTGCACGATGACGGTGCTGACGCCGGGGAGACGGTTGAGCGGCGGCTTGAGGTCGTAGGTGGCGATCTCCCAGAGGCGATCGGGCGCTACGGTGTCTGAGGTGAGGCTGTAGCCGAGGATGGGGAAAGTCGCGAAGGTGAGGCGGTGGGTGGTGATCTGGGCGGTGGACGGGAGGGTCTGTGCGACTTTGGATAGCGCGGCGTCGACCAGCTGAAGCGTGAGGACCATGTCCTCGTTCCAGGTGAAGAAGAGACTGACCTCGGCGCTCCCTCTGCTGGTGGTGGAGCGCACGGTGGTGAGGCCGGGGACGGAGTTGACTGCATCCTCGATGGGCTTGGTGATGAGGACCTGCATCTGTTCGACGGGCATGACGCCGTTGTCGATACCAATGACGACGCGGGGAAAGTCGGTCTCGGGGAAGACGGAGATGGGCACGCGGAGGGCGAGGTAAATGCCGGCGAGTCCGAGGACGATCGTGAAAAAGAAGACGGTCTTAGTATGGCGAGCGAGCCAGAAGGTGGCGCGCTCCACGCGATGTCCCGTTGCGTTGACCGGACCGGGATGGATGGGGGCGGAGGACATTAGTCTTTGTCTCCCTCTTTGCCTGCGGAGGGTTTGTCTTTGTCGTCTTTGTCGTCGGCGGGTCCGATCTTTACCTTGGTGCCGTCCTCCATTGCGTAGGCGCCGGAGGAGATCACCTTTTCGCCGGCCTGCAGGCCTTTGGTGATCTGGGTCTTGTCGTCCTGCGAGATGCCGAGTTCGACTTCGCGATGGTGTGCGGTGTTGTCGGAGGCGATGACCATGATCTGCTTCTTGCCGGCGGCGTCGGTCACGATGGCGGCGGTGGGCACCACGAGGGCATCCTGAATGGTTTTGATCGCTACGGTGACTTTCGCTGGTGTTCCAGCTTTTAGCACTCCATCGCGATTGAGTACTTTGATCCAGACCTCGACGGTTGTTGAGCCGGGATCGAGCGCTGGGCTGATGAGGGTTACTTTACCTTTCAAGGGTTCTTCGATGCCGGTTACTGCCACTTCGGCCTCGTCGCCTACGTGCATTTGCTGCGCCTGTCCTTGCGCGAGGTGGGTTTTGGCGAGCAGCGACGAGACTTCCATTATGGTGACGAGCGGTTGTCCGGCGGCGGCGATCTCGCCGGCGAAGAGCGGTCTGTCGGTGACGACGCCGTCGATAGGGGAGCGGATCTCGGAGTAGCTGACACCTGCCTGCGCGCCCTGATATTTTCCCTGGGCGGAGAGCAGCTGTCCCTTGGCGCTTTGGATCGCGGCTTCGCGAGTGACTGCCTTTTGCGAGGCGAGGTGTTTGGAGGCAATGTCGTAGGCGGCTTGAGCCTGAACGAGCGCTGCGGAGGCGGTGTCGAGGTCGCGTCCCGGGATGGCGCCTTGCGCGAAGAGGTTTTTGCGTGCGTTGTAGATGCTTTGCTGCAGGTCGAGATTGGCTTTGGTCTGGGCGACGTCCTGTTCGGCCTTCTGGTAGTCCTCCGGCACCGACGCTTTGGTTGCCGTTGCAAAGGCGGCTTGCGCCTGTTCGTAGGCTCCCTTGTTATCGAGCTCTGCCGCAGTCAGATCGCGGTTCTCAAGGACTGCGAGAAGCTGACCGGCTTTCACTTTCGCGCCCCGTTGGACGTAGAACTGGTGGACAGGAGCCGTGATTTTAGGCGTGATGGCAGCCTGGGCGAGCGGTGCCAGGATGGCATCTGCAGTGACTTCCTGGGTCAAGGACTGTTTGGCGACGGCGACGGCCTCGACACTGACCTCGGCTGTAGGAGTCTCTTCCTTCGCTTTGCAGCCGGTGAGGAGGGAGCTTGCGATCACCAGGGCAGTTGCGATACTCGCGGTGGTGTTTCGGATAATGCGCATACGGTCTTATGATTCCTTCCGGCGGATCACAGGAATGTCTCTACGGCAGTTTTCCCGTCAAGGTCTGCAATTGTCCAAAGGCGACGTGATATCGGACTGCCGCATCGACCTTGGCGGCCTCGGCTGCGCTGTAGGAGTTTTGCGCATCCACAACGTCGAGTACGCTGGCCTCGCCGGCCGTGTAGCGGAGATTGGTGAGGCGCAGGCTCTCGGCGGCGGTACGAACGGTTTCATCGAATGAGGCGAGCTGCTCAATGGCGACGGCCGTCTCGTTGTAGAGCTCTTCGAGGGAGGCAACGAGCTGCCGCTGCGTGGCGGTAAGTTCGACGTTTGCGAGGTCGTTACGGGCAGCGCTCTGCTTGACTCGTGAGTGCGTGGCAAACCAGTCCCAGATGGGGATGTCGAGCGTTACGGCTGCGGAGTAGCCGAGGTTGCTCACGCCATTCGGCCCATTCACGGCAAACTGAGGTGCGTCGATACCGTAGTTGTATGCCAACGAGAGGTCAGGAAGGTAGGCAGCCCTGGCGGCGGTCAACTCGAACTTCGCGGCGCGAGCAGCCTGCATTGCGGCACGGAGATCGGGGTTGTTCTTCGCTCCGTCTGCCTGTACTTCGGCTTTGCTGGGTAGGACGGAAGGCTGGTTGAGATCGTTCGTCAGCGTGTAGGACGTGAGGGGGTCGGGGAAGAGAAGCACCGCAAGATCGAGGCGCGCCTTTTCCGCGGCGAGGCGGGCGTCTGCAAGATCGCGCTGCCGTTGCTGGAGCTGCAGATTTGCCTTGACCACATCGGCATGAGCTACTTCACGGCCTGCCTCAAGCTTCTGGGTGAGCTGGCTGAAACGCAGGGCCTCATCGGTCGAGCGCTGGGCCACGGTGAGCTTTCCTTCTGCAGCGAGCACTCCGAAGTAGTTGCCGATGACGGTCGCGACCAGACCTCTGCGGGCGACCTCCTGACGGGCAGCGCTGGCTTCGGCTTCGGCGGAGAGGCGGCGATAGTTGGCGACTCCGGCTACGCCGATCGTCTCCGTGACGACACCTTGGCTGATGTACTCGTGGACGCTGTTGTTGGCGATGAAGATGGGTGTGCTGGTCGTGCCGGTGATCTCGGTGTTTGTCGAGGATTGCTGTCCGGGCTTGGTATAGATGTAGGAGTTGTGATAGACCACGCCGGGCAGGAGGGCTGAGCGGGCGATGGACTTGTCCAGGCCGGCGACCGTCTTTTCAGCGGCGGCGGTGCGGTAGGCCACGTCGCTGCTCTGAGCCCGATGGATAGCTTCTTCGAGTGTGATGGGAGTGCCCGTGGCGGGGGTAGCGGCCGGCGCAGGGGCGGAAACAGGAGTTGCTGTCGCTGCCGCTGCTGTCGGCGTTTGGGCACGCAAGACGTCAGGGGAGTGCATCATGGTCACAACGCAAACCAACAGGGAAGGCCCAGGGGCGCAGGGGCGAAAGCGCTTCTTTCGCCCCTGCGCTGAATGAGAATCGATCATCATCGGTTTCTGGAGTTTACCCTCGATTTCTATTTGCGTTCCACCACAAGGATCTGGAAGCTGCCCGGCAACACAGGAGGACGTGGACGTGGATTCGCCTCAGTCGCCGCAGGCCGCGGTCCCATCTCCGCGGTTACCAGATACACCCAGCCATTGCCGGAATCGAATGACATCGTGCGTGCACCTTTTTGCGTCGTCACCGTTTGCACTACCTTGTACTCGGGGTCCTTTGCGTCGATTATGGTCAATGTCCCATCGCCGTTTGAGCTGAACGCCAGCCCACGCTTTGCGTCAAAGCCGGCTGCATCGGGCGAATCGCCTATTGGAGGGGTTGCGAGAACTTTGCCGGAGAGGTAGTCGGTCACGGCCATCTTCTTTCCGTCGCAAACCGAGAAGAGACGATGTCCGGCGGTATCAATCGCCATCCCCGATGGGGAATCGCAGCCAGCGAGCGGCCATTCAGCGACGACACTCTTTGCCTTTGCATCGAGCTTCACGATCGAATTTTTTGTCTCGATATTCACATACACGTTGCCCTTGCCATCCACAGTGGGGAACTCAGGCTTGCCGGAGAGCTTGATTGTGGCCACGACCTTCTGCGAATCCGCGTCGATGACGGTCGCATCGCTGCTGCGCCCGTTGAACGCCCAAACCGTTTTGGTCACGGGTTCGAAGACGATTCCATCGGGGTTGGTCCCCGCTGCGATGGAGGCGCCCATCTGGTAGGTGTGCCTATCGAATACCCACACTGCATTGCCTGCTCCATCGCTCACGTATCCGAACTTTCCGGTCTGATCGAGGGCGACGCCGTGCGTGCTCTTGAAACCCGTCAAAGCGCCTACGCTCTTGCCCGTTGTGGTGTCGAGAATCTCTACGCGAGGCCCATGCGTGACATACACGACATGTGCTGAGGGATCAGCCAGCAGGTAATCCCATCCTCCCTCGCCGCCAATCTTCCAGTGGTCTACGACTTCAAACTTTCCGGACTGCGCTCCGGCAGGTACTGCTGTCGTAGTAAGTATCGCCACGCACATCGCGGCTGCCAACGCAGAGAAAGAATGCTTCAGGTTCATCGCTACATCCTCCAGGATTTCCACCCCAGTCTCTACCATTCATCCTGAAGACAACATGAAGGAATGTGCGATTAGCCCAAACATTCCGGCAAGATCCACCTGCACCTCTACGCCCGACCCATGCCGTACGGAGATCCGCCCTCCAGCCTGTTCCACCATTGCTTTGCAGATGGCCAGCCCCAGTCCTGTCCCGCCAGTGGTCCGGGCCCGCGAAGGATCTCCACGGTAAAACCGGTCAAAGAGGTGCGGTAACATCTCCACTGCAATGGGTTCGCCGGCATTCCGCACAACAACAGACACCATGTCGGCTTCGATCGCGGCCTCTACCGAAACCACTTCGCCCTGTGGGCTGTGCTGAATCGCATTTTGCAGGAGCTCTGTGCAAACGGTCTTCCATCGGTCCCGGGTGATCGCCGCGCGAATTGTCTCCGTCGCCGGTACACTCGAGCCGTACCCCACGCAGCTGCGCGGTCGTAGCAAGGTCTTCCATCACCTCGCGAACCACGACCATTACGGGGACATCCTCGACGTCTCGCTGCTTCAGATCGCCCTCTTCCACCATGGCGAGGGTCAGCATTCGTTGCACAAGTTCTTCCATTCGCATGCAATCCATCTGGCATCGCTCCAGCCCGGACTGATACTCGGCACTGGTCCGCTCCTTCATGCTCAGCAGCTGAATGGAAGACTTCACGACGGCAACCGAGGTTTTCAACTCGTGCGCTGCATCGCTGACAAAGATTCTCTGCTGCCCAAATGACCGCTCCAGTCGCAGGATTACGCCCTCAAGGGCTGTTACTAGCGGCTCCAGTTCCTCAACCGATCGAGCCTCATCGGATGGGGCAAACCGCCAGGAGTTTGCTGCGATGGTCGAGGCCTCCCCCGCCAACTGATACAGCGGAGCGATACTTCTCCGCACGAAGACGAAGACCAGTAGCCCAGTCAGAAGAAGAATGACCGCATTGGCAATGGCAAAAAATCGAACGGCGCGCCCGATGGCTCTCCATACTCCTGCCGTCGGTGACGCATACAGCACCACAACATTGTGCCGCACCTTCAAGGTCGCCGGATCGATCACCCTCATGCCATGCATCCGGACGCCACGATACCTCTTGTCGCCCACCTTCAACTTGAAAAATGCATCTCCGCCATCCCGAAGCGTGGGATTGACGCCACTCAAATTTCCAGTTCGCCCGAGCAACACATCTTTCTCCCAAACCTCGTAGAGGTCGTCCCTCGGTGTCTGCAGGCCGGCGACATCGAGCAGTACGCTGTCTGTGTCGTCCGCCGCTTCGACTACCGCGCCCATCAGCGAGTCGGCATGCCCTCGCAGAGCAATGTCGAGCGCCTCGAAGTACATATGGCGCTGATAGAAATACACGAGCGCGGTCGTGGACACCGCGAACAGCAGCTCGATCAGCAGTACGAGCAAAACCACCCGTCGCGTCATCGAATACCGTTTCACGTGTCGCTCCCCATATCCTCGGGCAAAAGCCGGTAGCCTCGTCCCCGCAGCGTCTCGATTGAGGCTACACCCATGCCGGCGTCGAGCTTTCTCCGCAGGTTCGAGATGTGTGCTTCGATGACATTCGAGTGGTGTTCCCAGTTGTAGTCGTACAGATGCTCGAGCAGCTCTCGCTTCGATACGGTGGCGCGCGGCCGGTGGATCAGATATTCAAGAATGCGATACTCCATCGGCGAAAGGTCCACACGCCTGCCGGCGCGCGTAACGGTCTGCTCCAGCGTGTTTACTTCGATTCCGGATACGCGCAGGGTTGGGTGGGCCGCACCCTTGCCGCGCCGGATGAGCGCCTTTACGCGTGCGATCAGCTCTCCCAGATCGAAGGGCTTGCCGAGATAGTCATCTGCTCCGGCATTCAACAGCTCGACTACAGAGCCGGCTTCGTTCCGCGCCGTGAGAATCAGCACCGGTGTCGCTACGCCGCGTGCTCGCAGTCGCTTCAACAGGCTCAGACCGTCCATGCCCGGTAGCATGAGGTCGAGCACGATCAGGTCGTAGCAGGGATCGCCTGCAAGGTGTGCGCCGGTTGTTCCGTCCTCGGCGCAATCTACCGCAAACCCGGGGCCATCGCGTAGCGCAGTTGCTACGTTCTCTGCCAGCCGAGTCTCATCTTCCACCAAAAGTACGCGCATTACTTCCAGTTTCTCCGGCTAAACCAGGGCTTTGAGCCCTGCTTTGGAGAGCACCACGAACTCGGTCGTGATTTTCGCAATGAAGTCCAACATCTCGGTCGTCAAGCCGGGATAGACGCCGATCCAGAAGACCTGGTTCATGACGAAGTCCGTGTTCTTCAGGTTGCCGACGACGCGATGCTCATATCCTTCATAGGCAGGCTGACGCATCAGGTTTCCCGCGAAAACAAGCCGCGTGCCGATCTTGTTCGATTCGAGATGGTGGGTCAGTTGATCGCGTGAAAAAGGAGCGTCGGTTTTGACAGCGATAGGAAATCCAAACCAGCTCGGATCGGAGTTTTCGCCAGCGACGGGCAGGATTAGATGCTCCTCTAACGGTTGGAGCAGTTTTTTCAGATAGCTGAAGTTTTCCTTTCGGCGCTCGATGAAGTGCGGCAGTTTCGCGATTTGCGAGACGCCGAGGGCGGCCTGCATGTCGGTCGCTTTCAGGTTGTAGCCTACGTGCGAGTAGGTGTATTTGTGGTCGTATCCGCAGGGAAGGGAGCCTAGTTGCCACTCGAAGCGCTTGCCGCAGGTGTTGTCCATTCCCGGTTCGCACCAGCAGTCGCGACCCCAGTCTCTAAAGCTGTCGATGATGACCTGGAGTGCGGGCTTGTCGGTCAACACCGCGCCGCCTTCGCCCATCGTGATGTGGTGCGCGGGATAGAAGCTTATGGTCGCGATATCGCCGAAGGTTCCGACTTTCCGCCCCTTGTAGGTCGATCCCAGCGCATCGCAACAGTCTTCGACGAGCCAGAGGTTGTACTTTTTGCAAAATGCCGTGATCGCATCGAGGTTGAAGACGTTGCCCAGCGTGTGCGCGATCATAACGGCCTTTACTTTGGGGCTGTATGCCTCCTCCAGGCGAGAGACGTCGATCTCATACGTTGGTAGCGTCACATCGAGAAAGACGGGCACGAGGCGGTTTTGAAAGATCGGATTGACCGTGGTGGGGAATCCTGCGGCTACGGTGATCACTTCATCGCCCGGTTTCAGCTGCCGGTCGCCGAGTTTCGGGGAAGTCAAGGCACTGAGCGCGACTAGATTAGCGGAGGAGCCGGAGTTGACGAGAGACGCCGATCGTACACCGACGAACCGAGCTAGCTTTCGCTCGAAGTCCTTGGCGAAACGGCCAGTGGTAAACCAGCCATCGAGCGCGGAGTCAACAACGGAGCAGACATCTTCCGGGCCGATGACCTTGCCGGACACGGGAACTGGTGGAAGTTCCAGAGACAAACTCTCGCTTGGGGAAGGCCTCTGCATGATATTCGGCCGTTAGTGCCAGTATTTGTTTCCGCAGCTGTTCTGCGCGCTCGCTCATAGTCATTAGGATACTAAAAGCAGCGATGAGCCATTGAGAACAGGGAAACTGAGCAGGTTATACTGAGGCGGGAAGTTGGGAGCCAAAGGCTTTGCCTCCCGCGATGCAACACGCGAATCAACAATCAAGGGAGCAGACCATCCAGACCATGAAAGCAGTCATCCTCGCTGGCGGCGTCGGCACGCGTCTCTCGGAAGAAACGATAGTTCGTCCCAAACCGATGGTCGAGATTGGCGGCCGTCCGATTCTCTGGCACATCCTGAAGATTTATTCGCAGCACGGCATCAATGACTTCATCATCTGTTGTGGATACAAGGGTTACATCATCAAGGAGTACTTCGCCAACTACTTCCTCCATACCTCCGATGTGACCTTTGACATGCATGCCAACAAGATGACCGTGCATGAGTCCGTGGCTGAGCCTTGGCGCGTCACGTTGGTCGACACTGGAGACTCCACCGGTACCGGGGGGCGTCTCAAAAGGATCGAGAAATATCTGGATCCCAATGAACCCTTCTGCATGACCTACGGCGACGGCGTTGCCGAACGTCGATATCACCGCTTCGATCGCGTTCCATAGGGCGCATGGGCAGTTGGTTACTCTTACGAGCGTTCAGCCTGTGGCCCGTTTCGGCGCCCTTGGGTTCAAAGACACGAAGATCTATTCGTTCCAGGAGAAGCCGTCCGACGAGGGCGGGTGGATCAACGGCGGCTTCTTCGTCCTCGATCCAAAATCGATCGATGCAGTCACCGACGATTCGCAGATGTTCGAACGCGAACCAATCGAGGCCCTTGTCGAACGAGGCGAGGTCCAGGCCTTCTTCCATAAAGGCTTCTGGCAGGCGATGGATACGCTGCGCGACAAGCAGCATCTCGAAGAGCTTTGGAGCACAGGAAAGGCCCCATGGAAGACCTGGTAAAGGACAGATCTTCGAGCAGTTTCTGGAACGGCCGCCGCGTGTTTCTCACGGGACACACCGGTTTCAAAGGCGGCTGGCTGGCTTTGTGGCTGGCACATCTCGGCGCAAATGTGCGGGGTTATGCTCTGGATCCGTGGACCGATCCAAACCTGTTTACAGCCGCTCGCATTGGCGATGTCGTCGATGATGTTCGTGGTGACATCAGGGATGCGACGCGTCTTGATAACTCGATGCGTGAATTTCGACCCGAAGTGGTTTTCCACCTTGCCGCTCAGCCGCTGGTCCGCTATTCGTATGAGGATCCCATTGGGACTTATGAGACCAATGTTATCGGTACCGCACGGGTGCTTGATGCCGTCCGTCGAACTCCTTCGGTTCGCGCCGTAGTCTCGGTCACAACGGACAAATGCTACGAGAACAAAGAGTGGGTGTGGCCCTATCGTGAGACCGATCCTCTCGGCGGCTATGATCCCTACTCCAGTTCGAAGGCGTGCGCCGAGATCGTCTCCGCTGCTTTCCGGCAATCGTACTTTCCGGTCGACAGGTTAGCGGAGCATGGGGTTGGCCGTTGCTACTGCACGTGCGGGCAATGTTATTGGCGGAGGTGACTGGTCGACCGACAGGCTTATTCCCGATCTCGTCCGTGGCTTTCTCTCGGGTGAGCCGGTGCGGATCCGCCGGCCGCATGCCATTCGTCCGTGGCAGCATGTTCTCGAACCGCTGCATGGGTACATGCGTCTTGCGGAGGAACTGCTGGCCGGAGCTCCAGGTGCGGCGCGATTTGCCACTGCCTATAACTTCGGCCCGAACGAGGAAGATGCGCGGCCAGTCTCATGGATCGCCGAGCGCATGACCAGCTTTTGGGGTGAGGGAGCTTCCTGGGTGCTCGATGACGACCATGGTCCGCACGAGGCCGGCTATCTCAGGCTGGATTCCAGCCGTGCTCGCCGGGACCTCGCGTGGACGCCTCATCTTCGACTGGAGACTGCGCTGGAGTGGCTCGTCCAGTGGTATCGGGCCTGGCAGTCAGGCTTGGGCGCTCAGGAGTCGATGAGAGGTAGTGAAATGCAGGCGCTAACCGTGAGCCAGATCAGCGCGTACTCGAAACTTTTGACCAAGGAATCCTGATAGCTATGCTTACGAAACGATGTAGCGCGGCGCGTTCCTAGGTTCTAGTGGGGAATTCCGGACCGAAATAGCAACGCTCGACGATCATGCAGAAGATGTGCTCGAGGGCTATGTGCGACTCCTGGATGTTCATCGTTATGTTGGACGGGACGATGACGTTGATATCGGAGAGAGCTTTCATGGCTCCTCCTCCATTTCCTGTGTAGCTTACGGTATGGATGCCCATGCTGCAGGCAAGCTTGAGGGCCTTGATACAATTCTTCGAGTTACCGCTGGTGGAGATCGCGAGCAGCACATCGCCTTCGAGGCCGAGCGCTTCAACCTGCCGCTCGAAGACATTGTCGTAGCTGTAATCATTCCCGATCGCGGTAAGGATGCTGCTATCCGTCGTGAGGGCGATCGCCCGCAAAGCAGGGCGGTCTACGGTCAGGCGGGAAACGAATTCGGCGACGAGATGCTGCGAGTCGGCGGCTGAGCCTCCGTTGCCGCAGACCATCAGCTTGCGGCCGCCCCGCATGGCTTCGGCGGTCAGCTTGCCAGCTTGAACGACGGCTTCATGGATGGACTCGTCGTTGAGGACTGCGGTGATGGTGTCAACGGACTGGCTGAGTTGTTTCTTGACAAGGTCTTTAATGTTGAACTCCAGAGTGAGTGCTTTGGCTAGTTGGTGGCTGTCGCCAGGAGGCCGGTTGGCGCTTCGGATTTGGGGAATGCAGGGGGATATTCGAAGTTGATGCGATCGAGTTCCACGGCGTAGGGGCGTTTCTGGACCTGAGTGTAGATGGCGCCGATGTACTCCCCCATCACACCGAGGAAAAGGAGTTGAAGAGACGAGATGAAAAATACGCCGATCAGCATGGGAGCAAGGCCAAAGCTGAAGGTGGACCATAAGACGAGCTTAAGAACGAGGTAGGCCAGGGCAACGAGGAACGAGAGACCGGCTCCAATGAAACCGGCGAACGTGGCGAGTCGTAGCGGAACCTTCGAGTGGTTGATAATGCCGAGCATGCCGATGTCGTAGAGGGTGTACCAATTGTTCTTGGTGATCCCGAACTTACGGGCAGGCTGATCGTAGAGGAGCTTTACGGTGGGAAGGCCTATGTCGGCGATCATACCGCGGAAGTAGGGGTAGGGGTCATCGAAGGATCGGACGAGCTCCACAACCTTGCGGTCGTACAGGCCGAATCCGGTGTAGTTCTGGATGGTCTCAATGGAGGAGAGTCGCTCGGCGAGCCTGTAATACTGCTTGCGCAGCCAGAACATGAGTGAGTTCTCCTCACTGGTGCGTTTGATCCCCAGCACACAGTAGGCGCCGTTCTCCCACTCGCGTATCATGTCCGCAATCATCGGCGGGGGATCCTGCAGGTCGGCGACGATGCCGATGACGGCGTCGCCACGGCACTGGAAGAGCGCATGAATTGGCGAGCGGATATGGCCGAAGTTGCGTGAGTTCACAATGATCTTGACGTTTTTGTCTTCAGCGGCAATCGCCTTGAGGATGGCAACCGTGTTGTCCCGGGAGGAGTTGTCGATGAAAATGTGCTCGTACTGATACTCGCCAATCCCAACCATGACTTCACGGACTTGGTTATAGAGGTTGAGAACATTCTCCTCCTCGTTATAGCAAGGCGTCATGATGGAGATGGTCTTCTGGCTCACAGCGATGACACTCCTAAAGGACTGGTTCAAGTCTAGCTTAACGGGTGTGTCTGAGCCGCTTCCGTGGGCGAAAGGTAAACGTCTTGTGGCCGACGAAGCCGTAGATGGTGGAGGTTCCCATCAGGATCGCGCCAGCAATATAGCCTGCCATAGCCTTGCCGGTGGCGATGTGCTGAAGGAAGGCGAGCGGGCGGCCGTCCAGATGGCGTTCCACCGCATCAAGAAAGATGTGAAGCGAGGCGGCGTGACTGTGAATCAGCGATTGCAGGAAGCGAGTGAGCGCGGAGAGCACGACCAGACCGGGGATCATTCCAGTGCCGTAGACGGCGAAGCACTTGAACCATTCGGCGAGATAGTTGCCTTTGGTGCGGAAGACAAAGAATTTGTAGCTAAAGTAGGCGACGGAGATATTCAGCGGCACGGACAGTATCGACGCCAGAACTACCGTCAGATAGAGAAAGCGGTTCGGTAGAGCCGTGTTGAGCAACGCAAGAATGACAGCGAAGTTGATGTAGCCAAAAAAGGTGTTGAATACTCCAACACAGACATAACGGGCAAACTGGCCGCCAGGGAAGAGATGGACGATGCGCTGAAGCCGCCGCGTGGGAATGAAAGGGTCCTGCGGAATCGGTACAACAGGAGGATGCTGCGGGTGAATCTCGTGATCGACGCGAGGAGACTGCGTCATACGTCGACCTCCACCGTGTCAGCCGCTGGCTCCCAGCCTGAATACCGCCATCATACGGTAGTACCAAGCATCTTCGGGATGGAGACGCAGTAGACAAAGTATTCAGGCTCAGTGAGTTGTTTCTGTGAAGAAGGGACCAGCTTACAGGGTATGGGTTTAGGTTCGAGGTCATTGACTGCTGGCAAGGCGCTCTTCAACCTTCAAGCCTGACTGGATCTGGCGACCGTCGGATGATTCCGAGATAGGTGTTATGAGCGCGAGCCCGAGCATGATAATCAAGCAAATGGTTCGCACCTGGGCTCCATAGCGAACTGCATGGTAGATAACATAGCTCTCTGGTGTAAGTATGATCGCGAAGAGAATCATGTAGGCCGTAATGTGGGGCACGCGGGTTCCCTGTCGTTGCGCTTGCAACGTAAGTACCGCCAGCATCGCAAATGCCGGATATAGATTGAGCAACGTGTAGTCGTACGAGACCGGAGCGAGTGTCACGCTCAGTATGGACAGCGCAAGAATCTGGTTTGGAAGAGGCAAGCGCCACAGGCGTAAGAAATAGAGTGCCACGGAGATGATAGCAACCGTGATAGTGTATCGCCGCGCCCAAGCGAAATAGTTTGGATGCCAGCGTAATGTGACAGCTTTCACCAGGCCGAAGAAGGAGTGGTCATAACCCACACCAGAAATACCCCCGACATAGTATTTGGAAAACGCTGCTATCTGCTCGCTGTTCCATCGCGAGGCTGCTGCAATGGTGGGGCCGACACCGTGCAAGGAGAAGAGAGTTACTGCGGCGAAAGTTGTTAGTCCAAGGAGAAAGCCACCGGTGTATTCGCGTCTGGGTAGGAAGAGACCCAGGAAAATGAACGGATAGAACTTAAGCCTGAGGCCGCTAAACCTATGAAGATAGCAGATGTTTTGGTGCGGTCAATGAAGAAGCACCATATTCCGATGGTGCTGACAAGCCAAACGAGGAATTCTATGTTGCCTCTGAAAATCGAGAATAAGCGGATATGACAGGAATGCAGTGGAAGCGGCGAAGAGAGTACTCTGCATTGTTGCAAGACCCTGTTTGCGCAAAACTTGGATAAAAGGCCAACACAAGTGAAGCCGACACAGCCAAAAGTGTGAGTAGGTAGCAAGTCTGTGGACGGTGAAGGTTCGAGAAGAGATGAAACACATGCACAAGCGGTGATGGATACATAAAGTAACCGCTTTGTTCATGATCGAAAAAGGCTGGCGTCCCCCAGTGAGTGAACTTACCAATGAAGATAATGAAATCTGAGAACATTCCGCCCGGAGCCTAGAGATATGGGAAAGAGTAAGGAAGCCCAAGGTTCATGTGCCGGCAGACGATGGCGTAAACAAAGGAAAGTAAAGTGAGGCCGACGCTCAGGTGGAGAAAAACCTTGAAGGCGTAAGGTAACTCTGTGACCTTCTCTTGTTCGGCGAAGGGGCGTGGCATCATTGCCTCTCAAGCGGACTGGGAACACCAGTAGACGAGTACAAATTTACTTGCTTCAATAAACGAGAAAAATGTCGTTCGGTGTGTTATGTCTTGGATCTTTATGGTCCATATATCGATACAGAGCCAAGCCATAGCCCGCGATTGGGCACTTGTGATCCGTGCTGCTCCCCGCCACCCGCTGGCATTTCGAGATGTCGTTTATCCAATAAGTGGTGTCTGGGCTTTTCCATCCATAGTGGAGGAAATGAACGGTCTCTTCGCATACAAGGCCACGCAGACCGAGAGACCCAACAGCAATACACGAGAGAAGGTTTTTTCGTTAGTGATCATCGCGTCTTGAATGTGGGGGTAGCTGCAACAACTGGTGTTTGATATTAGGAATACTATCATACAGTTCGGGGTTTGGATCCCCATCACTATTTCGAAGCGACTGACTTTGTCGTGGCGTTCGCCGCATTGGTATTCGTACGAGGTCTTGCCCAAGTGAACATCTGTTTGAAGCGGTCGTTGGAGACGTAGTCGTAGCCGATCTCCGCAAAGATCGAGTCGAGCTTTATGTAGGTGTATTCGCCGTTTACGCGATGGTAGCTCTCAATGGCGAAATGCACCGGATGCTCCTTGAGGAACTCTTTTGCTCCCTCGATGAAGGCCAGTTCTGCGCCCTCGATGTCCATCTTGACGTACAACGGGACACATCCAAGTTCCTTGCAGGCGTCCTCCATGCTGATGGTCGAATTTCCTAACGTGTTTGGTATCTGAATAGACGACGAAATCGCGAATACCTGACGCCATGGTGCCATCCATAAAAAAGGTCGTAATCCCCGAGATACCGGAGAGCGCCTTGCGAACGATGATGACGTTGGTGACGCCATGGTAAGCAATGTTTTTTTCAAGGTAGACGACGTTCAGATCATCAGGCTCAAAGGCGTACACTTTGCCGGTTGGACCGACCATCGATGCGAGAAGGCAGGTGGTCGGGCCAGCGTAGGCCCCTGCGTCCCAAACGATGTCGCCGGGTTTGGGTGTGTGCCAGTAGGTGTATTGTTCGAGAGGGTCTTCTTCTGGAATCGATGGGAAAAAGAAACCCATGCCGGTCCGC
Organism: uncultured Acidobacteriaceae bacterium; assembly: GCA_963757205.1. GTDB lineage: Bacteria > Acidobacteriota > Terriglobia > Terriglobales > Acidobacteriaceae > Edaphobacter. The sequence continues at coordinate 194,953 of CAVWQM010000007.1, forward strand.
TTGTAAGTGTGGAAGGCAGGCTGGGAAAAGTCTAGGGTCTCTTTACCATTAATGATCGTGGCCTGAATCGAATCGAAGAAGATGTCGATGCACTCCATCGTGATAGGCACAAAGGTGACGTCACGTCTGGATACGGCGAGGCGGCGGTTATCCCTTTCTAGCCAGATTTTTCCGTGTTCGCTGAAGTTGACTTTGTAGCCGAGGCGGCGACCGTGCAGCGAGAGTGCGGTCTGGGTCAATTTGTTATCGGCCCCGAGGCCCACTAGGTAGTCCTTGAGTTTTTGCAGCAAGATAGTCTTCCTCCGGCAATTCGATCGGATAAGTTGTACGGCCTTCGTCTAGAAAATACAACGATCTTGGCCTTGATAAGCCTTCAAGAGGCGTTGTCAGACCTCGAGTCGATGGGCTCGTGCTTCCTTAGATTGGGAGCGACCGCTCTTTCGATCTCTGGTCTTCGGAACGGCGTAGACGACGGTTTGAAGTCCATCGCCATCATAGGAGCGCAGGAATAGGCTATAGGTTGGCTCAATGGATCGGATGAGAAGCGGGATGCGCCAGATGTCACTCTGAGTGTGATACACGCAGATCGCGAGAACGGGATTGTCGCGTTTGATGATTGTTCTGGCTCCAAGTAGCGCATCGTACTCGGCACCTTCAATGTCCATCTTAATCAAGGTGACTGGCTCTTCGGCGAAAAGTTCGTCGAGCGGGACGCATGGGACATCTATTCCGACGTCCTCGACTTTGGAGGTGAGGTTGCCACTCATGCTAAATCGAAGTATGGAGCGCTCTGCCCCGACAGCACAATCCAGCATGTGGGTTTCTCTGTCATCTCCACAGGGAGCGTGGCAAGATAGGAAGTCAATTTCTGCATCGAGATGGAATCGGCTTCGATAGAGTGGATCGCCTTGAAGTTGGAACCAACCAAAGAGCGTACAAGGCGGATCGTATCGCCGTCGAAGGCGCCGCAATCGATGAACACCTCTTCGGGGATGAGTTTGAAGATATCCGAAGGAAAGTAGGTCTTTTCAGGAGCGGGATAGGGAAGATGAGAGGGATCTCCTTTTGCGCGCCAAACGATATTGGAACGATAGGTTGCAAGCGATTCTGCGTCAGCCCATAGATCCTCGGCCTCAAACACCTCGTCGAGATGTTGATAGAGCCTGTGCGCTGGTTCGTTCAACAATCGGAGATCCATGAAACGATCGCCGAAGCGCCAGAAGATGGGCGCATAGGATGAAACAGAGGTACAAGCGAGCGAAGTCAGTTTTCCGAGAGTGTCTCTATACCAGTGAAAGTCGTTCCAGATAGTAACGAAAAAGATGGAATTCCTTCCAAACTGGGCCGCTGCTTCAGAAGCGGATAGAACCGGGAGCCCAGAGACGTTGGTTCCCCAATGAGAGGGATTGCTATCGCAAAAGGCCAGAGGATTTATTTCGATTTCACGGAGCAATTCCGCCGCCCGTCTTCCCAGGGTTCCGCAACCGAAGAGGACGACACGATTTTGATGTGCCAGCAGTAGCTGGTCGAGTGCAGAGGCTTCCCGTTCTTTTACTGCGGAGATCGATTCTGTAAGGATCTCGCGGAGCGGGATGAGCGTTGCAAGGGCGGTCTCTGGCATTTTTGTTCCTATTGTCCAGTCATACGTTGTTGGATCATTCCATGCGTTCGCAATTTACTCCGGTAGCGGCTTTACGATCATATTAGCTAGGAATTCTTCGCGACTGAGGAACGGAAACAGGTCCTCCAGCGGCTTGGAGACAAACGAACCGTCGGGCCTCTGATAGCTCTGCAGGCGCGGTGCGCGAACCTCATCTGGTATCACCCGAACATCCACCATCACCGGGCCGGGCAGGGCTAGTATGCGGCGCACTTCTTCGCGGAGGTTCGACTGGCCTTCGATGACTACGGCGGGTATGTCATAGGACGCGGCGATCTTTGAGAGATTGGGAACAGTGAGGCCGGTCGCGGCGTCCGCGCCGATCTGCGCCTCCCCAAAGTATGCTTCTGCGAGGCGCGGATGGAGGCGTACCCGTCATTGTTGAGCACGAAGAACTTTAGTGGCAGCTGAAGGCGGCGCATGGTCTCAAGTTCCTGAATGTTGAACTGGAAGCCGCCGTCGCCATCGACCAGAATTGTCTGCCTGTTCCCCGAGCCGATACAAACTCCGATCGACATCGGTAGTCCATAGCCCATCGCTCCCAGGCCAGCTGTGTGGAATATGCGCTGCCCGCTGCGCGTGGGACAGGCCAACAGGAATATTTCGATGCCCGAACCGGAGGAGCCGGAGACGAGCTTGTCTTCCTGCTTGGACTCGGTGCCGATGACTTCAGCGAGATGAAAGATCGAAACCAGACCCTTAGGCTTGCGGTGCTCGTCGGTGACGACGTCGTAACGAGTCTTCCAGTCGGCGGCACGCTTGTTCCAGTCCGCCCAACGGCAGTGGTCGAGCGGTTGCTTGAGCGCCCTGAGTTGGGCAAGCAATTCGTCAAGGAAGGCGCGGCAGTCCGAGATGACTGGCTGTTGTAAATGTGGATGGAGCTTCTGCAGCTCAGAGGGGTCCATGTCCACAGCAACCTTGTGGGCCTCGCGCGCCAGGTTCTGCGGCGCATAACCGGTGATCGCCATGTCGAGCCGAGCTCCCAGGACGAGAGAAAGTCGCAGTTCTGCAGCGCGAAGTTCGCGCGACGGGCAGCGACATTGCCGGGGCGCCCGACGAAGGTGGGCACATCCGAGGGAACTAGATCGGCCGCGCACCAGGTGGCGACCGTGGGAACATCGAGCAGGAAGACGAAGCTCGTTGAATTGTTTTTCCGCGCGAGCGAGGCGCGTTCCATTTCCCGCGAAGAGCAGGGGCCGCGACGAGCCGCTGGAGCTCTTCGATGACACGACGACTTCGTCTTCGAGATTCGCGTTTGCCATGGCAGCTTGGATGCTCGGAGGCGTCGAAGCGCGCGCAGCGTGTATGGATCGGGGATCGGCGAGGCCTGGACATCGAGCGGAATGTCAATCCAGACCGGGCCGGGGCGGCCGTTCAGCGCGAGGTAATGGGCCTTCTCGAGCTCAAAGCGGATGTCGAGCGGGTCGAGCACGACTACAGCGTATTTCGTGATCGGCTTGACGATGGAGACGATGTCGACCTCCTGCACGCCGAGCTGACGCATGCCCAGCGGCTTGCCAGTGACAGCGTCGAACATGCGGTCGGGGCGCTTGACCTGGCCGGAGAGGAAGATTGTCGGCGTGGAATCCAGCCAGGCGCCAGCTACTCCAGTGACGGCATTGGTTCCCCCGGGGCCGGTGGTGACGAGAGCCACCCCAAGACCGCTCACGGCCTTCGCGTAGCTCTCCGCGCAGATCGCGGCGGCCTGTTCATGCGAGTTGCAGATAGGCGTAATTCGTTTTTCCGCGGCGAGTGAGGCGTTGAGATGCATTGCGCCCCCGCCGGTGACGAGGAAGACATGTTGGACGCCATGATCGGCGACAAACTCAAAGACGTAGTCGGAGAGTTTCATCATTATCTATCGAAATGCAGGAGTCTGCCATTTCGACAGTGGAAGCCAGGGGTCTACGCAAAAACATAAGGTTGAATACCGCAAAGGCTCATGGGCGGTGAAGTTCACGGATGCGAACGAGTCAGGTGGCAATCAGTCGTTCGCCATTATGATCATTGCGCCCCCCGTTTTTTGGGGTGGCGGAGGAGGGTTCGCCTTCCTCAATTAACCAAAATCTGCTAGCCGATAGATACCAAAAGAACCACGTGGGCGCGGTCCAGATATAAAGAACTGAGCTTATGTCAGTTTGCAAAGCCTCCAATAAGGGCGACCCAGGGACACATAGTATCATAAGGGACCGGCGGAATTCGATTTTGATAAAGGCCATAGAGAATCGCAGGAAGAACGATCGCTTCATCAGTGAACCATGCATCGGGCGACGTCATGACAGAAACCAACAGTAGGAGTGGTATATCGTTCTGCCAGTCCCATCGAACATGGTTATTGAGGTAACGACGAGCTGCCCATGCACACGCCACAGCCGTGGGTATGAATTGGACCCACGGATGGTTTTGGGCAAGTAGCGCCTGAAATACGAGGCTAGTGGTTGGAGCGATCTGATCGTCTATCTGCTCGGCCCTCATCTGGGCATAGTGTGACCACGCTGAATGATCGAGTACCAAGGAGAGGATAATGGAGAGCGCTATTGCGGTGAGTGCGCCTATAGCTATTCGGAACCGCTTGCAGGCCACAACCCAAAGGACCAGGACCAAGTCGAACGGAAAAAACAGTTGAGGTTTCAAGGCTAGAACGATCAGCGCAGCGCCGGCGAGGTACGGTTTCGAATCGTGGAAGTACAGGAATAGGACCACTCCGAAGAGAACGAAGATGCCTGTATGGCCCGCTAGCAGGCATGCGAGTCCTGGAGGAAATAGGTAACCGACAAGATGCAACCTATCTGGAGGGCGGCCGTTCAGGATCCACAGCAGTCGAATGGATGCCATGAGGCAGGCAATGATCGCGAGCGACCACAGCACGGCTCCCGCTTTGCCGCTGAGGAATCCAAGTGGCAGCACGAGAAAAAAGGCTGTCGGCGGCTCACTCATGAAAAATGGGGAGCTTGCTTTGTATCCGATCGATTTCTCGATCTGCAGGATCCCCTGGCCATCGTAGGGGTCGGAGTGATGGACTAGTCGTTGTCCCGCAGCCCAGTAGCAGATGAAATCCCGCTGCGCGGCTTCACTGGCACTCATGGCATAGGCCAGGATCGAAACCCCCACTGCGAGCATTAGTACGGCCGCCGCAACCTTTATCGGTTTGATTTTGTTCAACGCTGCATCTCCGAACCAGCATTCGTTGGTGAAGTTGTTTCACCCCATTTGCGAACTCGACTAGTTGACCGCGAAGGCTATCAGTGAATCACCTAGGGGTGTTGTTCCATCACCATGACCGCCAGCAGCCAGGACGATGTACTGTCGGCCATCGAGAGTGTAGGTCATCGGCGTCGCAACGGCCGGAACCGGAAGCGATATCTTTTGCAATTCCTCGCCTGTAGCGGAGTCAAAGACACGCAGCCATAAATCTTCTGCGCCTGCGGTGATGACTAAGCCGGAGGCCGTAACAATTGGTCCACCGAAGTTACGAATGCCGGTATTTTGGCCTTCTATCGTTGTTCCTAAAGGTTTCTCCCAGACCTTGGTTATCGTGTTGAGGTTAACCGCTCCAATGGCGCCCCAGGAGCTTGGTGTGCAACTGAAGCCTTGGCTATCGATGAGTGGATGCCGTTCGATCAGATAGGGTGATTTCCGCTGAGGGGAAAGCTCATAGCCAAAATGATCGATCATTGGTGCCGAGGCCGGATGAAGTTGTTAGTGGTACCCGCCAATAAAGCCGCGCCAAGAATTGCAACGACCAGCGGAGCCCATCAGGGATTCAATCTACGACGTATAGAGGAGGCAGCCACAAAAGAAGCGATGAAAAGGAGTGTCCAGAATTTCTTTCGGAACAAATAGGGAGGCGACAAGCTCCAGAAACTTATTTTCGTATTTCTCCAGCTTTTTCTCTATTGCGTGGAACAAGGCGCATAATCGAGGCAATGCTATTGGTATTGGCATAGAGAATGCCCGTGTTCGGATCGATAGCACCCCCTCCCCAATTCACGCCGCCTGTTGGGCCGGGGTAGTTTAGAGTGCCTTCCAAGCTTGGGGGTGTATAGATGCCTTCATAGCGGAGTCTGGCAATTTGTCGACGGCAGACCTCGCTAGAAGATTCTCCCATCACAAGAGGCGCGAGTGATGGGATGTTCTGAAATGGCTGGGTCGGATTCGTTATTTCGCCTGGAACGTGAGACTGCGGTACAGGGCGTTCTTCGATTGGGATCAGTGGTTGACCGGTACGGCGGTCAAAGAGAAAGATCATCCCCATCTTGGTAGTGACGGCGATGGCCGGCGGTCCACGCCAAGTGAAAAGTATTGGTTCGGAGGGAATGTCATAGTCCCAAACGTCATGATGCACGACCTGAAAGGACCAGACCTTCTTGCCGGTCTTGGCGTCAAGGGCGACGATGGAATTCGCATCGCGGTTGTCTCCTGGACGCATTCCCCCATAGATGTCGGGCGCAGCACTGCCTGTAGGGAGATAAACAAGCCCGAGAAATGGGTCAGCCGAGATGACGCCCCAAACGTTCCCCGCACCTGTACGAATCTTTTGATTTTCGGCCCATGGCAATGGTTCCCAATTCCATAGAAGCTTTCCGGAACTGGCGTCATATCCACGTACCACGCCGGATTCAATGTCTACCTGCTGATTGTCGCCAACAGTCGAACCCACAACCACAACGTCACCGACGACTGCCGGCGGGGATGTCATTCCATAGAAGCCGATGCCCTGAAAATGAACCCCTCGGCAAGATCAACGGTTCCGTTATTGCCAAAACCAAGGCATGGAACCCCAGTCTTCGCATCTAGAGCTAAAAGGCGTCCATCAAGTGTTCCCAAAAAGACACGCTCGCTACACGTAGCCTCTACAGTCGAGGACCACAATGCCACACCTCTGGAGGTAACGATGCCTTTAGGCACTAGAGGTTTGAGGATTGGATCGAAGTGCCAGCGTTCTTCTCCTGTGCGGGCATTGATCGCAAAGACCATATCGAACGGAGAGGTGAAATAGAGAGTGTCGCCTGAAAGGATGGGCGTGGTCTCAAACGAAGGTAGTTGCTCGCGTTGTGCCTCCGTGTCAACCGCGTGTGTGTGAAAGGTCCAAACCGGATGGATCTGACCGAGATTGTTGCGAGTTATTTGGGAGGACTTGGAAAAGCGAAGACCGCCGGCATCTCCGCCGTATGTGGGCCAGCCATTGCCAACTTGCGGTAGTGCTGTGGTCTGTGCATTTGCGATTGCCAGGTAAAGACAAAGAAGGAGTATTCCTATGCTCTGCATGTTCGAGGTATGGCTCTTTCTGGAGGAGAAACAGGATTCAAGCTTCGTTTCAACGCAATGGCTTCATACGTTGGGAATGACTACCACCGTACCACGAGGAACCGGAAGCCAGCGCTTTCGTCTACTGCAACCCCGACTACGTCCGGCGGACGAAGTTGGAAGACGTCCCGGCCGCGGAGATTGCGTGCGGCGAGGATGGCGTCGGCGAAGGAGCGGACAGCGCCATGACCAGCGGGCAACGGAGAGACGTAGCCATGCCCACCAACGTGGGCGAGCACTTCAGCGGCTGCGTTCGATGGGCAGGCGCAAAGGCCTGCGATTTCCATCGCTGAAAGATCGTTAACGTCGTCGCCGAAGAAACAAGCTTGTTCAAGAGGGATTTCGAACTTCGCAGTGAAGTCCCGCAATGCCGCAGCTTTGTCGCGGGTGCCCTTCACCACAAAGGGAATGTGCATCTTCTCTGCGTAACGATCGACCAGTAGCGAGGGCTCGCCGGAGATCAGCGCCATCTTGATTCCGAGACGCCGGAGCAGAGAAATTCCCATGATATCGGTAAAAGAGAAGCGCTTGGACTCTTCGCCCGTAGGGGACCAGACGAACGTGCCGTCTGTTAGAACGCCATCGACATCGAAGGCGATAGCCCGCAACGTCACCAGTTGTTGAGGATCAAAGGGCATGTTCCCTTTCAGGTTGTCCTACACAAAGAGAGCACCCCACCCTACGACGGCAGAGCCGTCTAAAGGATAGGGCGCCCGGTTTCTGTTGACTACAGGCAGTTCAAACAACTAGACGGCAGCCCCGACACGGCGGAGCTTCTTCATGACGGGAATCTCTTCCTCGTAGACACGTTTGACGCCGTCGCCCATCGACTGCTCGCAGAGACGGATATCCCGCACAAGACGGCTGATACCGTTGGGCTCGAGCGATGCTGCCTGGTCCGACCCCCACATGGCGCGGTCCATCGTAATGTGGCGCTCAACACAGCAGGCACCAAGGGCACTGGCGGCGACCGAGGTGGGGATACCCGTCTCGTGGCCGGAGTAGCCGACTGGGACACCATAGCGCTCGGCCATAGTCGGGATGGCGCGGAGGTTCAACTGCTCGTACTTGGCCGGGTAGGTGCTGGTGGTATGCATCAGGATGAGATCTTCCTTGCCAAGAACGTCGACGGCATGGTCGATCTCGGCATAGGTGCTCATGCCGGTCGAAGCGATCACCGGTTTGCCGGTCTTGCGGATGTGTCGAAGAAGGTGGTCGTCGGTGAGCGAAGCTGATGCGATCTTATAGACCGGAATATTGAATTGTTCCATGAAGTCGACTGCGCCCTCGTCCCAGGGGGAAGCAAACCATGGAATCTTGATTGACTTGCAGAAGTCAGAAATCTCGGCGTAATCCTCGGCTTCAAACTCGAGCCCGTATTTAAGATCGCCATTTGTCGGTCCAAAGGGGTTTTCCCGCGGCGTGGCAAGTTCTTTGGCCGTATACACTACGTCGACTGTGCGCTTCTGGAACTTCACTGCATCGCAGCCGGCAGCGACAGCAACGCTGATAAGCCGCTTGGCGATATCGACATCTCCGTTGTGATTGATGCCTATTTCCGCAATAACGTAGCAAGGATGGCCTGGGCCCACATGCTTGTTACCGATCTTTACAGGTTTCATTAGAGTCTCCTGCTGGCCGCCCGGGGGATTGCCCAAACTAGAGTTTGGAACGGAACAGCGCGCGCGTTATTCTTTCAGAATACCGGTAGATTCGTCCACCCGCTTGTGGACAAAGTAACTTCAACAGTCAGAAGCCATATCGGAGTAGTAACAGGGAGTTGGAAACAACGCAATAGAACCGACTCTTTCTCATCTCGACATCTGCGAGAATAGCGTAACCGAACCCTATGGCACAGCAGCCTCTGCCCACCTCCGATCTTGACCATATCCTCAGTGAGACAAGACCGCTCTGGGAGGAGATGCGCAATAAGCAGATTTTTATTACCGGGGGCACTGGGTTTTTCGGTTGCTGGCTGCTGGAAAGCTTTTCCTACATTAATCGGCAACTCAATCTCGGCGCTCGCGCCACCGTTCTTACGCGCGACCCTGCCGCCTTCGCGATGAAGTGCCCGCATCTTGCCGCCGATCCTGCCCTCGCTTTTCTTGCGGGAGATGTCCGCAGCTTTTCTTTTCTTGACGGAGACTTCCAATACATCATCCACGCCGCTACGGAGGCCAGCGCCAGACAAGCTGCTGAAAAGCCGCTCGAAATGCTCACTACCATCATCGACGGCACCGCGCGGGTGCTTAACTTTGCTCAAACTCACGCGACCCGCAAACTTCTACTAACCAGTTCGGGCGCCGTTTACGGCAAACAGCCCGCCGGCCTCACGCACGTCCCAGAGGACTATCTCGGTGGACCTGATCCGCTCGATCCCGCCAGCGTTTACGCCGAGGGTAAACGCATCTCCGAACAGATGTGCGCCCTTCAGGCTATACATAGTTCGATGGAGATCAAGATCGCTCGCTGCTTTGCCTTTGTCGGTCCTCACCTTCCGCTGGACACTCACTTCGCCATAGGCAACTTCATTGGAGACGTTCTTGCGGGAAGGCCGATCCGGATCAACGGCGATGGCACCCCGAGACGCTCCTACCTGTACGCTTCGGACCTCGCCATCTGGCTTTGGACGATGCTGTTCAAATCCCCTCATCTCACCCCAGTTAACGTGGGGTCGTCCAATGATTTGAGTATTCTGGATTTGGCGCGGGCAGTGGTTCAGAGTCTCAACTCGTCCGCCGATATTCACGTCGCAAAAGAGGCTATCCCGGGAGCTGACGTGGCACGATATGTTCCATCCGTCGACCGAGCCCGAGGCTTGTTGGGCCTGAATGAGACCGTTAATCTGCAGGAGGCTATCCGGCGGACAGCAGCTTGGTACGTTGAGGTGGAGAAGGGAAGCCTCTGAACACCCGATCCGACGATTTTTTTCGTATAAATTCACATATGCGCCGACTCTCGCCCCGATGGCCTTTCCGACGATACCTTTCTCGGAGGAATCATCGCGGAGGCAAGCCTTTGAACGGCGACTGTAACCTGTAAGTTACAGTGGGTCTTAGGTAAGAGGTAGATGTCACGAAGGTACTTTTTAGCCACATTTTTCCCTTGGCATTTGCAAAAGGGTGCATATGGCAACTTCCCGCTGTGTCAAATCGTACGGTAAATGCTGGAATACAATTTGGACCATCAATTGCACTCTTTGTGCGACGTCAGAAGTTCAGGACTTCGACATGGGCTCCTAACACCTGCGCGTGAAGGGTCACGCATGCAGGGCTGACATTCATTTATTGATGGGCTTCACGTACGATTGGACTTTTATTGCGGTCGTTTTAAATACATCTGCCGCTTTTGCATTACTCCCCACTCCCGTTGCTTTTGCTGGTTTGTTCAGCCTAAGTTGAAGCCCTAAATCCGACATATCGGTAACGCCCCTTCTGTGCGTCCTGCATTAAGGAATACGGTTTGGTGCGTCAAATTGTCCGGCGCGCAGCTACCAATTGCTGCGTCGACGGTCGTGTTCGTCCACAAAAATCCCTATGGAGTCAAAGATGAATAAGCTCATTTGCACTTTTGTTACCGCTTCGGTTCTGGTTGGCGGCGCTGCTTATGGCCAGAACAAGTCCAAGACAACCCATGACAAACAGCCACTGCGCGACAGCCAGATGGACAAAGTTACTGCCGCTGGCGAGGAGAACTCTTCGATCGCGGCTAACAACTCGACCGTCAATGAAAACAACACTGGCGCGGTGAATCTCTCAGGAACTGCGCTCGAAGGCGCCAAAGGCGTCAATATTGTTAATTCTTCTGACGGACTTGTTGCCAATGGTGTCAACGTTTATGACAGCAGTGCGCTGACTAATGCGTCAACCACCGGAACCGATGTGAGCCAGACCAACAGAATCTCGCAGGATAGCTCATCGACAGCCGAACTCGATGGCTATCACCGGGGAAAGAACAGCCAACTGACCGTCGACAAGAGCTCGAACGTTACGAAGAGCAACAGCTTCTCTTCCAGCCTCGACGCTTCGCTGAACCACTCCACGACCGACAGCAAGTCGTTTACCGACGACAGCTCGAGGAGCAACAGCTCATCGACGACCTTCAGCCACACGAGCGATCACATGCAGCAGGCAAGTGCCAGCAAGGACTTCACGGCGTCCGAGGCGGCTTCGGAGTCTTCCAACTCCAGCAAGTCTAGCGGTACGACGAACGCTTTTGCGGCGAACGGCTCCCTGACGGCCAGCTCCACCAAATCGCTTGGCGCGACGCTGGGTGCCACATCGAATAGCACACATGCAAACAACGCTACGGGCAGCTTCAATGCGACTGGGAACCTTGCAGCGGCCGGCCCGAAGGGCACTGCTGGATCGGTCGGCAATTCGACCAACAGCAACAGCGCTTCGAGCGGTGGCAGCACCTCGACAACCATCGGTACCGCGAACAACAATGCCACGGCATCCGACGGCGCATTGTCAGCCAGCGCCACCAAAAACGCTTCAGCTTCCGATACAAGCAGCAGCAGCAAGGCCAGTGCGTTGAATGCCAGCTTGAATGCTTCTTCGAACAAGAGCCTGGCTGCTAACGCAGCTGTTTCGGACAACTTCGCAACCACCGCAACGTCTTCCAAGGCTCAGCAGGCCGCGGAAAATGCTTCGGTAGCCAAGTCCTCGCAGTTTGCCGAGTCTTCGAGCCGCTCGAACAGCACGGACTTCTCCTCCTCTCATGACTCTTCGTCGACTCACAATGTGAGCGCGTCGAACGACTTCGCGACCAGCACCGTTGCGAGTCTGTCAACCAGCAAGTCGGATGACAGCTCGTACAGTGCCGTGAAGGATACCCACGTGGTGAAGAACGTGGAGGGAGCGGTCAGCTTCGATTCAGCCACTGCAAAGAACGTTGCCGTCGATGGTTCGACCATCAACGACACGAACAACTACAGCGTGATTCTGGCCGGCGCTGCCGAGCAGAATGCAACCGCGCTGAACATCGTAAACTCGGCCGGCGGTATGGTTGCCAATGGGCTGAACATCGCTCACACGACCAACCTCACTACAATGCCGACCCTCACCCAGGTCAACAACATCTCGCAGGTTCGCTAAAGACGGCGGCGGGGAGGGGCTCTCCAACCAGGGAGCCCCGGCCTGCGCTTCTCTAAACGCTTCAAGGAGGATTTATGCGTCGTCTTTTGGTAGTTGCGAGTCTTGCGTTGCTGATTCCGGCAGGCATGGCCCAAACGGCAGCCCAGCATAAACCCAAACCGTTGAACGATGCCGCTATGGATCGAGTGACGGCCGGAGGGGGAATGACTGCGGGGCTATCGGATGGAGTCATCAAGTTTCAAGGATCAGTGCCGACCAAGAACGGACTGGTAACGGGAGCGGGCACGCTGGCGGTGCTAACCGGGCCGCTGGCAGGGACTACCCAAAACCAGAGCACGCTGACGTTGAACGGCGGGGCGCAGCAGAACCTGACCTCGCTGGTCAACATCAACGCTGTCAACTCAAACGTTAATGTGCTGTTGAACCTGAACGTCAATATCAATTCGACGGTCGGGACAATCACGCAGACCAACTTGACTGGAAAACACTGATGAACTGGCATAAGCCAATGCTTGTGGTTGGACTGGTTATTGGATTGGCCGGTCCCGCTTTCTTCCCTGCATCTGCGCTCGCCCAAAATACGGGAGAGGCGAGGGTGCAGGGAAGTAAAAATATTCGCAGCCTGAAGGAGATTCGGGGTGAGGGCGTGGTGCGGCAAAAGTGGGACGTGAGCTGCGGCGCTGCTGCGCTGAGCACCGTGCTGACCTATGACTTCAAGGACCCGACGCCGGAGACGGCGATCGTGGTGTGGCTACTGCATCGGGTCGATGGGAAGCGTGTTCGCGAGCGCGGTGGATTCTCGCTGCTTGACTTGAAGCATTTTGCCGAGGCGCGAGGGTATCACGCAGAGGGTTTCAGTGAAATGTCGCTCGAAGAGCTGGCGACGCAAAAGACGTCGGTCATCACGCCGATACGAGCGAAAGGAGTTGACCATTTTGTGGTCGTGAAGGGAATCGTCGCGGGGCACGTGGTTCTGGCTGACCCGGCCTTCGGCAACATGACGATGCGTGTCGATCAGTTTCAGAAGTTATGGAAGAACGGCATCGTGTTTGTCGTTCATCCGCCGGACGAACGGATGACCACGGAGAAAAGCCTCTCCTTTGCGTCCCGGATGGTGCCTGACGAGACGGTGATCACGCGCAAGATTGGAGTAACAGCTCCGAGTAACTACTTGTACTGAGGGGAAAGGCGGGCTCGATGTTGCGGCAAAGATTGTTGGGAAGCGTTCTGGTGTTGCTGATGTTGGGTGTGGCCATGGAAGCTCAAACGGCTCCTGCGGCCGGCGCCGCACAGGCACAGGCGAAGGACCCGGTTGATTTGAAGCTGCAGGAGGCATTGCGGGAACGGGATGCGATTATCCGCAACCTGCTGGAGCGGGTCAACGAACTGGAGTGGAGGGTCAACGGAGGGTTTACAAGCGCTGCCAAGCTCGAAGAGCGGCCTGCGATAACGGGTTCTGCGAACAGTCGTGTCATCAATTCTTTAACGTCGACCAATACTGTAGTGTCGACCTCGACCTACGACTCCACGGAGCGCCAGGCGACAGAGGCTCTCGATCAGGCTTTGATTGTGCGCGGCAGTTTGCTGTTGCCCTCAGGAACACTGGAGATCGACAACACAACCTCTTATTTCAGCGCCTCCTCCGACCACGTATCCGTCAATGGATTTGCCTTGCTGCCGGTACTTGTTGTGGGCGATATTGCGTCGCAACGTGTGCGCCAGGACTATCTATTGCCGTCTTTCACGGCCCGGCTGGGGTTGCCGCACAAATTTCAAATGGACTTCCTCGTTCCGTATGGCTACGAATCGATACGAACGGTGGATGCGCTCAACGTTCAGACCAATGCGACCAGTTTTGGATTGGGAGACATATCTACCGGGATCTACCGGCAGCTGACGACCGAGCACGGACGTGTACCGGACCTATTGGCGAATGTGCGGTTCAAATCAACGACAGGAAAAGATTCCTTCAACCTGACCAGCAGTGAAGTCGCCCTAGGAACGGGATTCAATGCAATTCAGGGAAACCTGACGATGGCGAAGTCGAGTGACCCGGTGGTGTTCTTTGGGAACCTTTCCTATACTGGCAATCTCTCGGCGAGCCACACCATCCCAGCCAACGACCCGACGAACCCGGACCTGAAGACGACTGGACACTTCAATCCGGGCGATGCGATTGGATTCCAACTCGGATCGATCCTTGCGCTGAATCCTGAGGTTTCGATGACGGTGGGATGGGATCAGCGTTTCACTCGCTCCACCTCGCTGAACGGAACGAACATTCCATCGTCCTCTCTCGTAGAGGGCACGCTGCGGCTGGGCACAAGCTATATGTATGCGCCGGGACGAATCGTCGATTTGAGCTTTGGAGTGGGGCTCACTCCGGATACACCGAACCTGCAGTTCTCCATAGGTGTGCCGTTCCGGACAACGTTGTGGGGGCCAAAACCGAAGAAGCTGCCACATTGAGAAATTGCTAGTGTGGCCTGAGCGAGGCATTCCGACGCCTGGTGTTGAAGATATCCACGTCCTGCCGCAAGTATTACTTAACTCTTACTTCCACCTCTCGCCATCGGTTGTAGCTTTTAACACCGAGGCGGGAACGCCATGGCAACTCTCGTAACACCACCGCAAAAGGCAGCCTGTTCCGAAATCGTAGAACTGGTTCAGGCCAGGTCGCCAGACTTCAACTGGGTGTTCTTCATCGTAATAGCAGCGTTTCACATGGGAGCTGTGGCGGCGCTCTTCACTCCATTCCATTGGTCATCCGCCGTCGTGTTTGTTGTGATGTGGCTCTTCGGCCAGAACGTGGGCATTGCCATCAGCTACCATCGCCAGCTCACGCATCGAAGCTTCGTAACGCCTAAGTGGGTGGAATATGCCATGGCTGTGTGCGGCACCATGGCGCTGCAGGGCAGCCCCCTCTACTGGGTGGCCGTGCATCGCATGCACCATCAGTACACAGACAAGCCCGGCGACCCGCACTCGCCTCGCGATGGCAAATGGTGGTCACACATGGGCTGGATATTGCACGGCTCCCTCCATAGCGAGACCACAATGCTCTCCCGTTACGCGCCAGATCTGCAGCATGATCGTTTCTATCAGTGGCTTGCGGTATGGCACTGGCTGCCGCTCACGTTGACCGGCGCTGCGTTGCTTTGTGGAGGCGCGGCCCTGGGCGGGTGGAAGCTAGGAGTTTCCTGGGTACTCTGGGGAGTGTTTCTGCGGATTGCCATCGGCTTTCATGTCACGTGGCTGGTCAACTCGGCAACTCATATGTGGGGCACGCGGCGCTTCAAGACCCGCGACGATTCAACCAATAACTGGTGGGTGGCGCTCTTGACCGGCGGCGAAGGATGGCACAACAATCATCACGCACACCCGGTCTCCGCCAGCCACGGCATGGCATGGTGGGAGGTGGATTTCAATTACTGGGGAATCCGACTGCTGGCGCTGCTCGGATTAGCGAGGAACGTTCGAGTAATGCGTCCTAAAGCTGCTCTCGGCGATCGGACAAACCCGTTCTGAATCTTCACGCCATGCAACTGCGCTAATGTGTCGGAATATCATGAATGTCAGATGAGTATCCGCAAGATCATCCATGTGGACATGGACGCGTTCTACGCCTCTGTCGAACAACGGGACGATCCTCAACTGCGGGGCAAACCGGTTGTTGTGGCTTGGCGGGGAAATCGGTCCGTCGTTTGCGCCGCCTCGTATGAAGCCCGGCGCTTCGGCGTTCATTCCGCGATGCCCGCGGTACGTGCTGAACGCCTGTGCCCTGAGGCCATCTTTGTGCCTCCTGATTTCCCGCGATATCGGGCCGCTTCTCAAATGGTTCGTGCGATCTTTCTGCAGCACACAGATTTGATCGAGCCGTTATCTCTTGATGAGGCATATCTGGATGTAACCGAAAACAAGAGCGAATTGCCAACGGCGACTCGCGTGGCGAAAAGCATTCGAGAGCAAATTCGCGAGGAGCTGCGTCTGACCGCTTCAGCAGGAGTTGCCCCAAATAAGTTTTTGGCGAAGATTGCTTCCGATTGGCGCAAACCGGATGGGCTATTCGTGATTCAACCGGAGGATGTGGGCACATTCCTGCCTCCGCTGCCCGTTGGACGTATCCCGGGCGTTGGCAAGGTAACGGAGGCCAGACTGAAGCAGTTAGGGATTGAGACGGTGGGCGACCTGCAACTTCTGGAACTTGCTGCGCTCGAAAATCAATTTGGCCGTTACGGTGTGCGTCTCTATGAGCTTGCCCGAGGCATCGATCACAGCAAAGTCGTGCCGAACCGGCCAACGCAGTCCATCTCGGCTGAGGACACATTTGAACGCGACATTCCCCTGGTTGAAACGGAATCGTTGATCCGGCGTCTCGCGGAAAAGGTGTGGGTGGCCTCACGGAAGGAATCGCGGATTGCGCGCACCGTCGTCTTGAAGCTGAAGACCAGCGAGTTCAACATTCTCACTCGCAGCCATACTCCCCCTTTGCCTCCTGCGACCTGCGAAGAGTTGGCGCAGATTGCGCTCTCGTTGCGAGAACGTATCGATCTGGGAGCTCAGCAGCATTTTCGATTGGTCGGCGTTGGGCTGAGCAACTTTCGCGACGCGCACGATCTGCAATCGCCGCTCTTCGACTTGTCTAGCCAGAGTTGCGGCAGGCCGCCGACAACCGGTTAATCATAATGATTACTGCCGCCCTCACCTGCCAGTTGAGGACCTTCCAGCGGTAGGAATATGGACATTTTGGTGCCGTGAGAGTCCGAGAGGGTACTGCTTTCAACGGAAATTTTTCCTCGATGGCCTTCAACGAACTGTTTTGCCACAAACAGACCTATTCCAGTCCCGATCGTGCTCCGGGTAGTGAAGAATGCCTCAAAAATTCTTGGCAATTGCTCAGCCGGAATACCGACGCCGTTGTCCTTTACTGTCAAAACGACACCAGAGCCATTCTCTGAGTCCAAATCCCGTACCGAAATCGACAATGTACCCCCCGAAGGCATCGCATAGATTGCATTTGCAATCAGGTTAGAGATCACCTGCATGATCTCGCCCTTGCGTAGCACAATCTGCCAGGTCGAAGTCAGATCTTCCTCAATGCATATCCCGGCGGCTTTACATTTTGGACTGTAGACCAGAATGGCACGGGCCGCGAGTTCAGTGAGCGATGCCTCGGTCGGTGTGTCATTTTCTCGATAGAAACCGAGGGTCTGCTTGGCTATATGCGAAACTCGGGCTACCTCGCCTTCTGCCGCCCCGAGGAATGTCCTCACTTCTTCTGGATCTTCCGCATTCGACTTAGCCAAATAGATCAGATTGGTCACCGCTTCGAGCGGATTGTTCACCTCATGCGCGATTGTGGCTGCCATCCTGCCCGCCGCGGCGATCTTCTCGGCCTGTATGAGTGAAGCCTCCGATCGCCTTCTTGCCGAAATGTCGCGGAGAATCTTCGACGCACCGACGATCGTCCCAGAGTCGTCACGAACCGGAGAAATGCTAAGCGATACATCGAGTCGTTCGCCGCTCTTTGTCAGACGAATCGTCTCATAATGGTCGATGCGCTCGCCTGCTCGGATCTTCGCAAGGATGGTCTTC
Source organism: uncultured Acidobacteriaceae bacterium (assembly GCA_963757205.1). Taxonomy (GTDB): domain Bacteria; phylum Acidobacteriota; class Terriglobia; order Terriglobales; family Acidobacteriaceae; genus Edaphobacter. The sequence goes on from CAVWQM010000007.1 coordinate 212,614, forward strand.
TCCTCGTAATGCAGCTCTTCGGGAATGAGACGAAGGATGGACGAACCCACGATTTCTTCACGGGGGTATCCGAAGATTCGAGCAGCGGCCTGATTCCAGCTCGTAATCTTTCCCGTGAGATCTTTGCTCAAAATGGCATCATCCGAAGACTCAACGATGGCTGCGACTTCACTGAGACGTTTGGCGGACTCACGTTGATATTGGCTAGCTCTTTCCGACTCTTCAAACTTGCGCGTCAGTTGTTCTCGAAGGCGAAAGTTCTCCATTGCGATGGCCGCTTGAGCTGCAATCGTCGCAACCAGGTCCTCCGCATCCTTCTCGAATACGTCGGTCTTTTCGTGACCATAGAACAAGCCTCCCAGAACCTCTCCCGATTGTGCTTGTACTGGAACGGCGAGGTAACTGCGGACGGGGAGATGCCCCTTTGGCATTCCATGATGCGGCGCATTGCGCCCATACCGCGGGTCTTTTGTGATATCTCCCGAGCGCACAATGCCGCTCCCTCCAAACGTCGGGGCGAACACTGCTGTATTGCGCGGCATGGGAAACTTAGCAAATTTTTCGCGATCGACGCCGGACAGCGTGTACAGCAGATAGCTCTCTCCATCTGCGTTGAACACGTTATAGAAAAATGCCCCGAACTGAGCTCCACAAAGCTGCAATCCCGCATCGGTCGCCGCTTGTACCAGGGTCTGCAAATCGAGATGCTTCGCAAGCAGCAAGCCAGTCTGAACGACAAGTTCGAGATTCCGCTGTATCTTGCTCGATTGATCTCTCCCGTCAATCATTGAGCTTCCATGTGGTCATAAAACAAGGCAGATTCGGACACTTTTCCATTCATGTTTTAGATTTTTCGTGCAAAAGCATGATAGCGCAATTGAATAAAGGGATCGGTCTGATAAAACGCAAAGAAACAGACTCATAGATCAGTGATTGCATCTGATGGAGGAAAGGACGCTGTCCAGGTCTACTATGCAGAAAACAGCTACCAGTGCGGAACCATATCTTCCCGAAATCCGGACACTTCCCGTACTACGCCAAGCAGTGCAAGAGTGCCGTGGCTGCGATCTCTTCAGAAATGCGACGCAGGCGGTCTTCGGTGAGATAGAAGAAAAACCGAAGGCCGGACAACGTGGGGTTGCGGTCATGATGGTCGGCGAGCAGCCAGGCGATAAAGAAGATATTGAAGGCCGTCCGTTTGTCGGCCCGGCAGGTAGATTACTAGACCAGTGCCTTGAAGAAGCCGGCATCGAACGCAGTCAGGTTTATGTAACGAATGCCGTGAAGCACTTCAAATGGGAGCCACGAGGCAAACGCCGCATCCATGAAAAGCCGACCATGAGAGAGATCAAAGCCTGTCGGCCATGGCTCGACGCTGAAGTGGAAGTTGTCACTCCTAAACTGATCGTCTGTCTTGGAGCAACCGCTGCGCAGGCATTGCTGGGCTCAAGTTTTAAAGTGACCAAACAGCGCGGAACACTGCAGCACGTTGAGGGTCTGGCTCCCATCATAGCTACCGTGCACCCATCTTCCATCTTGCGAGCCCAAACCGAGGAAGATCGCCAACGAGAGATGGCAAGTTTTGTTGCTGACCTGAAGAGTGTGGCCAGGCACCTGAAGGAGTCCACTGGGTAAACATTTGTCCAACATAGATTTACATATAAAACCTAAAATGTTTCTTTTTCCACTGTTTGACAGTGGAGGGTGGTTATAGGAGAACATAAGGCGAATACGGGTTCGCTTTGCCATGCCATCCACCGTAATACTTCGCCAACAAATCGAAGCTGCCCTCAGCAATCGGATTCCTTCCGCGCTCACTCCAACTCCGCGCATCCTTCGGCCAGTTGCGAGTATCGGTATCCCAGCCTTGGATGAACTCCTGGAGGGAGGCCTACCCCTCGGAGCGATCACAGAGATGGTCGGCCCGGAGTGTTCCGGACGGACTTCGTTGGCGCTGTCGTTTGTGAGTCAGATGACACAGGCAGGAAAAGTCTGCGCCTGGGTCGATGTCTCGAATGCCTTGCATCCTGAGTCGGCGGCAGCTACAGGAGTCGATTTATCGCGGTTGCTCTGGGTTCGCTGCGGGGTTCCGGCGCTGGCCAACACGCAGTCAATCTCAACCTCTACGGATGGCTTTGCGCTTCCCAAAAAATACCTCATCCCTCCGCCTATCAAGAAAGGTCTGCATGGGGGAGGCTTCGGTCCTCATCCGCGCAATGAGGTCAAAGGGCTATCGGAGGCGGTCAGTGGTTTTCTAAAACCGGAGGCGACAGCACCTCGGTGTGCAGAGCCGCAACGCAGGATAAGGCCCGAGCGAGAGGAGTTCGAGCCCAGTCCTCCAAAGCGAGTAGTAGTCCCTCGTAGAAAGCCGATTGTCTCTGGAAAGCCCTGGTCGCGTATTGAGCAGGCGTTGCGGGTGACAGACCTGCTGCTGCAAGCCGGCGGCTTCAGCGCAATCGTGCTGGATATGGGCAGCATCGCACCTGAATATGCTTCGCGTGTTCCATTGGCAACGTGGTTCCGTTACTGCGCTGCCGCGGAAAAAAGTCAAGCGAGCATTCTTTTGCTTAGCCAACATGCGTGCGCAAAGAGCAGCGCGGGTCTTGTTCTACGGTTACGCCTCGGCAACGCACTCTATGAAGAGAAAACTGTGTTCACAGGAGTTAAGTATTGCGTTGAAATAACGCGGGAACGATTCCAACCTGTATCGACCAACGTCATCCCTTTGCGCAAACCGCCGCAAAGTGCGACGGATGCCAGCTGGCAAAGCCGAGCCGCATGGGCAGGTGCACGATGAACCAGCCAGCAGAACGTTACGCCTGTCTCTATGCAAGGGAGTTTCCAGCGCAGGCGCTCTTGCGTCTCCGGCCAGAGCTGCACAGCAGACCGTGTGTCGTACTTCAGGGTGAACCTCCGTTACAACAGGTCTGCTCCCTCAACACGAAGGCGCGTCTCCTGGGCATGACGCATGGCATGACGCGAGTCGAGGTCGATACTTTCGCTGAGCCGATCTTGTTGGTCCGTTCGCACAAAGAGGAGATGGCGGTGAAAGCAATCTTGCTTGAATGTGCAGGTGCGTTCTCTCCCCGCGTCGAAGATCGGAGTGAAGATACGGCCTTCCTCTGTGTCATCGACATTGCAGGAACAATAAGCCTGTTCGGCCCGCCGGAGATGCTGGTGCGGAATCTCCTTGAGCGCGTGCGGTCTTTGGGAATTTCAGCCCGCGTTACTGTCAGCAGCAACTTCCATGCGGCCGTCTGCCTCGCCCGAGGACTATCGCCGAGCACCCCGTTGCGAGTGATCGCACCGGGAGACGAGGCAGCGGCATTGGCATCCCTGCCGTTGTCTGTTCTCAATCTCACGGAGACTCAAGCGGAGACCTTAGCCCTTTGGGGCATTCACACACTTGGCATGCTGGCTGCTCTGCCTGAAAAAGAGCTGATTGCCCGCATGGGCCAGGAAAGCAAACAGCTTCAACAACTCGCACGCGGCGAACTGCCTCATCTCTTTCAGTCGGTAGAAGCAGCCTTTCTCCTAGAAGAGAAGATGGAGCTTGATTCACCGGTCGAACTGCTGGACTCGCTGCTCTTCGTCGTTGGGGTCATGCTCGACCAGTTGATCCTGCGCGCGAGGGTTCGAATCTTCGCACTGGCCTCCGTCACCGTTGTGCTGACGTTGGACGGCGGAAGCATGCATACCCGCACTGTCCGGCCTGCTTTACCGACGACCGACAAACAACTCTGGATCAAACTTCTTCATCTCGATCTTGAAGCCCATCCACCGCAGGCATCCATTCTGGCGTTGGCTCTTACTGCGGAATCCGGAAGCACAAGCAAGGTACAGCTTGGTCTCTTTTCTCCACAGCTTCCCGAAGCAGCGCGGCTGGACGTAACGCTCGCCCGCATACGCGCCATCATCGGCGAGGAGTGCGTCGGTCGCGCGGTGCTTCAGGACACGCCCGCGCCCGAAGGCTTTCGCATGGAGCCTTTCACAGTGCCCTCCTGCGATTCTTCCTCAGTTGTTTCCTCGCAGACACGCGCTCCCATGCGGCAACTTCGTCCGCCCGAGGCAGCTTCTGTCACATTGCAAAACCACCGGCCGACAATGTTTTTCTTTCGCGAGCGCCGCTATACGGTAGAGCACGCTTATGGCCCCTGGCTGACCGGCGGCGACTGGTGGAATCAAACGTTCTGGGGTCTTGAGCAATGGGATCTAGTCGCACGAGCGCACGACGGCTCCATGCTTTGCTGTTGCATGACACGCGATCTCCTGCAAAATCTATGGCAGATGGCGGCGCTCTATGACTGAGCGTTACGTCGAACTGCACGCTGCCAGCGCCTTCAGTTTTCTCGAAGGTGCATCGCAACCCGAAACACTGATTGAACGTGCTGTCGCTCTGGAGATGCCGGCTATGGCCTTGCTCGACCGCAATGGCGTCTATGGGTCCGCCCGATTCCATGCCAGCGCGAAGCGTAATGATATTCGCGCTCACATCGGCGCGGAGATCGCAGTGTCGAGCTTTGGTCCGAGGCTCACGCCGCCTGCATGGGTGCCGCATCAACACGTCTCCCAACCCGCGCGCGTGCCTCTGCTCTGTGAATCGCGCGAAGGCTATCAGAACCTCTGTCAGCTCATCACGCAATTCAAGATGCGTGAGACGACTAAACAGGAAGGAGCGGCCAACTTCGATGACCTGCAGCAGTACGCTCAAGGCCTCGTCTGTTTGACGGGTGGTGATGAGGGCCCATTAGCCGCTGCACTGATGCACGGAGGGGAGGAGGCAGGTCGCGAGACCGCCGAACAACTGATTCGTATCTTCGGGCCGGGCAACGTCTACGTTGAACTGCAACGGCATCGTGAGCGTGAGGAAGAGTGGCGGAATCAGGCTGCGATTCGGATCGCCCGTTCTCTGAAGCTACCCGTGCTGGCGACTAACGGTGTTCGCTACGCCACAGCTTACGATCGGCAGATTCTGGACCTCTTTACGGCAATACATCACCACACCGAGCTCGATCATGCCGGCCGTCTTCTGTCGCTCAACAGTCAACGGCATCTGAGATCGGCTCGAACGATGTCTGCGCTCTTTCGAGATGTGCCGGAAGCCATCGCAAACACAATCGATCTCTCCTCGCGTCTCAAGTTTGAGCTGAATGATCTCGGCTATGAGTTCCCACGTTATCCAGTGCCAGACGGCGAAACCATGGACAGCTTTTTGCGAAAGCGCACCGAAGAGGGCGTTCTGCTGCGCTATGGCCCAAAGAACGATCCCGGCCTGATGGAGCGGGCAAAGAAGCAAATCGAGCACGAACTGGCGTTGATCGCAAAACTTGGCTTCGCCGGATACTTCCTCATCGTTTGGGATATTATCCGTTTCTGCAAAAGTAACGACATCCTGATTCAGGGGCGCGGCAGCGCGGCGAACTCTGCAGTCTGCTACGCCCTCGAAATTACCGCCATCGATCCGGTTGGCATGGAACTGCTGTTCGAGCGGTTCCTGAGCGAGAGCCGTGGAGAATGGCCGGACATCGACCTCGATCTCCCGTCGGAAGATAAGCGGGAGCAAGCCATCCAGTATGTCTATCAGCGTTACGGCGAATTGGGCGCCGCTATGACGGCCAACGTGATCACTTATCGCGGCAAGTCGGCTGCACGTGAGGTAGGCAAAGCACTCGGCTTCGACCAGGAATCGTTAGGCCGGCTTTCGGGCCTGGTCAGCAATTGGGAGTGGCGCGGCAAGAACGACACGATGGCACACTCCTTCCAGAATGCCGGATTCGATATCAAACACCCGCGCATCGCCAAATACCTTGAGCTGTGCATGCGCATTCAAGACTTACCGCGTCACCTTGGCCAGCATTCCGGCGGCATGGTGATCTGCCAGGGACAGTTGAATCACGTAGTGCCCTTGGAGCGGGCGTCCATGCCGGGCCGCACGGTCGTTCAATGGGATAAGGAAGACTGTGCCGACCTCGGCATCATCAAAGTGGATCTGCTCGGTCTGGGAATGATGGCAGTGATCAAGGACTGCCTTGAGTTGATCCCGGAGCACTATGGCGACAGAGTCGATCTGGCCCAGTTACCGGAAGATGAAGATGTGTACAAAGTGCTGCAACAAGCAGACACGGTAGGCATGTTTCAAGTCGAGAGCCGCGCACAGATGGCCTCTTTACCCCGCAACCACCCTGATCGGTTCTACGATCTTGTTGTCCAGGTTGCCATCATTCGGCCAGGTCCTATCGTCGGGCAGATGATGCATCCATACATGCGACGACGGCAAAAGAGGGAAGAGGTGACGTACCCGCACCCTTTGCTGGAGGAAACGCTGAAACGCACCTTGGGAGTCCCGCTCTTTCAGGAGCAGCTACTGCGTATGGCGATGGTTGTCGCCAATTTCTCTGGCGCGGAGGCCGAAGAACTGCGCCGTGCCGTCGGGATGCGGCGCTCCTGGGAACGGATGAAGGATCTTGAAGTCAAGCTCCGTGCCGGCATGACAGCAAACGGCATCGACACGAAAACCCAGGACAATATCGTGCAGAACATCAGCTCGTTCGCGCTCTACGGCTTTCCAGAGTCTCATGCGGCCAGCTTTGCCCTGATTGCCTACGCTTCAGCCTACTTCAAAGTGAAGTATCTCGCTGCATTCACCTGTGCCATTCTCAACAATCAGCCGATGGGATTTTATTCTCCCGCAGTCCTTGTGAAAGATGCCCAGAGGCACGGCTTACGCGTGAAGCCAATCGACATTCAAGTCTCGGAGTGGAACTGCACCGTGGAACACGAAGAGGACGGTACGCTTTCGATGCGTATGGGCCTTGGGTACGCCAAGGGTCTTCGAAGACAAGCCGCCGATGCCCTGATTGCATCCCGCCAGCAAGATGGAGTGTTTCGTTCCGCAGAAGACCTCGCACTGCGCGTTCCATCGCTGAACCGAAAAGAACTCACGTCACTGGCACGAATCGGCGCCCTGAATCAGCTCGAAGGAATAACCCACCGGCGAGACGCTCTCTGGCAGGTAGAGTGGGCCGGCAAACCGGAAGGGCCACTTCTCCGGCAAAAGAGCGATTGGCTCTGTGAAGGCAGTAAGAATCTGCCTCTCCGGCAGATGAACACAGAGGAGCGTCTGGTCGCCGACTATGCCGGTACAGGACTGACGGTTGGCAAACACCCAATGCACTATCGGCGTCGTGAGTTGCAGTCCCATGGAATTTTGTCCTCCGAAGATCTGCGACGCTGCCGGGACGGACAATTTGTGCGAACAGCCGGCTGCGTTATTGCAAGACAACGACCAGGCACGGCCAAGGGTTTCATCTTTCTTTCGATGGAGGATGAAAAAGGCATCGCCAACGTCATCGTTACCCCTGATCTCTATGAACGAGATCGCCTGGTAGTGACACAAAGCAAGTTTTTGGTTGTCGAGGGCGTTTTACAAAATCAGGACGGCGTAATCCACGTTAAAGCATCCTGTCTGTTGGCGCTCACCAGCAGCGGCCTGGATCTGCGTTCGCATGATTTCCACTGATGTATTTGCGCTAATGCGTATCATTTTCGGGAGTTGTCATTTCAAGGTCTACCAAAGGGTGTAAGACGACTTATCTTCGTGCCCCTCCAGGTTGAGCAGATGTGCCTTCGTTTCGAGCCCGCCCGCGAAGCCCGTAAGCTTTCCCGACGATCCAATCACGCGGTGGCAAGGCACGATGATCGATACCGGGTTTCTTCCATTCGCTGCCCCCACAGCCCGTGTCGCCCGAGAATTCCCCAGTTGCTTCGCCAGCTGGCCGTAACTTCTCGTCTCACCGAATGGTATGGCAAGCAAGGCCTCCCATACGTCTTTCTGAAAACGAGTCCCTCTCATATCAAGTGCGACTGAAAACGTCTTTCGTTTCCCGGCAAAGTACTCCCCCAACTGTCGTTCCGTCTCAACCAGGACAGGGTGTTGTTCCTCTTCCATCAATTCGCCAAGCCGCACTCGACGCGGACTGTCGTTCTCCCACAGTATGGCCACTAACCCCTTGTCACTCGCGACCAGCTTCAGTTTTCCGACAGAGGATTCCATCATCTTATAGGCGAGACTCATAGCCTTTGTCCTCTCCGATTTACAAATGAGTTAACGTGAGCTCGGCAACTCCGACGATCACGGCGAAACATGATCATGGATCGCCCTGACGCTTCCATCGGCCGCCCAAAGATGTTGCGCGGCATAGGCGCGCCACGGCCTCCATGACTCGGCGCGGCTCAGGAGGTTCGTAGGCGTCGTTTTCTTCCCATCCACGGAAGCGGCGCCGCGCAGCAGCCCAATATCCGTCGCCGGGAACGCATCCATTTCGCGGATAGCGCGAAGGGCAATGTACTGTGCGGTCCATTCGCCAATCCCGGGAATCGTTCGTAAACGCGCAACTGTCTCCTCGATACTGCCAAACGGACGGAACAGATTCGGATCAGCCACCGCCGCCTCGGCGATTGTCTTCAATGTAGCCAGACGCGCGGCTGGCATGCCCAATCCGATAGAGGAAGCCGAGGCCGCCAGTCGTTTCGCTGTCGGAAATACGTGGGAAAGACCCGGGCGAATCAGGAACGATTTCGGCACAGTGCGACCGTGGCGTGCAACGAGCTGGCCTGCCAATCGCCGTGCGGCAACAACGCTGATCTGCTGGCCCAGTACAGCCCTTACAGCGAGTTCAAAGCCATTCCAGCCGCCCGGAGCCCGCAATCCCGGACGTTGCGCCACCAATGGCGCAAGCACCGGATCGCCCGATAAATGGTTGTCGATTGTTTCGATGTCAGCTCCCAGATCAAACAGTCGGCGCACTCGGGCAACGATCGCTGGCAGAAGCCGAACCTCCGGAAAGCGGATGCTAACACCAAGGCTCTGTCGATTAGGCAGGTGGGTCACCTCGATGCTTCCCATCGCCCCATCCACATCGACCGTGCGCAGATAGCGTCCGCCTTCAATAACCTCAACACCGGGAATCGCGCGCGCCTGCAGGAAGCCGAGCATGCACTCCCAGTCATACGGTGGACGATAGCGAAGCCGAAGTTTGACGTCTTTCTCTTCCTGTCTCACGGTGCTCTTCCTGCGTAGAGCGCTGGGAGGGCGATCGAAGAGGGCACGAAATGTTTCGTTGAATCGCCGCAAACTACCGAATCCGGCAGCCATCGCAACTTCGGTCATGGGCATACGGGTCTCGTGGATCAGTTGCTTCGCGAAAAGCACTCGCCGCGTCTGCGCAACGGAGATTGGTGACGCCCCGAGGTGTTGAAGGAACAGCCGCCGCAATTGACGCTCGCCGAGGCCCAGGCGTTCGGCCAGCCTTTCAACGCTATTCCCGCCGCCATCAAGCGCGCCTTCAGCGATATGTGCAAGGGCGCGAGAGACCGTATTCGAAGTTCCGCGCCACGAAGCTAAGTCAGGCGCCGTCTCCGGCCGGCAACGAAGACACGGACGGAATCCCGCATCCTGTGCAGCTGCGGCAGAGCCGAAAAAGGTGCAATTCACGAACTTGGGCGTACGTGCCGGGCATATGGGACGACAGTAGATGCCCGTCGATGAGACTCCGACGAAAATTAGGCCGTCAAACCGGGCGTCCCGACTCTGGAGTGCGCGATAACAAACTTCATGGCCAGGCAATTCCATGTCTTGATTTTCGCACTCGCTCTGGAGTCAAGCTAGCGGTTTTCGGACATGGTCAATAGGTGTCTGTGGAGCGTTGGCTTAAGGCTTTCTATGCAGAGTGTGCCTGATGAGCGACCGTGCGGATCTGCTCTTCCACTAAGGCGACAGCTTTGTCCATCCCTTGGCCGCTTCTAGAGGAGACTTCGAGGACGAGCATACCTGGCCGCACTCGTTGAATATTTTCATGAGCGGTTATCCGGTCAAATTCGACTGCCTCAGCCAGGTCCATCTTCGTGAGCAGGGCAACGTCTGCAGTGTTGAAGATCGTTGGGTACTTAAGAGGTTTGTCTTCGCCCTCGGTTGTCGATAGCAAAACAACTCGCATTGCCTCGCCCAGGTCATAACTTGACGGGCAGACCAAATTGCCAACATTTTCGATAAGAAGGAGGTCAAGGTCGTTGAGGCTCCACTCCTCGAGCGCGGCGGCGATCATCTTGGCATCGAGATGGCAGACTGTGCCGGTACTAATCTGCTTGACCCGAGAGCAGACACGTCGCAAACGGGCAGCATCGTTATCGGTAGCGAGATCGCCGACTAACGCCGCGATGTTCCACTTAGCAGCAAGCCTTGCCATAAGGCTCTCAAGGAACGTGGTCTTGCCGGAGCCTGGACTCGACACAAAGCTGATCACGGCGACACCGGCTTGCTGAAAGCGTTTGCGGAGCTCGCCTGCGAGCACGTCATTCTCTTTCAGGATGCGTGATCGTACTTCGACCATGCGAGGAGGTGAACTCATGCGGCTAGCTCCAACGCTCTGACTTCTAATTCGCGGCCCTCAAGTATCTCCTGCTCTGGCGTGACACATCGTGGGCAGAGAATATTTTGAGGATCAGATTTGTGGGTGGAATGGCACTGCGGACAAAAGACAAGAAGACGCACGGGTTCAATCTCGAGACGAGAACTGGCGAGACGCGTGCCCGCAGAAGCCATCTCGTAAGCGAATCGAAGAGCTTGTGAATCGACGCCGGAGAGCTCGCCGATACGCACATAGACAACTTCGACGATTCCGCCGCCGTGTTTCTCGGCTTCTTCCTCGATCTGCTCGATCATGCTCAGGGCAATTGACAGCTCGTGCATCCTATCTCCCTGTTACATAGACTTGATCTTCATGTATCGGGCGACGTCTGGTCCCAGCGAATAGGCCATCCCGACGATGACGATGGCTGCAAGAGCGCAAAAAACGATCTTCATAATTTCCTCCTTGCGGTTATGACACTTTGAGAAGTGAATCTGTAGTCACCACTTCCAACGGATGAGTGCGCGCGATAAGCTCAAGAACGGCGTTGACAGCTTCGGGAATTGAGCTTGCGACGGTCGTAGAAAGTTCCATGCGCCCTTCCAATTCGTCACCGAAATCCTGAGGCTCACAGCCGACCAGGAATATCTCAGCAGTGATGTCTCCGAGAGTCCTCGCCATAGCGAGCAGATGCACAGGGTCCATCGAATGCGGGTCGAGCGATGTGGCTTCGCTGTCGACTGCTTGACTGGGCTGTAGAAGATAGACCGTGCCCGGCGCGCCGCCGCGCGAGACTGCATCCACAAAGATCACAGTTTTGTAAGGCTCGAGCAAAGCATAGGCAAGATCGAGGCCGCGGATTCCATAGTCGACGACTTTCGCTCCCGTGGGCAACTTCATCCGCACGAGCGCACGCACAACCTCGCAGCCAAAGCCGTCGTCGCCAAGGAAGATATTGCCGATACCGGCAACCAGCGTCCGAGGATGTATGGCTTCGGTCATGATGCCTCTACTCCCACAGGTTCCACGTCTTCCGGCGTGAAGAAGAAACGATGCCCTGGCTGGCGCAGCATACCCATATCGCGACCCGGGTCGTCTTCCAGTACAACTGCGAACTGAACGCTATCTTCGAGGTCCTGCTCGATGGCCTCAATGATGGCGATCTTACCCTCCATTGCCATGTCGAGAATATCCGCCTTCTTTTGCGGCCATAAACGTACCCGGTCGCCGACGCGAAGCTGGACGCCAAAGACGCGCACAGACTCCAGCGGCGGTCTATCGGCAAACGGATCGAAAGGGGCATCGATGAGGTCGATCGTAGTCGTCGTTGTCAGGTCGTGCTCAGTGATTCGCCGCAATCCGCGCACTGCACCGTGGACTTTAGCCAGCGACTCATCGGGCAGCGTCTCTGTGCGTTCGAGCATGGCTCGTGCATGTGGGTCGCTGCGACGCATTTCGACCTTCTCTTCCTCGGTGAGCGTGAGCACACGTAGCGCCAGCATCTCGTCCATCTCGGTACCATCGAAGAAATTCCCGACGCTCTCGGGTGCGATTTGCGGATAGTCATAGAGAATGATCGGCGAACAGAGAACGCAACTGCGATCGCTCGTTTCGCCGGCCAGCACTGGAAATACACCGTCTTGCTCGCACGCTTTGGCGTCGGCTTCAACCTTCTCGGCCGGCTCCAGCAAAGAAATGAAGGAACCGCCTTCGATGCCAAGCAGAAGATGCGCAGAGGTGAAGGCCAGGTCCTGGACACCGCGGCGCCAAGAGGGTTCGATTTGCGGGACAAAGCTTTCGTTCGCAAAGCTCGCATGGAGACGATAAAAGCCTTCGTGCATAGGCACAGCTTGTAACATCAGCCGGCCGTGGCGCGGTTTTTCGTTGAAAGCTGCAGGAGCGCCCGGACGCTCCTCGTCGGAGAGACCGCTCAAATCGAAGATGCGATCAACGCCGTTCAGGAGATCAGAGAGAGTGATGTTATCCAACGCGCGCGAGCGAGCAAAGCCTTCTTCCCAACTCTCTGCGTGTTGGCCTGGAGGCGACACGAGTTGTAGAAATCTCACGCGTGCAGAAAACGTGGTCTGCTGGCCTGCCTCAAAGAGAACCTGGGCGCAAAATTGAGAACGTTCCGGTGGAGTCTGCGCTTCGGCGAAGGCTTGCGGATAGAGTGTGCCGAAGTTCCAGCGCTGGCGGTTCTTGATCGCTGAAGGGCGATACGGATAGAGGATATATCCCTCAAAGAGGACTGCGTCAGCGACGGCTTCGACCGCAGAGAAGTTCATCGTCGGCCCCCGCGCGCGGCGAGTTCGCCGGCAACCTCGCTCTGCTCGGCTTGGTCGAGCAAACGATTCAACACGTCCGCCCAGAAAGGAATGCTCTGCGCGACCTTGTAACGATATAAACGATCGAAGGTGTCTCGCGGAAGGCGCAACCACGTAGTGTCCGGATAGTGCGCATCAATGACGGCCTTCCACACCTCAACCGCAAGTCGAAATTGGACTTCACGATCCCACGGAATCTGAGAGATCTGCACCGCACCGTTCTCGCCGGTATAGAAAATCGTCCCACTGAACATCACGGCAACATCGATACTGCCCGTGTCCAAACCATAAAAATATTTGTTCGCCGCAACATCAAAATCAAGGGAGCACGGCAACGATAGCTCAACAGTCGTCTCGCCGGTAAATGGCGGAACTTTGACCATAAGGTTGGTCCAGTGGAGAGGCTTCATTGTCTGTCCCCAACGTTCGCGCTCGCCAAACAGATCGAGCAGCCGTGCCTCTTCAAGAGCGCTATACGAACGCCCCAGGGGTCGCAGCTGCAACTGACAGTTGAGGCTGATCGACTGGATCGGTTCGTTCTTTGATCGATTCGCGATGTGCAATTGGGCAGAGACAGTCGGCACCGCCGCATAGGGCATCGCACTCACCTCTCCGATGCGGAAGCTAAGCTCAGGCATGGGTCGCCTTCCCGATACGAGTGGCCCGACCCTCCAGGCTGGTGAAAAAGTCGGCAATGGCCCGCCAGACCTCCGGTCCACCCGAAAGCCCGCGCCACTTTGTGCGAATTAACCCGACCAGGCGATAGCACTCATCGATCGGGACAACGAAATGCATAGCCTGTGCGCCGATACGGTTAACCAGCAATGCCTCCACTTCTGGTTCGAGCGAGACCAGCGCCGACTCACTGCCGAACAGCTCATCCCAACTCGGTAGATCGATAAGCGATGACATGGCCCCGGCCGGCGAAGGATAGAACGCCGTTGTACTCCCGTCCGACTTTCGCAGAAAGAAGGCGAGATTGATGGGAAGTAACATCGCTTCCCAGGCGAGATCGTCGAAGCTGAAACATTCAAGTTGAAAAACACGTCGCGGAACACGCAAGAACTTCGCGCGATCCTTCTCGCAGAATAGGATGGCGCACGCATCGCAAGAGCAGGTGATCTGACGCGAACCGGACTCGAGCAGATGCGGATGCTCGGAAGCGAGACCAATGCCGCAAAGTTCACAACGCTCTATCTCGGGTCGCGAGCGAGCGAAGCGCCGCAAAGCTGCAAATGTCTCGGGTGCGCTACTGTCTCCTCCGTCCTTGCACGATGCAGGCCGGTGGCCTGCAGCTTCGTTGAATTCAGCGTCCATACAAACCTCAGGCGGGCGGCAAGTGCGGCATCCGGGGATCGATGGGTCCGGCAGCCTCGGGATTGATACTTGTGGAACTGCGTGCCGTCGCAGTCTGGCCCTCCCGGCCGGCCTCCGGGCATTTCTGGGACCACTCCTCCCCCCTGTGAGTGCCTTTCGTGTGGGACGGCGTATCCGGTTTCACGTCCTGGCAAGCCATAGCGGCCTCCTGTTTTCTCATCCATTCGTCTGCAGAGTCACGAGATCCGAATGTGGCGCCGACGGCATCACCTCGGCAATCACGGTGACCACTTCGGGTGCGGCCTTGTAGATCGCGTTTTCAACGGTGTGTTTCATGGTGTCGCTCGACGACGAACAACTGCCGCACGTTCCTTGCAACTGCACATGCACTTCGCCATCTCGAACGGACGTGAGTTCGACATTCCCACCGTGCGACTTCAGGTACGGACGTGTCTTTTCAATTGCGGCTGCCACGCGGGTTTCAAGGGCTACCGGGTGAATTCCATGCAGCGACAGTATGTTCGAGACCAATTCATCGCTGGCAATCTGCGTGAGTGCCTTCTCGCCGTTCGGTAGTTCGGTGACTGCATCGAGAATTCGATCGAGCGCAACACCATGCAGTTCGATGACGGCCTGCAGCAACTCTTGCGCAACCGCACGGATCGCCGGGTCGCCGGTGCTTTCAATCCGGCTAACCAATTCTTCAATGCGGTCGCTGCGTCGTGTGAACTCCCGCCGGGCATCTGACATTTAGCGTCCCTCCGGAATCTCAACGCTGCCGTGAGCACCGAACATTGGCATATGGCGCGTCTCGAGCAGCTTCGTCTCGCCGTTATACATATGAACCCCGCAAGGCAGGCAGGGATCAAAGCTGCGCACGGCGCGCATGATGTCGATACCCTTGAATTTGTCGGGCCCATTCTCCTCAAAGATCGGAGTATTCTGCACGGCGTCTTCATAAGGTCCGGGCGTGCCGTAGATGTCGCGAGGGTTGGCGTTCCACGGCGTCGGAGGGTACGGATGATAGTTTGCAATCTTGCCGTCGCGGATGACGACATGGTGAGAAAGCACGCCGCGCACAGCTTCGTGGAAACCGCATCCAATCGCCTCGTCGGGTACCTTGAACTCCGACCATGTCTTGTTGCGTCCGGCGAGAATCTCCTTTAGGCCTTCTTCGAAGAAGTGGTACGCGGCCGCGCAGGCATAGGCCTGGAAGTAGGTGCGGGCACGATCGCGTTCAATCGCATTTGACCATTTCGGAATCTTCCATTCGAATTCAGTCTCGGGTTTGAGAGCGGTCTTCGGCAGCGTGATCTTTACGCTCGAACCGGTAGCCTTGACGAAGGGAAGATTGACGATCCCGGATAGCGCTGTGGCCCACAGTCGGGCAATAGGGCCACCTCCAGTGTCGAGTGCAAGATGATCGCCGGTGCGCTTGTCATACCAGCGCGGCGACATCACCCAGGTGTACTTATTCGCAAAGTCGCGCTTTTGAGGGCGTGGAACCGTTGTCTGGTTCCACGGATGATCACGATGCACCGGATTGCCGAGCGGATCTACCTTAACAAACATCTCGGCGTTCTCCCACGAATCGTAATAGGAACTGCCGAGCAGGATACGGATGTTCAGGTTGATATCGACCAGATCATTCGTCACGAGTTGACCATCGACGACCACGCCAGGTGTGACGAACATCTTGCGTCCCCAGTTTCCCATATTCCTGTATTCGTAGTCGCAATGCGCGGGGTCGTTGAAGGACCCCCAGCAACCAAGCAGGACGCGGCGCTGGCCAACTTTTTCGTAACCAGGCAGCGCATCGTAGAAGAAGTCGAATAGATCGTCATGGAGAGGAACAACACGCTTCATGAACTCGGCATATTTCGTAAGGCGAACCGCAAAGTCTGTCAGCACCTGCACTGTGCCGGGTGTTCCAATGCCTCCGGGATAGAGCGTCGACGGATGCACATGACGCCCCTCCATCAGGCAGAACATTTCGCGTGTGAGGCGGCTCATCGCCAGCGTCTCACGGTAGAACTCGCCAGTGAACGGATTCAGGGCTGTCATGATATCCCCGATTGTCTTGTACCCGTGCTTGTCCCCGTTGGGCGCGGCGCTGTGCTGCGCTTTGTCCCACACGCCAGGATTAGTTTCCTTCACCATCCGTTCGCAGAAGTCAACGCCCACAAGATTGTCCTGGTAAAGATTGTGATCGAACATGTACTCGGCCGCTTCGCCGAGATTGATCATCCATTCGCCAAGGGCCGGTGGACGAACGCCAAATGCCATATTCTGTGCATAGACCGCGCAGGTTGCGTGGTTGTCGCCACAGATGCCGCAGATCCGGCTGGTTATGAAGTGTGCGTCGCGCGGGTCCTTGCCCTTCATGAAGATTGAGTAGCCACGAAAGATGGATGAGGTCGAGTAGCACTCAGCCACCTGCTTATTCTCGAAGTCGATCTTGGTAAAGATGCCCAGGCTGCCGACGATGCGCGTGATCGGATCCCAGTTCATTTCAACCAGGTTGCGTCCTTGGATGGACGGCGAAGTGGCCTTGCCGGTATGAGGAAGTACGGATGTCGCCATGGAAATGTCCCCCAATACTTTCTGCGCTGAGCGCGGAGAGAAAACCGGTTAGTGACGCTCGACCTGATAGCCGGTAGTGAGTTCTCGACCTGGATGACGCCACTTCGGCTCTTTGTTGACAGTGCTGTTCGTGATGGATCGCAGAGAGCGAATTATTTGACCGTAGGCGCCGACGGTCATCGTGGAGACGCGCGCGCCCGGTGGCTCGTCCATAAATGGCATGAACTTGTCCGGGAAGCCCGGCATGGTGCAGCCGATGCAAATGCCGCCGACGTTGGGGCAGCCGCCGATGCCGCGCATCCAGCCACGTTTTGTGACGTTGCAATTGACAACGGGGCCCCAGCAGCCAACCTTCACCAGACATTTCGGCGAACCATATTCGTGCGCGAAATCACCCTGTTCGTAGTAGCCCGCTCTATCGCATCCTTCGTGGACAGTTTTGCCGAACAACCAGGTTGGACGAAGCTGCTCGTCAAGCGGGATCATTGGCGCAAGCCCCGCCACCTGATAGAGCAGATACATCACTGTCTCCATGAAGTTGTCCGGTTGTACGGGGCAGCCCGGCACGTTGACGATCGGCAATCCCGCCTTCGACTTCCACGTCCAGCCCAGGTAATCCGCCAGTCCCATCGCCCCGGTAGGATTGCCTGCCATGGCGTGAATGCCGCCGTAGGTGGCGCAAGTTCCCGCGCCGACTACCGCCAACGCTTTGGGCGCGAGCCGGTCAATCCACTCGGTCGTCAGTATGGGCTGGCCCGTATTCGGGTCTGTGCCCATCGCGGCCCAGTAGCCTTCCTTCTTGATCTTTTCATTCGGGATCGAACCTTCGACCACAAGCAAGAATGGCTCCAGACGTCCCGCCTCGGCCTCGTAGAAGTAGTGCATGAAACTGTCGCCAACTTCATAGGCTAACACGGGATTGTGGAGATGAACCTTCGGCAAGCCAGGTACGGCGTTCAGCAGAACATCCTCGAGCGAGGGCTGCTCTGCGGCCGTAATCGAGACAGAATCGCCGTCACAACCGAGTCCGGCGGTGATCCAGAGAATATGGACTTCCGAAGGAGGAGTTGCTTTGGCGGGGGGAAAGGCAATGGGCGAGTTGGAGGCCATAGAGTTCCTTCCATCGCGCGCGATTGTGGTTCGTCCTGAATCGACAGCTCACTGTGCGCCTCGTCGTCGCGCCATAGCGGGGTGACTCTTGCAGGTCTGCCGGGACGGGTTAGTATTGCCGGAAGCGCGAACGCGCAACCGTACTGTGGACTCTGTTGCTCCGATGCTTCTAAGGTTGCCTGCGATGCCTGCTGGCGCATCGATTGCGCGAACAACTCAACAGATACGAGGCAACTGCTCTCCAAACAGGGTATCGACGACGCGAGTTCCTCCTATCGACGTCTTCATCAGGACCATGCCTTCCGGTCCTTCCAAAACCTGGCCGATCATCCTGCTGTCACGACCGAGCGGATGGCTTTGCATCCGCGCCAAAACTCCCGGCGCGGCGTCTGCCGAGACAACAGCCAGCAACTTACCTTCGTTGGCGACGTACAGCGGGTCGAGTCCAAGCATCTCGCACGCACCACGAACCGTTTCCCGAACCGGAATCTCCTCTTCGCGCAGCATCATACCGACCCTGGCACGGTTGGCGATTTCATTCAGGGTACTGGCGATACCACCGCGCGTGGGGTCGCGGAGAACCCGAACTGCCGCAGGCGAATTGGCAGTACCAGCTTCCTCAAGTATCGCGTCCACCAGTCCATTCAGCGCCGCGCAATCACTCAGGAGATCGCCTTCAAATTCGAGATTCTCGCGCTGCGACAGGATGGTTATCCCATGGTCACCGATGTAACCGCTAAGTAGTATTCGGTCACCTGGCTGCGCACGATCGGCACTGAGTTGCACATCGTCCGGAACCTGACCGATACCAGTCGTCGTGATAAACACCTGATCGCCCTTGCCGCGATTCACGACCTTGGTATCTCCGGTGACGAGTTGCACACCGACCTGGCGGGCTGCGGCCTGCATGGAATCGACGATCCGAATCAAATCGCCGCAGGGCAGACCTTCTTCAAGGATAAATGCCGCGGAAAGGTAGAGTGGTTTTGCGCCGGCCATCGCAAGGTCGTTCACTGTGCCGTTAACGGCGAGTGAGCCGATGTCACCGCCGCGAAAGAAGATAGGCGTGACGACAAAGGAATCGGTAGTGAATGCCAACCGTGCTCCGCCAATTTCGAGCAGGGCACTGTCGTTCATCCTCTCCAAAGTCGGATTTGCAAAGCGGCTGACGAACACCTTTTCAATCAGTTCGCTGGACAGTTTTCCGCCGCCGCCGTGGCCGAGCACAATCTGCGGGTGATCAAAGATCGGTAACGGACACTCACCGAATACCGCGTCTTTCGCTGACACTTCGTCAACCGGACTGTCGCCGCGCTCGTGTACGGACGTGGTCACGCCGGGCCTCCAATGCTGATCAATTGCGATTCGTTCAGGTGGCGTCCATAGGCGTAGTACGCCGCGCACGCACCCTCAGCCGAGACCATCGTCGCTCCCAGAGGATGTTGCGGATTGCACGCTGTCCCAAAGGCCGGACAGTCGTGCGGTTTCTTAATGCCCTGCAGGATCTCTCCGGCGATGCAGACAGCCGGTTCGGCGGTGTCAATCGCTTCGACGCTGAACCGGAGCTCAGCGTCGAAATCGGCCAAGTCCTCGCTAAGTTGATAGCCGCTCTTCGGTATGGTGCCAACGCCTCGCCACTTGCGGTTGCTCACCGTGAAGACCTTCTCCATCAGCCGTTGCGCAACCTGGTTTCCGCCGCGGCTCAGCACACGGGAGTATTGGTTCTCAACCTCGGCTCTACCGTCCTCAAGTTGTCGCACGACCATCAGTACGCCTTCAAGGATGTCAAGCGGCTCGAAGCCAGTGACAACGATCGGCACACCGAACTGTCTGGCCAGTGGCTCATACTCGTCGTAGCCCACCACCGTACAGACGTGGCCAGGTCCTAGAAACCCCTGAACGCGATTCTGTGTCGAAGAGAGGATCGCCTCGATGGCCGGTGGAACCAGCACGTGGGATACCAGCAGCGACATGTTCTTCAAGCCCTCCGCCTTCGCCTGCCAGGCCAGCATCGCGTTCGCCGGAGCGGTGGTCTCAAAGCCAATGGCAAAGAAAACGACTTGCTTCTCCGGATTCGCGCGCGCGATCTTAAGGCAATCGAGCGGCGAGTAAACGACACGAACATCGCCTCCGCGCGATTTGATGCTGAACAGGTCGCCGTCCGAACCCGGCACGCGCAGCATATCGCCGAAGGAGCAGAAGATGACCTCCGGCCGTCGTGCAATCGCATGCGCCTTGTCGATCATCTCCAGCGGCGTCACGCAGACCGGGCAACCCGGCCCATGCACCAGCTCGACGTCGCGCGGCAGCAGATAGTCGATCCCATTCTTGACAATCGAGTGCGTCTGACCGCCGCATACCTCCATGATCACCCATGGTTTCGTCTGCACGCGCCGAATCTCATCCACCAGCTTCGCTGCTATCTTTCCATCGCGATATTCATCGAGGTACTTCACGAGCCGCCTCCTCTCGAACCCGTACCCACGTCCGGCTCCTGCACCTCCGGCGTCTCCAACTCGCTCAACTGATCGAGTTCCGCGAGCGCTTGATAGGTACGGTGCGCCTCCTCTTCGTCGACCCGGCTGATGGCGAAACCCACGTGCACCAGAACATATTCCCCAACTGCGGTCTCCGGGACGTACTCAAGGCAGGCTTCGCGCGTTACTCCTCCGAACTGCACTCGCGCCATTTGCATCCCGCCTCGCGCAAACGTTTCGACGACCTTTCCTGGAATCGCGAGACACATAGTTAAAGCCCCCGCCGAAGCAGTTCACAAGCGATCGCCGCCTGGCCAAATGCGATGCCGCCATCATTGGCGGGTACCTGTTGCTGGAAGCAGACTTGAAATCCATTGGCGCGCAATGTCTTCAGGCAACCGCGCAGCAGGCGCATATTCTGGAAGCAGCCGCCGCTAAGACAAACACGTTCCAGCCCGGTGGTGCGGCGCATCCGCTCGCATACGTCGCCAACCACTGCAATCAGAGTGTTGTGAAAACGCGCAGAAATCCGGCTCGTTGGCTCTCCCCGTCGCACCTCATCCACGATCTGGCGCACCATCGGACGCATATCCACCCCGGCGGGACTCTGTCCGTCGATCGCAAACTCGTATGTTTCATCCGCGCTCTCGGCAACAGCCTCCAGCGCCATCGCAGCCTGGCCCTCGAACGAGACCCTCTGGTGCAGACCGACAAGCGAAGCCACGGCATCAAACAGTCGCCCGCACGATGAGGTCTGGAAAACTTGGATGCGTTTTTGCAGCATCGCGTCCACTATCCGGACCGAAGATTTCGGCGCGGAATCAAGGAAATCTAGTCCTCCTAACTCGGCGCTGTCAAATCCGTCAAGCAGATAGCTGCGGGCCGCGCGCCACGGCTCTCGCACCGCTGCATCACCTCCAGCGAGCCATACATTCCGCAGATGTGCGAAGCGTTCGAAACCACGAAGATTGGCCACCAGAAACTCTCCACCCCAGATCGTTCCGTCAAGGCCATAGCCGGTGCCATCCCAGGCAACGCCAAGAACTGAACCGTCGAGACCATGCTCTGCCATACAACTCGCAATGTGAGCGTGATGATGCTGAACGGCAATGTGGCGCTCCACTGCCAGGTTCTTTGCGAGGCGTGTACTTAGATAAGCGGGATGCAGATCGTGTGCGACCACACGCGGGATGATCTGAAAGAGGCGCTGCATGCGCTCAAGCGTCTGCTCAAAGAACTGAAGCGTCTCGTAATTCTCCAGATCGCCGAGATGCTGGCTCAGAATTCCATACCCTGCCTTGGTTAGGCAAAACGTGCTCTTCTGCTGTGCGCCGCAGGCAAGTACCTCGGCATCTCCCCGCCCAATCCGAAGCGGTGACGGAGTAAAGCCCCGTGCTCGCCGCAACAACAAAATCTCCTCTTCCTCTACACGAACCACGGAATCATCCACCCGCGTGTGAATCGGACGGTTATGATGCACGAACGCATCGGCGATCGAGCGCAGCTTTTCCTTGGCCTCGGATTCGTCCATGACGATCGGTTCTTCGCTCATGTTGCCGCTCGTCATCACCAGTACAGCGCCGCGTCCGCAGCGCTCTCCCAGAATGCGAAAGAGCAACTCGTGCATCGGTGTGTACGGCAGCATGATCCCAAGCGACGGATTGCCTGGTGCAACGTTCGGAGCGATTGCCGCCTCAGCCTTTTTCTGTAAGAGAACGATTGGCTTCTCCGCACCGCTCAGAACGGCCCGCTCCCGTTCGGAGACCTCGCAAAGAATCTCCGCGCTGGAAACATCCCGCACCATGACAGCGAAAGCCTTCTCATTACGGTGCTTGCGTCGGCGCAACTCCTCAACCGCGTCAGCGTTACGCGCATCGCACGCAAGCTGATATCCGCCAAGTCCTTTCCACGCGACGATGCCGCCATTGCGTAGGATATTCACGACCGCCTGAAGGACAACTCGTGTTTGAAGCAATGGCGTGTCCTTGCCACAGTTCTCCGTCAGCCACAAATGTGGCCCGCACTTGGGGCAAGCATTTGGTTGAGCATGGAATCGTCTATCTCTCGGATCTTCATATTCGGCCCGGCACGCTTCACACATCGCAAAGCCTGCCATGGTGGTCTGAGCACGATCATAGGGAACGTCGAGGATGATGCTGTACCGCGGTCCGCAGTTTGTGCAGTTGGTGAACGGATACTCATATCGTCGATCAGACGGCTCGTGTATCTCGGCAAGACACGCCGGGCAGACTGCGATGTCGGAAGGCACCCATGCAAAGGCATTTTCGCCGGGTTCGCTCTCGCGGATTACGAACGTGTCGTCACTTGCAACACCGAGATCGGTCGCTTCAACCGAAACGATGCGCATCAGAGGAGGACCGTCGCGCGGAAGCGCGTCTTCGAAACCATCGATCGCGTCGCGCGCGCCTTCAATCTCGATCACAACACCGGCCGCCGTATTCCGCACAAATCCCGTAAGTTCAAATCGCTCCGCAAGATGGTAGACGTATGGCCGAAAACCCACACCTTGCACAACTCCGCGAACGAGCAGTCGACGACGATTCGTCCCTCGGTCTTCTCGGATCAGCGGCAGTTTCATTCGCTTTCCATGCACGGCTTCAAATCATGGGATGCGAATGCCAACCACATGGGACAGTCAGCTTTTCGAATAGTTGCTTATACCGGTTGGTCCCCATAGAGGAGTGGGCGAGGGTGCGGCGTGCTCTGTCCGTCAAGGTGTACCAGCGGGCCCCGAGGCTGGATCTGTGAGCATTAGTGTGAGTTGTGTTTGTTGTCGATGGTGGGTTCCTAGCTAGGAAGGGTAAATAAGGTGTGCTTGTTGCTTGGGGGTAGCCCCCGGCGATAAATCTTCTGGAATCAATAGCTTACGGGAAATCGTTCTCTCTAAAATTGTCATAATAAAAGGCTTGCGGTCAAATATTTGCAAACAAAAGAGTTAGCCCCGAGGAATATGTATCCTATGGGGCTTTGTTTTTTTGATCTATATATCCAGTATAGCGGTTTGGCCCTAACTAAAATGCCACGCGGATGTTATTGCGGGGTGATGGGGACCGCAGAGTTTTCGGGTTACGGCGTCAGGCGTCTTTCTAGGTAGGCGCTCAAGGCCAGTTTGTACTCTATGACGATCGCAGAGCGTTCCTGAGGCCGTGCGACGGCATAGAGAGCGTTCATGCTCTTAATCATCTGCAGGGCGATGCTCGCCACTAAGTGGGCCTGCTCGTGCGAAATAACAGGCCTTCGCGCACAAAAGACCTGGGTCAGCCGTTCGCACAGCTGATCTCTCGTCTTCCTTTCGCGCCTTGAACCTGCGGGAGCGTCAAGGATAGCGATGTAGGCGGGGTGCTCGTCGAGAAAGAGGACCATCATATCGACGAAGCCCTCGCTCCGTTCGCGAACAGACCGGCCAGCGGTGATTTCCTCGAAGCGGGTCCAGCGTTTCTCCATCTCGATGGCATATTGCTCACGCAAGGCGCTGACGAGTGCCTGTTTGTTGGGGAAGTATTGATACGCGGCTCCGATGGAGGCTCGGGCGCGGATGGCGATGGCCTTCATGGTTGCGGCCTCGTAGCCGACTTCGGTAAGTTCGGCAGCTGCCGACTCGAGTATCTCCGCGACGCGCTGCTCGGCTCGCTCCTGCTGGGGCACTCTCCGGTCTATGACAATATCTGAGCCCATGCTCATATTCTAAGCATCAAAACATGAGCTAGGCAATCATGTTTTACGGAGAGGGGAAGTTATGGTCTGGAAACTAGGTTTTGCGCTGGGCGTGGCGACGATCGTCGGGCAGGTTGCGACGGCACAGACGAGCTCGGGAAATATCCTTACTGGGGATGCAAAGGCGCAGGTTGTCAACCGATATAGCGGATCGGGGACTCTCCCTCGGCCGGAAAGAGTTCTGATCCATGACTTTGTCGTGCCGGTTGGCGGTGTAACAACGGACGAGTCAATCGCAGGACGGTTGCACAGAGATATCATGCTGCACCATGGCGTGGATGAGGATTCGTCGCCGGAGATGCTGACGCGCCGGGTTCAAGCGGCCTTCACGAAAACGCTGGTGGAGGAGTTGAAAAAGGTAAATATGCCGTCGTTCGGCTCACCGGCGCAGAGGACGTTGACGACCGAAGGCGTTCCTGCGGGCTCTGAACTGGTGATTGACGGCCAGTTCGTCGCTATCGATGAAGGCGATGAGACGAAGAGGATTATGATCGGCTTCGGCCGTGGGGCGAGCGATATCAAGACGCATGTTACGGTTTCGGCCTTCGTTCAGGGCCACTCTACGATTGTTCTCGAGTTCAATCTCTCTTCGGAGAGCGGTAAGAAGCCCGGCGCGGTTGCGACGATGGGCGTAGGTTCGCTCGCAGTTGGGGCCGCAACTGGCGGTGTTAGCGACAAGAAATCGAAGGTGGAGGCGGATGCCTCGCGAATGGCGAAGCTGGTGGCAAAGCAACTGGAGGCATTTATGATCGACCAGAAGTGGATCTCAAATCCAGCTGGAGTTTCAACAAATGGGCAGCAGGTATCCAAAACCGCCGCTGATCCTGCTCATCCTTTGTAGGACAGAAAACATACTGGGAATGACTGTACCGGACGGGGGTGTGCCTGTGGGATGGCGATGCTAGACTCGAAACGAAAGAGGCGAACCCGTTGGATGAATTTCAAAACACAGCGGGTGGCTCGATTGCCATGGCGTCGGCGATCGAGCAAGGCCGTGAATCCTTTCGGCGGCAGTCCTGGTCCGCGGCATTTTCTCAGTTGTCTACTGCAGACAGCGAATCTCCTTTAGATCCTGAAGACCTTGTTTTGCTTGCGCAGGCTGCCCGGCTGATTGGAAGGCAAACAGAGGGGACGGATTTTCTGACCCGTGCGCATCAAGGCTTTCTGGGGCTCGGGGAGAGCCAATGGGCCGCACGCTGTGCGTTCTGGTTAGGCTTCACCGCAATGCTCGGTGGTGAAAGTGCAAAGGCAGGCGGATGGTTCTCGCGGGCGAGCCGATTGCTCGAGGGACTACCTGATTGCGTGGAGCGTGGGTATCTGCGGTTGCCGGAAGGGTACCGGTCTTTTCACGCGGGCGATGCCGCTACCGCGCGGGCGATGTTCGAGGAGGCCGTTGCAATCGGCGAGCTGTTCGGCGACAAGGATTTGTTGGCGCTCGGACTGCAGGGGCAGGGTCGCTCGTTGATTCGGCAAGGAGAGATCGTCCGAGGTGTTGCGCTGCTCGATGAAGCCATGGTTGCGGTGACTGCGGGGGAGGTTTCTGCTTTGAATGCCGGGGCCGTTTACTGCAGTGTGCTTGACGCCTGCGGTGAGATCTTCGACATGCAGCGCGCGCAGGAATGGACGTCGGCTCTGGAGAGATGGTGTGCGTCGCAGCCGGACCTGGTGCCATACCGCGGTCACTGCCAGATACGAAGGGCGGAGCTGCTGCAACTGCATGGAGACTGGCAGGAGGCTCTCGAACAAGCGCAGCAGGCCGGGGAATGGTGCTCCCGGTCGGGCCCCAGACCGGCTGTAGGCGCAGCGCTCTACCAGGTAGGGGAGATCCATCGATTGCGGGGCAGGTTCGCTGAGGCGGAAGAGGCGTTTCATCAGGCAAGGCAATGGCAGTCGGGCCATGGCCCGGGACTGGCCCGGTTGCGTTTGGCTCAGGGAAAGGTGGAGGCGGCCCATTTGGCAGTCCGCCGCATGGCAGAGCAAGTCGGCGGACTTGGACTTCGAGCGGGAGTGCTGGATGCGTATGTTGAGATCGCTCTTGCGGCCAGTGATCTTGAGGGTGCGCGTGCCGCGCGCGATGAGCTGACGGGGCTCGCGGGGCGATATGACATTCCTTTTCTGCGTGCTCTCTCGTTGCGCGCCTCCGGGGCTGTGCTTTATGCCGAAGAGAAAGAGCAACTGGCGGTGACCGAACTTACGGAATCGTGGCGCCTGTGGTGTGAGCTGCAGGCACCCTATGAAGCTTCGCGGGATCAGCTTCTGATGGGGCAAGCGTGCCGAAAACTAGGAGACGAAGAGCACGCGCTTCTGGAATTTTCGGCAGCGCGCCAGACGTTTGCACGCCTGGGCGCTGCCCATGACCTTTCCGTGGCCGAAGCTCTGTTGCCCAGTGAGGTCCGCAAGACTACCGGTCTGCTTACCGAACGCGAAGTGCAGGTGCTCCGACTGGTCGCCTCCGGATTGACCAACAGACGGGTTGCCAGCAAGCTGAATATCAGCGAGAAGACAGTAGCACGCCACCTGAGCAATATCTTCGTGAAGCTTGACCTGCGTTCGAGGACGGCGGCGGCGGCCTATGCCTATGATCACGAACTAGTCTAAACCCTCATGATGGTCACGCAACCTCGACCAACTGACGTGAATCGCCCTTCTTGCTGCGTCCCTGAGATCGCACGTCGATGGCCTTGACGATTCGTTCTGCGTCGCGCCCGACTCCGATCAGCGTGGCTGAGGTCATGGAATAAAGGAAGTGAAGGCCGACGAAGTACAGCCCAGGAACGTTCTCTACAATCCCAGCCTGGTGAATCGGATCGCCGTTCTGTCCAAAGACAGGAAGATCGATCCATGGAAAGCCATGATGGTAGCCCGTACACCAGATGACGTTCTTCGCCATGATCGTGTGATCGTTCGCCAACAGTGGCAATCCATCCCTGACCCCAACCACTCTTGGAACCCGCTTAATTCCGGCCGAATCCAGGTCCTCTAGCTTTACCCGTACAAGGGGAGCTGCACTGGCGAGCAGCTTAGGACGTGCTCTCCGGCCCATCGGCGTCTTCACCGTAAGGATGTGGTGACCAAGAAATCGAACCAGTCGCACGAAGATGAACCGTGCAAAGAATGTGTCAATTCGAACAGGGATAGCTCCAGACTCTTTGCCCGCAAGCCAGGTTGGATGTGAACGTGCGACCTCGATCGCGATGTCGCCGCCCGAGTTCCCCAGGCCGACGACCAGGACTCCCCCGCTCTGCAACTGCGTGGGATTTCGATACTCGTACGAGTGCAACTGGACGATATCGGGATCGAGAGATTTGGCGAACGCGGGCACCTTCGGTACCTGATAATTTGCCATCGCCACGACGACGTTTTCGGCTTCAAAACGCTGCTTGCCAGCCGTCATGACGAATCGGTCACCTTCCTTCCATAACCTGTCTACGCGGACTCCGTTTTGTATGGGTAAGTTGAAGTGGCGCGCATACTCCGTGAGGTAGTCCGCAGTCTGCTCTTTTGAGGGAGTGATATCGCCGCGGCCGGGGAAACGCAGGCCGGGAAGTCCTGCATAGCGCGCCGGGGTGAAGAGGCGGAGCGAGTCCCATCTGTTCCGCCACGAGTCCCCGACCTGCTGATTGGCATCGAGAATCAGAAACGGAATGCCACGCTTGGCGAGGTGATATCCGACCGCGAGCCCGGCTTGGCCGCCCCCAATGACGATCGTGTGAATTGGCTGCAATTCGTACTGTCTGTTCATTTTGATTTTCTCCCTCAAGAATTGGGTTTTGTTAGCTTGGGCCCGATTCCGACAATAGAGTTTCTTCGGAGGTTTCCGCATCGGGCGGAGTACCCATTTTCTAGCCCAGCAATATGGGTAGTTTTATGCAGGAGGGAAGAAGGGAAATCTGAGTGCTGTCTGAAACGATGGATCCCCTTGTATCCCTCCTTTGGCTGAGGTTGAAGGTTTACCGCTCGGCGTACGATGGTCTTCAACGGAGAGAGCATTCGCAGCCGATCACCAGAAGCACATGCTTTGGAGGGTAGAAGAATGAATCGTTCGTACCGTAAGTTCCTTGCATTGACCTTTGTCGGAGCTACCTACTTCGCGGTCGCGGTAGAGGGGGGCACCAACATCACGGTTTCCGGTTGGGTGATTGATTCGGCCTGCGCCTACACCAAGGGCCTCGACAAACCTATCGGAGTGGCGTGTGCCAAGGCATGCGCAAAAAACGGCTCTCCACTCGTCATCCTTCGCGACGATGGCACTATCTTCCTCCCCATCGACAGTAAAACGCCGTCGTCTTCGCAAAACTCGAAGCTGATGCCGTTTGCGGGCGAGCATGTAACAGTTACCGGCAAGGACTATGTTCGCAACGGGTCGCATGCGTTGGTCATCGACAAGATCTCCAAGGGCTGACTTTCGACGGGTTTAGCGTACCGGTGATTTCGCGCCGGAGCCGTCGGTGTGATGCGTTTCGGGGTTCAGCAGCCAGGGGTAGATGATGGCGAGGTTGGGAGGAACGATGGTCAGGAAGAGGAGGAGGAGGCCGACGATCTCGGGGATGTGGAGGTTGTTGTAGGACTTGAGTACGAAGGCCAGAACGATAAGGGCGACGATGGTGAAGCAGATGACAATGCGTGCAACTGTCTTGGCCCAGGGCCTTTGATCACCGGGAAGCATCTCGGATCTCCCTTCCGACTCGATAACTGCGTCGCTGTGCCGCCCGTCTTTGTTAGATGCGGCGACTGGCGTTCCGCGTTATCAGTACGGCAGTGTAGGCCGCGCCGAAGCCGTTGTCTATATTTACTACGGTGACGTTGGGGGAGCAGGAGTTGAGCATTCCAAGGAGCGCGGCGGCGCCATCGAAGCTGGCGCCGTAGCCGACTGAGGTGGGGACGGCGATGACGGGGACGCCGACGAGGCCGCCGACGACGGAGGGAAGAGCTCCTTCCATGCCGGCACAGACGATGATGACGTCGGCGTCGGCGAGCTGCTCGCGGACGGAAAGAAGGCGGTGGATGCCGGCGACGCCGATGTCGTAGAGGCGGGTGACGTTGGTGTTGAAGAGCTCGGCGGTGATGGCGGCCTCTTCGGCGATGAATTGGTCGCTGGTGCCGGCGGTGAGGATGGTGATGTGGCCGACGGGCTTGGCGGCTGCGGACTGTCGGAGGGTGATGGCTCGCCCCTGGGGATGGTAGACGGCTGCGGGGAGGGCGGCGAGGACCATTTTGGCGGTGGGAGCGTCGGCGCGGGTAGCGAGGACGTCCGTGCCGGAGGCGGCCATGCGGGTGAAGATCTCGGTGGTCTGCTCGGGGGATTTGCCCTGAGCGTAGATGACTTCGGGAAGGCCGGTGCGGAGGGTGCGGTGATGATCGATGCGGGCGTGGCCGAGGTCTTCGTAGGGAAGGCTGGCGAGGCGCTCGGTGGCGGCGGCGGGGGTAAGGGTGCCGGATTGTACGGCGGCGAGAAGTTCGAGGAGAGAGGTTTTGTTCATCTGTATTCAAGATACGGCAGAGAGAGTCGCCGATGAAAGCGATCGCGAAGACAGATGCAACTACGAGCGGTATGTGTAGAAAAGCGGATTTCTCTACTGCGCCGTTCGCCAAAAGCGAACGGCTTCGGTCGAAATGACAGGATCGTTGTGGGAAGTTAGCCGAGCCACTTTGGGTTTGCCGCCGTGCCGTCGTAGTGGGAGGTGGTCTTGAAGAGCTCGAATTTGCCTTCACTGGCGGCGGTGGCGGTGCGCGCGAGCAGGGAGGCCATCTGGGCCTGGTCGAGGGGCTTGAAGGTTCGTGCGGCTTCGAAGGCCTGGTCGAGGATCTGAGTGCTGTCGATGCCGGTGATGATGACAGAGACCGGGAGGGTGAGGCTGTAGTGAAGGGCTTCGATGGGCTGGACGGTGTTGCTTTTGAGGATGTAGGGGTCGCCGAAGGTTTTCATGGCGAGGACGCCGATGCCTTGCTTGAGTGCTACGGGCATGACTTCTTTGGTGAAGGAGCGGAAGTGCGCGTCCATGACGTTGATGGGCATCTGGACGGTGTCGAAGTGGAAGTTGTGCTTTTGCGCGGTTTCGATCATGCGGAGGTGAACGAGGGGATCCTTGTGGCCGGTGAAGCCGATGTAGCGGATCTTCCCGGCCTTGCGCGCGGCGATGGCGGCTTCCATGGCTCCGCTGGGGGCGAAGATGCGGTCGGGGTCTTCGAGGCGGATGACTTCGTGGAACTGGACGAGGTCGATCATATCGGTTTGTAGGCGGCCGAGGGATTGCTCGAGCTGCTTGTTGTATTCGACTGCGGTGCGGCCGTCCATTTTTGTCATGAGAAAGACTTTTTGCCGGTAGCCGTTGCGGAGAGCCTGGCCCATGCGGATCTCGGAGATGCCGTCGTTGTAGTCCCAGCAGTTGTCGAGGAAGGTGATGCCGCGATCGATGCCGGTGTGCATGAGCTGGATGCTCTGGCTGGCTTCGGGCTGCTTGCCGAGATGGTAGCCGCCCATGCCGATGGCTGAGACGCGCTCGCCGGTGGTGCCAAGTTCGCGGTAGATCATGTCGGGCGATTCGGGCCGTTTGACGGGGGAACTGGATTGGGCAGTCTGTGCGGTGGCAGGAAGAGCGGTGCCTACGGTGGCGGCGGTTGCGGTTTTTAGAAAGTCTCTTCGTTCCATTGCTCCACTCCTGAGCGATAAGTGGTTTGAACTTGCCTGTGCTGTGTTAGATGCAGTTTGAGGCGTGTGGGCGGGCTGCGTATGAAGGGGAGAGCTATCGGCGATAGGCTGCGATGGCTGCCTGTTGCACGAGCTTCAGTGGTACGTTGTGTTTTGCGGCGGCGGCGCGGCAGTCTTCGAACTCGGGAGCTGCGTTGAAGATTTCCTGGTTGTGGGTGCCGACCTTGATGCGAATGTCGCCATAGGGAGTGGAGACGGTGGTGTGGTGGCGTTCAAGACACACGCGGATGTCGTTGCGGATGCGGAGGCCGAGGGTGCTGGTTTCGCGGAGGAGGAGTTGCTGCAGCGCGGAGCTGTCGGATGGATTGCAGAGGACGGTGAGAAGGGTTCCGGGGCGGCCCTTTTTCATGATGACTGGCGTCAACATGACGTCGAGTGCGCCTTCTGCGAGGGCTTTCTCGACTACATGGGAGAGGAGTTGGGGGGAAAGATCGTCGAGGGCGGTTTCGAGGATGGTGACGGTGTCGGTGTTGGGACTGGTTGTGACTTCGTCGGCATCGCCGATGCTGAGGCGGAGGACGTTGGGGAAGTCTTTGGGGTTGCGGGTTCCGGCGCCGTAGCCGATGTGGTGGACGCGCATGGCGGGCTGGGGACCGAAGGTGAGTGTGAGAACACGGATGAGTGCAGCACCGGTGGGGGTGACGAGTTCTTTTTCGACGTGGGCGGAATAGGTGGGAAGGCCGCGGAGCAGGTCGGCGGTGGCAGGTGCGGGGACGGGGAAACGGCCGTGGGCGCAGTCGACTGTGCCGCTACCTACGTTGAGGGGGGAGGAGTACCACTTAACCGGATGTCCGGTTTCAATTCTTGCTTGATCTTCTATGGCGTGGATGCCGGCGGAGGCGGCGACGATGTCGACGATAGCGTCGACGGCGCCGACTTCGTGGAAGTGGATTTTCTCAATGGGGACGTTGTGGATTTTGGCTTCGCTGGCGCCGAGGAGTTCGAAGGCGAGGATGGCGGTTTGTTTGACGGCCGGAGCAAGAGTTGCGGCGTTGATCAAGTCGCGGATGACGGTGAGGGAGCGGCCGTGGGTGTGTTCGTGCTCGTGAGTTTGGGGCTGATCGTGAGCGTGGGTGGCTTTGTGCTGGTGCTGGGTTTTGGGGTGGTGCTGGTGGGTTTGGGTTCGCTGGTGGTCCGACGAGTCGTCGTGGTGGCGATGGGCGTGGGATGCTTCGGCCAGGTTTGCGCCGTCGTAGACATTAGCCTTTGTCGCGGAGATTCCGCTGCGATCGACCTTTTCGAATTTGAGCGTGGCGTTGAGGTTCAGTGCGGCGGTGGCTTCGTGGAGGATTTTGGGATCGACTCCGGCGTCGACGAGGGCTCCGAGAAACATGTCGCCACTGATGCCGGCGAAACAGTCGAGGTAGGCGATGCGCATGGCGTTATTGTTTCACGAGCGTTGTGAGGAGTTCGTTGCAGGTGGCGTTTTGCATCTCACCTGCCTCAAAGCGCTCGAAGGATGGGCACGCGCTCCACCTAGTGGAGCGGTCTCAAATTTAAAGGGACGGAGTATGCAAATAGGTATAGACTTCTCGCGTTTCCGATCCCATCGAACTTCCGGCATACGCGTGGAGCGCCCTCTCCTTGCTGTCCCCAGGACTTGACGCGTGCGCCGCAAACTACGTACCTGAACTGTTTCAAAAAGCCAAGGAGGGCTTGCACGATGAAAAAGTTAACAGGTTTTTTGGCAGGTGGTTGTCTTGTTTTCCTGGGTCTGGTTGTTGGTCCAAGTGTTGCGGCGGCGCAGGATGGGGCAGGCGCTGGGATGCCTCCGCCGAAGGTGTTGATTATCCAACGCGAAGTGCTGAAGCCGGGAAGAGCCGGCAATACGCACCTGAAGACCGAGGGCGCGTTTGTTCAGGCGATGACTGCTGCGAAGTGGCCGACGCACTACTTCGCGGCGGAGTCGCAGTCCGGCGTGTCGCGGGCGCTGTTCTTTATCGGCTATCCGTCGTTCGCGGCATGGGAGAAGGACAACGCGGACATGGCGAAGAACGCAACACTGACTGCTGCGTTCGATCGCGCGGCGCTGGCGGATGGCGAGCAGTTGAGTGACTATAGTTCCGGCGCCTTCGTCTACAACGAAGAGGGAAGCCTTCGCGCTAGCATCGACATCGCTCACATGCGCTACTTTGAGATCTCGCAGTTCAGAGTGAAGGCGGGGCACGAGAAGGACTGGAGCGATCTGGTGAAGATGTATAAGAGCACGTATGAAAAGGCTGTGCCCGATGCAAAATGGGCTCTTTTTGACAGCATGTATGGTGCCGAAAATGGCGGTTTGCATCTGGTCTTCGTCCCGATGCGTTCTCTGTCCGAGGTCGATGCGAGTATGGCAGATGGGAAGAAGTTCGAGGCTGCGCTGGGTGCGGACGGAATGAAGAAGCTGTCGGAGCTGTCTGCTGCGTGCATTGAATCGTCACAGACAAACCTTTTCCAGTTCAATCCAAAGATGAGCTATCCGCCGGAGGAGTGGATCAAGGCTGACCCGGGGTTCTGGAAGGCCGCTGCGGCGGTGAAGAAGACAGCGACGACTCCGTAAAGGGCCGTCTCGACTGAGTCGATTTACGTGATTTCCCCCTCTGTCGTGATTGCGATGGAGGGGGTTATTTATTGCGGGATTAGCGGATTGCCGGCGTGATGGCGGAGGCGGGAAGGACGTCGTTCATGCTGCCGGAGCGATAACCCTCGGTGTCGAGCGTGATGTAGAGGAAGCCGAGAGGCTTGATGGCGGCGGTAATTTTTTCGAGGATTGGCAGAGAGAGGGCGCGGGGGAGATCCTCGACGGCGATTTCTATGCGGGCGAGGTCGCCGTGGTGGCGGACGCGGACCTGGGGGAAGCCGAGGGCGTGAAGGGCGGCCTCTGCTTGCTCGACCTGCGAGAGGTTCTCGCGGGTGACGGTGCGGCCGTACTCGATGCGCGAGGCGAGGCAGGCAGAGGCGGGTTTGTCGGCGAGGGAGAGGTTGGCTTCGCGGGCGAGTTGGCGGATTTCTGCTTTGGTGAGTTCGGCCGTGACGAGAGGCGCGACGGCGTGATGCTGTGCTGCGGCTTTCTGGCCGGGGCGGAATTCGCCGCGGTCGTCGAGGTTCATGCCGTAGGCGATGTGCGCGAAGCCCCGCGCTGCGCGGGCTAGTTCCATCTGGGTGAAGAGCTCGTCCTTGCAGTGGAAGCAGCGGTGGGCGTCGTTGCGCTGGTAGTCGGGGCTTTCGAGTTCGTTGGTCTGGAGGATCTGCGTGGGGATGTTGTGCTCGGCGGTGAAGGCGAGGGCGGCAGCGAGTTCGGCGCGCGGGAGAGAAGGGGAATCGGCGATGACGGCCTGCATTTTTTTGCCGAGAGCGAGGTGGGCGGCGTAGGCGAGGTAGGCGGAGTCGGTGCCGCCGGAGTAGGCGACGAGGACGCTGCCCAGGTCGCTGAGGGTGGTTTGGAGTTTCGCGGATTTGGCGGCTAAATCCATCTGGTTTGATTGTAGGACAGATGGGCTTTGCATTTTGGAGCCTATTGAAAGACGAGCTATTAGTCGGGGATCTGCCAGCCTACGGGGGTTTGGGCGAGGGTGGCTTTGGCCGTAACCTGACTGGTGGTGGCTCGGGCCATTTCGGGGAAGGCGGCCTGGATGTCATGGCTGAGGGCCCAGACGGGGACTTCCTTCATGGTGTAGCTGTAGGTGACGGTGGTCTCTTTGAAGCCGTCGTTGACGGCGATCGGAGTGAAGTTGTCGATGCCGGTGACCTGGCGGTGGCCATAGCAGAAACGTGGAGCGTAGCGGGTGCCGGCTGGAGTGACCGTGTATCGACTGACGTGGATGCTTGACTCGACGGATTTGTCGAGAAGGAGGGACTTGACCAGGGTGTCCATTTGTTTGGTCTTCACAGGATCGCTGGTCTCGAAGGGGAAACGGGTATCGGAGAAGAGGCAGTCGGCGTGATCGAGGAAGTGGTTATTGATGGCCAGAGTGAAGTTAGCCGGGGTGGGAGCAGCTTTGCCGGTGTTGCAGCCGGAGGCAAGGGAGACAAGGGCCAGGGTTGTTGCTGTAAGTGCGAATGAGACTGACTTTCTGTTACCGAACTTCATCGCTTCTCCTGTCGAACGATTTGGTCGAACTGATTTGGGGCGATCTAACTTGTTGGATGCAGCGAATGGTAAGAGGAAGGTGGCGGATGATTCTAGTTCCCGTCCTGGATTTCGAGGGGCAGGGGATCGAGTTCGCCGATGGTCTTCATGGTTTCGAGGGTCTTGAGGTTTGCCTGGACCTGATCCCACTTTTTGGGGTCCTTCTTTGTAATGATGGGAGCCTCCGGATCGGCATAGTACGCGGTGATGTCGTGTTTGAGCTGGAGGGGAATCTGCTTTTCGGGATGTTGGGTGATCTTGTCCAGGAGTGTGGCGTAGGTTCTGTCGGTGAGGGGGTAACCGCCTGGTTTGACGACGAGTCCGGTGTCGAGATCACGGTTGGGGATGTAGCGTTCGATGCGATCGAAGTTGGTCAGGACGAAGCGCAGCGCCTTGATGGAGCGGTTGAGGCTCTTGATGTACAGAACCTCGGTCTGCTGGGTAGGGCCTTTGATGGCGAGCATTTTGAGCGTGCCGACCTTGGGCAGAATATAGATCCAGCCGGCGTAGAGGTGGCTGGTGACGCCGGGCTTTTTGCGATAGGCCTCCCAGTTGTTGTCGGTGGATGCCTGGATGAGGTCATTTTTGAGATCTTCGAGATCGGGGCTGGGTATGTCGTCGGGAAAGTTCTTTTTGTGGAGCAGGGCTTCGGCACGGGCGATGTTGGGAAGGAAGCGGCGGACGGCGTAGCGGTAGATGCGGATGGAGGTCTCTTTGGTGCCGATGATGTCGGGCAGGTTGAGGCCGTAGGTCTCAAAGAACGCCTTGCGCAGAAGGTCTCTCGGCACTTCGAGGCCGACGAATTTCGTGTACTCGGACGGGGCGAAGCGAAGCTTGCTGAGTTGGTTGATGTCGAAGGCGAATTCGGTCTGGACGTGGGCGTGAGGGTTTTCAGCGTAATTGACGTTGGTGCCGTATTTTTTTTCGAGCTTAGGGAATTCGACAGGGACGGAGAGATTGATGGCGGCGCTGTGGCCTACGGTGTCACCGATGTAATGAGACAGGGAGCCGATGGCGAAGGCGAGCTCGTCGGCGGTGTGGGCGTTGCGAAGAAGGCAGATGACAAAGTCTCCAGACCGTACGTAGTGGGTGAGGTCGGAGAAGAAGGCGTTGCCGAAGGGGTAGTAGCCGAAGTCCTGGATGGCAGAGCCGCCGTAGGCGAAGGCGTGTGCCTCCTGAAGCTGGGCTTCGGTGAGGGTGGGGTATTGTTTGAGGAGAATTGGCCGGATGGATTGCTTCCAGGCGAGGTCGATCAGCTCCTGATGGGTCTGGACGGAGTAAGGTACGGCAGGTGTTGACGCGAGGAGCAGTCCGAGGATCGCGGTCGTTTTAAGTAGGTTGTTGCGGCCTGGGGTAGGGATCGTCTGTCCTCGTTCTTGGTCTATTTCGACTCTACACACTGTACATAGGATGAAGGGTATGAGAAAAGGGTAGGCTGCAGGGGAGCGAGGCGATGCGTGGAATGGAGCAGCGATGGGTTCGATATGGAGTGGGGGCGCTGGCGTTCGGGGTGGTGGCCCTGGCATGGCACTATGGGACGCGGCAGTCGGGTGGGATTCGGCCGGTGGGAGAGCGGAAGGTGATGCCGGAGGTGGTAATGTCGCAACTGGATGGAGGGACGTGGCGGATGGGGGAGCATCGCGGGCAGGTGGTGCTGGTGAACTACTGGGCGACGTGGTGCGAGCCTTGCTGGCAAGAGACGCCAGGGCTGATCCAGTTATCGCAGGAGCTGGGGCCGAAGGGCCTCGCGGTGGTTGGAGTTGATCTTGATGAAGGGGGCAGAGAGAAGGTGAGTAAATTTGTGCAGGAGTTTGGGGTGCCGTACCCGGTAGTGATGCCGGAGAAGATGTCGCAGCTGGAGCGTGGATTGGAGGGTGTGCCGACGACGATCCTGCTGGATAAGCATGGGCGGGTGGCGAAGACCTATGTGGGGGCGGTGCGGCAGGCGGACTTCGCAGAGGATGTTGAGGTGTTGTTGCGAGAGCAGTGATCGTTCAGGTTTGGCCGACCTTGGTGGGATCGCCTGGATGCAGGATGGGTGTGAAGGGCAGGTGGAAGTCAGGTTGGGGGTCGGGGTGGGCCGGGTTGAAGTCGGGGATTTTGGGGTCGAGGAATTTTGTCAGTGGCAGGTCGGCTTCGCGGATGCCGTGGACGATGCAGCGGGCGAGTTCGTAGGCGCCGTAGCTGTTGAAGTGGGTGTCGTCGCTGATGGCGGCGGTCTGGCCGGGGAAGGAGTCAGCAGGGTA
The DNA here is from genome assembly GCA_963757205.1 of uncultured Acidobacteriaceae bacterium. Lineage (GTDB taxonomy): Bacteria > Acidobacteriota > Terriglobia > Terriglobales > Acidobacteriaceae > Edaphobacter. The sequence continues at coordinate 249,629 of CAVWQM010000007.1, forward strand.
GTGCATGAAGGCTTTGAGCGTGCCCTCGGGGCCCATGGCTTCGAAGAGGGTTTTGCTCATGGCGTTGAGGTCGATGAGGGCGACTTTTTCCTGCGCGGCGACCTCGCGCATGGCGTCGGGGTAAGGGCCGAAGGAGTTGGTGATCTTGCCGGCGTCGTCGAAGGTGCGGCGGTTCATCGACGTGACCAAGACCGGAGTTGCGCCTTTGGCCCGGGTTTGGGCGATGAAGTCTATGAGGAGTTTCTTGTAGTCATCGAGAGAGACGGCACCGGGCTTCATGTCGTTGTGGGCGAACTGGATGAAGAGATAGTCGCCGGGCTTCATGGTGGTCATGATTTTGGCGAGGCGATGTTCTCCAACGAAGCTCTTTGTGGTCTCGCCGGATTCGGCGTGGTTGGCGATGACGATGCCGGGGAGGAAGAAGCGGGGGAGCATCTGGCCCCAGGCGGCCCAGGGTTCGTAGTACTGGTCGACGACGGTGGAGTCGCCGGCGAGGTAGACGACTGGTTCGTTGGGGATGGGTTCGATGTCGATGGAGCGGACGCTGGGGTGGTCGCCGTTGAACTCAAGTGTGAGCTTGTGGTCCCAGTTGAGGATGCCTTGCTCGCGGGGTTTGAGTTTGACCTGGTTGTTCGGATCGCCGGCGATTTCGGGATAGCGGACGCTGGTGTCGAAGCTGAGCGTGGTGGACGCGTTGGGTTGGGTGGCGATCTTTTCGAGCATGAGGCGGCGGCCTTCAGCGCGGACGGTGGTGACAGCGGCCTGGGGGCCGCCGAGGACTACGGTGATGCGGTAGTTGCCCTCTGGGATGGGGACGGAGAAGAAGAAGGGCTTGTCGCTGGTGCAGGCTTTGCCTTCGATTTGAGGGGAGGGGACGAGGTCGAAGCCGGCGGTGGTGTCGGTGACGCGGGAGGTGGGGGAGAGCGTGGCGAACATGCGGTTAGCCGGGCCGCAGGCGTACTTCATCAGGTTGGGATTGAGTTGGGCGTTTGCGGCGAGGGCTGTGGATAAATAAAGTGCGGCGAGTGCTGGAAGTGTGCGGCAGAAGCGATGGCGCGGTATGTGATTGGAGCTTCGGTGGCGCGCGTTTCGGTGATGCATGGGTGTACTCCCCCTACCCGTCAAAAAAGTGTGCAAAGTCTTCCAAACAAAGGATATGAGGTTGGACCTCGATCTCTCATCCCATGCTAAATGAAGAAGCCCGGCTGATGGCCGGGCTTGGTTTCTTCTCTGATTTAAGTTTATCAGGGGTGTCAAGGGGGACGGTGAGGAGAACTGCTCTAGCGGGGCGAGAAGGTGGCGAGGAGCGCGCCGATGAAGATGAGTTGAATGATGAGACGAGGAACGATGGGTGGGACGGGCTGGTTGAGAATGGTGAGGTTTTCGCGAGCCGCTTTTATGTTGGCGGGAAAGATGCAGCAGAGCAAGACGATGGCCGCGGATGCCGATAACGGTGCGAGGCGCGGGATCTGAAGCGTGATTGCGATGGCCAGTTCAGCAATGCCAGTCAAGGTGACCCAGGTTGCGGGATCGCCTACTCCGTCGGGGACCATGCGGATAAGGTCCGGCCGACGCTTTCCAAAGTGCGCGGATGCAGTGAGCAGGAACATGACGCCAAGTGCGGCTCGGAGGGCGAGGTGCCAGACGGCGAAGTAGGGCCAGAGGAATCCCAGAGTTCGAAAGACAAGGAAGGCGGCAATGAGGGCGATGAGGGGAGCCATACATCGATACCCTTCGCAGTCATTTTCTCACTATGACTATGTACCGGGAACTGATGCGCTGACCAGCGCTCTAAAAGGAAGGACCCGTTTGGTTAGAGATCTTGTTGAGTATCGTTTTTGGAGACACGAGGCCGTCGTAGATCTGGCCGGAGACAGGTGTGGCGCTTTTCTTCTGCGTCCAGCTCGGAGCGGGTTTTGTGTCTTGCAACGGTGTGGAAGCAGCGCGGGCAGATGGAGCTGAAGGAACCGTCTGCATGAAGTCTCCGGGGAAAACCATTTGTTGAGATTTCCATAGCGACCTCCTGAAGAGACGTTTGGTGGGAGGAGCGATGACACACTTCACAAAAAACTACGCCTAAGAGAATAGAGTCGACTTGCGAACCGGAACTGTCTGCCAGATAACACAGGAAAGACGTTTTTTGCGAAGTAAGGTTACAGGCGATTTTTCGCTAGCAGAGTGCTTGCGGTGGTTTTTCTTCGCAGCAGGCGAGAGTGATCGAACATTTGATTGAGGTCACGGTCGATCTCTTTGCGCAGAGGGGTAGGCGCGAGAGCGAGTGCCCGGGGGCCCAGGCCCAGGATGACGAAGCGGGCTTGTTGATAGCTTTCAAACTCGACTTCGAAGACGCGCCAGTCCTGAGGCAGAGACGATGGCTGGGGATGGTTCGGGATTGCTGTCATCGGGCACCATCGGTTGATGGCCTGGACGGCTTCCGACGAGAGCGCGATGGTCGCGGAGACAGTCTGTTTTTGGTTGCGGAGTTTTGCGGTGGCTTGTCTCCAGTAGGCGGCGAGGTCGAATTTCGCTGGACGTTCGCACTGGAGCGCAAGGACGACGGCGTTTTGCATTCGGGAGACTCTGTAGGTGCGCATGCCCGCTGGGGTTTGCGCGACGAGATACCAGACGGTTTGTTTGCAGACGATTCCGAGCGGATCGACGGTTCGGCTGCTGGTTTCGCCGTCGGGTCGTGTGTAGAGGAAGGTGAGCTTGCAGTTTTGGGCGAGAGCGTTTTGGACGACGGGCAACATGGTGGGATCGTCGGCGAGCGGTCTCCAGCCGGTGGGGTCGATGTGGAGCCGGGCTCGAATGGAGTCGGCCTGGGCGCGCATGGAGGTGGGGAGGGAGGCCAGGAGCTTGTCGAAGGCGCGCTGGGCTGCGGCGGTGAGTTTGCGGTCGCCGAGGGCGCTTGGCTGAACCATGAGTAAGCCCTGAAGCTCGGCGTCGTCGAGGCCGGGGACTTTGGTGCGCCAACCTTTCTGGAGTTCCCAGCCGCCTTGCGCGCCACGATGCGCGATAAGAGGGATTCCTGCGAGACAGAGAGCTTCCATGTCTCGATGCGCGGTGCGTTCGGAGACTTCAAGGCGTTCGGCGATCTCTCGTGAGGAGAGGCGGCCGTGGGCCTGGAGAATCATGAGCGCGGAGAGGAGCCGGTCGGATTTCATCTTGTTTTCCGCCTGAAGGAGAATCTTTTAGGAATTATGACAGAGGATGTCATATATGGCGCTTTAGTCTCGCTGGTGTGAGGTCTGAGGCTTCACGCGGAGGAGTTGCCATGGAATTGAAGAGATTATTTCTGGAGCAGTTGGAGCGTGAGGGCGTGGCTTCGCGCAAGGCGATTGAGCGGGTGCCTGAGGGACAGAACGGATGGAAGCCGCATGAGAAGTCGATGGAACTGGGATCGCTTGCGGCGCTGGTGGCGACGATGCCGGGTTGGGTTGCGCTGATGATCGAGCATGACGAGCTGGACCTGGATGGAAGGGGAAGGTCGTTTCGGACGGTGCCTGCGGAGAGCCGGGCGGAGTTGATTGCGATGCTCGAGAAGGCGCTGGCGGATTCGCGAAGGGCGCTGGAGGGCACGACGGAGGAGCATCTGATGAAGCCGTGGCGGTTGAAGATGGGGGAGCAGGTGCTCTCCGAAGGGCCGCGGTACGTGACGATCGGGGATGGTGCGCTAAGCCATCTGGCTCATCATCGCGGGCAGCTTACGGTGTATCTGCGGTTAAATGATGCGAAGGTGCCGGCGATCTATGGGCCGAGTGCGGATGAATGAGAATAGTTTTCGGATGAGGGAGCAGATGGCATGCAGGTGCGTGCTATCTGCTCCCGGGTTTGTGTGCCTACTCTTCGCGAAGGACGGCGAGGGGATCGACGCGAGTGGCGCGGAGAGCGGGAATCAGGCTGGCTCCTAGTGAGACGAGGATGAGGAGTACGGTTACGGTGAAGAAGGTGGCGAGGTCGCGGGAACTGACACCGTAGATCATGCTGGTGACGATGCGGCCGAGGGCGAAGGATGCGATGAGTCCGATGCCGATGCCGGCCAGCGTGGGCTTGATGCCTTGAACGATGACGTGGCGGGCGACGTCCTGCACGGTTGCGCCGAATGCGATGCGGAGGCCGATCTCCTTCATGCCGCGTTTTACTGAGTAGGCGAGGACGCTGTAGATGCCGATGGCGCAGAGGACGAGAGCGAGCAGGCCGAAGATGGCGAGCAGCTGCATGTTGAAGCTTGGTTGAGTGAGGGTTTCGCCGACGAAGTCTTCGAGGGTGATGACGTTGTCTACGGCGATGTCTTTGTTGACCTGGTGTATGGCGTCGGTTATGGCGATGGCGAGAGTTTGGGGTGGCTTTGTTGTGCGGACGGCGAGGGAGAGCGAACGGGGGCGCCAGGGACCGAGTGGGGAGCCGGTGATTTGCGAGACGGGCCAGTAGAGGGTGGCGATGCCAGCGGAGCTGTCGAGGCCCTGCTGCTTGACGTCGCCTACGACGCCGACGATCTCGCGATCCTTATCGGGATAGAAGGAGAGCTTGAGGTGATGGCCGATGGGGCTGCTCTTCGGCCAGAACTGTTTGGCCATGGATTGGCTGATGACGACGACGGGGGCTGAGGTGGCGGTGTCGGCGGCGCTGAGGTCGCGGCCCTCGAGCAGCGGGACACGCATGGCGCGAAGATATCCGGGAGTGGCGGTCCGGACGGAGACTTCGGGCTGCTCGGACATGGCGACGGCGGGATGGCCTTCGATGGCGACGGGCTGGTTGGAGCCGCCTTGCAGCGGGAGGTCGTCGACGGCTCCTGCGGAGTCGACGCCAGGGAGGGAGCGGATGCGCTGGAGGACGTTATCGAAGAACTGGGATTCCTGGGTGGGGTTGGTGAATTGCTGCTTGTTGACTCTGACGGAGAGGGTGAGGACGTTGTGCTGGTCGAAGCCGGGGTCGATGGTCTGGAGATTCCAGAGGCTGCGGAGCATGAGGCCGGCTCCGATGAGGAGGACGAGGGAGAGCGCGACTTCGACGACGACGAGGGCGGAGCGGGTTTTGCCGGTGCTGCTGTCGGCGTCGGTGCGGCCGAGGCCTTGCTTGAGGGCTTCGTTGACGTCGCCTTTGGTCATGCTCCAGGCGGGCAGGAGGCCGGAGAGGAGGCCGGTGGCGATGGAGAGCGCGAAGGTGAAGGCGAGGACGGGGCCGTGGAGGCCGATGTCGCCGATGCGGGGGAGCTTGTCGGCGAAGAATTTGATGAGCAGTTGTATTCCGTAGTGCGCGGCGATGAGGCCCAGTGCGCCTCCGCAGAGGGAGATGATGAGGGATTCGCCGAGCAGCTGCTGGACGATGCGCGCGCGAGTTGCGCCCATTGCGGTGCGGATGGCGATCTCTTTGCGGCGGGCGAAGGTGCGGGCGAGGATGAGGTTGGCGACGTTGGCGCAGGCGATGAGGAGAACGAATGCGACGGCGCCGAGCATCATGAGGAGAGCGGGACGAACGTCGCCGACGGTCTCATCGCGGAGGGATTTGACTGATGCGCCCCAGCCTTTGTCGTCTTCTGGGTAGGCCTGTTCTAGGCGTTGCGAGATGGTGTTCATCTCTGCCTGAGCCTGATCGAGGGTGACGCCGGCTTTGAGGCGGGCGATGGAGAGAAAGTGATGCTCACCGCGGATGGAGGCCTCTTTGGGGGTGAGGGCGAGGGGAACCCATAACTGGGCGAAGGCGGGCTTGACCATCTTTGGACCCATGACGCCGATGATGGTGTGGGGTTCTCCGTCGAGGGTGATGGATTTTCCGACTGCGTTGGGATCGGAGCCGTAGTGGGTCTGCCAGAACTTGTAGCTGAGGATAACTTCGTGATTTTGGCCGGGGTTATTTTCTTCGGGGAGGAAGACCCGGCCGTGAAGCGGGTCAACGCCGAGGACGGAGAAGAAGTCTGGACTTACCATGCTTGCGCGGATTGACTCGGGCTTGCCGGCTCCGGTGATGTCATACCCCGCGCCACCGTACAGGGCCATCCGGTCGAAGGCGTGGCTCTGATTCTGCCAGTCGAGGAAGTTCGCGGCAGAGACGGCGAATTGCGTCATTCCGGGGAAGCTCTTCTGCGGAGGGGTGTGCCAGATCTGGACGAGGCGGTCGGCGTCGCGGAAGGGAAGGGGTTCGAGCAGGACGGCGTGAACGACGCTGAAGATGGCAGTGTTGGCTCCGATGCCGAGGGCCATGATGAGGATGGCGACGAGGGCGAAGCCTGGGCTTTTGCTTAAGAGCCGTAGAGCGAATTTGAGATTTTGCAGCAACGCAGACATATTCGTCTCCTCGGTCGTGGGAAGGAGCAATTTTTGTGCCAGTGTTCGAGGCGGGAAGGAGCGTGAAATCAATGGGTAGGGGAAAGAGTGGAGGCAGGTGGTGTCCGTTGCTGCGAATGGATGTCCGGTTGTGGACAGCGATGGCCCCGAAGTTCGGCGTAAGGCGCGCCGAATCTTCTCAGAATCAAGTACTGCAGCGATGCCGGTGATGAGTCGCGCGTTGTCAGTATGGTTCGGCTTGCAACAGCTTCAATACGTTGCCGGTGGTGTCGGTCTCACCCAGTTTCGGGAAGTTGACCTCGACGCTGTGACGATGAGCCTCGGGGTTGCGGTCGGTCATTGCATCGACCACGAGGACAACGTTGTAGCCGTAATCGTAGGCGGAGCGTGCTGTCGCCTCGACGCCGCTGCCGGTTGCGACGCCGGTAAGGAAGACCTGGGTTACGCCGCGCGCGCGCAACAGGTCGTTAAGGGAGGTTCCGATGAACGCGCCCACGCGTTGCTTGCTGACAACGAGGTCGTCGGGTTGCTGCTCCAACTCGGGAATGAGCTCGGCGAAGTCCGGGGTGATCGTAATGTGAGATTTGCCGACGTCAGTTCGGCCCGGAGCTGTAGTTGTGACGTTGACGAGAACGACGGGGAGGCCTCGGCGACGGAAGGCGCGCGCAAGCTGGGCGCTGCGGCTGACGATGTCGCTGATTGGATGTACTGTGGGCATGGCGATGACACCTTTTTGCAGGTCGATGACGATCAGGGCTGCGGTGGCATCAAGTTGGGTCAGAGGCATGGGGATTCCTTTCGGTTGGGGTGGGACGGTGATGCCGGCTAATGGCGGTTAGCGGGCTTGTTTCTCCTGGAAGTTCACGCTCAACAAGATGCTGATTGTGGCGATGCCGGCGAAAAAGATGACGAGCCGTACTTCGCCTCCGCTTGATAGCTTTCCGGCGCGGAAAAGGAGATAGCCAATGATGAGATTGAATAACGCCCAAAGGACGTTTACCGTGGGCGATGAAAGACCTTTTCCTGGAGGGTGGGAGAAGGGTGTGGGGAACGGGTCGCCGGAGACGCCGTGCACGAAATGGGGCACGACGTTGGCGAGAAACATTCCGGCGAAGAAGCAAGCGATGTCGTTGTACCAGTTCATCGAGTTGGTTTCCCTTCGGGCTTGGGTTGGAGAGTTATAGTGCAAGCTCGCGCTCGTCGACACTTGTGTTCACGGTGACGTCCACGGCGGGTGCGGGGATAAAGCCCATTTGTTGGTATATCGGTTGTATGGCTGCCTCGATCTTCGGCAACTGGAGCGTGAACCAGAGTGAGCCGGCGACGCAGAACGCGCCGGTAATGATGACGGTGTGAGGCGCTCCGATGCGGTGGGCGAGTGCCCCGGCTAGCAGACTGCCGAATGGCGCTGCCCCGAAGAAGGCCATAGTGTAGAAGCTCATGGCGCGGGCCCGTTTGTCTTCGGGCACGAGGGATTGAATGATGGTGTTGCTGACGGATGCGCCCTGGATCATTCCGAAGCCGACGATGACCATGAGTGCAAGCGACAACCACAAGGTATGCGAGAGGCCGAATAGGATGAGCGCGGTTCCCAGCATGGCGGCGGCGATCTGGAGCATGCGGGTGAGTCCCACGACGGATTTGCGGATAGCGAGGGAGAGCGCAGACGCGAGAGCGCCGACACCTGAGGCTCCGGTGAGCCAGCCCAGGGTGGTTGCGCCGCCGTGCAGAATCTGCGCTGCGAAGAGCGGGAGAAGCACGGAGTAGGAATAGCCCATCAGGCTGAGCAGCGAAAAAAGCAGGAGTATGGTGCGGATGGGCTGAGAGGTCCGGACGTAGTCCCAGCCCTCGCGCATCTGTTCGAGCATGCTAGTTGGGTTGCGGCGCATGTCCAAGGGCTTGATGCGCATCAACAGCAAGGACGCGATGACGGCGAAGTAGCTGAGGCCGTCGATGAGAAAACACCAGCCTTCGCCGACGGCTGCGATGATGAGGCCGGCGATGGCGGGGCCGACGAGGCGCGCACCGTTTGCCATTGAGGAGTTGATGGCGATGGCGTTGCTGAGGTCGTTGCGGTCGTCGACCATCTGGACGAGAAAGGATTGGCGGGCAGGCATGTCGAAGGCGTTGATCAGGCCCTGCAGCACGGTAAGGGCGATGATTTCACCGAGGGTGATGCGATGGGCGAGGGTGAGGGCGGCGAGAGCGAGCGACTGGATGGCGGCTGCCGCCTGTGTCCAGACGAGCAGCCTGCGGCGGTCGAGGCGCTCGACCCACACGCCGGCAAATGGCCCAAGCAGGAAGGACACAATCTGGCCCGCGAAGCTTACTACACCAAGCAGTAGCGCCGAATGGGTGAGGTGATAGACGAGCCAGGTTGTTGCCAGGCGCGTCATCCAGGTGCCGAGAAGCGAGATGCTCTGGCCGGAGAAGTAGAGCTTGAAGTTGCGATAGCGCAGGGCGCGCCAGGCGTGCGACATCGGACCTTTGAGGAGGGAGGCTTGCTGCGTGTCCGGGCTGGCGGCGGTTTTGTTCACAGCCTGCTCTGATTCCTCACTGAGGGTCTTTTTCGACCACGCGTTTGATGATTCTGCCCGCAGCGAAGAGCGTCTCTCGCTCTTGTGGATCGAGTTGGGCGATGGCTTGCGCGAGCCAGGTCTGTTTTGCGTCGCCGGCGGTCTTCTGCACGGCGGCGCCTTTGGCGGTGAGCGCAATGTTTACCTGGCGGCCGTCGGTCGCGTGCGGTTTGCGTTCGACCATGCCCAGGTGCTCAAGCGCGGCGATGATGGTTCGCATCGACTGCGGCCTCATTCCCTGGAAGCGTGCAAGGTCGGCGGTGGTGGCGGGTCCTTCTTTGGCGATGCGCTTCAGGACAGCGGTATCGGTCCACGAGAGCTCTTGAGAGGATGCGGCGGCGCGGGCACGTCGCACCAACAGCCCGATGGCATGAGCGAAGTCGGTTACGGCGGTCTCGAAGGTCTTCGGTGCCATGACGTCTATAGTTCTATAGGAAAGACAGGCAAACTTGCAAGTTTAACTTGTAAGTTAACCTGTCTATCTATTGGGACCCACACTGAAAGAGCAAAGGCCGGGCTGACCGTCCGGCCTTTGCTCTTTTGCGGAACTGAAATTGCTTATTTGCCGCTTTCGGTGGATTTGATGAAGTTTGCTACGTCGGACTTGAACTGTTTGAGGACGTCGTCTTTGACGTAGATCATGTGGCCGGCCTCGTAGTAGTGGTAGCTGATGTTGGATTGCAGGTCGCGGGGCATGGGGAGATGGTGCATCTCGTAGACGCCCTCGAAGTAAGGTGTGGCGAGGTCGTAGTAGCCGCCGGCGAGCATGACCTTCATCTTCGGATTCATCTTCATGCGGTAGGCGAGGTCGGGCATGACGTTGGCTCCGGTCTCGACGGTTCCGGGTGCGGCTGCGCCACCGCCGAAGCCTCGGCCTGGGGGTGTGTGAGTCATGTTCCAGGAAAACTCGCCGCCCTGACGGCCGTTCATCAAGTAGGTGGCTTGCTGGGCGTATTTGAGGTCGCTGTGGAGGTACTGGTTGATGGCGGTGTTCCATGCCGAGGTGATGGCGTCGCTCTGCGGGTCGTAGCCGGAGGTAGCAGACATGGGGTCGGCGTCGGGGCCTTGATAGCGTGAGTCGAGACGGCCGGTGGTGATGCCTTCGTCGAGCTTGAGCTCTTTGGAGAACTCGCCACCGGTGACGCGGAGGTCGGCGCGGAGGAGGTAGTCGACGGGAAGGCCGGTGTAGCTGTGGAGTTTTTCGGCTACGGTCTGGCGCTGTGCGTCGGTGAGGTCGGTGCCTTGAATGAGTGCGGCCATGTAGTCGGTGAGGGTGTACTTTTGGACTTCTTCGAGGAAGGGCTTGAGGGCTGCGGGTTGAGTAGGGAGTTTGTGGTGGTACCAGGCGGTGGCGGCGAAGGTGGGCAGGGCGAGGGCGTAGGCCTGATCGACGCCGGGATTCGCGGTGGGGCCGTCGACGCTGTTGTCGAAGGAGAGGATTTGCGAGAGGAGGATGATGCCGTTGAGGTCGACGCTGCGAAGGTCGGCGGCGAGGACGGCGGATCGTGGGGTGCCATAGCTTTCGCCGAAGAGATATTTGGGGGAGTTCCAGCGATCGTACTTGGAGAGGAAGCGGCGGATGAAGCGCTCGAAGGCGTGGCCGTCGGCGTCGACGCCGTAGAAGGCTTCGGATTTGTTTTTGCCGAAGGTGCGGCTGAGGCCGGTGCCGGGGGCGTCGATGAAGACGATGTCGGCGACGTCGAGGAGGGAGTAGTCGTTGTTGACGATGGAGTAGGGTGCGCCTTCCTGATGCTGGGTGTCAGGGGTGACGATGCGTTTGGGGCCGAAGGTGCCCATGTGCAGCCACATGGTGGGGGAGCCGGGGCCTCCGTTGTAGGCGAAGACGACTGGGCGCGTCGCGGCCGGGGCGTCTTTTTTGAAGTAGGCGACGTAGAACATGCGCGCGGTGGGTGGGGCGTCCTCGATGCGCTCGGGGAGGCGGATGTTGGCGTCGGGGATTGGCTTGCCGTCGAAGCCGAGGGTGGCGTCCTGCGGGTCGGAGCCGCCGACGGTGATGGTGCCGGCGATGGCGCGGTAGGCGATGGACTGGCCGTTGACGTTGACGGTGCCTTCGGTGGTGGAGTCGGGTGTGGTGGGTGTGGCGGGGACGCGAGCGGCGGCTGTGGATGGATTGGCGGGTTTTTCTTCGGGCTTTTCTTGCGCGATGGCGATTGAGGAAACGGTTAGGACTGTTGCCATCGTCCATAGGACGGACGATACACGACGACTACACGGGAAGACCATGGATGGATTGACCTCTTAAGTTTCGGATGAAGCTGAGTATAGTGCGACGGGTTGTCTCTGTGTTTTGTTTCGACGGGCGATAAGTATTTTCTGATAGCGCGGCGAAGCCGAAGGTGAGGTTCGTGTTAGCGAGGGCTGTACCATTGCTCCGAGCAGTTTTATTCATGATGGAGGGCATGTGAGAGGGATTGTTTTCGGGCTGGCGGTGATTGTGCTGGTGGGGACGATTGGATTTGGACAGGTGACGGCGCCTGCTCCTGCTGCTATGCCGCCGCCGTCTACCGCGTCTCCGGTTTCGCAGGGTGGGGCGGGGAAGACGATGTTGCTTTGGCCGTCGGGCGCGCCGGGGGCTTTGGGTGATGAGGATGTCGATAAGCCTACGCTGACGGTTTTTTTGCCGGTGGCTCCAAATGCGACGAAGACGGGGGTGGTGGTGGCTCCCGGTGGTAGCTACACGCACCTGGCGATGGAGAAAGAGGGGTTCGCGTTTGCGCGGTGGCTGAATGAGCGCGGGGTGGCGGCGTTTGTGCTGCAGTACCGGCTGGGGCCGAAGTATCACCATCCGGTGGAGATTGGCGATGCTCAGAGGGCGATACGGATGGTGCGGGCGCATGCGGCGAAGTATGGGGTGGCGACGGATCATATTGGGATGTGGGGATCTTCGGCGGGGGGACATCTGGCGGCGACGGCTGGGACCAAATTTGATTGGGGCAATAAAGATGCAAGCGACCTGATGGAACAGCAGGGAAGCAGGCCTGACTTTTTGATTCTGTCTTATCCAGTGATTACGTTTCATGAACCTGATTTGCATCGCGGGTCATTGAAGTATTTGCTGGGGGACATGCCGGATCCGAAGTTGGTGGACGAGCTGTCGGCAGAGACGCAGGTGACGAAGGAGACGCCGCCTACGTTTCTGTTTTCGACGACGGATGACAAGACGGTTCCGGTGGTGAATAGCGTGATGTTTTATTCGGCGCTGGTGAAGGCGGGCGTGCCGGCGGAGATGCACATCTTTCAGCATGGAGCGCATGGAGCGGGGTTGGCGGTTGGGAATCCGGAGTTGAGTGGATGGCCGGATTTGCTGGCGAAGTGGATGCGGGAGCGCGGGTATATGGCCTGGGGGCAGTGAGGAGGTTGGGATGACGGTGGAGGAGTTTCGATCTTCGGATGGAACTGGTTTGAGTGGGGCGTTGCTTGCGCTTTGGTGGGATGCGAAGGGGGATTGGGAGAAGGCGCATGAGGTGGCGCAGGATGTAGAGGGGCGTGATGGGGCGTGGGTGCATGCTTATCTGCATCGCAAGGAGGGGGATTTGGGGAATGCGGGGTATTGGTATCGGCGGGCGGGGAGGGCGGTGGGGACTGGGGATTTGAAGTTGGAGTGGGAGGGGATTGTTCGGGAGATGTTGGGAAGATAATGTCCTGCCGGACGGGCCGCCTGCGCGGCGGACGGTCACTTCGTGACTTGTATACCGGACTTGGGCGCGATGGACTGCATAGGGCCTCGCTTTGCTCGGGTCAACTGCAGTCCATTTTGCCGGGTTCGGTGCTGCGTTACGAAGTGCCTTTGCGGAGGTAGCTGTCGTCTTTGTTGATCCAGTCCTGGCGGGGCGGGGCGAAGAGGTCGAAGTCGATGGTGTCGACCTCGGCGGTGGCGGAGTGGGGGAGGTTGCCGGGGATGACGAGGACTTCGCCGGCGTGGACGGTGTGCGAGGTGCCGTCGTCGAAGTCGAAGCGGAGAGCGCCTTCGGCGATAAAGGTGATCTGCTCGTTGGGGTGGGAGTGGCGGGGGACGACGCAGCCCTCGGCGAGGACGACGCGGGCGAACATGGACTGGTCGCCGGTGACAAACTTGCGGGAGAGTAGAGGATTGAGCTGCTCGTTCTCGATGTTGTCCCAACTGTAGAGAGTGGCTTTGGACATGGAGGGAAGTGCCTTTCTTTTGGATGACGATTTTCGGGAATAAATTATCGCTTTGTGATGTGAGCTCCCTTGTGTAGAGTAAGCGAAACGGGGCGATCACGAGGTGCATCGCTACCTGAAGCTTACTGAATTTGTGAGATGTGAGTTGGAGACCGCGTTTCGACGGGGTCTCGGGCGTCTCGCTACCTCTAGTGTTTGTTTATTTTTCTATACTTTGAAACGGGTGATTGGAAAATGCGTCTTCCAGTGGCGAAGGTATTTTTGTCTCTTCTGTTTGTGCTGATTTTGGGCGGGTCGGTGATGGGCGGATCGCGGGTGCTGGCGCAGGCGGCGCCTGCAGCCGGGGCGACTCAGGCGGACAGGATTGCGGCCCTGGAGAAACAGAATGGGGATAATGCCGCGTTGATTGCTGCGGCGCAGACGGCGGGAGACAACGCCTGGATGCTGGTTTCGGCGGCGCTGGTGCTGATGATGAGCGGGCCGGGGCTGGCGCTGTTCTACGGTGGTCTGGTGCGGAAGAAAAATATTTTAGGCACGATGATGCAGACCTTCGCGATGATGGCAGTGATTACCGTGCTGTGGGCGCTGGTGACGTACTCTCTGGCGTTCGGTGAGGGGAATGCGTTTATCGGCGGGTTGCACAATGTGTTTCTGAAGGGCGTTGGGCTGGCGCCGGATGCGAAGTATGCGGCGACGATTCCGCTGCAGACGTTCATGGTGTATCAGTTGATGTTTGCGATTATTACGCCGGCGCTGATTACGGGTGCGTTTGCGGAGCGGATGAAGTTTTCGGCGATGCTGGTGTTTATGGTGCTGTGGGCAATGTTTGTGTATAGCCCGATGGCGCATATGGTTTGGGGCAAGGGCGGCTTGTTGAATGCCTCGCTCGGCGGGCGGTTTCCGACGCTTGATTTCGCGGGCGGGACGGTGGTGCATGTGACCTCGGGTGTTTCGGCGCTGATTACTGCGCTCTATCTGGGGAAACGGTTGGGGTATCCGAAGGTGCCGATGCCGCCACACTCGGTGGTGCTGAGTTTTATTGGGGCCTGTCTGCTGTGGGTGGGGTGGTTTGGGTTTAATGCAGGCTCGGCGTTGAGCTCGGGGACGCTGGCGACTTCGGCGTTTGTGGCGACGCACTTTGGCGCGGCAGCAGCGGCGATTGGCTGGAGTGTGGCGGAGTGGATTCGTCAGGGCAAGCCTTCGGCGTTGGGTGCGATCTCAGGTTGCGTGGCCGGGCTGGTGGCGATTACGCCGGCGGCTGGGTTTGTGACGCCGATGTCGGCGTTGTGGATTGGGCTGATCGCTGGGGTGTTCTGTTACTTCATGGTGGTGAAGGTGAAGGCGTGGTTTGGCTATGACGATTCGCTGGATGCGTTTGGTGTGCATGGCGCGGGCGGGACGATGGGAGCGATTCTGACGGGAATCTTTGCCAATAGCGTGATCAATCCGATTTTTGGTGCGGGGAAGGCTACGGGACTGATTGAAGGCAACCCTCACCAGTTGCTGAATCAGCTTGTGGGCGTGGCGATTGGGTGGAGCCTTTCGATTGTAGGAACGCTGATTATTCTGTTTGTCGTGGATAAGTTGATCGGGCTTAGGGTGAGCGAAGAGGCCGAGCGTGAGGGACTTGACCTTTCGCAGCACGGCGAAGAAGGGTACGATTGGGCGCATTGAAGACAACGTTGAGCTGCGAGCTTTGGGCATTGAGGAGAGGAACCGGTTATGCAGAAGATTGAAGCGGTGATTCAGCCGTCGAAACTGGACGCGGTGAAGGATGCACTGGTGGAGATTGGCGTGGAGGGGATGACGATCACCGAGGCGCGTGGGCATGGGCGGCAGAAGGGGCACACGGAGTTTTACCGAGGGCGCGAATACTCGGTCGATCTGCTGCCGAAGGTGAAGCTGGAGGTGGTGGTGGCCGACGCGATGTTGGATAAGGCAATTCTGGCGATTACGACTGCGGCGCGGACCGGAACGATTGGGGATGGAAAGATTTTTGTTTCGAAGATCGATGAGGCGATTCGGATTCGCAATGACGAGCGCGGGGAGATTGCGCTGTAGGTTGGCCGATGCCGGTGTAACAGACTGTATTGGACGATGAGGGCGTGTGAGAAGAGGGCCCGGGGCTAAAGCCCCTTGCTGTTGCGTTGAGTTGTCGCAGGGCTAAAGCCCTGCGACAATCCCAAAAAAAAATTGCACTAAATCCCAAAACACGAGCCGACGAGCAAAATGGCCATGCCAGCAAACGACTCCATCAGCAGCGGGATGCGCGGGACATACCAGCGAAGGATGCTGGAGGTTCGGGGTGCGTTTGAGGCGGGGGGTGCTTCGGGGGCAGTGACGATTGCGGCGCGGGCCGCGGCTGTTGATGAGTTGGTGAAAGAGTTGTGGGGGCAGGCGGTAGAACATGATTCGCGCCTAGGTGCAGGGGTTTCGCTGGTGGCGGTGGGTGGGTATGGGCGGCGGGAGCTGTTTCCCTACTCGGATGTGGACTTGCTTTTTCTGCTGGACGGGCGGTTGGCGGAGAAGGATGTCAAGGACGCGATTCGGCGGGTGAATCAGGAGATGTGGGACTGCGGGATGCGGGTCTCTCCTGTGACAAGGAAACTGGCGGAGTGCGAACGTTTTGATCCGGAGAACGCGGAGTGGGTGTTCTCGTTGATGGATCACCGGATGGTGACTGGGGATGCGGCGCTTTACGGCAAGCTGGCGGGGCAGACTGTGCCGAAGTTGCTGCAGCGGGATCATAAGGCGGTAATGGTGCGGCTGCTGGAGCTGGCGCGAGCGCGACATGCGAAGTATGGGGACACGCTGTTTCATCTGGAACCGAACATCAAGGACTGTCCCGGCGGGTTGCGGGACCTGCATGTGTGCGGTTGGATGACGAAGTTGCTGGAGGCGGCGGCTCAGGCGAAGAAGAAGGAAGGTGACGGGGCCGCTGCCGACGTTTCGATGGAAGAGGACAAGGAGTTTCACAAGGCGGTGGAGTTTCTGTGGCTGGTTCGGTGCTTCCTGCACTATCGGCATGAGCGGGACGACAATACGCTGGACTGGCAGGCGCAGGATGCTGCGGCCGAGATGATGGTGGGGTTGACGGGGCGCAAACCGAAGAAGGCGGATGCGGCGTACTGGATGCGGATTTATTTTCGTCATGCACGGAGTGTGGAACGGCGCGTGTCGCAGGTGATGGACGAAGTGCCGGCGCCGAAGGCTTCGAAACTGTTGGGGTTGAAGCGTGAGCGCCGGGAGGAGGCGTTGCGGCAGGGGTTTCGCGTGGAGCATGGGCGGGTGATGCTTGAAGAAACCCACGAGTTTGGGCATGAGCCGGCACAGGACCCGGATGTGGTGCTGCAGATATTTCAGACGATGGCGACGACGGGCGCACGGCTGGGGCGGGATGCAGAAGAACGGTTGGCCGAGGGGCTGCCGTTGCTGTCGGCGCAACTGGAAGAGGGGCCGACGTTGTGGCACCACTTGAAGGGTGTGCTTACGGGGTCTTATGCGGGAGCTGCGCTGCGGGCTATGCATGCGCTGGGTGTACTGGAGCTGCTGATACCGGAGTTCCATGGGATAGACGCGTTGGTGATTCGCGATGCGTATCACCGGTACACGGTGGATGAACATACGTTTGTGCTGATCGACACGCTGCATGGGTTGGCGAGCTCCGCAGAAGGGAACGATGGGGGAGTGGGCGGCGCGGTTTGGCGGCGTGTTGCGGGAGCTGCCGCATCCGGAGCTGCTGTATCTGGCGGCGCTGATGCACGACACCGGGAAGGGTCGAAGTACAGGCGACCATACGCGGGAGAGCGCGCGGATGGCCGAGAGTGTGATGGAGCGGCTGGAACTGGATGGGTATGAGAGCGGGCTGGTGGAGAGCCTGATTGCGAACCATCTGGAGATGTCGGCTGCGCTCAGGAGGGACATCTTCGACGAGGAGACAGTGCGGGCATTTGCTGGGAAGGTGCATACGCCGGAGGCCTTGCGAATGATCACACTGTTTACGTACGCGGATATCAATGCGGTGCATCCCGATGCGCTGACGCCGTGGAAGGCAGAGAATCTGTGGCAGCTTTATATTGCGACGGCGAACTATCTGGATCGCAGTGTGGATGACGAGCGGCTGGGGGGGCAGGAGGAGAGCGAACTGGTGCATCGTGTGATGGCGCTGCTTCCGGGGCAGAAGGCCGAGGTGGGGGAGTTTCTGGATGGGTTTCCGGAGCGGTATGTGCTGACGAGGACGCCGGAGCAGGTGCGTGTGCAGTTCAAGATGGCGTCGCGGTTTGCAGAGGATTCGGTGCAGCTGGAGTTTCGCTATGCGCCGACGGTGAGCGAGTTGACGCTGGTGACGCGGGACAGGCCGCAGCTCTTTGCCACGGTTGCAGGGGCGCTGGCCGCGTGGGGCATGAACATCGTTACGGCAGACGCGTTTTCGAACCGGCAGTGGGTGGTGGTGGACACGTTTCGGTTTACCGATACGTTTCGGACGCTGGAGATGAATGCGTCGGAGCATGAGGCATTCGTGAAGAGCGTGCATGACGTGTTGACCGGGGAGGTTTCGCTGGAAAAGCTGTTGAGCGGGCGGCGGCGGGGGAGGCGGAAGGCCCCGCACGTGGTGGTGGAGACGCGGGTGGAGTTTGACGATGAGGCTTCGTCGCACAGCACACTGCTGGAGGTGGTGGCACAGGACACGACCGGGCTGCTGCGCGCCCTGAGTCTGACGCTGGCGGCTCACGGCTGCAATATCGAGGTAGCGCTGGTGGATACCGAGGGAGAGACTGCGATCGATGTCTTCTACCTGACGCGCAATGGGTCGAAGCTGGATAAGGACGAGCAGCGGGTGCTGCGGTGGGCCCTGGTTCAGGCAATCGAAGAGAATGCCCGCTAGGGCTTGGTTTGGGCAGCTAACTGCTGAAAGATGTCATTTTGTACCTGTGTCGGGTGCGTAGGTTTTATTATTAGAGATATGAGCGTACCTGAAAACACGAGCAGCGGCCGTCCGACGGCGGTTCCGCAAAAGAATGATCGCTACCTTTTTGGCAGTCTGGACAGCTTCGGGAAGAACCGGGAGAAACTGCATGAGGTGAGTTGGGGAGATGAGAAGCCGGAGGGTGTGGTTCTGGCTTCACTGGATTCGGCGATCAACTGGGTGCGGAAGAATTCGGTATGGCCGATGACGTTTGGCCTGGCTTGCTGCGCGATTGAGATGATGTCGATGGGTGGATCGCGGTACGACATTGCGCGGTTTGGCGCTGAGGTATTTCGGCCTTCACCACGGCAGAGCGACCTGATGATCATTGCGGGACGGGTCTCTCAGAAGATGGCGCCGGTGATTCGACGGCTCTACGAGCAGATGCCTGAGCCGAAGTGGGTGATTTCGATGGGGGCTTGCGCCACGTCGGGCGGGGTGTTCAACAACTACGCGCTGCTGCAGGGTGTCAATCAGGTGATTCCGGTCGACGTGTACGTTCCGGGGTGCCCGCCACGGCCGGAGCAGTTGCTATATGCGATCACGCTTTTGCAGGAAAAGATCCAGCAGGAGCGGGGAACGGTGCGGAAGACCTTAAACCTAGCTTAATTAGCAGGTCCCGTCGGGGCTGATTACTGGTAGGGTTCCCCCTTGAGGTCTGATGCGCAAATTTGTTCCTTTCACGGGTAACGTATTGAAAATATAGTGTCGCTCTAGTATTTTTTTATCCGCACCGATTAGCAACTGCGGTAAGCTGTTAGGAATCGAACAGATAAAACGATCCCTGTTTGGAATTTACGACTCGTAAACGCTGGAATTTGAGTGGAGGAACTCGAATGCTTAATCGCCCGTTTCGCTTTATAAGCCGGTTTTTGCTGGCTGCATCCGCAGTCGGTCTTGGAGTTGGGAGCGTGAATGCACAAGCGCCAGCGCCCAGTACAGCTGCCCCAGGGGGAGTGAACCCGTCGCGAATTGACGTATTTTTGGGGTATTCGTATTTTGGGGCCCATGGACAGCTGAAGCCCCAGGGCATTTCGTACTCCTCGATCAATGAGGGCGGCATGGGCAGCGTGGCCTATTACATGAATAAGTACGCGGGCGGCGAGTTTATCGCGTCCATCCATCCGGACGGCAACAATGACGGGTTCTACAGCTATTCAGCGGGACCGATCTTCCGTGCGCCGATGCAGAATTTCACCTTGTTTGGCCACGGACTTGTAGGCGGCGGGTATCTTGGTGGGCCGAATAATTCGGGCACGCCGTTCTACCACAATCCTTACCGATGGGGACCAACGCTGACGGCTGGCGGCGGAATGGACTATGACCTTCCCTTCTTCGACAACCGTTTTTCGCTGCGACTCTTTCAGGCAGACTATCGCTGGATTCACACCAACTATGGCCCGGCGGTAAATCCTCCGACGTCAGGTGCTTTGGGCGGTCGTACGAACCTGAGCGCTGCCGAGTTGAGCACGGGCATTGTGATGCACTTCGGCCACATTATTCCTCCTCCGCCGATCACTTATGCATGCTCGGCCTCGCCTGCGACTGTTTACCCGGGCGACCCGATCACGGTTACCGGTACACCTGCCAATCTGAATCCGAAGAAGGCGTACACCTACTCGTGGACGGCTGATGGCGGCACGATCTCCGGTAACACGGCCACAGCAAATATCGACACGAAGAATGCCGCTCCTGGCACCTACACGGCGAAGGGCCATATCGCTATGGAGGCCAAGAAGCTGAAGCCGGGCGAGATGGCAGATTGCACGGCGTCCTACACGGTCAAGCAGTTTGAGCCGCCGACGATAAGCTGCTCGGCGAGTCCTTCGACGGTTGCTCCAGGAGATTCTTCGACGATCACCGCAACCGGTGTAAGTCCGCAGAATCGTCCTCTGACCTATAGCTATAGCGCATCGGCTGGCACTGTGTCCGGCAATGCTTCTACAGCGACGTTGAGCACGGCGGGTGCAGCGCCTGGAACGATTACGGTGACCTGCAACGTGGTTGACGATAAGGGTCAGACCGCATCTTCGACGACGACTGTAACTGTCAACGCGCCTCCACCGCCTCCGGCACCGACGACGAGCGCACTCTGCTCGGTCAGCTTCGAGCGCGATACGCGGCGCCCGGCCCGGGTCGATAACGAAGCCAAGGCTTGCCTTGACGATATCGCCCTGAAACTGCAGAGCGCTTCGGATGCGAAGCTCGCTGTGGTCGGCAACTCTACCAGCGCGGAGAAGGCACCGCCTAAAGGCAAGAACAAGAAGCCGGTTGACCTTGCTGGTGAGCGCGCAGTCAATACGAAGGACTACCTGGTAACGGAGAAGGGTATCGACGCCAGCCGTATCTCGGTCTACACGGGCTCTGACGACGCCAAGACCGTGACGACGACGTTGATTCCTGCCGGGGCAACGCTGAGCACTACTGGTCTCACCCCAGTGGACGAGAGTGCGGTCAAAGCGGTACCACGGACGCCTCCTGCCAAAAAGAAGAAGTAGTCAACACTAACCGCAACAAGGCACACGGGCTGACTGGGTTGATTCCAGTCAGCCTTTGTGTTCAGGGCTTCGGAGGTGGGCCTCGCATAAGCGATTACACTAAAGACTTAGGTACAAATCTTGAAAAGACGCTGCACACTTCGAATTTCGGGCGTTGCCCTTCTCCTAGCCTGGGCATGTCTGCGGCTGGACGCAGTCACCTGGCTACCGTTCGGACCTGATGGAGGGGATGCCCGTTCGTTTGCTGTCGATCCACACGACCGCTCCCATCTGTATCTCGGCACATTGACGGGCTGGATCTATGAGTCTCGGAACGGGGGCGCAGACTGGAAGCGGCTGGCGTGGGTGGCGAAGCGGAACGATCTGGCGCTGGATTCCATTGTGGTGGACAGCTCCAACCCAAAACATATTCTGGTGGGTGCGTGGGTTTTGGGGAGCCCTGCGGGGGGACTGTACGTCAGTCACGATGGGGGGGGGAACTGGGAGGGTGACGCGGATATGCGCGGGCAATCCATCCGTGCGCTTGAGGCTGCGCCGTCGGATCCGAAGATTCTGGTCGCGGGGACGCTGAAGGGTGTGTATCGCTCGACAGACGGAGGAGACCGCTGGCAACTGATCAGCCCTGAGGGGAGCCAAGAGATCCATGAGGTGGAGTCGATAGCGATCGATCCGTCGAATCCCGAGATTATCTATGCCGGGACCTGGCATCTGCCATGGAAGACGACCGACGGCGGCGCGAACTGGACCAGCATCAAGCAGGGCATCATTGAAGACTCGGATGTGTTTTCCATCATTCTGGATCCCAAGGACTCGAACGTGGTGTATGCCAGTGCGTGTTCCGGGATTTACAAGAGCCAGAATGCCGGCGAGAAGTTTCAGAAGGTGCAGGGAATTCCGTCGACGGCACGACGAACCAGAGTGCTGATGCAGGACCCGCAGAATTTGAATATTGTCTTTGCCGGGACAACGGAGGGTCTGTATCGTACGGGCGATTCGGGAGCGGCCTGGCAGCGGACGACCGGTCCCGAATTGATTATCAATGACGTGTATGTCGATCCGGCCAACACGAATCGTGTTTTGCTGGCCACCGATCGCGGCGGTGTGCTGGCGAGCAATGACGGTGGGTTCTCGTTCGCTCCTTCCAACAATGGTTTTTCGGCACGGCAGATCACTTCCTACGTCGGAGATGCTACGCAGCCGGCGACGATCTATGTGGGGGTGGTGAATGACAAGGCGTGGGGCGGAGTATTTGTCAGCGATAACGGCGGGTTGAGCTGGTCGCAGAAGAGCGCGGGGTTGAATGGGCAGGATGTGTTCAGTCTGGCACAGGCCTCCGATGGTACGGTGCTGGCGGGTACGGGGCATGGGATCTATCGGCTGCAAGGCGACCTTTGGAGCCGGGTGAACAACGTGGCTTTGATCGCGCACGAAGACGCGCAACCTGCAGTGGAAAAGGTAGAGAAGACGGTTGTTGTCCCAGCGAGGCATGCCGGCAGGCGGCGGAGCGTGGCGGCAAAGAAGACCCCGGACCCGGCTCCGGCGCATGTCTTCGATGCGAATGTCAATGCGATTGCGCGGGTGGGGGATACGCTCTACGCCGCGACGTCGGAGGGGTTGTTGCGTAGTGGGACGGCCGGTGAAAGCTGGAAGTTGATGGCTGGTCCGGAGAAGGATGACTGGAACTTTGTTGCTTCGGCGAAGTCGTGGGTGTTGGCGGCGACTTTGAGATCTGCCGTGCTTTCGTCGGATGGAGGCCAGAGATGGGAGGCGGTGAATCTGCCGGGGACGTTGACTCAACTGGCTGCGATTGCGGTCGATGATTCCGGGGGGCTGTGGGTGGGGGGACGAGATGGGATTTTCATCTCCCAGGACAGAGGGGTTACGTGGCAGGGTCTGAAGAACCTTGCCATCCGGGATGTGAACAGCCTGTTTTACGATGAGCCTTCGCAACGTATGTTGATCACGGCCAACAGCCAGAACACGATCGCCTTTGCGGTTCATCTGCCGGACCGTTCTGTGCATTATTGGAATACGGGGTGGAATCTGAGGCTGGTGCGGCCGGTGGGGGATCATCTGGTGGGAGCGACTTTGTTTGATGGCATCGTCGTACAGCCGCGCATGGTGGATTCGAGTGAAGTGGCCACACATGGAGAAACTAAGGTCGCCGACGAGGAATAGAATCGAAGTATGAGCTTTGAGGCTTTCAATCCGCTAACGCGACACCCCTTTCAGACGGATGATCCGAGCCTTCTGCCAATTGCGGCAAAGGTGGCGAATGCGGAGCGTTTAAACTTTGAGGACGGGGTGACGCTCTACCGGACTGGCGACATACTGGCGGTGGGCTGGCTGGCGAACTTGGTGCGTGAGCGGCTGCACGGGAATATCGCGTACTTCAATGTGAATCGGCACATCAATCCGACGAATGTTTGTGTGGCCTCCTGCCGCTTGTGCGCGTTTGGGCGCAAAAAGGGCGATGCGGGAACGTATACGATGGCGCTCGAAGAGGCATGGGAGACTGCGGGCACGGGGTTGACGGAGGCGGTGACGGAGTTTCATATCGTTGGGGGGCTGCACCCTGACCTTCCGTTTGAGTACTTCATGGACCTGGTGCGGGGGCTGAAGGAGCGGTTTCCCAAGGTGCATATCAAGGCTTTCACCATGGTGGAGGTGGCGTTTCTGGCCAAGCGCGGCAAGATGACGATTCCGGAGGCGCTGGAGCGGATGAAGGCAGCGGGAGTGGATTCGATGCCGGGGGGTGGGGCGGAGATCTTTGCCGATCGTGTAAGGCACATCATCTGCGACCACAAGATCGATGGCAGCGAGTGGCTGGACACGGCTCGGGCGGCGCACCGGATCGGGTTGCGGTCGAATGCGACGATGCTGTATGGGCATGTGGAGAACGATGAGGACCGCGTCGATCATCTGGTGAAGCTGCGAGAGGTACAGGATGAGACGGGCGGGTTCCAGACGTTTATTCCGCTGGCGTTCCATCCGGAGAATACGGCGCTCGCTCATATTCCAAAGACGACAGGGATGCTGGATCTGCGGCAGATCGCGGTGGGCCGTTTGATGCTGGACAACTTTCCGCACATCAAGAGCTACTGGCAGATGGTGTCGCCGAAGATGGCGCAGATCTCGCTGCGGTTCGGTGCGGACGATATCGATGGCACGGTGATCGAGGAGAAGATTTACCACGATGCGGGCGCGACGACTCCGCAGGGAATGCGGCGGGCGGATCTGGTTCGGCTGATTACAGAGGCAGGGCGGGAGCCGTTTGAGCGGGACACGATGTATCGGGCAGTGACCCGGAGCGAAGATACCTTTACTGTGGCGGTCTGAGCTGGGCGCGCGCTGGGTGAGCGCTGGCCGTTTGGATTCGTCTTTTTATCCGAATGTGAGATTCCTTATTTGTTCGGGCGGATCTGACGGGGTCTGACGTGCGATCAGGGGCGAAGATAAGAAGAAACTGACCATGTCGGTGCAAGGTGCATCTCTGGGTTAGAGATTGCACACCAAAGTGAAAAAACTCTTCCCGTGTGGGCAATGTTTTGCCTCTTCCGACCGGGTTTTTGCATGTTTGGCCATTTTCGTTCCTGTGGAGAACGCAAAAATCCGGGGATTTCCTGTGTTTTCGCGATTGGCCGGGCACTTGCAATAT
The DNA here is from genome assembly GCA_963757205.1 of uncultured Acidobacteriaceae bacterium. Classification (GTDB taxonomy): domain Bacteria; phylum Acidobacteriota; class Terriglobia; order Terriglobales; family Acidobacteriaceae; genus Edaphobacter. Next base: position 273,775 of record CAVWQM010000007.1, read on the forward strand.
CCCATGTCATCGAGACATCGAGAGGGATCAGACAAGGCGTATCCACCTGATTCCAAGAGTAGTTAGCAGCACCAATTTCATTTGGCGTGCCCATTTCTTGTGGGGAAGGAGGAGGATCAAATGTATCTCTTGTTCGGACCATCGATGGCGGCTCTTGTTGTTATTGCAGTTATCCAGCTTCGCGATCATTTTGTTGCTTCTCGTTAGTTCATGACTGCTTTCTTTACTGCGCAATTGGTTCCCTCGCCGCCCCGATCTGTGAGTGGGAGGATTGAGGCGGAGGTCAGGCTTAGCCTGACCTCTTTCATTTAAGGACTTGCGGTCTGCGGGCTGGTTGACGGCTTACATCCCACCCTTCGCGATGGGACCGCGAAGGATGGGGCACCCGTTTGGTTGTGGCGGGGGAGAGATGGGACTACGAGAACAGCAGATTCCCCGCGGTGACTGGACCGTAGACAGCAAGGCGATCAGGGCCTGAACATCTCTTCGGGTATCTTTCGATGAATAGCCGTCTGATTCGCCGCTTCCTTCTCATCGCTGGATTGCTATGCTTCACGCTGGTTGTGGGCACGGTTGGCTTTGAAGTGATCGAAGGGTATTCCTGGTTCGACGGCTTCTACATGACCCTGACGACGATCACGACGGTCGGCTATAAGGAGATGCGGCCATTGAGCCATGCGGGCCGAGTTTTTAATTCTTTCCTGATTCTATTTGGAGTGAGCGCCATGTTCTTAGCTGTGGGCGCGATGACCCAAACTATCATTGAACTCGAGTTGCAGGATCGTTACGGCAAACGCAGGAAGAGACGCATGATCGAAAACCTGAACGACCATTTCATCGTCTGCGGTTTTGGCCGCGTAGGCCGGAACGCCTGCTATGAATTTCAGCGCGCTGACGCTTCCTTCCTGGTGATTGACCGCAACGAGCAGCGTGTTGCCAAGGCGGAGACCGCAGGAATGCTTGCCATCGTTGCGGATGCCACACAGGACGACAGCCTTCGCCAGGCCGGTGTTCTGAGAGCGAAGGGGTTGATTGCTGCTTTGCCCTCGGATGCGGAGAATCTCTTCATCATTCTCTCGGCGAAGACTCTGAATCCAAAGTTGACGGTTGTAACCCGAGTCTCTGAAGAAGAAGCCGGAGAAAAGCTGCGCCGCGCAGGAGCCGACACCGTGTTGACGCCTTATACGATGGCCGGACGACAACTTGCCGACTCGTTACTGCGACCTCATGTTGTGGAGTTCCTGGACTTCGCGAGGAGCAACATCGGATCACAGATCACGATGGAACAAGTCTCTGTCTCCTCCAAGGGCGAACCAACCAGACAGTCCCTGGGACAGCTATTGGAACTGCGGAAATCCGAAGTGATCGTGCTTGCAATCCGTACACAAGCGGGGGAGACAATTTTCAATCCACCGGCGGAAGTCGAAGTCTCCGCCGGTGATTTTCTTATCGTCATGGGTGAGCGGTCAAGCTTACAAAAGCTTGAACAGATACTTACCAGCTAAAGCGAGGATCCCGCGGTTGGCTAGTCGGTTGGGAAAACTGTGATGTCAGTGGACTTTGCCGACCTGTTGTCCGGAGCAAAGTTGACAGCTCATCTTGTGTTCGATCCATGCTGCTTCTGCGGCAACGTACCTTTCGCTCGCCTGGAGCGGAGAAAGGGTCGGAGTCAATTCCAGTTGCGTGATGATGCGTATCGCGTCGTCGAGACCCCTGGTGAGTTTTGCGTCAATGCGACACGTAGTAATCCTGAACATGCTGCTCCTCCTAGATTCAGAAAAATTGGATGGACACCCATCGGGAAGGCTATCAGCGGCGCACGCAGGAGTCGTTGCTCCGGAGCAAGTTGAATGATTTTCAGGTTGAGTTGTCTCCACGGAACAGATCGAGCGAGATCTCAGGCGAGCATCCGGTCCGCTACACCGCGCAGTGTGGCGGGCTCTGCTCGAATTGTTCGACCAGCCAGTTGTGCTCGCCCATCATGGGCCTATGCTGGGGCGTTTTTCAGCGGCGGCTTCCCACTTCTTTGTTGGCGACGGCCCAAGCAAGTGGGTTGCACCGCTGGTTTTCGCCGGAGTTACGCTGGCTTCCTGGGCTCTACGTTCCCCGGAGCGGCGCCTTGCGGAAGCAAATCCCTCCATCGACCGAGGCGCTGTGACGTGGCTCGTTCCGATTGGAATCCTCGTTGTGATGCTGATCCTTTCGTTCGTAGCCCTGCCAAAGGGGACCTCCTCCCTCATGAGAGATGATGCGCGACTCACGATGAGACCGTGAGTCGCTTCGCTCTCGATGACAAATTTTGATGGGCGGTTAAGAGAACCGAGGAGGCCCGATCGTTTTGGAGGGTCGGGTGGGTTTGGCTGTGACGATGGTAGAGAGGAAGAGTAGAAGCGCTGCTCCGGCGGCGGGGACGATGAGGCCTGTGCGCAGGCTTTGGAATTGAGTGGAGACGACGCCGGTGAGCCAGGGCAGGGTGGCTCCGCCAAACGAGGCGGTGGCAAAGAGGGCGCCTAGGCGGGCGTGGTTTCCGGTGCGGGCGAGCAGGAAGGACATGATGAGGGGATAGATGGGAGCAAGGCTGAGTGCGCCGAGAAATGTCAGCGTGACGATTCCCGTTGCGGAGATGTTTGTTGTGGCGCAGAGCAGAATCTGGGTGAGGATGAGGAGTGCGAGACAGATGCGATAGAGGGCGGCCTCGCCGATCAGGGTCATAAGGGCAGTGACTAGAATGCGGCCGGTGAGCTCTGCTACCCAGAAGTAGACGGCGATGGAGGACGCGTGGAGGTCGGGGTTGGTGCGGACCGCGTAGCTGGGCAGCCAGCCTCCGAGCGCGTTTTCGACGCCGATGTAGAGGAAGATGGCTGCGCCGAAGAAGAAGAGAGGCAGCGGCGGGAGCGGCATGCGCGGTTGTATGGAGGGTATTCGCGAAGAGGGTTGCGAGGTGGCGTCTAACAGCTGCTCCGCCTGGATGGGATGGGGAATTGCGATGGCGACCAGCGAGGTGAGGGCAAGAAAGGCGGCTGTCGCGTAGAAGAAGTGTTGGATGCCTCCGGAGGAAGACAGCCGCACGAGTACCGGGCAGGCGATGGCGCCGAGACCCCAGGCAACGTTCAGTATGGCGATAAGGCGCGCGCGTGCAGCGGGAACTGCGGTGCCGGCGATGACGTTGCCGGCGGTGAGGCCCGCTCCGAGGCCTAGGCCTACGCAGAAGAGAGCAATGTGTGCTTGGCCGAAGCCGACCCATGCCATGGCGGCGCATCCTGCCGAAGTGATGGCTGAACCGTAGAGGATGCTGGTGCGGAGATTGCGCGTGGCGAACCAGGCTCCGCAGAACTGGCCGATGAAGCTGGCGGTGAAGAGGGTGCCTGCCTGGGCGTCCTGAATGTGCCAGCGCTGGATGAGTGCGGGGAGTAGGGGGCCAAGCATGACAGTCGAGACGCCGGCTGCGAGGAAGTAGAAGAAGACCGGAAGAAGGGCGCGGCGCGGACTCGCGGGGCTGTGGCCGGGCTGAGAAGTGTCTGTATCTGTGGGGGGTGTTTGCAAAGCGCTCCTGTCAGCGTTTGCCTCGCGGCGACCCGGGATAGGAAGAATGGGGGATGCTCGTTGTCGATTCTCTCACGATGAGTTCGGGCTCAAACCAGACGTCCTGAGGATAGGGTTCGTCGGGTGCCTGGATGCGTTTGATGAGGAGCTCCGCGGCGGCTTCCCCCATCTTGAAGAGAGGCTGGCGAACGGTGGTGAGACGCGGGCTGAAGTATTCGGCGACGATGATGTCGTCGAAGCCGATGACGGAGATGTGGCCCGGGCAGGTGAGGCCGGCGTCCTGAATGGCGCGGATGGCGCCGATGGCGGAGGTGTCGTTGAAGCAGAAGACGGCGGTGAAGTCTTGCGTGCGGGAGAGGAGATCGCGGACGGGCTTATAGCCGAGCCTGGGCGACCAGACGTTTTCCTCGAGGAAGATGCAGAGTTCGGGGCGGATAATGATGCCGATCTCCTGGGCGATGCTGACGATGGATTGCCACCGGGCCTCGGAGTCGAGGGAATAACGCTGGCCTTTCATGAAGGCGATGCGGCGGTGGCCGAGGTCGTAGAGGTGGCGGAGAGCGATCCGGGCGGCGACGGTGTGATCGAGCATGATGTTGGTGACGCCCATGGTATTGCTGTGCGAGGAGATGCCGACGACCGGTGCGGGGATGTTGAGGGTGAGTCGGGTATTGACGAGGAGAAAGCCGTCGACGCGGCGGCGTATGAGGAGTTCCTGATACTCATCTTTGAGGTCGGACTGACCGAGATGGCTGACGGTGAAGTAGAGGAAGCCTTCCTGGAGGAGGGATTGTTCGACGCCGAGCATGACGCCGGTGAAATAGCCTTCGCTGAGCTCGGGGGCGATGATGCCGATGGTGTTGGTGAGACGGGAGCGCAACATGCGGGCGTGCAGGTTGGGGCGGTAGGCAAATTTCTTTGCCGCGGCATGAACGCGCTGTTTGGTGGCCGACGGAATGGAGGTCGCTACGGGCGAGTTGTTGAGAACGATGGAGACGGTGGCGGGCGAGAGGTCAAGGTACTCGGCGAGCATCTTGAGGGTGGCCGGCTTGTCAGTTTCGGGGGCGCTCTTCTTTGGGGTCATCGTTCTCCGGGAATGGAAGTGCAACATATGGCAACAGTTGTACACCTTCGGCTTGTATGGCGCACCGTCTATGAGATGGATTACGAAAGTTTGCCGGAAAGGGGCGGGTTGAAAATTACCAAATAAAGACAAATGTGGAGTTACTTAGTGACATCATTAAGTACTTGCCCTACTAGATTATTTTTCATTACGTTTTTCGATGGAATGAGTCTGTAGAGGTATCTTTCTTCGAACTTTGGTCGGACTTCAGAGCGCTGTCTTTGGTTTGCAACGTACTTTTTGTGCCTATTCTTTGGCAGAGATTCTGTGACGGTTTGCATGTTTCATAAGCTGGCGTGAGTGGATTCTTGGATGAAACCCTCCGTTGCTGTGACCGGTGACAGACTGCGGTATTGGCTGGCGAAGGTGAGAGCAGGGGAACTAACGGTAGGCGACGCCCGTGTTGGCCGTTAAGTTTCCTTTTTAACTTGAGATTGATTTAAAAAATCTTGAGATTGATAAAAAAAACACCTGCTTGTAACGGCCGGTAAACATTGACATTAGTCGCGAAGCATGAAATTTTAGATATCACCCAGTAGAGTTTTCGGTTTTCGATGTGGAATTGGTCGCGCCCCGCTTGCGAAGTTAAATGAGGGCACAGAAGATCAAGCCACTGGCCTTGCTTAGGACCATCGGGTGTGCATTGCACACTGTACTCCGAGTGGGAGTCCTATATTCAGCCGCAGCTTTCCGGCAGAGATCTGGAATGGCCGCGTGTTTCTCGCAGGAGGCTTGAATGAATGCTTCATGGAAGTTCACAAACGGACTACTAGGTCTTGTCGTGTTGCTGCTGGTGAGCGTGAGTGCATGCTTTGCGCAATCGACAGCAACGTTGGCGGGTACAGTGACTGATCCAACGGGAGCCGTTGTGCCGGGTGCGAGCGTCAAGGTGCGTTCGCTCGCTACCAATACGGTTCGAGAGGCGTTAAGCGACAGCACCGGCGACTATGTGGTGCCGTCGCTGCAACCGGGCGACTACGAGATTCGGACCACGGCGGCTGGATTTGGCACCAGCGTGATCAAGAGCGTCACCCTGCTGGTAGACCAGTCAGTCACCGCAAATGTTAAGTTGAATGTGCAGTCATCGGGCGAAACGGTCCAGGTGGAAGCCAGCGTGGCGCCGAACATCGACTCGCAGACGATCACGATGGGACAGGTGATCGATAAAGACACGGTGCAGAACATTCCGCTGAACGGCCGTCACTTTCTTGATTTGACGAACCTGACTCCAGGGGCTGTGGTGCCTCCGGCGAATGGGTTTTTGACCAGCGCCAGCCGCGGTCTTGGAGCAAACTCCTTCATTACGGGGGGCGCTCGCGAGGACGCAAACAACTTCCAGATCAACGGCATTAATCTGAACGACATGACGCAGAACCAGATTACATTTCAGCCGTCGATTAATACGACTGCAGAATTCAAGATCATCAACTCGACCTTCGGCGCTGAGTATGGCCGCAGCTCGGGGTCTGTGGTGAACGTTGCCACGCGTTCGGGCTCGAGTAGTTATCACGGGGAGGCGTTTGATTATCTGAGGAACAACTATTTTGACGCGCGCAATTATTTCAATCGGAAGGGAACCCGCCAGAATCAATTTATCCGTAACAATTTTGGCGGAGCGTTGAGTGGCCCACTTCCATTCATCCTGAAAGACAAAGCCTTCCTGTTCCTGAGCTACGAGGGTCTACGGCAGACGCAGGCCCTTCTGTTGACGAGCAATGTGCCGACGCTGGCGCAGCGGACAGCATTTGCTAACAGTCCTGCGGGGCCGGCCTATGCGAAATTGATCACGCTGATCCCGGTTGGTGTTCAGACAACTTCGGCTAGCGGAGTGACGACTGCGGTAGCTACCGGCTCCTCCCCTGGACCAGTAAAGACGGACCAGTACAGCGGCGATTTCCTGTTGAATTTTTCCGCCAAGGATACGTTGCATATGTACTATGCGTGGCAGCAGGACGCGCGCACGGAGCCGAATCTGCAAGGCAACACGATCGCTGGATTTGGCGACCATCGCACTGCGCATCGTCAGATCGGGACAATCAATGAAGTTCATATCTTCTCGCCAAATGTTGTGAACGAGGCGCGGTTCGGGTTCAATCGCATCGCGATCAACTTTGCGGATTCGTTCAACGCGGTTTCGAGCGATTATGGCATTCCCAACGGAGTTACTGCCGCTATTGGACTGCCTCAAATGACGGTTACCGACCTTGGGCTTAATTTCGGCGGACCCTCGGGCTTCCCTCAGGGGCGCTTTGTGACCACGGGTGTGTTTTCCGACACGGTGACTTATTTGAAGGCTAAGCATTCGATCAAGACCGGGGGCGAGTTCCGGCGGTTTGAAGGAAACAACTTCAGCAGTACCGCCGGCACGGTGAATTTCACCACGACGCCGAACTTTATCAGTGGCCTAGCAAATACTTATTCGGCCAATTCGATAAATCCTGTGTCGAACCGGATTTTTATCAGCGCGGTTGGCGCATTTGTGCAGGACACCTATAAGCTGAACCAGGTGTTAAGTCTGGAGCTTGGATTCCGGTACGAGTGGAATGGAACGCCTGCGGAGGGTGGCCACCGGTTCATTACCTTCAACCCAACTACAAGTGCCTTCCAACAGGTGAATCAGCCTTATAAGCAGAACAACAACTACGAACCGCGTCTCGGCTTTATCTATGACGTCGGGGGCAAGGGAAGAACGACTGTTCGCGGCGGCTATGGTTACCTGGTCGACCAACCAATCATCAGTGCAGTCACGGGTCTCGCGGGGAATCCCCCGTTGTCAAATCCTCTATCGCTCGCATCGACGGGGCCGCTGCCGACACAACAGTTGCCGATCGGTACTGCTTTCGCCAATGCGGGTGCTTCCAGTCTTGCTCCCAGTTCGGTTAATCCAAACTTCAAGAACGGCTATATTGAGGGTTACAACCTAAATGTGCAGCAAGATCTGGGACACGGAGCAGCGCTTCAGGTGGGCTATATTGGTTCAACGGGCCACCATCTTCGTCTGAACCATAACATCAACCAATTTGTCTATGCTTCTCCCACGGCGGCAACTGGCACACGTCCCTATCCGACGGCGAAGATGCTGGATGGTACTACGAGGCCGCTCGGCAACATCACCTATAACGACTCCATCGGTATGTCGAATTACAACGCGCTGTGGGTGACCTTGCGCCAGTCGTTTCGTAACGGTTTGGCGTTCAACACGACCTACACCTACGCGAAATCCATGGACGAGAACTCGCAGTCAGGTAACGGCATCCAGGACAATACCAACCCTGCGGGAAGTTACGGCTTGTCAGACTTCGACGTTCGCCATCACTTTGTCTTCAGCGGTACGTGGACGCTGCCGTTCCATGGGAACCGTTTGAAGGATGGCTGGCTGATAGCGGACGTCACTCAGATACAAGGTGGCAACCCCTTAAATGTTGTGACAGGTTCGGCCTATAGCGGCGCTAGCGGCAATATTCGCCCCACTTTGCTTGCACGTCCTTCAACCGGTATTCACCAAGCGCTGTCCAACTTCAACATTCCGTATATCGTTGGCACGTCGTGCTTGACGGCGACGCCTGGTTGCAACTTCCTTACACCTACGCTTGGTTATGGCAGCATGCAACGCAATGGGCTGACCGGACCCGGCTTTTCGGATACCGACGTCTCGTTGCAGAAGACAACCAAGATTGCGGAGAGCGTGAACTTTATCCTGCGTATGGATGCGTTTGACGTATTCAACCAGGCTAACTTTGGCAATCCTGTCCTGACGGCATCACCGACCAGCACTACGTTTGGCACGATCTCAGCGACGCGTGGCGCCATCGGAGATGCTGGATCGTCTCGTCAGCTTCAGTTTGCTGCCAAAGTGCAGTTCTAATGGCCTAAACTGGAATGCGCTCTGCCGAATGTCCCGGCAGAGCGCATTTTTGTTTGATTGTCTTTTTGGTGTCGTGAAATGTTTCGAAGTGCCAGAGGTTTCCGCATCGCCTGTGATTAAATTGTGTAGTGCAGCGGATTTTCTTCTGTCGGATGGACGACACTCGGCTTTGAGGGCCTGATGAGCAGCGAGATTCTCGTACGTGATTACCGGGCCACTGATTTAGGCGCGATGTTTCAGTTGGATGAGGCTTGCTTTGCGGAGGAGTTTCGTTTCGATCGAGAGTCGATGCGGGAGTTCGCCGAGGAACAAAATGCTGTGGTCCGCGTTGCGCAGAAGATTTCCGGTGAGATTGTCGGGTTTGTGATTGTCCACGTTGAGCACGTTGCCACCAAATGGCGGGCGTACGTTGTGACGCTGGATGTGGCGGCTGAGTACAGACAAAACGGGGTGGCCACGCGGCTGATGAGAGAGGTAGAGGCGTGCGCAACGGTTACCGGCGTGGGGTGGATTCAGTTGCATGTGTTTACTGGAAACGAGGGGGCGATTCGCTTCTACGAGCGGCTGGGCTACAAACGAATCAGCCTGAAACACGGATTTTATGGTGAGGCGGGATTGGACGCGTACGTGTATGGCAAGGAGTTGCCCGCTTTGTAACGGTGCGGGTTACTTTTTGCCGAAGACGTCTCCCATACGGCGGATCTGAGCGCCGACGCCGCGAAGCTTTTCTTCGAAGTGCTCGTAGCCGCGATCGAGGTGGTAGACGCGGTCGAGGATGGTTTCGCCGTCGGCGACGAGAGCGGCGAGAACCAGTGACGCTGAGGCGCGAAGGTCGGAGCACATGACGGCGGCGGACTGAAGGGGGCTTTTGCCGCGGACGGTGGCGGTGCGGCCGGAGATCGTGATGTTCGCGCCCATGCGGATGAGTTCCTGAACGTGCATGAAGCGATTTTCGAAGATGTTTTCGGTGACTGTGCTGGTGCCGTCGGCCTGTGTGGCGAGGGCCATGTACTGGGCCTGCATGTCGGTGGGGAAGCCGGGGTACTCTTCGGTGGTGATGTCGGCGGCCTTGAGTTCGCCACCGGAGCGGACGCGGACTTTGTCGTCGCCGACGTCGATGCGGACGCCGCATTGTTCGAGTTTGGCGATGAGGGCGCCGAGGTGTTTGGGTTCACAGCAGTCGACATTGAGGTCGCCGCCGGTGATGGCTCCGGCGATGAGGAAGGTGCCGGCTTCGATACGGTCGGGGTTGATGCGGTGGCGGGCGCCATGGAGCTTCGCGACGCCCTGGATGCGGATGGTGGGGGTGCCGGCGCCTTCGATTTTGGCTCCCATGGCGGTGAGGAGAGCGGCGAGGTCGGTGACTTCGGGCTCGCGGGCGCAGTTTTCGAAGACGGATTCGCCTTCGGCGAGGGCGGCGGCCATGAGGAGGTCTTCGGTGCCGGTGACGGTGATCTTGTCGAAGACGATGTGCGCGCCTTTGAGGCGGCCCTTGCCTTCGTTGGGGCTGCGGGCTTCGAGGTAGCCGTGGTCCTGGGTGATGGTGGCACCCATGGCTTCGAGGCCGTTGATGTGGAGATCGATGGGGCGGCCGCCGATGGCGCAGCCTCCGGGCATGGCGACGCGGGCGATGCCGGTGCGGGCGATGAGCGGGCCGAGAACGAGCGAGCTGGCGCGCATGGTTTTGACGATTTCGTATTTGGCGACGGGATCGGAGAGGATGGCGCACTTGATGCGGGTGCGGTGCTGGGCGCGGCCGTAGCCGAGCTCGACTTCGGCGCCCATGCTGACGAGCAGCTTTCGCTCGGTCTCGATGTCGCGAACCTGGGGAATGTTTTCGAGGATGATCTCGTCCTCAGTAAGGATGGCGGCAGCCATGCAGGGGAGCGCGGAGTTTTTGGCTCCGGAGACTTTGATTGTGCCGAGAAGAGGGTTGCCGCCGCGTACTACGAACTTGTCCATTCGGTTAGTTTACGGAGATTTTCCGTGGAAATGAGTAGCTGCGCGGGTACCGGCGATGGGATTCGTGAGGTTTTGATTTTGTCCATGGGCTCGGGGAAACCGAGAATGCGGGAAAGGGGTGCACCTTGGGCGGAGCTGATGTGCGGTTTGGGGCATTCGGAATTATTTGGGAACAAAATGGCGCGACGTGCGGTCTATAAGAAAGCAACAGTCAGGAGCTCTCCTTGCGTCCTTCTCTGCCGTTTGCTCTCTCCGCCTGCTTTATCTCCGCTGCCACCTTTGGTCAAACACCTTCTCACCTTGCCAGCTTGCCCAAGCCGAATTGCTCTCTTGTGAGGGGTGCGGCGAAAGAGATGCGGGCTACACAACTTCCTGTCACGCATGTCTCGTTGTACAAGAACGGTGTTGGATTTTTCGAGCACTCGGGAAGTGTGACAGGGGACGAGTCTGTCACGATCGATCTTACCTCGGCGCAGCTCAACGACGTGCTGCAGTCTTTGACCGCCATTGACCTGAACGGCGGGCGGATTACCGGGGCCAGCTATAACTCCACCACACCGCTCGATCAACAACTGCGGTCGCTGCCGCTGTCGCTGGGCGAGGAGCCTACGCAGCAGGATTTGTATCGCTCGCTTCGCGGTGCGCGGGTTGAGGTGACGGGTGTGGGTGGTGGCTTCAGCGGGCGTATTCTCTCGCTTGAGGTGCGTGCGCTTCCGGCTGCCAATGACGAGTCAAAGCCCGGTCCTGACCGGCGCTTTTTGACGGTTGTCGCGGATAGCGGGGCTACTCGGACACTTGAACTCACTTCTGCGACTACGGTGCGGCTTCTTGATACGACGCTCCGTGGCGATCTGAATACCTATCTCGAGTTGCTTGGTCGTAACCGCATGGAGGGGGTGCGACATCTGACGCTCACGGATCGCGGTACGGGTGCTCGCGATCTTCGGGTTTCGTTTCTTTCTGAGGTGCCGGTGTGGAAGTCCACATATCGCATTCTCTTTACCGACGACGTGAAGGCCGGCGCTTCGTCGAACAGGGTCGAAAGGGCTACGCTGCAAGGCTTCTCGGTCATTGACAACACGACGGGGGAGGATTGGAAGAACGTGCGGCTGTCGCTGATTGCGGGGTCGCCGCAGAGTTTTCTGCAGCCGCTGGCGCAGCCGATTTATGCGCGGCGCGCTGAGGTTCCGATTGCGCAGGACGCGCAGCTTACGCCGCAGACGCATGCTTCGGCTGTCGAGGTGTTCAAGGAAAACGGTGCACCCGTGGCAACCGGCGTTGCCGGGATGTCAGGCATGGGTATGGGTAGTGGAGTTGCTGGTGGAGTTATGGGTGGCATTGGACCTGGGGCAGGGGGGAATATCGGCGGTGGGGCCTATCGAGTTGGTGGAGCGCCTTCCACCGTAATCAGCAGGAGTCAAGGCGTGATGCTCAACTCCGTTGCCCCGATGGTTCCTTATGAGACCGTTGCTGTGAAGTCGATCACGCCAAATACGACTACTGCCGCGTTCGATGACTTTTTTGCATACAATCTGACGGATACTGTGACGATTCCGCGTAATGGATCTGCGCTCGTGCCTATTCTTCAGACTGGAATCCAGTCGGAGCGGGTTACGCTTTGGTCGCCGTCTGAGGCAATGCCGTTGCGGGCGTTGTGGATTACGAACACGTCGGATCTGACGATCGATCGCGGGTCGTTTTCGATCGTTGAAAACGGTGCGTTCGGCGGCGAAGGGTTGCTGGAGACGATCCATCCTGGGGAGAAACGGCTGCTCTCGTATGCCGCGGATCAAGCCATTCGTGTTTCTGTCGATCACCGCAACGATACGCGCCGGGTCACGGCGATTTCGGCCAGCAAGGGGATCCTGCGTGCTACGTCGGCTGAGGTTGCCGAGGTGGAATATCTTGTCAACAATGCGGCGCCCGACGCGCGAATGGTGATTGTCGAGCAGCCGCGACGAGCTGGGTGGGACCTGGATTCCGATCCAAAGCCGGATGAGACGACACCCAGTGCCTATCGATTCCGTGTGGCGACTGCGCCAAAGCAGACTGTGCGGCTGCACGTTGGAGAACGTCATACTCTGGATGAATATTTTCGACTTGTGGATTCTTCCGAGCAGCAGCTTACGATTTTTCTTCGGAACGCGAAGGCGGGTCCTGCCGTGATGCAGCAGCTCGAACCAGTCCTTGGGGCGAAGCGAACTGTTGCTGCTCTCGATGCGCAGATGCGAGAAAAGCAGAACGCGATCAATCAGCTTGTTGAGGATCAGAAACGTTTGCGCGACAACCTCAGCGCGCTGAAGGGCAGTACGGAGGAGCGCTCGCTGGCCAAGCGCTACACCGCGGAGTTGAATGCGCAGGAAGACACGCTGGCTACGCTGCGGCATGATCTGGCAACGCTGCAACAGCAACGGCAGACTGCTGAGGTGGACCTGAGTAACAAGATTGAGTTGGTTGCGTTAAATGAAAAAATCGACAGCTAGAAAGAACTGAGCGGTTCTTCCCTCGAGAGAGGTGCACTAGCTGTCGTTGTGGGTTAGAAGGCGGATTGCGGGTTGGGTTGGGACTGAGTCTGGGGTTGGGTTTGCGGGGGCGCGCCTTGTCCGTGGCGGTGGGACTTGATCTGCTGGAGTTGTTCGGGAGTAAGGATTGCGGCGAGCTGCTGGCGGGTCTGCTGGTGGATCGCCTTCATTTGCTGTTTCATGACCACCGGGGAGATTGTGGTGTCATTGGTGAGTGCGGCGATCTTGTTGTCGCGGTCGGCAAAGATGGGTTCGAGCCTGGCTGTCTGATCGGAGGAGAGATTGAGCCTCTTGCTGATTCTGGCGGCCTCACGCTGTGGGTTGTGGGTGTGGTGCTGCTTCACTGCGGGTGCGGGGGCCGGCGCCGCTGACTGTTGCGCGATGACGAGACTGCTAGAGAGTGCCAGGGCGAGAGAGGCGGAGAGGAAGATGCGGTTCATTGGGGTGCTCCTTGTAGCGGGATCTTGCCGCTGTCTGGAGGAATAAACACGCTGGGCGGAGAATGTTGCGGCTGCCGGTGGATGTGGGTGGGATATGAGCTTAAGGCGTGGCTATTCGGAGCAGATCAAACGAACGGATCATTTTCGTAATCAGCAGGATTAAGAGTTAGAACGATCTGTTGGAACTGCTCCAGGTGCTTGACGCGATCGAGGCAGATGAGAAGCGGGATGGCTCCGAAGACACCAAAGCTGCAGTCGATGAGACGCCAGGGGAGGGGGATGCCTCGGATGGGGCCGGCGATCAGAGCGAGAGGAATGACCGCGATGCAGGCGACGATCCCAAACTGCAGAACCCACTTGTTGCGGACGGGGTCGCGTAACGGGCCGATGAAGGCGATGGCAAGGACGAGGTGGGCGAAGGCGAGCCAGTCGGTTCCGTAGGCGAGGAATGGGTAGTGGAGGTTGGTGTCGAGGATGGCGGCGTGAACCTGATTAAACCAGAGGAAAACGCCACTGGGAAGCGCGGGATATTTGTCAACAAAGTCAGCCAACCAGCCGGTTTCCCGTTCGAGTGCGAAGGCGGTGAGGCCGCTGAGGACCAGACCAGCGATGAAGAGAGAGAGCCAGATGCGGACGGAGTGTAGCAGTTGAGCTTTGGTTCTGGGTTCCTGAGATTGTGAGGCGCGGCCGACCGCTCGATTGGCGGTCGGATTTTCAGGAGACGGTTTCACCGGGATTGTTTCCGAAGGCGGCTTGCTGCCTCAACGAGGAACCACGCTGAGGCGGCGATCAAAACCCAGCCGCAGCGATGTTCTGTGGCCAGATACCAGGTGGAAGGTTGAGACACAACGATCGTGAAGTGCCCTCGGTTGTGGCAGAGCAGGCTGGCGAACAAGGCCGCACATCCCGACAACAGTACCCGGATGTCGTGGTACAGAATTTCACGATCTTGCATGGCTAAGTTAGAGCTCGAGTCGTGAGTCGTCGATGGCGAGGCGAACGTTGCCATCGGATTTGGTGAGGCGGCGGACGGCCTCCATCTTATCGACGTTGGCCTTGAGCATGACGACAGCGATGGGGATCGATTTTCCCGCGGACTTGATGGTGCGGATGGCGGTGTCGCGGTCGATCTCGCAGACCTTCATCAGGACACGGATGCCGCGCTCGACCAGCTTCGCGTTCTTCATGTGCACGTTGACCATGAGGTTGTCATAGACGTAGCCGAGACGGGTCATGGCGCCGGTGGTGATCATGTTAAGGATCATCTTCTGGGCGGAGGCGGACTTCATGCGGGTGGAGCCGGAGATGACCTCGGGGCCAACCTCGCTGACGATGGTGGTGTCGGCTACATCGGCAAGCGGCGTGTTGTGGTTGCAGGTGATGGCGGCAGTCTTGGCACCGCGGGCGCGGGCGTACTCAACTGCGCCGACGACGTAGGGCGTGCGGCCGCTGGCGGAGACGCCGATGACGATGTCTTTGCGCGTGGGCCGGCGGCGAGCGATGTCGCGCTGACCGATCTCGGGCGAGTCCTCGTTGACGTCGGAGGCGGAGGCGAGGGCTTTGGGGCCGCCAGCCATGATGTATTGGACTTGCGCCGGAGCGGTGGAGTAAGTTGGTGGGCATTCCGACGCGTCGAGAGAGGCGATGCGGCCACTGGAGCCGGCACCGACATAGATGAGTCGGCCGCCGTCGCGGAGTGAACGGGCGACAGTATCGATGACGATGGCGATCTCAGGCAGTGCCTTCTTGACGGCCGCTGCTACCTTGGCGTCTTCGTGGTTAATAATGCGTGCGATTTCCAGAGCGGACTTGGTATCAAGTCCTTCGGAAGCGACATTGGCGGTCTCCGTCGTGAGATCGTTGAATTCTTCTGCGCCTCGGTTGACGGATTTTGATGTGGGGGCCTGCTCGAGCATGGTAAGGGTTGCCATAAAATATCCTACTTTTCTACTGACTTCATTCTATTCCTATGGCCTATGAAAAGCTCTAAGAAAGGTTTGCCCGAGACGGTACTCGCAGGGGTTCGCAATTTGCGGCGAAATAGCGGTTTGTAACGATGGGCTGTGCCCGGAGTTGGGCCGGCGAGCGTTCCTGAATGGCGAGGAAGGCGTCTCATGGCGTTGCGAGGCGGAAGTAGAAGCTTCTGCCCTGTAAAATATAAGATGGAAATCCAGGTAAATTGGTTAGCTGTGCCGGCGGGGTGCGGGAAGCACCTGTAGTCGCGCGGCGGCGGTTGCATCCTAGCGATTGTGGCGTCTAAGTAAGGGAGGTCCGGAGACGGAATGGAGATTGACGGACTGACGGGACATAGTCCAGAGAACAAGCCCGAGGGTGAGCGGTCAGACCACGACAGGGGAGCCATGCACTCCTGGTTGCGAGACCTCGTGGTTTCGGTCGTGGTATCGGCTTTCATCATAGTCTTCCTGTACCAGCCGGTGAGGGTGGAGGGGACGAGCATGCTGCCGATGCTGGAGGATCAGGACAGGCTTTTCATCAATAAGCTGGCCTACAGGGTGGGAGAGATTCATCGCGGGGATGTGGTGGTGTTTTTGTATCCGCATGACCATGAGAAGAGCTATATCAAGCGGGTGATTGCGGTGCCTGGGGACGATCTGAAGATCGATCATGGGCAGGTGTATGTGAATGGGGAGGCGGTGAAGGAGCCTTATGTGCCGCAGCGATTCGCCGATGACCGGTCGCAACCGGAGATTATCGTTCCGGCGCATGAATATTTCGTGATGGGGGATCACCGGTCGATTTCGAGCGACAGCCGTGACTTTGGCCCGGTGGAGCGGGAGCTGATCTATGGGAAGGCGGCGTTTGTGTACTGGCCGATGGATCAGGCTGGGGTAGTGCACTAATTTTGTAGATTTTTTCTAATGTGGCAAAAGCGCGTTTTTTCAGGGGGTTTTGAGAAAACGGGTGTTTTTGGGATGGTTTTTTGTGGTGAATTTGTGGTGGATTGCTGGTGACAACGTGGTTTTTGGATGGTGGGTTTTTCTCCTCTAAAAAATGCCACATTTTTGAAATATTTCTGTGGAAAATCCGCGTGGTGGGAGTGGTCTCTCGTGGGTGAGTGGACTCCAGCAGAGGCAAACGCAGATTCCCGTCGGGAATGACAACAAGAAAAGCAATGGCAAAAGCAAAGGCGAAAAGCTGGAACCGGGAGCCAGGGGATGGCGTACCGTGGTTTGTTCTCTGATTTTGTTTCTCCTGTTTCGAGGAGTTCCAGTGCCTTTTGGCGTGCGTCTCTCAAGGCTGATCTTCGCAACGCTTGTGTGTGTTTCCAGCGTCCGTCTTGCCGCACAGGGCTTGCCGACGATTCAGGTGGAGACTCACCTGATCGATACTGCACTGAGTGTCCATGATGCGGACGGACGGGTGGTTACCGGGCTGACGCAGGACGACTTTACGGTTGTCGAAGATGGCGTGCCGCAGAAGATTCGGTTCTTTGCTCATGACAACCAGCTTCCTCTGAGCATTGGGTTGATCATCGATGTGAGCGGGAGTCAGGACAAGTTTGTCAAAGAGCATGAGAAGGATATTGAGGCGTTTTTGCGGCAGGTGATGGAGCCAAACGACCAGGCGTTCGCGGTTTGTTTTGGAAATCATCTTCGCCTGGTGAGCGACAAGACATCTTCGACAGCGGCGATCATGGACGGGATCCGCGCCTTTGATAAAGGAAATACAAAGTTCCCGGAGATTGGGCCGGTGGAAGAGCGCGAACTGGGGACGGCTCTTTATGACGCGGTCTACTTCGGGGTTATGGAGAAGCTGGCGAACGTTCATCAGCGGCGGAAGGCGATTTTGATTTTCAGCGATGGGGAGGAGAATTCCAGCGAACACGATCTGCTGGACGCGATCGAGGCGGCGCAGAACTCCGATGTGCTGATCTATGCGATTCGTTATACGGACATGAAGCACGGGAAGATGGATGCACGTGACCGTTATGGTGTCCGTGTGCTCGATCATCTTACCGGCCAGACGGGCGGCAAGGCCTTTGACTACCATACGACCAAACTGAACCAGGCCTTTGCCGAGATCGCGGGGGATTTGCGGTCGCTGTACCAGATTGCGTATCAGTCGACGAATCCTACCCGGGATGGGACGTACCGGAAGGTTGTGATACAGACGAAGAAGCCTGGGCTGGCGGTGAGGGCTCGGGTTGGATATTACGCCCGGTAGGAATCCTCGGAGTCAATAAGCGAAGAACCGGCATTGTTGCTTGAAAGTCGCATGAAGTTGTTTCACGCGGCGAAGGTCGCGGCAAGAATCTTTTGCACTCCATACGCAGAGGTTGTACGAAAAGAGAATTTATCTTCGGTGCAACGAGGAACGGAGCAATCGGAATCCGACTTAGGAGGAAGTTGGTCGAATTTGATTTTTAGGAGAACCGACGATGAAAAAAACTTCTGACTAGCGGAATTTTAGGACTGAGTATGTTGTTTTCAGTTGGTGCGATGCCAGAGCCGGCCGATGCGCAGGTTGTTGTGAAGGTCGGGCCGACACATCATCACTACCGCCACCGCTATCGCCATGTGTACTATCGGCATGGCCACAGGTATTACCGTTACTACTATCGGTAGTTATTTGATTGCAAGCGAATGGCCCGCGAGATTACATGGCGGGCCATTTGTGTTGGTGGAGAGGCGTCCTTAGCTGGTGGCATTGTGGATGATCTCGGCGAAGGATTTGGGGTCGAGGCTGGCGCCGCCTACGAGGGCGCCGTCGATGTCTTCGAGACAGCAGAGGGCCTGGGCGTTATCGGGTTTGACGGAGCCGCCGTAGAGGATGCGGATAGAGGCGGCGAGGGCGGGCGTCAGGGATTTGGCGATCTGAGCGCGAATGATCTTATGGGCTTCTTCGGCGATCTGCGGGGTGGCGGTGCGTCCGGTGCCGATGGCCCAGACGGGCTCGTAGGCGAAGACGATGGATGACGCTATGGCGGGGTCGATGCCTTCCAGCGCGATCGAGGTCTGGAGTTCGAGGACATTGCGGGTGAGGTCGGCTTCGCGCTCTTCGAGTTTTTCGCCAATGCAGACGATGGGGATGAGGGAGTGGGCGAGGGCGGCCTTGAGCTTGAGGTTGACGGTGGTGTCGGTCTCGTTGAAGTACTGGCGCCGCTCGGAGTGGCCGATGAGGACGTGGGTGGCGCCGATGGCGGCGAGCATGACGGGCGAGGTTTCGCCGGTATAAGCGCCTTCATTCTTCCAGTGCATGTCCTGTGCGGCGACGAAGACCGGTTTGGAGCGGGCGGCGTCGACGAGGGCCGGGAGAGAGGTCATGGCGGGACAGAGGACTATCTCGGCGGCGGTGTTGTTTTTGACGAGGGGGGCGAAACTGGTGAGGAAGTTGGTGGACTCGGTGGGAGTTTTGTACATCTTCCAGTTGGCGGCGATCAGGAGTTTGCGCATTTGTTTTTAGTATTCCATGTTCGGATAACGCAGGAAAGTGCACTGAAGCGGAGGTTAGTCATCGATACGAATCGAAATCGGGCAGCCAGTGCTTTGAATATAAAAAATCAGATCGACCAATTCGTTAACGAAACTCTGGACTTCGGCTGTTGTCGATTTGAGATTAAGAATCGATAGGTAGTAGGGGACTTCGACGGCATTGACGTAACCGCCTGCGATGCTGTCGTCTAGTGCGTTGAAGTTTCTTCCATGCCCTGCTGGCGAGCCGAGAGCTTTAAGGAGTGCATCGTAGACGTCGTCGTAGTTCTTCCAATCAGTTGCGTCCAGACTGAAGTGAGGCACGTTGGTCATTGAGTCTATTGGCCTGACGTAGATAGGGCGGGTTTGATTTGCGTCGAATGGAAGGAAGTTGAGTCTCGCCAATTCATGGCGAAGTTTTTCTGAATCGGATATGCCTATGATTTGCAACTTTGCGAGCCTAGGATGATGCCCGTCTAGTGTGTGGAGCAGGTCGATGCAATTCTGTTCGCGAGTTTCGGTAGCCACACTCTTGAAGATCGTGCAGATTGGTTGTGGCAGCCATATTTCTTCGGAGGCTTTCCATAACTTTTCCGCAAAGGCTCGGTTTGATGGAGTGTCGACGATCCAAATAGGCATTTCGGACTCGAGCGAGCCGATTGCGTGGGGATCGTATTTGGGGTCGACGATGAGGGCGACGTTCCAACTCATTTGATGTACGGTTCAGACAAAATACCAGTCTGAGCTTCGCTCAGAATGACGGCTTCCAAAGTGGACGCACCCATCGGTATTGTTTAGCGCGGAAAAAGAGATCCTCGTTCTCTCTTCGCTGATGGTTCTTATCGGAAGCGCTGGTTTTCGGTCAGTGCGGCTACGCCGGGTAGGGTTTTGCCTTCGAGGAATTCGAGGCTGGCACCGCCGCCGGTGGAGATGTGGGTGATGCGGTCGGCTACGCCCGCTTGCTGGATGGCGGCGACTGAATCTCCACCTCCGATGATCGTGGTGGCGTCGTGGTTGCGTGCGACGGCTGTGGCGATCTCGTTGGTGCCGTGGGCGAAGGCGGGCATCTCGAAGACGCCCATGGGGCCGTTCCAGATGACGGTGCGGGCCTCGGCGATCTCATCTTCAAAGAGCGCGATGGATTTGGGGCCGATGTCGAGGGCCATGGATTCGGCGGGGAAGGCGCCGGTGCCGGAGAAGATGTGAGTTTTGGCGTTCGGGGCGAACTTGTCGGCGAGGACGTGGTCGATCGGAAGAAGGAAGCGCACGCCTTGGGCTTTTGCCTTTTCGAGCGCGGCTTTGGCGACGCCGATCTTGTCGGTCTCGACGAGTGATTTGCCGGTGGCCTGCCCTTGGGCGTTGAGGAAGGTGTATGCCATGCCACCGCCGATGATGATGGCGTCGGCCTTGGCCGGACCGTCGTTGAGGAGGTTATCGATGACCCCGATCTTGTCGGAGACTTTGGCTCCGCCGATGATGGCGACGAAGGGTTTGTCGGGCTCGGCGAGGGCCTTGCCGAGATATTTGAGTTCCTTCTCCATGAGAAGGCCGGCGGCGGAGATCTTAACGAAGTGGGTGATGCCTTCGGTGGAGGCATGAGCGCGGTGGGCGCTGCCGAAGGCGTCGTTGACGTATACGTCGCAGAGAGAGGCGAGCTTTTTTGAGAAGGCGGGATCGTTGGCCTCTTCTTCGGGATGGAAGCGGAGGTTTTCGAGCAGGAGGGGCTGGCCGGATTCGAGGTTGGCGGCCATTTCACTGGCAACTGCGCCGATGCAGTCGGGAGAGAATGCTACGTTCTCGTCATCGCCGAGGATGTGGTCGAGCAGGCCGCGTAGGTGGGCGACGAGGGGGCGAAGGCTCATGGACTCGACGGGTTTGCCTTTGGGACGGCCGAGGTGGGAACAGAGGATGACCTTGGCTTTGTGGCGGAGGGCGTACTCGATGGTGGGGAGCGTCTCGCGGATGCGGGTGTCATCGGTGATGATGCCGTCTTTGAGGGGAACGTTGAAGTCGACACGGATGAGGACGCGCTTGTCGGTGAGGTCTAGGTCGCGAATGGACAGCTTCGGCATGCGGGTTCCTTACTTATGGTTTTGAGCGGGGATAACCTGATCTGCACAACAATGATATAGGTTTATGGGCCGCGGCCAAAGTTTGGAGCGGAAAAGTCTCAGGAGCTCTTATAGGGAATGTAACGGCGCGCGATCAGTGCAATGGGGATACCGATGCAGAAGACGAGCGCTGCGATGGCGTTGATCAGAGGCACAGGTGGAGGAGTGGGACGCGGGCCGATTCTGGAAAGTGGAACGACGACGTAGTTCATCACGATGTAGACGAGGAGGCCGTAGAGGCCGCCCGAGAGAAACGGACGACGGGAGAGCGGGAGGCGTCGGCTTGCGAAGATATAGATGGTGGCCCAGGTGGTTGCGATGAAGTAGTGGAGGAGAAGGCCGAGAAGAGCAGAGCGGGCGCCCATGGTGAAGGCTCCGCGGCCAATCAGGCCCACGGCGATGCCTTGCAGAATGCGGACGGGAGAGACACCTCGCAGGCCATAGAAGATCAGCGCGTCAGAGATGTCCAACGTGCCGGCGATGAGGCACGACAGGGCTATCGCCTTGAGGAATTGGGGGTGAGACGGCGGTGAGGTTTGCATGAGGAGTCGATTGTAGCCGTGAATGCCTTATTCGGGAATGCAGGCATCGGCTTCAATCTCAATGCGCCAATTCGGGTTAAGGAGACCGGCGACAACGACCATGGTGGCAGCAGGACGGATGAGACCGAAGAATTTGCCGTGGATTCGGCCGGCCGCCTCCCAGTCTTCGACGTGGGTAAGGTACATGCGGGTGCGGTACACGTGCTCGACGGAACAGCCGGCGTTTTTGAGGGCGGCGGCGATGAGGGTGAGGCACTGGTCGGTCTGTTCGGCGACGTCGGCGTTGTCGGCGCCTACTGGGCCGGTACCGGAGACATGGACGTGGTTGCCGATGCGGACCGCGCGGGAGAAGCCGATGATGGGCTCGAAGGGAGATGTGCCGGGGATGTTGGTGCGTTTGGTCATGTGAGTTGGATGCCTCGTGGATTTTCTCTTAATCGAGCGTGATTATTTTTCGATCCTGATGAGCAGAGCACTGGCCGCCGGGACTTGTACGTGTAGTGATCCATCGGATGAGGGTGAGGGCTTCCAAGTGCCGTTCCACTGGCCTTTGCTCGTGATGGGAGCGCCGCCCAGTTCAACATCGGAAGTGGAGTTGAGGGCGGGCGCTGTGAGGGAGATGGTGGAGATTTTTTTGTAGTGTTTGGGGAGGGCGGCCTCGACGATGGAGGCGGGTTGGTTTGCGTCCATCTGCTTGTTGATGAGCGTGAGGAAGATGGTTTGCTGGGTATTGCGGGTGGCGTAGATTTTGAGCGTTGCGGGGGCGTCTGGGGTTTCGACGGGCAGAAGGGTGCCATGGGCGGCGAGGTCGAAGGCTTTGATGGCGTAGGCGATGGGGTGGACGTCGAGGGTGCCGTCGGGGTGGGTCCAGAAAGTGGCGTACCAGCAGGGAGTCTGGTGGTCGGCGGCGGCTACGGTCTCTCCGGTGTGAAGGTTGACGCCCGAGGATCCGTGGCTGAGCCAGAAGTGGAGAAAGTCGAGAGCCCAGAGGGAGCTGGCGAAGGTGTTGCTGACGTCTTTGGCTCCGCCGTTGTAGAAGCTGTTGGTCTCCTCGATGCGATAGAGGAGGTGGGCGGCGTGGGCGGCGGGGACGAAGGCGTTGAAGTAGGACTGGTAGCGCTGCTCGAATTCGGGTGAGAGCATCTGGCGGATGCCGGTGGCGGGGTCGGGGACTTTGCCGCCGGCTCCGCCGGGATAGGAGTGCTGGGTGAGCCAGAGAACGTGGGGGGACTGGGCGAATTCTTTAATGTAGTTGTTGGCCCACGGGGCGCTGCCGGTGATGTTGGTGCCGGGGCCGCAGAAGCGCGTTTTTGGCGCGACCGCGAGGATGGCCGGGGTGTAGGCGCGGAGGTCTTCGGCGTACTTCGAGAACTCGTGCTCGTAGATGTTGGGTTCGTTGCCGATGGAGAGGCAATCGATCTCAGCGGCGTGATGGTCCATGAGGTATTTGGCCGCGTCTGTGACTTTGGGGATGGAGGAGTCGCGCAGGCGGAGGGTGTAGATGACTTTGACGTCCGCGGCTTTTGCGAATTGGAAGAGCTGGTCGATTTCAGGCTCAGTTGGGATTGGGATTGAGGGGGTGTCTGCGGTATTGCCGCCGATGCGGAGGCTGTGGATGCCGAGGGTGTGGAAGAGCTGGATGAGGGGACGGTTCTCGGGGACGAAGTAGGGCAGGGTACCGTCGGTGTGGGGAAACAAGGTGAGGGTTTCGAAGCTGAGGCCGAGAAAGTTCGAAGGGATAGGGATGGTGGAGGAGGTCGGGTTGAGGGTGAGACGGATGGGTGTTTGCGCGAGGGTAAGTTGGGTGGCGAGAAGGAGAGTGAAGAGGATGGAAGCGATGCGGATGGTTCCCTCCAGGAGCGAGATTTATTTCACTGGCAGAGTGAGTTTACCGCGCAACGCTGCGTTTTCGTTTTCGAGCCGGGTGAGTTTTTCGCGGATCGGGGCCAACACTTCCTGAAGCTCCTCGATGGTGTAGCGAGGGGTGATGTGCTGCGGACAGTTCCAGTCGAAGCCTTCGACGTGTATGAGGATGACTCGTTCGACGACATCAGAGTTGTCGGCGGGACGAAAGGATTCAATGAGGGTGGGGGCTTTCTCGTCGTGCTCGTGGACTTCGACGCGCCCGAGGATCTTGAGGCGGGCCTGGTTGGGGTAGTCCATGAAGAAGATCGCTACACGAGGGTCGTGTTCCAGATTTCCAAGACTGACGTACTGCTTGTTGCCACGCAGATCCGCGAAGCCGATCAGCCTGGGGTCGAGGACACGAACGAAGCCTTTGGGGCCGCCGCGATGCTGGACGTAGGGCCAGCCTGTCTCGCTGACGGAGGCCATGTAGAAGCTGTCGCGGCGCTGGATGAAGTCCTGCTCCGCCGGGCCGAGGCTATCTCCTTGCGGGGCACTCTGCTCCATGCGTTCATATTGGCGCCTGCTGCCGTGTTCCTGTTGTTGTTTCTTGACGAGGGGAGTGAAGGCCAGTTCCTGGAAACGACGACCCATGGAGTTCTCGATCCGGACAGGTGGACCCGCTGCCCTATGGTTATTGATTTCCGGGTAGCTCTGGGGGATTCAGGATTGTTTGCCGTAAAGGGGCCGAGGCTTTTGTCCTGCTTGGACGATCGACTGATGCTAATGATAACCGAGAGTTCCGGGCGGGGTCGGGTATGATCAGCAGAATCGCCAAGACCTGAGCTCGAGGAGGTTCTGCGAACGTGTGCTTTTCGGCGGCGGCAAACTTTGTTGGAAGCGGAGTGTTGGGAACGATCGGGGTCGCTACACTGACGAAGGTAAAGCATAAGCGAGAACTGCTGTTCGCGTCGCTGCCTACATTGTTTGCAGTGCACCAGTTTATCGAGGGCTTCGTGTGGCTGGGGCTCGATGGGGATCTGTCGCCTGCGGTGACGCACAAGATGGGCGCTGCATTCGTTCTGTATGCGCAGGGGCTGCTGCCGTTTCTGCTGCCGTTGAGCATTCTGCTGTTTGAGCCAACCGTGAAGAGCCGCAGGCGGATGCTGCCGTTTCTGGCGATTGGTACGGGCACTACGCTCTATATGCTCTGGGCACTGATCGCGTATCCGCTGCGGATTTTCGTTGAGGGCAACAGCATCGTTTACATCAACGACGGCACCAACAATACAGTGTTGGCTATGCTGTATGTGATCGCGACGTGCGGCTCGCTGTTCTTCTCGAAGGTCAGGGCCATGGTGATCTTTGGCGCGGCCAACCTGGCGATTCTACTGACGGTGATGGCGGTGAAACGGTATGCGTTCACTTCGCTTTGGTGTGCGTATGCGGCTGTGGCGAGTGTGATTATTCTGGCTTACTTCTGGAAGAGCCGCCTTCATAGGCCGTTCAACTATGCTGAGGCAATATTTGGCTGAAAAGAGAAGCAGCGCAGCGGAAATCTGACAAGCAGATTCCTCCGCTGCGCTGCTGAATGACAAACAAAAGAGAGACTAAAGGCCCTTTTTCACGAGGAAGGTGATGAGGTCCTTGACGCGGTTGGAGTAACCCCACTCGTTGTCGTACCAGCTGATGACCTTGCCGGTGTTGCCGATGACCTTGGTCAGTTTGGAGTCGACGATGGAGGAGAGCGCGTTGCCCTTGAAGTCGGAGCTGACGAGCTCTTCGTCGGTGTAGCCGAGGTAAGGCTTGAGCGGGCCTTCGGCTGCGGCCTTGAGGGCCGCGTTGACGGTGGCGACCGTGATGGGCTTCTCGGAGACGAAGGTGAGGTCGACGACCGAGACGTTGGGGGTTGGGACGCGGATGGCGAAGCCGTCAAGCTTGCCGTCCATCGCGGGGATGACGAGCTTGAGGGCTTTGGCGGCGCCGGTGCTCGACGGAATCATGCTGAGAGCGGCGGCGCGGGCGCGGCGAAGGTCCTTATGCGGCGTGTCGAGGATGACCTGGTCGTTGGTGTAGCTGTGGATGGTCGTCATGATGCCCGAGGATATGCCGAAGCTATCGTTAATGACCTTGACGACAGGGGCGAGGCAGTTTGTGGTGCAGCTCGCATTGGAGATGATGTTGTGCTTCGAGGCGTCGTACTTGTCTTCGTTCACGCCGAGGACGACGGTGATGTCCTCGTTGGTGGCGGGGGCGGAGATGATGACCTTCTTGACGGTGCTTCCGAGGTGGGCCTTGGCCTTTTCGGCGTCGGTGAAGAAGCCGGTGGATTCGACGACGATCTGGGCGCCTACGCTGGCCCAGTCGAGTTTGGCGGGGTCACGCTCAGCGAATACCTTGATCTTTTTGCCGTCGACGGCGATGAAGTCGGCGCCGTGGGTGATCTCCTGCTTGAGGTTGCCGAGGATGGAGTCGTACTTGAGAAGATGGGCCAGGGTGGCGGGGGTGGTGAGGTCGTTGACGGCTACGAATTCGATATCTGGGTTGCCGAGAGCGCTGCGGAAGACGTTGCGTCCGATGCGGCCGAAGCCGTTAATGCCTACCTTTACTGCTGCCATGATTTCGGTTGCTCCTGTCGTGTGTTGCGGTGTTTTTACGAATGTTGAAGGCTTGAGAGCGCAGCAGGATTGCTTACGCCCACCATCTCCAATGCTATCACCGCGATAGGGGCGGCGCAAATGGCGGTGCGACGGTGCTTTACGGGGTGCCGGACGAGGTGCGGACGATTTGCGAGTGGCTTCTGCGCTGTGTTACAAGCGTGATATGCGCGAGTTGCGCGAATGGATAAGCGAAAAGATGAGACGACGCCCTAGACGTGGGCCGAATGATTCGGAGTCCACGGGCAAGAGTGGGCAGGAGTTGCCCGCAGACCAACCGGCCCCCCTAAGACCAACGTATCCGGAGGCTGCGCCGGTGCGTCCAGCCGAGACTGGTGCCACGGCGGGGAAACATCAGGCTGAGCCGGTCGCCCCTGCTACTACGGCGAATTCTCCTGAGCCTGTTGCCGCGAAGCCCGAGCCGAAGATGGTTGTGGAGACGCAGCCTGAGTCGCTGGCGACTCCCCCGGTTGAGCAAACACCGCTGAAGTCACCCAAGGGTTATGTTGTGCTGACGATCGGCCTACCGGGGTCGGGCAAGACGACGTGGTACAAGCGGCGGGGAGTCACTCCGTTGTCGAGCGATCTGCTACGGACGTTGCTGTTCGACGACATTACGGAACAGCGATATCAGGGACTCGTGTTTTCCACGCTGCGGAGTTTGCTGCGTGCAAGGCTGATCGCCAAGATGCCGTGGAACTATGTGGATGCGACGAACCTGTCGCCGCATGAGCGCAGGCAGTGGATCAAGATGGCGAAGAGCTTTGGGTACGAGGTGCAGGCTGTGTTCTTCGATGTGCCGCTGGCGGTTTGTATGGAGCGGAACTCGAAGCGCGACCGCCAGGTGACCGATGAGGTGATGCAGAAGATGGCAGAGCGTCTGAAGCCGCCCACCTTCAAAGAAGGCTTCGAGAAAATTACCGTGGTTCGGGTGAAGGGGCAGCCGGGCACGGGAGAGGCTGCGGGCACGGAGGCTGCACCGGAAGTGACTCACTAAACCTCGCTGCGTGGCAATGACACGCGTTAGAGTATGAGACATGCCCACGGTTGGCGTTGAGTTCGCGAAGGTGAGCTATGCGCTAGCTGGTGGGCGTGTTTTGTTGCGCGATGTTTCGCTGCAGCTTGAGGTGGGGACGACGACGGCTCTGCTGGGGCGGAGCGGGTCGGGCAAGACGACGCTGCTGCGAATGGTGAATGGGCTGGTGACGCCGACCTCGGGTGAGGTGCGGGTGGCGGGGAGGGCTACGCGGGATTACGACACGGTAACGCTGCGGCGGGGGATTGGGTATGTGATCCAGGAGACGGGGCTGTTTCCGCACATGACAGTGGAGCGGAATGCGGGGATGGCGTTGGAGCTGGCGGGGCGCTCCAAGAGCGGGATTGCGGCGAGGGTGCGGGAGGTGCTGGGGCTGGCGGGTTTGGGGTATGAGGAGTTTCGCGGGCGCTATCCGTGGCAGCTTTCTGGTGGACAACGGCAACGGGTCGGGTTGGCGCGGGCCCTGGCGACGGACCCGATGGTGCTGCTGATGGATGAGCCGTTCGGAGCGCTCGATCCGCTGACCCGGGCGGAGATGCAGACCATGCTGCGGGGGCTTCTGGAGCGAGTGGGCAAGACGGTTCTGCTGGTTACGCATGATTTGGATGAGGCGCTTTATCTGGCGAAACGGGTGGTGTTTCTGGCTGAAGGCGAAGTGGTAGCAGATCTTCCGGCGGGTGAAGTTTTGCGGTCGGAAAACCCTCATGTAAAAGATTATGTTCGGGCTGTACATCGTGCGGTGTCGGCATGATGGATTTCTTGCGATCGCATGGGTGGGAGATTGGGCGGCTGACGTTTGAACATCTGTGGCTGACGGTTTCGGCGATGGTGCTGGCGGCGGGGGTAGGGTTGCCGCTGGGGATTTTGCTGACGCGGCGGCAGGGGCTGGCGAGGCCGGTGATTGGGTTTGCGAATGTGTTGCAGACGGTGCCTAGTCTGGCGTTGTTTGGGTTGTTGCTGCCGGTGCCATGGCTGGGGGAGAATGCGGCGAGGCTGGCGATTCTGGCGCTGACGGGATATGCGCTGCTGCCGATTCTGCGGAATACGTATGCGGGGATTGGGAGCGTCGATCCGGCGCTGGTGGATGTGGCGAATGCTCTTGGAATGAGCGATATGCAGAGACTCTTTAAGGTGGAGCTTCCGCTGGCGGCGAGTGTGATTCTGGCTGGACTGCGGACGGCTACGGTGACTTGTGTGGGTGTGGCTACGATTGCGGCGGCGATTGGTGCGGGAGGATTAGGGGAGCTGATTTTTCGTGGGGTGGCTAGTGTGGATAACGGTCTGGTGCTGGCGGGGGCAGTTCCGGCGGCGTTACTGGCGTTGGTTGCGGATGCGGGACTGGGGTTACTGGAGCGACGGCTCTCGGTGCGGCGGGTATGAGGTACCCCCTCCCCGTCGAAAAGTGTGCAAAGTCTTCGAAGGAGAGACTTTAGGTTTGGACTTGAGGTTCACTTCCGGGTCTGGAAGCAGAGGCAGAGACCGTGAGGATGGGTCGCGGGGCGCTCGGTTCTGTCAAGCGTGGGGAGTTTGTTTCCGCTGGTCGGAAAGAGTCCCCTTCGCCTCGGAGATTCGTGCAGGAAGGAAGGAAAGCGTACCCCAGGGGCTAAAGCCCAGTATTTTGGGGGCCCTTGAGAGACCCAAGGCTGAAGCCTTGGGGTACCTGGAAGCAATCGGCTTGAGCGTCAGAGGCGGACCGTATCGCGTCTTTGTCGAAATAGTATTACTGGTACTCTGCAGTGCTTTGATTGCGTGTGCGCCGCCCAAGTCTTCGCGGATCACGATTGGGGCTAAGAATTTTACGGAGCAGGTGGTGTTGGGGGAGTTGCTGGCGCAGGAGATTGAGGCGGTCACTCCTGAACCTGTTGACCGGCGGTTTTATCTGGCGGGGAGCTATCTGTGCCAGCAGGCGCTGGTGAGCGGGCGGATTGATGGGTATGTGGAGTACACGGGGACGGCGTTGACGGCGATTCTGAAGCAGCCGCTGCCGCCGGTGGGACAGCGGGATGAGGCGACGGTGTTTCGGCGGGTGAGTGAGTTGTATGCGTCGCGGTATCGGGTGAAGGTCGGGCGGGGGCTGGGGTTTGAGGATACGTTTGCGATGGTGGTGCGGGGGGAGGATGCGCGACGGTTGGGGGTGAGGACGATCTCAGATGCGGTGCGGGTGTCGGAACCCACATCTCAGAATCGAGATGTGGGGCACCCAGATGAGCCTCCTCCGTGGAGGTTGGGGGTAGGGTATGAGTTTCAGTCGCGGCCGGATGGTTTGCGCGGGCTGGAGGCGACGTATGGGCTGAAGTTCGACGGGGCTCCGCGGACGATGGATCTGGGGTTGCTGTATCGGGCGTTGTCGAGCGGGCAGGTGGATATGGTGGCGGGGAACTCGACCGATGGGCCGATACGGGCGCTGGGGTTTGTGGTGCTGGAGGATGACAGGCACTACTTTCCTCCGTATGAGGCGGTGCCGTTGGTGCGTTAGGATTCGCTGCGGCGGCATCCGGGGATTCAGGTGGCGATGGACCGGCTGGCGGGGAAGGTGAGTGCGGAAGAGGTTCGGGGGATGAATTATGCGGTGGATTCGGAGCATCGGGATGTGGGGGATGTGGTGCGGGAGTTTCGCAAGGGGAAGGGGCTGTGAGCGTACTTAGCACTTGCTTTAGCTTAGGCCGTAGCAGAGGGCGCTCGGCGTGGGAATGCCTCGGGAAAATACGGAACTCGATTGAAGTTGCCGAAAAATGGGATGAGCAGGTCTCTTGGATCGGAGAGACTGTTGCCATGAAAAAGCCATCGAAACACCTCATCGCGGAAGTTCCACACAGCGTCACCAAGGTTGGGCTGACGATCGGGATCGATCTTGGGGATGTCTGGAGCCATTACTGCACGCTCAACGAAGATGGAGAAGTGGTGGACCGGGGGCGGTTTCGAACGACGCTCTCGGGAGTCGAGAAGTGGTTTACCGATGTTCCCAGAGCACGGGTCGCGATGGAGACGGGAACGCATTCGATCTGGGTCAGCGAACAGCTCCGGGAGCTGGGTCACGAGGTGATAGTGGCCAACGTGCGCGAGCTGCGAGCGATCTCGCACAGCGACCGGAAGAGTGACACGGTGGATGCGGAGAAGATCGCTCGCTATGCCCGGCTGGATCCAGAGATCCTGCGACCGATCTCGCATCGCACGGTTGCCCAACAGGAGGCGCTGACGTTGATTCGTGCCCGCAACCTGATCGTTCGTCTGCGGACGGCGGCGGTGAACTCAGTACGTGGACTGGCAAAGCCGTGCGGCTACCGGCTTCCGGCCTCTTCCACCTTGTGTTTCGCCAAACGGTGCATGGCCGTGCTTCCTCCAGGTCTGGCTCAGGCGCTTGGTCCGGTTCTCGAACAGATCGCTGCGATGACAGTGAAGATCCAGCAGTATGACCGCACCATCAAGCGACTCACCGAGACGGAGTATCCGGAGACGCAGGCACTGCTCCAGGTCTACGGCGTCGGCCAGTTGACGGCACTGACATACGTTCTGACGCTGGGCAGCAAGGAACGCTTCAAGCGAAGCCGGGATGTGGGCTGCTATCTCGGCCTGCGGCCGAGACGCAGCCAGTCCGGTGACCGTGACCCGCAACTTGGCATCACCAAGGCTGGCAACATCTACCTCAGATGTCTGCTGGTCGAGTGCGCCAACCATGTACTTGGTCCGCGTGGAAGAGACTCAACCTTGCGTCGGTGGGGACTGCACCTGGCCTCGCGAGGAGGCAAGCAGTCCCACAATCGTGCCATCGTCGCCGTCGCCCGCAAGCTCGCGGTTCTGCTTCATCGCATCTGGATCACGCAAGAGCCGTACGTCCCGTTCTATGCAGAGGATTCCAATCATGCTCCCTGTTGCTAAACCCCGCGTCCCGGTGACTGCGTGTCGGGTTGGGCCTTCGCAAGGCCGGCCGAAAACTGGCAGCATCGACTTCTCCGTCTGACCCCAACCCGTCACAGAGCCACGAACGGCTCACTCAAAGTGCGAATAGAAACACGGTGGAGAGGCAACAAAGCGGAACGACCTTAACAAACAACAGCAAAGTCCAAGACGCTATGAAGGAAAAGACAAAAACCACTTGACGCCAATGACCTGCTCATAGAAACCCGACTTTTCAGGAACTCGCCGCGGGCTGGATAGTCTTAGTGAAGGGACAACTCCACTCATACGATGAGGTCGAAGGTGCGGTTACAGTTTGAGGACCTGCCCAAGTGGGTCTGGGAGCTGCGTCGATACAGGGCCAGATTCGGAGCCAGGCTAGTGTCCTGCTTTCTGGAGCCCGGTTTCCTCATAGCTAAGGAACTTCGCGGCATAGGCCAGCTTTCCCTGAGTCTCGGAGGTCGCGGTGATTAGTTCTTCCGTGTCGCGGGTTGAAAGGCTGCCGTCCGGCGAACGGTGCGTGATGGCCTCGGCGATTTCGGCCTGGGTATAGAACGCGTGCACCGCTTCCATGAAGGAGGTAAAGACCTCATAGAGGTAAACATTGGCCCTCAGTTCCTCGTGAGGCATCAGGCCTAAAGCACCGCCTTGTAGGGCCGATTGCCACACGGCGTCCGGGGTTCGGTACAGGGTCGAAGAGTAGTAAAGTTTCCCGGCGAGCGGAACGTGCGAACTCTGGTATTCGCGCAGGAGCGCCATGTTCCGGTCCAACTGCGACTGAATGGTCTTCACTGCTTCGAGATTCTTTTGCAGGATCGCCCGGTTTTCGTCACGCTCGGCCGACAACTCCTGGCGAATCTCCTTCAGTTGATGGCGGTGGTGGAAGTATTCGACAGTTTGTTCGAGGCCTATGGCAATGAGGAGGCCGAGAACGATGGTGGCGAGGTGGATGAAGAAGTCGCGGCGAGTGGTGGCGGCGTGGTGAGGGGGGTGAATGTCGATCATGTGGGCTCCGTGAAATCTATTCCGTTCCGCCGGGCTGGTTTGGAATCGTTTGTGTCTGCGGCTTCGGGGTAGCTCCAAAGAAAGTCGCGGAGCCAGCCTCGACATGGGTTCGTCGCACCGCGGCCTTCTGGAAGGAGTACATCTCATCGAGTGAATGGACACCTGCCAGGATCGCCTCGTCGCCTCCTTCGACCAGGGCAAGAGTGGCGATGCTCCTGCGAATGGCGCCGTCAACCTGTCCCAACTGGAAGAGGAGATCGTCGCGATGAGAGAGGCTGATACGCTGAACGGCCGGATTGGCGTGGTCATACTGTGCGCGTGCGCATTCGCTGATCAGGGTGCCTACGTTTCGTGCAGGTCTTCGTCGGCGCTGATCTCCGCTACGGTGTTGAAGTCGAGCCGGGCAAAGATCTTGGCCCGGTCAGCAGGAAGGAGCGCAGCGAGGCCCGCGGACTGAGCGGCCGACCATGTGGCTCGTGAGGGAGATAGATAGAGGGCCGAGCCAGCGTTTGGAGGGAAGCCGTGCACGCCAACGGAATCACCGGATAGTTTTCCGGCGATCAGCGCATCCTCAAGTGACCGGATGTATGTGGCCTGCACTTTGAGCCTGGCGACGGAGTCGCGTATCAGCGGCAGGTTGCTCTGCGCTTCGGCGCGCATTTGTTCGGTGAGTTGGGCGACCTGGTGGCGGTGGTGGAAGTACTCGACCGTTTGCTCGAGGCCCACCGCGATGAGGAGGCCGAGGACAATGGTGGCGATGTGGATGAAGAAGTCGTGCCAGGTGTTGGCGGCGTGGTGGGCCGGGTGGACGTCGAGCATCGGGGCTTGCTCCTTCGGATTCTCCCAGCTCTCCGGAGGCTGGATAGGAATTGGCGGCTGCTCTGCATGCGCTGGCGCAGAGGGAGACAGCTCTGCCGGATTAGGCGGGGTGTCTGACATAGCTTTTCAATCGCAGTGTTGAGGCTAGAGTATCAGCGAAACGTGAGCGCACCCAGGAATTCGGCGCCAATTCCCAAGCGGGGATTTCGGCAAGTTCGACGCGCCGAACCCCACTGCCGAGTGAACTTGCTCAAAACCCGACATTGCAGGCAGAACGATACTTCCGGTTTGCCGGTCACTCGCCCGGAACAGTACCCGAACCAAGCCCCATACCGCTTGTCCTGATTTTGCCTGTCTTGGCCATGTTGAAGAGATCATCAGCGGTTTTGTGCTGTTCATCTGCCAAATACGGCATGAGCAAGCCATACGGAAAGCGGATATCCGGTGCTCGGTATAGACTTAGTGAAACATTTGTGTACGCGCTCATGTCTACATTTCCAGCACTGTCCGACTTGAGGGAATAACGGGGTGTTTTGCACTGCAATCACCGGGGTGCCCGGGTTTGACGTAGGGATCGAGATCATGGAGAACACATGCATCCCTGACGCCTTTAGATATCCGCCGATGTAGGCCATGACGAAATCTTCGCGGTGGGAACTCTGCCACGCAAGCCACTGCTTCCCATCGAGCGCCACTGGGCGCTTAGGTTGGTTTTCGACGGGGATCACCGGCGCTCTATGGCAGCCGAGCGAGGTATACATCAAAGCTGTGATCAGAAATGCATAGAGTCTGTGGGTAGCCATAAACATTTAGACACCGGATTTCGACCTTGGAGCCTTAAATTTGTAACCTTCAACGGACTTTAGCGAGTCGCGGGAGTGTAGTGGCAACTCGGAACTAATCCTTCGCCCAATACCGATGCCTATCGCCGAACTTCCCGCGAAACGGGGTTACTGAGATGGTCCGCCGCTTGATCTCCTACCTGGGTGTGGGTGATCTTGTAGGCAGGTTTTCAGGAGGATCATCGACATGCAGATTCATTCCGTTGGCATTGATCTTGGCAAGACAACCTTTCACCTTGTAGCTCTCGGCGCTCACGGCAAGGTGCTGCTGAAGAAGAAGTTTACTCAGCGGCAGCTGATCACGTTCACAGCGAACCTGCAGACCTCGCTCGTCGGGATGGAGGCGGCTCTGGAGCCCATTTTCTGGCCGCGTTGGAGCACAGGGCCACGATTTGAAGCTGATTCCTGCTATTTGTGAAGCCATTTGTGAAGTCCAACAAGAACGACTTCATCGATGCGGAAGCGATCGCTGAAGCTGTTACTCGTGAGAACATGCGATCGTTCCGATCAAGACGGACGATCAGCTGGACCTGCAAGCCCTGCATCGTGTGCGCGAACGCTTGATGGCGCGGAGGACTTCTGTTATCAACCAGATTCGTGCGTTCCTGTTGGAGCGTGGCATAGTGTTTGCCAAGAGCCCGATCCGGTTGAGGGAAGCCATTCCCGATGTGCTCGAGAACGCGAACGAGAACCTCACCCCGAGGATGCGGAATCTGGTTGCGATGCTGTGGAGCGAGTGGAAGGATCTGGAACTCCAGATCGTAGAGATGAACGATGAAGTAGAGCGGATCGCCTCAAGCGATGACGCCTGCCGAAGACTGCGTCAGATCCCGGGCATTGGCCCGTTGGTAGCAACCGCGATCGTAGCTTCGATCGGGAACGGAGCGGCCTTCCATAAGGGACGAGAGTTCGCAGCCTGGATGGGACTGCTGCCGAAGCAGCACTCGACCGGCGGCAAGGCGAGGCTGTCTGGGATCAGCAAGCGTGGCAACCGTTACCTGCGCAAGATCCTGGTCCATGGGGCTCGAGCCGTCGTGTTGCGATCGAAGCGAGACCGGATCGCGATGGGAGCATGGATTACGTCGCTCGAGATGAGAGCACCAAGGAACGTGCTGATCGTCGCTATGGCGAACAAGCTGGCGCGGATCGCTTGGGCGGTTCTCTCGACGGGACAGGACTACCGCGCTGTTCCAGACACCATGGCTGCGTAGCCCGTTTCAACCGCGACTAACAACAAGTTCTCCCCCCAAGGTCTGCACCGGACGAGTGAAGATGAAAGAACAGTCACAACGGCGTGCCTGAAACCTGTTTGCCATTGGGCCTTCAAACGGCCGAGGGGTTTCTAAGGACAGGCACGCGGCGTATCTCATCAAGGCCAGGAGAACAAATCTCCACCCAAAGGCCGGATACATTGACGCAGACTTTCTCTCGCTGAACTTTTCCCTTGCAGTCAGACGGCGGACCATACATTTCAGCAACTACGAGCACCCGTCCCAACTCGAAAACTTTCCGATAAGCTGACTTCGAGGGAATCCGAGGAGATCCGTCTTGGTCGGTCAACGGAAGCGCGTTTCTCGGGACGAATCTCGCGTCAACTCTCATCCAGATCCGTCCGGCATCAACAGAAATGGGGCGCACCCGAATGCTAGCGCCGCGCTCCCGGTCGAGATAACCGTACAATTTGGGCAAACATGGAGGACGTCATGAAGATGCAACGCCGTGAAGTGTTTCGGGTGCTCACCGCCGCTGCCGGATCGGCACTGCTGCCGGGGTCTTTTGCGGCCGCAGAGCCAACGCCCGCCGGGAACCCTCTGCCGAAGGAAAGGGTGACTGGTATCGGCGGCATATTCTTTCGCGCGCATGATCCCAAGGCGTTGGCGCAATGGTATCAGGACCACCTCGGTATCTCCGTGACCCCGCAGAGCGACAACGATCGTGTTTGGCAACAGCAAGCTGGACCGACGAGTTTTACACCCTTTCCCGAAAAGACCAATTACTTTGGCGACACGACGAAGCAGTGGATGATCAACCTTCGTGTGGGCGATCTGGACAAGATGGCCGGACAGCTTGAAGCAGCGGGCATCGCGGTGAAGGTGGACCCCACGACATATCCGTACGGTCGCTTTGCACGCATTCATGATCCGGAAGGCAACCCAATCGAGCTTTGGCAGCCGCTGAATGCGGTCACCGTGAAGTAGGTCCCGGGTTTCGTCAGGTCAGACTTCAGCCGTGCCTAAGGACGCTGCGGGGAGCGAGCTTCAGCGCCTGAGTAAAACAGTTCCCGGAAAACGGGGGATTTCGGCAATTTCTAACCCTGGTCCGCACCCTCTAAAGCAGGCATGGAAATGAGAAAGCATGGAAAGCCATAAGGCCGGCTTTTCGCGAATGGTGAAGCAAAGACAAAGCTGCACTTTTTGAGTGCAGCTTTGTGGTGGGGCAGTATCTGTTCGCTTTTGTTATGACCGGAGTCGGCGAATGCAAGCTGCCAATCCCAGGAGGCCCGTTCCCACTAAGCCAAAACTCGCGGGTTCAGGAACTGCAGGTGGGTCAGGTGGGTCTAGTGGGTCAGCGGCCAGTGCAGAAAACTTTGAAAAGGAAGCAAATTGAAGCGATTGTGCCGCAGGGGCTGGAGGAGTGATCGAAGTGTAATCGAAAGTGATCGAACCGCCAGTAAAGCCGGGGGCACCAAAGAAGGTGAGAGCTCCTGCATCACCGGGAAAATAGAACGTGTTGCCGTAGCTGTATACGGTATTGGGAAGGGTGGATGAAACCAATGAATACCCGGTTATAAACGGACTGTACATACCGATCGTGATCTGCGTGGTGCCACAGCCAGAGTTGAGACAAGTATCCGTCAAGGTTGCTGTGGTTCCTGTGAAGTCGATGGTCAAAAAATCTGACCCATTCGTTGCTCCAAATTCAATGCCCGAACCAATGACTGCAGTACCATTCGTGTTGCTGTTACCGAACCCTGGAGGCACCGCTCCAGTGGAACTGTCCAGGAAATTTACTCCGGTGGGTTGAAGGGGTATGTTACCCGGATTGAAAAGCGTAAGGGCGCCGGATACTGTAAGGCCAATCCCATCCGCCCAAATCTTATCTGTGGACATTGAGAGAATTGCCACGGTCAGAACTATCGCAAACTTTTTCATGATTTACCTCTTCTTTCTCATTTGGAGGCCGTGTTAACTGCTGGAAGACGACAAAACTCGCTGATGCAGCTTGGCAAAGAGACTGTCGACCCCAGGGAGGTTTAAAGAAATTTAAGTCAGGAGAACGTTAGACAAGGCGCGCAAGAGCAGGAAAACAACAGTGGCTAATTTCGACTGGTAGCCGCAGAGTAGCATCGTGCAGCATTCGTCGCAACCTCTGTTCGATGAAGATGTTGACCGGAATGTATATAGGTTCGGTACCACTCAGAACTCCGATGGTAAGACCTCGAAAAGGGCTCTCTAGACGCCAGGATAGATAGTGATCCTGAGATTTGTTTGGGATGACACATTCCACGGCCTCGACGACAAGATCAGGTATTTAGAAGCAATGGCAAAGGCCAGCGGCAAAGGCCAGCCTGGACCTCAACAGAAAGCCACTCCGACGCAAGGGCTTGTAACACATGCTGCGGACGCTCAACTCTGAGTTTGGATGAACTATTCGGAGTGTGTGTTTGAGTGCGCGCAGGGGAAGATGACTTCAGTAGTTGAGTTCAGAGGACTGGAGAGATGAGATGAGTGAGTTTCGAATGATTGCGATTGCTAGTGAGTTGGCGGAGAGGGTTAGGGAGACGAAGTTGTCGCCGGGGTATGGGCATCCGGTTACGGTGAAGGTGGCGACTGGGCATGGGCCTTGCCGACATTGCCTGCGACCGTTTGTGGTGGGCGAGGATGTGCGGATGCTATTTACGTTGAATCCGTTTTATGGGGTTGCGCCGATACCGCAGCCGGGACCGGTGTTTATTCATGAGGAAGAGTGTGAGCGGTATGAGGAGACGGCTGGATATCCGGCGGAGTTGGTGCCGTTTGGAGTTGTGCTGGATGGGTACGATGGAGAGCAGATGATTCGCAGGCGTGAGACGGTGATGGATGGATCGCAGGAGGCGACGATTCAGAGGATGATGTGCGATCCTTTGATTCGGTACGTGATGGTGCGCGATGCGGAGGCGGGTTGTTTTGATCTTCGGGTCGAGGAAAGGAAAGAGGAGAGTTGATGGTTGAGCCGTGGTTGCGAGGGACGTTGACGGAGGTGGATACGGTGCGGCGCGGGGTGCTGCATGCTTTGGAACTGGCGCGGGAGGATGTGGCGCGGTGGTGTGGTGAGTTGACTGAGGAGGAACTGGAGGCGCGGCCGTTTGGGTTGCCTTCGGTGGGGTTTCAGATGCGGCATATGGTGCGGAGTCTGGACCGGCTGCTGGCGTATGCGGAGGGACAGCAGTTGAACGAGGCACAGCTTGCGTCGATGAAGAACGAGATGGAGAGCGGGGGGCGGCGGGAGGATCTGTTTGCTGAGTTCGAACGCGGGATCGAGTCGGCGATGCAACGGGTGGAGGCGATTGCGCCTACCAGCTATGAGGAGACGCGCGGTGTTGGGCGGAAGATGCTGCCGACCAGTGTGGGTGGGTTGCTGGTGCATTGCGCGGACCATACGCAGCGGCATGTGGGGCAGGCGGTGACGACGGCTAAGGTGGTGAGTCAGGTGGAGAGGAGTGCCGGTTCGGTTTAGATCGGCAGACCGCTGCGTCGTTCCCGCGGAGTTTAGTGGGGCTTGAAGAGGCCGCCGAGAGCGTTGGAGAGTGGGTCGGTACCGCTTGACGGCTTGGTGGTGCCTTTTGTTGCGGCCCCGCTGGTGGCGCTGTTCACGACTCCAGCCATGTTGGGCGTGAAGGTGGGGTTGGAGGTTGTTCCTCCGATGGCGACCGGGACACCATTGCGGAGAGCGGCGCCGGCGTAGTTTCCTATGGCACTTCCGGCGGCTCCGCCGGCAGCACCTGGTGGGATCAGTCCCAGCAATTGACCGGCGATGCCTCCTACGCCTGAAGCGGCGCCACCCTTGCCGCTGACTGCGTCGACGACGCCAGTGAGTTTGAGGATGACGTTGTAGTTGAGCGCGCCGGCTGCGCTGATGGTTCCGGCGCCAGTGGCTGAGCCGATCGCGGGGACGATGACTGAGACGTTGTCCGTGCGAACGTTGCCGCCGTTAATGGCGACGTTGGCGCTGAGCGACTGGATGGCTGTGCCGGATCCAGACTTGATTCCAGCGAGCGAGCTGAGGGGGCCGAGCTTTGAGCCGAGGTCAAAGCCGGCGAGGTTGGTGTTGTCGATGCGGATGGGGCCGCTGATGATCGGTGATGCGGTGGAGCCGGTGACGTTGAGATTGGTGGTGAGGGTTCCGCCCTGGAGGCGTGAGCCAGACGGCAGATGCACGCCGACGGAGGGAAGGAAGGCCTCAAGCTCGTCGATCGAGGCAGCCTGACTGCTGACTTTGAGATTGAGTGCGGTGGTGGGGCCGCTGGTTTGATAGGTGCCGGAGCCGTTGATGACTGCCTTGCCGATGTTGATGACGGCCTGCTGGAGTTGACCGGTGAGAGTCTGCAGGTTCTGCGACACGGAGAGCTGAACGATGACGGGCTTGGGGGAGGGCGAGCCGTTCTTCGCGACGCGTAGAC
Organism: uncultured Acidobacteriaceae bacterium; assembly: GCA_963757205.1. Lineage (GTDB taxonomy): Bacteria > Acidobacteriota > Terriglobia > Terriglobales > Acidobacteriaceae > Edaphobacter. The sequence continues at coordinate 313,072 of CAVWQM010000007.1, forward strand.
CCTGGACGTTGGCGGATACGTTGGCGTTGAGATTCTTGCCGTCGGAGAGGGCTTTGAGATCGACATTGGCGATGCCGGCGATTCCGTCTTCGGCTGGGACGATGCCGCTGGAGGCAAGGTCGAGATGGGAGATTGCGATGTGTGCGTTGAGTGGCGTTGCGCTGGCGTTCGTCTGATTGATCGGGCCCGCGGTGCCGTCGCCGGTGAGAGAGCCTCCGCCGGGGATCTGCGCGCTTAGTTTGAATGGCGAGGAGGCGGTGGGCGAGATGTTGGTGAGTTCGGCGCTGAGCTGCTGGTAGCCGGCGGGCGCGGTTTGGCCGGGTGAGGCGATGTTGATGGTGCCGTTTTTTATCTGAAGACGGTCGGCGGTCAGAGTGCTGAGCATGTTGTTGCTGTTGGGTGCGGGTGGCGGCGTTGCGGTGGCGGGCTTGTTGGAGCGAACGAGAGTGAGTTTGGGGGTATCGACGAGAAGGGTGGCGACGTGGAGTTGCTGGCCGTTCCATGTTGCCTGCGCGTCGATGCTGTCGATGGTGCCGGTGACTCCGGAGGTGGAGTCGACGAAGCCTGCGGCGAGCGGGTCGATGTGTTTGGCTTCGAGGTGAACGCCGAAGGGGGTGAGGGATGCGTCATGTGAATTGATGGGGCCGGCGTTGCCCTTGAGCGAGACGGTTCCTTCGCCGGGAAGACGGACGGATGCGGTGAAGGGGAAGGATTTCTGGAAGGAGAAGTCTTTGGCGTCGAGGGCGAGCTGGTCGTAGGTGCGACGCGGAGATGAGGGCGCGCCGGAAGCGGGCGTGGCGCCAACGGTCAGTTGACCGTTGGTGATGGTGACGTGGCCGACGGTGAGGTTAGGGATGAGTGTGCTGGACTCCTTGTTGGCGGCGGTGTTTTGTTGCGCGCTGCCGATGGTGGAGTAGTTCCAGCTGCCGTTGGGGGCACGCAGAAGAGTGATCTTCGGCGAGTCGATGGCGAACCCGGTAATGTGGATCTCGCGGCTGAAGATGAGGGGGAGCATTTCGATGCCGATTTTGACCTTGGAGGCCTGAAGGAAGGGCTGGTTGCTGAAGACGGGATCGTCGGCTATGGTGGCGTTTTCGGCGACGAGATTGCCGGTGAGGACGGAGAGGTCGAGGTTGCCGAGAGTGACCTTGCGGCCGAGGGAGGTGGTGAGAGCGGTCTCGATGCGAGTGCGGAAGGCATCGGCGTTGAGGAAGAGCGGGATGCATAGGGCGATGACCAGAATGAGGGCGACGACGGAGCCGAGGACGATCAGCAGGGTGCGGCGGGGGAGGGCCATAGAACCTCGCGTGAATGGATGATCGAAGATCATCTTATCTGGAGATTCAAAACAGAGAGTTCGCCGTTGCCCGGTGACCAGATTCCAGGTGCAGCGAAGGCCGGATGGCGACGTCGATGAAACTGACGAAGAACTAAGCGCTTATTTTGCTTTGAATTTGGAGAGCTGTTCCAGTTCGCGAGAGACGATCTCTTTTGGCAGCGGGTTGTAGCCGACTGCAGAGCAGTCTTTCTGGCCGGAGTTGAGGATCCAGTCTATGAACGCGACAATTGCTGATTTGACTGCGGGGTCGGGGATGGATTCCGGCACCAGCAGCCAGGTGAAGCTGGTGATGGGATAGGAGTCTTTTCCCGGAGCGTTGATCAGTGACGAGGAGATGGTGTCGGTGCCGCTGGCTGAAGAGTTCTCGACGGCGGCAGTGAGGGTAAAGAGGTTGGCCTGGGTGAAGTTTCCGGCGGCGTTGCGCACGGCGCCGTAGCTGAGCTTTCGTTGTATGGCGAAGCTAAGCTCGACGTAAGCGATGGAGTTTGCGGTGCGCTCGACCATCGAAGCGATCCCGTCGTTGCCCAGGGCACCCTGGCCGATGGGCCATTTGACGGTGGTGCCGCTGCCTACGGCGGACTTCCATTCGGAATTGGTCTTGCTGAGAAAGTCGGTCCAGGCGAAGGTGGTGCCGCTGCCATCGGCGCGATGAATAACGATGATTTCGGCGTCGGGCAGGGTGACGCCGTTGTTGACGGCGCGGATGGAGGGGTCATTCCACTTGCGTATCTTGCCGAGGTAGATGCCGGCGAGGACCTCCGGCGTGAAGCGGAGATCCTCGCCGGTCTGAGACAGATGGTAGATGGGGACGACGGCGCCGACAGCGGTCGCGAACTGGTGAACCTTGACGGGCATCTGGCTCATGTAGAGATCGGAGAGAGGAACGTCGGAGGCAGCGAAGATGATCTTCTGGTCGTGAAGTTGTTGGATGCCTGCCTCAGAGCCGATGGCGGAGTAGGTGATGCGAATGTCCGGACGATGTTCGTGGAAGGATGCGATCCAGGACTGGTAGAGAGGCGCGGGGAAGGTTGCGCCTGCGGCATTGAGAGTGAGTGTATCCGCAGTCTGGGCGCAGCTGGAGTGGGTCAAAGTGAGGAGGGTGAAGGCGAAGAGCAGGGGAAAGAGCATAGTTGCTGCAGCGGATCGTCGGGGTGGCGAGATCATCGAGAGTTGCTTCATGGGATCGTTTGAACCACCTCCCGGGAATGAACAAATCGCAATGCACTGATTGGCCGTTTGGGTAAACAAGCCTATCACCAATTGGTTAATCCTCGGTGAAGAGTAGCTCGCGCGGGATATTGCGGGGGAATTCGGCAGATGTGGCGCTCGAGGAGGCCTAGCTGACGAGGTGGCCCATCTTTTCGCGCTTGGTCTTGAGGTAGCGCTCGTTGGTGGGTTCGGTGGGGACTTCGGCGGAGATGCGCTCGACGACTTTTACTCCGGCGAGTTCGAGGGCTTCGACCTTGGCGGGGTTGTTGGTGATGAGGCGGACGGCAGGTACGCCCATCTGCTTGAGGATCTGGGCGGGTAGTTCGAAGTGGCGGCAGTCGGCTTCGTAACCGAGCTCAATATTGGCTTCGATGGTGTCGAGGCCTTGATCCTGCAGCTCGTAGGCGCGGAGCTTGGCCATGAGGCCGATGCCGCGTCCTTCCTGCTGCTCGTAGAGGAGGATGCCGGCGCCGGCGTCGGTGATGGTGGCCATGGCGAGTTCGAACTGCTGGCGGCAGTCGCAGCGAAGGGAGTGGAAGACGTCGCCGGTGAGGCACTGGGAGTGGACGCGGACGATGGGGGGAGCACTGTGGATGTCGCCCATGACGAGGGCCACGGCCGATTCGGTGCGGACGGCGGGCGGGGGGATGTTGTCGTTGCACGCGGTGGGGTTTTCGACGATGCCCTCGAAGCCGAGGATCCGGAAGCGTCCCCAGCGGGTGGGGAAGTCGGCTTCGGCTACTTTGGTCACACTGGCGAACGGCATGGTTTCATTATACGTTTCGGTGCTCATGGTTATTGGATTCGTGATGGGCGAAGTTTGATGCAGGGCGACCGCGGATTGGCGCGGAGGGCGCGGATTTGAGTGCAAAGTGCAGGCTGGCAGGGGAGCGCTCGGAATGGTTTGCTGTTATCCGTGTCGATCCGCGTGATCCGTGGTGAGGCGTTGCGGGCGTAAAGTAGTGATGTGACGCACATCGATTCCAAGCTGATTCTGATCACGCTGCTGATTGAGCTGGGCGTGGCGGCGGCGGTGTCGAGTTCGCTGGCGCGATCGATACGATTCAAAAACCTTCTGCTGATGACGCGGCGGAGTCCGCGGCAGACGATGTGGCTGGTTGTGATCATCTGTGCGCCGCTGACGCTAGGCGTCTGGGTTCGGACGACGGTACCGAACTTTCTGGCGGCGGACCTTTCGTTTGAGACGACGATTCTGCTCGGGATCCTGGTGGGTCCGCTGGCCGCGATGGCCGGCGGAGCAATTCTGGCGATTCCAGCGGTGCTGCACCACGAATACTGGGCGCTGCCGGTGAATCTTCTGGTCGCGGCGATCGCGGGCACGTTCGGACGCTTCACGGATCCCGAGGACGTGTGGTCGTTCTCGCCGATGATCGACCTGAGTATCTACCGGTGGGTGACGCGCAACTTGCGACGTCCGAAGCTGGACCGGCAGATTCTGCTGCTGTTGCTGGTGGCGGGAATGCAGTTCGGGACAAGCATGCTCTCGATGTTTTATCCGCGCCACTTTTTCGAGTTGCATTCGAGGGAATGGTGGGTGGAGTTGCTGATCTGCGCGACGGCCCCGATTCTGGTGGGGATTCCGCTGAAGATATGGAATGCGATTCGAGTGGAGCGCAAGCTGGAGGAGCAGGGAAGGCTGTTGCTGGAGGCGCGCCTGGATGCGCTGCAGCGGCAGATCAATCCGCACTTTTTGTTCAACACGTTGAACTCGATCACGTCGCTGGTGCGTTCGCAGCCGGAGCTGGCGCGGGAGATGGTCGTAAAGCTGGCGAATATTCTGCGTGTGCTGCTGAAGGACCGGGAGGCTTTTCTGCCGTTGCGCGAAGAGCTGCAGTTTACCGATGACTACCTGGATATTGAGGTGGTGCGGTTCGGGAGCAAGCTGAAAGTGGTGAAGGAGATTGCGGAAGACACGCTGGATATCGTGGTGCCGGGAATGCTGCTGCAGCCGCTGATCGAGAACAGCATCAAGCATGGGCTGGAGCCGCGAATCAGCGGCGGAACGGTGACCCTACGAAGCCGGATTAACGACGAGGGCCGATTGATGGTCGAGGTGGAGGACGATGGCGTGGGCATCGGACCGGAGCGAAATGACGTCTCGCCGACGAGCGGGTTGGTGAGGCCAAGCACCGGAATTGGCGTGCGAAATGTTCGCGAGCGGATGGCGGTTTTGTATGGAAGCCTCGCGACGGTGGAGATTAACAGCCGGCCCGGGCGGGGGACGAAGGTGACCCTGTTGATGCCGATTCTCGATGCGGGGGCTGAGGCGTGGGGACCGACGGGCGCCACGGCAGGGCAGGCGATCGGTCATCTGGTGCAGGATGCAGTGCGGGCGATGACGCGTTCGTGAAGATACAGTAATCCGAAATTTTACTTTCCCACCCATCGCACACGACGCGATGGATGGGGCACCCGAGCAGTCGTTGTGTGAGTGTGACGTTGCTCAGTGGTTCGGTTCGGTGCGAGTGACGACGCGGTCGTAGTAATCCTCGTAGAGCGGGATGACGCGGGAGGCGCAGAAGTGGTCCTGCGCTGTCTTTCGGCCGGCCTTGGCCATTGCCTCGAGGCGAGATGGATTGCTGAGCAGGGAGATGGCGGCGGCGGACATGGACTCGGTGTCGCCTACGTCGAACAGCAGGCCGTTGTGTCCGTCTTGAATGAGCTCCGGAACGCCGCCGACGCGAGTGGCAATCGAGGGGACGCTGCAGGCCATGGCTTCGAGAGCTGCGAGGCCGAACGATTCCATCTCGCTGGGCATCAGCATCAGGTCGGCGAGCGGGAGGAGCTCGTTGACGTTGTCCTGCTTGCCGACGAAGTGGATTCGATCCTGGACGTTGTTTTCGCGCGCGAGATACTCGGCGACGCTGCGATCGGGACCATCGCCAATCAACATCAGGCGGGCGGGCATGGCTTTGGCGACGCGGGCGAAGACCTGGACGACATCCTGAATGCGCTTGACGGGGCGGAAGTTGGAGAGGTGGACGAGCAGACGCTCCTGCGGTTTATTTGCTGTCGCGGGTTCGGCGAAGCGTGGACGCATGGCGGCGACCAGCTCGGGGTTGCGGATGTAGACGTCGCAGTTGACGAAGTTGCGGATGACCTCGATCTCGGAGTTGACGGCGAAGGCCTCGCGGGTGCGGTTGCGGAGGTAGGTGGAGATGGCAGTGACGCCGTCGGATTGTTCGATGCCAAACTTTGTGATCGGCAGGTAAGAGCGATCGAGGCCGACGAGCGTGATGTCGGTTCCGTGCAGGGTTGTGATGAAGGGGAGATGGAGGCCGCGCGAGGCGAGCATCTGCCGGGCGAGCAGCGCACTGACAGAGTGCGGAATGGCGTAGTGAACATGAAGGAGATCGAGAGAATAGAACTGGGCGACCTCGGCCATGCGGGTGGCGAGGGCGAGATCGTAGGGCGGATGTTCGAAGAGGGGATAGTTGGAGACCGCAACCTCGTGGAAGTGAATATTGGCTTCGCGGCCGGTGAGGCGGAAGGGCTGCGAATAGGTGATGAAGTGGATCTCGTGACCGCGAGCGGCTAGTTCGATGCCGAGCTCGGTGGCGACAACGCCGCTGCCGCCGTAGGTGGGATAACAGGTGATGCCAATCTTCATAGACTTCCTGTGCTTCCTCTGGCTTTCGTGCGTGCTGCGTGTTGTTGCTCAACCTGTTGGACGGGAATGTTGTTCTATAAGACTCGGGGCTGTGCTGTGTCGGGGACGAACTGGGCGGCCCCGCGAAGACCTCCGTTTGCGCGGAGGTCCCCGTAGTTGATGAGTTGCGGAGCATTTGGATGCAATGCGAGTGCGGGCACCTCGGTGAGGAGGGCGTTGCGTTCGACGTCGCGATGGGTACGCAGGCGAGTGGGGATGCGATCGAGATCGCTGTCGTTGTAGCCGGGATGGCAGCAGAGTTCGAAGGTGCCCTCGGGGGGCACGGCGTTGAGGATCTGGTGGAGGGTTTCGCCGTAGAGGTTGCCGGTGGCGGAGATGCCGATGGTTCCGTTGGTGGTGGAGACGTGCGCGCCGCGGATCTGGGGTTGGTGTTCAAAGTGCGTTTTAAGGCGGCCGAGGAGCTTCACCTGAAGACGACGAATGCGATTGCCGTGGCCAAGAGCAAGGCTCCAGGCCTGTTCGAACGGGTGTCGAATTGCGCCGACGGAGCAGCGTTCGGCGATACGTAAGAGCGGACGGGCTACGGCGGGGAAGAGATGCGTGTGTTTGTGGGTATCGATGTGCGTGACGGCGATGCCGGCACACTGAAGTTTCTGCACCTGGGCGGTCGCCTCGCGTTCGATGTCGTCTTCGCGGATGGCGCCGCGCAACAGAGCCTGAATGAAGTCTACGAGTGAGGGGCGGAAGCTCTTGCCGTCGGGGCCGATGAGGGTGGGGATGGTCTTGGGGGGAGAGACGGGGGTTCCGTCGGTCAGGACGATGTGGCAGCCTACGCCGAGGGTAGGATTGGCGTGGGCGACGGCGACGGCGTCATCGAATGCAGCGCCGGTGGCCATCAGCGTGGCGGAGGTGAGGGCTTTGGCCCGGTGAAGCTCCGCAATGGCACGGTTGACGCCGGGAGTGAGGCCGAAGTCGTCCGCGTTGATGATGAGTTGGGGAGGCATAAGTTTGCACGGGCCGCAGCACTTCATCGAAAAGTGGAATGCACCGTCCCGTCGAATTGCGTTTCTTCCCCATAATGAGAGGGCCTGAAGGGACGATTTGCATCCGTAGTCGATCTCGTACGGCAGTCTAACACGCGCCTTCAGGCCTGCAGATTAAGATGAAGCTCAGGTTTAGCGGCTCAACGCTTTACGGATGAACGTGCAGCGTCGCCTTGAGTGGAGTTTCACTGGAGGATGGGCCTGCCATCACGTTGTAGTCGCCTGGAAGCAGTTGCCAGGCATTTTGGTCGGTGTTGAAGACGGTGAGAGAAAGCGGCTGGAGGGCAAGAGTCACTTCCTTCGATTCGCCGGGAGCCAGCTTCACCCGCTGCCACGCTGACAGGCGCTTGTAGTTCTCTTTCGCTGCGGATGGCAGCGCAACGTAGACCTGGGCGATTTCGGTTCCTTCGTGTGCGCCTGTATTACGAACGGTGAAGTGGACTGTGCGCTTCGCATCATCGACGGTGAGGCCGGAGTAGGCATAGCTGGTGTAGGACAAGCCGAAGCCGAAGGGGAAGAGCGGCTGCTTGTTGGTTGCCTCGAACCATTTGTAACCCACCTTGGCTCCCTCGGTGTAGTTGAGGTCGAAGGGTTTCACTTTGTGTTCGCGGTTCGGCGCCTTGGCGTTGACACCTTCGAGTCCAGGAACAACGGGGTGAGGTAGCTGTTCGTCATCTTTGGCGAAGGTGACGGGGAGTTTGGCGGAAGGATTGACGTCGCCAAACAAGATGTTCGCGAGCGCCTGGGCTCCGCCGATGCCGGGGTACCACATTTCGACGACGCCTTTTACATGTTGAATCCAGGGCATGCTGACGGGGCCGCCGGTTTCCAGCACGACGATGGTGTTGGGGTTGGCTGCGGCGACTGCTTCGACGAGAGCATCCTGATCATTGGGCAGGGAGAGGGTCGCGGCGTCCACGTCTTCTCGCATGGGCTGGCTTGCGAAGACGATGGCGATGTTGGAGGCCTTGGCGAGGGCCGCGGCCGCGGCGGTATCCTTGCCGTCGCTGTACTTGACGGAGGCTTGCGGCGACTTTGCCTGAATGCTTTTCAGAGGAGAGGAAGGGAAGTAGATGGCTTCGCCCCATTTTGAGCCGCCGGGCTTGGGATTTGCCGCATTGCCGCCAGGTGCGTCGACCTGGGCAGAGCCGCCGCCGGAGAGAACTCCGACATCGGCGTGCGATCCGATGACGGCGATCGACGCGGAGGGCGAAGGCTTCAGGGGGAGGATCTGGCCGGAGTTCTTGAGCAGCACAATGCTCTCTTCGGCGATGTGCTGAGCGTCGTCGCGTCCGCGAAACGGATCGACAACGCTACGGACCGGTGGATCATCGATGACGCAGGCAGCGAACATGCTGCGCAGGATGCGATGAACCATGTCATCGAGGCGCGCCATCGGTACCTGACCGTCTTCTACAGCTTTTTTCAGAGGCGCGTTGAAGTAGTTGTCGTCGCCGGGCATCTCCTGATCGAGGCCGTTCAGGGCGGATTTGACCGTGCTGTGGGTCGCACTCCAGTCCGAAAGCACCCAGCCCTTGAATTTGAAGTCCCTCTTCAGAAGCTGGTTGAGCAGGTAATCATTCTCGCAGGCATAGTTGCCCTCGACGAGGTTGTAAGAGCACATCACTCCGGAGGGATCAGCGATGCCGATGGCAATCTCGAAGGCGAGCAGGTCGGACTCACGCATGGCTTTCTTGTCGAGCAGAACATTGACGACTGTGCGCCCTGTCTCCTGATTGTTGAACGCATAGTGTTTGATGTCGTTCATGACGTGCTGCGACAGGACACCCTTTTCGACCTGGCCGGTCATGGTGCCGGCAAGTATCGGGTCTTCGCCGGCGTACTCGAAGTTGCGGCCATTGCGGGGTTCGCGAGTGATGTTCACGCCACCACCGATGGACATGTTGAAGCCGTGCGCGCGCAACTCGCGGCCGATCACGGACCCGTAGAGGAAGGCGGAGTCCGGGTTCCAGCTCGACGCGGCCCCTAGGGTCGACGGAAGAAGGGTTGCGTAACGTCCTTGATAGGCGGCCATGCGGATGCCGACGGCGGAGTCGGCAAGGTTGATGTCGGGGATGCCGAGCCTGTCGATGCCTTCCATAAACCCCGCGCCGAAGTTCGATCGGGCGGGAACGGGAGCGCCTTGACGCAGGACGCCCCAGCCGGTTCCGTGAACCATCTGAATCTTCTCATCTAGCGTCATCTGGCCGATCACCAAGTCGGCGCGCTCATCGGGCGAGAGGGCCTTGTTCATCCACGGCATCTTCGACAGGTCCGGATGGGTTTCGGAGTATGCCGCAACGCAGCCGAGAGAGGCGACAGCAGCGAGGATCCACGTGGCGAGAGTTTGGGACAGCTTGGCAGACAGCATCAAGGCTCCTTCGAATTTGTACGGCGAACTAACCCGGTTTGTCGCCCACGAAAAAATCGTTTTTCGGGTCGCAGAAAGTCTAAATCACCCAAAACGACATAGTAAAGCGTTTGTCTTGAGGGGAACATGCGATGGGTCTGGCGGCGAGCAGCAAAGCACTTATGGGCTGCGGACGGCGGAAGGATCACTTTGCGAAGAGCTGGCCGATGTCGGCGAATGCCTTGAACTCGAGTGCATTGCCTGCGGTGTCGAGAAAGAACTCGAAACGATTACTTCAGCGTCCTTCTTAAACCTTCGTACTAGCGGGTTCACGATCGCTAGGCAGGCGCACGACAAACTCGGTGTTGCCGGGTTCGGAGCTGAAGCGAATGACGCCGCCGTATTGTTCGACGATACGCTGGACGATGCCGAGGCCGATGCCGGTGCCGACGCCGACGGGTTTGGTGGTGTAGAAGGGATCGAAGATCAGCGGCTGGCTTTCGAGAGGGATGCCGACTCCGTTGTCGCTGAAGCTGATGCAGAGGTCTGCTTGCTTCCCGTCAGGGTTGCCCGCCTTCTTCTCTGCCCAGGTGCGTACGCGGATGACTCCGTGCTGCGAAACCGCGTCGATCGCGTTGTCGAGAAGGTTGGTCCAGATCTGGTTGAGGCCGGTGCATTCGCTATGGAGCGGCGGAAGGTCAGGGGCGAAGTTCTTTTCGATCACAATCTCCTTTTCCCGCAGCTTGTGGGCGAGGATAATCATGGTGGCGTGAATGCTGTCGTTGATATCGATCGACTGCTTCTGGCCCTTGCCTTCGTAGGCATAGGATTTGACGGCGCGGACGAGGTCGGTGACCCGGCCGATGCTTTCTTCGATGGTGTTGACCAATTGCATGCTGGAGACCATTGCCTCGAGCCAACTGAGCGCCTCGGATAGCAGCGGCCCATCGAATTCCTTCCGGGCGCACTCCAACTCTTTCGCGTCCATGCCGATCGAGACCAGCGTCGGGGCCATCTTCCAGGCGTTTTCGATGTTGTTGGATTCCATCCACTCGGCCAGGGCCTCTTCGGCATCGCTTTGTTCCAGAGAGTTCATCCTGAGCGGCTGCTTGACCGCGAGAGCCTGCTCTTGAAGTTCGACCATGCAGTGTCTCTGTTCTTTGGTCAGTTCGCATTCTTTGAATTTGAGAGAAAGCTCGTGCATTCGCATCAGGTTCTCTCGCAACTGTTGCGCGGCTCGCCGGGCGGCGGCTCCCGGGTTGTTCAACTCGTGCATCAGGCCTGCGGCGAGGGTTCCCAGCGACACCATCTTCTCCTGCTGCAGGGTCATGCTCTGCATCTTTTGAAACCGGTGCGACATGTTGGCCAGAATGGCCTTGCGGACCTGCGGGCAACTGGTCATCAGGCTCCAGAACTGCTCTTCGTCGAGTTGGAGCAGGTGGCTCGGCTTCGTCGTTTGGAGGTTTACGCCGTTCGGAATATTCGCCAGAAGCGGTACTTCGCCGAAGGCGTAGCCGCTTTCCATTTTGTAAATAGTGGACTCGTGTCCATCCGGTTGCGACTGGAATACGCGAATCTCGCCCTCGAGCAGAATCCAGAAAAAGTGCGCGGCGTCGCCCTGGTGGACAAGAAACTCGTCTTTGTCGAGGTAGATGTCTCCCACTCCCTCGACGCAATGCAGCTCATCGTCCTTCAGCGACGAGAGGATGGGAACTTTGCGAAGCTGCGCTAACAGCTCTGGAGTTATTGTTTCGACAACCTTGTTCTGGACGGCCTGAGATTGGTCACTCATCGGGTTATTGAGTTAGTTGCCTTTCAAAGTGTTGCTAAATATTGGTGCACAAACTGAATCGCGATGGAGCCTTCGCCAACAGCGGAGGCGCATCGTTTTACGGAATTGAATCGAACGTCGCCGGCGACGAAGATGCCGGGAACGCTGGTCTCGAGGAGATAAGGGTCGCGATCGAGCGGCCAGGATTTCGGCGACTGCGCCTTCAGATCCGGGCCGGCGAGGATAAAGCCTTTACTGTCGAGCGCAATGGTTTTGGGCAGCCAGTCGGTCTTGGGAGCCGCGCCGATGAAGATGAACAGGGAGGTGACAGGACGGGCCTCTTCTCCGCGCGGGCTCTTCAGGGTGAGGCATTCGAGGTGGCCATCGCCTGACATGGCGACGACCTCCGTGCAGGTTTCGACGGTGATGTTGGGTGTGGCTTTGATCTGGTCGATGAGGTACTTCGACATGCTCTTATTGAGTGAGTCGGCGCGTACGAGCATGTGGACCTCGCCAGCGTAGCGGGAGAAGTACATCGCAGCCTGGCCGGCTGAGTTCGCTCCGCCAACGATGTAGACGATCTCATCGGCGCAGGACTTGGCCTCGGCGAGCGCAGCGCCGTAATAGACGCCAGAGCCGGTGAGTTCGTCGGCGCCAGGGATGTCGACCTTGCGGTAGGCGACGCCGGTAGCGATGAGGCAGACATGACAGGTGATCTCCTGTCCGTCGGACAACTGGACGATCTGGTATTGGTTGTCGCGGCGGATGCAAGTGACCTGCTGGGCGAGGAATTCGGCGCCGAGGCGATTTGCCTGAAGGAAAGCGCGGTCGGCAAGATCGGCTCCACTGAGACCTTGGGGGAAGCCGAGGTAGTTTTCGATCTTGGAGCTGGAACCGGCCTGGCCGCCTATGGCTTCGCCCTCGACGATGAGCGTGCCGAGGCCCTCAGAGGCAGCGTAGACGCCTGCAGCGAGGCCGGCGGGCCCGGCGCCGACGATGACGATGTCGTAGAACTTCTGCTGAGCCTGGCGCGGCATGCCGAGCTTGGTGGCGAGATCGTTGGAGGTTGGCTGGACGAGGGAGGTGCCGTCGCCGAAGACGACGACGGGAAGCTTGGAGTCATCGAGGCCACGCTCCTTGAGGAGGTCAATGGCTTCGGGGTGCTGTTCGGGACTGAGCCACTTGTAGGGGATGCGGTTGCGGGAGAGGAACTCGCGGACGTTGTGATCCGCCGACGACCAGCGTGTACCGACGACGATGATTCCTTCATAGGGAGGTTTATAGCCCTGCTTCCAGGTTTCGAGCAGGTCGTCGAGTACGGGATAGAGTTTCTCTTCGGGCGGGTCCCAGGGTTTGTTGAGGTAGTAGTGGATTTTTGCGGCGTTGATGGCACGGATCGCGGCTTCGGTGTCGGCGTAGGCGGTGAGGAGGACGCGTTTGGCGTCGGGGAATATGGTGAGGGCTTGTTGCAGGAAGTCGACCCCGGTCATCCCGGGCATGCGCTGGTCGGACAGGAAAAGTGCGACCGTGTCCTTGCGCTCCTGGAGCTGGCGGCAGATGTCGAGCGCTGCGGCGCCGGAGGCGGCACGGACGATGCGGTAGTCCTGACCGTAGTGGCGGCGCAGATCCTGAACCACAGCCTCCAGTACGCTGGTGTCGTCGTCGATGGCTAGCAAAATAGGCTTAGGCATATCTCTTTTTATACTTGTTTCGCGGTCTTTTTATCCTTGCTTAGCCGGTCTCTTTCTACTTCGTGACGACATTCCGATACTCCCCACGTATGATTCGATTGTGGTCGACCTCTTCAGGGTTCAGAAACATATCTTGTTATATGAGTAAGTTCCGCTGGCGGCAGAGATTTCCGGGGCCAAATTTGTCCGAATTGTAGACATTGCCTGCTTTCGGCCGCAATCGACCGATAAGGGGATTGCGGGCGGTTAAACCCGGCAGGAGATGAAGATATCCATGAATCGACTTATTCTCGCTGACAATCAGGCCATCTTTCGCGCGGGGGCGGCGCGGGTGCTGGCGCTTGAGGACGACATGCGCATTGCTGCTCAGTGTGAGGATGGGGAGAGACTGTTTGCCGCCATCGATGCGCTTCGTGGCTCGGTGCTTCTGGTTTCCTCCAGCTTGCGCGTGGATCTAAAGGACCTTCTGGCCCGGACCCGGTCGGCTGGAAGCCGCATTGTGCTGGTAGCCGAGAATGCGGAGCAAGTTGCGGAGGATCTGACCGTTCTCTTTGACGGTGTTCTCTGCCGGAACGTGCCCGGAACGGTGCTGGTGGATTGCGTCCGCCGGGTGGCTCAGGGACAGCGGTTTGTGCAGCGTGCCAATGTCACTACGATGCAGGCGGCAGACAGCGTGGGCTCGCGGGTGCGCGACCGGCTAACCCCAAAAGAGATGCAGATTGTGGCCCTGATCGTTCAGGGCTGCAAGAACAAGGATATCGCGATGCAGCTCGGGACCAAGGAGCAGGTCATCAAGAACTACCTGCGAAGCATCTATGACAAGACCGGGGTGTCCGACCGGCTCGAGCTTGCCCTCTTCACCATTCATCACCGGGCCTTGGCGGAGGCGGCGGCGAAGGCCGGGCATTTGATCCAGATGAAGACGGCTTAAAACTGCTTAGGTTGCCGCCCGCTACATTGGGTTGGAATGGTGGGAAGGGGCAATAATTGGCCGTGAGCGAATTTCTCGTCCCCAAACTACGTCTCGTCAAAGTGCACTTGCTTAGCACTGTCGTGCTGATAGTTGGCTTAACGGCGGTTACTTCGTGGAGCGCGACCCTCGAGGCACAGACAACGACTGGCGAGCAAGTGGCTCCTGAGCAGACGTCGACCGCCGATCGATGGGAGACCGAGGCAGGCGGCAAGATGGCGTTTGATGTTGCGTCGGTAAGGCAGGACAAGTTGAGTGCCAAGCCGGTCTCGAATGTTAAGTTGAACAACGCAAGAGGAGCTTATCCCCCCAACGGGGGTATCTTCTGGGCGCGAAATTATACCCTTCTCGCCTACATCGCCTTCGCATATAAACTTTCTGAGCAGCAGGCGTTTATTTTGTTTCCGAGTCTGCCTGCCTGGGTCACTACGGATCGGTTCGATATCGAAGCAAAATCAGATAACCATAGTCCAACCAAAGACCAGATGCGCCTGATGCTGCAAGCCTTGCTTGAAGATCGTTTCAAATTAATCCGCCACATGGAAACCCGGCAGCTCCCCGTTTTAGGGCTGGTTCCTGCGAAGCCCGGGAAGACTGGACCGCAGCTCAAGCAGCATTCTGCGGACTCGCCTTGCCCCGCCACGGAGTCGGTGTCGTCAGTGACGTCGGCTCCGGTTGAAACGATCCTCAGGACGTGGCCACCGAACTGCCGTCACACAAGGGATATCAGAATACCTGGAGGTTGGCGTTCAGCTGGGCGCGATGTGAGCATGGAAGAAATCGCAGACGCATTGAACGGCGAAGGGGTGGGGAGGGGGAAGCGCATCATCGTAGATCAGACGGGGCTCAAGGGGAACTTCGATTTTGTCATGGATTTTGCTGAAGAATCGGAGCACTCGGCTGACGAAGATGTCACCAAAACCCGGCCGGAAGTGCCCCTGCCAACGTTCCAGGAAGCTGTCACGGATCAACTGGGACTTAAACTCGTAAAGAAAACTGCTCCGGCGGATTGCTTCGTTGTCGTCCACGTAGAGCACCCCTCCGCGAATTGATTAGGTCGATATATTTGGTTGGGGTCTTAGGAAGCAGAAGGCTTAGAGCGGCTGATTTCTGGAGAAGGATAGTACTCGATGCGACAAAACTAAGCGGAACCCCCTCGCCGCCCGTTCACTTCGCCGCCCTTTGCATTTGGCTAGTTTGATGACAGTCCCTAGATCCTGACTCTGTCTGAGTCGTTCTCAATCGAAAGAAAAGGGCATTCCTTGTGGGCGCCCTTTCTGTTTAGAGGATGTTTTTTGTTCTACATGCCCATCTGATCTGACTGCTTTTCTGCCGCCGGGCTGGCGTGTCCGATCTTCTCCGCGATGCTCTTGGCCTGGGTGAACAGCAGGAGGTAGTCCGGGCCGCCGGCTTTTGAGTCGGTTCCGCTCATGTTGAAGCCGCCAAAGGGATGTGCGCCGACCATGGCGCCAGTGCACTTGCGGTTGAAATAGAGGTTGCCGACCTGGAACTCCTCGCGCGCCCGATCCAGTTTCTCGCGAGAACTGGTGTAGATCGCTCCCGTCAGTCCGTACTCGGTGTTGTTTGCAATCGCGAGGGCGTCGTCAAAGCTGTGCGACTTGATGATGGCAAGCACGGGCCCAAAAATCTCTTCGAGGGAGATGCGCGCCTTCGGAGCAACATCGGCGATCACAGTTGGCGCAATGTAGTAGCCGCCTTCGGGTGTCTCGATCGCATGGCCTCCGTTCAACACGGTGCCCTCTTTTTTGCCGATTTCGATATAGTCCAGTACCTTGCGGTAGGCTTTTTCGCTGATCACGGGGCCGGTGTAGACGTTCTCTGCCGGGTCGCCGGTCTTGATCTTTGCCACACGCTCCTGCAGCCGGTCGCAAAAGACGTCGTAGACGTCGGCGGCGACGATGGCGCGGGAGCAGGCCGAACACTTCTGCCCGTTGAAGCCGAATGCGCTGGCCACAACGCCGTCAAGAGCGGCGTCCAGATCGGCGTCGGCTTCTACGATGATGGAGTCCTTGCCGCCCATCTCGAGGATCGTCCGCTTGATGAAGATCTGGCCAGGCTGGGTTTTCGCTGCCCGCTCGTGGATCTCCAGCCCAACCGCTTTCGACCCGGTGAATGCGATGAACCGCGTTTGAGGATGTGCGACGACTGCGCTGCCAAACTCCTGCCCCTCGCCGGGGCAAAAATTTACGACGCCATCCGGCAGCCCAGCCTCTTCGAGCAGTTCCATGAACTTTGCGGCGATTGTCGGAGCATCCACGGAAGGCTTCAAAATGACGGTGTTGCCGCAGACAATGGAAGCGGCCGTCATTCCCGCCATAATGGCGAAGGGAAAGTTCCACGGCGGAATCACGGCGCCAACGCCGAGCGGGATATATCGCAGCTGGTTGCGTTCGCCAGGGAACTGAATCGGCGTCTTCGCAGCATCTAACCGCAACGCCTCGCGTCCATAGAACTCCAGAAAGTCGATGGTCTCGCCGACATCCGCATCGGCCTCGCCCCAGTTCTTGCCTACCTCGAGCGTCAGCCACGCACAGAACTCGAAGCTGCGTTCGCGAATCAAGGCCGCTGCGCGAAACAGAAGTGCGGCACGCTCGGCCGCGGGCACCTTGCTCCAACTTGTGAAGGCTGTTTGCGCCGCCTGCATCGCGGGCTCGACGTGCTCGACTCCGGCTCGCTGATGGACGCCGATGACCTCGGCCGGCCGCGCCGGGTTCATGGAAAAGATTTTGCCTGCGGTCTTGATCCGCTTCCCGCCGATGATGATGTCGTACTCGCGGCCCAGCTTTTCCTGGACGTCGGCAAGCGCAGCCTGCATACGCCGTTTGTTTTCAGGCTGGGTAAAGTCAACGAAGGGTTCGTTGACGAATGGTGTCTGCGGCGTGAATGTCGGAACGGAGTGGGTAAGATTTACGGTAGCCATAACGCGTCGATTCTAGCGCGAGAGGTGGACTCTCGTCGCCCTTGAGATGGGTAATTCCTTATTCCGGTATTAGTGCTTTTTGCTGGTGAGCTTCAGGAATGTCTCCCAAGCCGCACGTTCGACACGGTTGTGTAGCAACTTTCCGTCTTCGCGAACGCTCCAGATCGCAGTCCCGGTGAAGCTGATTGGCTGTTGGTCCGGGACCGTTCCCATCATGCCGTTGTTCTTGCCCGTGACGCGCCAGAGGGATGCCACGCGGCTCCCGTCTTCATTTTGGAAGGTCTCCATGACCTCAAAGCCGAAGTCATTGATCTTCGATAAAAAGTCCCTGGCCCAGGCGATGAACTTGTCCCTTCCCTTTATTTCAACGCCTCCGGTGGTGATGATCGCGTCTTCAACAACGAAATCTGCGATCGCGTCCGGATTTCTAGACTTCCAGACCGCTGCCCAAAAGTCCTCAACGATCTTGACTGAATTCATTGTGTTTCCTTGCATCTGACTTCCTGACTCAAGCTGACAGATTCTTTTTTTCGCAGTCTATTGGATGCTTGCGAACGGATATTCGATTGTGTCGCCGACGCTAATCGCCTTCGGTCAGCCTTTCCGTCGCCTTGGACATCGTGGCGGTGCGTTCCAGTTTGTCCCAGTTGAAGGGCTTGCCGTCGATCGCCCGCTTGACGGTCTTGAACAGTACGACCGAGAACAACTGCCGATAGGTGAATCGCTGGATCCAGATATGGAAAAGCAGCCAACCGTCGCCTTTGCTTGCCGGATGCTTCCGCTCGAGGGCAAACGCCAGTGCCGACGCAGCGAAGTCGATCACCAAAAACGCAATGAAGAAGGTCAGCAGCTTGTAGAAGCTATCCGCCGATGCTGTCTCAGGATGAAAGTGCTTGTCGATCAGATAATGAATCACGCCGGCGACGAACATCACGTCGATCAGCGGCGAAACAAGCGGCAGCAGAATCTGGAAGATCAGAATATTCGGCAACGCAAACAGGCCCATCGCGCGGTGTTTGCTGATGGCTCCCTTGTGTTTGAAGACCGCCTGCAGGATGCCGAAGGACCAACGGAAGCGTTGCCGGATCAGGCCGTCCGCATTGACCGGTGCCTCCGTAAACGCGAGCGCCCGGTCCTCGTAGATGACGCTATACCCCTGCTCGAGCAGGTTCATGGTCAGGTCGGCATCTTCGGCGACCGTGTTCGAGTGATACCCCCCGCCTGCCTTTACCGCGGAGGTCCGCCACGCGCCAATCGCTCCCGGAACCACCATCACCACATCGAACAGATCCAAAGCCCGACGCTCGAAGTTCTGGCTCGTGATGTACTCGAGCGCCTGCCAGCGAGTCCACAGATTCACGCGGTTGCCCACCTTCGCATTGCCTGCGACCGCACCGATCTTCGGATTGGCGAAGTGCGGGACAAGGTTCGTGATTGCGTCGTGCGCGATTACGCCGTCCGCATCGATCCCGACGTACAACTCTTCATCGACGGTCTCGAGCGCATAGTTAAGCGCATCCGCCTTGCCTCCGTTGGGCTTGCTCAGCACGGTCAGGCGGCCGGAGGCGATATCGGCGGGATAAGCATCACGCGCGACATCGAACGTGTTGTCCTTCGAACCGTCGTCGATGACGATGATCCGAATGTTCTTGTAGTTCGACATCATCACGGAGCGAATTGTCCGGACGATCACCTTCTCCTCGTTATAGGCGGGAATCAGCACTGCGACCTTTGGCTGATACTCGGGAGTCGCATAGTTCTTTCTCTTGCGCAGCCGGTCGATGATGGCGAAGATTCCTATGATGATGAGCCGCCCACTCATCAGAATGTCGCCGACGAAAAACACGCCGACCACAAAGTAGTGGAAGAAGCTGTAGAAGAAAAAGGTGATCGAGTCCGCTCGTGCCTGCCAGTGCTGACGCGGCGTGAGAGGGGGCATTACTTCGGCGCGGGTCTTGCCCACCAGCTCTGAGACGGGAACGATCTCGTAGCCGCGTGATTTCAGCGCCTCAATCAGCACCGGCAATGCGGCAATGGTGGCGGTGCGGTCGCCGCCTCCGTCGTGCAGAAGAATTACGGAGCCTTTGTTCCACGGGTGAGTCTGCATATCCGCAATCTGCTGAAAGACGCTGTCGGTGATCTCTTTCGGCGACTTGCGGGGATGCTCATCCCAGTCGTTTGTGTCAATCTTGTTGCCGATGATGACGTAACCCAGGTTCTGAATGCGCGCCACAGGAGCGGCCTGGTCGTTGGTGTCGGGCTCCTGGTCGATCGAGTACGGCGGGCGGAAGTACAGAGGTTGTACTCCGAGCTCGGAGGCGAACAGCCGCTCCGTCAGGTTCAACTCCAGGTCCACCTGCCTGTTTGAGATTTCGCTGATGTCTGGGTGCGTCCAGGTGTGATTGCCGATCTCGTGGCCTTCGCGGAAGACCCGTCGCATCACTCCGATATTCTCTTCGGCGATCTCGCCGATCATGAAGAACGTGCCCTTGACGTTGTATTTCTTCAGGATGTCGAGAATCTTCGGCGTCCATTCCGGGTCTGGTCCGTCGTCGAAGCTGAGCGCTACCTTGTTCGGGTGGTAACCATACTGTTCCACTGTGTAGGAGAGCGGCAAGGAGTCCATCGACTCCTGTGTGATCATGCGATAGTCGACGGGCACCGAGTCGTCATCGTCCATGGTGACGATGCGCCTGCCGTTCTGGGGTTTGCGAGTAACGCGAAGAATGTCGCCTTCCCCTTCCGTATCGACGTCGTAGCCGGGCTCGACCTGGGCCAGTTCCTTCACCGGGTCCGATGTCATGGGGTGGTCCCAGATCTTCCACACCGAATTGTCTTCCGAGCCCAGCCGCCACAGCGCATAGGTCTGGATTCCCAATGTTCGTGCGGCTCTCATCTGATTCAGAATCGTGACGGCGTCAAGGAACCAGACCTGATGGCGCTCGTGGGCATCGACGTCGTCGTAGGCAAAGTGGACGTTCAACGAGTCGTCGTCGAGATCGATCTGCGACTCCGAGTCCACGGCCGTCTGCCAGGCTTGCTGGGTCGACACATATTGCGCCGACAATACCTTTTCGGGAGGCGTCTTCCCGGCCGGCTTCTTTCCGCCTGCGGGTTCGGGCGGCAGTGACGTCGCCCAGTCGTAGCCATAGCTGCCAAGAGAACAGATGATCTTCTCTTTGGGCACTGTCTTCAACACCTGCTTCAGATTGTCGACGAACCAGTCCTGCGAGGCGATAGGGCCGGGAGTGCTGCCGTCCTGATGCTCGTCATAATTCATTAACAGCAGGCCGTCGGAGTGGTCCGCCATGAACTTCAGATCCCAGTCGTCGTCTCCCACAGGAGTGTTCACGTAGAGGCGGAGATTGTGCGGGTGAAGGTCGTCGTACAGCGCCGCAATCAGCATTTTGAAGGCCGGTTGCGATGCGGTCGGAATCTCCTCAAAGTCGAGCGAGAGCCCGCGATAGGTTGGGTTCGCCGCAAGGAACGTATGGACCTGTTGGACGAAGCTCGTCCGCGCTGCTTCATCGGCAAGAAAGGCGGCAATCTCGGGGACCCAGATGCCCTTTCGGGGGTCATAGTTGTTGACCAGCGGAAAGATGTCGAGGTTGACGTGGTTGGCCGCGATGGTGCGGGCGACTTTGGTCTCCCGATCAACTTGGCGAACCGTACCATGATCGATGACCGCGTAGGGACTGTTGTCGGCGGCGTAGGCATTCAACTTGCCGTCCGGCGTGATGACGTGCAGCCACTCGGGAAACAGGATGTCGACCTGGCTGATGTGCTGCTTCAACGACGAGTAGCTTGCCGGGTCGTCTTCGACGTAGTACGCGGCGCGCAGACCCTCACCGGAGTTCAGGGGAACGTCGCCCGGCTTTACGTCGGTTTTGCGGTGGGCCGAGCGGTGGAGTTTGAAGCCAGCCGCAGACTGATTCACGAGGGCGCGGTAGTTTCGTTTCTGCGCCTTCAGAAACAGCTCCGGCAGCGGCTTCATCCGCATCAGGCCGACCACAAACACGCTGCCCAGCAGCAGTCCCAACAGGGCAAGCAGGTCGAAGATGCGGCGCAGCCGCTTCCAGCGCTTGCGTTGTGGGTCGTAGAAGACTTGTTTGTTCATCGGGAGGTACGGGCCGTTCGGCGCATGCGCTTCGTCCCATCGTATGCAGGGTGTAGGTCAGAGTCAACGCAAGACGGCGGGCTCTTCCTGTCTCCGCAGTATGATGCAAAGACATGATTGGACGACAGTTGAAGACAAGCCTCTACGCCGGGCTCGCCCTGGCGGCTGGCGTTGCTTTGCGGCTCTGGTTTGTCGCCAATACAGCCCGCATCGCTGGCGATACGCTGCTCTACGGAAACATCGCGCGCAACTGGATGCAGCATGGCGTCTACAGCTTCACCCCGGGGCCGAGCGTTCCGGTGCCGACGCTGATCCGCCTGCCCGGCTACCCGCTCTTCCTCATGGCATGTTTTTCGATCTTCGGCGTCGAGCACTACACCGCTGTGATGTACGTCCAGTGCTTGATCGACCTGTGCACCTGCCTGCTGATTGCGGCGCTGGCGGGGCGACTGTTTGGGTGGCGTGCCGCGATGGCTGCGCTGTGGCTTTCTATGCTCTGCCCGTTCATGGCAATGTATACAGCCGCTCCGCTCACCGAAGTCCTCACGCTAGCCTGTATCGCGCTTACCTTCTATGGTCTGGAGCGCTGGCGCAGCGGGGGGCTCGGCTTCAGCTGGTGGCTCTGGGTGACGGCCATCGCGATGGCCTACTCCGTCTTGCTCCGGCCGGAGCAGGGGATGCTCGCCGCTACGGTTATTCCGGCGATGTTGTGGATGGTCTGGAGTACTCAAGAGCCAAGGCGCGTTCAATGGAAGATGTTCTTGCCAGTCGCGCTGGCTGCGCTCTGTGTGGTGCTTCCGCTGGCGCCCTGGGCGGTGCGGAACTGGCGTACGTTTCATGTCATTCAGCCGCTTGCGCCGCGTTACGCGACCGATCCCGGTGAAAAGGTACGGCTGGGCTTTCAGCGCTGGTATCGCACCTGGGCCGTCGACTTTGCCTCGACGGAGGAGGTCTACTGGAACTACGACAGTGCTCCAGTGGAGATTGGCGACCTGCCTGTCCGCGCCTTCGACTCCAATGACGAGTACGCCCGAACCGAAGCGATCCTGAGAACCTACAACAAGACCGACAACGCGACACCGTCGCTCGACGCGCGCTTCGAAGCACTGGCGGAGGAGCGAATCCACAACGACCCGCTGCGCTACTATGTTGCGCTGCCCATTGCACGGCTGCTGAACATGATGTTCCGTCCCCGCGCAGAGTTGCTGGAGATTCCGCTGGAGTGGTGGAGGTGGCGCGAGCACCCTCAAAAGGCCCTGCTGGCCGGAGGACTGGCTGTGCTCAACCTTGGCTATTTTGTTTTGGGCGGCGTCGGCCTGTGGCGGTGGCGGCGGAGCGGCTGGGGACCGCACCTTACTCTTGCGGGAGCGATGATGGGCTTTGTCGCTATGCGCTGTGCGCTGCTGCTGACGCTGGACAACTCCGAGCCTCGATACACTCTCGAGTTTTTTCCGCTGCTGATCGTGTGGGGCAGTTTTCTCTTTCGATCCGGCTTCTGGATTCGCCAAAGCGATACAGATGCCGCTCAGATCTAGTGCTCGTCTTTCGTGGTCTTGCTGTCTGTCTTAATCTGATACGGCTTTTCATCGACCTTCTGGTTGTATTTGATGTTGCTGTAGACCGCTGTCCGGTAGTCGTCTGAAGGCATATAGAAGCTCTGTTTCAGAGAGATTCCGCGAGTCGGATCCACCCAGATGGTCATGTGAGTGCAGTTGTTGCGGACAGCCGGATCCTTCGGGACCAGATCCAGCTTCGCGGTCTGCACACCGTCGACCACCTCATCTCCAAGGTCGGAGATGGTCCAGGCTTTCGCAAGATCCGTTCCGCTGCCGCCGAAGCCCAGGGTAAGAAAGCTTTCCATCTGCGCTTTGTTTCCTTTGGAAGTAACGGTGGTCAGGTGATCGGTGCCCGGGTCATAGAGCCGGAGGATTCCATCGCGATACTCCAGGAGCTTCGTTGAGGGCGATGTGATCTTCGCGCCCATCACTGTCGCCACTTTTTGCTTCTTAAAGTAGATGGTGCCTGTCTGGGTTGTCGTTTGCTTGACGACACGCTCGTAGAGATCCCACCGGAAGTCGGCCTCGGCGGACTGGAACTTCAGGCTGGCTGCGTCCATCTTGCGCAGGACTTCGTCGAGGTGACCGGGTTTGGGTTGCGCGTGGAGGAGGGTGGGCGCCGTCCCTAAAATGACGGCCGAAAAAAGAAGCGATGCAGCGATACGGCGGATCGTGCTCATAGATCAATGCTCCCAATGAATTGGATGCTCGCGCGGAAACGGAGCGTTAGCGAAGTACCCAGGCGTTGTAGGCGACTACGTTGTGTTGCGCGTCGTAGACGGGTTCGTAGTGATCGAGCGAAACCTCGCCTGAGATGGGCTCGATCACTCGCAGGATGGCGGCTCTTCGCTCTGAGTCGGTGGTCGCGGCACCCATGTCGTCGGCGCGAATCTGATACATGAAGCGGCTGCTTCCTCCTGAGGTGCCCGCCTCCTTCACCAGAACCTCGCTGGCGTGGAGGGCGACGGTCTCGACCGGCTTGTCGTTGTAGTTGATGATGTGCGGCGAGACGAACATGAAGAGGAGGATCGCCGTCACCAGAACGTCATAGTGAACGCTGCCGCGCTCGTAGGCCCAGAAGATATAGCTGTTAATCAGTTTAAACATGACTTAATTCCTAATAGTTTGAACATGGGTTTAGCTCCTGCCCGATTGCTTGCCGATAACGGTGTCGCCGTTCATGTAAGGCACCAGCACATTCGGGACTCCAATGGTTCCGTCGGCCTGCTGGTAGTTTTCGAGGATTGCGAGATAGGTGCGGCCAACGGCGAGGCCGCTGCCGTTGAGGGTGTGAAGAAACTCTGACTTTTTGGCGCCTGCCGGACGATAGCGGATGTTGGCGCGGCGGGCCTGGAAGGCCTCAAAGTTCGAGCAGGAGGAGATCTCGCGGTAGAGACCTTGTCCGGGCAGCCAGACTTCGAGATCGTAGGTCTTGGCTGAAGCGAATCCCATGTCGCCGGTGCAGAGGAGCATGCGCCGGTAGGGAAGGCCGAGTTTCTCGAGGACGGTTTCAGCGTGCCGGGTGAGAGCTTCGTGTTCCGCGTTCGAGTCCTCGGGCCTGGTGAATTTTACGAGCTCGACTTTTTGGAATTGATGTTGGCGGATCATGCCGCGAACGTCCTTGCCATAAGAGCCGGCCTCGGAGCGGAAGCATGGAGTGTAGGCGCAGTAGGAGATGGGGAGTTGGGCCTCGTCGAGGGTCTCGTCGCGAAAGAGGTTGGTAACGGGAACTTCGGCGGTGGGGATGAGCCAGTGGTCGCTGTCCTGAAACTCGCCGGGCTGATAAGGGCCCTTGTCGTCGCAGTGGAAGAGGTCTTCAGCAAACTTGGGGAGCTGCCCGGTGCCGAACAACGACTTCGAGTTGACCATGATAGGGCGGCAGGACCTCGGTGTAGCCGTGCTCGCGAATGTGAAGGTCGAGCATGAAGTTCGCGAGAGCGCGTTCCAGACGCGCTCCCTGACCGAAGTGGACGACGAAGCGGGAGCCGGAGATTTTTGCGGCGCGGTTGAAGTCGAGGATGCCGAGGGCTTCGCCTAACTCCCAGTGAGGTTTGGCAGGGAAGTCGAACTTTGGCCGTTCGCCCCAGGCTTTCTCTTCGCGGTTGCTGTGCTCATCGTTTCCGACGGGGACACAGTCCTGCGGAAGATTTGGCAGCGTCTGCATAATCTCGCGCAGACGCACATCGGCGCTGACGGCCGAGGCTTCGAGTGAGTCCACCTGAGTCTTGAGGAGACGCGTCTGTTCGGTTTGGGAGGTTGCGTCCGCGCCTCCACGACGGAGCTTTGCGATCTCTTCGGTGAGTTTGTTGCGCTGGGCTTTGAGGGTTTCGACCTGCGTGATGGCCTCACGGCGTTCGCGGTCTACGGCAGCGAAGTTGCCCAGAGCGGCGGCTGGATCCATGCCTCGGGCACGCAGCTTTTCTTCGACGAGGGCCAGATTGCCTCGTACAAACGCTAAATCGATCATTACTTTGCATTTTAGCGTCTATCGCTGAAAAAGGGATGTTTGCGCGTCATACCGGCAAAATGCGATTACCTTTATAGAGATGCGAAAATTTGCCGCTGTTCTCTTGTGTCTTATGTTTCCTCTGTCCGTGGTGCCTGCGGGGGCGGACGCGTACCGTGCGAAAGCCAAAGCTGGTTGTGATTCTGGTGATTGACCAGTTTCGCGGGGACTATCTCGAGCGGTACCGCGACGACTTCAAGACGAGAACGGATTCAACCTCTTCCTGAAGCGTGGGGCGTACTTCACGCGATTGCTACTACGACTACGCCAACACCATGACGGCGCCGGGACATTCTACGATTGGCACGGGCGCCTACACGAATGGGCATGGGATTTCTTTGAACGAATGGTGGGACCTGAAGCGTTCGACGACGCATGTGGTGACCTCGGTTGAAGACGAGCACTATGCGATTGTGGGAGATCCGGGTTCGACAGATGTGGGGGCTTCGCCGCGCAATGAGCTGGCCTCGACTCTCGGCGACGAGGTGGTGCTGGCGACCAGCGGCCAGTCAAAGCTGTTTGGAATCTCGCTGAAAGACCGGGCGGCCATCCTGACCTCGGGCCATGCGTCGAAGGGAGCGTTCTGGCTGGATCATGCCAGCGGCCGGTTTGTTACATCGACGTACTGGGAGACGAAGTTGCCGGAGTTGGGCCGAGGCCTTCAACGCCAGTGGCCGGGCGGCCCAGGCTCTGCGTGAAGCTAACGCGAAGCCCGGGCACTTCTACGAGGAGGTAGGGCAGACGCCGGCGTCGGTGTCGTATCTGCTGGATTTCGCGAAGGCGCTGATCGCAGGAGAACAGATGGGCCGGCACGATGTGACCGATGTGTTGACGATCAGTATTTCGTCAACTGACATTCTCGGCCATGTCGTTGGGCCGGACGCGCCGGAGCAGCGTGCCATGATCGATGCTGTCGATGTCGATCTGAACGATTTCTTTACATGGCTGGACAAGAACGTTGACGGCGGCATGGGGAACGTGTGGGTTTCGCTCACGGGCGATCACGGCATCGCACCGGTGCCGGCGGTCGCGGCAAAGCTGGGTATGCCCGCGACCACGTTCGACCTGAAGAAGCTAAGCGCTGCGTTGGACGAGCGGCTGAATGAGCGCTTCTCGCCAGGCAAGCAGACGAAGTACATGATGAGCAGCGAGATGCCTTACCTGACGCTGGACCCGAGGCCATTTGTGGCAGAAAAAGTGAGTGAGGCTGACGCTGAAGGAGCGGTCGCTGAGATGCTGCCGGAGGCGTTAGAGTCGACGCTGCCAGCGGTGCCGGAGGGCGTTAGCCAGACGCGGCTGCCGCCACGTTCCACGATCCGGCATAGCTATACGCGATTGCAGATGGCTTCGGGTGCTGTTCCTGCGACGGAGGAGGGGAGATTGATTCTGCATAGCTATTCTCCGAACGGCGGATGGTACGTGATGATTTCGCCGGGAATGTACGAGTTGACCGGTGCGCATGGGACGAATCATTTTTCTCCATACTCGTATGACCGGCACGTTCCACTCGCGTTCTTCGGCTTGCCGTTTGTGCCGGGGACTTACCATGATCGCGTCGCGCCGGTGGACATTGCGGCAACCTTTGCGTCGCTGCTGCGGGTGAATCAGCCGTCGGCCTGCGTGGGGCATGTGTTGACGCAGGCGATCAAACCTCAGACGGATGCGATCAAAAGGGAAGCGGGACAGTGAGTGCGGAGCCACGAAGCAAAGGCGCGGACGGCAAAGGTCCGGACATGCGGGTTACGGTTGCGGGAGTAGAGTTTCGCTCGCCCGTGATTGCGGCCAGCGGAACCTTTGGCTACGGGGTGGAGTTCGAGGACATCGTTTCGCTGGATCGGATTGGCGGGTTTGTGACCAAGGGGCTGTCGCGGGAGCCGATGGTGGGCAATCCTTCTCCGCGCATCATCGAGACGGCTGCCGGGATGATCAATGCAATCGGACTGCAGAACATGGGGGTCCGTGCGTTTATCGCGGAGAAGCTTCCCAAGCTCCAGGGACTGAACGGCACGGTGGTCATTGCGAATGTCTTTGGCTTCACCTTTGGGGACTGCGTCGCGGTGATTCAGGCGCTCAACGATGCGCCGGGCATCGCGATGTACGAGCTGAACGCGAGCTGCCCCAACACGAGCCATGGGGGGATGGTCTTCGGGACCGATCCTCCGGAGCTGTGGGAGCTGGTGGCTCGATGCAAGGCGGCGGCGCAACGGCCGGTGATGGTCAAGCTTTCACCGAACGTTACGGACATCGGATTGATGGCGCGGGTGGCGGAGGATGGTGGCGCCGATGCGGTCTCGCTGGTGAACACCTTTGTTTCTTTGGCGATCGATGTAGAGACGCGGCGTCCGCGTATCGCGAACATTACTGGCGGCCTCTCCGGACCGGCGATCAAACCCATTGCCGTGCGTATGGTGCACGAGGTCTCAAAAGTGGTGAAGATTCCCGTGGTCGGGATGGGCGGAATTCTGCGGGCAGAGGACGCGGTGGAGTTCATGATGGCGGGCGCGGCGGCGGTCCAGGTAGGGACGGCCAGCTATGCCGATCCGCGTGCCGTCGAGAACATCGCCAATGGGTTGAAGCGGTGGTGTGCGGCGCACGATGTGGCCGAGGTTAGCTCGCTAACGGGGTCGGCGCTGCTCTGAGTCGCGAGGTCAGCAAAAGGGCTCCGCTGTCTTAGAATGAGTAGTGATGATTGAACACACTGTTGAAGCCTCAGTCCCTCCCGCAGACCTCCGTCCCATCCGCCGTGCGTTGCTTTCCGTTACCGATAAGACAGGCCTGGTCGAGTTTGCGCGTGTGCTGGCGTCCTTTGGTGTGGACCTGGTCTCGACCGGTGGAACATCCCGCGCGTTGCGGGAGGCGGGCCTTCCGGTGCGCGATGTCAGCGACCTGACGGGCTTTCCCGAGATGCTGGATGGGCGCGTGAAGACCCTTCATCCGAAGGTCCATGGCGGCATTCTGCACATCCGCGACAACGCCGAGCACATGGCTTCGGTCATCGAGCACGAAATTGAGCCGATCGATATGGTCGTGGTGAATCTGTACGCCTTCGAAAAGACGGCGCAGCGACCCGGCGTGTCCTTTGCCGATGTGATTGAAAATATCGACATCGGCGGTCCCTCGATGGTGCGGTCGGCGGCGAAGAACTTCTCCGACGTTGCGATCGTGACCTCCGTTGCCGACTATTCGGTGCTGGCGGAAGAGATGACTGCGAATTCTGGCAGCCTGAGCCGGGCCACCCGCTGGCGGTTGGCCAAGGCGGCCTTCGCCATCACCGCTGCCTACGACGCCGGTATCGCGACAGCACTTGAGAGCATTGAGGCACCCGCCGGCAAGGCGGTTTTTTCCGGGGAACAGCTGCCGCCGACGATTCGGGTGATCGATCCGCTGCTTAAGACGCTGCGTTACGGCGAGAATCCCCACCAGAGAGCAGCCTTGTACACGGATGGCAGTGGCAAAGGCGTTGCTAACGCCAAGCAGTTGCAGGGAAAAGAGTTAAGTTACAACAACATTGTCGACCTGGATGCCTGCTGGGAGCTGGTGAGCGAGTTCGATGAGACGGCGGTGGCCATCATCAAGCACACCAACCCGTGCGGAGCGTCGACCGGAGCAACCGTCGTCGAGGCCTATCGGCGAGCGCTTGAGTCCGACCCGGTGTCGGCCTTTGGCGGCGTGATCGGGATCAATCGGGAGGTCGATGCGGCGGCGGCGGAGGAGATTGCGAAGCTCTTCGTCGAGGCCATCGTCGCGCCATCGTTCACCCCGGAGGCGTTGGAGCGCTTCGGGTCGAAGAAGAACCTGCGCCTGATCGAGATTAAGCCGGCCGAGACGCCGAGAGTGCTCAAACAGGTGTCGGGGGGCCTGCTGGTTCAGGATGCCGATCGCTTGCGTATCCGAGAGGCTGAACTCAAGGTCGTCACCCAGCGCAAACCGACCCCCGAGGAGACCCGTGCGCTGCTCTTTGCCTGGAGCGTGTGCAAGCACGTTAAGTCGAACGCAATCGTCTACGCCCGGTTCAGCGAGGGTCACGGCCAGACGGTGGGGGTGGGAGCGGGTCAGATGAGCCGGGTCGACGCCGCGCGGTTCGGCGCCATGAAGGCCGTTCTTCCGCTCCAGGGCACCGTGGCTGCCTCGGATGCCTTTTTTCCGTTCCCCGACGGCCTTGAGACCATCGCAAAGGCCGGCGCTACCGCGGTGATTCAGCCGGGCGGGTCGGTGCGCGATGCCGAGGTCATTGAGGCTGCCGACCGGCTTGGGATCGCTATGACTTTTACCAGTGTCAGGCATTTCCGGCACGGATAAATGCTGCATTTTTGGGAGAATGCCGGATATAATCGCGCTTATGCTGTGCAAACGGTGAGCCCGTGCCGCCTGCATCCAATCCGCAGGTGGTTCCGTCTAACGGTTGTCTGGCTGTGTATCGCTCTCGGCTTCCATTCCGTCGGCACAGGAAAATACAAACATGACTCTGCTTTTGCGTGCCTCCTCTCTTCGTCGCTTCCATTTAATTCCCGCCGCCACCCTGCTTTTTGCGGCCCATACGATGGTTGCGCAGGCTCCGGCTGCTGCGGCGAAACCGGCTGCCCCGCCGGCTTCAGTACCTGATCGCGCGTCGTCCTATTACCACTATGGTCTGGCGCGCCTTTACGAAGATATGGCGGTCAACGCGGGCCGGTCGGACTACGCGTCCCAGGCCGTGGAGCAGTACAAGCTTGCGCTGGACGCCGATCCGAACTCCCGTCTGCTGCAGGATGGTCTGGCTGACCTCTACTTCAAGATTGGCCGTATCCGTGAGGCGGTCACGGCCGCGCAGGACCAGGTCAGCAAAGACCCCAACAACATTGCGGCGCACACGCTGCTGGGCAAGGTCTACCTGCGTTCGTTGGGGGACATGCAGGGCACCCAGTCGGGTCAGATGTTGCAACTGGCCATTGGAGAGTACGAGAAGCTTGCCCAGTTGAAGCCGAACGATGTGGAGACACATCTTTTGCTGGGCCAGCTCTATGGGTTGAACCATGACTCGGCGAAGGCGGAGGCGCAGTTCAAACTCGCGCAGGGAATCGACGCAAACTCGGAGGAGGTCGCGCTGAATATGGCGCGTCTGTACAGCGAACAGGGCGACCCGAAACGCGCTGCCGAGGTACTCAACGCCATTCCGGTCGATGATCGCTCGCCTCGCATCGAGTTCGCCCTCGGCGCCAGCTACGAGCAGATGAAGAAGAACAAGGACGCGATCGCTGCATACCGTCGCGCGCTCGACCTTGATCCCGACAACCTGGATACCGAACGCGGCCTTGCCAACGCACTGCTTGCGGATGGTCAACTGGACGAAGCGCTCAAGGTATTGAACGGTATCGTCGCGGCTGAGCCGCAGGATGCGCAGTCGCAGGTTCACATCTCCGAGATTCAGCGGCGGCAGGGACATTACGACGAGGCGCTGAAGACACTGGAGAAGGCGAAACCGCTCGCTCCGGACTCGCTCGAACTGACATATAACGAAGCGCTCATCTACGATGCGTTGGGCCGCTACGATGATGCGGTCGGAGTGCTAACCAAGCTGGTGTCCGAGACCGAACGTGCGGACGGCAAGTACTCCGATGGCGAAAGGGCGAACCGTTCGATCTTTCTTGATCGGCTCGCCATCATCTATCGCGAGCAGAACAAGACAGCGGAGGCCGTCGCCACCTACAAGCAGTTGATCTCGCTGGGCGGTGACTACGTTAAGAGCGGCTATTCCGGCCAGATCGACGCTTACCGTGATGCACACCAGTGGAAAGAAGCCACTGCAGTTGCTGCCAATGTTGCGAAGGCGTTGCCAAATGACCACGCGATTCAACTGATGTATGCGGGTCAGCTTGCAGACACAGGTCAGGTCGAGCAGGGCGTTGCGCTGGCAAAGGCGCAGCTTGTAGCGACCACGGGCTCGCCCGACGAGCGCGACTCGCACCTCGCACTTGCGACGATCTACACGCGGTTGAAGCGCTGGCAGGAAGCATCTGCCGAGTTGAACAGTGCTGAAGCTCTGGCGAACAAACCTGAAGAGAAGCTGTATGTCCATTTTCTGCGGGGCTCACTCTACGACCGTCAGAAGCTGTACGACGATGCGGAGGCTCAGTTCCGCAAGGCTCTTGCCATCGACCCTTCGAACCCAACGGTGCTGAACTATCTTGGCTACATGTTTGCCGACCGCGGCGTCCGCCTGCCTGAGGCGCTTGCGCTGATCCGCAAGGCAGTCGAACTCGATCCGCAGAACTACGCATTCCTCGACTCGCTTGGGTGGGTGTACTTCAAGTCCGGTCAATATGCGCTGGCGGAGGAGAATCTGCGCAAGGCGAATGAGCGAAGCAACTCGGATCCCACCGTTCACGATCATCTTGGAGAGGTCTATGAGAAGACCGGCAACCTGAAGATGGCCGTGGTTCAGTGGGAGCGGTCGATGACAGAGTATGCGAGTTCGTTGCCGGCCGATGCCGATCCCATCGATGTTGCCAAGGTGCAGCACAAGCTGGAAAACGCTCGCGTGAAGCTGGCCAAGGCAGGAACGCCGGGCAAGCAGTAACGATCTCTTCGGCGACTAAGACGCCGTGAGCCTCTGCCGTTACACTTAAGATCTGACATGGCAATCGATCTCCATCGATGCGCGGTCGCCGGAGATTCGGACGATCTCCTGCTGACTCGCGTCTATCCGGCGCCGCTCCGCCCCACGCGTACACCGTTCCAGCGTGACCGCGAGCGCATCGTGCAGGCTCGCGCCTTCCGGCGGCTTGCAGGCAAGACGCAGGTCTTTACCAGTCGTGCCTCCGATCACTTTCGCAGCCGCCTGACCCACACGATGGAGGTCGCGCAGATCGCCCGTGGGGCCGCCGCCGCCCTTGGTCTGAACGAAGATCTGGCAGAGACGCTGGCGCTGGTTCACGACATCGGCCATCCGCCGTTTGGACATGCTGGCGAGCGTGCACTGGACCGTTGCCTCCAGCGTCACGGGCGGCGCTTTGACCACAACGTCCACGCGCTGCGAATTGTCGAGCACTTTGAGCAGCGTTACGCCGCCCACCGCGGGCTCAACCTGACACTCGGCGTTCGTGAAGGCATCATCAAGCACTCGCGTGACTATACCGTCGAGCAGCATCCTGAACTCGCCGGCTATCTACTGGATCAGAGGCCGCCGCTTGAGGCTCAATTGATCGACCTCGCCGATGAGATCGCCTATCTCACAGCAGATCTCGATGACGGTGTGGAGTCGGGCCTGCTCGAGGTCGGACACATCCGCGATAACGTCGAGATCCTCGGACGCTGCTATCGGCAGGTTGAGAAACAGCATAGTGGCGTCGATGAAAAATTCCTCTTCAACGAGGCGCTGCAACTGATGCAGAACACCCTGACCGATGACCTCATCGAGACGACAGCGCGGAATTCGCTTGCGATCGGGGCGGGCTCTCTTGCCGATGTTCGCCGGCATCCGACGCGGCTGGCCCTCTTCTCTCCGCAGGTCGAGGCCGAGCGTCTGCAGGAGAAGCGCTATCTTTACGACACGCTCTACACCTGCGAACCTCTTGAAACGGAGCACGAAAAGGCGGAAGAGGTTGTCACCGCACTCTTCGACCATTGGATCAACGATCCCGAGGAACTGCCTGTCAGTCACTTCGAAGAGGTGGAGAACGAAGGGCTCGCCCGCGTGGTGGCGGATTACATCGCCGGCATGACCGACAGCTTCATCCTGCTGCAGTATGCGCAGATCAAGCGTGCCCTCAGGCGCTAAACGGCGTATGTGTTGAACAGAGAACAGCCGGTTGCGATCGGATGTACACTTTCTCGCACATGAACTTCAGCCCGGCCAACATTACGGCGCTCGTGGTTGCCGCCAGCTTCGCGGCTGGACTGAATATCTATGCGACCGTTCTGACGCTGGGGATTCTCGCGCGCACACAATGGGTGGCGCTGCCTCCGGGACTGGACTCTCTGGGCCACACCTGGGTTCTGGTGGTGTGCGGCATCATGTTCGCAATGGAATTCGTCGCCGACAAGATCCCCGGCTTCGACATGATGTGGAATGCGCTGCACACCGTCGTTCGCGTTCCCATTGCCGCGCTGGTGGCGTATCACGCCAGTTCTCAATTGACGCCGCAGATGCAGGTTCTGGCAACAGCGATCGGTGCCGCTGTTGCGCTGGCCGCGCATGGCTCGAAGACGGCTGTGCGCGCGGCTGTGACACCCAGTCCCGAGCCAGTATCGAACATCGCATTGAGCACGACGGAAGATGCCGTAGCGATCGGCCTGACATGGTTTGCCACGCATCATCCGGTCATCGCAGCTTCGATCGCGCTAATCAGTCTGGCGGCTGCATTCCTCGCGGCGCGAGCGCTCTTACGGGCGATACAGAGACCGTTGCGGAAACTCTTCGGTACTGAGTTGGAACAAGATAAAGCACCTCCTAAGCCGCTTACTTAGTGGAGATGCAGGACGTACCTCAGGATCTGGTTCGAGGGTTTAGATTCGCCCGTCCCTGATCTACTGAGTCTTCGGCATCTCGATCTGAAAGAGTTTTGCCGGATCGAGATAGCTGCCCTGCCATCGCACTCCCAGGTGAAGATGAGGACCGGTGGCGCGTCCCGTGCCGCCGCTGAGCGCGATGATCTGCCCGCGACGAACCTTCGTACCGACGGCTACTTGAAACTTCGACAGATGCATGTAAATGCTCATCAAGCCGAGCCCGTGGTCGATGATTACGCAGCCCCCCTCGAAGTAGAGCGGTTGCGCCAGCACAACGCGGCCCGAGTTGATTGCTGCCACAGGCGTACGCATCTCCGCCCGATAATCGAGACCACGATGGACGCTGTCGAGCTTGCCATTGAAGATGCGCTGATTCCCGAACGAGTCCGACTCTGGCGCCAGATGCAGCGGCGGCCGGAAGTCTCCGGTCCACGTCGGCTTCGAGGCGGACTTGGCGAAGGCTTTGTTTTTCACGATCCTGTCGGCGGCGATCTTTTTCAGGGCGGCAGCGTTGGGCTCGACAAATTTATCCGGCACACTCAACGGCACCTTTTCATAGGGCGCCTCTGCGACGTCAACATCCTTGTGAAGTGTCTGGTGGGTACCGCTCAAAAGAGTGGCGTCGATGTTCAGAGGATAGCTGCCGGGGTGCACCTCGACGTCCACGCCGGCGAGCGCGAACCAGGTTCGGTGATCGGCACTGGAGAAGAAGAGGACCGGATGGCCCTGCCATGTGCCGGTGACAGCGGATGCCTCGTCGTGCAGCGCGACCGTGATCAGGCAGGGTGCGCCATTTGACAGCGACTCTGGAGTAAGGCGGACCGCGTTGCCGGCAATCGCGTCGACGCACAGAGCGGGGCGCGCTGCGAAGAGTATCGCCGCTGCAAGCACGAAGACTTGCAGGCACCTGCTGACTGAAGCGGAAAGCATGAGAACAGCGTAAGGCAGAAAGAAGGTTTCCCGCGAAGCAAATTGCGCGGTATCTGCTTGAGCCGCCGTGCGCGGAGAAAGGGGCCTCGATGCGGTGATATTCTAAGCAAAATACGGCAAGAATGAGGCACACAGCTTTTCATGTCCAACCCAGACATTCCCGAGAACGACCCCTCCGTCGAAACAACCACTGAATCCAGCGAATCGTTCGACACGATCCTTTCGCAGTTTGAGCAAACTCACTCGCACAGGTCGGCAGAGGGCGGCAGGCAGTTGTCTGGAACCGTGGTTGCGGTCTCGCCGGAGTTCGTCTTCGTCGACATCGGCTACAAGATCGAAGGCGTCCTGCCCGCGGCGTTATTTGAAAACGCGAAGGAAACCGTTGAGCCCGGCACTATATTGCAAGTCTCCGTGAAGGGACGCAACGAGGAGGGTTACTACGAACTCTCGCGGCTGCGAGTGGAGACGCCCAAGGACTGGAGCGCGCTCGAGCAGGCGTTTGCCGACAAGGCCACCATCGTTGGCACCGTGACTGGCGTGGTGAAGGGCGGCCTGACGGTGGATGTTGGTGTGCGCGCATTCATGCCGGGCTCGCGCAGTGGAGCGCGCGACGCTGCTGAGATGGAGAGGCTCGTAGGGCAGGAGATCCGCTGCCGCATCATCAAGCTCGATACGGCGGAGGAGGACGTGGTCGTCGACCGCCGCGCCGTCGTTGAAGAAGAGGACCGTTCCACCAAGGAGCGCCGCTACTCCGAGATCAGGGAGGGGGATGCGGTTTCGGGCACCGTTCGCAGTCTGACCGACTATGGTGCGTTCGTCGATATTGGCGGAGTGGATGGGCTGCTGCACATCGGCGATATCGCATGGAGCCGCATCGAGAAGCCTGCCGATGTTTTAACCGTGGGACAGCAGATCGACGCAAAGGTTCTGAAGGTCGAGCCATCCGGCAAACGGATTTCGCTCGGCATGAAGCAACTGCAGCCACATCCGTGGGATGCCGTCGCAGGAAAGTACGCCGCAGGCGAACGTGTCCGCGGGAAGGTGACGCGTGTCACCGACTTCGGAGCGTTTGTGGAACTGGAGCCCGGTATTGAAGGGATGATTCATCTCTCCGAGATGTCGTGGGCGAAGAAGGTGAGAAAGCCCGGCGACATGGTCAAGCCGGGCGATGTGGTCGAGGTAATGATTCTCGGCGTGAATGCAGCCGAGCGCCGGATGTCGCTTGGCTTGAAGCAGACCCTGGGCGATCCGTGGGCGGATGCGTCTGAGAGGTTCGGTGCAGGCTCCGAGGTGGAGGGCCCGATTACCAGTTTCACGAAGTTTGGCGCCTTTGTGCAACTTGCCGAAGGAGTCGAGGGGATGATTCACGTCAGCGAGATCAGCGCCGAGAAGAGGATTGAGCGGCCGCAGGATGTGCTCCGCGCCGGTCAGGTAGTGAAGGCGAAGGTACTCGGCGTCGACAAGGAGAAGCGGCAGATCAAGCTGAGCATGAAGCAGCTTGTCCCGACCGGTCTCGACGAATACATCGCCGAGCGCAAGCTGGGTGAGATCGTAACCGGACGCCTGATCGACATCGCGGGCGAGCAGGGAACCGTGGAACTGGGCGAAGGGATCCATGCGCAGGCGCGGCTGGTTCTCGAGGTTACGGCGAAGGAGCAGGCTCCATCTGGCACGCCAGACCTTTCATCGATCGGCGCCATGCTGGCATCACGCTGGAAAAATGGACCTTCTGCTGCTGAGGCGAAGGCGGAGCCGGTTCGCTCGGGCCAGATTCGAAGATTCCGCATCACGATGGTCGATCGCGGGGCTAAAAGGATCAAAGTCCAACTGGTGTAAGCAATTAGGCCGCACTTCGTCTCGTCGTGGATGATGAAACAAAAAGGCCTCGGGATACGTCCAACTGATATCGTGTGTCCTGCGATAAAATTACACTAACCGTGCATAACCTGAACTCACGACCGAAGATACAAGGCGCCTGGAGGCTTTTTCTCTCGCTGCTGTGTATCTGTCTGGTCGTTGCCTGCGGGACGGTTCAGGCTGCTCACGTCCATCCCCAGGGAGATCTCCACTCTGACTGCGCGCTCTGCGTCACCGCACATGTAAGCGCGGAGGTAGCCCAGTCGACCCTGACATTGCAACATGTCGCGCCGGTCGTATCGGTGGTTGAGGCGTTTCTTGCGCCGACTCCCGCTCAGACTGCATCTACGTTTGCCCTCTTTACCCGACCCCCGCCTGTTGACGTTGTTCCTGCATAGCTCGGAACTCCGTTTCAACGCAGGCTAGAACTCAAGGGGGTAGGAAATGGACACGTCATTACGGCGAGTCATCTTCGCAGCATTTGCGATCTGTTTTTCGTTAAGCATTCCAGGTCTATGG
Source organism: uncultured Acidobacteriaceae bacterium (assembly GCA_963757205.1). Classification (GTDB taxonomy): domain Bacteria; phylum Acidobacteriota; class Terriglobia; order Terriglobales; family Acidobacteriaceae; genus Edaphobacter. The sequence continues at coordinate 349,989 of CAVWQM010000007.1, forward strand.
GCCCAGTCTGCGGGAAGCGCCGGAACCATCTACGGCACAGTCACCGATGCCACCGGCGCTATCGTGCCCGGGGCCACCGTCACCATAGCAAATCCAGTCAGTGGCTATAGCAGAACGACTACGTCGGACTCTGACGGACACTATCAGTTTACGAATTTGCCGTTCAATCCATACCACCTCGCCGTGTCGATGCCGGGGTTCGCGTCGTACAGCCAGGATGTGCAGGTGCGGTCGACCGTCCCGGTTACGCTCAAAAATGTTCTCGGGATCGGCGCTACTTCGACGGTCATCGACGTGCATGCCGGCGGCGACCTTCTGGAGAGCGATTCTACATTTCATACTGATCTCGATCGCGGCTCATTCGGCAAGCTTCCTCTCGAGAGCCAGTCTTCCTCGCTAAGTTCGCTGGTAACGCTGTCTTCGCCTGGCGTTGCGGCCGACTCGAACGGGCTGTTTCATGGATTGGGAGACCACGCGTCGAACTCTTTTTCCATCGATGGCCAGCCAATTACCGACCAGCAGAGCAAGGTCTTCTCGAATCAACTCCCGTCCAACTCGGTTCAGTCCATTGAGGTGATCTCAGGAGCACCTCCGGCTGAGTTTGGCGGCAAGACAAGCCTGGTGATTCAGGTGACAACCCGGTCCGGCATGGGAGCGACAAAGCCGACCGGCAGCATTACGACCTCGTACGGGACATTCGGCTCGGCGACCGGGGCAATCGATCTGAGTTATGGCGGCAAGAACTGGGGTAATTTCATTGAGGTCGATGGCCTGAACACAGGGCGTTTTCTTGATCCTCCCGAGTTTGTCGTCTTTCATGCCAAGGGTAACGAGATGAACATCTTCGATCGCATCGACCGTCAGCTTTCGGCTGCGGACCAGATTCATCTCAACCTGAACTACAGCCGCTCGTGGTTTCAGACGCCGAACGCCTATGACAACTTGAACGTGCAAAACGTTATCAGCGGGGGCGGCAGCGCCAATCCGGTGTTCGGAAATGTCGGCAATGCCGATCAACGCTCGAAGATCGGCACCTTCGACATCGCTCCCACTTACACGCGGACCATAGGCGACAACTCAGTCTTCAACTTCGGGCCTTACATTCGAAAAGACAGTTATAACTACTATCCGAGCAGCAATCCGCTCGCCGACTTGGGGCCTATACAGACCCAAAGCATCATCCAGTCTCGTTCTCTTACGAACGCCGGTGTCCATACCGACTTGTCGTACGTAAGGGGGATCCACAACATCAAGATCGGCGCGAACTACTCGCAGACGTTCTTGCGAGAGAGCGACACGCTTGGTCTGGTGAGCTCGACGTTCAATTCGCCGTGCGTCGATGCCAATGGTGTGGCGCAGCCGGGCTTCACCGATCCATCACAGTGCTCGAGTGCAGGTTTGGTTTCGAACGACCCATCCGTGGGAGGAACCTTCAACTCCGTTCTTCTGCCTTACGACCTCACGCGCGGCGGAGGACTGTTCAACTTTGTCGGTCGCACGGATGTAAAGGAACTGGCTCTGTACGTTCAGGACCAGATCAAAGCGGGAAACTGGCTCTTCAATTTGGGCATTCGCGGCGACCTCTACAACGGTCTCACCATCGCACGCCAGGCGGAGCCGAGGCTTGGCGTTTCTTACAGCGTCAAGCCGACAAACACCGTTCTCCGCCTGTCGTATGCGCGAACGCTGGAGTCTCCCTTCAACGAAAACCTGGTCTTGTCGAGTCAGGGATGCCTCAGCCCCGTACTCAATCCGCTGCTCGCCTGCTCAGATGCGTCCGGAAACCTACAACCGGGATTCAAGAACGAATTTCACGCCGGACTACAACAGGCTTTCGGCAAAAATCTCGTTATCAGCGGCGATTACATCTGGAAGTACACTCACAACGCATTCGACTTCAGCGTGCTCGGCAACACGCCGATTACGTTCCCGATCGATTGGCACAACTCGAAGATCCCAGGCTTCGCCCTTCGCGCCGATGTGCCCAACTTCCACAATCTTTCGGCTTTCGTCGTGATGTCTTCGGTGGCTGCTCGCTTCTTCCCGCCGCAGGTTGCGGGTGCAGGCGCTACTGTCGGAGGCAGCGGATATCCTTTCCGCATCGATCACGATGAACGCTTCAACCAGACGACCCACATTCAGTACCAGATCCCCGGGAAGTATGGTCCGTGGGTCGGGTTCAACTGGCGGTATGACAGCGGTCTGACCGCTGGAGCCGTGCCGTGCTACAACATCACGGATCCAAACAGCTCCTGCAATCCAATCAACGGCGGCCCATCGATCATGATCAACGGCCAGCCCGGTATCGACCTCAGCGGATTGACGCCCGATCAGCAGTTCCAGGCGGGCCTCACCTGTAACGGCATAAAAGCTACTCCTTTCGTCGGGATACCGGGAGGTCAGTGCCTCGCTTCACAACTGACTTCGAAGCTGGTTTCGATCCCTGCACCCGGCACGGAGAACGACGACAAGAATCCACCACGCATCCAGCAGCGCAGCCTCTTCGACCTCTCCGTCGGCCAGGACAATCTCTTCCATGGCGACAAACGCAAGTGGAGCCTTCGCCTGACAGCCGTAAACATCACCAACAACTACGCGCTGTACAACTTCCTCTCGACCTTCAGCGGCACGCACTATGTCACACCCCGTGCAATGACGGCTGAGGTAGGGTTTCACTTCTAATCCGAATCATTCGAAACAAGCAACAGGCAGCAGGTTATCTGCTGTCTGTTGCTTGTTTTGGTCTCAAGAAATTGCCACAGTTACGGAAGCGCGCTGATCTGCTTCCATATCTCCGGGTCCACAGGAACTCCCAGACGAAGGTTCTCTTCGCGAAGCTGCAAGGTCTGCTCGCCCGGATAACGCACCGGTTTGCTCGGATCAACAGGCGTTGCCTCCCGCAGCGAGTTCAAGATACCGTCCGCGATCCGCATCAATTCCTGTGAATCCGCAATAGAGCCGGGATCGATGGCAAGAAAGATCTGCGAGATCCCCGATTCGCGTGTAGGGTCGCGCGGAATCTGATGCGTCGCCAGACCACCGGAAAGCATCGCCGCAAGCATGTCCAGCACAAGCGAGAGCCCCGAGCCCTTCCAATAGCCGATCGGCAGCGCCCGCTGCGATGCCTCGATCGCAGTGGCATCTTTCGTCAAATTGCCCGCCAGATCAAAGCCTCCATCGACGGGCAGAGGTCTGCCGCTTTTGCTATACGCCGCCAGCGTTCCATAGGAAAACTGCGAAGCCGCCATGTCCAAAACAACGTGGCCGCCGGGGCGCGGTACCGCAATGATCAGCGGATTGTTTCCCAACGTCGGCGTCTTCGCTCCCCACACCGGCAGATTGGCCAGCGTGTTGGTCCAGCAGATGGCAAATAGGCCTTGCTCCGCAGCCTGCCAGCCATAGCTGCCGCCTCGCATCCAGTGGTTGGTATTGCCGAGCGCGACGCCTCCAATGCCGTATTGCTTCGCCAGATCGATGGCTCGCTGCATCGAGACACTGGCGTTCAGGTTGCCGATCCCGCGATGGCCATCCCAGCGTTCGATCGCCCCTACGCCGGCGGTTTTGGTTGGCTCGGCGTTGACGTCGACGCTGCCGTTCGCGATCGATGCGGAAAACCGTGGAAACCGGTTCAGACCGTGCGTGTAGACGCCGTCGCGAGTCGTTTCAGCAAAGAGGCGAGCGCAAACAGCAGCACGATTCGGCGCCATGCCGAGGCGTTGCATTGCGCGATCGAGGGCGGCGTAGAGGTCATCGTAGGGGACTCGGAACATAAATCCAGTGTAGAGGGTGAGTGGTTGAGATTCGCCTCGCGGCCTCTCGCACGAAGAAAAGTCAGCGAGCGAGAGCTTACGAGTCCAGCCATGATGTCAGATCTATTCCTTCGAAGCCTTGAATTTCGCAGACGCTTCCTTCGAATGTTCGAATGCTTTGGTCGAGTACTCATGCGCCTGCTTCGACAACTCGTGCGCAGTGAGATGATCGCCTTTCCCGTGCGCCGTTGCTGCGGCCTGGTGAGCATGCGCCGCCTTGTTGTGATATTCGGCGGCGCGATCGTGTGGACTTTGCGGCATGATGTTTCTCCTCTTCGTTGGATGCAGTTTCGCGCCGAGCAGAGCCGTTCCCTATCGGCCCATCCATCCACCATCCACGGTAAGGACCGTGCCGGTGACATAATTGCTCGCCGGTGAGCTGAGATAGAGCGCCGCACCCGCAAGATCCTGTGGCTGTCCCCAGCGGGCAGCGGGAATGCGTTCAAGGATCTGCCGGTTTCGCGTCTCGTCGGCCTGCAGCGCCTCCGTATTCGTCGTAGCGAAATATCCCGGCGCAATGGCGTTCACCTGAATGCCCTTCGGTGCCCACTCGTTGGCCAGCGCTTTGGTCAACTGGGCCACTCCGCCTTTACTCGCGGCATAGGCGGGAACACGGATCCCGCCCTGAAAACTAAGCAGCGACGCAATGTTGACGATCTTGCCGCAGTTCGTGCCGATCCCACCGCGCGGAATCATGTCACGCGCTGCGAGCTGCGAGAGCTGGAAGACGCTCGTCAAATTCACCTGTAGAACCTGCTGCCAGTCTTCCAGGGTGACCTCTTCGGCGGCTGCGCGAAGTATGGTGCCGGCGTTGTTGATCAGGATGTCGACGCGGCCGAACGTCTCTTTCACCTGAGTGAATAAGTCTTCTGCTCCAGTCGTGGCGGCGAGATCAGCCCGGAAAGCCGCGGCCTTTCCGCCAATCGCAGCCGCCGTTTCAGTTGCGGCGCGGCGGTTGCCATGGCAGGCAACCGTCGCTCCGGCTTGTGCGAGCGCAATGGCGATCGCAGCGCCCAATCCACTGGCGGATCCGGTGACCAGAGCTATTTTGTTGTCGAGGCGGAAGCTGTCGAGAATGTTCGCGAATGTGTTTTGCATGGTTAAGGCCAATGTACGTTGTGGGCTCGAGTTGGAGCAACTCCGGTCGAATGCGTTACTCCGTTTTCACAGCGTTCGATACATCACCAAAGCGTCCACGTAGCCGAGACTCGGGTGCAGGAACGCACCAGGAAGCCGCCCAATTGTGGCGAAGCCGAACTTCTCCCAGAGACGAATTGCGGCTTTGTTACTGCTGACAACAAAGTTGAACTGCATGGCGCGGAAGCCGTGAGCGCGCGCGTACTCCAGCGAATGTTCGCACATCGCAGATGCCACCCCACGACCGGATGCGCGGGCCGCCGTCATATAGCCGCAGTTGGCTACGTGGGCGCCGCCACCTTTTTGATTGGCGCGCAGATAGTAGCTGCCGAGTACCTTGCCGTCTTCCTCTGCCACAAACACCGCGTGGTCGGAGGAGAACCAGTACGCAAGCCCCTGCTCCCGATCCATCTCCCGAGGCAGCGTGTAGGCTTCACCGGCGCGAATCGTAGCCTCAAGAATCGACCAGATAGCGTCAGCGTCGGAAGGGACAGCGGGGCGGATTGTCATGCAAGAAGTGTATGAAGCCATTGCGAGGTTTGCCAGCAGCACACCGCTTGGCAGTAACATCATATCGATTCGAACTGGCCGAGTACCATGGATGGGCGTGCGATTAACGTCGCGTCGAAGGTGACCTCTTATACTGAATTCAAACGGCAACAAGGGAGACAGAGATGCGGCTTTATCAGATGGCGGACGCTGTGCGGTACGAGATGATGAACACCGAGGAGTTGCGGGAGACATTTCTTCTGGAGGGGATGTTCGAACCCGGCGAGATTGAGTTCGCCTACGTCGATCTCGATCGCACTGTGATTGGGTCGGCGGTTCCTACCGGCAAAACACTCACGCTCGAAACTGAACCTGAACTGCGCGCAGAATATTTTCTGGAGCGGCGCGAGCTTGGCATCTTCAACGTCGGCGGTACCGGTTCCGTCACCGTCGATGGCAAGACCTTCGACATGGAGAAGCTGGATTGTCTCTACGCCGGACGCGGAAGCAAGTCCGTTACGTTTTCGAGCAAGAATGCAGATGCTCCGGCTTACTTCTATTTGCTCAGCTATCCGGCGCACAAGGAGTATCCGACGGCAATGGTGAAGTTCGCCGATCTGAAAGGGCTTGAGCTGGGCAGCCTTGAGACCTGCAACAAGCGAACGATCTACAAAGCGATCTACAAGGACGGAATCAAGAGCTGTCAGCTGGTGATGGGCTTCACGATGCTCGCGACCGGGAGCAACTGGAATACGATGCCGCCCCATACCCACATGCGTCGCAGCGAGGTCTATTTCTACTTTGATGTAGACCCGGCACACCGCGTGATGCACCTCATGGGGCCTCCCGATGCTACGAGCCATCTCGTGATCGCAGATAAAGAAGTGGTGGTATCGCCGGGCTGGTCGATTCACGCCGGCGTTGGGACGAAGAATTATTCGTTCTGCTGGGGCATGGGCGGAGAAAATCAGGCCTATGACGATATGGACCCGGTTACTATTGCGGATTTGAAGTAAAGAAAAATAAACAGAAGGCTTTTAGTTTCTTAACACCTGAAGGGAAGGTCGGCGTGAAGAAAGCTGCGAGTGACGCGAAGAGTCTTGTGATTCGCCCGAAGGACAAGTGCAAATGGGACGAGGTGAGCCTCGGCGAGGTCATGCTGCGGCTCGATCCCGGCGATGTGCGGGTGGCCACGGCGCGCCAGTTCAATGTGTGGGAGGGCGGCGGAGAGTACAACGTCGCTCGCGGTCTGCGCCGATGCTTCGGCTTGAAGACCGCCATCGTGACCGCGCTCGCGGACAACCCCGTCGGACGGTTGCTGGAAGATCTGATATTGCAGGGTGGAGTCGACCAGTCACATCTGGTATGGACCAAGTACGACGGCGTTGGCCGCACGACACGCAATGGGTTGAACTTTACTGAGCGCGGGTTTGGAGTTCGTGCGGCGCTTGGTTGCTCGGATCGCGGCAATACAGCAGTCAGCCAGTTGAAGCCGGGCCAGATTGACTGGGATGCGATCTTCGGCAAGGAGGGCTCGCGCTGGTTTCATACCGGCGGCATCTTCTGCGCGCTCAGCGAGACGACTCCCGAGGTTGCGAAGGAGGCGATGGTGGCTGCCCGCAAGCACGGCACGATCATCAGCTACGACTTGAACTATCGCGACTCGTTGTGGAAGTCCATCGGAGGCAAAGCTCGCGCCACTGAAGTGAATCGCGAACTGGCTTCCTATGTCGACGTGATGATCGGCAACGAAGAGGACTTCACTGCCGCACTGGGATTTGAGATCGAAGGCGTAGGCGAGCAACTGGGCGAACTCGAGTCGGCGAGTTTCCGCAAGATGATCGAGAAGGCCGTTGCGACCTTCCCCAATTTCAAAGTGGTTGCAACCACGCTGCGTCACGCCAAGACGGCCACGGTCAATGACTGGGGCGCGGTCTGCTACTACAAGGGCGAGTTCTACGAAGCAAGACCGATGCCCGACCTCGAGATATTCGACCGCGTAGGCGGAGGTGATTCCTTTGCGTCGGGACTGATCTACGGATTTCTGAATGACAAAGGGCCGGACTGGGCCGTGAACTGCGGCTGCGCGCACGGTGCTCTCGCAATGACGACCCCCGGCGATACGACCATGGCGACCTTCGATGAGGTGCAGCGCATCATGAAGGGCGGCGGGGCGCGGGTTCAGAGATAAAGAAAAATAAACAAAAGGTTTCTTGACTAACAGGAGCGAATGATGGGAAAGGCTGCGGTACTGAATGCGCTGCGGGAGATTGGGCTGGTGCCGGTGTTGCGCGCGGAGTCTGTGGAGAAAGCGATGGCGCTCGCATCGGCGATCGCCGACGGCGGCGTCACCGTGCTTGAGATCACGATGACGGTGCCTGGCGCGATACAGGTGATGCGCAAGCTGGCAGAGCAGCGCCCGGACATTCTGATCGGTGCGGGAACCGTCCTCGATGCGGAGACGGCGCGGATGTGCTTGCTTGAGGGTGCGCAATTTGTCGTGAGCCCGGCCCTCAACTTGAAGACGATTGAGATGTGCCACCGTTACTCAGTGGCGGTGCTGCCGGGAGCATTGACCCCGACCGAGATTGTGACAGCTTGGGAGGCGGGAGCCGATGTCGTGAAGGTATTTCCGGCCAGTGCGCTGGGTGGCGCAAAGTATCTGACCGCTCTCAAAGGACCGCTTCCGCATGTCGATCTGATTCCAACCGGCGGCGTGTCGCTGGCAACGGCGAGAGAATTCCTGGATGCTGGAGCATTCGCTCTCGGCGTCGGTTCCGACCTGGTCAATGCCAAGGCCATGGCCGAAGGAAAGCCGGAAGTCGTGACCGAAAGCGCCCGGAAGTACCTCGGGATCGTGCGGGAGTTCCGAGAGTCGAAGAAGAAGAAATAAAGACCGAAAAATAAATTTAAAAAAGTGGCGTGTTTTTCGGTTCCCAAAAAGTGGTCGTCAACAGACCACGTTTTGCCAAGCGTTTCACCACAAATTCACCACGAATTACCACCGGTTTTCACCACAAAATCCCCAAAACCCCCTGCAAAATCGCAGTTCTTCCACGCCAATAAAAAAGCGTCAGGGCTTAGGACGAGTCACCCAAAGCAGCGGCTGACGAATCGGAAACGTGCGCTGAAGCTCCGGAACCGTGGGGTCAGCTTTCAAAGTCCTCCACAGGGTGGCATATTCGGGCCGGCTATAGGCACGCGCGGCGAACAGCAGGCTGGGGGGACGAATCGGCAGGTCGTTAAAGTACTTCGCATCAGCGCGATAGGGCCATGTGCCACGGTTCAGAATATAGGGATAAAGACGGGCAATGACTGTTCGCATCCCAGGGCCATCCTGAAGCTCATAGTCCCACACGCTCTCAAAACGAGTGGAAAGAAGCATGCAGACCCCAGCGAACATGTCGAGATTGAATAACGTATTTCTATACGGGTTTGGCGTTGTGAGTTCGCGCGGAAACGTACCGTCAGCAACAATCTGCGCGCGAATCGAACTTGATTTGTACTGATGACGAAGCGCCGTAAGGGGCGCATCATCAGTCACTTGGCTGAGGCGTGCGATGGCCGCGGCTTGTAGTAGCCAGGATGTGGCGTGGTGAGTCTTGTTGTCGCGGGCAAGGCCGGCGAGTCGGGAACCATTGAGCCACTCGAAATATTCCGCAAACCATTTCTTCAGAGCGGCATAGTCAGGCTCAGTGAGGGCTTCAGAGTTGGTAAGAAAGGGCAGACACTGAACGACCTCTGCGAGGTGCACCGCTTCGACGACGCCTTCGAAACGCCCTGTCTTTGCCGGCAGGATGGTCTGGCCATAAAGAATGCTCGGATTCATCCGAGTTGAAGGGTCAAGGAACCAGGCTCGCAGATGGGCGACGGCTCGCTGGGCGTAGCGTGCCTCGCTGGTTACCACAAAGGCTGCAGTCAACGCGGGGACGCAGATGCTGAAATCGAGCAGAGCGTCGCGGTGAGCCGTAAAAGCGTCGGGATTGGAGGGGCCGCTGGTGTGAATGACGTACGGGCCGCCAGGGTTCGACGGGTCGGGCCAGTAGTCGTCTGCTTCGGAGTAATAGTCTTGCGGGCTACCCGGGCTTCGGGGACAAGGAAGCGTAGTGAGCGGGGTTGGAGATTGAGATACGAAGTGCTCGGCAGCCTCGAGGATGCGGTCATGGTCGATTGCGGCAACGTCTGGGCGAGCCGTGGCCGCAGCCTGGGACAAAAGTAGACGCGGCGTAAGGAGAAGCGTTGCGGCTTGTGTGCAAAACATGCGGCGATTGGTGGCCATGGCGGACTGAGGCGTTCGGCGGAAGATTACCACGGTAGAACGAAGTTATGTCGGCGTGAACGGCTGCAGCCGAACTATTTCCTTGAAGGTAGGATTAGTAGTGATGCGAGTGTGGTTGCAATCCTGGGTTCTGTCAGTTGCTGGATTGTTATGCAGCGCTGTACCGGCTGGCGCGGTTGTGCACCCGGTTCAGATTTGTGTGCGTGATGGCGGAGGATTGGCTATTGGAGGCGCGCGGGTGCAGGTGCAGGGAGGTTCAGCGCCGGCGGTTGTGAGTGATGCCGGGGGATGCGCGACGTGTGGATGTGGGGGCACAGGCGACGGTCGAAATTACACAGGAGGGATTCCGTCGCGCGGTGCGGACTTTGGGAGGCGAGAGCGAAGTAACGGTTGTAATGCAGGTGGCTGGGGCGGTGGAAGAGGTGGAGGTGACGGCTGCACGGTCGCCCTTGGCGCTCGATGCCAGTGCCAGCAGTGTGCGAACGATGACGGGAGAGCAGTTGCGCGAGGCTCCGGGCTACACGCTGGATGACCGGCTGCGGCAGGTGGCTGGGTTTCAGCTCTTTCGTAGGACAAGTTCGTGGGTGGCAAATCCGACGACGGAGGGAACGACGCTGCGCGGGTTGGGTTCGACGGCTGCGAGTCGCACGCTGGTGTTGAGCGACCAGGTACCGCTGAACGATGCGTATGGAGGGTGGATTCACTGGAGTGAGATTCCGGCGCTCGCCACGCGGGATGTTGAGTTGATGCGTGGTGGTGGGTCGGATTTGTACGGTTCGAGCGCGATTGGTGGTGTCATCGATGTGGTTCCGGTCATCCCGAAGAGTTTTGGATATGGCTTGAATGTGGCTGGCGCAAGCGAAGACACTTCGGTCATCGATGGTTTGCTCACAGGCGGCATGCGGCGATGGAGTGGGCTCGCGGCAAGCAGTTTGTTTCGGACGGGTGGGTATATTTTGACGGCTCCTCAGTATCGCGGGCCGGTAGATGTGCCTTCGAATGTCCATTCGCAGAGTGGACGGGTGGAGTTGCGGCGGAGTTTAGGGACGGATGGAGATGTGTTTGTGCGGGGGAATGTGCTCAATGAGGCCCGTAGCAATGGGACGCCGTTGCAGACGAATGCGACGCGGATCTGGCGGTATGCCGCGGGGAGCGATTGGTCAGTTGGAGACGTTGGGAGATTTATGGTTCGGTTGTACGGGACTGAACAGCACTTTCGGCAGAGCTTTTCCGCGATCAACTCAACTCGAACCTCCGAGAAACTGACAGCGGTGCATTTTGATCCTTCGCAGCAGGCGGGTGGGGCGGTGCAGTGGGCTCGGAGTTACCGGAACTTCACGGTGGTGGCGGGCGTCGATGTGTTGGATATCCGGGGAACCGATCTGGATCAGGTCACGGGGGTGAGTCTAAGCTCACGGCAGCGGGGAGAGGGTGTGTATGGCGAGGTGCTTTGGGCGCCCAAGACCTGGTCATTTGCCTTCTCTTCACGGTTCGATCACTTTGGCAGCTTCGATGCGCATCAAGTCGGAGGGATACCTAAGCCGCTCCCTGACATCAGCGAAAATGTTTTCAATCCCAGGCTGGGGGTGGTGAAGAAGATTAACGGAACGTTGTCGCTGACCGGGTCCGGGTTTCGGGCATTTCGCGGGCCGACGATGAATGAACTCTATCGACAGGGGCAGGTGGGGCAGCAGACTACTCTTGCTAATCCGAGTCTTCAGGCGGAGCGGGCGACTGGGTTTGAGGTCGGAGCGCTGGCCGGGCTGGAGAGATTTGGGTTTGTTCGGGGGAGTTACTTCTGGACAGAGGTGAACCGGCCAGTGGCGGCGGTGACGCTGCTCTCAACTCCGACCTCGACTTTGTTGATGCGGGAGAATCTGGGGCAGTTGAGGAGTCAGGGGCTTTCGCTGGAGTGGCAGGTGCAGCCGACCAGATTCATGTCGGTGATCGGTGGGTATCAACTGGCGTTCGCTACCGTGACGAAGTTTCAGGCCGATCCGACACTGGTGGGGAATTGGATTCCGCAGGTGCCGCGCCATCTGGCGACGCTTCAGGTTCGGTTCGAACAGCCGCGGTGGGGGGTGCTGAATGTGGACCTGCGGACGAGCGGACAACAGTTCGATGACTCGGCGAACCAGTACCTGCTGGCGGGGTATGCGCAGTTGGATTTGTTTGTTCAGCACGTCTTCGGACGTAGATGGACGATCTACAGCGGAATGCAGAACCTGCTGAACCAGCCCTTGCAGGCGGGCAAGACGCCGATCCTTACGCTGGGGGCTCCCATTACGGTGATGGGTGGAGTGCGGTTTTCGCGCTAAGTCCCCCACGCTGCGTAAATGTGCGCAAAGTATTCATTTTGGATCGTTTAGGTTCGTACTTCGCCCTGCAAAGCTCTCCCGAGAGTAATAGGCAAAGGAGAAAGCCCCCGAGGCGACGGGGGCTTTTCTTTTGCTCTCACTACCGCATTGGTGATAACTCATACGCCACGCGGATGTTGCTGTGTGGCAAGGAGATATGAGGTTTAGGGGCTTGACAGGAATTTTGTTATTCGGCTAGTCGCGCAGCGTGCAGGGCTGCTACGCGTCCCTCCATCTTTTGTTTGCGGCGCCGCTTGTCAGCGAGTCGGCCATAGGTGTTTTCAAGATGCCGGTGCATCTTGGTGGCGGCGCCTGAGAAGGCGGCTTCGATGTCGGTGGATTTGTTGGTGACGACGAGAGAGCGATGACGTTTAGCGCGGGCTTTGAGCACGCAGCGTTTATCTTGCGGACCGGCTTTATTGACGCTTTCGCCGGTCAGGTGAACGTCGACACGGGTGAGGTATGGATCGAATCGTTGCAGGAGGTTGTTGATATAAGCTCCGATGGAGTCGGAGAGCTTCGTGTGCATTGAGATATTGTTGTCGCTGTTGATCTGAACCTGCATGAACATCTCCTTTTCACTTGGCTGCAAGGTTAGATGCGGTTCGAGGTTGCTGCGTGGCCGGAAGGTGGTATTTTCGGGCACCGTTTGGGTGATGAGGCGACAGGTGGGTGAGGGCAACTGTAATGCCAATGCGACGAGAAAAACAGTATGCTCGAGGTCATGTCTATGAAGAAGGTGGTTTGCCCCGGGTTGGGGCTTTTTGTTGCGCTCTCGATTTGCGCGATGGCGCGTGCGCAGGGGACTAAGGATGCAGTTGTGTTGCCGTTGGCAACGGGGGCGCAGACCGAGACCGACGAATATACGCGGTATGAGCTGCTGGCTCCGGAGACGGCGAGCTTCAAGATTTATTACGAAGTGACGGCGACGACCGCGGGAGCGAAGTTTTTTTATAACCCGATTCGCAAGGGGAGTATCGCGAGCGATGAGTCGGTTTTCGATGCGATGACGGGCAAGCCTCTGGAGTTCTCGGTGGTAAGCGGGGCGGAGGCAAAGAAGGATCCGCTGATGGCGAAGGCGGATGAGGGGACCGATTACATCAAGGTGACGCTGGCGCGGCCGGTTCCGGAGAACGGGCAGGGGCGCGTGGTGATTGTGAAGACATATAAGGACCCGAAGAGCTACTACACGGATGGGAAGGCGATTGTGTTCAACCGTCCGTTGGGGATCAGGCGGAACAAGGTGGTGTTGCCTGCGGGGTATGAGGTGGTGGGGTTGACGGTGCCGTCGCAGATACGGACGGAAGAGAGTGGACGGATCGCGATCAGTTTTCTGCATGCGGGGAGTGGTGAGGCTCCGCTGGTGCTGAAGGCGGTGAAGGATGCGCAGACAGGGGCGGGGGCGATGCCGAAGGAACTGACGTCGGCGAAGAGCTGGGAGTCGCCGTTTCAGGGAGAGACGGAGCGGGCGCGGCTGTCGGAACGAGCTTATCAGGATCGCGACATTGTTTATTTTTTGCAGCAGCCGGAGACGCATGAGTTCAGCCTGTATCACGACTACACGGAGAGGCGGCCAGGGATTAACGGCTATGCGAATGTGGTGCGGACGGGGAGCGTGGCGAGTAATCCTTCGGCTTACATTCTGGACACCGGGGAGAAGTTGAAGACGGAGGAGATGAGCGGGGCGGAGATGATTGCTTCGAAGATCAATACGGGAGAGACGGTGGAGGCGAAGGATCGCGTGGTGGTGATTCCGTTTCCTGCGGCGGTGAAGAAGGGCGAGACGTTGCGGTTGCGAATTGCGGAGACGTATACGGCTCCGGGGAGTTATCGGCTGGATGGGGATGAGCTGGTGTTTGACCGGAGTTTGGGTAGGCCGAGGAATGCGGTGGTGTTGCCGAGTGGGTGGTATTGCACGGAGAGTGCTGCTCCGGCGACGGTGACGCAGTTGCCGGATGGAAGAGTGAGGCTGGATTACTGGGATGACCGGCCTGAGGCGGTGGATGTGTTGTTGAAGGCGAAGCGGCGGGTGAGTGAGTAGAAATCGGTGGTGGTGGAAAGAACCCATGTCCCAGAATCGGGACATGGGGCACCCAGGTGTGTGGCTGTTCCTGACGGTGGTGATGATGTTCGCGGCAGCTTGCTTGAATGCTTGGTCCCAGGAGACGGCGAAGCAGGTCACGTGGCGGTTCGATGACACGGCATCGCTTGGTGGGTACTCGACGAAGGTGCTGGGGCATCCGAAGGTGATTGAGACGCCGATGGGGAAGGCGATTGCGTTCCATGGCGTGGATGATGCGATGTTTGCCGGAGTGCATCCGCTTGCCGGGGCGGAGACGTGGACCTGGGAGATGATCTTCAAACCGGACGCGGACGGTGGAGCGGAGCAGAGGATATTTCATCTGCAGTCGGTCGACCCGGCGACGGGTGAGGATGTGCAGCAGGAGCGGATGTTGTTTGAGATTCGGATTCGCGATGGGCAGTGGTGTCTGGATAGCTTTGCCACTTCGGGCGGGCAGAGCAAGGCGCTGCTGAACTGCGAGAAGAAATATTCGTTTGGGAAGTGGTATCGGGTGACGACGGTGTATGACGGGAAGATGCTGAAGAATTATGTTGGGGATGAGTTGCAGGGTGAGGGTGAGGTGCATTTGATTCCGCAGAGGCCCGGCCATTTTTCGGTGGGAGTGCGGATTAATTTGAAAGATTATTACAAGGGGGCGATTTATTCGACGAGGTTTACTCGGTCGGCGCTGGGGGTGGAGGAGTTTATGAAAATGTCGGCGGGGTTGAAGTGAGGCTTGATTAGCAAATGAGGCCGCGGGCAGAAAACCGTCAGCTTTTGTGATCATTTCTTTGAAAAGCTCTCTACTTCCTTTCGTACACAAGCGTACCTTTGACATCTGGCCGATCTGGAGTCCACGACGACGTGGTGATGATCCTGCCATCGTTCCTCAGCTTCAGAGAGCCTTGAGTGAAAACTTTGCCATGGAGCTTCGTCACAATAAGAAACTCGCGATTTCCAGCAGGCTGCACAGCAAGGGTGGCCCCCTCTAGAACGTGGGGCCCGCGCACCTCCGCCTCGACTCCATCGAGCGGTGCGTCGATGTGCCGGCCCGCGCTCGGATAGTCGATATGCAAAGCTTGATTGTCGAGCCTCAGGGTCATATCGGCATGCTGCTGAAGGTAGCTCGTATCCCGCCACTGGCCTGCAAAATCATCAGACCCAGACAATCGCGAAAAGAAGATCTGAGATGTAATGACGGGCCCAGTCGGTCGAAACTCGGTCACGGTAGTCGAAAAAACCTTCCCGTCAGTCGAAAGCTCATCATGAGTAACCCTCGTCTTTATTCCATTTTCCTTTAGGGTTATGTCTAACGCTGTAACGCCGCTTTTCACACAGACTCGCGTTCGACTGTTCCCTATCGGTTGATCCTTTCCGTCGCAGCGAAGAGTGTGACTTGAGCTTTCATCGAAGCGATACTCACCGTCCGCAGAAATCGAAATAGTCAAAACCTGGCCTTGATAGCTGCTCTTAGTGGGGTTCAATTTCCATGTGCCGTTCCAATCTGGCGAGGGTGCCCGGCAGCCCTGTGTAGCGACTAATGCGCAGAAAACGGCCCAGCCAAACCATGCGTTCCTCATCGATTTCGCCTTCGCGGCATGCAAATCAGGCATCGCGAATTTTCCGGTCGCATACCTGAGATGAGTTTCGGTAGTGGGTCAGACCTAAAAGAGGAATTAGAAGTCGTGCGATCAATGTGGCGCTCTCTAGATGGTGATTGATTTTGTGACGAGCTGCTGGGCTTCGGTCTGGATTTGTTTTAGGTGATCTTTGCCTTTGAAGGATTCGGCGTAGATTTTGTAGACGTCTTCGGTGCCGGAGGGGCGGGCGGCGAACCAGCCGTTTTCGGTGGTGACTTTGAGGCCGCCGATGGGGGCTTGGTTGCCGGGGGCTTCGGTAAGGATGGCGGTGATGGGTTCGCCGGCTAGTTGTTTGGCGGTGACTTGTTGCGGCGAGAGTTTGGCGAGGTTGGCTTTCTGATCTTTCGTGGCTGCGGCGTCGATGCGCTCGTAGACGGGGTTGCCGTACTTTGCGGCGAGTTCGGCGTAGATCTGGCCGGGGTCTTTGCCGGTGCGGGCGGTCATCTCGGCTGCGAGGAGGCCGGGGATGAGGCCGTCTTTGTCGGTGGTCCAGACGTGGCCGTTGCGTCGGAGGAAGGTGGCGCCGGCGGACTCTTCGCCGACGAAGCCGAGGGTGCCGTCGATGAGGCCGTCGACGAACCATTTGAAGCCAACGGGGACTTCGAGCATTGGGCGGTTGATGCCTTTGGCTACGCGATCGATGATTGAGGAGGAGACGAGGGTTTTGCCGATGCCTACTTTTTCTGACCACTCGGGGCGGTTGGTGAAGAGGTACTGGATCGAGACGGCGAGGTAGTGGTTGGGGTTGAGCAGGCCGGTGGTGCGGGTGACGATGCCATGACGGTCGTGGTCGGTGTCGGCGGCGAAGGCTACGTCGTACTTTTCCTTGTTGGAGATCATGGAGGCCATGGCGTAGGGGCTGGAGCAGTCCATGCGGATCTTGCCGTCCCAGTCGCAGGTCATGAAGCGGAAGGTGGCATCGGTGTAGGGGTTGAGGATTTGTAACGATGGGAGGTACTTATCGGCGATGCGGGGCCAGTAATGGACGCCGGCCCCGCCGAGGGGGTCGACTGCTAGTTTTAGGGTGGTCCCGCTAAGAGGCGCGAAGTCGATGACGTTGGCGAGGTCATTGACGTAGGCGGTGATGTAGTCGTGGCGGTAGGTTTTGTCGGCGGAGAGGGCGCGAGCGAATGGGATGCGTTTTACGCCGTAGAGCTTTGCGGCGATGAGTTGATTGGCGCGGTCCTCGATCCATTTGGTGGCAGTGGTGTCGGCGGGGCCGCCGGAGGGTGGGTTGTACTTGAAGCCGCCGTCCTCGGGTGGGTTGTGGGAGGGGGTGATGACGATGCCGTCGGCGCGGTGGAGCTTGAGGTTGGCGTTGCGGGTGAGGATGGCGTGGGAGAGCGCGGGGGTGGGAGTGTAGCCGAGGTTTTGGTCGATGATGGTTTCGATGTTGTTGGCGGCGAGGACCTCGAGGGCGGTGGTGAAGGCGGGTTCGGAGAGGGCGTGGGTGTCTTTGGCGAGGAAGAGGGGGCCGGTGGTGTGCTGGGTGGCGCGGTATTCGACGATGGCCTGGGTGATGGCGGCGATGTGGTCGTCGTTAAAGGAGGCGGAGAAGGCGCTGCCGCGATGGCCTGAGGTGCCGAAGGCGACGCGCTGAGCAGGGATGGCGGCGTCGGGATGCAGGGAGTAATAGGCGGTGATGAGGCGGGAGACATCGACCAGATTTTCGGGGAGGGGCGGTTGGCCGGGTTGGTTTGGTGTCTGGAGTGCGGGGATGGTACTCATGCGCGGATCGTCCTCGGGGTGTAGGTGCTTGCCACTATATGGGATGCGGGTTGTGGGTGGAAATCTGTCAGGGAATCGAGATGATACGGAAGTGGCAGGGAAAGATGCTTGTGTTTTGGGTTTGGTTAGCCTAAAACGGGAATACTCCCAGTTGTTTGTATTTGTTTTGCAAGGCCGGATCAGGGACTACACCGGCAACGTGCACAGCAGAGTTTTGATCGTTGATGGTTGGAAGGGTCCTTGGTGCGCAGGGGTTCGCGTGACCGAGGGCCGTCCTTGAGGGACTGGATGGGCCTGGTTCGTAGGAGATTTCTGCTTGGGGTAGGGCTTGCGGCGGTGTCGGCTGCGGGCTTGCCGGCGTTTGCCGTCGAGGCTACGCTGGTGGCGGATGCTCATGTGAACGGTGCCCGGCCTGGGGTGAACAGCGGGGCGATTTCGAATTTGAATGTGGGTGGCGGGTATACGGCGCTGCTGCAGTTCGATCTTTCCACGCTGCCGGCGGGGACTACGGCGGCACAGGTGTCCCGGGCTACGCTGCGCCTGTATTGCAATCGCATGGATACGGCGGGGCTGGTGAGTGTACAGCCGGTGAGTGGGGCGTGGGGGGAGTACAGCGTTACTTTTTCGACGCTGCCTTCGCTGGGGAGCGCGGCGCAGGTGGTTTCGGTGAGCCAGGCCGGGGCTTATGTGGCGGTGGATGTGACGGTGCTGGTGCAGGGGTGGATTACGGCTCCGGCGACGAACAATGGAGTGGCGCTGACGGCGGGGACTGCGGTGGTGCAGTTTGATAGTAAGGAGAATGACCTGACGGGGCATGCGGCGGTGCTGGATGTGGCGGTGGCTTCGGGGGGTGGATCGGGCGGGGCGGTGGGGCCGGCTGGGCCGCAGGGGCCTACGGGGCCGAAGGGAGATACAGGAGCTACGGGGCCGGCTGGACCGGCTGGGCCGCAAGGGCCTGCGGGGGCTTCGGGGTTGAACTATCAGGGAGCGTATGCGGCGGGGGTGGTCTATGCGCTGCACGATGTGGTGACGTTTGCCGGGTCGAGCTATGTGTCGTTGACGGGGGGAAATCAGGCGAATACTCCGGGGGTTACTTCGCAGTGGGCGGTGCTGGCGCAGGGAGGAACGGGTGGGTCGGGAACTGGGGTTGGGGTGGCGTATCAGGGGACGTATGCATCGACGGCGAACTATGGGCTGAACGATATTGTGACTTTTCAGGGGTCGAGCTATATCTCGCTGATTTCGGCGAACCATGGGAACACGCCGAGCGCGAGTCCGGGGCAATGGGGAGTCATGGCGCTTGGGGCTGTTGGAACGCAAGGGCCACAGGGGTTGACGGGCGCGACTGGACCGCCAGGATTGACCGGGCCTGCTGGTCCGACTGGTCCGGCGGGGCCGACCGGGGCTACGGGAACGGCAGGTGCGCCCGGGCTGCCGGGGCTGGTGTATCAGGGGAACTACGCTTCGACGACGAATTATGCGCTGGGGGATGTGGTGCTGTGGCAGGGCGCGAGCTATGCTTCGCTGCTGAATGGCAATCGTGGGAATACGCCGAGTGCGAGTCCGTCGCAGTGGGGAGCCCTGACGGCGCAGGGACCTGCGGGAGCGACTGGGGCGCAGGGGCCTCAGGGTTTACCGGGGCCGCAGGGGTTGCCGGGGTCGGTGGGGCCAAATGGGCCGCCTGGGCCGCAAGGATTGCAGGGGATTCCGGGGCAGGCCGGGGCACAGGGTTTGACGGGGCCCGCGGGTGTTCAGGGTTTGTCTGGGCCGATGGGACCGCAGGGACCGGCGGGGCCGGTGGGGATGACGTTTCGGGGGGCGTACTCGTCGACGGTGAACTATGGGCTGGCGGATGGAGTCTTGTTCAACGGCTCGGCTTATGTTTCGCTCGTGGCGAGCAATCACGGGAATACTCCGGATGTGAGTCCCGCGCAGTGGAGTCTGTTTGCGACGGGGTCGCAGGGTGCGCAAGGGCCATCGGGGCCGCAAGGGCCGCAGGGGTTGCCGGGTGCTCCGGGATCACCGGGAGCTACCGGAACGCAAGGTCCGCAGGGGCCGGTTGGTCCGCAGGGACCGTCGGTGGCGAACTTTACCGGGAACTATGTTTCAACGACGAACTATGCACTTCATGATGCGGTCAGCTTTGGCGGCTCGACGTATGTTTCGTTGATTGCAGGGAATGTGGGGAATACTCCATCGTCGAGTCCGACGCAGTGGGCGGTGCTAGCGGCGCAGGGACCAGCGGGTCCGGTTGGAGCGACGGGGCCGGCGGGCGCGCAGGGCGTTGCGGGTGCGACTGGAGCGACCGGATCTGCAGGACCCGCGGGGCCTCCGGCGAGCTTTCAGGGAACGTGGTTGGTGGGCACCTCTTATGCTGTGGGGAGTGTGGTTGGTTTTGGCGGATCGAGCTATGTGGCGCTGGCGGCGAATGTGGGGCGGGAGCCGGATCTGAGTCCGACGTTTTGGGCGGTGCTGTCGCAGGCTGGTACTCCGGGGGCCGCAGGAGCCACGGGTGCGCAGGGGCCGGCGGGTGCTCCCGGTGCGGTGGGCGTGACGTATCGAGGCGCGTGGGTGGCGGCTACGGCTTATCACGCGAACGATGTGGTGGTCTTCAACGGGGCGACGTATTTGGGGGCGACCACTTCGCTGGGATCGCAGCCGGATGTGTCCCCGGCGCAGTGGGCTGTGCTTGCGATCAATGGGGTAGTGGGTGCGACGGGGCCTTCGGGCGCTGAGGCGACGGTGAGCGTTGGGACGGTGACGACAGGAGCGGCGGGATCGCAGGCGACTGTGACCAATAGCGGGACGGCGAATGCGGCGGTGCTGAACTTTACGATTCCGCAGGGTGCGCCAGGTGTGGGCGGTGGCGGCGGAAGCGGCGGGACGAGTGGGATTCCGTTTGCTTCGCTCTATCATGCGGTGTCGTTTAATTTTTCGTTCTATTCGGTGAACAGCGCGAATTCGGCAGCGACAGAGACGGACGCGGTGTTGACGTGGGTGCCGGCGGGTTGTTCTGCGACACAGCTGAGCGTGTTTTCGCGAGAGACGACGAACACGCTTACGGTGACGCTGCGGCAGGGAACTCCGGGAAATATGGCCAGTACAGCGTTAATGTGCTCGGTGGCGCCGGGGTCGGCGTGTACTGTTTCGGGGAATATTGCGGTGGCGGCGGGAAACTTTGTGGACTACAGCGTGGCGGGTGCGAGCGGGAGCGCGACTGGGGTGTGGACGGCGTTGGCTTGTAATTGAGTTTCCGTGATCAGGTCTCAGTCAGGTTTTTTTGAGGTCGTGGGAGGTTATGCTGGTGGGCGTGTTTATTTCTGTGTCTGAGGCTTGCCGGATGAAGCGGTTTTTGGTGTTAGCGCTGTTGGTTTTGGTGGTGCACGTGGCTGGGGCGCAGGGTGTGATTGCAGAGGATTCGCCTTCGCGGACGATGGCGGCGACTGTGATCAAGATGTGGCCTACGGGTGCGGTGTTGACGACGGTGCATCCGGGGGTGTGGGGGTATGAGGAGGGTGTGCTGCTGGATGGGATGGCCGCGGAGTGGCATGCGACCGCAGACGGACAGGATTTTAAGTACATCAAGAATGCGGTTGATAAATATGTAACTGACAATGGAACAATTACCGGTTACAAGACGGACGAACATACGCTGGACGATATCGAGATGGGTAGGGCTGTGTTGCTCGTTTATCGCGTGACGCAGCAGGCGAAGTACTACAAGGCGGTGAAGTTTCTCCATGACCAACTCGCCTTGCAGCCGCGGACAGCGAGTGGGGGGTATTGGCATAAGCAGATTTATCCGAACCAGATGTGGCTGGATGGGGCGTATATGGCGGAGCCGTTTCGTGCGGCGTATGCGGTGACGTTTCAAGAGCCGGGGGATTTCGACGATATTGCGAAGCAGTTGCTGCTGATGGATGAGCATATGCGCGACCCGAAGACCGGGCTGATGAAGCATGGATGGGATGAGTCGAAGCAGATGCCGTGGGCGGATAAGGCAACAGGTTTGTCACCGGAGGTGTGGGCACGTGCGTTGGGATGGTATGCGGTGGCGCTGGTAGATGTGCTGGATTGGTTTCCGAAGGATCATCCGCAGCGGGCGGCGTTGGTTGCTGCGCTGAACCGGACGGATGCCGCGGTGATGAAGTATCAGGACGCAAAAACTGGTCTTTGGTGGCAGGTAATGGACAAGGGTGAGTGGATGGAGATGAAAGAGCCACCGGAGTTGCCCAACAAAAGTAACTATCTGGAGGCTTCGGCGAGCTGCATGTTTGTTTATTCGCTGGCGAAGGGTGCACGGATGGGATACCTGCCGCAGAGTGCTGCGGCGAGTGCGAAGCGCGGGTGGGAGGGGATTCAGAAACAGTTTGTAACGACCGGTCCGGGTGGCCTGATGGTACTGAATGGGACGGTGAAGGTTGGCGGGTTGGGTGGCAAGCCCTATCGTTCGGGATCGTATGACTACTACGTTGGAGAGAAGACGCAAGCGAATGACTCGAAGGGCATCGGGGCGTTTTTGATGGCGGGCTCAGAGATGGAACAGGCGGCGACAGCGGAGTTGGGGCAGGAGGGACCGAGCCGCTTACTGGTTGGCTCGAAGGACAAAGTGTCTGTGACAGAACATCCGGGCGCCAGAAAGACGGTGCTGCTGGATGCGTGGTTCAACTCGCAGACGCGAAAGAATGCTGCGGGGCAGACGGAGTTGTTTCACTACAAGTGGGACGATGATGCGAATAGCGGGTTTGCTTTCTTTGGGCGGGCGTTTCAGCGTTATGGCGTGAATCTGGCGACTGAGACAACCGCGCCTACAATGGCGGATTTGAACAAGGCGCAGATTTACATATTAGCTTCGCCAGATATTCCGGTGAGGAATCCGACGCCGAACTATATGGATAAGGCGAGCGGGGATGTGATTCAGGCCTGGGTGAAGGCGGGTGGGGTGCTGATCCTGATGGAGAACGATGTGACGAACTCGGAGTTCGATCACTTCAATACGATGAGCGAGCGGTTTGGGATTCACTTCAATCCGGTGATTCGGAATAAGGTGGACGGCGATAAGTGGGAGATGGGGACGGTGATGATTCCGGCTGGGACCGGCGTGTTTGAGCATCCGCATAAGGCTTATCTGAAGGAGATTTCTACGATTCGGGTTTCCGGGCCGGCGAAGGCGGTGGTGACGGACCAGGGCGATGTGCTGATGGCGGTGGCGAAGTATGGGAAGGGAACTGTGTTTGCCGTGGTTGATCCGTGGGTCTACAACGAGTATGTCGATCGGCGGAATAGGTTGCCGGCGGATTACGACGGATTTGCGGCGGCGATCGATCTGGCTGGGTGGGCTGTGCGGCAGGTACCCCCTACCCACCACTAAGTGTGCAAAGTCTTCGAACGAGATACTTTAGGTCTGGACTTTGATCTGGGGTGCGGTCGGTCGTGTTTGTTTTTGATACGGAGACCGGATAGGGGTTTGTCAAGTGAGGTGGGGCGCGATTGGATCCCGGTTTGAAATTGGCTAGGCGCTG
The DNA here is from genome assembly GCA_963757205.1 of uncultured Acidobacteriaceae bacterium. Classification (GTDB taxonomy): domain Bacteria; phylum Acidobacteriota; class Terriglobia; order Terriglobales; family Acidobacteriaceae; genus Edaphobacter. Next base: position 373,012 of record CAVWQM010000007.1, read on the forward strand.
TTAGAGACCGGCGGAGAGGGATTCACGGAGGTCGGTGGCTAGCGTACGGAGCGTGGCCAGCGTTTCGGGCGTGGGGGACTTGAGGATGCGCTCCATTTTGGAGGCGACTTCGGTGCCTTGCTGGTAGCCGTACATGCCGAGCGAGCCGGCTAGCTTGTGTGCGATGTTGAGAGCTTCGATGCGAGTGGTTTCGGTGAGAGTGCCGGTGGCGGCGGCGAGGCCAAATTGGTCCAGAAGATCGAGACGTTCACGAATGGTCGGGAGATTTTTCTGCCAGAGCTTGATGAGAATGTCGTCGATTTGAGTGTTGATCTGGGCGTCGGTCTGATCGTTGATTTCCTGGAGCGAGGGTTTTTTCATCGGCGGTGGTGTGGCTAGTCCTTCCAGCCGAGGACTTCGGAGATCTGCTCGGCGAGGGTGAGGGGGTCGAAGGGTTTGAAGAGAATGCCGGCTAGGCCCAGTCCGGCGAAGCGTCGCTTATCGACGCCCTGGACTTTGGCAGTGAGTAACAAAACGGGGATATCGGCGATGGCGGGGTTCTGTTGCATGGCGCTGAAGGTGGTGGGGCCATCGACGCCGGGCATCATGACGTCCATGAGGATGGCGTCGGGCTTTTGGGCGGCGGCGATGGAGATGCCTTCAGCGCCGGAGCTTGCGGTGAGGATCTCCCAACCTGCGGTGGCCTCGAGAGAAAGAGCGGCGACCTCACGAATGTCATCTTCGTCGTCAATAATTAAAACTCGTCGCATGAGCGAACTTATTCTCTCATGCGACGGGAGTGTATGGAGGTGACTTGCCGGTTTCGTCCGATCGGGATTGGTCCGATTTGGAACCGGTGGCTAGGCGGTGGGGCCGGCGGTGGCCAGGTCGGCGAACTTGGTGCGAATGCGGTGCACCATGGAGAGGACGAGCTCTTCGACCTCCTGCGGCTGAACCTTGGCTTTGGTGAGGAACTCGGTGGGCCCGAGGCGGAGCTTGGCCATCTCGGTCTCGGAGATCTCGCGGCCGGAGTATACGACCAGAGGCAGGGTACGGAGGGTGGGCTGCTGACGGAGCCACTCGACCAGCGAGAAGCCATCGCCGTCGGGCAGGGTGAGGTCGAGGATGAGGAGGTCGGGTGGGCGGGTGATGCATTGCCGAATGGCCTGCTGGCGGGAGGAGGCGTGATCGATTCGTACGGCTGCGTCCTGAAAGCTGGCGGTGAGGACGCTGGCGAGATCCTCGTCGTCTTCGACGAGCAGGACGTAGGCGGGGCCTTCGCCGTGGTGAAGGACGCGGCCGAGTTCGGCGAAGAGTAGGTTTTCGTTGAAGGGCTTCTGGACCCAACCCTGGGCGTCGCCGGTGAGCTGGGGGCGCAGGGTGGAGGAGAGAACGCTGAGGACAACGACCGGAATGTTGGCAGTGATGGGATTGTTGCGAAGGCGCTGCAGGGTCTCCCAACCGCTGAGGCCGGGCATGTAAAGGTCGAGGAGGATGGCTTCGACGTGATGCTCGGCGGCGAGGATGAGGGCCTGTTCGCCGGAGATGGCTTCGATAACGGTGTAGCCCTGGCGGGTGAGGTGCTCGGAGACTACGGTGCGGATGCTGGCATCGTCGTCGCAGACCAGGATTGCGCCTTCACCACGCGGCGGGAGAGATGCCGGGAGCATCACGTCGCTGGCGCGGCTAGTGCGGGGAAGCATGACGTAGAGGGTTGAGCCGAGGCCGAGGTTGCGCTGGGCCCAAATGGAGCCCGAGTGCTGCTGGACGATGCTGCGGCAGATGGCGAGGCCGAGGCCGGTGCCCCCCTTCTGGCGCGCGTCGGAGGGCTCGATCTGCTGGAAGCGGTCGAAGATGCTGTCGAGCTTGTCGGTAGGGATGCCGCGGCCTTCGTCGACGACTTTGAGGAGAATGGAGTCGGAGGTGGCTTCGGTGTGGACGCGGACGGTGGAGGCTACGGGGGAAAACTTGATCGCGTTGGAGAGCAGATTGGTGATGACCTGCAGGATACGGTCGGCGTCTCCATCGAAGAAGAGAGCCTCGGGGTAGGCGGCCTGTGCGACGGTGAAGGGTTCGAGCAGCAAGATGGACGGTGTTGGCGTCGGCCATGGGGGTCATGGTGTCGATGGCCTGCTGGGCGAGGTCGCGAAGGGAGCAGCGACGAATCTGCAGCGGGGCGCGACCGGACTCCATGCGCTCGAGGTCGAGGATGTCGTTGATGAGGCGGATGAGGCGGTCGGTGTTGGTGACGGCGATGCGGAGGAGGTTGAGCGCTTTTGCGTCGACGTCGCCGATGATGCCGGAGGAGAGCAGGCCGAGCGCTCCGCGGATGCTGGTGAGCGGGGTGCGCAGCTCGTGGGAGACGGTGGAGATGAACTCGTCCTTCAGCGTGTCGAGTTCGGAGCGCTGCGTGAGTTGAAGGGTGTGCTGGTGGTGCTGTTCGCGGGCGAGTGTGAGCTGCGCCGCGAGGTCTCGCGTCGTTCGCTGCGCTCGCAGGAAGGCGACAAGCAGTACGCCGGAGGTTGCAAACAGGGAAAGATAACCAAGTAGCGGAAGAATGTGCATTTTGTGGGCCGGCAACCTATGGTAACTATTTAGGACTCAATTTGGTAACTCTATGTGGTAACCGATACAAAAAAAATCTAACAATTAATCTTGACTTCTGGTGAGGCCTGCGACAGGGACAAAATGCCTATTGATTGGATCAAAGGGTTTTTTTTGTGCCCTTTGATCCTTGGTAAAGGGGATCTCCGTCTGGTTGAACTAAAAAGATCGTACCTACTTTGTTATGGTTGCAAGTATTTCGACAGCACGCTGAGGATGACAGAAATTTCGTTGCAGCGGCAATAACACATACGGGGGGTGTCAACGGCGACAATAGAGTGGAAGTTAACGAGAAGGTAACTCAGAGTGAGAAAAAGGCCGTCATTCGTGGGAATGACGGCCGTTTTGAAACTGCAGATGAGTAACACGATTAGGCGGGAACTGCGACCTGGTCCAAAATGGCCGCCCACTTTTTTCCCGTCCGAGCGGCTGCGGCCTTTTTGTGAAAGGCGTAACCGGCAATCAGGGGAAGGGCGAGAGTGGCCTCGGAGAAAACCATCTGTTCGTAGGTGAGGTCGACTTTGCCCCAGCTGGATGCTTCCTTGAGCGTGGAACCGGAGAGGGCTCCGTCGCGTGCGTCGGCTACGGTGATCTGGATGGCGTACTTGTGCATGGAGGCGTCGACGCCGAGGATGTCGGCGGCTACGACGATGTCCTGTGCGAAGTTCTTGGGCACGCCCCCGCCGATCATCAGCAGGCCGGTGGTGGGGTTGGCGATCTTGAGCTGGGTGATCTCGTAGAAGTCCTTGGCGGAGTCGATGGAGACGTGCGGCTTGCCCTGGCGCTCGTGCTGGTGGGCGACGAGGCCGAAGCCGGCGGAGCAGTCGGAGAAGGCGGGGCAGAAGATCGGGACGTTCTTCTCGTAGGCGGCGAGGACGATGGAGTCGCGGCCGCCGGCCTGGGGAGCCTTGCCGTTTTTGGCGAGGTAGGCGCCCATCTCGCGGATGAACTCGCGGGAGCTGTAGGGGCGGGGCTCGAGGGAGTTAGTGATCTGGTGGGTGGTCTCGTCGCAGATGCGGAGCTCTTCCTCGTCGATGAAGGTGTCGTAGATGCGGTCGATCATCAACTCGCGGAGGTCGGCGTCGCCTGCGCCGTACTTGTACTCGTCGCCGGCGATGTAGTGGTTGAAGCCGAGGGCTTCGAAGAAGTCCTGATCGACGATGTTGGCGCCGGTGGAGACGACGGCGTCGACCATGTTGTTGCGGATGAGATCGACGAAGATCTTTTGCAGGCCGGCGGAGATGAGCGAGCCGGCGAGGCAGAGGATGACGCCGCAGTCAGTGTCGCGGAGCATCATGTCGTAGATGTTGGAAGCGCGGTAGGTGTCACGCGCGGAGTAGGCCATCTCGCCCATTGCATCCACCATAGGGACGACGTTGTGTTGCTTGATGTCGAGGTGCTGGATGGGGCGCTGGAGGAGTTCTTTTTTGGTTGGCATGGCTTTATTAGGATATCAACGTTTTGGGCTTGATTGGCGCGGGTTTTATGTGAATTTAATAGTGGCCGGATGTAGCACTTCTGGATGGCGGTCGTCCGTGGTCATCGGTTTAGCTCGCATAGGCCGACTCCGCAGGACTTATCTGCTGCTGCTAAGTGACACTCGTCGATTTATCACCTACTGAGAGGGGAACAGCTTGATCTGTTTTTCGTCCAACAGGAAGTTGGGCCGAATCCAGTCTCACTTCCGCGTCGATTCGCTTCGATTGGGTGTTTCTCTCAATTTGGAGAGTAAACAAACCGGACGACCCGGTTCTTAGCATGGCACTCATCGGAGTCATCGGTACAAGATGGACACAACTGCCCCCATGGCACGGCCAGCTTGATCCGATTCTCCGCAATGCCCTTGCGTATCAGAAGTTGTTTGACCCACTCGGCTCGTTGTAATGAGAGATTTAGATTGTAGGCCTCGGTCCCCGTCGAGGAGGCGTAACCGTCGATGTAAAAGCGAACACCTGGATGATCTTTCAGCCATTGGACATCGGCATTTAGGGTGTTCTGGTCCAAAGCATGGTCGAAGCCATCATGGGCGAACGTGATTTTGTGCATGTTTTGGTTGAAGGCTTCCTCCTCGGGGCCATAGAGAACCACTCTTGGTTTTCCCCAGTAATCAATCCAATAAGCAACATCAGCGGACGCTCCTGCAGGATCTTTTTTTGCAAATAACGGGATACTGGTCAAAAGGAGCATTGCGACCGGAACGAGAACGAGTCGGCATTTCATGGGTGTAACCTCCACTCAGTTGAGGTGGTAACAGGCCTGGTGAAGGATTGAGGACGCAATATTCGCCGTGCCGAATTCGGAACACGCTGGCTTTTGTTCCGTACGTGCAGGCTGAAGATAAGTTGCTCTCCACGATCCACCAGAAAGACTTCCACTCGCTGCGACCGGTGCGATTTTAAGGTAGATCCTTCATGGAGGAATGCTAACCACTCGGGCGCACTCAAGCTACTAAGAGAACTACTAGCGCCACGACATCTTTTTTTCAGTTCGTGACTTGAGGTACAGCTGCCAAACAACCGGCTACGCGGCGATTGTTTCACTACCTTCGGTTAGAGGTGCATTTGGCGACGATGAGGGTGATGTCGTCGTGCTGCTCGGAGGGGCTGAAGCTTTGGATTTGTTCGACGACTGAGGTGAGGGTTTGTTTGGCGGGCTTTGCTTCGTTTTGTCGCAAGGCCTCGACGAGTCGTTGCTCGCCGAACTCTTCGCCTGAGACGTCGAAGGATTCGGTCACTCCGTCGGTGTAAAGCGCGAGCGTGTCGCCGGGAGAGAGTTGGCATTCCTCGATGGGCGAATCCCATTCTTCGAAGAGGCCGAGGACGGTGGCGGTGGAGTGGAGCCAGTCGACTTTGCCATTTTGCCGGAGGACGATGCCGGAGAGATGGCCGCAGTTAGCGTAGCGGAGGCGGCGGGCGGTGTCGTCGTAGTCGGCGAAGAAGACGGTGGCGTAGGCGCTGTCTACAGTGTTTTCGAAGAAAAGGCGGTTGACGGACTGGAGGAAGAGCTGCGGTTGGTCGCGGGCGAGGGTGAACTGGCTGCGGAGGTTGGCCTGGAGGTTGGCCATGAGCAGGGCGGCGGCGATGCCTTTGCCGGAGATGTCGCCGATGACGAGTCCGAGGCGGTGGCAATCGAGGGCGAGGAAGTCGTAGTAGTCGCCGCCGACGTGGCGGGCCTGAATGCAGACGCCGGCGTAGTCGAGGGTTTTGAGTGGAGGCAGTGTCTGGGGAAAGAGACGTGCCTGGACCTGCTTGGCGATCTCGAGTTCCTGTGCGGTGCGGCGCTCGGACTCAATCTTTTCGGCGGCGATCTGTCGCTCCTTCTCGATCTCGCGTGTGAACTGGTCGGTGCCGATCAGCTCGAAGCCGTTTCCGTCGATGTCTTGAAAGCGGGCGAGAGTGATGCCGAAGATGGTCTGTTGCGGCGGCTGGTGGAAGCGCACGCCGAGCTTCTTCCAAAGCTCGTAAGTGGTGTTGATGTCTTCGGAGAGGAAGCCGATCTGCGTGTCGCGGCCGATGAAGCGGTATTTTTCGGTGCCGGGCTTGGGAGCGACGAGCGCGAGGATGGCCTGACCATCTGGAGGCGCAATGGCAACCCATCGTCCGTCGTAGGTAAACGCGATATCGGCAAGGACGCTGAAGCCAAGGCGGTTGACATAAAAATCGAGGCTGCGATCGTGGTCGCTGACGTAGACGGTGGATTTGAAGACGCGCAGGTAGGGGCGCTCAGGACACTCCGGGCAGTCGGGGCGTGCCGATTGCGGGAGGCGCGAGGAGGAGGGTTCGAGGATTTCGGATGTAGGTTTCACAACGCATCTCCCTTGTGAGCCGTGCCATTGAGTGGCCAGTTACACGCGGGCTGGGCCGATTTCATAGAACGCCGCGAGAAGTGTGGTCTCGATGATAATTCGATGCAAGGGGATTGTCGCAGACGCGATTAATTGACTGGGGCGGCGGGCTTGAGAAAGGTCTGAACAGCTTTGTCGAAGACGGCGGGCTGGTCGAACATGATGAAGTGGCGGGAGTCGTCGATGCGGATGAGCTGGATGTTGGGCCTGGCGAGCGCATCTCCCTGGACGATAGCGGAGAAGCGGGTGGGCGCGGCGGCAGGGGCCTGGCCGAAGACCGGTTTTCGCAGCAGCAGGATGCCGGCGAGGATGAAAAGAACGGTGATCAGTCGGAGGGTTGTGTTGGATGCGGACATGGCTTAGCTCCTTGGAACTATTTCAGTGTGCCGAGTGGTCGGCTTTGCTGCCAGTGGCTTGCGTCATTGATGTGATGTGACAGTTGTCATGACGCGGAAGACGGGACGCGGAAGACGGTTTGAATGTGCCTATTCTTCATCGGTAAAGATGGCTTCGATGGGGCTGTTGAAGAGGCGAGCGAGTTTGAAGGCTAACGGGAGGCTGGGATCGAATTTGCCGGTTTCAATGGCGTTGACGGACTGGCGGGAGACTTCGAGACGTTCCGCGAGGTCCGCCTGGCTCCAGTTGCGTTCGGCGCGGAGGATTCGGAGGCGGTTTTTCATCGGTACCTCCTGCGAATGAACGGCTGGGAGATTCCCATGAGGATCCAAAAGAAGAAGTAGGTGTAAATGGGCGTGATATGCGGAACGTTGGCAGAGTCTTCAAGAAAGCCCCAGATTGTGTTGATCGAAAGGGCCCCGCCAAGGCCCCAGAGCAAGGACTGAACAGTGATGGAACGCTCAAATTCGTCGGACTGCTCAGCGACGTAGAGGCCAACGACTCCAAACGAGGCGACGACTGGCAGAGCGGGAAGCAAGGCGAGAAGGTAGGCCGCGGGTCCGGTCGGATGAAAATGGCGGAAAGTCCATCGTGTGATGAAGAGAAAGACGAGGTAGAAAAGCTGGGTAACGGCGAGGCGTTTGAGGTAGCTGCGTTCGGCCTTCGATTTCGGAATGCAGGACATGACAAGAATCCTTTCCATAAAGACAACTAAGCTTTACATATTTCTTCGATATTGTCAAGTGTGCTTGTCATATTTTCCGCGATAGTGCAGTTTCGGCTGCATCTTGGGTCGAGTTGGTAGGCTTACGGGAGGGATCCTTTCGAATGCATGTGAACTTTGCAGAACGGGCGCACAACCATAATTGGAAGCTGGACCCGATTGTGCGGTCGCTTCTGGATACGGATTTTTACAAGCTGCTCATGCTGCAGTTCATCTGGAAGAATTTTCCGGCGATTCATGTAACTTCCGAAGTCACAAATCGGACGGTGTCGGTGCGGCTGGCGGAACACATTCCGATGTCGATGCTGGTGGATCAGATGGAGCATGTACGCGGGCTCAGGTTTCGGCGGTCGGAGATCATCTGGTTGGCCGGCAATACCTTTTATGGCACAAAGGCTATCTTTGAGCCTGCGTTTCTGGACTGGCTGGAGAACGACTTTCGTTTATCGGACTACATCGTCACAGAGCACGATGGGCAACTGGTCGTACGCTTCGAGGGGCTGTGGACCGAAGTAACGATGTGGGAGATTTATGGACTGGCTCTGATAAGTGAGTTGAAGACGCGCGCCGCGCTGAGCCCGATGAACGAGCTGGAGCTGGACGTGTTGTATGCGCGGGCGAAGACGAAGCTGTGGGAGAAGATAGAACTGCTGCGCAGGGTTCCTGAGGTGAGGATCTCGGAGTTTGGGACGCGGCGGCGGCATAGCTTTCTGTGGCAGGAGTATGTGATCCAGGCGATGCGGGCGGCGCTGGGGGCGAGCCTGTCCGGAACGTCGAATACTTTTCTGGCTTACAAGCACGATCTGGAGGCGATGGGAACGAATGCACATGAGCTGCCGATGGCGATGGCGGCGCTGGCGAATGGCGATGAAGCTTTGCATGAGTCGCAGTATCGTGTGCTGGAACTGTGGCAGAAAAGTTATGGCGGGGAGTTGTTGATTATGCTGCCGGATACGTTTGGGACGACGCAGTTCCTCGAGGGCGCGCCGGATTGGCTGGCGGACTGGACGGGGCAGCGGTGCGACAGCAAGGATCCGTCTGTGGCCGGCGATGAATATATCGCGTGGCTGCTGCGGCGAGGGCGGGATTCACGTAGAAAGCGGCTGATTGCGTCGGATGGGCTGGACGTTGTCGAGATTCTTCGGCTCCATCACTACTTCCACGGACGGATACGCTTCAGCGCCGGCTGGGGAACGCTGTTGACCAACGATTTTCGTGGATGCGATCCGCGGGGGGACACGAGGCTCGATCCGATCAGCCTGGTATGCAAGCTGATGACGGTTGAGGGGCGGCCGGCGGTGAAGCTCTCGGATAATGCGCGGAAGGCGACGGGGCCAGAGGAGGAGATTGCGCGGTATCGAAGCGTGTTTGGAAGCGTGGCCGTCGAGGGGGCAATGGTAACCGTCTGAGCCACTGTGGATGGTTATACTTTTCGGATGAAGAAATTGGTTGGGATGGTGCGTGTCGCGGCGGCGGTGACGTTGCTGCCGTTGATGTTGGTTCAACAGAGTTTTGCCTGGGGGGCTGATGGGCACAAGTTGATCAACCGGTTGGCGGCCGCGGCGCTGCCGGCGGATGTCCCAGCGTTTCTCAGGAACGGAGCAGCGCTGGACGCGATGGATTATCTGGGGCCGGAGCCGGACCGATGGAAGAACCACGCGGAGGAGGACCTTTCGGTGACGCAATCACCTGACCACTTCATCGATATGGAGTGGGCGGAACTGGTGGCGGTGCCCTGCACCGCAGGTGAAGCCGGATGCCCGGTCAGCGGAAAGGATTTTCCGCACAAGCGATATGACTACATCCGCGCGGTGGAGAAGGCCGCGGCTGCGCATCCCGATCTGAGCCTGACCGCGGAGAAGATCGGGTTTCAGCCATGGCAGGTGGAGGAGGTCTACGAACGGCTGAAGGCGGGACTGCGGGAGTATCGCAAGCTGGTGGCGGCCAACATGGATACGAAGCCGGCGGAGACCGCGATTCTGTTTTACGCCGCGTGGCTTGGACATTATGTGGCGGATGGATCGCAACCGTTGCACGACACGATTCAGTACAACGGCTGGACTGGGCCCAATCCGAACGGATATACGACGGATCACAAGATTCACGGGCAGTTCGAGACGATGTTTGTGATAGCGGCGGCGAAGGCTGCGGATGTGGCTCCGCTGGTGGCGGCGACGAAGCCGAAGGTGTTGAACGATGAGTGGGCGGATTACCTGGAGTATCTTCGGCACTCGAACTCACTTGTGGAGAAGACGTATCAGCTTGAGAAGGCCGGGGGCTTCAATGGAACGGGAACGCCTGAGAGCGTCGCGTTTCTCGATGAGCGACTGGCGGCTGGAGCAATCGAACTGCGGGACATGATCTATACGGCGTGGGTTAGGAGCGCCGACCCCGTGCAGGAGTATCACGGGCCGCAATAGAAGCGTTAGATCTCCGAGATCACAGGGTATGTTCGGGCGCGGACGCGGTCGAGAAGCCGGCGGAGGATCGGGGTGAGCGCCAGCGCGATGGAGGGAACTGCGACGGCGGCGATGACAGCCCAGAGCAGGAAGGCATGCCACTCCCATTGCCAGAGCTGACGGGATAGGTCGAGGGGATGTTCGCGGGCCGCGCGGAGGAGCGCATTTGCGGACAGAGGCATCGGCGCGGTGTGAAAGATTCGGCTGGCGACGTGGATGAACGGAATGACCAAGACGAGTTCGAGCGGATAAACGATGTGGTTGCCTAGCTGCGAAGCGGCGACGTTGAGGCGGAAGACAAAGGCCAGAGCGAGACAAAGGATAGTAGTGCTACCGAGGATGGGGTTGATGCCGATGAGCAGGCCGGCGGCGATGCTCCAGGCCAGCTTCTCCGGCGATGCACCCATGCGCAGGAGCGCGAAGACGGGAAGGGCGACGCGGCGATAAATCCAGTTGTGGTGAATGGAAGCGGGAGGTTGGTTGGGGTTGCTGCGATTTGTTTCGTCAGGCCGCACTTCTGACAGGATAGACTGCGCTTGTGAAACTGAGTCAGCGTTGAGAGATGAGGATTCGATCTGGTGAATGTTTTTCGGGCTGCCTGGCGTACGGTTCGAGTGTCGGGGATGTTTGTTGTCGCGGGAACGGAGTTGCTGGTGAAGCGGCCCGCGACGCGGGAACAAAGGGCTGACTGGCTGCACCGGTTCTGTGCACGGGCGTTGCGTAGGCTGGAGATTGAGATCGTTGTGGATGGGATGTTTCCTGAACGAGGTGCAGTGATCTCGAACCATTTGAGCTATGTGGATATTGTGGTGTTCGCGGCGCTGCATCCATGCGTGTTTGTATCGAAGGCAGAGATTCGGAACTGGCCTGTGGTGGGGTGGATGACGACGATGTCAGGGACAGTGTATGTCGAGCGCGGTCATGGCGGTTCGGCGATAAAGGCTCGGAGGGGGATGCAGGCGGTGGTGGATGCGGGTTTGCCGGTTGTGTTCTTTCCGGAGGGGACGACATCGAACGGGAATCAGCTACTGAAGTTCCATAGTGGGTTGCTTTCCCAAGTGATCGATGGCGGCGCTCCGGTGACTGCGGCGTACTTGCGGTACAGCTTTACCGAGAAGAACGGGCGGGATGTAAGTATTGCCAATGATGTCTGTTATTGGGGCGATCGCAATATGCTGGCGCATGTCTTCAAGTTTTTGGGGCTGCGCGGGGTGCGGGCGAACGTGCGGTTTGCTGAAGAGCCGGTTGCGTTTTCGAGCGATGGGCTGCACCGGAAGATGGCGGCGGTGGAGGCCCGAGCGGTGGTGGCGGCGCTTGGAGCCGAGGCAGTGACTGAGAGAGTGCACCATTTCTGATTCAACAAATGTTCATTTGCCGTGAACATGCTGTAACAAATGACCACGCAGACTGACATCGAAAGCTACCAATCCCGGACGTTGGAGGAGAGTCGATGCTCACAGGCACTGAGTCGCCATCTGCCGTACTACTTCCCAACCAAGCTGTTGCTCCCCAGCTGCCGTCGAAGAGAGATATTCGACTGGAGGCGGGGGACTTTGTTGCGCGTCTGGCGTTGACCGAGGATGAGCGAATGGCGGCGTACCGTCTGCGCTTTCTGGTGTTCAACCTGGAGATGAATGAAGGGCTCGAGTCAGCGTACGTGGATGGATATGACAAGGACCACTTCGACGATGTGTGCGAACACTTGATTGTGGAGGATCGTAGGACGGGTGCGATCGTGGGGACGTACCGCATGCAGATGGGCGAGGTGGCCGGGAAGTATTTTGGGTATTACAGCGAGCAGGAGTTCTGCTTTGCTCCGTACGAGTGGATGCGGAGCCAGATTGTGGAGTTGGGGCGGGCGTGCATTCATCGCGAGTACCGGTCGTCTGAGGTGTTGCATCTGTTGTGGCGCGGCATTGCGCGGTATGCGCTGGTGAATGGAGCGCGTTACATGATGGGCTGCTGCTCGCTGACGTCGCAGGGTCCGGAGATGGGCCATGCTGTGTACGAGACGTTGCGAGAGTGCATGGTCGGGCCGGAGTTGCGGACGGTGGCGACGGCGGCGTTTGCATTGCCGGCGGCGATGGCAACGATGCCTGGAGTGCAGGCGCCGAAGTTGTTGCGGGCTTACCTGACGATTGGGGCGAAGATTTGCAGCGGGCCGGCGATCGATCGTGAGTTCAAGACGATCGACTTTTTGACACTGCTTGATCTGCAAACGCTGCATCCGCGGGTGGCGAAGAGATTTCTTGAGGGGCGCTGAGGTGAGGGTGGCGGGGGTGGCCTGGGGACTGGTGAGATCAGTTTGGCGGAGCTTCCTGTTTGTGATGCTGCTGGTGGCGGCTGCGGTGGATCACTGGATTCGGCGGCCGAAGTGGGGAGCAGAGGGGGCGGTGTGGATCCATGGCTGGTGCGGGCGGATTGTTAGGGTGCTGGGGTTTCGGTGTGAGGTGGAGGGGCAGGTGGCGCGTGGTGGGGCTGTGGTGTCGAACCACCTGAGCTACCTGGATATCCTGCTTTACAGCTCGGTGCAGCCGTTTGTGATGGTGGCGAAGACGGAGGTTCGTGGATGGCCGCTGCTGGGCTGGCTTACGGCGCAGGCGGGGACCGTGTATGTGCACCGCGGCGGCGGGCCGAAGACGTACCCGGCGGTGAATGCGGCGATGGCGGAGGCTTATCGGAGCGGATTGCCGGTGCTGTTCTTTCCGGAGGGGACGACGACCGATGGTGCTGGTGTGCTTCCGTTTCGGCGTGGGTTGTTTCACTCTGTGCTGGACAACGGGGTTCCGCTGCGGACTGCGGCGCTGCGCTACACGTTGGAGGACGATGCGGCCAATCGTGGCACTTCGGTGGGAGAGGATGTTTGCTGGTGGGGAGAGATGGGATTTGCTTCGCACATCTTCCGGCTTCTGGGATTGCGAGGACTTAGGGCGCAGGTGCGATTCGGCGGGGAGGTCGCGGATCGCGCGGATCGTTTTGTTCTTTCTGAGACGGCTCAAGCGAAGGTTGCGGAGATGTATGAGGAGTTGGGTGGGGTTGAGCGGGTGTTTGAGGCTGAGTTTGTCGCGGTGGCTTGAAAGTGGGGGTTTGTTCTGGTTAGGGTTACATTTTTTCCTGTGTCAGGGGAAAGCGTTCGCGCCTGCCGGCGCGAATAAACCACCCTTCGCAACGGCGCGAAGGATGGGGCACCCGACTTTTCTCGACTTCATGATTTCTTGACTCATGATTTTTTGACTTCATGGGGGATGGCGGCGATTTGTGGGATGAGGGCGGTGAGGAGGCTGGTGAACTGTTTTTCTGCGCGGCGGCCGACTTCCATGACGTCTTCGTGGTGGATGGTTTCGGCTTCTTTTTGTCCAGCGGCGACGACGCCGGCGGCCGGGTTGGTGACGAGCGAGATGCCGAGCACCTCGAGGCCCATGTGACGGGCGACGATGGTTTCGTGGACGGTGGACATACCGACGAGGTCGGCGCCGAGGGCGCGGAAGGCGCGGATTTCGGCGGGTGTTTCAAAGCTTGGGCCCAGGACGGCGAGGTAGACGCCTTCGGCGAGGGGGAAGCCCTGGCGGGAAGCCTCTGCGATGGCGAGTTTGCGGAGTGCCGGGGAGTAGGCGGTGGACATGTCGAAGAAGCGCTGGCCGGCGCCGGGGACTACGGCGAAACGGGGCTCGTTGGGGCCGAGGGCGGCGTTGGCTCCGGTGAGGTTGATGTGGTCGGAGATGGCGATGAGCGAGCCTTGCTTGTAGCCGGGGTTGATGCCGCCAGCGGCGTTGGTGACGATGAGTGTTTTGCAGCTGATGAGGCCGAGGACGCGCGTGGGGAAGGTGACTTCTGAGAGGGGGTAGCCCTCGTAGGCGTGGACGCGGCCCTGCATGACGGCGACAGGGACTCCGGCGATGGTGCCGAGGACGAGGTGGCCGGAGTGGCCCTGGACGGTGGAGCGAGGGAAGTGGGGAATCTCGGCGTAAGGGATGCGCGTGGCGCCGCGGACGTGGTTGGCGAAGTTGCCGAGGCCGGAGCCGAGGATGATGCCGATGTGCGGGGCGAGGTCCGTCGCGGTGCGGATGTAGTCGGCGGCGGATTGGGCGTTGTTAAAGATGTCGGTCATCGGTGGTCCTGCGGGTTACTTTGTGTTTGCTCGTCTTGTGAGACTCGTCCGGGGGTACCCCCTATTGCCCGGCGCTAAAATGGCCGGAATCAGCAACTTGCGAGCAACCTAGTCCATAAAATCGTCATTCCAAAGGGGTTACGGACAAATTTTTCCAGTGAAAGGACTTAGCCCCTAACGCGCACCTGGAGGAGAGATTCGCGTGAAAAAGCTCCTATTAACAGTCTAGCGAGTTGGAGGGGGTAAATACGCCACGGTTTTCGGATTTATTTTTTGTTGGGCTGAAGACGCGGAAACGCTGGATTGGCGCGGGTTTGGTGAGATGCTATTTCGAACTTAAGGTGCGGAAAAACCAAAATAGGAGCTTGACACGCGATTTTGCTAGGAAATTTGAACTTCCCACGATCGACTGGATGGCGCCGATAGCCTGCGCTGGCAGGTTTGCCAAACGCCTTTATCACGCGGATCGAAAAGGGAAGAAGAAGAACCCGCAATTAGCCCGCAGCCGACCGCGCACACGAACTGGCGACATCTACCCTGCTTTGCTGATCGGCATGCGAGCATCAACTGTCAGGCGGCAGAGATTGTACTGTGGGCGCGTGCGTCGTGATCCACGTTCCATACGCCAGTTGCTGCGGTGTCATGGACGTACTGACTGAAGTCGCGAGGCGCTCGTCCTAATGCGCGTGTGACCCCGTCCGCTACCGAAGCATTCCTGCCGTCGAGTAGTTCTGTGAAGAGATAGGTAATGAGGGTCACGAACTCCGGCGGCAGTTGCGCGCTTTTCAGCATGGAGGCGTATTCCTCCTTCGAGATGTGGACGTAGCGAATGTTGCGCTGTGCCACGCGGCTTATCTCGGCGATCGCATTGGCGAACGTCCACAACCGGGGTCCTGTAACCTCATAGAGTTGTCCAACATGGCGGTCTTCGGTAAGGGCCGCGACGGCAACATCGGCGATGTCATCGGCATCGACGAAGGGCTCGCCGACTTTGCCCGCCGGCAGCGCGACCTCTCCGGCCAGTATTGGCTCCAGAAGATAGTTTTCACTGAAGTTCTGGTTGAACCAGCTGGCCCGCACCAGAATCCATTCGGCCCCGGAGTCTCGCACGATCTGTTCGCAGCGCTGCGCCTCGGCCTCACTCCGACCGGAGAGTAAGACTAGGCGAGGCACGCCGCTCTTTACGGCCAGATCCGTGAAATTGCGGATGGCCTCGGCTGCACCCGGCGCCGCGAGATCCGGATAGTAAGAGATGTAGACCGCTGCAACGTTCTTCAGCGCGGCTGGCCACGTCGCAGGGTCGTCCCAATCAAACGGCGGCTCGCCGGCTCGCGAACCGATACGGACCGGCAGGCCTCTTTTGGCAAGCCGCTCGACGACCCTTCGCCCGGTCTTACCAGTGCCTCCCAGCACCAGGGTTGGTTTGTTGTTCGGCATGATTTGTTCCTCCTCTTCCCGTTCGTTCCTATTTGATGGCGGTTATTGTCGGCAGGACGTCCGATACTTGCCAGCCTCCGTGACTTGCTATCAAAGCGAAGCCCTTCAGGCCCACGCTGCACTAAAATTTATTGACGGACGCATCTAGCAGGGAGGAGGTGCAGGATGCCAGCAACGAGTCCCGAGCAAATCTGCCATCTTTTCAAACAGCACATGGCCGAGGGTGATATTGAGGCGCTGCTCAGTATCTACGATCCGGAAGCGGTCTTTCTGAATCAATCAGGCCAAGTTAAGCAGGGGAGGCAAGGACTGAAAGGGGAGTTGGCCCCTTTTGCCTCAGCCAAAGCTATCTCTGACTTCAGCATCAAGCAGATTATTCAGTCTGGTGATATCGCATTGATGCACACGCAGTGGACGGTGTCTTCACCTCAAGTGATGTCCGTGTATGCGATAGAGGTGGTACGTCGCCAGCCAGATGGGACATGGTGCTGGCTTATCGGCGACCCCTTTACGGTTGGCAGGCAGACTGCTGCTTGAAGCTAAGGCCGACCAAGGATAAAGATCAGCAGCGCTAGCGCGATTGAATCTGCTCACGTACGGCCGACTGAATAAGTTCTGTTAAACGCGAATGTATAGATCAATTTTAAGATTAGTCGTTGAGGGTGCGCCACGGTTGTGCGGTGGATGAAAATTCACAGCGGGAAACTGGTTGAATTGCCAGTTTCCTGTTGTGCTAGTCACTGGGATAGTGATGACGGCTGCGCACCTCTACGAAGGTGGAAGCGGTGGAGATTCCGGATGAGGTGGAGGACAGGCTTCTGGAATTGAAGCGGAGGCTGGGGCTGGTGTTTGGGGCGATCGATATGCGACTGACGCCGCAAGGGGATTATGTCTTCCTGGAGATTAATCCGGCGGGGCAGTTTATGTACATGGAGGCGGCGACGGGATTGCCGCTTGCCGCGGCGATGGCTGAGGAATTGCACAGGCTGGATGGAAGAGTTGGCGAGGGTGTGGGAACAAAGACAACAGCAGATTCCCTTCGGGAATGACAACAAGAACGGCAAGGCAAAGAGTGGCGATAAACGCTAAAGGATTTTTGCTACGACGAGGGTGAGGTCATCTTCCTGTTCTTTCGTGCCGGCGAAGGTGGAGACGGCCTCGGTGACGTCGTGTACGAGGGTGGCAGCGGAGTCGGTTTCTTTGCTGAGGATGAGGTTTTTCAGGCGGTCGATGGAGAACTGATCTTCGTTTTCGTTCTCCTGTTCGGTGACGCCGTCGGTGTAGAGGGTGAGGATGTCGCCGGATTCGAGCTTGACGACGGTGTCGGAGAACTGTGCGTCGGGAAGGATGCCGACGATGGGGCCGGACTCTTCGAGGAGAAGGGTTGTCTGGGTGCGTGTGCGAACGAGCAAGGGCGGGTTGTGGCCGCCGTTGGCGTATTGCAGGGTGCGAAGGGAAGGATTGACGCGGGCGTAGAAGATGGTGACGAAGTTTGCCGGACCCGTGATCTGTTTGAGGACGCTGTCGAGGTCTTTGATGATGGCCGCTGGGCCGGGGAGTTCGTGAGCGCGGACGCGGAGGACTACGGCGAGGGATGGCATTAGTAGAGAGGCAGCGGCTCCCTTGCCGGAGACGTCTGCGATGACGATGTCGACGATGTCGTCGGAGATCTGGAAGAAGTCGTAGTAGTCGCCGCCGAGAAGGCGGGCTGTCTGCATGGCTGCGGCGAGCTCGATGCCGGGGACGACAGGTGGTTTGGGCAGCACCTGGCGCTGGACTTGCGAGGCGAGGGTTAGGTCGCGCTCGTAGTCATCGCGCTGCTGGCGGATGTCGGCGGCCATCTTGCCGCGCTGCGTGGCGATTCTGGTGACGAAGAAGCTGACGATTAGATACCCGGCGAGACTGATCACGTTACGAAGGACTCGAACGTGAAGGGTGTCGGTTGGCGGGCCGAAGAGCTCCTGCAGGAAGGCGCAGAGCATAGCGAGAGCGATGGTGACGGGGAAGCGGTTGACCAGGCCGCTGAGCGCGATGGGGAGGAGATAGAGATAGCCGAGCGAGTCGTCCTCTACGACGATACTGTCGGTGTAGGCGACGGCACCGACGGCGACGACGATGATGAGGTTGAGCAATCCTGTGGTCCGGTTCTCTGCCACAAGAAGGTTGCGCTCGTAGTCCGGACTGTTTTTTTTGTTTTTCATCAGGGCCATTCTGATGGTCTCCTCGCTTGATGTGCTTTAGTGCAGGCGCGTAGGATGCGCAACGCGCACGGCGGGCCCGATGCAACGAATGACTTAGCCATAGTACAGGCGGTTTTGCTGAGGAGCGGATGGGGATTACGGAGTGGTTTGCGCGTTTTGCAGTTCAGCCGCCTTCCAGGCGTCGTAGCCGCCGGTGAGGTCGGCGATCTCCTGGAGGCCAGCGCGGCGAAGGATGCTGGTGGCGATGGAGCTGCGATAGCCGCCTTTGCAGTGGACGACGAGGAGCTTGGAGGGATCGAGTTCGCTGGTGCGGTCTGCGAGCTGGCCCAGGGGGATGCGGATGCTGTTTTCGAAGGCTCCGGTTTCGACTTCGCCGGGTTCGCGGACATCGAGGATGGCGAGGTGATCCTTCTCTTTTTCCTGAAGGTCGGCTAGCTCCTGGACGGAGACCTGCGGGATGTAGTCGAGCTCGTAGCCGGCGTGAATCCAGCCGGTGATGCCGCCGTCGAGATAGGCATCGACGTGCTCAATGCCGACGCGGGCGAGACGGAGTTGCGATTCGCGGAGCTGATCGGCGTCTTCGCCGACGAGGATGATGCGGCGGTCGAGGCCGAGGATGCGGGCGGCCCAGGAGGCGTACTGGCCGGAGAGCGCGATGTGGACGGAGCCGGGAACGTGGGCGACGGCGAACTCCATTGCAGGGCGCGTGTCGAGTATGACGGCGCCTTCGGATCGGAGGCGGAGGACCTCGGGTGCGCTGAGGGGGACGGGCGGGGGAAGCTGGTTGATGGAGGAGGCACCGGTGCGGTTGAGTTCGACGTCGCGGCCGAAGTATTCGGGGCGCGGGGGGAGGCTGTCGGTGAGGAGATGAATGAACTCGTCTTCGCTGCGGGCGAGGAGGGCGTAGTTGGTTCGGCGTTGCTTGCCGATGGTGGAGGAGCGCTCGGAGCCCATCTGACGGCCGCAGAGAGAGCCGGCGCCGTGGGCAGGGAAGATCTCGGTGTCGTCGGGGAGCTTGAGGAGTTTCTCGTGGAGGCTCTGGTAGAGCAGAGCGGCGAGTTGTTGCGGGGTGTGGTCGGCGGAGAGGTCGGGGCGGCCTACGTCGCCGACGAAGAGAGTATCGCCGGTGAAGACGGCTCGTGGTGCTGCGGGCGAGGCTAGGTCGGTGAGGACGGCGCAGACGCCTTCGATGGTGTGGCCGGGGGTGTGGAGGAAGTTGAATCGGGCGTTGCCGAACTGTAGGGTGTCGCCGTCTTTGATCGCGATGTGGGGGAAGGTGGCGTGGGCGTCTTCGCCGAGGTAGATGCGGGCGCCGGTGCGCTCGGCCAGTTCGTGATGGCCGGAGACGAAGTCGGCGTGGAGATGGGTCTCGATGATGTGCTCGATGCGGAGATTTTTCTCGCGGGCAAAGTCAAGATAGATGTCTACGTCGCGCTGCGGATCGATGACGGCGGCGACGCCTTCGGAGGCCACAACGTAGGAGGCGTGGGCGAGGCAGCCGAGGAAGAATTGCTGGATGAGTACGGGTTCCATTGTTTTCTCTCGTATCTCCGAGATGATTCTACTGGAGTGGTGCCATGTGGCGCTGAACTTGCGGGTTAGCGTTTCGTCCTGGATTTTTTTGTTCTGGCCGGTGCGGGTTTTTGGGGTGGAAGGAGCAGGAGGAAGTGCTGGCGCAGTTGTTTGACGGCGCGGTCGAAGGGGTCGACGGAGCCGTAGGAGCGGGAGATCATGACGCCGCCTTCCATGACGGCGAGGACGTAGGTGGCGAGGGCGTCTGGATCTGTGCCTTTGGGGAGGCGATGCTTGACCTGGTCGATGCACTCGCGGACTGCGGTGATCCAGCCCTGGAAGTTTTCGGCGATGAGTTTGTGGGCGGGGCGGTTTTCGGGGTCGATCTCGAGGGCGAGGCGGCCGAGGGGGCAGCCGTACCTGCATTCGGTCTGGAGGATGCGGCCGCGATAGCCGGCGAGGATGGCGAAGACGCGCTCGACGGGCTCGTCGGTTTGGGCGAAGGCGGGGTCGACGACCATGGGGCGCAGGGCGTGGAGGTAGCCTTCGAGGACTTCGCGGAGGAGAGCTTCTTTGCTCTCGAAGAAGTGGTAGAAGCTGCCGGAGTTGACGTCGGCGTGGGCGAGGAGGTCGGCCATGCTGGTTCCGGCGAATCCTCGTTCCCAGAAGAGGTAGCGAGCGGAGTTGATGAGGCGGTCGCGAGTGGGGAGGGCCGGGGGCATGGTGGAAAAAGTCCTTGACAGACTCAGTATACGGGGATTTACTTGAACGACCAACCAAGAAGGAGGGTTTGAGATGAAAACGATTTTTCTTGCGTTAGCCCTGACCGTGACTGCGGCGGTTGCTCAGAGTCCTGAGAAGTCTTTGACGATGGCTGCGGCCGATAAGGTTCTGGTTTTGGAAGTGACGGTTCCGGCGTCGATCAGCGCGGTGTGGCAGGCGTTTACGACGAGCGAGGGGTTAAGTACGTGGCTTACGCCCGGTGCGGTGGTTGATTTGAAGGAAGGTGGGGAATGGACGGCGCACTTTCCTGGAGGCAGCACAGGCGGGGGAACGATTTTGAGTTTTGTTCCGCAGAAGGAATTGGTGCTGTCGGCCATGGCTCCGGACAAATTTCCGACGGTGAGAGCTACGCGGACCAAGGCGCGATTTCAGTTTGAGGCGAAGGGCGACTCGACGGTTGTGCGGTTGACGCAGACGGGATGGAAGGACGGCGAGGAGTGGGTGAAGGCGTATGAGTATTTGACGGTTGGGAATGCGCAGTTGCTGGCGACGCTGCATCATCGCTTCGTCAACGGGCCGATTGACTGGAGTAAGTAGATATGGGGTTGATCTTCAAGAATTAGGGAGGTGTGCATGGGCTTTCATGGATTGAATCTTTGGGCTGTCCTGGTGGCGGCGATCTCGGCCTTCGTTCTCGGAGGGCTGTGGTATGCGCCGTTTCTTTTCGGGGGATCGTGGAAGAGGGCGAATGGGTTCGGAGGGGAGGAACCGCCGCCGGCCGGCGCGAAAGTCTTCGTGATCAGCTTCGTGCTGAGCGTGGTGATGGCGCTGAATCTGGCGATGTTTTTGAACGATCCGAAGACGAACATGGCGTGGGGCGCGACGGCGGGATTTCTTGCGGGATTCGGTTGGGTTGCGATGGGGATCGGGATTGTTTCGCTGTTTGAGAGGCGGCCATGGTCGTACGTGTTGGTAAATGGAGGCTACCTGACGGTGGCGCTCGTTGTGATGGGGGCGATTCTGGGCGGGTGGCGTTAGTCGCAATATGGAGCGTCATGTAAATCAAAGACGACCGATCAACACATCAGTAAGAATGTCCAATGGTCGTCGATTTTATTTGCGAAAACGAAGTCAATAGTCGCTGATTTTTCGCCACTTTGTTTTTCATTGACTGAAAATAAAGCTCCCGTTCCATCGTCGGTAAACGCTACTCGTGAGAATTGGAGAACAAGTCCCTGGGCGACAGTCGGCATTTCTCCGATTGCCTTGTATGGAGTAGAAGAGTGGAAGTTCGGCTCCTTTTCTCCAGCGCTAAAGAGAAACGTCTTGTTCCCAAGGCCGCTCAACTGCTCAAAGACGTATTTGTCCCCACTATGGTTGACGGGGTTGAGAGGATTTTTACACGGGAAAATCAATGGATTGAAGGCTTTCGTATGATCGACGATATACAGATCACCTTGGAATTGTTTTCCCAAGTGATGATCGATCCATAGTGAGTAAATTTGGTACTCCTGCGAAGATACTTCCTCTGGGACACGGTGATGGCTGGGAGACGGTTGTAAGGCTGCCAAAATCACAAGGACCGGTAGCAACTTCATGTCAAAGGCTCACTATTCTGGGAAATTTTAGCGCGACAGCTGCTTCATCTGAAGTTCTTCAATGGTGAATTTCAAGCTGTCTTAGCAACGAGAGGAGCAGCGAGATTTCCCGGGATCATAGCGGGTTGGACGGTTGTATGCCGATTTAGTTTCCGCGGTTGCGGATGAATCTAATACCGATGGGAGCGATTCTGGGAGGGTGGCGTTAGTGCGGCGCCGGTAGCCGGCATGGTGGATCAAATGTAACCTTCGTCGCCTTCTCGCCGTAAGCGTATATAGAAGGGGATGAAGATGCCGGTGCTGGAGCAACCATCGGATGTGTTGCGGCAGTTCTGCCACGGCGATCTCGAAGCCTTCGAGACGCTGTTCCGCGTGCATCAGAGCGAGGTCTATGGCTGGATCGTTCGTATTGTTCGCGATCGTGCGGCCGCTGAAGACCTCACGATTGAAACGTTCTGGCGCATCCATCGCGCGCATGCTCGTTTCGACCCGGGGCGCAGTTTCGGCGCGTGGGCGCGGCGCATTGCGACGAATACCGCTCTTGATTTTCTGAAGAGTGCGCGAAGCGAGACGGCCATTTCGGAAGAGTTGGAGGCACCGGTGTTGCCGGATCCGGGCATCTCCGAGGAAGTGCGGCGGAAGATGGCGTTCGCGTTCGAGCGACTGCCGCCCAAGCTGCGGATCGTGGCTGCACTGGCGTTGATTGAGGAGCAACCGTACAAGGAGATTGCGGAAGCGCTGGGCATTTCATTGAGTGCAGTGAAGGTGCGCGTCTTTCGGGCCGTGCGTTTTTTGAGAGAGGAACTAAAACGACAGGGAGTCGAGCCATGACGGAAAACGAGCAGGATCGAGTGCAGCAGTTGTTGAAGGCCGCGATGCCACATAGTGCGAGCCACGCGGACGGGGAGCTTCGCCACGACCTCTGGCCGGAGATGTTGAAGCGTCTCGAGGCGGGCACCGTCGATGTCCCGTGGTTTGACTGGGCGCTGCTCGGTGCAGTGGCAGTGTGTCTTCTGTTTTCCCCGGCAGCGATTCCTCTGCTTCTTTTTTATCTGTGATTCCGTTGCTTCTTCTTCTGTGATTGGAGGGCATTATGAATACTCACCCTTATCTTCGCGCCTATATGGCAGGAATTGTCGCTCCCAGCGTGGCGCTGCTGATTGTGCTCACCGTATTTATCCTGACTCGGCTTGTGTTCCATGTTCCTATTCCTATTGAGCGGGTGATCATCTTCCCGATGGCTGTGATACCCAATGCGTTCGGATTATGGAACATGTTCTATGTATGGTCGCGGCCGCATCCCAATTTGCCGATCGGATTGCATGGTGCGCTGCTGCCGTTGATCCTGGTGTCGATTGGAACTGTTGCTGCAGTATTGGGCGGGTTCCTGGTGATCGGCTCGCAGGGTGTTACGTGGTTCGGGATGGTCAGTGTGCCTTACCCGGTCGTGGTCGTCTGGTTTCTGGCGGCGCTGGTGCTCTACTACCTGGTGTGGAAGTACGTGGTGGGGTTTCTCAATCAGGTGTTGGGAATCGCGTGAGAAAACATTTCGGTGGCAAGAATCAGGGGCGCGTGCCGAGGGCGCCGTTTTTCGCTGCGACAGACAGGGGTGTAACGACGGGTGTCGCAGCGCCGATGAGCTGAGTGACGACTTCTCCAGCGGGGCTGGCGCTCCAGACGTTGCCGGAGCTGTCGATCGCAACCGCAAAGGGAATGATCGAATTATTGGTGTTGTAGCCGGTGGGGCCGGAGAGGATGGTGCCGCTGCTGTTCATTTCGCTGAGGCCGAAGTAGAACACAAGGGGCGCGGGGGACGGTGGTTGAACCTGGTAGGTGATGGGGGCCCATGCATTTCCTGAACCGTCGATCGCAAGAGTTTGCGCGGAGAATTGTGCGTTGCAGGTGGCGAAGGGACCTGGCGAAACGCAGGTGGGGAAGCCGCTGGCGCCGGAGAGGATTGCGCCGGTTGAACTTAACTTGGTCAGATTTCCGGTGAAGGCATCGTTGATCCATGCGTTGCCTGAGGCGTCGATTGCGACGGCGGCCGGATCGGCGTTGAGGCCGCCACCGGTAAAGCCGGTTGAGCCTGATAGAGATCCTCCGGTGTTATTCAGCTTGGTGACATTCTGATCGTTGATGTTTGGAAGCCACACGTTTTGCCCGGTGTCGATTGCTATGGCATACGGACTGTTCATGGCGCCGGCTGTGTAGCCTAGCACGCCGGAGAGCACAGTGCCGTCGGGGCCAAGCTTGGTGACATTGGCAATTGCGACGGCGCCGTAGCTCGGGATCCAGGCGTTTCCTACGCTATCGATGGCAACAGCGCGCGGGAAGTCCATTGCGGGTGAGGTGTAGCCGTTGGGGCCCGACAGAACCGCTCCGCTGCTTGAGAATTTGACGACGCTGCCACCGCTGCCATAGCCGGGGACCCAGGCGTTCCCATCGAGGTCAATGGCGATTCCGATCGCAAACCTCAAACTGCCGCTGGTGT
Source organism: uncultured Acidobacteriaceae bacterium (assembly GCA_963757205.1). Taxonomy (GTDB): domain Bacteria; phylum Acidobacteriota; class Terriglobia; order Terriglobales; family Acidobacteriaceae; genus Edaphobacter. The sequence goes on from CAVWQM010000007.1 coordinate 397,088, forward strand.
ATCCGTTGGCTCCGGAGAGTATGGCTCCGGTGTTACTGAGCTCGGTCACGCTGGAGGTGTTGGGGCCAGAGCCGTTATTTGCGAGCCATATGTTTCCCGAAGCATCAATGGCGATGGCGCGCGGGTTGGAGAGTCCGCCGCCGGTGTAGTTCACTGCGAGCGTCCAGTCGTTGGGTGCTGCGGCGAGAGTGGGCTGGAAGGGCGGGGTTGGCGGAGACAGGGCGAAGAGGGCGCCTACCTGCTGTGCGGGATGCGCTGCGATGTTGATGATGGCCTGGAGGGTGTTGGTGGGCGCGGTGCCGCCGGAGGGCGTCGTTGCGGCAAAGAGGGCGGCGCAGTCTGGCCCGTTGCCGGCGGAGTTGACGCAGGGAGAGAGAATGTCGGCGAGGGTGTTGATCTTGGCCTGCGGAACGGTGCCGTTGCCGGCGGGCGTAGATGTGCGAGCCTGACCGGCGATGACGTCGACGATGTTGGAAGCGGTCTGAAAGGCGTTGGCGATTCCGATGAAGTTAGTGGCGCTGGCTCCGATTTGGGTGGTGGAAGGGTCGATGAACGCTGTGAGAGCATAAGCCGCAGCGACTGTGGTGGCCTCGTTGATGTTGATGAAGGCACTGGGATCGAGCGTGTATTGGCCGCCGTGGAGGGAGCAAGGCCCGAGAGCTGCCATCAACGCCAGGTTCGCGTTGTTGGTTGAGGCGGCAAGGCCAGGATTGCCGCCGGTTGCGACGATGTAGAGCTGGCTGGAGGCGGTGGGACAGGTGTACTGCCCGGTGATGTTGAAGAATCCGTTGGCATCGGATGTGACCGATGAGGCGAGCAGGGAGGTGGCGCCGGTGGCGTAGCCGTTGACTCCTGCGGCGTAGAGCTTGACGGTGGCGCCGGAGACCGGCTGCTGGCCTCCATGCACGGTGCCTCGCAGCTGCGGGCCGGCCATGGGACCGTTTGCCGGAGATCCACTGCCGCAGCCGAGAACGGCCAGGGGCAAGAAAAGAAGAAAGAAGCTGAAAGGTTGAGCGAGAACAGACTTGAGATATCTCAGCGAGGTCACGAGTGCCTCCAGCGTGATGGAATCTCTATCCCCGGGGAATGTTGCCTTTCGAGTCTATAAGGGGTTGGCGATTTTTGCCAGCAGTATGTAACTTCCCGGTGCGAATGGAAATGGGGCGGCAGGCTATTCGGATCGACTTATTTCGTATGGATCTTCTCGACGGTTCGTCCGGCGGGTGCGGAGGTCAAGAGGATTTAAGGGCGGGTGCCGAGGGTGTTGTTCTTCACGCCGATTGAGAGAGGTGTGACGACTGGGGTGGCGACACCCACGAACTCGGAGATGCTGGAGTCGCTGTTGGAGACCCATACGTTGCCGGAGCCATCGACGGCTATGGCTCGGGAGTTGCGCCGCGGAATGCATTGAGGGGCAGAGGGGGGCGTGCAACCCGGGTATGGGGGTACGGGAGCTGCGTCGAGATAGCCGTTCGATCCGGAGAGTACGGTCAGATTGCTCGTTAGCTCGACCACGGCGGCATTGGGAAAGTTGTTGACCCAGGCGTTGCCCGCACCGTCGATGGCGATGCCGAAGGGTTCGGAGAGGCCTGATGCGTTGACGCTGCTCAGCAGGTTCCCGCTGCTATCCAGCTTGGTGACGTTGTTACTGACGCCATCGCTGATGTAGTTGGTCACCCAGACATTGCCGGAGTGATCGAAGGCGATGAAACCGGGATCGCCTACCCCGTTAGTAAAGCCATTTTGACCGGATAGGGGAGTGCCACTGTTATTGAGTTTCACGACTGCACTACCGGGATTGCTATTAGCGATCCAGACGTTTTCGGATGCGTCGATGGAGATCTGGGCCGGACCTTGAAGCTGGCAGGTCGAGGCGGTGGGGCAGGGAGAGAGGGAGGCGGCGATCAGGGATCCGTCGCCGGCGAGTTTGGTCACGGTGAAGCCGGGGAAGGTCTGGTTGGTGATCCAGGCATTTCCCGTGCCGTCGATGGCGACGTAGGTTGGTCCATTGGCCCCACTGATGCCGTTGGTGAAACCGTTTGGACCGGAGAGGATCGATCCGGAGTTACTTAACAGGGTGACACTGTTTCCAAAGAAGTTGGCAACCCACGCGTTGTCGGATAAGTCGATCGCCATTCCTCGAGGTCCGCTGATTCCGCCGCCGGTAAATCCTGTTGGCCCTGAAAGGTTGGCTCCATTGCTGCTCCACTTGACGACACTGCCGGGATCATTTGCGATCCAGACGTTGCCGAGACTGTCGATCGAAACGCCGAGTGGTTGGGTGAGGTCGCTACCTGTGTAGTGGATGGTGACGGTCCAGTCGTTGGGTGCAGATGACAACGTGGGTTGGAAGGGTGAGGTTGGCGAAAAGAAAGAGTAGAGCGTGCTGACCTGTTGCGAGGGATGGGTGGCGATGTTGAAGATAGCCTGGAGGGTGTTTGTAGGTGTGGAGCCGCCGGGGGGCTTGGTTGCGACAAAGAGCCCGGCACACTGTAGCCCACTGCCATTGGAGTTCACGCAGGTGGCGAGGATGTCTGCGAGGGTGTTGATCTCGGCCTGGGGAACTGTGCCGTTGCCGGCGAGGGTGGTTGTTAGAGCTTGTCCGGTCGAGATGTCTACGAGGTTGGGAACGGTCTGGAAGGCGTTGGCGATTCCGACGGCGTTGGTGGCGCTGGCGCCGATCTGGCTTGAGGTCTGGTCCATGAAGCCCGCGAGCGCGTAGACGGAGGCGACGGTGGTGACCTCGTTAATACTGATGAAGGCGTTGGGATCGAGCGTGTATTGGCTGCCGTGAAGAGAGCAGGAGCCGAGGGCTGCCATCAGTGCGAGGCTGGTGTTGTTGGTTGGGTTGGGGAGGCCGGGATTGCCGCCGGTAGCGACAAGGTAGAGCTGGCTGGAGGAAGAGGGACAGGTGTACTGGCCGGTGATGGAGAAGGCTCCGTTGACATCACTCAAGACGGGCGTGTTCAGCAGAGGCACGGCCCCTGCGCCATAGCCAGAGGTTCCGGCAGCATAGAGCTGGATGGTGGCGCCCGCAACTGGCTGCTGTCCTCCATGGACGCTACCCCGTAGTTGTGGGCCGGTCATGGGAGCGTTTGCCGGAGATCCAGTGTTGCAACCGAGAGTGAAGAGGGAAAGTGCAAGAAGACAGAGGCTGAAAGGTTGGGCGAGGGCAGACGTGAGGTTTCTCAGCAAAGTCACTTGCGCCTCCAGCGCCACAGGACTCTCCGGCGATTGGTGCCTCCGAGTCTATAAGGGGGCTCTGATTTTTGCTATAGGCGTGTTCTTCGCAGAACCGTTGAGGATAACGGAATAAATGTATACTTGTGCCAATTTTGACCGGCAGGAAGTCGATTCGAGAGGTGCTCCTGATCGATTTCAAAATGAGCGCCAGTCGACATGCGACGGAGTACAGCCGATGGCAGGTGCCGCTACGAATTCGCACGATGATGTAGCGCGGACGCTGGCTTCGATTCATACGGAGTCGGGTGCGAGCCTGCTGGCGCTGACGGAGGCTTCGCCGGTGCTGCTGGTATTTTTGCGGCACTTCGGGTGTTCGTTTTGCCGCCAGGCGATCAGCGACGTGGCCGACTTGAAGGGCGAGTTGGCGCAGCGCGGGGTGCGGCCGGTGTTTGTGCATCTGGGAACGCCGGAGCGGGCGAAGCCGTTCTTCGATTATTACGGCATTGGGGATGTGGAGCGGGTGAGCGATCCGGAGGCGAAGGTGTACCAGCTTCCGCTGTTTGCGCTGCCGCGGATGCATCCGGCGCTTACGTTGTTTCAGGCTTCGGTCTGGGCGGGGTGGCTGAAGGGTGCGCTGTTCAAGCATGGGATCGGGGCGATCAAAGAAGATGGCCACCAAATGCAGGGCATCTTCTTTTTGAACGGGCCGAAGATTGTGCGGCAGTTTCGGTATAAGACGATTGCGGATGAGCCGAATTATCTGAAGCTCGTTGCGTGAGGCACGCGTCGGCGCGCGGCGATTGAACCGTTCTTCGAAACTTAGGTAAAACGAATCGAAACTTATTGGATGAGCATCGAGACGATGCTGGCGGACATTAGGTTGGCCATGGTTCCGGCCAGCATGGCGCGCAGGCCGAGTTGGGCGAGGTCGTTGCGGCGGTTGGGAACGAGGGCGCCGATGCCGCCGATCTGCATGCCGATACTGCCGACGTTGGCGAAGCCGCAGAGGGCGAAGGTGGCGATGGAGAAGCTACGAGGGTTGAGAGCGGATTTGAGCAGGCCGAGCTGGGTGAAGGCGACGAATTCGTTAATCATGGTGCGGGTGCCGAGGAGGTTGCCGATGGTGCTGGCTTCGCTCCAGGGGATGCCGATGAGCCAGGCGATGGGTGCTCCGATGACGCCGAGGATGGCGTTGAGCGAGTGCGGGAAGGGGATGTGGCCGTGGGCCCAGAGGAAGTTGGAGATGCCCAGCATGATGGCGTTGGCGAGTCCGACGAGAGCGACGAAGCTGATGAGCATGATGGCGACGTTGAAGGCGAGCTGGCCGCCGTCGATGGTGCCGCGGGCGATGGCGGCGACGAAGTTTTCGTTCTTGTGCTCTTCGCTGGGCGGCATGTGCACGGTGCCGGCGGTGGCGGGAACTTCGGTTTCGGGGACGAGCATCTTGGCGACGAGCATGGTGCCGGGGGCGGTCATGATGACGGCGGAGAGCAGATCTTTGGCGTTGATGCCGAAGCTTATGTAGGCAGCCATGATTCCGCCGGAGACGTGGGCCATGCCGGAGGTCATGATGGTCATCAGTTCACTGCGGGTGGCGCCGTTGAGGAACGGGCGGATGGTGAGCGGGGCTTCGGTCTGGCCCATGAAGATGCTTGCGGCGACGTTGGTGGATTCGGCTCCGCTGGTTCCCATGGTGCGCTGCATGACCCAGGCGACGGCGCGGATGATGTGCTGCATCAGGCCGATGTGGTACATGATGGCGAAAAACGCTGAGACGAAGATGATGGTGGGCAGGACGGCGAAGGCGAGGGTGGCGAGAGCGTCACCGGGAGTGCCGATGCGGCCGAAGACGAGCGAGGAGCCGTCGGCGGAGTGGCCGAGGAGACCGGTGATGACCGAGGAGATGCTGGCGAGGACACGCTGCCCGAAGCTCCATTTGATGACGAGGAAGGCGAAGATGATCTGCAGGCCGAGACCCCAGGCTACGGTACGCCAGCGGATGGCGCGACGATTGGTGGAGAAGGCATAGGCAAGGCCAAGGAAGGTGATGAGGCCGAGTAGACCGGTGAATCGTGCCAAAGGGTGGGCTCCTGCGCGGATGGGGCTCGGGTGAATGTTGGGATGAGTGTAACGGGTGGATGGGGGCGCGGCCTAACGATTTCGTTTACAGGGTATACATGATGATCTGTTCGGTTCGTGCTTCTACACGCTGAGGTTGAACCGACTCTGCAATTCACGCCTACCGAAGCCAGTGATGGCGAGAGCGCGGCTATCAAGATCCTGCGTCACCCATCTCTTTTTTAGAGCGGCTTTCAGCAGGACGGCTCCCAACGCGCCGCCAATGTGCGGCCTTCTCTCGCTCCAGTCCAGGCATGCGCATGCGAAGCGACGACGGAGCGCCCGAGTTGCCTCGACGTCGATGCCCAGCGCTTCGAATGCCCTGGAACCTGCGGTAGTGAGCTCGTAGGCGCTGTCACTTTTGGGTACTGCGGACAGCCACTTCAGTGCGTGTAGGCGGTCATGAAGCAAGACACCTATTCTGCCGGCCATGTGGTCGTAGCAAGTCCGTGCGGCGCAGAGCCGGTTGGGAGTGTTCGACACGAACGTGTCGCGAAGGCCTGCTGCGAGAACGCTCAGTCCTTCGAGCACATTCGCTACTTCGGCGCCTTCGAGGCTGTAGTAGCGGTGCTTGCCTTGAACGAGAACTTTGACGAGACGAGCTGTCTTCAGGCGATGCAGGTGGACGCTTCCGGTTGATGGGCTGACATTGGCCACGACGGCTAGCTCGGTAACGGTTCGGGCGTGGCCGTCCATGAGGCAGAAGAGCATGCGAGCCCGCGCGGGCTCGCCAATGGCGGCGGCGATTCTGGAGACTGCAGTGTCATTGTCGCGGGCGACAACCATACCTTGATGTTAAGCGAAATGTATCTGCTCGACAACTGGGATAGTGGTGGCTATGAATTCGGCAGAGCTGTTTCACGGGCGGATCAACCGGCGTGAGGCCATTGCGATGATGGCCTCGCTGTGTGCGATGTCCGCCATGGGAAGCAGTGCATCGGCTGAAGTGTTATCCGGGAGAAGACATATGACAATTACCTGCATCATTCGGTATCAGATCGACCCGTTCCAACGCGATGCGTTCAAAAAATATGCCGAGAACTGGGGGCGCATTATTCCCCGTTGCGGGGGACACCTTATTGGATATTTTCTTCCGTATGAGGGCACGAACGATGTTGGGTGGGGGTTGATTGCGTTCGATAGTCTCGCCTCCTATGAGGTCTATCGAACGCGATTGAAGTCCGATCCGGAGGCGCGCGAAAACCTCGCCATGGCGCAGAGTAAGCGTTGCATTCTTCGTGAAGAGAGGAACTTTGTGGAAGTTGTTGACGGTACCCTGAACATTGCCGGCGCGCCTGGAAAGTGAGTGTGATTGCCAAGCCTTTTTCGTAGCGTGAGATTAAAGATAAAAACCGATCCAATCGAGTTTTTTCACGCTGGTTTTGGTGATACATTGGCTCCCATGTGCGTGGGCCCGGCAACGCTGGCCGTGAGACTTGAGGAAAAAATCCGCGAGGAGGATGGACGATGAGCAAGGTGAGATTGCTGGTGGGCACGCGCAAGGGCGCGTTTGTGCTGACGTCGGATGGAAAGCGCGAGAAGTGGGATGTGAGTGGGCCGCACTTTGCGGGTTGGGAGATCTATCACGTCAAAGGATCGCCGGTGGATCCGAACCGGCTGTATGCGTCGCAGTCGAGCGGCTGGTTTGGGCAGATCATTCAGCGCTCGAATGACGGCGGCAAGACGTGGGAGCAGGCGGGGAACAAGTTTTTGTATGACGGCGTGGCGGGAACTCACCAGTGGTACGACGGCACGCCACATCCGTGGGAGTTCAAACGCGTGTGGCATCTCGAACCTTCGCTGAAAAGTGCGGATGAGGTGTATGCGGGGGCGGAGGATGCGGCGCTGTTCCGCTCTGCGGACGGCGGACAGAACTGGGAGGAGCTTTCGGGACTCCGGAAGCACGGTTCGGGGCCGCACTGGCAGCCGGGTGCGGGTGGGATGTGTTTGCACACCGTGATTCTGGACCCGAGCGATCCGAAGCGGATCTACATTGCGATCTCGGCGGCGGGGGCGTTCCGGACGGACGATGGCGGCCAGACTTGGAAGCCGATCAACAAGGGACTGCGATCGCAGCAGATTCCCGATCAGGATGCGGAGGTCGGGCATTGCGTGCATCACATCGCGATGCATCCGTCGCGGCCAGGTGTTCTATTTATGCAGAAGCACTGGGATGTGATGCGCAGCGATAACGCCGGTGATTCGTGGCAGGACGTTGGGGGAAATCTGCCGACGGATTTTGGATTTGTGATCGATGTGCATGCGCATGAGCCGGAGACGATCTATGTGGTGCCGATCAAGAGCGACTCGGAGCACTATCCGATGGATGGGAAGCTGCAGGTGTATCGCAGTAAGAGCGGCGGCAATGAGTGGGAGGCTCTGACGAAGGGGCTGCCGCAGAAGGATTGTTATGTGAATGTGTTGCGGGATGCGATGGCGGTCGATTCGCTGGATTCGTGCGGGGTGTACTTCGGTACGACGGGCGGGCAGGTGTATGGGTCGTCGGACGCGGGCGATAGCTGGGCGCCGATTGTGCGGGATCTGCCGGCGGTTCTCTCGGTTGAGGCCCAGACGCTCGCATGATCCGGGTGGAGTTGCCGGCACATCTGCGGACCCTGGCGGGTGTTAAAGGCGAGGTGACGCTCGATGTGGATGGGCCGGTGACGCAGAGAGCGGTGCTCGATGCGTTGGAGGCAAAGTATCCAATGCTGTGCGGGACAATCCGCGAACATGTAACGTTAAATCGGAGAGCGTTTTTGCGATATTTTGCCTGCGAAGAGGATCTGTCGCATGAGTCACCGGACGCGTTGCTGCCGGAGGCGGTCGCGAATGGGAAGGAGCCGTTGCTGATAGTAGGTGCGGTGGCTGGAGGTTAGGCGTATACAGGACGGCAGCACGGAGGGGACGTATGCCGGAATCTGGAGGAATGAACATCGAGCTCGCCCAGCAGTTGAGTGAGAGGCGGGGGCATCCAGGCCCTGAGCCTTCGCGTCTCCATGAGATTCTGGAGATAGTTGAAGCGATTGTACTTGCGCTTGTCGCGTGTGCTACGGCCTGGAGCGGCTATCAGGCTGCGCGCTGGGATTCGCAACAGAGCCAGCTTTACGGACGTTCCAGCAGGCTGCGGGTAGAAGCTGCAGAGTTTTCTGTGCGCAGCAATCAGGAGCGGCAATATAACGCCGCAAACGTCAATGAATGGTTGAAAGCTGAGGCCCACGGGGAGAAGAATCTGGCTGACCTCTTCGAGCGCCGTTTTCTGCCGGAGTATCGTCCCGCGTTTGAGGCGTGGAAGAAGACCGATCCCCTCCACAACCCGAACGCTCCTGCCGGGCCGCTGCTGATGCCGGAGTATCGCGACAGCAATGCTGCGGAGTTCACCAGATTGGACCATGAGGCCACGGAGTTGTTTGAGCAGGGCACGAGTGCCCGTGAAACGGGAGATCACTATGTCCGGGTGACTGTCACTCTCGCGACCGTTCTTTTGCTGACTGCGATCGGTCAGCGATTTCGCGCCCATAAGATACGTCTCGCGCTGATCGTCCTGGCGGCGTTGCTGTTGTGTCTTCCCTTATTGCGTATCCTCACGTTACCGCGCGGCTGAAGGCAACTCTTCGGTTCGTGTGGCTGCGATCAGGCTTGCTCGGATTTCAGGCCGAGATTTCGGGCCAGGCGATGCAGATATTTGGGATGGATGCCCAACAGGCGCGCGGCTTCGGGATAGCTTCCTTTTGCTTCTCGCAGCGCGTTGCAGATCATCTCCTTCTTGGATTGATTGAGGACCTCGTGGTATCGAGCGTCTGTCAGTTCTGCTGACTGCTCTTCGAGGATGCTGTTGGGAAGGTCTTCGGGAAGGATCTCTTCGGTGAGGCCGAGCACGATGGCGTGTTCAATGGCGTTTTCGAGTTCGCGAACGTTGCCGGGCCAACTGTAGTTCATCAGCAGGGTGCGCGCCTCCTTCGAGATGCCTTTGAACGGCCGCTTACTTTTTTCGGCGTACTTCGCCGCGAAGTACAGGGCGAGCAGAGGGATGTCGTCGCGGTGTTCGCGCAGCGGCGGGATCGTGATTGAAACGACGTTGAGCCGATAGTAGAGATCCTGGCGGAACTCGCCGGATTTGATTGCCTGTTCCAGGTTTTTGTTGGTGGCGGCGAGGACGCGAGCTTTGAATGGGACCGAGTGGTTGCCTCCAACGCGCTCAAACTCTCTTTGCTGCAGCACTCGCAGGAGTTTCGCCTGCATTGGGGGCGCGAGCTCCCCGATCTCGTCGAAGAAGAGGGTTCCATCCTCAGCGGCCTCGAGCTTGCCCTTCCTCATGCCAACGGCTCCGGTGAATGCGCCCTTTTCGTGTCCGAAGAGCTCGCTTTCCAGCAACGTCTCCGGGATGGCGGCGCAGTTGATGGCGATGAAGGGGCTATCCAGTCGAGGGCTGCTTTGATGGATGGAGCGAGCGACGACTTCTTTGCCGGTGCCGCTCTCGCCGCGGATGAGAACGGTGGAGTCGCTTTGCGCGACCCGGGAGATGAACTCTTCCATCTGGCGAATCTGGCGGCTTTCGCCAACGAGCCTCGTGGTTGAGTTGAGCTGTTGCTTCAGCCGGAGATTCTCGGATCGGAGCGCATCGAGGGCGAGTATGTTTTCGAGCGTGACGGCGGCGATGCGGGAGACCGATTCGAGGAAGTGAATGTGATCTTCGCGAAATGGCGGAGCGGGATGGGGCGCGGTGAGATAAATAACGCCAATGGTTTTTTCGACGGCCACCAGAGGCAGGCAGAGTATGTTTTGTTGGTCTCGGGCCGCGCCGGAGTCAGATTCAGAGTTGGTGAACACTGTGGATCGCTCCCAGATGGCGCGGTGAACGAGTTCGCGTCGAATCTCGATCGTCGAAGGGGCGTCAGGTTTGCGATTCCAGTTGGAGATGGCGTAGGTCTCCCCGTCGAGGTCAGTGAGCAGAACGACGGCGCCCTCTTCTGCGGGGATCACTTCAAAGATCAGTCGCAGGAGTTCCCGCTGCAGCAGTCCGGAGTTTCGGATGGAGTTGATGACGTTGCTGATTCGGAAGAGTGCGGCGAGGTCACGCGCCATTCGTCCTACTTCGATACCGAAGGTTGGGAGTGCGGCGGGATGAGCAACTCGGATCGTGGTTTGTGAGGAGAGCGGAGCGAGATCAGACAGGCGGATCTCACTTTTGCTAGCCGCTTCGCCTTCGTGCAGGAGAAAGACGAGTTCGGAGTTTCCGATGCGGATGGTATCGCCGTGATCGATGATCCTGCGGCGGATGGGGATTCCATTGACGAAGGTACCGTTGTGGCTGTCGAGGTCGACGAGTTCAAACTGAGGGCCGGTTTGCTGGATCGCGCAGTGTCTTCGTGAGACTACGGGATCAGTCAGGAACAGTTGACTCGATTCGTCGCGGCCGATGGAAAGGTGGCCGTCGATGAGTGGCTGGACGGTACCTGTGAGCGAGCCCGAGATGGCTAGGAGTCGCGGCTTCATCTGGCCTCCGGTGCGTCCAAAGTGTAGCTGAGCCGGTGGAGAATCCGAGAATATTCGGGATTTTTGGGGCTGTCAGAACGGAATGGATACCTCGGGTATCTGTTCGGATACCCGTAAGGGTGGGCCGCGGCGCGGCATGGGGAAGCTCGAAACGGGTGGAGCGCCTGTATCTCAATGCAAACGCACGTGTGCGTCTGTGGAGCGGGAGCTTGGTTGAGTTTGGCCACAGGCATGCAATATCACGGGCAGAACAACAGGCTCCCAAAGAGAAAGTATCCGGACCCCCGAGGCACCAGGAAGACGGTAGCTCAAAAAGGAGATCATCATGAAACGCCTAACTTCAGCACTCGCTCTCTTCGTCGCATCACTCTTCATCACAGCCGGTGTATGGGCCCAGGCGGTGAAGGCAACCGTTCCGTTCGACTTTACGATCAACAACACGACCGTGCCGGCCGGAACCTACACCATCAGTTCAACCTCCGCGGATGTGCTGCACATTACCGATCAGAAGCATGTTCATCTTCTGACTACGGCTCTCATAGATTCAGGCAACGGCGCCAAAGCCAACGTGCTCGTATTCCACAAGTACGGCGACCAGTACTTCCTTAGCGAGATTCGTTGTAAGGATTCTTCCGCAATGAATCTGCGCCTGCCGGTTTGGAAGTCTGAGAAGCGGGCACGGGCCGGGCAAACCCAGGAAGCAGGAATTCCTTTGAGCAGTGACGTTCTGGTAGCTCTTAACTAGGTACGTCCACCTCGAAAATGAGACCCGGAGATGATCGTCTCCGGGTCTCATTCTTTAAGCGGGAACGTTTTGCCTGGTGACGACTTCGCGGATGAGGGGTTGGAGTTTGGGTGGGGTCGGTGTGATCTGAAGAGTTTCGCTGAGCATGGATTCGGGTTCGTCGAGGAGTTCCGGGTCTTCGGCGAAAAGGGTGACAAGGGGCTGGTTGTGTTCGACCTTGTCGCCCAGTTTGGCGTGCATCTCGATGCCGGCGTGGGCGGAGACGGGGTCGCCTGGCTCGGCGCGCCCCGCTCCAAGGCGTTGGACGGCCCAGCCTACTTGTTTGCAGTCCATTGAGGAGAGGTAGCCGGAGGTCGAAGCGGTGAGCGTGCGAGTTGCGGAGGGTTTGTGGTGGGCGGCGGGGTCTTCGAAGAGGGAGGTGTCGCCCCCCTGTGCCTGGATGATGTTGAGCCAGGCCTTGTAGGCTTCGCCGCTGCGGAGGATTTCGTCGGAGAGCCTTGCTCCTTGTTCGGGTGTGGCGGCGTGGCCGGCGAGGTGGAGCATCCAGCCGGAGAGAATATTGGAGAGTTCGATGAGGTCGCGGGACATGGGGTGGCGGTGCTGATCTTTCCCAGTCTTCAGGATGTCAACGCACTCCCAGACCTCGACCCAGTTGCCGGAGAAGCGGCCGAGAGGCTCGTCCATGGTGGTGAGGAGAGCGACGGTGGTGGTGCGTGAGGCTTCGCCGGTTTCGACCATGAGCTCGGCGAGGAGTTTGGATTTTTCGTAGGTGGGCATGAAGGCGCCAGAGCCGACTTTTACGTCGAGGACGAGGGCGTTGAGGCCTTCGGCGAGTTTTTTGCTCATGATGCTGGCTGTGATGAGGAAGGGAGATTCGACGGTGCCGGTGTGGTCGCGCAAGGCGTAGAGGATGCGGTCGGCGGGGACGATGGTGGGGGTCTGGCCAATGAGGGCGGCGGCGCATCGTTTGAGAACGTCGCGCATCTCGGGGAAGGAGAGCTGAGTGTTGAAGCCGGGGATGGTCTCGAGTTTGTCTAACGTGCCACCCGTATGGCCGAGGCTTCGTCCGCTGATCATGGGGACGACGATTCCGGGGATTCCTTCGGAGGTGGGGTGGGCGAGGCCGGCGGCCGCGAGGATCGGGGCGATCAAAAGGGATGTTTTGTCGCCGACGCCGCCGGTGGAGTGCTTGTCGATGGCGAAGGTGTTGAGCGCTTCGGTGTAGGCGACCTCTCCGGAGAAGCGCATGGCCTCGGTCAGCGTGGCCAGTTCTCTGGAATCGAGGCCACGGAGAAAGACGGCCATCAGGAAGGCGGCGATCTGGCAGTCGGTGACGAGCTGGCGTTTGGGTGTGCGCTTGACGATAGCGAGGATGAAGGCGCGGATTTCGGCATCGGTGAGGGCTAGGCCGTCGCGCTTGTGCAGGATGACGTCGATGGGATGGATGGACATGCGAGTTATTAGTGGTTAGTTCTCAGTTGTCAGGAGGAAGGCGGCGGGGAGAAGGTCGGCGATGGTGGCCTGAGAGACGGCTCCCTTTTCGCCGGGGAAGAACACGAGAGTGTCAGGAGTGCTGAACTCGTGGATGGTCTGGCGGCAGGCGCCGCAGGGCTGGCTGGCGGTGTCGTTGAGGTTCGCGACGGCGACCGCGCGGATGCGAATGCTGGGGCCATGGAGGCTGACCGCTGCGGCGATGGCGGCCTGTTCGGCGCAGACGGTGAGGCGGTAGGAGGCGTTTTCGACGTTGCATCCGGTGACGATAGTACCGTCGGTGAGCAGGACAGCGGCGCCAACGCGGAAGTTGCTATAGGGCGCATACGCGTGATGGGCGACGGCGATGGCGCGTTGCTGCAGGTCTGCGGCCTGCGCAGGCGAGACGTGGCTGGAATTGGGTGAATCCGGATTCGGGCGGGGCTTTGGAGACATGTGAGTTGAGGCTATCGGGTGGCGGGGATGAAGGCAAGTCGTGTTGCGCTAATGGTTAAGGGCGCGCGCCCGATATAAGAGATGTGGACGACCTGACCAAAGAGTTTATTGCGGAGAGCCAGGAAGGGCTGGACCGGATGGAACGGTGCCTGACCGAGCTCGAGACGCGGCCCGATGATGCCGGTTTGCTGGGAGAGATCTTCCGCGCCGTGCACACGATTAAAGGGACGACGGGATTTCTTGGCTTCGACCGGCTGGAGAAGCTGGCCCACGCGGGAGAACATCTGCTGGGTTCACTCCGAGACGGCAGGCTTGCAGTGAGCTCAGAGCTGATCAGCGGACTGCTGCTTCTGCTGGACGGGTTGCGTGCCATTCTCGTGCTGATTGAAGAGACCGGCGGCGAAGGGACGCGGTCAAGCGATGAAGATGGTGAGCTGATTGCGGAGCTTGCCGTGTTGAATGGAGCGATGCCTCCGGCAGAGATTGAACCGGCGTTGCTGCAAGCTGTCGTCGATACCGGTGAGACCACTGCTGGACCGACATCAGCGAAGGTGGCGGATGCGGCGTCGGCGCCGACTTCCGCCAGTGCGAATAGCGATAGAAATGGAGCGGGAAACGACAAGACCTTGCGGATCGATGTCGATGTGCTGAACCGCATGATGAATCTGGTCGGCGAGTTGGTGTTGACCCGCAATCAGATGTTGCAGAGTGATATGGCGTCGGCAAATTTTCCTGAGCTGGCGCGGCGGCTGGACAGCGTGACCGCGGACCTGCGCGAGACGGTAATGCAGGCTAGGATGCAGCCGGTGGGAAATCTGTTTGGAAAATTTCCCAGAATGGTGCGCGATCTGGCGAGAACCTGCGGCCGGGATGTGCGGATTGAATTCACCGGACAGGAGACGGGGCTGGACAAGAGTCTGCTCGAGGCGATCAAGGATCCTCTGACGCATGCGGTGCGGAACGCGGTGGATCATGGGATTGAGGCGCCTGCTGATCGCGTGCTGGCGGGCAAGCCGGCTGAGGGTTGTGTTCGGTTGAAGGCATTTCATCAGAGCGGCTCTGTGGTGATCGAAGTTACCGATGATGGCGCCGGAATTCCGATGGAACGAGTGCTGGCCAAGGCAATCGAACGCAATCTGGTGACGCCGGAGCAGGCTGCGGGGATGTCGGAGCGCGAGGCGTTGCAACTCATTTTTCTGCCGGGATTTTCCACAGCGGCGGCAGTAACGACGGTGTCGGGACGCGGCGTCGGCATGGACGTCGTGCGGGCCAACGTGGAGAAAGTGGGAGGAAGCGTCGAAGTTGAGTCGCGCAGGGGAGAAGGCACGACGTTGCGGTTGCGGGTTCCGCTGACGCTCGCTATCGTTCCTTCGCTGGTTGTGCGCAGCGGTGGACAGTGCTTCGCGCTGCCACAGAGCGCATTGGTCGAGCTGGTCGATATTCCGCAGCGGGAGTTTGCGCGAGTCGTGCAACGGATCGGGTCGGCGGAGCTTTATCGTTTGCGGGAGCGTCTGTTGCCAATGGTGTGGCTGGATCGGCTGCTTGGTCTTGATGCAGACAGTCCTGAGTCATCGCATGGGCATTATCTGGCTGTGCTCGAGGCCGATGGGTGCCGGTATGGACTGGTTGTTGACGACCTGATGTCGCCGGAGGAGATCGTGGTGAAGCCGCTTTCGCCGGTGCTGCGCGAAATCGGGATGTTCTCTGGAGCGACAGTGCTGGGCAACGGAACGCTGGCGTTGATCCTGGATGTTGGCGCGACCGCGGCTCGCGCGGGTGTGAAGCCAGTTGAAGAAGAGATGGTGGGAATGGGCGTATCTGAGGCGGCTAGTCAAGAGGTTGTGGGTGAGTCGTTCCTAATCTTTGAGGATCGCGCGCGCGAGCGGACGGCGTTGCCGCTCGACACGGTGGAACGCATCGAAAGCGTCTCGCTCGAACGAATCGAGTATGCGGGAGGGCGGCCGTTGCTGCAGTATCGCGGCGAGCTGCTGCCGCTGAAGGATCAGGGCGATGTGCTGCCGGATCTCGAGGAAGCTCGACACCGAGGCGAAACGGTGCAGGCGACCGTGTTGATCTGCGGGGATGCGAACGTCGGCGGAGACCAGAGAGTTGGTGTGGTCGTGCGGCAGGTACTGGACGTTTCTACGGGAACGCCGCTTGACCGGGTTGCGACAGACGAGGAAGTGGGGATGGAGCTTGCCCTGGTGAAGGAGAAGCTGACAGTGGTTCAACGCAGGTTTGGGACAAGGGCCGCAACATCGTGGCAGGAGGTCGCGTGAGAATAGCGGGTCGTGACGAAGTCGATGAGATTCAGGAGGAGAACGACGCAGTGTCTCTCTGTTCGCTCTATGCAGGAAGCGAAACCTTCGGCATCGACACGCGGAAGATACGCGAGGTGCTGGGGGAGAGGGACCTCCAGCGAGTGCCGATGTCGCCGCCGTTTATCGCAGGCGTGGTGCCCTACCGAGGTGAGGTGTTGACGACGGTGAACCTGCGGGCGCTGCTGGGAATGGAGCCGCACTTGGGACGGTGTTGTGTGTTGGTCATGGAGGACGACGCGGTCGCAGAGCGATTCGGTCTTGTGGTCGATGCGGTCGGCGGCGTGGTCACGGTGAGCCGGCGCATGCTCGAAGAAAATCCATGCACGCTTGAGGCGCGAGGCAAGTGGTTGTTCGATGGAGCCTACAAGATGGAGGCGGATCTGATGGTGAGGCTTGACCCGCAAAAGCTGCGCCCGTCGCGGCTGTCGGAGACGGGGCTGTTCAGGAAAGCTGGGAATGGAGGTATAGATGCGAGCCCTGATCGTCGATGACTCAAGCTTTATTCGCGAGTACTTGCGGCATCTGTTGAGCCGGATGGACATTGTGTGCGAAGAGGCGGTGGACGGGAACGATGCGCTGACGATGCTAGCGGCCGAAGAAGCCTTCGACCTGATGCTGCTCGACGTGAATATGCCGGTGATGAATGGACTGGAGTGCGTCAAGGCGCTGCGTGAAGCGAGGCTTGGCCCGCAGATGAAGGTGATGATGGTGACGACCGAGGCCGATCACTCATTTATCGCCACCGCGCTGGACAATGGGGCGGATGAGTTTCTGATGAAGCCTTTTACTCCGGAGAGTCTCAGGGAAAAGATGCTTCTGCTCGGCGTCATCGCGTCCTAACGGGAAGGCAAAGGGAATCGGGTATGGGTACTTCAGAGCAACGGCCGCTTCGCATTCTTGCAGCGGATGACTCCGCGGTGATGCGGAGCATTCTGTGGAAGCTATTTCTGATGCATAAGGAGGATCGGTCGAGCGAATTGCCGCGAATGGAGCTGTGCGGAATCGCGCGGGACGGGGTGGAGTGCCTGGAGCAGGTGAAGCAATTGCGCCCCGACGTGCTTGTGTTGGACCTTGAGATGCCGAGGATGAACGGCCTGGAGGTGCTGAACCGGCTGCACCTTGAGCACTCCGAGTTGCCCGTGATCATGTGCAGCGCATACACCGAGCATGGCGCGAGATCGACTCTGGAGGCTTTGGCGCGTGGCGCTTCGGACTATGTCACCAAGCCGTCGGAGCAGCGTAACTTCGACGCAGCGATGCAGGCGTTATCACAGCAGTTGCTGCCGCGGATCGCCGCATTGGCGAAGGATGTTCAGGGGCGAAAAGAGAGAGCGGATACAGGTGCTTCTTCCGGCAGTTCGCAGAATGTGAGATCTGGGGAGATCAGGCCCGAGGAGGTTCAGGCGAAGACAGCTCCTCCGATTGAAGTTGTCGTGATTGGGTTGTCCACGGGTGGGCCGTCTGCGTTGGAGCAACTGTTGCCGAAGTTGCCGAAGGATTTTCCTGTTCCGGTGTTGATTGTGCAGCACATGCCGAAGCTGTTTACCGGTGCGTTGGCGGCGAGGCTGGACAAGTGCTGTTCGTTGCGCGTGGAACAAGCCTATGACAACGCCACGATTCGCCCTGGGACGGTCTGGCTGGCCCCCGGAGACGCGCACATGGAGATTGCCCCACGCCGTGCGATGGCGGGCGAAGAAGCCAGAAGCGCTGCAGGGTACAGCAGCAGAATCCGGTTGCACCAGCAGGTGCCGTTGAATCACTGCATGCCGTCGGTCGATTATCTTTTCTTCTCAGCTGCGCGGATCTACGGCGCTGGAACTCTGGCCCTGGTGATGACGGGAATGGGCGCAGACGGACTGAACGGAGCTCGTGCGGTGCATCAGGGCGGTGGCGTGGTGCTGGCCCAGGACGAAGCAACCTCTGCCGTGTGGGGTATGCCGGGCAGAGTGAGTCAGGCCGGCATCGCCAGTGCAACGTTGCCGTTGTGGGGGATTGCGGGAGCTTTGAAACAGCGAGTCAATGCAGGGCGGCCGGCGCAACCGGGAGCGGTGGTAAGCTCCGCTTCCGCGGCGACTCAGCGGCGGGAGATGATCCATGGCCTGCTCTGATTCTGACTACGCCTATCTTCGGGGGCTCGTGCTGTCGCAGTCGTCGAACCAGATCGATCCGTCGCGGAATGCCTTGTTCGACACAAGGCTGACGCCGATCGCTCGTCTCTCGGGAGCAGCCAGTCTTGGCGACTTCGTCAACATGTTGAAGGCCGGCCGGCCGGCTCATCTGCACCGTGCTGTGGCTGAGGCCATGACGATCAATGAGACGAGCTTCTTTCGTGATATCACGATGTTCGAGATGTTGCGGCAGGTAGTTCTTCCGCAGCTGATCGAGCAGCGAGCCCAGACGCGTCACCTGAGGATCTGGAGTGCGGCTAGCTCAACAGGGCAGGAAGCGTACAGCATGGCGATGTCGATCGCCGAGCATTTTCCAGAGATTGCACAATGGGATGTAAAGATCATCGGGACCGATATCTCGCGGCATGTCGTGGACTACGCGCAGAAGGGGCGATATCGGCGGCTTGAGGTTAATCGTGGAATGCCCGCGCGGATGTTGCTGAAGTATATGGTGCGCGAGGGGGAAGAGTGGGAAGTCATTCCGCGCATTCGCTCCATGTGTGAGTTTCGCTATGCGAACCTTTGCGCGCCTATGCCACAACTTCCGGTGTTCGATCTGGTGATGTTGAGGAATGTATTGCTGTATTTTTCCCAGCAGGATCGGAGGACGCTCTTCAATGAGGTCCATCACAAGATCGCGCCAGGCGGGTATTTAGTTTTGGGCAATGCAGAACAGGCTGAGGACTCTACTGATCTTTTTGAAGTGGAGTTCGCGGCAAAATGCTATTTTTACCGCCCTGCAAACAGGTCTTAGGCTCCACGTGTCTTCGCATGGCGCTGGACATCGGTAGGCCATTGTGCATCCTATAGTGTGTACGGCAGTTATGTTGCCGGGGACATTTAGAGGGCGATGCCGCGAGTTCCTTCCAGTCCGAAAGAGAAGAAAGTAGTCGCTGCGAAGGCCGATGCGCCGAAGACGCTGTATGATCCTGCGGCTGCGAGCGAAGCGGCACTGGCGCTGTTTCATCCCATCACGGCGAAGTGGTTTCGTGCTGTCTTCGACGCGCCGACGACTCCTCAGGTGGAAGGCTGGCCGGTGATTGCGCGTGGCGAGTCGACGCTGATTCTGGCGCCGACGGGAACAGGTAAGACGCTGACGGCGTTTCTGTGGTGTCTCGACAAGCTGATGATGAAGACAGCACCTAAGGCTGTGCGCGGATGCCGAGTGGTGTATCTATCGCCGCTGAAGGCGTTGGCGGCAGATGTGGAGCGTAATCTGCGCTCGCCTCTGGTGGGAATTGCCAACATGGCGAAGCGCGAGGGTGTGGAGGTGCGCATGCCGGAGATCAGTGTGCGTACCGGCGATACGTCGCCCAAAGAGCGAGCACGGTTCAAAAAGCATCCCGGAGACATCTTGATTACGACGCCGGAGAGTCTGTACCTGCTACTGACGTCGGAGGCAGGGGAGGGCCTGCGGTCGGTCGAGACGGTGATCGTGGATGAGATTCATGCGATGGTGCCGAGTAAGCGCGGGGCGCATATGACGCTGTCGCTCGAACGGTTGGAGGCGTTGACCGGGAGGCGGCTGCAACGGATTGGGTTGTCGGCGACCCAAAGGCCGCTGGAGGAAGTGGCCCGGTTTCTGGGTGGTGCCGAATCTCGACTCGAAAACGCTGTAACTGTCATGGTTGCAGAATCTCCACAACCGCAAGGAGACGAAATTGCGAGCGTGTTGATGACTGCTGCAAGCGATGATGGGGTGAAGCCGGATGTCGGGGCGAATGCTCCGCTGTACAGGCCCGTAACCGTGGTCAATGCTGGCGCGAAGAAGCCGCTGGAACTGAAGGTGGAGGTCCCGGTGGAGGACATGGCGCGGCTGGGCGAGATTGAAGAGCAGCCAAGCGGGCCGGCTTCGCAGGGGCCCAAGAGAACTTCAATCTGGCAGTCGATTCATCCGCGGTTGCTCGAGATTATTCAGGGACGCACGTCGACGCTGATCTTCGTCAATGCCCGGCGTGTGGCCGAGCGGCTTGCCGGGGCGTTGAATGAGCTTGGGGGTGAGCAGATTGCGCGGGCGCATCACGGATCGCTGGCGGCAACACAGCGGACCGAGATTGAGGAACTGCTGAAGGTGGGCAAGATCAAGGCGCTGGTGGCAACATCGTCGCTGGAACTGGGGATCGATATGGGCGCGATTGATCTGGTAATTCAGATTGAAGCGCCCCCGTCGGTAGCCAGTGGGATGCAACGGATCGGACGAGCCGGACATCAGGTGGGTGCGCCTTCGCATGGGATTATCTTTCCAAAGTATCGAGCCGATTTGATTGCCTGTGCGGCCGTGACGCGGGCGATGCATGAAGGCCATGTGGAGTCGACGCGGTTTCTGCGGAATCCGCTCGACGTGCTCGCGCAGCAGATGGTCGCGGTCATTGCACATCCTCCCCTGGGGGTTGCCGATGCGGAGCGAAGGTCGAAGCGTTCCACGGAGGAAGAGGAGAGTCCCGGCCTCAGCTACGCTGCTTTGTTTGACCTCGTGCGGGGCGCTGCGCCGTTTGCCGGGCTGAGTCAAAACGTGTTCGATGGTGTGCTCGACATGCTGGCCGGACGGTATCCTTCGGATGAATTTGCAGATCTGCGTCCTCGAATCACGTGGGACAGGACGCGCAACTGGATTACGCCGCGTGCCGGGGTTAAGCGGATTGCGATTCTGAATGGTGGGACGATTCCTGATCGCGGGACATACGGAGTCTTTCTCGCGGGGGAGAGAAGCAAGCCGGTGCGGGTGGGCGAGCTGGATGAGGAGATGGTGTTCGAGAGCCGGACGGGTGACACGTTTATCCTCGGGGCGTCAGCCTGGCGGATCGATGAGATTACGCATGACCGTGTGCTGGTGACGCCTGCTCCCGGGGAAGCAGGGAAGATGCCGTTCTGGCATGGCGACCAGGCGGGGCGGCCGCTTGAGTTTGGGAGAAGGATTGGCGCTCTGGTGCGGGAACTGCGCGATGCGCCGCGTGCCGTTGCGGTGACGCGATTGACGACAGAGCATGATCTGGAGCCCGGTGCGGCGGAGAACGTGTTGCGCTATCTGGCGGATCAGGAACTGGCGACCGTTGCTGTTCCGGACGACCGGAACATTGTGATCGAGCGTGTGCGGGATGAGTTGGGAGATTGGCGCGTCTGTGTGCTGACGCCGTTTGGGAGCAGAGTTCATGCTCCGTGGGCAATGGCGGCGACGGCGAAGCTGCGTGCACTAAATGGGCAAGAAGTGGAGACGATGTGGTCGGAGGATGGCTTTGTGTTGCGCTTTCCGGAGACCGAAGAAGCGCCCGCGGTTGATCCCATTCTGCCGGAGCCCGAGGAGGCAGCGGAGCTGGTCTTGCGGCAGCTGGGATCGACGGCGTTGTTTGCGGCGAAGTTCAGAGAGAGCGCGGCGCGGGCGCTGCTGCTCCCGAGGCGAAGAGCGGACGGGCGAACTCCGCTGTGGCAGCAGCGAAAGAGGGCATATGACCTGTTGAGCGTGGCCAGCCAGTACGCCTCGTTTCCTATTGTGCTGGAGGCTTACAGGGAATGCTTGCGGGATGTGTTTGATATGCCCGCGCTGATGGAGACGCTGCGGAATATCGGAAATCGTTCGCTGAGGGTGCACACCATAGATTCGCGGACGCCTTCGCCGTTCGCTTCGGCGTTGCTGTTCAGCTATGTGGCGAATTACATCTACGATGGCGATGCCCCGTCTGGCGGAGAGACGCGCGCAGGCATTGTCCATTGATCAGGATCAGCTGCGGGAGCTGATGGGAGATGCTGATCTTCGCGAGCTGCTCGACGTCAATGCGATCGAAGAGACAGAAGAGCAGCTGCAGTGCATTGCTGAAACGTATCGTGCCCGAAATATGGATGGTGTGCATGATCTGTTGCTGCGGCTGGGGGATTTGACGAGTGCGGAGCTGAGGTTGCGATGCGTGAACGATGAGGTTGCGGAGACGGTTGGGAAGCTCATGCGGGCGCGGCGGGTATTGGAGATTCAGGTTGCGGGGGAGAAGCGGCTTATTGCAGTCGAAGACGCTGCGCGCTATCGGGATGCGCTCGGCGTGCCGCTGCCGCCGGGGCTTCCGTCGGCATTTTTGCAGGAGGTTTCACATGCGGCGGTCGATCTGCTGCGAAGGTTTGCCAGAACGCATGGACCGTTCACGACCCACGAAGCGGCGGAGCGATTTGATCTGCCGGCGGAGAGCGTGGAGGCAGTGCTGCAACGGCTGGTACAGAGCGGCAGAGTGGTCGAGGGTGGCTTCCGTCCGGGTGGGATTCACAGGGAGTGGTGCGACGACGACGTGCTGCGGGCGATTCGGCGACGATCGCTGGCACGTTTGCGCAAAGAGGTAGAGCCGGTTGAGCAGAGAACGCTGGCGAGGTTGTTTACTCGGTGGCAGGGCGTGGTTCAGCCGCGGCGCGGGCTGGATGCCCTGCTGGATGTGATTGAGAATCTGCAGGGGGCTCCGCTGCCGGCTTCGATTCTGGAGACGGAGATTCTGCCGGCTCGACTGGTGGGGTATAAGTCAGCCGATCTGGATACTTTGATTGCGGCGGGCGAGGTCGTGTGGGTTGGGCTGGATCCGATCGGAGAGCATGACGGGCGCATCGGGCTCTATCTTGCGGAGAGGGTGTCCGCTCTTTGGCCATCGTTTCGCCGCAGCCGGCGGAACGAGTGTTGCGAGATGAGGAAGGGAACGTCATTCCTGTTTCTGCTTCGGAGGTGAGCAAGGAGACGGAGATTATTGAGTATCTGCGACGGCATGGGGCGTCGTTCTTTCAGGATTTGCATGATGGCATTGGTGGCGGGTATCCGGGAGAGACGCTGACGGCGCTTTGGAGCCTGGTGTGGAAGGGACTGCTGACCAACGATGGAATGGCTGCCCTGCGAGCGTATTGTGAGCGGCCTCCCAGCAACTCACGTAAGCCTGCGCGACGAGTGAACCAGCAGGCGGTGTTCCGGTCGCGACGGACGACTCCGCCGACCGCGCAGGGACGTTGGGCGTTGAATGGGGCGGCGTTTGCGAAGGACCGTTCGGCTACCGAGTGGAGCCACGCGATTGCAAAGCAATTGTTGACGCGATATGGGGTGGTGTTCCGTGAGACGGCGCATGCAGAGAATCTGCCCGGAGGATTTTCCGCGATCTATGACGTGATGAAGGCACTGGAGGAAAGCGGCAAGATTCGACGAGGATATTTTGCGGCCGACCTTGGGGCGACACAGTTTGCGATGCCCGCGGCGGTCGATCTCTTGCGTTCGCTTCGGGTGCAGCAGGACCCGGACCGAGTGGAGATGCTGCAGCTTGCGGCTGACTGATCCGGCGAATCCCTATGGGGCGTTGATGCGGTGGCCTGCGGCGCCGGATGCAGGCTCCTCGCTGACTCGAAGTGTCGGGGCGAGAGTGATTCTCTGTGATGGTGCGCTGGTGGCTTACCTTCGGCGAGGCAATCCGAACCTGCAGGTATTTCTGCCGGAGGAAGAACCGCAGCGGTCGCAGGTGGCGAGGAGCCTGGCGGAGTTTCTTGTTCGGCGAGTGCGGGGGGAGCGCGGAGAAGAGGATGCGGAGCGGGCCGGGATGTTGATTTCGACGGTGAATGGAGTTGCGGTCGCGGAGAGTGCGATGGCTCGACCTCTGCTCGATGGAGGGTTTGCGGCGGGAGCGATGGGATTCAATGTGCGCAGGAATCTGCCGCCGTTGCCCGGACAACGCGGCGGGGTGACCGCGAATGCCTGAGGGGGACACAATTTATCGCGCAGCCAGGGCGCTGCAGAAGGCGATCGGCGGCAAGGTGGTTACTGGATTCGAGACGGGGCTCGCGAAGCTTGCCCGCGTGAACGACGATGCGCCGCTTGTGGGTAGAGTGGTCGAGAAGGTAGAGTCGCGGGGGAAGTGGTGCCTGATTTTTTTCTCCGGCGATCTGATTCTGGTGACGCACATGTTGATGAGCGGAAGCTGGCATCTGTATCGTACGGGCGAACGATGGCAGATGGGGCGCGGGACGAATGCGGGTGGTGATTCGGACGGCAGAGTGGGAGGCGGTGGGCTTCAATGTTCCGGTTGCGGAGTTTCATACGGCACGGTCTCTAGAGAGAAACAGCCAGGTGCCGAAGCTGGGGCCGGATATCTTGTCGAAGGGTTTCACCGTCGAAGATGGCGTCGCGCGAATGGCTGCTTATGGGCGGGAGAGTCCTGATGCGGAGATTGGGTCGGTGCTACTGAATCAGCGTGTGCTGGCGGGTTTGGGGAATGTTTATAAGAGCGAGGTTGCGTTCGCTGCGGGAGTCAATCCGTTTCGTGCGATGAAGACGATCACGCCGCGGGAGATGCAGGCGCTAGTGGATCTGGCGCAGCGGTACATGCAGGCGAATGTGGTCGACGGCAGAGGCAATGGAATCGTGACGTATTCGGGGAACCGAAGGACCACGCATGCGATGAATCGTGAGGAGGGGCTGTGGGTCTATCGGCGGCAAGGGCAGGAGTGCCGCCGTTGCGGCGCGCGGGTGATGATGCGAAAGCAGGGACTGCAGGCTCGATCGACGTATTGGTGTCCGGAGTGCCAGCCGTGGGTTGGAGACGGAGAGGCTCCCATCGGTAGAGTGCAGATTGTAACGCTGGGAAAGATTCGACGTTGAACGGGGTTGTTGTCTTCGACGTGGTGGGCGGATTCTGGGCGGCAGATGCTGGAAGGAAACCTGTTGACTTGGCGGTCCGGGTCGGCTGTAGTGGTGGCATGAAATTTTTGCTGGTCTTTCTGGCTTTGGTTGGTGTGGGCTCCGCACAGACCCCCACTGTGTCCCAGGCTCCCGCGGCAGCCGAGCCTCCGGCGCCGATGCGTTGGAGCGAGCGGGAGTTCATGATGCCGGTTCGGGGCGCGCCGCAGGGGATCGACGTGCTGCAGGTAGAGGTGGAACGCCCGGGGAAGCATCCGCTGGCGATCCTGACTCATGGAACCGCGGCTGAACGGATGGATCGCGCGACGGTGACACCATGGCTGTTTCTGCCGCAGGCGATCTGGTTTGCGCGGCGGGGGTACGTCGTGCTCGTCGTAGTGCGCAAGGGATACGGCCGATCGAGCGGGGATCAGGATGGAAAGTTTGGAGGCTGCCAGACCAACGGCCGAGGAAGCTTTATCGAGGCGGGAGAAGACAGCGCGGAGGATCTGCGGGCGGCGGCGAAGTATGCGGAGAAGCTGCCGGAGGTGGATGCGGAGACGATTGTGAGCGCGGGCGTCTCCACAGGAGGATTTGCGCAGGTTGCGCTGTCGGCGGATCCGCCTCCCGGGCTGAAGGCGGCCATCAGCTTTGCGGGCGGCCGTGGCGGCGACGGCAAAGAGCATAACTGCGACCTCGGGGGCATCGTGTCCGCGTTTCAGCACTTCGGAAAGAAGTCGCGCGTACCAATGCTTTGGATCTATTCGGAGAACGATCACTGGTTTCCGCCGGCGATGGCGCACAAATTTGACGAGGCGTTTCGAGCGGGTGGAGGCGTAGACCAGTTTGTGATGGTGCCGCCGTATCGCGAAGACGGGCACGGTTATTACTACGATATCGGGGGATGGTCGACGCTCGTTGAGGAGTTTCTGCGTGGCCACAACCTGCTGACGCAGACGGACCTGCTGTTTGCGCCGCCAGTGCCGCGAGGTGCCGCCGCCTGCGGGCCTCACGGACAGAGGCCAGGCAGCCTTTCGTACATTTTTGATCATGGGACCGAACAAAGCGTTTGCGACCAACGGCGCCGAGGGATGGGGGATGTCGTTCGGACAGTTTGATCAGGGGATGGCCGACAAGAAGGCACTCGAGAACTGCACCAGGAACGTGCATGGGCAGGGAAGATGCTCAGTGGTGGCGCGCACAAAATAGGACGCGGCTGTGGCAGCCGGAGTCCTGAACACGGATCGCGGGCCTATTGCGGCGGTGGATTCGACTGCGGCTGCGCTTCTTTGTCTTTCTCTTTGTCTTTGCCGCCGCCGAAGATCTTTTGCAGGAAGTTTTTCTTCTTGGGCGCTGCGGGTTGCAGGGTTGTGTCGGGAGCGTTTCCGTCGGGCGGAGTATTGGGTGCGTTGTGAACGATGGGGGCGGTCGTTGTGCTGGGCGGCGTGGCGGCCTCAGGAGGGGCGGGTTTACTGCCGCCCATGCCGAAGATCTTCTGGATGAAGTTCTGCGGATTCTCGCCCATCTGGCTGCAGGTGTTGACGGGTGCAGTGCCATCAAGGAAGGCAGCGTAGATGCTGTTGTTCGGGCAACTGGAATCGACCAGGAGATTCGAGGTCTTGTCGATGCGAGCGGTGGTGACGCCCTCGGGTGGAGTGAAGGGCTTGACGTCGGAGTACTGGGGAAGCTGGATCGCGCGCTTCATGAACTCGGTCCAGATGGGAGCGGCGGCGTGGGCGCCTTCAATCTCGATGGAGGTGTAGTCGTCGTTGCCGACCCAGACGATGCAGAGGAGATTCGATGTGTAACCGGCGAACCACGCGTCGTGGCTGGTTCCGGTCTTGCCCGCGGCGGGTGCGGAGAAGCCGTGGCCGCGAACGGCTCCTGCCGGGCTGCCGTAGTTCATTGTGCCTTCAAGGAGAGACTGGGTGAGGTAGGCGGCGCGTGGATCGAGGACTTGCTTGGCTTCGGGGGAGAAGTCGGAGACGATGTCGCCATTGTTATTGCGAACCGACGCGACCATCCATGGATTCAGATGAACGCCGTTGTTGGCGAAGATGGTGTAGGCGCCGGCCATGTCGATCGGCGTGGCGTCGTAGGCACCGATGGAGACCGACGGCGTGCCGCGCGCAGAAGTGACTCCGGCCGCGCGGCCGAGCGCAGCGACGTTGTCGAAGCCGACCATCTGGCCTAGCTCGATCGTGGCGTTGTTCAGCGAGTGTGCCAGCGCATAGTAGGCGGCGACTTCGCCGCGGAAGTCGCTTTTGAAGTTGTTCGGCGTATAGGTCTGCCGGCCGTTGTCGTAGGTGAAGGTGGTGGGCTCGTCGGTGAGTTGCGTGAGCGCGGTGAAGACACCACTGTCGCCGAGGGACATGCCGTTGAGGCTGGAGTTGTAGGCCGCGGCGTAGACGAACGGTTTGAAGATCGAGCCGGTCGGGCGCTTGGAGACGGCGTGATTCAACTGCGAGAGAGCGTAGTTGCGGCCGCCGACGAGCGCGAGAATCTGGCCGGTGTGGGGGTTGATGGCGACCAGCGCAACCTGTGGATAGGTGATCGGACCGGGCTCCTGGCCCTTCGGAGTTTTGTGCTGCTTGCGGACGATCTCATCGACGTTGCGCATTCCGATCTCAACCGCGTCGAAGGCAGCCTGCTGCAGACCAGGGTCGAGCGAGGTGTAGATGCGGAGATTCTGATGCGAGAGATCCTGATCGCCGATGCGCTGGACAAGCTGGTCGTGAACGAGGTCGACGAAGTACGGCGCTTCGCTCGCCTCGATGTTGGGGGGAGCGAGGCCCAACGGTTCAGCCTTGGCCCGGACGGCTTCACTCGAAGTGAGCGCGCCGGTCTCGACCATGGCGTCGATCACAAGATTGCGCCGCGCCATCGCTCGATCGGGATGACGATAGGGATTGCGATAACTCGGATTCTGCAGCAGGCCCGCCAGCAAGGCGCATTGAGCGGTGTCGAGCTGGCCGAGCGGCTTGCCGAAGAAGGTTCGCGCTGCCTCTCCGAAGCCGTTGATCTCGTAGCTGCCGATGTGGCCGAGGTTCATCTGGTTGGCGTACATCTCAAAGATCTGCTGCTTCTTAAAGCGCGCTTCGAGTTGGAACGTGATCATGATCTCGCGAAGCTTGCGAGTGATCTTCTTTTCCGGTGAGAGGAAGAAGCCGCGGGCGAGTTGTTGCGTGAGCGTAGAGCCGCCGCAGCTCATGTGGCGCGAGAGCAGGTCCTGAAAGCCGCACTTAATGGTGCGCAGGTAGTTGATACCGCCGTGGTTGAAAAAGTCGCGATCTTCAATGGCGACTACGGCCTGAACCATATGAGGAGGAATCTCCTGATAGGTGACCAGGCGGCGCTTGGTGCGGTTCTTGTCTTCTGAGAGTGCGGTGATCAGTTGCGGTTCGAGCTCATAGGCGCTGAGAGCCACTCCATTTTCGGCGGTGATGCTTTGCACGACACCGTCGCTGGTGTTGATCGTCGCTCCGTCGGTGTTGTGGAAGCTCTCCGGGCCGGGTTTGATGAAGATGTTGTCGCCATTGAGCTGAAAGGTGCCAAGCTTCGGGTTGGAGTTGTACCCCGCCTGGCGAAGTTCCGCGGCAATGGCGTTGGCGGTGAGCTTCTGACCGTCGCGCACCTGCGGGGACGCGGCATAGATCTGCGAGACGCTGGCAAAGATGGGACCGGAGGCTAGCCGGTCGTCGACCACGCGCTGGTAGTGATAGTAGAAGTAGCTAAAGACAGAGGCGCCGATGACCACGAAGGCCAGAACGGCGATCACTGCGCCGCGCAGGATGCGAGTCCGAAGGTCTAAAGGCTTGGAGGCGGTTCGTGCGGTGTTGCCGTATTTGAGTTTGACGGGCATAGGGTACAGAAACGGGTGATTACGGCAAAGCGTTCATGCAATTGCTAAGACGTTAGACGGATTGGATGCTGTTACTGACATCAACGCTCACTTGAGCGGTGGGGTCTAGTTTAGCTTGCAGGATAACGCTTGAAAGATAACGGGCGATTTCATTCACGGAGTGATCCTGATTCGTCAACCTGAGGCGGTCGATCAGTTCAACTTTGCCTTCAGCTACTCCGCGTCCGATATTGATTCGATAGGGGATACCGACCAGGTCGGCGTCCTTGAATTTGACGCCGGCGCGCTCGTCGCGGTCATCCAGGATAACGTCCACACCCGCTGCTTCGAGCTCAGCGGCAACCTTTTCTCCGGCCGCCAGCAGAGACGCGTCACCAACATTGGTGATGGTGACAACGACCTCGAAGGGCGCGATGGCCGGGGGCAAGGCATAGCTCTTACCTTCGTTGGTGGCGGCAGAGGATTCGATCGCGGCGGTGAGGATGCGCTCGATGCCGATGCCGTAGCAGCCCATGATGGGCATGACTTCTTTTCCTTCGCGATTGAGGACGGAGGCGCCCATGGACTTCGAGTATTTGTTGCCGAGCTTGAAGATGTGGCCGATCTCGACGGCTTTGCCAATCTTGAGAGGCTTGCCGCTGGAGACGTCCAGGTCGCCTTCATTAACGTTGCGGATATCAGCGACTCGTGTCCAAGTGAAGTCGCGACCTGGCACGATGTTGCGATAGTGGAAGTCCAGCTTGTTTGCGCCGCCAACCATATTTTTGCGGTCTTCGAGTCCCTTGTCGATGACGACGAACGCGGCGCGTGGATCGCCTTTGTCTGCAGGGAGGACCTTGAGGCCGATGGGGCCGAGGTAGCCTGCGGGGCCTTCGAAGTAGAGAGCGAGTTCTTCGGCGACCATCGTGCGGAGTTCGGACACGTATGCGGCGGCCATCAACTTAGTCTCGTTGACGAAGTGGTCGCCGCGCAGGAAGGCGATGACTGGCACTTCGATGGTCTTGCCGGTTCCATCCTTCTTTTGGCCCATGTAGGCGACTGTCTTGATGTCCGATGCCGGCGAGATTTTGAAGAACTCGGCGACGTCTGCGATGGACGCTTTGCCGGGGGTGTGAACGAGCTCGGGCATGCCGTCGCCGGTCGGTTCCATCTCGGTGACGGGGAAAAGTTGCGAGGTGGCCTTCTCCATATTTGCCGCGTAGCCGCTCTCCGGGCAGCTGACGATGAGGTCTTCACCGGCCTCGGTGTAGACCATGAACTCCTGCGAGCCG
The DNA here is from genome assembly GCA_963757205.1 of uncultured Acidobacteriaceae bacterium. Taxonomy (GTDB): domain Bacteria; phylum Acidobacteriota; class Terriglobia; order Terriglobales; family Acidobacteriaceae; genus Edaphobacter. The sequence goes on from CAVWQM010000007.1 coordinate 426,794, forward strand.
GAGCCACCCATGGCCCCGGAGTCGGCTTCGACGACGACGAAGTCGAGCCCGCAGCGGGTGAAGATGCGACGGTAGGTCTCATCGTGCTTGTTGTAGGAGACGTCGAGGCCCGCCTCGTCGAGGTCGAAGGAGTAGGCGTCCTTCATGAGGAACTGGCGGACGCGCAACAGGCCAGACCTTGGACGCGGCTCATCGCGGAATTTGGTTTGGATCTGGTACCAGATCTGGGGCAGCTGCTTGTAGCTGCGCAGCTCCTTGCGGGCGATGTCCGTGACGATCTCCTCGTGGGTCATCGCAAGGCAGAGCTCGGCGCCCTTCCGGTCTTCGAGGCGAAACATGTTGTCGCCCATGCCGGACCAGCGGCCGCTCTCCTCCCAGATCTCTTTCGGGTTGAGGGCGGGAAGATAGAACTCCTGACCGATCCGGTCCATCTCCTCGCGCACGATCGCGACGATCTTGTTGATCGAGCGATTGCCGAGGAAGAGATAGCTGTAGATACCGGCGCCGAGCTGCCGGATGTAACCCGCGCGCAGCAGCAGTTTATGGCTGGCGACTTCGGCGTCGGTGGGTGCTTCACGGAGGGTGGGGATGAACAGTTGGGACCAACGATGCATGGGCAAAAAACGCACTTTCCGGCCCGCGGCCGGATGCGCGCGGACAGCATTCAGGATGAGTCTTCATTCTAAACCGGCGGAGTATCGCAGCGTATGTGTCTGGTGGCTTACACGGCTTGATGGGGCAGGCAATACAGTTACCGCGAATTGCACCGTCTATGTCGTTCATGTGACATACTTTTTCCCCCGAAGAGCGTACAGTCCTATCCATCGCATCTACCCGCCCCCAGAGGGTTGGGGCAACTAGTCTGTGCGCCTGCACGAGAAGCTCTCGTGCAAAGGGGGACAGATGCGTGAAAACCACAATATGCCTGAACCATCGTCGCGACCAAGAAATCTCATACTGGCACAATTGCCGGATGCCGAGTATGAAACCTTGGCAAAGTTTCTAGTGCCCGTCGAACTGCCTCTCGAGATGCGGCTGTCCGAGCCGAACGAGCCCATCGAGTACATTTATTTCTTGAATAGCGGCCTGATCTCCACCGATGCGCTTACCGAAAAAGGCGAATCGGTCGAGGTTGGAGTGATCGGGCGTGAAGGGTTTGCCGGACTGCCTGCTCTTCTGGATCAACCTCAGATGTCTCATTCGGTCTTGATGCAGGGATCCGGAGAAGGCCTTCGAATTCGCTCCTCGATTCTGCGTGAGCAGTTTGTCAGGGGCGGCGCATTGCAGCGCATGGTCCACACCTTCGCCTATTTGCAACTGGTACAGACGGCCCAGTCAGTTCTTTGCAACCGCATGCATGAAGTGGACGCCAGGCTCGCCCGGTGGTTGCTGACCTCAGCGGACCGCATGGAATCGGAGTCGCTGAATCTGACCCAGGAGTTTCTGGCGCAGATGCTGGGGGTGCAGCGGTCGACCGTAACCGTAGCGGCCGGCGATCTGCAGCGTGCCGGCATGATCGGCTACAGCCGCGGCAAAATACATATTCTCGACCGAGCTAAATTAACCGAGACAGCGTGTGAGTGCTATCGCATTGTGAGTTCGTCCTATGAGCGTGTCTTGCAAACCAATGGCAACAATTCGCTGGTATACGTCGAGTAGCCGACAGACGGTTTGCACCGTAGATTGCTATTTTGATGAATCATTCTTCGTTTCTGTCTGCTTTTGTTCCTCCTTGCCATTAGGGATCTGGTAAGGCAGAGGCATTTGCTGTTGGTGCAATTATGTCCAGGATTTTGTTAGCAGGTAGTGATTATCGTTTGTTGGAGACGCGGGCGGCGGTGCTGGCAAAGACCGGCGCCGAAGTCATCTCCCGCAATTCGAGGGAGACGTTGGAAATCCTCGATCGGGATGCGTTCGATCTGGTGATCCTGTGTCATTCACTGCCGGAACCGGATGCGGCGTTGATCGTGGCCAAGGTTCATGAGAAGAGCCCCGCTACGAAGATTCTGATGGTGACCTCCAACCTTGACATGTGTGGAATGCGCCCAGACAGTGAGGTCGACGCTACCAGCCTTCCCGAACCGGGACGGCTCATCGCGTTGGCAAGTCAGTTGCTAGACTATGGAACATCCGCGCACGCCCCGAATATTCACTTCGCAGCGAAGTGAACGGTTGCGTTCTGGATGCCGATGGCACCGCACGTTAGCTTTTCGCCTTTACCTCTGCTAACTGAGTTCCAACGTCCAGAGATCATGCAGGTGCACAACCCCGTCGACCTGACCACCAGCGCCAACCACAATCAGCGATGTAATCTTCTTCTCCTCCATCAGAGCGAGGGCCGACGATGCCAAAACGCCGCCATCGATCGTGAGGGGACGCGCGTTCATGATCTCGCCCGCCGTGTGTTCGAGTGCGTGGGAGCCATCGCGCTCGAGCAGGCGGCGAAGATCTCCATCCGAGATCATGCCGATGAGATGCCCGTCCTCCAGCACAGTGGTCATGCCGAGCTTCTTGCGCGACATCTCATAGATCACCTGGGGCATCGGCGTCGAGCCTGCGACGTGTGGCAGCGCATCGCCGCTGTGCATCAGTTCGCGAACGCGTGCCAGTCTTCGGCCGATGCGGCCTCCAGGATGCAGGTCAGCGAAGTCCTCGGCCTTCCAGCCGCGGCGACGGCTGACCTCAAGCGCAAGCGTGTCGCCCAACGCAAGCATGACCGTTGTGGAGGCCGTGGGTGCGAGGTTGAGCGGGCAGGCCTCGGCCGAGACGCTTGTGTCGAGGAAGATGTCGCTGGCCTGCGCGAGAGTCGAAGTGGCGCAGCCGCTGATGGCGATCAGCTTCGTCTTGAGTCGTTTCAGCGTTGGGAGCAGCCGCAGGAGCTCTTCGGTCTCCCCGCTGTAGGAGAGCGCCAGAACGATGTCGCCGGCGGCGAGCATGCCCAGGTCGCCGTGAATCGCCTCTGCGGCATGAAGGAAGTGAGCCTGCGTGCCGGTGGAGCGAAGCGTAGCAGCGATTTTGCGCGCGATGATACCGCTCTTGCCGATGCCGGTGACGACAATGCGACCGGGGCCGTCGGCAGATTGAAGCAGCAGGTCGGCCGCCTGCATGAAAGGCGTGAGCATCGCGTTATCGAGCCGCTGAGCCAACTCGTTGAGAGCGGCGGCCTCAACGCGAACGAACTCCGATGGACGGAGGGAATCTGACGGGCTGGTAACTTTGCTGGGCATAGGTCCGAACCAAATCGATGCTAGCAGAGGAGCGCTTACGGCACTCGGCTCATTGACAGACGTCACGACCGGTTAGCGGGCAGCACCTGCAAAACCCGGCCTTTGCATCATTCCCGTTGGCGTTGCGTCTAAACTATAAGAAGAAGTGTGTGCGTGGTGCGCGTACGGGAAGGATGTTGAACGTGAAGCGGAACGGACTTGTTTTTAGTGTGATGGTCATTGGAATCGCGCTGCTGTTGTGGGCGGGATGGCATAACCTGCGGGAGCGTCGTCTGGCGATGCAGCGGGAGCAGGAGAACCATGTTGTTCTCGTGCCCGACAAGGCAGGCTCGGCCCCGCAGACTGATTCGCAATCGCCCGAAGCCGAAGCCACGCGGATGCGCGGCAAGGCGGCGCCGGCCTTTACGCTGGCCACCCTGGATGGAAAGAAGGTCTCGCTGAGCGACTACAAGGGACACCCCGTTCTGGTGAACTTCTGGGCGACCTGGTGCGGGCCCTGCAAGGTGGAAATGCCCTGGTTCGAAGAGTTCAACAAGCAATACGCGGGCCAGGGGCTCGTCATTCTTGGTCTCGCCGATGATGTCGACGCGGGCAAGGATACGATCGCCAAGGTAGCGAAGAAGACCGGTGTCACCTACCCGATTCTGCTGACGGATGGCAAGGTCCAGAAGTTGTATTCTCCGGAAGGAATGGACTACCTGCCGATGTCGTTCTACGTCGATCGCAACGGCGTGATCGTCGAAGAGACCGCCGGCCTCGGTGGCAAGGATGAGATTGAGGCGCACATCAAAAGGACGATCGCATCGGGAAACACGTCGGCGGCAGGTGGACAATGATGCGGCTACGCCTTGCGCTTGCAGGGGCGATTCTTGCCTTGCCATTAACTAGTGCGCTGTCGGCCCAGGTGGGAAATCTTGATGCGCCGGCTCCGAAGCCGAAGTCGTACGTCCTCTATGCCGCGGAGCCGCAAAATGTAGCAGCAGGGAAGCGGACCGTGCTGGAGTTGCATTTTCGCGTGGTCGACGGGTTTCACGTCAATTCACATACGCCCAAGTCAGAGCTGTTGATTCCGACACAGATCACCTTGCAGCCGGCGGCTGGCGTGAAAGCCGAGCCGGTTGAATATCCTGCGGGTACGTCCTACAGCTTCAGTTTTGACCCAACCGAGAAGTTGGATGTTTACACCGGCGCCTTCACGGTAAAGCTTCCCGTCGTGGCTGAAGCTGGCGCTCACACCGTCGATGGGACGCTGCGCTATCAGGCCTGCGATCATGCCGCGTGTTATCCGCCGAAGAGCCTCGCGGTGCAAGTCGTCTTCACCGCGAAATAATCTTCCGGTATCACGTTCCGCGCAAATTACTGTTAGTAGCTTCGGTACGCCTGCCACTGACTGTGACGGACTGATGGCATCATGAAGAGACAGGACAGAGGAGCAGGCTGACAGGAAATGGAAGAATTTCGAAGGCTGACACGGCTGCCGGCTTATGTGTTCAACATCACCAGCGAGTTGAAGGCGGCGGCGCGCAAACGTGGTGAGGACATCATCGACTTCGGGATGGGCAATCCCGATGGCCCAACTCCAAAGCACATTGTCGACAAGCTGATTGAGGCCGCTCAACGCACGACGACGCATCGCTATTCGCTGTCCCGCGGCGTTCCCCGGCTGCGCAAAGCTATCTGCAACTGGTACAAGACGCGGTACAACATCGACCTCGATCCTGAATCGGAGGCGATAGTTACGATCGGCTCAAAAGAGGGAATCGCGCACCTGTGCCTCGCAGTTCTCGACGACGAAGACACTGTTGCCGTGCCGAACCCAAGCTATCCGATCCACATCTTCGGGCCGGTGATTGCCGGATCGAAAGTGCAGAGCATTCCCGTGCAGGATGGCACAGCCAAGGCGATGCTCGAACGGCTGGAGCACGACCTGCCGCGGATGCAGCCACGTCCGAAGCTGCTGATCCTGAACTTCCCCGCCAATCCCACAACGCAGTGCGTGGAACTCTCCTTCTTCGAGAGGATTGTCGCCCTGTGCAAAGATCTGAAGATCTACATCGTTCACGACCTCGCTTATGCAGACATCGTCTTCGATGGATACCGGGCGCCGAGCGTGCTCGAGGTTCCGGGCGCAAAGGACATCGCCGTTGAGTTCTTCACGCTCTCCAAGAGCTACAACATGCCGGGCTGGCGTGTCGGCTTCATGGTGGGAAATCCGAAACTGGTTGGTGCACTCGGGCGAATCAAGAGCTACTTCGATTACGGAACCTTCACGCCAATCCAGGTAGCCGCGATCTCTGCGCTCGAAGGCCCACAGGAGTGTGTCGCGGAGATTCGCGACATCTACAAAGACCGTCGCGACGTGCTGGTACCGGGACTGAATAAGCTCGGCTGGCCTGTCGACTTACCCAAAGCAACGATGTTTGCGTGGGCGAAGATTCCTGAGCAGTATCGCGCCTTGGGCTCAGTGGAGTTCTCCAAGAGACTGCTCCTCGAGGCGAAGGTTGCGGTGAGCCCTGGCGTCGGCTTTGGCGAGCATGGCGACGGCCACGTGCGCTTTTCCCTCATCGAGAACGAGGAGCGGACGCGGCAGGCCCTGCGCGGAATCAAGCAAATGTTCAAGAACGGCTAGAATCTTTGTCCATTCGCAGCTGAGTCACTCCTTTGTGTTCCGGCTGGGCGGATTTGCAGCCAACTATTTCTTTGGAGTGGACTGCTTCTTCTGGATTTCGAGGAAGCGTCGCATGCGGTCGAGGCTGCGGGCTTTGCCGAAGACGACCATGCTCTCCAAAAGCGGCGGCGACATAGTGCTACCTGTAATGATGGCGCGCAGAAGCATGAAGTTCTCTTTCACGGACCAGCTCTTCTCTTCGCCCAGTTTTTTCAGAGCAGGTTCGAGCGCAGCCGTGGTCCACTCCGTCGCTTCGAGCACAGCAAGTTGTTCCGTGGCGAAGGCGAGGGTCTCCTCCAGCGTGCGCTTCTTCGGGACGAAGACCTCCACCGTTGGGAGAACGTCGTCGGCGAACAAGAAGTGCGTCAGGTCGCCGAACTGACCAAGCGTCTCAATGCGCGTCTGCACCAGAGTGGCGATCCGGCCAAGATAGGTGTCGCTGAGTACCGTCGAGCGCAGCGCTGCGTAAAAGTCTTCGTGTGAGAGCGTGCGGATGTACTCTCCGTTCAGCCACTTCAGCTTCGTCAGGTCAAACACTGGACCGCCAAGACGGATGTTTTTGACGTCGAAGCGCTCGACCATCTCTGCGAGAGAGAATTTTTCTGCAACAGGTCCGGTGCCCTCAGGCATGCCGCCGCCCATCAGGCCCAGGAAGTTGATCACGGCCTCGGGAAGAAAACCGGCCTGGCGATAGTAGATAAGCGAGACCGGATTCTTGCGCTTCGAGATCTTGGACTTGTCGAGATTGCGCAGCAGCGGCATGTGCCAGAAGCGCGGTTGCTGCCATCCAAAGGCACGATAGAGCAGAACGTGCTTGGGTGTGGAAGAGATCCACTCCTCGGCCCGGATAACGTCGGTGATATGCATCAGGTGATCGTCGACAACATTAGCAAGATGATAGGTGGGGAAGCCGTCGGACTTCATCAACACTTGATCATCGACGTTCGAGTGCTCGAAGGTGATCTCGCCGCGCAGCTCATCGCGAAAGGTTGTCGAGCTCGTAGCGTCCTTGGCGTGCGGAGGCACAGCCATGCGAACGACGAAGGGTTTGCCTGCAGCAACATTCGCTTCAATCGCCGCGGGTGAAAGGTGGCGGCAGGTTCCGGGATAGCGTGGCGGGAGCTTCGCGGCCATCTGCTGCTTGCGAGCGGCCTCAAGCTCTTCAGGCGTGCAGAAGCAGCGGTAGGCAGTCCCGTTGGCGAGCAGAATGTCGCAGTGTTCGCGGTAGATCTCGTTGCGTTCGGACTGCCGATAAGGCCCATAGGGACCGCCGACATCTGGGCCCTCGTCCCAGGTGAGACCCAGCCAGCGGAGAGAGTCGAAGATCTCCTGCTCTGAGGTGGCGACAAAACGGGCACGATCTGTGTCTTCGATGCGCAACACAAACTTGCCAGCGCGCTGGCGTGCATAAATGTAGTTGATCAGGCCGATGTAAGCGGTGCCCACATGCGGGTCGCCGGTAGGGCTGGGAGCAATGCGGACGCGGACGGGGGCTTCGGGAGGAATCGTCATAAAGGCCAAGAGTTAATGCTAGCAGAGACTGCGACCCGTTCTTCGAGCGCGGCCGTCCGCTACTTGGATGCGATCCGAAAGTGGTGACAGTCTCCGCGGCGAAGCGGGCTCTCAATACTTCACGGGGCACTTTCTGGAATGAGTTATCAATCGGAAGCCAACTAGCATTTTTGCAAATGTCCACTGGTAGTTATCTCAATTGATCCGGTCCGGACTTTGCGAAATGATCCATTGGGGGAATAGCTCCAACGGAGATTCACGGCTCAACGGCAACGGGAATTCCACGTATCTCAGCCCGGATGTTGTATCAGGAGAAGAGATCCCATGAGAAAAATCAATAAGCTTACGTTTGCAGCAGGCGCAATAATCCTGATGAGTTGTTTGCCGTCTATGGCGCAGGGACTCAAGGTGACTTTCACCACAACGTTCAGCTTTTATGCAGGCGGTGCGAAACTGCCAGCCGGAACCTACACTCTGAGGGCCCAGCAGGAAGACCCGAATATCTTCGAGATTCAGAATAGCGCCGGCACCCACTCGGTAATGGTTGAGGGACGGTCGACGACCAAAAGTACAACTGGAAACCCGCAGATGGTCTTCAATAAGTACGGGACAACGGAATGTCTGGAAGGTGTCATTACTGCTTCGGGCAATTCGGTGGACATAGAGACCGGTGCGCCGGAGAAGCTCGCGGCCAAAAAAGGGAGTCCGCAATCGCACACCGTGGCGGCCAAATGATACTTGCTCACTAAGGGCGCATCGTCTCTATTGTGCTTTTGGCTGCGACCAACCGCGCGGACTTGACTGCAGCAGCAAGCTCGCGTAGCGCCTCCTTGGTCTCATCCCATCCGATGCACGCGTCAGTAATGCTCTGCCCGTAGACGAGATCCTTGCCCGGCAGCATCTTCTGTGCACCGGCGACGAGGTTGCTTTCGAGCATCACTCCGATGATCCGTTGATCGCCGCCGGCGATCTGTCCGGCAACATCGCGGCAGACTGCCGACTGGCGCGTATAATCCTTGTTGCTGTTGGCGTGGCTGCAGTCGATCATCACCTGGGGACGGATGCCTGCCTTCGCCATCTGCTTGCAGGTCTCTTCTACCGACGCTGCATCGTAGTTCACCGTCTGCCTGCCGCCGCGCAGGATGATGTGGCAGTCGCGATTGCCTTTTGTCACGAAGATTGCGGTCTGGCCATGCTTGGTGTGGCCAAGGAAATTATGTGGCTGGCCCGCAGACAGAATCGCCTCGATCGCAATCTGCACATTGCCCGAAGTTCCGTTCTTGAACCCGACAGGGCAGGAGAGTCCTGAGACCAGTTCGCGATGCACCTGGCTCTCCGTCGTCCGGGCGCCGATCGCGCCCCAACTGACGAGGCTAGAAACATACTGCGGAGAGATCATGTCGAGAAACTCTGTCCCCGCTGGAACTCCCATCTCGGCCAGGTCGAGCAGCAGATGCCGCGCCTTGCGCAGACCATCGTTGATCTGGAATGACTCGTCCAGATATGGATCGTTGATGAGACCCTTCCAACCCAGCGTGGTGCGCGGCTTTTCAAAGTACACGCGCATAACCAGGCAGAGCTCCTGCGAGAACTCCGCGATGGCGCCCGTCAGCAGCTCCGCATAGTCACGCGCAGCATCGGTATCGTGAATCGAGCATGGGCCGACAACGACAAGCAGACGGCTGTCCTTGCCATTGAGGGTGTTGACGATCTCGGTGCGGGCCTTGAAGACCGTGGCGGAGGCTTTTTCCGTGATGGGCAGTTCTTCTTCAAGAAACGCCGGCGGAAGAACGACTTTGGTCCAGGTTATGCGAAGGTCATCAGTGGGGTAGAGCATAGGTCTCATTTGGTGATCGAATCAAAGGATGCAGTGGCGGCGCACGCTAAGGCAGCCAAAAAAATCCATCTCTCTCCATCTTATAGCCTCCGGCCCAAGACCACGGATCGCGCCTCGCTAGGCAGTTGTCCTTTTCGCTCATGCGCGGGCAGCAGCTGCAATTCTTCGCAGCTCAGGCAGCAGCATGCCTAACGGAGTCGCAGCAGCGTCGGGCTGGCCCAACGCGAAGTACGCCTTTCGATACAACGGATACAGTTCGTTATAAACCGCGACAGATTTCTCTTGCGGCGCATAGCTGCGGTAGGGAAGACAAACGGCCTTCTGCGCCTCTTCAATCGTGTTGAACGCCCCCGCCGCCAGCAAAGCGAAGATGCCCGAGCCCAGACTCGTCGGCGTCCCGTCCGGCACCAGAACCGGCTTGCCCAGCACATCGGCATAGATCTGGTTCAGCACCGCGTTGCTCTGCGGAATGCCGCCTGCATTGATCACCCGCTCGACCGGCACACCATGGTCTGCCATCCGTTCGAGAATGATGCGCGTGTGGAACGCAGTCCCTTCGATTGCGGCGAAGAGCTCATCCTGCGCGGTGTGCAGCAGGTTCCAGCCAAAGGTGACGCCGCCCAGCTCCGGATTCACCAGCACGGTTCGGTCGCCGTTATCCCAGCTCAACCGCAACAGCCCTGTCTGTCCCGGGCGATACTCTTCCAACCCCCTCGCAAGCTCACGCACCTTCACTCCCGCACGCCTCGCAATCGCCTCGAAGATGTCTCCCGTTGCCGACAGCCCGGCCTCAATCCCCGTATACGCCGGATGCACGCTCCCCGGGACGACGCCGCACACTCCCGGCACCAGTTCTGTCTTCTTCGCCATCGCAATGATGCAGGTCGAGGTTCCGACGACATTGACGACGTCTCCCTCACGACAGCCCGCTCCAATCGCATCCCAATGTGCGTCGAACGCTCCCACCGGAATTGGTATGCCGGCCTTCAGCCCCATCTCTGCCGCCCACTTTTCCGAGAGCGTCCCGGCCACAGCATCGGAGGTCAGATATTCGCCTCCGATCTTCTCGCGTATCCCATCGAACAGCGGATCGACCTTGGACAGAAACGACTGCGGCGGTAGACCATCCCACTTGGGATTCCACATCCACTTATGGCCCATCGCACAGATGCTGCGCTTCACCTTCGCCGGATCGGTCACGCCGGCAAGCGTTGCTGCGACCATGTCGCAGTGTTCGAGCGCAGTCGCAAACTGTGCACGCTTTTCAGGATTCTGCCGCAACCAATGCAGCAGCTTGGCCAAGCCCCACTCATGCGAATAAACGTCGCCGCACCAATGGATGGCCTCAAGATTTTCAGCCCGCGCCAGTTCTGTAATCTGCCGCGCCTCCTCATGCGCGCGGTGATCACACCACAAGTAGTAGTCATCGAGCGGCTGCATCGCCGAATCGATCGGAATCACACTCGACCCGGTCGTATCAAGCGCAATGGCGGCGACGTCCTGTCCGTTCACATGGTTCTCTTCGAGCACCAGGCGCGTCGCGCGAACCAGCGCCTGCATCTGGTCGTCATGCGACTGCGTGGCGTAGTCAGGATCATCTCTGCGGCGCGCCAGAGGATACTCCGCCGAGGCCGTACCCAGCCGGCCCCGCACGCTGTCAATCAATGTCACTCGCACGCTCAGTGTTCCGAAGTCGACGCCCGCAACAATCGCCACAATCCCTCCAGTGTCAGAAAACGTATTCTCGCCAAGCAAGAGTGTATCAGCGCCCGCTCTCTTCCACTGCTAGGTAGACGTCGGTTTATGCGGCTCAACCTGAATTGCAGCGTAGGCGCTTTCGGTTCTCAGAACCGCCTCGGGGTGTAGAAGCGCCGAGATCCGCATCAGGTACGCGATCACTCCCGTCCATCCGGTCTGGTGGCTGGCGCCCAGCCCCGCTCCGTTTTCGCCGTGAAAGTACTCGTGAAACGAAATGAGGTCCTTCCAGTAGGGATCATTCTGGAACTTTTCCGTGCCGCCATAGACAGCCCGCCTTCCGTTTTTATCACGTAGAAAAATCTTCGAAAGGCGTCCGTTGATCTCAACCGCAACCTCGTACAACGTCATCATCTTGCCCGAGCCGGTTGGACATTCAATCTTAAAGTCGTCACCGTAGAATTGGTAGAACTGGTAGAGCGCCCGCAGGATCAGCGCATTGACCGGCATCCATATCGGGCCTCGCCAGTTGGAATTGCCGCCAAACATCCCTGTATTCGACTCCGCAGGCAAATACTCCACTGAGCTCTTCCCCCCGGGATATTCAAAGACGAACGGTTTGCCGTCGTAGCACTTCGAAACCGACCGGATTCCGTACTCACTCAGAAACTCGTTTGGGTCGAGCATTCTGTGCAACACCCGGCGCAACTTTCCTTCGTTGAGAAGAGCAAGAATTCGCCGGCCGTTTATGCCCTCGGTTCGCAATGATGTGATGTTCTCGCAAAGCTCGGGGTGCCGCGTCATAAACTCGGCAACCCGCTTTGCCGTCTCTGGAAAATGATGAACAAACTGGCCCTCGATCACCGTCGTTGCGCAAAGGGGAAGCAGGCCGACCATGGAGCGCAGCTTCAGCCGCGTGGCTTGGCCGTTGGGATGGCGAAGGATGTCGTAGAAGAAACCATCCTCTTCGTCCCACATCTGATCGTCGCTGTCGCCGACCGAGTCCATCGCCGACGCGATCCACAGAAAGTGTTCCGTAAACTTCAGCGCCATCTCGGAATAAAGCGGATTGATCGAGCACAGCTCAATCGCGATCTGCAGCATATTTTGCGAGAACAGGCACATCCACGCTGTACCGTCGGCCTGCTCCAGGTGTCCGCCGGTCGGAAGCGGGCTGCTGCGGTCGAACACTCCGATATTGTCGAGACCAAGAAAGCCACCTTGAAACACATTCTTTCCCGTCGCGTCCTTCCGGTTCAGCCACCAGGTAAAGTTCAGCAGCAGCTTTTGGAAGCACTGCTCAAGGAAGGCATAGTCCGCGTGGCCGTACTGGGCCCTCTCGGCGCGATACAGTGCAAGAACAGCCCACCCGTGAACCGGAGGATTTACGTCGCTGAAGTTCCACTCATACGCCGGAAGCTGTCCGTTGGGATGCAGGTACAGGCTGTTCAACATCAGCCTCAGTTGATTCTTGGCGAAGTTGAGATCCAGCATGGCCAGCGGCAGGGAATGGAACGCTAGGTCCCACGCCGCAAACCACGGATACTCCCATTTGTCCGGCATCGAGATAACATCTTGGTTCAGCATGTGAAACCAGCCGGAGTTACGCACGTTGTCCATCTGGTCTGCCGGCACGTCGTGTTGCTCCAGCCAGCGCTCCAGGTCGTAGTAGTAGTACTGCTTCGACCACAGCATTCCGGCAAACGCCTGGCGCATCACCAGCTTTTCGTCATCGGAGACATGCTCCGGCAGAATCAGTCGATAAAAATCGTCCGCCTCTTTCAGTCGCAGCTGCATCACCGAAGAGAAGTCGCTAAAGCCTGTCCCGTTCGTTGTCCCCGACTCCGTTGTCCTCGACTTAGCCAAACGCAACCGGATCGTTTGACTTTTTCCCGCTGGAATCTTCAGTTCGTAGTGCGCGGCCGCTTTGGTGCCCGTCCGCGCCGGGTTGATCGCCCCTGTCTCCTTTTGCAGCAGATATCGATGGAACGCATCTTTGGTGTAGCGGGAGACAGCCTTTCCGCCGCTTCGCTCTTCGTTGGTTTCGTTGTTAGTGAATAAGAAAACCGGCGTGCCTTCACACTGCAGTTCATACGCGCCCAACTCCGGATGGTCGGCATGGATCCCCGATCCATCTTTGCCGACAAAGAGCAAAGGCTTCGGTGTCGTCGTGTCTCCTGCCCACCAGGTATTGCGAAACCACACCGTGGGCAGCAGGTGGAGTGAGGCATCCTGGTCGCCACGATTATGAGAGGTAATCGAGATCAGCAAGTCATCCGTATCCGCCTTCGCATATTCCACGAACACATCAAAGTAGCGGTTCTGATCGAAGACGCCCGTATCGAGAAGCTCATACTCGCTCTCCGAGCGGGACCTTTTCTTGTTTGTCGCCACAAGGTCGTCATACGGGTAGGCTTTCTGCGGATACTTGTACAGCATCTTCATGTAAGAGTGCGTCGGCGTGGAGTCGAGGTAGAAGTAGTACTCCTTTACATCCTCTCCATGGTTGCCCTCCGAATTTGTCAAACCGAACAGCCGCTCTTTCAGAATCGGATCGGCGCCATTCCACAGCGCCAGGCAGAAACAAAGCAGCTGCTTGTCGTCCGATATACCGGCGATGCCGTCCTCACCCCAGCGATACACACGCGACCGCGCCTGGTCGTGGCTGAAATAATCCCAGGCGTCACCATTCTTGCTGTAATCCTCTCGCACCGTTCCCCACTGGCGCTCACTCAGATAGGGCCCCCATCTGGCCCACGGAACATTATTCGCCCCGGCGGCGTCCAGACGGTCATATTCAGCTTTCAACGATGGTTCTTGATTATTACGTATCTCCCCTGGCATAAAGAAACACCTCGCAACACTGGAGTGATGTTTCGAACTGGGGCCCACGGCTAGCCTGTTAAACCTATGAGACGCCCGCCGGATTAGATCGACGTAAATTATTCCACGATGGACCCGGCCGATGCAGTGCGGGTGCCGCGTGTTCTTGTGATATTTTTTTCCAGCCAGCGGTCAGCAGTCCGTCCGACGCGTCCGAAGCGCCAACGACCCCAAACAGCTAGAATGACAATCTAAGGCTTGGATTTTTTTGGAAACAATGGGCCGCCGTGCGGTTCGCTGTCAGAAAGGCACTCCCTGTGAAGGCATTAGTAAAGAGCCGCGAAGAGCGCGGCCTATGGTTGGAAGATGTTCCCGAGCCCGAGATGGGCATCAACGACGTCAAAATTCGCGTCCTCGCCACCGGCATCTGCGGCACAGACCTTCACATCTACGAGTGGGACGCGTGGGCCCGTTCCACCATCCGAAAAGGCCTCACCATCGGCCATGAGTTTGTCGGCGAAGTCGTCGCGACCGGCTCAAACGTAACCGACATCCCCATCGGCCAACTCGTCAGCGGCGAAGGCCACGTCGTCTGCGGACGCTGCCGTAACTGCCTTGCCGGCCGCCGCCATCTCTGCGCCCACACCCTCGGCGTCGGCGTTAACCGCAACGGGGCATTCGCTGAATACGTCGTCCTCCCGATGTCGAACATCTGGATCCACAGCCCCGGCGTCCCCCACGAGATCGCTGCCATCTTCGATCCTCTCGGCAACGCCGTGCATACTGCGCTCGCCTTTCCCGTTCTCGGCGAAGATGTCCTCGTCACCGGAGCCGGCCCCATCGGCATCATGGCCGCAGCTGTCGCCCGCCACGCCGGCGCCCGTTACGTTGTGATCTCCGATCCCAACGAGTACCGCCGAAAGCTCGCCGAGAAGGTCGGCGTCACGCGCGCCGTCGACCCCCGTGCCACGCCGCTCAAGGAAATCCAGCAGGAGCTCGGCATGCACGAGGGCTTCGACGTTGGCCTCGAGATGTCGGGAAACCCCAGCGCCTTTCGCGAGATGCTCTCCAACATGAGCCACGGCGCCAAAATCGCTATGCTCGGTATTCCGTCGGAAGATATCTCCATCAACTGGAATCAGGTCGTCTTCAATCAGCTCACCATCCGCGGCATCTACGGACGCGAGATGTACGAGACCTGGTACAAGATGACCGTCATGCTCCAGAGCGGCCTCGACATCTCCGGCGTTATCACCCACCGGATGAACTGGCGCGACTACGAGCAGGGCTTCGACGCGATGCGCTCCGGCAACTCCGGCAAGGTCATCCTCGACTGGCGCGATGTAGCCTAGACCTGATTCAGTCACAAATTCTTCAGTACCGCACCTCTGGACCGCGCGGTTCCCACTTCCGGGCAGCGGGAGAATGTTTTGCCAAAAATTCGCCGCGCGGTCGGTCGTGCCGAAGAGAGGCAATCCACTTCTCCTGATTAGGCGTAACCTTATCGACTAAACCGCATCCAACGGTACAAATGCGGAACAGAGAAATCTCCCGGCCAGCCATCAACCATCATCTGATCAATCGTCGACCCCCGCGGCAGTTCGACCGAAGCGCACGTTCAAACCTCTAAAAGGCCAAGAATGGACTCAAGCGACTGCGAATTGCCCGGCCAAACCCGCGCGCACGCCCCGGCGCACCCGCCCGACAGCCTCTTCGAAGGCTGCTCCTGGTTCTACGCCCTCTGCCGCGAATACCTCTTCCACGACCACACCCAGGAGATTGCCCGCGCTCTCTTTCCGCCCGCCGGACCTGCCCCGGGCACTCATGTCCTCGAGCTCGGCTGCGGCCCGGGCTTCTATGCCTGTCGGCTCTCCCAGGAATTCCCTGAGATCCACGCCACCGGCGTCGATCTCTCCGAACGCCTCATCGCCAGAGCAAAATCTCGAGCCGCCCACCGGAGCCTTCAAAACTGTACCTTCGCCCACGGCGACGTCCACGCCCTCTGCAACCCCTCCAGCTCCATCGACGCCATCGTCGTCTCCCGCCTCTTCCTCGTCGTTCACAACCGCCAGGCCGTTCTCACCGAAATCTTCCGCGTTCTCAAGCCCGGAGGCCGGTGTTTTATCGCCGAACCCACCTCCGGCTTTCGCACCCGCATCCCACTCAGTTGTATGTGGCTGCTCTCCAAGCTGACCAGCACGCCAGCTGGCAAGTATCGCGAACTCCGGCAGGCCGACGTCATGCCCGCCCCGGGCTTCTCCGCGCTCATCCACTCGCAGCCCTGGAATACCGTCGATCTCCAGTACGATGGCTGGTACCAATACGCCGTCTGCGAAAAAGCTCCGGCTAATTTGCCCAGCTCTGTACCCGAAGAACACACCGCCGACTGGAGCACGGTCTAGTCCCATGCCCACCACCATCACGTCCTACCCGATCCTCAATCCCGCGCACCCAGTCGACACGCGCGCTGGCCTTTGCGCTCTCGCTGTTATGGCAAAGGCTCCCCGATCCGGCAAAGTCAAAACCCGCCTCGCCCCTCCGCTTACCCTCGATCAATCCGCAGCCCTCAACGTCTGCTTCCTTCGCGACACAACCGACAACATAGCCGCAGTCGCTACATCGGACAAGGCCGCCGGCATCGTCTCCTACACCCCGATCGGCGACGAAGCCGTCTTCGACACCCTTCTCCCCGCCGACTTCACCTTGATCCCACAACGCGGCGACGGCTTTGGCGAACGCCTCCTCGCCACCGCCGAAGACCTTTTCGCCTGCGGCTACGCCAGCGTCTGCCTCATCGACTCCGACTCCCCAACCGTCCCCGCCGCAGCCTTCGAGCAAGCCGTCGCCGAACTCGCAAAGCCCGGCGACCGCATCATCCTTGGCCCCTCGCACGATGGCGGCTACTACCTCATCGGCCTCAAACGCGCCCACCCCGAGCTATTCGCCAACATTGCCTGGAGCACCTCTACCGTCTTCGCCGAAACCATGGCCGCCGCAAAGGCAGCAAACCTCGAGGTCGTCATCCTGCCGCTCTGGTATGACATCGACGACGCCGCAACCCTCGACATCCTCACCGCAGAACTCCTCCACCGCACCCCGCCACCTTTCACCACCATCCCCGGCTACTCCGCCCAACATACACGCGACTTCCTCGGTAAACTCATTCAGCAGGGAAGCGGCCCAATGACTAGATGACCAGATAACCAGATGACCACCGCACTCAATCCGGCGAAGATCTCTCAAACCGGCACCGCCCACGGCGCTCGCGTCAGCCGGCAATGGTCCGTAGCCCGCCCCTGGCAGACCAACGCCGCGCTGCTTCTCATCGGCACCGGACTCTTCTTCCTCTGCGGTCAACTCGTCAGCGAATACAACCACTACACCATCGGCTTCTCCGGCGTCTCCGGCTGGTCCTCCATCCTGTATCTCGCCGCGGCGTTTCTCATCCTCACGCAACCAGTTGACCGCTTCACCTTCCCCATCATCCTCATCGTCGCGATCGCCTGTCGCCTCGCCGTTCTCTTTGTCGAGCCCTATCTCTCCAGCGACATCTACCGCTACGTCTGGGATGGCATCGTTCAACACGCCCACATCAGCCCCTACCGCTACGTCCCCGGCGACCCTGTCCTCGCCTTACTACGCGCACCCAATCAGGACATCTTCGACAACATCAACCGCCGCGACTACGCCCACACCATCTACCCACCCGCCGCACAGGCGCTCTTCTACCTCATCACCTCGATCTCCTCCACCGTTACCTTCATGAAGACCGCGATGGTCCTCTTCGAAAGCATCACCCTGTACGCCCTCATACAGCTTCTACGCTACCTCGGCATCCGCCGCGAGCAGGCCCTACTCTACGCTTGGTGCCCCGTCCTCATCTGGGAGATCGCCGGCTCCGGCCACCTCGACTCCGTCGCCATGGCCTTCATCGCCCTCGCGCTACTGGCCCGTTATCGCAAACAACCGATCCTCACTGGCCTTTTCCTGGCCATCGCAATCCTGCTCAAGTTTTACCCGCTGGTGCTCTTTCCCGCCCTCTACCGCCGCGGCGATTTCAAGATGCCCGCCACTCTTGTCGCAGTAGTCGCTGTCGCCTACGCCGCCTATTCGAGCGTCGGCACGCTGGTCTTCGGCTTCCTCGACGGCTACGCCAAAGAGGAAGGCCTCGCCACCGGAACTCGCTACTTCCTCCTCGAACTCGCCCAGCGAATCCCCGGCCTGCACAACCTCACACCCGCTGCCTACTTCATCTTCTGCGCCGCCATCTTCGCGGCCATCACATGGTGGTGCTGGCAGACCGCAAGCCAACAGCGTGGCGACCACTGTAGACCAGCCACAAATCCGGGTGCCCCATCCTTTCGCAGTCTCATCACGATAGGGTGGCGTATTCGCGCCGGCAGGCGCGAACCGCACTCTTCCCCTAGCCCATTCTCCTCACCTGGAGACGCCGCATTCCTCCCCCCAGCCTTCGCCCTCGCCGCCGCTCTGATGTTCCTCTTCTCCCCCCACTACGCCTGGTACATCATCTGGCTGGTCCCCTTCTTCGCTCTCATGCCGAACCTGCCGATCCTCACCTATTTCCTCGGCTTCTTTTACCTCTACACCACGGCCCTCGCCGTCCCCGGCCCCAAAATGTTCCTGGCCAACAAAATCCTCTACGCCGCCGTCTTCGCCGCGTTCCTCATCCAACTAGCTCTCAACCGCTGGCCTATTCATCGCACTCTGTTCGTCCAACACAGCACAGCGAGCGATCCCCTATGAGCGCCCTCCTTCCCATCCTTCCTCCTGACGACCTCATCGAAAAAGAGGCCAAGCTCAGCCCCGCCGCGCAACAGGCCGAGGAAGAAAAAAACCGCATGCGCCGCTACTTCGAGAAGCCCGAGGAGCAACAGAACGCCGTCGCCCGGCACGAGCCCGTCTGCCTCTACCTCGAAACCACCAACCGCTGCAATCTCCTCTGCACCACCTGCCCCCGCACCTACGAGCAGCTTGAGCCCGAGGCCGACATGCCCTGGGAACTCTTCACCTCACTCATCGGGCAATTTCCGAATATCGCGCGCGTCGTCCTTCACGGCGTCGGCGAGCCCATGCTCGTGAAAGACCTCGCCCAGCGCGTCAAATATCTCAAAGACAGACACATCTACGTCCTCTTCAACACCAACGGAACTCTGCTCACCAAAGCCAACGGCCGTGCGCTCACTGAAGCCGGCCTTGACGAGCTTCGCGTCTCCCTCGACGCCGCAGAGCCCGAGGTCTTCCAAATGGTTCGCGGCAAAGACTTCTTCTCGAAGATCGTTGCCAACGTAAAAAACTTCACTACCATGCAGCGCGAACTCAACGCGGCGAAACCTCGCGTGTCTCTATGGCTCACAGGCCTCCGCGAAACCGTCGATCAGCTGCCCAACTTCGTCCGCCTCGCGCACTCCATCGGTGTCCCCGAGGTCTACCTCCAACGCCTCACTTTCTTCGAAGATCCCGTGAGCGAGAACTCCCTCGCCCGCGCCGAGTCCGCCCTCTTTGAGCACACCACCGGGCGTGAAGAAGCTCTCATCCACGAGGCCGAATCCATCGCGAAACAACTCGGCGTTATGTTCTCGGCCTCTGGTGCCGTCGATCCCGGCGAGTCCATCAAGAAGCAGCGCTCGGACAGCCCATGGTCGCTTTGCCGCCGTCCCTGGTCGCTGATGTACATCACCGCCAACGGCCGCGTTCTGCCCTGCTGCATCGCGCCATTCAGCATGAGGGGTTACAGCAGCTTCACCCTCGGCGACGCAACACAGACGGGCCTCCGCGAGATATGGAATGGCCCCGAATACCAGCGCTTTCGCGAAGGCCTGCTCACCAGCGCCCCGCCCCCATCCTGCAGCAACTGCGGTCTCCGCTGGAGCCTTTAGTTCTCCGTGACATCGCCTTTACCTCCGTCGCTTACAATGGCTTCTGCAGGGAGAGCAGAGCAATGAAGATCCAGCAGCACGCCGGCTTCTATATCGCCGGTTTGACCGCCCGCACCAATAACTCACACGAGATGTCCGGAAAAGGAAAAATCGGAAATGTCTGGCAGCAGTTCCTTCAACCAAATCTGGTTTCGAAGATACCGAACAAGATGGGAGTCGACCTGATCGCCGCCTACACCGACTACGAGTCTGACCACACCGGCCACTACACCTATCTCCTCGGACTCCCGGTCATTTCAGCCGAATCGTTACCGGCAAGCCTCACCCTCAAACATATTCCAGCCGGCCGCTATGCCGTATTCTCCTCCAGCAGAGGACCCAAGGCGCAGGTCGTCCCCGAACTTTGGCAGCGCATCTGGGCCATGTCCCCCGAAGAACTAGGCGGCACTCGCGCATTCAGAACCGACTACGAGATCTACGATCAACGCGCCGCCGATCCCGAGAACGCCCAGGTCGACGTCTATATCGGTCTCCGCTAAACCGCATCCCGAGGGGTTGTCGTCTCGCAGTCTGACACCAAGAAGAAAGACGGATGACGTCTCCAATCTCCATCATCATCCCCGCGTTGAACGAAGCCGAGTCCATCGGTCACGTCGTCGCCGAAATGCCATGGCACCTCATCGCCGAATGCATCGTGGTTGACAACGGCAGCACTGACGCCACCGCCTCCATTGCCACACAGGCCGGCGCTCGCGTCATCCAAGCCCCCCGCGGCTACGGGGCCGCCTGCCTCGCCGGATCGAACGCCGCGCTCCCCTCCAGCACCATCCTCGTCTACATGGACGGCGACGGCTCCGACATCATCGCTGACCTCCCGCGCCTCATAACCCCCATCCAAGACAATGAAGCCGACTTCGTCATCGGCTCCCGCAATCGCGGCACGCGCGAACCCGGCTCCATGCTCTTCTCTCAGATATTCGCCGGCCGCCTCGTGGGCATTCTTCTTCGCCTCTTAGACAAAGGCCGCTACACCGACATGGGACCTTTCCGCGCCATCCGTAGAACGTCACTCGAACAGTTACAAATGTCCGAGCTCACCTACGGCTGGAACCTAGAGATGCAGATCAAAGCTGCCCAACACCGCCTCCGCATCCTCGAGATCCCCGTCGACTACCGCAAGCGCATCGGCGGCACCTCCAAAGTCTCCGGCGACCTCAAAGCCAGCATCAAAGCCGCTGTTCGCATTCTCGAAGTCCTCTGCCGCGTCGGCTTTTCGCGACAGCCTCGCACTTGACACCGTTGAGCCCCACAAATAGGGAGCTATTAGCCCCGAAAAACATACCAGGCCACTCCAATCAGGAATGGGACACGACGAAGTCCAAAGCTAAAGTCTCTCGTTGGAAGACTTTGCGCACTTTTGGTAGGGTAGGGGAGACCAGCTTCGAAGGAGTCCATCATGCAGAATCGCGTCCTCGGCACCACCATGCCTGTCCTCGAATTCGCCCTCGCCCCCAACGATGCCGTGATCTCCGAAGCCGGCGAGCTCTCCTGGATGTCCGCCTCCGTCCAAATGACCACCCACACCCAGCACGCCGGTGGAGGAGGATTTTTCGGAGCCATCAAGCGCGTCGCCGGTGGAGGCTCTCTCTTCATGACCGAGTACCGCGCCATCGGTACCCCCGGCGAGGTCGCCTTCGCTACCAGAGTCCCCGGCCACATCGTCCCCGTCGAGGTCGGCCCCGGCCACGAGTACCTCGTCCACCGTCACGGCTTCCTATGCGCCACCGCCGGCATCGAACTCGGCGTCGGCTTCCAGCAATCCCTCGGTGCCGGCATCTTTGGCGGCGACGGTTTTCTTCTACAAAAAATCTCAGGTCAGGGCATCGCCTGGCTCGAGCTCTCCGGCGAACTCGTCGTCAAGGATCTCGCCCCCGGCGAACTTCTCCGCGTTCACCCTGGCCACGTAGGCGCCTTCCAGTCTACTGTGTCTTTCCAGATCCAACGCGTCCCCGGCATCAAAAACATGATCTTCGGCGGCGATGGCATCTTCCTCGCCGCACTCACCGGCCCCGGCCGCGTCTGGCTGCAAACACTACCCATCGCCCGCCTCGCCCACCAGATCCAGGAGTATCTCCCAAGAGAGCGCCGCGCCGAACAAACCACCGAAGCCGGAGTGGTCGGCGGCATCGTCGGCTCGATCCTAAAAGGCATGTAACGGCAGCGAATCTTCTCAAAAATGCAGCTACTCCGCCCGCAGAGCCTCCACCGGATTCACCGAAGCCGCTCTACGCGCCGGGAAATAACTCGCCAGCAGTGCCGACACGCCAAGCAACAACGCGACCGCGACCAGTGTCGACACATCCCACGTGTGGATCCCGAACAGCACCTTTCGCATCAGTGTCCCCACTGCGATTGAGCACACGAGTCCCGCAACGATTCCAAAGCCAGTCAGCCACCCAGCCTCTTTCAGGATCATCCGGTACACCGAACTTTGCTGCGCACCCAGCGCCATCCGAACACCGATCTCGCGCGTCCGCTGGCTCACCGAATATGCAATCACTCCATAAAGTCCCACCACACCAAGCACGAGAGCCAGCGCGGCAAATCCTCCCACCAGCCACGCCGAAGACCGGTGCAAATACGCCGTCTGTGACTCGTTGATCTGCTGCATCATGGTGATCTCGTTCATCACCCCGATCCCAGGATCCATCTCACGAATCGCCCCAACGAGTGCCGGCAGCACCGACTTCTCATCCTGTGAGGTCCGCACCACCAGCGAGACATACGTCGATGCGTTCTGGTTGAGCGGATCATATTCGGCGGGCCAAATCTCCGAGTCCAGCGAGCCCTCCTTCACATCGTCCACCACTCCGACGATCTCCCTGATCGACTTCGGTGTTAGATCCCCATCACCAAACTTCTTCCCAATCGGATCCTCGCCCGGGAAGTACTGTCGCGCCAACGCCTTGTTGATGATCGTCACCAACGGCTTCGACGCGTCATCGTTCTCCGTGAAGAACCGGCCCGCCACCAGCTTCGTCTGCAATGTCTTGAAGTAATCCGAACTCACCTCCCGTTGATTCACTTCATTGTGCTCGCCGTTGTAAGGTTTGCCGACAAACCGGATCCAGTTCGTGTTGCCATTGCCACTGATCGGCAGCCTGCCGGTCAGCGCCGCCGACCTCACACCGGGCAGACTGGAGACACGCGCCAGAATCTGTTTGCTGACAGCAACGACCTGCGGATCCTTGGCGTACGTCGTCTCCGGCAACACAACCTGCACCGTAGCCAGATGATCCGGCTGGAACCCAAGCTCGACATGCAGCAGCTTATAGAAGCTCCGGCCCAGTAGCCCCGCGCCTACCAGCAGCACCACCGCAACGGCCAGCTCCAGCACCACCAGGTTCGCTCCAAATCGCCGCCAGAACGTCCCCGCCGAGCTCCTCCCTCCATCCGTCAGCCCCTCCCGCAACTGAGCCAGCGGCAGTCGCAGCACGGGAGTCAACGCGAACAGAGCCGCCGCCAGCAGCGAGATCAACCCCGCAAACGCCACCACATGCGAGTTCAATCCAATCCCGCGCAGATAAGGCATATACGACAGCATGTCCTTTGAGAGCAGCCGTGTCAGCACCTGCATCGCTCCATAGGCACACAGCAGCCCCAGTGCACCTCCGGCGATTACCAGCACCAGTGCCTCCGTGGTGAACTGCCGCGCCAGCCTCGTCCGCGATGCCCCCAGCGCACCCCGCACCGCAATCTCGCGCCTGCGCGCCTCCGACCGCACCAGCAGCAGGCTCGACACATTCACGCACGCAATCACCAGCAGCAGCCCCGCTCCACCCAACAAGACCAGCAGAATCGGACGAATGTCTCCGACAATCTGCTCCGACAGCGGCATCACACTTGCGCCCTGGCGGCGATTCGATCCCGGATACTGCACCTCAAGCTGCTTCGCAATCGAGGTCATATCCGCAAGCGCCATCTGCACCGTGATGCCGTCCTTCATCCTAGCCACACCGAAAAGATTGTGGCAGCTCCGCCTCTTCTCGCAGCTGTTCAGCGTATGCATCGTAGACCAGAACTCCGCCCTGCCGCGCGGAGCGAACTGAAAACTGGCCGGCAGCACCCCAATTATTGTGTTCGGTTTGTCATCCAGCCTCATCGTCTGTCCGATAATGTCTTTCCGCCCTCCGAACCGCTCCTGCCATGTTTGGTACGCTAGGATCACGGTATCGGCGGCGCCGGGCTGGTCTTCGCCGTCGTAAAAGTCGCGGCCCAGCACCGGCGTCACGCCCAACACACGGAAGAATCCCGCAGTCACCCGCGCCCCTTGCACCGGTTCCACACCCGACGGCGTATTCATCAGGTAGCCGGATCCACCGTAGACCTCCAGGGCGCTGAAGACCTTGTTCATCTTCTTCCAGTCGAGATAGTCCTGATACGACAGATTGGAACGAACAAACATCTTTGCCGACTCCCCAACATCCACCAGCCGCGTCGGATCCTTGTAGGGCAGTGGCTTGATCAGAGCGCCATCGACAAACGCAAAGATCGCCACGCTCGCGCCGATTCCGAGCGCGAGCATCAGGGTTGCCGTCAGGGTGAATCCTAGACTCCTCCGCAATTGACGAAAGGCAAAGTGCAGATCCTGCCACACCGTCTCGAAGCGAAACCCCATCACCTCGTAGCTTTGCTCTTTCAATCGCGTAGGATTTCCAAACTCACGCGCCGCCGCCTGATGAGCCGCCTCCGGAGCGACGCCCGCCTCGCGAAGTTCTTTCTCCTTCTGCTCGCGATGGAACGCCATCTCCTCCTCGAGTTCGCTGTTAAATGTTTCGCGGCGAAGCAGCATTCCTAGTTTTTTGAAGAAGCGGGCGATTGAGTCCATGGCACTCTCCTATGCGTCCTGCATCACACGGCCGATCGCCGCGATCATCGTTTCAAACTGTGTCTGCTCCACACCCAGCTGCTTCCGCCCGGCCGCCGTCAGCGTGTAGAACCGGGCCCGGCGGTTAGTCTCGGTCGATCTCCACTCCGCCTTGACCCAACTCTGCAATAGCAGCCGCTGCAGCGCCGGATAAAGGGATCCCTCCTCCACCGTCAACACGTCATCCGAGGCGCGTTTGATCGACGAAGCGATCCCATAGCCGTGCTGCGGACCGCGCGTCAGAGTCTTCAGAATCATCATGTCCAGCGTTCCAGGCATCAGATCAGATTTCTTTGTCATGCCCCTATCCATAGATCATCTATGCATAGAACGTCAACGGCCAAAGAAAAGTTCCCCAAAATCTTTCTTTTCCCGCCGAACCGTAGGTGCCAGCTCCAGTCTCGTCCTGAAATTCGCCAGATAGGATGCGTCATCCCGACCGGACCCTGAGCGAGTGCAACGAGTCGAAGGGAAGTGGAGGGATCTGCTTTTTCTTCGGCTTGCATTAGCACAAATGCTGAAACTTACCGCGACACCCCTCGAACTCGTTATCCTAGAAACGAATGCCTCCTTTCCTGCATCTGGCCCACGTCAACGTGGCGCGCGGCGACAACGTCGTCCTCCACGACATCAACCTCACCGTCAACACCGGAGAGCACATCGCCATCCTCGGCCCCAACGGCTGCGGCAAATCCACTCTCATCAAGACCATCACATGCGAGTGCTACCCCATCGTCCAACCTGAAACCAAGGTCAGCATCTTCGGCCGAGAACGCTGGGACCTCACCGAACTCAAAAAGCGCCTCGGCGTCGTCTCCCCTGAACTCCCCGGCCGACCGACTCTCCATACCACGGGGCGCGATGCAATCATCACCGGCTTTTTTTCGAGCAGCACTCTCTGGCCGAATCTCACCGTGACAGAAGAGATGCGAGAGCGGGCGGAAGAAGTGCTCAGACAGGTCGATGCGATCGATATTGCCGAGAAGCCGGTAGGTCAAATGTCAGCCGGCCAGCAACGCCGAATCATGATTGGTCGAGCTTTGGTCGGATCAGCCGGAATGTTACTGCTCGACGAACCCTCGAATGCGCTGGACCTCGCCGCGCAGGCGGATCTTCGGAAGTTGCTGAGGAAGTTGGCGCAGCAGGGAACCGGGATTCTGCTGATCACTCATCACATAGCCGATATACTGCCCGAGATCGACCGCATCCTCATGATGAAGGAGGGCCGGATCGTGGCCGATGGCCCGAAGCAAGAGCTTCTAACGGCGGATCGCCTCCGGGAACTCTTTAAAACTGAGGTTCAAATCTCGGAACGGGATGGTTTCTACTACGCGTGGTAGAGATTTTTTTGGTTTGTGGTGAGAACCGCGTTTTTAGAGGGGGTTCGGGGATTTCCACAGGGTTAGAACGTGTTTTTTTGATGGTTTTTGTGTGGTGTTTTGTGGTCAAAACGTGGTTGTTAGACGCACGTTTTGTGGTGACGAAAAACATGCCACTTTTACAAAATTTATTTTGAGGTGTTCCGGTCGAGTCAGCCTGAGGGATTGATGGTGCCGGTTTGCAGCTTGACCAGCTCAGGTTGGGCGATGCGGCTGGGGCCGAGAAGGGCGATCTTGGGCAGGGGGCCGCGGACCATTGCTACCTCGTCGCAGGCATAGAGGCGCGGGCACGTCTGGCAGTCCTTGTAGATCTTGTCGGGCAGGGTGGTGCGGTCGACGACGCGGAAGCCGAAGTGGAAGAAGAAGTCCGGAATGCGCGTGAAGAGGCAGACGGCGGTGACGGATTGCCCTTCGGCCTCTTCGAGTAAAGCTCGGAGGAGACGCCCTCCCGCACCCTGGCCTTTGGCTTCAGGTTTGACGACGATGGAGCGGACCTCGGCGAGGTGGGGGCCGTAGAGGTGGAGTGCTCCGCAGCCGAGAAAGACGCCGCCTGTTTCTCCAGAGACGGGGGATTCGGCTACGGCGAAGTCGCGGACGTTCTCGCAGATCTCGGCGTAGCTGCGGCGGAGGAGGGTGCCGTCGCCGGAGAGGGAGTTGACTAGGTCGAAGATGTTGACGGCGTCGGGGAGCTTCGCTTTGCGGACGACCGCTCCACCGGCACGAAGTCGTGTCGATGCTGTCGACTCGCTTACGGCGGGTTGGAAGATCGGTGTCACGTTCGAGGGCTCCTATTTGAGTTTCGCAGATTCGGCCGGAATGTCTGCGGTAATGCGTTTGCGGGCATCAGCCAAGGCAGCAGCGACCCGGGTGCGGGCAGTGCCGCCGATGACATCGTGACAATCTAACGTTGCTTCCAAGGTGATGGCCTGGAAAAAGTCTTCGCCGAACTCTGGGGTGATGGTGCGCAATTCATCGAGTGTTAGATGTTGGAGCTCGCGATTCGTTTCGAGGCCGAGGCGGACGGCGTTGCCGATGTGCTCGTGGGCTTTGCGGAACGGGACGCCCTTGTTCGAGAGGTAGGTGGCGGCGGCCATTGCGTTGAGGTAGCCGGTCTCGGCGGCGGTCTTCATGCGGTCGTAGCGGAATTTGAGGGAGCGCGTAAAAGCGGGGAGGACGCTGAGGATTCCGGCGATGGTGTCGGCGGCGTCGAACACGGGCTCCTGGCCTTCCTGGAGGTCTTTGTTGTAGGCGAGGGGAAGGCCTTTGATAAGGGTGGCGAGGGTGGTGGTCGCGCCGAGGAGGCGGCCGGATTTTCCGCGGAGGAGTTCGGTGAGGTCGGGGTTCTTCTTCTGGGGCATCGCGGAGCTGCCGGTGGAGAAGGCTTCTGGGAGATCGAGGAAGCCGAACTCGGCGGTGGAGTAGAGGGTGAGTTCTTCGGCGAAGCGCGAGATATGAATGCCGAGAGTGGCGATGACCTGGGTGAACTCGAGGGCGAAGTCGCGATCGCTGGTTGCGTCCATGGAGTTAGGCGTGGGAGCGTCGAAGTTGAGGGCGCGGGCGGCGATGGTGCGATCGAGGGCGAGGGTTGCTCCTGCGACTGCGCCGGAGCCGAGGGGGCAGAGGTTCATGCGTTTGCGCGCATCGGTGAGGCGAGCGATGTCGCGCTCGATCATGCTGACGTAGGTGAGGAGCCAGTGGGCAACGAGGACGGGCTCGGCTCGCTGGAGGTGGGTGTAGGAGGGCATGGACGCTTCGCCTGCCGATTCGGCGAGGTCAATGAGGGCGTTGCGCCATGCGGTGAGGCCTTCGAGGGTGTTGTCGATGGCTTCGCGGACGAAGAGACGCATGTCGGTGGCGATCTGCTCGTTGCGGCTGCGGCCGGTGTGGAGCTTGAGTGCGAGGTCGCCGATTTGTTTGGTGAGTTCGAGTTCTACAAAGTGATGGATGTCTTCGGCTTGTTCGTTGGAGGCGATGTCTTCGAGTTTGGCTACGGTGCGGAGGCCTTGCTCCATCTGGAGGAGTTCTTCGCTGGTGAGGATACCGGCGGCTTCAATGGCGCGGGCATGGGCGATGCTGGCTTGGACCTCGTGGGGGAGGAGGCGCCAGTCGAAGGGGAAGGAGCGCTGCCATTCTTCGAACTGCCTGTTGAGTGGTTCGCGGAAGCGACCGGACCACATTTTTGCGGGTTGTGCGGGATTGGACACTGTCTTAATTACCTGGGTTCTGGCGGGTACTTGTTTAATTTTCTTGGACGCTGACTGTGTGCTTTGAAGGAACAAACGGATTAAGAGACAAATCGACTCATTGAGGGTAGATCTTTCAAATTGACAGGTTCGTCATCATCTAGTGTCACGTCACAAATAATGCTGCCCAAGTAGCAATTTGTAACTGCGTATGTTTCGTCAACTAAAAGTCGATGCACTACTGTCGTTACTTGGGTGACTGTATAGCTCCGATGAGGATTGCCATCTTTAGGAGGAAGCAACACTGCTTCACCTTTCCGTGGAACGAACCCGTCTGCCGCATCCGTCTCGTAGCGGAAGAACAGCGATGGTTCACTCTCACACCTAAAGTGCACTTCGTAGCTTGCTTTCTTCTTGGACATAATCTCAGTATCTTTCCGGATGCTACTGTTCGTTTTTGTTGCCGCTGTTGAGATGGGGCATCTGGGAGCCTTTGCTTAGCGTGAGGAGGCCGGTCTGTGCGTAGGTGATTAGTTTGGCGCGGGTGTCGGTGATGTCTAGGTTGCGCATGGTGAGTTGGCCGATGCGGTCTCGGGGGGAGAAGGTGGACTCGCCCTTTTCCATGGTGAGGCGCTCGGGATGGAAGGTGAGGTTGGGTGAGGCGGTGTTGAGGATCGAGTAGTCGTTGCCTCGGCGCAGCTCGAGGGTGACTTCGCCGGTGACTGGCTTGGCGACCCAGCGCTGGGCGGCTTCGCGCAGCATGATCGCCTGGGGATCGAACCAGCGGCCCTGGTAGAGGAGGCGGCCGAGCTTGCGGCCGTTTTCGCGGTACTGCTCGACGGTGTCCTCGTTGTGGATGCCGGTGATGAGGCGCTCGTAGGCGATGAAGAGGAGAGCGAGGCCGGGTGACTCGTAGATGCCGCGGGACTTGGCTTCGATGATGCGGTTTTCGATCTGGTCGCTCATTCCGAGGCCGTGGCGGCCGCCGATGCTGTTGGCTTCGAGCATCATGGCTACAGGGTCTGCATAATCCGTCCCGTTGAGCCCGACGGGGAATCCTTCTTGGAAGCGGACGGTGATCTCTTCGGGTTTGATGGCCACGTCGTCGCGCCAGAAAGCGCTGCCCATGATGGGAGCGACGATCTTCATGCTGGTGGTGAGGAGTTCGAGGTCCTTGGCTTCGTGGGTTGCGCCGAGGATGTTGGAGTCGGTGGAGTAGGCCTTTTCGGCGGACATCTTGTAGCCGAAGCCGGCCTTGGTCATGAAGGCGGACATCTCGGCTCGGCCGCCGAGTTCGTCGATGAAAGCGGCGTCGAGCCAGGGCTTGTAGACCTTGAGGTCGGGATTGACGAGCAGGCCGTAGCGATAGAAGCGCTCGATGTCATTGCCTTTGAAGGTGGAGCCGTCGCCCCAGATGTTGACGTCGTCTTCTTTCATAGCGGTCACCAGCATTGTGCCGGTGACTGCGCGGCCGATGGGTGTCGTGTTGAAGTAGGTGACGCCGGCGGTGGTGATGTGGAATGCGCCGGACTGGAGCGCGGCGATACCTTCGCGAACGAGCGGACCGCGGCAGTCGATCAGGCGTGCCTTTTCAGCGCCGTACTCGAGCGCTTTGCGCGGGATCTCGTCGTAGTCGGCTTCGTCAGGCTGTCCGAGATTGGCGGTGTAGGCGTACGGCAGCGCACCTTTTTGCTTCATCCAGTGAAGCGCGGCGCTGGTGTCCAGCCCACCGGAAAAGGCAATGCCAACCTTCTGGCCGAGGGGTAGGGATTCGAGGATTACGGACATAGTGATGCAGACCTCAATGGTGGAGAAGACGGGGGGTTGAGCAGACGCGCCGAAGGGCTAGGCGGTGGCGCGTTTGCGTGTTTGGGTTCCGCGACCGCGACTGTTGGAGATTCGCTTCGCTCCTCCGAGGAGCATGAGCAAGAGAGCTTTTTGCGCGTGCATGCGGTTTTCTGCCTGGTCGAAGACCACTGATTGCGGGCCGTCCAGCACGGCATCGGTTACCTCTGCGTTGCGATGAGCAGGAAGACAGTGCATAAAGACCGCATGGGGTTGAGCGTGCGCCATCAGGGCTTCGTTGACTTGATAAGGCTTGAAGATGGGAGCGCGCTTGGTGGCTTCGTGCTCGAATCCCATGCTGGTGCAGACATCGGTGTAGACGGCGTCGGCTCCAGTGACTGCCTTGATGGGATCGCTGAGTAGGGTGATGCTGCCGCCCGTGGTCTCGGCGATCTCGATGGCTTTGTGAATGATCTCAAGCTTGGGCCCGAAGCCTTTGGGCGAAGCCACGCTGCAGTGAGCGCCAAGCTGGGCGGCTGTGAGCATGAGCGAATGACAAACATTGTTGCCGTCACCGACATAGGTGAAGTGGAGACCTTCTGCGGAGCCGAAGCGCTCTTCGAGGGTGAAGAAGTCGGCGATGGCCTGGCATGGGTGTTCGAGGTCAGAGAGGGCATTGATGACAGGGATCTTGGAGCAGGCGGCCATCTCGGTAATCGTTTCGTGTGCGTAGGTGCGGAGGACGATGATGTTCATCCAGCGTTCGACGTTGTGGGCCATGTCGGCGAGGGATTCGCGTTCGCCGAGTGGGGACTGCGTCTGGTCAACGAAGATGGCGTTACCGCCGAGTGTGTTGATGGCGGCTTCGAAGGTGAGACGAGTGCGGAGAGAAGCTTTTTCGAAGAACATGACCATCTGGCGGGCATCGAGAGCGTGCCGGAAATCGTCGGGGTGGTTCTTGACGGCGTGGGCGAGTTCCATGATGGCAGCCATCTCCTGCACCGTGAGATCGGCAATGGAGCAGAGGTCGCGTCCGGAGAGGCGCTTGGACGCTTCGCTGAAAGCGGTGTCGGACTGAATACCGAGAGTTGCGGTGGGCTTGACTGATGTGGGGTCGTCGCCGGCGATCTCCGTCGTCTTGGTATTCATCATTACGGTCTTGCTACCCATGGGATTGTTCTCCTGCCGGCGCTGCGCCGGCGTATTCTGCGCTGACGATCTCGTCGAGTGCTTTGATGGCTGTCTCGACGTGTTTCCGTTCGAGAATGAAGGGAGGAAGAAAACGAAGAACCGTTTCGCTGGTACGGTTGACGATGATGTGACGGTCCATAAGCTGGGCGGCAACCCGTTTGGCTAATTCTGTCGAGTTGAGCTCGAGACCCAGCATCAATCCGATCCCTCGAACATCGACGATGCAATCGTGACGCGCTGCAAGTTTTGTAAGTTCTGCGTGGAAAAATTGGCCAACATCGCGAATATTCTCGAGCAGGCTGTCGCGGTTGATGGTGTCGATGACCGCGATGGCAACCGCACATGCCAATGGGCCGCCGCCGAACGTGGTGCCGTGCATCCCGGGCGTGATGGCGAGAGCCGCGTTGTTGGTGCATAGCATGGCGCCCATGGGAATGCCGTTGGCGATTGGCTTGGCAAGCGTAGTGACGTCGGGGAGGATGCCATAGTGCTGGTACGCGAACCATTTGCCGGTTCGTCCGAACCCGCATTGGATTTCATCTGCGAGCAGAAGGGCACCGGTGGAATTACAGAGTTCTCGGGCAGCGGCGAAAAATTCACGCGAGATGGGGTGGATGCCGCCCTCGCCTTGAACGGGCTCGATGCAGATGGCGCAGATATCTTCGGAGAATTTTGCGCGGAGGTCGGCCATGTCGTTGAAGCGTACGAATTCGACGCCGGGCATTACGGGTTCGAAGGGTTCGCGATACTTCAGCTTGTGGGTGGTTGCGACCGATCCCATGGAGCGGCCGTGAAAGCTGTGTTCGATGGCGAGGAACTTCGTGCCGATGTTGCGCCCTTCGGCTCGGAGACGGCCAGCGTGGGCCCGAGCAAGCTTGAGCGCTGCTTCCCATGCTTCGGTGCCGCTGTTGGTGAGAAAGACACGGTCGAGGCCGCTGATTTCGGTGAGGCGGAGGGCGAGTTCGGCAGTGTGCTCGTGGAAGAAGAGGTTCGAGGTGTGGATAAGGCGGGTGCTCTGACGATGAATTGCCTCTTCGACTGCGGGGTGGGCGTAGCCGAGCGCGGAGACTCCGATGCCGCTGAGGAGGTCAAGGTAGTCCTGACCGTTTTCGTCGCGGAGATAGACACCTTGTCCGCTGACAAACAGGTAGGGGTTGCGCTCGTACGTTTGGAGAAGCAAGTTACTCTCCGCCGCCTGGATCGATGCTAGTTTCATGCGACCATGACCTCCGTTCCATCGTTGACCCGGGTGGAGACGAGATCGGGCAATAGCCACGCCGCCTCTGCGGGAAGAATACGCACGCGCTTGACCCCGTGAGTGAGGGCGTCGCGGCAGGCGTTTAGTTTGGGTAACATGCCGCCCGAGACAACCTGCGCCTTTTCCATAGCGGGGATTTGAGCCAGTGTGAGCCAGCGCATTACGTTGCCGTCGGCGCCCTTGACTCCGGGGACATCGGTGAGGAAGACAAGTGTATCGGCTTTTGTGCCGATGGCGCAGGCAGCTGCCATTTCGTCGGCGTTGATGTTGTAGTACTCACCATCAAAACCCAATGCGATCGAAGAGATCACAGGGACGGCGCCCATGGTCCAGATCGCATCAAGCCAGCGAGGATCTGTGGCGGCGATTTCACCGACAAAGCCGAGATCAGGGTTGGTCTTTTTCTTACGGGCACGAAAGACGTGGCCGTCTCCGCCGGAGAGACCGACGGCAGCCTGGCCGTGAGAGCCAATCGCCGCCACCAGGGACTTGTTGACTCGGCCTGCAAGAACCATCAGTGCAGCGTCGCGCGTCTCGGCATCCGTAATACGGAGGCCAGAGATGAACTCACTCTTCTTGCCCATTTGATCGAGGGTACGAGTCAACTGCACCCCGCCGCCATGGACAACCGCAACCTGGTTGCCGTCGGCGACGAGGTCAGCGATGGCCTTGCCCGCCGCGTGGAGGATCTTCTTGTCCTCAAGGGCGACACCGCCCAATTTGACGACGAATTTCACAGCAAGCCCTCCTCTTCCTTCCATCCACACATTAGATTCATGTTTTGTACTGCCTGACCTGCCGCACCCTTCAAGAGATTGTCGAGACACGAGACCATCACCAAACGTTTGCCGTCAGCGGCAAGGGCGAAACCGAGATCGCAAAAGTTGGTGCGGACGATGTGCTGAATCTCCGGTAAATGCGGTGAGGAATGCAGACGGACCAGCGGACTGTGACGGTAGAACTCCTGAAGCGCCGCGTTGATTGCATTGGCATCTGACGCCTGCTTGAGGCTGAGATAGATCGTCGACAAGATTCCACGTGGTATCGGCAGCAGATGAGGAGTGAACTGAATCTGATCTGCCTTGAGATGGAGCTGTTCGAGCAGTTCTCCGGTGTGGCGATGTCCAAAAACCGAGTACGCCGAGAGGTTGTCGGCCGCGTGCATGAAGTGGGTCTTTGCCGTCGCGGCTTTTCCCGCTCCGCTTACACCGGACTTCGCATCGCAGACGATGCCATGATCGACGTCGACCAGACCCGCTTGAAGCAGTGGCGCGAGTCCGAGGATGATCGAAGTCGCATAGCATCCCGGGTTGGCAACGAGGCGGGCTCGCCTGATCTCGTCGCGGTGCAGTTCCGGACATCCATAGACTGCCTCCAGCTGCAGCTGCTCGGCACGCTTGGGGTCCAAGTCTGTTAAACGGTAGACGGCGCGATTGACGTGTTCCTTTAGACGCCAGGCACCACTCAGATCGATAACTTTGATGCCTTGTTCAATCGCCTGAGGCACCCACTCGCGAGACTGTTCGTGGGGTGTCGCCAAAAACAATACGTCGATGCCTGAGTCGACAATCCGCTTCCAACTGAAAGGGAAGACTTCATTAGCGTGGGGATTCCCTGGCGTTGCGAGTTGGGGATGGAGATGCTCTAAATAAGTAGACGGTCCTACTTCTGCCTCGCCGGCCCGGCTCAGGAACGTTGGCGCGGCGGTGTTCAATCTGGGATGACGAAGAAGCAGGCGCGCAAGTTCGCCGCCCGCATACCCGCTGACGCCCGCTATGGCGGTCCGGGGTGGTCTCGTGTCACTGGTCAACGAATCGGCGCGTTCGACTGGATTTATTATTACTGAGTTAGCCAAGATATCCTTCAATTCGAGTCTTCAACAGATTTGCCCGTTTCTCATCAGGACAGATAATGAGAACTGTGTCATCTCCGGCGATGGTGCCTACCACTTCGGGCCAGTCTTCGTAGTCAATTCCGGCTGCAATGGGTTGAGCGCTTCCAGTTGTTGTCACTAGAACCAGGAGATTCATTGCCTGGCGCACTTCAAGACCAAAGCTTTCCAGAACTTCACGTATTCCGGGTAAGGCATCTTCATCGTTATCCGGTCCTGCCGGAAGGGAATAGCCTTCCGGTCCTTTGTTCAACCGCAACTCATGAATGTCTCGGGACAACGTTGCTTGAGTCACATGAAAGCCGCGCCCTGCAAGCTTTCGACGTAGTTCGTCCTGACTGGTGACTGCCGTTTTTACCAGCAATTCCTGAATTACGGCGTGACGTTGTTGTTTCATTGGGTTGTTTTTACCTGTTCTCTGGCGCTTATGTCGTCAATGCAACTTGAAACGAAGGTGGAATCAAACGCTATGTATAAATATACATTACTTGTGTATATTTATACAAAAGCTAGATTCTGCCTAATGAAGGCCAGAACACTCTCCCAAAGGAAGGTGTCGTCACAGAGGTTTTAAAACTCTGCACGACGTATAGTGAAGCATGGAACAGTCTCTTGCATCTAGTCCGCGGCGAAGTTCTGGAAGTGTTTCTGTCGCCGCCGTGGCTTCGCCGTCTTTGATAGACGAGCGCTTTGACCATGATTCCTGTGGTGTGGGCTTTGTAGCCGCGGTGAATGGGACTCCCTCTCATGAGATTTTGCAACAAGCATTGACCGCGCTGAGCAGACTGGCTCATCGTGGCGCCACGGCTGCAGACGGAAAAACCAGTGATGGCGTCGGAGTCATGACCGCGATTCCGCGAGCCCTGCTGGTGAAGGCTGCCGCGCTTGCGCTTGGGGAAAAACAACTGCTTGGCGTCGGCATGTTATTGCTGCCGGCAGAAGAGAATCGTGCGGAAGAACTGCTGGAACGTTGCCTGCTGTCACATGATTTTAAGGTGCTCTGTTGGCGGGACGTGCCGGTATGTACGGAATGGCTCGGAGAAATGGCGTTCCGCACTATGCCGAAGATTCGGCAGGTGCTTGTCCTGGATTCCAGCGATGTCGAACCGGAGACGATGGAACGGCGCCTCTATCTTGCGCGGAAGCAGTTCGAACGGGCGCATGCGCAGGGTGACGTGACTGGGTATATCTGTTCGCTGTCATCGCAGACAATTGTTTACAAGGCGATGTGCACGGGAGAGTTCCTGCCGAACTTTTTCCCCGATCTGGCCTCTGACGATTACGTCACTCCTTTTGCGGTTTTTCACCAGCGATATGCGACGAACACTTCGCCGACATGGCATCGTGTACAGCCGGGGAGAAAGCTTGGACACAATGGAGAGATCAATA
Organism: uncultured Acidobacteriaceae bacterium; assembly: GCA_963757205.1. GTDB lineage: Bacteria > Acidobacteriota > Terriglobia > Terriglobales > Acidobacteriaceae > Edaphobacter. The sequence goes on from CAVWQM010000007.1 coordinate 462,456, forward strand.
CCGTGTGGGGAAATCGTGCGCGGATGACGGCTCGGGACTCCACGCTGCCCGTGGAGTGTAAGCCAGTATTGACACTGGGGGGGACGGACTCGACAAGTCTGGACGAGGCGGTTGAGTTGTTATCGCAAAACGGAAGAACATTGGCGGAGGCTGTGCGGATGTTGCTTCCACCCGCGACGGATGGGCATCACACTTCCTCTTTTCTGCGATACCACACAGACTGCGCTGAGCCTTGGGACGGACCGGCGGCAATCTCTTTCAGCGACGGTCAAGTCGTAGGCGCGGTGTTGGATCGCAACGGGCTTCGGCCGTGTCGTTTTGCGATGACGCGGGCGGGCCTGGTCGTGGCTGGGTCGGAAGCGGGACTGGTTGATCTTGATCCGGAAGAAGTAATACACAGTGGGCGTCTTGGGCCGGGCCAGATGCTTGTCGTCGATCTTGTGAACCACAAAGTTTACGAGGACGAAGCGTTGCTGGAACTATTCGACGCAGGAACGACCTACGCCAAACTCGTCGAGGATTCTCCTCTCGTTCCCGTAGCCACTTCCGATGCTGATCCTACTGCGCTAGCGGCGTTGCAAAGAGGCTTCGGTTACACGCGGGAAGACGTCAAGATGATCCTGCAGCCGATGGCGACCGAGGGCAAGGATGCGGTGTGGTCGATGGGTGACGACACGCCATTGGCGTTCCTCGCACGTTCGCCACGGCCGGTCTACGCCTACTTTCGGCAACGTTTTGCCCAGGTGACGAATCCGCCCATCGATTCGTTGCGGGAGTCCTGCGTGGTGTCATTGCATACGCGGCTTGGTCCGTGGCCGCATCTGTTGGATAAGAACGCGCCGCTGCCGGGAGTGTCACTCCCATCGCCGTTCTTGTCGCTGGGACAGGTTGAAGCCTTGCGACGAGGAGAGTATCCGCACAAAGCGGAGTTGAACCTGGCAGAACTTCAAGCTGTGTTCGCCGTGGAAAAAACTTTGACGCAGGCGCTCGATGAGCTTTGTATGCAAGCCATCAAGCTGGTGCGGAATGGAGCACGAATCCTCTTGCTCTCGGATCGTACAGCCAGTGTGGAGATGCTTCCAATTCCAATGGCGATGGCTACGGGAGCGGTGCACCAGGCGTTGGTGGATGCCGGCCTGCGTACGCTTGCAGGGCTTGCGGCGGAGGCGGGGGACTGCCGGGATATTCATCATGCGGCCGTTCTGATTGGATATGGCGCAGGTGCGGTGTGTCCATGGTTGGCACTGGAGACTGGAAGAAGTCTTGCACCTGTCGGCACAGACGTGGTGGAGGCCGAGCGCAAGATGCTAAAGTCGCTGGACGCCGGTCTTGCCAAGGTGATGTCGAAGATGGGAATCTCTGTTGTCGACAGCTATCGCGGTGCGCACCTGTTCGACATTCTCGGCTTGCATTCCAGTGTGGTGGCCCGGTGCTTTGTCAATACACCGGCGCCTCTGTCCGGGATTGGGTTTGCGGATCTCGAGCGGAATCTTCGGCAGACGTGGGCTCCGAATGATACGAACGGCCAGACACCCGAACTGCCGGATTATGGTTGGGTACGATTCCGAAAGGCGGATATGTCGGAGCCGCATGCCTGGCAACCGCCTACAGTAAAAGCGTTGCAATCCGTTGTAGGGAGCGCGCGCAATGTGCCTGCGCCTGCGGATGCTGCAGGTGCATTTGCTATCTATACCCGGGACCTAATCGCGCGTGATCCTGCGGTGCTGCGGGATCTGCTGGAGATTCGTCCGGCTGGGCCCGAGCTTGGTTTGAGCGAGGTTGAGGCGCCTGCGAGTCTGTGTAAGCGGTTTGTGGCGAGCGCCATGTCTCTTGGGTCTCTGAGTCCCGAGGCTCATCAGACGATTACTGCTGCGATGAATATGCTTGGTGGCCGATCGAACACGGGTGAAGGTGGTGAGGATTCTGCTGTCTATCGAATGCAGGCTGTGGGTTCGGAGCAGCTGGATTCTGGCGGAGGGATGAGTCTGGTTGCTCGCTCCGGAGGTGGTACCGCTGTGGCTGAGAAGGTGATCGAGGCTCCCGCGGTTCATGTTTCGTTGAACAACAAGGTGAAGCAGGTGGCGTCTGGCCGGTTCGGTGTGACGGCGGAGTATCTGTCTCATGCGGAGGAGATTGAGATTAAGGTGGCGCAGGGGGCGAAACCTGGCGAAGGCGGACAGCTGCCCGGGCATAAGGTGAGTGGGTTGATTGCGCGGCTTCGGCATGCGCAGCCCGGGGTCTCGTTGATCTCGCCGCCGCCGCACCATGACATCTACTCGATCGAAGATCTGGCGCAGTTGATCTATGACTTGAAGCGGGTGAATCCGCGGGCTGCGGTTGGTGTGAAGCTGGTTTCGGGTTGCGGTGTGGGGACGGTTGCGGCCGGTGTGGCGAAGGCGTATGCGGATTTTATTGTGATTGCCGGCAACACAGGGGGTACGGGTGCTGCGGCGTTGTCGAGCATCAAGTATGCGGGCAATCCGTGGGAACTGGGGCTGGCTGAGGCGCAGCAGGTGCTGATGCAGAGTGGCATGCGTGGGCGGGTGCGGCTCAGGACCGACGGCGGACTGGCGACGGCGCGCGACGTCCTGATTGCGGCGCTGCTGGGTGCGGATGAGTATGCGTTTGGCACGGCAGTGCTGGTGACGCTGGGTTGCGATATGGCGCGGCAGTGCCATCTCAATACGTGTCCGACAGGAATTGCTACTCAGAAGCCGGAGTTACGGGCGAAGTTCCGCGGGAAGCCGGAGCATATCGTGACGTTCTTTGAGCAGCTTGCTGGCGATCTGCAGCATCTGCTGGCGCGGTATGGTCTGCCTTCGATCGAGGCGGCGGTGGGTCGTTCGGATCTGCTGGATCAGGTTAAGTTCGATGGCAATCTGGATCTTGAGCCGATGTTGGCGAAGGTCTCCGATGGACCGGTGCGTTGGATGGGGATTCGGAACGATCAGCCGGTTGCGGGGCCTCCGCTGGATGAGGCGTGGGTTGTGCCGGCGATGGCTGCGGTTGATGCTGGTTTGCCGTTCGTTGTTGACTCGAAGATTGCGAACCGTGATCGCTCGGTTGGCGCGCGGCTGGCAGGAGAACTGGCTCTGCGGCGAGCGCAGAGCGACCTTCCGGCGGATGTGACGTTCAACCTGGATGGAATCGCGGGCCAGTCTTTCGGCGCGTTTGCTGTTGAGGGGATGAAGCTGGTGCTCGACGGTCAGGCGAACGATTTTGTTGGCAAAGGATTGTCTGGCGGTGAGCTGGTGATCCGTGCTCGTGGGCTGGCTGCGAAGGACAGCGGGCAACATGTGATTCTGGGTAATGTTGCGTTGTATGGCGCCACCGCTGGAAGTTTGTTTGCGGCGGGGCGGGCAGGAGAGCGGTTTGCGGTTCGCAACTCCGGTGCGGTTGCGGTTGTTGAAGGCGTTGGCGACCATGGTTGTGAGTACATGACCGGGGGGACGGTCGCGGTGCTGGGACGAGTCGGGATCAACTTTGGCGCGGGTATGACGGGAGGGCTGGCGTGGGTCTATGACGCGGACGGCTCCTTTGTTGGTGGCCAGAGGTACCATCCGGAGTTTTTGGTTGCTGAGGCGTTTGGTGCGGTTTGTCCCGAGTCGCAGGAGAGTCTGCGTGGGCTGATTGAGACGCATCGGGAGAGGTCCGGCAGCGGACTGGCTGAGTCGATGCTGGCGGATTGGGCGAAGAGTGCTGCGGCGTTTGTGCGGCTTAATCCTAAGCCGCAGAGTTGAGGGGTAACCCCCCTCCCCCGGGGTATTCTGGGCGTAAAATATTCAGATTCAGCGGTTTGCAGGGTCTTGGTATCTGCAAAATATTGATAACAAATTGGTTGTGCGCAAAATACTTGTTTTCAATAAGTTAGCCCCGGAGGGTGTCCGGGGCTTCCTTATTTTTGATCTATATATTCAGTATAGCGGATTGGGGCTAACTAAAATTCAAAGTCGATCTTGTTTCTTTTGTTTGGTTTAAGTGGTTTTGGGACTTGACATGCGATTTTTGGGCTGAAAATGGAGAAGAGAAATATTGGCGGGAGGGAAAGGTAATGGATTCAAGCGTTTCCGGGTATTTCTCCAGCGTGTGCTATTCGCTGATAAGACAAGACGAATGCGATCCCCAGCGGGATGACAACAATGAGCAAAGGCAACGACCAAAGTGGCAAAGGGGTTGAGGCTGGTTGAGTATGCGATCCCACCCATCGCAAAGTGCGCGATGGATGGGGCACCCGGGCTGTTGTGGCTGGTGGGAGAGGCAAAGACGGAAGCAGATCCCCTGCGGGGAGGACAACAAGGGAAGCAACTTCAACAGCAACGGCTACGTGTGGAGGCTGGTTGAGTGCTTATTCTCCCACCCATCCTCTCTCTTGGGGGGGACATTTGGTGGTCCCGGCCGGAGGGGAAAGCGGTCTCGCTTCGCTCGATAATCCACCCTTTTCGATGAGACCGAAAAGGATGGGGCACCCGCATCTTGCCAGTTCACTCACCCGTCTTGCTGGTTCACTCACCCGCGTCTTGCTGGTCCACCACTCATTTTGAAGAAGTGGAGAGTCTCGCGGCAGCAAGGTTGCCGTGGGTGCATAAAGATTCATTCTGGGGGAATGAATCGTAGTTCATTCTTGGCAAAGGCGATTGAATTCATTAGAGTGGCGGCACCGGAGATATTTCGGTGTGAGGCCTGAGCTGACGCGAAGAGAGAAGACGATGGGGCCTGATTCGAAGACGGCCGGGATACCCGCGACGGGGCCGGGAAGCGAGAAGTATCAGCGCATTCTGGATGCCGCGGTGGAGGTGATCGCGGAGCGCGGTTACTTCAGCTCTCCGGTGAGCGCAATTGCCAAACGGGCCGGGGTCGCGGACGGGACGATCTATCTCTACTTCAAAAGCAAAGACGATGTGCTGCGAACGGCGATTGATGAGACCTTTAACAAGTTTTATCGGCAGGTGGAGGAGGAGTTCAAGACGCTGACGGGGCCGCGCGAGCAGCTGGAGTATATCGCCCAGGTGCATCTGGAGAGCCATGCGGTGAACCGGAGCATGGCGGTGCTGATGCAGACCGAGGTGCGGCAGAGTGCGAAGTTTATTGCTGAGTTTTCGCACCATCATCTGGTGAAGTACATCCAGGTGGTGAGGGAGGTGGTGCGGCGGGGGCAGCAGGAGGGGATCTTCCGGCGGGATGTGTCGGATGGCGTGGTGGCGCACTGTATGTTTGGGGCGATCGATGAGTTGCTGAGTTCTGCTGTGTTCACAGGGCGCGTTTATGATGCGAAGGCTACGGCTGCCCAGGTGATGGATGTGTTGTTGAACGGGATAACGGCTGGGAATAGGGAATAGGGAGTACGGAGTGGTGGCGGAGGCTTTTCGGGCTTGGGGTTTGCGTGGAGAAGCAGATTTCTCCGCTGCGCTGCTCACAAAGGCGTGAGCAGCTTCGGTCGAAATGACGGTATCTATATTGGGGTTGGAGAGAAATCAACTGTAACAGCAAAGACGAAATGCGGGGGTCTCTCCACTACGTCGCGCGATAAGGCTGCGCGACTCCGGTCGAGATGACCACTTCCTTGGTAAGTTGGAAATGAAGTCGACACAAATGAGAGTTTGTGACAGCAACTGATTTTGCGATGGGCTTTGACTCTTGTAATCCATCTTGGATTTTTGTAACGGACTCCTGGAGAAAACATGTTTGATTTGAGCAGTGTGAATGATGTTTTGGGGATGGTGACGGGGCGGGGCGAGTTCGTGGTGATGCAGCGGCTGGATGCGGACGGGGCGTGGAAGCCGATTACGTCGAATGAGTTGTACGGGCGGGTGAGAGCGCTGGCGGATGTGTTTCTAGGATGGGGGCTGGGCCAGGGTGACCGGGTGGCGATCGTTTCGGAGAACCGGTGGGAGTGGGCGGTGACGGATTTTGCGACGCTGGCGATTGGCGGCGTGGATGTGCCGCTGTATCCGACGCTGACGCCGGAGCAGATTGGGTATATGTTGCGGGACTCGGGGGCGAAGGCGGCGGTGGTGTCTTCGCGCGAGCAGTACGAGAAGCTGATGGCTGCGGGTGATCTTCCGGAGTTGGAGCATGTGGTGGTGATGGATGCTGGGGAGTTTCCTGATGCAGAGAGCTTTGCGAAGCTGATGGAGGGGGCGAAGGCGCGGGAGCAGAGGGATGTAGCGTTTGACGCGATGGTGAAGGGGGCGACGCCAGAGGGCGTGAAACCCGACGACTTGGCGACGATTATCTATACGTCGGGGACGACGGGCGAGCCGAAGGGTGTGATGCTGACGCACGGGAACCTGGCGAGCAATATCAACTTTGCTACGGGGCTGATGGGGTTTGGAGAACGGGACAGCTGTATCTCGTTTCTGCCGTTGTCGCATGTGACGGCGCGGCATCTGGACTACGCGATGATGTGTTATGGCGCGCGGCTGGCGTACTGTCCGAAGTTCGACTTGCTGCCGGGGGCGATGAAGGCGGTGAAGCCGACGATCTTTGTTGCGGTGCCGCGAGTGTACGAGAAGATTCGGCAGGCGGTGGAAGGGAAGTCGGCGTTGTCGCCGGTGAAGGCGAAGATTTTGCGTTGGGCTTTAGCTACGGGGCACAAGCATAGAGCGGAGACGCTGGTGGGCAAGACGCCCGGAGGAATGGGCTGGAAGCTTGCGGACAAGTTGGTGTTTTCGAAGATTCGGGAGGCGTTTGGCGGATGTGTGACGACGTTCATCTCGGGTGGCGCGCCGCTGGGAATGGATTCGGCGGGATGGTTTGCCGACGCGGGGATTCGGATTTTTGAAGGGTATGGGCTGACGGAGACTTCGCCGGTGATTGCGTTGAATTTTCCGAACGCGCATCGCATTGGCACGGTGGGCAAGGCGCTGGAGAATTTGCAGTGCCGGTTTGCGGAGGATGGCGAGTTGGAGGTGAGAGGGCCTTCGATCTTCAAAGGGTATTGGAAGAAAGAGAAGGAAACGGCGGAGGTGTTTACGCCGGATGGGTGGTTCAAGACGGGAGATATCGGGAATATCGACCAGGATGGGTTTTTGTCGATTACCGACAGGAAGAAGGAGTTGCTGAAGACGAGTGGCGGAAAGCTGATTGCGCCTCAGTCGATTGAGAATAAGTTAAAGGCGAATGTTCTGGTGGGGCAGGCGGCGCTGGTGGGCGACAAGCACAAGTTTGCTTGTGTGCTGATCTCGCCTAATTTTGCTGCGCTGGAGGGATGGGCGAAGGGGCAGGGGATCGTGGCGGGGGACCATGCTGCTCTGGTGAAAGATGCGAAGGTGGTGAAGGCGTACCAGGAGATTGTGGACAAGGTGAATATGGGGCTGCCGAACTACGAGAGCATGAAGCGGATGAGCGTGGTGGCGGAGGAGTGGAGCGTGGAGGATGGCACGCTGACTCCGAGTATGAAGCTGAAGCGGCGAGTGGTGGAGAAGCGGTATACGAAGGAGATTGACGAGTTCTATGCCGATGAGGCGACGGCAACGAAGGGATGATGGCCGCGGCTAGATGGGGATGGCGAGGGTGTTGAAGGCTGCGGTCTGAACTTCGACTCGGGGGTTGGTGTCCCAGTCGTAGAGTTTGTAGTTGTAGCGGTTGAAGATGGTGGTGACGGCGGGCCGGTTGCGGTGCTGGGATTCGCACATGATGATGGGGCGGATGGTGGTGAGGAGGCGATGGGAGGCGTTGAGAAGGTCGATCTCGGAGCCTTCGACGTCGATTTTTACGAGGTTGGGTGGAGGGGTTTGATCTGGGCTCAGTTCTGGGATCTGTTCGAGGAGCGAGTCGAGGGTGATGCAGTGGACTTCGTAGGTTTCGCGGGTGCCGCCGGCTTGAGAGTGTTCGGGGACTGAGGAGAGATGGTTGGAGGCGCGGTTGCGGTTTGCGATGTGGAGGGTCTCTGTGCCTGTGACTCCGCTGACGGCGACCTGCATGATTCGGATGGGGGCCGCGTTTGGGCGCTGGGCAGCGGCGGTGCGCTGTAGCAGAGTGGCGAGCCAGATATCGGGTTCGATGGCGAGGACACTGCCGGTTGGGCCTGCTCTTTGGGCGGCGGCGATGGTGAAGAGTCCGACGTTGGCGCCGATGTCCCAGATGGTGTCGCCGGGATGGACGAACTCGCGGGCGAGATCGAAGAGATCGGATTGAAGGCGAGGGTTCCACTGGCTTAGGCTTGCGTCGGGCGAGACGTAGATGGGGGCGGAGTTCAGGTCTTTGGGAAGATGTCTGGACAAGACCTGATTCCGGCTCATTTTTTCGGCAAAGGTTCGGAGACGGCTCATGGCGGTTTATTGAAGGGGTTCTCTGTCTATCAGATGCTCAGCCGAGGAGTTCTAGAATGCTGCACAACATTATGACGGGTGCGAGTTAATGCAGTATGGATGGGCATAGCGTGGGATGTCGACTGAAGGCGGTGAATTTTTCGCCGGCGGGAGTGTGGAGGTTGTGATGCGGCGATTCTTGCGAGTGATCGGTGTGCTGATGCTGGCTGGCGGGCTCTGCCTGGGGCAGATGGGGCCGCCGGCTTGTCCGGTGAGTGCCGAGAGGGCGGCGACGGGTGGAAGGACGACGGCGGTGAGGCCTTCGGTGGCGGCGGTTCGGGCCACGGCTGAGGCGGGTGCGGCGGATCCGTCGGTACTGGTTGCGGCTGAGCCGATGGAGAACTTTGGGGTGGCGCGGTACCGGCTGGAGGACTATGCCGAGTGTGTTGGGGGAGGTGGGTGCTATTGGGCGGATGTGGATGCTCAGGCGAAACGGGCCGAGGTTGCGCTGGATGGATTGGTGGCGGGGAGAAAGGCAGGCGAGAGGCTGGCGCTGGTGCTGGATATCGATGAGACTTCGCTATCGAACTACTGCGAGATGAAGCGGGAGGACTATGGATTTCTTTCTCAGATGTTCAATGCGTGGGAGGTGTCGTCTGATGCGGATATGGCGTTGCCGGGGACGCTGAGGTTGTTCAACCATGCCCGGGCGGCAGGGGTGGAGGTGTTTTTTATCACGGGTCGGCCGGGGGAACAGAAGGCGGCTACGGCGAAGAATCTGGAGGCGGCGGGTTACAAGGGCTGGAAGGGATTGAGTCTTCGCGAGGGGCCGCAGAAGACGATGGCGACGGTGGAGTACAAGAGCCAGGAACGGAAGAAGATTGTGGATGCGGGATATCGCATCGTAATGAATGTGGGTGACCAGTGGAGCGATTTGAACGGGGAGCCGAGAGGGGAGATCAGTGTGAAGCTGCCGAATCCGTTTTATTACCTCCCGTAAGCTGTGGGTTTGATTGGAGGAAGTTGTGCAGTTGTACCATCCAGAGATGACGATGTTGCGCCGGGCCGGCAAGTCGGGGCGAAAGTTCTTGAATCCGGTTCCTACGACGATTGGTGGGTTGGGCACGATTTTCAAAGTGCTGCCGCGGTTTCTGAGCAATAAGGAGGAGAAGTCTCCGCGTAAACCTCTGGGGCCGTTTCGGACGGATGTGTCGGTGTATTCGGCGGCGCCGGAGAGTGGGTTGAGGGTGACGTGGATGGGGCACTCCTCGATGCTGCTGGAGATCGATGGGGTGAGGGTGCTGGTGGATCCGGTGTGGGACGAGCGGGCATCGCCGAGCCGGTGGGCCGGACCGAAGAGATTTTTTGCTGCTCCGGTACGGCTGGAGGATTTGCCGGGGGTGGATGTGGTGTTGGTGTCGCATGACCACTATGACCATCTGGGAGAGGATTCGATTCGGTTGCTGGCTGGGTTGGAGTCGATGCGCGGGGCGAAGTGGGTGACTTCGCTGGGGGTGGGTGAGCTGTTGCAGCAGTTCGGGGTGCGGGCCGAGCAGATTACGGAACTGGATTGGACCGAGAGTGTTGCGGTGAAAGGGCTGGAGATTACGGCGGTGCCGTCGCGGCACTTTTCTGGACGCAGTTTGATGAACCGGTTTGAGACGTTGTGGTCGGCGTTTGTGCTGAAGGGGCCCGAGCATAGGGTCTACTTTGGTGCGGATTCGGGGTGGTGGGAGGGGTTCGCTGAGATTGGCGCGGCGTATGGGCCGTTCGATCTGGTGATGCTGGAGATTGGGGCGTTCGATGTGATGTGGGATGGAATTCATCTGGGGCCGGATGGGGCGGTGCGGGCGTATGAGGCGCTGAGCGGAACTGATGGCCAAAGACGCGGGCTGATGATGCCGATTCACTGGGGGCTGTTCGATCTGGCGTTGCATGCGTGGCGGCAGCCGATCGAGCGGTTGATGGAACTGGCGGGGGAGAAGAAGATCAAGGTGTGGACACCGGAGCCGGGGCGGCCTACGGAGGTGGTAGCCGAGGTGGAGCTAAGGTCGGATTGGTGGCGCGGCTGATTCGGCTGATTGGCGGAGGTCACTGCGATGACGGAAACCAACGGAGCGAACGAAGAGCGGATGGACGAGACATTCTTTGAGGGGTTTTCAGCACTCTGCAGCCTTCTGGCGATCTGGCTTTTTGTGGTGACTTTTCTTTTTCAGAACTTCGCGATTCCTTCATCGTCGATGGCGAGTACTTTGCTGGTTGGCGATCATGTGGTGGTCGATCGACTCAACCCCTTGCCGCCTGAGCCGTGGGCGCGGTTCGTGCGACACAATGATGTTCATCGCGGCGAGATCATCGTGTTTTACAAGCCGGCGGAAGCCAATGGCGGACATATTTTTCTGGTCAAGCGAGTGATTGGAGTTCCGGGTGATCGAATTCATCTGCGACGAGGGATCGTTTACCTGAACGGAGTCGCGCAGGACGAGCCGCACGTCGCCAAACCGAGCAATGCGAACTATAACGCTTACCGCGATGACTTTCCGTCGGTGTCGCCGCCGCAAGACGCTGGCTTGACCTCGGAGTGGTGGGTCGATCTGCCGAATCACATTGATGGCGAAGACCTGGTGGTGCCCCCGGAGAGCTATTTTGTGATGGGCGACAACCGGACGAACAGCGCGGACGGGCGGTACTGGGGCTTCGTTCCGCGGGCCAACATCGTGGGACGGCCGTTGTTCGTCTACTGGTCTTTTCCGACTCCGGAGAACGAAGTCGACAAGACGAGGTTTTCAGAGAAGGCGGCTTTTACCATGCACGAGATCGTTCACTTCTTCGATCAAACCAGGTGGCGTCGAACCCTTCAAGTGGTGGAGTGACGGTTCGCCGGACGCTAATCTGGCAGCTTGAAATCCACGCTGACGATGGTTGCGACTTCGACAGGATGGCCGTTGACCAGATACGGACGGTAGCGCCAGTTACGTACGGCATTGGTTGCCGCACCGCGCAGTAGCCGGTGACCTTTGATGACGTGCACGTGTTCGATCGTCCCCTCCCTCGAGATGATGGCCTGCATGACGACTGCACCCTGCATGCGGGTGAGACTGGCGAGTTTGGGATAGGACGGTTGCGGTGCTGAAAGAACGTTGGCTGCCATGATGCCGGAGCGGACGTTGACCGGTTCTGTGGTGAGAGTGGATGAGTCGGTCGATTCTTCAGGGCTTGCCAAGGAAGCAGCGGAGGGTTTCGGCAGTTCGATTCGTGCGCTGTCTTGCGTGGGTGTCGACGGATGAGATGTGGTGGAAGTGGGCGGAGAGGAAGCGCTGCGTCGGAGTGGACTGGAGTGACTGGGTGAGGAGGCGCCGGTTTTTGTCGGGAGAGTCGGGGTCGCTGCGGTTGCATTTTGTGCTGGAGACGCCGTAGCGATTTGTGGCGGGCTGGAGGTGTTGACATCGCCGGCTGCAGGAGCAGGGTTTGCCGGGGCGGGGGTTCTATTTTCCGCGGTGGGAGCGGGTGCTGGCTGGATCGTTATGGATGACGAGTTGCGGCCGAAGCTCAGGTAGAGGAGCGAGACCAGAAGTGCTGTCGCTGCGGCTGTCGTGAGCGGAATGAGAATCCGGCTTCTCGAGGGGGCTTGCTGTGGAGGCGGCTCGTGGTGTGGTAACAGCTCCGGTTGCTTGGAGAACGCCTCCGGTTGCTTTGTTGTTTGCGTTGGTGGCGCGGGCGGCAGGGGTTCGTCAGGAGGTTCGTCGGGGAGGGTCTGTGATGCGAGGACGCTCGAGTACCTTGCTTCCGCTGTGTGTCCGAGCTGAGGTGGGGCTGCGGTCAGTACCGGCGTTGGAAGGTTGTCGAGGCGCGGCTCGATGCGGCTTATTCTCTGGTCAATCGAATCGAGAAAGTGTTTGACCTGGAGGGAGTTCAATTCGAGGCGGGTGAGCGATTCGACGAGTGAGTTTCCTGCGCCGGAGTGGGGGAATGGATCGAGATTCGGGAGTGTGGGGGCGGTTTCGAGCGGGCTCTGATCGTCGTCGTCGGCGGCGTCGTTGACTGGATCGGAAAGAGTCTGGTCCGGGAGAGTTTGTTGCGGAAGAGTCTGGTCGGTAAGAGTCTGCTCGGGAAATGTCCGGTCGGGGAGCGGTTCGTTGTGAACCATCGGGTCCGGCGGTGTTTGGTGCGGCAGTGGATGGCGATCGAGGGAGGGTGGAGGGGGGAGATAAGGTTGATATGTCTCTTCTTCGCGTAGCTCGTCTCGATACGGCATGGCGTTGGTTGGGTATGAAGGGCTGTCGCGGTTTTCTGCGCCGGCGGGTTTGGAGAGTCCAAGGCTTATCAGGAAATCGACGAGCACGCTAACGGGTTGGCTCATGTCTTCCTCGGACGTGGCGAGGTCGGGACCTCCGCTGGCGATGGAGAGGATACTCAACACGGTGCGAAGGGATACGTTTTCGTCTCCTGCCACGAAGGAGCGTGCCAGAACAGCAAGGTCGTTGCGAAGTCGCGAGTCGGTTTCGAGGGTCTCAGCGAAGGCCGGGAAGTCGGGTGGTGAGCCGAAGTGCACATGATGGGCCGCGAGGGCCTGCTGGACCTGCTCGATGTAGCCACCGAAGAGGTTTGAGGTTTCCTGGGCGTTGGAAAAGTAGACCATGGCAGGTTTTTAGATGCGGGTTTTCGGATGCGCGCAGTCTCGGCGCAGCAAACGATGGACTGGGGGTTGGGGGCGGTTCGGGAGGGGCAGTCTGGGATATGATTCGGCTTGTACGTTTGAAGAGATTTCCGGAGGAAAAATGAAGGTTGCAATGTTGACGGGGGGCGGAGATTGCCCTGGGCTAAACGCTGTGATTCGTGCTGCAGTTCGTAAGGGGATTCTGCACTATGGCGACGAGTTTGTTGGGTTTATGGAAGGTTGGCGGGGCGTTATCGACGATGTGACGATGCCCCTGACTCTTGAGACGACGTCGGGGATTCTGCACAAGGGCGGGACGATTTTGCGGTCTTCGCGAACGAACGTGAAGAAGATTCCGGGTGGGTTTGAGAAGTGCCTCGAAGTGCTGAAGAAGAACAAAATTGATGCGCTGATTGCGCTCGGTGGGGATGATACCCAGTCAATCTCGCTGGCGTTGAGCGAGAAGGGCGTGAAGTGCGTTGGGGTGCCGAAGACGATCGATAACGATTTGAGCGGGACAGATGCGTGTTTTGGCTTCGATACGGCAGTGACGATTGCTACGGAGGCGGTTGACCGGCTGCATTCGACGGCCGAGGCACATAACCGCGTGCTGGTGTGCGAGGTGATGGGGCGGGATGCGGGGTGGATCGCGATTACTTCGGGGATTGCCGGTGGGGCCGATGTGATTCTGGTGCCGGAGGTGCCGATCGATATTGATGAGGTTTGCCGGTTGCTGAAGTACCGGCATGATCATGGGAAGAAGTTCGGGATCGTAGTGGCGGCTGAGGGGGCGCAGTTTCCGGAGTCGGGGCAGGCGACGCAGGGTAAGAGTGTGGACTCGTTTGGTCATGTGCGGCTGAGCGGGATTGGGCAGGCGCTGGCGGAGGAGATTGAGAAGCGGACCGGCTATGAGACAAGGAGTGTGAACCTGGGACATACTCAGCGGGGAGGGACGCCTTCGGCGTTTGACCGGATGCTGGCAACCCGGTATGGCGTGGCGGCGATCGACCTGGTGCATGCGGGGAAGTTTGGCCGGCTGGTGGTGCTTAAGGGCACTGAGATCACGGATATTCCTCTGGCGGATGCGATTGCCAAGACGCGAACGGTGGGGGAGGATCTGCTGGCGGTGATGAAGGGATTGCAGCCGAAGAAGTAGGGGTTGCGGTTTTACGGAAGAAAGGCCCGGGCGATGCCTGGGCTTTTTCAGGTTTTTCTCGGGGTTTCTTCCTCGGGATGTTTCCGGCGGAAGGGAGGCTAGTACTTTCGTATCAGTAATTTAGTGGTTAATAGCTAACTTTCTTGTTGTATGGGTGAGGAAAAGGGGTTACAAAGAGGGAGCCGGGTAGTTGTGTCCGGCACGCTCTGACGTGGATGAACGGAGACCTGTGATGGCGGTAGCGATGCAAGCGATGGCGCGTGAGGTGATGGATATCCGGCAGGCGTCGGAGTACCTGGGCATCAGCGGCGATACGTTGTACCGGTATGCGTCTGAGGGGTTCATTCCGGCGTTCAAGCTGGGGAACCGGTGGCGGTTCAAGAAGAGTCTGCTGGATGCGTGGATGGATGAGAAGTCGGGCGTGAAGGCGCCGGCGCCGATTGCGGTGATGCCGAGACAAAAGAAGCCGGTGGCACGGGCGCGCTAAGTGGATTTGATCCATCGGCTGATCTCGCATATCGATGTATCTGTGGTGTTGTTCGGGGCGACTGCGGTGGCGGCGTTCTGGTTTGCAATACAACTCTGCTGGTCGGTGGTGGGGAGGCCCTGGTACAGCGTGGCGTGGCGGCTGTTTGTCGCGCTGGGACTGTTTGGGCTGGGGTTTGTGATGATCTTCTTTACGGCGTTTGGAGCTTAGCTGCGGTTGTCAGTGATCCGTTCTCAGTTGTCAGAAAAGAATCGGCAACTGAGAACTGATCACTGACCACTGACAACTGTTTCATGCAGGGTTGAGGGTGATTAGTGTGATTTCGGGGGGGCAGTTGAGGCGGAAGGGGAGGCCTACGGTGCCTAGGCCGCGGTTGACGTAGAGCTGCATGCTGTTGAAGAGGTAGTGGCCTTCGGGGTACTTTTCGGCCATGGGTGGAAGGATGAGCGGGCCGAGGAAGGGAAGCCTGATTTGGCCGCCGTGGGAGTGGCCGGAGAGCATGAGGTCGACGAGGGGACCGCGCGGGTGGGCGACGACGTCGTCGGCGTAGTCGGGTTCGTGCGCGAGGAGAATGACGGGGCCGTCTGGCTTTTCGGGAAGGGCAAGATCGAGGTTGGGATGGCTGGTGCCGGGGTCGTCGACGGCACAGAGCCAGATGCGGTCGCCTTTGCGTTCGATGGGGAGGTACTGATTGACGAGAATGGGGGTGCCGTGGGCGGTGAGGGCGTGGATGACCGTGGCGGGATCGAAGGCAACGTCGTGGTTGCCGAGGCAGCCGTAGCGGAGGGGCGCGGTGAGGGTGGCGAGGATCTCGGCGCAGCGGTGGATAGCGTGGCCGCCGGCGATGAAGGTGAGGGAGCCGTGGGTGATGAAGTCGCCGGTGACGAGGACGAGGTCGGGGGCGACGGTGTTGACTTTGTGGACGATGCGCTCGAGGAAGAAGGGTTCGGTGTACTCGTCGAGGTGGATGTCGCTGAGTTGGACGACGCGATAGCCGTGGAAGGAAGTGGGGAGATTGGTGATGGAGATGGGGCGATTGACGATGTCGATTTCGTGGCGTGCGAACTCGCCGGAGTAGAGGGCCAGCCCAGCGGCGGTGACGCCGGTTCCGATGAGAAAGTTTCTCCGGGTGAAACGGGAAGACAAAGGAGGGGTGGAACCGGGCATATGCAATGATACCGGGTCTTAAAAAGCAGGAGGTAGGGAGTAGGGAATAGCGAACCGGGTTCGCGTTGCCGGAGTTGGAGATGGAGGCGGTTGGGTAGGACCTGCGGTTCGGTAGAATCTAGAAGATGAATTTCAAGTTGAGGAAGAGAAGAGCAGCGGCTGCTGCTAAGAGTGCTGGTGTGGACGGGCTGCTGGTGACGCACCTGCCGGATGTTCGATATCTCTGCGGATTTACGGGATCGAATGCGGCATTGGTGCTGGTGGATGGACGGACTGTGCTGTTTACCGATGGGCGGTATGCGGGACAGGCCAAGGCTGAGGCGGTTGGAACCAGCGTAGTGATTGCGACGAAGCCGGCGGTCACGGCGGCTTGTGAGTGGATCGCGTCGGCGAAGGCGCGGCGGTGCGGATTTGATGCCGCTCATACGACGGTTGCGGCTCTGGAGGGGATGCGGAAGGCGTTGCCGGCGAAGGTGCGGCGGGCGATGTTTGTGGCGGTGGGGCCGCTGGTGGCGAGGATGCGCGAGGTCAAGGATGCTGAGGAGATTGCGCGGATGCGGGCGGCGGCACGGGTGGGGTGCGAGCTGTTTGAGGGCATGATGACGTATCTGGACGCGGGGCTGACGGAGATTGAGGCCGCGGCGTCGCTGGAGTATGCGGGCCCGGCTGGCAGGGGCCGAGGGAATGTCGTTCGACACGATTGTGGCCAGCGGAGTGCGGTCGTCGCTGCCGCATGGCCGGGCAACGACTGCGAAGTTGCCGAAGCGGGGATTTGTGACGCTGGATTTCGGTGTTATTCTCGACGGATATTGCAGCGATATGACCCGTACCGTGCACATGGGCAAGGCGATGCCGGGTGAGCGCGACGTGTATGATTCTGTGCTGGAAGCGCAGGAAGCTGCGGTCGCTGCTGTGGCACCGGGAGTGACCGCCGGAGAGGTGGATGAGGCGGCACGAAGCGTGTTGCGGAGGGTGAAGCTGGATCAGTACTTCAGCCACTCGACGGGGCATGGTGTTGGGCTGGAGATTCACGAAGGACCGAGGCTTGCGGCGAAGCAGAAGCAGGTTTTAGAGCAAGGCATGGTGATCACAATCGAGCCTGGAGTGTATATGCCGGGGCGGTTCGGATTGCGTATCGAAGATATGGTTCTGGTGACGGCCAGGGGCGGAGAGGTTTTGACGCCGAGTGTAAAGGCCTGGATCGAGCTATAACGGCAGGGAGTAGGGAATAGGGAGTAGAAGGCCGACTCCGGATTGACAGTCGCAGATTGGAAAAAGCGCTCCTTGAAGCGCGGGAAGAGACATGATGGACCGAAATAAGTTGGAAGAGCTTCGCGAGCTGGTCGAATTTTTGAAGGCGAATGGTATCGCCGAGTTCGACATGGATCAGGATGACCTGAAGGTGCGGATCAAATTCGTGGGAGAGCCCGGGACGTTGCCGGCCGGCGGGTTTGATATGGCCCAGTTGAGCAGGCTGATGGCTTCGGCGCCTGCGGCCGCTCCCGTCGCCGCTGCTCCTCCAAGCGCTGCTGCTCAACTTGCGGATGAGCTTGAGGAGAAGCTGCATGAGGTGAAGTCGCCGATTGTGGGGACGTTTTATGAGTCGCCGTCGCCGGGTGCGCCTCCGTTTGTGAAGATCGGGGACCAGGTGGAGGTGGGGCAGGTGCTCTGCATCGTCGAGGCGATGAAGCTGATGAACGAGATTGAGTCGGATGTGGCCGGCGAGGTGGTGAAGCGAATCGCCAGCAGCGGGCAGCCGGTGGAGTATGGGCAGGCTCTGTTTGCGATCAGGGCGCGGTAATTGCGGGAGTCAATGGCTATGGATCCTAGACGGCTTTTAGGGCTGGCACTGTTCGGGTTTTTGACGTTCACTACGGGATGGGATCTGCATCACGACTGGAGACGCCCGGTTGCGATCTTCCTGGTTCCGCTCTTCCTTATGCTTCTTGTCTGCCTCGTCCGTTTTGTGTTCATTAGTCCGGCACCGAAAGATCAACTGAATTGAAACCAAGTAAAGGGACGCATGTTTCGTAAGGTTCTGATTGCAAATCGTGGGGAGATTGCTTTGCGCGTGATCAGCGCGTGTAGAGAGATGGGCATCCGCACGGTGGCGGTGTATAGCGAGGCGGACAGGAATTCGCTGCATGTGCGGTTTGCGGACGAGGCGATCTGTATTGGGCCTCCGCGGTCGGCGGATAGTTATTTGAACGTGCCCGCGGTGATTTCTGCGGCGGAGATTGCGGATGTGGATGCGATCCACCCGGGGTATGGGCTGCTGAGTGAAAATGCGAACTTCGCGGAGGTGTGCCGGGCTTCGAATATCAAGTTCATCGGGCCACCGCCGGAAGTGACGCGGATGATGGGCGAGAAGTCCACGGCGCGGCAGACGATGAAGAAGGCGAAGGTGCCGATTCTGCCTGGGTCCGATGGGGTGATCGCGGACGAGAAAGAGGCGCTGGAGTGGGCGAAGGATGTTGGGTATCCGGTGATCTTGAAGGCCGTGGCCGGGGGCGGCGGGCGCGGTATGCGGATTTGCAGAAACGCTGAGGAGTTGCCTTCGATGTACCAGCAGGCTTCGACTGAGGCGGCGAATGCGTTTGGCAATGGCGACATGTACATGGAGAAGTTCATCGAGCGGCCTCGGCATATTGAGTTTCAGGTGCTGGCGGATGAGCATGGAAATGTGATGAGCCTGGGGGAGAGGGAGTGCTCGATTCAACGGCGGCATCAGAAGCTGATTGAAGAGGCGCCGAGTTTGATGGTGACTCCGAAGCTGCGGGAGGAGTTGGGTAAGACGATCAAGAAGGCGCTGGAAAATATCGGGTACTGGAATGCCGGGACGATTGAGTTTTTGATGGATGAGGATGGAAAGATTTACTTCATCGAGATGAATACGCGGATCCAGGTGGAGCATTGTGTAACGGAAATGGTTACAGGAATTGATCTGGTGAAGGCGCAGTTGCGGATTGCAGCCGGGGAGAAGCTGCCGTCGATTATCACGAAGCCGGTGGAGATTCGTGGGCATGCGATCGAGTGCCGGATCAATGCGGAGCATCCGGAGAAGTTCACGCCGAGTGCGGGGAAGATTACGGCGTTCAATTTGCCGGGTGGGAATGGGGTTCGGGTGGATACGGCGCAGTATGCGGAGGGAGTTGTGCCGCCGTACTATGATTCGTTGATTGCGAAGCTGATCTGTCATGGGGCCGATCGGGAAGAGGCGATGAACAAGATGCAGCGCGCGTTGAGCCAGTTTGTGGTGCAGGGGATTCATACGACGATTCCGTTGCACCAGAAGATCTTTGCGGATGCGGAGTTCCGGGCGGGACAGTTCGATACGAAGTTCATGGAACGGTTCTTCGAGCGGCAGAAGGAAAGCTAGTTAGCAAGTGAGCGAGTCAGCGAGTCGGCGGCGGTTTCCTCGGTTGTATCCAATTGTGGATGAGGGTGTGCTTGAGCTGCGTGGTGTTGCGTTGGCGCGGGTCGCTGAAGATTTGAAGGCTGCGGGGGTGCGGCTGCTGCAGTATCGGAATAAGGTGGGGGAGCCTGTTTCGATTCTGCGGGCTGCCGCGGTTCTGTGGGAGGTTTTTGCCGGGACTGGATGCCGCTTGATCATGAACGATCGCGCGGATCTGGCGGTGTCGGCGGGTTTTGGCGGCGTGCATGTAGGGCAGGGGGATTTGTCGCCGGAGGATGCGCGGCGGGTGGTGGGGGCGGAGCGGTGGGTTGGGGTTTCTACGCATAACGACGAGCAGTTGCGGATTGCAAATGAGACGAGTGCTGATTACATCGCCGTTGGGCCGGTGTTTGCTACGGGGACGAAGGTGGATGCTGAACCGGTAATTGGGTTGGAGGGGGTGCGGCGGGCGCGGGCGCTGACGCAGAAGCCGATTGTGGCGATTGGCGGGATTACGCGGGCGAATGCGCGGAATGTGATCGATGCGGGAGCGGATTCGGTGGCGGTGATCAGTGCTCTGTTTGTTGAGGGTGAGACGGTTGAGAAAGTCGCGAGAGACTTTCTTGAAATTTTACGGTAGGTTTATCGGAACGTGAATACTGAAAAGATCAAAGCAACCGCAGGTCCTTCGACTGCGCTACGCTTCGCTCAGGATGACAGCACTCTACAGAGCGAAGATACGGTCTCGGCTCCGCAGTTTGTGCAGGGGATGGGGCTGTTTTCGGCTACTGCGATTGTGATGGGCTCGATGATTGGGTCGGGCATCTTCATCGTTTCGGCGGAGATGTCGCGGGGTCTGGGGTCGCCGGCGCTGCTGATTGCGGCGTGGCTGGTGACGGCGTTGATGACGATCATCGGTGCGCTGAGCTACGGCGAGTTGGCGGCGATGATGCCGAAGGCCGGCGGGCAGTATGTGTATCTGCGCGAGGCGCTGGGGCCGCTGTGGGGATTCCTGTATGGGTGGACGCTGTTTCTGGTAATCCAGACGGGAACGATTGCGGCGGTGGGGGTGGCGTTCGGGAAGTTTCTGGGAGTGTTCTTTCCGAGTGTGAGCGCGTCGAATTGGATCTGGCATATCGGGCATGTGCCGGCGTGGCATGTGGGGCCGATGGTGCTGGGCAATATGGATATCGGCTTGAATACGGCGAACCTGTCGGCGATTGTTGTGATCACGCTGCTGACGGTGCTGAATACGATGGGCGTAAAGATGGGCGCGGCGGTGCAGAATGTGTTTACCTCTGCGAAGGTGCTGGCGCTGGCTGCGGTGGTGCTGGTTGGTTTGGTGGCGAAGAACGCGGTTGCGATTGCGGCGAATTTTGGTTCGGGTTGGCATAATTTCTGGGCGGGGGCGGGGTGGGGGACGCTGCATGGAGTGCAGGTGGGGGTGGGCGGGGCTGGGAATCAAAGCTCGACGGTTTATGTTGGGCTGCTGACGATGGTGGCGGTGGTGCAGGTGGGGTCGCTGTTCAGCTCGGATTCGTGGAACAACGTTACGTTTACGGCGGGGGAGATACGGGATCCGAAGCGGAATATACCCTTGTCGCTGGTGATTGGGACTGGCGTTGTGCTGTTGCTGTATGTGCTTTGCAACTTCGTTTATCTGAGTGTGCTGCCGATGGTGGGTGATCCGGCGGCGAAGACGATTGTGGGGCGGGGAATTCAGTTTGCCTCGGAGGACAGAGTCGCGACGGCTGTGATGGAGCAAGCCTTTGCAGGGTCTGGCGCCAAGCTGATGGCTGCGGTGATTTTGATTTCTACGTTTGGTTGTGTGAATGGTTTGCTGATGGCGGGGGCTCGGGTTTACTACGCGATGAGCCGGGATGGGTTGTTCTTCAAGTCTGTGGGGAAGCTCAGCGACAAGTCGAAGACTCCGGTGAACTCGCTTTGGGTGCAGTGGGCGTGGACTTGTTTGCTGTGCCTGTCGGGGAGCTACGGGCAGCTATTGGATTATGTGATCTTTGCTGTGCTCGTCTTTTACATTCTTACGATTACGGGTTTGTTTGTGCTGCGGCGGACGCGTCCGGATGCGGTGCGTCCTTATAAGGCGTTTGGGTATCCGGTGTTGCCGGGACTATATATCGTCATGGCGGGATGGATTTCTGTTGTACTCTTGCGGTACAAACCTCAGTACACGTGGCCGGGCCTGATGATCGTTCTGCTGGGTATTCCCGTTTACCTGGTTTGGACGCGGATGTCGGTTGGGACAAGGCCGGAGCTGTAACGGGTTTCAGTTTCAGGAAAGTGAGAATTCTATTCAATGGCGAAGCTGCTGGCAGTTAAACCTCTCTCTCGTCTGCTGAAAGAGGCGGAAAACGAGGGCGAGAGCGGACTCAAACGTACTCTGGGCCCGCTGAACCTGATCACATTGGGGATCGGGGCGATCATCGGCGCGGGAATTTTTGTGCTGACTGGCGAGGCTGCTGCGAAACATGCAGGGCCGGCAGTGGTGCTGAGCTTTGTTGTGGCCGGCATTACGTGTGCGTTCGCAGGGCTTTGCTATGCGGAGTTCGCGTCGCTGATTCCGATTGCGGGTTCGGCCTATACGTATGGGTATGCGACGCTGGGCGAGTTTGTGGCTTGGATCATCGGGTGGGACCTGGTGCTGGAGTATGCGTTCGGTGCAGCGACGGTGGCCTCGGGCTGGAGCGGCTACCTTGTTGGACTGTTGGCGGACTTTGGAATAACGATTCCGCCGCAAATAACTACGACACCGGGAACTGTGCTGTATCTGTTTCACGATCGTTGGCAGGCGCTGGCGGCGCTGCCCGCGGGTGTTGACGCTTCGACGCTGCCGCATGTGACGGGTGTGTTCAACCTGGTGGCGTTTCTTGCGATCACGATTGTGACAACAGTCTTGATCATCGGGATTCAGGAGTCGGCGAACCTGAATACGGCGATCGTGATTGTGAAGCTGGGTGTGGTGGGAATCTTCCTGGTGCTGGGGATTGGCTTCATTCTGAAGCATCCCGACCAGGCACATGCGAACTGGACTCCGTTTATTCCGCCGAGCGAAGGGCCAGGTAGATTTGGCCTCGGCGGCATTACAGCTGGTGCCGCGTCGATCTTCTTTGCGTATATCGGGTTTGATGCGGTGTCGACTGCGGCGCAGGAGGCGAAGAATCCGAAGCGGGATATGCCGATTGGAATCCTGGGGTCGCTGGTGGTTTGCACGATTTTGTACATTCTCGTGTCCGGTACGCTGACCGGGTTGGTGAACTACCGTGCGTTGGATGTCAGCGCTCCCGTGGCCGTGGGCATTGATGCTACGGGTGTGCGTTGGGGCTCGATCCTGGTGAAGATTGGTGCGGTGTTTGGGCTAGGCACGGTAATGCTGGTGATGTTGCTGGGTCAGTCGCGGGTGTTCTACTCGATGTCGCGCGATGGGTTGTTGTGGAAGTGGGCTGGGAAGATTCATCCGAAATTCCGGACGCCTTGGATATCGAACCTGGTGGTGGGGGCGATTGTGGCCTTCATGCCGGCGCTGCTGCCGATCGGCAAGCTGAGCGAACTGGTGAACATGGGTACGTTGCTGGCGTTTGCGATTGTGTGTGCTGGGGTTTGGATTTTGCGGCGACGCAATCCGGATCTTCACCGGCCGTTCAAGACGCCTATGGTTCCCCTGGTTCCGATTCTTGGTATCTTGAGCGCTCTGTATCTGATCTGGACGCTGCCGGCGATAACGAAGATTGTGGTGGTTGGATGGCTGGTGTTTGGGTTGCTGATTTACTTCACCTACAGCGTGAAGCACAGCAAGGTGCAGAAGGCTCTTCAGGCGGAGGAGACAGTGGGGGGTCCCCCCCCTATTGCCCGGACGTAAACTCCTTGTATTCATGGGGTTACCTAGGGATGCCATCTGCAAAATATTCATAGCAAATGAGTTGCGTCCAAAATATTCTTTCTAAATGAGTTAGCCCCGGCGGGTGGTTGATATCCCGGCGGGGCTTGCTTGTTTTTCTCTACTGGCGAACGATTTACATCCCACCCATCGCAGAGTCGCGATGGATGGGGCACCCATGCTGTTTTTGGCTCGTCGGAAGAGAGGCAAAACAGAAGCAGATCCCCTTCGGGGATGACAACCAGAAAAGCAAAGGCAACCGCAGGTCCTTCGACTTCGCTCCGGATGACAAGGTTTTGGGTGGGTGGGTTAGTGTTCGGTGAGGGCTGGTTGGGGGAGGATGGGGAGTGTGACGGAGTTGGCGGCGGTGGGGTCGTCGCGGAGCTTCAGGTAGAAGCCGGTTTTAGCGGGGCGGGGGAGGGTGAGAGTGGTGCCGATGAAGCCTTCGGGAACTGTGGTGGGGGCGGTGAAGTCGGGGTCTGAGGCGATGGAGTCGACAAGGTAGAGACTGCTGCCGGTGACGGTGCAGGGCTGAGTGGCGTCGGCGGGGCAGTGGAGTTCTTTGAGGGTGGGGAGACGGACGAGAGTGACGAGAGGTTGCCAGTCGCCGGTGGTGCCGTCGGGCATGACGGGGCGCAGGCGGAGGGGACCGAAGGCGGAGGTGCCGAAGGCCTTGAGGGGGTCGAGGGTGGCGAGGAGGGTGTGCGGGTTTTGCAGGATGAGGCTGCCGGAGGGGACGCTGAGAGAGGTCTGAAGGCTCTCGTCGGTGTTGGCAATTTCGATGGCGGCGGTGCGGGGGAAGGGCTGGCTGGATTTCAAGGAAAAGGTGAGCTGCTGGTCGGCGGGGAGGTCATTCTGGTCCGTCAGGTGGATAGGGGTGTCTTCCGATTGGTTGACGGTTTTGCTGAGCAGGGTGACGGCAGGGCGCGACGGGGATACGGTGACGGGCAGGGTGAGGGTGCGGCCGTCCTTGAGGGAGACCTGGGCGGTGAGGTGTTCGCCGGGGTGGAGTTGCGGGGGGTTGAAGTTAGAAGGAAGTGAGAGAAGAAGGTTTTTTTCAGTTGCGGATCCGCCATTGGGGTTTGGGGGCGTGGGGGTGAAGGTGAGGTCGTTCAGGACGAGCTTCTGGACCTGGTCGAGCCGGGAGCCGGTGAGCTGTGCGGTGGTGTCGCCGGAATGGTAGGTGAGCGCGTCGAGCTTGGCGGGTTCGGAGTAGTCGGTGAGGCTGACGGTGTCTGGTTTGTGGACGCCGTATTGCTGAATGGCGAGGTGGAGGGTGCCGGGGTCGTGCGGGGGAAGGGAGAGGGCGACGTCGACGGTGTTAGGTTTGTCGGGGGCGGACTTGAAATTCTGCTCTTTGGCGGCGCCGAAGGCTGAATTAGGGCCGGGATCAAGTTTTACGGTTTCGAGGCAGGCGGTGCCGGTAGCGCTGAGGAGGACATGCTGGTCCTTGCCGGCGATCAGCGGCTCGGTCGAGACGAGTTTCCAGTCCTTGCCGGGGGTGTCCTGGAGGCGAAGGGTAGGGCCGGAGAAGGGATCGAAGCCCCAGAAGCCGGTGACGGTTCCGGAGACGGTGGTGGCTTCGGCGGGGGCGACTTTGTTGGCGGGCTTGTCGGCGGCGGGCTCGCTGGATTTGGCGTCATCGGGGACTGAATCGGGGGCTGAGGTTGACATGGAGTCGAGGGGCAGAGGCTTGCGTGCGGGCGGGTGGGCGAGGACGAGGCCGCCCTGGAAGGCGTCGGGAGTGAGGGGGACTTCGGTCTGTTTGCCGGCGTTGTCGAGGTGGAGGACGAGGTCGTGGGCGAAGGCGGTGGAGAAGACGAGGGGAGCGCCTTCGACGGGAAGGACGATGGAGGGCTTGAGGAGGCAGGTGACGGCCTTGGGGTCGGCGGGGCGCAGGGGCGGAGGCACGGCGGCTTGAATGGCGGGCAAGCCGATGACGATGACGGATTTGGGATCGTGGAAGGAGGGTGGGGTGTTGAGGCGGAGGTTGAGGGCTTCGCCGCTGGGGAAGGCGATGGCTGGGATGTACTGGTATTTGGCGGTGTGGAGGCCGCTCATGATGCGGACGAGGTCGACGATGGCGCCGACGTAGGCGCTGTACATGCCGGCGCCGCCGATGGAGGTATAGGTGGCCTGGTTGATGAAGTCGGTACTGGAGCCGTTGCTGAGGCTTTCGGCGACGGTCTTGCCGTGGCCGTCGTCGAGGAGGGACTGGTTGCCGGCCTGGGTGAGGCAGTTGGCCTGGGCGTCGATGGGCTTCTTGAAGCAGTCACTGTTGGGTTTGAGATTGAGGGTGCGGGCGAGGAAGTCGGAGTGCTCGGCGAGGCCCTTGGCGTCGTCGGGTGGGACGCGACGCATGTTGGCGAGATAGGCTTCGATGCGGGCCTGCTCGAAGCCGGCTTCGGTGAGGTCTTGCGAGGCACGGACGAAGACGCCGGGACGGCCGCGGACGGCGGAGCGGAGGGTCGAGAAGTCACCGCCGGTTTCGGGTGCGAGAAAGAGGATGACCTGCTGGGCCTCCTTTGGGACCGTGATGGTGACGCCCTCTTCACGGACTTTTTTGTTCCAGGTCTGGATCTCGGTGAACCAGTTGTCGGGGGGCGGGTTGGTAGAGCCGCGAAGGAAGGCGGCGATGAGGAGGTAATGGACGGACTGGGTGGGCGGGAGGTCGGGGTGCAGCCAGATTTTGTCATCGGGCTGGAGGTTGGGGACCTGCGCGATGGGCAGGGTGCGGCCGGCGCGAGTGACGTGGACATCGACTTTGGGGCCGGCGAGGTCGAAACGCGCGGGATCGGCGTGGAGGGTGGTGCAGAGAAGGAGGAGGGCCAGGGCTACGGTGAGATGCGCGACGCGGAGGAGTGAGGCGCTTTTTGGGCTGGTTGAGCGTTGGTGATCCCACCCATTCCGCCCCACCAGCGAAGCTGGCGGGGACCCCGATTCGCAGAGTATGCAATGGACGGGGCGCCCGTGCTTTTGTGGTGAGTTGAAGAGGGCAGTGAGAGTTCCGGTGGGCCGAAAAGCGCGGAGGACTATTGCCATCATTCCATTTTAGACGGTGGGAGGATGGCTTCGGATGTCACTGCAGGGTAAGTAATTGGTTCGTCACTGCTGGTTGCGGATGCGGGCGGAGGGGTGGTCGCTGGCGATGACGCCGTCGCGGATGGTGACGACGCGGTGGGCGTATTCAGCGATATCGGGCTCGTGGGTGACGACGATGATGGTGTTGCCGTTGGCGTGGAGCTCATCGAAGAGGGCCATGATCTCGTCGCCGGTTTTGGAGTCGAGGTTACCGGTGGGCTCGTCGGCGAGGATGATGGAAGGGCTGTTGACCAGGGCGCGGGCGATGGCGACACGCTGGCGCTGACCGCCGGAGAGCTCGTTGGGCTTGTGCATCATGCGGGAGCCGAGGTTGACGCTCTCGAGAACGGCCTTTGCGCGAGCGGTGCGCTCGGCTGCAGGGGTGCCGTTGTAGATGAGAGGCAGCTCGACGTTGTGGAGCGAGGTGGCGCGAGCGAGGAGATTGAAGGTCTGGAAAACGAAACCGATTTCCTTGTTGCGAATGCGGGCAAGTTCGTCGTCGTTGAGTTCGGAGACGTCGTGGCCATTGAGCCAGTAGCGGCCCTGCGAGGGCGAGTCGAGGCAGCCGATGAGGTTCATCAGCGTGGATTTTCCGGAGCCGGAGGGGCCCATGATGGCGACGTACTCGTTGTGGCGGATGCGGAGGTTGACGCCGCGGAGGGCGTGCACCTGCTGGTCACCCATCTCGTAGGTCTTCCAGAGATTGTCGGTGACGATGATGTCGCCGGGAGTGGGGCCGGCGGCGGTGCTGGTCTTGAGCGGGGATTCGATTGCGGTTTCGATGGCCATCCGGTTCTCCGGTGATGTTGCCTGTTTCAGGATAGTACGTCTGGGCCGAACAGATGGTTCCGGGAGGGTTAATGAACCGTCTTCCGGCAGACGGTTCTCCTGCTATGCTAATCGAAGCGTCAAGACTTTTCGGGCTCGCCGGTTTCAATCGAGTTATCTATTTTGACGGGGGTACCGCTCTTAAGGGCTCGGAGGACTCGATAGCGGCCAGTAACAATCTGGTCACCCTCTTTGAGGCCGCCGAGGACTTCGATATCGGTGGCGCCGGTGATGCCGGTGGTTACGGGAACGAAGTGGACACGCCGTTTTTTGTGGTCCATCTGGAGCACGTAGACTCCCTGGACGAGCTGGGGCCTAGTGGCGGCGCCTGCGGGGGTGGTTGCGCCGGCTGTGGGCAGCTTGCCTCCGTTAGCGGCGAGAATCTTTTCGGCGGAGACGTCTCGCTGCACGAGCGCCTGGATAGGGATGGTGAGGGCGTTCGGTTTGTGGGCGGTGGTGATCTTTGCGGTGGCGGAAAGGCCGGGACGAAGATCCTCTGAGGCCTTATCCAGCGTTACGACGACCTTGAAGTCCTTCGCTTCTTCTGTGCCGGTGGTGCTCTGCGTGGTGGAGAGGCCGGTGGTACGAAGGAGGGCCTGATCGCCGACCTCGGTGACGTGGCCCTTGAAGATGCGGCCGGGCAGAGCATCGACGGTGACGTCGGCGGTCTGGTTGAGAGCGACGTTGACGATGTCGGTCTCGTCGACCTTGACCTCGGCGGTGATGACGGACATGTCGGCGAGGGTCATGATGGTGGATCCGCCGGCGTTCTGAATTCCGACCACGACGGTCTCGCCTTCACGTACGGGTACGTTGGTGACAAGGCCATCGAAGGGGGCGCGGCTGATGGTCTTATCGAGAGCGTCGTAGTTGGCGCGCTGGCTGGCTACCGCCTGGTTGGTGTGGCCGCGCTGGGAGTCGGTCTGAGCGCGGGCCTGGGCCAGGGCGGCCTGACGCTGGAGGAGGGTCGCGGAGGCCATATCGAAGGCGGCTTTTTTGGCGTCGAAGTCCTGCTTGGCAATCAGTTTTTCGTTATAGAGGGACTGGGAGCGGGTGTAGTCGAGCTTCTTCTGCTCGAGATCGGCCTGCGCCTGCGCGATGTTTGCCTCGGCAGTTTTTTCTGCAGCGAGAAAGCTGGTGATATCGGTGTGGGCAGCGGCGATGCTGGCTTCCTGGGCCGCGACGGTGGCCTGGGGCTGGACGCTTTCAACGGTGGCAAGAGTTGTGCCAGCTTTGACGTGGTCACCCTCTTTGACGTAGAGGTGGGTGATGCGACCGAAGGCGGTGGCGCCGACGTTGACATAGGTTAACGGTTTGATCTGGCCTGTGCCGTTGACGATGGAGGTCAGATCCTGGCGGGCAGCCTTGCCGGTGGCGACCTTGGTGACGCTGGCTTGTCCGTGGAGAATGCTGGCGACGACAACGCCTGCCAGGACCAGGACGACCGCGACGATGACAATAATCTTTTTAGCGCTCATTGCTGCTTTCTAAGGACCTCTTCGGGCGATTGGAGATGAATTTGGAGAAGTCGATACGTAACCTACGAGACAATACGGAAACAACCGCGTTTGCGTTCCGTATTCTTTCCAGAACCTGGACTTAGCTACTCTCTGGGGACACTGGACCGGGGGCCGCAAGTCGTCTGCCGACGAGACTTGGATTTCTTTTCGATGCCGATGATGATATCAGAGGAGATCATGCGTCTACCTCTTGTATCAAGGATATAACCGCTCTACAATGTATGTTGGTATTAGGAGTACCACCCCCACTATGACTACTTCGCGGCGCTTTGTATCCGGCATGGCATTTCTTATCCTGCTCATGGGAGTCCGGGTTGCAGCTGCGCAGGGGACGCCGGCCAGTGCGCAGGAGCCTGACGGCGTGACGAAGGGCCCTGCGACAGTGGAAAAGCCGGATCCGTTGAAACGGCCCCTGAGCGACAAGGAGAAGATTGCTCAGCAAAAGGCACTGAAACAGGAGTTGAAGGGTGTGTACAAGAAGTGGGTCGATGAGGATGTGCGGTGGATCATCACCGACCAGGAGATGCAGGCGTTCAAGCATCTCGGCAACGACGAAGAGCGCGACCAGTTTATTGAGAACTTCTGGCTGCGGCGGAATCCGAACCCGGACTCACCGGAGAATGAGTTCCGCGAAGAGCATTATGCACGCATCGCGTATGCCAACGAGCATTTCGCCGCCGGCAAGCCTGGGTGGAGAACGGACCGCGGCCATATCTATATCGCGTATGGCAAGCCGGACAATATCGACTCGCATCCAAGCGGCGGCAGCTATGACAGGCCGATGGAAGAGGGCGGCGGCAATACGTCTACCTTCCCGTTTGAGATCTGGCACTACCGCTACATTGAGGGGATCGGCGACAACATCGACGTCGAGTTTGTCGATACCTGCATGTGCGGGGATTACCACATGACGATCGACCGCTCGGAGAAGGACGCGCTGAAGCATACTCCGGGAGCGGGTCAGACGCTGTATGAACAGATGGGCATGGCCAAGCAGGCGGACCGGATGAGCGGCGGGCTGGAACAGCTCGGCACCGGACCGATGTCGCAGCAGCAACAGAGCAAGCAGTTCGACCGGCTCGATACGTTTGCCAAGCTGTCGGCTCCGCCAGTGATCAAGTTCAAGGATCTGGAGTCGTTTATGGCGACTTCGAAGATTCTGACCGGGCCTCCGTTTTTGTTCGACGTTCGCACGGACTACGTGAAGGTGACCAACGAAACGATTCTGGTTCCGGTGACGATTCAGATCAGGAACAGCGATATCACGTTCAACAATAAAGACGGCGTGGCCATGGGCACGGTGAATATTCTAGGGCGCGTCTCGAACCTGAATCATAAGCCGATTCAGACGTTCGAAGATACGGTTGCCGTGCAGGTTCCGACTGAACTGCTTGCCCGCAAGCGGAACGATTTATCGGTGCATTGGAAGGCTTTGCCGCTGCGGCCGGGTCTTTACAAGGTCGATATTGTGATCAAGGACGTCAATAATCCCGACCATATCGGCAGATGGCAGCGGAGTTTGAATGTTCCAAGGTACGACGACGACCGTCTTGCATCCTCCTCGCTGATTCTGGCCGGGTCGATGGAGCGGGTTCCGTCGAGGGACATTGGGTCCGGCAGTTTTGTGATTGGGGACACGCATATCGTTCCGCGAGTGCCGAGCGGTATTGCGGCTCCGGTAACGTTCCATCGCGCGCAGAATTTGAACTTCTGGATGCAGGTGTATAACCTTGGTATCGACGAAAAGAGCAAGCAGAACGGCGCGACCATTGAGTATCAAATCTTGGATTTGACGACGAATAAGACGATCCTGCAGACTGAGGAGCTGACTTCGAAGACAAGTCCGAACTCGGATCAGGTCACGATTGAGAAAAGCATGCCTTTGGCGAGCCTGGTGCCCGGCAAGTATCAAGTCAGCATCAAAGTAAATGACGGAATCACGAAGCAGCAGATCGCAGAATCTGCGCCGTTTATTGTAGATTAGGCAGGTGCGGACAACACGGCGGCATGGTTACGCGGATTTTGATGGGCGATAACCGGAACCAACGCATTCTGTAACCACGCTCCCTAATTTTTGCGGGTGCGGACCATTTGGACAGCCATCGACGCGCAGGACGGCTTTACTGTGCAACGACCCCAGGTGAAGATCGCGTTTGTCTCGCTGATGCTGCTGACGGCGGCGGTGCGCGTTGCTGCCGGTCAGAGCGCTGCGATCTCCGGGGTGGTACGGGATTCGCAGGGTGTGGCACAGCTCGGGGCTCTGGTGCAGGTGGTTGCCAATGACTCTGCCGTTCTCGGCACAGCGTTCACGGATCTGCATGGACGCTATCTGTTCCCCCATCTGCTACCTGGACGATACGAGGTGAGGGCGAGTGCCGCGCTGTTCGTTCCGGCGATGCGGGACAATCTGCAGCTTCGGGCAGGGGCGCAGGCGGTCGTCAACCTGACCCTGAATACACTCTTCGAGTCGGCGACGTGGATCCCTGCAGAGCGGCGCAGGGCGGATGAGCCGAGCGATGACTGGAAATGGACGATGCGGTCGGCGGCGAACAGGCCGATCCTGCGGCTGGCGGACGATGGCGATGTGATCATGGTTTCGTCGAGCGTGACGGAATCCTCGCCGAAACACACCACTAAGGCACGGACAGAGATGACCGCGGGTGATGGCGGCTTTGGCAGCAGTGGCGTGCACAATGTTTTTGTTCTGGATCGGACGCTCGATGACGGGGCGGGCATGGTGCTGCACTCAGACGTTGGAAAGCAACCCGGATTAACTGCGATTGGGCCATCGACTGAAGTTGCGGCGGGTTTTGAGACGCGGCTTGGATTTGCCGGGGCCGGCCGGGCGGTGGTCAGTTATCAAGCTCACCCGGAGATGATTAACTCGGGCGGGACTCCGGGATTGGATTCGATGCAGGTGGCCACTGCGCAGCAGATGCAGATTGGGGACTTCGCGGATGTGGAGGTCGGAAGCACACTTTATGTCGTGCGATCGTCCGGCTTTGCGTCCGGTTTCCGGCCGTTCCTGAAGATTACGGCGCGCCCCGTGAAGGCCTGGACGGTGGGGTATCGGATGGCCACGTCGCAGGATCTGCAGTCGTTTGCGGGGCTGGATACGGTGCAGCCGGCGTTACCGATCGCTACGATGTATGAGGGACGGACGCAGACCGAGCAGGGGCATCACCAGGAGTTGACTGCCAGTCGAAAGGCCGGACGTGGGGTGGTTCAGATTTCGTACTATCGCGATTCTCTCGACCGGGTGGCGTGTGTCTGGTGGAGGTGCGCTGTCGCCAGCTGACATTAAGCAGACTGGCCCGCCAAGCCCGAACGGCATCGTGGCTGATTCCACCTCGGGCAGTTTCCGTTTTCTCAGTGCAGGGTACAAAACGCAAGGTGTGAATGTCACACTGACCGAGCCGCTGAGCTCCACGATGTGGTTGGCGCTGGAGTACGCTACTGGCTCCGCCCTGGCGCCGAAGGAAGGAACGGAATTGACTCTTTCGACGGTGTCGACGGACCTGGCACCGCAGATGGCTCAGTCTGCGACGATCGCGTTGCGGGGCAAAGTCATTCGGAGCGGAACACGGGTTCGGGCCTCCTATCGCTGGCAACCCTCACGATTGGTAACGGCGGTTGATCCGTATGCTGCTTTTGGAGACCAGGCCTATTTCAGCTGCCATGCACGGCAGGCGCTGAGGCTGGGCCGATTGCTTCCGGCTGGATTGGACGCGACAGTCGATGTTACGAATCTGCTGGCGCAAGGGTATCGGCCATTCCTTTCAGCGGATGGACAGACCTTGTTCCTTGCGCAGTCTCCGCGAACCGTTCAGGCAGGGCTGGCGTTTACCTTCTAAACAAACCTTCTGACTAAACAATCTTCTGGCTACTTGCCGTTCCTGAGTGTTTGAGGGGCGAGCAGGATTGTGGTCTATCGGACTATTCGGTTCGAAGGGCTTCGATCGGGTCCACCATGGCGGCTCGCCGGGCTGGAATGTAGGAGGCAGCGAGTCCGCCAGCCACGAGCAGGGCGGTGACGGCGGCCATGGTCCATGGATCGTGGGCTGTGACGTCGTAGAGAAACGTTCGCAAGACAAGGCTGGTCATGTAGGCCAGAATCAGGCCGAGACTCGATCCCACGACTAACATCCAACTGGCCTGCCGGAACACAAGCCGCATGACGTCGCTGCGTTGAGCGCCCAGAGCGATTCGCAGGCCGAGTTCCTTGGTGCGATGCGCCACCAGGTACGCCAGGAGGCCGTAGATGCCGGTGATGCAGACAAGGAGGGCCGATCCGCCGAAGACGATGAGCAGCCTCGCGGCGAGTTGCTGGCTGCCGTAGGAGTCCTCGACAACCTGGTCCATGGTGGTGAAGGTGCTGTCGGAGAGCTCGGGGCTGGCTTGCCGCATCAGTTCACGGAGTTCGGGGATGATGGAGGATGAGCTGCGATCGGTGCGGACGGCCAGGTCCATGCTGAGGCCTTCGACGCTCTGGTAGGCGAGTGTGTCGGGCGTGATCTGGGGAATGCAGATTTGTATCTCAGGTTGCGACTCCTTTGCGATGGAGACTTGCCGCTCGTCGTCGAGCACACCGATGATTACGGTGTGTCTGTTCTTGGTCAGGTTGAGCAGGCTTTGGCCGAGAATCTTTTCCAGATTTTGATCGCTGCCTAGATATTGTTTGGCGAACTCTCGATTGACGACGACGACGGCTTGGGAGCTAGCTGTGTCTGACTCGTTGAAAAATCGACCTTTGAGCATGCGGAAGCCAAAGACACGCTGCATCTCGGGACCGACGGCGCGAAACTGAGAGACCATGTCTCGCCTGCGGATGTCGGCGGCACTGTTTCCCTCAGCGGAGAAGGTGAACTGCATCTTGAAGGTGGTGCCGAGGGGTACTGCTGTCATGAGGGAGGCGCTTTTGACGCCGGGGATGCGATTGGCACGATCTACGAGCGGTTGATAGAGCTCGGTGGTCATGTTCTGGCCTGCGAATCGATAGGCGGGAATGGTCATGTTGGCGACGATGATATGGTCGGTGCGGAATCCGAGCGGCACGTGTCGCAGAGCGTAGATGGTACGGAGCAGGAGCCCGCATCCGACTAACAGGATCAGAGACATCGCGATCTGGAGGACTACGAGCGAGGCGCGGGTTCGGTACTGCACTGTGCCGCCGCTGCTCTGTGGGCCGCCCTGTCGCAGGGCGGGCTCGATCGATGCTCTGGCCGCCACCAGAGCTGGCCAGATGGAACAGAGGAGCGCGCTGGCTCCGGTTAAGGCGATCAGGAGGCCGATCACGATAAGGTTCGCGTTCATTTTTTCGTGGATGTGAAACTGTTGGGTTAGGCTGTGTTCAAACAGCTTCAACATGAGCTTGGCGAGGCCGAGGCCCAGCACGGAGGCTATGGCGCTGAGCACCAGGCCTTCGACGGCGAGTTGCTGGACGATACGCCAACGGCGGGCTCCCAGTGCGCCGCGGACGGCGATCTCACGTTGCCTCGCGGTTGCACGCGCAAGCATGAGGCTGGTGCCGTTGACGCAGGCGATCAGCCACAAGACACCTGAGGCGGCAAAGAGGGCCAGCAGAGCTTTTTTGAGGTCGCTGCCTACCAGCGTATCTTCGTACCGTTGAAGCTTGACTGAGGTGACCCGATCGCGGTCGTACGGGTCGGTATATTCCTTGGCTACCTCGGATTGAATTACCTTGAGCTCTGATTCGGCGGTGTCAAGGCTTATGCTGGGCTTCAATCGTGCGATAACCCCGTAGTTTGGCGTAGTGTTGGCAGCCCGGACAGCGTCTTTGTCTCCGATCACCCTCGGCAACCAGACAAGAGGATTGGCATCACCGAACGGGAAAGTGAATCCGCGAGGCATGACGCCTACGATGATGTAGGATTGCCCGTTCAGCTTGACGGCCTTGCCGAGGATGCCGGGATCGCCTCCGTAAGTTGTTCTCCATACCGGATCGCTGAGGATGATGTTGTGGGCCTCTCCAGCGAGAACGGAGCCATCGGGTTGTCCTTCAAAGCCGCGCCCGATGGCGGGGTGGACGCCTAACACTGGGAAGAGGTTGGCGCTAATCTGCGGAGCGTTGACGCGCGTCGATGCTGTGTTTCCGTCGAGGAAGGAGACGTGATTGGTCGCACTGTAGAAGGCGATCTCCTGTAATGTGCGGCTGCGCTGATGCCATTGGCGCAAATCGAGAAAGGGAGTTCCCCCGGTTACTCCTTTCTTTCCGGACTCGTTGATGGTGACCAATTGACGTGAATCCTGGTAGGGCAGCGGGCGCAGGAGGACATGATCGACCACGGTAAACATCGCGGCGGTGGCGCCGAGGCCAAGAGTGAGGGTTGCGATCACCGTAGCGGTGAAGACGGGGGATCTTCTCAGCTGCCGGAATGCGTATTTCAGGTCCTGTCCGAGGCGCTCAAGCTGGACCCAGCCCCAGGTTTCGCGAGTTACGTCTTCGATGAGTGCGACGTTGCCGAACTCACGCATCGCGGCTGCGCGGGCTTGTTCCGAGGAGTCACCGCGATCCCGGCGGCTCTGGATGTCCATTTGGAGATGAGCCTGAATCTCTTCATCGAGCTCGGCTTTACGCCTAGCAAACCGGGAAAAGAGGCTCATGCTTTTTCTCCTTCGGGGGCGCGGTGCATGACTGCGCCGATGACCTCGACCATGTGTTGCCAACGGCTGAGATCGGACGCCAGCTGTTTTTTGCCGGCAGCGGTGATTCGGTAGTATCTGGCTCGCTGGTTGCTTTCGGTCTGCTTCCACTCGGAGCGAACCCATCCCTGGCGTTCGAGACGATGCAGGGCAGGGTAGAGGGATCCGGTCTCGACCTGCAAGACCTCTCCCGAGTTCACGCGAAGGGCCTGCACGATGCTGTAGCCATGGTGAGGCCCCCACTGGAGAGTCTGAAGGATGAGCATATCGAGTGTGCCCTGAAGCAGCTCGATGCGGTTCTTGTAGCGGTTTCTCCCGATCATGATGTAGGCACTCTACACCTCGTGGAGGTAGAGTGTCTACTGCGTCAAGTAACGACGAGCCGTTTCGATAAAGGAGATTTGGCATCGTGCGACGATAGACTGATACCGTCTGGCGGGGAGGCATGATGGATCGACGTGAGTTTGTGTGTGGCGCTGCTGCTTTCGCTTCCTCGCGCGGCGTCTTCGATCAGTCTGTCGTTTCGGTTCCGCTCGCGCTGCCGAGTACAAATCCACGACTGATGCCTGTCGATTTTACGGGTCTGAGTTATGAAGCGGGTCAGCTCTATAATCCTGAGTTTTTTTCTTCGCGCAACGTTGCGTTGGTGAACGCGTTTCTCGGACTGAGCCACAAGGGCGTGCTTCGGCTGGGGGGACATCTCAGCAATATCACACCGTGGGAGGGGGTTGGGCAGGACGATCCAAAGCAGCAACGTGGTGAACGCCATGGGATCGAAGATTACTGGGAGTGGCCTCTGGTAGACCCTTTGGTGCAGCAAAATAAACGGGGGATCATCACCCGAAAGGCGATCGCTAATCTTCGCGGATTTCTGGATGCGGTCGACTGGCGGCTTATCTATGGATTGAACTTTGCCTCTGGCAGCGCTGCGAGAGCGGCGGATGAGGCCGAGGCTGTCGCCTCGGTTATGGGCGACAGGTTGGTTGCGTTTGTGATCGGGAATGAGGTGGATGGTCTCGGCGAGGATCAGTTCTTTCGGGGGAAGGGTTATGACTTCAGCCAATACTTTGCTGAGTATGAAGCGTGGGTGAAGGCGATTCGGGCGCGGGTGCCAGGTGCGCGGTTTGCTGGCCCTGATACGGACGGCAAGGTGGATACATGGGTGATGGAGTATGCCAGACGCACACGGGGCGATGCCGTGTTGTTGACCAGTCACTTCTACGGAATGGGACCGGCGAGCGATCCGCGCATGACCGCAGAGAGATTGCTGCGGAAGGTGAATACGGAGCTGGACGCTCAGATTGATGGCGTCAAAGCGGCGAGTGCGGCCGGCGGGGGAACGCCTTATCGGATGGATGAGGGCAATTCGTGTTTCGGCGGCGGCAGAGCGGGTGTGAGCGATGCGTATGCGTCTGCGCTCTGGGTGGCGGATTACATGCTACGGGTCGCTTGCGCGGGTTTCGTGGGCGTGAATCTTCACGGTGGGGGAGTTGGAGTCTACACGCCCATTGAGAGCAGCGTGAAGGCACCGGCGTCGCACCGGCCGGTGTACTACGGGATGCAGTTTGCACAGCAGTTTGCCAGCTGGCAGATGGCGCCATGCGTGCTGGATACGAACGCAAATGTTACGGCGTATGTGGGGACAAAAGGCGGAGACGTGATGCTGGCGGTTATCAACAAAGGTGCGAACAGAGTTCGATTGGGGTTGCCGGACAGGTTCCGGCGGGAGAAGATAAGCGCCCGGTGGGAGCTTAGTGGACCGGCGCTGGATGCAAAGGAGGGCGTTCACTTTGGGCGAGTGCAGTCGTCTGATGAGAAGACGATAGGCGAAGTAAACGGCTATTCGGGGGCGATCCTTCAGGCGGGCTAGAACGGCCGCTCCCACTTTTCGAGCGATGTCAGGCGTAACGAAAGAGTGCTTTGAAGCCGTAGTCCATGTGCTGCTGGATGTGGCAGTGGAAGAGGGTGAGGCCGGGCTGGTCGGCGGTGAAGTCGACGACGGCGCGGCCATAGTAGGGAACGACTACGGTGTCCTTGATGATGCCGGCGGTCTTCTTTCCGTTGACCTCGGCCAGCTCCCACAGATGCCGGTGCAGATGCATGGGGTGGGCATCGTCGGTGCGGTTGCGCATGACGAGCCGGTAACGCGTGCCCTGCTGCAGCACGAACTCCTGCTCATGAGGGTATGGCTTGCCGTTGATCAGCCAGGAGTTGAATTTTCCGACTCCACGGGGAATCTTCTCGAAGATCATTTCGATGGTTTGGTGGGGGGCGGGCGCACTGGATGTGGGGGTGCCGAAGATCGTGTAGTCCCATGGCGCTTTCGGAGGGTCGATCCACTGCGGCGGGCGGTGCTGTCCGGCGTACTCGATGACGACGCCAAGGCCTGATTCGCGGACCATCTTTTCTGTCGACCCGAGAATCCAGATGCCAGGGCGGTTCATTTCTACTACGACGTCGACACGCTCGCCTGTGCCGAGAAAAATCGAATCGAGAGACTGTGGATTGGGAACGGGATTACCGTCGAGCGCGATCACCTTCATCTTGTGGCCGGCGAGCGCGATGCGGCGGTTCTCAATTGCGCTCGCGTTGAGCAGGCGGAGGAGCAGCCGTTGGCCTTCGCGGACGCGGATGGGGTCGCCTGATCCGAGCGCCTTGTCATTGATGGAGTACGTCATGGAACCGACTTCGAGGCCGTTGGGGTTGGTGTTCAGAACGGGCGGTTTTTCGAGCACCGGACCGTTGTGAGTATCGTCGTCATCATCTTCCATCGTGGCGGTGAGGAACGGCTCCCAATCGCGCAGGGCGAGGAAGAGCTCCTGGTCGTAGTGGCCGGGGTCGCTGCCGTTTTCGACAAAGACGAAGCCGAACTGGCCGGTATAGGAACCTTTGTGCAGGTCGTCCATTGCCATGGCGTGTGAGTGATACCAGCGGCTTCCGGCTGGGCCAGGGGTGAGCTGGAAACGGCGGCGACCGTGCGGCAATACGACTGGGGAGCCCTCCTCGGGGGTGCCATCCAACTCGGGCGGAATAAGCATGCCGTGCCAGTGGACGAACTCAGGGGTGTCGGTGTCGTTGATGACGTCGACGCTGACGGGTTTGCCTTCACGCATTCGCAAGATAGGCCCCGGCGCTGTGCCGTTGTAGCCGATGGTGGAGATGATGTGGGAGCGATCGAGTTCGACCGTTACCGGCGCGATCCGGAGCGTGTAATCTGCCTTACTGGCTGCGGCTGGGGCGGGGGGCATGGGCATAGCGGCCTGTCCCAGCAGCGGTAGCCGCGCCGCGCTGACCTGCGCCAGGGCCATGCCGCCGAGCTTGAGTAAGTCGCGTCGTTTCATAAAAGCTGCCGGTACCGCGGCGGTCGTGCGTTCCTGCATGGTCTCACGCTGAAATCGGTCAGGACAAGAGCGATGGAAGCAACAACTTACGGGGTCGCTTCGTCTATTAGACAGCGCGAAAGGCATTTCTGGTACTCTCGCCGAACAACTCCTTTCCGTGGAGGTTCTGATGAAGCTCTCCCAGATCGCGTTGGTAACGGTGGCGGCCGCGACCTGCTGTGCGGGGCTGCGGGCCTATCAACGCGTGGCGGATTTCGGCTTCGGCAACGACGATTCTCCGAGCAACGTCAAGGCGGAGTTTTATTGGTCGCGCCTGGCTTATGCGTCGAACATGCAGACTTTTGGCGGCGGATACGGAGGCCGGGGTTACTGGGGGCGGAGCGCCTGGTCTCGCGATTATCCGAAGGCAGACCGCCAGTTTCTCATCGCGATGCACCGGCTCACCCGCATCGATGGCCGGCCGACGGAGCAGGTGGTGACGCTCGACTCCGACGAGATATTCAACTATCCATGGATATATGCGGTGCAAGTACAGCGATGGTCGTTTACTGATGACGAGGCCAAGCGGCTGCACGACTACCTGGCAAAGGGTGGTTTTCTGATGGTGGACGACTTTCATGGCACTGAGGATTGGGAAAACTTTATGAACGGTATGCGCCAGGTGCTGCCTGACCGTCCGGTCGAAGACCTTCAGAGCGGCGACGAGATTTTTCATACGCTCTATGACATCGACGACAAGATGCAGATACCCGGCGAGCAGTATGTGTGGTCGGGCCGCACCTACGAGAAAGATGGTTACCAGCCGAAGTGGCGAGCCATTCGGGACGATAAAGGGCGCATTGTCGTCGCCATTTGCCACAACATGCACCTGGGCGATGCATGGGAGTGGGCAGATGACCCGAATTATCCGGAGCCCTTCGCGTCGATGGCGTTTCGCGTGGGACTTGATTACATCCTCTATGGCATGACGCATTAGGCGCGCCCGCGGCTGAGAGGCAATCGAAGTTGCAACATGTAAGTAGGATTTTCCACCAGGTCCCAGCCGGCATGTTTCAGTTCTTCTTCAAGTACCCGAGTCCGGTCTTCACCAAAGGGCGCTTTGTGCTGCTCTCGGCGTGGCCTGCGTGGCTGCTGCTGGTGCTGCTCGTTGTCTCCGCGGGCGGGCTCGCGTTGTTGATCCGCTGGAGGCTGCGTGACGCTGCGCCAATGATGCGGGGTTGGCGCGCTTGGGCGGTGTGGGGGACGCAGTCGGCGTTTGTGGCACTCGTTCTGCTGCTGTTGTGGCAGCCGGCGATGACGGTGGCGGCGCTTAGCTCTCAACAGAACATCATTGCGGTTGTGGTGGATGATTCGCGCAGCATGGCCATTGCGGATAGTGATGGCAAGACGCGGGAAGCTGCGGCGCTGGCTGCACTGCAGGACGGCGTTCTCACTGGACTGCAACAGCGTTTCCAGACGCGAATCTATCGGATGGGCGGCGGAGTGACGCGTGTGGATGCATTGAATGGCATTGAGCCCACGGAAGGAGCCACGCACATCGGTAATGGCCTGAAGCAGTTAGCCACGGAGACATCTGACGTTCCCATTGGAGCGGTTTTGCTGCTGACCGACGGTGGTCAGAATACGACCGGCATGGGCGATTCGGGAATTGGTGTCGATGCACTGCAGGCTTTGCGGAACCGGCGCCTCCCAGTGCACACGATTGGTTTCGGCAACCTGGAACATGCGCGTGATGTGGAGCTCGAGAATGTGAGCGTCGCGGCGAGCGCCATCGCGAACGCGCGCCTTGCAGCAACGATCAGCTTCAGGCAGTACGGTTACTCGGGCCAGAGGGCGGTGATTACGATCCGCGATGGGGATAAGGCGCTCGCGGCGCGGGAGGTGACCCTGGCAGGGAATGGAGCGATCCAGACGGAGTCGGTTTTCTTTTCTGCGGGCCCCGCAGGTGCGAAGAGCCTCCAGTTTGCAGTCGAGCCACTTGCGGGCGAGGAAAATCTCAAGAACAACGCGATGACACGGCCGGTGCTGGTGAGCGATGCGAAGAGGAGGACTCTGTACATTGAGGGCGAGCCGCGCTGGGAGTTCAAGTTTATCCGCCGCGCGGAGGAAAACGATCCGACGGTGCAGCTCGTTTCGATGCTGCGTACCAGCGAGAATAAAATTTATCGGCAGGGCATCAGCGACCCAGGGGAGTTGGCGGACGGCTTTCCTGTGCGGCCGGAGGACCTGTTTGGGTATTCAGGGCTTATCATCGGTTCGGTCGATGCGGATTACTTCACGCCACTGCAGCGTGAGCTTTTGCGCGAGTATGTAGATCGCAGGGGCGGCGGAGTGCTCTTTCTGGGCGGGCACTCGTCGCTGAGTGACGGAGGTTGGGGCGCTTCGAGCATGAACGAACTGCTGCCGAGCTTTCTGCCAGCGGGCCGCAATAACTTCCATCGCAATGCGACGACGGTGGAACTCACGGCGGAGGGCCGGGACTCGCCGATCACGCGGCTGCTGGATGATCCGGCGAAGAACGCCGAGCGCTGGAAGAAGCTGACCTATCTGGCCGACTATCAGGACGCGGGCTCGCCGAAGCCGGGCGCGACGGTTTTGGCGCAGATGAATGTGGGTCGCCGCAAGTTGCCGTTGCTGATCACACAGAGCTATGGTCATGGCCGGACTGCGATCATGGCGACCGGCGGCACATGGCGCTGGCAGATGAGCGAAGCCGTGGGGGATCCGTCCCACGATCTGTTCTGGCAGCAGCTTGTGCGCTGGCTGGTGGCCGACTCGCCGGGCCCGGTGACTGCTTCGATGCCCGCGCGGATGCTGATGGACGAAGGACGTGTGCAGCTTACCGCACAGGTGCGGGACCGTCAGTTTCAGCCTGCGGGCCAAGCGCACGTCACGGCCCACGTTGTAGGCCCGGGAGGCGCGAATGCATTGCTGGACCTGGCGCCATCGCAGGACACTCCGGGTCTTTTTCAGACGGAATGGACGGCGGAGAAGCCGGGCGCGTATCTGGCGGAGGTGACGGCGGAGTCCGCCGGCAAGCAGCCGCAGGAGCTGGGCCGCGACGTAGTGACCTTCCAGCGCGAGGACGGCACGGCTGAGAACTTCCACACCGAACAAAACCGAGCATTATTGGAGCAGATCGCGTCGCAGACCGGCGGCCGTTACTGGAAGCTCTCTGAACTGAAGGACCTGCCTCGCGATATTTCGTACTCTGAGGGCGGGATCTCTGTCCGGAGCACGAAGGAGCTGTGGAGTATGCCGGTTGTCTTTCTGCTGCTGCTGGGTCTGCCGATTGCGGAGTGGCTATTGCGCCGGAAGTGGGGTGTGATATGAGGCACGCACTGTTGCGAATTGGACTGCGGGTCGGGTTCTTCGCGATGGTGTGTGCGGTCGGATCGCAGGCGCGCGCTGCGGTGTACTACGTCACTGTAGCCGGACTGGGTGGAGAGCCGGATTACGAGCAGCGTTTTACAGCGGCAGCGAAGGACTTGGACAAGGTGTTCAGGACAGGAGACAGTGTTGGGCATGTCTATACTCTGACCGGCACACAGGCCACCGGTTCACAATTGAAGGAGACTCTGGGCGGGGTGGCGCACGACGCGAAGGCCGATGACGACTTTGTGCTCATCTTGATCGGTCACGGTTCTTTCGATGGTGTTGAGTACAAATTCAATCTGGTAGGGCCGGATGTGACGGCCGGTGAGATCGCAGCGATGTGCGACCGCATACCGACTCGGCGCCAGCTTATTATCGACACAACCAGCGCGAGCGGTGGAGCAATCCAGGCTCTCGAACGGCCGGGACGCGCAGTGATTGCGGCCACAAAATCGGGCACGGAAAAGAACGCGACGATCTTCGCGCGGTACTGGGTTGAAGCGCTACAGGACCCTGCAGCGGACACGGACAAAAGCGACTCTATCAGCGCCATGGAGGCTTTTACCTACGCAAAGACGAAGACCGCGGCATTCTACGACTCACAGAAGCGGCTCGCGACCGAACATGCGGTCTTCGATGATGTGGGGCATGGGGAGCCGGTGCGCGAGGCCGGCAATGGTCAGGGGGCGCTGATGTCGAGCTTTACGTTGCTGCGGCTCGGCACAAGCCAGCAGGCAGCCAACGATCCGGCAAAACGCGCATTACTTGCAAAGAAGGAGGAACTGGAACAGAAGATCGACACGTTGAAGTACCAGAAAGCGGCGATGGACCCCGGGGACTATAAAACCCAGTTGACTGCTGCGTTGCTGGAGCTCGCAAAGGTGCAGGAGGGGTTGGACAAATGAGACGCCTCCCTTCATTTCTTGCCTCGTTGCTGATGTTCGCGGCTGCGGCGCGTGCCGTTGCAGCTGTTGGTGCGCCGACGGACTGCTGGCTACTGCGCAAGCACGGGCATCCCGCGGAGGCGCAGGCTTGTTTCGACGGGTTGACGCGCAGCGGCGATGCGTACGCTCGTGCCGAAGGTTTTTGGGGGCTAGAGGAGTGGGAGCAGGCGAACGAACAGTTTCGCCTGGCCACGCAGCCGGCCAACAGCAAGGCATCGTACAAGGTGCGATGGGGCATGTTGTTGCACGAGCGCTTCAACAATCCGGAAGCGGCTGGGTTGTTTCGCGAGGCGCTTCAGAAGGATCCATCCAACGCGGCTGCGTACCTCGGACTCGCTACGGTCTCCGCGGACGGGTTTGACGGCAAGGCGGTTGAATATGCGGCGAAGGCCATCGAACTCGATCCCAAACTGGTTGGAGCGCATGAGCTCATGGCGAACCTTGCGCTCGAGAATGACGATAGGGATGAGGCTGTAGCCGAAGCTGACAAAGCGCTTGCCCTGGACAAAGACGCGATGGACGCGATGGCGATCCACGCGGCGGTTGAGTTGATTGCCGAC
Organism: uncultured Acidobacteriaceae bacterium; assembly: GCA_963757205.1. GTDB lineage: Bacteria > Acidobacteriota > Terriglobia > Terriglobales > Acidobacteriaceae > Edaphobacter. The sequence continues at coordinate 505,773 of CAVWQM010000007.1, forward strand.
CGTTCTCCGGATGCTTGGTTCGCGAAGATTACGGCAATCAATCCGGGTTATGGAGGGGCGTACGCACGTGTCGCGCATCAGCTTGAGGTGCACTATCGCTATGAGGATGCGGTGACGTATTACCGCAAGGCGGTGAAGGCCGATCCGCGGTTCTGGGCTGCACATTCCGCGCTTGGCATCGACCTTATGCGGCTGGGCAAGGAAGATGAGCCGCTGACGGAGCTGGAGCTGAGTTACAACAACGGCCACCGCGACGCTGCGACGGTGAATAGCCTGCGCTTGCTGGACAGTTACAAGAACTTCAAGACCTTTCGCGACGACACGACTGTTTTGAAGCTGAAGAAGACGGAGGCCGATCTGTTGCAGCCCTACATGCATGCCGAGTTGCACACGATTATTGCGACCTACGAAAAGAAGTACCGTATGAAGCTGCCCGCCCCGGTGCAGGTGGAGGTCTATCCGGACCATGAGGACTTTGCCGTGCGCACGATGGGGATGCCTGGTCTGGGTGCGCTGGGCGTGACGTTCGGCGAGGTCGTGGCGATGGACAGCCCCTCGGCGCGCAAGCCGGGAGACTTCAACTGGGGTGCGACATTGTGGCATGAGATGAGCCATGTTTACATCCTTACGGCCACCAACCATCGTGTACCGCGGTGGTTCACAGAGGGACTGGCAGTGCATGAAGAGGGTGAGCATTCGCCGGAGTGGAGTGATCGCGTGACGCCGGAGGTGTTGATCGCGGTTCGCGAGAAGAAGCTGCTGCCTCTGGCTAAGTTGGACCGCGGCTTTGTGTATCCGGAGTATCCGTCGCAGGTGGTCGTCTCGTATTTTCAGGCAGGCAATATCTGCGATTTTGTGAAGGCGAAGTGGGGCGAAGAGAAGCTGTTAGAGATGGTCCATTCCTACGCGAAGTCGAAGACGACGGCGCAGGTGGTGCAAGAGAATCTTGGGCTGACACTGGAGGAGTTCGATAAGCAGTATCTTGCTTGGGTCGATAAGAGATACGGCACGGAGGCTGCACATTTCGATGAGTGGCGCGAGAAGTTGAAGATGTTGGTGGCGGCGGCGCAGAGGAAGCAGTACGACATAGTGCTGGCTCAGGGGCCCGCAGTGTTGGCGATGTATCCGGAGTACGTGGGTGAGGCGAACGTCTACGAGCTGATGGCGGAGGCGGCTCGAGCAAAGGGAGATGCGAAGGCTGAGGCTGCTGCGCTGTCTGCGTATGTGCATGAGGGGGGACAGGAGCCAGTGGTCTTGAAGCGGCTGGCGACCCTTGAAGAGGCCGCTGGGCAACAGTCCGAAGCGGCGGCAACGCTCGCACGGCTAAATTACATCTACCCTGTCAAAGATGAGGAGTTGCACCGCCGACTGGGAGATCTTCTGTACGCGCTGAAGCGGTACGACGGCGCCATTCGGGAGTATGTTGCTGTTGTGGCGTCAAACCCGCTGGACAAGGCAGGCGCAGAGTTTCATTTGGCGGAGGCGTATCTTGCCGCCGGACAGAAGGACAAGGCCCAGGAGAGTGTGCTGGCGGCGCTCGAAGCTGCACCGGGCTATCGCCCGGCGCAGAAGATGTTGCTGGAGTTGAATCAATCGCCCGAAAAATAATTCAACAAGGATGGTAACTGATGGCTACTTTTGCCGATTTGCAACCAGATGCAGCCCAGCTCCAGCAGCGGATTGAGCGCTTCCACACGGTACGCGAGGGCATTGTGAAGCAGGTGCGTGAGGTCATTGTTGGCCAGGATGAGGTCCTGGAGCAAGTGCTGATCGCACTCTTCGTGGGTGGCCACTGTTTGATCACCGGGCTGCCCGGCACGGCGAAGACTCTGATGGTTCGCACGATCGCCGAAGCTCTGGGGCTTGAGTTCCGGCGAATTCAATTCACGCCGGATCTGATGCCGTCCGATATCACTGGCACCGACATCATTGAAGAGGACCTGACGACAGGGCATCGAAAGTGGACGTTTGTCGAGGGACCCATCTTCGGCAATGTTTTGCTGGCCGATGAGATCAACCGCACGCCGCCGAAGACGCAGGCCGCGCTGCTTGAAGCCATGCAGGAGCACTCGTGTACGGTGCGTGGTCACATGTACCGGTTACCAGCGCCGTTCTTTGTTTTGGCAACGCAGAATCCGATCGAACTTGAGGGCACGTATCCACTGCCGGAGGCTCAGCTGGACCGGTTCCTCTTCAACGCTACGCTGGATTATCTGAGCGCCGAAGATGAACTGAAGGTTGTTGACCTGACGACGACGACGCGGACGGCAACGATCGAGGCAGTCACGTCGGCGGAGGAGTTGCTCGATTTCCAGCAGCTTGTGCGCATGGTGCCGATCGCGGACTCGATTGCGCGGTACGTGGTGAGCCTGGTGCGTGCGACGCGACACAAGAACGAAGGTGCGCCCGACTTTGTGAAGAAATATGTGAACTACGGAGGGAGCATCCGTGCGGCGCAGTTCATCGTGCTGGCTGCAAAGGCGAGGGCGCTCTCACGAAAGCGCTATCACGTGACGTATGACGACGTTTCATCGGTCACGTTGCCGGTGCTGCGACATCGGATCCTGCTGAACTTCCATGCCGAGTCCGAACGGGTTGACGCGGACGAGATCCTGACCCGGCTGATGGCCCATGTGCCGAGGCCGAAGGAGGGTTGATGCAGCGTTTCCTCGATCCCGCGGTGTTGGCCGGCATCTCCTCTCTGGACCTTCTGGCAAAGACGGTGGTGGACGGCTTTGTGGCTGGCCTGCATCGATCGCCGGACTTCGGCTTCAGCCAGGAGTTTGCCGAGTACCGCGCGTATGCTCCCGGTGACGATCTGCGCCATGTGGACTGGAACCTGTTCGCACGCACCGAGCGCTGTTATCTGAAGCGTTATCGCGGTGAAACGAATAGCCAGCTCGTATTGCTGCTCGATGCGAGCAATTCGATGCAGTACACGTCCGGGCCTCCGAAGAAGATGGACTATGCCCGCTTTATTGCGGCTTCACTCTTTTATCTTGCCATTCGGAACCAGCGCGATGCCGCGGGTCTGATCGTCTTCGATGACGAGGTGCGAAACTATATAAGGCCATCCACACGGCAGGGACAACTCGCGCGGCTCTTCGCCGGGCTTGAACAGGCGGAGCCCAGCGCCCGGACGGACTTCGGCAAACCGCTGCAGCATTTTCAGGAATTGCTGCACCGTCGTGGCATCGCGATTGTGATTTCGGATTTTTATGAGGAGCCGGAGACGATCGTGCGTGCTATCGAGCCGCTGCGCTTCCACGGCAACGATGTGGTGTTGTTTCATATTCTCGATCCCGAGGAGATACGGCCCGTACTGAAGGGCCCCGCGTTATTGGTTGATCTTGAAACCGATCGCCAGATCGAAGTGATTCCTGAATACACGAAGACGGCCTATCGAGCGAAGATCGATGCGCATATTGAGCAACTTCGCTCGCGCACGCGGGCCGCGGGGATGGATTATCAGTTGCTCGTGACCGATCAGCCTCTCGATGGAGCCCTGCGCGAGTACCTTTCGCTACGGAAGGCGGGGAACTGATGGGATTTCTGGCGCCATGGTTTCTGGGAGGCCTGGCGGCGCTGGGCGTGCCGGTCTTCGTTCATCTGCTGCGGAAGCACGTGACCCTACCGCGGCCGGTGAGTTCACTGATGTTTTTCGAGCGCGGCATACAGAGTTCGACGCGGCACAAGCGTCTGAGATATCTGCTGCTTTTTGCTCTGAGACTTGCGTTGCTGCTCCTGGTGGTGCTGGCGTTTGCGGACCCTTTTATTCGGCGGCCAGCGGCAGAGGCGAATGGGCGTCTGCTTCTGATCGTATTGGACAATTCCTTCAGCATGCGTGCGGGGACGCGGTTTGGGGATGCGAAGCAGGCGGCACTTGCAATGTTGGCTGCGAAACCGCGTTCGCAGACGGCGCAGGTGATGGCGCTCGGTGGGCAGTTCGAGGTGCTGACGCAGTCGATCGCTGATGGAGCGCAACTGCGTGCGGCGCTTGAGAGCATTCAGCCGGGCGATGGGCATGCGAACTTCGGCGAACTGGGCCGAAGTATTCGCGCGATGGGTGAGACGGTACACGGGCCGATCGATCTGCATCTGTTCAGCGACATGCAGCGCACTGCCATGCCTGCGAACTTTGCCGACATGGTGTTGCCAGCGAACGTAACGCTGGTGCTGCATGCTGTAGCGAAGGGTTCTGCGCCGGCCAACTGGGCGGTCGAGAGCGTGAGCGCCCCGGCTGAACTCGCCGATCCGAAAGACCCCAAGCGTTCGCGCGTGCAGGCGGTGGTAGCGGGCTTCGGCACACCGGAGGCAGAGAAGACAGTGTCATTCGTGGTGAATGGCAAGACGATGGCAACGCGGAAGGTGAAGATTCCGGCTAATGGAAGAGCGCCGGTGGAGTTCGCTCCGCTCGATGTGGGGTATGGTTTCAATCGTTGCGAACTGCAGATCGACGGTGGCGATGCCTTCCCTGCAGATGACGCAAGCGTGTTCGTGGTGCGGCGGTCGGACCCTGAGCGAGTGCTGTTTGTCCATGCCGCGAACGACACGCGGTCAGGGCTGTACTTTGGCGCTGCATTGGGGGCGGCAGCGCAGGCTTCGTTTGTGCTGCAGTCAGTGACTGCGGAGCAGACGACCGACCTCGATCCGTCGAAGTTTGCCTTTGTGGTGATGTCGGACGCAGTGACGTTGCCCTCGATCTTCGAACACACGCTGTCGCAATACGTGTCGAAGGGTGGGAGCGTTTTGATTGCGCTCAGCACAGGTGCAGGACACCACGCGCGAATTCCGTTGTGGGGAGGCGACGTGAAGGATGCGCATGATTACGTTCGTGCCGGCGGCGTGGCAACAGTGGGCCAGGTGGACTTCACCCATCCCGCGCTCGAGCAGGCGCAGCCGGGGCGTGACAACGGAGGTTGGGCGGAGACGAAGTTCTTCTATGCCGCTGTAGTTGACCCGGGACAGGCGCGGGTAGCAGCGCGGCTGGGCGATGGGACGCCGTTGCTGCTCGACAGGCAAATGGGCGAAGGGCACGTGCTTTTGTTTACGTCCGGACTGGAAAATCTGACCAACGACATGCCGCTGCATCCGGTTTTTGTGGCGTTCGTTGACAAGGCGGCGCGGTATCTGTCGGGAAGTGAGCGGCTGAGCGGATCGCGGTCGGTGGATTCGTTCGTGCAACTGAGGTCGGCGGCTGGGCCGGTTGGTGAGGTAGCGAGCGTGGAGGTGATTGACCCCGATGGGCGGCGGCCGCTCTCGTTGAGCGAGGCGCGGACGGTACAGACCTTTCGGCTGAGGCGCGCGGGTTTTTATCAGATTCGATTTGCGAACGGACGCGATGCAGTGATTGGAGTTAACCCCGATCGGCGTGAGTCGGACCTGGAGCCGATTGCACCGGATGTGCAGCAGCTCTGGAGCGGAAGCAAAGGAGAAACGTCTATAGAGACATCCACCGCGGCAGCGGGCGAAGCGAAATACCGTCCTGTGAGTCTGTGGTGGTACGTTATGCTGCTTACATTGGTGGTGGCGCTGGCGGAGACGGCGGTTGCCAGCGGCTACATGGGCACGCAGCGGGAGGACGGATGAGCAAGCAGAACGAGCTCAACTCCTATATCGCGCGGCTGCAACGCAGGTTGCGGCTGGGAGCGTGGCTGCGCGGTGCAGCGATCTTTACAGGCACCGCACTCGTTGTCACGGTGGCCTTGGTGCTGCTGCTCAATCACTATGCCTTCCCGACGCATGGAGTTGCAGGAGCGCGTCTTGCGCTGATTGCGGCGTTGGCAGCGGTTGCGGGGTTTGGTATTGCGCTTCCGCTGGTCCGCCTTACGCGGGCGCGAGCTGTTCGAGAGGCTGAAGCCGCACATTCAGGGCTCGAGCAGAGGCTGACAACCTTCCATGAGCGCGAACGCGATGGTGGCGACCCATTTCTGGAGTTGCTCGCCGCCGATACGTTGTCACGGGCGAAAGATGCGGCGCCGTCGTCGCTGGTTCCGGACAACCGGCTCTTCGCGCTCAGCGGTGCGGGGCTGGCGTGTCTTGGCGTGTTGGTGTGGATGATTGCTGCAGGGCCGGGCTACCTCGGCTATGGCGCTTCGCTGCTATGGGCTGGGGAGAAGAAGAATGCGGTGCCGCTGTACGCGATCGAGGTGACGCCCGGGGACGTGGCGGTGCGACGGAACAGCGATCAGTTGATTACCGCGCGTGTAACCGGAATGCGCCCGGAGAAGGTGCAGATCTTCGCCCATTATCAGAGCGCCGGGGCGTGGGAACCGGTCACTATGCAGGCACAGCCGGACTCAGGCGGCGCGGCGGCGTATCAATTCATCTTTGCGGGTTTGCCGGAGAACGTTGAGTACTACGTGGCAGGCCGGTCCGCTGGTTTCGCCGCATTACAAGGTGCGCGTCGTGGACCTTCCCTCTGTAAAGACGATTCGAGTGAGGTACCAGTATCCGAAGTGGACCGGAATGAAGCCGGTGACGGAGGAACACTCCGGTGATCTGCGCGCCATTGAAGGGACGGACGCGGCCATCGAAGTTGAGATGGATCGTCCTTTGAAGGATGGACAACTGGCGCTCGACGGCGGCAAGACGATCCAGCTAGCCAGTGGCGAGGGCAACAAATACCGGGGCACCATTCACATGGAGAAGGATGGCGCCTATCATGTGGCCGCGACTGACGAAGGCCAGCCGGTGAGACTTTCGGAGGACTACTTCATCGCGACCGACAAGGCGATGCCGCCGGAGGTTGCGATCAGCCGCCCGGGTGGAGATTACCGCGCCAGTCCGATCGAAGAGGTAACGGTCGGGGTGAAGGCGGCGGACCAGTTCGGGTTGAACGATGTTCATTTGCATTACTCGGTGAACGGGGGGCCGGACCGCGACGTAAGCATACTGAAAACGCCGGGCGCGAAAGACGCTGAGGGCTCTTATACGCTGCGTCTGGAAGATTTCAAGCTGGTGCCCGGCGATCTGGTGAGCGTTTACGCGACGGCGAAGGATGGCCACGCAGAAGCCCGTACCGAGATTAGTTTCATTCAGGCCGATCCATTCGAGCGCGAGTTTTCGCAGTCGCAGCAGAGGGGTGGCGGTGGTGGCGGAGGGGGTGGCGGGCAGAACAACCAGACCGATATATCCAAGCGCGAGAAGGAGCTGATTGCCGCGACCTGGAAGCAGCAGAACGACAAAACTGCGACCGCAAAGGATGCTGCAGTGGCAGGGCAGTTTCTCTCCGATGCGCAGCAGAAGTTGCGTGACCAGGTGTTGGCGCTTTCGGCCCGTATGCAGAGCCGCGATCTCTCGGCTGCGAACGAGGAGTTTACCGGCTTCGAGAAAGACATGCGAACGGCGGCGGAGGCGATGGCTCCTTCAGCGGACAAACTGAAGGGCATGCAGTGGAAGGACGCCATTCCGCTGGAGCAGAAGGCTTTGCAGGCGCTGCTGCGGGCGGAGGCGACCTTCCGGCAGATTCAGGTGGCCTTCGGCCAGCAGGGTGGCGGCGGCGGTGGAGGTGGCGGAGGTGCAGGGCGCGATCTTGCGAGTCTCTTCGACCTGGAACTGGACACCGAGAAAAATCAGTATGAGACTGCGCAGACCGCATCTCCTGCGGAGCAGCATGCGAAGAATGTAGAAGACGCACTCGCGAAGCTCGACGCACTGGCCAAGCGGCAGGAGGATTTGGCCAACCAGCAGCACAATCCGCAGCAGAGCTTCCAGGAGCGGTGGCAGCAGGAGATGCTGCGGCGGGAGGCTGAGCAACTGCAGCGGCAGATGGAGCAGCTGGCGCAGAACGGCCAGGGTCAGCAGGGGGGGCAGCAGCAGAACGGACAACAGGGTTCGAGCGGGCAATCTTCGGGACGATCCGGCTCTCAGTCATCGCAATCAGGTTCGCAACAGCAGAGAGCGTCGTCGCAGGGGAGTTCACAAACATCGCGGCAGCAGGGGGGAGGTCAGTCTTCGGGGCAATCTTCCGGGCAGTCGTCCGGGCAATCCTCCGACCAGCGGATCGAGCAGGCGCTGAGCCGTCTGCGGCAGGCGAGCGAGGCGATGAAGCGCAGCGCTGGTCCGCAGCAGAGTGCCGACGCGGCACGGCAGGCCGCTGAACGGCTGCGCGACGCGACGAACCTGTTGGGCGGGACGCAACAGCAGCTTGCCTCGGGCAAGGTGGACTCGCTCTCGCGCGAGGCGGACCGGCTAGCGCAGGAGGAGCGAGCGCAGGCTGATCGCATCGAAAAACTCGCCAGCCAGCAGCAGGCTGACGCTACGGAGATGGACAGGGATAGCATGATGGCGCGGCTGCGTGAACGCGACCGGCTGGCGGGCGAGCGCCAGGAGCTCTCGAACGATTTGTCGAAGCTGCAGAAGGGTGTTCGCGACGCTGCGCGTGAGATGGCTTCGAGTCAGCCGGGTGTTGCGCAGAAGCTGCGCGATGCACTGACTGAGATGGATCAGTCTGACCTCGACAATCATGTGCAGAGGACTGCCGACTGGCTCCGAGGCGGAGTCAATCCTAACTCGAACGGCACCGAGAACCAGATCGCGCAGGGGCTGCAAAAGCTAAGTCAACAGCTTCGGCAGGCGCAGCAGGGAATGGGTCAGGGCAAGCCGGGGCAACGTGGATCGGCGCAAGGGGATGAGACGGCCGCGCTGAACCAGGTCGAGCGTCTGCGCAGCCAGCTTGAGGCAATGGCCGCCGCAGGGCGCAGCGATGGCCGTCAACGAGGTCAGAATGGTCCGAACGGCCAGAGCGGTCAGCAGGGCCGCAACGGACGGCCGGGCCAGATCGATCAGCCCGGACAGAATGGCAATCAGCAGGGACAGGCCAATGGCAGCGGTCAGCAACCCGGGAATGCGGGGCAGCAGGGTCGTGGCGGACAACCGAGTCAGAACGCGCAGGGCGGCCTACAGCGGGGTGGAGGATTCGGCGAGCAGGCGGGAGGAGACCGGACGGGCCAACGCGGCGACCTAAGCGGGGATGTGCGGTACGGCGGTGGAGGCGGCGCGGATGGAACTGTCTGGGGAAACATCAACACTGGCAACAACCGCTATGGTCAAGGGGGGGCGCGGTCAGCACCGATGGATGCGTCCGGCAATCCCGCCGATACGGAGCGCAACTACCAGCAGGGCATCCGTGAGTTGAACCAACTCCGGCAGATGGTACAGAGCGACCCGCAGGCCTCGAAAGAGGTGCAGGAACTAGCGAGGAAGATGCAGCAGCTTGATCCCAGCCGGTTCCCAGGCAATCCTGCGCTGGTGGAAGAGATGCATCGTGAGGTGCTCAATTCCATCGATCGCATCGAACTGCAGTTGCAGCGCGACGGCGTCTCGACCGAGGCACGCACAGGGAAACCATACGCTGTTCCGGAGGGATATCAGGATTCGGTAGCAGAGTATTATCGGCGTCTGAGCAAGAATCCTTAGCTCGGAGCGAATCGGAGGAGGGCTACTTTACCTGGCAATCCTTCCGCCCTGTATCCGCAACACTCGCAATCAACCACTTCCCATCTTTGCGGACAAGATTGAACAAATCTGTTCCGCAGTGGTCTACCTTGCCGTCGATCAGAAACTCGAATGGAGCCCACACTACCGCGAGATCGTTGTCGATCCGCACCAAGGGGTCGTGAATTCGTTCTTCGATCTGCGTCGTTCCTGGCTTTCCCACTCGTTCCGCAAAGGCCTCAAACGTCATTTGAGTCGGCTTGCCGTCCCGCATCAGCACCATTGTGCCGCCGGGAAGCAACGGCTCCTTAATCGCTGCCGCGTCACGCTTCGCCATGCCGTCAAACATGGCTTTCACAGGAGCCAGAACCGCTTGCTCCTCCGATGTTGCGGCTTGCAGCAGCGAACACGCCAGAAAGCCGGCAGCGGTTGCCCCGGCGAGAGAGGAAGCCAATCGTAATTGGCGAGAGATCTTCATGGCTCCCGATTCTATACTGAGCCGGTGTCTGGCGGACCAAATCCTTGAAACGGTGGTTCGGACATGCAGTGAGAGAACCTAGGAATCGTGTGGCCTTTCGAGCTATTCCATTGTTTGAGAAATAGTGGACGCGTGAAGGCGCCCCACCACGCGTCATTCCGACCGCACCTGTACCTGTCCCTCAGTCTGCCGTTGGCCGCTCGATATGATCTACCAGAATCCGATCGACCTCTGCTTTGTCCGGCTTCGGCGTCGTGTCAACGTGGATCTTCAGCTTCAGTTCTTCGGCCAGCATCCCCCGCACCGCCGCCCTGCGCGCGTTCAGGCCCATCTCCTGCCATGAGGCAATGTCTTCCTCCGCTACTTTCGCTTCGAAGTCATACAGGTCGGTTTCCACCCAGGACGGATATCCGCTCAGATTGAACGCGGTCGCGCCGGTGTACGCGAAGTAGATAATCCGGGATACCGGCTGGCAGTGGTACGCAACGTAGTCGCCGTTCGTCGGCAGGTCCACCTCGCTCGAACCCACACCCGCGCACCGCTTGAACGAAACTCCATCGAAGTGAATCTGCGGCTGCGGTCCCAGCACAGTGAATGTCCCGGGCTGGGCCCCACCCGCACCTGCTGAGATCTTCGCCGGGGTGACCAGAGCTGATCCCGACGCTGCATCCTGCGCCTTCGTTCTCTTCGGCCCGGCCGATGCAGCGGGAGTCGTCGTCTGTGTGGGCGTTTCCACCCTCGCACCTGTCCGCCCCAGTACCGATCCGATCGTATGCCCGGTAGCCCTGGCGGCCGCTCCGCCTACAGAGCTTGCCGCCGCCGCACCCCCCGCCGCTTCAGCTGCGGCCTGCGCCAGCCCGCTCGCGGTACCCGACAGCCAGACCACGCCAGTCAGGAAAACTGCCCGCGAAACACACACCACTCGTCTCGCCATCGCCGCCGCCTTTCCTCAATCCCAACAGCTTACTCCTGTCGCTGCCTCCACGGACCTTCGACGACACCAGCAGTTTAGCCTCAACCCAAAAAGGACCTTACACCCGATGTCATGAGTGTGGGCTCCTGTGTTTCGGACGGTACACGTTTCCGTCGGGAGCGTTGACACTCGTGGAAATTGGCGAGTAGCATCGGCCAACTGAACTGCGTCATTCGACGCGTGCCTCGTTGCCTTCCCACATGATCGTCCGGCGAAGGCGGTCGCGCATTGGCGGCTACCGAGAACTCTCTGAAAGGGGAGCTAATGTGCCAGGTCAAACGACGTTCGTTTCTCGGCTTATCCGCCACGATCGTAGGGGGCGGTCTGATTGCGGGCAAAACGGGCTACAGTTTCGCGAGCGGCAGTCAGGACTCACCGGGCAGCGTTCACCACGATGTCCGCGCGGTTTCGGTGATGACGGAAACTGCAATCCGCTTTCTGGCCGCGCTCAGCCCGAAGCAGCGGGCGAAGGCAACCTTCCAATTCAGTGACGACGAGCGCACGAACTGGCACTTTATCCCGAGGGAGCGCAAGGGGCTGGCGTTAGGCGAAATGAGCCCTTATCAGAAACACCTGGCGAGCGCGCTGTTGGCGGCCGGACTGAGCCGGACCGGCTATATCAAGGCCGTCACTATCATGAGTCTGGAAGACGTGTTGAAAGTGCTCGAAAACGATAACGGCGAACACCGCGATCCAGAGAAATATTACTTCACGGTGTTCGGCACGCCGTCAGACACGGGAACCTGGGGCTGGCGCATGGAGGGACATCATCTAAGTCAGAATTACACCCTCGCGAACGGACAGGTTCTGGATGCGCCTAGTTTCTTCGGCTCCAATCCAGCCGAAGTGCGACAGGGGCCGCGCAAGGGACTGCGGACATTGGCGGGCGAGGACGACCTGGGCTTCGAGGTGATTCATGCGTTGGATGAGCCGCAGCAGAAGATCGCCATCGTCGATCCGAAGGCGTATAGCGATATCCTGACGGCGGCCAGCAGGAAGGCCGCGCTGCAAGGGCAGCCCTCGGGGCTTCCGGCAGAGAAGATGAGCGCCAAGCAGTTCGACGCGCTGCGCGCGCTGGTGGAACTGTATGCGTGCAATCTTCCGGAAGAGCTGGCGAAGCGGCGCATGGATCAGATCGACAAGGCCGGGCGCAATGTTTACTTCGCCTGGGCCGGCAGTATTAAGCCGGGCGACCTGCACTATTACCGCGTGCAGACGTCTTCGTTCCTGATCGAATTCGACGACACGCAGGATAGTGCCAACCACATCCACTCAGTGTGGCGCGACTTCAACGGCGACTTCGGCGGAGACCCGCTCAGGGCACATTACGAAGCCAGTCATGAGAACCCTAAGGGGTAGCTTTAATCAGTGCCGTGTGTGAAAGATGCTCTCCGTCAGACCGAATGGAGGATCAAATTCAACATCGAGAACGGGCGTGACGGGCACACCGGAAGTCGAGCCTTAGTTGACGAGAACAGAGCCTAGCACTTACTCGAGGAGCAATGCGGTATGCAAGCGGTTTGGGAATAGGTCTTTTTAAGAGGCCAAACACTGCCGGTCATCCTGGGTTTTTGCAAGAGCGCTCAGGCTCGGCGAACATCATTCGTGACTGTCCCATCCAGAACCGGTTGCTGGTGCGGGTCAGCGCGTTTACGCGACGGGCGAATATACGGGCGTTTGCTTCCTGATATGGACCTACAAATCTCAAGGCCGCCGGCGCCCGTCGGTAGACTTTCGCAAGCCGTCCCCGTGCCCGGGCCGCGGCATCCTCTTCTCGTTTGCCATATTCCAGTGCAAATTCGTTGACCAATCGTTCGGGCATGGAGGCGGCAGTGAGAGTGCGATACCAGTCAGGAACCGGCACCCAGGACCCCTGACCATGAAGAACACGGTGCGCCATCTCGCGCGAGAGCGCATCGACTCCCAGCATGTCTGATGTCAACATGGCTCGGTTGTAGGCTTCAAATCCGGACCAGTCTACGGGTAAGGCTGCCGGAGGAATGCCAAAGAGCGCGGCAAGTGTCTTGCTCTCGGTGTAGTAAGCCTCCCGCTCAGTGTCGGAAAGCGGTGGCAACACGCTGTCATACGCGAGGACCGCACTTTCTACCAAAGTGGCGTACACCCAGAGAAGTGCGTTTACTTCATTGGCCTCATAGGGCGACCCCTGTGGATAGCCGGCGACGCCCACAGGGAGTTCTCCTTTGATTCTTGTGTGCAGCTGGTAAAGGTGGCGGGAAGCTGCCAGTGCCTGAGACAGGGTCCCAAAGATCATGGTAAATACAACGCGAAATGTGTTGTGAAATCTGGCGAGCGGATGATCTCGGAGATTGGAGTGGCGATCAAGCGCGGCTGCGACCCAGGGGTGTGCCAACTGCAGCAGTGCAGCCCGTCCCGCGCCCAGAAACAAGGCAGACTCGCGATTGACCTTCCAACTGATGGAGGAGGGTCCGAAGATTCCCGCCTGCGGATCGGAAGTTTGATCTCTAATGGAATCCCAAAGACGCTCTATTTCGTTTCGGGAGACGGGTTGACTGTTAGTTTCCATACTTAGTCGGATTTAATGGATTAATTTTAGCGGCATGGATCGACGCCTGTTTCGCGCATTTCATGGTGACGGCAAGACCTGCATCGCAAATGGTGCTGCCGTGGGGCGGCAGTGCTGGTGTGTCATAAAACTGGGTTAATGGTCCGAAGCTATGCGGTGGGTTCGGATAGGGCACAAGACTGTCAATGAGACTGCTTCTCTTCGCTGAGCAGAAACTCGAACTGGGGGCGGTAGGTGTCCGGCCCCGAGGTGATCGTACTGTCCAGGCGGATCAGTTCCTTGTCCCTGTCGTAGCGCGGCCAGTGCGGAAGCCCATCTCCGTTGGGGTCGCCGGTGCGGGCGAAGTTTGTCCAGTAGCCTATCATCTGCTCGCTCAGCTTGCGGTCCTCGGGACGCCAGGTTGCTCCGTGCCGACCGTCCAGAGTTCCGAAGACGTATTCGAGTTCGTCGGAGTGGAAGGCGTATTTTCCCTCCGGATGCATCTCGCTCGGCGTCGCCGGCAGATCGAAGCGGTAGCGATAGACCGGCGACTTGCTGCTGGCATGAGCCTCGGCCCAACTCCAGGCGCCGAACGCAATGAACCCAGCGGTGGTGTAGGCGTCCGCTGACCGCACGGCCTCCTCGTCGGTACCACCCGGAAAGGCGGCCAGGAACTGCTGCGCCCGGCTTCCGTAATGCTCGGCGGCAAAGGCCTTCCACTTCTCTGTGGTCATGCCCTTCGACAGCGTGCCAGCCCTCTCGTCGCGGTTCCAGCCGATGATTACCGGCACGTGAGCCTGCCGACCTGCAGTATAGGTTTCGGGAATCGGCTCGGTGAGGAATCGTCCGTCCACGACGGGCGAAAACCATGTGACCGGCTTCTTCGATGCTGCATCGATCAGCTTGTCGGCAGGTATTGCTCGCAGTTCGGTAAGGTTCTTGACACCGAGCGAATCGACCCAGGCCTGATCGCGTTGGGCTCGCTCCACCACCGGGGACATCGCGATCACGTTGCCGAAGAAGGCGCCGCTCTCTCCGATCGCTTTTTGGAAGAGTCCGCGCGCGTCGGTAGCGGCCATCAGCGCGCTGACGGAAAACGACCCGGCGCTCTCACCGAAGATCGTCACGTTCCCGAGGTCGCCGCCGAAGTTCGCGATGTTCGCCTGCACCCATCGCAGTGCTGCCGCCATGTCCATAAGGCCATAGTTGCCAGCGTGCCCCTGCCCCTCCCGCTTCAGATCCTCGTTGGCCAAAAAGCCGAAGACTCCGAGCCGGTAGTTGATGGTAACCAGGACCACACCCTTGGACACAAGCGCCGAGTTGGTATAGCGCGGTTCCGAGCCTGCACCAGCAGCAAATCCGCCTCCGTGAATCCAGAGCATCACCGGCAGCTTGCTCGTCTGCTTCACAGAGGCGGGCGTATAGACGTTCAGGTAAAGACAATCCTCACTCGGACCGGAATCGAGAAAAAGATAATCGTTCCAGATATGCCACTGCTCGCAGCGGGCGCCGAACTTCGTCGCGTCGCGCACGCCCTTCCACGCAGACGGCGCCTGCGGAGCCTTCCAACGCAGTTCACCGATGGGTGGCGCTGCGTAGGGCAGACCAAGGAAAGCCTTCTCCGTACCACCTTCGATCCACTTGCCTGCCGCCTCACCCTGCGAGGTCTTCACCATCGGCTCCGGGACGGCAGCCAGCATCATGCAGCCATGCGCCAACACACAACGAGCCAGAGCATAAACAACCCAACCGCGTCGCTTCTTCACTTGAAGTCGTCCTCTCGATGAGAGATTCCTGGCACCGACGATAGCACGTTGGCCGGAGGAAGGGGTGTTCAGTTGTGCCCGGGTTTCGACCGCCGGAGTGCCGGGTTTGCAGGCGGATCGAGGATCACGAATTTGTCGGAGCTTTTTGGTTGGCTGAGGGCGGGAGAGTAGACACTCGTCTCAATCAAAAGGCTCGGTTACTGGTTCGAAATCGTCGCTGTCGTGCCATCCAGCTTCGTGAAGTGCACGGTGAATCTCTCGTTGAACGTCTGCGCCTTGTCCTGAAGAATGCTGATCGCCACCGCCTCGCCCAGCACCATCGACGAATCGCTGTCGCTGCGCCAGTGGATGCCAGACAGAATGCCGTGGCCGAAGGATACGTTGTGTGCGAGTTTGTTCAATTCACCGCTTACAGTGAGCTGGCCCGCATCCGCGCCGCTATAGGGTGCGAGCGCGAAGCCATCGGTGGTGGGGACCATAGGATTCGGGAGAATGAAATTCCCGTCGAAAAAGAACTTCAGGATGGTGATGCATGCGCCACCAACCGTTCCGTGACCTGTCGGATAGGCAGGGTGCGTGGGAGAACCTTCGGGAAAAGCCTGCGAGAGGAAGTAGCTGCCGTATTTATTGAAGCTTGCCTGCAGCGCCTTCGAGTTCATCATATTGCTGCTGAGGTTGCCCTGAATAGAGCCGCCCTGACCGGTCGCAATCAAGTGCGCAATGCCCCCGCCGGATTCGGGCCTGTGGCGCAGGTGCACGAACCACTTCTGGTACCAGACAGCGTTGAGCGCTCGGGTGGCCACTTCTGCCAGGAGCGTCGCGAAGTGTGGTTGCCCAAAGCTGCCGAATCCATTCTGTGTTTTTGATTCGGCGTAAGGGTTGCCGGGATTCAGCGGCACGCCGAGTGTGTTGAGCACGAGATAGGCAGTGAAGTAAGCCTGATAGAGCACGTCCACATGCGTGTAAGCGCCCAAGCCGCGGCCGTCGTGCACGTACCGTGGCTGCGCATCGATCTGGTTGACCAGGCCAGTCGGGATTCCGTTTTGCACCTGCTGAAATGTTGAAGGGTCGGTCATGTAATCGAGATTGGAGAGGTAGCTCGTCATCTGCTGGCTCATCTCCTGTGCGCCAAAGGCAGTGGGCCTTATGAAGAACTGCGAGATGTATGGACCAACGGTTTCACCCTGGAAGGCGCCGCGGAAAAGCAGGTCCGGCGTGACCTGTCCGCTGCCGTTTCTTGGGCCGGCGTAGCCCGACATCGTCGACAGCTCCTGCACGGCGGCGTTCGCGATTGAATTGGTCGCATAATCCGTGAATGCCACGTCGCGAAGCAGCGAAGCCCAGTAAAGCTCAACCAGTTCAGTGCCATACGCCGCAGAGGCAAGTGCCGGCGGGGGTGGAATCACGACGCCATCTTCCTGATTGTGGGGCGATGGCGCGTTACCGAACTGAACCGAATCGCTCCCTTCCAGGTCGAAGGTTAAGCCGCCTTGGGGACCGTTCAGCTTCCGCGTTCCGCCGAGTGTGATCTTTTCGAAATCGTCCGGTTCGCAGCTTTTCAACGCGGTTTTGAGGGTCTCATAAGCAGACAGGTTGACCTTGCAAGGGCCGTCTTGCAGCAATCCTTTGGTATAGGTGGCGGACTTGTCGGAGTAGCGCGCCTCATCGCCGTTGGTCGTGTGGGGTGGGATGGGAATTCGTGCCTCGTTCGTCGCGGCGCCAACACGTAGCGCAAACGACTTACGCACACGCGAGTTGCTGACTCCCTCGTGACCGTCGACGTTGTTTGCGACAGCGCCGTCGCCGGCACTGCTCCTGGACTGGCCGGAGGCTGAAGCGTCGCGAGCGAGCATGCCTGCGGCGAAGGTGGCGCCAATCTGGCCTAGAAGCTTGCGCCGGGTTGAACCTTTGGACGTTTCCGGGGATGGACTTCCTGCATGGCCGGCACGAGGGGCGCTATTACTCACATCCTTCATATGAGTTTGCTCCGATCAAATTTTGCCAAGCGCAAGATCAAGATCGTGAACAAAGATGCAATCGTAGATGGCAATGTACTCCACCGCATCGCCCATGACAAACACATGGCGCAACTGATTGCCTATACACGTATGCTGGGATTGTAGCGCCGTGGTCGAAGGCTGAGAACGAGCAATGTTAGAGATTTTCACCAATAGGCTCCGTTTTGGTACGCATCCACTACTTTGGGCGGGCAAAGTTGCATCCTAGAACTCAGGAATGACCTAAAAGGGGGCTTATGGCAAAAGAGAAACACATTGAGACTGGGAGCTCTATGAGAAAAGTGATATTGTTCGCAACAGTCGCTTCGGGCTTTGTGGCGGCTTACTTAATGTATCGGCGTGGCGAGTCCCTGGGATCAATCGCGAAGCGGACCATCACCAATCCGGTTGGCTCGTTGGTCTCCGAAGTCAAAAACGCGGTCTAACGGATGAATCGTGCTCGCAAGATTGCTGTAGCGATATCGTTGGCGCTGCTTATTGTGGGCTTGGTCGGGAGCGTCACGACTCGGGGCGTGATGGAACATCTGCCCTTCCTGCATGCGCAAAGAGCGGGTTGGAGCGACGTGGTGATTCCACATGGGATCGTAGACCAGCGACCTTGGCAGACGGCGGCGACTTTAGCGGCTCTGGCCGTATCCACTGAGGAGCGAGAGCTTGCGCGCGAAGCAGAGCGGCTGGCAGACCATGAGGTGGATCAAGCTTTCTCCCAATCTCTGCGCCAGGCGAGTGCGGAGACCAGGGAATTGAAAGGCAAGGCTCTAGCGTTGCAACGGCGCGTGACCGAGTTACAGCAGACGGTCAAGGAAGACCAGGCCCGAATAGCGGCACTGACGGCAAAGGGAGGGAGCGCTGCAGACGGTAACGCTGAGTCGGCCGCTGGAGCCGGGGTCGTGGGGGATGATCTGAATGTTGCCAAAGCGCAGTTGGGGCTTGACGAAAGCGAGTTGTCCGATTCAATCGAGGACTTGGCACGGGAGAGTGGAGATCAACGCGTAAAACTTCAGCAGGAATTATCGTCCCGTGAGGCGGCGATGAAAAAGTATGACGCGCAGGTGGCCATGGGCGGTGAGGGGGAGACCGCGGTGACCGCAGCGGAGCAGTACAGCACTCTGGCTGGACAGATATCGGAGTGGTGGGCGCAAAGGAGCAGGAAGCAGCTGATCGAGGAGGCAGAGCAGTTGGCAACGGCAGACGTCGCTGCACTCACGGCGGATCGTATAAGGCTGGAGGCCGAAGCAACGGCGGACGAGGGAAGTGCTGGTATGGTCAAGTCGGCAGGGCAGGCGAGCCCGGAACGCGTGAAGCAACTGCAACGCCTGGCGGCCCAACGGAATATCTTGAGCATTCTCAATGACAGGTTGGGGGCTCAGCAGCAACTGGTGGCGCTCTACGCTAAATGGGGTAAACAAGTAGAACTCCAACACAAGATTGTTCTTCATCGGATGTTGCAGTCACTTACTTTGATTGCCACTATTCTTCTGCTTACGATTCTGGCTGGGTGGGGCCTACAGATAACGTTGGACCGGATGTGGCGTGACCGAAGACAGAAGCAGACTCTGCGAACGATTCTTAACCTGGGGACTCAGCTGATCGGATTGCTTCTGGTGCTGCTGGTTATCTTCGGGATTCCGAAGCAGACACCTACCATCCTCGGGTTGGCAACGGCAGGACTAACAGTGGTGTTCCAGGATTTCATCCTGGCATTCTGCGGATGGTTTGTGCTGATGGGGCCAAACGGAATACGAGTAGGGGATTGGGCGGAGATCGATGGGGTAGGTGGTGAGGTCGTGGAGATCGGTGTGTTCCGGACCTGGTTGCTGGAGACAGGAAACTGGACTGCGAATGGCCACCCGACTGGACGGCGGGTTTCGTTTCTGAACGGCTTTGCGATTCGCGGAAAGTATTTTAACTTTTCAACCTCCGGGCAATGGATGTGGGATGAGATTAAGGTCAGTATTCCTCCCGGGGTGGACGCTTATCCTTTGATTGAGCAGATTCGCGAGGCAACGATAAAAGCGACCGAGACGGACGTGAAGTTGGCGGAAGAGGAGTGGAAGCGGGTAACGCACGAGGAAGGCTCGCCTCATTTCAGTGCAACGCCGTCCGTCGATATGCGGCCGGCGGGTGCGGGCGTCGATATCGTAGTTAGATATGTAACCCGGGCCGGCGCGCGGCTGGAAACGCGGAACCGGCTATTTGGAATGGTAGTCGAGCTAATGCGGGGATCGCGGGAGGAGAACGAGACGAGCAAGGTGTAAGACTAACGAAGTCGTATGGAAAACCAGTCGAGCATCTAAGGCGTCGTCCTCAAAGGGGGTAAACCGCAGATTAGCTTCCAGTAACCCGACTTGAGTCTCTCTGACTGGGTGCGCCCTGGCCCTCGCGGAATAAAGCGAGAGCCAGATACACTTTCCAACAGATAAAAGGGGAGCATCGATGTTTAATCGCCGCACCTTCCTCAAGACCGGCGCAGCAGCGCTTCCATTGGCGACCGCGCTTGACGCCCTCAATCCTGCCTCCGCGCTCTCCGCACACGAAGTCGCTGCCCTAACCGACACTGCGCCGAAACTTATCCCTCTGCCGTCGCGTCTGGCTTCCCTCGCATCAACCACTCAACCCTGGCAGCAGAAGATTCGCCGTGTCGGCCAAAGCAACATGACCGAGCACGACCCCGCCGTCATGAACATCGAGGAATGGGCTGACTACTGGCACTCCGCCGGTGCCGACATGGTCTTCGTCAGCGTCACAGGGATCCTCGCCTTCTATCCTTCGAAGGTGCAATTCCATCGACACGGAAAATTTCTTAACAACCGAGATTTCTTCGGGGAGTGCGTCTCCGCGGCCAAAAAGCGTGGCATGCGCGTCGTCGCCCGCATGAGCCCCGACCTCAACTGGGGCGACGCGCTCGAGGCCCATCCCGAGTGGGCCATGCGCTACAAAGACGGCTCCGCGCAGTTCAGCGGCGAAGACTCACGCCTGTTTAAGACTTGCATGTTTTCCACCTACATGGACGAGTACGTCCCCGCCATTATTCGCGAGGTCAACTCGCTCTATGATGTCGACTGCTTCTACACCAACGGGTGGCCTCCTATCGGCAGCCTGCCCGAGTGCTATTGCGCCATCTGCAGCAAGCTGCCACCCGCAGGTACACCGGCCTACTGGCGCGTTTTCAACGATCGTCTCTTCGTCCTCTGGAACAAGTACGACGCCATCGCAAAAGAGAGGAAGCCCGGCAGCTTTTACTTCGCCAACCTCGGCGGCAATGTCCACGCAAGTCCCAACCTCGACCGGCTCGCCAAGATTGCTGCCTGGTTCCAAGGTGACAATCAGGGGAGGACCAACGACGATCCCTCTGTGTGGGGATGTACTCTCCAGGGCCGAGTCGCGAATGCCGTCCAAGACGGTTCCCTCGCAGTCGCCAACGTCACTGCCGCTTATTCCACAGGTCTCGTCCGCTGGCGCAACGCCTCCAAGAATCCGGCGGAGGCAAAGATGTGGATGAACGAAACCCTCGCCAGCGGCATGATCCCCTACTACCACTTCATCGGCTCCGAGGCGGGCCTCGGCGAAGACCGACGCTGGCAAGAAGTCGGCACCGACTACTTCCACTGGACCGCCAAGCATGATGCTCATCTCAAGTGCCGCCGCTCCCTCGCCAACATCGGCGTTGTCATGGGCCAAAGCACTCAACTTCTCTACAAAGGCCCTGCCGCGGCGCATTCCCGCGAGTACATGCGCGAGACGACCCACGGGATCTATGAGGCTCTTCTCCGAGGCCGCTTCACTTTCGATTTCGTGCACGAAGACCGTCTTGATCCCCGACAACTCAGCAAGTATCGCGCTCTTCTACTGCCCAATATTGCCATGCTCAGCGACCGCCAGTGCCAACAGATTCGTGACTACGTTCATTCCGGCGGATCGATCATTGCCAGCTTCGAGACCGGGCTCTACGACGAAAACCTCAACCAGCGCCCCGACCTCGGTCTCGCCGATCTATTCGGCGTCAGCAAGGCGGGCGACGTCATCGGCACAAATGGCAACGCCTACTATGGGCGTATCGAACGCCCGCACCCCATCCTCGCCGGCTTCACCGATACCAATTGGCTCCCCGGCTCCCAAAACCGCCTTCCGCTCAAGTCCGTGCAGCAACCATTGCTGACGGTCGTCCCCGGCTTCGTTCAGTATCCGCCAGAACTCGCCTACCCATCTCCCTCGCACACTGAAGAACCCGCAGTCGTCCTGCGCGAAACCGGCTCCAGCCGCTTGGCCTGGTTTCCCGGAGACATTGAGCGCACCTACTGGCTCACCGGCCACGGTGACCTGCTCCGCCTCATGCACAACACCATCCGATGGATCACCCATGACGAGAGGATTGTTGACGTTCAGGGCGAAGGCTTCATCGAGTTCTTCGCATGGGAGACAAACCCCGGCTACGCCGTCCATCTGCTTAACTACACCAACCCCAACACGTACCATGGCTGGATGCAGTCGATCTACCCCCTTGGCCCGCAGACTGTCAGCATGAGGTTGCCGGTAGGCGTGACGGTGAAATTCGTCGAGCTCTTGAGCGCCGGGCATACCGTGCCTTTCCAATTGCAAGGTCAGCTTCTGAGCTTCACGATACCGCGCGTCGAAGACTACGAGGTTGCTGCGATCACCATCGGATAAATCTTAGCTCGATCCCCAGCGCCATGGTTACTTGGTGCGGTTCTGGATGAAGCCCGATTTTCAGTCTGCAATTGATTGCAGCCAATTTCATGGTTCGGTTGAGCCATTTTCCGGAACCACGCACCGGGAGGTTTCCCTGCGTGCGAGAGATTCTATGGTCAAGTTGCTGGGCATCTGTCAAGAAGTGGTGGACGCGGTAGGGATCGAACCTACGACCAGTCGATTAAGAGTCGAACCTGCCTGTACGCCAATCCTCAATGTTCGTGCGGTATTTCAACCTGTAGCATAGAACCCAGTTGTCACTTCGACACCTGATGGCGCATGACCTCCGCTGCTCTGGGTGAAACAGCGCCGCTGCAAAGAAAAGCTGTTGCGCGTCCAAAGCCAATCGGACGAGTGATTCGAGATACTCTTTTGCGGGCACGGCAATCTCCATCTCCTCTAAGAACTCCGTTGCCTGGCGCATATATCCGTGGAAACACTCCATCACCTCAAGAAGCTTTGCTTCCTTCTCTGGTGAATCTGGAGTTGTCGCGTACGCATAGCCGAGGGCGTTCACAGCCGCCAGATCATAATGCTGATCTTCGTCCGGGATGACCCACTTGCCTGCATAGTGTGATGGAGCGAGAAAAGTGCTTCGAAACATTTGCTGCAGTAAAAGAGTTCGAAAAAATTCTAAGCAAGGCCCGTTTCTGCTGTCCCTCTTTTTGGGGATGCAATGATCCGACAGCTTGCTATTAAAGCCTGTGCAATTACCTACGACAATGTGCCTTGCTAGGGGCATCGAAGACGGCGCTGCGTCGGTCTCGAAGTCCGGGAAGACCAACGGTGACACGCTAAGCGATTGGGCGGTCTGGTCGGTAATTGAACAGTCATCGAAGCAAATAGGCTTCTTTCGTAGATCTGTTTCTTGCAAACTTGTTATCTTCTGCCGCTCGCCTCGTTCGGCAGCACGCCTTATAGCCTCGATGAGACGAGCGTTGTGAAGTGTTTGGCCAACGCCGGGTGTAGTGTAGGTGCCCTCACGAAGATCGCGGACCAGATCGGACGGAGTCTCGTCGTGGCCAGGACGCAATGGTTACTTAGACATATTTCCGGTCTCCTTTTCGGGGAACACGACGGCCTGCTCCGGTAGGGGTGACTTTTTCAAAGTAGCTGCCACATTGTGTGCCAAGTTGTGGGTTGCTCGCAGGTTGCCACCGATGAACCGGACATTGCCATCGACAACATGCTCCTGGACTACTTGGCCCTCTCGTGTGACCAACTGAACGCGAACATTCAACTTGGTCGCCCCACTCACGGTAGTGACAGCCCGCCGAGTCTCGCTACCTGGCGTATATTTTTGAACCGCTGTCTTCAGAATGAGCAGGCCGGGAACATCGTTCGCGTTACGATCCCCGCTACGGAACACCTGTTTGAACTGCTCAGTTTTGGCGAGTTCTTCGAGGAGATTCTCGTAGATGGCGGCTCCGAAGGATGGATCAAGGCCGACGTCTCCGGGGTCGACTCTATCTACCTGCACGCTCCATGGCCGGGCGGCTCCGCTTTTTCCATCAGTGGAGAATTCCGCAAGCACAGTTGGGACGAATACCTGAAGCTGCAACGCACCGAGCAGCAGGATAAGAACCGCAAGTGGTCTGTAGTGGTTGTTTGGCCGGTGGAAGCCGGACAGGCCCAGCGTGGTAGTAGTTGCGGCAAGGGAAGTTTTTTTATTTGTTTTCATTCTTGACCTCGAGATTGCTTTGGTTGGGGGTTAGCTCTACAGGCGGCGTGATGTGCGCGCCATTGGCTACCAGGGCCTTCTTGAAAGTTTCTCCTTGCCCTTTTTCCAGTTGGAATATGGCACCGTGAAAACCACCGCTGTTATCAAGATATTCAACTGTGAGGAAGTCATATTTCTTATGTGCGAAGAGGCTCACCACTCGCCCTCCACCATACGGAGCTGCAGCTTTGCCCAGCGTCATAGCTGTGCCGCCTACCTGCTTGTCTCCTTCCTCGACAAAGATGTCTTGAATGGAGCTTATGCTCACCTGCGCGGCTGTAGTTCCATCGTGTTGAA
The DNA here is from genome assembly GCA_963757205.1 of uncultured Acidobacteriaceae bacterium. Lineage (GTDB taxonomy): Bacteria > Acidobacteriota > Terriglobia > Terriglobales > Acidobacteriaceae > Edaphobacter. Next base: position 529,697 of record CAVWQM010000007.1, read on the forward strand.
ATTGCACGACGTCGCCCTGGATTTTCAACTCTCCGGTGGCGTTATGCTTCGCACCTTCAAAGCCCAGGACTTGCGTGACATGGATGGCCGACCCTGGGATCGGACTCTGTGTCTCGCTCTGATTCTGGCCCATCGATGCTGCGCTTAATGAGAGCAGGACAGTTAGGAAAGCTAATCCATGCCCAGCCTGAAAGGAAGTCATGGGTGTCCGCCTGGACGGTATAGGATTACGGTTCATAATTCCTCCTTGTAGCCGCAATGATGTGATCACTTCTTCGATTTACAAAAAACCTCATTCCGAGACCTAAAAACCGCACCTCTTCTGACGCTTCATCCTCATTGCGTCCCTAAAACTTATAGCCGGCCCACAGGGCCCAATAGTTCAGGTTGCGGCCAGGTTGCGTCTCCTTTAAGAACCTGCCAGCGTAGAAAATTCCATAGTCAGCCTGAAACCAGAGATGTCGGTCGACCTGCCAATGCAATTCCGTGCCCGGCCTGTGTCCGACAAATCGCGCGTGGCTATCGCCCGCGGGCCGGATCAGAAATCCCGGGACCGAGTAGACTCCGTCCCGGAGATCTTCCCGCCACTGAAAAATCCAGTCGAACGATGCGGCCACGTTGTGCGGAAATGTTGTTTCGACATGAGGATGAACATCGATGAAGTTGAGCGGACCGGGTCCGGTTGTGGCCAGGACTCCAAAGTAGTTCCCCTTCGGAAAAAGGGGATTGAAGGTCCCCAGGGTTTTTGATCTTGGATTATCTCCGCTGGAGATATCTGCCTTCACACTGAACCGCGGTTGCAGCCGAACCGTCGGAAATCGATAGCCCGTTTCGGACGCAACCGTCCATGCCCGGATGTTCCCGGAGCCGAACGTGCCGAACTGCCAGACGCCTTCGTAGTCAAAATCCAGTGCGGGCGATTCCGTTGCAATGGGGCGCGAAATCCTCGCACCCAAGGAGTGGCGCAACTCCTGAGCGGTGCCTCGTTCGAAAGTTGCCTGCCTGCGCTCCAGACCCAAGTAATAGACCTCTTGGGACACTTTGCTGGGCGATGGCCGGGTGGCGTACACGCCCCAGAAGCCAACGGCGTGATTCGGTGCGTTGTCAAAGAATCCGGGATTGTCCAAGTCGGGACGAACAGCGAATCCGTCGATTTGCCAAGAGTCGATCTTGCTTTTGACCATGAAGCCGTCGAAGCTCAGCCGAACATTCGGACCTTCCCGCACATCAATCAAGCGCCCGGAGCCGTACTCGAGTTCCTGCCTGCCAACACGGAGCGCGACGGAGTTCGCACCTTTGGAAGTGCCAAGTTCGAGAAATCCGGCCTGGAAGTCGAGCTTTTTTTCGTCGATGGGTCGCGGACCACCGATGCGGTATGAATTCAATCCACTCTTTAACTCAACGAAGGAGCGCACATGTTGTCCATAGTGAGCATCGAACGAAAGCATGTATCGTTCGTTCAGATAGCCGTTCATGTAGGGCTGCTGTCCCCAATTGTCGTTGCTGATCTGCTCCCAGACCTCTCGAGCCTCACCTCCGATGGTGAGATACCAATCGTCCGAGCGGTTTCGCAAAGGGATGTACTTGATCGGATCCCATAAGTCCTGCCGGAGAGCCCGATCGCGCAGGAAGGTCCAGTTCTCGTCTTCACGCAGCAGCTTGTAACTGCGATCTCGGATCGCGGGTTCCCGGGCATTATCTGACTGGGCGTGTGCGGTCGGCCGGGTAGGGAAGAATGCGGTCGCCAAAATCAGAAGGATTCGCATCGATTTCATTTCTTCAATCACTAATTTCTTCGACCCTAGCTGAGGACTCTGTCGATCTCTCACGAGCGGCCGGACACACTAATTGCTCACGAGGGAGTGGATTTCGGCGATATACCCGCCAGGAAATTGAACGAAGGCCGCATTCCTTTGATCGGCAGTGTAGGGAGCGACCAGAATCTCTACGCCGGCTGCTTTGGCCCTGGCAAGGGTATAGGTGAGGTTTGCGACCTCATAGCCGGTCGTCTCGCGTCCGTAGGGAAACGGAAGGTGACCATCCGTTACGAGCACGGTCAACTTACCGAAGTTCGATTCGATCCGGATTTTGCGATAGATGTCGCTCGGCCGTCCGATCTCGACGCCGGGCGCATGCAGGTCATCGGAGACCACTTTGCCGTGAGAGAAGGCCAGGAAGCCCCGAAGAAACGACTCCACCCTGTTGGTGGACATATAGACCCGGTTTTCCGGAATCGTCTGGAGCGCCTTGTAGGACGGAGCGACGGTATGCCAGTACAGTTGCATATTCACGCCGCCCGGCCATTGGATGACGACATCGCGTCCGATCGGATCGTTAAATGGGCTGACGAGCACATCTGCTCCATCTTCGACCGCAGTTCGCGTCGCGCCATCCAGGTCTGTCACCAAATAACCCGTCCGCTCCGCGCCGAATGGATAGGGCACTGGCGTCTTGAAACCAAACACCGACACGGTTCCCACCGGTGTCAAGACCAGTTGCGACGTCGTGCTGCTCGGAGTTGGCGTTACGGTAAAAACGCCTTGCTTCGTAGTCGTGCCCCCAAAGGTCGCAATAAGACTGGCCACGAAGCGATCGAAATCCTCTGGTGAGACATAAACGTGAGTTGTATCGTATTGCGGTGCCACTCCGGGGTTCGGCGTTGACGTCGAAGCGTGGACGACCGGCGGCATAGTTCCTGACAACCATGAAAGACCCGCGCCTCCATAGATCAGGAGGGCGGCGACGGTGGTCACGGTAAGGTATCTGTTAATACGCATTTGAAATCTCCTTTACTGCCGGCCGGCATTTTAGATATGATTTCCTGCCGGATCCCCGACGGTCCCGCATAGCCTATGGGTCAATACCTTTCGGCGATACTGCAGTAGCGATCTCAGCCACGCCGCGACTGCTGCTCCCATCAATGGGGCTAGCAAGTACACCCACAGAAACTGAGTTTGTCCCGAAACGACAGCGGGCCCAAATTGGCGGGCGGGGTTCAGACTGCCTCCGGTCGCTGTTCCCAGCACCGCGATCCCGATCCCCACGAGAGCCCCAACGATCCAAGGCACGAACGGGGTCAGGTGTTGTACGGCGAGGCAGAGCCCGACAAGGAACACGATGACCGCCATGCCGAAGGCCTCGGTTGCGAATAGTTCCCAGGTCGACCACCCCGGTCCTGGCTGGAGCGCGGCATATACTACCGGCGGTTCCGCCACAACATGGCCCCACACCCTGCGAGCGGCGACGACCCCAAGTACGGACCCGAGTAATTGTGCGATGGTGTAGGGGATGACGCCTGCTCCGGGGAAGACTCCGAAGCGCCACATGGCCAGCGAGATGGCCGGATTCGTGTGCCCGCCGGAGGCCCTTCCGGGCGGACTGAGAATCAGCCCGGCAAGCAGAAGAGCGACAGCAGCACCCACGATCCAGAGCTCGGAATGGATCCCGGGGATCGCCCGTGAGATGGGCGACGGTCCAATCACCCACCTCACGATACTAACCACGCCGAAAAGCAGAACAGAGGTGAGGATCAGCTCAAACACGCTGTCTCGCGCCAGTCGACCAAAGCTTACGCGCCCCGCATCTGGAGATTGATCCAATTACTTATCCTTTCAATTTGGAGTTAGAAAGCGAAGCAATCGCAGCCGAGACTCCAAAGTCCCTTGTCGCCCAATATCCATTGGTGGGTCTTATGAGCGGCGGAGTGCTTGCCATCGCGCAACGACATCGCGTGGCTCGCTGTAGCCCCGACGGTCAATTCTTCCTCGCTCTGCGTATATCCACCGTATTCCTTGACAGGGGACCAGTCGGGACTCACGGGCAGTTCCGGAGGCGCCATGCTTGAGAATTCGCCTGCCGCGTAAACTGCCTTACCTCCGACAATAGTCAGCATCGATTCCAGGTTCTTGATCTCCTCTTCAGGAATTGAGAAGTAGTCGGAGGAGAGGACGGCCAAGTCGGCGAGTTGCCCTTGGGCTAGCGATCCTTTCTTGCCGTCTTCTGTAGAAAACCAGCTGCTCCCAACGGTATAAAGCTCGAGCGCTTTCGCGCGATCGAGCCGGTTTTTCTCCGAATATAAGCTCAACCCACCTATGGTCTTCCCGGTCACCAGCCAGTAGAGAGAAAGGAAGGGATTATAGCTCGAGACCCGCGTGGCGTCTGTGCCCGCTCCTACCGGAACTCCCATCTCCAACATTCCTTGGATTGGAGGCGTGCGCTTCGCCTGGTGCGCGCCATAACGCTCGACAAAATATTCGCCCTGAAAAGCCATCCGGTTCTGAATGGCGATACCGCCACCAAGTGATTTGATTCGCTCAATATTCCGGTCGGAAATCGTCTCGCAATGATCAAAAAACCAGTGCAGTCCGTCGAACGGAATGTCGCGGTTCACCTCCTCGTACACATTCAAGGCCCGAGAGATTGTTTCGTCGTATGTGGTATGCATGCGGAACGGCCATCGGTTTTCCGCGAGGTGACGAATCACCGCCTTCAACTCGCTCTCCATAACGGGCGCCATGTCCGGTCGAGGTTGAAGGATGTCCTCGAAGTCGGCAGCAGAGAAAACCAACATCTCGCCTGCACCGTTCACGCGATAGAAGTCATCGCCATCGCCAGGTTTGGTCATCTTTGTCCAATTCTGGAAGTCGGCAAGTTCCTGCTTCGGTCTCTGAGTGAAAAGGTTGTAGGCCAGGCGAATCGAGAGTTCACCCTTCTTGTGGAGTTCGTTCACGACCCCATAATCGTCAGGGTAGTTCTGAAAGCCACCGCCCGCATCGATTGCACTGGTGATGCCGAAACGATTCAATTCTCTGAAGAAGAGGCGCGACGAATTGAGCTGGTCTTCCCGCGACAGCTTGGGCCCCTTCGCCAAGGTCGAGTACAGAATGTTTGCGTTCGGTTTGGCCAACAGAAGACCTGTGGGATTACCCTGCTTGTCGCGTTGAATCTCGCCGCCGGGAGGATCCGGGGTGTCTTTTGTGTAGCCCACTGCGCGTAGCGCTGCCCGGTTGAGCAACACCCGGTCGTACAAGTGCATGACGAAAACCGGGGTGTCCGGGGACACCGAGTTGATTTCATCCAACGTCGGCATTCGGCGCTCGGCAAACTGATACTCCGTCCACCCGCCAACAACCCGCACCCACTGAGGCGCGGGCGTCCGAGCCGCTTGCTCCTTGAGCATTCGCAGCGCATCGGCGAGCGATGGCACCCCATCCCAACGCAACTCCAGGTTGAAATTGAGCCCACCGCGGATCGGATGCATATGGGAGTCGTTGAGACCGGGGATAACCGTTCTCCGGTTTCCATCAATAACCGTTGTCATTGGGCCGCGCAGCCGAAGGATCTCCTCGTCTGTGCCGGTGGCGCTGATTGTTCCGGCCGTAATGGCAACGGCTTCGACAAACGCTGGCACTCGATTTGTCGCGATCTTCGCGTTGTAAAGTATTGTGTCAACTGCCATGAGTTTTCCTTAATAGCAAAGCGCTGTTGTTCAGAGGGCAGGGGTCGCCTGCCCTCCACAAGCTCTATTTGTGTGCGAGTTCCGCCGTGGGGATCACGTATTCTGGCAACTTCGTAGCGGGAGCGCCGTGAACCATCGTGTAGGCATATTCGACGCCGATGCCATAAGCGCCATAGTGCGTCCTCGCGAGGTCCATTACGGCGTCGTACGTATCCCGGTTCGCCCAGTCGCGCTGCCATTCCAGGGTCACAGAGAGGGCCGTTACCGGTTTTGCTCCCGCCTGGACAACACGGCGCATCGCATTGTCGTGTGCGAGTTGGCTAACATCGCCGCAGCAGTCTTCGACCACGTAAATCTCGTAGCCATCGTGGATCGCCTGCACTGTCGGGAGAGCCACACAGGTCTCCGTCCATAGCCCGGCCAGCACGATCTTCTTGCGCCCTGTCTTCTCGATTGCCGCAACGAAGTTCTTGTCGTCCCAGGAATTCATGGACGAACGCTCGATCGGTTCCTGACCCGGGAACACGGATCGGATCTGTGGCCACATGTTCCCGCTGAAGCTCTTCGTCTCGACCGTCGTCAGCACTACCGGCACGTCGAATACCCGCGCTGCTTTTCCTAGCGCGACAGTATTGTTGATAATCGACTGGCGATCAAAGTTACTCGTTCCGAACAGCATTTGCGGTTGGTGATCGATCAGCGCAACGACGCAGTTGTCTGGCGTGAGAAGTCCTTTTTCGCTCCGCTTCGATATTCCGTTGCGCTTCGATATTCCGTTATTTTGACCCATATTCATTTCTCCGTTGGTTTCTTATAGTTGCACTTTCAAAATCTTGTTTGCCTTTGTGTGTGTATGTAGTCGTTTGTAATGTCCGTGCTCTTCGCAACGATTGCACCTCCGAGCAAACTGCAGCGACCCGGCGATACTAGCAACGCTTGGGGAGCGAGATAAATTACATGTTCCTGTAAGGTGTCCCTGGGGATTTATCACCCGCAGACCCAGGTCCATTGCTGTCAGCGCATTTGTGCAGGATGCAGCTCAAGCGCGACTACAAGGAAGATGTAATTGGCGAACGTTACGTTCGTATTGGTGGCGCCGACAACCGTCGAATACCTCTGACCTGGCCTCTAGCAGAAATATGTAATGCGATTCAATGTGTCTTCCGTTGAGTCCGCTGAATCTCACTCGTATGTTTTGCCGCTCTTGGCGGAGGCGCATCCAGGAGCATGTAACGCAGGTGCGACCAGCCCTTTCGTCGCAAGTCGCCTGAATATTCGTCACGCTGAGGATGCGACGGGAATCCCAAGAATGACCAGTCTGTTTTCAATGCGTTGCAAATGACAGGCTGCCTGCATATATGGCTGCCAGAACATGAACTAGGAGGACAAACACATGACGCGCATTGAGCTTGAAATTAATCAGGAAGGCATGTGGAGAACATTGGTCTTCGAACAGCGAACCACCCTCACACTCGCCGTTGAGATGCTTTTGCGTTGCCACTTATCTCCCGAGCAGATCCTGAGCAAGACGGCGATGGCACTGGAAGGCTCACATCACGATTCGTGAGGTTTGCGAGGGCGTGAAAATTTTGATGGACGCAATTCGTTTCCAGCAGGAGAAACAGTTGTTTTATCTAAGCGAGAAATCCTGCGGCGGTCAAAGCACAAAGAGGAAATCAGCATGAAGCACAAACTTACGGGGACAGCAATCGCTATCGGATTGCTTGCAGCGTGTGTCTCTGCTCAGACTACTGGGCGCGCTACCGGCACCGTTGAGGGTGCAGTGTTTACCGTGGATGCAAACGGGGGGCATGCAGTCATAACCACTGCAAGAATTTCGCTGGACGGTCCAACACACATTGAGACTGAGAGTGATAGCACAGGCAAATTCGCATTCACCGCAGTTCCTCCTGGGGCGTGCACGATCAATGCACAAGCACCCGGCTTGGCCGCGAATCGGACCATCGAGGTCAGGGCGGGCTATGCTTCAGAAATCACCTTGGAAATGAAAGTGCAAGCCGTCGTGCAGTCGACCACGGTCACGGGCAGTACAGATCAGATCGACACCAAAGAGTCTCCTGGAACCAGCACGATCGGCGAATCGGCGATCAGGAACATGCCAAATTTGGATGAGCGCTTCCAGAGCTTGCTGCCTCTCATTCCGGGCGTGGTTCGCGGGCCGAATGGCCTGATCAATATGAAAGGCGCTCAGGCCTCGCAGAATGGATCGCTGCTCAACAGCGCTGACGTGACCGATCCAGCTACGGGCACATCCGCGCTGAATATCCCCATTGATGTGGTTTCGTCAGTGCATGTTCTCTCTACGCCCTACGACCCCGAGTACGGGAAATTTACCGGCGCAGTCTCGAATGTCGAGACGCGACCCGGAAGCTTCAACAAATTTCGAGTCTCCGCTCAGAACCTACTTCCGCGTTTGCGAAGAGTTGATGGGTCAATCATGGGCATCGCCGCAGCGACTCCGCGAGTCACGATCTCGGGTCCGATTGTGAAGGATCGTATTGCCTTTACGCAGTCGCTTGAATATCGCTTTGAACGCGATCAGGTGTATAGTTTGCCGCCGCTCGAAGCGTGGACCCGCTCTGAAAGCTTCAACTCTTATACACAATTCGATGCCAACATTACGAAGAAGCAAACGGCGACTGCATCGTTTGCAGTCTTTCCGCAAAAGCTTGATTACTATGGGCTGAACACCTTTACACCGCAGGAAAGCACGCCCAACTTGCATCAGCGTGGATATCAGGCATATCTGCAGCACCGATATGTTACGGATTCGGGCAATCTGCTGACTTCGCAGGTGAGCTTCAGGAAACTTGATGCCGACCTGCTGCCGAACAGCGATGCGCCTTATGAACTTCTCGTTGAAACCACGAAGGGCGAGTTTCTTTAACCACCAGGACCGCAATACAACGCGCACAGAATGGGCAGAGATCCTCCGCTCCCACCCGCGTCGTTACTTTGGATCGCATGAACTCGATACTGGCGCAAACTTTGCGCACAGCTCCTATGATGGCCGTCAGGAATTTCTCCCGGTACAGATTATCGGGATTGCCAACTATCCTTTAGAGCAAATCCAGTTCGGGCCAACTTCGACCTTCTCTGTAGATCAGAATGAGACTGCCTGGTTCATTGGCGACAAGTGGACTGTTTCTGATCGCCTAACGTTTGATTTGGGCCTTCGCTTCGATCGAGACTCGGTGACAAATTCGGTGAACACGGCTCCTCGCGCTGGGTTCGTCCTTTCCCTGACCGGTGACGGCAAAACAGTGCTCAAGGGCGGAGCAGGGTTTTTCTACGACCGTGTGCCGCTCAACGTTCCAGCATTTCGTTATCTACCGGGTCGTACAGTGACTGACCTGAATTCAGCCGGTGAGGTTGTCAGTTCCACAAAATATTCGAACGTCATCTCAAACGGTCTGCAAAACCCGCGCAGCGAAGTCTGGAACGTCGAACTGAATCGTGAGGTTACGAGTGATTTTCTGGTTCGAGTGGGGTACCAGCAACGCAATACAGTCCACGGATACTTCGTCAATCCCATTGCATCGGGATCAACCGGCAGCCTTTCCTTATCGGACCGCGGAAGTGACATCTATAAGGAATTTCAGGTTACTGCTCTTTATCGAATTCACCACAATACGTTGAACGCTTCGTATGTCCATTCGCGAGCATACGGCGATCTGAACGATTTCAACCAGTTTTTCGGAAACGACCCTCTGGCCGTCATTCAACCAAATCAGCGCGGTCGCCTAGCCTTTGATGCGCCGAATCGAGTCCTGGTCTGGGGAGAAATTGCCGCGCCGTGGAAATTGACCGTCGCCCCCGTGCTCGATATCCGTAGTGGTTTCCCGTACTCAACGGTTAACGAGTACCGCGAGTTCGTTGGACCGAGAAATGAATTGCAATTCCCGCGTTTCGTTTCGACCGACTTACAGGTCTGGCGCCGGGTCCGGCTCCCGATAAAGGAGCGCCATGCGCGCATCGGATTTGGCGTCTTTAACGTCTTCAATCGCGACAACTACCGCGATGTTCAGAACGATCTCGACAGCTCTCGGTTCGGCCAGTTCTTCAACGGGCCCAGCCGCACCTTCCACGGCAAATTCGTACTGGAGTTTTAGACCATGAAACTGACCAGCAAGATGTTTTTTCCACTTTGGCACTCGTGCTTTCCTCAGCAACCAGTGCTTCATCCCAAATCGGCGATCCGCTTCCATCTGCGGATGACGTCGTCGCGAAGATGTTGCGGGGTGATGTCGAGCGCAGATCTGAATTGACTGGTTACACGGCCCTGCGCCGCTATGTCGCTGTCAACAACGATCGCCGGGCCGAGATGGTGGCACGCGTCGACTGCTCTCCTGAAGGCGCGAAACAGTTCACGATTATCTCCGAAGAGGGATCGAAGGCGATTCGTAAGCACGTTTTTTACAAAATGTTGAACGAAGAGAGTGTGGCGTCACGCCGCGAGACCCGCGACGACAGCCGCATCACACCAGCAAACTACAAATTCAACATGGTCGGCCAAGACACCCTCGACACCGGTCCCGCATATGTGCTGGCGATCATTCCAAAAACAGAGAACAGATACCTGATTGACGGAAAAATCTGGGTCAACGCGAAGGACTACTCCATCGTTCGCATCGAAGGCCAGCCGGCACGAGATCCGTCTTTCTGGGTCCATAACGTGCATTTTGTTCACACGTATCTGAGAGTTGGTCAGTTCTGGTTCGCCTCTTCAACCCACAGCACGAGCGAGGTGCGAATCTTTGGACGCTCGGAACTAACGATCGAAAACTCTGGTTATGCGCTGAACCAGCCGAAGAAGCGTACCGCGGACGCAGATTCCGTGGCGAGCCTGGTCCGATGAGAAAAATTCACCTAATTATCGCGCTCGTTGCACTAGGCCTATTCGCGTGGGTGATCGCACATGTCGGCCTTTCAACGATGGTGGCGCAATTGAAGGCCATGCGCGTTGCATTACCGATTGTGATGGCTCTGAGTGCGCTCCGCCTCTTCCTGCAGAGCACCACCTGGTCGGCATCACTAAAGGGCGAGAATGTTGTTGTCAATACGACAAGATTGATCGGGGTGCGACTGGCTTCGCAGTCGATGGGATATCTCACAGTTCTCGGTCCGGTTATTTCCGAGCCGATGAAGATCAAGCTTCTCGGTACCTCCAGCGAACCAACCATTACGGCCACATTTCTAGATAACGGCGTTTACTGGTTCACCTCGGCTTTGGTCGCAATGTCAGGCATCGTTTGTCTTCCCCTAATCGCCGCTCATGGCGCAGCCTACCATCGGATACCAGTTATTCTTGCGCTTGCTTTTGCTGTGTTCGCCATTACACGTCGCAGTCCCATCCTTGCCGGCGTTGTGCGCGCGTTTGGCAGGCGCGCTCCTTCCTGGCTCGCGCGCGCAGAAAAATTTGAAGCGTCTATCCGAACCTATCGCCTCCAACAGCCTGCATTAGTTAGCCGAATGTTCTGGATCGGCGTGGCGTGCCAGCTACTGATCGTTTCCGAAGTCGTGGTTGTTTTGTGGTCGCTGCATCTGCCCATCCATTTCTTCGCGGTTATGGCCATTGAAGGAGTGACACGCGCATTGAAAATGGCGAGCGGGTGGATTCCAGCGCGAGTCGGATTTGACGAGGGCGGTGCGATTTCGGCGTTTGCGGTCGTCGGGCTTTCACCCATGCTTGGCCTGGGTCTGGCTTTGACTCGCCGTGTGCGCGATCTCCTGTGGGCCTTGATAGGGATTCTTTGGCTTGCCTGGAATTCACGCAGCTTAAGCCATCGGCACGCAATCACACTTGGGCATTCCAGCAATTCTTCTGAACGAGGTGTCTAAATGCAAGCAGTCATAGCTATTCCGGCATTCACTGCTCGGATCGGCAAACAGAAAACGACAGAACTACTGATGCGGCCAGTTGCAGGGGTTCCTCTGCTGAAGAGAATTATTCTTACCGCAAGCCGCGCTGGAGCAACTGACATTCTTCTGATTTGTCCCGCGGCCCTGAGTGACGCACTGTCGCAGGAATTCTCGCAAGAGGTCGTCCAATATGGAAGTCGAATCAGAGTCATTCAATTTAGCAAATTTAATCCACGAGATTCCTCAAGCTGGGTGAAGCTGGAGGCACACCTGAACGATCAGTTCCTTTGGATTCCCTGGAACTGGGTCACAACCAAGCAGTTCCTTACGAACCTGCCACTCCTGACCATGACCTCGGTGGACTGGGCGAAGCCTGCTCATATCTCCTTGCATGAGGTCCGCGACTACGCCACATTCCTTCCCCGCCCTTCTGAGAGGAATGGTGTCCGGGTCACCTCGCCAGAGAGCATCGCGAGAGCTGAACGCTTTCTGGTCGCGCACTCTGGCAAAGTTCTGGATGGCATTCACACGTCCTTTCAATCGCCGACTTTGCCGCCCATTTGTACGACTGCTTTCTCATACTTCGATCACTCCGAACGCCGTTACATTCGGCGGTATCCTCATTTCTGTTCTATCAGCCATCGCTTTTGCACACGGAGGCTACTTGTATTCGGTGCTGGGTGCCTTGCTGTTCTACATTGCAGGCCTCTTCGACGAGATGGATGGAATGCTGGCACGAATCAAGTTTGCGGAGTCGCCGCGCGGGACTTGGCTTGAGGGGTTTGCCGACGGACTCAGCTACCTTCTGCTATTTGGTGGAATCACAATAGGTCTCAGTCACCGATACGGCAGGCCCGCCACCCTAATGGGCATCTTGCTCCTCGTCGGGGCCATTCTTGCCTTAGTCACCACTTCGTTGCAGCGTCGCCGCGCCACCACAGCAGACCGGCCAAATGAATATCTGGGCCGCATGTACCAGTTACTCGATAAGGATTCAGGAAACTGGATCTCTCGTGTCGTGCGCCAGCTTCAGGCTTTTGTGAGAAGAGGCATATTAGTCCACTACATTGTCATCTTCACACTCATTGGAGCGCTGCCGCTGATCTTCTTCCTCGCAACGCTCGGCGCTCATCTCACCTGGATTTTGACCCTCTATTTCAATCGCAGATTCTTTGCCCAATCGTTCTATACCCGAGCAACACCGACTGTAACCACAATCAAGGAGACGTTATGAAGGCAGTAATATTGGCTGCAGGTCAAGGTACCAGGATTCGCTCCGTGCACGGGGAACATCCGAAATGCCTGATTGAAGTTGACGACACTACGATCCTGGACCACCAACTCGAAGCACTCTCGATGGCCGGAATCAATGAGGTGGCCATTGTGGTCGGCTACGAGAAGGAACAGATTATCGCTCACGTGAGAAGCAAAGGGTTGAGTTATAACCAAAGCGATTCATTTCATCGAGAATCCGGCATTCGCAATCACTAACAATATCTATTCGCTTTGGCTCGCAATCGATTGGCTGCGCGGCGACAGTTTTATCGTCCTCAATGCTGATGTCATCTTCGATCCCGAAATTCTCAACTCCGCCGTGCAATCCTATGCGCCGATCTCGATGATCGTGGACCCATTGTGGCGGGATGAGACGATGAAGGTGATTATCGAAGGCGACCGCGTGATTCGAATGAGCAAGAAAATTTCACAAGAGGAGTTCAGCGGCACGTATATAGGAATTACAGTTTTCTCAAAGTCGATACAAGACAGATTTCTCCGGAAGCTGAACGGTCTCATCGCTGCTGGCCGCGAGAATGAATTCTTCAATATCGCTGTGCAGGAACTCGCAGACGAAGGCGTTCACGTCGGTTATACGAGCACAGACGGATTGGCCTGGGCCGAAATCGATGATCCGCTGGACCTGACTTTCGCACAGCAGAGTGTATTTCCGCAACCTCGCCCTAAGGATCGTCTGATTGTGTCAACAAAAGAGATCATTGCCGAGAATTTCGCGCCGAGCCAGTGGCTCTCCTGGCCGCGCAGTTCCATACGAGTGGTGGATTGGAACATTGACCGTGGCTTGCAGCTTCGGTCGATCATAGATTTCCTGGGCGATGCGAATGCGGATATTTTCATTCTTCAGGAAGTCGACATCAATGCTCGACGAACTCACCGTCTCAACGTTGCTCAGGAGATCGCCCGAAAGTTGCGCCTAAATTATATCTTCGGTCGTGAGTTTGTGGAGCTGACGCAAGGTTCCGACACCAGCCCTGCCTACCACGGACAAGCCACACTGTCTCGAGGGAAAATTTCAAACTCGCGAATAATCCGTTTCCGAGAGCAGTCCAACTTCTGGAAACCACGTTGGTACTTACCAACGTTGGAACCGTTCCAGGAGAGGCTCGGGGGAAGAATTGCGCTAGTTTCCGAGATCAACATCTCTGGTGTTTCAATTGTTTCTTACAACCTGCACTTGGAGAGCCGCGCTACTGATGAATTACGCCTTGCTCAGTTGGATGAGGTGCTAAAAGATGCGAGGGCATACGAGCCTGCACGCCTGGCGGTCATCGCGGGCGACCTGAACCTGAATGCATCAAATCCCTCGCCCGCCGAAGCGATAGCCCGGGCTGGATTCACCCATACTGTACCAACCGGTCGCATAGCAACCACCCCCGCACGCCATCTCCTCGAACCCGGCCGCCATATCGACTGGGCATTCGTACGCGGTCCTGTGCAGAGCGACAAGGGATGCGTCCACAACTCAGTCAAGGCTTCTGATCATTATCCAATCTCATTCGAGATCGGTCTTCCCAGTGGACACTGAAATGCACCTGCTCCCTTTCCCTCTTTTCGCGCAGGTTGCAGTAGCCCCCACGGAACGCCATGGACGGATATCCGGACATTCGGGAGCGGCGCCGGCGAGCCTCGGGATACCACGCCAGACGCTGGAATCGAAGATCCGGCGGCTGGGCATCGATGAGTATGGCCAGAAGGCAGCGACCAGAATCTACCAGAGCACAATGCTGTATTACAGGAACATGTGATTGTTTGGCGTGTAAATGATTGTTACTCTCGCGCTGTCGAGTCGAATTGTCTGTTTTTTCGGCACTGCAGAAATGGACGAAGCGTGAAATCGAACTCATCAACGTGGACGAAGCTTATTGAGTACGCTGAGGAGCGGGGTCGGATGGAGAGCGTGTCCTCACTCGGAGAGGGAGCCCTGACATGACGACTAAGGTTCCGCTTGTTGTGATCGTAGGAGGAGGATTTGGCGGGCTTGCTACAGCGAAAGCGCTCCGCCACGCACCCGTCAATGTGCTTCTGATTGACCGCTCCAATCACCATGTCTTCCAGCCTCTGCTTTATCAAGTTGCGACTTCCGTCCTTTCGCCGGGACAAATCGCTTCTCCAATCCGAGGTCTGCTTGCTACGCAAGAGAATACCTCGGTCATGTTAGGGAACGTGACCGGTGTGGACGCAGAATTGAAGCAGATCACTGTCGATGCCGACGATAAAGTCGCTATCAAGATTGATTACGACTACCTTGTCCTCGCTACGGGGGCGACCCACAGCTACTTTGGGCACGATGAGTTTGCGAAGTTCGCTCCAGGCTTGAAGAGCCTCGCCGATGCTGAATCGTTGCGGAATCACATCCTTACAGCCTTCGAAAAGGCTGAGGTGGAGGACGATCCTGAGCGCCGCAAAGCTTTAATGACGTTCGTGATGGTCGGTGCCGGACCGACTGGCGTAGAAATGGCCAGCGCAATCGCCGTAATGGTTAAGACGACATTGCGGAAGGATTTCCGTAAGATCGATCCCAACATGGCCCGAATCGTTCTCGTGGACATGGGACAACGCCCCCTCGGAACATTTGCCGAGAAACTGTCTGAGGCCGCGAGATTACGCCTGTTGCAACTGGGAGTGGAAGTGCGGCTGGGTAAGGCTGTACAGGCAATCGATGGCGATGGAGCGCTAGTTGGTGACGAGCGAATCCCAAGCAAGACGGTGATTTGGTCGGCTGGTGTGGCGCCGTCGCCTGCAGGCAAGTGGCTCGGCTGTGAGGTTGATCGTGCAGGACGGGTTAGAATCCGTCCCGATCTCACGGTCCAGAACCATCCTGAGGTATTTGTAGTTGGCGATACGGCTTCACTGGACCAAGACGGCCGTCCTTTGCCCGGTGTGGCACAAGTGGCTATGCAGCAGGGCAAATACGCCGCCAAGTCTATTTTTCGCAAAGTGACAGTGAAGTCCCAACTGCCTCCTTTTCGGTATTTCGACAAAGGCAACCTGGCAGTCGCTGGTAAGAACTTTGCGGTTCTTCAAAGCGGCAGCGTAAAGGTGAGCGGATTCGCCGCTTGGCTGGTATGGGCGCTAATCCATATTCAGTTTCTCGGAGAAAGCAGCCTACGTTTCAGCGTTTTCCTCCAGTGGGCATGGACCTATATCAGCGGCAAACGCGGTGATCGCCTGATCATTGAACCACGCAAAACTTTATAGCGTCCGTCAGGGATCGGAAGACCAACCATGGATAAGAAATGGCTATCGGGGAAGCGATCTACAGCGCCCGCCTAAAGGCAACCCGGGGGTCGTATTTGGACGGCGAGAACAGATGACGGACAACTCGAGTTGCGACTCGACCGATCAAGAGAGATGGGCGGAAAGGGGAGGGAACTAACCCGGAACAGCTATTTATGGTGGGCTACGCAGTGTGTTTCATCGAGGCTCTCCGAGTTGTGGCTGGAAAGAAGCACATTCGAATTACCGACGACGTTTTCATCGACTCGGAGGTATCGTTCGGTCCACTGGCTGGTGGCGTGGAAGGTTTCGGGATCGCGGTAGCGCTGAAGGTCCACCTTCCTGGAATCGAGAGGAGCATCGCGGAAGGGTTGGTGCACGAGGCTCATCAAGCTTGTCCCTATTCGAATGCTACGCGGGGCAACATCGATGTTGTTCTGTCAGTCGCTTAGTCACCGTTTTCACAAGAGAAATGCGCCACGAGTGGTTCAGCGCTCTTCAAAAGCAAACTGAATTTCGCTCCGCCGCCTGGGTTATTGGCTGCCCAAAGTTGACCTTCATGGGCCTCGGCAATGGACCGAGAAATGGCGAGGCCAATGCCCATTCCATTTTCTTTGGTAGTTACGAAGGCATCGAAGATCTTCTCCGCATCGCCGTCCGGAAACCCTTGTCCATTGTCAATGAACTCCGTCAACACCTGATCATTGCATACTCGACGGATTCGAATGTGGAGTCTCGGAGTCCGATTCAAGTCCTGCATCGCTTCGATAGCGTTGCTTACCAGATTGATGACGATCTGCTGGATCTGAAAAGGATCAACCAGAACCATGACGATCGGATTGCCATAATCCCATTCAATTACCGTGGATTTGCGATTTACATCTTCTTTAATTAGGCCGACTGCCTCGCGAATCAATTCGATGAGGTTAAACGGGGCTTTGACTGAAAGCTGCCGCTTAAACAATGAAGATATGTTACGAATCACAGTATCCGCAGCGCGGCTATCGCGGATGATGCGCTCGGTCGAAGAGACGGCCTCCCCGATATTTGGAGGAGACGCTTGTAACCAACGAGAGCAAGCCTGTGCGTTTGAGAGCAATGAGGTAAGCGGCTGGTTCAACTCATGTGCGATCGATGCAGAAAGCTCCGCCACCATAGCGGTACGCGATGTTTGCGACAGGTTGTCTCGAAGTTCGCGCAGCCTCGCTTCCGCGCGCTTTTGATCGTCGATGTCGATGTCGACTCCAAACCACTGGGCAATGCGTCCATCAACACCCCGGAGGGGTTCAGCACGGCTTAGATGCCAGCGATAGGTGCTATCAGCGCGCCGCTTTCGATGCTCCGCTCCGTAAGAAGTCCCATTGGCGAGAGCCTTTCTAAACTCTTCGACGATGTAGGCTTGATCGTCAGGGTGGATCGATTGAACCCAGCCCCAGTTCTGAATCTGCTCGAGGCTCATTCCGACATATTCGCGGGCCTTCTTATTGATGAACGTGGCCTTGCCGCTCGGGTCCAGCGACCAGATGATTGATGGAAGGGTGTCCATCATCTTCCTCATCTGCTCTTCCGACTGCTGCAGGACAATTTCAGCGCTCCTCTGGACTGTTGTATCCAGCATGACTCCGTGAAAGGCAATCGTCTTACCCGATTCATCTTTAATCACAGCGATACTGGTGTGGAACCATCGATATTGTTTGTCCGCCGCCATGAGACGGTGAATAATATCGCAACCATCGCCGCCGGCGAGCAACCGATTCCATCGGGTAAGGACCTCATCAAGCTCTTCTGGGTGGATAAGATCGTACCAACCTTTTTGCTGGACCTCCTCAAGTGTTCGACCGGAGAACTCGATCGTCTTTTTGTTGACGTAGAGAATCGTGCCGTCGGGCGCTGCTTTCCATAGGAGCGCCGGAAGTGTCTCCGTGAGGAGGTTCAGCTGGAACTCTCGCTCCTTCAGCAACTCTCTGGAACGGTAGAGTTCGTCGATGTCGCTGTTCAAGGCATACCAACGATAGACCGTGCCGTCTTCGTTGAAATAGGGTTCAGCGCGCGTATGAAACCAACGGTAAATTCCGTCTTTACCGCGAAGACGATAGACGATGTCGTTCGGTCCCTTATCGGGCGACTTAATGTGTTCCCGAACCATCGCTTCGCGGTCGTCCGGATGGATGTAATCGAGATAGGCACCGTCCCGGAGATCGGTGATGACTGCTCCGACATAATCGGATAGTCGCTTGTTGGTATATCCGATGCCCTCGTCAGTCCGGGTCGAAATCATGGCTGACACGCGGTCCAAGATCTCTTTGGCCTCACGCTCGCTGGCTATTAAGGTCTTTTGGGTTTGGAACTGCTTATCGACATCGACTCCAAGTAGATACCAGGAGGTGCTTTCGCGTTCGTCATTGAGTGTCCGCTTTGCTTTGATGTGCAGCCACCGGTGGGTGCCGTCATTCCAACGAAACCTCCAGGTGACATCGAGCATTTCGTGGGTTTGGACACAGTGGTCCCACGTGTCTCGGGCCGTCGGGAGTGAGGCGGGCTCCAGGCTCTCCAGCCATCCGTCGCCGAGCAAATCTTCCATCGAACGGCCTAGGGCATGAACAAGCCCGTGATTTGCATAGACGATCTTGCCCTTACCGTCGGCGACCAAAATGCAACCCGGGACACTATCCGCGATGCGACGGAAATCCAGCCCCTGCTTAACCTTACTAGGGTCGTTGCCAGTCGAAATCACACCGGAGGGGGTTGCCAGTTCTTCCACGTGCGTCTCCGTATCTCTTGTTGTGGTTGCAACGTGCACTGCACCGTATGATTGAGATTCCGTCGACTCAACGAAAGAGACATCGAATCGCATTACATATTTCTGCTAGAGGCCGGGTCAAAAGCAATCAAAGCGTCGATCGAAGCACAAAGCTTGGAGTCATTAGGTATCTCCCGAAATGAAGGACAATGCCAACGAGGTTCTTCCCGAGCACTCCGGACCCACGAACTCCAGAGGGCAGGCGAACCACTCGGTCTGCGGGCACCGCTACCTTTTCCGCATAGCTTCCCAGAGGACCGAACCCTGCGCACCCACGGACAACCCGGTGACGTCCTGTATGAATTCAAGAAGAAACTGGCGCCAACACAGCAGCCATAACTACTATTTCTTCTCCGCCACAAGGATGCAAACTCCGGACCAACGATCATGCCCAAGACCGGGCGGCGGCGTTCCACTCAAAGGCATCACTCCCAGATTGTTTGCTGCGAACGGGAATCGGGCTTCCAGGTAGGCTCTCACGAGTCGCGCGCGATTGTAGGAGCGAGCGAGCTGATCAGCCTGATCGGAGGCGTTCGAGTATCCTTCGACAACTATCGGGTGCTGGAAGACCGCGTCGCCAAATCCTGTGATCGCAGAGTCAATCTGCCGGCGGCCTTCGAAAGTTAACTCTTCAGAGCCGTGTGGTCCTTGCTGAAAGAGATTGCCGGCCGAGAGCCACGCGCGGGGGTTATTTGAATTCCCGAAGAGCTTGCTCTGCCGGTACTCCTGCGGCGGCAGGTTTGCGAGGCTGAAGTAACCGCGATGGTTGAAGTATCCTTTGAAGAAGAAGTTATGCTTTAGCGCCTCGGTGTCTTCCGCTATATTGCCGGTCGCAGTATTTACGTTCGTCAATGACTGGCTGATGTTCTGGCCACCTGTTACACCGTTTGCATCTGGTCCGAGCGCCTGGTTCAGAGACTGATGAACCTGCTGAATGGTTGTGTTCGCTTCCGTCGACGCGGAACGAATCTGCGTCATGGTGTCGTCGATCTTCTGTGGCAGTTCACGCTGCTGAATATCTCCTACAAGGCCATTCACGCGGATCGAAGCTTGGTTGAGATTGGATGTCGTGGACTGCACGTTGGACATTGTTGCCCTGATTTGATCTGCGACCTTCTCATCCCGCAAAAGCAGACCCGCTGGTCCGCGACCCTGTTTAAGTCCGACTAGAAGGTCGTTTGCATTGGCTACGGCTCCGTTGGCCCCGTCGAGAACGACACCCAGCTTTCCACTTACCTGCTTCAACGCAGTATCAGCATCGTTCATGACCACCAAACCGTGTGTAAGGAGGTCGGACATGCTGACGGCCGGCTTGCTTTGAAGCAACGAGTTAGTCTGCGCTATAGGTGCTCCGGGGGTTCCGGGATGAATCGTTAGAAAGGTTTCTCCCACGACTCCCTCGGTATCGATAGTAACGATTGAATCCGTGCGCACAAGACCATGTAGTTGCTCATCGATTCTCATCTGCACGCGAAACCGGGAATCAGGTGAACCAGGCACGTCTATCTTTGTCACCTGGCCCGCGTCCATGCCTCCAACGCGCACCTTTGATCCTTTCGTCAGTCCGTCGAGATCAGCGAACTCCGTATAGACCATTACATGGCGCGAGAAGGCCTCATGACGATTTCCAACCAGGAAGATCCCGAGAGCGAATAATGCCACACCGGCGATGATAAAGAGTCCGACCACGAAATATCGTTTTGACATTAGTTCACTCCGAGATGAGTCTGCGAGCCACATTGTTCTCGCTTTCGGTGACCTGTGTGACTGAACCAAAAGCAACGAGACTCCCCTTGTCCAACACCGCCACGCGATCTGCAACTCGGCGGGCTCCATGAACGTCGTGGGTCACAATAATCAATGCAGTCCCATGCTCGGCCTTACGACGGATGAGAAGCTCGTCGATCTCTTGGGCCGTAATCCTGTCCAACCCGCTGCTCGGTTCGTCGGCCAACAATATCTTTGGCTCAAGGACGAGCGCTCTTGCCAAGCCAGCCCGCTTCCTCATTCCACCGGAGAGGGCGGCTGGATACTTAGCGCCATCCGCACCCAGACCGACGTCGCTCAGCACCTTGCGAACGACGTCGTCGATCTCCTCCTTAGACTTCTTTGTCAGTCGATTGAGTGGAAGAGCGAGGTTTTCATAGAGTGTTAGCGAGTCAAAGAGAGCGGCATCCTGGAAGAGATAACCGAGCTTCCTCCGAACTACGGATAGACCGTGCTCGCTCATCCCTACGACATTGTCCTGGTCGACCCACACTTCTCCTGAATCAGGCTGCATAAGCGCCATAATGAGTTTGAGCGTGACACTCTTGCCTGTGCCGCTCCGTCCGAGCAGACATAGTGCCTGTCCCTGCTCGATCCGGAAGGAAACGTTGTTTAAGACGCGCTTCTCCCCGAACGACTTCATGACGTTCTTGAACTCAACGGCGATCGAAGGAGGCAAGCTCATATGGCTGTATCGGGAAACAGGAAGAAGATGCATTTGATCAACAGAACATCCGCGACGATGATCAGTAGGGATGACACAACCACGCTGTTGGTCGCGGCCTCTCCGACGCCCTGTGCTCCCTTATCGGTCGTATACCCGAAGTAAGAGGAGACGGACCCAATGATGAAGCCGAAAACCGCCGTTTTTAGCGTAGGCGCTATGAAGTTTGACCACTGAAGATTGTCGAATGCCCGGTTGATATAGAGTTCCGGCGAGATTTGCGACGAAAGCCCCTCCGAGAGAAAGCCTCCCAGCAGTCCCGCGAAGTCCATGAACAGCGTCAGCAGGGGTAAGGCGATCACGCAAGCAAGAACTCGCGGGACCACAAGGTACTTGAATGAATCGATCGACAATGATTCGATCGCATCGATCTGCTCGGATGCTCTCATGTTGGCAAGCACAGCGCCAATGCCGGATCCAACCCTTCCGGCCAGCAGCAAGCCGGCGACGAGCGGTCCAATTTCAACGAAAAATGACACCGCCTGAACGGCGGGGATCATTGCCGCCGCTCCAAAGGTCACAAGAGTATTCCGCGTGTGGAGCGTCATCACGGCCCCAAGCGCAAAGCCAGAAACGATGATGAGTGCTAGCGATTTGTTGCCAACTTCGCCAAGTTGACGAGACAATTGAGCGAACTCAAACGGAGGTCGAACGGCATCGGCGAGGACCCGAAGGCTAAAATAGCCGACCTTGCCGACGAACTCGAACGATTTATTGAGCCAGCGCACGGTGCCTCTCGAGTTCTGCCGGCTTTTCAACGAGGCGATTGCCCATCAAGATGCGGGCGGTTAAGTAGATTGCTGGGACGACGAAGACCAGGGAGCCGAAGACCCACATGGATGCTCCTGCGGCGACCTGATCTCTCAATGCATCAATCCCAAACGGTCGCTCCTCGAGGGCATAGCTTGGGTAGAGCAATCGGCCAGAAAAGCATAGAAATGCCGATAGACCTGTGTTGACCAGGTCCGATGTCAGCAGGTACGGAATGATCATCCATTGATTGAAGGTTCGGCGCATCGGCCATGGCTGGAGGACTGGCCACCAAAACAGGACGCTGGTAACGAAGAAACATAGGTGCTCAAAGTTGTGCCAGTTCTCAGACGAGAGGGCGAATTCGTAGGCTTTGGGAACATGCCAACCTACATAGGTCAAATTCATCGCAAGCCAAGCGATCGGTAAGCGCGACAGGAAACTCTGGGCTTGGTGGACGATTGGCGACCGGAACAATGGCCCCCCTGCTTTCCGGATGAGCCACCGTGGAAGGCCGCGCAGCATTGGAACAAATGGACTACCCAGAACAATCAGTGGCGGCGCGACTGACATCAGCACAAAGTGCTGAGCCATGTGCATGAAAAGGAGCGTTTCGCTGAAGGTGTCGAGCGAGGAGGACACGGCAATGAAAAGCGCCAACAGGCCAGAAAGGAACGCGACCAGTCGCCAGACCGGCAGCGTGGCCGGTCGTGAACGCCTGAGTGCGAGCCAACCCCGTACATAAACGACACCGACTGCCACGAGGGCGCAGGTGACCCCTATGGGAATGTCCCAGTCAGTCAGAAAGCTTTGCCAGGAAGTCTCCAAATAAATCTCCTCTACGGTTGTTGCTTGGCATCGACCATAGCCGTGCTACGAGATGCGTCTGTTGCCGGAGGCTGATTCACTGGGTGCAGTGTTTCGAGAAACTCGACGAGTGCAGTGACCTCCGATGGAGTGAGGTTCTTTCCATATGCCGGCATATTCCCGCCGCCCTGCAGCACCTGGCGAATGAGCTGATCTTCTGTCATCCTCGTGGCGACAAGATCCAGCGCCGGACCTCGCTGGCCACCGTCGCCCGCAATGGAATGACAGTTGCGGCACTGTTTCGATTGGAAGACAATCGCTCCTTGGCGTACCAGAGGACTCGCGTCGTGAATGTATCGGCCAGGTACGGGTGGACCGCCGCTCCAGGCATTCATCTTCGGACTCCATGGCGTGAACGTCCCAAGATGAGTGAGGACTCCCCAGCTGACAGCGATTGTTGTAAGCATGATGATGGCTAGTGGGCGCCGATGCCAGCTCTTCTCTCCCTCTCCCGCATAGAATGGAAGCGCGACCAGGCCCGCGATGCCCAGTACAGGAACGATCAACAAGAAAGGCGTTTCGAGGCTCGGAGGGAGGTAAGACAGGACAGCATACAGCCAGAGAAAGAAGAAATCAGGCTTTGGTGCGGTCTGAATGATTGTTGGGTCTGGTTGGCCACCCGGTCCATAAGGTCCGAAGATGGCAGCACAGACTGCCACAGCTGCAAGGATCGCCGCTGAGAAGAACGCGTCCTTCCATACCGCGCCGGGAACGAACGGTCTCCCGTCTTTCTTTGTCAGTTCGTGATACTCGGAGACATAAGTGGAACGCCGCACGATGCGGCCAGGCATCGGCCACTCGTTGATTCCGAGCTTGAGCACCATCCACACGTGGAGGCATGCAAAGACAAGGAGCACGCCGGGAATAACAAAGACATGAAACGCAAAGAAACGCGAGAGGGTGGCGCCCGCAATGATGGGGCCGCCTAACATCATGTGTACCGCCGAACTTCCAATGAGAGGAACACGGCTGGCTATCGATGCTCCTATACCTAATCCCCAGTATGCGTCCTGGTCGAAACGCAGTACCTGACCAGTGAATGCCATTCCCAGAGTCGTGAGCAGCAGGAAGACGCCCAAAATCCAGGTCAGCTCGCGCGGATATTTGTACGCTCCAAAGAGAAACACCTGCGCCATGTGGATCAGCACTACGGCGACCATGAAGTTCGATCCCCAGCCGTGCATCGCGCGCAGGAACCAGCCGAGCGTCAGCTGGTGGTTAAGAACGTTCAGGCTTTCCCATGCATGACCGGCGGATGGCACATATACCAAGGCGAGCAGAATTCCAGTCACGATCTGCAACATGAGAAGGACAAATGCTGCGCTGCCGAAGACGTACCACCAACTAGCCGTCTTGTTGGGAACTGGGTGCAACGCCATCTCTTTGATGGGTTCGCCGAGCTGCAATCTGCTGTCGGTCCAGTTGTAGAGCCGCTTCAACCATTGCATGGCGATCCTCCGCGAGCAGTTTGAATCTGGACAAGCTTGGCGGTATTCGCCAGTGTCGGCATTTGACCTGCATTGATTTGGAGCCTGCCCTCAACGATCTTCGTGTCATAGGTGAACAGACCACGTTCCGGAGGCCCTGAAGCGCGACTGCCGTCAGCGTAGTAGGCTCCACCGTGGCATGGACACATGAAGAGCTGGGACTGTGGAAACCAGCGAACGGGGCAACCCAAGTGAGCGCAGTTAATCGCGAAGACTTGAAATTCCTTTTCGGCGATACGCCGTACCCAGCAAGCGACCCCATCGGTCTCACCATCCCACGCTCGTCCCACTGGGTTGGTAAATTTTGCCAAGCGAGTCTCGCCAACCGGAAACGATTCGATAGAACCGAGGGATACCCAGGATTTGTAGGCATCGTCCGGTTTCACCGGCGACAAAAGGAACTTCACAACCGGGACGGCAACAGCGACCCCAACGACCGCATTGAAGGCTGCTCCAATTTTGAGAAGCAGCCATCTCCTCGAAACCGTCAGAGGGTCGGGTTGTGTTACTGCTTCTTGATTACTGTCCACGGATACTTTCTCTTCAATCACAAATCACCTCTTCGCACTCGTATCGGGGTAAGGCTGGCCGGGGGGTGTGCTCTGCAGCGAGTGCAGGTAAGCAACGATGTCGCTCACGTCTTGATCTGCCAGCGGCTCGTTAGGTCGTACCTGCCTCCAGTCAGGATGACCGAGATCCGGGCGACCTGCGATGACAATCGTCCGGAGGCTTTGATCGCTGATCAAAGCCAGATAGCTGGCATCTGTGACCTTTTGGTTGCCTTGTTGATGGCAGGATGAGCAGCTCGAGCGGAAAATCTCATTTCCGCGATCAGCGCTGCCCATGGCACTCGCAATGTAAGGCGGCATATCGTTCTTGCTGACTGTCCTCGGGGACCAGCGCAGGCGCATTCCGGTGATCAACACGTCCACTTGCTTAGGCGTGAGAAATCCTCCAGCCGAGGCGCCGAAGGCAGGCATCTGAGTGCCGGGCATCCCAGACGTAATCCATCGCCGCAACGACTCATCGTCGATCATTGCCTGGTAATTGGGGTTGGACAGGTCGATTGCTGGTCCTCCCGAGCCGTTGTCACCGTGGCAGGCAGAGCAGTTCGCTTTATATAGTCGATCGAACGAAATGACATTCTCAGGTCTAAGGAGTTCCTCCTGATCTTCCGGCTCACCGATTCTTCTATGGCATCCGGCCAGAAGGGTTAGGCAGATCAGTGATAAAACGGCGTTTACTCGTGCCTTCATCACTGATCCCCTTTGGTTGGCCGGAACTCATTAGTCTCAATTCCCATGCGAAGGATGAACGGAAGGGTCTGGTGCGTGCGAATCTTGGCCGACCTTGTCACCACGATGCCGGCGACAATCCCGAAAAGAATCTCCGAGAGGGTGAACCATCCCCAAGCAATCCGGGCGTTGAAGGCCGGGTTGACGAAGCCAAGGACCGAATGCAGCAGACCTGTCCACAGAAGAGGTGCAACGATACCGCCAAGCAGGATCGGGCGCTTCGGCCACATCGGGAGCATTGCACCGTAGAGAAGACCAATTAGGGTGCAGATCGCAGCGTGAATCGCCGTTGCGATGATGAGTCCGTTCCGATGGAACGCAGCGATATCTGCAGTAGTGGCGTTTGTCCAGTGGGCAACCCCGGCGCCGCCGAGGAGGTTCACCGCGTACCAGATACTGTGTTGCGTGAGATAGCCGAAGAGAAGGGCGGGGAAGATCATGACGATACCGCCGGCGATCCCTCCGCGGAGTCCAGACATAACGGGATAACTCTCGATGGGAAGGTAAGCCCCGTGGACCTCGTTGACCTGGAGGTGTGCGACGTGGGTTCTCAGGCTCAACGGAACAAACGTCCTCTCGCGAACCGGAACCAGTTCGTGGTGTTCGTGAGGAAGGACCTGTTTCGCCCATCCGGTGACTCCGCAACACACAAGGAGTAGGCCCGCAAGGCCCACTCCCGCACTCGTGACCAAGCTTGCAAAGCAGAGGGTAATCCCAAAAGCTAGAATGATCGGCCAGACCGTGCTCGCCGGCATTTCGATCGGCTCCTTTTGGCTTTGCGTTGTGCTGCGATTAGTCATCACGTTTCACCGTCCGATTAGGTACACCACTGAGAAAACAACGATCCAAACCGCATCTACGAAGTGCCAATACATCGCCACGACGCCAAATCGGTCGCTTTGGCGGGAGTCGACCCAGTCAAAAAGTGAAAATAGGAACACAGTGGTTAGGAGGAATAGTCCGACGACAACGTGTGTAGCGTGGAGTCCGACCAGCGAATAAAACGTAGTACCGAAGAGATTCGTGCTGATCGTGAGGCCGTCATGAAAGATTAGCTTTCGCCATTCGAGAGCAGTACCAACAAGGAACGCCAACGCGAGCGCAATCGTCGCTCCCAGCCATGCTGTAAAACTTGCCATGCGATCATTTTCGATCGCGCGCTCGGCGCGCCAGATCGTGAGGCTGCTCGACAGCAAGCAGACTGTCCCGAGGATTGGAACTTCCAACACCTCGGATGGCTTTGGTCCCGTGAGACTCTTGCCCAGATAAAAAACATAGGCAACCACGAATATCGTGAATATTGCGCTCTCGCCAACAATCAACGCGGACATGCCAACGCGCCCCTTGTTTGGAAGGTGCCAATCGACGGTATTCTCAGGGTCACGCAGTGGAATCGAACTCATGCTTCATACTCCCAATCCGGGTCGTCAGGGTGCTTGAGATCCCAGAGCGGCCTGCGGCAGTGCACTTCTGGAATCTCTTCGAAGTTGTAGACAGGAGGCGGAGACGACGTAGTCCACTCGAGTGTCCATGCATCCCATGGATCGTCGCCCGCGATCTCTCCTCGCCAATACGACCGGAGGAAGTTGTAGGCAAAGATGAGAACAGCAATACCTTGAATCAAACCCCCGATCGATACAACGAGGTTCAGGAAGTTCCATCCGCGGTCGGGTTGATACGTGTAGATCGACCGTGGCATCCCGAGGAGCCCAAGGAAGTGCATCGTGTCAAAGGTGACGTGGAAGCCAATAGCGAACAGCCAGAAGTGCCACTTGCCCATGGTCTCGTCCATCAGCTTGCCCGTAGCCTTGGGATACCAAAAGTAGATCGCGGCAAAGATGCAGAATACGATGGCTCCGACGAGCACATAGTGGAAGTGCGCGATCACGAAATACGAGTTATGGAGTTGCCAATCCCATGGCGAAACCGACAACATGATTCCCGTAAGACCGGCGATGAGGAATTGAAAAAGGAAACCAATGCAGAAAAGCATCGGTGTTGTGAATTGGATTCGCCCACCCCACAACGTAGCGATCCAATTGAAGATCTTGATGCCGGTGGGGACTCCAACCAACATTGTGGAGAGGGTGAAGAAAGCGTTCGACACAGAAGTCATTCCAACTGTGAACATGTGGTGAGCCCAGACACTGAGGCTCACGAACATGATTGCCACGGACGCAGCCACCATGGCTGGATAACCAAAAATCGCCTTTCGGCAAAAGACAGGTATGACTTCGCTGGCGATCGCAAAGGCGGGCAGGACCAGGACATAGACTTCGGGGTGTCCGAAGATCCAAAAGAAATGGATCCATACTAGCGACGAGCCACCCGCCTGTGTGTCGAAGAAATGACCGCCGAGGTATCGGTCGATGAGAAGCATAAACTGGGCCGCTGTTAGAGGTGTGATCGTCACAAGGGTCAGCATGCTTACGATCAGGAGGAGCCACGTAAACAGTGGCATCCGCATCAGAGTCATGCCCTTGCAGCGCATCGACAGAATAGTCGCAATAATATTGACTGCCGTTCCAAGCGTCCCGAATCCACTCACAATCAGAGCAAGAGCCCAGTAGTCTGTCGCGTGTCCTGGAGAGAAGGATCGTTCCGTCAACGGAGCATAGGCGAACCAACCCACATCCGGTGCATTCCCAACTCCGTACAACCCCCCTCCCCCTAAAAAACTGTAGTACAGCAACAATCCACCGAATGCAGTGAGCCAGAAGCTAAAGGCGTTCAAGCGCGGGAAGGCCATGTCCCGAGCGCCGATCTGGAGAGGGACGATGTAATTAGCGAATCCAAAGAGGAACGGCATACCGACCAGAAACACCATGGTCGTGCCGTGCATCGTAAAGAATCGGTTGTAGACCTGTGCACTGAGAACCTGATTGTGTGGATAAGCGAGCTGCAGACGAATAAGGAGCGCCTCGGCTCCGGCGACGAGCAAGAAGAAGGTCGAATAGAGAATATAGAGGATCCCGAGCCGCTTGTGATCCACTGTCACCACCCATCCGTGAAGGTTCTCGAGGAAGGTTCCTCGCGCTGTTTCGGAGACTTTCGGCTCGATCGCCTCGTGAGCTGTGAGTGAGTATTCGCTCATATCAAGAATCCTCCGGTCACTTCAGGGTCTCGAGATAAGCAGTCACCTGGTCCAGCTGCTCATCGTTTAGTTGCATTGCCGGCATAAGGGCGCCACGCTTGAAACTGTCCGGCGCCTTGATCCATTGGCGTAGGTTTTGCGGTGTGTTGTCCATCGCTCCGGACGCCAACGTCGCCCGGCTCATAAGATGAGTAAGATCGGGTCCAAACCGTCCGGCTGCAGCGGTTCCGGACACCGCGTGACAGCTCATGCAGGCCTGTGTCTCAAAGACCTTTCTTCCAGCGGCAACCTGCGCCATTTGCCTGCCAGGCTGCTGCTGGTTTGTGACCCACGCGTCGAATTGCTCTGATGTGTCGACGTAGACGCGCAACAACATCATGGCGTGCTGAGAACCACAGAACTGTGCACACTGGCCGAGGTAGAGACCCGCTGTCTTGGGGTCGATCCACATCGTGTTGACGTGATTCGCAATCAAGTCCGTTTTGCCCGCCAACTGCGGGATCCAAAAGCTGTGGTTCACATCAGCAGACGTCAATTTGAGAAATGTCGGCTTCGGAGAAGAATCGGGGCTGATCGGTATGTGTAGCTCATTCGCTGTGACAATTCCGTACTTTGGATACCGGAACTCCCACCAAAACTGATGGCCGATCGCGGTCACATCGAGAGCTGCTGCAGGTTTTGGAGCATCTTGAATTGCGAATATGATCCGCGCGGTCGTTAGAAACAGTACAACCACGATCAACACGGGGATCACAGTCCAAGCCAACTCAATCTGAGTACTGCCGTAGATCTGAGCTGGCTCTGTCATGGGGTCTGACTTACGTGCTCGAAACCTAAAGAGCGCAATAGCGAGCAGACCTCCTACCACCAGGAAGATCCCGCCTGTGATCGCGGTGACGAAGATCGAGAGATCAAATATCTGATGAGCTGACGTTGAGGCGGGAGCTAGTGTGCTCGGGATTTTCCCTTGTGCGAATGACGACGTCGCGAGAGAAAGCCATGCCGCTGCACTAGCAAACCGAATCAGACGTCCATGACGCTTCGTCTGCATCTTCTGATCTTCCTCCTCAACCTCTTCGGTTTTGGCATTTATCGATCGGGCGCGTCAGGATCTGACTGGCGTTTCACGCATCACAAGTGACTGCCGACAGCGTGATAGTAGCAACCCTGAGAGAGCGCCGAAATTACATGTTTCTGGTAGCGCGGCGGGTACCTAGAATCGGCGGGTTACCAACAGGCAACGGAAAGGCAAAGCCAGTTTAGTGGGAGCGGCTTTGTCATTTTGTTGACCGACTCGCTCACGGTTCTGGAACGAAGGAAGTGTCGACAATTTCTTGCCCAAGTAGAACGGAAAGGATAAACGTGGCCATCTCGGTCCTTGTACGTAACTAGTTTCGCGCAAAACCTCGGTCGCCACTACATCTCGATGTTGTCTGGGATTGTATGTGGTCGTCGAACTCCACTCGGATAGCAGAAACATGTAATGAACCTCCAACCGTGTCCCGTAATACGCTCGAAATCAGAAAACCGGAAGGATCGATGCAAACTGCCGTAGCGATGCCGTCAGAACGATTGTTCCATTGTTAACCTCAAAGAGCTGCAAGCGATGACTGACACTACGGATATAGGAACATTTGTTCAAGGCTCGCCTCATCCATCTTGGTTGGCGGATTCTGACGGGCGATGCATCTATGCCAATCCCGCACTGGAGCGACTCACCGGTGTAGGCGTTGATCAACTCGAAGGAACGTACTGGCTGGATCTTCTTATTGATGAAGATAAGCCTCAGGCAAGCGAGGCTTGGCGGGAATCCCAATCCACTGGTCGTCCTTTGCGGGTACGAGTCTGCCTACGTGGCGCGACGCCAGATAGCTACCCTCATGTCGAGCTGATTGCTTTTGGGCATTATTCAGGCGGCATGGGAGAGATCTGGCTGTTCACCGCGTTGCATTTTCACACGTCGACACACCCAGCATCCTCCGCTGGAGGCAACGCTCAATATCATTCCTGTTCAAGTCTGGCATGCAACGTCTGCCGGCGCGATCGTTTTTGTCAACGAGCTGCAGCAGGCTACCTCGGGCTTCCGCACCCCCATCATCTTCGTTACGGTGCGGATGTTGGCGGCACTTGGGAGTCGCACCTGACCTACATTCATCCCGACGACCATCCGCACGCAAAGAGGCAATGGGCCGCATGCTTACGAAAGCATCAGACCGGCGAACTTCAGCTTCGCCTTCTCTCAGGAGACGGAGCCAATAGGTGGTTTCTAGTCCGGGCGGAGCCTCTATGCGCGAGAGATGGAAGTCTCCTATTTTTGGTCGGCATGAACATTGACATTGATGAGGCGAAACGCACCGGAGAAGCTCTGGATCTAGCAAAGGAAAGGATCGCACGAGCCACTCAGCTTGCAACGATTGCCGAGCTATCTGCTTCGATCTCCCATGAAATTGTTCAGCCTCTTGCGGCCGTTGTCGCTAATGCTCGCGCCGCACTCAATTGGATATCGAGTGACTCGCCAAACATTCTTCGCGCCAAGGCAGCCATCGAGGGTATACTCCGCGATGGCATGGCGGTTGGAAACGTCGTTCACGAAATGCGAAAGCTATTCAAGCAACAGTTGCCCAATCGAAGCACAATACAGTTGAATGACCTGGTTGAGCAGGTGTTGAAGGTTGTGGAGCCGACCCTTCGGGATCGAAACATCTCGTTTTCTGTCGAGCTGCACCCCCATCTTCCAAGGACTGAAGCAGACGCCATTCAAATTCAACAAGTGCTGCTGAATCTGATACGAAACGCCTCTGAGGCGCTAATGCAGCAACCTTCCACTCCCCCAAAAATTACGATTAGGACAACGCTTTCCGAAGAGAGCGTCGTCGTGGAGGTTGAAGACAGCGGCCTCGGAATATTAGCTCCAGAAGGAATCTTTGAGTTTTTTTTTTACAAGCAAAGAAACGGGCTTGGGTGTGGTCCTGTCCATTAGCCGGTCGATTGCGGAGGCGCACGGGGGAAGTTTGGTGGCCTCGAATCTAAAGGACGGCGGCGCCAGATTCAGTTTGACTCTGCCCCGGAATCCTGCCCCGACCGACTTCATGTAGTAGTTCGTCATGCCCTCGCAAGTTTCCTGCCCCGCCACTACGTTGACTGTCCATCCTTTAAATCCAACGCTAAAAACGTGCCGGCAGGATGCTCGTTCCGCTCGGGCTTCAGTCTTCGGCTCCCTTTCGATTTGCTCCCTGAAACTTGTGAGAGCCTTAAGTCTCGTTACAAGCTCCGGCGTCATACACTTCACGCTTACAGGAAGATGTAATGGTTTTGGCGGTCACATTTCCTTACGATCAGGACGTAGTCGTCAGAGACGCCAAGACTGATGTCAAACGCGTTTCCCTCCGATCTTGTCATCGGTAATTGACAGTATCGGTAATGCATTTCATCGAGCGGGCTTGACGCCGAGCCGATAGAGGCACCCTTGGTCTGGATTGAAATTGCGTTCATGTTGGCGATCTCTGTCCGCTTTGCCCAGGGGGCGTCGAAGTTACGTTCGTTCCTCGATTCGGACGAGCAAAAGCGCGCGGCGGAGATCCGCCAGCCAGAATTGCCACCTGAGTCTGATTGATGTTGGTCAAAGAGAGCTTTGGCGGTAATGCTCAAAGAACTTCAAGCGCTATTACATATTTATGTAATGTTGGGTTCGGGTAAGCGGGCCCCATTCAGGGGCCGGCCAAAATATAATCGTTGACACAGGTGTGCTATGAATTCATGCAAATGCAGTCGATTTGCCACCTCGATAGAGCAACAACATCGGTGGCGACCCGCGGGTTATAGCAGTAGATGCCTAGATCCCCAGGAGGTCAAGATGAAACCGACAAACGAGATGGTGTACATCGTCGATGACGATCCAAGTGTCGGAGAAGCTCTCTCCAATCTCTTGCATGCAAACGGCAAGGAGGTACGGATATTCGCCTCAGGACAGGAGTTTCTTGAATTCGAGCGTCAGGACGCCTGTGCATGTTTGATTCTCGACCTGAGAATGCCGGGTATGAATGGTTTAGAAGTCCAAAAACTTGTTGCTCCCGAAACAACTATCCCCGTGATCTTCATCACAGGGCGCGGAGACATACCCTCTACGGTAACTGCAATGAAAGAGGGTGCGGTCGATTTTCTTACGAAACCGGTCGACGAGGTTGCATTGCTTGCTTGCATCGAACGAGCTCTGAATCTGGATAGGGTCTACCGCAAGGAGGCGTTTGAGCGCTCACAGCTGCTTGCTAAATATCAATCACTAACGCCTAGGGAACAACAGGTGTTACCTCTCCTGGTAAAGGGCTTGCTGAACAAGCAAGCTGCTGGAGAGTTGGGGATCACCGAATACACAGTGCAAATACACCGCGGACATATCATGAAAAAGATGGAAGCTGATTCCTTCGCGACTCTAGTCAAGCTTGCCGGAAAGCTAAATCTTGAAACCACTGGCCCGCCATAGCAAAGAATATGTATGGCTTTTAGGGCATCGTACTCTTATAGTTCTTGGGTTGAAGGCGCGGAGGTTGAGATGGGCGTGCAAGCTTGCACGATCGCGGTTATTGACGATGATCTCCGTGTTCTCGAGTCGCTTGTCAACCTCCTCGCGTCATGCGGGTATAGGGCTGAAGGCTATGGCTCAGCTGAACAATTTCTCGACGCGGACGCTCTCTCCAGAACGTCCTGCATTATTACTGATGTTGAAATGCGAAAGATGAGCGGGCTGGGTCTGCTACATCATGTGAAGAGTACTCATAGCTCAGTCCCTGTGGTCATCATTACAGGGAAACCTTCGGAAAACTCAGAGGCCTTCTATCTTGAAAGAGGCGCAGTTGGCTTCTTTCGGAAGCCAGTCGACGGCGACGCGCTTGTAGATCTTCTCAAATCAGTTTGCTGACCGACTGTCGGAGTCAATGCGCCCGAACTGATTAGGTTCCTTCCCAAGTACCGCGGGCGTAGACCTTTCGCAACTCTAATCGACATTTGAGAGCGAAGTCATTGAGCGGGTCTACGTGTGGCTCGAGTGCAACCGATTTGAGCTGGTCGAGACTCATGTTGTCTTCGCCAAACTTCTCGACGAGTTTTTTCACGAAAGCTTCGGCAGCTTCAAGAACGATGTCCGATGCGAACAGCCTGATTCGGTTGACCAGCGCGTACATTGCGACGATTTCATCGAGGTTATCCAGATTTTGCGAAAGCGCTTTGGCGTAGCACGAGGTTCCTTGGCGGATAAACTCGGAGTATAGCTCTTCGCGTTGTGCGATCTCGCGATTGGTCAGCTCCCGTTGCGTGACACTTCTTTGCAGAACGAAATTGCTGAGGACGGGAGTTGAGGCACCTATAACAGAACCTCCGAGCGCCGCCAGAATGCCGGTTAGAGTGCTATTATCCATTGACCTTACTCCACATCCTTTCTTCGTCCGAGATCCCGTGCTATCGCGGCACCTGTCCGATTGTCCTCTTCAGATTCGCTTCTGCCAGAGAGAGCGAGAAGTCAGCTTCCAAGAGTGAAGCATTTGCCGTCAAAAGATCGGCGTGAGCCTGGCTGCGGGCAGAACTGAGAGCTGCATTCTGCTCAAATTGGCGATCTGCTAGCCGCGCGCCTTCCGTTCTGACCTTTACAGCTTGCTCAGCCACGTCAACCATCTCCTTCAGCTCTTCAATTTGGTCGTAAGCAGCCTGGACCTGGACTTCGATCTCTGACTGCAGCCTGTCTATGTTGACTTCTGCGGATCTGACTTCACTTCGGGCCTCGCGTACCCGCGCTTCACGGCGACCGCCATCGAACAGATCGTAGCTGAGTGAAAATCCGAAGGTTCCGAAGTTGTGAACCAGAAATGGTATTCCGCTTTGATAACTGTATCGCGACAGTGCTGTCACGTCGGGGATGTAGGCATCCCTAGCCGCAACCAATCCTGCTTTAGCCTTCTCAAGAGTCTGGCGAGCTGCTCTCAGGTCTTGATTCTGGTTCATCGCTAGATGGACCGCGCCCGCCCTCGAAGGTATGTCCAAGTTTTGAGAAGTTGTACCGGTATCCAAATCAAGGCGCGTGTTGACGGGTAATCCGAGAAGGTCCGCAAGCTGACGGCGAAGGTCGTCTCCTTGCAGTTTCAGAGTCAGGGTTTGCTGCTGCGCCTGTAAGATGCTAGCCTGGCTCTGAATAGTCGTTAGCTCCAATGCATTGCCGCGTTGTACATCGTTGCGGCTTTCGTCATCCTTGACCTTCGCTGCTGCCAACTGCTCCTGATAAGCCTGCAGCTTTTCTTTGTTGATCAAGATGTTGTAATACAGCTGACGCACTTGTAATGCAACTGCATCCTGGGTTTGATCGAGTTGAGTTTGCGCGACCAGAACATCTTGTTTGGCCGCAATATTGGCTTGGTTAATACGAAACAGCTGAGTGAGTGGCTGTTCTAAGCCGACTCCTCCCATATAACCAGTGAAACCTCCCTGATCGACGACAATCGACGTTGAAGGTATGGGGCCGGTTGCCGGAAAGTTTCCTAACGCTCCGGCGGAAATCTTTACTCCCTCAAGCTCGGTGACATGAAGCACGCTACCACTGGTTTTGATTTGAGGTAGATAGTTCGACCTTGCTTCGTCCTTCTTGCTCTTCATCTGATCGACGGAGAGCGAGCGGAGATGGATCGAATGGTTCTGTTTGAGGGCAAGGTCGATTGCCTGGTCGAGGGTCAGGTGCATGGGAACATCCTGCTGAGCCGCCGCGCTCTGGCTCGGCGTAAGCCCCAGCACAATCGAAGGCAACAGAAGCCATGCGGCCGAACGGAGCTTCCAAAGCTTTGTAAAAGATGTCATCGTGACCGGCCTCCTTTCGTTGGGTCTGGTGTCATTTGGCTTCCGAACTCGATGCGATGATTTGGTGGTATTGCGTCGGCACTGTGGACATGAACGCGACGATCACCAGACACGCTGCGCAGCATGTCGCCAACAAGATGAAGCTGTCGGAAATGGCCAAAGTGAACGCTTGCTGCCTGATCTGCAAAGCCAATACGTCGGCGGCGCGTCCTGTCGCCGTGAGACCAGTTGAATGTGGCGAGAAGGCACCGCGGAGCCCGAGAAGTCGGTGATCAGTGAGTATGTTTCCAGCTTGAATGTTAAGTCCGAGGACGTTGGAGTGAAATTCCTCGCGGATGGGAATGAAATGTCCCATGAACGCGGCTCCCATCTCGCCTCCAAACAAGCGAGTGACCTGGAAGAAGCCGGCGAACGTCAACACATCGGCCGGTCTTGATAAGGCGCCGGTGTTAAGCACTTCAAGTATGATCGAACCCACCATTGAATTGAAGGCGAGCGCTAACCCGATTGCCATTAAGGCCTGAGGCATCCTGAAATCCGGCCCCGCCCACACTGAGGTCACTCGAGAGTTGAGCAAGCATGCAATCGCAACCAGAGAGAAGCCAGAGGTGAGGATAAGCCTTGGATCGATTCTGCGCATAAGCGCCATTGCAGCAACACCGAGTACGACTTGCGGGAGTTCCACCCAAAGCAGGACTGGGGCTTCCTGCAGGGGAAGGAATCCTCGGACCGCGCCAAGAAAGCTTGGAATGCTCACCACGGTGGCAAGCATCACAAACCTGAAACTGACAAGGACCAGCGCCAGCAGCAACGTGTTCCTACGCATAATAAACTGATAGTTGACCAGGGGATTGGGCAGCAGAAAATGTCGAACAACTGCAGCCAATACGAGTAGTGCACCTGAGACTGTTAATCCAAGAATGAGTGCGGAGTGAAACCAGTCGAGACGCTGTCCCTGGTCTAGAGCGGTATACAAGAAAGCAGCTCCAAGGCTGGCGTACAAAAATCCTCTCCAACTCGGGGTCGGATGCCCGGGTTGCTGCTTGGGAAGCGGCTGCCACGGGATGCCGAAATGGATCAGCAGAATCATCAATGGAGTGAGAATTGTGGCATTCCAGAAGATCCAGTGCCAGGAGAGGTGTTCGATAAAAAACGGCTCCCATGCTTGGGCCATATCGGTTGTGAAGACGATGTCCGCCGCGTACATCGCTATGCCCAGGAGCACGAAACGCATAGGCAGACTTCTCAGAACGAAGGATAGAGTGAGAGGGTAGAAGGTCCCAGCTGCCAGGCCTCCAAGAATGAGCAGTCCAATCACGAGAGGCAAAGAATGGCAGAAGGGAATAAGAAAGCTCACGGCAGTAAAGATCCAGGCACATGCGAGAAGCACGCGACGGGGACCGAGAATTCCGCCAAGATAAACAGAGAACGGACCGATAAACATCATCGATGCGTTGAAGGATGTATTGATCCAGGACGCTTCATCGACACCCAGATGCAGTGCGCCGCGAATGTCCGCCAGTCCTACACTCATGAGCCATCCCGTGCATGTCGCGATCATGGCGCCAACGAGCACGCCCGCGACCCCAAAATACGGATGAGTCGTCAGTCTCGGGACGGTTTCAAGTGGATCGGTTGCCGGCGACGTCATCTACCACCGTCCGATCGACTCGCGACTTCGCTTGTATGTACAGTGGCCACGGCCGAGAAACCGGGCCGCAAACGATCAAGATCGCGCTGCCCTGGGAAGAGGGTAATCTTCACGGGGACACGTTGAACCACCTTCGTAAAATTTCCGGTGGCATTGTCGGGCGGAAGAAGGGCAAACTGCGAACCGCTCGCTGGCGAGAGTTGAGCTACTTGGCCATGGAAGAGTCGGTTCGGAAACGTGTCGACGCGAATGTCGGCGGGATCTCCCACTCGCATGTTGGTGAGTTGCGTTTCCTTATAGTTGGCCTGCACCCAGACGTCGCTCCGAACTAGATCGATCACCTGTGTTCCTGGAGCAACCAGTTGCCCTGCGAGGGCGTGTCGTTCTCCCACGGTCCCATCGGTTGGAGCCGCGATTCGCGTATACGCCAGATTCACTTGCGCTACCACGATCGCAGCCTTTTTAGCCTCGATGTCAGCTTTGTACACAGCATCCTTCGTGTCCAGGGCCTCCCGCTGACGCTTCGCCCCCTCCAACTGACTCCTGCTTGTCGCAAGCGCACCTTGAGCACGAGCAAGATCGGCCCGGCGTACATCGAGCGACCCGCGGATCTGACCTTCCTGCGCAGTGGCTTGCTCCAGTTGTTGGTGAGTCGCCGCCTTTGAGCCAAATAGGGCTTCCTGTCTATTGAGTTCAGTTTGGGCACGTTCCGCTTCGGGGGAGACGGAGGCGATTCCAGCCTTTGCTGCATCGATCGCCGCGTTTGCCTGAACGATGCCGGCTTCCGCAGCCTTGATCTGCGTGTCTTGGATTCTTTTCGCTGCCTGATTATCCTCGAGCGAGGCCTCCGATGCTGCCAAAGCGGCCTTTGCTTGGTCCAGGTTTGCTCGATAGTCGTCATCGTCGAGTTGAAGGAGAGTTTGGCCGGCTTTGACGCTTTCGTAGTCGCCTACATTTACCTTGCGAACGGTTCCCGAGATACGGGTGCTGAGAGGTGTCATATCCGCTCGTAAATTGGCGTCATCAGTCCGCTGGTCAGCGCGCCGTCCCTCCCATTCTGTCCAATGGCCAGCAATAGCGAATAGCAGCCCTGCAGCAGCGAGCAGGACGATCAGCGGTATGACCAACGATTTTTTGCTCATGCCATAGGCCTCCTCGCCGTAGTGGGTTACTTAGTCTCTGACTCACTCATCCCGGAAGCGTCAATGCACGCCGAGCACACTACAAGGCGCATCCTGTGCGAGGTCATATGCTGAACTCCAGAGGCGGGATAAGTAGAAATCGTGTTGGTGCAACCCGATGACAAGCAAATCCGCATTTTCTCTTTAAGAAAATGAAGAATTGCCTGTACTTCTCGCCCCTCTATAACGGAGCCGGTTGCCGGAACACCGTGCTGCTGCGCAAGTCGTGTCGCCTCTTCATGCAATTCGGCGTGAATCCGCCTCCGATGCTCTTCCATAGCGGTTGGGGCACCGGGATCGACAACGATTGCCAAGGAAGTATAGGCCGGAAGATCTCCCAAAATAGACAATGTTGCCAGAGCTGCGTCAAAAAAACGAGCGAGATCGATCGCTGTACGTAGCGCGCGTTGCGACTCCGGTAAATCATTCAAGGTGACGACTATCTTAGAAAACATAGAGCGACTCGGTTGAGACCGACAGCTTTTATCGTATGAGTCAGCTCAAGCGGTCGCTATTACATCTTTCTGGTAGTGGTTGCATCCGACTAGATGGTCGGATAGAAGATGCCGATTACCGCGGCTCGATCTGCGGTACGGTAAAGCTCTCTCCCGCGAGAGAATAAAGTGTCTTCGCTTAAAAGGACATTACATATTTCCACTACGGCCCGTGCGTTCGGTTCATGGCTGAGATAACTAGAATCGATAGATGTCTGCGCTGCGGATACCTCTGGCCCTCTTAACTGCTTTCGCGGAACCATTCGTGCCTGTGTCGTGGCCTTGGAGACGAAGAACTTCTGTCCGATACGGTCAGCGCCACCATCATCTTCGTCTCCATCAACCTAAGACATATAGCAAAATCTCGGGCGAAGGCATTCATTCTCTCGAAAGCGACATCTGAGCGTCATGGCGCGTGAGTTGGTCGAACGTTAGCTCGTTATGCGGGCATTATCTCAAGGATGGTCCGAAGCTCTTGTTCGCTTCGCCGGAGGTTTCCATAGAGGTGGTCAAGCGTAATTGTAGTCTGGTTGAACACGTGGGCGAGTTGCGCAAACTCGTCACGGCCTTGCACAGGGTACTTGGTGACCAAATTCGCCGCTTGCGAGAGCAGTGGCCCCCGTCAACTAGGGATCGCAGAGGACGAGTGATGCTCTGAGTGATACCAAATCCTAGGAGCAAGGCAACAACTATTGTTAGGCCGCCTACGGCGGGCAAGATGAATACTATTCGATTCTGAGCACGCTCAATCTGTCGAGCGGCCTCTGAACGCTTCTCTTGCACATCACGACTGGCAATATCCAGTAGTTCAGCACTCAGTCTATCCAGAGCGTCAAAAGGTTGTTCCACCCGCTGCCGCACGGCCTCCCAGTCCCCAATAGAGGCGAGCGCAGCTAGCGAATCGACTTGGGAAGACAGTAAACCTTGAATCGCTTCCGCGTTGATAAGGCGGTGGGATCGAGAATATTATTTGGTTCGATTCCTCGGAACACGGTTTGGGTCTGTCTCAGACTCTGTTCCAGTTGGTTGCGCAGAGCAGACGCTTCTTTTTGGAGGCGTGCAAGGTTCCGGGCCTTGACTAACTGTTCGGATTCGTCTCGGAACGACAGAACAAGGGCGTGGACCCGCTGTACTTCCATGAACTGTTCGTCCATTTGCCTCAAACGGTTCGCTTCAGTATGCATCATGTGCGACTGCCAAAGCAGGATGACAGTACCCACCGACATCACGTGTATGGCGCATTGCTGTGTTGATGCAGTGTGGCACTCCGGCGTAGCGCCTGGTCGGGACAAACCCCCTCGAGGAGCCGGACTTGACGTACCAGTTGCGCAAGGGCTTCTTCGATTTTCTTTTTTGTCAGCGTCGGTCATCCGCGAACCGAGGTAGAGCTTGGTTATACATTCGGTGTCCCGGTGATAAACCTTGCCCTGGCTGATCTTATCCCCGGAACGTGAGCTTTGATGAGTTTCTCTGAACACGTCAGATCTTACGGCTCGCATCGAGGCGATGGAAAACACTCTAGGTAGCCAGGGGTCTTGGCTCCATTACCTCGGCCGGCAAGGTGAAATGAAAGATTGCACCTCGTCCATCGTTAGCGGTCGCCCACAACCGGCCGCCATGCGACTCTACAATGGAACGGCTGATGGCTAAACCCATCCCGCTACCTTGGGTCTTGGTGGTGAAGAAAGCAGAAAAGATCTGATCGCCCTTGTCCGTTGGCAGTCCCACGCCTGTGTCGCTGACTGAGATCAGCACTTGACCGCACTCGCCTCGTCCCGTCTTGACCGTGAGCACTCCGCCGGTCTCCTTCATCGCCTCGATCCCATTGAGCATGAGGTTCATCAGAACCTGCTGCAGTTGCACCCGGTCCGCCGTGATTTTGGGAAGATCGGGGGCCAGGTCCGTACGAATCGAAACGGCATACTCGTTGGCTTCGCCCCGCAGCAGCAGGACCATTTCGCCGATGACCTCATTTATCGCGACCAACTCCCGTTTGGGAGGCGCCTTCTTGTACAACGATCGCAGGCGGTTGATGATTTCCGACGCAAGGGCTCCGGCTTCGATGATTTTTTCCGTTCCTTTGCGAGCTTCAGTCACTTCGGGCGGGTCGCGCTGAAGCCATCGCAAAGATGCCTTGGCATGAGCGGTTGTTACCGTAATGGGCTGTGCTAGTTCATGCGAGATGGAGGCGACCAGTTCTCCCATCGTGCTGACCCGATTGGTGTGTGCAAGTTCTGCCTGTAGCTCCTCCGCACGCTTGCGATCTTGAATGTCGGTCGCCGCACCGTACCATTTCACGACCTTTCCTCGCTTGTCCCGCAGCGGCACGGCGCGGCTCAAAAACCACCGATACTCCCCGTCGGTTCGGCGGATGCGCATCTCCTCCTCGTACGGCTCACCACTGGCAATGCTCGCGCCCAGTCGTCGCTCAATTCGATCCAGATCTTCGGGATGAACAGCAGTTGTCCCGGCTCCCTCCGCTTTTCCCAACTGCGACAGGCCGGTATACTCAACCCAGCGTCGATTCCTAAATTGAACGGCCCCGTTGGGTCCAGTGACCCACGCCATCGCCGGAATGGTCTCAATGGCTTCGCGAAGTTTTCTTTCCTCTCCCCGTAATTGTTGCACTCGGAGTTGGTACAGCCCCCAAAGGAATGCCAGAAACGCAGCTACGCACAACAAGCGGAACCTGTAAGTTTGATAGTAGGCAGGGGCGACGTTCAAAGCGATCGCAGTTTCTGGCCCGTTCCACAGCCCCTCGCTATTGCTTGCGACTAACCGGAATCGATAGGGGCCGGGCCCAAGGTTCGTGTAAACGGCTTCTCGCGCTGCAACCGGCGGGCTCCAGCTACTGTCGAAACCTTCGAGAAAATATCGAAAGCGAATCCGCCCGGGCACCGCGAGGCTCAGCCCCGTGTACTCAAATGTGATTCGCCCGGGAGACGGAGGAATTTGAACAAAGGCGGCTAGGTTTGCGGTGTTGTTATCGGCGGTGATCGCCTCGATGTGAGGCAGCGCGGGAGCTGAATTGTCAGTGATCAGGGATGGATTAACAACCGACAAGCCGCTGCTCAGTGAAAACCAGATCCTGCCCGCTGAATCCGAGACCACCGATCGGCTCCGCTTCACTCCTTCAGTGCTCTCGAGACCATCGGCCTGGTCATACTCGCGAACATCGACTGCTTTCACAACACCGCTTACCAGTTTGTCGCGCCGAACGCGCAAAACATGATCTGAGGTCGCGATCCACAGCCAGCCGTTTTTGTCTTCTTCAATGCCGAATATGGGTGCGTGCAGGGACCCAAGTACTCCGCGGGGTACATGCACGTGCCCATCACCGAGGTAAGCGAGACCTTCGGCCGTTCCTATCCACAGGATTCTCGTTGAATCCTGCAGGAGGCAGTTGACATCGTCGGAGGGTAATCCGTCGTTGCCGGTATAGGTTCGCCACCCCTTCTGGGACATGGCACTGACGCCCTTCGGGGTTCCGAACCACATCGTTCCGTCAGGGCCCTCGGCAATCGACGATATTGTGTTCGCCGCTAACCCGTCTGTAGTCGTGTAATTTGTGAAATGACCGTTCTTTAGCTCGCTTATACCACTACTGAGGGTCCCTGACCAGACGGTACCATCACGACTCCGATAGAGCGCATACACGCTGTTTTGTGCGAGGCCGTCTGCCTGCGTGTAGGTCTTGGCTGTAAACGAATTGCCTGAGTAGCGCAGATGGGTAAGTCCACCCTGTTGTCGTCCCACCCAGACATCATCCTTGCCAGTGCCGGCGATGGAGTAGACGACATCGTTGGCGATCCCATCGGCAGTGACAATCCCACTTTTTCCTTCCTGCAGCCATCGCAAACCACCCTCAATGGGCGCAATCCAGGTGCGGCCGCCGGAGTCAACGTGCAAAGGTCCCATACTCTGCGATTTCAAATTGGTGAGAGAGTACGTAATGAAGGCGCTGTCTCGCAGTCGCTCGAGGCCGCGCGACGCGCTACCGATCCATATGTTTCCCTCCCGATCTTCGGAGAGCGCAGCTACCGGTCCCGTGGTTCCCTGAGTACTCAGGAAAGAAACCCCGTTCGCGTT
This sequence comes from uncultured Acidobacteriaceae bacterium, assembly GCA_963757205.1. GTDB lineage: Bacteria > Acidobacteriota > Terriglobia > Terriglobales > Acidobacteriaceae > Edaphobacter. Next base: position 572,583 of record CAVWQM010000007.1, read on the forward strand.
GTATCGAAACAGTCCGCGACTCGTGCCAAACCAGAGGTTCGAGTCCCGGTCGCGAAGAATGGAAAGTACGTCGATATTGAGAAGAGATGACGGTACACCTGCCGAAGTAAGCTCTGTTCCATTCCAGCGCAGCGCACCCTTCGCCGTTCCGACCCACATTTCTGAGTTTTGGAGAGGAAGAAGGCAGTTAATCTTCGTATCAACCCGCCCATTCAAGGCCCTCAATACGCGGCCTTCCTGGAGATAGAAGAGCCCTCGACGCTCCGTGCCAAGCCAAATCTTTCCGTCGTCAGTCTGCGCCATGGAGATCACCAGCGAGGTGAGCGCCGGTTGACGATCAGGCATCATGCCATAGTTCCAACTGAAAGGAGATGATCTCTGGTCAGGGGTCTCGCCGTTCGCGACTCTTGCAGCGTCGGCGGGAAGAGCTGCCGACGACAGGGTTCGAAATCGGTTGTCACTGTATGTGAGAGTTCCCACAGCTAATGATGAGAGTAAAACCGCACGCGACGTCCCGCGTGCCACTGCCGTTGTGCCGTTCTCAGCCTCGCCGCGGATAAGCTCGAAGTTCCCATTGTGATAACGAATGAGTTGTGTGTTTTGTAACAAGATCCAGAGGTTATCGCTTGCGTCAACCAGGAGTGTTCGTACTGGACCAATCAGGATTGGATCAGGATGGGCCCGCTCGAACTGGTGAAAATTCAAACCGTCAAAACGAACCAGGCCTTTATCTGTCCCAATCCAGAGATAGCCATCGGATGTCTGTGCGATGGCCGTTATAGATCCGCCCGGCCAACCTCTCTCAGTTCCCCACGAGTCGTGGAGATATTGCGACACGGTCCGAGTGGGATCGACCGCAGACGCCGAACCAGCGAAGCAGAAAGCCGCGAGTCCGGCCATGGCACACCCGAGTAGCCAGCGCATTCCAAAACCGTCCTCACGGAAGGTATTCAAACTTCTCAACCACAACCTCGCTTGGCTTCTGCATAGGATTTTTGTCGCTCGCGACGACGTAAAAGATCAGACGTGGTATTGCCTTTCCCGGTAACGGTATGCCAGACGTGAACTCGTGTTCAGAAACGAGTTGCGCTCCGGCACCGGCAGATCTTCCGCGAAAGGTCTTGAGAGTTGCATGTCCAGGTTCCCAGCGCAGGACATACGTCAACGTACCTGAGGGCGCCGCAAAAGCGAACACGTTCCCCGGATTGTAGAACGGTTGAATTACATATTGTGCATTGTTCTTATTCGCAGCGTCACCCCAGCGACTGACCTCTACGTCCATCTCGCGATAGTGCTGCTCGCCAGCCGAGTCCTCGAAGGTATACATAGTGAAGACCGCAGCGGGTTCTAAGTGAGAAGTATCACGCACGGTTACCGAATACCTGCCGTACCCGAGACTGCGATTTAGGAATATTTCAGCACACGACCACCTGCCCGATTTCTTCTTGATCTGCATGTGGAGCGCTCCGCTCGCATCGGTCGATGCATTTTCAGCATCGAAGAGGTTGTTCGTGCCTCCCTTGTCATTCGCAATCATGCGAACACCCCAATCATAGCCGCTGAATTTAAGCGATCCGGTCGGGGCAAATTGCGGCGCTCCAACGCCCTTCACAATTGTCGCGAGAGCAACGGAGCCGCCTTGGGTAGGAGCTACATCCATCTCGGGCTGCGGATAATAATCCGGCTCCACCAATAACGCAGCATACTCAAATCCCAGATGAGTTTCCGTGCTCCACGTCGAGTCTGCTTTGATGGGAATGAAGGGATGATCAGGCCAGGGCTGCACCCACCACGGCCCGCTGTGCGCATAAATAACAATCCGCTGCTTTGGTCGAGCATTTCTTACCCGTCCAGAGATCGTGTCGACTCTTTCTCGTCCACCTTGCGCCGCCGGCGGAATATGGGTGAACTCGATCGAAGGTCCGGAATCGGCCTTATGTGACTGGCAACTGGTCAGCTCAATGCAGAAAACCAGCAGCAGCGATCGCTGCAAGAAAACTGGGACCAACAGTCGAAGTTGCATGTGACCCCACAATAGACTACCGGATGCGCGAGATGAGGGGCACTCTGGAGAGTGCTTGGACCGGAATCTTACGCCACTGAGCCCCCGTGTGCACCTTCAGCGAGGTCCGACCACTGGCATGATCATTCTTGTAGCAGACGATAAACGCCCTAAGCCGTGAACTCATCAGAGAGCTGCTGGAAGGATCAGGCCAGGTGGCGGAAAAGTTCGGATTCCAGCAGATCTTTTGGTATCGACCACACTCACTGACTTATACGCTCAACGCCCTCCAGCTTTTGGAATAAACCGTTTATTCGACACTGGGAGACCGAGTCTTCGATGGCTCTGCTCACTGATTGCGGGCGAGTCACAGGCAAACCCGAAGTTATGCCGAGGGCGAGCAAACCGGCTGGAGTCGATTTATGAGATAGGTTCTAGACTTATTACATAAAGATGGAATGGAAGCGGTCCCCGAGTAGTCATAACGTATGACTCTAGCAGTCCTCTTGCTATCGATTAGCTAAGTCTTAACCCATACGAAGAGGCGCAGCTAGCGCAGGGACAAACTTCCCTTGCGCGCCCCAAAGTAAAGGCACCGAATAGTGGTAGAGGCATTCACCACAGAACACCGGAGGTGGAGTTGTTGCGTACCGACAGACAATCGACTCCGATCGAGACTTCGTATCGTGCATCGTTGCAGGGTGCGAGATCCCGGTTGCGGTGCGCTTCTACTCCATCTTATTTGACCTCTGGACTCTTACGAAACCAGAGGTCAATTTCATGAATGCCATGGCAACGCTCACCGGATTCTGCTGGGGCGAGCAGATCAGGCGCATCCTTTTCCGCTCTCTCTTGCGCTTCGTACGATCATTGGCACTGTCTTTATCGCGAGTGGGGCTGGGAACCTAAATCAATATGTTGAACGACTGTTTGATGCACAGATGCGGCGCACCGCACGGCGTCCACTTGCGGCAGGCCGTCTGATCCCTCAATCGGCTTCGTCTTCGATATAACAATGGCAGTCATCGGGGGCGCCTATTTGGCAATCGCCGTAAACCTCCTAGCCAGTGCCTTGGCGGGAATCACAATGCTTTCGTATTTGTTGATCTATACGCCTCTCAAGCATAAATCACCAGTATGTACGCTGATTGGTGCCCTCTCCGGAGCAATGCCGCCACTGATCGGCTGGGTAGGTGCAACTGGAAGTCGAAGCTCTGGGGCGGGGTCTTCTATGCGATTCGCTGGCAATTTCCCCATTTTATAGCGGTCGCCTGGTTGTACCGAGACGATTACGAGAGAGCAGGCTATTGTGTATTGCCTTCCCAGACAGGCGCGATGCTTATGTCAATTGGATGACGATCGTGCCTCTTATTGCCCTTATCCCTCTGAGCATAGTACCTCCGCTGTCTGGAAATATCGGGACAGTGGCTAAGTTTGGATCCCTCCTGGCTGGCGCTGTGTTTCTCTAACGTACTCGCGTTGCACAAAGCTAACCTGCATGCCCGTCGGCTGCTGCTGACATCGGTAGTGTACCTTCCCGTTCTGTTCATGTTAGTTATCGCAAGCCAGTACATAAAAAGCTAGAGGGTTATGAGACCTATCCGCCTTGCAGAGCTGTCTCAGGAAACATCGCACTCTGGCTACGAGGACGCAAACAAAGACAATAGTGCATCGCCCTTTAGTGCCCAGCCTGTTGAGACTCTCTGATGGCTCATCTGTCTAGCTGGGCAGCGAAATGGTGAAGAATTTGGAACGACGTGCATTGGTCAGCCATTCAATATCTTGATCCTGAATCGACGTCTTCAAATCGCGGCAAACCAATGCTAGTCGCTGTGATCGCGTTCGTCGTATTTTGAATTGTCTTCTTGACTGCGATGGGCGCACCCTTACTATTCGAGCGGGCGGCACCAACCCGGGCTATTCTTTCATTTCCATGATTATCTCTGAGTTGCAATCCAGGCGAGCGCGGAAGTCGCCTGGATCTTTGAGCCTTCACGGCGAGATCTGCACTGTGCTTGCGGAGGAACCTTCTCCACTGAGACTGTCAGTTCAACTGTGCACACGACATAAAGATGTAATGGAAACCCACATCTCCGAAAACATAACGTATGCCTAGTTATCGCGGAACAACAAACCACACCAGCTTTCGATACAGAAAGGATGAGCGCATGAAAAGACAATCGATGGGACTTGTCGTCACCGGTGCCTCCTCAGGAATTAGCGCCGTCTATGCCGATCGCGTGGAGCTCAAGAAACAACAAAACACTACTGACTTATCAAGATGCGAAGTCTTGGTTGGAAGCTAGGTTTAGCTATGTTCCGTTTAGATTACCTCTCTTGCTTTCTCACCATATTGGCGACCGTCCTCGTCGGACGGAAATCGTGGACCGGACTTCTCATATCAATTGTCAACAGCGTGATCGTCTGCGTAATTGGCTTTCGCACGTCGCAGTTTGGCTTTATTCTTGCAAACCTGATTTGCATCTGTGTATACGCATTTAACATCCGGTCTTGGTTCAAGAAAACTCACGCACACCGGATCAGGAACTCCCCCAGCTGTGGGGCATCGGTCCCAAACAGCCTGGTGATGACCTCTATATGTACTAGTCGTCCCATGACGATCGGACAAGAGCTTCTCAAACTCAACTCTGCTTCGCCCCGCGCTCTCCGCACTCAACTACCGGCCGTGGTCCGCTCGATGACAAGGTTGAGCATCCCTGATGGCGCTCTTAGAACAGGCAAGTCGATTGGTTCGTGAATACACTCGAACAACGATTTGAGCTATGCAAAGAGAAGCCAAATGAATGTTGTGTGAGAGATCGAGAGGGAATCATGATCGCGTATCAACGAATCAACGGTCGAACTCAAGCTAGCGATGAGTCCAGCTGCAATGATCCAGACAGGGAACTGGTGGTACGCGCGCAAGCTGGGGATCGCGAGGCCTTCGGACGCCTTGTGCTTCAACACAAGGAGAGCATTTCCAGAGTAATCTTCAGGATCACCAAAAATCGTGAAGATGCCGAGGACGAAGTCCAGGAAACATTTATCCGTGCTTATCGCGGATTACGTGAATTTCGTGGGGATTCAAAGTTCACGTCATGGCTCACCCGCATCGCAGTTAATCGGGCCTTAATTTGTCTGCGTAAACGACGTAATCGGGATGTTTCACTTGATCATGCCTTTGAACACCAGGGTGATTCCTTGCATCACGATTTCCCAGAGTGGCGCCCGAATCCTGAACAGTGCTACTCACGGAGAGAGGCACACCGCAACTTGAAGGAAGAGCTGACGACACTACCTTACAGCCTGCGGTCTGCTCTCATTTTGAAACACTTGTACGGATACACAACGGTGGAGATTGCAAAAAGGCTGGGGATCAGTGTTCCAGCTGTAAAAAGCAGAGTGCTGCGGGCTCGTCGACGCCTTCGTGTTCAGCTTCGCGAGAATCCGACTCCGCACACACGCGAGCCCGCGACGATGGGCTTGGACTATTCAATGGAAGCATAGTGATCACTCCGTCTTGGCAATGCGGGCGTAGCGCGACCGCCGACCTTCACACGAACTGAGCAGCCCGATTCCCGTTCCTAACTAGAAGTTTCTGATAAGCCTAAGGACTGCGGGTGCATTTACATCAAGACAATGCAATCGAAGCTGTTGACTTCCTGATCTTCGATCCGGGCTGTCGTGGGAAACACCATCGCTTTGCAGATGAAGGCTGAAGGAAGCGCCACACGATCTGCTTGCCAGCGCGGACGACACGGGATGCACTGCCGACGTCACGGTGATGTTGGCTGATGCACTGACCAAGGTAAGAACAGATCCTCGAAGACTCCATGATCGAGCGCGACCTCGGGATGCCTATCGACTACTAGGAATATGCAATATCTTTTGCGCTTCAGCCTTGGATAGGATCACCTCGTGCCTTGGAAGATGGGCTCGTCGGATTGTGACGAGTTTGTAGGTTCCCATCAGTCCTGGGACTGCGACATACTTACCGTTCCGCGCGAGACGTCTTTAGACGTCATCGCTGAAATGTGTCCTGAGAGAAGGAGAAACACCGATGTCTGCTGACAAACCCATCCGTCGTATCGCAATCGTTGGAACTGGAGTCATCGGCGCCAGCTGGGCCGCGCTGTTCCTGGCACATGGTCTCGAAGTGATCGCCACGGACCCAGCTCCAAACGCCGAAAAGAACCTGCGAGAGTATATCGATAATGCCTGGCCTGCCCTTGAGCAGTTGGGGCTGTCTTCCGGCGCCTCAAAGGAGCGCCTCTCGTTCACGACTAAATTGAGCGATGCGCTTCAGGGTGTCGATCTGGTCCAGGAGAACGGGCCGGAGAGGTCTGACTTCAAGATTAAGTTGTTCGCCGACATGGACGCGCTCACTCCGGAGAATACGATCCTCGCTTCGAGTTCGTCGGGCATTCCCATTGGAATCAGCCAATCCTCCTGCAAACATCCTGAGCGCTGTGTGATCGGTCACCCCTTCAATCCGCCTCATTTGATTCCTTTGGTCGAGGTAGTCGGTAGTGAAAAAACATCGTCTGCCACGATCGAGCGCGCCATCGCGTTCTACGCTTCAATCGGTAAGCGGCCCATTCACGTGCGAAAAGAGGTGGTCGGTCATGTCGCGAACCGTCTTCAAGCCGCTCTCTATCGCGAGGTTGTCTACCTGATCGAGCAAGACGTGCTCAGCGTTTCCGACGCGGATGCCGCGGTGAGTTGGGGACCGGGGCTGCGTTGGGGTGTCATGGGACCGAACTTGCTCTTTCATCTTGCTGGCGGTCAGAACGGTATCCATCACTTCATGGACCAATTTACGGGTCCTATGAGCACATGGTGGAAAGACCTCGGGAATCCCGAGTTCACACCCGAGGTGAAGGAGAAGATTGTCAAAGGAGTTCTGGCGGAAGCAGGCAATCGATCGATCGACGAACTTGCCGGCGAGCGCGATAGGCTGCTGCTCGGGCTGCTCGCCTTGAGAGACACAGCGAAGTAGCGATCTTGGCATGCGCTGGAGTCAACCTGCGCAACTGGATGAACACAAACTGAAAGGAATAGTTATGTCGTCGAAACCAAGACATACCAAAGCGTCTGGCAATAAGAGTGGCCGCGTGTACTTCATCGATGCGAGTGACGGCCGTCTGCTCTCAATCAATCCCGATGGAAGCGACCTGAAGGTGCTTGTCACGGGCCGTCATCGCATCCCGGACGGGATTGTTGTTGATAGAGAGGCGGGCCATATCTATTGGACGGAGATGGGCGTGCCGAGCGCAGAAGATGGCTCGATCGAACGGGCGGACATTGACGGCGGCAATCACATCACAGTCGTGCCGAATGGGAAGACATTCACACCGAAACAATTGCAGCTCGATAAACGCAACGGCAAACTCTATTGGTGCGATCGCGAGGGCATGCGTGTGATGCGCTCGAACCTCGACGGCTCCAACATCGAGACACTGGTTCAGACCGGCGAGGGCGAGGCGGACAGAGCGGACGTCACTCGGTGGTGCGTTGGGATTGCCATCGATGTCCAAGCCGGCAAGCTCTATTGGACCCAGAAGGGCCCTGACAATGCTGGCCTGGGAAGAATCTTTAGGGCCGGGCTCGAGATTCCCAAGGGAGAGAGTTACTCCTCGCGAAGTGATATCGAACTGTTATTCGATCAGTTGCCGGAGCCGATCGACCTCGATCTGGATCTTGAGCAGCGTGTCCTCTACTGGACCGATCGTGGCGATCCGCCGCGGGGCAACACCGTCAGTCGAGCTCCGATGGACGCTGCTCCTCGTTCGGTCGAGCCCGAGATCGTATTCACCCATTTGATGGAAGGAATTGGACTCGCGCTCGATGTCCCCGGTGATCGGATGTTCATGGCCGATCTGGGAGGGTCGCTGTACACCGCGAGTCTGGACGGCGCGACGCACAAGACGCTGCTCGCTGTTCAGGGGAATCTGACCGGCGTAGCTTACGCCGACTGATCTGTAGCAGTCGGCGCATTTCGCATTCGCGTTCCGGGTACGACGAAAAAGAAAGAAATCTGGAGGAATTTATGTCCGAAGCACACACTCAGGAAACAAAGAAGCCGAAGGTACTACCGAGGCCTAACAGCGATTTCTATCAGGTCTTCCAGCTGCTGTCTGAAGCCGAACAACAGACGGTCTCGAAGGTTAGGGCATTCATGGAAACCTCTGTCGCGCCGGTCATCAACGATTTCTGGGCGAAGGACTCCTTCCCGTTTGACCTTTTGCCCGGTTTCCGGGATCTCCAGATTGCGGGAGCGGGATACGACGGTTATGGATGTGCCGGTGGCAGCAATCTTCTGGCCTGCTATATCGCCATGGAGATAGCTCGGATCGACTGCTCCTTCGCCACCTTCTTCGGTGTGCATAGCGGCCTTGCTATGGGATCGATCTTCCTTTGTGGGTCGGAAGAGCAGAAGAAAAAATGGTTGCCGCCGATGGCGCGGCTGGAAAAGATCGGATCCTTCGGTTTGACTGAGCCTCTGGTCGGCTCTGGTGCCTCAGGTGGTCTCGGGACAACTGCACGGCGCGAGGGAGACAGGTGGATTCTGAATGGTCATAAGAAGTGGATCGGTAACTCTACGTTTGGAGACCTAACCATCATTTGGGCGAGGGATGTGGCCGACAGCCAGGTCAAGGGATTCATCGTAGAGAACAAGAGCCCTGGTTTCAAAGTTGAAAAGATCCAACACAAAATGGCACTGCGCGTTGTCCAAAACGGTCTGATCACCCTCGAAAACTGCATTGTTCCCGAGGAGAATCGGCTGCAGAACGACACTTCCTTTCGGGATACGGCGCGGGTCCTCCGCATGACGCGCGGATTCGTCGCATGGGAAGCCGTAGGGTGCCAGATGGGGGCTTATGAAAATGCATTGGCATACGCACAGACTCGCGAACAGTTTGGGAAACCAATCGCTTCGTTCCAACTCATTCAAGACCTCCTGGTGAAGATGATCGGCAACATCACCGCGTGCCAGTGTATGGTCGTCCGGCTCTCCCAACTGCAGGACCAGGGGAAGCTGGCTGACGAACATGCATCTCTTGCCAAGGCGTTCTGCACTGTCAAGATGCGTGAGACCGTAGGTTACGCAAGAGAGCTTCTGGGAGGGAATGGAATCCTTCTCGACTACAACGTAGGCCGCTTTGTTGCGGACTCCGAGGCGCTCTATTCCTACGAGGGAACGCGTGAGATGAATACTCTCATCGTTGGCCGCGCCATTTCGGGCTTCAGCGCATTCATTTAGTCGGTTCGTGTCTGTTGTTACTGAGCGAGAGGCATCGATGATTTACACCCATTCCGTTGGTCGCGCCCTGCAGTACTTCCCAAAGCACACAGCTCTGCTGCGGGACGGCCAGGCTGTAACCTTTCTTGAACTGGACGTCAGAGTGAGAAGGATCGCCGCTACGCTTCGGCGTCGCGGCTTCCTGAGTGGAGAGCGGCTGGCATTCCTGATGCCGAATGGGGCCAACTACATCGAGCTGGTGTACGCCTGCAGCCTGCTGGGAGTCATCGCAGTTCCGATCAACACGCGTTATGCAGGAGCCGAGATTGATCGGCTACTCGAGGATGCACGACCGCGTGGCCTGATCCGGCATTCGAAGTTTCCGGCACCTACGGTGAGTCTGGATTGGGAACACGTGATCGATCTCGCTCCTCTTGATGACGCCGGAGAAGAGCTATATGCCGGAGAGTTTTACGATCCTGATGCCATCCTCGCGCTTCTGTACACGAGCGGAACGACCGGAGCCCCCAAAGGGGCTGCGCTCACCCACACGAACGTCTTCTCCAACATTCATGACCTCAACTACTGGCTGGCGTACCGAGAGAAGGCCGTCTTTCTTCACGCTTCACCGATGTTCCATATCGCCGATTTTCCGGCGATGTTCGCGGCCCCGGTCTTTGGCGCTGCACAGATGACGCTGGAACACTTTGACGCGCTATCGTTCTGCACCTCCGTTCAGACAAACAGGGTGACACACACGGTGCTCGTTCCGTCGATGATCAACACCCTCTGCCAGTTCCAGGAGCTTGCTGCATTCAATCTGGAGTCTCTGGATGTTTTGGCGTACGGGGGCTCGCCAATCGCTCCCGCACTTGTACGGGAAGTGCGCAGAGCTTTGCCGAAAGCAAAGTTGCTGCAGGTTTACGGTTTGAGCGAAGCCGGTTTTCTGACTGGTTTGACAGATGCCGAGCACACCGACGACAGGCTTCAGTCGTGTGGACGCCCATGTCCCGGTATCGATCTGCGAGTTGTCGATGCAGCCGCCAAACCTGTGGCTTCGGGCGAACCCGGAAACCTAGTTGCACGGGGGCCGGGTATCATGCGGGGCTACTGGCACGACATCGAAGAAGACCTGCCAGGGGATGAGTCCTCGGTGGACGAAACCGCAGAAGCATTGCATGGCGGGTTCTTCCACACCGGAGATATTGGACGCCAGGACAAGGACGGCTACTTCTACATCGTCGATCGAGCAAAGGAGATGATCGTCAGCGGCGGGGAGAATGTCTACTCCGGCGAAGTCGAGGCCGCCATTTATGAGATCCCAGAAGTGAAAGAGGCCGCAGTATTCGGCATCCCGGATGAGAAATGGGGAGAGCTGGTGGCCGCGGCCATTGTTCTGCGACCGGGAACCAACTTGTCTGCAGAAGAACTCAAGCAGTACTGCAAAATGCGGATCGCCTCATACAAGGTCCCCCGCCATATCGAGTTCATGACAGAGGAACTCCCCAAGTCCGGGTCGGGCAAGATTCTGAAGCGAGTTTTACGGGAGAAGTACTGGGCCGGGCAACCCAGGCGTGTGTGATGCGCCGGCCGTCGGAAGAGGGTTTTGAAGCACGAAGCGGATCCAGAACATTGTGACGAGCTTCGCTCTTCAAGATGACGAACAAATGGAGATGTTGGAGATGCTATGAGCGAAAACAAAATCTTTTCAGGAATTAAGGTAGTTGACCTTGCGAGCTTTATCGCGGGTCCCGCGGCAGCGACGATCCTGTCCGACTTCGGCGCGGATGTGATCAAAGTCGAGCCGCCCGACGGAGAACTGTGGAGAAACGGGCATAAGATCCCTCCGCAGCCGCATTCGGAAGAGCCTTATCCCTTCGAATTGGCTAATCGAAACAAACGTGGCGTTGCGCTCAATCTGAAAGCTGCGAGCGCGCAGCAGGTTCTCGAGCGGTTAGCCAAGTGGGCCGACGTGTTCATCGTCAACACGCCGCATGCCGCGCGCAAACAATTGAAGCTCGAATATGACGATGTCGCGCAGTGGAATCCGCGTCTGATCTATGCGGATCTCACCGGCTTCGGGGAGAAAGGTCCGGATGCCGCTCTTCCGGGGTTCGATCTCACGGCCTTCTGGGCGCGAAGCGGTTTGTTATTTATGACGCGCGATGCTGGAGAGCCGCCGACATGGCCCGTGGCCGGTAGCGGCGATAATGCGACTGCGGTCACCATTTATGGCGCAATCGTGACCGCTCTTTATCGTCGCGAACGCACCGGCAAAGGATCCTACGTCACGACTTCGCTCCTCGCGGCAGGTGTCTGGTCGGCCAGCGTATTTATCCAGGCCGCTCTATGCGGTGCGAGTTTCTATGGGCTGCACGATCGAACACATCCCGCAAATGCAGGTTTGAACACGTATCGTTCTTCCGATGGCACCTGGTTCGTTCTCGTAGTTACTCCGGACAAGGTACCCGTGGTTCTGAAAGCAATAGGTCGTGAGGATATCCTTGCGGATCCGCGATTCTCGGATCCCGCCAAGCTGGCGCAGAACCGGCCGCAACTGACGGCAATGCTCGATGAGATCTTTGGTTCGCAGCCAATGTCGCATTGGTATGAGGTCTTCAATGGCGTTCACGTCCCCTTCGGCGCCGTGCGTGAGCCACAGGAAGTCGTTAATGATCCGCAATTGCGAGCGAATGACATCGTCGTCCCGCTCGAAGGAGCCGGCGAGAAGTTGACCTCAACCATCAGCAGTCCGATTCAAGTGCACGGTGTTACTAAGGTGCCTGCCAGGCGCGCGCCGGGAATCGGCGAGCATAACGATGAAGTGCTGAAGGAACTTGGATTCACAAGTGACGAGATCGCAGGCCTGCGTGCCAGCGGAGCAGCACCACAGGCGACGCATGCTGAGGTACCAACGCACGCTCCAGGGAAACCTATTTAGGAGAGAGGAGAACTTTCATGAGCGCTACAGAAGTATCCACCAGCTTCGAAAACATCACGTATGAGGTCAAAGGATCGATCGCTTACATCACCATGAATCGCCCAAAGCTGATGAACGCGCTTAACCGGAAGACCGTTGAAGAGCTCGACGCTGCTTTCCATGCTGCGAAGGACGCCGCCACAGTTAAAGGCGTCATTCTGACCGGAGCTGGAGAGAAGGCGTTCATTGCAGGCGCCGATATCGCTGAGCTCTCGACCATCGACGGCGAGAAGGCGGGTGAGTTCTCCGAGAAAGGCCAGGAGACGCTCTCGTTCATCGAGACGCTTGGCAAGCCAGTGATCGCAGCCGTAAATGGCTTCGCCCTAGGAGGCGGTTGTGAAACGGCGATGGCATGCACGATCCGTATCGCCGCGGAAAACGCGAAGTTCGGTCAGCCGGAAGTTAAGCTCGGGGTCATTCCCGGCTACGGCGGCACGCAGAGACTACCGCGCCTCGTTGGCAAAGGCCGAGCTCTGCAACTGATCCTGACTGGCGATCTGATCGATGCCCACGAGGCCTACCGCATCGGGTTGGTGAATGAGGTTGTTCCTGCAGCGGACCTGATATCGCGCTGTGAGGCCATTCTAGAGCAGATCGATGCAAATGCGCCGATCGCGATCCGTTACTCCATTGACGCGGTGAACAAGGGTGTTGACACAGACCTTACTTCGGGACTGAAGCTCGAGGCGAAGTACTTTGGTCTTGCTGCCGGGACCGAGGACAAGAAGGAGGGCACTTCTGCCTTCGTCCAGAAGCGTGCCCCGCAGTTCCAGGGCAAGTGATTGCGAGCAAGCACACACCTGTGAACGAAGGAAGTCGACAACCAAAGCAACGCACTCCCAACCGCACTCTTGTGCCGGACGTGCGTTGCGGAATTAGGACAAAGTGGCATGGAATACATTCTCAATAGTCTCGGCGGGGGCATTCTCAAGATCGAGTTGAATCGCCCACAGAAGCGAAATGCCCTTACATTGGACATGTACACGCAGTTCGCTGAGGTGTTGAACAAGGCCCAGACAAAGCCCGAGATTCGGGTAGTGCTGGTGTCTGCAGCCGGGGACAACTACTCCGCGGGAAATGACCTTCAGGACTTTCTGGACTATCCTCCCGGAAGCGGTGATAGCCCGCAAAAGCAGATGATCGATGCTCTCCGCGTGTTGGATAAGCCGCTTGTCGGCGCGGTTCGAGGCGCAGCGGTCGGCTCGGGAGCCACCATGCTCACTTACTTCGATTTCGTCTACACCAGTCAAAATGCCAGGTTCCAGTATCCGTTCATTAATCTGGCTCTGGTGCCGGAGTTCGGAACCAGCTTCTCCTTGCCCGATCAGGTTGGCTATTTGCGCGCGGCGGAGATCATTCTGCTCGGTCATCCTTTCGACGCGAACCAGGCCTTGAGTATGGGACTCGTCACCAAGGTCCTCCCCGATGTCGAAGTCCTTGCCACTGCGGAAAAGGTCGCACAGGAGCTGGCACAAAAGCCATTAGCTGCGCTCAAAGCGTCTAAACAACTTCTGCGCCGTCAAGTTCGACCCCGTGTCGAACAGGCCACCCAGGACGAAATGGTGGACTTTAGCGAAAGAGTGCGCTCTGCGGACGCTCGCGAGGCGCTTACTGCTTTCTTCGAGAAGCGGCCGCCTCGATTCAATTCCAGCGAGACGGCATAACTTCGGGGCAATCGCTGCCATCCATTCGGCCTCGGCACGCAAGCCGATGCCGACGCAAATAGATTCAGGACGTCTAGTGTTGTTCAAACTGATGGTCGTAAATGAAACGGAGAAACGATGAAAGAACTGAGAATTGCAGGGATTCCAGCATTGCTGGTTCTCTGTGTTGGAATGGCGGTCGGCCAGGACGCCGGCCACGACGTCGACAAAGCTGCAATCAAGACCGGTCATCTTGTGAAGCATGCTGCTAAGAAGGGCGGCAAGGGGACCAAGACCGGGGTCGAAGACGTTGGCCATGGAACCAAGGTCGCGGCCGAAGAAACCGGAAAAGGTGTGAAAACCGGTACGGAGAAGACTGGAGAAGGCATCAAGGACGCGGTTCCCAAGTAACCGACTCATGGATTGCTGGTAACCCGGCGAGAGCAGTACGGCTCGCCGGGACTTTTTATGTGGATTCAAGGTCGAGGTTCGTTACCTCGGGCCTAATGGACTTCGCGCTTAGAAGACAAAGGCAAGGCGATGTTGAAAGTTGCGCCTCGATCAGGGTTGTTCTCTGCCCAGAGCCGTCCGCCATGTGCTTCGACGATTGAGCGCGATACGGCCAGCCCGATCCCCATCCCTTTTTCCTTCGTAGTCACAAAAGCATCGAAGATCTTTTCCGTGTTATCCACTCCGGGACCGTTGTCGATCACTTGTATGAGCATCTCGTCATGATCCGTTACTGCTGCCCGAACCTTAACCAGCGGAGGGATTCGACTACCCTCCATTGCTTCGATCGCGTTCGTAATCAGGTTGCAGAACACCTGCTGGATCTGAATCAGATCGACAGAGACTGTGGGAAGATGGCCGTCGAACTGCCAGTCAATGAGAACTCCACGCTTATTTGGATCCTCACGCACTAAACGAACAGCCTCCCTCATCATGTCTGGGATGTTTGCTTCCCTCTTTTCGAAGGACTCCCGTTTGAAAAGTGCTCGAATGTGCTGGATGGTCGCATCAGCTGAGCGAATATCTCTCAATATTCGCTCGATTGAGGCGTTCGCTTCGGTTAGATCGGGCGGATTGGCTGCCAACCAACGTTTGGCGGCTTGAGCATTTCCAAGCACAGCCATAAGCGGCTGATTGAGTTCATGAGCGATCGATGCTGACAGCTCAGCTACGGTTGCGATCTTCGACGCTGTGCTGAGCTTGCTGCGCGTATCCCGAAGATGGTCTTCTGCTCGTTTCCGCTCATCAATGTCCACCGAGATGCCGTACCACTGAATGATTTTGCCCTGGGGATCACGCAAAGGTTCGCCCATCGTGTGATGCCATCGGCACTCTCCATCGGCCCGTCGCAAGCGGTTTATTGCGCTGTATGACTCTCCAGTGTCCATTGCCCGGACGAATGCCTTCGTGGTCTCCTCTCGATCATCAGGATGAATGAAGCTCTCCCACCCGCGATTAGCGAATTCTTCGAAGGGAGCCCCAAAATATTCAAGAAGTCTTTTCGAGAGATGAGTTGCTTCTCCAGTCGGTGACGTTGACCAGAGCATGGAAGGAACGGTTTCGATAATGCCAACGAGTTCATGCTCCCGCATCTGAAGAGCGTGTTCAGTCTCCTTCAATGAATTGACGTCAAAGGAAATCCCGTACCATTTAACGATCTTCCCTTCGTCATCACGAAGAGGGAGGCTACGGTTCAAGAACCAGTGGTAGACTCCGTCGACGCGACGGAAACGTAGTTCTTGCTCAACTGGCTGTCCAGAGATCATTCCCACCCGCACGTTAGCCAATGCTCGATCGACGTCGTCGGGGTGAATCCTATCTGCCCAGCCCCACCCCATCGCCTCTTCTCTGGTCTGGCCGGAATAGTCCAACCAGCTTTGGCCCACAAAATCGGCCCTTCCGTCAGGCAAAGCGGTAGCGACGTGGGCGGGCATTATATCGATGAGGATCCGAAGCTCTCTCTCGCTCTTCCGGAGCGTTTCCTCTGCCCGTTTTGCCTCGGTTATATCGATGACCGCCCCAGCGAACTCGAGGTCGTCGGAAGCGGTTCCCAACGGTCTTGCCAGAACTCGAACATACTTGACGCGATCGTCAGGAAACAGCAAACGATACTCGCAATCGATGGCGCCGCCGCTGATAGAAGCTCGTTCTACGATCTCATGCACAAAATTCCGGTCTTCGGGATGAACGCGTTCCATGATCATGTCAAGCGTAACCTTGGTCGCCGGATCGTATTCGAAGATGCGGTAGGTTTCATCCGACCAGACATGCTCTCCGCAGCCTGGTCTCCAACCAAAACTGCCTGTGTGACTCAACCTTTGGGCTTCTGCCAAATAGGCTTCTCGACGCCGGAGCTCCTGAGTAAGGACCTCGTGCTCCGTTACGTCTATGGCGCTGCCTACGATTCTTTTCAGAGTTCCGTTTTCTACAACAGGGGCACCGACGCAACGAATATGCCTGAGTTCGCCGTCAGGTCGCACAATACGCTTGGTGACATCGCATCCCAAACCTTTCGCAAGCATTTGCTTGATCAGCGATGCCATGAACTCACGATCGTGCGGATGGACGCGTGCCAGGTATTCCTCAAGGGTAGGGGCTTGTTTTTCCGGATCAAGACCGTATATATGGAAAAGCTCACGCGACCAGTAGTCGAACCCCCCTGCACCATCAAAAACCCAGCTGCCGATATGGCCAAGGCGTTGCGCTTCGGCCAAATAGTACTCATTTCTTTCCAACAACTGGGCACTCGTCCGGAGCTCTTCTTCGGCTCGCTTCCGATCCTCGATATCAATACTCGATCCATGCCACTTGAGAATTCCTCCATCTCCGGCGCGCAACGCGACTTTATGGTGCAGCATCCAGCGATATTCGCCATCAGCCCGCCGAACTCGTGCGGCTCCCTGGAAGCGCTGTCCCGAAGCGATCGACTCTCGCCACTTCTGCACAAAACTCTCGACATCCTCAGGATGAATCCAGGAAGTCCATTGCCATCCCAGAAGACTCTTCATCGGCTGCCCGACGAAATCCAGCCAGGTCCGATTGAAGAAATCGAGGTAACCATCCGGTCGTCCGGTGTGGATCAACGCAGGAGCCGATTCGATAACCTGACGAAGATTCAAGTCTCGATCATCGGCGGAACTATGCTCGGCCGCTCCCATGGTGCAGATGGTACACCCAGAACGAGTCAGCCATAAAGGCACAAAAAGCCAGATTCCGCAGGCTCTTGAGATACCAGAAAGATGTAATGGACGTTGAGATGATGGCCCATTACATTGAATCGCAGACTAGGTAACTGCAATTGGACTAGAGAAGGCATTCACAGCTTTTGCAAATCTGCGGGATCCTTGCAATTCACATCTTTAGTCCACCTTTGAACATATCTAGATGGTCGAGCGCGCTTGCTTTGGACCAGCTCAACTCCGCAGGTATCAACAAGGGAGCCCGGGAGCGAATCGTGATTGGAGGATCTCAACATTGGCATTTTAGAATGTTGGCACCAGCGATTCTCGCCACAGCAGACGCCGCGCAAGTCTCGGTCCCGAGGGTCTATTTCCCTCCGGCCGGGTCCGCCGGTGGGAGGGTGATCATCATTGGGTTTGTTGGAGGCTTAGTCGGCCAGCACGATGCGAAGCACCCTGAGGTACAGTTCGCCGCCTACCTTCGCCGTCGCTACCCGCTCATCGAAGCTGTAGTGTTTGGGAACCACCATGGAAGGGAGGCTCTTCATGAGGGTGGTGCGGGATGCTCGACTCCGGTGGTGATTGGGTCCCCACGCCTAACGAAAAGAGGGAATCGACAATCATTATCTACGGGCACAGCTGGGGTGCTGCGGAGACAGTCACGTTCGTCCACGCACTCGGGCAAATGGGGATTCCCGTGGCACTCACAATCCAAATTGACACGATTGCCAAACTTGGCAGCAAGGGGGCCATCATCCCAGCGAACGTAGTAAGCGCTATCAATTTCTATCAGACGCGAGGTCTGCTTCATGGACTGCCGGAAATCGTCGCCGCAGATCCGAAACAGACAACAATCCTCGGGAACATCTTGATGACCTATGAGGATCGTCCGATAGACTGTGCGAATTACAGTTGGTATGCTCGCGTCTTCAACAAGCCCCACCACGAGATTGAGAACGACTTCCGCGTATGGGACAGGGCCAAATCGCCAATCGATTCGAACTTGTCCGAAACGACCCTAAGAGTTCAATCGCGATCACCTTCTGGATCGCCTATGTTTGGATATCTTCGGCGCGACTTCCAGGGACAAATCGTTGCGAGCGATCAGGGAGCCGTTGGCGGCGATCAGTGACCACGAGCGGCCCTCTGATGGGGAGGGCTACCCCGCCCCTGGGTGAAAAGTGGATAAAGTATTCCAAATACAAGGCTTATGTCCGGACTTGCAGCGTTGCGGAGCTGAGAAGTCTTGTCAACATTGAGTGGCTAGGTTGCAAAGTTTTGAAAAAACATGGGTTACGATTGGCAGCAGACGCGATTTCTGTTCTACGCCCTCTATCTATATGTAGCTAATCTGGAGGGTGGGTTTGTCAAGTGATAACAACCCTGGCCGCCTTACCTCGATTGTGAAGGAGATCGATGATGTCGCGCCCGCACATAGTCGCACATACCGCAACATTCTCAGTGCTGCTGGTGTACTTTGTGCTGACTGGATGCCACTCTTCACCAAAAAATTCAGCTCCGACAGTTGCTTTCAGCAAGGTTGCCGCCGCATATCAGGAGAGTCCCTACAAGACAGACATATTCGAACGTGACTACAAGACAGGCATAGTCGAAGGTCGTGCCACAGGGGCTCGACCCGGGCAGCGAATCGTGTTGTACGCAAAGACAGATGGACGATGGGGCGTGTGCCGGCAATCAGGTCAGGCGTTTACGAATATCGAAGCTGACGGTCGGTGGATAGCTTCAGTCCACCTGGGATTGCAATATGCCGCTCTACTGGTTGATCCAACCTATAATAATCCGCCTGAACAAACTGAATCGTTGCCGATCGTCGGCAACGGCGTGGTGGCGCTGGCAGTCGTTAACGGGGAAGGCGCAGCGCCGGTACTCCCGTCGCCCAAGATACTGAACTTTAGCGGTTACGAGTGGACGACGAGCACCGGGCCAATTTTTCACGCTGGGCGAAGAAACTTTTTCGATCCTGCGAACGTTTGGACGGACGAAAGGGGTGCACTGCATCTTCGCATTTCGGGAAGCCCGGGAAAGTGGGCTGCGGCGGAGGTGAAGCTCACGCGCAGCCTTGGATACGGAACATACAGGTTCCAGGTGCGCGATACCTCTCATCTCGAACCTTCTGCTCTTCTAACGCTAATCACCTGGGACGGCGTTGGCACAGAGAGCAACCGGCGCGAGTTGGACGTTGAGCTTGGTCGTTGGGGACATCTCGATAATACCAACGTAAATTATGTCGTCCAGCCTTACTACGTTCCAGCTAACTATGTTGCCTTTCGGGCGCCTCCTGGTGCCTACACACACTCCTTCCTCTGGGAACCAGGGCAAGTAACGTTTTCAACCGTAGCCGGATCGGGCAATACAGGCGGCGGCCGTGTCATTAACCGCCATGTGTTTACCTCCGGTGTGCCTTCACCGGGGGGAGAATCGGTACGCATCGCTTTGTATGTATTTCATCAAGGACCAATACCCCTCAAAAACGAAAATGAGGTCATAATCGACGAATTCGAGTACCTCCCGTGAATTGCTGGTTGAAGCAAACTCGATGGACTCTTATTGGAATCGTGCTAGCGGGCCTCGTCACCGATGCACGTGCACTCGATCCCAACCGTCTGCCTTCGCAGTACGTCCGCGAACAATGGACGACCGAAACCAGATTTCCCGGCGGCGCTGTCAACGGCATCGCGCAAACCACAGATGGATACCTCTGGATTGGAACCGACAGAGGCCTGATACGTTTCGACGGCTTTAATTTCAGGCCTGTCTCTCTTACTTCCATCGCCATCGCTTCTAACGTTTCGATATTGCAACTGCTTACGGATGCTGGCGGAAAACTGTGGGTCCGTCCACAGGGCGCCGATCTCGTACGCCAAAAAGATGGCAAGTTTGAGAGCGTCAGATACGGTCACGGCGCAATCACCGCCATGTCAAAAGATAACCACGACGGAGTACTGGTTTCGGACATCGAGCAGGGCACATTCCGTTACGTGGCAGACAGCGTTCAGAAACTGGGACCCAATTCACCGCCAGTAATCTCCATGGCCGAAACAGCCGATGGCAAAGTTTGGCTGGGGACACTTGGCGATGGTCTCTTTTTTCTTACGGGCGGGCGAGCTACCAACGTCAACGCAGGATTGCCCGACCGAAAGATCAATTGTCTGCTGCCGATCGGTGAAGAGTTGTGGGTCGGCACCGACACAGGCTTGTATCACGGGAACGGCAACGGCTTTCGTCGGCACGAATTGCCGTCGTTCCTCGGGAATGTCCAGGTTTTGAGCCTTCTGCGCGATCGTGACTCGAATATCTGGGTGGGTACGACGCGCGGGCTACTGCGCATCAACGATAAAGGCATTTCGTTCTCCGAAGAAAATGAGCTTCGCGGAGATGGTGGGATTAACGTTCTGTTCGAGGACCGCGAAGGGAATCTCTGGATCGGAGGTGGGCGAGGGCTAGGCCGCATTCGGGACAGTGCGTTCGTAACTTATTCATCTGTTAGCGATCGTCGTTTCGAACACAATGGCCCTGTATATGTCGACCCGGAGGGCCGCACATGGTTCGCTCCCGCTCAAGGTGGGCTGTATGTTCTCCAGAATGGACGCGTTCAACCCGTTACATCGATACCAGCAAATGAGGTCGTCTATTCCATCAGTGGACGGGCAGATGCGGTGTGGGTGGGACGTCAACGCGGGGGGCTGACCCGTCTACGATTTCGCAACGGCGCGATAGCGAGCCAGAGTTATACAGAGGCAAACGGACTGGCCCAAAACAGTGCCTATGCTGTTTATGAGAGCCGCGATGGCTCTGTGTGGGCCGGCACACTAAACGCCGGCGTCAGCAAATTCAAAGATGGGCACTTCACCACTTACACGACGGCCAACGGCCTCGCTTCGAATACCGTCTCGTCCATCCTTGAAACCCGCGATGGCGCAATGTGGTTTGCCACACCTACCGGGCTGAGTTCTTTTTCAAACGGCCAATGGAGAACCTATACAACGGTAGAGGGTTTGCCTTCTCCAGAGGTGAACTGCCTTTTCGAGGATTCATCCGGAACTCTCTGGAGTGGAACGTCTGCTGGTCTTGCCTTTCTTGCCTCTAACCGTTTTCAAGTTCCTCATGAATCGCCCGACGTTTTGCGCGAACAAATCCTCGGAATGGCGGACGACAAGAGCGGAAGGTTTTGGATTGCGACCTCACATCATGTTTTGCGCGTTCCGCGTGACAAACTGCTAAGTAGTGTTGTGAAGGCAGTCGATGTTCACGAGTATGACCAGGCCGATGGTCTCGAGAGCACTGAAGGAGTCAAGCGGAGTCGATCTGTGGTCTCGGATTCGGCGGGCAGGATCTGGTTTTCACTGAGCAGCGGCTTGTCGGTTGTTAATCCATCCCAGATCAATGACAATTCAGTTCCCGCGCTGCCTCACATCGAGACGATCACCGCCGATAACAGCACCGCAAACCTCGACGCCTCCGTTCGAATCCCTCCATCTCCCAGGCGAATCACATTTGAGTACACGGGGCTGAGCCTCGCGGTGCCCGGGCGGATTCGCTTTCGATATTTTCTCGAAGGTTTCGACAGTAGCTGGAGCCAGCCGGTTGCAGCGCGAGAGGCCGTTTACACGAACCTTGGGCCCGGCCCTTATCGATTCCGCCTAGTCGCCAGCAACAGCGAGGGATTGTGGAACGGGCCAGAAACTGCAATTGCTTTCAAAGTAGCCCCTGCCTACTATCAAACTTACTGGTTCCGCTTGTTGTGCGTGGCTGCGTTTCTCGCATTCCTTTGGGGGCTGTATCAACTCCGAATGCAACAAGTGCGGCAGGAGGAAAGAAAACTTCGCGAAGCCATTGAGACCATTCCGGCGATGGCCTGGATCGCTGGACCCGACGGGGCCGTTCAATTTCGGAATCGACGCTGGGTTGAATATACCGGCCTGTCGCAGTTGGGAAAAGCGGAGGGAGCCGGGACAACTGCTGTTCATCCCGAAGATCGGGATCGAATTGTACGACGACTGGGTGCAAGCTTTGCCAGTGGTGAGCCGTACGAGGAGGAGATGCGCATCCGCCGCACCGACGGGGAGTATCGGTGGTTTTTGAGCCGCGCCGTGCCGCTGCGGGACAAGCGAGGAAAGGTCGTGAAATGGTACGGTGCGGCGACCGACATTCAAGATCGCAAGCGCGCGGAACAGCTGCAGACAGACCTTGCACACACCAATCGGCTCAGCATACTCGGAGAACTGGTCGCCTCCATCTCGCACGAACTCGCACAGCCCATCACGGCCACAACCAATAATGCCAAGGCATCTTTGCGATGGCTTCAGCGCGACCCGCCCGATCTGACGCAAGTTCGCAAAGGGACGGAAAGCATCATCGAGGCGGGCACCTTTGCCTCGGAAATCATCAACCGCCTGCGATCGTTGTACAAGAAGTCCCCTCCCAAACGGGAGTTGGTCGCGATAAATGAGGTCATCGGCGAAATGGTCCTGCTGCTGCGGGGCGAAGCCAACGAGTATGCCGTTTCGATTCGTACGGACCTGGCCCCCGATCTTCCCAAAATCACGGCGGACCGGGTGCAACTGCAGCAGGTTCTGATGAACCTCATGCTCAATGGGATCGAGGCGATGAAGGAGACCGGCGGAGTGCTCACGGTCAAGACGAGACGAGGCGAGAGCGGTCAAGTGCAAATCTCAGTCAGCGACACCGGGGTAGGATTGCCAGCCGGAAAAGCGGACGAGATATTCAATACCTTCTTCACGACTAAACCTCAAGGCACTGGCATGGGGTTGGCGATCAGCCGTTCCATCGTGGAATCGCACGGTGGCCGTTTGTGGGCCACATCTCACAACGGACGAGGCGCGACGTTTCATTTCACTGTGCCAACCGCAGTCGTGGAAGTGTCTGCGGCAATGTGATTTCGAGTTCTTCACGATCGCCAAAATCTTTACCAACCATTGGAACACTGATAGTGAAATTACTACTTCCGAGCGCGATAAGGCGTGGATCGAAATCGACGATGAAGTGACAGGGATGAGGATACTCAGTTGAAGCTAAATAGTCATAGTGGTGGAAGCGCAGTCACGGGCAGGCTTGTTCGGCAGTCTTCGCCGACTGTCTACGTAATGTCGAGGCCAAACCTTCGCTTTGCTGGAGTTGTCGATAGCATCGGGTTTGGCGTGACGACGAGGAGCAGAGTCATCCAGGACTTCAAGCCTTCAATTGCAAGCGCGACGAGTCCCAAACGTCTTGACCCGGGAGGGAGTCGATATGTCGAACCCGATATTCTTAGAGACGTTTCTGGATGGCGCCACCCTAGCTGGTTTGTTCGGTAAGTTCCGGCGGCCCTGGAGCTTCGACTGAGCTTATCGATTCACGTACGGTCGAGGAGTTTCTTGTCCTCTGGCGATTTCGATAGGATCCACTCACATTTGCAAGCCGCACCTCCCCGATCATCGTCCCGCTCAGCCAAAGGAGAAGGGAAGCCATGGCGAGCAATGGCTTTATCGCTTTCTCCACTGTGACCAAACTGTGACCAACGATGGCCGATAATTGGCGATAACGACAACGATCCGGGCGGTTGGAGGTTCCGCTGCGTGCGAGAGTTTCTATAGTTAAGTTGCCTAGAATGAGTAAGAAGTGGTGGACGCGGTAGGGATCGAACCTACGACCAGTCGATTAAGAGTCGAATGCTCTACCAGCTGAGCTACGCGTCCTTCTGGTTTTTCTCCTGGAGGGGAGGTCTGTGTGAGAGCCTTTGCGAGGTTTGTGAACGAGCAAGACTGCGATCACTTGACTACTTAAAGATAACACAGCTTGCGGCGTAAGAGAGCCTCCGCAAGCTATGAGTTCGTCGAGAGAAATTGTGCGTCAGCCGACGAAATCAACATTGGCGCGGTGGGGAATAATGCCGCGATCGAAGCCCATGTCGAGGAGTTTGCGGATGGCTTCTCTGCCGTCTTCGCCGTAGTTGAGCGTGCGCTCGTTGACGTACATGCCGACAAATCGGTTGGCGAGGGTGGGGTCGAGGTCGCGGGCGAATTGCATGGCGTAGGCCAGGGCCTCTTCGCGGTTGTCGAGTGCGTGCTGGATGCTGTCGCGCAGCGCATTGGTTGTGGCCAGGAGCGTTTCGGTGCCAAGAGAGCGGCGGATGGCATTGCCGCCGAGGGGAAGAGGAAGGCCGGTCTGTTCGCGCCACCACTTGCCGAGATCGAGCAGCTTGATGAGGCCGTCGTTGGCGTAGGTGAGCTGGCCTTCGTGGATGATGAGGCCGGCTTCGAACTCACCTGCTGCGACGGCGGGGATGATCTTGTCGAAGGGAACGACCGCGGTTTCGATCTCGGGTGCGAAGAGCCTGAGGGTTAGATAGGCAGTCGTGAGGGTACCGGGAACGGCTACACGGGTCTTCTTAACCTGGGGCAGAGTGAGCTTACGGCTGGAGACGATCATGGGGCCGTAGCCTTCGCCGACGCTACCGCCGCATGCCATCAGGGTGTAGTTGTCCTGCAGGTAGGGGTAGGCGTGGAAGGAGATGGCGGTGACATCATAGAAGGCTTCGTCGATGGCGCGGTGATTGAGGGTTTCGATGTCGGTGAGAGTGTGGGTGAACTTGAAGCCGGGGACTCGGACCTTATTGGTGGCGAGGCCGTAGAACATGAAGGCGTCGTCGGAGTCGGGGCTGTGGGCGATGCTGATCTCTTGAATGGTGGTGCTTGCGGCGGTCATGATGCTCTTATTCCTTACTGGCGGTGAGGGGGGTGAGATGCGCTGAGTTATCGGACGGCTCGGCGTGGGGAGGTGAAAATGGAAGCTTGGGCTGCCGGGCTAAGACCGCCGCCAGCGCCGGAGGCTGCTGAAGATGCCGGCGGCCGCTGTAATCTTGACGATCTCGCCGGGGATGAAGGGAGCGACGGCGAGCGACCACGTTAACGAGGCGCTATGGTGGGCGTAGTAGGCAAACCATCCAGCGCCGAGTAGGAAGATGGGCAGGGTCGCGGCCGTGGCCGCAACGAGGGCGCTTCTAAAACGTGAGATTTTGGGTTGCAGGGCGCGTATCACCCAGCCCGCGGTTGCTGCGGCCAGCGGATAGGAGAAGAGAAAGCCGCCGTTTGGGCCGAGCAAATGAGCGATGCCTGCGTGGCCGCCGCTGGGAGTGAAGACCGGAAGCCCGAGGGAACCCTCGGCGAGGTATAGGACCATCGCAGAGAAGCCGGCGACCGGGCCAAGCGCCATGCCAACCAGGATGACCGCGAAGTTCTGGAGGGTAAGAGGGACGGGCGTGAAGGGAAGTGGGAGTGAGATGTGGGCACAGGCGGCGACGAAGGCGGTCGCGCCAATGAAGAGAAGGGTCTTGCCGACGAGGGATTCCTGAAGCGATCCGGTGCGGTGGGTTAGGCCGAGTTGGGTGGGGATTGCGGATTGCATCGAGCAAGTCCTTTCGCGCTAGGAGCGCTTTGATGAAATTGATGGATTCAGGGAGTAGTCAGAGTCGGTTCGAGCGCATGGTCCCAGCTCGTTGTTGCGGCAACGTGTTTTGGGTCTTGTTGCGGGATGGGGCGCGAGTCCTGATCAGCGGCGGCGGTGAAAAGATGCTGGGCAAAGTCGGGTTGCGGGCTGACGGATACTCGGCCCGCACGCACATGCCGGGCGATGGCGACGGGCATGTGCATGAGTGCAAAAAGGCAGAGCGTCGAGATGGCAAAGAGAATATACATACGCCATAAGAAGGATAACAAGGTGTGTGGGCTTCGTGCAGCTTATTCGATCCATGGTGGCGATTTAGCTGGGAGATTGGAGAGATCGGCACCTCCCTGGGCGGTGATGGTTTCTGGCGGAGCGGTATGAACTAGGTACGCTCTTCTGTCGAAAGGGGTTTTTCACTTGACGGTGTCTGACGTGAAGTTTGTACTTGTTTCTGTATGACTCGTTCGGTCAAGGTGCGCGTGGAGACAAAGCAGACAAGTGCCATCGTGCGTCTGTATGAACGAAGTCATTTGGGCTGGCGAAAGATAGCAACGGGCGCTGCTGCGTTGCTTGCGCTTGCGATGGGGTACCACGTCATCTTCGGGCAAAACGGGATTACGGCGTATCAGCAGAAGCGGCAGGATACGCAGAACCTGGATCGTCAGCTGCACAGTCTGCAACGGGAGAATGACCTGTTGAAGGGGCATGTCGACCGGTTGCAGAGCGATCCGAACGCAATTGAACACCAGGCTCGCGAAGAGCTGCATTACACGCGTCCGGGCGAGGTGATCTATACCCTGCCTGCGAGAGCAGATTCTTCGAATACGCCCAGCGAGTCGGGCTCCGCCAAGCGGTGAAACCGCAGTTCTTCATCTAGAACTCCTTCGACTCGTGATTTCATGGATTAGGGTTTCAGTGATCCGGCAGGGGACTGAGCTGTGTCTGTATGGGAATGGGTGGAAGTCGATTTGTGACATCCAGCAGGACACTCCCGTCTTAGAGTTGGTCACGGGTGCACCGCGATAGTGGATATCGCTACGATAGGTTCCAGAAGATCACGATAGGCTGCTGAAGAATAGAGGAAAAACGCTAATGATTTTTGATATGGAGAAGCCTAAGGGGCGCGAGAGCCATAACTTGTTGATCGGACTGGTTGCGCCGCGACCCATCGCACTGGTGACGAGCATGAATGAGGACGGAAGGCTGAATGCTGCTCCCTTCAGCTCTTATAACTACCTGTGCACCGATCCACCGATCATCGGCATGGGCGTCACGAACCGGACTCCCGGCGGACCAGTTCCGAAGGATACAGCGAGGAACATCCGGCGGACGGGCGAGTTTGTAGTGAATGTTGTGACGGAAGATCTGATGCAGAAGATGAACGTCTGCGCCACAGATTTTCCTGCCGACGTGAACGAACTGGAGATGGCAGGGTTTATGACTACGCCGTCACAGGTGGTGAAGGTGCCGCGAATTGCGGAGGCCCATGCTGCCCTCGAATGCAGGGAGTTCACGACGATGGAGATAGGAAGGTCGCGGATCATCCTGGGCAGGGTGGTTTCGATCTATGTGGAAGACAGATTTGTTGACCCGGCTGGACCGTACATACTGGCGGAGGAACTGCATGCGATTGGGCGGATGAATGGGTTGGGAGCGTATGTGAGGACGCGGGACGCGTTCCTGATGATGCCGCGCATTTCCTTTGAGGAGTGGGAAAGGGGGAAACGGTAGGGCGGTCAGGAGAGGTATTCTTTGAGCCACGGGTCGGTGGAGTGGACGAGTTCCTGGGTGGTGCCATCGAAGACGACCTGGCCTTCGTTGAGAACGAGGAATTTGGTGTTGTCGTCGACGCCACCGTTGGGGATTGGCTCTATTTTTTCGGTCTGCTGGTTGAAGCGGTTTCTGGCGAGGAGGAAGGCGTCCTGCAGGCGGTGGGTGATCAGCAGCGATGTCGTGTGGGATACATCGCGCTGCTTGATGACTAGGTCGATGATCGTTGTTGATGTGATGGGGTCAAGGCCCCCGGTGGGGGAGTCGTAGAGGATGAGATCAGGCTTAGCGATGATGGCACGAGCGATAGAGACGCGGCGCCGCATGCCGCCGGAAAGCTCTGAGGGGAACTTTGTGATGGTGTTTTCGAGTTCAACGAAGCGGAGCGCCTCGACGACTCGGTTGTGCGCCTCTTCTTCCGGAACGCGATCTTCGTGAAGGCGATAGGCTACGTTGTCTTCTACAGAGAGCGAGTCAAAGAGTGCGGACTCCTGAAAGACCATGCCGATGCGTGCCCGAAGTTTGAAGAGGTCGGTCTCGCGCATGCGCGTGATGTCCTCGCCGAAGATGCGAATGGTGCCTGAGTCCGGCCGAATGAGGCCGTTCGCAAGCTTCATCAGAACGGACTTTCCACCGCCCGCCGGGCCGAGAATGATACGGGTCTCGCCACGGTGGACAGTGAAAGAGATGTTCTGCAGCACGGGCTTGATATCAAAGGTAATGGAGACATCTTCGAAGACAACAACGGGATCCCCAGAGTCAGGGGTTTGCTGGAATTGAGCGATGTTTCCGGGTGCGATGTCTGCGGGCATATCGGGTTACCTGCCGAAGATGCCGATCATCGCGCGGCTGACGATGAAGTCGACGATGATGATGAAGACGGAAGAGTAGACGACGGCCTGAGTGGTTGCTTTGCCAACTCCTTGGGTGCCGCCTTTTGTGGTCATTCCGAAGAAGCAGCCCACGGTTGCAATGATGAATCCGGAGAAGAGCGGCTTGGTGAGGCCCTGGACCACGTCGCCGTATTGGAGAGCGCGGTAGGAGTTGTGGAAGTAGGAAGAGGCATTAAGTCCCATGAGGGTTACGCTGACCAGGGCGCCGCCGGCGATTCCGACGGCGTCGGAGACGATGGTCAGAAAGAAGAGCATGAAAACCGTGGCGTAAAGGCGCGGGGTGACGAGTTTGCGCACGGGGTCAGTGCCGAGGGCTCGCATGGCGTCGATCTGTTCGGTGACTCTCATAGAGCCGATCTCTGAAGCCATGCCGGATGCGTTACGACCGGAGACCATGAGGCCGGTGAGCACGGGACCGAGTTCCTTAACCATTGAGAGGGCGACCAGGTTGCCGGTCAGGCTAACGGACCCGAACGCCTGGAGAGAGGTTGCCGACTGCAGGGCGAGGACGCAGCCGGTGAAAAAGCCGGTGAGAACAACGATCGGCATGGAACCGACGCCAATCGAGTCCATCTGAGTGTAAATATCCGCCCAATAGCGGGGACGGGAAAAAAGGTTTGCGATCGCGCGCCAGCACAGAATGGAGTAGTCCTGGATGGAGGCGATCGTTTGTTTGGCGAAGATCTCTGGAGAGACGAAGGGCATCTGGTTATGTGGCTCAGATTATCAGATGCGGGCCTTGGCCGACGATTGTATGTATATGGAAGGATTGCGGAAGCAAGGAAGGTGCATCGAACGGGCACGGAATGAGAAGATAGAGGGGATGATATCTGAGATGACGGCGGCGGTGCTGTATGGCCAGGAAGACCTTCGCCTGGAACGGGTGGCAGTGCCGCAGGCAGGGCCGGCGGAGCTGGTCGTCCGGGTGGGCGCTGCACTAACCTGCGGAACGGATTTGAAGGTCTACCGGCGTGGGTATCACGCCAGGATGCTGAAACCACCGATGCGG
The DNA here is from genome assembly GCA_963757205.1 of uncultured Acidobacteriaceae bacterium. Lineage (GTDB taxonomy): Bacteria > Acidobacteriota > Terriglobia > Terriglobales > Acidobacteriaceae > Edaphobacter. The sequence goes on from CAVWQM010000007.1 coordinate 601,774, forward strand.
TTTGGGCATGAGCTTGCAGGAGTGGTTGAGGAGGTTGGGGCCGAGGTTACTGGATTTCGCGAAGGAGACAGGGTTGTGGCGCTGAACTCGGCCCCTTGCGATAGGTGTTTTTTCTGTACACATGGACAGCAGAATCTTTGCGAGGACCTTTTATTCAACAATGGGGCCTATGCTGAATTTATTAGAATTCCGGCCCGGATTGTGGAGAAGAATACATTACTGGTGCCGGATGGGGTTCCGCTGGAACATGCAGCGTTGACCGAGCCGCTGGCGTGCGTTGTCCGGGGGCTGGAGGAGAGCGGAGCGCGGGCTGGCGATACGATGGTGGTGATCGGAGCGGGTCCCATCGGGCTGATGTTCATGCACGTCGCGGAACTCGCCGGGGTCAAGGTTATTGCTGTCGTGAAGCGCGAAGATCAGATTGCCACGGCTACGCTATTCGGCGCCAGAAGCGTAGTGCATGTAGGAACTGTGGAAGACGTAGTAGCGGCGACGCGCACGCTTACGCCTGAGGGCCGTGGTGCAGACATTGTGATCGAAGCGGTGGCAAGCCCTGAAACGTGGGAATGGGGGGTCGATATGGTGCGGAAGGGGGGCGTTGTCAACTTCTTCGGCGGTCCCCCCAGTGGAACGAAGGTGCAACTGGATACAAACCGCTTGCACTACGGCGACATTACCTTGAAGGCGAGTTTTCACCACACCCCGGCGACATGCAGGACGGCGCTAGGGTTGGTCACCAGCGGCAGATTTAAATGCGCGGATTACATCACGGGGCGGTCCGGACTCGACGAGGTGCCCGGTCTTTTCGCACGGATGATGAGCAGGAGCGGAAGTTCGCGGGAGATCAAGACCGCGGTCTTTCCGGGCGGGGTGCCGCGGTGAACGACGGGATTGGGGCGCAACATACGCTTTTGGGAGCTCCGCTCCAGTATCTAACTCCATTGGAGCGGCCGACGCTTGCAGAGGCGAAAGCATGGTGCCGCAATCTTGCCACGACTCATTATGAGAACTTTCATGTCGCGACGTTCTTCCTGCCGCGTAAGGTGCGACCTCACTTTGAAAGCATCTATGCGTACTGCAGAGTGGCTGACGATTTAGGCGATGAGGTCTCTGATCCGATGGTTGCGACTCGTCTGCTTGATACCTGGGGCTCAATGCTGGATGAGTGCTACGACACACCAGAACGATCGATGCACCCGGTTTTCGTCGCATTGCGTGAGACGATTCGGGAGTGCAACCCGCCGCGTGAACTCTTTTTGGATCTGCTGCATGCCTTTCGTATGGACCAGGTGAAGACGAGCTACGAAAGCTGGGAAGAACTGCTGATGTACTCACACTATTCGGCGAACCCGGTCGGGCGGTTAGTTCTTTGGGTTTGCGGCTATAAAGACGAGTCGCTCGGGTTGCTCTCGGACAAGGTGTGCACGGCGTTGCAGCTTGCGAACTTCTGGCAGGATGTAGTGGAAGATGCAGAGCGTGGCAGGCGCTATGTTCCTGCCGAGGCGATGCTGCGGTTCGGTGTCGATGAGGGGCAGATTGAGGGACGGGTCTTTACGCCTGAGTTCAGGGCGATGATGCAGGGATTGGTGGAGCGGAGTCGCGAGATGCTGCTCGAAGGCGGGGCCATCAGCAAGCACGTCGACAAGGAGCTGGCAGTTACCCTGGAGCTGTTTCGCAAGGGTGGAGAGGCGATTCTGAATGGCATCGCCGCGGAGAATTTCGACGTGTTGCGTGGAAGGCCAGTGGTGTCGAAGACTCGGAAGGTGGGTTTGCTGATGGAAGCATTCGCCAGCAAGCTGCGTGCGGGGATCTCAACGTGACCATTGCCGAGGCGTATGCCATTTGCAGCGTGATTGCGCAGCGGGAGGCAAAGAATTTTTATTACTCCTTTCGTGTGCTGCCAGAGCATAAGCGGAATGCGATGTGTGCGGTGTATGCGTTTATGCGGCGTGCTGACGATATCTCCGATGATGAGACTCTGCCGGTGGCAGAGCGCCGCGACGTGATGGCCCGGTGGCTGGAGGCGTGGCGGAATGCGAGGGGAAGCGGGGTCACCGATGATCCCGTGTTCCATGCATTGAACGATACGCAGAAACGGTTTGCGATTCCCGACGCTCTGCTGGAAGATCTGGTCCGGGGCACCACGATGGACCTCGAGGAGAACCAGCAGGACGTGGTCTCCGTTACTGACCCGACAATTGTGCAGCAGGGAAGTCGAACAAGAACATTTCAGATCTATAAGAGCTTCGATGGCTTATATCGTTATTGCTATCTCGTCGCGTCGGTTGTGGGGTTGGTTTGTATCCATATCTTCGGATATAGCGATCCACGGGCGGAGTTGCTTGCCGAGAGGACGGGCGTTGCGTTTCAGTTGACTAATATTTTGCGCGACGTAAGTGAAGATGCGGAACGTGGTCGGATCTATATTCCGTTGCAGGATCTTGAGGCGGGCGGGGTCTCTGTAGCGGATCTCTTATCGTCTGCTCAGAATATCCGGAAATCCGAGCCCGTCATGAATTTGCTAGCGCTGGAAGCATCTCGGGCGAAGGAGTTTTATGCTTCCGCGAAGGAGCTTCTGCCTCTTATCAATCGCGATAGCCGCGCTGCGCTTTGGGTATTGGTGACGATCTATCGAGGACTGCTTGAGCGAATTGTTGCGAGGAATTACGACGTGTTTTCTGAGCGCGTGAGCGTTCCGACTTCCAGGAAGCTTATGATTCTGGCCGAAGGAATGGGGATGGCGATGCGTAATCGGATGGGCGCGTGAACGGAAGAGAGCATAGTGACGTGATCGTAGTGGGCGCAGGTGCTGCGGGCCTTGCCGCTGCCGCTGCCCTGGCTCAGGCAGGAAAGAGCGTAACTGTGCTCGAGCGCAAGCCGTATGTCGGCGGTAGAGCTTGTTCGTATGAACATCCAGCCCTCCGAGAGGTGATTGATTCGCAACACGTGCTGTTGGGATGCTGCACCAATCTCATCGAGCTGTGTGAACAGGCCGGAAGCGCGGACATGATTCGCTGGTACGATCAGCAGACATTTCTCGAGCCGGGAGGCAGATCGAGCACGATTGTCGCGACCAGGTTGCCTGCGCCCTTTCACTTTGCTCCCAGCTTCCTCGGCATGTCGATGCTCGGATGGAAGGATAAGCTGGGGATGGCGCGGGGTCTCATGGAGTTCTTTCGCGGGTATCCGGCAGAGGACAACGAGAGCGTTGAGCAGTGGCTGAAACGCACGCGGCAGACCGAGCTTTCGGTCAAGCATTTCTGGAACCCGATTCTGATGGCGACGCTGAATGATCGCATTGCGCACTGTTCGACTCGTTATGCCGGCAAGGTCTTTCACGAACTGTTCATTAAATCCTCGATGGGCGGGCGACTCGGGATTCCGACGGTACCGCTGAGCGAATTCTATTTGGCGGTTGCGCGATTGATTGAATCACGGGGTGGGACGGTGCAATTTCGGGCGAGCGTTGAATCCATTACTCAAGAACGAGATGGGCGCTGGCGGGTAAGCATCGCCGACACAGATTACACAGCGGATGCCATCATCCTGGCGCTGCCATTCGAGCAGATACAAAAACTGCTCCCGGCTGTACGGCTGAACGAGCACAGTGCGAGCCTGGCCCTGAACACGAGGGACGAGTTGGAGTTGAAGATGGCGCGGCAGGTGCATTCGCCATACACATCTGTTCTTCTCTGGTTCGACCAGGAGATCACCGATCTTGACCACGCCTGGCTCCTGGATACGACGATTGAGTGGTTCTTCCATAAGTCGCGTATCCGACGGAATACGCCGGAGAAGGGGAGTTACGTCGAGGTTGTGATCGCCGGATCAAGAGCCCAGTTGAGTATGACGCGCGATGAGATTCTGACCGGCGCACTGAACGAGCTGCAGCTGTTCTTTCCGGAGGTGAAGCGAGCGAAGCTTATAAAAAGCGGTGTGTTGAAGGAGGCTCGGGCGACCTTTTCGGTGGTGCCGGGGTTGGATCAATTTCGTCCGAGGCAGGCAACGGAGTGGCCCGGGCTGTATCTTGCGGGAGATTGGACCGCGACGGAGTGGCCTTCCACGATGGAGGGAGCGGTTCGCAGTGGCAGGCTGGCGGCAGGGGCGGCAATGGGGGATAACAGCCGGTTCATGGCTGCGGAAATACCGGCCAGTGGTTTGATGCGTTGGCTGGGCGTGCGCTGATCGCTCGGGGGAAAGGCAGTCAAAATCGAATGGGGCTGGGGATGAGCCGAGCGGCTGAGCCAACTACGCCTCTATCAGGACCCCTCCATACCGTTTCTCGACATACTCATCGAGAATGACCTGGAACTCCTCGACGATTCGGTCGCCTTTGAGCGTGGTGAACAGTTTCCCGTCGATATACACCGGCGCTTTGGGCTCCTCGAACGTTCCAGGTAACGAGATGCCAATATTGGCATGCTTCGACTCACCTGGCCCGTTCACGATGCATCCCATCACGGCAAGTTTCAGCTCTTCGACTCCCGGATATTGCTTCTTCCACTCCGGCATCGAAGCCACGAGATAGCCCTGAATCCTCTCGGCGAGCTCCTGGAAATAGGTCGAAGTCGTCCGTCCGCAGCCGGGGCAACTGGTCACTTGCGGCATAAAGCTACGAATCCCCAATGACTGCAGAATCTGCTGTCCACATCGCACTTCTTCCGAACGATCGCCGCCTGGAGTGGGAGTCAAACTAACCCGGATCGTATCGCCGATTCCAGCCAGCAGTAAGGGAGCAAGCCCGGCAGCTGAAGCCACAATACCCTTCATTCCCATTCCGGCTTCCGTGAGCCCTAGATGAAGTGCGTAATCGCAGCGCCGTGCCAACTCCGTATAAACATCGATCAGGTCCCGAACACCAGAGACCTTGGCTGACAATAGGATCTGGTCCCGCCGCAGGCCGTAACGTTCAGCCGCGGCCGCATTGTCCAGAGCCGAGACCACCATCGCTTCCATCATCACATCGCGAGCAGGAAGAGGATTGGCAGCCTTCGAATTATCGTCCATCATCTTCGTCAACAATGCCTGATCGAGTGACCCCCAGTTCACTCCGATCCGGACCGGCTTCTGGTGCTCAACTGCAACCTCAACCATTGTTCGGAAGTTGTCATCGTCCTTCCGGCCGATGGAGCAGTTGCCTGGATTGATGCGGTACTTCGCCAACGCCTTCGCTGTATCAGGATATTTCTTCAACAACAGGTGCCCGTTATAGTGGAAATCCCCGATAATTGGCGTCGTCCAACCCTTCTTCGTCAATACCTCCACGATATAAGGCACAGCTTTCGCTGCGTCATCGTTGTTGACCGTGACGCGTACCATCTCTGAACCGGCTCGCGCCAGCGCGGCAACCTGCTGCACGGTGCTCTCGACGTCGGCCGTATCCGTATTCGTCATCGACTGCACGACAACGGGCGAATCCGATCCAACTCGAATACCACCAATATTTACAGTTACCGCACGTCGACGCTGTATCTCTGGCATAAGTTTCCCTATGTCATTTTATCATCCAAGGCTCTAACTAAAGCCTCGCGATACACTACGGAAAGTGGCCCGGTAGCTCAGTTGCATAGAGCAGCGCACTCCTAACGCGAAGGTCGCAGGTTGGACTCCTGCCCGGGCCACCATAGAATACTTATAACTACAGGGGTCCATATCTCCTCTGTAAAGGGGGGAAAAACCCTCAAGATCGGCTACAGCGACCACATCGTCGTCTATCTGAATGGGAAGCAGATCTTTTCGGGGAAGAACGCTCTATCATATCGCGATAACGACGCGCTCGGTACCTTCGGTGTTAACGATCAAATCAACATCCATCTCAACCCAGACGACAACGAGTTGCTGGTAGCGGTCACGGAATACAACGGCGGCTGGGCCTTCGAGTGTGACTTGGCCCCTGCCGACCCGGCACATAACAAGAGCTAATGCAGGCCACAACTTTCGGATCACCGGAATTGGAAGAGGCGTCGCGTTGACAGTCCGTAACTGACGAATCTTCTCGAAAGCTTGCCAATCCCCACACAGCCGGATGATCCTCTGGTAAGAGTTCCCTCAAGTCGGGTCTTCGGAAACTGGGCGAGTTTATCAAAACCCGTTTTCCGGCAGCGCCGAGACTTGTAGCAAGGAATCAGCTTGGAAGCAGACCGTTACAACTATTCCCTTAAGTGGTGCAAGCCCATTGACGACAACTTTGATTCGTGTGCGCAAGTTGAGCCCGACCGAACGCCTGATGACAGCACGCTCAAAAGGTTAACTGCGGTATTCGGTCTTTATTCCAAGCTTTTGCGGGGTTCTGATTCTTATTTAAAAGGCCATTACGTTTGGGGAACGGCTGAAGTTTCCGACAACCCGACTTTCGGGGAACTTGGGAGCTAACGCAAAGAGCGATCAGTAAACAGATAGGCGTTTATGAGCACCTATCCCTGTCATTCCTCGTGTAGCCGCGCCACGTAACATTGCTTTTTGTAAGGCGCGGGCAAGTTTATGCGGCATGTGAGCTGAGAGACCGGGAAGGGGAATAGACGTCGCATCGCTCAGCAGGCTCATCGAGACGGTATATTCGGAAATAAAAGCGCGCGTGGAGAGGGCTAGAAACGCCCTTATGATATTCCTACGCGATATTCGGGCTCACAATTGGAATGGTAAGACCTTGGCTTTAGCCGCCTTATCGGCATTGCCGAGTGGAGGCGGTGTGAAATGACGAAAGCGAACGGAGTTGCGCCGACAACCGCGAGGTTGTTTGTTACCGCCGCACTTGGTGCTCAGCGCATCGACCATCGCCCTGGCCCCAATACGGCCAGGGCGCGGGGCGAGACGATCATAATATTCGGCAAAACGACCGTGGCGGAAAGCCAGACGACAATGGTGGAGGACGAGACAAGGACGATCATGGCGCTGGAGTGGATAGGATTCTTTACATCTGGGCTCAGGACCAGGCTCAGGTTGCGCCGGATTTTCTTGCGGTGATCGATTTTAACGAACAGTCTCCGAAATATGGAGAGGTGATTAATGTCGTACCGGTACCGCCTCCCGGCAACACCGGCAACGAACCGCACCACTGCCACCTGAATTCGACCAAGACCATCCTGGGATGCGGGGGGCTGCTCAGCCTATTGAAAAATCAGAACGGGTTCTTCTTCTTCGACGTGACCGATGCGAAGAATCCAGGTTTTATGTTCTCCGCCAAGGCCGTGGAATCGAGCATGACCGACGACTTCATGCCCCTTGAAAACGGTGGTTTCCTGATTTCACAGATGGGCTCGGCTGACGGCATGGCGCCCGGTCGCGTCGCCGAATTCGATGGCAACATGCGTTTCGTCGCGAACCACTTTGGCCCATGGTCACTGTTCCAGGAGTGGCCCTCCGAGCCACCGCTGGATGGGTTCAATCCCAACGGCATCTCAGCGCGTCCGGATCTGAATCTGATGATGACCTCGGACTTCATCCTGCCCAGCAGCACGCTGATGGGTTAGATGGCGCCGGTCCTGCGAGGTTCCGTGCGCATCTGGGACTACCGCGAACGCAAGATCACGAAGACGGTCGACCTGGTTTCGCCAGACGGTGGTCCCGCGCAAGGCACGATGTACGTCAAGATGCTGCCTAAGGACCCGCGTGGCTACGGATACACATCGGGCATGTTCGACGGCCACATCTACCTGATCGATCCTGCGCAGGGCATGGGTGAGTCCGTGTTTGATCTCTCCACCGTGAAGCCTCACGTAGACACTCCGATACCCGGCGGAATGGGCCAGATCATGGCGACTCCGCAATCTGGCGACCGGCTGATCGTTGGCACGTTCATGGCTGGGCAAGTGGTGATGTTGGACGCCACAGACCGCTTTCACCTGAAGCAGTTGTCGGTTGCCAGCTTCGGCGCGAACGCCGGACCGCACAACCTGGTTTTGAGCAGCGATGACAATCGCCTCGTGGTGACAGACTACTTCCTCAACGAAGACGCCGCAGGCATCATTCACTTTGAAGGCGACCACAAAGTCCATGTCCTCAAAGTCACACACGATACCCTCACCGAGGACACGCGGTTTAAACTAGACTTCAACACGGCCTTCAAAACGGGCCCCGCGCGTCCCCACGGCATTGCAATGAAATAGCTCTAGCGGGCTCCGTCATCGGACCGGAGTTTCTCTTTCAACTTCCCACGATAGTGGGCGGCGATACCGGCTTGCGTGGTCTCTTCGGGCCGGTCATCTATACTTGACGCGGAAGTCACAACGCTTTTGCAGAAACTACAAAAGCGTTAATTCCCGAATTGTCGGCAAACAGGAAACAATGCTGTCGAACGACGATCCGCCCCAGCGTCGAATTGCACGAAAAACGGGATTAAAGGTGAGTTCGGAATAGCTAGAGCTTGTACTTTTCGAACGAAGTGCTTTTCGAAGAGTTCTTGCGCCCTTTGCACGCCTGCCTCCGTCATTCTTACGGACTTTGCCTTGCACTGAGGGTCGGAAATGTATCCTCTCTTGTAGAGGCGCTCCATGGCGCTCCAGTGATGTCCTTTCCAGGCGCGCATCCCTATCCCATCCTTGAAGGTTGTCAGGTGTAGGAGCGCGAGAATCATTTCGCCGACCTTTTTATCGAATGCAATCGGCGTATTGTGTTTGATGATCATGCGAATTCAATATTCGAAGCTCCTCTCCTTTACGACGCTTACCGCGCTGACCGTACCGTCTTCGCTCAACAGCCTGCCGCTCCCAAACCTCAAGACACGGAAGTGTGGGAGCCAGTGCCCAAGATTGTTACGCCGGGAGCCAACAATGCCGCGCCTCCCTCCGACGCGATCGTCCTGTTCGAAGGCAAGAATCTCGACGAGTGGGTCTCGGCCCAGGACAAGTCTCCGGCTAAATGGATCGTCGCCGACGGCGTACTGACTGTGAGCAAAGCGCCAGGTGTCGGCAACATCGAAACCAAGCGGGGCTTTCGGAACTATCAGCTCCACATTGAGTGGAAGATTCCGGAGAATATCACCGGCAGCGGTCAGGCGCGCGGCAACAGTGGCGTCTTTCTCGCCTCCACCGGGCCCGACGATGCCGGCTACGAGCTGCAGGTTCTCGATTCTTACAACAACAAAACGTACGTGAACGGCCAGGGTGGGAGTATCTACAAACAGGGCATTCCTCTGGTGAACCCGAATCGCAAGCCCGGGGAATGGCAGACCTACGACGTGGTATGGACCGCGCCAACGTTCAATGAGGATGGCTCGCTGCTGAAAACTCCTGCCTATGTCACAGTCTTCTTCAACGGAGTGCTGGTGCAGAATCACTTCGAATTGAAGGGTCAGACGCTCAACATGGGAAAGCCGTTCTACAAGAAGTACGACTCCGCACCGATCAAACTGCAGGCGCACGGCGACCACAGCGAACCGATCAGCTTCCGCAATATCTGGGTAAGAGAACTAAACTGAAGCGCAAACGAACCTAGGAGTCTACGATGAGTGATCTTCGAGCCGATTCAAGTCTCCTGTCCCTGCCAACCCGGCGCACCTTCTTGCAGGGCGCTGGAGCTGCAATGCTCGTGCCCGGCCGCGCATGGGCGCGCACAGGGCGCGTCTCTCCTTCGGACCGCATCACGCTAGGTGTCATCGGGTGGGGCATGATGGGACCCAGCAACACCAAGGCATTCTTGCAGCAGCGTGATTGCCAGGTCGTTGCAGCTTGCGACTTGCACAAGGATCATCTGCAGAGTGCCGTGGACACGATCAACAACCGCTACGGAAACAAGGACTGCAGGGCCTATCAGAACTATCGCGAAGTGCTGGTACGCGATGATATTGACGCAGTGATGATCGCAGTACCCGATCACTGGCACGCACTGATCGCCACTGAAGCTGCAGCCAGGAAGAAGGATATTTACGGCGAGAAACCCCTTGCCCGTACCGTCGCAGAGCAACAGGCGATCGTCAAAGCAGTTCAGCGGAACGGCATCATCTGGCAAACCGGCTCCTGGCAGCGCTCGCTCCCCACCTTTCACAAAGCAGCGGAGATTGTCCGCAACGGTCTCATCGGGAATGTCATTCGCGTCGAGGTTGGCCTGCCGGGTGGTCCTCACGATTTCCCCGGCACAGTCCCCGCACTGCTAAAAAGGCTGTCATCTCTGCCAGACAAGATCAGCAGTCCGGACCAGATTGTTCCGGGAACTGCGGCATGGAATCTTGCTGTCACCCAGCCTCCGCCGGAGTTGGACTATGACATGTGGGTTGGCCCTGCGAAGGCTGAACCCTATATCGACGCGCGCGTTTACCAGAATTGGCGCTGGAACTACAACACGGGAGGCGGACAGTTACTGGACTGGGTCGGCCATCATGGAGACATTGCACACTGGGGGCTTGGATTCGATCTTACCGGTCCATCGGAGATTGAAGGATATGGCGAGTTTCCGCCGGCAAATGCTGCCTGGAACGCTGCCACCAAATACCATGTCGAATGCAAATATCGTAAGGAAGTGACGCACTATCCTGTGAACGGCCCTTCACATGGCCGGCGGCAAAATCGAGCGTCCGAAGGGAGTAGCGAAGATCCTGGACGTTCATCCCAATACAGGAGGCCTTGTCTGGCATAAATGTGAATGGCACCCCGATTACACTAAGGCCGGTCATAGGAGCACAGGCGAGTCAAATGTTGCGAATCACGGTTGTGGAGTCAAATGGAAGCGCGGTAACGCTTCGGGTGGAAGGCCGAATCGCGGGCCCTTGGGTGGAGGAACTCCGCACAACATGCGATGTGCACACCGGTCCGGATCAGATTCAGTTGCACCTGGAGTTGGAGGACGTTTCCTTCGCTGATTCCGCCGGCGTCGCCTTCCTCAAAGAATTGCGGGATCGGGGTGTCGGGCTTTTGCGCGTCTTTCCTTTTTTAATGAACTGTTTGAAAATGATTCCTCGCCCGACAGATCCTAGTGAAACGGCGAGGCACATGTCCCCGGCCGCACAGGGAAGTTCCATTTGGCTAACATTCCGGCCGTCACGAGAAAAGGTTTTTAATGTTGGAGCAAGCTGAGCATAGCGAGCGGTTATCGCCGTCCGGATTCCCAGTGCAGGCAATCGAGTCATCCCGCGAGGAAGCCGCGTTTCTCTTTAAAGAGGCTCGTGGCCCGAATGTCCCACGACCTTCGTATTCCTCTAGCCGCGATTCTCGCGAATGCGGAGTCTCTGACTCAGTCAAATTTAAGCAAAAATGAACGTCACGAGTTCTACGGAGAAATCCGTTCGTCCGTTGACCAGGTGCGCGGACTGAATACGGACTCGGCTCGGCGCGCTGAGCTTCCCTAAAACGGGGTTTTCGGAAACTAGTGTGTAGGCGAGACTTTAGAGTTCTCACTCCATCAGATCCAACGTCGGCCCTAATCCGATTATCCGGAAATACTGATCAGCCATCGTTCGAGAAGATTGATCAATTCCTGCGGTGGCCTGATCCACGTGTCTGCGTTGGTCTCACGATAGGTATCTTTCACGAGCACCGTAAGTCCACGTCCGTTTAGAACACGGAAAGCGTCTTCATCTGTCAGGTCGTCACCCAGATATGCGACAGACGCGCGCGGCTCGAGGTCCGCAAGGATCGCCGTGACTGCATCACCCTTGTCAGGATGCGAGACACGTAGCTCCAGTCCCGCTTCAAATTGGAGCAGCTTGAGTCGTGATTGCCCGGCTATCTTCGTCCAGCCATCGAGAGTGAGTGATTTCACGCTCTTCGCTTCGACAGGGGATAATCCTCGCCAGTGGATAGCGATGCCACCAAGTTTGATCTCCGCTCTGGACAACAGTCCTGCAGCGACGATCCATTCCTGCGCCTTTGCCAGGGCCACTACGTCTTCCTCGTTGATCGGGACGCAACTGTAGCTCCCGTTGCTCAACTGGCGCTCCACGCCATGTGTCCCCCACATCTCGAGGTTGTTCATTGGAGCGAGAAGTGCCCGCAATTCCACGATAGGCCGCCCCGAGATGATGATGACCTTTGTCCTGCCGGACCTGGCGATTTTTTCCAGAATCGAAATGGCTCCGGGATAAGGGAAAGCTTGGTTGCGGTCGACGTGGAACGGCGCCAGGGTGCCGTCATAATCCAGCAGCAGCGCCGATGACGGGGCTGTCTTGAGCTGTTGCAGAAAAGCATCGAGCAAACTTGTCGTCACGCTGTCGCGCAAGCTATCTCCCCACCTGCGCCCTGCGTATGACAGAGACATTTGAGTATCCCTTCTTGAGGCGCAGTTCGCAGAGCTCACCGATGAGAGTGCCCGCCCACCAATAGATGTTTCGCTCCCTGACGGATCGTCTCATTCGCCCCATTCGATCAACCATCTCGCTCACATTCATCTCGAGCGCCTGCGCAATTGCGTCGGCCGTCGACTCAACGTCGTACGGATTCACGATGAGCGCGTCATGGAGCTCTCTCGCGGCGCCTGTGAAGCGACTCAGGATTAATACGCCACGCTCGTCCTGTCGCGCTGCAACGTACTCTTTTGCCACAAGGTTCATGCCGTCATGCAGGGATGTGACCATGCACAGATGCGCGGCTCGATAGTACCGCTGTACCTCCTCATGCGTGTGCTCCCGGTTCAGAAAGACGATAGCTCTCCACTTTCCTCGTTTGAAACGGTTATTGATCCTTTCGGCCTCAGACTTAACCTCGGCCTGAAAGTCTGCATAGCGCTTGATACGGCTGCGGGTCGGCGCACCAATCTGAATGAAGGTAAATTTGCCCTGATACTTTGGAAAGCGTTCAAGGAGCGACTCAACAGCCTGGAATCGTTCGAGTATCCCCTTGGTATAGTCCACGCGGTCGACGCCTACTCCGAGGTATGTCGCCTCGAGACCCAGCTCCTGAAGCAGTGCGCTACGCTCCTCCTCAGCAGTCATCCTTGTCTGGTCCAGCGAACAATCGTCAACGAGTTCAACACTGATCGGGAATGGAAGGATGGACGATCGATGTTGGTTGCGCTCGATAGAGAAGTGTTCCCAGTCAACTTTCGCCTCGAGTACATTGTGCACTGTATTCAGGAAATTGTTGCAGTGGGCCTGGGTGTGAAAGCCAATGAGGTCGGCTCCCAGCAAACCGTCGAGCAACTCGCGTTGCCAGGGACAGATGCTGAATGATTCGGCATTCGGCCACGGAATGTGCCAGAAGATAGCGACTCTCGCATGGGGCAGGCGGTCCTTGAGCAGGCGCGGTAAGAGGGCGAAGTGGTAGTCCTGGATTAGCACCACGGGATGTTCCTCGCCCGCTATCTCTTCCACTACTGCATCGGCGAACTTCTCGTTGACCTTGTTGTAGTACTCCCAGTCTGACGTGCGAAAAGTCGGACGAGTGTGAGCGATGTGGCAGAGTGGCCACAGGCCTTCATTCGAGAATCCGTTGTAGTAACCATCTTCTTCCTCACCGCTGAGCCAAACCCGACGAAGCGTATAGCGTGGATCGTCTGGCGGAACCTGGAGGCGGTCCTGTGTATCGACGGTCTCTGCATCGGCATTACCGCTTCCATGAGCTACCCAGGTTCCGTGGCACGCACGAAGGATCGGTTCAATTGCCGTCACCAAACCACTGGCCGGGACGCTGACTTCTACCCTCTTGTCCTGCCGCATGTGCCGGTAGGGTTCGCGATTCGAGACCACAAAGAGGTTGCTGCCGTTTAGCCTATTGCGCACATGATCGGCGAGCCGCTGGGCGGTCCACTGAGATTCGTTGATGTTGCGCAATCTGGCTTCAGCCTCGGCCGCTGCACGTGCCTGCCGCATGCTCTCCGCCAACGGTGCCAGCTCCTTCGCGAAAGGCGAAAGAAGATTCAAATCTTCTGCCGTAGGTTGAACGGCATGTCGTCCTGTACGAAGTGCCTTCATCCACAACGACATGCGCGCAATCGGACCCGTCAGACTCCAGCGCAGGACCAACAGAGTGATAATTGCGATCACCAGTACCTGGACCGCGATACGAAGGAAGAATCGGCTCCAGACACGAAAAATCTCGGTTCGAATGTAAGTGGCATCATGAACAACGATGACGTGCCCGATTACCTCATTGTCTGCCGCGTGTATGGGAGCGACCAGCATGTGGGTCCGTTTCAAGCCCGATCGCACAAATTCACTCACGTTGTGATTGCCGTGAAGTGCGTCTGTCATAAGCTTCGGCGCGCCCGATAGGAGAGAACCCAGACCTGGGGTTACGACCAGTGAAATGCCGTCGCGACCGTAGATGCCAATTCCCAGCAGATGGTCGTGGTTGGTGGAGCGCCGGACCATCAGTTCCAGTCTGGCAGTGTCTCCGACCTGCAAGGGAACTTCTGCTGCGGCGGCTAAGCTCTGGCCGAGTGTTCCAGCTTTACTTTCGAGCTCCCGGCGTAGTGCATCCTTCGTTGTCCTTACCTCGTACCAGGACGAAGCCAGCGATACTAAAGTCACGCCAATGATCAACGCAACTATCAGTCGTAAGCTTAGGATCTTCATAAGTCGCGCCAGTCTTCCTGCAGAAAACTAAGAAACCAATGACGCAGAATCAGCGGGAGCCTTTCGAGGTGGCCGCCGTAACCCTTTCTACGTGCCCATGCAATCGCTAGTCAGGAATCGTCGTAGGTCAACCCATCTGAATCATTATCGCTTATACGAGGAAGTCTGTCGGCGTTGTGCTTCGCACGTCCTCCGTACCGCCGCCATCGATTCACGCGTGCAAATTTTCGCAAAGGGCATTCAAGATAGAAAGACTTACATGCGCCATGCCACTTGAATCGCAGGCGCTTACAAAGATCGCCGTCCTGCTTGGGAGGATCTCGTACACGAAGTGCCTCATCCGGCAAGCCAATTGGAGATGCCACGCAATAACTCCCGGGTAGTCGGCAAACCGCGCCTTACTCTCCAGAGCCTGACTCCGACCGCGCCCTGATCGAACCGCGGCTGCACCACCGCACGCCTTCGGCGTGGATAAGATTTTGCACACCCTTTGGTGATCGCCGAAGGTGGCAGCGTTCCGTTGCACTGGGTGGCAGCAGCATTGATTGCATTCAGCAAGAGGACGAGGTGGACTGCGCAGCTTGAAGCTCGAGGTCTAAGGAATTGGCCCCTGCTCCTGGCGGGGCCATTCCGTCTAGCGACGGACTGCTTTCTTCGCTCGTTTCGCCGGAGCCTCCTTTGCGGCTCTTTCGGCCGGTGCGATTAGCAATCGAGTCCGCAAGACGAAGAATCGTTCTTGCCGATCTTTCGCCAATTCGTCTGTACCGCGAGATCGGTCGCCGGCAGCACTTCCCAACTTTTTGAAATCGACATGCGTAGCTCCAAGTAATTGCGGAGCCATCATATCGTAGAGGCGCTGAGAACCCGACAGGCGGTCAGGATTTTAGCCGCCGTATCGGTTCCGTTGAGGAGACGGTCCGAATTGTTCAGCTGAAGGTCATTCGTCAATATGCGGCCAGACGAAACCTGGTCTCCAGATCAATTGGCTGAAACGGTGAGATCGTTGTTTTTCGTTTCGCGAATCAGGAGCAGGCCGAATAGGGTGAAGGCAGCGGAGGTTGTGAGGTAGTAACCGACATATTGCAGGCCATAGGTCTTGGCGAGCCACATAGCAATATAGGGGGCGAGCGATGCGCCTAGAATACCGGCCACGCTAAATGCGAGTGAACTGCCGGTGTAGCGGACGGGGGTAGGGAAGAGCTCGGACACGACTGTGCCAAGTGGGCCGTATGTAAGGCCCATGAGCCCAAGTCCTAAGGCCATCATAAAAATGACGCTCGTAGTGCCGGCAGTGAAGAGTGGCGCTAGTACAAGGCCAAACAGAGCGATCAGTACCGTTACCCCGAGCATGACTGGGCGCCGTCCGCGTTCGGCGAGCAGCGCAGAGATGGGGATCGTGAATGCGAAGAAGAGGATGCCGAAGAGCTGGATCAGCAGGAAACTGCCGCGGCTGTAGTGGAGAGCGGTAGTTCCCCAGGACAGTGCGAAGACCGTCATCAGGTAAAAGAGGACGAACGTGGAGAGGCAGACGAGAATGCCGGCCACGAGGGCTCGGGTGTGGCGGCGTAAGACGGTAAGCATAGGGATCCCGACCTGTTCGGTGCGCTGGATTGATGCCAGAAAGACAGGTGTTTCGGTAATCGCCAGGCGAACGTAGAGCCCGAGCAGCACCAGCACGGCGCTGGCGAGGAATGGCAGCCGCCAGCCGAAAGAGAAGAACTGCTTGTCGGTGAGCCAGTGTGAGAGCAAGAGGAAGGTTCCTCCGGAGAGTAGGAAGCCGATAGGCGCACCGAGTTGCGGGAACATGCCGTAAAGTGCGCGCCGGTCGGGTGGGGCGTTTTCGACGGCGAGCAGGACCGCGCCACCCCATTCGCCGCCGAGTCCGATGCCTTGTCCAAACCGGCAGAGAGCAAGCAGAAGGGGTGCGGCAATACCGATGGAATGGTAGGCAGGCAGAGCGCCGATTGCGAAGGTGGACAAGCCCATGGTCGATAAAGCCAGAACCAATGTCTTCTTGCGACCGATCCGGTCGCCGAAGTGGCCGAAGAGTGCGGAACCGATGGGGCGGGCGAGGAAGGCGATGCCGAAGGTGGCGAGCGATGCCAATGTAGAGGAGGCAGGATCGGATGCCGGAAAGAAGAGGCGCGGGAAGACAAGCACTGCTGCCGTGGCATAGATATAAAAGTCGAAGAACTCGACAGTAGTCCCGACCAGACTGGCGAAGAGAACTTGACGCGGCGTATTGATGTGCGTCTGTGGCGTTTCGTGGGTGATCATCCTAGAACTTGAATTTTATTCCAACCGACGAGGCATAGCCGGCCTGCGCTCCTCAATCGGCCCGTGCTTGGCGGATACAGTCGTGAAGCCGAGATGCAGTGGCGGAGAATTGAAACTACCAATTGTGAGATTGACTCTAGCTGGGTATAAGTGATCGAGAATCGATTGGTCGACTAAGCCCGCGTTCGGCAGCCGTTTCGCTGGATTCCAGTCCGAATCGGTCGGGGGCGGCGGCGGGTTATTGACGAGTTAGCTATGGGCTTGTGGCCCCCCGTGGAGATGAATACTGGGCCACATTTGGGCCCACCAATGAATGCAGCGCAAAGGTGCGGTTTGCCTGTCATTCCTCCCAGAGTCTGCAGATTGGCCGGGTATCAAGCCGACCTTCAGTGCATCTTGAATTGTCTGAGGCCAATAGACGTATCCCGGAAATCGGTTTAGCTGAAACAGCAGCTTCTCACTTGTAGAGTGCGTAGAAACCTAAGCTAAACTTCCTGCCCTGACGGTCCTAGGATCTTGGCTGTACCCGCATCGAAGAGGAGTTCTGAGCGGGGAGTTGTTGACCCGGCACCGAAGCGATGGGCTATTGTCCAAGGCGGCTTTCAAATGCGTTTGTGATTGGTTGCACGTTCACCAGAAGCAACTCAACCCCATTCCACGCCCACAGATCGGCAGCCCCAGATACAGCACTAAGACTTTCCGTCACCAATCAGGATCGATGAGCGTTGAATGAGAGCTTTTCATCAGAGAATCTCCTTCCCGGTCGGTTTCATTGATAGCAGGACGGCCCTCAACCGCGAGGGAGAGTCCAGTAAGAGAGGATCTCGGCGTCGACTCTGGTGACATCCCGGAGACCGAATGCAATAAGGCTGGTCCAGAATCGGAAGTCGATTTCAGGATATCTATCACGGAGGAACCTTGCGGTTTCGGGAGAGTTTTTGCCGTCTACATCGAGGTCGGACCCAGACTTCAACGAGAACGACAAGGCAAAACGCCTCTTCCTAACTGGAGGAAGAGGCGTTTTGGTTGACTACGGTTTGGATGATGAGGCAAAGAGAGATAGCTTTACTTAGAAGGATAGTTTCAAAGCGAGCTCGATCTGACGTTCGGTGGAGAGGGTGTTTGTGATCTGACCAAAGGTGGCGGACGAGATGTCGTTCTGTGGCGCCGCGAGGCTGACCGTGTTGAGGACATTATAGAAGTTGGCGCGGAACTGGAGATTCGTCTCTCGATAGAGGGTGAAGGACTTGCTCAGGTTCGCGTCAACGTTCTTGTATCCAGGAGAGCGTTCCGAACCGACAGAGGCGGTGCCGAAACCGGTTGTGCTTTCCTGCCCGTAGGCGCAGACACCATTGTCTACGTTAATACCGCACGCGGTTGCGGAAGGATCGGTGCCGAACCAGTGGTCTACGGAACGATTCTGTACAACTAGTTTGCGATAGTGATTGCCGCGGTTCGCACGCTGGTTGACAGCGTAGTTTCCTGGTGAGCTTACCGTGAAGGGGAAGCCGGAGTGAAGGATGGCGATTGCGCCGACCTTCCATCCGCCTACGATCGCATCGAGGAAGCGGTTCATGTTTGCACCAACGAGGCGACCGCGACCAATGGGGGAAGGTCGTAGTATCCGGCGAAGGTGAAGATATTGGTTGCGTCAAAGAAGGCCGGTCCGTAGTCTGCGGAACCGTTGTATGCGTCCTGCCAATAGGCACTCTGCGAGGAGCCGGTTCCTCCATAGTAGCCGAGGTTATTGGTGAGGCCCTTGCTCCAGGTGTAGTTCGTGAGGAACTCGAAGCCACGATTGAAGCGACGACGACCCGTTATCTGCAACGCGTTGTAGTTCATCATCGACTTGGATTCGGTGTAGCTGATCTGTGAGATTTGCGAGATCTGCGGGTTCGGCGAGCTCGCCGAGAACGGCGGGAGTTGCGAAAGCGTAGTGATGGGTAAGGGGCGAGTTGGGCATTGCCTTTGATTGCCCTCGCGCGGATCCACGAGGTGGTTTCCGGTCTGGCCGAGGTAGGCGATGCCGAGTGAGGTGTTGTTGTCGAGTTGCGTCTCAGTCGTGAGGTTGAACTGCTGTACCAGTGCGGGCCTCAGGTTCGGATCCCATGCGCGAACATTTCCGGACCAAATGGTGCTTGCGGTGGGAAGGGGGAAGCCGTTCTGTGTCTGGAAGTAGGGGCTATTTCCGCTCTGCCGACCTGCGGAGTTGCTGAAGAAGGGCGGATTCAGAGTGAGTCGGAGGTTCGCTCCGGTGCCCTCGAGGAAATTTGTGATGCCATATCCGCCGCGGATGACGAACCTTGCATTGAAGCGTGAAGGTGAATAGGCGAAGCCGACGCGTGGCATCCATCCATTCCAGTAGTTGTTATAGAGAGCGCGACTGGCTCCGTTTTGTCCGGCGATCGTAACCGCCCCGGTGGTGATGTCCAGGTTCGACTCTTTGTTGTGGGATTCGTAGAGGGGCTGATCCCATTCCCAGCGCAAGCCGAGGTTAAGGGTGAGGTTGGGCGTTACCTTCCAATCGTCCTGGAAGAAGAGGGCGTCGCGCCACTGTCGCTGTCCCCATTTCGAGAGGTAGGAGCCCTGCCCGAAGGCAGAGGACTGGTTCAGCAGGAAATCGGCCCATGAGTCGTTTGTGCCAAATGTGCGAGCGCTGTAGGTGCCGTTGTAATCGAAGTGGCCGAGCACACCGTCGTTGCCGGAGTAGTTGCGGTTGGATTGATAGCGAATGGCCGTTACACCGAACTTGAGGGTGTGGCGGCCGAGCTGCCAGCTGACGTTGTCGCCGTAGGTGAAGGCGTTAGTAAGGCTGTCGTTCTGGACGCCTTGTCCGCCGAACGCGGGGGTGGTGCCGGAGGGACTACCGAGGACGTAGCCGTTGATATTGAACGCGGACATGCCCGGGGCGATCTGACTTCCGGGGATTCCGAGCGCGTTATTCCCGGAGAGGCCGAGTAGTCCAGCAGGGTCGGAGACAAGATTGATGAAGCGGCCACGGCTGAATCCGGCGCGCCCCTCGTTGACGACACGGTTGGAGAAAACGTGTGTCCAATTGATAGAAAACCCGGTGTAAGGACTGATGTTTGCCTGCCCAAGTTGGGTGGGAATCGAGACTCTGCTTGGCCCGTCGTTTTCGCGGCCGATGGTGAAGCGGCCGGAGAGATTGTCTCTGTCGGTGAGCTTGGCGTCGACCTTGATGTCGCCCTGATTGTTGTTCGTTGCGCTCGCGATGGTTCCGACGTAGTTGTTGGTGAGGCTGGTTGTAGTGACATTGGGCAGCGGATAGATCTCCGGGTTGGCGAAAAGATATTGTGCAACCGGATTAAGAACAGGGACGTTTCGTCCGAGGTTTGGGGCGAAACCGCTACGCATGGCTGCTGATGCACACTGTCAAACTGAGTGCTACTGGTATGCTGGCGCGCTCCCTGATAGTCCACGAAGAAGAAGAGACGATCATGGATGATGGGACCGCCAAGGGTGCCGCCGAAGATGCTGCGGTTGAGCGAGGGCACAGGTCCAATGGCCGCCTTGTCTGCCGTGTGCTTGTTCGTCCAGCTGTTGGCGTTCAGGTTGTTGTTTTCGAGGAACCAGAAGGCGTTGCCGTGGAAGCTGTTGGTTCCGCTCTTAGTGACCATGACGACCTGGCCGCCGTTGGCGTTGCCGTACTCGGCGGTGGCATTTCCGCTGATGATGCGGAGTTCGCCGATGGCGTCTACGTTGGGACTGTAGTTGATGTAGTTGTCGATAGCGTCGTTGATATCGACACCATCGAAGGTGTAGTTGTTGGTCTGCTCACGGTTGCCGTTGACGAAGAAGCCGCTGTTGTAGGTGGGACGCCCGACGTTGTTCGCGTTAGCAGGCGTGGTCGCGAGAGCGCCGGCTACTAGGGTCGTGAGCGCGGAAAAGTTACGCGCTTGTAACGGGAGCTCGGTGGCCTGCTGTGCAGTGATGGAGGTGCCTGTGCTCGGATTCTCCGAGTTGAGGATGGGAGCGGCGGCGGTGACGACAACATTTTCATTCACCGAGCCGATCCTGAGCTTGGCATCCACCTTGGCTTCCTGGCCAACTTCGAGGTTGAATGGACCGACCAAAGCGGGACCGAAGCCTGGGGCTTCTATTGAGATCTTATAGTCGCCGATCTGGAGAAAGCGAATAATGTAGACGCCATCGGCACTCGTTGTGGTGGTAGTCTCAACACCTGTGTGGACGTTGGCTGCGGTGACTTTGGCTCCGGCTACTGCGGCTCCGCTGACGTCGGAGACGGTACCGGTGACGGAGCCGGTGATTGTCTGTCCCATGGCGATAGGACAGCTCACGAGAAGGGCGCAGAGACTGTAGAACGCGATGCGGAATCTCATTGGAGCACCTCCATTCTTGAATTGTCGTGCGGAACCTGGTGTAGTTCGGCTGCATCTTCGTATTCCCACGGAGGTGGGATTGTTCCTTGTACGCCTTTTTATGTGATTTCCTTGGAATACCAACCCTCGTCGCTCCGTTCGGGTTTCTTCCGAGCCCCGCGAAATTTAGCGTTGGTTACCAAATCAATTTCACGCCTAATTGCATCTCGCGCCTGCCGCCAGTGAATCGCCGATCATCCAAGAACAAGGGGAGGTGAGATTGGAATAGGTAGTGCTGGTTGCCCCGGAGGCAGTGGCGACGTTGCTGGATACGTTGCTCAGAATCCCGATGCCGATATGCACAGGCTGAGCGGAGCGCGATGCCTACCCTTAGGCGCAACAGCACTAACAAACTGTGCCAGGTGATTCATGAAGATCACTCGGCGGGTATTCTATCACAAATTCAAAAATCAGTGCAGTACCTTTCGAGGATAGATATGGCCTGGGCGTCAAGGATGTTGGCCCCCCTACTATTTGAATCGGCTGGATTTGTCGTGGCTGCCTCAGTTATTGCTTTTCGCCAGGTGGCCTCGACTACTGCTTCCGTGATTCCATCGAGCTCATTCCACAACCCGGGGTCCTTTCGGTGGCACCCTCGGCAGGATGATGACCACGGTTCCCCTCCAAGGCGATTCCGGTGGTTGGGCCCTGGCTGACGACCAACTGCCAACTTGAGCATCAGTCCCGCGCCCGTCAGCAGCACAATTGCGAGCGCTATCTCGACAGATTCAACGTTTTCCGTAGCTGAGTCCGATGTTTTCTCCAGCGATACGGGCAAATCCTCATGCCTGAACGATGCAATCGTCTGCTGAATGCCATCTTCATACACTTGGAAGGCATCTTTATCCAGCGTCTGGATCGACCGTCCACCCCATTGAAGACCGAAGTGTTCAGCCGAACCTCATACGCATCCGCCCGCAGCGTATACTTCCCGCCCATCAACGGATCCCATGCCGGCGGAATGCTGACAGCGCTAAAACATTTTCCGGGACACGGTGACACCGATACCGATTCGCATCTGCACTTTCCAGGGTGAACGCACCGATGGAGCGACTGAATGAAGTGGAACTGCCGCCGTTCCAGAAAGGCATTGCCGCTGGAACCGACGCGGTGATGATTGCGCACGTAGCGTTTCCGGCGATTGAGCCTGACCCGGGAAAGATTGCGCCCACATCGCGGAAGGTAGTAACTGGCCTGCTTCGCGAGCAGTTGGGTTTCAAAGGTGTAATTGTCTCCGACGCAATGGAGATGCAGGGTCTAACGAAACTCTATCCGCCAGGCAGTGGGAATCCTGCAGGACGTGCGGCGGTAGACGCCGTGAAGGCGGGCCAGGACTTCCTTGAGCTTCCTTCAGACTTGGATGGAACCTACAACGGCTTGTTACAGGCGGTAAAGTCGGGAGAGATTCCACAGGGTCAGATTGACGCAAGCGTACGGCGTCTCCTGCTGGTGAAGGCGAAGGCGGGATTGGATTCGCGCAAGGGACAGGTGGTCGATCTCGACCAGGTGCAGCAACACTTCGGCAAGCCATCAAGCTATGCGCTCGCCCAGGAGGTCGCGGAGCATGCGATCACGCTGGTGCGTGATGACAATCATCTGCTGCCGATGAGACGAGACGACGGAAGGTCGACTCTGGTGGTTTTGTTTGTGAGCGATCCGCACGGCGACGATGGGCGCATGCTGGAACAGCAGATCGCGCGCGGTTGCCGGGAGCAACGGTGGTGTATGTAGATCGTCGCAGTGCGCCGTTTGAAGCCGATGGAATTGCCGCGATGCTTCCGAGGTTTGGACCGGTGATCGCGGCGATTTACAGTATCCCGCAACCAGGGCAGGTTGGCACGCAGACGAGCCTGGATACGATGTCAGCTGCGAAGGAAACAGCCAGCCGTAACCATCCTACAGAGGCTTCTGGACCTGGTAGGAGACCGCACGGCCGTGCTGGCGATGGGCAGTCCATACCTTATTCTGAACTACCCGAATATCCGGAGTTATACCTGTGCTTTCAGTTCTGTTTCCATTTCGGAAACGGCTATGGTGCGCGCGCTTTTTGGAGAGGTACCGATCCATGGGAAGCTGCCGGTAACCTTGCCGAATGTGGCGAAACGCGGCGACGGAATGGACATTAATCTCTCTGCCGATTCGCAAGGATTACTCAGGGTTGAAGTGGTTCGATGATTTTCAAAGTGCCATCTAAAAGATGCTTGTCGAAACTAGAAAGTTGACCGCAAAGAGCAGTTCAAAGAGTGCCAAAATCGGCGGGTCAGTGCGCCGGCTAAACCGGCATGAAGCAGGGAATGGAAGAGTCCACAAGAAAGAAGTAGCGAGCCACTCGGCCCCCGATTTTTGCATGGTGCATCGCGAGGTGTGCGGCGAAGTGTAAACAGGGGGACAGCCGGGCTGGGTATTGAGAGCTCCGAAAAGATGCAATCAGGACGCCGACGCTTTTGACTTGGTGGAAGGCAACACGGCGGGGGCAATATCGCGCTGCCAAAAATGGTACTTCCGTTAGTCGAACGCGGTGAAGTGCCAAATACGACGAAAACCGGATCGATACGTTTAATGAAGTGGCAACGCGCAGCCCGTGAGACGAGCAGCGAAACTTTATTACTGGACATCGAGTTTAGCGGCCTGATCACGTCCGTCGACCACACGACTCAGAAACTCACAGCGTTATCCCGGCCTTGTTCGCCAGCTCCGCGATCGGCGCTCCCTGACGTCATTCCAAGCATTCAGATACGACTGACGCTAAGCGTCGAAACAGCGCGGGTCGACCGGTTCCTGTCTTAAGACAGAGAGGTGAGGCACGGAAAGCGAGGTTGGGCGATGCGCTCTGTTGGCTTCCGTTCACAGACAAAAGGTCATCGGCTGGCTCGGTTTGGCATCTGCCGACGACCACAATGCACGTTACTAGGGCGTCATTTGACGATCACATTGCCACCACCTGGAATGTAGCTCGAACTGTAGGTGCCATTCGGAAGTTTATTCAGGTACCTCAATACACGGCCTTCAGGCGTCGTGATGGTACAGCGGGCTTTAAATGTGCCGATTACTTTTAACTCTAGCGGTGGCTCTTGGTCGGTGACCTTTTTCTTATTGCCTCCGAACGGGGAACGGCCAAAGCGTATCTCGACCTTGCCGCGTTTGCTGTGGTAATGCACGGTCTCCCCGAGTTTCATTTCTTTAGGTGAGTGTAGAAGGACCCCCGTGACCGCACGCCAGGTGAGGAGACACTCATGATCGGCTTTGGCTATGGCTGACATTTCTATTTACCTCCGTTTTGATTTTTGGCTACTAACTGTCTAAAGCGAGAATCCCGGCTAAAGTCCGCCAGGTCTGGCTGACGATCGAGTTCATGTAACAAGTCTGGTGTGGCTGCTTCGAGAACCTGGATAGCCCGGTCCCGCTGGCCGAGCACTTCATATGTTAAGACTGCGTGGCGGACTACCTTGGTCTCCCCCGGTGACAACTGCAGAGCTTGGGCAATTTCGTCTTCCGCTCTCTTGCGATCGCCGAGCCGGGCTGCAATGTAGGCAACATACCCGCGAGGATATCCCAGACGGGGATTTTCTTTTAGGGTTTTCATCGCCAAATCCATTGCCCCCCGGTACGCGGCATTGGCTTCCCGCACTCGTCCCAGGCGACGATACGAATCAGCCAGGTTCTCCAAGTAGATGTACTCGGAGGGATCGAGTGCCACCGCTTGTTTGTAATAGGCGGCCGCCTCCTCATCCCTCTTCTGATAGGCTCGCATGGCTCCCATGTTATTCAGAGCGGTGCCTGTTTGGCGGAGCTTAAGTGACGTCAACAAAGCCTGCTCGGCTTCCGCATCTCGCCCAAGTTCGTCGAGAGTGCCACCGAGATTGGTGTACTCGTCGAAGAGACCAGGGGCTCGATCAATCGACTTTTGAAACT
Organism: uncultured Acidobacteriaceae bacterium; assembly: GCA_963757205.1. GTDB lineage: Bacteria > Acidobacteriota > Terriglobia > Terriglobales > Acidobacteriaceae > Edaphobacter. Next base: position 626,803 of record CAVWQM010000007.1, read on the forward strand.
GTTCGGCGGCTTCCCGATACTTGCCGTGGTAGTAGTACAAAACGCCGAGCCCGTGATACCCGCCGTAGTAATCCGGATCCAACTCAATGGCTTTTTGATAGGTTTCTATCGCCTGGGACGACATCTGGAGCTTCTCGTAGACTCCGGCAATGCGCAGAAGAGCGTCCACGTTGCGCGGCTCATGATCCTGCACGCTGCGGTAGTCTTCCAACGCCTGCTCATACTGGCTTGCGGTTTCTTTCAGCAGACCCGCAGCCATGCGCACTCTCGGAGAGTCCGGACTTAGGCTCTCCGCGGCGCGCAGGGATCGGCGAGCGTCATCAAGGCGACTCTCCTGGTGCGTTTCATCAAATTTCATGACATTTGCTTCCACGAGACCGGCCAGCGGCAGCGGCGAACGAGGATCGAGCCGGGCTGCCTGCTCAAATAACGCTATCGCTTCATCAAAGCTTCGACGATCTCTGCGGAGCAGATACAGCCCCTGATCGTAAGCCGGGGTAGCGGCAGAGGAGAGGATATCCGGGGTTACGGGCCCGCGCAATCGCAATGCCATCGAGACTGCACCCGCGAAGGCCGCCGGCATAGTTCCGATGGTGGTAGGCGAATAGCGTCCGGCGAACTCTCGCAGAGGAGTCTGTGTAGATAGATCGATGACCGTCCCCTGGGCCACGAATTCGTCACCCTCCTGCTTGACGCTGGTCTGCAAGGCATGAGTCGCGTGCAAGACCTCCCTGGCCTGCTCGGGGGTGTGGACGTGCCTGTCGAGAATCTCTGAGGGCGGGATGACCACCACGGTGCGGCGTCCACTGCTCATACGCCGGACGCGGTCGGAGACGTCCTGCAAGACTCCTCTACCAATATCGGGGCTATTCGTCGCTCCTTCGAATGGGAGAACGGCCAACCGCACATTCGGCGGCGGCCAGAAACGGTCGCCGAGCCACTGGCGCGTCTGAGGCATCGCCAAAGCGGCTACAATCAGCAACGCAATGGTCAGGAGAGGCGCCTTACGAAGAGGTTTCTTCTCCAGACTGGCAATCACCTGGCGTGCGCTGGAAGGACGAAGGGCTGGTGACGCATCGAGACAGGAAAGAATTACGCGATCCCATCTTGGCTCAAGTTCCTTGTTCAGGCTGGTTGGAGCAACGAAGTGGCTCGGCTTGCCCGGACCCGGTGACTTCTCTTCAACCGGCATCCGACCGGTTACGATCTCGTGCAGAATGACTCCCAGCGAATAGATGTCGGAGGCGCATGAGGCCTTCTCCCCCTTCCACAGCTCGGGAGCCATGTACGCCGGAGTGCCGCCTTCGGTCGAATCCAAAGCCACGGCGCCCGCCAGACCGAAGTCCATAATCACCACACGCATGCCTTCCTTCGCGGTTGGGCAAAGCATGATATTGCCCGTCTTCAGATCACGATGGATGATGCCGCTGCGATGGGCTTCGGCCAGTCCGGCACAGAGCTGGCGTGCGATTTCGAGAGCTTCTTCTTGCGGGAGCTTACCGTGCTCCGATAAATGCCGAGATAGAGTCTCACCCTCGACGAACTCCATCGTGAGGAAGTCAACTTCGTACTCCTCGATTCTTGTGGTGTGAATTTCATTAACCAGGCAGATATTAGGGTGGCGCACCTTCAGAGCACCCTCCAGTTCGGGCGACAACAGGCGTTGAAAACCAGCTTTGGCGAATTTCAGCGCTATTCGCTGGTGGCGCTTCCGGTCGAGGGCTTCATACACGATGCCCATTCCACCCTCACCTATTTTCCGCACAATTTCGAATCGTTCCGAGACGATCTGACCGGCGCAGAAACCACGCGTTGGATCCTGGAGAATCACCATCGGATGCAGCAGGAACCCGCCCATACGTTGTTCCCACGTGACTGTATCCGCTACCTCGCGGTAGAGCTCATCATTTCCCTTGCAGGCGATTCGCAAGTAGGCTTCACGTTCGGCCGGTGGCTTCTGGAGGGCCACCGTCAGAATCTTCATTACATCGTCATCTTGTTCAGCGCTTCTCATGGCTGGGTACTTAGTCGCTCGAATAGCCAGCGGCGCGAACGATACCACTCCCGCTGCAAGGTGTGCAAGTTGAGATTCAGCGCATCGGCGGCCTCAGTGTCCGTCAGGCCCAGGAAGAACTTCAGCTCCACCACCGCTCGCCTCTGCTGCGATTCTGCTTCCAACTCGTCGAGTAGCGCGTCAACCGTAATGGCAAGTTCCAGGGAGGTGTGATTACCCAAGACCCGTTCCGGCAGTCCCTCCATAGGCAGGAAGATGACGCTGGGCCGAGCGCGTGCGTGGTCGATCAGGTAACGCCGCATGATCCGGGCCGATACAGCAAGGAAATGACCCCGATCCTGCCACTCAATATTCTTGATTTTCGCTAATCGAAGGAAGGCCTCATTAACCAACGCCGTTGGCTGAAGAGTATGGCCGAGCCGCTCGCCGCCGAAACAACGTCCGGCAATCTCGCGCAAGTCCGGCAGCAGGAGTTCGAACAGTCTGTCGTCGGCTTGCCGGTCACCGGTTCCCCATTGCCGCAGCAACTGCGTGATTTCGACAGGGTCGGGTGCCATAACATCCCACGCCTTCAAGAGCCCCGATTATAAACTCAACTTCAATAGAATTGCGGGTTTAATCGAGACCGTGCCTTCAGGCTTAAGCCACTTCTCCGTAAGTGTGAAAGCGCCAGAAATTGCGGTCCGAGCAATTAATATTGCTCGACGCTTCAGAAGCCGACCGGGTCTCAACCCGTAAGGATCAAGTTCGGCTTCGTCAATATTAAGAGGCAACTTGCGAGAGGCGGGCGTGCCGCAGCCGCTGGTCCTCGATTGATTAGCAGGAACCTTCCGCAAAACGGGGTTACTGAGATGGTCCGCCGCTTGATCTCCTACCTGGGTGTGGGTGATCTTGTAGGCAGGTTTTCAGGAGGATCATCGACATGCAGATTCATTCCGTTGGCATTGATCTTGGCAAGACAACCTTTCACCTTGTAGCTCTCGGCGCTCACGGCAAGGTGCTGCTGAAGAAGAAGTTTACTCAGCGGCAGCTGATCACGTTCACAGCGAACCTGCAGACCTCGCTCGTCGGGATGGAGGCGTGCTCTGGAGCCCATTTTCTGGGCCGAGCGTTGCGAGCACAGGGCCACGAGGTGAAGCTGATTCCTGCTCAGTTTGTGAAGCCATTTGTGAAGTCCAACAAGAACGACTTCATCGATGCGGAAGCGATCGCTGAAGCTGTTACTCGTGAGAACATGCGATTCGTTCCGATCAAGACGGACGATCAGCTGGACCTGCAAGCCCTGCATCGTGTGCGCGAACGCTTGATGGCGCGGAGGACTTCTGTTATCAACCAGATTCGTGCGTTCCTGTTGGAGCGTGGCATAGTGTTTGCCAAGAGCCCGATCCGGTTGAGGGAAGCCATTCCCGATGTGCTCGAGAACGCGAACGAGAACCTCACCCCGAGGATGCGGAATCTGGTTGTGATGCTGTGGAGCGAGTGGAAGGATCTGGAACTCCAGATCGTAGAGATGAACGATGAAGTAGAGCGGATCGCCTCAAGCGATGACGCCTGCCGAAGACTGCGTCAGATCCCGGGCATTGGCCCGTTGGTAGCAACCGCGATCGTAGCTTCGATCGGGAACGGAGCGGCCTTCCATAAGGGACGAGAGTTCGCAGCCTGGATGGGACTGCTGCCGAAGCAGCACTCGACCGGCGGCAAGGCGAGGCTGTCTGGGATCAGCAAGCGTGGCAACCGTTACCTGCGCAAGATCCTGGTCCATGGGGCTCGAGCCGTCGTGTTGCGATCGAAGCGAGACCGGATCGCGATGGGAGCATGGATTACGTCGCTCGAGATGAGAGCACCAAGGAACGTGCTGATCGTCGCTATGGCGAACAAGCTGGCGCGGATCGCTTGGGCGGTTCTCTCGACGGGACAGGACTACCGCGCTGTTCCAGACACCATGGCTGCGTAGCCCGTTTCAACCGCGACTAACAACAAGTTCTCCCCCCAAGGTCTGCACCGGACGAGTGAAGATGAAAGAACAGTCACAACGGCGTGCCTGAAACCTGTTTGCCAATTGGGCCTTCAAACGGCCGAGGGGTTTCTAAGGACAGGCACGCGGCGTATCTCATCAAGGCCAGGAGAACAAATCTCCACCCAAAGGCCGGATACATTGACGCAGACTTTCTCTCGCTGAACTTTTCCCTTGCAGTCAGACGGCGGACCATACATTTCGGCAACTTCAATCCTTAAAAACCTGGTAAACCGGAATTGCCGAAACCCCGACTTTCAGGCAGTTGCGAATTGCGATGTTAGAACTGATTCTTTCAAGAGTGAACAAAGACTGTTAAAGGCGATGTGGAGTTATTCAAGTTGCCGAGACTGCACGATAAGAGCGTCGGAAAGGTGAATTGATCCTCGTTTGCTGGAAGAGATCGTGACCGAGACGCCCTTAGGAAGATATTGTGCGAGTACTTCAGGCTTTCCCCATTCCAGCTCCCACCCGTTTTCGATGGCCACGGCCGTGTATTTGCCGGGGATCACATTTGGCAAAAGAAAACTTCCATCTAGGTCACTCTGGTCTCCTCGGAATAGCTCGACGTTGTCATTAGCATCCGATGGAATCAGCACGATCATGACGCCTGCCGCTGGCTTTCCGTCCTTTATCGCAAAGCCCTCCACAGCGACAGAGCCCGTTGCGAACGTGACGGTGATCGACACGGTCGTCCCTGGAGCCACGCGTACAGTATTGCTTGAAGTTTTTCCCCCCACTAATGCAATTCTCGCCACGTGGTACTGCTGGTCACTGCCAGACAGGAAGAAATGGTAGCTTCCTGGCTTCAATCCTCCGAACTCTGCAACGCCTTTGTCGTTCACAGGTTGACTAGTCACTATCCCTGCCTCCTTGCTTCGCAGGCTAACCAGCATCCCAGGTGGCAAATTTAAGCTGTTCTCACCTTCCAGTTTCAGCTTGATGCCTCCCGAGTCTTCACCCGACGTCGCATCTCTATCGACGGCTCCCCTGGTCAGGTCGATCATCGTGGACTTGGCAATTTCTCCAGTGCTCTGATTCACTTGGTTGAGTACATAATGTCCGGGCGGGACTCCCGCTATGGAGACATCAGAACCAACGAACTGCACCTGCCCGTAGACCGTTTCGGACTGATCGAATACCGACTCCTGCAACTGCGGAACGCGCACAGCTTGCTGTCCCGGCGCCGCATGGAGTGTAAGCGTCACCGCAGGCAATGGACGAAGATGCAGATCGATATTGACTTGGTCGCCACCCCGCGCAAGAATCGATGTTGCTCCGTCTGCATCTATCGCATTGGCATAAAACGTTGTCGGGTAAGCCACGTCGAGAGAGGGATCAACCGAGCTAATCAGTTCGACCGGATTTGCCGAGTTTCTAGGCTGCGGATGCATAGCGTACCACGGGACTCCCTTCGCAGAGAGGAAGTAGGGTCCGGGCGGCAAAGCGGCGATCTCATACTCTCCAAGATCGTCTGTTAGCGCGTTCCGGAATTGTGTGATGCGACTCCTGCCTTCATCGCGGTTCTCACGATAGAGCGCCACGGTTGCACCCCGTACCGGATCTCCTGCCTCATCAGTGACCCGTCCACGAAGGATGGCGGCGGGAGTCATTCGCAGCACGAGAGAATCTGTATTCAAGCCGGCGCCCGTCACAATCGCCGTTGAGAAAATCTCGTGCTGGTCGTAGGCGGATGGCAGATAGCCTGTCTTCACTGCCTGGAGCGAATATTTGTCCGCCTGGAGGTCAGTAAACGCAAAGGCACCGTCTTCGCCGGCCAACGTCGAAGCGACCTGTTGCTGCGTTTTGGTATTCACGATCAGAACCGTGGCTTCCGAGAGCGGATGTCCATCTGCCGCACTCACGGTCCGTCCCGCGATGCGGTAGGAAACCGCCGCTGTGGAGGCAACCTCGGGAGGAGCGGTTTGGGCAGGCGTCGCGCTCTGTCCGAAAGACAGGCACGTGCCCATGGCGAACATAAATATTGCCGGCGCCATGCGCGCTCCTGCCCTCATCTCTTTAGGAGGCATTGGCAAGTTATTCTTCGTCCTCCGTAAGCACAGACACCTTGACCTCCGTTTTTTGACCAGGTTCAAGCGTCACGATGGTGCCTTTCGACTCGTACTGCCGCAAGACTTCCTGATTGCGGTACTCTAAATTCTGGTTCGGAGTGGAGAACGCGAGCACCAGGTATCGTCCTGGCGGTAAATTCTGGATGGAAAACTTCCCATCAACTCCGGCAAACCCTTGCACGAACCGCCCAGCCTCGCTCTCGATTGGATAACAAAACACGAACAGTCCTGCCCCATACGGATTCGGCTCATCCCCGGTTGGCGGGATTGGAGAAACCGTACCATCGAGCGTAGCGGTATCGTCTCGCAACGTAATCTCGATTGGGGCACTGGCGCCGCCTGCTCCAACCACGAGCGGCTGATGAAGCAGGTCCACCCCGCCAGAAGTCGCCGATGCGACATAACCACGGTTCGGCATCACTAATACGCGATATTTGCCCTCCCGTGCATTCTCCACAACGAGACCCTCGTTCCCTTTCCCAGTGGGGTTCCGCAGGCCGGCAGTTGGGCTGTTTGTTCCGTCCGGTCGAAGAATGAGCTCCAACGATCGTGAGCTCCGATTTCCGATTCGGGAGAACACGGGTCCTTCACGCGTTCCGGAACCAGAATCAGTCGTGTACTCTTCCCGCACGACTACGGGAATCACTCCACTGGACACCAACGAGATTGGCGTTCCGTGGAATGGACCCCGCGCGATCTCAATCCTGGCTGCAGCTGAGCTTTGTACCTCTCCAAAAGAAATTATCCGTACGTCGTATGCGCCGTTTGGCAGCGACCCTTCGATCTTCTGCGTTTGCGGATTGAAGCCCAGTGAAAATCCCGATGACCCATCCTCGTCCCCCACAGTCACATTCAAACCAGTTCCATGGGGAACGTTCATCACAGGTATGCTTACCTGGTAGTAGGGCTGAGCATGTAGATTGAGGTCTACCTGCGCCGTCTCCCCGGCGGCGATGTGGATTGGCGCTGCTGTTGCAAGATCAAGTTCATTTGGGTAATAGACAGGCGGATATCCTGTCATTTGCCTGGACGGAACGGATACGAACGACTCGTTCTCTACCCACTCACGGGTCATCACCTTGTAATCACCAGCGGGCAAGTCCGCAAAACGGTACTCGCCCCCGCTGTTCGTCTGCGCTGCGCCAACCAGTCCCCAGTTCGCCAGCCCATCCTGCACTTGTTTGCGGAAAATCTGAACCTGAACGCCGATTGGGGGTTCCACCGCGGACGTCGCGAGGCGACCTCTCAAAATGCTTTCGGGCACTATCTTAATCGTCAGCTCGGGCACTTCTGGACTCTTGTCGCGCAACAGAAGCATGGTAGGTCGCTGCATCGTCAGATATCCCGGACGTCGCGCCATCAACACCATCGGAAATCCGCTGAACACGCCTAAGCTCGGCCGGAGGGCGGCTGCACCAGCTAGGTTGCCCGTTGACAACCGTACATCGAACCCAAACCGTCCGTCGCTGTCGGTCAATGCGGCTATTTCCATCAACGTAACAAGCGCCCGACCCACTGGTTTGTTGGTTACCGCATTCAAAACAACTCCATGAATGTGAAACACGCTTCCGCTGGAGGAACCAACATCCTGTCCAAGCGATTTAGCAGGGGGTGCAGAACAGAGCAGCAGGATTCCCGAAAGAAGTCCAACGCGACGAGCGAAGCTGTGACAACGCGAACCAAAGACGCCCGTCTGCATTACAACCTCTCTACTGGCAAATGGTATACATAGGACTTCGCCCCGCTTGCTTCCAGGAACCGCGGATGCAGTGTTGACGACGCAATGAAACACTCTAATCGATTATTTGACGAGTATGGTTACAAATATGTCCTCGCTCCCAAACCAACCAGATGATCACCAACCTGCGAGATGAACTCCATCTAAACAGACACCATAACTGACCGATTAGTTCCGATCGGATCGAAGTTCCCGCTAAAGCGGGGATGGCGGCAATTCCAACCACCACCAGGGCACCGGTTTCGAACTTGCCGGAAAGCGGACTTTCGGGGAACTTGGCCCTGGGAGCAAGCGAAAAAGCGATCAGCAAACAGATCCACTTTTTTCAGGACTGTCACGGTCGCTTAATCGAAGGCATGTAGACGAACTTAGGCGGCGTTCGCCGCCGAGATCGTCAACGGCGACTTGTTGACGATAAGTATGGCTGTGGTTGTCGCCGGAGTGTAAGTGGTGAGGTCAGTCGGCGTTAAAGTCACCGAGAGGATCCGCGATCCGGCAGGCAGGACGGTTCCAACCGCTGACGAGTAGGCGAATGTACCTGCCACAGTTGAACTCGCGCCGAGCTGGGCTGTGCTCAAGGGAGTGCCATAGGAAATAACCGCCCGCGTGGTCCATGTAAGAGGAGGGATAACCCGGATGCTATAGAAAGCGGAAGCCAAAGAGCTCTGCGTATAATCCGAGACCGCGGCGATGGCTCTCAGCGGCTGGCTCGTCGAAATCGTCATTGGACTGCCGTAGACGCTGGATGCCGTTGTAGGTGAGGAGCCGTTGGTTGTGTAATAAATCCTCGTCCCTGGTGTCGATTCCGAGATAGTCACGCTTTGCGCGCCGGTATAGGTTCCGAGGCGAGCGAGATCACCGGCGTCGCGGCAACCGGCAGGCTCAGCAGATAGCCTGCGGTCGCGAACGCGCTCTGCTGATAACCGGTCGCTGATGCATAGGCTTGTATGGTCTCATTGCCTCCCAGTTGGCGTGATCGGACCCGTGTACAGCAGGGAGTTACTGGTCCTTGCGCCCGGAGTCGCATCGGAAATGGTAAGGGCCTGGATAGATGTGTAAGTACAGGGGCCGGAGTGATAACAGGTGTAGCTACCTTTGCAAGCAGTGCGGTAGTGCCGGAGACGTTGGCAGAATAGTCCGCGTCTCCGGGATAGCCTGCCTCTACCCGCTGAGGGCTGAATGCCCCACCGAGACGCCGCTTGCCGTTGCAGTAGCTGTCTGGGTGAATTGCGAAAAACCGTCAAGACAAACGGCTGTCTTTGCGTTGCAATTCATGTTCGTAGGGCGGACTAAATAACCGACTGACGTTTAGTGGCAGATCTGCTGATCGCTTGCCATCGCTGCCCCTCAGCCAACGCATGAGACCTGAACCGTACCTGGGTGCAGATTCGAGCAACCGGTGCGAATCACCGCCATCGCACTCAGGTCGGATCCTAGCGACACCAGTTCCTCCAGCCGCTGGTACGATTCTGTGGCACCATTACTCGAGTCATCGGTTTACATGGCGTGCTACCGGCGGAAACGAATCGCAAATGCGTTGGCCGGGTTTTCCACCGTGAGTCTTCGAATAGTTGCTTCGCCGATACCACTGGCACGCAAAGCCGGCAGAAACACATCACTCATGTAATTGAAGTTGCGAATCTCTCCGCCGTTCTGCTGGCCGACCCAATACCAACCACTGTCCTGCGAGAGCAGCAAGCGGCTGGCATGTCTCTCCGTCATGGCATGGACCAGCTTGAGGTACGATTCGAGTGGATGTCTGCCGATCCCGTCGAAGGAGACCCACGCGCCCAGCGCCGCAACCGCTCGGTTAATGGGTAGCCCATGGCCGTCAGAATGAGCAACGATAAAGCGGCCCGGGTCGGCTCTTTCTTCGATGAAGATCTTCGTCGCGGCTAAGCCCGCTGGCCCCCCTCCAGTGTGGCACGTCACGGATAAATCGGTCCGTCGAGACGCACGTGCAGAAGCCTGCACAAGTTTTTCATCGATGGGCGAAAGCCGATCCGAGCTCCCTTTGATTTCATCGATTCCGATCTTCATGAAGCCAGGCTTCACCCCGGTGTCTTCAATGCCGTCTACGAACTCCGCCACCCAGAGGTCAGCGAGTTGATCTGGCGTTGCGCCGTAAGCATGCTTCGGTACAGATTTGTCGTCCGCGCCACCGTAATAACCGGTGTTCGTGACGATATGCAACCCGGTTTCCTGGGCTAACTGCTTCAACACTCGCGGATCGCGCCCGATATAGGCCGGTGTGCAGTCAATGAATCCCGTCACTCCGCGCTCTTTCAACTGTCTGAGGATAGGCAGCATCCGTTTCACCACTGTTTCAACCTCCCAGCGATGTCGGTTGGTTTGCTCCGCGCCGATAAAATCACACATCACGTGCTCATGAACCAGGGTGACTCCTAGTTTGGAGGCTGGGACCGGGCCAAGAACTGTCTGAACAAACATGTCTGGAGCCTGGGAGGTCGTGAGCGTATTGGCCGATGCGGCAACAGTCAACAACGCGGCGTTACACAGAAATGTCCGCCGTGTTAGATCCAGGGACAGTGTCATGCGATCTTGTGCCTCGGAGAAAGGACCCTCGAATCGACGTGCGGCAGGGAATTGAACCGGTTCCAAATTAAGCAGGCAACGAGCGGAGAGCACTCCGCACAATACGGCTTGCGGCTCCGTTGGGCATCCCCATTAGAACCTCCTTCGCAGGTGGAACGATACATCTAAGAAGAGTCTTCGGAAGTAATTCGTTTGAGTAGTCGCCGTCAGCTTCAATGAGGCCAAATACGTCGCATTTTTCTCAATCGCTCGGCAGCCCGAACCTCCCGCTCGTTCATCCCAAAGTGATGCGCGATTTCGTGCCATAGCGTTTGCTCGACCAAACGCGCCAGATCCTTGCGGTTGCGCGCCATACGCTCGTGAGGACCCTGAAATATCGTAATTCTGTCCGGATGTTGAAAGCTCTCCCAAACACTACGGTACGCCAGCGGTCGTCCCTCATACAAACCGAGCAAAGTACTAGCATGTGAATCGTTGCCCCGTTGGAGCTGCAGCGGTGATGGCTCGTCCTCAACAATCACCGCAACATTGTGCATGCGCCTCCGGAATCGCACAGGAATGCGATCAAAAGCTTGTTCAACAATCTGGTCGAAGTCTGCTGTCCGCATGATGACTACGTGTAATGGACACTATCTCTCTTTTTTTGTGTCACACATTAGTGAATAGGATGCAGCCTGGATTGCATTGGTGCGTTGCACTTGCCGCGCAACAGCCAAACGCTTCTGCGACAATTCTGATCCAGCGAGTTGGGCTGTTTAGTTGTGGTGCTCGATCCGCATCTGCTGGCTCGCTGCTAGTCCGCAATGAATTCCTATTCCCCTAGGAAGCGCAAATATTGGCAATTAAATCTCCTGTTCCCGTATCGTCCTGCATACATTACGCGTCACTTAGGCGCGCAAGAATATGGTGAAATCACGTTGCGCAAGGCCTGAGTGCCCATAACGGCGGCGAGAGCAAAGCCGGACCATGCCGTGAAGGCGATTAGGCTGCGACTCTTTCGCGCGTCTCCCATCATCTGTTATCTGAGACAGCAGCACCTTCAGAAGGCAGACGATCTATTTTTCTCGGTCAAGGATCGCCCGTCCGTCACTACACCAGCAATTCGTTCTGCATTGCGGATGTCTTCCAAGGGATTTGCTTCCAGAAGCACCAAGTAGGCGATCTTCCGACTTTGACCGCGCCGAAATCAGCAGTTCCGCCAAGAAACAATGCTGGATTTAGTGTTGCGGTCTGTAATGCTTCCAAAGGCGAGAAACCGGCACTCACGAATAACGCGAGTTCAGTATGCAGTCCAAATCACCAGGATAAAAGGTTTCCGCATCAGTTCCGGCCATGAAATGAACACCGGCACTGTGCATCATCCGCACCACCTTGATCTCCACATCTGCGCATTCGTTAATCCCCACGAACTGGATGACTCCCCCGGCACGGGGTATGTTTGGACGAGCAATGCAGGTGTCATTCCTCGCAAAGATCCGACTCAATCGCAGGGCCTTTTGCTCACTGAACGTGCTGAGTAATTTTCAGCTGCTCCTTCCGTACGCGCTCCCGCTATGCCCCCAATCGCAGTTGCAACAAGCTGTTTTCGCAGATCGGCTTCAGCGCTCGAACAGGCAAAAAGGAGTTTCCTTAGATGCTCAGGGATACTTTTGGGATACTTTGTTTAGTTCCCCATGCAACTCAGTGCAAAGAATTCCTCCGGATGCGAATCAAGAAATGCTCAGTAAATACAATGATATGGCAGCATTGCATTGCAGGCTGTTGCATTTCCTTACAAGTCAGAAATCGCACTCTTAACGCGAAGGTCGCAGGTTGGAAGTCCTGCCCAGGCCACCATAAATACCGATTCATTGCTAGGCGATGTGAGGGGTTGCGAGCAAGTCTTCAATGCGAACGGGGAGGGAGCGGACACGCACTCCGGTGGCGTGGTAGACCGCCGCAGTGATGGCTGGTGCGATACCTGCCAGGCCGATCTCGCCGATACCGCGAGCGCCGTACTCACCCATGATGGGATCGGGAATGTCGAGGAAGTGAACATCGATATCCGGTGAGTCTGCGATTGTGGGAACGATGTAATCGGCGAAGTTGTCGTTGATGGGGTGCCCGTTACGCGGGTCGTAGGTGGTTTGCTCGAACAGCCCCATGCCGACTCCCATAACGATCGCTCCGGCGACCTGATTGGTAGCGGTGATCTTGTTGATGATGCGTCCGCCATCAATGACACTGACAACTCGACTGACACGCAGCCTTGCAATCCCAGGGTCCCACTCAATCTCGACGAACTGGGCGCCGAAGGAGTGTGTGGAATAGTTGCGGGCCTTCGGATCTGCGCCCAGACCGCCAGACTTGCCGTCTCCGTTGGCGCTGGCGAGGTTTGCCAGGCCCAGAATCTCCTGGAAAGGCACGCCGCTGGCGGGTGACTGTCCTTTCGCGTGAACGCGGCCGGCGGACATTATCAGCGAGTCGACGTCTTTGCCTGAAAATGGCGATTTCCTGGCGTTGGTAGCGACTGTGAGTACGACTTTGATAGCAGCATTCACCGCGTCGAGGACAGACGGCAGGATCGTAGCCGTGGCGGTTGAGCCGCCGGAGGTGGGGCCGGGCGGCAGGCTGCTGCTGCCCAGAACGACATTGATCTTTTCGACGGGGATGCCAGTCTTATCGCTGACGACTTGCGCCATAACGGTGTAGGTGCCAGTCCCAATATCCTGAGTACCAGAACTGACGCGCGCTGTACCGTCGCTGAGAAGACTGACAGATGTCTCACTGACGCCGCGATTGGCTCCCCATGAGGCGCACGCGACGCCCCAGCCGAGAATGAGGTCTCCCTTGCGCATGGAGCCGACCCCGAGCGTACGGCGTGACCAACCAAATTTGTCCGCACCGAGTTGCAGGCACTCTTTGAGATGACGTGAGGAGAAAGGCTTATTTTTTTCTTCGTCGATCAACGTATCGAGCGAAAGGCGCAACTCAACCGGGTCTTTCTTCAGTTTGATGGCCAGTTCGTCCATCGCGGACTCGAGGGCGAATAGTCCCGGCACGGCTCCGGGTCCACGCATCGGCGTTGGTGTGCCAACGTTGCGGCGTACGAGAGCGGACGTCACCTTGAGATTTTGTGTGCTGTAGAGGAACGGCGTTGCTTCACCGCAGTTTTCCCGTACGTCGTCGCCGTAGGAGGTGTGGTTGCGGTAATCCTGCTGGAGCGAGACGAGCTTACCGTCGGCGGTCGCGCCGAGTCGCATACGCTGCTGTGTGCGCGGACGATGGCCGACATTGGAGAACATCATCTTACGGCTGAGGGTGATCTTAACCGGCCGATTTAGCTTGCGCGCGGCAGCAGCGGCGATGGCAGAGTGTGGCCAGGGGAATAACTTGCCACCGAAGCCCGAGCCTATGTAGCGAGAGATGACCTCGACGTTCTCCTTAGGCTCGCCCAATACCTGCGAGAGAACGTTCTGATGGTTCATGACGCCTTGCGACGACTCATAGAGAGTGTATTTTTTACCATCCCATACGGCGACGGTTGCATGCATCTCCATGGGATTATGCGTTTCGACTGGCGTCACGTATGTTTGGTCGACTTGGATGGTCGCTGTAGCGAAGGTGCCTTCGGAATCGCCACGATGGCTCAGAACACGAGGCCCACCGGGTTGCCCTTCTGGTGGAAGCGAATCGTCGAGAGAGGTCGCCACGTTGAACTTGTCTGCGTCATAGTCGACGTGGACGGCTACTGCCGCGGCGCGCGCTTGCTCGTAAGTCTCACCTATGACCGCTGCGACATACTGACCCCAGTAATATACGGTCTCGTCCTCGAAGGCGGGGCGGCTCTCGCTGTTTCGGCCACCGGAAGCATTTCGATAGAGTGGCATGATATTGCCGTGATGGAGCACGAGTAGAACCCCAGGCATCTTTTCTGCGGCGCTGCTGTCGATGCGGCGGATCTTTCCACTAGCGATGGTCGCGCAAACCGGCACGGCGTAGACCATGCGAGGGAAGTTGTAGTCGGATGCGTAGAGCGCTTTGCCGGTGGTCTTCAGCGGGCCGTCGATACGCGGCACCGCGGCACCGATGATTCCCAACTGAGGATTTGGATTCATCTCAGATGGCGTGGGCGGCGCACCTTCGTTGGACTTAATGAACTCGACAAATTCGCTAAACATCATTGTGGTCGTCTCCTCTACGATGAGCTATTTGTGCTCGTCCCCGTGTATGGTCTTCGCGCAATCATCACGCCATTGTTGTGGACAGTGTGAGTGCGCGAACGATGCAGCGCTTCGCTAGTTCAACCTTGAAGCCGTTTTCGCTTGCGGGTCGCGCGTCCTTTAGTGCCTCGTCTGCTGCGCGGCGGAAACTGGCGGCGTCGACAGAGCTGCCATTCAGGGCTTGCTCGGCTTCGAGAGAGCGCCATGGCCTGGTGCCAACGCCACCCAAAGCGATTCGAGCGTACTCGATTCTCTTGCCGTTCAGCTTCAACACGATGGCAGCGGATGCGAGGGCAAACTCATAGGCGGCGCGATCCCGCAGTTTGAGATAGTGTGACTTCGCTCCGGCAGCGGGTGGCGGCAGCGTGACGCTGAGGATCACATCCCCCGGTTCCAGAATAGTTTCCCGGTTCGGAGTGGAACCGGGCAGCAGATAAAAGTCGTGAATTGGAATGCTGCGCTTTCCCTTTGTTCCCTGAATCTGAATCGTCGCTTCCAACGCAGTAAGCGCAACGTTTTGATCTGAGGGATTCGTTGCTATGCAGTCTTTGCTGGTGCCAAGGATGGCGAGTGTGCGGTTGTGACCTTCGATGGCGGAGCATCCTGTGCCGGGTTCGCGCTTGTTGCAGGCATGGGCGGTGTCGCGGAAGTAGACACAGCGGGTGCGTTGCAACAGATTACCGCCGGTGGTGGCCATGTTGCGAAGCTGCGGCGATGCGCCGGAGAGCAGAGCTTGCGAGAGAACAGGGTAGTCACGTTGTACTGTGGGATTGTGTGCCACGTCGGAGTTACGTGCTAGTGCTCCGATGATGAGGCCACCGCCCGGTGCAGCTTGGATCTTGTCGAGGGGAAGGACATTGATGTCGACGATCTGTCGGGGGCGTTCGACGTTTAGCTTCATTAAGTCGATCAGTGTAGTCCCGCCTGCGACGAAACGAACCTCTGCCGATTGCTGCGCCGTCGGTGACGCGGCTCCCAACTGAACGGCCTGGTCAACGGTGGTTGGTCTACTGAACTGGAAGGTATCCATTTCCTTGCTCCGATATCGGTTCGGCGGCCTGGGGCCGTCACAGCTAGGCTTGTTTGCGTGCGGACTGCACGGCCGCGACGATGTTGGAATAAGCGCCACAACGGCAGATGTTGCCGTACATAGCCTGCTTGACATCCTCATCGGTAGGACCGACCGGCTCTTTGAGAAGAGCGACGGCCGACATAATCTGTCCGGAGGTACAGTAGCCGCACTGATACCCGTCGTGCTCGACGAAGGCAGCTTGCATGGGATGGAGATTGTCCGGTTGGCCGATGCCTTCGATGGTAGTGATTTCGTCCATGGAGTGCATGACGGCGAAAGAGAGGCAGGAGTTCACACGGCGGCCGTTGACGTGTAGCGTGCAGGCGCCGCATTGGCCGTGGTCGCAACCCTTCTTTGTGCCCGGCATGTTGAGGTTTTCCCGCAGACAATCGAGCAACGTGGTGCGAGGGTCGAGGGTTAGGTTGTGTTCTTTGCCGTTGATGCGCAGGGCGACCGGAACCGCGTCTTTGACCCCGTCGATCGGTGGCGCGTCGACCACAGGAGGGGCTTTGGGAGAAGCAGACGCGAAGATGGGAGGAGCGGTTGCTGCGATTCCGGCGGCACCAAAGTGCGAGAGGAATGACCGTCGACTGACGCGGCCGAGAAGTGGCTGGCCAGTTTCGGGTGCCAGTTTCTCCCGCTCCTCTGCGCCACTAGCAATTTGGGATTCTATTGGGTCTTTAGCCATTGGAAAACCTCAATCGGTGGTGAGAGTCGGTGAGATCTCAAATCAGACTGTCAGACCAATTGTCTGCAATCAGGGCAATAGATGCAAGCGTCGGGGAGGTTGAGTTCCACTTCTTCCATCTTTGGTGCAAAATCTGATGGAAATTTGGTTGGGTTAGATGCCTTTCTTCCTGTATCGGGATTGCTTCAGTTTATCGTGTTGAACTTTCAGAGTGTTGCGTTCGAACTCATAGCTTACGTGAGAAAGCGTGTTCTGCTGACAATTAGCGTAGATTTAGATTTAATGCAAAGCGATACTCAACCTCGTTATATCCAGATACATCCGTCGGACAACGTCGCTATTGTCGTGAATGAAGGAGGTTTGCCGGCCGGCGCGCGCTTCGAAGGCGGACTGGTTCTTCGTGAAGCAATACCCGAAGCACATAAGGTTGCGCTTACGACGATTCCAGAAGGAGCCCCGGCCATCCGATATGGCGTGACAATCGGTTACGC
The DNA here is from genome assembly GCA_963757205.1 of uncultured Acidobacteriaceae bacterium. Classification (GTDB taxonomy): domain Bacteria; phylum Acidobacteriota; class Terriglobia; order Terriglobales; family Acidobacteriaceae; genus Edaphobacter. The sequence goes on from CAVWQM010000007.1 coordinate 643,650, forward strand.
TCGGGCGACGATTCCAGTCGGCGGCTGGGTCCATGAGGGGCTTCTCACCCTTCCTGAGCCTCCGGCGCTCGATAAGCTGCCGATTAGCGGGGGGCTTAGCACGCTGCCCACTCCGTTGGTGGGATTCACTTTTGAAGGCTATGTCAACGACGACGGTACTGTTGGCACCAAGAACATCCTTGGTATCAGCACGACCGTGCAATGTGTCTCGGCAACCGTTGAGTATGCAGTAAAGAAGATCAAGGCCGAAGTTCTTCCCAAATACCCGAACGTGGATGACGTCGTCGCGATTACGCACCTTTACGGCTGCGGAGTTGCGATTGACGCTCCAGGCGCGGAGATTCCTATCCGCACTCTTCGCAACCTCAGCCTGAACCCCAACCTGGGGGGAGCGCCGTTGGTTGTTAGTCTCGGATGTGAGAAATTGCAACCGGCTCAGATGCTCCCAAGCAATACCTTGCCGATCCTTTCCTCGCTGCCGTATGTGGTTCGGCTACAGGATGAGCAGCATCGCAGCTTCGGTGACATGGTTCAGGCGATCATGCAGATGGCTGAACAACGCCTTGTGCATCTTAACGCAAGGAGACGCCAGACCCGGCCTGCCTCTGATCTCGTCGTCGGCCTGCAGTGTGGTGGAAGCGACGCTTTTTCTGGCGTTACTGCCAATCCGGCAGTGGGCTATGCCGCTGACCTTCTCGTGCGCTCAGGCGCTACGGTGATGTTCTCTGAGGTCACTGAAGTGCGCGACGCCATCCATCTGTTGACTGCCCGTGCGGCTTCGCCACAGGTGGCGGAGGGCCTGATTCGCGAGATGGCTTGGTATGACAGCTATCTTGAGCGCGGTTCAGTCGATCGCAGCGCAAATCCAACTCCCGGCAATAAAAAAGGAGGTCTGGCCAATATCGTAGAAAAGGCGCTTGGTTCCATTGCCAAAGCTGGAACCAGTCCTATCAGTGGTGTCTTCGGCCCCGGCGAGCGTATAACCTGCAAGGGGCTTGTCTTTGCTGCAACTCCTGCCAGTGATTTCGTCTGCGGAACATTGCAACTGGCCGCATCGATGAACGTGCATGTCTTCACCACGGGGCGAGGGACTCCCTATGGTTTGGCGATGGCCCCTGTAATCAAGGTGTCGTCACGAACGGCACTTGCCGAGCGTTGGTCGGATCTGATCGACATCGACGCGGGCACTATCGCAACGGGGGAGGCCAGTATCCAACAGGTCGGCGAAGCCATCTTTCGCTACATTCTGGATGTTGCCAGCGGTCGGAAACAGACGTGTGCCGATCATTGGGGGCTTCACAACGAGTTCGCGCTCTTCAATCCCGCCCCGATTACGTAATCAGCAGAGGCATGGACGCTTCGGGTTGAACTTCCAGTTTGGTTTCAAGTACTGCATCGCAATCGCATCGTCCCGTGCGCCTAGCCCAACTTGCTTATAGAGATTGTGCGCTGCCTCGACCTGGCCCATATCTAGTTCAATGCCAAGCCCCGGTCCTTCCGGGACTGTCAGTCTTCCGTCTTCGATCCTCAGGGGATTTTTCGTGAGATGCTGCCCGTCCTGCCATATCCAATGTGTATCGATCGCCGTCACGTTACCGGGGGCCGCCGCCGCAACATGAGTAAACATAGCGAGTGAGATATCGAAGTGATTGTTTGAGTGCGATCCCCAGGTCAATCCCCACTCGCGGCAAAATTGCGCGACGCGAACCGAGCCTTGCATCGTCCAGAAATGCGGGTCGGCCAACGGTATATCGACTGCGTGCAGTTCCGCGGCGAATCTGAGTTGCCGCCAATCCGTCGCGATCATATTAGTGGCTGTGGGCAGGCCTGTCCGACGACGGAACTCCGCCATGATCTCCCTGCCGGAGTAACCTTGCTCGGCGCCGCAGGGATCTTCAGCATAGGCAAGGATGTCTCGCTTGCCTGCACAGAGACGGACTGCTTCTTCCAGCGACCATGCTCCGTTGGGGTCGAGCGTGATTCGCGCCTGAGGAAAATGTTCGGCGAGGGCGGTAACGGTTTCTATCTCCTGCGAACCAGCGAGCACTCCACCTTTAAGTTTGAAGTCCTTGAACCCATATCGCGCCTCGGCAGCTTCCGCCAACTTCAACACCGACTGTGTCGTCACGGCTTCTTCGTGTCGCAGCCGGAGCCATTCGTCGGCCTCCGTCTCATTGCTCTGATAGGGCAGGTCGGTCTTCTTTCTATCTCCAACAAAGAAGAGATACCCGAGCACCTCAACGGAACTGCGTTGTTGGCCCTCGCCCAACAACTCGACCACAGGAAGACCCAGAAACTGGCCCAAGAGATCGAGCAGCGCGGATTCAATTGCCGTCGCGGCGTGCACCGTTGTCCTGAGGTCAAATGTCTGCATGCCACGCCCTTCTGTGTCACGATCGGCGAAGCGGTTTCTGACTTCGTTCAGAATCTGTTGATACGCAGCGATTCTTTCGCCTTCGACCAAGGGTCTGCTTTCTTCGAGCACCTGGCGTATCTTCTCGCCACCCGGAACCTCTCCGACGCCTGTATGGCCTGAGCTGTCGGTAATGATCACAAGGTTTCTCGTGAAGTAAGGTGCGTGTGCGCCGCTCAGATTGAGCAGCATCGAATCTCGCCCCGCGACCGGAATCACCCGCATCGTCCTGATCTGCGGGGACCCGCCACCTCTTGGTTCCTCTATCATGCTGTACCGCCCGCAGGCTCTGGCAGCTTAAGATCGACGCGTTTGATTTCACCGACAATCGGCAGGTACGCGACGATGGCCAATAATGCCATTGCAACGATGAAGATTAGTGCATCATGGAATGACCCGGTGCGCTTCACGATATACCCAATGACGATCGGAGTCGTGATGCCGGCGAGATTCCCAATCAGATTGAAGAGTCCGCCATTGACGCCGATCAGCGGCTTCGGTGAAGTGTCTGCGATGACTGTCCATCCAAGTGCCCCAAACCCCTTACCAAAGAAGGCCAGCGACATCAGCGCCATGACAACCCACTGCGCATTTGCGTAGTTGCAGCCAATCATCGTCATCGAAAGCAACATACCAAGGACAATCGGCGTTTTGCGTGCGAAGGACAACGAGTGTCCATCCTGAAGCAATTTGTCGGAGAAGACGCCGCCTAAGATGCCGCCCGCGAAACCGCATAGAGCCGGAAGCGCGGCCATGACCCCGACCTGCATGATCGACATATGTCTGGCCTGACTCAGATAGACAGGGAACCACGTCAGGAAAAACCACGTCAGCGTTGTAATGCAGTACTGTCCGATATAGATGCCGACCAACATACGGTTGCTCAACAACATTCTTATTGCGCCCCAAGTCAGTTTCGGCGCTCTTTGCATTGTGCCTGAACCGGGATCGACGTTCGTCAGGCCGCCTCCCTGTTCGATGAGGTCAATCTCGCCTTGATTGATGCGCGGGTGAGTTCTTACGCTATGGAACGCTTTCTGCCATACGAAGCTGAAGGCAAACGTCACCCCTCCGAGAAACCAGAAGCATTCCTTCCACCCCCAGAGATGAGTGATCCATCCCAGGATAGGAGCAAACATAACCAGCGAGAAGTACTGCGACGCATTGAAGATGGCAGAGGCTCGTCCCCGCTCCGACGTGGGAAACCAGCTCGCGACAATGCGTCCGTTTCCAGGAAACACGGGCGATTGAACCAGTCCTGACACCAAGCGCAGACCGAAGATCACAATGAAGGCCGCAGTTGCAGGCAGATACCCGGCAAAGCCTGCCAGGATCGCGCACAGCGACCAACCTACGATGCTTGTTCCGTAGACTCGTTTCGATCCCAATCTGTCCAGAAGCCCACCCGCGGGCAGTTGGCCTACGACGTAAGCCCAGCTAAAACCCGAGAATAGGTAGCCAAGCTGCAGAGCGTCCAAATGCAGATCTTTGGAGAAGGCGATCCCCGTAATGGACAGCATCACCCGGTCGCCGTAGCTAAGACAACTGGCAAGGAACAGCATGAGCACGACCCGATATCGTATGCGAGTGGGTCTCTGGTCCGGTGCGAGCGATGCGCCCGGTGATTCTGTCGTCAACTGCGATCTCCGATAAGTTTGGTCAGTTCTTCCAACTCCGTCTGGCCAAGATCTACCAGAGGCGATCGCACCGGCCCTGCCGGCCGTTTAATTGCCGTCATTCCGGCCTTCACGATCGAAACCGCATAACCCTTGCGCCTGTTTCGAATCGCAATGTATGGGAGTACAAACTCTCGCAGGCTGGCATAGACCTTTTCGTGATCGCGCTGTCGCACGGCCGCATAAAACTCCTGCGCAAAGTTAGGGAGAAAGTTGAAGATCGCGGAGGAGTAGGTGGTCACACCCATCTCCAGATAGGGGAGCGCAAAGGTTTCTGCCGTTGGCAGGCCGCCGACGTAGGTCAAACGGTCCCCGAGGCGGGCAAAGATGCGAGTCATCAGCTCGATGTCGCCCACTCCATCCTTAAATCCGATAAGGTTCGGGCAGCGCTCACATAAGCGCTCCAGAGTTACATCGTCCATGATGGCGTTATCGCGGTTGTAGAAGATGACGCCCAGGTTTGTGGCGCGGCAGACGGCCTCAGCATGCGCCGTCAGACCGGCAGCTTCTGAGTTCACCAGATACGGGGGCAACAGCAGAATGCCGTCGGCGCCCGCATTTTCAGCGGCTCTGGCGAACTCCTGCGCCATCGCGGTTCCGTAGCCGCAACCTGCCAGCACAGGAACTCGGCTGGCGGTCTCTTGTACCGCGGCGGTTACAACAGAAGAAAATTCGTTCAACGTGAGCGAAAAGAACTCACCAGTTCCTCCGGCTGCGAACAGGCCCGAAGGTCTGTGATCCAGCAGCCACGAGATGTGTTCGCGGTAGGGTCTCTCATCGAATTGAAATTCCTTGGTGAAATGCGTAACCGGAAAAGAAAGAAGGCCCTCGCCGATCTTCTTGGCCAACGCTGATGGATTCATCCTCGACATTCCCGTATCCCTTGTGCCCGAAACTTAGTTCTCCAAAAATATACCGTACAACGGCGGCTTGTATGTTGATGGTCAGAGAGCAGCGAAGAACAAATCGCTTAATTTCCGGTATCGTCGGTGCTCGCCACGACTTCAGTCGCGTTAACGACGCGTTGGCACAAGATTGCTATTGAATCCGTAGCATTGCGAAGCCCGATCTGTGTCAGAGGCGTCCTTCTTCAATTCTCATAGGTACGCGAGAAAGCGCTGTTGGATGCGTTCCAACAACCCGTCGTCCGCGCTCTTCCAAATTTCGTCGTTGAATATCTCAACTTCAATGGGTCCGTTGTAGCCGGCGGCCTCCACGGTCTGCCGGAGTTTCCGCAACTCGATGACGCCATCACCCATCATGGCCCGTCCCATCAGGATCCCGGGTAGAGGCACGGGCCAGTCGGACACATGGAAGCCTGCAATTCTTCCCCGTGCACGCTCGATCTGCTGCATCACCTCCGGGTCCCACCACACATGGAAGACATCGACGACGACCCCGGCGGCGGAACTGGAAAGCTGGTCGGCCAGGTCGTTGGCTTGTCTCAAGGTTACGACCACCGAGCGCTCCGCAGCGTACATGGGATGCAGTGGTTCGATGCCCAGGATGACGCCGGCTTTCTCTGCATCTGGCAAAACTTCGAGCAGACCATCGAGCACCGTGGCTCGTGCGTCATCCAGAGTCTGTCCATTGGCTGGCCCGGAAACGATGACCAGGACCGGAGCGCCGAGCAACGCGGCCTCCTCAATTGCAAGGCGGTTGTCGGCGATACGTTGGCGACGCTCCTCGGCGGTGGGTGCTGAGAACCACCCTCCTCGACACAGGCTCGAGACTTTCAAGCCTTCGCTGCGGATCAATGCGGAAGCCTTCGCTGCGTCGCCGTCGAGTTTATGACGCCAGACACCAATGTATGGTATGCCGTGCATTGAACAACTGCGAACCGTCTGCTCGAGCGACCAGGGATCGGCCGTCATCTGATTGAAGCTGAGGCGCCGCAACAGACTCATGCGACACCCGCTAACGCGAGGAGGGCCTGCATTCGCCGTAGTGCGAGTTCAGGATTGCGCAATACTCGAGCCTTGTCTGCAAGCACAAACAGCTCGCACAGATGTGCCACGGAGCGTGCGCTCTCGAGGCCACGAACCATGCGGAAGTGGGATTGAAATCCGTTCAAGAACGCCAGGAAGACGACGCCTGCCTTATAGTGCTGAGTCGGCGACGCGAAGATATGTCGGGAAAGCGGCACAGTAGGCGAGAGCAGTTGCTGATACCGGGAGATATCCCCCTCGTCGAGTGCGGCTAACGCTAGTGACGCGGCGGGAGCGATGGCATCGAAGATTCCCAGCAAAGCATCGCTATGGTGCTGGTCATCGCCCAGAATCAGGCGGTCATAGTTGAAGTCATCGCCGGTATACATGCGGACTCCGGGAGAAAGGTCACGGCGCATGCTTACTTCGAGATCCGCATCGAGCAGGGAAATCTTTATGCCGTCGACTTTTTCATTATGGGCACGGATGATGTTGAGACAGTTCTCCATCGCTAAGGGAATGGCAGACGAGCCCCAATAGCCTTCAAGGGCTGGATCAAACATTGGCCCGAGCCAGTGAAGGATTACCGGATGCCGCACTTGTGAGAGCACACTGGCATAGACGGATGCGTAGTCCTCCGCATGGCGGGCTACGGACGCCAGGGCGCGGCTCGCCATGAGGATGATGCGACCATCCACAGCTTCGATGGCTTCGCATTGCTCCAGATAGGCGTTTGTCACGTCCCGCAAACTAAACGTTTTGTGCGCCGGTAGATGGTCGGTTCCCGCGCCACTTGCGACCAAGGCCCCTCGCGCTTTAGCAGCCGCAGTGCTGCGCTTAATCAGCTCCAGCGCCAGCGGCCAGTCCAGACCCATTCCACGTTGCGCCGTATCCATCGCTTCGGCCACTCCAAAGCCAAGCGACCAGAGGTGCTCGCGGTAGGCGAGCGTTGCCTCCCAGTCCATTACAGGACGGGTCAGCGGCTCCGCAGTGCGTATAGGATCTAAAACGACATGAGCTGCGGCAAAGGCGATGCGGGTTTCGAAGCGCACACGCTCGGGCGGCACGAGCGGCTCGTGAGCTGGCGTGTAGTTATAGGTGGACCCATCGGGCCGCACCAGCTTCACCGATGTCCCTAATGTCATACACCCAGCTCCGGGACATCGATCCAGCGACGCTCCTGCCAGGACTTGAGACCTAGCTCGGCCAATTGGACGCCGCGAGCGCCTTCAAGAAAGTCATGGGGGAAGGGCGCATCTTCCGCAACGTGTTTCAGGAACAACTCCCACTGAACCTTAAAGCCATTGTCGAACGTTTGATTGTCCGGAACATCCAGCCAGTGCTCGCGAAAGTTGAAGGGATTTTCGATGTCGGGGTTCCAGACCGGACGAGGCGTGTGAACGCGATTTTGCGCCCTGCATTCTCGCAGGCCGGCGACAGCGCTTCCCAACGTGCCGTCCACCTGCAAGCTGAAGAGTTCATCGCGGTAGACACGAAACGACCAGGAGGAGTTGATCTGAGCGACGATGCCGCCATCGAGTTGGAATGTCCCATAGGCCGTGTCATCCGCGCTGCCCTGGTAGCGCTTTCCGTGCTCATCCACCCGCTCGGGGATTGCTGTCCCGCCAAGACATTGCACCGCGCGCACCCGGCCAAATGTGTGGTCAAGAACGTAGCGCCAATGACAGAACATGTCCATGATGATGCCGCCATCGTCTTCCTTGCGGTAGTTCCAGGAGGGGCGCTGCGCGGGCTGCCAGTCGCCCTCGAAGACCCAATAGCCGAACTCGCCCCGTACCGAGAAAATCCTGCCGAAGAAGCCGCTGTCTACCAACCTCTTGAGCTTGCGAATGCCCGGCAGGAAGAGCTTGTCCTGCACGACGCCGTGTTTCACGCCTGCCGCTTTGGCCTGCGCTGCCAGTTGCAGCGCAACCGCTGAGTCAACAGCGAGCGGCTTTTCGCAATAAACATGCTTACCAGCGTCTATCGCGGCCTTTACGCTGGGGGCGCGTAGCGTGGTTAACTGCGCGTCGAAGTAGAGCGAGTCGTCAGGGTTCGCCAGCGCGGCGCGAAGGTCCGTGGTCCAGCGTGCTACGCCATGTTCTTTGGCGATCCGCTCCAGCTTGGTAGCGTTGCGCCCAACCAGAATCGGATCGGGAATCAGACGCGATTCGTCCGCCAACGTAACCCCACCCTGCTGCCGAATCGCCAATACGGAACGGACCAGGTGCTGGTTCAGCCCCATGCGCCCGGTGACGCCGTTCATGATGATTCCGATTCGCTTCTCGATCATTGCTTTCTCCTCAGCATTGGGCCGCTTCCATCCGCTTGCAGATTCTTGTTCATGCGGCGGCCTAGGCCGAAGTGGACGTTTTCTCCGGCTCTCGCAGGAAGTTGCGATCCCGCGCCTCCGGTCCGAACCAAAAGATAACGATCATCAGAACGATCACGGTCGCCTCAAACATTGTCAATGCCCAGGGATATCCAAAGTGGTCGCGCAACACAAACTCTACTGCCGTCGCAGGTGATGCAATGAGCACGCCAAGCTGATACACGAATCCCGGGAACAAACTCCGCACCGCGTCGGGTGAAAGCTCATTCAAGTGAGCAGGAATGACGCCGAACGCGCCCTGCACTCCGGTTTGCATTAAGTACGATCCAACTACGAGCACACCGAGCGATGTTCCGAAAGCCCATGCCGGAATCGACACCAGAGAAATCACCAGCGCTAACATAATAGCGTTGCGTCTTCCTACCTTTTGCGAAAGATGGCCGAAAATAAGCGCCCCAACGATTGCGCCGATGTTGTACAGAATGGGTATTCCATATAACGTCTTCATTCCGAAGATGGTCTTCGCCGCGATTCCCGGGATTGATTTCAGGAAATCGGGATACAGATCCTGCGTACCGTGCGAAAGACAGAGCATTACACTCATCATCAGCAAAAGGTAAAAGAACATCCCTTTGTGGTGGACCAGTGATCGCAAGATATGTTGCATGGAAGCTGGCCGATGTTGTTTCCATGCTTCGGATTCGGGTGCGAACAGCGTCAGTACTACGATTAACACTGCCACCGGTGCACCCACAAAGAATACCGACTTCCAACCGAAAGTCGGAGTCAGGGTCTGCATTGCCACCGCCGCCAACAGATAGCCCATCGGATAGCCGGCTTGCATCATGCCCGAGAGCACGCCGCGAAATCGGCGCGGTGACATCTCCATCGCGTATGAAGCGCCGATGCCCCAATAGCCTCCCATGCCGATGCCATACAGCGCGCGGCAGACCACAAAGAACACGTAGTTTGGCGCAAGTCCAGTCAACACTGTCAGCGCGGAGAAGTACAGCACGCAAAAGATGAGAGGACGCCTGCGTCCGAACCTGTCCGCGAGAGCGCCAAAAAATAATGCACCCAATGGCCGCATCGCCAGCGTTAGAGTCAGCGTGTACACAACCGACGCTTTGGATACATGGAAGTGCTCCGCCAGCGTGTCGAATAAAAACACCACCACGAAGAAGTCGAACGCGTCCAAGACCCAACCCAGAATTCCTGAGCCGACGGCGAATTTCCAACCCTTTGTTTCCCAGTCGCTTCTAATATCTGTTTCTGTCACAAATGCCATGCTTAGTTCGCCGTTTCCGCCGCGCCAGTTTCCGGCTGGCGGTGAATTCAACTGCTGGAGTGTTGAAAGATTGTATCCCGCCGATAGACTGAGCCGAAACGAGGCTTTCCTTCCCTTTCGTAGCGCCGTATGTAAATCACGCTTCGTGGCGGGAATTGGGCCGGCTAGCACGGCTAGTTGAGAGTGAGATCAGTGCCAACCGATGAGTCTGGAATGGTAGTGAACCAAGCGTTGCCCGACTGCTCCAGCACGTAGGTGCCTGTCGCAGACGTAGCTTGTTTTGACCGCGATGTCCAGCCAAAGGCCTCTAGGCGCACCTGCTTCCACCATGGAATGAAGGAGCCTTCATGGGCACTGAGATGGACAACGAGCGTCCCGTCAGGCTTTACCCCGCAGGAGAAGTGCTGGCGCAGAAACTGTCCGGAGCGAAAAGCGAAGCTTTTGCCATCGTCCTGATAGAGGTCGCCGCGGCAGTTCCCACCGGCGTAGACGCGCAAGGTGAGGGGACCAACGGGCGTTTCGTCCGTACTCTGGGTCAGCGGGGCGATCGGTAAGATCGTGCCCTCACGAACATAGACGGGTAAATCTTCTAACTTTGAGGTGATCAGCAAAGGCTTGTTCGGCTGTTTTACATCGCGCTGTTCGAGATCACGCGCCGCGGTCTGGACGCGACGGTCGAGACGGTCTCCGGTCCAGTAGTCGAACCAGGCTCCCGGTGGTAAATTGACCTCATATTGCCCGACCTCTTCCGGCGAGGGCGATGGAGCGATGAGCAAGCTTGGACCTAGCAGAAACTCGTTTCCGGCGTCGAGGTCGATGGGATGGCCGTCAGTTGTGGCGTCAGGGAATTCAAGAAAGAGTGGACGCATGATGGGAAGGCCTGTGCGCGAGGTTTCCTCCGCGGTGGTATAGAGGTACGGCATCAGGCGATAGCGCTCTTCGATATAGTGGCGGCGGATGGCTTCATGTTCAGGACCGTCAACCCACGGTTCGTGGTCGCGCGTACCCTTGGCAGCATGATCCCGGTCGATGGGTTGAAAGGCTGCGAGTTGGAGCCAACGAGTAAGCAGGTCAGCTGAGGGTGATCCTGCAAAACCACCGACATCGGCGCCGCTGAGTGCGAAGCCACTCAGACCAAGATTGATGAGTTGAGGAACTGTCATGCGGAGATGATTCCACGTTGAGCTGTTGTCTCCCGTCCATGTGGCCGAGTACCGCTGGCCACCGGCATAGCTGGCTCGGGTCAGGACGAAGGGCCGCTCGTTGGGTCGCAGCGCCAGAAGACCATCGTAGGTAGCGCGCGAGTTCTCCATGCCAAAGACATTGTGAATCTCAAGATGAACTGCCGTGCGTTCACGGAATCCGGGTTCCGCAATGCGGTGTTGAATATCGTCCGGCATGGTTTTGGAGGGGACGTTGAAGACCGCCGGTTCGTTCATGTCATTCCAAAAGCCGGCGACGCCGTCGTCGACAAAGTCTTTGTAAAGCGTGCCCCACCATTGGCGGGTCATCTGGCGCGTGAAGTCGGGGAAGACCGACGGCCCCGGCCACACAACGCCGGTGTAGATGGTGCCGTCGGGATTCTTGACGAAGTGGTCGCCGGCGATCCCGCTGTCGTAGGGAGCATAACCAGCGTTGCCCAGCTTGGCGATGTGCAGGTCCGTAATCGCCACGACGTGAAAGTTCTTCTGTGCGAGTTCGTGGATCATCTGTCGGAAGTGCGGAAACTTTGCCGTATCCACGGTGAAGGGACGATTGTGATCTTGGTAATCGATGTCGAGATAGATGGCATCGGCGGGGATATGGTCGGCACGGAGGCGGTCCGCGATCTCCATGACGCGGGACTCCGGATAGTAGCTGTAACGCGATTGCTGAAAGCCTAAGGACCAGAGCGGCGGCAGGGGTGTAGGGCCCGTGAGCCAAGCGTAGGTCTCAACGACGTGTTTAGGATCGGGCCCGTACATCACGTAGTAATCGACAGGGCCGTCCGGCGCTCCAAACGAGTATTGACTCGGGACCTCACGACCGAAGTCGAAGAAGGTGCGCCAGGTATTGTCGAAGAGAACGCCGAGTGTGCGTCCTTCGCGATAGTCGATGAAGTAAGGGATGCTCTTATAAATGGGGTCGGTGGACTCCTGCCAACCGAAGGTATCGGTATTCCACATTGTGAAGGTCTGACCGGCACGATCAAGGGGGCCTGGTTTGTCGCCGAGGCCGAAGAAATGGGAGTCGGTTAATTTCTCCTTGTAAACATGGAAGCTATGACCATGCCATTCGATAGGGCGAGCGTCCTGCTGGAGAATCTTTCCGGCGAGGTCGGTGACAGTGAGGCGAAGCGCCGTATCGCACGTCACGCGAAGTGAGGCGGTGTGAAATCCCATGTGACCGCCTGCGATCTCGGGCACAGTCTGAACGGAAGCTCCGCGGGCTGAGGGGAGAACCGCCCAGGATGCATCCTCCGACAGTCGGCCATTGTTTGCGGCGCGGACCCGAAGTACATCATCGCGAAGAGCGGTGACTTGCAGGATGGTGTTCTGCTTCGAGATCCGGATGCCGTTCGGTAAGGACTTGATCTGAATGTTGCGGCTTCGTCGAGCGGCCAACGGTGCGGCGGTAGTATCCTGCGCTGAAGCCGGACAATGAAACACAGCGGCAAGGATCAAAGCAGACGGCAACAGAAGTGACAGACGAACGCGATCCATCGTGCTTAAAAAGCGCCATTTGTATGGGTCGTCGCATCGCAAAGGCATCCCTTTCCGCATCATTTTCTCCATCAACGTGTAGGTCTCGACCCATCGTTGAGCGTTCACCGCTCTTTGATTCCGCTTCGAAGAATCCATATGTGGTTCCGGACGGACTCTTTACTAACCGAGACATCAACAACCACCGCGCCGACACGAATTTATCACGGCGAAACATGCGCCGTCATGGCCAACAGAATCGATGCAAGGCTTAGAACTGTTGCGAAAAGTTATTTATTTGAGGCAACGGTTGTAGAACACGGCCATCACAGGTAATGAAGCATTTATGCCCGTCGCTTTACAAACAAGTGACAACGCCGAAACTGCTTTGTGACAATTGGCCAGTTAGCGGCCGTTAGTCTGGGCTCAATGGTGGGTATCCAATGACTGCGAGCTATTTATTGATGCGATTGAAGAATGATTTTCTTGTTCTGAAAATTTTGTGGGCTTTTTCCATACTGATATTTTTGTCTACTTCGGGACCGAAGGCGGCCGCGCAGAATACACCTCTGATCTCTGGTGGAGTCGGCTTTCTGACGACCACAAGTAATGGGGCTAGCGCTTTTCAGCCTGTGCTCTCGCCTGTTGCTGCAGTTCCGCTGGGGGAGCATCTCCTGGTTGAATCCAGAGCGTACATTTCAAGTTATATTGCGCCTGAGAATGGGAATAGCGGGCCATATAAAAGTGATTTCTTTGCGGGACTTCAGTATCTGCAACTGGACTACATCGCGACTCCGAGGGTTACCCTTACCGTCGGGAATTTTCTGACGCCCTTCCTCACATATAACGAGCGATTGACTCCAATCTGGATTAGCAATTTTCAGGATGCTCCGCTGATCTACCCCATCGGAAACCAGCACGGATCCAGCGTTGGAGCAATGGTGCGTGGCAATGCATACTCTAATTCGAAAGTGCGATTGAACTATTCGGCATACTTCTCAGTCTCGAGCAACGTAAAAGAATTTAACGGAGAGCGCGCGTCATCAGGACAGTTTTCGATGTACCTCCCGGAGAAACGGTTGGAGATTGGTGTCAACTACACGCGTCTCTTACAGGACCAGCAGGGTAATTCCGAGGGCGTCTATGTGTGGTGGCAGCCTTACCGGGTGCCACTTGCGATTCGCTCAGAGTATGCGCACGGTCCGCACTCCCAGGGTTATTGGGTGGAAGCGGCCTATCGCTTGTCTCAGTGGCACGGTCCCGACAGCTGGCTGGGACGCCTTGAACCGGTGTTTCGCATGCAACAGACCTTTCGCGACAGTCCGGGTTCGGATCAACTTCCGGCGGTCAACACACAGCGCACCGACTTCGGACTCGATTACCACCTTCCTCATGAAGTCAGAGTCAATACAAGCTATTCGCGGCAGTTTGCAAGCACAGGCGACACAAACATCTGGGAGACAACTGTGACCTATCGGTTTCTCTTTCCGACCTGGAAAGGTAGATCAAAATGAAGAAGATCAGACTCATGCAGTTGGCCCTTTCGGCATCAATCATAAGCACGTCACTGGTTGTGGCTCAGACTTCAACAGCGCCTAAACCTAAAGGAGCTGCTAGGCCTTCAGCGAAACCCGACCCAACCAAACAGACGGATGTAGGCCAGCGTAAATTCGATGCGAATTGTGGCAGGTGTCACAGTTTTCCTGAGCAACTGTCTCCGTCGATCACCGGCACCGTGGTTCGCCATATGAGGGTTCGGGCAAATCTCAGCGCTGAAGACGAAAAAGATATCCTCAGGTTCCTCGCACCATAGAGCTCTTCCTGAGGACCTACTTTCTGTCCCTAAGGCCTCCCAATCAGTGAATTTGTAACTACGCTTGCAGCGGCAGGCTCCTTGGACGTACCCCCCCGGGGGGTATTTTGGAGATAAATTCCTTGTATTCATTAGGTTGTAGGGTACTAGTGCCTGCAAAATATTCATAACAAATAGGTTGTTGCTAAAATACTTCTTATCAATAAGTTAGCCCCGGAGTGCGTCCGGGGCTTGCTTGTTTTTGATCTATATATTCATTATAGCGGATTGAACCTAACTCATACGCCACACGGATGTTGTTGATTGGAAAAGAGTTGAGTGGTTTGGGGACTTGACAAGCGTTTTTGCTGGGTTTTTTGGCTACTTTTTTTTACGTAGTAACGCTAAGAGAAGAGGACGCAAGTGCGCCGCTCCAAGCCATTCTTCTGAAACCCAATATCAACTCGGTAGAGCAGCGCACTCGCGTCCTGCTCCAATTGCCACCGTCCTCTTCTCACGGATGTCCACGTTTTCAGGAATGGTAAGCTTCGGGGCATGAAGCCAATCAAGCGCGGTGTAACTCCTGCCGACTGGCAAAGACGGCGCTCGCTCCCCTTAGTATTTACCTGTTCCCGCCAGTCCGGAAGCGAATCAGGCCCGTGGCAGTTACATTCGACATCGGAAGATTTGCGGAGGCTCGATGAGTAATCCTGCATCAACGACCCATCGGATGCTCCTTTTAACACAAGGTGGGCCCACCTATCGGATTGAAAGGCGGCTGGGACTCATCCGGGAGCGGTCGCCACGCATTGTGCGAAGAGCATTTCTCACCATCCTGCTTACGTGGGTTCCGCTGCTCATTCTTTCCGCGTTGCAGGGTACCGCAATCGGGCATCGCGTCGTCGTACCTTTTCTGCAGGACTTCGCTGTCCACGCGCGGTTCATCTTGTCGTTGCCCTTATTGATTTTTGCAGAAGTGATGGTCGGGCCGCGCCTGGGAGAGGCTTCCATCCACTTTATTGAGTCCGGCCTGGTCCTCGAAGAGGATTTCAAACGCTTTGACAGTGCAGTGGAGAAAGGACTGAAGTGGCGCGATTCCTCAGTCGCAGAACTTGTACTTGTCTTGTTGGCTTATATCCTTTCCACCATTTCGCGGAGGTCGATGGCGATTCACGTCTCGACCTGGCATGCGATTCCCATCGGCTCGACCGTCTCATTGACGTGGGCCGGCTGGTGGCTCGTACTATTTTGCGCGCCTTTTTTTCAGTTCCTGTTACTTCGCTGGCTCTGGAGGTTGTTCCTGTGGGGGCAGTTTCTCTGGCGCATGAGCAAGTTACATCTTCAACTGATACCGACGCATCCCGATGAAGCTGGGGGGCTGGCCTTTGTTGGGAAAGCCCATCAATTCTTTTCGGTCATCCTTTTCTCTGCCTCAATTACCTCATCTGGTGCTCTTGCGGACGACATTGTTCACGACAATATTCCACTCCCACACTTCGGACCGGCCATAGCAATTTACGTTTTTATTGCGATCGCCATCGTTATGGCTCCATTATTTGTGTTCAGTCCGCTTTTGATAAAGACGAAGAGAATCGGATTTTTCCAGTACGGCACCTTGGCAACGGAATACACGTCTTCGTTCCACAAAAAATGGATAGGCACATCATCTCCGCGAGAGGGAGGAATACTCGGAACGAATGATATTCAATCACTGGCTGACTTAGGCGACAGCTTTTCCTTCATTGAAAAGATGAGGCCTTTACCAACTGGTCCCCGCACACCCATTGTCTTTGCCGTTGCCTGCCTGATTCCAATGGTTCCGCTGCTTCTAACGATGATGCCTTTGGAAGAAGTTGTGAAGATGCTCCTCAAAGTAGTGGTGTAGGGAAGTAGGAATAGGGATAATGAAGAAACTTCGCCTCGTTCTCATGGCCGCGCTGGGCCTCACTGCCTGCAAACAAGCTCCTCTCGTACCACCGTCGCACTATGATCGGCTTGCCGACGAGCCTTACATTGAAAGCTATCCGTTGAAGGCGGACATCGCCACGCTCAAGCAGGAGCTGCTCTTCGAGCGCGGTGTTCAGACCTATCTCTGGGCGTTACCCGCACTCAACATGTATGGGATGAAGGAAGGCTCCGAGAGGGTTTTCGGCAAGGGCTACAATATCCTGCCCATCTTCAAGGAACGGCTGAACGCTAAAACCCTCATTACCACGCCGAACTCGGACGTGATCTACGCAATTGGATTTCTGGACCTCAAGGAAGATGGTCCGCTCGTCATCGAAGTTCCTCCCGGTCTGCAGGGTATACTCGATGACTTCTGGCAGCGTCCTGTCCGTTCGGAGGGGAAGATTGACGGTCGCGAGTGGGCTGGCGACGTAGGTCTGCCTGGCCCTGATCAAGGAAAAGGCGGCAAGTATCTCATCCTTCCACCGGATTACTCAGGTCCCATCCCGTCTGGGTTTTTCACTTACCGCTCAGGCACTTATGGGGTCTTCGTCTTCTGGCGCGGCTTCTTCAAAGATCCGAAACAACTAGCCGAGCCCGTCAAAGTGATGGAACAAACCCGCATCTATCCCCTCGGCAAACAAGCAATGGCCAGACCGATGCAGTTTCCCGACGCCTCAACCAAGGATGCAAACATGCTCTACCCACAGGACGGCAGCGCGTTTGACATGCTCTCTCGCTTCATTGATCACGAGTACGTCAATCCATCCGATATGGAGATGCGCGGCGTTCTCGCCGGCATCGGCATCATCAAAGACAGGTCCTTTTCGCCTGACGCGCCCACCCGCGACATGCTTGACAAGGCTGCACGGACCGCCTCTCGCATCGGCCACGCGATCGCATATCAACCATCCGCCATGGTTCCCAACGGACTCTACTATGCCAATCGCCACTGGATCAATCCATTTCCTACGAACGCCACCTTTACCGCAGACAGCTATAACATCATCGACGCGCGTACAGGATTTTTCACCTATGCCTATTCCACGAGTCCCGGCATGGCTCTCAATATGGAGAACATCGGTGCAAAGTATCCTGCTGCGTACGTGGATGCCAGCGGCAACTTTCTTCGTGGCAGCCAGGCGTATGTTCTGCACCTGCCTCCGGACATTCCGGCTGCGATCTTCTGGTCGGTTACAGTCTATGATCCTATTACGGGCTCAGGTCTAGATAACGGCCAACCATTTCCGTCGCTCAATACGATGGACAAACCCATTCAGAACTCCGACCGCTCGACCGACATCTACTTCGGACCGAAGTCCCCCGGCGCAGGCAAGAACTGGATCGCCACTGTCCCGGACCGTGGCTGGTTCACCCTCTTGCGGCTTTACGGCCCAACAAAAGCCTTCTTCGAGCAGACCTGGAAGCCTGACGACATCAAGAGGGTGCAGTAGTTCCCGGCAAATGGGGCGGTCTGTCCACTGTGGGGAAGGACCAGGTACAAATCGCCTCACTTTCTCCATTGTCGGTCATAAACCACTCGGCTTCAGCGTATTCTCTGCGAGCGTTCCGAGCACGGTGGGATTGCGTTTTTACCCATGGAATCCACATTTGAATTGTCTTGACAAGGTTTCTGCATCGGTACTACCTTTACTGTCGTTCAGACAAAGCCGGTAATTGAGTGTGAAACCGAGGCTAAACAGGTCTAACCTCTTTGCATGTTCCAGAGGCCGCGAAAATGCGCACGTAAATATAGGAATGATTAGTTGTCCCGCCTATTAGGAGGTTTCATGAAATCACCAGCTTCGAGTTATGGTCGGATCCACCGTTGGTTGGTCGTTGTCTCTTGTCTTGCGATTTTTTCGTTTTCCGTCATGGCTAACTCGCAGAGCGCAGGAACCGGAAGCATCCAAGGCTCCATCACTGACGCCACGGGCGCTATCATCCAAAACGCAACCGTCACCGCTACCAATGTTGAGACTCAGGTAAAGCAGATTGCAATCACGGAAGGGAACGGCCATTACAGTCTTCCCAATCTGGCTATTGGTACTTACACACTGGATGTAGTGGCGGCAGGTTTCGAGCATTACACCCAATCGAAGATCGTTCTTGAGGTCGGTAGCAGTATTTCGGTCAACGTGGGGATGACGGTTGGACGGACGGACCAGAAAGTCGAAGTGCAGGCCAGTGGTCTGTCCTTACAGACCGAAGATGCATCGTTCAAGCAGACCATTGACCAGCAAACGGTGACAGAGATGCCGCTCAACGGCCGGCAGATGACCGGCTTGATTGCGCTCTCGGGCGGCTCTACACCGGCTCCCGGCGGTGATTTTACGGGTAGCAAATACTCTTACCAGGTCATCTCCGTTTCGATTGCCGGCGGCATGGGCAACACGACGATGTGGCGGCTCGATGGGGGCACCAACAACGACTACATGGCCAATGGCAATCTCCCGTTTCCTTTCCCTGACGCGGTCAGCCAGTTCAGCGTGGAATCAACGGCTCTAAGCGCGCAGGACGGGATGCATACAGGCGGACTGGTCAACGTGGTTACCCGCTCGGGAACCAACAAGTACCACGGTTCGGCCTTTGAGTTTATCCGTAACAACTACATCAACGCATCCAATTTCTTCTCCGCAACGAAGGACACACTGCATCAAAACCAGTTTGGCGGCACCTTTGGTGGTCCGATACTCAGAGACAAACTGTTCGCTTTCGCCGGATACCAGCGCTCTGTGTCGAACCAGTCCCAGGCTGCCACGCAGGCCTTTGTGCCAACTGCGGCAAACCTTGCGGGTGACTGGTCGGTCACCGACGGACCGAACTGTACTTCAAACAAGTCGACAATCGCGCTCGTCGATCCTCTGACCGGTGCCAAACTTGTGGGCAATAAATATCCAAGTCAGCCGACATACAATCCGGCGTCGCTTAAGCTGATGAGCTACCTACCGAAGATCGATCCGGCCATCGACACTGCGAATTGCGGGCTGGTTAAATACGCAATACCGCTGCAGACATCGGACAACCAGTTTGTGACCCGCGTCGATTGGACGATCAACGCCAAAAATAGCCTTTACGGGCGATACTTCCTTGACGGCTATCAGGCCCCAGCGTTTTTCTCTCCGACCAACATCCTGATCACCACCCAGTCTGGGAACTCGCAGCGGGTGCAGTCCTTCACCATGGGCGAGGCGTACACGATTAATTCGAAGATGGTGAACACGGCGCACGTCACTCTGCTCCGGCGGCGCAACAACCGCGGATACGCAGCGAAGGACATCAATGCCAATGATCTAGGGGTCGATCTCTGGCAGGGGCAGCCCAACGGCTTGCAGCTGACCACCACCAGCAAGTTCACCATCGGCGGTGGAACCAATTCCGTATCGAAGTTCAACGACAACACTCTTGCCCTGGAAGATGACGTAACCCTGTTGATGGGCAAGCACCAGCTCGTGTTTGGTGGAGAGTACGTCCGCAACCAACTCAATATCGCTAATGCCTATGAAACCAACGGCGTCTTCGGATTCAGTGGTGTCTACAGCGCGAACGGTCCCAGGGGCGGATCTGCGGTCGGAGACCCCAACCTGGACTTCCTGATGGGTACTCAAGGCTCTTTCGAGCAGAGTAAACAGCAGCAGAACGCACTGCGCGGACCGATCCCCAGCATCTACGGTCAGGACACGTACCACGCCACCCAGAGACTGACGTTGATCGTTGGCCTGCGGTGGAGTCCCAACTTTATGCCCTACGATTACTTCCACCGTGGGGTCGTCTTCAATAATGCCGCGTTTTTGGCCAATCAAGTCAGCTCGGTCTATCCCAACGCCCCTGCCGGAGCGTTCTACTATGGGGACCCTGGCGTTTCCAAGACGTTCACCAAGAACACCCCTTGGCAGTTCTCCCCTAACTTCGGTGTGTCGTTCGATCCTACGGGCTCCGGAAAAACAGTTATTCGTGCAGGCGTGGAACTGGCGTACGATCAGGCGAACTGGTACACCTCCCAACGAAACCAGCAGAACCCACCCTATGCCACAGCCATAAGGCAGCAACAAACGTCGACCTCGGCTCCGATAAGCTTCTCAGCTCCGTGGTCGACTGGAACCATTACGACCAATCCATTTCCCCAACCCCAGATTCCGACTCCGGCGATCGCGCAGTTCTTTCCTCAATCGCAGTTCATCGTGCTGCCACCCCAGTTCCATCCGTCTTACAGTGAGCAGTGGACCGCCAGCGTGCAGCGTCAGTTTGGCCAGGGTTGGCAACTCCAGGTCGACTACATCGGCAGCCACACTGTGCATGCTCCCATGGGAACTCCACTCAGTCCGGCGCTCTACATCCCCGGAGTCTGGGGCGCAGGAGGAACTGGCTGCGCGGGAGTCGTGACAACTGGTCCAGCAGGGAAGCCCGCAGGCGCAGCCGGAACGCCGTGTTCCACCGTTGCCAATCAGACTCAGCGTTTTGCCCTTACTGTTGCGAACCCTCTTCAGGGGAACCAATACACAGGCGGCGGTGGCGGAACGGTGCTTATCAATTACAACGGAATGGCCAACTACAATGGCCTAATCACGACAGTCCAACACCGGCTCTCGTCCACCTTTAGTCTTTTGGCCAATTACACGTGGTCGAAGTGCCTCAGCCTAACGGACGCGCAGGGCGACTATGCTGGCACCAACGTCCAGAACCCCAACAACCCAGCGGGCGATTACGGGCCGTGTGGCTCTGACTTCCGGAACATTGAGAATATCGTCGTTGTTGCCAAGAGCAACTTCCATATCGCCAACCGCTTTACATCGTTGCTCGTCAACAACTGGGAACTTGCGCCGCTTGTGCATATCCAGAGTGGAGCACCGTTCACTGTGACGGCGGGGCAGGACAACTCCTTCACCGACATGGGCAACGATCGCCCGAACCTGATTCCTGGAGTTCCGATCTATCTTCATCAGCAGATCCGATCGGGATCCGGCGCCGCAAACCGTGGTTATTTGAACCCAGCCGCGTTCGCCCAAGTGACAGCAGGATGTCCCACGCCCATCTCTCCCGCGACGTGTGCTGGGTATGGAACCTACGGAAACATTAAAAGAAACTCTTTCCGCGGTCCGACAAACTACCAATTCGATGCCCAGATCTCCCGTATGTTTCCAATTCACGAGAGTCTGAATTTAACTCTTCGGCTGGAAGCCTTCAATGTGCTGAACCATCCGAATTTCAATCTCCCA
Source organism: uncultured Acidobacteriaceae bacterium (assembly GCA_963757205.1). Lineage (GTDB taxonomy): Bacteria > Acidobacteriota > Terriglobia > Terriglobales > Acidobacteriaceae > Edaphobacter. Next base: position 664,923 of record CAVWQM010000007.1, read on the forward strand.
ACTGGAACAACAGCTGGAACACCCGGCGGAACCACGGGACAAATGGCGGTTTTGACCTCAGGCACGTTCGGTCAGGTCTCAACGACAGCCAACCAGCCCAGAATCTTCCAGGGAAGTATTAAGTTCAATTTCTAAAAATCACGTCGCCCGTCCGCAACTTGGTGGGCGACGTGACCGTATAAGTTAAGACACGGAAAAAAACTGTGGGGAGATCACTGTCATCTTCTCTTTTCGCTTCTTGGGCAAGAAGACAACCGTATACAGGAGAGAGTCATGGCATTGCAGGGCAACGATCGCAGGGAGTTCTTGAAGATGAGTGGCGCCGTGCTGGCGACAACGGCTGTGTCGTGGAATGCCACCAGTTACGCCGCCATTGTCGGCGCAAATGACCGGGTCAAGGTAGGCGTGATCGGCTGCGGCGATCGCATGAAGGGGGCATTAATTCCTGCCTTTTGCCAAAATGCCAAGGACATGAACTTTGAGTTCGTCGCTGTATCGGACATCTGGAACAAACGGCGAGAAGAGGGAGCTGCCTATATCCAGAAAGTCACCGGAAGTCAGGTCACGCCAGTGAGAAATAACGACGAGTTGTATGCTCGCAAGGACGTCGATGCAGTGCTGATCGCGACCGCTGACTTCCAGCATGCTCGCCATGGCGTGGAAGCCGTCAACGCTGGCCGCGACGCCTATGTCGAAAAACCAACTGCGCATACCATGGATGACGCTCGGCTCTTCCTCGCCGCAGTCAAGAAGACAGGCAAGATCGTGCAGGTCGGCACCCAGCGCCGCAGTACCCCCAGCTATCAGAAGGCAGCCGAATATATCAAGTCCGGCAAGTTCGGCGACATTGTGATGGTTGAGATGAGCTGGAATGTGAATCAGCCCGGCCGGTGGCGCCGTCCGGACGTCGTGCCGCTCTTGAAAGAAGAAGATACGGATTGGAAGCGCTATCTCATGAACCGTCCTTACGAGCCGTTCGACGCCCGTAAATATCTCGAGTTCCGTTTATTCTGGCCGTACTCTTCGGGGATTCCTGATCAATGGCTGGTGCACCAGATCGATACGGTTCATTGGTTTACCGGATTGCCCCATCCGCGCAGTTGCGTCGCGAACGGCGGGATTTATCTATGGAAGGACGGACGCAAGAACTGGGACACGATGACTGCGGTCTTCGACTACGGTCCGCTCGACGACCTCACCAAAGGCTTCCAGGTGCAGTACACCTCCCGCTTCACCAACTCTGCTGGCGGTGTGAAGGAGCTTTACTACTCCAACGCCGGAATGATCGACATGGACAAGCAGACCGTCACGCCGACCGGTGGTCTGACGGCAAAGAGTGCTGCGGAGATGAAGATGCAGCCGAATCTGTTGCCTAGCTTTGCGCTCGGCGAGAAGGGCGAAGCAGTTTCAACTGCAGCCGACACAAAGGGGGATCCTCAGACGTCGGCCAACATGCGCAACTGGATGGAGTGCGTTCGCTCACGCAAGACGCCGAATGCCAGCATCGAAGCCGGATACAGCCACTCCATCGCGCTGTGCATGAACGTTGCTGCAATCCAGACTGGGCAAAAGGTCACCTTTGATGACAAAACGCAGCAGGTGATGGTGGCAGGGAAGCCCTATGCGTAGATTAGTGGTGCTGGGGTTTCTGATTTCAGCGTTCGGATTGAGCGGTAGTTTTTATGCAAACGCGGCCGATAAGGGTGTTCAGGTTATTGCCGATGAGACGCATCAGCGCGTCGACATTACCATCGACGGCAAAGCATTCACTTCCTATATCTGGCCGACATCTCTGAAGAAACCAGTCCTCTATCCGTTGATCACGGATGAAGGAGTCACAGTGACGCGCGGCTACCCTCTTGAACCGAGACCAGGCGAACGCGTCGACCATCCGCATCATGCGGGAATGTGGTTCAACTACGGCAACGTCAACGGCTTCGACTTCTGGAACAATTCCGACGCGATCAAACCAGAGGGCCGTTCGAAGATGGGGACGATCTATCAAAAGAAGATCATCTCAACCAAGAGCGGGGCGAACCAGGGGGAGTTGGTCGTCGAGTCTCTCTGGGTAACTGGTGAAGGCAAGGACATCCTGAAGGACACCACGCGCTACGTCTTTATGCGGCGCAAAGGGGCCCGCATCATCGATCAGATCACGACGTTGCAGGCCCTCGACAAAGCCGTCTTCAATGACGACAAAGAAGGGGTGCTCGGAATGCGAGTCGCCCACTGGCTGGAATCGGCTGACGAAAAGGGTGGCATCTTCATGGATGCGAGCGGAAGGCCGACCAAGGTAGACAATGTCGACACTTCGGGTGCAACCGGTGTGTACCTCACGAGCGAGGGAGTAAGAGGCGGTGCCGTCTGGTCGACTCGCGGGCGCTGGTGCATCCTGACCGGCAATGATTCCGAAAAGCATGTTGTCACCATCGGTATGATCGACAACCCAAAGAATCCCGGTTATCCAACGTATTGGCACGCCAGAGGGTACGGACTGTTTGCGGCGAATCCGTTGGGGCGAAGCATCTTTGATCCCAAGCAGCCTGCATTTAACTACACTTTGCAGAAGGACCAGACCGCGACGTTTCGGTATCGAGTGATTTTGCTCTCACACGCCGCCGGTGCAGAGGAGATGAACAAGGAGGCAGACGCATTCGCGGCTGAGTATCAGTAGTCGTCCCACACGTAGCTTCTTGTCGATACCGGAGGAAAGGCTCATGCTTTGTGCATCGGGTTTCGAATTCGAAGAGAAGCTGCGTCTGGCTTATGGTGGTGCGGGTGCACGCTCAGCGCGCTCTCCGGTCAGTTTCAGGATTGAACCAGAATGGTTCGAAGCGGTTCGAGGACGCTGCCAAGCGCTATGACAAAAGGCTGTCGGACCTCGTCAACCATAAGCGAGTCTGCACACTCTGCAGAGCGTCCTAGACCGATCCCTGGTTATGAGATCGCAGCGCAATCACCGTCTGATCTCTGCACGCCAATGCTTGGACACTTGCGGGTCGAGTAGTGCTTTGATGAAGACCCCTCCGACGACGGAACGCGCCTGAAACCCCATCTGCTTGCCACTCACCGTGTCGTAAAAGTCGGTGGTCGGTACACGTGAGACCGTGTTATCTGCCCAGACGACCAAACGGTGCATGAGGTCGTTGTACTGCACAGGATCGCGCGTCAAGGTCGCTGTCCACACCTCCCAGTCAAGCTTCGTGATGGTCTTGCGATTGTCCAGCGGCAGACCATACGGTTGCATCTTCTTCGAGTAGAAAGACCATTCCGTCTCCGCAATCTTGCTCGGGAACAAGTGCAGATTGAGAATGTCGTCCCACACGAGGTTGTACTTCTGACTCCACGTTCCGGGCTGGTCGAAGGCGAGCTTGTAGTGGTCGCCGTCGAAAGCCATGCGCTCCCACTGGGCGGGCATCTGTTTCACGGCCGATTCGTACCGGGCCGCGAGTCCGTCGTCTCCCACGCCGCGCGCGATTTGAACAAAGGCGCCAAGCGCCTCAATTGCTTTGATGGAGAGGTTGGTGTTGTGGGCGAGATGGCCTGCGAAATCGTCGGTGCTCAACTGGTTTTCAGGATCCAGGCCTTTTTCTTCCAGGTACGCAGCCCACTTCGTTAACTCCGGCATGTATTTCCTGGCAAATGTCCAGTCACCCTCCGCGCGGCCGAGTGCGGCGATCATCAGCAGCAGATTGCCGCTCTCCTCCACTGGCATCTGGTTTTCTTCGTTGATCTCGCCGCCGCCGTACACCTGTCCGTTGGCGAGCGGATACGTGCCGAGATCGTGCGGCGCAAAAGGGAAGCGCCATCGGGGTAGCGCAGCATAACGCATCAGCGGCTCGAGTTGTGCCCCAAGCAAAGCCGGGTTGAAAAGGAGGAAAAACGGCGAGGACGGATAGGTGACATCCACCGTATCGATACATCCGTTGCTGTCGTTCTCCTTTGAGAACAGCATCGGCGTTCCGTCCAAATCGGCGACCAGTTTGTGCGCGGCAATGGTCTGGCGGAATAGCAACGCCGTCAAATAGGCATAGTCGTTGCCTCCCGCCTTGCGCATATCTTCAGTCAGGTCTGCATCGAACTTTTCTCCCCGCGACTCCAATGAGGCGTATTCCTTCTCGGAGGTAGCGAGCAGCTGGGACTCGGTCATGCCGTTGCGTTGCCAGTATCCACGCAGGCGCCGGCCCAGATACTCGATCGCAAAGGTTTGCGTGTAAGCGAGGAGCACGTGGCGCTGTACGGGAGTGTCGCTCACTTTTCCAAGCGGAATTTGCACCGCAAGATGGGCCCCTCCTCCAGCTGTGGTGCCCGCGGGGCGCGGCATGCTGAGGTCATCGGTGTCCCCCAGGACGCCTGTGCCGAGAAACTGCGAAATGGCTTCAGCAGACATCTCGGTGCTCGCGTTCTCCGAATCAGGGACACCAAGGTGGAAGTATCCCCAGTTGATCCGTATGCGATCGCCGCTGCGGTTGAGATACGCCTGGTCGCGCGAACCTGTGTTGAGCACTGTGAGCCCCGTCGTGTGCGATCGCGACCACGTCACCTGCTCCGACGGATCGTTTACACCAATGACAGGATCCACGTCTAACAGCAGATCGACGCTGTGCGGTATGTTGTCGGTAGAAACTGCGCTCCACGTGAGATAGGTTACGGGGCGCGACATTACGTCGAGGTCTTGCGGAAACAGAGGTGTAAAGAATGCGACGCGGAGCTCGATACCAGCGGCGCTGAAACGGTACTTCGAATGGAGAGGCGTTATCTCTACTGAAGTTTGTTGCATGGCGTCGACTGCGGGGAGATGGTAGCGACGCATGGACGCACCCATCCAACGATAGGCATGGCCATCGATGCGCACCAGCCCCGTAATTGGTTGCGCGCTTTCCGACCAATGTTTCGTCGGTGTATCAGTCAGAGCATCGCCCATTGACCAGATACTGAAATATGGATCGTTGACCACAAGCGGAACAGCGGGGGCACGATGCTTCTGAGCGAAGCAAAGTAGAGTGTGAAAAGCAGCGCATGCCAACAAAAGTTTTGCACCTGGACGCATCAATAGACCTGCTTGCCTTCGCGGAAGAAAATTGAAAGTGTGTTGCCTGAGGCACGACCACGTTCTCGTCGCGACCAAACACGGCTCCTGAGAAGCTTACGTCTTAATAGTGGATTTTGGGTGATTCTTTCGTCGGCGGACCGACGATTCCCGCAGCCACCTGTTCTGTGAGAAAACGTTCTCTTGGCGCTGATATTAACAAGGAATACAAAGGTTTGTCTCGGGATTCCCTAGGAGAACGGCTCATTCGTCCAAGATCTCAGCGAGGCTCTTTGTAGAACTTCTCGCTGATCGTGGAGGAAAAACCAGCGACGCGATCGAGTTCAAATGTTAAAGTTCATCGTATTTCCCCTTTACTGGGGCTCGTACTCACCGGCCCCCACAGGTGTCTCTTTGCATTGCTGTGTCGGGGAAAGAGGCTCTTTGCCTGTTCGGTCCTTCGTTGTCAACGACGCGCCGTTCCACCTCCGCGGACAGTGAGCTTGTAGACAATCGCTTGTCTAGATAAGGTGACATGTTATTAACGCTTGACACGGACTGGGCTACGAGTGCTCAATGAGATCGTTAGTGGAGTGAATGAATGCTTCGTTCTTGCTTACTGTTGGTAATAGGCTTATCTGCCGCTGTCTTCGTCCCCTGCGTACAGTCACAGTCGTTCTATCCGGTTCGCCTGGAGGACAAGACTGCCGTCTATCTTTCGAATGATCGTTTCGGCACAAAGGGCGATGGCGTCGCCGACGACACGGCCGCCGTGCAAAAAGCTATTGATACTGTTGCCGACACAACGCGCCAGGGCATTGTCTTCATTCCGGAGGGACGCTATCGTCTGACACACACGCTGTACGTGTGGCCGGGTGTGCGTTTGATCGGTTACGGCACGCAGCGCCCTTCGTTCGTCCTTGCCGACGACACTCCGGGGTACCAGACAGGACCGTCGTACATGGTGCTCTTCGCCGGTGGGAGAATTGGAGAGCAACGGCGGGGAGGCCTGCAAAGGCCTGCGAATGCCCCTCCAGTGGCGTTTCCCGGAACTGTCCCTCCTGCGACGGGAGTCGTCGACGCCAACCCGGGCACGTTTTATTCCGCGATGAGCAATGTGGACTTCGAGATAGGCGAAGGTAATCCCGGAGCGGTCGGCATTCGCTTTCATATTGCACAACACTGCTTCTTGACCCACATGAACTTCCGTATCGGTTCTGGCATGGCGGCCCTTCACGACATTGGAAACGAAGGCGAAGACCTCCATTTCTACGGTGGACGGTACGGGATCATGACCGGCCGGCCCTCGCCGGGATGGCAGTTCACGTTGCTCGATTCTTCCTTCGACGGCCAACGGGAGGCAGCGATCGAGGAGCATGAGGCAGGGCTCGCGCTTGTCAACGACACCTTCAAGAACGTGCCAATCGCAATTGAGATTGAACCAAAGCACATTGAAGAACTGTGGATCAAGAACTCAACCTTCGAGAACATCTCGCGGGCAGCGATCATCATCAGCAGTGAAACTTCTAGGCTGACGGAAATCAACGTGGAAGGAGCACTGTGCAACAAGGTGAATGTGTTCGCGCAGCTGCGCGAGAGCGGCAAGACGTTCTCAGGCAAAGGGCCGCTCTATCGCGTTTCCACTTTCACACACGGCCTCATCTTTGATTCTCCAAAGGCCAAAGGCTCGATCGAAACGCGCATCAACACTGAACCGCTCGCCGGTGATCCCCAAGCCGGTCCACCCGCGATTCACGCTTTACCCTCACAAACGGGTTGGGCCAACGCCTTGGAACTTGGGGCGAAAGGCGATGGCACTACAGACGATACCGCAGCCCTGCAACATGCAGTGGACACCCAGCGCATCGTCTACCTGCCAAGCGGCCGGTACCTCTTGACCGATACACTGCGACTTCGGGCGGACACTGTGCTCATCGGGCTGCACCCAAGTACGACGCAACTTGATCTTGCGGATAATTCCTCCGGTTTTAATGGTGTCGGCGCGCCAAAGGCAATGTTACTGGCACCACCAAATGGATCGACAATCGTGACCGGAATCGGACTGTTCGCCGGCGGCATAAACAACAGGGCCGTCGCTGCAATGTGGATGGCGGGTAAGGATTCTCTGATGGACGACGTTCGTTTCCTCGGCGGCCATGGGACCAACAATCCTGACGGTACGCGCATGAATCCGTACAACAACACGCACAGTGGTGATCCAAACCCGCTCTATCGCTGGGACGCGCAGTATCCAAGCCTATGGGTGCTCAACGGTGGAGGAGGAACATTTGCCGACATTTGGACGCCGGTTACGTTCTCACAGGCCGGTCTTTACATCTCCGATACCAAGACTGAGGGTCACGTCTACGAGCTCTCCAGTGAGCACCATGTTCGCAACGAGGTAAAGCTGAAGCGCGTCGCCAATTGGGAGATTGTGTCGTTACAAACGGAAGAAGAACGTGGCGAAGGCCCAGAGTGTCTCCCGCTCTCCATCGAGGACTCGGAGAATGTCACTGTCGCAGAGATGCATGCGTATCGCGTCGTCAGCAGCTTTGTTCCGTTCCCTGAGGCCATCCACGTCACAAACTCACATAACATCCGCTTTCGCAATCTCCACATCTATAGCGACAGTAAAGTCGCATTCGACTCATCGGTCCGAGACACCAGCGGAGTAATCAACCGTGAGCTTGAGATCGCTTCTTTGAACCTCCCAGGACATGACGCGGCGGGTATCGTCGCGAACCCAAATCACCCCGCAGCGAGCCGCCTCGAAGGAGGGTTCTTCAATCCATCAAGCGCGACGGTGGATTCGCAGGGGCGAGTCTATTTTGTCGATTCCGTGAAACAGAATATTTACCGCTATCTTCCGATCGAAAGACGTTTAGAAGTAGTGCGCGACAGTCCGATCGACCCCGCTAACTTGTTCTTTGATCGAAGCGATAATCTGATGGTCGTCTCTTACGCAGGAAACGGGACCGTATACAGCTTGAAGCCCGATGACCCGGCGGATCATATCGAGATCTTGAAGCCGCAGCCCAGCGGTCCTCGTCCCGGACTAACTCCCGTACTTGCGATCGATCACTGGCGCTTCGACAGCGAGCAGAATACTAATATCGGCGGGGCAAAGCCGTGGCAATATATCTCACCGGATGGGAGCACGTTTCTTCCAGCAGGTGCTGACTTCGTTGATGGCGCGCTCTACTACGGTGTCAAGATGGCGGACGTGCTTCGTGCTTTCTCTCTCGGCAAAGCGACGCCCGGCAGACCGTTCTACGTCAGCGATGAACGCCAGAAAAGAACATATGTGGCTGACGTCAACGCTGATGGTTCACTAACAAATGTGAGGCTCTTCGCAAATCAGGGAGGAGAGAGTATTGCCGTCGGCCCCGACGGTAAGGTGTATCTGGCGGCCGGACAGATCTATGTTTATCGTCCGGACGGTACACTCGCGGGGGAGATCGACGTACCGGAGAGACCGATCAGCATCGTATTCGGAGGTAAGGACCGCCGAACACTCTTCATTCTTGCCCGGACGTCATTTTATTCAGCGGCATCTCTGAGCGACACGAAGTAAAGAGACCTAAATTTATGCTGAAGACGCGGCCCTCCTACTTCTTGGCTGTGTAGGTGACACGGCTCAGTTCGCCGCCCTGCTTCAGTTTGTAGAATTGATCACCGGCTACATTGTGAAAGGTCTGGGTCGCTCCTCCTGGCCAGGAAACTTCGAGAGTGTCGATACTCTTGGCTTTCCCTAGCCCGAAGTGAAGCCGCAGATCATTCTGCGACAGATAGCTCCCGCCCGACCTTACTTCGCCAAGTTGTGTCTGACCGTTGGCAGTGACGCGCACGCGCGCATTTAGCGCCAGCCGATTTCGTGGCGCACCTTCCAACTCCACACTCACCCAGTGGTGGGACAAATCAGGTTTTGCGGACAATATTTGTGGGCCACCAGTCAGGTTTTCAACCACCAGGTCGAGTGCGCCACGGTTGAACAAATCTCCTACAGCCAGACCCCGGCCAACCTGCGGAACAGTCAGGGTGTCACCGACCTTCGCCGTGGCCTCACGAAAAGTCCCATCGTGTGCATTAAGGAAGACGAGCTTTGGTTCGCGATAGTGGATTCCAAGCTTAGCGTTGTCCACCTGCGGGTATACGTGACCGTTGACGAGAACAAGATCGAGCCAGCCCGAATTATTCAGATCGATAAACGCATCACCCCACCCCACGTAGGGTTCGGTGGCATGGGCGACACCGGCGGAGTGCGAGACATCGGTGAAGGTCATGCCTCCATCGTTTCTGTAGAGCGCCATGTATTCGTCGCTGAAGTGGCTGATGGCAATGCTCATGCGGCCCTTGTTTTCGAAGTCGCCAACCGCAAGGCCCATGTTGGCCTGCTCAATACCATCCTCGCTAAAGGCTATGCCGGCGTCGGCCCCGATCTCCTTGAAGTGACCGCCGCCCTCATTGCGATACAGATAATTCGGCTCTCCATCATTGGCGACAAAGAGGTCGATCTTGCCGTCGTTGTCGAAATCGCTCCACACAGATCCCAGACCGAAATAGTGCTTACCGTCCTCCACTCCGGCTTGTGCAGCGACCTCGGTGAAGGTGCCGTCACCATTATTGTGATACAGCGAGTCGGGCGAACCTTTTAGTCCGCGAGGACCGCATTGCACGGCGATTTCGTGATATTCGCAGGTTTTGGCCGAACCAAAGAGCGGTAGATCGTTCAGATCGAGATCAACATAGTGGGGAACGAAGAGATCGGGGAAACCATCACCGTCATAGTCTCCGAACGCAACACCAGTGGCCCAGCCAGAGTCTTTTGACAGGCCCGACTTCGCGGTAACGTCCGTGAAGGTGCCGTCGCCGTTGTTGTGGTACAGCACCACGCCTCCGAAACAGCTGACCAAAAGGTCTGGCCGTCCATCGTTGGTTACGTCCGCGACCGCAGCTCCCATCGCCCAGCACGGATTGCCGACGCCGGCTTTGTCCGTAACATCGGTAAAAGTTCCGTCGTGATTATTGTGATAGAGCGCTCCCTTAGCCTTCTTCCCCGCGAGGACCATTGCAACGCTTGGGGCGTTCGTAAAGTAAATATCTAGCCAACCATCACCGTCGTAGTCAAAGAGCGCCACACCGCCGCTCATGGATTCAACGATGTACTTCTGTTCCGGGCTGGAAAGGTGCTCGAAGTGAATCCCCGTCGAAGCCGTGATGTCTTGCAGCTTTGGCGTCGAGTCCACAGACGGTTTGTCTTTGACCTGTTGAGAATCTCCGATGCGTGCACAGGTCAATATCAACGCGATGACGACGAGCGGTGTCTTAAGGGACCTTCGGTGATGGAGCTTCTGTTTCATGGGACTCATCGTCTGCCGCGTTGTGAGGCGCTTGGATGCGCATCGCGCTATATACCTGCCGCAGCCCGTCTTTGATCTCCTTGTACTTCTGATATTCCGCCAGCTCTCGCTTCGCGTCATCTGGCTTATGCATCTTGCGATAGAGAGCGCTCAATCGAAAATGTGCGAGCACATTAGTTGGATCTTCTTTCAGGACTTGTTGTAACAGCGGCAAGGCCTTATCGTTCTCGTTCTTCTGGCTGTAAACTCGTGCCAATCCCAATGCTGCGTCTGCATTGTTCGGCTGTTGATTGAGAGCACGCTCATAGAGGCCGGCGGCGGCATTCAGATCTCCACGATCTGCCTGCAGATCAGCTAGCCGAACGGCGGCTTGTACCTCGCGTGGATTCTTTTCGAGTGCGATACCGTATTCATGTTCGGCCTGTGCACGGTCTGTCTGGCTCGCTGACCCATGCAGTGCTTCGGCAAGTTCAAAGTGGATCCCCGGAAGATTTGGATCGATTGCAATCGCTTTGCGGAAAGCTGCAATCGCGCCAGTCAGATCGCGAATACGCTCGAGCTCGTGGGCGATGGCTTGTTGCATCCGTGCCGACTGCGGTGCGGCGAGCGACAGGCTCAACAACGCCTCGCCAGCAAGGTCACTATGAATACGATAGGCGGCGTAGAGTATGTCAGGGTCGGTCGGTGCCTGTTCTCGGAGCTTGGCGATCGTCACCGACGCGGCCGTCAGGTCCTGCTGCGTGGTCTCGACTTCGACAAGCTTGAGTCCCACTTCTTTGCGGAATTTCGGTTCGGACAAGTTGCCCAATGCCGCAGACATGTCCGTACGCGCGGCGTCCAGCTGACCGAGCTGGTACTCACACAATCCAAGCAACGCCTGAATCTTGGGCAGGCCAGGATTAATCTGAATGGCCTTGTGAAGATGATCTTTTGCTTCGGGATAGCGGGCCTGAAAGTAAAGCAGGACACCGAGATTCGCTTGCGCGTCCAGATTGTCGGGCTGCGCCGCCACTATGGCCGCAAATTCCGGGATAGCCTTTGCCGGCTGATTGGCCTTCAGGAATTCATTTGCGCGCCGCGCGTGTTCCTGCGGAGAGATGGCCTCCTGGGCAAGGGCGCTTATCCGAACCGCGATAAGCAGCGCAAGGATAATTTCGGCAGCCGCGCGACGAGAAACTGGGTACATTGGAACCGCGATAGACCAAAAGAAATGCGAGTTAAAAAACTCGGGGAGTGGATGGCGGCAACGAACCGTCATCCACTCCCCGAGAGTATCAGAAGGTGAGTCGTGCGCCGAGTTGCATCGTACGGCCGCCAACTGTGGTCGTACGAATGGTTGAAGTGCCGGTGGCAACCGCACCGACGGCAGAGCCGACGCAACCCGCACTGGTCGTGTCCGAGCATACACTGAGCTGCAGCGGCGTCCCCGGCCCTGGCAGCCCGAAGCTCGGATGGTTGAACAGGTTGTTCGCATCGGCTCGGATCTGCAGTCCGATGCTTTCGTGGATCGCAAACGTCTTGCCGAGGGAGAAGTTGACCCGCTCCAGCCCAGGCCCATACAGAGTGTTTCGCCTGAAGGTGCCGAAAGTTCCATTGGCAGGCTGGGCAAAAGCAGCTTCATTGAACCACTGATTCGTCCCGTGGTAGGGTCCCCGGTTTGCAAGCTTCGGATTCCCAATCAGATTGGGGTACCAGCTCCCAGCTTGCGCATACGAGTTGTTTGTCTTCATCGTTACAGTAAACGGCTGGCCGCCTAGCAAAACGATCGTACCCGTAGCTTGCCACCCGCCGACAATCTCATCGAGCAGCCAATTATTGTTCAGGAACATCTTCCCCTTGCCGAAAGGCAACTGGTAAACTGCACTTCCCTTGAAGGCGTTCCGCACGTCGAAGTTTGAGTTGGAGTAGTTGGCGCCCGGATTATACGAATTCTGGAACGCCTGCACACCGGCTCGGCTTCCCCAGCCAGACGAATCCATATTGTCCAGGAAGTGCGACCAGGTGTAGTTGAAGTTGAAGTCCAAGCCATTTGACATACGCTTCGTAACAACGGCCTGCAACGAGTTGTAGTTGGAGATTGCATTGTTCGTGTTTTCAGTGATGGCCCCATACTGCTTGTAGGGACGGAAACCCAGAGCCACATCATTCGGGCCGAGCCTATTCTCCGGAATCTGGTTGATGTCTACTGGGAAGGGCAGGTCATGGCCATGGCTGGCTACGTACGCCAGGTCAAAAACCAGGTTATTGCCAATCTGGCGCTCCGCTTCAAGGTTCCACTGATACGACCCTGCGACCGGAGTGTGGTACATGTTACCGCTGACATTTGAGCTTGCGCCGTTGAACCTGCTCGGGTCAGTCGTAGCTGTAATGTAGGGAAGGCTCGATCCGGAGGACGAGAGAAGGACAATCGGGGTAACGCCGTTTGTTTGGTCAGTTGAACTTCCCTGTGCACCAAACGCCGCTCCCATTCCGCTGCCAAACGTATCCAGGCTCCAGTTGTAGGCGTAGAGTCCGAATCCGCCACGCAGGACGGTATTCGGCATCGGCGACCAGGAGAACCCCACCCTGGGCAGGAATGTGTTGTACACAGGGGCCTGAAGAGTCGTACGGCCGTTTGCATGCGTGGAGCCGTACCACATGGCGCCCAGCGTACCGGCTGCCGGGTTCGGAACTGTGGGATCAAACGTCCGCATATTGCCCTTGACCTCGCCCCAACCGGACTGGATCTGGTAGCGCAGGCCAAGATTCAAGGTCAAATTCGGGGTGACCTTGAAGTCATCCTGAACAAACAATTGCGGAAGCTGGATGCGACCACCAAACTCCGGTGTAACGTTCGCGTTCCAGTTTTGGGTCTGCCCCAGCAGAAAGTCAGCGAAAGAAAGGCCCGTAGAGCTCAAACCCTGGGTCGCTTGCGTGTAGGCACCCGTATAGCCCATGGTGCCACCGTTCGTGTTGCCCCATGCGGTGGAGTTATCCCGGAAGAACAGGTACTCTCCGCCGAAGTGGAGAATGTGCTTGCCGCGGATCAGCGTCACAACGTCCGATGGATCGTAGACATGCTCTTTATAGACTGCGTTGATGTTTGAGGTAAGGCCGTAAAATCCCGTGACGTTGACGATTGGGAATATATCGGCTTTGGCAAACTGCCATCCCAGTTTGGCCGGAAAGCCCTGATTGAGGGATGCCGGAACGAAGAAATTCATCTGGTTCGTGTATCCCATTCTGAGTTCGTTAATCACGTTTGGGCTGATGGTCCACACATCCGTGATCTGTGCATTATGCCGGCTGACGTCCTGCGACTGGCAATTGATGGGGCAAAAGCCCTGCCCATTGGAGTAGGCCGGGTTATCGCTCTCAATTTCCGAGATCGTCAGCCTGTTGTTGGACCTGATGTCCCAATCCAGACGACCGAAGTATTTGGTAAAGGGCTGATTGTTAGGGATGGCAGAAACAAAGTTATTGGTCTGATAGCCATTGTTGAATGTGGTGGAATTCACATTTGGAGCGGGATAATACGCCTTGATGTTTTTGGCCACTGCATCGATCCGGCTTGCCGGAATTCTATTGCCGTTTCCGTATTCAGCCGCGAAGGAAGTACGGTCGTAGCAAGGGCAGGTCTGTGTAGTTCCATTCGAAAGCGTGCGCGAACCGGTCGCCTGCGTCAACGTTGTCGTTGCCGGATCGTAAATTGTGGGAACTCCCGGCGCCGTGAAATCGCCATTCAGAAACGCCGCTGAGGGCATGGTCTGAAATGAGGGGGACCCCCCACTCTTCTGATTAATCTTGTCGTAGTTGAAATAGAAAAACATCTTCTTCTTCAGGATCGGACCGCCAATGGAGCCGCCAAAATTGTTGTAATGAAGAACAGGTACCGTTCCCGTCCCGAAGCTATAGGATGCGGCGTTCAGGGCATTATTCTGAGCGTACTCGTAGACTGCGCCGTGGAAGGAGTTGGTGCCGCCCTTGCTGATCTGATTGAACATGAGGCCGCCAACGCCGTATTGAGCCGAGAAGGCGGATGTACCGATCTTAACTTCCTGAATTGTCTCCAGCACCATCACATCGGCGTTTGCGCTGGATGGCAGCGTCACAGAAGCGCCGTCCGCAAGAATTGTGCTGAACGGCAGGTTTCCATTAATTGAGGCAACTTGTTGAGGATTTTGTGAGCCCTGCGAAGCGCCAGGCGCGCCGGTCGAGCCAGGCAGCAGGATCGTGAAGTTCTGCCAATCCTGCCCTACCTCCGGAAGCTGTTGCAATGTCGCGGCTCCCAGTGTGGTGCTCTGCTCTCCATTCTCGGTTTGGAGCAGAGGAATGTCGGTATTTACTACCACCTGCTCGGTCACTGAACCAACGCTCAATTCCGCATTGACCGTTGTGTTTCCAACATCGATTGTGATGTTAGACCGTACAAGTTTCGAGAATCCAGCTTTGGAGAATGTGACCTCGTAGCTTCCCGCAACAATCGAGGACGTATCGTACAAACCATCCTGATTCGTGATAAGTTCCTTCGCTACTCCGGTGTTTTTATTGACAACCGATACGGTCACGCCAGGCACTGCGGCCCCGGTCGAATCCGTCACAATGCCTCGTATATCGCCGGAATTCATACTTTGTGCGAATACCGCTCCCGTGAACGCAACCCACAGACCCGCTATGAGCGCTGCCTTCAACCATCTCCGATTGTCTTTCATGGATGCTGCCTCCGAAAGGTACTTCATGCCACGGGACGTACGCGTGACAAACGGTCAAGTTAAGCGTTTGTCTTTGAACTGTCTCGAGATCGGCAATCATTCAAAACCTCTCCATTGAAATCTGTCAAGGTTTTTTTTCAAACTCGGAATTTAGTAAAGAGATAACGTTTACCGGAGCGGCGCAAGACGAAGAGAGACTATTTCCCATTTACATCATGGAGCGATACAAGAAAGCTACTACCTCAACCGGCCCATGGCATCGCCTCCGTTTCTATAAGAGACATATGCCCACAGTGAAGCATCGAGTACACCCAACAATTCAAATCACGGCCAGGCTTTACAGATCGATGACGACGTCGCGAACCGGTTGTGAGCAGCAGACGAGAAGGTTGCCGTCGGCAGGTTTGTCGAGTGGTTCCGGTCCGTAGGCGACCGCCCCAGAAACCAAGCCGCTCTCGCAGTTGTGACAAACACCGGTGCGGCACGACCAACGAACCGGGACGTCGCACGCCTCGGCCAGTTCCAGAATGCTCTGGTAGCCCGACGCGTCCCAGTGTGCGGTGATTCCACTGCGCGCGAAGGACACCAGCGGACCGGTGTTGGCCTCAACCTTGGGCAGATGCGGAGCTCTCGTCAGTGCGCCGACGACACCAGGGGTCATCGACTCGCTGCCGTTGAAGATTTCGGCGTGAATCCGCTCCGGAGCAACGCCCAGCGCTGCGAGCTCCTCTTTCATGTCGGCCATGAAGCGATTCGGCCCGCACATGTACACCTCCGCGTCTCGTGGAACGCCGGCCTCGTCGAAGACCGATCGCGACAGGTGACCGGTCGCGTCAAAATCCTTGCCCATCTTGTCGCCCGAGCCGGGCCTGCTGTAACAAACGTAGCTGCGGCCGTGCGTGAGCGGAGGCATGAGGCGGCGAACTTCGGCGGCGAAGGGATGATGCTCTCGATCTCGGGCTGCATACAGCCACAAGACCTGCCGTGTCGAATGGGTCGCAGACAGCGCGTAGAGCATCGCCAGAACCGGCGTCGCCCCGATTCCCGCGCTGAGCAACACCACCGGCCGCTCTACCGCCTGCAGAATAAAGCTTCCACGCGGCGAACTGGCGTCGAGAGCATCGCCCACCCGCAAATGCTCCCGCAGATAAGTTCCGGCTACCCCATTCGGTTCGATCTTCACGCTGATGCGATAGCGCTCGGTCGAGAGGGGACCGGAAAGCGAGTAGCTGCGAAAGAGCGGCGGGCCGCCTGCGGCTGGTTGAAGACGCACGACCACGTACTGGCCGGGCATTGCCGTTGGCAGCGGCTGACGATCAGGGCTTTGCATCGTCAGCGAGAGGACGTCCGCGGACTCCTGATCGATCGCCGTCACTCGAAGCGACCGAAATCCTGGTGCAGCCGGGTGCGCAGCCGCTTCCGGCACGAGCCCCGCATTCCCGTTCCTTTGGCTCTGCAGTAATGCTTCAAACGACGAGCGCCATCCGGGCGAAAGCGCCTCGATCCGCAAGGCGCGCTCCAGTCGATCGCGCGGATGATCGGGCGAATAGAGGAGCGCGTTGATCTCTGAGATGGTCATTCGCTCCTTCCCCTCTCCCACCTTCACGATTTCGTCGCCGGAGCTGACCTCGCCTTCCTGCAGTACGCGCAAGTAGAACCCCGGTCGTCCGCTCGATGTCAGCAATGCCGGCATCCGGGGCTCGTTCATTCGAATGCCGACGCGATAGCAGGTAACGCGAGGTTGGGTGACCTCGAACAGCGCGCTGCCGATCTGATAACGGTCGCCGATGCACACTCCATCGTCGGGCAATCCTTCGACGGTGAAGTTCTCGCCGAATTGTCCGTGGACGAAGTCGGACCGCCTCAGTTGCTCCTGCCAGTGACGATACGATTCGATCTGGTAGACGAAGACGGCGCGCTGCTCACCCCCGTGCCCGGCCAGGTCGCCTTGACCGTCTCCGTCCAGATTCAATCGGCCGACTCGACAGCGGCCACGGCACTGGATCCTTCCAGATCGCGGTGTGCACAGTGCGGCCCTTCCACTCGATGTCGCGCGGAAGTCCGACATTCACCGATAGCAGTCGAGCCATGTCGCCCCTTTTGGTTGGAACCTCCCTAGCCGTTGGCAGGCGGGAGCGCCTCGGCGACGGTGAGGTCGCGATCTGGACCGTGAGAAATCACGGTCTGCCCCGGCTCAAGACGAAGCTGAGTTCCATCGAGCTGTACCGAGAGGATGCCAGGCTCAAACGATACCAGACCGGAGATACGGCCGACCTGAGAATACGCGTCAGGATACGACCATGCCGCCAGATGTGCGCCACCGATGTCGTAATAACTGCACAGCCCTTTGTACGGACAGAAGGTCTGGTGTTCCACGGGGGTCAGCGCAGACTCATCGACGTCAGCGCGTGGAACGTACCAGCGGGGCGCGAAGCCGGACTCGAAGAGGGCTAACGGTCGCTTGGTATCGGCGACGATGCGGTCCTGATGGCGGACCACCAGTCTACGGGAGGCCTGCCGGATGTCGATGCGGTGGTAGCTGTCAGCGGCATGGCCCACGATCCGTTCATCTTCCTCGTAAAAGGCATCCATGGCCGGCCAAGCGAACGCTACGCGTCCCTGCAGTTCCTTCGCGTAGACGGGCAGGTCGACGTGTTGCCACGCCCCTCGCGTAGCACTCTTCTCGCCTGTCCGCACGGTGTGCCAGGATGTGAGCCCGAGGTCAGGGTGCCGGGTGGTATGCTCGCTGCGTTGTAGGGTGTCTGGAGAGACATCGGCCTCGGGAAAATAGGCCATCGGATAGTGCCCCGGTTCGAAGAGCAGGAGGACATCTTCGCTATCGGCAATCCAGGTTCCGCCGAAGCGTACGCGCATGCGCCGGCGCAACGGCTCGGCGTATAACAGTCTCTTGGGCAGCGGTTCGGGTACGAGGAACCGGCCGATTGCTCCCGGTGAAAGCGGACCTTGTTGCCAGGATAGTCCCACTACTCTCCCCTCCTTTTGTAGAACTGACCAGTCTCCAGCGTGATCACACGGCACAACTGGACGGTCATGGTAGACGAGCCTTACTCGACTAAAAGTTTACTGCTAAATTCCTTTGATCTCCCCGCCATCCATACGAACTGATGTTCCTGTCATCCACTTGGCAGCCGGAGAGACCATGAATCCGAGAAGTTCAGCGATCTCCTCTGGTTGGCCGTAGCGGCTGATCCCAGCCTCCTCCGGAAACTTCTTCGTCGCATCCTCAACACTCATATTGTGCGCTGGCGCCCATTTCTCAAGAAAGGAGCGGCGGCGACCAGTCATGACCGCGCCGGGCACAATGCTGTTCACCTGAATGCCATCTTTAATGCCTTGCTCTGCGAAAGCTTTCGCAAGCGCTGTAATCGCAGCATTCGTCGCAGCAACAGCAGCGAACGCAGGCTTAGGATCCAGCGCGGCGCTTCCGGACATAAAAACCACGGAACCTTTGGTTTGTTTCAGGGCATCCCATGCTCGAATCGTTAAACGACGAGCACCGTGCAGCTTCAGTTCCATACCTGCTTTCCACGCTTCATCCGTCATCTCGAAAAGATCGATCTGAGGCACCGCACCCGCGATGTTCAGTAGTGCATCGATTCGCCCGAAACGCTCAAGTGTGGTGTCCACGATAATTTTGGATTCTTCAACCTGACTCAAGTCGATTGCAAGAGGAAGCGGTTCGGCCCCTGCTTGTTGGACCGCAGCGGCGACCTCCTCCAGAGCCTTCGCATTTCGTGCAGCCAGTACAACGGCCGAGAAGTCGCGAGCCAACCGGATAGCGGTGGAACGTCCGATGCCTTGGCTGGCTCCAGTCACAATTCCTACTAAATTCTTCATGAAGTTCTCCCTTGACTGCTGAGTCGTGAATGTCGGACCGATCGGTGGAGCAAATCAGGTAACCGCGGGCTTAGGTAAATGAGCAGAACGCAACAGACCAGACCAAGCCCGCTCAGAGGCGACCAAAAGGAGACGGCGGTTGCAGCACTGAACATACCGAGTGCGAGATAGGATCGAATCTTCGTGATTCGCCGCAGCCGAGGAGTGATATCGCTGTCGCTCGCCTGTGAAAGCGCTGTTCGCTCGAATGCGATGTAGGCCGTCTCTATCAGGACAAAAACCAACGCATACACAAAGACGGGTGCCGCAGCCAATTTCGTTGCCGCCATCCAGACCGTTGTCGCCGGCACAAGCGAAATCATAAAAAGATGGGCGAAGTTCCACCAGATGAGTTGAGGTGTCGCGGTGTGTGCGAATCTCAAAAGGTGATGATGGTTCACCCAAATAATCGCGATGAATAGGTAGCTAACGGCGTAGCTCAGGGCAGTGGGCCACAGGGGGAGGAGTGCCTTCAGCGTTGCCTCGGCTGGCGGCTTGAGGTCCAGCACCATAATCGTGATGATGACGGCAAACACCCCATCGGAGAATGTTGCAAGACGTTCCGGTGTGGTCTTCTTGTTCGACATGGCTCCTCCCTCAAACGCGTGTGATCGTCTTCAAAGTTTCACAACCATTTTTCCATTCGCCTCGTTGGCTTCCATCACGCGATGCGCCTCCCGAATGTCTTCGAAGCGAAATACTCGTGACGGCTTTGCCTGAAACTTGCCTTGCTCTATCTTCTTCGCAATCTCCTGAAGTGGGACATCGGAAAGAGGAAAGCCGGGTGTTCCAAACACGAAGGAGCCAAAGAAGGTGAGATAGACGCCGCTGGCCATCTGCAATAACGGGTTGAAATCCCTGATGGGCGCTAGTCCTCCCAGCCATCCGGCAAGGCAGGCTCGTCCGCCCCGACGCAGTATGCGAAGCGAATCGAGAATTGTGGTGTTGCCAACCAGGTCGAGAACTGCATCAATCTGCTTGGCTTCAGCGATCCGACCCGAGAGTTCCGGTTCTTCCAACTCTGCCCGGTATGCGCCAAGATCCTCCAGCTTCTTGAAGCGATCTCGATTCCGAGTCGTGGCGATCACCTTTGCCCCTGCTTCCACCGCCAGGTTGAGAGCCGCGAGACCAAATGACGATGTGGCACCGCGAATCAGCAATGTCTGGCCTTTCGCGAGCTCCAGATTGCGGAAGAGGCATGTCCATGCTGTCGCGTAAGACTCGGGAAGAGCTCCAAGTTGTTCCCAGGGCAAGTTGGACTCGATCTGTACCACGCCGCTAACGTCGGCACGCGTGTATTCAGCGTAGCTGCCATTGATGGTTCTTCCCAGACCGCCCATCAAAGCGGCGACCTTGCTGCCGACCGCAAACTCACCGTTGGGGCACGACTTCACGATGCCGACACATTCAATGCCACTGACCGGTGCCGCTTCGGCCCATTCTCCGCGGCGCATGTGCATTTCGGCGTGATTGATTCCAAATGCCTTGATCTGAATAACAACTTTGCCTGGTTCCGGCTCAGGTTCAGGAATTTCCCTGATCACCAGGCTATCCAAGCCGCCGAAGTGATCGAGCACGATGGCGCGCATAAATTTATCCTTTCAAATCCGTATCCCGTTTAAGAAAGCGTCGCTTCTGCCGCTTCAAGGATGATGTCCACCACCTTGTCTGGCGCGGTGAGCAATGGAGTGTGATCAACTGCGAAAGATCTGACCGTTGCCTTCATGCGTTCTGCCATGAAGTGCTGCGTTTTGGGATTGATCATCCGGTCCTCTTCCGCAAGCAGGTACCACGTCGGTTTTGCCTTCCAGGCCGGTGGAGGGGCCGGTTCCTGAATACTCTTGAGAGCAATCGGTCTTTGCACGGCTTTGGACAACGCAATCTGCTCATCCGTGGCGTTTTGAGCAAAGGCGTTCGCGAACCCTTCGTTCGGCATCCAGATAAAGCCGTCTGCATCGGGGGCAAGCTGCGGCGCCTTCGGATGACTCTCGTCTTTGTAAAAGACCTGAGCGACAGTCTCTCCTTCGTCCGGAGCCAAAGCTGCAACATAAACTAAACCCTTCACGCGCTCATCATTAGCCGTGGCAATGACCGCACCAGCGTACGCATGCCCTGCGACGATCAGCGGCCCTTGAGTTCTCGCAATCGTTCGTTTCAAGGCTGCCGCATCGTCGCTCAAAGATGTGAGGGGAATCGGCGCAGCGATAACCCTCAAGCCGCGTTTTTGGAGCGGGCGAATGACTGCCTGCCAGCTCGAACCATCAGCCCACGCTCCGTGGACCACTACAACTGTAGCGTTTTCCGAAAAACGCATGGTGTCAATCCTTTCTGTCAATTCCAAGTGGGCGATAGGAAGAGACTGCGGCTCCCGTCAGGCAAAGAACTTGACGATTTGCTGCGCAATGAAGTCGCACGAATCCTCAAGCGCAAAGTGGCCGGTATCGAGCAGGTGAAGCTCCGCCTTGGGAATATCTCGCAAGTAGGCTTTCGCACCCTCCACAGTGAAGAAGGGATCGTTCTTTCCCCACACAATCAGCGTCTTCGGCTGCCTGCTCCGAAAGAATTCATGCCAGCCGTTGTAGAGTGCGAGATTCGATTGGTAGTTGTGAAGCAGGTTAAGTTGGATGGCGTCATTGCCGGGCCGGTCGAGGAAGAGTTGATCCACGGTATACGAGTCCGGATTGATCTGGGAAACATCATTCGTTCCGTGCGTGTACTGGAAGATGGTGGTTTCTTTCTTGAGCAGGTCTCGCACAGGCTTCTCCGTCTCTGGATTGCGATTCACCCAGAACGGTTTCATAGGATCGAAGGCTGCTCCGATGCCCTCGGCATAGGCGTTCCCGTTCTGCACCACGATCCCTTCGATTGCGTCCGGGTGCCTGGAGGCTATGCGATAGCCCACTGGTGCGCCATAGTCCTGCACGTAGATGCTGAACTTCTTCAGGCCGAGCACACCGAAGAGCAGTTCTTCTATATGGGCGGCGAGATTGTCGAAGGTGTACTCGAATTTGTCCGCATCCGGTGCATCGCTGTAGCCGAAACCAACATAATCAGGCGCAATCACGTGAAATTTGCCCGCAAGCTGCGGAATGAGGTCGCGGAACATATGCGAGGAACTTGGAAAACCGTGCAGCAGCACGATGGTTGGAGAAGCCTTTGAGCCTGCCTCGCGATAGAAGATCTTGAGGCCGTGAACAGTCGCGTGATGAAACGTTGTCATGATGATTTCCTCTCCCGGAAACGCAAGGTCCCGCTTACATGAGTGAGATTACACAACACCGTTAAAAGATGCATTAACGGTGTTATAATTATTTTGAAGATGTTTTTAGAGAGGGTTTGTGCGCGCTGCTTCTCAAACGGTGGACGAATGGATCGATGGGTTCCTGTTCGTTGCGAACAGGCCAATCCTGGATTTTTTGAATACAAAGCCTGTCCTTGCAGACGGCCCCACGGAGCTCCTTCCGGATGTTCGCGCGCTTGAAAGATGGTTGATCGCTTCGGGCATGCTGTCCTCGCCGAAGTCCAAGAGTGTTGTACGAAGCTGGCGCCATTCGACCGAAGCGGCAGCCTTCCTAAAGCAACTAATTGCATTTAGAGAAAGATTGAGGGAGGCCGTTGTGCGGATAGAGAGCGGATCATCACCGAGTGATGCATTCCTCGCCGAAGTGAATTCTATGTTGCTTCAATATCCCCTTCATTCTTCAGTTCACAAGAGTAATGGAAGGTTCATCAAGAAGACGCATTTCGAACTTCGTAAGCCCACCGACTTCTGGGTGCCGATCATCGATGCCACGGCAGATATTCTCGCGGAAACGCAATCTGCACGTATTCGCAAGTGCGAATCTTGTGTCGTTCATTTCTTTGACACGAGCAAAAGAGGCTCACGGCGGTGGTGCAGTATGAGCATCTGTGGCAACAAGCTCAAAGTTGCTGCCTATCAGCAAAGGAAGCGAGGTAGTGATACGTCGATGAACTAACACATCGAATCGAATTCTATGCGTCATCGACTTGAACCATTTTCACTCGAGAACCGCACCCGTATCGCGAAGATCAAGGCTTCGGCGAAGCGATTGCGAGAACCCGACGTGCTCTAATCAGCCGAATTTGCATCTCTTTGCGGCCTGGCTAGGTCTTCGGCACCATGGCTAGCGAAAAGTATGGCCTATGGAGTTAGGAACTGGTTGCGCTGACCTGGCGTGATATTGATGGAGGGGCGCCAAGACCCTTAGCACCTTCTCCGGCACTCTCGGAGGTGCGTTTTGATTTTGCCATTTGCCATAAACCGCTTGTCTCTTTTGGTTTATGGCGGGGACGACGGGGCTCGAACCCGCGACCTCTGCCGTGACAGCGAAAAGGAAGGTCGTAACTTACAGAAAACAAGCGTCACGGATGGCTTCTTATGGCGCTGTAAGGCACGATCGGGAACCGTTATCGAACCCATATCAAACCCGCGACCTCTGCCCTGTAGACCTCTTCCGTGATAGTAAAAATCATTGCTTCATCGACTATGGCAAGATAGAGGAAGATGAGCTTTTGGTCCAAGGCGTTTCGCTGTACGGCGATGTTTATCGTGCTATTCGCCGCCGTCGAGATCATTGCCTGCGATCTTTTGCCAAACTCTGACTGCTCTATCTCACATCCTCAGGACAAAGGTCAGCCGCAGGACTCAGGCGACAATTGCCTATGCTGCTGCGCGCACATAGTCGTTGTGAAGCCTCTCGTCTTCGAGCCTCAAGAAACTGTCGTTCCGGCTCCTCAGGAAGAAACCGTCCAACAGCCGCTCTTTATTCCCTCCCATATCGATCACCCTCCGCGACTCTCCTAGACCTATAGTTCAGTCGGTCCTAAGAACAAATTCAGGAGATGTATATGCGAGGAAGAAGTGTCTTCTTCCTGTTCGCATTGCTGTTCCCAGGATTGTTGCTGGGAGAACAGCAGACGCCGCCCACTTTGTCTACAGTGGACGACCTGGTGCGAGCAGGAATTGCGAACAATAAAGACCTAGCTGCTGTCCGAGAGCGAATTGCAGAAGCGAGGGGTCTCACGAAACAGGCGGGCGTGCGGCCAGCTCCGACTCTGGGGCTGAACGGAGCTACGGGAAAACCGTTAGGCACGATCGGCGAAGAGCAATACGGGGCCGAATACTCCCAGTCCATCGAGACCTTCGGTAAACGTGGAAAGCGTATCCGTGTGGCTGAGTTTTCGATCGGTATCGCGGAGGCTGACCTCCAGCAGCGCTCCACGCAACTCGCGTTTGAGATTACGGCTGCCTACGGCGAAGTATCCGCCGAGCGGCATAAGCTGAAATTGCTGAGCGATCTGATTAGCCTGAATCAACAGACGCTTCTGCTCACCGAAGCTCGCGTGAAGGAAGGCGATGTCGCTCCACTCGAAGCCAGCCTGCTTAGGGTTGAGATCAGTCGGGCGGAGGTCTCTCGCAGAAGCGCGCAAGGCCGTCTCACCTCGGCGGAACTTGAATTGCGTCGGCTGGCCGGACTTGACTCAGGGGTACGGATTCCTGATTCCGATATCCCCGCTCCACCCCCATCCGACCTTAGCACTCTGAAGCGGCAAGCTCTGGAGAACCGCGCGGATTTGAAGACGGTGCGACTTGAGGAAGAGCAGGAAGCGGCGGGAGTCGACCTTGCCAAAGCAGAAGCCAAGCCAGATGTAACTCTCTCCGCGGGCTACGCCCGGCAGGATAACCAATTTGATGGATTGTTCGGCTTCAATAACAGCGGCGTTCTTAGCCCGCTCCGCGACCGGGACGACATTCTCCAATTCCGCGTCTCCATACCACTGCGTACCAGTCGAAGCGGAGCCGGCGATGTGCAGGCTGCGACGGCTCGAACGTCCGGTGCACGACTGCGGCGCGAGGTCCTAGAGAGAAACATCCCGCTCGAAGTGGAAGCGGCCTACCAGCGCTGGCGCACGGCATCGGATTCCGTGCAACTGCTCCAGAGCGGCGTGCTCGATCCTTCGACAAGCAACCTCTCTGTGATCCGGGAGGCTTACAAGCTAGGGCAATTGCGTCTTCTTGACGTGCTCAACGAGCAACGCCGTCTGGTGGACACCCAGTTGGCATATATCGACGCGCAGGCAGATGCTGCCCGCACATGGGCCGAAGTGGAACGAGCTGCAGGAGGAATCCATCCATGAAACGCTTTATTGTTTTGTCTCTCTGCAGTGCGTTGTTGTTCGCTGGCTGCAATCGGAAGAACGCTCAGAAAGAAGAAGGCGAGTCAAAGACGGGGCCTGCCAGCAAAGGCAATCTCGTCGAAATGAGCGTATCGGCGCAACAGCATATCGGTATGGTCGTTGCGCCTGCCGCCGTCACACAATTGAATGAATACCTCCGCGCTACGGGAACTGTTCAACCAATTGATAGCCGAGTGGGAGTTGTAGGTCCTCTGGCGCGAGGCCGTATCGTAGAAGTCCGGACCAAGGTTGGAGACCGGGTAGAAGCCGGACAGACACTTGCTATCCTCGACAACATCGAGGCCGGAGAACTTCTCTCGCAAGAACAGTCAGCGCGCGCGGATCTCGAACGTCTCAACGCACAATTGATTCCCGCGACCCGACAGGCGGAACGCAGCCGCCATCTCGCAGATATCGGCGCTGGGGCGGAAAAAGACTCTGAATCCAGCAAAGCGGAAAAGGAAGGGATCGAAGCGAACGTTCGTTCGCAGCAAGCCATGATTGACGGCATACGTCAACGGCTTCGCCGTTTTGGAATCTCCGAGGACAGTCCTCACGGGGCGTTTCTGACTCCATTGAAAGCGCCCTTCGCTGGAGTGTTGACGAAAGCGCAGGTATCTCCTGGCGATGTAGTCGATGCAGGCCGAGACATCTTCACCGTTGCGGACCTCTCGCGGGTCTGGGTTCAGGCGGAAGTTTATGAGAAAGACCTGGGACGTATCCGCATTGGACAGAGCGCTTTCATCACGGTGGACACCTATCCCAATGAATCCTTTGAAGGCAAAGTGGCTTACATCAGCGACGTACTCGATCCGCAGACACGAACGGCTCGCGTTCGCTGTGAAGTGCCTAACCATGATCTTCGCCTCAAGACAGATATGTTTGCCAATATCGAACTTCCCACCAAGTTCAGCAAACAAGCACTCGCGGTTCCCGCGAGTGCGCTTCAGGAGGTGGAAGGCAAGAACGTCGTTTTCATTCGTCAGTCCCAAACGCAATTTGAAAAGCGGCAGGTGGAGAAAGGCGTCACAGTCAACAACCAGACGGAGATCGTCAGTGGGTTGAAGTCGGGAGAACCGGTTGTGACGCAGGGAGCTTTTCATCTGAAGTCGATCCTCGCCGGTGGCGAACTGGGGGAGGACTAACGATGCAACGTCTCGTCGAACTCGCCCTTCGCTACCGCATTCTGGTTCTGCTGGCGACTGTGTTTGTCGCAGCCATCGGATTCATCTCTCTTCGCAACCTGCCCATCGACGCGGAGCCGGACATCACTCCGAATCAAGTGCTGGTGCTGACGCGGGCTCCAAGTCTGTCTCCATTGGAGGTTGAGCAGCTCATCTCCTTCCCGGTTGAAACAGCCATGCGGGGCTTGCCGGGAATCACACGCATCCAGTCCACCTCCAAATACGGGCTCTCCTACGTCGCCATCTATTTCAAAGATGGAATGGACCCTTACTTCTGCAGGACGCTGGTAAATGAGCGCCTACCGCAAGCGAAAGAGTCAATTCCGCCAGAGGTGGGAGTGCCAGAAATGGGACCTATCTCGACTGGTTTGGGAGAAATCTATCAGTTCAAGGTAACCGGTTCACAACGTAGCCCGATGGAACTGCGCAGCATCCTTGATTGGGACGTTGCTCCGAAGCTACGCGGCGTGCCAGGCGTTGTTGAAGTGAATACCCAGGGAGGCGATCTCAAGACCTATGAGGTGGAAGTCGACAGCGACAAGCTGACTGGCTACCACATTCCCCTTCGGCGCGTGATCGAAGCGCTGTCGAAGAACAACGCGAATGCCGGAGGCGCTTACTTGGAGCGCTCCGAACAACAATCTCTCATCCGAGGAGAAGGGCTGATCGGCAGTCTCTCCGATATCGAAAACATCGTCGTCGGCAACTCATCCACCGGCACGCCGATTCTTGTACGCAACATCGCCAATGTGCGCTTTGCGCCTATGGTGAGACGGGGATTCGCTACGCAGGATGGCAAGGGAGAAATCGTCATCGGCGTTGCCATGATGCTTATCGGTGAAAACTCCCGTGCCGTCGCCATTCGCGTCAAGGACAGCCTGGCCAACATTCAGAAGACTCTCCCCGAAGGCGTGCGCATTGAACAGCTCTACGACCGCACCGATCTGGTGAACCGGACAATTCATACGGTGACACGCAACCTGATCGAAGGCGGCATACTGGTGATCGCGGTCCTGCTTCTCCTCTTGGGCAGCTTCAGGGCGGGCGTTGTCGTGTCCCTGGCTATCCCTCTTTCCATGCTGGTTGCCTTCATCGGAATGGTGCAGGCAAAGGTCTCCGGGAATTTGATGAGTCTTGGCGCAATCGACTTCGGCCTGATTGTCGATGGTTCGGTCGTCATCGTCGAGAACATCCTTCGCCGCCTGCATCAGAAAGGGCCAGATGAGCAAGCCGGCGATGTGATTCTGTCAGCCGCTCGTGAGGTCGCAAAGCCGATCTTCTTTGGAGTGCTGATTATCGTTCTTGTCTACATCCCAATCCTGACGCTGGGAGGTGTAGAGGGCAAGATGTTTAAGCCAATGGCGGCAACGGTTCTGTTCGCCCTACTTGCTTCGCTCGTAATCGCGCTGACTTTGATGCCGGTGTTGAGCTGGTACGTGCTGCGCCACAGGGTCGCGGAGAAGCCCACCTGGCTCATGCGGAAGATGGATCAGTGGTATCGTCCGCTTTTACAGCGGGCGGTGCGCTATCCAATCTGGACTTCAGGAATTGCCGTAGTCATCTTTGCGTCATCCCTGATCGCCATTCCGTTTCTTGGCGCGGTGTTCATTCCGTCGCTCGATGAAGGGTCAATCCTGGTGATGATGTACCGAGTGCCTGGAATCTCCATCTCCGAATCCCTGCACGGCAATCAGATTATTGAGACTGTGCTGCGTGAGTTCCCAGAGGTGGCGACGGTCTTCAGTAGGACTGGCAGCCCCGAAGTTGCAACCGATCCGATGGCCATCGATCAAAGTGATGTGTACGTGACGTTGAAGCCAATCGATCAATGGCCAAGGAAACGCAGTAAAGATGAGCTAATCGATGCAATGCAAAAGCGCTTGCAGGAAGAAGCACCTGGGGCGGTTTATAGCTTTTCGCAACCGATTCAGATGCGCATGCAGGAGCTGATGGAGGGCGGTTCCCGCAGCGACATTGCAATCAAACTTTACGGAGATGACCTGGACGTGTTGCGTCAGAAGGCTGACCAGATTGCGGCGGCGGTAAGCAAAGTTCCCGGAGCGGCCGATGTCAACACGGAACGGGTGGCTGGGTTGCCGTACCTGCGTATCCGCATAAAGCGGGAAGCTCTCGCCCGGCATGGCCTGGATGAATCGGATGTGCTGGATACCATCGAAGCCATCGGCGGTAAACCGGTAGGCAAGATCGTAGAAGGAAACCGCCGCTTCACAATGCAGGTACGTTTCCCGCTGGAACAACGTGCAAGCGCGGATACCATCAGCAATCTACGCGTTGGAGACAGTGAGGGACATTTCATCCCACTTGCACAGCTCGCGGACATTCAAGATGAGGAAGGTCCTGCACAGATCAGCCGCGAGAACGGGCAGCGACGAATCAGCGTGGGAGTGAACGTCCGTGGGCGCGATCTGGCGGGTTTCGTGGCAGACGCACAGAGAGCCGTCGCAGCGAAGGTCAGGATTCCGAGTGAATATCAGTTGGAGTGGGGCGGGCAATTCGAGCAGCTTGAGAGCGCAAGCCAAAGGCTGATGGTCGTCGTACCCGCTGCGCTTACGCTCATCTTCGTTCTGCTTTATCTCAACTTCCAGGCTGCGCTTCCCGCGTTGCTGATCTTCCTCAATATCCCACTGGCCGCAACTGGAGGAATTGTGGCCCTTCTGGTGCGCGGAATGCCCTTCAGCATCTCAGCCGGGGTCGGTTTTATCGCTCTCTTTGGGATCGCCGTTCTGAACGGCATCGTCCTACTGACGTACATCCGGGAACTGAAACAAAAGGGATTGCCGATTGAAGAAGCCGTTGAACAGGGGGCGGAAACCCGCTTGCGTCCCGTGCTTATGACAGCGCTTGTGGCCAGCTTCGGCTTCATTCCTATGGCCGTCTCGCATGGCGCTGGCGCGGAGGTGCAACGGCCTCTGGCTACGGTGGTCATCGGTGGCCTGATGACATCGACCTTGCTGACGCTTCTTGTGCTTCCCGCCCTCTACCAATGGATCGAACAGCGGCGAGAGACGTCTGCCACGTCTAAGGAAGAGATCTATGGAAACTAGCCGACCGACTTCAGGAAGCAACAAATATAGCGACCTTCAGGCGGGAAGACCGGCGGATACGAAAAAATGGACCTGCCCGGAGGCAGGCCCAAAGATTCATATTTACTAAGCAGCTCGTTTAGCCTTCGCCGATGGCTTCGATTCCGGCTTTGTGGCCTTCCTCGCTTTCTCCTTAGCAGCGAATTCTTGTTTGACCTTGAGGGCTATGGAGTCAGTATCAACGCCGTAAGCCTGGGCCGCTGTGCGGAGAACTTTGCCACCGTCTGACTGTGACCGAGCTGAGAGCAAAATCACAGCTTCAATGACCAGCTTGCCGATTGTGCTTTCGTCGGCCTTGCGGACACATAACATGACCTGGGCTCCCGAGCCAAGGCAGGCGTTGACTCAAAACATTGTCACACTGGCAGCGAACGGCGGGTAAAGAAAAACTCGTAGGCCCATTATTTCGGCCAATTCGTTACCAGCTTGGTGACGTTGAAGGTTCCCAGGCCAGTGGTGAAATCCCAACCAGGGGTCGCGGGGAATGCCACTCCCAGCGAGGTGGAGGAAGTGGAGAGCACGCCGTAAGTGGGGCCTGGCGGGGCATAACAGTTTGTCGAGCCAGCCACGCAGGCCACGTCGTTGTCGCCCCGGGTGATGTCATGAAACGTGCAATTGTCTCCCCCACTCGCGGCAGAATTGCAACCGATGAGATTGGCATTATTGGGACTCTCATTGGTTCCATATTCGGCTGCCGCCAGCTGATATAGGGTGTAAGCGGGATTGCCCTGGCGCGAACCAGCCCATTGGTTAATCAGGGCCTGGATCCCCGCGAACATAGGCGCAGCGAACGACGTGCCGCCAGCTGCGCTGAAGAGCGCGTCAGTCGGATTCGAGTACCCGCACGGAGTCGAGTCCGACACACACAGGATCAGCGCATGGTTGTAGATACCGTTCGAGGAAAACAGGGAAACGTCAGGTATGCCGCGCACCCCATCGCTGGGGATTCCAAGCACTCCGGCCTGCCACGAAGGTTTTGCGTGTACGGCACTAGGACCGCCGCTGCCCGCCGACATCTCCAGCCAATTGCTGCCCAAGGCGCTATTGCAGAAGGCTGTGCCACTCGAATAGCCAAAATAGGTGTAAAGAACGCTGCTTGCGCAAGATGAGTTCCAGGGTATCTCCGGGATATAGGACTTGGCGGACTCCAGGGTCAGGGTATTAGTTGCGCGCCAGTACGTACCATTCGTGCCGTCCACGGAATCGGAGAAATCGGTGCCCCCGACCGCCAGGTTGTAGGGAGTGGAGGCCAATGCGCTCACGCCTATGCCAGTGGTAGCCGGAGTGGAGTCTAGAGGGCCGCCAGAGCAGCCAGATGCGCCTCCGTCCGCCGAGCCCACGATTACAGAAATTCCTTCGGCGGCTGCTTGTTGCCACAAGCCGGAGATGGACAAATCAAAATTGATTCCTGCGGCGGCTTCACACACAGCATAGCTAACGCTAATAATGGGCGGCGGATTCGTACTGTGGATCAGGTTGACAGCAGAGATCACGAAGCCTGGTACCCCCTGTGAGGGAGCGCAGGAGGCCAATTCTATATTGGCATCCGGGGCAGCGACTCCCGACCACTCGGTGTCCAGAGCCGCTTCTTCCTCGAAACCCCCCGGAACAGTGCCGGGATCGAAACAAGGAAACGGTCCGGATGGATGAACCTGTGTCAACGTACCGGAGAATGAACTCAAGCCAAAGGCCGAGCGAAACGTGTACCAGTCACCCGGATTAATGTCCGAGCTCGAAATGATGGCAATCGTTTGGCCTTTGCCGGTGATTGGCTTGGCCCTTTGCTGGAGCGGTGTGACCTGATAGATCTTGAGGAAGTCTTGCGGTCCCACAAATAACCACTCGTTATTGAAAGCCGGAAACGAGAAAATCGGCTGCGGCTCAACAGGCGCCCAAGTTCCTGTTGTGGCATCTCTCTTTATCGTTTTGACATTGCGTGGCCCCGGCTCAGGAAAGAAGTCGTTCATTGACATCACTCCCTGCACGACCGAGGTGAGCGCAGCAGGAAGTTTCGGGTCGCTGGCGTTGGCGATGTGTTGTGCACCGTTCACCATGTATTGGTGGATCTCGGCGTGGAACGTATCGCGCACCTGCCCGGCGGTTCTGGAGAAATCGATGAATAAGCCATCCGAGTACACGCGGTGCACCTGAAAACCGTGTGTGCGGAGCCAGTTTTTGACGGTCTCGATATCTTGCTGCGCCGGGCCAAACTCCCTGCCCAACTGTTCCGCAGGCAACCAGACGTGAAAGTTGGTGGACTTGGGATCGTGGAGTTGGTCTATGAGGGTTTTCAGCGCCGTCTCCTGCTGCAGACTGCGCTTAAGCAACAGAAGCATGTGCTGCATTGGGAAGGAGTCAGCTACGACGCCCCGATCATATTCGGCTCGGGCCTGAGGACGGGTGTTCCCTTTCTGTTGGACCAAATTGGTTTCATCGATGGATTGAACGATGGAGGAGGAGGCAGATGGCGAGCCCGGACCCTGTGACTGTGCAAAAACAACCAGGTTCATCGAAAAACAGAAAAGTGCCGCTAGCAAAGCAGGTGTGATCTTGTAGCGGACAGAAATTCCCACAGTCGGAGCAGTGGATTTCGCACTAGCCATCATGGAGCCTCCTGAAATTTACGTTTACACCCACACATAAATGTGGGGCCTGAACCGCCCCCGCTCGAACTTCTCACACAGGCAAGCGACGGTCTCCACCTGCCTGAATACTAACGACAAGAGAGGCTGCGACCGGAGCAAGACGCCTTGCAAAGACGGTCGATACTAGTTTTCCTTGGGGAGGTAGGACTAAGGACAGTCGTTGACTGTTTATGCAATCGGCGCAGAATGTCAAGAAAATAATCGTTCGCCTCGCTCAGCATCGATGAGATGAGGCGTCGCTCTAAAGTTCTTATCGCCTTACACGGGGGGCGGCAACACGGCTCATTTGGTTCAAGAATTTGGATGAGCTTCGCAAACAGGGAAACCCATCCCTGACCCGATCTGCGTTGGCGCATTCTTGCCGATGCCGGGTTTCAACTTGAGTAGTTCCCGGTTGGTCGACTAACCTTCCGTTACGCGCCCGAACGGCCAACGACGGGTAAGGTGCGGGTTGCCCGTTAACCGTCCGGAACTCCGGAATCCGCCATCAAGTGCTCGAAGTGCATTGGCGATTGAGGCGCCAATTGAGAGTGCTTCTGGGAGATTGCCGGAATATCGGCCTATTCGGTTCTCAATGCCTGTATCGGATCGAGGCGCGAGGCACGCCACGCGGGCACGATACATGCGAACACCGCCACCGCGAGCAACGTTGCGGCAACTGCGGAAAAGACCGCGGGATCGAGCGGCTTGATCTCATAGAGCAGGTCGCGTATCAGCCGGCCGGCTTCCAGGCTTGCTGCGAGTCCCACGACAAGACCGAAGATCGCGGGCCGCATTCCATCCAGCAACATCTTCCGCATCACGTCTTCGCGTTTTGCACCCAGCGCGATGCGGATGCCGATTTCGGTCGTCCGCTGCGCTGCGATGTACGACATCACGCCAAACAGACCGACCGCGGCAAGCACCAGCGACAACGTGGCAAAAGCGGCGAGCAGCGTTGTGTTGAAGCTCTGGTTCAGGGTCGATTTGCCCAGTAACTGATTCATGGTGAGTACGTCGGAGACGGGCAGATCGCGGTCCATCTCCGAGACGATGCGCTGTATCGGAAGAGCGAACTGTTCCAGATCGTGGCTAGAGCGAATCACAAGCATGCCGACGGTCTCGACGCCGGCACCGAGCGGGTAATACAACATCGGTCGCGGCCGCTCGCCGATTGCGTAGCGAGTATCGCCCACAATTCCCACGATGAGGGCATCTTTTCCGCGTACGCGAAGGTGCTTGCCCAGTGGATCTTCGCCGGGGAAGTATTGGCTGGCGAAGGATTGGCTGATGACGGCCTCGTTGGCAGTATCCAGTCGCTTGCCGCCGTCAAAGGTGCGCCCGCGCAGGATCGGAATGCCCATGGCGCCGAAGTATTTCGGATCGGCCCACCGGTATAAGGCAAACAGACCACTGCCTTGCGGCAAGGGCGGATGCTCCACGATAGTGAAGGTCCGATCTGACCCATAGCCCTGCCCAGGGACAGACGTCGCAAAGCCCGCCGCCTCCACACCGGGCAGAGCCCGCACACGCTCGAGCAGAGTGTCGTAGAAGTTGGCTCGCAGGGCAGGGGTCGCATAGCGGGCATCAGGGAGGCCCAAATGCATGGTGATCACGTCTTGTGTGAGGCAGCCCATGTCGGTGGAGCGCAGCCGTTCATAGCTCTTGAACAACAGCCCGGCGCCAATGAGCAAGATTACAGTCAGTCCAACTTCGAGCGTAAGCAGCACCTTGCGCAGCGTGGCCCGCGCACTGCCCCCGCTTACCGACCGTGATGCCTCATGTAGCGCGCCGAGAAAGCTCTTGTCGCTGGTGCTGAACGCAGCGATGAGTCCGGAAAACAACGCACACAGCACGATCACGCCGACTGTGAACCCCGCTACCACTCCATCGATGTGGATGGACCCTACGCGGCTCATGTCATGACGTGTTCGCGCCAACCATTGAAGCGCGGCGAAGGCGAGCAAAAGTCCCAGCGCGCCGCCGCCGGCCGAAAGCAGCAGGCACTCCATCAGCCGCTCGCGCATCAGCCGCAGCCAGCCCCCGCCCAGTGCGGTGCGGATAGCAAGCTCTTTGCGCCGCGCCGCTGCGCGCGCAACCAGCAGATTAGCCACATTGAGGCAGGCGATCAGCAGCAGGCAACAGGTCGCCTCCAGCAGCATATAGAGCGGCTTCTTGATTTCGCCTACCATATGCTCTAGAAGCGGACGGCTCATGGCACTTCGAAACACGAATGGATCGTTGAGGTGCGCATTGTGGATGCGCTGAGAGATGACGCTTAGATCGGCCACGCCTTGCGCCGCGCTAACTCCCGGCTTCAGCCGTCCCACAACGCGAAACATGTGATTGCTGTACGAGGTCATTACGTTTTCGGGCTTGTCGTGGTAAAGCGGTGTCCATAGCTGCGTGGAAGGATTGGGAAAATCGAACCAGGCGGGCATGACACCGATAACGGTGTACGGCTGGGCGTCCAATTCGATCGTCTTGTTCAGGATGGCGGGGTCACCCCCGAAGCGGTGTTTCCACAGGCCCCAGCTCAGCAACACCGTGCCGTTAGCTGCGGGGCTGTCGTCGGCCTGCATAAAATCGCGGCCCAGCGCGGGCTGCACGCCCAGCGTGCGGAGCATGTCCCATGAAAACAGTGCACTATTCAGCTTCTCCGGCAATTGCCCGCCCGAACCGGAGAGCCCGACCCTGATACCTTGCCCGAGCGCAAGACTCGTGTAGCTGCGGTTCTGCATTTTCCACTCGGCGTACATACCGCCGGAGACCAAGTTGGAACCGGTCGTGTCGTCTTCACGAAGGGCCCCCTCGTAGAGCATTACGAGGCGATCCGGATCCTGGAACCGCAAGGGCTTGAGCAAAACGCCACGCACCACCGTGAACAGCCCGACGTTGGCCCCGATGCCCAGCGCCATTACCAGGATGACGATGATGGTAAAACCGGGGGTGCGACGAAGCGTGCGCAGACTCAAGTGCAGATCGCGTGTGAGTGATTCGAGCCAGTTCCAGGACCAGATGGCGCGAGTCTGTTCACGAACAAGAGCAGGATTGCCAAAGGCGCGTAAGGATGCACGACGTGCGTCTTCTCCTGAAAGGCCAGCCTCCCGTTGCTCCTCCTCTTCCAATTCCAGGTCGGAACGCAGCTCCCGCTCCAGGTCTGCCTCTCTCTTCTTGATCTGCCACCATCGCATGTCAGCTCTCCTCGGCGGCGGGCCACATCACGCGCGACACAGCTTCGGCCATCTGCTTCCACTGTGATTCTTCGATCACAAGCTGCTTCCTGCCTTTATCAGTCAAACGGTAGTATTTGAATTCCCGATTTCGGTCCGGCGCAGTCTCCCATTTGGAGACGACCCACCCTCGTTCTTCGAGGCGATGTAGCGCGGGATACAGCGAACCGTGCTGCATCTGCAGGAATTCATTCGTGGTCCTCTGAATGTGCTTCCCGATCTGGTGACCGTGAGCAGGTCCATAGAGAAGCGTCCTCAAGATGAGCATGTCAAGCGTTCCCTGGAGGAGCCCGACCCGTTGCTGTGTTTGCTTAGCCATAGAAGACACTCTACCCTCAATCTGGCAGTGATGGTAGACACTCGACTATCGATTGTCAAGGGACGAACGGACTGTAGATTCTCGAATCACGACTTCAGGGCGACGCACTCATTGAGCCCTGGACACGGAGCCTTCTGACGTTCCGGTTGCTGTCGGCACCCTGGAAGTAGCGCTATCGATAGCTCCGTCGTCCATCCAAAGAGTTTCGCAATAGCCTCGGGAAAGGTCCCGCCGCCCGCCTTTGAGTGGGCGAGTCTTGGCATCTACTATCTAAGCGGGATGAGAGAGTCACTTTTTAACACCATTGCGCACTTTTTCTACTAAAGAGGGGCTGCAAAAGCCCCGCAACTCAGAGGCTCGTATTTTGCATGAGTGGTTCATCCTGCTTGGCTGGCTGCGGCTTGGCACGGGATCGTCGAATCAGTGTCCACGGCATTGCTCTTCTCAGAAATTCTCGATGTGCAGCGTCCAGCGATAGCCTCGCCTGATGCAGGTCGAAAAGAGAGAGAAGCAAGTGGAGCATCCGCCCTTGATTCCGCCGCGTCCTTCTCGCTCCGGGTTGTAACGGGGATGACGTTCGCATTTCGCCTTCACCCGCTCGGCGACCTTGAGTTTGTAGGTGAACTGAAACATGATCTCCTCCTTTTTGGAAAAAGAGCGGGAGCCGGTCACCGGCTCCCGCTCCGGGTTTAGGCTGCAACTTCCTTCTTAGCCGCCGTCTTCTTCGCTGCGGTCTTCTAAGCAGCTTTGATCGCCGTCGGTGCCTTCGCTTTTTTGGTGGCTGTCTTCTTAGGTTGCGGGGGAGCAAACGCAGCCTCGGCTTCGGTCAGAAAGTCGATTTCGCTCTCGCGTGGAATGGGTGTGTGCGCGGTGAGGGCAAGCCGGAGGGCAAACCCGGTGAGCTTGTCATCTGGTAGTCCGTCGATGGTGGAAAGCAGAATCTCCTCTGAGGTCTGCTGGTTATTTTCGTCGTTGGCAGCAAGCTGTTCGGCTACGTCGTCGAAAGCGTAAGGGCGATAGAGACGAGGGCGCGGAGAAATACCTTCAACTGCGCTGCGCTGAACATGGCCGGGGCCTTTTTGAGAATGCGGTCGAACTTGGAAATACGCGCCTTATGCAACTTTTCTCTCCGGGCGCGTTCGGCTTCCTGCTCCTTCTGTTCCCGCTCGAACTGCTGTTTACGCTCTTCGGCTCTCCGCTCCTGCTCCTGCTCGTACTCCTTTCGTTGCTGTTCGTAGTTGCGCTGGCGTTCTTCGGCCTCCTCCTGTGTCTCGGCTTCGGGCGCGGGTGCCAACGATGGGGCTGGATTGGCGGCTTGTTCTTCTGCTGCTCGTGGGTCGTGTACGGGGCAATCGTCGTCTATGCATACGGTGAGAGTGGTCCCCACGCGCTTGCCCAGTCGGCCGTCGTAAGCGTAGGCTCGTCGAGTCGTTTCGGGCCGGTACCTTTACGCGTCATAGTGATTCATTTTCCCATACCCCAGAGTATTGCCAACGACGAACGGACAACGAGTAGAGGTTTGTGTCAACCTCAATTGGGGAGAAGGGCGGGTCGCAATGGTGCGGCCGATCGGTGGAGATTTCCCAACGGGGAGTTGAGGATCGACCCCTAAAGAATCTCCCTCGATCCTGCTCGCGACCGGATTCTTGGCCACCAAAGGATTCGCACTCACAAATTGTCTCGCGCGCTTCCGAGTTGAAGGCAGCGGGAGCGCTCGCTCGACCTCTGCCGTCGTCGCGGTAGGCTGAAAGCAGCCATCCGTGGCGCCTTCACGAGGAGAATTCATGTCAAGGCGGACACGGTATCAACAAGGAAGCGCGCAGCGCGAGGAGCGGCTCAGCGGATCGGATGTTTGGATTTACCGATGGTACGAAACGGGGACCGACGGAACCAGCAAATACCGTAAGGTCATTGCCGGCACGGTAGCAACTCTTGCCAACGAAGCATCAGCTCTCAAGCCGCCAAAGCACTGCGCATCGACGCAAACCAACAAGCCCCGCACGCGGAAGGCGGTCCGAGAACCGTTGCCGAACTGATTGCTCATTATCGGCTCAAAGAGTTGGCTGGTGAGAGCAAGGGACGCAAGGCATTTTCGACACGAGCCGCATACGAATGCTACCTGAAGCTCTGGATTCTACCCCGCTGGGGAGATCACAGAATCGATCAGGTCAAGTCAGTCGCCGTTGAAGAATGGCTGGACAGCATCAAGCGGGCGAAGGGGACGAAAGCAAAGATCCGAAATATCATGAGCGCAATCTTCCATCACGCGATGCGGTACGAGTGGGTTGACCGCAACCCCATCAAGCTCGTCCGTCAAAGTGCGAAACGGGAGAAGGTGCCTGAGGTACTCGAACTTTCCGAACTCCAACTCCTACTCAGCAAGTTGTTCGTCCGAGAGCGGACTTTGGCTCTTCTCGATGCCGCAACTGGACTTCGGGTCAGCGAACTGCTTGCTCTTCGCTGGAGCGATGTCAATTTTGAGAATTTGGAACTCAACGTCACGCGATCGATCTGGCATCAGGTAGTCGGCAACTGCAAGACGGAAGCCTCCGCCAAGCCCGTCCCCATGGATAGCTATATGGCGGAGGGTCTGCTTCGGTGGCGGCGCCAGAGTGACTATGCATCAGATGACGACTACGTCTTCGCTAGCGAGACCATGAAGGGGAAGCAGCCCTATTGGCCGGACAACTTAATGAAGCGTCATATACGCCCAGTTGCCAAGGCAAATGGCATCAACAAGAACATCGGATGGCATACATTCCGGCATTCCTTCGGCACGTTGCTGAAGGCGAACGGAGAGGATGTCAAAACCGTCCAGGAGCTCTTACGGCATGCCAATAGCAGGATCACGCTTGATGTGTACACACAGGCAGTGAGTCTCGAACAAGCGCGCCGCACAGAGCAAGGTTGTGAAGATGATGGTTCCAAATCTGGGTGAAATGAAGGATGAAAAACACTGTCAAAATGGGCGGTAGAGATCTTATTGCACCATATCGAACCCAGATTTCGTTGTCACTGTAAGTCCATACGTCCCGTAAGTCTTTTGGAATGTATGGCGGGGACGACGGGGCTCGAACCCGCGACCTCTGCCGTGACAGGGCAGCGCTCTAACCAACTGAGCTACGTCCCCCGACGTAGTTACAACAACTTAGTCACATAGAATAAGCACGTTTCGTGTTTCGCACTGTTCTATCCATGCGCTGCTTGGATCTGGGTTCAAAGCGTTTTTTGACGCGAACAAGTTCCTCGCAGCGACACTTTTGAGTGTATCAGAAGAAGAGCCATTTGGTATTTCGAGCAACGGGCAGCGCCTAAATTGAGGAGTCCCTTTTAGTGAAAGAGCAAATCAAACGCGGGAGCCGGACTTTAGTGTCCTTTCAATGAAGTTGCAGATCTCGCAAAGATCACTGAGACGTTATCCGAATAGACTTCCTTCCAGTCGGGCAGCAAAGACATGACAACCACCATGCGAGATCCTCTGGATAAAACACAAAAACTGATCCTGTACTTATCAAGAAGCGTGTTGGGATCAGTTTGAAGTTGTGCCCACTTTCCAAAGTCATCGGTGACACCGGTCTCTCCGAAAACGTCGCCGCGACCGTCGATAAAGACCGGATGTTCCGGCGCTGCCCAAATCAGATACCCGCCGAAGACCCACTCGTTCAACATTGGCCCGGAGAGATGGTGGGTTTTGATGAATTCCAACGCTTTTACCGGACTATCCTCCTCCACTTGTGTTGCAAGGTTCTTGCGATTCGGAAAGGCCAGGAATACGATCAGCAGGGACGCGGCGATGAGGACCGCATTGGCCAACGGGCGGTCCCGCTCGGCGTTGTAGTCGTCCCAAGTATCTGAAAGCAGTCGCGACAGAATAGGTGCGGCCAAGATGCCAAAGACGAAGAGCATGCGTACATGACTGGCCGCTAACCATGTACCGACCGCCAACACCACGAACTCTCGCCAGAGCAACTCTTTCCCGCGAACGATCAGGAGGAGGAAGATGCACCAAGGAATCACCAGAAATGCGAAGCTGCGCCCATCGCTAAACTGAAGTGGTTGCCACTCGGTTATCGGGCTGATACCCGTACTCAGACCCTGCATGGTATTCAAGGGGTAGAGGACCAGTTTCATGCCAACTGGATTCAAGAACAACGCCGGGACCGATAGGACCAATGCCAAGATCAGGGTCCGCCGACTGCGCGGGTCCCAGGGTGTGGCTACGAGTGATCCGATCCGAAAACTGAACCAGGAGGTGAGTAAAAATGCTCCAGCCAGAGCCAGTCCGAAAAAAAAAGACCCGTGACAGTTGATCCAAATTGCAATCAAGGGTGGCAGTCCAAGGAACCAGCGTCGATCCCGAGTTTGCCCAAAATGCAACAGCAGCAATTCGACAATTAACAGAAGATAGCCAATCATCTGGGGCCTAACAGCAAAGCCAACGGTCCCAAACAACCAGATCGTCAGAGCTCCAAGAAAGGCTGTCTTGGGGTTTCCTGAGTAGAGCGAACAAAGGATGTACCCGGCGATGAGAAGGGCAGCGGTAAAGAAGCACAGCCAGAGCATCAGGCCGGAGTAGCCACCCAATCGATATGCCCCATAGATCAACACCTGAGAGAGCCACTCGTGTGGAATCCAGGCATGATGGTTGGTCGTGTAGGAAAACAGATCGGTAGTAGGGATGGCGTGGGTGGTCCAGATGACCTCGCCAGTCTTGAGGTGCCACCACAAATCGGGATCGTCGAACCGCTGTCGAACAGTTAGCACCGCGAGCATAGCCAAAAGGCTGGCCAACATCACGGGAAACGAAAAAATTCGTCGTAGGACAGGAACCCTTGCTGCAGATTTTGTACGGTCTATCGCGGAAAGTGCAATGTTCAAGCCGTCTCCATATCAAGGCCTTCTTGTTCAATAAGCGGGTCTTGTTCCGCAAGTCGAAGCAGGCGATGCAGGTAGGCTCGTGAAATATTCAAACTGCGTGCAGCCACCGTTTTGTTGCCATGGTGTTCCCTTACTGCTTCCGTCGCCAGTTTGACCTTATAATTGCGAAGTTGTCGTTCAAAAGAATTCACCGGCTGATAGTCGCCGATATTAACGACACTTTCGCTCTGTATATTCAGCGGGAGGTCCTTCTCGCAAATAGTTTCATCGGAAGCGACGATGATGGCTCGCTGAATTACGTTTTCCAATTCGCGTACATTTCCCGGCCACGAGTAGCTTTGAAGAAGGGCCATCGCTCCCGGCCGAATCTCCTCGACCACTTTTTGATAAATCTCCGAATATTGCCTCAGGAAATGCATCGCAATTTGGGGGATATCTTCGACACGTTCCTGAAGCGGCGGTGCCGTCACTTTCATGACATTGATTCTGTAAAAGAGATCGAGCCGGAACTTTCCTTGCGCCACAAGTTCGGCCAGATCGGTGTGTGTCGCGAAGATCAGGCGTGCGCGCAGTGGAATAAGACGGTTGCTGCCAAGCCGACAGAATTCGCGCTGTTGCAAAACGCGCAAAAGCTTCACTTGAGTGGCATGGCTCAATTCGCCGATTTCATCGAGCAACAGAGTGCCCTCGCCAGCCTGTTCAAGATACCCTTCGCGCATCCCCACCGTACCAGTGAATGCGCCTTTCTCATGGCCGAACAATTCGGCTTCAATTAGAGTTTCAGGTATAGCACCGCAGCAAACCGCAACGAAAGGCCTAGCGGCGCGAGAGCCAAGGTTATGAATAGCTCTGGCGATTAGCTCTTTTCCTGTGCCACTTTCTCCGGTGACCAGGACTGAAGCGTTGAGATTTGCCACACGGTGCACCAGGTCATAGACCTGCTGCATTTGCGGGCTGCTTCCGATCATTTGATCGCAAGACGTGGCCTCTTCGACAAGCTGATGAGCTCCGTACGCCTTTCTTCGAATCAAAAATCCCTCATGCGCACGATGAAGTAAAGCCTTCAAGTCTCTGATAGAAGGTGGTTTGCGGCAATAGCTGTGGGCGCCAAGCCGAACCAGCTCCGCCGCAGTCGCACGGAGAGTATCGTCCGCCATTACGACAGAGGAAACACGGGATCCTACGATCCGGCGGCAGCAGGCGATTCTATGTTGCAGTAAGTCGTGGCTGGAATCCAGATCCAGGATCACAACATCGCAGCCGGCCTCAACGACCAGACCGTTGATGCCTTCTTCGGTAGTTTCCAGATGAACCTGAAATTCTCTTCCTAGGACCGAAGAGAGAATTTGCTGCAATTTAGGGTCATCCGAGTACAGCCCGATTCGAATCATCATTTCTCCTCAACGCACGCAGCTATCAGGGCCGTTCCAACATTGGGGAGAGTCGGAATGAACACATATCTACAACTTCCTTCGTCGTAGCACTGTGGAAAACTTGATCTTTTCTGAACGCTGTTAGTAGTACCAAGAAAGGTTCATGAAAGTCTATGACCTTTTGGTTATCGCGAACAATACTAGAAAACTGCATTTGGTAACCTGATTCCAGTTCCCACTGGTTACTTAATAGCCACGAGTCTTTAAAATGGCCCTCCAATTGCGTGACTAGGTGCATGATTCATCGTCAAAGTTGCCCCTCCTGACGGGCCTTTGCTGGCTCTCGTTTCTTGTTTCGGAGCCATTACCTCTACGACATCGGTTCCGTGAATTTGCC
Source organism: uncultured Acidobacteriaceae bacterium (assembly GCA_963757205.1). Lineage (GTDB taxonomy): Bacteria > Acidobacteriota > Terriglobia > Terriglobales > Acidobacteriaceae > Edaphobacter. The sequence goes on from CAVWQM010000007.1 coordinate 707,210, forward strand.
TTGGCCACCCAGCTTGCTACAACATCGCCAATTGGCCCGTACACTCAATTCATTCTGTTTCTTCTTCTCTCTCCGGTGATTTCTATAAGGAACACATTCGAAAGGTAATAGACCGGCTGCCGAACAAAACTCTAGATACTGTGACCTTGAATGGCCATGAGTTTCTCACCGGTTCAATCTCTGACCTGCCACTCCTTTTCCCGAGGCCACCCCAACGACCAGGTCCGGTGTATATGTTCCGCTTCACCAGAGAACGCTGCCTGTAAACAGGCGTTCACACTGAGGGACATGCGAAAGTACTAATTTCTCCGAAATTCAACCCCTTGGAGCTCTCGGCGATTTGGATGGCGAATTGCACTCCCATGGGTGCGCCCCGGAACAGGGGAGAAAGAGATTCTATGCACTCGATCGCCTGGTGGCCGACTCTGATCGTTCTCGCTGTGGCGACATTTACTGATCTGCGTAGTCGTCGTATCCCGAATTGGCTCGTGATTCCATTTATGCTCGCGGGAATCGGCGTCTCCGGTTGGCTTCACGGTTGGAGCGGGGTCGGGCAAAGCCTTGCAGGGATGGGATTAGGAGCACTGCTTCTGGGCGTTCTTTTTTTGCTTGGTGGCATGGGAATGGGCGATTTGAAACTCTGTGCAGCCATCGGCGCCTGGATTGGTCCGATGCAGTTGCTGTTCGCACTGGTAATCACAAGCATGGCCGGAGGTATTATGGCTCTCTGCTGGGCCGCCGCCGGGGGATTTCTCGGAGAATTGTTTCAGGGCACAGGCGATCTCCTCTTTGGTTTCACAAAACGCGGATTGCGTCCCCATCCAGAGCTGGTCCTTAGCAATCCTTTGACTCGCAAAATGCCGTATGCTCCGGCCATTGCGATCGGAACGATCGTTTCCTTCTTTAAATAAGGACTGACGTACGAACTATGGATACGAAGACAAAAATATGGCAATCTCAGATCAACCCATCGGAACGTTACGAGAATCAGGGAGTCGAGATATCGTGATGACTACTTCTGCCCAGGGACCGGACATGCTCGACATTCACGTGATGTCTGTGGCGTTGATCGGTCCGGAGGAGCAGCGTCGTAAGGCGGTCGCCACTGCGCTCGCCGGGTCGCAGGCCAATGTAACGCGGGAGTTCGCCTCGTATCCCGAACTCGATGACGTCCCACAGTTGTTGGAGACCGGCTTCGACGTGATCATCGTCGACTTAGATAGCGACCCGGAGCACGCCCTCGACCTCGTAGAGCATATCTGCGGCAATAGCTCAGTAACCGTGATGGTTTACTCGACGCAGGCCGATCCGGAACTACTGGTCCGCTGCATGCGAGCCGGCGCAAGAGAGTTCCTCAACCAGCCGATTGCCCCCAGCACGATTGCAGAAGCTCTGGTTCGTGCCTCGGTTCGCCGCCCGGCAGTTAAAGCTCCCAAGAAAACGCTTGGAAGGTTGTTGATATTCGCGGGCGCAAAGGGTGGCTCTGGTGTGAGCACCATCGCGAGTAACTTCGCAATCCTTCTCGCTCAAGAGTCCAAACAAAATACTTTGTTGCTCGACCTGGATCTTCCCCTCGGGGCAGCAGCGCTGGACCTTGGAATCATCACCCAGTTTTCTACGGCCAATGCCCTCCAGGACATCAACCGTCTCGATTCCAATTTTCTTTCCAAACTCCTGACGAAACATAGTTCGGGGCTGTCTGTGCTCTCAGCTCCTGACAGCTACACCCCGATCCATGCCACCGATGAAGGGATCGCGAAGCTTTTGACGGTTGCCCGTCAGGATTTCGACTATGTTGTAGTCGATGCCGGATCGACCATGGGCTCCAATTACAAGACCCTGCTTGAGGGAGCCAATGTAGCTTATCTCGTAACTCAGGTCAGCATCCCGGAGCTTCGCAACTCGAATCGACTGATCTCGGAGTTCTTTACGTTACCGACACCAAAGCTTGAGATCGTGCTTAATCGTTTTACGGGTAACACTCTGGGAATCGATGATGAAAACATCAAGAAGGCGCTGACCATGTCTCCCAAATGGAAGATTCCGAATGATTACGTCACGGTGCAGCGGGCGCAGAATACCGCTACTCCCCTTGCACTCGGAGAGTCGGCCATCGCAGGGGTAATCCGTCAGATGGCAAGAACAGCATGTGGTCTGCCGGCGGTTCCGGAAAAGAAGAGACGATTTAGTTTGTTTGGATGAAGTAGAAGGGCCAATTCTCGATCGATAGTACGGATGGAAAAACGTGGAGCAACTTAATCTTGAGAAGTTCAAAGCGGAAGTACACCGAACGCTGATCCCAAAGATGGATCTGGAGAAGCTGTCGCGCATCAACAGCAGCCAGGCGCGCCATGCGGTCGCCAGTATGATCGGCGAGATCATCACCAGCCAGCGTGTGCCCTTGAGCTTGAGCGAGCAGGAAAAGGTTGAGTCTGACCTCCTCGATGAAGTCTTCGGCCTCGGCCCGCTCGAACCCTTGCTCCGCGATCTCGAAATCTCGGACATCCTGGTCAACGGTAAAGACCACGTATTCATCGAGAAAAAGGGGATTCTGACAAGAATTGATGCGGTATTTCGCGATGATCGTCACCTGATGCAAATCATCGACCGCATTGTCTCGCGCGTCGGCCGGAGAGTCGATGAGTCCTCGCCGATGGTCGACGCACGTCTGCCCGATGGTTCTCGCGTCAATGCCATCATCCCGCCGTTGGCGCTCGACGGCCCCGCTCTCTCGATCCGTCGTTTCGGCACCGGTCCGTTGGTGGCCAATCAATTGGTGGAGTTGAAGAGCATCTCGCCGGAGATGATGGAACTGCTCGCTGCGGCCGTGCGCGCGCGCATCAGCATCCTCATCTCAGGCGGTACCGGCGCGGGCAAGACCACCATGTTGAACATATTGTCCCGATACATCCCCAAAACGGAACGTATTGTCACAATCGAAGATGCGGCCGAACTCCAGCTCGCGCAGGAGAATATCGTTCGTCTGGAAACCAGGCCGCCGAACGTCGAGGGGCTTGGAGCCATTCGTCAGCGTCAACTGCTCATTAATAGCCTTCGCATGCGCCCCGACCGCATCATCATCGGAGAGGTGCGCGGAGAAGAAGCATTCGACATGCTTCAGGCGATGAACACAGGCCACGAAGGCTCGATGGCTACCATTCACGCCAACTCTACGCGCGATGCCTTATCAAGACTCGAATCGATGGTCGCGATGACCAACCTGAATCTACCGGAAAGAACGGTTCGCCAGCAGATGGCCTCAGCCATCGCTATCGTCATTCAAGTCTCCCGTCTGAGCGACGGTACCCGTAAAGTGGTCAACATTTCTGAAATTACCGGTATGGAAGAAAACATCATCAGCATGCACGAGATCTTCAGTTTCGAAAAGAAGGGAATCGGGCCCGATGGCAGGGTAACGGGCGTATTCCAGCCCAGCCGAATCCGTCCAAAGTTCCTTGAACAGCTTCGCGTCTCGGGGGTTATACTGCCCGGCAGCATGTTTGAGCGCGTCCAGGAAGTGAACTGAGAAAGGCGAGAGTGACGATATGTTGACGTTGTTAGTGCTCGTTTTCTTTGCCGTGTTCACGGTCTCTGCTTTGCTGCTGACCGCGAGCAGAAGTGGTGCCTCAAAGCAAACCGAGCAAACCATGACTGGTGCTTCAGGCAGCTTTAGCCACTGGCAATCGGGCGTCGGCTGACCAAATCGTCGATATCCGCAAAGAAGAACTGCTGAGTGCGCTCCCTTTGCTGAACCGCTGGCTCTTAAAGCTCGAGATCGCTCCTCGCCTGCGCACGCTTCTTTACCAGGCCAATCTGAATTGGACAGCCGGTGGTTTGATCCTGATGTCCGCCGCCTGTTTCGTAATACCTGCCTACGTGCTCTATCTGCGGACCGGAGCCGGCATCTTTTCTCTTTTGATCGGCTTGTTGCTGGGCGCAGGGCCAATTTTCTACGTGCTCCACAAACGAAGACAACGCTTCGACAAATTTGAGCAAGGTTTGCCGGACACACTTGATTTGATGGTGAGCGCAATGCGCGCGGGCCATAGCCTCGTCTCCGCCCTCGATCTGGCTGCCAGCGAATCTCCCGATCCCATTGGAACCGAGCTTCGCATCTGCTTCGATGAGCAGAACTATGGCCTGGAACTCAAGACAGCGATGAGCAATCTATCCGAACGTGTTCCGTTGCAGGACTTGAAGATTGTCATCACGGCCATTCTGATTCAAAAGGAAAGCGGAGGAAATCTTGCAGAAGTATTCGATAAGGCCGCTTACGTAATTCGCGAACGATTTCGATTAAAGCGGCAAGTACGAGTGCATACTGCTCAAGGACGATTGACAGGATGGATTCTAACTTTTCTCCCCGTAGTCCTCGGAATTGCTCTATACCTGATCAATCCAAAGAGCATGAGCCTGCTGTGGACTCGTGACGTTGGCATCAAGCTTCTCTATCTGGCTGCAAGCATGACGATCGCAGGTGGTTTGATTATTCGGAAGATCGTCAACATGGACGTTTAAAGGTGAGTTATGGGAGTCGCAGCTGTTAGTTTCCTGGCCGTTTTCTTGCTGATCGCGAGCGGTGGATTGATTCTGTTCTACCGTGAGGCGATGATTCAGCGGATATCCGCCGTAATCTCGCCCCGTGAGAAACAAGGAACCTTTCGGGAGACGATCGAGAACACAGGCGCCTCACTGGGTGCGATGGTGCAGCAGTTCGATCGCGTCTTGCCGAAGAGCCCGGCAGAGATCTCCGTACTGCGGCAACGTCTGATCCGAGCTGGCTATCGCAGCGACTCGGCAGTCACTCTATTTCACGGTGCGAAGATAGCAATTCCTCTTGTTCTTTGCGCGCTGGCATTCACTACCGGAGCCGGGAGCTATAGTCCGTTCTTCGTGTACCTCATGGCACTTGGACTCGGATATCTTGTGCCAGACTTCTGGCTGGGCAACCGGATTACTGCACGACAAGCGCGCATTCGGCGTGGTCTCCCCGATGTGCTGGACCTGCTGGTCATCTGCATTGAAGCGGGTTTGAGCCTGGATCAGGCGGTTGCGCGTACTGCCCAAGAGTTGTATCTGGCTCAGCCGGCCATCTGCGATGAATTGGGCATCGTTGTACTCGAGCAAAGGGCCGGATGTCCCCGCGCCGATGCCTGGAAGCACTTTGCGGAACGCACCAACGTTGATAGCGTACGCAACCTGGTTTCCGTACTCGTTCAATCGGAAAAATTCGGAACCAGCATCGCCAAGACTTTACGCGTTCATTCGGACACCCTCAGAACCCAGCGTCGCCAGAGAGTGGAGGAACAGGCCGCAAAGACAACGGTCAAACTTGTCTTTCCGCTTGTGTTGTTTATCTTTCCTTCTCTGTTTTTGGTAACTCTGGGTCCGGCTGCCATCACCATCATGGATAGTTTTGACAAGTATCTTACTCATTAAGAAGGGAGAATAGACAATGGACAGTGTAACACTTATTCGCGTAGTTGCCGCCGTCCTTGCGGTAGTTGTGCTGGTCATCCTTATCCAGCGCCGCCGTAAGCGCGTTGAATAGAATTTCCTGCGGTTCCGGCGCGAGAGGAACGAATGATTGGGCGGAGACCCTTCCGGGTCGACCCTCAAGATGACTTCCTCTATTCCATCGGGGAGCGAGATTTGGACAGTGCATTCCCCTTTTCGGGACGCTTCTTTCGGAAAATCGATGCAATGCTCTTACATCGTTCTCCGGAAGAAGCGCCTCGCCTTACCAACCGGAGCACAAAGTGAAAGGAGTTGCAGGTTCTCAGATTTACCCAAGACGAGACGCTACGGACCTCTGATCACCCTGCACGGCCGAGTGTACTGAAAGCAAATGAAAACTCGAACCTACTGCGTATATAACCAGACTCGCGAATGTTTCCTCAGCCTCAGCGTTACGCCGGCTGATACGACCTTTGCGCGTCTAAAGGGTTTGATCGGGCGGCTCAAGCTGAGAGTCGACGAAGGGCTCTGGATCGTACCCTCCGTTGGAGTTCATACCCTGGGTGTGTTATTTCCTCTCGATTTGATTTACCTGGATGAAAAACATCAGGTCATTCACGTCATCGAGCATTTCCCAACATTTCGTATCGCACCCATCAGAACTCACGCGTCAAGCGTGTTGGAGCTCCCAACCCACACCATTTATTCATCACAGACTCAGCCAGGAGATCAACTGCTGATCTGCGCGGTCGAGGAGATGGCCAATCGCTTTAACAGAGAAACGGTGGCACCACTTAAAGGTCATACTCAAAGGTTCAATATCAACATGGCTCATACGATAGCCACGCAAGAAACGGATCTGTTTGAAGTTAATGAGTTAGGAAAGCAATAAAGGGACTGCAAGTGGCCAACAAATTGCTAACAATAAAGGGACTGCAAGTGGCCAACAAATTGCTAAATTGAAGCATTCGATTCACTCTTTCTGCCGCATCCAGCGTCGCGACCGCGGCCAGGCTACAGACTGAGCGAGTATGATCTCTTCAAGCCACGAGGCGATGAGATGAAATCAGTTACGGGCTGGTTCAAAAGAGTATCGTCTGCCGAACAGCGGAAGGCTCAACGGATGAAGGCGCCCCTGCTCGTCGCGTTCTACTGGGATGGATCTGCCCCCATGTCTCACGAGGTTCAGAATATTAGTTCGACAGGATTTTATTTAGTGACGAAGGAGCGCTGGCTCCCCGGAACGATGGTCACCATGACCCTCCAACGAACCGACGTGACGAATGGGCATTCGGGCGTGGAACTTCACATTCCCGTGCTGTCGAAGGTCGTTCGGCTGGACAAGGACGGCGTAGGTTTTACTTTTATTCCGCTTGAGGAGCATAAGGAGAGTCTGAACAGCAGACCGGTCGGGAAGAGAGCACTGGGCGAATTTTTGCAGCAGCTCAAGAGGGACCGCGGCCATGCAATCACCAGGCACATTGAAGCGATGCTGAAGACAAAGCTGTCGGGACAGAATTCGGGCTCAGCAATTCCCTGGAGGGAACGGTATGAAGAAACTGAAGGATGAGAGCGGACAAGCTTTAATCATCACAGCGTTGTCTATGACATGTCTGTTCGGTTTTGCCGCGCTCGCAACCGACGTTGGCCTTATGTTGCGTGAGAAAAGGATGGCACAAACGGCAGCCGACGGCGCAGCGGTTGCCGGTGCATCGGAGCTTTTCGTCGGAGACCCCCAGGTGTCCTCTGTGGCAAAAGCAGCCGCAGGGCTGAACGGCTTCTCCGACGGAGCGAACGGAGCAACGGTGGTAGTCAACGGCCCAGCGGCGGGGGGACCGGCGAATGGGCCACATGCGGGCAATCCGGCCTATGTTGAAGTGATCGTCTCCAAAGTCCAACCGACGATCTTCATGAGCCTCTTCGGAGTACTGAACATGACCCCAACCGCCAGGGCGGTGGCCACCTATGGGCAGACGAACGGCTGCATTGTCACATTGGGCACCGACCCAACAACACCGGGCATCAGTGTCATAGGAAACGCCAACATAACCGTGAAAACCTGTGGCATTGCAGATAACTCGCCTAACCCTAGCGGCAGCAAGAACTCCGCGCTCTATCTCCAGGGAAGCGCCACGCTGACTGCCAATTCTATCGGCATCGTGGGGGGCGTCCAGAAACAGGAAACGTGAGCTTGACTCCGGCTAATCCGGTCACTGGGGTCGTTCCGACGAGCGATCCTATGGCCCCCAAACTCGGGACACCGCCGGCTCCAACAGGTTGTATTAACGTGCCGGCCAGCGCTATAGACGTTAACGCCCGGATGTTACAACGGGATTTCGGTCGGCAATAACAATACCCTGAAGTCTAGACCCAGGTCAGTTCGTGATTAATGGACCCCTCAACCTCGGCGGTGGTGCGACGTTGAATGGAGCCGGGGTCGAGCTTGTGCTGTACGGGGCAACCAGTATGGGTGGGAATACCAACTTGAAATCTTACGGCTCCGAAACCAGGTGACGGCGTTGTGATATGGCAGCCCGCCAGCAATACCAATCCGTTGTCGCTCATCGGAACTCCCGGCTCGGATCTTGAAGGGATCGTCTATGCGCCCACTGCAGACGTATCTCTTCAGGGAAATGCAGGCGCGACCATCAGCCGTGGACTTTGTCGTGAGAACTTTGGCTCTTCAAGGTAATGCGACCTTGACGAGCTTCGCCTCGGTCAATCCCAACAGCATCCTCAAGACGGTGAGGCTGGTGGAATGATGATGAGAAAAACTACCAAAGGAAATTCAGATAGTTTCAGGAAACGGAGGGCGATGATGATCGCGCAGCGCATTCCCGTCCACGATGACAATGGGCAGGCCTTTGTAGAGCTTGCCCTTGTACTGCCGATGCTCATTCTATTGATCGTCGGAGGAGTCGAGCTAGGGCGCTTGGCCTATGCCGACATCGAAATCTCCAATGCCGCGCGTGCCGGAGTCGCGTATGCCATGCAGAGCCACGCCTTTGCGTCCGACAACCCAGGCATAAAGGATGCGGCGAAACAGGACGCGCCAAACATTCTTGGCCTCGTCGTTGACGACGCCATGCTCGCTTGTTACTGCGAGACCTCAGCCGGTGTCACTACGGCAAAGGACTGCACAACCATAAATACTGGTGCTGGCTCCTGCCCCAGCCCATCCGTAATCGTCGAATATGTTCAGGTAAATACTTCTGCATTGGTCGACACAGCATTCCATTTTCCTGGAATCCCCAATTCAGTCACTCTGCGTGGAACGGCAATCATGAGGGTGGAATTTTAATGAGCGCGGCAACTTCATTTCGACGGATGTTTGCCGTGGCGTCAGGCAATGCCCGACGTCGTTCAGCGCATGGCGAATCCGGGGCAGCGATTCTCGAAACGGCGCTGTCTATCGGCATCTTGCTGACATTTATCTTCGGCATTATGGAGGCCTGCCTGGCGAGCTTATACATACCATTTTATCTCCGAGGCTGCGCGCGAAGCGACCCGATACGCGATCGTCCGAGGTTCGTCTTTTACCACGGACTGTACTGCTCCCACCTTTGCGATCTGCACCGCCCAGGGTGGCAACAATACTGGAGATGTTGCGACTTACGTTCAGAACCTTAATTTCCCCGGAATCGATCCGACCAAGATGACAGTAAATTCGACATGGCTACACAGCGACGGGACCGCCTGTGGCATCACTGACAGCTGTAAAGCTCCGGGAAATATGGTTCAGGTAACAATTACGTATAATTACCCGCTATCCGTCCCGTTCGTGCCAGTCAATACGTGGACTTTGACGAGCACCTCCCAGATGGTGATCTCAAATTGAGACTCCAGGGTCTCACCCTTGACCACTGAAAAACCGAAAAACTGAACCCCCTGAACACCGATCTCAATCGTTTTGATGTCTTCCTTAGCTTGACAAACCTGGCTCAGGAACAAGGTCAAAACTAAAACACGCGCCACCGAATAGCGATCGAAGTCCAACCCTAAAGTATCTCGTTCGAAGACTTTGCACTCTTTTTGCCGGGGAGGGGATACCCAGTCCAAGGGCAGCAATTCACCGCCGAGAGCTCACCCGGCGAGCCGTAGGTCTTATTCCGCGTCAGCAGGGATGATCAGCAGGACTTCCATCGCGGTGGCTTGGCCATTTTGCATCGCCGGCCTGAACTGCCATTGCTGCAGAGCATGAAGCAGGAACTTCGCCTCATTCAGCGCTGTTGGAAAGATGATGGCCAGTTGCTCGAACCGCCCTGCCGTATTAACAAAGCCATGAACCATGATGGCATCGGCATTCACGTCCGGGTCAATGCTGGGCCGTGTAATGTCGTAAGGCCATGGCGCATCCGGGCGACTTGCGCCGTAGGTAACCGCCTGGGAACGGGGAAGGGAATACTGCATGATCCAGTTCTTGGTAATGCCGACATGCAGATATACGGTGTACGCTAACCTGCCTTTCCATAGGTCAACGGTCTCCGGATAATCTTCTGCGACGGAGGATCCCACAACGACAACTCCGAACGTGCCATTCTTCGGCAGAGCAATATGCACGACTTTGAACTCGGTCGTGTCGGAGCCGCCTCCGGAGCCCGGACCGGATAACCCATTCATGCCGCCCTGCCCCACACCGCCCTGACCAACGCCATTTTGCCCGACACCACCTTGCCCCACGGGCCCGTTTGTGCTGGCAACCGCAGTCCCGGTTCGATTGCCGGATGTCGGCCCTGCGCCGGCCCCGTTCAGTTTGCTGTCCGTCTTACCATTACCTGTCTCCGACGAGCTTTTTGGCTGGCCTGGAGTTAGCGACCCTGAAAAGGGAGTGGGTGCAACCTCGCTGATCATCGGCAGCGTCGCAGTTCCGTCTTGCAATTTAATTTCGGAGACTGAAATTATGCTCGCGGGCGTCGGGGGTCCCGAGCTCTTTGATGCCGTCTCTGGCACCCTCTGTCCTTGCTCAGGAGCCTGCACGTTCACTGGCGAAGTCTTGCTCGGGACAGGTAATGGAGCTTTCGTGCTAAATGCGCTGGCCGAAAGCCTAACGTCAGACACCCGCATCTCCTGATTTGGTAGATCCAGAGTCGGTTGCACTTTGATCTGCACTACAATTTGCGGTGTCGGCAGCACGATCTTGCTAATCGCAGGATCTGGCGGGCTCCATTGCAAAACCTGAGGAAGCGGCGCCTCCTGGGGAATCACGACATTACGCTGCACGTCGGGCTGAATCAAGGTCTGGACAGCCTTCTGTTGCGATAGGAAGTTCAGCGGAATACGAGCCGCCGCAGCTGACTCCTGCCCCCCGCCGGATTCATGCGAGGCAGCCGCCGCGTGGCCTGGATCTGTGCCCCCGCTTCGAGCGAGTTTCTGTTCCTTAGGCTCAGGTCTATGCAATTCCATAATCCGTACTGCATACCTTTGGACGTCGGACCTCAAATCTGCCCTGTGCGGCTGATTCAACCCAGCAAACAGCAAGGCAAACGCAAAGGCGTGCACCACCAGCGAGATCACGATCCCGGAAGGTCCTCTCCGCTGTGGTGGCGGGGGAGTCCCAAACAGCACGATGATGGGCGAAGACTTCATGACCGAGTGAACTGTCGCTCCTCAGGACCCTGGTAACTGTAAAGCTTTGTAGACAGTGCTTGTTCTTGGAGTGAGACTCCGCATTTGCTCATAGCAATTTCCCGACCAACCCAAACCGCCTGTAAATCGCTGCTAATCGGCAGCCTTTCCACATCTAAGCGTGTCTACGGAGCTACATTGGTGCGGGGAGTGGTATACACGTGTTCACACTTGCGCCGCAGGCTGGCCGCTAAACCCATGATTTTCAATAAAAACGACGATTTCCCTTTGGCATGGCAATTGCCACGTCTCTTGCGAGAACGGAACCGGCTGCGTCGGCCGGATCCGGGGGACCGCTGAATGAACCGAAGACTACTTAATATCCTCCTGATTGCATTCGTCATCGCCGCCGGATGCAGTTACATCGTCTTTCGTTTGGTTGGAAACCGCTTAGCCGGGACACGTCAGACGACAACACACGTGATCGCTGCCGCCCAGGATATCAAGCTCGGAACCGTCCTCCGCGACGCCGATCTGACAACAATCGAAATCACCGGCACTCTGCCGAAAGGCGCCATTCTGAAGAAGGAAGACGCAATCGGCCGAGGAGTCATCTCCAATCTTTACCTGGGTGAACCGATTCTAGAGAACCGTCTCGCCGCACCCGGCTCTGGCGGCGGCCTTGCAGCCACCATTCCTCAGGGCATGAGAGCGACTGCGGTCAGGGTCAATGAGGTTGTCGGTGTAGCAGGGTTTGTTACTCCAGGGATGCGCGTCGATGTGCTGATCACAGGCAATCCTCCGGGAGCAACCGCCAACTACTGGTCAAGGATCGTTGGTCAGGACGCTCCTTCAGAACATCGAGGTGCTGTCGGCCGGTACAGACATTCAGCGAGATGCTGAAGGAAAACCTCTGCAAGTCCAGGTCGTCAACCTGCTGGTGACCCCCACTCAGGCAGAAATCCTGAGCCTGGCCAGCAGTGAAACGCGTATCCAGCTCGTCTTGCGTAATCCCTTGGACACCGCGCTTGACAAGCCACCCGGGACCGCCACGGCCCAGCTATTCTCAGATGCGGCTTTACCAAAGGCTGCCGTGCCCGTGCGCAAAGCGGCTCCGAAGCCAGCTTCTTCTCATGTTTATCTGGTTGAAGTCTTCAATGGATCGAAAAAGAGCGAGGCTAAATTTCCCGCCGGCGAGGAAAAACAGTGAACGTGCGAAGTCGAATCCCTATCCTTTTTTTGTGTGCCTTGTCTTTTGCAATCTGTGCGGATGCAGTCCTTTCAGCTCAGACTCCGGCTGCTACTCCTCCAGCAGCACAGGCCGGTGGCAGAGACACGTCAAATGAGCTCTCCGTCACTGTGGGCAAATCAGCGCTGGTGGACTTTACCAAGCCGGTCACCCGAGTCGCGGTCGGTTTGGGCGACGTCGCCGAAGCCACTGCCGTCAGCCCGAACGAGGTCATGGTCAACGGCAGAGCACCCGGCAATACCAGCCTGATCGTGTGGGAGCAGGGAGGCGAGCGTCAATTCTTCAATGTGACCGTTCACCCCAGCCGCGCTGCGTCGGACGACACCTTAACCGCGCTTCGTCGAGAACTCAGAGTTGCGCTTCCAGGGCAAAACATAACCGTCGCCTCCGAGAATAATCAAGTCTTCCTCCGGGGCACAGTGAATGATCTTGCCAGCTCCGATCGCGCAGTTCAAATGGCGTCCGGCGCGGGCAAAGTCATCAATCTGCTGTATGTCAACGTCCCTCCTCCCCCGCCTCAGATCCTTTTGAAGGTGCGTTTCGCCAGCGTTGACCGGAATGCGTCAAAACAGCTCGGAATAAATATCTTTCAGTACAGGCGCGGCAAACACGATCGGAACCATAACGACAGGGCAGTTCTCTCCGCCATCGGTCACTCCTCCGAGCGGAGCGACTCCAGTGACAACAACCATATCGAATGCGCTGAACATCTTCCTCTTCCGCCCGGACATCAACCTGGGTGCCACCATTCAGGCGATGGAGCAACAGGGGCTCGCAGAGGTCCTCGCGGAACCCAACATCATTGCGGAGGATGGCAAACAGGCAAGCTTTCTCGCGGGCGGAGAGTATCCTTACCCGACGGTACAGGGAACCGCAGGAGGTGTCGGGGGAGCTATCACGATCACCTTCAAGGAATACGGTATTCGACTGAACTTTATTCCCACCATCACACCCCGCGGAACCATCCGTCTCCAGGTTGCCCCTGAAGTCAGCGCGCTGGACTTCGCGAATGCCGTAACGATTTCAGGGTTCACGGAACCTGCGATCACCGTTCGAAGAGTGCAGACAGAGGTCGAATTGAACGAGAAGCAGAGCTTCGCTATCGGCGGTCTGCTCGACAACCGGGAAACCCAGACCTTCACGAAGATTCCGTTCATTGGAAGCGTTCCAATTCTGGGCAAACTCTTTCAATCGATTCAAAGGAATAGAACGAATACCGAACTTATCGTCATCGTAACGCCGGAAATCGTCGCCCCGATCAATCCGGATCAGCCTGTGCCACTGCCGACCTACCCAGAGCCATTTCTGCCGCCGAACTCCAACATACCCATGATGAACCCAACAACACCGACAACCTCGGCAACCCCGGGCGCGGGCACAACCGGCGTCAAGCCACAGGCAACCATTCCCGTGGAGCAGCTGATCCAGAGCATGCAACCGGAGAAACCATTGACGATCGAGGGCGGGTATTCCTCCTCCGGGGGGTATGGTGCGGGAGCCAGTACCGGTAGCTCATCCATGTCTACAACACCTCACTAAGACCGAGACCAGTCCGAAGCGAGCCCTGTTAGGAAGACACCGGAGAGCCATAGGTTCACTCCCCGACTGAGGCCCCGTTTTTAAACCACTCCTCGACTATGCCAAACCCAACCAACTTATCGCGCCGGATAATGGAGAGGTTCACTAGCGGCGGCCACACGAAACCGCACTCCCAATTGAAAGTCTTGAATCTCACCCGGCACGCGGTGCTCGCAGATTGCGTGGACGTTGCTGACAACGGTACAACGCGCAGAAAAGGTTTGCTGGGACGCAGTGGCCTTCCTGCCGGAGAAGGTCTCTGGATCGTTCCCTGTGAGTCCGTCCACACCTTTGGCATGAAGTTCCCGATCGACCTTGTCTACCTCGACCGTAAGAAAAAAGTGAAGAAGGTTAGCAGCAACGTTCCGCCCTGGCGGCTGTCAGCCTGTCTCTCCGCATACTCCGTGCTCGAGCTTGCCTCGGGCACGATCCACACCACCCAAACCAGGCCCGGAGACACGCTCGAATTCTCCCCTGCTTTGCCGCAAGGTGATCGGCCCGATCGGCCGTGAGCGTCCGTCCCTGTAGGGCCAAAGCCTGGAAGTAAATGAGTTATGACGACGCTAATGCAACCGAGAAAACTTCGCACCATCGCAGAGTTTCTGGTCGTGGGAGTCTGTACCGTGACATTCGCTCTTACCGCCATAGGCATCTGTGCATCGGTTTTGGGAAGCGACGCTGCAGGGAGACGCGACTTCGCGGAATATTGGGCGTCTGGGTACCAGGTTGCACATCGCGCAAACCCCTATGACGGAGACGCTATTCTGAGCCTCGAACGCTCAGTGGGCTATCCCTCCGGTGTCACGGCGCTCATCATGCCAAACCCGCCTTCGGCTCTGCTGCTGGTGCTTCCGCTTGGCTTCCTCGGTGCGACAACCGCAGATTTGCTCTGGTTGCTGGTCCTGCTCGCCAGTCTCGTCGCTTCGGTGCGGATGGTCTGGATCATGCACGGTCGTCCGAAGAATCAGGTGCACTGGCTTGGATATTCGTTCGCGCCCGCACTCGTGTGCCTGCTTGCAGGTCAGGTGTCCATCTTTGTGTTGTTCGGGCTCGTTCTCTTCCTGCGCCTGCATCGATCCCGTCCATTCCTGGCCGGAGTCTCTCTATGGCTTTGTTTGCTGAAGCCGCACCTGTTTGTGCCCTTCGGCATTGTATTGATCGTATGGGCGATCATCACTCGAAGCTATAGACTCTTTTTGGGAACTGCGGTCGCCCTCGTCGTTAGCACCGCAATCGCCCTTATTCTGGACCCTCTGGTTTGGGTCCATTACTGGCAAATGATGAGCACACTGCGGATCGACCGCTTACCCATTCCATGCCTGAGCATCATGCTGCGCCGGAGCCTCAGCCCGAGCACTGCGTGGCTCCAATATCTACCGTCAGCCCTTGGCTGCGTCTGGGCGCTTGCCTACTTCCGAAGACATCGCGACGATTGGGATTGGATTGAACATGGCTCGTTGCTGATGCTGGTTTCTGTCCTGGTGGCCCCCTATAGCTGGTTCATGGATCAGGCAGTCCTGATACCGGCTCTGTTGCACGCTGCCTATCTCACCCGGTCACGAAGCCTTGTAGCCATCCTTGCATTGGCGAGCGCCGTCATCGAGATCGGGGCCCTTCGAGGCCTGCCGCCGACGCATTCCATGTTCTATCTATGGAGCACGCCAGTTTGGCTCACGTGGTATCTCTTTGCCATCAACCGCACCACGACGAATGCCTGCGAGGCTCCCCTCCTCGCTGGTGGTGCAGTGATGGAGACGGTGAAGGACTAGAAAACCGTCCTGGATCTCGCCACAAAACCGGGATTTGCAGCGCGGGGCCAACTTCTACGGCATCCACTTCCCAAGGGGAAAACAATTTCTCTTGACCTGAAAATTATCCGTCTGATACGACGACGTTTCTTCAGAGCCTGTATACCTGGCGTATCCCTTCTGGATTCCCCTGTATACAGCCGTTCACACCGCCTTCCCGTCTGCCAGAACGTAACTTACTTATTTATAGGTAATTACCTGGATGCCCCCAAGTGGCCATCGGCTTGCAACTTTAGTGGTAACCCAGTCAGTGGCTGGAATAAAAAATCACCTAAGGGAGAAGACTCAAATGAAAGATCAATTGCTGAAGCTATCCGTAATGTTGCAGATCCTGAAGGACGAAAATGGTCAGGACCTGATCGAGTACGCGTTGGTGGTTGCTTTGATTGCCTTTGCCGCGACAGCCGGGATGAGCGCTCTGGCAGGGGGCATCAACAACGCCTTTATCGCTATCGGCACCAAGCTCACCAACGCAATTCCCAATAGTCCTTCCGGATCAGCGTCAGACCTGTTCAACCGGCCCCCTTCCGTCTTTTGGTGCCTTTGGGACAGTGGCGATCGTTTGCCATTGTCCCAAAGATCCAGCCGGTGGACTGGAACAAAGATCCTCTAAAGGAAGAGACGCAAATGAAAGATAAATTGTTGAAATTGTCTGTAATGTTGCAGATTCTGAAAGACGAAAACGGTCAGGATCTGGTTGAGTATGCGTTTGTTGTTGTTTTGATTGTCTCCGCGGCTACTGCCGGCATGTCTGCTGTGGCAAAAGACATCAATATTGCTTTCACGAACATGGGCACCAAGCTCTCGGGCTTTGCAGCCTAGAAGCTCACCACTTACATCACCTAGCCGCAGGAAGTGGACCAGCTTTGAACAAGCGTCCCTTTGGCAGGGGGAAGATACGTCACGCGGGGTGGACCCTGCGGCGTATCTCCCTCCTGTTCTCGAGCACGGTCTACACTCTCCCACCCAAAGGCAAGCGAATGCGCGGAATCGGATTGCAATCACCAGCCAATGGATGAGTGGGTCTATAACGCCGGAGACATCGATAGCTCCAGGGTTGTGTGGGCGCGCGAAATTGGCGACGCCGAGAATCTCGAATTGATGCATTACTACGAAGACCGCACAGTCTGGTTGGTACAACCAGATACGAAACCGGCAAACATTTCGCTCTATCCCTCACCGGCGGGACAAACCAGCCGAAGTCGTTTGCCTTCAGTCACGATGGGCATACGTGATCGGCGAGGAGGGTTAGTGAACTATTTTTTGCAGATAGGTACCCAGGACAAGTAAAACGAAAGCTACAAGAACCAGGAGAAGGTATTTCTCGATCTTCATCGGTAACCTTCCTTCAAAAGTGGGTTACTAACTGCGCTGGGCCCGGAAGGGAAACCCTAATTTATCACGGCAGAGTGCACGTTGATTTGGATGCAGTAAACGACACCTGCACATATCCGCAAGTGATTCAACGAGTTCGTCTATCGAGCATTTTTGTAAATCATTTCCAACAGTTCATCGTACATCGTCTGTCTTTCCTCAACTGATCCTGTACGAATGGCATGGGCCGCGCAGTGAGTCAGATGATTCCGCATCAGGGCTCGCGCGACCGCTCTCAGTGCCTCCTGTGCTGAAGACACCTGCGTGAGGATGTCGGCACAATAACGATCCTCTTCAACCATCCGCTGCAGCCCGCGAATCTGCCCCTCAATGCGCCGCAGCCGGCGCAGGTTCGAAGATTTGATCCCGGGATCAACATTGACTGCTTTGCGGCCTGACAAATCAGGCTCATGAGAGCACGGACGCTCTTCGGCTCCAGGATGTTTCATCGTGTTCTTCTTTGTTGCCATATCTTCATCTTCTCTCAAGTGAGCTTCAGCTGGCGCAAACGCAGACTGTTGGCGACAACGCTGAATGAGCTCAACGCCATCGCCGCACTGGCTAGCACCGGGCTAAGCAACAAGCCGCAGACCGGATAGAGAACGCCAGCTGCCAGAGGAATGCCGATCACGTTATAGAAAAAAGCCCAGAACAGATTCTGTCGCATCACGCGCATGGTGTCTCGCGAGAGCGCAATCGCAGTTGCCACTCCGTTGAGGTCGCTGCGCATCATCGTGACATCGCCTGCTTCCATCGCAATGTCAGCGCCGGTAGCCATCGTCAAACCCACATCCGCCTGTGCTACCGCAGGAGCGTCGTTGATGCCGTCGCCGACCATGGCAACCACGCGGCGCTCTTTCTGCAGTCGCTTAATCACATCTACTTTTCCGGCGGGCAGAACATCCGCGATCACCTCGTCAACGCCAGCCTCACGTGCGATCGCATCAGCCGTGCGCTGGTTGTCGCCAGTCACCATTACCACGCGAAGCCCTTCCATATGCATGCGGCGAATGGCCGAAACGGAAGTAGGCTTGATCGTGTCGGCAACCGCGACGATCCCGGCGAGTCCACTTCCGATTGCAATCCACAGCGGCGTTTTACCGTCCTCTGCGATGCGTTCGGCCGTTGCCGCCAGCGAGGCCGTGGCGACGCCAAACCTCTCCATCAATGCTGCATTGCCGATGAGGGTAGTCTCGCCCTCGACACTCCCAACAACACCGAGGCCAGTCAGTGACTCAAACTCCTGCGCTTGCGGAAGGCTCAGGCCACGTTGCTGAGCATAACGAACCACTGCTTCAGCAAAAGGATGTTCACTCGCATGTTCGAGCGCGGCAGCGACACGAATCAGATGATTCTCGGCCTCGCTCCTGTTCTGCATCGTCACATCACTGCCATCATGCGCAGCAAGAAGGACATCCGTCACCTGCGGACGGCCTTCGGTGATCGTACCGGTCTTGTCGAGCACGACCGTATCAATCATCTCCAAGCGCTGCAAGGCTTCGCCGCCCTTGATCAGAATTCCAGAGGCGGCCCCACGCCCCGTCGCAACCATCACAGCCGTAGGAACAGCCAGCCCCATCGCGCATGGACAAGCAATCACGAGAACGGTGACCGCGGTCGCGAGGGCCTGCATGACTCCCGCATGCGGCGCGAAGAATCTCCACGCAAAAAACGTAACGATCGCGATCCCCAGCACCGTCGGGACAAAGATAGCGCTGACACGATCGGCAACTCGTTGGATCGGAGCACGAGCCCCTTGTGCCTCACGCAGTAGTCTCACAATCTGCGCCAGCGTGCTGCCCGCTCCCACGCTCGTCGCACGATACCGCAGCGAGCCGCGTTGATTCAGCGTTCCTCCCATCACGCGATCCTCTGCCACCTTTTCAACCGGCAACGACTCCCCCGTGAGCATCGACTCATCCACGCTGCTCCTGCCCGAAATCACTCTGCCGTCTGTTGGAATGCGCTCGCCCGGACGCACCAGAATCACGTCGCCCTCTTGAATCGACTCAACAGGCAGATCGAGTTCCATCCCATCTCGTAGAACAGTTGCCGTTTTCGGTTGCAGCTGGACGAGCTTCCGCAATGCGCTCGCGGTCTGCCCCTTTGCTCTGCTCTCCATCGCATTGCCGGTCAGTACCAATCCGACGATCAGAATCGCCGCTTCAAAATAAACGTCAGGAGCAATTCCATGTGCGACGAAGAACCCAGGCGCTATCGTGCTCGCCGCTGAGTAGAGAAAGGCGGACCCCGTACCGAGCGCCACCAGGGTATTCATATCTGCCGTCTTGTGCAGCAGCGCAGACCAGGCCTTCGTATAAAACCGACGCCCTGCCCAACCCAGAATGAACGCTGCAAGAGCAAAGCAGAAACCATCGAATGACATCGTCGCTCACTCGATACATCCATGGCAGCACTCTGCGCAATACAGGATCGAGCACCCGCATACTCCAATTCATCAGCGGATCTTTCACGCGCTCCATGCCGCCGATGCTGCTGGCGCTCATCAGTGGCATGGAGAGCAGCATCGCGAAAAATCCAGCGACAAGGCTCACTACCGCCTTCAACCGCAACTGGCTGTATTCACGCAACTGCTCCGCATCGTGTTCTTCCTGCTCCACAAGAGCCGAGGAATGCTCAATAGGAATTTCGGCGCCATAGCCAGTCTCTCGAATCGTATCCACCAGCGCAGCAGTGGAGGTCACGCCCGGATCAAACGTTACCGTTGCATTGTGCAGCATCAGGTTCACCGACGCGTCCTGCACACCTGCCTGGCTGGCCAGCGTTCGCTGCACAAAAGACTGGCACGCCGCGCAGGTCATCCCCGTCACAGGAATCGTGACCCGAATCGGCGAGACCGACGACGCAGCCGCACCTGTCTCTCCAGAGCTCTCGATCTTCAATGGATGACTCATGGCGAACTCCTCACGACCTTTCAACGCGGGCAGCGAAGCCGATGCGATTCACCGCATCCGCAATCTCATCGACACTTGCCTGGCTTGGATCGAAGGCAATCTGCGCCGAACCAACCTCGACAGAACCAACCTCGACTCCCTTGACTCGTTCAAGCGCAGTGGTAACCCGGCGGACGCAGCCTCCGCAATGCATCCCATCAATCGACAACTTCAGCTTCTCCCGCATGATCTTTTCCTTCCGCAGTAGGCTGTAGATACCCCCTAGGGGTATTCTACTCTACTTCACTCACTGTCTCGAAGGAGTCGGGTTTACGTTGCTTCGCCCATAAAACATTGCATCCCGCGCACCACTCCCATAGACTAGATTCTGGATCCACAGAATCCGAACGGGCGGTTAGCTCAGTTGGTTAGAGCGCCTGCCTTACAAGCAGGATGTCGGGGGTTCGAGTCCCTCACTGCCCACCAAGATTCTTTCCGAGACAATCCCATAATGTCCGACAAGCAAGCCAAAGCCCGCTAAAAACGCGGGTTTGGTTGTTTTTGTTGTCTCTTATCGTCCGATGCCGTACAGTGAAAGCCGAGCTTGAATGGGGGTAGATCCAGGGGTATGAGCCCGCCAAGGGTCTAAAATCTACCCCCACGTCGACCGAGGGAGGCTTGAAACGTGGCATTGACAGACGCTGGGGCACGCAAAGCGAGACCAACCGCGAAACCTTATAAGCTGGCCGACTCCAAGGGCCTGTATCTGGCCGTGATGCCTACCGGCGGCAAACTGTGGCGATGGAAGTACCGCTTTGAGCGCAAAAGAGAAGCTGATGGCTCTTGGCAACTACCCGGCCGTATCGCTGGCGGAGGCGCGCGGGAAGCAGGATGACGCGCGGCGCTTGCTCGGGCCGTATTGACCCGATGGCGAAGCGGAAGGCGGATAATAACGGCGCCAGCGACACGGATGACGCTCGCAGCTTCCGTGCCGTGGCGGGCCTATGGCATGAGCATTGGAAGGTGGACAAGAGCAAGCAGCACGTAGACAGCACGCGGCGTCGTCTGGAGACGAATGTTTATCCTCACCTGGGAGCGCGATCGATCGATGAGATTGAACCCCCCGAGTTGGTTCGGATGGTAAAGGCCATAGAGGCTCGCGGCGTGGAAGATCTCGCTCGGCGAGCGCTGGAGACGACCGGGCAGATATTCCGGTACGGAGTAGCGCATGGCTACTGCAAGCGTAATCCTTGCGCCGATATCAAGCCTGGGGACGTTTTGAAGCCTACGCGGAGCCGGAATCTTGCCCGCGTGGACGCGGCGGCGCTGCCGGCGTTGCTGCGAGCCATCGAAGTCTATCGGGGGAAGGTGGTAACGCGGCTCTCGATGAAGCTGATGGCATTTACCTTCGTTCGAACGTCTGAGCTTATCGGCGCTCGTTGGTCTGAGTGTGACCTCGAGGGTCGGCGCTGGAATATACCCGCTGAGCGAATGAAGATGAAGACGCCGCATATCGTCCCGCTCGCGACGCAGACGATTGAGGTAATCGAATTGTTGCGCTCAGTGACCGGCGGCGGCGAGTTGCTATTTCCCGGGGAAGTGGATCCGCGGCGCACGATGAGCAATAACACAATCCTCGAAGCGCTAGACCGCATGGGGTACGGCGGTATCATGACCGGCCACGGCTCCGGGGTCTCGCCAGCACGTTGCTACACGAGCAGGGTTGGCCGCATGAGCATATCGAGCTACAACTCGCTCACGCGCCACGCAACGCCGTCAGCGCGGCCTACAACCATGCGTTGTACCTGGAACCGCGCGCCGTGATGATGCAGCATTGGGCGGACTACCTGACGGACTCAAAGCTGAAAATCAGATGAAATGTTAACTATTTTTGGCCTTTTCCACAGGGTTCGCTTGACCGAAAACGACACCGTTGGCAGTTCCTGTCACTTCCTGTCGTTTCCTGCAGATTCTGGCAGGGGAACCGTTGGGTTTTTGGCCCACTCGGCATTGTGCACGATAAAGATATTTTCGTTCATTATCGGAATGCAACACACGACACTGGAGCGAAAAAGATACTATGACGAGCACAAAACTAATCCGATTTCCCGAGTTGCTGCGGCGCGTTCCGCTAAGTAGTAGCACGATCTACCTTCAGATATCCAGGGGGGAGTTTCCCGCCCCCGTCAAAATCGGGCCGCGCGCCTGTTGCTTCGGTCCGAGGCATTGGTAGATGCATGGGCTCAGGCGAAGATCGGCTCACAGGCGGAGCGTTAAGGATGCCTCCGACACCGGGAAAATTCGCAGCGACACTCGAGCAAATCGCTACAGGCCGAACGCATGAG
>CAVWQM010000008.1:0-24486 GCA_963757205.1 uncultured Acidobacteriaceae bacterium
TCCACGCCACTAGACCGAGGCAAGCTCAATGATCGCCCGCTACACTCGCCCTGCTATGGGCCGCATCTGGTCCGACGAGAACAAATACCGCTGCTGGCTCAAGGTGGAGGCCGCCGCCTCCCAGGCCCTTGCACGCTTCGGACTAGTCCCTCAGGAGGCCGCCGACGCCATCCGCGACAAAGGCGACTTCACCGTCGACCGCATTAACGAGATCGAGGCCGAGGTCAGTCACGACGTCATCGCCTTCACCACCACCGTCGCCGAGCACATCAACTCCCCTGAAGATTCGCGCTGGCTCCACTACGGCCTCACCTCCACCGACGTCGTCGACACCGCGCAGTCTCTGCAACTCAAAGAAGCCTCCGCCATCATCCGAGCCGGCATCGTCGCGCTCTCCGACACACTCAAGCGTCGCGCCATCGAGTTCAAGCACACCCCCATCGTCGGCCGCACCCACGGCATCCACGCCGAACCCAGTACCTTCGGCCTCAAGTTGCTCCTCTGGTACTCCGAGATGCAGCGCAACCTCACCCGGTTCGACGCGGCCGCCGAAGACCTCCGCGTAGGCAAACTTTCCGGAGCCGTCGGCACCTTCGGCCACCTCAAGCCCGAACACGAAGCAGCCATCTGCGCCGAACTAGGCCTGCGCCCCGTCGAAGTCGCAACACAAGTGGTCCAACGCGACCGCCACGCCGCCTACGTCTCCACCCTTGCCGTCCTCGCGTCGACGTTAGACAAAATCGCCACCGAGATCCGCCACCTCCAGCGCACCGAAGTCCGCGAAGCCGAAGAGTTCTTCAGCGAAAAACAAAAGGGCTCAAGCGCCATGCCCCACAAGCGCAACCCCATCACCAGCGAACAAATCTCCGGCCTAGCCCGAGTCATCCGAGCCAACGCCCAGGTCGCATTCGAGAACATAGCCCTCTGGCACGAGCGCGACATCTCCCACTCCTCCGCCGAGCGCGTCATCCTCCCCGACTCCACCATCCTCGCCGACTATCTCCTCGCCAAGACCGAGAACCTCATCACAAGCTCCTCGTCTATCCCGCCCGCATGTTGAAGAACCTCGAATCCACCGGCGGCCTCATCTTCTCCGGCCAGCTCCTTCTCGACCTGGCCGAATCCGGCATGTCCCGCGAAGACGCCTACCGCCTCGTCCAGTCCCACGCCATGAACTCCTGGAAGAACGACCTCGTCTTCCGCGAACGAAATCGCCAAAGTCCCCGAGATCACCGCACGCCTCACCCTCGAAAAATTAGCCCGCGCCTTCGACTACAACCGCCAGTTAGCCAACGTAGACGCCATCTTGATCGGGTATTGTCAAAATCCTGATGCCTCGGAGAAACTCGTACGGTGAATCTCCTCCGATCATCCTCAAATATGGCAGTTCTCCTGCTCGCTGCGCTAACTCCCGCATATTGTCAAGATCCTGCCACCGCGCAGCAGCCGATTACGACTCTGAAGATTGAGACCAAACTGGTGGCCGTCACTGCAATCGCCCGCGGCGAATCCGGTCAACCCGTCTCAGGCCTTAGCCGTCAGGACTTTCTTCTCAAACAAGACGGCAAGGAACAGCCGATCACTTACTTTTCTTCTGGTTCGAACCTGCCGCTCACTCTCGCCCTTATGGTGGATACAAGCGGAAGTCAACGCGACTTCATTCCGGATGAAATCGCCGACAGCGAGACTTTTTTCCCGCGCTCATGACGAGGTCTGAGGATCGAGCCGTCCTCATGCAATTCGATTCTGAAGTCTTAGAGCTCGCGGGACTGACAAACTCCGTTCCAACGCTCGAGGAAGCGCTCTCCAAACTCTCCCTCAAACGCGGTGACCTGGCTGGTGGAACCCGTCTTTACGATGCCATCAATGCCGTCTCGCATCTGGAACTCGGCGACCAGCTAGGCAGAAGGGCGATGGTGATCCTCACCGATGGAGGCGACTTCGGAAGCGAAACCAAAATCGGTACGGCGATCGCCGAAGCCCAACGAGCCGACATCATGATCTACTCCGTCTATTACAGCAGAGGTGGCGGAAATAAGGGTGCATTGGAACGTCTCGCACGCGACCGGAGGCCGCGTCTTTACCGTCGGTCCAACGATGTCTCTGAAACAGGTCTACGCCGCCATCAATGACGATATGCGCCTGGCATATGAACTCGGCTACCGACCGCCCGACTCCCATCCGAACAAATTCCACAAGATCGAACTCACGACCGCAGACAAAAAGCTAACCGTCCAGTCCCGAAAGGGTTACTTCTCAAAATAAGCAGTTTGGAAACAGGGAGAGAGTGCATCAGCACCAACAACCAGCTTGAATGTCAGACCTCATCCAAATCATAGACGCCGCAGTAGCCGACGCCTACCGCCGCGGCGGCCATCACCTCGTCTGCAAACCCGGCTGCTCTCAATGCTGCATAGGCGTCTTCCCCATCGCCCAAGAAGACGCCGCTCGCCTCCGCGAAGGCCTGGCCACACTCGAACAAACAGACCCGCCGGAGCCCAACGCGTACGCACCCGCGCCGCCGAATCACTCGCCCGCCTGACCCCAGTCTTCCCCGGAGACTCAACCACCGGCATCCTCAACGAAGACTACGAATCCTCCCCGCTCTTCGCCGACGAATCTGAAGACGCGCTCGGCGACAACGAACCCTGCCCCGTCCTCGACCCCACCACCGGCACCTGCGACCTCTATGGCCACCGCCCCATCCTCTGCCGCACCTTCGGCCCACCCATGCGCACCGCCGAAGACAACCTCGCCACCTGCGAGCTCTGCTTCACCGACGCCACCACCGAAGAAATCGCCGCCTGCGAACTCGACCCCGCGATCCCCGCCCAGGAAAACGCCAGTAACGAAGCCTTCAACGCCGCCCACAACCTCCACGGCCAAACCCTCATCGCCTACGCTCTTCGCGGTATCTAGCAAACCCTAAGACATGCCATCCTTCGCGAAGCGGAGGACCTGCTCTCCTCGTCATCGGCGATAATCATTCCGTGCCTGAAGCCGCTCAACCCCGCAACATCACCCTCGCCATCACCGGAGCCAGCGGCAGCATCTACGCCTCTGAGATCCTCCGCGTCCTCGCCGCCGACTCACGCGTCGACAAAATCAACTTCATCGCCAGCGAAAACTCTCTCCGCGTCTTCGCCGAAGAACTCCACCTCAGTGGCCGCAACGATCTCGCAGAAAAACTCCTCGGCGCCCCTTGCCCCAAGCTCCAGCAACACGCCGAAACCGACATCGGCGCCAATATCGCCAGCGGCAGCTACCCCACCTCTGCCATGATCATTCTCCCCTGCTCCATGGGCACGCTCGCGCACATCGCCAACGGTCTCGCGCAAAATTTAATTCACCGCGCCGCCGACGTCTGCCTCAAAGAAAACCGCCCCCTCATCCTCTGCGTCCGCGAAACCCCCTTCAACCGCATCCACCTCCGCAACATGCAGCTGGCCTCCGACGCAGGCGCCACTATCTTCCCCGCAATCCCGACTCTCTACAACCACCCTCAGACCACGGAAGACATGGCGCGCAACTTCGTCAACCGAGTCCTCGCCCACATCGGCCTGCCCCAACCCGGCGCCTACCAATGGCAACCCGACTAGCCCTGCGCCACTAGTACCCGACCGGAAATGTCTTCTGTCCACCCCGCATCGGCGGCTCAGCCTTCAGAAACGCCACAGTCCCATCAACCACCGGCCTCGCACACTCCGCCGGAGCCAGATGCCCGCAGCCATCAACAATATTCAGCACCGACTGCGGCACATTCTTATGAATCGCCTCACCAACAGACAGCGGAATCAACTCATCTTGCGCCCCCCACACAATCAGCATCGGCTGAGAGATTTGATAGAGCCGAAAGTCCAGCAGATCCCGTCCACTCGTCATTGACGCCATGCTCCGCCGCAGTACCCACGCATTGCCCTCCAGCTTTCGCAGCGCCGCCTCCGCCGCAAAATTCGGTAACGGACGCGCCTTCGGAGAAAGAATTGCCACCAATTTGCCCAGTCCGGCCAGATCAACCGGAGTAAACAAATCCGGCTCCCACGTAGCCGGAAAATAAGTCCCCGCGCTGTCATAGATCACCAGCCGGTCCACCATCTCCGGATGATCCAACGCCATCTTCATCGCAACCCATCCGCCCATCGACCACCCGCCGACATCGGCCCGCGGAACATGCATCGTCTGCATAAACTGCGCAATCATCTGCTCCTCGAGCGAGATCGAGTAATCCACATCGGGCTTCGGCGACCGGCCATACCCCAACAAATCCGGCACATACACATGAAAGCCCTGTGCCGCCAGACCGGGAATCATCGCCGCCCAGTCTTCCCCGCGCGCTCCCAACCCATGCACCAGAACCAGCGGCGTCCCTGCACCACCGGCAGGCGACGCCTCAAAATAGTGAAGCCTGTATCCCCCCGACTCGACGTAGTCACTCTTCACCCCAGCGCGCCACAGACGAAATCGAATCAGTTGATCCCCGACCCAAAGCGGATATCGGTAGAACACCAACCCGGCAACGACAACCACCAACACAAGAACAGCCACAACGCGCAGTGCAAACTTCATAGCCCAGTCGTCTCCGTCCAGCCGTCTACGTTCCGCTACTTCAGTGGTTTGCCAAACTCTTCCCCAAACACAGTATGGCCCATCTCGAATCGTCCGCCAAAAAACTTGTCCGGCCCCTTCGCGTGTCCAATCGCCAGCAGCGCCACCACCCAATAGCTCAGCGGAAGCCGCAACACCTCATGCACCTTATCCTGCTCGAACCCCTCCATCGGCGCGGTGTCATACCCCATCACCTCCGCCATCAGCAGCATGTGCGTAAACGCCAGCATCACCTGCTTGTTCAGCCATCCCTGCATCTGCCCGCTGCTGAAACTGGACATGTAATTCGGCACGCTGCTCTGCGCCTGCGCCGCGTAGCTCTCTGGCATCCCACCTTTCCGTCCCAGGTCCAGCATTAGATCCAGATCCCTCCGCCACCCGTCTGCATCCCCGCAGGCGACAATCACCGCCGACGCCTCTTCCACCTTCCCCTGGTTGTAACTCGCAGCGCGCAACCTCTTTTTTTGTTCCGGCGACTGCACCACCACAAATCGCCACGGCTGCATGTTGTATCCGCTCGGGGCGTTCAGGCCAGCTTCCAGAATCTGTCTCAGGTCCTCGCGTGGAATCGGCGTCCCATCAAAGCTGGGAGTCGCTCTCCGTTCCTGGATCGCCTGGCTCAATGTTTTTTTCAATTTATTCGTCATTTTCTTTCTTCTCTTACCAACAGGTTGCCAGTCTGGCCTGGGAGATCGGTACTCGTTCGTTGCTGGCCTTACAATCCTGCCAGAAACGATCTCAAGATAGCATTACCCGTCATACCCTCGTCAGAAGATTGGAAAATGCAGCCGCCAAATCAGTGAATCTCGCTCATCGCCTGCTCCGTCGCAAAAGGATTCTGCCCCGGCACTTCAGTTACGATCCACACACCGTGAAACGACTTCCGCAACTCCGGATACGCCGTCAACAACGCCACCATCGCATCGGAATTTCGTTTACGAGCCGTCACCGGGTCGCCGATCTGGTCGACCTTCAACTTCGCCGTGACATCGATCTTATCCTTTGCCAGAGAATCATCCACTCCCAGCGCAGTAAAGTGATACTCCACTCCATCCGGCCCTTTCACCACCAGCGGCTCCTCTGCCGTCACGCCCGCAGACAAAGCAGGTGGGGCTGCCGCGCTCGCTTCTGACTTCAACTTCTCAAGATGTGTGCTCTGAATAAAGTTCACCGGAGTCAACAGACTCTCAGCCTGCTGGTAGTAGAGCCAGGCATTCCAACGCTCCTTTTGCGCCGTCATCGTCCGTGCCTGCTTCCAGTACCACAAACCATCGTGACCCGCCGCCGTCAACGCCTTCGGGTAGAACCCCGCCATCGTCCAATGCGCCTGCTCCTGTCGCAGCAGAAAAGACATCCGCCACGGCGTACTCGTATCGAGAACATCTACCATCACGAATCCATAACGCCCGGGATCGAGCCCCGAGATCACAAAATCCGCTTCGGCCACCGACTTGTTCAGCGAACAAAAAAACTGGGCATCCGGTATCGCCCCATCCGCTCCGCGCTTCAACTGCGTCCCATCCAGCAGATAGACCTGCTCCACAGTCAGCGTACCGCCCTGCACCTTCGCCGCCGTACTGCCCACCACAGGTCCAATGCCAGTGAAATCCTTGGCATATGCGGCCGCTGTCGCAGCCTGCAACCCGCTCACGTCGTTTGCCTGAACCTTGGCCGCGAGAGCCCGCGCCGCCGCCGCCAAACCATCCCTGTCCGCCGCCGTCATCTGCGACTGCGTCGTACACACCTCGGCCGAGGCAACACCAGCCACCAGCATCCCAGCCGCCAGCAACCCGATCCTGATTCTCATCATCGCGCCCGCCATCAGTCCCTTACGATGCCTCGTCCGCTCCAGGTGAGCCTCATCGATGGACTCTGCCAGTCTAGTACAAACCGCGTCGCCATAGCAGTTAGGGCTGTCACCTCCGGACTGCCACCATCGAGTACAAGCGCAGACAGCTTCGCAAAGGCAACGAAACCCATAACGTCGACAGCATCAACCAAACTTCAGCAAACCACACGCACTGCATTCGCGGTAGACTGATTCGCAGCACGCGTGGTTGCGACGGGTGACCTCCGCCGCGACAGCACGTCCTACAAGCCAATGCTCCGCTTCGCGCCAATCCGATTCGCTGCAGTCACCAGCCTTGCCTTCTCTGCTTCGCTGCCCGCGC
This sequence comes from uncultured Acidobacteriaceae bacterium, assembly GCA_963757205.1. Taxonomy (GTDB): domain Bacteria; phylum Acidobacteriota; class Terriglobia; order Terriglobales; family Acidobacteriaceae; genus Edaphobacter. The sequence continues at coordinate 6,777 of CAVWQM010000008.1, forward strand.
AGGCGCCACATCCGGCGCAACCATCCGCATCAGCTCAAACGTCATCCGCACTGCCGGCAACACCAGCCACAATGCCCGAGCAGCCACCAGTTCCTCTCACTCCCTCGCAACGCCCGCCAAAACGCGCACAGGTCACCTACGCCGACGGCACCCTTTCGATCTCTGCAGACAACTCCAGCCTCAACCAGATCCTTCGTCAAATCGCCACTGACACCGGAATGAAGATCACCGGCGGCGTCACCGATGAGCGCGTCTTCGGCCAATACGGACCGGACAACCCGGCACAGGTTCTGGCCCAGTTGCTGAACGGCACCGGCAGCAATATGATCCTCGTACATCGCGACGGCCCCGCACCCGCTGAGCTCATCCTCACCCCGCGCCAAGGTGGCCCCACTCCTCCCAATCCAAACGCAGCCGCCCTCAACGACAGACCTGAGCCCGAAGACACTCCCAACCAGGCCATTCAACCACCGCAGTTCCCCCCACCACCCCCAGGTAATCCCGCCATCCCGCCCACCAATCCAGGCGCGCCTGCCCAGGCCTCCCCCGCCAACTCGTCCCAGCCAGACTCTCCCAACGGAGTCAAGACCCCGCAGCAGATCTACGAGCAGTTGCAACGCCTGCGCCAGCAGCAACAGCCACAGCAGCAGCAGCCGAACCCGCAACAATAGGTTTTTCCGCTCAAAAAAAGGGGGCAGCCTGTCGGCGTGCCCCAATAAAAACTTGAACAAAAACTTGGATAAGACCTAGCTCTTCACCACCTGCGCCGGCGCCACCACACGCCTGGACCCATTTCCCGCCAGTTGCCGAACATGCATCTGGAAAACCCCAAACATCGCCATACAAATTCCGTAAGCCACCAGCACCCCTACAGCCAGCGAAGCCAAAACGGCACAGACCAAAACAATCGAATTCACAACCGCTCCTCAAGTTCAACAATTTGCCGCCAGACGCGCCCTCTGGCAAAAAAACTCTGTAAAGCAGTTGCTATTGTTACAAATCCGCCAGCATTTACAATGACCCGAACGTGTATCCCCATTGCACTTTCGGATACATCCTTCCAGTCATAAAGTTGCCCTCACCGGAATCACGGCCACCATCCGCCATATCGTCCCACCCCCCAAATGCCGTATTCTAGAGTCTTGGCCGAACAGCGCCATACAACTTACATGGGCATCACACACATCACCGTCCGCGGCGCGCGCCAGCACAACCTGCGCAACGTCGACGTCAGCATTCCGCGCAACACCCTCACCGTGGTTACCGGACTCTCCGGCTCCGGAAAATCCTCCCTCGCCTTCGACACCATCTACGCCGAAGGTCAGCGCCGCTACGTAGAGACCTTATCGGCCTACGCCAGGCAATTCTTAGACCAGATGGAGCGTCCCGACGTCGACGCCATCGACGGCCTCTCTCCCGCCATCTCAATCGAGCAGAAAACCACCTCCCGCAGCCCCCGCTCCACCGTCGGCACCATCACCGAGATCTACGACTATCTCCGCCTCCTCTACGCCTCCGTAGGCCAGCCGCATTGCCCAAACTGCGGCCGCCCCATCACCCGCCAATCCGCCGAACAGATCGTCGAACGAATCGCCTCCCTCTCCCCCGGCGAACGCATCACCGTCTACGCCCCCATCGTCCGCGGCCGCAAGGGCGAGTTCCGCGAAGAGCTCGAGGCCCTCGACCAGCAAGGCTTCCGCGCCCGCATCGACGGCGAGATGGTCGAGCTCACCGAGGGCATGCGCCTCGAAAAGCGCAAGAACCACACCATCGAAGCCGTGGTTGATCGCATCATCCTCAAGCCGCTTCCGCCCGACAACACGAACGCTGCCCTGGCGGGTGTCCCACCCAAATACGACACCCGCCGCCTCGAAACCAGCGTCCTCAAAGCCCTGCAGATGGCCAACGGCCTCGTCCTTATCGCCATCGCCGGCATGGACGAAACCCTCTACTCAAGCTCCATGGCCTGCCCCGACTGCGGCATTAACGTCCCCCGCCTCGAGCCCCGCAGCTTCTCCTTCAACTCCAACTACGGCGCCTGCCCCAACTGCCACGGCCTCGGCAGCATCTATGACTTCGACCCCGCCAAGACCATCACCGACTGGTCCAAGCCCCTGCTCGACGGCGCCATGGGCCCCGGCTCCGGCTCCGCCTACCTCCTCCGCCTCATCAAGCTCGCCGCCGAAAAATACAAGATCGACATACGTCGGCCCTTCGAAGACCTCACCACCGAGCAGCAGAACCTCTTCCTCTACGGCCCCCCGCGCAACGAAGCCGGTCGAACCGGCTTCCACGGCATCTTCAACTACCTCCGCGCCAACCTCGAAGACACCAAATCCGAAGGCTACCGCGAGTACATGATGCAGTACATGTCCGCGAGCCTCTGCCCCGTCTGCAAAGGCCGCCGCCTCCGCCCCGAATCCCTCGCCGTCACCCTCCCCATCCCAAACACAAATCCGGGAAACGGCAAAATGCCGGGTGCCCCACATCTCGATTCTGAGAACTGGGATGGACCCGCAAAAAAGTCCAACGGAACCCACGGCTTCTCGATCGCCGACTTCACCGCCCTCCCCCTGGAGCGCGCACTCGAAGCCGCAAAGAGCATGAACTTCACCGGCCGCGACCGCATCATCGCCGACCGTCTCCAGCGCGAGATCATCGAGCGCCTCGAATTCCTCAACGCCGTCGGCCTAGGCTACCTCGCCCTCGATCGCTCTGCCGCCACGCTCTCTGGCGGCGAAGGCCAGCGCATCCGCCTCGCCACGCAGATCGGCTCCCGCCTCCGCGGCGTCCTCTACGTCCTCGACGAGCCCTCCATCGGCCTCCACCAGCGCGACAACCAGCGCCTCATCAACGCCCTCGAAAACCTCCGCGACCTCGGCAACACCGTCCTCGTCGTCGAACACGACGAAGACACCATCCGCAAAGCCGACTACGTCCTCGACCTCGGTCCCGGCGCCGGAAAAACGGCGGCCTCCTCATCGCCGACGGCACCCCGCAACAAATCATGGACAACCCAGCGTCCATCACCGGCCAGTACCTCGCCGGAAAAATCGAGATCCTCGCCCGCAAAACCCCGCGCGAACTCACCGGCAACTGGGTCACCGTCGAAGACGCCCACTCCCACAACCTCAAAAACCTCACCGTCCACTTCCCTCTAGGCGTCATGACGGTGATCACCGGAGTAAGCGGCAGCGGAAAATCCACCCTCGTCAACGACATCCTCTACCGCTCCCTCGCAAAAGAACTCTACGGCTCCCGCGAAGAGCCCGGCCAGCACGGTCGCGTCATCGGCATCGACCAGATCGACAAAGTCATCGAAATCGACCAGTCCGCCATCGGCCGCACCCCGCGCTCTAACCCTGCTACCTATACAGGGGTGTTTACGGCGATAAGAGATCTCTTCGCCATGCTCCCCGAGTCCCGCGAGCGCGGCTACAAACCCGGGCGTTTTTCCTTCAATGTGCAGGGCGGCCGCTGCGAGGCCTGCCAGGGCGAAGGCCAGCGTCGCATCGAGATGAACTTCCTCCCCGACGTCTACGTCCTCTGCGAAGTATGTAACGGCCGCCGTTACAATCAGGAGACCCTCTCCGTCAAGTTCAACGGTTACTCCATCGCCGACCTCCTCGACCTCCCCATCGCCGACGCCGTCCCCATCCTCAAGGACATCCCCACCGTCAACCAGAAACTCCAGACCCTCGTCGACGTAGGCCTCGGCTACATCCACCTCGGCCAGTCCGCCACCACCCTCTCCGGCGGCGAAGCCCAGCGCATGAAGCTAGCCCGCGAGCTCTCCAAGCGCCAGACCGGCCGCACCCTTTACCTCCTCGACGAACCCACCACCGGCCTCCACTTCGATGACGTCAAAAAACTCCTCGAAGTTCTTCACCAGTTGACAGACCTCGGCAACACCGTCGTCATCATCGAGCACAACCTCGACATCATCCGCAACGCCGACTACGTCCTCGACATGGGCCCCGAGGGCGGCGAAGGCGGCGGACGCATCATCGCCCACGGCACCCCCGAACAAGTCGCCACCGTCGGCGACTCCCACACCGGCAGCTTCCTCGCCCGCTACTACACCTCGCATGCTCTCAACTTCACCACTCGCAACGGCACTAGCCACGCCGGACCCCAGCCAGAAACAATCGCCGCCGCCCCCGACGCCGCAAAGACGCCCAAAACCAAGTTCATAGCTCCGGAAAAGAAGACCGGACTCGCTAAAGCCAACGGCACCAAACCCGAAGAAAGAACAAAGCCAAAAGCGAAAAAGAAGTCCACAATAGGCAAGACAGCAAATAAAACCACGACGAAAAGAGCTCCAAAGCTGTAACCTCATCTCGCACGAACAAGCATGAGCGACCTCACTCCCAACACGTCCTCCGTCCGCCCCTTCGCCTCAGAAGAACCCGCCGTCACCGTGCCCGTCTTCCGCCCGCCCGTCAGCCCCGAAGACCAGACCCTCTTCTTCCCCAACGCGGAGGGCACGCCACCCGCCGAGCCTCCCGTCCGCATCCCTCACCTCGGCCACGCCGCTCTCTTCCTCGCCATCGCCGGCTTCTTCCTTCTCGTCATCCAGCTCGTTCTTCTGGGAGTCAGCCATGCCCCTGCGGTCACAGGCAAACCCCCTGCCGCCGGCATCTCCACAAAATTCCTGGTCGGCTCCGAGGCCCTTAGTTACCTCGCCACCCTCGCCGTCTCCTGGTTCATCTTCCCGCTCTTCTGGAAGCGTCCCTTCGCCCAGGGCATCCAGGCCAACCTCGACGCCGCGCGCCGCAACGCCATCCGCCTCATCCCCCTTGGCATCATCTTGTCCGTCTCCATCCAGGCCGTCTCGTCTCTCGTCTCTCTGCCCAAAAACATTCCCGTCAATGAGTTCTTCCGCACTCCGTCCGACGTCTGGCTCGTCGCTGCCTTCGGAACACTGCTCGCACCACTCTTTGAAGAGGTCCTCTTCCGCGGATTCCTTCTCCCCGCCTTCGCCATCGCCTACGACTGGCTCTCTCTCCCCCGTACCCCAGCGGCCCGCGAACAATGGCACTCGAACAACAAGCTCACCCGCCCATCGCTCGTCTTTTCCGCCGTCCTCACCAGCATCCTCTTCGCCCTCATCCACGGCTTCCAGACTGCCTTCACCTGGCCCGTCCTGATCCTCCTCTTCTGTGTCTCTCTCATCCTCAGCTACGTCCGGCTGCGCCTTCGCTCCGTCATGGCCTCCACCCTCATCCACGTCAGCTACAACGCCACGATCTTCGTCTTCCTCTTCATCGTCACAGACGGCTTCCGCCACCTCGACAAGATCACCCACTAGACCCGCCGCACCACCCCAACTCGCTGTCATTCTGACCCTGAGCCTGCCGAAGGGGAAAAACCCCCACCCGTTGCCTTTGCTTTTGCCTATCCTCCTCCACTCGCCCAGAAACGCTCGGGTGCCCCATCCTTCGCAGTCTCATCGCGAACCGGGGTCCCCGGCGAGCGCTTTTGCTCGCTGGGGTGGAGAAGGTGGGATGTAATCCGTCAATCAGCCACGAAGCCATTTCGACCAAAACCGTCGCCCGTTTCACGAGCACGGCAGCCGAGAAATCCGTAGCTTCCACCCACGCTACTTCAGCGGATAAAGCTTGATATCCCTGAAATAAACCTCCGCCCCCTCCGACTGAAACAGAATCTTCCCGCTCGCAGGCGAAGGATCGGTCCCCTCATTCACAAGCTTCCCATTCACATACTGCTTCACATCGTTCCCCTGGGTCACCAGTTCCAGGACATTCCACTCCCCATGAGGCTTCTCCACCTCTCCCACCGGATCCCGGAAACCAACCACATTCTCTGACGGCCCTTTGCCAAAGCGATCGATCTTCAACGCCTTTCCCGCCGGCCCAGTCACGCGAGTGCCATCCTTACCCGTCAAAGCCGCTCCATCGGTCATCCAGAAATCGCCCGTCCCGCCCTCCATGATCTGAAACTCGATCGACTGCGGCCACACCTTCTGCTCGCCCTGCACGTTATACAGAATCCCGCTGTCACGAGCCTTGCCCTCGCGGCTCCCATACGTCCCCTCGCCCCACTTGAACTCAGCGCGCAGGTAGAAGTTCTGATACGTCTTCTTAGTAATCAGGTAGCCGAACTCTTTACCCGACACATGGATCACGCCACTCTCCACCTGAAACACATGCTCAGGATCCGAGTTCAGCCCCTTGCTTTTCAGAAACGTGTCGAAGTTCTTGAGATCGGCGCCATCAAACAAAACAATCGTAGCCTTGTGCGCCGGTATCGCCGGTGATGCCGCCTGACCAAGAGCATTAGCGCTGGCCGCCACTGTCAGCATCGTCACAAGAATAGAAATAACTCTTCCGCCATGTCGCATGGATTCTCCAAAAAAACACATCGAATTGAAAATCCGATTTTATACCCGAAAACACAATAACTTTGTACTTCCCTCCCCATCAGGTGGACGGAACAGCCGGGTTATAGCTTTTGAAACCTGCATTGGTCATTCCGCGTTGCGCCTCGGGGTTCTTCATGAACGTCTCCCACACGAAGCCGGTGCGCGCGTTCTCCGCCATCAGCATAGTGATGCCGGTGTCGATACCGACAATGTCGGTGTCATACCATTTTTTCAGCGGATTGAAGGCATCGACGAATCCGTAGCGGCTCCACGCCTGCGGATAACGGCTTCTGATGTTCTTCAACACACGCATCGTGGCCTCCGGCAAAAACGGCAGCGAGCCTCCAGGAGCCGCCGGAACCACAGTTCCATCAATTGGGCCCATAGCCGGTGGGCCGCCCCAGATCACATAGCCTTTCTCGGAGTCCGACGCAGTAATGCCCCAGAGATCGTCGCTGTAATCAGGAAAGCTGCTGCTCAGTTCCACGCAGAAGCGGCGATGAACCTCGGTCGCCGTCGCCGAGTTCAGAAAATAATCCGCATACTTGTCGCGCTTCCCACGAAAATCAAACCACGCCTGCGAGTACTGATGCACAAACAGCGGCGCAAACGACCCGATGTAACGCAGTCCATCATATTCGAACGTCGTCCGTTTCCACGCCAGCCACGCTTCAGGCCGCAATGGGTGAGAAGAAGAACCCATTCCCAGCAGATAGATCATCATCAATTCGCTGTAGTAGTCCCACTTGTACGGCAGGAACCCCGTCTCAGGCGTCCAGCCATGAGGCAACAGTGTCGTGTCCTCCGAAAGCCACGTCCAATCGACGCGGTCAAAGATTGCATGCGCCAGTTCGATGATGTCGCGATCCTGAAAGTGCTGGCGGCAGGTAAGGATGCCGCAGAGCAATAATGCCGTGTCGACGGAAGAGACTTCGGAGTCCCAGATTCTCTCGCCCGTATTGATGTCGGCGAAGTGATAGAAGAATCCGCGATGTGTCGGCAGCTTCTTCCAGAGAAATACGAGCGTCGCGATCACTCGCAGTCGCGCATCCTGATGGGAGATGTAGCCGCGCTTGTCTGCAATGCAGATTGCGGTCAAGCCAAATCCCGTCGACGCAATGCTTGCCACCACGCCGGTGTCGTTAATGTGGACGTTGCAGCGATCTTTAATCAATCCGGTCTGCGGATTCGCCTGCTCCCAGAAGAATAGGAAGCTGCTGCGTTCCAGATCATCAAGAAACTTATCATCCTCAGGCGAGAGCGCGAGCGGGGCCGACCGAGGTGCCGCCTCCTTACGCCGCCTGTCAGCCTTCTGCCCTACTGCCTGCGCCCAGGCAAGTGCCTTCCATCGAGCGAACGGCAGAGCCAGAGAAACGCCAGCCATCTGGCGCAGCAGCCGGCGTCGGGAAGTGCGTTTCTCGATGTCATCTGCACCTTTATCCGTGCTCATTCAGGCCATCCACATTCGTCTGGGCATTCTCCATGAAACTGATCAGGCGACACATGTATTGAATAATAGATGCACAAATGCGTCTCTAAGAGCGTTCCCCTGGGCAGCATGTGCTCCAGGTTGCGCGTCCAATTGTCTATCGGTGCTGAATGACGGCAAAGAAAGTTGTGTGGACGATCATCGCAGTAGCAGCAGCCGTGGGCCTTGGGTTGTTCCTGCGCACGAATCGGTTGAGATCGATTCACGTGCGGCAATCAATGCCGATTGAAGGAGCGGTGATCCAGCGCGATGCCGACACGAAGAAGCAGGTGCCGATAGCAGACGTTGTGATCACAGCATCGGATGGTGGGGCGAGCGCTACAACCCGATCCGAAGCCTCGGGACACTTCAAGCTCGTGCTGCAAAAAAAAGTGTTGTCCGGCACGCCCATTACGGTGACTTTCCGGCATCCGTCCTACGAACCACTCGATATGAATGTGCAAACAGGAAGACTAGAGACGCAGGACGCACTCCATGTCGCGGCAATGATTCCGATCCCTCCAGAGACCGTGGCCAAACCCAACCGTCCGGAAGCAGTAGTGACGAATATCCGGGTGAGATATACGCTCAATTCCCTCACCGAAACGAATGTAGGCAGCGCAGTCAAGACCTTTCAGGTTGTGAATACAGGAAACGTGCCCTGCAATCATCAAGCTCCATGTTCACCAGACGGAAAGTGGAAGGCTTCTACTGCTTCTGAATCGCTCGATGCCGGAGCGGACAATACCTTCAGCAACGTTAGAGCCTCCTGCATCGCGGGGCCGTGCCCGTTCACCCGGATCGACTCAAGCGGATTTATTCATGGCGGACGCAACATCACCGTTTCGGCTCTCGACTGGTCGGACACAGCTACCTTCCTGATGGAGGCTGAGGTCTATCACACGGCAATCAACTCCAACGTCCGCCAGTTGTACCCCGTCATCTTTGGCCGGACGCTCAACTTTACGCTGCCTCCCACCCAGGAAGGCGTCAGTCTCGAGGCCGAGATCGACAGCTCTCCCATGGTCTTTCCGCTCGGCCCCGCCCTCAATTTGAGCTGGGCCACCTGCACTGTCCGGACTGATATCGAAGAGAAGACCACGGTCTACAGCTGTGAGCTTAAGTCGGGATATCGGTTCTAATCCGCAAGAGGCGTATACAGAACGCCGCTGCGGCGACGTGCCCTTGCTTCGATACCTTGCCTCTCCACATCGTTCTTCGTTATAAACTCTTCTCCAAACGTGAATACCCGCTGGCAGAGGGTGGACAGATGCCTGGTGAAACGATCTCGTCGGAACACGCGGCCAGCCTGGTCAAATCCGGCATGTGGCTGGACTACGGCGTGTCGCATTGTCAGCCCGATGTCTTCGATCAGGCGCTGGCTGCACGCAAAGACGAACTAGAGAACGTCAAGATCCGCTCCTGCCTGTCGTTACGCCCTCGCGCTGTGATCGAAAACGATCCGGAAGGCAAGCATTTCCACATCTTTAGCTGGCATTTTTCAGGCTACGACCGCAGGAAACACGACGCAGGCCGTTGCAACTATGTGCCCCTGAATCTGGGAGAGGTGCCTGATTATTACCGGCGCTTTCTCGATCCCGTGGACATCGCCATCCTTAAAACCTGCCCCATGGACGACGGTGGATATTTCAACTTTGGCCCGACAAATATGTGGCAACGAGCCGTCGTCGAACGTGCGAAGGTAGTGATCGTCGAGATCAATCGTGAGATGCCATACGTATTCGGCAGAGAGAACGGCGTGCATGTGAACGAGGTCGATCACGTCATTGAGGGAGATCATCAACCGTGCGCGGAGCTGCCCAACCCGGACCCGGGCGAGATTGATCGCACGGTAGCACGGCGCATCGCAGCCGAAATCGAGGATGGCTCCTGCCTTCAGATCGGGATCGGCGGCATGCCGAACGCCGTATGCTGCTTATTACTCGAATGCGGGGTGAAGGATCTTGGCATCCACACGGAGATGATGACCGACGGTCTCGGCCTGCTTTACCGTTCTGGCCGGGTAACCGGATCGCGGAAGACGCTGGATCCAGGCAAGGTGACGTATACGTTCGCACTGGGCTCGCAGTCTCTTTACGCGACAGCCAACCGCAATCCGGACTGGTACTGCCAGCAGGTGGACTATACGAACTCGCCGTACATCATCATGCAAAACGAGAAAGTAGTGTCCATCAACAACACCACGCAGGTCGATTTGCAGGGACAGGTAGCTTCGGAATCCGACGGGCAACGCCACCTCAGCGGCACCGGAGGCCAGCTGCAATTTGTGCGCGGCGCCTACGCATCCAAGGGAGGCAAGTCGTTTATCTGCCTCTCGTCAACCTACGAGAAGCGAGGTGAGCGCCGCAGCCGGCTTGTGTTTAGCCTTACTCCGGGCAATATCGTGACTACGCCGCGCTCGGACGTGATGTATCTGGTTACCGAGTTCGGGATGGTGAATTTGAAGGGAAGGTCGGTTGCGGAACGCGCTAAGGCGATCATTGCACTTGCGCATCCTGATTTCCGCGAGGATCTGGAACGGCAGGCATACGAAAACCGGTTGATTCCGCGTGGCGTTTCATTTTCCTGATGAGGAAACCTTTCGGACGATTGCCGATTTTTTTTTGCAAAACACCCTCAAAAACACCAGCAAATTCGCATGTCAAGCCCTCAAACCACTCAACCCTTTCCCAATCAACAACATCCGCTTGGCGGATTGGTTTCACTCCAACCGCTATACTGGATATAGAGTCAAAAAAAATCGCCACCAAATGCGGTTCAGCTCCGACAGAACCACCATAACCCCTGTGTTATGACGATTTTGGCCATAACCCGTTTGTTATGAATATTTTGCAAGGCCGTCTTTTTTCTATATCACTGATTCGAAGAAATTTACAGCCGCAATCCAGGGGGTACCCCCCTCCGTAATCGGACAACACCATGCCTACAGATAACCGGACCGCGCTCCTCAATCTCATCGCCACCCTCTCCTTCAAACTCGGCGACTTCACTCTCGCCAGTGGCAAGAAGTCCGATTACTACATCGACTGCCGCACCACCACCCTCCACGCCGAGGGCGGCCGCCTCTCCGGCCTCGTCCTCTACGACCTCATCCACGAACACTTCCCCGATCCGGACGGGATCGAAGCCGTAGGCGGCCTGACAATGGGTGCTGACCCCCTCGTCTCCAACACCGCCTCCGCCAGCGCCTGGGCTCTCGCCGACCACACCGAAATCCTCGCGCTCTCCAGTGAACTCGAACTCGGCGACGAAGGTCCCGAGCCCGCCCCCATCCTCATCCACGGTTTCCTCGTCCGCAAATCCGAAAAGACCCACGGCACCGGCCGCAAGATCGAAGGCTTCCTCAAGCCCGGCGCCCGCGTCGTCATCGTCGACGACGTATGCACCACCGGTGGCTCCACTATCACCGCCATAGAAGCCGCCCGCGAAGCCGGCATGACCGTCGCCGGAGTCCTCTGCCTCGTCGACCGCGAACAAGGTGGCCGCGCCAACATCGAAGCCGCCTCAAACGGCGCCCCCTTCCTCTCCGTCTTCACCGCCACCGAGGTCCGCGCCGCCCACATCGCCCAGCAGAAGAAGAAATGAGCGCGCCCAACCAGCAAGCAAGAGCTGAAGCCTTCCTGCGCATCGCCGTTGGCCTCCTCTTCCTCATCTTCGCCCAATACAAACTCACCGGCACCCAATTCATCCAACACGGCATGGCCAGCTACATCGGCCACTTCATCGAAAACGGCTGCTACCCCTTCATGCAGCCGTTCCTCAAAAACATCATCCTGCCCCACGCAGTCTTCTTCGGAGCCATCGTCAGCCTCAGCGAACTCCTGATCGCAATCAGCCTCATCACTGGCGTCTGGGTCCGCTGGGCCAGCTTCGGCGGTCTCGTCATGATGCTTCTCTTCCTCTTCTCCTCAAACTATCCCGGCGCGCAAGTTCCCCTCTGGCGATACTTCGGAGCCTCCCTCGACCACTCCGTCCTTGCCCTCTGCTTCCTAACCTTCCTCATCGGCAAACCCGATGTAGTCTGGGCGATCCGCCTTGGAAGGTCTGCCCGATGACCACCGCAACTCACAACTGTACAGTGTTGTTCCTCTGCGTAATCTCAGGAAGCTTGCCGCCGGATTCGACAGTGACGCTTCCGCCCTTCCAATCCGCACCATCAGGCAACGCGAGCGAGACCGAAGCCGTCTTCGGGAAGAGATCAAGCGGAGCCTTGATCGAAGGAACTGCAACGCTCGCCAGTACCTTCCCCGCCTTGTCACGAAGCACCACCTTCGAAGCAGGCGCATCGACAGAACCAAGACTGTGGACCGTGACCTTCACACGATTACCCTCAACCTTGACATCGTCCTCCCCGATACCAAGATCAGGCCGCGACCAGTACGGCACACCCTTTGCAACCAGCTTCAACTCGATGACCGTCGTGACATGCGGCGGAAACGTGATCTCAAGATCCCGGCTCCGCTCAAGCTCTGCGGTCCGCGTGTTCACATCGCTCAAAGGAACCTCAGCCGAAGCACCCTCGACGCCCTGCGTGATCTCCCACTTGCCCGGATCAATCTCCCATCCGGTCATCTTCGCCTTCACCGGAACAGAGTCAAGGTTGTAAGCAATGATCTTGATGTGGTCCGGCGTCCCCTCCGGCACAAGAATGCCAACGCTCTGCCCGGTGGCCGGCGCGTCGAACTTCCAACTCACCACATTGCCCGGATAGACGTAGTTCCGCATCAACGCCACGCCGCCCAGCCGTGCCCGCTGCAGTTCGCCATTATTAAAGTAAATTCGATCGATCCAGAGACTTCCTTCCGTGTTGATGAACTCGCGATCGACCGCAGTCTCAATCTGCGAAGCGTAAAGCTTCTCCAGGTTCTTCGTGTCGCCCGTCAATTGCCACGCAAGATGAACGTTCGTCTCGCTCGCCGTCCCCGAATCACTCCGACGATCAGGAGCAGCAGTCTGCAACAGCTGTTTGCCCCAAGTGTCGCGAACCTCCAGCATGTCGAGCGCATCCGAGTTGATCAACCGCAGCGAATCCGGAGGATTATCGCCAAACGGAACCAGATACTTCGTGTCGCCGGTCCATCGATAAGCAGCCCAAAGCATGAACCAAGGAGTATTTCCGTCCGGCAGATCCTCGTTCGTATGGAAGTTCACCGCATAATGCATTCCGTACCTGCCATTCGCATCCAGATGCCGATGAGCGAGAAAGCCGTCCGCAATCTCAGTCACCATCTTCCGCGTCTCAGGCATTCCGTTGTAGAGCACAAGTTGCAGCGCCGGATGAAAGACCATATAAGAACGTCCTTTGCCCCAGCCCCAAACACCGTTCTCTGCCATCTCCGTGCCGCTGAAATACACCGAGCGGACTTGTCGTTGTCCAGCGACATTGATTCCCGTCAGCCATTCAAGACGCCGCGATGTTTCCATCGCCCGCTCGATCTGCTTCGGGCTGCCGAAGTCGATCATCATCGCCTGTCCAAGCACATTGATGCCGTCCTCGTAACTGTGCAGTTCGTCATATTGAGCAGTAGCAAGTCCGTTGGTGAACATATTCGTCGCATACATCTCGTCCAGCGTCCGCAGCAGCGAGTGCTTCAGCTTGTCGTGATCCGCCCCCATAAAGGCAAGTCCTGGCCACCAATTGAGGAAGTCGCTGTCGTCCGACAATCCTCCACCGAACTCGCCATCAGAGATCTGCCGATTATCGATGTACCAATTGATCAGGCGGTCGAGATACCCAAGATCTGTCGTCTGCAGAAAGGCCCACTCAGGAACGCCTGCCGGAGCCTTCGGCAGACGGAACGGAGGCTTGATCTGTTCGTGGTTCATCTCGTTCCAGTACTTGCGCCCGAGGTCGTTGTCGGGATCGACCCGCAACAGGTCGGTAATGTCGGCATCGAACCGGTTATAGATATTCAGCTTCCGTGAGTTCACCGACTCTTCCACCAGGTTCGCGTAGTTGTCGCGCACCTGAGTCAGCCGATCGCTCGCATGTTCCGGCAAAGCGTCCTTCCACGGCTTGAAGATCAGGCGCAGATGCATGCCTTCGAGCGCCGCAGGACCAAACTCCGCACTGGCCGAGGCGATGGTCAGATAGAGACTCTTGCCATTCGGTAGCAGACGGTCGCGTGTATCGAGCCATAAGGTGTGCGCTTCGCCAGGCTTGACCGAGAAGCTGAAGTCGAGCATGTCGCGCATCGGCCAGATCGGATCCTTGATTTGGATGTTCATCGGGATGTACTCGCCGTGAGTTGCCTTGAGGTTCAGCGCTGGCAGATCGATCGCGATGCCGTCGAGACCTGCATGCATGTTCTGCCAACTGTATGAGGCGCCATGGCCCTCATCCGCCTGCAGCGCGCGGTAGTCCGCGGGCACCAGCAGATGTACGATCGGCAAGCTTCGCTTAGAGGCAGAAGTGTCTGCGCTCTCCTTGCCGTGACCAATAGAAGCGCGTCCGCTTCCAGTGGAAACACCAGGCACGGCGATCATCGTAGCGCGCTCATCATCCCGGAAGCGGCCGTTGATGAGGGTCACCAGTGGAGTCAGCGAGGGATTGTCGGAAGCGCCTTTAGTGGCGAAGCTGTAGCGCAGTACAGCGATGCCCCCAGGCTCTTCGCCAGGGTGGACGTAGTAAGCGGAGAACTCGCCGATTGGCCACTCCTGCTTGACGTTGGTGAAGCGCACCTTCTCGCCGGTGATGGGCTCGGCGAGGTCGTTGGTGGTGCGTTCCTGGCCCTCTGGACGCTCAAAGAGCGTCCTCGTGAGTTGAGGAGACGTGTCATGTTGGTCGGGATCGGCGACGGCGCCGGGTTTGCCTTCGCCCGGAGTCAGAAGGGACACATTGCCCCACGCTCCGCCCTGAATCTCGAGGTGGTTCCACGGCTCGTTGGGCATGTAGAAAGTGACGGACTTGCCGGAGAGCGCATAGCAGTCCCAGTCGGGCAGTTGGAAGTAGTCGAGGCGGCCGGTTAGGGTGGAGCGGTTGTAGACGCCGGGCCAGGTGGTCTCGCGGATGCCGTCGGTGCCTTTCCACCACCAGCGCTTGAGGTCGTAGGCGTCGTGGATCTCTACCTTTCGGACCGTAGTAGAACCGGGACCGAGCGGCGCGGGAATGTCGTTGGGGCGATTCCAGCCGTAGTGAAACCACCATTCCTTCTGCCAGTCGTTGTCCGCGAGAGTACGAGTGATTGGCGGAATGGATTGTGGGACTTCGTTCCGGGCGAGCGAGGCTATGTTGTCGTCCGACAGCATGCGGTCGTAGATGCGCAGCTCGTCGATGTCACCGCCGCGGTCGTAGTTGTAGGAGCTTTCGACTCCTGTGGGAGCGATGATGCGAGAGTGCGGGCCGAACTGATCGAGTGCGGCGTCGAACATTCCGGTTGCGGCCTTCTCACCGGCGAGCTTGCCATTGACGTAGAAGCGGATTCCGGTCGTTTCGTCCCACGCGAGCGCGAGGTGAACCCAGTCGTTGGGCTTGGGGAAGCCCGGCATCGTGTAGGAGACGCGGGTTCGTCCGAGGTTGATGTCGGTGACGAAGGCGTCGAAGCCGTGGCCGTTGTAGTCGATGCGAAGCCAGACCATATCCCAGCTGGAGTGATCGCCGTAGCCGACGCGAAAGATGGGGAACTCGGTCTTGTCGACGGGCTCGCGCGAGCGCCAGTCGAAGGAGAGCGTTCCGCGTTGGGCGTAGATGTTTCCGGGCGCCCAATAGGACAGGAGCTGGTTGTTGCCGCACTGCAGGTAAGAGCCTTTTGCGCCGCCCGGAACAATTTTTACGTCTTTTAGGAAGTTCGGGGTTGGGTCACCCCCGGCGGCGTAGTCGGCGTTGAAGCCGTGGTCACCAGAGAGGTAGAAGAGTAGGCCGGGTTCTTTTGAGGGTTCGGTCGCGGCGAGCATCGTGCCGGTTAGCAGGCACAGGGCAAGGAGTGTTGGGAAGCGGAGCATTGATTCCTACCTGACCACCAATTGAAGTTCGGTAGGAAACCCATTGAATTCGCGACGGAATTAATTGGTCTGACCTGCCACGGGCGATTGTGGACTAAATAGGCAGAGAGATGCAACTCCAGGTAATCGGCCAACGAACTGGGGTTCGCTCCGTCGGACGGGCAGGAGGGTGCCCCTCCCCCCTCGGGGGTATTGTGGATGTAAATTCCTTGTATTCAATGGTTTACACGATGGACAGGCCTGCAAAATATTGATAACAAGATGTTTACTCGCAAAATATTGCGAATAAAGGGTTTATCCCTCACAAAAGCCCTCCGTTAAACGAAAGAAGCCCGCGGGAGATACCCGGGGCTGTTTATTTGTTCGCTATTTCAATTATAGCCGGTTGGAGCTAACTAATACGCCACGCGGATGTCCTTGATTTATAGATGCTTAGCTGGTTTTGGGGCTTGACAGGCGTTTTTGCTGGGGTTTTCGCAGGTCAGGCTGCGAATTATCCGACAGAGAGCGATCGATATTGTGGTGGGCCGTGGTCATTCGCTGGTGGCTTGGTGGTTTTACTGTGCGCCGACGACGGCGCCCGAGCCGGTGGTGCTAACGTCCGGATCGCGATAGTACGGTGCACGAAAACGAGCGACGTTTGCGGCGCTCCGGCCGGGCGTTGTGAGGGACGATGCGAGCAGCAGCAACTTGTTTCTCGTTCCACGCCGGATGCGGGAGAGGATGAAGCGGTCGATTGCGTCCTCACCGACATTCCAGGCCAGGCCGCCAATGGGAGTGATGAAGAAGTCCTGCATGCCGGTCTCGTTGGTATACACGCCATCGCGAGCGCGGATGTAGTAGTTGATTCCGGTGTTGCCGACCGAGGCTTCGCTGGCAGGGCCGATCTTCCACTGCGCACTGTAGGCGGCCGAGTAAGCGGTTGCTCTCAGGCGACCCATCCAGTAGCGGCGAGTGTTCTCGTAGGAGAGGGCACGCTGCTTCGGATCGTTCTGTTCGTACATGCTGTTGGTGACGGCACCCATCATGGGATGACCGATGTAGTCGACACCGAACGGGTCTTCATCCTTCCACCGCGACCAGCGATAGTGCCTCACGCAATACTCATACTTTGCCCAGAAATCGCCGGTGGTTAACTGGATGCGTGTGTCCTTGTCCATGGCGATGTTGCCACCGTGCTGCGCGGCGAGGAAAAAAATGACTCGCCGAGCAGCCGGGCCAGTCCACCCGACAAGGTTTTCCGTGAAGTTTGCCTTCCTCGCAGGCGGTGTTGCGTTCGGCCTCATTCTGGATTTTTTCCTGTCGGGTGAGAGGAGCACGTACGACTCCGGCGGCGGCTGCTTCTGTCGAACTTGTTTCGTGCGAAAGGAGGGCGGATGGAGCGTGACCAGATCGACTGGCAAACGCGGTGGATTGGCGCTTGCGAATGCCGTGATGGTTGGCTCGTTGATGTCCTGAAGTTGCTGGGCGCAGCATGGAGCGGGCTGCCATGGACATCATCGTCGCGTATGACGCGAAGAGGCGGAAACGAAGAGTCGATTGACGCGACGTGCTCGGCGGCTTCTTGTTCATAGACTTGGGGAGGTACGTGCAGCGTTAGAACGAGAGCGTCCTCAGCAGACCATTTACCAAAGACAGCGGCAATGCCACGCAAGTGGTAGGGATTGTGAGCGTACTTAGCAATTGCGTTACAAACACGCCAGAGACGCGCCTTACAGCAGAGCGGGCCCTGATGGTTTCTCGGCTTTCGTCGGAAGCACGATGATGCATCGAGATCGGATGACTCGATGTCGCCGCACGGCGGTTTGGGTGTGTGCAGATTTTACGATGAGCTTATGCCGTCGCAGAGGCGTTCAGCGAACAGCCTCTTCCATTCCAGGGCAGCCCGATTGATG
>CAVWQM010000009.1:0-122893 GCA_963757205.1 uncultured Acidobacteriaceae bacterium
TCAACCCAGCTTACGATGATCATCAGAACGCAGCCGATCAGCCCAGTGAAGAACATCACTTCCAGGACATGAGCTGCGAATTCATAGATTCTATCGGCCATTGAGGTTCAGGGGTCCTCTCACTTCTGCTTACCTGACAAATAGAGGTTGGGCCGCATAAGGGTACGCATAAGGACATAAGAAACGCAACGAGATTTGATTATGCCTATTTCTTATTCACGGAGCCCGGAGTCCGTTTTTCGCTAGCTCCCAGGGACGAAGGTCACATTTTGGCAAGTTCACCGGGTCAGCTTCGATCACGAGTCGAACTTGGTCAAAACCCCGTTTCGCGGGAAGTTCGGCGATAGGCATCGGTATTGGGCGAAGGATTAGTTCCGAGTTGCCGACATCCATGTAAGTCATCTGTCAAGCGGAGCCATGGGTGTCCCGGGCACGCTCGCGAGAGCGTGCAAGTCGAGAGTTCCAGGATGTTCCTATGCGCACTGTTTGCCTCTCGGCATCGGTTCCTGCGCTCGGCAGAACCAGACATCCATTTGCTGTCTCAGACTCCGAAGAGCCGTCACAGAAGATTGAGTTTGTGTTCTCTGCCAGTCCCGAAACAATTCGTAGAGAGCCTCGGGAGTGTGATCTCCTTCGCTCAGTCGGCAACATGCAGGACCTGGCAGTCTGCGCATTTTTGTTCATCCTGTTTATTTCGACAGCATTTATGCTGCCGCAGTCCTGCGCTCTTCAGCAGGTGTAAAGTCCCTCTGTTGCCGATCCACGGCAAGCAGATACGCGACCATCTTCCGGGCTACGGCAAGTGTCGCCCGATTGCCATTTCCTTTCTGCTTTTCCCGGTCGTAGATCATGGCTAGCTCATGACTCTGTCTCGGAGCCAGTTTCGCAGCTTCTACCAGCACACGCTGGATATGTTTGTTGCGCTGTTTCGACAGCGGCATGCGCATCATCTTGTCCGCCGAGTTTCGTTCGTCTCCGCAGAGTCCGCAATAGCTGATCGCGTTCTTGATCGTGCGGAAGCGCGAGACATCGCCGATCTCCAACGCCCATGTCAGTGCCGTGATCGGACCCACGCCAGGAACCGTTCGGAGCCTCTTGATCCTATCGGCCAGCATCGGATCGCGCTGAAGAGAACTGACCAGAGCGTACTCGGTCCTCTGACAGCGCTCGATCGTCTCCCGACTCAACTTCAGCAGTGGCCGTATGCTCGGATGAACCTCCTCGTTCCCAGAGAGCAGTTCACGGAAATAACTCACCTTGTGCAGCCGCTGCTTGTTGTACTCCACCCCTGTCTCCATCAGCAGTCCAGACACACGGTTCTTCATCTGCACCATCTGCCGCACCAGCAGATGCCGGTACCTCAAGGTGCGCCTTCGATCCCGTATCGCTGCAGGCATCATGTGGCACTCCGGGAGGAAGTCGCAGCGCAGGCAGTCGGCGAGCTTGCTGGCATCGATCCGATCGTTCTTTTTCTTGGCCGCTGCAATGGCTCGCAGCATCAACGGGTGAGCCACCTTGATCTGGGTGGCGTGCGGAAGCAGATGATCGTAGATCCAGCCGCTGAAGATCGTCGCTTCCATCGCTACGGTCCAGGGCCGGGGTAGAGTCTTCATCCAACAGTCCAGCTCGCGTCGGGTCGATCCAACCTTGCCTTCCTGTTGTATCCGGCCACTCGCGTCCTTCACGCAATAGCTGATCGTCTTCTTGTGTACGTCCAGTCCGATGTAATACATATGTCCTCGAGGAGCCTCCGTGGTTGTTCTCTGAATCAGCGTCGCCGCTGAGTTCAGCCTACGCAACACCACGTGCTCCTCAATGACTTAACATTCAAACAATTCCCCAATAACCGGGGCGGTGGGCGTGGCGATGATCTCTACCTTGCGATGATGCGTTGGAGTTGTTTTTCGAGTTCTTCTACCGCTACGGTTGCACTTCAGCCTCAGCAACCAGTAACTATTTCATTTTGGTTCAACCCGCGTGTGGCCCTTCGCACCGGCACCCGTTCGTTACCAACACAGACGTCGAGGTGCCACGCCTGACGCAGTTTCATCGCGGCAGGGTGGGAGTCCAAATCTCAACAGCAACCGCGGAGAGACCCAACGCATCCGTGTGACATCCGCGGAAGGGATCCCACAACGGTTATGCCATCACCGCTCGCATCCGCTGTGGTTGCTGTCTTCTCCGTTTTGATCACGGTTGTCGGAGCAGACTGGAGTGAGAAGGAAGGCGTGACCTTCTCCGTTGATGATGCCAGCGCCGGTAATCTGTCCGTGATCATTGATGCCGTTAGCAATTCCAAGAAACCAACCCGAGTTCGAGGGAATCAGGTTGTTCAGGTCCTGCATCTTCCCGCTGCGATATACGAAGGCATGGAAGTCATTGAGGCTGCCCACGTTTCCGTAGCCGACGATCTGGGCATGCTTGTTCATCCCCAGGGCGAAGCTTTGGAAGCCGTTCGGCAATGTTCCCAGATCGCGCATGCCGCCGTGTTCGTAAAGGAAAGCATGAAAATTGCCTTCGCTGTTATCTGCGGAGCCTGTTATCTGACCGAACTGATTGATGGCAGTTGCATTGCTCAAAAAGCCCCCAGGCAAAGTGCCCAAATCGTGCATGGCTCCCTGGCTGTAGAGAAAGGCGTGATACGGAGGACAGAAGGGAATGAGCGAGCAGTCTCCGGGCACGTCTCCGTAACCAACCACCTCAATGCCCCCTGCCACCCGGTTGATGCCGTAACCGCCGCTGTAGGTTCCTCCCGGCAACGTGCCCAGATCGTGCATCGTGCCGCGGCTGTATAGGAATGCATGGAAGTTTCCGGCCGCGATCTGAGCATTGCCGGTTATATCGCCGACTTGATCGATGGCATTGGCGACACTGTTGCCGCCTCCGGAAAACGTCCCCAGGTCCAGCATCTGCCCCGCGTTCCACAGGAAGGCGTGTAAGGCACCGCCGGCGACATCCGAATAGCCCACGACCTCGGGTTCCTTTCCGCCGTTGATGGAGGTCCCGGCACTCGAGTTTCCTCCAGGCAAGGTACCTAAATCCAGCATCTTGCCATTGCTGTAGAGGAAGGCATGCATGCAGTTATGCAGGCACGAGCCAGCCACCAACGAGTCGCCCGTCACCTGGCCAGCACGATTCACCGCGTTGCCGGAACTTCCCCCTCCGAAGGGAAGCGTCTCTCCGGACAACGTACCAAGGTCCGTGATCGTGTACGTTTGAGCGATGACTGTTTGAGCGCCGAACAGAGCAAAGCAGAGACTTAGGTTGATAGACCAAGACGGCTGTCGCATAGACCCCTCCTAAATAAAGAGAAATAAAAGAAACGGTATTCCCGGGGATGTCCACAAAGTCCTTGGCGAGCGTATGTGTCCAAGAATCGCAGCCTGTGAGTCAAAGGTCTTTATATACGCAATCGATATTGCACTCTGTGCGTTGTCTCACGTATGAGTGGGACGATGCCCTTTCTCGGAGAGATAGAGCACGCCGACAAGTTTTCGTAACAGGGCGAGGCACTCATTAACAATCGTGGTCAGCGCTTTGGGAAATTGTCTAGCAGGAGGGTCTCCTCGTCGATGAGGATTCTGACAATAAGATTTTGCTGCGTTTTTAGGGACTTGTTTTGTAAGTTGTTCTATTTTTTGGGGCACGGAGCGTCGCAGGTGGAGGCAAGGACCATGTTGCGGATAGTGGCTTCGTTTTCTCCGGAGACTTCTGCCTTGGGGTTCTTGTCGATGTCTACGGTGTGGACGATGACCATGTCGGAAAAGGGCAGGACCGTGACGAATTGGCCTCCGGTGCCGCGGGCGGTGTAGGCGCCCTGATATGGACCGGCGTAAGTAGGGCCGGGGTAGACGGGGGCGTCCCATACCCACCAGAGCGCGCCGTATCCCCAGCGGTCGGCGAGGCCGGGTTCGCGAAAGGGTGTGGGGTACATCTGGCTGAAGGGCGTGACGAGGGTGGTCATGTAACGGATCCAGTCGATGGGGACGACCTGCTTGCCATCCCAGCTGCCACCGCGCAGCATGAGCAGGCCGAGGCGGGCGAGGTCGCGGGTGGAAATCCACATGGGGTACAACGGATGGCTTGAGGGCGGGGCGGGGAGAGTGTGCTGGGCGGCGCGGTCGTAGTCCTGCATGTGGAGAGGCTGGGCGAGATCGGTCTGGAGTGCGTCGTAGACGTTCTTTCCGGTGATCTTTTCAAAGGCGAGGAAGGCAGTGTTGAAGTCCCAGTTGTTGTAGTCGAAGAAGGTGCCGGGATATTGCGTGCCACGTTTGGGAGTGGACTGGTCGAGGTTGTCGTTGCCGGAGGGGAGATAGATTCCGGAGCGAGCGGTGAGGAGCTGCTCGAGGGTGGCTTTCTCTTCGATGGGGAGGAAGGGTTGGGTGTCGTCGAGGCCGAGTTGTTTAACTGTTTTGTAGGTGTCGATCTTTCCGGAGACGACGTAGCTGCCGTAGAGCATGCCGAGGATGCTCTTGCGGATCGAGGCGATGTTGCTGGCGTGGGCGAGGTCTCCATACTGAAATATGATTTTGCCGTGGACGACGACGATCATGGCGGAGGTCGGGCCGGTTTTGAGCCAGGCGTGGAGAGCTTCGAGGCGGGCCGAGGAGTAACCGGCATCTTCAGGCCGGATTGTCTGCCAATCGGGAGATGGGTTTTCGGGAGGTGGTGAGGCGGTTTGGCTTTTTGAAGGAGCGGTGAAACAGAAGAGAGACACAGCGAGCGCAATCCAAGGTGAGGTGTGTTTCATCGGTGCAAGTCTATCAGCGACGGAGCGGCTATTTGTTCGGCTCTGCATTGGCCTTGTTCTCGCTCTACCTGAGGGCATGATTACCGAAGATCGAATGAAGTGGTACAACTACAAAGGCAAATGCAACGCAGGCCCTGCGGGATGACAACAAAGGAACACCAACAATAAAAGCCCAAGGCGCGGCGTTGGTTTGACAGAGGTCGAGGTAGAGAAACGGATTTCTCCACTACGCTGCTCACAAAAGCGTGAGCAGCTTCGGTCGAAATGACGGTTCTCCGTTTGGGGTTGCTGAACAGGTTGAGATTCGGTCACTGGCCACTTATGCGATGAGGCCGCATGGATGGGAAGCCGGCGGACTTTAACTAATATGCAGCTTAGTTCAAAGGGAGAGCGGTCACTATGGATGCATTGTTCACTTCTTCCGGTCTGATTGCGCTCGTCACGTTGACGTTTCTTGAGATCGTGCTCGGCGTCGACAACGTTATCTTTATTTCTATTCTGTCCAGCAAGCTTCCGGGGGCTCAGCAAGGCCGGGCCCGGCGAATTGGACTGCTGGCCGCGATGGTGATGCGCATCCTGCTTTTGCTGTCCATTGTCTGGATCATCAAGCTGACGGCTCCGCTGTTTGTTGTTCTGGGGCGCCCAATCTCGGGACGGGATCTGATCCTGATGGGCGGTGGCCTGTTCCTGCTTGCGAAGGCGACGACTGAAATTCATGAGCGTCTGGAAGGCGAAGAAGGCAACAGAACAGCCCGAGTGCGACCGTCATTTGCCGGTGTCATTGCGCAGATCGCGCTGTTGGACATCGTCTTTTCGCTGGATTCCGTCATTACCGCCGTCGGCATGGTGGATGAGATCGCCATCATGATAACAGCGGTGATCCTGGCCGTCGGCGTCATGATGTTTTCGGCGGGGCCGATCAGCGCCTTCGTGAATCGCCATCCGACGGTGAAGGTTCTGGCGCTGTCGTTTTTATTGCTTATTGGCATGTCGCTGGTCGGCGAAGGGCTCGGCATGCATATACCGAAGGGCTATATCTACTTTGCGATGGGCTTCTCCGTTTTTGTGGAAGTGATTAACCTGCGCGTCCGGAGAGTTTCTGGGCCTGTGCACCTGCGTGAGCCGTACGTTTGAGCGCTTGATTGGCGCTGAGAGAGGGACGGATCGCCGCTTTGCGCGATTGCCACTCCTAGGACTCGCGATCATCCCGGTCTACTCACTCGACGGGATAGGTCGACTGGTAGGCGTCTACCGCTTCACCGATGGTTGCGAAGAAGGTCTGCTCGCCGAAGCGGGTGAAGAGACCAAAGCGCTTCAGCTTGTCCTTGACCGGATCCTTCATCTCAGCAAAACAGAACTCGATGCTGGCGGCGTGCAGGGTATCGTCGAGCTCGGAGAGTGCGTCGGCGGCGGTGACATCGACGCTGGTGACGGGCTCCGCCGCGACCACGAGCCAACGGACCGGCGTCGGTGAACTGGCAACGGCACCCAAGACGCGTTCCTGGAATAGCTCGGCGTTCGCGAAGAACAGCGGCGCATCCCAGCGGAACAACACGAGGCCAGGGATCAAGCGTGCCTCCGGATACCGGGTGATGTCGTGATAACCCCTGACGCGGTCGACACGACCGAGCACGGCCGAATGCGGGCGCCAGCCGTCCCAGAGGAACTCGATTACGGCAATCACGATCGCGATGGCAATGCCCGGGATGGCACCGAACACGGCCACACCGGTGAAGCAGACGATCGAAAGCCAGAACTCCCACCGCTGGATGCGATAGATGCGGCGCAGGTCGGACACCTCGAACAAGCCGATGGCCGCGGCGATGACGACGGCAGCCAGGGCGGTGTGCGGCAGATACTGAAGAAGGTTGGGTGCGAAGACCAGCAGCAGCGCGATGGCGAGTGCACCGACAACTCCTGTCAGTTGGGTTTTGGAACCGGCGGCCTCGGCTACGGGAGTGCGAGAGGAACTGCTGCTGATGGGGAATCCCTGAAAGAAGGCTGCGGCGAGGTTGGCGATGCCGAGGCCGACCATCTCCTGGTTGGGGTCGACGGGTGTACGCAGGCGCGCCGCATAGGTTCGGGAGAGCACGCTTGTGTCGGCGAAGGAGACCAGTGCAACGGCAAGGCCGCCGGTGAGAATCGGCATCAGGTCGTCGGTGCCGACAAAGGGGAGGCGTAGTTGGGGTAATCCTCGCGGCAGGGGGCCGAGCACGGACACGCCGGCACTGGTTTCGAGGTGGAAGGCTGCGACGACGAGAGTAGCGGCAACGACGGCGATCAGAATTCCCGGGATGCGTGGCCAGCGCTTTAGCAACAGGATGAGAGCAAGCGTGCTGGCTCCGATGACGAGTGCCATGACGTTTGTGTCGCCTGCGAACACTTTTTCGATGATCCCCCAAGCCTGGCGCAGCGGTCCCTTGGCTTTGACAGAGAAGCCGAAGAGCTTCGGGACCTGGCTGAGCAGCACTGTCAGCGCGATGCCATTCATGTAACCGTAACGGATTGGCTTCGAGAGCAAGTCGGTGATGAAGCCCAGTCGGGCCAGGCCGGCGGCGACGCATACGGTGCCGGAAACAATTGCCATCATTCCGGCAAGGGCGACCGCGCGTTGTGGGTCGCCAGAGGAGAGCGGCACGACCACTGTGAGGATTACGGGCGCAAGAGCCGAGTCAGGGCCAAGGACGAGAATGCGGCTCGGACCAAAGAGAGCGTATGCGAGCAGCGGCACGATCGTTGCGTAAAGGCCGTTGATGCCTGGCACGCCGGATGCCTCGGCATAGGCGATACCGACTGGCACGAGCATGGTCGTCATGACGAGGCCGGCGACAAGATCGTGCCGCAGCCAAGGCAGCTGATATTGGCGCAGAGTGTTAAGCCCGGGAAGCCAGCGCATCCAGCCGGTTTGATTCGCCAGCGTTGCATGCCGCGCGATGCGGCCCGGCTCTGTTGTGGGGGAAGGAAACGAGTTATTCATGGTTGCGCACGCTGAGCGCGAAGACGCCTTCCTTCAGGATTGGGCCCCGGTCGTTAGATCGCAATGTTAATACAGAGTTACTGCTGTTTGGACCGGAAGGCTTTTTTGTTTCCCGCATTTCTGTCGCACGCAGGAGCCAATGCAAACACGGTTCGACTCGCGGGTGAAAACTTACACACCACTTGCTATAACGTACGAATGCGCCTACACGATTACGCACCCCGGCCCGCGCAGATTAAATGGCTCCTCGATTCTGACCCGGCGATCCGTTGGCAGGTCATGAGGGACCTTACCGGTGACGCCCCCGACGCGATTGCAGCCGAGCGGTCTCGCGTTGCAACCGAAGGATGGGGAGCCCAACTTCTCGCTGCCCAATCTCGTGCCGGCCACTGGGGCGGCGAGCGGAAGTGGGACCTTATCGCCCTCTGGAGCCTCGTCGTCCTGAAGGATCTTGGCCTCGACCCCGCAAGCAAAGAGGCTCGCAAAATGATCGACCGCGTCGACAAACATCTCGTGTTTAAGCCGCTTAACAACCGGCCCTTTCTTCACGGCGAAACGGAGCCATGCATCAACGGCAGAATCCTCGGCATCGGTACGCATTTCAAGGAACCGAACGATGCTCTGGCCGCGCAACTCCTGGGCGAACAGCTCGAAGATGGCGGCTGGAACTGCGAAGCACCCAAAAGCCGGCGCTCTTCGTTCCATACCACCATTTGCGTGCTCGAAGGACTGCTCGAATACGAACGAGCAGGGCGCAGATCGGCGGCAATCACTAAGGCCCGCAAGAGGGCCGAAGACTATCTGCTCGAGCGCCGCATGTTTCGTTCGCTTGGAACCGGCAACGTCATCGACAAACGCTGGTTGCGCTTCTCGTTTCCGATGTTTTGGCACTACGACGTCTTGCGCGGACTCGATTATCTGCGGAATGCAGGAGTCAAACCCGACAGCCGCGTCGATGAAGCCATCGAAACCGTGATGAAGCGCCGCCACCAGAACGGGCGCTGGCCGCTGAACCTTCTTCATCCCGAACAAATTCCATTGGAGATGGAGACCGGGGTCGGCAGGGCAAGCCGCTGGAACACACTGCGCGCGCTTCGCGTTCTGCGTTGGTCTAGCAACTCAACGAGGCAGATGTGACGCAGGCCTGCTCGCGCTATGGCCCGGGTCGGAAAGTTGTCGCGAATTTGCCGGAGCGGATAACGGGCCACCCGCACTTACCGGTCGCGTCTTCCGATTCGAATCGGTTCGGAGGGATGAGCCGACGGGTTATTGACGAGTTGCCGTCCGGGACTTACCGAACGCAGAGCCTCAACGCGCTTCGTCAGGCCAAACTTCCGGCTCGTAGACATTCTCGTATCTCGTGGTTTCCGCTGTTATAACCGACCTGACCGTGAGCCCGATGCTACGTCCTGCCGCAGTATTGACGAGTTCATTCAAGTCAGCAACCTGCTCGGGAGTAAATGGTTGTGGAGTGCGGATCACGGCCCAGACGTTCGTCTTACCTTGTCTGGGGACCAGCTTGACTTCGGCCAATCGCGCCCCTGGAACTCTTGCAATCGCCTGGGCCAGGACTCTTTGAATGTTGCTTTGGAGTATTGCCTGCGCGCTGGTATGCAGAAGCGTGCCAAATAGATGGAATGCAAGAGTGAGCAACAAGGCGACGGATACCAATCGCGGCACGATCACCTTTTGGATTTTCTCCGTTGCGGCAGGGCGATATCCTGCCAGTAGAAAGACGACCATTGCTCCAAAGGCGATCGCCGAGAAGTTGGCCAAGAATAGCAAAAACGCGCCTAGTGCCTGCTCCGGCAGTCCGCGAGCCAAAAGGATCCCGCAAGTCGTCAACGGCGGCACCAATGCGGTTGCGATGGCGACGCCGACGATGACACTGCTCAAGCTCGTTGAAAGAAATGTGAATCCTCCAGCAAGACCACCGACGAGTGCGATCAACAGGTCAAGCAAATTAGGGGAAGTTCGATTGAGGATCTCGCTGCCGATCGTGAGGTGCCGCGTCGAAAGGCCGATCAAGCAACCGATCGCAAGTACGCATATGGCTCCGACAATTTCCGCTTTCAATGCCCGGCCAAGCAAGCGAAGGTCAGCCTCGGCTAGCGCCATCGCAATGCCGATGATCGGGCCAAATAGCATCGCAATCAGCATTGCTCCGATGATCACGGCAGGCGAATTCTCCATCAGCCCGAAGCCGGCGATCAGAGCCGCGGCCACGTTCATTGCCAGATAGGGGCCGGTCAATTCGGCGCCAGCAATCACCGATCCACGAATTGCGGCGCGCCGGGCCTCGATTGTTTGAAAATTGGGTTCGGCGGTTGGTTGTGCTGCGCTCATAACTCCTCCCACGTCACATGATCGGAGCGATCCGTGGGAGCACCCCGTTTCCTAGAACGATCGCTTCGAGTCCAACGATCCTATCCTACTGCGTCATGTGGTCACCCATAGACTCTAACTCTGGTCTTGCATTCGCCTCGGCGATTTGGGATAAACCGAGTCACCTTCCAGTCGGTCGAACAACCTCAGATTTGTTCTCAACGAAGGTGATCGCGCGCATAGGCCTGGCTGATGGCGATTGCGATTCTGTTCATTCCTGGCGCGAGACCAGGGCCGAACGCTTGCTGGACGGCGTCTTTGTATGACGAGGCGTTTTCGCCCTCCACGGTAATGTGCTGCGTCAATCGAGTATGGCTATGGGGAAGTTCCGCCAACACCCAGCGGCATAAAATGACTGCTCCCTCAAGGGCAATCTCTATTGTGTAGGACTTTTGCGGCTTGACTTCCTGCAGCCGCCATCGCCGCGACGGTTGCCCCGGTATGTCTGTGGAGCCGGGGGATCCGGTCGAGAACGATCCATTCAAGCTAAACTTCGCGGGAGGATCGTCCCAGTTTTTCACGTCAGTCATATACCTCCATGTGAACGCGAGATCAGCCGTTGCTTCGGCAGAATGCTCGATGGCCCATTTGATCTCGCTCATGCCTATTCCTCTCTAGCCGCGTGGCACGTGGTTTACCTTTATCGGCCGGATTTCATGTCCTTGGTTCGCGGTGAGGGGCATGACCATGCCCTCAAAAGGGGCAGGAAAGGCGCGGCGTTGGTTTGGCAGAAATCGAGGTACACAAGCAGATTTCTCCACTACGTGTTCACAAAGGCGTGAGCAGCTTCGGTCGAAATGACAACGTTTTCTGTGTTCAGAAAAGACCACTTTTGGCCCAAGTGGTCGGTGGCCTGGACGACGCTGACGAGATTAGCGCGGTTCCGAGACGCGTTCCAGAGAGGGGGTCGACTTGCTTCCCTTCCTGGGGAGCAGGAGGGTTGCCTCGTCGATGAGGATTCGGACGAGCCAGCTCTTGAAGGCGCCGTCGTTCTGGAACTGTGGGCAGTCGCGGGAGGCCGTGCGATGACAGTTCCTGACTGCCTTCTCGGCTTCATCAACGGAGGTGAGGATGCGACATGCGATGAAATGGAGCATTTCGCGACAGTGCGAAAACTGCTGATTGAAACTGTCTTCGCTAGCGTCACCATCCGGGTTGGGGTGGGGGCGAATATCAGGAATGCCGACTTGCTTACCGCATTCCGCAGCGGGGGGAACCTGTTCACGGGGAGTGTGAGTCATGAGCATAGATTTCTTTCTTTGTTATAACCATAGTCTGTGTATGTACGTGTGTACGCCAGGATACAAACTTTTTACATTTACCAGGAGTGGCAAGGGGCCGAGACTGATCAAAAGCGATTAGATGATGAGACCCGACGAAAAGACTCGTCCCAAATGGTGCAATGACAAGCTCAAGAGGGCACAAGGAACGACGGGGCGAACCCCGGTTCGGGAGCCGTCTCGTGCTGGAGAAGATACGTTCGATCGGGCGGTGGAGTTCCCTGACAAGGTTGTGAATCGTTGTGGGCACGGGGTCCGGGGCAGGCGGTCTCGGGGCACCAAGGCGTGGGTAACCCTGGCTTTTAGGGATGGCCGGCTGGAGGAGCGAGCGGCACTTCGGAGGTTGCGATGTCAACGACTGCTTTCCATGTGCCATCGGGCTGCTTGCGATAGGTGGTGACGTAACTGCCGTGGTCGTTGACGAGTTGTTTGTTTTGGGGATCAGTGAGGGTCAAGGTGTAGGTGCCCTGGGTGTAGGCGACGTCGCCTGATTTCGCAACTTCGACTTTGGTGGGTTGGAATTTGAGTGAGACAGTGGGATCGGCAACCATCTGCTTGAGGGAGGTGCGGATGGCTTCCTTGCCGGAGGTGGAGGGCGCTCCGGGGACTATGAGAATGGCGTCGTCGGCGTAGTGAGCCATGATCTTGTCCTGATCTCTTGCTGCCCACTCCTGATTCCACTGCGCTTCGTCGTTCTGGATGGCTTTCACGTCGGCGTCGTGAGTGTCGGGGGTCTGGTTGCAGGCTGTCATGGTGAATGTCATGACGGTGATGGCGCAGAGAGTTGCGAATCGCTTCATCGTTGTCCTCCTGTTGGATTGAGACAGCTAGAGGCCCTAAGAATATCGTGGCGTAAGTGTACTCCAGGTCTCCTGTGGCGGGTTCGGGCCGAGATCTGGAGCGGGCTGGTGAGCTGTGCAACAGGGATGGATGCGGGCTAGTTTTTTCTGTCTTTGGTGCGGGGGTAGGAGGCGGTGACAACGGTGGAGATGCCGCCGCGGGGGCGGAAGTCGCCGGTGATGACGGCCCAGATGGGATTGCAGGCTTTGACTACGTCGTCGAGGACCTGGTTGACGATGTTTTCCTGGAAGATGCCGAGGTTGCGGTAGGTAAAGAGGTATTCCTTGAGGGACTTGAGCTCGAGGCACTGCTCGCGGGGCATGTAGCGGATGGTGAGGCGGCCGAAGTCGGGGAGGCCGGTTTTGGGGCAGACGGAGGTGAACTCGGGGTCGTCGACGAGGATTTCGTAGGCGCGGAACTGGTTGCGCCAGGTTTCGATGGGGGGGAATTTTGCGTCGAGGCCGGCGGCGGCGTGGTCGTCGGTGTAGCCGGTGGTGTGCTTTTTGTTCTTGTTCTTTTTGGGGCTCATGCGTTTATTTTATCGGGTTTGTAGCGGGACTTGCCCTTTAGCGGACTGGGTCACTCCAGTTGGGTACGATCAAGCACGCCGTGTCGAATGAACGTGAACGATAAGACAAGCGCCAACCAAAGCGACACCGCCATTGAGAAGATCAATGCATTGCCTTGGCGTGACAAAACGACGAAGGGGAAGAACACGACAAGCGCGGCGAGAACAATCCTCGTTGTCCTACCCGTCTTCGCAGACGGTCGACACCATGGAAGAGTAATCGCGACGAGGGAGAACGAAAGCCCCAGCGTCGCCGCTGCTGCCAACGACATCATGAAGTAGCCGAAGGCCTGCATGCTCGGATGGGGATCCTGGAAGATTGATCCAATCCTGAGAAGCACCTGGAGCATTAGGAAGTAGCCAAGGATGGCTCCAATTGGGAAAGCGACAATCGCGTATCCGATACGGGCGGGCAGACTAGAGGCGGACATCGCGCCAGCATAACAGCGCAGCCTCGAGAGCTGAAAACAAATGTTTGTTGGAAGAGACCCACCGTGTTATCGTCCTGCATCCGGCAAAACTCCCCTCCGGCAGGTTTTTGCAGCCTTACTTGATGCTGCATTAAGGAGTTGTATGGCAACAGACGCGATCGTTACGCCTGTCCGGCGGCAGCCTGTTTACCGGCCGGTGAATCGCACCATGGAACGAGTTTTCTACAGCGGCATGGCCGTTCTGCTGTGCGTGTGCGTCTTTATCGGCTTCTCTCCGACGTACTTTCAGGCGGGCATGCTGCGCGCGCCGCTGCCGAGCCCGATCCTTCACGTTCATGGTGTGGTTTTCACGCTGTGGATGCTGCTGTTTCTGGTGCAGGCGACGCTGATCTCCGCTCATCGCGTCAAGTGGCATCGCTCGCTGGGCACGGTCGCCTTCTGTCTTCCACCGATCATGATTGTGCTGGGTGTGATTGCGGCCCTTGATGCACTTCACCGCGGCGCGCAGATCGGACCACTCGACCCTGCAGTCTCGGCTGCGATACCGCTGATCGGCATCGTTGGCTTTACTGTGGTGATCTACGCTTCGTGACGGGCGCGGCGCAGGCCGGATGCGCACAAGCGGCTGATCCTGCTGGCGACCTGCGGGCTTGTTGAAGCTGCGTTCGGCCGGTTTCCATGGGCGCGGTTGGGACTTCCGCCTGCTGCAGGAGCAGTCACCGGGTTAGGCATTCTGGTGCTGCTGGTGATCGTCTACGATCTGGTCTCGTTGCACCGGATTCACCGCTCAACGATGTGGGCTGCGCCGTTGACGTTCGCTGTAGGGGCTCTGGCGGTTCCCATTGGAATGACGCCGGCATGGCATGCGTTTGCTGCACTGCTGAACCGAACGATCGGAGCGCACATCTAGGAGACGCTTCATTGCGGCGACCGCGGATTTGCGTACGTGCAAAACAGCGTGAGTTGAAGTTCGAGTGTGAACGTAACTGAACATTTAGAGCTTCGTGATACAACACACTTAATGTTCATAGGTCACTTTGCTGTTGGGTTTGCGAGTAAAAAGTTTGCGCAACGTAGCAATGTGGCTGTTTTCATTGCTGCGGCATCGTTTCTTGATTTGCTGTGGCCTGTCTTCCTGATGCTCGGATGGGAGCAGGTTCGCATGAATCCCGGCGTTACAAACTTCAAGAAATTTGACTTCACCTACTATCCCTGGTCGCACAGTTTGCTGATGGCCGTGGTGTGGGCAAGTGCGTTCGCGCTGGTTTATTACTTCATCTCGCGGTATCGGCCGGGAGCGATTGCAGTCTGGATCTGCGTTATAAGCCATTGGGTGCTCGATTGGATCAGCCATCGTCCGGACATGCCGCTGTATCCCGGGGGCAGTCATGTCGGGCTTGGTTTGTGGAACTCTGTTGCCGCAACAATGGTTGTGGAGTTGCTAATGTTAGCAGTTGGTCTGTGGTTGTATGTCAAAACCACTCGCGCGCGAGACGGCATCGGACGCTATGCCTTCATCGCCTACATTATTTTTCTTCTGATGGCCTATGTTGGAGACCGCTTCAGCGGTCCACCGCCCACTGTCGCCAACCTCGTATGGGTAAGCGTTATTGCTGAGGTGATTCTCATAACCTGGGCATGGTGGTTTGATCGCCACCGCGAGTTGCGTACTTAGGCTGAAGCAGGATGCGGGCCAACTGCGCAGACCAGACGAGTACGAGAGATTTAACCAGACCGGGTTACAACTAGTTGCGACGGCCGAGGGTTGGGCGGTCGTCGGTGGAGCTGGCGGGATTGTTGGGGTTGTTGGGATCGTTGTTGCCGCCGCCGGCGCCGGCGCGACGAAGGGTGGGTTTGTTGCCGCCCTTGCCGTCGTTGATCTTGCGCTTGTTTTCGAGGCGGGCGAGGCGGGACTTGATGTCGTCGAACTCGGAGGTCGTGACCATGTAGTCAGGCCGCGCGGGCAGGATGGTGGCGATCTCTTCTTCAGAGTGGAGGATGCGGTCCGGAGTCTGAGGATGATCGGCGAAGACCTTGGCCAGGGTGCCGGGTTTGTGCTTCTCGAGGGCGTCGATCTTCTCAAAGAACTGGATGAAGGCCTGGGGATCGTAGCCGGACTTGTACATGTACTGGACGCCGAGCCAGTCGGCCTCAGCCTCGTCCATACGAGAGAATTTGAGGAAGGTGACGGGGATGGCAAGTTGCGTCGCTTCGTAGATGCCGTAGCCGGTCCAGCTTCCCTGGGTGAAGATGATGAGGGGGATGGAGCCGATCTGCACGTAGTTCATCTTGGTCATCTGACGGGCGGCGTGGTGGGCGCAGACGTGGGCGGTTTCGTGGGCCATGACGCCGGCGAGCTCAGCCTCTTCGTCGGCGGCCATGATGAGGCCGGAGTTGACGTAGAAGAAGCCGCCGGGAAGAGCCATCGCGTTAATTTCGTCGGAGTCGATGACCTTGATGGTGAAGGGGACCTTGCAGTCGGAGTTCTTGACGATGTTCTGGCCGACACGGTTGACGTACTCGACGATGACGGGGTCGGTGACCATGTGGGCGGACTTCTCGATCTCCATCGAGTAGCTCTTGCCGGCGCGGATCTCCCAGTCGGTTGAGTACCAGTTGCCGATGCCGCGGCCGCCGATGTTGCGGGTGCCTACGGCGTTGACGTCATCTTCGCTGCCGGGCTTGATGTGGGGGTCGAGAGCCTCACCGGGTGAAGGGAGCGAGTCGGCCTTGCTCACCTGCTTGTTGGCTTCTTTAAGTTGCTTCTTTGTTGCGGTGGGGTCGCCAGGGATTGGCTTTTCAACCGGGACGTCGGCGGGGACCTGTGCGTTGTCTGCGGGCGGAGGGTTCTTGTCGGTCTGGTTCGAGACGGTGGGCGTATTGGTTGCCGGGGTGGCTGGAGCTTGCGGCTGGGAGGTCTGGGATTGCGGTGTCTGAGACTGGGGAGCCTGGGATTGGGTTTGGGCAGCCGGAGCTTGCGCGGCCGGAGTCTGAGTCGAGGAGGAGGTGCTCTGAGCGTATGCGGCGACGGAGAGGATGAGGACGGCGGCCAAGCCGAGGTGCGTGACGGAACGCATATGTGTCTCCTTGGGCCGCTTCCCTGCTGGCGGACGCAGCTCGACGGACGTTAGACGATAGTATGCGCCTTTTTGTGAGCGAAAGACAGGGTATAGGGAATAGGGTGTACGGAGTAGCAGACAAAGACAAAAGCGCTGGAACGCGGAACAACCTTTTTCATGTCCCCAATTCCCTATTCCCTGCTTTACCAGGTGGAGTAGGAGGTGCCGTCGGTTGCGGTGTCCTGGGAGCCGCTGTGGACGTCGTCGATGCCGGATTCGGTCTGATCGAGGCTCATGAGGGTGTCCTCCTGGACGGGCATCCAGGTGTCGGAGCGGTGAGTGAAGGGGTCGACGGGCATGACCTTGAGGTAGCCGGACTGGACGAGGTCGTCGAGTGACTGGGGGGCCTTCTGCTTGTCGACGGTGTAAGAGTCGATGGCCTGGCGGAGGACGTGGAGGTCTTCTTTGAGGACGGCCTCGCGGGCGTGCTTGATGTTGCTGGTGTAGGCCGGGATGGCGATGGCGGCGAGCAGGCCGATGACGACCATGACGATCATGAGCTCGAGCAGGGTGAAGCCTTGCTCAGTGGGACGGAGCCGACGGGGACGAACCCACGTCCGAGAATCCGGACGTGGGGCACCCGCGTTCTCGTTCCCACCCTTCTCCACCCCAGCGAGCAAAAGCGCTCTCCGGGGACCCCGGTTCGTGATAAGGGCACGAAGGATGGCGCACCCGGGCTTCGGTCGCCGGGACCAAGCAAGTGATTCGTTACGGGTTGGGGTGGTGGTTACCATGTGGAGTATTTTGTTCCGTCGAGTGCGGTTCCCTGGCTCTTGGTATGGACGTCGAATACGTTCTGGCCGCCGAAGGAGTCTGAGTCGGCGTCGTCCTGGTTGGAGCGTAGGCCCCAGTCGGCGTTGCCGGTCATGGGGTCGACGGGGATGCGGCGAAGGAACTTCACCTTTTTATCCTGAATTTCGACGCCGTTGACCAAGGTTTCGAGGTCGGGGGGATAGCCGTAGCTGTCGGCCTTGATCTGCATGGCTCCCTTGTCGGCGGCGTCCTTGTAGCGGTCAATGGCGTCGCGCAACTCCCAGAGGTCTCGGCGAAGTTCGCGCTCCTTTTCGCGTTTGACTTGG
Source organism: uncultured Acidobacteriaceae bacterium (assembly GCA_963757205.1). Lineage (GTDB taxonomy): Bacteria > Acidobacteriota > Terriglobia > Terriglobales > Acidobacteriaceae > Edaphobacter. The sequence continues at coordinate 17,430 of CAVWQM010000009.1, forward strand.
AAGCGGGCGATTGGGATAGCTGCGGAGGCCAGGACCGCGACGATGGCGACGCAGATGATGAGTTCGATCAGGGTGAGGCCAGATTGGGAGTGGGGTGGGGCGTGAGATAGGTTCTTGCGCGACGACCGTACCTCAGCGGCTAAAGCCGCGTCCGAAGTGAAGAGCTTGCGGCACGGCTGAAGCGGTGCCCTTAAGCGAGACGAAAACCAAGACGGAAAGCCAGACGAACCTTTCTTCGCATCCTCGAAAAGAGCCGGACTGAAGCTGCTGACGATCACTTCACATGTACCACGGCCTGCGAACCGACGGCCGGAAGATTGGCCTGCGCGCTGTTGACAGCGCCGACTTTGACGAGGGTGAGGTCGGAGTCGCCAGCAGCGACGGCTTTGAAGGTCAGGGTGCAGAGGCTTCCCTGCCCGTTGACGCCGGCGGTGTTGGGCGGACGGCTGGTGGAGATGGCGACGAGACCGTTGTCGTCCCGGTGTACGAGAGAGGCGAGCTGTCCGTCGCGGCTGAGGAGGTCCCCGGAGTCGACGTTGACGAGTTGGAGGACGGCTGGATTGAACTTCAGCTGCAGGGGCACAGAGAAGACGTCGCGTGCGTTGTTGAGCATGACGGCTACCTGGAAGGTGCTGCCGACGGCCTGGCTGGAGCTTGGCGGGACGACGGTGAAGTTGATGGGCGCCCCTCCAGCCACGGCTGCAGGGGCCGCGGCCTGGGCTGCGGGATTGGCGGGGGTCGGAGGCGGAGTGGCGGGCTGTGCCTGCTGGCCGAGCTGCTGGGCCATGGCGGAGGCGGCGTTCGCTGCGGTTGTTGCCGGGCCAGTGGTGCGAGCTTTAGCGATGGGGTTGATGGGCTCGCTGGCATCGCTGGCAAGAACGGCATTGCGGCGCAGTTCGATGGACTGGCCGGTGCCGGTGTCGATGGCGCGGGTGTTCATGCGCGTGAGGACCGACTCACGGACGATGTGGGGGATCAGCACGAAGACGATCTCATCCTTGGACACGTCTTTGTTGCGGGAGGTGAAGAAGTACTTCAGCAACGGAAGTTCGCCGATGCCCGGGGTGCCGCTGATGTTCAGGGAGTCCTGTTTGGTGATGATGCCGGCCAGAAGACTTGGCTCGCCGTCCAAGAGCTGGATGACCTGTTCGGTGGAGCGTTGACCGATGATGGGCTCGGTGACGCCGGAGATGGTGACGTTGCCGGCCTGCGAGAGGACCTCGATGTGCAGCTTGAGGGTGACCTGGCGATCGAAGTGAACGGTGGGGGTGATGTCGATGTTGACGCCGACGTCGAGGTAGGTGAACTGAGTCTGCACGCCGATGCTGGCTACACCGGTGGAGACGCCGGCATTGTAGGAGCCGGTTGCAATGGGAATCTTCTGACCGATCTTCATGGTGGCGCGCTGGCCATCGGTGGCGCGGATACTGGGGTTCTGCAGGATGCGGGTGTCGGTGTCGTTGAGAAGCGCGTTGACGGTGGCGGGACCGATGGTGACAGCGACGTTGTTGGCGTTTAGGTGGGCGAGGGTGTTGAGGGTGAAGTTGGAGGGGGTGGTGCTCGTCCCGGTGCCGTTGGTCGGCGTGCTGCCGCTGGATGTGGTCGTGCCCGGAGTGGCCTGCAGCTGGAGGCTTGCGGATTGGGGCAGGGTGACGCCGATGTTGCGCATCTTGTCACGATTGACCTCCAGGACTGCGACATCAACGACGACCTCCGGGCGGGCACGGTCGAGGTCGTTCAGCAGCTTTTGCGCGATGAGCAGCTCATCCGGAGTGGCGCGCATGACGATGGCGTTCTGGCTGGGAACGACGTAGATCTTGACGCTGGGATCGAGCAGGTTGCGGATGGCGACGACGAGCTCGTTGGCGTCGTTGGCCTGGCTGGCATTGGTGAGGTAGAAGGTCTGAACCGCCTGCTGGTCGAGGTCGGTGCGTTTGGTGCGGGTGTTAGCGGCGACGAAGATGGTGTTGGACGTGACGGGCTTGTAGAAGGTGCCGGCGAGGGTGCCGACGATGCGGAGGGCATCGGACCAACTGACGTTGGTGAGGTCGACGGGAATGCGCTTGGAGGTGTAGTCCGGATCGAAGAGAACGTTGAAGCCGGCGGCCTTGCCGATGGCCTGGTAGATGACCTTGACGTCTTCGACCATGTGAATTGCGGGGATGGGGTCGTTGGAAAGCGGCTTCAGTTCAACGGGGCCGGAGATGGAGCCGATGGAGGCGAGGGTTTCGTTTTGCCGCGTCATTTGCTCCGTCGGAGCCGGAGGACCGCCTGGCGGCGTAGCGGCCATCTGCTTGTGGAGCAGATCGAGCTCCTGCTGAGCGGCCTGATAACTGGGATCGATCTGGAGGGCGCGATTGAACTCGGCCTCAGCTCCGGCTAGATCGCCGCTCTGGATGAGCACGCGCCCGCGATCGACGTGGGCGGCCGCTGCCTGGAAGCGCATGCGGTCGAAGCGAGCTTTGTAGCGAAGATCGTTCGGCTTCAAATTGGTTGCGTGCTGGTAGTCCTCGAAGGCGGTATCGAAGTCCTGATGCGCTTCCGCCTCCTGTCCGGCCTTGTCCCACGCTTTGGCGGATTTGGAGCTCTCCTTGGGTGCATTTGCTGCTTGGGCGTGCGCGGTGGAGGAGCCAATGGCTGCGAAGCAGCACAGAAGCGTGAGGGGAAGCGCTCGAAGAAGGAATGCCGATGATTTGCTGATTGATCTGTACCCGCGACCCATGCTGCTTCCGTTTTCGTCCTTTACACGGTAAAAAGTGTGGCGTTTGCCGGAGTGCTGCACGTCTGCCGGGAGGATAATCCTGGACAGGACGCTGCCTGCGGGGGCGGTGCCTGCCAGGCTGCTGCGCTCGGGTGAGTATAGCATTCGCGGAACGTTCGATCTCATCGTACAGAGTAGCCTTTACTTGTTCGCGGACGCTTTGAGGGCCCGGCTCGCGGTAACAGGGTCATAGCACTTCATACCGGTATCCCGCTCCGGCTCTGGGAGTTTATGGTTAGACGCGTGGTTTGGTGGCGGGTGAGATGTATGGGTAGGACGAAAGTTGCAGGCGTGTTAAAGTAAGAAGTTCCGTGGCTCGTTCGCTTTCCAACCCGACGATAGGGCACCAACCGAAGCCGGTGGCGAAGGAAAAGGACCGCGACCCGGTGGCGGCGGGCAAGCGGGATGCTGCGTTTAACCGGTCGGCGAGTTTCAACTATTTTCTGTCGGATAAATTCGAGGCTGGGGTTGCGCTGCGGGGGACCGAGGTGAAGTCGATCCGCGAGGGCAAGGCGAACCTGAAGGACGCCTACGGGTTGCTGAAGGACGGAGAGTGCTTTCTGCTGAATGCGCACATTGGGCCTTTCTCTCATGGGAACGCGATGAATCATGATTCACTGCGCACCCGCAAACTGCTGCTGCACAAAAACGAGGTGCGGAAGCTTGAGGGGATGACGAAGCAGAAAGGCTTTACGCTGATTCCGACACGGCTTTATTTTCGCAACGGGCGCGTGAAGTGCGAACTGGCGCTAGCCAAGGGCAAGCAGGAATGGGATAAACGCGCAACGGAACGCAAGCGGGAGGCCGATAACGAGGCCAAGGCTGCGGTGGCTCGAAGTCAGCGGCGATAACTCTTCACTACGGCATAAAATTTCCAACTTTGCTTTCATCGTAATTTCCGCAACGCGATTGGACTGCTGACGCGCTACGATAGTTGAATGGAAACCACGCTTCTTTTTCAGGACTCGACCGGCTTTCAGACGCCGATGCTTGCGGTATTTGCGGTTGACATTGCGATTGGCAAAGACGCCGATCCTTTGGTGGCGCTGTTGACGACTTCGGATGCGGTGACGGATGCAGCGGCGAAGGTGTTGGCGTCGGGGGAGTTCAAGGCGGCGCTGGGCGAGACGCTGCTGCTGCATGCTCCGAGTGGATTGAAGGCGGAGCGCCTGCTGGTGGTGGGGCTGGGCAAGGCGAAGGGGCTCTCGGTCGATGAGGTGAGGAAGGGTGCCGGGACGGCGGTGCGGGCGGCCAAGCCGCTTGGGGTGCGAGAGTTGGCGATTGCGTTTCCTGAGGACCATGCGTTGTCGGATGAGCACCTGGAGTCGCTGCCATGCTTGTTGTTGTCGCGGGCGCTGGTGGAGGGCGCGGAGCTGGCGGAGATGGATTGGGACACGTACCGGAGCGACCGCAAGGACCGGACGGTGCGTACGTTGACGGTGATTGTGCATGAAGCGGAGAAATCGACGCGAGAAGAGATTCAGGTGGGGTTTGATGAGGGGCTGATTGTTGCGGCGGCGCAGAACTTTACGCGCTCGCTGGTGAATGAGCCGGGCAATGTATTGACGCCGACGGAGTTGGGCAAACGCGCGGCGGCGATGTGCGCGGAGGCGGGGCTGAAGTGCGAGGTGCACTCGACCGAGAAGCTGCATGAGCTGAAGATGGGGGCGTTCTGGGCGGTGGCGCAGGGGTCCGAGGAGCCGCCGGCGCTGATTGTGATGACGTATGAGCCGCAGTTGGGCAAGGGGCAGGTGGCGCCAAAAGACGCTCCGGTGATGGGGCTGGTGGGCAAAGGAATTACGTTCGATACGGGCGGGATTTCGATCAAGCCGGCAGACGGCATGGAGAAGATGAAGTACGACATGGCCGGCGCGGCCGCGATGATTGGCGCGATGCGGGCGATTGCGCAGCTGAAGCCGAAGGTGAAGGTGATTGGGGTGGTGTGCTCGGCGGAGAATATGCCGGATGGGAAGGCGTTCAAGCCGGGTGATGTGGTGACGGCGATGTCCGGCAAGACGATTGAGGTTGTGAATACGGATGCCGAGGGCAGGCTGGTGCTGGCCGATGGACTGCACTATGCGAAGACGCTGGGGTGCACGCATCTGATTAATGCAGCGACGCTGACGGGAGCTTGTGTCGTGGCGCTGGGGATTGTGAACGCTGGGTTGTTCGCCAACGATGAGGCGACGTGGGAGAAATTTCAAGGCGCTACGAAGATTTCGGGGGAGAAGTTCTGGCGGCTTCCCTGCACCGATGACTACAAGGACCACATCAAGAGCCAGATTGCCGACATCATGAATACCGGCAAGAATCGCTGGGGTGGGGCGATTTCGGCGGCGATGTTTTTGAGGGAGTTTGTGGGGGAGACTCCATGGGTGCATCTGGATATCGCGGGTTGCGCGTGGAACGATGAGAATAAGCCGTGGATCGCGAATGGGCCCAGCGGGATTGCGGTGCGGTCGATTCTGGAGTGGGTGCGGAGTTATTCGGCCTAGCGTTTGTGCCGCTTGCGGGAAGACTTAGCACCGATTTACACAGATGATGCGGATAAAAACGGATGAGTCGCCGTTGCGTTATCTTTATGTAAATCGGAATGTAGGTTGCGGAGGCGCTGGATGAACCGTTCTCTTGCGAATGTTCGTATCGGGTTGGCGGTGGGGGTGCTTGCTGGTGGTTTGTTCTTCAGTTTCTCGGATTTGCTTGGCCAAAGTACCGGAGCCAGCGCGTCCCCGACATCACCGTCTGCGAAGAATGACACCAAGCCGACTCCGTTATCGAGCGGGGTTGAGATTCTCACGGACACGCACGGGGTCGACTTCGGGCCGTACATCAGGACGGCGCTGGCAATCATCAAGAAAAACTGGCTTCCCTTAATTCCAGAAGAGGCTCGTCCTCCCGCCAATATGCAGGGCGAGACTCTGATTCGCTTCTCCATCCTTCCGGATGGAAAGATCAGCGCGATGCACTTGGATGGGAGCTCTCAACATAGCAACATTGACCGCGCGGCATGGGGAGCCCTCACAGCTGTCGGGCAGTTCCCTCCTCTGCCGACTGAGTTCAAAGGTTCGCACCTTGAACTTCGTATTAATTTTCTTACAAACCGTTCCTTACCTGCGTCTCCTCCACCTACTCTTCCCTAGTTGTTGACTAACTCAATCACATAACGGGTGGGGCTTCGATGCCGAGGTAGCCGAGGGCTCGGGTCATCTCGCGTTCGGCTGCGGCGGCGGTGGCGAGGAAGAGGGCTTTGCGTGTTGGGTCGGGTTCGGTGAGGATGTGGTGTCGGTGGTAGAAGTTGTTGAACTGTTGCGCGAGTTGGAAGGCGTACTTGGCGAGGTAGGCGGGCTCGGCAGTGTTGATGCACTGGTCGATGAGGAGGGTGAGCTTGGAGGTTAGAAGCCAGGTCTCCCATAGGCTGCTTCCCTCTTCAGTGTTGAGGATCGCTGCTAGAGCTTCTGTGGGGATGGCTTCGAGCGCAGAGAGGGATTCGGCTTCGGTGGTGTTGGCTTTGCGGAAGATGTTGGCGGCGCGGACGATGGCGTATTGGACGTAGGGGCCGGTCTCGCCTTCGAAGCTGAGGGCGTCTTTGAAGTCGAAGGCGATGACGGTGTTGCGGCTGAAGCGGAGCATGAAGTAGCGGAGTGCGCCTACGGCGATTTGCTTGGCGATGTTGGTGCGCTCGGCTTCGGTGATTTCGGGGTGGCGGGTGTCGACTTCGGATTTTGCGGCGGCGATGAGCTGGTCGAGGAGGTCGTCGGCTTTTACGCCGAAGCCTTTGCGGCCGCTGACTTCAATGTAGGATTTGCCGCGGTCTTCGTCGCTGAGGGTGTAGCCGAGTTCGATGGCGCAGCGCGGAGTGAGGGCGACCATCTCGTAGGAGAAGTGAGTGTAGTTGTCGGCGGCTTCGGTGTAGCCCATGCCGCGGAGGGCGGCGATGACGTTGTTCTGGGGATCGTTTTGGCGGGAGTCGATGACGTTGTAGATGTGGTCGGCGTGGCCGAAGAAGGGGTGCGGGGTTTCGCCGTTGACCGTGGAGATCCAGCAGGTGTGGTTTGGGTATTCGTAGAACTTTCTGTAGCCGAAGTCTTTGCCAGGGAGGAGGCCGAACTTCCATAAGTGATAAGCGATGTCCTTGCCGACGTAGGTAACGGTGCCGTTGGATCGGACGATTATCTTGGCGTCTTCGTCGGGACCGTCGGACTGTTCGGCTTCATTGCCGGCGCGACGCATGACCCAGCAGCCCTTGTTCTTGCCTTCGGTCTCCTGGTAGAGGACGCCGCGCTCGATCATGAGGGTGCGGGCTGCGTCCCAGAAGTGGAGGGAGAGGATTTCGCTTTCGCGGGGGAGAAAGTCGTACTCGATGCTGAGGCGCTGCATGGTTTCGAGATGGCGTCGGAGGACGGCGGTGGCGACGAGGTCGGCGATCTCGGCGGTTTCGTTATTGCCGGCTTCGAGGGCGTGGAGGGTGTCGAGGCGAATCTGCTTGCGCGCGGCAGTCTGTTCGGAGTCGGTGGTGTACCACTGGGAGACGCGGGCGTAGAGATCCCAGCAGTAGAAGTCGATGCGCTGGTTGGTTTCGAGGAGTTCGGTTAGGAGTTCGCGGGTGGCGGCGAGATTTTTTCCTTCGAGGTGGACCAGGCCTACGACTACGTCGGCGACTTGTACGCCGGTGTTGTCGATGTAGTTTTGTACGCCTACTTCGAAGCCGGTCTTGAAGGAGTCGGGGCGGAGGAGGCGCTGGAAGGTGTCGCCGAGGATTGCATTGCGAAGGTGGCCGATGTGGGCGGCTTTGTTGGGATTGATGCTGGTGTGTTCGACGAGGCGGAAGCCGGGGCCGCCGATGTCGGCATGCTGGTCGGCGGCGATGCGGCGGACGGCGGCAGTGCGGTCGAGACGGATGTTGAGGTAGCCGGCTCCGGCGACTTCGACGCTGGTGACGCCTTCTAGTTCAGGTAGAGCGGCGGTGAGTTCGGCGGCTAGTTCGGTCGCGATGGCGCGGGGAGCCTTGCGGAGGCGCTTGGCTAGCTCGAAGGCTACGGGCAGGGCTAGTTCGCCGAGGGCGATGCTGGGGGGCTGCTCGACGACAAGGTTCGTGAGCGTGATGTCGTACTTCGAGAGGAGGATGGCCTGGATGCGGGCCAACAGGGACTGCTGGATTGTGCGATACATGCTTTGGGGGTCACCGCTTTGAAGATAAGGTCAGTTTATCAGCGCTTGTCCTGCCGGACGGGCCCGCTTCGCGCGGGGCGGCCACTTCGTGGCGTGTGTACCGGTCGTGGCAGGATGAACCGCGCGGGCCTCGCGTTGCTCGGCGTATACGTTGCTATGGGAGTTCGGTGGGGAGTTCTTCGATTTCTACGAAGAGCGGCCGGCGGTTGTGGATGTGGATGCGATGCGTGAGGAAGATGATTCCGCCCGCGCCGGTGACGGAGATGAGCATCCAGGCGTGGATAGCGAGACCGAAGACGGCGGCTTGCGACATCGAAGCGCCGTGATTGACGAGCGAGGTTTTGACTGCGAGCTCGAACGGGCCGATGGCTCCGGGGGAGCTGGGGATCAGGTAGGAGAGATTGGCAAAGGAGACTGCGAGCCAGGGGGCGATGCGATCGACAGGCAGGCCGAGCAGAAAGATGGCAGAGGCGAAGATCATGCCTTCACAGATCCAGATGATGACCGTCTGGAGGAGAAGAAGGAGCGAGCCGGTGACGCCGAGGCGGCCGGTGGCGTCGAGTGCGAGAGTGATCCAGTGCTCGATCTTTGTGAGTTTGGGATTGACGGGCAGGCGGGTGAAGAGGCGTTGTATGGGCGCCTGAAGGCTGCGCGCCGCGACGAGAAGAACGAGCAGGCCGATGGCGGAGATGGCGAGGGAGATATCGGCGATGAGGCGCAGATGCGGCGTGGCGACGCGGCCTACGGTGCTGACAAACATCAGGACTAGGACGAAGATGTCGAGGAGCTTTTCGAGGATGACGGTGCTGAGGATGACGGACGGCGAGGCGCCGAGGTCGCCCGCATAAGTGAAGATGCGCATCACGTCACCGATGCGCAGGGGAAGGATGTTATTGGCGGCGAGCGATGTCATGAGGACGCGGCCGCAGACGCGGAGGTGAGCACGGAGGGAGCGCGTGCCGCGGGGCATCATCTGGCTCCAGCGGACGCAGCGCAGGGTGTAGCTGGCGAGGGTGAAGCCGAGGACGCCGAGAATCCATGCGGGATGCGCTACGCGCAGAGCGAGGATATGGGCGAAGGAGATTCCGCGGAAGGTGTACCAGAGAAAGAAGGCGCTGATGAGCAGGCCGGGGATGGTCTTCAGCAGGTTGCGATTGCTGCTGGTTGTGGTTGTGGCGGTCATGCGGGGAACCGGCCCAGCGAGCAAGGATGGGTCGTGGCGATGCGGTGGTGAAGATGGGCCGAAAGACGACGAAACATTCATCTTTGATTGTATCTTCATATCTTTGTTTGGAGCCCTTTGGAACGACGGAGTGGCGACCGAGATGACCTCGATGAACGGTCATCCGCTATGTAGACGGTTCCAGTGTGTTTGGAGTCTAAATTTCTATAGAAATCGTCGTTGTGTCGATGTTCTGATGAGGTAGCGTTTGTGGCTGAGATGCGCAAACGGCGATGAGGGTTGGCGTGAGTGTTGTGAGAGACAATGTAAGGACTGCGCTTGAGTGCAGTAACCATTTCGCTGCGGGAGCTCCAGGTATTTGGCCACATCGTTAGCATCGCCCGTCTCTTCGGAACGGCTCGAACGCGAGGAGTACCGGCGGGAACGAATCGTCGCGGCTGTGCTGGTGACGGCGCTGACGTTTTTTGCGCTGCTGGTGCATGGCTACCATCCGTATGCCGAAGATGGCGGCGTGTATCTGCCGGAGATTAAGCGACTGCTCGATCCGGGGTTGTATCCGCATGGCGGGGAGTTTGTCGTGGGGCATTTGAGGTATTCGCTCTTTGCGCCCGCGATGGCGGGACTGGTGCGTGAGTCGAATTTGAATCTGGAGATGGTGCTGCTGCTGGTGCATCTGGCGACGTTCTGGGCGACGTTGTTTGCGGCGTGGCTGTTGGCAGCGCGGTGCTATGGGTCGCGGGAGGCGAGGTGTGGCGCGGTAGCGCTGCTGGCGGCGTGGATGACGCTGCCTGTTGCGGGAACTTCGTTGATGCTGATGGACCCTTATGTGACAGCGCGGAGTTTGTCGACTCCGTGTGTGTTGCTGGCGCTGGTGGGCGTACTGCAGTTTCTGCGGCCTCAGTTTGAGATGGATGAAAGCAGGTCTGATCGATGGCGCGGGTTGGCGCTGTCTTGTGCGGGGCTGGCGGGGGCCGGGGTGATGCATCCTCTAATGGCTGCGTATGGGGTGGGATCGGTTCTGTTGTTGGGAACGCTCATGTCTTCGAGCCGAATGGTGCGGGTGTGGGGCACCTTAGGGTTGGGTTTGACGGCAGTGGCGATGGCGGCGGGGTTGATGCTCTCTGCGCCGGGGGAGAGCGAAATCTATCAGCGGGTGGTGCTGACTCGGGATTACTGGTTTTTGAGCCAGTGGCATTGGTATGAGCTGATCGGGTTGATTGCTCCGATGCTGATTCTGGCGGCGATTGCATCGGGACGGCGGAATGAAGGAGACGCGGCGCGGGTGGGTCTGGCGCGCATGGCGGTTGTGGCGGGACTGACGGCGATTGCAGTGGCGATGGCGTTTGCGCGAACTGGAATGGCGACGCATCTGGTGGCGAGGATGCAGCCGCTGCGCATCTTTCAGACGGTGTATGTGGTGATGATTCTTGTGCTGGGGGCGGCGCTGGGGGAACGAGTGTTGCGACGGCAAGCGATGCGATGGGTGTTGGTGTTTTCGGTGCTGGCGGCGGTGATGGTGATGGCGGAGAGAAGAACGTTTCCGGCTTCGAGGCACCTGGAGTTGCCGAGGGCGCTGGCCTGGGGTGCTTGTGGGGGTGAGTTGGCGGAGTCGGGAAATCCCTACGAACGGGCATTTGCGTGGATCGGCAGGAACACGCCCAGGGATGCGGTGTTTGCGTTGGACGCGCAGTACATCACGAAGGCCGGTGAGGACGCGCAGAGCTTTCGCGCGATTGCGGAGCGGAGTGTGCTGCCCGACTTCTCGAAGGACGGCGGCGTGGTGACGAATAAGCCGGAGCTGGCCGCGGCCTGGCTGCAGGGTCAGTTAGTACAGAAGGAACTGAGTGCAAAACCCGATGCCGAACGGATTGCGGTGTTGAGGCCGCTGGGCGTGAGTTGGGTCCTGCTGGAGCGGGAGGCGCTCACGGGCTTTGTGTGCGGTTATGCGAATGAGGCCGTGAAGGTATGCCGCCTGCCCTGAGGAGTACGGGGCAGGCGCGGGTTGTTTCACGTCAGTTCGCTGTGGGCGTTGCTTTGGCGGTGGTTGGCGCGGTGGTGAGGACGACGGATTCGTGATCCTTGTTCTCCATTTTGGAGTAGAAGGTTCGGAAGGCGGGATACTTTGCGGCTTGATAGACGATTTCGCCGAGAATGTAGTTGCGACGGACGGTGAAGCTGTCGGGGGTGGATTCGGTCGAGAGGATGTAACCTATCGCCTTCTCAAAGACGGTGTTGTCGCCGGCCGGCAGCGATTCGACGGAGAAGGTCTTCGGGAAGCGGATGCGAACGGCGTCCTGGGTCATTTGGGGATACTCGAAGTAAACCGGGATTTCGCGTTTCTCGTGGGGGAAGGAGGGCTGGGAACTGGCCTCGAAGATGTCGCCGGGAAGGAGAACACGTTTGCCGGTTGAGGAGCCGAGGGTACCCTTCACTTCTATATTGGCAACGAGGGGCTGCTCGTAGTCTTCGAGTTTGTTGATGGATATGACCTTGAGCTCGACTCCAGCCGGCATGAGGCGTTCGACGCTGGTGCGGACTTCGCGTTCGAGGCTTGCGGAGTCGCCCTCGACGTAGCGTTGCCGCCAGTGAACAGCAGGATCGCCCGAGTAGCTCATGGTGATAGTGCCGGAGAGTGCGCCCTGATCGCTGACGCTGAGGTTAGCAATTCGCTGAACGCGGGAGTATTTGTAGGTTTCGCCGGGGGTGCCGAAGTAGTCGCTGCCTGCGTCGGTCTGGCGAATGCCCTCCGTATAAGTGTGCGTCCAGGCGAGGTGTCCGTAGGGGCAGAAGCGAGTGCCTGGATCGAAGAACTCGTCTTTTCCATCGACGCTGACGATGGCGATAGCATCATCGAGCTGGGAGAGGGTGAGATAGTTTTTGATAAACAGATTGCGATCGCGGTTGGTAACGATGCCGACGTAGGCTTTGAGTCCGGCGGCGCGGGCCATGGCAACGAAGAGTGCGGCCAGTTGATCGTCGCTGCCACGCTTGCGCGTCCAGATGTCATCGGTGTTGTGGACTTCTTTGAAGCCCTGTGCCTGCTCCTCCTGGATGGAGTGTTCGCGCGTGTAGCGGGTGTTTTCGAGTTTCATGACCGCGGCGTAGATCTTGCGCAGCTTCTGGTCGGCAGTGTCGGTGGGAACGACGAGATCTTTGACGACAGCGCTGACGACGGAACCGGGGCCGATGAACTTGTCCTCAGTCTTTGCCCAATACTTCCCTTCGTTCTTCCAGAACTCATCCACGGTGCGATAGCCGGCGTAATAGAAGAGAACGCGGTAGGTAGCGCTCCTGATGGGGGGCATGAAGTCTTCGTCGGGAGCCGGCGGGATGTCATGGACGTTGAGTTCGAGGAGGGTTTGATCGGTGCCGATGATTGGGGTCTGGGTGACGGTTGCGTCCTGGGGAAGGACGGAGGCCCAGGCGATGAAGTTTTTAACCTGCCCGCGCGCGCCGGTCACAATGATGTTCCCGTTGAGATTGATTGGCTTCCAGAGGTAGTGGCTCTTGCGGGTCCAGAGATCGGTCTGAATGTACCAATCCGGTGACTTCAGGGAGTTGTCGTCATAACGCAGCTTGTAGCGGTATTCAAGGATGCTGCCGACTTCGACGTCGGGAAGGCTGAAGACCTTGGCCATTACCTTGACACCCTGAGTTTTTTCGACCAGCTTCTCATAGGGCTTTCCGGTGAACGGGATGATGGTTCCATCGGAATGAATCGTGCGGCCCTGGATGTCGTCCACGGTGAAGCCGCCACCACCGTGGGCTTTGGCGTAACTGAGTTCTACGTTGCCGTGCTCCTTGCCGCGTTCGGTGAGGACTTTGAGGCGCACGTAGATGCTAAACATGTGAAGCTTGTCGTCGGTAGTCTCTTCGCGAAAGAGATAGACGGCGCCGGCGCCTGGCACCTCCTTCTGCGAGGTCATGGAGAGCTCTTCGGGAGTGGGGGGTGTCCACTGCTCGGCGCGAGTGGCGAAGGCCGAGAGAACGGTGAAGGCAGAGAGGAGAGAGAGGCGGAAGAGAGAGCGGCCTGAGATGTTCATGATTTGCTTCGGGTCCTTTGCTGCTTTGTGGAGGAGCGGCCTTTCGATAGCGTGTTCGTTTTGTGAAGGATTGTTTTAGTTCTTTTTGAGTACGGCGCTGCGTTGCTCGTCGGCAGCGATGATGCCGGCGAGTTTCTGGACCTCGGGGTATTTTTCCGCGGGAAGGACGACCTCGCGGACGGTAAAGGTGCGGGTGTAGTGAAGGGTGTTGTCCTTGACGGTGCTGGAGCTTTCGTAGGAGGCGAAGCCAAGATCGACCTTGATCGGGTCGGGGATTTCGTCGACCGCGTAGCCGTCGGGCAGCGCGATGGTGTAGTCGTCCTGCGCCTGCATGGTCTGGTCGAGATTGATGGGAACATCGTGACGGTTTTTGTGGTCGGCTTCGAGGTTCTCACTACCGAGAACACGGGGTCGGACCATGAGAAGCGGGCCCATGGACTTGCCGAAGCGATCAGCCGAGAGTGAGTAGGAGGTGGTGAGGTCCTTGTTCAACGATTCGGCGTTCTGCACCTTGAAGTCGGAGACGGTGAAGGTAGTGAAGTCCCGTCCAAGTGCGCGGTCGAGAAACTGGGTTTGCTCTTTGACATCGCGGGAGATGTAGAGATCGCGACGCCATTCGGAGAGGTCGCCGAAGCGCTTTTCGGTGACGGTACCTTTGAGGGAGCCGTCGGGTTGAAGCTGAAAGCTGGCGGTGCGGCGAATGGTATTGAGGTCAGGCGGGAGCACAGGGAATTGGATGACCTGGCTATCGTTTCCTTCCATGAGAACGCCGAAGCCACCCTGGAGGTTGTGCTCGAGCTGGCCGTATGCGGTCTTCGCCGAAGTAGGGTCGACGATGAGGTATTGGCGTCCGGTCTTTGCGGTGACGACGCTGCGGAGTTTGGGCGAGGCATACCCTTTGGGAATCTCGATGGCTGCGATCATGTGGTTGCCGACGATAGAAGGTGCATCTGGATCGACGACACCGCGACGATCGTCAACCAAGACAAGAGTGCCGTGGACACCTATTGTGGAGAGCATGGCGGTGAGTAGAGTCGCCTTGTCTTTGCAGTCGCCGTAGCGATTGCGGAAGATGTCGCCGGCGTAGTGGGGCTGATGTCCCCCAATGCCGACTTCGATGACAAAGTACCGGACCTGTTTCTGAACAAATTCAGCGATGGCTTCGGTCTTGTCGTAGAAGTCGGTCTTGTCCCCGACTAGTTCCTTGGTTTTAGCTGCGATTTCCGGTGTAGCGACGAGACGGTCCTTTGCAAGGGCCTGATACCAGGTTCCGATGCTTAGCCATGTGCCTTCAGTGGGGGTAGAGATGCCGGGGCCAGCGTAGTGGACCGTCATGCGGCCTTCGAGAGCGAAGGCGTCCGGGCTGAGCGTGACGTTTTCAAGATCGATTGGTGGAGTGTTCTTCATTTCCCAGCGCCAGCGCTGGCGCTCGAGGTCGACGGCTGGGACTTCCTTGGTGTGGGCCCAGACGGTGCCGTGGGTGAAGCCAGGGGGAAGCTCGAGGGTGAAGGTCTGGTTGAGGCGCGGCAGGTCGCTCTGGAAGAACCAGGTCTTCTCTGTCAGGTAAGGATGGCTGCGTTGCTCGTATTCGAGTGCGACGATGCCGCCGGGGTCTCGGCCGGGAGGGTTTGCGGCTCTCACCTTCAGGTCCATGAAGAAATTACCCTGGCCGGGATAGCCGACTTCGATCATCTCGTTGTCTTTTACGGCGTACTCGTGGCCGTCGGGGCCGACGCTCCAGACGTGCATGGAGAGGATTTTGCTGTCTTTGTCGAAGGGGACGGCGACGATGCCCTCGTCCCTGCCTTGGGGGCGGAGAATTTTGACGACGCGGCGGAAGTGTTCGACAGCGCTGCCGTCGGGCGCGACGGTGTAGGTGGTGTCTTCGAGCAGGACGACGGCGTTGGTTTCGGCGGAGTACTGCGGGAGCTTCTGCTGGGCGGCAGCGCGGACCCAGTCGGGAACGCTGTCCTGCTTGAAGGCAAAAGCCGGTGCGGCGGCGAGGAAAGTGAGAAGAACTAAGGCAAAGGAGTACATAGAAGGTCTGCGAAATTGCTCTGCTTGCAATACTGCTCGTTTTGTCATAGGGCCTTGATGCACTGCTTCATTTTCCGCTGCGCGAAAGCCTGGGCCAGAAGATGAGGCAGTGTACCCGCCAAGTTATACGTGTGAGAGGGAGGCAATTCAAGAAAATTCACGGGGGAGGAACATGACCCGTTTGGGTGATGTCTTTTCAAGCGACAGTAGAGCCCCATTCGACTTCGCTCAGGCTCTGCGGGGATGACAACGGGAAAGACAACAGCAAAGGCTTAGTGGCTGTGGGAGGGTTTACATCGCACCCTTCGCACCGTGCGCGAACGATGGGGCACCCGATTTTTTGGCGGGGAAGGGTTAGCTGTTGCCCTGTAAACGAGTGCGTGCCTTTTTGCGGAGGATGGAGCGAAGGATGATAGCGATGAGGAAACAGAAGCCGAGAATGCAGGCGGCCATCAGCCACTGGTAGTGCTCGAAGAGCATGTTCAGCTTGATCCACCGCGAGAGAGAACCGACGTGGTAAACATCGTTGCCGACCCGGTAGGAGGTGAAGCGCGAACCGTGAAGGACGCTGACGGATTGGGAGACGTCGGAGGACTGCGATGTTCGGAGGAAGACGGAGAGGAAGTTGGAGACTACGTCTTTGTCGCGCAGTGCGATGACGACGACGGAGTGGTTCGAACGGCTTGGCCACTCGATTCCTTCGATCAGCGCGTCGGGCAGGCCACCGGCGGTTTCGAGTTGACCGGATTGGACGCGGTCGGAGCTGCGCACCTTCCACCAGGCGTGCTGCAGTTGGGCGAAGAATCCCTGGGTGTCCTGAATGTGCAGGCCGCTGCCATCGATGCCGACGGGGAGGGACGGATTGAGGCGGCTGATGGCGGATTGATCGTCGACGGTGCCGATGACCAGATAGTCTTTGCCGGTGTCGGACTTCATGCCATCGGCGTTGGTGACGAAGACGTTGAAGACCGGGTAGCCGGTCTGTGCGCCGAAGTGTCCCATCAGAGTGAGGTACATCTCGATCTCTTCGGCGGCGGCGGTGTCGGGTAACACGACTGCGGTGTCGGCAAGGTCGGCTCTGCGGGTGAAGGGGTAGCCGGCGTTGGCGAAGATCTCGAGATTCGGCAGGGTGGCCCAGTGGGGGATGCCGTGGATATCGAGGTAGGAGTCTTTGAGGATGGCGCCTTTCAGGGTATCGGTTGATGTGTCCTGTACTGTATCTGGGCAATCGTCTTTTTTGGAAAGTGCGAAGAGGAACCGCATCAGGAAAGAGTTCGAGAACGGGCGGAGGTCGGAGATGGGGACCGGTACGATGGCGTCGAGCTGGGCCGAGGCGTTGTCGGTGTGGGGCAGCGGTGTCGAACTGGCGTAGGCGTCGTTGGCTGAGACTTGCAGGGTGCTGCCGTTCGAGAGGGGAATGCCGTTGTAACGGTAACTCAGGTGAAGGGCGAGATTCTGCTGCGGGCGGTAGTTGTAGTAGAGGTCGGGGGGAAGGCGCATGTAGACGGCGACGGGGGAGTTGCCATCGGTGTCGAAGCTGCTGGTCTGGGCGATATCGCCGATGCGATTGATCTTGTCGGTGCTGAGCCAGCGTGGTGCGTCGTCGGGATCGCGCGGAGCGGGCGACTTGAGGGAAGGCACGCGGACCATCGCTCCCTGGAGGAGACTCTGCTGGAGCGAGAGGGCCATTGCGGCGGTGAGGACGTCGTCGGGCGAGTCGCCGGTGAGAACAAGGACCTTCGAGTAAGGATCGGAGGGGTTGGCGCGTATGGCGATTGATGGGCCGGAGACGGCGGTCAGCTCGAGTGAGACCGGGAGTGTCGCGGCACTCTCGCCGATGACGATGGCGTTGCCGGAAGGAATGGTGCCGATGGAGACGGGAAAGCGTATGGGCCGCGAGTCCGCAAGCACGCCGAACCAGGATGCGACGATGCCGGCGGCCTGCAGGGCTTTGGGTGAGGGCGGGGTTAGGAACGCGATCGGAATGACCGGGCGAAGGTTAACTTTGGAATCGTAGAAGGGGGCGGGAAGGAGTTTGAGATTGTCCTCGAGCGGGATGAGGGTGCCGGCGAGCTCGATGGTCGAGTTGTTGTCTACATGGGCCCAGAGCGTTGAGTGGGATGGGTCTTCGCACTTCATCGCGTAGTGGCCAACGAACTCGAAGGTGAGTTCGTTGTCGGGCGCAAAGAGGTCGGCGGGCAGCGTGATGGTCGATTCGAGCAGCGAGTTGTTTTCGGTGTGGGTGCTGTTGGCCGGCTGCGCGGCGGCGGGCAAGATGGCGTCGGCGGGCTGCGTTGCGGCTGGAGGTGAGGCGACGGAGAGAGTGGCGATGAGCGTGCCGTTGAGGCTGATCTTGAGATGACTGACAGATGGGATGAGTCCGGGCGAGAAGTGATACCGCAGACGCATGGTTGCGGTTTTGACGAGCTGGGTTCGCGGCAGGGAGAAGCGGACGGTGTTATAGGCATCGGTACCGCGCAGAATGATGGTGTTGGGCACGCCGATGTCAGAGAAAGCGAGAGTGTTGTCGAAGGTGGCTGGAGCGGCGATGGGGGCCGCAGTTTTGTAACTGGAGGTTTGCGCCATCGTGCTGATGGCGGAGCCGAACAGAACGGTGATGAGGAGGAGAGGAACGATGCTGGTGGCGAGTTTGGGTGCTGGCTGAGCCTGTTTGGAGTTCCTCCACTCTTGCAGCGCCTGCTTGAGGCCGAAGAACGAGAGTTTGACGATCCTGCCCAGGCTGACCAGCGGCCTGTCTGCTTCGCGGGTCTCGCCCCAGCCAAGCCAGGTGTCGGCGCGGGAGTAGAGCACCATGGTGAGCGCTTCCTCCTCCTGCAGGGTGAGGGGATCGAATTGTGCGCGCAGTATATTGCCGCCGACTCCCACCAATGTGGCGGGCAGGGTTGCGTTGCCGTCGAGGACGGGCAGGGTGAGTTTGATGGAATCGCCGGGGCTTGCGCTGAAGTCGCGTTCCATGCGGATCATGAGGCCCCCGCTTGAGACGTCGGTGGTGACGCCGCGGATGATGGATCCGTTGGGAAGCTGGACGTCGGCCGGGACGGTCATGGCGAGGCGGACAGTCTGCCGGCGCTGGCGGCTCTCCCAGGCGACAGAGGTAGCAACGCCGAGGATGACGAGGTTGAAGCAGACCCAGATGAGGTTCATGACGATGGTGCCGACGTGGTTGCCGTCGTACATTCTGGCAAGCACGTTCAACGGGAAGGCCAACGCCGCGCCGGGAAATTGAAAGAACCTCGGAATGGCGCAGACGATGCCGAGAACGTTTAGCCCGATCATGAAGAGGAATGGCCGTGCGAGATGCCGGTCGAAGAACCTGCGATTGACGACACCGCCTTTTGCCGTCACGTGGAAGCGGCCGAACCGCGGATTGATGAGGGCGAGGATGGTGGGCAGAAGGATGTAGGGCGCGAGCACGGTCTCGTAGATGTCGTTCCAGAAGGAGTGGCGGTGTTGGCCCTGAATGCGCGAGTTTGCGATGTTCGAAAGCACAAGATGCGGAAGAGCGTACGCGAAGATCGCGGCCCAGTAGCCGGGTATGTTGACATGGCCGAAGATGAGATAGATCAACGGCGCGGTGAGAAAGATCAGACGCGGGAGAGCATAAAGAAAGTGCGTCATCGCGTTGAAGTAGCAGAGCCGCTGCGCCGGGCTGAGACCGGGCGCGAAGAGCGGGTTGTCGGTGCGCAGGATCTGAATCATGCCGCGTGCCCAGCGGATGCGCTGCTTCACATGTCCGCTGAGGCGTTCTGTGGCAAGGCCAGCAGCTTGAGGAATGTTGATATAGGCGGTGTTCCAGCCGTTGGTCTGCATGCGTAACGAAGTGTGGGCATCCTCGGTTACGGTTTCGACGGCCATGCCTCCGATCTCGTCGAGCGCGGAACGCCGGAGCACAGCGCAGGAACCGCAAAAGAAGGTTGCGTTCCAGAAGTCGTTTCCATCCTGAACGACACCGTAGAAGAGTTCGCCCTCGTTGGGGATCTTGCGGAACTGGTCGAGATTGCGTTCGAAGGGATCGGGTGAATAGAAGTGGTGGGGCGTCTGCAGCATGCCGAGCTTGTTGTCGCGCAGAAACCAGCCGAGGGTGATCTGCAGGAAGCTGCGGGTGGGGACGTGGTCGCAGTCGAAGATGGCGATGTAGGGCGAATCGAGACGATCGAGAGCGCGATTGATGTTGCCGGCCTTGGCGTGTTCGTTGTCATCGCGCGTCATGTAACCGATGCCGGCTTCTTCGGCGAATCTGCGGAACTCTTCGCGTTGGCCGTCGTCGAGGATGTAGACGTGGAGCTTGTCGGAGGGCCAGTCGATGTTCATCGCGGCGAGGGCGGTGTACTTTACGACACTGAGCGGCTCGTTGTAGGTGGGGATGAGCAGATCGACAGCGGGCCAGAGGCTGGTGTCGTCGGGCAGCGGAACGGGCGTGCGGCGGAGCGGCCAGAGGGTCTGCAGATAGCCGAGAAAGAGGATGATGAAGGCGTAGGTTTCGGCAAAGAGCAGAAGCGCGATGAAAAAGGCGTCCAGCAGCCTCCAGACAGAGCCAGGATCGAGGAAGAATCTGGCGGTTGAGGCAAATCTCCAGTAAGCGTAGCGAAAGGTTGAAAACACGGAGACCAGAATCAGCGTGAGCGTCACCAGATACGAGCTTGAACTGCGGTCGAGCCAGATCACCAGCGCGATGGTGAGGATGCCCAGCACGATCTGCTGCGGCCAGGTGAGTTCGAGTATTCCGGTGAAACAGAGCAGAAAGGTCCCACAGATAAGAATGAGGAACCGAAGAGCTTTGAAGAAGATATTGTCACCTGACTCAAACTGTTTGATCAGTGGTGACGAGATCATCTTTCACTCCACCGCACGTTGCGGAAGCCGGCGGTGGCAGGTGCTGCGACGGCGCGGAGCCAGGTGGCGAGGTTGAGATAGTCCTCGGCAACGGGCGCGTCAGGAGCGTAGTCGACCACGGTCATGCCTTCGGCGAGGGCTTCGCTGACGGCAGGTGCGCGGCGAATGACGAAGGGCAGGAGGCGATCGCCAAGCTGGCGGCGCATCACCTCACGGACATCGAGATGCAGCGGCAGCGAGGTGTCGAACTGGTTGAGCACATAGTAGGGCTGCAGAAGGCGGCCGTCGCCGTCGTTGACGCCAGCGAAGAACTTCTCCACGGTCTGTAGGCTGATGACGGAGTTCATGTCGGGCGCTACGGGGACGAGAATGGTCGGGTTCATGCGGGACAGGCGACGGACGATCCAGCTTGAAGCAACGTTGAGATCGAGCAGGATGCGGTGCGTGCCGCGGCTGTTGTTGATGATCTCTTCGGCGAGTTTGTCCTGTGCTGCTTCGTCACTTCCCTTCTGATCGATGTCGTAGCTGACGAGATAGATTGGCGCGTCAGTGCTTCCGCTGGGCGGCGAGAAGGTGCGTACGGTGCCCTGACGAAGTTCACTAGCGCCGAAGTAGAACGGCAGGAGGCCATGCGAGGTCGTATCGGTGAGGAGAACTTTCTCTCCCATCGAAGAGAGCGCGCGGCCGACTGTGGCAACGAGGCTGGTTTTGCCTACGCCCCCGGCGAGCGAGAATACGGCGAGGACAGGCGTGCGGGTTTCTTTCTGGCGCACCGGAGCGGCTTCGGGCTGATCCTGACCGGGCTGTTCGAAGACGCCTTTGAGGGCGAACCAGCGAGCGGCGACGCGTTCGCGGGAGTGCTGCAAGGTGTCGGCGACCGACGACTGAACAGAAGCCGGCTGGGAGACGAGAGGCCTGGGGACGACCGGCGGCGCCGGCGGGGCGTAGAGCCATGCCGGGCCAGCGGGATCTGCCGGATGAGCCTGCCGTTGGGACGAGAGTTCGGATGCGGCGTCTGACGCGCGGCGGGACCCCTCGGGGAAGCCTTGCGACTGCTGATAGTCGAAGTCATCCTGGGCGCGACGGCCGCGAGTGGAGTCGGACGGAACGAGAGCCTGCGAGAAGGGCGACAGCGGCCGGGCGGCGCCGCCGGTTGGCGCGGTTCGGGCAGCCATCTGCCGCGACAGCGCAGGCTTGGCCGGCGGCAGAATGCTACTCACGTCGCGAGGGGAATCATGGCGCGGTGAATCGTGAGAGGGATCGGACGAGGGGCGATCTCCGGCGGACGGCGGCCATTGGCCTCCTGCGGCCGTAGCCGGGGATGTGACAGGCTCGGCCTGAGACGGACGAGCGGTGTGTGGTTGAGGATCTGTGCGACGTTGGCCCATGGGCGAAGCCTGGCTTTCGGTTGCGTTCGATGGAGGACGTGGGGAAAGACTGGTCTGTTCGGCCGCGGGCTTGCTGTCCGGGAATGCCGCGGACACAGCAGCGGCGCGGCGCTCCACGGGAGCGGAGTGCCCTGACGAACTAGTGGAAGTGTATTCGACCTGTATTGCATCGTTGTCGGGCCCGCGGTAGATCTGGCGGACTCCGGATGCGTCGTCGGGATGGTAGCCCTGCGGACGGCGCGGCGTCATGCGGTGGCCAGAGGAGGGCTGACGCTCCGATGCTGCGGGAGCAGGCGCTTGCTCGGGGCTTTGGCGACGCTCGCGAGGGCTGGTCGAACCTGTCTCGTTCGGTGAAGGAGCCTGTTGTTGCTGCCCGGCGGGTTCGGTGGCGGGATGCAGCTGGGGCTGAGAGTGGACGGGCGTTTGGGAGGTGGAGTAAACGGTGTAGGGGTCGGTGATCTGTCCGGGGACCTGACCCGAGATCTCGGGCGCGTCGGGCTTAGCTTCAACCAGTGCTTTGCGGCGTATCTCTGAGTCGGCGTAGCGAGCGGCCTGCCTCTGCGCCGACGCATGGGCTTCGGCGATCTCGCGTTCTTCACGTCGTGCCGCGGCTTCGGCGACTGCGGCGGCCTCGGCCCGGCGGGCGGCTTCGACACGTTCGGCTGCGGCTGTACGCGCTGCCTCTTCGGCTTCGCGCAGAGCACGGCGCATGGAGGAGTCGGCTTCTTCGGCCTTATGGGTGCGGGCAGCCTCCGCTGCGTGGCGAGCGGCGGACTCTGCGGCGGCAGCGGCTGCTTCTGCTTCGGCCTGGGCCAGCAACGCTTGCTCACGGACCTGCTCGGCAGCACGATGTCTCAGCTGCGCGCGATACTCGCGGCGCGACGCAGAGAAGTCGCGATATTTTGCTCCGTGAAGATTCGCCCAGGAGTAGAGGACCGCGACATCTTCCGGGGTCTCGGCTACTGCCTGATCGTCCGTCTTGTCGGTGCTGCGAGAATCCATTTTTCGTGTTCCTGTCAATCTGGTTACGGCATTGGTTTTACTTGAACTGCGCCGGTTCGCTGCCAGTTCAAAAAGACACTATTGCACCCGTTATCATGCAATAGCCTGAGGCTACTGTGGCGATTACCTCAAGTCAATGAAAGCGTTGTGCGACTTAAAGTGTGACCATTTTTGAGCGTGGATCTACAGTAAATGCCGTGTTGTGTAAAAGCTTGCGCTGCCATGGCTTGGCGACGAAATTCCCTCCCCCAAATGTGCTAACTTGGTAGTGTGGTTCGAGAGCGTAGCTCAGTTGGTAGAGCATCGCCCTTTTAAGGCGTTGGTCCTGGGTTCGAGCCCCAGCGCTCTCACCATAAAATCAATAACTTACATAGAAAAAAACGTGCGAGAGCGGCTGCCCAAAAAACCAGCGATTTGGGTGGTTACTCGACCGGGAGCGAATGACGCCGACGCTTTCGTGGGGGAGACTGACGGAAACGGGGCGGTCGCTGTTGCGGCCAGCGAACTTTCGGCCGGACCACGTGTTCCGGTTCGACCTCGTCGTTCCGTTCATACCGGCTGCTCGATTTGATCTGACGCATCTGTCCGGGTCCTTCGGCGTGAGGGTGCCGAGATCGAATTTGGTGGGCACGTCTTCTTCCAGACTTCGGTTTACGGATATCGGCGTGATGAATTTTCCGTCGTTGGTTTTTGTTGCCACGACGTCGATGTACGGTATGTCATCCACTTTGTCGAGCGGACGGACGGCTACGATGTTGAAGGGCCATTGGGTGAAAGCAAAATGCACCTTGCCGTAAAGATTCAGTGACTGATGCAGGCGTGGGTCGGAATACGGTGACCTGGGTACCGGCAAAGGCGTTGGTGGGAGGCGTTGAAGGGCTTATTAGCAGGGTCGATTCCCTGCTGGTGATTTTGCTCCGTGGGTGAGGTGAGAGTTCTAACCTTTTAGTAATAGCTGTGCTGTTGTAGAAGCACTTGAAACTGTTCCACGAGGATATCGCCATGACACTTCGCATCACGACCGCCGCTCTTGTTCTTGCTTCTGTTCCTGTATTCGCCCAGACGTCGGGTGTTTCGCGTCCCGATCCAGCGGAGATTACGAGCGATGATGCGGTGCCGGCACCGAAGTTGACGCCAAGGCCGAGCGCCGCGATACCGGCTCCGACGCCAGCGCCTGCGGGTGAAGTGTATGGACCGTACGTTCCCTACACTGGGCCGAAGGTTGCGGGTGCGCCCGTGACGAGTCATGTGGCGAAGCCAGTGGAGGATCCGAGGGACGCAATGATCGTCGTGGACGTGCCGGAGCGCGACGGCGAGTTGCGTGCAGGAACGCTGCTGAAGACGAAGATGATCAGTACGCTTTCGACGAGCACGACGATAGAGGGCACCAAGTTTACCGCGGCGGTGACGGAACCGATTGAGAGGAATGGCCGGGTGATTATTCCGGTGGGATCGATTCTTGAGGGGCGAGTGACGGAGGTTCACGGCGGAATGCGGATATCGGGTTCGGCGCTGCTGCATCTGGAGACGAACAACGTGACGCTGCCGGATGGGACCCACTACATCGTCCATGCGCAGGTGATCGATACAGGCAAGAGCGACTTCAATGTGACCGATGAAGGAACGTTGAAGAAGAAGGGCCACACCAAGGAGACGCTGGCGGTGATGGGTGGCGTGACGGGTGCCGGTGCGGTGTCGGGTGCGATGATTGGCGGCGGCGTGGGTGCGGCTGTCGGCGCAGGAATTGGCGCGGGAGTCAGCACGATCATCTGGTTGAAGCAGGACCGGCAGGCAACGCTAGAGAAGGACGTGCAGCTGGTATTCAGCCTGACGGCGCCGATGATTCTGACTCCGTTGCATGGGACTGCGGTTAGCAGTGTGAGTTCGGGAGTGGATGAAGTTGCCGTTGCGCAGTAAATCGTCCCGCGCGCGTTGACCCTTGCTGCGGCGTTGGGTAGGGTAGGAGTAGATGGATGATTTCTACTCGGAGACGCTGCGAAGACTGCTGAGGGGCGGGTGGCTGGAGCTCGATAACAGCGTACTGGTGGTTTGCGGCGAGCGCTACGACCGCGATGTTTTTCATGGGTTGGGATTTCGCCAGGTAACCATTTCAAATCTTGATTTGCAGATAAACGGGGATGAGTTTGCTCCCTATCGCTGGAGCCTGGAGGATGTAGAGAATCTTGGCTTCGAGGATGGGGCGTTTGATTTTGTCGTCGTGCATCAGGGTTTGCACCATTGCCATTCGCCGCATCGTGGATTGCTGGAGATGTACCGGGTGGCGAGGCGAGGGGTGCTGGCGTTTGAGCCTCGGGACACTACGCTGGTGAGGCTGGGAGTGCGGCTGGGGTTTGGGCAGGAGTATGAGATTGCCGCGGTGGCGGAGAATGGGCTCAAGTCCGGCGGGGCGGGCAATAGTTCGACGCCGAATTTTGTTCATCGCTGGACGGAGCGGGAGATTGAGAAGACGGTTCATACGTTTGCGCCGGAGGGGCGAGCTGAGTTTCGGTACTTCTGCGCGCTGCGGGTGCCGAAGCAACGGATGAAGTCGATGAAGAACCGCCTGGTGGCGGGGGCGTTTGCGGTTCTGCTTCCGGTGGCGCAGTTGTTTGCAAAGTTGTTTCCGAAGCAGAGCAATTGCTTTGCGTTTGCGATTACGAAGCCGCGGGAGCTTCATCCGTGGATGGCGGATGAGACGACGGTGAATGCGCAGTGGGTGGAGCAGCGGTATGCGGTGAGCGGACGCAGGGAGAGTTTCACTTCACACGATGGATGATGTAACCGCCTAGTAGTCCGTGAAGTTTCGGCGCATGACTGCTTCTTCCTGATGCATTCGTGTGACCAACGGGATCAAGTAGAGCGGCAGACCGATGAGCAGGGTGAGATATGCGTGTAGGACGAGGGCGAAGCCCGCAAGCTCCGGGAGAATGTTGAGATAGTAGTTAGGATGCCGAACGATCCGAAAGAGCGGGTGGCGGATGAGCGAATGATTGGGCGCGATCAGAAGTCTTACCGTCCATAGTCTTCCAAGCAGGCGGATGACAAAGATTATCGAGATGACGCTGATGCTGTAGAGCACAAGTCCGATGATGGAGATGACATCGAAGGTTGGGGGATGGAGGGCTGCTTCGATGATTGCGGAGATAAAAAACAGTACGTGAGCAAGTGCCAGAACGTTTGAGTTTCGAGCGCCGAACTCAACAGCTCCGGCTTCCTTCAGCGCCGTCGCATGCCGGATGGCTACGACAACTGTTGCGATTCGAAACAAAAGTGCAAACGCCACAAAGGCAATCATCATCGCGGGTTAGTTGCGGACCTGGGCCAGCAGGCGCTTCCAGTTTTTCTGATTGCGGCGGTAGGACTTTTTCAGGTCTTCGAGGATGCGTTCGAAGTCGGCGTGGCCGCCGAGGTTGCGCCATGCGGGGTTCTTGCTGAACCAGGGATAGTTTTCGTTGCCAAGATAGATGGCGCGGCGGAGCCAGTGGAGGGCTTCGGACTCGTCGCCTTCGAGCGGCGAAATATGTTGCCAGGCGGTAGGCCATTTCACTGTCGGCTTCGGCGGCGGAGAGGGTTTCGTCGACGATGAAGGTGGCGGCCTTTTCGCGATCGCCGAGTTGGACGTAGCAGAGGGCGATGGTGGGGAAGACGATGCGGAGGCTGGAGTCGTCGCGGATGACGTTTTCGAGGGTTTCGATGGCTTTGGGGAGGTCGCCGGTGCGCATCTGCTGATAGCCGAGCGAGGTGCGGAGGAGGGGCTGCCGGGGTTCGAGGGTGAGGCCCTTTTCGATTTCGTCGGCGGCCAGTTCGAGTTGGTTTTGGTACTGGTAGACGCGGGCGCGGTGGTTGTAGATCATCGCGGCGTTGGCGGGGTTCATGCGGAGGGAGGCGTTGAATTGATCGAGGGCTTCTTCGTACATGCCGTCGATGCGGAGGGTCTGGCCGGCGACGAGGCGGACGTTCCAGTCGTTGCCGGCGGTCTGGAGGAGGTTTTCGATGCCGTGGCGAGCGGACTCTTTTTCGCCGCGGGAGAGGAGCATGTAGACGCGGTAGAGGTTGGCTTCGACGGAGCCGGGGTCGAGGGCAAGGGCTTTGTCGAAGGCGCGGCGGGCTTCGAGGACATGCATCTGGCCGCCGAGTCCGTGGCGCGCGTACTGGAGGTGGGTGATGCCGAGGCCGGACCAGCCGGGGGCGTAGTTCTCGTCCTGATTGACGACGGAGGTGAAAAGTTCGCGGGCGCGGTCGAGGTCTTCGCGGCTGCCGGTGCGGGTCATGAAGGCGGAGAGGACGGCTCGGGCTTGCAAATACTCTTCGGAGAGATCGGAGGTGAGTGAGGCGGCGCGGTGGTTGCTTTCGTGCGGAGGCTGGAGGTCGCCGAAGCCTTGCAGGGTGCTGAAGACTTCGTTGCAGATTTCGGACTGAACGCTGACGAGGTCGAAGGAGGCGACGTTGATGGAGCCGCCAGCGCGGACGCTCTGGCCGGGGACGTCGAGGAGCTGCCAGTTGAGATCGAAGCCTTTGTCGGAGCGGAGGAAGTTGCCGGCGAGGACGAAGTTGACGAGAAGTTTTTTGCCGACGCTCAGGGGGTCGAGCTGTTGGGTGGGGACGGTCATCAGGGAGCTGGACGGGCGGACGACGAGAGTGGACATGCGGGTGAGGCGGGTGGCGATGGCGTCGGCGAGGGCGTAGCCGTAGAGCGGGGCGACGTCGGCGGGGCCGAAGTTGACGAAGGGCAGGACGACGATCGAGTTTTGATTGCTGGCGGCGGTGGGGCCTGACTCGCGGAAGCGCTCGGCGAGCATGGAGAGGATGCCGGTAGTGCGCTTTTCTTCTTCGGGGGTGTCGAGCGCGAGGCGGCCCTGGGTGGGGCGAAGGGAGATGTTGTCTCCCGGGAAGAAGGACGGAGTCGAGTTGCATGGACCGAATGATGGTCTTGAGGGCTTCGCGGACCTCGGCTGCGGAGGAGAAGCGGGCGGAGGGTTGTTTTTCGAGGCAGCGGAGGATGACGGATTCAAGTTCGACGGGGAGAGATCGGGGAGATCTCGCGGATCGAGATCGGATCGGCGTACTGGATGGCGCGGATGGTCTGGAATTCGGGCCCGTCGGGGCGGTGGAAGGGATGGCGGCCGGCGGCGAGCTCGTAGAGGATGAGGCCGAGGGCGAAGATGTCGGACTGTACGCTGGATTGGCCGGTGACGAACTGCTCGGGCGCCATGTAGGCGATGGTGCCGCCGCGGGCGGTGTAGGTGGGGCCGGGGACGGCCTGGGGCGAGCCGACTTTGCGCTTCTTGACAGGGCCGCCGGGGTCGAACTCGGCCTGGTCGGGACGAAGGCGGCGGGCGAGACCGAAGTCGAGGATCTTGATGAGGCCGCCGTCGGTGAGCATGACGTTCGCGGGCTTGAGGTCGCGGTGGAAGATGCCGAGGGAGTGGGCGGCGGAGAGGCCGTCGGCGGTCTGGATGCCGGCGGAGAGGACGAGCTGGAGGGTAGCGGGGCCTTCGGCGATGAGCTTGTCGAGGCTCTTGCCGGGGATGTACTGCATGACGATGTAGGCTTCTTCCCCGTTGCCACGTCTTCGGCGGCGAGTCGCCGACGTCGTAGATGGCGCAGACGTTGGGGTGGTCGATGGCGGAGGCGAGGCGGGCTTCGCGGAGCTGGGTGGCGCGCATCTGCTCGGTGGTGAGGTTGCCGCGTTTGAGGAGTTTGAGGACGACGGGGCGCTGGAGGAGGGTGTCGTTGGCAAGGTAGACGACGCCGCTGCCGCCGGCGCCGATCTTGCGGACGAACTCGTACTGCTTGATCTCGCGTCGCTTCATGATTTCATTATTGCAAGTGCGGGGGTGTGGATGATGAATCAGGAGGAGAGTGCGGTGAGGAGGAGGGTTATAAAGTTTATTGCCCCAACCTTCGCATGGTTGTGCGAGGACTGGGGCTGGTCGAGCAAGAGAACGCTTGACTACCGAAACAACTCCGAGTTGAGGTTAGGCAGACAAGCGGCGACGAACGATGCCGGCAAGACCGAGGATGCCTGTGCCGAGGAGCGAGAGGGTTGCGGGCTCGGGGACGGCCGGAGGATCAGGCAGAGCGACGAGGCCCTGCTTGTAGATCGTTTCCGTGTCTTTGCCGTGGCCTTCTATGGTGGACGGCGGCGTGATCCAGTCGAGATGGTTGATCAGCGACGACGTGACGGTACCGTGACTGAGAGCGGTGAGATCCGCTTGTTCGTCATTGTAAATTGCAGACTGGCCAAAGAAGTCCAGCGAGAAGTGGCTGCCGTACTCGGTCTCCCAGATGGCAGCCTGGAGGCCCGCAGCCTGGGTCTCGTTGGTCACGGTGGTGTTGAGAATGAGCCACGCAATCTGAGCAGCGTGGTTGACGGTGCTTCCGTTGACAACGCCGTTGGTGGTGAAGAGTGTGTTGTTGTAGAAGGTGTTGTCGTTGATGAAGTCATTGAGGTCGACGCAGTAGACGGCTTCGAAGTTGACTGTGTTGCCACCGATGACAGCAGACGAGGGGCTGAAGTTTCCACCGGCTCCACTTTCGTGATTGCCAAAAAAGGTAAAGGACATGGATTGGCCGGCGTTTCCGAGCGAGAGAGAATCGGCATGAGCCGCGATCCCGCTGAACGCGAGTGCAGCCGCTGCCCCAAGCAGAGAGAGTTTATAAGGACATTGGTTCTCCTAGGTAGCTCAAGTAGGTAAGTGGTAATTCTGTGCCATGCTTATGTGCAAGTGTTGGGCCAAATGCACTTAGAGGAGGACCTGCACGGAAATTGGAGTTTTTCGGGACATTGCAGAGCTTTGGGGGAGGATTTTCGAGGCAAAAGAGAAAAAGATTGCACACTTGGTGTAATCGAATCGCACAAGCTGTGACGAAGCCGGGGTTAGTGGCTGGGGCGGTCCTTTTTTTCCCAGGGGCGTGGGTTGACAGGGTCATCCTGCCATTTCTGGCGGCGGCCTACGAGAAACATGATGAGGCCGAAGACGAACATGATGGCTCCCCAGGTGAGATTGAGGTTGATGCCCATCGATTTCTGGTAGATATCGGCGGCGTTGCGGGTGAAGAGGCCGTAGAGGCTCATGAGGCCGCCGATGAGGAGGAAGATGAGGCCGAGGGGAATGCGGATGTCGAGTCCCATTTGTAGTTGTCCGTTCTCAGTTGTCCGTTCTCAGTTTTTTAGCTCCGTTCTGTTGTTTCTGTTGACTGGAACGGAGAACCGATAACTAACAACTGTTGTTACGCGAAGACGAGGTTGAGGACGATGAGGATGGCGAGGACTGCGATGGCGAGGGTTGCGGGTTTCTGGTACCAGCTCAGGTGGGCTTCGACGGGTTTGGGAGTTAAGGAGTAGACGAGGCCTACGAGCTCGGGCTCGGGGCGCGGTGTGGTGACGAGACTGATGGCGATGGTGACGATGAGGTTGACGGAGAAGGCGAAGATGGCGGTCCAGAAGTTTTGGGCCATGTCGCTGGGATAGTGATGGAGGACGGTGATCCAGCCGCCGTGGATGCCGGGGTTGGCATCGGCGGGGAGAGTGAGGCCGTGATGAAGGAGCGCGGCGCCTGTGCCGGAGAGCAGGCCGGTGAAGGCGGCGTGGCCGGTGGTCTTCTTCCAGAACATGCCGAGCAGGAAGGTGGCGAAGAGAGGTGCGTTGACGATGGAGAAGACGAGCTGGAGCGCGTCCATGATGTTGTTGAAGTTGGTGACGAGGTAGGCGGCGCCGATGGAGAGAGCGACTCCGCCTATGGTGGCCATGCGGCCCATCCATAGATAGTGGGCGTCGGTGGCTCGTTTGTTGATGTAGGCCTGATAGATGTCGTAGGTCCAGACGGTGTTGAAGGCGGTGACGTTGCCGGCCATGCCGGACATGAAGCTGGCGAGGAGAGCGGTGAGGCCGAGGCCGAGGATTCCCGTGGGAAAGAAGTGGAGGAGCATGACCGGAATGGCGAGGTCGTAGTTATAGACGGGGGTGCCGTCGGCGTTGAGGACGGCTTTGCCGCTGACTGGATCGGTCTTGACTGGGATGATGCCGTGGGGGTGGGCTTCGTCGAGGGGGAGTTGCGTGGCCGGGTTCAGAAGAAGACGGTCTCGCTTCACCCGATACCCCACCCTTTGCGGAAGACGCAAAGGATGGGGCACCCGCATTTTTGGTGACCATGTGTGAGCCGACGCTGACGGCGATGAGGCCGGGCATGATGACGAGGAAGGGGAAGAACATTTTCGGGATGGCGGCGATGAGGGGAACTTTGCGGGCGGAGACTTCGGAGTCGGCGGCCATGGCGCGCTGGATGACGAGGAAGTCGGTGCACCAGTAGCCGAAGGAGAGGACGAAGCCGAGGCCCATGACGAGGCCGACCACTTCGACGCCAAGGGTGTTGGTGTTGGCGTGGGTCATGCCCTGCCAGGAGTGGGTCATGTTGGCGGGAAGGGTGTGCTTGATTCCCTCCCAGCCGCCTACGTTGCGAAGACCGATCCAGACGAGCGGAGCGAAGCCGGCGACGATGAGGAAGAATTGAAGGACTTCGTTGTAGATGGCAGAGGTGAGGCCGCCGAGGAAGATGTAACCGAGAACGATGATGGCCGAAAGGAAGACGGAGACGTGGAAGATCCAGGGGTCGGGGACGATGCCGTGAAGGAGGCCGAGAGTCTGGATGAGGAGGGCCATCGCGTACATGGAGATGCCGGAGGAGAGCACGGTCATCATGGCAAAGGAGAAAGCGTTTACGGCGCGCGTCTTTTCGTCGAAGCGGAGACGGAGGTATTCGGGGACGGAGCGAGCTTTTGATCCGTAATAGAAGGGCATCATGAAGATGCCGACGAAGATCATGGCTGGGATGGCGCCGATCCAGTAGAAGTGGCTGGTGATGATGCCGTACTTGGCTCCGGAGGCTCCCATGCCGATGACTTCCTGGGCGCCGAGGTTGGCGGAGATGAAAGCGAGGCCGCAGACCCAGGCGGGGATGGATCGCCCGGCGAGGAAGAAGTCGTTGGAGGTACGCATGTAGCGCTTGAGGGCGAAGCCGATGCCCAGCACGAAGACGAAGTAGACCAGCATGATGAGCCAGTCAATGATGGAAAGATTCACGGTAGCCCTTGGGTTTAGGTTGATTTGAGACGGCGCTAAATCGTTATGGTGCTGGGGGAAACTGTACCTTCTTTCGGAGTTGCCGTCCAGATTTTGAGGAGAGGAGAGGTTGCGACGGGAGGGTTCGTGGCACGAGAAGTGCTGAATTGAAGATACTTGTATCGAAAGAATTTCTGTTCTGACGCCAACGCGAACCAAAAATTGTGCATCGCACTTAATGTCAACGGACAGAACGCCTCTCTCCTGAAAAGGATGGAGAGGGAGTGAGAGGATCTGCGATGAGCCTCACTGTAACAATTCCCATGGAGTCAACGACCCCACGCATGCCTGCCACTCTCCTTCTTATCGACGATAATGCCGTACAGGCAGCGACGCGACAGACGATTTTGAAGCGTGCCGGGTACTATGTGATTGCCGTGCTGAACCCGGGGCGGGCGTT
Organism: uncultured Acidobacteriaceae bacterium; assembly: GCA_963757205.1. Taxonomy (GTDB): domain Bacteria; phylum Acidobacteriota; class Terriglobia; order Terriglobales; family Acidobacteriaceae; genus Edaphobacter. The sequence goes on from CAVWQM010000009.1 coordinate 49,388, forward strand.
GGAGCAGTTTCAGAGAGGCGAGTTCCCTTCCGAGGTTCACCTGGTGATTACCGACCACCTGATGCCGGGGATGAGCGGCGCGGATTTTGTGCGGGCTCTGCGCAGGACGCATGCGAAGCTGCCGGTGCTGGTGATCAGTGGACTGGAAGAGGCGGAACAGGAGTATTCGGGGCTGAATGTGACCTTCCGGATGAAACCGCTGTTGCCAGATAGTCTGCTGGAGACGGTGAAGCAACTGGTTGGTATGGGTGGGGAGAATTCGCGATTGTCGGCGGTTTCGTAGTTTTCTTCATGTCCTCTGTCTGGTGCCGGGCCACTTTGTGTCCGGTAAACGGCGCTATTTGCTGTGATTCATTGCTTGTTCCGGGCTGCCCTTGAGAGAATGAGTAGAGGAATTCATGCGACTGCACCCGATGCCGGAGTTTGGTAGTTTCACGTTATTGCTGGCCCTGGCGCTGAGCGTCTACACGTTGGTGATGGGTGGAGTGGCGCTGTGGCGAACGCGCGGGGTGGCGGCCGGTGCGGATCGGCAGGGCGATCGGCTGGGGGAGACAGCGCGGCGGGCGGGGATCTCAAGTTTTGTTGCGTTGACGTGTGCGGCGTTCGCGCTGGTGTGGGCTTCGTTCACTAATGACTACTCGGTCTCGTACATTCTTCATCACACGAACAGAGATTTAAGTACGGCTTACAAGTTTTCTGCACTGTGGTCGGGCCAGGAGGGCTCGCTGCTGCTGTGGGCGTGGCTGCTGAGTGCATATGGGTTTGTGCTGCGGATGCGGCATAAGGTCGATGTTCGGCTGTCGGCGTTTGCTTCGACGATCCTAGCGGGGATTCAGGTCTTCTTTCTTATGCTGCTGAATTTTGCGGCACCGCCGTTTGCGATTCAACCGGGATCGGTGGCGACGGATGGGTTTGGGTTGAATCCGCTGCTGCAGTATCCGGAGATGGTGATTCACCCGCCGATGTTGTATCTGGGCTACGTCGGATTTTCTGTTCCGTTTGCGTTTGCGTTGGGTGCGCTGATGATGCGATATCCGGGGGAGAAGTGGATCCACATTACGCGGCGATGGACGATGGTGACGTGGCTGTTTTTGACATGCGGAATTTTTTTAGGGGCGCACTGGGCGTATAGCGTGCTGGGCTGGGGCGGGTACTGGGGGTGGGACCCGGTGGAGAACGCGAGCCTGATGCCGTGGCTGACGGGGACGGCGTTTCTGCATTCGGTGATGATGCAGGAGAAGCGCGGGATGATGAAGAGCTGGAATGTATGGCTGATCTTCTCGACGTTTCTGCTGACGATTCTGGGGACGCTGCTGACGCGGTCTGGGATTGTGAGCTCGGTGCATGCGTTTGCGTCTTCGGACATCGGTAGCTGGTTCTATGGGTTCATTCTGATTGTGTTTGCGGTTTGTCTGTTTACGTTCTTCAAGCAGAAAGACCACTTGAAGTCGGAGAATCGACTGGAATCGCTGGTGAGCCGCGAGTCGAGCTTTCTGTTCAACAATCTGATACTGTTGGCGGCTTGCTTTACGGTTTTGTGGGGGACGCTGTTTCCTATTCTGTCGGAGTATGTGCAGGGCACGAAGGTCACGATGGGTGCGCCGTTTTATAACCGCGTGAATCTGCCGATTGGATTGTTTCTGCTGTTTTTGACAGGAATTGGGCCGCTGCTGGCGTGGCGTTCGACTTCGTTGCGGGCGATTCGGCGGAATTTTATTTTGCCCGGGATTGCGATGGCGGTGGCGGTGGTCGTGTTGCTGGCGGTTGGCGTGCGGCCGTGGAATGCTGGCGATGATTGGCAGAGCACGCTTTTTTCGCTGGTGACGTTTACGCTGGCGGCGGGCGTGATTACGGCGATTGGGGCGGAGTTTCTGCGCGGGGCTTCGGTGGTGGCTACGCAGACGGGGAAGAATCTGTTGGCGTCGACGGTGTTGCTGGTGCGGCGGAATACGCGGCGGTATGGCGGGTATATCGTTCACTTCGGGATTGTGGTGATGTTTATTGGCATTGCCGGTGGGGCGTTCAACCAGTCGCATGAGCAGGAGATGGGGTCGGGCGATGCGATGACGCTGGGGCCGTACCGAGTGGTTTGCGAGACGTATACGCAAGACAGCAATAAGAACTTCGATACGGAATATGCGCTGCTGAATGTGTTCAAGGGCAACAGGAAGATTACGCAGCTTGCGCCGGAGCGGCGGTTTTATCAGGCGAGTCAGACATCGTCGACGATGGTGGCGCTGTATTCGACGCTGGCGAGTGATTTGTATGTGATCTATGAGGGGCGGAACCCGGACTCGGACAAACCGATCATTAAAGTGTTTCTGAATCCGCTGATGAACTGGATATGGATTGGGGTTTTGATTGTGGTGGCGGGGACGTTCCTGGCGCTGGTGCCAAATCTGACGCGGACTCCGGCGCGGGTTGCGGTGACAGAGCCTGTGCTGGCTGTGGCGGAGGTTCATCATGCTTAGCTTTGAGCACGGAGCGTTGAGCAGTGAGGGAGCTACGCTGGAAGCGAAGACTCGCGGTCTTTCGATGAGGCGGTGGTTGCAGGCGGCGATGGTTTGTCTGCTGGCGGTGGTGATGCTGGGGGCGGAGCCTTCTTCGCGGTTCAACAAAGTGGGGCATCAGATGATGTGCGCCTGCGGGTGTGGGCAGGTGCTGCTGGAGTGCAATCATGTGGGATGTCCTGATTCGGACCGCATGATTGGGGAACTGCGGGCGCAGATTGCGGGTGGAGGGTCGGACACCGCAATCTTGAATTGGTTTGCGGCGAAGTATGGAGCGACGATTCTGGCGGCGCCGATTCGTGGTGGATTCGATAACGTGGCCTGGATTGCGCCGATGGCGGTGTTTCTGCTGGCTACAGTGGGAGTGGGATTGTTGATTCGGATGTGGAAGCTGCGGTCGGGGCAACATGTTCCTGTGAGCGCTGCTGGACCGGATGCTGGTGGAGATGCGTTGCGGGAACGGATTCGGCGGGAGACGGAGTACTGATATGGGCATGATGGCGGGTGTGGTGCTTACGCTGGCGATTTTTGTTTATATGTTCTGGCCGGAGAAGAATCCTTTTGTGCAGGCGGATAAGACAAGGGTGGATTATCTGCAGGAGCGGAAGGATGCGATCTACGAGAATCTGCGGGATTTGAACTTTGAGTTTCAGGCTGGGAAGTATCCGGAGCAGGACTATGTGGAACAACGGGCGGGGCTGGAGGATGAGGCGGCACGGGTGATTGCCGAGATGGAGACGCTTGAGGCTGGGGGCGTGTTTGGGCGGCGAAGTCGGGCGTGATGCGGTGGTGGCAATTGCGACTGCATCTGCAACAGCAGATCGCCTTCAAGGATGACAACAAGAAGGCAAAAACGTGCAGCTGTGCGGCGTCTCTAGTTTGCGGGGGATTTGACGTAAACTTAAAGGGTGAACCTCTTCCCTACTTTCCTACGGCGTTTTGTTGTCGCAGCTGCTGTCATGGCGGCATTTTCCGGCTTTGCGCTGGCTGACTCGATTACGGGCATCGTGACGAATAAGACGACGGATAAGCCGGCGGCGGGCGACGATGTGGTGCTGATCCGGCTGGCACAGGGGATGCAGGAGGCGAGCCGCACGAAGACGGATGCGAAGGGGCACTTCACGCTCGATATTCCTGAGGGGGATAACGGGCTTCACCTGGTGCGTGTGACGCATGACAAGGCGAATTATTTTCGACCTGCGCCTCCGGGGACGCAATCGGTTGAGGTTGATGTGTTTAATGCTGCGGCGAAGGTGAAGGGGGTGAGCAGCGAGGCCGATGTGATGCGCATCCAGACCGATGAGAGCGGGAAGGCGCTGCACGTTGTCGAGAATTTTTTTGTGAAGAATGAGTCGAACCCGCCGCTGACGCAGTTCAGCGACAGGCCGTTTGAGTTTTATCTGCCGGAGGGTGCGGTGGTGGAGGGGTCGGCCGCGCTGGCGCCGGGTGGGATGCCGGTGCAGGCTTCGCCGGTGCCGCTCGGGGATGCGAATCACTATGCGTTTATCTTTCCGATCAGGCCGGGAGAGACGCGGTTTCAGATTACTTACCGGCTGCCGTACAACGGCAACATGAAGTTTGCTCCGCGGGTGATGATGCCGACCGACACGATTGCGATCATGATGCCGAAGAGCATGACGTTCAAGCCGGGGGCTTCTGCACCCTACACGCCGGTGACGGAGGAGACGACCGCGCAGACGTATGTGGCGCGGAGTGTGCAGCCATCGCAGGCGCTGGACTTTGTGGTTTCGGGCACGGGACAGATGCCTCGCGATACAGGTGCGGCGGCTACGGCGGGCGAGGGTGGAGCAGCGACATCAAATGCTTCGGGGCAGGCTGGGGCCGGAGGTGCGGCGGCTAGCGATACGCGGCCGGGAGGCGGGTTGGGGACGCCGCTTGATCCTGAGGGGAACAACGATCCGTGGGCGAAGTATAAGTGGTGGATTCTGGGTGGACTGGGACTGGCCATGGCGGTGGGCGCGGGGATCATGCTGAAGAATGGGCCGGCGCAAGCGGTGGCTCCTGCTGGTGCGGGAGCATTTGCGCCTGGGCCAGTTGCGACGGGTGGCGATTCCCTACTGGCGGCGATGAAGGAAGAGCTGTTTGCGCTGGAGACGGATCGGCTGCAGGGGCGGTTGAGCGAGAGTGAGTATGTTGAGCAGAAGGCGGCGCTAGAGGTAGTTCTGCGGCGGGCGTTGCTGCGCGGCGAACGAGCGGCTGAGACGTCTAATGTTGCGGGCCCTGTTGTGTAGCGGGAGGAGCCGATGAATACCTTCAAATCGACGTTACTGCTGGTGGCGCTGACGCTCTTTCTGATTCTGATTGGGGAGTACTTCGGTGGGCGAAACGGGATGGTGCTGGCGTTTCTGCTGTCGGTTGCGTTCAACTTCGGCACCTACTTCTTCTCGGACAAGATTGCGCTGAGGATGTACAACGCGCAGCCGGTGACGCGAGAGCAGTTGCCGCGGGCATATGCGGCGGTGGAGAGGCTGACGGCGAAGGAAGGGCTGCCGATGCCGAAGATCTATGTGCTGCCAACGGAGTCGCCGAATGCGTTTGCCACGGGGCGGAACCCGCAACATGCTTCGGTCGCGGTGACGCATGGGATTCTGCAGCTGCTCGACGATGAGGAGCTGGAGGGTGTGCTGGCGCATGAGCTGGGGCATGTGAAAAACCGCGACATTCTGACGAGCTCGATTGCGGCGACTCTGGCGGGAGCGATTACGATGGTGGCGCGGATGGGGTACTGGGCATCGCTGTTTGGCGGCTATGGCGGCGGAGGGCGCGACCGTGAACGTGGTGGCGGCGGGTTGGGTGCGTTGCTGATGATTATTGTGGCGCCGATTGCGGCTTCGTTGATTCAGCTGGCGATTTCACGGTCGCGGGAGTATGAGGCGGATGCGACGGGTGCGAAGACGACGGGCAATCCGTATGCGCTGGCGCGGGCGCTGCAGAAGCTGGATAGCTTATTCGAAGAGGATTCCGATGGAGGCTTCGCCTTCGAATGCGCATTTGTTTATTGTGGCTCCGCTGCTGGGGTAGTGGAGGGATTGCGAGTTTGTTCTCGACACATCCTCCGATGAAGGAGCGAATTCAACGGTTGATTGGAAGGGACCACGTCTAGGATGCAGACTTTTTTGCGGGCCCTGCGGTTGTATGCGATGGTGGCTTGGGTTGGTGGGTTGGCGTTCTTCGCTTTTGTGGTGGCTCCGGTGGCGTTTGGTAGCTTGCCGAGTGCGCATGAGGCCGGACTGGTGGTGGGTGGGACGCTGCGGGTGCTGCACTGGATTGGGCTGATCGGTGGGTTGATTTTTTGTCTGGCGACGGGATGGCTTTGGCTGTGGGCCGAGGTGCCGGCGCGGATTGGGTTTGCGCGGCAGCTGGTGCTGACGGCAGTGATGCTACTGGTGACGGCATACTCGCAGTTTCGGATACTTCCGGCGATGGAGGTGGATCGGGCGCTGGCGGGTGGTGAGGTGGAGACGGCGTCGTTGGACAATCCAGGGCGGGTGGACTTCGAGCGGCTGCATAGGTTGTCGGAGCGGTTGGAGGGGCTGGTGCTGTTGTGCGGGCTTGGCGTGGTGTTTGTGTTGTCGCGCGAGTCGCAGTGGCCGGAGACGGGTAAGCCGAAGACGGATAGAATCGTTAGACCATGAAGATTGAAGCGAATCGTTTCTGGCGCGGTGTGGTTTCTATTTTGGCGACGACAATTTCTGAGACGAACATTATGAAAACGGATGGGGGCGATGGGTTGAACCTCCGCCCGAACGATTAGCTGTGTCCGCGCTTGTGGTTGAGCCTGACGCTTGGGCTGGTGGCTGGGCTGGCGGATTATCTTGGTGGATTTTTGCTGGTGAGGCGATCGCCTTCGGCGAAGGCGCTGCGTTACTTCGTCGCGCTGGGCGCGGGTTTCATGCTTGCGGCGGCGGTGCTGGAGATGATCCCGGAGGGGATGCATTTGAATCCGCAGTGGACTCCGTTGCTGGTTCTGGCTGGATACTGCGGGGTGCATCTGCTGGAGCATACGCTGGTGCCGCACTTTCACTTTGGTGAAGAGACGCATCATCAGGAGTTTCTTTCGGCGAAGACGAGTTACTCGGTGTTGCTGGGGCTGGCGACGCATACGTTTTTCGATGGAGTCGCGATCGGGTCGGGGTTTGTGCTGTCGAACTGGCTGGGTTGGATTCTGTTCTTCGCGGTGTTTCTGCATAAGATTCCCGAGGGCTTTACGATGGCGAGCGTGATGCTTGCGGGTGGGCGGGGACGGGCGGTGGCGCTGAACTCGGCGCTGTTTCTAGGGGCGATGACGGTGATTGGGGTGCTGGTGATCAATTTTCAGCCGAGCTGGGTGCGGGTGGGGTTGCCGCTGTCGGCCGGCGTGACGATCTATGTTGCGGCGACGGATCTGGTGCCGGAGGTGAACCGGGAGCCGGGGATCAAGATGGCTCTGGTGTTTTTTGCCGGGGTGGTGGTGTTTTTTCTGTTGCGGTTGCTGGGGCCGGGGTAGACCCTCAAAGTGATATTGGGCACGTCGAGGTTCGCAGTGACTTGAGGAAGAGCGGTCTCGCTTTCGCTCGATACCCCACCCTTTTCGATGAGACTGAAAAGGATGGGGCACCCGCTCTTGTCGCTGGTCTTTACTGTGGCTGTTCGAGGAGCAGGGTAACTGTTGCGGAGTGTTGGAGGATGCTGCCGGTTGGGGTGGTGGCTGTTCCGGTGACGGTGATGTTGTAGGTTTTTGCGGTGAGAGCTGAGGGAGTCGGCGGTGCTGATGCGGTCGCCGCAGCCAGTGGTTAGGAGCAGAGTGGCGCTGAAGAGTGTGAGGGCGGCCAGCTTGATTGCGTTGCGACTGTTTTGGCGGCGAAGGGTGAAGAGAGCGATGGGAAGCGACAGGAATGCCCATGTGACTGATGAGTGGCGCGGCCTGCTGCTGATTGATGCGGTGGTGTTGGGGGTTGCGATCGTGAGGGTGACGGAGTTCGAAGTTGAGCCGGGAGGCACGATGGGCGGGTTGAAGGAGGCTTTGGCAAGGTTTGGGAGCCCGGTGGCTGCGAGTGTGATCGGGCTGGACATGTTGCCCTGCAGCTGGACGGTGAAGGTGTAGTTGGCGGAGCTGCCGGAGGGGATGGTTTGCGTTGTGGTGCCGGTGGGAGTGAGGGCGAAGTCGGACGTGGCGCCGGGGCCGGTGCCGACGGTGATGAGTTGCGGGGCGGAGGTGGTGGGAGTGAAGTTGGAGGTTCCGTTGTAGACGGCTGTGAAGGAGTGGGCGCCCTCAGCGATGGAGGGGATGGTGAAGACTGCGTCTCCAGTGGCGGAGAGGGGTGTGGTGAAGAGTGTGGTAGTGCCGTCGAGCAGGGTGACGGAGCCGGTTGGGCTGCCGCTGGTGGTGGTGGCAACGTGAGCGGTGAGGGTGATAGAGGAGCCTGCGCTTGGGGTCGCGTCGAGGTTGTTAAGGGTGACGAGCGCGGGGGCGGGTTTGATGGTGAGGGTTGCGGAGATTGGTGCGATGGCGTAGTTCCCTGCTGCGGGGCCGGTGAGGGTGGCGGTGATGGGATAGGTGCCGGCGGGCGAGAGAGTGCCGGCGGTGGTGGTGAAGGTGGCGGAGACGTTTGATGCGTCCTGCGGGAGGATGCCGGTGAGGGTGGCGCTGATGCTGGGGATGGGTTGGCCGTAGAGAACGGTGATGGGAGCGACGGTTGCGGTCATTTGCTGCGGGGTGATGGTGAGAGTGATGGCGGGGCTTTGGGCGGCGAGGTGGGTCTGGTCGCCGGCGTAGGTGGCGGTGACAGTGTGGAGTCCGGCTGGCAGATTTGTCGTGGGAAATGTGGCGGTGTTGGCGGTGAGGGGGGCAGTGCCGAGGGTCGTGGTTTTGTCGAGGAAGGTGATGGTGCCGGTGGCGCTAGTGGTGGCGGCGAGTGTGGCGATGAGTTGGCCGGTGCCGTAGGTGATGACGGAGGGAACGTTGAGGGTGAGGGCTCCGGGAGTTGTGAGGCCGAGGCCGGCGAGGGTTTGGATGGTGGTGGCTGGAGCGGGCGCGGCGGTGAGTTGGCGAATGCGCTGGTTGCCGGTGTCGGCGAGAGTGAGGAGAGTGGCGGGAGAGATGGCGGTGGCGCGAGGGGTGTCGAGGGAGGCGGAGGTGGCGGGTCCTCCATCGCCGGCGAAGGTCTGAGTGCCGTCGCCTGCCGCGGTGGTGATGATGCCGGTTGTGGCGTCGATGCGGCGGATGCGGTGGTTTTGGGTGTCGGCGAGGTAGAGGTTGCCGGCGGCGTCGATGATGAGGCCGTGAGGGAGGGCGAGAGTCGCGGCGGTCGCGGCGGCGGTGTCGCCGGAGAAGCCTGGAGCGCCTGTGCCGGCGATGGTGGTGATGATGCCGGTGGCGGCGGTGATTTCGCGGATTCGGTGGTTGTGCGTGTCGGCGAGGTAGAGGTTGTTGGAGGCGTCGAGGGCGAGGCCGGTGGGGGAGTCGATGGCGGCGGAGGTGGCGGGGGCGCTGTCGCCGGAGAAGCCCTGGGTGCCGGTGCCGGCGATGGTGGTGATGATGCCGGTGGTGGCGTCGATGTTGCGGATGCGGTGGTTGTGGGTGTCGGCGAGGTAAAGATTGTTGTTGGCGTCGAGGGCGAGGGCCGTGGGGAGGTCGAGTTGGGCGGAGGTGGCGAGGGCGTTGTCGCCGGAGAAGCCTGGAGTGCCGGTGCCGGCTATGGTGGTGATGGTTCCGGTGGCCAGGACGAGTTTGCGGATGCGGTGGTTGTGGGTGTCGGCGATGTAGAGATTTGCGGCGTCGAGGGCGAGGCCCTGGGGGGAGTCGAGGGTGGCGGAGGTGGCGGGGCCGTTGTCGCCGGAGAAGCCTTGTGTACCCGTGCCAGCGATGGTGGTGATGTTGCCGGTGGTGTCGATCTTGCGGATGACGTGGTTTGCGGTTTCGGCGATGTAGAGATTGCCCGCGGCATCGAAGACGATGGCGGAGGGGAGAAGGAGGGGGACACTGAGTGAGGAGGTTTGCGCGATCGCCGTGAGCGGAGAGATGAGGGCGAACAGGAAGAGGAGCGCGATCCGGATTGGAGCGCGGAGGGAGCGAGGTGGGTGTGTGATGCTCTGCGTACCCATGAGGAGATGGCCCGGATGCGATTCGCGAAACAGTGTGGCTCGCGATGCAGCCAGGAAACTATGCCTAACTTTACCTTAAGGATTTTGAACGCGAGGCTACTACTTTCGATACCGGTTGCGAGTGGGGGCCGGGCTGGGTGATGCGTTTGGTGCGCTGCATGTAGTCCTGGGTTCGTTGCGCGCAGCCCGCGGGGTCTTTTTGGTAGAGGGCGATTCTTTCGGCTTCGCTCATGAGGGCGAACTCGACGTCGATGCCGTCGAAGAGTTCGGGAGACAGGAGGCTGCTGTCGGCGGCGCCTGATGCGACTGCGGAGAGTTCGGGCCAGTGCTGGGTGATGAGTGCGGTGTTGTAGACGCGAAAGCTGGGATAGAAATGCGGGCTGGTGTGAATGAGATCGCGAAGACGTATCTGCTCGGGACTCATGGCCCAGGGAAAGCGATCGAGGCGCTTGAGGAAGCACAGGGCTTCGTCCTCGTCGTAGAGTTTGTCGGCGGCTTCGGCGATGGAGGCTCCGCGGAGGAAATCTACCGGCTCCTTGAGACTGGTCTCCAAGGCACGCTCTACGAAGTTGGCCAGGGTGACGCCTTTTTTGCGGGCGGCCACCTCGGCAAGGGAACGGAGGCGTTTGCTCAAACGGAAGGTGAGGGTTTCGGTTCTTGGGATTTTGGCGTTTCTGGCTTTGGATTGTTTTTGAGGTTCCATTTGCCCTCACTGATTGTGTTGCATAGTTAATGTAACACATTAATGGGATAGAGGGCCGGGTTGCGCGAAGAAGCAAAAACGGAAGGCTCAGGACTAATCGAGTCAACGGTTTGAAAATATCTCCACACGACTCGATGCCAGGCGCGAGCAGATTTCGCTTTGGCCTCGTGAGCCGAGAGGAAAAATGGCGAATCATGGGTGTTGTCTCCAAAACTATGAAGCTTTTTGCAAGGGAGATATCTGGCGTGGCCACGGGGTCTGGGCGACCCGAGCGAATCGCGGTCCTATTGGATGTTCGATTGAGTTCAGACTATCGAGCGCTCATAGATGAGTTGTCAGGAAGCAGTTTGGCACTTGTCTGTAAAGACATCGATGTCGTTTCGTTGTCAGACACCTCAAGTTGTTCGCAACTGTTGGTATGGAAATACAAGAATACGAAGAGGTTGATGATAGTCTTCGATTGACGCCGCTCTGGCGTGAGTCAATCAAAAAGAGGTGGATGGAGAAGAATGCCACGTCATTGTTTAACGCTGGATTTGAAGGACGATAAGACTGCGATCTCGGAGTACAAGCGGTATCACGTGAAGATATGGCCGGAGGTGAAGCAGAGTTTGTTCGACGCGGGGGTGGTCGAGATGGAGATCTATCTGCTGGGGACCAGGATGTTTATGATCATGGATGTAGACGATTCGTTTTCGCTGTCGGCCAAGGCGGCCAAGGATCTTGCCAATGCGAAGGTGCAGGAGTGGGAGACGATTATGCACGGATTTCAGCAGCAACTGCCTGGGTGTCGCCCTGACCAATATTGGATGGTGATGGAGCGAGTGTTTAGCCTGGCTGAGCAGTAGGAGCGGCGTTACTTTCGCTGTTGAGGAATGAAGGCTGACTGAAATAGAGAAGGCCCCGGGATTGTTGCTCCCGGGGCCTTCTGTTGTTGGATGGTGTGATGGATTAGGGGATTGCCTGGAAACGACCGACGGCGATACCGACCGCGTAGGGCGCGTACAGCGGAACCGCTCCACCGACGATCTCGGTGATGAAGTTGTTACCGGTTCCTGCCACCCAGACGTTGCCTGCCTGATCGACTGCGAGTGCTGTGTTGCCGTTCAGGAAGGTCGGATCCTTCTGGAAGCCGGTTGCGGGTGAGAGTGCGTTAGGACCAAAGAAGCTGATCTCGCTGAGGCTGGAGGCGCCGCTGTTTGGAATCCAGGTGTTGGCGCGACCGTCTACAGCAATCCCCTTGGGACCGGAGATTCCTGCGGAGGCGGCCGTAAAGGGCCAATTGCCACCGGCAGGAGACCAAGTGGAACCGCTGCGCGCGAGCTGGAAGATCGCATTGGTGTCAATCGCTGAGGCGAAGACGTTGCTTGCAGCGTCAAGGGTCAGTCCGTACGAGTTGCCGATTGGAGCTGTGTATGGCGTAGTGAGGAAGCCGTTCAAAATCCCTGCACCCGTGGAAGCCGTTGGCGACACCTGGGAGATGAAGTTGGATCCGGAGGAGACCCAAATGTTGCCCGGCGCCGTTTTCGGTGTTGCCGATTGGTTGTCCGCCATCAAACGCACGGGGTTAGGACCGACGGTGTTGGAGATTTCAACGGCAGCGACTGGAGCAGCCGCGCTCGCAGCGCCAGGAATCTGATAGAGCGAGCCTGTTCCACCAGAGACTGCGGTGAAGTATACGTTGCCTGCGCCGTCCGCCGTGATGGCCAGAGGGGTTACACCAACTGGAAAGGCGAGGGTCGTCTGTGAGTTGGGGTTGTACCGATACATTGTGGAGGGACCTGCGAACCAAACATTCGGGGTGTAGACGGTGCCGGAAGGATTGTATGCGTCGAGAGTTCCGCCGGTGGCCGAAGCGCCAGGATCGAAGTTGACGCAGAAGATGGGTGCACCTGCGGCCGAGATGGCGGAGAGGTTGCCTCCGGTCTGGGCGTTTCCGAACCACACGTTGTCCTGTCCATCGATATTGATGTCGGTGGGCGAGGAGATGAAGTTACCGGTGGTGCAGTTGCTGGACGCTCCCGCGCTGGCGTAGCTGACACCGAGGGTCCAGTCAGTTGGCGCGGTCGCGAGCGTGGGCACATAGGGTGCGCCGACCGCGGGCTGGAGGCCGAACAGATTGGTCAGGTTGGTGATGTTGCTATTGCTGGGATTGGTGAAGATGTAATAGAGAGCCTGAAGAGTATCGGTCGCAGGTGGGAAGATGCCGCCGTTCAGGTTCGTCGTGTTCGGAATTGGAGGAGCCGCGGCAGCGAAGAGCGTGGTGCAGGCCGGATCAGCCGAGGTGGCGCCGTTGACGCAGGCGGAGATGATATTGGCGAGAGTGTTGATTTTCGCGGTCTCGGGAGTTGCGGTGACCGAGACCCCGCCGGCGATGCTGCCGCCGCCTGCCGCGGAGATTGTTTTGGAAGTAATGGCGAGGCCGGTCGCAGAATCGGCCAGAAGCGCAACCGTATTGGGAAGGTTGAGCATAATGTTCCTCTGTTGGCCAGTAGCGTCGGCCTTGAGGGTGGAATCAGCCGGATTGAAGAACTGAGAAACAGCCGCCATAGTCGCGACCGTCGTGACTTCACTCATATAGACGAAGCTGGAGCCGGAGATTGCGGGGCAATCGCCATAGAGCGCGATGAAGGAGGCTGCAGTGTTGGTCTGCGAAGCGTTCCCGTTGTTCTGTGTGTTGCCGCCCTGAGAGAGGACATAGACAAGCGGGGATCCGCCGGTCGACGGGCATGACCAGTTGGGAGTGGTGCCATCATGGCCACCGGCCGTGTCCTTGGTGAAGCTAAAAGAGCCTGTGCTGTCAGTTGTGGTGGTGGCGGCCTTGATCGCGGTAGAACCCGAAAGACCCTGACCAGCGAACCAAAGAGTGACGGTAGCACCGATGACAGGTTGATTTCCGCCATGAACCTTTCCGGTGAGGGTTGCCGCCGTAGCGAGAGAGTTTACGGCCGGGGCCGTAGAAGACATATTCGAGCAGCCAGCGGAGAATACAAGGCTCGATGCCAGCAGCGCGAGCAGATTACGCTTTGAGCCCGTCATCCGGGCGGAATAATTGCCAATCATGGGTGTTCCCTCCGAAAGGTAGTGGTGCGGTTTGCTTTGCAAGGTAGTTACCTTGGCGACAGGTTGAGGTGACCAGGGGGAATTCGCAGTCATAAAGAGAACTTCGGGACAAGGTAGCTAGTTGCAGGTTGAAAGTAAAAATATCTAACGAAGGTCGAACGCAAGCTATATCGCTATCCCCCTTGGAAGTAATGGCTCCCAATAGGGAAGATAGTTACCAGACAAGGGAAAATCTTGAACATCTCATGATGGAGCATACCCGAGGTTGGCCATTCTGTTGCTTAATTGCTCATGATACTTTTGGGTCATTCATGAAAAGACAAATTGTTTATAGGCGAGATCGCATCTTACGACCTGAGGTCGTACGCTGTAGTTTTCAAAGGCGATCGACTTGATAACCAACACTGCTGCTTGATTTGAGCGAAGACAGCGACAGTGTGCGACAAGACAATCGGTCGGAAATAACTGGCTCCGGCGGCTGAAAGCGGAACTTGGCTAAGTGAATTTCTATCAATACTTAAATCGCTAGGTGCCGCCTTGTGTTACCTAACCTTGTTCCATTTGTGGATTCTCCTCACTCGTTTCTTCTGTTTGGCGGCATTCGCAGCAGTTGAGAGACGAACGCCTGGAACGGGGTAACGCCGGTCATTCCTATCGCTCTCTGCAGCAGCGTGAGTACTTTGGTGACCAATGGGCAAGTTTCGCCAAAGAGGTCTATTCTGTCCGAGTAGAGTTCATTCAAATCGGACTGGAGAAACGTTTCATGCGTGAAAAGTCATTGGTTTTTGCAGCAAGTTTATTTCTCTCGGCAACACTTGTTTTGAGCGGTTGCAAGAGCTCAACGGCTCCTGCACCGGCTCCGGCCAATACTCCTGCACAGAGCGCGAACCCGGATGGAACTGCGGCTCCTGCAGCGGCGCCGGCTACCGCGTCTGGATCGACTGCCGCGGCGCCGGCGCCCGGGGCGCCTGCGGTTGCTCCCGCTCCAGCTCCAGTTGCGACCGCTCCGCCGCCCCCGCCAGAGCCTGTGAAGTTGACGGCACCGGCGGGTGCTGCCGTGGTAGTGACCGTGACGGAGCAGTTGAGCGCCAGCAAAAACAACGTCGGAGATGGATTTACCGGCGTTCTGGCACAGTCGGTCAAGACTGCAGGTGGCGCGACGGTCTTCCCTGGTGGAGCCCATGTGGTCGGGACTGTGGTTGCGGCAAAGGGACAGGGGAAGTTCAAGGGATCCGGCGCGCTGGGAATCCAGGTGACTTCCATCTCGGGCCGATCGGTGAGCACGAGTGCTTATGAGAAGGAACAGAAGGGCAAGGGTAAAAGAACAGCAGGCATGATCGGCGGCGGCGCCGGCGGCGGCGCACTGATCGGCGGGCTGGCTGGCGGCGGCAAAGGTGCTTTGATCGGCGGATTGATCGGCGCGGGTGCGGGCACTGCGGGGGCGGCGTTCACTGGCAACAAGGACGTTGTGATTGCTTCGGAGTCGACCATCAGCTTTCACCTAACGGCGCCGGTTACGATTACGGTGCAGCCGAAGGAAACAGCTCAGCCTCCGCAATAGCTTCCGCAAAATTGTGACAACGGCCCCTGCCCTCGGTTTCGGGCAGGGGCTTTTTGTTTGCGATCGTTGGTGTTGTGGCGGATTCGAAGAGAAGGGAGGGTGTTGGCGGTAGACTGGATTCATGCGGTTGAATCCGGTTTTCTTGTTGTCTGCGACTGATGTCGCGCACTTCCCTTCTGAGGCGAAGACGTATGGAGCGCCGGAGGTGGCGTTTCTGGGGCGATCGAATGTGGGGAAATCTTCGCTGATCAATTCCCTGCTGGGGTCGCGCGAGGCGAAGGTGTCGTCGACACCGGGGCGGACGCGGGCGATTAACTTTTTTTCGCTGCATGAAGGAGCGGGAGAAAAGATGAAGGTGAGACCGGCACTGATCTTCGCGGACCTGCCGGGGTATGGCTATGCGAAGATTTCAAAGTCGATTTCGGCGGAGTGGCCCAAGTTTATTGAGCCTTATCTTGCGGAACGTGAGACGCTGGCGCTTTGCGTTTGCCTGGTGGATACTAATATTCCGCCGCAGGAGAGTGATACGCAACTGGTTACGTATATGAAGCAGACGCAGAGACCGTTTCTCGTGGTGGGGACGAAGGCGGATAAGTTGTCGAATAACCAGTTGGCGAAGTCGGTGGCTGCCCTCAAGAAGGCGCATGAGGTGGACGAGGTGCTCGCGGTTTCAGCGAAGACGGAGGCTGGGACGAAGGCGCTCTGGGCGAAGTTGATGGAAGTGATGGAGTGAACGTTTTCTTAGGTTTCCGTCGTGCACGAGACCTTGGGGCCGTGTTATCTTTTTTCTCTCCAGCAGAGGAACATGTCACGGCAGAGTTCGCCTGAGCTGAGCCCGAGATCCTCGATCTGCTGCCGTGTTTCATCAGACGCGAGGTCGAGATGGCTGAGGTTATTTCTGAAAGAATGTCGGCCGAGATTGAGGGCGACTTTGTCGTCTTTCTCATCGGCATGAGAATCAACAAGCCCTGGAAGTTGCACAAATGGATCCCAGTGTTCCTGGCGATGCCACGCATGCTGAAAGAGCTTGAACGGCAGCCGGAGAGCGGATTTCTGGGCTCGATTTCAGGCGGTTTTATGATCGCGCAGTACTGGCGGTCGTTTGAACATCTTGAAGCGTATGCACGCAGCCATGATCACCTCCACTGGCCTGCGTGGGTTGCGTTCAATCAACGGATGCGCGAGAGCCGAGGAGATGTGGGGATCTGGCATGAGACCTATCAGATTCGGGCTGGAGAGTATGAGGCGGTCTACAGCGGCATGCCACGATGGGGGCTGGGTAAGGCCGGGACGCTGCTCCCGGCTGCGGGGCGCAGGGAGTCTGCACGGGGACGCATCGTGAAAGACAGCGCCGGCGACAGCCCTGCGGCTGTGGTTGCGAACGAGAATTGACGGGGCCTGCTTGCACAGGCTGGTGCCAAAATCCCTTCTGAAGACAGAGGTAGTCGCCAGTGCTGTCACTTCTAACAGTGGCGGTGTGGGGCGATCGGGGATTTCATGGATGGACGACTGGGTCAGCGGTACGCGCTCTTGTGAGACTTTTTGTTTCACCGGGCCCGCTGCGGCCGTCACCTCACTCGTATTGGTACGACAAAAGGAGGAGCACTGTGTTCATGAAGAATCTCTTAGCGATCAGTGTGGCAACAGTCGTGATGTTGACAACCAGCGCGCGTGGTCAGAGTTCGGCGCAACAACCTTCGAATGCTTCAGCCCAGAGCTCGGTGGACCAGGACATCGATTTGATACGGAAAGATGTTCGTTCGCAAAAGAAGCAGATCATTGCTGCGAATCTGCAACTGACCGATGCGGAGGCGGTGAAGTTTTGGCCTCTCTATGACCAGTACACGGCCGAGTTGGTCAAAATCAACGATGCAAAGTATGCGGCTATCAAGGACTATGCGACCAACTACGACACGTTGACCGACGATAAGGCTCTGAGCCTGACGCGTCAAATCCTCGGTGTCGATCAATCGGTAGCGCAACTGCGGGAGAAGTATGTGCCGATTATAGGTACGGCGATTTCGGGTAAGAAGACGGCGCTATTTTTCCAGCTTGACCGGCGTTTGGTGGCGTTGATTGACCTGCAGTTGGCAGCAGCGATTCCTATGGTCCAACCCTAGAGGGTTTTACGCGACGCGCGCCTGAATCTTTTCGATTTACCGGAGTACAATCGAGCCTCCGGCAAAGCTGTCAGATTGGCTGCTGCATTCACTACCTGAATATAAAACCGGGCCCCCAGAAATCCGCATCGATCCATCGGTCTTGCGATCGACTTTTAAATAACAACTCGGAAATGAGGAGGAGTTCTGTGATCAGAAAATATCTTTTATCGATGAGCATGGCGACTGTAGTGATTTTGACGAACATCTCAGTAGGTTACTGTCAGGCGCAAGCAACGACTCAGAGCAGCCTGGATCAGGATATCGCCCTGCTGCGGAAGGATATCCGTTCGGATAAAAAGCAGATCATCGCTGCCAATCTTCAACTGACTGATGCCGAGGCGCAGAAGTTCTGGCCCGTGTATGACCAGTACACAGCGGAGTTCGCCAAGATCAACGATGCGAAGGTTTCGGCTATTAAGGACTATGCGGCCAACTATTCGACTCTTACCGACGACAAGGCATTGGCGTTGACCCGGCAGATCATGGGGATTGATGAATCCGTAGAGCAGTTGCGCATGAAGTACGTGCCGATTGTCAACAAAGTGATCTCCGGCAAGAAAACTGCGTTGTTCTTCCAGATGGACCGGCGGCTTACGATGCTGGTTGATCTTCAAGTGGCGGCGGAGATTCCAATGGTTCAGCCCTAGAGGGTTATGTGACGCCGAGCTGGCGCGCGGCGAGCTCGGTGCCGTGAACGCGCGCCTGAATCTTCTTGAAGGCGGTGTCGCGCGCGGTTGAAACGTCGTCGGCGAAGGGAGAGAAGCCACAGTCGTCTGTGGTGCCGAGCTGTGCGACGGGGATGAAGGAGGCTGCTTCGACGACGCGATCGCGTACCTGATCAGGGGTTTCGACGGTGGAGTTGATGGGGTCGATGACGCCGATGAAGACGGTGTGGTTGGGTTGGAGGAGTTGGCTGACGATCCGCAAGACGCGTTTCTTATCTGGCTCACTGGCCATCTGGAGATAGAAGCGGCCAGCCTTTAACTGAAAGAGATCGGGCAACAGAGAGGCGTAGTGGACGTCGGCGCTGTGTGTGGAGTCGTGGTCACCGCCGGGGCAGACGTGAACGCCGATGCGCTGCCGCTCGGCGGTGGTGAAGCGTTCGATAACCTGATTGTTGAGTGCAATGAAGCTTCGCAGAAGATTGCCCGAGGGATCGAGCTTGAGGGAGAGTCTGGCTTCGGTGAAGTCGATCTGGACAGAGTCGGCGCCAGCTTCGAGTGCGCCGCGAATGTCGGCAGCGGCTTCGTCGATGAGGTCTGCGAGAAATTCTTCGCGTGAGTAGTCGGGTAGGCCCGCTGACGGATAGAGCAGACTGAGAGCAGATGCGGAGATGACTGCCTGTTTTATCGGCAACCTGGTGTAACGGCGGGCGGCCTGAAGATAGGTAGCAGCGTGCACGCCGTAATGGAATGATGGGGCGGTGAGACGCGGTAACTGGCGCACATGTCCGTCGGCAAAAGGAATGGTTACGCCGTCGGGAGCGAGATTGCTGAGCCCAGCGAGGGGGTATGTCGCGAAGCTGGGCTTTGACTGTTCGCCGTCGGTGATGACGGGCGATCCTGTCTGTTCGAACTGCTTAATGGTATCGCGTAGTGCGGCTGCGTAAGCGTCCTGGAGAGCGACGTCATTGATCTGTCCAGCCTGAGAGCCTGCGAGGGCCTTCAGCAACGAAGGTGGACGGGGAATGCTGCCGATGGGTTCGGTCAAGATTGGCATGGCGGAGAGTTTAGTCTCCTGCGAGGTTTGATGACCATCCATCAAAAGATGGAGGTTTGGGGCTTTACTCATTGGCAGGTTACGTTCCCTTTCTGCGAAAAAGAATGAAGGGGCCATAAGTAGCTTGGTTCGTAGCCGTCGGGTTCGACGGTAGAAGTTTTGACAGGGTCAAAGAGACAATACTTTTACTTTTCGTTGACACGAACTCAGTAATGGCGAGTCCATGCTGTTTTCTTAGGAGGCTGTTTCTATGAACAACATGTGGAGCAGCATGAAAATGGCAACCAATCGGCGTTCATTCCTGAGGAATGGACTAGCAGTAAGTGCTGGCGTGGGACTTCTTACTAACAACTCATCTGCTTTGGCAGATGATGGCGATGACCATGGCGGTCGCCTCACCCGAGGCGATGCAGCCCTGCTTCGGTTCGCCGCAGCGGCGGAGATTCTGGAGACGGACTTCTGGGTTCAGTACAACGAACTGGCGGGAATTCAAGACAAAGAGGAGCCTAGTGGAAGCGGCAATCCAGCCTACACCGAGGCTCTTGCGGTGTTGGACGAGGACATGGACCAATACATCCATGACAATACCGACGACGAATTTACTCACCAAAACTTCCTGAATGCTTATCTGGCGTCGAAGGGAGCAGCTACGATAAACCTTGATCAGTTTCGCACGCTGCAGGGCAGTAGTGCGACGGGCTCCAGCGGGAAACTACGTCTTACAAACCTGATGCGACTCACTCTGGATACGAGTTGGTGGACTCGCTACCGCGACGACAGCCACAACCCCGACCTCGATCCGAACTTCACTTTCCCGCAGGCGGTGCCGACTTTATTTACGGGCGAGCATACGGCCATTCCAAGGACGGATGACGATACCAAGGACCCCAACTTGCTTCAGGCGATCGCGAATACTGCTGGCTTTCACTTCCCTACCATCGAGCAGGGCGGCAACAGCCTTTATCCTGCGATGGCGCAGAGAGCGACCAGTGTGGAGGTGCTACGAATCCTGATCAGCATCGGACCCACTGAGACGATGCACTTTCAAACCTGGTCGGATAAGGCGGGCAACGCGCCTCCACTGACCGCAGTGGATCCAGTCACCAAAGTGCCGGTGACTTTTCCGGACTTGAACTCTCCTCCGTTTGGCGGCGAGGAGTTCCAGACGAATCTGATCATGCCGGAGCCGTGTCCGTTCCTGAGTCGTAAGCTGCCGGTGTGCTCGATCATCCGGCCAACGGAGACGAAGGGGATTGCCATGGGCGTGGTCAACTTCCTGACGGCGATGGGTCTCTTCATCGGGCAATCGCCTGCGTTTTTTAACCTGCTGCGCAACCTGGCGCAAGAGGCCGATGCGGCAAGACGGGGACACCTCGAGGACTGACCCCAGTGTTGGCATCGCTGACAACCCGAAATGCAAACCGGCTGCGATGAGATTCGCAGCCGGTTTGCATTTCGGGTTGGACGTTGGCTACTCGCCGTAGTAGTCGAGGCCGAGGTGGGTGATGAGGCCTTCGCCCATGATGTGGCGGAGGGTGTTTTTTAATTTCATGGATTGAATGAAGAGGTCGTGCTCGGGGTAGACGCCGGGGGCGCTGTCCGGGGCTTTGAAGTAGAAGCTGAGCCACTCCTGAATGCCCAAGCCGCGCAGGGATGGTGTGCGGGCGGCGAGGTCCATGAAGAGGATGAGATCTAGGGCAAGCGGCGCGGCGAGGATGGAGTCCCGACAGAGGAAGTCCACCTTGAGCTGCATCGGGTAGCCAAGCCAGCCGAAGATGTCGATGTTGTCCCAGCCTTCTTTATTGTCGCCGCGGGGTGGGTAGTAGTTGATGCGGACCTTGTGGTAGAGGTCCTTGTAGAGGTCGGGATATAACTCGGGTTGGAAGATGACGTCGAGCACGCCGAGTTTGGATTCTTCTTTCGTCTTGAAGGACTCGGGGTCGTCGAGGACTTCGCCGTCGCGGTTGCCGAGGATGTTGGTGGAGTACCAGCCGCTGACGCCGAGCATGCGCGTTTTGAAGGCAGGCGCGAGGACGGTTTTGATGAAGGTCTGGCCGGTCTTGAAGTCTTTGCCGCAAATGGGTGCGTTCATCTTGCGGGAGAGCTCGTTGAGGGCGGGGATGTCGACGGTGAGGTTGGGTGCGCCGTTGGCGAAGGGGATGCCTTCTTTGAGCGCGGCCCACGCGTACATCATTGAGGGCGAGATGCCGGGGTCGTTATCGACGAGACCTTTTTCAAAGGCTTCGAGGGTTTTGTGGACTGCTGTTTGTTCGAGGAAGATTTCGGTGGAGCCGCACCAGATCATGACCTGGCGGTCGGTTTTGGTTTTGAATTCGGCGATGTCGTTGCGGATCTGGTTGGCGAGGTCGCACTTGTTTTTGCCGGTCTTCGCTTTTTTGGCGGTGAGGCGTTTGACGTAGTGCTGATCGAAGACGGCGGGCATCGGCTCGATAGATTCGAGGTAGGGACGGATCTGTTCGAGCTGGTCGCGGTCGAGGACCTGAGCGGTTTTCGCTGCGTCGTAGAGATTGCCGCCGAAGATGTCCCAGCCGGTGAAGACGATGTCGTTGAGGTCGGCGATGGGGGCGAAGTCTTTGATCAGAGGGCTGCGGTTTTCTGTACGCTTGCCGAGACGGATGTGACCCATTTGAGACAGAGAGCCGATGGGTTTGGCAAGCCCGCGGCGGACTGCTTCTACGCCGGCGATAAGTGTGGTGGCGACGGCTCCCATGCCGGGAATCATGACGCCTAATTTTCCTGTTGCAGGCTTGATGGTTGCCGCGCCTTGCGTTGCGGATGCTGGCGTAGCGGGTGGGGGTGTTGACATGCTTTGGTGATACCCTTCTCTGTTACGATTTTTCCGTTAGGCGGAAATTCAAGTATCGCGCAGCGAGAGTGGGGGCGCAAACGGATGCAGTGTTTATGCGGCCTTTAGCGGTAACTCGGTTTCTGTGTTAAGACTATGCCTCTTCGGTGCGGATGCGGTTCTTCCAGTGTGAGGTGACGAACCAGATAAAGGCAGCAACGATGACGAGTTCGACGGCGAGATGGAAGCGGTGGAAGATTTCTTTGAACCGAGGGTCGGTGTTCCAGGTTGCGCCGAGTTTCATGCCGACGTAGGCGAGCGCGTAGCACCAGGGCCAGGAACCAATGAAGGTGTAGAGGTGGAAGCGGAACTGGTTCATCTTCGCGACGCCGGCGGGAAAGGCGATGAAGGTTCGGATGATGGGCAACATGCGGCCGATGAGGACGGCGATGGAGCCGAAGCGGTTGAAGAAGTGATCGACGCGGTCGAGATCGTGGCGGCTGAGGAGGAGATAGCTGCCGTAGCGCTCGACCATGGGACGGCCGCCGCGTGCGCCCACCCAGTAGGCGGGGATCGAGCCGAGGTTTGAGGCAAAGGAGGCGACGGTCGCGAGGATGATGAGGTCCCACTGCGAGTGCGCGAGTGCGTAGCCGGCGAGAGGCATGATGACTTCAGAGGGGATGGGAATGCAGGCCGATTGGATGGCCATGAGAACGATGACGCTGAAGTAGCCGCCGCTGGCAATGAGGCCCACAAAGAGGGCGATAAGTTTTTCTGACATGCAGGTGCAGTATATCGAGAGCGGAAGTGGCGTCCCATGCGCTAGCATTGAGTGTTAGGAGATTTTTATGTCCGATACCGTTGTTGCTGCAGCCGTAGATGCTTCGTCTTCATCCGCCACCGCTCCCGCTGCGTCGGGCAGGCCTGCGAGTAGCTACGGGGCCGCTCCGCATGATCCGTCGAAGCCGCCGGTGAAGCGGCAGATTGTTTGTTTCAGCTTTTATAAGGTGATGCCGGAGTGGCGGAGACTGCCGGTGGAGGAGAAGGCGGCGCATAAGGCGGCGTTTGTCGAGGTGCTGGCGAAGTGGAACAAGGCGGGAGAGTTTCTCTCGATGACGTACTCGACGGTGGGCACGCGCGGGGATGTGGATATGTGTGTGTGGTCGATTGGATATGGTGTGGATGAGCTGAACCAGATGCGAAGCGAGTTGATGCGGACGCCGCTGGGTGGGTATCTGACGTCACCGCATAATTTTCTGGCGATGACAAAGCGGTCGCAGTACCAGATCGATCGTCCGGATGAGAGCGAAGGTGAAGGACGCGGGGCGATTCGTCCGGGTGGACAGAAGTACATCTTTATTTATCCGTTCTGGAAGACGAGGCCGTGGTACTTATTGCCCGCGACGGAGCGGAAGCGATTGATGGATGAGCATATTCGAATTGGATTGATGTACCCGCGGGTGAAGCTGAATACGACGTACTCGTTCGGCATCGATGACCAGGAGTTTGTGGTGGCGTTTGAGACGAATTTTCCAGAGGACTTTCTGGACTTGGTGCAGCAGCTGCGGGAGACAGAGATCAGTATGTATACGCTGGCTGATACACCGATCTTCAGTTGCGTGCGAGTTCCGCCGATGGAGATGTTGGACCGATTGGGTTGAGCAGATTGTAAGTTGAACGAAGGCGCCACTGCGTTTCCGGTGGCGCCTTTGTTGTTTGAGGGTACGGAGAGAGAATTTACTTCTTTGTCATCTCCTCGTAGCAGACCTGAGTCCAGCTCTTGTAGTTGAGCTTGTCGTTGTCGCTGACGGCGGTTTTGATCTCGTCGAGGGACTTGCCCTGGGCGACGAGTTCTTTGACCTGAGCGCGGCGTGCTTCTGCGTCGGCTATTCGCTTCTGGATGTCGGCTTTGGTTTGGATGTTGCCGTGACCCGGGATAAAGGTGTCGGCGTCGAGGGAGACAATGCCTTTGGCCGTGTTGATCCAGCCTTCGGTTGATCCGTTCTTCTCATCGTGGATGCGCGGGTAGGGGTTGCCGGTTGAGATGATATCGCCGGTTGCGACGATCTTTTGAGTGGACAGGTAAACGATGAGGTCGCCGCTGGTGTGCGCGGGGGCCCAGTGGTAGAGTTCGAACTTCTCGCCTTCGATGGTGAGCGATTCTTTTTGTTTCGTGATGATCTGAGTTGGCAGATGGTCGGCTGGCGGAGCGCCGCGACCTCCGGCGGCGAGGGCGGTCTCCTGTTCCTTCTTGTTGTTCTCCTGGGCGATCACCTTAACGCCTGCGGGGAAGGCCGCGAGGCCGTTTACGTGGTCGCCGTCGCTGTGGGTGAGGATTACGGTTGTCACCGGCTTCGGTGTGATCTTCGCGATGTCGTCGAGGAGCTCCTGGCCGCCTGCTTTTGTTGTCTTTGCGTCGACAACGATGACGCCATTTGTGCCAACAATGACAGTGCTGTTGCCACCACCGCCCTCGATCCAATAGATGTTCGGCTTCAGTTGATGGGTGACGAATGGAGCGGCTGGCGGCGCCTGGCTGAACGCTACGGCTGTCCATGATGCGAGGCTTGTCCATCGAAGGCAGTTGATCAAAGGGTTTCTGCGATTCATGCGTGGCACTCCCATAACGGCATGGCCATCTTATCGGAAGATCAGGAATCCATGCCCCACATGATCCGAGTCTTCTCGTGTCATTTTCGGCAATCGATTCTCAGGCGAGTCTGAACAGGTAAACTTTCATGTGATGCCAAAGTCTGCTAAAGCAGTCCGATCTGCAAAGTCCCGTTCTGTCTCATCCTCTCAACCGGCTCTCGCAAAGAAGAAGCGCGAAACGAAGAATCCGACCAGTCCGGAGCGCGTGGCGGCGATTCTGGCGGAGTTGCGAAAAGCTTATCCGGATGTGGTGTGTGCGTTGAACCACAGGAATGCCTGGGAGCTTACTGTAGCGACAATTTTGAGCGCGCAGTGCACGGATGTTCGGGTGAATCTGGTTACTCCGAAGTTGTTTGCGATGTTTCCTTCACCGAAGGCGCTGGCTGCCGCTTCCCTTCCCGAGTTGGAGGAGTTGATTCGGACTACGGGTTTTTTTCGGAATAAGGCGAAGTCTATTCAGGGAGCGGCACGGGTGGTGACGGAGAAGTTTGGGGAGAAGGTTCCGCAGACGATGGAGGAGATTCTTACATTGCCGGGGGTGGCGCGGAAGACGGGGAATGTGGTGCTGGGGTCGTGGTATGGGATTGCGGAGGGGGTTGTCGTTGATACGCATGTGATGCGGTTGTCGCGTCGACTGGAGTTGACGAAGCAGACAACTCCCGAGAAGGTAGAGGCGGATTTGATGAAGATTATTCCGCAAGATCGATGGATCGCGTTTTCCCATGAGCTGATCCATCATGGGCGACAGATCTGTGTGGCCCGGAAGCCAAGGTGTGCGGACTGTACGCTGGAGAAACTTTGTAATTCAGGCGACAAGACGTGGGGCTCGCACTAGGTACTAGGGAGTGGGTTCGCCGAAAAGCGCGTGGCGCATGGATTTTCCGGAGGCCTGCCAGCATTTCACGGTTTCTTAGCCGATCACGGTCGCGTCGGTAACGGCCATCCGGAGATGGACGGCTTCAATGGGAAGTCCTCCCCATGCGGTGATACGGATCCCAGCATCTGCTGGTCGCGATTGTCCACCAGCCGCAGGGTATGGCGAGTGTGGCCTCCCACATGAGGCTGAGGAGAAGAACGAAGAAGTTTGCGAGCTCGCCAGGTGATGACGGAACGTGCTTATAGGAGCAGGGCCGACGAAGGAACAAGCGCTGTCAAAGCGACGAAGATGAAATAGGCTGGAAAGCCGGTGGGTGCGGGCGAGAAATGCTTCTTGTAGGTGATTGCTCCTGCGACCAGGATGATCGATTCGGGAAAAAACCGTGCGAAGAAAACGTCCAGGCCAACGCCGATGGGAAAGAGCAAACCGATGGTCCCCAAAGACTCTTCTTCTCGATCTTGACGCCTTCCAGCGGCACAAACCAGAAGGCTATGTCGAGGATGGGGACGATGAACCGCAGGATGCGGACGGTGTAGCCGTAGGGCGATGCCGGCGGGAGTTGCAGCAGTGTGGCGGCGTTATTAACGAGGTTGGCGGAGGAAGGTGAGCAGAGATTGGACGAGGGCGGGGATGGTGGGTTCGGCGGCTTCGATGGTGGGAGGGTGGCCGAGGTCACGAAGGGCTTCGCTGGTAATGGGGCCGATGGAGGCGAGGATGATGTTTGGAGGGAGGGTGAGGTTGGCGGTTTCGAGCAAGGCGATGAGATTTCGCGCGGTTGATGCGCTGGTGAAGGTGATTGCGTCGGGGTAGTGGGTGGGTGAGGTGAAGAGAGCCTGAAGGGCTGGGACGGATTCGGGGGGGAGTTGGTTGCGGTAGGCTTCGGCGATCGTAACGGTGGCGCCGGCGGCGGTTAGGGCCTCGGGCAGGGTGTCGCGGGCTTGGGCGGCGCGGACGAGGAGAAAGGACTTGCCGGGGGCTTCGGGGAGAAGGGCTTCGGCGAGTGATTCGGCGATGTAGTTCGGAGGGACGAGGTCGACGGTGAGGCCAATGTCGTTGGCGGCGCGCAGAGTGGCGGGGCCGATGACGGCGATCTTTTTGGCGAGTTGCGTGAGGTGAAGGAATTGAGCGCGGCGGTGGAAGGCTTCGACGGCGTTGGGGCTGGTGAAGACGAGCCAGTCGTAGGTGCTGAGACAGGTGAGAGCGACATCGAGGGCGGCGAAGGAGCCGGGGGGTGTGATTTCGATGGTGGGGATGAGGATCGTGGTGGCTCCGAGGGCTTCGAGCTGGGCGGCGAGGTCGGAGGCCTGGTGGCGGGTTCGGGTGATGAGGATGCGTTTGTTGGTCAGGGGCAACCGAACCAGCCTCTCTAGAGACAGTCAACCAAATAAAACCGATTTTAGATCCGATCCTCAACCTTCTTTCCAAAAATAAAAGCTAACCACCTAGTCTCGCCCAACATACAGCCGACATGTCAATTCAAAGGGTTTTGTTGACACCAAAAGGCTTCTGACCTGGTTTGAGGTGCGGGGTTTGAGCTTGTCGGATGACAAAAAAGAGGCCGAGCCATGGTGCGGCTCGGCCAGCGCAACAACAAACTTAGGGCTTAGGCGGCTTGAGGCGGAGGATTACTTTGGTCCAGGCTTGTCGCGTTCGGTTGGGTTTGGAGGCTTCCTGCCTTTGGTCAACGGGAAGCTCGTGAGAGAGAGGAGGCTGGGCCGCTCACCGGGGGGAGGGCACCGGTGAGCGGGGTTATCTGGCTCAGGTGACAGGCCCAGGATGGGCTAGACCGTGAGCCAGGAGGAGAGCTTTACGGAGTGATGATGAGTTGGACGTTGGCCTGGCCGCACATGCCGTAGATGGCGCCGGACCTGCACGCGCCTGCAGAGTACTTGTAGCATCCGGGTTTTTGGGCCACAGTTGAGACGGTGCGGTCAGAGCCGCCGATGATGGCTCCGGAGTGATCGAATGGAGAGTTGGGGCCAAAGTCGACGACAAACCCTATGTCTTTACCGGTGCTCTTCCACTCGACCTTGCTGCCGGCTTTGATACAGAAGAGAGAGTTGCCTTTGGCATTCGGGATGTTGGGAGTGGCTGAAGCAGCGTTGGCTGTGCGTCTCACGTCGACGGAACATGAAGTGGAGCTGCAGGTATTCCGGTCCGTGCACATTTGCGGGGAGGAATCCTTGGTGCACGCATAGGGGTCGGGCTTGGACTGGGCCATGGCGCAGGTGGAGAGCACAAGGACTGGTCCTAACAGGGAAGTACAGTTGAACAAAAAGCGTCGATAGGTGGTCATGTTTCGCCCTCACAGAGTGAATTCCACGGTGCTATTGATGGACGCCGTTGATTTTCATGAAGCAACAGATTTCAAGGTGCCGCGCTAGTTGACGCCGGCCGTTCCTGCCCAATCGAGGATGTCGGAGAGTCTCCAGGGGTTCTGATTCAAGTCCCACTGCAACTCGCCCTGTTTATCAAGGACCAGCTGGGCCAAGGGATAGAGAACTCCCGTACTCTTGCTCTTGTCCTGATCGTTGAGGTCGAGGATGCCCGCGGTGAGGTTGAAGGACTGCGATTGGGAGTCGGTGTAGGCTTCGGCGAAGCGGATCTGGCGATTGGTGACAAAGACAATCTTCCTGCCAGTCGGCGTTCGAACCATCTTGATGTAGGAGCAGTCGTTGCCGAGTGTGCCCGTAATCTCGACGTGGCCTACGGCCTTCATCTTCTGGAGGGCGTTGGCGAGTCCCTGGTTCTGGCCCTTCTCATAGGCCTGGACCAAGACGGCCCTGTCGGCGGGTGTCGAGAACTCGTAGATGTTCAAAGTGACGCCAATGCTTGCGCCCATCTGCGTACCAGTGCCCCAAGCCTGGGCTTCAATGGTTTCGTATTTCTCCCGGGCGGACCCCGCACTGGTCGCCACCAGAGCGAGGGCAACGACGATCAAGCTCTTGCTGGCGATTTTGAAGATTTTCGAATCGAACGTTCTTGAAATGATTGACATATCTCTCTCCGGTGGCTGCGACGGTAGACAGCGGGCCTGATCTCGTGGCGAGTTTATGTCGGGGAGTGTGCCCGCAAAAAGTAGCAAAACTACCTGTTTAGGAGAGAAATAGCACTAGTATTTTTTCCTGTTCGGCTGTCGGCCCTACCTGCACCGGGGGCCAGTTGCGGACGTAAAAAAGGCCATTCCCTGTTGGGAATGGCCTTTTTTGCGATAACTTCCTCTTGCTCTACTGACATCCGGTGAAGGCCAGCGTGGACACGGGGAGAGTTGATCCGGCTACGGGCGTGACCGGTGTTGCCTGCAGCTCATTTGGCGAACAGTTCAAGGTGCCTCCGGATAATGGGACAAAGGCGATTCCATCGATGGTGTATGCCGCGGGGAGAAGGCTCTGCGTCAACGGTGTTCCGCCAGCGGTGAATGCACCGACGTAGGGTGCGGCTACGGGCAAGGAGATCGAGTAACTGACGCAATCCTTTCCTGTCGCACAGGAGGTGCTGCTCTCGGTTGTCAGCGCGAGCGTTGCGCCGGGCTGGGGTGGCAGTTGCGGCACGGTGACGGTGAGGGTGGCGCTCAAGGCTTCCAGAGCGCTGAGTTGCACATCGATGCTGGTGGCTGCAGGCGGAGTTGCGCTGTTCTGTGAGGTTATGGAACCTTGCAGTGTGGTGGGGCCCGATGCAGCGGAGGGTTGCGGGTGCAGTTGCACGACGGATAGAGTCGATCCGGTCAATACTCCGGTTACGATGGAGGGAGCATACGCGGCGCCTGTCGCGGTCACGCCGACGATGACCACGTCATAGGTTCCGGCCGGCAGGGGGCAGAAGACAAAACCTCCGCTCGCGTCGGCCAGAGTGTTCATAAAGACGCGGTCTACGCCGTTGGCGTCCTTCTGTTCGAGCGCGATGAGCACAAGTCCGTTGATTGCTTTGCCGGTGGCGCTATCCACGACAGATCCATTGATTGAGACAGATGTGGTGGTCACTTCTCCGGCGTGCAGCACAGGCTTCAACCGGTATTGTCCGTTGCCCTGCTTAATGATGGAAACGCAGGTATTGAAGTCGATATCGAGGTCCTTGGTCTCTCCTGCCGCGACGGTGACGCCTCCATTGGCGATCTGGCCGGGCGGAATCTTGATACCGGTCGTCGCCTCGCTGGAAAGCTGCAGGGTCTGAACTGTGCCATCGTTGAGCACGACACAATTGGCCGCGCCATTACTGCATAGATTGGTTGGAAGCGTTTTATTGACGACTGCGGGGCTGTTATCGGACAGGATGATTCGAATCTGCTGGTACTTGCCGGGTTGCAACTGCTGGGTTGAGCCGAGCGAAGCCAGGAAGCACTGGTTCGAAGCCTGCCCCAGAAGATCGATTTGCTGGGGATGGCTCGTCAGGCCAGGGGTCAGGTCGACGAAGCCGGAGTCGTTGTCAGCTGCGTTTCCATTTACGTGGG
Source organism: uncultured Acidobacteriaceae bacterium (assembly GCA_963757205.1). Taxonomy (GTDB): domain Bacteria; phylum Acidobacteriota; class Terriglobia; order Terriglobales; family Acidobacteriaceae; genus Edaphobacter. The sequence continues at coordinate 78,992 of CAVWQM010000009.1, forward strand.
CTTTGACATCGGTCACGGTGACGAAGACGTGGGCAAACGGGCCGTTGGGGGCCATGCAGGTGGCGGGATCGCTGAGCTTGACGGACATCTGAGCCATCCCTGCGGTTGTGGTTGTCGCCGTGCCGCTGCAGCCGGCGATCAATGCGGCAACCGCTCCCACGGACAGAAACAGGCTGAGGATAAGAAGTTGCTGAGCGGAGATATGAAGATGGTTTGGTCGGGAGGGCTTTCTACAGTTCTCTGAATTCATGGCCGGGGTTCAACCTTTCCAGGTTCGGTTCGACAGAGCACGGGGCATCCAGATCCTGATGATGGGATATCGGGATCCACCTAAGTCTCTCTGTGGCGTGAGAAGCATTGAATAAGGGCAAAGTTTTTGCGTACGACTTTCGTTTCCGAGATTAGCGGGTACTATCGGCCTCCCCTCTGCCACTATTTCGCCAAACCCATCACCCGTTGGATGTAGGGATAAGCCCTTCGTATTGCCTTGCGGTGACAATATAGGTACTTAGGGGGAGCTTTAGGCGTTGTTTAAGGCGGGCAAGAGATCCAAGGCGCCTTTGGAGATGAGGTCGTCGGCGACCCATTGGCCCAGGGCTTGGGGTGTGGTGGAGTAGGTGGCTTCGGTATCGATCTGGATCATGGATTCGCCGTCGGGAGAGACGACCTGGGCGAGCATGCGCCACTTCCCTGCCGCGGTTGCGGGCGGGATGCAGTGGGCTCCGATGGGGAGAGAGCAGCCGCCGCCGAGGGCGTCGAGAGTGGTGCGTTCGGCCTCGATGGCGAAGCGGGTGTGCGGGTGCTCGAGGAAGGCGACGGCGTTGCGGACGAAGGCGTCGCGGGATTCGTCGATGGAGTGGGAACAGCTGCGGGTTTCGAGGGCGAGGGCTCCCTGGCCGGGAGCGGGGCAGATCTCTTCGGGGGCGAAGCGGTAGTGGACTGATTCGGTGCGCTTGAGACGGTCGAGGCCGGCGGCCGCGAGGACGAGGGCGTCACATTGACCTTGTTCGAGTTTGCGGAGGCGAGTGTCGATGTTGCCGCGGATTTCGATGAAAGTAACGTCGGGACGGAGGGCGAGGATCTGGGCGCGGCGGCGTGGGCTGGTGGTGCCGATGCGGCCGCCGGTGGGGAGTGTGTGGAGGGCCCAGTACGGCTCGCAGACCCAGACGTCGCGGGCGTCGGCGCGTTTGGGGATAGCGGCGAGGGTGAATTGCGGGGCGAGTTTTGTTGGGAGGTCTTTTAAGCTGTGGACGGCGAGGTCGATGCGGCCCTCTTCGAGGGCTTCTTCTATTTCTTTGATGAAGATGCCTTTGCCGTCGAGATTGGGCGGTGGCACGAAGCCGGGTTGTTGCATGCGGTCGCCGGTGGTGCGGATGATCTCGAGTTCGACGTGATAGCCGGCGTCGCGGAGGGCGTAGAGGATGTGGTTGGCCTGCCAGAGGGCGAGTTGGGAGCCTCGACTGCCGATGCGGATGGGGTTGCGGGGATTGTTGTGCTCGCTGCTCATAGTCTTAAGTAGGATACGGGATCAGCGGGTGGTTAGTTCGCCCCTCAGATATACTTGCGCGGTTAGCAGCCGGGGCCCGATTCGAATTCCTTCTGAGCGAGGTTCCCCTTCATGAACATGAAAAATTTGCCAAGTGCGAGCCGTAGAACGTTTTTGACTTCGATGGCCGCAGCGACCGCAGGAATGTTGATGCCGGAAACTGCAGGAGCGGGACCAGTCGCGGGCACCAGTATTCTGGGTCCGAGGCCTGGATATTCGCCGCAGGTGGGAACGCTGGTTTCGATGCTGACCTGGATGCGGCCAGCTGTGACGGGGCCTGTGAAAGGCATTAGTCAGGCGAATCTGGATTACCTGTTTGATGCGAATGCGAATTCGATTGGCGCGCTGCTGCTGCATTTGGCCGCTACGGAGACGCTATATCAGATCAACACGTTTGAAGGAGTCGGTATCAAGGATTTTCCGAAGTCGTACGACGAGAAGTGGGGCGCGGCGATGGATCTGGGAGACCGTGGGCGGAAGACCATCAAGGGGCACGATCTTAAGTTTTATATAGATGCCATGACTGAGGTGAGGGAGAGGTCGCTGGCCGAGTTTAAGAAGCGCGATGACGCGTGGTTAATGGCGGTGGATGAGAAGTGGGGTTGGGGGCCAACGAACAACTACTGCAAGTGGTTCCATGTGTGCGAGCATGAGTCGCACCACGCGGGCCAGATTGATCTGTTGTTGAAGCGCTCGCCGGGGGCGAAACCGAGCGAGGGCTAGGTGGGTATTACAAAATAACCGATGAGTTGAACCATCCGGAACTATCGGGGCGGTGTCAGCGTAAGAGCCTAAACAAGCTTGATACGCGCAGGGAGGGGACCGCATGCAGGATATCTGGATGGCGTTGCGTCAGTTCTACAAGTCGCCGGGCTTTGCGATTACCGTTGTGCTGACGATGGCGCTGGGGATTGGGGCGAATACGGCGATCTTCACTCTAGTGCATGCGACCCTGATGAAGTCGCTGCCGGTGGCGGATCCGAAGACGCTGTATCGGGTGGGCGATCTGGATGATTGCTGCGTGAATGGCGGCTTTATTAATGACAATGGGGACTTCGACCTGTACTCGTATGAACTGTACAAGCATTTTCAGGAGACGACGCCGGAGTTTGAGCAACTGGCGGCTATGCAGTCCGGAGGCGAATCGGTAAGTGCGCGGCGGGGTTCGGAGCCGGCGAAGTCTGAGCGCTCGCAGTATGTTTCGGGGAATTTTTTTAAGACGTTTGGGATTGGGCCGTTTGCGGGGCGGGTACTTACGGAGGCGGACGATACGCCGGGTGCAGCTCCGGCGGTGGTGATGAGTTACCAGGCGTGGCAGTCGGACTATGGCGGGGACCCGAGCGTGGTGGGTTCAACGTTTTATCTGCAAGGCCTGCCGATGACGATTGTTGGCATCGCACCCCCGGGATTTTTTGGGGATCGGATCAAGAGCAGTCCTCCGGCGCTGTGGATTCCGCTGTCGGTGGAGCCTGTGGTTGAGATCAGGAATTCAATACTGCATGTGCCGGAGAGCAACTGGCTGTATGTGTTGGGACGATTGAAGCCCGGCGTGAGCACAGAGGCGCTGCAAGGCAAGATGTCGGAGAGCCTGCGGCAGTGGTTGTCGACGCAGCCAGCCTATACGCGGAATGGAGGCTCGACGCTCATTCCCAAGCAACATGTGGTGATTGTGCCGGGAGGGGCGGGAATACAAAACCTGCAGCGAAGGACAGGCAAGGGTCTGTATTTGTTGATGACGATCTCGGGGCTGGTGCTCCTGGTAGCGTGCGCGAATGTGGCGAACCTGCTGCTGGCGCGAGGCGCAACGCGGAAGGCTGAGACTTCGATACGGATGGCGCTGGGAGCGGCGAGGAGCAGGCTGATCCGGCAGATGCTGACGGAGAGCTTGCTGCTGGGGTGCATGGGTGGATTGGCCGGGTTGGCGGTGGCCTATGCGGGGACGAAGATGATTCTGTCGCTCGCGTTTCCGGATGCGCCGCAGTTGCCGATTGCGGCGAGTCCGTCGCTGCCGGTGCTGGGATTTGCGTTTTTGTTGTCGCTGGCGACAGGTGTCGTGTTTGGGATTGTGCCAGCGTGGATCACGTCGCATTCGGATCCGGCGGAGGCATTGCGAGGCGTTAACCGGTCGATGAAGGATCGGGCTTCGCTGCCGCAGCGATCGCTGATTGTGCTGCAGGCGGCGTTGTCGCTGGTGATGCTGGTGGGTGCGGGGCTGCTGACGAAGAGTCTGCGCAATATGGAGCATCAGGATTTTGGCCTGCAGACAGAGAACCGGTATGTGTTGCATCTCTTTCCTGCGGGAGCGGGGTATACACCGGAGGAGCTGCCTGCACTGTACCAACAGCTGGAACGGCAGTTTGGTTCGCTGCCGGGAGTGAAGAGTGTGGGGCTGGCGTTGTACAGCACGCTCGAGGGAAACAACTGGGGCGAGGCAGTCTACGTGGATGGGCGGCCTGCGCCTGGGCCGAACGATCATATTGGCTCGTCGTGGGACCGGGTGAGTCCACACTTTTTTGAGACAGTGGGGCAGCCGGTGATTCGCGGACGGGGATTTACGGATCAGGATACGGCTACTTCGCAGAAGGTGGCGGTGGTGAATGAGGCGTTCGTGAAGAAATTTTTCCCGAAGGAGGACCCGATCGGGCGCCACTTCGGAGTTTTCGATCAGAAGTATTCTTCGGCGTTTGAGATTGTGGGGATCGTGGCGGATGCGAAGTATACGACTCCGCGCCAGGAGATGAGGACGATGTACTTCCGACCGGTGACGCAGGAGATGACAGGGTTGACGGAGGCGAATGCGATGATGGCGGAGGGGCGGTCGCTGTACATCAATTCGGTAACACTGCATTTTGAACGGCCGCCGCAGAATCTGGATGCGATGGTGCGGCGAACGCTGGCGAATATCAATCCGAATCTGACAGTGCAGGATCTTCAGTCGTTGGACTACCAGGTGGCGGGGAATTTTACGCAGGAGCGGCTGGTGGCGCGGCTGACGACGTTGTTCGGACTGCTCGCGCTGGTGTTGGCGTCGGTGGGCTTGTATGGAATTACGTCGTACCAGGTGGCGCGGCGAACGAGCGAGATCGGGTTGCGCATGGCGCTGGGAGCGGATCGCAGGAACGTAGTGCGAATGGTGATGCGCGGCGCATTTTTTCAGGCGGGATTGGGTCTGGCGATCGGGATTCCAGTTGCGATTCTTGGAGCGCGGTCGATTGCCGATCAACTCTATGGGGTGCGTTCGTATGATCCGTTGAGTCTGGGGATTGCGGTTGTGGTCCTGCTGGGGTCGGCTACGGTTGCGGGATTTATTCCGGCGCGGCGAGCGGCGAATATCGAACCCATGACGGCATTGCGTACGGAGTAAATGCGATCGATGAAAACCTTCAACGTAAGCGATTATGGGTGGTAAAAACGCAGGCATCGTCTGCTGTTGTGAGACGATGCCTGCGTTTTGCTGCTCTGCTAGGGGAACGGGTTAGCGGTGACCGCCTCCACCGTGGAAGCCTCCACCTCCGCCACCGTGGAAGCCAGCACCGGCGCTGCCTCCGTGGAAACCGCCGCCCTCGGCTCTTGCTACGCCTCCGCGATAGGCGCCTGTATAACCGCCGCGGTAGCCGTAGAAGCCTCGACCGTAGGCTCCGTAGATGAAGCCTCCGCCGCGAATGTAGTAGGGCGAATAGAAGCCGTAGCCGAAGGGGCTCCAGAAGAGGCCATCACCGGGGAGCCAGGTGTAGCCGAACGGGCCACCGGCCCAGTACCAGCCGGGATAGAAGCCGGAATAGCCTGCGTATTCCTCGGCGAGATCCAAGTTGGCTTCACCGAGGTATTGGGAGCGCAGGCTGCTCCATTGATACAGCGGGTCCGACTTTGCCTGGTCTTTGTTGAAGCCCTGCGGCTTGAGCGGCTCGCCGTTGACCGCGAGTTGATGGCCGCCTTTGACGTCGATGGGTTTGACGTTGGACTGGGTGTCGGCTCCGGGATAGACGGCGGCTTTGCCATCGAACACTCGGACGGTGGCGTTGCCGGCATCGAAGGCATAGAGGCCTTTCTTAAGGAGTTGAGTCTGGCCATTCTTCAGATTGATGAGAATGGTGTTTTGCGGATAAATCTGATCGACTTCGACGTTGGCTCGTCCCTGCTCGAGTTTGACCTCAGTGTGGGTCAGATCGGTGGAGACCATCTGGACGCTGCTCTCGTTGCCGAGACGGAGAAAGATACCGGGGGTGAGCAGGATCTCTGCCTTACCGTTGGCCGTAGCGAGCATCTGGCCAGCCTGCAGGGTGGTGTTACCTACAGATTGGGAGGACAGAGGACGGCCTTCGATGGAGGCCTGCCCTTCGATGTAGTTGAGAGTGCCCGGGCTGGCTGGGTTCGCGTTTTGCCCGAAGGCTGTCGCGCACAGAGCCGCCAGAGAAAGCATGAACGTTAACGCCTTGAACCTTGGCATGATCCTTAAAACCTCTGTGTGTTTAGATGTGTCAGTCGGCGAAAGGACACAAGCGCCAACGCGCGTCATTACAGGGTTTTTACATCGTTTGACGACGCGCAACTATTGATCGAGAACAGGGTTTAAGTCGAGTGTGGATGTCGGAGGAGTGCCCGGGGTGCGGCTTGCGTTGCCTTCCTGCATGAGACGTGATTCTGTTTCGCCACGATTCTGTTTCGCCACGATTCCTGAGCCACGAAGTTTCTTTGATCCATTTCGTAGATTAGGTTCACTTGTCTTCTTCCTGTCGGCAGTGTGGTGACGAGGTTTTGAGAGAGCGTCGAGCCGTTCAACTTTCGGTCGTTCACTTCTGATTCGATTCCACGATGAGGAAGGAGCGTTGCTGATGGGTGGGTCACCCTTCTATGTTGTGACCTGCGGGTGTTGCGTTGTTACATGCGTAATTTTCCTGATAGCTCCTTTGTGAATAGTTCGCTACGGACGAAAGAATCTCAACAAATGACTGCTGCTGAGAGTAGAATTCGGACTCCGGAAAAAAACAGAAGTGGGGAACCCCGGCTTAGGAGAAAAGATGACCTATCGGAATGCCACTCTCGTTGTTTGCCTAAACGTAGTGCTTTGCAGCCTCTCTCAAGTTGCCGCAGGCGCGACTCTCTGTGTTGAAAAAAAGCCAAGTCCCGGATGTCCGTATACGTCGATTGGGGCTGCTGTCGCGGCGGCGTCGGCGGGCGACACCATTCAGGTTTCGCAAGGCACGTATAAGGAGGACGTCGTTATCAGTAAGGCAATTTCGCTGGTGGGCGCAAATCGGAATAATACGATCATCGACGCCACTGGGCTGAAGAACGGGATCTACGTGGATGGCCTGGATAATGCCGGTCTGAGTGGAGTTACTGTTTCGGGATTCAAGGTGCAGAATGCGAACTTCGAGGGCATTCTCATTACCAACGCCACGAATATCACGATCTCGAGCAATCAGGTTCTGAAGAACAACGTCAATTTGGATATCAACGCTGCCGATTGCCCGGACATACCCGACTTTGAGACGAATGAGGGCTTCGACTGCGGCGAGGGAATTCATCTGAGCGGGGTGGATCATTCGATCATTGCGGACAATCTGGTGGAGAATAACTCCGGCGGGATTCTGTTGAGTGACGACACTGGCGCTACGCACGACAACCTGATCATGGGAAACACGGTCCGGAACAATTCGTTTGATTGCGGCATCACGCTGGCGTCGCATACGCTCTTTGCGCCGGGTCCGCCTACAGCGGCCGGAGTGTTTCACAATACGATCAACGGCAATGTGTCCGACCATAATGGAACCAAGGTGCCGGGAGCGGGTGCGGGCGTGGGCCTGTTTGCCCCTGCACCCTGGAACAAGACGTATGGAAATGTTGTGGTGAACAACATCATTACGGATAACGGCCTGCCGGGTGTCGCGATGCATGCTCACTCGCCGGGCGCTTCGCTGCCGGACAATATGATCGCCGGCAACTATATCTCGGGAAATTCGGCGGATACTGCAGATACGGCGACCTCAGGGCCGACGGGGATCAATGTATCGGGCGGGGATGATGGCGCGGGCCATCCGCTGGCAGTGATCACGGGAACGGTGATTGCAGGCAACGTGATCCAGCAGGAGACGATTGGGATCGCGGTGAAAACCAACTCGCTGGTTGAAGCGCACCTGAACAATTTCGTGAATCCGGTGATTGGTGTGGACAACATCAACGGCGGCTCGGTGGATGCCACGCTGAACTGGTGGGGTTGTTCGAGGGGACCGACGGCGGCGGGATGCGCGGGTATCGACGGCACTAATATTCTGTTCCTGCCGTTCCTGACGAAACCGTTCTGACGCGGTTTGCGCTCGCAGATATGGGATTGAAACTGATCCTGTATCTGCGAGCAGCAATGGCGGATCACAACTCTATTCTTGAAGGGCCCCGGGATCGGCGGTGGTTATTCGCTGTCTTTGGTTCGGGTGGCTTCACGGAGGGCAGTGAGTTGGGGGTGGAGGAGTTTGGCGGTGAGGGAGCGGGTGAGAGTTTCGACGGCTTCGCGTTGTTGCGGGGTAAGACCGGCGAGCTTGGATTGGGATCGGGCTAGTTCAGCCTGACGAAGCTCCTCGGCCTGCTGCTGAAGCGCGACGATGGCGGGGGCGGCGTCGCGGGACTGCAGGCGCTGCTCATATTTGTCTACTTCTCTGCTGACGATGGTTTCTGCGGCAGCGGCTTCGCGGCTGCGATCGGCGAGGTTGGCGGTGGCGACCTGCTGGAGGTCGTCGATGTCGTAGACGAAACAGCCTTCGACCTCGTTCATGCCGGGATCGACGTCGCGCGGGACGGCAATGTCGATGAAGAACATGGGACGGTTGCGACGGCTGTGCAGGAAGTGCTGGCCATGGGAGCGGCCGAAGATCTTTTGCGGGGCGCCGGTCGAGGTGATGACGATGTCGGCGCGGGGAACCTGTTCGTAGAGGGCGTCGAAGGGAATGGCCTCGGTGTGGACGGTGGGGCTGGCGAAGTCGGCGGCGATCTTCTCGGCACGTGACTGGGTGCGGTTGGCGACGAGGATGGAGGAGGCGCCGTGCTCGATGAGATGGCGGGCGGCGAGTTCGGACATCTTTCCTGCGCCTACGAGGAGGACGGTTTTTTTCTCGAGGGAGCCAAAGATTTTTCTGGCGAGGTCAACGGCTACCGAAGCGACGGAGACGCTGCTGGAGCCTATCTGCGTTTCGCTGCGGATTTTTTTTGCGACGGTGAAGGTGCGCTGGAGGAGAGATTCGAGGTGGGTGGAGACGGCGCCGACCTCGCGGGCGATGGTGTAGGACTCCTTGACCTGGCCGAGAATTTGGGGCTCGCCGACGACCATGCTGTCGAGAGAGCTGGCGACGCGGAAGAGATGGCGGATGGCCTCGCGCTCGCGGAACTCGTAGAGGTGGGCCTGGATGTCGTGAGGCGGAACGGCGAAGTATTCGTGGAGGAAGCGGAGGAGGTCGGCTGTTGTCTGGGCCTGCGTGGTTTCGGCGTCGTCCTGAAGGGTGAGGAGTTCGACGCGATTGCAGGTGGAGAGGATGAGGCCTTCGCGGATGCCGGGCTGATGAAGGAGCGTGCGTGTGGCGTCGGCCAGTCGTGAGGTGGGGATGGCAAGCCGCTCGCGAACCTCGATGGGCGCGGTGTTGTGGTTGATACCGAGCAGGACGAGGCGTCCCTGGGTTGTGTTGGGCCCCGATTGGGGCTTGGATTGGGGCTTGGACTGGTTCATGGGGCGGTGAACCTGTGGACTGCCGAGAATTGGTTTGCGGCCCAGACGGCGAGGACGACAAGGAAGACGAAGCTGGAGAGGTAGACGGCGCGGCGTCCACGGAGACCGGAGTGACGGCGGATGTAGATCATCGCAATGTAGACGAGCCACATGGCGAAGGCGAGGAGGATTTTGGGGTCGCGGAAGTAGGACGCGCCGACGGTGGCCTGGGCGATGAGAGAGCCTATGAGCAGACCGGCGGTCATACAAGGGAGTCCGAAGAGGAGCGCCTTGAGGGCGATCTGGTCGAGAACTTCAAGGGGGGTTTCAAGCGGAGGGAGCCAGGGGAGTGTGGGGGATTTTTGCTTGAGACGGCGCTCCTGGATCAGATAGAGGAGAGAGGCGAAGAGCGAGAGAACCAGAGCGGCATAGGCGCCTAGAAGGAGGGCGACGTGGAGGAAGATCCAACCAGTTTGGATGGTTGGGACGGGGGTGCTCTCCTGGCCGGGTTGGAAGGCGGGGACGAGGCCAAGCAGGAAGCAGACAGGGAGGATAAAGACGCCAAGGGAGACGGTTTTGTATCGCCAATAGACGAGGAGAAATGCCAGTGCGAGAAGGAGGCCGAGGAGGGTCTGGGATTCGTGCGTATCCACAGGCAGGCGATGATGGGCGGCGATGAGCATCTCGGCAAGGGAGACGAAGTGGAACAGAACGGCGGCGATGGTGGCGGGGATGGCGATGAGGCGCCAGCGCGGGCGATCGTAGAGGGCGGCGGGGAGCACCGCGAGCGCGGCCATGCCGTAAAGGAGGACCGCGACTCTGAGCCAGAGGAGGGACATAGTAATGGTTCGCCAGCGCTAAACTCGCGAATCTTCAGTATATCGGGTATGAAGAGCAGACGGGAGGTGGCTGCGATTGCAGTTGATTTCGGAGAAGAATGTCGATGATTCTGATCGCGGTTACGTATTCTTGGTCCGGTGAATCATCCATTCAGAGTTTATGTTCTAATCCTGACTCTTTTGTGTGCGCCGACCAAGGAGCAGTAGGCGCCGCAGCAGGGATCAGGTTGACGCGTTGCGGGGCGCAGTCGACAAATATGAGACGGCGAAGGCGTCGAAGACCCGCTTTACGTATCTTGAACTCATTCACACAAAGAACTTCAATGAAAAAGCCAAGCAAACGGTCAATTACTCGGAGCTCTTTGATGTGACGTATATCGCGGATCTGGAGTATTCAAGGCTGCTCGAGGTGAACGGCAAGCCGCTTTCCCGGAAGGCACTGGAAGACGAACAGAAGCGATATGACGATGCGGTGAGAGAACGATCTGCTCTGGATGGACAGGCGCGAGCGAAGATCCAACATCAAAGGCTTCTGGATGCAGGCATCCATCTTCGCGATCTTCTGACGGAGTATCGCAACACGCTCGTGGGTCGTGACACGGTTGAAGACTGCGATTGTGTTGTGGTGGATCTGACTCCTGCTTCGCCGACGGCCAGAAAACACTACAGACTCTGGCTCGACCCGGAGACGCACGAGATACGACGATTGGACTTCGATCAGTTGGCCGACGAAGGCGATTTGCAGAAAGGGGGAGCCGGTGCGAAGAGCTTCCAGTACATTGACGGTATTCCGCTGATGGTGCGATCGCATTTTGACGGAAAGGCATTTTTGGCCAATAAGCTGGTTCGGGTGATCAGCGACCATGAGTGTTCACGGTTTCGGAAGTTTCGGTGACTACGACGATTAGTCCGGCAGAGACTGTGGACAAGCTGTAAACAGAAACGTTGCAGGTACGGTATCCTGCGGTTCTGCGATGACGAATGAGACAGCAGTGAGTTTGGCGGGAGAATCGGCGAGCCTGACGCCGGTGATGCGGCAGTATTTTGCGGCGAAGGAACAGTATCCGGATTGCCTGATGTTCTGCAGGATCGGGGATTTCTATGAGCTGTTCTATGAGGACGCGATTCTAGTGTCGCGTGAGCTGCAGCTGACGCTGACCGCGAGAGACAAAGAGAAGAAGCAGCCGATGTGCGGGGTTCCGTACCATGCAGCGGAGACGTATGTGCAGCGGCTGTTGCGCATGGGCTACAAGATTGCGTTGTGCGAGCAGATGGAGGACCCGAAGCAGACGAAGACGATCGTGCGACGGGAAGTGACGCGGGTGTTGACGCCGGGGACGGCGCTCGATCCGGCGTTGGGAGCGGAACAGAGTAATTATCTGGCGAGTGTTTGTGTGCTGGGGAGCGGGGCGGCGCAGGGCGGGTCTCAGACTTGGGGGCTGGCGCTGCTGGATCTGTCTACGGGGGAGTTTCGGGCTACGGAGTTCTCGGGAGTAAATGCCTGGGCTTTGCTGGTGGATGAGTTGGGGCGGGTAGGGCCGGTGGAGTTGTTGTATGGGGCGGGGTTGCTGGGTGGGGTTGGGACGAGTAGATCGTTAGGGCTTGACGAAGAGAACAAGCAAGAGCAAAGGCAAAATACGGGGGTTCTTCACTCCGCTCAGAATGACGATCTTGAACCAAAGGGGAGTGCGGACGCGGAGGCCGGTGCGGGCTTGGATCGGATTCGAACGAAGACGGCTTTGGATGAGTGGGTGTTTACGGCGGAGTATGCGGTACCGCTGGTAAGGAATCACTTCAAGGTGCATTCGCTGGACGGCATGGGATTGGGTGGGCATGAGGCTGCGGCTGTGGCGGCGGGGGCGCTGCTGCATTACATGCGGCAGACGAAGCAGGGTGGGCTGGAGCATGTGGATGGACTGCGGTTTTATGAGCGGTCCAGTTGTTTAGAGCTGGATGCGGTGAGCGTGCGGAACCTGGAGTTGGTGGAGCCGCTGTTCTCCGGGGAGTCGGCGCAGACTACGTTGTTCTATACGATGGATGCCTGCTGTACTCCGATGGGAAAGAGATTGTTGCGGGCGAGTTTGCTGAGGCCGGCTAACGGACTGCGGGAGATTGAGGCTCGGCTGGAGGCGGTGGGTGAGGCGACGGCGGATTTGAGGCGGCGGGAGGGGCTCCGGCGGTCGATGGACGGGGTGCTGGACCTGGAGCGATTGCTGGGAAGGGTGGCGCTGGATTCGGCTGGGCCACGGGAAGTGATGGCTCTGGCGAAGACACTGGGTTGTCTGCCGGGAGTGGTGGCGGCGGTTCGCGTGTTCGATAGTATGAGATGGCGCGAGTTGGGGAAGAGTGTTGATCCGCTGGAGGATTTGCACGAGATGATTGTGCGGACGATTGCGGAGGAGCCGCCGGTGTCGCTGGGGGATGGCGGGGCGATTGGCGAGGGCGTGGATGCGGAGTTGGATGAGCTGCGGGAGTTGAGCCGGAGCGGGCGGCAGTCGCTGGCGGCGATCGAGGAGAGAGAGAGGGCGCGGACGGGGATCGGGTCGCTGAAGGTGCGGTTCAATACGGTGTTTGGCTACTACCTGGAGGTGACAAAGGCGAATGCGAAGGCCGTGCCGGCAGACTATGAGCGGAAGCAGACGCTGGTGAATGCAGAGCGGTTTACGACTCCGGAGTTGAAGGAGTATGAGACGAAGATTTTGGCTGCGCAGGAGCGTAGTGACGAGATCGAGCGGCGGATCTTTGCGGAGTTGCGGCGGCAGTTGCTGGAGGCCGCTGGCCGCATGCGGGAGACAGCGCGGAAGCTGGCGGAGATTGATCTGCTGGGTTGCTTTGCGCATCTCGCAGCGCTGCGCGGGTGGGTGAGGCCGCAGGTGGAGAACTCGGGAGTGTTGGAGTTTGTGCAGGCACGGCATCCGGTGGTAGAGAGACGGATGGAGGAGTCGGGTGGGGGACGATTTGTGCCGAACTCGATTCATATCGACGCGGATGCGGGACCAGCGGTGTTGCTGATTACCGGGCCGAACATGGGGGGCAAGAGTACATATCTTCGGATGGCGGCGCTGTTGGTGGTGATGGCGCAGATGGGTTGTTTTGTGCCGGCAGAGCGGATGCGGCTTGGATTGGTGGACCGAATTTATACGAGGATTGGGGCGAGCGATAATGTGGCGCGGGGGCGGTCGACGTTTATGGTGGAGATGACGGAGACGGCAGCGATTTTGAACACGGCGACGAACCGGTCGCTGGTGCTGCTCGATGAGATGGGACGCGGGACGGCTACGTATGATGGCCTTTCGCTGGCGTGGGCTACGGTGGAACATCTGCATGACCGGATTGGGGCGCGAACCCTGTTTGCGACACACTACCATGAGCTGACGCTGCTGGCGGAGAGGCTGACGCGGCTGACGAATCTCCGGGTGACGGTGAAGGAGACGGCGGGGGGGATTGTGTTTCTGCATACCGTAGAGCCGGGGCCGGCCAGCAAGAGCTACGGGATTGAAGTTGCGAAGCTGGCGGGATTGCCTGCGGGTGTGATTGCGCGGGCGCGTGAGGTGTTGAAGGTGCATGAGCGGGCTGAGACGCAGCAGGTGCGGGAGGCTTCCCCGGCGACGGCGCAGATGCAGATGACGATGTTTACGCCGCTCTCGCAGAGGATTGTGGATCGGTTGGCGAAGGCGGATGTGGATGGATTGACTCCGAGAGAGGCGCTGAATTTGCTGGCGGAGTTGCAGCGGGAGTTGAAGGGATGAACAGTTTGACAACAGGCCACGACACGAGCAACCGCAGGTCCCTTCGATAGGCTCATGGCAGGCTCTTCGATTGCGTCACCCGCAAAATGCGCGAGCGACCTCGCTCAGGATGACAATATTTTTTTTGCTCAAAGAACACTCTCGGAGGAATTGTGGTCAGAATGAAGAGCATGGTGGTGGCGGGGGTGATGAGTGGGACTTCGGCGGATGGGGTGGATGTGGCGGTGTGCCGGATCTCGCCCGCTCGGGTGAAGAGTGGGACACCAGTGGTGAAGCTGCTTGGACATCTGGGAGTGAGTTATCCGAAGGCGGTGAGGGCTGCAGTGCTGGGCGCGATGGATGCTGATGCGATCTCGGTCGCGGAGTTGGCGAGATTGAATTGGCTGCTCGGGGAAACGTATGCGGATGCGGTGGAAAAGGCGCAGGAGCAAATTGGCGTGAAGGTGGGGCTGGTGGGGTGTCATGGGCAGACGGTGTATCACCAGGGGGCGGCTGATAGATATCTGGGGAAGGCTTTGCGGGCTACGTGGCAGATGGGTGAGGCGAGCGTGATTGCGGAGCGGTTGCGCATGCCGGTGGTAAGTGATTTTCGGCCGGCGGATTTGGCCGCTGGTGGGCAGGGGGCTCCACTGGTGCCGATGCTGGACTTCTGCATGTTTCGTTCGGCGAAAGTGAGCCGGGTGCTGCAGAACCTGGGAGGGATTGGGAATTTGACGGCAATTCCTGCGGGGGCGGGTGTCGATAGGGTGATGGCGTTCGATACAGGACCGGGAAATATGGTGATCGATGCTTGTATGCGAAGGCTGTATGAGCGGGAGTTCGATCGGGATGGAGCGGTGGCTCGGTCGGGCCGGGTTTTGCGGGATGTGGTGGAGAAGATTTTGCAGGAAGGGTACTTCTCTGCCCTGCCGCCGAAGTCTTGCGGTCGGGAGCAGTATGGGGAGGCATTTGTTTCGCGATTCATTGCGTTGTGCCGGAAGTCGGACGATGGTGCTCGCGATGAGAATGTGGTGGCGACGGCTACCGCGTTGACGGGAGCCTCGATTGTGGATGCTTATCGGCGATTTGTTGTGGGGCATTTGAAGACGACGTTGCCGGTAGAGTTTGTGGTGGCGGGTGGTGGGGCGAAGAATGAAGTGTTGATGGGCATGCTTCGGGACGGGCTTGAATCTTTGAAGGTGAAGGTAAGGATGATGGAGGAGTTGGGGATTCCGGCTCAGGCGAAGGAGGGTGTAGCGTTTGCGCTGCTCGCATGGTTAAGTTGGAACGGGCTTCCGGGAAATGTTCCGACGGCTACGGGGGCGCGGAGAGCGGTGGTGTTGGGGAAGGTTAGCCGCGGATGAACTTTGCGATCGCGCGACGAAAGGCGGTTCGCCCCGTGAATACCCCACCCTATCGCGATGTGACTGCGAAAGGATGGGGCACCCGTATTTGTCGTGTTGATGGTTGTTGGGTGTTTGTTGATGCAGGGGTGCAGTGGCCGGGTGGAAGAGCCCGGGTCGGTGGTGATGATCATTGAGAGCAGTCCGAATAACTTGGATCTGCGGGTGGGTACGGATGCGCAGTCGGAGCGGGTGGGTGGGCAGATCTTCGACGCTCTGGTGAAGAAGGATGAGCACTATGAGTTGCAACCGTGGCTGGCTACGAGCTGGGCACAGCCGGATGCGCTGACCTGGGTATTTCATCTGCGGGATGGGGTGAGATTTCATGATGGGAGGCCGCTCGAAGCGGAGGATGTGGCTTATACGATCCGGAGTTTGATCGATGGGTCGTTGGTGACGGCGAAGGGTGGGAGCTTTTCGGCGGTGGACCGAGTGGAGACGAGAGATCGGCTGACGGTGGTGGTGCGGATGAAGCGTCCGGATGCTGGACTTCTATTCAACATGAGTGACGGGTTGTTTGGAGTGGTGCCTCGGGGGGCGGGGAAGGATTTTGGATTGCATCCGGTGGGGTCGGGGCCGTTCAAGTTTGTGAGTGCGGTGCAGGATAAAGAGGTGATTGTGGAGAGGAACCATG
The DNA here is from genome assembly GCA_963757205.1 of uncultured Acidobacteriaceae bacterium. Classification (GTDB taxonomy): domain Bacteria; phylum Acidobacteriota; class Terriglobia; order Terriglobales; family Acidobacteriaceae; genus Edaphobacter. Next base: position 94,835 of record CAVWQM010000009.1, read on the forward strand.
ATTACTGGGCGGACGCGTTACCGGCGGGACAGACGAGCACGCAGGGAGACGACATACATCCCACCCTTTCGCAAGAGGCGCGAAAGGATAGGGCACCCGGGCGGAGGATCGAGCGGATACGGTTTCAGGTTGTACCAGACACGATTACGAGCGCGCTGGAGTTGAAGAAGGGATCGGCTGATCTGGCCAGCAATGTGGTGACGCTCGATATGGTGCACACGCTCGAGGCAGAACCGAACCTGAAGGTGGAGTCGGGAGGCGGGTCGCCGGTAGTATATGTAACGTTCAATGTTACAGATACGCTTCTGAAGGACAAGCGCGTGCGGCAGGCGGTGGCTTGCGCGATCGGCCGGCAGGCGATTGTGAATGCGATTTGGCGGGGGCAGGCGAGGCTGGCGAATAGCCTGCTGCCGGTGGGGCATTGGGCTGCGGCGAGTGATGATGAACTGGCGAAGTACCCGCAGGATATAGCGCGAGCGAAGCGGCTTTTAGAGGAGGCCGGCTTCCCTGCCGGTAAAGATGGCGTGCGGATGCGGCTGACGATGAAGACCAGCACGGACGAGACGACCAGGCTGATGGCGGCGGTGTTCCAACAACAGTTAAGGGCAGCGGGGATTGCGCTGGAGATTCGATCGGCGGAGTTTGGAACGTTTTATGCAGACGTGACCAAGGGAGCGTTTCAGATTTATGCGCTGCGGTGGATTGGCAGTAATGAAGACCCGGATATCTTCCGATACGCGTATGGGTCAGGGAGTTTTCCGCCCAAAGGGGGCAACCGTGGACGGTACTCGAATGCCCGGCTGGACGCGTTGTTGGCGGAGGCTTCGGCTTCGTCGGCTCGAGCGGTGAGGAAGAAAGACTACGTTGAGGTGCAGCAGATTCTGGCCGAGGATTTGCCGGGAATTCCACTTTGGTATCCGAATAATGAGGTGGTGCACACGCGGCGGATTGTGAATGTGAGGCCGCGAGCGTCGGGTAACTTCGACTTTCTGCGAGAGGCCGAAGTCACCGGAGATGCTGGGCGGTAGATCAAGCGGCTACGCCTTTTTGGGTTGCCAAAGGGCGATGGCCCCGCCGGTCGGATCGCTGAGAACGCTCATGTGGCCATGGCCAGGAACTTCCTGGACATCGACGATAACCCTGGCGCCAAGCGATTTTGCTTTCGCGGTGGAGGCCTTGATGTCGTCGACTCCGACGTAGGCCAGCCACATGGAGGGTGCGCCGGGCATGGGATGCTTCATCATGCCCCCAATGGGAGTGTCGCCGTTTTTGATGAAGGTGTAGTCCATTCCCATGCCTTGAACGTCTTCGAGCTTCCAGTCGAAGAGTTTCGAGTAGAACGTCTTTGAGAGGCTGACGTCGGTGGTGTTGAGTTCAACGTAGACGAAGGGGTTTGCCATGGTTTCTCCTTGGTGCGGTTTAAGTTGCGCGATGTGTAAGGCGTTAGCCTAGGCGGCGGTTGTGAGAGTGCGCTGAAGGCGGTTGAGGCAGCCATTCCAGCCTTCGTTGTGCTTGTCGCGATCCTCGGTATTGGTGAACTGCTCGTGGGTGATGGTGACTTTGGTGGCCTCGCCGTCGGGGTTGAAGTCGACGGTGACGAGTGTATCGGCGGACGGGCCGTTCTCCCAGCGCCAGGTGTAGACGAGCTTGCGAGGCGGCTCGATGAGTCGGTAGGTGCCGAGGATGGTGTGGACGTTGCCGCCTTTGTGGGTAATGGCGATGCGATATTCGTGGCCGACACGGAGGTCGACGTTGGCCTTGGTGGTGTAGTCGTCGGTGGGAGCGAACCACTGGCCGAGTTGGTTGGCGTCGGTCCACGCTTTGAAGACGCGTTCGACCGATGCAGGATAAGTGCGGGAGATTACGAGCGACGAAGGCGTTGCGACGGCGGCTTGCGACATGTTTTGTTCTCCTGTTTTTTGGGATCGGTTTGGTCCAGAAATTTGCCGAGGTTGTCGAGCTGGTTCTCCCAGAAGACGCGGTAAAGAGAGAGCCAGTCGGAGGCGTGTTGCATAGGGGCTACGGTGAGGCGGCACATGCGGACGCGGCCAGTTTTTTTCTGCTCGATAAGTCCGGCCTGTTCGAGGACGCGGAGGTGTTTGAGGATGGCAGGCATCGAGATGTCGTGGGGGCGCGAGAGTTCCGTGACGGAGGCGTGGCCGTGCTGCAGGGTTGTGAGGATCGCTCGACGGGTTGGGTCGCTGAGGGCAGCGAAGGTGGTGTCGAGGCTTACAGAATACTTAACCATAAGGTTATGTATTCCGGATTGGGGGCGTATGTCAAGTGGGTGAAGCCGCTTTTTTTGTTTCACTAGAGCAAATCGCGCTGATGGATGTCTGGTAATCCATGGCTCCTACTGAATGTCTCGTTCAGTACGGCGCCGTTTGCATTGCGGGATGGTTGCCGGACCTGTACGAAAGGCATTCCTCCTACTGATCCATGATTGTCTTCCGCCGATAGAGGCTTCAGCCGCAACCTGCGCTCTACGAACGGATGACACCTATGAAGTCACGCTCACTCGCATTCAGCGCCCTCATTCTCGCCCTTACTCTCACTACTCCCGACCTCGTCGCGCAAGGCTCAGCGCTTGAGGAGACCGCACTCAACGCCCCCACGGGGCCGATTCGTTCCGAAAATGACGGCGGCTCGGCGGCTTTCGTTATACCCTCCCCGCGCCCTCTTAGCGCCACTCGAACTTATCGGCCATTTTCCAACTTGGGATTGGCCACGCGAGTGGGTTTCGCAGGAACGGGCTTTGACGTCGCCACGCCGCTCGCGACACGATTCAACCTGCGCGCCGGTAGTGATTTCTTCAGTTACTCGACCAGCTTTCAGGAAGAGGGAGCCAACGTTGGCATAAACCTTCGCCTTCGCTCCGGCCATGCAGGCCTCGACTGGTTCCCTTTCGGCGGACACTTTCGCCTCAGTCCTCAGATGGTCATCGGCAACAATAACCGAGTTGTGGCGACTGCCATCATTCCTTCAGGCAGCACAATTACGCTGAATTGCCAGGATTACATCAGCAGCTACAGTGATCCGCTGCGCGGCGCGGGACGCATCGACTTTCGTAAGGTTTCTCCGGGTTTTAGTCTCGGCTTCGGCAATCTGATCCCGCGCGACCGAAGCCACTTCAGCATCCCGGTGGAGATGGGCTTTTAGTATGTGGACCAACCAAACCTGCGAGTGTCCTTCACCGGCACCGCCTGCGATCCCAACTTCCCAGCATCGGTTGGCTGTCAGTCGGTTGATCAGGATCCCACCTTCCAGCAGAATCTTGCTGCATTCAAAGCACGCAACGATCACAACCTGAGCTACGCCAGTTTCTTTCCAATGTTCTCTGTTGGCTTCGGCTACCGTCTTTGGTAGGTGGCCGATGTCCTCCGGCAAGGAAGCCGGCATCGACCACGGTTCCCCGCTGTACCGACCGCTATTTGGTTGCGGGGTAGCTGTGGAGTTGCCGAATTGCCCACCGTAACTGGGGTAGCCAGCGGGGATCTGCGGACCTCCGGGGACGAGACTGATCATGAAGCCGGGACCGAGGTGATCGTGCAACTGAAGGAGGGCCGAGATGACGTTCACGATGGAGGGCGTGGTGGGATGATTGAAGTCTGCGTCTCCGGGGTCGATGTTGAGAGAGGGAGTTTCGAAATCCAGATCGATGATGCCATTGAAACCATATTCGGTGACGATTTGTGTGACCGATGAGACGAAGGTGGGGATGCTCGCAGGATCGACGAGTGTGAAATACTTGCCGCCGCCGCCGAGGGGATCATGACTTTCTTGCCCTGGCTCTTCAAAGAGGCGATGTCAGCCTTGTTCTTGAGGTTTGTATTTGTAGGTTAGAGGAGGAAGTAGGAGGTGGCAATGTACGTGCCGCCGCAACCACCCTGCTCGCCCGGACGGGGCCAATCGTGAAAGGTGTTTCCCGGAACCGGGATGTTGCGGCCGTGAAGCAGAGGGTCATGGAGAGGATCGTTGATGAACTCGGCGAGTTGCTGAGTGAGTGGCTGTTCATCGCTATCTTCAATCACGGTGGGCGCGTTCCCCAGGTACGAGGCGAGTATGAAGGAGTTTCCAGTGGCTGAGTCGATGCCATACGTTCCCCACGAACACCAGAGGGTTACGTCGCCTTCGGTGTAGTAAGTAGCGTTGTGCGTCCCGGCGATGACGAGCTTGCCGTCCTGTTTCGGCAACTGCTTGAAAAGCTGTTGCTGCAAATACTCAACGTCGACGACGGCGAAGACGCAGCTACTCTCTTTCGAGGTGAGGATGTAACCGGAGCCGACGGGGACGGTTATCCTGACCGGCTTTATTTCGGGCTTGGCGCGAAGCGTGTGCCATCCGCTTGCGCTCGGGAAGCTGGAGCGCAGCCTGGCGTCGGCGTACTGTGTGTTGTTACCGGATGCAAAAGCGAACGTTGAAAAGATGGGGGGAGCTGAGAACTCGCGAGACGTCAGAAGCAGCGTCCATGACGAAGGGTTTGTCAGTCCCGTTTCTTGTTTCGAAGGAGAGAGCGATGGGGACGAGCACGGTAGCGATTCTGGTGCACAGACGTCAACCGTAGAGTTTACGGCAGATGCAGCGTCTTCCAGGTGAAGTCGTAACGAAACCCGAGGGCTGCAGCGTTGAAACCTCCATTGCCTACGGCGTCGGTGGTGTCTCCCAGCCTTGATTCAATAAACGCGTAGCCAGATGGCGAGATGTGCCATTCGGCGCCGACGACTGCGTACCTTGTCTTGAAGTCTGGGTTGATGAGAGGACTAAGGTCGAAGGGAATGTAGTCTTCAAAGCCAAGTACGGCTGCAAACTTTCCGAACCACAACCTGGAATACAGCTCAACTCCGTTCGCGGAAAATCCGACCGCTATATTGGACGGTCCACCTGCGGGGTCGGGAATGAACGCCAGGTCGCCTCTATTCTGATGGATGTAGACTGCTCCCCATTCAACGGGGCGCCATCTGCCCATGCCTCCAAAGGCCCAGTAATCCGTGCCGCCATGGAGTACCGTATTTGTAAGAAATTGGTCGAAATAGGTCTTGTTGTAAGCGCCGCCAATCTTTAATGCGGGAAGTACTTTCGCTTGCAATGAGAAGCCGAAGCCGTTGAAGGCCTGCGACGTGTTCGCGGTGCGCAACTGCCCCTGTGCTCCGAAGTCGAATATCTTGGCGAAGTTGACGTGATAGAGAATCGTCTGGTCGGCACGGCCGGTACCAGATTGACCGCCGTCAGTGCCGGCAGGATAGGTGACGGTGGATATTCCGCCGAAGACGTTGAAGCGATCGGTCGTGTAGCTGGTTACGTCATAGTGGGTGGAATTCTGCTTGCCATAAGAGAGAACCCCAAATTTGCCGGTATCGACACCAAGGAATCCAAGGCGAGCGCCGAAGACGGGTTGAGTCACTTGCTGCACCACGCCGAAGCCAGACGCCGTGGTTGCACCGGCGTTCAACGTGGTTTCGCTCTGAACGAGGTTCACTCCCCATTCCGTGGTGCCAATTACCTTAATCGCTCCAAACGTTCCGAAATTGATGCCGACTCGGGTGGCATCGTCTTGTACTTCCGCCGGCCCGTTGGCTGGAATGGAGATGATGGTGCGAACACTCCCATAAGGCTGGAAACCGCCGGTGTAGTCCTTCCCAGGGTTCGTCCCGGTTGTAACGGTCTCCATCGCGGGTGTTTCGTTTATGGATTTAGCCACGGCCGCGCCGAGGGCGGTCGCTGCAGGGGCGCGGGAACTACTTCCAGTCCCGAAGTCACCGCCGCAACCTTCGGATACCCAAACCCCCTGGTCGTCGTAGCCCCAGTTCCTGCCCAGGAGGCAGGCGGCGTCACCTGTTGATCGCAACATCACGATGCCGGCACGAGTGTCGGCCGAGCATTGTTGCCGTTCCTTGCCTTTTGAGACGCAGCTTACGATAGATGACACCGACGTTTGCCCGGCGGTTTGTTGAGGATTCAGAACTGCAGCCCAGCCGAAGGCGATGGCTGCAAATGCAAAGTAGCTTCTTCGTTTCATGCTTCTCCTTTCACGGGCTGGAGCCGAAATCATCCGATAGGAGCTGCGAGTTTTCCAGGAAGTAGGGAGATTGCCTTATTTCAGCTATGTCTGGCGGATATGTCTGCAACCGATACACTCACATCCTTGTGAGTAAAACCCAAGGGATCTCAACGCGCTTCTGTCCGCAACTACCCATAAACCCAAACAGTGTTAGGCTTGAAGCCTTCCCTTAAGAACCTGAGGTTCGGAGCCCGCGGTAGGGTACGTTTTAATGCTGCAACTACCTGGCTGTCTACTAGCAGAACTAAGAGTGGCACCGGCACAGGAATAACGTAGGCGTGGCTATTACAAGTTTGACGCAGATGGCACTCATCCTTTTACCGCGGCAGCGAGCAAGGCATCTACTACGGTGCATGGAGCGTCAGCTTGCAAAATGCAAAGAGACGATGAATCAGTGACGTCGCGCACGAGATTTACAATCGAAGATTGACGCAGACTCATGGATTACCAAAGGTCCATCCCACCCCTGAGGTGATTCCATAATCGCTCCGGGTCGTCGGTCGAAGGATCGCTACGGATTGGCGCCTTTACCGAATTGCTTGTCGGTTCTCAGATCATCAGCAAATTTTCAGTAACGTGAAAGTTTTTGTGCGTGCGATCGATGCTCCCTTCAACCATTTGTCCGAAATGGACGCCGATGGTGAGCGGACGGAAGGATCAAGGTGCGATCGGTCGAGCGTCTCAAAGGAAGCTCCGGTCAAACAAAGCAACCACATACTTTCAGATTCAGATTCCTCTGCGGTGAACCAACACTTTCCTGGTTGTTATCGACCAAAATCTAGAGCGCTCGAGCCACGAGGACGGGACATGTCAACCTTTTGATGGAGAAAACAGTTGACAAGGTTATGGAGGTGGGATCATAGTTCAAAACGCCGAAAAAAAGACAAACGCTTGTCCTCCCAAACTGAAGCGATTTAGTGATTCCAAAGGGACTAAGACAAGGTTGATGGTATTGGCTCGGTGAAAGCGTTCCATTTTGAGGAGGCAAACGCAATGAAATTGAGATTGTTAGTAGTGATGATGCTTGCAGTTTTTCTCGGAACTGCAATTGGGCAGAGCACCAATTCCGGTGACATAAACGGTACTGTGACCGATAACACCGGTGCGGCGGTGCCGGGTGCAACCGTAACGGTTTTGAACGTGGAAACCGGGGTCTCGAAGACCTACGTGACCAATGATGCCGGCGTCTACGATACGGGTTCAATTGTTGCCGGAAATTACAAGATCACCTTCGCGAAACAGGGGTTTTCAACTCTGGTCCGGCCCTCAATTACCCTCATCGTCGGAGTTACGGCCGTCAATGCGCAGCTATCGGTCGGGTCGGTAACGCAAGAAGTCGTGGTCAGTACAGACGTTCCGCTGCTGAGGACTGAGAGCGGTGAACAGAGTGTCACGCTTTCCGCTGAGACCCTGGCAGCACTTCCGCAAGTGGGACAGGACTGGACCCAATTCAACATTCTCCTTCCAGGGGCCGCAGGGGCTCCGGGCGGTTCGCAGGGTTCTCTTGCAGCATCCGGCAGCACCGCGCCGGGAATCACGGTCGCGGTCAATGGAAATCTGCCGTTCAGCACGGTACTGGCAGACGGGGCAGAGTCAACGCTGCCCGCCAGCGCTAACTCTGACATCCTCACCCAGGAGACGATCGAGGAGCTTCAGACCCTCACCTCCGCATTCTCTTCGCAGTACGGCGTCGGAGGCATCTTATACAACCAGATCAGCAAGGGAGGCACGAACCGCTTCCACGGGTCGTTATACGAATATTTTCAGAATGAGGCACTGAATGCGCTTCCCTATGCCTTTAGTGGGCCGACAAAGAAGTACTTCCGCTATAACAACTTTGGCGGTTCCATAGGCGGCCCGATTCTCCGCGACAAGCTCTTCTTCTACTTCAACGTCGATAAGATCATTTCACACGGAGCCACGAGCGCCTCGTCTTTTACCGTTCCAACCGCGGCTGTCATGGCTGGTGATTTCACGGGGTTCCAGACCATCTACGATCCAGCGACACAGACCACCCAACAGACCGGGACGTACCTCTATCCTGGCCAGACGGTACCGACCCAATGCCCGTGTGTCATTCGTCAGTCGTTTGCCGATGAATATCACAACGGCAACAAGATCCCGACCTCCCGCCTCGATCCAGTCGCCGTCGCCACCCAGGCGTATTGGCCTAAACCCAACGGATCGGGTAGTCTCAGCAGCAATGGTCTGGTTCAAAACAACTACACTTACACCGCTCCGCAGTCTTCACCCTTCATTCGATACTTCGGACGGCTTGACTACCAGATCAAATCCAATAACCGCCTCAGCATGTCTATTAACGACGGCGACAATCCTGGTCAGGGCTTCGGCGCCGGTATCTGCCCCATTAACTGCCAGAGCCAGGATGTGAGCAAGGTCAACTCGCAGATCTCAGATGTTTGGAGTTTCGGTCCGCGCATAACCAACGAAGCAAGAATGGGCTATACCAATCAGCTCAACTTCTTCTCACCGTTGACAGCGGGCCTGGGCTATCCCGCCAAGATTGGGTTGAAGTTTGCCAAGGCAGACACCTTTCCGACATTCAACTATGCCTCCGGTACTTACAGCGGCATCTTGTCGCCTCAATCCAATGCGGTTTACAAAGAGCATGCCTTTAATCCCTCCGATGTTGTGACGATGGTCGTTGGAAAGCATATTCTGCATTTCGGCGGCGAGCTGCTCATCTACCAAAATAACTCCACGGCGTGGGGAAATACGGATGCGGGAACATTCAACTACACCGGCACATATACACAGGCAGGCCCCGCGGCCGCCTCAACCGGATGGACATACGCTGACTTCCTGCTCGGGCAGACGAACAAATGGACTGCGAGCGTCACGCCGGAGTTTGGCGGCAGACAGAAGCTTCCCCAGCTCTTTGTGCAGGATGATTACAAGATAAAATCCAACCTTACTTTGAACCTCGGATTGCGCTACCAGATCCAGACTGGCTGGAGCGAGGTTAAGGGAAATGAGCGTTCGTTTGACCCGACAGTTCCGAATCCGGGTACCGGCACTCTTGGCGCTCTGTGGTACGGATCAACCAAGGCGAATGGTCGCAGTCGCATTCAAGACAGCATCTACAGCACGTTTCTTCCGCGAATTGGTTTCGCCTATCAGCTTGATCCCAATACGGTGATTCGAGGTGGGTTTGGCCTTTACGCCTACAACTGGAGCAACGACACCTACAACGGCGGCGTGATGGGTGCAGCATTCGGTTCTCAGGGCAATGTGGCGGACAGTACGAATGGGGTTACACCTGTCGTGATCCTCTCGGGAACCGGAGCAAATCTTCCCTATATTCCCACTTCCACCAATCCGGCTGCACTAAACGGCGCTGGGAACAATCTCAACTGGGCGCAGTTCAACCAGCCGGTTGGAGGATCCTATCAATGGAATATCCAGGGGCAGCGTCAAATTAATTCGAACTTAGTGGCGTCGCTGGCCTACGTAGGAACTCACGGTCATGACCTGCCCTGGGTGGTCGATTTCAACCAGGTCCATCAGAGTCAGCTGGCTGTGGTCGATCAGCAATTCCGGCCTTATCCGCAGTACGGATCTCTTAATATCTCTGGGACGGCCCCTGGCCTGAATGCGATCTCGAACTATAACTCGCTGCAAGCCGTTATCGAGCAGCGTATGAGCCATGGACTGAACTACAGCTTCAGCTACGTCTGGTCCCATTTCCTCGACGATATGGACACTTCGGGCTGGGGAAGCCGCTCTGGCAATCAGGGTTGGCAAAATGCCTACAATCCACATGACAACTATGGCAACTCGAACTTTGACGTAAGAAATGCCTTCAAGGGTCATGCCCTCTATCAACTGCCCTTTGGCCAGGGCAAGCAGTTCTTAAACAACAGCCGAGTCCTCGATGCAGTCATCGGTGGTTGGCAGGTCTCCACTTTACTTGTTATCCAAAGCGGTCAACCCTTTACGCCGGTTATGAGCAACAATAGCGCCTCGTATGCTTCTGGCGGCAACGGCTTTCAATGGTATCCGAACGTCATAGGCAACCCATACCTTGCGAATCGTGGACCCAAGCAATGGTTCAATGAGGCCGCCTTTGCTGTTCCGGCTTCCGGGACATTCGGCAACGGGAGACGCAATCAATTGACCGGCCCCGCATTGAGCACGGTTAACCTGTCGCTTAGCAAGACATTCGCGATCCGGGAGGGGATGGGCTTACAGATTCGTGCTGATGCGGACAATGTATTCAACCATGCGAGCTTTGCATTGCCCAATGCTAACCTGAGCAACTCAGGATCAGTAATTTCGACCGGAACGTCGAATATCTCAAACACTTCTGTTCCGATGCGAAACATGCAACTCATGGCGCGGTTCTCGTTCTGATAAACCCCGTGGGGATAACGGTCGACCGTTATCCCCATTTCTTTTGTGACTCGATCTCAGTCGGCCTGTTCTACAAGATGTAATTCCTTGTTGTTGTCTTGAAAACGCTGGAGTTGGGTTGGTTACTTGCACGCGTCCGGTGGAACGAGTGGGCGGATGCGATCATTGCATGGAGGTGGAACGCCATGGCGAGTAAAAATTTGATCGATGAAGACCTGCCCTTCGACTCCAGTGAGAGATCCGAGGAAGAACTTATCGACCATCTATTCGGCTTCAAAGCTGGTACAGCAGGAGAACCAATGGATGAAACCAAAAGCCCCGCATGGCAGCGAGGATGGGCGGACGCCCAGAAATAATAATGCAAAGGCGTGTTGTGCACGAAAAGTGAGAGGCGCATGCCTCAAATACTACCGGTCCCGTTCGCTCGCCGCTTCCCTCATTCCCTCAAAGTCGTCTTTCGAGCAAGTTCACCGGGCCAACGGGTTCGGGGGCGTTGAACTTGGTCAAAACCCCGTTTTTCGCGCACCTCGACGTCAAGTTCGAATCGTTGGTCAGCGGGATTTTTTCCGAGTAGCCGACAATCCAACCGAAACAACCGGATGCGCAGTTATACTGCGCCACCATCGGAACGTAGTGTAGGATTCCGCCATGCGAGAAATGCATTTACGAGTCTTCGCGGTGGCCATCGCGACGACGTTGTTGCTTGTTCGGGCGTACGCACAGCAGAGTCACTGGTCTTCGGCAGATGATAAAACCGCGAAATACATCATCGAGATGGAGCGCAAGTGGGCTGAGGGGGTATGTGTTGATAACGGTGTCGTCGCCGGTCTGCTTGCCGACGACTTCCAAGGCACTTCAACGAAAGGTGCGCGCTTCACAAAGGCTGATGAACTGAAGGACGAGAAAGGCGCACGCACCGCTCATGATTGCGGACTTGATGAGGCTAAAGTGCGTTTCTTCGGAGACAGTCTTGCCGTTGTCTACGGCAGCGAACATTATGTCGGCAAAGACAAGTCCCAGCCGAGCGCAATGGTGTGCCAGGTTTGGACTGATACGTGGCTGAAGCGCGGCGGTACGTGGCAGATCATCGCCTCACACGATAATCGCGTGGAATGTAGGTAGCTAGAGAACGCCCGACCCTTTGTTCTGCATTGGCATGGTCGATTGGGACCTTTACCAGTGGGGACGCAGAAAAGCTTACATCTAGTTGCGCATAGCATGGGAAACCGAGCTCTTCTTACTGCATTGAAAAAGCTTTCAGATCACCATTCTGCAAGTCACTTCACAGATATGGTGATGGCGGCTCCAGACGTCTCGGTTCCAGAATTCCGACAAGATATTCCTGTGATAATAGGCGCCGTCGATCATGTTACGTTGTATGCGTCCTCAAAAGACCAAGCTTTAGTAGCATCACAAAAAATAAATCACTACCAACGTGCTGGAGACACTAAGGGAGGCGTCACGATTGTTGTCGAGTAGGCAGTCGGCGTTGCCGCCGACCGCCCCTCTAAGAACCGTGCGTGAGAGTTTCCAACTCACACGGCTCAAGCCTTCCTAACGTCTCGTAAGAGACACGGGGGCGGTAGCGGCAGAGTTGGCTGTGCAGTTGGCGATGGCATTCCGGGTGAAGGAGCTGGCGATTCGTTGCACCGTCTGGCCCACCCAGTACCTTGGGGATGACGTGATGGCTGTGCCAACCTGTTTCCCTGGTGATAGGTTCGCCGCAACGAATGCACTTTCCGCCCTGTGTTCGCCAGAGATAGAGGAGCGTCCCACGACCTGCAAGTGTCTGGGTCATGTGTTTGCTCTCACGAGCTTCGAAGTACATCTCCCATGCGGGATGATATGGATTCGCATCTCGCTTGATCTTGACGTGACGACGGATCGGGAGGGAGGTTGCGTGATACAACCACACGATCTCCCGCGCTCCATTGTCATACTTCTTCTCTCCGAAGAAGCACCACGCTCGGACGCCGCGTCGTGCGAAGTATCTTCGCATGACCCAGCGTTTTCCTTTGCGAGGGTGCCGCCTCAGAGCCCATTGCCATAGCGATTTGAAGATGGCGTAATCGACTTGGCTGAAGATGCGCTTGCTGACCACATGACGGTGATACATCACCCAACCGCGCAATATGCGGTTGAGGTTTGCGATCAACTGCCATGTCGGATACGACTGCGCCCTCTTGACGACTTCCCGAACCTTCTCAAGGAACGTATGGATATTCTTCTTGGAAGGTTTGATCAGCAACTTGCCGCTGTACCGGCGCACGTTCTGACCGAGGAAGTCGAAGCCCTGATCGACATGCGTGACAACCGTCTTTTCTGCCGAAAGCTCCAGCCCACGTTCGCGAAGGAAGCTCTCGACTAACGGCTTTACCTCACCTTCCAGCAGTTCTTTCGATTTGCCGGTGATGACGAAGTCGTCTGCATACCGGATCAAGTGAACGCGAGCAAGGATGCCTTGCCACGATCCTGGGCCGCGTAACGGATACTTCTCCCGCAATCGCCGCTCCAGACCGTCGAGTGCAAGGTTCGCCAACACGGGGGAGATGATCCCGCCCTGTGGCGTTCCTTGCTCGGTCGCGTAGAAGGAGTGCTTCTCCATGTACCCCGACTTCAGCCATTTGCGAAGAATAGCCCGGTCCATGGGGACGTGAGCCATCAGCCACTCATGGCTGATGTTGTCGAAACAGCCTCGTATATCGCCTTCCAGCACCCAGCCCGGATGTCGTGCGAGGGCCTTGAAGCAGCCTTCGATCGCATCCGCGCAGGAACGCCGCTGGCGAAACCCATAGGAGTTTTCATCAGCCTTCGTCTCTGCCACGGGATCGAGTGCAAGCAGGTGAAGTGCTTGCATGGCTCGGTCCTTCATGGCGGGGATGCCGAGCGGACGCAACTTGCCGTTCGACTTTGGGATGTAGATGCGCCGAAGCGGCAGAGGCCGATAGCCTCTCCGTTTCATTCCATCTACCGCCGCCATCTTCTTCTCTGGCGTGTCCCAACTCACGCCGTCTACGCCAGAGGTCTTTCTGCCTGCGTTCTCTGTCACTCTCCGAATAGCCAACAGTTTGCCATCACGAGAGCATGTGAGCAGCCGTTGCAAGGCTTGCACCTTGCCCCATCTGCCCGCTTCCACTGCCTTCACGATACGCACCTGGAGCCGGCGCACACTTTGGTTTACCGAGCGCCAGTCGATCTCGCGCCAGTGAACAGAGGTGTCGGACGCTGCACCGACGGATTGCTCCGTCGCCATCTGCTTTTCGTCCTCATGCCGGTTGGTCATGTTCTCTCGTGATGAAAGACCAGAGAGAAGTGGGCACGCTTTCGCGCCGGACACAGAGTCCGTATCCACCTCATTACAAGGCGGCATTTGCTTCCTCTCTCCTCCTTTACCCGCATCGCCATCGTCGGGCCTTGCGGCCTTTCTACCCTCGCGGGGACGATACGGGCTTACCCTGTTCCGTTCCGATGACACTGTGGTTTAGGCCCTCTCTACAGCACCGGCAGCGTTTGTTTGCCCATGACGGAAGAGAATGGAGCTTCCGTACCCGCTGCGTTGAAGCCTGACAGCACCTTTGGCTTCTTGTCTCTTGTCGATGCATTTGAGAGTTCGCATATGCTGGCCATGCCACAAACCCTAGGCCCTGTCCGCCTCGGTGCTGGCAGACCTGAGTTTGCCTCGCGGCTCGCTCAGCAGCCTTGCGGCTGCGGGTACATTGTCGGAGGGCTTCTCAACGGGCCGTTACCAACCCGCCTGACCTCCTAGGGTACTGCCGATGGGACGGCAGGTCCGGTCGTGTGACCACTCCGGACAATCATCGGGACGACTTTCAGGTCGCACCCACCCGTAGAGACTATCGACGCATCGAGTGTGGATACGAGCATTGTAGGTCACTCATACTTTAGCGGTCCTACTGTTCTCTCAGATATCTATTACATATTCCGATTTGGCACTCCGGCATCAAACCGTGCTCGTCTTTTACAAAAGAACTACGGATCACAAATCTATTGGACCTTCGCCGCTTCCGCCAGTGGAACAAGTTGGTGGAGTTGGTAGAGACGGGAGCCAGCTCGGAAACTCGACTCCGGAGGCCGGCTACAACCGGATCCTCAGTCGAGGGTAATGTTGCTCCCGAGACTGTAACGCTCGCGGTGGCGCAGAAGAGAGCCTGAAGATTTACCCCAGCAGCTTTTCGATTTTTCCGAGCACCTTCTTCCAACTCACGCGCTGCTCGACGGTCAGGTGCTCTAGCGCTTCGATCGCAGCTTCTGGGGTGTGCTGCGTCTTCAGGTAGGCCTTGAGGATGGTGAGCGTGTCAGCTTTGACGCGGAACCATTGGAGGTTGGTCCCGGGACGCCGCAGCGTGACCCTTGCCGCCGATGCTGGGCACGATCGGCGGCTCGGGCGCGGCAGACGTCTTGCGGGGCTTTGCCATGACTCAGTCAGCGTAGCAGAGCCTCTTAGTTTCCCAACTGCTGCCACTTCTCAGACCCCGTAGGACCCGTTTCTCCCGCAAAACGGGGTTATAGGCAACTACGAGAGAATCGTGTACTGACCGCCGTAACTCGACGTTGCTACGTCAGTTGATGACAAATCGACAATGCCATAAGACGAAATAGCCGGCTACTCGTACAAGTGGCCACGGATACCTCTGGTCTGTCCCTTTTCGAGCTGGCATGTGTCCGAGGCCGGTTCACGTCAAACTAGATTGCTCCCGTGTAGCCGGTCATACGCCCAGAATCGATAATCCCTTTGCGACGCTTCGAGTGAATGGGTGTCAGGCCTTCGATTCCGGTTTTCTCGCGATCAACTGATGCATCCGGCAATGCGCAACCAAGGTGGTTGGTGAAGCGTCCGCCTCGGCCATTCCCGCCACCAGCTCTTCCAGGCGGGCTCCCGACAAGCTTCCTTCTCGCACCATGCCCAGACCCACTGCGTGCAGCGTCCAGTTCCAGAATCCCTTGTGTTTGCCGGTCAGGTAGTGCGGGTGATAGGCATCCCCGTGGACAAGCTCAAAGCCCGCCTCCTTGGCCCACAAATGGATACGGCGACCGCCCGAGTAATCCACTCCGCGGTTTCGGGCTCCTTCCATGCAGATATCGCGCAGTTCGGTATAGGCGGCTGAGCTTGGCTCCGTGTAAACCGCGCTCACGTCCGCTTCCTCGCAAACCATGACGCCGCCCGGCTTCAACGCCGCGTGGATGGCACACATCGCCTCAACTGGCTTGTTCAGATGGACCATCAGCCACCGCGAATACGCCACGTCCACGCTCTCGGGCTCAAGTCCGGGCTCGTAGATGTTGGCAGAAACAAACCGCGCATTCTTCAGGCCTACCTCTTGTGCCAACTGAGCAGCTACCGCAAGGTTGTCTTCGTTCAGATCGATTCCGGTGGCATCCGCTCCCAGGCTGGCCGCCCAACGCGTGACGTAGCCGAGTCCGCATCCAAATTCAACGAAGCGATGCGCCGATGCGAGTCCGGCCCTCAGCAACAATTCGCGCGTCCGGTCATCGTGAATTTCACTGATCACCCTCAGCCGGTCGTGGTCGCTTCGTCCAGTGCCCAGCAAGTACTTGTCGCCAATTGTTTGCACCAAGGAAGCATACGGCGGTGCTTCTCTCCAGCAATCATCAAAAGTTCTCGATCATCCAAACGTTACTGGCGCTTGTCATACTATGGATGGCTAGTTCGCGGCCGTTCGGTGCAGCGACCGCCCACGTTTGCCACCCCCCGCGTTGGTCCCAAAGAGGAGTAGCATGGCCTTCCATATCCACGCGCAGCAGGGTTGAGCTGGTGGGTGACTGACTCGAAACAAAGAGCGATTTGCCATCTGCCGCCCAGTCGATGGAATTGAATCCCGCCCATCCTTTGACATCGATATCGCGCTCTGGCTCGCCCTTAAGCGAGAGCAGCCGGATGCGACCCTCCAGGGGGTTGAAGTTAATAAAGACGATGCGCGAGCCATCAGGTGACGGCATCCAGTTATTTATCGATCCGGGGTGAACATCGAGGTTGAGCACCTCGTGTGGCTTCCCCTGCAATGGGTCAAACGCCCTGATGCTGACTTTCCTCGCGTCATCGTAATATTCCCCCACGAAGCAAAGTTCGGAGGGTGCGCGTGCGCAAGCAAAGTTGTCCAACCGCGATACCTCCATCACCAGCTGCGGAGTTCCCCCGCCCAACGGCACTCGTACGATACGTGCCGAAGGGCCACCGAATCCATGCGGACTGATTGCGGAAAGAATGAACTTCCCATCCGGGCTCACTCGAGGCATCCAGGCGTCCTCGAGCCCTGCAATCATGGTCTCCGCCGTCTGCCGGTCAAGATTCTGCTTGAAGATCTGGTACGTACCATTGCGATCGGAAAAAAAGATCACGGCACGGCTGTCACTAGTCCATGTCATAGGAAAATCATTGCGCTCGTCGAGCGTCAACCGCCGTGGAGTCGTTATCCTGGCGCCTCCAGCCTGCACTTCTGCAACGTAAACATTCGACTGAAAATTGAATTTCAGGAACGCCAGCCGCTTCCCATCGGCCGTACCCGTGGGAGATGCGAACGAAAAGCCGAACCAGTTCGTAATCCGAGCCGGCTTGTCCTCGAGTTTTCCCGTTTTTGGATCCAGCCTGACCTCCCAGAGATTCGAATCGTTCTGATTGGGAGAGGGTTCAGCGAGCGAGAAGATGAGCCGGCCGTCCGGCGCCCACCAGAATCCCTGGGGGTTCTTACATAGGTCCGCGCCCGTCAGCACAGTCACCACTGGGCCTCCTTGCAGGTCGCGATCTTCGAGAGCGCATTCGAAGACCTCGTTTGACTGGTGGACTTTGAGGTAAGCGATGCGACTGCCGTCAGGAGACCAGACCACTTGCATGAATCCCGTACCCTGTTCACCCTCGGCGAGCATTCTCGGGTCCTGTCCATTTGTCCCCACCAGCCACATCGTCCGGTCGCCAAATGCCCGGAGGTACCCGCCGTGGCTCTCGCCTATCCCAGTACGTGCGGCAGTGAAGACGATCCTGGTGCCGTCAGGCGAGATTGAGTATGCGAAACCCTCATCACGGAATTTGCGCGGCGCATCCCCAATCAGGGAGAGAATCCAAATGCTCGGCGGCTTCCCGGCGACTTCCAGATTGGTGAGCAACCGGGTTCCGTCAGGAAACCACGCTGCCGGGAGCCAGGTTGCGTGGGTCGTTGCCACCTCGGCCGGTAGCGGAAGAGTCCTCATCTCCCCGGTCTCCACCAGTTTGATGTGCAGGCCTGCCTCATCGGAGTACGCCAGGTATTTGCCATCGGGCGAGATCGCCGCGCCATTCACGCCATGCCCCGCGGGGTTGGCGGTAAACTGACGTTGCGTCATGGGCGGCTTGCTCAGGGGAACATGGTGCGTCGCCACGCGCCAGGCGTACGCTCCGGCCAGGAGGACGATCGCTGTGCCGACGGCGAGCCCGGTGCCGATCCAGGTGCGCCTCCGGCTGGCGACATTCCTCGAAACAGCTGCGTGAGTCCGCATAGTAACGGATGCAGGATCTGCAGCAGTCGGCGAGGCGCTCACCGCTGCGGACCCGCCAGAGTCCCTGTCCCGCTTCAAACGCTTGAGATCGGAGCGCATGTCTGCGGCGCTCTGGTAACGAAGTTCGCGGTCTTTCTCCAGCGCCCTGTTAATGATCTCTTCCAGCCTGGGCGGTACATCGGGATTCAACCGCACGGCGCCGACAGGTACGCGGTTGAGGATCGAATCGAATATCGCTGCAGCACTGTCTCCGCGGAAGGGCAACTGCTCGGTGGCCATCTCGTAGAGCACCGTTCCGAAGGAAAACAGATCGCTCCGCGCATCGAGTTCCTTCGCCCGTGCCTGCTCCGGAGACATATAAGCGACTGTGCCAACCATAAAACCGGGACTGGTGAGATGCTGTTCGTCGCTCCTCAGGGTCATCGTGCTCGCCGATGCAACCTGACTCGAAGAACCGGCTGTAGTCGTGACCTTTGCCAATCCGAAATCCAGAACCTTCGCATGTCCTGCTTTCGTGACGAAAATGTTGGCGGGCTTGATGTCGCGGTGGATGATGCCCGCGGAGTGTGCCGTATCCAGCGCATCAGCAATCTCAATGGCCAGCGAAAGCACCATGTCCATCTCCATCGGGCGGTTGCCGATCAGGTGCTTGAGGGTCTGACCATCCAGAAACTCCATGGCGATGTAATACTGCCCATCGTTATTGCCTATTTCGTAAATCGTGCAGATGCTGGAATGGTTTAGGGAGGACGCTGCACGAGCTTCACGACGGAAACGTTCCAGTGACTGGGGGTCTCGGGAAACGTCATCGGGCAGGAACTTGAGCGCAACGAAACGTCCCAACTCAATGTCCTTGGCCTTGTAAACGACCCCCATGCCGCCACCGCCGAGTTTTTCGACGACTCTGTACCGCGAGATGGTTTGACCGATCATTTTAAGATCACGTGGCCTTCGGGTGCGCTTCATCTTACGTATGCGGCTCCGGCCGGTCAATGAATCGCGTTTCTGACACAATCGCGTCGAACCGGGAAAAGTCCTTGCGTAACGGACAGGTGCTGAACTGCCCGCAGAATCGTGATTTCGAACAAACGGGAATCACTCCTCAATCGTCGGCAACTCGGAAATAATCCTGCCGAACGACGACTCTAAACTTAGCGTCGAAGTGCACGAAAAACGGGGTTTTGACCAAGTTCAACGCGCCGATCTCGCTGGTCCGGTGTAGTTGCTCAAAAATGGGATGAGCAGGTCTCTTAGATCGGAGAGACTATGCTCATGAAAAAACCAGCGCAGCACTTCATCGCCGAAGTTCCACGCAGCATCACCAAGGTTGGGATGACAATCGGTATCGATCTTGGGGATGTCTGGAGTCATTACTGCACGCTCAACGAAGATGGAGAAGTAGTTGACCGGGGCGGTTTCGAACGACACCCTCGGGAGTCGAGAAGTGGTTTACCGATCTACCCAGGGCGCGAGTCGCGATGGAGACGGGAACGCACTCGATATGGATCAGCGAACAGCTCCGGGAGCTGGGCCACGAAATAATCGTGGCGAACGTTGAGGGAGCTGCGGGCGATCTCGCACAGTGATCGGAAGAGCGACAAGGTGGACGCCGAGAAGATCGCTCGCTACGCACGGCTCGATCCGAAGATCCTGCGGCCGATCTCCCATCGCACGGTTGCCCAACAGGAAGCCCTGACGTTGATCCGTGCCCGCAATCTGATCGTTCGTCTGCGGACGGCGGCGGTGAACTCGGTGGCAGGAGAGTGGTCGCAGTCCCTTCGCGTCTAGTCATCCGCGCGTACGAAACTCGCGGCGAGGGAGAGCGATTGTCTGACACTGTTATTTCTGTTCCAGAGTGAGGGCGTAAATATCGGCCGTTCCCACGTCACGAATCAACATCGGGGTGTCTATCGGATCAAGACCAAACCAAAGGTCGAACACCCCTGTGGAACGGAATCCCTTCAGATCGACAACGCGTTCCGCATTGCCACCCGATACGCGAAACACGCCCCGATCGGCCCCGGCGAGCACGAAGTAGATAAATTGGCTATCCGACGACCACGTTGGAAAACTACACGCGCCCATTCGTTGCACTTCGAATCGATGCACTTACTTTAAGGTGTTTTGTCACCAATCCAGTAGCGAGGACCGGGACCGAGTCGACTGGCCCGATCACCAGGGTTGGCAAACTGACACTCCTGCAGTGACAAACAGCCGCAACCAATACACCGCGTGAGGCCGGCCCGGAGACGGCCTAACTCCGCGATCCGCTCATCAATACGCTTGGTCCAACTCGAAGAGATTTTCTCCCAATCCGAGCTTTCGGGTACACGGTTTTCCGGTAACTTCGCCAGTTCAGCAGCAACCTCTTGGAGCGTCAGACCCATTCGCTGAGCGAAGACAATAAACGCGATCCGGCGAAGAACCGCCCTCAGATACCGACGGTGACCTGACCCCGCGCGTTCGGACTCGATCAGGCCACGCTCTTCATAGAAGCGGAGCGCCGATGCGGCAACGCCACTTCGACGCGAAACCTCTGAGATTGTGAGCAGATCGGGCATGAGGAAAGGCGAGCGGAACTTTGGAACTTGACTTCAAGTTTAACTTGAACTTGTAGCCTGGAAGCATGTCAATTCTCACCTCCTCTTCATCAGGAAAACTCTCATGAATATTCATTACAAAACTGTCGATTCTATTCCGTCTCCGCTCCGCCCGCGGCACGCCCCGGCGGACGACCACCTGTGCAATCCATTCACCGATATTCGAGTAGCTATTACTGGCGGCACTTCTGGCCTTGGCTTATCCCTCGTCCGCGAACTGCTGGATCGCGGCGCGAAAGTAGCTCTCGTCGCGCGCAGTCGGAATCGGGTGGAGTGTGTCGTGCAGGAGCTGCCGACCGCACATGGCATTGTCGGTGACGTGTCCCGGAAAGAAGATATACACCCCATTACGATGCAGATCATGGGTGCGCTCGGAGGACTTGATGTCCTCATCAACAACGCATCGGATCTAGGACCGATACCGCTGCAGTTATTAGCTGACACGGAGTGCGAAGACCTTGAGCGCGCGCTGGCGACGAACCTTCTCGGCCCTTTTCGGCTGACGAAGGCGATGCTTGGTTCTCTGGCTGCGTCCGCGCGAGAGGGTCGCGTAGCTGTGGTCGTCAATGTATCGAGCGACGCCGCCGTTCATGGCTACTCGCGCTGGGGTGCTTATGGCGCGAGCAAGGCAGCACTACTTCATTTGAGCCGCATCTGGGACGAAGAACTCAGTTTAGAGGGTGTCCGCGTCCTCTCAATCGATCCAGGCGATATGGACACACCATTGCACGCCGCTGCCGTGCCAGATGCCGACCGCTATACCTTGAAGCGCCCGGAGGTGGCAGCTCGCGAACTTGCGGACATTGTCGGTGCCGTGCTGTCGCGACGCACTCCGGATTCCGACGCGATAGTACAAGAGGCAATCGGATGATAGCCGCTCATCTTCCAATCCAGCGCCCGTCCAACGCGAAGGTTCTGATCGTTGACGGCCAGGGTAATATCGAGCAACGGGCCCGGTCCGAGTTCGCAAGTCTATTGCGCCCCGGCGATGTGGTGGTGGCGAACGACGCTGCAACTTTGCCTGCGAGTCTTTCCGGACAGCATAGCCGCACTGGCCGCCGAATTGAAGTACGTCTTGCGGGCCGTGACTCACTCGATGGGATCAGGCAGTTTTCAGCTGTGGTCTTCGGAGAGGGAAACTTCCGCACACCCACAGAGGATCGTTCCAAGCCGCCGGCATTGAGGAGCGGTGACCGACTTGAGTTAGGACCCCTGAGGGGAACCGTCGTCCGAATCCTGAATCATCCGCGCGTCATTTTGCTGCAATTCGAGGGCTCGTTCCGTGAGATCTGGGAGGGGCTAGCTCGGCACGGGCGACCTATCCAGTACGCACACGTTCAGACCCCACTTGCCGTTTGGGACACTTGGACACCAATAGCCGGTCCACCGGTCGCCTTCGAGCCACCCTCAGCTGGTTTTGTTCTTGACTGGAGCATGCTCGCATCCATGAGCGCACGGAAAATCCGGTTCGGAACAATCACCCATGCAGCTGGACTTTCATCGACTGGCGATCCAGAGCTGGATGCGCTCCTGCCTTTCCCTGAGCCGTACCGGATTCCCCGATCAACTGCGTTGATGATCAAGCACGCTCAGGCGTCACGTGGACGTATCATTGCAATTGGTACCACGGTTGTCAGAGCCCTGGAACATACGGCTGCAATGTTTGACGGCATCGTGCCATTCGGCGAGCGGTTGGCAACGCAGAGACTTGGTGCGTCCAGCAGGCTGCGTGTCGTCGATGCAATTCTCTCCGGTACCCACGAGCGGGGCACCAGTCATCACGAGCTGCTGCGCGCTTTTGTCGATGATGAAACACTTGGCCGAATCGACCAAGAATTGAACGCCCGCGACTATCGCACACACGAGTTTGGCGATTCAGTGTTCCTCGAAAGAGCCGCCAAACGCGCTCTTTGGAACGCGCCCGATACGAGAAAGAAGCGATATCTCAGCACTGCGGTCCTTCCGAACGCGACAGCCAGATGCTAACTTTCGATTTCCCAATGATTCCAGGAGCAGCCCCTCTCGAGCTACGAACAGGCAGTGCGGAACGTTTCGCTTTATGATTGCGCCTACTGGAAGTTCTCCACCATGGTGATGGAGCTGTGCCGGGTAGCCTGTGAAAACAGTACTGTCCGTCCGTCGGGCGAGGCGGCGAGATTTGCTGTCCACGAAACGGGAAGATCTTCCAGTTGCAGCACCCGGGTAAGCCGCTTTGCCTGGAAGCTATAGAACATGATCGAGGGCTTTGGAGCAGCGTGGGAATCGAGGAGATAGATTCCTGTGTCCGTAACGGCAAAATGACCCCAGTAGCCTCTATGGAGCGCGGCAGTCACCTGTTCCTCCTTGCCTCCGCCTAGGGGCATGCTCCAGAGGCCTCCGCCGTCAAACCGGGAATAGTAAAGCGTCTTCGCGTCATACGATTCAAACGCAGCGAAGCCACCGTGCTGCGTGACCTGAACTTCGTGTCCCGTCGCGAGATTCCGTCTCCACACCTGTGGGGTTCCGGTGCGGTTGGAGGCGAAATAAAGGGCAGTCCCGTCGCGGGACCAACTGGGCACGACATTTTCGTAGTTGCCAGACGTAACCATGTGCAGGTTGCGTCCCTCAGAGTCGATCAGGTAGATCTGGCCATGCTCCACAGTGTGGTTGTCGAAGGCGATCCATTTGCCATCGGGTGACCAGCGAGGCGTGCCGGAGAATCCCTTCTCGAAGAAGGTCATTTGCAGCTGGTTGCTGCCGTCCAAATCGCTCTTCCATATCTCGCCGCACTTTCCCGACCGTGCGGACTGAAAGACCAGTTGCCGTCCGTCTGGAGAAGGCTGCGCGGAGAAATCGCCGCCGTCGCCAGAGAGAATCTTACTTTGAGAGATTACCCGTCCGCCTGGGCTGGCGAGCGCAACCCGCCAGACCGCCGAAGGCGATCCCGTCGAAAGATCTCCGCTTGCAACATAGGCCAGGCGGCGACCGTCGCGCGAGAGGGTTCCTAACGCGGGATACACGGTCTCGCGCTCAATGACGCCACCGCCTGTGGCTGCAGTCCGCCAGATTCCAAGAAGGCCGCTGCGAGCCGAGAGGAAGACAATGTGTCGCCCGTCGGACGACCACATGGGCGACCCTGCTCCCGTACCTTCATTGGTTATTTGCCGCGGATTCCCTCCGGAGAGTGGAACGGTGTAGATCTCAGGCACGAGTGACGTATTGCTCTGGTAGGCGATTGTCTTTCCGTCGGGTGACAACACCGGATTGGAGTCTCCTTCGGCGCTGTGAGGCGGCGGGGAGGCCAGACACCGTTTTTCTCCAGTCTGCAGAGAGAACAGGACGATGCCTCTTGGAGCGTTCGGTGCGCAGCGGTCGGCCAGGAGCAGGGATCTTCCGTCGGCGGTCCAGGTCGGGTATCCGGCCTCATCGTTCGGGCAAACCACATCGGTTAGTTTTCGTTCGGGGCCACCGAGTGCTGGAACGAGGAGGACCGCACCACCGTTTTCATCACAGCGCCCGAAGACGATCTCCCGCCCGTCGGGTGACCAGTTGGCACAGCACACGATACCGCGGTCGGTGTGGGTGAGGCGAAGCGGTCTTTCGCCGCCCACCAATTGCGCATATACGTCACCCCTGATCGGATTCTCGCCGTTCCAGATGAAGGCGATCTTGTCGCCATCGGGCGAGAAAGCCGGATCCCATGCGGCGCCGGGAAGATCGGTCAGCCGAACGGCGTGCATACGCGACGATGCGGCAGCCGCATCTGCAGATCGAATACCAACTCCGGTACGTGCGTCCCGGTTACTGAAGGCGCGGTAGTACATGAATCCGATTGCGAGAATGACAAGCGCTACAGCGACAAGTCCCGGAATGAGCAGTCGCCTGGATTGTCTGCGTGCTTCCACGGACGGGAGCTGGATCTTCTCGTCCAGCTTGTCTGCGAGTTTGTCGGCGGCTGCGGTTTGACCCTTTGGATCGTTGCTCTGAACGGAAGTTGTTCCCGGTAAATGCTCATGTCCAACGACTCCAACGGCACCCGCGCTGTTGTTCGGGTGGGGCAGACCGTGCAACTTCAGTCTGCCGTGGCCATCCTCCACAACCTCCACATCGCATAGAAAACGATAGCCGACAGTAGGGACGGTGGCGATGTAGCGTGGCTCGCGGGTGTCGTCGCCAAGCAACCGTCGCAGCAGGGCGATGCAACGGGTGAGTGAGTTTTCGGAGACCGCGTAGTCGTTCCAAACGGCATCCAGAAGCTCGTCCTTGGTGATCAGCCTTTGCGGATTGCGAAGCAGGTAGACGAGGACTCGGAAGGCTCTCGGCTCGACCGGGAGCACTTCTCCGGCCTTGACGATGCAGAACTCGCTCTCGCGAACCTCCACATCCTCGAAGCTGAAAACAAAGGGCTTGTGCTCAATCACAACTTCATCACCGCCATTTCAGGGAAGGATCACGAATCCGTCATGACCATGTCGAGCCACGGTCGCAGAGTTCACTTAGCCAATTCGGCTGAGGTGATCTCCGATGCGCATCTTCAAGTGGCTCATCTTCACGAGTCTCACAACAACAATCTTGCCCATGCTTCAGGCAGAACCACGGTGCCCGGGAAATGTAGCCAGTTTACGCCTGCAAATGGTCCAGCGCTCCCTAATAGTAGCTCCGGTCATGATCAACCACACCGGTCCCTACGACTTCCTGGTGGATACCGGCGCGCAGGTCACCTCGGTCGATTCGGCGCTGGCCGTTGAACTCGGTTTGAGAATGGAGGGCACTACGGGGCTCGTGGGAGTGGGATACCGCATTCGTCCTTCGTTCGCGCACCTGGATCTCCTTGAGGCGGGCTCGCACGCTGTAGCAAACCCTGTGGTTGTCGTACAAAACCTCGAACGACTGCAGGCGGCCGATCTGCATATCCGCGGAATTCTTGGCGGGAACTTTCTGGGGCATTTCGACGTGCTCATCGACTACATGCACGGTATGCTTTGCCTGGATGACGCAAAGGTGATGCAGACAGCGGTGAAGGGAAAGCGTGTCGCGCTGGTGAGACCGTCTCATCCCGATGGTGGAGTCGCCCTTACGGAGCCGCTCATCATCCCGGTTCATCTATCCGGCATCGCCGGCAGGCCAATACTCCAGCTGCTTGATTCCGGCACGAATTTCCCGATCCTGTATGACTCCGGCAAAGGGACGGCGGGCGGGTTCTATGTCCATGCACCGATTCACGACCGCGGTCCAGATGGAGCGGATCGCGTGTTTTCGGTTCTGCCGCCGCAGGACATGGAGATCGGTACGCTGGCCTTTCATCAAATATCTTTCCTGGGCCTTACCGTTACGGATACTCCCAAGGTTGCGGTGGATGGACTGCTGCCGACTGCGCTCTTCCGGCGCATATACATCAGTTATACCGATCGCTTTGTTGTCCTTGAGCCGTGGTAGGGTAGAAATCCTCCGGTCGTCGAAGCTACCAGAATGCTCCCGATCAAGTGGGCTAAGCTTCTGACTCGTGGTTCGAAAACGAGAAATGGTTGTACTTGTAAGTTGCTGAAATGGCGGGCAACTTCAAAGGTGAGAAGAAACTGTCCGGGCACCACTGACTGTTCTGATTCGGCCTACTTCGTCACAGTAGTCAGTATCCCGCTGTTGGAACACCGGGATCCCGCCTTCCCCTCTAATCGCATATCCTCGTCGCTAAGATGGGCATTCGCGTCACGCGCGAACAGCATTCCTCAATTTTGAAACATCGCCGGTTCTCACAAGTCGGATATCCGGACAACCTGCTCAACCGAAATGGCGCCGTCAAATGGCTCTGCGACACAAGCAGATATCGCCTCGGAAAACTCCTCCGCTAAAGCTCGGCCGTCGGAATCGAAATCGCTGGTGGCTTCCAGTTGGAGAGTGTCCCCTCTCCACAGGCAAATAGCATTTGCATAACAGGAGCAATACCAGAACTCTT
This sequence comes from uncultured Acidobacteriaceae bacterium, assembly GCA_963757205.1. Taxonomy (GTDB): domain Bacteria; phylum Acidobacteriota; class Terriglobia; order Terriglobales; family Acidobacteriaceae; genus Edaphobacter. The sequence goes on from CAVWQM010000009.1 coordinate 121,308, forward strand.
CGGTGATGTGGGTTGCAGTCTTGGGGCCGAGTTCTTTTGGAATGCCCCTGCAAATAAGTTTGATGGTAAACATTTGTATCCCTCGAAACTGGCGTTCAGAATGCGGACGCCTCAGGTCTGCTCTTTGTTGCGTCTCTCCATCTACATCAAAAGATGTGGCCGCCTCCACAGAGACGGCCATCTTGCCTTGTAGCTGCTCTCCTACGAACACAGAAGGAATCTGCGCCGCACCACTCCGGCAAATCCCAAAAGGCCACTGCCAAGCAGCACGAAACTGCTGGGCTCGGGAGTTTGCGCGACGGTTGCCGCCGCTGACGTGATTCTGAAAGTGGCGGGCGGGTTGTCTCCAAGAATTCCGCTGGAAGCAATTCCATTGACCGTCGTGCCCGGTGTGAACACGGGATTTGTGATGGTCCCGGAGAAGAGGTCACCAGGTTGGGTGGCCTCAAAGACCTGGAATATGTCGACTCCACTCGGGGTCCCATCTGCGCTTATGGAAAAGGAAGCGCCAATATCAAATTGCCTTCTTCCGGTTGGAGATCTTGAAAAACCTACCGCTTCGTTTCTCGTGACACCATCTTCTGTGAGCGCAACGTCGTTAAAGAAGAAAAAGTGTTGTTGCGTGAATCAGTGCCGGATCCATCCGGTGTGGGCTGCGAGTCGAGGATGAAGGAAAAATTATGTTCAGTGGAGGACAACGTAATCAAAACCGGATCAGCGTGCAATAGCTGCGTACTCGCAAAACATAAAGCTACACCTGCAAATTTCAGAAACAACTTCATCTGTTCTCCCTTCGTTATGGGATTCACGGATCAGTAGCGTCAGGGCTCCGCCTTGCTCTCCCAAAGCAAAGCGGAGCGTTCTGCTGCCTCCTCAAAAGCAACACAGTGCTACAACTCGTGCCGCTGCTATCTGGGTAACTTGCGGCGAATCACCCCAGCGAACCCCAAAAGGCCGCTGCCCAACAACACGAAGCTGCCCGGTTCAGGTGTTTGTGCCACCGTTTCAATAACCAGCGTGCCCGTTGGCTGGAGCCCGAACCCGAACAGAGAACCATTCTGCGACCCCACGATGAACGTAGGATTCTCGACAGATCCGGAGAAGATATTCTTGGCCTCCTCGGAAAAGGAGACCAATATGTTATGGTCGCTGACGACCTGGTCAGCTGAGCTCACATGAAATTCATCAGCAAGCACTAGGTGCTGATCACCACTATCAGCAAACAGAACTCCCTGGTTCGTCGTAACACCATTCACAGTAACCGGAATGTTGTTGAAGATGAAGAACGGAATGTGTTCGAAGTCTTCTCCCGATTGGTCTGGTGTTGGTTGGGAAGGCAAGGTAAACGAAAAGTTATTCACCGAATCGTTCAGAGTAAACAAAACCGAGTCGGCGCGAAGCAACGGCGCGCTCATCAAAAACAGGGCTGCACCTGCAAATTTAAAAAGGGACTTCATTCTATCTCCAGTTGTGATTTGAAATTCGTGAATGCATGCGCCTCGAAACAACTCCAGGCGAGAACCCGGGCCCCGGCCGGAGCCGGGGTTTGTGCCACCTACTCTCTTTCGCAGGGTGGGCACCCGGTC
>CAVWQM010000010.1:0-855040 GCA_963757205.1 uncultured Acidobacteriaceae bacterium
TATCCATGCTCTCCTACTCACTACTTCAGGGCCTTAAAGGCCAAACGCTACATTGCTGTCACTAGGGCAATCTGCCATGGGACCAACTCCACAGCTAAGCTCAATCCCTCAGATCCACGCACGAACGATCAGCCACAGATTCAAATACAAGCGTACGGAATCTTCCTTTTCTTAGCTGCCCCCAAACCGGTTGAGCACTGTTTCCTCACTTGCTCGATACCGTCAGATGTTCGAGCAGAAACCGGTGGATCTGATGAATGATCAGGCCGGCTCCGGACCGAAAGCCACAATCTCAGCGAGCAGTTTCTCAATGAAATGAGTCCCACGCCGGCTACAGCGATCGTGGTCAATGCGAGACCGGCCCACGCTAGAAGTCTCTCGCCAACCTCTGGAACATGCTGGCAATAACGAATCAGAGCAGAAGCGAGCGCCGCACTGGGAAAGGTGTAAGCCCACCAGGCGACCGATACAGGAAGTGCTCGCACCGCAAGCTGCCACAAGCGCAGCACAAGCAGGGCGAAAAACAGGGCCGTGAACAAGATGAACCGATAGACCGCGTCCACGCGGCCCGTAAGTTGCAGCCAGGACAGACACCCGACCGCGGGCGAGGCGACAAAGATCGCTTGGCTCGGGGCGAGACCCTGCGGCAACTTGTCCTCACAGAAGATAAGCCGGTGAAGCAACAGGGGCAGGAAGGCGATCCAGGAGACAAGTCCAACGGTTAGCAAAAACCAGGACGTCTCGTGAAACCCAAGCGGCACACCCGGCAAAGTAGCGGTCACATTACCGACGATTGGAACCAGCCAAGCCGGCGTGGCGTCCAGAATTTCAGTAGGCTCAGCAATCCATCGCCCCAAGAGGGTCAGGAAGAGCACAAGCTGACCGCCTGTGCCTAATGCCCAAAGGAACAGTACCGCAGCTGGCGCTTGGGGAAGTATGGCAGCAGCAACAATCACGACCGCGACCGTGATACACGCGAAGTTGCTGGCCGACCTGGATCCCGAAATTCCGCGACTACAATGCTCGGATCGCGTACTGTTTTGATGCCGTACAAGGCGGAGAGGGCGATGAAGAGCATTACGCCGACCGCGATCAACCACTCGCCAATCGCGCGTGGAGCGGCGAGCACCTGACCTGCCGCGAGCCAGGACAGCCCGAGACCGCAGATGCCCATAGCCGTTCATGCCAGACGTTCAACGTATCCACAACTATCGAGGTGTTATCGGATTTGCATGCCTCGATGAATGATTTGGTAAGGGTGATGGAATCGGAAGATTCGCCTCTTGGTGACGACTGAATTTCGAGAAGTTTCACTTGGTCCCTCCGGGTGTGGGGACTCCTTGCGGAGTCCGAGCTACTTCGAAACCGCACGTGCTGCACTCTCAATTACATCTGCAACTTCCTTGGGGTGCGATACATAAACGCAATGACTGGCGCCTGCGACTTCGACCATGTGGCTATGAGCTCGCTTGGCGTACCACCGTTCAAGGTCAGGGTTGATCGTTCTATCGCTTCCCGCCACGAGCATCCAACTCGGTTTTTCTCCATGCGGCCGTAGTGATGGTCGCTGAGAAATTGCTCGCAAAGTTGAATACCTGCGATCGCGCCATAAAAGCGGCCTGCTCCACAGAAAGATCGGCAGCAAAGTACTCATGAAACTGCGCGGGATCGAGGTACGTGAAACCATCTGCCGTCTTCTTTATTGCACCAGACTTCCTGAGGTCACTCGGAAAGCGCTTTCCGTCGTCTGCTTCGTTTTCCCCAGCGTCTGGCATGTGCGCTGCAACGTAAACCAATCCGGCAACCGATGGATCCGTGCCCGCTTCCGTAATTACGGCTCCCCCATAGCTGTGGGCGACAAGGATGCTCGGTCCGTCTTGCAGTGCGAGGATCCGCTTCACGGCGGTCACATCATCCTGGAAGGACGTCTCCGGCTCTTGGACGATGCTGACATTGAAGCCATCCTTGACAAGGATGTCGTAAACGCCCTTCCAGCCCGAACCGTCCGCCCAGGCGCCGTGGACGAGGACGATATTTTTCACTTCGGACTTCTGAGCGTGTAAGTTTGGCGTGCTCGACAGGACGGCAGCACACAACATCGTGGTGAATACGGCAAATCGATTGAACATACTTATCTCCTGTTTCCTTTTTTGTTGAGCTTTGCAGAGCGTTTCAAAGACCAAGAACCGTCACTGCTGGTTGAGGCTGTCATCCAGAGGATTTGTTTCTGTCATCACGCAACGTTGGACTCTCGGGGCGCGATTTGCGACGCTGATTTGTTCTTATGACCGTGATATGTGCCGCTAATCAAGGTTGTGGCGGCCTGCGGGGCGATTGGAATCGAAGACATTGGGTCGTGTCTTGCGAAATGCGCAAGACACCCCGATCTTGAAGAGAACGGAATTACGTTCGAACGATGTCAATCGCGAGTATCTGACGGAAGAGTGAGGCAGCGAAGACACCATGATTACTGTCACCCGTTGATCTGAACACTAATGCTCCAGCGACGTCCGAGCGAATTCACAAAATCGGCGTACAACTGCTGCACTGTTATGACGTGCGAGTGCCAAGCCAATCTCGGATTCCGGAAGTTGATCCGCAATTGAACACACGGTTACCTTAGAGACGATTCTTTTTGCGGCAGATGCCGGGATAATCGAGACGCCCACACCGGCATCGACGAGGGAGATGAGTGTAGGCATCTCTCCTGCTGTTTGGACCACTTTAGGGACGACTCCAGCGTTGCTCAGAATTCCAGTCAAAAGATCATGGAATCCAGGAGCGTGCTCCCTCGCATACATGACAAATGGATTCCCTTTGAGTTCGCGCAGACGAATCTCTTTCTTGGCGGAAAGCGAGTGCCATGAAGGTAAGATCGCGACAAATGGTTCCCTGTGAACCGTTGTCACCTCGATCCCTTTGCGATTTTCAATGGGAAGACGAAGAAAGCCTACGTCTAACAGACCATCGTCGATCATTTCCAGTTGAGAGCCGGTCAAGATGTTTCTTATGGAAAATTCAACATCTGGATAGCTCTTCCGAAAGCGTCGCATCAAGTTCGGGACGATCTCATAACCGGCAGTTGATATAAAACCGATGCGAATATGGCCGAGTTTGCCTGCTGACGCCCACTGAGCTTTCCTCTTGGCAAATTCAAGTTTTTCCAGAGCGACCGCCGCGTCATCCCGAAACGCCTGTCCAGCCTCTGTAAGCACCGTGCCCTGTCGGTTTCGACTTAGGAGTTGGATACCCAATTCGTCCTCAAGGGCTTTGATTTGAAGGCTAAGTGCCGGTTGGCTCAGGTTGAGGAGCCGAGCGCTACGACCGAAATGAAGAGTTTCAGCGACGGACAAGAATGAACGGATATGACGGAATTCCATGCACCCTCCTGATTAGCTGACGCTATCACGATTATAAAAACACTTCATCGCCATAAATGGTGCGTCAGTATCAAATCATTTGTGCAGGCAAGAGGGAGACAGAGACGATGAGCGAGCAAAGGCTGCAACAGACATCGTGGACTAAGCGACGTGAGGAGAAGGAGCGCCGAATGCAGGCGGTGATGCGGTGGATGAGCGGCCCCTTACTTCCTACCGGCAAGACAGTTGAAGCTCTTGAAGCCCTGGTCGTGGCGAGAGATCGAATTGTCTTGGAAGGAGACAATCAAAAACAGGCGGATTTCCTTTCGCGTTCTCTCGCTAAGGTAAATCCGAAGAAGATTCACGATCTTCATCTCATCATTTCAAGCATCAGTCGCCCGGAGCATTTAACGCTCTTTGAACTGGGTATCGCGAAAAAAGTAGATTTCGCATTTGCCGGTCCACAAAGCTTGCGGGTCGCGCAACTTCTCGAAGATGGTGTTCTCGAAATTGGCGCTATCCACACATACGTCGAGCTATACGCCCGCTTACTCGTAGACCTTATCCCGAACGTGGTACTGGTTTGCGCAGAGCAGGCGGATCAGGAAGGCAATCTATTCACAGGGCCCAACACCGAGGATACCCCGGTGATTGTTGAGGCCGCCGCCTTCCACGACGCAATTGTGATCGTGCAGGTCAACAAGATCGTCGACTCATTGCCAAGAGTTGACATCCCCGGTTCCTGGGTCGATATCGTGGTCGAGGCCGACAAGCCATACGCGGTCGAACCTCTCTTTACTCGCGATCCTCGCCACATCACCGATCTGCAGATCCTGACCGGGATGATGGTCATCCGCGGCATTTATGAGAGACATCAGGTCCAGTCACTAAATCACGGAATTGGCTTTGACACGGCTGCCATTGAACTTCTTCTCCCTACCTATGGCGAGTCGCTCGGGCTTCGCGGAAAGATCTGCAAGCACTTTGCGCTGAATCCGCACCCCACACTGATTCCGGCTATCGAGAGTGGATGGGTCGAGAGCGTTCACTCGTTCGGAAGCGAAGTAGGAATGGATGAATACATTCGTGCTCGCCCCGATATCTTCTTCACTGGCCGGGACGGCAGCCTGCGCTCTAACCGTGTTCTCTGTCAGCTTGCTGGTCAGTACGCCGTGGATGCCTTCATTGGGGCAACACTTCAGATGGATGGTGATGCCAATTCCTCTACAGTGACGACCGGACGGCTTGCAGGCTTCGGAGGTGCGCCGAATATGGGCCATGACCCGCATGGACGCCGCCATTCATCGCCGGCTTGGCTCGATCTCAAGACCAATGCAGACCCGACCCTCCCGGGCCGCAAGCTTGTGGTTCAGACGCTTGAAACCTTCGCCAGAGGTGGTGAGCCGGCCTTCGTCGAAACTCTGGATGCAGTTGAAGTTGGCAAGAAGGCTGGCATGCCGATCGCCCCCATCATGATCTATGGCCAGGACGTTAGCCACGTTGTGACGGAAGAAGGGATTGCTTATCTGTACAAAACCGAAGGCATTGAAGAGCGCCGCCGAGCTTTGGCTGCAGTAGCAGGCATCAGTCCCGTCGGCCTTAAGTCAAAACCCAATGAAACAGCCGAACTTCGTCGTCGCGGCATCGTTTCTTTTCCTGAAGATATTGGAGTCCAGCGTCTCCAGGCCACTCGCTCCTTACTCGCTGCACGGAGTATGGAAGACCTTGTCGCTTGGTCTGGAGGCCTTTATCAGCCGCCAGCCAAGTTCAGGACTTGGTAATGGCACAGTTAAAACCAATCACGGAATCGTCTAGGCAACTCAACACTTTGACCCGGTCTGAGTGGCTTTCAGAACTTGCCACACAATCGTTGATTGCCGAAGCAGAGCTCACACCTAAACCAGGGCTGGTTGACGGTCGAGGGTCAGGATCGCATTCGGACCTCTCCCTCGATCTGATGAGGAGATCTGCGGACGCGATTGCCCCATACTTTACCCGAATGGCTCTGGCATCCGCCGAAGCTCAGATGAATACCGGCCTGCGTGCAGTGGCTGCCAGTATTGGGAGAGAAGCCGAAGCGGCGATGCTTCGCGCGACTTCAGGCAGCAATGCGCACAAAGGTGCAATCTGGGTTCTGGGACTGCTGGTTTGTGCTGCAAGTCTGAGCGAGGGTTCCCTTCCGGAATTTGTAGCCGAGGCTGCAGGATATCTCGCTCGTTTGCCCGACCGTGCAAGACCGCAGGCGGTATCTCACGGCGATGTCGTCCTTGAACGATATGGGGCTACCGGCGCTCGCGGCGAAGCCTATGTGAATTTTCCGCACGTCGTCAAAATCGGGCTTCCTGCACTGAAGGCGGCTCGCAAAAGCGGCCGAACAGAGCGGGACAGTCGGCTCGCCGCTCTGCTTGCGATCATGTCGCATCTCGACGACACCTGTGTTCTCTATCGAGGGGGAGCCGAAGCACAAAAGATTGTGCACGAGGGCGCAGCTCGTGTCATAAAGGTTGGCGGCCCGGGAAGCCCAAAGGGAAATGCAGCATTGATCACACTCGGGCAAGAGCTTGTCAGTCTGCGCATCTCTCCCGGCGGCAGCGCGGATCTTCTCGCGGCCACACTCTTTCTGGACGCTCTCGAACGCGGCCTCGAACGAGTGGAAAAGGACAACAGTCTAGTGGAGGAAAACGATGGAGAAAATTGAGTTCAACTATCCTGAGGCGAAACGCCTCATCACCAAGAGAGCGCACGTCGGCGTAGTGGGCTCAGGTGACATGGAGGTCCTTCTCGAACCGAATAGTGAGGAGGGAGCCCGTGTATTCGTCACGACCAGCGTCAACGGCTTCGGCGATGCGTGGAAGGCCGTCTTCGATCGTTTCTTCTCGAAGTTCGATGGAGCGGTCCATATCTACATTAACGATGCCGGCGCAACACCCGGCAGTGTGTTGCTTCGTCTCGAACAGGCAGTGGAGGTAATTGAGCAATGAACACGCCAACTCTCATTCCCGATTTCGTCAACCGTAAGAGCTTTATCGAGCTGGACGCTTGTGCCCGCGCTCAGAGCCTCTTCGATGAAGGTACCTGGAAGGAGCTCGTCGGTCCCTTCGATCGCATCGAGTCTCCGTGGCTTGCTAAGCAAGGCATCGCTCCACAATTTGATGATGGCTGCGTCGTGATCAAGGGAAAGATCGGCGGATCTCCAGCAGTCGCTATTGCGTTCGAAGGAGCGTTTCAGGGTGGCAGCGTCGGCGAGGTATCTGGTGCCAAGATGACCGCCGCCCTGGATCTCGCCACGAAGGATTCTGAGGCGGGAAAACCGACAGCTGCAGTTCTCTTGCTCGAAACAGGCGGCGTGCGCCTTCAGGAAGCGAACCTTGGGTTGGCAGCTGTTGCCGAGATTATCTCTTCAGCTCTCGCCCTTCGTCAGCATGCCCCGGTAATCACAATCGTTGCAGGCACTGTTGGCTGTTTCGGAGGAATGTCTCTTGTAGCTGGCGTGTCCAGCTACACGATCATGACGCGTGAAGCCCGGCTTGGATTGAACGGCCCAGAGGTGATTGAGCAGGAGTCCGGTATCGATGAGTTTGACTCCTCCGATCGAGCGCTCATCTGGGCAATACACGGCGGAGAACAACGTGTCGGCATGGGACTCGCTGATTTGCTCGTCGAGGATGATGCCGACAAGATAGCCGCGGCCGTGCGTGATTGTGTCCACAAAGGCGTACCGGAAAAGCACCGGACTGAGCAGGTGGAACTTTATCGCCCTCGTATAGCGGCGCTTGATACGTCCAGCCAGATAGATCCTGCAACATTGCGGCAACAGTGGGCTAACCTAAAAGGAGGTGTGCGATGAATGAACAAGTTGGATTGCGCGGCAAAGCATGGTTCAAAGCCCTGACCGGAAGCGACGCTCCGAATAGTGGTGATCCGAACTCCGTGCTGGCCACGACCGCGGCTGTTGGAAATGAGTCAGCCCTGTTCCTCTGCGTCGTACCTGACAAGGACAGCCGTTTTCCTTGTGTCCGCGACGGGCAGGTTGGACTCGAAGAAGCATTCACTCTCGCAACCCACGTTCGAGCAGTTATCGCCGAAGATCGCGATAAACCCCGGGCCGCAAAGCGTCCCATCATTGCAATCGTTGATGTCAAGAGCCAGGCCTACGGGCGTCGAGAGGAGACGGCCGGTATCTTCTTCGCGGCGGCTACGTCGGCAGATGCATACGCATCGGCAAGGATAGCGGGACACCCCGTTATTTCGTTGGTGGCCGGCCACGCATTCAGTGGCGGATTTCTTACTCACGGCTACCAGGCCAACCGCATTCTGGCATTCGATGATGCTGGGATTACGATCCATGCGATGCATAAAGAGGCGGCAGCCAGGATTACGAGAAGGTCCGTTGCTGAACTCGAAGAGCTGGGACACGAGATCGCTCCCATGTCGTATGACGTCCGGGACTATGCCAAACTCGGTCTTCTGTTCAAGCTGTTGCACGCCGACGACCCACAACACCCGACCTCGAATGAGGTTGCCGAAGTGAGGAAAGCAATCACGGAAGCGATTGCCGATGCACGTCAAGGCAAGCTCGATCTGAGTAATAGGTGGGAGTCAGACGCCGCAAAGGAAACGCGGAAAGGCACCCTTGCGGTGCGAGCTGCCCTGGAAGCGCAGTGGTTCAACGACTAAGAGGTCGAAATGGCTCTTTCTTCTAACTGCGCGCTGCATGTCCACGATCTCATTCTCTTGAGAACAGAGTCGGCGGTCATCTCGACTGAAGGGGGGCCTGCGTGTCCATACCTCAATCCCAACCGGCGTCCTTGGATGGTTGTGCGGAGAGGCCGCATCTCAGATGGATTGATCCCCGTGGGAGTACGTGGGTCGCAAAGGCACGAACGATGCGCGGGATTCACAAGGTTGAGTGAAGTGTTAGAAATTCGACAGCCAGATCAGCTGCGGCTGACGCCCGCAGACGATTCACGCGGAGCACTACAGCCATTCCGAACCTTGTCCTATCTCGAACGCCGCCTCATAGGATTGGATATGAGCTGGGGTCCGGGCGGGAGTGTGGGTTATGAACTGGCTTCGGGAATACCGAGTGTTCGCGCCGCCAGTGATTTAGACGTCATACTCTTCGCGCCCGGAAAACTCGAGATTACAGAAGCACAGGATTTGTGGCGCATGATCAGCAGTGCTCCGGGAAAGGTCGATGCATTGGTAGAGACACCGTTCTGTGGTTTTTCTTTAAAGGAATTCGTGACAACCTCACCTCGTAAGATTCTGCTTCGCACGAGCGACGGCGGCATTCTCGGCTCCAATCCTTGGAATCTGTCGAATGGCGAGGATAGCTAACTTGAATACTGCATTTTTGTTTCCGGGGCAAGGAGCACAGAGACCTGGAATGCTTCATGAACTCGTTGATGATCCTTCTGTCCAACTGACACTCGACGAGATCAGCGACGTATTGAAATCCGATGTTCGTCTGTTGGACTCGCCTGAAGCATTGAACTCCACCGTCTCGGTTCAACTGGCTCTTCTGGCTTCCGGAGTCGCTACGGCCAGAGCTTTACAGAGACAAGGCGCGACGTGTTGTGCAGTTGCAGGTTTGTCAGTGGGTGCCTTTGCAGCAGCTGTCGTTGCCGAGGCGATCACATTAAAGGATGCGGTAATTCTGGTTCGTTCCCGCGCAGAGAAAATGGAACAACTATATCCAGTCGGGTACGGAATGGCTGCCATCGTCGGTCTTAACGAGCGACAGGTTACGGCTATTGTCGATTCAGTACACACGGTCACGGCTCCAGTATTCGTAGGAAATATTAACGCACCGAGGCAGATCGTAATTGCAGGCTCGATCGAAGGGATGCGGAAGGTTTTAGAAAAGGCGCAACGGCACGGTGCCAGGAAGGCGGAACTCCTGCACGTTTCAGTGCCGTCCCATTGTCCTCTACTTTCATCCGTCGCTGACTCACTTCGGCTCCAGCTAAATTCTATGCAGCTAAAGGCTCCGAAATGTCCTTACATCGCGAATGTGAATGCACGAGCTGTGCGCTCCGCTTCAGCAGTAGCGACGGATCTGGCGGACAATATCGCCCATGGAGTTCGCTGGCATGATGCGACGATAGTCGCGGAGGAATTGGGCTGTAACCTCTTCCTTGAAATGCCGCCGGGCCACACCTTGACGGACCTCGCGGAAGAAAACGTTCCGGGCGTTACTGCTTCTGTCGTCACAACGGATCTTTTCAGACACGTTTTGCGACTCGCCGCCACTTAAGGTCTGATGTGAACGGTCTGGCTATCACCCACCCTGGATGATTAATGCCGGAATAATTCGGCTTAGGACGTAATGGTCAATCGGCTTCGAAAAATAGAAGGACGTGGGGTCTAAAAAGATTCAGATGTTTTCAAGACCCACTCGCCATTTTTCATCGCGGGCATTCTGAGAGAGTTTGTCGCTGGCGGGTTGCGTCACGTACGGGCGCTGCGCCGTGAGACCGCCGTCAAGGGTCAAGGACTGTCCCGTGTAATAAGATGATCGGTCCGAAAACAGCCATGCAACTGCATCGGCGATCTCCTCCGGGCGTCCAATCCGGCCAATGGGATGCACCGCACTCATTTCCTCGAGTGACTCTTCGGTGCCAAATACGTCGAGCAACATCTCAGTCCTAACCGCGCCAGGACTCACTGCGTTCACTCGAATACCATATCGCCCACATTCGATTGCGGCAGTCTTGGTCAAGCCAAGCACGGCGTGTTTGCTGGCCACGTTGGGGCCGGCGGTTGGAAATGCTAACAGGCCGCCGACTGAGGCAGTATTGACGACTGAGCCCCCCTGTCCTTGAGTCATCATCTGCCTGATCTCGTCCTGGAGCAGAAGAAACAGGGCTTTTACGTTCACAGCGAAGACGCGGTCAAAAGTTTTCTCAGTCTGATCTATGAGCAACCGGTTTTCACCGGAGATCCCAGCATTGTTAAATGCGTAGTCGAGCCGTCCGAAGGTTTTGAGAGTGAATGGTACGATCCGCTTCACCTGCTCGGGTTGGCTGAGGTCTGCCTGGATGAACGCCGCAGCTCCGCTGTTGCGTTTGATGTCCTTGACGAGCAGTCGCCCTCGCTTTGCCGCCTTCCTGTGACGACTACCTGAGCACCTAGCTCAGCTACACGCTTTGCAGTCGCAGCGCCAATGCCACTGTTTCCACCGGTGATGAGTGCCACCTTTCCAGCAAATTCCAAGCTATTCCCCATTCTCCTGCCTAGTACTCCTTTCACTTGCTCTTCATTCGGTGCCGAGTGACAGACGTCTCTCCTGTACATCTCCGGCTTCTTCGAAGCTATGCCGCAAGGATGCCATGGGCGGTGATCAGGCGAAGGCAACAGGTGGTGCGAACCGGCCGCCACCGAATGATCCGCTCGCACGATCGGTCTCCAAAAAGAACACCATTATGTCGTTTGGGTCGATGCCTGCTTCGCCAAGCTTCTCGACCAGGGCGGCAACAAGACCTTTTTTCCGATTGGTTTCAGTCCCTGAAGATACCAGCACTTCAATCATCAACATTTGGTCGGTGCGCGGCTTGGGCAGTGCGGGATAGTACAGATCAACCCTGAAGTCGCTTGGTCCCAACGAAAGGAAAATTTGGAAAAGGTCGTCCTCTGGATATCCAGCAGCAATGCTTGCAGCATGGATAGCTCTGGAAAGGCGGTCTTTCTTGTTGGTTGACCCGTTGGACTTCATCGTTACGGTAAACAAGGGCATAGAACGTCCTGATTGGTGGATATTTCTGCCTTCCGACATTTCATGAGCGACCCTCTCGGTTGTTGATTCTTTAAGAGTTGGTTCGCAGATCCATTGCTGCAGATCTCGAACCCGGCCCTACCACTCTTCAGGGCTTCTAAAGGTAAAGATCTGTTCTTCGTCAGACTCAGCGTGAATACTGTCCTCTCTCGATTCGATTTCTCGAGGCAGACGCTGCCACCGTGCTCTTCAGCTATTCGACGAGCCAGGGTGAGCCCCAGGCCTGTTCCGTTGGGTTTTCCTGCGGTCACGAACGGATCGAACAACGTCCTCCGGACAGAGGCAGGTATCCCGGGACCATTGTCCGAGATTGTGACGTAGATCCGTTCATCGACTTCCGTAAGGTGGACCTTCACCTCAGGCACGTGAGTTGAGCGTGTCGCAGCTTGGCAGGCATTGAGCAGCAAGTTATATATGGCACTTTCAAGATTCCTCGCATCGATGTCTGCTTCCGCCGGCGGGAATTCGCCGACTGTGATGGACACGTTCCGCCCGTCTGGATGAAACTTCACTGCCGCAATGGCTTTCTCAACAACCAAGGAAACGCACTCATGGACCAGCGGATTGTTCCGTCCGCTACTACCGAATTGCAGTAGTGAATCAATGCGCTCCGTCATCGCGAGCACTGCTTCTTGAATTTCGAGCAGCAGCTCAGCCCGCGTGCTCGCACATATATCGTGGCGCTCGAGGAACTCGGCGTTCGCATAGATCGCCGTGAGCGAGTGGCGCATATCGTGGGATATCGAGCATGCCATTATGCCAATTTCCGACATCCTCTCTGCCTCTATCAGTTGGCGTGGTGCACGCCGCTGCGGTTCGTTTCGCAGATCCCGACCAACGCCCTTATCAAAGATGAGGATATTGCCGCGGTCTGAAATCTTTGGTTTCCTAAGGTGTGTTCTCACTGTTCCCCCTTGTGATCCCTTTCTTGTTGCTCGCGGCAAGGTGCCTCGAAGCTAATCAGCGGTGGTGAAGACAGCCGGCGAAAGGCGTCTTCGTGCGGCTCAAATCCAGCGGATGTGTTTTTGTGCCTCACGCTACGTTGGACTCTTCACAGGTAATTCGCGATTGTTATTTATTCTTATGACCGTGATATGGACCACTAATCATGGGTCCCAAGCAGTTCGCCGAACTGGATTGGCGCGAATAAAAATCTTTCGATTGGCAAAGCCCTGTTGCGAAAGAACTCGCCGACACCGCCCGGCAATTCTGCTCAACTGGGAGGCAGTCAAATTGCAAGAAAGAGGAATTCGGTCCTAAGAGTCGAATTGAGGACAGTGGAGTTAGCCGCGAGTCACGAGCTGAGTTATCACCTCACGAAGCGGCGTCGCTCCATCCACATGCTCGGTTCCGGGTACGCCAAAGTGAATCCAACTGGAATTGAATCCATCGACCATCTCCGCCCGAGGCGCCGTCCGCCCCTCCGGCATCCCCTGTGAGACCCACAGCGTCTCCCATTCCGCCTTGGGAACGGCGATCGCCTCGACGGGGCGCCCAACAGCATCCGCGAAAGCATGTGCTATGTCGAGGGGACTGTAACTCTCCGGGCCCGCAACTTCGATATGGCGGATTCCGGTCCAGCCCTGAGTGAGCGTCTCTGCACCCACCTTGCCAATGTCCGCGGTTGCAACCAAAGGAAACTTCCGATCAAGCGGATGGAGCTGAAACCTGATCTTGCCTTCATCCCGCGCGCTCGCTAGATCACCGGCCGAGTTCTCAAAGAACCAGCCGGCGCGCAGAAATGCATGAGAGAACGGAAGGTCGCCCAACGTCTCTTCGAGGAGATGTGAGCTTGTAATCAAACCCAATCCACTGGCCTGTTCCGCCCCTATGGATGAAAGATAAACCGCCTTCGACGGCAGAGCTTTTGATAGTGCCTCATGCAGGACCTTCAAAGCAGCCTTGGTCTCGGGGAAGCCCGGTTCCGGTGCGAAGTTTGGAGGAACCATTACGAATACGCCAGCGACACCGGTGAACCCTGCCGTAAGCGCATCCACGTCGTCGTAGTCGGCTTTGAAGAGGTCCGCGCCTTGCTTCTGCCACTCTGCCGCTTTCTCGAGATTCCTTACGATTCCACGAACCTTCTCGCCCTTTGCAAGAAGCGTGCGCGCAACGGCACCGCCTACATTCCCTGTGATTCCCATGACTGCGTACATATTGATGGCTCCTAGTTTCTATCGTCGTTGTGGGTGACGTCGGCCAACGAAGCGGCGTCTGTCACCAAAAGATTCGTATCAAGCTTGCTACTCGGGAAGAGCGATACCGCTGAGGCGCTCGCAGATCGCGAGGAGCCGATCTTGCTTGGCAACGTCGTGGGCAGCTGGAAGGGTGCCCTTCTTCCTTAGGTGATAGAAGTACTCTCCAGTTACAAGTGCCTCAGGTTGATCGCTTGCAGCAAGCCAAACCTGGGTGCGATGTGCCTCGTCCAGATCATCCGTTGCCTCGGCGCCACCCATCTTTGTCGGGACCCAGCCTGGCTCCAGTGCATTCGAGCGGACTCCAGGCCAACGTCGTGCGATACCAAAGGCGAGGAGCACGTCATGTAGCTTTGTGTCGGAGTAGGCTTGTTCTCCGTCCCATGCGCGAGCCTTCCATGTCAGGTCCTCAAGGGTAGGATCGCCGTTCTGGTGAAGCATGGAGCTGAGATAGACGAGTCGCTTCGGCTTCGCGATCAGGGCTGTCAGGATGTAGGGAGCAAGGGTGTTGACCGCGAAGACATGCGAGAGACCATCTTCCGTCTCGATTCGCTTCGGCTCCTTGTAGCCGACAGCAGCATTGTGAATGGCGGCGTCGAATGCGCCGAGCGCATTGACCTGTTCTGCAACATTTCGAGTTTGAGCAATTGTGCTGAGGTCGCCGACTACGATTGCCTCCGCTTGCGGAACGTTCCTCTTTGTCTCCTCCGCGCGGGGCTGGCTTCGGGCGTGCAGGACGATCCTGTGACCCTGCTCAATCAGCAGCTCTGCTGCCATCCTGCCGAGGCCATCAGCAGATCCGGTGATGAATATACGTGCCATATAGTCTTGCTCCTTCCTATCTGGAAATTATTTGTTGCTAGCGTCAGTGCTTCTCCGACCGGTCCTTCAAAGTCGTCAGCCAAAAGCTGATGCCCTCGTGCATGGCGTTCGGTTGCTGCTCACGGAACTGAATGGCACCAGGCCCCTTCACAACCTCTTCTGTGACGATGTGGCACCCCTCAGGGGTCTTGGTAAGAAGGAACGTGTGATAAGCATGGACATCCTTACCATCTCCGAACCATCCGAGGCGGCTACCAGGCTCAAACTCCCACACGCGGCTATCGATGTGAAATCCAAAGGGCTCCCACGAGATTCGTGCGTTCTTCCGCAGCCGATGATCCGGAGTGTTCAGAACCTTGACGTCCTTCGAGTTCGAGTACCAGGAGGGCCAAGCCTCTGCATCAACCAGATTGGAGAAACCGATCTCGCATCCGGCTCGGGTATCGATCTCATTGTGTGCAAAGAGCTCCGCCTGCTCGGGCTCGAACCCCTTGGGCCAATGAATCTGGTTGTTGCGCAACGCGCCGTCGCCGTTGAATGTAAGTTCCTGATGTGGCGGCACCTGCGCATGACCCTTCATGCTGAATATTGCTGCGGCGAGTAGCACCGCCCATGTTCTACGAATCGCCATGCTCCTTACCTATCCCTCTCAGTGCTTCCAACTATCAGACTCACTGGGATTGATTCGGAACTAATCTTCGCCGCATTTCACTTATAACCGATTAGCATAAGTGCATGAGCTTCGATGACCGCCTTCTGAATGGCGTGAGCGCCCTTGCAGCCGTAGTGAGATCGGGCGGCTTCGCGGCCGCGGCGAGATCCTTGAACGTCTCCCAACCGGGCATCAGCCGTGCAGTAGCTCGGCTCGAGGCGCAGGTTGGCATCCGACTTCTGGAGCGGACGACACGCTCCGTCTCCCTCACGGACGAAGGCAGGCGGTTTTACGAGACCATTGGCCCCATTGTGTCGGCGCTCGAAGACGCCACCTCCGCTCTGGCCGAAGGTAAAGTGACCGTCCGGGGGAGACTCCGTGTCAACATGGACCCTTACTTCTCGCAGCTCATTCTCGGACCGCAACTCAGTGGATTTCTCAAAGCATATCCGGAGCTTAAGGTGGACCTGATCACGCGGGAGGGCCTCGGAGACCTGATCTCGGATGGATATGATCTGGGAATTCGCTTCGGCGAGCCGTGCCCATCCACTCTTGTCGCCCGAAGATTGCTGGACACGAGAGTTCTTACCGTAGCCTCGCCTGGCTACCTGAAGAAGCACGGCCACCCTACCGATCCACAGCAGCTGGTCGCGGAACGACACCTGATGATCGATTTTCGAGACCCGGAGACGGGCCGTCCCTTCGAGTGGGCATTCCGTAAAGGTCGAAAGGAGATAAATGTTGAGACGCAAAGCCAACTCATGCTGAGTGACGTCGCAACAATGCACGCTGTCTGCTTGGCAGGATATGGGATCGCTCAAGTTCTCGAACTCGGCGTCGACGCCCATCTCTCGAGTGGACGATTGGTAACCCTCTTTCCAGATTGGGAGGAAGAACGTTTCCCCCTGTATGCCTACTATCCCTCGCGCCAATACCTCGCACCGAAGACGCGAGCATTTCTTGAATTCCTATCTACGACGGTCCAGGCCTCGCACTCGCGCAAAACAATTCCAGGCTGATTCCGAAACCGGGCCGGGGCTCCCGATATCTTGGTTATTGCATCTCCAGTTCCAATCTGACCAGCGTCGCAATCGGGCCGATGATGTGCGAAGAAGGCATTGCAGTGGGCACACAGCATTGGGCCGACCCTTTTGTGGGCAATGTGGCAGACAGGTGCCGTCTCCTCGTTCTGTCGTTCGCACAGCTAACCGTCGCTTCCAAGGAACAATGCAGTGAAGACTCTTGCGAGAGCGAGGGAAAATCTGAATCTTATGTTTTCACTCCATCAATTGGGGTCAGACTGTAAGAACTACCCTCCCGAAGGGGCGGCCTTCAACGAGATAACGCAAAGCCTCAGCCGCTTCGACCAGAGGGAACGTCTTCGCCACGATCGGTTTGATCGCACCGGATTGAAGTAGAGAGACAATGGCCTTCCATGCGTCAGCAACCGTCGCCTGCGGCTGACGGAACATATTGAGACTCTGGATCCTGGCTTGTGGCACGATGAGATCTGTCACGTCAATGGTCGTCTTACGGCTTGCGGAATACCCCAGTGTTGTGAGGCTTCCTCCCAACGCGAGCGCTTTGAGCGCTTCGCTCAAGACTTCACCACCGATCCCATCGACAACAATGTCTGCACCGTAGCCGTCCGTGACACGGCGCACGCCATCACCCAACTTCTCGAAAGAGGTATCGATGACCTCATTGAATCCGAGCGCCTTCGCCTGCTCGGCTTTCGCATGGTTGGTAGTGCTCGATATAGCGTGTTTTGCTCCCAGAGCGCGCGCCAGTTGCGTCACCGCGTTGCCGACCGATCCCCCGATCGCCGGTGCCAGAACGGTTTTGTCGGGACGAAAACCTGCCAGGGTAAGAGCCACTTGCGCTGTGAGGTATGCGACCGGAATGCCCGCGGCACACACGTCATCTACATTGTCAGGAATCAAGCAGAGGTCTTCCTTCCGCACAGCAATCCACTCGCAATAGGTTCCATCTTCAAAAGCGCCATAGGTGCCCCAGAACATCACCCGTGAGCCCGCGTGAAAATCCGCTCCGCCTCCCTCCTCCACCACGCCCGCTCCTTCGTTGCCAAGGATGAGCGGCACCTCCGGGATGTGAAAATTGCCGAAGAGAATCGTATGATCGAGCGCGTGACGCCTGCAGCAGTGATTCGCACCAGAACTTTCCCGTCTGTAACCGTTGGTTTCGGAAGCTCGACGAGCTTCAACGCTTCATAACCGCTAAACTGTTCCGCTCTCATTGCACGCATATCGCTTCTCCCTTTTCCATGTCACTCCTGACCTGCGCCGCTAGGCCCGCAACTCAGGAGATTATTAATGTCGATCGAGACCATCAGCAGATCCCGAATTGCTTGAGCCCTTGGCCTTCGTCGAGCACTGTGGATTACTGTTATAATCTTCACTACAGGATTAGCTTCGTAATCCTGTTTTGGTCGCAGATTATTTTCGGGGAGGTTCAGATGGGTTATTCCCAGGCGCAAAAGGAGAAAACTCATAAGCGCATCGTTGCCATTGCCTCAAAGAGATTTCGCGAAAAAGGCCTTGCGGGATTTGGAATTGCGGAGTTGATGAAGGAAGCCGGCCTGACGGTGGGCGGATTCTACAAGCACTTCGACTCGCGTGACGAACTAGTGGCCGAAGCACTCAGCGATGCATTCGGCACCTGGCAGCGCCAAAAGGAAGCTGCTGAATCCAGCGGGAAACCGCTATCCTTCGAGAAGCTTATCGACGATTATTTGAGCGATGTGCACCGCAAGAATCCAGGTGCGGGCTGTGCCTTCAGCGCATTGGCCCCGGAAATCGCTCGCAGCGACAAGCGGACTCGTGCGCTTACTTCTGATCAAGTCAAGGCGGATCTTGAGTTGCTTGCCGGTTTGCTGCGAGGCAAGGACAAGCGCAAGGCAAGATCGAGAGCGATCCTGACTTTCAGCGCTCTCGTCGGAGCGATGTCGCTGGCCCGCGCCGTATCGGATGAGGCGCTTTCGCATGAAATCTTGAAGACGGTCGCAGATCTTCTAAAGCATCCCTCTTGAAAGCGATAAGGCAAGATCTTCGGCGCAGCGTCTCTCAATCAGACTTGCCCTCTACCGCCATCAACGAACAGCTCGATACCCGTGACGAAACTGGAATCATCGGACGCCAGAAAAAGCGCGGCTTTCGCAATTTCATCGGGTTCTCCCATCCGTCCCATCGGGATGGTGGACACGATTCGTGCAATGGCTTCTGCAGGTTGCCCATCGATAACCGGCGTATCGGTCGGCCCTGGGCTAATGACGTTGGAACGAATATGACGGTCCTTGAGATCCGAGGTCCAGGTTCGGACGAAGGAACGGAGGGCTGCCTTCGTTGCGCCATAGACGCCGAAGGCAGCGGTGCCTTTTACGCTCGCTACGGAACCGTTGAGGATAATCGAGCCACCATCGTTCATCAGCGGTAAAGCCTTCTGCACCGTGAATAACGTTCCCTTGACGTTGATGTCGAAGAGCTTGTCAAAATGCTCTTCGGTGATTTTGCCAAGAGGAGCAAATTCAGCGACGCCAGCATTGGCGAAAACCACATCAATTCTCCCCTTCTTCTTAACGGCCTCATAAAGACGATCGAGGTCGGCTAATTTGGCAACGTCCCCCTGAACGCCACTGACGTTGCTGCCAATCGCCTTTACGGCTGCCTCGAGCTCTTTCTGACGTCGGCCCGTGATGAAGACGTATGCGCCTTCTTCTACGAAGAGCTTTGCTGCAGCCAAACCTATCCCAGTCGAACCACCGGTAATGACTGCTACTTTTCCTTGAAGCTTTTTACCTTCGGACATGGGATGTAGTTCTCCTCACTCTCACTCTCTCTTTGTTGCTCGCTTGGTAGATGGACTGAAGGCAATCGCGGAAGTGTGCACCTACGGGATGATCCGAAGTTCCCGAAGCTTCGTGAGTTGCCGTCTAAAACTCTCATGCGTGTCGATGCAGTCTGCGAAGCCCGCCTTACGGATCTTGATTGTGCTTAGGATTGTTTCTTCGCCGAAGTTAAGCATCTAGTCCACAAAGGGCCAGGTCGCAATCTGTTCGTATGGCGCTGCATGCAGTCCATAACGAGCCACTATCGAATCCCACAGCGGACCCTTCTCACTCATCTCCGAAACAGTGGACATTGCGAGCGGTTCTGCGACAGGAAGGTCATAGAAAGCAGCCAATTCACTCCAAAGCTGTCGCCAGCGATAGACATCCCCGTTCGACACATTGAAGATCTCGTTGCGCGCCTTATCCTCGCCGAGCGCCCACAGGGTGGCACGCCCAAACAGCTCTGCATCAGTGGTTTCCTGAAGTGTGTTCCACCCTTCGCGTCGGCCTGGAAACCGCAGCGGCAGCCCGAGTTCGCGGCTCATCGCAGCATACGCAGCGAGGCTTGTCACAAGATTCATTGGGGAGTTCAAGCTAGGACCCATCACGAGGTGCGGACGCAAGACCGTCCAGCTCGCTCCGTACTTGCTCGACCAATCGGCCACAATGTCCTCCTGTTGGTGATAATGGATCGGCGCGATGAGACGGGGCTCCGTTTCCTTCGCTGGAGCGTTGAACGCGCCTAAACTAAATCCATAGGATTTAGCTCGGCCGGCCAAGACGATGCGCCTGAGAGGGACACTCCGCGCCGCGAGGGCTTCGAGTGTATTTGTCAGCATCCTGGCATTGGGCTCTACGGTTTCGGCCATAGTCGGCTTCTCAACGTAGGCGGCATAAACAAGGTCGGTCACAGCATCCAGATTCGAGAAAGCCTTGATCGTGCCCTCCCGATCCATGAGGTCGACACTTATGTGGCGGGGCTGAGTTTGGGTGCGATATGTCGGCGCAGGTCGACGCGCTGCTGTTGTGACGCGCCATGCGGGGTTAGCCGCAACAGCGTCGATCACTCCCGTGCCAAGCACACCGTAAGGACCAACGAGCAGGATCTCGCGGCCCGAAGCAGACTCTTTAGGAGTCGGAGTCATCGATGTTTCCTTTCCACATCGTGCTGATTAGTCATAGTCAACATGAATGGTTACGAGGGGAAGCGGTCACCAAACATGGGAAGTCCGCTGACGGACTCTTCCTGGGTTGCCTCGTCTTGCAACAGATCCCAATGCTCGGCCAGAAGACCGTCTTCGAACCGGACAATGTCTGCCGCGATCCAGGCTGCGGGCCTTCCGATTCCGGAGAAACGGCCGTGCGCAATGACATAGTCGCCTTCTGCGACAATGAGTTGGTTTTCATAGCGCAACGTATCGGGCGTCGAACGCACCAGAGCAAACAGACCTTCGCGTCCCGGCGCGATGTGTGCGCTGTGCTGAATGTACTTCCTCGACCAGAAACGTTCTGCTGCTGCGTAGTCGCGTTTATTGAAGAGAGTGTCGAAGGCTTCGAGGACGATAGTCTTGTTCTGTCCGGGTGTTGTCTTTGGCATGTTCAGCTCCGTGTGAGTTCTGATCGTTGGTAGGTTGGGTAATCGGAATAGCCATGCGGCCCCGAGCCGTAGACTGTGTCCCAATCAACCTCAGCGAGAGGGGTGTTCTCTGCAAACCTCTGGACCAGATCGGGATTTGCAATATAGGGACGGCCAAACGCCACCAGATCCGCCAGACCTTCCGCAATAAGGCGATTACCACGATCACGATCCATCTTCACATTCGCGATCAGTGTGCCTTTGAAGAGAGGACGGAAGTGCCGGAACATGCCGTCGTCGGCCAATTTCTCGAGCGGAGTACCAGAAAAGTCAGTGGTATTGCCCATGAGCAGCAAGTGCGAAAGATCATAGGTGCTCAGCCTCCGAATTGCGCATTCGGTGACAGGTAAAGTTTCCTTGTTGGCTTGAAATGCGGCGCCTTCGTGCATCGGGCTGATCTTGACTCCAACCCTTCGTGCTTCGACCTCACCCAGGACAGACTCGACGACCTCGAAGAGAAAACGCGAGCGATTTTCCAGGCTCCCTCCGTATTCGTCTTTACGCAGGTTGGTGGTCGCGTTCAGAAACTGAGAGATCAGATAGAGATAGTTGGCGAGGATCTGGACACCATCGAAACCGGCTTCCATCGCGTTTCGCGCAGCCCGCGCGAAGTCTGCAACCGTGGCTTGAATCTGCGGCTTCGTTAGAGGCCGCGGTGTTACCGTAGGCCTCCTTCCCGTCGGCGTGACTGAGATCTGGACTGGATCGACGTTCGATGCGGACACAGGCTGCGCGCCGTCCTGTAGTTCAGGATGCGAGATTGCGCCGGTGTGCCAGAGCTGTGCAATGATGCGGCCTCCTGCCGTATGGACGGCATCCGTAACACGTCGCCATCCGCGGACCTGCCCCTTTGTCCACAGCCCTGGCGTATCGGCCCAGCCAAATCCTTCCGGGCTGATCGCAGTGGCCTCGGCGATGATCAATCCGGCCGAAGCACGCTGCGCGTAATACTCCGCCTGCAAGGTCGTGGGCACATGATCATGCGATTGCGCGCGCATCCGAGTGAGAGGTGCCATGACGATGCGGTTAGGAAGGTCGAGGTCTCCCATCCGATATGGTACGAAAAGCCGTTGATTTGACATGACATGAACTCCTGCATGGATCGACTGAACGCGCTTAAGAAGTCACTTCGATTGCACCGACCCGCGTGGGATAAAACGCCAGGTACTCCTTAATGTCGGCTACTGCCTCATAAGGTTTTTCGTATGTCCAAACGGCACTTTCCGCATTTACTCCGCCGATAGGAATGCTGTAGTACGCGCAGTCGCCCTTGTACGGACAATAAGTGGAATGCTCAGTCCGGACGAGCAACGACATATCTGCACTGTTGCGCGGGAAGTAGTAAACAGGGGAATGCCCCTTCTCCTCCAGCCGAAGCGCTCGCGACGATTCAGCAACGATCTTCCCGGCCACCGTCACACGCACCTTGCCCTCAGCTGGAGAAATCGTGATGGGATGGTCCGGTCCGGGAATTCTGATCTCCTTCGCGTTGCTCAATTGGGTATTCATTTGTGCTCTTCCTATTGCCAGTTACAACTTCGAGCCGCCATCGACTGGAATGCTCGCGCCTGTGATCCAGCGTGCCTTGTCCGAAGCCAGGAACGCGACTACGTCGGCAACATCCTCGGGCTTGCCGATACGCTTCAATGCCTGCATTCCCAGCGCGGCCTCACGGCCTACTTCAGTCTTCGTGAAATTCGACATATCTGTGTCGATTACGCCTGGCGCAACAGCGTTAACGCGTATGCGGTGCGGCCCCAGAATGGCCGCCCAGTTCTTGACCTGCGTCTCAAGTGCTCCTTTGGTCGAGCTGTAAGCAAGAAGGGAAGGATTTTCCAGACCAGGCTTGCCCGGCACCGCACGGGCTCCAAGGGAAGAGATAGCGACGATGCTCGAACCCTCACCTAGAACGGGTAGGAGTTGCTGCACCAGGAGGAACGGACTTCGGACATTTGTGGCAAAGAGGCTGTCAAAATCCTCTACTGTGTAGTCAGCGATAGTTGCCGCCTTGCTGATTCCGGCGTTGAGCACAAGCACATCCAGTCGATCGCCGACAATGGAGCGCACCTGTCTAGCGAGAAGCGGCGCGCCATCCGGAGTTCCTAGGTCCGTCGAAATTGCGTCTACGCGGCCGCCCATCGTTTTGATTTCAGCCACGAGAGATTCAGCTTCCTGCGCAGAGCGGCCATAGTGGACCACGACGTGTGCCCCTGCCCGGGCAAGCGCCAGTGCGGTTGCTCGACCAATACCTCTCGATGCGCCCGTCACGAGCGCAGTTTTGTTTTGGAGTGTAGTCATTGTCCTCTCTCTTGCCAGTCAGCTAACGGATAAGACGAGTACGGCACCTTGAGTCGAAGGAGAGCCGACTCCTTTATGCCGTCGGCTCTCAATCAAGTCAGCACAGTTAATACCCATTGACTGAGTGCGCATTCGTTCAGGCGTTCATTCCGCCATCTACGGTAAGGTTCGCCCCAGTGATGTACGAGGACTCCGGACCGGCGACAAACGCCACCATCGCAGCGATCTCATCTACGTGCCCATAGCGGTCGAGCGCTGTTGCAGTCTTCTGTGGTACTGCCCAATCACCCGAGGCGGGATTCAAATCCGTGTCGATCGGACCCGGCTGGACGTTGTTGACCGTAATGCCCCGGCTCCCGACCTCTCTGGATAGTGCCTGGGTAAACATCTTGACGGCTCCCTTCGTGGCCGCGTAGGGCACAAGCCCGGGCGCTACGGCCCGCTCGCCGACCGCCGAACCGACCATGATGATGCGACCACCATCCTTCATATGCTTCAGCGCCGCCTGCGTGGTGGCGAATACGCCACGGACGTTGATGTCGAGCACGCGATCCATCTCCTCCTGCGTCGACTCCTCGAACGGCTTCGGAATTGCCGTGCCTGCATTGTTCACCAGCACATCAAGCCGGCCGAAGGTGGAGACGGCCTTTTCGACCGCACCCTTAACTGCTTCAACTTTGGCAGCGTCCGCCTGGATGGCGATGGCCTTTCCGCCAGCGAGTTCAATCGCCTTGACTACCGCCGAGGCTGCGCTCGCGTCCTTCGCATACGTGATGGCTACACTTGCTCCATCGGCGGCCAGACGCTTCGCAATCGCTGCACCGATACCCCGGGAACCGCCGGTAACGAGTGCCACCTTCTTCGCTAACTTAGACATAAAATCTCCTTTTATTTCTCGGAACAATTCACGAAGCCAATTCGCTAGCGATCTTGCCCGATCGTGTCGGACGGTTCTGAACCATTCAGTTCTATACGATGATGAGGGTGCGGTGAGGATGCAGAAATATTGAACTATTTAGTTCTTTATCGGATAATGTAGTCATGGGGCGCCCGAAAAACTTTAGCCGAGAGGAAGTGCTGGACAAGGCGATGCCCGTCTTCTGGAAGCACGGGTTCGCGGACACGACCCTCCAGGAACTGGAAAGAGCCACCGGCGTGAACAAGTCAGGGCTGTATACCGAGTTCCGAGACAAGGAAGATCTATTTGTAGCCTGCCTGCGTCACTATCTTGAGAGCCAGGAGAAAAGAGGATTTCTCACCAAGGAGCCTCTTGGCTGGGAGAACGTCGAGACCTTTCTTAAGAATGGTCCTCTCAACAAAGGGGAACAGCAGGGCTGCTTTTCCGTCAACTCTATGCGGGAGTTCGCTATCCTTCCGGATGAAGCTTATGGGGTTGTGACGGAGAATCGAGAGCTGTTGCAGCGCCTTCTCGCCATGAACATCGAGGCGGAAAAGGCAAGGATGGCTCCTTCAGCAATTGCGGAGATGGTGCTGTCGTTCTTCTCCGGATTATGCATTGAGCGCAACCTTAAAATCCGGCAAAGCCTCGTCGACCCGCAAGATCGAAAACTTTATGACAGCCCTTCGCAGTCTCTAATCTGCGCCGCCTCTACTGCGCCTCGGACAGCTCCTGGCCTTATCAGGCCGCGCAGAACATCGCGATCTACGTCGAATGCAAACGGTGGCTCATCGTCGCAGTAAGCGTCTTTCAAGCGACTGATCGATTACCAAATCCGCTGCGCATTCCGTAATCTGGCGTAAATAAGGATAATCGGCAGAAATAGAGTCCGCCGCAAGCGGGGCCAAGATATCGAAACGACGGTGGATGCGCGCTGTACCTGAATTCGTACCTTAGAGCAGCGTCAACCCAGAAAATGCTCAAAGCCCAGCGCACCAACGAGCGCGGCATAGGAACGGACGATATTTACGCCCTCACTCTGGAACAAAAATAACAGCGTCAGACAATAGCTCTCCCTCGCCGCTAGTTTCGTACGCGCGGATGACTAGACGACGTGAGCCACTCGGCCATCCAGAGTGGATTCGCGGCGCCGCTGATGCTGGCAAGGAGCCATTCCGCGTTGTATCGCGAAGAGCGGGGAAATCGCTCTGGAATAGTGGGATGGTCTGAGATGATATGGGTCTCCGATCTCGAACTTTAGCCTGTGTTGCGATGAGGGCCGACAGACTCAGACGACAACCGCATGTCTGCAGCATCCTAGCGGATTGTATCGAGTGTAGTCGGCGATCCAGAAGTAATACGTCGCAACCTCCGTTTGCGCATAATCGCCAATGCGCTCTTCGACCACTTGATGGCGAATTCCGGAGTTCCGGACGGTTAACGGGCTACACGGAAGTTACTCTCCTCCTTGATCGGCTAGCTGGCTAACTTCCTGTTTGCCGACAATCCACGTGGAACACGAACCAATCGCTGCTTGATGAGCGCATTGCGATGTTGTCCAGTTGAGAAAAAAACCTGACCAGAAGCCCCGTCCGCGGGACTGATCTCGCCGCTTGTCCATCCTGACGGAGGGTTGCGTCCGTGCGAAGCTCACCCCATACGCTGTGTGATAATGCGTGAACTACCAATAATTTAAGAGGAGGCGATCCTTGTCCGAAAAGGCTCGATATGCGACCGCTCATTGGCTCCGGTTCCAGGACGTGACGACTCCGGATCAGTTGGACCTTTCCGCCCAACCTCAAGGTGCGATGAGCTGGAAGATCGGCCCGTCCGGTCCGGTCGGACCCGATGGCTATCGGCTTCCGGGCAACATTTGGTGCGCGGTAGGACTCTTCTCGGACCTCGCCCCAGCCAGAGCGGCTCTCCATGCGAGCGAGCTTTACATGCCATTCGTTGCCAACACAGTGGAGTCCTGGCATCAGCTCCTTCTACCGGTCCGACATCAGGGGCAGTGCAACTATCTTGATCGCGAGTGCCCCGGCGAGCTGTTTGCAGTTTCATCCACCGATCCGGGTGGTGCCGTGATGGTCATCACCACAGCGGGTTACCGCCCCCGGCCCAGAGTTGAGCGTCTGATTGCATTCCGCCGGGGTGTAGATGAAGTGAATAACTGGCTGCAGCAGGTCGATGGCTGTCTGGCGAGCAGACCGATCACGCCGCACACCTTTGGCGACGATGGATTCACGTTGAGCGTCTGGAGAGATGATGCCTCCATGCTCCACGCCACTTATCGCACAGGCACTCATCGCGAAAAAATGGATTGGCACAAATCGGTGAACGCGTTCGACCGGTCGTCGTTTACACGATTTCGTATCGTGGACACCTGCGGACAGTGGGATGGAAGGGATCCGCTCGGGGGAATGCTCGGGCAGCCTGGGGATGCGTAGAGGGACGGTTGATTCAATCCAGACCGTTCGAATTTTTCCTGGGAAACGGCGCGTGATTCAAACGATTCTCTGTTCCCTAACCAGTCCTCAACGGTCCCGGTAGGGACACTCATCACTGAGCGCCCCCCGGACGGATCCGTACGTGCGCGTCTACGCATACGGCTCTTATGAAGGATGAGTGGCGTGGAAGCGGGCGTGAGGGTAGGGATGCAGGATTCGGGGTATGGGTATCCACCTGTTGAAGACCGGGGTCAGTGACTCCCACCTCCTCTTTGCGCGTTGGCTGCGACGAACCAAGACGTTTCGCCAGAGCCGATTGACGCGCTGTCTGAAGGTGCGCATCTGATCGATATTCCCGGGAACAGCATGGTATTGGTAGTAGCCAGTGACCACCTTCCGAAGCCATGCACCGACCTGACTGATACGATCATGCTTCCGGCGGAGAAGCTCAACCTTGATGGTCTTCAGCTTCGCAACCATTCGCTGTTTCGATGTAATCCGCCAGACGGTGAAGGTATCGGTCTTGTGGCGTCGCCCGCAGTAGTGGGTGAAGCCCAAGAACCTGAAGGTCTCCGGTTTCCCTTTGCCCCACTGTTTCCGTTTGTGGGCCGCATAGCGCCCGAACTCGATCAACCGGGTCTTTTCCGGGTGAAGTTCCAAGCCGAACTTCCCCAGCCGTTCCTTAAACTCTTCAAGGAACCGCACGGCTTCGGCTCGATGCTGGAAGCCCATCACAAGATCGTCGGCATAGCGAACGATGATGACATCGCCCGTTGCCACTTTCCTGCGCCAGGCATCCGCCCATAGGTCGAACACGTAGTGGAGATACACGTTGGCGAGCAGCGGTGAGACCACTGCTCCTTGCGGTGTACCCTGCTTCGTTTCCAACCACTGGCCATCCTCCGATACTCCTGCCTTGAGCCATTTCCGGATCAAGCGAAG
Source organism: uncultured Acidobacteriaceae bacterium (assembly GCA_963757205.1). Classification (GTDB taxonomy): domain Bacteria; phylum Acidobacteriota; class Terriglobia; order Terriglobales; family Acidobacteriaceae; genus Edaphobacter. The sequence goes on from CAVWQM010000010.1 coordinate 26,874, forward strand.
TATGCGGCGATCGGCCACCCTATGCTCGATGAACTTAGTCGTCCATTCGTGGCTCATGTTATCGAAGAAGCCACGGATGTCCGCATCGAGCACCCAGTTCACCTTCTTCCGCTCCAGTCCTACCGCGAGCGCATCGAGCGCTTGATGAGGACTGCGGCCCGGACGGAACCCATAGGAGAAGCCCTTGAAGTCGACCTCATAAATCTGATTGAGGATCGTCACCACGGCCTGCTGGACGATTTTGTCTTCGAGTGCCGCGATGCCCAACGGACGTTGCCGCCCATCGGCCTTCGGTATATAGACTCGCCTTGAAGGCTGCGCCCGGAACGTTCCGCGGTGAACCCGGCCGTGAAGATCAACGAGGCGACCTTCCAGTCCAGATTCATACTCCTGCCACCGGACACCATCGACTCCTGGCGAAGCGCCACGCTTGAGAGCGTAGAAGCTGTCACGTAAAAGCGCGATGGTGACGTGGTGGAGCAAGGAAGTAAACCGCTCCTGTTTCCTTTCCCTTGCTGCTGTTCGCACACCGTTCAGCCCCTGGGACATGCGGTTCCCGCTCTGTGTCGGGAGCATGCGTGGCTGACCGATGTTCTCCTTCATCTGCGCCCTTCCCTCCCCCGCCTCCGCCGCGGCTATCGCCGCTTTGTTCGGCTGGTTCACAGGTACTACGGCACAGTCCGACTTCTCCAGCGCGTGCATGTCCGCCGTTCGGCCTGAGGCCTTCGCGGACCGGCCTTCGCCAAGAGGCGAAGGCGCACTGGAGATCTCCCGGTTCTCGTGCATGTTGTTTCTCAGCGTGCGCGGGCTCTAACGACTACGCAGGACCGGACAGTTACTTGCGGATATCGCAACTGCCGTTTTGCCTTCCTCCTGCTCACTAGGGAGTCGGCATCCTGATCTGCGATTTTTCGAAGCTCAATCACCCCGCCCACCGATGCCTCCGGCCTACGCTTCACGGAACACCTCGCAATGTCCCATGCAAAACTAGAGGTCAGGATGGAGTCGCTACTTCCTTTCCTGCAGGGGACTTGCACCCCCTACAACATGCCGGTTTATCCCGGCGCACAGTGCAAAATCGCCAAAGCACTCATCGAGTTCAGATCTCTAACAGTAGTCAATCTTTTTCGCGTTCGGCTATGTTCCGTATACTTGGTGTCTCGAAAGCTAGCCGATGCAGGCAATCATCTATCGCCGCTACGGTCCACCCGATGTTCTCGAGTGATGAAGATGAGCGCGAGAGTTATCGGGTCGAGCGCGGAAACCTTTTAGAGGAAGCGACGCAACAGTCGGGCGAGTGCGTCGTATGCGGCAATCGCATTTAGAGTCCAACAGGATGAGGCAACCAAGTCAGTAGTTCTACTCAGGAAACCTGGGAATTGGGTGGTATCTCAATGGCGTTCGTCACTATGTGCTTGACGTCGTATTAATAATTGTATACAAACACTGACAACACTCTCCCCAAACGCTCACCTAGAACTCGAAAATCTGGTGGCCAAAAACACAAAACCTTCAACGACCGAAGGTGACGAACATGAAGAATGAAGTGTTTTTCGGAAGTGGCAGACCTATCTCTCGAAGAGAGGTCGCCAGAAAGATCGTCGTCGCAGCTGCAATCGGAGTGGTTCCCGGCGGTGCCGCAGCCGCTGCATCAATTACTGATGCGGTAAATCTTGGACCAAAGCCGAAGGGTTTATCCGCTCCGGACTGGAATGAAGTGCATGCGAAGTTTTCGGATTTGCTTCGCAACTATGGTGATCGGCTTTCCTCACACGAGAAACACATCTTGGTCAATGTCCTTACGACGAACCAGCACATGCTCGCGTCCATCAGGTCCTTTGAAGTCCAGAATGGTGACCCATCGGCATGCACGCTCCAGGTTTACCAGCCGATCGAGTCTGCAAGAAATATCGGTCGGTCCTCATCTTCTTAGCTCGACTACCTTTTTGCCGAATCAACATTTGTTTTAAGGAAGGGAATTCGGGGCTCCCATGCTCACGCCAGACATCTACTTCATGTCTGTACGCGATCTCGGCGAAGCAATACGAGAACGCCGCATCTCCCCCGTCGAGTTGACGGAAGGATATCTAGAACGCGGTCGCACAATTGGTGGGAGACTGAACGCCTTCGTGACGCTCACTTCGGATTTGGCGCTTCATCAAGCCAGGCAGGCAGAGGCGGAGATTGCAGCGGGCAAATACCGCGGCCCTCTCCATGGGGTCCCATACGCGGTGAAGGACCTTGTGACAGTGAAGGGGTATCCAACAACCTGGGGGGCTGTCCCTTACGCGAAACAAAGTTTTGACTTCGACGCTACGATCATCGAACGCCTCAACGAAGCTGGCGCCGTCCTGATCGGTAAGGCGGCGATGATTGAATTGGCTGGCGGACTGGGTTACACATCCGGCAACGCTTCGCTTACGGGCCCCGCGCGCAATCCATGGAATCCAGAGTGTTGGACCTGTGGATCGTCCAGCGGGTCCGGCGCAGTAGTCGCTGCAGGACTTGCGCCATGGGCCCTCGGATCAGATACGCGCGGCTCAATCCTTTGCCCATCATCATGGTGCGGCGTTTCAGGACTTCGACCCAGCTTCGGCCGTGTTAGCCGCTATGGTTCGATGGCCATCGCATGGAGCATGGACAAACTTGGACCGATGGCTAGGACTGCTGACGATTGCGCCCTCGCTCTCAATGTCATAGCAGGCCACGATCCTCTCGATCATGACTCGATTGCAAGTGATGGGCCGTCCTTTCACTATCAGGACACCGATCCAACTCAGGGCGGAAAGCTGCGGATTGGGCGGCTCACGAATGTGTTTGGCAAGAGTGACGCAGGCGCGGAGAGGGCGGTGGACGAAGCGTGTCTCATTTTTGAGAAGGCAGGCGCAACAGTTGAACCTTGTGAGTTTCCTGATGGCCCTTTTGAAGAGGCCGCCGAATTGACCATCTTGATGGAAGCGGCAAGTGCTTTCGAACATCTGATTCAGTCAGGAAAATGCAATGATCTGACGGACCCTCTAGGCCGTGTCAACGGCTATGCCAGCGAGCAATTCTCAGCTACAGACTATCTTCATGTCCAGCGCGTAAGGACCATACTCCAGCGCACCGCTGACTCGATGTTCGATCGTTATTCCGTTCTAATCTCCCCGGCACAACCTACCGTCGCTCAACCGTTGAAAACGAAGGATCCCGACGATCCGACGTCTTCGAAAATTGCAACGAAATTCCACCTGGATCGACGTGCCCCAGACGGAGTCTCCAGTCTTTGCGGACTGCCGGCAATCAGTGTTCCCTGTGGATTCAATGCGAAGCAGTTGCCCTACGGAATGCAGATCATGGGTAGAGCACTGAACGATGCAGTCGTTCTAAAAGCGGCAAGACTGTATCAGAGTCATACGAAGTGGCACCAGCAGCACCCGACTGTCTAACGCTCGTTGCGGCAGTCATCGAAGCAATACGAAAGACATCATCGCATCATCTTTTTAGGTGCTGTGCCTTCTGCCAATACTCGGAAGCGAGTGTTCATCTTTTATCTATTGATTGCGTTTTCCGATTGTTCATTCGCTTATTTTCAATCGAGTGCCCTCCGTCCATCGGAAGAGCACTGAATGTACCATCAGCGTTTTACCCACCAACAGTCACAATTCAAGGAGCGGTCATGGCGCGAAAAATTCTTCTATTCCTGTTCGTCTTAGCGGTTGGTTCCTCCTTCGTTTTCGGCCAGGTCTCGATCACCGGACAGATACGCGGGGTCGCCACAGATGTTAGTGGAGCGGCCCTTGCTAATGTGACCATCACCGCCAAGAGCCCCGCTTTGATGACACCGCGAAAAACAACCACAGATGTTTCCGGAAGTTATTTGTTTGATTCGCTGCCACCCGGCACGTATGAGTTAAGTTATACGGCGACCGGATTTAAGACGGGCATTCGATCCAACATTGCGATTACAGCGGGCTTTACCGCGACAATAAGTCTAGAACTGCAGATCGGTACGGCCGAGCAAACAGTCGAAGTTTCGGCTGAATCTCTCGTAGTCGATACGGCCAACAATACGACTGCAACGACCTTCGACAATGCTCTACTACAAGGTATTCCCAGCGGCAGCGACGTATTTTCCACGGTCGCTCAGGCACCCGGTGTAGCCGCAAGTGACTTCGACGTTGCAGGAAGTCAAAGCTTCCAACAATCCGTAATGCAGGTCCACGGCAGTCTTCCGGGCGACCAGGTCTACAGTTTCAATGGCCTGCGTCTCAACTGGCCCGGATCGACCGGGGGATACACGTCGTTTTATGTGGACAACGATTCTCTCTCGGAGCTGCAGGTGGTAACGGACAACGCACAGGCCGAGGTAGCAGTTGGCGGTGTGTACATGAATTTGGTCCCTAAATCAGGCGCGAACACGATGCATGGACTCGCCGCTTTTTATTATCAGTCGGCTGGTACACAAGCCACTATCTCCAATCCGATATATAACGGGGTTCCCGTCAGCGCCGGCACACCGTTCATCATGGCACGAGATATCGCGACAAACCTCGGCGGCCCACTCATCAAAAACAAATGGTGGTTATTCGGATCGTGGAGGCTCTACGACCTCAAGGAAAGTGTGCTTTCCGTAAGAAACCAGGATGGTACTCCGACGACTGACCCAAACCACCAGAGCAACGTCACTCTGCGTAGTGACTATCAGATTTCTACCAACAATCATCTCGACTTTGTGTGGTGGTTCAACGAACAAAACAGGTTCTTCCGGCGCGACGGTTCCTATGCCTTCGTCAGCGCAGACGCGGCCTGGCGGCAGATCGAACCCGCCTACATCCTGCAGACAGAGTGGACCAGTTCGTTCCACAACATCCTCTTCGATACCCGATTCGGATATCTGCATCAGGTATTTCCGTTGAGCAATCAGCCGGGAACGTTCATCACAGCCTTGAATAGACAGGATGTAACGCTGTCCACAGAGAGTGGTGCCCCACCTTACTCCTTCGTAAACCCAGCAAGTGTATTCGCGATCGCTGAAGGAGTCTCCTTCTACAAAGGACATCTATGGGGCGCCGCCCATACTTTTAAGTTTGGGCTCGATACTTCGGTCAACAGAAACGGCTACAACTATACCGTCAATAATGGAATCAATGCGCTTTACAACAACGGCACCCCCACACAGGTGATCGCATACAACACGCCCGTCGATGTGAGAAGCGTCTATCATGAAACGGCGGCCTATGCTCAAGACTCCGTCAAGGTGACGCGTAAACTGACTCTTAATCTCGGTGTCCGATACGACCACTTCAACACGTTCTATCCGGCCCAAACCAGTCCCACCGCAACGTTCCCTGCACTGTTTCCGCAGCGAACATTTCCGCAGTCTCCAAATATTGCAACATGGAACACCTTCCGGCCAAGAATCGGGGCGGCGTATGACTTAACGGGCTCGGGTAAGTCCGTGTTGCGGGCATACTTCGGACAGTTCGACATAATCGAAGGTGCCGAATTGGCCGAGCAAATTAATCCCAATGGATTGAGCACGCAAGTCTACACATGGAACGATACAAACCACGATGGAATTCCCCAACCTGCAGAGTGGAACAATCCCGCAAATCTGGTGGCCGCATCGGGAGGCGTCGTAACCACCGTCGATCCAAACCTGAAACGTCCCTATTCCAACCAGGTCAACGTTGGATACGAACAAGAGGTCTTCTCCACCGTCAAGGTCGGCGTTAATTACTATTTCCGAGCAATTAAGAACGAGTACGCAGAACGCAACCTTGCCAACCTACCCTCGGACTACACCGCGACAACGGTAGACAACAACGGGCACGCGCTCGTGAACTCGGTCACCGGTCAGTCAGTCACACTCTACAATCTCGCCCCTTCCAAGGTCGGCTTGTCCAATTATTTAATTACGAATATTCCCGAGCTCAACACGAACCACTACAACGGCGTTGAATTTACGGTAGAAAAGCAGATGAGTAAGGGGTGGCAGATTTTAGCGGGCTATACGTTGCAACAGCAACGTGGGATCTACCGTCGCGGTCTCACCGACGACTTCAACAATCCGAACAACGAAATCAACCGTGCCGACGCGATCCTGGGCTATGACTCGACTCAAATGCTCAAAATTCTCAGCAGCTATACCTTGCCCAAATCAATCAACATTGCTGTGAACTACCAACACTACACCGGGTATCCACTCGACCCAAACAACGGGCCACCCACTGCCGTGTTCGAAAATCTCAACCAGGGTCAGGTCTCAGTCATCGGAGAGCAAATCGGAAAGATCCGGTTGCCTAACGTCGACCTTTTCAATCTGCGATTATCTCGCCCAACAAAGTTAGGCGAGAGATTCACCCTTGAACCGATCGCCGACCTCTTCAACATCACCAACGCGAACACCGTAATTAGCGAAGTCCCCGTGGGGGGCAGCAGCTTCCGTCAACCAACCAATCAACTCAACCCTTTCATTGCTCGCTTCGCGCTGCGCTTCAGTTTCTAGCGGCTTGTTCCCAAACGCGCCAAAGAGTTAGTTTCCCTGGCTGGCTGGTCGAAGATGCAGTTATCATCGACCAGCCGGAACATGGATATTCACTCGCCGACCAAGACCAAAATTGTTTGCAACACAGCGAATTGGAGAGATCAGTCTTGAATATCAAATTCTATTTTGGTGCTCTGTTGTTCGTAATAAGCTGGGCTTCTGCCTTCGAGGTTCCCGCACAGAAAAATCCGCTAGGCAGCATCACGATCGATCGCATCGCGGACATTAAATATCCATCAGCGCCGGCTTGGTCTCCTGATGGGAAAACGATTGCGTTTTTGTGGGATGCGGCAGGCAAGCAGGACCTTTTCATATCGGCTGCGGATGGAAAACCGGTTGCCCTCACCGACTTTCCCCTAAACCCAGACACTTTGATCTCTGACATTGGCCACTTCGAATGGTCGGGCGTCGGCGAGATCATACTCAGCAAAGACAACCAGCTTTGGAGTGTTTCGACATCCTCCCCGAAGCCAAAGCCGATGGAAGGATTTCAGGGTGTCGGCATCTTCTCTCTCTTTGCCGACAAGCAGACAATAGCATTTGTGCAGGCGGGAGACGTGTGGGTCGCGTCGCTGAAAGGCAAGACAAGGCGCCGGCTGACCCACATGCCGGAGGGACTTCGTATCTCTGGACTGTCCATTTCCCCTGACGGGAAGTACGTGGCATTCGATGCGGCACGCCACGAGCAAGTCGCTGAACCGCTGCCATATAACGGAAATCTCGTGAAGGTCTATCGCAATTTGAGCTGGGACGATCGCATCGGCGTCATCTCAGTCTTTAGCTATGCCGCCGAGCCAATGTGGATTCCAGTCTCTGCCCGCAACTACGGCTCTACGGAAATGCAGTGGGCAGCAGGCCCGTCAATCGTGCACGAGGAGTTTTCCGAAGACCACAAAACTCTCGAGATCAAGATCACCAATCTCTCGGGTGAAACGCGGACCGTCTGGAAGGACCACGATTCTGCGTGGATATCTCCTGCCGACGGGGCCGAGGATGTGACCTCCCCTGACGGAAAATGGCTTGCCTTCATCAGTGACCGCAGCGGATGGCCCCACCTGTACGTCATTCCAACAGACGCCACATCAGAGTCGCAAGCGAAACAACTGAGCGAGGGGGCGTTCGGCGATGGTTATGCCGCATGGTCTCCTGACAGCAAGCAGGTAGCGTATGCCCACAGCGCTGAAGGCAACCAGATGGAGCGCTCTATATCGATCGCCTCCCTCGCGACTGGGCAAACGATGCCTATCGTCAAAGACCGCGGTGTCAATCGCGCACCTGCGTTTTCTCCCGATGGCTCGATGCTCGTTTATGAGCGCAGCGCGGTCGAACACCCTCTCGAGTTATATTCAGTCCCTGCCAGGCCCGGGGCAGTCGCCACTAGGCTCACCGACTCACTTCCGTCCGGCTTACTGCCACGGGACCTTATTGCGCCAACCGCTGTCCACTATCCCAGCCGCGCCGACGGAAAGCTTGTGCCGGCTACCCTTATGGTGGACAAACATCTGGACCGCACCCAAAAACATCCAGCCATCCTTTGGATCCATGGCTCCGGTGCCGATCAAAACTATCTGGCGTGGCACCCCGGCTTTTACCGCATGTATTACTCGATGAGTCAGTATCTGGCGCAGCAAGGTTACGTCGTTCTCACTCCAGACTACCGCGGTAGCTCGGGATACAGTCGCGAGTGGGCGACCGGCGTCTCCAGGGACCTCGGAGGAATCGAAACCCAGGACGTCAATGCTGGAGCAGACTATCTCAAGACCCTGAACTATGTAGATCCGGATCGCATCGGCATCTGGGGACTGAGCTACGGCGGCTTTATGACCTTGCAATCCATGGTGTCCGATCCCACACTCTTCCGCTGTGCAATCGATGTTGCTGGGGTCGGCGATTGGGAAACATGGACGACAGGAGGCATGATCCTTGGGCGCCTCGGTGAGACCCCCGTTACGGATCCGGGGTTGTACGATCGCTCCGCTCCGGTGAAGCATCTCGACAAACTGGTTCGTCCTCTACTCATTCTTCAAGGAACGAATGATGCGAACGTACCCTTCTGGGAGTCGCTAAGGGTAATCGACACGCTAGAGAAACTTGGAAAGCCATTCGACATGGCCATTTATCCAGGAGAGATCCACTTCTTTCGCCGCGCTTTTGTCCTTCGCGACGCATGGAGACGCACTGACACGTTCTTCGATCGTTGCTTGATGGGACCTGACGCTGCTTCGAAGGGCCCTGTAGCTGGTGGGCACAAGGAACCCAGGAAAACGCCTCCTCAAATCATTCAGTAAAACGTGTTGAAGACGCCACCGCCGGTTCGGCCCATCTCCACGTCGTAGGAGTTCTGCTGGATTTTGAGCTCGTTCACCGCTTCAATCGAGGGAATGATCACCGCACGATTGCTAAAGTCGGTGATAGAAATGTTGTCGATCCTCGTAGTTGTTACCGCTGATCGGCCCCCCAGCGAGGGACCATGGTAGAGGAACCAGACTGATCTTGAAATCGTACAAGGCGTGGATCGGCAACCTGCGTGACATTCTTGTCCAGCTTGGAGAAGAAGAAGAACGGGTTCCGGCCCGCGTTTGGTAGGTTCTCTAACTTTTGCGAATCGATGACAAGTCCATTTGAGGCAGTCGAGTTATCGATCAAGGGTGAGGTCGCGGTGACCTCAACGACCTGGCTCATCTCGCCGAGCGGTAAAACCGGAAAGTGTCCCATAAACCGGCTATCCGTTGAAGTGCTTGTGACGTAGTTCATGGCTCCCAGCTGTACGAGATGGCGACTATTCGGCAACGTGCCTTGATCTCATTTGTCAATGAGTGAGTTGGCGATTATGCATCAAATGACGCCAACTTGGCCCGCGAACCCACTGTGCGGGATGCCGAATCAAGCTGCATCCATGGGAGGGTTTGTTTCGGCAGCAGCCGCCGGCAAGGTAAAGTGGAACGTCGCGCCACGCCCGCCGTCGCCGTTAGCCCACAACCGGCCTCCATGCGACTCTACAATGGAACGGCTGATGGCTAAACCCATCCCGCTACCTTGGGTCTTGGTGGTGAAGAAAGCAGAAAAGATCTGATCGCCCTTGTCGGTTGGCAGTCCCACGCCTGTGTCACTGACCGAGAACAGCAGTTCAGAATCCTGGAGCTGCGACCTCACCGTAAGCTCTCCGCCCGAGTCCTTCATGGCCTCAATCCCATTAAGCATGAGGTTCATGAACACCTGCTGCAGTTGCACACGGTCTACCATGGTTTTAGGCAGTTGAGCGGCAAGCTCCATGCGGATGGCAATCGAGTATCCCGTTGCCTCACCTTTCAGCAGCCTGAGCATTTCGTGAATGATTCCGTTCACGTCGACCAACTCACGTTGTGGAGGAGACTTCTTGTACAAGGATCGCAGACGGTTGATGATTTCCGAGGCAAAGGTGCCCGCCTCGATGATTCTTTCCGTCCCTTTCCGAACTTGCGTCAGATCGGGCGGATCGCGCTGAAGCCATCGCAAAGATGCCTTGGCATGATTGGTTGTGGCCGTGATGGGCTGTGCGAGCTCGTGCGAGATGGAGGCGACCAGTTCTCCCATCGTGCTGACCCGATTGATATGTACCAGATCGGCCTCGAGTTGTCGCAATTTCTCGTGCTCTTGTTCTGCACGCTTGCGATCCTCTATGTCCGTGAGCGTTCCGTACCATTTAACAATGTTTCCATGCTGGTCCCGAAGTGGTACACCACGCACCAGAAACCACCGATATTCCCCGTCAGCGGCGCGACGGACCCTCGCCTCGTCTTCGAAAACCTGTCCGGTTGCAACAGAGATACGCCACTTCTCGGAATGGCGCACAAGATCCTCGGAATGGATCGCACGCTGCCAACATGCGCCTGAACTCTGCTCGACAGAAAGCCCGGTGTATTCGGTCCAGCGTTTATTTACAAATGTGCTGGAGCCGTCAGACAAGGCAGTGAAAGTCATCGCCGGAATTGTCTCCACAACGTCCCGCAGTTTTTTTTCTTGACCCTTTAACTGATGGACGCGCCATCGATATGTGCCGGCCACCAACAAGCCGATCACAGCGAGGGCGCTCAGTCGAAACCAAGTTGTTTCGTAAAAGTAAGGCTTCTGTGTGACGTTATAGAAAATGCCGGACTGATCCCATACTCCGTCGCTATTGCAAGCTCGCACATGGAATTGATGAGTGCCGGGGGGAATACCGCTATAAACGGCGGTAGCACTTGAATCCGCGTCCAGCCATTCCCGATCTACGCCATCCAGCCGGTATTGCAGTCGAATCGCTTCTGGCGATGCCAATTCGATAGTGTCGAAATGCAACTCCACATGGTTTGTGCCGACCGGCAAGATCAGTTCCCGGCCGGGTGCCTGGACGGTCTTGCCGATCACAATTCTCTCGATGAAGATGGCAGGTTTACGGTCAGTATGACGGAGCCGGGAGAATTCAAGCATCGCGACACCTTGCTCCGTTGCTACCCAAAGCCGGCCGTCGTTGGTGACGGCCATGTTCCGAAACCCGCCGCTGCATTGCGTGGAGTTCATCCCGTCTGCGCGGTCGAAGAGAGTGTACTCCGGAGGCGCATCTCGTTCGTGCTCCCACTTCTGAAGGCTGTCCGGCATGGCCCGGTAGATGCCGTCTCCGCAAAACCACAGATTTTCCGGGGATTGGGCCATCCCTGTAATCCTGGGTGCGCCATTGAGCCGGACGACCCGATTTTCCTGAATGTCGAACGATGCCGCGGCGGGCCCAAATGCAAAGAGGTGTCCAAATCGATCCTCTCCAAACCCAAATCGTCCCGCCTCGGTTGGGAAGCTGTCGGCCGTCAAGACGGTGACGAAGCGGTCGTTCTTCAAGCGATCGATTCCCTTGGTCGTCTCGACCCAGAGCACGCCCCGGCGATCCTCATAGGCAGACAGTAGGCTGTTGCTCGAGAGCCCGTCGGCGGTAGTAAATCTGCGAACCTGGCCGTCCGCGATGCGGTCGAGCCCATCATCACTATGGGCAATCCACAGTGGACCATTCCTGGCGGGCACAATGGCCGTGACAACGTGGTTCGTCAGCCTGTCCGGTGCTGAGACCTTAATGAAGTGTCCATTCCGGAAACGGGAGACGCCACCGCCGTGTATGCCGAGCAAAATATCATGGTTTCGATCTTCGGCAAGGGAAAACACACAGGAGTCTACGGCATCCTTGTCCACGTATGTTTGGAAGCGGTGTCCGTCAAACTGGGACAGACCGCCACAATAGTTGGCGACCCACAGCGTGCCGTCGCTGGCTGCTAACACCGCCATGGGCTTACCGGGCGGCAGACCGTCAGCAGCAGTGAACATTTTCACGGCTCGACTCTTTAGGCGAAAAAGTCCCCGTGTCCTCGTGCCTACCCACAAATCGCCGTCGCGGTCAAAAGCCAGATACTGGGCATTAATATTAGACGCAATCAGTAGCCGGCCGGCTGCGGTCGCCTGATACAAGTCGCCAGATTGAGCGAACCAGACATTGCCCTGCGGGTCTTCATACAGGTGGAAGACGACATTTGGGTCGCCATACCCGCCGTGCGGTTTGAGTCGCTCAATCGCGCCGTCTGTCTCCCGCGCCACGCCCGCCGTCGTACCGTACCAAGTCGTGCCTTTGTGATCCTCAAGAACTTGAAAAATCCCATACTGGACCACACCCAATCGGGCCGGCAGATCCGGATGCTGAATGATCTGCTTGCCGTCCCATTCTACGAATCCTTTGGAAGTAATTACCAGAAGGTTCCCGTTTGAGGCTTCCTCGATACGGGACGTCCACAACTCCGGAATGATCGTCGAAAACTTGCCGTGCTCGAAGCGGTAGAGCCCGGTGAGTGTACCCACCCAGAGATCTCCGTTCCGGCTGAAATGAAGGCATTGGACCGAATCGCCATCGCCGGAGCCAGGATGGTAAAGGGTGGAGACAGTGCGGCCCACTTCACTGGAACCGCCACTCGAAATTCTTGCCAAGCCGCCTGGGGTGCCCACCCAAAGGGCGCCATCGGGCCCTTCCGCAAGCGCTCTTACAAGAATAGGCGAATCTTGTGGCAGAAACTTGATAGGCGCGAAGTGCCGCCCGTCAAAGCGGAGGAGCCCCTCCGCTGTGCCGATCCACAGAAAGCCATCTCGCGTTTGCAAGATAACGTTCACCTCATTCGATAAAAGCCCATCTTCAACGGTGAAGTTTTTGCTAACGTAGCCGCTGGCAGGTTCTGGCGGGTCAAGCGCCAGCGCCCGGTTGCAGATGCTAACGAGCAGCGCGACAAATACGCAGACTACTCTTACTGAGACGTGCAAAGGAAGCTTAGAGTGGGGCAGCGGTCGAAGTTCGGCTACCATCGTACTTCCTCCAGTTGGGTCGTCTTCGCCCTGCACATCGCAGGCCAAAACACAACGCGCGAAGCAGCCCGCGCTGGTTCAGCGTGAAATGGAGCGTTGAGACCATCCGAGCTTTCCTCGATTCGGCTGGTCATGTCGTGCGGGATAATCGAAGAGAAGTTACCCCGATCGAATCGGTACAGTCCTCTGCTGGTTCCTACCCACAACGTGCCGGCGCGGCTCCGCTGAACACATAAGATCTGATCACTCTGACCCACACCCACGTGATACACGGTCACAAGTGCGCGATCGAAGTGATCCAGAGCAGCGCTCGGTATACGCGCTAAACCGGCATCGGTTCCGACCCAGTGGTCGCCTTCGGGGGTCGTCAATAAGGACCGCACCGGGATTTGCTGTGCCACTCCGCGCCCAATGTTTATCGGCGTGAAACGCTGTCCGTCGAACCGGGCTAGTCCAGGTTCAGTCCCGAGCCAAAGGAATCCATTCTGGGTTTGTAGAATGGCATGCACGTCGTTGGCAGGAAGCCCGTCTTCTATGGTGAAATTCTTGCGGAGATAGTTGCTGGCCGGCTGGCTCGAGTCAAGTGCGAGCCCACGGCACGTGGCGATCATGATAACGACAGCACAAATCGCAGTTGACTGAAACTTGAGTTTTCGTCGCACACGGCGGCGATGGCCGGCGTCTGGAATACAGGAAAGCGGAACTCCGTGTTTCAAGTCAGGCTTTGCAAGATCGTTCATAATCCTAGGCCTCGCCCATCTCTAGCTATGCTTCGAACGGGGCAAGAGCTCCTTTTTCTTTAAACCAGCCCGTGAGCGGCGATGTTAGTGCCTGAGGCAACCATGGGCGATGACTCCCTGACCTGTATCGGCCAGAGATCGTGTCGACTCTTTCTCGTCCACCTTGCGCCGCCGGCGGAATATGGGTGAACTCGATGGAAGGTCCGGAATTGGCTTTTATGCGACTGGCAACTGTTCAGCGCAATTGCAGAGAACGGCAGCGATCGCTACAAGAAAACTGGGACCGACAGCCGTAGTTGTATGTGACCCATAATAGACTGCCATATTACTGCGCGCACCTTCGTCCTGACTCTAGGCAACAAGGGACGCTTTGGTAGAAGTCGCGACGTTGGTTGCTACCTCGGCCTGCGACCGCGACGCAGTCAGTCTGGTGAAGGCGATCGAACTAGGGACGGACAGCGCGACCTCTGTTCCGGCCGAGGCGCTGCTCCAAACTCTGAGTCTGCCGCCAACTCTTTCCGCCCGTTCTCGGATTCCCCGTAGCCCCCAATGTCCCTCGCGTCCAGCATGCAGCACTTGAGGATCGATCCCGCAACCGTCGTCGCGAACGACTAACCTGAAGCGCTTAGCTCCGTACTCAAGCTCGACTTCGATGCAACTGGCTCGGGAGTGGCGGAATGCATTCACCAATAGTTCCCGGCCGATGTGATAGACCTCGTCGCGAACGAGCGGCCGTAGCTTTCGGGCCGAACCTAACACAATAACCCGAAAATCAATCTGCACTTCGATCCCCAAATCCTGCGGGATTCGCGAAAACGCCTGCCCTAAATCGTCGGAGTTTGAACTCGATGAGCGGAGTCCTCGAACAGCGTTGCGGCCCTCTTCCATGACGTGTCTCATTAGTTCGAGAACACGGTTTAATCGCAGCTTAGCGGGCGAATTCGCGGGTAGCTGCTCCACTGCAACATCCAGCTGCAAAGCTGCGCTGACAATGCCTTGCAGCACTGTATCGTGCAGGTCCTGGGCAATTCGTGTCCGCTCAGCTACCCGTTCCTCGAGACGGGCGCTCATCTCCCCGAACGTTGGCTGCAAGCCAAAGAGATAGGGGCTTCTATACGCAAGAGATAATCCATCGAGCCGCATGACAGATCCTCCTTTTTGCAAGTGAAAGCCGTTTCCTGACTTCTTACGCTCACCCCACGGTACAACGCCTAGAAACCGTTTTCCATCACATCTTTATGTAATATTTCACTGCCCGATTTTGCCTCGATACTTGACCGCAGGCCCCGGGTTGACGTGCGGCACCAATATCTACGCCGAATTTCCTTGCTCGCCACCTAAGGTTGTTACGTGAAGTCTGGCACCCTTTTCACAACGAGGGCGTGTTCACACTACAACTTATCTCGTAGATGACGGGCAGACCCGCCAACTCCAATTCTCAGTTGGCGATAACGGGCCTCAGCTCATTGACCTATCGAGCTGCGGGTCTCGAATCCCCGGACCGGCTGCGTTTTGGCCGCAGGCCCAGGTAGCAGCCGACATCGCGACTTCGCTGGAAGCGTTCCTTGCTGCCCAGCGTCAGAACGCACGTCAACGCCGTGAGCTGACCGACGCCATAGACCTTGATCAGAGCTTGTGTCTCTGGATACTCCGTCTCCGTGAGTCGCCTGATCAGCCGGTCGTAGTGCCTTGATCTTCTTCGTCATCTCCGCGATCTGCTCGAGCACCGGACCGAGCGCCTGGGTCAGACCTGGCGGGAGCACGGCCACGCATCGCTTCGCGAAGCAGAGCGTGGACGAGGCCGGCAGACGATAGCCGCAAGGCTTAGCCAGTCCGCGCCCGACGTGACCCGCAGCCGTCCGCAGACAAACGATCAGGTTGCGGCGCGGATCACCGTCAGTGCTTCCTGCTGGGCAACCGTTCGATGGGCAATCGGACGCAGGATCTTCGGATCGAGCCGCGCGTAGCGAGCCAGCTTCTCCGCATCTACCTGATCGCTCTTCCGATCGCTGTGCGGGATCGCACGCAGTTCGCGCACGTTCGCCACGATCACTTCGGGACCCAGTTCATGAAGCTGCTCGCTGATCCAGATCGAGTGCGTGCCCGCTTCATCGCGATCCGCACCGGAGGCAGATCGGTAAACCACTTCTCGACTCCCGATGAGACTGGTACGAAACCGGCCCCGCCCACTACTTCTCCATCTTCGTTGAGCGCGCAGTAATGGCTCCAGACATCCCCAAGGTCGATCCCAATCGTCATCCCGACCCTGGAGCTTCTGCGTGGTACTTCCGCGATCAAGTGCTGCGTAGGATTTTTCCATGGGCAATAGTCTCTCCGATTCGAAGGACCTGCTCATCTCATTTATCGGCAACTTCGCCTGCAGTTCCGATAGTGCAGCTTATGTATACATCGATTCGTTAAACCCTCTGGTATGTCGCTCCCGTTTCGTCTTCGCGCTGCAAGATGACCAACTGATTCTACGGGCATCGAAGCGCTAAGGCTTGTCCCGGCCGATGACGACGAAGGGTGCTACGTAGAGCGCGTCCCCGCCGCGGAACTGGAGCCACAGCTTGTACTCTCCCGGCTCCCGCAGCGTGACGTGCAGCATACAGTCAGGTCCAATGAGAGCAGTGTCAGGATTAGCTGGGGACTTCGAGTGTGTCATAGCGCCCCCGCCCATATCCATGTGACCCATGGAGTCTTCCAAGATGGAATGTGCGTGGACGTAGCTCTGATCGGTGGATTGGACCAGAACAGCGTGAGCGGCGACTCCTAGATAAGGATGCAGGTCTCTTGCCGGAGCGCCGTGCTTTGCGATGTGGATCTGGATCATCTCCGGTCTGCCGACTCTCAGGGTCGCTGTGCTCAGTGTGACCGTATAGGGTCCTGCCGTAACCAGGGTTCCCGTGGGAACCAGCGCGCCGGTATGTCCCGCAAAGACGGATCCGATGCCGACGTCGAAGCGGAAGACCTGCTGCTCGAGGCCTGCCGGTGTAGCGTCTGCGAAGATGTGGTACTTCCCTTCTGTGGGAAAGTGCTGATCGAGGACAAAGTGCCCGTTCTGCAGCAGTCGCGGGTGAACGTGCAGGAAGACGGGTAGGTCATCGTTCACGATGATGACGTGCAGTTTCTTCGTAAGTTCTACCTGATAGTCGCGCACCGCCGGGCCGTTTGCAGCCCTGGTCATGGCGAAATCGAGATGCCTTGTCAGGTGTTCCTTGGCTGCCGTCGTTATCTCCAGGCGCGCCTGCGTGCTTGGCTCCCCTCCCTGCAAGGCGAACGATCCGGGGATCGACGACGCGGCAACGTGGCAGGAGATGCCGAAGAGCATCAGAAGGAGAGAAGGGGTCGAGCGGGTGGTTCCGGTGAGCATGTCGAGGTTCCTTCTTTCTTTTGTGTCTAAGGTTTCCCATGCTATGGACAAGGCGGACTACATCATTCGGAGCACCGTGGCTCGAACGACTCCAAGCCAACCAGCGATCGTCGTCAACAACAACAATACGAACGTCAACAACGGCAGCTCCCAGGAGGGCGGTTGGCCTGGCAGTAGGCGGACAAGGTGCTGGGTACGCGCTGCGTCTTGGCCGCGAGATGACAGCGGCAGGTCCGTCGACCCCGCAGTTTGTCCCGTCTGAGGCCAAGGTGTGTCGCCGTGTTCGGCGATGTAGACCACCTGAGGGCTGTCATCCACTGCTCATCTCCTCGATTGGGCGCGGAACGCTTCTTGCTTTCGCGTTCTGACGTTGAATCTAGTGAGCGTCAGATTTAGCGTCCATTACATCTTTCTGCTATCCCGAGTGATGGCCTGCGATCGCCTCCTAACAGGAACATGTAATGGGCACGAGCGTCTCTCGCCGCTACGATCCAGTCATGCGTCGCTACTTGAACCGCCTCGCAGAAAGGTGAATCGCGATGCAAAAGAATCGAGACTGCACAGAGGAATCGGGTCGAACGTCCGTCGGTACCGAGAGCCTTTCGTTTGGTGCCGCGCTCCTTTGGGGGTTCGCAGGCTGTCTCCTTTGGGGAACGCTGTGCGATGTGACACGAGCCGAGGGACAGTCCACTCTTCTGCTCGAAACTTCCGCCTCTTCGAGTGGTGTGTCCTCGTTGCCTTCCGCGCCCCCGAGCGTAGAGACCGTAGTGAAGCAACCTCCTGGTCAAGCCAACTCCGCGGGGTCCGTACTGTTCATGAACTTTCGATCGGAGAGCGCAGATGTTGTCCTGCCGCCGCAAAGTCCTGGTCAGAAGCTCTCACGGGGGTTTCTTGACAGCTTCGCTCCCTCCGCCTTCATCTTCACGGCGGCCCAGACGGGTATAGGTCAAGCTGACAAGAAATACCCTGCGTTTGGACAAGGGGCTGCGGGATATGGCCGTTACTATTGGCACGGCTTCGCGGACCAGGCGAGCCAGAAGCTTCTTGTCGAATCCATCCTGCCGGTTGTGTTTCATGATGACAACCGCTACTACCGCCTTGGCAGGGGAAGCTTCGTGCATCGCACCGGATATTCACTGAGCCGTCTCGTCGTGACGCGGGATGACCGTGGTCAGAACACGATCAATCTCCCCGAGATACTCGGCACCGGAGCAGCAGCCGGCATCTCTTCGGCTTACTATCCGCAGCAATACCGCAACTGGACAGAGACCGGGCAACGATGGCTCCTCAATGCAGCCTTCGATGGAGGAGTGATGGTGGTCCGCGAGTTCTGGCCGGAATTCAGTCACACAGTGTTTCGAATACGTCGTTAGAGAGCGTGGACTCTCTTTGGTGCTCGGTGCCTGATCGGAACCTTGACTCATGAGAACTTTGAATCGGCATCTTCTGTATTTCCTCTTGCTGGGAGGAACAATCGTGCCCGGCGCGAGGTCGCAGGACAATGGGGCAGTGGGCGTCAGCCCTGCCGTTCAAGAAAAGCCATCGAACGGAGACCCCGCTATAATCACGAGCATTCAGCCGAGGAGCGGCGCCGATCCAGGCAACTTTGCGGCCCTAACTCCCTTGGGCCGACCAAGCATCGGACTTGTGCTCGAAGGCGGCGGCGCGCTCGGGCTAGCACACATCGGTGTGCTTCGTTGGTTGGAGGAGAATCACATTCCCGTCGATCGACTTGCAGGCACCAGCATGGGCGCCTTCCTCGGAGCACTCTACGCCTCAGGAAAATCGGTCGACGAGATACAAACGATGGCGTCGGGAAATGCAGATGTTTTTACGTTACAGGCTCCGTATAGCGACGTCAGTTTTCGAAGGCGAGAAGACCGCAAAGATCTGCCGCAAGCGATTACGTTGGACCTGAATGGCGGTATCGGCCTCCGCAACGCTGTCTTGTCGGACGCGGGTCTGAATGAACTACTGCGAGAACAGTTCAATGCCTACAACAATGAAAACGTCTCTTTCGATCAGCTGCCGATTCCCTTTCGCTGCGTCGCGACGGACCTCAACTCTCTCGCTCCCGTCGTATTCAGCAAAGGATCCATGGCCCAGGCGGTCCGTGCTTCGATCTCGATCCCGGGAATCTTCTCTCCGGTGAAATACAACGACCATTATCTGGTGGACGGCGCCATCGTAGACAACCTGCCTACCGATATAGCCAAGACGGATCTGCACTCCGATGTGGTGATTGCAGTCCACCTGGCGACTTCGGACTTCGTGGAGAGCGATGTTCATTCGATTCTCGGAATTTTTTCACGCGCTTATGGAGCTGGCACAGCACGCGCGGAGAACAACGGCAAACTCCTGGCCAATATCCTGATCGTCGCGGAGACTCAAAAATTTGAACCTACAGACTATGACAAGGCGCGACAGTTGATCGAGATAGGTTACAGCGGCGCTGAGCACCGCAGGTCCGACTTGATCCGCTACCGGGTCAGCGACGAGGCTTGGAATGCCTACCTGACCACCCGCAAGGCTCGAGTTCGCAAGTCACCAGGGACGCTACAAATCGTCAAGGTGGAGGGCGGGACACCGGCGGCCGACGACGCCGCTCGCCGCGATCTGGCGCCTCTTCAAGGAAAGCCCATTGACGCCAAAGCGGTATCCGAATCGCTCCGGCGAGTCGAAGGCAATGGAGGATATACAGCGTCCTTTCAAACGCTCTCCGCGCTGGCGCCTCAAGCCCCGGATGCAACTGCTGGACAGAGCCCGGATGACGGTGTGGTGGTTCATCTTCGCGAAACCGACGGCGGACATGCCATTCTCATGGCAGGCGCCGACATCACGGCCGCTACTTCGAACGTCACGCGGATGTCCCTCGACTTCCGCATCATCAACCGCGATTTCGGCGGCTTTGGGTCCGAACTGCGAACAGACGTTCGCGCCGGATTCCTCACCCAGTTCGCATCCGAATACTACCGTCAGCTTGCATCCACCTCATTCTTTCTTCAGCCGCATGTTGGGATCCTCCGCGAGCCGGTATACCTTTGGGCCAATCAGGAGCGAGTTTCCGAACGCTTCGAACAGCGAGCTGGCGGAGGGCTCGACTTCGGGAAAACCTTCAGCCGGAATCTGCAGGTTGCCGCTCAATGGAGGATGCAGGACATCCGTTGGACTCTCAGAACCGGGCAGGACCAGAGTACAAATTTCTCCGGGCCAGTCGAAACGACGGCGCTTCACCTGACCTACGACACCGCGGTTGAGGGAGCCGTTTCGCCACATGGACTGCGCGTGGATTTCTCAGGCGGCTACCTCTTGCACACCTCTGTTGTCCGCTCCACACCTATCCTGCAATTGAAGACGTCGCAGACATTTACCTATCGCCAGAAGAATCTCTTTGGCATTGGCACGGAGGTGAACTCGCACTTCCACCATGACGTACCTGATCCCCTTCGCTTCACGCTTGGTGGCCCGCTGCGCCTCTCCGCTTCGTCGATCGATGAATATCGAGGCACGGACGTATATCTCGCAAGGGCGGGCTATCTGCGGCGAATCGCGGTACTACCTACCGGCTTTGGACAAGGTGTTTATGCGACCGTCGCTTACGAAATTGGAGATGCATGGTCGGCCCAGACCCATAACACGTTGCGACAGGATGGCCTGGCGGGGGTTGTGGCCGCCACCCCGTTTGGAGTTATCACGGTCGCTGGCTCTGTTGGCGACGCTGGTAGGCGAAAGATCTTCTTCAGCCTCGGACGGCTATTCTAGAGTCCGGGGAGTCTGGGACCGCACTTACAGGAATACGTAATACCACTCCGCTAATTTGAATGGACAACGCGGATGGCATCTGGCCTTGACGCGGGCAACGAACCACTGCCGGTCGTCTGCGACATGGACCGCTTGGAAGGCCACACCAACTTCACCTTCACACAGAAGTGAGTCTACGGTGTCGACCATTTGCGGACGAACAAAAGGCTGAACGCCACCACGGCGTAATTCAATCTCACACATTTCGAGCTTGTCGCGCGCGAATATCATCCTCTGCCTAGCTAGCGTCGCAGCACAGATTGTTTATTAGGGTCAAAAGTGCATCCCCATCGATGGGCTTCCTAAAGAAGCCGTTCGCACCTCTGTCCAGATAGAAGGTTTCTGAGTTCTCGGATGGCTTGCCTGTGATAATGATCACAGGGACATCAGAATGCCTGCCTCTGACATGCTGAAGGAGTCCTAAGCCGCTCATCCGCCTCATCTCGACATCTGTGATAATGCAACTGGTGCGAGAGAGCGCACCCGACTTGAGAAAGAGGTTGGCAGAGGAGTACGTCTCCGCCTTATAGCCGCATGATGCAAGAAGGTTCTGAAGGGATTCGAATACACGGTCGTCGTCGTCGATCACCGCGATCGTGCGAGCAAGTACACCCATCTCAAAATCTCTCCAGTCCTCTACGAACTCTACAAGAACGGACTGCTAAACCCACCCTACACATTCCTGTTAATTGCAGTGGATTGTTCAAGATTGAGCTTTCCCGCTAGCTTGACTAACCTCGCGAAGGCATCCGCCTTCATCTTACGCATGATATTCCCGCGGTGTATTTGAACCGTGTACTCCGTGATCCCCAGCTCCCATGCAGCCTGCTTGTTCAACAGACCGCTAACTAGAAGTGGCAGTACTTCCCGTTCTCTAGGCGTTAGCGAATGGTAGCGCGCAAGGAGATCCGCGTGTTCAAGCGCTTCGCATCTTGCAATTCTGTCTTTCTCAAGGGCGTGTTCGACGGCGGCGAGGAGCACCATTTCATCAATGGGCTTGGTGAGAAACTCCACCGCACCATCTTTCATCGCCCTCACAGTGGAGGGAACGTCACCCCTTCCGGTAATGAAGATAACTGGAATTGATGCTTGATTCGAAATGAGTTTCTGAACTTCCAGGCCATCCATTCCAGGCATTCTGAGATCGAGGATAAGGCATGCGCCCGCGTCCCTTCGCTCAACGCTTAGGAATTCCGCTCCCGAAGAAAACATTCGAACGTTCTTACCGTTTGCACGGAGCAAAGATGAAAGTGCGTCGCACACCGTCAGATCATCGTCAACGATGTACACCATTTCGTTCGGGGATCCCATAAATGACCTCCTCCGCCTTGGTGACGGGCGTTTCTTACTCTATTGCGTGAAGGACCGGACATCTTTTTGCGGCAACCCGTTCGCTCAAAGTACACAGTTACTACAAAGTTTATATGTTGCAAACCACCAAAAGATTCGATGATCACAAGTTGGCGTATTACATAAATATGGGGGATTCAATACGGGCAGATCAGTACGGTGTCCTGAACGGAGCTTATGTTCACTTGAACAGTCGGACTCCATCCCTCTGAAATTGCACCGCATCACCCTGAATTTTTAAGTTTCCGGTGGCGTTATACCGCGCACCTTCAAACTCCAGGACATGCGACATGGGATGGCCGACCCTGGACCGGACTTTGTGCTTCGCTCTGAGTCTGGCCTATCGATCCCGCTCATAACGAGAGGAGGAGAGTCAGGCAAGCGAATCCATGCCCAACCTGAAGAGAAGTAGCCGGTGTCTGCCTGGACGATTTAGGATTACGTTTCATAATTCCGCATTTGTAGCCGCCATGATGTGATCACTTCTTCCATTCACAAAAGACCTTCGCTCCGAGAGGATCGGAGTGTAGCGAGCGTTGACCCTCGTCGTCTCCATGGTCCCAACCCCCATCGCTGGCGGATCCGGTGCGTGTGAGTCTTCGTGACCCAAGACCGGATGCTGAATGCGTAAACACAGATGCAAATCAGGTTTGCTGGAATAAAGCCAAACTGAGACGTGCGAAAGCCGATTACGCAAACGACCATACTGTTGACAATTGATATCAGAAGTCCCGTCCACGATTTCCGACCGAGGAGGACAGTCGCCAATATGGTGAGAAAGCAAGAGAGGTAATCTAAATGAAACATGGCGACTTCGACCTCAGGTGACATTCATATGAACCGCGTAGATTGCTTCCTCAAGTGCCATTGCAAACCTCTCGTCAGCTATCCTTGCGCTGTTCAATGATCAACCGGTCACCGCGCTTTGCACTGAGGTACGTCCAGACCCACTGGAAGAAGACGCTGAACCGCAAGCTGCTCTCAGCCAGAAACTGTATGTGGATCAAGGCCCAGACGAGCCAAGCAAAGAAACCGCTCATCATGACGCGCCCGCTCTGCAACACGGCAAAATTCTTGCCGACTACGGCAAGGTTGCCCTTGTCGAAGTAACGAAAAGGAGGAAGCTGTGATTTCTTGGTCACCTGCCGGAAGATTGATTTTGCGGCGTAACGTCCTTGCTGCATGGCGACCTGCGCGACTCCAGGGAGTGGCCGCCCATCCTGATCAAGAGACGCTGTATCACCAATGACAAACATCTCAGGATGGTCCTGGACCGTCAGATCCGGTCGGATGCGGACACGTCCTGCGCGATCAACTTCGCAGCCAAGCCATTTGCCGGCCGGCGATGGAGCAACTCCTGCTGTCCATATCACCGTCTTGCTAGGAATACGCTCATCACCAACGACCGCGCCTTCTCCATCGATTGTTTGAACTGCTTTCTCCAGCCGCACATCTACGCCCAACTGCAATAAACGAAGTCTTGCTGCTTCCGAGAGACCTTCCGCAAACGTTCCAAGAGGGCGTTTTGCCATGTCAACCAGGATGATATGTGCGGATTTTGGGTCGATCCGACGGAAGTTCTTCCGTAACGTCGTCCGGACCATGACGGCGATCGCGCTTGCCATTTCAACGCCAGTCGGTCCAGCGCCCACCATGACGAATGTCATCAGTGCCTTCCGACGCTCGGGATTCTCCTCAGCCTCTGCGTTTTCAAAGGACATGAGTATGTGATTGCGTAAAGATTCAGCATCCGCGAGACTTTTCAATCCCGGAGCGAAGTGTGCGAACTCATCGTGTCCAAAGTAGCTGTGGGTAGCCCCTGTCGCCAGCACCAGATAGTCATACGCAACCCGTAGTCCTTTACTATCGCCTGCATCGACGATCACATGCCGCGTGGCCGCATCGATACCGGTCACATTGCCAAGCATCACAGAAGTATTCTCTTGGTCGGCCAAGAGACCTCGGAGCGGAGAGGCAATCTGACCGGGAGCCAAAACCGATGTCGCTACCTGGTATAGGAGGGGTTGAAAAACGTGATGATTTGACCTATCAATCAACAGTACGTTGACGGGAGCCCGTCGTAGTGCCTTAGACGCGGCAAGGCCGCCAAATCCGCCTCCGACGATCACAACAAGTGGAACCTTGTTTGTCATTTCTGGCTCCCTTTACACGTATCGCCCCATGTCTGCGGTGCCGAACATCCTAACTCCACGCAACAGCGTGAGAGTAACAGTCGCGTACCAGCGAAACAATTACATGTTCCTGTAACAAATAAAGGTTGAACCTGCGACTGCGATTCGTGCCATTTGACGAGACGCGTGAGTCTGACACAACTTCCGAGCTCGGTCTCCAGCGGAATCGTGTGGTCTCGTTCTTGCTGAAACTGTAGCGCAGGATGTTGACCACCCTCGCAACCATGTCTTGGGCCTGGACCAGAACATTGGTATGACTCTAGTCCGCGGGATTTGCCGGATCATTTAGTGTTCCCGGTTACTACGTTGCCACACCATGGACATCCTCGTTGGTTGTGCCCAACGAAGTCACCATCCTCGGTAATGTTGGTGACGAGGCACTACTAGGAACATGTAATTTATTCGGATCACTCACGGTTGTACTATCACTCAGTCGAAGAGCCGGCATCACCGAGGAGGCTACGCATGAGGTCTGTATCGGCGGCTGAGGAAGAAACTCAAACTCCAGATCGTTTAGCCGAGACTATCGTTGACAAACTAAACAATCCGTCCATCTCGTCAGATTTCGATTTTCATGAAGGAGTGAATCAAGTTCTGGCAGACGTTGGAATGTCAGCCGCAGACAGTGGTGGAAAACTAACTTTCTATGGCCAAGATCCCATTGTGCCTAGCAGGATCCGGTTTGCCACGATGGCAGGCATAGGCCTCGCAGCCAAAACCATTGCGGCCGCGGCGGTTTGGAGAGACCGAACTGGACAGGACCAGGACGTTCATGTCGACGTTCGCAAAGCCTTTCGACGCTTCGCCGGCTTCTTCGAGGGGATCTGGGAGACCGTGAACGGGCGCTCTCCCGCGATGGGTTCCTTCGACAATAATCCGTTCTTTAAGTTTCCACTCTTCCGTGAAACGCGCGATGGCCGGCATGTCGTGACACTAAACTTCTACCCTAAGTCGCATCAGCGTGCACTCAACTTCTTCCGATGCACCGATAGTCTTGAGGCGCTCCAGAATTCTATTCTGCAGTGGCGTGCGGATGATCTGGAGGCGGCTGCTGCCGAAGAGGGACTGGTCCTTGCCAAAGTTCGTACTTTTGAAGAGCTGCGTGAGGAGTTGCAGTACACCGAAGTGCTCGCGAGAATGCCCCTAATTTCCGTCGAGAAGATCGGTGAGAGTGAACCCATTCCTTTCAAGCCAGACGCCAAAGCTCCACTTGATGGAATTCGGGCCTTCGGCATGGGTCATGTGATTGCCGGCGCTGCAATTGGGCGAGACCTGGCCTTCTACGGTGCTGACGTCCTGAATATTTGGAGGCCCAACGACACTGAAGTAGAGGCCTTCTTCTGGGACGTTCAGGTTGGCATGCGCTCTACCATTCTCGATTCCTCTAAAGAAGATCGCGCCAAGTTCGATGCCTTACTCAAGGATGCCGACATCTTCTTCGCAAATAAGCGCCCGGGTTATTTGAAATCCCACGGACTGGATGCGGAAGAGTTATGTGCAAGAAAGCCAGGACTGATCCACGCCACCGTCGTTCTTCACGGAGAAACGGGGCCGTGGTCGAACCGGCCGGGCTTTGATGAGATTGGTGCAACGGTGTCGGGCGTCTTCGCTCTCGAAGGGTCTCTCAGCAGCCCGAAGCAGCCGCCTATCGTTCCCATCTGCGATAACGTTGTGGGTTGGCTCGGCACTGTAGGCGTTCTCGCAGCGCTGCGCAGGCGAGCGGTGGAGGGAGGAAGCTACAAAGTCGTAGTCTCGCTCACTCGCACTGTGCTCTGGCAGCTATCGCTCGGTATCTTCGACAAGGCCTACGCTCACACGACGGCCGGCTCCTCTGAGGAGCACACAAATGTCGTTCCGGATCTGTTCACCGCTGAGACGCCACTCGGAACGTACCAGGGGCTCGACGAGCAGGTCTACCTGTCCAAGTCTCCTGGGTCGTATCGGACCGTGATCGTTCCGCGAGGATCAAACAAACCTGAGTGGCTGGGGTGATTTGGATATTTTGTATTCATTTAACAACAGCCCGCTTAGGCGATGGTCGGCGGTCAATGGAACGAATCGTTGGGTTCTTGGTAACCAGCCTGGCTTTGGTTGAACGGGCATTGATTGCACCTTGAAGAAGAGGGGACAACATGAATTCCGGAAAGCAAACCTTCCCCCGGGCGAGCATGCAACCTCGCGTATCGTTTTTAAGGAACTCGGAGACGCAAGCGTGCGTTCGGCTTTTCTTAAAGAACGATTTCGGAGGACTGGTTCGTGTGTCCGGACGCTGGAGGTCTGCCTTTTCTTCGCGCTTGCATGGTCGTGTTCCGGCGCGCACGCCCAGGTCTTACAGGGCTACCATCACACTGCGTGGACCACTGAGAATGGCTTCAACGCTGTCTGGACCATACAGCAGGCGCCAAACGGATTCCTTTGGCTGACGACGCCAACGGGAGTCTTTCGATTTGACGGGGTGCGCTTTGAATCGACGGACGAAGTTACCAATAGACAGGTACACAATGCGGACATCGTCACTGTGTTTCCGTCTCCTTCGGGCGGCGTTTGGCTGACGACGCGAACCCACGGACTGTTGCTGTGGAAAGACAACCGGGTGACCAATTACCCTGACCGCCGCTGCACGCCTGCTCAGGGGTTGAACGGCATCGTCGAAGACCACGACGGATCTCTGTGGATTGCAGGCTCTGCTGGTCTTTTCCGTCTGAAGAACGGAAATTGTGAACAGATTCACAATGACCCGGCATTTCCGGGTGGTTTCCCCTTGGCGATTCTGATGGATCGGGAGGGGACGCTTTGGGTCAAGTGGCCGACTGGCGCTCTCTACTTCCTGAAACGCGGAGAGCATACATTCAACCGCCGCTCCTCCGGGGAAGGTGCGGGTGGCGAATACGCTTTCCTCAATCAGGCCCCAGACGGCTCAATCTGGCTTTCCGACGCTGGTGGGTTGCGCCGAGTGACAGCGCATCCTGACCTAACGAAGCCGCTATCCGCTGCGGAGAAAACTCACAGGCCACACTATAACTTCGAAAACTTTGCGTTTACCCCCAATGGCGCTCTCTGGGCGGCGTCCGGCCAGGGCATCTATCGCTTCAATAATATTGAGCAATACAAGTTGGACGAGCCGCTCAGCATCGCCGATGCAGAAACGTTCACCGTCAACCAGGGCCTTAGTGCAAGCGTTGCCTCGGCCCTGTTGATCGACAGGGAAGGCACAGTCTGGATCGGCACAACCTCAGGCCTCGATCAGCTGCGGCGCAACATCTTTTCCAACTTGGCAATGCCAAAGACAACCGATCATCAGTTTGCGATCGCCGCGGGAGACGACGGAAGTGTTTGGGCTGGGAACCGGGAGCAACCCCTGACTCACATCACCAAAGATGGTCGTGCGCAAGTGTTTACCAGGACTCGCCAAAGCATCGCGATCCGTCGGACCTTGGACGGAAGCATCTGGTCGTCCAGTTCGGGTGACGTTCGTCTTTGGCAGACTACCGGAGAAGACCCTTCACCGATGGCATCTCCGCCTGGAGATATCCGAAGTGCCGCAGATATAGCCGTGGATCGAAACCATGAGCTATGGATCACTACGTTGACTCCCGACTCGTACCATCGGGTTGGAACTTCATGGACCAAGGTGACCGAAGCTCTCGGGAGGAAGCCTGGGGTTATTGGCGCAATGGCGGGAGATTCCGACGGCAACGTGTGGTTCGCGTTTTCAAACAAGTTAGTGGAATGGGACGGCAGCACATACCATCGCTTTTCTTTTCCGGAAGGGCCACTGAATATCTCCGTCGCCGTCGTCTCTGTGCGGGGCGACCACATATGGCTGGGAGGGCTGGGGGGCGTCGTTCTCTTTTCACATGGACGTTTCCAATTGATTCGCTGGACGGATGAGAGCAATCCGGGAAGAGTCTCCGGTCTGGTTGAAACAGAGGCAGGCGAGCTTTGGTTGAACGGCACATCGGGAGTCATTCGAGTTCGTGCGGATGAGTTAAAGAGGTGGCTGAACGATTCAGAATATGGCGTATCGGCAGATCGATTCGACCTTCAGGACGGACTTCCCGGACTTGCTGAAGAACGGTGGCCGGAGCCCTCACTTGTTGAGTCTCCTTCCGGCATACTTTGGTTTTCGACTACCAAAGGGATTGCGTGGATTGATCCGGCGAAGCTCGGCGGTGCGAGGAACCGAATTCCGCCGCCGGTTTTCGTCAATAACGTCGTCGACAAAGGCAAGATATATAGTGCGACGAGCGGCCCACTGGCATTGCCCGCCGAGGGGAACCTAGAGCTCAACTATACGGCTCTGAGCCTTGCCATCCCCGAGCGGGTTCTTTTTCGTTACAAACTCGAGGGGATTGACACCGACTGGCAGAGCGTCGGCACACGACGACAGGCTTTCTATACGAACCTTCCTCCGGGCAAGTACAGGTTTCACGTGATCGCCTGCAATAACGACGGAGTCTGGAATGAAGAGGGTGCGCGTCTGGACTTTGTCATCGCGCCGGCGTGGTACCAGACCATTTGGTTCCGTTTCTTGTGCGTGGTTGCGTTTCTGGCATTCCTTTGGGAGCTGTACCAACTCCGAGTGCAACGATTGCAGAGGGAGGAAAGAAAATTTCGCGAAGCCTTTGAAAGCATTCCGGCGATGGCGTGGATCGGTGGACCCGATGATGTCATTCAATTTTTGAATCGACGCTGGGTTGAATATACCGGGTTGTCGCAGTTGGAAAGCCCGAAGGAAATTAGGAAAGCTGCTATTCATCCCGACGATCTGGATCGAATTGAGCGACGACTGGCCGAGAGCATTGCCAGTGGCGATCCGGTCGAGGAGGAGCTGCGTTTCCGCCGCACCGACGGGGAGTATCGGTGGTTTTTGAGCCGTCTCGTGCCGCTGCGGGACAAGCGAGGAAAGGTCGTTAGATGGTACGGTGCGGCGACCGACATTCAAGATCGCAAACGTGCGGAACAGCTACAGACAGAGCTCGCACATACCAATCGGGTCAGCATACTCGGGGAACTGGTCGCCTCCATCTCGCACGAACTCGCACAGCCTATCACGGCCACAACCAATAATGCCAAGGCATCTCTGCGATGGCTTCAGCGCGACCCGCCCGATCTGAAGCAGGTTCGCAAAGGAACGGAAAGAATCATCGAGGCGGGCACCTTTGCCTCGGAGATCATCAACCGTCTGCGATCGTTGTACAAAAAGTCCCCTCCCAAACGAGAGTTGGTCGCGATAAACGAGGTCATCCGCGATATGGCAGGGATGCTGAGAAGCGAAGCCAGAAGACACGGAGTATCGGTCCGTACCGATCTGAAAGACGATCTTCCCATGACCGTGGCAGATCGGGTGCAGCTTCAGCAGGTGCTCATGAACCTGATGCTGAATGGCATCGAGGCGATGAAGGATAGGGGCGGCGTGCTTACGGTGAAGTCTCAATTGGGCGAGGACGGCCAGATCGAGATCTCTGTAAACGACACAGGACCCGGGCTACCGCAGGGCAAGGCCTACCAGATATTTGATGCGTTCTTTACTACGAAACAACAAGGCAGCGGCATGGGCTTGGCAATCAGCAAGTCGATCGTCGAATCGCATGGCGGACGGATCTGGGCCAACGGCGAAGGAGGGGGTGGCGCGACGTTCCACTTCACCTTGCCAGCGGCCCCCGCGAAAACAATCCCTCCCGTGGATACCGCGTGATTCGGCAAGTTCCAGACAGTTGACCTTCCCCTTGAACGGTTGACTACGTAGCGCGCCAATTCGAGCAAAGTCGCAGCGATCAAGCCCGTATCTTGAACTCAACTCCCCTGAAACGTTCGCTCCATCACGTAACTACCTCGGGTTCGTTCCTAGGGCGGACCAATTATCCGCTGCTCACTCCGTAATCGAGCGTATGTAGGGGCAGTCTATATATAGATGGCTAAGCCCCAAGTCATTCTTCAAAAAACCGTAAACTATTGAAAATAATTCGGATGCGCAGTGTACCGTACTTGTACCGGAGGATTCGCTCCCAAATGCATCGTATGCTTATGTCTTTTCGGCAGTAACACGATTGGAGCTAACAGTTTTGGAGCTCGGACTCGACAATGCTCTACCTGATCCGGCTGGCGGCATCCCCTTCGATGCCGGTTTACATTTTGCTGCGTTGGTGAACGGCTCCAATGACCCAATGCTTAGTAAAGATCTGACAGGTAGAATCCTTAGCTGGAACCCTGCAGCGACGCGAGTATTCGGATATGAACCTAACGAGATCATCGGTCAATCCATCTTGCAGCTTATACCTCCCGATTTCCATCAAGCCGAGAATGAACTTCTCAGGAAATTGAGGACCGCAGAAGCGATCGACCCTTATGAGGCCAATTGGCTGCGAAAGGACGGACGAAACATACCTGTCCTGGTCACCGTCTATCCGGTAACAGATAAGACTGGTCAGGTGACTGGAGCTTCAAAACTCGTCTGTGATCTGACCGAGCGAAAGCAAGCCGATGAAACCCGGTTCAGGCTGGCTGCCATCGTGGATTCGGCCGATGACGCGATCATCAGCAAGAACCTAAATAGCATCATCAAGAGCTGGAATGAGGGAGCTCGCCGGATGTTTGGCTACACCGCCGACGAAATTATTGGCAAATCGATCCTGCTACTCATTCCGGAAGAGCTCCACTACGAAGAGGACGAGATTCTGCGCAAACTGAGAGCCGGAGAACGTGTCGATCATTATGAGACGAGGCGCAGAAAGAAGAACGGTGAAATCTTCGATGTTTCGGTCACGATCTCTCCAGTCAAGGACGAGAGCGGGCGAGTCATCGGGGCCTCGAAAATTGCTCGTGATATTTCGGACCGCAAACGAATCGAAAGGATGTTAATGCAGTCGGAAAAGCTTGCCGCCACAGGTCGTATGGCTGCCACGATCGCTCACGAGATTAACAATCCCCTCGAATCCGTGATGAACCTGGTCTTTCTGGCCAGGCAACACAGCGCGCCTACGGGGAAAGTACATGAGTATTTGCTGACCGCGGAAGAGGAACTGGAACGTGTCTCGCACATCGCTCGCCAGACTTTGGGCTATTACAAAGATACGGGTTCGCCTACGGGGGTTTATCTTCATGACGTTATTGAGAACGTACTCACCGTATATAACTCGAGGCTGACTTCTACAGGTATTGCGGTAGATCTGCAATTCAATGACCTACAGAAACTTGTCGCCAGCAAAGGGGAGATGCTGCAGGTTTTTTCCAATGTCATCGCAAATGCCATCGACGCCATGTACCAAGGCGGGTCGCTGAAGATTTCAACCCGCCAGCTGATTGGCCTATCGGAAGACGGGATTCAGACTGTAGTCCGGGACAATGGGACGGGGATTAAGCAGGAACATCTTGAAAGGATCTTCGAGCCGTTTTTCACTACAAAGGGCGATCTCGGAACAGGCATCGGGCTTTGGGTCGCCAAGCAGCTTGTTGAAAAACGCGGAGGCCAGATCTCTGTCGCGAGTAATACCGAACAAGGAAATAGCGGCACCTCAATCACGATCTTCCTTCCCTTTAAGATTCCCGTCACCTCCTTGGCGCAGCACGGGAATGAAACCACATGACACAGGCCGAAATTACGTTCGAAATGCCCTCAGGCTTCATTTACGCAGCAGATGAGGTCTTCCGGAATCAGATTGAGCATCGTTCTTCTGAAGCCGACTCCAGGCAGCCTCGGCAAAACCTTCCGAAGGTACTCGTCGTCGATGATGAACGCCGCATCGCCGATACTTTGGCCGAGATTCTCGAAATGTCGGGGTTTCAAGTCGCCACGGCATATGACGGTCGGGAGGCTCTGGAGGCCGTGGCCCGGTTTCATCCCGACTATCTGCTCTCTGACGTGCTCATGCCGCGAATGAATGGTGTTGAACTTGCGATCGCGATCCAGAAAATGTTCCCGTCCGCCAGAATCCTGCTCTTCTCGGGCCAGGCAGGCATTTCGGAAATATTGCTGGAGGGAAAAAAGCAGGGATTTGAATTCGAACTGATAGCCAAACCCGTTCATCCTCTTAAGCTCATAGAGCGACTCAAAGACGAGTAATCGGACTGATTGCTTCAAGGGCAGACACACGATTCGTCTCGACAGGCGGAAGCGCGTTGCGCGATGGTATTGAGACGATGGCGGTGAAGAGCCACACTTCTGAGCCGTCGGGGGCAATATGTCCCGTTCCGACCGCATCTACCGCACTTCTTCGTGCAGAATCCCTGGCACGGAGAAAGAAACGAGCGCGATAGGGCTGATGATGAATCCGCGCTTCCTGCCATAGAGTGGAAGACATTTGTCTGTCTTCTTCCGCTACAAGTTCGAGCCAATTCAAGTCCCCGAGCTGAGCCGCGCTCAGGGCTGTGATTTCTCTCAACTCTTGATTTGCGTAGACACACCGGCCGTCGGAATCTGCCAACCAAGTGGGATTCGGAGAGTACTCAAGAAAGGCAGCCAGAACAGTCGTATCCATCATTTCCGCCACGCGTCGGGCTAATCCACAGGGAAGAATCTCACGGCAAGAGTCGCCAAGTTGGTTTGCGTGTGGATCTTCCGCTTTGTTGTTGTGTTGAGCGTATTACGGAAGAGAATATAAGGGGCATTCCATGTTTATGGTAGCGGGCGGATTTCTACTTTGAGCACGCCGACAATCCACATAAAGATGTAATGGCATGGTTTGGAGCCTTTGGATATCGTACGGTTGGCGGGCGACGCAATCCCAGATAAGCATCACTGATGCAGTCGAATTTGCATGCATGTCTCTGCACTTCACAGACCCGGCGCCCAGCGGGTCGAAATATTTGAATCTCCTCGCGCACGCGAGGGGTAAGGAAGCGGATACGATGCGTGACAATCCCAATTTGACTCCAGAGCAGATAGACCGCATTCGGTCCGTCGCCCAGCTTCGGTCGGTACAAGCCGGTGAAGTTCTTTATGAACCCTCGCAACCGGATGTGCCTCTGTTCATCGTGCTGGAAGGTAACGTCTCGATTAGCAGGACCGGCGAGGACGACAAGATTCTCGCGGTTCGTGAAGCAAATCAGTTCACCGGCGAGATGTCCGTCATTTCCGGAAAGCGATCACTGCTCAAGGCTCGCGTCACTGGGGACGGCAGCGTTCTGGAACTCCGTCGGGATAAGGTACTTTCCCTGATGGCGAAAGACACCGAGTTGGGCGAGATCTTTATGGAGGCCTTCGTCGCCCGGCGCCTATTGATGATTCAATTAGGCGAGGGAAATGTCGTTCTCTTCGGGGCCAAGAGTTCCGCCCGCACCCTCGCCCTGAGGGAGTTCCTTACGCGGAATGCACACCCATTTACCTATGTAGACATCGATTCAGACTCCTTCGCCGGCGAATTGATGGAAAAGCTTGCGGTTCGGAACAGCGAAATACCAGTTGTGTATTGCAACAACCGTTATGTCCTGCGAAATCCCTCGATCGCTGAGCTAGCGCACTGTCTTGATCTGAACATCAATACGGACAAGAGCGTGCGCGACGTTGTCGTTATCGGTGCCGGTCCGGCGGGACTCGCGGCAGCTGTCTACGCAGCGTCTGAAGGGTTAAGAACGCTTGTTATTGAAAAGTCGGCACCTGGTGGCCAGGCGGGTTCAAGCTCCAGGATCGAAAACTATCTCGGTTTTCCCACGGGAGTCTCAGGACAAGAGCTCGCAAACAGATCCATCGCGCAGGCCCAGAAATTCGGTGCGCAGATCATGGTCGCTCAGTCGGTAGTCCACATCGATACGAGCCGCCAGCCATACAAGGTCATTCTTGAATCTGGGCTCAAGTTCAACGCGCGCGCCGTAGTGATCGCCACCGGAGCGCAGTATGCGCGACTTCCCATTGAAGATGCAGATGCGTTCACAGGCAGGGGTATCTATTACAACGCGACGCATATGGAGGCACAGCTGTGCGACTCCGAAGAAGTCATTGTGGTGGGAGGAGGCAACTCAGCCGGCCAGGCCGCGGTTTTTGTTGCCCAGTCGTCGGCGAAGGTGCATCTCTTCGTGCGTTCTCAGAAGCTTTCCGATTCTATGTCTCAATATTTGATTGGACGCATTGAGGCACACCCCAGGATAGATATTCACTATCGGACGCGAATCACAAATCTTAGCGGCGCCGGTCACCTCGAACATGTCGAATGGCGAGACGACGCGCTTGGAGAAACCAAATCCGGTCCCATTCGCCACGTTTTTGTGATGGCCGGAGCAGCACCACGGACAGAATGGCTTGAAGATTCCTTCGTCTTGGACAATAGGGGATTTATCGCCACCGGCCCCGATCTTGCTGCGTTCGCGGGTGGGGATCAATGGCCGTTAAAACGGCCTCCACTCATGCTCGAGACCAGCGTTCCAGGAATCTTTGCGGTTGGCGACACGCGGGCAGGAAGTGTGAAACGGGTTGCCTCCGCAGTCGGCGAAGGTTCAATGGCAGTACACCTCGTGCATCGATATCTTGCCGAGTGCGCAGATTAAATCACCGGACACTTCAAGAGCGGAGCGTTGATGCCCGCGATGCAGCTTACGGATGAGCAGTTGGATCGAGTCACTGCCTATCTCGAAACCCTGAAGTGACGACAAGCCGGAGCTGCATAGCCGCCGGCCTCTGTGGGATCTGAAGCACCCAGACGATCCAGATTGGGAGTACGAGTCATGAGTTCTATGCCCGTCAGTCGTCCAGGGCGTACTGTCGAGTGGAGGTTTTGGCACCTACTGGTGCTGATCCTGATGCTCTGTCTTCGTCAGACTGGTGCGGGGCAATGTAGCGGCATCGCTTCAACACCGCAGGCAGCCGCCGATTGCACCGCCTATGCTGTTCCACTGGGCAGAGTCGTACCGCTGGACTCCACGCATTCGTATTCGTTGGCCGAGTTGATTGATCTGGCCGAACGCAACAACCCAAGCACGCGGGTTGCGTGGGAGCGGGCACGGCAGCGAGCCGATGAGCTCGGCATCGCCAAGAGCTCGTACTATCCCTTGCTGGCCGGTGCAGCGGTCTTTGGCGATCAGCGGGGCATCACTCCATTTCCAAAGCCGATCGCTCCACGCGGCTATGTGATGGTCGAGGTTCCAGGTGTCGTTCCACAGGTTTCGCTGGAGTATCTGTTGTTCGACTTTGGCAGACGCGTGGCCGAGGTGGATGCCGCGACGGCGGAGAAGCTGGCTGCCGGGGCGAACTTCATCCAGGCCAATCAAACGGTGGCTTTCCGCGTCGCCAGTGCGTTTTACCAGCTGCTGACGCAACAGGAGCGGCTGGCCGCTGCGGAGGCGACGTTGAAGACCGCGCAGACGACTGCCGATGCCGCTGAGTTTCAGTTACGCAACGGCAGGGCTACGCTGCCCGACGTTCTCAACGCTCGTGCGGAGGCATCGCAGGCCGTCTTCGACCGCGAGTCGGCCGATGGCGATGAGAAGGTTGCGCGCGTCGCCCTTACTGAGGCTGTTGGCGTCGAGCCATCGCCCAACGTCGTTATTGACGCGGCGAACTCCACTCCTCTGCCGTCGGAGCTGGCGGCTTCGATCGATGTGCTGATCGACCGGGCGATCGCCGACCGCCCGGACCTTGCGGCGCAGGCGGCCCAGATCCGCGCCGCGGATGACGCGGTCCGCGCTGCTCGTTCCGATTACTGGCCGCAGATCGTGCTGGAGGGCTCGGTGGCGCAGACCTCGATCTGGCCGACCGCGGACTACGGCCAACTGGGCAACGCGAGTCAGGCGACATGGGCTGCCGCGCTCTCAGTCCAGTGGAAGCTCTTTGACGGAGGCGAACGGAAGAATGAGGTCGCCAGGGCCGAATCGAAGAAGCGTGAGGCTCAGGAAACGAGTGCGTGAGAAGCGCGACCAGGCTACGCGCGAGGTCTGGACGGCCTATATTGGTTTTCGAACCGCCCTTCGCAAGCAGCAGGCCGCGGTGGCTCTGCTGGACTCGGCGACGGAGTCCTACTCCTCCTCGCTGGATGCGTATCGGTACGGCGTGAAGAACCTGATTGACGTGGTGACGGCCGAACGGCAGCTGGCGCAGGCGCGGCTTTCGAGCGTCTCGGCGCGATCGCAGCTTTTTCTTGAGGCGGTCAGTCTTGAGTTTGTTACCGGCAACCTTCTGCGGGCAGGCCCGCGGGCGACGACGAACTCGCCTTCGGCGCCTGCGGCTCCGGCTCCATCTCCCGCATCTCCAACTTCTTCGAATCCACTTCGGGACGACCGGCGGCGATGAACAGAACAGCAGTAAACTCTCTCGGCATCGGTGTTTGTCTCTTGTGCATCGGTTGCGGACGCGCGCCGGCGATCGATGTCATCGGCTCGTTTTTTCCAGTCTGGATGGTCTGCCTTATCATTTCGATCGTGCTCGCGTCGCTGCTGCGGGTGTTCCTCTTGCGACGCCAGCTTGAGCCGGTGGTCGAACCGGTCGCACTCTTCTATCCTTCCGTCGTTCTTCTTCTCAGCTGTTTGTTGTGGCTGATCTTCTTCCGCTAAGGAGTGCCTATGGAAACCGCTACGGAGACCGCGAATCGCAGACGAACCGGGCGCCGGGTCGTTCTCGGCGTAGTGATCGCAGCCGCGATCGCTCTGCTGTTGGTCGATTATGAGGTGAACCGCTCACCTCGCACCGACGACGCCAGTGTGTGGGCGAACTACATCGAGATTGCTCCGGAGGTTAGCGGCCGCCTGGTGGAGCTTCCGGTAAAGGACAACGCCTACGTGAAGAAGGGAGACCTTCTCTTCGTGATCGATCCCCGGCCCTACGAGTACGCTCTCTCGCAGGCGCTCTCTGACCAGCAGGCGCTTGAGGAGCAGATCATCGATCTGGGCCGGCGTATTGCCGCGCAGAATAGTGCCGTTCAGGCTGCGGGCGCGGCGGTGTCGACATCGAAGACCAATATCCGGACTGCGAGCAGCAATATCGAAGGAGCCCGTGCAGCCGTTACTCGCGCCAAGGCTGCGGCGGCCACAGCCGAGGCGAAATTGAAGCTCGATACGAATGACCTGCATCGCATCGAGCCGCTGCTTCAGAAACAGTACGTTACGGTGGAGCAGGTCGATCAAGCCAATACCGCAGTGCGCGTCTCGCAGGGGAACTATGACGCAGCACAGGCCGCGCTGGCGCAGGCGCAGGCGCAGCTGGACGAGGCTATGCTGCACCAAGAAGTGGCGGGCTCGCAGGCCGCTGAGTCCCAGGCGAAGCTCAGCCAGAGCATCCATGCTATCGACCGGATCGAGACGCTGGAGTCGCAGCGCCCTGCAAAGGCGGCGAAGGTGGACAGTGCGCGGCTCGATCTCGAGCGGACTCGCGTCGTCGCACCCTTCGGTGCCTACGTCACGAGCATGAATATCTCTGTCGGAGCTTACGCTCACCCGGGCACGCAGATGTTCACGCTGATCGACACCCGGAAGTGGTATGTCATCGCGAACTACCGCGAGTCCAAGCTCAAGAGGATTCCCATCGGCGCGCCTGTTGACGTGTACCTGATGGGCCATCCCGACCGCCGCTTTAACGGCCGGGTCGAGAGCGTTGGATTCGGCGTGCTTCCTGAAGATGGCAAGTTGGCCAATGGCCTTCCCAATATTGAGCGCACGTTGAACTGGGTGCATCTCTCGGCGCGCTTCCCGGTCCGTGTGCGATCGAAGACCCTGATCCGAAGCTCTTCCGTATCGGCGA
This sequence comes from uncultured Acidobacteriaceae bacterium, assembly GCA_963757205.1. Lineage (GTDB taxonomy): Bacteria > Acidobacteriota > Terriglobia > Terriglobales > Acidobacteriaceae > Edaphobacter. Next base: position 64,867 of record CAVWQM010000010.1, read on the forward strand.
GACCGCCGTGACTGTCGTGAGGTAGCGGCCGTGGCCACGATCGTCTCTGCGTGGATTGACCGGTTCCAGCAGGATCTCGAACCCACGCCCGGCCGCTGGAATGGTTCGCTGCGCATCGTGCTCGCCTCGGTGATCGCGCTGCTTCTGCTGATGACACTGCGCATGCCCTTCCTCGGGCTAGGCATGTACTTCGTGTTCCTTGTCGGGCGTGATTCTCCTGCCGTCTCCTTCCGATCGGGCTTGTTGTCGCTTCTTGCGCTGGCCGCGTCGGTCGCGGTAGTGCTGGGAGTGGTCATCGCTACGGACAACGATCCGATGGTGCGCTGTGCTCAGCGTCGCGATGGTCACTTTTGTGGCTGGGATGTTCATGTTGTCGAGCACGCTGCCGGCGCTTGGCTCGACGTTCGGCTTCATCTTCTGCACACTCATCGCGCTGTGGGAGACCAGCATACCCGGCCGGTACGCTCTGGTCAAGCAGATGCTCTATCTGCTGGGACCTATCTCTGTTTCCATTGGCTCTGTGGTTGCAGTGGAATACATCTTCGCGAGCCGGCATCCTGCCGAGGACCTCCAGCAGGAGCGCATCACGCGCTATCCGCACTAGAGGATATGTTCCGTCTGTATGGTCGAGGGAGCGGACTCGGCCCTGATCCCCAGGCGGTCTCTCGCGTTTCGCGTCTGGCCGCCACAGGGCAGTCCGGTATGCAGCGGCTCTACAACACGATCGTCGAACGCAACCTGGACACGGGCTCGCTTCCCATCGGCACCAGAGTGCGCATTACCATGCTGGCGCAGCTGATGGATCTGTCGGCCGCATTTGGAGTGGCAGTATCCGTCGGTCTCCGATCCGGTCTCCGGCAGCGCTGCGCTCACATCGCTGAGTTCTGCCGCTATCTGAGCACCGGTACCGTTCCGCCGGACCGCGGCAGGAGCTGCTGACGGAGCGTCGCGTCGCGGCCTATCCCTCGCTGCTCGAACGGGTCGAGGGCATGGTGCACTCCATCCTCGCTATGCCTGTCGAGGCAGGCGGCCGGCACGGACAAGACGCTGGTGGCGCTTCCTTCGAGCGAAGATTCCACTTCTGGTTCCCGGAGCCATCCGTCAGCCCCAGACCATTGCCTTTGCCTAAGATCAGCCTGTGCGCGACGGTCTGCTACATCATCTATGGGCGGTCGCGTGGCCGGGCATCTCGACTGCGGTTACGACTGTGCTGATCACCGGGCTCAGCACGAGCGCAGCCACGAAACAAAAGCTCATCTTCCGTCTCGTCGGTTCGTTCATCGGGGGCCTTATTCTCGGCCTCGGCGCGACGGTCTTCCTTCTTCCGCACATGGACTCGATCACTTCGCTGGTTGTCCTGGTCGCTGCGGTTGCTTTTCTTTCCGCGTGGGTGAGCTGGCGGGACGCATTTCAACTACGTTGGCCTGCAGATCGCCTTCTCGTTTTACTTGGTGGTCTTCGAGGGCTTCTCGGCTCCCACGGAACTCGCGCCTGCCCGCGACCGTTTCATGGGTATCCTGCTCGCGCTTGTGGTGATGGCGTTCGTCTTCGACCAGTTATGGCCCGTACGCACGGTGACCGGCAATGCGCGCTTCGCTCGCGACCATTCTTCGGGGCGTCGCCCACTTTCTCCGCCTTCCCCAGACTGCCCAGACCTCTGACGAACTCATTCGTAAGGCAGACGGCATTCGCGATCAGATAGGAAAGACGATGGCTGGGATTCGGACGATGAACACGGTCATCGTGTACGAGTTCGGCGTCGACCGGCGTCAGCACCAACATACGGGCGAGACGATCCTTCGCGCCGCACTAACGGTGGTCGCCTTGTTCTGGAATCAGTTTGCGGTTCTGCACAGCGAGACAGACCGGGACTTTCTGACGGAGCCTGCGCTTCAGCGATTGCGTACTCTGCTGGCGGATGGCATGGAGACCATGGCGCAAGCGGTGATCCAAAGGGCGGACTTCGCCGCAGCTCGCGCAGAGGAGTTGATCGATCCCTCGCTGCTCACCCATCCGCGTTACGGTGAATACGTTCAGCACTCGATCGCCCGCTTCGATGAGCTTCAGAGTATCGTCGCTCAGCTCAGGACGCAGCCTTAGCTCCTGGCTTGAGGCAAGGCGCTTCCAGCAAAGGCAGTGCTCCATGAGTGTCGCTTTTCCTTTACTCGTTCTTGGAAAGATCGGTACTGCGTCTGGTTTGCAACGTACGGCGACTTATATCGGCGCGATCACTTCGACCAGTCTTCTTGGCTTCATCTACGGTCAGCATGCGACCGACCACGGGCTGCATAACCTTGCCGCGGTCATGGGGGCGCTGAGCGTAGTTCTTCTCATCGGAACGATCATCGATCGAACTCTTCCGCGCGGTCACATCGGCTAACCCCCTGGCGCACCGTGCGGTTTTTCACTGAGCATTTTTGATTGATTTGAGCGCTCTCGCAAAGTGGGCCACAACGACGACCTAGAAGGAGAGATCACATCAAGGTGAAGGGGAGGCGTTACGCAAACGCCAGAAAACAAGATGATGATGATAGATTTCGCTACAACGAATTGCCGTGAGCTAGTAGGCTGTGCTTCGCAACGCTAACGGATCTGGTTCATGCATATTCCTAGTTAAGCCGTCGTGAAACCCGCATGACAGAGCGGCAAAGTTACCTTGAAGATCGCACCGCCAGTTTTGTTATTCTCGGCCCAGAGCTGCCCCCCATGGGCTTCAACGATGGAGCGTGACACGGCCAAGCCTATGCCCATGCCTTTCTCCTTTGTCGTCATAAAGGCGTCAAAGATTTGTTCCGGATCATGGACTCCCGGCCCGTTATCGATCACCTGGATTAGCATCCAGTCTGAATCTGGAACAGCCGCTCGGACTGTTACGACAGGGGGCATTTGTTGTCCCTCCAAAGCTTCGATAGCATTCACGATCAGATTAATGAAGACTTGCTGGATCTGAATCTGATCGACAGGGACCGCAGGGAGAGACTCTTCGAAGTGGCACTCGACCGGTACGGCGCGCTTTTTCGGGTCCTCCTGCACAATTCGGACAACTTCATTGAGTATGTCCGGAATCTTGACATCTTTCTTGACGAAGGACTTCTGCTTGAAGAGTGCTCGAATATGTTGCATTCTCTCGTCAGCCGCACGGGCATCTCGTATCGTCCGTTCAATCGACGAATTCACCTCGGTCGCATTCGACGGAGCGGCATTCAACCACCTCTTCGCCGCCTGTGCGTTTGCAAGTATCGACGTGAGTGGCTGATTCAGTTCGTGAGCGATCGAGCCTGCAAGTTCAGCGACGGTCGCCAACCGTGAAGCCTTTGCGAGCTTGATACGTGTGTCGCGAAGGTGGTCTTCTGCTCGCTTCCCCTCATCGATGTCAATCGTGAGGCCATACCACTGAATGATTGTGCCTCGGGGATCACGCAAAGGTTCGCCCATCGCGTGATGCCATCGGTACTCTCCATCTGCGCGTCGCAAGCGGTGTATTGCTCTGTATGACTCTCCAGAGCTGATCGCCCGGGCGAATACCGTCACCGTTTCCTTTAGATCATCAGGATGAATGAAGCTCTCCCACCCGCGATTAAGCAACTCTTCTAAGGGAACCCCACAATATTCAAGGCATCTTTGAGAGAGGTGGGTTGTTTCTCCAGTCGGCGACACTGACCAGAGCATTGAGGGAATGGTTTCGATGATGCCAAGGAGTTCATGCTCTCGCATCTGAAGAGCACTTTCAGTCTTCTTCAATACATCGATATCGAATAGAATCCCGTACCATTTAACGATCTTCCCTTCATCATCACGAAGAGGGAGATTACGGTTCAAGAACCAGTGGTAGACTCCATCGGCGCGACGGCAACGCATCTCCTGCTCAACAGGTTTTCCTGAGGCCAATCCCGCCTGCCAGTTTGCCAATACTCGATCGACGTCGTCGGGATGGATCACACGCGCCCAGCCCCATCCCATCGCCTCTTCTCTGGTCTGGCCGAAGTAGTCCAACCAACTCTGGCTGAGAAAATCGGCTGTTCCGTCAGGCAAAGCGGTCCCCACATAGGCCGGCATTACATCAATGAGGGTCCGAAGCTCTCTCTCGCTCTTCCGGACTGTTTCCTCTGCTCGCTTCCACTCATCGATGTCCACCGAGACGCCATACCACTGAATGATCTTGCCGTCGGGATCACGCAAAGGTTCGCCCATCGTGTGATGCCATCTGTACTCTCCATCTGCGCGAAGCCAACGGTTTATTACGTTGAATAATTCTCCAGTTTCGAGTGCACAGGCGAATAGCTTACCAGTCTCCTCTCAGATCATCAGGATGAATGATTCTCACCCACCCGCCATTAACGAATTCTTCGAAGGGAGCGCCAAAATATTCAAGGAATCTTTTAGAGAGATGGCTTGGTTCTTGCGAAGCCGGAGATATTTGCCGGTAGGAAATTGTCGTTCACGGACCAACCTCAAAAGAGCACTAGGCGGCCGTAGAAAGGCCCGGCGCTACGGGTTTGCTTTGCCATGCGACAGCCGTCTCGCGGGCAAAATCTATGTAGCGTCGAGGTGCATGGCCGAGCAGCGTTGTCAGCGTCTCCAGGTCGCCATCCCCTGCAACGAAGCCACGCTCGATGTACCCCTGAAACATCATGCGGATATCGAACGCGGACCAGGCGGGAGATTTATCACGCATCTGCTTTTCAAATGCGTCCATGTCATGGCCGCCATACTTGATCTTCTTGCCGAGAACCTCAGACCAGATAGCGGCCGCGGTAGGACCGCTCACGATATCGGGGCCATTCAGGTTGTAGGTTTTACCTTCGTGTCCTGCTGTCGTCAGTGCGATGGTGGTTGCCTCGGCAATGTCTCGAACGTCCACTGTGGAGACACCGACCGGCCCTAGAGGCATTGGGTAAGTCCCCGCCTTGGTCAACGGGTCTTTGAGTCCAAGATCATTCTGATTGAAGTAGTTTGGACGGATAATCGTGAACGGAAGGTCAAACGTGCGTAGAGCGCTTTCCAGCGCGAACTTCGAGGCGAAGTGTGGCACATCTTTGAAGTGATCGACCCGAAAAACCGAGTGATAAACGATGTGTTTCACTTTCGATCTCTTAGCGAGGTCATAGGCGATGAGAGCCTGCGTCAGTTCATCGGGGGTAACGGCGTTGAGCAGATAAAGCTTTTCGATCCCGTTTAGGGCCTTCTCCAAGAAAACAGGATCGAGAAGATCGCCAACGATAGCGTTGGCACCCTCAGACACCTTTGTGCCCTCTTTGCGAACTATGACGTCGACTTCCGCCTTGCGCTTTAGGAGTTCCTTCACCACCTCGGTACCGACGTGGCCCGCGCCACCTATCGCTAAAACTTTCATAGTATGTCTCCTGTGTCCTGGCTGCCATACGCGGTCGGGAGCTAGTACAAGAGATGCTTAATTACGGTTGGGGCGATGATCTAGAGACGCAAAACATGTTTGCCTGTATGCAATATGGAGGAATCAATGCATATGTGAGTCTTAGCTGTTATTGATAAAGCAGACCTTAGCCGGAGCCCCGCGAAGACACGGGTCCCGCTCCGTCCCGATAAACGGTTCCAGATAGTCCATGAAAACCTCAATCTTCGGAGTCAACCGCGAGGCGCCAGAATACAGTGCACAGAGAGCAATAGGGATCGGTCGCCACGAAGGCAACACAGGTACCAAGTGCTTTTCAACGTGCGGTTGCTTCGCGAGCCAGAGCGGCAGCACGGCGACACCAACACCATCGAGAGCAAGCTGACAATGGATCTCCGGGTCGCTGGCAGTCAAGACAAAATGGAGCTCCGGGGAGGCCGTCTTCGCGCCCTTCATCAGTTTCCATAAGTTGAAGTTCGTCTCGGCCATCAGACCGATGCACCGATGTTTGACCAGGTCTGCAGGGTGGCGCCGACTGGCGTAATAAAGAACGACCCGGCATACGTGCTACAATTGCCGACTCCGGCACCGGAATGGATACTGAGACGCTCCGCAAAATTTATGAGCCGTTCTTTACGACCAAAGGCGAGACCGGCACCGGGCTTGGGATGTGGGTGTCCGCTCAACTTGTCGAACGTCTGCAAGCCGATTTGCGGGTATCAAGCACGACGCGCCCCGGCAGGAGTGGTACAGCCTTCTCCCTATTCTTACCCCTTGAGCTATCGAAGTAGAGTGACCACGAAGGTATCTGCCGCTCACCGGCATCATCCGGTGCAGACTCTTCACTTGGGGCTTTGCGCCTGCGTAGGTGGTGTTCGGACACTTCTATTTCTCCAAATGCGAAGCGCTCTTAAGGACTGAGAGTGGCAGCGGCGGCGGACCTGTCCGGACTGGCGTTTTCCGTTGCTTGACAGCCCCACCGCATAAGACTAGGGTCGGAGTTGAGGTAGCTTTTTCCTTCTCCTCGTCTCAGGTTCCCTGAGCTAAGTCAGCCTATCTGAAGCTTTCCTTCTTAGCCCTCCCCAACCTTAAGGAGGTTGCTATGTATGCACGCAATGTCTCGATTCATTTGAAACCCAATATGCTTTCTGACTACACCAAAACATTTGAGAAAGATGTCCTTCCGTTACTGCGGAAACAGAACGGCTTTAGGGACGAAATTGCATTCTCCGGCCCCGGCGGAACCGATGTCACTGCAATCAGCCTGTGGGACAACAAAGCCAATGCAGAGGCTTACAACAACAATATCTACCCAGACGTGGTAAAGACCTTGGCAAGTGTAATGGATGGAACGCCTAAGGTACAGAGCGGTGAAGTTGTCAATTCCACCATCCACCAAGCGACAGCGTAGCGATGTAATGGGTATGGCCCTGTTTGCACGAGAGGGCGGAGTTGACTCCGCCCTCTAGGCCTTGTCCAGTCCTGATCCGAAAGTCATCGGGACCTGCGGGTGGTAGGGCCCGTCGTCGGCTGAGCCGTTATCTACATTCATTCTCATGGCGTCGACCATGAAGTGTCCAAAGGATACGTGCTCGCATTTCTGGTTCGATGTAAGGTATCGAACATGCAGATCAATGCCTGGACAGTTACCTTTTTCTCATCACCAATCAGACATGACAGAAAGGAGCCTTTCATGAATAAACCTCAGAATTATGAAGAAAACTGCGTGATCGTTCGAAACATTCCTTATCAGTTTGAAGATGAACTCTGCGAAGGGACGATGCCTGGAGGGGTTCTAGGCAAGGGGCGAGAAGTCTGGGTTCGGGATTTTACGGCCACGAGAAAGCGCCCTGTTTCCGTCAACTCTGTTTCCGCCTATGTGGAGGGCATCGGTATGGTGACAGTAGATCCGCGCTGTCTTGTTCGCACCGGCGAAGCCCTCCATGCACGGTGAAATGAACAACAGAACGCAATCTAAATCTAAGGAAACAACTGATTGCTCAGAGGCATTTCCTCCCCGACCACAGTTCTCCCCCAATAGACTTCCCCTTCTGCAACTTCGGGGCAAGGCGGGTCCGCCGCGCATCCTGTCGATCGGACGGGATGCCAGTAAGCTCTCGACGCGTGCCTGCAATCTCAGTAGTGCGACCGCGTGTTCGGAATGTTGAGGAACAAAGCAGATGGTGCTTTTCAAAGACATTGAGGCTATCGACAACGGCGCTCGCTTTCATTCTGTGGATCTACATATCCATTCCTACGGTGCATCGCATGACGTCAAAGATGCCGCCATGACTCCCGAGGCGATTGTCGATTCCGCCGTCCGCCAGGGCCTCACAGTCATTGCGATTACGGACCATAACTCGAACCTGAATGCTCAGAGAGCCATCGACTACGCACGCAATACATATCTCGGAACAATTCTTGTCCTGCCTGGCGTTGAAGTAACCACTGCTCATGGGCATCTTCTTGCGTATTTTGAACCAGATCGTCCCGCAGACCTCAACAAGTTTTTATCTCGACTGGACCTCATAGGCGAGATGGGAGCAGAGAACACGCGAACCTCCAAATCAATGGCCGACACGATCGGAGAAGCGGAAAAGCTCGGTGGACTTTGCATCGCTGCTCACATCGATCGAGAACGAACCGGCTTCGAGAACCGAAGTCGCCTTAGCGTACGTTGCGTTCCGTTTCTTGAAGTGTCCCCAGATTATTCGCGAGGGCAGAGTCGGCATTCCCCCCTGCGCACGTGAACTACTCTCTCTGCTCAATACCAAGTCTTCGGTAAACAAGTCCGACCCGAAGTCGCTGGAGTAGAATCGGCCCGTTCGGTTCAGGTCGAGGTCTCCTTCGGCACAGATTATTCACTTCGGCGCCTCCAACTTACCGAAATCCTGACTTCTCTGGCTCTGCTATCGCCGCTTCTCTCTTCTCTTCTCCCTATTTCAGTAACTACGCCCCGCGTTAGTGGCACCCAATTCCATGTCGGTTTACTCGTGGCGGAGGGCGGAGATAGGGTCGAGGTTCATGGCGCGGAGGGCGGGAAGGACGCCAGCCACCAGGGAGGCAAGGAGTAACGTAATCGCTGCGGTTGCGATGACGACGGGATCGGCGAAGGAGAGTGTGAAGAGCATGTGCTGGAAGAGGCGGGCAGCCAGAAGGGCGCAAGGGATGCCGATCCCGATGCCGAAAAGGGTCATCACAAGGGCTTCGCGGAGAATCAAGCGAAGAATGCCGTTGCGCTGCGAGCCCAGCGCCATCCGGACGCCGATTTCGCGGGTGCGGAGGGTGACCGAGTAAGATAGTAGCCCGAACAGGCCGAAGGCGGCGACCAGGAGGGCAATCGCGGCGAAGAAGGAGGAGAGGGTGGCGATCATCCGCTCGTAAAGGAAGGCATTTTCGCCACGGTCCTGGAGTGTGCCAGTGGAGGTGGAGTATTCGCGGCCGAAGGATTCTACTTTGTGCTCGATCGCTTTTGCTAGGGCCGGGCTGCCGTAGCCGCGGACGAGCAGCGTCATGCCTTCTGCGTTTTCGCCGGCCTGCAGGGCTGGGACATAGAGGAAGCGTGAAGCGGCATCGCGAACATCGAGAAGCCGGGCGGGCTGCGCGACGCCCACGATTTGGAGGTCCTGCATGTCGGGCTGGACGCCGAAGCGAATGTGTTTGCCGATCGCTGTTTCCGACGGGAAAAGTTGGCGCGCGATCGCACTGTCAATGATCACGACCTGCGGGTGCTTCTCGTCATCCGTTGTAGCAAAGTCGCGGCCGGAGACGAACGGGATGCCGAGTGTTCTGAAGAAGCCTGGCGAGACGGCGATGCGGGCAACGGTCACAGCATCCGCTGCATTTTTATTTAACGAACTCGAAACTGTATCTTTCCGGCCTTGGTCGCCGCCAAGGATGGGCGAGCTGGCGTAGGCAACGGATTGGACCGATGGCAGGCCTGCGACGGCTTCGGCGACTTGGGCACGGTATGCGCCGATGGCCACGCCATCGTAGCCGTGGGGGCGCGTATTGAGGTCGAGTTCGAGGACACCGCTGCGATCAAAGCCGGGATCGAAAGACTTGAGGCGACCCAGTGAGCGAAGAAAAAGGCCGGCGGCTTGCAGCAGCACGAGCGAGATGGCAATTTGCGAAACAATGAGGGCTTTACCGAGTCTGCCGCTGGCTTGACCGGCGTCCCGGCCGACGGTGCGGCCACTTTGACGCAGTCCTGAGCCGGGAAGCCGACGCGCGAGCTGCCAGGCGGGCACAAGACCGGTAAGAAGTCCGGTGAAGATTGCAGCAGATGCGGCGAAGGCGAGGATGCGCCAGTCGGGACGGATATCGAGCAGGATGGGGACGGTCTGGCCACGCGTAAGGGAGGCAACGAGGAATTGGCTACCCCACCAAGAGAGGACCAGAGCGAAAAGCGCGCCAATGGTGGAGAGCAGGAGCGTCTCTGCAACGAACTGGCGGACGGCTTGCCATGGACTGGCGCCCAGAGCGATGCGGGTGCTGATTTCATGGCGGCGCTGACTCGCGCGCGCAAGGGTGAGGCTGGCAAGGTTCACGCAAATGATGAGCAGGATGAGGGCCACGACACCGAGCAGCAGGTAGAGGGGGCGCTGGACCTGGGTGCGGAGATCGCCGATTGTCTCAGCTCCACGCGCGGCGGAGTTGAGCTGGACGCCCATGGATAGGAAGGATTGACGCCGCGCGCCGGCGCTCTGCGTGGGGACGGTGGCTGCCAGCAAATCCGGCCAGAAGGATTCGACTTGCGATTGAGCATGGCCGAGGGACTCGCCGGGATGAAGGCGGCCCGTGGCGATGAGCCAGAGCAGGGAGCGGCTTTGCCGGTCATACATGCCGGCAGCGCCAATAGGAATGGTGATCTGCGGAGGAGTGCCGAGGGCGAAGCCGGTGAACCATCGGGGCGTGACGCCGATGATGGTGAAGAGATTGTCCTTAATGCGGATGGACCGGCCGACGACGGAGGCATCGCCGCCGAAGCGCTTCTGCCATAGCTGATAACCGATGACGGCAACCTGGCTGTTACTCTGCATGTCACTGGGCTCGATGAGGCGGCCGAGGAGTGGACGGGTGCCGAGGACAGAATAGTAGCTGCCAGTGACGGAGCGGACGTTCGCGAGGCTGCCGGTGCCGTTGATTTCTACGTAGAAGTCCGAGCCGACGCTCCAGCCGCAGATCTGGGAGAAGGCGCGCTGGTCCCGCTCCATCTCGGCGTACATGGGGTAGGAGAGCGGCGTAAGAGAAAGGGTACGGTAGATGCCGGTGAGCTGGACCAGCTGCTCAGGGTGCGGCACGGGGAGCGGGCGCAGGAGGAGCGCGTCCATGACGGTAAAGACGGAGACGGCTGAACCGATGCCGACGGCAATGGCGAGAATGAATGCGGCGGCAAAGATGGGGCTGCGGGAGGAGGATCGCAGGGTGTAGAGGAATTCCTTGTGCAGCAGGTGCATGCCGGCCCTCAGCGAGTTTTGTTCAGGATGCGACAGAGCTGTCCAGGTCTTTGACGACGGCTTCAAACGAAGGTTACACGGGATCCATGGGTCACTGCAATTTGCTAGATGGCGACGACCCGCTTGGTTGAGTGTCACGCTCCACTTAAATCCCGGACGAACTTTGAGCTAAAGTTTGTCAGCGATTTCCGAGATTTAAGTGCAAAACCTGGAAAACGCCCACCGAGTTCACAGCCAATTCGATCACTGCCCTACCCTATGCCATTCTTATGGACGGGCCCTCTCAGTCTTCGCTACTACAGCAAGCTGACTACCAAGTTTTTATCCGCGGTACGACCCCTGATATGAGAACAGCCGCGAGGAAGAATACTGTGAGCGTCGATTAACTCATTCGGCAATAGGGCTGGAAAGGTTGGCCGGCTCTTCGAGGATGTCGAGCAACGCTTGCGCGCAGTAAACGCGGTCGCGCTTGGCATCTGTCGCCCGCTTCAGAATCCCCACGCGTTCCAGCCGACCGATTGCTCTCTGTGCCGTTGTGAAGGCGACACCGAGTTCGCCGGCGATGCCCGTGGCGGTAATGAAGGGATTGGCGGCCAGCAGATCGACGATCCGCAAGGGGGTATTGGTGGACTCGCCAGCGACCTCTCGTTGCCATTGGGCAAGAATTACGTTGATGCGACTTGCACGGCTCAGCGCGTCTTGAGATGTGCGAGCGACTCCGATCAGAAAGTATTCCAGCCAATCGTTCCAGGCTCCGCGCTCACTCACGCCTCGCAACCCCTCGTAGTAGTCGCGCCGTGTCGCTTCAAAGAACGCAGACAGGTACAACAGGGGAGCGGGCAGAATCTTTTGCTCGATCAGGAACAGCGTAATCAACAAGCGTCCCACCCGGCCATTGCCGTCCAGAAATGGATGTACAGCCTCAAATTGGTAGTGAGCTAGGGCAATCGTCACCAGCGGCGGCAGATCGGATTCGTAAAGAAACTTCTCCCAAGCCGCGAGACAGGGTTCGACTTCACCGGGCGGAGGTGGGATGAAGGAGGCGGTTGCCAACGTGCTCCCCGGCTTCCCAATCCAGTTCTGCGACCTTCTGAACTCGCCCGGTGTCGCCTGATCGCCTCTCACATCCGTCATGAGTTTGTCGTGCAGTTCCCGGATGAGACGGACGCATAGAGGCAGTTTGTTGAGCTGGGCCATTCCATGTTCCAGCGCGACAATATAGTTCCCGACCTCACGGAGATCTTCTGGGCTGCGATCTACGACGGCCCCTGCCTCAGCAGCCAGCAACTCACCCAAGGTGGCCTGAGTTCCTTCGATCTTGCTCGACAGGACAGCCTCTCGCCGGATGAAGGGGCGGATGAGGACGTGGGGATTCCGCAGTCGTCCACCTTCACCAGCCAGCCTGCCTATCAGACGATCCGCGTCGGAGAGCGCCCGGATGAGCCGGGGCGTCCACTCAAAGGCCGGAGGCAGAGGGGCCGGGATGAAGGCGCTGTAAGCGCCTTGTGAGACCTTCTGGCCGGGCAACTTGTTCGGTTCATTCATAGGTTCAAGGGCGCAAATAGCATCGAGTCTCTATTAGCGTTATTTAGGATAATCGAAAATAGCTGGCTGGGCTATTAGCGCGTCGATGAACATAATGAGCGATATAGGGGTCCCGTGAGAATTCGGATAACAGAGCACGCTAAGAAAAATCGGGTCAATAGCATCAATAACTTACAAGAACAAACATTGCAGACAGCACGACAAGCAGAGCGTCACAGTAAGTGGTTTGTTTTCAGTATTTATTGATCGTTAGCGCACTTTATCGTCCGAATTCTGAGACCACCCCAGCTTGGCGCACTCGGTCTCGTGGTGAATATTATCGTCCTCTGGAACACGCTCTATATTGATGCGGCTCTGCAGCAGCTCCGCGCCGAGGGATCTCCGTGCAGCCGGAAGATGTCGCCCGGCTGTCTCCCCTGGTATACGAGCACATCAATCTGCTGGGGCGGTACGCATTTTCCGTGCCGGAGGCGGTTCAACGCGGGGAGTTACGACCGCTCCGGAGCCCGTCCGACTGCACAGAGGAGGTCGCCTGAATCCTTAAGCGAGTTTTCTGTTCTATTGCTCCCCAATACCCAAGCTCGTCTGTCTCAAGTTGTGCCGTTCGGCGACCGTGAAATATAGTCCGCTTCATCAGAGCCTCACTTCCAGATCGAGTGAAGTTCCCATACCCGACCCTTCACAGGTACGGGCTTTCCACTCGCAGAGAAGAGTTCAACTCGATTGTTGGGCGAAGCGGGATAAAGAAGATCTGTCATCGCAATCGTACCGTTCTGTGCGAAGGCTTCCACGGAGGAGCGATCCACGATGAGTCTCAGGTCGTAAGGACGGGTCGCGACCAGCGGAGCTGTTGTCCTCGCCGGGAAAGTCGGCGCGATCTCCGGACTCGACCTCGTACGATCGATGTAAAACTCGCCCTTTTGCCGGTCGAAGGCAATCTCTGTCCAGTGCTGCTCGTCGGAGTAGAGCCGGACGCCGAAAATCTGTTCAGAAGGATTTCCAAACTGCAGTTCCAGTTCATAGGGAGCGTCCTGAGTCGCAATCACCGTAGTGTGCAGATCGGAGTTTGGAGTTACCGATATCGACCTGCTACCCGCACGAAGAGGTTCGACTACGGGCTCCTGCTTGAGAGCCAGGCCCGCGCCGTCTCGCAACAATGAGAGCCGCCGAGGCAGGCTCATCTGACCGCGCCACGGAAAGGTCGGCACCTTCGCCGCATACTGCCAGTTACTCATCCAGCCGAGAAGGACCGGATCCTGATCTTTCGGAAGCCCATTGAAGCTATTGGCACAATAGTCATCCTTGCCGTAGTTCGTCCAGCCGTGCGAGCCGGGCTCGTTCGACGGAGTGAAGCTCTTTCCATCGAAGCTACCCAAAAAGTACTGTTCGCCCGACCCGCCCTGCGGCGCGCCCGGATTGAGCCCCACCTTCAGCGCCCACACGCCGCCGCCTTTGCCTTTGGCATCTGGAACATGAAGAAGGTCCGGGCATTCCCAAACGCCCGCAACGTCACCGGCCGGCCCGAAGTCGCTCAGCTGCGTCCACTCCTTCAGGTTCGGAGAGGAGTAGAAGCGCACCTTGTGTTCTTTTGGCAAAGAAACGGCCATCACCCAATGGCGTTCCTTCTCATCCCAGGAGACGCTCGGGTCGCGGAAGTCGGCCATGTGCAGATCGAGGACGGGATTCGCTGAATAACGGGTCCAGGTCCGGCCGTCGTCATGGCTGAATGCGATGTTTTGTGTCTGGCGCGGACCCTGGGGCGTGTCCCCCGAACCGGTGTAAATCGCAACCAGGCATTCGCTCTTCGGAACGCATAAGCCGCTGGTGTTCTCCCGGTCCACAACGATGCTTCCGGTAAAGATCATCACGCCGTCCTGCTCCGGGATGGCGACCGGAAGCTCATGCCAATGCAGCAGGTCGGTGCTGACCGCGTGTCCCCAGCTCATGTGCCCCCATTTGTCGCCGAACGGGTTGTACTGGTAAAAGAGATGGTACTCGCCGTGGAAGAAGACCAGTCCGCTGGGGTCGTTTGTCCAGTGCTCGCGGGGGGAGAAGTGGACCTGCGGGCGATAGGGGTGATCGTAGCCCTCGACTTGCTGCCCGGGAGCCAATGCGCAGATTCCGAGCGTGGCTGTCAGTAACAGGCCGATCAGACTGAGACTACGCGTTTGCTTCATTCGATGAGCTCCCTTCGAAACATCACTGCCGCCCCATAAGAACCTGCTCCAGCGGAATCGAAGCGAGGTGAAGACACTCCTCGAGCGACCATGAGGGCGTGGCACCCGCTCGGCTGGCACGATCGAACCTAATGCATTCGCGAAGCGGGCCGTCTGCCATATTGGCCATCTCTGGTGATACCCATGCAGAAAGGCTGCAGCAAATGCATCTCCGGCGCTGACTGTGTCACGTACGGTCACGGGATAACCAGGAATGGTTTGAGCAATTCCGCTCTCAAACACGAAGCAACCGGCCGGGCCTAAGGGGGGACACGATAAACGCAGCTCGGGCCTAGTTCCCGGTCGGCTCACAGGCGCCGGAGATGAACCGTCCTTCGGAGGGTTTGAGTCGGTATCCGGCATAGAGGGATGGTAAACCTGCCTCGGATTGACCGCCGCAGAGCGGCCTCCTGCGGAACGGGCGCGAGAGGACAACCCCTTCAGTTGTTCTCCTTGACCGCTCTTCACGCAAGCCGCTCCGCTCCCGATATCTCGTTATTCAAAAGCTGTGGAAGTCGCCCACCGCGCCACATCCACAATCCCCGTGAACTGGTGCTCTTCACCCGATGGAGTAGTCAGTGAATAGGCACTCGTCTTATCTTCTATAGAAAGGTTCGGCCTGGTAGCGAGTTGCACCGACCAGACACAGAAGCAGCGCAAATTGCAGAAGTACATCTCTCCGACTGCATCCTTCAGGACGAAGGAAGGGTCAGGGACGGCGAACATATCGTAGGAGCAGACTCGACGCTTCATTGTCCGGCGTTCCTTCCACCAGGCCGTATCTTTGCAGAATCATTCCAAGATATTTCAGGCAGCGCCTGCACAAATAGCCCGTGAGATCCTACAGGCCCAGGTTATCGTTCACGGCGATCTCGATATCCTGTTCGGAGCCCAGATAGCGTTCGGTGGTCTGGATGGACGAGTGCCCCAGCAGGAACTTGATCTGCTCGAGATCCCCGCCGTTCTTCCGGCAGAGCTTGGCGCACGTCCGGCGGAGGTCGTGGGCGCCGAAGTGCTCAATCCCGATTTGCTTCGATGACTGTTCAACTACCGACCACACCGCCCAGTCGCTCAGCGTGTCACCGTTTATCTTTCCGCTCTTCGAGACCGAACGTAGCAGCCGGCCGTCTTCGATGCCGGCCGCAATCATCCAGGCGTTGATTCCCTGCTTGACCCAGATGGGGATGGCCACGGTGCGGATGCGCCGACCCTTGCCGTCAAGGTCGGCCAGGACCCACCTACCCTCGCGTTGCTGAATGGTCGCGACGTCGAGCTCGGCCAGCTCGTTGCGCCGGAGGGCGCAGCCGACCAGCAGGGCCAGGATCACGTAATCGCGCTTGCCCTTGAGGGTCGAGCGGTCGGGGACTGCCAGCAGTTCTTTGGCCTGCTCCCGAGTGAGCCAGTTCCCCAGCCGAGTTCCCTTCTGCCGGATGTTGGGGACGTCGGTCAGGGTCGCGGCCTCCTCGGCCCCGAGCATGCCGTTCTTCCGCGCCTCTCCGATCATTTTGCGGACGGCCGAGAGCCTAACGTTTATAGTGGAGGGCGAGAGCGACTCCATGCCCGCCCGCCACTCCATTAATAAGGACCGGGAGAGAGGCCGGCTGGCACAGAATCGGAAGAGGTCGTCGAGCGCCTTGGCATAGTTGCGCTTAGAATGAGGCGACAGCACCGCATCGAGCACCATCTTGCGCAGCAGAGCCTGGGCGGGGGTGAGGGCCAGGGGCTCCCCTGCCGTGCTTTCCGGTGGTATCGCCGCCAAAACGAGCTGATTTGTCATGCAATGATATTACCCCTGACAATTGCCATTGTCGTAGGTGATTATATTCATTACAAATGGGTTATTCGCAATCCTAGCCGACTTAGAATTGTTCTCCAGTTGGAGATTAGTCACTTAGGGTGTTTCTGTCCCAGAAAGGCAATTGCCGTGATCGCCTCACCTCATCATTCTGGTTGTCGCACCAGTGGTGCGACTTTTTCGTCGTCTTGTGCCCGCACAATGGACTTCAGCGCCAACGACGTCGGATATGGCTCAGGCGCGTCCCCAGCGAAATGCTGAAGGCACACCTGAACATTGATAAGGAGACGGCCATGAAGATTCCGGCGGAGAAGCTGGACCTCGTTTAGGACGGCTCATCGCAAGAGATCTCTTGGAGTGCCCGGGGAGAAGCTGGTCGTCATTTTGCTGACGTATAGGTTCCCGTCCGGTCTTTCAGAACAAGAATCTCTTCATACAACTTTTGATGTAGTCGGACACGGTTCAAGCTGATTTCGAAGACGAGTAACGTCGATTCCGTCCGGCAGAGAGCCGCGAGAGTTGCCGTATGGTGCGTCTGTGCGCCAATAAAAATGCAGCCCATTGCTTGGCGTCTGGACTACGAAGGCTGTCGAGAGATCGATTCTCTGCTCTGCGCATAGAGCGTGAAACGCTGCCACGCCGTCAGCTCCACCCGCCTTGCGGTCAGCATCGATCACAACCAAGCCGTGTACCCCAACGGGCAATGCAGGAAGTGACTCAGGCGCACCATCCCACTTCATAGCAACGGCGAACGGACTGTTACTGGCCGCTTGCTCCCAGGCGGCGACGCGTGGCGTCTTGTCGGGATTGCATGGGAAGATGCGAAGGCCGCGACTTGCCAACGCCAACGCCACATCTTTGTTCGATGATGGACCAACGATCAATGAACGACCTCGCCCTTCACCGAATGCGACGCCTTCATTTCTTCGTTATGTATCTGCTCAAAACGTTCGAACTCATGGCGATCTATGCCGCCGCGTTTCGCCATCTCCGCGACGATAATCACGACTTCGTTATCGGTCGTCACTTCACTGAAGAAAGGCTTGCCGCGATACAACGGCGTGAGCAGATGCGAACCGATTGATAGTTGATTGACGAGCACATGAAGCTGTGGAAGCTTCAGCCATTCGCCAACTGTTCCAACCTCAATATCAAATTCGTTGAATAACGCTGGACGGAGCATCAACCGACGTTGCGGCGCGGCCTTGAACGCAGCTAGATCAAGTTCATAGGCTTCGCTGTTGTTACTTGCTGGCGAGTCGATGCGCATACCGCGCAGTGAGAAGAATGGAGGGCACAGCCTAAAACGAAGATCAGTTCTCATCGCTTGCTCACTTGCTTGAGTTGAGATTCAGGAAGAGATGAGGCCCATGCTGTCAGGCTTGCCACGCAGACCAATCTCCGCTTGCCAGCTTTTACCGAACGGATCGAGCCGTCCGCCAAGCGCTCATAGAGAAAGCTGCGACCGATGCCGGTAAGCGCGAGAGCCTCCGGAATGCTGCAAAGTAACGCGGGTGTGCTCATGCTCCCCCTAAAATTTCTGATTGTTTAAACGTTGAACGTTTTTATGTTGCACGTAGTAATGTTTTGTGTCAATCTGTTTTTGCCATTCGAGGAATTTATGCAGAAAACACAATTCAAGTCACCAAGGATTGACGCCCTAAGAGATGCGTCCATCGGTTTCCGCACCACGAAAAAAATCAAGGCGCTTGCTGAGATCGTTGCGTATGACAACAACGAGACAGTTGGCATGTACATTGAACGATTGCTTCTTGCAGACTTCGCTGTCGCGAAGGTGGAGCAAGAAGAAGAAGATCGCGAGCCGAACGATCCGAGCTTTCACGCGCCTATCAAGCTTTCTGGCGGTCGGTTGTTGTCGGAAGCAGTTGACGACCTTTACGACGAAGACGATGCAACTTGTTTCTTCAAACGCGTGTTTAGGCCGCGTTATCGGACTCATGAGCAAATACGGTTGAACAATCTCATTCAAACGAGTCCGATGCTTTACACCAGGAAAGGCACATATAACGAAGTTGCCATCCGCGAACACTGGAACATATTGAATGAAGTTGCAGCGGGAAAGGCGACGGTCGATTCGCTCCCTGAAGGAATGTTTGACGGCGCGGACGTTGCTTACGCAATTATGTCTGAGGCTGAGCGCATCAAGCTGTATCGCAGCAATCCTGAAGAGTTCACTCGCCGGAGCCAAGCGTATATCAAGGCGACGAAACGAGGCCATAGCAAATGAGCGAATCAATCGATCTTGAAAAGGAAGTTGAAACGCTCCGTCGCGTCAATGCGGAGCTTGTCACGAAAGCTGCCAATCGCAAAACGAAGATCACGGAGCTTGAATCGACTGTGACCGAATTGCAAGGCAAGCTGTCGGAGGCTAACGATTCGTTCCATGAGGTTACAGTTGGCCTTCCATTGAAGGCAATGGCTGAGTCGATTAGCTTCTCGCCGGAGTTGTGGCTGGAGCAATTTAACAAAGCTCACAAATTGGAGATGGTGAAGGGACAGCTCACCTTGCAGACTGCTGACGGTAAACCTGTCCTCAAGGGAGAAAAACCAGTCGCCTTCGAGCGCTCAGCATTGATCGATTTGTTGACAAGCGATGCACACCCGCAAGCGAAGGTATTCAAGTCGATAACGATTGCAAGCCGCGCCACTGGAGCGAACGGCCAATCGAACAATCGCAGCACTACTCCACCAGCGAAGGAAGCAAAGCCGCAATTTGGTCTGCGATGAACTATGCGTTACCGCGCCACTCAGGTGCGCTGTGCTGTGCTGGCACGGTCGGCGCTATCTCTGGCGTCGCCTTGACTAAGTGAGACGGCACCCAGGCCGGAGCAGACTCGACAGGCGGAACGTATGCAGGTGGCGCTACTGTCGCCTCAATCTGTTTAGGTGGGTTTGCAGCGTTCGCGACTAAAGCGCGTTGCTGCGCCACTGCCGTAGCTTCCCATTCAGCATCCGAACCGTGCGAATGTACTACTAGGACAGATGGCGCGACGTTCACTCCGACGTTGACGTTAGTGTGCTGACCTGCTTTGTCATCGTAGTGGTGACGGCATTTCAAAAGGAACATCGCCGCGACAATATCTCCGCCAAGCGCTTTCCTCGACAGAGCGTTATGCAGCTTATGTCGTTCTTCATCCTTGCCTTGCTCGAAAGCTTCTGCGAGATCGACATCTTCTTCTAGCCAGCGACTGAGCGTTTCCTTCGCCACTTTGAAATGCTTCGCTATGCCGACGTACGTCCATCCGTCCGCTGCTAAGGATCGAATCTCTGCTGCTGCGTTCGGCGGCGGATATTTCTTATGGCTCATACATGCTCCGATGAAAAAGCGAGGGACACGCCTCTACCGTGAACGTGTCCCTCTATCCCGTAGGCGGCGGGAGTGTCGATTACTTGCTAATCAGGAAGGCCAGCGGAACTGATTTTCGCTGAGCGACTGCGCGAGTCCAGTTCGATGCGGTAGCCAGCTCAGCTATCGTAGGACTATCACCCGCGACAGATGCCGCTGCGAACGTGAAACCAAGCGGATGCATAGCCATGTTGAATCGACTGTGTAGAACCGACTGTCCTCCGCCGTGTCCTGCATCCGGCTTCCGAAACAATTCTGTACCATAGCCGGTGCGCGGTGCAGATACGCCAAAGCCAACAGCGCCGAGTCCCATCAGTATCGTGATGTACACGCCCGACGCTGGAGCCAGGCCGTCGTCCAAAATTACTGCCATGCCTTTGTATGTTGCTATTTCAATCTCGTTTTCAGACGGCTTGAAGAACTGAATTTCATCGTTTTTCAGTGCTTCGCCGTAGATCGCAGAATGCATTGCGATGGCTTTCACGTCGCTAAGACGATCACCCAGGGTCAACGCGGTATCGATCACTGATGCGCCGTTGAAATTTGCCAACGCGCCAGATAGACCGGAGATGTCGTTCACCATGTCGCTGGAGTTGTTGGCGACGTTCGAAAAGAGCACGCCTTTCAATGTTGCGATGAGACGCTTTTCGAAATGTCGATCCCAATATGCTGACACGCGATTCTGAACGCGTGCGAGAGCATCGTCGCCGCTCAATTCAGATGCCAATGACATCTCGCTCCAGCTCTGATGAAGGAACGATTTGCGGACGACTTGCCTTGCTGCGGTGATTTTCAATGGGGTGCTAAGGTCGGTCGGATCATCATTTGTGATGTCCGCGTCATTTTCTCCGAGGTCAGCCCAAAATGGAACGGTGAAAGACTGCGATCCGGCTTGGAGCTGCGACGTGATTTCGTTATTGCGAACGGCTACACCGGACTGAAAGAGCGCGGTCGATACCATCGAATTTTCGACTTGATAGGCGGTGAATTCCGCAGGTACAACTACGTCGGCAATCTGCGTAACGGCCATGTGACAAACCTCGAATCAAAAGGAATTGAATTGATCCGGTTTGATCGACTGACCATTCCAGCTCGCTACTGCGAGGGCGTTCCATTGGTGCGTAGCGCGACTGCGCTTGAAGAACAATAGCGCGAATAGAAAGCTCTCACAAGAGTTTTCTGCAACAAAAGATTCCGACGAACACTAGCGGACGAAAGTTATTTTGACGGAGGCTTCGGCCTTGATGTGGCTGTCCTCGGCGTTTTGATATGTGATGCAAATTGTGCATCATTCTTAGCAGCCTTCTTAACAGCCTTCTTAGCAGCCTTCTTAGCAGCCTTCTTGATCGTCACAAAACCTCTCTCATTTACTTGCCTTTGCTTGGTTGGTTTTTATCTTGGTAGCGATTCCGCCTACCACGGTTTTATTCAAAGCAGGCTTGGGAGGTGTCTTGATCAGTGCGCCGTCCATCGCGACACTTCTTCCGAGACCTTTGCTTGCATGTTTAATCGTCGGTTTCTTTTCGCTCATGCCGTTATCTTTCATTTCTTGAACTGCTCGCTAGTGCTTGGCTTGGACTGTCCTGTTCCTGTCGGCTTCGAAGGAGTTTTGATATTAGAACCGGGTTTCTTATTACCTGTAGGGACTGCTTTGCCCGTAACTTTTGGATCGCTCATGGCTCTCAGCTCCGCGCACTAATTATCTGTTTTGGTTGTTCCTTGGCCTGGGTTGCTTTGATTGCTGTTAGTGCTAGACGTCGGTTGTTGGCTAGCTGGTCTCGCGGGAATCTTGATATTAGATCCACGTTTTTCAAGATCGTTGGTCGAAGTGTTCATGCTCGCTCTTTGGCCCCCTTCTGTGTTTTTGGTCGGCAGTTTAATCTGATGATGAATGTTGATGATTACAAATAGTGATAACAGCAATGCTCCAACAGCAAAGACCCCTCCGCTAATGCGATTCATGATTGTAATTTGAGCTGCATGACCGAATGGAAACTGCGCTTCTTCGCCGTCTCTAATCTTTTCCCAATACTCCTTGGCTTTGCAATGTCCATGAATGCTGTATTGATACGAGAACAAGACGAGTCCAATGCACAACACGAGTAAGATGTATGCCGTATACAGAAGCCATGGGTGAACAGCATTCGCAAGGGGAACAACATCTTTAATGAAACCTAACGACACGACCAGAAAAGCTGACGATAGCGTCAAAAGCTGTTTATCGTACTCAGCTTGATCCTTATTGATGGTCTCGTGAATAAGGTTTAATTCGCCGTCACATTCTTTTTTAGTCGGTTTGGTGACGTGCATCTTCCCTCATTTCTTGACACCGGACAGATAGAGCAATTCTTCTGAAACAACTCGGAATGCCATGGATACGTTGTCGATGTCCTCACGATGGGCAGTAAACGTGCGTGAGTGAGCAGACAGGTCACCAATTTCCTTCAGCTTTCCTAGACCTTGCTTCGTTGGGCGCGTTAGGTTCTGAAACTTGGGTTCAGCCAACATTTTGGTGATCAAATCCTTCAACATGAGGAAATCACCGGAGACGGGATTCTTTATGGTGCTTTCAATCGAATGCTTAATGAACGACTCGATGATTAGCGTTTCGACAAAGCGCCGCATCATGACAGCGCAGCCGTCGTACCATCCACGTTCGTAACAACCATTGATCTGATTGACGATCTTCTGAAGGTACAGCCTCGTATCTTTGACAAGAGCTGAAGGCAAAACGTAGTTGCTAATCGCTCGTGTTCCTTCCGATGGCGGCAGAAACTTGAACGATGGCTCTTTACCGAGCTTAGAGACGAGTTGCAGGATTTCGACAGTGCGATCGGGCACGGTTGGATCAGCCGTTCTTGTACAGATGTTTCGACATGCTCACAAAAATCTGCTCGATCTGGTCAGGTGAGGCGTCAGCAGAGATGTGAATTTGCAGATTGATATTCACTTCCGGCCCATTTGATTGACCTCCATTTCTTTGAGACGAACGTTCATCGCGATCATGGTCATCCCGCCCGTGTTCTGGTTTGCGGGACACATTTTTCGCCGCCGTGGCTTGTCGTTTTACCCCTGCTTCGGCATTTGTGGATGCCTTTTTCGGCGTCGCGGCTTTAGCCGGAGCGTTGGCTTCTTTGGCAGGATCAGCTTCAACCAAGGTCGTGTAGAGTGCCGCCATTCTTGACGCCGCGTTTTGTCCAACGCCGCTGTGGTTGGCAAACCAACGTTCCGTCTTAGACCTGTCACTCCTTGGGTCTTCGATTGCGTGTGTCAATTCTTCTGGATAAATCTCTTTGACGATTTGCTTGCAAACTGCGGCATAGTGATCGTCATCCCTCCATTGCTTGACACGCTCTGTAGGTTTACTCTCCGCGTCAACCAAACCAAGAGACTTGAGGAACGGCATTACATTCGCTCGGGCTGAGTTTGCCTGCATGTCTAAGACCGTGGCGATATAGCTGTCTGTAACGATGCCGGGAATGCTCTGGCGAAATTTCTTACGCAACTTCCACCAATGCGCCGGAGATAACATCGGGTAAGTCGTCTTCCGTTGCTCTGCATCAGACATAGTTCACCCTGAATTCAAAACGATTTGGCATCGTTTGTTGAACTTGACATATTGAATTGCTCCATTATAGGTGCATCTCTCGAATGCTGCTATACCCTGCCGTCGAACATCACTCACCAGCCATGGGCGAATACTAGGCGAACTAAATTTAGATTCATCCACAGAATTTGTTATTCGATCATGACCGAATTTCCGGTTTGATCCAGCACAGACAGGGACGGGGGCCGCGCTTCGCTGCATGTCGGTTTTAGGGTGGTGGGGGGGTGTCCTGAGAATGGCCCTATGACGTACCAGTGACGTACGGCATAGGATCACCATCGAACGATCCTTGCAAGTTATTCAATTTTATAAGGTTATGGTGGGCACAGCAGGATTCGAACCTACGACTTCCACCGTGTGAAGGTGGCACTCTACCGCTGAGTTATGCGCCCTGGAATCACTGTGGAAACGACTCCGTTGGTTTCTCCGGCCTAAGCTCTGTGTCCAGAATAGCATCTCAGTCTTCCCGCCATCAAACCTGCGTCCGATCGAGCAGACGGGTAACCCCGAGTGGTTCGCAAGTGGTTGAAGACACCGTTGGTAGCAGTGTTTCGGTGGCATTACAATCGGGGGAGCAGGATGTCCGCCCCCCCTCCAAAACCCGGTCGTCCTAGCTCCCAAGCAGGCCCCGAAAGTGGTCGCCAACGCCCATATCGTCTTAATGGCGCGGAGATTCCTCCTGAAATCGACGAAAAAGCGCAACCCGAGGGCGAAGACGGGGTTATGCAGGATATGGCTACTCTCGCGATCAATCCGAGACTCCTAGCGAACCTCCAAGCGGCTGAGACCCATCACGCCGCTGACGACTTCGGGCAGATGGACGACGCCGCAATTATGTTGGAGCTTCGCACCGGTAACATGGCGGGCTTCGACTACCTGATCCAGAAATACCGCAAGCCGATTATCCACTTCATGTACCGGATGGTCCGCAACCAGGCTGTAGCGGAGGAGTTGGCCCAGGAGGTGTTTCTCCGGGTGTACCGGTCGCGTGAGACTTACCGTGCGGAGGCCCGCTTCAGCACATGGCTGTACCGAATCGCCACCAACCTTGGCGTCAACTATGCCCGTGACACGCGGCACGAACGTAGTGCGTCGACCGTCTATCTGGATGAGACCGACTCCGAGACTGGCA
This sequence comes from uncultured Acidobacteriaceae bacterium, assembly GCA_963757205.1. GTDB lineage: Bacteria > Acidobacteriota > Terriglobia > Terriglobales > Acidobacteriaceae > Edaphobacter. The sequence continues at coordinate 89,359 of CAVWQM010000010.1, forward strand.
CGACACCGGATGTCGCGGATTCAACCCCCGGCGTCGAAGCAGATCTGCTGTGGCAGGAACGGTTGAACGCCATTCGCGAACACGTGATGGCTCTGCCGGAGCGACAGCGTATGGCCGTGCTGATGCATAAGTACGAGGGCATGGACTACAAACAGATCGGCGATGTACTCAAACTGAGTGAGTCCGCCACGAAATCTCTGCTTTTTCGCGCGTACCAAACGTTGCGCGACAAGTTGAAGGCTTTTATTTAGGACTATTGAAATGCACGCGCAAAGTCTTTATAAGACGCGTCCGAAGTACCGAAGTTGGAAAGGTTCACGATGAACTGCAAAGACTGCCAATCCGTTCTCCTCGATCTCCTGCTCGATCCTGGCGCGCCCTCGAATGCGGCTGCGCTGAGCCATATCGAGTCCTGCACCGAATGCAACAGGGAGTTCAAGTCGCTTGAAGCAACCTTCGCGTTGCTCGACACGTGGAAGGCACCGGAGCCGTCGCCCTACTTTGACCAGAAGCTCGCTGTCCGTCTCCGCGAAGAGCAGGCTAGGGCGCCGGAGGGCTGGCTCGAACGCCTGAAGAGCCGCCTGCTATTCAATACCGGTCGACAATTTCGACCTGCACTGGCTGGAGCCCTGGCGTTGGCTCTTATCGTTGGCGGCGGAACCTTTGCTAACCTCTCCAGCGTTGGTCACTCCGCGCCGCAGGCCTCGGCTGCGGTGCAGGACCTGCAGATTCTCGATAGGAACGATCAGGTGTTGCAGGCGATGGATCAGCTTTTGCAAGACGATGGCCCGGCCGAAGACGCTGGAACTCCTCCCAGCAGTTAGTTTTATGTCGACCAGATGACATTTCGGCAAAAATAATGTCTCGAAGGGGGACTGAACACAGTAAGCTGCTGTAACAGAATAGATCTTATCGATAACATGTGGGGCTTCTCTCCCAGCGGAACACCATGACATTTCAACTCCATTCGCGGCGCATCTTTCTACCAGCCCTCGCTGCCATGCTGCTTTTAGCAGCCACGGCGACGATTGCGGCCCAGCCTGCGTCCATGCACAAGGTGGGTCAGGCGCCACGACCCGCTATGAACGCGCCGCGTCCGGCTCAGGGGCCAAAACAGAATGGTCCGAAGCCCAATCAGGAGCACCTGGCGCAATGGATGGATCATCACAGCAACCTGCCGCTTGCGGATCAGCAGCGCGCGCTTGAAAATGAACCTGGCTTTCGCGATCTTCCTTCGCAGACACAGCAGCGCATGCGCGACCGTCTCACCCAGCTCAACAACATGACGCCTGAGCAGCGCCGGCGCATCCTGGAGCACACCGAACAGATGGAGCACCTCACTCCGCCTCAACGGCAGCAAGTTCGCGGCGCTTTGGAACAATATCGCGGACTACCTGAGGATCGTCGCCGTCTGGTAGCTCGCGCCTTCCGCGATCTCCGCGAGATGCCCCAGCCGCAACGCCAAGCCATCCTCAGCTCAGACCGTTTTCGCAGTCAGTTTTCCGATCAGGAGCGCAGCACCATCTCGAATCTCCTGGCGGTCGAACCCTACATTCCGGTTCAGCGCCCGAATGATGGGCCATCGTTCGGAAAGTGAAACAAACAATCTCGTCATTAAGAGAGGTAGCCGCCCGAAGGCGGCTATTTTTTATTGCGGCGGGGGAGGTAGGGCTAGGAGGGAAGAACACCGTTTGCTTTATGGCCCAGCGTCAAAAAAATGTGCGCGGAAAAACGATCAAAGCCAATCAGAGGTGCGGCGATGTGATCGCGAAGTCAAAAGCAAGTCCGGTACATTTCCTGAACGGTCTTCCTTCCTCCTAGTGGAAGTAGTGTGCCCCCGACCGGCCAAGCTGCCCATACAACTTTCGAAGGACGTTTGCACACCATTTCCTTATGCGATGGCAACCCTCTTGACCGCGCGCTCCCAGCAGGCCTACCCTGAATTTATGCACACGCAGCCTACCTTCTGTTGTTGTCGCCGCTCCCCGCTGGCTTACACAGAGGCGCGTTAAGCCTGCCGGTAGTGGCTAACGCTCACCACCCTAAACTGCGCAATCACAAAAAGAATCGAGCACTTCTCATGAAGCTTTTTGCTAGCCTTTTCCTGCTCGTCACATCTGCTATCGCCCAGGGCCCTATTGTCGGTACCTGGACGGGAAATGCCACTGTCCACGGTCAGCAGGTTCCAATTCAACTCGAGATCACAAGCAGCGGCAACGACCTCCACGCCGCGCTGCTGAACGGGCCCGAGAGCAGTCCTGCTTCGAGCGCGGTGTTTACTGGCAATCATCTCCTGTTGACCTTTAACTACTACGCAAAGACGTTGGACGCGACCCTCGCCGATGGTCGTCTGACCGGGACTTTTGGCACTGTCGCCACGCGCTATCCCGTCACCTTGAGTGCTCATGAGGGAGTCTCTGGCGCCGCCAAACAGGGCGCACAGGACATCAATGGCGAATGGGAGATTGCCGTCAGGTCCGCCAAGGGCGAATCCGCCTGGCAACTTCGCGTGGAACCGGCGAAGGCAGCAGAGATCAAGGCGGTGATCCAACGCATCGACGGGGATACGGGCTCTCTCTATGGTTCATGGACAGGCAACGGATATCGGATCAGCCACTTCACCGCCGCTGGGCCGGCGCTCTACAGCCTTACTCCGCAGACCGATGGAACGCTGCTGGTGTCGAATCTGCTGCGGGCGGATGTGCATGATCAGCAGAACCTTGTTGCGCGGCGTCCGGCAGAGGCGCGTGCGGCGAAGCTTGTAGGGCCTACCGATCCTACGCAGCAGACCACGGTGAAAGATCCTTCTGCGCGCTTCAAATTTAGCTTTCCGGACCTGAACGGCAAGGTGGTTTCGAACACGGATCCGCAGTTTGACGGCAAGGTCGTGATTGTTGCGATTGGCGGGTCGTGGTGCCCCAACTGCCATGATGAGGCGCCGTTTCTGGAGAGCCTGTATAAACAGTTTCACAGTCGTGGATTGGAGATTGTGAGCCTGTCGTTTGAGGAGGCGGATCAGTTGAAAGACCCTACGAGATTGCGGGCTTTTATTGCGAAATATGGGCTTACTTACACGGTTTTGGTGGCGGGGGAGACGGAGCAGTTGAATGAGAAGGTTCCGCAGGCGGTGAACCTGAATTGCTGGCCTACGTCGTTCTTTTTAGGGCGTGATGGGCGGGTTCGGGAGGTGCATGCAGGGTTTGCGGGGCCCGCGAATCCGCCGGCGCATAAGGCATTGATGCATGAGGTTACGGAGCTGGTGGAGCAGTTGCTGGCGGAGCCGGTTCCGACTCAGGATGCTATGCGGTGAGTTTTTTTTGGGAAAAAATCCTACGGCGGGGTGGCGGGGGATTTTGTTGTCTTTGCTGGCTTTTTTGAGGGGGTTATGGAAAAAGTGGGTGTTTGAGGGTGGTTTTTTGATGGTAAAAGTGTGGTGAAATGCGTGGTAAAACGTGGTGGGATAACTGCCTTTTTCGGGCGCTAAAAACACTTCACTTTTTTGAACTTTATTTTTGGTGCTTTCCCAAAATGGGACGCTGTCGGAAGCGGAAAGCAGATTTCTCCACTCCGCGCTCACAAAGGCGTGAGCGGCTCCGGTCGAAATGACGTCTTTGGGCGGGTCGAGATGCTCTAGTTCTTGAAGAAGTTTTTTAGGAGGAAGAGGACGTTGGCGGGGCGTTCGGCGAGGCGGCGCATGAAGTAGGGGTACCACTCCGGGCCGAACGGGATGTAGACGCGGACGCCGTAGCCATCGGCGGCGAGTTGGCGCTGGAGATCGCGCCGGACGCCGTAGAGCATCTGGAACTCGAAGGTGTGCCTGTCGATCTTGTGCTTGTTGACGAAGTGGCGCATCTTGTCGACGATGGCTTCGTCGTGGGTGGCGATGCCACAGAAGACGCCATGGCCGTTCTTCGGGTTGGTGTAGGTGACCATGCGCTTCATCAGGTGGACGTAGTTGGCGTCGACGTCGGCTTTGGAGGGGAAGGCGACGTCGGGGCCTTCCTTGTAGGCTCCCTTGCAGAGGCGAATGCGAATTCCCTGCCCTAACAGGCGTTCGGTGTCGGTGTCGGTGCGGAAGAGGTAGGCCTGGAGGACGGTGCCGACGCTGCCGGGAAATTTTGCGGAGAGGCGCTCGGTCATCGCGATGGTGGCCTCGGTGTAGGGCGAGCCCTCCATGTCGATTCGCACGAAGGAGTTTGCGTGAGCGGCGTGCTCGACCATCTCGCCGACGATGCGTTCGGCCAGGGCGGGGTCGAAGTCCATGCCGACCTGCGAGAGTTTGACGCTGACGTTGGCGTTCAGCTTGCGTGCTTCGATGGCGTCGAGAAGCTGGTGGTAGATGTCTGCGGATTTGTGGGCTTCGGCCTCAGTGGTTACGCTCTCGCCGAGCGAGTCGAGCGTAGCGGCGATGCCTTCGTGATTGACGCGTTCGCAGACAGCGATGACCTCGTCGACCGACATGCCTGCGACGAACCGGCCCGACATCTTTCGTCCGATGGATGACCGTTCCGAGAAGGAGCGCAGATTTTTGTTTTGAGAGAGAGCAATAAAGAACGAACGCAGCAAACCGTGATTCCCCTGACAACGCCTGGATGGCGCACAAAGGTCATTGTTTCATGCAAACGGCATAAAGGGCGAGGGATACCGGGACATCCGTTTATCGTTTGGACCGGATGGCTTATATTCTGTTGGCATGGCGACGAGTATCGGAAAAGATGAGAATGCTTCTCTCTCTAGTGAGCTTGAGGAATTGATTCGGATTCATTTTGACCCGCAAGCTCAGCCGGCGGCGCGAGCCACGCTGCTGTCTTACGCAACTGCGAATCCTGGACAGGTGACGGATCGGGTACAGTTTGATCTGCTGCACCTGGGCGCGGGGGATATAGACGAACTGAAACGGTTAGCCGACCTGGCAGTACAGGATTCGCGAGACGTAATGAGCCTGGAGTATTTCTGGGTGGCCGGACGGGCATACCCACATAAGTGGGCCAGGCGGCACGCTGTTAACAGCAATTGGGACGAGCTGCCGAAGGACCATGAGAAATAGTGGCCTCGTTCAGACTAAGCCTCGCGCTGTAGGGTGCTTCGGCTGATAGAGGCCGAGCTCTCCGCCGCCAGGAAGGTGCATCGTCGTGATGGATCCCCACCGCTCTTCCTCGACTGCGGAGCACTTGACGCCTTTTTTTGCGAGGGAGTTCATTTCGGCTTTCAGGTCGTCGCACATGAGGTAGAGTTCGTGGATGCCGTTTCCGTTGGACGGGTGGAATGCGGCTTCTGCGGGCGGCAGGGCGAAGATCAACCAGCCTTGACCAGCATCCACGGATTGGAAGCCGAGGACATCGCGAAAAAAGACTCGGTCTGCCTCGGCGTTTTTGCTGTAAACGATTACGTGAGCGCCAGAGATCATTTGCCTCCTCCAAGGCAGACACGACTACGCGACGACCTCAGCCATGCCAGAGGTTCGCCCCTGATGGGTACGTGGTACGGCCGGTTACGCCGCCGTCTCGTCGTTCACGGCCGCTGACGGCGCATTGGTTTTGACGGAGGCGATGCCGTTGTCGCGAGATTCGGTCGATTTATAGGTCTCGCTGGTGCCGATGATCTGATGATTAGCGGCCTTGAGGTTGAACATGAACTGACCGTTCTTCGCGTCCTTGCGCACATAGTGGCTGTCGTCGGGCGCATTCTTCTTGACGGACGCGATGCCGTTTTGGGCAGAGGACTTCTCCGTATACATCTCGCTGGCCAGAATGATCTGACCGTTGCTTGACTTGAGGCGGAAAAAAAACTGGCCGTCTTTCGCTTTCTTGAGTTCGAACGTACCTGCCATCGTTTCCCCCTTGTGCCGGTCACGGAGTTTTGCTGCTGCTCCGCTCGGCCGTACTTCGAGTGGCATGGATTGTAGCTGTGCTTTCGATGGGGAGAACAGCTGGAAAATTAACAGCAAAGACAAAGCGAATGCGCGGACCGTGGGACCGTGCAACAGCGGCAACAGCAGATCCTCCATTCGGCTTCGCTCAGGGCGGGCTCTACGGGGATGACAACCAGAAAGGCAAAGGCAAGAGCAAATACGTTGTGGGGCTGGGTGACGGCTTGCATCCCACCCTTCGCGATGGGACTGCGAAGGATGGGGCACCCGTTGTGTTGTGGCTGGCAGAGATGAGATACGACAACAGCAGGTCCCCCATTCGGCTTAGTTTGGGCAGGGTCTTCGGGGATGACAACAAGAAAAGCAAATGCAACAACAAGGGCAAGGAGACCGGCGACTTTAGGTTCCCTTGTTTCCTGCTGTCGCAATTTTCTTCTGCAGGATCGGCCTCCACTGCTCCTGGGCGCTGGGTTCCATCTGATCGACGCGGCGCATTGCCACGGCGTAGGCCGCCTGGGCCGTGGTCCAGTCGCCTACGGCAGCGGCCGCATCGCCGAGGGCAACGTTCGCATCGAAGCCGTCGGGGACGATGGCTACGGCTTGTTGCGCTGCGGTGAGCGCGGTTTGCGGATCTTTTTTGAGATTTGCGCGAGCGCGCTGCACATACTCGATGGCAGAGGCCTCCGGCAACTTGAAGTCGCCATAGAAGACGGCGATGCTGTTGGCGATGACATCGTCGGGCTCCCGCTCGAAGAATTGCTGATAGGGGTTTGCGATCTTTGTGCCAAATTCAAATCCGTTGATGTCGCCGTAACTGATGAGCACGGGACCATGGATGACGGGCGGAATGTGCAGATCGATCTCCGACATGGTGTCGAGCGTGGGTAGAAGTTTGCAGGGGATGCCGTAGTCGCTGGGGAGAAGAAATGGCGCGGCAAAGTAGGCGAACCAGCACTCCTTCACGTTGTGGTCGTCGATCCATTGTTTGGTCCACTTGAGCTGCTGGGCCCAGTCGGCGGCGGAATCGGAGAAATAAAGATGCGTCTTGGTTGGGCCTCCCCAGAGCGCGTTGCCGTAGGGCAGATAATTGGGGAACATGCGCACGGAATCGACCGCGTGCCAGAGGAGGAGTGCGGCGACCGGGTAGAGCCAGACCCTTCGCTGCTGGATCAGCCATGCTGCGCCTCCGCCTGCGAGGACGAAGACGAAGGGGAATATCGGCAGCACGTGGCGAACACCGATGTTCAGTGGGCCTGCCATGGCGACCGCGAGAAAGAACAGCGGGGGCAACGCGAGAAAGAAGACTTCGCGCGGACGACGCACGCGGCCTGTGGCGAAGGCGTAGATCGCGAGCGCCAAGAGGCCGAGCAGGCCTACGCTCCACTTCAACGAGAGCAGAGCGGGAAAGTAGAACCACTGGCCGTGCTCATACACCTTGCCAAAGATGAACGATGTGGTTACGAGGCCTACTCGCTGGACGTCCATGAGGCCGTAGAGGTAACTCTCGGGCAGCAGATGATGATTGGCGCAGAAGCCGATTGCGGTTCTGAGGAACGGGGACAGTTGCGGCAACTGGCTGGCGAGCGGCGGCATCTCCATGTTGACCGGATGCATGCTGTACCGGAAGCCGTAGACGGCCCATACGACGAAGAGCGCGACGGCAGCGATGACGACGAGGCCGAGGAGCATTCCACGTGCCTCGCGCGCGGGCCATCTGTGCTGCGCCCTCCATTGGCCTGCGATTTCTCCGGCAGCGAGCATGAGGAGAACGGGTAGAAGGAGAACGGCGGAGTGTTTGATGACGAGGGCGAGGCCAACCGCGAGTCCGCATACCGCCATGCGACGCCAGCTCATCAGGTTGACGAAGCGGTAGAAGGCGTAGACGGAGGCGAAGAAGGCGCAGGTTGCGCCGGTATCGGTGGCAACGAAGGGGGCGTTGGCGACGATCGTGGGATCGAAGACAAAGAGCGTGAGGGCGATGAGGCCCGCGACGGAACCGAACATTTCGTTGGTCGCGAGAAAGAGGAGCACGGCGAGCGTGAGCGCGAAGACGGATGCTGCCATGTGGACGCGAAAGAGCAGCGTGTCTGCGGTGTATTTGCCGCCGTACTTGGGGTCGTTGCGGAAGAGGAGTTCGCGACCGCCGTAGTACGCCTCGGATTTGAAGTATCGGCCCTGGCGGGGAGGGATCTTGAGATCAAGCGGTAACAGAGGAAGAGTCGCGATGAGTTTGACCAGCGGCGGATGCTCCGGGTTGAGGCTGTATTCGCCAGTCTTCCAGTTCATATAGCCGGAGAAGATGTGGTCGCCCTCGTCCCAGCTTGGGGACTCCTGACGGGTGGACAGAGCAACTTCGGTCACCATGACCAATAGCAGGAGCAACACTGCTCCCTTGACCCGGCCGCTTAACTGCATGCACCCTCCGTGTGGAGATGATACTTGGGTGGCGTGTGGGAGGTTGTCTTGCGCTGCGATTTCCTTCATAGGAGTTTGCGGAAGTGAACGCAGCGATCGACGACTTCGAAGCCGAGGGCCTGGTGGGCATCGATAGACATTTCGTCGTCGATCCAGGTATCGGAGGCGATCTCGATGCAGCCCTGACTGCGGGCCCAGTCTTCGGCGGCACGCATCAGGGCTCGGCCGATTCCCTGCTTGCGGAAGGCTTCGCGGACGAACCAGCCTTCGATGAAACCGACGGGATGTGCAGTGTCGCATCCGTCGGCGTGGGAGCGGAGGCCGACCTCGATGAAGCCGGTCAGGGCCGTGTTTTCGCTTTGCGAGACGAGGATTGCCATGGGGAGACTGCCGTACTTGCCGGAGTCGAGGATCGAGGCGATTTCACGGCGATGCTCTTCGGGCGTTGCATCAAGCCACAGGAGATGGCGCATTACGGTGAGTTGCTGTTGGTCGGAGAGCTGCGCCTGCCGAACACTCACAGACATGGGGTGTCCCCTGCGGGTGAAAGTTTTGGTTTGATTTTTGGGGCCGCAGTCTCTGCGGGGGCGGCCGGGCTGGTCTAGCGGGCTTTGGCGGGGGCTTTGACGGCGGTCTTCTCCACCGGCGCGGTGACCATGGTGCTGGTGTCTTTCATGGCGGCGATGGCTTCGTCGTAGCGACCGCGAATGGAGTTGGAACGGATGCGCGCCATGTCTTCGAGCATCTTCATGCCGTCTTTCAGGTACGACATGCGGCTGCGCTCGTCGTGGCCCCAGGTGACCGGGACTTCGCGGACGGTGTATTTCAGCTTGCGGGCGATGAAGAGAATCTCTGGATCGAAGCCCCAGCGCTCGATGGTCTGCAAGCGGAAGATGACCTGCGCGGCAGAGCGTTTGAAGGCTTTGAAGCCGCACTGGGTGTCTTTGTAGGGCAGCCCCATGATGGTGCGGGTGACCCAGTTGAAACATCGGCCGAAGAACTGGCGGTAGAGGGGCTGATGGATGGTCTGGCGAGTACGGTCCATCCAGCGGGAGCCGATGGCGACGTCGGTCCCGTCGGCGATGGCGTCGAGGAGGCGCTGGGCTTCTTCCATCGGGGCGGAGAGGTCGGCATCGGTGAACATGACGATTTCGCCGGCGGCCTGCAGGAGGCCGTTGCGCACGGAGTAGCCCTTGCCCTTGTTGCCGGGGTTCTGCACCAGATGGAGGCGTGGATGGTCAATCATCCAGCGCTGCACGATGGCGGCGGTGTCGTCCCTGGAGCCGTCGTCGACGACGAGCACTTCGGCATCCCAGCCCTGTTCGGCAACACAGGTCAGAACGCGGTCCAGCGCATGCTCAATGCGGGCGCTTTCATTGTAGGCGGGAATTACGATACTTAACTGGGGATGTGCCATGGCCGTAGACGGACCCCTTCTTTCAAGGCTCAAATGTTGCATGGGATGCACGAAGGAAGGCGTCGTCGTTCATCTTACTGCAATAATTGGACGTGTGTGAAGCTGTTTTAGTCTCTATTTTTTTGGGGTTCTCAGGACAAATTGCGCCGAAATTACGGCGAAATCGGGGCCGGGGCGGGCGGTCGCGACGAACGGTGAAATCTACGCGGTTCCTGACGCTCCCTGCTAAACTTCACACACCATGCCGGACGACTACACAACACCACCACCGCCACCACCGCCTGCTCCTCCTACGCCTACCAACCGCCCCTATGGCCAATATCCGGGTTATGCATCGCCGTATGCCACTCCGCCGGGCTATGGCGTGCCGCCGCCTCGCCGCCGATCGGCGTGGTTCTACATTGGAATCATCACGGGCTCGATGGCTGCGGTGTGTTTGCTGATCACGTTGATGGTGTGGGGAACGGTGAAATCGATTGGCGGCGACGGAAAGGGTCTCGGGTTGGGTTCGGACACGATTGCGGTGATCGATATCACGGGCGTCATTCTTTCGCCGGATACGGTGAATACACAGCTGCGCAAGTTCGGTGACGACTCGTCGGTGAAGGCGATCATTCTGCACATCAACTCGCCGGGTGGGGGTGCCGCGGCCTCGCAGGAGATCTATCACGAGGTGCTTCGCGTACGGCAGGAAAAGAAGAAGAAGGTTATCGCCTCGATCGAGTCGGTGGGGGCTTCGGGCGCGTATTACATCGCCAGCGGCTGCGACAAGATTTACGCAAACGACGCGTCGGTGGTGGGATCGATCGGCGTAATCATGGAATGGACCAACTACGGCGACCTGATGCGGTGGGCCAAGCTGAAGAACGTGGTCATCCATGCCGGCGAACTGAAGGACGCGGGCGACCCGAGCCGCGACCTTACTCCAAAGGAGCAGGCGTACTTTCAATCGCTGGTCGACAACATGTACACGCAGTTCGTGCATGACGTCGCCACTGGCCGCCACAGTACTGACGACAAGATCAAGCCGCTGGCAACGGGCCAGGTGTGGACGGGGCAGCAGTCGCTTCCGCTGGGCCTGATCGATAAGGTGGGGGGCTACCGCGTGGCGTTGCTCGAGACGGCGAAGGATGTGGGAATCTCAGGCGAACCAAGTGTGGTTCGTCCGGCAAAGGTGAAGCGCGGGCTTTGGTCACTGCTCGCCGACGATGCCGATGATCTGTTTCCCAACCCGAGCCAGCTGCTGAATCACGCCCCTGGTTTTTACTTCATGTGGAAGTAAGGTGCCGCCCTTCAGCATTTACCTCCTATTTCCCCTGTGGAATCAATACCGAACCAAAGAAAGGCCCCCGGGTGAAGGGGGCTCTTTTTTTCGCAGATCGGACCGTTTGCCCGATTTCTGCATCTCAAAAGAATTGAAGGTTAAATACTCCCGGTTTTTGGTTGCTTTCGCTCACCTATCCGTCGTCATCCCGTCTATAATCAACAAGAACAAGGATTTCGACGCGGCCCCCATTAGCCCTCCCTTAGTAGGAAAGGATCCCACACTATGACAAAAGCCGACCTCGTAGACCAAGTCACTGCAATTGGCGACCTCACCCGTCGGGACGGAGAGGTTATCGTCGACACCCTCTTCGACGCCGTCATCGGAGCCCTCAAGTCGGGCGACAAGATTGAAATTCGCGGATTCGGCAGCTTCCGGACCCGCCAACGCAACGCCCGCACCGGCCGCAATCCGAAGACAGGCGCGAAGGTCGACGTTCCGGCCAAGCGCGTTCCGTTCTTCAAGCCATCGAAGGAGCTGCGCGATTCGGTGAACCCGAACGGCGCGGTGAAGTCCACCGCGAAGAAGGCCGATACGAATCATATCGATCCGCATCATCCGCCCGCGATGTAACCTAGCCGACAAACGAACGGATGAGCAGGTGCCAATGCATCTGCTCGTTTTGCTTTAAGTCTGTGGCCGGTGCTGTTGGCGCTCAGTCCGCCATGCCCTGCAGAACCACCGACGAGACGGGCTCCTCACCATAGACACCCTCCCATTTCGCCACGATGACGCTGGCCAGGCAGTTGCCAATCACGTTGATCGCGGTACGCCCCATGTCGGCGACGGCGTCGATGCCGAGGATGACGAAGATCGGCTCGGTGGGAAGGTGAAAGGTGGCGGCGGTGGCGAAGAGCAGGACCAACGCCGAACGGGGAACGCCGGCAAAGCCCTTGCTGGTCAACATCAGCGTGAACAGCATCAGGACCTGTTCGCCGACCGAGAGATGTATACCGGCCGCCTGGGCGACGAAGATGCTGGCCACTGCGAGATAGAGCGTTGATCCGGTGGAGTTGAAACTGTAACCGGCGGGGATGACAAAGGCGACGATGCGGCGCGGCACTCCGAGTGCTTCCATGGCTTCCATGGCGCGGGGCAGCGCGGCCTCGCTTGAGGACGTGGCGAAGGCGATGGTTGCCGGTTCGGTCACTGCCGACAGAAACTGGCGGAGCGGCACACGAAAGAGCAACGCAGAGGGCAGGAGCACAAGCAAGGTGAATGCAATCAATGCGACATACAAGGTAAGCAGAAGCTTGCCGAGATTGAGGAGTATGCCAATCCCCATCTGGCCGACGGTGAATGCCATGGCGGCGCCGACGCCGATGGGGGCGAAGTACATGACGATGTTGGTGAACTTGAACATGGTCTCGGCAAGACCTGAGAAGAACGTCAGCATGGGTGCGCGCTTTTCTCTGTTCAGGCAGGCCAGTGCGATGCCAAAAAAGATGGCGAAGACGGCGACCTGCAGGATCTGGCCTTCTGCCACGGATTTGGCGAGGTTTTCCGGAAAGATGTGCAGAATCGAGTCCTGCCAATGGGTTGCCGCAGAGGCCGGCACGGCGTCGCCGGAGGGAAGCGATGCGGGCATGGACAGCCCGACTCCGGCGTGGCTGAGATTGATGGCGACAAGGCCGAGGACCAGAGCGAGCGTGGTTGCGACTTCGAAGTAGATGAGGCTTTTGATGCCCATACGTCCGACGCTCTTGAGGTCGCCGTGTCCGGCGATGCCGGTAATCAGCGTCGCGAGGATGAGCGGAGCGACGATAGTCTTGATCAAGCGAAGGAAGATGTCGCTGAGAACACGCAGGTTGACGGCGACGTGCGGCGCATCGAAGCCGAGCTCTGCGCCGGCGATCATCGCGACAAAGATCCAAACGGTGAGCGACCGGCGACGCATCGCATCGATCACCAGCAACCCGATCGCGGCCCAACGCAAGATGGTTGCAATGACATGGAGTGATGGCTGGTGCACCATACCTAACGCGATTCCCACAGCTAACAACGCCATTGCCAAAAGCAACATTATGCGTTCAAGATTCGTCATAAGCATCAGGTGCGAAGGATATCAGTCTTCAACCTAAACTACTGCTCCGGAAGTCAGCTCCCCGCACTGATAGCATCGTGAATATGGCTCAACAGCTAACGATTCGTGCACTTTTGTGCGCCCTTATCTCCTGTCCTCTGTTTGCCCAGACAAGTCCCGGGACCGGCACCGTCGCGCCGGTTTATGATGCTCTCGCGCAGACTTCTCCGGGGATTTCGAGCCCGCTGACTCAACCGACTCTGTCCCCTGGCGCTCTTCTTTTGCTGGAGCTAGAGGGCCGCTTCGCGAAGGCTGTCGAAGCCGGCGGAGGCAAGGCCTTTGGCTCCTGGTTCGCTGATGATGCCGTCACCTTGAACAATGGCAAGCCTGCCGTGCTGGGCCGAACCGCAATCGCCGCACAAGCCCAGTGGGACCCCAAAACCTATCAGCTGACCTGGACGCCACAGGGAGCGCAAATGGGTCCGTCGAACGACATGGGCTTCACCTGGGGCCACTATGAGGGTCGCTCAAAAGATAAAAACGGCGGACCGGTGGTGATCACCGGCCGCTACTTCACCGTTTGGAAAAAAGTGCCCGACGGAACGTGGAAAGTTGCCCTCGATGCCAGTGCCGATGAACCACCGGCAACGGGGGAGTGTTGTGTGCTACCAAAGCCGTAAATCATTGCTGCCACAAAAGTAGGAGTGCGCAATCCTTTGCACATATCCTACGATTGAACAAGTCGAAATGAATGCTCTCCTGGTCAAAGACGAAGCTCTGCGTATTGAAGCCCTCAACCAATATGAGGTTCTCAACTCTGCGCCTGATCCCGTCCTTGACGACCTGACGCAACTGGCTGCGCAGATCTGCGACACACCAGTTGCCGCGGTCTCATTTATCGGCTCGGATCGCATCTGGATACGGTCGCGTTTTGGCATGGATTCCTCTGAGTTGTCTCTCGGCAGTCTGCCGTGTGAGACCACGATTCTGGGCGACTCGGTCTACGAAATATCCGACGCTCGCAACAACCCCGACTATGCTCCTGACGGCATTCTTCTCGAGGGCCGCGCTTATCGGTTCTATGCGGGCGCTCCTCTGACTACGCCGGGCGGCATCAGCATCGGTGCGCTGCTGGTGCTTGATGGGCCTGCCCGCATGTTGACTCCCGCGCAGTCTTCGGCGCTGAGCATCCTCAGCCGCCAGGTGATCAATCGCCTTGAGCTGAACGGCCGCATCCTGCAGATGGATCGCGCGGCGCGTTCGCGTCAACGTGTCGAGTCGGCGCTCACGGTCGAGCGCAACTTTGTTGCGACGGTGCTCGACACGGTTGGCGCGCTGGTCGCGGTCTTCGACCCGGCAGGCCGCATCGTTCGCTTCAACCGCGCCTGCGAGACCACATCCGGTTATGACTTCGCTACGCTCGTCGGCCGCTACGCATGGGACAAGCTCATTCCGCGGCAGGACATTCCCGAGGCTATCGAAACCTTTGAGCGTATCCGGTCAGGACAATTTCCCGCGGCCTTTGAGAACCAGTGGCTGAATCGCGATGGCAGCCTGCGGCGTATTGCATGGTCAGCCACTGCGCTGACTGACTCGCAGGGCCAGGTTGCCTTCATCATCGCCACCGGCATCGACGTGACCACACAGCGCGCCGCCGAGGCTACCCTGCGCGAGAGCGAAGCGCGCTACCGGCAGCTGGTTGAAGGTTCGCTCGGTATGGTCTGCACGCACGACCTCCGCGGCAAGCTGCTGACGATTAATACGCACGGGGCCGAGACGCTTGGGCATTCGGTGGAGCAGATGACCGGACACAATCTTGCGGAGTTTATCGTGCCCGACAAACAGGGCGCGCTGCCTGCGTATCTGAAAAAGATTGGCGAGACCGGCGAGGCGCAGGGTCTGCTTCATCTCTCGCACGCAGACGGCGACATCCGCGTCGTGGCGTACCGGAACAAGCTGATTGTTGTTCCGGGCCGTGCGCCGTACGTGCTGGGCTTTGGCGTCGACATCAGCGAGCAGGTGCGCGCGGAAGGCCGACTGCGCACGTTGACACGCCAGTCGGATTCCATCCTTGCGTCGGTGGGCGACGGCATCTACGGCATCGATCTCGAGGGCCAGGTCACCTTCGTCAACGCTGCTGCCATGCAGATGCTCGGCTACAAGCAGGAGGAGATGTTGGGGCGCGTCATGCATGAGCTGATCCACCACACGCGCGCCGATGGGACACCGTATGATTCGATCGACTCGCCGATTCGGAAGAGCCTTACCAACCTGGCCACGGTTCGTGTGTCGAACGAGATCTTCTGGCGTAAGGATGGCACCTGCTTCCCGGTCGAATACGTCGCCCGCCCGCAGATCGATTCGCAGTCACCGGAGTCCGATGGCGGCAAGCCGCTTGGTGTCGTCGTCGCCTTTACCGACACGACGGAACGTCGCGCGCTGGACCGCATGAAGGATGAATTCATCTCCACGGTCTCGCATGAGCTGCGCACGCCGCTGACCTCGCTGCGCGGGGCGCTGGGCCTGCTGGCCGGCGGCGCGCTATCGAATCGGCCGGAGAAGACGCAGCAGATGCTCGAGATTGCGATCAGTAACTCTGACCGGCTGGTGCGGCTGGTGAACGATATTCTCGACCTGGAGCGCATTTCGAGCGGCAAGGCGGAGTTGCATTCGACCATGTGCAGCGCCGAGGATCTACTGCGCCGCGCTGCCGGAGTGCAACAGGCGCGGGCGCCACGACCCAACATCCGCATCTTCTTCGCCGCCCATGGCGTCAATGTCTGGGCCGATCCCGACCGCATTCTGCAGACGCTGAACAACCTGCTCTCGAACGCGATCAAGTTCTCGCCGGCGGGCAGCGAGATTCACCTCAACGCGCGCAATCTGGACGAAGGAGAGGCGCTGATCGAGGTGAGCGACCAGGGGAGCGGCATCCCCGCCGATAAGCTCGAGCACATCTTCGATCGCTTCCAGCAGGGTGATGCATCCGACTCGCGCGCCATGGGCGGCACCGGTTTGGGGCTTGCCATCTGCCGCAGCATCGTCAATCAGCACGGCGGACGCATCTGGGCCACCAGCGTCGAGGGCGAGGGCACAACGTTCCACTTCACGCTGCCCACCAGGCCCGCCAATAATCTGCTCTAGCCACCTCATCCCATCCCTGTAAGGCGCGATGGAACCTAAGCATGCGCCGCGGCGTATCTTCGTGCACATCCGATTCACCCAAAGGGCTAAATGAATCGACGCGCCTTCCTGCACATCGCCGCAGCTTCTACTTTCGTGGCTCCCTCTCTTCGAAGCTCTGCAGCGACAAAGCCCGCTGCCGGAGCAATCCATCCTCCCGACGATGGCTTCGTCGCCACTCTCCCGCATCTGCTCGATTTGGCCACGCTGCCTGGTCTCGGCATGGCGGTGGTTCGTCCGGGCCAGTCCGTTTGGCAGCACTATCTCGGCGTTGCCAACGTGACCACGAAGACGCCGATCACGGCGGACTCGCTGTTCCCTGCTGCGTCGCTCGGCAAACCGATCTTCGCCTGTGTTGTGCTCAAGATGGCCCAGGATGGTGTGATCGACCTCGATCGTTCGCTCAACCAATATCTGCAGGAGGATGCATTGACCGGACAATGGGGAGACAAGGTCACCGCGCGGCACGTCCTCACCCACTCGACGGGCCTGCCGAACTGGCGCTCGCAGGATGACCAGAAGCTGACGCCGACATTCGAACCGGGCACTCGGTTCCAGTACTCCGGCGAAGGCTTCTTCCATCTGCAGCGCGCCGTGGAGCACATTACCGGCTCAGGTTTCGAGTCGATCATGGACGACCGTATCTTCAAGCCGCTCGGGATGTCCTCTACGAGTTACATATGGTTGGCGGATGCCAACGACAGGATCGTTGCGGGACACAATGGTCCCAATCCTTTTTACAACCGCGACATTAATGCAATGGTCTTCGAGGTCATTCAGGCGTCGGGGAAACCTCTGTCGTTCTGGACCACTGGCCAGATCGCCGACGCTCTGATGAAAAAGACTGGCAAGTCGACGCCGCCTCCACCAAATTCGTTCATCCCCAATGTGGCTTTCAGTCTGCTCACCACGGTTACAGACTACGCGCGTTTCCTCGCTGCGCTAGTCGATCCGCAGAATGCAACACTCGGCCTGTCGCCCGCGATGCGCACGGCCATGCAGACTCCCGTCACGCATTTGAACAGCGCGCTCTCCTGGGGGCTCGGCATCGGCATCGAACAGGTGGACGGACAAAGCTATCTCTGGCAGTGGGGCGACAACGGAGGCTGGAAGAACTTCATCCTGGCGCATCCGCCTACGCGAACGGCCATCGTTACTTTTAGTAACGGCAACAATGGCCAGCGCGTCAACGAACGCATTCTCCGCGCTGCAACCGGCATCGAACAACCGGCGTTTCTCTGGGTGTAGAACGGCGTCCTACTCCTCGTGCTCGCGCAACTTGGCGATTACGGTGAAGTCTTCGAGCGTTGTTGTATCGCCCTTAACATCACCAGTAGTAGCCAACTCGCGTAGTAGACGTCGCATGATCTTGCCGCTTCGCGTCTTCGGCAGTGCCTGAGCGAAGGTCAGGTCATCGGGGCGGGCGAGCGCGCCGATTTCCTTTGCAACCCACTGCCGCAGCTCCTGACGCAACTCTTCACTGGGCTCGTGACCGCCTTCAAGGGTGACGAAGACGGCGATCGCCTGACCCTTCATCTCGTGCGGACGGCCGACTGCAGCTGCTTCGGCGACTTTGGGATGGGCGACGAGAGCCGATTCGACCTCCATGGTGCCGAGCCGGTGGCCGCTGACATTGATGACGTCGTCCACGCGCCCCATCAGCCAGAAGTATCCGTCCGCATCGCGCCGCGCGCCGTCACCGGTGAAGTAGCTTCCGGGAACCTCGCTCCAGTAGGTCTGTTCAAAGCGGGCCTGATCGCCGTAGATCGTCCTCGCCATCGACGGCCACGGCTTGCTGATGATCAGGAGGCCTCCCTGGCCGTCGGGGACAGGCTGCCCCGATCTTGTAACCACTTCAGGCACAATTCCAAAGAAGGGTCTTGTCGCCGAACCCGGTTTGGTTGCAATTGCACCCGGGAGCGGCGAAATCACGATCGCACCCGTCTCGGTCTGCCAGTAAGTATCGACGATCGGGCAGCGCTCCTTGCCGATCATGCGGTGATACCACATCCAGGACTCAGGGTTGATGGGCTCGCCGACTGTCCCGAGAAGACGCAGCGAAGCCAGCGAATGCTTCACCACCCACGAATCTCCCCATTTCGTAAAGGCGCGGATGGCTGTCGGGGCCGTGTAGAAGACGGTGACTTTGTGGTCGTCGATGATTTTCCAGAACCGGTCGTTCTCCGGCCAGTTTGGCGCTCCCTCGTAGATCAAGACGGTCGCGCCGTTCTGCAGCGGGCCGTAGATGATGTAGCTGTGTCCGGTGACCCAGCCAATGTCAGCTGTGCACCAGTAGATGTCGTCATCCTTCAAATCGAAGATGTATTTGCTGGTGAGATAGGTCTGTACCGAGTAGCCGCCGGTGGTATGGACCAGCCCCTTAGGCTTGCCTGTAGTCCCGGAGGTATAGAGCAGGTAAAGCGGATCCTCGGCGTCCATCCACTCCGGTGCGCACACGGGAGCGGCCTTCTCCATCGCGTCGTGCCACCAGAGGTCGCGCCCTGGCTGCATCGACACGGGAGAACCCGAGCGCCGGAAGACGACGACGTTCTTCACGGTCGGGCATTTCACGAGCGCCGCGTCGACGATGTCCTTCAGGTGGACCTCTGAGCCACGCCGGTAGCTCGTGTCCTGCGTGATGACCGCGACGCAGCCCGAGTCGTTCACGCGGTCTGAGATGGCGTGGGCCGCGAATCCGCCGAAGATGACCGAATGGATGGCACCGATGCGCGCACAGGCCAGAAGCGCAACTGCAAGCTCCGGACACATGGCCATGTAGATCGCGACGCGGTCGCCGCGTTTGATTCCGAGCCCCTTCAGCACATTGGCAAAGCGCTGCACCTGGTCGTGAAGCTCGCCGTAGGTCAGCTTGCGCACCTCGCCGGGCTCGCCCTCCCAGAGCAGCGCGACCTTATCTTTGCGGGCGCCAAGAGCGTGGCGGTCCACACAATTGTGCGAAAGATTTAACTTTCCATTCACAAACCACTTGGCGTGCTGCGCTTCGCCCTCGATCACCTTGGTCCAAGGAGCGAACCAGTCCAGTTCAGCCGCGGCCTCGGCCCAGAACTCCTCCGGCTGCTCCACGCTGCGCCGGTACATCTCTTCATACTGTGCAAGGCTCCGTACATGCGCTTTTGCGGCAAACTCCGCTGGTGGGGGGAACACCCGGTTTTCCCGAAGAGACGAATCCAGGTTTGTATTGCCTTCAGCCGTTGCCACGTACTACCTCCACGAATTAGTCCCAGCAAATCGAAGGTACCCTATACAACCCGTTGCAGCAACCGTTTCGCCGACAGGAATGTGACACATTCCGAAGGAGAATCATGTATCTTGGGTCGCGCATCTAGATGTGTGATACGTAGTATCCCGTCGGGCGCTTTTTGTACCGCGTCAGGATTTTTAACCATCTCCCGAGGTTTCTGATTATGGCCCTGGCTTTTCTTGATCGTGATCGCTCTATCGCCCCCGCCGGATACAGCCGCTGGCTGGTCCCACCGGCTGCCCTCGCTATCCATCTTTCCATCGGACAGGCCTATGCCTTCTCCGTGTTCAAGAATCCGCTCCTGGCTCTGCATGGCGCAGACGGCTCCGCCTGGAACCTCAAGGAGGTCGGCTACATCTTCTCCATCGCCATCGCCTTTCTCGGCATCTCTGCCGCAGTCTTCGGCGCGTGGCTTGAGAGGTCCGGCCCTCGCCGCGCCATGTTTTACTCCGCTCTCTGCTTCGGTGCAGGCTTCGTCATCTCGTCGTTCGGAGCGGGCAGCCATCAAATGTGGCTCATCTATCTTGGCTACGGTGTGATCGGTGGAATCGGCCTTGGGCTCGGCTATATTTCGCCGGTGTCGACGCTGATCAAGTGGTTCCCGGACCGACCCGGCCTGGCGACAGGTCTTGCCATCATGGGTTTTGGCGGAGGTGCAATGATCGGCGGGCCGCTCGCCAACCAGCTTATGGCTCACTATAAGGCGGTGGGGGAGCCTTCGATTCCCTACACCATGGTCACGATGGGGGTTCTCTACTTCATCTTCATGATGTTCGGCGTCTTCACGATTCGCGTCCCGCGGGATGGGTGGAAGCCTGAAGGCTGGGTGCCGCCGACCAACCACTCTGCGCTGATCTCCAGCCACAACGTCGCCGTCCACGAGGCGTGGAAGACCCCCCAATTCTGGCTGCTCTGGGTCATGCTGTTCGTCAACGTCACGGCAGGCATCGGTATCCTCGAACAAGCCGCGCCAATGATTCAGGACCTCTTCAAAGGCACCATCAGCCCGAACGCCGCTGTTGGTTTTGTCGGCCTGCTCAGCATCTTTAACATGGGCGGACGCTTCTTCTGGGCGTCAACCTCGGATTTCATCGGACGCAAGGCAACCTACTTCATCTTCTTCACCCTGGGCGCATTCCTCTACTTCGTCCTGCCCTTTACCAGACAGGACATGTGGAACTCCGTTCCACTATTCGTCGGCATCGCCTGCGTACTGCTCTCCATGTATGGCGGAGGCTTTGCCACGATCCCGGCGTACCTGAAGGACCTCTTCGGCGGCTACAACGTCTCGGCGATTCACGGTCGTTTGTTGACGGCATGGTCACTGGCCGGCATCGTCGGCCCGCTGATCGTCAACGGCATTCTGGATCACTATGTCGCGAACAAGTTGCCGAAAGAGGATGCCTATCCGCTCATCCTGCACATTATGTGCGGTCTGCTGGTCGTCGGCTTCCTGGCCGACCTGATGGTGCGGCCGGTTGCTGAAAGGTTCTGGCTGAAGGACAAGAACGTCGCCGTGCCCGTGGGCGCGGCTCACTAATCTCAACCCGGTGGAGTGACCACACCTCCACCAATTGTCGAAAGACAGGAGTGTTTTTATGGCACAAGTCGATCCCGTAAAGAAGTCCTCGCCACTGCTGATCGCGTTAGCGTGGCTCATCGTTATTGTTCCCACGGCATGGGGGCTCAACTACACCGTGCGGAACGCGATGAAGCTCTTCACTTCATCCGCTCCGGCGGCTGCTGCACCGGCGAAGTAGTTCCTTTGTCCTACGGCTCACTGCAATAGCGCCAATGCGGCGTCCGTCATTGCAGTGACTCCAGTTCGCAGGGTTGGCTCCGGTAGCGGGGCGAAGAAGGGAGAGTGCGGCGAAGGCAGCGTCGTGCCGGTGCGCTCGCTCTCAGCCACTTTCGCGGGGTCGTCCGCGCCGAGCCAGAAGATCACCGCTGGTATTTTGCGGTCCATGCTGAAGATGCCGAAGTCTTCGCTGCCCATGATGGGCTGTTTCTCAATCACATTCTCGGCTCCAAACTTCGCCACGAAGACCTTCTGCAGCCTCGCCGCGAGCGCCGGATCGTTGATCGTCGCCGGGGTTGACTCGTCCTCGAGCACCTTCACAATCGGCATACGATTCTCAGGGACGCCGGCCGCAATCGCAACTCCCTTTGCATTGCGTTTGACGCCTTCGATGATCGTCTGCCGCACATCCTCGCTGTAACAGCGTGCCGTCAGCTCCATCTTCACCTCGTCGGAGATGATGTTGCGCTTGGTGCCGCCATGAATGTCTCCGACGGTGACTACGGCTGGTTGCGAGGGAGGAGTCGACCGGCTCACTACTGTCTGCAACTCAACCACGAACTCGCTCGCCATCACGATTGGGTCTTTGCCGGCCTCTGGCGCCGCGCCGTGGCTCCCCACACCACGCATCACGACATCGATCGAGGTTGAACTTGCCAGCGCCGGGCCAGAGACGACCGACACCTTGCCCGCCGCAAAGTTCGCATCGTGCAGCGCAATTGCGAGATCGGGTTTGCCAAAGCGTTCGTAGAGATGGTCGGCCATCATCGCCTTGGCGCCGTCGATGGTCTCTTCGCTCGGTTGCCCGATCAGCATCAAGGTTCCGTGCCACTGGCTCTTCAGCGCAGCCATGTTGCGGGCTACACCGATCATCGTGGTGATGTGAATGTCGTGTCCGCAGGCGTGCATTACGCCGACGTCCTGCCCTGCCGGGTTCTTGGAGCGTACTTTGCTGGCATAGGGCAGTTTCGTGTCTTCGATCACCGGCAGCGCATCGAGGTCGGCCCGTATCAGCAACGTAGGGCCGGCGCCGTTCTTCAGAATCCCAACCACACCATAGGCCTGCGAGCCGTCGGGATACTTGCCCACGCGCTCTGTGACGGTATAGCCGGCCTTGCGCAGCTCCTCGGCCAGTAGCGCCGAGGTCTGCGCCTCATGGTGGGACAGCTCGGGTGCTGTGTGAAGGCACTTGTAGGTCGTCAGAAGGCCGGGAAGCTGCTTGTCGACCAGCGCGGGAACCTCCTGGGCTACTAACTCTTTGGTTAATCCCGCGGTTGCTACCGCAGTTATTCCACACACTGCCATCCACTGCCAAGGTTGCATTACATTCTCCGGTTTTCGTTTGGACTGGTTGTACAGAACTGTACATGAGGTCCACGGTAGACTCCACTTATCGTGAATTACTGGCCTGCCGTCATCGGATTCTTCTTCGGCTTCGGCTTTGGCGTAGGTTGCGCCCTTGCCGTGATGTACTCCATTTATATGGGTGGCTACCGCGCTGCGGTTCGCGACTCGCGACTGCCCACGCCGCCTGAGCGATATACGAAGGTAGTTGAAAAACTGCTCCGCGACCCCAAACCGTAGAACGACCGTCAAGCTGTCAGCAGATGCGCGCCACCCGAGGTGGCGACATCCTCAAGCTAAAACCGCTATCGGGAACCAGAGTCATTAACATGTCGGTACCAAATTCAACGCGTAGCCAACTCCGCACGCATATCCCTGACCTCGCGCGTCAGGGCTTCAACCGCCTTCATCAACTCGGCACGTTGCGCATCGTCGCTCATTGACTTGATGCCTTCCATGTAAAAGTTGCCGTTCGGCTCAAGCACGCACTTCTCGACCTCTTCGTACCTGTCGAAGCCCTGCTTGTGCAGCACGGCACGAAGCTCCAACTCGGTCAAGGCCTCCTTTTTCGTCGCCTCCCAATCGACGACGCCGTGCCGGATCAGCACCGACGGGGGTAGCTCAAAGATCTGGTTCAGCTTCGGCGCGCGAAAAAGAATTCGTGTGAGCAGCCAGTTGACCGTCAACAGCGAAAACGCGCCGATCACGCCGCCTGACACTGAATTGTCCTCGCCGATCATCGCGTTCTGCACCGTGTTCGAAAGGCTCAACAGGACAACCAGATCGAACGGGTTCAACTGCGCCAGTTCGCGCTTGCCAAACAGCCGCAGAAAGCCGACAAGGAACAGATAGACGAACACCGGTCGCAGGATCTTCTCGAGCAGCGGCAGAGGTAGGTGAAACATGCTCTGAAATATGCTTTCGATCAAAACTATCTCCTTAGGGTCTCCGGTGCGTAGTGCAGCTGGTGCCACTCCCAGGCGCTGGCGATGATTTGATCCAGTTCCGCGGATTTCGGCTTCCATCCCAGCTCGCGCTTGATCTTTTCCGAGCTGGCTACCAGCACCGCCGGATCGCCCGGCCGACGCGGACATTGCTCAATAGCGATTGGTTTTCCGGTTACCCGGCGCACCGACTCAATCACCTCTAACACGGAAAATCCCTGTCCGTTGCCGATGTTGTAGATCAATCTGCTTTTTGATTCGCTCAGCGCTCCCAACGCCAGCAGATGCGCTTCGGCCAGATCGCGCACGTGAATGTAGTCCCGGATGCAGGTGCCATCCTTGGTCGGATAGTCGCGCCCGAAGATCTTGATGCTCGCTCTTCGCCCCATCGCCACATCGAGGATCAAGGGGATCAGGTGCGACTCGGGCTCATGGGCCTCTCCGTAGCCGTCGACTGCGCCCGCCACATTGAAGTAGCGCAGGCTCGCGTATTTAAAACCATGACTCACGTTCGTCCACCGGAGCATCTGCTCCACCAGCAGCTTGCTTTCGCCGTAGGCATTGGTGGGTTGCAGCTTCGCGTCTTCAAGGATCGGCGTGGACTCCGGTTCGCCGTAGCAGGCAGCGGTCGAGCTGAAGACCAAACGGTCATGTCCTGTCGCCAGCATGGCCTCCAGCAGCGTCAACGTGGCCGCGGTGTTATTGCGGAAATAAATCTCCGGGTGCTTCATGCTTTCGCCAGCTTCGATTAGCGCGGCAAAGTGCATCACTCCGTCGAAACGTTCGGCGCGAAGCGTCTTTTCGAGCAGGACGCGATCTGCAACGTCTCCCTCTACAAATTCAGCATTTGCAGCCACTGCTAAGCGCTTGCTGTGGCAAAGGTTGTCGTACACGGTTACAGAATGTCCCTGAGCCAGTAAAAGTCGCGTGAGCGTACCTCCGATATATCCCGCTCCGCCGGTCACCAAAATCTTCATCGTTTCCTCTCGAGTTCGTTCCTAGTTGGATACCACAAAAGTACCAGTGTCAATCACTTACGCTTACGGCAATATACTTGCAGTAAGTGAAGAGCAGAGTACCGGCACATGAACATGCGTGCGACTCTCCCCGATGCACGGTACCTGCTACAACCTTTTTCTTTGCGGCTTGCGTCTGTTTAGACAAGGTAGCGCAACTTCCGCAACGTTTCCTTGGTCGTACTAGCTGTCGGGTCAGATAAAACCAGGTTCGATCTAAATACTACGGCGCTCTTCGGAGCAGGTCTTCCGTTTCAATCATTCCGCCTCTGACCGAGGCCCTTCAAGGATTTTCTATGGCAAAGCCGCTCCGCACTGATGATCCCGCACCGCCGAGTATGCAGTTCGCGCACTTTGGTGTCCTGAACGACGGCAATCAGAGCAAGAGTTCGCTCTTCACCTCTATCGCGCTGAACGTATTGCTTGCTTTCTGCGCGGTCGTCATCGGCGCCGCAGCGAAGAAGACGATCGACAACCGGCACAAGTTGACCGAACTGACCGAGCCGATTCCCATCAAGAAGGCCGAGGAGCCGCCTCCGCCCAAGATCAAGATTAAAATTCCGCCGCCGCCGCCCGTGGTGAAGGTTGAACCGCCCAAGATCAAGATGCCCGACGTGAAGCTGCCGGACGTTCCCAAACCACCCGAGATCAAGATGGCGCAGCCGATGCCGGTTGTTCTTCCCGCCCCGCCGAAGCTGGTTCAGGCTCCGCCCGCGCCGAAGGTCGTCAATCTCGCTCAGGCAATGCCTGCGTCGGTGCCGAACAACTCTCCGCATCCGACTGCGGTCGCCCTCGGTTCGACGACGAATCCCATTGCAGTGTCCAACAAGCCCTCGACGACTGCCATCAATCTTGGCAACAAGGGAATGTCGGGCATGCCGGCTTCCAATAACGGTGCTGGAGCGCCATCGACTGTTGTCAATCTTGGTTCCGGATCTCCCGGCAGCCAGAACATGAAAGCCACCGGCCCGGTAGCCGTCGCCGGCATTCCTCATGGTGTCCCTGGAGGCACCGGCCCGAACAACGCTGTGGGCAAAGTTGCCGGTCCGGTCAACCTCGGACAGAACACTCCGCCGCCGATGCCGAAGCCAGTCGGACCAACGACTGCGACAGCCAAGAGCGGACCCAAGGTTCTCTTCAAACCCAAGCCAGAGTACACCGAAGAGGCTAAACAGCTTCATCTTGAAGGTAACGTTTCGGTCAGGATCCGGGTCTCTTCTTCAGGAACCGTCCAGGTGTTGGGAGTCATCAGCGATCTCGGTCACGGGCTCGGTGCTTCCGCCGTCCGTGCCGTCGAAGCCACTCGCTTTAAACCTGCCACCGACGATTCGGGTAATCCGGTCGATTGGGAAGGCGTCGTCAACGTCGCATTTCAACTGGCTGGATAAGAAACATATTTTTATCAGGTTGTCGCAGCAGGTACTAGCATCAAGTCCATATTCAGGCTTACCCTCGGGTAGCCGTAGGAGCCGTACATCATGATTCTCGGGAAACAGTCTATCGCCGGTTTAGCTCTGGCAGTTTTCGTCGCAACAACGCTACCCGCCCAGGCTGGAGCAGGCATCCTGCATGGAAAGAAGAAGCAGGATGACGATCTCTCGACCTCACGCAAGCCCACACCGGCGCAGAACGCCCTGATTGACAAGGCGATCGCACGCGAAAAGGTAGTCATCAAGACTGTCAAGGAGCGGGCTCCCCTCGTCGAGACCTATATCCAGAATATGAAGCCCGATCCCCTTCTGGGCCAGGTTCCCGAATCGGATCAGCATTTCCTGGGGCGCGTGGAATTTAACAGGATCATTGGTGACCAGTCCTACGCGGTCAACAAGGACACCTCGCAGGGAACCGGCGGCAGCAAGCTGGGCTTCTTCAAGAACACGGCCTCCTATCTTGGCGGCCTCGGTGGCAGCCTGCACTTGAACTTCCACTCAGCCGGCTTCGTCCAGATGCTCCTGATGGATTCCACCAGCTTCGACCGTCAGCACTATACCTTCGGCTACGTCCGTAACGACTTTCTCGGCAACACGCCCACCGCGGTGTTCGACGTAACGCCTATTCAGGGCAAGAAGGCCTTCGGCCGCTTCTTCGGCCGCATCTGGATCGAGGCTCGGAATGGTAACGTCGTGCGCTTCAACGGCGACTTTGCCGGCACCGAGGAAGACCAGAAGGAGTTCTATCACTTCGACAGCTGGCGTACCAATGTTCAACCGGACCTCTGGCTGCCAACCTCCTTCTACGTGGAAGAGAGCGACCCGAAGAGCGTCTCCCGCACCCTTAAGTTCAAGGCAATCAACCACATCTGGGGCTATGTGCTGAAGGTCCCGCCGCCTGAGTCCGAAAACACCTCGCTTGAAGTCGTCGGCGCAACCGACGTCAGCAACGACGCGCAGGACGTGAGCCCCCTCGGTGCCCAACGGGCCTGGGTCCAGCAGGCTGAGGACAACATTGTCGAGCGCCTCTTCCAGGCAGGCCTTCTCGATGCGCCCAGCGAGTTCGACAAGACCCTGGAAGCGTTGGCAAACAACATCCTGGCCTATAACAACATCACCCTCTCCCGGCCGATCCGCTGCCGTACGCTGCTCACCCAGCCGCTGGAGTCGCTCGCCATCGGTAACACCATCGTCGTCTCCAAGAGCCTGCTCGATACCACCGGCGTCGTAACGCAGGATGGCGCCCAGCAGATGGGTAATTTGAATGCGATTCTCGCGTTCCAGATTGCACATATCATCCTCGCTCACCGTCTCGACACCAAATACGCGTTCAACGATCGTCTGCTCTTCCCGACGACATCGGTCTTCAACCGGATTCCGATGCACCACACGGATGCAGACAATGCCGCGGCAGCCAAGAAGGCCCTGGAGTTGTTGAATGCGAAGGAACTGGAAAGTGGACAGCAGTACTTCAGCCTTTATCTTCAGCAGCTGCAGCAACGGGTCAAGAGCCTGAAGGCTCTCAATGAGCCGATGATCGGTGACGGCCTCACCAAGAGCGATGAGGATCCCACCTTCTGGATGCAGGCCATTACGGCGAAGGGACCGAAACTTGATATGAAGGATCTCAAGCAACAGGCTGCGATGCCGCTTGCCAGCTTCGTGCGCTTTGATCCGTGGACCGATCAGGTCTTCGTCATGCACTCGGCCTTTGAACCTCTCCTGACCGCAGCCGACAAGATGCCGTTTGAGGTTGAACCGGTTTATCTGAAACTCAGCTACTACAAGGCGCCGCCCGATGCTGCTGCCGCACCGGCAGCCGCAGCTCCAGCGGCAACTACCCAACCAGCCGACAATACTGCCCCATCAGCGGCAGGTACCGCCGCTGCTCCCGCACCTGCAACCCCAACCCCTCAGCTAAACTGAACTCCGGAGCGTGGTCGGCCGATAGCTTTACAAGACTGCCCACGCTCTTCCACTGCCTGAGGCCAGTTTGCCTCACATAAAAAGGAACGCCAGGCGTTACACTTTCTAAGGAGGCACCTGTTGAAGAGGCACACTCTTATCGCCTGTTTCGCCTGCGTCCTTAGTATGTCTGGCTGGGCTCATTCCCAAGCTACGCCCGCGGCAACGCGGGTCATCGGCAAGATTGCGGTGGGTACGGGCTGGTCGATTTTCAATCCTGACTTCGGCCAGGAGCATATAGGAGCTATTACCTTCTGGGGAGACGTCAACCTTCCCTATTCCCTTGGAGTCGAGGGGGTTATTCACTATTCCGTGAACACGCCTTTGGACGTCAGTGAAAATTCGTACATCATTGGCCCGCGTTATATCGTTCGCTACAAGCGCGTCGAGGGATACGGCAAAGCGCTCTTCGGTGTTGGTCACTTCGGATTGCAGCAAGGCAGTTTCGCAAATCCAAATACGGCAACCTACTTCGAAATGGCATTTGGCGGTGGAGTTGACATCCGCGTCGCCCGCCACATCAACATCAGAGCAATCGATTTCGAAGTTCAGAAGTGGCCGGGTTTTCATCCAAACTCTCTCTCCCCATGGGGAGGCACCGTCGGTGTCTCCTACGTCTTCCACTAGTCAAAACTAACAACGACAAAAAATTGTGCGTGGTTACTCTGCGCAGCAAGGCGAATGCCCTGTTTCTGCGAATTCGACCCGCTTTCTTAGAGGGATTTCAATGATAGTACGGGCCATCGCCTTCGTTAGTCTTCTGGGAGCAGCCACCATCCTCCATGCCCAATCTGAAGCCACCGCAGAGAAGAGGCTCGATCTCAAGGTCGGCGGCAGCTTCGCAACCGCAAACTCGGACTACGGCGGGCGATATAACGGTGGCGCCGCTTACATCAATGCCGACTTTCTACCGCATCTCGGCGTCGAAGGCGAGTTTCATTTCGTCAAGGACTCTTCCAATCTCTACGAGAAGACCTACGAGGTCGGTGGCCGTTACTACCGCACCTACCGCAAATATGTTCCGTACGCCAAGGTGATGTACGGGCGCGGCATCTTCAACTTCCCTGCCCTACCCGACGGATTCCGCCCAAACCTCGCGTATAACCTGGCAGCCGCCGGCATCGGCGTCGACTACAAGGTGAAGCGTTATCTATATGTCCGTGGCGATTGGGAGTACCAGAACTGGTTCGGCTTCCAGAACTCCAGTCTTTCGCCGAGCATTCTTACTATCGGCGCCGCATATCATTTCAGATAACCGCGTCTGCACCGGAAAAACCTAGCCCCGGCCAACGCCGGGGCTTTGATTTTTAAGACAGTCCAGGTCTTTAGAAGTGATACGCAACGCCGATCGACGGAGTCGAAATGACCTCATAGCGGTTGGTATTGAAGATGTTCGCCGGCAGGCTGAAATTGGGGGTCTTCACCAGAAACCCACGATATTCCGCGCGGATGTCCCAGCTCGGGCTCAACTCATACGCTACCCCGCCGCCAAACAGAGCGCCTATGTTCGTATTCCGCTTCGCGTCGAGGTTGGTCGTGCCGGAGTCCTTCAGGGGGTCGAAGACCATCGCGCCTGGACCGGCCTCCAGGAACGGGTTGAAATTCTTAAAATTCAAATTGAAGACGTAGGCTCCGCTAAACTCCATTTGCAGGGTGTGGATACCGCCGTTGGCTCGTCCGAAGACCTGGTAGTACTGCGTATTCTGCTGATATCCGTAGTTCAGTTCGAGTGCGCTTCGCGGTGTCAGCATGTACCGGTAGCTCGCCAGAAGGCCCATCGTCGTGCTTGTATTTTTCTGCACGCTGTTTCCGGTGATCTGGGGGGCAAAGGCTGCCGTGGCGCTTACGCTCACGTCCTGCCGGCTCTCCTGCGCATAACCGGCGGCTGCAAAAAGCATCAGCGCGCCCAACAACAACATCGTCTTCTTCATTCTTCGCTGGATCCCTTCAAATTCGCCCACAACTCCTTCGCTGTCCCGCAGGCAACGCATTAGCAAGAGTTACGGAGCGCCGTAGTCACTGTTTCTTCATTGTAACCGCACCTGTGCCTGAAGAAGGGCCGCCGACGCACAAAGGCCGAAGGATAACATTTCCTTCGGCCCTTCCAGCATTCTGTTTCGCGAGTCGCCCATTACTGTTGTGGCGCAGCTGGCGGAGGAGAAGGGGGCGCTCCCGGCCCTCCCCGGTGATTCTGCATCCGGTCTCGCATCTCTTCCTGCAGCGCGTCGTACTTGGTCTTTTGATCATCCGTCAGCAGAGCGCGGATCTTTTCCTGCGAGGCTTTGTGGATATCCATCATCTTCGCCCGCTTGTCCGCTCCGGCGATCGAGGTGTCGTCGCGCAACGCCATAAACTGCTTCCGCGCGTCATCATCGATGGCCTTCACCTGCGTGACCTGGTCCGATGTCAGGTTCAGCTTCTTGGTCAGAAACTCCACCTGATGCTCCCCCATTCGGCCAGGTCCGCCGTGTCCATGTTGTGGACCGGCTTGACCCTGTGGTGGGGGCGGCGCAGCAGGATCCTGTGCCATCACCGGCAATGCAATTAGCCCGACTATACCCAGTGCCAAAACGGCGACCTGCAGGATTGTTTTTCGTAACATCGTTATCTTCATCGGATTCTCACTCTCCAAAATCATTTCGCCGGAGAGTGTCTCTCCGGTGGTCATCTACCGGGTACAGACGCACTTTTTTCGCAAATGTCTCCCCATCGCAAAAAAATTACACTGCGCTCAAGTTCCCCGCTCGGGCAGAAAACAGTACGGATCGCCATGCGCCGCGGCATACGCTTCCACCACCTTCAAGAAGGCCAGCGCGGCGTGCGACAGACTTGCCTGCCTTCTGTACACCAGTCGCAACTTGCGTTCAATCTGCAGCTCCGGCACCTGCACCCGCACCAGTGCCCCACTCTCGAGCTCAGGCCGCACCGTTAGGCCGGGCACCAGCGCAACGCCGTTGCCCATCTCCACAAATCGCTTGATCGCCTCCAGCGATGGCAGCTCCACCCCCATCTGCAGCGGAGTCTTATGCCGCTTGAACGTCTGAATCACCTTCTGCCGCTGGGGGGAAGGAATATTGTGAGCGATAAAGTTCTGCGCCCCCAACTGCCGGATCGAGACCTTCCCAGCCCCGGCCAAAGGCATGCCGCGGATTGACCACAAATGCCAGCTCGTCCCGGTACACCACCATCGACTTCACCTGCGTATCGTCGGGGCGGAACGATAGAACCCCAAACTCCACCGAGTGCATCAGCACCTCATCGGAGATCCGGCTCGCCAGCGTCCGCTGCACGGCCAGCTTGATCCGCGGATTCTGCCTCCGGAACTCGTCCAGCAAAGGCAGCAGATAAAGGCAGGTGTACTCGTTGGCCGCAAGGTTCAACCGGCCCCGGTGCAACGCCCTTAGCTCGGTCAGAGCTCCCGACGCCTCATTGCGAAGATTCAGCAACTTAGCGGCGTACTCCCGCAGCACTTCACCGGCATCGGTCAGCGTTCCGTCACGCGACGAACGCTCGAAGAGCACCTCGCCCAGCTCACTTTCCAGTTTTGCGATTGCCTGACTTACCGCTGGCTGAGTACGATGGAGCCGTGCCGCTGCTCGCGAAAAACTACGCTCCTCCGCCACAGCCAGAAACGTCTCCATCTGGACTAAGTCCAATATTCACCTCGCCCCGGCGCACGATATTTGGATCGAATACCGCAATTAGAATTTATGATAAACCTTCCGACCATCATAAGCATGCATTATGATCAAGTCCAGATCGAGAGAGCCAGGCCCTATGTCCTCTAACCAGATCGTCTTCTTCGACACCACCCTCCGCGACGGCGAACAGTCCCCCGGCTGTACCATGCATCACGACGAAAAGCTGCGCATGGCCCATCAGCTTGCCGACCTGGGCGTCGACGTCATCGAGGCCGGCTTTGCCATCGCCAGCCAGGGCGACTCCGACTCCATCCGCAAGATCGCCCGCGAGGTTCGCGGCGCCCGCATCGCCTCCCTCGCCCGCTGCAAACGCGAGGACATCGAAGCCGCCGCCCGCTCCATCGAGCCTGCCGAAAAGTCCCGCATCCACACCTTCCTCGCCTCCTCCGACCTCCACCTCGAAGCCAAGTTGAAGATCACGCGCGCCGAGGCACTCGAGCATGCCGCCGAATCCGTCCGCCTCGCCCGCACCTTCACCGATGACGTCGAGTTCTCCGCCGAAGACGCCACCCGCACCGACCCCGACTTCCTCGTGAAAATCGTTACCGTCGCGGTCCAGGCCGGAGCCACCACCATCAACATCCCCGACACCGTGGGCTACACCACGCCCGAGGAATACGCCGCAACCTTTCGCATGCTCATCGAGAAAGTCCCCGGCGCCGACAACGTCATCTTTTCCACCCACTGCCACGACGACCTCGGAATGGCCGTCGCCAACACACTCGCGGGCATTCAGGCCGGAGCTCGCCAGGTCGAGTGCACCATCACCGGCATCGGCGAGCGCGCCGGCAACGCTGCCCTCGAAGAGATCGCCGCCGCTCTCATGGTTCGCCGCGACAAGCTGCCCTACACGAACAACATCAAGATGGAAAAACTCTACCCCACGAGCAAGATCCTCGCCGAATTCATCAGCTTCGGTTGCTCGCCCAACAAAGCCGTAGTCGGCGCCAACGCCTTCGCGCACGAATCCGGCATCCACCAGCACGGCGTGATGGCCAACCCGCTGACCTACGAGATCATGACTCCCGAATCTGTCGGCGTCCCCGCGAACAACATGGTGCTCGGCAAACACAGCGGCCGCCGCATGCTCGAGCAGCGCCTCGCCGAACTCGGTCACAAACTCACCCGCTCACAACTCGACGAGGTCTACCACCGCTTCACCGAACTCGCCGACCGCAAAAAATCCATCTACGACCAGGACCTGCTCGGCATCCTGCAACCGGACAAGTCCACTGTCGTCACGCACTAGCTACCCACCAGAGGAATCAGAGTCATGCGTCTCAAAATTGCAGTCCTGGCCGGCGACGGCATCGGCCCCGAAGTCACTCGCGAAGCCACCAACATCCTTCGCGCCGTTGCCGAACTCGGCGGCCATGAATTTCTCTTCGTTCCCGGCCTCATCGGCGGAATCGCGATCACCGAAACCGGCTCCCCGCTCCCCACCGCTACGCTCGACGCCGCGCTCGAATGCGACGCCGTCCTCCTCGGTGCCGTTGGCGACAACAAATTCAACGCCCTCCCGCCCGACAAGCGCCCCGAAGCCGGCCTCCTCCAAATCCGCCAGGCCCTCGGAGGCTTCGCAAACCTGCGTCCATCGACCGCCTACACCGCTCTCGCCGACAGCTCCCCTCTGCGCCCCGAGGTCACCAAAGACGTCGACATTCTCTTTGTCCGCGAACTTCTCGGCGGCCTCTACTTCGGCGCACCTCGCTGGTGGAACCGCGAGACCGACGAAGCGATCAACACCATGCGTTACACCAAATCCGAAGTCGTTCGCGTCGCCCGCATCGCCTTCGAACTCGCAGGCAAGCGCCGCAACAAAGTCACCTCCGTCGACAAGGCCAACGTCCTCGAAGTCTCGCAGCTCTGGCGCGCCACCGTCACCGAGGTCGCAAAGGACTACCCAAACGTCACGCTCGAACATCAGCTCGTCGACTCCATGGCGATGCACATCATGAACACCCCGCGCAACTTCGACGTCGTCCTCACCGAAAACCTCTTCGGCGACATCCTCTCCGACGAGGCCGGCGTCATCACCGGCTCGCTCGGCATGTTGCCCTCGGCGACCATCGGCGGCGCAGTCAATCTATACGAGCCCGTCCACGGCTCTGCCCCTGACATCGCCGGCACCGGCAAGGCCAACCCACTCGGCGCAATCCTCACCGCCGCGATGGTTCTTCGCCACTCCGCAAATCTCGAACAGGACGCCAAGGCCGTAGAGCAGGCCGTCCACACAGTTCTCAACGCCGGCTACCGCACCGCCGACATCGTGCGAAAGCAGGAGACCGGCCAACAGCCCGGCCAAACCCCAGTCACGACGCAGGAGATGGGCAAGCTCGTCCACCAGGCACTGGCCGAATCCATCGACCGTCGCCAGGCCATGCATGCCGTATGACTCGCTGGTTCCAGATCAAAGCCGTCCTTATTAATTGCGGCATCGCTGCTGCCCTCATGTACAGGTACTGGACCGGCACGCCGCTGCTCGTCATCGCGATCGTCGCAATCATCCTCTTTCCGTTCGCGAACGTACTGATGGCCATTGCCGCCAGGCAACAAATGAACCGAAGCAAATAGTCGAATCCAAATGACTCGCCATCTCCAACTCGCTGCCGCCGTCCTCATCCTCGCCTTTACGGGAACGGACGCGCACGCTCAGATCCCCACACCAGGGCCACCTCCGCCCCAGATCTCCTCGCCCCAAATCAAAAAAGACAAAAAGCAGCCAAAGGAAAACGTCGAGTGGCTCTGGCAATACGGGCCTCCGCCCGCTGAAGGCCGCGAGAACCAGCTCGTCCTCGACCCGCGCTTCCGGCCCTTCCTCGCACAATACCTTACCGCTCCCCAGACCTTCTGGGGCAGCGAGAAGACCGGCTACAAATCGCTCGCCGAAACCGCCCTCGACTTCCTCTCGGTTCCCGATAAGGTCGTCGCCGACAACAACCGCTATCTCACCATCACCGGCTGCGTCTACCGCTTCTGTCCATCGCGCGGCATGCTCTGGGTCGACCTCAGCGGGCCGCACCCTCTCGTCGTCTTCGCCGCCATCGAATGGATCAAAGACAGCAAGACTCCAAGCGAGCCTGACGCCGAATACACGCTCTGGATCTTCCCGAACCACCCAATCGAACCCGATCACATTCCCGCCGCGTTAGTTCATAGCATCGCGCGCTGGACCGCGCAGCCGCCGGGCGGAAGCACCGTCATTCAGCAAATCCGCAACGCCATCCTCGTCGACCCCGACGGCACACCGCACCCGGTCGAAAAAGCCGCAACAGGCGCGAATACCTTCACCCTCCCACCAACCGAGCAAAAGGCACAACCATGAGCGCACCTAAAACTCTCTTCGAAAAAGTCTGGCAGCAGCACCTCGTCGCCGAGCCCGCAGGCGAACCCTCGATCCTCTACATCGACCTGCATCTCATCCATGAGGTCACCAGCCCGCAGGCATTCGACGGCCTTCGCATGACCGGCCGCAAGCTCCGACGCCCCGACCGCACTGTCGCAACAGTCGACCACAACGTCCCCACCAGCAGCGTCGAAGACCGCCTCCACATCGTCGACCAGATCTCCGCCCGCCAGGTCGAAGCGCTCCGCAAAAACTGCGCCGACTTCGGCGTCGAATTCTACGACGTGCAATCGCCCAACCAGGGCATCGTCCACATCATCGGCCCCGAACTCGGCCTCACCAAACCGGGCATGACCATCGTCTGTGGCGACTCCCACACCAGCACCCACGGGGCGTTTGGCGCATCTGGCTTTTGGGATAGGCACAAGCGAAGTCGAGCATGTCATGGCCACGCAGACGCTGCCGCAGGACAAACCAAAGACCTTCCGCATTAACGTCGAGGGCACACTTCCCATCGGCGTCACCGCCAAAGACATCGTCCTCCACATCATCGGTCAGATCGGCACCGCGGGAGCCACCGGCCACGTCATCGAATACGCCGGCTCCGCCATCCGCGGCCTCTCGATGGAAGGCCGCATGACCATCTGCAACATGAGCATCGAGGCCGGAGCCCGCGCGGGCATGATCGCCCCCGACGCCACCACCTTCGCCTACCTCAAGGGCCGCCGCTTCTCACCACCGCAAGGAAGCCTGCAGCGTGGGACGAGGCCGTCCAGCACTGGTCCGAACTTGTAACCGATACAGGAGCAATCTTCGACCGCGAACTGACCATCGCCGCCATCGATATCACCCCCACCGTAAGCTGGGGCACCTCGCCCGGCATGGTCACCGGTGTCAAATCGACCGTTCCCCTGCCCGACCCCACAGCCAGCGAGGCCGACCAGAAAGCCTTCGAGCGCGCCCTCGAATACATGGACCTCAAAGCAGGAACGCCCATCGAACAGATCAAGATCGACCGCGCCTTCATCGGCTCCTGCACCAACGCCCGCATCGAAGACCTCCGCGCCGCAGCCTCCGTCGTTCGCGGCTATCACGTCGCCACGACAGTCCGCGCCATGGTCGTCCCCGGCTCACAGCACGTAAAAGCCCAGGCCGAAAAAGAAGGCCTCGACAAGGTCTTCACCGAAGCAGGCTTCGACTGGCGCGAACCCGGTTGCAGCATGTGTCTCGGCATGAACCCCGACATTCTCGCTCCCGGCGAACGCTGCGCGTCCACCAGCAACCGCAACTTCGAAGGCCGCCAGGGCCGCGGTGGCCGCACGCACCTCGTCAGCCCGCAGATGGCCGCCGCCGCCGCTATCACCGGCCACTTCACCGACATCCGCGACTGGAAGTTCAAAGATACCGAAGCGACCGCGGATCGCGCGGAGAAACACGGATGAAGACTGAACTTTAAAAAAAAAGTATGGCAGGTTTCACGCAGTATCCGTTCTTATCCGCGTCAATCCGCGGTCGACAAAATTTTCCGGAGAGTTCAATGCATCCCATCAACGTTCTCACCAGCCACGCCGTCCCTCTCGACCGCCCCAACGTCGACACCGACCAGATCATCCCCAAGCAGTTCCTCAAGCGCATCGAGCGCACCGGCTACGGCGACTTCCTCTTCTACGACTGGCGCCGCATTCAGTCAGGCCCC
The DNA here is from genome assembly GCA_963757205.1 of uncultured Acidobacteriaceae bacterium. Lineage (GTDB taxonomy): Bacteria > Acidobacteriota > Terriglobia > Terriglobales > Acidobacteriaceae > Edaphobacter. The sequence goes on from CAVWQM010000010.1 coordinate 126,092, forward strand.
GATGCTGGCCAGCCCGACCAGACCTTCGTCCTCAACAAACACCATCACAAGGGCGCGAAGATCCTCATCGCCGGAAAAAACTTCGGCTGCGGCAGCTCGCGCGAGCACGCCGCCTGGGCCCTCACCGACTTCGGCTTCCTCGCCGTCATCGCCCCCAGCTTCGCCGACATCTTCTTCTCCAACGCCGGCAAAAACGGCATGGTCCTCGTCCGCCTCCCCGAGGCCGACGTGGAAACCCTGATGCGGCGCTCCGAAAAAAATCCCGCCCACAAGATCACCATCAACCTCGAAGCCCAAACCATCACCGACGACGAAGGCTTCAGCGCCAAATTCGACATCGACCCCTTCCGCAAATACTGCCTGCTGAACGGCCTCGACGACATCGGCCTTACCCTGCGCCACGAAGCCGAACTCGACAAGTTCGAATCGAATCACGATACCGAATTCTGGTTAAAGCCACGTAGTACAGAGGCCGCCTAGTCAAATGAGCAACTTTGAAAATGTGCGCAGGAGTTACCGTCCCCGCCGAATCACCACGTTGTTTGTGGGCGAGTCGGCGCCGCACGGTGGCACATTTTTCTACAACCGGAACAGCGGGCTCTTCCGCGAGATACGGAAAGCGTTTCAAGGCACCGAATCCTTTCTCGAAGATTTCAAAAGAAATGGCTTCTATCTGGACGACCTCGTGCTCGAACCCGTCAATCATCTCGAAAGAGCAGGATCGCATCGCACTCTGCCGAGAATCGGTTTCGTCTCTTGCGAAAAGACTAAGCAATTACAAACCGCAGTCGATCGTAATTTTGTTGCATTCGATAAAGCCCATGGTCTTGCAGGCAATGAATGAGGCTGGTCTGTTCTATACGCCCTTTTGCACTCCGTACCCGGGCTTCGGAAACCAGCCGCGCTTCCACAAAGCAATGATTGAGATCATCCCTAGCCTGCCCGTCACAAACGGCAGCAAATGGAAGGAATACTAATCTTGTCGAACGAAATCAATCCAAAGAAATATTCCATCCCCCTCACCGAAGGCCCCAACCGCGCCGCCGCCCGCTCCTACCTGCGCGGCGTAGGCTTCAGCAAAGAGGACCTGCACAAGCCCATCATCGGCGTCGCCAACACCTGGACCGAAATCGGGCCTTGTAATTTTCATCTGCGCGACGTCGCCGCCGCCGTCAAGCAAGGCATCCGCGACGCCGGCGGCACGCCAATGGAGTTCAACACCGTCACCATCTCCGACGGCATCACCATGGGCACCGAAGGCATGAAGGCCGCGCTCATCAGCCGCGAAGTCATCGCCGATTCCATCGAACTCGTCGCCCGAGGCAACCTCTTCGACGGCATCGTCTGCATCGCCGGCTGCGACAAGAACATGCCCGGCACCATCATGGCCATGGCGCGCCTCGACATCCCCGGCATCATGCTCTACGGCGGCAGCATCGCCCCCGGCCACCTCAAGCAGCCCGACGGCAGCAGCAAAGACATCACGATCCTCAACGTCTTCGAAGGCATGGGCGCGCACTCTGCCGGAAAGATCACCGACGCCGAGCTCGAAGCCCTCGAAGCCGCCGCCTGCCCCGGTCCCGGTGCCTGCGGCGGCCAATTCACCGCCAACACAATGGCCATGGCCGGCGAGTTCCTCGGCATCTCTCCCATGATGCTGACCGGTGTCCCCGCAATGGCCACCGACAAAGCAGAAGCCAGCCGCCTGGCAGGCCGAATGATCATGGACCTCTGCAGGCGCGACGTCCGCCCCAGCAAAATCCTCACCCGCCAGGCCCTTGAAAACGCCATCGCCGCCGTCTGCGCCTCAGGCGGCAGCACCAACGCCGTCCTTCACCTCATCGCCATCGCGAACGAGATGCATATCCCCCTTACCATGGACGACTTCGACCGCATTTCCGAGCACACACCCTTCATCTGCGACCTCTCCCCCGGCGGAAAGTACGTCGCGAAGGATTATCAGGATGCAGGCGGCAGCCGCGTCCTCGCCAAGCGCCTCCTCGACGCCGGCCTGCTCAAGGGAGACAGCATCACCGTCTCCGGCAAGACCATCGCCGAAGAAGCCGCACTCGCAAACGAAACCCCCAACCAGCCCGTCATCCACAATCTCAAGAACCCGCTCAAGCCCACCGGTGGCCTCGTCATCATGCGCGGCAACCTCGCCCCCGACGGCGCCGTCATCAAGGTCGCCGGCCACGAGCGCATCCACCACACCGGCCCCGCGCGCGTCTTCGACTCCGAGGACGCCTGCCACGCCGCCGTCGAAGCCGGAAAGATCAACCCCAACGACGTCCTCGTCATCCGCTACGAAGGCCCACGCGGCGGCCCCGGCATGCGCGAGATGCTCGCCGTCACCGCCGCGATCAAAGGCATCCCGGCCCTCTCCGAAACCGTGGCCCTCCTCACCGACGGCCGCTTCTCCGGAGCCACCCGCGGCCTGATGGCCGGCCACGTCGCTCCCGAAGCCCAGCTCGGCGGCCCCATCGCCGCCGTCCGCGAAGGCGACACCATCACCTTCGACATCCCCAACCGCAAACTAACCCTCAACGTCCCCGAAGCCGAGATCGCCAAACGCCTCGCCGCATGGAAGGCTCCCGAACCCCGCTACAAACGCGGCGTCTTCGCCAAGTACGCAAACTCAGTAAGCAGCGCCAGCGAAGGAGCTGTCACGACATAGTTTTAGTTTTTTGCTTAAGAACACGGCTTCAGTCATTTCACAACCGCATAACAGTAGAAGCTTAACCCTGAGGAATGCATGTTCTCGATAAATTCCATCGAAGGCTATCGCAATATTGTGATTCTCCTGGGAGGACTCTCCGTGCTGGCTGGACTCGTTTACTTACCTGTTGGTCTAGTAATGGCGGTAGCCCCAGATCGTTGGTCGGCCTATGCCTATGTTGTGCTCGGAAAAACACGCCAGCGCGCAAACGCTACAGGAATGACTGGCACCACTCGAGTCCTTCTACGCACACTAGGTTTTTGTTTCTCGGTTCTTTCCATACTGATCTTATGGACAGTAGCCAAAACCATTTTCTACATCGAATGGAGGGATTAGGTTTATGAAGAACCCACACCCCCAACTCACCGGAGCCGAAATCATCTGGGCCACCCTGGCCGGCGAAGGCGTAGACAAAGTCTTCGGCTACCCTGGCGGAGCCATCCTCCCCGCCTACGATGCCCTGCGCAAGTTCCCCATCCACCACATCCTCGTCCGCCACGAGCAGGGCGCCGCGCACATGGCCGACGGCTACGCCCGCGCCTCGGGCAAGGTCGGCGTCTGCATCGCCACCTCCGGACCGGGCGCCACCAACCTCGTCACCGGCATCGCCACCGCCATGCTCGATAGCATCCCCATCGTCGCGATCACCGGACAGGTCGGCAGCAAGGTCCTCGGTAGCGACGCGTTTCAAGAAATTGACATCACCGGCATCACCCTGCCCATCACCAAGCACAACTACCTCGTCACTCGCGCCGAAGACATCGCCCCGGCCCTCCGCGAAGCCTTGCAGATCGCGAAGTCCGGCCGCCCCGGCCCCGTGCTCGTCGACATCACCAAAGACGCACAACAAGCCACCGCCACCTTCAACTTCGAAGCCGCCGCCCCCGCGCCCTACCGTCCTCACCCGATGCTGCGCGCCGAATCCTCCTCTATCCAGCAAGCCATCGACCTCATCAAGGCTGCAAAGAAGCCCGTCATCCTTGCCGGCCACGGCATCACGCACTCCGGCGCCGAAGCCCAGGTCCTCGCCTTCGCCGAACGCCAGCAGATCCCCGTCGCCAGCACGCTCCTCGGCCTCGGCGGCGTCCCCACACATCACCCGCTCTCGCTCGGCATGATGGGCATGCACGGCGAGTCGTGGGTTAACAACGCCATCCAGCAGGCCGACCTCCTCCTCGCCTTCGGGATGCGCTTCGACGACCGCGTCACCGGCAACCTGGCCCACTACGCCCCCAACGCAAAGAAGATCCACATCGAGATCGACCCCTCCGAGATCAACAAAAACGTCCGCGCCGACGTCGCCCTCATCGGCGACCTCAAAGACGTCCTCGAACTCCTTCTCCCGCTGCTGCCAAAAAACTCCGACGCCAGCTGGCTCCGCGAGATCAACGCCATGAAAGGCGACGCCGCCGTCCGCGACATCATCAACCTCCCCGACAACGGCCACCTCTACGCCGCCCACGTCATCAACGACATCTGGCACGAGGCTCAAGCCGCAGGAAGAGCAGACCAGACCATCATCGTCACCGACGTCGGCCAGCACCAGATGTGGGAGGCCCAGTACTACAAGCACGACACTCCGCGCTCGCTGATCACCTCGGGCGGCCTCGGCACCATGGGCTTCGCGCTGCCTGCAGCCATCGGCGCAAAGGTCGCCTGTCCGGAGAAAGACGTTTGGGTCATTGCCGGCGACGGCGGCTTCCAGATGACCGCCGCCGAGCTCTCCACCATCGTGCAGGAAAAACTCGCGATCAACATCGCCGTCATTAACAACGGCTTTCTCGGCATGGTCCGCCAGTGGCAGGAGGCCTTCTACGACAAGAACTACGCGGCCTCGCCCATCCTTTCACCCGACTTCGTCCTGCTCGCCGCCGCCCACGGCATCGAAGGCGCAACCGTCAACAAGCGCCAGAATGTAACCCCCACAGTCACAAAATCCCGCGCCAGCGGGAAGCCGTTCCTCATCAACTTCCAGGTGGAAAAAGAAGACGGCGTCTACCCCATGATCGCCCCCGGCAGCGCCCTGCACGAGATGGTCCGCCGCCCGCAAAAAGACCCGCTACTCGAAACCGCGGAGGATGAGTGATGTCGCAAACGACTGTTCCAAAGCACTATCTATTTCGCATCCCCGCAGTCTCAAAAGCGCCAAAGGCGCGCCATATACCAGCCTGGGGCGCAGCCCCAGGTACAAGCGCACCAAAGAATCGAGGGCTGAAAGCCCGACCTATCCACACCTCAATCCCACAAATACCGTTCATCGAATTCCACTCCATATTTCTTGAGAAATGCGCGAAATTCATCCTGAAACGATTGTTTCCGGTGGTGCATTTCCTGGGTATCGATGTAATCGATCAAGACACTCAAATCCGCCGGCCCAACCGAGAACGCCCCATATCCTCGCTGCCACGCGAACTTCGACAGGTCGGACGATTGGGTCTTAAGCCATTTGGACGAGGAGGATTTGAGCTGCTCCACCGTCTCCGCGACGTTCGCCGTGCGCGACAACCGAACTGCGAGGTGAACGTGGTCCGCGACACCCGCTGCGCGAAAACATTCGCATTTGGCCTTGCGGGCAACGGTAGCAAGATACGAATAGAGGGCGGGGCGCACGGAAGCATCAAGAACAGGGGTGCGGTCTTTTGTGCTGAAGACTACATGGACCAGAACAAACGCGAGCGATTGCGGCATCGCGTAGATTATAGATCGGGCTTTCAGCCCTCTCGTTCCACGGCTAATCGTACATGGGGCTTCACCCCATGCTGGTATGAAGGCGCGCCTTTGGCGCTTTCACAATCGATGAAGGTCGCGCTGGTTCTTTGTCTGCTTCTCCCCGCTATCGCTTTTGCTCAATCACAACCCCTACACATCAAAATCATCAACGCTCAAACCAACAAACCGATCACCAACGAAAGACTAAACGTAGCCCTCAAAACCGATCAGATCGGCTCCGTTGCCATGGCCACCGACAAAAACGGCGTCATCCTCGTCGACTACGGCGCCGCAACCATCATCCGCATTCTCGCCAACATGTACGCCGACTGCCGCCCACGCGCCGAGCTCTACATCAACTACCCCATCGACACCATCGTCAAAAACGGAATCACCACCGGCAATCGCTGCAGCAGTGCCAGCCCGAGGGCCAAACCAGGCGAACTCATCTTATTCGAAATCCCCAAAACATACGTCCCGACCTATCCCAATCCGCCAGTCACCAACATGCCGCACTCCGATGAGAACCCCCACCAGCCGCAAAACTAACCACTAAACCCTAACCACTGCGCAGATAAATTGACTCAACCGCTCCAACTCGAAACCCCGCGCCTCACCCTTCGCCGCTGGCTGGAGAGCGACCGCGAGCCCTTCGCCCAGATGAACGCCGACCCCGTCGTCATGAAGTACTTCGCCGGGCCGTTCACTCGCGAGCAGAGCGACGAGGCCATCGACCGCTACCTCGCAACCTTCGAGAGCGAAGGCTTCAGCTTCTTCGCCGCAGTCCTGCGCGACACCGGCACCCTAATCGGCACCATCGGCCTGCAAACCATGCACGACCTCGTCCCCAATCTCCCCCAGCCCGCAGTCGAAATAGGCTGGCGGCTTACACAGGCCAGTCAGGGCAAAGGACTCGCCACAGAAGGCGCACGCGCCATCGTCGATTACGCTTTCAACCAACTCAACCTGTCCGAGGTCGTCGCGATCGTCGCACCTCTCAACCAGGCATCGCGCCGCGTCATGGATAAACTCGGCATGACCCACCGCCCCGAGTTCGACTTCAACCATCCCCTTGTCCCCGCAGGCCACGAGTTCGAACGCCGCACCCTCTACAGCCTGCGCAATCCGAACCCCAACGAAGGAACCCATGCAAGCCGCATCCACTAACCAAGTTCCTGTTCAATTCGTTTTATTTGTCGACGTAGTTGTAAGCGTTGTCGCCTTCTTTTTAATGGCGGGATGGTGGAAGGTCAGCGGAAGAGAGCTGGACCGTGACACCAAAATTTTTCTTGCAAAGATTTGCGGCGGCATTTGCTTGTTCGGAATGGTGCTGGCTTTCATTATGTAATTTTTGAGGAACTAACCCCATGCTCCACACCTTCGTAGCCCTGGTCCAGGACAAACCCGGCGTTCTCACGCGAGTCGCCTCGCTCTTCCGCCGTCTCAACATCAACATCGTCTCGCTCACCGTAGGCGAATCCGAGCGCACCGACGTCTCCCGCATGACCATCGTCTGCGAGGCGCCCGACCACGCCGCCCACCGCATCCGAGCCTCGCTCTACAAACTCGAGATCACTGTCGACGTCGACGAAGTCGGCCGCGCCGACGCCGTCATCCGCGAGCTCTGCCTCCTCAAGGTCGGCGCAGGCCCCTCGCACCCCCTCGGCCAGCACTCCCGCTCGCAGATCTTCGAGCTCGCCACCGTCTTCAAGGCTCGCGTCGTCGACCTCGCCCCCGAGTCCATCATGCTCGAGCTCACCGGCAGCTCCTCCAAGATCGAAGGCCTCATCCAGGTCATCACCGAAAGCGGCTACACCATCCTCGAGGTCTCCCGCACCGGCCGCATGGCCATGCGCCGAGGCCACCACACCAGCCGCGTCATGAAAGCCCTCGGCACCCCCGACCCCACCGACCCCAACCAACCCACCTTCCCCGAAAAACCCAGCACAGGCGAAGTCCTGCCCACCGAGTTCCCCGACATTGACTGACAGGAAGAAGAACAGGAACAAGAAACATCCAACCAAAACGGAATAAACTGAAGGCAGCAAAAAAAGTGACCCCCGGAAATCGCGACCGCCTCTGGTCCAGACTTAAGCGCAATCATTCGAAGACTTTAGACCAAAAACAGGGGAGTACGTCTCCCGCAAAGGATTGAACAGAAAAATGGCAAAGGCATACCACGACGCAGACGCAGACCTCTCTCTCATCCAGGCAAAGAAAGTCGCCATCATCGGCTACGGCTCACAGGGCCACGCCCACGCCCTCAACCTCAAAGACTCCGGCGTCGACGTCCGCGTAGGTCTCCGCCCCGACTCCCCCAACGCCGAACGCGCCCGCAAAGCTGGCCTGATTGTCGACACCGTCGCCAACGTGAGCAAGTGGGCCGACGTCATCATGAACCTCACACCCGACCAGACCGCCGCCAAGGTCTATCACGCTGAGATCGTCTCCAACATGAAGCCCAACGTCACCCTCATGTTCGCCCACGGCTTCAACATCCGCTTCCGCACCATCACGCCTCCACCCACCGCCGATGTCTCCCTCGTAGCCCCCAAGGGCCCCGGCCACCGTGTCCGCGAGGTCTTCACAGAGGGCGGCGGCATCCCCGGCCTCGTCGCTGTCGAACAGGACGCCAGCGGCACCGCGCTCGCACTCGCACTCAGCTACGCCAAAGGCATCGGATGCACCCGCGCCGGCGTGCTCCAGACCACCTTCACCGAAGAAACCGAGACCGACCTGTTCGGCGAGCAGGCCGTCCTCTGCGGCGGCACCAGTGCTCTTGTCAAAGCAGGCTTCGAGACACTCGTCGAGGCCGGCTACCAGCCCGAACTCGCCTACTTCGAAGTCCTTCACGAGCTCAAGCTCATCGTCGATCTCATGTATCGCGGAGGCCTCGCCTATATGCGCCACTCGATCTCCGACACCGCCGAGTGGGGCGACTACACTGCCGGCCCCCGCATCGTGACCCCCGAAGTCAGAAAAGCGATGAAGTCCCTCCTCAACGACATCCAGGACGGCAGCTTCGCGAAAAAATTCATTGCAGAAAACGAAACCGGCCGTAAGGAATTCGCCCGCATCCGCAAGACCGAATCTGAGCTGCAGATCGAAAAAGTAGGCGCCGAACTGCGTAAATCCATGCCCTTCCTCGATCCTGTCGTCGTCAAAGACGGCCAGGTCCAGAAGGCGTAAGCCAAACCACGACCGAAAGATAGATGCAATTTTTTACAGATCGAATTCCACGGAGGCGACGTCTAATAAGACGTCGCCTCTTCGCTTCAATAATTGAATCATCGGTAAAACTTATAGCGAAAGACTACCGTCGGAACTCCTGCAACAATGGAGACGTAAACTAGCAAGAACACATTCGATGCCCACGTAGAAACCCCACGTAGAAACAAGGAGCTCTGAGAATGGCCACTCTGAACAGTTACGAAGGCCTGCTTCCAACACAGCCGCTCAATCAGGCAGACCAGCCGGTCATGGCCGGCCCGCCAGCCGAGCCCACTCCGATCCCGGAGATCGTCGTCGCACTTCGGACCGTATCTCAGCTCGATGGTCTCACCGAAGAGGAGTACACCTGGCTTGCGACTCATGGCAACGAGCGCGTCGGTCCCGACCGCGCCATCCTCTTCCGCGACAACGACCCCGCCAAGAATATGAACTTCATCCTCCGGGGCGAAGTCCAGGTACGGCGTCGCCAGTCGGGGAACGTCGCTTTGTTCATCGGGCGCGCTGGCTCCATGACCGGGAAGCTTCCCTTCTCCCGCATGAAGAACTATGGCGGCGAGGGCTTTGCTGTTGGCCCCGTCTGGTCCATCGACATTCCCGACACGCTCTTCCCAGAGATGCTGGCTGCAATTCCCTCCATGGCTCAGCGTTGTGTCTCCGTACTGCTGGATCGCGTTCGCGAGGTAACCCGCATCGAGCAGCAGTCGGAAAAACTCAACGCACTCGGCAAGCTCGCCGCCAACCTCGCGCACGAGCTCAACAACCCGGCGTCAGCCGCTCAGCGCAGCGCTGCCAGCCTCTTCGGCGAGCTCCGCGAGTACGGCGAACAGAAATACCGCCTGGGCAATCTCTGTCTTACCGATCAGGAGATCGCAAAGTATCGTGCGTGGGTCCAGAACGCGCGCGCCCGCATGTCCGCCTTCTCCGGCCACGCACAGGGACCGCAAAGCCCTCTTGCCACGACCGACCGCGAAGCTGCCCTCATCCGCTGGCTCGAATCCCACAACATCCCCAACGCCTGGACGATTGCCCCTGCGCTCTCCGAGACCAACCTCCCCATCGACCTTCTCGACGAGCTTGCCTCCATCACCCGTCCTGAAGTCCTTCCGGTCGCCGTTGCCACCGTAGCCGGCTCCCTGCGCGTCGAACGGATGGCCGAAACCGTCGTCGACTCCACGGTCCGCATCTTCGACCTCATCAGCGCAATCAAGGACTATTCCTATATGGATCAGGCGCCGATTCAGGACGTCGATCTCGCCCAATCCCTTGAAAATACGCTGGTTATGTTCAACTCCCGGCTCAAGAACGTCAAAGTGGAACTCAACTTCGATCCTGAGCTCCCTCCGGTCAGCGCCTACGGGAGCGAACTCAACCAGGTCTGGACCGCCCTCATAGAAAACGCCCTTGAGAGCATGAACGACATGGGTACGCTTCGGCTCGACACCCACCTCAGCGGCCAGATGGCTTTGGTTGAAGTGTGGGACGACGGCCCCGGCATCGACCCATCCATTCGTTCCCGCATCTTCGAGCCCTTCTTCACCACCAAAGCCCCGGGACGCGGTCTGGGCCTCGGCCTGGACGCCGTACAGCGTATCGTCAGCAAACACTCCGGCTTCGTTACAGTCGAGTCCAAGCCAGGCGCCACCTGCTTCCAGATACGCCTCCCCCTCGACCGGGCGGGAGCCTACTAGAATAAATGGGAGGGATCCTTAAGGTTCCCTTTCGCACAAAGCTTTTGTTATCAATTATTTGGTAATTTCAACGCCGCGCCAGAACGCCACGTGATGCTTCACATTCCGCGCCGCCGGCTTAGGATCCGGGTAATACCACGCTGCATCAGGGTTTTCCTGCCCATCCACGATGATCGTGTAGTACCGCGCCTGCCCCTTCCAGGGGCAGCTAGACGTTGTTGAACTTGCCCTGAGAAACTCTCGCTTTACCGACTCTTCCGGGAAATAGATATTTCCCTCAATCGTCTCTGTCTTTTCGCTCTCGGCGAGGGTCTGACCGTTCCAAACTGCCTTTGCCATAATTCACTACCTGCATTCTTTTCAACAAGTTACGACCGGCACACTCATTCAAGCGGACCATCGCCGCGAAATCCGGCCCCCGGAACTATAACGCATTTGTAACAGAAATGATGCAAAAAAGGAAAGTCCTTCCCCACCGGCTACCGACCCCGGACTCTCAGATCAGCTACTTGGCCAGTCCGAAGTTCTTCAAAAACATCTCGTGGCGAGCCGCTGCCGCCGGATACTTCGCAATTAGCGCAGCCGTCTGTCCCATGAACGGGTTTCCGCTCTGCTTCTCGGTCTCCGCATGGAAGTGGTGGAACTTGGCGTAGATAAGGATCCCCTCGACACTCGAATCCAAGAACAGGTCTGCATCGAGAGCGCCACGCAAAACGAACGACGCCGCCATCTCCCAGAAGCTCATCGCCTGCCGCCAGCACGGGTTGTACTCCGACTTCGTGTCTCGCGACACTACACGCAGCTCTTCCACGGTCTTCGGATTGAACTCAAACACAAGAAACCGTCTCGCCTTGCGTAGTGTCTCCTCCTGCCGAAGTTCATACAGCTTCAGTATCAGCTCAGCGTCTGCAGCAGTCGCCATTCCTACTCCTCTTGGTTAAGCTACGCTCTCGACAACTGCCCGGGTCTTCTCCGGATCAGGCCGCTCGATCACCGGCGCAGGTGCGGGCCCCGCGATCTTCTTCTCATACGTGCAGGGCGGAGTGGTCGGCTCCTCCTCAGGCGTACCCTTTTTCTTGCGCCGCTTCGGCAGCGCCTCTCGATTGTTCGGGCACACCAGGTACGTTCCCTTGTCGTTGGTCATCTCGAGCAGATACGCACTGTCGCACTTCGGACACGTCTTGTCGACCAGCTTCAGATTCGAAGCAAAGTCGCACTTCGGATAGTTCACGCAGCCATAGAACACATCCCCACGCTTGGTCTTTCGCACGGCAATATCGCCGCCATCCTTCGGGCACCTCACATCCAGCAACTCCTGCTTGATGTACTTACACTTTGGATATCCGCTGCAGCTGATGAACTCACCATACTGCCCATTGCGTAGCAGCAACGGCTTCCCGCACTTCGGACACGCCTCGTCGAGCTGCGTCGGCGGTTTCTGCTGCACCTTTTGGTTCAGCTTGCGAATCGTCTTGCACGGAGGATCTTCGTTGTATCCGGGGCAGGCCATAAACGGCCCCCACGGCCCATTCCGCAACACCATCACGCGTCCGCAGTTATCGCAGAACTCCTCCTCGGCAACTTCATCCGCCCCCGGCGCACTCAGATCAGGCTTCGCTGCAAAGTTCTCCTTGGTAAAGTCGCAGCTCACCGGCTCGACCGTCACTTTCTTTCCTGCGTCTGCCGCCTCCGCGATCGCCGCAGCCATCTCCTTCGCGTCGCCAACCTCTTTCGAGTACTCGATCACATCCTCCGTCGTCGCCTTTACGATCAACGGAAACGCGAAGGCCTTCGTAACCTTCTTCGTCACGGCCTTCGGGTCCTTCTTCCACGGTCCTGCCGCAATCGTAATCGGCTTCACCTTGGTGAAGTTGCTGCACGAATAGAAGCTGCCGAACTTACCCCACTTCAGAATCAGAGGAGCGCCGCAGTTGTCGCATACTTCCTTCGTCGGCTCCTCCATCCGCTTGATGTCTTCCATGTTCTTTTCGGCAACACTCAACTCCTTCTCGAAGTGACCGTAGAACCCATTCAGAAGATCGGTCCACTTCTCATGGCCCTCTTCCACCGCGTCCAGCTCGCCTTCGAGCGTCGCCGTGTAGGCCGTATCGAAGATGTACGGAAAGTTCTTCACCAGCAGCTTCGTGACGACGATCCCGATCTCCGTCGGCACAAACTTCGCCTGAATCTTCTTCACATAGTCGCGATCCTGGATCGTATTAATGATGGACGCATACGTTGAAGGCCGCCCAATTCCCTTCTCCTCAAGCGTCTTAACCAGGCTCGCTTCGTTGTATCGCGGCGGTGGCTGCGTAAACTTCTGCTGCGGATCTAGTTTTTCCAGACGCAACGCCTCGCCATCTCTCAGCTCAGGCAATCTGCGCTCCGCCTCCTCGTCACTCTCCGAATCCTGGCCGTTCTGTTCGGCTATCCTCGCCGCTGTTTCCTCTTTCGCCGCCTGCCGTGCCCGTTTGTCTTCCTCATCGAACTTCAAATGCCCGTCAAACTTCAACACGCTACCGGTCACGCGGAAGTCATAAGCTTGTTTCGCCTGCGCCACAATGTCCACCGTCGTCTGGTCAAAGATTGCCGGCGTCATTTGGCTCGAAACAAACCGCTGCCAGATCAACTTGTACAGCCTGTACTGTTCGTCGCTCAAATACTTCCGAATTGAAGCCGGAGTAAACGACACATTCGTCGGCCGAATCGCTTCGTGCGCGTCCTGCGCCTGTTCCTGCTTCTTGCCCGCGTACTCATTCGGAGTCGCCGGCAGATACTGCGGCCCCAGCTTCCCGATAAATTCACGAGCCTCCGCAATTGCATCCGGACTTACCCGCGTCGAGTCGGTACGCATATACGTAATCAGACCAACCGTGCCCTCCGCACCAATCTCCACGCCTTCATACAGCCGCTGCGCCACACCCATCGTGCGCCGCACATTGAATCCCAGGCGTCCCGAAGCATCCTGCTGCAGCTTGCTCGTCGTGTAAGGAGCCTTCGGATTATTCCGCCGCTCCTTCTTCTCGACCGAACGCACGCTCCACTTCGCATGCTCCAGTTCGCCAACCGCCTCATCGACGGCCTCTTTATCAGGCAGAGCGTTCGACAGAAAGAGTTCCTTGCCCTCTTCATCCTTGCCGTTCGCAACCCGCGAAGGCGTTCCGTTCACACCGACAAAGCGCGCCGTGAAGCTCTGCTTGCCCGCAGTCGGCTCCAGAATCGCATCAATTGTCCAGTACTCCACCGGCTGAAACGCGTTGATCTCGCTCTCGCGCTCCACAATCAATCGCAATGCCACTGTCTGCACACGTCCTGCAGACAGCCCTCGCCGAACCTTGTCCCACAGCAGCGGCGACACCTGATATCCCACCAGGCGATCTAGTACTCGGCGCGTCTGCTGCGCGTCCACCAAGTTCTCATCAATATCGCGAGCGTGCAGAAACGCTGCCTGCACCGCCTTCTTCGTAATTTCGTTGAAGGTCACACGCCGCACCTTCGACTTGTCCTTCACCATCGGCAGCAGTTGCATGGAAAGATGCGCGGCTATCGCCTCCCCTTCGCGATCCGGGTCGGGCGCCAGATAGACTGTGTCCGCTTTCGCCGCTAGCTTCTTCAGTTTCTCCACGATCTTTTCTTTTCCCGGAGACACAATCAGCGTCGGCTCAAACGTTCGCTTCTTCAGCTCCACACCGATGTCGTTCTTCGGCAGGTCCATAATGTGGCCGATAGAGGCCTCCACCGTGTAGTCGTTGCCGAGATATTTCCCGATCGTCTTCGCCTTTGCCGGCGACTCTACGATCACAAGTGATTTTGCCATTCGTTCCCTTCGTCCCCGGAACGCATCGCCAAAAGGCAAAACGTCCCTGGTCTTCCTTGTTCCCTTGCGAACCTAACACGCTTTCCGCAAACGCGTCATCTCAACACAATTTCTCAACTGACGAAAATCCGTCCAGAAGGTCATAACCATACAGCATTTTTCAGAGGAAAACTCGCAGGTCGAATCAACTGCCAAATCAAACGACAGCCTAGACTTACTTTATTTTGATGATTGTCCCATCTTCGCGGTTGAGAAGAAGTCCCGCTGTGATTCAGAACGCCCGCACATAATTTTTTCCGGGAAGCTGTCGCACCCGCCCCGCAAGCTCTAGTTCGAACAGAGCTGTGAATATCTCCGCCGATCCCAGCTCAGTCTCCAACTGCTCAATCAACTCATCTAACTGCATCGATTCATCATGCCGGAGCTTGTCGAAAACGATCCGCTCATGCTTCGGCAAAGGCGCGTCATTAAATAGAGATGCAGCCCCTCCTTCTTTCGATTCACTCGCCTCGCCCGCCGCCATCCGCTCATCCTCCAGCGCCAGCCGAATCTCCGATGGCAGGTCCTCCCAGATATCCTCCCATGTCGCGGTAAGCTTAGCTCCCTGTTTTATCAACGTGTTAGGCCCCCAGGCATTCTTATTCGTTACATTCCCCGGCACGGCAAAAACGTCCCGATTCTGCTCCATCGCGCATCGCGCCGTAATCCTCGTCCCGCTGTACTCGGCTGCCTCGATCACCAGCACCCCGACACTCATCCCGCTTAGGATGCGGTTGCGGATGGGAAAGTTCTGCGGCGCAGGAAACGTCCCCAGCGGATACTCGCTAACAATCGCCCCGCCCGTCGCCACAATCTGCTCCGCCAGCTTCTTGTTCTCCTTCGGGTAGATCACATCGATGCCGGTTCCCCAAACCGCTACCGTCTTTCCTCCCGCCTCGATCGCCCCTTTATGCGCCGCGGTATCCACCCCTCGCGCCATACCACTCAGGATTACCAGCCGTCGATTCGCAAGGTCTCGTGACAAGAGCTCAGCCATCCCCGCGCCATATGGCGAGGGCTGCCGCGTTCCTACAACCGCAATTCCCGGCCGCGCCAGTTGCGTTGCATCGCCACGAATCCAAAGCACTACCGGGGGATCATAAATCTCCCGCAGTCGTTCCGGATAAGCTTCATCTTCAGGCGTCAAAACGCTCCCACCCGCATCAATCGTGCGCTTCATCTCATCCTCGGCCGTGGCCCGGGCCTTGCCCTCAAAACAGAACTGCGCCGCCGCGGCCGGCATTCCCAGCCCCTCGAGTTCCGTCAACGAAGCCTCAAACAGCCGCTCCGCCGCCCCCAGTCGCCCCATCGCCTTCCAGATCCTTGTGGGTCCCATCCCCGGCGTCAACATCAACGCCATCCAGGCTAACTTCGCCAATTCCCGTTTCTCCACATCACTCGCTTCATACCGCTCTGCGAAGCTCATTCCTCTGATTCCTCTCGACTTTTGTCCCAACTTCTCTTCAACCAAACTATATAAGCAAGTACTATGCCCACAACTACACCCAATTGGTCATCCTAAAAAACTTCCGCCACTCAAACCACTCTCAATCTCCTTATGGCATCTAACAAATCCCGCCCCGAGTGCGGAGGGAGAACCCTATGTTTAAGCGTCTATTGTTGACCGGGCCCCTTGTCTTTGCACTTGCACTAGCAATACCCGTACACGCCGATACGATCACGTACGCCGCAACCCTCCTCGGATCCAATGAGGTTCCTCCGACCGGAAGCTCCGCAACCGGGTTCGCCACCTTCATCCTCAACGGCAATCTGTTGTCGATCGACGAAAGCTTCAGTGGGCTAACCACTCCCGCAAGCGCAGCGCACATTCATTGCTGCGGTCCTGTCGGAGTCAACGAAATCGTAGCGGTTCCTTTCACCCCATTCCCCAATACGACTTCCGGCACCTTCATGGCTACCGTTGATTTGACACTCGCCGCTACTTACAACGCCGCATTCATCACTCAGGAAGGGGGCACCGTCGCACTAGCCGAAGCTGGCCTTATCGCTGCCTTGAATAGCGGAAACACCTACGCCAACATTCACAACCCGACCTTTCCGGGTGGCGAGATCCGAGGCCAGATCCAAGTAACGCCTGAGCCCTCTAGTCTTCTCTTGTTCGGTACTGGTTTGATTGCCGCTATGCAGGCAGTACGCAGAAGAATCCGCGCCTAAGACACGCGCCCGGAACAGAAGATCAACAAGAGCCTCCACTGCCAACCATCGGCGGAGGCTTTTCTTTTCCCTCAACCCAGCGACTGAATCAACCCACGAATATATCCATAACAAAACGCGAAGGACTGCAACCCTTCCGGATCATTCTTTGCAACCGGCACATGATCGGGCATCAGCATGTACGGATAGCCAACCTCGCGATACACGTGGATCGCCTTCACCAAATCAACGTCGCCTTCGTCCGGATACACCTCGACAAAATCATTCCGATGCCCGCGAATATTGCGGAAGTGCACATTGAAGATCTTCTTGCGCGTCCCAAAGTATCGAATCACGTCATAGATCTCGGTTCCGGGGTTGGCCAGCATCTCTGACACCGTTCCCTGGCAGAAGTTCAGTCCGTGATATG
Source organism: uncultured Acidobacteriaceae bacterium (assembly GCA_963757205.1). GTDB lineage: Bacteria > Acidobacteriota > Terriglobia > Terriglobales > Acidobacteriaceae > Edaphobacter. The sequence continues at coordinate 142,879 of CAVWQM010000010.1, forward strand.
GACTCTCCTGAATCGTGATGAACTTCTTCAATCCATCGACGGTTCCAAGCACGCGATCCACGCCCTGGTAACCCTCCGGCGGCACGCCCGGATCCTGCGGATGACAAGCCATGCGAATCTTGTACTCATTCGCAACCGGTATCACGCGATCCAGAAAATACGTGATCCTCTCCCAGAACATATCCGCGTCAACGTGCCCTGCAATGGTCAGCGGCGTCTTGGGATGCGCCTCGGCAAGCTTCCACTGGCTATAACTCGCATCCCCCCGCCCCGGCGTCCGGCCCGACCGCAGCACGCCGAGAATGCTCATGTTGTACTTGATCGACGGCAAACCCACCTGCGCACAATTCTTGATCAGCGTCTGTATCGACTCGATATCGCGGTCGCGCTCCGAGCTCTGCGCCAGCATGATTGCGGGATGCTTCTCATTGTCGATATAACTCGACGTCAGCAGCGGCGGGCCAACGCAATCGACCTCGATGCCGCTTTTCGCGGCAAGATCCTTCATGCGACTCAACTCATCCACTGTCGCCCAGTTGGGATCATTATCGCGTCCCTCTTCACCCCCCGGATACCCACAGATATTCTTCACGCCATACCGCGCCAGGTACTTCAGATGCGTGTCATTAGTCGGCGCACTTTGGCACCCGAGCTTCATCAGCACAGGCTTCGTCGCAGGCGCTGCAGAAGCAGCTAACGCCGATGGTCCCTGGCCAAGCGCGAGTGCCGCCACACTGGACGATGAGAGAAACTGCCGCCGATTCATAGAATTAATATGCACCATGTCCTTCAAGACTCCTCCCGTACGTCCCTGCCAAAACAAAAGACAGCCCGCACATGGCCACCGCCACAAACAGACTGGTGACCTCGTTGCCATTCCGAATCGCAGCCGCCACTCGAGGGATATGCAGCAGCACAACCCAAAGAAAAAACATCGTTCCCAATAGCATTGCAGCCAGCCGCAGCATTTTTCTCGATGCAATCGCCAAAGCAGCCGCGACAAACGCAACGCCCGTAAAGTACGCCCAGAACAGACGCGCCGGAATCCACGCTGGCACCAGCGTTGCCACAAACCGCGCATACATAAAATGCTGCACCGCGAAGACAACAAGCGAAATCGCAATCAACCAACGACCCGCATCGTTCCCGATTATCACTACCGATCCCCCAAGAGGAGGCTGAGAGAAACTCGATGCGATCACAAACGCGCCGCCGGCTATCGCAAGCAGCTCAAACAGCACAGTCCACGGTCCGGGGTCATGCAGATGGGTCAGAAGTACCGGTAGATAGTGAACAAGGCCAAACAACAAAATCGCCAATCCCAAAAACAGCGAGACCCATCGCGCCATCGTGCCAACAGCGATACTCAGGCCTGCCATAAGAAATCCCGCAGCAACCAACCACGCCACAAGCACACTTCCATGCGTCCACGGAGGCCCCGGCACAGGTCCCGTCAGCGAAGCAGCGAAAATTACGAACTGGAACCCAAAAAACACCACCGCAACTGCGAAAAACATTCGGCCCGCTGCGAGCAACCCCTTCATACTCTTCGCTCCGTTCGGAAGGATGTGCACCGTATCGTGAGAATCCTACTATGAACCGCTATCCCCGCCCTTCATCGCACTTCTTGCACTCCATCAAAGTCCGGATCCGCGCCGCCCTGCCTTCTTCGCTCGTCACCCACTCCCGCACCATCCACGGCGGATCATGGCGCACATGCTGACCATGACCGCACTCCAGCCGGGCCGCCCAGTGCCCTTCTTCATCCTGATAAAAACTCACTACGGCTCTCTGCATCACACGCCCTCATCAAATAAACTGGTCCTTAAACTATTCCCTTGATGACTCCATCACCACCCACCAGGCTCCGCGTCGCCGCCATCAACTTCCTCAACCCCGCTCCTCTCATGTGGGACTTCGAGCACCTACCCCTGGCCTCCACTCTCGCCCAGCGCTACACGCTCCACTACACCCAACCCGCGCTCTGCGCCGATGAACTCCTAGCAGCCCGCGCCGACCTCGGACTAATACCCATCGCGTCCCTCACCCCCGATCTCGCCATCGTCCCCGGCTGCACGATTGCTTCGTTGAACGAAGTCCGTTCCATCCAGCTCATCGTCAAATCCCCTCACACCCTCGGCACAGTAAAATCCATCGCCGCCGACACCGCCTCCCGCAGCTCCCTCGCCTACGCCGAAATCCTCTTCCGCAAGTTCTTCAAGACCCACCCCACCTTTATTCCCGCCATAGCCGACCCAATCGCGATGCTCCAGCACGCGGACGCCGCCATCCTCATCGGCGATCCCGCTCTCCTCGCCCTCGAAGCCCGCGAACAAATCGAAGCCGCCATCGGCCCCTGCGTTTGGCATGACCTCGCACGCGAGTGGCATATCCGCACCGAACTCCCCTGGGTCGCCGCCGTCTGGGCCGTCCGTCCTGAAGCCCTCGGCCCTTACAGCCTAACCGCCCCGCACCTCACCGCCGCGCAACTCACCGAAGACCTCGAAGCCTCCCGCAATCACGGCCTCCTCAACATCGAAAATCTCGTCGAACAGTGGACCCCGCGCATCGCCATCCCACCCGCCACCATCCGCCATTACCTCTCTTCGAATATTCACTATGTCCTCAACACCGAGTGCATCCGTGCCATCGAACGCTTCCGTCAATACGCCGCCGAAGTCGACGTCCTGCCCCCGCTTCCTCGCCTCCGCTTTCTCTAATCATCAATCTGCGAAACCGTGCGACTTCGCGGCGCCGAACCACGTCATAATGAGGTATGAAGTTCCTCGCAGCGGGCCTCACCACGGCGAAGTATCTCGCACAAGCTGCCCCTCAGGCCGCGACAACTCATCGTGGAGCCCGTAGCCCCTTTCTCCATTTCCTCTTCAACTTCGGACTCTTCGGCGTATTTCTGGTCTCCATCGTCGACAGCTCCTTCGTTCCACTGCCCGTGCCCGGCGTCACCGACATCATGATCATCGTCATGTCGGCACAACACCAGAACGTAATCCTCCTGGTTATGCTCGCCACCATCGGGTCCGCACTCGGCGGATATTTCAGCCATCTGGTTGGTCAGCGCGGCGGCATGGCCTTCCTCGAAAAACGCATTCCCCCGCGCATCTTCAAACGCGTCTGTCAGTGGATGGAAAGCCACGCTATCCTCTCCGTTGCGCTGCCTGCCATTCTTCCGCCGCCCATGCCGCTGAGCCCGTTCGTCCTCGCTGCGGGCGCGCTCAGGATGTCGCGCAAGAAATTTATGATCGCCTTCACCGTCAGCCGATGCCTGCGTCACACTATCGCAGCGTGGCTCGGCATTCACTACGGCAGGCACATCGTTCGCATCTGGAATTCACTCTCCGCGAAATATGCAACACCCGTCCTCATCGTTATCTGGGTCGGCATCGCAATCAGTTGTGCCTTCGCCTTCTGGCAGCTCTACAAAACCTCGCGCACCGTCGGCGTCCGTCGCACCGGCAATCTCGTCGACCGCCCCAATCCAACCGGCTGACCTACAATTAAGAAGTCAAAAAAGGAATTCCACCCTATCCGGGAAAAATGCAGCCATCAAGCAGCCCCAAGGTGCCGTTCGCTACTCCCATTCCCTATTCCCTGCCTTAAAACTCCCACCGCAACAGAGTCGCCCCAACCGTAAACCCTGCCCCAACACTCGCCAACAGCACAAGATCGCCTTTCTTCAACCGATTTTCCTCGAGCGCGGTCTGCATCGCCATCGGGATCGTAGCTGCCGTTGTATTCCCATACCGGTCGATGTTGATGATCACCGACTCCTCCGGCATCCCCAGCCGCTCCGCCGTCGAAAGGATGATCCGCTTATTCGCCTGATGTGGAATAAAACACCCGAGGTCTTTTCCCTCCACCCCATTCCGCTTCAGCACCGTCTCCGCCGCTTCAGCCATTTTGCGCACGGCAAACTTGTACACCGCCTGCCCATCCTGATGGACGTAGTGCATCTTGTGTTCGACCGTCTCTGCAGTAGGAGGATGCAGACTTCCGCCCCCGGGCATGTTCAATGCCGCTGCACCCGACCCGTCGATCTCATGGAAGTAATCGATCAACCCAACCTCGTCGCCTTCGCACGGTTCCAGCAGCACCGCTCCCGCACCATCGCCAAAGATCACGCAGGTAGCCCGGTCTGTATAGTCGATGATCGAGCTCATCACATCGGCTCCAATCACCATCACCTTCTTGTGCATCCCGCTCTCGACCAGCTTCGTCCCCACCTGCAGCGCATACGGAAATCCCGAGCAGGCCGCGGAAAGATCAAACCCCCATGCCCCCTTGGCTCCCAGCCTGTCCTGCACCAAACAGGCCGTAGCCGGAAAGAACATATCCGGCGTCACAGTAGCCACGATGATCACCTCAACATCCCTCGCGTCGACCCCCCGAGCCGCAAGACAGTTCTTCGCCGCCTCCAGCGCCAGGTCGCTCGTCGCCACACCCGCATCCACGATGTGCCGTTCGCGGATCCCGGTCCGTTCTGTAATCCACTGATCGTTGGTCGCAACCATCTTCTCGAGATCGGCATTCGTCAACAACCGCGGCGGCACATAGGTCCCTACCGAACTGATCTTCGCGCGCACCTGCGTCCGCGGCTTCAACATCAAACTCAAACTCTCACCTCACCTCGGTTGCACAACTATAAAAACAAAGACTGTTTACAGATGAACCAATGTTCACCTGTCGCAGTTCATTCTCTCCGAGAAGCGCACGCATGTCACGTACCAGTTCTTAGTCCTCCGTTGTCAGTTCTGAGTTGCAGTTCTCAGTTCTCCGTTGTCAGTTCTCAGTTGACAATAACAACGGAACACCGAAACGGAATCTCAACAACTGAGAACGGAGAACGGACAACTGGCTTGTGAAGGGAAAGGATCGGCAGGAGAGATCAGTGCACCGGGCGACCTACTGCGCCCGTAATTACCCGTTACCGTTGCTTCCTTCCGGACCTGGCGGGGTTGGCGGGATTACGTCGCGTAGGACCCGGCACAGGAATTATTTTATCACTCCAAACCCTCCGCTCGCCTCGCCTGATCTCGCATCCGGTGCAAAACTTGCCGCCGCTCCCGCGAGCAACTAACCTTGCTGCCATGCGCACTAGCCTGCTGTTAGCTGCAATCCTCTTCTCATCTCTCGCATACGCCCATCTCGCATACTCCCAGGACGTCCACGTTCGCGTCGACCCCTCCGCACCCCACGCCAACCCCGGCAACGAAGACCGCACCATCTTCCCCACCATTCAAAACGCGCTGGATCATCACTCCTGGCCTGGCCCCGGTGGGCGCGTCTTCATCGAGATCGCCCCCGGCACCTATAACGAGCGCGTCATCGTCACACAGAACCATCCCAACATTACGCTTATCGGCAAAGGCAAATCCCCCGAAGACGTCGTCATCACCAACTCCCTAAACGCCAAAACCGCGGGTGGCACGTTCTTCACCGAAACAGTCGAGATCAATGGCGACGGATTCGAAGCCGACAACATCACCTTCGAAAATGCCGCCGGCAACACCGGCCAGGCTGTCGCTGTAGCCAACCGCGCCGACCGCAGCATCTTCAAGCACTGCCGTTTCCTCGGCCACCAGGACACCCTCTTCGCCGACTACGGCCGCCAGTACTACGTCGACTCCTACATCGAAGGCGGCGTCGACTTCATCTTCGGCAACGCCGCCGCAGTCTTCGACCGCACCGAACTCCACGCCAACGGCCCCGGCTACCTCACCGCGCAGTCCCGCACAGCGCCTGACCAACCCACCGGCTACGTCATCGTCGACAGCAGAGTCACCAGCAGCATCGAGCACTCCGGCTCAACCATGAACCCGGACACACCAGGCGCAAAGAGCACCGCCTCGGCCCATGACTCGACCGGCCTCGGACGTCCCTGGCGTCCCTACTCCCGCGTCATTTACATTCACACCGATCTTCCAACCGACCTCAACCCCGGGGGATGGAACAACTGGAATAATCCCGCTAACGAAAAAACTGCTTATTACGCCGAATTTGGGTCGACAGGGCCCGGAGCCAGCCCCTCCTCCCGTGTCCCCTGGTCACACCAACTCACCTCCTCTCAGGCCAACGAGTACCTTCCTCAAAACTTCCTCAGTGGCAAAGATCATTGGAATCCCCGCGCCGAAGCAGCTACACTTCCCTGACTTCGAAAGTTGAGGAATTCCAGTGATCAATCGTTTTACTAGACGCGCCTTCGCCCGCCTTCTCGGTTCCGCCGCACTCGCTCCCGCACTCCCCTCACTCGCTGCCACCGCCGAAGCTGCCTCCTCAGCGCAATCCCCCGGCACACCCACCGCCCCTGCATCCCGAGTCTTTCCGCAAGGCTTCCTCTGGGGTTCCGCCACCGCCTCCTATCAGGTCGAAGGAGCCGTCAACGAAGATGGCCGCGGGCCCTCCATCTGGGACACCTTCTCCCACAGCGCCGGCAAGACCAACAACGGAGACACCGGCGACGTAGCCGACGATCACTACCACCGCTACAAAGACGACGTGCAACTCATGAAAGCCCTCGGCCTCAAAACCTACCGCTTCTCCGTCGCCTGGCCGCGCGTCTATCCGCAGGGCGCCGGCGCCCCCAACCCGAAGGGCCTCGACTTCTACAATCGCCTCGTCGACGAGTTGCTCGCAAACAACATTCAACCCTACTGCACGCTCTTCCACTGGGACCTCCCCCAAGCCCTCGAAGACAAAGGCGGCTGGCAATCCCGCGACACCTCCGAAGCCTTCGCCACCTATGCCGGCTACGTCGCCCAGCATCTCTCCGATCGCGTTAAGTACTTCATGACCCTCAACGAAATGCGCTCCTTCGTCGACATCGGCTACCAAGAAGGCCGCCACGCGCCCGGCCTCAAACTCCCACCTGCGGGTGTCAATCAGGTCCGTCACAACGCGGTGCTCGCGCACGGCCTCGGAGTCCAGGCCATCCGCGCCCACGCCAAACCCGGCACCAAAGTCGGCCTCGCCGAAAACGCCACTGCCACCGTCCCGGTCATCGAAACACCCGAACACATCGCCGCAGCAAAGAAGGCCATGCGCGAAGCCAACGCAGGCTACCTAACCGCCATCATGGAGGGCCGCTACACAGACGCCTACCTTCACCACGCTGCAGCCGACGCGCCGAAGTTCACCGATGCCGACATGAAAGCCATCGGCTCCCCCATCGACTTCGTCGGCATCAACATCTACACTCCCGCCTACGTCCGCGCCGACAGCTCACCCTCAGGTTTCGCCATGGTTCATCCCCCAGCCTCCTTCCCGCACATGATGAGCAACTGGCTCCACGTTGGCCCCGAGGCCCTCTACTGGGGACCAAAGCTCGCCGCCGAGATCTGGAGCATCAAGGAGATCTACATCACCGAAAACGGCGCGTCATCCGCCGACGTCCTCACGCCCGACGGCCACGTCTACGACTCCGACCGCGTCATGTACCTCCGCAACTACCTCACGCAACTCCACCGCGCTGTCAGCGAGGGCGTCCCCGTCCGCGGCTACTTCCTCTGGAGTCTGCTCGATAACTACGAATGGGCCGACGGCTACGCCTACCGCTTCGGCATCCACTACGTCGACTTCGCCACGCAGAAACGAACGCCAAAACTAAGCGCCCACTTCTACCGCGAGGTCATCGCCCGCAACGCTCTCGCCTGATGGAGCAAATGACGTGACGCAGATCCCAGGATTTCCGTCTTTGCGGAAGCAGCCTTTAACAACGGGCTTGAAAACTCGAGTCTCCTGCCCTACTTGTTCTGAAGATGTGATCGTTGAGGACTCTATTTGGGTCAATGTGTGAATGATTATGTGTGAATCCTGCAACAACCCCGTCGGAGCCCTCCGCTAGGGTTAGCGGAGCGGCATCGGGCTGCACGAGTAAAAGTGGTCCCACCAACTGACTCTCGCTTGCGCCGCCACCGGCGCACCGAAAGCAACAAGACGCGGAACTCCTCTCACATCAAGACAAAACGAGCCGATTGAAAAGAAAGCATCTCGCCCCGAGCCCCCACATCCAATCAACCAGCTTTAACCCGCATACGCCTGTACCATCCAAGGAGGACCGGATGGCAACCATCTTGACCCGCTCAACGAATCATCGCGTCGCACCTGTCCGCCGTGCCGCATCCTGCGACTTCATTCAAGCCCTCATGAAGTTGCAGCGAGCCGCGCAGCTCATCAACTCAACGCTGGATTTGGATCACCTGCTCGACCGAGTCGTCAACGATATAGCCGCCTCCCTCGGCTGCGTCGAAGTCTCCGTCTGGTTACGCGACCCGCAAAGCGAGGAGATGGTCCTCCACGGAGTTCGAGGGTGCACCATTTACCAGAAGGGGGCGCGCCTGCAAATCGGCCGGCAAGGCATGGTCGGACACGTCGCCGCGAGCGGACAAATGCGTTACGCCCCGGACGTAACGCTCGACCCCTACTACATGCCCTGCGAGCTCGACACTCGCTCAGAAGTCAGCGTTCCCCTCAAGGTCAGCGGCGAAGTAATCGGCGTCCTCTCCGTCGATCACAAAGAGACCAACGCCTTCTCCCGCGACCAGCTGCAGATCTTCAAAGCCCTCGCAGGACATATCGCGGTCGCCATTGAAAACGCGCGACTGTTCAAACTCGAGCGCGTCGAACGCGAGCGCATGCAAAGCGAAGCACAGGAAGCGCGAGCCGTTCAACACGCACTCCTCATGAAAGCGGTCCCCCTGGTTTCAGGATTCACCTTCGAAACCGCATGGCATCCGGCCGGCGCTGTAGCCGGTGATTGGTACGACTTCATCGACCTTGGCGACGAGCGGTACGGCATCGCACTCGCCGACGTCTCCGGCAAGGGCATGGCGGCGGCTCTGCTCATGTCAGCAACACGCGCCATCCTGCGTTCCACCGCAAGGCCCGATCTATCACCAGGCCAAACGCTGTTGCATCTGAACCAACGACTGACCGAAGACTTTCCGATGGGCAAATTTGTGACCATGATCTACGCTGTGCTCGATGCCCGCTCACGGGAAATTACCGTCGCCAGCGCAGGGCACCTCAACCCTCTGCTGATCAATGGCCAATCCAAATTCCTCGAAGTCGACACCGGCTTGCCGCTCGGATTAGGCACGTCGTCCTATCCCGAACACACAATAAAGCTCGAACCTGGCACAAAACTGCTCTTCTACACAGATGGAATAACGGAGGCCGTGAACCACGACGGCGAAGAATATGGACCGGAGCGTCTGCTCGAGCACTTCCACCAACCCAATGCCTGCGTAGAAGGACTGATCGAGGAAGTCCAGCGCTTCGGCCAAAGATCAGATCGCGCCGATGACGCGACCGCAGTGCTCATTCGCAGCAGATGAAACCGCAATCGGCCATCGGCAAATCTCATTTCTTATCCACTCGCAGCAGGGGCAGGTTGCTAGAATAGTAATGTGCCGCATTCTGCCCCAAACCCGTCAGACACAGCTCTTCTACAGCTCTCCAATGAAAGCCCTTCCCGCCCCAAAGTAGGCTTCGTCTCCCTAGGCTGCCCCAAAAATCTCGTCGACTCCGAAGTCATGATGGGCCTGCTCCACCACAACGGAGCCGAGCTCACCCCGCGCGCCGAAGACGCCGAGATCATCGTCATCAACACCTGCAGCTTCATCGACTCTGCCAAGCAGGAGTCCGTCAACACCATCCTCGAGATGGTCCAGCACAAACAGCAGAACGGCGGGAAAGCCAGCCGCATCGTCGTCGCCGGCTGCCTCGTCGAGCGCTATCGCGACGAAATCCAGAAGAACATCCCCGAAGTAGACGCGGTCGTCGGCACAGGCGAACTTGAGGCCATCCTCGCCGCCGCCGGCCTTAGCCCAAGCGGCCACGCGCAGAACAACTCCCCCTTCAACATCCTCCCGCAAGGCCCCCCCGAAGCCACCATCCACACTCACGCCATCGGCAAAGCCCAGACCGACGCCGAGGTCGCACAGCTTGAATCGCTCAGCACACAGCAGCTCATCGACCGTGCCCCCAGCGCCGTCTCGCAACACTCCCGCCCGCTCGCCGATCCCGAACACGACCGCGAGATCGCCCCGCAACTCCGCATTGTCCAGTCCCTCGCCGAAACCGGCACCACCCACGGAGACGAGCCTCTCAATCACACCGGCGACCACATCGCGCACCGGCCCATCAGCCTGCCCATCGGCATCGATCCTGGCAACACATCGCGCCCTGAAGGCGACCTCCGCCAGCAGCAAGGCCGCTTCTCCCGCGCCTCATGGGACGGAGCCACCGCCGCGCTCCCCGAATACCTCTACAACGACGCGACTCCCCGTATCCTCACCACGCCCCGCGCCTCCGCCTACATCAAAATCGCCGAAGGCTGTGACCACCCCTGCAGCTTCTGCATCATTCCCCAACTCCGGGGCAAGTTCCGCTCCCGCCGCATGTCCTCCATCATCGCCGAAGCCGAAAACCTCATCGCACAAGGCGTCCGCGAGATCACCCTCATCGGCCAGGACACCACCTGCTACGGCGAAGACCTCGGCTTCACCGACGGCCTCGCCACACTCCTCGACGCACTGGCAATCCTCCCCGGTCTGCGCTGGCTGCGCTTCCTCTACACCTACCCCAACAAGGTCACCACGCGCCTACTTGAGACGATGGCCAAACACAACACCATCGCAAAATATCTCGACGTGCCCCTTCAGCACGCCAGCCCCAGCGTCCTCAAGCGCATGAAGCGCGGCGGCAACGCACATATCTTCCTCGACCTCATCGCCAAGGCCCGTCGCATCGTCCCAGGCATCGTCATACGCACGTCGTTCATCGTAGGCTTCCCGGGCGAAACCGAAGCCGACTTCGAGACTCTCTGCGAGTTCGTACGAGCAGCGAATATCGACTGGCTCGGCGTCTTCACCTACTCTGACGAAGAGGGCGCCAAGGCCTTCGAGCTAGCCGACGAACTCAAAGTCCCCAACCGCACCATCCAGGCCCGCCGCCGCAAGCTGATGAAGCTGCAGCAAAAGATCAGCACCAAATCCAAAGCCGAATGGGTAGACCGCGAGATCGACCTGCTAATCGAAGGCGAATCCGAAGAAACCGAACTCCTCTGGGAGGGCCGCACCCCCCTCCACGCCCCGGAGATCGACGGCAAAGTCTTCATCAACGACTTCGGCCCCAACGAAACCCTCGTCCCCGGCACCTTCTACCGAGCACTCATCACCGAATCCCACGACTACGACGTAGTCGCCCGCATCCTCGAATAGGGTCCCGGCGAACCACTCTCGACATCCGAGCGTATAACCTCTTATGCGCCTCTTCCTAGTCAGCCTGACAGTGCTTCTTTCTTTCGGCACCCTCGGTGTCTCTACCGCTGCTCACGCTTCCGACCTGAAGTTCATTCACGCAACGGTCTACACCAGTCCAGACCAGCCGCCCATCCACGATGCCGCAATCCTCATCCACAACGGCAAGATTACCGCAGTTGGTTCCACCTCATCGATCAAAGGTCCGCACCTCGCGCGCGCAATCACCACCTACGACTGTTCCGGCATGACCATCACCGCCGGCTTTTGGAACAGTCACGTCCACATCCTGCCTCCCGAGCTCCTGCACGCCGAGCACATCACGGCCCCCGCACTCACCGCACAACTTCAAACGATGTTCACGCGCTGGGGTTTCACGACCGTCTTCGACATCGCCTCCGTCCTCTCCAACACCAATCTCATTCGCTCGCGCATCGCAGATGGCAGCGTCCAGGGCCCGCGCATCCTCACCGTTGGCGAGCCCTTCTGGGGAGCCGACGGCACGCCCATTTACGTCAAGCAGTACCTGGCCGACAACCACATCGTCATGCCTGAGGTCACTTCGGTTCCACAAGCAATCGCACGCGTCGATCAGCAGATCAAGGACGGTGCCGACGCCATCAAAATCTTCGCGGGCTCCATCGAAGCGCAGGGTGTGCTTCTCCTCCAGCCCGACATAGCCCGCGCTATCGTCGCCGAGGCACACAAACACAACCGGCTCGTCTTCTCGCATCCATCCAGCATCAAAGGCGTCGAGCTCTCTCTCGACTCCGGCGCAGACATCCTCGCGCACGTCTCAAGCGACGAGGGTCCCTGGCAACCCGCACTCATAGAACGCATGAAGGCCGCCCACATCAGCCTCATTCCCACCCTAACCCTCTTCGACGTCGAAGCCACAAGGGGCGGAGCTTCGGAGCAGGTCACGCAAAATCTCATTAATCTCGCCGTCGGCCAGCTTCACGCCTTCGCCTCCGCGGGCGGCCAAATCCTCTTTGGCACCGACATCGGATACATCGACCACTACGACACCGCCGAAGAGTTCACCCTCATGTCACGCGCCGGTATGACCTTCCCGCAGATTCTCGCCTCACTCACCACCACGCCCGCCCAGCGCTTCGGCTACGCCACACGCAGCGGCCGCATAGCACCCGGTGAGGACGCCGACGTCGTCGTCCTCACCGCAGATCCCGCCTCCAACATCACAGCACTCTCGAAGGTCGCTTACACTGTGCGTAACGGCAAAGTCGTGTTCTCAAGCCGCTAAGCTCCTCCCGCGACGACAACGTAGTCGTCCGCATCCTCGAATAGTTTTTCACGTTCCGCCACATCCTTTGAACTTGTCATCCGCAACGCGGGAAGACCGACCTTTCGCATCTCTGACTCAGCGGGAGAAGATATGCACGATACAATCCGGTCGTGCTTGAATCCAGCAAAATCCGTTCAGCAATTGGATCTTTCATCTTCCTTTGCGTAGGGGCGCTCATTTGCTACACGATTTATCCTGACCTATACCTGACCTATTTGGTCTACTTCGATCACAGCAAAAATTACGATGTAGCTATCCCGAGTCCATTGGACTGGGCTTTTTGTGCACTGTTTGTGGCCGCAATCCTGTTCGCTCTGGCCAGAAAATGGCGATGGTCGACCATTCCACTTTGGTCGCTCGTACTCCTTATCGTAGGGATCGTCTTTCTCGTAAACCCTGAAACATCTATTGATGCTGGCGAACTTCTAATGTTTCTCGTACTACCGATACCGATTCAAATCGCCGTGCTCTTGCGCAGAGATCATAGAAAGGGCCCCGCGCCTCTCTAAAAAACATGCTTACTCACACCTACCGCGACCACCCATCCTTCAAACTCGCAGGCCTACGCCGCTTCCACACCTTCGCCGATGCCCCGCGCGACATCCCCGCGCAATGGGCCGAGTTCAACCAACTCCCACCCCCGGCCTCCACGCCACAAAAATCTTCTACGGCGCCACCTGCCAGACCGACCTGCCCAATCAGCTCTTCGAGTACATATGCGCTTTCGAAGTCCCGACCTATCCATCGCCCCACCCAACGGCCGCATGATCGTCCCTGCCGCCCACTACGCCGTCTTCACCGACCCCAACGGCACAACCACCCTCCACAACACATGGCAGTACATCTGGAAGCAGTGGCTCCCCGCCTGCGGCCTCAAGCCCGCCCCCACACCCGACTTCGAGCGCTATGACGAACGCTTCAACCCTGCCACCGGCCGGGCCCCCCGATCGAGGTCTGGTTCCCCATCCAACGCCCATAAACATTTAGCCCACGCTATCGCCCACCCACCACCTCTAGCAACAAATGATCCCCAGCCCGGATCACCGCCTGTCCCTTCGGATTCGTGATCGTAATCAATCCGTCCGACGACTCCAGCTGAGTCCCCGTGTCATATCCATAAAGCCCCTGGGCGTTCGTCGAAAACACCCCAATTGCACGCGGAACCGGCACACCATCCGCGCCCCCAAGCTGCACCGGCAGACTATAAACCCCGTAGTAGTCTGCACTCCCCACCGTTCGCAACCCAAGGCCTACCACTGGCCCAATCCAGCCCGACCGAACCACCTGCTGCCCTCCCACCTGCGCTGTCGTCCAGCTCGCCTCACTGGAATTTCCCCGGTCCGCGCCTCCCATCAGGGGCAGAAACGTCCCATCCACATACATCAGGTTCGCCATCGCAACCGCTCGCGTCTCGAGCGGCACCGTCATCCCCCGATAGCTCAGTTGCGTGAACCGAATCGCCAGCGTCGCGGGATGCGCCGCCGTCCGGTCCCCGGCATCGGACGTCACTACCTCACCACGGACCGCCGCTCCCCGGTCAAGATAGGCGTCTTCAGAGATCGGGACCCGTTGCGTCGTCTTTAGCACAAAGACGGTTCCCGGCTTCACCTTCCCCGCGCGAAGCGAGCGCCCAACCGCCACAGGCAACCAAATACCCGCCCGCAGCGGTTGCAGCTCTAATACAGGCTGATTCCCCGATACAGGGTCCGATGCTTTCGCCAAAGTGGAGACAGACACGGACGCGAAACCGATGCACCAAAGAGCGCACGTCGTTTTACAGAACGTCCCAATCTTGCTCATAAGGCATCTCGCAATGATTAGACGCATACCCTCATCCCACAGCTTTGGTCGCGCACCGGAAAAGTATTAAACTAGGGGTATGTCGAAGGCGTCCACCACGAAAACCAAAGCGCTACGCTGCCCCACCTGCCGCAACATCGTCCTCGCCGGCAGCGAAGACTTCCCCTTCTGCTCCGACCGCTGCCGGCGCATCGACCTCGGCAAATGGGCCAGTGGCGACTACAAGATTTCCACCCCCATCCAGGATCCCGACCTCCTCGAAGAGCTAGCCCGTTCCAACAAGCACAAACACGCGAACGACGACGACGTAAACTAGTGGCCAACTCCAACGTCCAGATCCACCCACCATCGGAAAAGAAGACCCTCTGGGCCTGGCTCATCGCCACTTTCTTTGGAGCAGGCCGCCTCCAACCTGGCCCCGGCACCTACGGCAGCATCGCCGCCGTTCTGCTCTGGTACGCCGCCGCCCACATCCTCCACCCAACCCCCACCACCCTGGCTATCGGCACGACAGTAGCCGCAATCATCGCCACGTTGGTCGGTATCCCTGCCGCCACCATCGTAGCCCGCGAATCCGGTCGCGAAGACCCCGGCCACGTCGTTATTGACGAGGTCGCCGGCCAGCTTATCGCCCTCATCGCCATCCCCGCCGACTGGCGCCACGCCACCCTCTCTCTCCTCCTCTTCCGCCTGTTCGACATCTTCAAACCGCCACCCATCCGCCAACTCGAACGCCTCCCCACCGGCACCGGCATCATGCTGGACGACGTAGCCGCCGGATGCTTCGCCCTTGTATTCGCTCAATTAGCCCACCTTTGGCTCTAACTTCGTTGGACGGCTCTAACTTGCGTTGGGCGGATGAATGGCCTCCAGTTCCGGCAGCAGCACGACACTTTCCTGCTCGTTTGGATCGGTACGCGCAATGACTGCGACCACCGTTTCGGTCATGCTGGGATTGTAGGGAATATGAGGGACATCAGCGGGAATATAGAAAAAATCCCCCGGCCTCACGATGGAGTGGTGTTCCAGACGCTCTCCGTGCCAAACATGCGACTCGCCGCTTATGGCATAGATCGCCGTCTCGTGAGTGGCGTGTTTATGCGCCTTTGCGCGTCCTTGCGGCGGAATACTAAGAAGCTGCATGTGGATCGCTTGTGCTCCGACCGACTCCGCTGAAACACCGACGGCGTATTGCAGCCCCTGTTTACCGGTGAACTGCTCACCGGCACGCATTAACCTGCAGGAGGGAAGCGTAGATTCCGATGTTGGAGCGTTCATTGAGACGGTCCTCGTATGGGATAGCAACAAGTTAAAACAGGATACCGCGCCTGTGACGCGGAAACGATGCATTTGCACTCCGCTCGACAGCCGACTACGCTAAACCCAGCCATGACCACCCTCCGTTCTCTACTGAATCCCGAAAAACCCGATGCCCCGGCCCCGCATTTAGACCGCGTCACACCCATCGCTGCCATGCCCGGTGGCGAGATCGACGTCTACGGCCAGCACCTCGAACCCCACGGCGCTCACATCCCCCGCGCCACCATCGGTGACATCGCCGCCCCCATCACACTCAGCCGCCCCACCCGCGCTTCCATCCATATCCCCGAAGGGACCATCACCGGCAACCTCATTCTTCACCGCAGCGCTACCGAGAGCAATCCCCTCAACCTCCGCATCGCTGTGCCCATGGCGGAAAATCTTCACCCCGTCGCCAACCCCGCAGTCGACGCCGACGGCAACGTCTACGCTACGGTCTCGGGAGAGCGCGGCCAGGCTGTTCCCGTCTCCATCTTTCAAATCCAGCGCGACTTCCAGATCCGCCCCTTCGTCCGCGACCTCCTCAACGCCACCGGCCTCGCCTTTGACCCTGAAGGCTATCTCTACGCCAGCTCCCGCGCCGAAGGCACCGTCTACCGCATCTCCCAGGAGGGTGCCGTCTCCACCTACGCCGAAGGCATGGGCATCGCAACCGGCATCGCATTCGACCGCGACGGCAACCTCTTCGTCGGAGACCGCTCAGGCACTATCTTCAAAATCAGCCGCTCCAGCAACGACGGCACCAGCGGCGAAATCTTCGTCTACGCAACCCTTGAACCCAGCATCGCCGCCTACCATCTCGCCTTCAACGATGCGGGCACCCTCTTCGTCACCGGCCCCACCACCTCGTCCAACCAGGCCATTCACGCCATCGACCGCGACGGCAACACCACCATCTTCTTCCAGGGTCTCGGCCGAGCCCAGGGCATGGCCTTCGACGTCGACAACAACCTCTACGTCGCAGCCAGCCTTCGTGGCCAGCGCGGCATCATCCGCATCACCCCGCGCCACGAAGCCACACTCACCGTCTCTGGCAATAACCTCGTAGGCCTCGCCTTCCTCGAAGACGGCAACGCCGCCCTCGCCACCCGCGAAGCGCTCTACCACGTCTCGCTCGACATCGAAGGCCGCAGGCTCATCTAACGCCGCTCAATGCCCCCTACCTACACTTTAGTGTTAGCTGCGGCCGACAGAAGGCCATCAATTCTGTCGCCAGATAGTCTCCATTTTCGTAAAATCGTCATCGCCGGCTATCTCGAGTTCGGACACGACCCCAATTCAGCATCATCCCAGGCGAGGGAATACGGTGGAACCGCGGCTCTATAGCAGACTTCTGGTTCGTCTTCTTGCATTACCGATTGCAGCACTCACTGTTCTGGCTCTCCTACTCGGTTACGGCCTGCAGCGCGTTCAGGAGAGCGCGAGCACAGTCGATCAAGCCGACGTCGTCATTCTTCACGCCAACCGGCTCATCAAATTGATGATTGACGAAGAGACCGGCCTGCGCGGTTACCTTTTGTCACGAAACCCAATCTTCCTTCAGCCTCTGCATGACGCAGATCAACAGATCGAACCCGAGTTCAACACTCTGTTCTCCATCGTTCACCGTCCCGACCAGGTGGCAAGGCTGCACCGTCTTCAAGACTCCCATCAGCAGTGGGAGCAGAAGGCATATCAGGAGATCCATTCACCTCCCGTCGACGCTTCCACCATGGAGCAACACATGCTCCGGCGAAAGCAGGACATGGACGACCTTCGCGCCCAGATGGACGAGTTTCTGAACATTGTCATCGGACGGCGCGCCGAGCACTCCGCGTCTAACATCCTAGTCAATCAGTACGCAAGGATCGGACTCGTCCTCCTCACTGCTCTCGCCGCAGCCGTACTCACATTGGAGACCCGCAGAGTCTTCCATCAGCTCACCACCGCCTACAACCGCCAGATTCAGGAGATCCAGCTGCGCAGCGAGGAGTCGGATGCTCGTGAGCAGTGGCTGAACACCACCATCCGTAGCATCGGAGACGCAGTCATCGCCTGCGACGCGGACGGCAACGTCGACTTCATGAATCTCGTCGCCGAACAACTCACTGGCTGGAAGGAAGCCGAGGCCAAAGGCAAATCCCTCCACGAAATCTTCCCCATCTTCAACGAAGAGACGCGCGCCGCCGTCGAAAACCCAGTCGACAAAGTCCGCCGCTTCGGTACAGTCGTCGGCTTGGCCAACCATACCTTCCTCGTCGCCAAGGATGGCACCGAAGTCTGTATCGACGATAGCGGCGCCCCCATCCGCAACAGCTCCGGCAAAATGATTGGCGTCGTTCTCGTCTTCCGCGACATCACCGAACGCCGCATGTCCGAAGGTGCGCTGATGCGTGCCGAAAAACTCGCGGCCGCCGGCCGCCTGGCCGCATCCGTCGCTCACGAGGTCAACAATCCCCTCGAAGGTCTCACCAACCTCGTCTACATCGCCCGCCGTTCCAACGACCTCGATGAGATCCGCAACCTACTTGCGCAAGCCGAAAACGAACTCGGCCGCATTGCCCACATCACTCGCCAGTCCCTTGGCTTCTATCGCGAAACATCGGCTCCGGCTCACTTCAAACCTTCCCTTATCGTCCGCGAAGTTACCGAATTCTACGCCTCTCGGGCCAGTGAGCTCGGAGTCTCATTCGTCGTCAAAACCGAAACGGAAAGAGAAGTGCTGGGCTCGGCCGGAGAGCTTCGTCAGATCCTCTCCAACCTGCTCGCGAACAGCCTCGATGCCTGCGCCAGAGGATCCACTATCCGCATCGAAGCAAACTCCGCGATCGATCCGCGCGATCCCTCACGCCCCGGCGTTCGCATCACGATCGCAGATACCGGCTTCGGCATTCCCGCCAAGCATCTCGAAAACATCTTCGAACCGTTCTTCACCACCAAGAAGGACACCGGCACCGGTCTGGGCCTGTGGGTCTCCCGCGAGCTCGTAAAGAAGCACGGCGGCAGCCTGCGCGTTCGCTCCCGCACCTCCGAGCCGCTCTGCGGCACCGTCTTCTCCATCTTTCTGCCAAATCAGGGAAGCGTGCAGCCGATCGATTCGCTCACCACAAACGATCAAGCTGAGACTAGACCGAATGGCGTTCAGTAAGCGAGACAAGGCGAACCCTAATGCAATCCATCGAAGCCGAACATCCCCTGAGCGGTCTGAAGCGTATGAACGTCGACGACTGCTTCCGCCTGACGGATCTTCCGCTCAATAACATTCGCCGCCTCCAATTGTCGGCTCTCACGCAGATACTGGGCATAACACATCAACGCTTTCAGATAGGCCGGATGGCCCCATCCCAGCTGTGTGTTCATCAGCGTCGTTCCTCGTTCCAGGTACTCCCCCGCCACCCCCATGTTGCCTGATTTCCAATAGGCATAACCCAGAAGAAAGTTGCTCAGACCGATCGGAAAGTCACCCGGATGCATCGTAGCATTCGCCTCATCGAGTGCCTGTTTCAGCATTGGAATCGCAGAGGGACACTGCTTGAAGTTGCAAAGTGCCTCAGCGAGCGTGGATCGCACAATGATTCTGTCCAGAACATTTCCTCCCCCATTCGTAGCGAATCCAGCCTTGGCTTCCTGCGCAAGATCTCTCGCCTTCGCATATTTTTGTTCATGCAAGTAGATAATCGCCAGATCGTTCAGGCTGTGCGCGATCGATAGCTGATCGCCAACTTCCTGCCGAAGTTTCAGGGCCTCCTGGGCCTCCTTTTCACTGTCTCGCAACTTTCCCATCAGTACGTGCAGGCTACACAACTGACTGATGGCCGTCGCCAAATCTCCCGTCTGGGCAGCAGGATTTCGCAGCAACGAGATTGTGTGCTGAAACGCCGCCTCGGCCCGCGCCCACTGTGCCGCGTCCTCGAACAACAGACCAAGCTGAAAGTAGATCTTGCTGAGCTCGACAATACCTGCGTGTGCAGACTCCGCTTGCCGCGCCGCTGCCTCTTGACGAGTGATCCGCTGCAGAAGCCCCTGTTTGAATGCATTGGCAGCGTTCGCAGAGTCCATCGGCGTCGCATCAATCCCCTGCGACTCCGATTGACCTGGAGCAAACTGAGTAAGCAGCAGGGCAAGAATAGTAGTGAAAACCAGACGAACGTTCATCACGACCTCCTGTGTTTCTCGTTAGAGAGCGCAACCAGTAGCGCTGAAGACAGGGGTTCCCTTTCGCGTCATGCAGCGTGAGAATTCGTCACGCTCACAACACACCGAAGTCCATTTGCGCAGGCATTACATCTTCGCCAACGGCAACGTGGAAGGAATAGTGACCGGCTATCCCATCAGGCAAACGAAATATATACGAACTATTTCGTAGTTGTCAACGAATCTTTTCGTAGATGTGCCTGCGTTTACCGCCGTGAAGCAAACAAAAGCATTTCTTTCTTCAATCCCTACGTGTCGTTAAAGAATGTTTGCCGGCTGAATCGGGTTCCTTTTAGCAGAATGCTCGATTCATTCCAGCTTTCCATTTCGCCGATTAGACAACGGGGATCGCAAGCGGTTAGGTAAGAAGTAGAAGAAATTCTTTCGACGGCCCGACGGTCGCAAAAATTGTGTTGATGGGTTCATTTGTCGCTATTCAAGCCTTCGCGCGTCGTCTTAACGTGCGCCGTCTTAAACTGAAGTATGGGAGTACCTCATGACCGAAAAGACAAAGCCGACTTCGCCCAACAACACTGCCATCGTTAGCAGTGCAGTCTTCGACATCAAAAAAATCGCCGGCAGTTTTCCCGACACCGCCGACACCATGTTGATCGACACGCGTCTGACCGATGAGCACCACGCCAGCTCTCGCGTCTTCCGCGTCTATCGGCCAACCCCGGCGCACTACCACGCAACCTGCGATGAATACCTCCTGGTAATCGCAGGCCGCGCAACGTTTTTCCTGGGTGAAGCGGCGCCCTTCGAAGCTGGTCCCGGCCAACTTATCTTCTTCAAGCAGGGCACCATTCACGGCACCACCGAACTCCTCGAAGAACCCTTCGTCGTCCTGGCGGTCGACACTCCTCGGCGCGACCCGAAGGATATTATCTTCGTCAATCCCGCCGATGGCACCCCGGAGAGCTTCATCCGGAGCAAGCATCTGTACTGAGTTTTTCGTCTATCCCTCGGCGAAATCGGCTTACAACGAATATCATCGAGACGGGAACAATCGCCCGGCGGAAAGATCCGACACATCACCCATGATCGCTGAAATCATCGCAGCTGGCTCCGAGATGCTCACGCCTTTCCGCCAGGACACCAACTCCCTCTACCTCACCGACGGCCTCAACGATCTCGGTGTCCAGGTCGCATTCAAGACCATTGTCGGCGACAATCTCTCGCACCTCACCAGCGCCGCCCTCATCGCCCTCTCACGCGCCGACATCGTCATCTTCTCCGGCGGCCTCGGCCCCACCGAAGACGACCTCACCCGTGAAGCCACCGCCGCCGCGCTCGGCATCCATCTCCACTCCGACAACGACATTCTCGCCGCTCTCTACAAACGCTTCGCCGCACGCCAGATGGTGATGCCGCCCAACAATGCGAAGCAGGCCGATGTCCTCGACGGCGCCACCGTCCTCAACAACATCAACGGCAGCGCCCCCGCGCAATACCTCGACACGACGATACTCGACTCCAACGGCAAACCCGTTCGCAAGATCGTTATCCTCCTTCCCGGGCCGCCCAGCGAACTCAAGCCGCTCTTTGACAATGAGGTGAAGCCCCTCCTCGCCACCTCCCTTCCCACTCGACATCTCGCCAAACGCACACTTCGCATGGCCCTCATCCCCGAATCGCACGTCGACGCCCGCACCGCACCCATCTACCAGCAGTACACCGATGTCGAAACCACCATCCTCGCCGGCTCAGGCGAAATCCAGCTTCACTTCCTCTGCGCCAAACCGACATTGGCCGAAGCCCAAAGCCGCGTCGACGACCTCGCAGAAAAAATCGAAGCCGAGATGGAGGAAGCTATCTTCTCCTCGCATGGCGAATCGCTCGAAGAGGTCGTACTCCTCAACCTCGGCCTCCGCAACCTTTCCCTCGCCACCGCCGAAAGCTGCACCGGCGGCCTCCTCGCCGAACGCCTCACTGCCATCCCCGGCAGCTCTCGCTACTTCCTCGGCGGCGCAGTCGTCTACAGCGACACTCTCAAGACCACCTTCGCCGATGTCCCCGCCGCGCTCGTCGCGGACAAGGGCCCCGTCTCATCCGAAGTAGCGCGTTCCCTCGCCGAAGGCATTCGTGCCCGCACCGGCGCCTCTCTCGGCATCTCGGTCACCGGCATCGCCGGCCCAGGCCCAGGCGCACCCGGTCCCGACGCCAACAAACCAATCGGCCTCGTCTACATCGCCCTCGCCGACGCCCAGGACACTCAGGTCAAAGAACTCAACCTCCCCGGCGACCGCGAAAGAATTCGCTGGTGGGCCAGTCAGCACGCCCTCGAACTCATCCGCCGCAACATCCTGTAGCCCCGCCACAAATTCGGGTGCCCATATCTTTATACTGAGATGGGTACATCGTGCGCAGCACGACCGCTCGCCCATCTCCACCAAGACACAGCGCGAAGCATTTCCCAACATCCTCATCCGCCCTTGCTAAACTCAACCCAGACGAACATGAATCCCTGGCTCCTCTCCATTCCGCTCGCCTATCTACTGGGCTCAATCCCCTTCGGCTATCTGCTCGTCAAAATCTTCCGCCATCAGGACATCCGCGCCACCGGCAGCGGCAACATCGGCGCCACCAACGTAGCGCGCTCTGGAGCCAAGGGCCTCGGCATCGCCACGCTTCTTCTCGACTGCGGCAAAGCCTTTCTCGCCGTCAAAATCGCCCAGCACATCGCTCCCGGCAACTATCAGCTCGCCGTCGTCGCAGCCATAGCCGCCATCCTCGGACACGTCTTTCCCATCTGGCTCGGCTTTCGCGGCGGCAAAGGCGTCGCCAGCGCCCTCGGCGTCTTCCTCGCCCTCTCTCCCGCCGCCGCCGGCTGCACCTTCGCCATCTTCCTCGTCATTGTCCTCATCACCCACTACGTCTCGCTCGCCTCGATCATCGGTTCGGCCTTCTTTCCACTCTTCGGTCTCTACTTTGTGCCGGTGCGCACGCCCATCGTCATCGCCGGTTTCTTCTTCATCCCCTTACTCATCATCGTCAAGCACCACGAAAACATCCGTCGCCTCATCGCCGGCACCGAGAACCGCTTCGGCAAAAAAAAGGCGGCTGCATGAGCCGCATCGCGATCCTCGGCGCCGGAGCCTGGGGCACCGCGCTCGCCCTCTCCCTCGCACGCCATGGCGGCCACGAGCTCTGCCTCTGGTCCCACTCCCCCGAACTCGCCCAGCAGCTCACCGACGCAGGCGAAAACCTTCCCTATCTCCCCGGCTTCATCCTCCCCGCCGACATCCAGGTCACCTCTGACCTCCCCGGCGCGATCTTCGAAGCCGACATCATCCTCTGCGTCACTCCATCCCAGCACCTCCGCGGGATCATCACTCACATCGCGCCCCTGCTCACTCGAAATCAGATCATCCTCAGCGCCAGCAAAGGCATCGAGGAGACCACCTTCCTCCGCATGTCGCAGGTCGTCGCCTCAGTCGCGAACAATCCCTTCGCCGTAGTCAGCGGCCCATCCTTCGCGCAGGAGGTCGCCGCCGGTATGCCCACTGCCGTCGTCGTAGCGTCCAACCATCAACCAATCGCCCAGATCATTCAGCGCGACTTCACCTCTCCCACACTTCGCGTCTACACCAACGACGACATCCCCGGAGTGGAACTCGGCGGCGCCCTGAAAAACGTCATTGCCCTCGCCGCCGGCGTCGCCCACGGCCTCAACCTCGGCCACAACTCCTCTGCCGCACTCATCACCCGCGGCATCGCCGAGATGACTCGTCTCGCCATAGCCTGCGGAGGCCGCCGCCAGACCCTCGCCGGCCTATCCGGCGTTGGCGACCTCGTCCTCACCTGCACCGGCTCCCTCTCCCGCAACCGCACCGTCGGCATCGAGCTCGGACGCGGCCGCCAACTACCCGACATCATCGAAAGCCTCCACGGCAAAGTTGCCGAAGGCGTCCGCAGCACCGCCGCCGCC
The DNA here is from genome assembly GCA_963757205.1 of uncultured Acidobacteriaceae bacterium. Classification (GTDB taxonomy): domain Bacteria; phylum Acidobacteriota; class Terriglobia; order Terriglobales; family Acidobacteriaceae; genus Edaphobacter. Next base: position 166,685 of record CAVWQM010000010.1, read on the forward strand.
CTCGGCCTTGCCGCACGTTACGCCGTCGAAATGCCCATCACCGAGCAGATGGACGCCATCCTCCACCACAACAAGAGCCCAAAAGAAGCCATTCGCGACCTTATGACCCGCCCCGGCCGCGACGAATAATAGGTCCGAATAAGCTGCAACCAATCCCTGCTCATCTAGACCCAACCCGCAGCTACGGCATCCAACCATCTATGAGTGAGCAGAAGCCGACAACAAGCAACCCGACGCCGGAAAAACGAGTCGGGGACTCGTCCATCAAGCCAGTAGTGATCGCCTTCCTCGTAACAATACTGATCGTTCTGGTCGCGGCCCTCATCTTCATCAAGGCCCGGCAGACCAAGGTCGTCCCCAAGGCCGCCGAACCGCACACCACCACTCAAATGACAGAGCCACCCATCCAAGCGCCGATTCAACTCGGACAATCCATCGCAGCCTGACTCTTCTCCGCAACAAAAACCTCCCGCCCCGCCAGCACATCCCGCATTTGCAAAGTAAGCTTGTGAGCATGCACGAACCTAGCCACGAACACAACGAACGCGACCACGAGCACCACCACATCCCACCGCCCGACCTTGTCCGCCACAAAACCGTGATGGGCTTTCGGCCACACATCTTCATCGGCGGCCTCGTTCTCATCGCAATACTGCTGATCTATCTCCTTCTTCTCGTCCGCCCCGGCATCTACTCTCCGGCGCCGCCAAAGCCCGTCCCAACCTCAAGCTACGCACCATCTTCAACGACGCAGCCCACTTAAGGCGCGGGGAGAGCCCACCTCGCTCCCGCTCATAACTCTGAACCCTAAGGCTTCGTATTCGCCGAGCCCAATGTTCCCGTTGACGCATCGCGCATCACAATCCGCACCCGCGAGCTCCCCGCCGGCATTGCGAACGGAAATACGAACCCGACCTGCGACTGCGGCCCGATTACATCGCTCGCCTCGATCTGCTGTTTCAGCTCCGCGCTGTGCTGGCCCAGCTCTTTGTCGTGATTGTTGTATCCGACCGCGACCACCGTCACCTCCGCCACTCGAGTGCCGTCCGGCTGAGGCTCCCACGCCAGGTCGCTTGCCTTCACCTTCAGCACGTAGCCATTCTTTGTTTGCACCGGTTCAATATGCAATCCGTTATATGCCAGCGTCGTCCTCGCAGCAGCCGTCAGATCGAAGAGCAGTTGTTTAGGCTGCTTCTTAAGGTTGTTGGGCGCTACCGCATCAATCTTCTCTTCGCCGCCAAAATAACCATCGCGCGTAATCACGCGCAGTGAAGGATCGTTCAGCGTGACACGGATCTTTCGGTACGGCCGCTTGTCATCATTTGCACTCGTTGGCACATATGCCAGCGTGTAGTACTTCGTGCCCTCTGCGGCTGTCTGCCCGATCTCCGCATCCACATCGTTCCGCCCAGCGAAGATTCGACCTCCGGTCATAGAGACAAAGTTCTCAAATCCAAGATTCGGGCTATACGCTCCATAACCGGTAGCCGGATCGCCGGGCAACCCGTTGCCAAGCGCATCGATACTCCCTGGATCCCTCGCAACCACGCCCTCCGGGTCGATCATATAAAGCGTCACGTGGGCCAAAAGCATACGATCCGTTACCGTCTGGATCGCCGCCTTCACTCTGTCATTGTCAACATTGCTCAGATTGTTGAGATCGCTTGCGTTCCGGTATCCCGCCCCTACCCAGATGACGTTCTTCCGGCCCGGTACGCCGCGCACGCTGCTCGCGATCTGCGTCAACGCTCCAAGCGTCTTCACCATCCCATCGTCTGAACCGGATTTGCCTCCGTTCAGAGTGTTCGTCAGCATCGTAAAGTCTGCATCGGCCGTGTGCGTACGAATACTATCTAGCAGGTCCGCGCGGCGCTGCGTATAGTCATGCAGCACCTGGATCTTCTTCGACCCCGCCGCCAGGAACAGGGTCGGTACAGGCAACACCTCCGGCATTCGCTTCAGATAGCGCTCCATCATCTGCCGTGAATACGACAGTTGCATGAACGGCGTATTCACCTCATCGAACACCAGAATATTCACTGGCGCATTGCCGATCTTCGGCAAATCGGCACTGCTCTGCACCACCATCTTCCCTTCAGATCCCGGAGGCATTTCATGCCCATCCGGCGGGTCAAAGTTCCGAATCTTCTGTGGCACCTTATCTTCCGTCACGGTAAACTGCGAGCGGTCAAGGTTCGGCACAAACTTGCCGTTCCGGTCGATTACAACCACATCAAGCACCACCAGACGCGAAGCCACATGTAGCGTCGTCGTATCGGTTTGCGGTACCGGGGTCTCCTGGGACCACACAGGCCCCCCGACGGCCGCCATCAAGATAACAGAGAGAAAAAGCCCAGGCAGGAGAGTCATTCTCAAATCGCGCATAATCAGGTAAACCCAAGCTATTACGCAAGGTTTCGCTTCTCTCCGCTAAACTGGAGAGAGCATGGCTTTCTCCATCTTCGGCAAACGCCCCACAGAACCTGACCAGCCCAGCGCCCCCGAAGCGCAGGAGCCCAAGCGCGGTCTCTTCGACCGCATGAAGCAAGCGGTCACCCGCACCCGCGAGTCCTTCACTGAGTCCATCGGCTCCATCATCGCCCTCACTCGCGAGGTGGACGAAACAACTCTCGTCAATCTCGAGCCCCTCCTCCTCGCAGCGGACCTCGGCGCCCCCACCACCGCCCTGGTCATGGAAAACCTTCGCCAGCGCGCCCTCCGCACCGGCATCCAGGGCGGCAACGAGCTCAAACAACTCCTCAAGGCCGAACTCAAGCAGATCCTGGACGGTGTAGCCCGCCCCATCAAACACCCCGCCATTCCGCCCGAAGTCATCATGATGGTCGGGGTCAACGGTACCGGCAAAACCACCACCACCGGCAAGCTAGCCGCCTACTTCACCGGCGGAAAAGATGGACCAGCCAGAACCGTTCTCCTCTGCGCCGCCGACACCTTCCGCGCCGCCGCCATCGAGCAACTCGAAGTCTGGGCACAGCGCTCCGACGTACAGATCATCAAGACCAAGCAAGGTGGCGATCCCAGCGCCGCACTCTATGACGCATGCGCCGCCGCCAAGGCTCGAGGTACCCAAATCCTCATCGTCGACACCGCAGGTCGCCTCCACACCAAAACCGACCTCATGAAAGAGTTGGACAAGATGCGCCGCACCGCAGAAAAACTCATCCCCGGCGCCCCCCACCAAACCCTGCTCGTCATGGACGCCACCACAGGCCAGAACGGCCTTCAGCAAGCCCGCCTCTTCACAGAAGCCGCAAACGTCACCGGCATCGTCCTCACCAAACTCGACGGTACCGCCAAAGGTGGCATCGTCCTCGCCATCGCCACCGACCTCAAGCTCCCCGTCATCTACGCCGGCATCGGCGAAAAACTCGAAGACATCATCCCCTTCGACAGCAGCGCCTTCATCGACTCCCTCCTCGACTAAGGCTACCGGCTCAACCGAAGCGCGAACTGCACCACGCGCGGATCAGTCGTCGTACTCGTAATACTCCCAAACGCCGCAGATCCAAAACTCCCATTCGGCTGCGAAAACGCGGGCGTATTCGTAATGTTGAACATCTCCGCACGGAACTGCAGATTCGCCTCCAGCGGCAGATTCATATTCTTTACGAGCGCAAAATCTAGATCTCGATAAGCAGGCCCGCGCACGGGATTTCGCGACGCAGTCCCAATGACAAACTGCGGAGCCGTAGCAAACGCCGCCGTGTTGAAATAACGCGCTGGCGTTCTCTGTCCCGACGACAGACTTGGGTTCCCAACAATATTTGGCCGCTGCAGCGCGAACCCCGCAAACGCATTATTGTTCGTCGCCTGCGTCACCGTCACCGGCATCCCCGACTGCAGCGAAAAAATCGCATTCAGCGACCATCCCCCCCACACTGCATTTTCTATACCCGTCGAGGCAAATCGATGCCCTCGCCCTGCAGGCAGCTCATAGACCCCGCTGAACGAAGTCACATTTGGCATGTCTCCATTCGATGAATCGCGTTCGAGGTAAGGCCGAAACGTATCGGCTGCAATCAGGCTGCTCGAGTTCGGCGACGAAAGGACAGTCGACGAGAACACAGACGAAGCATCGTCGATCAACTTCGAATGCGTATACGCAAACAGAAAAGCGATCCCATGCGAAAACCGCTGCTCCACCTTCGCCTCGATCGCGTTGTAGTTTGTAGTACCGCTATTGTTCCGGTACGTCGCAACATTCAGGAACCGGGGATAAGGCTTCAACAGCTGCGCCTGGCTCACCGTCTTCGTCCCGATCGAACTCGAAATCGGAATCTGCCCGAAGTAAGGATTATTCACCTGCGTCAACAGCGAATTCCCTTGTGCAAGCTGCGCCGCCGTCAACTGATTGAGATTAGAGTCCGGAATCCCCACGTGAACAATATGCGACCCAACATACGCAACCTCCGCCGACATATTGTTCGTAATCGATCGCTGCACCGCCAGATTCCACTGCTGCACGTAGCCTGACCCAGCCGTCTTCTTCGCCGTATAAACGCTCTGCCCCAGCCCCGCGTCCGAAGTAAACGGTATCGGCGCCACCGACGGCCCACCCGTCAAACCGAACGCGGCATTCACGCTGTCCTGCGTCTTCTGTTGCACGTTCTGAATGAATGGAAACTGCGGCGTAGTAAACGGAGTCGTGATCCCCGACTGGTCGATAAAAACAATTCCATACCCGGCCCGCACCACCGTCTGCGGAGTCGCAAGAAACGAGAACCCAAGCCGTGGCGCAACATTGTCATAGTGCAGCTCGCGCGCACTCCGCGAGTTCCCGTTCTGCCCCAGATAATCCAGCTGCTGTGTCGCAAGATTAAAGACCGCACCCTGATTTGTCTTTTCGACCGAAGGAAAGTGAAGCGTCCACCGCGCTCCGATATTCAGCGTCAGCCGCGGCGACACCTTCCAGTCGTCCTGCGCGAAATACTCCTCAATCATGTCGCGTGGACGGAGTATGCTCTCCTGCAGGTCGATCGCGAACGTATCCACCTGCCCCAGTAGAAAACTCGCAACGGAATTGCCGCTGTTCGTCACGCCCTGCTGATTGGTGCCCGTCGTAGTAAACGCAAACGACCCCGTCGGATTCGGGGGAGACACTGTATTCAACTGATACCATCGAAAATCGAGCCCAGCCTTGATCGCGTGCGGCCCCTTCGTAAAGCTGACCATATCCACCATCTGCCACACCCCAGTCTGAAACCGCGAGAACGTACTCGCCGACGGCCCAAGCTGTTGAATGCCGGTAATCGTAAACAGCGGCAGCGCATTGTTGAACGCGGCATTCGTCGGAATCCCCGGAATCCCCAGTGCCGACGAAGCGGTGGTACTCAGCGTCGGCCCGACAATCGTGTTGCCCCGACGCGTGTAACCCACGGCAAGATTATTCAGTAGCCAAGCAGAAAAAGTATGCGTCTCGTTGAACACCGCCTGCTGGCCCAGCACATTCGACAACCCCACCACACCACCCGTCCCCAGCACCGCGCCGCTGATCAGCCCGCTCCCATCCGGCAGCGGCGTCACCGGCAGTTCCACCTCGTTATAGTAGGTGTAGCGCCCAAACGCCCGGTCGCGACTCCGGTAAACGCCATCCACGCGAACATCAAACTGGTTCTGATGATCGGAATCATTCGCCGTACGCGTATAGTTATTCGCCGCAGCAGAGTTCGTCGGCGTAGGAAACCGCGCCAGCAAAGCCTTCGCCGCCGGATCAAGCGGTATGTTGATCACATCGTTCGGAAACTCCTGCCGAACAAACTTCCCCGCCACCGTCTGCGTCGTCGTGGGATCATAAATCTTCGACACGCCCGTAAAAATTCCCTGCCGCATCGCCATCGTCGGGATCGTCGAGATACGCGTCACGCCAATCAGCTGCTTCACGCCCTGGTAGTCCCCGAAGAAAAAAAGCTTGTCATGAATAATCGGTGCGCCCAGCGTAGCCCCATACAAATTGCGCCGGTACTCCGGCTTCCGCGCGGTCGCCGAGGCAAAATAGTTGCGTGAGTTCAAAACCTCATTGCGAAAATACTCGAACAAACTTCCGTGGATCGCATTCGACCCCGAGCGCGTGGCCACGTTCACCACACCACCGTTGAACCGCCCAAACTCCGCCGGCACGTTGTTCGCTTCAACCGTGAACTCCTGGATATCGTCGAGGATCGGAAAGTACGCCACCTGTCCCGGTTCCGGCTGCAGCGCCGAAATGCCGTCGTAGATATACTCATTCGTCCTCGGCCGTCCCCCATTGATGCGTGGCAGCAGCGTCCCCGGAGGCAGCTCGACACCAGGCGCCAGCGTCGAAAGCTGAATAAAATTCCGCGTACTCAGAGGCATCGCGGCAATCGTCGCTCCCGAAATATTCGTTTGAATGTCGCTCGTTGCCGCCTGCATCACCGGATAGTCGCTGTCGACCGTCACCGTCTTCTGATCGCCGCCAAGACTCAGTGCAAGATCGGCGGTCACAGTCTGTCCCACAGTCACCGTAATCCCCGTACGGTGCAGCGTTTGAAAACCAGGCGCCGCCACAACAACTTCACACGACCCCGGATTGAGATTAGTAAACAAGTAATCGCCAGTGCTCGAACTCGTCGTCGATTGATGCACATTCTTCGCCGACTCGATCAACTCCACATGAGCATTCGCAACCGCCGCCCCGGAAGGATCAAGCACACGCCCCCGCAAACCAGCCGCAATCTGTGCAAACGATACGGACCCTGAGATCAACGCAATAAATAGGAAAGCAAAAAAAACACGATGAAACTTCATGGAAAAGCCGCTCCTGGAGCGCAGCTCGCACTTGCATCCGGGTAACAATATGAGTCGTTGACACAAGATCGAAGCAGACCGGCAGGGCTCAAATCCAGTCCAGCGCTTAAGATCACGTACTACGAAGCTAGTCGATTCAAATCGTCTAGTCAAACAACCAGCCGCAGCCCATCGGCCGCCCCCGATGAGCGCCAAAGTGGCAGCAACACCTGCCTCTACCCTTCATCTCCAGGAATCAGTTCAGCTAAATAAGATCATCCAGCCGCTCAATCATCACATCCGTCGACTTGATAAGAGCAGCCGCCGTATCACCCTTCTTCAATTGCAGTTCACGAACCGCATTCGCCGTGATGATCGCCGTCACATGGGTGTCCCCCACAGCAAGCACAACCTCAGCAAGCAGCCCCTCGATCCGTATACTCACGACCTTGCCCGGAAGTTGATTCCTGCCGCTCACGCGCCGATAGCGTTGACGCGAATCTGCCGCAGGCTTCATCTTGTCCTTCTGCAAAAACGGCTTCAGTGCAGCTTCCGATAAACGATGATGTCCCCCGGGGGTCTGCACCGTCCTCAGCTTGCCGCTCAGGATCCACTGTTTGATCGTGGCATAGCTCACCCCCAGCAACCGTGCCGCTTCACGAGGCGTCAACATAGGACTTGTAGTTCGCATGGCCTGCAGTTGTAGCTCCATCTGCAGCTGTTGCCAAAAGATCTGGCACGTTTCTGCAAACTTTTGAATGGAAAGATTTTACGCCCAAAATCCCGACCACGGAGGGCGAGTACCTCATAAATCATCCCGCCGCCAAAAACCGCTATTCTCAAAAGAGATGACCGAGCACGCAAGCCAAACCCAGGACGAAGCCTTCATGCAGCGAGCCCTCAAGCTCGCCCGCGAAACCATCGGCCTCGCCTCTCCGAACCCCAACGTAGGCTGTGTCCTCACCCAGACGCCCACCGGAGGCGGCACACCCAAGGTCATCGGCGAAGGCGCGCACCTCTACGACAACCGCGACCACGCCGAGATCGTCGCTCTCAAACAAGCCGCCTCGCGCAGCTTCTCACCGCACGGCGCCACTGCCTACGTCACACTCGAGCCCTGCAGCCACCACGGACGCACCGGCCCCTGCGCCGACGCTCTCATCGCCGCCGGCATCTCTCGCTGCGTCATCGCCACCCAGGACCCCAACCCCCAGGTCAGCGGCCAGGGAATTCAAAAACTCCGCGCCGCCAACATCGAAGTCGCCCTGGGCGTCCTCGAACAACCCGCCCGCGACCTCAATGACGCATTTGCCCACTTCATCCAGCATCGAACCCCCTTCGTCACTTTGAAAGCCGCACTCTCCGTCGACGGAAAACTCGCTCCACCACCCGCCACCCGCTATCCCAACCAACCCTTCTGGCTCACCGGCCCCGCCGCGCGCCACGAGGTCCAGCTCCTCCGCCACGCCTCCGACGCCGTCCTCACCGGCATCGGCACGGTCCTCGGCGACGACCCTCAACTCACCGACCGCAGCGGAAAACCCCGCCGCCGCCCGCTCCTTCGCATCCTCCTTGACACACACCTCCGCGTCCCGCTCGACTCGCAGCTCGTCCGTTCCGCAGCGAACGACCTCCTGATCCTCTGCAGCAATGCGGCGCCAGACGCGAATGTCGTCGCTCTGACAGAACGTGGCGCCCTGGTCGAACAAATCCCCGATCACGCCGGACGGCTTAGCCTCCCCGCCGTTCTCTCCACCCTCGCCGAGCGCAGCATCCTCAGCCTCCTCCTCGAATGCGGATCTCACCTCAACGGTGGATTCCTCCGTCAGAACCTTGTCGACAAAGCAATCCTCTTCTACTCCGAAACCGAACTCGGCGACCAGGCGATCCCCTTCGCGCAAGGCATTGCCTCTCCCTTCCTCTTCGAGCAGTCTCTCCACCGCGTCACCCGCACCACCTACGGCCCGGACGCCTCCATCACCGGCTACCTCCGCGACCCCTGGCCACTGAGAACTGACAACTGAGAACCGAGAACTGTACCCTGTACTTATGTTCACTGGATTGATCGAAACCACAGGGACCCTCCTCGCCGTGACTCCCACCGCAGGCGCAACGCGCATCACCATCGCCGCGCCCACTCTCACCGCGCGCCTCAACACCGGCGACAGCATCGCCGTCAACGGCGTCTGCCTCACCGCCCTCAGCATCGAACCCAACGCCTTTCCCCCGCGCTTCTCCGCCGACCTCGCCGCCGAGACCATCGCCCGCACCACGCTCTCCCGCCTGCGCCCCGACGCCATCGTCAATCTCGAACTCCCCACCCCCGCCGGTTCCCCCCTCGGAGGTCACGTCGTCCAGGGCCACGTCGACGGCACCGCCACCCTCCTCGCCCTCGATCCCATCACCCAGAACACACCCGACACCGACTGGCGCCTCCGCATCCAGCTCCCCGAAGCCCTCACCCGCTACGTCGTCCCCCAGGGCTCCATCACGATCGAAGGCATCAGCCTCACCGTCGCCTCCATCCTCGGCAACGAAGTTGAAGTAGCCATCATCCCCCACACCTACGCCGCCACGAGCCTCCGCACCCTCACCCCCGGCACTCCCCTCAACATCGAGGTCGATGTCTTAAGCAAATACGCCGAGCGCCGTCACGAGCAGCAAGAAAAATTCACTCTCACCGAGGAATACCTCATCGCCAACGGCTACTAACGCGGTAAAGGAACTCCCCCCATGAATACTGCAAAGCCAACTGCGAAGTTGCTCATGCTCGTCGGCGACTATGTCGAAGACTACGAAGTTATGGTTCCCTTCCAAGCCCTGCAGATGGTCGGCCACACCGTCCACGCCATCTGCCCCGAGAAGAAATCCGGCGAGTTCGTCCGCACCGCAATCCATGACTTCGAAGGCGACCAGACCTACTCCGAAAAGCGCGGCCACAACTTCGTTATCAACGCCACCTTCGCCGACATCAAGCCACAAGACTACGACGCACTCGTCATCCCCGGCGGACGCGCGCCCGAATATCTGCGCCTGAACCCCAAAGTCCTTGCGATCGTCCGCCACTTCGCCGAGGCCGATAAGCCCATCGCCGCTCTCTGCCACGGCCCGCAGATTCTAGCCGCCGCCGGAGTCATCAAGGGCAAGAAGCTCAATGCCTATCCTGCCTGCCAACCGGAGGTCGAGCTCGCCGGCGGCATCTTCGTCTCGCTCCACGTCACCGGCGCCACCGCCGATGGCAACCTCGTCACCGGCCCTGCCTGGCCCGCTCACCCTGCATGGCTCGCGAAATTCCTCGAGGTCCTGGAGCAACATCTCAGCAGGTAGAGACTGATGTCCTGCCGGACAGGGCCCACTACGCGTGGAGCGGGCGTTCACACGCCTTTTTAACTCGTCTAGGCCGTTTAAGCTGCGATGGTCCTCCCGTTGGTCGGGTTATCTTTTCTTCCGACCAACGGGAGGACCATCGCAAATCATCTCGCCAAGACAAGGTATACACGCCACGAAGTGGCCGCCTCACGCGTAGTGGGCCCGTCCGGCAGGACTATCCGTCCCACCCGGCGATCTCCGCAGCCTTCGTCACACGAACCTCAACCACCTGCGAGCCCAGCCGCGGATGTTTCGCCGTCAATCGCACCACGCCAGCCTCCTCCTTCGCGCGCATCCAGACAGCCCCCGTTCCTCCAATCACGGAAAACGGATTGTCTCCAATCAATACACCCGGCCCCTCAAGCGTGAAGGCAATGGGATCGTTCGCATAGGTCCTCAGCGCGCCAAACTCATCCGTCACGCGCAACACCACACGAGTCGTGTCCGCCCCGTCCGCCACCAGCGAAGTATCATCCGCCACCATCACAAACTTGCGATCCACTCCTCGCCCCGAAAGCGACTTCGAAATTTTCTTCTCGCCCTTGATATACCCGTCAATCCTCAGATCCCCCCAGGCAAACTTCAACTTCGTCAGGTCCAGCACAAACGGCGCATAGGTCAGATGATTGAACTCTCCACGCTCCGGATCGAGCTCCGCCAGCGGTATCCACTCCGCGCCTTCTACGCTTCCCGGTCGAGTAAAGAACTTCAGGTGATCGCAGTTCGAGCACACCACAGCCTTCGTAAAGTGAGTCGACTCATCGCTGTTGGCCCAGTGAAACGCCGGCTCCAGGACTACCTCCTCCGCCGGATCGCATTGCGACTTATAAAAGCCAGCCGCCGCCTTCGGTTCACGAAAGATGTCGGTCACACCGTGGTAACAGATCCGATCGCCCGCGCCGAAGTTGGCATGCGTGTTGTAGTCGAACGCACACCACCCGATCCCGCCTGCATACTGGGGGTCCGACGCCAATTGATTATGGATCCGCGCATGACGCAGCGTGTGCTCCCTCTGCCGCTCATCATCGTCTGTCGTCTTCGTAGGAAACGTATGCCCAACGAACTCCGTATTCAGATAGAGCGGGTGGTTTGGCTTCTTCAGCGGAAATCCGAAGTCATTCATCGTGAACACATCTTCCAACAACTCCGACCCTTGGAAGTTACGAATTCCCCCCGTCTGCCTCGTCGTATCCAACGCATGCGCCAGCGCATTCGTGCGCACATAAAAGTCGTGATTGTCTCGCGACTCGTTGATCCTTACCCCCCAAAGAACAATCGACGGATGGTTCCAATCACGCCGTATCATCCGTCCGACATTGTCGATCGCCAGGCGCTGCCAGGCCTCGTCGCCAATATGCTGCCAACCCGGAATCTCCTCCAGCACCAGCAGCCCGATCTCGTCGCAGCAATCCAGAAAGTGTCGCGACTGCGGATAATGCGACGTCCGCACAATATTGCAATGGAGTTGCTGCCGCAGAATCTTCGCGTCCTGCCGCTGCACTCGCGCCGGCATCGCCTGCCCCACAAACGGGAACGTCTGATGCCGGTCCAGCCCGCGCAGTTTGACGATCTGTCCGTTCAAAGAAAATCCATGCTCCGTAAACGTCGCCTCGCGAAATCCAATCCTGCGTGTGTCTTCGTCGATCGCTTGCTTCCCCTGCATGAGACGCACCCGGACGGTATACAGCTGAGGATTTTTGAGATCCCACAGCTTAACGCCCTCAATCTGCTTAAGCGTCACCGTCTGCCGCGCTGGATCACGCACGCTCTCCGTACTTGCACAGACTGGAGCAGTGGTTACCGGGTCAGCCGCTGCATCCGGATCACCACCTTTTCTCAACACCACCCCGCCACTCGCCTTCGCCAGCGTGCCATGGTCATCAAATAGCTCGACCTCGAGCGACAACGGCTCCGCCACGTCCGTCCTCCCCGCAAGAAAGCAGTCCACATCCAGCGAAGGCTTTCCGCTCAGCACATCCCTGGCATGAGCAAAGATGTTGTCCAGATAGATCTCCGGCACAATCCGCAACGAAACCTCGCGGTAAAGACCACCAAAGGTCAAATAGTCGATCTGATAGCCAAACGGCGGTATATCGGCTCGCTCCGTCGAATCCACCTGCACCACAAGCACATTCTCACCACCATCCTTCGCCAGATGCTTGGTCAGCTCAAAAGAAAAAGGTGTGTAGCCCCCGCGATATTCTCCCAACGAAACACCGTTGATCCAGACTGTCGATGCAGTCATCACGCCTTCAAAATCAACAAAGACGCGTTTGCCCGTTAGATCCGCGGGCGTCTTGAATCTGCGCCGATACGTCGAGACGAACTCATACTCCTTATCGTCGAAGCTGTGCCACGGCAGACTGATATTCGTATGGGGAACGACAACCCGCTCAAACTTGGAGTCATCGAAGCCCGGCGCCTCCGCCCCTTCGACCTTCGCAGGGTGGTACTGCCATCCTTTATTCAGCGGAAGAATGACACGTCCCGCCGCAATGCGGTCGGCAGCAAAGGCAGTGGAAGCAGGCAGCACCGTCGCAGCAAGCGCAGTGCCGGTAGTCTTTAGAAAATCACGTCGATCCATAGGGTACCCATCGTAGCTGATGGAGCACGCGCAATTGAAGCCAAATAAATTTGATGTAGTGGGCAGTTTGAACTCCGGGGCAACCAAAGATACCTACAACCTAGTTTTTCGCTAATTCACCTTTCATGGGAACATGGAATGGGTATCTCGACATGAATGACAGTCCTGAGGTTGAAGTTTGGGCTACAGCCATATCCACAAACAGTACAAACGGCAGACGAATCATCTTCCGTTATGCCAAGGAATTGAGACTGTCCTTCGATCGGTCCGTGCAGCCTGACCGGATCATCATCGTATGGAAGTACGTCTCGGAGAACGGCCAACCCAATCCAGACGAGCACAGCGATATGAATCGGTTGGAAGACGCCTTGGAGAGGGTCCTCCAAGGAAACCAACTCGCGACCTTGGCGCTCGTGTCAACGGGCGAGAATCTGCGTGAGTGGACCTACTACGCACAGTCTGAAGATGTATTCATCGAAAGGCTCAATCTGGCCCTTGAAGACATGCCTCCATTTCCGATTGAAATTCATACAGCCCATGATCCAACGTGGAGTATGTATACGCGGTTCAGAATTGATAATCCGAAGACCTAAGCTAATGCACACAACTCCTAGAAAGTCGGGCTTTCGGAAACTTCTGTCATTCACTCCAAACTGACCCACTACCAAATTTGACCGCCGTTGTTTGCCCCGTTGTCGCTCTCAAACGCAAAAAGTGCGTGGCCTCCGCGCCACGCACTTTTTCTCCCGCAAATGTGCTCTAGATCGAGCTCATATTATGCAGGAACTCCTGATTGTTTCTCGTCTTCGCGAGCTTATCCGTCAACAACTCCATCGCCTCAACCGGCGACAGCGGATTCAGCACTTTCCGCAGAATCCAAGTCCGCTGCAAATCTTCCTTCGGAATCAGCAGCTCTTCCTTACGAGTGCCCGAGCGCTGAATATCGATCGCCGGAAACACACGCTTGTCCACAAGCTTGCGATCCAGAATCACTTCCATGTTGCCCGTGCCCTTGAACTCTTCGAAGATCACTTCATCCATCCTCGAACCGGTATCCACAAGCGCCGTAGCAATAATCGTCAGCGAACCACCCTCTTCGATATTGCGTGCCGCACCGAAGAACCGCTTCGGCCTCTGCAACGCATTCGAATCCACACCGCCCGAGAGCACCTTGCCCGACGGCGGCACGATCGTGTTGTACGCGCGCGCAAGACTCGTAATCGAGTCCAGCAGAATCACCACATCGCGCTTATGCTCCACCAGCCGCTTCGCCTTCTCGATCACCATCTCGGCAACCTGCACGTGGCGCGCCGCCGGCTCATCGAACGTGGAGCTTATCACTTCTCCTTTAACGCTGCGCTGCATGTCCGTCACTTCTTCCGGACGCTCATCGATCAGCAGAACAATCAGCACCACCTCAGGATGGTTCGTCGTAATGCTGTTCGCAATCGACTGCAGCAGCATCGTCTTGCCGGTACGCGGCGGAGCCACAATCAATCCACGCTGCCCCTTGCCCACCGGAGTTAGCAGATCCATCACGCGGCCCGAGATGTGCTCCCGCACCGTCTCCATCTTCACCCGCTCCTGCGCATACAGCGGAGTCAGGTTATCGAACAGAATCTTGTTCCGCGTCTCTTCAGGCGACTCGAAGTTGATCGCCTCAATCTTCACCAGCGCGAAGTACTTCTCGCCCTCGTGCGGCGGCCGCACATTGCCGCTGATCGTATCGCCCGTCTTCAGGTCGAACTTGCGGATCTGCGACGGTGAAACGTAAATGTCATCGGGGCCCGGCAGATAGTTGTAATCAGGAGACCGCAGGAAGCCGTAACCATCGGGCAGAATCTCCAGCACGCCTTCAGCAAAGATGTGCCCTTCCTTTTCGCTCTGCGCCTGCAGAATCTTGAAGATCAGATCCTGCTTCCGCAGTCCGCTGGTGCCGGCAATGTCAAGGCCACGCGCAAGCTTACTCAGCTCGGCAATATTGTGTTCTTTTAATTCAGAAATAGTCATGTTTTACCTGGGATTTGAATTTTTAGGAGGGATGTTTGGAACTTTGAGGCGGGGGATCTGCTTTACGAGGGGGTCGTGCGGAAGGCCAGAATATGTAAATCTTTCTGCTGCAGGATGGAATGGAAGAGGGTTAGAGGGTTGAAAAGAACGGATAGGTGAAACAGCCGCGCGTTAAGCCGCGCGGCGTTCCTGCAATTGTACCTTCTCGACGACAGCTTCGGAATCATCCATAGGAACCGTGTCCTTGAAGCGGTCAAGCACTTCATTGGTCGTGTCCTGGAGCCGGGTGTTGGGCTTGTGCAGCTTACGCGTCGCCTTCGACGCCAACTGGCACAGCTCGTATCGGTTGTTCACATGCGTGAGGGCTCCAAAAATAAGATCTGAGCGCATAGTTTTCTCCCTTTCCTTTTCTTGAGACGTAAGCGTCTAGTTAGCGCTCACTCGCCTGAAATTACTTCAATTTGGCAACCGCATCGATCAACCGCTGCCGTGTCTGAAACTCTATTCATTAGACGCAGAATCACCCTGTGGGGACTCCACAATCGTTCTACAAACTCTTTCGGTTTGATGGCTGTCAGCCTCAGCAGACAAACCAAACCTAGCTGGCCAAAACCAGCAGATTCTGCAACCTGTCTCTTCCGCAAGGTTCAGCGCTCACCGCGCCCAGGCTTGAAACAGAGAAGCCAGCCGGTATCCCGGCGAGCCAAAACTTGTACCGCTAATTCACCCGACGCCTTCGAACATTGCGCCGGAGCAACTGCGACACTCATGGAAAAATAAACTGTCTGGTGCTCAAGGTCAATACTTTTTTTGGGATACCTGTTAATAACGATATTCCAGAAACAGAATTATCACAACCTACAGAACTGACAGGTATTTCCACTAAAACAATACCTTACGACCAGTAACTGCGGTCTAGCGTGCGGTACTGAATCGCCTCCGCAATATGCTTAACCGCAATATCCTTTTCGCCTCCAAGATCGGCTATCGTCCTTGCCACCTTCAAGATACGGTCATGGGCCCGCGCGCTCAACCCCTGCTGCTGCATCGCCCGCTCCAGCAGCCGTTCCGCATCCGACGAGAGCTCACAATAAGCCCGGATCTGCTGCGTATTCATCTGCGAATTCGCAAATATCTGACGCGAAGCAGCCTTCGCCGACCCCGCTCCATTCCGCCCTGTCCGCTCCGCGCCCGCCCCAAACCGCGCATGCTGCCGCTCCCTCGCCGCCAGCACCCGCTCCCGTATCTGCTCCGACCCCTCCGCCGCCGCCCCGCCTCGCAACTCCTTATACTGCACCGCCGGAACCTCAATATGAATATCGATCCGGTCCAGCAGAGGCCCGCTCACCTTCGACACATACCGTTGAATCATCGGCGGCGTACACATACACTCCCGCGATTTATCGTTGAAATACCCGCACGGACAAGGATTCATCGCCGCCGCCAGCATGAATCGCGCCGGAAAGCTCAAGCTCATCGCCGCCCGCGCAATCGTCACATGCCCATCCTCCAGCGGCTGCCTGAGCACCTCCAGCACATTCCGCGGAAACTCCGGCAGCTCATCCAGAAACAGCAGCCCGTTGTGCGCCAGCGACACCTCGCCCGGCCGCGGCATCATCCCCCCGCCAATCAACCCCGCATCCGACATCGTATGGTGCGGCGACCGGAACGGCCGATGCGCCACCAGCCCCTGCTCCGCATCCAGCACCCCCGCCACCGAGTGAATCTTCGTCGTCTCCAGCGCCTCCTCAAACCGCAGCGGAGCCAGAATCGACGGCAGCCGCTTCGCCAGCATCGTCTTCCCCGACCCCGGCGGCCCGATCATCAAAATGTTATGCCCACCCGCAGCCGCCACCTCCAGCGCCCGCTTCGCCACCTGCTGCCCGCGCACGTCCTTGAAGTCGAACGGAAAGTGCTGCATCTCGTTCAGCAGATCCGTCGTTTGTACCCTCAACGGAGCCGCCGTAATCCCACCCAGCGCCGCCGAGTTCAGCAACTCCCTCACCTCCAGCAGCGACTTCACAGGGTAAACATTCACCCCCTCCACCACCGCCGCCTCCCGCGCATTGCTCGCAGGAATAATCAGGTTCTTCACACCCTTCGCCCGCGCCGCCACCGCAATCGGCAGCATCCCCTGCACCGCCCGCAGGCTGCCATCCAACCCCAGCTCCCCCACCAGCAGATAGTCGCTCACATCCTTGATATGCAACGCCCCATACGCACCCAGTATCCCAATCGCAATCGGCAGATCGAATCCCGAACCCTCCTTCTTCAGGTCCGCCGGAGCCAGATTGATCGTGATCCGCGTAGGCGGAATCTCAAATCCTGAATTCTTGATCGCCGACCGCACCCGGTCCCGGCTCTCCCGCACCGCCGCATCCGGCAACCCCACCGTATGGAACTGTTCCTGATCCAGTTTGATCTGGGAAAAATCCACCTCAACATCAATAATGTGGGCGTCAATCCCATACACTGCAGCACTGCGAGCCGTAAAAAGCATTCGGTAAGCCTGATTAACCCTTGAGGCAGAAGATTTTGCCGAGTATAGCACCCACCCTTCGCTATACAGTGATGCGATAGGACGAGTAGTCTCCCGAACAAACATGAAAAGACTCAACCGTCTCCCAATCGCGATCCTCGCCCTCGCCGCGACTCTCACCGGCGCATGCACCGCGCAATCTCACGCGCCCCAACGAAACTTCATCGTCATCCTCGCCGACGATATGGGCTACGGCGACATACAACCCCTCGGCGGCTCCATCCCCACTCCAGCCATCAACCGCATGGCCCAGCATGGTATCCTCGCCACCGACTATTACGCTCCAGCCAACCTCTGCACCCCATCTCGCGCCGGCCTGCTTACCGGCCGTTACGCCGTCCGCACCGGTCTCGCCTACGAGGTCATCCAACCCGGCGACGAGCGCGGCCTCCCACTCTCCGAGAAGACCATCCCGCAAGCACTCAAGCCAACCTACGTCTCAGGCCTCTTCGGCAAATGGCATCTCGGCCAAACCGGCCCAGACTGGCTACCCACCCATCACGGCTTCGACGCCTACTACGGTCTCCCCTACAGCCACGACATGCTTCCACTCACGGTCTATGAAGCCGATGCGAAAACCGATGAAGTGAAAACCTCCCCACCCGACTACCCCAACCTCCAGCAACAGTTCTACGCCCACGCAGAACAGTTCATCGAGCAGAACCGCAACCATCCCTTCTTCGTCGAACTCGCTCTCAGCGCGCCCCATCTCCCCGAGCACCCCAACACCAAATTCAAAGGAACCTCAAAGACCGCAGGCCCCTACGGCGACGTCATCACCGAGATCGATTCCATCGTCGGCCGCCTTCTCGACAAGCTGAAAGCCCTCTCACTCGACCAGAACACCATCGTCATCCTCACCTCCGACAACGGCCCATGGTTCGAGGGATCGCCCGGTCCTCTGCGCGACCGCAAAGGCGGAATGGCATACGACGGAGGCCACCGCGTCCCCTTCATCGCCTGGGCGCCCGGCCTCATCCAACCCGGCACCAAGACCAACTCCATCATCAGCGGAATCGATCTTCTCCCCACCTTCTGTCACCTCGCCGGCCTGCCCCTGCCCCAGGGAGTCGAACTCGACGGCCGCGACATCTCCGAGGTGCTGACCCGGGGAGCACCGACCCCGCACGACCAGATCGTGCTCTTCAACAACGAAGACGTCGTGGGCATCCGCACGCAGCACTGGAAGTTTGTCAATGAGAACTACTGGCGCGGCGGCATCACCCACTTCAGCAACCGGCAGTACAAACAACTCTTCGATGCGACAAACGACATCTCGGAAAGTTACAGCATCGCCGACCGTTATCCCGACGTCCTGCTCGACATGCAAACCCGCCTCAAACAAGCTCAGGAAACCTACGCTCCATTCAAGAAGGGCGTGCCACCCTACTACAAAAAGCAGAAAGAGCAAAGCCATCCGGACTAAGCTGGCACCCTACCAGAACTCCGCACAGCACGCTTTACTAAGTGCCCTGAATTGAGAGGTGGCTGGAGTGGGACGTGAGAACATGGCTGCATGCGGATGACAGCAATCAAAAGGGTCGAGCTGAAGAAACATCACTTAAGCCCCGGCCGCACTAAGCACACCCTTTCCGACAGCAAAGGCACAAGACCGTTTCCACCATTCACCTCTCTTGCAATCACTCAATATCCTGGAGACTCGGGTTATTACCTAATGCATATCTGCGATGGAGATCTTGGAACCGATACGCATCACGAGACTCTCGAAGATGCGTTTCACCAAGCTGAATGGGAGTTCGAGGTGCGGCCTGAAGAATGGATCGACGTTCAAGAGCCGTTCTAGATTTCAAATTGCTCAGGGCATGGTCCGATCCACGATCTTGCGCGCGTGGCTCACATCTGCATCCTGCACAAAAATCGGGTGCCCCATATCTCGATTCTGAGATATGGGCATTCGCGAAAGCGATCCGTTACTGGGAAACGGCAAACAGCTGCGCGGACCGCGCCTGCGTCTTCACAATCGCCGACTTCACGATTAGTTTCGCCCGAGCTGGGACGCAGACGCACATGGACTTAAGCGAGCTCCCGGCATACCGGGACTGGGAACCGACGGTTACGATGACAAACAGGGCGACTGTGAACAGAGCAAAGCGGCTCATGGGATGACCCCCGTGATGGATGATACGGAGGCTATGCCACGCGAGTTCCTCAAAACTTCCATAAAAGAAAGCCGGGTGCCCATCCCCCGCGCACTCTGCAATCGGGGTCCCATTGACCTTGCTCAATGAGCAATTCCGTCTAGGCTCCAATGCGCGGGTGCCCCACCCTTCGCGACCTCATTCGCGAACCGGGGTCCCCGACAAGCGCTTTTGCTCGCCGGGTGGAGAAGGGTGGGAGGAACAAAGCTCGGAGCGCCCTTCTCACTCCAGCACAACCTCTCGGGTGCCCCATCCTTCGCAGTCTCATCGCGAAGGGTGGGATGAATACCGTTCGGCCAGCCCTGACGCCGTTGCATTTGTTGTTGCCTTTCCTTATCTGTCCTCCCTACCCCAAACGAAGCTGCTCACAACACGATCGTGAGCAGCGTAGCGGAGAAATCCGGTACGCTGCCTCCACCATCCAGCCACCAACATCCGGGTGCCCCCATCCTTCGCAGTCGCATCGCGAAGGGGGGATGAATACCGTTCAACCAGCCCTTGTACCGCTTTGCCCCGAGCAACGCCGCGGGCAGGAGTGAAGCCGCAGGCGAAGCGACTGATTTAATTGCCTTTGTCTTTGCTGTTGTTTTTTAATCTGCATTTTCAACCCAAAAATCGCATGTCAAGCTCCAAAACCACCCAACCTACTGAAAAACCAAGAGATACACTTGGCATGTTTCCTCCTCCCAACCCGCTATACTTAAAAAGAGGAACAAAAACAGAAACTCACTAACCTCCAGAAGCCCGATTAATCGCAATAAACCGTTTCTTTGCAATATTTTAGCCACAACCCTTTGTTTGGAATATTTTGCGGACACTCCCCATCCGCAAAATCGTGAAAACAAGTATTTTATGCCCAAGATACCCCCGGGTTGAGGGGGGAGGGGTAGCAGCTGGGAGAGGTGGAATGAAAAAGATGAGTTCACACATAGCCCTCTTCCGCCGCCTCGCTCTCCAGCTTCCCGGAGCGATCGAAAGCTCCCACATGAACCACCCCGACTTCCGCCTCAACAACCAGATCTTCGCCACCCTCTCCGCCCAGGACAAAGGCTGCGGCGTCCTCAAACTCACCCTCGAACAGCAAAGCGGCTTCATCACCGACCAGCCCCACATCTTCTCCCCCGTCCAGGGAGGCTGGGGCCGCATGGGCATGACCTACATGCACCTCAACCAGGCAGACGAGTCCATCATGGCCGGCGCCCTCAAGACCGCCTACCAAAACCTCTACGCAAAACAATCCCAGAAAAAATCCCCCACCAAAACCGCTCGCAAAGCCACGCCAGCCAAAACCACCCACCGCCCCCTACAATAGCCACCGTGAATACCAGCCTCTTCGAACTCTTCAAAATCGGCATCGGCCCCTCAAGCTCCCACACCGTAGGCCCCATGCGAGCCGCCCTCCGCTTCACCCGCGAACTCGCCTCCGCAAATCTCCTCGAAAAAACCGCAAAGGTCAACGTCGACCTCTACGGCTCTCTCGCCCTCACCGGCATCGGCCACGGCACCGACCGCGCCATTCTCCTCGGCCTCCTCGGCGAAGCGCCCGACACCGTCGACCCCGCCACCGTCGAAGCAAAGATCACCACCATCCGCTCCACCAGCTCACTCAAACTCGCAGGCCGCAAAACCATCCCCTTCGCCGAAGCCGAGAACCTAAACTTCCGACGCAACCAGATGTACCCCGACCCCGAAATCCACTCCCACCCCAACGGCATGCGCTTCACCGCCTTCGACAGCAACGGCACAACGCTATGCGAAGTAGTCTTCTACTCCATCGGCGGAGGCTTCATCGTCTCCGAGGCCGAACGCACTGCGGAAAGCCTTACCAGCACGCGCACCGTTCCCTACCCCTTCCGCAGCGCCGCCGACCTCCTCGCCACCGCAAAGCAACACAACCTCACCATCGCCGAACTCATGCTCGCCAACGAAGTCGCCCTCCTCAACGACCCCAACATCCACATCAACCGCCCAAAGGGCACCTCTGTCCCAACCGAAGAAGCCCGGGTGCCCCATCCTTCGCAGCCGTATCGCGAAGGGTGGGATGTAGACAGTTCGGAGCGCTCTTCTGACTCCACCACGAAAGCCCGGGTGCCCCATCCTTCGCAGCCGTATCGCGAAGGGTGGGATGTAGAAAGTTCGGAGCGCCACTCTCCAACCCCACCCCAATCCCCCGAAGAAAAAATCCAAGCCAGCATCCTAGCCCTCTGGCAAGCCATGCAGCAGTGCACCGAACGCGGCATCGCCAGCGAAGGCATCCTCCCCGGAGGCCTCAACGTCCGCCGCCGAGCCCACCGTCTCGCCGAGCGCCTCAACACCATCGGCTCCAAAGACCCGCTCGCCCCCATCGACTGGGTCACCGTCTACGCTATGGCCGTCAACGAAGAGAACGCCGCCGGAGGCCGCGTCGTCACCGCCCCCACCAACGGAGCCGCCGGCGTCATCCCCGCCATCGCCAACTACTACACTCATTTCATCGAAGGAACAGAAGAAGAAAAACGCGAAGGAATCATCCGCTACTTCCTCACCGCCGCCGCCATCGGCATCCTCTACAAGGAAAACGCCAGCATCTCCGGAGCAGAAGTCGGCTGTCAGGGCGAAGTCGGGGTAGCCTGCAGCATGGCCGCCGGAGGACTAGTCGCCGCCCTCAACGGCACCAACGCCCAAATCGAACACGCCGCCGAGATCGCCATGGAGCACAACCTGGGCATGACCTGCGACCCCATCGGCGGCCTCGTCCAGATCCCCTGTATCGAACGCAACGGCATGGGCGCCGTCAAAGCCATCAACGCCTGCCGCATGGCCATGCACGAGTCCGGCGACCACAAACTCTCCCTCGACCAGGTCATCGCCACCATGTACCAGACCGGCCTCGACATGCAATCCCGCTACAAAGAAACCAGCCTCGCCGGCCTCGCGCTCAACATCATCGAATGCTGACCTCGAACAATGCGCCCATCGAAAGCAGGTGTTTGAAAAAAGGCTCCACTTCGAATCGACTCTGTCGATTACCGCTCCACCGCCAGAGCCACAGAATTCCCTCCCCCCAGACAAAGCGCAGCCACACCCTTCTTCACATCCCGCCGCATCATCTCGTAGATCAGCGTCACCAGCACCCGCGCCCCGCTCGCTCCGATCGGATGCCCAATCGCCACCGCCCCACCATTCACATTCACCTTCGCAGCATTCAGCCCCAGCTCCCTCATCACTCCCAAAGCCTGCACGCTGAACGCCTCGTTCAACTCATACAGATCCACCTCGTCCCGCTCCCAAGCAGCCCGCTTCAGCACCAACTGCACGCCCGTCACCGGAGCCAGCATCACCCACTTCGGCGCGACACCACTCGTAGCCTGCGCCTTGATCGTCACCAGCGGCTGTAACCCAAGCTCCTTCGCTCGCTCAGCCGACATCACCACCACCGCAGCCGCCGCATCATTCACCCCCGGCGCGTTCCCCGCCGTCACAGTCCCATCCTTCCGGAACGCCGGCTTCAGCGCCGCCAGCGCCTCAAGCGAAGCATCATCCCGAACACTCTCATCGCGCGCCACGACCGTCACCGCGCCCTTCTTCCCCGGCACACTCACCGGAACCACCTCCGCGTCGAACCGCCCTTCTTCCCACGCCGCGCTGGCCTTCCGATGCGACGCGAGCGCATACGCATCCTGCTCCTCCCGCGTAATCGAGTGCTTCTCCGCGACGTTCTCCCCCGTTATCCCCATGTGATAGTCCTCACACGCACACCACAGCCCATCCTTCACCATCGAATCCACCACAACCGAATCACCCATGCGAAAGCCCTTCCGCCCCTGCGGCAGCAGATAAGGCGCATTCGTCATCGACTCCATCCCCCCAGCAACGACGATCTCCGCATCCCCCGCCATCACCGCCTGCGCGGCCAGCGCCACAGCCTTCAGCCCCGACCCGCACACCATATTGATCGTCATTGCCGACACCGTATCCGCCAGCCCACCCTGCAACGCCGCCTGCCGCGCCGGATTCTGCCCCAGCCCCGCCGGCAGCACACAACCCATCAGGCACTCATCCACACTCGCCGGATCGATCCCAGCGCGCTTGACAGCCTCTCGAACCGCAATCGCACCCAACTGAACCGCCGCCATCTCCGCGAACGCCCCTTGAAACTTACCCACCGGCGTCCGCACCGCAGAAACAATCACAACATCCTTCATCGAAAAAAACACCTCGATGAAAACTCTACTCCACTAGTTCGCCTTCACACTATCGGGCGTAGCTCGGGCAGGAACAATGTCGTACTGCGGCTCCGGTATACACATCAAGTACTTGTCGAACCAGTTCACGATATTTTCCAGCCGCTCCACACGATGCCACGGCTGCCCGCTGCGCGAAAGCTCATGACTTTCTCCCGGAAACCGCACCATCACGGTATCAATGCGCCGATATTTCAACGCACGGAAGAAATCTTCTCCTCCAGCAGTCGGCGGCGTCCGATAGTCCGCCTCACCCAGGATGAACAGCATCGGAGTCTGCACCTTCGTGATGTAAGTAATCGGCGAGTACTTCTTGAACTCCTCCACCTTGTCGAACGGCGCGCCTTCAAACCACGTCGGCTGAAACAACGTAAAGTCCGCCGTGTACCACCAGTTCGACCAGTCCGAGATGTCCCGTTGCGACACCGCCGCCTTGAAGCGCGTCGTCTGCGTCACCGTCCAGTCCGTCAACAACCCGCCGCCGCTCCCGCCGGTCACACCCATCTTCGCCGGATCCACATAACCCAGCTTCACCACCGCATCCACGCAATCCATCAGGTCGTGATAGTCGTCCCCCGGATAGTTATGCTGAATCACATTCGCAAACTGCTGCCCATACGTCGTCGACCCCCGCGGATTCGGATACACCACCACATACCCCTTCGCCGCCATCCACTGCATCTCGTGATCGAAAACCCACCCATACGCCGAGTGCGGTCCACCATGAATATTCAGAATCAGCGGATACTTCTTTCCCTTGTCGAAATCCGGCGGCAACTGCACAAACGACTCAATCTTGCTCCCTGCAATGTCCTTGGCATTGGCCGTAGGCGTCACCTGCATATCTTCCGGCATCGTCAGATTCAACTGCGAGAACAAAGCCTGATTCACATCCGTCAACTGCGTCTGCTGCTTCGACCCATCGGTCGCCACCGAAAACAAATCGCCAATGCGCACCGGCGTCGAGATCAGCGCCAGCATCTTCGTCCCATCCGGCCTTATGCTGAACCCAACCACCGCCTGCTTCTCCGCAGTCAGTTCTTTCACCGCTCCCGTCGTCGCATCGATCGACACCAGCAACGCACTCCCCTGCTTGCCCACCACGTCGATCAGCGACTTGCCATCGGCTGTCCAGACCAGTCCACCACGTCCACCGCCTCGGGGAGCCGTATTGTCGCCACCCACTCCTCCCCCCACCTCATAATCATAATTCGCCGTCAGATTCCGCGGCGCTCCCTTCGCATCAAGATCCATCACAAACATATCCGCCTGCTGATGCGACCTTGGCTTTGCCAGCGGCTGGTCTTCCCCATGAAAAGCGATTCGCTTCCCGTCCGGTGAGATCGCCAGGCCTGCAGCATCAAACGTCAGCTTCGCAACCAGAGTGCTCAACGGCGGCTGCGCTTTCTCATCCTTCTTCGCCCCGTCCTCGGGCAGCGCCACCACATAGATCTCGTTATGCGGCAGATCATAGTAAGGTTCGTCGACATGCTCTGACGTGTAATAGATGTCGTTCGACGACGGATGCCAGGCAAACTCGCCAATAGGGAACCGTCCAGTCGTAACCTGCCAGGGAGTTACCGTCTTCGCCCCAATCTTCGCCATGTCGAACAGATAGAGCTGCGACGCATCCTTCGTATCCAGGTAGCCTGTTCCATTGTTGCGATAGACCGCCTTCGTAATAATCCGTACATCGCTCTTGTGGTCCTCAGCCTTCGCCTCGGTCTTACCCTCAGACTTCGCCTCGTCGTTCTTGCCGGTCTTCGGCTCAGGCACAATCGGCGTCTCGCTCACCACCGCAATGCAGCTTCCATTCGGAGCCCACTGCGGCGAACCGACTCCCTTCTCCATCGACGAAACCTGCACCGGCTCGCCCCCGGTCAGCGAAAGTACATAGAGCTGAGTTGGCTGCGTCTTCCCTTCCTTCTCCACCGCACGAGTAAAAGCAATCTGCATTCCGTCTGGAGACCACCGCGGTTGCGCATCATGCGGCCCATTCGTCAGCCGTCGAGCCGGTACCATCGGCTGGGCCGTATCCAGAAGGTAAATCGCAGTATCGTACCCATCACGCTTCGCATTCACCGTCGTCTGAACGTACGCCGCATGGCTCCCATCAGGCGAAAGCTGCGTATCGCCGATCCAGGTAAAGCTGAAAATATCTTTCTCGCTGATGTTTCGCTTCTGCGCGTACATCGCGCTTGTAAACAGAAGACAGACAACCGTCGCAATCACGTTTCGTGCACGCATCCAGCGCTCTCCCGTAGTACTGAAATCAAATCAGCCGAAAAGAAACGGCTGTCAGTTTTTTGCTTTTCATGACTATAGACCACCGCTTCCAACATCCGAACGAAGACTTGCACTCTCTCTTTTTTCTCTCTGCAATCACCTCGCGCGACTCCAAATCGCGACGAAGAAATGTCAATACCCGGTCCGTTCTCACTTTCCGGCGCAAAAAAGAATTTAGGTTTTGTTCATTTTTTTCTTGACAGTGAATTTACGTAAATCTATACCTTCGTTAGCTGCATTGCAGCGTGTTGTAAAGACGATGTCTAATCAATAGGGAGAATAGGCAAAATGGCAACTAAGAAAGCAGCAAAAAAAGCAGCCAAGAAACCAGCGAAGAAGGCAGCAAAAAAGAAGTAGTTCAACGAAGGCAACCAGAAAGGGGGACGCGATGAGCGTCCCCCTTTCTGCGTCTGCACGTCAAAAGCGCCCGTCGTTACTGGCCGCCGGCGGCCTTCGTTGCACTCTTCGGCGTCGACAGATATCCCGACACTTTGTTCTTTTCGATCACATTCACCACCAGCTCATACAGCACCGGGTCCTTGCCGTTGTAAAACTGAACCGGCTCATCGAGCCCCTTGTCCTTCTTTTCGATGTTGCGATCGTCCGAACTCACCACCAGCGTGTACTTCGAATGTTTCTCATCCGCCTTCTTCAGCTGCAGCTTGATCGTCGACAGCAGCGTCGGTTTGGCGCCCTTCTGCAGGGTGAACTCAAGATAGTTACGGTCGCCCTTATGCTTCAAGATCTCGAGCTCGTCGTGATTGGTGGCGATCAGCCCGCTCATCACGCCCGCATCGCCCATCACGCGCGTCAGCTGCGTCTTGGTCGCCTCCAGATCGGACTTGGTCGACGCAACATCCGTCTTCACGCCGCCCACATCGGTCTTCACACTAGCCACATCGGTCGAAACCGCGCCAATCTGCTTGTTCGTCGCCGCCTGCTGCTCCTCCAGCTTCGAGGTCGCCGCCCTCTGCGCCGCAATGATGCTCTGCGCCTTCAGCTCAAGCTGCTTCTGAGTCATGCCCACACTCTGACCCAGTGTCTCGCTGGTCGCCCGCAGCCGCGCATTGGTCGCCTCCAGTTGCTGTGTCAGCTCCGCATTCTTCTGGTCTGCCTCGACAATCTTCTTCTCCGCGGCAGAAAGATGATTCTGCAAACCGTAAGACCACACAAGTCCGCCTAGCGCGGCCAGTAACGCAACCGCCACCACGGCAAGCAATGCTCCACCGATTGACCTTTGTTCTACGTACCCTTCGTCGCTCATTCCATTCTCCTCGTTCCCGTTCGGTTCACAGCCCCTGCTACTGTTCACAGCCTGCTATCGTTCCCGTACCGTCGTCCGGCCGATCGCGGATCGCCCATCCGTCTGCAGACCCCTACACCAAAACTATAACCTCTCCGCAACCGAACTAAACTTAATCCATGCAACACCCCCATATCTGCATCGCCGGGGCCGGCGTCATCGGCCTCTCCCTCGCCCTCGAACTCCACCACCGCGGCATCCCTGTCACTGTACTCGACCAGTCGTCTCCCCTCTCCGAAGCCTCCACCGCCGCCGCTGGAATGCTCGCCGCCCATGATCCCCACAACCCTCCTCAGCTCCAACCTCTCGCAGATCTAAGCCTCTCCATCTATCCCGCCTTCCTCGACCGCCTTTGTGACCTCTCCGGCATTCGCGTTCCCTTTCAAACCCATATCACCCTACAAGCCCTCCCGTCCGGTTTCACTAACACAACCAGCGAACTCACTGCCGCAGAGCTCGCCCGCCTCCTTCCCGCACTCAACCCCGGCCACCACCGTTTCATCATCCTCGACGAGCACAGCCTCGACCCGCGCCAACTCGCCACCGCACTTCTTGGCGCCGTACACGCCTGCACTATCGACCTCCGCCCCAACACGCCCGTCCTCTCCACTCGCTCCATCGACAACACCGTCGAGATCCAAACCCCCACCGGTACCCTCCACGCAAAGCAGTTTGTAGACTGCACCGGCGCCTGGGCCTCCACCACCTCCCGCCTACCCAACCTCCGGGTCCAGCCAAAAAAAGGACAGATGCTCGCCGTCTCCCTGCCACCCTCACTTCCACTGCAACTGGTCGTCCGCACTCCCGACATCTATATAGTCCCTCGCACCTCCGGTCCCAGCGCCGGACGCGCCATCATCGGAGCAACGATAGAAGACGCCGGCTTCGACAAAACCGTTCACCCCTCCGACATCGCGCACCTGCGCTCCCTCGCCACGGCCTTGCTTCCACCGCTCGCCGGCACTCCTCAACTCGAAGCCTGGGCAGGACTCCGGCCCGCAACTCCCGACGGCCTTCCCCTCCTCGGCGCGCTGTCCACCCAACCCAACCACTTCATGGCTACCGGTCATTTCCGCGATGGCATTCTCCTCGCACCCGCCACCGCGCGGGTCATGGCGCAACTTCTTTCAGACCAATCCTCTTCCATCGACCTCACACCCTTCTATCCGACTCGCGAAATGCCCGAAGGCACATAACACCTTAGTCGCACAGAGATACCGATATTCGCTCATCCCGCCGTGACAACCGTTTCTCCGCTGCGCTATAACCAGATGTACTAAGTTTCTGCCTGGAGAAGCACCCTATGCCTACCGCTGTCGCACCGAAAGGCCTGGAAGGCGTCGTCGCCACCAGCTCCGCTATCTGTTGGATCGACGGAGAGGCCGGCGTCCTCTCCTATCGCGGCATCGACATCCATGAGCTCGCGCAGCGCTCCACCTTCGAGGAAACGACGTACCTCCTCTGGTTCGGCAAGCTCCCCAACGCCACCGAATTAACCGAGTTCACCGCACATCTCTCCGCAGGCACGCAAGCTCGACCCAAAGATCATCGACCTCCTCCGCAGCGTCCCCACGGATGCGACGCCAATGGAAGTCCTCCGTACCGCCGTCTCCCTCCTCAGCATCTACGACGCCGACGAGGCCGATAGCTCGCACAACGCGAACGTCCGCAAGTCCTACCGCCTCACCGCGCAGATCGCCATGATCGTGGCCATCTTCGATCGCATCCGCAAAGGCAAACCCGTCGTCGAGGCCGACCTCACTCTCTCCCACGCCGCAAACTTCCTCTGGATGCTCAATGGCGAGAAGCCCTCCGACACCGCCACCCGCGCCTTCGACATCGCGCTCATCCTTCACGCCGACCACGAGCTCAACGCCAGCACCTTCGCCGCGCGCGTCATCGCCGCCACCCTCGCCGACATCCACTCCGCCATCACCGGAGCCATCGGCGCTCTCAAAGGCCCCTCCACGGCGGAGCCAACGAGGCCACCATGCGCCTCCTCTACGCCATCGACAAAGCCGGCGCCGACCCAGTCGAACACGTAAAACAGATGTTCGACGAAAAGAAAAAAATCTCCGGCTTCGGCCATCGCGTCTACCACACCGAAGACCCCCGCGCGACCCATCTCCGCCGCATGTCCGAAGAGCTCGGCAAAGCCGCCGGAAACACCAAGTGGTTCGATATGTCCCGCAAGATCGAGCTCTTCGTCAAACAGGCCAAGAAGCTCAACGCCAACGTCGACTTCTACTCCGCCTCCACTTACACCACCCTCGGCATCGACATCGATCTCTTCACTCCCATCTTCGCCGTCAGCCGCATCGCTGGCTGGGCGGCGCACGTCATCGAGCAGCACGATGACAATCGCCTCATCCGTCCGCGCGCCGACTACACCGGCCCCACCTACCCCGCGCCGTACGTCCCCATCGGAGAACGCTAGTCCTGCTCCTCCCACGAACATCGCTTGGTTCAACGGACCACAGAACAGAAAAGCCCACCCGAAAAGAAGTTGGCGAACATCCCCAAAGCTGTCATGCTCTCCGCAGAGCTAACGCCAGGGGTCATGCTTGCCGCTGAAACGTCACATCCCCACCACCCTCTGCCTCCTCCTGCTATTCGCACTCCCAGCCAGCGCTCAACTCCCCCGCGAAACACCCCTCGAACCCCAAGCCTCCGCCCAGCCTTTGCCCGGAGATGCTCAGGACATTCCTGAAATTCCCGGCCTCTCTCCTGCACTGCACGGCTGGAACGCCGGCGTCACCATCTCCGGCGTCCACGAGTCCACCACCGGCTGGGAAACCATCTTCACCCCCGCCATCGGCTACAGCTTCAACGACGTCTTCTCCATCGACGCCACCATCCCCATCTACATGTTCCGGCTCGCTGACAGCCGCTCCACCCGCCCCAGTCCCGATGCAAAGCTCGTCGCCCGCCGCGGCGAACCGGGCGACCTCGTCTTCGGTCTCCACGCGCAGTTCATCCCACGTCTCTTCCAGTACCAGCTCAATGGTCTGGTCACCGCGCCAACAGGCGACGAGGCCTACGGTCTCAGCACCGGCCGCGTCACCTTCGACATCAGCAACCGCTTCGAGCGCACCTACCGCCGCATCACCCCAAACGTGGAGCTGGGTGTAGGCGACTCGACCTATCTCGTCAACCGGATCGTCAACAAGAACTACACTTCGCTCGGCCCCCTCGCCCACTTCCAGATCGGCCTTAGCGTTGAACTCATCCGCAGCATCTCCTTCGAAACCGACGCCTACGAACAGCTCCCCATCGGCGACCAGAAAATCTACGGCCCCTCCCGCAACGGCAAGGCTACCGTCGTCACCGGCCACAACGTCATCGAGGACAACGGCTTCATCAACGCACTCGACATTCCCATCAACGGCCACATCACCTTCTCCGGCTACTACAGCCGCAGCCTCCGTCTGCGCTCCGACACCGCCGCCATCGGCGTCACCTACGTTCTGCGTCCCACCCCGCCCACCGAAGAAGACACCGCAGTCAACGATCTCTTCCGCTGATCCGCCGCATTGCAATGGTCCGCACCGGCATAAGAGAGCAGTCCGCAAAGGACTGCTCTCTTCGAAGCTAAGTATCCCAAATCTATTTTTGGCTGGCCGGAGGAACAATCCCATTCATCCGCAGATACTCCACCAGTTGCCCGTAGTGGTCGCACATGTGCGCGATACCGAACGCCGCCATGCTCGTCTTCGTCTGGTCGTCCTTGACTGACGCAAACGCATTCGCCGCCGTCAACGTAGCCAGCTGCTTGTGAGCATACGCAAACGAACCCTCCAGCGCCTTCACCGTGTCGTCTTTCGACGTCAAACTTCCCATCGCCTTCATATCCACATCCGGCTTCGCTCCGCCCAACGAGCTGAAGAAGTAGTAGTTCGCCTGCGCGACGTGCGCCACCGTCTGCCCCAAACGTGTTCACGCTCTTTGGTGACTGGAAATCCACCTTCTGCGAAGGCGCAAAGATCGCCTGGCTCGGCGCAAAACTGTACTTGTCCGCCGGCATCGCCTTCGCCGCGCTCGTACAATCTCCCCTTCGTAGATATTCAGCAGCGCATCCAGCGACTTCCCGGGCTCAATGATCGTCCCTGCCGGTACCTTCGGAGGTGTCTGGCCCATCTGTGCCTTCGCTCCCGTCACACAACAAGCCGCCAGCGCCAACACCACAACCACTCGCTTCATCATCATCGTTCTCCAATCAATCCTTCGGAATCGCTGCGACAGAAAAGACGCCGAGCCGCGACAAGCCTACCAGATTCATTCTTCCACCGGCATGAGCCCACTGTTCATTCGTCACAAAAATCATCGGTTAAGCCAACGCAAACTCTTTAAGTCCCTCACACGTCTCCTGATATAACAGGCAAATCACCCCAAGGAGTTCTCCGGCCCCTATGAAGCTGCGTACCCTGCCCCTGTCCGTCTTCGTCCTGACACTGTTCGCAGTCCTTCCAGGCCTCAGCCAAACCATCGACGCCCCACGCAAAATCACCACCCCCAAGCAAGCCCTCGGCTTCAACATCGGAGACGACTACTACCTAGCCAACTACGCCCAGCTCACCACCTACTGGCAAACCCTCGCCAAAGAATCCGACCGCATGAAGCTCGTCGACATCGGTCCCACCGCAGAAAACCGCCGCCAGTACATGGCCATCATCTCCTCGCCCGAGAACCTCGCGAAGCTCGACCACTACAAAGAAATCTCCGCCAAACTAGCCCGCGCAGAAAACCTCACCGACGCCGAAGCCCACGCCCTCGCCGAAGAAGGCCGCACCATCGTCTGGATCGACGGCGGCCTCCACGCCAGCGAGACCGTGGGAGCCCAGCAACTCGTCGAGACCGTCTACCAGCTCAACGCCCTAACCGACCCAGAAACCCTCCGCTTCCTCCACGACGACATCGTCCTCTGCGTCCTCGACAACCCCGACGGCATGGACCTCGTCTCCAACTGGTACATGCGCGAGCCCGTCCCCGAAAAGCGCGTCACCGAAGGCCCCGCCGGCGGCACGCCTCGTCTCTGGCATCACTACATCGGCCACGACGACAACCGCGACTTCTACATGAACAACATGCCCGAGACCACCAACATCTCCCGCATCCTCTTCCGCGACTGGTATCCGCAGATCATGTACAACCACCACCAGACCGGCCCCCTCGGCACAGTAATCTTCATGCCGCCCTTCCGCGACCCCTTCAACTACCACTACGACCCCCTCATCCCCCTCAAGATCGAAGCCGTCGGCACCGCCATGCACGAGCGCCTCGTCGAAGAGAACAAGCCCGGCTCCGGCATGCGCTCCACCGCCAACTACTCCACCTGGTACAACGGCGGCCTCCGCACCGTCACCTACTTCCACAACATGACCGGCATCCTCACCGAGATCATCGGCAGCCCCACGCCCATGCAGCTTCCGCTCGTCCCCGCCCGCCAACTCCCCTCCAACGATCTTCCGTATCCCGTGGCTCCGCAGCTCTGGCACAACCGTCAGTCCATCGAATACGAACAGACCAACAACCGCGCCATCCTCGACTACGCCTCACGCGAACGCGAACATCTCCTCTACGACACCTATCGCATGGCAAAGAACTCCATCGAACGCGGCAACCAGGATTCGTGGACCGTAACCCCCAAGCGCATCGATGCCCTCGAAGCCGAAGCCGCAAAGACCAAATCCGACGAACGCCCCGCAGGCCCATCCTTCGACAACGCACGCACCGCGCCAGCCAACCTCTACAAAAAAGTTCTCCACGATCCAGCCATGCGCGACCCGCGCGGCTATATCCTCTCTGCCGACCAGCCCGACTTCCCCACCGCAACCAAATTCATCAACGCCCTCATGAAGAGCGGCGTAGAAATCCAGCAAGCCACCGCCGACTTCGAAGTCGCAGGCAAGCACTATCCCAAAAACTCCTACATCATCCTCTGCGCGCAAGCCTATCGTCCCCACATCCTCGATATGTTCGAACCGCAGGACCACCCCAACGACTTCGCCTACCCCGGCGGCCCGCCCAATCGTCCCTACGACGCCACCGGCTGGACTCTCGCCTTCCAGATGGGCGTCCACTTCGACCGCGAACTCGAACCCTTCACCGGCCCCTTCGCAAAGATCACCACCACCCTCGCGACTCCCGTGCCCGGCACCATCGCCGGCCCCTCAAGACCCGCAGGCTATCTCGTCAGCCACGACTACAACGATGCCTACACCCTCACCAACCGTCTCCTCAAAGCCAACCAGCCCGTCTACTGGCTCACCACAAAGACCTCCGTCGATAACAAAGAGCTCGAACCCGGCACTCTCTGGCTTCCCTACTCCGCCGAAACGCAAAAGCTCCTCGACACCGCCACCCAACAACTAGGCATAAATGCCTTCGCCATAGCGAAGAAACCCACCGGCGAAGCCCTGCAACTCCACGCAGAAAAAATCGCCCTCTACGATCAGTACGGCGGCCTCATGCCCTCCGGCTGGATCCGCTGGCTCCTCGAGCAATTCGAATTCCCCTTCACCGTCGTCTATCCGCAAACCCTTGACGCCG
Source organism: uncultured Acidobacteriaceae bacterium (assembly GCA_963757205.1). Taxonomy (GTDB): domain Bacteria; phylum Acidobacteriota; class Terriglobia; order Terriglobales; family Acidobacteriaceae; genus Edaphobacter. Next base: position 200,472 of record CAVWQM010000010.1, read on the forward strand.
GCAACCTCCATCAAAAATTCGACGACATCATCCTCAGCGACGGAGCCATCTCCGCACCACGCGAAGGCCAGCAGGAAGGACGCTTCGGCCGCCAGCCAAAACCCGAACAGATCCCCGCCGAGTTCCGCCCCTGGCTAGGCACCATCACCCCAGACAAAACCATTCCGCAACTACAAAAATTCGTCGCAGACGGCGGCACTCTCCTCGCCATTGGAAGCTCCACCGGCATCTCCCGCTACTTCGATCTACCGCTCGAGAATGCCCTCACCGAAATCGTCAAAGGCAAAGACCAGCCCGTCTCCCCCGAACGCTTCTACATCCCCGGCTCCCTCATGCGGACGCAGGTTGATACTACAAACCCCGTAGCCTACGGCATGCCCGTCAAAGTCGACGTCTTCTTCGACCACAGCCCAGCCTTCCACGCCACACCCGACGCCAACCTGCGTGGCGTCCAAACCATCGCGTGGTACGCCGAAGGCAACCTGCTCGACAGCGGCTGGGCCTGGGGCCAGACCTACCTCAACAACTCCATCGCCGTGGCCCAGGCAAAAATGGGCAAAGGCAAAGTCCTACTCTACGGCCCCGAAATCACCTTTCGCGGCCAACCCCACGCCACCTTCAAATTCCTCTTCAACGGTCTACTCTACGGCCCCTCAACCCCCACCGTCTTGAAATAAAATCCGCGGCTTACGCCTTTGCTGTTGCCTTTGGTTTCGCTCTTTTGTTTGTCATCCTTCGCGGAAGGCGGAGAAATCTGCTTTTGCCGTCGCTTCTAGGTAAGCCAAGCCTTCAGGCTTGGCCCTCTCTCCAGCGCAAAAATAAAGGGGGCTTTAACCCATGGGGTATGTAATCCCGTCTCGCGGCATCGCCATTCCGCCCACGCGGTAAAATAAAACCATGCGCCGAATCTACATGGACGCAAACGCGACCACCCCCCTCCTCCCCGAAGTCTTCGAAGCCATGCGTCCCTTCTGGATGGAGCACTTCGGCAACGCCAGTTCCATCCACCAGCAAGGCCAGCACGCCCGCGGCGCCGTCGAGCAGGCCCGCACCTCCGTCGCCCGCTTCCTCCACTGCCTCAACTCCGAGATCGTCTTCACCTCCGGCGGCACCGAGAGCGACAACCTCGCCCTCTTCGGCGTCCTCTCCCCCGAATCCACCACCGAGCCCGCCCACCTCATCACCACAACGATCGAGCACCACGCCGTCCTCAACGCCGCAGAATCGCTCGCCAAGCGCAACGTCGAAGTCACCTTCCTCCCCTGCACCTCTGAGGGCATCATCGAGCCCGCCGCCCTCAAGGCTGCCCTGCGCCCCAACACAAAACTCGTCAGCATCATGTACGCCAACAACGAGACCGGCGTCATCCAACCCATCCAGGAACTAGCCGCCATCGCACACGAAGCCGGCGCTCTCTTCCACACCGACGCCGTCCAGGCAGCCTCCAAGCTACCGCTTGACCTGAGCGCCGAAGGCCCTCTCAAGAACGTCGATCTCCTCACCCTCTCCGGCCACAAGATCTACGCGCCCAAAGGCATCGGAGTCCTCTTCGTCCGCCGCAACGTTCGCCTCGCCCCCATGCTCCACGGCGGCACACACGAGCGCCAGCGCCGCGCCGGCACCGAAAACGTAGCCTGCATCGTCGGCCTCGGCAAAGCCACTGAACTCGCCGCCGCCTGGCTCACTCAGGAGAGCGCACACACTCCGGATATTCCAACCCAAGTTCCGAAGACCACAAATCCGGGTGCCCCATCCTTCGCGTCTTCTGCGAAGGGTGGGATGCAGGAATTTCCCACTACCTCAACTCCGTCCCAACTCACCGCCCTCCGCGACCGCTTCGAACAAGGCATCCTCGCACAAATCGACGAGACCGGAGTCAACGGCGGAGGCGCACTCCGCGTCTCCAACACGAGCAACCTCTACTTCAATCACCTCGAAGCCGAAGCTCTCGTCATCGCCCTCGACCTGAAGGGCATCTCCGTCAGCGGAGGCTCCGCCTGCCAATCCGGCGCAGCCGAACCGTCCCACGTCCTCACTGCAATGGGCCTTCCCCCTGCCCGCGCCCGAGCCAGCGTCCGCTTCTCCCTCTCCCGCCTCACCACTGCCGAAGAGATCGACGAAGCCCTCAAAATCATCCCCGCCGCCGTAGCCCGCCTACGCGAACTCTCCCCCGCCTACAATAAACCGGCGCTATCAAATGCCTAGCAAGGCTGATCGCGCTGATGCCGATGCATTGAGAAGGCTTGTACCAATTTGTGCCGTTTGCAATAACTCACTGAGCGGTCATCGCTACGCAGAGTTGGCGGTTGCTTGTGAAAATCCTCATATTCAGGACTTGCTCGAATCTGCCAAATTGCATGAACTGGATCGACTGCTCTCAATTCAAAACTGGAACCCCATGAAAGATGCGATTACTGTTGATGCAATCCTCGGCCCGCACGCGGAAAGCATGATTGTCGTTCGGGTCAACCCCTTCGAACTCTATGCCGCAGACACTCTCCATAGCGTGGCGACTTTGACTGCCGAAGAAACCGCCTCCGCAGCAATGACAAGTCCTAAGCTAGAGTGGAAACCACTGTAATCCCGCCGGTAACCCACCTCACAGTGGCCCACCTCCGTTAACTCTCTGCCGTCTACCGGCTCCGAGAGCCGCTGGTGGTCTAAAATCCGAAGTCACAAAAAATAAATATTCAAAAAGTGGCAAATTTTCGGCGCCCAAAATCGACCGTCAAAACACCACAAATCCACCAGCATCCCACCACAACTTCACCACAAAAAAACCATGCGAAAAACGCACGAAATCCCGCGACCCCCCTGTATTGACGCGCTCTCCACCACGCTCACAAATACCAGGGAATATTTACCACCACTATCCTCTGATTTCCCTTCAACAGCAGCAGCAACTTCAACAACTGAACCCGCTGATTATGCAGCGCATTCTCCCACCAGTGCCGCACCACCAGCTCCGGCAGCAACACCGCCACCTTCCGCCCCGGATTCTGCTTCTCCAAATCAAGGATGTAGTCCATCAGCGGATTGATGACGAACCGGTAATTCGAAGGGATAATCACCAGTTCAGGCTGCTGTAGCCCCTGTTCCTTGATCGGACCTTTGACAAAATCGTCCCATATCTCATCCAAGTGGCCCTCCTCATCGGCCGAATGAACATGCACCACCTTGATCTCCTGCGACATCAACAGCCCGAACCGCATCGCCTTCTCCGTGATCCGGTCCCACCGCGCCATCGGAATCACCACGATAGGCTCCTGCAGGTTCACCAGGTTCAACGGCGTCATGTCCGCCATCTCCCGTTTCACGCGCGTGTAGTGCCGTTTCACTACCCACATGACTGCGATCAGCGCAGGCACCAGCAGCGCCGTCACCCACGCTCCGGCCGTGAACTTCGCGATCAGCACCACAATCGTCGTCAGCCCCGTCGCAACAGCGCCCACGCCGTTCACGAACGCGTGCCACAGCCGCCCCGGATGCCTCTCCATCTTCAACCAGTGCACCACCATCCCGGCCTGCGACAGCGTAAACGCGAGAAACGCCCCAATCGCATACAGCGGAATCAACTTGTCCGTGACGCCGCCGAACAGGATCAGGATCACCGCCGTAAATCCCGTCAACGCATAGATTCCATGCGAATAGAGCAGCCGCCGCCCGCGCAGCATGAACACATGCGGCAGATAGTCATGCAGAGCGATCGCCCGCGTCAGTCGCGGAAAGTCAGCAAACGCCGTGTTCGCGCTCAACGCCAGCGCCAACAGCACGCTGCCCATCGTCAGGAAATAAAACCAGCCACGCCCGAACACCACCGTCACCAGCAAGCTGAGCAGACTTTGAAAGTGTAGGGCTTCAGGCTCCATCGGCATCACCCGGTACGCCTTCGCCAGATACGCGATCCCGAACAGCAACACCATCAGTATCCCGATGATGATCGTCAGCGTCCGCTGTGCCCGCTTCACCCTCGGCTCGCCGAACGCCATTACCCCATTTGACACCGCCTCGACGCCGGTCATCGCCGCGCAACCGCTCGCAAATGCCTTCATCAGCATCCACGTGCCCAGCGCTCCCACGGTCGCCGGCAGCGGCGGAGGAACCGGAGCCACCGGCATCGGATACCCACCCGCATGCACCGTCTTCCACATGCCCACCGCGATCAACGTCAACAGCGTCCCGACAAACAGAAACGTCGGCAAAATAAACGCCGTACCCGTGTCCTTCACGCCCCGCAAATTCACAATTGCGAGAAGCGCAAGAATCACCAGACAGATCAGCAATGTATGGTGTTGCAGCGCTGCAAACCGCGTGCCCTGCACCGACGAGGTCAGCGCCGTAACGCCCGCCGAGATTCCCACCGCCGCCGTCAGAATGTAGTCGATCATCAGCGCCGCCGCCGCCAGCAGCCCCGGCTTCTCACCCAGGTTCTCCGTCGCGACGGTATAGCTTCCGCCGCCATGCGGATAGGCCGCAATCGTCTGCCGGTAACTGAAGTACACGATCGTCAGCAACACTAAGATCGCCGCAATAATCCGCCAGCCGTATTCCACTCCGGCGACCCCTAGCGGAATCAGCAGCGTCATCGCCGCCTCGGGCCCGTACGCCGCACTTGTTAGTCCATCCAACCCAAAAATCGGGATTCCGGCCGCTACGCCGATGTGCTCGGCACGCTCCTCACTTGTTGCTAAAGGCTTTCCAATAATTGAATCTGTTAAAGACATACGATTTAGATCGTACCGCCTCTGTCAACTCAACCGGCCGTGCGCTTTGCAATAAATTTGCGCCGCTTCGTAAAAAAAGTCATGAACATTCCCGCGAATCACCCATCTGAAGGAACTTTCCTTCGCAAGCTCTCACGCCAGCAGCACGCCTATAATTAATTGAAAACACATCTTCAGGAGCCATTCATGCCGACCTCCCTCTACGACATTCCAGTCAACAAAATCACCGGCGAGGGCGCATCCCTCGCCGATTACCGCGGCAAAGTCCTCCTCCTCGTCAACGTTGCCTCCCAGTGCGGGCTCACTCCTCAGTACGACGCCCTTGAAAAGGTCTACTCCCGCTTCAAAGACTCCGGTTTCATCGTCTGCGGCTTCCCGGCCAACGACTTCGGCGCACAGGAGCCCGGCTCCAACGAAGACATCCAGACCTTCTGCCGCTCCACCTTCGGCGTCGATTTTCCCATGTTCTCGAAGATCCCCGTCACCGGCCCCGACACCCACCCCCTCTACAAATCCCTCATCGCCGCCCAACCAAAAGCCATCGGCCCGACCCGCGACAACTTCCGTGAAAACCTCAATGGCTTTCTCAAAAGCAAGCACAACGGCGCCGCAACCAACCCCGAGCCCGGCATCCTCTGGAACTTCGAGAAATTCCTCATCGACCGCAATGGCAAAGTAGCCGCCCGCTTCTCCCCCGAAGTTCTCCCCGACGACCCCACCGTCATCGCCGCCATCGAAACAGCCCTCAAATCCTGATCACCCCCAAGCGAAGGGGACGCATTCGCCGCGAAATCAGCCTGCGTCCCCAGACTCGGCGTCTTCGTCTACCTACTAATATCCAAAAGTCCCACCCTCACTTCGATAGGAAACCCTCTGCTCATGATCGTCCGCCACACCCTCCTGCCCTTGGCTCTCCTGCTCTGCGCACCAACCCTCCTCGAAGCCCAAAAGACGCCCATCCAGATCACCGCTGACCTCTCCGAAGCGCCGCGTAAGCTCTACCACGCCGAGGTCGACATCCCCGTCCAACCCGGTCCCGTATCTCTCACTTCACCCAAATGGATTCCCGGCAACCATCGCCCCACCGGCCCCGTCGATCAGATCACCGGCGTTGTCTTCACGGCCAACGGTAAGGTTCTCCCGTGGCGTCGCGATGACGAAGACCTCTATCAGTTCCACGTCACCGTCCCAGCCGGCGTCACCACTCTTCACGCTCACATTGACTGCATCGTCACCGCGCGCCTCAGCCAGAAGCTCGCCGTCCTCGAGTGGGAAAAACTTCTTCTCTACCCTGCCAACACACCGGTAAAAGACATTCCCATCCAACCTTCCGTCAAGGTCCCAACCGGATGGGGCATCGGCACCGCCCTCACTCCAACTGACGGCTACGACCCGCAACACCCCAAGGGCGGCCTCACCCACTTCGCCGCCACCAACGTCGAGCAACTCGAGGACTCCCCCGTCATCACCGGCGAATACTTCCACGAGTTCGCCCTCGCCCCCGAGGTTACCCCCAAGCACTACATCGACGTAGTCGCCGACGCGCCCGAAGACTCCCAGCTACGCCCCGCGCTCCTCACCGAACTCAGCAATCTCGTCCGCGAAACCGGAGCCGCCTACAACTCGCGCCACTACGATGTCTACCACTTCCTCCTCACACTCTCCGACGTAGCCGGTGGCGAAGGCCTGGAGCACGGCCAGTCCTCCGACAACGGCGTTGGCGAAAAGGGCTTCTCCGATGCCGCCCATCAACTCGGCGAGTCCGACCTCCTCTCTCATGAGTTCACCCACTCCTGGAACGGCAAATACCGTCGCCCCTTCAATCTCTACCAGACTGACTTCTCCAAAATGCAGGAGGGCTCTCTGCTCTGGGTCTACGAAGGAATGACCCAATACCTCGGCAATGTCCTCGCCGCCCGCTCCGGTCTCAAATCACAAGAGCAATATCGCGACCTCCTAGCCGCCTCCGCCGCAAATCTGGATTACAAACCCGGCCGCGAGTGGCGCTCGACCGAAGACACTGCCATCGCCGCCAGCATCCTCCGCGGCGGCAATCCTGCCTGGTCCAACTGGCGCCGCGGACAGGACTACTACCAGGAGGGCGAGCTCTTCTGGCTCGACGCCGACACCACCATTCGCAAACTCACGGACAACAAAAAGTCCCTCACCGATTTCCTCCACATCTTCCTCGCCAAAGGCGGCAACACCGGTCCGCTCATCGTCACTTACAACCGCGACGAGCTCATCGCCGACCTCAACCAGGTCGTCAAGCACGACTGGGCAAAGTTCATGCAAGACCGCATCGACGCCATAAACCCCCACGCCGATCTCGCCGGCATCGAGCAGGGCGGCTACAAACTCATCTACACCGACAAGCCCACCAAATCCGAGAGAACGATCTCCTCAGCCTCCGGCCGCCGTGGCGGCGGAACAAACGTCTGGTACTCCATCGGTATCCGCCTCTCGGGCGACGGCAACATCACCGACGTACGCTGGGACGGCCCCGCCGACAAGGCAAAACTCTTTCCCGGACAGAAGATCATCTCCGTCAACGGCAACATCTTCTCCGGCGAAGCTCTGCGCACAGCCATCAAGGAAGCCAAGGGCAAGACCGAACCCATCCACCTCATCCTCCAGGGCGACACCTTTGTCACCACCGCCGACCTCGACTACCACGACGGCGAACGCTTCCCCTCGCTCGTGCGCGTAGACGGCACCCCCGACTACCTCGACGACATCACCAAACCTCTCACCACACCAGAGAAGGCCCCCGCAGAGAAAACCGACCGAGACGCCACCGAATAAAACCCACGTCGCCAAAATGAAAGCGCCGTCTTCAACCGAAGGCGGCGCTTTTCGTTTATCTCTTGTTGCTTCTTCTTGTCATTCCGTAGGCGGCGAAGGAATCTGCTGAGTCATGCGGCGCAGACTTTTCCGAAAGACTATCCAACCTCCAATCCTCCGGTAGCCCCATATACCTCTCCCGTCACATAGCCCGACTCCTGCGACGCCAGCAGCACATACAAAGGGGCCATCTCCACCGGCTGCCCCGGACGCTTCATCGGTGTCTGCGCTCCAAAGTCTGGAATCTTCTTCGGCGGCTGCCCTCCGCCCGGTTGCAATGGCGTCCACACCGGCCCGGGAGCTACACAGTTCACTCGAATCCCATCCTCCGCCACCTGCCGCGCCAACGCCCGCGTAAACCCGAGAATCGCCGCCTTCGTCGGTGCATAGTCCAGCAAGTGCGCACTCGGATGAGTCGCCTGAATCGACGCCGTCGTAATAATCGTCCCGCCTGGAGGCATCAACGGCAGCGCCGCCTTGCACATCCAGAACAGCGCAAATACATTCACGCGATACGTATCTTCAAACTGCTTCGTCGGCAGATCCACAATCTTGCCCACCGAATGCTGCTTACCCGCGACGCACGCGAGAATATCCAGCCCGCCGAGCTTCTTATGCGCCTCCTTCACCAGCTTCATACAAAATTTCTCGTCTTTCAAATCCCCCGGCAGAGCAATCGCCTTCCGTCCCTCCTGCTCAATCAGCGCGATTACCTCCTTCGCATCCACCTCCTCGCTCGGCAGATAGTTGATCGCCACATCCGCCCCCTCACGTGCGAAGGCAATCGCCGCCGCCCGTCCAATCCCCGAGTCGCCGCCCGTCACCAGCGCCTTACGGTTCGGCAACCGCCCGCTGCCGCGATAACTGATCTCGCCATGGTCAGCCTTCGGCACCATCTTCTTGTCGAGCCCAGGCACTCTCTGCGTCTGCCTCTTGAATTTCGGCTGTGGATACTGCTTCGTCGGATCCTGCAACGTATAAAGATCGCTCATCGGATTCACCAAACCCCTTCTCGCCAACTTCCAGGTTCCATGTTTGATGCCGATTTATCGCCATCCTGTCATCTTCGTTTTTTTTAACCGAGAACATCGATCCACCAGGCAACCCACTGACTGGACTGGTCGGCCTCTCTTCGGAACTGTGGTGATTTTTGCGGGACCGTAACAGCCGAAATTCGATAAGCTTGGAAATCGTCCGGAGAACATCACTTCCATGCTGGGTCCTACGCTCAACATCATCACTCTCGCCCTCACGATCGCCGCCTCAATGTTCTTCATGGCCGCCCTGAATCGCGTCTGGCCCCGCGAAAAGCGTCAGGCGCACAACGACCTGATCGGATGGCAACTCAACATCGTCGGCACCACCTATGCTGTCATTCTCGGCTTCATGCTCTACACAGTCTGGACAGACTTCGGCGCCGCGAATCTCAACGTTGACCTCGAGGCAAGCGCTCTCAGAAACGTCTACCGGCTTGCCGAAGGCCTCCCCGAACAGCAACGCGTGCAGTTGCAACTCCAGGCCCATGCCTACGCCGACGCTGTCCTCAACCAGGACTGGCCCGAGATGGCCCGCGGCCAGACACCGGAAGAAAGCCATGAGATCAATCAGGCTATGTGGAGGACGTTGATGTCAGTCAAACTCGCAACCCCATCCGAGATCGTCGCCGAAGATCACGCCATCACCGAACTCAGTTCCCTCACCGAACACCGCCGCACCCGCCTGCTTCAAAGCAGGTACCGGCTCCCCACCATCTTCTGGGCCGTCCTGCTCATCGGGGCCTTTCTCACCATCACCTCCGCCTCCATGTTCGGCTCGGCAAATCCTCGTCTTCACGCCCTCCAGGTCTTTTCCTTCACGCTCCTCATCACGCTCGTGCTCCTCGCCATCGCCGACGTCAATCTCCCCTTCCGTGGCTGGGTCCATGTCGACAACTACGCCTTCATCCGGGCGCAACAGAACATGAAAGACTAGAAACTCTACGCATCAGGCGTTCGTCTCACAATCACTACCTCAACCAACCGCCTCCATGGAGACCCCTTCATCATGATCACCCGCCTCACCCTCCTTGCGCTCCTTGCGACCGCGACCCTCGTCACCAATGCCCAAACCACCCCAAGCAAATGGCCCACCCAGGACGGCTCCTTTGACATCGCCAACTTCCACTTCAAGGACGGTGAGACCATCGAGAAACTGCATCTCCACTACATCACCCTCGGCAAGCCTCACCGCGGCGCGGACGGCCACACCGACAACGCCATCCTCCTCCTTCACGGCACCGGTGGCGACGCGCACTCCCTGATGAACCCTGTCTTCTCCAACGTCCTCTTCGGCCCTGGCCAGCCCTTCGACATCACAAAGTATTTCCTCATCCTCCCCGACGACATCGGTCACGGCCAATCCTCCAAACCTTCCGACGGCCTCCGCATGAAGTTCCCCCAATACGACTACGACGACATGGTCGCCTCCCAGCACAGCATGCTCACCGAAGGCCTCCACGTCGATCACCTCCGCCTTATCCTCGGCACATCCATGGGCTGCATGCAGTCCTGGGTCTGGGGTGAAACCTATCCCACCTTTATGGACGCCCTCGCGCCCTTCGCCTGCTACCCCGTAGAACTCGCCGGACGCAATCGCATGACTCGCTACATCGCCATCGAGAGCATCAAGAACGACCCAGCATGGAAGAACGGCGAGTACACCTCCCAGCCCGTCCTGGGTCTTCGCGGTGCCGAAGCGATGCTCCTCGTCATGGGCTCCGCGCCCCTTCAAATGCAGAAGAACTACCCAACCCGCGCACAGGCAGAAAAGTACGTCGATGACTACATGACTCGCACCATCGCACACGCTGACGCGAACGACTTGATCTACTATGTCAACGCCTCACGCAATTACAACCCTGAGCCCAAACTCACTTCCATCGTCGCCCCCGCTCTCTGGATTAACTCCGCCGACGACTTCATCAACCCGCCCGAAACCGGCGAGTTCATCATTAATCCCCGCATCCTCTCAAAGATGCCGAAGACAAAATACATCGACATCCCCATCTCCGATGCCACCCGCGGCCACGGCACCCACACCAACGCCGCTGTCTGGAAGCAATACCTCATCGACTTCCTCGCCCAGACTGAGAAAAAATAATCTCCTACCCAAACGCATCAAACTGACAAAAAAAGGCGCCCACGTCTCAGCTTAGAGACATGGGCGCTTTCTCATCCCCACCTAGTTCTCACTTCTCCGATAGTTCTGCGCGTAAATGTCCTTCGGCATACCCTCACGTTTCGCCTTACCCGAAAACGCAAACGCATCCTCCCTTGTCATCGGCCCACCCAAAGTCACTAGAAATGGCCCGCGCCCGTTCGGCTGGAAGATCGTCGGACTCAAATCCGGATGACTCTGCGCAATCTCCGCAGCTTTCTGTTGCGCCTGATCCTCGCGGCTATACGTAAAGGCAATCACCCGCCAATGACCGCGGCTGTCACTGGCCACATTCTGTCCTGCGGGAGCAGGAGTATTTCCAGCCACGACACCAGGACTCCGCGCTGGCCGCGATCCAGCCTCCGTCGCAGCCGAGCCCTTCGCAGCAACAGGCGCACTCTCCTGTGCAGCTGGAGCCGAAGCCGAAGCAGGCGCCCCCTGCACCGCGCCGCTCGAACCCGAAGACCCCGCCGACCGGCTATGCACGAAGTACCATCCCAGCAGCAAAATCAAAAGCGTCCCCACACCATAAGCAATCCCGCGCGGCCCAAGCCTTCGCGGCTCATCGTCGACAGGTACGCGAATCCGCCGCGCAACCGAAGGCGCAGCCCCATAGGGCGGAGCGACAGTAGCCGTGCCTCCAGTCGGAGCAACAGGCTCCGCAACCGGCAACTCAGCCTTCGGCGCATCTGGCGTCACCCCGGCACGAGCGATGGCCTGCGCAACCGAAGGCCTCTTCAACGCAGCACCGATCTCCGCCAGCCCCCACTCCCCACTCATCCCCTTGCGCACAATCTGCTCAAACGGCGCCGGCAGCTGCAGTTCCCACGACGCACCCTGCAGCGTCCTCTGTTGCGTCAGAGCCTGCAGCAACACCGTGGCATAGTCGCGCACATCCTTCCGCTTCAGCGCAACACCGTCCTCCCCCTCCAGCGTCTCCCGGATGCAATCGCTGCGCAGCTTGATCACCTCACCCACCGCCAGCACATTCTCCGGCGCCACATGCTCGTGGACGAAGCCATTCGAATGCAGCGCCTCAATCGCCGCCAGCAGACTCGTCGCAAGTTGCCTCGTCTCCAGTTCCGTCAACCGGCGTTCCCTCAGCATCTCGCCAAGATTGGCGTCAACCGGCTCCATCACCGCATACACCAGTGAGGTCTCGTCCACCACAACATGTCCAAAGCTCTTCAGCTTCATCAGATTCGGGTGGTTCAACGCCGCCACACCGCGCCACCGCGTCAATATCTCATCACCGTCAAAGTGCGACTCGATCAGCCTTATCGCTGTCGGCTTACCCGTACCATTCGACGTGGAGAAAAAGGCGCTCCGGCCCTCAGGGCTTATCAGTTTCTTGAGCGGGTAGACTCCGTCGATCGTCCGTCCTTCATATTCGGTCCAAAGATTCATCGCACACATCCCTTCCGGTCTCTGAAACCAAGGGAGAGAAATGCCATGAACGCAAATGAAGCAGAGGACAGCGGACGGGGCGCACATCAGCAGCACAGGCGCCTCTATCACCGACCATTATCCTTCATTGAGCCGCACGTCTCAACGCGAACCGGCCTCATAGAACCACAGCACTAACTCCCGGTCGGCATCACCAGGTATTGCTCCAGCTTGCCGTCCGGCATCTCATACACCGTCACCCTCAGCTGCCTGCCGGGAAAGCTCACGGTGAACGCCCGAAACGTCATGCCACCCCGTTTCCCCTCAGACGTCTGCTTGAAGCTTGTCGGCGTGCCCAGCGGCCTCAAGCTCGAGGCAAAATCCTGCACCGCCTCCGTCGTGAAGTACGCATCGCAAAACGCCGTCAGCTGCGACCGATCGAGCTTCCCCTCCTGTAATCCCGTAAAAATATCCAGCGCCCTCTTCTCCGCCGCGGCAGCCTCTCCGCTCGCAGCCCCCATCCCCGATCCACCGCCCAGCACCAGCGGCGCAATCTTCCGCCCCAACGCCCCCGCCGCACTCGAAGCATCCTCGTTCGTCAGCACCGTCACTGCGGCCTTATCGTCCGGAAACACAATATTCTCCGACACAAACCCCGACACCTCGCCGCTGTGTTCAATGTACCGGTGCCCATTTCGAACCCCGACCTCCACGCCCAGCCCATACCCGGTACCCTTGCCGTCCTTTAGCTTCACCTCGGTAAACATCTGGTCATACGAAGTCGGCGCCAACAGCGTCCGCTCCATCATGCTGATATTCCACAGCGCAAGATCGCTCGCCGGCATCGCCAGCTCACCCGCAGCAAACATCCATCCCTGCCCTTCCTTTGGCGAGGGCCGCAGCGGCCCCAACGCGTGCTGGTAATACCCCGTAGGATCGTTCGCCGGCAACCGGCTCGCGTCCGAATTGAACACCCCCGTCATCTTCAGCGGCCGGAAGATCCGTTCCTGCAACTGCTCAATCAGCGGCTTTCCCCCCGCAATCTCCGCAATCCGCCCCGCCACCACATAGTTCGTATTCGAGTACTGCCACTGTGTTCCCGGCTCGAAGTCCAACGGCTTCTTAGCCCATACATCCAGAATCTGCTGTGGATTCGTCGACTTCATCATCGACGTCATCACATAGTCCTCCGGCCAGAAGTCCTGATACCCCGACGTCATCGACAGCACCTGCCGAATCGTCACCTCATTGGCCCGCGTCAACTCCGGCAGATACTTCCCCACCGGATCATCCAGTTTCAACTTGCCGTCCTGCGCCAGCAGCAAAATCACCGCCGCCGTAAACTGCTTGCTGACCGACCCGATCGAATACCGCATCCCCGGCTCAGCCGTCATCGCCGGATCCAGCCGCGCCATCCCATACGCCTTCACATACGCAACCTTCCCACCCTGCACCACCGCAACCGAAGCGCTCGGAACACCCGTCGCCTTCAGCACATCGGCGGCAGCCGCATCAATCCCGCTAGCCGTAGCCGCCGGCAGAGCGCTCTGCGCCGCCATTGGCAAAGCGGCAACCAACACACACACCAATCCCAAAACGCCCGTCGCACGTATCTGCATTTTCATCATGCTCGAAAGACTACCAGCGCTCTAACACAAATGTCGTCGTTTCTTCAGTCTCGCGTCATGCGCCAAACCCGAATCCCCTAAGCAACAAGCCCGCGCTTATCGACATCGAGCAAAAGCGCCAAAGGCGCGCCTTATATCAGCCTGGGGCGGAGCCCCAGGTAGCCTGCCCAAACAAAGAACTAAGGGCTGAAAGCCCGCCCTATCTTGCCCGACGAATCTCACAAAACAACCCATTGCCGATCACCTCTCGATTTCTCGAAAGCCCCTCCCATTTGCTACCCTTGCGCCCATGCACTTAAGACATCTCCCGCTCGCGTTAGCGCTGACCTGTTCCATCGCATTAGCCCAGTCCTTCACCCCCATCCGCGAGCAGAAAAACCTCTCCCCAGCCGCCATCGCAAAGCTGCACACCCTCGAGATGCTCAACTCTCTCCCCGTCGGCGAGTGGCGCTACCACGCGGGCGACATCCCCCACGGTGAATCCCCCGCCCTCGACGACTCTGCCTGGCCACTTCAAAAGCCCCGCGCCAAAGCCACCCAGGACGCCGTCTGGTACCGCCGCGTCATCGAAGTCCCCAAGACCCTCAACGGCTACGACCTCACCGGCTCCCGCATCTGGTTCCAGTTCCGCGCCGACGCCAACGGCCCCATGCCCGAGATCATCTACTTCAACGGACGCCGCGTAGCCCTTGGTGACGACCTCGAACCCATCGTCCTCTTCGACCCCGCCAAGCCCGGCGACAAAGTCCTCGTAGCCGTCAAGCTCCTCCGAACCGTCGACGAAAAAACCTTCGCCGGAGTGAGCCTCAAGATCGAACCCAACCCCAACGCCACCGGCGCCAGCGTTCGCCCAAACCCTGAAGACATCCGCATCCAGTGCATCACCGCAGCCAACATTCTGCCCGCACTCCCCACTCCACGCAAAGACCTCCTCCCCAAAGTCGAAGAAGCCGTCGCTGCCATCGACCTCAAAGCCCTCGAAGCAAGCGACCAATCCAGCTTCGACGCCTCCCTCCGCAAATCGCAGGAGATCCTCACCACCCTCCACCCCGTTCTCGCGCAAGCCACCGTCGACCTCGCCGGCAACGCGCACATCGACGCCGCCTGGCTCTGGCCCCGCTCTGAAACCATCGACGTCGTCAAGCGCACCTTCACCACTGCCCTGCAGCTCATGGACGAGTACCCCGGCTACACCTACTCCCAATCCGCCGCGCAGTACACCGCATGGATCGCTGAAAAATACCCCAAGATGAACGACGAGATCCGCAAGCGCGTCAAAGAGGGCCGCTGGGAGATCGTAGGCGGCATGTGGGTCGAGCCTGACCTCAACCTCCCCGACGGCGAATCCCTCGTCCGCCAGCTCCTCGTAGGCCAGCGCTACTTCCAAAAGGAGTACGGCGTCACCGCCCGCATCGGCTGGAACCCCGACTCCTTCGGCTACAACTGGCAGCTCCCGCAGATCTACAAGCGCTCCGGCATGGACTACTTCGTCACCCAGAAAATGCACTGGAACGACACCAACCAGCTCCCCTTCCGTCTCTTCTGGTGGCAGTCGCCCGATGGCAGCAAAGTCCTCACCTACTTCCCCACCGATTACGTCCACGACAACGTCAACCCCACCCGCATCTCCGCCGACTTCGCCGAATCCGCCCAACGCAACCCCGGCACCTCCGAGATGCTCGACCTCTACGGCATCGGCGACCACGGCGGCGGTCCCACACGCGCCATGCTCGACCAGGCCGACCACTGGATCGACGCCGGCAAGCAGGACGCCGTCCCCACCATGCGCTATCACACCGCGCAAAGCTACTTCACCGCCGTAGAAAAAAATCTCAACCCTGACTCCCCCACCTGGAACTACGACTCCATCGCCAAGGGCTACACCGCACCCCCAGCTTCCTCCACCGGAGCCCTCGGCCTCCCCACATGGAACGACGAGCTCTACTTCGAATACCACCGCGGCATCTTCACCACGCAAGCCGCACACAAACGCAACATGCGCACCAGCGAAGTAGCCACACTCGACGCCGAAAAGCTAGCCTCGCTAGCGTGGCTCAACGGCAAGCCGTACCCCGCTGACCAACTCACCGACAACTGGAAAAAAATCACCTTCAACCAATTCCACGATCTCGCCGCCGGCTCCGGCATCGGCGTCATCTACAAAGACGCCCAAAAGGACTACGCCGAAGTCTTCCACGTCGATCACGAAATTACCCAAAGCTCGATCAGCACTCTCGCCGCAAGCATAGACACCACTACCAAATCCGGAGTTCCCATCCTCGTCTTCAACTCCCAAGCGTGGCCACGTAGCGAAGTCGTCGCCGTCACCGTCCAGAGTCCGCGTCCCGCGGATGACGTTTACATCATCAGTCCAAACGGTGCCCTTCCTACGCAAATTCTCTCGCATGAAGCGGCCACAAACACCTTCCATCTTCTAGTACGCACGGACAGCATTCCCGCTCTCGGTTACGCAACTCTCGCCCTTGTCAATGCCAAAGAATCGCCTCGCCAGCCTCCCAGTGGACCTGACGATAGCGCTGTCAGGGTCCACGAAACCGTAGACAGCTTTGGCCTCAGCAATGGCGTTGTTGCGCTCGAGATCAACAAGAAAAGCGGCTGCATCTCCTCTCTCCGTAACGCAAACAATGCGGACTCATACCTCGCCCCCAACGCCTGCGGCAACCAGCTCCAGACATTCAGGGACACCCCAAAGCAATACGACGCGTGGAACATCGACCCCGGCACCCTCGACCACATGACTCCGATCACCAACGTCGACAGCGTCACTCTCCTCACAGACGGCCCACTCCGTAAAACCGTCCGAGTCACCCGCACTTGGCAGTCCTCGCACTTCACGCAGGATATCTC
Organism: uncultured Acidobacteriaceae bacterium; assembly: GCA_963757205.1. Classification (GTDB taxonomy): domain Bacteria; phylum Acidobacteriota; class Terriglobia; order Terriglobales; family Acidobacteriaceae; genus Edaphobacter. The sequence goes on from CAVWQM010000010.1 coordinate 217,117, forward strand.
CCTCGACGCCCAAGCCGACACAGTCGTCATCGACAACGACATCGACTGGCACGAGACCCACGTCCTTCTCAAAGCTGCCTTCCCCCTCGCCGCCACCGGCCCCAAAGCCACCTACGAAATCCCCTACGGCTCCATCGAGCGCACCACCACCCGCACCAACTCATGGGAGAAGGCCAAGTTCGAAGTCCCCGCCATGCGCTGGGCCGACCTCGGCGACGCGAAGCAAGGCCTCTCCGTCCTCAACAACTCAAAATACGGCTACGACGCAGCAGGCAACACCCTCCGCATCACCCTCCTCCGCTCCGCCACCTGGCCCGACGAAGTCGCCGACAAAGGCCGCCAGCAATTCACCTACGCCCTCTACCCGCACGCCGGCTCCTGGAAACAAGCTCTCACCGTCCGCCGCGGCTACGAACTCAACGATCCCCTCAAAGCCGAACAGGTATTCCCCCACACCGGCACCCTGCCCGCCGAACACTCCTGGGCCAGCATCGAAAACCCCAACGTCACCCTCACCGCCATAAAAAAAGCCGAAGACGCCGACGCCCTCATCTTCCGCATGTACGAGTGGGCCGGCACCCCAACCGACGTCAAACTCCACATCCCACCCGGAGCCACCTACGCCATCGAAACCAACCTCATGGAGAAGCCCGAAGGCGCGCATCTCCCATTAAGCGGAGACGTAGTCACAGTCCCCATCAAGCCCTACGAGATCCTCACCGTCCAGGCCATCTACCCAACCCGCAAGGTAGTGGCGGCGAAGTAATCCGCCACTACCTTGCAGCAACAGTGTTTCGGTAACTCGCGCACTAGTGTTCACAGCGCCAGCGGCGCGCCCTATACCAGCATGGGGCAAAGCCCCATGTAGGCAAGGTCAGAGGTTCAAGGGCTGAAAGCCCGTCCTATTGGCTTTTCGCAAAATCATCAGGATACCTCTGCTTCGGTTTCCTCCCGCACACTCACTCATTCCGCAACGCAACCACCGGATCCACACTAGCCGACCTCCGAGCTGGAACAATCGAAGCAACAGCCGCCGCCAACAACAAACTAAACGCCGCAAACACCAGCGAAAGCGAAAGCCCCGAATCCATCGCCGCAAACGAATGGATCAGAACCCGCTGCGCCACAAACGTCAGCAAAAGCCCCGCCAGGATTCCCGCTCCCATCAGCACCATCGACTCCCGCAGCATCAACGAAACCACCTGCCACCGCTGAGCCCCCATCGCCATGCGAATCCCAATCTCCGTCGTCCGCTGCGAAGCCGTAAAACTCAACAACCCATAAATCCCAATCGCCGCCAGCAACAGCGCCAGCCCGCCAAACATCGTCAGCAGCCAAACCAGCAGATGTCGTGCCGCCAGCGAATCCCCGACAAAGCTACTCAGCGTCGCAACCTCGTACACCGCCTCAGTCGAATCCACCGCACGCACCGCCTCCGTCAGCGGCCCCCGCATCGCATCCGGATTCATCTTCGTCCGCACCACAAACACCGCCTCGTCCACCGGCTGCTGCGCCATCGGACGATAGATCACGCCCTTGTTCTCCTCCACCTCCAGCGAATCCCTCCGTACATGCCCAATCACGCCAACAATCTCAATCGGCGGCGTGTTTCTGCCGCTCCGAATATGTTGTCCGATCGCATTCCCTCCCGGCCAGTAAGCCTTCGCCAACATGTCGTCGATCACCGCCACCGGAGGGCTCCCGATCCGGTCGTCGTCGCTGAACCATCGTCCCCGCAGCAGCGGAATCTGCATCGCCGCAAGATAGCCGGGCGTCGCCCAGCCCTTGTCGGCATGCGGCCCCGGATCATCAGGCCCCGCCGGTGGCCGTTCCTGGATCCCAAAGCTCCCCGACGGAAACGACTGACTGGCAAACGGCGCCGGATACACCGCAGCCGCTGCCACAACGCCCGGCTGCGCGCTCAACCGCTCCGTCACATCCCGCACAAAGTTCGCCTGCTTCAAATCCTGATCGCGATAGTTCGTCGCATTCAGAGTCACCTTACCCGTCAGCACCGAGTCACTCCTGAACCCCGGGTCAACCGTCTGCAACTGTTTCAGGCTCGCCAGAAACAACCCACTCCCCGCAACCAGTAAAAACGCCAACGCAATCTCCGTGCACACCAGCACATTGCGGAAGCGTTGCCGTCCCGCCCCCGCCGTCGCGCCCTTGCTGTACTCACTCAACTGCAGCGACTTGTACCTCCGCGCGAGTTGCACCACTGGTGCCAGCCCCGCTAGAAACGCCGCCAGCATACCGAACCCCGCAGCCGCCAGCGACCACCCGCAAATCGGTATGAACCGCAAAGCCCCTTGCCAGATCATGCGGAATCGCAAGCAAAAGCAGCTTACCCAGCAGCGGCCCCGCAACCACGCCGATCACCGTCGCCACTCCCGCCAGCAGCGCCGTCTCCACTACGAACTGCATCGCAAGCTGCCGCAGCGAAGCACCCAGCGCAGTCCGTATCGCCAGCTCCTTCATTCTCGTCGAAAACCTCGCCAGCATCAGCCCCGAGATATTCGTACACGCGATCAGCAGAATCATCGCCACCACCGCAAACAACGCAAACAGCGGCTTCCGCAGATCCCCCGCAGCGTCCTCCGTCCACGGCTGCGCAAACATCCCCCATCCTGAGCTCTGTCCAAAGGTAAAGTTTCCCGTCCCCTCGCGCCGAATCTCCTCCAGCCTCTTCTGCTCAATCCCCGCGTTGAACTGCGCAACCGTCACACCCGGCTTCAGCTTCACCACGCTGTTATACGACTCATTGAAGCGGTTGTCCGCAGCAAAAGCCGTCGGCTCCAGCCCCAGCGGAGTCCACAGCTCCACACCCTTCGGCCACGCAAAGTCGCTGCGCATCACACCAATCACGCGATACGACTGGTCATCCAGCAGCACCTTCTTGTCCACCACGTCATGCTGCCCACCGAACATCCTCTGCCAGGCCGCATAACTCAGAACAATCACGCGGTCGGCGCCCTTCTGGTCTTCCTCCGGCAAAAACGTCCGCCCAAGAATCGGCTCCGCGCCAAACACCTGGAACCACTGCTGGCTCACCCTCGCTGCGCGCAGATGCTGTGTCCTTCCATCGAACGTTGCGTTAAAGCTCGCCCCTTGCGCCATCGCAGCCGTATCCACCAACCCATGCATCGACTGCGCATCTTGAAAATCCGGGGCCGATACACCGATGCTCGGCAAATTGAGCTGCGTATATTTCGCATGAAAGGAAGCCACACGCTCCGGGTCCTGCACACCGGACGGATGCAGCAGCACAGCCTGAATCACACTGAAGATCGCCGTATTCGCGCCCACACCAAGCGCCAGCGTCAGAATCGTCACAATCGTGAACGTGGGCGCACGGAAAAGCTGTCTCACCGCATAACGCAAGTTTTCAAGCACGGTTCGCACTCCTTTTGCCTAACTCATACGCAAGAGCAAAGCACGTCGTTCTCCAAAAATGAGAGATTCCAACCACCTGATTCTCAACACTCCCAGCACCCGCAGCGAAAAAATGTGTTCAGTTACGGAACCGTGCGTTCATTTGCGGACAGTTCCCCTCATCGATTGCCACTCGCCTCAACCCTCAAATGCCCGTAAAAATGCGAAAATAGAAGCAGCAGAATCAACGCACACCATGTCTCACACGCCGCAAAACGAAGGCGAGACCATCGCCGTAGCCATGTCCGGAGGAGTCGACTCCTCCGCCGTCGCCGCACTCCTGCGCGCCGCAGGGCCACACCATCATCGGCCTCACCCTCCAGCTCTGGAATCAGCGCCGCCTCGCTGGACACGAGGGCATGCCCGAGGCCGTCCAGGGCCGCTGCTGCAGCATCGACGACGTCTACGACGCCCGCCACGTAGCCGAGCAACTCGACATCCCCTACTACGTCGTCAACCAGCAAGACCGCTTCGAAACCGAAGTCGTCAAGCCCTTCGTCAGCGAATACCTCGCCGGCCGAACCCCCATCCCCTGCACCCTCTGCAACAATCACCTCAAGTTCGATCAGCTCCTCATCACCGCCCGTCAGATCGGCGCCGACCGCATCGCTACCGGCCACTACGCGCGCAATCACTTCGACGAAATCCGCGGCCGCTGGATTCTCTCCCGCCCCGCCGACCACACCAAGGACCAGACCTACTTCCTCTTCGGCCTCACGCAGAACCAGCTCTCCCGCACTCTCTTTCCCCTAGGCGAGATGCGCAAGCCCGAAGTCCGCGAGATGGCCGCCGAAGCCGGCCTCGCCGTCGCCACCAAGTCCGACTCGCAGGAGATCTGCTTCATCCCCGGCGGCGACTACAACACTTTCCTGAAGGCCTACCTCGACGAGCAAGGCGAGGAACTCCCCGACACCGCCGGCGAACTCGTCACCACCACCGGCGAAGTCATCGGCCACCACGAAGGCATTCAGAGCTTCACCGTCGGACAGCGCAAGGGCCTCGGCCTCACCTCAACCAATCCTCTCTACGTCCTCGCCATCCACCCCGACTCGCATCAGGTCACCGTAGGCGCCAACGAAGATCTCTTCACCCGCGATCTCTTGGCCAACCGACTCAACTGGATCTCCATCCCCGGCCTCGCCGAAGGCGAAACCATCCGCGTCAGCGCCAAAATCCGCCACCGCCACACTCCGGCCATGGCCACGCTCAGCCGCGTCGACGATGACTCCGTCCACGCCCTCTTCGACGAACCCCAACGCGCCATCACCCCCGGCCAGTCCGCCGTCTTCTATCAGGAAGACGAAGTAGTCGGAGGCGGCTGGATCATCTAGCGGAATTCCAAAATAGATAAACCAAAAATAAGCTTGTCATCCTGAGCGGAGACACTCACAGCATTATCGTGAGTGCCGCAGCCGAAGGACCCGCGGTTGTCGTCGCCCTTGGGATTAAGCGCAGGGCTTTAGCCATGCAACAAATCAGCGCGAAACATGTGGGGCTTTAGCCCCAGGTCTTCTTTCCACCAGCCACAATCAAACACGCCATCCCCTACCACTCGGTATCGCGCCCCCGATCGTTCGTTTTGCCGCCACCAAATCCCTTAGCGCGCCCCACCAGAACTTCCACGCCGGCCTTGAATCCATTCATCAGGCCGGTAAACTCGCGCACCGGCACCTTCAGCGCCCGCTGCAGCGACTGCGAAATCTCTGTAGTCGTATTCAACACTCCCGTCACCATTCCATCCACGCGAGCCGCCTGCGCCCGAGCCTTCGAATTCAAATCGCTCGCCGTCGCATCGAACTCCAGCGCCTTGGTTCGAACCAGATGACTCGTCTCCACCAGGTTTTCCGTGATGATCTTTACCTTTGGCGCCGCATCGTGAAATACGCTCTGGGTCGTGTCGAGGACCGGCCCTATCTTCGATCGCAGCTCGTCTGCGATCTCCAGCGCCCGCTTGGCGGCCTTGGCCGAGCCTATTGCGATCACGATCACAGCAATCGCCTGCACGACCATCCCAAGTGCAATCAAACCGACAAACCAAATCAGCAATCGCGAGTTTCCCGACGAAAGCGAACCCGCATCCTGCAGCCACATTCCTGACATCACGATTCGCATCGCGTCCATATCGTCTCCGCTCTCCTCAAAAAGTACGACCAACAATCATAAGGCCCGGCCACCACCAACGGCTGACCGGGCCCTGTCCACTCTAATCTACTCTACGAACTCTGATCGCCCGTCGTCGTGCTGGCATACGCGTTTTTACCTGCATCGATTGCAGCCGAGACTTTGTCCTGCTGCTCCTGCACCAGACCCTTGCCCTTCTCAACATACTGGGCCCACTGCGTCCGGCCGCGGTCGTAATACTCCTTGCCCCGGTCGACATACTCGCTCATCTGTTGTTTCCCCTGCGCGGCCAACTCGGCCGCCTTGTCCTGGGCCTGCTGCGCAAGCACAGCCGCCCGGTCCCTGGCGTCCAGAGCGCTCGCGACCAGATCCTCGCGTGTCTCCTTGCCGGCCTTCGGCGCGTACAGCACGCCTACCAGCGCACCCACACCCAGACCCGCCAGAAACCATCCCAATCCGCTAACTCCACTTTCGTTGTCGTTATCTGACATCTTCTTCTCCTGTTCAGGCTCTCAAATGCGGAATCTGCTTCCACCGCCTTTATAACTCAAGTTCCAGATTCGTGTTCAGCCTGGTTAGCCGATTTCCGCTCCGCCAACTCCGGCGGCGTTCCGATACTCCGACAGGCTGTTCACTCGCTTTCCTAGGTGGATGCCCCCGGCCCGGATTAGGTTGCCGTCGTTCCCGGCTTCACTCGGCCTCGACGCCACAACGCCCGAAAACCGGGGCACCCTCCCTTGTCCCATGCGAATGTCCCGTGCGACGCCAAAATCACCTTCCATTCTTCCCTTCGTCTTATTCAATAGAGTCGAGGAGCGGCTCGCCCCGGCATTGAAACTTTGGGCGAACGCGTTGCATCGGATACTAGTTCGGTGATTTAGAGTGTCTTCAAGCAATGTTCTTTTGCGAATAAAGGGGACCTATGTACGTTAGCAAGAATCTCTCCAACTCACGCGCCATCCTGGCCGCCACAGCTCTCACCATTGCCTTCGGCTTCGCCGGATGCAAAAGCTCCCCACCCCCTGCCCCCACAGATGATGCCAGCCTGACCTCCGCCCTGCAAAACCGCATCGCCGGCGACGGCGCCCTCAGCGCCGAATCCATTCAATCCTCAGTTCAGAAACAAGTCGCCACCCTCAACGGCACTGTCAGCAACGAAGCCGCCCGATCCCTCGCCGCAGCCGACGCCGCACAGGTTCCAGGCATCAAGACAGTAGTCAACAACCTCACCGTCCAGGCATCCGCACCGCCTGTAACCGCCGCTGCTGTTGCTCCGTCTCCGCTACCGCCGCCTCAAACACCCGTATTACCCAAACAAAAGCAGCCCCCCACGCCTAAGGTGAAGTCCGCACCGATAGTCCGCCAGTCCGCACCGGTCGACCCTCCGCCTCCACAGGCCGCCGACGTCGCCCCACCGCCGCCCGTGCAGCAGGCCCCACCGCCTCCGCCACCTCCGCCGCCGGCTCCTGCCTTCCATAACGTCACCATCAACCCCGGTACGACCATTCCCATCCGCATCACCCAGACCCTCGACAGCGCGACCACGCAGCAGGGCGAAACCTTCACCGGCACCATCGCCTCCGATATCGTCTCCGACGGCATCGTCGTCATCCGCACCGGAACCCCCGTCTCCGGACGCGTCGTCGCCGTTCAGGAGGCCGCCCACTACAAAGGAAGTTCCCTGCTCACCATCGAGCTCACCAGCATTAATCGCCGCGGCAACAATGTCACGGTCAACACAGAACCCTATAGCGTCCAGGGTAAGGGCCGCGGTGGCAATACCGCCGCGAAGGTCGGCGGCGGAGCAGCCGTCGGAGCCATCCTCGGCGGCATCATCGGCGGTGGCAAAGGCGCAGCCATCGGAGCCGCTGCCGGCGGTGGTGCCGGAGCCGGAGCCAACACCATCACACGCGGCGAACAGGTCCAGATCAAGTCCGAGACCCTCATCCGCTTCAACCTCACCAATACGCTCTCCCTCAAAGTTCCAACCAGCGGCGAGACCGAGAACCCAGCGCCCAATCCCACGCTGCAACAACATCCCGAAAATCCACCGCAACAATGAGACAGAATCCGCATCTCAACCACGTGGGGCGAGCCACAACAACTCGCCCCTCATCTGCAACCGAAAACACCATCGTCACGCAGGTGTAAACTCAGCGTCAGCAGGCCGGTTCGCCCCCCTGCCGCCCCTAACCAAAAATTCCATTAGAGGTGTTCGTCTTGACGAATGCATCGGCCAACCGCCCAGCAGGATTTCTCACCTTCACCCTGCACGCGCATCTGCCTTATGTCGTCAATCACGGCACCTGGCCTCATGGGATGGAGTGGCTCCACGAAGCCGCCGCCGAAACCTATCTCCCACTCCTCCGCGTCCTCAAGAATCTCGAGCGCGATAAAATCCGTTTCAACTGCAACCTCAACCTCTCGCCTATCCTTCTCGAGCAGCTCTCTCACCCCGTCTTCATCGCTGAATTCCCCAACTACCTCAATCGCAAAATCGTCGCCGCCCGCGAAGACGAAGCTTACTTCATCCAGTCCGGCGAGACCCACCTCGCAGAGACTGCCCGCTTCTGGCACCGCTTCTTCTCACACGCCCTCGAAGACTTCTACCACTTCGATCGCAACATCATCGGCGCCTTCCGCCACTTCAACGACACCGGCCTCATCGACATCATCACCTGCGGCGCAACCCACGGCTACATGCCGCTGCTCGGCACCGACGAGAGCGTCCGCGCGCAGATCCGCACCGCCGTCGACACCCACATCCGCCACATCGGCAAACATCCGCGCGGCATCTGGGCGCCCGAGTGCGGCTACCGCCCCGCCGGCTTCTGGAACTATCCCGTGCCCAACGCCGACGACAGCCCCACGCCTCCCGGCTTCGACCGCATCGGCGTCGAACAAGCCCTATCCGAATCCGATATCGAGTTCTTCTTCGTCGACACGCATCTCGTCGAAGAGTCCGAGCGCATTCCCTCGCCCTACGAACTGCTCAACGGCGCAGTCCCCCGCGACGAAAAAACCGAGCAGATGACGCACGAGCCGTACCGCTCCCTCTATCAGCCCTACTACGTCGACGGCCCCTACGATAAGCGTTACGCCACCACCATCTTCCCCCGCGACCCACGCACCGGCGTTCAGGTCTGGTCCGGCGACACCGGCTATCCCGGCGACGGCGTCTACCTCGACTTCCACAAGAAGCGCTGGCCCGGCGGTCATCGCTACTGGCGCGTCACCGGCCACAAAGTCGACATGGGCGACAAGCTCCCCTACTACCCGCAACAGGCCGCCGAGCGCGTCAAAGCCCACGCCTCCAACTTCGTCCATCTCGTTTACGAGGCCCTCAAAAACGGCTTCAACGACGAGATTCCGCCCATCCTCTGCTCCCCCTTCGACGCCGAGCTCTTCGGCCACTGGTGGTTCGAAGGCACACTCTGGCTCGAAGCCATCGCCCGCAACCTGCACGACTACGACACCGGCCTCCAGCTAATCTCCTGCGCCGAATACCTCGACAAATATCCCCGCGCCGGCTTCATCGCCATGCACGAAGGTTCCTGGGGAGCCGAGGGCAACAACCAGGTCTGGATGAACCCCGAAACCTCCTGGACCTACACCCACATCTATCCCGCCGAACTCTACACCCGCGACGTCTGCACCGCCGGCCACTGGCGTAACTCCGCCACGGGCAAACGCATCATGCAGCAGCTCTGCCGCGAGCTACTCCTGCTCGAATCCTCCGACTGGCAGTTCCTCATCACCACCGGAGCCGCGCGTGACTACGCCGAGATCCGTTTCCTCACCCACAACGACCAGTTCAACGAGGTCAAAGCCATCTGGCAGAGCTTCGAATCTGCAGGCGTACTCACACAGGCCCAGGAAGACCGCCTCGCCGAGATCGAACGCCGCGACGGCGTCTTCCCCAACATCGACCCCGGCCTTTGGGTAGCCGGCGCCCATGAGTCCGGTCACGAAGTCGCACCCTCAGTCAGCGCTGGCCAGGTCCCGGTGCCTTCTCCAATGAGCCGTGTCCCCGCCACCAGGGCGCGAGCCGTCTCCAACGAAGCCGCCAACCGCGCCGCCGCCGAGAGCACCAAGTACGATGGAGTCCCCAGCGATCGAGACGTCACGCACGACCCCGAAGTCGGCAACGTCGCGCATCACACCCCGAAAAAACCATAACCTTGTCTTCTTTCCCAGCCACAAAACGCCCGGGTGCCCCATCCTTCGCGTCCTTTGCGAAGAGTGGGATGTCAAAAGTCAGCCAGCCACTGAGCAGTTGCCGGGTGCCCCATCCATCGCGCACTCTGCGATGGGTGGGATGTCAAAAGTCAGCCAGCCGCTGAGCAGTTGCTGTCGTCGTTGCCGGGTGCCCCATCCTTCGCGTTCTCTGCGAAGGGTGGGATGTGAACAGTCAGCCAGCCACTGAGCCGTTGCTCTTGCCGTTGCTTCTAGCAAGAGCTGGGATTCAGCCCACCCTCCGAGCGCAGAACCATCATTGAAGTACCACCTCAATGCGGTTTGAACGTCTTACCAGTCTCAATCAATGTCTTCAGCCGGGAAAGAATCCGAGGCCAACCGTCGGCAGTAGCCGCGTAGCCAGAATCAGTCTCAACCCACTGGTCGTGCGTCACTGTCACCTTGGTTGCCTCAGTCTCTGGAACCAGTTCCACCGTCACGCGGGACGCCGTGTCGCCCTGCCCCATCGCAAAGGTATACTGCAGCACCTTCGGAGGATCAAACCGAAGCACGTCTCCATGGACGTACTTAATAAGCTTGCCGTCAGGCCCCTGCCCCACCCAAGCCATCGAGCCGCCCGCCTTCCACTCCGCCTCAAGCTCCGCTCCCATAAAGAGGGTGCGATTGGACTCCTTCGACACAAAGCCCTCCCAGACCTTCTCTGGCGGAGCGGCGATGTAGATGACATAACTTAGCGATGCGGGATTCGCCATGATGTCTCCTGAGCAGTTGCCCACAACAGAATCACAAGCGCCTCCACTCTACCAAAGCCCACGAGCCGCAGACACAGTTGCCTCTGTTGCCGCTTCCAGTTTTTCTCTCTCACACAAACACAGAATTTCTCTTTCCACAAACACAGGACTTCTCTCTCCAACAAACACAGGAGTCCCAACAAACACTGGAATCCCAACAAACATCGGAATCGTCATTTCGACCGAAGCTGCTCGCGCACCTTGCGAGCAGCGCAGTGAAGAAATCCGCTTCTCTACCACCGCTGCCTCCCAGCCAATTCCACGCTCCTGCCTTTGCCGGTTCTTTCTCTCCTGGCCGAAGACCCTCGGGTGCCCCATCCATCGCGCTCTTTGCGATGGGTGGGATGTAAACGTCCGCCAGCCACTTAGCCGTTGCCTTTGCCCTTAGGATTAGAGCGGGGCTTTCAGCCCCGCTTCAAAGCCAGTCGCGCAGCGACCACTGCTCTGCCGAAGGCAGGAGCGAAGCGACTTATCCATTGCCGTTGCTTTTGTTTTCGCATTTTCCGCCCAAAAATCGCATGTCAAGCCCCAAAATCCACCAAGCCCTTACACAAGAACAATATCCGCATGGCGTATTGGTTCTACCCAACTCGCTATAATGAATATATAGATCAAAACGCAGACAAGCCCCGGACACCCTCCGGGGCTAAACTATTGAAAAAGAGTATTTTGGACGCAACTCACTTATTATCAATATCTTGCAGACTAACTCACCTGCAAGCTATTGAATACAAATATTTTATCCCCAAAATACCCGAGGGGAGGGTTCCCCTGACGTCGGAAAGGTAAATGCAGACCGCCTCGTAACCGGAGAGATATGCCGACCAGCAAAGCACCAGAGCCAAACCGCCGCAGCTTTCTCCTCGGCAGCCTCGCCGCGGGAGCCGCAGCCGCCATCCCTCCCCAAAACCGTGCAGCAAACACCACCCCAGCACCACAACAGGACCGCGCATTCTGGCTCCAACAGGTCGAACTCGTCTCCGAACCAGTCCTGAAGGCCCTCAAAGAAGGTAATCTCCGCCGAAAAATGCCCATCGAAGCCGCACCCGGCCAGGCCCAGTCCCGAGCCGTCGGAACCCGCCTCGAAGCACTCGGTCGTCTCCTCTCCGGCCTCGCACCGTGGCTCGAACTCGAACCATCAACCGGCGAAACCGCAAAAGAAACCACCCTCCGAAATCGTTACCGCGACTACGCCCTCGCGGGAGTCACGTCAGCCCTCGACCCAGCCTCCCCCGACTACATGCACTTCGGCGAATCCTCCCAAACCCTCGTCGACTCCTCCTTCCTCGCACTCGCCCTGCTCCGAGCACCAAAGCAACTGCTCGAAAAACTCGACGCAAAAACTCAGCAACGTCTCGCAGAAGCACTTATCACCCAACGCAAAGTACAGCCACCCTTCAACAACTGGCTCCTCTTCGCCGCCATGAACGAAGCACTCCTCATGACGCTCAACCAACCCTGGGACCGCATGCGCGTCGACTATGCCCTCCGCGAACTCCAAAGCTGGTATCTCGGCGACGCCACCTACGGAGATGGCCCGCACCTCCACTGGGACTTCTACAACAGCTTCGTCATCCAGCCCTACCTCCTCCAGCTCATGGACACTCTCGCTGAGCAGTCACCCTCCTGGGCCTCCATGCGCACACCAATCCACCAACGCGCTCAACGCTACGCCGCCATTCAAGAGCGGCTCATCGCCCCCGACAGCTCCTATCCAGCGATCGGCCGCTCCATCACATACCGCTGCGGAGCCTTCCATCTCCTCGCCGACGCCGCCCGCCGCCACATCCTCCCGGACGAAGTGACACCGCCACAAGCCCGCTGCGCCCTCTCCGCCGTCATCGAGCGAACCCTAGGCGCAGCCGGCACCTTCTCCAGCGAAGGCTGGCTCCAGATCGGTCTAGCCGGCCATCAACCCGGCCTCGGCGAAACCTACATCTCCACCGGCAGCCTCTACCTCTGCAGCGCCGCCTTCCTACCCCTCGGCCTTCCGCCCGCCGACCCCTTCTGGTCCGAACCCCCGGCACCCTGGACATCACAAATCATCTGGTCCGGCAAAAACTCTCAAGCCGATCACGCCCATGAGGAATAGAAAAAATGCATAAAAAATCAATTAGAAGATCAATAAAAAGATGAATAAAAAAGATGAATAGAAGCTCGTCCAACAAAACATGACGCTGAATTTCGCCGCCACACATCGAAGAAACAGCCCAGAGTCTGACAGAAGATAACGAAGGAGCAAAGAGATGAGCACACAGCCACCGCCGAATCTGGTGCCTCCATTCACCCGCGAGACCGCCGTCGCAAAAGTGCGCAAAGCCGAGGACGGATGGAACTCCCGCAATCCCGAAAAGGTTGCACTGGCTTACACGGTGGACAGCAAGTGGCGCAACCGCGCAGAGTTCGTCAACGGACGCGAGGAGATCATCAAGTTCCTCACAAGAAAGTGGCGCCGCGAGCTCGACTATCGCCTCATCAAGGAGCTATGGGCCTTCGACGGCGCGCGCATCGCCGTGCGCTTCGCCTACGAGTGCCACGACGACTCCGGCAACTGGTACCGCTCCTACGGAAACGAAAACTGGGAGTTCGACGAGGCCGGCATCATGCATCACCGCTACGCCTGCATCAACGATCTCCCCATCAAAGAATCCGATCGTAAGTTCCACTGGCCCCTCGGCCGCCGCCCCGACGACCACCCCGGCCTCTCCGACCTGGGCCTCTAACGATGAAGTGGAGTGCACCACGAATACGATGAACCAAATGACCACGGTGCCGGCCGAGCCGACTCTAAAAGCGATCGTCCGCCACTCCGGCCCTCTCGCGCTCTGGCATCTTCTCTCCTTCGATGCCCCAACCATCGCCGCCCTCTGGACATGGTTCATCGCTTCGGCGAACCACGTCCGCCTTCCCTTCGCTTCCACTCTGGCCATGGCCATCGCCGTATGGATGCTCTACGCCGCCGATCGCCTCATGGACGCGCGTCTCCTCGAGGCCGACCCAGCCCACTACGAAGGCCTCGAAGCCCGCCACTACTTCCACTACCGCCACCGTTCCGCCTTCCTCTCCGGAATCCTCCTTGCCTCTATCGCCCTCGCTCTGCTTCTGCCCCACCTCGAACCCCAGGCCATCCACCTCTACCTCGTCCTCGCAGTTCTCGTCTCCGCTTACTTCCTCCTCATCCACGCAACCCGCGGCGCCGCGGCCCAACAGAAGATTGCGCACCTCCTTCCCAAAGAGATTGCCGTCGGTCTCTTCTTCGCCGCTGCAACCTTCATCCCCACCATCGCCCGCTGTCCCAACCTCCGCCCGCGCCTGCTCCCCTTCGCCCTGCTCTTCGCTGCGCTGTGCAGCCTCAATTGCCTCTTCATCTATGCCTGGGAACACACTGATTCCGACACCAGCGATCCTCCTCACCCGATCACCCACATCGCACTGCAAAACCTGCCATCGCTCACCGTTCTTCTCACGTTGTCTGGCGCCGCCGTCACCCTCTTCGACTGCCGGGCCCCCTGGCCTGTCCCCTATGCCACAGCCCTCTCCGCCGCCCTCTTGCTACTCCTCCACAATCACCGCCTGGCGATCGCCCCCGTTACTCTTCGAGCCGCCGCCGACCTGGCCCTCACTACCCCGCTCCTCCTCCTTCTCTTCCTCCATTAATGAGGCCCACCCCACCCAACTTCGACAAGATAGCCCGCCCCTATCGTTGGCTCGAATACCTCACCCTCGGCAAAACACTCGAAAGCTGTCGCCTCCACTTTCTCCCACAACTCCTCGACCGCCGTCACGCACTCGTCCTCGGCGACGGAGACGGCCGCTTCCTCGCCCAACTCCTCAAACACAACCCAAGCCTCCGCGCCGATGCAGTCGACTCAAGCGCCGTCATGCTCCAACTCCTCCGTCAACGCTGCGAAGCAACATCACCCAACACTGGCGGCCGTCTCTGCACTTACCACCAAGACGCGCTCACCTCCCCTCTGAAGGACTCCTACGACCTCATCGTCACCCACTACTTCCTCGATTGCCTCACCCAGCCCGAACTCAACACCCTCATCACTCGCATCGCTCCTGCCCTGTCCCCCGGCGCCCTCTGGCTCATCTCCGACTTCCGCGTCCCCACCGGCCCCATGCGTCTCCCCGCAAAGCTCCTCATCCGCAGCCTCTACCTTGCCTTCCGCCTCCTAACCGGTCTCCGCACCACGCACCTGCCCGACCATGTCACTCCCCTCAAAAAATCCGGCCTCACCCGAATCTCCCATCAGCATCGACTCGCCGGACTCCTCACTACCGAACTCTGGCGGACCTGACCCACCCGCAAGCTTTTCTCCCCGTCAAAACCCGAAGCACCCTACAATCCCTTTATGCCGCGCACTTGCCTACTCGCCGCTGCCGTCATGTTTGTCGCACCCATAGTCCTGCAGGCTCAGACCTCCACCACCAGCATCGCCACCAACTCTCCCGGAGGGCGGCCACTCTCCACCCGCGTAGTCGGCTACACCATCGACGCACGGCTCGACACCGACAAGAAATCCCTCGACGCCACCGAAACCCTCACCTACAAAAACCTCACCGGCCAATCCCTCACCTCAATTCCCTTCCACCTCTACCTCAACGCCTTCCGCCCCGAGTCCAGCTTCACCAGCGAAACCCACTTCAACGGCGGCGTCCGCGATCCCGAAACCGAAAACGAATATCCTCCCGAAAAACTCGGCAGCATCACCATCTATCACATCGAAGCCGACGGCTACGGTGACCTCACCTCAGCCATGCACTTCATCGCTCCCGACGACGGCAACACACAAGACCACACCGTAACCGAAATCACTCTTCCTCATCCGCTCGCTCCCAACGACTCCATCACCTTCCACATGACCTTCCACGATCGATTCCCCGTCTCGATCGCGCGCAACGGCTACAAGCGCGACTTCTTCATGGGAGGCCAGTGGTATCCCAAACCCGGCGTCTTCTGGCACGGAGCCTGGAACTGCCATCAATACCACTCCACCACCGAGTTCTTCTCCGACTTCGCCACCTTCAACGTCACCCTCACCCTTCCCCGCCGCTACATCGTCGGCGCCAGCGGAGTCCCCACCGGCGAAGTCATCAACCCAGTAGTCGCCCGCCAGGAAGCCACGAAGACCCTCAGCTTTTACGGCGAAGACATCGGCGACTTCGCCTGGGCCGCCAGCCCCAACTTCACCGTCACCGACAGCACCTATCTCTCATCGCTCGGTCCCGTCAAAGTCCACGTCCTCGCCCTGGCGGCTCACCCCACAGCCGGTCCCCGATACCGCGACATCCTGCAAAAGACTCTCGCCCAGTATGATCAGCGTTACGGCCCCTACCCGTACAAGATCATCACCGTCATCGACCCCGAGCCCGACTCCGAGATGGGCGGTATGGAGTACCCCACCCTCTTCACCGGCGAAACCACCTGGTTCCGCGACCCTACCTACATCACCGAACAGGCCATCGAGCACGAGTTCGGCCACCAGTACTGGTACGGCATGGTCGCCACCAACGAGTTCGAAGACGCATGGCTTGACGAAGGCATCAACTCCTACACCGAAGGCAAAGTACTCAACGCCATCCTCGGCCCCAACACCTCCCTCTTCAATCGCTCCTACGCCAACGCTAGCGACTCCGAATTGCTGCGTTCCGAATACCTGCTTATCCCCGACTACGATCCCGTCACTCGCTGGGCATTCAAGTTCCGTAACTCCGAATCCTACGGAGGAGTCACCTACGGCAAGTCCGCCACTCTTCTCGCCACATTGGAGGGACTCATCGGCCACGACACCATGGACGAGGCCATGCGCACCTACTTCCTGCGCTACCGCTTCACCCATCCCACTACCGAAGACTTCCTCCGCACGATCGAGCAGGTTGCCATCGCCCACGGCAAAGCCATCGCAACCGCGCCGCCAACTCCCTTGCCGCCAACTCGCACCGCCGTTCTTCCCAGTGACGAACCGTCCCCCGTCAGCTTCCCCTCATCGCCGCCCTTCACTGCCACCGGCAATCCCGACTACGCCTCCGCACCCGTTACTAACTCCAGCCTCCGCGACTTCTTCAGTCAGGCCGTCTACGGCACCCAAATCCTTGACTACGCCATCGACAGCATCTCCCACGACTCCCAGCAATGGTGGCTGCGCGACCCCAAAGACAAAACGCAAATTCGCTCTACCGTCTACCTGCATCGCAAGGGCGAATTCATCCTCCCTCTCACCGTAGAGATCGTCTTTGACGACGGCACCCGTCTTCGCGAACGCTGGAACGGTGTCGACCGCTGGACGAAGTTCACCTACACCCGCAACGCCAGAATCGTCTCCGCCGAAATCGATCCGGACCACACCGTTCTTCTCGACTCAAACTTCTTCAACAACAGTTACACCACCCACTCAAACCCAATCCCTGCGCGCAAACTGACCAACATCTGGATGAGCTTCAATCAACTCCTGGCGCAACTCGTCAGCTGGATCGTATGACCGTTCATTCCAATTTCGCTCCAGTGTTATTCTCTCCGTCTGCTTCTGCCACCGCTCTTGCCGTCGCATCCAAAAGAGGCTCTGCCCATGCTCGAACGTCGCAACATCTTCACCCACGGCCTGTCTCTCACCCTGCGTCGCCTCCCCGCGCTCCTCTGGACCTACGTCTTCAATCTTGTGCTAGCCTTCCTCTTCTCCATCAGCCTCAACCGCCAGCTTTCGAGACTCCTCAATCACTCGCTTGCCGCCCAGCGCCTCTCCAGCGGCTTCGATCTCGGCACCATCGGCGAGACCTATCTGCATCTCCACGAAGGGCCCGTCTCTGACGCCGGCGCCGCCTCCGGTCATACCTCCATTCCGCTCTATCTCATCGTCTACTTCCTTCTCGTTCCCGGCACCCTCTTTTGCTACCAGACAGACGCCCCCGCCCGCCTCGGCACACTCCTCAAGCAAGGCCTCCTCTACTTCTGGCGATTCGTCCGCATCACCCTGCTCACGCTCCTTGTCAGCGCTCTCATCCTCGGCCCGCTCTTCTTCCTTCAGGGCAAATGGGCCGATCACATCGACGACTACTTCGTGGGCCGCGCCGCATTCTACGCAATCGTCGCAGGCAACATCGTCCTCTTCCTCGTCGCCTCCATCCTTCGTCTCTACTTCGACCTCGTCGAGGTCTACACTGTTCAAATCGGCCAGCACATTCGCCCGGCCCTCTTCGGCGAACAAGGTAAGCCCGACCGCCGCGTTCGCCGCGCGCTCAACCCCGCATGGCGAACCTTCCGCACAAACTTCTCCCAGGCCTGGCCCATTTTTCTCTTCCTTACGCTGCTCGGATTCGCCGCCGTTATCCTTACCGCTCGAACCTCAATGCACATGCTCGCCCAGCCTCGTGTCTGGCCTACCTTCCTGCTCGCTCAACTCGGCCTCTTCCTCATGCTCCTAACCCGCTTCTGGCAACGCGGAGCCGAAACCTCGCTCGCCCTGCAGTACCCCATTCCCGCCCCGTCGATGCCACCCATCCTTCCCGTCGCAGGTACAGTCGATCCCGCCGACCCCCTCCATCCCAGCCGCCGCATCCACCTCGCCCCCGAGCCCCCCACCACCCCCGCCACCAACGAGCCCATCTCCGATCCCGAACCCGCCCCACCATCGCTCGACGAGCCCGATCCCGGAGTTTTTCACCACGAACCCACCAAACCACCACAGTAGCCCCGCAACTCACCGCACATTCTCACATCTAGCGAATACCGGAACGCGTCTGCGGTAAAATGTGAATAGATTATGAATTTGTATATCCTTCGACACGCCAGCGCCGGTCTACGCCGTCCCAACCCATTGCTCGACTCCAAGCGCCCTCTCGATAAAGATGGCAAAAAGCACTGCCTCCAACTAGCTCACGTGCTCAACGCCCTGGACATTCAGTTCGACCTCATCATCTCGAGCCCGCTCAAACGCTGCCTGCAGACCGCCTCGCTCGTCGGCACCGAGACCGGTTACGAAGCACAGATTCTGCACTCCACCGCGCTCGCCCCCGAAGCGACCCTCAAGGACTTCCAAAGGCTCCTCCGCGAATACTCCGGCAGCGATAACCTTCTGGTCGTTGGCCACAATCCCAACCTCACCAACTTCCTCGGTTCGCTCCTCGTGCCGGCCTCGAGCCCGGAAGCCAAGGTCCGCCTCCGCAAAGGTTCGCTCGCACGCGTCGTCCTCACCCGAGGCCCCGCAACATTGCAAGGGCTCCTCGACCCCCGCACCGTCCGCGCCCTCTACGCCACCTCGACGAAGAGCTCTCGCCGAAAGACCTCGCGAAAGTAATCCGCCTCTTTTCGCAGCGACCAGGCCTCCAACTCCGCTCCACCGCGTCCCGGAACCAGTTCCAGCAGCACGCGCTTGGGATAGACATGCGTCCGCATCTGCAACACCGCGCTCGCCCGATCCTGATTCAACGCCACCGCCAGTCGCAGCAGCACCACCGCCCGCGTCACATGCACATGCTCTTCCACGGGGATCCAACGCATCGGCCTGTCCATTGGCTCCGGCCGGCTCTTGCCCATATACCGCGCCAGCGCGCTCACAATCAGCCGCTGCTCCGGCGAAAACCCGAAGATCTCCGAGTTGGCAACGATGTACTGCGTATGCCGGTAATGTCCCTGGTGGTTCATAAACTTCCCGACATCCTGCATCATTGCCGCCGACTCCAGCCACAGCCTGTACTCCTCCGGCAGCTCATGCACCCTCGCCAGCGAGTCGAAAAGCTCCACCACATGCTGCCGCACCGGCTCTACGCTCCGCTGCTCGATGTTGTATCGCTTGCATACCTCCAGCACTCCCGCCCAGCGCTCATTCTCAATCTTCTGATGCACCGACGTCCGCAGATCGGCCTCCGCCAGCATCTGCGACAGCATTCCATCCCTCAGCCCCAGCGGCGAGTAGCGAAATCCCTTCAGCCCCAACCGCTCCAGCAGATTCGCATAAACCAACGACCCGCCAACGATGATCTCCGACCGTCGCGGCCCAATCCCCGGCACCGCCTCCCGCTGTGCGTTGTTCATCTTCGCCAGCCGATCAGCCAGCTTGCGAACATCGGGAGTGTCAGCCGTCAACGCCCCCACGCGCTCCAGTCGCTTCTTCGCCAGCGTCTTCTTCCCGGCCCTCCCTTTGCGTATATGTCCGCTCGCTTCTGCCAACGCCGCCGCCGTCCCCGACGTCGCAATCACCACTCCCACCCGCGGAGTCCCCAGCTTCTTCTCCGCCCTCCGCAACTCGCGCTCGATAAACTGCTTCAGCCGAGCCACGTCTTCCTTCGCCGGCGGATCGCTCTGCAGAAACTCCTCCTGCAGCCGCACCGCTCCCAACGGCATCGTCACCATTGTCTTGATGCGCCCGCGGTCGGACATCGTCACTTCGCAGCTGCCGCCACCGAGGTCGATGAGCAAACACCGCCCCCGCGCGCCCACCTCGTGCGTCACCACGCCAAGATGGATCAGCCTGCCCTCTTCCAATCCCGAGATCACCTCGACATTCCACCCGGTCGTCGCCTTCACCCACTCCGTAAACGCCGCCGCATTCCTCGCGTCCCGCATGGCGCTCGTCGCCACCACGCGAACCTTATCCACCACATGAAGCTGCACCGCCTTATGAAACCGCTTCAATGCCCGAATCGTCGCCGCCATTGCCTCCGGTGAGATCACTCCCGTCTGAAAGACACTCTCGCCCAGACGTGTCACTTCGCGATCTTCGTGCAATGTCTTCAACCGGTGCATCTGCACCGAGGCAATCTTCAACCGGCACGAATTCGACCCAATATCCACCGCAGCAAACGTAGGCATCGCTGTTGCATCACCTCGATCGGAAAAATCCCGCCTCCAGCAGATTACATCCCCGGCTGCGAACGCCAATGAATCCTACGGCTCACCCCAGCGATCTATCAACTAACCCATTTATGCTGAAAGAGCACCAGGAATTTCATGATCAACCAAACCCTCCTCAAAACGCGCACGGAACGCCCGGCATTGCTCGGCACCGGCACCCCTCACCGCTCCACCGCTCTGCTCATCCTCAGCGGCCTCTGGCTGGTCATCTTCTTCGCCTCTCTCTTCACCCCACCGCTACTCGACGACGCCGACGCCACACACGCCAACGCCGCCCGCCACGTGGCCCTCACCGGTGACCTCGTCACCCTCCATGTCGACGGCATCCGCTATCTCGAAAAGGCCCCGCTCCCCTACTGGCTCGTCGCCCTCAGCTTCCGCCTCTTCAGCTTCAACACCTTCGCCGCCCATCTGCCGCAGGCCATCGGCGTTCTCCTTCTCGCTCTCCTCGGCTACCGCTGGGCCGAACAAGCCTTCAGCGCCCGCGCCGCCTTCTACACCGGCCTCGCCACCCTCACCTCCGTCGGCGTCTTCCTCTTCACCCGCTACTTCATTCCCGAAGTCCTGCTCTCCCTCTTCCTCTCAACAGCCCTCTACTCCCTCCTCCGTGCCCTGGAGGACCCCGTCACCGCAACTCCGGGTGCCCCATCCTTCGCGCCTTTGCGAAGGGTGGGTTATTCGCGCGAAAGCGCGAACCGTTCTCCTCTGCCCAACCCAAACTCCGTCACTTCAACCCTGAGCGAAGTCGAACGGACAGGCGCACCAGCCGCCGCGAAATCTGCTTCTCGCCACTCCCCGACCACCCACGCCCACCTCATGTGGGCAGCCCTCGCCCTGGCTGTCCTAACCAAAGGCCTCGTAGCCCTCGTCTTCTTCTTCGGCACCGCCATCCTCTACCTCGCCCTCACCGGCGACTACAAAAAATGGCGCCAGCTCAAACCCCTCACCGGCACTCTCCTCTTCCTCCTCATCGCCGCCCCCTGGCACATCCTCGCCGGCCTTCGCAACACCGGGGGCATGAACGGCCACGGCTTCTTCTGGTTCTACTTCGTCAACGAACACTTCCTCCGCTTCCTCGGCAAGCGATACCCCAAGGACTACAACAAACTCCCCGCCTACCTCTACTGGACCCTCCACCTCGTCTGGCTCTTCCCCTGGTCCCTCTTCTGCGGTGTCCTCTTCCGCGACGCCGCCGCCAACTTCAGCCGATTCAACAAGGCCAACCCAATCGCCAATCGCATCTCCTACTGGCAACCCTTCGCCGTCGTCGCCGTCGGCATCTTCCTGCGCGACACCGTCCACGTTCCCTACCTCTTCACCGTCTTCGTCGCGCTCCTCGTCTTCCTCGTATACGAACTTCGCCAGCGCCAGCTCAACTCCCCCGCCGGCACCCCACTCCTCCTCATTTCCACCTTCACACAACGAACAATCCTTCTCCTCACCCTCTTCGCCTCTCTCGTTCTCGTCTTCTTCTCCCTATCCACCAACCAGGAGTACTACACTTTCCCCGCCTACCTCGCGATCTTGATCCTCATCGCTGTAGCACTCACACGCTCCGAAGACACTTACTCCGAAGACAAATCCTCTCGCCTCTGGATCACGCTCGCCCACGCGACCTTCACCATCCTCGGCATCGCCATCGCCCTCACTCTCGCCTACGGCCTCTGGATCTCTCGCAACACTCCGTTCGTCCCTGACATCGGCGATCTGCTCGCACACCGCGGCGTCGGCGACTACACCCTCTCCATGTCTGCCCTCTTCGACCTCACCGGGCCAAGCTTCGCCGCCCTTCGCCTACCCGCCACGCTCGCCGCGATCGCCTTCCTCTTTGGCCCCGCCGCAGCCTGGCTCCTGCGCTCGAAAAAACATCATCTCGCAGCCACGACCACCATCGCCCTCACCTCCGCCGTCTTCCTCATCGCTGCACACATCGCCTTCGGCCGCTTCGCCCCCATGCTCTCCTCAAAAGACTTCGCCGAAACCATCCAGCAACTCGAAGCCACGCGATCTATCTCTCCCGACAACAAAGTCCTCCTCTACGGCGATCAAGCCTACGGCTCCTCCATCCCCTTCTACCTCGGCCGCGATGTCTCCCTCGTCGACGGCCGCACTACCTCCATGCTCTTCGGCAGTACCTTCCCCGACGCCCCATCCGTCTTCCTCACCGCGCAGGACCTCGCAGATATCTGGGGCAAAGGCGAACGCAAGATCCTCTTCGTCCCCATCGACAAGCGCGACGCCGTCGATCACCTCTTGGGCGACAAAAAGATCCTTCTCAAAGAAAGCTCCGGCAAAGCCCTCTACACCGACCGTCCCCTCGACAAAGGAGTTGTCAGTTCTCAGTGATCCGTTCTCAGTCAGAACTGATGACGACAACTTAAGATCGAAAACTGACAAACTGAAAACTGAGAACTGACAACTGACAACCGACAACCAACCCGCAGCACCGCATCGCCACTGGAGCCCACGCTCCCTCGCCATCGTGGTCCTCGCCTGGCTCATTCTCCAGATCGGCGGCCTCTTCTCCCCCGGCCTCCTCGACGACGTCGACTCCATCTACATCGAGATCGCCCGCGAGATGATGCAGCGTCACGACTACGTCACCCCATACATCAACGGCATCCGCTTCTTCGACAAGCCACCCCTCCTCTACTGGATGGCCGCCGGCTCCATGCACGTCTTCGGCGTTCACGACTGGGCCGCCCGCCTCCCCCTCGCCCTCGCCGTTCTCGCTCTCCTCCTCGCCACCTACGCGCTCGGCAGCCGTCTCTTCGCCGCGATCTCCCCCTCTGCAAATCCCGATCGCGCAGGTTTCTACGCCGCCCTCGCCCTCGCTACCAGCATCGGCCCGTACCTCTACACTCGCTTCTACATCCCCGACATCCTGCTAGCCCTCTGGATGACCCTCGCCGTCCATCTCTTCCTCATCGCCCTAGACCGAATTCACGAATCACCACAAAACCGGGTGACCCATCCTTTGCGTTTTTTGCAAAGGGTGGGGTATCGCGCGCCAGCGCGACCGCTCTCCTCCCCCAGCCAACAAAGCTCGGGTGCCCCATCCTTCGCGTCCTTGGCGAAGGGTGGGAAAGTAAACTCGTCCCCCCTCCTCCCCTGCCTCGCCTTCGCCGCCGTCATGGCCCTGAACGTCCTCACCAAGGGCCTCATCGGCCTCGTCTTCCCCATCGCCTTCGTCCTCCTCTACCTGGCCATCACGAAACAACTCCATCTCCTCCTCAAACTCCATCTCCTCGCGAGCACCGCCGTCTTCCTCCTCATCGCCGCCCCCTGGCACATCCTCGCTGCCCTGCGCAACCCTGCTATCGCTCTCCCGCCCGTCCTCGGACTCCCGGCCACCGGCGGCTGGGCCTGGTTCTATCTCTACAACGAACACATCGCCCGCTTCCTCGCCAAACGCATTCCCCACGACTACGGCCTCACCCCCGTCTGGCTCTTCTGGCTCTACCTCGTCATCTGGATCATGCCCTGGGCCGTCTTCCTGCCAGCCGCCCTCACGCGGCTCATCCGTAGCCTTCGCCGCCGTCAAGCGTTTCTAATGTCCCACAACGCAACCGAATCATCCGAAGTTGTCGCTAGTCGACAGCAAACAATAGTCGGCACAATTCGGCGCAACCGCCAAAGTGCCATAGTCCTTCTCCTATGGGCCGCCGTCGTCCTCGGTTTCTTCTCGGTCTCCAATCGTCAGGAGTACTACTCCCTCCCCGCTATCCCTGCCCTCGCCCTCATGGTCGGGAGCCTGCTCGCGTGCGCCGACCATCTCGCTGGGGGAGGGGCAAGCGAGTATGAGGTTCCGAGAGCCCAAATTCTCGCATTGAACTGGCACCTCTACGCCCTCGTCCCCATCACCACCTTGGTCGCCATTATCTGCGGATACTTCTCCCTCACCTCTCCCCGCCCCGCGCCCGGCACCGACATCGTCTCTCTGCTCGCCATCGCCGGTGGCCCCGAGGTCTACAACCTCTCCCTCAGCCACCTCACCGACCTCACCGCAGCCGCAATGGGCTTCTTCCGCGGCCCGCTCGCCGCCACCGCCTTCGGTATGCTCGGCATCGGACTCGGCAGCTACCTCCTGCGCCGCAAAGGTCGCACCTACGCCGCCAACCTCGCCCTCGCCGCAGCCATGACCATCACCCTTCTCGCCGCACACGAGGGCCTCGCCCGTTTCTACCCGATCCTCGGCTCCAAAGGACTCGCCGACGCCATCAATCACGCCCAACAGATCAACCCGCGCGCCGGCGACCTCATCCTCCTTGACGGCGAACTCACTTCCGGCTCAACCCTGATCTACTACACCGGCCAGCAGGTTCATCTGCTCAACGGCCGCGTCAACGGCCTCTGGTACGGCAGCTTCTGGCCCGACGCCCCACCCATCTTCGAGACAGAGGACTCCCTCCGCCAGCTCTGGGCCAGCCCTCGCCGCATCTTCCTCTTCACCTACAACCCCACCACCCGCGCTAAAGATCTCGCCCCATCCGGATCAGTCCATACCCTCGCCAGCGCCGGAGGCAAAACCGTCCTTACGAATTACTGATCCGTCGTAGCGGAGCCGCCGTCGAAGACGGTCTCACGCTTACTGGAGGCTTGGCCTTTATCTCCGGCTGGCTTCTCCACAACAGTCTCATCCGGCCGTCGTCCACCAACTCATACACCTCACCGCGCCACTGGATCCGGTTGCTCGTGTAGCTCAGGATCCAGATGACGAAACCGATCAGATCACGCAACGGAAACAACACCATCGCCGCCAAGATGCGTTTCTCCCGCACAACGTACCTCCCCACCACCCATGCCTGTACGCTTCTCCCCAACACGCTGCCCAGCAACGCGCACCATCCCAGCGCCGGCATTCCCAGCAGCAGGGCAGCGGCCCACGCCATCACCCCGAACGGCACACCAAACGTCAGCCCCGTACCGAAGTGGCCCTTCGGCCGCGAGAATCGCGTACTCTTCATCCACCGCACCTGGTGCTTCATTGACTCCAAAAAGTCCGCCTGCAACACCATGTGATCGATCGCGTGTCCGCTCAGCACTACCTTGTGCCCATTCTTCGCAATCCAGTTCCCCAGCACAAAATCATCGGCGCAATACTCCGCCATGCTCTCGAACCCGCCCATCTCCTCCACCCGCGCCCGCCGCGTGACCATCGTCGGCCCCAGCGCAAATTGGACCGGCTCCACAAGACTGTCCGCACAGATACCTGAACTCATCTCAACCGTCATCCCCACCGCCTCCAGCTGCGACCAAAGACCGCCTTTGACCACGACGCCCCGGTACAGGCAAGTTGCGCAGCCAATCCGCTCATCGGCAAACGGCAATACGATCCGCCGCAGATAGTCCGGAGTCACTCGCACATCGCTATCGCTAATCGCCCACAGATCGTGCGTGGCCACCTTGGCCATCGCTGCCAGCGAACACACCTTCGCATTCGCGGCCCAGGGCGCTCCGCTCGTCACAAACCTCGTTGTGATCTCCGGATACTCCGCAGCCACCCGCCGCGCGATCTCCAACCCTTCATCGGCTTTGCTGCGCGCACAGAACAGCAGCTCGACCCGCGATACACCGTTCTCCGCCGTCGCGCCGCCCATCGCCGCGACATGCTGCAGATAATCCTGCTCGAAGAACGTCCTCAGATTTGCTTCCAGTCCTTCCTCATCTCCATGCAGCGGCTTGAATAGACTGATTGCCGGCAGAAACTCCGGCCGCTCTGTCAGGCGTGCTTCTTCCAGCACTGCCTCGCGGCGAAATCGCCGTGCCCCCAGCAACACCATTCCCAGGAAGACACTTGAGGTGAACAGGCCGAACAGCCCGATCACTAAAAGGCCCCAAAGCATTACTGACATTCAACAGCCTCCAACTGACCGGTAGCGCGGCCACTCCTCTAAAACACCAGATTCCGTCGTTTGGCACTGTTTCTTAAGAAGAACCTGCCGACAATTTGCGGCAGATTCCGCAGACTTTTTGTTTGACGCCTAAAGGACCTCACAAGTTCCTCACATAATTCAACAACTCATTATTGCGGCTCCTCCACCCGGCCCCCTCCCTTCATCGTGTAAATCTTTCCGCGGTAGTAGAACTTGTCCCCTCCGTAGCTACCCAACCACAACGTGCACCCCAGTAAATCACGCAATGGATACAACAACATACCGCGCATCCACCCCTCATCTCCCATCACCCGCAATATCGCCCCCGCCTGCAGCCACCGGTTCAAGATCGTGCCCGCGAGCCAAGCGAACCCCAGCAGCACATGTCCGCTCAGCAGCCCCCACAGCAACCCCAGCAGCCCAAATGGAACCGCAAAAGTAAGCCCCGACCCCAGGTGCCCCCACGGGCGCGAGCGCCTCGTGCTCTGCATCCACCGCAACTGGTTCCGGAACGACAGTCGAAACGGCGAGTCCTGCACCATCAGCCGGATCACGTGCGTCGCCATCTTCACCCCAACACCCTGCGCGGCCAGCCTGTTCCCCAGCACAAAATCGTCGGCATAATACTGCCCCAGCTCCGCAAACCCTCCAGCCTTCGGAAACGAATCCTTCCGCACCGCCATCGAAACCCCAAGCGCAAACTTCGTCCCCTCCAGCATGTCGGCCACCAGCACACCCGAGGTCATCTCTACACTCTTGCCCACCGCATCCAATTGTGAAGAAAACCCCGCCTTTGTACCCTGGTCCGTAGTCCCCAGATACACACACGAGGCCAGCCCCATCCGTGGATCTTTCAGATTCTGCACCATCCGACGCAGATAATCCTTCGTCACCCGCACATCCGCATCGCTTGTAATAAACAGCTCATGCTTCGCCACCGAATCCAGCTTCGCCAGCGAATACACCTTCGCATTATGGAAGTTCGGCGCAGGCTCACCGCACGTCACATACCGTGCGTCGACATGCGCATACCGCGCCCCGACGCGCTGCGCCAGTTGCAGGCCCTCGTCGCTCTCGTGCCGTGCGCAGAACAGCAACTCGAACTCCGGATAGTCCTGCTCAAAAAACGACTCGATATTGCGCTCCAGCCCCGCCTCGGTCCCATGCAGCGGCTTCAACACGCTCACCGGAGGCAAAAACGTCGCTGCCGCACGATCTTCCTGCCGCTTCCGTATCCCAAAACGCACCACGGCCGCGATCACCATCAGGCAATAGATCGTGGAGGTCACCGTACCGAACATCGCGACCCAAAACAAAATCCGGAGCAACAAACTCATCACACCCTTGCGGACCCTCCAGCAAACCGGAGAACTTATACCAACCCCGCAGTCCCCCAGTTTATCGCAGCCCAATCTCCGCCACACCGGCGAACACTCGGTTAACCGCGAAATCAGAATCGCAGGTCCACCCCTTTTTCCACGCCTTTATCTCTTTTTCCCAGTCTTTACGGGGACCGCCTTGACCACCGGCGGTGGCACCACCATCGGTCGACGTAGCGGAACCAGCCCCGCCCCCGGCTGCTGCTGCTGTTGTTGCATCCGGGTCAACATCTCCGTCCGAACATAGTCGACGAACCCCTGCATCTGCCGGTTCATCTCCTCCATCCGCTCCCGCATCTGCAACACAATGCCGATGCCCGCAATATTCACCCCCAGGTCCCGCGCCAGGTTCAAAATAAACTCCAGCCGCTCCAGGTCCTCATCGGTGTAGAGACGCGTATTTCCCTCACTCCGCGAGGGCCGCAGCAGGCCCTCCCGTTCATACAGGCGCAGCGTCTGCGGATGAATCTCATACATCTCCGCCACCGACGAAATCATGTACGCGCCCTTGTTCTTCCGCTTTGTCGCCATGGTCCTAACCTCTTGGCCCTGTTTTAGGTAGTGTTCTGATTGAAGTGACATCTTTTGCTTCTAGGTAGCCCAAGGCTTTAGCTTTGGGTCTCCCCTCGGGTATGCTTCCTCGTCTCGCTCCGCTCCCACAATCGATTCGCCAGACACTGCCTGATCGAGAGTCTAGCTCTTTCCCACATATGGCAGTCAAACAAACTCAGCTTCCTCAAAATCAGCATCTCACCTGACATCATGAAGAACTCCAGAGCCGCCCTCCACACCGCTCAGCTCCTCACCGGCATCGCCGCCGCAGCCGCCGCCTACGCCCTGAGACCCAGGCCCAACGCGCGCCGCGCCGGCCAGATCGTGCTGATCACCGGCGGCTCCCGCGGCCTCGGTCTCGCCCTTGCCGATCGTTACGCCCGCTCCGGAGCCAAACTCGTTCTCGCCGCCCGCGACGTCGAAGAGCTCACCGCCGCGCGCCACACCCTCCTCGATCGCGGCTCCATCGAATCCGTCGACGACGTTCTCCTCATCCCCGCCGACCTCACCGACGCCGACCAGGCCCTCATGCTCATCGACCACGCCGTCAGCCACTTCGGCCGCATCGACGTCCTCATCAACAACGCCGGTATCATCGAAGTCGGTCCCGTCGAAAACCAGCCCCTCGCCGCCTACCGTCGCGCCATGGCCACCAACTTCTTCGCCGCCCTCCACACCACCCACGCCGCGCTCCCCCACCTGCTCCGTCGCAACCCCATCCACGGCGACGCCGCCGTCGTCAACATCGCCAGCATCGGCGGCAAATTCGCCATGCCCCACATGCTGCCCTACGTCGCCAGCAAATTCGCCCTCGTCGGTTTCTCCGAAGGCCTTCACGCCGAACTCCGTCACAAGGGCATCCGCGTCACCACCGTCTGCCCGGGGCTCATGCGCACCGGCGGCGAAGCCCACGCCGACTACACCGGCCAGATAAAAAAAGAGCAGCGCTGGTTCACCCTCGCTGCCCGCACCCCCATCCTCACCGCCTCAGTCCGCCACGCCGCCAACAGGATCTACAACGCCGTAGCCGCCGGCCGCGCCGAGATCACGATCACCCCGCAAGCCTGGCTCGCCGCCCGCATCGCCGGCCTCGCTCCCTCAACCACTCAATTCGTAGCCAGCCTCGCCAACCAACTACTGCTCCCCGAGCCATCCTCGAACGACCAGCTGACCCTCGGCTTCACCCTCAAAGTCTCCACCCACGCCAACGACAAACTCTTCGAGCAGAGAATCAGCCCCGATCAAACCTGACATACCAAAGTCTGGGCACTCGGGTGCCCCATGTCCCGCGTTTGGGACATAGGCTTTCGGATCACCAATCCAATTATCAAACCCCCGTAAACAACCCCTCCCGCGGCTCCTCCGGATTCAGCTTCGCCAACTCCCGGAGTATCTCTTTCGAACGCTCATCCTGCACCTTCGGCACAACGATCTTCACCTCAACGATCTGGTCTCCCCGCAGACCTTCCTTCGACGCCGAAGGCACCCCTTTCTCCCGCAGCCGCAGCTTCTGCCCCGTCTGCGTCCCCGGCGGAATCTTCAACTGCGTCCGCCCGCCGCCCTCATGCGTATCGATCGTCGGCACATCGATCTTCGCCCCCAGCGCGGCCTCCGTCATCGTAACCGGAACAGTTACATAAATATCATCGCCCGTCCGCGTAAACACCGGATGCGTCCCGGCCTTGATGATCAGATACAAATCCCCGGCAGGGCCGCCGTTGGTCCCCGCGTTTCCCTTCCCCGCCAACCGGATCCTCTGCCCGTCCCGCGTCCCCGCCTTGATCCGAAACTCCAGCGGCTCACGCTTCACCACCACACCCTCGCCATCGCACGTCGGGCACGCGTTCTGCACCTTCCCCGAACCGCCGCACCGCGGGCACTGGATATTGAACTTCATCCGCCCGCCCATCTGCGTCACCTGCCCCGACCCATGGCACTCCGGGCACTCCATACTCCCGCCCGTCGTCGACTTGCCCTTGCACGTCGGGCATATCTCCTGCCGCTGAATCTCCAGCCGCGTCACCCCGCCCCGCACCGCCGTCCAGAAGTCCACGTTGATCTGATACTCCAGATCAGTCCCCGGCTGCGGCCCGCGAGCCGCCTGCTTTCCGCCATTGAACATCCCACTGAAAATGTCCTTGAAGCTTCCCGTAAACCCGCCGCCGGACTCATGCCTGCCTCCACCACTCTCCTGAAAGTCCGAAAAATCAAACCCTCCAAAATCGAACGGAACCTCCTGCCCCGCGCGTCCGCCCGTGTGCGTGGGGTTGTAGGCTCTATGCCCACCCGGGCCATAGCCACCCCGAGCCGCAGCCTCCGCCGCCGCCGGATCGATGCTGTCCGAGTAAAACCCAAGCTGGTCGTAGATCTTCCGCTTCTTGTCGTCGCTCAAAACATCGTTGGCCTCAGAGATCTCCTTGAACTTCTCCTCCGCCTTCTTGTCCCCCGGATTCACGTCCGGATGATACTTGCGCGCAGCCTTCCGAAACGCCTTGCGAATCTCATCCGCAGTCGCCGTCTTCTTTACTCCCAGTACGCCGTAGTAGTCCTTCGTCTGTGTCGTCGCCATAGTCTTCTTCTTCCATTCTGCAACCAGCTCGGTTCTTCCGCACCTCTAATCCGCACTTCAAATGCCTGCCCAACCCTCGAATCTTTAAGCCGCTGCCTGGCAGGTCGGACACCAGAACAGGTTCCGTCCCGCCATCACCTCAGTCAAAATCTTAGTCCCGCAGACAAAACAAGGTCGCCCCTGCCGCCGGTACACATAGTGCGCCTCTTCTTTCAACGCCTGGCCTTTCTTATGCGGCCGGTCCTTCGGCTTGGTCGTCACAATCCGCCTATCGACCATCGCCGCCTTCATCAACACACCCGCATCCTTCCATATCGACTGCAGCGTGTCCCGCTCTACCTCCCTGCCCGGCGTGAACGGATTCACCCTCGCCCGGTACAGCAACTCCGCGCGAAAGATATTCCCAACCCCAGCCGCCACCGACTGATCCATCAACAACTCCCCAATCGTCTTCCTGCTCTTCTCCACCTTGGCAACCATCTGCTCCACGCCATCCCCATTCAACGGATCCGGCCCCAGCCGCTTCAGCAGCGTCTCCCACATCTCCTGCGTGTAAACCGAGCAGTCCATCGGCCCACGCAGCTCCACCCACGCCACCTTCTCCGGCGCAATGTTATCGCTGCCGTCATCCTCCGAGTACCACCGATGCGGCTTGCTCCCATTCGGCCCCGCAGGCTTCTTCACCGCCGCCGCATTCCACATCCGCAGCCGCAGCGCCCCGCGCACCGCAGGCAAAGGCCCGGAGCCCTCCGTAAAGTCCCCCTGCAACCCAAGATGCACATGCAGAATCCTGTCCCTCCCGAAGTCATACCCCAGATGCTTCCCCACCGCCATCACCCGCTGCAGCTTCCGGCCATCGATCACCTCGGTATCCGTAAACCGCCCCTGCGGCCCATCCACGCGAACAGCCCTGCCACCAAACGCCGCAAAATGCCGCTCCGCCCAGCGATGAATCTCATTGCCCTCCGGCATCTTCCGTCACCCTCCCGAACAGAAAACAATGGCGACGGCATTCCACCGTCGCCACCGTCTGCAAAATCGACCCAATCTACCGTAAGAGAACCAATCAGAGATTAGTTCCAGACCTGCTTCGCATCCACAGCCTCGATCGAAAACACCTGGTCCGGTTCCATCTGCTGCATCCGCTGAACAAACTGCTCCGCCTCTTCGCGAGTATCAAACATCATCCGGTTATACAACCGTCCCGCGCGTACCTGGTCACATCTCCACATTGTCTCGGTCATCGCCTTACCTCCAAGCAAACGATTGAGTTCCAGGTTCTCCAGCCAAAGCAAATCCGCGTATCTATCCTGCCCATCACTGCTATTCACTTCAAACACCTTTCCGGGTGATAAGTCGCACTCTACACGCCAATCCACCCAATCGAACTTGCTAAAAATGAGGGGCACCCGAACAGGAACGCCCCTCATTTTTAATACGTCGACGAAGCTTCTACGGATTACACTTACTTCTTCTCATCCACGTCGACATACTCTGCATCAATCACACCTTCGTCCTTCTTCTGCTCCGTCGTTCCCTCCGCTGCCGTTGCTCCGTCAGTCGGCGCCGTTGACGAAGCCGCAGTCGCCTTGTACATCGCCTCGGCGAGCTTGTGGCTCGCAGTCGTTAGACGATCCTTGGCCGAATTCAGCTCACTCGCATTCGGCGTTCCAGCCAGCGTCGACTTCGCATCCGCCAACGCATTCTCGACCTCAGCTCGATCTGACTGCGGAACCTTGTCGCCCGCATCCTTCAACATCTTCTCGACGTTGTAGACCAGTGAATCAAGGTGATTGCGCGCCTCAACCGCCTCGCGCTGCTCCTTGTCCTCAGCGGCATGAGCCTCGGCATCCTTCGCCATCCGCTCAACCTCTTCCTTGCTCAACCCCGACGAGCTCGTGATCGTGATCTTCTGATCCTTGCCCGTCGCATTGTCCTTCGCCGTCACATTCAGAATGCCGTTCGCATCGATGTCAAACGTAACCTCGATCTGCGGCACGCCACGAGGAGCAGGAGGAATCCCCGCCAGCTTGAACTTGCCCAGCGTCCGGTTCTGCGCCGCCATCGGCCGTTCGCCCTGCAGCACATGCACCTCAACCTCGGTCTGCGAGTCCGCCGCCGTCGAGAACGTCTCCGTCTTCTTCGTCGGAATCGTCGTGTTCCGGTTGATCATCGGCGTCGCCACCCCGCCCATCGTCTCAATCGATAACGTCAGCGGAGTCACGTCGAGCAGCAGCAGATCCTTCACATCGCCCGCCAGCACGCCAGCCTGTACCGCCGCACCGATCGCCACAACCTCATCCGGGTTCACACCCTTATGCGGCTCCTTGCCGAACAGGTCCTTCACCAGCTGCTGGATCTTCGGCATACGCGTCTGACCGCCAACCAGCACGACCTCATCGATCTTGCTCGCGTCCACGCCCGCATCCTTCATCGCCTGCTTGCAGGGTCCAATCGACTTCTGCAGCAGATCATCCACCAGGCCCTCGAGCTTCGCGCGCGTCAGCTTCCGCACCAGGTGCTTCGGCCCGCTCGCGTCGGCAGTAATGAAGGGCAGATTGATCTCCGTCTCCTGCGCCGTCGACAGCTCAATCTTCGCGCGCTCCGCAGCATCCTTCAGCCGCTGCAGCGCCATCTCGTTGCCCTTCGAGTGCAGGTCAAGCCCAGTCTCCGACTTGAACTCTGCAATCAGCCAATCCACAATCCGCTGGTCAAGATTGTCGCCGCCAAGGTGCGTATCGCCATTGGTCGACTTCACCTCGATGACTCCCTCGCCAACTTCGAGAATCGAAATATCGAACGTACCGCCGCCGAAGTCGTAGACCGCAATCGTCTCGTCCTTCTTCTTGTCCAGGCCATACGCAAGCGCAGCCGCCGTCGGCTCGTTCACAATGCGCTTCACATCCAGTCCAGCGATCTTGCCCGCGTCCTTCGTCGCCTGCCGCTGCGCATCATTGAAGTAAGCCGGAACGGTAATCACGGCCTCAGTCACCGAAGTCCCAAGATAATCCTCCGCAGCCTTCTTCAGCTTCTGCAGAATCATCGCCGAGATCTCAGGCGGCGTGTACTCCTTGCCCTGCGCAACAACGGCGATATGGTCGCCCTGCTGCACAACCTTGTAGGGCACCATCTTCATCTCGTCGTTGACTTCGTTGTACCGGCGACCCATAAACCGCTTGATCGAGTAGACCGTGTTCTCCGGGTTCGTAATCGCCTGCCGCTTGGCCACCTGCCCAACCAGACGCTCCCCGCTCTTCGTGAACGCAACGACAGAAGGCGTAGTCCGACCACCCTCTTCGTTCGGAATCACCTTCGGCTCGCCGCCTTCCATCACGGCCACGCACGAGTTCGTTGTTCCCAAGTCAATTCCAATAATCTTTGCCATCCATAATCCCCATTCCGGGCTCACTGCCCCTCAAATTTGTTTTAGCCGCGCTCAAGAATCTCACCTTGAGTCACTTATTGTCAAGTATTCTGATGCTCCTTATCCCCGGGAGGATTCGTAAAAAAAGCCGCCAAATCACCGGTATTCCATGCCACCCTTCAAGTTAACCGGCTCAATGCTCCCCACGTCCCACACGCTCCCGCAAGCCGCCTATTATCAATAATCACATGCAGCAAATTGCAGTCCAAACGCAACCGATCAACCGAGGAAATCGATCCCCCGAACGTGTCATTGTCGCCCCTGATCCCCCCCGGTACGCTTGCCTCAATTCAGGCATCACCATGCAGCACCTTGGAGCTTTAGCTCATGTCCTTTCTGCCCAACTCTCGCACTAGGCGCAACCTCTTTAAAGTAGCTTCTCTTGGCCTGGCCGGCCTCCTCGCTGGCCTCCTCGCCGGCTGCGCCAGCGCCTCCGGTTCCACCGTCAGCTACGTGAAAACTCAACCCTCAAATCTTCCCAAGAGCATCGAAGCCACACAGATCCCCGCGCTCCGCCATCCTCCTTCTTCCCGCAGTCTCCAGTACCACACCGTCGCCATGACGGTTCCCAACGGTCGTAGTGGTTCCTGACATCAGCCTCAAGGTCACCACGCATCATTAGAAACACGGAAAACTCAGAAAGCCTCAAACCAGGCGGCAGCCCACAGAAAAAGGGCAGCCGCTTTTTTGTTCCTCATCGTTCGCTCACGCTTGACCGCGTGGTCAAAAAGCATCCCCTTCCCCCCTTTTTGGCTCTACATAGGAGACAATCACTCCACACTAGAAGGAGTTACTCCGAACCGATGGGGTCCGCTGCAGTGGCACCTCCCGATCAATCCGCTGAAGCCTCCCACGGTGTCAATCCCTGGCTGATCGCTGCCTCCGTCATGCTTGCGACCTTCATGGAGGTCCTCGACACCGCCATCGCCTCCGTCGCTCTCCCCTACATCGCCGGCTCCCTCTCCGCTTCTACCAGCCAAGCTACCTGGGTCCTCACCAGCTACCTGGTCGCCAACGCCATCGTCCTACCTGCCAGCAACTGGTTCTCCCTCAGATTCGGCCGCAAGCGCTTCCTCATGTCCTGCGTCGCCATCTTCACCGCATCCAGCTTCGCCTGCGGAGCCGCCCCCACCCTCGGCATCATGCTTCTCGCCCGCGTCATTCAAGGCGCTGGCGGTGGTGCCCTCCAGCCTCTCTCCCAGGCCATCCTCCTCGAGTCCTTCCCTCCCGCCAAACGCGGAGCCGCCATGGCCGTCTTCGCCTTCGGAGTCGTCGTCGCCCCCGTCCTCGGTCCCACCCTCGGCGGCTGGCTCACCGACACCTACTCCTGGCGCTATGCCTTCTACATCAACATCCCCATCGGCATCCTCGCCCTCTTCATGATCAACCGCTTCATCCACGATCCCGCCTACATCAGCAAAGCCAAGGTCGCCCCCCTCGACCGTTACGGCTTCGCCGCCCTCGTCATCTGGACCGGCTGCCTCCAGGTCATCCTCGACAAGGGCCAGGAGGACGACTGGTTCGGCGCAATCTGGCTCCGCTGGGCCGTCTTCTTCCTCATCGTCGCCTTCCTCTACTTCTGCTGGCACTGCTGGCGCGACAAAGACGCCATCGTCGATCTCAAGGTCCTCAAAGACCGCAACTTCCTCATCGGCTCAGCTCTCATCTTCATGTTCGGCATCGGCATTTACTCCACCGTCACCGTCCTTCCCCTCTTCTATCAAACGCTCCTCGGCTACACCGCCTTCACCGCCGGCATCGTCGTCGCCCCCCGCGGTATCGGAGCCATCTGCGGCATGCCCATCATCGGCTACCTCTCCAACAAAGTAGACCCCCGCTACCTCCTCACCTTCGGCTTCTTCACCTTCGGCCTCACCACCCTTTACTTCGGCAACATCACGCTCGACGTCTCCCCCACCACCCTCCTCCTCCCCATCCTCATCACCGGCTTCGGCCTCAGTTTCGTCTTCGTCCCCATCAGCACCGCCGCCTACGGCACGCTCGACAACAAACAGATCGGCAACGCCTCGGGCATATTCAATCTCATGCGCAACATCGGCGGCTCCATCGGCATCGCCATCGCCCAGACGCTGCTCACCCGCCGCAGCGCCGTCCACCAGAACGAGATCATCAACTCCATCCCCCGCACCGGCCAGCAGTTCCAGAACAGCCTCCACCAGATGACTCAAGCCCTCACCGGATACTTCGGCAAATCCAACGCAGCCGACCCCGCGCAAACCCGGCTTTACCTGGAACTCCAGCGCCAGGCCACCAACTGGGCCTTCGTCGACGTCTTCCGCTGGCTCTCCCTCCTCTGCTTCTTCTGCGTCGGCATCGTCTGGCTCTTCAAAAAAGTAAAACCCGGAAAAGGCCCCGCCGGAGCCCATTAGCCCCCGATCACTCATCCCCCGAGATCGCTACACTCATCTCCATGGTCTCTCTCCACCAGATCACTCCGTCGCTGGCCTCCGAGTACAAGGCAGTCCGCCTCCGCGCTCTGCTGGACACGCCCAGCGCCTTCGGCAGCACCTACACCCGCGAGTCTCAGTTCTCCGACGCCGACTGGCAACAACGCGCCGCCAATCTCTACACCCCACGCTCCATCGGCTACCTCGCACATTATCTGGATGAGTACTGCGGCCTCGCCGCTGCCTTCCTCAATGTGCAAACTCCGCAATACGCAGAGCTCATCGGCATGTGGGTCGCGCCTGAGCATCGCCGCACCGGCACCGGCCGCCTTCTCGTCGAAGCGATCGAATCCTGGGCTCGCACCGCCGGAGCCCGCACCTTTCAGCTCATGGTCACCAGCGACAACCTCGCCGCCATCGCCTTCTACAGGCGCCTCGGCTTCTCCACCACCGGCCGCACTGCGCCCTATCCCAATAATCCCGCGCTCATCGAATACGAGATGTCCAAACCCATCCGCTAATAATCACACGTCTGCTCTTTGCCGTTGCCTTCCCTCTCAACGAAACAAAAAAGTGTCATCTCGACCGAAGCTGCTCACGCACCTTGTGAGCAGCGCAGTGGAGAGACCCCCGCATTTCGTCTTTGTCGTTGCAATCAACCCGTCCCCCTGCGATAACCTCACTCCATGCACCGAGCCCGGCTACCGTACCTTCTCATCCCACTAGCCGCGTTCCTCGCCATCATCCCACTCATCATCAATGGCTGCTCCTGCGGCCACGACTTCGACTTCCACCTCCTCAGCTGGATGGAAGCAGCCCGCCAGTTCACCCACGGCAACCTGCATCCGCACTGGGCCTATACCGCCGCATGGAACGCCGGCGAACCCCGCTTCGTCTTCTACCCACCTCTCTCCTGGACTATCGGAGCCATCCTCGGCCTCCTCTTCCCCTGGACATGGACCCCGATCCTCTACACCTGGATCGCCCTCACCGCCAGCGGCCTCGCCCTGCACCGCCTCGCCCGCGCCTTCACCTCCCCCACCCCCGCCCTTATCGCCGCCGTCTTCTACACCGTCAACCCCTACATGCTCTTCACTGCATACGAGCGCACCGCCTACGCCGAGCTCCTCGCCGCCGCCTGCATCCCACTCCTGCTCCAAGCCATCCTTCACGGCAACCACAAAGGCCGAGTCACCATCCCCGGCATCGCCATCCCCATCGCGCTTCTCTGGGTAACCAACGCCCCCGCCGCCGTCATGTGCTGCTACGCCCTCGCCCTCCTAACCGCAATTCGGTTAGCCACAAATCCGGGTGCCCCATCCTTTGCAGTCTCATCGCAAAGCGTGGGGTATTCGCGCCACGCGAGAACCGTCGTTACCGACCTCCCCTTCAACACAGGAACCTCCACCCAAACCCGCCTCCGTCTAGCCCTGAACACCATCGCCGGTACCACCCTCGGGCTCGGCCTCGCCGCCTTCTACATCCTCCCCGCCGCCTACGAACGCCGCTACGTCCAGATCGCCATGGCCATCATCCCCGACATGCGCATCCAGGACAACTTCCTCTTCCACCACACCGGCGAGACCCTCCACGATCAAGTCCTCCACACCGCCTCCCTTATCGCCCTGGCGATGATCGCAGCCACAGCAGTCATCCTCCTCGCACTTTTCATAAGCAACAAAGCCCGGGTGCCCCATCCTTCGCAGCATCATCGCGAAGGGTGGGACATACAAATCTCACCCAGCCTCCTCCTCCCTCTCACCATCCTCACCCTAACCATCACCCTCCTCCTCACCCCTCTAACCAACATCATCTGGACCCACGCCCCCGAGCTCGCCTATCTCCAATTCCCCTGGCGACTCACAGCCATCCTCGCCGCAATTCTCTCTCTCACCCTCGCACTCGCTCTATCCCCACTCAACCTGCAGCCCACAACCACCGCAGCCCTCACCCTCGCCCTAGCGGCAGCCCTGACCTACCCCGCCTACCATCTCTTCCACCAAACCTGCGACGAAGAAGACACCGTACAAGCCCGCCTCACCCTCTTCCAATCCAACCACGGCACCGACCCCACCGACGAATACACCCCCACCACCGCCGACAACGACTCCCTCGACCACACCGATCCCTCCTACTGGCTCTCACCCGACCCCAACGCCAAAGCCCCCGCGAACACCCAGCCCGGCCCCGCACCCACGCACCTTACCCTCAACGCCCCCATCCCCGAAAACCTCATCCTCGATCTCCGCGACTACCCCGCATGGCGCATCACACTCAACGGAACTCCAATCACCAATCACATCCAACGAGACGACGGCCTCATCGCCCTCCCCATCCCCGCAGGCGCCTCAACCATCGACATCACCTACACCCAAACCCGCGATCAAACCCTCGGCGACATCCTCTCTCTCGCATCCCTGGCACTTCTTCTCTTCTTTCTCTTCCGCACCGGTCGCAAAATCCCCTGACGTAGCGACATATCCCAAATCTCAGGCCCGAATAAATTGTTGGTCATTTCGACCGAAGGCGGCGCACTTGCAGCCGAAGTGGAGAAATCCGCTTCTCTACCGCAAATTCCAAGGAGTAGTCTTCACCACCTCCTCAAAGCCCAAAGCTCACTCCTCACCCCGCTCGTTTATCATCAACTCCACATGCATCCCGACGTAAAAACCCTGTTGCAATCCGGCGCACAACTCACCGACGCGACCCTCGAACGCCTCCTGCCTTCACCCGACACCCTGCCCCACTCCATCCACCGTGCCATGCGCCACAGCATCTTCGCTGGCGGCAAACGCCTCCGCCCCATCCTCTGCATGGAAGCCGCCCGCATGGTCGCAGGCACGGGAGAAATTCCCGAAGGCGCAGCCAACCTCGGCGCAGCCTTGGAAATGATCCACACCTACTCCCTCATCCACGACGACCTCCCCGCCCTGGACAACGACGACCTCCGCCGCGGCAAACCCACCTGCCACGTCGTCTTCGGCGAAGCCACCGCCATCCTAGCCGGAGACGCCCTCCAGACCCTCGCCTTCCACACCATCGCCAACCTGCCTTGCTTCGACTACAAAATCGTTCGCATCCTTCGTGAGGTCTCCGCAGCAGTCGGTACCGGCGTAGGTCCAACCAGCTCTTTGCCTCCCGGCATGATCGGCGGCCAGGTTGTAGACATCGAGTCAGAAGGCCAGACTCCCACCGCCGACTTGGTGGAATCTATCCATCGAGCCAAGACCGGGGCTCTCATCACCACCAGCATCGTCTCGGGAGGCATTCTAGGCCTTCCGCATATCTACTCGTCCATGGGTTCGGGAAGCGGCCACGAAGCTGCAGCTCGTGCGAAGGCCATGGTCGAAGCCGGTCGGACCGCACGCGCGGCCCAAGCGGATGCCATCTCCCGCCTCCGCACCTTCGGCGAAAAAGCCGGCCTCGCCTTCCAGATCGTCGACGACGTCCTCGACATGACCCAAAGCTCCGCAGAACTCGGCAAGACCGCCGGCAAAGACACCGCCACCACCAAAGCCACCTGGCCCGCCGTCTTCGGCATCGACCAGTCGCTCAAAGACGCCGAAGAACTCATAGCCGACGCCTTCGCCGCCCTGGAACCCTTCGGCGAAGCCGCTAGTCCCCTAAAGTCCCTCGCCCAATACCTCGTCGAACGCAAAAACTAGGTCGTCGGCATCCGCAGTTCGCCTTTTGCTGTGCACTTGTCATTCATGTTGTCATCCCCGCAGGGATCTGCTGTTGCATTTTCTCGTCGCACAGCCAAAACAAAATGGGTGCCCCATCCTTCGCAGCATCACCGCGAAGGGTGGGATGTATATCGTCCACGAGCCACTGAGCCGTTCACTTGCCGTTGCCTCTCTGGTTGTCATTCGCCTGAATCCGCCCCTCCAAACTTGACAAAACCAACTCCAGAAAGAGCCTCGTAAGACACCCCCTCACAAACCCCAACCACGACCCCTCCAGACAAGTCCAAACCTAAACCAAATCAATCGAAGACTTTGCACATTTTCGAGGGGAGGGGGATACTAAACCAACCGCTCCATACCCTCCCTCACCGTCCACCCGGATATCATCAACCCAGATGCTCACCGAGTCCGACATCCTCCTCG
This sequence comes from uncultured Acidobacteriaceae bacterium, assembly GCA_963757205.1. Classification (GTDB taxonomy): domain Bacteria; phylum Acidobacteriota; class Terriglobia; order Terriglobales; family Acidobacteriaceae; genus Edaphobacter. Next base: position 257,831 of record CAVWQM010000010.1, read on the forward strand.
CCCTCCGCGACTGCTACGACCCCGTCCTCCCCTGCAACATCGTCGACCTCGGCCTCATCCGCTCCATCACCATCACCCCCGACCCTGAAGCCCCCGGTGCCAACATCCCCGGAGTCCCCCAAAAACACACCATCAAAATCGAACTCACCCCCACTCAAACCGACGAAGCCGCGAAGCCCAACTCCGCGCTCAGATCACCAATCGCCTCGCCGGCCTCGAGACCGTAAGTCACACCACGGTCACTCTTCTCCGCGAACCCGCATGGACCCCACTCAGCATCACCTCCACTGGCCGCAAGATCCTCGGCCTCGACGGCAACCCAAACCTCATCCAGATCCGCTGAGAACAAATTGCCAAAACGCAAATCCAAAGCTCCCCTCGTCATGCCGGCCCCACCGCCGCCGCAACACCCCTTCGACCAGATCCACGGCGTCGAGACCAGCGGCCTCATCGCCGCCGGCAACCTCATCACCGGCCACCCCAACGACTCCCACGTCACCGCCTACTACGGAGTCGCCCCCAGCATCCTCCGCACCCTCATCGACCGCTGGCGCGCCACCAACCCACCCCACCCCATCTCCCGCTACACCTTCATCGACATCGGCGCCGGCAAAGGCCGCGCCATGCTCGTCGCCAGCGAGTTTCCCTTCCATCAGGTCATCGGCATCGAACTCAATCCCACCCTCGCCGACATCGCACAACTCAACCTCGATCACTGGCTCGCCACCCACGCAGCCGACACCACCGCCCCGCCACTCGCCCCCATCCGCCTCTACGAACAGGACGTCCTCACCTTCGACCTACCCCGTACCCCCACCCTAGCCTTCCTCTTCCACCCCTTCGAAGCCCCGGTGCTCAAGCTCTTTCTCCGCCGCATCGAAACCCACTTCGCAAAGAAGCCGGGTCCCCCCCGCCCGCGTTCGACCTCCTCTACGTCAACGCCGAATGCCGAGCCGTCCTCGACCGGCACCCCGCCTTCACTCGCCTCTTCCTCGGCCCCGTAGCCATGTCTCCCGAGGACCACGCCGCAGACCTCGCCGCCATCGCTCAACAAAAGGAGTACGGCTCCACAGGAGACGAAGAGTGCGCCATCTACCGCTACACCGGTCGCACGACAAAGCCTCGCTAAACAAGCATGGGCCGCGACGAAGCTTCAGATTGTTCTCACTTGTAAAATTTTAGACTTTTTTCAATCTAGAGAGCCGCCAGCATTCAAACGCCGACGCACAATCTGCCGTGGCAGCCACGAGCTCCGCAGCACCCCCAGGCTTTCCTATCCACTCACCCGCACCAGAAATAACCGCTCATCCCCACCCGCATGCTCAATCGCGATCTCTCCATCCGCCCGCGCCACGACGCTGGGAAACTTCTCCCCCCACTCCACCAGCACCAGAGCATCCGGCTGTTCCGCCATCTCATCCAGACCAATGGTTAACAACTCCCGCTCCGTCTCCAACCGGTAAAGATCGAGGTGATAGAGCCGCACCTTCCGCCCCACATACTCATGCACCAGCGTAAACGTTGGGCTGGTCACATCCGAAGCCTCCGCCGCACCCAGCGCCGCCGCAACTCCCTTCACCAGCGTCGTCTTTCCCGTGCCTAAATCTCCCCGCAAAACAATCAGCTTCGGAGCAGGCAGCAGCATCTCCGCCACCCTCTCTCCCATCGCCAGCGTCCCCGCCTCACTTCGAGTCTTGAACCGCTTCTCCTTCATCCCCGCAGCCCGCAGATCCACGTCAACCCATCCTCATCCGTCACCCGGTACCGGAACGCACCGGAAAGATGTGTAACCGTATCGGTTGCAAGTACTGTATGCTCATCCATCGCACGCACGGCGAAGTCCCCAGCTAGTCCGTGGAGATACACCGCGGTCTCCACCGCCCGCGCCACATCGCCGGGAAACTGCGCCAGCATCCCCGCCACAATCCCCGTCAAAATGTCTCCGCTCCCACCCTTCGCCATCGCCGGATTCCCACTCGTATTGACAGCAATCGAGCCATCCGGATGTGCCACCAGTGTCCGCCACCCCTTCAGCACTAGGGTCAGCTTGTGCTCAGTCGCAAACCGCCGCGCCAGCCCAACCCGGTCCGCCTCGACCTCCTTCACCGTCAATCCCGCCAGCCGCGCCATCTCGCCCGGATGCGGAGTCAACACCAACACCCTTCCCTTCCCGTTCAACAGATGAGCCTTCCCCGCAAACGCATTCAAAGCATCCGCATCAATGACCACCGGCACCGTAGTCTTCTCCACCACTTGTCGCGCAAACGCCGGCGCATCCCCCTCCGTCGACAATCCCGGCCCCACCGCCACCACGCTGATCTGCTTCACGAGCGCATCCAGCTTCGCCCCATCCAGATTCTTGAACGACACCGCACCTTTGGTCCCCTCCGCCAGCGGCACCATCATCAACTCCGGCGCAATTCCCGCCACCGTATCCACAATGCTCTTTGGCACCGCCGCTGTCACCAGTCCGGCTCCCGTCCGCAGGCAAGCAAGGGACGCCATCGCCGGCGCCCCCGCCTTCCCGTAACTCCCGCCAATCACCAGCACATGCCCAAACTTGCCCTTATTCGAGTTCACATCGCGAGCCTTCTCCGCCAGCACCTTCGAAGAACCTGTCCACGTCAGCCCGCCAGCCGAAACAACTGCCTGCTCCGGCGACCCGATCCCCGCCACCACCACCCGCCCAAATGTCCCTCCGGTTTTCTCATTCCGCGTCAGATGCCCAAACATGTGCGCCATCTTCGGAGCCGTAAACGTGACCACCGTATCGGCCCGAAACGACCCGCCAGCCGTCTGCTCCATCGAATTCGCATCCCACCCCGAAGGCAGATCCACCGCCAACACTGGCACATCGAGTCCTTCAATCATCTCCCGCAACGAAGCTGCCAGCCCACGCAGTGGCGGCTTGAACCCCGTTCCTACCACTGCATCGATCAACAGACCCGCATCGCCAAGGAACTGCGCGCACTCCTTCAAACCCTCCTCATCCAGAACTTCATCCACAACCACATCCGAGGCCTCAGCCCGAAGCCGCCTCAAAGCCCCGGCAGCATCACCCTTCACCTCATCCCTTCTCCCCAGTAAAACCACCCGCACCAACCACCCCGCCTGCGCCAACACCCGCGCCGCAACAAATCCGTCACCCCCGTTGTTCCCTTTCCCGCAAAACAAAACCGCCGGCGACCCTGAACCATACCGCCGCAGACAGAACGCCGCCACCGCCTTTCCCGCGCTCTCCATCAACGACTCAAGCGGCACCCCAAACTCCTCCGCTGTGCGCCGATCGACCGCGACCATCTCCTCTGCCGTCAAAATGTTCATGTTCCCTTCTACGCGAATCCGCAACGCAAGCCAAGAAGCACAAAACACTGATGCCGCACACGCGCCCTCGCCCCGGGCCAACCACAACCCGGGGCCGCTCCTCCAGTCAGATGCAGATTACTGTCAATGCGCTACATCGCGCGCAACGTCCCGTCATAAGAGGTACTGCCCCACGAACAATCCCGCCAGCTCTCCCGCCTAGTCCGTACTGCCTACCGCGCCATCCGTCGTGGCCACCGTCTTCTGCAGGAAATAGCTCTTGTCCCACAGCGCCCGGTAAAACTGACCCGTCAGCTCAGCCGCCTTCGGTCCAAACGTAGGCCGTCCGCCTTCAAGAAAAAACACCGTAACGATCCGCCCATTCGGTGTGTCCGCATACGACCCAAACCACCCGAACCGCGTCCCATTGTTCGAGCACGTCCCGGTCTTCCCCATCACAGGAAACTCGCTGAAGTTAGCCCGCAGCGACCGCGCCGTCCCGTACTGTACCGCTCCCTGCATGCCAACCGAAATCTCCGGAATCAACGGAGCGATATCCAGCGTTCGCTTCACCTTCGGCTCAAACGCAGCCAGATCGATCGCGTTCTCCGGATGCTGCAGGTAGTAGAGAGTTCCCCCATTCGCAATCGCCGACACCAGTGCTCCAAGCTGCAGCGGAGTCATTGAGACGCTCTCTCCAAACGAGCACATCCGCCCCACGCCGCCCAGCGACGCCGGCAACTCTTCATCCGGATACGTCCCCAGCTGCTCCCCCTGAATGTGATACCCGGCCAGCTCTCCCAGGCCGAACTCATTCGCATAGTGCTTCACGCGTTCAAATCCCAGCTGCCGTCCCAGCGTCTCAAAATAAAGATTGTTCGAGTGAGCCAACGCCTCCGTCATGGTCATGTGATATCTGCCGCCCAGATTTACCGGAGTGTCCCGCCGAACGATTCCCTCTTCCAGCGCAGCCAGGGCCACCGTCAGCTTGATCGTCGAACAAGGCTCAGCTCCCCGCGACAACGCCAGCTTCTGATTCACCATCGCCAGAATCCGCCCCGTCGAGGGATCGATAGCAATCGCGGTCCCGTTCATGTTGCCCAGCGCCTCGATCGCCGCAGCGCGAACCACCGGATCCTCACCTTCAGTCACATCGCCGAGCGTCAGGTTGTCCGCAAACGAGCTTGCAGAAAAATGTTCGTAGTATCGCGTCCGCCGCACCGCAAGCTTCGGACGAGCTCCACGTCCACGACCATGCAACACAACCTTCGTCGTCGCCACGCCACGCGCCGTTGCACCCGTGCTCTTTGCCGCCTTAGTCTTCACGCCCGTTCGCGAAGTGGAACGCGCTGTCACCTTCGTCGAAACACGAGTTGTCCCGGCAGAGTGACGCTTGACCTTGCCGGTCGTAATCGTCGCCGCGCTCGCACCCACTCCAGCGCCCAATACGAGGCCCAAAAGGACGGCGACATAAAATTTGATTAATCCCGACACCGGCGTTCCCTCTTCTCAATCTGAAATGCAATTTAAATACCAACGACGCAAAATCCGCCCTGATAGATCTCTTATTTAAACACAAATCAGCACGCGGTACCGTCCCACTTTCGTGCTAAGTCACCCAAACACAACAGATGCATCAATTCCCGCGTCGCAGAAAGGCCGGAATATCCAATTCATCAGGTTCCGCCTGACCTGCCGCTGTTGCTACTGTACCACCACCAAACGGGGCCCGTACCGTGGCGTCCACAGGGAAAACTTCTTCCGTCACGCTGTGAATTTCCTCTTCTTGGACGCGCGCCGAGGCCGATAAGTGAGTCGATATATGAGGCTCCCGGAACCGTTCCGGTAAACCAGCCCCCTCAGAAGCCATCTCCCCCCGGGAGGCAGTGCGGAAGAAATCATCGTCAAACACCGAAGCCTTTACCGGCACCAGCTCCGGAATAGCAGCGCCATGCCCATTGCTCGCAGCCGTCTCTTCTCCTTCGGCTCAACTACTGGCGAGCTCACCGGCTCCGCCTCCTGCTCACTGGCAAATCGCGGACTCGGGCGCGGCGTCGTCACCCGCGGTTGAATCGGCACGTCATACCGCATCGTCGGCAGCGTCGACTCCGCCAGCATGCGCTCCCGCCGCTGCGGCATCTCCTGCTGCTTGAAACCCGTGGCGATTACGGTAATCTTCACCTCATCACCCATCGTCTCGTCCTGCACCGCGCCAAAGATAATATTGGCATCTTCATGCGCCGCATTCTGAATGATGCTCGAAGCCTCATTCACCTCGGTCAGCTTCAAGCTGCTCGATCCCGTAATGTTGATCAGGATTCCACGCGCCCCATCGATCGCCCCCGACTCCAGCAGAGGCGAAGCCATCGCAGCCATCGCAGCCTCTACTGCACGGTTCGCGCCCGTCCGCACTGCCGTCCCCATCACCGCATAGCCCATTCCCGCCATCGTCGTCTTCACGTCGGCAAAGTCACGGTTGATCACGCCCGGAATCGTAATGATGTCCGAGATCCCCTGCACGCCCTGCCGCAACACATCGTCCGCAATCCGGAAGCTCTCAAAAAATCCCGCATCCTTGGCCACCGCCAGCAGCTTCTCATTCGGAATCACGATCACCGTATCAACCGACTCCAGCAACTCCTGCATGCCGCGCTCGGCCTGCATCATCCGCCGCTTGCCTTCAAACGCGAACGGCCGCGTCACCACCGCCACCGTCAACGCCCCCATCTCGCTTGCCAGGCTCGCAATCACCGGAGCGGCGCCGGTCCCCGTCCCTCCACCCAGCCCCGCAGTCACGAACACCATGTCCGCGCCCTCGAGCGCCTCGATAATCTTGTCCGAATCCTCCAGAGCCGCCCGTCGCCCCACATCGGGATTGGCTCCCGCGCCGAGGCCGCTCGTCAGCTTCACCCCAAGCTGCAGCTTCACCGGCGCGTTCGACATCTGCAGCGCCTGCACATCCGTATTCGCCGCGATAAACTCGACCCCCACCACATTCGCCGCAATCATGCGATTCACGGCGTTATTCCCACCACCACCCACACCAATCACCTTGATCCGCGCTCCATGCGGTATCTCTTCGTGATAGTGGATGCGAAGGTCGTCGTTTGGCAGATTCGGCATGGCAGCAGGCACTCCTTAAAGTGCTTTTAATTCTCCCACCTTCACGCCCCATGCAAGAGCCTCGTTTTCCACGACACGTACCATCAATGGTTCAACTTCCTCCGCAAACGATGGCTAACGAGACGGTCTCGCCAAGGGCTGAACCGTGGTCAGCATGAAAGACGACTGGAAAAAAATCTTTGCCCCCCAATAGTCGCAATCCCGCAACTCAACCTAAGATATGCTTGCAGACACACGGGAGAAATCTGTCCATGATTCTTGAAGCGGAACTCGAACGCGTCGATTCAATTACCGCCGTCTTTCGCCTCACCGGACGCATGACCCTCGGCATGCGGCTGCGCGAGATCGAATCGACCATCAGCGACGCCGCAGAAGACGGCGTTGAACGACTCATCCTCGATCTCTCCGGCATCGAATTCATCGACAGCGCCGGACTCGGTGCCCTCATGATCCTCTACGGCAACATGAAGGTCCGAGGCGGCCAACTCCGCCTCGTCGCCCCGGGCCCAAAAGTGCTCGAAGTTCTCAAACTGACCCGCACCGACGCCATCCTCCCCATCGATCCCAACCTCGAAGCTTCGCTGGCAGCCTGATCTTCCAGCGAAGCTTCAAAGCCCTGCAACCAGCACCGCAAGCCGATCAAGACTCTGGCTCCAGCCCTGCGACATGCCCGCAAGATAACGAGGCGCATCCGCAGTCACGCTCGTCACCTCCGCGACCAGCGCAATCTCCGTTCCGTTTCCAACCGCGGCAAATGTCACCGTGTTGAGCACCTCGAACATCGGCTTGCCCTCGCCATCGAGCGCCGCAGTCATAAAAACCAGCCGGTGCGGCCGATCGAACTCAATCAGCCTTCCCGTCATCGGATGCACCACTCCATTCGGCGCACGCATATGAATGCGGATCGCTCCGCCCACGCGCGCGTCCATCTCGCACACTGGATTAGTAAATCCCTTCGGCCCCCACCACTCCGCCAGCTGCTTCGCATCCGTCCACGCCCGAAACACAACCTCCGGCGAGGCCGCAACTCTGCGCGTGAGGCTCATCTCCAGAAGCCCCTCCTCAACGACGCTTCTACCGTTCGCCATTCCTGCCCTCCTTCGTCTGCACCTCGCGCAAATAATCGTTCAGTCTGTCGAAGCTGCTGTTCCATCCACGCACATGCCCGTCGCGATCCCCAGCAGTAACGAAGAACGCCTGACGGAAGTTCATCGTCGTCTTTCCGTCATGCTCTTCGAACGTGATCGTAATCACCGTCTCAACATTGGACGAGAGACCGGGATTTTGATCCCACTTGAACGTGTAGACCAGCCGCTCCGGTTCAACCACCTCCAGGTTTTCGCCCCCTTGCCACAGATCAAATTTCTTCAACTCACCGTCGCCAGTATCGAAGCCATCGGTATGCAGGCAAAGCCGCCACTTCCCTCCCGGCCGCGGATCGTTTTCAATATGCCTCGCTTCAAACTGACGCGGCCCAGCCCAATGCTTCATATGCACCGGATCCGTCCACACCTTCCACACCAGTTCGCGCGGCGCATCGAACACCCGCGTAATTTGCAGTTCATGATTCGCAGCCACTTTAGGTGACACCGTTGCTGTACTCATCGCGTTCCTCCTCGTGCTTTCACCGAAAGGCGTTCGGACAAGTGTTCCGCCAGCCTCTCCAGCGTCTGTCGTGCGCCCTCAACCGAGCCGTACTCGCGCACATTCTCGTCCCGCGCCTCAGCCGACGCAAAGACCATCCGCATCGTGATCCGCGTCTTATCGCCGTCATCCTCAAACGTCGCCGTCATCTCAAACTGAGCCGCCGGCCCGCCTCTCTTGCCTCCACTCAGCCTGAAGCGCAGCCGCTCATGCGGCACCACCTCCGTAAAGATGCTCTTGTTCGGATAGTCCGTTCCATCCGGCCCATGCATCACCAGCTTCCACACTCCGCCAGGTCTGACATCCATCTCTTGCACTGTGGTCGTAAAGCCTCTAGGCCCCCACCACAGCACTACCTGCTTCGGATCGGTCCACGCCTCCCACACCATCCTTCGCGGCGCATCGAAGACCCGCATAAAAACAAGCTCCCGATCAACGGTACTTTCGCTAACGTCAACTCTTTTTTCTGCCACGCTTCTTCTCCTTCGCCTGTAAATTGTCTGTTCCGCCCTCAGCTCCCCTGAGCCGACGAAAAAATCATCCGCATCGTAAGTCGCGTCTTGCCTTCCGCCGCAAAGGTCGCCATCATCTCAAACTGCGGCACCGGTCCGCCTCTCTCGATCGTGGCCGTAAATCCCTTTCGCCCCCACCACAGCGCCACCTGCTTCGGATCGGTCCATACCATCGCGTGCGGTGCACTGAAGTCCTGCGCCATCGTTTGAGTGGCACGAATCACCTCCGTACCCCCGGCGCATTCACCTTCTCTTTGTGTGGAAGCATCGCCTCCCCCGAGACTCCCGCGAATCAAAAACTGGACCGACGAACTCTCAGCCGGCGAGGGGGTTGAGGTGATCCAGAAAAGAATCACAAGAACCAGGGCCCACGCTAATATGACCCGCGTAAAAGCAATCTCCCGTTCAACCGCGCTCTCTTCCTCAACGTCATTTCTTTTTGCTGGCATGTGTCTTCTCCTTCGCCTGCAGAGTCTTCAAGTACTCCTCTAAACGATCGAAACTCTCCTCCCAGAACCGTCGATACTCGTTCAAATAGTCGGCTGCCTCTCGCAACGGCTCCGCCTTCAGCTTGCAGGGCCGCCACTGCGCCTCCCGCCCACGCGCAATCAACCCTGCCTTCTCCAGCACCTTCAAATGCCGTGAAACCGCCGGCATACTCATCTCAAACGGCGCCGCCAGGTCCGTCACCGACGTCTCCCCCAACGCCAACCGCGCCAGAATCGCCCTGCGCGTCGGATCGGCCAGTGCCGCAAAGGTCGAACTGATCTGATCTTCCATACCGTATTAAACCTCTTAGTTAAATAACCATATTGTTAAATACAAAATCTGTCAAGTCTCGATTTTTGGTTTTCTGCGCGACGGGAATTGACCATGACCCCTATGAAAAAATGGCGCATGGATCGCCTAAAAGGAAAAGTAGCGTTGGTATCAGGTGCCGCGGCAGGCATCGGTGCAGCAATAGCCCGGGCCTTCGTGTCTGAAGGAGCGTGGGTCGCGGTGACAGACATCGCCGACGAACGTGGGCGCGAGCTTGCAAAGACGCTGGGAAGCTCTTCCGAATACTACCGTCTTGACGTGCGCCAAGAGGCAGAGTGGTCCGCCGTGCTCGATCACATTCTTCACGTGCACGGCAAGCTCGACGTGCTCGTGAATAATGCCGGAATTACTGGCTTTGAAGGCGCAATCGTACCGCACAACCCTGAACATGCAGCACTGGAAGACTGGCGTGCTGTCCTTACTACGAACCTCGACGGAACATTCCTCGGTTGCAAACATGCTCTGCGCGCCATGCGCTCTCAGCAAGCCGGATCGATCATCAATATTTCTTCCCGATCAGGTCTCGTCGGCGTTCCGGCGGCCGCAGCCTATGCTGCAAGCAAAGCCGCCATCCGCAATCACACAAAAACGGTAGCGTTGTACGCAGCAGAGCAAGGGTGGAAGATTCGCTGCAACTCCATTCATCCGGCTGCCATCCTCACCCCCATGTGGGAGCCCATGCTGGGTAGTGGCGAAGACCGCGAGCTCCGCATGCAGGCCATCGTCAAGGGCACTCCGTTGCAGCGGTTCGGTCGTGCCGACGAGGTTGCAGCATTAGCGGTTTTACTTGCTTCCGACGAGGCCACCTACATCACGGGAACCGAACTCAACATCGATGGCGGATTACTGGCCGGTTCTGCTGCTTCGCCGAAGCCGGTCGGCCAAAGCTAAAAACTACCGGCGCTAAAAACTTCCCGCAAAGATAGCCTTCAACTTCGCCCGCAACCCCTGCTCTTCACTCGCTCTCCGCACCTGCGTCCGATGCGTATACAGCAGCATCCCAATCGCCACCGCAAACTCCGGCGTAGCCAACTCCGCAGGCATACGCGACAAAGGCACCGGATACCCAACCCGCGCCGGCACCCGCAACAGACTCTCCGCGTTATCCAGCAGTCCGGCCATCGTCGCGCCGCCACCGGTCAACACACACCCCGCGCCCAGCGCCTCCAACACACCACCATTGCGAAGATTATCCCGCAGCATCGTAAACAACTCTCGCGCCCGCGGCTCCAGAATCTCCGCCAGAAATCTCTGCCGCACCATCCGCGCCGGCTGCCCACCCGAAATTGCCAGATTCCCTCCCACCTCAATCTCGTTCAACTGCGGCACCGCCGTCACCACGCAGTGCCCATAAATCTTCTTCAGATACTCGGCTTCCTCAACCGTCACATGCAGCCCAACCGCAAGATCATTCGTAAAGTGATCGCCCCCAATCGGCAGCACGGCCGTATGCGCAATCGACCCCTCAAAAAACACCGCCAGCTCCGTCGTGCTCGAACCGATATCCGCCATGCAGACGCCCAACTCCCGCTCGTCCGCACTCAGCACCGCCTCAGCCGCGGCAATTCCCTCATAGACCGTATCCTGCACCTCGAGCCCCGCACGGTTCGCACACGTAATCACACTCTGCGCCACACCGCCCGAGCAAGTCGACAGATGCAGATTCACCTCCAGCTTGTTCCCCACCATTCCCACCGGATCATGAATCCCAGCCTGATCATCCAGAATGAACTCCTGCGGCAACAAATGCAGCACCTCGCGATCCGGAGGCAGCGCCACGCTCCGCGCGCGATCCACCGCCGCCCGTACCTCCTCCCGCGTAATCTCCCGCATCCGGCTGCCCATGCTGATGCCACCCCGCGAGTTCACCCCCCGCACATGCGTCCCGCCAATCCCCACCACTGCCGTCTCAATCCCGGCCTTCGCCATGCGCTCCGCGTTCAGCGCCGCACGATTGATCGCCTCCGCCGCCGGCCCCAGCTCCGCAATCAAGCCCTTGCGCATCCCGCGCGACGGTTCAATGCCATGTCCGCGATACCGCAGCACGCCGTCCTGTAGCTCCGCGACCAGCACACAGCTCTTCGTGCTCCCCGCGTCGAGCACAGTGATCAGATTGTCCTGCTTCTGATTCATGGATGGGCCACCTGGGTAGGATGATGTTCTGTCGTTCCGGCCGGATGCTTTGTCACGACCGGATTGTGTTTCGGAGGCGCCGCATGCGCCTTCGCCTTTGATGCAGTAGCAGCTTTCTTCGCCGCAAACGACCTTTCACTCTGTGCCGTCACATGCCCCGGTTTCGCCACCTGCTTCGTCACCGCGCTATGCGCCGCAGTCGGTGCTTTTACCGTTGGCTTCGCGGCCACCTTGTCACTGGGTTTAGTAGAGCTCTCTTCCGCAGTCTTGACCGCATTCGAATCAACAACTGGGGCATTCGAAGAAGGCGATCCCGGCGGCATCTGCAGCACCACCTGCTGCTCATACCTCATATCCACCGACGACAACTTCGGATACAACGTCCGCCACTCCGGCAGATGCTCCTTGAATCTCCGGTACCGCTCCAGAAAATTATCCTCGCCAAAATGCACAAGAATCGCCGTCGAGTGGTCCGGAATCATCGCCTGTACATCCTCCGGATTCGAAAGGTCAACGTCACTCAACTCCTCAGAAATCTTCTCTCCCGATCCATCCAGCTCCGACGTGAACCGTTCAAAGATCTTCATCCGCGCCGCCCGCGTAGACGCCGGATCATTCGCCACAATCCCCGTCACCACCGGAAACGAGTAATGTCCACTCGCCTTCGCATCCACCGGCATATCCAGCAGCACACCATTCGCATCCACCAGTCCGATGCGGTTTCCCTGGCGCACAAACGCCACCGGCGTCCTCTCCACAATCGACACCCGCATCCGGTTCGGCAGTAGCCGCATCACCGTCGCGTGAGCCACCCACGGCAGCCTCTCCAACTCCGCTCTTCGCTCCACGAGCGAGACCGAAAAGATATTCCGCTCCACATCCTCACCAAAGATCCCCAGCAGTTGCGCCCGCGTCACACGCGCATTCCCTTCAAACTCAATCGAAGAGGAAGACGGAATCACAAACCGCTCATCGTGCATCACGTAGCTCCTCGCCATCAGAAACGCAGCAGCCCCCACTCCCAGACAAAGCAGCAAACCACATGCAGCAAAGATCCTTCCCCACTTCGTCGCCGGCAGCCCGCGAAACCTGACCCGAACTCCCGCGCCCCGGCGTCCCACCGGCACATCGTCATCCTCATACGGCTCCGCAAAGTCTTCGCTCAAATCGCGACGCAGCTTCTTCTCCGGCGCAGCCGAAACCCGCCTGGGCCTTTGAGATTCCGAAGCATACCTCTGCTCTGGCGCCTCTAGCACCGCTGTCCCGCGCTTCGAAAACACTTCGCTTTGTCGCAAGCCTGAGCAAGGCCGCGAGAATCGCCATCCTGAGAATAACCTGCCCCACCCCCACCCCGGCCCAACTTCTTCCGCATGTACCCTTTCAGGAACTCACCCAAACATCCCACTCACTGTCACCCCAAACCCCGTCATTTCGACCGAAGCTGCTCGCGTATTTGCGAGCAGCGCAGTGGAGAAATCCGCTTCTCTAACCCAAGTCTCCCCGGCCTCCATAAGCACTCGCCCTTGTCTCTCCCAACCAACCACAAAAGACCGGGTGCCCCATCCTTCGCAGCCTCATCGCGAAGGGTGGGATGTAAACCATATCCAGACCTCAAAGCCGTTCCCTGTTTATAGGTAGTCAAGTCTTCCCAGCCCGAAACGTCATCACAGCCCCGCATTCGCCCTTGTCCCCCCAACCAACCTCGAAAGACCGGGTGCCCCAGCCTTCGCAGTCTCATCGCGAAGGGTGGGATGTAAACCATATCCAGACCTCAAAGCCGTTGCCTGTTTTAAATCCGTCGAATCCGTGCCGATGCGTGTTAAGCCTTACTCACAAGACCCTCCAGCAAAGCCGCCCCAGCCTGCGACACACTCCCCGCCCCCAGTGTCAAAATCACATCTCCCGCCTTCGCCTCCCGCACCAGCACCCCCACCGCTTCCGCCACCGAAGCCGCATACTGCACCCCGTTCCCACCCGCAGCCCGTATCTCCTTCACCAAAGCCTTCGCATCGACACCCGCAATCGGCTCCTCACTCGCCGCATAGATATCCAGCACCTCCACCCTGTCCGCATCATGAAACGCCCCCGCAAACTCCCCCATCAAATCCCGCGTCCGCGTATAACGATGCGGCTGAAACAGCACATACACCCGGCCGTACCCGCAATCCCGAGCCGCCTTCAGCGTAGCCACAATCTCTGTCGGATGATGCCCATAATCATCCACCACGGTCACCCCCCGCACCACACCCTTCACCTGAAACCGCCGGTCCACCCCACGAAAGCTCTCCAGCCCCACCGCAATCTGATCCGGCGCCACCCCCAGTTGCACTCCCACCGCAACTGCCGCCGTGGCGTTCAACACGTTATGCCGCCCCGGCACATGCAGCCGAAACTTCCCCAGCACTAGCCCCTTGTAGTTCACCTCAAAACACGAGTGACACCCCTCCTCCTTCGGCAGCATCTCCAGCCGAAAATCCGCATCCGCACTCTCCCCATAGGTATAGACCCGGCGCCTTACCCGCCCCAGCACCCCCCGCAACAGAGCATTGTCCACACAAGCCGTAGTCGCCCCATAAAACGGCAGCCGGTCCATGAACTCGACGAACGCCCCCTCCACATCCTCCATATCGCGATAGCAATCCATATGCTCGCGATCGAGATTCGTCACCACCGCCAGCACTGGCGACAGCTTCAAAAAACTCCGGTCACTCTCATCCGCTTCCGCCACTAGATACTGCGAGTTCCCCAGCCGAGCATTCGACCCCATCGCATCCACCCGCCCGCCAACCACTACCGTAGGATCAAGCCCACCCCCACCCAACACTGCCGCAACCATAGACGTCGTCGTCGTCTTCCCATGCATCCCCGCCACCGCAATCCCATACTTCAGCCGCATCAACTCCGCCAGCATCTCCGCCCGCTGGATCACCGGAATCTTCCGCTCCCGCGCCTCCAGTACCTCAGGATTATCTTTCGCCACCGCCGAGCTAGTCACCACCACATCGCTCGCCGCCGCATTCGTCGCCGCATGCCCCTCAAAGATCCGCGCCCCCATCCCCAGCAGCCGGTCCGTCACCGCACTCCGCTTCAGATCCGAACCCGAAACCGAATACCCCATCGTCAGCAGGATCTCCGCGATTCCGCTCATCCCAATCCCGCCGATCCCGATAAAGTGAATCCGCTGCGACGGCGCAAACAAAAAGTGCCCAGGCACAAACATACTTCTGTCTCTCACTTTCAATTAAACTTCCAGTCGAATTAGAACCAAGCAACCAGATAATCCCAGACAAATCGGGCGCCTCGCTTCTAGGTACCCGAAGGCTTTAGCCTTGGGTCTCTTCAGCCGCAACTATAAGGGGCTTTAGCCCCTGGAGTGCCTTCTTTTCACTCTGAGACTCACTCCTACGGGAGCAATGATTTGGCCGCGCACTAATCTCTCACTTTATCAGCGTCGCCAGTCGGCCTCTCAACCCCCTGTGATATACAAAACCTCATGCCCACCATCCTCGCCCGCGCAGCCGCCCTCAGCGCCGCTGCCCTCCTCGCTGTTCCCACAGCCCACGCCCAGCAAGCCACCCAAACTCTCCTCGCCACCCCTACCACCGTAGCCTGGGGTTACTACTCCGCCCGAGCCAAACCCGTCCTCACCATCAAATCCGGCGACACCGTCACCATCCAGACCCTCTCCACCTGTGGCCCACCCGAACGCCTAAAAACCCTCGGCATCTCCGAAGCCGACATCCCGCCCTACGTCGCCGACATCTACACCAAAGTCCCCGCCGCCGAAAAAGGTCCCGGCGGCCACATCCTCACCGGCCCCGTCGCCATCGCCGAAGCCGAACCCGGCGACATCCTCGAACTCCGCATTCAAAAAATCAACATCGACGTCCCCTGGTCCTGCAACGCCTTCGGCGCCGGCCGCGGCTTCCTCCCCAACGACTTCCCCTACAGCCACTCCCGCCTCATCCCCCTCGACCGCGAAAAGATGATCGGCCACTTCGCCCCCGGCATCGACATCCCCCTCCATCCCTTCTTCGGCAGCATGGGCATCGCCCCGCCCGAATCCGCCGGCAAATACAACTCCGCCCCACCCTGGATGCACGGCGGCAACATGGACAACAAAGAACTCGTCGCCGGCACCACCGTCTACTATCCCATCAACGCCAAAGGCGCTCTCTTTGAAGTCGGCGACGGCCACGCCAACCAGGGCAACGGCGAAGTCGACATCACCGCGCTCGAAACCCAGCTCACCGGCACCTTCCAGTTCATCGTGCACAAAGCCCAGCCTGGCGAGAACGCCCAGCGCCTCCAATGGCCCCGCGCCGAAACCCCCACCCACTACATCGCCATGGGGTTCGACGAAGACCTCAAAACCGCTACCGAGATGGCCATCCGTAACATGATCACTTTTCTCTCCGACCAGAACCCCAGCCTCCCTCGGATGAACCGCGATGACGCCTACGCCCTCATCTCCGTAGCCTGCGACGTCGACGTCACCCAACTCGTTGATACCAAGAGCGGTGTGCACGTCATGTGCCCCAAAAACCTCTTTACCGCGCCGACGACAGCTCACTAGCACCCGTACCCGCTGAACCCACTTGGCTTTCCTGCAACAAATGGACTAGATTCGTGTCTAATTAGCTGAGCACTTGACCTGGGCGAACCGGCCCGGCTGGAAACTCAAGCCTTGCTCTCCGCGAAGTCCGGTTGCGCGATATTTGTGCCGGACAAACGAAGGCGAGCAGGCAGGCGAAGACAATGATGTCCCCCCGTCTCACCAAAATTAGTCTCACCGAAAATCGTCTCGTCAGAAATTCGATTGCGACCGCCCTAGTGGCAGCAGCTCTCCTGATCACTCCCCTCGTCGCGCAGGCGCAGGACTCTGCTCCTCCGCCTCCCGATCAATACGGCAATCCCAATCCATACCAGGGTCAATCAAATCCGCCCGACGACGGCATGCAGTACGACGCAGCCATCCAGAATAGCCAGCCGCAGCCTGGCGCCCCTCAAGGCATTCAGCAAGCTCCTCCCGCCATCCCCGACTACGAGCAACCCCCCGCCCCCGGCGACGGCTACATCTGGACACCCGGCTACTGGGCATGGACCAGTGACGGTTACGAATGGGTCCCGGGCGCCTGGGTCGCCGCCCCCTACACCGGCGCTCTCTGGACGCCCGGCTACTGGGGCTACGGCCTCGGCGGCTACTACTGGAACACCGGCTACTGGGGTCCCTACGTCGGCTACTACGGCGGCATCAACTACGGCTTCGGCTACTTCGGCATCGGCTTCTACGGCGGATACTGGGGCGGCGGCCGCTTCTGGTACAACCGCGCCTACTGCAACATCGGCCACGGCTACGGCTACCACAACGTCTACAACCGTCCGTATAGCGGCTACTCCGGACACCCCGGCGGCACTAGCTACGTCCGCACCACCTCGGTCGGCGATCACCACAGAGGCTATAACGAATATCGCGGCTCCGGCATCAACGGCCGCCCCTCAAACTTCACTCAGAACGCTGGCCGCGCACCCTACAACGCAGCCATCCACGACCATTCCCGCTCATTCAACAACGGAGCCGCCAACTACAACAACGGCATGCGCAACTTCAGCCAGCCCGCCCAGGCCTACAACGGTGGCACACGCCACTACACCGCACCTGCCGGTACTGGAAGCAACTACACAGCACCCGCCGGCACCGGACTCAACTACACCAGACCCGCTGGCACTGGACTCAACTACACCACACCCGCCGGCAGCGTACGCAACTTCAGCCAACCCGCCCAGGCCTACGGCGGTGGCATGCGCAGCTTCTCCCAACCCAGCCAGGCCTACAGCGGCGGCTCACGCAGCTTCTCCGCTCCCAGCCCGAACTACGGCGGCGGCGCGCGTAGCTTCTCTGCTCCCTCCGCTCCTACCGGCGCCTTCCGCGGCGGCGGCGGAATGAGCGGCGGTGGCGGTGGCTTCCGTGGCGGCGGAACGAGCGGCGGCGGTGGTGGCGGCTTCCACGGCGGCGGCGGTGGTCGTCGGTAACGATTCGCCTTCAAACGCGAGGGGCTGAGAGAAATCTCTCAGCCCTTTCTCTTTGCTCCTTGCCTCCCTCTCCAAATACAAACCAAAACCATGCGCAAATCGCTCTCCGCGCATTTGCCTCCTCTCGCCTCAGCAGTACACTGACGAAAACCGGAGAACGAAACGTGAAACTGGCAACGATCACCCTGCTTCTGGTCGGCACCGCACATGCCGCCGACATCCCGCTTTCCAATCTCACCTTCACAAACGCAAATGGGCAGCCAACGACCTACCACGGCTCCCCCGCCCTGAAGATGACATCGAAGGACGGCACGCACGAGGCGATCGCAACCATCCCAGCCGTGACCTTTCGCGACGGCACCATCGACGTCGATGTCTCCGGCGCCCCAGTCAAGGGCGCTGCGGCCGACGCGCGAGGATTCATCGGAATCATCTTCCGCCAACAGAAGAACTCCCGCCCCTTCGAGATCATCTATATCCGTCCCACTAACGGCCGAGCCGACGACCAGCTTCGCCGCAATCACACCGTGCAATATTCTTCCGACCCCGACTGGCCCTGGGACCGTCTGCGTCGCGAATATCCCGGAATGTACGAGTCCTATGCCGACATGCAGGCCGGGGAATGGACCCACATGCGAATCGTCGTTAAAGGACGTGACGCGTCCCTCTACATCAACCACGCCGATCAACCCTGCCTGATCGTGCACGACCTGAAGCTGGGCGAGTCCGAGGGCGGAGTAGCCCTCTGGACCGGGTCCGACACCGAAGGCTACTTCCGCAACCTCACAATCACAAACTGAACTTTGCACACTTACCCGTGCCACAAACGCTCAGGTGCCCCATCCATCGCGCTGTTTGCGATGGGTGGGATGCTACGCACTGAACCAGCCTCGACGACGCCTTTGCCTTTGGGATTAGAGCGGGGTTTCAGCCTCGCGTCCGGCCAAGCCGCGAAGGCGGCCACCGGTCTGCCGAAGGCAGGAGCGAGTCCGAAGGGCGAAGCGACTTCTCATCTTTTGTCTTGCCCGAATATTCGCCATCGCAACATTTTTCTTACGTTTTCTGCCCAAAAATCACATGTCAAGCCCCAAAACCATGTAACTCGCTGAAACAAAGCAACATCCAGTTGGCTTATTTTACCCCGGCCAGTTCGCTATAATTAAATTAGGAATCAAGAAAAGCCCCTGCCGAAGGCCGGGGCTTCGTCTTTAAACCCATAACCCATTTGATTGGAATAATTTGGACGCAATCATTTGTTATGAATACCTTACGGGCCATCGCACCCCATAACTCGTTGAAAAGAGCAAATTTACGCCCGGGCAACGGAGGGGCTACCACCCAGCCCCACCACCATCTCCCCAATCACCCTAACCGCATCGGGATGCGCCAGCCCCCGCACCTTCCTGCTCATCTCCCGCCGCCGGGCCGGATCGAGCAAAAGGCCCGCCAGATCACTCGACAGAAAGCTCTCCATCGCCGCATCGCCGCTCTGCGCCCGCAACAACGCCGCCCCTGCCCCCGCAAACACCTCCGCATTTTTCAACTGGTGGTTATCGGCAGCGGTCGGAAGAGGCACCAGCACCGCCGCCTTCCCCGCCGCCGCCAGCTCGGCCACTGTGCTCGCCCCGCTTCGGCAAAGGATCAGATCTGCATCCGCAAATCGTCGCGGCATATCATCCAGAAACGCCGCCACCTCCCAGCGAGTCGCATCCGCGCCGCCCGCTCCGTATGCAGCCTCTACCGACTCGGCAAATTTTGCCCCCGCCTGGTGCAAAATCCTCAACCCCGGAACGTCCGCCATCAAACCCTTGGCAATCTTCGGCATCACCTCGTTGAAGATGCGCGCCCCCTGGCTCCCTCCAAACACCAGCAAGCGAACAGATCGCGACTGACCTTCATTCGGCGCAGCAGACGCCTCTCTCTCTCCAATCTCAAAGAACTGCCGTCGCACCGGAATCCCAGTCACCCGCGCACCACGGAAATACCGCCGCGTCTCCTCAAAGTTCACCGCCGCCGCACTCACCCATTTACCCACCAGCCGGTTCGCCAGCCCCGGCACCGCATTCGGTTCAAACGCCAGCGTCGGCACCCGCAACAAAATCGCCGCCATCATCGCCGGCCCTGAAGCATACCCACCCACACCAATCACCACATCCGGCCTGAAGCTCCGCACCAGCCCCAAACATCGCATCACCCCCAGCGGTAGATCCGCCACCGTCCGCAGCCGCGTCGTCAAACTCACATTCTTCAACTGTCCCACCCGAATCAACTCCAGCGGAAACCCACCCTCCGGCACCAGCTTCGTCTCGAGCCCGCGCGCCGTCCCCACAAACCGCACCTCGGCCCCATGCGAATCCCGCAACTCCCGAGCAATCGCCAACGCCGGAATGACATGCCCACCGGTCCCCCCACCCGCAATCAAAACCCGCATCGTCTGTGGCCTTCTACTCCCTACTCCCTATTCCCTACACCCTGCTCTAATCAATCTCTCGAGTAATATTCAGCAGCACACCCATACCGGCCAGCGTAATAAAAATCGAAGTCCCGCCCGACGAGATGAACGGCAGCGGAATTCCCTTCGTCGGCAGCAGCGCCAGCACCACGCTCATATTGAAAAACGCCTGGATCAAAATCGCCGTCGTAATCCCGAATGCCAGAAACCGCGCAAACGGATCGGTCGACAGAAACGCCGCCCGCAGCCCGCGATACCCCAGCGCCACAAACAATCCAACAATCAGCAGCGCTCCAATCAATCCCAGCTCTTCACAGATATTGGCGAAGATAAAATCGGTCTGCACCTCCGGAAGATAAAACAGCTTCTGCCGCCCCTCCATCAACCCCAACCCGCGAATCCCGCCCGACCCCACCGCGATCAGCGACTGCAGGATATGAAACCCCGCCCCTTTGGGATCGGCCTCAGGATTCACAAACGCCAGCATGCGCGCCCGTCGAAACGCCACATGGAACAACAGAAAATACAGCACAGGAGCCGCAAACGCCGCGCCGATGGCAAAGTATCGCGTCCGCGCCCCAGCCAGATACAGCATCAGCGCCGTCACCGCCATACAAACCATGCCGGTCCCCAGATCCGGCTCCTTCAAAATCAGAGCCGTAAAAGCCAGAGGCACAGCAACAGCCCTCAGAATCGTGCCCTTCCAGTCGTCCATCTGGTGAATCCGCGTCTGCAGAAAGTAAGCCAGAAACAGCACCAGCACAGGCTTTGCCAGCTCCGACGGCTGAAACGTAAACAAGTCTCCAAACCGAACCCAGCGATGCGTATTATGCGATCCGCTCACCGCAAACACACCGATCAGCATCAGCATCGTCACCGCAACCGCAGGAAAGACCACCCGCGGGTTGTTGTATCGGCGATAATCCACCTGCATCAGCAGAACCATCGCCACCAGCCCAAGCACTGCCCAGATAGCCTGCTTCCCTACATACGAATAAGGCGATCCAAGACTAGCCTTTGCCATCACCGCCGATGCCGAGAACACCATCACCAGCCCAAACAGCACCAGCAGCAGCACTACTCCGAAGAGCCACTTGTCCACCCCTACTCTCTTCGCCATGCCGTCACTTCCCGCTTCCCTGCCGTCTGCTCAATGGAGTTCGTTCACCAACTGCCGAAACACCCGGCCGCGCTGCTCGTAATTTTCAAACTGATCGAAGCTCGAACAGGCGGGCGACAGCAACACCACATCGCCGATCGTCGCAGCTTTTGCCGCCCTTGCAACGGCCACCTGCAGCGTCTCCGCTGGAACTATCTTCACGACTCCCTGTAGCTGACGCTCAATCTTTTCCGCGGCCGAACCAATCGTGTAAACAATCTTCACCCTTTCCTTCAGCATCCCGGACATCAAACCGTAATCGGAATCCTTATCCTTCCCCCCAAGAATCAGGTGAATTCCGCCGCCGAATGAAGCGACGGCCTTCATCGCCGCATCTACATTGGTAGCCTTCGAATCGTTATAGAACTCAACTCCATTCACTACCTTAACGAGTTCTAACCGATGCTCCACCGCCGCAAACCCGGCCACGGAAGTTCGAATACATTCCGCCGGAATCTTCGCCAATCGAGCCGTACAAACAGCGGCCAACACGTTCTCCACATTGTGCGAGCCCTTCAGATGAATATCGCTGACTGGCATGACAGGCTCAGCCTTCGCGCCCTCACGAGGAACAAACAGTATGCTTTCGCCATGAACAAACGCCCCCTGCTTGATCGGTCGGCGAGCGCTAAACCAGTAAATCTGCGCCTTCGTCTTCAACGCAACCATCTGCGCCGCCTTGTCCTCCGCGTTCAGAACCAGAAAGTCTTCCACCGTTTGCCGCTCTGTAATCCTGGCCTTAGCCGCGGCGTAACTCTCGAAGCTGCCATGCCGATCAAGATGGTCTGGAGTAATGTTCAACACCACCGCGATCCAGGGATGAAACTCCTCCACCGTCTCCAACTGGAAGCTCGACACCTCAAGCACACTCACCGTCTTGCTCCCACTCTTCGCCACCAGATCGATCACCGGCAATCCAATATTCCCCCCCACCAGCGTCGGCACACCCGCATCGCCGAAGATCTTCCCCACCAGGGTTGTGGTCGTAGTCTTCCCATTCGACCCCGTGATCGCCACAACCCGCCCCTGCAGATACCGGCTCGCTAGCTCCAGTTCCCCAATCACCGGCAGCCCAAACGCCACCACCTGCTTCACCTCCGGCGTATCCATAGGCACACCAGGCGAGACCACGATCAAATCCTGTCGCCGAAACGTCAGCAGCCCATGCCCGCCAGACTCGACCATAATGCCAGCCTCGAGCAGCGCAGGAATCTCCTTCGCCAGCGCCACCGCACTGCGCGTATCACTCACCGTCACCCGCGCCCCCTGCTCCCGCAGAAACATCGCCGCCGACAAGCCAGACTTGCCCAGCCCCACCACCAACACGCGCTTGTTCTTCAGTTCCATTTCGCTCAAAGGCTCTCCGTTGATCTTACGTCCACAATTCCTTACGACGTAAAGACAATAAAAACTATCGTAAAAACGGGGATCAGTATCCAAATCGCCGTCAGATAGTACCAGCGCGGCGAAAGCAGCCGTGCTGCAACTACGCTCGCAAACAAAGCCAATAGCCACATGACGCCATAAGCCCAGGGGAGAACTCTTATCTCAGCCCATGATCGTGCTTCAGGCCACGACATCATTAGACAAGCAATCAGGAGAGATATGATCGCAGACGTCCAGCCAATTTGCTTCTGTTGCGTCATTAGTCTCTCTCACCGGAGCTTCAACGTAGTCAACGCAAACAGCGCAAACACCAGCGCCAGAATCCAGAACCGCGCAATCACCTTCGACTCCGACCAACCCAGCAATTCAAAATGATGATGCAGCGGAGCCATCTTGAAGATGCGCTTCCCATTCCGCAGCTTGTAGCTACCGACCTGCAGCATCACACTCAGCGCCTCCAGAATAAACACGCCGCCGATAAACGGAAGCAGCAACTCCTGCTTGATCACAACCGCGACTGTTCCGATTGCCCCGCCCAGCGCAAGGCTTCCCACGTCACCCATGAAAACCTCAGCCGGATGCGCGTTATACCAGAGAAACCCAATACTCGCCCCAACCATCGACCCGCAGAACACCGTCAACTCGCTCACCATCGGCATTCGCTGCAACTCCAGATAATCCGAGAAGACGCTATGCCCACTCACATAGGTAAGCACCGTGAGTGCTCCCGCAGCGACGATCGTGCACCCGATCGCCAGCCCGTCCAATCCGTCCGTTAGGTTAACTGCATTGCTCGCGCCCGAGAGCACAATCATGACGAAGACGACAAAGGGCAAAAAAACCAGCCAATGCATATGCGGAATATGACCCAGCCACTCCCACACAAGGTCCGGCCGGAACCGTTTCGCAAACGGCACCATTAGCCTTGTGGAATATTCACCGCGCGTCTCCATTACCACCAGCGCCACCCCAACAGCCGCACTCGCCACAAGCTGCAGCCCCAGCTTCGCTCGTGCCGTCAGCCCCTTGTTCCTCCTGTGCACCACCTTGATGTAGTCATCCGCGAACCCGATCGCTCCAAACGCCAACGTCGACAGCATCACCAGCCACACGTACGGATTCGAAAGATCCGCCCAAAGCAGGGTCGGCACCAGGATCGAGATGCAGATCAGCACTCCACCCATCGTTGGCGTGCCACTCTTCTTCTGGTGCGACTGCGGGCCTTCTTCCCGGATGTACTGCCCGATCTGAAACT
This sequence comes from uncultured Acidobacteriaceae bacterium, assembly GCA_963757205.1. GTDB lineage: Bacteria > Acidobacteriota > Terriglobia > Terriglobales > Acidobacteriaceae > Edaphobacter. Next base: position 281,650 of record CAVWQM010000010.1, read on the forward strand.
CACGTAGCTTCTCAATGACGTAGGGACCAATCAGCAACCCGATCAGCAACGCCGTCAGACTTGCAAACACAGTGCGAAACGTCAGATAGCGAAAGATTCGGAAGAGCCGGTAATAAGGAAAAAGTTTTTGATACAGCAGCCAATAGAGCAAAACGTCTCCGCCTTTAACTTGCCGATTATGCCTTGGAGCGTATGCGCCGCAGCTTCAGGGCACGGTTCACGCTGCGAGTCAGGGCTATCTTAACAGCCTGCCGTCGGAACTCCTGCTCTTATCTCGTTCAAGGAACCAACTCGGTTCCCTATTCATCTGTAGAAAATCGCACGGCTAAAGCCCGTTCTCTAACGCAAAGCAAAGTGCATCCGCAGCCATGGCGAGTTCGAACGCCAATTGAGCATCATGGTCTCGGTCCCCTGCCTGCCGGAGCAACTCCACGGTTACCGGAACAAGATTCTTACCTTTCCCACGCTCTTCTTGTTCAATCCGTCCCATTCGATTGGACGTTTCTCCAACAGCCTTCGCCAGCCATTCCGGCGTAGGAGTCATGACCTTCTGTTTGTGCTTCGCGCGTGCCGCATAAAGGCCAGCCATCGACAGATGTTCCGACGCTCTCAAAACTCCAATCGCCTGCAGCACAACCTTGTTCTTGGCGTTATCATCCACCGCCTTGCGATAAAGCTTTACCCCAAGCTTCAGCAGGTCTCGCAGGTCTTCGCCCGTACCCTCTTCCATCAGCGACATCACAACAGAAGCCCGCTGCATATGATGAAACGCCGTCATCAGTCCGTAATCGGCCGCATAAACCGCTCTCCGTCTCTTCGCTTTCGGCAACTTATGCTTGCCTGCCTTATTCAATTTCTTCTCGGCTTCAGGTTTCGCCATCTTCTTTATTTGCTCGGGCGTCGATCCACTCCTTGTCTTGGCGATGCCCTCGCTACTTCCGGCCCTCATCCTCTTACGACGCGCGTTCTCTTTTGTCGTAGCCAATTGGAGTACCCCCTACTGAAATATGTTTATTGAGAGCCCGCAATAACTGCCAAAGCCTTCTCCAGCCGCACGCCCCTGGAGGCCTTCAACAACACTACGTCTCCCGCACGCACATTCGCAACCAGCCACTCCCCAGCCTCTTCCGGACCGGCGACAAATAGCGCCTCGACTCCACGCGTCTTCGCCGCTTCCACCATCGCTTCCGCCGCGCCCCGCACTCCAAGAACAAAGCTCACCCCACCATCCGCCATCCTCTCTCCGCAAGCAGCATGCAGCGCACGCGCCTCCGGCCCAAGCTCCAGCATCTCGCCGGCGACCACAATGTGCCGTTCTGCTGGAATCGCCATCAGCGCATCCACCATTGCATTCAGCGCCGATGGATTCGAGTTATAGCAATCGTTAATGAGCATCGCCCCGCGCCACTCCAGCGTCTCCCCGCGCTTGTCGCCCGCCCGCATCTCGCCCACCGCCCCCGCGCACTCCTCCAGCCCCATCCCGCTTCGCAACCCCACCGCAATCGCTACGAGCGCATTGGAAACATTGTGTCTTCCCAGCATCTTCAGTTGCACACTGGCGCGCTCACCCTTCGTCTCAACGGTAAACACCACACCCTCGGCACCCACCTCCGCCACATCTACGGCCCGCACCTCGGCGCCTTCTCCGACCCCATACAGTACCGCACGCGTACCCATCCCTTTGCCAAACAAAGACACATAGGCATCGTCGAAGTTCAAAATCGCAACCCCATCCTTCGGCAACGCCTCGATCAACTCATACTTCGCCCGCGCAATCCCCGCAATCCCGTCGGGAAAAAACTCCAGGTGGACGGGTCCAACGTTTGAAACCACTCCCCAATCCGGCTCTGCGATCTTCGCCAGCGCAGCAATCTCGCCCGGGTGATTCATCCCCATCTCAATCACCGCAACTTCATGCTCCCTCTCCAGCTTCAGCAGCTGTAGCGGCAATCCAAAGGCATTATTCAAATTCCCCGCCGACTTCAGCACCTTGAACTTCGAGCCAAGCACCTGCGCCACAGCATCCTTTGTCGTCGTCTTCCCAGCCGAACCCGTCACTCCAATCACACGCCCGCCCCACTCCCGTCGCACCGCATGGGCAAGCTGCTGCAACGCGCGCAACACACAATCGTCGCAATCAGACACCTTCAGCAAATGCCTTTCATCCACCTCAGCCGGCACAACCCATCGATTGCTCACTACTGCAGCAACAGCTCCATTCGCCAGCGCCGACTGCACATACTCGTGTCCATCCAAGCGCTCGCCACGAACCGCAAAGAATAACTCACCGGCCCCGATCGTTCGCGAGTCGATCCCATACCCCACCGCTTCCGCCAGCGTATCGAACTCACCATCCGCATGAATCCAATCCGCAACCTGCCCCAATGTCAGCTTCACGCAATCTCCTTCAAGATCCCGCCAGCAACCGCCACGTCATCAAACGGCACAGTCCTATCCTTCAAAATCTGCACCTTCTCATGTCCCTTACCAGCGATCAAAACAATATCCCCCGGCCGCGCCGCATGAATCGCAATCGCAATCGCCCCCGCCCGATCCTCCTCCACTACGCAATCCGCGCCCGTCTCACGCACGCCCGCCAGAGCCTCGTCAATAATCATCATCGGCTCTTCACTTCGAGGATTGTCACTAGTCAACACCACCAGGTCACTTCCCTCACCCGCGGCCCGCCCCATGCGCGTACGCTTCGTTCGATCCCGATCCCCGCCACATCCAAACAACGTAATCACTTTTCCGCCACGGTCTTTCACCAACTCTCGCGCAAGCGAAATCAAGTTCCTCAGGGCATCATCCGTATGCGCATAGTCCACCACCACGGTTACACCATTCGTCGAAGGCACCACTTCGAACCGGCCCGGCACCTGTGCTCCCTGCGCGGTACCATTCGCAACCTCATCCAGCGTCAAGCCACGCGCCAGCCCAACACAAGACGCCGCAAGCAGGTTGTAAACATTTACTCGTCCCGTCAATGGCGAACAAATTTCGACTGGTCCAAACGGTGTCTTCCAATCGAAGCTCGTCGTACCTGCTCCAAAAGAGATGTTCTCAGCCAAAAAATCGGGAACCCATCCGTAATGTTTCTTCGTCCCATAGGTCCAGACCTCAGCACACGATCTAGCCGCGGCTTCCATTGCCCCACCATACTCATCATCAAGATTGATGACAGCCACCCTCGGCGGCGGAGTTCCCACGCCTTCAAACAACCTCATCTTCGCTGCAAAATACCTCTCCATCGTTCCGTGATAATCCAGATGGTCCTGTGTCAGATTCGTAAATATCGCCACATCTACCGGCAGGCCCCAAACCCGCTCTTGCTCCAGCGCATGCGACGACATCTCCATCACCGCCTCCGTCGCCCCCGCTTTCACTCCATCTGCAAAAACCCGCAACGTATCGGAAGCCTCCGGAGTCGTATGCGGCGACACCCGTATCTCGTCCCCGACATGCGTCTCAATCGTCCCAATCAGCACACACGTCCGCCTCACGCTCCGCAGCATCGCCTCCAGCAGAAACGCAGTCGTCGTCTTCCCGTTCGTCCCAGTCACCCCACTCAGAGCCAGCCTGCGCTCTGGATGCCCCAACACCACAGCGCTCACCTCCGCCAATGCCCGACGCCCGCGTTCCACCAGCGCCGCGGCAACCTTAACATGCTCCCGCCGCAACTTCGCATACGCCTCTTGCGAGTCAGTCACCACCGCCGCAGCACCCTGCGCAACGGCCGCCTCTATATAGCGATTCCCATCCGTCGCCTCCCCGCGCATCGCGACGAAGACGTCACCACGCCCCACTCGCCGCGAGTCGTACTCAACACCCTTGACCTCAATCGAAGGCCCACCGCGCTCAATCGCACCAAGCCCCGTCCAAACTGTCTCCCAATTCATATAAGTCTGATGCTAGCTGAGACGCCGCACCACTGCGCAACAAAGACCTTACCGGGCAAAGCGCACCACAACCTCAGTCCCCGCCGGAACCATCGTCCCAGCCGTCGGCACCTGCTCCCGAGCCAACCCACTCCCGACAGCCTGCACCCGCAGCCCCACCGCATCCGCCCGCTCCACCACACTCCGCAGCCCCGCACCTTCAAATAAAGGCACCGGCACCGGCAACCCCGCATTCACCACAACCGCACTCTTATCCTTCACCATTGGCGCAGTCTTCGACGCAGACAAAGGTGCAGACACCGCATCCCCACCCGGCATCGCCGAACCCGTTGACTCATTCGCATGGAACGCAGCCACCACCTTCGCCGGCAGCAGATTCATCACACCCTGCGTCTTCTCTGCGATCTTCGACCCCGTTGCGACAGCGGGCTTTTCATTCGCCGCCGCCACCGCAGCAGCAGCATTCGCTGGCGTCCGTAGCGGATCATCCGCCGGCAGATTATTCACATCGTCGAACATCGCATTCAGATCCGCCGTACTGTCCGAAGGAGCATCGTCGACCACATCCTTCTGTGCGACCAGCAGTTCCTTCGTCGTCTTCAGCGGCTGATCGTGCGGCACCCCAAGGTACTCCAGCACTTGCTGCGCCACCTCCGCAAATACCGGCGCGCTCGTCTCTGCGCCATATCTTGTACCTACCGTTGGCGTGTCAATCACCACAGCAACTGAGATCGCCGGATTGCTCACCGGCGCAAACCCCGCAAAGCTAGCCACCAGCTTCGTGTGCGAATAGGTATGGGTCGCTGGATCGATCTTCTGTGCCGTTCCCGTCTTCCCGCCGGCGCTGTAGCCGTTCAGCGCCGCTCGCCGGCCCGTGCCCTCTACCACAATACCCTGCATCATCATTCGCATCTTGGCAGAGGTCAGTTCCTTGATCACCCGGTGCGCCCCATCCGGCAGCTTCTCCGGCAACTGGTTCGATGGACGAAACCCAGCCGGCTTCAACCGCGGATCGCCCTTCATCTGATCGGTCGATTGCAGCAGCACATGCGGAGGCATATACACACCTCCATTCGCAATGGTGCTCACCATCGTCACCAGTTGCACCGGAGTCACAGCCACCTCCTGCCCAATCGCCATCGACAGGATGCTGGTCGAGCCCCACTTCTTCGGATTGCGCAACAGCCCGCGCGTCTCACTCGGCAGCTCGATCCCTGACCGATCTCCAAAGCCGAAGGCCCGCATATAGTCATAGAACTTCTGGTTCCCCAGCTTCAACGCCATCTTGGCGGCGCCCACATCGCTCGATCTCTCCAGCGCATACTGCACCGTTACCTGTCCAAGGTGACCGTCAGACCTATCGTCATGCAGCGTGCGGCCATACATCGTCAACGCGCCGCCCTGGCAGTCCACAATGTCCGTCGGCTGCACGCCCGCCCCATCCAGTGCCGCCGAGTACGTCACCAGCTTGAACGTCGATCCCGGCTCATACACATCACTCACCGCCAGGTTCTGCAACACAGTCCCGTCCATGTGCCGCTGATCGTTCGGATTGAATCGCGGCGAGATCGCCAGTGCCAGAATCTGTCCCGTATGCGGGTCCTGCACCACCACCGTCCCATGCGCCGCCTTCATCTTCTCCACCTGCGCATCCAGAGCCCGCTCCGCCATGTACTGAATATTCGCGTCGATCGACAACACGAGATTCTCGCCCGGCATCGGCTGGCTCTCTTCGCTGTCCAGCGCATGCCGTCTCGCATCAACCGCTATCGACGTATGCCCCGACGCTCCGTGCATCTCCTCGTCAAACTTCAGTTCCAGGCCGCCCAATCCCGCGTCGTCCGTACCCACATACCCGAGCACCTGCGCCGCCAGGTCACTGTTTGGATAGAACCGTTTAAACTCCTTTTGAAAGTAAACACCCTTCAAATTCAGCTCGCGTACACGTTCCGCCGTGCCCGCATCGAGCCGCCGCGCAACCCACGCAAAGTTCCTCGACGCGTTAAACCGCGCCAGCATCTGCTGCTTCGAAGTAAAGTTATCCCTCGGATCGGCATGCACAATCTCCGCCAGGATCTCCGCCGCACTCGCGCGGTTATCGCCAAGCTCCGACGGCACCGCAAACACACTGTCCGCCTGCACCGTCACCGCCAGTTCGCGCAGATTGCGGTCATACATCATCCCGCGCCGCGGAGCGACCTCAAACGTCTTTTGCTGTTGCATCGCCGCACGATGCACAAAGTCCGAATGCCGCACCACCTGCAGCCACCCCAGCCGCACCGCGATCAACCCGGTCCACGCACAAAAAAAAAGCGCCACGTAGGCAAACCGGATCCTCCGTATCGGAGCGGTCAACGTCTGCCGTGGCGCCTTGTCCATTCTGTCCCTGCTTTTTTCGTTTCTAGCTTTTGCCGATACCGCTACTGAACCATCCGCATCCCGGGAGCATTCGCCTGCGCCAATACCGCCGCATTCGGATCCCCACCCTCCGGCCGCACCACTTGCCCTGGCTGAGGCTCATTCAGTCCAAGCTGCCGCGCGACCCTGTCAATCCTGCCCGGCTCAGTAAGCTGAGCCTCCGACAACCGCAGCTTCCGGTTCTCCTCGCGAAGCTGTTCCACCTGCTGCTTCTGCGCCTCGACGTGATACCCAATCTCGATCGCCGAAAAGTGCTGCCACACATAGACCATCACCAGCACGAACAGCACGCTCATCACCGCGGTAAACGTGCGCATCTCGCGCCGCCGCTCCGGATCGTCTGCCTTCACAATGCGGCTATTGTCGATGTGCTTGGTGAAAAACACTTCAGGCGTCGGTCCGCGCCGCGCGCGCCGTTGCGTGTCAAACAGTTCGCGGTTTCGCGCCGCCGGCGACTGAGCACGGCTCTGTGCCTTCACTCGCGAACCCATGATCTCCATCTGTTGTCCTGCCATCGCCGAAGCTGCCATCGCACACCTCACTTCCTGTTGCCTGCCCAGAAGCTCAACCTGGGCGAATCTTGCGCCGCTCTCCAAAAATACGAACCGGGCCGGGATCGCTATTGGAGGAAGGGACTTGTACTGCAGAGTTGTCTTTCGCCTGAAAGAAGGTGGGACAACCCCGGCCCGATTTCCTGTCTTCTTCACTTTCGTGAAGAAAATCTCTTACTAAACTTTTTCCGCCGCCCGCATCTTTGCGCTGCGCGATCGCGGATTCCGTCTTTCTTCTTCTTCACCGGCCACAACCGGCTTCTTTGTCAAAACCTCAAACTTCTTCTCCCGGCCCCACTCACGGAACGCATCCTTTACCAGCCGGTCCTCCAAAGAGTGGAAGCTGATCAGCACCAGCCTTCCTCCCGGCTTCAACAGAGACCCCGCGCTCTTCAGCAGCGATTGAATCTCTCCCAACTCGTTATTCACTCGAATTCGTAGCGCTTGAAAGGTTCGTGTTGCCGGATGAATCTTGTCACCTTTCATTGATGGGGCCGCGGCCGATACGATTTGAGCCAGTTGTGCTGTAGTCGTAATCGGCCGGGCCCTAACAATGGCTCTGGCGATTCTCCGCGACCTCCTTTCCTCTCCGAATTCGTAAATCAGGTCGGCGAGTTCGTTTTCGTCTTCCTGATTTACCACTTGCTCGGCCGTCTCTCCCTCGCGCGTATTCATCCGCATGTCTAAGGGACCATCCGACCGAAAACTAAACCCTCTGTGCGCCTCATCCAGTTGCAGGCTGCTCACGCCAAAATCAGCAAGCACTCCATCCAGGCTCCCCGGCTCGATCACACTCGAAGCCTCCGAAAACGCCCTCGGCTCAAGCACCACCTCCGGCATCTCGTCTCCCAACTCGGCCCTCACCTCTTCCAGCCGAACCTTCGCCGCCTCCATCGCCTCCGGGTCGCGGTCAAAACCAATCAACTTGCCTCTTCCGCCCAGCCTCTTCGCAATCTCCGAAGAGTGTCCCGCAAGCCCCAGCGTCGCATCACAGATCACGCCGCCTCGCCGCACATTCAAATACTCCAGAACTTCTTCTAAAAGAACCGGCACATGTCGCGGACTCTTCATCCCTAACCCGCCTTCAGTGCTGCCCCTGGGGGCCAAAATCGCCTACTACTCCCTACTGCCTACTCCCTGTCTTTTCTGCGAACGCCATTAGATCCGCATCCGTCAGCTCAACCGCACCACTTGCCTTCTTCATCTCTGCGTCGAACAGCTCTGCATTCACAACCTCCAGCAGCGTCTGCGACCCCAACACATTCACATCGCCCGTCACCTTCGCCAGCTCCCGCAGCTTCTGCGGAATCAGCAACCGGCCCTGCGCGTCCATCTCTGCCATCTGCCCGTAAAAATTCGTCACGTCCTGAAACTTCTTCCGTACCGGATCCATCGGGGACATCTTCGCCAGCGACGCCTCGATCTGCTCCCATTCCTTCAGCGGGTAAACCTGCGCCCGCTTTCCATCCATGCTCGTGATGTAGAACTGGGGCCCATACAGCTCATCCACACGGCGTTTGAACTCGGCAGGAAGTTTCAACCGGCCCTTTTCGTCCACACGCGTTGGGTGATTACCCCGAAACATATCTACCTCGATACCGCCCGACTCAAACTTGGTTCAAAACCGATCCAGCGCCTTAGAATTTGTCTATTAGGAGTTCGATTTGGCCACTAAACTCCAAAATTTTCTACTTCGCTCCACCAGCATCGCCGAGAGAGCCCACCCTGTAAAGGGTTATTTCGCGGCAAACTCTGGAATTCCCATATTGAATTGTGGAAAACTCAGCGCGTTGCGGAATCTAGGTGGGTACCCACCATATGTAGTGTTGGTAGCCGTGGTTCATACCTGGAGAGGCACTTGCGGCCGCTGAATCTATCTGATAAGCGAAAAAAAAGCGAAAGCGCTAGACCGCTCCACCATTTTTCTTCCGCCGCAGTAGCCACACCAGGTAGGCCAGCACGGCGAGGTTGATCAGCAACAGGCTTAGTCGAAACCAGTCTGGTCGTCGTGCCAGTTCATACAGCTCCCATGGCAAAAAAGAGATCGTCAGAATCAGAGTCAGGTACTCCGCCCACACCTTTTCCAGCAGCAGGCCGACTCCCTCCGTCAAAGCCAGGGCAGAATACCCAAACGTCGCCACACTGATCTGACGCAAGCGGTGCGCGTCGATCAGATCTACCTTGTCCAGCAGCAGTGAAACAAACCTGCTCTCCGGATCGAACTTGAAGCGCAACGCCAGCCGCATCACCTCGTCTTCAAGGTCCTTATGCAATAGATGAATTGCACCCACTCCGACACAGAAGAAGAAGATTGCCTTCGCCAGTTTGAACAGGCCGATAAGCAACAGGCCACGGTCATGCGATGTAGCGGACGCGCTCCCCTCTTCCGCCGTCTGCATCAACTCGTGATGGCTGCTCGACTCGTTTACCATGTCCAATCTTCAGTTGACGGTGAGCCGATGGAATTGTCAACGCCACCATCAGGTCCCCCCTCGTCATACCACCAACAACGCTGCGCGAAATTGTGTTCCACAAAACAGTCCGCCAAACATTACGCCGCGACAAAAATTTCTCCCACATCGTGCACACAAGCAATCCAGTCTCTCTGAGCACACGTAGTTGCTTATGAGTGCCCTGAAGGTAGGGACGAGCTATTAGAAACCAAGGAACGATAAAGGATAATGACAATGAAGAAGACTTTTCGCGCCACACTGGCCGTAGCCGCTCTGGCCATCACCTCTCTCGCCGCCCACGCTCAGACCGATCCAACGGTCGGCGGCGCCACCATGTACCCCACCAAAACCATCGTCGAGAACGCCGTCAACTCGCCGATCCACAAGACCCTCGTCGCAGCCGTCAAGGCCGGCGGTCTGGTCGACACCCTCAACAGCCCAGGCCCCTTCACCGTCTTTGCGCCAACCGACGATGCCTTCGGCAAGCTTCCCGCCAGCACTGTCGAAACACTCGTCAAGCCTGAGAACAAAGACACCCTCGACAAGATCCTTACCTACCACGTCGTCGCTGGCAGAATCAGCTCCAAACAACTCGCAGCCATGATCAAGAAGGGCGGCGGCAAAACCTCCCTCAAGACCGTTCAAAGTGAAGATCTCATCGCCACCATGTCCGGCGACAAGATCATGCTCACCGACGCAAAGGGCGGCATGACCACCATCACCACAGCCGACGTGTTCCAATCCAACGGCGTCATTCACGTAATCGACACCGTCCTCATGCCCAACTAAAAACTGTCTTACCCCTAAAGCCTTGATGTGTCTCTTCAAAGAGACACATCTTTTTTGTGTCAATAATTGACGTGCCAGATGGAGTCAGCCTCAGTCAGGCCATAAAAAAGCGGGCTGATCTTTTCTTCATCACAACGCTCTAGTGCTTCGACAGCACATGATCGATCATCCGGCTCAAATAAGGCCTCGCCTTCTCTAGCGCCGCCTCCGCCGTCAGCCCATACTTATCCCGCAGCGACTCCACCTTACCGTGCTCGATAAACGCGTCCGGCCATCCCACCCGAACCACCGGAACCTGCAGATCAAGCTCATTCAAGCTCTCCATCACAGCCGACCCAAATCCACCCGCCAGCACATGGTCCTCCATCGTCACCACAAGACCGCACCGGCCGCCGAACTCCGCAACACACTCGCGATCAATCGGTTTTGCAAATCGCGGATTGATCACCGCCGCTGAAAATCCTTCGAGCCTCAGCATCTCCGCCAGCCTCTGTGCCTCCGGCAACATCGCTCCCAGCCCAAACACAGCAATGTCTGTTCCCGTCCGAACCACCTCAGCCTTGCCGATCTCCAGCGCCACCGGCTGCTTCTTCACTGCAACGCCCGGCCCCGTTCCACGCGGATACCGAATCGCACTCGGCCCCTCATGCAACATCGCCGTATACATCATGTCTGCCAGTTCGTCCTCATCCTTCGGCACCATGTGGATCAAATTCGGCACACTCCGCAGGTAGCTGATGTCGAACAACCCATGATGCGTCGGCCCGTCATCTCCGCTCAAACCGCCGCGGTCCATGCAAAACACCACCGGCAAGTTCTGCAGGCACACATCATGCACCACCTGATCAAACGCCCGCTGCAGAAACGTCGAGTAGATCGCGCAAAAAGGCTTATACCCCTTCGTCGCCATGCCCGCGGCAAAGATCACCGCATGCTCCTCCGCAATCCCCACATCGAAATATCGCTTCGGATGATGTGGCCGGAACAGATCAAGCGCCGTCCCATTCGGCATCGCCGCTGTAATCGCAACCACTTTGTCATTCGCAGTCGCCAGCTTCGTCAGTGTTTCGGCAAATATCTCCGAGTAAGTCTTCTGCCCCGCCGACTTCGTCTCTCCCGTCTCTGCGTCGTACGGCCCCAGTCCATGAAACTTCTTCTGCTTTTCGATCGCCGGCTGAAACCCTCTGCCCTTCTGCGTAATCGCGTGCAGCACCACCGGCCTGTTCTGCTGCTTCAAAAATTTAAATGTCTCAATCAGCAGCGGCAGATTGTGCCCGTCAATCGGCCCAAAGTAGTTCAGCCCGAACTCCTCAAACAGCATGCCCGGCCCAATCAACCCCTTCGCCGCCTCCTCCGCCTTGCGTGCCACATGAGCCACCGTCTTGCCGCCAAACCGCTCCAGCAGCTCCGCTGCCTTGCCGTGCAAACTCGAGATCGTCGGGTTCGTCACAATCTTGTGGAAGTACTCCGCAATCGCCCCGACGTTCTTATCAATCGACCACGCATTGTCGTTCAGCACCACGATCAGCCGCTTGGTCTGCGCCGCAATATTGTTCAGAGCCTCAAACGAGATGCCATTCGTAAACGCCGCATCCCCGGCGAGCGCCACAATATGCTCACTTCCACCTGTCATATCCCGCGCCACCGCCATCCCCAGCGCCGCGCTCAACGCAGTTCCCGCATGCCCCGCGCCATAGCAGTCATGCTCACTCTCGGTGCGCAGCATAAACCCGTTCAACCCACCCGGCTGACGAATCGTATGGAACAGCTTCTCCCGCCCGGTCAGCAATTTGTGCACATAGGCCTGATGACTCACATCGAACACAAAACTGTCGGTCGGCGTATCGAAAACATAGTGCATCGCCAGCGTCAGTTCCACCACGCCTAGGTTCGGCCCGATATGCCCGCCCGTCTTTGCGACCCCCACAATCAGTCGCGCCCGAATCTCTTCCGCGAGCTGTGTCAGCTCCGGAATCGACAGCTTTTTCACATCTTCGGGAGACATTATCGTCTCAAGAATATTGCTCATTAAAACCTGTTCTGCAGTCTCGCTCACCGAGTGTCGCGACTTGCCCCAACTACACACACCGCACACTCAACCCGGCAAAATGCGGTAGCACTCAAGTATATCAACCCAGCCTTCCCCCTCGTGTTGCTCTCCGAACTCGTTTCTTTAGACGAGTTCTCCTGTTTTTTGCCTACCAGCCCAAACTTTCCCTCCTATAGGCTTTGCCCTCTACGATATGCTTCACCCACATGACCTCCGCTGTCACAACCACCAATCTCATCCGCCGCTTCGGCGACTTCACCGCCGTTCAGGACGTCAACCTCGACGTCGCGCCCGGTCAATTTTTTGGCTTCCTCGGCCCCAACGGCGCCGGCAAATCCACCACCATCAAGATGCTCACCGGCCTCCTCGCTCCTACCTCCGGCAGCATTCAGATCCTCGGCCTCGACGCCGCCACCCACTCCATCGAGGTCAAACGCCAGATCGGAGTCGTTCCCGAAGGCCTCGCCCTCTTCGGCCGCCTCACTGCAGCCGAATACCTCCGCTTCGTGGGCCCCATGTATGGCCTCGACGCCGCCACCACCGCCGCCCGCACCCAAGAACTCCTCGAGTTCATGTCGCTCGCCAACGAAACAAAAAAACTCATCACCGACTTCTCCCACGGCATGCAGAAAAAACTCGCTCTCGCCGCCGCCGTCATCCACGGTCCTCGCGTCCTCTTTCTCGACGAGCCCTTCGAAGGGGTCGACGCCATCGCCTCCGGCACCCTCAAGACGATGCTCCAGGGCATGATAGCTCGGGGCGCCACGATCTTCCTTACCTCCCACGTTCTCGAAATCGTCGAGCGCCTCTGCACCCACATCGCCATCATCGACCACGGCCAACTCATCGCCAACGGCTCGCTCGAAGAGCTTCGCGCAGGAGTCCAGGCCCGCAATCCGGACAGCAATGGAGCCACCAGCCAAACCCTCACCCTTGAGCAGATCTTCCTCAGCGTTGTCGGCAACGAACCCGGCGCTCAACAGCCCGAACAGGAGCTCTCATGGCTCGGTTGATCCTGCGCCGCGACAACACAGCCGCCCATAATCCTCCATCCCTGTCTCGCTTGTCTCTTTTGCCTCGTTTGTCTCCTTTGTCTTGCTTGTTTTTTGCCTTGCTTAAGGGCACGGCTTCAGCCGTGCCGTAAGAGAGTGCAACTTCAATGCGGCTTTAGCCGTTGGGTACGCTTTTCGCATGTTCCTGAAGAACACTATGAACCCACTCGTCGAACACGATTCAACGCTCAGCCCACCGCCCACGACCCATCCCTGGACCCCCGCCCAGAGCCGAGCCCAGTTCGCCGCTTTAGCCAAACTGCGCTGGTCCATCTTTCGCAACGGCTTCCGCCGCAAAGGAGGCGCTGGCGAACTCGTCGCCCGAATCATCCTCTTTCCGATCCTCGGCATCGTCGCCTTCGGACCCATCATCGGCTCCGGCTATATCGCCTTCTTCCTGGTCTCCTCCGGACGATTCGCGAGGCTTCCCCTTCTTACCTGGGCTCTCTTTGCACTCTGGATGCTCGTCGTCCTCAACATCTCCGCACCCGGCCTGAGCTTCGACATCAACACCATCATCCGTTTCCCTCTCAGCTTCCCGCGTTACCTCACTGCGCGCATCTTCTTCGGCCTGCTCAGCGCCTCCACCGTCATCGGCACGCTCTCCATCATCTCCGTCGACATCGGCATCGCCATCGCGAAACCATCACTGGCCCTGTGGTCCACGCTTCTGCTCGCCATCTTCGCTCTTACCAACATCTTCTTCACCCGCATGGTGCTCGTCTGGGTCGAGCGCTGGCTCTCCACCCGCCGCGCCCGCGAAATTCTCACCGCGTTCATCCTCTTCGCCTCCCTCGGCTTCCAGTACATCAACCTCAACTTCAACCCCGGCCTGCAGAGCCGCCACCATCACGCCTCCAGCCACCTTCCCCTGCTCCTGAAAATCTTTCACTACATTCAACCCATAGGCGCATTTCTTCCACCCGGCCTCACCGCATCCTCCATCATCAGTTTCAATCAGAACCACCTCGTCGCCGCCACCGCATCTCTCTTTGGTCTCGCCCTCTTCGGCGCCCTCTTCTTCAGCATCTACGCCTGGCGCATGCACCGTGAATTTTGCGGAGAAAACCTTAGTGAAACCACCCAGCACAGCCGGCCCGCCGCACACAGAACCGACGCCGGCCCTGCAGCCCATACCCCGCAAATCTCAGACTCCGCTCCCATCGTCGCCCACACCTACGGCCTCAACCCCACCATCATCGCCTGCCTGCAAAAGGAGTTTATCTACGTCCGGCGAAACATCAACCAGCTCTATGGCTTCGTCGCGCCCATCTTCATGGTCTTTCTCTTCGCCAACCGCATGAGCGCCAGCGGCCGCTTCGGCGACTTCGTCTTTCCCGTCGCCATCGCCTACTCCGTCCTCGGCGTCTCCATCCTCTCCTACAACGCCCTCGGTATGGATGGCAGCGGCGTCCAGCTTTACTTCATGGCGCCGGCGCGCATGCGCGACATCTTCCTCGCAAAAAACCTCACCGGCTTCCTCCTCAACCTCGTCGAGTTCGTCCTGGTCTTTGCCGTCATCGCCTTTTTCGCGCATCCGCCTTCTCTCGTCATCACATTGGCCACGGCCTGCTGGCTTCTCTTCGCAACATTCATCAACGGCGCCGCTGGCAATCTCCGCTCACTTGCTGCCCCCAAGAAGATCGATCTCACCAAGGCCAGCCGCCGTCAGGCCTCCCAGCTCAGCGTCCTCATCTCCCTGGGGATTCTCCTCACCTGCGCGGCCATCGGTTTCGTCGTCATCGTCCTTGGCAACTACTTCGGCCGCCCGTGGCTGATGGTCCCCATCCTCCTCGCCCTCGCAACCGCCGCCTTCGCCTTCTACCTCGTCATTCTCAATCGCCTCGACACCATCGCCCTCAACCACCGCGAGGCCCTCGCCGAAGAACTCTGCAAAGCCTAAAACCCCACCACTCCTGTCGTTGTTACTCTCGCCCTTTAATCCCCCACAGATCCGTCATTTCGACCGAAGCTGCTCACGCAGCTTGTGAGCCCGCAGCGGAGAAATCCGGTTTTCTACCACGAATTCAACCCGCGACGTACTTGACAAAAGCACCTCACAGGAAAGAAGGCCATCGCGCCACCATAATACCCGTAGCAAATGCCAAGTCCACACCTAAAGTCCTTCGTTTGAATACTTTGCGCACATTAATGGGGTGTGGGGGTATCCCTCGAAAGCACCGGACGGCCAGCCCGCATCCTTGTGCGCTAAACTGGCACCCTCCGCATTAGGAACAAAGGGGAAGACGAAATGCAGCTCCGCAGCCGCAAAACCAGAGTCCTGCTCACCTTGCTCATTGGAACAGCCCTGGGATGCCTCAACGCCCACGCACAGAACTTCGCCGAGCCGACTGAGCCAACCGACAAATACCAGTGGCTCGAAGACGTCTCCGGCGAACGCTCCATGGCCTGGGTCAACGCCGAGAACGAACGCTCCGCCAAAGCCCTCGACGTCGGCCCCGTCTACACCTCGTTGGCCGAAACCGCCCTCAAGGTCCTCGAGTCCCCCTCGCGCCTTCCCAGCCCGCGCTTCCGCGTAGGCGAGGTTTACAACACCTGGCAGGACGCCCAGCACGTTCGCGGCATTCTCCGCCGCACCTCGCTCGACAGCTACCTCAACAATCAGCCCGACTGGCACACCGTCATCGACTACGACGCACTCGCCACCCAGGATAACGAGAAGTGGGTTCAGAAAGGCCTCAACTGCCTATACCCCGGTGACGGCCTCTGCCTCGTCGCCCTCTCCGCCGGCGGCGAAGACGCTGACACCCTCCGCGAGTTCGATCTTAAGACCGGGAAGTTCGTCGACAACGGTTTCGTTCTTTCCCGCTCCAAACAGTCCGTCACCTGGGTCGACAAAGACACCCTCCTCGTAGCCCGCAACTGGGGCCCCGGCACCATGACCCAGTCCGGCTATGCCTACGTCGTCAAGCTCTGGAAGCGTGGCGAGCCCCTCGAGCAGGCCAAAGAGGTCTACCGTGGCACCCCCTCCGACGTCAGCACCGACGCAGATTCACTCCACGACAGCCAGGGCCACCACGCAGTCCTGTTCAACCGGGGAGTGAACTTCTTCCAACATGAAATCTCGCTCTACACCCCCACCGGCCCAAAAAAAATCTCCATCCCCGGCAAATCGGAGATCGACGGAATGCTCGACGGCCAGATCATCGTGGAACTCAACGAGGATTGGAAACCCGATGGCCTCGCCACCACATTCCCTCAGGGGGCCATCGTCGCGCTTGACTTGGAAGCCGTCCGAAAAGACCCGACTCATCTCAAGCCTACTGTCATCTTCACTCCTACGACGCAGGAGTTCGCCCAGGAAGTAGGCGTCACCCGAAACCACCTAATCCTCACCACACTCGACCACGTTCAGGGCCGAGCCTACGTCTACACCCGCAGCCCCAAGAACGTCTGGACGTCGAAGAAGCTCGATATTCCCGACAACCTCAGCGTCTCGATCGAGACCGTCAACACCTCCGACGATCGCTTCTTCCTGGAGACCACCGGCTTCCTCACACCGTCGTCGCTCCTCCTCGGCGACGCCGCCACAACCACACTCAAGCCCGCAAAGACTCTACCCGCGCAATTCGACGCCTCCAACCTCGTCGTCGAACAACTGCAGGCCACCTCAACCGACGGCGCCAAGGTCCCCTACTTCATCGTCCACCGCAAAGACATCAAGTACGACGGCTCGAACCCCACGCTGATGACTGCCTACGGCGGCTTTCAGGTCTCTGAGACGCCGCGCTACTCCGGCATCGTCGGCAAACTCTGGCTTGAGCGCGGCGGCATCTATGTCCTCGCCAACATTCGCGGCGGCGGCGAGTTCGGTCCAGCGTGGCACGAGGCCGGCCTCAAGACCCACCGTCAGGTCATCTACGACGACTTCGCCGCCGTGGCAAAGGACATGTTCACCCGCAGGATCACCTCACCGCGCCGCATGGGCATCGTCGGCGGCTCCAACGGCGGCCTCCTCATGGGCGTCGAGTTCACCCAGCATCCAGAGATGTGGAACGCCGTCGTCATCCAGGTGCCCCTCCTCGACATGCTCCGCTTCGAGCACATCGCCGCCGGAGCCTCATGGGTCGGGGAGTACGGCACCGTCACCAACCCCGAAGAGCGCAAGTTCCTCGCCTACATCTCCCCCTACAACCAGCTCAAGCCCGACGGCAACTACCCCGAGCCGCTCATCTTCACTACCACCAAAGACGACCGCGTAGGCCCCGTGCACGCCCGAAAGTTCGCCGCAAAAATGGAGGAGTTTCATAAGCCCTTCTACTACGATGAAATCGTCGAAGGCGGCCATGCCGCCGGGGCCAACCTGAAAGAACAGGCAAAGACCTGGGCCGAGCAGTACACCTACCTGACGCGCAAGCTCATGGATTGATCCGGCAAATGACGCAAACAAAAGCAATAAGAGCCGCCTCATACTCGGGGGCGGCTTTTGTTTTCCGATCCAAGCAACAGAGCACAATCGAAGTTTTAGAATCGAGAAAGATCTTCCGGGCGAGGAGCAGGTTGAACATTCAAACTCAGAGTGCTGGGACTAGTAGTGTCGATGTGTCCGTGCTGAAAGTTCCGGGGTGGGAGCAGTACCGGTGGCTGCTGCATGGCATCAGCACACGAGCCGGTGGAGTGTCTTCCGTCTACGGGAAGAACACGCTGAATCTGGGGTGGACAAGAGAGGATGACCCCGCTTCGGTAAGAGAGAATCGGCGACGGTTCTTGAGCTTGGTGACCAGCAACAGTCGAGACTCTCTCCTGGTCGGAGTTCGGCAAATTCATTCGGGGACGGTGCGGGTAATCCGGGAGACTGATGGACCGTTTGAAGGCCGCCTTCAAACGTCGGAAGGCAAGGCCGTTCTCGAAGGAGATGGCTTGATCACAGATCTGCCAGGAGTGCTCCTCGGGGTTGGCACAGCAGATTGCGTTCCGGTCATGATAGTCGACGTGGAGAAGAAGGTGGTCGGAGCTTTCCACGCGGGGTGGCGAGGGACGGTGGCCAGGATCGCAGAGCACGGAGTAGCAACGATGGCAGCGGAGTTCGGCTCCCGGGTTGAAGACCTGGTCGCAGCGGTCGGCCCCAGCATCGGCCCGTGCTGCTACACGGTCGGCGAGGAAGTACGGAGAGCATTTGGAGAAGAGTTTGGTTATGCGGACGAGCTATTTAGCTCAATCGCACAAGATGTGCGCCTCGATCTCTGGAAGGCGAATCGAAGGCAATTGACGGATGCGGAAATCGACCCTAAACGCATTACAGTTGTTGGGGAGTGCACAGCCTGTGCTCGTGAGGAAAACGGAGAGTTGCGCTACTTCTCTCATCGTGGAGAGAAAGGCGTCGCAGGACGGATGCTCAACGTGGTCGGAGTTTCGGATTAGTTCGAAATGTGAAATCTTACGGATAAAGCGGCGATGGCCACCGATAGATGTAAGATACTTAAGGCTTTGCCGCTATCTTGATGCTTTTACTAGGTTTCTGGCATCAAATCGGGGTCGTCGTTATTCGCCAGGTCTTTGAATTCGCCCTAAGCCCCTTTGGTTTCAACAAAAATTTGCATCCTTATGCGCGTGTCTGTAAGATACCGCGATTGTAGATATGACAATGAATGTGCCCAGCGTAGCCCCGCAATTCCTTCGTTCCCGCATCGGTAAAGTCTGTGTTGCCATTATCGGCTCCACCGCCACCGAGATGATTGAAAAAGCCGGCGCCGTCGTCAAAGAGACGCCCTTTCTTGAATTCCGCCTCGACTATCTCGAGAAACCTCTTCTCGCCCTGCCCAAACTCAAACATTTCTTCACCGACAACACTGCCGCGACCGGCATCGCGACCTGTCGCCGCACCGCCAACGGGGGCAAATTCTCCGGTAACGTCGCTGCCGAAATCGAAGTTCTTTCCAAGGCGGCAGCCGCAGGCTTTCACATCGTCGATGTTGAGCTAGAAACCGCCGCAGCTATGAAGAAGGGCGAACTCCAAAAGCTCCGCGACACAGGCGTCGCCCTCATCATCAGCCACCACGACTTCACCCAGACCAAGGACCTCGAAGGCATCTACAAACGCATCGTCCCCTTTGAACCCGACTTCATCAAGATCGTCCCCACGGCCAAGTCGCTCGTCGACAACGTCACCTTGATGCGCTTTATCGAGCGGATGGAAGACCATTCCAACATTATTGGCATCTGCATGGGTGATGCGGGCATCATCTCCCGCATCCTCGGCGTGCGCGCTGGCAGCGCCTTCACCTTCGCTGCTGCCACAGTTGGCGAAGAGACGGGCCCTGGACAGATCGCTGCACGCACCCTGATCGAAACTTATCGCATCGATCAGGTTGACGCTGCCACCAAGGTCTATGGTGTAGCTGGAAACCCCATCCGCAGTTCGCTCTCGCCCATCATGATGAACACAGCCTTTCGCCGTGAGACGGTCAACGCAGTCTACCTCGCGCTCCAGGCTACTAAGCTCTCTGATCTTCTCAAGCTTGTTCAGGAGATTCCGATTCAGGGTCTGAGTGTAACCATGCCGCTGAAGCAGGAGATCATGGCGCACCTTGAGAGAACCGACCCGCTCTCGGCTAAAATTGGCGCCTGCAATACTGTGCTGCGCGCGCAAGACGGCAAGCTCTACGGCTTCAACACTGACGTGGCGGGCATCACCGGGCCGCTTGAAAAGCGTATGTCCCTCCGCGGGGCAAAGGTGCTCGTCCTCGGTGCCGGCGGAGCCGCCCGTGCTGCGGTCTTCGGACTGCGCGATAAAGGCGCTGAGGTCTTCATTCTCAATCGCACCTCCGAAACCGCACAGAAGCTCGCACGCCAGTCGGGCTCAAAGACGATCAAGAAGGACGCGGTCGCGAAGACATCGTTTGATGTCATCATCAATGCGACGCCGATCGGGATGGCGGGGATCAAGGCCACGCCACTTCTCGAAGCTAAGGACCTCAATACCAAGCTGGTCTTCGACCTGGTCTATAACCCGCTGGAAACGCCGCTGTTACGCATGGCGCGCCAGAAAGGTATTCCCATCATCACGGGCATTGAGATGTTTGTGCAGCAGGGGGCGAGGCAGTTTGAGATCTTTACGGGCAAACCGGCTCCGGAAGAGGAGATGCTGCGCGTCGTCATCCATTCCTTGCGCCAGCAGGCGGAGGCTGTGGCAGAGGCCCCTGCAGCTGCCGCTAAAGCCCCTGCTACCAAGGCGAAGAAGGCGCCTCTCACCAAGGCTAAGAAAGCGTCTTGAGAGTTAATTCGGAAAAAAACCGAAGCCCCGGCGGAAGCCGGGGCTTGTTGTTTTTGCAGGCGTTTTTAAGGGGGGTTTTGGAAAAAGCGGGTTAAAACGTGGTGTTTTTGTGGTGAAACGCTGGTGAAATGGGTGGTGAAACGTGGTGAATGGATGCGTGTTTTTCGGGTGCGAAAAACACGCCACCTATTTTAACTATTTTTTTCCGTCTTCCGCTGGAACAACAAAGCCGCCCTTTTGAGGGCGGCTTTGTTGTTCTGTGATCCGGTTATGTGCTTTTGCCTTCGGCCGAGGCGATCTTCTCTTCGGCCTGGCGGGTGATGGCGTTGGCTTCGTCGTACTTCTCGCCGTCGTCGCCGGCTTCCTGCCAGAGCTTCTCGCCCTCCTGAAGCTCCTTTTGGGCCTCGGCGCGATCGATCTCGTTGGGATGAAGCGCGGTCTCGGCGAGGATGGTCACACGCTCGGGGAGGACCTCTGCGAAGCCCCAGGCAACGAAGAACTTCTGATCGCCGGAGGTGCCGCCATGAAGACGAACCTCTCCAGCGCCGAGCTCAGCGAGCAGAGGCGCGGCGCCGTAGAGTGCCTCAATATAGCCCGACATGGCCGGTAGTTCGACCGCGTCCGCCGTCGCGTCCAGGAGGATGCGGTCGGGCGTTACGAGGCGAACCATTAGCTGTCCGGATTGTGGTGTATCTGCCATAGGTACCTCAGGGGCTAAAGCCCCTTTATGCCCAGTCCTTTGCGGCACGGCTGAAGCCGTGCCCTTAACAAAACGTTATACCGTCTGCTTCATCTTCTCTGCGGCCGCGATAACGTCTTCGATGCCGCCCTTGAGGTAGAAGGCCTGCTCGGGGATGTCGTCGTGCTTGCCTTCGATGATCTCCTTGAAGCTGCGCACCGTATCCGCAACCTTCACGTAGGCGCCGGGGATGCCGGTGAAGATCTCGGCGACATGGAAGGGCTGCGAGAGGAAGCGCTGGACCTTACGGGCCCGCGCTACGGTGACCTTGTCCTCTTCGGAGAGCTCGTCGATGCCGAGGATGGCGATGATGTCCTGCAGGTCCTTATAGCGCTGCAGGATCTTCTTCACGCCCTGGGCGACGTCGTAGTGCTCCTGACCGACCACGCGCGGAGCGAGAATGCGCGAGGTGGAGGCCAGAGGATCGACAGCAGGGTAGATACCGAGTTCCGAGAGCGGACGCGAGAGCACGGTGGTTGCGTCGAGGTGCGCGAAGGTGGTTGCCGGCGCGGGATCGGTAAGGTCGTCGGCGGGAACGTAGACGGCCTGCACGGAGGTGATCGAGCCCTTTTTGGTCGAGGTGATGCGCTCCTGCAGTTCACCCATTTCCGTGGCGAGGTTCGGCTGGTAGCCGACGGCCGACGGCATACGGCCGAGCAGCGTGGAGACCTCGGAGCCGGCCTGGGTAAAGCGGAAGATGTTGTCGATGAAGAGCAGCGTGTCGGCACCCTCTTCGTCGCGGAAGTGTTCGGCGACGGTGAGGCCGGTGAGAGCGACACGCAGGCGTGCCCCTGGGGGCTCGGTCATCTGGCCATAGACAAGTGTGGCTTTGCTCTTGGGCAGGTCTTTGAGGTCGATAACGCCGGACTCCTGGAACTCCATCCAGAGGTCGTTACCCTCGCGGGTGCGTTCGCCGACGCCGGCGAAGACGGAGAAGCCGCCGTGCTGGCTGGCAACGTTGTTAATGAGCTCTTGAATGATGACGGTCTTGCCGACGCCGGCGCCGCCGAAGAGGCCGATCTTGCCGCCCTTCAAGAAGGGCTGGATGAGGTCGATGACCTTGATGCCGGTCTCGAACATCTCTTCCTGAGTGGACTGCTCGTCGAATGCAGGAGCCTGCCGGTGGATGGGCAGATGAACCTTCGCGTTGACGGGACCGAGCTCGTCGACAGGCTGGCCGAGGACGTTGAGCACGCGGCCGAGCGTCTCGCGGCCCACGGGCACCGTGATGCCCGCGCCGGTGTCGATCGCCTTCATGCCGCGAACCATGCCTTCGGTCGCGACCATCGCGATGCAGCGCACGCGGCCTTCGCCCAGGTGCTGCTGCACCTCAACGACGATGTCGAGCGGAGTGGGGACGTTGAAGCCTTCGCTGACGATGCGAATGGCCTGGAAGATGGGGGGCATCTTCGACTCTTCGAATTGAATGTCAACGGCCGGGCCGCTGATCGAAATTACTTTTCCAATATTCTCTGCCATAAGTCTTTATCTCAATCTTAACAGCTTTAGTTTCCAATCATGCGTTCGAGGATCACTCTGTTTTGTTTGTGCTGCCTTTCCTCAAGACCAAGCCAATTTAGCCTTTTCTGTCGTCCATCACCATCCGGAACACCTGCAATCTTTAGTGTTTCCAGTTTCGCTTCGGGCATATTCCAAATGATTCGATGGTAAGAAAGTTCAGTTACATAACCTCGCAGAAGCAAAGCGGCGATTTTGTCCCGCTCTGTGATCTGTATACTCGCTGCTTTATCCGTTAACTGAAGCAAAACAGTATTTTGTTTCTCAAACTCCGAACTGCTCAAAATTTCTGGACCGGCAACATCATCCGCTTTGTTTATCGTTTCTTGGATCAACTGTCTCTCTCGCGGAGTAACCCAGTCGGCGAAAAGCCATGCAAGGCCACATCCAGCAATCAAAATGGCAAATATTATCCAACTCGTTCGTTTACTCCACAGCTGCCTATGCAACAACCGCGAAATCTTATTCATTACAGAGCGGCTGCGCCACTCACAATCTCAATAATTTCCTTCGTAATTGCGGCCTGCCGCACACGGTTCATCGTGAGCGAGAGTGCATCGATCATCTCTCCAGCATTGTTGGTGGCCGAATCCATCGCTGTCATGCGGGCTGCGTGCTCAGCGGCCACCGACTCAAGCAATGCATGGAATATCTGCGTCGAAACGTAGCGCGGCATGAGGTGGCGGAATAGTCGAGCGGGAGACTGATCGTAGATATAGTCGACCTCCGCCGTTCCAAACTTCTTTGCCTCGGCCTCGATGACGGACTCCTCCAGCACGTTGGCGCTGACGCCGGATGACACTGCCGCATGCGCTATCGCTTCCTTCTGTTCTTCGGTCATCTCCTCGGCTGCAGTGATCTCGTGCGAACCGAGTTTACGGATGGGAAGCAGCTTTTCGACCACGACTCGCTGGGCGATGACCGATTTGAACTCGTTGTAGACCAGGTACACCGAGTCGATCTCCTTGCGCGTGTAGCGATCGATGATGGAGTGAGTGATGTCGCTGACTTTATCGATATCGAAGTTATGAAGGAGGTCCGCATGGGTTGCGGTGACCTCGATAGGCTGCGAACGGTGACGCACAATCTCATAGTGGGTTGCCAGCTCGTTGTCATAGTGCTCCGTCTTTTTCTCATAGACGGCCATGGGAAACCTCTTACCCACGTGCACGACGGCCTTGCGGCCGATCAGTTCCATGTCGACCGTTTTCCCCTGCGCAATCCGTTCAGCGATGAAGGCCTGGCCGGCTCTGACGATGTTGGAGTTGAACGCGCCCGCAAAGCCCTTGTCGCCAGCGACGAAGACGACCAGAACATTCTTCTCCTCACGCTCCTCGAGCAGCGGATGCAGGACGTCGCCGGTGTCGTCGTTGTAGAGGTCGGTGCGGCGAACGAGGGACTCGAGCACGTTGGAGATCATCCGTGCATAAGGCCGGGCCAGCATCGCACGCTCCTGCGCGCGGCGCAGCTTGGCCGCCGAGACCATCTTCATGGCCTTGGTGATCTGCCGTGTGTTCTTGACACTGCGGATGCGTCTCCGTAGATCGAGTACGTTTGCCATTTACTTAGCCGCAGCCGTCTCTTTCTCCTGCTTCTTTTCCGCACGGTCGGCGAGGAAGTTTGCCTTGTACTCTTTGATGGCCTCGGTGAGACGCTTCTTGATGTCGTCGTCGAGGGCCTTCTTGGTGGCGATGTCGGTGAGGATGGACACGTGACCCGACTCCAGATAGGGATAGAAGCCGTCCTCGAAGGCGCGCAGATCTTTGACCTCGACGTCGTCGAGAAGGCCGTTGACGCCGGCGAACAGGATTGCGACCTGCTTCTCGGCGGTGAGCGGCTGGAACTGCGGCTGCTTGAGGAGCTCGGTGAGGCGCTGGCCCCGGCTGAGCTGCTGCTGCGTTACTTTGTCGAGGTCGGAGCCGAACTGCGAAAATGCCGCCAACTCGCGGTACTGCGCGAGGTCGAGCTTAAGGGTTGCACCGACCTGCTTTGTCGCCTTGATGGCGGCGGAGAAGCCGACGCGTGAGACCGAGAGGCCGACGTTGACCGCAGGACGAACACCGGAGTTGAAGAGGTCGGTCTCGAGGAAGATCTGCCCGTCAGTGATCGAGATGACGTTGGTCGGGATGTAAGCAGAGACGTCGCCGGCCTGGGTCTCGATGATGGGCAGCGCCGTGAGCGAACCGCCGCCGAGCTGGTCGGAGAGCTTGGAGCTGCGCTCGAGCAGACGGGAGTGGAGATAGAAGACGTCGCCGGGATACGCTTCGCGGCCTGGCGGACGGCGGAGCAGGAGCGAGATTTCACGATACGAAGCCGCGTGCTTGGAGAGATCGTCGTAGATGATCAGGGCGTGCTTGCCGGAGTCGCGGAAGTACTCGCCCATTGCGGTTGCGGCGAAGGGAGCGATGTACTGCATAGGCGCGGGCTCGGATGCAGTCGCGGCGACGACGATGGTGTAGGCCATCGCGCCGAACTCTTCGAGAGTCTGGACGACTTGCGCGACGGACGAGCGCTTCTGCCCGACGGCGCAGTAGATGCAGATCAGGTTGTTCTTCGCGGAGTTGATGATGGTGTCGAGCGCGATGGCGGTCTTGCCGGTCTGGCGGTCGCCGATGAGCAGCTCGCGCTGGCCGCGGCCGATGGGGATCATCGTGTCGATGGCCTTGATGCCGGTGGCCATGGGCTCGCGGACGGACTGGCGATCGATGACGCCGGGGGCGAGCCGTTCGACGGGCAGATACTTGTCGGTGTTGATGGGACCCTTGTCGTCGATGGGCTGGCCGAGCGCGTTGACGACGCGGCCGATCATGGCTTCGCCGACGGGCACGGACATGATCTTGCCGGTGCGCTTGACGGTGTCGCCTTCTTTGATCTCGGTGTAGTCGCCGAGGAGGACGGCGCCGACCTGGTCTTCGTCGAGGTTCATGGCGAGGCCGGCTACGCCGTGGGGGAATTCGATCAGTTCGCCGGCCATGACTTTGTCCAGGCCGTGGACGCGGGCGATGCCGTCGCCGAGGGAGATGACGGTGCCGACTTCGTCGACCTGGATGCGCTGCTCGAAGTTCTCAATCTGCTGGCGTAGCAGCTCCGTTATTTCGTCCGCCTTGATCTGTGCCATGTCTTCCTTCTACTCGATTCGTGTCAATCTGAAAAAAACTTAGCGCGGCTGTAGCAAAGAACTCTACGCGTTTACAAGCCTCTGCTTCAACTGCTGCAACTGGGTGCGGATGGACCCGTCGTAGACGGTCGACCCGATGCGCACCACAGCGCCACCGAGCAGGGTCGCGTCCTGATGGTAAGTCGTACGAACGCGGCCACCTGCGAGCTTGGCGACCTGGGCTTCCAGCTCGGCGCGATCGTGATCGTTGAGCGGACGCGCGCTGGTGATCTCGGCCTCGGCCAGGCTGGATTGCTCGTCGGCGACGGCGTGGTACTCGGTGAGGATTTCGTCCAGCTCGTCGAGACGCTGGTTGCCCATGATGACGGCGAGGAAATTTCTGACTTGGGGGAACATGCCGATGCGACCGGCGATGGCGTCGATAACTCTCAACTTCTGGTCGCTGGGGATGGAGGGGTTCATCAGAACGTCGCGCAGATCGCGGCTGCCGGCGAGAGTTTCACTGAAGTCGTGGAGCTGCCGCTGGGCCGCGGTGGTATCCAGATGGGACGCGGCCGCGACGGAGGCAAAGGCATGGGCGTATCGGAGCGAGAGGACTGACATTAGTTTTGCCCGCCCTTCGAGTCGTCGCCGGTGAGCCGCCGCGCGAAGCTCTGCACGAGGAGACGGTCGGTTTCGGCCGAGACGACCAATTTGCGAGCTGCCTGATCGATTGCGAGCTCGGCTGCGTACTGCTGAATCTGCCGCTGCGCCAGGGCGGTTGCGGCAGCGATCTCCTGCTCGGCGGCTGCCACCATCTTCTGCTTGTCTTCTTCGATGCTTGCCCTGATGCGCTGCTCGTCTTGAGCGGAATCCTTGTCGGCCTGCGCGCGGAGAGCGGCGATCTGTTCATCCAGCTTGCTGAGGCGCTGTTCGACGCTGCTCAGACGTGCGCTTGCCTCTTCGGTCGCGGTACGTGCGTCGACGAGATCCTTCTGGATCGACGTGTTGCGGTCACGGAAGGTTTTGGGCAGGCTCTTGGCCAGATACCATCCGACGAGCCCGGCGAGAACGACAAAGTTGAGAACGGTAAACGCAGTGGACGCTTGCTCGGTGTTCAAGCCCACCATGGCTCCGAGTTTCTGGACGGTGGGCGAATGACGATATGCATCGTTCTCGTCCTCTTCATGCTTATTCTTTTCGGGCGACTGCGCCTCCGGAGAACTAAGCCGTCCAGCTCCGGCGTTGGCTGGTTGAGGCTCCTGAGCGCTTGCGTGGCAGACTGGCGCGAACAGGGTCGCAGCCAGGAGCAGCACGGGCAGAGGTCTCTTGATGCTGAAACTTATCGCAAAATTCGTTCGAGAAAGGTTCACTGGGCAACCTCCGTTGGGCGGATACCGGCCGGGAGCACAGCATTGAGGACCCGTGCACTCAGCTCGTCGCTCACAGCTACGATCTGGAGCCGAGCCTCCTGGGCACTCTGCTCGATCTCCTGGCGGGCACCGCGAACGCGCTCCTGCGCGTGCTCGCGGACCTGGGCGAGAGCTGCTTCCCGTTCTGCATTCCACTGCTTCAGCTTCTGGTCCCGGATATGGAAGATCTCGGCCTTGGCTGCCCGGAGTTTGTCTTCGTAAGCCGTCGTCTCAGCCTCGGCGGATGCGATGGCGTTGCGTGCCTGTTCGACGGCACCGGAGGTCCGCGCACGACGCTCTGCCAGAACGCGATCGAGGGGGCGGCGAACCAGAAAGCCATATGCGGCGACGAGCAGGATGAACAGTACCATCGTCGGCACAGCGCCGAGCACAAGTTCACCGAGTTGATTCAGTATCTGGTCCATGAATGGGGTCGGCTGGGCCGCTTGGAAGTCCTGTCGTCGCTGTCTTCACACAGCTAGATTGTGCTGCTGTAAACGCTGGAGAAGACGGCGCGTAGTTCGAGGTACAACTTGTTTTAGCAAAGCGCTTAGAGGAGTGTCAACCAAGGTTTTATCGATAAACGATCACTATGTCCGATAGTCGCACAGCCTACGAGGGAGCCGATTTTTTGGGGCTACACCCGCAATTTTGCCTTTGACTTCCTCGATCAAAGGATTAGACTGTTAGGTACTACCTGGACCCTACTATCTGGGTCACATAGGTCGCGTGACTGGGGACACCACCTCCGCTCCCCTTCAGGCGGCCTATGCTAGTTAAGGGTGAGGTTTGAGCTGTGAGCCTTGAGCATACCGTTTCAAGATGCTCGATCGCGGAACCTTCTGTACCTGTTCAATAGAGATGCGGGCCCTCGTGCCGAGACATAGGCCAGATTTCCTTCGAATCGCTTCCCTTCAACAATCGCTCCAGCCTCCAGCGCTGCCAGCACTGCGCCTTCGGACTGCGGGAGACGAAACTGCATCTCGACGACTGGATCGGCCACCAGCGCGGCGTCGATGGCTGCCAGCAGATGGTCCAGTCCCAGCTTCTTCAGACCGGAGACCGCGACGCTTCCCGGCGCCCCCATCGATATCTCCCCGGCATCCGGGACCAAATCGATCTTGTTCATCACTTCGATGACGGGCTTGTTCGAGACCTCCAGTTCGGCCAGGACTTTCTGTACCTGTGCCTTTTGTTCCTGGACCATGGGACTGGACGCATCGCGCACATGCAGCAGCAGTTCAGCCCGCTCAACCTCTTCAAGCGTCGCGCGGAAGCTGGTCACCAGGGTGTGGGGCAGATTGCGGATGAAGCCCACGGTGTCCGACAGGAGAATCTTTCGGCGTGAGGGAAGCTGCAACTGCCGCAGCTTGGGGTCGAGCGTAGCGAACATCCGTGACGATTCGAGCACACCTGCCTCGGTCAGCGCGTTGAACAGGGTGCTCTTGCCGGCGTTTGTGTATCCGACCAGCGCAACCACCGGAACAGGCACCGCCTCCCTTCGCTGACGCTGCTGTCGTCGAATCCTTCGCACGGACTCCAGTTGATCCTTCACGTGGTCGATGCGGAGGTTGATCTTGCGGCGATCGGTTTCGAGTTGAGTTTCACCGGGTCCGCGGGTTCCGATGCCGCCGCCGAGCTGGGACATTGCCTTTCCTCGCCCGGCCAGTCGTGGCAGCTGGTACTCCAGCTGTGCCAGCTCCACCTGCAACTGGCCTTCCCGAGTCCGCGCATGACGAGCGAAGATATCCAGGATCAGTTGGGTCCGATCGATGACCCGTGATGGCAGTTTGGCTTCAAGATTTCGCAGTTGGGAAGGCGACAGATCGTGGTCGAACAGCACCAGGTCCGCGCCGGTCGAGGCGATCACACCCTCAATCTCTTCCAGCTTGCCACCGCCCACAAGCGTCGCCGGATCCGGCCGGGCGCGCCGTTGAATCAGCGTCGCGGCGACCTCGGCTCCAGCGCTGCGGGCGAGTTCTTCAAACTCCGCCAATGAGGCATCGAAGTCCAGCTCCGCCGTCAGCTTTGGCTCCGCTGAGAGGCGTTCGCCATTCGGATCGAGCGCAGTCCCTGCCGCTACCGCCGCAGCGGTACGTGCCAGGCGCGCGGCTGCCGTGAGTTTCCTCCGCTCGCCGGTGAACTCAACGGCGACCAGAATGGCTCGTTCTGCCTGAGGAAGACCACGCTGCGCATCACGCACTGCTGCCGCATGCGCAGCGACAAGGCTCCGCCTGACAGTCTTTTCTGGACTGGGCTTCGTACCCTCAGTTGTCAATGGCTAACGGCCTTGCGTCCCGTTCGCCTCTTGCACCACGGCGACCGGAGGCGCTGAACTTACTGCGGCCCGTATCTCCGGCTTGCTTTCGGTCCTTGCATCTGCATGCATGGCAGCTCGCCCACTCACTACTGTCGAGATCGCATGTTTGAAGATCAGCTGCTCCTGGCTGTTGTTCTCCAGCAACACCGAGTATTTATCGAACGATCGGATCTTTCCCGTCAGCTTGACGCCGCTTACCAGGTAGATTGTGATCGGACTCTTGTCTTTTCGCACTGTATTGAGAAAAGTATCCTGAATGTTCTGTGCCGGCTTTGATTCCATGGTGCCGATCTCCTTAGCTGAATTCGTTACCGTGCCATAAAGGTTTTGCCGTGGTCCATTAACTTCAGAAGAAATCTCAGCCGACTGACTTACCGAGTCTGAAGCCAAGACAGTCAACGATACGAGCATCCGCGGCAATTATCAACTCTGGAAAACCCACACCTCGCCGTTGGCGGCATATTGGAGCCGTTCCAGAACTGTTAGACGAAGCTCAAGGCATAAACGACAGTCAACATTCGGCCACCGCGATATACCATGACAGAGGTGCCGATTCGTAACCCACAACCCGTTCAGATGCTTGATTTTTCCCGCCAATATGCAAGTATTCGGCAGGAAGTGCTCGACGCCATCGAAGCCGTTTGCAGCGCGCAGCGATTCATTCTGGGACCCCAAGTCGCGAGCTTCGAACAGGCGGCCGCCGTGGCCTGTGCCGTACCTCACGCTATCGGCTGCGCAAGCGGGACAGATGCGATCTGGCTTGCCCTGGCTGCGGCCAACATCGGCCCGGGCGATGCGGTCGTCACCACGCCCTTTAGCTTCTTCGCGAGCGTCAGCGCGATTCTGCGGTGTGGGGCACAACCCTTGCTGGCCGATATCGATCCGCGGACCTTCAATCTTTCGCCTACCTCTGTCGCCGAACTCCTTCGAACCCCGGCCGCCACCAATACAAAGGCGATTCTTCCTGTTCATCTCTACGGCCAGTGCGCCGACATGGACGCCTTTGGCTTTTATTTAAAGCGCGACTACCCGAACATACTCATCATCGAAGATGCGGCGCAGGCCTTTGGAGCTACCTGGAAGGGAACCCCTGCCGGCGCTCTGGGCGATGCGGCTGCCTTCAGCTTCTACCCGACCAAGAATCTGAGCGCGATGGGCGACGCCGGCCTGGTCACGACGCGCTCGGCGGCAATCGACGACCATGCTCGCGTGCTTCGCGCCCACGGCATGCGTCGGCGCTACTACCACGACGAGATTGGTTGGAACTCACGCCTCGACAGCCTGCAGGCCGCGATCCTCGAGGTAAAGCTGCGCTATCTGCCGCAGTGGAACCAAGAGCGCCGCGACCGTGCCACGCGCTACGATCAACTCTTCCGGGATGCAAACGTGACTGCCTCAACCACGAAAGAGGGGATCGTCATTCCCTTCACCGACCCTCGCGCCGGACACATCTTCCACCAGTACGTCATTCGAGCGCCGCGGCGCGATGAGCTGCGACAGTACTTGACCGACCGCCAGATCGGCAGCGAGATCTACTACCCTCTGCCGCTGCATCAGCAGACGAGTCTGGCAAGCCTTGGCTACAAGCGGGGCGATTTTCCGATCAGCGAGGCGGCGGCTGATGAAGTTCTTGCGCTGCCGATGTATCCGGAGTTGCGGGAAGACGAACAGGAGACTGTGGTTGATACGATCGCTAGCTTCTACGACTGATTCGAATGACGAAATCTACTTTCTCTTTTTAGTCTTCGCGTCTTTCTTCTTATCAGCCTGCGGCTCCAGGCGCGCCTCTCCGCCGGTCGGCGTTCCGGGTTGGATGATCCGTCGAACGAGATTGCCCTCCAGCCTGTACGTCTTGAGAATCGTCTTCCCAGGCAAGATGGCGCCTGTCACAGGATCAGGAATCACCGGCCCTGATTCGTCCGACAGAACCCTGTAACTGAACGTGGGTGCGGGCGTCGTCGCAGTGGCAGACTTGCCATACGGATCGGCTGCCATCTTTATCGTGACCGGAAGGTATCCCCCGATATTCCTATCGCGAAAGCCTGTCTCATACCGATGCTTCTTCAGACTCCAGGTGAACACGCGCACCTGGTCGAAGTCGTAGGTAAGCCCCGCCTTGTACGGATTCAGCACCGTGACGTAGATCGGAATATTTTTGTCGTCCTGCTCCGCTTCGGGATCGTTGACCGTGGTGAGAATGTACGCCCCGACGATTCTCTGCCCTTCGGCATACCGCGTGATCGAATCGGGAGCGTCGACGTCCATCAGGCGGCTTAGCAGCCAGCCGGTGTCACCCTTGGAATCGCGCACCAGCCACCAGTCTTCCATCACTGGCGGAGGCGGCGCGTCCGGCACAGGTGGCCTGGCTTTCGCGTCTTTGCCCGGGGCAGCAGGGGCTGGTTTGGGTGCCGTTCTCATGCCCGGTGGCAGGGGCTTCGGCAGTGTGGCGCGCGACAGCAGTCTTAATTTTTCGCCCTCGGCGAGCCGGTAGAAACGCTCGGTGTCGCGTCCCGGTGCGGCGTGCAGGTAGACCTCATCGCGAACCACCGCGGAGGCCACCGTGGGGTCATCCTTGTGCTTCTGCTTCAACCCCTCAAACTGATCGAAAATCTCCTGAGTCGCGATGGCCTTCTCGTCGATCCATCCGGTTTCGCCCTTGGCAGTCTGGACACGCACGAAGCGGCGGCCACGCTCGAGCACCTGCAGCTTGTCCCCGTTCTCGACCGTTGCGGTGCGATTAGAAACAGCCGCAACACGATCACGCAGAAACGTCTGCTTTGCCGTGACATACACATACTGCGCAGGAGGTTTTGGCCGAAACCGGGAACAGCCGCCGAGTCCGGTGACGCACGCCGACAATACTGCCAGAATTGCAAACTGTAAGACTCGGCAGCGAAGTCCGGATTGTCGAAACGAAGAAAAAATAAGCGAAAAACTCCCCAGCAAAAAACACACCCCTTCCCCCATACTACCGGCGATAAGGAGAAATTCTGCAAAACTGCTGGTTAATTTGGCGTTCCCTGCTCAAAGTAGTTATCGCTCGCTAATGCGTCAACGCAAGGGAGACGGCACCCGCGGGATCGACACCAGTGGCGATGCTGGTCGCAGGAATGAGCTTGCCCGGGGCAGCGATATCGAAGCTGTACATCGTCAGATCGGGCGAGCCATTGATCGCAACCGCCAGCAGATACTTACCCGTAGAATCGACCCCGATCGACTGCACACCCGCCCCGCTCGTATACGGCGATCCACTCAGCGGCGTGAGAGACAAGGCCGCCGTAGTTGCTCCTGGCACGATCGTGTAGCCGGAGATCGTTCCATCTGTGCGGTTTGCCGCATAGACGTAGGTTCCCGTCTTATCCAGCGCCACAGAGAAGGTTCCGCTGCCTGCCGCAAATGGCGATCCGGTCACAGGATTCAGGGCACCGCCCGTTCCGATGCTGTAGACCGCGACCCCTCCATTGGTCCCGCTTCTGGCGATGTAGAGGTAGGCCGTCTTCGCATCAACCGCCAGCCCATAGTCGCCCGTCGCGACGTCTCCCGTCGCCAGAGTCTGGCTGCTGATCGCGACGCCCGTCGTCGTATTGAACGTGAAGACGACGTCGCCGGCGGTACCAAGCGCTGCAAAAATCAGCGTCCCATCCGCCGATACGCGCACTTCGCTTGGCTGCCACGTTCCTGAGTTTGTGGAGTACGTCGCGGGAGCATTTACGGAGCTTAATCCGCCCGTCGAAGAGTTGATTTGAAAGATGTCGAGCTGCTGCGTCGTGCCATCGAGCGCGATCAGCCATTGTCCGTCCGGCGAAACAGCCATGGCGGGAGCAGATACACCGGCGGGCTGGGACCCGGTGCTCGGCGTTGTCAGCGAACCGTCGGAGTTGATGAAATAAACGAAGATCCCTCCTGTCGCGGATCCAACATAGAGCAACGCATTGTTCGGCGTCACCACCATCGATATAGGCTTATAGCCCGCCGCAAGCGGGGAGTTGGTTACTGCCACCAGAGTTCCCGTCCCAATCGCAAATCCGCCAATCGAACTTGCCGCCTGGTTCGCCACATATATTCGATTCGACGTGCTGCCTCCACCTGAACCTCCTCCATTGATTGGAGGAAAAAAATCGGAGCAACCGGTGAAGATCGACAACACAGAAACGACCGCGACTGCCGACCACCGTTGCGCATTTCTCCTTCGTTTCATTACGTCAGGCCTCTTCTTCCTATCGTGCAGCTGGCGCCGGCAAATCTGTTCATAAGACTACTTCAACCAGCGTTCCTCTATAATTTGCGCAATGTATCTACGGAAATCCCTGGGCCGCCTGAGCATAACCGCACTTGTATGCACTTTTACCCTCGCCTTCACAGCATATGGGCAGCAAGCCCAATCGTTCGACGCAACAGCCAGACAAACGGCAACGCTCGAACGTGAAGTTCACGCGAATATGAACTTTCTGGCCGACGACGAGCTCCACGGCCGCGGCTCGGCCACACGCGACGAGCACATCGCCGCGCTTTTTGTCGCGGCGCAGCTTCAGTCCCTCGGCCTTCAACCGGGAGGCGAGGGCGGAACCTTTCTGCAGAAGACCGCGATGCCCGGTTCGTTGCCTGAGAGAATCCAGCAGCGCCTCTCGAAGTTTGAGGACGTGCCTCGCAAGGAGACCTGGAACGCCATCGGAATTCTGCGCGGAAGCACTGCACCTAACGAGGTGATCCTGCTCACCGCACATCTTGACCACCTCGGCATCGGCCCCGCGAATGCCGCCGGAGACACCAACTACAACGGCGCCGACGACGACGCTTCCGGCACAACGGCGGTTCTGGCCCTGGCCCACATTCTTGCCACCGGCCCGCGCCCGCGCCGCACCATCGTCTTCGCTCTGTTCGGGTCGGAGGAGCTCGGCGGCTTCGGCGATCGCGCGTTTCTTGCGCATCCTCCTGTGCCTCTTACCAGCATCGTCGCCAACCTCGAATTCGAGATGATCGGCCGCCCCGACCCTGCTGTTCCCGCCGGCACCCTCTGGTTCACCGGTTTCGAACGGTCGAACCTCGGCCCCGAGCTGGTGAAACACGGCGCGCATCTGGTCAACGATCCGCATCCCACACAGAACTTCTTCCGGCGCTCGGATAACTACGCACTGGCCACGCAAGGCATCGTCGCCCAAACTGTCTCAAGCTTCGGCCTGCACAATGACTACCACCAGCCCAGCGATGAACTCAGCACCATCGACTATAAACACATGACCAACGCCATCGCCTCGATGGTGGGTCCCATCCGCTGGCTCGCCAACTCCAACTGGAAGCCGGCGTGGAATCCCGGCGGCAAGCCGACGCCAACTCGCTGAGGCCTGGCCCACCTTCCGCCCAGCCACCATCAAACTAATCTTCAGAAACAAAAGAGCGGCCCATCGCTGGACCGCTCTTGCCTTCCTTTGAAGTCACGCGAGGTCAAAGCGATCGAGATTCATCACTTTGTTCCAGGCCGTCGCAAAGTTACGCACGAAGATCGGCTGCGAGTCGCTGCACGCATACACTTCGGCCAGCGCTCTGAGTTGAGAGTTAGATCCGAAGACGAGATCAACAATGCTTCCAGTCCACTTTGGATCGTCAGTGGCCCGATCGAGTCCCTCCAACACGCCCTCTGTAGCGGACCTTTGCCATTTCGTGGACATGTCGAGAAGATTCACGAAGTAGTCATTGGTGAGCGTGCCGGGCTGCTTCGTGAAAACACCGTTTGAGGACTGTCCGAAGTTTGCACCCAGCACGCGAAGGCCACCGATTAGAACGGTCATCTCCGGAGCAGTCAGCGTCAGCAGGTTTGCCTTGTCTACGAGCAACTCGGCCGCAAACGGTTCGTGTCCCGGACGCAGGTAGTTGCGGAAGCCGTCTGCGATAGGCTCGAGCACAGCGAACGAGTGGATATCGGTCTGCTCCTGCGACGCGTCCGTCCGCCCCGGAGAGAACGGAACCTTCACTTCGTGGCCCGCCCTCTTCGCAGCTTCCTCGACTGCGGCACAACCGCCCAGGACGATCAGGTCGGCGAGCGAAACCTTCTTCGCGCCAGACCCTGCATTGAACTCCTTCTGAATCGCCTCCAGCGCATCGAGAACCTTCGCAAGCTCGGTTGGCTGGTTCACCTGCCAGAACTTCTGCGGTGCAAGACGAATGCGCGCTCCGTTGGCCCCGCCACGCTTGTCGGAGCCACGGAAGCTTGAAGCCGACGCCCAGGCGGTCGAGACAAGTTGAGAGATGGAAAGCGCGGATGCAAGAATCTTGGCCTTGAGGGCTTTGATCTCCGCCTCGCCGATCAGTTCGTGATCAACCGCCGGGACAGGATCCTGCCAGATCAACTGCTCCTTAGGAACGAGCGGACCAAGATATCGCGCAATGGGCCCCATGTCTCGATGCGTCAGCTTGTACCAGGCCTTCGCGAACGCATCTGCGAACTTCTGCGGATTCGCCAAGTAGTCCCGCGAAATCTTCTCGTAGCTCGCATCAAATCGCAGCGCAAGGTCCGACGTCAACATCGTTGGCGCGTGCTTCTTCGACGGATCGTGGGCATCCGGCACCGTGCCCGCAGCAGCTCCATTCTTGGGCTTCCATTGCTGCGCGCCTGCCGGACTCTTCGTCAGCTCCCATTCGTAGTTGAACAGATTCTCCAGGTATTCAATGTCCCACTTCGCCGGATTCGTCGTCCATGCGCCTTCCAGGCCGCTGGAGATGGTATTTACGCCCACGCCATTGCCCAGACTGTTCTTCCAGCCAAGCCCCTGCTCCTCAATCGGCGCACCCTCGGGCTCACGGCCAACATACTGATCAGGATTCCCAGCGCCATGCGTTTTGCCGAAGGCGTGTCCACCGGCGATCAGTGCGACCGTTTCTTCGTCGTCCATCGCCATCCGCGCAAACGTCTCGCGAATGTCCCGCGCCGAACCAATGGGATCGGGATTGCCGTTAGGCCCCTCTGGATTGACGTAAATCAAACCCATCTGCACAGCCCCAAGCGGGTTTTCCAGCTGGCGGTCGCCGCTGTATCGCTTGTCGCCGAGCCACGTCGCCTCGGGTCCCCAGTACGTCTCATCCGGCTCCCACGCGTCCGCACGTCCGCCAGCGAAACCGTACGTCTTGAACCCCATCGACTCCAGCGCCACGTTCCCCGCAAGGATCATCAGATCGGCCCACGAGATCTTCCGGCCATACTTCTGCTTAATCGGCCAGATCAACCGCCGCGCCTTATCCAGGCTCACGTTGTCCGGCCAGCTGTTCAGCGGAGCAAACCGCTGCATGCCTGCGCCCGCGCCACCGCGTCCATCGGCGATGCGATAGGTACCGGCGCTATGCCACGCCATCCGGATGAACAGAGGCCCATAGTGACCGTAATCTGCTGGCCACCAGTCCTGCGAGGTCGTCATCAAGGCATGTAGATCCTTGATCACCGCATTCAGGTCGAGGCTCTTGAACTCCTCCGCGTAGTTAAACTCCTCGCCCATGGGATCGACCAGCGGGGACTGCTGGTTCAGTGGAGTCAGATTCAGTTGATTAGGCCACCAATCAACATTCCTTCGGGCTGCACCGTGAGAGGTTGTGACTGCGCCATGCCCGAGCGGACATTTTGTTTCGTTTGACATTGTTCACCTCAAGAATTTTTGTTGCGGTTTACCTAAGCCTGCTGGCACTTGGCACAAATGCCAATCACGTCGACTGCATACCGCTCCACCAGAAACCCGCCGGGCAGCTTGTCCCGCTTCGACACCAGCCCAAGCTCCTTCTCTCCGATGTCGGTAATCGTTTTGCACTTCGAGCACACCATGTGGTGATGCGCCGTATCGTTCATTTCCACGCGTAGCGAGCCATGATGCATGCTCACCTTGCTGAAGACGCCGCTTTCAACAAACAAATGTATGTTTTTGTAGACCGTCGCCAGAGAGATCGCCGGGACCCTCTTCTTCACCCGCGCATAGACCTCTTCCGGACTCGGATGGCCATGCATCGTTTTCATCACTTCATACAGCACCTGCCGCTGGTGAGTGACAGCAATGCCATTTTCCTGGCAGAGCTCACGAAACGATTTGGACTCGTTCACCAGCACAACGAGAGTATAGACGATAAATATTATCGTCTAGTAGAAATAGTTATCCACAGGTCGGCTCGAGCGGAACATCCATTTCTTCGGCACTCCAAATAGCTCGCGACGAGTTAGGCGCCAGCCGATCTTTGAAACGTAAAAAATACCCCTCAAAATACCTTCTGGACAGATAGCAGAAAAGCGTAAGGCACGCGCCCACCACGAGGAAACGAAATAAGACAAAGCCTATCTTAGGCGTTTCCAGATGCACGCCGAGGTGTTCCGTGACGCGGTCAAAGGCGATGAAACCTAACGTATGGAAGAGATAAAACCCGTAGCTGATATAGCCAAAAAAACGGACCGGAGCCAGAGCGCGGGAGACCGTGGGGTGGTCTCCAAACCGGAGCGAGACCAGCAGCAACGAGGAAAAGATGAAGAGAAACGGTATTGGCTGGAAAGCCGCGCCTGCAGGGGTGCCGCGACTCAGCAGCTGGAAAGAAAATCCCGTGGCTAGTAGTAAGGCACCTAATCCGCCTAAGAGCAAAGTCAGTTGCGCCACTCGCCGTTCCGTGGCCGCTGCGGTGCGTAGAAAGATCGCAAGCAACGCACCGTAAAACAAGTTGTCCAATATCAGCCATGTAGTGGCATAGGGACTTCCCAGGAGTAGCGAATTGGAAACACTGATGGCACGTAAAAACGGCGACAGTACGATCCCTGCAACGCATAGAGCGGTTAGCGCACTCAACCCCAGCCGACGGACCAGATAAGGCCACACCAGGTAAAACTGTTCCTCAACTGCAAGCGACCAGAGAGGACCATAGGCAGGTCCAGTAATCCGGAACGCAAAGTTTGCCAGATAAAACAGGCACAGAAACACGTATGCCCAGCTACAATTCAGCGCAAACTTCAAAATGGCCAGAACGACAAGATAGAGAGGCGCGATTCGAAGAAAACGCCGGATGTAGAAACTGCTCCAATAGTTCTCTTTTGTACGGGTGTCGAGCAGAATGCCCGTGATCAGGAAGCCAGAGAGAACGAAGAAAAGATTGACACCCAGCCATCCGAAGGACACAGCCTGACCTATCTGTCTTATACGAGGGTCCGCCGAAGTGCCCAGGGGCAGATACCACTTGAGGCCGTGAAAACAAAAGACGGACAGAATCGCAATTCCACGCAATACATCCAGACCGGGCATCTCTCGCTTCAGCAGAACGGAGCGGGACCCGCTCACGATTGATGCAGGAAGCAGCTCAGTGGTATCCCCTGGCTCAACCAGCACTCTCACCGAAGATCTCTCCATGGACGCGGAATGCTCTCTACAAGCCAGAATTGGATTACATGTTCAACGCGTTCGAATATGCAATCCGATGAATCAGAAGCTCATCGGCATAAAGAACAGTTGCCCAGGATCACTCTGGAGATCATACCCTTAGAGGTCGCGTGAACCCACTCAAAAAAAACGAGATGCTCTTGGCAGTGTTGATTCAGTTCAACCGCTCCGTCTTGCCGAGCTGCGGATCGAGCGGCTTCCTTCCCGCAAAGCCTTCTTCCTCGGTATGCCAATAGGCAATAGAAGTTTCACCCAGTTTCCAGCACAACAGGACCGGTTTCCCGTCCATCATCGAAGGAAAGTCGAGGAGCCCCTGCTCGAGGTCCTTCACCTGCACCCCGATCGAGTCTATCTCGCCCAAGGTGTCCTTCGCCTCCTGCACTGCCTTGTCGCGCTCTGCACGGCGCCGGGCGGCCACGCCCACGTCCACATTCAAGCCGCCGGAGAGAAAGATCCGGTGGCTCAGCTGCTGCATCTGCTGTTCCAACTCGCCGGCACGCGTTGCCCCTGCCTGCGCCCTGCGAAGGAGAGTCTCCACCACCGGCAGCACCGTTTGCGCCTCGCTTAGTGTAAAGATCTTGCTCAAACCTTGATCTCCAGCATTCGATCGAGCGCCACGCGCGCCCACTGCTTCACATCATCCTCCACCTTGATGCGATTGACCACATGTCCCTCCACTAGATTCTCGAGCGCCCAGGCCAGGTGCTGCGGGGAAATCCGGTACATCGTCGTGCAGAGGCACCCGGCGTCGTCCAGCGTCATCACGCGTTTGCCCAGCGGGGCGAACCGCTTCGTGAGCCGGTTGACCAGGTGAATCTCCGTGCCCACGGCAAAGCTCGAACCTTCCGGGGCCTTTTCAATCACCTCAATAATCCGCTCGGTCGAACCGATCGCATCGGCCTTCTGGCACACCTCCCAGCGGCACTCCGGATGCACGATGACCTGCATCTCCGGGTGGTCGCGACGCACGCGATCGACATGCTCCGGCAAAAAGCGCTGATGCACCGAGCAGTGGCCCTTCCACAAAATCACCTTCGCCGCCTTCAACCGGTCCGGACTCAAGCCGCCATTGATCTGATAGGGATCCCATACGACCATTTCGCTCATCGGAATTCCCAGCGCAAATGCTGTGTTCCGCCCCAGATGCTGATCCGGCAGAAACAAAATCTTCTCCGCCCGCGCGAACGCCCACTGAAACGCTCCGCGAGCATTCGACGAGGTACAGACCAGTCCATCCCGCCTGCCGCAAAACCCCTTGATCGCGGCGGCGGAGTTCATGTAGGTCAAGGGAATCAACCCGCCTTGAGCGGCTTCGGTCAACCCCGCGCGTGTCAGCGAATCCCAGCAGTCTTCCACCTGCCCGATCTCGGCCATATCCGCCATCGAGCAGCCAGCGTTCAGATCCGGCAGGATCACCTGTTGCCACGGCTGGCCCAGCACATCAGCGGTTTCGGCCATAAAGTGCACACCGCAGAACAGCATGTACTTGGCATCGGTCTGGGACGCGACCTTCGAGAGCTTGTAGCTGTCACCAGTGTAGTCGGCAAACCGGATCACCTCATCGCGCTGGTAGTGATGCCCCAGCAAAACGACGTCGGTTCCCAGCGTGGCACGTGCCGCAGCGATGCGTGCATCCATGGTATGGTCCGGCTGATCAAGGTAATTGTCCAAAGAACACGCCGCAACGCTCGAACGCGTCGCCGCATTATCGTCAGCTACGGCCGCAGCCGAAGCAATCTCCAATAGTCCGTTCAAAGTACTCCGCCTTCAGTCTCACCGAGGCCAACTGGCGCCGGCTGTCAGCCTGCACTGTTGTTTCGCCTCTGAGACGGGGATGTTGAAAGCATGCACCGCTCGAGTTGCAGTGGATTCACTGTGTTGGCTTTAGGCCTTCACCCAATCCACGGGGATGTTGCAACTCCTGTCACTGCCGTACTCACGGCTGCATCAGCCGCTCGCACGATTTATTAGACTCACATCGCATCCAAAATGATGCGCTTTCTGCTAAATCTCTACTGCATATCACAGTTGCCAGCATAGAAAATTTTACAACAACCTTGGCCGCCTGCCGCCATTTGTTCCCATCAACACGTAAGCCGTATCATGGGATTGACTTATGCCTAGCTTTCAGGACAGCGCCATCCTCATCTTCCTCGCCCTACTCCTCTTCGGGCCGAAGAAGCTGCCTGAACTCGCGCGCCAGCTGGGCAAACTCATGGCGGAGTTTCGCCGCGCCTCCAATGAGTTCCGCATGCAGATGGAAGAAGAACTCCGCATCGCCGACCAGGAGGAGCAGCGAAAAAAAATTGCGGCAATGGAAGCCGCCGCTCCTGTCACACCAGCGATCGCCGGCGAATCCGAAAACACGATCGCCCCTCCGGCCACCGAAGAGTTTCTCGTAGGACATCCACACGAGCAGCCGCAGGCTGAACCCGCTCCCGAGCCGCTGCCCATCGCCACCTCCGGCGATCTCAATCTCATGCCCCCTTCCACCGGCCTTCCAGTCAGTAACTCCGCGCTCTCTCCTGTTCTCGACTCCATCCCGCACGACCCTGATCCCAGAACAGCAGAATCCGAACCCGCGGCCACTGAGGTCATCCAGCGTGGCTGATCTGGACCCCATCGATAAGGCGCGAAAAGCCGTGACCGAACGCGCAGAACTCCCCGGCATGAGTCTCATGGAGCATCTCACCGAGCTCCGCAAGCGGATGATCCACTCCGTCTACTACCTCCTCGCCGGCTTTATCGTTGCCTACATCTTCCACGTCCGGCTCTACGACTATATTCAGCGCCCCGTCACCGACCTCGGCCTCAAACTCAACTTCACTCACCCCACCGACGGCCTCAATCTATATCTGAAGACCTCCCTGCTCGGTGGCGCCATCCTCGCCTCGCCATTCATCCTCTATCAGATCTGGTTGTTCATCTCTCCCGGCATGTACGCCAACGAAAAGAAGTACGTATGGCCCTTCATGTCCACCACCATCGTCCTCTTCCTCTCGGGAGCATGGTTCGGCTATCGCTGGGTTCTCCCCGGCGCCATCAAGGTTCTCGTCCTCGATTTCGGCAAGGCGTTCAACCCTATCCTCACGATTGAGGACTACACCGGCTTCTTCCTCGCCGTCATACTCGGCCTCGGCATCACGTTCGAACTGCCCATCCTCATCTTCTTTCTTTCGCTGTTCGGCATCGTCGACGCCAAATTCCTTATCAAACACGTCCGCTACGCGATCCTCGCCATCTTCCTCATCGCCGCCATCATCTGCCCAACGCCCGACCCGATCGGCATGTGCCTCTTCGCCACGCCAATGCTTGTTCTTTATATGGTCGGCGTTGGCGTGGCGTTTCTCGTCCACCCGGCCCGCCGCAAAGCCAGAGAGGCGCAAAAACCCGCATGACTCCCCCGCTGAGCAGTTGCCATCCTGAGCCAGGAGGCTCATCCATCCTGTCAGCCGCGGCGCCGAAGCAGTCGATAAATCTACGGCTGCTTTTGATCTCGGTTGTCCTTTTCCTGGCCACTGCCAGCGCCCCGGCCCAGAAGACTCCCGCACGCTTCAGCGGACAGGCCGCGTACACCCTGACCCAACAACTTCTTCAGGTCGCCCCCAAGAGATTCAACGGCTCCCCAGGCCACCTGAAAGCCGAAGAGTTCATCAAGCAGCACTTTACTGCTGAGGCGGCCAAGGGCAATCTCGAAACCGACACCTTCACCGCCAGCACACCCGCCGGTTTCCAGACAATGCGCAACTACATCGTCAAATACCCCGGGAAAAAGGACGGCATCATCGTCCTCGTCAGCCACTATGAGACCAACTACCCGCTGCGCGACATCGAGTTCTACGGAGCCAACGACGGAGCCGCCACCACCGCTCTGCTCATAGAGATCGGCAACGTCCTCCGCGCGCATCCACCTGAGGGCTACTCCGTCTGGCTGGTCTTCGATGACGGCGAAGAGGCCGTCAAGGATTGGTTCGCCAACAACGGTAAGGACAACACCTACGGCACCCGCCACCTAGCCGCAAAATGGTCGCAGGATGGCACCCTCGCGAAGATCAAGGCATTGCTTGTTGCCGACATGATCGCCGATAAAGACCTGAACATCGATCACAGCGATAACTCCACGCCGTGGCTGAACGACATACTCAAGACCGCCGCAAAGAACACAGGCCACTCCGCGTATATCTTCCAATACAGCGAGGCTGAAGAAG
This sequence comes from uncultured Acidobacteriaceae bacterium, assembly GCA_963757205.1. Taxonomy (GTDB): domain Bacteria; phylum Acidobacteriota; class Terriglobia; order Terriglobales; family Acidobacteriaceae; genus Edaphobacter. The sequence continues at coordinate 324,779 of CAVWQM010000010.1, forward strand.
ACGACCATTTACCCTTTGCGCAGCGAGGAGTGCCGGTGCTCGACGTAATCGACGCACACTATGGCCCCTCCACGAAGGAGAACCCCGACGGCTATCATCACACCGCCGAAGACACTCTCGACAAGATCAGTGCGAAATCTCTCCAGATCTCCGGCGACCTTTTCCTCGAGATGATTCGCTTAATCAACCAGCGCCCCTGAAGCCGATCTCCGGGCGTCAGAGGCGCTCTATTGGTTTCAAATCCCTACATCGTCACTTGCTGCAAGGCTTGCCGTGATCCGGATGGGCGCCCTTGGCCTTCGCATCGGCCTCACTCATATAGGACCCAGCCTTGGTTTTGCCGTAGTAAGTCGTTCCATAGCAGTGGTAGACGTTGCTGTCGGTGTTAACCCACACCAGACCCGGACTGCCACCCGCTGCCTGCTGGGTAGCCGCGGCCTTCGCCGAAGGAGACGGTTTAGGGGACGGGGCCGCTGTGGGAGCCCCAGTTGGAGTTGCCACCTTCGGAGATTCAGCAGTTGGCGCTGCCACAGGACCTTGTGAAGGGACAGCGACTTTCGCCGGAGCTGGCGGCGCCTCCGCCGCGTACCACTCCTTCACGCCCTGATGTCCATGACAAGCCCCCTGTTTGCTGGCGGTAGTGGTATACGTTCCATCTTTGCACTGTCCGGTGGATCCGGCAGGTGCCTGAGCCACCGCAACTTGCGCGACCAAAAGGCCCGTCGCAAGCGCCATCAAACGAATCACTGTCTTCATATATGCTCCCCGAGAGAAATTTGATTTGCGCCCCAATACCGCCAAAAATCCTACGCCATACCGGTGTCTACGTCATTCCAGAACAGCGCCGATCTAACGCTTAGGATGCCTTAAATCCCCCGATTGTGACCCAAATGAGGCACAAACTAACGCGTTCGAGGGATAGCTGTGGATAAACCGCTAGTCCTACTCTCATCCATGCCGATGGAGGTAGAACAATGCAAACACCAGCGTTCCCATCCTTGCAGTCCCAAGATAAAAGCTTCACCAACCGGGTGTCCGATCGGGCCTCCTCAACCAGTTTCTTCGGAGCCCATCCCGTAGGCGAAGTCGTCCGCAGCCTCTTCTTCTCCTCAATTCTGTGGATGCTGCTCGCCATCGTTCTCTACGCGGTTTACTCGATGGTTGCTGGCTCTCGCTAAATCGGCAGCGCAAACAGCCACCCGCGCCGCGCATCTGCAGCCCGTAGAGTCTCTCCTGCATCTTCTCTTGTGAACGGCGAAACCAACGCGTGGCCCGCGCATCCGGCCCCTCTCGCGCTGTTAGCATCGACATAGATGCCTGGCGCCACCCCCATCAGCTACTGGATAGGTTTTCACGTCTTCATCTTTGTCCTTTTCGGGGCGGAGCTGATCTACGTTCGCCGTCAGCGTCCGGCCAAGGTTCACTCGATCGCCGTCACCGCCACGAGCCTCTGGATCGGCGCCGCCCTCGCGTTCGCCCTCTTCATCTTCCACGCCATGGGCGGCGAGTCCGCAACGCAATATCTAGCGGGCTACGCCATCGAAGAGTCGCTCTCGATCGACAACCTCTTCGTCTTTCTTGTCCTCTTCCGCGTCTTCAACATCGAGCCTAGCCATCAGCCCAAGGCCCTCTTCTGGGGTATCGCCGGCGCCATCGTTATGCGCGGTACCTTCATCGCCGCCGGCCTGGAACTCCTCACCCATTTCGAGTGGGTCAGTTACATCTTCGCCGCTATTCTGCTCGTCGCCGCTATCCGCCTCGTGCTGCCCTCCGCCCAGAAGCCGGAAGCGATGCCCGGCTGGATAAAATGGATCACCCGCGTCCATCCCGTCAGCTTGCGCCAGGACAAGTTCTTCGTCCGCGAAGACGGCCGCCGCATGGTCACCGTACTTTTCCTCACTTTGCTCGCCATCGAAGTGACCGACTTGGTCTTCGCGCTCGACTCCATCCCCGCCGTCCTCTCCATCACCCGCAACCCCTTCCTGGCGTACACCTCGAACATCATGGCCGTGATGGGTCTGCGTTCGCTCTACTTCCTCCTCGCCCACATGCTCACAAAACTTCGCTTCCTCCACTACGGCCTCGCCGCAGTCCTCGCCTTCGCGGCACTCAAGATGCTCTCCGCCCACTGGATAGAGATCGGCCCAATCACCTCCCTGGCCGTGGTTGTCAGCGTCCTCTCCATCACGATCGTGCTCTCCCTGCTGGTGAAACCCCCGACGCAAACCACTGGAGCATAGCCAGTTAACCAGATGCGCTTAAGCTCCTCTGCCATTCGGCCGAGCGCTTTACTTGCAACAATTCCTTGCTAAACTTTTCGGCCGACCATCCTCCAATTCATCTCCTTGTGTAGAAAGAAAGAACCATGTCCTCCTCGCACACTATTTTGAAGTACCTCCGCTTGATCCATCTCTACACCGGCGTCTTCATCGCCCCGGCTCTGCTCTTCTTCGCCTTTACGGGAGCGCTCCAGACCTTCAGCCTTCACGAAACCACCCGTGGCAGTGACTACAAGCCACCCGCCTGGGCCGTCATGCTTGGCCAGATTCACAAAAAGCAGACTCCGATCGTTCCTATCAGAAAGGCTCCGTCACCGAACAGAGCGAGCGAGAAGGCCGGCGCTCCCGAGGCCGCGGACAAGCCGCAATCGCCGCCTCCCACCACGACTCAACCGGCGCCGAATCCAGCCCCTGCGCCAACCGACGCAATCGCTCCCAAAACCCACAACACCCTGCCCCTGAAGTGTTTCTTTCTCCTCGTCTCCATCGGCCTCTTCGTCTCCACCCTCTCCGGCCTCTACATGTCCTACAAATACATTCGCAACCGACGCCTGATCACCGCGCTCGTTCTCGCCGGCATCGTCGTTCCTGTCCTCTTGACGATCTTCTAACGCAGCCGCAGCAGCAGAATCAGCACCACGACTGCTACCAATCCGCCACCGAACAGTCCGGCCATGGCAGCCGTCAGTGCCGCCGGACCGCCATGCACAAATCCATTCACCGCAACATGAGCCATCTTGTAGTAGATGGTCGCCCCCACCAGACAAAACGCAACCAGCGCGCCGCCGACGGCAACAACGATGCGCCGAAGATCGCGGTCAGGCTTCACCTCCGTAGCCCCCGTTCCTTCGGACTAAGCGACAAAGTCCAGCCTCCCCCGTTGCATCACCGAGTGCCGGGCCACGTCATCGTGCAGCGGAAAATCGTTCCGGTAGTGCGCCCCTCTGCTCTCCTCGCGTCCCAGCGCCGAAGCCACGATCAACCCAGCCACGGTGTGCAGGTTCCTCGCTTCCAACGCCCGGCGAAACAGCCCTCGCGGCATGGTCACCGCAAGCGCATCCAGCCGGCGCTCTGCCTCGCGCAATCCGTTCCCATCGCGCAACAGGCCCGCGTCCTGCCACATCAACGCGCGCAACTCCGCGATCCATCTCTCGGTCGCTGCCTCTGGAGTAGCCCCCGCCGCCGCCGCTTCGGGAACAGCCATGGAAACCTTCTCCGCCACCGGAGCCTCCGCCACCATCGTCTCCGCCGTCACCACCCCGAACACCAATCCCTCCAGCAGCGAATTGCTCGCCAACCGGTTGGCCCCATGCACCCCCGTGCAGGCGACCTCTCCCGCTGCATAGAGCCCCGGCAGCGAGGTTCTCCCCTGCACATCCGTCTTCACGCCACCCATCAGGTAGTGGGCCGCCGGCCGCACCGGAATCAAATCCCGCCCAAGCTGAAGCTGATACTTTGCCAAAAACGCGGAGATCCCGGGAAACCTCGCCTGCAGATCCTTCTTCACGTGCCGCATATCCAGATAGACCGGCCCATCCATCCCCTCACGCGTTATCGCCCGCGCCACCACATCCCTCGGAGCAAGCTCCAGCAGCGGATGATACCGCTCCATAAACCGCTCGCCCTTCGCATTCACCAGAAACGCACCCTCACCCCGAAGCGCCTCGCTCAACAAAAATCGCGGAGCACCCGACGCGCTGAACGCCGTTGGATGAAATTGATAAAACTCCATATCGCTCACCGCCGCCCCCGCCCGGTAAGCCATCGCAATCCCGTCCCCTGTCGCCACCGCCGGATTCGTCGTATCGCTATAAACCTGCCCCGCCCCGCCGCTGGCCAGCAGGACCGCCCGCGCCAGCACTACCCGCAATCCTCCCTCACCATCCAGCAGCGTCGCTCCCACCACGCGCCCATCTTCGACCAGCAGATCTACACCCGTAGTCCACTCCAGCAACTCAATCCGCGGAATCTCCCGTGCATGCCGCAGAAGTGACACTGCAATCTCACGCCCGGTCGCATCACCATTTGCATGCAGAATCCGCGAGAGACTATGCGCCCCTTCGCGCGTCCGCAACAGCTCTCCACCCTCCCCGTTGTGGTCCGTCGGGTTCCTGTCGAACGCCGTCCCCCATTCCAGCAACTCGTCCACCCGCTCCGGTCCCTGGCCAACGAGCACTGCCGCAGCCTCATGATTCACCAGCCCGTCCCCCGCCGCCATCGTGTCCTGAAGATGCAGCGCGACGTCCTCCTTGCCCCCCATAGCCACAGCAATCCCACCCTGCGCGTAAGCCGTATTCGACTCCGCCAGTTCTTCCTTGGTCACCACCAGCACCGTACCTGCATCCGCCAACCGAATCGCCGCACTCAGCCCTGCAATTCCTGCCCCGATTACCAGAAAATCAAACCGTTCCATACTTCAATGCTAATTGAGTTGTCAGTGATCAGTTCTCCGTTGCAATTGCCGGTCACAAATCTTTGTTACTGAGAACTGAGAACGGAGAACTGACAACTGAAGGCGCGCCCCCCTGCGATACCATCGAGATACCGTGCCTGTCATCCCCGTCAACACGCCCTCAGCAACCTACGACGTAACTATCGCGGCGAATATCCTTCACGCTCTCCATCCGCGCATCAGCAAGCTTAACAAGGGCAAACCCTTCCGCCCCTTTGTCATCACCTCGCCTGATATCTGGGCTCTCTGGTCCAACTTCTTCCTCGCCTCCTTTCCAAAACGCGAGCAGGACGCCCCAACAGTTCTCTTTGTCCCCAGGGGCGAATCGCACAAACGTCTCAGCAGCGTCGAATCCCTCGCCCAACAACTCGCCACCGCTGGTGCTGACCGCGATTCCCTTCTCTTCGCGTTCGGTGGCGGTGTCCTCGGCGACATGACAGGCTTTCTCGCCGCCATCTACATGCGCGGCATCCGCTACGTTCAAATTCCGACAACGTTCCTTGCCCAGGTCGACTCCTCCATCGGCGGCAAGACTGGCGTCAACCTCGTCGCCGGCAAAAACCTCATCGGCAGCTTCCACCACCCGCAAGCCGTCTTCGTCGACACCGGCCTCCTCGCCACCCTTCCACCAGCAGAACTCCGCGCCGGCCTCCAGGAGTCCATCAAGGCCGGAGTCATCTACGACGCAAAACTCTTCCGCTACATGGAACAAAACGCTGACGCCATCCTCGCCGGCGACCCCGCCGCTCTCACTCACGTCGTCGCCGCCTCAGTCCGCGTCAAAGCCGACGTCGTCAGCAAAGACGAAAAAGAATCCGGCCTCCGCATGATCCTCAACTTCGGCCACACCATAGGCCACGCCATCGAAGCCGCCACCAACTACAAGCAACTCCTGCACGGCGAAGCCGTTGCCTGGGGCAGCATCGCCGCACTCAACGTCGCCGTCGCTCGCAAAACCATTCCCCAAAAAGACGCCGACCGCATCACCCAACTCATCCTCCGCTACGGCCCATTGCCACCCTTCAAAGCCACAGCAGAAAAACTCGTCGCCCTTACCTCCCGCGACAAGAAAAACCGCAGCGGCATCCGCTCCTTCGTCCTCCCCACGGCAATCGGCAAAACCGAAATCGTTCGCGATGTCACCGAACCCGAACTCCTCGCGGCCACCGACTTAATGCTCACGCTCATGCGGAAACGCGTAGGAGTCAGCACTGCTTCTACTCCGAAAACTGCGAAGGTTCGATAGTATGAGTCGCTTTGGCAAAGTTACCTTCAGTGTGGGACTTGGCCTGGCATTCTCAGCCGGCGTTTTGACAACTCAGCTGCTCGCGCGTCGAACCGCCCCACGCATTGTGGAACCGATTCAAACTGACTTTTGTTTTCTTGCCAGGAATACTCCCCTCTTCGTCGGTCGAAGATTCGCGACCTCCGCTAACATCGTGTATGGAATCGACAGCGAAGCCGTTACCTCACCAGCGTGTCCGAAGGAATTTCTGTTCTTCCGACTCACTGCCGCCTCGCGTGCCGAACTCTCGAAACTCCCTCGCCACGGAAGTATCGGCAATATGACAGTCCGCGCGGCCTTCGATGGCACTATCATTCCGAGACCGCGCATAGAGCGTTGGCGCGAGAGTTTTTGGTCGGCCTCAATGGTCGAATTGATCACAATCGAGCACATCACCTCCTCAGAGACGAACCCGTGACTCACTCGCGCGAGCACGAACGCTCCACCGGAGCCCGCCCCGCCGGCATCAGCACCGAGCAAGCCGCCGCCGCGAACGTTCGGCAGATGTTCGACACCATCGCCCCTACCTACGACCGCGCTAACCATCTCCTCTCCGCCGGCATCGACCGCTTGTGGTGGAATCGGACCGCCCGCCTCTTCCGCCCCATCCTCCAGCATCCCGAGACCGTCGTCCTTGACCTCTGCTGTGGAACCGGCGACATGACCCTCGCGCTTTTGAAACATCGCCCCACAAACCCCGAAGCCGCCCCCATCCTCGCCGTCGACTTTTCCCACCAGATGCTTTCACTCGGCGCAAAAAAATTTGCGCCGCACAACATCGTCCCCATCGAAGCCGACGCCCTCCATCTCCCCCTCGCCGACGCCTCCGTCGATCTAGTCACCTCAGCTTTCGGCTTCCGCAATCTCGCCAACTACGAAGAAGGCCTCGCCGAACTCCACCGCATCCTCCGCCCCGGCGGCCAACTTGGCATTCTCGAAGCCAACCAGCCCGAAGGCCTCACCGGCACGCTCTACAATCTCTACTTCAAATCCATCCTCCCCAAGCTAGGCGGCCTCATCTCCGGCAAACCCGCCGCCTACAGCTATCTCCCCGCCTCAGTCGAGCGCTTCCCCCGCCCACCCCGCATGATCCAACTCATCAAAAACGCCGGCTTCACCAACGCCACCTGGACCAGCTATACCTTCGGCATCGCCGGCCTCTACCACGCCACCAAACCCTGACCGGGCGCAGATCATTCTTGCCTTACAACCCCCAAGACTCGATAATGGAAACTCTCCGTGGAGTGAACGATGCATCCGTTCCTTGTGTGCCGCACAACAATCTTGGCCGCAACTTTGAGCGCCGTTTCCATCTCCGCACAGGTCGTCGCGCCTCCTGCTCCAGTGATACCTCAGTTCCAAATCACGGGCGGTGTTCACCTTGGCGACTTTAAGATGTTAGCCGTAAAGGGCGAGCCCTACGCTCTAATCTCAGAGACCACCAATTCCAAGAAACTCACTGACGGCACGTGGACCACCACCGAACTCGAAGAGCATCACATGCGCGACTCTGAAGGCCGCGAACGCTCTGAAATCGTAAATCCGGACAAACGCCCCCTCACTCCTGCCGCCCGCATCACCGACCCAGTCGCGCAGACGATCATCAGCCTTCAGCCATGGGACAAGACTGCGCACGTCACGCACATTCCCCTTCCTGAACCGCCCTCACCCGAACAAGAGGCCAAGGCTGCGGAATTTCGCGCTAAGGCAGCAGAGTACCGCGCACTCCACCTATCACCCTCGGAAAGCCAGCTGCCGCCACAAAAAATACTCGGCATAGACGCTCAAGGCCAACGCCGAACCATCACCTTAGGAACAAAGTTGCCCAACGGCGACGCAGTTACCGTCGTCGAAGACACCTGGACCGCACCCGATCTCAATATTCCCCTCGCCAAAACCTCCGACGACCCACGAGGGCAAAAAATCATCATGACGGTCACCGACCTCCAGCGCGCCGAACCCAATCCAACGCTCTTTCAAATCCCCGCCGATTACAAAGTAATCGAAGAGCAGAATTAGCCTTTCCAAATAAGCCGATCGCTCTTGACAACAACCGCTCGCCGGACACGCCTCACACTCACCGCTCGCCCAATCCAGAACCCCGAAGTCCAAACCTAAAGTCTCTCATTGGAAGACTTTGGGGCCTTTATCTAGGGGTGGGGGTGTCCTGGCATAGAGTAACCCCACCATGTAACATCTTCGCAATGACGCAAACGGCCACGCCCGAGCAAGCCTCCACCCCGCACAACGCCAAGCGTTCCGCCGCGCTCTTCTCCGTCCTCGCCGCCCTCGGAGTAACCCTCCTGAAGCTCCTCACCGGCCTCTTCACGGGCTCCCTCGGCATGCTCTCCGAAGCCGCCCACTCCGGAGTCGACCTCATCGCCGCCGGCATCACCCTCTTCTCCGTCCACGTCTCCGACCGCCCCGCCGACGCCGACCACAGCTACGGCCACGGCAAGATAGAAAGCCTCTCCGCCGGCGTCGAAGCCGTCCTCATGCTCGCCTCCTGCGTCTGGATCTTCACCGAGGCCATCCACCGCATCGCCTTCCGAGAGCACCTCACCCTCAAACCATCCATCTGGCCCTTCATCGTCCTGCTCCTCGCCATCACCGTCGACTTCACCCGCTCCCGAAAACTCCATCACATCGCCGCCGCCACCAACAGCGAGGCCCTCGAAGCCGACGCGATCCACTTCCGAACCGATATCTGGTCTTCCACCGCTGTTCTTCTAGGCCTCGCCGCAACTTACGCCGGCCAACACTGGCGCATCCCACAGCTGGAACTCGCCGACCCCATCGCCGCCATCCTCGTCGCCTGCATCATCCTCCACATCACCTGGAAGCTCGCCCGCCGCACCATCGACGCCCTCACCGACGCCACGCCACCAGAAGCCCGAGCCCAGAACCGCCAACTCATCCGCGAGCTCGCCGCCATCGACGGCGTCCTCTCCGTCGACCGCATCCGCACCCGCCGCTCCGGCCCCAGCTACTTCGCCGACGTCACCCTCGGCATGCCCCGCAACCTCACCTTCCAGCGCTCCGAACAGATCACCATGGCCGCCACCGCCGCCGTCCAGCGCCATCTTCCCGGAGCCGACGTCGTCGTCCACTCCATCCCCACCGCCTCCCGCGCCGAAAGCGTCCACGACCGCATCCGCGCCGTCGCCGCCCGCTCTAACCTCAACATCCACGACGTCAGCGTGCAGGAGTACCACCACCAGCTCCACGTCGAGCAGCACCTCGAAGTCGCCGAGACCATGACCCTCCGCACCGCCCACACCCTCGTCACCCAGCTCGAGTCCGAGATGCGCCGCGAGGTCCCCGAGATCTCCACCATCCTCACCCACATCGAAAGCGAACCCGCCACCATCGAACGCCCCGAGTCACTCGAACGCGACCGCCAGCTCGAAGTCCGCCTCCGCCGCACCGCCCAGGCCTTCCCCGAGATCCTCGACATCCACGAAGTCTTCGTCACCCGCGCCCACAGCAACGGAGCCGACCGCATCCACGTCAACTGCCACTGCACCTTGCCCGACGATCTCCCCATGTCTCGCGTCCACGAGATCATCACCGAACTCGAAAACGCCTTCAAACTCGACTGCCCCGAAGTCAGCCGGCTCCTCATCCACCCCGAACCCGCCACCGACAACCGCCGCTAAACCAGGTGTCCTGCGTCTGAAACTACGGGCATAATTCTCATCCCGACCGGACCCTGAGCGAGTGAAACGAGGCGAAGGGGGAGTGGTCGGATCTGCTGTTCGCATGGGGCAGCACTAATGCGCGAGTTGCGATGACGTTGCCAATTCTAATTAGCCCTTATCTGCATCATCCCGCCACGCAGTGCAGCGTCACCTCGCCCGCCTCCAGCCCCTTTGACGTCACCTTCACCCTCATCTCACCCGCCGTCAAACCCGCCTGCACAAACCCCGCACCCAGGCCCATGAACGCACTCCGCTGACTCGCCTTGTCCGGCTCATGGCAACTCGGGTCACCATTCCCAACACCAATCACCTTCCCCGGCCCCTCCACCGCAAACGTCAGCATGTTCCCCGCCGTCGGCACCGTCAGCCCCTTCGCATCCACCACCCGCACGTTCACCTGAGCGCAATCCTGCCCATCCGCCCGAAGCGTAGCCTTACTCGTCTCAACCACCAGCCGCGCCGCTGCCCCCGCCGTCTCCCGTCGCTCTGTCAGAACAACTTTTCCGCCCGACGATCCCCTCGCCTCAATCGCCCCCGGAGCATACTTCACCTTCCACTCCACATGGCTATTCTTCTTCACCATCTGCGACCCCAAACTCGCTCCATTCAAAAACAGCTCCACCGACTCGCAATTCGCATAACACCAAACCAAAATCTCCTGCCCCTCCATCCCCTCCCAGTTCCAGTGCGGAAACAGATGGATCGCCGGCTCACTCCCCCACCACACCCGGTAGTAGTGAAAGTTATCCTTCGCAAATCCGCACGTATCCATCGCGCCAAAATGCGAGCTGATGCACGGTACCCCATACGGCGTCGGCTCCCCGCGATAGTCAAACCCCGTCCAGCAAAATCCCCCCGCAAGCCACGTATTCTCGTCGTAAAAACTCCACCACGTCTCCGCCGTACTGGCCCACACGGGATGATTCACGTCATAAGCGCTCACATACCCCCGCAGCGGATCGTTCTCATACACGCCGCGCGTCGACACCGTACTACCCGTCTCCGTCCCCACCGCCGGCTTCGCCGGAAACTTCGCGCGATAGTTGGTGATGTTTTTCGTCTCGTTGATGTGCGCCCCGCCATAGTTCAGCCCCATCACATCCACAACCTGCGTGAAACCAACTCCCCAGCCGCCATTCATCGCCGCCGTCACCATTCGCGTCGGATCCAGCCGCTTCGCCTCCTGCTTCATTGTCGTGATGATCGCCGCCCCGCGCGGCGTGCTCTGCAGCGGCTCCTCGTTGCCCATCGACCAGATCACCACCGACGGATGGTTCCTGTCCCGCCGGATCATTGTCGCCAGTTCATTCAACCCCTCCTCGCTCGACGAAAACATCCGCGTCTCATCCATCACCAGCACGCCCAGTTCATCGCAGGCATCCAGCACCTCCGCCGCCGGAGTGTTGTGCGCCGTCCGCAGCCCGTTGCAGTTCATCTCCTTCAACCGCTCAATCCTGTACCGCTGAATCGCATCCGGCACCGCCACGCCCACACCAGCATGGTCCTGGTGATTGCACATCCCCTTAATCTTCACCACTTTGCCATTCAACAAAAATCCACGCTGCCCATCCCACGCAATCGTCCGCACGCCGAATCGCGTCTCATCCTGGTCCACCGCCTTGCCTTCCGACTCCACCATCGTCACCATCCGGTAGAGATTCCGATCCTCCAGACTCCAGATCTTCGCCGCTGCAATCTTCCCCGTCATCGGCACCGTCACCATCTCTCCCGGCCTCACCGTCACCACCGCCGACCGGCACCGCACAACCTCCTTCCCACTCCCCACCTCCACGACAACTCCAGTTACAGAACACTTCACCGCCGCAACTCCCGCATTCTTCACCTCGGTCGAGATCGCCAGTCCCGCATCCCCACTAGCACCCGGCGTCGCCTGCACAAACACCCCATCCTTCACCAGGTGCAGCGCACCCGTCTTCCGCAGCCACACATGCCGATAAACCCCCGCTCCCTCATAAAACCATCCATCGCTGAACGTCGCATCCACCCGAAGCGCCACCACATTCTTCACCGGTCCGCTCTCCGGATGCATCTGCCCATCCGGTCCTCTCACTTCGCGCGGCGCATAATCCAGAAAGTCCGTCACATCGATCTCGAACGGCACATAGCCGCTCTGGCTCTCCCCGACCCAACTCCCATTCACGAACACCGTCGCGTTGCGGTAGACCCCATCAAACTCCAGCACCATCCGCTTGCCTTTGTCCTCCGGCTTGACCTCAATCTCTCTCCTGTACCAACCAATACTGCTCTCCGGAAAATCCCTTCCCAACGGCTTGCCGCCATGACCCACTAGCACCGGCTCTACCACAAACGGCAGCGCCACCGCCCAGTCGTGCGGCACCTGCACAGCCTCCCACTTTGAATCGTCAAAGCTGACTCCTGTCGGCCCGCCCGCATCGCCCGTCTTCGCATAGGTCCCTACTCCTGCCAGCTTGCCAAACCCAAAGTCCCGCATTGGATCGCAAGCGTGCCCCAGCGCAAACCTCCACCCCAAGTCCAGCGACAGCCGCTCCCGCAGCTCGTTCTTCGCTACATCGACCCGCAGACTATCCTGCGGCGTCTTCGCCTGCGCAACCTCACCCAGCCCCGGCTCAATCCCCTCAGCCACCAACCGTTTCGCAGTCAACGAAGCCGCACTCGCCACCGCTCCCGCTTTCACCAACTCTCGCCGTGTCCACTGCCGCATCCGATTTCCTCCAATCCCGGAGTAAGTCTAACGGCAAATACCACAAAGAGGCTCCGTTCGCATAAAACATCCACGCCGAAGAATCGCCGCGTATATCCTGACAGAGCAATGAGAGTCTCCCGGATCAACCGATTCTTCAACATCGTTCTCGGCGCGCTCGCCATGCTCGTCGTCGCGCTTCTCTCCGCGTTCATCAGCATGCGCCTCGCCATCCATGGCCGCGAGGTCAAAGTTCCCAACCTCACCGGCCTCACCCTCTCCGACGCCAGCAAACAAACCCGCTCCCACGGTCTCGTTCTTAACCTAGAAAACCGCTTCTACTCCCCCAACACCCCGCCCGGACACGTCCTCGCCCAATCGCCCGCACCCGGCGTCACCGTCCGCCGCCAATGGGTCGTCCGCGTCACCGAAAGCCTCGGCGCACAACAAGTCGCCATTCCCGACGTCCTCGGTCAAAGCGAGCGCACCGCTTCGATCAACATCCGCCGCCTCGGGCTCGAACTCGGCGCAGTCGCCCACATCGCCGCGCCCGGACCACCCGGCGTCGTCATCGGCCAAACCCCCGCCCCCAACGCCACCGGCGTCGACCGCCCCCGCGTCAGCCTTCTCCTCAGCGAGCCACAACAAGCCGAATCTTCCGACGCCTTCCTCATGCCCTCGCTCGCCGGCCTCACCCTCGCCGGAGCCGCCGCACGAGCATACGCCGCCGGCCTACGCATCGTCAGCGCCGAAGACCTCAACCTACCTACCCCGGCCCCCACCCCAGCGACTGACCCAACCCAGCCTTCAACCTCAATTCCGGCAAGCCCCTCCACTACCTCCACGCCAGTCACTCCCACCGCGCAAACCCTCTCCATCGGCACCGTGATCGCGCAAACACCACCAGCCGGCCACCGCGTCGTCAAAGGCGACCCCGTCCACATCACCCTCACCAACTAGAGTCTCCTCACTCCCGCTCCAGAACCGCAGCAAAAAAACCATCGCACCCATGCAACCCCGGCAAAGTCCGTAGCGCCTGCTCCCGCACCATCGACCCGAACCCCACATCAGGCCGCAGAATCCCCTGCTCTCCAAGCTCCGCCAGCAGACCACCCACGGGGACCCTCCTCACCCCATCCACCGCCTCCACCACACGCTCGCACTCCTCCGGCTCCAGCGAGCAGGTTGAATACACCAATCGCCCGCCGGGGGCCAGCCGCTTCAAAACACCCTTGAGAATCGCCCTCTGCCGCTCCGCCTGGCGTGACAACTCCTCCACCTTCAACCGGTGCCGTATCTCAGGATTCGCCGACAGCGTCCCAGTCCCCGAGCACGGCACATCGCACAAGATCAGATCGAAGCTCCCCTCAATCCCCTTCGCATCGCCGGCATCCGCCACCGCAAACCGAACGCGCTCCGCATACGCATAACGTCGCATCCTCGCCTCGGTCTGGGCCATCCGCTTCGCACTCACATCGCTCGCAACAATCTCAGCGGAACCTAACCGCCGCGCCAGAATCAGCGTTTTCCCACCCGGTGCCGCGCAGCAATCCCAAACCCGCTTCGCCCCCGGCATCGCGGCCACTGCAAGCTCCGCCACCAGACGCGATCCATCATCCACATGCGGCAGATCGCCGCCGTCGGAGAACATCCCACCCGCCGCCGGTTCCCGCTGATCGGCCTCGCATATCTTCAACGCCGCCTCGCGCCCATACTCCGCCACCCAACGCTCCACCATCCACCGCGGATGCCCCAGCCGCTCCGCAAACGCCGCCGTTGACTCATACAGTGGAATCCGACGATCCGGGTGCCCCACATCTCGATTTTGAGATGTGGGTTTAGCAGCCACCTTCCGCAGCACAGCATTCACCATCCCCGCAGCATGTGGCTCCCCCGCAGCCCGGCACAGTTCCACGCTCTCGCTCAACGCAGCGTGAGCCGGAATCCGCTCCAGATGCAGCAGTTGAAACGCGCCCATCCGCAGGGCCATCGCCACAGGCTCTGCCACCCTCTGCTCCGGCCGTTGCAGCAATCCTCGCACTCGCGCATCGAGCGCAATCTGCCACCGCAACACCCCCATCACCAGCGCCGTCGTAAGATTCCGGTCCTCAGGCGACAGCGCATCGACACGCGGCGAATGCAACAGCTCATCGCTATGCCCCTTGCCTTCGCCGACCAGCTTCAAAATCTCAAACGCAGCGAGCCGCGCCGGCGTAATCTTTGCCGTCGCCGCCTCCACCCCAGCAGTCGGCCCCGCAGACGCCGGACGCTTCCTCGCAGTCTCCGGCTTACCCGCACCCGCCTTTGGCTTTTCCTTCCCCGCGCTCGACTTTGCTTTCACAGCCCCAGCCGCTCGCCGCTTCTCACCTGATTGCCACGAAGAAACTCAGCCGCACTCATCGCCCGCTTCCCCTCCAACTGCACCTCATCGAGCCGAAGTACTCCTCCGCCCCCGCACCCCACTAGCAGCGCGTCCCCCTGCACTTCCACCACCCCAGCCTCGCCGTCGCCGACACCCGCAACATGCATCCTCTGCACAATCAGCTTCTTCCCTCGCAGAAGCGTATGCGCTCCCGGCCACGGTTGAAACCCCCTCCACCGGTCGTAGATCTGCTTCGCCGTTCGCGAAAAATCAATCCACCCATCCTCCCGCTTCAAAATCGGAGCCAGCGTAGCCTGCGAATGATCCTGCGCCTCAGGAAAGATACGGCCCTCCTCAAGGTGATGCAGCGTCTTCAACATCAACTTCGATCCCACCGCCGCGAGACACCCATACACATCAACAGCGGTCTCCTCCAGCCCAATTGGACACACCTGTGCCAGCAGCATATCGCCCGTATCGAGACCCGCATCCAGCCGCATCGTCGTTACACCCGTCACCACCTCGCCATTCGCCACCGCCCATTGAATCGGCGCAGCGCCACGGTATTTCGGCAGCAACGACCCATGCAGATTGATATTCCCAAACCGCGGCAGTTCCAACATCCACTGCGGAATAATCCGCCCATACGCGACCACCAGAATCGCATCCGGCCGAATCTCCTCCAGCCGCGCACGAAACTCCGCATTGTTCTTGATCTTCTCCGGCTGCACCACCGGCAACCCACGGTCCATCGCGACCCGCTTCACCGCCGGAGCCTGTACCTCCATGCCGCGCCCCGCCGCACGGTCCGGCTGCGTCACCACCAGCGCAACCTCATGCCCCGCCGCAATTACTGCCTCCAGCGTCGGCACTCCGAACTCGGGTGTCCCACAGAAAACCAGCTTCATCGCGATACCTCTTCCAAGCTTAGTCCTGCCGGACCGGCCTCCTACGCGGAGGGCGGCCACTTCGTGGCGTGTGTACCGGTCGAGGCGCCACTATCAGCAAGGGACTCCCGCTGGTCGTCCCGAGCATCGCGAGGACCCAAGCCGCTCATCCCGCCGAGACAAGGTATACGCGTCACGAAGTGACCGCCCCGCGCGCAGCGGGCCCGTCCGGCAGGACATCACCATTCACCATTCTTGATCATCTTCTTGATCTTCCGAATCACCAGGTCCCGCTTCAACCGGCTCAACCGATCAATAAACAACACTCCATCCAGATGATCGATCTCATGCTGCATAGCCCGTGCCAGCAACTCCTCCCCCTCCACTTCGAACCACTCCCCCGTCACATTCTGCGCCTTCACCTTCACCTTCGCCGCACGCGAAACCTTCTCGCGAATCTCCGGCAGACTCAGGCACCCCTCCTCCTCCACCTGCTTGCCCTCGCGTGTGATGATCTCCGGATTGATCAACACAATCTTCTCCTCCGGATTCTTCTTGAAACTCACATCGATCACCGTGATCCGCTGCGAGATGCTGATCTGCGGCGCCGCCAGCCCAATCCCCTGCGCTGCATACATCGACTCAAACATCTCCTCGGTCAGCTTCTTCAGCTTCGCGTCGAACACCGTCACCTTCTCGCCGGGCTTCGACAGCACCGGGTCCGGCCACTTCACCACCTCATGAATCTTTCCCAAAGCACTCTCTTTTCTTTGTCATTCCTCACCCTGAGCGAAGTCGAAGGGGGGAGGAATCTGCTTTTCTACAACAACCTCTCCAAACTAATACGCCCGAATCTGCTCGCAATAACCCTCAAAATTCCGCCGCATCTCCTTAAGCGAATCCCCGCCAAACTTCTCCACCATCAAACGCGCTACCGTCAGCGCAACCATCGCCTCCGCCGCTACGCCGGCCGCCGGAACCACACATACATCGCTCCGCTCATAAGCAGCTTTCACCGGCTCTCTCGTCGCAAAACTCACCGACCCCAGCGGCCGCCGCAGCGTCGAGATCGGCTTCAGATACCCACGCACCACCACATCCTCGCCATTCGAAATCCCTCCCTCAAGCCCCCCGGCATTATTGTGCTCCCGAGTAAACCCAGTAAACCGCCGGCCTCCTGAACCCTGAGCTCTGGACCCTGAACCCTCATATCCAATCGCATCATGCACAGCCGACCCCACCGACTCCGCCGCCGTCACTCCGCGCCCAATCTCCACCGCCTTCACCGCCTGGAGACTCATCACCGCCTGCGCCAGCAGTCCGTCCATCCGTTCATCCCAATTCGCATGCGTCCCCACACCCGGCGGCAACCCATGCACCACCACCTCAAACACCCCGCCAACCGTGTCGCCCGTGCGCAACACCGCATCCACCTCAGCCTTCATCGCCGCTTCACTCTCCGCATCGACACAGTTCAGCAGCACTTCATCCTTCGCCTGCAGCGCTGCGATCTCCTCCCACGTCGCCGCCCGCTGCAGTTCCGCCTTCCCCACCCGAATGACATGACTGGCAACCTCCACCCCCAGCGCCCGTAGCAACAACTTCGCCACCGCCCCCGCCGCCACCCGAGCCGCACTCTCCCGAGCACTCGCCCGTTCCAGCACATACCGCGCATCCGGAAAGTCATACTTCAAACTCCCCGCCAGATCCGCATGTCCCGGCCGCGGCGAAGCCACCGCCTTATGCTTCGTCGCATCTCCCGCCTCCACCGGCAGAATCTCCGTCCAGTTCTTCCAGTCATTATTCGCCAGCACCATGGCAATCGGCGACCCAATCGTCTTCCCATGCCGCACACCGCTCAAAATATGCGCGGTATCGCGCTCAATCCGCATTCGTCCGCCGCGGCCATACCCCTGCTGCCGCCGCCACAACTCGCGATCGATAAACTCCTGTTTGACGGTCACGCCCGCCGGCATCCCGCTGACCGTCGCCACCAGGCTCTCCCCGTGGCTCTCTCCCGCTGTCGAAAATCGCAACATCCTTACCAAACCCCGCGCCAGATCGTCACAAAGTCAAAACCACAAACCGTGCCGAAACTTTGATTGTAACAATCACAGCGACGAAGCTCGAACCAACCCGCTACTTCCCGTTCTTCTTCGCCCGGATTTTCTCCAGTGCCAGCTTCTGCGCCGTCTCCAACGCCTCCGCCGCCGGCACCTTCACATCCGGTTCCACGCCCGTCCCCTCCCAGTTCGTCTTCGTTACCGGATCCAGCGACTTCGCGAATGGCACCCCGACATTAAAATAGTCCGCCACCACGTGCCCTGACACCGGGTGCGCCCCACCTCCCGTCGTCTCCCCTACGATCACCGCGCGCTTCTGCTTCTGCAGATCGAATGCAAACTCCTCCGCCCCGGAAAACGTCCGCTTCGCCGTCAGCACATACACCGGCTGCGTCGGCATCCTCTGACCCGGCAGATACGACAGCGTCCAGTTCTGCTGCGTTTTGTCTTCCTTCCGGTTATAGATATCGATCAGGTGCGTCGGTTTATCGAACAAATAGCTCGCAATCATCGTCACCATCGCCGGCTGCCCGCCGCCATTCTGCCTCAGGTCGAAGATCAGCGCATCCGTATGCGCCACAAACCCCATCGCCGCAACCACCGTCGGCCCGCAGAACTCCGCATCCATAAACCCATCGAACTTGATATATCCAATATTGTTGGGCAGTATCTCCACCTTGTCGAACGCACAGTTGTCTCGTTCCATCTGCTGATGAAACCGCGCCAGATCCTCAGCCGTCGGCTCCTTCCTCGGAGGTATCTTGAACGAACTAAAGTTCACGCGCAGATGTTTATCGTGGCTCACCGCCTGCAGGTCCTTCGTCAGCTGCGAAGCAAACGTGTCGCCATCCGAGATCGCGTTATAGTCCCCCTTTGCCGCATGCGCCTTCAACGCATCCGCCATCTGCTGAGCCACAGCAAGCTCGATGTAGTACTCCTTCAAAACGTCACCCACTCCATCGATCACCTTTGTCCGCTCCGCCGCGTCGATCGTCACGTTCTCCACCACCGCTCCCGGAGGCAACGCGTTAACCCCAAATGTCACCACCGTCGGCGGCTGTCCATCCTTCACCACAAGATTCCCCAACGCCGTAGTCGACCCACCCTTCTCCTTCACCCGGAACCGCACATGCAGCGGCTCGCTGCTATCAATCCCGATCAGCTCAAACCCGCCCGTCTGGTTGCGGAAAGACATCATCCCATCCACATTCTGCTTCTCGTCGATGGTCTTCACATACGCCTCTACCTTGGCGCGATCCCCGCTATTGAAGGCATCGAGCCACGCCTGCAGCGTATGTCCAGCCGGAGTATCAGGCACCGAGGTCTGGGCCAACCCGCACCCGGCACCCAGGCACAGCAAAGCGAGCAATCGGCAGATCCATTGAGTGGTCATATGGCCTTTGACGCACTGGCTTCTCAAACAGTTCAAAAATCTCTGTGCTCAATCCTCCACAAACCGGTAGCTCCCATGGCTGTCGTAATCGATCCCATACTTCTTCCTCAACTCCTCGATGTACTTCAGCTGCGACTTCGTATGCGGCTCCACGCCCTCATTCGTATGCAGCAGAATCTCCTCGAGACAGCTCCCTACACTCATCCGCTTACGCGCAGCCAGATCCGTCAACAGCCCCGCCAGCCGCTTCTCCAGCCGCACCGGCAACTCCACCCGCTCAATCTTGATCGGCGGCCCAACGGTATAGATGTGATGTCCAAACACCAGCCGATACCCATACAAGTCCTTCACGGCATAGTCGCGAATGCCATACTCCCGGTCGTCGATCTTCTCGGCTACCTCCACCCCGTTCGCCCGATGAAACTCATACAGCGCGTCGGCGTCGCCCACCATGAAAACCACCGCGCCGGCATTCGGAGCAGGCGTATCCTCCTTCAAGAAAATCTCAACCTCACCCAGCATGAGCCCCGCAAAAAACGCCGGCTCTCCCCACGTAAACCCCAACCGAAACCCCAGCTTTGTCACATAAAACTCAATCGCCGCGGCAAGATTACCCACCGGCAAAGTAACATGCATCTTCTCGCATTCAACAATTGGCGGAGTTGGATTCGTCATAACACGCGCTCTTCCCACTGAAACGCAGAATCATTTTAACCACGCCTCAGAGACTGACCGTTACCCGCAAAAAGGTAGCAGGGATTGACGTCCCTCCATTGGCGCTCATGTTCTGCGATTTCGCCAGTTCCACAAGCTGCCCGTGCAACTCCTCCACCTTCCCGTTCTTCTCCGCAGCCTCGAAAGCGTTCATCGTCGGCCCATAGAATCGTCGAAACAATTCAATCACCTGTGCCGGGTCTTTGTCCGGCGAGATGAAGTGGAACGTGTCCTTGGTCAGGGATATCTTCTCCTTGGGAACACCCGCCTGGCCGAAACGTTCGATGATGTGACTCTCCACACCCCAGGTCATGGGACTGACGAAGCCTTCCGGAGGCGGAGGCGTAAACGCCGAGCTGATCTTCAGCACCTGCGCCACGAACGTCGGATCATTCGGAATCCAGTTGCCCATCACAATGCGCCCGCCAGGTTTTGTCACGCGGACCATCTCCTTGGCTACATCGAAAGGCCTGGGAGCGAACATGGCGCCGAAGACGGAGAGCGTCAAATCAAACGAATGATCGGGAACCCCTTCCAGGTTCGTCGCATCTCCCTCCTGAAACTTCAGGTTGCCGAGACCCATCTCCGCGGCTCGCCTGTTGCCCGCCTCAACGAGGTTGCTGGCGATATCGATTCCAATCACGTCAGCGCCCAAACGAGCCAGAGGAACCGCCGTAGTCCCATCGCCGCAGCCAAGGTCCAGGACCCGAAGCGGCGGCTTGATCCCCAGAGACTTCACAACCGCCTCTCCCGATTCACGCATCAGCCCGGCGATCTCGGTAAAGTCACCCTTCTCCCACAACGCTTTATTCGGATTCATAGTGGCACCCTTATATCACGCATCAGATTCGCGGCCATGAGAATAGCAATAGGACTCATTACCGGGCAATAAGTCTCTCACCTCGAGCCGCCAGGTGGTATCGGAGAAGATCGGTCGCGCTCCACCACCTCCAGCCATTCGCGCGATGAAACTCGTCGACGGTCCAGCCAAGCCGACTTTGCGGTACTGATCCTCAAAAAATAGTCGAGCAACGCAGACCGACTCGCTATAAGATTCTCCTTCACTTGTGCGTCGTGCGACCGGGATGGATCCTTCGTCCTCGACCAAAGGGAGACATCTATGTCTGTATTGACCTGGGGGATGATTGGAGCGGGAATCGCCGCGCTGGTAGCCGGACTCTTTTTTGTCCGGGCGCGGTTCGCGGCAGCGTTGGGCGCCGGAAGGGTTCTGGTGCTCGGCCCCGTCTTTGAAGCTGTCGCGTTGGCGATCTTTGCCGCAGAACATTTTCTGGCTGCACGCGGTCTCTCAGCCATTGTGCCGCGCTGGATACCGGGAGCCCTGTTTTGGACTTATTTTTTCGGTGCGGCTCTGCTGGCTGCGGCTATCAGCCTCATCACGTGGCGATGTGTGCGCTGGTCGGCATCCCTGCTCGCACTGTTCTTCCTGATCATCGTCGCCACAATCGACCTGCCCAACCTGCCGAAGCACGTACATGAGCGCCTGTTCTGGACGCTCACGGTGCGCGAAACGGCCTTCGCCGGGGGAGCGATGGTGCTGGCCGGCAGCCTATGGCCACGCGGCAGATCTGCAGGAAGACCGGCAGGCACCATGCTCATCACATTGGGCCGGTCAATTGTCGCGTGTACCTTCGTCTTCTATGCGATCGAGCACTTTCTCTTCCCCCGGTTCGTGCCCGGTGTTCCGTTGGAAAAGTTGACGCCGGCTTGGGTGCCAGCACCGACGCTGCTTGCCTATATCGTTGGCATAACTTTGCTCGCCGCAGGCGTTGGGCTGATGATTCCCCGCACTCGCCCCACCGCCGCCGCCCTTGCGGGCACAGTGCTTCTGCTACTCACAATCTTCTTCTACGTTCCGATCCTCATAACGGAGATCCAGTCTCCACTCGCCGTGGAAGGGGTCAACTATGTGGGCGATACCCTGCTGTTCGCAGCGACAGCTCTGTTGGCTGGCTTCGGCGCGGACTGATCGAG
The DNA here is from genome assembly GCA_963757205.1 of uncultured Acidobacteriaceae bacterium. Classification (GTDB taxonomy): domain Bacteria; phylum Acidobacteriota; class Terriglobia; order Terriglobales; family Acidobacteriaceae; genus Edaphobacter. The sequence goes on from CAVWQM010000010.1 coordinate 346,590, forward strand.
ATTCTCAGAGTCTGAAACGCAATTTCAATCCAGGCCCTCTTTCTCTGAGCTAGTCGTTTTCTACCCGAGCCTTTATATCCGAGTACGCCGTCTCGATGAGCTTGCTGAGCGATGCGGCGTCTGTGGCCGTTCCCGGTCTCAGCTTCACATGGCGCATAAACTTGCCGGTGCCTTGCAACAACCGGGCCGGATCCGGCACCGCTGCGCCGTGAAAGAAGCCAACATTTACGTGCGAAGTGAATACATTGACGTAGCCGAAGGGCACGTCGCCCAGACACGCAACCGGACAGCCGTCATGCAGGATCTCTCGGACTTCGTCCCCGCATTTTCGCATCACCTCAAACCACTCCCGCGCGATGGCTTCCAATTCACCTCTATGCTCTCTCATCCAAGCATCGATGGCGGGATCGCGTTCGACAACACCGTTGAATCGCAGCAATTGCGCTCTCTTTGCCATCGTTCACGCCTGCCGAGCCATCGCAAGGTCCACGATCTCCCCAATCATTTGGGTATAGGAGAGGCCGGATTTCTTCGCAGCCATGGCAAACTCCTGTCCGCTCGAGAGCCATGGATTCGGATTCGCCTCGATGACGTAAACCTCGCCCTTCTTCGTTACGCGCATATCAATGCGGCCATAATCGCGAAGCTTGACGGCGCGATAGGCCTTGATCGCAATCTCTGTGAGCTTCGTTGCAGTCTCTTCATCGAGGTCTTCAGCGATCGCCGATTTCGTCAGCTTATAGGCTTCCGTGTCTTTCTCGAATTTCACATCCTGGCTGGCGATCTTCGGCATGCCCTTCGGAAGCTTCGAAAGATCAAGTTCCACAAGCGGAAGTGCATATGCCTTCTCGTAACTGCCGAGGATGGCGGCGTAGATCTCCCGTCCTTCGATGTACTCCTCGATCAACGCAGGAGAATCGAATTCCGTCTGGATATAATCGACGCGCTCCATCAACTCCTTCACGCTGGTAACTACGGCAGCGGCATCGATGCCGATAGATCCATCTTCGGAGGTAGGTTTCACAATGAGTGGGAACTTGATGTCATGTGCGTGGTCGATGGTGCCGCGATAGGCCGTCGCGAAGTAGGGCGACTGAATCCCGTAAAAAGCGAACATCTTCTTGGCGATCGATTTGTCCTGCGCCAGAGTGTGCGCGTGCGGTCCCGCGCCAGTGTATGGGATATCTAGCATGTCCAGAAACGCAGTGACGTGCATCTCCTTGGTGTCATCGCCCGCATAGGATTCCGTAATGTTGAAAATGAGATCGGCGCCACATTTGGCAAGTCCGAGCAGTGATTGCGGGCGGCCGTCGAGAACGTAATATGACGGCTCATGACCGAGCTTCTCCAAAGCTTCGAAGATCTGTTCGCGGTCATGCTTCACCGGCTTCTTCTTGCGTTTCGTTTGCCCCTTGCGCTTGCGCGGCGCAGGAACTTCCTCCTGCAGTTCAGCAGGTTCTTCTTCTTCCCATAGGTCGTACAGTACCGTGACTTTCAACTTCCCTCCAGTCATGCGGCCTCCAATCGGAGTGACGGCACCTGCCGGCACGCCTCAGGAATGAATGAACTTCCCGCGGATCAGGTAATTCATCGAGAGTGCGGTTGTGTATACCGTGAACTCCGTGAGGTACTCGGACTCGCGTCGAACGTCCACAAGCAGACCCAGGTCCTCAACACGCTTGCAGATGGCTTCCACCAGTCGCTTGATGATAGGACGTTGCACCCCGCTCCAATACGCAACCTTGTCGATAATGGGCTTGCGATGCTGACGCAACATCTCCTGGGCCGGTCGAACACCCTTACGCCGCTTGCGGGAGATATTGAAGATGTCCGCCAGGTCGGTGTCCAGCGCGAGTTCCTGCACCGGAATCTCCTCCGGCAGGGTGAGACTATAGAACTCGCCGACCGTCGATTCCATCTCATCGACGGTGATGTCGGTGCGGCCGCGACGCCGGGTAGGTTCGGCATTTCCGACTCTTCGCACGGTGCGATCGACGTATTGGAGCTTGGCCAGCGCGCCCCAACCTTTGTAGCGCTCTCGCCATTGCGAGCGAGGCGTGAGCCAGACCGCGAACGTCTCGGCAAAATCTTCATCCGGATGTTTCTGTGCGTACCACCCCGCCATGTGGCGAACATACTTCCGCGAGAACGGTATGGGGCGGTAATGATCACGATACGCGCGGCGAAACGGACCGAAGAGATCGCGCCACTCAGCCGACTTGTAGAGCTGGTACGCGTAATTGAATGCGTGTCCGGCCTCATGACGCAAGTACATCATGATCTCGCGAGCGTCTTCCAAATCGTTCATATCGCGCTCAAGCTGGGCCAGGTCCGGATTAGCCAGATAGAACGGAATGCCGATGACGGGCTCGCCGGAGGGACATCCCCATTCATCGGTGAGATAACAAAGCGGACGGAACTTATGAATGCCCTTGGCGTCCAGTTCGCGATAAAGCTGCTGAACAAATCGTTCGAGCGGAGAACCCTCAAGCTTGAGCCCGAGTTCGCGAATGGGCTTCGCGAGGATCTCCTGAAATTCCGTTCGGGTTTTCTCGAAATCGCGCACTGGGCTATTCAGTGTTCTATACGACGGAACCAGATTTGGCACGGCAAGGCGTATCGCTTATGCACATAGTATTGTGGGCACGCCTGTTTCTGAATTTCGAAGTAAGAGCAACCTTCATTGCCATCCCCGCCCTCAAAGACTGACAACCACCCGTAAAAAGTAGCAGCGATCAAAGTGCCGCCGTCAGGTGCAGTTCGTCTGTAGACTCCATTGCTTTCATCTCTGCCATTGCTTCAGTCCGTGGAATTCGTCGTATTAGTCGTCGGAATCAGGAAAAGGAGATGCAGCTATCACGTCGACGGCGTTAGGGGCCTTATAACCAGGGATGAGACGCTCACAGATGCTGGCGTTCACGGTGCCGTAGGTCGTGCCGGGCTTGTGCGCAAAGCCGGCAAAGTACTCTTGGATGAAGCCTTCCTTGAAGTGCTTTCGAGGATATTCGGCCACGATCTTCTCGCGCAACTCCGAAGGAAACTGATCGAAGCCTCTTCCAAGCACATCAAGACCGACTCCCGAATAAAGCAGAGCTACTTCGGGGCGCATGTACTGAGTGACGCCGGGAGTGGTGTGCAGAGCAATGGCTTCCCAAGCAAGCTGGACCCTTTCTTCAGGGACCTTATGTGCCGTGAGGAACTGACGGACCGCGTTTGCGCCGTCGACTTCGAAGCGTTCGTCCGGGCTCGAGAATTTCTTAAGGAGACCGAAATCGTGAAATGCCGCCGCGACGTAGAGGAGTTCAGGATCGAAGCGAAGCTTTCGTTGACGGCCCAGTTCAGCCGCGAACAAGTAGACGCGCATCGAGTGATTAATGAGCAGATTCGTGGAATGCTCACGCAGAAGGTCAGTGGCTTCTTTCGCAAGCAAGGAATCGGGAATGATGAGAGCTGAGGATAGATTTGACATCTGGTCGTTGCTCCTTCCACATAAATGCTAGTGTTTTTGCTGGGCATGCGCCACGACAGGAATACAGCAATTTCGGACATGGAACGAGAGCGACCATTCCTTGTGAACGGCAACAATGCGCATTGAAAACATGGGCTTTCTTGTAACTCTTAACGAGACCTCGACGATCACTTCCAGATTGTTGACATACCGAAGTCGTTCTGTTCGTAGAATCGATTCAATGTCCATGAACGCGATTCGGTACGCTCTCGCAGCCGCCCTTTTCTGCGCAACCGCCATTTGCCAGGCCCAATCCCCCTCCATCGACCCCACTCTGGCAGCCCAGATCGCCACTATCCCCGCCATAGACAACCACGCCCACCCGCTCCTCTCCCCACCTGCCTACGCCACCGACCGCAACTTCGACGCCCTCCCCGTCGACAACATGGAACCCTACACCGACCCCGCCAACCTCCGCCCCGCTCTCCCCGCCCTCCACGAAGCCTGGCAGGCCATCTTCCACTTCAACGGACAGCCTCCCCTCGACCCCGAAGGCCTCAAACAACTAGAAGCCGCCCGCGAAGCCACCCGCCGCGAGCAGGGCGAAAAATACGCCACCTACATCCTCGACCGCGCCAACATCGCCACCGAACTAGCCAACCGGGTATCCATGGGCACCGGCGTCCAGCCCCCACGCTTCCCCTGGGTCCCCTACGTCGACGCCCTCCTCTTCCCCCTCGACAACTCAGCCCTAGCGGCCGCCACCCCCGACCGCAAACAGTTTTTCCCTCTCGAAGACAAACTCCGCGCCGAATACCTCCAGCAAGCCAACCTCAAAACCCTCCCACCCACCCTCGACCTCTATCTAAAGCAACTAGTCACCCCAATCCTCGAACAGCAAAAATCCCAGGGAGCCGTAGCCGAAAAGTTCGAAGTCGCCTACCTCCGCTCCTTCGGCTTCGACGACGTCCCCCGCCCCGAAGCCGCCCGTATCTACGCCACCCTCCTCCACACCCCACACCCCGACTCCGCCCAGTACAAACGCCTTCAGGACTTCCTCTTCCGCTACATCGCCCAGGAATGCGGCCGCCTCAATCTCCCTGTTCACATCCACACCACCTCCGGCGGCGGGGGCTACTTCGACATCGCCGGCGACAACCCGCTCCTCCTCGAACCCCTCTTCAACTCGCCCCGCCTCCGCCACACCAACTTCGTCCTCCTCCACGGAGGCTGGCCCTTCGTCCACGAAATCGCCTCCCTCCTCCAAAAACCCAATGTCTACCTCGACCTCTCCCAGCAATCCCTCATGATCTCCCCCCGCACCATGTCCACCTGGCTCCGCGAGTGGCTCGAGCTCTTCCCTGAAAAAATCCTTTACGCCACCGACGCCTACCCCTACTCCCAATCCATGGGCTGGGAAGAAGCCGCCTTCATCGCCAACCAAAACATCCGCACTTCTCTCGGCATGGCCCTCACCGGCATGATGCAAGACAAACAAATCACCGAACCCGACGCCGAAAAACTAGCCCACATGGTGCTCCACACCAACGCCCAATCCCTCTACAAGTTCTAACCAACGCCACCCGAGCTTCCCGCCCCCCCAAAAACCATCTACGAAATATTTCGTTGACAACTACGAAGACCATCGTATATGGTCTCCGCATGGTCAAGAAACAGCCAACGCCGAAGCCAACCGAGAGCGAGCTCGAACTCCTTGGAATCCTCTGGGAACGCGGCCCCCTCACGGTCCGAGAATTATTCGAAGCAGTCAACGAGGGACGCCCCGTCGTCTACACCGGCGTCCTCAAACTCCTGCAGATCATGGCCGAAAAGGGCCTGGTCGAACGCGACGAGCGCGAACGTGCCCATCTCTACCGCCCCGCTGTCTCACAGGCCGACACCGAGCGCCGATTCCTGCGCGAGTTAAGTGAAAAGTTTTTTGCCGGCAGCGCAGCCCAATTGGCACTTCGTGCCCTCCAGATCGAAAAGGCCAGCGACGAAGAGCTCGAAGCAATTCGTCAATTAATCGAAAAAAAGAACCTAACCAGATAGGCGCTGGCCTGTCAGATAGGTATTCACGCGGAGGAAGGTCCCATGATGAGCATGTTGAGCCCGATAGCTTGGTTGTCGCGCGAAGAGATAGTGGCGCTGGGGTGGACTCTACTGCACTTCTGTTGGCAAGGCACTGCGGTCGCGGTAGCGTTCGCGGTGCTCGATCGAGTCACGTCGCACACAACATCCAAAGTCCGTTACTTCGTCGCACTCGCAGCATTCATGCTGATGCCCGTCATCGTCATGGCCACATTTACCGAGGAGCTGCGCGTAGCCAACAAAGCCTCTACAACGACGCAGACCGGCCTCGCAACTCCGATGACGGCCCAGGCGATTGAAACCACAGCCCAACTCCTCTCCAGCCTGCATCTCGGTTCCAAACCAAAACCGACCCTGCATCCGCTCCCCCTGGCTTCGAGCCTCGAGGAATCAACCGACTGGCTGACCATGCGTGCCGATCGCATCCTGCCCTGGGTCGATGCTGTTTGGCTCGTCGGTGTCCTCTTCCTGACGCTCCGTTCGATCGGCGGCTGGTGGCATCTTGGCTTGGTCCGGCGCCGGGCACAGAGAATGGTGCCTCACGAAGTCGAGCGCGCCTTCCTGCGCCTATGCCAACAGATCCAGGTCGGCCGTCAGGTTGTGCTGCGAGCATCGGACGAAGTCATTTCGCCTCTGGCCATGGGCGTGTGGCGCGCAACCGTCATCCTGCCGATCAGTGCCGTGTTGTCCATGCCGAGAGAAGAGCTCGAAGCAGTCATCGCGCATGAGCTCGGACACATCCGCCGCTGGGACTACCTCTGGAACCTCGTGCAGACCGCAGTCGAAAGCGTGCTCTTCTTCCATCCCGCCGTCTGGTGGCTCGGCCGCACCGTGCGCGACCGCCGCGAGGTCTGTTGCGACGAGATCGCAGTGCGCAACTGTCCGGATGCCGCCGTCTACGCCCGCGCCCTCTTGCGGCTCGAGGAGCAAAGAACGGTGAAGTTGCGAATGGCAGTAGCGCTGAATGGATGCGGCGGCTCGCTGTTAGGACGAGTCAGAAAAATTTTGGGAGAAGACATGGCATTGGAGAGCAGCATGACAAGTGGAACGAGTGTAGCGGCAGTCGGCGCCTTGATCATTACGTTGTTGTTGGGTCCGAAGATCAGCGAGGCAGTCGCGGCTCCCGTAGCCACCCGGATGCAGCCGGTCGTTGCGCACGTGATGAAAGCAATTCCCGCAGCAGTCGTATCCCAGTTGGACGCAGCAGGTACAAAACTCATCGGTCCCGCAGCGAAACCGCCACAGGCTCCGGTGTCGCCGAAACCAGGTGCACCTGTGGCAACTCCGGCAGCCCCCGCGCCGCAAGTTCACACGCGGATTCTCATCTCTCCCAATATCGCAGTGAATACAGTGAGGGCCTTTATCGGCGAGATAGAACTTCAGGAATCCACTGGAACAGGTGAGGGACAAGGTGCTGGATCAGGCTCGTCTCAAGCAACCGGTACTGGCACCTCGAAGGGAACGGCCTATCTCGACGGAATGCGCGACGCCGGCTATCCCCTCGATCTCAACAACGATCTGAATTCGCTCGTCGGGCTCAAATCCGTTGGCGTCACCCCGGAGTATGCGAAGGCGATGGGCACGACCGGACTGGGCAAGCCGACCGTCCACGACCTGATCGCACTCAAATCCATGGGAGTAACCCCGGAGTACGTGGCATCGCTGAAACAGAGCGGCGTCGCACCCAAGGACTTCCATGAGGTCGTAGCCGAGAAGTCGTTGGGCCTGACACCTCAATATTCGGCCGAAATGAAGAAGGCATTTGGTGATCTCAGCCTGCATGACCTGATCGCCATGAAGTCGATGAACATAACACCTGAATATGCTGCCGAAATGAAACAGAAAGGCTTCGGCAACCTGAGCGCACACGAGCTGATCAGCATGAAGTCGATGAACATAACGCCTGAATATGCTGCCGAAATGAAGCAGAAGGGCTTCGGCGATCTGAGCGTGCATGAGTTGATCACTATGAAGTCGATGAACGTGACGCCCGAGTATGCGGCGGAGATGAAGCAGAAGGGATTTGGCGATCTCAACGTGCATGAGCTGATCTCTCTCAAGGCCCAGGGCATGACACCGGAATACGCAGGATGGCTGAAGCAGAAGTTTCCCCAGGCAACGACCGACGAACTGCGCCGAGCCGCAGTTTTCCACCTCGACGACAAGTTCGTCGCCGATGCGAAGTCGCACGGATTCGACACCAACAACCTGGACAAACTGCTCAAGCTGAAGATGTCCGGATTGCTCGATCAGTAGTTTCGGATCCTAGATCAATAGTTTCCGGATCAGTAGTTTCATAAATGCAGTTCTACGGAACAATGAGCAACCGGTCCGTTTGAAGAGGTTTTGTTAAGGGCACGGCTTCACAGGCTGCGGACAAATTCCGTCTTGATTAAGGGCACGCCTTCAGCCGTGCCGGACGGTCCAGAAATAGCAAGGGGCTTTAGCCCCTGAGGTACGCTTTTTTCAAACTATGTAAGGAGCAGCGACATGCGGAAGACTCTCATTCTCAGCTTAATCTTTGGGCTTGGCGCGACGGCAGCGATTGCCGAAACCGCAAGCACCTGCTCCATCCGGGCCGGAAGAACCGAAGAGAAGATGTCGATCGATTGGGAGCGTGGAGACTGCGTCGCCGGACAACACTGCCACCAGGGCAACTCCGACATGCTCTGGAGCAAATGGAGCGGAGTCACGCCGCAAGACCTCGAGCACGAAGGCGCAACCGTAGATGCTCGCATGAAAGCGGAATCGGGCGAGATGCGTTGCGTCGGAACCGTTCACGACGCAGCCCTCCGAGGCACCTATTCCTTTACGCCGGATCCCGCATTCGTGAAACGAATGGAAGCGATGGGGTTCGACGACCAGACGCCGGACCGCCTCCAGGGCTACGCCATGCTCGATGTAACCACCGAGTGGGTCAAGGAGATGAAAGCCGCCGGTGTCACCGAAATGACAGCCCAGAATCTGATGGGCCTCAAAGCCCTCAAAGTCGACCCAGCCTACGTCAAAGCCATGGCAGCCGCGGGGTACCCCGAAATGCGCGCCCACAAGCTCACCAGCATGAAAGCCGTAGGCGTGTCTCCGGAAAAGGTCCAGGCAGTCAAAGCGATGGGCTATTCCCCAAGCCAGGAAGAGCTCATCCAGATGAGCGTCTTCAAGATCGACGCGCCCTTCGTCGAGCGAATGAAAGCCCGCGGCTTCCAAAACCTCACCATCGCCCAGATGATCAAGATCAAAGTCTTCAAGCTGGACGAGTAGCCCCACTCTTCCCTCGAAAGAGCCCTCAGACTGGACTGGCAACGCGCCTTCCTCTCTCCAAGTCTTGGCGTGAAGCACCCTCTGCCAATCAGAATCCGATCGGGACTCAGGAGGATAAAGGTAAAACTACGCAGAACGTTGCGCCGCCACCCGGGTTATTCTCAGCCCATATGCGGCCACCATGGGCCTCGACGATTGAGCGCGATACTGCCAAACCGATCCCCATACCCTTTTCCTTCGTAGTCAAGAAAGGTTCAAAAATCCTTTCCGGATCATCGACTCCCGGCCCGTTGTCGATCACTTGTATCAGCACCTCGTCCTGATCTGTTACGGCTGCCCGAAGCTTAACAAGCGAAGTGAGTCTGCGATCCTCCATTGCTTCGATAGCGTTCGAGATTAAATTGATGAATACCTGTTGGATCTGTATCGGATCTACAGAGACGTTAGGGAGATTCTCATCAAAGTCCCTGTCAATTGGTACTTCACGCTTGTTTGGATCCTCCTGAACGAGGCGAACAGCCTCAGCCATGACTTCAGGGATACTTGCTTCCGTCTTATCGAAGGACTCCTGTTTGAAGAGCGCTCGAATGTGTTGCATCGTCTCATCGGCTGCGCGAGCATCTCTCAATATTCGGTCAATCGAGGTGTTTGTTTGCATCAGATTTGGCGGATTGGCTGCCAGCCAGTTCTTTGCAGCCTGAGCATTTGCAACCACAGAATTAAGCGGCTGGTTGAGCCGGTCAGCGGTCGAGGCTGAGAGCTCAGCTACGGTGGCGATCCTTGACACCTTGTTCAGCTTGATGCGTGTATCGCGAAGATGGTCCTCAGCCCTTTTCCGGTCGTCGATATCGAAGAGAACCCCATACCACTTAATGGCATTTCCCTCGTCATCGCGCAGAGGGAAGTTGCGATTCAAGAACCATCGGTAGGTCCCATCTGCGTGTCTAAGGCGTACCTCGTGTTCGAAGGAAGTTCCGGTGGCCAATGCGGCCCGCACATTGGCCGTCGCGTGATCACGGTCGTCGGGATGCAATACACTCGCCCAGCCCGAGCCCTTCGCCTGGTCTATGGAAAGCCCGGTGTAATCCGCCCAACTTTGGCTCATGAAATCGACCGATCCGTCAGGCAAAGCGGTCGCCACAATGGCGGGTATCGTCTCTACGATGAGACACAGCTCCCTCTCGCTTTGCCGGATTCTCTCCTCTGCCCGCTCTACCTTCGTTATAGCGGCGCGCCTTCGCTCATCGACATCGACACTCGATCCATACCACTTGATAATTTCTCGATGTTCGTCGCGCATCGCGAGTTTGTGGTGCACCATCCAGAGATATTCCCCATCAGCCCGCCGCACTCGCGCTACTCCCTCAAAGGGCTCTCCCGTGGCGATCGACTCCCGCCACTTCTGTACGAAAGCTTCGACATCTTCTGGATGAATAAAGGAAGTCCATTCCCATCCCAACAGCTTCTCGATCGGTTGTCCGAAAAAGTCGAGCCACGTCTGATTGATGAAATCGAGGTAGCCATCCGGCCGGGCTGTGTGGATCAGCGCAGGAGTCGAATCGACAATTCGTCGAAGCCTCAGTCTCTCATCATCGGTTGAATTGTTCCCACCGGCTCCCATGATCAAACGGTATAACGCCTGGAAATCCGTTTTCCATCACATCTTCATGTAACCTTCACCGCTCGATCTTGCACAGGCCCGGGGCTGACGTGCGGCACCAATATCTACGCCAAGCCTCACCATCGCCCACACGATCAAGATCAAAGTCTTCAAGCTGGACGAATAAGACGCACGATGCAAAGTCCTCTGCCTTTCCGCCCTTCTCTACTGCTTCTTCAAGGTAAAACTGCCCGTCTTCTCGGTCGGAACCATCTGCCATCCAGGCGCCAGATCAAGCGTCCACCCCGGCCCTTTCACATGCGATCCGCCCACACTGGCAGGAGCAGCGACCCGCACGCTGTGCCTGTCCGTCACAAGCAACGCACCGCCCTCTGGAACATCTATCGTTCCCCACTCATCCGAAACGTGCGTGGTCGGAAAGACCATACCCAAGCCGGGCAGCGTAACCACCTCGTTCGGATCGAACGTATAGTTGAACTTGCCCACATCCGGAAGTGTCAACGTCGGACCATCCACAAGAAGTTTGCGGTACCGCGCTCTCTCTACCTGAGCACGCGCATCACGCTCCGTTTCAGTAATGCGCAGCGCAGCCTCGCCATAAGCAAGCGCACGTTGTTCAATCGAAGCCGCAGCCGACGGCGGAACCGTCCCTCCAAGAAGAACCGTAACATCGGGCGTCGATTCAATCCGTGAGCGCCAGCCGGGAAGCCGTTCATCCAGCAACAATCCATACGCAGGCCCTGAAGCATAGGCGAACGAGCGCACAAACGTATCCGCCTCCGGACTCGTCAGCCGCGTGATAATCCTCCACCGCCCCGAAGCAGCATCGGGCACAGAAGCAGCAATTCCGGTGTACTCCGCCAGCCCCTCATTCACAGTCAGCGCGCGTTCCGTCTCCGCCGAGCCCGGAAACAACTCATGCCGATGCGCCGCAAACGCCAGCGCATCACGAATCGCCTGCGTCTGTGCCACACCACTCGCCGCCAACGCTTGCAGCGAGGGCCCGCCACTCAAGTTGCAGCCACATTCTTCCCTCAAGCGTATCAAGCTGTGCGTTCTCCGGATTCGCATACGGAATCCCCAGGTCAGGTTGAAGCCGGTGGAACAGCTCATGCGCCAGCAAGCGGTCACGAGGCTGCGAGTTCTGTGGCAGCGGCCACATCACCATCGTCCAGCGCTTCCCCGCCCACTCCACAGCCGTGTTCGCTACCACAACATCTTTGGGCAACGTCCCCACATAGACGCTTCCTTCCTGGTGCAGCACTCCACCCGCATCAGCCTCATTCGCGACTGCGGTTCTCGTGGCCGGCACCACAAAGAGCATCGGCCCATACAGCGGCTTGCCCCAAAGCCGCCCATTGTCTCTCGCGGACATCTGCTGCGCCTCAACAAACGCCTCACCAGCCTTCGCCGGGTCGATCGAGTGCATACTCTGTGCCTGCAAAAACGCCGGCACACCCAGCAGAACAAGCAAACTGCTTCGCACCATACTTATCGTTTCGCTCTTTCGAGTGCCCTCAGCCATGCGTCTCCGCCTCCGCCCCAAAAATAAACATCGAAAGTGAGGAAATAAATAAATATTGAAAGTCAGGAAAATTTTAGAGTCCGAAAACATGCCTGCTAAGAACCACGTTTTTGCACTTGGGCACCACGTTACGACCACAAAAAAACCCCGCAGAAACCCTGTGGAAAACGCCAACCCGCTCAATAATGAGGCGCTACTCGCCCTTCAAATATTTTTTGGAATTAAAAAGAGGGCGGTCCATGCTCCGAACCCACTCCGTAACCTCGTCAGATTCCTTCCCCATCGCCTCCGCCGCAGCAAACTCGTTCCGCAGCGCCTGCATCTTCGCCTCAAGGTCATCCAAAGCACTCAAAAGAATAGCCTCCGGCGTCATCGGCAGCTTCGGAGAACCGAACTCATACTTCCCGTGATGGCTCAAAATCATGTGCTCCACCAGCAACTGAAGCTTCTCCGGAAAGGGCGCCAGTTCCTTCACCTTCTCCCGCAACATCCCCTGGGCAATGTTGATGTGCCCCACCATCTGCCCCTCTAACGTATAGGAAAAGCTCGACTTCCACTCCAACTCCCGCACCTTCCCGATGTCATGCAGAATCGCCCCCGTAACCAACAGATCCGCATCGACTTCCGGGTAAAACGGCACCGTCGCCAGACATACTCGCACCAGCGTCAAAACATGCTCCAGCAACCCACCTAACCACGCATGATGCAGACGCTTAGCCGCCGGCGCACTCTTGAACGCGGGCCCAATCCGCTCATCATCAAGAAAAGAAAAGACAAGCCGCCGCAATTCCTCATTCTTGAAGGCGGAAACATACCCACGCAGCTCCGCCCACATCTCCTCCACATCGAACTTCGTCGCCGGCTGAAAATCCTTCGGATCGATCTCCGAATCCGCCGCTAACCGCAGCTTTTTCAGAGTGATCTGGAACTTCCCGTTGTACTTTGAAATATCCCCCTGCGCCTTGACGTAGCAACCCTCCGAGCAAAACTCTATCGGGTCCGCCACATCGTCCCACATCCGCGCCTCAAGCGAGCCCGTCCTATCACTCACAATCAAAGCCAGATACTGCCCACCCTGCTTCTTCTCCCGCACCTGCATCGAAGACAAAACAAAGTAGCTTGTGACCGTACCATTTTCAAACCGCACCGCATCTTCAACAAAAAAGTCTTTCATCTCAACCAGAATACCCCGCCTCGACAATACAGCAAGACCATCATGACCAAGCGACGGAGTCTAAGTCCTGTATTTTCTGCTGGAAGCGAAATCAATAGGCCGCAACACCGGTTATGCTTTGACCGATGATCAGGGTGTGGATGTCATGAGTGCCCTCGTAAGTCTTGACCGACTCAAGATTCATCATATGGCGCATGATGGGGTAGTCATCGGCAATACCCGCGGCGCCAAGGATATCGCGGGCCATGCGCGCACATTCGAGAGCCATCCATACGTTGTTTTTCTTAGCCATCGATATGTGCTGGAATTCCGCCATTCCCTGATCCTTTAGGCGGCCCAGTTGTAACGACAGCAGTTGCGCCTTTGTGATTTCGGTGATCATCCAGGTCAGTTTTTCCTGCACAAGTTGATGGCTGGCAATGGGTTGATCACGGAACTGCTTGCGTTCTTTCGCATATTGCAATGCGGTGTCGTAGCAAGCCATGGCCGCTCCGATGGCTCCCCAACCGATGCCGTACCGGGCCTGGCTGAGACACATTAGCGGAGACTTCAGGCCGTCAGACTTCGGCAACAGATTTGCCGCCGGAATGCGCACATCCTGCATGGAAAGGCCAGACGTGACCGAAGCTCGAAGAGACCACTTGCCATGCACATCGTGCGCAGAAAACCCGGGTCGGTCAGTTTCGACAAGGAAGCCACGAATGCGCCAGTTGTCTGGGGAAACTCCTGGCTCTTCGAGTTTCGCCCAGATCACGGCAACGTCTGCAATGCTCCCCGACGTGATCCACATTTTTTCGCCATTGAGAACATACTCGTCGCCGTCTTTACGTGCGCGGGTTCGCATGCCACCCGGGTTGGACCCGAAATCAGGTTCCGTGAGACCGAAGCAGCCGAGTTTCTCTCCCGTAGCCATCTTCGGCAACCAGAGATCTTTCTGTTGATCTGAGCCAAAGGTATAGATCGGATACATGACAAGCGCCGACTGTACGCTCACGAAGCTGCGAATTCCTGAATCCCCGCGTTCGAGCTCCTGCATCAGCAACCCGTATTCGACGTTGTTCACACCAGCGCAGCCGTAGCCTTCGAGCGTAGCCCCAAAGAAGCCAAGTTTGCCCATGGAACGCACCAACTCGCGAGGAAAGCGGCCATCGCGGTTGCACTGCTCGATAATGGGGATGAGGTTGTCTTCGACAAAGGCGCGCGTGCTGGCGCGGACGATAAGTTCGTCATCTGAAAGAAGTTTGTCAAATTGGATAAAGTCGACGCCTTGAAACTTGAATGCCATCACTGTTCATTCTAGCCCAGCTAACCAACAGGCTGCGGTGGTAGTATCTATCCTTTCATCTTAGGCACAGGAGAACTGCTATGACTAACCCGGCAACGAGTCGTCCGGACGAGGGCATCAGCAAGGGCGCAGTGGAAGATGACACTCTTCACCCCGATACCAAGCGCCGTGCCCAACATGGCTCCTTGTCGGGTCAACTAGGCCACCGCGATCAAGACGAAATGCTGAAAGACAACGACACCGACTTTCCCGAACCCGATGCTGAGGCCGAACACAGTGGCAGGTAAAACATTCGCCCTCTGAGGTCGGCACCCAGACCTACATCAGTCGCTGCATGACTTCGTCTAGCACTGCCCGGCTCGGCCTTACGCGTTCGTCAGGCAAAGTGCCGAGCGGTTCGTCCACCAGATTCAAAATCTCGGTAAAGCTCGGTTTCTTAGTATCTAGGTAGAAAATGCCCGTCAGAACCTCATCTTTTGCGTGTGCGTTCATGAGCGCTGAAATGGCCGCGACGCGGTCGGTTGGATCGTAGTCCTCATGCAGTTTGCGCAGCCGCAGATGACTCCCGTCATGCATCTCCACGTTGATTGTCGTGCCGGGATCGTATTCGACGTCAATCTCCTGGAAATGGGGTACGAAGCCGATCTCGGAGATCGCCTCCTCGTGCTCCTGCATGTATTTGTAGCTCCTGGTCGAGCCCTCGTGATCGTTAAAGGTGACGCAGGGCGAGATCACATCGAGCACCACGGTTCCGTTATGCGCGACCGCAGCCTTCAGCATGGCGAGCAACTGCTTCTTGTCCCCCGAGAACGACCGTCCCACAAACGTCGCTCCGAGTTGAATCGCAAGCGAACAAGTGTCAATCGGCGGAAGATCGTTAATCACGCCTGTCTTCAATTTGGAGCCAATGTCGGCGGTCGCAGAGAACTGGCCCTTTGTGAGCCCATACACGCCGTTATCCTCGATGATATAGATGATTGGGACGTTGCGCCGCATCAGGTGCACGAACTGCCCCACGCCGATTGAGGCGGTGTCGCCGTCGCCACTGACGCCCAGCGCCTTCATGGTGCGGTTGGCCAACTGCGCGCCTGTTGCGACGGAAGGCATGCGCCCGTGCACGCTGTTAAACGAGTGCGAACGGCTCATGAAATAGGCCGGGCTCTTGGAGGAACACCCGATGCCGGAGAGCTTCATCACACGCTCCGGCTTAATGCCCATCTCGTAAAAAGCATCGACGATGCGCTCAGAGATTGCATTGTGGCCGCAACCGGCACAAAGTGTTGTCTTGCCGCCGCGGTAGTCGAGGACCTGAAGTCCAATTCGATTCGTTTTAACTGCCGGCTTCGATGATTCTACAGAAGCAGATGTAGCGGGCGTCGTTGCCATTTAGATTCCTTCCTGCGTGACGAGGTCGTCTGTAACGGAGCGCGCATCGATCGGCAGCCCGTTGAAATGTCGGATGCTGCGCAGCTTCACGATCTCTTGCGCCTGCAGATCCAGTTTGAGCAGACTCAACATCTGCGCATCGCGATTTTGCTCGATCACATAGATGCGATCGTGAGAAGCGACAAACTCATGCACCTCGCGCGAAAACGGATAGGCGCGCAGCCGAAGATAATCTGTGTCGAGACCATACTCCTTGTTCAACTGATCTCGACTCTCACGCATCGCAAAATCGGAGCTTCCAAAGGCAATCAAACCGATCCGTGCTTTCCCGGTCTGCACGATCTCAGGACGGGGAACCAGCGCACGTGCCGTCTCAAACTTCTTGGACAGCCGCTCCATATTGTTGAAGTAGTCATCTGGTCGCTCGGTGTATTGCGCCTTCTCATTGTGACCAGAGCCGCGAGTGAAGTAGGCCGCCAAAGGGTGGTCGGTGCCTGGAAGCGTTCGATACCCCACACCATCGTTATCTACATCCTTATAGCGGGCAAATCCGCCGAGCCTCGTCAGATCCTCAGCACTCAAAATCTTGCCGCGGTTGAGCGGTTTATCGGGATAGGCGAATGGCGCGGACATCCAGTTATTCATGCCAAGGTCAAGATCAGACATGACAAAGACTGGCGTCTGCAGCTGTTCCGTCAGGTCAAACGCGGCCTGGGCCATCTCGAAGCATTCACTGACACTGCCCGGAATCAGCATCACGTGCTTTGTATCTCCATGCGATAGAAAGGCAACGGAGAGTAAATCGCCCTGTTGATTGCGAGTGGGCATGCCGGTCGAGGGACCCGTGCGCTGCACGTCGAAGATTACTCCTGGCAACTCGGCATAATAACCGAGACCGGCGAATTCGGCCATCAGCGAAATCCCGGGACCGGAGGTTGCCGTCATCGCGCGCGCACCTGCCCAGCCCGCTCCCAGCACCGCTCCTATTGCCGCCAGTTCATCCTCCGCCTGCACTACGGCAAAGGTTGCTTTGCCGTCCTCTTCGATGCGGTAACGCTTTGCATAATCGATAAAATTCTCCACCAGTGACGACGAAGGCGTGATCGGATACCACATTGCGACTGTGCATCCAGCAAAGATGCAGCCCAAAGCCGCAGCGGCATTTCCATCAATGATGATCCTGCCCGCAGTCGCGTTCATCGCTTCCAGCACGAAGGGATCGTGCTTGGTGAAGTTCGCCGAGGCATACTCATAGCCCGCTTGCACGGCTGCCCAATTCAGGTCCGCTGCCTTCACTTTCTTGGCAAACTGCTTACGCAGGGCGGCTTCCACAGCCGCCAAATCCATCTTCAAAAGCTGCGCGGCGACACCCACGTAAATCATGTTTTTGACGAGTTTGCGCAGCTTTGCCTCGGGACAAACCGCTGCCGTCAGCTTGTCGAACGGCACCGGGTAACAGGCAACATCATCACGAAACTGCCGCAGGTCAGCGGACTCTTCATAGATTGCCGCCGCACCAACGGGCAGGGAGAGCATATCCTCCCTCGACGTTTCGGGATTCATCGCAATCAGGATGTCAATTTCTTTCTTGCGAGCAACATACCCGTCTTTACTGGCGCGGATGGTGTACCAAGTCGGCAGACCGGCGATGTTGGACGGAAACAGGTTCTTCCCGCTGACCGGAATACCCATTCGAAAGATTGATCGTAGTAGGACTGAGTTGGCTGACTGGGACCCCGACCCGTTCACAGTCGCGATCTGAATACTGAAGTCGTTGACAATGGCCCCTTGCGGAGACTGCTGCTGCGTGTCCGGCTTGCTCAAGGTACCGCCTTCGGCCCCGGCTGCCAGCGCGACGTTTTCTGTCGCCATGAGTTGACTCCCCCTGGGTAAAACTCTGGAGTTGCACGAACAAAACACAATACCATACAGTTTAGTGCCAAATGCTCTCGCCTTTCACGGGAATGTCGTCGAGGCCACTCGAACTGGAACCCAGATAGCCACGATGACCACGACCTATCAAGCTTTGACGCCTCGTAGTTCGCTTGGTAATGTGGTCTCGTCGCGGATGGAGCGAATAAATGAGTGCGTTCGATCCTTCAAATTGTCGGTTTCTCTAAAAAGATCTGCTCCCACAGGTATTTATGAACCAGCCAGTAACCGACTCCTATCTGCCCATCGTCGTTCTGGCGATTGCCGCGGCAGCCTTTGCCACAGCGCCGCTGGCTCTGGCCTGGCTCTGGGCGAAGAAGTTCTCTCCGCGCAAACCCGGGCCAAACAAGAACGCAACATATGAGTGCGGGCTGGAATCGAAAGACGATGCGTTGATTCAATTCAGGCCCGAATATTACCTGTACGCGATCATCTTTCTAATCTTTGATGTAGAAGTGATCTTCCTGCTTCCGTTCGCCGTGGCATTTACCGGTTTAACAATAGGATCGTCTATCGCTATGTTGGTCTTTTTACTTTTGTTAGCCGAGGGGCTGGCGTGGGCATGGCAGAAAGGCGTATTGACTTGGGTATGATGGTTAGCCGGAACGGGACGCAATCGGGTGCTCCAGACCTCGGGCGGGAAGAGCGGAATTCGCCGCCAATGGACCAGAAGCTCAAGATCGAATTGAGCCAGCAGGGCATCGTTACAACGACCCTTGAAGAGCTTTATAACTGGGGCCGGAAGAATTCTGTCTGGCCAATGACCTTTGGCTTGGCTTGTTGCGCCATTGAAATGATCGCGACAACCATGGCGCGATATGATCTGGCCCGGTTCGGTGCGGAGGTATTCAGGCCTTCGCCGCGACAAGCGGACCTGATGATTGTATCCGGCACGGTGACCAAAAAGATGGCTCCCCAGGTCATACGCCTCTATAACCAGATGGCGGAACCGAAGTATGTCATCGCAATGGGCGCATGCGCGATTTCGGGGGGCCCATTCAAACAGGGTTACAACGTGCTGAAAGGTATTGACCGCTATATTCCGGTAGACGTTCATATTCCGGGCTGTCCCCCTCGCCCCGAAGCACTCATCGATGCGTTCATGACATTACAAAAGAAGATTGACCAACAAGCGTTGACGGGCCCGACCAAACCGCGGCATCTGGACCCCGATACGCCCAGCGAGTTCACCGTGCCGCGATACGGCGCACACGATCTGGAACCGCCGAACAATCCCGGTGTTTGGCGCATTCTCAACAACGTTGATTCATGCCTGGCAGGTAAAGACGATGCTCCAGAAGATTAAGGCGGAGATCGAAGCTGCGGTTCCCGGCTGCCGCCTGGAGATCGTTCCCAACGGTAGCCCCTCGGGCCAGCATTCGCTGCTCGTTGAACCTGCGCATGCATTGGAGACCGCGAAGTTTTTGCGAGATAGCGAAGAATTTCGCCTTGACTATTGTTCCAATGTCTCTGGTGTGGATTGGCTCGATAGGGAAACCTCTGAAAAGGTCAAGGTCAAGACGCTAGTCGATGGTGTGGAACAAGAGGTCGATGAAGTCAAGAAGAGGCAATTTCTGGGATATCTTGAAGCCATTTATCACCTGTATTCGATGGAGAAGAAGCACGGGCCTGTCATCCTCAGGCTGCGTACGGAAAATCGGACTGACAGTGTTCATCTGCCATCGCTTACGCCGGTTTGGCGCAGCGCAGAGTTTCAGGAGCGCGAGATCTTCGACCTTTACGGAATCATCTTCGACGGCCACCCTGATCTGCGCCGCATATTAATGTGGGACGAGTTTGAAGATCATCCCATGCGCAAGGACTATGTCGAACCTGACGATTACGAGTACGAACCCACGGCGCACGACGATGTTTTGGTAAAGGCGAATCAGCACAAGGCATGACAAGGGTAACCACAGCGCCGCTAGAAGAGATGCCCTCGGAATTCATCGACCGCGGCAGTGAAGGCGAGCTGCTCGAAATCGCGCTTGGACCTCATCATCCGTCCACCCATGGTGTCTTTCGCATGGACGTGGTGCTGGATGGGGAGCGCGTCGTAAAACTCAAGCCGGTATTCGGTTACCTGCATCGCAATCACGAGAAGATTGCCGAAACAGCAAGCTATCTTTCTTCGATGCCGTACACCGATCGTCTCGACTACATGTGCTCGCTCACAAACAACTGGGCTTATGCGCTTGCCGTCGAAAAGCTTGCCGGCCTGCAGGTGCCCGAACGCGCCGAATACATCCGCGTGATCACCGCGGAACTGACGCGCCTTCAAAATCACGCTTCTACTATTGGATTTCTAACGCAGGAGATGGGTGCGAGCGGTACGCCGCTAATGTATGCGTTTCGCGAGCGGGAAAAGATTCTCGATCTCTTCGAATCACTTACCGGTTCGCGAATGATGTGCAATTACATGCGCTTTGGTGGCTGTCGGGTAGAACTGCCCTCCGGTTGGCTCGAGCAAACGAAGAAGGTGGTCGAAGCGTTCCCCCGCTTCCTCGATGAATATGAGCGGCTACTGACGGGGAATGAAATCTTCATGGCACGCGCCCAGGGTGTCGGCGTATTAAAGAAAGAGCTCGCGATCAATGCCGGGGTGACTGGACCGATGTTGCGGGCGTCGGGCGTGAACTACGACATCCGCAAGGTAGACAAATACGGTATCTACGACCGATTCGACTTCAGGATTCCGCTGGGAGAGCACGGCGACGTGTACGACCGTTACATGGTCCGCGTGCTCGAGATGCGCGAATCAGTGAAAATCTTGAATCAGGCGCTGCGTGATATTCCGCCCGGCCCGATTATGGACACCAAGGCGAAGATTCGAGGATTTCGTCCCCCCGTCGGGGAGGCGTACGGCCGAATCGAGTCACCGAAGGGCGAGCTCGGCTTTTACCTGATCAGTGACGGGTCGCCTAATCCGTATCGCTACCGCGTACGCCCGCCGAGCTTGATCAACCTGACCGTGCTGGAAGATATGTGCCGTGGCTACAGTGTGGCCGACACGATTGTGATCTTTGGTACGGTGGATATTGTGTTGGGCGAGGTAGACCGGTAAAAAGGATCGGCTGAGTAAAGGCAAGTCAGACTGGTTGTTGCGAGGGCTTTGGACCATGCTTGGTGAAGGTATCGTAAAAGGATTGGCGGAGACGGCCAGGAATTTCTTTGGCAGTTACGTCAGCAGAGACCGGCTGACCACCGTTCAATTTCCTGAAGAACGCCTACCCCAGGCCGAGGCGGCGCGCAATTTTCCTTTCCTCGTCTACGACGGCGACGACTGGCAGGAAGGTTTGCGCTGTGTGGCCTGTCAGATCTGCGAAAAAGAATGCCCACCGAAATGCATTTTTATCGAAAAGAGTAAGGACAAGAAACCGGACTACCTGAGCAAGCCCCAGTTTTATCCGGCCGTTTTCAACATTGACGTTTCTGTCTGTATGAGCTGTCAGATCTGCGTGGAGGTGTGCCCTTTCGATGCAATCGAGATGGACACTGCATTCGAACTGAGTACGGAGGACCGTTTTGGCGGCCTTCTGTGGCGCAAAGCGCAGCTCGCCAAGTCGAACGACTATTTCCACATCATCCATCCCGTCGGTGCAGCTGAGGTGGATGAGCGGCTCACCGACGCCAAGGTCAAGGCTGAGGCCAAGGCTAAGGCCGCAGCGGATGCAAAATCTTCGGCATCGCCCATCTTGCAATCTAGTCCAGGATCCCACTCGACGAGCTGATCTCCAATGACTGAAATGATGGATCAAATCTTCGTCATACTGAAGCACTGGCTTGTGGCTCATTCGCCGGTTGGAGTCCAACCGATCGTTGCCGCGGTGCTGTCTGTCGTTGCGATCCTCGTGGTGTTTGCATCCTTATTTGCGGTAACAACGATTCTCGAGCGCAAAGGATTGGGCCGATTCCAGAACCGATATGGGCCAAATCGTGTAGGACCGTATGGCTTGCTTCAGCCACTCGCAGACGGCTTGAAGTCGCTGACCAAGGAAGACATCGTTCCCCACGCCGCGGACAAGGCCGTGCATCTTCTGGCTCCATTGATTCTCGTCGTGGCGGCATTTCTCGGCTACGCGGTTCTACCAGTGGGTCGCAACATGGTCGCCATCGATCTGGACGCTGGCGTGTTGTACTTCTTTGCCGTCGGCTCCATGGTTGAACTGTCGATCTTTATGGCTGGCTGGTCGAGTCGAAACAAATACTCATTGCTTGGCGCAATGCGCGCGATTGCGCAAATGATCAGCTATGAGGTTCCGCTGATTCTTTCGGCGATTGCAGTCATTATGACGGTCGGCTCCCTTTCAACCACCGCCATCGTTGATAGACAAGCCGGCTATACAGGAATCTGGCCGCATTGGTTTGTCTTCACTCCATGGGGATTCGCTGGATTTGTGCTCTTTATGATTGCGGCGACAGCTGAATCCAACCGCTCACCGTTCGACCTGCCCGAGGGTGAATCCGAAATTATCGCTGGCTACTATATCGAATATTCGGGGTTCAAGTTCGCTTTGTTCTTTCTCGGCGAATATATCGGCATGTTTGCGATCAGCGGATTAGCGATCACGTTGTTCCTTGGGGGATGGCTTGCCCCACTTTCCTTTCTGAACTGGATCCCGTCCTATCTCTGGTTTTTTGGGAAACTCTTTGCGCTGATTGCCATGTTCATATGGGTTCGTAGCACTCTTCCTCGCTTGCGCATGGACCAGCTTATGAACTTTGCCTGGAAATTCATGCTGCCGATGGCACTCCTGAACCTTGTCAATGTGGGGATCTGGCGCTTCCTGCCGCCTGGACTGCTGCGATGGCTCGTGTGTGCAATTCTGGTTGTCGTTCCTTACATCCTGCTCGGCCGCGGGCTGATGCAGTCAGGAAAAGTGGAGAAGCGAATCTATCGATTTGCCGACTGAGGTAGTAGGTGTCATTGCGTGATCTTTACTACTTATTGAAGGGGAATGGATTTCCCGTTGGACGTGCGCACTTTGCGAATACAATGCCATGTAACGCAACGACGGAACAATTGAACCAATTGACGAAGATGTATCCGGAGAAGTGACCCTGCCATTTTTCATCCTCGCTGTGCTGACTATCGCCGGAGCAACAGCAGCGCTGACCCTGCGCAATCTTGTGCATTGCGTCTTGGCGTTGATGTTGGCCTTCGTTGGTCTTGCAGGGCTCTATCTTCAACTCGACGCGCAATTCATCGGCTTCGCACAGGTACTCGTTTACATCGGAGCAGTGGCGATTTTAATTGTTTTCGCCATTCTGCTTACCCGCGGCGCGGAATCACCTTCTCAGTCGATTGTTTCGCGCTCCTGGGCCATAAGCAGTGCCGTCTCACTCGCTGTCTTTGGAGTCCTCGCTTTGGCGATTCGTTTCAGCGGGGCGACTCGACATGCAATACCGTCACAGCCCGAAATAAGCGTAAAACAGATCGGCAATGCTCTCATGTCAAGATTCGCATTGCCTTTGGAAGTTATTGGCCTGCTCCTGACGGTCGCGCTGATCGGCGCCGTTACGATCGCCATGCAAGAAAAGCGGGGGATGAAATGACCCCACTGTCGAATTACCTCCTTATCTCCGCGCTTCTCTTCTCGATCGGTCTGGCTGGTGCGCTAACTCGTCGTAACGCCATTCTCGTCCTCGTTGGAATCGAACTTATGCTCAACGCGGCAAATCTGAATTTCATCGCGTTCTGGCGCTATGGTCCGAATCCTGAAGCGTTGTCTGGGATTATGTTTGCGATCTTCGCAATCGGAGTCGCAGCCGCCGAAGCCGCGGTTGGTCTCGCCCTCATCATCTCCATTTACAGGCACTACAAAACCACTAATCTGGATCAGATCGACTCAATGAGGGGATAAACCGCGAATGCAGGAACGAGTCCGACAAGGCCATCTCAACCGCTTCTATAACGTCGCGGAATTCACATTCGATGTTGGAAAAAATAAAGCTGCCCACGTCTGTCCACCACAGATGATGAATCGCTTACGCCCCCTCGCTCAAGTTGGATCACGCTCCCGGCGATGTAACTCCATCGCCCCATTGATTGAGACAACATGACCTGGATTGTCCGACACCTCTGGCTGATTCCCTCGATGCCGGTTCTGGCGGCGGGTCTGAGCGCGTTTGCCAAACAACGACACCGCAGATTCGCGGCCTCCGTTGCCATTGGTTCCATGTTCTTGTCATTCCTGCTCTCCCTGGTCGCGTTTACGCAGGCGCTTCAGTTCAGCGACAAACTGGCTGAAGCTAGACAAGTCTTCAATTTTTCATGGTTTCAGATCGGTAATGACTGGCTCAAACTGGGCTGGATGCTCGATCCGCTCACGACAGTAATGCTGGTGATGGTCACATTCGTCGGCCTGTTGATCTTCATCTACAGCGTCGGCTATATGGCCCATGATGAAAACTTCACGCGCTTCTTCTGTTTCCTCTCGCTTTTTGCAGGTGCGATGCTGGGCGTTGTCATCGCAAACAGTCTATTGTTGCTCTTTATTTGTTGGGAGATCGTCGGCCTCACATCCTATTTGCTTATCGGCTTCTGGTATCACAAACAGAGCGCGGCATCAGCCGCGAAGAAGGCATTCATTACTACGCGGATCGGCGATCTGGCATTCTTGCTCGGCATGGTTTGGCTGTATTCGGAAGCCGGCACCCTGCTCTTCTACGATGGTGGTACTGGCTGTCTGGAGCATTCTGTGCTCACGGGACTCGTCGCGCACACTACAAGCATCGGTCTGGCGGCGTCTACCGGCATAGGCTTACTGATCTTCTGCGGTGCGGTTGGGAAATCGGGCCAGGTCCCGCTGCACGTCTGGTTGCCTGATGCTATGGAAGGTCCCACGCCCGTGAGCGCGCTTATTCATGCGGCGACCATGGTTGCGGCTGGTGTATTTCTCGTTGCGCGAATCTTTCCCCTGATGAGCGCTCATGGCGGAATCGATATATCGCTTGCGCCTACCGCAGCGCTGACAGTTGTCACCTGGGTTGGTGCCATCACTGCTGTCTTCGCTGCGACCATTGCTGTTGCGCAAGATGACATCAAGCGCATCCTCGCTTACTCCACTGTCTCGCAGCTCGGTTACATGATGGTGGGTTTGGGCACTGGCGGCGTGGCCGTGGGGATGTTCCACCTGATAACACACGCGTTTTTCAAATCCCTCCTGTTTATGGGCGCGGGATCGGTCATTCATGGTTGCCATGAAGAGCAGAACATTCGTCGTATGGGTGGGCTGCGAAGACTCATGCCAATAACGTTTGCCACCTATGCCGTGGGCATGCTGGCCTTGTGTGGTTTTCCGCTCTTCTTTTCCGGCTTTTGGAGCAAGGACGCCATCCTGCACGCAGCATCAACATGGAGTATTTCGCGTGTCCCCTACTATCTTGGCGCGATTGGCGCCTTCCTAACAGCCTTCTACATGACCCGGCAGGTGTACTACGTTTTCTTTGGCAAATCGCGCGAAGCTGAGATGATCGTGCACGCATCTCACTTCGCCAAAGCTGCGATCACGACCGATCCGCATGAAAGCCCTGCGATCCTGACGATTCCATTGGTCATTCTTGCAGCCTTCTCCATGTTGCTTGGATTGATTGGTACACCGGCGTGGCCATGGTTCGCTTCATTTCTCAATAATGAGCAAGCGAGATTGGATTTTAGAGGATTCACCGAGAACGGCATCCTTCCGATCATGCTTTCGTCGACGATCATCGTCTTCCTCGGCCTCGGCCTCGGCTGGTGGGTCTATGGCAGCAAGCCTATCGAAAGCGCTGATTCCTCAGACGCTCTGGAACGCCTCGAACCGCGGCTCTTCCATGTGCTACGGAACGGCTTCTTTGTCGACAAACTCTACGAAGCTACTGTCATCCGTTTCAATACGTGGTGTTCGCGCGCGTGCGACTGGCTTGACCGATGGATCTGGGGTGGTGCAGTAAAGCTTCTGACCTGCGTGGTGTTAGGGCTTTCGGTGTTGGACCGCTCGTTGGATGTATTCGTTGTGAACCCAGGCTTTGATCAAGGGTGCGAAAGTGTTTCCCGAGGCGGCAAAATTCTCTCGCGCCTGCAAGACGGCCGCACGCAGAGTTATCTCCGCGTCGTTGGGATTGCTTTCGCAGCCCTCGTCTTATTTTTGATCTGGGGTAAGCGCGGATGAACGGATTTCCGTCGATCACAATATTGACCGCGGTGCCGCTAATCGGCGCATTTTGTGTCCTTGTCATTGGTACGCACAACAAAAAGCTCGCCCGCAATCTGGCGTTGATTTCAAGCTTCATCGCACTCGCCGTGACACTGATCTTGTGGCACCGATTTAGCCCAACGTCGGGTGAGTTTCAATTTGAGGAACTGCATTCATGGATACCGGCAATTGGGGTGCAGTATCACGTAGCTGCTGATGGACTTGGACTTCTAATGCTACTGCTCTCGGCAATTGTCGTGCCCATGTCGATCGCAGCGTCGTGGCAAACACAACACAACACGGCACTCTATTTCTCACTCATACTTTTTCTTCAGGCTGGGTTGTTCGGAACATTCACTGCATTGAATTTCTTTCACTGGTTCATCTTCTGGGAACTGAGTCTCATTCCAGCATTTTTCTTGATTCGATTGTGGGGCGGTACACAGCGTACGCCGGCGGCAACCCAGTTCTTCGTCTACGCGATGATCGGAAGTGTCGCGCTGCTGCTGGCATTTCTCGCGATCTTTCAATGCACCGGAAAGTTCGATTTCGTCGATCTGTCTGAGTTGGCGCGCAATGGACAACTTCTCCCCGCGCTGGCTGACAAAATAGCCTGGCACAACGTAACGCCTCAACGGATTGTTCTGATTATTTTCTCTGGAGCGTTTCTTGGTTTTGCCGTGAAGGTGCCGTTAATTCCATTTCACACATGGCTGCCCGAGGCGTATGCCGAAGCGCCAACCGGAACAACCATGTTGCTTACTGGAGCCATGTCGAAGATGGGCGTCTATGGCTTCCTGCGAATACTGCTTCCCATTTTTTTTGCGGAAATGCGAACCATACGCACACCACTCTTATGGCTCGCCGTAGCCACGATTATTCTCTCAGCCTACGCTGCCCTCGCACAAAATGACTTGAAACGTATCCTGGCATATTCGTCGATCAACCATCTCGGATACTGCATGCTTGGAATTTTTTCGGTTGTAGGATTCACCGGCGATGATGCCTCATTCGCAACCGCCAAGGTGGCCGCACTCAACGGCGTAATTCTGCAAATGTTCAATCACGGTTTGACCGCCGCGACGTTGTTTTGGTTTGTAGCCTTGTTGGAAAAACGCAGCGGAGGTTTGCGCGGACTCAACGATTTCGGCGGGCTTCGCAAGGTTGCTCCGGTGTTCTGCGGACTGATGGGCATCGCCTTGTTTTCATCGCTGGGTCTTCCGGGATTGAACGGCTTCATCAGTGAATTCCTGATCTTCCGTGGTGCATTTCCGCTGGCAACCTGGGCGACCGCGCTTGCGGTCATAGGCTTGCTTACGACAGCAATCTTCATCCTCACAATTCTTCAGCGAGTCTTCTACGGGCCACTCAATCCGAGGTGGTCACGCCTGCCTGATCTGACAATTAGCGAGCAACTTGCGCTGCTGCCACCAATCGCGATCATGTTCGCGCTGGGAATCTATCCGCAATTGATACTCGGCGTCATCAACAGTACTGCCATGAGGATAGCGCAACAAGTGAGGTACTAGCCACAGATGAGAAAGGAGATAGCCGGATTGAAAACCGCAGAGTTGGCGCACCACCCGAGCTCGCTCATCACCTCTGTTTTGGCCTTTTGATTATGCTCGCCTGGACTATTTACATTTCGTTTCTCGGGGTACTGGTAGTCATGCTGCCGAAGGTGAGCGTGCGAGCAGCGCGAATCATCGCGATACTAACGGCGATGACAGGACTGGCAGTGACGCTAGCGGGATTCCTCCGGCAAAAGAGCGGCACACTGGTGACGGTTGTTCGCATCCCGTGGGTCCCGTCACTTGGCATTGAATATCATCTCGCCGCCGACGGTATCAGCCTGACGCTGCTCCTGCTGACTGGTATCGTGGCGGTTGCCGGTATTCTCTTCTCTTGGAACATCGAGCACCGCGCGAAGGAGTTTTTCGCGTTCTATCTGGCACTTATCGGCGGCGTCTACGGAGTGTTCCTGAGCTTCGACCTGTTTCTGCTCTTCGTCTTCTACGAAATCGCGATCATCCCAAAGTACTTTCTTATCGCTATATGGGGGTCGACGCGGCGCGAGTATGCCGCGATGAAGCTTGCGCTTTACTCGTTCGTCGGCAGCGCGATGGTGCTCATCGGATTGATAGCTGCATACGTGGTCGCGGGCGCGAAGACGATGAGCCTCGGCGACCTGGCGCAGTTCCCTTTCCCTCCACACTTTCAAATGTGGGCATTCCCACTGGTGTTTGTTGGCTTTGGGATTTTGGCCGGGTTGTGGCCATTTCATACATGGGCCCCTACAGGTCATGTCGCCGCCCCAACTGCCGCCTCAATGCTGCTGGCCGGCGTGGTGATGAAGTTGGGGGCGTACGGCTGTTTGCGAGTAGCTATGACGCTGTTTCCACACGGACTGGATCCGTGGGGGATGCATGTACTCGGCTTTGGCTCATGGCGCGAAGTATTCTCCCTGCTCGCACTGATCGGTATCGTCTATGGCGCAATGGTTGCGCTCGTGCAGAAAGATTTCAAGTTTGTCGTGGGCTATTCGAGCGTAAGCCATATGGGCTTTGTGCTGTTGGGCCTCATGACGTTGAGTCAGATCGGGATTAATGGTGCTGTACTGCAGATGTTTTCGCACGGGATTCTGGCCGGCCTGCTGTTTGCCGTCGTAGGGCGGATGGTTTACGACAGAACGCACACCCGCGATCTAAACGCGCTGGAAAACATGAGTCTTTACAAGTTCATTCCGTTCGCAGCAGTCACGTTCGTCATCGCCAGCATGGCATCCATCGGCTTACCTGGCTTCAGTGGGTTTGTCGCGGAATTGCAGGTACTTATTGGCGCCTGGCGCGCCTTTCCGATATATGCGATCGGAGCTGGATTTGGAGTTGTGATTGGCGTCGCCTATACCTGGCGCGCAATGCAGAAGGCGTTCTTCGGCGGGCCCGAAAGGGTATCCGACGACCCACATCATGCGCTGCCACCAATTTCAATTCCCGAACGGATTGGTGCCGCAATTTTGATAGGCGTTAGTCTCATCATCGGACTTTATCCACAGTTGATCTTGGACCGAATCATTCCAGCTTTCAGTTCGCCGCTGTTCGACGGCCTGCGGAAAGGTAGCTGGCAATGATCGTGACGGGATATTCGGCGTTGCTCCAACTGGTCGCACCTGAAGTGATCGTCGTCATCACTGCGTTGGCTGTGTTGACGGCGGACCTACTGTTTATGCGGGGCGCTGGGACGCGCACCCGGTTCGCTGTCGGCGCCGCAATTTCGTCCTCTGGCTGTTGTGGCGCAATCTTTTGGATGCTGATTACGCCACGACAAGTGAACGTCTTCGACGGAACACTGGTGATCGGTCCGCAAACCCAGCTGATTCAAATCGCATTACTTGTCTTCACGATTCTTGTGATTTTGATGTCGATAGAATCGACCTTCACCACGGATGTCGGCGAATATCTGGCCCTCATCCTGTTTGCAGCGACCAGCATGATGTTTCTCGTGAGTTCGGAAAATATTCTTCTGATCTTCATTTCGCTGGAGTTGCTGAGCCTGTCGCTCTATGTTCTTGCGGCCTTCAATAAGCGCAGCGCGAAATCGGCCGAAGCGGCATTGAAGTATTTTTTCTTCGGCGGAACGTCGGCGGCCTTCACGCTTTTTGGGCTCAGTCTTATCTATGGTCTGTCCGGGGCAATCAATCTCGCGCGAATCGCCGAAGCTATCAAGGGTCCGTCCCTGGACCCACTTCTCGCCGTCGCAATGGTAATGACCGTCATCGGATTCGGATTCAAAGTTGCAGCGGTTCCCTTTCACTTCTGGGCGCCGGATGTTTATGAAGGCGCCCCGACAACCAGCGCAGCGCTGATTGCCTCCAGCGCAAAAGTCGCGGGCCTTGTCATCTTCTATCAAGTAATGGTGATTGGTTTTGCCGGAGCGGAAGGCAACGGCTCCTGGGGAAGTTATGTACCAGGCTGGGTCCCGATAATTGCATTCGTCGCAGCACTCTCGATAATGCTGGGAAACCTCGTGGCCATCGTGCAATCCAGCGTACGTCGATTGCTTGCCTACTCGGCGATTGCGCACGTGGGTTACATGCTGCTTCCACTTGTGTCTCACACCCAACAGAGCTTCGATGCGCTGCTGTACTATGCCCTGACGTATGCGTTGACGACCATTGGGGCCTTTGGTGTTGTGGCAGTTGTAGAAGCCCAAATTGGTAGCGATAGACTCTCCGATTTCTCAGGACTCAGCCGGCGTGCTCCGGTCTTGTCCTTCTGCATGTTGATATTTCTGCTCTCCCTCGCGGGCATTCCACCACTAGCTGGATTCTTCGGCAAATTCTATCTATTTGCGTCGACGCTGACTCCCGAACCGAGAACGCTTGGCCTGCTGTGGCTGGTGATTCTGGCTATCGCTATGAGCGCCGTGTCGCTCTACTATTACCTGCAAGTTCTCAAGCGAATATATATTGCCGATCTGCCCACCGGCGCTGGTCCAATACGAACGCCGCTTGTTAGCCAGCTGGCCATATGCCTGATTGCGTTTGGAGTGGTGCTTCTCGGCTGTGCCCCGAATATCTTGTTGGTATGGCTGCAACAAGCAATCTCTGCCGTCAGTTTTTAATGGAAGGACAACGAGCCAAGGGGAGTATTATGACTCATTCTCCGTGACTTCCTGATAGCACTTGGCAATCTTGATTACCCTCGCAAGCTCTTCGACAGTTCGTACATCCGCTTCGATCTCTCCAATTCTCAACCGAGCGGTACGGCCCCGCCGTCCCTGCAGCCAGGAGCCAACCGGCGCTTTCAGGATTGGTTCGAGCGCAGCTCCCAACTCGACCTTCCACTCTCCCGAGATTGGCGGCGCGCCTCCCGAGCGGACGGGATGGGAACCAACCTCGTGAATCTCCAAGCCATCTGCTTTTAGAGCCAGCCCAAGGTTGCGAAGCTCCGATTGGTAGTCATCGCTCCTCCACGGAGGATCCTCTGGCGACGGAATCATACTGATCTGGAGTTCCATGGCAACAGAGGCTATCAGGGATTTCCTATTTAGTACAGCTTTGCGGGCTTCCTGTTAAAGCGAATCCGTGGGCTGATCCGAATCGCAAAAAACACACAATTAGCAAATGGGTTTCGGAAATCATCACCGAACCCCTTCTAATCATTGTCATCACGCTTACGGAGTTGCCCCGGCATTTGACTTGGAGCACAAACGATTTTCAACCTACTGTTGAGGAGGCGTCTGTTGAGGAGGCGTCGTTGGCGGCTCCCCAGGTGCTGTTGCCGGAGGTACAGTCGTTTCCGGAGTTTTAGGTGCAGGAGGGATAGTTCCTTCCAGCGGAGTGGCCCGATTGGGCGCCTTTGAGGGCGTCTCGTCTGGCGGCGGAGGAGGCGGTGTGGGCGCCTTGTTTTGTAACCGTTCCTTGGGAGCGTTCTTATCCTTCGGTTCTTTCTTCTTTTTCTTGGACGTGTCGCCGTTCAGGCCCAGCGGTGCCGCCTGAGTCTGCTCGGCGGCTTTCTCTTCAACAGTTGCTGAAACCGGCGTAGCAGCCATCTTCTCGTTTGTTTTCTTTACCTTCTCAGCCTTTTTCGTGGCCGCCATCGTCTTCGCGCGCGCGCTATAGCGAGTCTTCCCCTCTACCGCTGGATGCGCCTCCAACGGATTTGGATCGGTATTCGAGCTGGAGGTGGTTTGCGTACTACCCTCCAACGGCGCGATCGCCGTACCCGGAGCAGCATTAGATGCCATCGTTCCCCCCGGTGTTACCGCGGCTGATGTCGCACCTTCTCCAACGTCGCTGCCCGAAGCCGTCTCCTGAGGACCTGCCGGCAGAGAGTTTCGCGGAGCCTGACCAAATCGAACCTTCTCACGCTTGACCTTCTGAGGTTTGGCAGAAGCCGTCGTCGTAGTCGTCGGTGTGGTCGTTGCGGGAGTCGTCGCCACTGCAACTGACGGAGCCACTGCAGCCGGCGAAGACTTGCTTGCCGTCGAATACTTTGTACCACGGTCGAATCGCTTCTTCTCTTGCGCCGGCTTCTTCTTTGCTACCGGAGGAGCATACGCCGTGAAGACCGGCTTGGTCTCCTTCGGACTTGCTCCGGAATCTACATACCCCGCCCGGATATCGATGTACGCGTCTTCACGCAACTTCGTCAGATATTCCCGGAGTTTTGGCTGCATTGCCTCCGCGTACATTCCCTCCTGAACCTGCTGCTCCACCTCCTTCAGTGGAGCCACCCCAGCGGCCACATGGTCGGTCACCTTCAGAATCACAAAGCCTTGACGAGTCCGGATCGGCGCGGTCCACTCCCCCGGCTTCAGATTGAATGTCTGATCCTCGAGAACCTTCGCCAGTGCTCCGCGCTTGTACATTCCAAGATCGCCGCCCTGCGCCGCTGTCGGGCCTCCGGAATTGGCTTTCGCCAAATCTTCGAAGTTTTCCCCCGCTTTCAACCTCGCTTCGATGCCATCCGCCTTGGCTTGCGCTTGTGCAATGGCCGCATCGTTGGCATCAGCAGCTGTCGGAATCAGGATCTCGCTCAACTTGACCTGTTCCGGCTGCGTGAATTCTTGCTTGTGAGCCTCGTAGTAGGCCTGTTCCTGGCTAGGCGACAACTGCAGCCGGCGGCCTACTTCATCTCGAACGACCATTTGGGTGATAACGTTGTCGCGGATGCCCGCCTTGAAGTCCTCAAAGGACACGCCTTGCTGCCGCGCCGCCTTCTCCAGGTCCTCCATCGTGTCCATTTTGTTTTGTTTGCGAATCTCGTCCAGTCGTCGAATCACCTCGGCGTCGGCGTTGATCCCAAGTTCCTTGCCTCGCGACAGGAGAAGTTGCTTATCGATCATGTCGCGCAGCAGATTCTTCTGCCTCTCCGCAGCCTCAGCAGGAGTGGCTCCCGTTTGCTGATTCTCCTGCGCAAGCGCCTGCACAGCCCGCTCCACGTCACTACGGCTGATGATCAGGTCGTTCACATGGACGACCACATCCTCTACCACGGTTCCGTTCGGCGTAATTGCTGGTGTGACAGGCAGCGTAACTTGCGGCTGGGGCGCGTTTGGCGCGCTCAACGGGCTCTGGTACCTCGGCGCCTGTGCTGGTACCACTCCCGGCAGTGCCAGCAGGCCCAGCCCGCATACCACCGCAAACTGCGAAATTCTCAAGGTCATCGTCACTCGTATTCTTGGTAAAAACATCCGCATCAACATTCGCGATTCAACATCGATCGCCCGGGACTTCCGCCCTGGTAATTGGACTCACCCTGGCATTGGACGGTATCCGTACCCAATTCTAACTGCCCTCGACCGAACAAGCGAATTCCCTCTTGGAACAAGCCTCGGCTCACCCCAGAATGCTATACTTCGTCCAATAGGGGATGTGTGTCCCTGCGCACGATTGCGCGACGATCCACCCTTTTTGAGGTCACCTAAGCCTATGGCCCCCCGCACCCGCCGCGCTCTCTTCTCCGCCAGCCTATTTCTCGCCACCTGCGCCATCCTGGGCTCGGTCATCAACCAGAAGGTTGCCGCCCAATCTGCCAGCGATGAATCCGCGCTGCGCGACTCGCTGCACTCCTTCACCAATGTCTATTCGCTGGTCGAGCAGAACTACGCCGAGCCGATGAACACCGATAAGACCGACAAGGCCATCTACGACGGGGCCATCCCGGGCATGCTCCATGTCCTCGACCCACATTCCAACTTTTACGACCCGAAGGCCTACGCTCAGATGCGCGAGGATCAGCACGGCAAGTACTACGGCGTCGGAATGACCATCCAGCCTCAGCCCGTTGGCAACGGCAGCGGCAAAACCAAAATTGTCGTCCTCTACCCCTTCGAAGGAACACCCTCGTATAAGGCTGGCATCCGCCCCGGTGACGAAATTCTCACAGTGGATGGCAAATCAACCGAAGGCATGGATACTACCGGCGTCGCTTCCTTACTAAAAGGCGCGCGCGGAACCCACGTCTCAGTCACCATTAGTCGCGAAGGCGCTGCCCGTCCGATGGTATTTGACCTCGTCCGCGACGAAATTCCCCGACCCTCGGTCGATCTCGCTTTCCTCATTCGCCCCGGGGTCGGCTACATCCACGTCTCGAGCTTTATCGAAACCACCAGCCGCGAAGTGGGGGATGCGCTCGACAACTTCGGCGACATCCACGGCCTGGTTCTCGACCTCCGCGGCAATCCCGGAGGCCTCCTCAACGAGGCCGTCAATACCTCAGACAAGTTCCTCCAGAAGGGCCAGATCGTCGTCTCACAACGTGGCCGCGCCTTCCCCGACCAAATCTACCGCGCCACCCGCGGCGAAGAAGGTCCCAAGTTCCCCATCGTCGTTCTCGTCAATCGCAATACGGCCTCAGCCGCTGAAATCGTCTCCGGCGCACTGCAAGATCACGATCGCGCCTTGATCGTTGGCGAAACCACCTTCGGCAAGGGCCTCGTCCAGACTGTCTTCACCATCACCGAGAACACGGGCCTCGCTCTCACCACCTACCACTACTACACGCCCTCCGGTCGCCTCATCCAGCGCAACTACGACCACGTCTCGCTCTACGACTACTACTACGTTCGCGACAACGAAAACAAAACCAAGGATAAGAGCAACCTCGAGGTCAAGCTCACCGACTCCGGTCGAACCGTCTACGGCGGCGGAGGCATCACTCCCGACGAGAAGATCGACAACCTGAAGCCCAATCACTTTCAGGACAACCTCCTCATCCACTACGCCTTCTTCAACTTCAGCAAGCACTATCTCGCGACGCACACCGTCGCCAAGGACTTTGAAGTCGACGATACGGTGATGCAGCAGTTCAAGGATTTCCTCAAGACCAACCAGATCGACTACACCGACCAGGACATCGCCGGCGTCAACGACTGGATCAAGCAAAGTATCAAGAGCGAGCTCTTTACCTCGCAGTTCGGACAGCTCGAAGGCCTCAAGGTCCGCGCCCAATGGGATCCGCAGATCGCCAAGGCCATCACCTTCCTGCCTGAGGCGCAGAGCCTCGAGGACCATTCCAAACTGGCCCAGAAGACGAATACCGCAAGCCGCTAATTCACTTGGCACGTAGCCCGGCGAGGTAACCCTGCATGCGGTCCAGCCTTTGGCGGCGACTTGTAAGCTTTCCGGCGATGCTTGTCAGCATTCTTTTCGTATCGCCATTTTTTGCCTCGCTCGACGTACAACAGGGCGGACCGGTGATGCGCGATCCCGATCTTTGGTGGCACCTGCGCAACGCCCAGGTTCTACTCACCACCCATCACTTTATCCGCCAGGATATCTATTCCTTCACCACTTTCGGTCAGCCATGGATCAATCCCGAATGGCTTGCCGAAATCCCCTACTATCTCGCGTTCCGCGCCTTGGCCGAGCGCGGCGTCTTCCTGGTGATGATCTTTGCAGTCGATCTGATCATCGCTGGAGTGCTTCTTCTTTGCTATCGACGCTCTGGCCAAATTGCCGCATCGTGGCTGGCTACATGGATTGCCGTTCTGCTCGCGGCCATCAATATCGGACCGCGCACGATTCTCTTCGGCTGGCTCTGCTTTCTTGCCGAGATGCTAATCCTCGAAGCTTTCCGCCGTGGCCGGGATCGCCTGTGGCTCCTCGTGCCGATCTTCGCCCTATGGGTCAATCTTCACGGTACCTGGCTCATTGGCTATGGTTTCTTCGTGCTCTACGTCGCATCGGGCGTGGTGGAGGGTTCATGGGGGAGCATCGAATCCCAGCGATGGACCCCGCATCAATGGCGAAGGTTGATTACAGTCGGGACTGCTTCTATAGCCGCGCTTTTCCTTAATCCTTATGGCTGGCGGCTTGTGCTGTATCCGTTTGATTTGATCTTCCGTCAGCAACTCAACGTGGCTGTGGTCGACGAATGGCACAGCGTCGATTTTCAGAGCTACTACGGTACAGTCGTTTTTCTGATCGCTGTCGGAATCATGTTGTTCACTCTGGCGCAGCGCCGCTCGTGGCTGCTCTCCGACGTGCTCTTTGCCCTACTCGCCTTCTATGCGGCACTCACCCACAAACGCTTTCTGTTCCTCGCCGGGATCATCGTCTGCCCCATGCTGTCAATCGAACTAGCCAGCCACGTCTTCTCCCCTTACGATCCAAAGAAAGACAAACGTTGGCTTGACGTTGCCATTATGAGTGCGTTTTACCTGTTCGGGATATACCATATCCCGCCTTCGACCGATCTGCATACAGCCGAGTCACGGTATTTTCCAACGGCCGCGCTGCCCGATCTGAATAGCCACTGCGCAAATCAACACGTGCTCAACCGTTATGAATGGGGAGGCTACCTTATCTGGAACGCACGTGAAATTCCGGTTTTCCTCGATAGCCGGACGGACATCTTCGAGCACCACGGCGTGCTTCTCGACTATTTGAAGGCTACCGGTCTGAATGACTCGCTCGCCATCCTCGACCGCTACCGTGTCGGTTGTGTACTCCTCAATTCAGACTCTGAACTCGTTTATCTGCTTCGGCATTTGCCTGGATGGAAGGTGCAGCACCAGGACACCGTGGCTACTTTGATGGTCCGTGACGCTGGCGACAATGGCAACCAGTCGCAGGCGAGAACACACTGAGCAGGATGATACAGAGGTGAAGGGAAGAAAACATCTGGAGCGGGAGACGGGGATCGAACCCGCAACCAACGGCTTGGGAAGCCGCTACTCTACCATTGAGCTACTCCCGCTTCGCGTCTAATTATACCGCTTATACCGCGCCGAATCTGCACACTACAACTACCCGTTTCGCACCGGCTTCGGGCGCTAACGTGTAAACTGTTCAACCGGGCCCTCGATTTTCATTTCGTATACCTGCAACTCTCGGATAGCGAATAAACCGGAGGCACCGATGGCGCTTGTAATCGCCGGCCGTATTGTTCCCATGAGCAGCACAGATCCTTCGGCTGTATTCTCAGGTCGAATCTACATGGGAGATGATGGCTTCGTGGAAGCTGTCGTCCCCGGAACCGGGGCCGCCCCCGCTGGATTTGCAAGCGCCCCGATAGTCGATACGGGCGATGCCTTTGTCATTCCCGGGCTCATCGACCTGCACAATCATCTTGGCTACAACGCGTTGCCGCTTTGGGTAGAGCCAACCCAGAAAAAACCTTTTCTTCACCACAATGACTGGCCAAACAAACCCAGCTATAAGCCAAGCATCAGTTGGCCGGCGTGGATCCTGGCCAAAGCGGATCCCGACGCGATGCTCGCCTACGTGCAGACGAGAGCCCTCGTAGGTGGCACAACCGCTATTCAGGGATGGCCGGCTTTCAACCGGCCACCCCAAATGGTGTTGCGCGATATCGACGATGAGGAAGCGGGTACAACGAATCGAAATCTCGTCTACACCTCGGTCATAACGGAGACGCCTCTACAACTCGCCCACACAGCCCAATTGATGAGCCGTGGCGCTGGATTTATCTACCATTGCTCCGAGGGGCAACCTGGTTCCGTCGTGGCTCGCGAGTTCACTGACGTGGCGAACGCCGGTTGCCTTGAAAAGAAACTAGTCGCCATCCACTGCAATGCCGTTGCGGATTCTGATTGGCAACGATGGCCGGTAGCCGATGCAGGAGCAGTAGTGTGGTCGCCATTCTCAAACCTATGGCTGTACGGAACGACGACGAATATCCCCGCAGCCCGGAAAAGGGGAGTGTCAATTTGTCTTGGATCCGATTGGGGACCATCTGGAACCAAGCATGTGCTCGGAGAGATCAAGGTCGCCAAGCTCGTCAGTCAGAAACAGAACTTCGGCCTCAGCGACCAGGATTTGGTGGCCATGGTGACCTCCAACCCCGGTGATGTACTAGCTCGCTGCTGGTCCCGACAAATTGGGCGGCTCGTACAAGGCAGCTGCGGCGACGTCACGGTCCTGAAGCCGCGCGGAAACGGAGACATCTGGTCGCAGGTGGTGAACGCTACAGAACGTGAAGTAATGCTTGTCGTGGTGGGCGGAAAAGCACATTACGGCGACGTCAGCGCCATGACCGCAGCATCCACCGGGCCCACAACCACTCTGAGTGTCAGCGGGCGTCAGCGCAAGCTCGCAATTCCCGATCCGACAGACAGTAGCAAAGCGTTCCAATGGACGGACATCGTCTCGCGCCTCAACTCAGTACGCAAAGATCCGGCAGCGGCAGTGAAGAACGCAGAGGGCCGCGCACGTAGCTTCGCCGGGCCTATCTCAGCATCCGACGCTCCGCTGGAATTGGCTCTGGATATGCCCTCTGGTGATGCTATGGCTTTTGCTGGACCGCCTCCGGAGCCGGCAAGAGTAGTGATCCCAACTCTGCCGACTCTTGTTCATGACAAAGCATTCTTTGCTGATATTCGGGGACGAGGCTTTCACGGCGGCCTGTTGGATGGCCTCGCCAGTTTTTACAAGGAATAATGATGCGTAAAAAGCGCGTGGAAAAGAACAGCCCGAAGAAAGTCTCCGCGATTGCACACCAGCGCGGCAGGAGCCTCCCCGATGCACTTGGTGAAGTGCCGTCCGATATCGCCGCGCTCAATTGGGGAGAGCGGCTGGACATCATCGACGCATGGGCACAAGTGCTGGACGGCGTCTATGCCCACCTCCCGCTCAAGCGTGCCTTGTACGGCTTCGATCCAATTCGAGCGATTGAGTATCTTCGCCAACAAGTGCCTTCCCTCACCGATCTTCAGTTTCATCGCGAACTCACCAGTCTCATCAATCGTCTGCGCGACGCTCACACGCAGTACTCCGGTCCACAGAGTATTGCCGGTGCTGTCGCCGCACTGCCTTTTCTTGTAGAAGCATGGGGCCCCGTCGGTGACTCCCACTACGTCGTTTCGAAAGTAAGCAACCGCAGACTCATCCACGACCCCCACTTCACAGCCGGCGTGACGTTGACGTTCTGGAATGGAGTCCCGTTCGATCGCGCCGTTGATCTGCACGCCGACAGCGAAACCGGTGGCAGGCCCGACGCTCGCCAGGCCCGAGCCCTCGATTCATTGACCTTTCGCTCACTAGAGTACGGGCCGCCTCCCGATGAGCATTGGGTCGATCTCAGCTACATCGACCTCAAAAAGAAAAAGCGGGAGACCCGCATGCCATGGCGTGTTGTCTGCCCCAATCGCGCTCCCAGCGCCAGCAGCCAGGGCGGATCAGCGCGTACGCGTCGTGGTATCGATCCAGCGGCAGAGGCCGTGCGCAGAGCTAAAAAGCTTATGTTCAACGCAGCGCTATGGGCCGAGGAGCGGCCGGCGGCAGCAAACCGAACCGCCAGCAGGTCGCTGACTGAGAAGTACAAGGATTTCTTGAGCGCACGAAAAGTGGATACCTCCAACGGCAGGTTCGGCTATCTGCGTATCTGGAGCTTCGACGTCAATGATGATCAACAATTCATCGAGGCGGCCATCAAACTTCTTGCCGGCCTCCCCAATCGCGGACTCATTATCGATTTACGCGACAACCCGGGCGGTCTCATCTGGGCTGCCGAACGTATGTTGCAATTGTTCACCCCAAACCAGATCGAACCGACCAAATTCGGGATGCGCGCTACGTCTCTGACAAACGCCATGGCGGCCGCGCGCTTCAATCAGGGAGAGCTAGGCCCCTGGGCAGATTCCATCGCAAGCGCACCCGCCACTGGCGAACCCTATTCAACTCACTTGCCTATCACCACCGTCGAACAGTGCAACAATCTGGGCCAGCACTATGGCGGCCCTGTCGTCGTTATCGTGAATGCGAATACTTATTCTTCAGGAGACTTATTCGCCGCCGGGATCGTAGATAATCACATTGGTCCTGTGGTCTGTATCGGAGAGGCTACGGGCGCGGGAGGTGCAAATGTCTGGACCTCGGACGACCTCAGCGCAGCGATGAAAGCTGCCGGCTTCCCCTTGCCCGCACTTGCCAAGGGAGCGAACTTTACTATGGCCATGCGCCGCGCTGTCCGCAGCGGTGACGCAGAGGGCATGCTGATCGAGGATACCGGTATCGCTGGGCAATCCTACTCCATGACGCAACGGGACATCTTCAAGAAAAACATCGACCTGATCGAATACTGCGGCAAACTACTTTCCGGACAACCCATAACGCAACTTAACG
Source organism: uncultured Acidobacteriaceae bacterium (assembly GCA_963757205.1). Classification (GTDB taxonomy): domain Bacteria; phylum Acidobacteriota; class Terriglobia; order Terriglobales; family Acidobacteriaceae; genus Edaphobacter. Next base: position 386,579 of record CAVWQM010000010.1, read on the forward strand.
TTGTCAGGAGTGGTCGAAATTTGAGAATCACGACTGCAGGCCTGGATCACCTCGACGTGTACGCCGACGGCCATCCCGCCGGTCCCGGGTTCCCGCTGAAGGGCAACGGTCCCATTCGCGCGCCACTCCCGCAGGACGCAGATGTTGTGGAAGTCGTTGGTTTTAGCCAAAACGTAGTTCGTCAACGGCGCCGACTCTCTTCCAGCTAATAGCTGCCACGTGCGAAACCCATCACGACACGACACCCTTGGGAACCGTGATCGTAATGTTGCGGCGCTTAGTCTTTGCGTCGATTCCGAGACGCGCGGCCCAACCATCCTGCTCATGCATCCAGGACGGCAGGCCGGCTGGCATATCTCCCTCCGGAATTCCCGGACGATCGTTCGGCCCCCAGGTATCGCCATAAGGCACCAGCACCGTAGCGACGTCAGGATGTTTCACCGAAGACAAGAGCGCTTGCAATCCGGAGTTCCAGTTTTCAAGCAGTTTCTTAGTCGCCGCAGCCAGTTTCTGCTTGTCATTCTTCGAGGAACTCTCCGGTTGAGTGGGGTGGGTAACTGGCGTGTAGGCCACGTTGAAGGTCTTCCCCCTCGGTGTCTGTTTCCACGCTTGCCAGGCGGAGTCAGCAGCGGTTCCCAACGCGATGACTGCTTCTACCTTCTGGCCTATCAGCAGCGCATCGAGCCAGCTATTGCGATACGCAATAAGCTTTGGATCCCTTTCGGTTGCTGCCTTGACGCTGCCGTACACGCTGTACAGAAACGTGTTGATGATGACATAGCTCTCGGTGATCCCAAGTTTGGCGAGAAGTCCCTGAAGTCGTTTGCCTGCCTCTCCAACCAGAACACGGCGCACAATCGTCTCATGCTGAGCAGGGTCCTGCCCAATCACAAGAACACGTGCTGAACCGTCCAGCCGGCCACGATGAAAGATCGGTCCCCACTCCACGCGGAACTGGTCGGGAACATAAACATCCGATTCCGGATAATTCATGCACAAGGTCCGGAACGGCTCAGCGAAATAACCAGGATCAAACATATCCGACATAACGGGACTCCTTTCAATTGGGACAGTCTAATGCCTCCAAGCCCGAATCAAGGCCAGTATTCCCACAAAACATATAAAGGGAGCGCCCCAGGGGCATAGAACCCAAGGCCAGAACACCGAGGGACTCGGAAGGCCACCTAGCGACCCGATTGTGTTCGCATACCGTGGGCGATTGACTCCAGCACTCGCTCCGGCGACATCCGTTCCGGCAGCGGAACCTGCATCTTCGCACTCATCCGGTCAGCAATCCTCACCGCAATCTCCGCCCGCTTATCCAGATCAAGATCAAGCGCCCGGCCGAAGCTCGTGACGAACTGGCGGTTGCGACCGGCCATACCTCTCTCCGAAGGATGATTGAATTTCCGAACTGCTCCCGTTCAGCCAGTCATGCCCTGCCATCTCGCGTTCTCCCGGCTGCTGCAATTCTTGGTTGACCGAGATGTAGCACAAAGCCATCAGCCTCCAGAGACCAGATGAATCGGCTCTATATACCCGCCCAGTAAAAACGATTGAAGGTATCCAGTGTTACGGATGTATCCTTACGGCGTTGCTCCCAAAGATAACAGCACTGAATCGCTTAAGGAGGTCGCCGTGAAAACCTTTGCTCTCGCCCTCACGCTGTGCCTGGCCGCGCCGATTGTTTCCCTCGCCCAGGGCCAGACTCCACCTGAAATTCCTTTCGACTCTGTGCCCGATTTTCTAAAACTTCCACCGAACGTCTATCTCGGCGAGACCGCCGGAGTCGCGGTAAATTCCAAAGGGCACGTCTTCGTTTTTACGCGCGGCAACTCCACAGGCCCGGCTTATGGTGCCAGCGCCGCCCAGCTACTCGAGTTTGGCCCCGACGGCACCTACCTTCGCGAGATTGGACACAATCTTTATGCGTGGTCCTACGCGCACGCAGTCAGAGTCGACAAAGAAGACAACCTCTGGGTCACCGATAAAGGCTCGGACATGGTGATCGAGTTCAATCCGGCGGGTCGCGTGGTCATGGTATTCGGTCGCAAGCAGGAAGCCTCCGACGAGAGCACCGGCCCGCTGAAACACGTGCGGCCCCCGCTGCCTCCCATTGACGGCCAGTTCCGGCAGGTAACCGACGTCACGTGGGATGCAGTCGGCAACACGTACATCAGTGACGGCTATATCAATTCGCGGGTTGCAAAAGTCGACAAGAACGGAAAATGGCTTATGTCGTTTGGCGAACCCGGCGACCAACCCGGGCAGTTCAATACGCCGCACAGCATCGCCGCCGACGCCCAAGGAAATATCTACGTCGCCGACCGCGGAAATCGCCGCATTCAGGTCTTCAACGGCGACGGAAAGTTCCTTCGCCAGATTACGATTGATGTGCCATTCGACTATGCAAGTGCGGTCCCGGCGATCGGCAAAAAGCCCGCGCCGGATGCCACCGGGGCTCAGGCAGAGGGCTCTCCATGGGCAGTGTGCATCACGCCCGGACCCCATCAGTTCCTGTATGCAGCAGATGCGTTTCCCGGTCGAATATACAAGCTGAGCCTCGACGGGAAGGTGCTTGGGGTGCTGGGCGAGTCTGGCAAACAACTCAAGCAATTCGGTTGGATCCATGAGATTGCTTGCCCGTCCGAGAACGTTCTCTTCGTCGCAGAACTTCTGAATTGGCGAGTACAGAAACTCATCTTGCATCCCAAAAAATAGTTATTTTTAGGCAATCGCGGCGACAGACCATCCACCAGCCCTAATCTGACGCGAGCAGGACAAGCGATTGTCTAAGCGGTTTTACTTGCTTTTTCCTTGACAAGAGTCGGAGGCCGATGGTTCTATGGCGGCGGTCAATTTTGACCACAGTCCAAACCAGCCGGTTTTCAAGCTCAAGGAGATGTCCCATGAAATTCAGGAAGAAGTCTGCGGTCGGTATCGCCCTCTTGTCCGGCGCATTGTGCGCGGCGTCTAGTACCTCCACAACGGTCCAGGCCCAGACATGGAAACATCCCGGTATTGTGGTGAGTCAGGCTCAGTTGGACGCTACCAGAACCGCCTATCAAAACGGAAACCCTGTCGTCGTCGATCAAGTGAACAAGGCGATGAACAGCAGTTACGGCTCGTTGACCTACACAGTGCAGGGCCCCTGGCCGGGAGGCATCAATCAATGCGGCGCCAACTCCACACCCAACAACGGATGCCAGTTCGCCGACAATGACTCCAACGCCGCATACGTTCAAGCCCTTCTCTGGTACATGACCGGCAACCAGACCTACGCCAACAACGCCATCAACATTATGAACACCTACTCGAGCAAGTTTAAAGGATATGCCGGCACAAACGGACTCTCCTGCCCCAGCGGCACCGACTGCTCTAACGGCCCCCTGCAGTCTGGATGGGACTCTGAAAAATGGCCGCGTGGAGCCGAGATCATCCGTTACGGCAAGACCAGTACCGGCGTGGGCTCAGGATGGACCTCCTCCAGCATTACCGCCTTCAAGACCATGCTGACGAGCATCTATCAACCTGTGATTCAAAATGGCTCGGGCGTAAACGGCAACTGGGACATGTCCATGATCGACGGCATGATGCAAATCGCCGTCTTCGCAGAGAACTCGACGCTGCTCACATCGGCTCGATCCTTCTGGAAGGGTCGCGTTCCTGACCTGTTCTATTTGCAGTCGGTGGACGGAAGTAGCCATGCGCCCTCTCCTCGCGGCAATCCCAGTTGGTTCGGCCAGTCGATCTTCAACTCCTCCACCACCAACGTTGGCCAGGAGACTTGCCGCGATCTACGCCACATGGAAGACAGCATCTCGTCGACGATTCTGACCGCGGAAACCGATTGGATCCAGGGTGGCGAACTCTACACCGACACCACCATGTCGGCCGAGGACAGGATCGTCGGATCGATGAATCTGATGGCAGGCCTCGAAAGCCAGCGCACCGGCGGCCCCGACTCTCAGATCACTGCCCCCCCAAATTACTGCACGAGTTCTGGAGCGACGAACCCGAACCACGTCGTCATCGGTCCGGGCTCGACTTACGCGATTGGATATAACGCCTATCACAATCGTCTAAACGTGGCCGCTATGGCAGACGGCTCCGGAACCAGCGGACTCCACGGCACCGCCAACACGTACAACTGGATCCAGAACGGTTTGTTGACGCAGAGCCTGAGCAGCGACCAGGGCAATCACATGACACTGTTTGAAGCCCTGACCCACACTGTACAGGTGTGTCAGACAGGAACCTCTGCGTGGACCAACACTCCCTTCACGGCGCAAACGGGCTCGCCCACGGTGAAGTTCAATGCCACCCCTTCAGACAATCTCATCAACGCGGTCGTCGGCCTCACCGACGGTCCGCAAAGCGCCTACACCAACCTCGCGGCCATCGTGCGCTTTAATCCCTCCGGCTTCATCGATGCCTACAACGGAGCAATCGGCGGGTACAGCGCGCTCACATCCATCCCCTACGCCGGCGGCACGACCTACAGTTTCTGGTTCGTACTGAACATACCGGCTCAAACCTACTCGGTGTATGTCACTCCCGCGGGCGGTTCACAGGTGCAAATCGGTTCAAACTACACCTTCCGCCTCAGCGCTCCAACTCTCAACAACGTCACCTACCACGCACAGGTCGGCTCAGAAAACATCTGCAGCTTCAACCTTCCTCTAGGCGGCAATTAAAGGAAGTGCCGCCTCACGCACAGGAAACAAGACAGGCAGCCACACGACATGTTCGGCTGCCTGTCGCGTTCTACGCACTCCCGGTGTAAGAGACAGAGTCACCCATGCTTCTCTGAAAGCCTCATCGCTCCGCGACCGTCGAGCCACGGACAATCAACTTGCATTCCATCGAAATCTTCCTCGATGCTCTTGATTCAGTTGCCGTAATGCGATCCAGCAGAAATCTAGCCGCAGCCGCACCTTGTTCTCTGATCGGTTGCGCAACAGTGGTCAGTGGCGGAGTAGTGAAGGCTGCAAGAGGAATATTATCGAAGCCCGCTATCGCCACATCGTCGGGCACATGCATTCCCAGCGTGTGTGCCGCTCGCATAGCACCAATGGCTGTGAAGTCATTCCTTGCGAAGACCGCAGATGGAGGCCGGCGAAGCTCTGCCAGCTTCACCATGCCCGAGAACCCGTCCTCCTGGGTAGCAAAGGCCGGAGCATTTGGCGGCCCTACAGTGTACTCGTTACGAACCTCAATACCAGCCTGTTCCAGCGCCGCTGCATAGCCCCTATATCGACGAAGCGTGAGTCTGTCCTCCGGTGATATGCCGATGAACCCAATATCCCTGTGGCCAATCGAGATCAGATGAGTCACAGCGTCGAACGCACCTTGCCAGTGGTTAGCTGTAACGCAATCTACGGATGCAAGCTTGACCGGGCGGCCAATCGTAACCGTGGGTATCCCTCGGCGAGAAATCTCCCGAAGGGCCTCGTCTCCCATCTTTGTGCCGCGAGTGGCCACAATGAGTCCATCGGCGCGGTGATCCGCGAAGGCCTGCAAGCTGGCACTTTCTTGCTGAATGCTGCCGCTGGTCGTGGCAATAAATGTCGTGTACCCGGCCTCATCAAAAACCTGTTTTACCCCGTCTACAAGTTCAGTCGAGAAGGGATTGGCTATATCCGGCAGCAGGATGCCGATCGCGTTCAAATGGCGCATCCTAAGCTGGCGGGCCACCATATTCGGCCGGTAATTCAGTTTCTTCACGGCCTCCGATACGCGCTCGCGAACCTCGGTGCTCACATAACCGGATTGGTTAATCGCCCGCGAGGCAGTCATGGCGACCACACCCGCCATCCGCGCCACATCCGCAAGCGTCGCGGGCCGTGCCTTCGTGGAGGGTCTTGTCTTCAAACGCTTGGCGCCTTTGGTCAGAGTCATTGAATTCTTCTTACACAACAGTTGAGAGGATTTTGCACCACGCCGACGATGATTGCATAAGTGGCAACGGTGACGGTAGTGGATCAACACATCGCGGCAATTTGTCCCATAAGAGCGATCATTCTTTCCTGCGAATAGGCGCAGCCAGAAGTCATTCAACCGCCCGAGCCGATGGCTTACAACAACGTTAGCTGAAGAGAATCCCCCCATTGATGTCAACATTCGCACCATTGACGAAGGACGCAGCATCGGAAGCAAGATAGACGACCAGGCTCGCAACTTCCTCCGCTTTTCCCTCGCGTCCCAGTGGAGTCATTCCAGCAACACGCTGACGGACCTCGGGCTTTGTAAATTCGTCATGAAACTTCGTCGCAATCATGCCAGGGCAAACAGCATTGACGCGAATCCTGCGTGGGCCAAGTTCCTTTGCCAGGCCACGCGTCATGCTCATGAGCGCGCCTTTAGAGGCCCCATAGGCGATGCCGCCCGGACCACCTCCATCGCGACCGGCCTGCGAAGAGACGTTGACGATAGCTCCCCCGTCGGTCATTCGGGGAAGAGCGGCCTGGGTGATCGCAAAGATGCTTTTCGTGTTCAAAGTCATGACGTGGTCCCAGAAGGCATCGTCCATCTCCTCCATGCGTTTCCGGGCAACCAATCCACCTACAACATTGACCAGAACAGCTATCTTTTTCCCCGCCTGCTCCGCCGATGAGGTAGCGAAAGCACGCACCGCGGTCATATCCAGCGCATCGACTTTTTGCGCATACGGCTTCTGACCCAGAGCTGTGATGGCAGCCATGATCTCATCCGGGTTCGAGCCGTGATAGCTGAGCGCCACCTGTGCGCCACGACGGGCGAGTTCTACAGCGATGGCACCACCAATGTCTCGGCCACCACCAAAGACGACAGCAAGTTTGTCTTGAAAATCAGTCATATAGTTTTTGTTCCTCTTCTAGGGTGCTGTTGAATGAGACGAGTATCCGTAGGGCTAAGACGGTGAATGTTTCCGACCAGCAAAAACAACGTAAGAGCGCCGATCGGCGCAAGGACGCCAGCGATGGTCAGAACCGCGGCGTAACCGAAGTGCAGGACCAAAGAGGCGGTGCAAAGGTTGAAGATGAGGCTGCTGATTCCTGCCGCGGTTCCTCCCATTCCGGCGACGCTGCCCACCGCAGAGTTGGCAAAAAAATCACTCGGCAATGTTTGAACATTGCTGATCCACATCTGAAAGCCGAACAGTACGACCGCGATACACGCCAGGGCGGAATAGGCGCTCTGCGCGTGTGCTGCCAGAATTCCGAAAGGCATCAGGCACGCCGCAATGCCAATGACCGTCTTGCGCGCAGCGTTAACACTGCGCCCACGCGAGATCAACCGGCCGGCCAGCCAGCCGCCAAAGAGACTGCCAATGGCCGCTGCAAGATAAGGAGCCCACGCGGACGCTCCAATGTCTTTCAAGCTGAAGTGGCGAACCTCCTTCAGATAAGTAGGCAGCCAAAGCATGTATAGCCACCAGATAGGATCAACCAGAAAGCGCGCAAGCAGGATGCCCCACGTCTGTCGAAGAGCAAGTAGGGACGCGACGGAAGGAGCAGTATCCTGTACCACCGCCGGTTGGCCCTCCATGATGTACTCTCGCTCCTTGTGGGAGACGCGAGGATTTTGCGAGAGTGGCCGGTAGATCGCAAGCCACGCGGCAAGCCAGACAAAGCCAAACGATCCAACGATAAGGAAGGAGACTCTCCAGCCAACCAGAGGGTCGAGGAGTCCGCCGACCAGCAGAGGCGCGATAACCGCACCCATCGAAGCGCCTCCATTGAAAACAGCCATTCCCATGGCCCGTTCCTTCTGGGGAAACCACTCGGCAATCACCTTTGCCGCGCCCGGCCAGTTGCCAGCCTCGCCGAGCCCTAGAAAGAAAGAACATGCGGCAAAACTGGCAAAGCCAGCGATGGCCGAGTGAGCCATCGCAGCCGCACACCAGACAATAATGGAGACCGTGAAGCCCAGACGAGCACCGTAACGATCGTAGAGCCGGCCCGAAATGCTCTGGCTCACTGTGTAGGCGAAGAGCAGAAGAGCACCAATAAGACCGTACTGGCTCCCGCTGATGCCAATCTCCGGACCAAAATGCGTGACGAGAAGACCTATGCTGCTGCGATCGATGTAATTGATGCAGGTAACGAGAAAGATAAGCCCAAGGATCCACCAGCGCAGGCCCGGTATGGAGCGACTTGGCTGCAGCAGGCTCGCACTGGCGGATTGGCCGGCCTCATGTTGTTCACCGATCGCTCTTCTGATCAAGGGAGGAGTCACTTAGTCCTCTTTTGCAAAAAAACTGCGCTCGATGACTGTTCCAACGTATATCGCATGTGTTAGTGTCTTCGGGTGCTAACGATAACACATCAAAATGTGTCCAAACAAATGGCCTCGCGGGATTCGCGAACAATCGCACGCAAAGCCGGCGTTTTCCGCCCCCTTCCGGCGTCGATTTGTCTGCTGTCCCTGCTCACCGGCCACTTGGCCGCACAAGATGCCAATGAATCCCTGGGACCGAAAGACAATGGCGCGAAAGGGGCAAATACTCCGCTTCTGCACGACATGAAGACGCTCCCCTCCAGCCTGCGCCCAGAGCTTGCAGGCGTACATCCTCGCGTGTACTTCACCGACAGCGAGCTCAAGGCATTGCGCACAGAGGCGCACGGTCCTCAGCACGCATGGTGGAACGGCCAGCTGCAGCACATCCGCGCACTGCAGGGACCACCGCCACCTCCACCCGCCGAAAAGAGACGCGCCCAGAACGACGTCGCCTTTGCCATAGCCGAGGCCGCCTTCGCCTACAAGATGGAAGGTGACCCCAAGTATCTCGCGGCAGCAAAGCTCTACATGGATGCAGCAGTCAGCTATGACGTATGGGGTTACAGCTTCAGCAAGCCCAACGTTGACCTCGCTGCGGGTCACCTGTTGTATGGCATGGGAGTCGGCTACGACCTCCTCTACAACGACCTGACACCCGCGGAGCGAGAGAAATATCGAAACAAAATTGCGCGCCAAGGGCATCTCTTGTACGAGTTCTTTGCCCCTCGCGCCGGACGCAGTTGGGCGTACAGCCAAAACCACACCTTCATTCCCATGGCGGGTCTCGGCGTAGCAGCGTATGCGGTCTCCGGAGAGGTACCGGAAGCCAAACAATGGGCTGCGCTGGCCCGAGCCATCTACGGCAAAGTGCTCGAGACCTATTCAAAGGATGGCTACTACTACGAGGGTTTCGAATACTGGATCTTCGCGACGCCATGGATCATTCATTATCTCGACGCGCAAAAACATGCAACGGGCGAAGATTTACTTGATCAGCCGGGGCTGCGAAAAACCCACCTCTACGCAGCCCATAGCCTGACCCCAGGTGGTCAGATGATGTTCGATTTCGGCGATGTCTTTGAAGGCCCGATAACGCGAGCGAAGATGGGCGACGACTATGAGCGCAGCCACCCTGGCGGTCATTTTGAGTCGAACTACAATCTGCTCTACGACCTGGCAGCCCGATACAACGACAGCGAAATTCAAGGCGTTGCCGATTGGATGAAGAGCATGGGGCACACCGGCCAGGAAGAATGGTGGACGCTGGCGTGGCGCAATCCAAAGCTGAAAGCCACCCCGATAGAAAAAGTGGAACCATGGCATCACTTCCCTGACCATGATGTCGTCTTCTGGCGAACCAGCTGGGACACGCAGGCGACGGCGATTGCCTTCAAATGCGGTCCCCCGGAAGGGCACAGCGCAACCGATTTGATTGCCAGGATGCCCGACTGGCACACCGAGCAGGGTCATGTACATCCTGACGTAAACAGTTTTATCCTCTGGGCACACGGCCAATATCTCACCGGCGATTCTGGCTACGCGGGCGTCCCCATGACGATCGAGCACAACACTCTCCTGGTCGACGGAAGAGGCCAGGGAAACGAAGGCAAAGGCCACGATGCGTGGGCCGGCTTTCCCTACCAACAGATGAACAAGGCGCGAATTACGCGCGCCCAGCTAACCGCACACGGTTTTGAATTGGAAGGTGAAGGAGCCGGCGTCTATGACTCTTCTCTGCAGCTCAAACGATATCTGCGACGCCTCACGATGAAATCCGACGGAACGATAGGCGTGAATGATGTTGTGGAAAGTGCTATCCCGCATACCTTCACAGAGGTCCTTCATTCCGACGTTAAGATAGAGAAGAAAGAGCCAACCGCCGAGCAGAAATTTCAAACGAACGTCAACGACGTGGCGCTCCATATCCATCTGATCTCACCACCGCATGTCGTCTCAACGGTCGAAGAGAACGTCGTCATGGGCCCTGGAAAACCTGGATCAGTCGATAAAGGCACCCGTGAGCCGCGCGGAGAACGCATCGTCATCTCGACGCCTGAGAAACTGACGAGCATTCAATTTGCATGGGAACTTCTTTTTTGATCTGGCTCTTCAACGTAGCCAGCGGCGAAGTAACAAAGGTTTGACGATGAACTTCAGTTGAGCAGCAAACTTAGATACATGAGGCTCAGGATAGCTATGGGGCCGCTCACGCAACACTCGATAGGCATAAAGGGAGGACCTATGAAACTCTTCAGACGCTTGGCAGTAGCGATAGTTCTGATAGTGAACGGATCGGCGTGGGCACAACTCTCCACAGCGACGCTCTTTGGCAACGTAACGGACAACACCGGCGCGGTAATACCGAACGCCACAATCACGCTGACGCAGGTCGACACAAACTTCACGCGCACTCTGAAGTCGGATGAACAGGGTCAGTACCGCGGAGAGTTTCTGCCGATCGGATCCTACACCGCAAAGGTAGAAGCGAGCGGCTTCAAAGTCCTCGAGCACAAGGGCATCGCGTTGACCGCGACGCAGAACGCCAACCTGAACTTCACGCTGAATATTGGAACGGAGAGCTCGGTCGTTGAAGTAACCAGCGAAATTCCCATCGTCAATCTTGGCAACTCCACGCTAAGTCGAACCGTCGACAGCATCGAGGTGGACAACCTTCCGCTCGTTGGCCGCAACGCCTATCGCTTGCTGGACCTCACTCCCGGCGTGCAGTCGAACACCTTTGAAAACACCGTCGGCTTCCCCGCGCAGCACGTTATCATCAACGGCTCGCCGGACGATCTGGTCGGCGAAGTCAGCTACTACCTCGACGGCGGTCTGAACATGACCGGCCTGCGCAATACCGGCAACGCTCTGCCCAATCCCGATACGATTCAGGAGTTTGTCGTACAGACGAACAACTTCAACGCCGAATACGGCCGTACCGGCGCCGGCATCGTCACAGTCGTCACCAAATCGGGTACCAATCAGGTGCACGGCTCCGTCTTTGAGTTCCATCGCGAAACCAACTTCGACGCCACCTCACATGGCCAATCCACCAAGACGCCTCTACATGTAAACAACTTCGGTGCAACTCTCGGTGGTCCAATCATTAGAGACAAGACCTTCCTCTTCGGCAGCTACGGCGGGCTGCGCCAGGTAAACCCGATAAACTTCAATACCGTCGTGCCGGACGCGCTGCAACGCGTCGGCAACTTCTCAGAAAACCTCCCGACGACAACTCCAGCAACAGGTCTTGGTGCCTGCGCGACAGCGCTCAATGCGGCCGACAAAGCAAACACCAACTACGGCGGCAAGTTTTTCGTTTGCGATCCCGTCACCCATCAGCCCATAGCCGGAAACAGGGCAGATCTCAACGCCAACTACAAAGCTCTCCTCGATCCGGTGGCTGCTGCCGTGCTGAGCCAGAATGTTCCCCTTCCGACACCTGGCCGGACGGACAATCGATTCATCGGCAACATGGGCCTGCCCAATTCAACCAATGAGTTCCTGATCAAAGGCGATCAGCAACTCGGACAGCGTCATCGCCTTACGTTGGATTATTTCCAATCGAACGGTTCGCAGCTTCTGCTGCCTTCCGGGTCGAGCCTCGGTACCTGGGCAATCTCCAACTACAGCTACCGCCAGCAGACTGCCAACGCCAGCGATGTATGGACGCTTGGGAGCGCCGTCAACCAGGTCTGGCTCAGCTATACACGCATGAATGCAGGCCGCTCCAGTCAGCCTGCAAAGTCGCTGGCTGACTATGGTTCTGAACTGAACGTGCAGGGCCCACCGCAGCTTCCGCAGATCGCCGTTGGCGGTTTCTTCACTCTCGGCAACCAGATCAGCGGTCCCGTTGCCGGCACCAACGTCTACGGATTGCGCGATGTCTACACTATGACCCGTGGCAAACACACGCTCGCCCTCGGGGCGGAAGGCTACCTGGAGAAAGATGTACAGCAGACCCTGCTGAACGACTACGGCGTCTTCGCCTATGCCAACACGACCGTTCCCAATACTGCCTCGGCGCAGGCCGCCTATGTGAAGACCGGTGTTGCCATAGCGGATTTCCTGATCGGGCATCCCAACACCTACGGTCAGGACTCGCCCGACAACGCGAATGCGAACTATTGGAACTGGGGCCTCTTTGCACAGGACGACGTTCGGTTCACGCCGCGCCTGACCGTCAATCTGGGTCTGCGTTATGACATTCAAACCGCACCGACCGACACCCAACGCCGCTACTCAATCTTCAAACCCGGCGTGCAGTCAACCGTGTCGCCAACCGCAATCCTGGGTCAACTCTTTCCCGGCGATCCAGGCGTGCCCGTCGGCGGCGTAGATACCAACTACAACCACGTCTCTCCGCGCGTCGGCTTTGCATATGATCCGTTCGGGAATGGCAAAACGGTCTTTCACGGCGCAGCAGGTCTCTTCTTCGGCACCATCTCCGGCAACATGTGGGAACTGCCGCAGAACTTTCAGCCGTTCGCGGTGCGCTTTACAAATGCATTTACGCACGTAACCAGCATGAAGAACCTCTACTCAAGCGACCCCGCGGACTTCCCGAATCCAACGAATCCCTCCTCGCCAATCGGCGTCTCACCGTTCCCCTACTTCTACAGCAAGTCCAATCCACGGTATGTTGCTCCGTCCGCGCTGACATTCCTGCAACAGGGATTCCGTTGGCCGTCCAACTACCAGATCAACTTCGGTGTACAGCAACAATTCACCCAGAATCTCGCACTCAGCATCAACTATGTGGGAGTCCTCAATCGCAAGCTGCCCTTCATCATCGATGAAAACGCGCCAATCTTTAACACAGCGGCGCCTGCGAACAATACCCCCAACAACTTCAACTGTCGGCGCCCATACCTGGCTCAACCATTTGGCGCCGGCTCCGCTTGCCCCGGCACGCTTGTTGCTGGCCAGAACTACATGGCCGGCGCATCGGTCATTCAAAGCGGGCAGAACCTGAACTACAACGGCTTACAGGTCACGGTCGAAAAGCGCCTCAGTCACAGCATCAGCGTGATCGGCTTCTACGTATGGAGCAAGACTCTGGGTACTGCATCGCTGCAGACGACCGGCAACATTGGCAACAGTGCCGCCACCATGCCAGAGGACTACCACAACCTCGCGCTCGAAAAGCAGCGCGCCGACAACGACCGCACCCACGTCAGCACAACCTCCGTCGTCTGGAAGCCCGACTACTACAAAGGAGACAATCGCTTCGCTCGTATCGGCCTGAACGGCTGGACAGTCTCAGCCATCGTGACATTCCAAAGCGGATTACCACTCGCGATCATCACTGGAACGGATGACAATCGAGACGGAACAGTGAACGACCGGCCGAATCTCACCACGGGCCAACTCCCACGGACAGGTATAGCTGCCAGAAGCGCCGCCCCATATAAGTGGTTCGACCCAGCCGGATTCTGCACCTCTGGAACCACCGGTTGCGCCGGCACCGGCCCTGGAAATCTAGATGGCACCTTGCGAGTCAACACATTGAACGCCCCTGGTATGCGGAATGTGGATGCCTCGATCTTCCGCGACATCACGCTCCACGAAAGTTGGAAACTCCAGATTCGCGGCGACGCGGTCAACGTCTTCAACATCTTCAACCCGGACAAACCCGGTCTGACGCTCAACAGCGCAGCAACCGCTGGCATCATCACCAACGGCCTGCCGCAAGGAAATGCTGGTGGCGCGCGTGTAATCCAGATCGGTGGGCGCGTGCTCTGGTAAATTGCCTCTTATATCGTTTCCCAACGCCACCGGGTCTCGACCCGGTGGTTCTTTTTTTTGCTCACGCTTTTACGTGGTTATATATTTCGACATCCTTTGAGGAGAGGTAACTAATGTTGCATCGCATGTCACGTATTGCGGTTCTCGGACTTTTTTTCTGTACGGCCTTGCTGCATGCGCAGTTTCTTCGGATTCCCGGATTTGGAGGAAAGGCGAATCACGCTGCTGGGCTCGATGATGCAATGATCGGCTCCGGTTTAAAGGAGGCGCTTTCAGTTGGCACGCAGAAGGCCGTGAGGCTGGTGGCTAAACCGGGAGGCTATCTTGACAATGAGGCGATCAAGATAGTGGTTCCGCAGAATCTGCGTACGGTGGAGAAAGTTGCTCGCGGACTGGGGCAAGGGGCGAAGGTGGATGAGTTCGTCGCCAGCATGAATCATGCTGCAGAGACCGCCGCGCCGGAGGCAGAGACGATATTCGCCGAGGCAGTGACCGAGATGACGATCGACGATGCTCGAAAGCTGTTGAACGGCGGCGACACGTCGATCACCGAATATTTCAAGTCGAAGACGTCGGCCCGTCTGGCGACTGCCTTCCGTCCCCATGTCGAAGCGGCGATGAGCCAGAACGGTGTGACCCAACAGTACCAGGCCCTGGTGGGGCAGGTGTCGTGGATGCCCTTTGGAAACAGTTCAAGCCTGGATATCAATACGTATGTGGTGAACAAGGCGCTTGATGGCCTGTTTTACATGCTTGGACAGCAGGAGAAGCAGATTCGAACGAATCCGGCGGCCAGGACGACTGCGCTGTTGAAGCAGGTGTTCGGGCATTAGGGTAGTCAGAGATTCCCATTTATCTTCCGTTGTTGGCTTGTTGCATGTAGAGCACAGCGTACGTGGCGAGCCAGTGCTGGCCGAGGTAGCCGGCGTCGCCGATCTTTCGGAAGCCGTTCTGGGCGTTGATGGAGGCAAGCCGGCGGTAGACGGCTACGCGGGAGTCGTTGGGCGGGAGCGCGGAGGCGATGCGGAGGAGGGCGGCGGCACGCTGGAAGGCGAGGCCGATGAGGTGGGCTTTGGAGCCGAGGAGGCCGTCCTTGTCTTCCGCGTCTGCGCTCGAGCCGGCTCCGGCGGTGCGGCTGGTGTCAATGTCGGCGGCGTAAACCTGGAATTCGGGGGAGTCGACGCGAGGGAGAAATGTATCGAGCCAGGTTACAAATGTTTTCTGGTCCATGACGCGGGACATGAGCATGGCTTCGGTGAGGCAGGGTGAGAGGAAGTCGCCGGTGCCTGGCTCGTAGGCGGTGGCACAGTTTTTGTCCTTGGCGAAGAAGCGCCGGGCAGTCTCGTCGATGGCGGCTTTGAGAGCGGCGTTGGGGGCGAGGTCGGTGGAGTCGAGCGCGAAGTTCATGGTAAGGGCGGAGCTGGGGTGGGTGCCGACGCGGATGGGATAAGGCAGGCGTTTGAGGTAGACGATGTATTTTTCGATGAGCTGCTTGTTGAGGGGCTCAAGGTTGGCGGTGAGTTTCTTGGCGTCGGGGTCGTTCCAGGAGGCCAGTTCGCCGTAGATTTTGAAGAGCCAGGTATAGCCGTACGGACGCTCGAAGTTTTTGCCTTCGGTGTCTTTGGCATCGGCGAAGAAGGCGACCTCGCCGGCGATGTTGGTTGGGGAGAGATGTTCGTTGAGGCGCTGGCGGATGATGGGGCCCAGAGCCATCTTGGGGTTTTGCTTAAGAACATAAATGAGGGTCCAGGTGGAGTTGACGGCGGAGTGCCAGTCGAAGCAGCCGTAGAAGGCGCGGGTCTTGTCATAGTCGTCGACGGTACGGCGCTTGGAATCGTGAACCCAGAGGTAGTCATGGGGGTGGTCGGGCGCATCCTGGGGGTGGTCAATGCAGGACAGCGGAAGGGCGGCGAGGGTGACGAGTTGGGCCTGGTCGATGACCGGCGGGGGTATGTCGGGCAGGGTCCTAAGATAGGAGGCCGTGCGGGCTGCGTCAGTTTCTGGGCCCGAAAAGGCGGAGGGGGCGGAGGCAAGAGTGAACGCAAGAAGCGCGCAGAGAGTTCGCATGGTGGTCCTTGGTTGGGGTAAGTCGGGACAGGTTCGATAGTAAACGAGTTTTTTGCAGACTGGCGAACGGGAATCCGGCAGCGGCGATGCGACATTCATCAATCTGTAATCTTTTGAGGCCTTGCGATTCCATACACTTTCATCTATGCGTGACGAACCTTTGACTCATAGCTTTACGGCGGGAAAGCGCGACGGAATCACGATCCTGAAGCTTGTTGGGCCGCTGACGATTTCGACAATGTTTGGATTTCAAAACGAACTGAGAGCAGTGCAGGCTGACGTGCTGATCATCGATCTAAGCGAGACGCCGTACATAGATTCGGCGGGCCTGGGATTAATCATGAACTCCCATGTGTCGGCACAGGACCGCGGTGCAAAGCTGTTGCTGGCCGGAGTGAATGACCGGGTAAAGTCGCTCTTCGAGATGACGAAGGTTGATGCGGTGCTGACCAGCTTTCCCAGCGTGGCACAGGCTGAGGCGAGTTTGTAGGGCGAGCGTCCGCGTGCGTCTTCACTCGGGATAACACTTTTATTTATTTTGCGAGGAAAGCCCGCACTCGGATGAGGTGCGGGCTTTCCGTTTCAACTGTTGCGACTTACTGAGGGGTGATAATGCCGCCTACCGGTGTTCTTGAGGGCAGGGCGGCTTTCTTTTCCAGGGGCCGCTTGAGATGCATGGCTTCGGCGGTCATGTCGGTGTACTTGAGGCCGGCGCCGGTGTTGAAGAGGACGACCTTATCGGTGGGTTTGAGTTCACCCGAGGCGATGAGGCAGTCGTAGGCTGCGGTGGCGGCGGCGCCCTCGGGGGAGAGGAAGATGCCCTCGTGCTTGGCCCAATCGAGAATGCTCGCGAGGATCTGGTCGTCGGGGTGGGCGATGGCTGCGCCGCCGGATTCGCGGACGATGTCGAGGATGATCGTGTCGGCGTAGGGTTTGGGAACCCGGAGACCTGCGGCGAAGGTGGCGGCGTTCTGGAAGAACTCACTCGCCGGCTTGTGTTCAGCGTAAGCGCGAGCGATGGGTGCGCAGCCGCTGGACTGCAGGGCGTACATCTTCGGGCGTCTGTACTGGCCATCTTTCTTGGCGACCCAGCCCAGCTGCTCCATCTCTTCAAATGCCTTCCACATACCGATAAGCCCTACGCCGCCGCCGGTGGGGTAGAAGACAGCGTCGGGATACTGCCAGCCGAGCTGCTCGACAAGTTCGTAGCCCATGGTCTTCTTGCCTTCGACGCGGAAAGGCTCCTTGAGGCTGGAGATGTCGAACCAGGCCTGCGCGATGGGCGTGTTGGCTTCCTTCTGGGCCTTCATGTTTTCGGCGACCATGCGGGCACAGTCGGAGATCAGTCCGTCGACCATCGTGACATCGGCACCGTAGACGATGCCTTCAAGGTAGTTGGCGAAGGGGACGTCCTGCGGCATGAAAATGTGAGCGGTGATGCCTCCGGCGGCGGCGTAGGCGGCCAGCGCTCCGGCGGCGTTCCCTGCGCTGGGGACCGCAATATGTTGGAGACCATAGTGTTTAGCCATGGTGACGGCGAGACCGAGACCGCGGGCCTTGAACGTCCCGGTGGGATTTGCTCCCTCCTCCTTGAGGTAGAGGCCGGGGTAACGCTTGCTATGGAGCAGCGGTGTCCAGCCTTCGCCTAGGGTTACGGGCGTTACGTCGGGTAGAACACATGAATAACGCCACATGCCGAGGCTGGCAGGAGAGGCCGCTGCACGAGCAGCAATGTCCTCGCGCTTGGCGGTTTTTTTGAGGAGGTCCATGTCATACCGGACATAAAGGGATCCGGCGCAAAGGGGGCAGAGGGTTTGTGGGGTTTCTGCGGAGACGGAATGCTTACATCGAGAACACTCTAGGGATGCGATAGCAGGCATATATTAGATGTTACCGGATTTGGAGCCAGAGGAATAGCCCAGGGAATGAGTGCCTGAACGCGCCCGATGAGATTCTTTCAACTCTTTCAAGTCTTTAGGGGTGTGTCCATAGGGTTTTTTCTCCTTTTTTTCATCGAGAAACAGCGAATCCACGCGAGTTAGCCAAACTCGCCACGAAATCTATCCATCGTGTCGCCGCCTCCTGCGCAATCGAAGCAGTTGATACGCCCGAAGGCCGCTATTGGAAAATTGCGTCACATCTGTCTTGACAGAACCATAACCAAACGGTTATGGTTCTGTGCGTGAAGCAAGCCAATGCCAATCACGTGTTCCGAGCTCTCGCCGATCCAACCCGCCGAGCTATCTACGAGGAACTGACCCGGCAGGGCGAACAGACCGTCCACGCATTGACTCGCTACGCGGGCGTCTCCCAGCCTGCTGTCTCCAAGCACCTCACGGTGCTGAAGCGGGCAAAGCTGGTCCGGCATCGCCGTGCGGGACGCGAAACTCACTATCGCGTGCAGCCCGAGGCGCTGGCACCGATGGTGGATTGGCTCAATCTCTACGGCGCCTTCTGGCGCGACCGGTTCGATCAGCTCGAAGCCCTTTTGGAAAGGATGGAACCATGAGCACAATGAGCAAGGCAGCAGAGAGGAGCAATCCAGCAGCCATGAGCAACAATCCAACAGCCATGAGCAATACGACAGAGAGTACGCGTACCCTTGTAGTCGAGAGGGTCTTCCCACACCCGCCAGAGAAGCTGTGGCGAGCGCTCACCGAGAGCCCGCTCCTCGCGCAGTGGATGATGAACAACGACTTCGAGCCGGTGGTCGGGCGGAAGTTCCAATTCCGGGCCGATCCCGCGCCGAACTGGAATGGTGTTGTTGACTGCGAGGTGCTGATCGTCGACCCACTCCAACGCCTGTCCTATAACTGGGGTGTTGGTGGAAGCGAATCCGGGCTTCAATGGGTGGTGCTCTGGACGTTGACTCCAGCCGAAGGCGGGACGCACGTTCGCATGGAGCAGTCCGGCTTCCGTCCCGATCAGCAGGCAGCGTATCAGGGTGCAAACTACGGTTGGCAGAAGTTCTTCAGCGGTCTGGAGAAGGTCATTGGGGGATTGGAATGACTACGAAAGCAAAAAACATTGCCTATTGGACTACGACCATTCTCATAGCGTTTTTTATCGGAAGCGGCGGCGGGGCGCAAATCGCGCAATATCTCGGCAACCCCCATGGCGTCGTGCCCGTCCTTGGCTACCCAATGTATTTCTTCGCCATCCTGGGATTCTGGAAGGTGCTTGGAGCCATTGCCATCCTTGTCCCGCGATATCCGCGGCTCAAGGAATGGGCGTATGCCGGCATCTTCTTTGACCTGACAGGCGCGGCCGCATCCGTCGCTGCGGTCGGGAGTTACGGCGCTTACGCCTTTCACGTCATCGCGCCTCTCATCCTTACCGTTTTTACTGTGGCATCGTGGGCGTTACGACCGGAAAGCCGCACCATCGGCGTGCCCGTTCCATCGACAAACGGCGTGCCTGTATAGGCGCGGGAGCAATGTTTCTCCGTCGCAGCGATCGATGGCCAAGTTGGCGGGCTTGGCCATCACATTAGAGGTGTTTCTCTGAACTAGCCGTTTTCAAGGCGCGCCTTGATGTCCGAGTACGCCGTCTCGATGAGCCTGCTGAGCGATGCGGCGTCGGTGGCCGTTCCCGGTCTCAGCTTCACATGGCGCATGGACTTGCCGGCGCCTTGCAACAAGCGGGCCGGATCCGGCAGCGTTGCGCCGTGAAAGAACCCCACGTTAACGTGTGAGGTAAATACATTGACGTAGCCGAAAGGCGCATCGCCGAGACAGGCAACCGTGCAGCCGTCATGCAGGGTTTCCCGGACTTCGTCCCCGCATCTTCGCATCACCTCAAACCACTGATGCGCGAGGGCTCCTAATTCACCTTCATGCTTTTTCATCCAGGCATCGATGGCGGGATCGCGTTCGACAGCGCCGTTGAATCGAAGCAATTCCGTTCTCATCGTCACTCCACATGCTGGGTCGCGTCTTCTCTTTGACGACGATTTGCCATTGCTCATGGAGCAAGGTCAAGCGACCTGTCGTACGTTGCTTCAAAGGTACGACAGATCGCTTCCACTTAGCTTTGAGGAGGAGGAGAATTGCAGGGGCTTTACTTCGAACCGGCCTTTGAGGCCGCGTCAAAAATCACAGCGGCGACCTTGGACGGTTGAGCCAGCATAATTACATGGCTGGAGGGGACAGTCGTCGTTGTCGCACCGATTTTCTTCGCCTGAGCTGCCTCGAGATCGGGTGAAATTGCCCGGTCATTTGCGGCGATGATGTACCATGAGGGTTTCGACTTCCAGGCTGGAGTCGTGACCTCTCCCTTCATCGCAGCAACGCTTGTTGGCACCTGCGTTGCGGTCAGAACCTCAATCTCTTTGGCGGAAAGGTCTTGCGCGAAATCCTCAGAAATCCCCTTGGGCGTCAGTTTGAGGAAACCACTCTTGTCGGGACGCAGTTCTGAGCCGATAGGTGTGGGAACGCTCGTAATGAGGCCAAAAGCGGATTCTCCGTTATCTGGAGCGACGGCCGACACATAGACGAGTCCGGCCACCTTAGGATCGTTCCCAGCTTCGGTGATGACAGCTCCACCGTACGAGTGACCGACGAGCAAGACTGGCCCATCCTCGAGAGCAATGGCCCGCTGCGTTGCTGAAACGTCGTCCGCGAATGATGTCAGCGGGATCTGAACAGCAACAACACGGAGGCCCTTCGCCTCCAGTAATGGAATGAGCTTCGACCAGCTCGAACCGTCAGCCCATGCTCCGTGAATGAGGAGTACGGTTCTTACTGCTGTAATGGGCTGTGTTTGTGCCGTCGCCTTGGCGGCAGGAACGAGGATCGCGAGTAGTGCGGCGGACGTCGCCACGACATTCCGAACAAACCTGAATACTTGCATTGTCTTTCTCCTTGAGGAACGGAAGATCCGGCCAAGACTCTAAGTTGTTCTCTCAGAATCAGTACGGAGTCAACGAATGCGGACAAACACACATTTCTGGTGGCCATTCTCACATTCGCTATCCTGTTCTGCCTGAGCGTAGTTTCGGATGAGGGGAAGCATCTAGGCGAAAACCATCAAAAGCGGGACATTCCTGCTGGATACGTCAAGAATGGCAAAAGAAAGGCCCGCCATGGCGTGCCTTTTGCACTACGGATTGAATTCTTAAGCGCCAGGGGAGAGAGCGTTCGCCGGTCCTGATCGCAGGTCCCGATATAGACCCACGTCTCCACCGCTTGAACTGCTTCGGCCTGTGAGGCCGCGAGTCGTCCGCCGTCGCCATGTCCCTGGAGTCACCCCGTGAATTCGTTTGAAGGAGCGGTTGAGTGCAGATTGGTCCGCAAATCCACACTGAACGGCGATGTCGGCAAGAGGCAGCCGGGAGTGCGTCATCAGATCTCTGGCCCTATCCACACGGCGTTCCGTCAACCACTTATAAGGAGGCTTGCGAAAGGTCTGTTTGAAGGCCCGGGCAAAGTGGCTTACGGATAGTTCGCATACTTCCGCAACCTGCCGGAGGGTAATCTTGCCGTCCAGATGGGCCTCCAATAACTCTGTTGCTCTTCGCATCTGCAGCGAAGAGAGGCCACCTCGATATCGGGGGGCCGATATCCTCACGCCGCCATACGAGCAGACAATATGACAGTTCAAGGCATGCAGAACATGGTCCAGGAAAATCTTCGAAGTATGATGCGGATGTTCTAGCGAAGAGAGGAGAGTTTGGCCGAGGTGATAGACCACGGGATCAACCGTTCCATACGGCCAAATCAACTGATCAGCATAAGGCGCCTGGTGGGCATAAGCGATTTCATCCAGAGCCGCTTGCGTGACATGCATAACCAATGCGTCGAAGGGATCTGGCAGCCAGCATGCTGGTTCCTCTTGTAAGTTGATGGCGCCAACGGCCCCGATGGGGTAGAAGCCGCTCGAGACCCTTCTCTTGCCAAGGAAGAGCTCCACATGGGGTATCGCTTTGAGTTGCAGCGCTACCATGTAGCCGCCTTCACCCACGATGGGACGCGTCATCTCCGGGAGACCTTTGGTCATCTGCAGTCTCGCAAACGAGAACGACGAAAGCTCGGACAGTTTGATCCCCGCCGTAGGCGAGTCCTTGAGATACATGGCTTCGGCGAGTTGATTCCAGACGGCGGGGACTTCGGTGGCCGTATTCATGTATGCGAGCCCAACACTTTCGTAAATGAATTCCAGGCGAGCAACGGTAAACACCTTCGGCGCGTCGAGTGAACGGGCAGATGTGTTGACAGAACGAAGAGTTACTCATCGACATGGGTTTGATGCGCCAGAAGTCAGAATGGCGTTATTTCCGGTTCTGCCTCCTATTACGTAGCTTCCCCCCGGTAATCGTGCGTTTCTCTCAACTAGCCGTTTTCAACGCGCGCCGGAATATCGCTCGACACGCGTATGACCCCCGGCGTATACCTTGCCCACCACGAGGCCCGAAAATCGGACCCAGGTGAAAGAGGAGGTTAATTGAATGCAATACATGATCACTTGGAACGAGCGTCAGCAGGGTTCACCCATCGAGTACGAAAATGCACAAAAGCGAATCCTGGAAGTCTTCAGCCCGTGGAAGGCACCTGCCAATTTCAAGATCCACTCGTTCGTCATCCGCGTCGGTGATTGGGGCGGCTATATGTTGATGGAATGTGACGACCCGCTCGAAGTGCATAAGTTCTGTTCAATGTTGCCTGCTTTCACATTCGAAGCTCGCCCTGTCGTCCCCGTCGCCGACGCTATTCGCGTGGAACTCGAAGCGATGGCCTACCGCGATGGACTGAAAAGTACGTGAAGCCAGTCCGGTGCTGACCCTGAACTTCATCCAAACGCGCTGACCATTTGATGATCCGGCAGGATAGGCCTTTGCCGGGCGGCAGATTAGAGATGGTATTAACAACCCGGGATAAGCGGATGGGAGGCCGGTTGTCATTACCAGTCCGGTTGGATCATTGCGGAGGTTGCAGGTTACGCTCCAGCGCAGCTAAATTAGGTGCGAGAGTTGGAGCGATACATGGAAAAGCCCATACCGGTGGAATCTGCCTCTGCATTCCCTGCCTCTGCACAGATCGACGCGAAGATCAACGAACTTGGAGACTGGCGCGGGAAGACGCTCGCAAAAGTGCGCGCCATCATCCACAAGGCGGACCCTGAGATTGTCGAAGAGTGGAAGTGGGCCAAGGCGACATCGCCGGGGACTCCCGTCTGGTCGCACGGCGGCATCGTCTGCACGGGAGAGACGTACAAGAACGCCGTCAAGATGACCTTTGCCAAGGGAGCCGCGTTGAAGGACCCTTCCGGTCTATTCAACTCGAGCCTCGACGGAAATGTCCGCCGCGCCATCGACATCCACGAAGGCGACAAGATCAATGAGGTAGCCTTGAAGGATCTCATCCACGCTGCAGTGGCGCTCAATCTCGATCTCAAGGCCAAGCCGAAGTCCCGGCGAACGACCAGCAAGCGGGCCGGCTAGCCAGACGACAGGACGAACCGCGATCTCCCCGATTGCAAGAATGCCCGTCGAGATATCGACATCTCGGCATATCGACATCCCGACGTAAATCGTAGCTGGCAGAAGCGATTGATTTTATTGGGCTTCCCCATTTCTCACTTTTCTTTTGCCAATTTCTGCCCAAAAATCGCATGTCAAGCCCCCAACTCACATAAATCCATATAAATCAACAACATCCGTATGAAATTTAGTTACGCTCAACCCGCTATAATGAATATAAAGATCAAGAAATCAGGCAAGCTCGCGGGAACTTGGATGCCCATGGGGGCTAACTTATTGATTTTGGCTAATTTGTACGCAACCCCTTTGTTATGACGATTTTGCAAGCACCACCACCGCGCAAACCACTGAATCCAAATAGTTTGCCGCCAAATACCCCCCGGGGGGGAACCCCCTGAAGAACAAAAGAAGAACAAAAAGGACCTACTCCACCACCACATCCCCGGACCCACGCGTGTCCCCTTACAGCGGCCCCAGCCCTAGCCACCCGTCTCGCCTAGGGCGACTTCAGCTCATTCTTCATCTTCATCGCCTCAATCACCACCACCCTGCTCCTCCACATTTTCACCGGTCGCCACCAGCAACGCACCACGCGTTCCCACATGGGAGCCTCATCGGGATACAGTGTGATGCACGCGCGGTGCATTTGGACGCGAAGAAAGTGTTGCCAATCGTACTTCAATAGGCATACTATCCGTCTCGGTTCGGTGGAGTTCGTAACCATCGCGGGCTCTGCAAGACAAAATCAACAGCATGAACAGCTTCCCAATGATATTCGTATCGGTTTGAGTTTCATAACCAACTTCCTGACGGGGCGGTTAGACCCCTCAGCGCGTTTCGGAAGGATAAAAATATGGCATGGTACGCCTATTGCATTGCAGAACGACAGGCTTTTCCGGAACTTTGCCGGCACCGCCGCCCGATGCCCCTGACTGGGGTTACGGGTATGTTCGGCAACCAAACTTTCCTCTTTCCCGCCAGCGATCTGGCCGTCATCGTCTCCGAACACAGCGCGGAAGACAATGCACGGATGGACCAGCAGGCGGCTAAGGATCACGCCCGCGTTGTTGCAGATTGCTTCAAGCTTTCAACCGTACTTCCCTTCCGCTTTGGTACCACGTTCCAGGACGACGACGCACTGCGCCGCTCCGTTCGATCGAATCAGCGTCATTTCCAGGCCAATGTCGAGCGGTTGCGCGGCAAGGCCGAGATGCACCTGAAGGTTCTCGTGGACGATATCTGCCCTGGCAATTCGGCCCGTGACATGACAGTTGGGCAGCAGTATCTGACCAGCCTGCGCGAGAGTGCCAGCCGTCAGCGGGAGCGCCAGTCGAAGGCCCGTGCCCTTTCCATCCAGATGCATCGCATGTTCCTGCCGCTTGCCGAAGAGATCACCTGCAAGCGGATGGACACGGGCAAGATGCTGCTGGACATCGCTCATCTGATCGATAACAAAACGATAGAACGGTATCAGAACAAATACACCTCGGCCACACAGGAGTTGAAGGACTGCCGCATGCAGCTCTCCGGCCCCTGGCCTCCGTACCACTTTGTGCAGCGCCCCGCTTCGCAGCACCAACACAGCGCTTAGGCCGAAAAGACTCCCCACTATTCCGGGCGCTTCCGACCGGGACGGTGGGGAGTCTTTTCGCGTACAACCTGCTAAACCCTTTCCCTTCCTTGGATTATCTGCCGAAACAGCTAGGTAACGCACCGACCGGCCCGTGCCTGGTCGTACACCTTTCGTCCGCTCTTTCGCATCGCAGACAATGCTGATGCATGGCAGAATCAATATGTTCAGGCGATTTAGCTCGAACTCGCAAGTTTTTGCAAGGAGACCTTGGAATGGATCGCTACAGGAAGCTAGTTATTGCCGGAATCGCTGCCGGAGTTTGTGGGATTGGCATTTGTGGATTGACCGCAACACCGCTCCAAGGCCAGGAACCAAACCCTACCGCGCAAACGGCCCCGAAAGACCAGCCACAGATTGAGAAGCAGGACAACGGAATCTATCTCTACCGGGTGAAGGTGGTCCAGCGTGACTTGGACGCCGTGAACTACCTGCACCGCAACGGTTCCACCCCCATCGGTTTCAAGGGCACAACACTGATGCCGCTGGCGAAGGGTGAGGCCAGGGTAACCAGCGAGCGTGGAGGGATCCACATTGAAGCGAAATTTCAGGGGCTTACTCCGGCAAATGGATTTGGCACTGAATATTTGACCTACGTGCTTTGGGCCATCACTCCAGATGGACGGCCGAACAATCTCGGCGAGGTGCTGCCTGCGGGTACGAAGAACAATATCGATGTGACGACGGCGCTGCAGTCCTTCGGGATGATTGTGACGGCAGAGCCGTACTTTTCTGTGACGCAGCCTAGCGACGTCGTCGTGCTGCAAAACGTGATTTTGAACGATAAGACGTCCGGCGTTCTTGAAAAAGTGAATGCTCATTATCTTTTGCTGCCGCGCGGCACCTATGCCCAGACTGAGGGAGCCAAGTCCAATCCGAACCCGATTACTCGCGACGAAAAGTCTCCGCTGGAGCTCTATCAAGCCAACAACGCCATCCGCATTGCGAAGGCCGCGGAGGCGGACAAATATGCCCCGGAGATCATGAAGGAAGCGATGCAGGACCTGCAGAATGCGACGGCTATTGACCAGAACAAGAAGGGTAATCGCATGCTGGAGGTCACTTTTGCGCGTCAGGCGGTGCAGCGCGCCGAAGATGCCCGTCTCGTGACACTACGGCGACAAGCCGCGGAACGGCAGCAAAACGCTGACAATGCCAAGCGGGACGCGGAGGCGCAAGCGCAGCAGTCTCAGTTACAAGCTCAACAGTCCGCGCTTGCGGCGGAACGCGCCCGAGCAGCGCAGGCCGAAGCCGATGCTGAACGCGCACGCGCCGAGGCCGCAGCAGCCGAGGCCCAGGCGAGGGCTGCACTCGCCAACAAGAGCGCTTCGGATGCGAACGCTGTGCGTGAGAAGCTTCGGGCTCAGCTGAACAGCGTGTTAGCCACGAGCGAATCAGCACGCGGATTGATCGTGAATATGTCGGATGTGCTGTTCGACACCGGCAAGTACACGCTGAAGACGGAGACACAGATCAGCTTGGCGAAGGTCTCTGGAATCCTGCAGGCCTATCCCGGCCTGAAGCTCCAGGTGGAGGGGTATACGGACAGCGTTGGCGGCGATGACTACAACCAGAAGCTCTCGGAAAATCGCGCTGATGCGGTTCGGAATTTCCTCCTTACGCAAGGGGTGCAGGAAACCAATATCACGGCGACGGGCTATGGCAAGGCAAAGCCTGTTGCGGACAACAATACTGCTCAGGGTCGCGCACAGAACCGGCGCGTGCAACTAGTGGTCTCGGGTGATGCGATCGGAGTAGAACAGACCAGCCCGGATGCTGCACCTGCAGCTTCAACCCCTCAATAACCTGACGACGTCATGGCGAGAAACGATAGGCCGCGTAATGCGGCCTATCGTTTTTTTGGATATAAGAAGTTATGACCTCTCTTAAGGGAAAGACCGTATTCATCACCGGGGCGAGCTCCGGTATTGGCAAAGCAACCGCAATTGCCTTCGCGCGCGAAGGAGCGCGCTTGCTTCTCTGTGCCCGTCGGCTTGGCCCGTTGGAGGAGCTTCGGCAGACGCTTACGACGTCCGGCGCTCCGGCGGTGCATGTCTTCGAGCTCGATGTACAGAAGCGTGCTGAGGTAGAGACGGCGATCGCCACATTTCCCGCGGATTGGAGAGATATCGACGTTCTGGTTAATAATGCCGGACTGAGCCGAGGCCTCACCAAGCTCTATGAAGACGACCCTAAGAACTGGGAGGAGATGATCGACACGAACGTCAAGGGACTGCTGTATGTCACACGCAGCATCGTTCCCGGTATGGTGGCGCAGGGGCGCGGACACGTCATCAATCTCGGCTCCACCGCGGCGTACATTACCTATGCCAACGGCGCCGTCTACTGCGCGAGCAAGGCAGCGGAAAAGTCCATCAGCGAGGGACTCAAAATTGACCTGATGGGGACGCCCGTCCGCGTGACCTCAGTCGACGCGGGAATGGTCGAGACGAATTTCAGCAAGGTGCGGTTTCGCGGGGACGAGGAGAGAGCGGCAAAGGTATACCAGAACATCACGCCGCTGCAGCCGGAGGATGTTGCCGATGCCATTGTTTGGGCCGCAAGCCGACCGGCACACGTGAATATTCACACTGTAGTCATGACCACAATCGATCAGGCCAACTCGACGGTCTTCCACCGTCGTGGCTGATCGAGCGTACAGAAAGCAAAACCAGGACTAAAGATGAATCGTCCACCCAAGCTCAGCAAGCTTCTCTTCAATATCTGCGAGCGCAAGGGCAAGCGCCGACCGCCGGTGCGGACTTGAGGTCCGCTCAGACAGAATGCGTTCCCGCTGCAGCTCCAGTGCCTGCCGCTTGCGTTTATTTTCTGCCGCTTCTGCTTGGTCGTTAGCCTCGACAGGTTTTGGATCAGCAGCCTGATTTTGCTGTTCTTCCACGGATTTACTCTCCCATCCTCGCGACATAGCTGCATTCTACGCTGTCTGAAATGAAGAAATAAAATCGTTTCGCTCATACTGATCAAGTTGGACATCTTTCGTTGCGAAGCATCCAACTCAAAAGAGGAACCATGTACGCTTATCCCATAAGGCAGTTCGGAGTCGACCACCTGGAGGGTATGGAACTGCCGATGTCGCAAATAGCCCCCGGCATGGTGCTGATTAAGGTTCACGCGGTCTCACTGAACTATCGCGATCTGATGATGGTGAAGGGGCTTTACAACCCGAAGATGGCGCTTCCGCGAATTCCCTGTTCAGATGGAGCCGGAGAGGTTGTTTCAATCGGTGAGGGCGTCAGTCGCGTGCGGGTTGGGGACCGTGTCTGTGGCATCTTCATGCAACGATGGCTGGATGGGCCACTGACGGCGGAGAAATCAAAGGCGGCGCTGGGCGGAGATGTGGACGGCATGCTCGCCGAGTATGCGCTGCTCGGTCAAGACGGCGTTGTCCATTTTCCCGAGCATCTGAGCTACGAAGAGGCTGCCACGCTTCCCTGCGCAGGGGTGACGGCGTGGAATGCATTGCATCATGCAGGAGAGCCCGCGCATACGGCGCGTCCCGGCGAGACCGTCGTTATTCAAGGCACAGGTGGCGTGTCCATCTTTGCTTTGCAGTTCGGCAGGCTTCTGGGAGCAAGGGTCATCGGCACGTCGTCGAGCGACGAAAAACTGACTCGCGCCCAGGGGCTCGGCCTCGATGCGGGATGCAACTATAGGGAACGCCCTGAGTGGTCAAAGTGGGTTGCGGAAGCCACTGCCGGACAAGGTGCAGACCGGATCATCGAGGTTGGGGGCGCCGGCACCCTTGGCCAGTCTTTACGCGCGGCCCGCGTCGGAGGGATGGTTGCGCAGATCGGCATTTTATCGGGCTCGGCAACGTCGGATCCGGTGGCCTTGACGCCGATTCTTCATAAACAACTTCGTGTGCAAGGTATCTACGTTGGCTCTAGAGCGATGTTTGGGCAGATGAATGAGGCCATCGCGAAGGCTGGGCTGCACCCGGTCATTGACCGCGTCTTTGGCTTCGACCAGGTTCGCGACGCGTTCCGGCACATGGAGTCGGCATCACATTTCGGCAAGATCGTAATCCGCTTGTTCAAGTAACACGCAAACGGAATTCCCGCTGCCGGGCGCAAAAGGGTTAACTGACTTTGCGGTCAGAACACAGCCCGCGGTGCATATAATCGAAGATATGCCGGGGAGATAAACTCGCAGTGATTGTAGAGATTTCAGGTCTGCAAAAAATCTATAACGGCAAACAACGCGTGGTCGCCGTCGATGGCATCGATCTCAGCGTGCGTGAGGGGGAGCTTTTTGGCTTGCTCGGACCAAACGGCGCAGGCAAGACTACAACCATCAGCATCTGCACAACCCGCGCATTGCCGACTGCGGGCCGGGTGCGCATTGCGGGGATAGACGTGGTCAAAACTCCTGCCGTGGCACGCCGCTCGATCGGCGTCGTCCCGCAGTACAACACGCTCGACCGCGCGTGCACCATCTTCGAAAATATTTATTTTCACTGTCTCTACTTCGGATTTTCGCGTGCAGAGGCGAGGCAGAGAACGACGCGTTTGCTTTCGCAATTCCATCTGAGCGAACGAGCTGACGCCTATCCCGCTCAACTCTCAGGAGGGCTTGCGCAGCGCGTTCAGATCGCCCGCGCCATCGCGCA
Organism: uncultured Acidobacteriaceae bacterium; assembly: GCA_963757205.1. Classification (GTDB taxonomy): domain Bacteria; phylum Acidobacteriota; class Terriglobia; order Terriglobales; family Acidobacteriaceae; genus Edaphobacter. The sequence goes on from CAVWQM010000010.1 coordinate 416,393, forward strand.
TCATCCCAAGGTTCTCTTTCTCGATGAGCCGAGCGCAGGACTTGATCCACAAAGCCGTATTGCCATGTGGGAAGCCGTGCGAGGCCTGCGGGAGGAGGGCATCACCGTCGTGCTGACGACGCATTATATGGAGGAAGCCGACGAGCTTTGCGACAGGGTTGCAATCATCGACCATGGAAAGATCCTCGTACAGGACACGCCGGCAGCATTGAAGGGCTCGATAGGAGCGCAACGACTTTACGAACTTGATCTGCGCAGCCATGACAATATTCCAGCGCTAATGCAACAGCTTCAGCAACTCCCTGGCGTCGCCGGTGTGGAGTCCACGACACACGGTGTTCGTATCTTTGCTCACGGCGCCGATGGCCTGCTGTCCGATGTCGTGCGCGAGGCGAATCCGCATGGCCTGCGCGACCTGACAATTACCGAAACCAGCCTCGAGACGGTCTTCATCCGACTGACGGGTCGAGACCTCCGCGAGTAGATCCGCGCCACCGAGAATCCATGACCGAACTAGCCGAACTCGAACCCATGCCCGCGATGACTCCTCGGACCACCGAGAGCTCGGTGGTGGTGCAATACACCCGTGCCTTCGCTGGGCTATTTGTGCGGGATCTCCATGTTCTGATACGTGAATTCTTTCCGTTTGCGATTCGCGTCTGCATGAACCCATTGCTCTTTCTCTTCGTCTTCACCTACGTGATTCCGCACATGAATGCGGGTGCAGCGATGAATCCTACGGGCGCGATGGCAGGCGGCGCCTTCAGCACGGTGCTTCTTCCTGGGTTGATGGCGGTCGCGATCATGTTTAGCGGCATCGCGGCCGTGGCGCTGCCTCTGGCGCAGGAGTTTGGCATCACGCGCGAGATCGATGACCGGGTGATGTGCCCTTTGCCGGTTCCAGCCGTGGCGATAGAAAAGATCTGTTTCAGCGCGGTGCAAAGCGTGATTGCGGCCTGCGTCGTCTTTCCGCTGGCTTACTATGTTCCGGCGACGCGACCAGTCACACATGTCAGCAGTTGGCCATTTCTTATCGTCGTTGTTGCGCTTGCCAGCCTAACTGCGGGAGCGCTGGGTTTGACGATCGGCACGAGCGTCAAGCCGCAGCAGATTGGTTTGATCTTCGGTGTCGTGGTCATCCCGATTACATTTTTGGGATGCGTTTATTATCCCTGGGCCGCATTGACGCATATCCGGTGGCTCCAGGTCGGAGTGCTCATCAACCCAATCGTTTATATGAGCGAAGGACTTCGCGCGGCGCTTACGCCAACGCTGCCCCATATGCATCCCATTCCCATCCTGAGCATGCTGCTGGCCTCGCTGTGCCTGCTTACGTGGCTCGGAGTAAAGGGATTCCTTCGCCGCGTTATCGGTTAGCTGATATCTGTGCGCCGGCGGAACATGTTTAGGCCGCCACCAATTTTTTTCGCAGGGCCTTTGCGATGAGCTCCCCATGGAAGCGACCGTTCTCGATGAATATCTCGTTTGTCCGCTTCCCAGCAACGATCACACCTGCGAGATATATCCCAGACACATTGCTCTCCAGCGTGGCGGGATCGCAAACCGGACAATGGTCGTTGGCCTGGTCCAGCGTCACTCCTAGGCGCTCGATAAACCCAAAGTCAGGATGGTAGCCGGTCAACGCGAAAACAAACTGATTTGGCAGAGTCACATTGCCCTCCGGCGTGGAAAGGGTCACGTCGTCTTCCGAGATGTTGGTTACCTTGCTGTCAAAGTAGGCCTTGATCTCGCCATTCTTCACTCGATTGTTAATGTCCGGCAGAATCCAGTACTTCACATGGCGGTGCATCGCCGAGCCACGATGCACCAAGATGACCTTCGCTCCGTGCCGCCACAGATCGAGCGCCGCAATGGCAGCCGAGTTTTTGCCGCCGATCACCAGCACATCAAGTCCGTAGTAAGGATGAGGCTCATCGTAGTAGTGCTTCACTTTGATGAGATCCTCCCCAGGAATTCCGAGGTAGTTCGGCAGATCGTAGTATCCTGTCGCGACCACCAGTTTGCGCGCGCGGTATTGCAACATGCGCCCGAACTGGTCCATCGTATGGACGGTGAAGTTGCCATCAGAGCCATCCACTCGCTCGACATTCTCATATTGCCGAACGTTCAGACTGTAATGCTCCGCCACTTTGCGGTAGTACTCCAGCGCCTCGTTGCGGTTGGGCTTCTGGTTGGGGCTGGAGAAGGGCATATCGCCGATCTCAAGCAGCTCCGGCGTCGTGAAAAATACCATATTCGCGGGGTAATGGAATAGGGAGTTGCAGAGGCAGCCCTTGTCCACGAGAAGCGCTGTGAAGCCAGCCCGTTGCGCCTCGATCGCGCAAGCCAGCCCCGTCGGCCCGGCCCCGATCACAAGTAAGTCAACAATCTCTGAAGCCGAAGCCTCGCCCATTCCTTCATTCTACTGAAGGCCACTTAACGCGATGCGGCCAAGGCTAACTTTCGAGCGTCACCAGCTTGTGCGCGATTGCAAACAGGGCGAGCTCCAGACGAGTCGACACGCCGGTCTTGTCGAAGATGTTCGAGAGATGCCGCTTGACCGTCTCCTCGCTGATCGCGAACTGCTTGGCAACATCCTTGTTGCTGCAGCCTTCGACGATGCAGGTGACCACCTCGAGCTCGCGCGGTGTGAGGCCGTATGTCTTTCGCTCCGGCACCGCCGCAGCCTCTTTCATCAGAGCATTCAGCGCGGTCACCAGGTTTGCGACGCGCTCGCCGCCGATCCAGTAATCGCCGGAGAGCACGGCACGGAGCGACCGGGACAAGTCGCCGGCCACTGCATCCTTGAGGACGATTCCGCGGGCTCCAATCTGCAACGCTTCGATGATCTGCTGGGTCGAGATGGTGCTGGTCAGCATGATGATCTTGACTCGCGGCGACTTGTTCATGATCGCACGCAGCGCTTCTAATCCCGGCAGACGCGGCATCGCCAGGTCAAGCAGAAGAATGTCAGGTTCCAACTCAAGCGTCTGGGTGATCGCGACGTCACCGTCTTCGGCCTCGCCAACAACTTCGAAGCCGGACTCGTTCTCCAGCATATTTTTTACGCCGAAGCGCACCACCGGATGATCGTCGGCGACGACGATACGAATAGGCCCTGCCGCTACTGCTGAATCGTCAGACTTCTTCATTGCTTCCTTCATCACGCATCTTCTCCTGAGACTCCGTTAGCCCGATCATGAATGATTTCGCGTGCGATCAGCATACCCCGCAGCCGTTCGCACGCCACGTTGAATTCCTTGAGCGAAGCTACATGGTCATCACTCAAACCCCGCTCCTCCATTGATGTTGCAAGTGTTTGCAACTCAAGGGCTCCCACCATACCACATCCCCCTTTGATCGCGTGCGCCTCTCTCTTATACGCAGCGTCGTCATGATTGGACGCCGCCTGCTGCATCGTTGCAAGACGGGTTTGGGCATCGGCAAGACAGAGCGTATAGAGTTGCTCCAACCGGGGGCGTCGCATCGCTGCAGCGAGTTTGCCGTACACGGCCTCGTCCAGAACAGTCGCGGCCGCACGGTTTGGTCTCTTCCCTGCCTCGGCGGTTTTGCCTGCGATCGCTGCGGCCAGCGTCTCCATCGTGAAAGGCTTCAGCAGAAATCGGTCGAATTCGCGGTTGGACCCATCGTCAGGTGCGCTTGCACTCATGGCCAGTAGTGCCGTTGAGGGCCCGCACAGTCCACGGAGGCTTCTAGCTAATTCATTGCCAGAGGTGCCCGGCATTTGGAGATCGGCCAAGACCACCTGCGGCAGCGTGTGCGCCGTCTGCAAATTCAGGAGGGCACTGTCTCCCGATTCAGCCGTCTCGACGGCATATCCGGCGCGTTGCAGCAGCACAGCAAGCACCTCCCGGCTTAGATCATCGTCGTCGATAAGTAGGATTTGGACCGGCATTTGTCTCACTTCCTGCACAAAGACTATCAATCGAGAGACTCCTGTACCATTCCTTCGCACGATGGAGGTAAAGTAGTTGCCATGGCCCCGGACGAGCATCAGGAGCAGCGAGCGCAGCCAAACCATGAAACTCAGGTCGCCGCGGCTCTGGCCGCGTTGTCCGCCCGTGTGGATTCGCTGGAGCAGGAAGTAGCTGAGCTGCGCGGGCAACCCTCTGCGCGATTCCGGCAACCCGCGCCGCCACCGCCTCATCCCGGATCGGCTGCCAGTCCTGAACGTCTGCCTGCTGCGAACATCGCGACGCATCCTCCCAAAACTAAGGGATCGCTCGAAAACCGCATCGGCTCCCAGCTTTTCAGTCGCATTGGGATTGTGGCTCTGCTGGTCGCGACCACGCTGTTTCTCAAGTGGGCAATCGACAATCACTTCATTGGCCCTATCGGACGAATCGTTGCCGGACTCGTGGCGGGGGTGGCCATCGTCGTGTGGTCGGAGCGCTTTCGCCATAAGGGCTTCAACGCGTTTTCCTACTCGCTTAAGGCCGTCGGTGGCGGCGCGCTCTACCTCTCGCTGTGGGCGGCTTTCCAGCTTTATCATCTGCTGCCTGCCGGCGCCGCTCTGGGCGCGATGATCATGGTGACGGCGTGGAATGCCTACATGGCGTGGGCGCAGAACAGCCAGATTCTGGCAGCGTACGCGTTGGCAGGAGGCTTCGCGACCCCGCTGCTGCTCTCCACCGGCGGCAACCACGAGGTTTTCCTGTTCACGTATATCCTTGCCATCGATATCGCAGCGGTGGTGCTGGCCCGGATCAAATCCTGGCCGCAGCTTTTGCTGGGGGCTTTTCCGGGGACCGTCGCCTTCTTCGTCGGCTGGTATGCCCAGTTCTATGGCGCCTTCAATGTTGGAGAACCGGTCGCGATCACCACGATCTTCATCCTTCTCTTCTTCCTTGTTTTCGTGCTTCCGACGATGCGCCAACAAAAAGGGGTAGGAGCGAGCTCTCCGATAACCGGTGTTCTCCTTCCACTGGCTGATGCTACCTTCGCGGCTCTTGCGCTTTATTCCGTACTGCAAGATTCCCATCACCACGAACTATTGCCGTGGGTCGCGGTTCTCTTTGGGGCTTTTTACCTGGTGCTGATGCGCCTTCCCCAAACCCGTGTCGCCTCAGCGGTTCATCTGTCACTCGCGGTCGTCTTCCTTACGATTGCGATTCCACTGAAGGCCAGTGGGCACTGGATTACGGTCGGCTGGCTGGCCGAGGGTGTCGCCCTCTTGTGGATCTCGGCGCGCCTCTCCGGCCCCTCGCTAGAGCCTACTGTGGTGAACATTCATCGAATACTGCGCCGTCTCGCCGTCGCTGCCCTCGCGCTTGGCCTCTGTGGCCTGCTGGTTCAACCTTTCTGGCTCTACTACCGGATCGACACTGCCTTCCTCAACAGCCGTTTCGCCACTTCCCTGTTCGGGGTTGCCGCCTTGGCCGCCTCGGCCGCAATTGCTCTCCATGCCCGGCGACATGAGGATGCCGCTTCTCCGAGCTGGCTTCAGATTGCAGGCGCGTCCATCATCGCGCTCAACCTCGTCGCAGTTCTCGCCTGTGTACGAGAGCTCGAGTACCACCTGGCGCCACACCGCAGGCGACGCCGAGGCCGACTTGCAAAAGTCTCTCGCCATCTCCGCCTTCCTCATGCTGTACGGCGCGGGTTTGCTCGCTGTCGGCTTCTGGAAACGCTCTGCCTTCATTCGCTGGCAGGCCCTGATCCTGCTGGTTTTTACCATCGGCAAGACCTTCCTGTATGACACGCGCGATCTGAGTCAGGGCTATCGCGTTCTGAGTTTCCTGGGCCTTGGAGCGTTATTGATGGCAATCAGCTTTGCCTACCAGAAGGACTGGCTCGCACTTCGTGAGGCGCGGCCGAATACTGAGAGCGACGTGCCCGTCTCAAGCGGAGGAGCAGACCAGTGAAGCATGCAATTCTGCTGGCACTCCTGCTCTGGCAGGCGACGCCGGGTTCTGTTCCTGCAACCGCCGATCCGCAATACATGCGCTACCAGCGAACCGTCGCCGTCGCTGAGGGCCCCGGTCAAAACTGTGCTGTCGTTGATCCCCAGATATTCCCTCACGCGGCTCCTTCGCTGAAGGATCTGCGGCTCTTTCAGGATGGCCGCGAGGTTCCCTACGCCATCACCCTGAGCGTGCCTCAGCAACCCGATAGCGAGACTGCGCATGTGCGCAACCTCGGCCTTCGCGGTCGCGATATTGTCTTCGACGTGGAGATGCCAAACCGTCCGTATACGGAGATTACGCTCGATCTTGCCGGCCAGGATTTCCTCGCCACTGCCAAGGTCTCCGGCACACAAGACCCTAACTATTCGAATCAAACCAGTCTCGGCGAGTTCACTCTCTTCGACCTCACCTCGCAGCACCTTTCGCGGAACACGACGCTTCACATGCAGGAGACGAGCCTTCCCTACCTGCACATCGAACTGGCCGTCTCGCCGGTAACCGGGAACCACAGCTTCACTGCAAAGCCTGAGATGGTCCTTGGCGTTACCGTGCCGCCGAGCCGCGAAGCTCAGTCGCTCTACACCACTGCCGCCACAACAACCAACGTTTCCCAACGCGGCCGTCACAGCGTGGCTACCTTCTCACTGCCAGAGCGTATTCCAGTTGAACGTGTCTCCTTCGATCTGGTCCCCACGTATAAGGCGAACTTCAGCCGTGATGTCCGGATCACCGACCGCCCGGAGGGTGGCTCCAGTTTTGGGAGCGAAAGCCTCGCCGGAACCATCCTTCGCGTGCACCTTACGCAAGCGGGCCGGGAAATTCGTCAGGAACAACTCAGCGTTCCTGCGATCCTGGGCTCGAACATGCAAAGCCCGGCGACCGTTGAAGTCGAGGTTGACAATGGCGACGACAAGCCGCTTCCCATCACAGCCGTTCGGCTCGAGATGCGTGAGCGCAAAATCTGCTTCGATACCACCATTGCGCAGCAGCTGACGCTCTACTACGGAGATCCTGCACTCACAACGCCGCAGTATGACTACGCGCGTCTCTTCTCCCCATCCGCTGCGATGCGAACTGCGCAGCTAGGCCCCGAGCAACGAAATCCTGCCTACCACGACCGGCCCGACACCAGGCCACTCACCGAGCGTCATCCTCACCTGTTGTGGATTGTGCTGCTGGTCGTGATCTGCATCCTGGCGATTGTTGCGATCCGCTCCTCGAAGACCGTGCATCACTAGCTCTTACCGAATTGCCGCATCGACTTCGCTGATCCAGTTTGGCGATTTCAGGATTTCGCGCGGCTTCGACCCATCGGCCGGGCCCACTAGACCATCGTTGTACATCATGTCGATCAGATGAGCCGCGCGTCCGTATCCGATGCGGAGGCGGCGCTGCAGAAGAGAGGTGCTTGCCTTGCCAAACTCAAACACGAGCCGCACGGCGTCGTCATACATGGGATCGTTGTTGTCTCCCTCGACTCCGCCTTCATTCTCTTTGCCCGCCTCTTCCTTCGGGCCCTCCAGGAAGCCGTGAACGTACTCTGCTTCGCCCTGCGCCTTCCAGAACTTCACGACCTCGGAGATCTCCTTCTCGGTGACGAAAGGAGCGTGTACACGTTGCACGCGGCTGGTTCCGGGCGGCAGATACAACATGTCCCCGCGTCCCAATAGCGACTCCGCACCATTCGAGTCGATGATGGTGCGCGAGTCTACCTTCGTTGCTAGGCGGAAACTCATTCGCGTCGGCACGTTGGCCTTGATCAAGCCAGTAATGACATCGACCGACGGCCGCTGCGTAGCCAGCACCAGGTGAATCCCAACGGCGCGCGCCATCTGTGCCAGCCGTGTGATGGATTCCTCGACATTGGCACGATCAAGCATCATCAGGTCCGCGAGCTCATCGATGATGATGATGATGTAGGGCAGCGGTTCCTGGTTGACATCTTCGAAGAGATACTCGCTGCCATGGTCGAACAGCTTGTTGAACTGGTCGATATTCCGCACATGGTTCGCGGCCAGCAGCTTCAATCGCCGCTCCATCTCGCGCACGGCGTTGCGCAGAGCGTTCGCCGCCAGCTTCGCCTCTGTGATGATCGGCGTAAACAGGTGCGGAATCCCTTCGTACATCCCGAGTTCCACTCGTTTCGGATCGACCAGGATCATACGCACCTGTTCGGGCGTGCTCTTGAACAGCACACTCATGATCATCGCATTGATTGCGACTGATTTTCCTGAACCAGTCGAACCTGCGATCAAAACGTGCGGCATGCTGGCTAGATCGGCCGTCACGATGCGCCCGTTGATGTCCTTACCCAGCGCGATCGCAAGCTTGCTCTTGCTTTGGGCGAAGCTTTCGCACTCGACCACATCGCGCAGCCAGATCGTCTCTCGTTCATGGTTCGGCACCTGAATGCCGACGGTGCTCTTACCGGGCATCCGCTCAATCAGGATCGACTCCGCCGCCATGGCGAGACAAAGATCATCGGCCAGCCCAGTAATGCGAGCCACCTTCACCCCGGCCTCCGGCTTGAACTCGAACGTCGTGACCACGGGCCCCGGATTGATCTGCGTTACCTGCCCATCGACGCCGAATTCAGCGGATTTTTGCACCAGCACACGCGCCTCTTCGCGCAGTGCCTCTTCGCGCACGATCGTGTGTTCCTCGTTCCTATACAGTAGCGACGAAGACGGCAACTTATACCCACGGACACTCTTCGGCACAATGGTGACGGGCTTAATGTCTGCGTCTGCGCGCTTGCCAAACGAGATGCCATCCGGCCGCGTCGGCGGCGTGGGAGTGAAGGGAGGCTTCGGCTCCTCAACTGGCTTCTTTGCTGCCCTTGGCGGAACAGGCGTCTTCAGCGGTAGTAGCTCTTCTCCATCAAAGCGAAACCCGCGATCATCGAAGTTCGAGTGATCGTCAAGCGCGTGGACAGGCGCAGCCGCCTTCGCCAGCACCTCTGCATAGGGCGCTGCAGCAGCCGCAGCCGTGCCGTAAGCAGTCACAGGAGGAGCATCCACAAGCGTCCGCGGCATGCCCTGCCACATCGAGCCCTGCTGACTCGCCGCCGCAACTTCTTCCGGCGCAACCGTTATCGGCTCAACCCGCTTCTTCCTGCCCAACCAACCGAACAATCCGCCCAGAAGCGTTGTGCTCACTGGCTCCAACCGCTTGCGCTCCGCCTCTTCCGCAAGCTCACGAGCCCGGCGTGCCTTCGCTTCAGCCTGCTCGCGCTTGCTTCCATACTCTTCCATTCCGTCGCGGGACCCAGCACTTCTGCCGCGCCGCCGAATCCACCAGTCCCACAGGCGCTGCACAAAGCCAAACCGTATCGTTGCCCACTCCCGAGCCGTATTGAACGTAAAGGTCGTCGCCAGATAGAGCGACACCGCGACCATCAGGGTCAACACGATTGCTGCACCCGGCAGGTTCAGGTAGTTCACAAGAAAATCGGCCAGCAGACGCCCCGAAGTGCCTTCGACCGGCAGCGAGTGCCTCCACAACATTCCCCCTGGCAACAAAGCTACGGTTGCCGGAGCGAATACGACCCACATTCCAAGCCCAATCGTCTTCGCCAGCGGCGAGCCCGCGGGTCGCGACCGCATCCAACAGATTCCCAATCGCCCCAGCACCAGCGGCAGAAAAAATGCAGCCACCCCAATCAACTGCAGCATTGCGTCGGCGAGATACGCTCCAACGATACCGGTCCAGTTGTGCGCGGGCCGCCCCGTAACGTAGTGCCCCACCGTGTTGAACGAAGGGTCCGTCGGCGTATAGCTGGCCAGGGCGAGCAGCAGCAGCGCAGCACCCACCAATACGACCATCCCGATAATCTCATTCAGACGGCGGTTGCGCGTCGGGGTGGATACAAGTCTTATGGTTTTCATTGGGGAGCCTTCATTGAGGTACGCGCGATCTCTCTCACCCCGGCACAAAGAATCCCTGCCTACGAAGTGATGGCAAACGAGTTCGCGAACCTCCAGAGCACCTCCGATTATCCCAGAGCGTATCCCGGCTAAGGGGGGTAAAGTGCGAAAACTTCCCCGGGGTACCCGAATGCAAACCCACGGCCAATTCGCGCATCTATCTTTCAGTACTCGCCGCTGGGCAAAACCAGTCCGGCGGACCTTAGCACCGGTTGGCAGGGGCGCGGGGTTTTCGCGATTTCTCCTGCTTGCCGCCGGCGGAGGAGAATCGCGCACAGCCGGTGGACCCTGCCCCAACCGCAGAGCCAAATTATTCGAAATAGAGGTTTTCCATGTCGACAGACGCAGGTAGACAGAAAGAAATGCGGCTTGCCCTCAACTCTCTTATCAAACATCTGGTCGATAGCCAGAAGGGCTTTGCCGACATCGGCGAACACTTGAAGGACGAGACGCTAAAACGCTATTTCCTGGCCGAATCGCTAAGGCGCGCCAGTTTCCGGGGCGATCTCGAAGAGGTGCTTCACCAGAATGGCGTCCATGACATCAGGGAGTCCGGGACGACCGCAGGAGCTCTCCATCGGGCATGGGGAGACCTGAAAGCCAAGCTGGGCGGCGGCGACCATACCCTGCTGGAGACCGCCGAGCAGGGTGAAGACGAGGCTAAGAAGGCCTATGCTGACGCGCTCAACCAGGAGCTTCCTCTACCTGTCCGCCAACTGGTAGCAGAGCAGCAGGCCCATGTTTTGACTTCACACGATTTTGTTCGCAGCCACCGCGACGCACTCGCTGCCAAGTAAAGCTGGATTCGCCCACACAAATTAATGTCGACAAAGGGGTGGCGGGGAACGAGTCCCGCTGCCCCTTTCGTCGTTGGGCCTGCTCGACTTTGCACATACACTCATTCGGCAGAGGAAAAGCGCCGCTCAACCAAGAAATTGCAACCTCTTTACGGCCTTCGTTTCTCAGTTGGTGAAAAAACTTCCATTCACAAAGTCCGCGTCTTTATTGACAATTGATATCCACGTTTTGCGCGATAAAAAACGAATTTTGCTCACACCAAGCTGCAACTTATTCCGGGAATTTTCGTCTCTGCAATTGACGCGAAATCCAAACGCCGCCAGATCGTCACGTGAACGTGGCCGCGTAAACAAGCTGCCGGAGCCGATCCTGAGCGAACCTGGCTGTCCGAGAGGCTTTGTACGGCGATTACCCTGTCGTTCGCACGAAGCCTATCTGTATGCTACCGGTCTTCTTCGGAACTCAGTACCCCGCGCGGTACAACCCAAAAACCACCACCGACGCCACCAGGCAATAGATGCCGAAGAGATACCAGCGACCTTCTTCGAGCCAGCTGCTGAGCCACTTCAACGCCACGAGCCCCGCCAGGAAAGCAAAGAACGCCCCGAGCAGACCTGTCACCATGCTGCCATGCAGATCAATCGGCGTACCGGCCGCCGAGGCTTCATGCGCGGCCTTGACCAGCCGCAAGACCTCGCGCCCCACAGCCGGAGGCGTTAGCACCACCGCCAGCGCAAAGCTGAATCGCTCTGCTCGTTCTTTGCTGGCCCCGGTCAACATGCCGGTCGAGATGGTCGCTCCCGAGCGCGAAAATCCACGGAACGGCAAGCACAGTCCCTGAATAGCGCCCATCCAGCCCGCCTGCCCCATAGTCACGCTATCGCCATAGACCTGAGCAGGCGCCCCCATACGTCGCTTCTCCATCAGCCCGGCAAGCAGGATTAAAAGGCCGGCGGCAGCCAGAGCTGGAGCGATTAGATCCAACCGTCCAAACAAGTCTTCAATCTCAGCCTTTGGGGACCCTTTGAATACTGTTTTTTCAATCCCTAGTTTAATCGCGCCGCCGATGATCGCCGTTAGCAAAGAAGCCCAGACGACACGAACCAGAAACCGCTTGAACGCATCGCCGCTGGAGAAATAGGTCTTCTTCCACTGGTTCCAGAAGTAGACGATTACGGCAAACATTGTGCCTGTGTGGAGCATCACCAGCAGCAACGTTAGCTGCGGTGAAGAAGCATCGAGCCCCATCAATTTCTCAGCAACGACCACGTGGGCAGAGCTGGAGACGGGCAGTAGCTCAGCCAGCCCCTGCACAATGGCAAGAAGGATTACTTTAAAAATCGGCATAATTCATCCTAAACGGTCACGGTGAATACAGTGTTGTCACGTTGCCTGGCGGAGGGTATTTCCACAAAATCAAAACCATCACGAATACATTAGAACGTAGAAATCCACGCGGTAATTGTTACGCGAGTACCTTCTCGAATACTGCCGAAGTCTTGATTCGTTCGTAGCCGTCGCGAAGGTAGAATCGATGCGCATCTTCACGTGAGCTGCGCGAGGTCACGCGAACCACCGCAATGCCCTTCTCTCGGCTCCACTGCTCCACTTCAACGCACAGCCTCTTTCCCACCCCCATGTTCCGCATCCCCTCGCGTACGACGAGCCCACCGATCAGTGAATACGGAGTCGACTGCAGATGATGCGTAATCGCAGCCTCAATCCATCCGACAACATCCGTTTCCACGCAGGCCACGAAAGCAACCTGGCTCGCGGAACGGGATGACAAGCTCCCAATCTGCTCGGCAACCCTCTCTACAGAAACCTCGTACCCGAGCTGCCGGCTGAGCTCCGCCACAGCAGCTGCGTCCTCGTGCGAGATAACGCGCACGAGCACAGGGGAAGCAATATCCGCCTCAATCACGATCGCTTCCATAGATCGGTATCCCCTGCGCGACCCGGTACGCGATGCTCTCCCCGCGCGCCGCATAGTCCGTCTTGGGATACCGCTCCTTCAGCTCCTGCGCGAGCGCCTGCGTCCTCTGCGCCGCGGCCTGAGAGCGCTTCTTGTCCTCTTGCACTGCATACATCGTCACCACGACACCCTGACGATAGACCGCGTTATACAGTGCCTCAGCCGACTTGGGCCCGTCCGGATATTGCTGCGCGTACTTCTGGTACAGCCCCGTCTCCATCTCCGGACACTTGGGCAACCCCTGCCAATCGCCGCACAGTTTGTTATCCAGTAGATCGTACGCCGCCAACGCTGCGAACTTGGTGCCGGGATAGGTCTTCATCACCTTCTTCAGCTCGCCTTCATAGAGCTGCGGCCGCAGATAGGCCTCCTGCTCCTTCGCGCTCGGCAACGTGCTGATGTCGATCTTCCCCAACTGCCAGCGGATATCCGCCGACCGCCAAGCCGCCTCCGGCGCCAACGGCGAATCCGGAAAATACTCGGCCACCCGTTTGTACAGGAGATGCGCTGCCCCCGCAGCTCCCTTCGGCGCGTGAGGATGTGCTGCCTCCTCTTCAAGGCTTGCCGCCGACCCAAACAGAATCGCATCGCCACCCGCTGTGGTCGGTCCCACAATTCCCTTGTCGCGAATCCATCCCGAGGCCGGCGTGACATTTGCATCGTCTCCGAACTCGGGCTTGTTCCTGTCATCCTCGTTCGCTTCGTCGTTCACATCGGTATTTGCGAATACCTTCACCCACGGCGCGCTCCGTTCGATGACGACCACCTCGTGGCCCGGCGTCACCAGCGAAATCTTCTGCGAATCTGCATCCGATGCCACGTAGACAACGGCATCGTGCAGCACCGTTGCCCGTGCCGCTCTATCGTAGTTCTGCGCCTGTTTCTGGGCCTTTGTCTGCCCCGCCGCGGTCGTCAGCAGCATCGCCACCGCAATCCCCATCACCGAACATCGCCAAAGATAAGAAAGCCGCATAGACCCTCAATTAGACGCGATAGCCACACGCAGGAAAGCCGAGCCGATCCAGTCTAAACCTTGTGCGCCGTACCGAATTCGCTTTCCCGTGTTCGGAGACCATCGCTCGTGACAGTATTCCTACCAGCATCCTATCCGTAGACTGGGTATGTACTCTTAAAAAGGCATGGATTGTCTCGGCGGCTTATGACCTTGGAAACAGAGAATGATTGGAGCGCGAAGCGAAGGTTGATTCTTCGCGATTCCTTGACCTTTCTAAGCCTGGCTCTGATTACGGCTGTTCTCTTCGCCGTGACGCTGTTTCTCTTTCGCAGCTTCGCATCGCACCGCCAGGAGTTGGCGCAACGCTGGGCGGCCCGCGGGCAAGCGGAGATCTCCTCCGGTCATCCTGATCAAGCCATCGTTGCTCTTCGCACCGCCTTATCGTATGCGCCGGGCGAGCGCTCCCACGAGCTTCTGCTCGCACAGGCGCTCGCTGATGCCGGCCATACAGAGGAGGCCTACAACTACTTCCTTGGCCTCTGGGATAACCAGCCCGGCGACGGCTTCATCAATCTTCGCCTCGCGCGCCTCGCGGGAAAAAATAACGACATGCAGGCCGCAATCAACTACTACCGCGGTTCGATCTATGGCACATGGGAGGGCGACGGAGCCGTTCGGAGAAGAGACGTTCGTCTCGAACTCTCGCGTTATCTGATTGCACATCACGATCTGAGCAGCGCACGAACTGAGCTTCTGGTGGCAGGCGGCAATGCGCCCGACGATCTCGGACTCGCCCTGACCATCGCGCAGCTGCTCGAGCAGGCGAGCGCGCCCTACGATGCACTGAATTATTACGAGAGGGTTCTTGCGCGGGAACCGGACAATCGACCGGAGCTTGAGGCCGCGGGACGTTTGGAGTACACGTCAGGCCACTTCGAAGAAGCCTACCACCTGCTTGATCGGGCCTTCCATGAACGTGACGCCGTCGCTTCAGGCCAGGCCACGTTGCCTCTCGATCTACAGGCGATGCTAGACAACGCGGAGAAGATTCTTGCTCTTGCGCCATCGAAAAAGCTTTCCCCCAATGGGCGTGTGACCCGCATCCTCAAGGCACGCGACCTCGCGAAGAATCGTCTCGAAACCTGCAATGCCCAAGTCGCGACGGCGGGCGGACCACCCTCTCCACTCCAAGCTCTTGTTGCCCAATGGACCAGCAAAGAAGCTACCGTTGGCCGCGATGCGCTCTTGAATGACACAAGTGCACAGGATGCCGTCATGAAGCTGGTCTACGACACCGAGGTGCAGACCAGCCAGGCCTGCGGCACACCAACAGGCGATGACGCATTGCTGCTCCTGCTCGCCAAATCCCCGAAGGCGGTGGAACCGTAATCAAATGGAAAGACAATCCCCCATCGCCGAAGGAGAGCCAGGAACGACCCCCATTGCAGCCGAAGACGTCATCGCTCGCATCGCGCCGGCCCGCGAAGAGCGTGTCTTCCTTTTGCTCTCCATCTTCATAGGGGTCATCTCCGGCCTGCTGGTGGTCTCCTTCCGCATGGCCATCGAATGGCTCAGCGTGCTCCTGCTCGGCTCTTCGCCCCAGCCTCACCAGCCCAGGCTCATCTTCATTCCCGCGCTAGCCGGACTGGTGATCGCTCTGCTCACCCGTTTCGCCTTCCCCAATGTGCGTGGCAGCGGAATCAACCAGACCAAAGCCGCGCTGTACATCCACAACGGATACATCTCCTTCCGCACCGTCATCGGCAAATTCCTGTTGTCGGCACTCGCGATCGGCAGCGGCCATTCGCTCGGGCCCGAGGACCCATCACTGCAGATTGGCGCCGGTGTCGCCTCGCTCGTCAGCCGCCGCTTCGGCATGTCGAAGGAGAAGCTCCGCATCTTCGCTCCCATCGGGGCCGCTGCCGGACTGGCCGCAGCCTTCAACGCGCCTATCTCCGCTATCCTCTTCGTCATTGAAGAAGTCATCGGCCAGTGGAGCGCCGCGGTCCTCGGCTCCATCGTCCTCGCCGCCGTCTCCAGCGTCGTCGTGGCCCGTTCCTTCTGGGGAGCGGAGCCAATGTTCCGTATCCCCGCCGTCACCCTGCGCGATCCGCGCGAATTGCTCGCCTATGCCGTGCTCGGTGTCGCCGGCGGCTTCGCCTCTCTCCTCTTCGCCAAATCCCTTAGCTACCTTCGTCCCAAACTCCGCAGCCAGCCACCCTGGTCGCAACTACTCCAGCCAGCCATTGCCGGCCTGCTGGTCGGCGGCATCGGCTACTTCGGGCTTACGCAAGTTATGGGTGCAGGCTACGAGGCGATCGATCAGGCCATGCATTCGCAGTTCGCCTGGCGGATGCTTCTCATCCTCGCTCTGTTCAAAATCATTGCCACCACCCTGTCGTTCTCTAGCGGAACCCCCGGCGGTATGTTCGCTCCTACGCTCTTCATCGGAGCCATGCTGGGAGCAGCCGTAGGCACTTTTGAGAAGATTTACTTCCCTCATCTCACCGGCTCCATCGGCTCCTATGCACTGGTCGGAATGGGCGTCCTCTTCGCCGCGTTCCTGCGTGCTCCGCTCACCTCTGTCTTCATGGTGCTGGAGGTCAGCGGCAACTACTCCATCATCCTTCCCGTCATCCTCGCCAACACCATCGCTTATGTGATGTCGCGCGTCCTGCAACCCGTGCCCATCTTTGAAGAGCTGAACCATCAAGACGGTCTCTACCTGCCCTCCATGGAAGAGCTGCGCGAAGAGAGCAATCTGCACCTCGAAGACGCGCTGCAGCCCGTCACCGTGCCCGTTCTCCAGGGCTCCGAAACCATCGCGGAAACGATCAAGTGTCTCGCTCAGTACGAAGCCAGCAAGACAACTTCGGTCGTTCTCGTCCAGTGCAGCGACGGTCTTTGGTACGCAGCGAAAAGAGAAGAGCTGGAGACCATCTTTTCTGACGTCCCCCATGCGTCGTCCGACGAACCTCTCACCGCCGATTCACCCGAAACGCCTACCCTCACCCTCGACCAGCGCCTGGGAGCAGAACGAACGCCGATTCTCTTCCCGGATCTTCCTCTCTCAAGCGCTCTGCCGCACTTTCAGCGGTGGCCTCTACTACCCATCACCAATCGCGCGATGCGCGGATCACTGGAGGGAGTCGTCTCCCTTGAGGACGTCCTGAACCGCTATCAACAACAAAGAGGTCACGGCCGCTAGACTCGGGCCACAGCCATATCCCTATCCAGCCGCTCTCGCAGTGCAGGCTCGAGGTTCCCGCCGCTCAACACCACTGCCACTTTCCTCGCCTTGGGCAATTCGTGAGCGTGGAACAGCGCCGCAGCAAGCGCAACCGCTCCACTCGGCTCCGGTACCAGTTTGGTCGCGCTCAACATCACGCGCATCGCGGCTAGAATCTCGTCCTCGGCCACGGCCACGATCCCATCCACAAATTGCAGCACATGCTCGAAGTTCAACACTCCCAGGCTCTGCGTCCGCAACCCATCCCCAATCGTCCGCGTCGTCTTCGCGGCAGGCCACTCCACCAGCGTCTTCGTGTAGAAGCTCTCCTTTGCATCCGCCGCCAGCTCCGGCTCCGCCCCCCACACCTTCACATTCGGGTCTGCGAGACCAGCCTGCGCCGCCAGCTTCACCGCCGTCGCAATCCCGCTCAACAAGCCGCCTCCGCTCACCGGCGAGATCACCAGTTCCACCCCCGGCAGCTGTTCCACAATCTCCAGCCCGCACGTCGCCTGGCCGGCAATGATCTGCGGCGCATCGTACGGCGGAATCATCGCATATCCATTCTTTACCACCAACTCTTCCGCCTTCAGCCTTCGGTCCGACGAAGCCGGCCCCACCTCGACAATCTCCGCGCCCAGTGCTCGTGTCGCAGCCTTCTTCACCTCTGGAGCGTTGTTTGGCATCACGATCACAGCCTTCGCGCCCAGCGCCCGTGCAGCATAGGCCACACCCTGCGCGTGGTTGCCGCTCGAATAAGTAATCACTCCGCGCTGCAGCGCTTCAGCCGGCAACTGCGACACCATGTTGTAAGCACCGCGCAACTTGAAGCTTCCAATCGGCTGCTCACTCTCTGCTTTGATGTACAAATCAAAGTCGGGCTCAGGAAACCCACCAATCTGTAGCCTTGCTCGCTCCACGCGATAGAGCGGCGTCCTCACCGCCACTCCCGCGATCCGTTCCTTCGCCGCCCGAATCTCATCCAACGTCACAAACTCACTCATCGATATCTCCTACGTAAACTAACTGCAAGCAGTGTATGGAACTAATTCTTTCAGACGGTCAGGCACAGGTTGAATTATTGGACAATGAATCGGCCCGTAGCCCGTCTCGAGAGGTTTCGACGGATCATAAAGATGTAAATAAAAGGCAAAGCGTAAAGAGCCTGTCCCGTGAACGCAGTCCATTTCCCTCTGGATTAGAGTCTCTCCGTCCGATGACAAGAGTGCTTCATCGTACGGAACCATGAAGGAGTTCGGATCGTCGCTATGTGAAGGTTGCTGGCCAATCTGACTTATGTCAAATTGGTCATCCGCGTTGTGGACGAAGGCCTCGATCAGCACCAACCCATTGAAGTGTTCTTTGGTATCTTCGTCAGACCCTGTAATTTCCCACTGTTCCCGATAAGCTTCCACAGAAATGTGAGGCTTGTAGACCCCGAGTATCTCGATCGATGGTTCAGCCACGAGTATTGCTCCCCTTATCCAACGTCACGAACTCACTCCTCTATTTCCTCTCCGCAGCATGCATCACTAAAGCAAAAAAGTGCACCAGCTTCCATTGATCCCAGACTCCGGGCCTTGCGCCATCCAGATCGAGATGCGACAGCACCGGACTGACGAGCACTTCCCGCAGCGCAGTTCTGGGCAGTTCACTCGCCATCCAAAGCGTCTCTGCGGCTGGAATAATATTATCCGCCTCCCCATGCAGAAGGTAGACCGGCGTCGTCATCGTGCTCAGCATTCCATGTGGAGACAGTCCTTCCATCTCCTCCACATGCTTCAGATTCGCCGCCGCCAATTTCGCTCTCGTCATCGCAGAGTTCGAATCCATCAACTCCGCCGCCTCCGCTCTTTGCCGCGGATTCAGCTTAGCCTCCGCCAATTGCTCCGCGTTCTTGTCCTCGTACAGATGCTGCCGCAGCACCGGCCGGATCGCGGCCTCATCCTGCTTCGGCACAAAATCTTCCAGGTGCTCGTACTCCAGCACCAGCGCGCCATACTCATGCGGTGTCAGCCGCTCGGTCGTTCCATCCGGACGAGTCTCCCGCCCCGTCAGGTAGTACTTCGCAACATGGTCCATCGCATCCTGCGAGCCGACCGCGAACACAAACTTGAAGTCCGGCCGGTAGACGGGATCGCCCGCAGCCACCAGCGCCAGTCCACCGCTGAAACTCAGCCCCAGCACGCCGACGGGTCCACCCATCTGCCCCGCGAACCACCGCGCCGACTCGCCAATCACGCGTACCGAACTTCGATCTACGTGGTAGTCCGCAATCCCCGGAAGCTGCGGCGTTAGGACTCGCACCCCGCAACTCGCCATCGCAGCCGCAAAGCTCACCAGCCTCGGTTCCTCAATCCCAAGATGATGCACCCCATGCAGTACGACCAATCCCGGCGCTTCCGGATGCCGCACTGGAAGATAAAGCCGTGCCTGCACCACGCCAGCGTCGGTCGCAAACTGGACGTCTTCGGTACGAACCGGCTCAGCCACCAACTTTGTGATAATCCACGGCACCGGCTGCCCACTCACCAGCCGCAATACAGCCATCGCCTGCAGGTGCGCTTCGGTAAACGGCCACGCCACGGCACCGAGCACCACCAACACGAATACCGCAAAACTTTTCTTCCGCTGTCGAATCGCCTGCGAGGCCGCCTTCTCCGCGTTGCGAACGCCACTCGCGAACTGGACTACGCCGCTCGTCTGGCCCAACTCACGTCGTCTCCGTTGCGGCATCCCTGCGATCATCCACCCCCGAGGAGATATCAAACTCAGCCCATCATACTTCGAGAACGAACGCCGCTAGAAAATCCGTCCCAAACCGAAGAACCACTTCCGATGACCGCTGTCCCCGATACTCGCTCCGCCAAATATCGGTCCGATCAAGGATTTAACAATCAATGCTCCCGAGATGTCGTTCGGCAGAGTCGGCGTTCCCGGAGCCGCGCCCCACACCTTGCCAATCTCATAGAATCCCGTCGCATAAATTGAGTCTGCGATAACCGGATTCAACTTCAACAGTTCATAAAGATAACCGCCCTGCGCCAGAAAGTAATCGTTCCCCAACAGCTCGCCGCGGTTATACGCGCTCAGCCGCAATGGGCCGCCAAGCGAAAACCCAGCCAGTCCCAGATTCTCCGCGCCAAAGCTCGTTCCTCCCGCCCCCCTCGCGAAGATGGTTCCGCGCTTTTTGATCGGAATAAAGTGGGTTATCGTTGTATCCCACTGCGAATAGCCGACTGAACTATTCGGGCTCTGTGTGGAGTAGATGTAGAGCGTCCGCAGCTCCGTGCCTCGCGTCGGAACCTGCACGCTATCCTGTCCCAGATATTGAAACCGCGCGTTGCTCACAAACGGCGTTATATGAAACGCCTGTTCGATCGGCGTGCCAACTTCCAACGTCTCGCCGTACCACTGATAATCCTCGCCCAGGCGCAGTTCCGCCTTCGAATTGAACTGATACCCGAGATCGACGCCAAATCCATTCTTATTCTCCGTATACTCCGCAAGTTGCTGGCTACCCGAAAAAAATGATGTATTAGTGTGGTCGTAATACGCCCGCGGAGCGACGAAGTAACGTTTCCCGAAAACCAAAGGTTTATACAGCTCCCCGCTTACTCCGGCCACCTGTCCTATCGACGCATCCAGGCGCAGCTCCGACCCGGGACCCGCCACGCCGAAGAATGTAACCCTGCCACCGAGTCCGAGCTGGATATCGTTCGCGTTGTTTGTCGAGACAAACGCACCCACATCCAAGAACGGTGGCCCGTAGTTCTTCAGGCGTGGTCGCACCAACAGCCCCGTTTGGTCGCCCCTATCGATCAGGTTATAGCTGATGCTCGAATAGATCCCCGTCCCTTGCAGATCAGTAATCGTACTTTCAATCTTCTGCGTGTCGATCGGTTTGTTCACGTACTGCGTAAATTCATTCGCAATCTCGGTCTGCTGCACCCCGTGCATCCCATAAATGTCCACAAACTTTGGCTCGGGAAGAGCTGTCCTGCGCCGGGAGCCTCGCTGTTTCACATACGCCTGCCAATCAGCATCATTGACGGCATACTTTTTGAGTTCCTCCGCATGAGCCTCGGCTACCTCCACGCCCTTTGGAATGATCTCCGTACTCTTCTCAAAGTCGCCAGAAGTGAACTTGCTTACATCTGCCTTCAGCAGGATGTTGGCATTCTTCATGCTGTTCAGCTCATTGGCGGAGATCATGATCTCCACATTCCTGCCCGCCACTCCCACCAGCGAACTCAAGCCTGCCCTGTCGAACGCACCCGTATCCAGATACACCGCGATCACGATCTCCGCACCCATCTGGCGAGCCACGTTCACCGGAAGATTGTTCACTGCCGCACCATCGGAGTAGACCTGGGTACCATGCTCCACTGGAGCGAAGACCCCAGGGATCGACATCGTCGAACGCATCGCCTGCGCCAGCGATCCGTCCGCGAACACATGCTCCTGGCCCGTCGTGAGATCTGTCGCCACACAACGGAACGGAATCGGCAGATCGTCAAAGTTCCTCAAATCCCAGTACGGCAGCATCTTCTCGTCCAGCAACAATCCCACAGCCGAGCCGGAGTTCAATCCATTCGGAAGGCTGAGTCGTCCGTGCTTCAAGCCAAACTCGAACCGGTTCGGAAACGCCACCTTGTCTTCTTTTCTTCTATAGCTCAGTGCCGGAAATGGTATCTGCCCGCTCAGCACCGCAGTCCAGTTGATGCCGCCCACAAAGTTCGTAATCTCTCGCGGACTCATGCCCGACGCATACAGTCCACCCACCAGTCCCCCCATGCTGGTCCCGGCCACGTAGTCGATCGGAATATGGTGCGCCTCGATCCACTCGATCACGCCGATATGCGCGAAACCCAGCGCTCCACCACCCTCAAACACCAGCGCAACCTTGGGACGCGATACAGCCCGCACAATCGACTCCTGCGCGTCAGCACTAGCGGGCACCGCCATCAACATGGCAAGCAGCACCGACACCACCCGAGCCCCAAAACGCGTTTCCCAAAACATGGCCATGCGAGAAAAATTCATCGTGGAAGGCCTCACCCAGAGTCTTGGCTCTACATTTCTACGGTGGCCACGAATCGTGATTAAAACATCCCCAAGCCTGCCGCATTTCCAGCGTAGTCAACCCCACGCCCGGCGTCATTAGTTCTGAGCCAGTGAGAATCCACCCCGCCACTAGACGAGTGCACACTCGTTCCACGATCCGCAAAAGAAAAAAGGCGCCCACGAAAGGCGCCTCCTCAACCTCCAGACAGCGTCAAATCTCAAGGATCACCGGCATAATCAAAGGCCGCCGGCTTGTACTCTTCTGGATGTACCTTTTCAAATCATTACGAATCTTTTCTTTGATCACGCCGTAGTCCGCCTTCTCTTCCGTCGACGAGCCATCGAGCGTTCTCTGCACCACTTGCCGCGCCTCCGCAATCAGGCTCTCTTCGGCAATCGCCGTCCCGCGCATCACAATCTCCGGCGCGTTCTCGACCTTCCCCGTCCGCTTGTTGATCTGAATAATCGGCAGCACGATTCCGTCCTCGCTCAGATGCTTGCGGTCACGAATAACAATGTCCTCGACGACGTCCGTCGAAGTTCCTCCAGAATCGATGCAGACGCGACCGACAGTAATCTTGCCCGTCTTCGTAGCCGAGCCCTTATCTAGTTCAAGAACGTCCCCATCCTCCAGCAGAATCGCCTTCTCGACCACTCCCATCGAAGCCGCCAGTTCCGCATGACGCTTCAGGTGGCGATAGTCGCCATGAATCGGGATGAAGAACTTCGGGCGCACCAGGTTGATCATCAACCGCAGCTCCTCCTGGCTTCCATGTCCACTCACGTGGATCAGGCCTGAATTTCCATCGTCGTAAATCACATCCGCCTCGCGCCGCTCCAGGTGATCGATCATCCGATAGATCGACTTCTCATTGCCCGGAATCACCCGCGAACTCAGCACTACGGTATCGCCCGCTTCGATCTTCGCGAACTTGTGGTTATTCACCGCGGCGCGGCTCAGCGCGCTCATCGGCTCGCCCTGCGTTCCGCTAATCATCACCAGCAGTTTGTTCGCAGGCGTATCCCGCATCTGCCCCGGACTGATCACTAATCCCTGCGGCAGATCAAGATATCCAAGATCCTGCGCAATCTCCGTCGAGTTATCCAGCGACCGCCCGACAACCGCGACCTTGCGCCCATGCTGATGCGCCAGTTCCATCGCCAGCCGAATCCGGTGGATCGACGACGAGAAGCAGCTGAAAAAAAGCTTCTTCTTCGTCTGCGAAAAAATCTCATCTAGCCGCGGCCGCACCGCACGCTCACTCGGTGTGTATCCGTTACGGTCAACGTTGGTCGAATCCTGCAGCAGCAGAAGCACACCCTGCTTACCCAACTCGGCAAACGAATGCAGGTCAAACGGCTTGTTGTCCGGCGGCGAAAGGTCGATCTTGAAGTCGCCCGTATGCAGAATGACCCCAACCGGCGTATGAATCGCTAGCGCCACGCAGTCCACCAGCGAGTGCGTCACCCGGATCGGCATGATCGAAAACGGCCCCAGCGTAAGCCGCTTCCCAGGAATCAGCTCATTCAAATCCGCTTCATCGAGCAGATTATGTTCTTCGAGTTTGCCTTCAACGTAGGCCAGAGTGAACTCGGTTCCGTACACCGGAACATTCAACTCCGACAGAATCCACGGCAGCCCGCCGATGTGGTCTTCATGCCCATGGGTCAAAAGAATCGCGCGAACCTTGTCGCGGTTTTCCGTCAAATAGCTGATATCGGGAACAACAATGTCCACACCCAGCAGCTCTTCTTCAGGAAACATCAGGCCGGCGTCGATGACAATAATGTCATCCTGCCAGCGAATCGCAAGGCAGTTCATGCCGAACTCGCCAAGCCCACCCAGCGGAATCAACTTCAATTTATCTTGTGCCATCAATCTTTAAGCTTACCATCGCAAGCTCAATTGGCCTGTGAGTCAGGGTTACAGACCTAACTCCGCAGCCAAACATAGAGCTTAAGCCATGCCCTCCCGCTATTCCACCTTCGATCTGCGGCGCCGCACACACTGCAGCCTTGCTGCTGATCGGCCTCGTCGAATCAGGTTGCTCACAAGGTCAGTGTCCGGATCGCTGGCTATTCGGGAGTAAGAATGATGCCAGTCCCTGTCATCGCAATTGAGAATGCATGGTGCCTTATGACGACGTGATAACTGCGTAAAGTGTGATGACTCGAAAACTCCTTTGGATAAGCCCTCTTAAGCTGCAATTAAGTTTTGTTTATCCGATTTTCATGTCTCAGCAATGCAAGCACTCCGGAGACTCTTTAACTATTGTTCCCGGAGGAAACAATGAAAAAAATAGTCGCCACACTCTCCCTGGCAGCCGCCTGTTCGGCAGCTTCCGCAATCGCGATCGCGCAAGACCATAACGACGATCATGGCCACGTCGGTCAGGGCAGAATTGAGCACGTTCTTCTGATCAGCGTCGACGGCATGCACGCTGTTGATTTCGCAAACTGCGCGAACGGCATCAGCACCGTCAACAATGGCCAGCCTTATTGCCCGGCGCTTGCCTCCCTTAGCAACACCGGCATCAACTATGTCGCCGCCAGCACCTCAAAACCCTCTGACTCCTTCCCCGGCCTGACCGCGATCATCACCGGCGGAAGCCCGGCCCTGACAGGCGTCTACTACGATGTCGCTTATTCCCGGAACTATAACGCCCCCGCGAAGACGACCGGAAACGGCGTCCAGGCAGGCCCCTGCACCCCCAATACAACCCCGACCGGCACCACAACCGAGTATGAGGAAGGCATCGACATCGACCAGAGCAAGGTGAACGGCGGCGCGCCCGGTGCAGCCCTGATCGACGGCGGCCTCGCCTCCATCGATCCCCAGCGACTGCCCCGCGACCCAAGCAAAGGCTGCGCTCCCGTCTTCCCGTGGGAGTTCGTCCGCGCCAACAGCATCTTCAGCGTAATTCACCAGGCAGGCGGATACGCGGCCTGGTCCGATAAGCATCCTGCGTACTCCTCGGTCGCCTCGGGTATTGGCCCCAGTGCGCTCGACGACTTCTACGCGCCTGAGATCAACTCGAACGTAATCGGCCTCCCCGGCGTCAAAACTCCCACTGGCGTGCCCTGCTCCACAATCCAGGATCCAGGCTCGGACCTGACTGCCTGGACCAACAGCTTCCAGAACATTCAGTGCTACGACACCTTGAAAGTCAACGCGATCCTCAACGAGATCGATGGGAAAAATCACCTCGGCACCAGGAAGACGCAGGTTCCTACCATCTTCGGCATGAACTTCCAGGCCCTCAGCGTGGGCCAGAAGCTCAACGAGAAGAGCAACAATGTGACTGGCGGATATCTGGATGCCGCCGGCACGCCCACCGCGGCGCTGCTGGATGAGTTCAAGTTCGTCGACGCCTCGATTGGCGCATTCGTCCAAGAGCTGAAGGACAAGGGTCTTTACGATTCGACCATGATCGTGATCACTGCCAAGCACGGCCAGTCGCCCATCGATCCCGCCCGTTACGTCCCGCAAGCCAAGCTCGGCACCTCACCCGCCACCCTGCTTTCCAACGCAGGCTTTATTCCGGACTCCGAGTCGACCAACGGCAACGGCATCGGACCCACGGAAGACGACGTCTCGCTGCTCTGGTTGAAGAACTCCTCCGATACCGACGCCAGCGTCCAAATCCTTGAAGCGAATGCCTCCGCTACCACTGGAATCGCCCTTGGGCAGATCTTCTACGGCCCAGCGCTTGCCATCAACTACAACGACCCAACCAAAGACCCGCGCACACCCGACATCATCGTGACCCCGAACGTCGGCGTTGTATACACCGGCAGCACCGCGAAGCAGGAGGAGCACGGCGGGTTCGCCCATGACGACACGAATGTCATCCTGTTGGTGTCCCATTCGTCCTTCGAACCCGGCACGGTCCACGCCGAAGTGGGCACCGCCCAGGTAGCGCCTACCATCCTCAAGGCCCTGGGTCTCAATCCATCGGCCCTCGATGCTGTTCGTGCTGAGGGAACGAGCGTTCTTCCCGCGCTTCAACTCAAGTAACCCAGTCTGCAAGGCAGGAGTCAACCGACAATGGACGCTCCCTCGCGAGCGTCCATTGTTTTTGCAATAGAACTCCAAATCAGAATCAAGGGCTTCCCCAAACGCTTAACGTCGGATGCGATGGCGCTCTGCAACCAAAATCACCTTGCTCGCATGTTTAACCTTCCCCAACCAATGCCATCGTCACAACATCAATAGGCCCGTTTCCGGCGCTGCCGCATCCAAATAGCGTCAGCCGTTGGGATATCCCACAGCGTGGAGGTTTATGTGTCCAGCACATCAGAACAGTACGACGCAATCATCATCGGCAGCGGAGAAGCAGGGAAATACATGTCATGGACCCTGGGCACTCAGGGTCAACGCGTCATCAACATCGAGGACAAGCGTATCGGAGGAGCCTGCCCCAACGTTGCCTGCCTCCCCAGCAAGAACGTCATCCACAGCGCCAAGGTCGCTTCGTTCTTCCGGCAAGGCGCAGAGTTCGGCATGGTCTACGGCGACTGGCACGTCGATATGGCCGGCGTCAACGCCCATCGCCAGAAGTTGGTCGATGGCAACGTGCAGGTCCACCTCGCCAACTACGCGAAAAGCCACGCTGAAATCGTCATGGGCTTCGGCCGCTTTATCGCGGAGAAGACCGTTGAAGTCGCCCTCAACGCCGGCGGTACCCGCACCCTCAGTTCCGACCGCATCTTCATCGACACCGGCTCACGCGCCACAATCGAGCCCACTCCAGGCCTCGCCGAATCCGTCCCGCTTACCCACATCGAAGCCCTCGAACTCACCGTGCTTCCCGAGCATGTCCTCGTTCTTGGAGGCGGATTCATTGGTCTCGAACTCGCGCAGGCCCTGCGGCGCTTCGGCACCCGTGTCACCATCATCGAGCGCAACCCCAGCATCGCCCACCGTGAGGATCACGACGTCATCGAAGGCCTCGATCAGCTCTTCCACGACGAAGGCATCGACATCGTCTCCAATGCGACCCTGATACGTGTCGAAGGCACCTCCGGCAAATCCGTCACCTTGCATCTCACTCTGCCCAGCGGCGAAACCACCCTCCAGGGTTCGCACCTCCTCGTCGCCACCGGCCGCACCCCCAACACCCAAGACATGGGCCTCGAAGTGGTTGGAATCAAAACCACCCCTGCCGGCCACATCCAGGTCAACGACCGCCTCGAGACCACCGCACCCGGGGTCTGGGCCATGGGCGACTGTGCCGGCTCCCCCCACTTCACCCACATCTCCTTCGACGACTTCCGCGTCGTCCGCGACAATCTCGCCGGAGCCAGCCGCAGCACCGCCGGCCGCCAGGTCCCGTCCTGCACCTTCACAGACCCCGAGCTGGCCCACGTCGGCCTGACGGAGACCCAGGCGAAGAAGCAGGGCGTCTCCTACCGTCTAGCGAAGATCCCCATGCTAGCGAATCTTCGCGCACTCACCCTCTCCGAGACACGAGGCTTCATCAAGGTCCTGATTTCTGAAAACGATCGCATCCTCGGCTTCACCGCCTTCGGCACAAGCGGCGGCGAGCTTCTTCCGGTCATACAACTGGCAATGTCCGCCGACCTGCCCTACACAGCGATCCGATCTATCATCTTCACCCACCCAACCGTCTCGGAAGGCCTCATCAACCTGCTCACCGCCGTCCCGCCCCTGACTCCAGGCACCCCTCCATCTGCGAGTCACTAATCGAGAAAGATTTCCACAGAAAAATTTTAAAAAGTTTGAAGGTTTTAAGCGGCGCAAAAAGTGGTCATCAAACCACCACGATTTACCAAGCAATTCACCACAACTTCACCACGATTTACCACCGCGAATTAGCGCAAAATGTCCTCTAACACCAAGGAAAGCTCAGTTTTATCGTCGCGATATTTAACTATCACCGGAGCCGCCAAACTCAACCCCCACTCCGCCCCCTTACCCTTGGAGACCGCCCGCGAGCCCGGCACCACCACCGCCCCTTCAGGAATGATCAGCGGCATCTCGTCAGAAGCCCTGTAAATCTCACCTTTTACAAGGTCATACACCGGCGTCCCGCGCGTCAGCACAGTCCCAGCCGCCAAAACCGCGCGCTTGCGCACGACAGTCCCTTCATAAACCCCAGTATTCCCCCCAATCAAGCAATCATCCTCAATGATGACGGGGCTCGCGTTCACCGGCTCCAGCACTCCTCCAATCTGCGCCGCCGCACTGAGATGCACCCGCTTGCCAACCTGAGCACAACTGCCCACCAGCGCATGCGAATCCACCATCGTTCCCTCATCCACATACGCCCCCACATTCACATACGAAGGAGGAATCACCGCAACTCCTTTCGCAACATACGCTCCCGTCCGCACGCTGACACCACCCGGCACCACCCGCACTCCGTCCGCCACAGCAAACCGCCGCACCGGGTAGGTATGTTTATCAATGAAACGAAGGGTTTCACCACCCATCTCCATCATCGTGCCGATGCGAAACCCCAGCAAGATTCCGCGTTTCACCCACGCATTCACCCGCCATCCGAGTGGCGCGGCAGCGTGCGGCTCGGCAGAGCGAAGTTCTCCCGCCTCCAATGCCGTGCGAAGTTCGAGAAAGGCAGCCAAGGCCTCCGCATGTCCAATGGCTTCTGTTCCCTGCGCAAACCAATGCTCAATCGCTGTCTCTAAGGTCTTCAATCATTCTCTCCAGCTGTTCGCCTAGTTTTTTTGAAGGAGGGTTTCTCTCAAAACATTCTCAGATCTTCGCCTGTTGCGGGAACTCCCACCAACATTCCCAGCTCGCCCACCATCCGTTCCAGCTTCCTTCGTGTCGCGTCTGACACCGGCACCATCGGTAGCCGCAGCACATCTTCCCCACGCCCAAGCATGTGTAGCACAGCCTTCACCGGAGCCGGACTGGCCTCCCAGAAATGCGCCTGCATGAGACAAAAGAATCGCCGGTTGACGCGCCGCGCCTCTATCCAATCATTCTCCAGCGCGGCTCGAACCATCCGGGCCATCTGTCCGGGAATTACATTGGAAGCCACCGAGACCAGTCCAGCACCGCCGAGCGCCAGAATCGGAAGAGCCAGGCCGTCGTCCCCGGCAAACACCTTGAAACTTCTGGGCGCTGTTGTGAGCAACTCCGTGATCTGAGCGAGATTGCCGCTGGATTCCTTGACTCCAATCACATTCCTCAGCTCTGCCAGGCGCAACACGGTTGCCGGTTCCAGGTTCGCGCCTGTCCGCGAAGGAATGTTGTATAGCAGCACAGGCAGCTCGGTCGATTCGGCTATCGCACGGAAGTGCTGAAACTGTCCCTCCTGCCCGGGTCTGTTGTAGTAGGGATTCGCCGTCAGAATCCCGGTTAGTCCGTGCACCCGTGACAGCTTTCGTGTACGTGCCACAGCTTCGTGCGTCGCATTGTGCGTGCAGCCGGCAAACACTGGAACCCTTCCGGAGGCGGTGGCCACCACGACCTCAATAACGCGCAGCCACTCCGACTCGGTCAGCGTCGAGGCCTCGCCTGTGGTGCCGCACGGGACGAGAAAGTCGATTCCATTTTCAATCTGCCAGTTCACCAGCCCATGCAGCGCCGGCTCATCTACGCCGCCGTCCCGTCGAAAGGGAGTTACCAGCGCCGTTCCACAACCCATAAGTTCCATAGTGAATGTAAGTTTACCGCGCCAGGATTATTGATTTCGGGGTCAGGGCGCTCTGAAACCGCAAAAAAGCCCCAGCGATCTCTCGCCAGGGCCTATGGTTTCCCAGCATCACTACCCTCGATACAACTCAGATGGGACATGGAACTGCGGGATATGCAGAGCAGCTGCGCCATTCGCGGCTCCGGGCGGCATATCCATGCATTTCACGAAAGCCGTCTGGAACTTCTCCATCTCGGCCTTTGTTCCAACTGTGACGCGTACATAGTTCGGCATCGCCGACCAGGTGCGGCCGATGGCCACGTTTTCCTTCAACATGGCCGCCTGGAACTCCCTTCCGGGGCGCTTCACGTCAACCATGAACATGTTGCCTTGCGAGCCGGGGACGATTTTGTAGCCGTGTTTGGTCAAAAATTCGAGCGTTTCCGATCGAATATCCGCATTGACCTTTTTGCGCAGCGGCACCAAATCTTTGTCCAGCAGTCCTGCCCGGGCGCCGGCCGCGCTCGTGATCGAAATGCTGGCTAGAGAACGTGCCGGAGCAGCAACGGTCGTGAACTTTTCGAGCAGATCGGGCCTGGCAACTGCGAATCCCGCGCGCAGGCCGGCCATCCCATAAATCTTCGAGAATGTTCGGAGTACGATAATGTCCTTGTCCTGCCCGACCAAATCGATCACCGACTCGTCGTTCGAGAAGTGGTGATAGGCTTCATCGACGATCACGACCGAGCCCTTGGGCTTATTGTTTACCAGCCATACGATGTCTTCCTTCGAGGTCATCGTCCCTGTTGGGTTGTTCGGATTCACAATGTAGTATGCACCCGGCGAAGGATGTGCCTTCAGCATCGCCTTTACATCATGCGCATACGTCGCCGTCAGCGGCACAGGATACTTCGGGGCTTTCATCGTGTCTGCCGCACGCGGGCCCTGCTCATAGCTTGGGTCTCCGTAAACCAAGGGCTTGTCCGGTCCGATGTTGGACATAAGCGCCAGGTCGAGCGGACCGCCGGATCCGGGAAACAGCGCCGAGTAGCCATGCTTCAGGCCGAATTGCTCGTTGAAGACGTTCACCGTCTTCATGGTTTCTTCGCCGTGATAACGTCCGCCCATCGACGCCGTGCTACATATTGCCGTGAGGCTTGATTGCGCGGGCCCAAGCGGATTCTCGTTGGAGCTGATAATCACGGTGTCGGGCGGTAGCTGTCGCATGTCGCCCATATCGGACATTCCGCGACGGCGCCCCGATTGCCCAGCTGCGGGTGCGCCGGGCTGCTGAATTCCAGCAAATGCCGGAAACGTCGTAGCCGCTGCCGAGGCTGCACCAAGGATTCGCATAAACGATCTGCGCGAAACACCTTGCGTCATAGAGGAATTCATAAAGTTCTCCTGGATAAGGTCTGGTTTTGTAGAGATGCAGCGCCGCGGCGACAGATGGAGAATCGCCAACTGAGGATCAGAGGATTAGCTGATACTTTCTGCAAAAACGACTTTGCCTTACAGCTACTAGTCTTTGGGAACTTTGTGGATGAGGCGGACCGTAGCCCGATTGAGATTCAATTTACCGCGAATTTTCTGCAAATACCAGAGAAATTCTGCTCGATGCGAGAGAAAGATCGCTAAAACAGCCTGCTGGAGGCGTTTGCATGCGTTCCAACGACTAGGTTTGCCACCGAGTAAAGTAATGGATCGCCGTCTACTAAACCCATTCACCCTTGCGCATCAGTGGCTCAGCCGTGCCATCTGCGGCAACTCCCTCCACATCCATCTCGCCGGAGCCAATCATCCAGTCCACGTGGATCAAACTGGTGTTTGCACCGCGCGTCGCCAACTGTTCCGCATCCATGTTCTCGCCACCTATCAGACACGTGGAATAGGCCTGACCCAACGCGATGTGGCTTGCTGCATTCTCATCGAACAGCGTGTTCCAGAAGAGCACCCCGCTTTGCGCAATCGGCGACGAATGTGGCACCAGCGCCACCTCTCCCAGCCTCCGAGCTCCGTCATCTGTGCTGATTAGACGGTTGAGAACATCCTCGCCCGCGGTCGCGGTCGCCTCAACGATTTTGCCATCTACAAAGCGCACTGCAATATTTTCGATCAGCGTGCCTTGATGTGACAGTGGCTTCGAAGCCCGCACCGTGCCATTCACACGGTCTTTGTGCGGTGTGGTAAAGCACTCCTCGGTCGGGATATTCGGCTGGCAGTAGACGCCATTTCCAGCGGTCGTGCCGCCACCAGCCCACAGATGGTCATCCGCCAAACCTACGGTCAAATCCGTTCCCGGTCCTTTGAAATGCAGCGCATAAAATCGCTTTGCA
Organism: uncultured Acidobacteriaceae bacterium; assembly: GCA_963757205.1. GTDB lineage: Bacteria > Acidobacteriota > Terriglobia > Terriglobales > Acidobacteriaceae > Edaphobacter. Next base: position 448,231 of record CAVWQM010000010.1, read on the forward strand.
TTGAGCATTTCCATGCGCTTCTTTAACCTAGCGCCATGCTCGCGCCACTCCTGCACTGGATCATCGACGGCCACACGCGAAGAGATGAAGATTGCGTCCCACAGCTTCGCAATTGCGATATTCTCTGGCTCACCGGGAAACACCAGTTTGGCCCACTCCGGCGTCGCACACGCCACAATCGTCCAGTTGATCTCATGCTTTGTGATCAGTTCCATCGCCGGCTTCCCAGCCTTCGACGCCGCGATGTTTGCCCGCGACACCTTCGCAGGGTCCTGCTTGGCCAAGAGAGCTGGGTTCGCACCCGCTATCGCAAGCCGTGCAGCGCCGCTGCGGAAACCAGCCGCAATCCCGTCGTGCAACCAGGTCGGTGCATAGTCGAAGCTCGCGTCCGCAGCATATTCATATCGTGCCAGTACGCTTGGGTCATCGGAGTAAAACGTCGTGACCAGCAGGGCGCCGGCTTTATACGCATGCTCCGTAATCCGACGCACCAGCGGTAGCGCTTCTAATGGCGCCGACATGATCAACTCCTGACCCGCACGCAAGCCCAAACCAACCTGCACCGCAACCTCGGCCAGCCGATCTAGCTTTTCGTCAAACGTCAGGTCCGCAAACTTCGCCTTCGTCGCTATTTCCATCACGCTCATAAGATTTCCTCACAACCCAACTACATCTCTGTGTAAACATCCTGAAAGTCGTAGCATCCCTTTCGCGCCGACAACCACTCTGCTGCCCGCACAGCGCCCTCCGCAAAGCCACGCCGCGAAAACGCTTCGTGGGTCAGCACCAGCCGGTCCGACGTGCTCCGAACCTCCAAGGTGTGCACGCCCATCACATCGCCCTCGCGTTTCGCCTCAATGGGCACCCGAGCCGTACCAGATGCGGCCTCTACAACTTTGGCCAGGCTGATCGCAGTGCCCGAGGGTGAGTCCAGCTTGCTCGTGTGATGGGTCTCTTCGATCGAGAACTTGTAGCCAGCATTCTTCAAGGCTCTGCCCATCGTCGCTGCGATTTGCAACATCACCTGCACACTGACTGAGAAATTGGTGCCATATAGCAGCCCAGCCTGCTTCCGTTCTGCCAGTCCGCGCATATCTGCCAGTTTGTCGTACCAGCCGGTCGTTCCGATTACTATCTTCGCGCCAGTCGCCAGGCAAGCACGCATATTTTGAATCGCAGCTTCGGGAGTTGTAAAGTCGATCACCACGTCGAAGCCCGCAACAAACGGCGGGGTCAGTGCAGAGGCTTCCGCATTCTCCTTTGCATCCAGCACGTTCACGCTGTGTCCGCGCTCGGCTGCAACCTCCGCCACGAGTTTGCCCGTCTTGCCCATACCCAAAACCAATACCCGCATCGTATGCCTTCCTACGCCTGAGTGTTCAACTGAACGCGATTCGCAACGTCGAAGACCGCCTCGTCGGGATCCGCAAAGAAGTGTCCGTGCAGGCTGCGCACCGCCTCCTCTACATCCTCCTCGTCGATCATGAAGCTCATGTTGATCTCGCTCGCACCCTGCGAGATCATCCGCACATTGACGTGGCTGATCGCGCCGAAGACCTGTCCGGCAATGCCATTGTGGCCGCGAATGTCCTCACCCACCAGGCAGACGAGCGCCTTATGACCTTCCATCTTCACATCCGCTATCTTGGCCAGTTCTGAGCAGATCTCCGGCAACTGCTGGTTGCTGTCGACGGTGAGAGAGATGCTCACCTCGCTGGTCGACACCATATCGATCGCGCACTTGTATCTGTCGAAGACGTCGAACACCGCCTTGAGATATCCGTGCGACATTAACATCCGGCTCGCAACCACATCAATGATCGTCAACTTTTTCTTCGCTGCAATACTCTTGAATGGGCTCGCGCACTTTGCCGCCATGGCGGTGATCTTCGTGCCTTCATTTTCGGGATTGCGCGAGTTCAATACCCAGACCGGAATGCTTTTCTGCACGGCGGGCAAAATCGTGGCCGGGTGCAGCACCTTCGCACCAAAGTAGGCCAATTCCGCCGCTTCCTCGAAACTGATCGTCTTCACCCTGAGCGCATCCGGACAGATTCGCGGATCGGTCGTCATGATTCCATTCACGTCTGTCCAAATCTCGATTGCACCGGCGTGCATGCCACCGCCGACGAGAGCGGCCGTGTAGTCACTTCCGCCACGTCCGAGTGTCGTCGTGATGCCTTCCGCCGTCGCTCCGATAAACCCGCCCATTACCGGCGTTTTCCCAGCCTCAATCAGAGGCAGCACAATCGCAGCAAGCTTAGCCTCAATCGCACTCTCTTGCGGCGTCGCCTTGCCATAGCCCGCGTCTGTCACTATGCAGCTTCGTGCGTCAATGTGAGCGCCCTCCAACCCCAGTTGTTCAAAGGCTTCGGCCATCATCCGACTCGAAAGCCTCTCGCCGAAGCTCAACACCAGGTCATTTGTACGCGGAGTCAGCTCACCCACCGCGGCGATTCCTCGCAACAGATCGTCGAGTGCATCGAATTCCTGGTGAAGTATCTGCTGCAGACGTGTGAAACGTTCTGCCTCCAGCAAAGCCGTCGACGTATCGATATGTCTGTGTCGCAGCCGCGCCCCGATGGCCAAGGCTCCTGTCTTATCCCCCCGGCCCGCCGCAGACCCCGCAGATACCAACAGGTCTGTCACCTTGGCCATCGCCGACACCACAACGACGGTTTCCAACCCTCGCTGCCGCCGTCCACGAACGATACCCACTGTCCGCTTCATGGCCTGCGCGTCCTCGACCGAGGTCCCGCCAAACTTCATCACAACCAATTTCTCGCGCGCTACGCTCAAGCCGTCACCGCCACGGCCTTCGCCGAAACTGGACTCGCAGGGATGCCAAGCTTATCCAACTTACCCGTCCGGGCCAGCACCTCGGCGTTCAACACCGCGGCGCCGGCGGCCCCTCGAATCGTATTATGCGACAGGACGACGAACTTCCAGTCGAGCAAGTTGCACTTGCGCAACCGTCCCACCGTGGCAGCCATTCCGCGCCCGCGCATTCTGTCTAACCGCGGCTGCGGCCGATCTACGCTCGCGTCATACTCCACAGGCTGATCCGGCGCCGTCGGCAGGTACAGACCCTGCAATGGTAAAAACTCGCTCCACGCCGCAAGAATCTCCTCCCGCGCGGCCTCCTTCTTGAATTTGATGCTCACGCACTCCGTATGCCCATCTTCGACCGCTACTCGGTTGCAGTGTGCGCTCACCCTGGCGTCCAGCAATTCGATTCGTCTGCCATCCAGCCTGCCAAGCAACTTGCCGACTTCCTCCTGCAGCTTTTCTTCTTCGTTCTTGATGAACGGCACCACATTTCCCAGGATATCCAGCGATGCCACACCGGGATACCCCGCGCCGCTGACTGCCTGCATTGTGCTCACAAATAGGCTTTCAATTCCGAATCGCTCCTCCAGCGGCTTCAGCGCGAGCACCAGCCCAATTGCACTGCAGTTCGGGTTGGTTACGATGTAGCCGCCGCTCTCCTTGCGCCAGCTCTGCGTCTCGATCAGCGGAAGATGGTTGGCGTTGACCTCTGGCACCACCAGGGGAACATCGGGGGCCATCCGGAACGCGCTTGAGTTTGAGATCACGGCACACCCAACCGCGGCAAACTTGGGCTCCAGCTCCCGTGCGATGTCTGCGTCAAGCGCAGCAAAGATGATCTTCGGGAGTTCAACCGCGGATCCCTCGGGTACGTTCGGCTGCAACGTCATCGCCCCGATGCGGGCGGGCAACGGAGTATCCAGCTTCCACCGGCACGCCTCGACATACGTCTTGCCCGCGCTGCGATCGCTCGCCGCCAGCCATGCAATCTCAAACCACGGATGATTGCTCAACAACTGAATGAATCGCTGTCCGACCATTCCGGTCGCGCCAAGAATGCCAACCCTGCGTCGTTCCATATCTTCTAAGGATAACGCGCCGCCACGAGACCGTCACGGGCGGCACATTCTGATGCTATTAGTCGCGCCGGCTCCTGCGTCGCATTTGGTGGCCGCCGCCACCCCAGACCAGGATCGCCACTACCAGATGAACCAGAAACCAAAGGGTCAACCCCTGGTCCACATAAATCAAGTAGAGCACCAGAATTCTCGGAAGAAACAGCCAGAACAGGGGCGGAATAATGCCATTTAGATGGAACGGGACCAACACTCCTTGCAACCAAGCCACCACCATGGCGATTCGAGGTAGAAACAGCGCAAACACCAGAAACCATAGCGGCAGCTGATTTACCACAAAAGCCAGGTTGAAGTTGAACTGCGCCGTATGTTGTATCGTCTCCGCCAACACCGCCAATCCTGCACTCATTGGGCCTCCGCCGTTTCGGTCGATTTCACTTTACGCTGAAATTGAAGTCCGCCTTGGCCGTTTCTTTCGGCTCGACCGTCACCGTCGTTGTTTGTTCGCCAAGTTTCTCGTGCACGGCCACGAGCGTGTACGTCCCGGCCGGCAATCCGCTGATGCCGAAGTGTCCATCCGCGGCGGTCACGGCAAAAAACGGCGTAGCCGACACGTTGACGAACGCATTCATCCAGGGATGGTTGTTGCACCGCACTGGAATCATCACCTCCGTCTGGTTGAACTGCTTCACCTGCGGCGCACCCTTCGCGCCCTGCGAGATGTCGATTGACTGGCTACCTGCGGCCGTCGCCAACGTGTGGATGTTGTGCATCGTTCCATCGGAGTTGCGAAACTCAACCGACCCACCACGCATTACGGCAACCACGTGCGGCACATATTTGCAGCCAACCTGATCCATGATCACGGGGGGCAATACCGGTGCAGTCGCCGACATCGCGGCCGGTGGCCCGCTCTTGATATACACATACACATTCGCCAGCTTGCCGTCGTGCACGACATATTGTTCTGCGAAGTTGTCGCCGCCCGTAATCGAACACACGGGGTCCATGCTCATGTCGATCTTCACCGGCGCGGGCGCCTTACCGGAGAAATGGACTGTTCCACTCACCAACCCCAAGGTTGCCGGATCCAGCGGTGTACTCGTCGGAGGCCCGGAAGGCTTCTCTGCTTTGCTTTCGTTGCCAGATTCTTGACCTTGCTTCACTGCGTCGCTGGACTTGCATCCTGCCAATCCGCCTACCAGGCCAACGGCCAGCGCCGCCGTCATCAACCAACCGCACATCCGCATCATGCAATTTCTCTCTCCAACATTCTTGTTGAGGACTATAGCTGCTTTGGGTTATCAGAGCTGCTAGACCAGGGTTGTTGGCGCTTCCATCGCTTGAAGCACCGCATCCGCAAACGCCTTTGTTCCGCTTGTACCGCCTACGTCCTTGGTCAGGACCTTACCCTCACGGTAAACCTGCTCGATTCCTGCATGCATTCGTTCCGCGGTCGCGCTTTCGTTGATGTGATGCAACATCAGCACCGCGCTTTGCAACAGGGCAGTGGGATTGGCCATATCTTTCCCTGCGATATCCGGTGCCGATCCATGCACGGCTTCAAAGATGGCGCACTCGGTTCCCAGATTCGCGCCCGGTACTAATCCAAGCCCACCCACAAACGCGCTGCAGAGATCGCTGAGGATGTCCCCGTACAGATTCTCCGTCAGCAGAATGTCGTACTGGTACGGATTCATCACCAGTTGCATGCAGGTGTTGTCAACGATATGTTCGTGGTATCCCACCTCTGGAAAGCCCTCAGCAACCGCACGGCAGCATCGTAAAAACAAGCCATCCGATAGCTTCATAATGTTCGCTTTATGGATTGCGTGCACCTTCTTGCGACTATGCTTGCGTGCATAGTCGAAAGCAAACTTGGCGATGCGAGTCGAGCCTTTCTCCGTGATAATCTTCAGCGCCTGCACGACACCTGGCACCACCACATGTTCCAGTCCCGCGTACAGATCCTCCATGTTCTCGCGCACGATGATGAGATCGAGACCTGGATACCTTGTCTTCAGCCCAGGCAGGTTCTTCACTGGTCGAAAATTTGCGAACAACTCAAATTTTTGCCTCAGGGTAACGTTGATCGAAGCAAACCCTTCGCCAACTGGTGTCGTTACCGGCCCCTTCAGCGCAACTCTGTTTTCTTCAATCGAGTTATAGAGCACCTTCGGGATGTACTCTCCGGTTTTTGCAAACGCGTCCGCGCCTGCATCGAAGCGATGCCACTCGAACGATACCCCAGTCGCAGCCCCCGCGGCGTCCAGGATGTTGACTGCAGCTCCGGAGACCTCCGGCCCAATACCATCTCCCGGAATCAAGGTAACCTTGTGCGTCCTCCTAGCTGTCGTCATCGCTACCGCCTTTTCTTGGAGTCTTTCCCGCTAAGTAACTCTTCGAGCTCAGCCTTAAACTCGCGGACATCCTTAAAATCCCGATAAACGCTGGCGAACCGGATATATGCAACCGTATCGATGTCCTTCAGCCGGCTCATAATCAACTCGCCAACCTCGCTCGTCGAGCGTTCGCGCTCGGGCGAATCGACCACGTAGGCCTCGGTCTCATCCACAATCTGTTCCAGCTTCACTGCCGCGACAGGACGTTTCTCGCAGGCATGCAAGAGTCCGCTGAGCACTTTTTGCCGGTCAAACTTCTCCCGCCGTCCGTCCTTCTTGACCACCATGTACGGGATCTCGTCGATCCGCTCATAGGTGGTAAATCGCTTGTTACAGCCTTCACACTCACGTCGCCGGCGAATCGAATCCGCGTCCTTACTCTCGCGTGAATCAACGACTCGATCCTGGCTAAAACCACAGTAGGGACACTTCATCGCAATGTATCGATTCTAGCAGCGCTAAAATTGCGCCATTCCAGTCCCTCTCCTGCGCATCACGCGCGCCCAGACAAGATGGTCATCGCTGTTCCAGCCCGACGTCCGTATCCTCGACTGCCGCACCCGCCGCTTCACTCTCCTGCGCCAGCCGCTTCAGGCTCACATGCTCCACCTGCGAATAGATAAATCCGGTCGGGATAATGCACAGAAAGGTCACTACCAACAGCATCGCTCCACACGCAGTCGAGGCCTCAATCGGCGCTCCGTAGAAAGTGTGCATCGCCGTTGCTGTGACCGCGATCTGTGTAAACCAACCGATGATCGGAAGCTGCACCAGAGAACCGCCGATGCTCGCCGCCATCAGCAGCATTGTCCGCGAGAAGGTCAAATCGCCCAGTTCGGGAGTGTTCACGAATGCGTGCGCCGTCTCCAAATACGCCAACCCGATCATTCCCCACATCGCCAACGAAAGGAGCACCACGACGCCAAAGTCCCGGAGCGACGACAGCGCGTTCAGCCCATCGCGAAATCCCAGGATCTTCGTGGAGATGCTTTCCCCAGCGGACTTCGAGAGCAGACCTACGGTACCTCGCGCGAATGCCGCCACCGCCCCGCCAGCCACGCGGATCGACCCCGCAAACACAGCAATCGCCAATGTCGCGCCCATGCTCAGCACCCCGGCGCGAACAAAGACGTAGTGGTGGGGAAGATCCTTCGGCGTAAAGGCCAAAGCACACGAAAAGATGACCGCGGCAGCTCCCAGATCGAACATCCGCTCGATCGTGTACACGGCTACCTGCGAACTTAGCGACAGCCCCACACGCCGCGCCACGAGATACGGTCGCGTCAAATCTGCAAGCCGTCCGAACAATGCTACCGCCGTAAATCCGATAAACTGCGATCCCAACAGAGATGTAGCCGAGACCTTCTTTGCCGGCGACACAAACACCGCCCACCGCACGGCCCGTAGCCAATACGTTACGTAGATCAGTGCAATCCCCGCAACGATATGTCCTACGCTCACGTAACGAAGCTGTCGCCAGAACATTGTCCAATCGAAGTGCACTTTGCTTCGAAAGAAATAGACAAGCAATGCGAGCCCTGCAACAGCCACCACCCACAAAACTCCGTTACGCTTCGTCATTGCTCTCTCTTCGTCCGCGCGACCAGCGGTGGCTACTTGGTTTGCGGTGTCAGGGCGGCGGCCATCTGTTTTCGCCGGTTGAACTCGCGGATCACTCGCGCTACGTATTCTCGCGTCTCACGATAAGGAGGTATTCCATGGTACCTATCGACCGCTCCGGGCCCCGCGTTGTAGGCCGCGAGCGCCAGCGCAACGTTGTCATGGTAGCGAGTGAGCAACGAATCTAAATAGGCTGTTCCACCGGAGATGTTCTGCTCCGGCCGAAATACATCATCGACACCCATCGCACTCGCCGTCCCCGGCATCAATTGCATCAGCCCTCTGGCTCCTGTCCGCGAAACTGCCATCACTTGTCCCCCACTCTCCGCGCGCACCACACTGGCGAGCAGATCCTCGTCAATGTTGTGCTGCGCTCCGGCGTGGGCGAGCATCTCATGCATCTCTTCTTTCGTCGGTGCCACCGTAATCGTCACCGGAATGGGCACCTTCACCTTAGCTACCGGCTCGGGCACCTCCACGACCGTCTCTACACGAACCACCGAATCCGCAGCGACCTCAAGATAACTTGAATCTGCAGCAGTAGAAGGTCCATGGCCGGCAAGGTAAAGCCGAACCTTATCGCCAATGGCCTCGCGACGCACACAATCCAGTTCGAACCCGTTTTTCAGCGTCACGTGCTCCAGCGCACCAGCGAAGGGGCACACTGCCACGATCACTCCCACGACGAACCAGATCGGGCGAAAGCGAGACAGGCCACACTGAAACACATTGAGACACATTGCCACCTTCAAAGCCTACCATCTTCGTCGTTCGATTCGACGCCAATAACGCTCCCACTATAGCGTCATTCGAGCAACGAACCAGCCCTGGCCTGTGTCGGCCCACAGAGGGAGTAACCGGCTTTCGAAGCGAGTCTTCCGGGCTCGAAATGCCGACAAGACGCAATATCTTTCCAATCACACGAACAAAGGTCGCATATTAACCTTAGTCACTCTTAAACCTACGCTATTTTTAATGGATGATCCCAAACTTGGAACCGTCCCCTATCTGCAGGCTGGGTAAGTGGAACAGCCTCTTCGTTTTGAGTCTCGTATCAGGCGTGCTGTTCCACCAAACGGTGACGGCACAGGCTCAGACTGCTGCGGCTAAGCCAGTGCCCGATGTGATCGTCTTTACTAATGGCGATCAGTTGACTGGCACTCTGGAGCGGGCCACGGGCGATTCGTTCGTCTTCAAGAGCGATGTCGTCGGGGAGGTTACGGTTTCGGCAGACAAGATCAAAGAGTTGCATACCAACGGTAAATTCGTCGCCTTGAAGAAGGACGAAAAGATCACTCGGACTTCCAAGCAACCAGGTGCGATGACTTACGGTGATAATGCGATCTCGGTTGCCGACACCAAGTCGGGCGCTCCCGAGGTGATACCGGTCAAGAATCTCGCCAATCTGATCGACGACGCTACTTTTACTACCGAGGTCACCAACAATCCGGGAATCTGGTACGGATGGCACGGGGCGGTTTCCGGCGGAATCTCAGTGATCGAGTCAACGCAAACAGGGCAAAATTACACCCTCGCTGTCAACCTGGCGCGGCTAATTCCTTCAGTAGACTTTCTTCCGCCACGGACCCGGACTACGATCAATGTGCTGGAGACGTACGGCAAGATAACGCAGCCCGCGATTCCGCAGACGATACCACCGACTTTGGCTTCGGTGACCAAGACGAGCATCTTCCACGCCGATGCGGAACACGATAAGTATTTCACTCGGAGTGTTTATGCATTGGTTGGCCTTTCCTTCGATCACAACTTCTCGCAGGGCCTGGACCTGCAACAGATTTACGGGGGCGGTCTCGGCTGGACGGTGATCAAGACTCCGGTTCAGGAGTTCGATGTGAAGGCGGATGTCCACTACGAGCGACAGACCTTCGTGCCCCCTACGCCGAACACGAGTCTTGTCGGCTCTAGTTTTACTGAGCAGTATCGCCGGAATCTGCCCGCCAAGATCATCTTCACGGAGAGCGGAACGTTTATTCCGTCGTGGAATAACTTGGACATCTATTCAGCAATCTTTGCGGCCGGACTGCAACTGCCAACGTACAAGCGGTTCAGTCTCAATCTGAATTTGCTCGATAACTATCTGAGCAATCCCGCGGTCGGGTTCAATAACAATAGTCTCCAGTTTGTGACCGGTGTTTCCTACACGCTGAAGTAATGCGGTGCAAGAGGAAGGGGCGGTCTCGATATGGTGATCGGGACCGTTTTTTTTGCGACTCGATTACTTGATCTTTCCGAAGCGATAGACCACGCCTGCGTTGAATCCAAAGTTATTCTGGATCGTGCCCGGCGGCCCATGCAATGTGTCTGTGGGGTCCAATCTAAAGAACGTTCCCACGTAGGTGGGGGATATCCGAAAGGCGAGGTTCGGGTAGAAGTTGTAATCAAAGTTGGCGCCGATGCTAAAGACCGGCTTGGTCTGCGACTTCCAGACACCAAGCTCGGCTGAGGTAAACCCTTTGGAAGCTCCATCGAACTTGCCAATCGCAGCTCCGCCCTCACCCGTGACGCTGACGGCAATCTTCTCCTTCGCATACAACCTGTAGGCCACGCCGCCCATGAACGGGTACTCGGAGATCTGCGGATTAAATCCCAGAGTCGGAGATGTGGGCGTAACAGGGTTGCCGATCTTCGCTCTCCCGTAGGCTCCACGGACGTCGCCGATGATGCCCAGTTTCGGGTTCAGGAAGTAGGTTCCTGTCATGAAGAAGGTGACTTCATTGTTCTTCTGCAGCAACGAGCCGGACTGGAATCGCAGATAACCGCCTCCTCCAGCGACCTCGAAACGATGGTTGTAGGTCTCTGCGATCGTTCTCGCAATACGGGCCTTACGGTTGGCGCTCGACTCGCGGCGCGTACGATGCGTTGTCTGCGCCTCTACGGCAACTGCTCCGCTGGCTATAAAGGCTGCCAGCAACACTCCTGCTACTTGCTTCACACTCAATCTGAAACCGAACATCAACGATTACTCCTGCACAAGCCTGGCTTTGCTATGGTGGAACTTGAGGGCCACCGGCAAGAAACCGGCGGACATTCCTCTTATTAGAACATCCGCCGCGCCTTATGGCGGCCTTTACACGTCACGGAGTGCCTTGAGATGGCGAAAAAAAGCAGCAGCAGCGGTTTCGGCAAAGTGTTTCTCGGTTTTCTTCTCGGTGTCGTCGCTGTCGCCATAGGGCTCTTCGCGTACCTCAAATTTGGCCCTCTGCCTGTCGCTGTCACCGACGCACCACTTCCCTTCGAGAAGCAGATCGTCAAGCTTCCGCTCAATGCGCGCATCGAGCGGGAGAGCAAAACCGCTCCGTTCGGCATCAGCGAAGACGTTTTTGAATCAGGTGCTCATGTGTATCGGGCGCAGTGCGCGGGCTGCCATGGCACCCCGGGTCATGACGTCAGCTACGCGAAGTACATGTTTCCGTCGGCTCCCCAGCTGTGGAAGCAGCATGGCAGCCACGGGGTCATCGGTGTCAGCGATGACGAGACCGGCGAGACCTACTGGAAGGTGGCGAACGGCATTCGACTCTCTGGCATGCCTTCATACAGGCATGTGCTGTCGGACGCACAGATGTGGCAGGTCAGTCTGTTGCTGAAGAATGCGGACAAAGAGATGCCGGGTCCGGTGATGCAGATTCTTGGCTCGACGACGCCTTAGGTTCTCCTTTTCCTATTATTGAAGGATCGGGATGCCTGCTATGCGGCGCGACCATTCCTCGGGGCCGGTGTTGTGCACGCTGGTGCCTCTGCTGTCGACGGCCACGGTAACGGGCATGTCCTGGACATCGAACTCGTAGATGGCCTCCATGCCGAGGTCGGCGAAGGCGAGAATGCGCGAGCTCTTGATGGCCTTGGAGACGAGGTAGGCCGCGCCGCCGATGGCGATGAGGTAGACGGCCTCGAACTCGCGAATGGCTGCGATGGCGGCGGGGCCACGTTCGGCTTTGCCGATCATGCCAAGCAGGCAGGTCTCGGCGAGCATCTGGCGGGTGAACTTGTCCATGCGGGTAGCAGTAGTGGGGCCGGCTGGGCCGACGGCTTCGTCGCGGACTGCCTCGACCGGGCCTACGTAGTAGATGAAGCGATTCTGGAAGTCCACCGGCAGCTTCTGGCCGCGGGTGAGCATGTCGGTCAAACGCTTGTGGGCGGCATCGCGGCCGGTGAGGAGCTTACCAGAGAGGAGAAGAACCTCGCCGGGCTTCCAGGTCTTCACGTCTTCGCGAGTGACGGTGTTGAGGTCCACCTTTTTCGCGGTGTGGACGTCGTACTCGAGCTTCGGCCATGCATCGAGCGGTGGAGGCGCGACCATGACGGGGCCGGAGCCGTCGAGGTGGATGTGGAGGTGGCGTGTGGCGGCGCAGTTGGGGATCATGGCTACGGGCAGATTGGCCGCGTGGGTGGGAAAGTCCATGATTTTTACGTCGAGGACGGTGGTGAGGCCGCCGAGGCCCTGTGCGCCGATGCCGAGGCGGTTGACCTTGTTGTAGATTTCGATGCGCAGCTCTTCGATCTTCGTTTTGGGGCCGCGGTCCAAGAGTTCCTGCATGTCGATGGGGTCCATGAGCGACTCCTTGGCCATGACCATCGCTTTTTCTGCGGTGCCGCCGATGCCTATGCCGAGCATGCCGGGGGGGCACCAGCCTGCGCCCATGCCGGGCACGGTGTTGAGCACCCAGTCGACTACGGAGTCAGAGGGGTTGAGCATGGCGAAACGGCTCTTCGCTTCGGAGCCTCCGCCTTTGGAGGCGACGGTTACATCGACGTCGCCGCCTTCTACCAGCTCGACCACGACCATGGCAGGGGTGTTGTCGCCGGTGTTGCGGCGGGTGAAGGCGGGGTCTTCGAGGATGCTGGGCCGGAGGACGTTGTCGGCGTTGCGCCAGGCCTCACGGACGCCCTCGTCGACCATCTCCTGCATGGTCATCATGCCGGCGATACCGGGCTCCCACTTGACCTCCATGCCGACCTTGACGAAGGCGGTGACGATGCCGGTGTCCTGGCAGATCGGACGGTGGCCTTCGGCGCACATGCGGGAGTTGATGAGGATCTGGGCGATGGCGTCTTTGGCCGCAGGGCTCTGCTCGATCTCGTAGGCGCGGGCGAGGTTGGTGATGTAATCGACCGGGTGGTAGAAGCTGATGTACTGTAATGCGTCGGCTACGCTACGGATGAAGTCGTCCTGCTTGATTGTTGCCATGTGCGACGTGTCTCCCTGGGATGAGTGCGTCTGATGAAGAATTTTACGTGGATCGCCTGAAGTTGGCTTGTTTGCTGTCCTTGGTCTGGCGCTGCAAAGGGGTGGGTATCCCCTCCCCCTCCGGGGTATCTTGGGGGTAAGATCCTTGAATTCAATAGCCTGCAGTGGGTGTGCCTCCGCAAAATATTGACAACAAATAACTTGCTCACAAAATACTTTTTATCAATGAGTTAGCCCTGAGCCATGGCTGCCGGGGCGTCTTTTTTGATCTATATCCAGTATAGCTGGTCGAGCGGAACTAATACGCCAACTCGATCTTGTTTTGTTTGTTGATGTTAGAGGGTTCAGGGGCTTGACATGCGTTTTTTGGGGAAAAACCGAAAAAATAGAATCTGCGGATTGGCCGACAAGAGGCAAAGGCAACGGCAAGGCGTTCTGGGCTCGGACGCCGTCGCATCCCACTCATCGCAAAATACGCGATGGATGGGGCACCCGGGCGGCGTGGTCAGCCCGCTCCGCGGCTGACTCTATGCGGTCTGGTTTTTGAGCGCTGCAGCTCGGACGAGCCTGTCGTAACGCGCGTCGTTGAGGACGAAGGTGAAGTCGCCGTACTGCTTGTAAATAATGCGATAGCCGTTTCGGTACAGCCTGGCGATGGTCCGCAGTGTCTCGCCGGGCCGGAACCAGCGATGGAACTCGACGCAGAGCTGGCGAACGGGAATGTTCTGGTCGAGGAACTGGTTGACGATGTCGAACTCGAACCCTTCGATGTCCATCTTCAGGAGGTCGATGTGCGAGTCTCCATTTCTGGTCATGATGGTGGCCAGGTCATAGCACTCGAAGGCGACTGTTTCGAGGGTGCCCTGGGTCATGGAGTAGGAGCCTTCCTCGGGATCTGCTGGTACGGAGAATTGAAGGACGCCAGGGTTTGCGGCGAGTCCAACGGGGAAGAACTCGAGATTGTGTTTCTCGGTTTTTGCCGCGGTTTGAACGCCAGTGGGAGATGGGTCGAAGACGAGGACGGGTTGGCGTGTCATCTTCGCCAACTCCACTTCAAAGGTCATGGCTTTCCCGACGCCGGCGCAGTAGGCAACAACCGGAGGCGGATTGACGCTGATGACCCAGCCGCTGTCGTTGTCGCCGACGCGCTTTACGTCGGGAGAGGAAGAGCGGAGGAACCTCTCGAGCGCTATGCGTGCTTTATTTCGGGCCCAGCTCAACAGTGGAGTCATTGAGATTCATGTTACTTGAGCGGCGACCGCAGCCGAACCTCAGGAGATGCGGGAGGGATGTTCAGCGGGGGTTGCGGGCTTGGGCTTGCGGCTGAGGACGAAGCTGCGGCGTTTGCGGCGCTTGTCGGAGGCGTGGTCGATCTTCTTCCAGAAGGCGATGAAGTAGTCGATGGCTGAGATGATGGAGACGATGGTCATCCAGTAGATGGCGGTGACGGCGATGAAGTGGACGCCGACGATGTAGCCGCCGCCGAGCGAGGGAAACCAGACCCAGTAGTTCCAGCGATGGGCAAGGATGGCGGCGACGACGGAGACGATCTGGATGACAGTTTTGAGTTTGCCAATCTCGCTGGCTTCGATGGTAAAGCCTTCTGTGGCGGCGATACTGCGGAGGCCGGAGACGAGGAACTCGCGGCCGATGACGAGGACTGCGATCCAGGGCTTGACGATGGCGGGGTTGTAGCCGACGAGGATGATGTAGCCGGCGGTGATGAGGAGCTTGTCGGCCAATGGGTCGAGGAGCATGCCCATTGTGGTGATCTGACCGCGGCGGCGGGCGAGATAGCCGTCGAGGCCGTCGGTGATGCTGGCGAGGATGAAGACGATGCTGGCTATGATCTCCTGCTCGCCGCCGCGGAGGCCGGGGGCGCCGTGTCCCTGCCAGGGGAAGGCAGGCGAGAGGATCCAGATGAGCAGAGGAACGCATGCAATGCGGCTCATCGTGATGGAGTTTGGCAGGTTCATGAACGGCTTTTGGCTGGTGGCCGCGTGGTGGATGTGCGCGGTACCGACACTAGCATTCTGCCATAGTGAGATGGGTGCAGTTGTAAAAGGATGGCCGAGTGGGATAAGGCTGCGTTATCAGTTGTCAGTTCTCAGTTCTCAGTTGTCCGGCACTAGATGCGTGGGTGCGGGAGACGTTTCAAAACGGCACGGAAAGATGGCTGGGTGGGCCTTTTGGGAGGTGGAGTGACCCCTTCGGGGAATGCCGCTTTTAGCGGGTGGACGTTAGTTTGGGTTACGACGTGCTTCCGTTGTTGAAATCCGTTGCAAACCTTTTCGTTTCAATGATTCCTCTCCCCTTTTGCCGGACACGCCGATAGATCGAGAGATGTCCGCGACGGACTCGAAAGCGTTCGATCCATGCTGATTCGAAGCTTTATTAAGACGGCTCTGTGCGCGCTCAGCGTGTTGTCGATCGCTGCGGCGGCGCAGCAGTTTAACCAGCCGTTGGTGATTCCTACGGGTGGATGGCCTGCGGGGATTGTGGCAGCAGACCTGAATGGAGATGGTAAGGCCGATCTGATCTATACCGACTACGGCGCGACGTCTACCGCTTCGACGACACATGTTCTGCTGAGCAAAAGCGATGGGAGTTTTGCCGCAGGCCAGACGATTGCAACGGCAGGTGCGGCGATTGCGGCGGCAGACTTTGATCATGATGGGCATGTCGATCTGGTTTGGGTGTCGGGCGTGGTTGGTATGGGCAGAGTGTTTCTGGCGCATGGGAACGGCGATGGCACGTTTGCGCCAGCACAGCAGTTGGGGACGTTTGCGATTGTGGGGACGAATGCGCCGCAGTTCAGCTATGTAATGGGCGCGCAGTTGCACGATATGGGATACCTGGATGTGCTGGTGGAGGATGTGGCGAATCCTTCGCTGATTACGCTGACGACCGACAGCAGCGGCACATTGATTCGGCTGGTGGGGACGAAGCTGCAGAGTGTCGGGCCGATGGTGGCGGCGGATTTGAATGGGGATGGACATACAGATCTAGTGATTCAGTCAGGCGGAACGGCGAATGTTTTTCTTGGGTCGGCAGATGGTTTGCTGACAGCGGCGGGGACGTATGCGGGATCGAGTGTGGTCGAGAGCATGCTGCTGCATGATGTCGATGGCGACGGACATTTGGATATGGTACTTGAAGGGGTGAATGGGCAGATTGAGATTCTGCATGGGAAGCCGGATGGGAGCTTCGCTGCTACTTCTGAAGGCGGGAGTGGGAGTGCGGATGCGACGACAGGGATTGGTGGGCACCTCGTTGCGATCACCGATGTTGGGGCGCGGCATGATTTTTATACGACGACTCCGGCGGGTATGAGTGTGCTGTCGGAACAGAGTGATTTGAGCCTGAGTTTGCAGGGCATCTACAACCTGGGGCCGGGACGGGGGAGCTTTGCGGTTGCGGACTTCAACGGAGATGGCGTGCTGGACGTTGCGGTGGACTCGCCGGAGGGAGTTGCGATTCTGTTTGGGAGTGCGGGTGGCGGACTGGGGAGTTCCCGGGCGTTTGCGGCGGGAAAGCCGGCGCTGAGTGGGGCTTTGGGGGATTTCAGCGGGTCGGGCAATCTGGATGCGATGGTGGGCGTGGCGGCGGCGCAGGCGCTGCTGTTGCATGGAAATGGGGACGGCACGTTTGCGGCGTTGGCGACGCCGACGAAAGCTCTGGGAGGTGCGTCCTCTGAGGCATTGCCGGTAAGGAACATGCCGGGTGCGCCGCGTCTTTCAGGAATGGTGCAGGCGGCAGTCGTGACAACGGACCTTGATGGGGACGGGAATGGGGACGTGATCATTGCGTATGACAATACGAGCGCCGACCATGCCCATCCGACGGCGGCGGCGGCGAACGCCATCTACATCTGGTATGGGAAAGCCGATGGGACTTATGCTGCGCCAGTAGTGATGACGCCTTCGCGGAATTTCTATCAGGTGGTTGCGGTCGATGTGAACGGCGATGGGCGGCCGGACCTGGTGATGAGCGATGGGTACGTGGTCAGTCTGCAGAACAATCTGGGTGGGCGCGCGTTTGGAGGGGAGCAACATTTTCTGGCGGGGATGGGGATCAACTCAATCTCTGCGGGTGATGTGAACAAGGATGGACGGACGGATTTGGTGATTGCCAATGGCGGGGTCGTGATCTCAGATCCAGCGAGCGGCCAGACGGCGACCGCGAGCACAGAGGTGAATACAGGCGGGATTACGGTGTTGTTGAATCAGGTGACGCTGGTGCCGACGACTGTAGTGCTGACGATTACCTCGCCGCTGACGATTACGTTTGGGCAGACAGTCAATGGGTCCGCGCAGGTGACTTCAAGCGATGGCAGCCTGGCGACGGGGACGATTAGTTTTTACGACGGAACGGTGAGTATCTGTACGATTCCGGTTGCGCCGTCGGCTAGCTGCCCGGCGAGTGCGGGCGCGGATTTCGCGGTCGGGGCGCATGTTCTGACGGCGGTTTATTCGGGCGATACGACGCACCTGGGTTCGACCTCCGCGCCGGTTACGGTGACTGTGGTGCCTGTGGTGACGCCGACGAAGGCACAGACGGGGACGATGCTGACGTCGAGTGTGGATCCGGCAACGAGCGGACAAAACGTGACGTTTACGGCGAACGTCGTGGCTGCAGGGGGTTCGGTTGCTGCGCCGACGGGAGTGGTTACGTTTCTGGATGGAAGCACGGTGCTGGGGACGAAGACGCTGGTTGGGTCTGGCGTGGCGAGTTTTAGTACGACTGCCCTGAGTGTGGGGGGTCATGCGATTACGGCCAGTTATGGGGGAGATGCAAATTCGGTTGCGAGTGTGTCTGCGGTGCTGACGGAGACGGTGAATGGGGTGGTGACTGCGGGGAGTGGGTTTAGTGTTTCAGTGACGGGGGCGGCAAAGGTGGGAGTGGGTGGAGTGGCGAGTTTGCAGGTGGCAGTGGCTCCGCAGACGGGGTATATGCAGCCGGTGCAGTTATCGTGCGCTGATCTGCCTTCGGAGGCGGCTTGTACGTTTGCTGCGCATACGATTCCGGCAGGGGGTGGGACGACGATGCTGCAGTTGAGCACGATGGCTCCGCGTTCCTGCGCGGTGGCGGATTCGGGATCGACAACGGCTAGTTTGCCGTTTGCGGGGAGTGCTGTGGCGGCTTTGCTTGTGCTGTTTATTCCGGGGAAGCGACGGCGGGGGATTAAGGGTTTGCTGGTGGCGTTGATTGCTCTGTGTGGGATGGCTACATTGAGTGGGTGTGGGGCTTGTACGGATTTGGGGACTAAGCCTGGGAGTTATACGATTCGGGTGATCGGGACTTCGGCTGCCAATGTGATGACGACGCGGGTGCAGGTGACGGTGACGGCGGAGTAGATCGTGGCTGGAGGAGAAGGTCCGGGGTTGGGGATTGCTTGGTTGATGCATCGATTATGCTTCGCCTGACATTCTTTCGACGAGACAGGAAACCATACCCCAGGGGCTAAAGCCCCGCTTTATAGCGACCCTGAGAGACCCAAGGCTAAAGCCTTGGGCTACCTAGAAGCGTCAGCAAGTGCCTATGCGGCGGCAACGACAATTGCAAGAGAAGAGGCAGCCCTGAGGGCTGCCTCGTTGTTTTGTTTGGATGACGTTTAGGCGTAGATGCCGCGTTGCTTGGTGGTGTAGGCGACGCGGTCGATGGCGAGCATGTAGGCTGCGATACGGTTGTTGACCCCGTGAGTCTTGGCATAGGTGACGACGTCGTGGAAGCTTTCGGTCATGATGTTGTCGAGGCGCTGGTTTACTTCGGCTTCGGTCCAGAAGTAGCCCATGCGGTCCTGGACCCATTCGAAGTAGCTGGTGGTGACGCCGCCGGCGTTGGCGAGGATGTCGGGGATGATGAAGACGCGCTTGTCGGCGAGAATCTCGTCGGCGATGGTGGTTGTGGGGCCGTTGGCGCCTTCGCAGAGGATCTTGCAGCGGATGCGCTCGGCGTTTTTGCTGGTGATGACGTTTTCGGTGGCCGCAGGGATGAGGATCTCGCAGTTGTAGGTGAGGAGTTCGTTTCTGTCGGCGGCCTCAGCTCCAGAGAAACCGTTGATGGTTCCGGCGCGCTTGCGGTGTTCGATGAGGGCGGGAATGTTGATGCCGTTCTTGTTGTAGAGGCCGCCGTCGTATTCGGCGATGCCGGTGATGGTGTAGCCCTTTTCAGCGAGGAGCTTCGCGGAGTTGGATCCCACGTTGCCGAATCCCTGGATGATGACACGGCAACCGTCGATGGACATGCCGAGGTGTTTGATTGCCTCGTCGCATACAACGGAGACGCCGCGGCCGGTGGCCTCTTTGCGTCCGCGCGAGCCGCCGAGGTTGACGGGCTTGCCGGTGACGACGGCGTTGACGGTCTGGCGCTGGTGCATGGAGTAGGTGTCCATGATCCAGGCCATGGTCTGCTCGTCGGTGCCCATGTCGGGGGCGGGGACGTCCTTTTCGGGGCCTATGAACTCAATGAGCTCAGCGGTGTAGCGGCGGGTCATGCGCTCGAGCTCGCCCTGGGACATCTTTTTGGGGTCGCAGATGACGCCGCCCTTGGCTCCGCCGAAGGGGATGTTGACGACGGCGCACTTCCAGGTCATCCAGGAGGCGAGGGCGCGGACTTCGTCGAGGGTTACGTCGGGGGAGTAGCGGATGCCGCCTTTGGCGGGGCCGCGAGCAACCGAGTGCTGGACGCGGTAGCCGGTGAAGACTTCGATGGAACCGTCGTCCATGCCGACGGGGATGTGGACGATGAGTTCTCGGGAGGGTTGGCGGAGCACCCTCCAAATGCCTTGATCGAGGTTGAGTTTCTTTGCTGCGAAATCGAACCGAGCAGCCTGGGCTTCCCAGGGGTTAGTCTCCTGCTCGAGGGTGAGAGTCTCCATTGTTATTACCCTTTTTTCTGTTGCTGGTATCAGCGATTCTCCGGCCATCGTGTGCCTCCACTACTGGAAGCAGGATACAGCTTGAGCCAGACCGGTCTGTGGCCAAACAGTGCGGAGTATAGGCTGGCGAATGGACGATGTGCAATCGAACGAATGGGGTAGGTTAACCCCTTTTCCGGCCCCTTTTCTGACCGCCGGGTAAATGACTGAAAACGTTCGTGTAGAGGGAGTTATGATGGAAACAGCCATGGCCTCTGCTGACACCAACTCCCTGCCCTCCGCACGCGAATTTCTGGCGTTAAGCCGCAAACATTCGCTGGTGCCCGTTTATCGCACAGTCACCGCAGATCTCGAGACTCCGGTATCGGCGTTTCTGCGAATTGCGTCGGAGGAGCCGGAGGCTTTTCTGCTGGAGTCGGTCGAAGGCGGAGAGCATGTGGGGCGGTATACGTTTATTGGCGTCGAGCCGTACAAGAAGATGACGGCGCGAGGGACGCGGATCACGGTTCGTGAGGGTCGGCGCGAGAGTGCATTTGAGGGGGATATCTTTACGGAACTGAAGAAGGCGCTGAGCGGACATACGCCGGCGCGGCTGCCGGGGCTGCCTCCGTTTACCGCGGGGGCGGTGGGATTCTTTGCTTACGATGTGGTGCGGCAGATTGAAAGGCTGCCTTCGGTGGCGAAGGATGAGCTTGGGGTGCCGGATGCTTGCCTGATGTTCTTCGATCAGGTGCTGGCGTTTGATCACGTGAAGAAGGAGATTCACCTGATGGTGACGGCGGATCTGACGCGCGAGGCTCGCGAGGGTGCGTATGAGCGCGCGGTGCGGCGGCTGAACAAGATGGAGAAGCGGCTGGCGAGTGCGCTGCCGGTGCGGAAGAAAAAGAAGCCGCTGGGCAGAATGAGAGTGACGGCGCGCACCCCAAAGGCTGCGTTTCTGAAGGCGGTGGAGAAGACGAAGGAGTACATCGCTTCGGGAGATGTGTTTCAGTGCGTGCTGTCGCAGCGCTTCGACTGCGTGCCGGGTGTGGATGCGTTTGAGATTTATCGCGCACTGCGGATTGTGAACCCATCGCCGTATATGTATTTTTTGCGGTTTGGGTTGGAGGAGAGGGCTCAGGGCTCAGGGTCCAGGGCTCAGGGACGAGGGAAGAGCCCCGTGTCGCATCATATTGTGGGGTCTTCGCCGGAGCTGCTGGTGCGGGTACATGGGCGGGAGGTGGAGTATCGGCCGATTGCGGGGACGCGGCCGCGGAGTGCGGATGAGGTGGAGGATCGCGCGATGGAGGCCGATCTGCGCGCGGATGAGAAGGAGGTTGCCGAGCACATCATGCTGGTCGATCTGGGGCGGAACGATGTGGGGCGGGTGAGTGAGTTTGGGTCGGTGCGGGTGAAGGACCTGATGTTTGTGGAGCGGTACAGCCATGTGATGCATCTGGTGAGTTCGCTGGAGGGCAAGCTGAAGGCGGAGATGGAACCGATTGATGCGTTGCGTGCGTGCTTCCCTGCGGGGACGCTGAGTGGTGCGCCGAAGATTCGCGCGATGGAGATTATTGAAGAGCTGGAGCCGGCTCGGCGCGGGGTGTATGGCGGAAGTGTGCTGTACGCGGACTTCAGCGGGAACGTTGACTCGTGTATAGCGATTCGGACGCTGTATATGAATGGAGAGCAGGGACACTTTCAGGCGGGGGCGGGGATTGTGGCGGACTCAGTGCCGGAGAGGGAGTTTGAGGAGTCGGTGAATAAAGCGGCTGCGGTGGTTAGGGCGATTGAAAGGGCTCGGGCTATTTAGTGCACTCTCAAGGCTTTATAAAGACACCTCATCAGTCTTGTTTCTGAAGCGGAACTGCACTTTGTGCCGTTGCGCGTCTAGAACCCACTGGCCGAATCTCTCATACATTGGTAGAAGTGCGGCCGTATCGGTAGCGATTACGTCAAGGCCTCGGTCGTCGTACATGTGCATGATGATCCCTTTTCGGGGATCGATTGTGTAGACATTACCCGAAATTGCCACAGTACCACCACGTTCCCTTCCTGCAATTGCCTGCATCATCTGCCCCGCGTCGAAGGACCGCGGGGACAACCGAGTCCAAGTCAAGGTGTAACTAGCTTCATCAAAAGGCCAGATCTCGACCGTTTCGAAGTGAGAAGGTGCGTGTGGGAATATATCCGGCGTCCTAAACAAAGGTGTGAGACGGTCCCCTAACGGAAGATCTGACGACCAATCCTGTGAAACGAGAATGCAATCGTAGCTATTACCGAAGGCAAACTCATGTAGCTCTACGGCTCGCGAAACATGTTGCAGGCCAATGTCAAATCGAATGCCAACTGGCCATTGCCCGAAAAGATCTCCTCCGAAGTCCACCCGACCGAACCGCGAGAACATGAACTCCGGAAGATTGAAAGAAACGGAAGATTCCACCCGAGAAGAATAAATCACAGCGAGGCGTAGAATTTAAGTTGTTATGGTCTTTGTTCTCGACAACTACGATTCGTTTACTTACAACCTGGTGCAGTATATGGGTGAGCTGGGTGCTGAGATGGTGGTTCGGCGCAACGATGAGCTGACGCCGGCTGAGGTGGAGGCGTTGGGGCCGGAGCGGATTCTTATCTCGCCGGGGCCTTGTACGCCGCAGGATGCGGGGATTTCGATTGAGCTGATCAAGCATTTTGCGAAGGCGAAGCAGCGGGTGCCGATTCTAGGGGTCTGCCTGGGGCATCAGGCGATTGGCGCGGCGTTTGGCGGGAACGTGGTGCGCGCGAAGAAGTTGATGCATGGCAAGACGAGCGAGGTGGAGCATGATGGGAAGACCATCTTCAAAGGCTTGCCGTCGGCGATGACGTGTACACGGTACCACTCGCTGATTGTGGCGGAGGAGGGGCTGCCGGAGGAGTTGGAGGTGTCGGCGCGCGCTGTTGGCGAAATGCAGGGAGACGGAGAGACGATTATGGCGCTGCGCCATCGGGAGCTGCCGATTGAAGGCGTGCAGTTTCATCCGGAGAGCGTGCTGACGACGAATGGGAAGAAGCTGATTGAGAACTTCTTAAAGATGTAAGGACTAGGCGGGACGTTTGCAGTCAACGCCGAGGCAGTCTTTCCAGCGATAGTCGGATTCGACGTCTTTGAAGCGCGGGTCGGGAGAGTCGCCCATCTGGGCGCGGCGGACGTCGGTGAATCCAGCTTCGGTGAGCTGAGCGGCCATTCCTTTGTAATCCCACATCCAGAGATGACGGGCCCGGCCGAAGACGGCTGTGGGGATGGATCGTAAGCCTCGCGGAGTCGTCATTTCGCCGAGCCAGCTTTCCTGCATGAAGCGGGAGCAGGCTGCGGGGGTGGGGTCGCCGGTGTAGAGGCCGATGAGTTGTTCGAGGTCGGGGAGCACGAAGCGAAAGGTGCCACCGGGGCGAAGGTAGGTGAAGACGTTCCTGAGGGTAGTGCGAAACTCGTCGAGGGTCATGTGCTCGAGAACGTGGGAGCAGTAGACCGCGTCGGCTGACTGCGGAGCGACGGGGAGGCCCTTGATGACGTCGCCGTACAGAATGTTTTTTGGATAAGGGGGGAAGCCTTTTTTCACCAGCAGCGGGGTGAGAAACGGGAGACGACTTTGCAGCCAGAAGGCGGGGCCAGCATCGAAGTTTTGCCAGGTTTCAGGAGCACACATGCCACACCCAAACTGCACATACTTGTGATCCATAGGCCGTATTATACATAGCGTATGTGATGGTTTCGGCGTGGGAGAGCGGCAACCTGCGATGATTACAGAGCGGAATTTTTCTTTGTTTCCGTTGCCGCCGAGACCCACGTGACGCACAGAAGAGGATGAGATGAAAGTTCCACTGTTTAAGATTTGCGAGCTCTCATTTTTCTTCGCGGCGTTGTCGATGGCGCAGGCGCAGCAGTCGATCGGTACGGTAGGGGTGCAGGATGCCACGGTGGCGGGCGCGTTGGAGGTGAGCAACGGACGGGCGATTCTGGTTGGAAACACGACGGTGACGGCGAAAGACCGCACCGCGGATATTGCTCTGAACCGGGGTGGCTCAGTGAAGGTGTGTGCGACCAGCGGACTGCATTTGACGGCGGGCAAGGGCGTGGAAGGTGCGGGGCAGGCTCCGCTGATGCTGGCGCTCGATCGCGGTGCGATTGAAGTAAAGATGGCCGCGACAACTCGTGATGTAGTGATGACGCCGGATCTCCGGTTTACGATGCGCGGCGATGGGCCGCTTGATCTGCAGCTTCGCGTGACGAGAAATGGCGATACCTGCGTTGAGAATCGCGGGGCGACGGCACCGGTGCTGAATGTTGCGGATCAGTTTGGCGAGGCGACCTACGAACTGCGGGCGGGGCAGCATGTGCTGTTTGAACATGGCAGCCTGAAGGAGGTAGTCGACCATGAGAGCTCTGCGTGTGGGTGCCCGCCGGAGCCGACGATGACGGTTGCCGATGCGCTTTTGCATCCGGCTGCGCCTGGAGATGCCGCGGCGAGCGAGAAACCGGCAGCGGAGCAGCATCCGTTCCCCGCTGCGGTAAGTGCGGGATTGGCGCCTGCGCCGGCGGTTCCGCAGGCTCCTTCGGGCGCTGCGCATACACAGGTGTCGGCGGCGCTGAGCTCGAATGAGGGGGCCGATAGTTTGGCGCAGCCTAAGCCGGCAGAAAAGGCGCCGGCTCCGGCTCCTGCTGCGGTTGCTCTTCCAGCTGCGACGGCCGCTCCACAGGCGCCTGCGCCTGAGCAGAAGCACGATCTTGTGCATATCGTTGGGCGATTCTTCAAGCACATCTTTGGCGGGGGATGAGGGCTTTTGCGGACTGGTTGACTGAGCAAGAGACCTCTTTGCTGCGATACAATAAGAGGGTTGCGAGCTGCTTGGCACGATGCCGGTGCGCTCGCGGACACATTCTCAAACACAGCTGAATTCAGCACAGATTAGGGGTTTTTATGTCGATTCCCGCAACGCAGATGCGCCCGGGCATGATTATCAAGTTCAAGGACGATCTTCACCTGGTGTTTTCGGTGGAGCACCGTACGCCCGGCAATCTCCGGGCCTTCATTCAGGCAAAGCTTCGCAATGTACGTACCGGCGCAATGTTTGTTGAGCGTTTCCGCTCGCCTGACCCGATTGAGCGGGTGATCGTCGATGAGGTGAAGATGGAGTTCCTGTACAACGACGGGGACGAGTACTACTTCATGGACGAGAAATTCGAGCAGACGATGTTGAAGCGCGACACGCTGGGCGATGCAGTGGAGTACTTGCTGCCGAACTTGTCGATCAGCGTGAGTTTCCATGACGGCAAGGCGGTGGGTATTGAACTGCCGGGCGTGGTGGAGATGACGGTGGTGGAGACGGAGCCGGGGATCAAGTCGGCGACGGCGTCGTCGGTGACCAAGCCTGCGAAGCTCGAGACCGGGCTGGTGGTACAGGTGCCTCCGTTCATCAATGAGGGCGAGAAGATTCGCGTGGATACGGCAGAAGGCGCCTACATGAGCCGCGCATAAGAACGGTGAAAGGCAGAGAGGCAGGGTCGATTGGCTCTGCCTCTTTTGTTTGCGTGACATATTGCGCCGGTATAGTGGCTCTGCGACACTGGAGTTTCTATGGTGTGTCATTACCTTGTAAAGGGACGCGTGCAGGGCGTCGGATTTCGCTGGTTTGTGCAGCAGGAGGCGGCGGAGATTGGCCTGCGCGGGTGGGTGCGGAATACCGAGGATGGGCATGTGGAGGTCGTTGCTGCGGGAACGCCTGATGAACTTGCTGAGTTGAAGGATGCGCTGTGGAAGGGTTCGCGTGGCAGCCGCGTCGATGCTGTGCTGGAAGATGAACTGGCCGAGAGCGAAGGTACAAAGCTCGGGCCATTTGAGATTGAAGGAGCCTGGTAAGGACTGATGACGCTACCGATTAATTGTGAACCACTGAAGACGCTGGTCCGGACTGTGCCGGATTTTCCGAAGCCTGGGATTCTCTTTTACGACATTACGACGGTGTTGAAGGACAAGGCAGGATTCGCGACGCTGATCGATGCGTTTGCGCAGTACTACATTGGCAAAGAGATCGACCTGGTGCTGGGGATCGAGGCGCGCGGGTTCATCTTTGGGCCGGCGCTGGCTTACCGGTTGAATGCCGGTTTTGTGCCGGTGCGCAAGCCGAAGAAGCTGCCGGCGGCCGTGGCTCGGGTGAACTATGACCTGGAGTATGGGACGGATGCGCTGGAGATCCACATGGATGCGATCGAGCCGGGGCAGCGGGTAGTGATCGTTGACGATCTGCTGGCGACAGGCGGGACAATGCAGGCGACTGTGCAGCTTGTGCGGCGTCTGGGCGGGGAGATCGCGGGATTGGGGTTTGCGGTCGAGCTGGATTTCCTGAAGGGGCGCGAAAAGTTTCAAGGGTACGACGTGTTGAGCTTGCTGCACTATGACGAGTAGACGCGGGACGAGTCAGTCCGGGAGTAAATCCCCCGCGCAGTGCCCGCATCGGTTCAAATCTGCGCATCATCTTAAACGCGCACGGAAGAACAAAGGAGCTTCAGATGAAATCGTTTGGATACGCTGCACACGATAAGAAGTCGGCGCTGGTGCCGTTTCGTTTTGAGCGAAGGGAGCCTGGTCCGCATGATGTCGTTGTTGAGATTGCGTATTGCGGAATATGCCACTCGGATATTCATCAGGTGCGGGATGAGTGGGGCGGGTCAATCTATCCGATGGTGCCGGGGCATGAGATTGTAGGGCGTGTGACCGCTGTTGGGAATGCGGTGAAGAAGTTCAAGGTGGGCGATCGGGCTGCGGTTGGAGTCATCGTCGATTCGGACCGTGTCTGCGAAAACTGCGTGGCAGGCGAAGAGCAGTACTGCATGAAGGGTGCAGTCGAGACGTACAACAAGCTGGACTATGCGGGTAAGCCGACGTATGGCGGTTATTCAAACAACATTGTTGCGGACGAGAGGTTTGTGCACACGATCTCGGCGAAGCTGAACCCGGCTGCGGTTGCGCCGCTGCTGTGCGCGGGAATCACGACGTATTCGCCGCTGCGACACTGGAAGGTAGGCAAGGGCAGCAAGGTGGGGGTCGTTGGGCTGGGTGGGTTGGGGCACATGGGGTTGAAGTTTGCTCATTCGTTTGGCGCGCATGTGGTGCAGTTCACGACGTCTGAGAGCAAGATTGAGGATGCGAAGAGGCTGGGGGCTGACGAGGTTGTCGTCACCAAGGATGCGAATGCGCTGGCGAAGCATGCAGGGAGCCTCGACTTTATTCTTGATTGCGTTTCGGCGCCGCACGATGTGAATCTCTATCTAAACCTGCTGCGGCGAAACGGGACGCTGTGCCTGGTGGGGCTGCCAGAGGTTCCCGTGTCGGTGGCTCCGTTTTCGGTGGTGGCGAATCGGCGCTCGCTGGCGGGTTCAGGAATTGGCGGGATGAAGGAGACGCAGGAGATGCTTGACTACTGTGCCGAGCACGGTATTGTGTCCGACATTGAATTGACGTCTATCGATAAGCTGCCCGAGGCGTATGAGCGAGTGGTGAAGGCGGATGTGAAGTATCGTTTCGTGATCAATATGGCTACGCTGAAGGACTGATAGTTGTCAGTTCTCCGTTCTAAGTTGTCAGTTACGACCTGTTTTACTGAGAACTGAGAACGGACAACTGAGAACTAAACGAACAGTGTGTAGAGCGGTGAGTCGAGGGAAACGGTCTGGGTGGGGCCGGTGAGTTTTCCAGTCGTGGTGTCGCGGCGGAAGACTGTGATGGTCGCTGAGTCCTGATTGCCGCAGAGGAGCCACTGCGTGGTGGGATCGAGTGTGAAGTGGCGCGGGGTTTTGCCGCCGCAGGAGATGCGCTGGACGAGGTCGAGCTTGCCGTCTTTGGGGCGGATTGAGAAGACGACAAGGGAGTCTTCGCCGCGGTTGCTGGCGTAGAGAAAGAGCCCGTCTGAGGAGATGGCGAGTTCGGCGGCTGTGTTTTTGTCGGCGGGAAAGCTCGCCGCGATGGTCTTGACCGGGGTGTTGGTGTTGACCAGGAGGCCCTGAGGAGTGTCGCTAAAGCGGGTGGCCGTCCAGAGATAGTGATCGAGAGTGGAGTCGATCTCGTTGATGCCGTATACCCAGCGGCCGTTGGGATGGAAGGCGACGTGTCGCGGACCTGAACCGGGGTGATCGTTGGTGAAGGAGTGCGGAGCGGTGAGTTGACCAGTGTCGGGGTGGATTTGGAAGACGATGATGTGATCGGTGCCGAGATCGCAGACGAGAAGAAAACGGTTATCTGGCGAGATGGTGGCGGAGTGGGGATGTGGGGTGTCCTGACGAGTCGAGTTGGGGCCGAGCGCGCCGAATTTCTGGTGGTCTTTAAAGTCGATGCGGTCGACCGGCTGGCTTAGGGTGCCATCGGGCTGGATGCGGTAGGAGGCGACAGTGCTGCCGAAGTAGTTGGCAACAAAGGCGGAGTGACCAGTGGAGTCGACGGAGATGTAGGCCGGGCCGGCTCCGCCGGAGGGGGCTTGACCTGTCTGTTTAAGAGCACCGGTCTTTAGGTCGATGGCGAAGGTGGTTGACGTTGCGGCGGGGTCGTTGATGGCGTTAACGACGTAAAGTGAACGGTGCGGCTGGCCGACCGGAGTAACGGCGAGGAACGAGGGGCGAGCGGTGGCCGCAGCGAGGACGGGAGGAGTCAGTTGTCCCTTGGTGGTGTCAAAGTGCGATTGATAAACACCTTTGCTGACGCCCTTGGTAGTGTCGGTGCCGAAGTACACAGTGAGCGGAGGCGGCGGCGGGGGAACCGGCTTCTTCTTCCGGAGATGCCAGCCGGTCTGGGCATATGCCGAGGCCGCGAAGACAGGAAAGATCGCGAGGAATCTACGTCGGGTGAACATGGGCAAATCCCCGGGGAGACTATGCTGGTTCGCCTGGAAGGTGGATCCCCATCTCGTCTTCTGGCCGGATGTCTGGGTTGATGACGGGGAGACTGGGTAGATTGTCGGTGCGGCCAGCCTCTTTGACGACGGCGTTGGCGTGTTCGAGGACTTCCTCGACGGTCATCGTGTACATTTCACGGCCGTTGTCGTAGCCAGATTGAATGGCGTGCTGAAGATAGCGGCCGGCGGTCTGGGCGGCCAGATAGTCGGTAATAACGTAACCGGTGCGGCGCTTCTGCTCAACCCAAGCCAGGTTTGGCATGGCGATCCAGACAGGGCGACCATTGACGGCAAAGCGGATATCGGTGGCGTCGGCGTGCCGGGTGGCGATGGCGACGACGGTTCCCTTCCACTCGCAGCGGAGTTCTTCGCCGGTCCAGCGGTCGGTTATTTTGAAGTCTTCGTACATAGTTGGTTCTAGCTTAGTGCACGGTCGCGGCATGGGCAAGGCGGGTTACCCTTGTGTTCCCCAAACATGGGACTAAATAGCAGATTCGGGGAATATCCCACGTCCGAGATCGAGGCGTAGGTTACTTTCGTAAGCTATTGAAAATGCTTCTAGCATATGAAAGGTCCCCCGGCTATTCTAATTTTGACAATACGGTGAAAGATGAACGTACGTCGAACAGAAGCTGAAGCCGCTAGTTTAAGGGCGATTTGGACACGTGATTTACTGGACTCCCAGCCAGAGCTTGAATGTGAAGAACTGGTGCAGCTTGCGGCTGCAATCTGTGGAACTCCGACCGGTCTGGTGACGCTGCTGGATGAGCGGCACCAGTGGTATCGCGCGTCCGAACATCTGAAGCTAGGAGATACGCCGCGTGAAGTGGCGTTCTGCGCGCACGCGATCCGACAGAATGAGCTGTTCCTGGTGAAGGACGCGCTGACGGATCTGCGATTCCGCGACAATCCCCTGGTGACGGCTGATCCGGCGATTCGTTTCTTTGCTGGGGTGGGGCTGTTCACTTCGAATGGGGAACCGTTGGGGACGTTGTGCGTTGTGGATATGTCGCCTCAAATCCTGTCGGCGGAACAGGTCAGTGCGGTCGAGGTGCTTGGCCGGCAGGTCAGTGTCCGGTTGGAGGCGATGGTGCAGCGCAAGGCTCTGGCCGAAGCGATGGCGGAGAAAGAGAGAGCCAGCGCAAACCTGAGAGCCAGTGAAGAACTGTTTCGGGCGTTCATGAATGCGAGCCCGTTCCTGAGCTATATCAAAGACGCGGCGGGACGGCTGCTGTTTTATAACCGAAGCTTTGCACAACGGTTTGGAGTGAGTGAGTATGCCTGGCTCGGGCGGACGGACGAGCAGCTGTGGTCGCGAAAGCTGACCAAGTCGGTGAGAACCCATGACCTGGAGGTGATGGCCGGCGGGCGAATGGTGGAGACCGAAGAGAATATCCGGAATTCGGATGGGACCGTCAGTTCGCTGCGGTCGTTCAAGTTTCCGTGCCACGACTCTGCGGGAAATGTGTTGCTCGCCGGTGTGGCGGTGGATGTCTCCGAAGAGGTCGCCCATCAGATCGAGTTGGAACGCTATCATCGGGAACTCGAGGAGGCCAACGACCAGCTGCGGAAGCTGGCTGTGACCGATGAGCTGACGGGCCTGCGAAATCGCAGGTCGTTTGAGGAGCGGCTGGTGATGGAGTTTTCCATGGCGCGGCGGAGGAAGCGCGAGCTTTCAGTGCTGCTGATCGATGTGGACAACTTCAAGACGATTAATGATCGATGGGGACATGCTGCGGGCGATGAAGTACTGCGGCGTCTGGGGACGATTCTGCGGACGACGGTGCGGCTGCCGGACTTGCCTGCTCGCTATGGCGGTGAGGAGTTTGTGGTGCTGCTGCCGGAGAGCGGCGAAGATAGCGCGATGGGACTTGCGAGGCGCGTGATGCAGAGGGTGGCGACAGAGGATTGGGACAATGAACCGCTGACGATCAGCGTGGGGATGGCGGCAATGAATGAGTCGTTGGAGAGCGGATATCAGCTGGTAGAGCTGGCCGATGAAGCTCTGTATGCTGCCAAGCGTGCGGGTAAAAACCGCGTGATGGTGCATAGCGGGTAAGGCCGGGCTCACTGCGCGTGAAGCGGCCACTTCGTAGCGTGTGTACCGGGTCTTGCAAGGCTCATCCTCTGTGGCCCGACCGTTGGTCCGGAGACCTCCGCAATACTGTATCTATAGATCAAAAACAAGCAGGCCCTTGGGGAATAGAGTCTCCGTCCGGGGGCTAACTCGTTTATTGACTAATATTTGGACGTAACCCATGAGAATTTTTGCAGACCACCACTACCCGTAAACCATTAAAAAGAAATGGCTTATCGCCGGGCAAGGGGGTTCCCCAAGGAAATAACCAGGGAAATAAGCCGACAACAACGAATACGGCTAAGTTCGATTCTGCTCCAAAGGGAAGAGGCGCACCTTGTGGGGCGCGCCTCTTTGTTGTTGCGGAGTGCTGAAGTTTTAGGCTTCGGGCTTCGGGCCGCCGGCTTCGCCTTCGCCGCTCTCTTCCATCTGCTTGGCGAGTTCTTCGCGCTTCTTCGTGCGGGCTTCGGCGCGTTTCTGAGCCTTCTCGTTGAGTTCCTGCTCGGCCCCGAGGAGCTCGATGTAGGCCATCTCAGCGGCGTCACCCTTGCGGGCTCCGAGGCGTGTAATGCGAAGATAACCGCCGTTGCGTGCGCCGTAACGTGGCGCCACGATGGCGAAGAGACGGTCGACCGACTCAGGCGTCATGAGGTAGGCCGCGGCCTGGCGACGAGCGTGGACGGTGCCGCGCTTGCCGAGGGTGATCATCTTCTCGATGAGGGGGCGGGTGGCTTTGCACTTGGTGACGGTGGTCTCGACGCGGTCCATCAGGATGACGGAGGTGACGAGGTTGCGCAGCATGGCGCGGCGATGGCTCGTGTTGCGGCCTAGTTTGTATCCTGCATTGCGGTGACGCATGGGTGATCTCCTTCGACTCGGCCTCTGCCGTGAGTCGGTACTGCTTAGAATGTGCGTTCGGCCAAAGGCTTTGTGCGGGTGGAGCGTGCCTCGATGTTGCGGAGGCTGATTGATTCACGGCTTGCGCCGTTCTTGCGAGCAAATTGGCGGCGGATGTGACTCCGCCGCCGAATTTGGTTAGAAGTTCTCGGTTTCGGCGGGGAGCTCGATGTCCTCGTCTTCGTCCTCGTCCTCATCGTCGTCGTCGAAGTTGCCGAAGCTGGCGGCGAGAGTGGCTGCCGGCAGAACGGAGGTAGGTCCGGGCTGCGGGTTGCCGTTCTCGTCGATCTTCATGCCGAGAGACAAGCCCATCTGGGCGAGGATCTCTTTGATCTCGTTCAGGGACTTGCGGCCGAAGTTCTTGGTCTTGAGCATCTCGGCTTCGGTCTTCTGGATGAGTTCGCCGATGGTGGCGATGTTGGCATTCTTCAGGCAGTTGTAGCTGCGAACCGAGAGCTCGAGCTCTTCGACCGAGCGGTTGAGATTCTCGTTGCGCAGGGCCGGGCCGTCGTGGGTGCCGTCGTGACCGGCTTCCATCTCCTCTTCAAAGTTGATGAAGATGGTCATGTGGTCCTTGAGCAGCTTGGCGGAGAGGCCGAGGGCATCGGCTGGAAGTACAGTCCCGTTGGTCCAGATCTCGATGGTGAGCTTGTCGTAGTCGGTGATCTGACCGAGACGAGCGGCCTCGACGAGATAGTTGACCTTGCGGACGGGCGAGTGGACGGAGTCGACCGGGATGAAGCCGAGGCCGAGGTCGCCGTCGAAGTTCTTGTCGGCCGAGATGTAGCCGCGGCCTCGCTTGAGGCGCATCTCCATGTCGATCTTGCCGCCTTCGCTGACGGTGCAGATGTAGACGTTCTTGTCGAGGATCTCGACGTCGCCGTCGGCTTCGATCATGCCGGAGGTGATGACACCGGCCTGGTCGGCGCGGAGATAGAGGGCCTTGGGACCTTCGCCTGCGAGCTTGAACGGAATCTGCTTGAGGTTCAGGATGATGTCGGTTGCGTCTTCGACGATGCCGGTGATCGACTGGAACTCGTGCAGGACGCCTTCGATGCGGACGGCGGTTACGGCCGCGCCTTCGATGGACGAAAGCAGGGTACGGCGAAGAGCGTTGCCGATGGTGGTACCGAAGCCGCGCTCAAAGGGCTGTGCGGAAAACTTGCCGTACTTGTCGTTGAGTGTTTCGGTGTCGACTGCGAGACGCTTGGGCTTTTGAAAACCTCTCCAAAGCATGTGTTTCTCCTTTATCCGTCCTAGCCGCGATGCATTCTGCGGACTGGCGGGTGGTGCGGTTGCGGGTTAGGTTGTGTACAGCTATGGGCCTTGAGCGATGAGCTTTGAGGACCATGATTTGCATTCGCTGGCGAAGCGAAGGATTGTTTTCTTCGCCTCGCCTTGAAATGACAAATCTATTTGCAACTCTTACAGTTACTTGCTGTAGAGTTCGACGATCAGCTGCTCGTTGACGGGCAGGTTGACGTCTTCGCGCTTCGGCAGGGCCATGACCTTGCCGGAGAGATTGTCGCGGTTGATGTCGAGCCACTGAACCTGATTCTGACCGGCGGCAAAGTTTTTTGCCTCTTCGAACTGAGGCAGCGTCTTCGAGCCTTCGCGGATCGCGATCTCGTCGCCAACCTTTACCTGGAAGGACGGGATGTTGACCTTGCGGCCATTGACCTGAAGGTGGCCGTGACGGACGACCTGACGGGCCTGGCGGCGGCTCATCGCGAAGCCGAGGCGGTAGGCGACGTTATCGAGACGGGTCTCAAGCTGCTGGAGCAGGAGTTCGCCGGTGACGCCGGTCTTGTTGGAGGCCTTCTGGTAGTAGGCGCGGAACTGCGTCTCGAGCGTGAAGTAGATGCGCTTGGCCTTCTGCTTCTCGCGGAGCTGCAGACCGTAGCCGACGACCTTCTTGACCTTGCGGGACTGGCCATGCTGGCCTGGGGGGAAGTTGCGCTTCTCGACGGGGCATTTCTCGGAGAAGCACTTGGCTCCCTTGAGGAAGAGTTTGGTTCCGTCGCGGCGGCAAAGGCGGCAGACGGGTCCTGTATAACGTGCCATTTTTATTACTCCTGACTTCGGGTGTCGATCGCTTTACGCGGGCTGCGCTTCGTCACGATCCAATTATGGTTTGTTTGACTCTCCATCAAATTTCCTCTCAGCAGATGCAGGAAGAAACAAAATGAGAAGACCAATTGTGATAACGCCTTGAATTGTTGATCGCAGAACTTCGTGAAAGAAAAGTCCCATCACGGCAAAAGCGAGCAAACCGAGGACACTCACCACAACGATGCGAGACTTATCGCTTCTTGAAGTGAGTGTCCCCATAAATCACACGCGGCGACGCTTGGGCGGACGGCAGCCGTTGTGCGGCATTGGCGTAACGTCGCGGATGCTACGGACCTCGATGCCTGTGGTAGCGAGAGCGCGGATCGCGGACTCGCGGCCGGAGCCGGGACCGGAGACGCGCACATCGACCGAGCGGACACCGTGGTCGCGGGCTGCGTTGGCTGCACCGACGGCGGCCTGCTGCGCGGCGAACGGAGTTCCCTTGCGGGAGCCGCGGAAGCCGAGCGAGCCGGACGATTTCCAGCTGAGCGTGTTGCCCACCTGGTCGGTGATGGTGACGATGGTGTTGTTGAACGAGGCCTGAATGAAGACAAGGCCGAATGGAACGTTCTTGCGTTCGCGCTTCTTGAACTTCTTGTTCTTGCCGGGCTTTGCGGCGCCCTTGGTGTTCTGTGTCTTCGCCATGGCTTATTTCGTCGCTTTCTTCTTACCGGCAACGGTTCCCTTGCGGGGCCCTTTGCGGGTGCGAGCGTTGGTGTGGGTGCGCTGTCCACGAACCGGGAGCGAGCGGCGGTGGCGGAGGCCACGGTAGGACTGAATTTCGATAAGGCGCTTGATGTTGAGCGAGATGTCCTTGCGGAGGTCGCCTTCGATCTGGCCCTCAGCTTCAATGACGTGGCGGATGCGGTTCAGCGCATCCTCATCGAGCGAGCCGAGCTTCGCGAATGGATCGACGTCAGCCTTCGCGAGGATCTTGGCGGCGCGGGAGTTGCCGATTCCGAAGATGTAGGTGAGACCGATGCGCGCCTGTTTGTTTCCAGGAACATCGACTCCAGCAATACGTGCCATGGGGTTCCTTTTCGGTTGGGCTCGGGTGGCTTCGCCACGGGAGCGGGGTATCGGGTTGGCGGCGAGTCCGGCGGGTTCAACGCAAGCCTTGACTTCGGCTAACTAGCCCGGCGGGACCGGTGGTACGAGTTGTCAGTGGTCAGTTCTCAGTTGTCAGTAAAGACTGACAATCGAGATTAGCCCTGGCGCTGTTTGTGCTTCGCGTTCTCGCAGATGACACGCACGACGCCGCGGCGGTGAATGACCTTGCATTTGTCACAAATCTTCTTTACTGAGGCACGAACCTTCATTGTGATTCCCTTCTTTTCTCGCAACGTAGAGCCTGTGGAACAGAGGACATACCACAAGGGCTGAAGCCCTATTCGTGCATGACCCCTGAATACCAAGGCGAAAGCCTTGGCCTACCTAGAAGCCAAATCGAAGATATGGCGATCCGGGAGGTGGAACAGCGTTTCTTGTCTACTTGTAGCGGTAGACAATGCGGCCGCGGTTGAGGTCGTACGGACTGAGCTCAATCGCGACACGGTCGCCGGGGAGAATGCGGATGAAGTTTTTGCGCATGCGTCCAGAGACGTGAGCAAGGGCCTGATGCTTGTTTTCAAGCTCGACCTTGAACATCGCATTTGGCAGGGTCTCGACGACCACCGCCATCACTTCAATTGCATCTTCCTTCGACAAACGATCTCCTTTGGAAAGTTGGGAGGCTAAGCCTCTTTATTTCCGTTACTTCTGTTTGGCTGGAGCTTTTGGCTTCGGCCGGATGTGCCTTGACGTGTACTTGCACACGCATCATCTCTTATAGTACCTCAAAACCGGTCTTTTTTTCCACTCACTTACCCGAAGTTACCCGTTTCAGCGAGTTTAATACCTGGGGACCGTCTTTTGTGATCGCGACAGTGTGCTCGAAGTGGGCGCTGTAGCTCCCGTCGATGGTAATGGCAGTCCAACCGTCTTTGAGGACGCGGACTTCGGGGCCGCCGGCGTTGATCATGGGTTCGATGGCGAGGACCATGCCAGCCTTGAGGCGGGGGCCTTTGCCGGGGTCACCGAAGTTGGGAACCTGGGGGTCTTCGTGCATGGCGCGACCGATTCCGTGGCCGACGAACTCGCGGACGACGCCAAAGCCTTCGGCCTCACAGAGCTCCTGGACGGCGGCGGAGATATCGCCGAGGCGGCCGCCAACCTGGCACTGCTGGATGGCCTTTTCGAGAGACGCCAGGGTGACTTCGAGGAGCTTTGTGGTGTTGGGGGCGACCTTGCCGATGGGGTAGGTGACGGCGGCGTCAGAGTAGTAGCCATCGATGATAACGCCACAGTCGATGGACAGGATGTCGCCTTCGTTGAGGAGGCGCGTGGCGCTGGGGATGCCGTGGACGACCTCGTCGTTGACTGAGGTGCAGAGGGCGGCGGGGTAGCCGTGGTAGCCCTTGAAGGCGGCGATGGCACCGAGCTCGGCAATCTTTTTGACGGCGATCTCCTCAAGGTCCATCGTCGAGGCGCCGGGAACAACGTGAGGCGCGATCGCATTGTGGACCTGGCGAAGGGCCTTGCCGGAGATCCGCATCTTCTCGATCTCCTGCGGCGTTTTGATCATGATGGCCATAAGGGCAGTGGTTAGATTCTAGTGGTTAGTGGCTAGCTTTTTGTGGCCCGGAGCCGCTTGAGCGTGGCTTCGATTGCGGCGGTGACCTGTTCGACGGGCTGGTCGCCGTCTATTTCTTCGAAGCGGCCTTGTTTACGGTAGTGCTCGATGACGGGAGCGGTCTGGGACCGGAAGGTCTTCATGCGCTCGACGAAGACTGCTTCGGAGTCGTCGGGGCGCTGGACGAGCTCGGAGCCGTCCTCGTCACAGATGCCGGGAACCGCAGGGGGATTCGAATAGGTGTTGTAGATGCGGCCCGAAGAGGAGATGCGGCGACCGGTGATGCGGCGGAGAAGGTGCTCGTAGTCGACGACAATGCTGATGGCGACGACGGGTAGCGTCTCGGAGTCAGCGGCAAGTTGCGCGTCGAGCCAGGTGGCTTGGTTTAAGGTGCGAGGATAGCCATCGAGGATGTAGCCGCGCCGGGTGTCGGGCTGAGCGAGACGGTCGGCGACCATCTGGTTCACGAGATCATCGGAGACCAGCGTACCTTGATCGACGAGTGCCTTGGCAATCTTGCCCAGCGTGGTGCCTTTTGAGATGTTGGCACGCAGGATGTCACCGGTAGAGATCTGCGGGATGCCAAAGGCTGCCATGAGAGCCTTGGCCTGGGTGCCTTTGCCAACGCCGGGGGCACCTAAAAGAAGAACTGGCCCGGGCAGAAAGTTCTTCTCTGCCGGGGCCGTATTGGGTTCAGTCATGATGCTTGTGCTCAAGGGGCTGGTTCCCTACCAGCTCTTGCGGCCACGAATACGACCACTCTTGGGAGTGAAGCCGTCGTAGTGGCGCATGATGAGCTGCGATTCGATCTGCTGAGCGGTGTCCATGGCGACGCCGACGACGATGAGCAGCGAGGTGCCTCCGAAGTAGAAGTTGACGCCAAGGCCGTTGGTCATCCAGGTGGGGAACCGGTCAAAGATGGGGCCTATGAGCCAGATGTGGTTGAAGTGAATTCCGCTGATGAGCAAGGTCGGAATGATGGTGATGATGACGAGGTAGAGCGCGCCGACCAGAGTGATGCGGGTGAGCACGTCGTTGATGAAGTCGGCGGTACGCTTGCCGGGGCGGATGCCGGGGATGAAGCCGCCGTATTTGCGCATGTTGTCGGCGATGTCGTCCGGGCGGAAAACGATGGAGATGTAGAAGTAGGCGAAGAAGATAATCGCCACCATCTGAAGGACCTCGTACCAGGGCTCGCCGGGGGCGATGGCGCGAAACAGCGGGCCGAAGAAGCGGGAATCCTGAAGCGAGTAGCCGAAGATGTGGGCGTTGGCGAAAAGAAGAGGCGCCGACAGAATGGAGCTGGCGAAGATGACAGGCATAACGCCGCCGGAGTTGACCTTGAGGGGAAGGAAGGTGGACTGACCGCCCATCATCTTGCGGCCGACGATGCGCTTGGCGTACTGGACGGGGATACGGCGCTCAGAGCGTTCCACGAAGACAATGAAGGCGACAACCGCGATCATTCCGGCGATCAGGATGATGATGGCGAGGGGGGTGAGTGCTCCCCAGGCACTGTCGCGAGCCTTTTCGTAGAGGTTTTCGATTCCCTTGGGCAAGCCAACGACGATGCCGGCGAAGATGAGCAAGCTCATACCATTGCCGATGCCGCGCTCGGTGATCTGCTCACCGAGCCACATGATGAACGCAGTGCCGGCAGTGAGGGTGATGACGCAGAGAGGGATAAACGCGCTGCGCGAGATGGTGACCATCGACTGGCCGGTATTCGTGTTGGTCAGCGTAAGCGCGATGGCGAAGGATTGCACGATGCCAAGCAGGACGGTAACGTAGCGGGTCCACTGGGTAATCTTGCGGCGGCCGAGTTCGCCTTCCTTCTGAAGCTTCGCGAGCGGCTCGTAGATAACGGTGAGCAGCTGGAAGATGATTGACGCCGTGATGTACGGCATGATGCCGAGGGCGAAGACGGTGAGCTTGCGGAGGTTTCCGCCGGAGAATAGGTCGACCAGGCCGAGGGCAGAGCCGGAGTTCTGATTGAAGAACTGGGCGAGCATGTCGGCGTTGATTCCGGGCGTGGGGATGTGTCCGCCGAGGCGATAGACGGCCAACATGCCAAGCGTGAAGAGAACGCGCTTGCGGAGGTCGGGAATTTTGAAGATGTTTTGGATTTTCTCGAACATCGGGTGCTGATACCTCGGGTAAAACTGTAGCTCGTGTGAAACGGCGACGCGAGGGCGAGTGCCCTCGTCTGCCACTCTATTCTAAATGCCGATTAGCCGATGAGAACGACCTTACCACCGGCCTTTTCGATCGCTTCCTGGGCAGTCTTGGAGAACTTGTGCGCGTGGACTGTGACCGCGGTCTTTATCTCTCCGTTATTGAGTACCTTGATGAGACCGTTCTTCCTGCGGAGCAGCCCAAAGGCGACGATCTTGTCGAGGGTGAACTCGGTGACGTTTTCGGCGGCCGCGATTTCGGCGACGCGATCGAGACCGAGGACCTGGTACTCGACGCGGAAGATGTTGGTGAAGCCGCGCTTAGGCAGACGGCGGTGAAGGGGCATCTGGCCGCCTTCAAAGCCGCGCATCAGAGAGGAGCCGGAACGGGAGCCCTGACCTTTGTGTCCGCGGGTGGAGGTCTTACCCATGCCCGAACCCATACCACGGCCGATGCGCTTCTTGTTTTCGTTCGCCTTCTTAGGGGCGCGGAGATTGGAGAGATTACGGATTGCCATGTTTCCTCGCTTAACGCCGATGGACTCATTGGTCCAGCGACTCGCATGAATTAGTGATGCTGAAGAGATGCCGGGGCTAAAGCCCCTGTTCTCTTGATGCTGACTTCGTGGGGCTGAAGCTCCACGCTTAATCCCAAACTACTCGACGACGCGGACGAGATGGGGAACCTTTGCGACCATGCCACGGATAGATGGGGTGTCTTCGCGCTCGACGATCTGGTTGAGGCGGGTGAAGCCTAGGCCCTTGACGACAAGCTTGTGCTTGACCGGTGTGCAGATCTTGGAGCGGAAATACTGCAGTTTGATTTTGGCGGTTGCGTTCTTGGTTGCCATTGGATTAAAGCTCCTCTACTGCTTTGCCGCGCAGAGCGGCGACTTCGGCCTTGTTACGAAGCTGGATGAGTGCATCGAACGTGGCCTTGATAACGTTGTGCGGGTTGGCGGAGCCGAGGCTCTTGGTGAGCACGTTCTGCACGCCGGCAGCGGTCATGACGGCACGGACGGTCTTGCCGGCGATGACGCCGGTGCCTTCGGGGGCAGGCTTGAGCATGACCTGGCCAGCACCATAGTGACCGAGGACCTGGTGAGGGATCGTGCTCTCGGTCAAGTTGACCTTGTGCAGGTTCTTTTTGGCGGACTCGATCCCCTTGCGAATCGCCTGGGGGACCTCCTTCGCCTTGCCGGAGCCATAGCCGACCACGCCTTCACCGGGATCACCGATGACGACGAGTGCGGCGAAGGACATGTTTTTACCACCCTTGACGACCTTGGTGACGCGATTGATCGAAACGACCTCGTCCTTGAGGTTGAGGCGGTTCGCGTCGATTTTTTTCTTCATTGCCATAATGTCTTATCCAGCTTTCTGGCGGCCAATGGGCGCCTTGGGAAACCTTAGAAATCGAGACCCGCTTCGCGGGCTGCGTCGGCGAGGGCCTTTACGCGGCCGTGATAGAGATAGCCACCACGATCGAAAACCACCTTCTTGATGCCCTTCTCTTTCGCGCGTTCAGCGATGAGCTTACCTACCTGAGCGGCAGCGGCGACGTTGCCACCGTAGCTCTTGTCCTCGCCCTTCTTGCCTTTTGAGGAGGCGGAGGCGATGGTGACTCCGTTGAGGTCGTCGATGAGCTGGGTGTAGATGTGGTTGAGCGAGCGGTAGACGTTGAGGCGCGGACGCTCGGCAGTGCCGGACATCTTCTCGCGGATGCGCGTGTGAACGCGCTTGCGGATGACGTTGCGTGGGCGGGGATTGATCATAGCGGCTTTCCTTCCTAGTGGCGTACCCAGAGTGCTGGGGACGTTCGGGTTTTGAGTTTTGAGTACAGTGGTTAGTGATTAGTGAAGAGTGGTTAGTTCTCAACACTAACCACTAATCCCTAATCTCCGTTTTATTTCGCTCCGGTCTTGCCGACCTTCTTCTTCAATTTCTCGCCGGTGTAGCGGACGCCCTTGTTCTTATAGGGATCGGGCTTGCGAAGAGCGCGCATGTCGGCGGCGATCTGGCCCACCTTCTGCCGGTCGATGCCGGAGATGGTGATGTGGGTCTGCTTGGGATCGATCTCGACCGAGATGCCGGTTGGCAGAGGGAACTCAATGGGATGAGAGAAGCCAAGGGTGAAGACGACCATGTTCTTACCCTTCATCTCAGCGCGGTATCCGATGCCGACGATGTCGATCTCTTTGGTCCAGCCGGTGGTGACGCCGGTGACAGCATTGAAGACGAGTGCGCGGGCGAGGCCGTGGAATGCTGCCTGCTTGTCGTTCTGACGCTCGGTGATCAGGTTTCCGTCTTTCTGAACAAGAGTGATCCCGCCGGGAAGCAATGCGTTGACTTTACCCTTGGGACCTTCGACCAGGACGGAGCCGCCGTTCTCGCTGACCGTGTACTTGACGCCGGTGGGGAGAGCGATCGGCTTCTTACCAATTCGTGACATGATGAATTCCTTTGTGGCTTGCGAGTCGCGAGCAGAAATTGCTGATCGTTCCACTGCAGCCGGTGAGCCAGAGGCTCAAATGCAGTCTTTACAGAGTTGAAGATCAAATCCGGAAAGACTTTGTTCCTTTTTCTTTACCAGACTTCGCAGAGTATCTCGCCGCCGACACCTTCGCGGCGAGCCTGACGGCCGGTCATGACGCCCTTCGGCGTGGTCATGATCGAGATGCCAAGGCCACCCTGAACGCGACGAATCTCATCGCGGCCGAGGTAGACACGACAACCGGGACGCGAGACGCGCTGCAAATCGCGGATGACGGCTTCGTTGTTCGGGCCGTACTTGAGATAGACACGCAGGACCTTCTGCCCGTTCTCTTCCGTGGGCTTATAGTTCGCGATGTAACCCTCTTCCTTGAGAATGCGGGCGATCTCGGCTTTGAGCTTGGATGCGGGGACGTCGAGCTTCTGGTGACGCGCACGGATGGAGTTGCGGATGCGGGTCAGGAAGTCGGCTACTGGATCAGTGAGGTTCATTCATTCTCCTTCGTCCCCCGTTCGCTCACGAGTGTCTCTCGCAAGAACCAGCGGGGATGTCTGTTTCGGGTGGTACGTCCAGACTTCTGCACCAAAAGCTCTCGCCCTGATGAGGTCTCTGGAGTAAGCGTGCCCCTGGAGCCGCACGCACATCATCTTATTCTACCAGCTTGACTTCACCACGCCTGGAATTTCGCCTTTGAGTGCAAGCGAACGGAAGCAGAGACGGCATACGCCGAACTTCCGGAGGAAGGCGCGAGGACGACCGCAGAGCTGGCAGCGGTTGTGCTGGCGAGACTTGAACTTCGGTTTTTTTGCATCTTTGACGCGTTTTGCGGTAGTTGCCATGTTTTTTGCTCTCTATCTTTACTGCAAACCTGTGGTGAATCCTGTTGGGGGCCGATGGCCCGGCTTCGTCTTTACGCTCCCACGCGGAAGGGCATACCAAAGCCCTTGAGCAGAGCGCGGGCACCGTTGTCATCCTTCGCTGTTGTAACGATGGTGACGTTCATGCCCTTGAGCTTGTCGACTTTCGCGTAGTCGATCTCAGCGAAGATCAGCTGATCGCGCAGGCCGAGCGTGTAGTTGCCGCGGCCATCGAAACTCTTCGAGGAGACGCCGCGGAAGTCGCGAACGCGGGGAAGAGCGATGGAGATGAGGCGGTCGAGGAACTCGTACATGGTATCGCCGCGCAGCGTGACCATGGCACCGATGGGCATGCCCTCGCGCACCTTGAAGGCGGCGATAGACTTCTTCGC
The DNA here is from genome assembly GCA_963757205.1 of uncultured Acidobacteriaceae bacterium. Taxonomy (GTDB): domain Bacteria; phylum Acidobacteriota; class Terriglobia; order Terriglobales; family Acidobacteriaceae; genus Edaphobacter. The sequence continues at coordinate 490,816 of CAVWQM010000010.1, forward strand.
CTTGGTGGTAACGGGCTTCTGGCCCGCGATCGCGGCGAGGTCGGCCACCAGCGGATCCATGATCTTGACGTTCTGGGTGGCTTCACCGAGGCCCATGTTGATGACGATCTTCTCGAGCTTGGGGATCGCCATGGCGTTGGTGATGTTAAGCTCCTTGCCCAGCGCCTGCTTGATTTCGGTCTCGTACTTCTGCTTGAGTCTTGCTGCCATGATTGTTCTTCGCTTTCTCCACGGTTGCCGGATTGGGTTTGTGCCCGTGTACCGATGCGTGGGGTGAACCGTTGTTACAAGATTGAACTGCTACTGCTTACTCAAAAAGACTTCCTTTTACTTCTTCTTTTACTTCTTCTTTTCAGGAATCGTGTTGCCGCTTACCTTTGAGAAGCGGACCCGGGTGTCGCCTTCCACTCGCGAACCGACGCGGGTTTTGTTGCCTTCGCCATCGATCAGCATGACGTTCGAGATGTGGATAGTGGACTCCTGCTCGGCGATGCCGCCCTTGATGTTGCGCTGGGGGTTCGGCTTGACGTGCTTCTTCACCATCATGACGCCTTCGACGAGAACGCGATTCTTGTCTGCAATGACGCGAAGGACGCGGCCCTGCTTGCCCTTGTCTTTGCCTGCGATCACTTCGACTTTGTCATTCCGCTTAATCTTGGTGCCTGCCATAACTCTCTCTTATCCTCGACGATCGTGTTGCCGCGGAGCCGGACTCCGGTTTTGTAGGTTGTGCAACCTCGTGAACAGGTTGCAGGAACTAGATGACCTCGGGCGCCAGTGAGACGATCTTGAGGAACTTCTTCTCGCGAAGCTCGCGGGCGACGGGGCCGAAGACGCGGGTTCCGACCGGCTCGTTGGCTTCGTTGATGACGACAGCGGCATTCTGGTCGAAGCGAATATATGTACCGTCTTTACGGCGATACTCTTTGCGCGTACGCACGATCACGGCCTTGACGACTTTGCCCTTTTTGACGGTACCGTCAGGAGAGGCTTCTTTGACAGCTGCGGTGACGACGTCGCCGAGGCCGGCCTTTTTGCCCAAACCGCCACCGAGGGGCAGGATCACCTGCAACTTGCGGGCTCCGGAGTTGTCGGCCACGTCAAGGATTGTTCTCATTTGTACTGACATCGTTCTTCTCCTGGCTATCTACGGCGGTGATGCGACTGGGCGTATCGCCGCAGGCTTGAGGTTACTTGGCTTCCACGGCGGAGGAATCCGCCTTGTCGTCGGCGAGCGCGAGCGAGGAGCGACGGACAATCTCCTCGAGGGACCACCGCTTCAGCTTCGACAGGGGGCGTGCCTCGCGGATGCGAACCACGTCACCGACACGGGCGGAGTTCTGCTCATCGTGTGCATAGAACTTCTTGTTCGACTTCATGACACGCTTGTACTTGGGGTGCGCCTTGCGCATCTCGATCTCGACAACGATGGTCTTTTGCATCTTGGTCGAAACGACGAGGCCGACCTTCTCGTTGCGGCGTGAGGTGGTGGACTCAGCGGGAGTCGCAGCTGCGGTGGTTTTGGTTGTCTCTGCCATGATTAGTCCTTCTTTGCTTTCTTGCGGGCGGTGCGAGTGCTCTTGGCCGGCGCAACGTTGGCGACGACGGGGTTAGCGGCCTTCTCGGCGGCCAGGGCGCGCTGCCGTTCAACGGTCTTGATGCGCGCAACGTCGAGTTTGAGGGTCCGCAGCTTTTTGATGCCCTCATTGTTGCCGAGGCTCTTCTGGAAGCGGATGCGGAAGAGCTGCTCGGCCGCCTTTACCTGCTCGCTCTTGAGCTCGTCATCACTGAGGTTACTAATCTTTTCGAATTCCATTGTCTTTTCCTTGAACTACTGAAAGCTAATTGGCCGTTGTCTCACTTGGTAACGACCGCCGCCTTAACGTCGTGGCGCTGAACGAAACTGGTCTTGAGCGGGAGTTTGTGGGCCGCAAGGCGCATGGCCTCTTTGGCTAGGTCCGGAGTGACGCCTTCCATCTCGAAGAGAATGCGCCCCGGGCGAACGACGCAGACCCAGTGATCGGGGGCACCCTTGCCCTTACCCATACGGGTTTCGGCTGGCTTCTTGGTGATGGGCTTGTCCGGGAACAGACGAAGCCAAACCTTGCCGCCACGCTTGATGAAACGGGTCATCGCGATACGGCTGGCTTCGATCTGGCGGTCGGTGATGTAACCGCACTCCATGACCTTGAGGCCGTAGTCGCCGAACGAAAGATCGGAGCCGCGCCACGCTTTGCCGGTCATACGGCCGCGCTGCTGTTTGCGAAACTTGACCTTCTTTGGCATCAACATAAGAAAACCCTCTTTACTCTTTCGGGAAACCAGTCCCCTTCAAACTCCGGCGGTGCCGGTAAATACTTAGGACGCGAAAGCACCTGTGGTCGCGACCTGATCGCGGCGCTTCTTCTGCTCGTAGATGTCGCCACGGTAGACCCAGGTCTTGACGCCGATGATGCCGTAGGTGGTGTGCGCCTCGGCAAAACCGTAGTCGATGTCAGCGCGCAGAGTATGCAGCGGCAGACGACCCTGGAGGTACCACTCAGAGCGCGCGATCTCGTTTCCGTTAAGACGACCGGAGACGCGAACCTTGATACCCTTGCAGCCGAAGCGGAGCGCAGAGTCGACCGACTTGCGCATGGCACGGCGGAAGCTGACGCGCTTCTCGAGCTGCAGTGCGATGTTCTCGGCGACCAGTTGCGCATCGAGCTCGGGCTTGTTGACCTCAAGAATGTCAATAAACACTTCGCGAGACGTCCGCTTCTGAATGTCGGCCTTGAGCTTGTCGATTTCGGCGCCCTTACGGCCGATGATGATGCCCGGACGCGCGGTGCGGATGATCAGGCGCAGCTTGTTGCCTGGACGCTCGACCTCGACCGAGCTGACGCCGGCGGCCTTCAGTTTGTCGCGCAGCTCAGCTTTGAGCTTGACGTCTTCGACCAGCAGCTTGTCATAGCCACGCTCGACGAACCAGCGCGACTTCCACGGCTTGTTGATGCCGAGGCGCAACCCATACGGATGGACTTTCTGTCCCATAGCTTCCCTTTACTTGTGGCCCTCTCCGGTTGAGCCGGTGGGCGTGGTGCAAAACTTTAAGTTTACAAGAAACTGCTTACTTTGCGGCCTTTTTGGCTGCAGTCTTCTTGACGGCTGTCTTCTTTGCGGCTGCCTTTTTGGCCGCGGGGTTTGTCGCGGTCCTGGTGGCTGCCTTCTTCGCAGTCTTCTTCGCGGCTGGCGCTGGAGTCGGCTCGGCAGCTGCGTTGATGGCAGTGACGGGCTTCTTCTCGGCGACGGTGACGATAATGTGTGCAAGTCTGCGCTGATAGCGGAACGCGCGGCCCATCGGGGCAGGGCGAATGCGCTTCATGCGAGGGCCTTCGTTCGCAACAGCGGTACGGACGTAGAGGTTGTCGACGTCAACATCGAGGCCCTGCTCCTGCGAGACGTAGGTTGCGTTCTGGATTGCGGAACGGAGAACCTTTTCAACAATCGGCGCCATGCGCTTGGTGCTGAAGTGAACGGTGTTGAGCGCCTGCTCGACGCGAAGGCCCTTTATGAGATCCAGGACCAGCTTGGCTTTCTGCGGGCTGGTGCGCTGGAACTTCGCCTCGGCGCGAAACTCTCTGATTTTTTCTACTGCGTTAGCCATAATCTTCGTCCTTCAAAAATCTTCGCGAAACGGTGATGCATAACTGCAAACGATCAGCCCGTTTATTTGGGCTTTGCCGCGGTCTCAGCAGCGCGTGCGGAGTGGCCCTTGAATGTTCGCGTAGCGGCAAATTCGCCGAGCTTGTGACCAACCATGTTCTCCGTCACGTAGACCGGGATGAACTTGCGGCCGTTGTGCACGGCAATGGTGTGGCCGACGAAGTCCGGGTGTATGGTCGACCGGCGAGACCAGGTGCGCACTACCTTCTTGTCGTTGACCTGGTTCATCGCGCCGATCTTCTTGGTGAGGTGATCGTCGATGAAAGGACCTTTTTTCGCTGAACGTGACATTGTGCTGAGCTCTGACTTTCTTTGTTGCGATGCTGGATACGACGAATCTCTTGCTTGCGAGACTTGGTGTTTCCTTTACTGCGGAACTAAGAACCTAAAAAGACAAAACTAAAACGATCTGCTGAAAAACTCTTTCTTCACTTGCTTCTACGCTTGACGATGAATACGTCGGTCCGCTTGTTGTTGCGGGTCTTGTACCCGCGAGTCGGCTGGCCCCAGGGAGTAACAGGGTGACGGCCTCCCGAGGTCTTACCTTCACCACCACCGTGCGGGTGATCGACAGGATTCATTGAGACACCGCGATTGGAGGGGCGAATACCTTTCCAGCGATTGCGTCCGGCCTTGCCGACAGTGACGTTCTCGTGATCGGTGTTGCCAACTTGTCCGATGGTGGCCATACATTCGACAAGGACCTTGCGGGTCTCGCCGGAGGGCAGCTTGAGGAGGGCGTAATCGCCTTCCTTGGCGATGAGCTGAACCTGAGCGCCGGCCGAACGGGCCATCTGCGCGCCCTTGCCAGGGCGAAGTTCGATGTTGTGAACCGTCGTACCCGCGGGGATGTTCTTGAGCGGCAGAGCGTTGCCGACAAGGATATCGGCATCTGGACCGCTCATGATCGACTGACCGACAGTGAGACCGATCGGCTGGATGATGTAGCGCTTTTCGCCGTCGGCATAGTGGATCAGCGCGATGCGCGAGCTGCGATTCGGATCGTACTCGACGGTCGCGACGGTGCCGGGGATACCGTACTTGTCACGTTTGAAGTCGATGAGGCGCAGCTTCTGCTTGTGACCGCCGCCGTGATGGCGCACACTGAGCGAACCAGTGTTGTTGCGGCCGCCGGTGCGCTGCTTGACTTCGAGCAACGGCTTATGCGGCTTGTCCGTCGTGATATCGTCGGTGACGAGCTTCGTTGCGAAGCGGAGTGATGGAGTAATCGGTCGAAATGATTTGATCGGCATCGTCTTTATTCCCTTGCCTGTGCGGCTGATTGCTCAACAGCACTTTGGTTCCTGAATTCTGTTACTTGCGAAAACTTTCGCGATTAGAGGCTGTTGAGGTATTCCGGCATCTTCTCGCCGTCCTTGAGGCGAACGTAAGCCTTCTTCCAGTCGGGCCGGTAACCGGCGAACTTGCCGCGGCGACGCTCTTTGCCCTCGACGGTCGTGGTGCGAACACCGCTGACCTTGACCTTAAAAAGGCTCTCAACAGCCTGCTTGACTTCGGTCTTGGTGGCCTTCTGGGCGACTTCGAACACCAGAGTGTTTTGCGTCTCCTTCACGGTCATGCCCTTCTCTGTAATGAGAGGGCGGCGAATAACGGTATAGAGGGTTGGCATTACGCAATCTCCTTCTGCGCGGCGGCGTTGCGCCCAGCGGCTGTCTTGCTGCGTTTGGATACAAACTTCTTCAGCGTCTCCTGCAGTGCTTCGATGGCATCCTTGGAGAAGATGGCGTGCTCATAGCGGAGGAGGTCGTAGGGGTGGACCTCAGAGCTGAGTACGAGCTCGACGCCGGCCAGATTGCGCGAGCCGAGGTAGAGTTTCTCGTCGAGCTTGCGGCTGCTCTCGACTAAGAGAGTGGTTTTGCCAGCCTCGAGCTTGTCGAGGGCGGTGCGGAAGAGCTTGGTCTTGGCCTCGGGAACCTCGAAGGAGTCGACAACGGTGATTTTGCCGTCGGCGATCTTCGCGGCGATGGCTGAACGGAGAGCACCCATTAGCTTCTTCTGCGGGAAGGCATACTCGTAGCTGCGCGGCTTCGGTCCATGGACTGTACCGCCGCCTCTCCAGAGGGGCGTGCGAATCGATCCGACGCGGGCCCGTCCGGTGCCCTTCTGCTTCCAGAGCTTCTTGCCTGCGCCGGAAACCTGATTACGACTCTTCGTGGAGGCAGTTCCCTGCCGAAGGGCGGCACGGTAGTGCTTGACTGATTCCCAGAGCAACGCGTCGTTGATCTCGCCGGCGAAGACCTCGTCGGCGAGTTCGAACTCGCCAACCTTCTTTCCGCCGAGATTTACTACATTGATGTTTGCCATCGTTCTTCTCTCTTCGTGCCCGCCATCGTTGCGGCGGGCCTTGACTTTGTCAGGCTGCGTTACTCGGTATGTTCTCCGCGCAGCTTGTTGCACTCAATGCAGAGACCAGGTAACAAGGACTCTGCTTATTTTTCTTTACTTCTTCTTCGGTGCTGCCTTCTTCGAAGCCTTCAACGCGTCCTTCGTTGCGGCTCCGGCAAATCCACGACGCTCTCTCGGCGGGGCTTTAGCCTTGGAGATGAGCACAAAGCCGTCGCGGGGACCGGGGACCGCGCCTTCGACCATGAGGAGGTTGTCCTCGAGATCGATGCCGCGGATGCGGAGATTGCGGACCGTCACCTGCTCGTGGCCCATGTGACCGGGCATGCGCTGACCGGGGAATACGCGGGACGGGAACGAGGAGGCGCCGATCGAACCCTGCACCTGGAACATGTGACCGTGCGACTTGGGACCGCCGCCGAAACCATGGCGGCGAATGACGCCAGCGAAGCCGCGACCTTTGGAGGTGCCAATAACATCGACAAACTTCTCCTCGTCGAAGATGTCGACGAGAACGCGGTCGCCAGCCTTGACAGCAACCCCCTCTTCGCCTTCAACAGGCTTGGCGGTCTCGATGGCAACTTCCTTAATCATGCGGACCGGAGGAACGTTCGACTTGGCGAAGTGGCCGGTCATCGCCTTGTTAACCTTGGAGGCCTTGACGAAGTCGACATAGCCAATCTGGGCTGCGTCATAACCGTCTTTCGCGAGGGTCTTGAGCTGCGTGATGACGCACGGACCAGCCTTGAGCACGGTGACCGGGTGAATGTCACCACGTTCATCGAACACCTGGGTCATACCGATTTTCTTACCGAGAATTCCGATTACTGACATTGGAGCTTCCTTTCCTCATCATGCTGGCTGAACTCGCTCAGCACTGCCGGGGTTGAACAACTAAAAACGAAACGCTTGTTACTGAAATCTTCTTTACTTCTGAACCGTCTTGATCTCTACGTCGACGCCGGCGGGGAGATCGAGCTTCATGAGCGCGTCGACCGTTTGCTGGGTTGGCTCGAGAATATCGATCAGTCGCTTGTGGGTGCGAATCTCGAAGGCCTCGCGCGACTTCTTGTCAACGTGGGGCGAGCGAAGAACGCAGTACTTGTTCTTCATGGTTGGCAGCGGAATAGGGCCTGCAACTTGGGCTCCGGTGCGCTTGGCCGTCTCAACAATCTCTCCCGTGGAGGTGTCGAGCACGCGGTAGTCATACGCCTTCAAACGAATTCTGATTCTCTGTCCAGCCATTGTCTTCTCTTTTCTGCTTCAAAGAACTGTTGGAGTGGCTGCCGGTCATTTCGGTCTCACATCTCAATGGGCCGACAGCCCTCGTTAATCTTGAACAGCTAAAAAACTTAAAACACTTCGCCGAAATCTTCTTTACTTTAGGATCTCGGAGATGGTTCCAGCGCCTACGGTTCTGCCGCCCTCGCGGATGGCGAAGCGGAGGCCCTTCTCCATGGCTACCGGGGTGTGCAGGTCGATCTCCAGTTGGATGTTGTCCCCGGGCATGCACATCTCCGTGCCCGCCGGAAGCTTCGCCGAACCGGTCACGTCGGTGGTGCGGAAGTAGAACTGCGGACGGTAGCCGTTGAAGAACGGGGTGTGACGGCCGCCCTCTTCCTTCGAGAGCACGTAGACCTCGCCCTTGAACTGGGTGTGCGGCTTGATCGACGCCGGCTTGGCCAGAACCATGCCACGCTCCACGTCTTCCTTCGCGATACCGCGCAGCAGCAGCCCGGCGTTGTCGCCTGCCAGACCTTCATCGAGCTGCTTCTTGAACATCTCGACGCCAGTGACGACCGTCTTGCGGGTCTCGCGGAAGCCGACGATCTCGGACTCTTCGCCAACCTTCACCTTGCCGCGCTCGATGCGGCCCGTGACCACCGTGCCGCGGCCCGAGATCGAGAAGATGTCTTCGATCGGCATCAGGAACGGCTGGTCCACGGCGCGCTCCGGCTGCGGAACGTACTTGTCGACCGCCTCCATCAGCTCGTCGATCTTGGCCTCCCACTTGGCCTCGCCATTCAGTGCGCCAAGAGCAGAGCCGCGGATGATCGGGGTGTCGTCGCCGGGGTAGTCGTACTTCGACAGCAGCTCGCGGACTTCCATCTCGACCAGCTCGATCAGCTCTTCGTCCTCAACCGCATCGCACTTGTTCAGAAACACGACGATGTACGGAACGCCAACCTGGCGGGCGAGCAGAACATGCTCCTTAGTCTGGGGCATCGGGCCGTCAGTCGCGGCAACGACCAGGATCGCGCCATCCATCTGCGCGGCGCCGGTGATCATGTTCTTGATGTAGTCGGCGTGGCCCGGGCAGTCGACGTGCGCATAGTGGCGGTTCGGCGTCTCGTACTCCACGTGCGAGGTCGCAATCGTGATGCCGCGCTCACGCTCTTCCGGCGCGTTGTCGATCGTGTCGAAGGAACGGAACTTGTTGTTCGGGTTGTGCTTGCTCAACACCTTCGTAATCGCCGCCGTCAGCGTCGTCTTGCCGTGATCGATGTGCCCGATCGTCCCGATATTTACGTGTGGCTTTGACCGGTCAAACTTTTCCTTCGCCATTGCTCTCTCCGTGTTTCCTGTTTCTAAAATTCAACTTCCAAAATGATGCGCCTTGCGGCACGGTTACTTGGTGTCTTTACCGTCTTTGCCCTGCACCTTGGCAATGATCTCTTCGGAGACCGACCGCGGCGCCTCTTCATACTGCTTGAACTGCATCGAGTAGTTAGCGCGGCCCTGCGTGGACGACCGCATATGCGTGGCGTAACCGAACATGGTGCTTAGCGGAACTGTGGCCCGAATGGCCTGGGTAGTGCCAACCATCTCCATGCCTTCGATACGGCCACGGCGGCTGTTCAGGTCGCCGATGATCGTGCCCATGTACTCTTCGGGGACGGTAACTTCGACTGCCATCACTGGCTCTAGCAGAACTGGCTTGGCCTTCTTGGCTGCTTCCTTGAAGGCCATCGATCCGGCGATCTTGAACGCCATTTCGTTTGAGTCGACGTCGTGGTAGCTGCCGTCGTACAGCGACACCTTGATGTCGACCATTTCGTAGCCGGCGAGAACACCACGCTGCATAGCGTCCTGGATGCCCTGGTCGATCGGCTTGATGTACTCCTTGGGAATCGTGCCGCCCTTGATATCGTTCGAGAACTCGTAGCCCTTGCCAGGCTCGTTAGGACTGATGCGAATCTTCGCGTGGCCGTAGTTACCCGAGCCGCCGGTCTGACGAATGTACTTGCCTTCGGCTTCAGAGTTCGAGCGGATGGTCTCGCGGTAGGCCACCTGCGGCTTACCGACGTTGGCCTCGACCTTGTACTCGCGCATCATGCGATCTACGATGATCTCGAGGTGCAGCTCGCCCATGCCGGAGATGATGGTCTGGCCGGAATCGGGGTCGGTATGCACCCGGAACGTGGGGTCTTCCTGCGCAAGCTTGGCCAGCGCCATGCCCATCTTTTCCTGGTCAGCCTTGGTCTTCGGCTCAACTGCAACCGCAATGACGGGCTTGGGGAAGTCGATGGACTCGAGCACGATGGGATGCTTATCGGTGCAGATCGTGTCCCCAGTGACGAGGTTCTTGAGGCCGACAGCGGCGCAAATATCGCCGGCGAGGATCTCGGTGATCTCTTCGCGCTTGTTGGCGTGCATCTTCAGCAGGCGGCCAATACGCTCGGTCTTGTCCGTACGGGGATTCAGGACCGAGTCGCCGGTCTTGAGCTGGCCCGAGTAGACGCGAATGAAGATAAGCTGGCCGACGAATGGGTCGGTCATAATCTTGAAGCCAAGCGCGGAGAACGGTTCGTTGTCGTCCGCTTTGCGGATGATCTTCTCTTCCATGTTCTCCGGATTGGAGCCGACCATGGGAGGAATATCGAGCGGACTGGGCAGGTAGTCGACCACAGCATCGAGCAGGGTCTGCACGCCTTTGTTCTTGAAAGACGAACCGCAGAGCACCGGGAAGATGTTCATCGCAATGGTGGCCTTGCGGATTCCAGCCTTGAGCTGCGCTTCGGTGGGCTCTTGCCCCTCGAGGAACATGTGAAGAATCTCGTCGTCGGAGTCGGCGACGGATTCGATCAGGAAGTGACGAGCTTCCTTGGCCTTGTCGATCAGGTCGGCGGGAATCTCTTCGATCGAATACTCGGCACCCATGGTCTCGTCATGCCAGTAGATCGCCTTCATGGTGACGAGATCGACGACACCGGCAAATTTGGCTTCGGCGCCAATCTGAATATTGATAGGAACAGCACGCGCGCCGAGACGATCGACGATGGTCGAGGTTGCGTAGACAGCGTCCGCGCCTGCCTTGTCCATCTTATTGATGAAGCAGATGCGGGGAACCTTGTACTTGTCGGCCTGACGCCAGACCGTCTCGGACTGCGGCTGAACGCCGGCGACGGCATCGAAGCAGGCGACGGCACCGTCGAGGACGCGCAGACGAGCGCTCAACCTCCGCGGTAAAGTCGACGTGGCCCGGGGTGTCGATGATATTGATGCGGATGTTTTTCCAGGTGCAGGTGGTAGCGGCGGAGGTGATGGTAATGCCGCGCTCCTGCTCCTGCTCCATCCAGTCCATGGTCGCAGTGCCCTCGTGCACCTCGCCGATACGGTGCGTAATGCCCGTATAGAAGAGGATGCGCTCGGTCGTCGTCGTCTTGCCGGCGTCAATGTGCGCCATGATCCCGATGTTCCGGCAACGATTCAGAGGTGTAGTGCGTGCCACGGTCTATCTCTCATCTGCGAGCAGCCGCTCGCGGTAAGTACAACGTTTGAACCTAAACTCTGGAAAGAGAAAGCTTTAACGGAAAAGCTTTCTCTTTACCACCGGTAGTGCGCGAAGGCCTTGTTGGCCTCAGCCATACGGTGAACGTCTTCCTTCTTCTTCATCGCGGCGCCGCGGCCATTGGCGGCATCGAGGAGCTCAGCGGTCAGCTTCTCAACCATGCCCTTCTCGCCACGGGCGCGGCCATAGGTCACGAGCCAACGAATGGCGAGCGAGGTGCGGCGCTCGGGGAGAACTTCGATAGGAACCTGATAGTTCGCTCCGCCGACGCGGCGGCTCTTTACTTCGAGAAGCGGCTTGCAGTTCTCGATCGCCTTCTTGAAGAGCTTGAGGGCCTCGTCGCCACCCTTCTGCTCGAGGTTGGTCATGGCGGTGTAGAAGATGCCCTGAGCGGTCGACTTCTTGCCGCCCCACATCATGGAGTTAACGAACTTCGTGACCAGGGTGGAGTTGTAGACCGGGTCTGGAGCAACTTCACGCTTCGCGATGTAGCCTTTTCTTGGCATTCTCTTCTTCTTTCTCGTCTTCCTCCAGCGCCGGACTTCTCAAGAGCTGGACTTGGTTGGGACCCAGAATTCAGGGTCCGGAAAATTTATTTGGCAGCTGCCTTCGGACGCTTCGCGCCGTACTTCGAGCGGCTCTGCTTGCGGTTGGCGACGCCGACCGAGTCGAGCGTGCCGCGAACTACGTGGTAACGAACTCCCGGGAGATCCTTCACACGGCCGCCGCGAATGAGCACGATCGAGTGCTCCTGCAGATTGTGGCCGATGCCCGGGATGTAGGTCGTGACCTCGATCCCGTTCGTGAGGCGAACACGGGCGACCTTGCGGAGGGCCGAGTTCGGCTTCTTCGGGGTCTGGGTGTAGACGCGGGTGCAGACGCCACGGCGCTGGGGCGAACCCTGAAGTGCGGGGCTGGCGGTCTTATAGCGAGTGGGCGTGCGGCCCTGCTTGACGAGCTGATGGAACGTAGGCACTAGAACTCCTTAGTTAACGCGCGCGAAACCGTAAAACAAATCTCATGTCAGACGCGCAGAGGGGTAGTGCTTCGATTTTGCCGTACACGCAAAAAATTGAGAACGCTGAAGCGTCTCTGACGAAGTTCTTCCCTGCTGTTGCGTCTGTGAAGCGGTACAACAAGCCAGACATAACAGTCGACGGTGGCCGAGCGTCTTTCCCTAATTCCTCAGGATGAGCCGACTCCGTTTCGCTGTTCCGGCCCGCATAGCCCATCCAAGGTGGAGGGTGTCGCAGGCACGATTGCGATGGGCCGCAGGCTTACAACATCCAGATCAGATGAATCCTGATCTGAGCTGTCCTGCGGTGAATCTCTTGTATCCAGTATAACGCAAACAACCCTTCCTGACTTGCGTCAGGTGAGGAGGCCAGGTTGCGTGGGCTTTTCTCGACCCTTCCGCTCGTTGGATCCTTCCCAACGGCGCGGTCCGAATACTCGCGGAACCTTCTAACAATAGCAATCTCTGCGTTGTACGTCAACTTTTTGGCCGAATTTCGCTGATCGCAAGTGTCGATTTGCACTGCCCGAGATGCACGAAACCACGACGGACCACGAGCGAGTTGCGCCATGCTAGGCTTTTTGCATGACTTTTGCCGACGTTCGCAGGTGCTCTCCTTCCCTCTTCTTCTCTATCATCACTGCTCTATTAGTCCTGGGCACTACCCCCGAAGGACACGCCCAAACTTCTTCGTCTCCTGGGAAGGACGCACGAATTGGGGCTTTGATTGAGACACTTGGCAAAACCAAGACGCCGAGTTCTGCGGCAATTTCGCCGGACGGTGCGACCGTTGCATGGGCTGTCCGGGGACGGGAAGGTTCACAGATTCATCTGACGGATGTCGCAAATCCCGATCCGGCTAAGGAAAAGATCATTGGGACTGGATCGAACGCGACGAATTGCGGGAGTTCGGAACCGAAGTGGTCGCCGGATGGAGAGTGGTTGGCGTTTGTGTCCGACTGCATCGGCGAAGAACGAGACAGCAAGGACAAGATCAGGTGTTTGTATGGTCGAAGAAGACAGGCGAGTCGAAGCAGTTGACGCATCTGGTGGGAATGATGGACTCGCTGACCTGGTCGCCGGATGGCAAGGCGATTGGGTTTCTCTTTGTCGAGAATGCGACGCGCAGCGCTGGAGCCCTTGCAGCGATGAAGCCGTGGGCAGGTGTGATCGGTGAGGATGGGGTCGAGATTCAGCGGGTGGGCGTCGTGGATGTGGCGAATGGATCGTTCTCGCAGGCGACTCCTGCGAAGTTGCATGTGTATGAGTTCGGCTGGTCGCCGGATTCAAAGCAGCTCGTATTTGTCGCGGCAAATCCTCCGGGAGAGAACAACTGGTGGGTCGCGCAACTCTACACCGAGGACATTGTCGGAGGGCAGCCTAAATCAATACTGGACACGACGAAGGTTTCAGGATCTTTGCACGGGCTGCAGATTGCTGTGCCTCGATGGTCGCCCGACGGAAGCCGGATCGCCTTTATCGGCGGATTGATGAGCGACCAGGGATCGACGGGCGGGGACATCTATGTGATTTCGTCGACTGGAGGCGAGCCGAAAGATGTGACGCCTGGTCGTGCCGCATCAGTCGCGTTCATTGGCTGGATTGGGCCGCAGGTCATCGGTATCGCAGAGCACGTGGGCGGAAGCAGCCATCTTACGGCTCTGGATTTGAATACGGGCAAAGACCTGCCGGAGGTCAACACAACGTTTCCTGAGACGGTGGGTGCGGGCGGCTTGTCGATGAGTGTTTCCGTCTCGAAAGAGCGCGGGATTACGTTGATTCGCAGCTCGTTCGAAAAGGCTCCCGAGGTGTGGGCCGGCCCGCTTGATGCGATGAAGCAGATCACGCATTTGAATGATGGGATGAAGCCAGCCTGGGGAAAGACCGAAAACATTGAGTGGACCAACGACGGCTTCAAGGTGCAGGGGTGGCTGCTGTATCCGGCAAATTACGATCCCGCTAAGAAATATCCGCTGATTGTCAGCGTGCATGGCGGGCCGTCGAGCGCCGTGACGCCACGATGGCCTGGCGTCGGATACGGCGGGGTGCCGTTTTCGGCGCTTGGGTACTTTGTGTTTATGCCGAATCCGCGCGGCAGCTATGGGCAGGGAGAGAAGTTTACCCAGGCTAATATCAAGGACTTTGGTTACGGCGATCTGCGGGACATTCTGGCTGGGATGGACGTGCTGGAGAAGCGCTTCCCCATCGATAAGGACCGCGAGGGCCTGACGGGCTGGAGTTATGGCGGGTTCATGACGATGTTCGGCGTGACGCGGACGACGCGCTTCAAGGCGGCGGTGGCGGGCGCAGGCATCAGCGACTGGAAGAGCTACTACGGAGAGAACTCGATCGACCAGTGGATGGTGCCGTTCTTCGGCAAGACGGTGTATGACGATGCGGCGGTGTATGCGAAGAGTTCGGCGATCGAATACATCAAGAATGTGAAGACCCCGACGCTGGTGGTGGTGGGGGATCGCGATGGCGAGTGCCCTGCTCCGCAGAGCTTCGAGTTCTGGCATGCGCTGCGTGCTGAGGGCGTGAAGACGCAGCTGGTGGTGTATCCGAACGAAGGACATGCGTTCCATGCGACCGGAACATCGACGGGACGTTCTGGAGAGGGCACTGAACTGGTTCGAGACGGAGATGCCGGCGAAGTAGAGAATGATCGGTTGCTGGCGGCGCGAAGTTCTGCGACGAGAGCAACTCCTACAGGATGCGAAATCGCCGGTTGGACCGTCCAATGAACGTTCGGACGATTTGCTTCCGGTGTGCGCAGCTTTTACACTAAGGGTTCTATTCAGCGGTTTGCGGTGTGACCGTTCAGCTTGTGTTCTGGTTGGACGGGGAGGTTCAATGCGTCGGTTTGTCACTTTAGCAATTCTGTTACTTTTTACGATCCCTTTTGGCGTCTCGATCTCGGGCTGTTCGAAGAAATCACCAACTGATTTTCTGCAATGGCGGCAGACTCCGGCGTACCCGTGGGTCAAGTGACGACTATCACCCTGAACCCCCAGATATTCGGCATCTCGCTGAACTTTGCTCAGATAGGCCAGGTGGGTACCCCAGTGGCGACGGACTGCAAGGGGACGACTGAGACGGTGTCGAAGTATACCTACGGTACGTTCCTGGCCAACGGAACTCCGGATATGACCATTGCCGATGTGGAGCCGACGACCGGCAAGTTGTGCGCGGGTACCTGGAACAGGAATACCGGTGGCGGCATCCCGGACTTCACCACCTGCAATCCGACCAACAAGAGCGGAACGGTGTTTGTGATTGCGAGCGGCGACGGAGCGAGCAGCAATCCGCTGCCGATCTTTGTGCATCCAGTCGTAACCAGCGTGGTTCTGGGGCCGCTGTCGACGGACTGTATCCATGATCCGGCGACAAACTGCAGTCCTGCAGCGTTCAACACCCAGACGGCGAGCTGCACGACCGATCCGGGAACCGGCTGCTGCACGACGCCAGTGACAACGGCGGCGGCTTTCGCTTCCACCAATAGCTGCCAATCGCAAGGGACGACGGGACAACTCGCGGCACGCGTTTATCAGAACGCGTCGACTACGCTGGCAAACAATATCAGTTGCAAGGTCGGTCATCTTTCCTATGTGGCGCAGACTTCGTCGATCGTGACCATCGACCAGAACGGCGTGGCAACGGCGCAGCAACCAGGATCGACGGTGATCACGGCGAATATTTCGAATGCGGGAAGCTCTGCGGGATTCTTTTCGACGTGCCCTCCTACCTCGATCGCCCTGAGTGTTCCGGGGATTTCGGGAAGTTCGAGCAGCGTTGTCGTGAATCCGAACAATACTCAGCCCCTCACGTCGGTGGCAAAGGACAAGAATGGGACGATTCTGACGGGCCTAACGCTGGAGTTCGAGTCGACGACGCCGACGACGATTCCGGCGGCGACGGGGGGAACGGTGACCCCTATCTTCCCGGGTGCGGCGGCGATTACGGCGGTCTGCCAACCGCCAGGCTGCAATCCTTCGCCGTTCAACCAGATCGGTCTGTTCGGCAACGGGAAGCCTGTTACCTCAAACCCGATTACCGTGACAGCGCCGGGCTCCAACAGCACGAATCTGTACATTGCGAGTACGAATTCGCTCTACCTTGTGCCGGTCGACTTTACGCAGCCCCAGATCGGATCGCCGGTACGGCTGCCGTACCAGCCGAACTCAATGGTCATCAGCAACGACGGGAGCTCGATCTACATGGGCAGTTCGTTCGAGCTGATGACGTTCAGCGCGGTCTCGAACACGCTTACCAATCAGGATACGTCGGTGACCGGGTCGGTACTTGCGGTCTCTCCCGATGGCACAACGCTGGTGATTACTGATCCGATACGGCAGTTTGTGTATCTCTACAACCCCAACGGCGCCGGTGGGACAAGCGGCACCGGTGGGACAACCAGCCCCGCTGGGATTCTGACCCAGTTTGGAGGCGTGGGGACCCATGCGGTGTTTTCGCCGGACAGCCAGACGGTATACATCACGCTGGGCGACTACAATTCTGCGACTGGAGTGACGACGCCTAATAATCAGCTGCTGGTGCACTCGCAGTTCACGGGCTGGTACTCGACGACTTCTTCGCAGGCGACGACGGACGTGGCGCTTGGCGTACCGACCGTTGGAGCGTTTTTCGCAGGAAATCCGACGACAGCGCGCTCGTACTGCCCAGTGACGACGATATCGGGTGGCACGGCGACGACTTCGTCGACCACAACCAATGTGTTCTACCCAGATGCCGGTGTGCTTGCGCCAGCGACGAGCCGCATTGCGACGACTAATGATGGATTGCATCTTCTGGGAGCGACACCGACGACGTTCACCGATTCGCTTCTATCTGCGCCCGCAACGACAACACCTCCTACTCAACCTGCTCATGCCGGCCTGCCGATTGGCAACTGTCCGGATTCCACGCCGCAAAACTTTACGACAACTCCTGTATTCAGCGGCGCTTTGCCGGGAGCTACGGCGACGGCGATTACGGGCATCCTTCCGACGTCGGATTCAAAGACGGCGTTTGTAACGTATACGGGTACCGGTGGTGTGGTGCCGACGTATACTCCGCAGGCGACGGGAGCGGGAACGTTGGGTACCATTCCGCTGTCGACGGCTCTGGGCACGCCGATTGCGCCGGTTGCCGGCGTGGTGAGTGCGGATAACCAGACGTTCTATGCCGGAACATCGGGCGACAACGCGGTGCATCTGATCACGAAGCAGACTGACGGCTCTTACAAGGACGTCACGACACCGATTGCACCGAAGCTTCCGGATCTGAACGGGAATATTGTTGCGCCGAATCTGCTCGTGCAAAAGCCACGGAAGTCTACCAACTAGTTTGAATAGAACTGCCATAAAAGGCCCTCTCTTCGGAGAGGGCTTTTCGTTCGGCGACATCGTCGATTCCTTTCTCGTCGTTTCCGTTTGAGGGGTACCCCTCCCCCGAGGGGTATTTTGGGCGCAAGTTCCTTGTTTTCTTAGTCTTGCAGAGCGTTAGTGCCTGCAAAATATTAGATCTAAAGGTTTTATGGCTAAAATATTCAAAAATAAGCAATTATCCGGCCTCTCGTACCCCGAAAGAGAAAAGCCCCGGCGGTTACCGGGGCTTTTTCCATCTGTTTTAAGAATAGCAGATTGGAGATAACTGGTACGCCAAGCGTAAGTTATTGTCTGATAGTGACTTAAGCGGTTTTGGGGCTTGACAAGCGAAAATGCTGAGGTTTTTGAAAGAATTAAAATTTCTGTCAGTTGCCAGATATGAGGACCTCACCCCCGAGTAACACCACTGTACCGAGACCTTCCAGCGGGAGGAACAGACCCCAATCGGCCGTTACCGCGGTAAAGAACGATAGGGCGTCGAAATGAGCGAGGCCTGATGAGTCCGGCAACAAGAAGACCAGTTAATTCCACTCCGGATTTGGGAGATAAGATGAGCGCTCCCGCGAAGAGGCGGACGCACAAGGCGAAGATCTGTGCTGTTGCGATGGGCTTGCTGACGCGCTGCAATGCGTCGTTTGCGGCGTCGTAGCTGGCCCCCCCACAGATCAGTTGGGTGATCTGTGTGCGCGGTTTGCAGGGCTGGGCGCGGGCGGCACGGAAGGTGTGCAGGCTGCTTTCCGTCGTGCGCCTTGTCCGTCTGTTGGAGTACATTGGGCGTCGGAGGCCATCACTGCCTGCATGAGCATTTTGCTGCAAGATGTGCGGCGCGCTCTTCGTGCTCTGGCCGCTGCGCCCGCCTTCACCGTGGCGGCGGTACTCTCGCTGGCCATCGGAATCGGCGCGAATACCGCAATCTTCAGCATCGTCGATGGGCTGTTGCTTCGTCCACTTCCGTACCAGGATGCGGACGGCTGGTCATACTCTGGAACCGCTCTCCTGGCCTGAACATCACGGAAGACTGGTTCTCCACCGCACAATACTTCGACATCAAGAACGGCCATCATGGCTTTGAGCAGGTCGCGATCGCAATCGGCGGCAACTACAACCTCACGGGCTCGGGCGAACCGGAGCGCGTTGGGACGATCCGGGTCTCGTCGAGTTTGCTGCCCATGCTGGGACAGCGGGCAGCTCTGGGGCGATTGTTTGTTCCCGATGAGGACCTGCCAGGCCGAACGGCTACCGCCGTGCTGAGTTACGGAACATGGGCGCGGCGCTTTGGTTCCGATCCCGGCGTTCTTGGCAGGAAGATCATGCTGAACGGCGTGCCGTATGAAATTGTCGGCGTCATGCCGCGCTCGTTTTCGTTGCCTCGCGAGGTGATGCCGACGCTGGACGGCGCGGAGCAGGCCGAGATATTGCTGCCGCTTCCTCTCCCTGCCAACGCCGCCCAGAATCGCGACCACGAAGACTACAACATCCTGGGCAAGCTGAAGCCGGGGGTTTCCGTACAACAGGCACAGGCCGAAATGGATACCATTACGGCGCGCCTGCGGCATGAATTTCCCGAAGTGTATCCGCCCAACGGCGGCCTGACGTTCGGTATCGTGCCGCTGCTCGAGCAAGTGGTGGGCAACGTTCGGCGCACGTTGTACCTGCTGCTGGGAGCGGTTGGCTTTGTTCTGCTGATCGCCTGCGTGAACCTGGCGAACCTGCAACTGTCGCGCGCCGTCGCGCGCCAGAAGGAAATCGCTGTGCGCACTGCGCTGGGTGCGACCCGGGTGCGGATCGTTCGCCAGTTGCTGACCGAAAGCGTGTTGCTTGCGTTCGCCGGCGGCGCATTGGGCATCGCCGTGGCATTTCTTGCCTTGCACTGGGTACGGCTGCTTGGTCCGCAGAGCGTACCAAGAGTGAATGATATCGGCATCGGT
This sequence comes from uncultured Acidobacteriaceae bacterium, assembly GCA_963757205.1. Taxonomy (GTDB): domain Bacteria; phylum Acidobacteriota; class Terriglobia; order Terriglobales; family Acidobacteriaceae; genus Edaphobacter. The sequence continues at coordinate 510,007 of CAVWQM010000010.1, forward strand.
CTGGCCGCTCTCGCGTTCACGTTCGTGGTTTGTATCTTGTCGGCGATTCTGTTTGGACTGGCGCCGGCGCTGCGGGTTTCGCGGCTCGACGTGCAAACCGCTCTGCAGGACACCAGTCGCACCTCGTCCGGCGTCAGCGCGATTTGGGGACGAGGAAACAATCTTCGCCGCTCGCTGGTGATCGCCGAGATTGCGCTTTGCGCGATGCTGTTGATTGGTGCCGGCCTGCTCATTCGCAGCTTTGTTCGTGTACGCGACGTAAATCCCGGCTTCAATCCTCATAATGTCCTCACCCTTGAACTGACCATGACGGGCGAGCGATACAAAGACAAGGACGGCGGTTCTCGCTGCTTATCATGAGCTTTGGCAGCGGCTGGAAAGCTTGCCGGGTGTCACCTCGGCGGGGGCCGTCACATCGCTGCCGCTGAGCCAGATGTTTGCCTGGGGACCGATCACCGTTGAGGGACGGGTGCCGCCGCCGGGCGAGAAGTTCATCAATGCCGATACCCGCATGGTCAGCGGACACTATTTCCAGGCAATGGAAATACCCCTTCGCGAGGGCCGGTTATTTAGCGACGACGATGTCGCCGACAAACCTCGTGTGGCGATTGTCGACGACTACATGGCGCAACAACTCTGGCCAAACCAGGACCCGATCGGCAAGCGCTTCCACATCGGAGGCATCAGCGAGACAAACTCTCCCTGGATCACGGTTGTCGGCGTGGTTGGCCGCGTGAAGCAATATACCCTGGACGCGGACTCGCGCATCGCGTTTTACCTTCCTCAAACGCAATACGTCACGCGCGCCATGAACGTCGTTATGCGGGGCAGCAACGATCCGGCTGCTCTGGCCGGCGCGGTCAAGCAGCAGATTCACGAACTCAATCCTGATCTTCCGCTCTACAACGTGAGCACCATGCAGGAGCGCTTCGACAATTCTCTGGCCCGCCGCCGTTTCACCATGCTGGTGCTGGGAGCATTTGCGGCAATTTCGCTTGGGCTCGCGGTGATTGGAATTTATGGGCTCATCGCCTATCTGGTTGGCCAGGGCAGCCGCGAAGTGGGCATCCGGCTGGCGCTTGGCGCTACGCGGGCGAACATCATGACACTCATCGTTCGCGGCGGAATGACCCTGGCCTTTTGGGGAGTCGGTATCGGCATCGGCGGCGCGCTGCGTCGTCAGCCGCTTGATGCGCTCGCTGCTTTTCGGTGTCGGAGTCACCGATGCCGTGACATTTGTCGCTGTTCCCGCTCTTCTGGCTTGTATCGCTTTTTTCGCCAGCTATATCCCCGCGCGGCGCGCTTCCCGCATCGATCCCAGCACATCGTTGCGATGCGAATAGGAGGGCGATGCTGACGGCGTCGCCGCGATTCCAGTGATCTGAATAGTGATCGCTGAGGTTATTGGATTGGGTAGGTGTGGGTGCCGCTGCCTATTTGGACGGGTTTGCCGTTGGGAAGGGTGACGGTGGCGGTGGTGTTTGGTGGCGTGGTGATGGTGAATTTGTGGTTGGTGCTGGACCAGTCGGTGGTGACGAGGCCGTAGGGGGAGTCGTATTCGGTGTGGAGGGTGGGGAGTGCGGGGTTGAATTGCGGGTTGATGGTGAGGTGATGGAAGCCGGGGCCTGAGGGGTCGGTGTCGATGCCGGCGGCGCGGCGGAAGACCCAGGCCATGACGGATCCGAAGGCGTAGTGGTTGTAGGAGTTCATGGAGGGGTCGCCGGTGTCGCCGTTCCAGCGCTCCCACCAGGTGGTGGCGCCTTTGGCGACCATGTATCCCCAGCATGGGTAGGTGTCTTGCAGGAGGAGTTTGAAGGCGACGTCGGAGCGGTGGTTGTCGTCGAGGACGAACATGAGGAAGGGTGTGCCGAGGAAGCCGGTCGTGAGGTGGTTGTTGTGGGCTTCGATGTCTTTGACGAGCCGGTCGGTCATGTTGGCGCGGAGGTTTTCGGGGGCGATGCCGGAGTAGAGCGTGACGACGTAGGCGGTTTGGGTGTTGCCGGTGACGGAGCCGTCGGGCTGGATATATTGCTTGCGGTAGGCTTCGGCGATGTGGTCGTAGAGGGTTTGATATTTTTCTGCGTCATCTTTGCGGCCCAGGGCGAGGGACATCTCGCGCATGTCGCGGGCGACGATGGCCCAGTAGGCGGTGGCGATCAGGTCTTTGGGCGTGTTCTGGTCGGGGGCGAGCCAGTCGGCGTAGTTGTTGCCGAGCTTGTTGCGGCGGAGGTAGTCGGGGTTGGTGGTCAGGATGAAGTCCATGTAGCGCTGCATGTTTGGCCAGGAGTCTTCGAGGAGGGATTTGTCGCCATACTGCAGCCATGCGGCGTAGGGGACGAGGATGCCGGCGTCGGCCCAGCCGGGTGCGCCGGGTTCGCGGACCGAGGAGGTTGGGGGAGACGTCGGTGAAGGCGTTGTCGGCGGTCTGGGCGTCGTCGATGTCGAGCATGAATTTGCGGGTGAAGCTGGCGATGTCGAAGTTGTAGGTGCCGGTGCGCCAGAAGACGCCGGCGTCGCCCATCCAGCCCAGGCGCTCGTCGCGCTGGGGGCAGTCGGTGGGGATGGAGAGGAAGTTGCCGCGCTGGCCCCAGATGCCGAGCTGGCCCATCTTGTTGAGGAGATCGCTGGAGCTTTGGAAGCGGATGGAGGGGGTGGCGGGGAGGCTGTCGTAGACGAGGCCTTCGATGCTGGCGGTGGTGGGCGTGCCGGGATAGCCGGAGAGCTCGACGTAGCGGAAGCCGTGGAAGGTGAAGGCGGGGGTGTAGGTTTCTTCGCCGTTGCCGGAGAGGATGTAGGTGTCGGTGACGGTCGCGTTGCGGAGGTTTTCGGTGTAGATGCTGCCGTCGGGGTTGAGGCGTTCGGCGAAGCGCATGCGGATGATCGTGCCGCGAGGGCCGTGGACATGGAGGACGATGTTGCCGACCATGTTCTGGCCCATGTCGAAGACGACGGGATGGGCTTCATTGGCGGGGTTCATGGAGATGGGATGGAGGGTGTTGGAGATGGCGATGGAGAGGTTGGGTTGGGCGGTTAGTTTTATTTCGGAGGCGACGGTCGGTGGCGGCTGCGGGGGTCCAGTCTTTGGCTGCGGTGAAGTGCGGGGCGTTCCAGCCGGGGGCTTCGAGGCGTGCGTCGTAGACTTCGCCGGCGTAGATCTCGGAGAAGAGAGTGGGGGCGGGGCGCGGTCTGCCAGGTTTCGTCGGTGGCAATGGTTTTGTGGGTGCCGTCGGCGAGGGTGATGTCGAGTTGGGCGCGGAGGGCGTCGGGTTCGGGGTAGGCGCGAGTGCCGGCCCAGGTCATGGGAGAGCCGTGCCAGCCGCCTCCGAGGACGGCGGCGATGGTGTTTTCGCCGGTGGAGAGCATCGCGGTGACGTCATAGGTCTGGTAGAGGACGCGTTTGTTGAAGTCGGTCCAGCCTGGGTTGAGGAGAGTTTGCGGGGCGATGGGTTTGCCGTTGAGGAAAGCCCGGTAGGCGCCGAGGGCGGTGATGGTGAGGCGGGCGGATTGGATGGCGGTGGGGACGGCGAAGTCTTTGCGGAGGAGGGCGGCGTCGGTGGCGATGCGGTTGGGGCCGGGGACTTCGGAGTGGCGGTCGGTGCCGATGGTGAGGGGAGTGGTGAGGGGGCCGACTACTTGGGCGGGTTGCCACTGGGCGTTGTTGCTGTTGGGGCGGACTTGCCATGTCGCATCGCTAGGGATTCGGCGTTGGGTGCCGTCTGATGCGGTGATGCGGAGGGAGGCGGCGAAGGCGGTCGCGACAGTTGGGGCGGAGACTTTTGCCTGCGCGACGACTTTGACGATGATCTGGTTGTCGCCGGTTTGAAGGAGGGGGCCGATCTCTTCCCAGTCGAAGGCTCCCCAGGCTTTGTGCTGGCCGGTGACGGTGCCGTTGACGGTGGCGACGTAGGCTCCGGGGCTGACGATGTGCAGGCTTGCGCGTGTGGGGGCGGCGTCGAGATGGAGGGCGTAGCGGAATTCGGCGGTGGTGTTGGCGGGGACCTTCTGGGGGTCGGCGTTGGGGAGCCATAGCCAGCGGACGGCGGCTAGTTCTTGCTCGGCGGCGGGGTCGGAGCGGCGAATCCACTTGGCAGTCCAGTTGGCGAGGCCGGTTTCGAACCAGGCGGGGGCGGAGGTGGAGTTGGCGCCTTTGTTGTCCCATACGCGGACTGACCAGAAGTAGCGGGTTTGGGGTTTTAGGGCTGGGCCGTTGTAGGGGATGTTGATGGAGTCGGAGGAGGCGATGCGGCCGGAGTCCCAGACGTCGGCTTTGGCGGTGGCCAGATTTTTTTCGTCGGTGGCGATGAGGAGTTGATAGGCCGATTGCGTCCAGTTTGGGGTGGTTGCGTTGCCTTGCCAGGCGAATTGCGGTTTGAGGGAATCGATGCCGATGGGGTTGGTGAGGTGGTTCGTGCGGAGTTGGATGGGGGTGGCGACGGCGAATGAGGATGCGAGGAGGGTGAGGGGGATGAGGCTTTTGACTAAACGCATGCGCCGGCTCCGGTTGGATTCGCGAGATCATGCGAATGATACTGGATGGGCGGTGCTTCGGCACGGTGTGTAGCGTGTGTCTTCTTCCATTCCTCTTTGGATGAATGAAACGAACAAAAAAAAGGACGAAATGCGGGGGTCTCTCCACTGCGCGATGGACGGTGATACTATCCATCGCTTCGGTCGAGATGACGTTTAGTGGGGCGCGAAAAGAAGATTGAAAAAACCGGCTGAGGCCTCAGGTGAGAGGTTTGAGGTCGCCGAAGACGGTGGGGAGGAGTTCGGAGACGGTGGGGTGGATGTGCACGGCGCGCTGGATGTTGGTGTAAGGGGCGCGGGCGTACATGGTGTCGATGATGCAGTGGATGGCTTCGTCGCCGCCGGTTCCGAGGATGGAGGCGCCGAGGATTTGTTTTGTGTTCGCGTCGACGAGGACTTTGATGAAGCCTTCGGTTTCGCCCTTTTCGATGGCGCGGGAGACGCGCGTCATGGCGCGAGTGCCGATGAGGGCGGGTTTGCCGGATTTTCGGACTTCGGCTTCGGTTAGGCCGACTCGGCCTAGCGGGGGGTCTGTGTAGAGGGCGTAGGTGAGGATGCGGTCGGTGACGCGGCGGGGGTCGTTGTCGAGGAGGTTAGCGGCGACGATTTCGTAGTCGTTGTAGGCGGTGTGGGTGAAGGCTCCGCGGCCGTTGCAGTCACCGAGCGCCCAGATGCCGGGGACGTTGGTGCGAAGCTGGTCGTCTACGGTGATGAAGCCGTGCTTGTCGTGCTGGATGCCGGCGCGGTCGAGGCCGAGGTCGTCGGTGTTGGGGCGGCGGCCGACAGCGAGGAGAACGTGGGAGCCGATGCTGTCCGAGTTATCGTCTTCGCAGTTGACGCCGACCGCTACATCGTCTCCATGAGAATGGAGATGGATGCACTCGGCGTTCAATCGCACGGTGATGCCCTCTTTTTCGAGGAAGGCTTTGATGGATGCGGAGACGTCTTCGTCTTCGCGCGAGACGAGGCGGGGGGATTTTTCGATGATGGTGACTTCGCTGCCGAAGCGGCGGAAGATCTGTCCGAATTCGAGGCCGACGTAGCTGCCGCCTACGACGATGAGATGGCGGGGCAGGGTTTCGAGTTCGAGGATGCCGACGTTGTCCATCCATGGGACGCTGTCGGCTCCGGGAAAATCGGGGATGATGGCGCGGCCTCCGACGTTGATGAATATTTCTTTGGCGATGAGGAGATCGTTGCCGACACTGATTTGATTGGGTGATTCGAATTGGGCGTGGCCCGTGAAGACGGTGCAGTTCTTCATGCCGCGCAGATAGGTTTCGAGGCCGTTGCGCGAGTTGAAAACGATCTTGTCTTTGCGCGCCTTGACGGCTTTCATGTCGACCGAGATTGTGGTTGGAACGGTCACTCCGTAGGTGGCGGCGGTGCGGGCTTTTTGTGCTACGTAGGCACTGGCGACGAGGGCCTTTGTCGGCGTGCAGCCGGTGTTGACGCAGGTGCCGCCGAAGAGTTTGCGTTCAATGAACGCTACGGTGTGGCCGGATTGGGTGAGGCGTCCGGCGAGGGTGGGGCCGGCCTGACCGGCGCCGATGACGATGGAATCGAATGAGGTGGCCATTAGACGCGAGACACGATGAAGAGAGCGCCGAGGATGGCGACTGCATCTTCGAGAATGGCGATGGGAAGGTCTTTGCCGGCCATCCGGGCCAACGAGGTTCTCGCCGCGGAGCCGCCGAGGGTACCTGCGACCGCGCCGATTGCTCCGGCCACAAGGCCGCCGACCAGAGAATCGCGAGACGCTCCGAGGACTGCTCCGGAAAAAGCGCCGGTGACGATGCGGGCGATGAACTGAGGCGGGACCGTACGGCTAGGTGTCTTCGGCAGCTTGTCGTTGACCAGTTCTCCGAGCGCCAACAAGCTGAGAATGTAGCGCGTGGCGGGATAGCTCATGAAGTTGAGAGAGCTGCCGGCGAGGCTGAACCAGCCCAGACCTGCTCCCCAGCTTACGATTGTCGGGGCCATCATGGCGCGTAGTCCTGCGATAACGCCGATGAGAAATGCGTAGACGAGGATGGACAATTAGGCCCTCCTTATAACGTCAATCTAATGGTCCACCTACGTTACCCGGTCTGGCGCTGCGGGGCAACTTCCCATGCGGAATGCAACATGAGCGAGGTCGGCTTCTACGAGCGAACCGCAGGTCCCTTCGACAAGCTCAGGGCAGGCTCTTCGACTGCGCCTCTGGCGATGAGACCGCAAGAGACTCTGCTCAGGATGACAGTTTCACGGGGATTGGATGAATTGAGAAAGGTGTTACGCCAGACGTTTTTTGAGGAGGTCGCGGGCGATGGCGTCGAGGACTCCGTTGAGGAAGTGGATGGACTCGGGGGCGGCGTAGCGGCGGCCGATTTCGAGCGATTCGTTGATGATGATGGCGGCGGGGGTGTTGGGGTAGCCGATCATCTCGGCTACAGCAGCGCGGATGAGGTTGCGGTCGACGATGGCCATGCGGTCGATGCGCCAGTTCTGGGCGTGCGATTCGATGAGGGCGTCGATCTCTTCCTGGCGGGTGGTGGCGACGCGGTGGAGGTCTTCGGCGAAGCCGCGGGTCTCGGCGTCGACGTCTGCGACGGAGGCCCAGAAGAGCTTGCGAACCTCTTCGGGGGTTTGTTTGCCGAGATCTCCCTGGAAGAGCATCTGCATGGTGAGTTCGCGGGATTTGCGGCGGGTGCCCATAGTGAGTTGTCAGTTCTCAGTTGTCAGTTTGTTGGTTGTGAGTTTGTGGTTTTTAGTTTGCGCTGGATGGAGACCATCTCGATGGCGGCGGTGGCGGCTTCGAAGCCCTTGTTGCCGGCCTTGAGACCGGCGCGGTCGAGGGCCTGCTCTAGGGTTTCGCAGGTGAGGACGCCGAAGGCGTGGGGGATGCCGGTCTCCTGCTGGGACTGGCCGATGCCACGCGCGACCTCGTTGTAGATGGCTTCGTAGTGGGCGGTTTCGCCGCGGAGGAGGCAGCCGAGGGTGATGATGGCGTCGAACTTTTTGGATTCGGCGAGAGTGCGGGCGGCGGAGGGGACCTCCCAGGCGCCGGGGACGCGGACGATTTCGATGTCTTTCTTCGCGGCACCGCTGCGATGGAGGGCGTCGAGGCAGCCCTGGAGGAGGCGGTCGGTGATGACGGTGTTCCAGCGAGTGGTGACGATGGCGAAGCGCATGCTGGCGGCGCTGAGATCGCCTTCGACCGCACTGAGCTGGTTATGGAGAGGGTTTTCGGACTGCCAGAAGCCGAGTTTCAGTTCCGGGGTGAGCTGGACCGTGAAGAGGCGGCTGTTCCAGGTGGTCAGCTCTACAGACGACAGGAGTGCGGCGATTTCTTCGGTGCGGTGCTCGGCGAGGAGCCACTTTTCGATGAGGGCGTGTATGTGGTCGAGCTGCGTAACTTCGACGAGGAGAGGAGGCACGACAGGGGGACGGCCGGTGACGAATTCGAGTTCGCCGACGGGTGCCATCATTTCGGCGCCACGGCCGGGACCTTGAGTGTCCTTCCAGCCTTTGCCTTGCTCGAAGCCAAGGGCAGAAAAGAGGCTGGTAAGGCGGTCAAATTCAGCGCCAGATGCGACGGCGCTGATAAACGTGATTCCCTTAATCATAGATTCGATTGTATCGTCTGGGAGTACGGAACGAGATTGCTGCTGTTGCCTGCTGGATTGCGCTGCCGAGGGGAGACGCTTGTGAGCTACGAGACGCTGTCGTGCGAGGTGAAGGACCGGATAGGACGAGTGACGCTGAACCGCCCAGAGGTGTTGCATGCGTTGAATGCGAAGGTATTCAACGAACTGGAACAGGCGTTCATGGCAATGACGAACGACGTAGCCGTGCGGGTGATCTTGCTGACCGGCACGGGTGAGAAGGCGTTTGCTGCCGGGGCGGACATTAACGAAATCGCCCGGCTGGACGTTGCGACGGGAGAGGCGAAGTCGCGACGAGGGCAGGAGGTCCTTCGGACGATTGAGACCTGTGGGAAGCCGGTGATCGCTTGTATCAACGGGTTTGCACTGGGGGGAGGGTGCGAACTGGCGATGGCCTGCACGATTCGGCTGGCAAGCGAGACGGCGAAGTTGGGGCAGCCGGAGGTGAAGCTGGGGTTGATTCCGGGGTACGGAGGGACGCAGCGGTTACCGCGGTTGGTGGGACGGTCGAGGGCGTTGAAACTGCTTCTGACGGGCGAGATGATCGGAGCGGCGGAGGCGTTGCGGATTGGGCTGGTGGATGAGGTGGTTCCCCCGGGTCGACTGATGGAACGGGCGGAGGAGCTGGCGAGGACAATTATTGGGATGGCGCCGCTGGCAATTGCGGGATGCATGGAGGCGGTGCAATGGGGTGGCGAACTGGGTCTGGTGGCGGCCACCGATGTGGAGGCAGAGATTTTCGGGCGGCTATGCGGGACGGCGGATAAGGCTGAGGGGACAAAGGCTTTTCTGGAAAAACGGGCTCCGACCTGGGCCGGGCGATAGGAAATGGTGTGCTGATTCGCGGAATTTGGGCGTCTAACGGGCAGAAGGCTTGATATGCTGGTGTTCGTGCGTAGATATCTGCTGTTACTCCCCGCCCTTCTGCTTCCTGTCGCTCTAACCGGCTGCACGCGAACTGCTGTGTCCAGCGTCGCCGAGACGAAAGCGATGGCGGCCCAGGAGAGGCAGGAGATCAGTCTGGCGCGGCAGCAGATGGAGTTGATTCCGCCGCCTTCGAAGACGCGCTATATGGCAGTGAAGAGCCTGACGCAGTGGGAGAATCCGTATCTGACGGTGCAGGGCTCAATGGTGACCCTGCATGTGGTGCAGGCGGACGCGAATACCAGCGGGCTGGGCGTGGGTGGGATGCTGCGGCCGATTGGCGCGAGAAGGCAGGACCTGAATGTGCGGGTGAGCGACCTGCCGACGGCGTTGAATGCGGTTCCGCAGAATTTCTGGCCTTACGGGCGCGTGGTTGCGGTGGAAGAGGCGCATGAGGTCCCGGTGAGTGCGCGGCCGCAGGTTCGGAGAAATGTGGAGTCGGTGATTAAGACGCTGAATGATCTGGGTGTGGTGGTGTATGAGTGGAGCGACAGCGGGCGAAGCTGATTTCTTGTAGGCGCATGTCCTGCCGGACGGGCCCACTGCGCGTGGGGCGGTCACTTCGTGACAGGTATACCTTTGAGGTGGCGAAGAAAGTGTACTGGTCCTCCCGTTGGTCGGAATGATCTATCGTCCCGACCATGCGCGAAGATGCTGTTATTTTTGTAAGGCGGACAAATCTTCTGCGCAGGTGAACGGTTGCAACTTCATACAACGGCATTGGTGATCTTTTGTTTCTTTTTTGCGCTGGTTACCCTGGCTGGATTCTGGGCGGCCCGGTGGCGCAGGCCGAAGGCGGGAATGGGGTCGCTCGAAGAGTGGGGTTTGGCAGGGCGCAGCTTCGGCACGTGGGTGACGTGGTTTCTGATCGGTGGGGATCTCTACACGGCGTATACGGTGATTGCTGTGCCGGCTTTGCTGTATGGCAGCGGTGCGATGGGATTCTTTGCCGTGCCGTACGCGGTGATTACCTATCCGTACATGATGATGGTGCTCCCCCGGCTGTGGACGATTTGTCACCGTCATGGTTACGTAACGTTTGCGGACTTTGTCGCCGGGCGCTATGGGAACCGGTGGCTGACCATTGCGATTGCGCTGACGGGAGTGCTGGCGCTCATGCCGTATATTGCGTTGCAATTAGTGGGGATCCGGGTCGTGATCGAAGCGATGGGGGTGAAGGGGGAGTGGCCTCTGGCTGCGGCGTTCGTAATTCTGGCGGCGTATACGTACTCGAGCGGATTGCGAGCACCAGCGGTGATCGCGATCGTCAAAGACGTGATGCTGTATGTGATGGTGCTGGCTGCGCTGACTTACATTCCGATTAAGCTGGGCGGATATGCGCGAGTGTTTGAGACGGCGAATCAGCTGCTGGCGCACCATACGCCCGCGGCTACGGTGTATCTGAAACAGGGGCAGTTTCTCGGGTACTCGACACTGGCGATTGGGTCGGCGGTTGCGTTGATGCTGTATCCCCACACTGCAACGGCGGTGCTGAGTGCCCAGAACGCGAACGTAGTCCGGCGAAATGCGGCGATGCTGCCGGCTTATAGTTTTCTGCTGGGGTTGATTGCGCTGCTGGGGTATGTTGCGCTGGCGGCGGGCGTGGTGACGAAGGATCCGAATACGGCGGTGCCGCTGCTATTTCTGAAGATGTTTCCGGAGTGGTTTGCGGGGTTCTGCCTGGCGGCGATCGCAATTGGAGCGCTGGTGCCGGCGGCGATCATGTCGATTGCGGCTTCGAATCTGTTTACGCGGAATCTATATGGCGCGGTACTGAGGCGGAAGATGCTGCCGGAGGAAGAGTCGCAAATGGCGAAGGTGGTTTCGCTGGCGGTGAAGTTTGGTGCACTGTTGTTTGTCCTGAAGCTGCCGGCGACGTATGCGATCGAGATGCAGTTGCTGGGCGGGATATGGATGGGACAGCTATTTCCCTCGGTGGTTGTGGGCGTGTTTACGCGGTGGTTCCATCCCTGGGCTCTGTTTGCCGGATGGCTGGCTGGGATGGTGTGTGGATCGGCGATGGCCTGGTCGTTGGGATTGAAGAGCTCGGTGTATCCGGTGCATCTGCCGTCGTTTTTGGGTGGGGCGACTTATGCGATGTATGCGGCAGTGCCTGCGTTGCTGTTGAATCTTGTGGTCTCATGGCTGCTGACGTTAGTATTTCGTGCGGTTGGCGTGAACGATGGGCATGATGTGACCGATGCCGCGGCGTATGTTGGGTAGAGCTGAGTCCGGAACACAGCCTTGCGGCGCCGCGATGCATCTCACGAAAAGACAAGTTTGGCTGAGGCGGATTGATGAGCGAGACACTTGAGTTGAAAGAGACGACGCGTGGGCGGTCGCTGGGGAAGGGTTTGCTGGCAGGTTTGGCTGGAGGGCTTGTCGGGACAGCAGCGAAGACGTTGGCGGAGCGAGTCTATCCACCGCGGACGCATGGAGAACCAAAGCCGCCGACGGTGCTCGTGGAGAAGCTGGCTGGCCATGAGTTGGTCAGCGCGAAGAAAGAGTTCGCGGCGGGGGCAATCTATTGGGGCTTTGGTGCGGCGACCGGAGCAGCGTATGGAGCGGTGGTGGAGTACTACCCTCCGGCGTCGGCGAAAGACGGTGCAGGGTTTGGGATGGCGTTGAGTTCGCTAACGCATGACACTGTGCTGCCGGCGATGGGGCTTGCGGTAGATCCTGAGGTCCAGACGGCGCGGGAGCGGACCTGCGAGATGGCGACGCATGTGGTGTACGGGGTGGTGACCGAGACGGTGCGGCGGGTGGTGCGAAAGATGCTCGGATAATTGAAGATGCTCGAGAGTCTCTTCGCGGTTGTTACTTAGGGACAAAGGCGTCGAGCCATCCCTGATTGGCCCAGAGGCGTTCGCCGCCGTTGTACCGTTGGGCGAAGTCGGCGATGAGAGAACCCGCATCGTCGTCGATCTGTGAGGCATAGCCGAGGACTAGGCGACGCTTGAATTCGATCGCTGATTCGATCCGATAGATTACCGGGCTGAGGGGTTCGTTGCGTTGTTCGGCGGCCTCGCGCAGGAGTTCAAGATCCGTGGCGGCACTGGGGTGAGTGGTGGCGTAGGGGAGGTCCTCGTAGAAGACTGCAGGGATAGCTGAGGTGAATGGCATCGCGGCTTCGCAGACGGTGAGGTGGTCGACGTGTTTGCCTAAAGCTGCGGGGAGGACGAGGGCTTCCATGGCTCCCGCTTCGGATTGTTTGGTAAGCGAGCTTGCGAATTTTTTCGATGGAGGGATCTGTTGGATTGATGGAGGTGTCGCTTAGCTCTTCAAGAGGGATACGAAGGCGGATGGGGCCGTCCTTCAGGTTAAGGTCGACCATGTGGAGATTGCTCTTGAGGCCCTTGGGAAGGGTTTCCGTTATGCGGCGGAGGAAGTGCTCGTCTTCGCGCAGGCGCATGGCGGAGACGTAGGAGAGCTGGTCGTTTTCGTGGACAAAGTCGGCGTCGGAGTAGGGGGCATAGCGGCTGCGAGTGAAGACGTTGAGGATGGTGACGGTGTGGCGCGCTGTGAGCCAACTGGTGATGGCGATCGAGAGCGAGAAGGCTGCGTCGTCGCGGTGAGGGGAGAGGATGAGGATCTTCAGGTTTAGCTCCTGGTGGATGATTTTATATGCGCGTGTCCTGCCGGACGGGCCGCCTACGCGGCGGGCGGTCACTTCGTGACTTGTGTACCTTGTCTCGGTGAGGTGGGATGCATAGGGCCTCGCGTTGCTCGGCTTTGAAAGCCTATTTTGTCGGGACGTGCTCGCGGGTTCGGGGCCAGTTGGCGACGAGGTTGTCGACGACGATGTGGCCGATGCGGTAGGCGTTGTCGAGTGCGGGCAGGTACGCACTGTATTGGCGGACCTTGGTCTCGGAGAGACTCTCGGCCGCGGTGACGCCGATGCGCTGCTGATCGAAGTTCGAAGCAGTGCGGAGGACGAGGACGCGGTTGATGTCGAGTTTGTTTGCCTTTGCGAGCCAGGTGAGGGACTGCATGGTGCCGGTGTCCTCCATGCCGCAGATGGCATAGGTACCGTGTCCGTCGGTCTGGTATTTGACCCAGTCGCGGGCCCATTGGCTGAGGAGTTTGCCGTGCCAGAAGGTGGAGGCGGAGAGGTTGTCGGCGCGGAGGACGAAGGGAGCGCGGTGGGCCGGGGCTTCTGCGTACATCGCGCGGCGCTCCTTCATCTGCGGGGTGTCAGGAAGCTCGGTGTCTTTGGTGAGGTTGAAGGCCCAGTCGACGAGAGCGGTGTTGAGGTGATAGACGTTGCCGTCATCGCCGAAGCGCGCGGTGCGGGGCTGCTCGTAGGGCGTGGACTTGCCGAGAGGGACGTAGCCGGTCTTCCAGTCTTTGGGAATTTCGCGGGCGTCGATCTCGTGGGCTAGGTCGCCGTCGACGATGTAATCGGACCAGACGGCAGAAGCGAGAGAACCCATCTGCGGGTCGATGCCGCCGATGCCGGCCACGAGGAAGTAGGCGTGAGTGAGGTCGAAGCGCGGGTCGAGGCCGAGCGCCATGATGGTGGCGGCGGTGCGGGCAGTGCCTACGCCGGTGAGGACCGCGAGGACTCCAGTTTTGGGATTGAGGTGGAGGTCGTGATAGCCCTGCGGGAATGGGAGGATTTCGTCGAGGTGTTCGCGCTCGACCCAGTACTGGTACTCGCCGGGGGTGTCGCCGGTGTCGGCACCGACCTCGAACATGTTGATGACGACTACTTTGATTTCGATGGGCTTTTGGGGAGGCTGCGCTATGGCGCAGGAGAATGTACAGAACAAGAGCAGGGAAAAAAGGGAGCGCATAGGAAATGGTAGCGTATTGAGCGATTCGCCCGGGCGATCAGGGCGGCCACGTTTTTTGCGGGTGCGCTTAGAGATAGCTAAGCAAGGGATTGTTGCTGCGTTGCTTGACCGCTGCGTACCAGCGGCAGAGGGGATACATCGCGAGCACGACGAAGGCCCAGATGAGGTAGACGAGCGGTAGCGTGAGCCCCCATCCCGGAGGCTGAGTGATGGGATAGTGGGCGAGGTCGGGTGACTCGAACATCCAGTGGATGTGTCGGTAGCGCGCGTAGCAGATGAGGACGGCGAGCACGTGAATGAGCGCAAAGTGCAAGAGGTAATACAACATCGGTACCTTGCCGATGATGAGCGCGGGACGGAGCAGGCGTGGCGTGTGGGTATCGACTGCCCACAGAAAGATCAGGGCGGGGCCGAGTGTCATGAGCAGGAAGAGCAAGGATGGAGGGTATTTCGTGATGTTCAGGAAGGAGAGAATGGAGTATGCGGCAGTGCGTTGTGTTGCCCACCGGGATGGGTCGCCGTAGATGTTGATGGCGCGCAGTATGACGAAGCCGATGGTGAGGACGATGCCGAGACGCAGGAGAAGGGCCTGGCGGCGAGCGGGCTTCCATGCGTAGATCTGGCCGAGGCCGTAGCCAACGGCGGTGACTCCGACCCAGGGAATTAGCGGATAGGCGAGGAAGACGATGTTGCCGGGCCTCTCGAGGATGATGTTGGGAGAGTGCAGGATCGACCAGATCGGGTTCGCGGAACGGATGAAGTCGAGGAGATTGTGCGTGGCGATCATGACGACGCCGAACGCAGTGACGACGGAAGGCGGCAGGTGGACCAGCATGGAAAGTACGATCATCGCCCAGCCGATTGCCCATAGCACCGTGATGACGGTCGTGTGGTAGTCAAAGTTGAACTGCACGGCCAGGCAGCGGAAGAGGACGAGATCGAGAAAGATGAGCCAGAGGCCGCGGGTAAAGAGGAATCGCGACAGTTCTGCCTTGGTTCGTTTACGCAGGGAGAGCCAAGCGCCGGTGCCCGTGAGCAGGAAGAAGACGGGTGCGCAGATGTTGGTGATCCAGCGTGTGAAGAAGAGCGCGATGGACGCGGTTGCGAGGTTGGTTGGCGAGCCGGGCTGGCCGAAGAAGTCTCGCGTGTGATCAAGCGCCATGATGATCATGATGACGCCGCGAACGACGTCGACCGATTCGAGGCGGGCGCGTTTGACTGTGATGGCTTCGGCTACGGTGGACATTGGCGCGTAGTTTATCAAGTCGAGTGCGCCGCGCACCATCAGAAAAGCCGCGCTAGACGCCCTTCTTCATCGGCTCCCAGATGAACTTGTGGATCTGGAGGGAGACGCGGGCAGGCAGGCCGTCCGCCAGCATCCACTCAACCAACTTGCGTGGGTCGAGGAGCATGTTGTCGGCGGTGCGCTGCGGGCTTGGGGTTTGAACGAAAGCGGGGCTGAGGAGAACTTGACCGGCTTTCTCTTGAAGCGCATTCTCGCGGATAAAGTCGCGGGCGAAATCGTAGTCTTCGCGATTGGTAATGACGAATTTGACTTCGTCGTTTTTCGTCAGCGCTGTGAGGTTTTCGAGGCGGAACGTGTTGGCTGCCGCGCCTGCTCCGGGGCATTTGACGTCGACGATCTTGTGGACGGCTTTGGGGACGTCGGCCAGGGGACGCTCGCCGCTGGTCTCGATCATCAGGGTGAAGTTTTGGGCGAGCAGGCGGTCCATCAGAAGGAGTAGCTCTTTGGCTTGCAGCATGGGCTCGCCGCCGGTGAACTCGACAAGGGTGCAGGGAGCGAGGGCCTTGATCTGCTGCTCGATTTCGTCAAGGGTGAAGGGCTTGCCGCCCGTGAAGGTGTACTCAGAGTCGCACCAGGCACAGCGGAGGTTGCAGCCGGCGAGGCGGACGAAGATGCAGGGGAGGCCGGCGAAAGAGGATTCGCCCTGGACGGATTTGTAGAGTTCGATGAGGTGCATTAGACAGCTACTCGTAGTAGCGGGCGAAGCTGGTGTCGGTTTCGTAGAGGGTGCAGTCTTTCACCGTGACGCGGCCCTGGGTCATCTCGTTGAGTTGGAGTTTGGTTTTGTCATAGAAGTAGCGAGCGAGGTTTTCGGCCGAGGGGTTGATTGTGGTGAATGGGTCCAGGTCGTTGATCATCTGGTGGTCGAGGTAGTCGACGACGGGGCGCATGACCTGCTTGAGGAGCTTGAAGTCGAGGAGCAGGCCAGCTTCATCGAGATCTTTGCCCTGGAGGGTGATGAAGACCTTGTAGTTGTGGCCGTGCGGGTTCTCGCACTTGCCACGGTAGTTGCGGAGGTAGTGGCCGGAGGAGAAGCCGGCTTCTACGGTTACTTCAAACATGACTCAGGAATCCCTTCGGTGCCGCGTCTGTGATTTAGATGGGAGCTGAGGGACGCGGCTTCAACTTGTTCCGTACTTTGATTGTACTGTTTTATGCGGATTCTTAGCGTCTGCGCCTCGTGCGGCGGGCTTCTTCGGCGCGGCGCTCGGCCTGCTCGAACAGCGACGACAAGATGCCGGCCAGCGCGACAAGGAGACCGACGACCAGGAAACCGAGCCCCATGGTGCGCCACAGGGCGATGTCTCCCGGCGAGCCGGGCTGTCTCGCGATGTTTGTGTAAGCGATGCCGCAGGAAATCAGAGCGAAAAGGATGAGGCTGCCGGCAAGGATGTAGAGGTTGCGTCCCATGGAGATGGTTCTATTTTACGGCGCGGCGAAGTTTACGGTGCGAGGGGGCTAGCAGACAAAGAGAGGCCCGCTCCTGAACAGAGAGCGGGCTCGCGTAGAAGTTGCAGATCAGCTTGAGTGCGATCTCAGTACCTGGTCGTGGTGCGATCGGCAGTGACAACGTCGTCTTGTTCGACGACTCTCTCGGGAGGACGAGATGAGAGTCGCTCTCTATCGGTGATGTTGCCGAAGGTTCCGCGGCCGCCCGAGGTGTCCTTCGAGCCTGCCTCGCTGGAGGAAGAGATGTCGCGAGCGCCCGTGCTCTTGAGGGAGGCCTTGGCGGCATCGACCTGCTCGGAGGTGTCACAGTGAACCGACAAAAGAGTTCCGCCGTCCTTGACGGCCCCTTCGTATCGCTTGGCTTCGTATTCGGGGATGCCCATGCCGACGAGGGCTCCGACCATACCGCCTACGGCTCCGCCTGCGCCCGCTCCTGCAAGCGTCGCCATGATGGGGCCGGCTGCGATAAGAGGACCCACGCCAGGAATGGCGAGAGCGCCAATGCCTGCGAGCAAACCGAGCGTTCCGCCGATCACGCTGCCCGTCGCGGCTCCGGTAGCCGTGCCCTCGGGGGCTTTGGTTGATTTTTCGTGAGCGAAGGCCCGCGTGCTTGCATCGTCGGGAAGAAGAACGGAGACGGCTGAGTTCGTGAAGCCGTTGGCGAGCAGGTGATCGACTGCTGCCTCCGCGGTGCCAGGTGTTGCGTAAATACCGAAAACAGCTACGTTTTTGCTAGACATGATTGGTGCTCCTTGGCTGCTGATGCAGCGAGATTTTGTCGTGCGTATTACTTCCTATTGCTTGACGGTGAGCTCGTTGGTGATCTTGTCGGCACTGACGACGCTGGCTGCTTCCGAGGCGACCTTCTGTTTCTCGTCCTCCGACTGGACGGGGCCTTTCAGCGTGACTGCGCCGTCGACCGTGACGATCTTGACGTTATGAGCGTAGGTCGAGAGGCTCTTGTCGGCCATGATCGCCTTGCGAATCTTTTGTGTGGTGAGGCGGTCGGACTTTGCATTTGCCTGGTTGTCCGCTGTCTCTACGTGATTCTTGTTCTGATTGGAGTTGTCAGGCGCTGTTTGTGCGGTGCCTGTTTGTGCGTAGGCCTGCGGTGCCGCTGAGAGAGCGCCGGGCAGACAAGAGAGGGCGATTGCGGCCGAAGCCACAAGGGTAAAGCGTAAGAATGTCATAGAGCTGAACCTTTCCACGGAAACAGGAGTTTCCGAGCTGCCGGGCCGCCAAATACCAGTACAATTGCTCGGTCCCGCGAGCGCAGTCTGTCCAATGTGATGTGAAAGGCGATGGGTGAGTTGTTCGGGAAAGCGCGTATCCGACGCGTCATCGCGTGGGCGTTGAAATTACACGCTATGAGGTTTTTTGGAAGAAGTGCTCGACGTCGGTGATGTTCTGGGTGAGGCGGTAGGGGGGCAGGGATTCGAGGAAGATGCGGCCGTAGCGCTGACGCTGGATGCGGGGGTCGAGGAGCATGAGGACGCCGCGATCGGAGAGCGAGCGGATGAGACGGCCGAAGCCCTGCTTGAGCGTGATGACGGCGTTGGGGACCTGGTAGTCGAAGAAGGGCTTGCCGCCGAGAGCTTCGATGGCTTCCATGCGGGCCTCGACTACGGGGTCGCTGGGGACGGCGAAGGGGAGGCGGTCGATAATGACGCAGCTCAGCTGTTCTCCTTGAACGTCGACTCCCTGCCAGAAGGATGAGGTGCCGAAGAGGACGGCGTTGGGGGTGTCGCGGAATTGTTGGAGGAGAACATGACGTGGTGCGGTGCCGTGGAGGAGGAGTGGGTAAGGGAGTTCGGCGAGGAGGCGCTCGTGGGTGTTGCGCATCTGCGTGTAGCTGGTGAAGAGGCAGAAGGCGCGGCCTTTGGTGATCTCGAGAACACGTCGGATGCGCTCGGCGGCTTTTTCAGGGAAGTCTGGCTCGCGTGGGTCGGGCATGTTGGGCGGCAGGTACAGGAGGGCTTGCTTTTCGTAGTTGAAGTGCGAGGGGACGACTAGCTCGCGTGTTGTCGTGAGGCCTAGGCGCCGACGAATGTGGTCGAAGCCTCCTGAAACGGTGAGGGTGGCGGAGGTGAGGACGACGGAGTTGTAGTTATCGAAGAGCGTGGAGGTGAGGAGCTCGGAGACGTCGATGGGGGTGGCTTGCAGGTGGGTGTGGAAGGCGGCGTGGGCGGCGCCGCGTGCAAGGTTGCGGACACCTCCGGCGGCGCGGCGTTCGATCCAGAAGACGGTGTTGCGGTCGGGAGATTCGAGGAGGAATGCGAGGTGGGCGCGGATGTCGGCGACGCGTTTGCGCAGGCCGGGGGATTCCTCGACGTTCTTCAGGTGGTCGAGTTCGCCTTCGAGGCGGGTGAGGGCGTTGAGGACGCCGGTGTAGTAGTCGCCGCTCTCTTCGAGGAAGGCTTCACGGTTGTGAAAGGGCATGCGGCCAGGGCCTCCGGGCAATCCTGCCGACTCGGTGGGGAGGATCGCGAAGAACATGCGGGAGCGGTCTTTGAGGATGGCGCAGGCGCTTTCGATCGCCGACGTGCTGGCTTTCTTTGCCTTCAGCATCAGGTCGACGTCGCGGATGAGTTCGTCGATGCGCTGGTTGCTCAGGCCGATGCCGAAGTAGTTGGAGGCGACTTCTTCGAGTTCGTGGGCCTCGTCAAAGATGACGGCGGCGGCTTCGGGCAGGATGCCGGCGTCGGGGGCATTGGCGGCCTGCTGCTTGATGCTGAGGTCAGCGAAGAAGAGGTGGTGGTTGACGATGACGATGTCGGACTCGAGCGCTTTGCGGCGCATGGTGGTGACGAAGCAGCGCTCCCAGTCGGGGCAGGTCTGGCCGAGGCAGGCTTCGGTGCGAGCGTCGAGTTTCTGCCAGAGCGCGGAGGTTTCGGGGAGGGCGTCGATTTCGGCGCGGTCGCCGGTCTCGGTTGTTTTCTCCCATTGCGCGATGTGGTGGAACTGGTCGATCTCTTCGAGGCCGTGGAGGAGTGGGTTGTCGCGCAGCGCGTAGAGCTTGTGGCGGCAGAGATAGTTCGCGCGGCCCTTCATGTAGCAAACCTTGAGTGGGCCAAGGAGGGATTCGAGGAAGGGGACGTCTTTGAAGAAGAGCTGCTCCTGCAGATTTTTTGTGCCGGTGGAGATAATGATGCGCTGCTGGCGCTCTCGGGCGAGTCGTAACGCTGGCAGGAGGTAGGCGAGGGTCTTGCCGGTGCCGGTGCCGGCTTCAACGATGAGGTGGCGTTTTTCCTTGAAGGCGGATTCAATGGCGCAGGCCATGTCGTACTGGCCGCGGCGGTGTTCGAAGGCGAGGGATGACTGGGAGAGGATGCCTCCGGGGGCGAAGAAATCGTGAAGCGAGGGCAGGCGATCCGGGGTGGGTTTGGCGGAGGGGGTGATCGAGATGGGGAGCGAGGTGGACATCGGGACGGGCTAGCTAATGATAGCCGTACCCCTCCCCCCTCCCCGGTAAAAGTGTGCAAAGTCTTCGAATTAGATACTTTAGGGCTGGACTTCAGTTAGGGTGGCTGGGCAGCACCCTCGACTTAGGGAGTCGTTTTCGATGCCGGTTTTGTCAAGGTGGATGATTTTTCCGGTTCACCCGAAAACATTCTTTCTAAATCGCAGACCCGGCCTGTTCAAGCCAAGTTCGATCGCCATAAATCCGAAGTTGTTTGATATCCATCCGCAGGATTCATCGCCGTAGCAAATTTCCTGTTCTGGTAACACAATGAACTCTCTTGAGAACCCGATGTGGCCTTGGCCAGAAATGTGCCAAGGCCCCTCCGTGCGCTCCACTTTGTCTGCCGTTCTAATTTCTTCTTGGAAACGATGATCGGGTGTGATCGTAAGGGATACAGCAAGTTGTCCGTGGTGGAGGGTGTATGTGCCGGGAACATCTTCCTCGAAGATGCTTCCCGCCATTACGTACCAGAAGCAGAGTAAAAACAGCGCCAGTAAAATTGCGCCCGCTAAGGTACGGTCAAATCGCTTCTCGTTCGGAGTCTTTTGTCTAAATTTCACTTTTGGGTACACGTCGACGAGAGAACAATTGAGCGGTTCCTATAATAGATGAGACTCTGCGCGCTTAGGTCTGCGTCGGGCATGAGGTATGAACGATGGCAGGAAAGAAGACACCCAAGCGTTTAGGCAAAAAGCACAGGCAGGCTAGTACTCGGCCTAAGAAGGGGCGCGCGCCGAGGGCTACGCCGACTACTGGTGCGGTGGATCCGCGAAAACGGAAGATACTTTCGACCAAGCGGGCGGCGGCGGAGAAGGCTTCGCGGGTGACGAAGCAGTCGCCGGAGAGAGAGAAGCGGAAGGCAATTGGTTCGGGTGCTCCGCCGAAAAAGCCTGCGGCAGCGGCTCGCCCCAGCTATGCGCGGCCAGCGGATGGGATTGTGGGGCGGCAGACGCCGCGGTCGGAGAATGTTGCCGGGCGGGAACGGATAGACGAAGAAGACTGGCGCGAGGTCGAGCTGCTGGCTTCGCAGATGGTTACTGAGACCGAGAGTGTGGATGCCCGAACGCTTCCGCTGATCGCGGTGTGTGGGCGGCCGAATGTTGGGAAGAGCACGCTGTTCAACCGCCTGACGGGATCGCGGCGGTCGATCGTGGGTGATGAGCCGGGGATTACGCGTGACCGCATCTATGGCGAGATTGAGTGGATGGATCGCGCTGCACGGATCGTCGACACGGGTGGGGTGGTGCCGGATGATGAGGCTCTGATCCCGGCGGAGATCTTTCGGCAGGCGAAGGTCGGATTGGAAGAGGCTGACGCGATTGTGATGGTCGTCGATGGACGAACTGAGTTGGCTTCGCCTGATCTGGAGCTGGCCCGGTTGTTGCTGCGGGGTGGGAAGCCGGTGTTTCTGGCGGTGAACAAGATGGACACCGAGGCGATGCAGGTGCAGGCGGAGAACTTCCGGCAATTGGGTTTCAGGAATGTGCTGCCGATCTCGGCCGAGCATGGAAGCGGGATGGGCGACTTGCTGGATGCAGTGTTCGAGGTGCTGCCTGAGCCTGCGGTGATTGAAGAGCCGGAGGTCATGCTGACCGAGAACGACGAGGTAGAGGAGGACGCGAACGGGCCGGACTATTCTGTAGCCGCGGGCGCTTCCATTGCCGCAGGCGCTTCCGTTGCCGCAGACGCTTCGGTTGCGGCCGATGATTCAATCGAACCTGCGAAGCGGATGCGAAAGCTGCGGTCGCATGGCGAGTATCAGAGCCGGGAGACGAAGATTGCTATCATCGGCAGGCCGAATGTGGGCAAGAGCACGCTGTTGAATGCGCTGACGGGAACGCAGCGGGCGATTGTGTCGCCCATTGCCGGGACGACGCGGGATGCGGTGGACGAGGTCGTCGAGCGCGATGGACATGCGTTCCGGTTTGTCGATACGGCGGGAATTCGCAGGAAGGGAAAGACGAAGCTGATGGCGGAGAAGCTGTCGGTGATCATGGCGCGAAAGCATCTCGAGGCTGCAGATGTTTCACTACTTGTGATCGATGCGACAGAAGGTGTTGCGGCGCTTGACGCGAACATTGGCGGGTATGCGCATGAGAGCGGGCGCTCGGTCATCATCGTGGTGAACAAGTGGGATCTGATGACGAGGACCGGCAAGGATGGGATGCGATTGTTTGATGGCAAGCCGCCCGCCGACCAGAAGATCTACGAGCAGGATGTTCGCGATAAGTTGAAGTATCTGGACTATGCTCCGCTGCTGTTTATTTCAGCGGCTGATGGAAAGAACATCGATCAGGTATTCAAGAAAGTGGAGTTGGTGGCGCGAGAGCGACGGAAACGTGTGACGACCGGACAGATGAACCGGTTCCTGGAAAGGGTGGACTTCCAGAAGGCTTCGGTGCCGATGAACAAACGCGTGAGGATCTATTACATGACTCAGGCCGCGGTCGCTCCGCCGACGTTTGTGCTGTTTACCGATAAGGACATCAAGATGCATTTCTCGTTTGAGCGTTTTCTGGGAAATCAGATTCGCGAGAACTTCGGGTTTATCGGGAGTCCGATCTGGTTCAAGATCAGAGCGCGGAACAAGAAGAAAGAAGCCTAGCCGAAGGGATTGCGATTGGCGATGCATGAGAAATCGAGCCACGTGTCCCAGGCGGTGAGAGCGCGGTCGCACTGCAGCTTGTGGCGTTCCTTCTTGTCGCGGATCTTCTTGCGGAGCTCTTCTTCGAGCGGTGGGAGGAGATCGAAGGTGATGTTGGCGGGTTGGAACTTTTTGGTTTCAGCGTGCGTGATGTAGTGGGTAAGTGAGCCGTTTGCGCTGAGGCGGGGCGCAGGTGCGGGGGCTTTGCCGTTGGCGAGGGATGCGGCGTAGATGCCGGCCAACATTCCGCTGGCAATGGATTCGGTGTAGCCTTCGACGCCGGAGAGCTGGCCGGCGATCATGATGTTCGGATGGGCCTTGAGCTGAAGGGTTTCGGTGAGTAAGGACGGAGCATTGATGTAGGTGTTGCGGTGGATCTGGCCGTAGCGGAGGAAGGTTGCGCGTTCGAGGCCGGGGATGAGTTTCAGAACGCGGTTTTGTTCGCCGTACTTCAAATGATTCTGGAAGCCGACGAGGTTGTAGCTGTCGGCACGGAGATTTTCCTGGCGTAATTGGACGACCGCATAGGGCCAGCGGCCGGTTTTGGGATCGGTTAAGCCGACTGGCTTCATGGGGCCGAAGCGGAGGGTGTCGCGGCCGCGCCGAGCGGTTTCTTCGATGGGAAGGCAGCCTTCGAAGTATTGGAGAGGCGAGTTGTTCGTTCTCAGTTCTCCTTTGTCAGTTCCAAGGTGGCCATCGCCCTTGGAGATTTGCTCCCACTCTTTGGCGGGGACGGCTTCGGCGCTGGTAAGGGCGTCGAGGAAGCGGTCGTATTCTTCTTTGGTGAAGGGGCAGTTGATGTAGTCGGCGCTGCCCTTGTCGTAGCGGGCGGCGAAATAGACCTTGTCCATGTCGATGGTGGTGGCATCGACGATGGGGGAGATGGAGTCGTAGAAGGCAAGGTGATCGGAGCCGGTGAGGCGTTGGAGTTCGGCGGCAAGCGCGGGACTGGTGAGCGGGCCGCTGGCGAGGATCGTGAGGGTGACGGGGTCGTCTTCGTTGAGGTGAGTGACCTCTTCGCGATGGACGGTGATGCGAGGTTCGGCGGCGATTCGGGCGGCGACGCGTTTGGAGAACTCGACGCGGTCGACGGCGAGCGCGTGTCCGGCAGGGACGGCGGTGGCGTCGGCCTCGGCGAGGAGAATGCTGCCGGCGCGGCGCATCTCCTGTTTCAAGAGCCAGGGAGCGGTGTTTTCGGACTCGGACTTGAGCGAGTTGGAGCAAACGAGTTCGGCGAAGTCGTCGGTCTGGTGGGCCTCGGTGGAGCGGGTGGGGCGCATCTCGTAGAGATCGACGTCGCAGCCTCTTTTCGCAGCCTGGAGGGCAGCTTCCGGGCCGGCGAGACCGCCGCCGATGATCTTGATGCGCCTGGTTGTCATGCCTCCCCCTCCCTTCCCTGTTTTGTGGCAAAGTCTTCCAGGGAAACGACTTGTGCCTGGACCTTCTTTGCAAGTTATTGATTCCAGATGCACGATGATGCAAAGTCCTCCATCCATAGGACTTACCTGCGAAAATTGCAGGGCGAAGTGACTTGGATTTTGGTCTTGCCCCCTCGTTTATTATAACGGGTGCGTCAAGTCTCACGCGTGGCGACACCTCCACGCGGCAGTTGATAACCGAATGGGAAGACGGTTCTACCGAGAGCACCCACGGAGAATACAAAGAAGCTCTGTTCGAGGGAAAATGTAACCGTAAAGTTACACTTTCGAATATCCTAACGCGGCCATGTTGTTGATTTGTGAAATGGCCCTGCGGTTGCTCGCCTCTCGTGCACAAAAACCTTCTGCATTAGTCCACGCTACGCATTTGGTCGATCCTCCCCATGCGTCGGCGGACTGCTGTGTCGGTCCCTACACGGGGAAGAGGAGAACACTGTGTTGAGAAAACTTTTAGTGGCAATTCCAATGACCTTGGCGTTCGGAATCACGAGTTACGGACAAACGGCTGTCCCAACCGATGACGTAACAATTCAGATGAATAACAATGGGCCCGCTCAAACAGATGGCAATATTCATATCCAATATGCTGCCAATAGCCAGGGCCTTAATCAGAGCCATAATGGGCTGATCAAGTTCAACCTAAGCAGCCTTCCCGCAGGTCTGACCGCCGCGAACATTCAGAGCGCCACCCTGACATTGTTTGTCGACGCAGGGGGAAGTCCGGGAACCATCACAGTTTGCCAACTTGCCTCCAGTCCGCTTTGGAGTGGTGCTACCGTGACGGGCACGACCGCCCCTGCCTGCAGCTCGGTCGCAACCGTATCGTTCAATGTGTCGTCGACCCAATTGCAAGGCGGCTCATTTGTGGTGGTCAACATCACGCCCATCGTTCAGAGCTGGGTGAGTGGAGCTGTCAACAATGGATTGATGCTGGCTGCTGACGCGCCGCCCTCCGGCATGAACCCGATTAATGTGCAACTGGATGCAATTCAACACGACGGCAACGGGTTTTCGCCGCAGATCCAGGTGGTGCTACAGAATCAAGGGCCTCAGGGTCCGCAAGGACCTGTCGGCTTGACCGGGCCACAAGGTCCGAAGGGCGACACTGGAGCGACGGGAGCGCAGGGTCCCGTTGGACTAACGGGGGCAACGGGAGCCACCGGCGCTGCGGGTCCGCAGGGTCCTCAAGGCGTAGCCGGCACGGACGGTGTGGGCTTCACGTTCCGCCAGACGTATAACCCGGCTGCGACGTACGTCGTCAATGATGTGGTCTCGTTCAATGGCAGCTCCTATGTCTCGCTCGTTTCTAACAACGTCGGACAGCAGCCGGATACTACGCCACTGGCCTGGTCGCTGATCGCGCAGGTTGGGGCCAAGGGCGATGCCGGAGCCGTGGGCCCGCAGGGTCCCGTCGGACCAATGGGGGCAACGGGAGCCGCAGGCGCTGCCGGAGCACAAGGACCGATCGGCCCGACTGGGCCTCAAGGACCGAAGGGTGACACTGGAGCCGCGGGAGCTGTCGGCCCACAGGGTCCCGCCGGACCAACGGGGGCAACGGGAGCGGCCGGCGCTACCGGAGCACCAGGGCCTGTAGGACCGACGGGGCCTTCTGGTCCTTCTGGGCCTGCAGGAGCACCGGGCGCTGCGGGAGCCAGCACGTACGCGGGCATCTGGAGTCCGACTGCCACCTACACCCAGGGTCAGGAAGTCCTGCGGCCCGCTGGTATAGGTTCTCCAGGGCCGTTCTTCGCCATCACTGCGGCTCCAGTAGTCGGAAGCGATCCGGCTATTGACACCGCAGACTGGGTCTACTGCTGCGGAACGGCCACTATTGGGTACACCCCATTCAATTCGAGCGGGTCGCTACCCACCAGCTTCACCACAAGTTCCAGTCAGAGTCTGGCAAGCACCACGTTTAATTCAGATAACTCTCCTAGAACTTTCACTGTGCTCTCCGTATCCGTCTCCGCCCTGGCGGGATCAGAAGCTTGCCTTGACAATGGTTCGCCTCTCTGTAGCTCGATTGACCCGGGCGCAACCGCAAATTGCATTCACGTCACGGGCCACAACTTCACATGTCCGACAACGGGCGCAGCAATGACCGTGGCTCTCTCCCGCAACGGGATGGTCGTCGCGACTGGAACGATCAATAGTGATGGGAGTTTCACCGCACCTACGTTCAGCGCCATCTTCAACCCGGGCGACACTTTGGCGCTGAAGATCATGAACCCGTCCGGCGTTGTTAACAATACCGTTGCCTCCGGAAGCTGGTCCTTGCAGTAGTTCCTTGAGGAGTTGTCATCATGCCCACGGGTTCGGCCCTGTGTGCATGGTGACTCTCCAGGACTATCAGCTCTCGATCCGAGATCGCGCCGTCTTGCGTGAATCGGTACCGCAAAGGCACTCGGCTTTCCTAAGGGCCGGGGATGGCAGCCCGTCGCCGGCAACGCATGGTGCGCCTGTCCATTACCATCTGTGCGCCCATCTGCTGGTGGAAGCCGATGGCTGGTGTTCCATTTTTTTGTGGGAGAGTCATAAGCAGTGACCCGGAATTTTTCCTAAAAAGTGCAAGTCTTTTCATGGTGGGCCAAATTTCATTTGGCTAAGTGTCACCTTCATCAATAGTTGGGGTTCAAAATTTTGGCGATCCGATTGCACTATGGTGGTCCGCTGCCGGCCTCTCACAACGGAGAGCTGCGAGGCAGCGTACGCCTTGGGACCCCCAAGTTCTCTCGGCCCCCTTTTACAGCAGAGCTATTCGGCTCTTTCGTTCGGCCCCAATATTCGAATACCCAACCCCAGGAGGATTCATGCGAAATCGCAACCTTGCGACTCTTTTACTTTTCGCTGTCTCTACATCTGGCTTTGCATTTGCGGATGCAGTGACGATCAACACCAACGCAAATCAACTTGCTAGTGCCGTAACCTCCGGAAATACGGGCGTTAACGTAACCAACGCGACGCTGCAAGGCCAGACTCAAGGAGGAGCTGCCTCGACGGGGACCTTCACAAACATCTACGGACTTGCGTCGGGTGCGGTCATCAGCACAGGAAATGCGGGAGCATACGGTTCTGGACCAAACGTTTCCGGCTCCACAAGTACGGCCTATGGTGTGGCGGCAACGGCAGCGCAGAACGTATTGCTCAATCCGCTAACCGGCGGAAACCCAAACCACTTCGATGTGACCGAACTCGATCTGACGTTTACGGTTGATCCAAGCGTCAGTCAGATCTTCTTCAATGTGGCCTTCGGGTCAGAGGAGTTTCCGGAGTTTGTCGGTTCTAACTTTGTGGACGCTTTTGGACTCTACCTGAATGGCACGAATATCGCTTTCGTCAATGGGATGCCGGTCAACATCGATCATCCGTGTTTCACTGCCCTGGCTGGAACCGAGTTGGATGGTGTTCTTGCCTGCAACAACAATCCAATCAATACGTTCAGCGGAGCTGTCAATGCAGGGACCAACACGCTGACCTTCATCATCGCCGACACGAGCGATGACATTTATGACACAACGGCTTACATTGGCGCTCTCGGGACAACCAACCCGATTGAGCCCGGAACGGTGCCGGAACCGAGCTCAATTGCCCTGCTCGGGACGGGCCTTCTCGCATTGGCTGGAGCAGCACGACGTCGCCTTTTGGTTTAGCACCAAGGTGGTGGACACGACCGAAAAAAGACACGTCCTTATCCTGGAAGGACGTGTCTTTTTTGGCGTTTGAAATCGGGACCGCAAGGAGACGAGAGTGCGGGCACGCTCAGCCGTTGGAAAGAGCCTGAAGCTGCGGCCCGACGACGCGCATGGTGCGCCAGTCCATGAGCATCTGCGCACCCATCTGCTGGTAGAAGCCGATGGCCGGGGTGTTCCATTCGAGCACATCCCATTGCAGGCGTGAGCAGCCCTCGGCTACCGCGATGGCGGCTACGCGAGTAAGGAGCGCTTTGCCAATTCCCTTCCCGCGATGTTCGGGGCGGACGTAGAGGTCTTCGATGTGAATGCCGGCGTGGCCACGCCAGGTGGAGTAGTTGTAGAAGTAGAGGGCGAAGCCGACGGGGATCGTTATGCCCGATTGTTTCAGCTCGGCTATGAGGCAGTCGAATCGTTTGGTCTTGCCAAAGCCGTCGCGGAGCAGATCGTCTTCGGTGGCGTGGACGGCGTAGGGTTCGCGCTCGTACTCGGCAAGGTCATGAATGAACTGGAGGATCTGCGGAACATCGGCGGGAGTCGCGGGACGGAGGTTGAACTGTTCGTTTTGACGAGGCGAAGACTGGGTCATCGTTGATTTTTCCGTGTGGTCAGGGTTTGGGTGAAGCTTCGGCGGCCTTCTCCGAGGGCTGAGATGCTGACTGCGCTGCCAGCCATTTGTCGAAGGGAATATTGAAGTCGAAGAGCGGCTTCTTGTCGCCCTCTTTGCCGGGAAGAGCGTAGACCATCTTGATGAACAACTCGGCGCCTTTGAGAGGGTGGTCGTTGAGCTCGCGAATGTCGTAGAAGAGGTAACCGGCAAGCGTGCTGTGTGAGTTGACCGTGGTGCTCTTGAAGCCGAAGTCGTCTTCATCCTGCGTGATCTGTTTGTCGACGGGCTTGTCGTGGAGAGTGATGGGCGGCAGGGGCGCAGGCAGGGGGACCTTGCGGCCCTTGACGCTCTTGGTGGAGAAGAGGCGGCGCTGAATGTCGTCGTCGGTAGCAGCAGGAATCTTGTCGTTGTTGACGGAGATGAACTGCATCCGGGAGTCGTCGAGAGAGAGTGCGGTGTCGCTGTCGTTGGTGAAGATGACGCGGATGGGAAGAAAGCCATGCTGGATGTAAGGGAGGCGGAAGAAGTCGCAGTCTTTGGGGTCGTCGCAGGGTTCGGCCGCCACGGTGACCTTCTCCTTCGGGTGGGCATCGAATGCGGCGTACTGGTTGGCGGGCTTTGGGGGCGGTGCTTTTCTGGGTTTGTCCGAGGCAAAGGAAGTAACCGTGAAGAGGCACGATGTAGTAACTACCAGGAGCGCAATCTGAGGGAATGGGTGGGACTTCATGGCCAAGTTGATTATCATCTTCGCTGGCGCACAACGTAAAGCGGGGAGAAGCAACGGTGATGATTGTTTACAGTTCGCTGTTGCTGGCGGCCCTGGTTCTGGGGGCTCCGTACTGGCTGGTGCGGATGGCAACCAGCGGGCGGTATCGCGCGGGATTGATGGGGCGGCTGGGAGTCGTGCCCGCGGGACTGCAGGCAGCAGTGGCAGGGCGGAATGTGGTTTGGGTCCATGCGGTCTCGGTGGGCGAGGTGCTGTCGGCTACTCAACTGATTCGTGAGTTGAAGGAGGCGCTTCCTGGCTGGGTGTTTGCTGTATCGACCACTACGGAGACGGGGCAGCGGCTGGCAACAAAGCGGTTGCCGGGAGCGCCGGTGTTTTATCTGCCATTGGACTTTCGGTTCGCGGTGCGACGGTATCTGCGGGTACTTCAGCCCCAGATGCTTGTGCTAATGGAGAGCGAGCTTTGGCCGCGTCTGATCGATGAATGTGCGAAAAACAGTATTCCGATCGTCGTGGCCAATGCGCGGGTCTCCGACCGATCGTTTCCGCGGTATATGCGGCTGCGGCGACTGTGGCGGCCGTTTCTTGAGATGATTTCGCTGTTTCTTGCACAGAGTAAAGAGACTGCTGAGCGTTTGGTTAAGATTGGCGCCCCGTCTGAGCGGGTGATGGTGATGGGAAATCTGAAGTACGACGTGCGCGCCGGAGAAGCGAGCCGGATGACGAGGCGCATCGGTTCTCTTCTCCATGGGACAAGGCTGATTGTTGCCGGAAGTACGCTTGCCGGCGAGGACGAGGCCATGCTAGCTGCGTGGCCAGCGATACAAAAGGCGGTTCCGGATGCAGCGCTGTTGATTGCTCCGAGGCATCCTGACCGTTTTGAGGAAGTGTTGGGTCTGATTCGGAAGAGCGCGTATCAGTTTTTTCGGTGCAGCGAGATCCCGCCCGATACTCAGACCATTCTTCGCGGTACGATTCTTCTGCTCGATACGATTGGGGACCTGGCTTCGATGTACGGGATTGCGGCGGTGGCGTTCGTGGGAGGAAGCCTTGTGCCTAAGGGTGGGCACAATCCGCTGGAGCCAGCACAGTTTGCGGTGCCGGTGGTGATGGGGCCTTCGTTTGAAAACTTCCGCGAGGTGGTCGAGGCTATGCGCGACGCCGATGCAATTCGGATCGTTACGCCGGAGAGGTTGGCTGAGACGTTGATAGCGTTGTTGCGCGATAAGGAAGAGGCAAAGGCTCTTGGAGAACGCGGTCGGGCGGCGTTTGAGGCCCAAGCGGGTGCAACGGAGTGGACCGTACAAGCGCTGACGGCGTTGCTGCAAAAGAGGGCGGTGACCGGGCGATGAGCACGCGCAGACCATGGCTGCTGCCCCTGACTCCGTTGTACGGCGCTGCGCTGGCAATGAAGAGGCGGTTGTTCGCGTGGGGATGGTTGAAGCGAAACCGGCTGGAGAGCCCGGTGATCAGCGTAGGCAGTGTCTCTGCGGGCGGCGCGGGAAAAACGCCGATGGTGCTGATGCTGGCGAGAATCCTTCGTCACCGCGGCTATGCGGTGAGGATTTTGACGCGAGGGTATAAGCGAAGCTCCGAGGTGACATCGCGGGTTGAACCGTTCGACGACGCGGCCTGGCAGGGAGACGAGCCGGTGTTGTTGGCGCAGCGCTCGGGAGTGCCGGTCTTCGCGGGTGCGGACCGCTACCAGGCGGGCGTGATGGCGGAACAGGGTGAGCCGTCGGAAAAGAAACTGGTCGTGCATCTGCTGGACGATGGATTTCAACATCGGCAGCTGGCTCGCGACGTCGACATTGTTCTGCTGACGCAGGCCGACCTCGAGGACACCTTGCTTCCGGCGGGAAATTTGCGAGAGCCTCTGTCGGCGGTGGCAAACGCGGATATTGTGGTGTTACGTGAGGAAGAGGCTGATTCGCTGCGAAGTGTGGTCGCCGGATTGATCAGTCGGGGAAAGATCCCGGCGATTTGGGTGGTTCGGCGCAGCTTGAGCCTGGGGGAGGGTGGAGATTTAGCGTTGCCCACCAAACCGCTTGCCTTTTGCGGCATCGCACGGCCTGAGAGCTTTACAAAGATGCTCGCCGCGCAGGGCTACGAGCCGATGGATGCTGTGATCTTTCCCGATCACCACTCCTATGACGACGGCGACATGCATCGTCTGCTCTCACGCGCGCGACAGATTGAGGCGAATGGATTTGTGACTACGGAGAAGGACGCGGTGAAGCTGACACCGATCCTGCGCGACCGTCTGCAGACGGTTGGACCGGTCGTTGTAGCGCGGCTTAGTGTGGAGCTGCTGGACGAACAGGAATCGCTGTCGCAACTGATCGCGAGGGTTGGTCGCCTGGACCGGCGCAAACACTAGTTGGCGTGCCCAATCGGCCTACAGGATTGCGGTTGCGTGAGAAAATTGAAGCTTGGCAACGGAATCCATTCTCCTGCATGGCACTGCTACACCTCACGGAGACCGTCCGCTTCGTGTCTTGATTGTGCGTATTGGCGCGATGGGAGATGTGCTGCACGCCATGCCTGCCGTCGCAGCGCTCCGGGAGCGATATCCGAGGTGGATGATCGGGTGGGCGATTGAACCGGTCTGGCGTGAGTTGTTGCAGGCAGAGACTGAGATTCATGACATGGCGTGGCGGCTTTCGGGACGGGACTCGCGCCGGCCGCTGGTCGATCGGTGGTCCTGTGTGCCGACGCGAGAGTGGAAGCGGCGACCGTTTTCCGTGAACACGCTTCAGGATATCCAGGGGCTGCGGCGCGAACTGCGGGGAGACCACTACGACCTCTGCGTCGATATGCAAGGGTCGATTCGGTCGGCATTCGTGGGGCTTATGTCAGGGGCGAATAGATTTGTCGGCTCCGCAGAGCCACGGGAAGCGCCCGCGGCCTGGTTTTACAAACAGAAGATCAGACTCACCGCGACGCACGTAGTGGAGCAGGGCTGCGAATTGCTGGGTGTTGCGGTGGGGGAGACGCTTCGGCCCGCAAAGGTAAAGTTGCCTGTCGATCCCGCAGCGGAGCAATGGTGCGACAGATTGTTGACTGGGGTGTCTGACCGGTTCGCGATGATTGCGCCGACAGCGGGATGGGGCGCCAAGTGCTGGCCGGCTGAACGATACGGGGCGGTGGCGGCGGAGTTGGGGCGGGCGGGATTCCCTACGCTGGTGAACGCCGATTCTCCGGAGGATGAGGCGGGCAGACGCGTCGTTGAAGCCAGCGCTGGAGCGGCGACGTTGGTTCCCTGCACTGTCGGGCAGATGATCGCGCTGGTGCGGCGGGCGGGGGTTGTGATCGCAGGCGATACCGGGCCGCTGCATCTGGCGGCGGCATTGGAAAGGCCGGTGGTCGGATTGTTTGGGCCAACCGACCCGGCTCGGAATGGGCCGTATGGAACGCCGTCACGAGTGTTGCGGCATGGTTCCAGCAGGGTGGACCACTCCCGGCATGTCGAGACAGAGGAAGGGTTGATGCAGATTACGACCGAGCAGGTCGTGGAGGCG
This sequence comes from uncultured Acidobacteriaceae bacterium, assembly GCA_963757205.1. GTDB lineage: Bacteria > Acidobacteriota > Terriglobia > Terriglobales > Acidobacteriaceae > Edaphobacter. Next base: position 542,749 of record CAVWQM010000010.1, read on the forward strand.
GCACTTGAGTTGTTGGCGAACGAACAGGATAAGGTGAAGGTGTGAACGAACCGGCCATGAGCGAACGGGCGTGACAGAACGAACGAAGTGGCAGAAGATCGCGCGCCGCATCCGCGTGCCTCTGGGATTTGTCTTTGCCGCGGTGTTTCTGTGGCTCGCGCGGCCGACGGGTAAGACGATGCTGCTCAGCCTGATGCTTGTCGTGCCTGGGGCGTGGCTGCGGGCGTATGCGGCGGGATATGTACGCAAAAACGCGGAGCTGACCCTCACGGGACCTTACGCCTATACCCGGAACCCGTTGTATTTGGGGTCGATGATGATTGCGTTCGGGTTCGCGGTGGCCGCGGCGAGCTGGATCATTCTGATCACGCTGGCCCTGTTGTTCGCGGCGATCTATCTGCCGACGATCCGGTCGGAGGAACTTTATCTACGGGAACACTTTGCGGGTTTCGACGAGTATGCCGAGAAGGTGCCGCGGCTGTTGCCACGGCTGACGGCAGCGGAGTTTCCGGCGAACGAAAACGCGAGCGGGGGCAGGTTTTCAGGGCAGCAGTGGCGGCATCACCGCGAGTACAATGCTTTAATGGGTGCCGGCGCGATCTATTTGGCGCTGGCGGTCCGGCTTTTTCTCGATCACCATTGGGTGATGAGGGGTCTGCGCTGAAGGCGTGGGGGCTGGGGCGAAACCGCCCACACACCAACTCGTGCGAGTGCTGCCCTTTGTCGAAGCTTGACCGGTCCCTGGCGTTGATTCTCCTGATGTTGTATTGCGCAGGGCTGTTTCCTGCGAGAGCGCAGTTGCCGGGTCTGGGGCCAAAGTCAACTCCCGCGCCAGTCGTTATTCCGACGCTGCAACCGCCGTTACCGGACTTCGTCTTCCCCGCCAAACGAACGCTGACGTTCACTGTGGACTGGAGGGTTTTTACCGCGGGAACTGCGGTGTTTCAACTGGAACAGGAGGGAACTGTACAGAAGATCAACGCCTATGGCGGGTCGGTCGGCGCAGTCACGATGCTGTTTCCAGTGGTCGACAAATTTCAGGCAGGGTTCGACACGAAGACAGGCTGCTCGACCGGCTTCAGCAAGCAGTTGCAGGAGGGCCGCAGGAAGGTCTCAAGCGACCTGACTTTCGACTACGCGCAGGGCAAACAGAAACAGGTTGAGAAGAATCTGGTGAAGGGAACGTCAAAAGAGCAGACAGCGTCGATTCCGGCCTGCGTGACGGACTCATTGTCGGCCATCTTCTACGCGGCGTCGCAGCCCATGGTCGTCGGGCAGACGATCCGGTTTCCTTTGGCGGATTCCATGCGCACCGTGACCGTAACGATGAAGGTAGAGGCAAAAGAAGAGATCAAGACGCCGGCCGGCACCTTCCAGACGATTCGCGTGGAGCCGACGGCGGATGAGGGGATCGTCAAAAACCGGGGCAATATCTGGGTCTGGTACACCGACGACGCGCGGCATATGCCGGTGCAGATCCGGGCGCATCTGTTCTGGGGTACGATCACGGCGCGTTTGCAATCGTATGAAGACAAGTAGGACAAGTAGCGTGGAAGAGAAAGAACATCGATGGCCGATTTGATGGGAGATCCGGATAAGTTTGTGACGGTTGGCAAGTTTCTTGAGCCGGCCAATGCGCAGATGGCCAAAGGGATGCTCGAGTCAGCGGGGATCGAGTGTTTTCTGCAGGGAGAGAATGCGAACAGCCTGTTGGCGCTTGCATTTCGGGCACGGCTGCTGGTGCACAAGAAGGATGAAGAAGCCGCGCGCGAGCTGCTCGGCAGTGCAGGCGACGAGTTGACGGAAGAGGAACAGAAGGAGTTGGAGGCGGGCGATGAAGAGGCCTGAATCGGGCCGTCCGCGCGCCGTAGTCTGCCTCTCGGGCGGGATGGATTCCTGCGTCTGCGCTGCTCTGTCGGCAAGGGACTACGAGACGTATGCGATTCACTTCAGCTATGGGCAGAGAACCGAGGCACGAGAGCTGAAGTCGGCCGAAGCGATGGCGCGGATCCTGGGCTTACGCGAATTTCTGCCGTTGAAGATCGACCTTTTCCGGCGCATCGGCGGATCGGCGTTGACCGACCATGGGATTGCGGTTCCGGCAGCATCGGCGGACGAGTCCGCGATCGGCAGCGAGATTCCGGTGACCTATGTTCCGTTCCGGAATGCTCATTTCCTTTCCGCGGCAGTGAGTTGGGCGGAGGTGCTGGGCGCAAAGACCGTGTTTATTGGGGCGGTGGAGCAGGACAGCTCAGGCTATCCGGACTGTCGCCCGGCCTACTACGACGCCTTTAATCAGCTCATCAGAATGGGCACAAAAGAGGGCGAAATTCACGTCGAAACACCCCTGATTGCCATGCGGAAGAACGAGATTGTCCGGCTGGGAGTTGAACTGGGCGCACCGTTCCATGTAAGTTGGTCATGCTATTCCGGTGAGACCGAAGCCTGCGGCGTCTGCGAAAGCTGCGTTCTGAGACTGCGAGCATTTCGCGAGGCAGGAGCGGTCGATCCCATACGGTATGCGGTCCCGTGAAGGCTGCATTCAGCATCAAATTTTGGTAGCAATCAGCTGTCGTTGCAAGACATTACGCCCACGTCGATGGGCCAGGAGAAATAAAGGTATGAAACGTATTGGATTGAGGGTAAGCAGCACTCTGGCAGCCGCTCTGCTGGTCATGGTTGCCGCGGCGCAACCGAGCCGTTCGATGGCACAAGTCGCGGCGGATGGGAGCATCCACGGCCATGTGAACAATCCCGTCGGACAGCCGGTCACCAAAGGCGAAGTCAGGTTAACGACGGATAGAGGGCCGCAGGCGGAGATGAAGTTCAAATACACGTTTCCCCTGGATGCAAACGGAGATTACAAGGGCACAGGAATCGCTCCAGGCAACTACGTGGTCTTGGTCTTTCAGGACAACAAGAGCCTGGACTTCAACGATAGTGTGATCTTTACCAGCGGCGGCGGCGACAAAGCGGTGAACTTTGATATGTCGCGCCCGGAGTACCTCGCCAAGATGTCTCCTGAGGATCGGAAGGCGCTTGAGGAATACAAGAAGAAGAACGCCGAGATTGTCGCCGGCAACGCGAAGATCCAGAACCTGAATGCTCTGCTGACGCAGGCGCGAACGGACAACAAAGCAGGCAACTACGACGCGGCGATTAAGGCGATGACGGACGCAACAGCCGCTAAGCCGGACGAGGGGATTCTCTGGATCACCATGGGCGATGCGCAGCTCGGCGCCGCGGACGCGGCTGCAAAGGCAGCCAAGGCTGCAGGAACTCCGACAACGGATCCTGCAATCGTGGCGAAGTACAACGACGCCGCTGCTTCGTATAAAAAGGGCGTTGACCTGAACGCCACCTCCAAGAAGCCAAGCCCCGAGGCTGCGGCGGCCGGCTATAACCAGCTGGGACAGACATACGCCAAGCTGGGCAACACCAAGGACTCAGCCGAAGCGTACGACATGGCAGCCAAGGCACTGCCGGCCAATGCTTCGATGTACTACTTCAACGAGGCGGCCACGCTATACAACGCGAGCAAACTTCCGGAAGCTACGGCTGCTGCAGATAAGGCAATCGCTGCCGATCCAAAGAAGGCGGAAGCCTACTACATCAAGGGTCAGGCACTTATTCCGCAGGCGACCGTTGATCCAAAGACCCAGAAGATCGTCGCGCCTCCGGGATGCATTGAGGCCTATCAGATGTATCTGGAACTGGCACCCGACGGGCCGCATGCTGCGGATGTGAAAGGCATTCTCGAAGGCATCGGCGCCCAGGTGAAGTCGAGCTACAAGGCTCCGAAGAAGTAGATGCCGCAAGAAGAAAAAGAGGCCCCCGGGCGATGTTGCTCGGGGCCTTTCTGTCTGTAGATCAACGCATTTTGGGAGAACGAGATGAGCAAGGCTGCGGCGGGCGATGTTGGGGTTGTTGTCGGCTTCGACGAGGCGCTCAGGATCGTGCTTGCCCACGCAGCTGATTTGCCGACGCCGGCGACAGAACTGGTCCCGCTGCTGGATTCGGAAGATCGCGTGCTGGCGAAGGCGGTTCACGCGGACCGGGATCAGCCGCCGTTCGACCGATCGACTCGCGACGGATTTGCCGTGCGCGCCGCAGATTTCGGTGACGGTTTGCTGAAAATTGCGGGGCAGATACGGGCGGGCGAGCGGTGGCATGGCCCTGCGCTTGAGCCCGGCGCTGCGATTGAGATTATGACCGGCGCGCCAATGCCCGAGGGCGCCGACGCCGTCGTGATGTTGGAGCACGTGGAGCGGGCCGCAGGAGCGATCCGCAGGTTGGGGGAGCGCACACTTCACAGCGGAGAGAATGTTGTTCGCCGCGGGAGCGAAGCTCGGATGGGCGAGGTGGTACTTCCGGTCGGTACGCTGATTGAGGGCGCAGAGATTGCGCTCGCCGCGGCCTGCGGATCGCCGGCGCTGACCGTATTTCGCAGGCCGAGGGTAGCCATCGTCGCCACGGGCGATGAACTGGTCGAGATCGACGCCGTACCGGAACCGCAACAGATTCGAAACTCGAACAGCTACGGGCTGGCCGCGCTTGCAGCGCGGGCCGGGGGAGAAGCTGTGAGACTGCCCGTCGCTCCCGACCGGCGTTCGGAGTTGGAGGAGATCATGCGCTCTGCTCGCCAATGCGACCTGATGTTGCTGTCCGGTGGCGTCTCGATGGGAGCGTACGACCTGGTCGAGGAGGTTCTGCAGACTCTCGGCGCGGAGTTTTTCTTTACTGGAGTCAAGATGCAGCCGGGCAAGCCTGTCGTGTTCGGGCGTCTACCTGCCGCTGACGGCTTCCCTGGCCAGTTCTTCTTTGGCTTGCCGGGAAATCCGGTTTCGACGCAAGTGACGTTTCATTGCTTTGTCCAGCCGTTGCTGCGGGCCATGGCCGGAGCCGCGGTGCAAGGACCGCGCTTTGTGCAGGCTACGCTGGCAGAAGATGCGAAGAGCAAGCCTGGACTGATGCAGGTCTTACCTGCTCGGCTAACCGCGGACCGGGTGCGGTCGGAGGTGAGGCTGGTACGTTGGCAGGGATCGGGCGATCTGGCGGCGAATGCCCGCGCGAACTGTTACGCCGTGCTGCCGCCGGAGAAAGAAGGATTTGCGGCGGGCGACGTCATCACCATTCTGCTGCGGGAGTAGGCTTAAATCATGAAAAAGAAAGATTCGATCTATTCGGCTGAGTTGATCGTTGACGATCTTGGGGACGGCCTGCCTGACGCGGCGACTCCGACCCTGTCGCACTACGACGAGACGGGGCAGGCCTGCATGGTCGATGTGAGTGCGAAGGCTGAGACGCGGCGTGAGGCGGTGGCCGCGGCATTCGTGGAATTATCCGAGACAGTGTTGGCCGCACTTCCGCAGAATCCCAAAGGAAACCCCCTCGAGGTCGCGCGTTTCGCAGGAATTCAGGCGGCGAAACAGACCGCCACCCTGATTCCGATGTGTCATCCGCTCGCGCTGAGCTTTGTCGATGTACAGGTCCGGTTAGTGGAGGGCGGCGTAGCGATCGAAGCGACGGCCGCGACGGTCGCTGGAACAGGGGTCGAGATGGAGGCGATGACGGCGGCGTCTATTGCGGCGCTTACGGTCTACGACATGACTAAGGCGCTCGACAAGGGCATTCGCATTCGCGAGGTGGCGCTCCTGCGAAAGAGCGGCGGCAAGAGCGGAGAATACCGGCGCGAGACGGTTTAGGCCGGCGACTAGAGAGCCGTCGCCAGCGTGACGGCGAAGAGCTGTTGCGGATCCTGCCAGGATCGCGTCGCCTTGAAGCTTGCAGACGCGAGCAGCGCATCCACTGCAGCGGGAGTGAATTTGTAACTATTCTCGGTGTGAATTGTCTCGCCAGTAGCCAAGCCGACGGTGAGGGCGGAACCGCTGGAGTTTGCGGGAATGTACACGCGCTGGGCGGTGAGCGACTCGAGATGCATCTCAATGCGTGATTCAGCAGGATTCCACAGCACCGTATGACGAAATTTCTCCGTGTCGAAATCGGCGCCAAGGTCGCGGTTCAGACGAGTGAGAACGTTCAGGTTGAAGGCTGCGGTCGTTCCGGCGGCATCGTCATAGGCGGCCAGCAGGGTCGCTTCAGTTTTGTGCTTACCCGGAATGAGGTCGGTACCCAGTAGCAACGTATCGCCGGGAAGCAACTGCGCACGAAGGTTGCGAAGAACCTCGCGCGAGCCTTCGGGGGTGAAGTTGCCTATGCTTGAGCCGATGTAGAGCGCGAGCGTCCTCGTGTTCGGCAGCCGATTCAATGGAAGCGCTTCGCGTGTGTAGTCCGCCACCTGGCATCGCACGGCGACGCCGGGAATGTTGGTGAGGATGTTGTCACGGGCCGCTGCCAGCGCGGTCTCGGAGACATCGACGGGTTGATACACCACGCTTTCCTGCTGCCGCACAGCAGCGGCAAGCAGAATTCCCGTCTTGGTCGCCGTGCCTGCACCAAGTTCGATCAGGGTAAGCTTGCCTGCCGGCCCCTGCCCGCGGGCAGCCTCGTGAAGGATCGCATCGGCGTGCGCTGCGAAGATGCTGCGTTCGGTGCGAGTCAAATAATACTCGGGAAGCTCGGTGATCTCCTCAAAGAGCCGGGAGCCAGTCTCATCGTAAAAGAGCCAGGGCGACAGCGTCTTCGGTGTTGCGGAAAGACCCGCGCGAGTTTCACGGGCCACGGCTTCATTCGTACTAGTCGATGTAACTTCAGGTGCGAAGGCGAATGTTGACACGTGGATTCCCCCCGGGAGTGCAAGCTAGGCAAGCGGAAGATGCACACTCGGGTATAGAGTCCGCCGCTGCCCTGAATTGGATGCCTTTGGAGCGAATTCTGTTACGACTTGCATTGAATTTCTTTATTGCCCTATCGCCTTGATTCGCGGCTTGCAAGCCGTCAGGCCGCGTCTTGAGCCAGTCGCAGCCCGGAGAACTGCCAGCGAGTGGCCGGGCCAAAGAAGTTGCGATACGTTGGTCGAATATGCGTTGCCGGAGTTACACATGAGCCTCCGCGAAGTACCACCTGCGACGACATGAACTTGCCATTGTACTCACCAAGCGCCCCGGGCAGGGGCTTGTAGCCGGGATAACCCGTGTAGCCGCTAGCCGTCCACTCCCACACATCGCCGAACATCTGCTGTACGCCAGAGAGCGCAGTCGCCGGCACGGGATGCAGATTTCCCGTCTCGACAAGATTTGCTGTCGTGGCGGCAACCACGGCCGGCGTCTTTGTCCCATCAATCTTCGGGAAAGTGAGCAGCGCCGGCCGCGAATCCACTTCTTTGTATAGCAGGTCAAACTGGCTCGCAGCATGCTCCCATTCAAACTCAGTGGGTAAGCGGTGCCCTGCCCAGCGAGCGTAGGCATCCGCTTCAAAGAAGCTTAAATGGCAGACTGGGGTCTCGCTGAGCTCGTCGAGCGATCGGAAGCCGTGCATCGTGTAGATGCGCCAGCCGGAGTTGGTGCTGTTGTCGCGTTCCCAGTAGAGAGGAGCCTGCCATCCTTCAGCACGCATGGTCGTCCAGCCTTCGGAGAGCCACAGCTCGGGCCGGTTGTAGCCGTTTTGATCGATGAAAGCGAGATACTCGGCGCACGTGACGAGGCGTGTCGCCAGCCGATAGGGCGCAAGATACATAGGGTGACGCGGAGTCTCGTTGTCAAAGGCGAAGGTATCGGTTGAAGCAGGATCGAGCGTAAGGCCGATCTCGGTCAGCCCTGGGGAAAAGTTGACCCAGTCCAGGGGTGGAGCGATCGTCTCATTCCTCTTCTCCGCAGGTGACTCGGCATACGCCGGATGCAGCGGGTTGGTGAAGAGCGCATGCTTGATGTCGGTGGCGATCAGTTCCTGGTGCTGCTGCTCATGTTCGAGACCGAGCACAATGCGCCGCGCAGCTTCATCCTCCAGCGGATGCTGCATTCGTGCAATCATGGCGGCGTCCACATGGCTTCGGTAGCCAAGAATGGCCTCGAGCGGCGGCCGCGAGAACGAGGAGCGAAGCTTCTTTTCCGGCATATCCCCGAGCGCGTTGTAATAGCTGTTGAAGAGCCAACGGAACTCCGGGTGAAAGGGCTGGTATCCGGCGGCGAACTCGCGCAGAACAAATGTTTCAAAGAACCAGCTGGTGTGGGCAAGGTGCCACTTCACCGGGCTCGCCTCCGGACACGACTGCACCATCATGTCCTCCGGCGACAACGGACTACAAAGCTGCCGGGTAGCCTGACGAACGGTCTTATAACGGGCGAGCAGCGAGGTCGCGGCGGTCGGGGCTTCTGCAGTCAGGCGCATATTCTTCCCAGTGAACAAATGGCGAACGGAGATGTGATGCCTGGTGAGACTGGTAAGTTGCCGAAAAAGTTACAGAGTCAGGACGATCTTACGCCGAAAACCCCTAAGGCTTTTCGATCACGCCCAGATCCGCCATGCCGTTCACGAAATACTGCACCGCCAGCGCGACCAGCAATAGCCCCATGATGCGTACGAGAATCCTCACCCCGGTCTCGCCCAGCGCCCGCGCCACGCGGTCTGAGTTCCCGAGCACCAGATAGCAGATCGACGCCGTAATGAAGATCGACGCCAGGATCGCCACCATCTGCCACTTGGTCTGCGCCTGCCCCACCAGCACCATAACGCTGGTGATTGCGCCCGGGCCGGCCAGCATGGGTATCCCCAACGGCACGATTCCCGCGTCCTCCTTCAACGCCGCCTCCGCCGCTTCTGCGTGCGACTCCTGCGTTGGTGACCGCTTCGCCTCAAGCATATCCAGGCCAATCAGCAATAAGATGATTCCGCCGGCAATCTCAAAAGCCGGCAATTTAATCCCGAACATATCGAAGATGTGCTGTCCCACCACGGCGAACAGGCTCAGCACCACCATGGCGGTCACGGAGGCCTTCCACGCCATCTTTCGTCGCCGCTGAGCGTCCGCGCCTGCTGTTACCGCAAGGAAAGTTGGCAGCGCGGCAAACGGATCGACCAGGAAAAAGATGGAACTCAACGCCAACACGGAAAACCGCACGTAGGCCGAGCTCTTCAGCCCCGCAAGGCTGACAGAATGCGGATCAAAGATCACTCCCCATTCTCCCATGCCTGTGCCCCCGCTATAATTAACACGTCCGGCCTTAGGAGCGCACGAATGACTTTGCAGACCACTGCCAACATATGGCACAACGGAAAACTCATCCCCTGGGATCAGGCTCAGATTCACGTCATGTCCCACGTCGTCCACTATGGCTCGTCGGTCTTTGAGGGCATCCGCTGCTACACCCAGCCGAACGGCGCCGGCGTCTTTCGCCTGCCGGAGCACATGGCCCGCCTCGTCGATTCGGCCAAGATCTACCGCATGCCACTGCCCTACACGGCAGAGCAGCTCTCCGCGGCTGTCGTCGATGTCATCGAAGCTAACGGCGTTACGCCCTGCTATATCCGCCCCATCGCCTTCCGCGGCTACGGCGAGATGGGCGTCAATCCCCTGAAGTCCCCCGTCGAGATCTACATCGCCAACTTCCCCTGGGGCAAGTACGTTCACGGCGACAAAGGTGCCGACGTCTGCATCTCCAGCTGGGCCCGCCTTGCCCCCAACACCATGCCGACGCTCGCCAAGGCCGGCGCCAACTACATGAACTCGCAGCTGATCCGTATGGAGGCCGAGATCAACGGCTACTCCGAGGGCATCGGGCTCGACACCAACGGTTATCTCTCTGAGGGGTCCGGCGAAAACCTCTTCCTCGTCCGCGGCGGCGTTCTCTACACCTCGCCCCTGGCGAACTCCGTGCTCAACGGCATCACGCGCAACTCCGTCCTTACGCTGGCCAAACAGCTCGGCATCGAAGTCGTGGAACAGGCGCTTCTCCGCGAGATGATCTACGTCAGCGACGAGGCCTTCTTCACCGGAACCGCAGCCGAGGTCACACACCTCCGCTCGGTCGACCGCATCCTCATCGGCGACGGCAGCATGGGTCCCATCACCAAGGCGTTGCATGACGAGTTCTTCGGCATCGTCAACGGAACCAAACCGGACCGTCACAACTGGCTCACTCCGGTCAATGTCAAAGTCGCGGAGCCAGTTGGCGTATAAGCGATCCCACGCCGCTACAAACAGAAGAGGCAGCCGAGAGGGCTGCCCCTTTCTTCAGGTGTTCTACCTTCTCACAGATGACTTTTGTGGCGACAGGGCGTCTGACCACAAGCAACAGCTTATCGATTTGCCATCCGCAGGAGTGACGATGAGCCTTCACCCAGCAAACGCCAGTCTCTCAGCAGGACTTAAGCGTGGGTGAGTCCGAGAGCGAGCTGTCGAAGCTTGTCGATCAGCTGAATCGTTCAGCAGTCAGCGCCAAGTCGAATGAGAGGAGGTCGCTCGACCCGATCTTCGCTCTCGCATTTCAGCGCAACGCCTCCGACATCATTTTGGTGGCAGGGTCACCCGTCACGCTGCGGATAAACGGGGCACTGACGCCGAACGGAGAGCCACTCTCTGCCGAAGACATTCGGAGCATGCTCCTGCCCTGGCTGGCCGCCGACCGGTTGAACGAGCTGCAGGAGCGCAAATCTCTGGACTTTTGTTTTGTGCGCCCGGCAATCGGAAGACTTCGAGCCAACTTTCACTATCAGCGCGGGACCCTCGCGGCGGCAATTCGTCTTTTGCCCGAACAGGTGCCGTCCCTGGACTCGCTTAATCTGCCGCCATCGCTGGGCATGTTGACCGAGCGAAGACAGGGGCTGGTGCTTTTGACCGGACCAACGGGCTGCGGCAAGACATCGACGCTCGCGGCATTGGTGGATCGAATCAATGCCCGCCGCCGAGACCACATCATCACCATCGAAGATCCGATCGAGTATCAACACACCAACCGCAACTCGCTGATCGAACAGATTGAACTCGGGCGAGATACTCCTGACTTCGCCCGGGCCGTGCGGGCCGTTCTGCGACAGGATCCCGATGTCATCATGGTTGGCGAGATGCGTGACAGCGAGACGATGGCGGCAGCGTTGACCGCAGCCGAGACCGGGCATCTGGTGTTATCGTCCCTGCACACGAATGATGCTGCGCAAACCGTCTCGCGCGTCCTCGATACCTTTCCGTCGGGCTACCAATCTCAGATGAGACAGCAACTGTCCTTGGCACTCCTCGCGGTAATCTCCCAGCAACTCGTTCCCGCTACAAACGGAGCCCGTTATCCGGCCGTGGAGATTCTGGTGGCTACGCCTGCGACTCGAAATCTGATTCGCCGCGGCGACGACCACCAGCTTCGGGCCAGCATCGAAACCGGACGCGCCGACGGCATGATGACGATGGAGCAATCGCTTGCAGAACTAGTTCGGGCCGGGCGCATTTCCCGCGAAACCGCGTCCGCACACTGCTATCACCCGGAAGACCTACGCCGGCACCTTGGCGCGTAATCCAGCGACCGCTCAGATTCTCACAAACTAATTTCCGGCGGCGACCTTGCCAGCCACAAACTCCTTCGCGTGCTCAAGCGATGGCCGCGAAGAGTGCGCTCCATCGTCGGTATTCTTCAACATCATCGCGTAGTATTGGCCGGCTTCCTTCTTCATCCCCAACGCCTCCGAAGCACGCCCGGCACCATACAGCCCGTTCAACCGGTTCGGACTCAGGACAAGCGCAACCTTGTACTCTCCCAACGCCTCCTTCGGGCGCTTCAACTCCATCAGCATGTCACCCAACATCTCTCGAGCGGGCAGGTCAACCTCCGCCTGTCCCAACTTGTCCTGTTCATCCGCCGCCTTGCGCATCGTTGCTATCGCAGCATCGTTCTGACTCTGGGCATACTGCTGCCACGCCACCATCTCCACTCGATACAACTGGAACCTCGGCAGCATGTCGGCGTATGGCGACTTCTGCAAATCGGCGATCGCTGCATCGTAGCTATTCAAATCGTCGGCCACTTCGCTCGCGTGATGCAGACGGCCATTGGCCATGCCACGCGCCCAGATCGTCAGTAACGCGAAGGCACCCGACGTCTTTGGGTAAGGCTGCAACGCGGCTACAGCCGGCCAGTTCCGCATCTCCAGGTCGTAGATCGCCGGAAACTCATTGCGCACATACCCCGACATATCCTTCATGTCATCCATGCCCGGCATCGCGTCGAGACGATCGGCCAGCGGATTGACTCCATCCACCAACTGCTTCGCCTTGCCGTCCTGACCCGTCTGCAGATATGCGTAGAGCAGGAACTCCTCGGCGTGAAATCGATGGTGGGTCCCGGGAATTCCTGCTGCCTCTGCCCTCTCGCTTGCAGCGACAGAGGCCAGATTCGAATCAATGTCCTCCGGCCACATCCCCAGCCGCGCGAAGATGTGCCCCGGCATATGCAGCGCATGCGGAGAAGACGACGCAATCTGCGCATACTTTTGCGCGGCCGGCAAACCCTGCTGCGCCAGCTTCGGCGTATCGCAGGTATGAATGATGTAGTGTGCCAGCCCCGGATGATCCGGATTCTTCTCAAACAGCGGCACCAATACAGAGAGCGCGCGGCGCTCCTTCACAAGGCTCGTATCGTCCGGAGCAACGTCCGCCAGCAGAGATAACGCATAAAACGCCGACGCCTCCACATCGGCCGGATAGGCTTCATGCAGCGCCAGCATCCCCGCCGTGTACGCATCCACTCGCGCCTGATAATTCGTCCCCTTCGCCGGATCGTAAAAACTGCCCAGCGCGGTGATATACATCCGCTCCCGTTCAGTCTTCGCTCCCAGCTTCTGGGCTTGCTGCATCTCCGCCCAGCCACTATCCATCGATGCCTTATCCGGATGGTCCCACAGCTCATGGAACGCGCTCATCGCAACACCCCAGTGAGCCATCGCGCACTTCGGATCGCTCTTGGTCAGCTCCGTAAACTGCTGCGCAGCCTCCTCATACCCGAACGAGTGCAACAGCGCAACTCCCCGCTCCATCGGGACCTTCGACGAAGGCTCACACGACACCGGAAACGAAACCGAGCCCAGCTTCTCCCCATCGTGCGCATGATGATGATGCATCCCCGGCATCTCTCCCATCTGCGCACTCGCAACACAACAACTCATCACAAAGGCACTCAGCCCTGCCGCCATCCAGGTCGATCTGAAACTGATTTTTCTCATACTCTGAAGCCTAATCGTTTGCCCTTAATCAAACAAGAAAACAAGGGCAGCCGCAGAAAAATGATTCAGATTTCCGCTCCTCTGTGCGACCATACCCAGCACATGCCTTCATCTCCGCCCGCTTCGGAGGTCAGCCTCCACCGCCAGCTCCGCCTCCGCGACCTTGTCCTCACGCAGGTGCTCTGCGTCGTCGGCAGCTCGTGGGTGGGTATCGCCGCCGGCCTCGGCCGCGCGCAGGCCCTCACCTGGATCGCCGCCATGATCCTCTTCTATCTGCCCATGGCCGTGTCGGTCATCTATCTCAACCGCGAGATGCCGCTCGAAGGTGGCCTTTACGTCTGGGCCCGCACCGCATTTGGAGACCTCGGCGGCTTCATGACTGCATGGAATCTCTGGTTCTACGGCGTCGCCATCACCGCCACCATCCTCTACGCGATCCCCACGGAGCTTTCGTATCTCATCGGCCCCTCCGCCGCGTGGCTTCCGGAAAACCACCTCGCGTCCTTCCTCGTAGTGGCTGCTGTAGTTCTCGCTATCACCGCCGCTGCGGTCCGCGGCCTCGAGCTCGGCAAGTGGATCCACAACATCGGTGGCATCTCTATCCTCATCGTCTACTGCACCCTCATCGTTCTTCCGTTCTGGGCCATGGCGCGCCACCAGCCAATCCACTACGAGCCACTCCCCCTCCAACTCCCGAAGCCCAACATGATCTCCCTCGCGCTCTTCGGTCAGATGATCTTCGGAGCCCTCTGCGGCCTCGAGTACATCGCGATCCTCGCCGGAGAGAGCAAAGACGCAGCCCGCTCCATCGGCCAATCCGTCGTCTTCGCGTCGCCGATCATCTGCGCCATGTTCATCGCCGGCACCAGCTCCGTCCTCGCCTTCTCTCGCGGAAACATCGACTTCATCGCCCCCATCCCCCAGACCCTTCGCTACGCTCTCGGCAACTCCGGACTCGCCAACCTCTTCGCCATGGCCGCCATTCTGCTCGTGCAGTTCCGCCTCATCGCGGCCTCCAGCTTCATCTTTACGGGAGTCACCCGCCTCCCCATGGCTGCCGGTTGGGACCACCTGATTCCCGCCTGGTTCACCCGCCTTCATCCGCGCTACCGCACCCCCGTCAACTCGATCGGGTTCACCTGCGCCCTCGTGCTTCTGCTTCTCGTTCTGGCGAACATCGGAGTCCACGCACAGGAGGCCTTCCAGGTACTCTCGAATGCCGGCATCACTCACTATGAGCTTTCGTACCTCGCCATGTTCGCCGTCCCACTCCTCGGCACACATGCCCTGCGCAAGCGCCTCCCGCGCTGGCTGCGATGGACCTCCATCGCCGGTTTCTGCGCCACGCTCTTCAGCTTCATCATCTCCGCCTATCCCTTCGTGGACGTCGTCAACCCGCGCGCCTACGCCGCCAAGATCCTCGGCACCACGCTCCTCAGCAACATCATCGGCTACACCTTCTACCGCGTCCGGAATCGCGCTTAGTTACCAACTCAAGCTCGTCTTTCTAATTCACCTTCTTACTTTCAGCTCTTAGCGCAATCACTAACTAAACTCGACTAAAAAATAAGTCAGGTTAACTCCATAAATATCCTTGCTATTTTCCTGCAATCTATGTCAAAGTACATCCTGCGTAGGAGAAGCCCGATGAATTTTATATCGCATAACACGATGCGTAGGTCGCTGGGACGAGTCGGTCTCCCGGGCGATCGCAGGGCTTGGTTCACCGCTGGTTATAACCGCTAGCGCTCAATCCTACGCAAATCGCTCGCAAAATCAGTCTTTCCTGAGTGGCGAAGACGTCAGTTACTTCGATTTGGTCATCGCTGCGTACTGACCTCGTTTGATCCCTCAGGAATACGATGCGCCGTCCGCGTAGACGCGAACCTGCGTCTGCAGCGAGACTGCCAGTGGCGATAGAGAGAGTTACTTCTTCCTGCATGACGTGCTGCAGGGAATAGGAATCCCTGCCGGAGCAAAAACACTTTGGGACGGAGGCGTAGCCTCGACTTACAAGGCTCCATGGAGAACTTACTCCGAAACTCTTTTCGCTTATTCCCTGGCAAAGCATCGTTTCGATTTATCTAAGTTCGGCCGGTGGCGCAGATAACAATTACTTCGGCTCATAACCGGGTGGACGCAGGTTCGATTCCTGTCGCGGAGTAGTTCCGTGTAGCTCAGTGGTAGAGCACCTCATAGATCTGTTATCGCTTATTCCCCGGCCAAAACCATCCAGCTAGTTGCTGGTTAGAAAGAAAGGCTTGCCATGGGCAAGGCATACATCAAGAACGGGACGCCGATCGGCAATGAGTCACTATGCAAGACTTGCTCTTGGGCAGTCATTTTCACCGGCTATCGTGAGTCAGAGCAGACGATCATATGCACGCGCATTGACCCAAACATCGTGCTGCCCTTCACGGTGAATACATGCTCCAGCTACTACGACAAGAACCGTCCGAGCTGGCAGCAGATGGAGAAGCTGGCTATCAATATCACACCCGGTCCTCTAAAGCCCGTCGGCTTCAAGGTCGGTGTCGGTTTCAACACTGACGAGGATGACGACTACGAAGACTAACCCATTCGCCGGTGGCGAAGACAACGGCTACTTCATTCGGGAGAGCGCCGCCTGCAAGGCGGAGGAGCAGGTTCGATTCCTGCCATGAGTGCAACGCTCATGTAGCTTGCCGTCGTCGCTCATTCCCCGGCGATAGTTTCACCAATCCGCACAAAAGGAGGTGCGACAACATGAAGCTGAACATTCTTAAGCTGGTCCACCTCGCGCGCCCTCGCACCTACGAGGGGGCCCCTGCCGCCATCCTCACACCTGCCGCGGCGCTGCGGCGTTCTATCCTCGCCTGCATGCTCTGGGAGAACGAGTTCTACGAGTCCGGCGTAACCATCGCATGTCGGATTCGCGAACTCGTGCCCAAGGTCGATCCAGTGCAGGTCGCAACCCTCGCGGTCGAAGCCCGCACAGCGATGAAGCTCCGTCACGCGCCTCTGCTTCTGGTGCGCGAGATGGCCCGTCACGCGACCCACCGCGGTCTCGTTGCTGAGACGCTCATCCGCGTGATCCAGCGTGCCGATGAACTCGCCGAGTTTGTCGCCATCTACTGGGCCGACGGGCGGCATCCGCTCTCCGCTCAGGTGAAGAAGGGGCTCGCCGCAGCGTTTGTCCGTTTCGACGAGTATTCGCTCGGGAAGTACGATCGCGCCGGTGCCGTCCGCCTTCGCGACGTTCTCTTCCTCAGCCACGCCAAGCCGATGACCTCGGATCAGGCGCTGGTCTGGAGGCGGCTGATCGCCGGGGAGTTGGCCACGCCCGACACCTGGGAGGTGGCTCTTTCCTCCGGTGGCAACAAGCGTGCGCACTGGGAGCGGTTGCTGATCGACCATCGGCTCGGGGCGCTCGCACTCCTGCGTAATCTTCGTAACATGAAGGACGCAGGGGTTGCAGAAAACCTGGTCATCTCCGCGCTTGACGCTATGCGGATCGACCGCGTTCTCCCGTTCCGCTTCCTCGCCGCGGCGCGTCATGCCCCGCAGTGGGAAGAGGCTCTCGAGCGCGCAATGTTCCGTTCGCTCGAAGGCTCGGATCGCCTGCCGGGACACACGGTCATCCTCGTCGACGTGTCCGGCTCCATGGTTGCACCGCTGTCGCGCCGGTCACAGATGCTTCGCACCGACGCGGCCTACGGACTCGCCGTGCTTCTGCGCGAGATCGCCGAGAAGGTAACGGTCTATACGTTCTCGAACGCAGCAAAGCGTATCCCGCCCCGGCGCGGATTCGCTTTGCGCGATGCGATGGAATCGAGCCAGCCGCACCAGGCAACTTATCTCGGTGCTGCAGTCGATGCCGTCGACGAGCCGTACGACCGCATCATCGTCATCACCGATGAGCAGGCGCACGATCGCATCGCCGCCCCGCGCGGCAAGGGTTACGTCATCAACGTAGCCTCAGCCCGCAACGGTGTCGGCTACGGCCCGTGGGTGCACATCGACGGCTTCAGCGAGGCGGTCATCACCTACATCCGTGAACTCGAGCGCAACGAGTCGCACTAACACCGAAGAGCCGGAGACATCTCCGGCTCTTCGCACGTCCAGGCCATCCTCTAACTCCGCGCACCGACTTCAACCTTAGTAGCAAGCAGCTTCTCCACCTCCGCATGCAGCCGCGCCGTGATGGCAGCCTCGGTCTCGTTCGCAGCGAACCGCACCGGTTGCCCGACACGCACTTCGAGCGTTCCCGAACGAAACCAGCGACGCTTGCCCGTCTTCATTTCGCCCAGACCAGACAGCGCCATTGGCAGCACCCTAGCGGACGCCTGCTTGACCAGCATCCCGATCCCGGGGCGAAACTTCGCCAGAACGCCTTCGGCCGAACGTGTCCCCTCGGGAAACACGACGACGTTGAAGCCGCGGTCCAACGCTTCGCCGGCGTGGGCAAAGCTGCGCTGAAAGCCCCGTTGCCGAGGCAGCGGAAACGCATTGAAAAGCATTGTGAGCAGCAGCCACGTAGGCGGCCCGAAAGGGTTGAGCCAGCGCGATTGCATATTGCGGGCGTGGCGAAAGTCCTCAAGCATTTCGCCGGACATCGCAGCGGCAATGCGGTTGCGCGCAGCTATTGGCAATGCGTAGAGCAGCAGCGGCTCATCATATGCAGTCACGTGGTTCGCGATGATCAGCATGGGCTCGTTTGCCGCCAGAGTCAGTGCGTGGTTAGTCTGCATGACACGGGGCGCGGCCAGCAACCACACCAGCGGACGGAGCACACACTCCACAAAAGCCGCGCGAACCCAGCGAAATGGCCACAGCCACGGCCAGCGAGGATAAACATAGCGCGTCGCAGCTGGCCCAGATCTATCCTCTAGCTGGTGCTGAGTCTCAGCTTGTTGCTGCGTCCCTGACTCCTCCGTATCCGCGATGAAATTCGATGCGTCGATACCTCGTGAGTCCTCGGGCTCCACGTTGGGTTGACGAAGCGCAACCTCCGCGATGCCGGGACCGCCAACAAGGCGCCGAAGTTCGGCCAGCGTCTCCACCCGTGCATACGCCTCCTGATCAAGCGCCACTCCCAGCTGTTCGTCAATCGCATCCAGCAATTGCACGCGGCCAAGACTGTCGAGCCGCAGGTCCTCCGAAAGCCGGAGATCGCCCTTCCCACCCTGAGCCCCCTGATCACTCGTCAAGCCCTCGCCAGTGATGTGAATGATCAACGTAAGCAGCCAGTCCGCGCCTGCAACCGGAGCAGTGCCTCCCGCTTCCTTTTCCCGGTTGGCCAGCCACGCCGTGACAGCGGCTCGTTTTACTTTGCCGGTTGAGGTACGCGGGAGATCCGGCTCAGGCCAGAGTTCCCAACGCCGAATTCGTTGGAACTCAGCCAGCCGTGCATTCGCGTTCTGCAAGACTGCGACGGCTCGCTCAGGAGCCCCACGCAGAGCCAGAACAGCGCAAGGCTCAGGGCCAAACGAAGTCTCGACCGGAACGACAGCGCAAGCCGTCACCTCCGGCTCCTGTTCCAGAGCGGCTTCCAGATCTTCCGGATGAACATTGACCCCCGTACCCGTGACGATGGTTTCGCTCTTACGGCCAAGGAATCGCAACTCTCCCGTCGTCTGAGCTTCAGCAAGATCACCGGTTGCCAACCACTCGCCTGGCCGCGCATGCAACGATCCGCCGCTCCAAGTCGCCTGCGAGATCATCGGCCCGCGCACCAGCACCTCGCCATCCGGCTGCAACTTCACCTCGCGGCCGGGCAGCGGCTTGCCCATCGTGCCGCGCGCCACGCGGAACGGATGATTCAGCGTGATCAGCGCAGCCGTCTCCGTCATTCCGTATCCCTGCACCAGCACAAACGCCAGCCCATTCCAGAACTCCTCCACCGCACCCGGCAGCGCGCCGCCGCCAGTAACGAACGCCCAGAACTTGAGACCGAACGCTCCATGAATATCGCGGAAACGCCACCAGCGCTTACCCGCCGAGATGCCCTGCGCATCAGCCAGTCGCGCCGCCAGGTCCGGGTATTCCGACTCCAGATGGCTCTTCAGCATCGCCAGCACGCGCGGGACTCCCGCCAATACCGAGATGCGCTCGCGCCGTATCGTCTCAATGATTCGCGGCGCCGACAAGCGGCTCTCGAAGTGAACCTCCGCTCCAAAGATCGGCGGAACCCAAAGCCCCATCGTCTGCCCAAACACATGGCTCAACGGCAGCGTGTGGAGAAAACGCAGCGGATGAACAAACCGTTCATAGCGCATGTAGCCACGCGCGGCGTCAGCAATGGGCTCCACGCTCGCGAGAACATTTCCGTGCGTGTGCACAATGCCCTTCGGCTCCCCCGTCGTGCCCGACGTAAACAGAATCTGCAGCGGCGTCTCGTTCGAAAGCTCCGCAACCGGCCCAGCCTCCTCGTTCGGAAGCACAGCCTGCCAGTCCTCAAAAGACAGCGTCGCCCACTCTCCCTGCAACGCAACTACAAGCTCTGCATCGCCGACAACCAGCGAAGGACGCACATCACGCGCCACACGTGCAGCAAACTCCGCCGTCCCATACGCATCCAGCGGAACCGCAATCACGCCACGCAACATACAGCCGTAGAAAGCAGCGACCCACTCCGCGCCATTCTCCGCCCACAACACCACCCGGCCACCAGGCGCAATGTTGCGCTCAGCCAGCAACGCCGCAAAGCGCCCCGCCAATCGCGCAATCTCTCGGTAGCTTGTTGCCCTGCGCCGAACGCCGACATACCGAACGATCGCCGTCTCGTCGCCGAAGCGTCGAAAATCGTCAAGCAGCGTAGCAAGGTGAGGACGCACAGAGTAAAGGTAACCCACCGCCGACTACTCCGGCATAATCACCATCTCCTTCTTCGGAATCTTCGCCAGAAAATCCTCGCCCAACTCGAGATGCTGCTCCACCAGCCGCGAAGGCGTATGCGCCAGCCACTCCGCCAGAGAAATATCCTCGTAGAACGGCGTCGGAAACACCTCAACAAACACCAGGTCCTGGTCTCCCGTGTTCTCGATATAGTGCGGTACCGACCGGTCGATGTATCCTACATCTCCTTCCTGAAAGTCCATCGTCCGCGCGCGTCCACCCGCAGCAAACACCGTCATCCGCCCCTTCCCGCTCACGTAGTACTGCCACTCATCTTCGTTCGGATGCCAGTGCAGCTCGCGCAGCCCGCCCGGCTTCAACGTCACAATCGCGGCAGCAATATTCGTCGCCGGCCATATCTTCTTGTCGACGATCTTCACCTCGCCACCCTTCGACACCTTAGTCGGCTTCATCTCGCTCGGCTTGAAGTCGAAGCTGTGCGGCACCCGACCCGTCCCGGCCTCAGCCTGCTTCTGCTCTTCGGCGAGTGGCCGTGGCAGCGGACGTTCAAAGATGAACAACTCCTTCTTCGGCACTTTGGCAAACGTCTCCGCCGGCACGTCGAAGTTTTTCGCCAGTACCTCCGGCGGCGTATGCGTCAGCCAGTCCGTCAGCAGAAACGTCTCGAACTCATTGAAGTTCCCATCATCAAACACAAGCAGAAACTGGCATCCATCCGGCCCCAACCCTTGAATCGAGTGCGGAATCCCCCCCGGAAAGATCCACAGATCCCCCTTCGTCACATCGCTCACATGGCTTCTGCCCTCTTGATCCACCGCCGTAATCCGCGCATTCCCATGAAGCATCAGCGCCCACTCCGCGCCCACATGCCAATGCAGCTCTCGGATGCCACCCGTAATCAACCGCATCTGCACGCCTGCCATCTTCTTCGAGATCGGCAGATCGCGCACCGTCACCTGCCGCGTCCAGCCCCCTCCCTCCTGCCGCTTGTGCGACAGCGAAAACGAGTACTTGAACGGCGGCTGTCCACCCGCATCCGTCTCCGGCGCCCATACCGAACTGGGATTCTCCTTATCCAGAGCATCGTTCGGACGCACCGGCTGAGACTCATCGGGCAGATGATGGTCCGCCGAACGGATCGGCGCCTTCTCCTGTCCCTGCGCGACCTGCATTCCCGCCGCCGCTACCAATACTGCCGACCCGGCTTCAAGAAACTTTCGCCGGCTTACCTTTGCCTGATCCTTATCCTCTGACACGTCAACGTCCTCTCTGATCCATCGCCACAACACTTCTCCAAATGATTGGTATATGAAATATTACTCAATCCCATCAGACGCGGCGACCCATGGTCAGATTATTCGTAAGTTCAGGCAAGGGCCAGCTCCTGATCGCCGACCGAAGTGCGCGTCTCCAGTCCCGCAAAAGAGAGGCCCAGGCTCGAGAGCCCAGGCCGTCTTTGATCAATTGCAACGAAGTGACCGCTTGAAAAACATTCCCTTCCCTACTGGGTGATGTTAACCGTAACTACGGTCGTCTGAGTCTTGCCTCCACCCGTCGCCGTCACCGTGATCGCGTGACTTCCCAGGACGGCTTTCTTTGTAGCCGTCACTTTCATCGTGGATGTACCCGATCCAGGCGCCGCAATGGAGCTTGGACTGAAGCTGACACTCAAACCACCGCCCAGACCCGAAGCTGACAACGCGATCGCCGAATTGAAGCTGCCCGAGATAGCCGTTGTGATCGTGGTGTTGCCCGACGAGCTTCTCGCCACCGTAAAGCTGGAAGGCGAGGCCGAAACCGTAAAGCCACTCGGCACCGCAGCCGTCACAGTCAGTGAAACCATAGTCGTCTGGGTTAAATTGCCGCCTGTTCCCGTAATCGTGATCGGATAGGTTCCGGCCACAGTGTTCGATGCAACAGTGAAGGTAACGGTGGACGACCCCGAGCCGGGCGCTGCGATCGATGCTGGACTGAAGCCCACAGTCACACCACTCGGCGCACCCGAAGCACTCAAAGCCACTGCCGAGTTGAATCCACCCGACACTGCGGTCGTAATCGTCGAACCTCCGCTATTGCCCGCTACAACCGAAACCGTCGTCGGTGAAGCCGAAATGGTGAACTCCGGGGTCTGCGTCGTGCTGCCCGAAAGTGCAGCGATCAGGCCAGCATTTGGACTGCCCCATCCCGTCACCAGATCGAAGCCGGTGACCGCCGAAAAACTTCCCGATGTGCCGCTGGTGATGTCGTGGAAGTTCGTTCCATAACTCGACGTCACATTTTGCGAATAGATCGTCGGGTTGATGAAGCCGGCCGGGGGTTGGCTATTAGCTGCCAGCTGTTGATTGACGAGCGCCAGGTACCCTGCCCACATGGGAGCCGCAAAGCTGGTGCCGCCATACACATTCGCCAGGCAAGCCGTCTGGTTGGCGCAGGTATAGAACGTGAAATTCGCGTTGGCCGAAACGTCCGGGCCGTTGCGAAGCGTTGTAGAGGCCCGGTTACTCGAGTTGATCACTCCCGAGAGCTGCTGCCACGAAGGAATCGCGATACTGTCCGGAGAGATGCCACCGCCGCTGTCCACCCACGCGGTCTCCGACTGCCACGGCCCCGCCGCGCCTGCCGTCACAAGGTCTGTGCCGCCGACCGAGATGACGTAGGCATCGTCCGCCGGCCATGCCTCGTTTCTCCTCGACCACGTCGAACTGTCACCCGATGCCGCAAAGAACGTTTGGCCCTGCGCAGCCATCTTCTTGAAGTAAGGATCAAGCGTATTCGGATCCGCCGGCGTCCAACCCCACGAACAGCCAATGGTAGTGGGCAGCGGATTGTGCGTCGTCATCGCGCTGATGATTGCGGTATCGCTCGATCCCACGTACACCGTCAAACTGGTCAGTCCCGGCGCCATGCCGATGGCCTGCGTCATGTCGAGGTTTTGTTCCGTGTCGTCACAGTTGCCTCCGGCGGCGTTATGCACGCATGCCGTGCTGGTGCCATCTGTCGAGACTAGAGTGATTGGAATGTTGTTCGTTTGACCGACATTGTTGAAATAGGTGTTCAGATCGTCAAGATCTGTGCCCACAAACTCCAGCAGGCCGAGGTTCTGGCCCGCCCCGGTCAGTGCAGATCCGCCGTAGTAGGCGGCGCGCATGTCGCTACCCAGAAAGGACGCCGAAGGTCCGGACCCCGTCGTGGCATGGGACACAACCGCGTCAGCCGACATCCCATGAGCCGCCGCGTAGTCGCTCTTCTTCACCACCATCGAATGCGGGATCGAGAAGTTGTCCATACCCGATACATGCCAGAGATTGAATGGCAGGTCTACCGTAGGCTCATTGTCTGGACCATAGAATGTGCGGCTCTCATTCGGGTGCGTGTATCTGCGCATATGAACATGGAACGCGGTCTCGACGGCCGACACAGGTCCTCGAATCTGCACATTCATCCCGTCGCGGCTGCCGCCAATCACGGTGAAGCCGTTCATCTTGGCGAAGCGAACCACCGCGTCATAGTCTGCCTGGCTGGGTCCAAACCTCTCGGTAAACTGCGCCACGGTGAGGAAGTGCCGGTAGGAGGCGCTGGTCGGGTCATAGAGATCGCGGAGAAAGTTGTCGAGGCCAGCCTCATCGCCCAAAGGCAGAACGATGTTCAGGTTCATGATCTGATCGGCGGGGAGTTGGCCGGCGAGGTGCGCCTGACCGTTCCGGATCGCCTCTCGAACATGGTGCGTCATCAAGGACTGCGCCTGCGATTCGACAGCAAGGGTCGATACAAATGCGACGACTGTGAACACAAAAATGCCTGTTCTCCGCACGGTTACTCCTTTGTGAGTTGGAGCTATTCGGTTTTCGCTGAAACGAGCATCAATTGTGCCTTGGGGAACTATCAGTGTCAATCTTTGTTATTGAAGGATTTGTTAGCGGAACCGGCACCCGCCGAACGAATCGGCATCTTCGCCTGCCCATGGCCAACCGGCATCCCATCAGGCGGAGAGCCGCCGCAATGAACTCTCCTTGACAGCCTAGGAGAACACCTCTTAGACTCTCCTAGATCTTCTAGGAGAAACATGGCACCTCAGCTTAGTCTCATGCAGGGCACCCTCGACATGCTCATCCTGAAGGCGGTCTCCCTGGGCCCGCTCCACGGTTACGGCGTTCTCCTCCGCATACAGCAGATATCCGGCGACCAGCTCGCCATCCAGCAGGGTTCGCTCTATCCCGCGCTCTTCCGCCTCGAACACCAGGGTCTCATCGCCTCCGAGTGGGGCGAGTCGGACAACAAGCGCAAGGCTAAGTTTTATCGCCTCACAGCCTCCGGACGCACGCGGCTCCGCACCGAAGCCGAGAACTGGAACAAAATGGCATCCCTCATCGCAGGCATCCTCACCACCACCCCCGAAGAGATCTAGAGGAGCTCCAATCATGAAGTCCCAACTTCGCTCCTATCTCAAATCCCTTCTCCATCGCGACTCAGTAGAGTCCGCCATCGACGCGGAGCTCCACACTCACATCGAGCTCCGCGCCGAAGACCTTGAGCGCGAGGGTCTCACACCAGCCGAGGCCCACCGCCGCGCCCGCATCGAGTTCGGACCCATCGAAACCCAAAAAGCGCACATCCGCTCCTCTCTCGGCCTCCGTCTTCTCGACGAGCTTCGCGGCGACCTCCGCTACGCCGTTCGCATGCTCCGCCGCAGCCCCGGCTTCACCGCCGTCGCCGTCGCCTCACTCGCCCTCGGCATCGGAGCCAACACCATCATCTTCACTCTTGCCAAAGGCATCCTGCTCGATCGCCTCGACGTGCCTAAGCCCAACCAGCTTCGCCTCTTCGCCATCGTCAGAGACAATCACAGTCCCCTCCACCGTTTCTGGGGGGACTACTACAAAACCCCCGATGGCCGCTCAATCACTCACTCCATCTCCTACCCTGTCTACCAGCTCATGCGTCAGCAAAACCTCGCCAAGCCTGTGCTCGAAGACCTCTTCGCCTTCAGATATCTCGGCGACTTCAACCGCTTCACCGCTACTGTCGACGGTCACGCCGGCACCGTCACCGGCGAGCTTGTCTCCGGAAACTTCTACCAGCAACTCGGCGTTCAACCCGCTCTCGGCCGCGCCATCCAACCATCCGACGACGCCGCACCCGGCTCCGGCCCCGTCGCCGTCATCAGCGACGGCCTATGGGCCCGTCTCTTCGGCCGCTCTCCCTCAGTCATCGGCAAAACCATCCAGCTTAACCTCATCCCCATCACTATCGTTGGCGTCAATCCACCAGGCTTCACCGGAGCCACCAGCGTCCAGCTCTCGCCCGACGTCTTCCTTCCCTTCAGCATGCAGCCCACCCTGATGCCCGCGCAGAATGCTTCTCTCCTTCAAGATCCCAATCAATGGTGGATGTCGATCATGGGACGCGCTCGCCCCGGTGTCTCCGACGAAGCCGTCCGCTCCGCCTTAGCCGTCTGGCTCGACCAGGATATCCGCGCCACCGTCGCCGTAGAGAAAAACGCGAGCATGCCTTCCTTCGTCCTCGAATCAGGCAGCCAGGGTCTTGCAGCAGCCACACATGGTTACGCCGCGCCTATATACGTCCTCGCGGTGCTCACAGGCTTCGTTCTCCTGCTCGCCTGCGCCAACCTCGCCAACCTTCTGCTTGCGCGCTCCGCAGCCCGCCAGCGCGAGATGTCCGTTCGCCTCGCCCTCGGAGCCAGCCGCTCCCGCGTCCTCCGCCAGGTATTGACCGAAAGCCTCCTCCTCTCCTCGCTCGGAGGCATCGCCGGTTTTGCACTAGGCTACCTCGGCCGCAACATCATTCCCACCCTGCTCTCCTCCGCCTGGCGCCCCGCGCCCCTCAACGCCCGATTCGACCTTCGCATCTTCGCCTTCACCGCCACGGTCTCCATCCTCACCGGCATCCTCTTCGGCCTCGCCCCCGCATGGCAAGCCACTCGTACCGACGTCAACACAGCGCTCAAGGACGCCGCCTCTTCCGCCACCCGCCGCCGCAAAGGCCTCGCCGGAAAATCCATCGTCGTCTTCCAGATCGCGCTCTCCATGCTCCTCGTCGTCGGCGCCGGCCTCTTCGCGCGCACGCTGATCAATCTCAACACCAGCAGCCTCGGCTTCGACCCCCACAACCTCCTGCTCTTCAACATTCAGGCCCCGCCCACCCGCTACCCCGCACCACAGAACATCGCCCTCCACCAGCGCATCGAAGACCGCCTCGCCGAAGTTCCCGGCGTTCAGTCCGTCACGCTCGTCGAGAATCCCTTGATCGCCCACAACATCTCCAACACCACCTTCCAACCCACGGATCAGCCCAAACCAACAGGCGACAATCGATATCGCGACGTCAACACCGTCGGCCGGAACTTCTTCGAGACCTACCGCATCCCTATCCTCTATGGCCGAAGCTTCGGCCCAACCGACACCGCAACCTCCCCGCTCGTCGCAGTCATCAACCAGAGTCTCGCCCACAGCGTCTATCCGAACGTCGATCCTGTCGGCAAAACCTTCGTCACGGAACGGAACCAGGGCGATCCTGAAACCATCTACCAGATCATCGGCGTCTCCGCCGACGCCAAATACGATCGGCTCCAGGGAGATCCGCCCCCTACTTTCTACACCCTCTACCGCCAGGCCAAAGGAGAGCAGTTCATCACCTACACAATCAAAACGCAACTCTCTCCCGCCGCCATCCTCCCCGCTCTCCGCAATGCCGTCGAGTCCATCGACAAGGATCTTCCACTTCGCGACATTCGCACCCAGACCGAACAGATCGAAGCCAGCATCTCGCAGGAACGCCTCTTCGCTACCCTCACCGCTGGGTTCGGCATCCTCGCTCTCATCCTCGCCTGCATCGGTATCTACGGCATCATGGCCTACAACGTCGCCCGCCGCACCAGCGAGATCGGCGTTCGCATGGCACTCGGCGCACGCGCTCGCCAGATCTTGTTCATGATCCTCCGCGAAAGCTCATCGTTGGCAGTCCTCGGAGTCGGAGCCGGCCTCATCGCAGCGATCGCCCTGACTCGCTTCGTCGGGAGCATGCTCTACGGGCTGAAGCCCTCAGACCCCGCCACCCTCATCGCAGCCACCCTGATCCTCCTGGCGATCGCCATCACAGCAGCCTACGGCCCGGCGCGCCGCGCCTCACGCATCGATCCGATGCAGGCATTGCGGCACGAATAGTCTTCTGTAATGATCCTCGACAATCAGGAACGCACGCGGTTCTTCTTGACCATATTCCAACCGATCGCGCCAGCCAACACCAGAAGGCCCAGCAAGACAATCAGCCACATCGTCGAGAAGTGACTTGCCGCCTCCGGCGCTGCTGCCGGCTCTGTTCCTGCTGCTGGCGCTGCTTCCGGCTCTGTTGTTGCTGTTGGAACCGGGACCGGTTTTCCCTCCGCGATCAGGATCGGCACATCCGGTGGCGGCGTTGGTTGTACTTCCGCGACCTTTGGTGCAGCCTTCCCCGTCACAGTCTTCTCTTGCGTGACTACAACGGCGGGCTCTTCCACGATCTTGGTGGCGGTGACGGTCATCCCCTTGCGCACGCCAAAGGCATCTATCATCTTTCCATCTACGAGGAATTTCTGGTCCTTGGGTATCTTGAACTGCTGGTTTTCGCCGTTTTCAAGGGTCAGAATGATGCTCAGCGGTGGATTGATATGCCAGACCTTCCCCGTAACACTCTGCACGGTCGTGATGACCATGGGAGTCGTGGCAGTGGTGATCGTCCGCTGAAGCTTCATCCCTGGTTGCAGGTCATGAATCCCGAGTTGCTTACCGTCTACCGTTACTCTTGCGCTCTCGGGCACATCCTCAATATCGCGCATACTGCCGTCAGCCATCTTGACTATCAGGTTATTGCCCGAGACGGCCACGACTTCACCACGTTCCACGTTTGTTACGTAGGTGGTATGTCCCTCCGTTGTCGCAGTCCTTGTCTCCACCTGCGCGCCCAGGCCCAGAGTAAAGGCAAAGCAAACCGTGATCGCTGCAAGCACCGACCACTCACGCTTACAACCTGATGTGTTCATCGCCATTTTCTCCTCTCCGTTCGTTATGCAGATCGCGCCCAACTGCAAAGGATACTCCTTCCCGGGGACGGATGGAGGCTAACTAGTTCTTTTGCTAGAGAGAGGGAGAGGAGCATCTTCAGGACACCGTCTTGGATTCTTGTGGTCCCGGATTCTTGTGGTCCCGGATTCTTGTGGTTGACGGCGGTCCGGTGGGACAATAGCCGGCAGAGCCGCCGGCGTCTCTTCCGCGCTCATGGTTGGGGGACCAAAAAGGCGCTTCGTTGCATCTTAGGCACTGCGATGGGGCTTGGGCGAGCAGATGCCGGCTGATGCCCGGGGAGCGTGCTCTTAACGGTTGCAGCCGCGAGATGGTCACCGCTCCCACGTGAGTTGCCCGTACTGCAGGAGGCTCAGCAATGCGCCTGCCAAGCCGCAGCCAACGTCCCAACCTGATGGCGTACGCCAGCCGCCTTTTTGTCGCCATCTTGATGGCGCTGGTGTGTGAGGCGGCCCTTGAGGCAAAGACCGCTACCGTCGGCGGCGTCATCTTTACGCTGAGTTCGGACCAGGCGCAGACCGTGTGGCCTAACGCGCGCGTCACGTTGAAGAACCTCGACACGAACAACGAAGTCGCCACCGTCTCGAATGATGTCGGCAGGTACGCCTTCAGCGGTGTGCTGTATGGCAGCTATGAGATCACGGTCACACTGGCTGGATTTGCAACGGCCACGAAACGCATCACGATAGAGACCGATGCCACTCCAAAGGTGGATTTTCAGATTGTCCCGAAGGGGCAGCCGGAAACGATTACGGTCAGTCCTGAGGGGCTGGGCGTCGACCTGACATCCAGTTCCGGCGGCGTGCCAACGTTGAATGCGACTGCGTTGAAGTCTCTCGTGCAGCTGAACCAGGACTTTCAGGATGCGCTGCCTCTGCTGCCCGGCGTGGTGCGCGGGGTTGACGGGCTGATTCGCATCAAGGGCGGCCGGACCAACCAGGCAAATACTCTGGTCAATTCAGCCAGCGTGATAGACCCCTTTACCGGACAGGCGGCGCTGAGTCTGCCGGCTGTCGCGGTTGCGTCCGTGCAGGTATTGGCGAATCCGTTTTCGCCGGAGTACGGGCGGTTTTCGAGCGGCGTCGTGGACGTCAACACTCGCGGCGGCACCGATGAGTGGAAAACACTCTTTGAAGATCCGATACCTCGTTTGCGGTGGATCAATCATCAACACACTCATGGAGTCGAGAGTGCTTCGCCGCATCTGACCTTTGCAGGACCGCTGAAGAAGGGCAAAGCATACATCTTTCAATCGATGGGTTATGGCTACGATACGGTTACGGTGCCCTCACTCCCTGACCCCAACAACGTTCGCATCGTGGAGAAGGTCAATACCTACACGCAGCTTGACTGGACACCTTCTGCCAGCCATCGATTGACGGCGGTCGTCGCGCTGGACCCGCAGAACACAGACTACGCAAATATCAACACCTTCAATCCGCAGCCGGTCACAGCCAATGATCGTGAGCGTGGGTACTTCGTCTCTGGCACAGACCGCTGGATCCTGCCAGATGGCGGATTTGTTCAGAGTTTGTTTGCGGCCAAACAACTTAATTCGCGAGTCTATCCGGCCACGCTTGCGGGCGAGATGGTTCTTGCACCTGCGCAGAACTCGGGCAGCTACTTCGAACAGCAGCAACGCGATACGCAGCTTTACCAGTGGTCGCAGACGCTTCATCTGCGCCCGATGGAGCGCGCCGGCAGGCATCTGCTGACGTTTGGGTATTCCTATGCGCGCTCGTCGTACGAGGGGAGCGTCGGGAACTTTCCCGTACAAGTGTTGCGTGAAGATGGCACGCTGAGCAGCAGGATCGGCTATGGCGACGCACTGAATTCGCAGACAGCGAAGGGAGAGTTCGCTGTGTTTGCCCAGGATAGCTGGCAGGTTCATCGACGACTGACCCTTGATTTGGGCCTGCGTCTCGACCATGACAGCCTGTCTGCGAAATCCGCCAACGTTGCTCCTCGCATCGGTTTTGTCTTTGCTCCGACGCACGATGGCCGCACGGCTCTTCGTGGTGGCTTCGGCGTGTTCTTCGACAAGATTCCGCTCAACGTCGCGATCTTCAATCGGTTCCCCGCGCAGACGATCACCAACTATGCTGCCGACGGCAGCGCTGTGACGAGTGGCCCAACGACGTTCACACACATTCCTCCCAGTTCGCTGCATGTCCCTTACAGCCTTGGCTGGACGTTGCAGTTCGATCGCGAGTTGCGGCCCAATCTAATGGTTCGCCTCGGCTATGAAGACCGCCGGGTGTTTCGGGACTTTTATGTGAATCCGTTGCAGCCTGCCGACCTCAGCGCTCAGTTGTCTTTGCTTAACTCGGGGCAGCAGAGTTATCGCGAGTTTCTTACGATGCTGCGCTGGCGGCCGAACGAACGCTCCAGTGTGTTTGCCAGCTTTGTTCACTCGCGCGCCGAGGGCGACCTCAACGACTACAACCAGTTCTTCGGCAACTTTTCTTATCCGCTCATCCGGCCCAATCAATACGGCCCGCTTGCGTCGGACGCACCGAACCGCGGGCTCTTCTGGGCCGTAATCGGATTGCCGCGGAAGTTTGATTTTGTTCCCATACTCGACGTGCATACGGGCTTTCCCTTCTCGCGGCTCGATCAAAACTGGAACTTCATTGGCGCAGAGAATAAGGCAGGACGTCTGCCACCATTCTTGGCTTTCGACACGAAGATCCAATACCCCGTTGACTTCACGTTTCACCGCCACCGGATTCAGTTCCGTGCCGGGCTGACGGTGTACAACGTGCTCAACCACTTCAACCCGCGCGACGTCCAGCAGTACTACGCCTCCCCGAACTACGGCGCCTTCTATAACTCGATAGGCCGGCTATTTCGAATAGACGGAGATTTCAATTTCTGACTTTCAGCGAATGCTCTCCGCAGAGGCGTGAACCCACAAAAATAAATTTGAAAAGTTGGCGTATTTTTCAGCGCCAGAAAACGACCGCAAAACTCACCATGTTTGCGACTCAATCCACCACAACTTCACCACAAAAATACCACCGCGAAACAGCACATTTTTCAAAACCACCCTCAAAAACAGCAACAAATCCGCCCTTTTCCGCAGGCGTGCTGTAAAGAATTTTTTCTGAAAAATTATGCGGGATTTTTCGAGAAATTCCGCATCCCGAGTACGTGGAAATCCTTTAACCCGGCCTTCAGCACATAGACAAGCCGATTGTTTCCATTGGGATCCGTAGGCCTCAGGAAGAAGCCCGTCTCCAGCACGAAATCCCTGGTATTGCTGATGATTCCTTCAATCATCTCGCCGTCGTAAAAGTACACCCGCACCCACAGGCCGGTTACGATCGGCGCATGTTCATGAAAATGCAGCGCTCTGTGACGTAGATCCCCATCGAAGGTCTTGACGAAGAACACTGCCTTCGCGTCCTTCGTCGACACATCTTCCACAGTCTCGGAATCCAGCAGTTTCAGTCGAATGGAATCAAGCGGATACACGGGATCGTTGCGCAGCAACTGTTCGATCGACCCCAGCTCACTCGCCTCCGCAAGCCCACGGACGGCATGATTCTCATACCGGATCACAACGCGGTAACTATCTGACGATTCTTTGTCGACGCGCTTAGACCCTACGACGCGTGGTTCCGCGGCGACAGGTCGTATTGCTTGATCTTGTACAGGAGCGCCTTGTAGCTGATTTGCAGATCGTTTGCCGCGGCCTTCCTGTTCCATCCAACACCCTCCAACACCTGTGCAATTGCCGTCGACTCCGCATCACCCTTCAGATTGCGGACCATCGCTTTGAGCCCGGCGCCGTTTGGCGTCTCCTGGGCCGCTGTTGCCGCCGCACCCTGATACGCAGTTGCGGGAGAAAGTTCTTCGACGATCGACTTCTCTTCTCCAAGCACCAGGTAACGGTTGATAACATTTTCCAACTCACGCAGATTGCCCGGCCACGAGTGCTGATCCAGTACGCTCAGCAGATTCGCTGAGAACGGAAGCGGCTCCCGGCCGTAGCGCTTGGCTCCCTTGCGCATGAAGTACTCCGATAGTACCGGAATCTCCTCGCGACGCTCCCGCAGCGGCGGAATGCTGAGCGTAAAGCCGTTCAGGCGGTAATACAAATCCTCGCGGAAGGTCTTGTTCGCCATCGCCTCTTTCATGTTTATGTTAGTAGCTGCGATCACGCGAACATCCACCTTCATTGGCGACCGGCTCCCCAGACGGGAGAATGTTCCATCCTGCAATACCTGCAGCAGCTTGGCCTGCAAAATGGCAGGCATTTCACCGATCTCGTCCAGGAAGATCGTTCCGCCGGTGCAAACCTCGAATTTGCCTGGCTTGGTCTTCACTGCGCCGGTAAACGCTCCCTGCTCATAACCAAACAACTCACTCTCAAGCAGATCGGCGGGCACCGCTGCGCAATTAACCTTCAGGAAGATGTTCTGGCTGCGGGCGGACATTTTGTGCGTATAGAGCGCAAGAATCTCCTTGCCGGTCCCGCTCTCGCCGAGAATCAGCAGTGGTATGTCGGCGCGGGCCACCAACGCAGCTTGCGCTTCCAGATCGCGCATCCGTTTGCTCGAACGCACAAACGAGTGCGTCTCGTTGAGCGGAATCTCTTTCAGAGCATCGGCGGCCGGGACGTTCTTGTCAGCGGAGGCCAACTGCTCTTCAATGGCCTGTTCCACATCGCTACCGGTAAAAGGCTTCATCACGATACCGCGAACACCAAGCCGGATCACCATCTCCAGATCCCGCAGTTCGGCAGAGCACGACAGGACGATGACGGGAAGATGCGGTTTGGTGCAGCGAATGTGAGTCAGAAGCGGAAGAGGATCGCGGCTAGTATGCAGCGCGAGCAGAAGCAGATCGGCGTGCTCGGCCTTTTCAAGCCGATCGAGCAGAGCCTGCTCCTCTGAAAAAAGATTAAGGGAGTACTGAGACCCAAGGGTCAACCGAAGATAGTCGAGTACAGCAAGATCGGGCTCCAGGATCAGAATCTGGGCCCGTGACCTGGCGCTCGATTTTAAGGCAGAGACTGGATACGACAGCGCAGCTGACATACAAATACCCCTATTTCGCCGGCTTGGATTCTGTTGCCCAACCTGGCGACGATTCTGAATCCGACTCCATCTCGAATCCCGACCAACTCATAAAGCTCATCAATGCTAAGTCGTCGCGAAGTGGGGAGTCTTCACAACGTCGTTCCATGCGAATTTTAGATTGTTCAACGTCACTTTGGCATAAAAATGTTAAGAACTTTGCTGACAAAAGAGATAAAGGTTTTCCACTCCTCATCTCGATTAGGCCTAGCTTACATGGTTGTCGGCATCTTAAAACCAAAAAAAAAGGAATATTTTTTTGACAGGTTACTTTGGTGGTAGAGAGCTCCGTCACCCCGTAATTTCACGCAAAATTGCAATTTATAGGCTATCCCGAGGCGGCTTCCTGTGTGCAAAATAGTTTCCCGCAGCCCAAAATATCCTCCGATTTTTCTTTTAGCATCTAATGATTGGTGCTAAACGTGCAGTGTGAAGCATATTGCAAACTTTGCGGTTTCTTGCCTAACGCCGATAGGAAAAAATGACCTTGGTCCATAATGCCGAATCCGCCACCTCTTTCAACCTTCCGCCCTTGGACATTATTTTCGGAAAGACCGCCGCGATGCAGGCCGTCCGAAACAAGCTGGAGCGGGTAGCGGAGACCGATGTCCCCGTTCTCATCCAAGGTGAGAGCGGCACGGGCAAAGAGATCTGTGTGCGCCTCCTGCATGCCTTCTCAATGCGTGCCCGCGGCTCTCTGGTCAAGGTAAGCTGTCCGGCCATCCCCCACTCGCTGCTCGAAACCGAACTGTTTGGCTATGAAAAAGGGGCTTTCACGGGCGCGATGTCGACCAAATTAGGCCGAGTCGAGCAATCCCACAACGGTACGCTCTTTCTGGATGAGGTTGGCAGCCTCGATCTGGCCGTTCAATCGAAGCTGCTGCAAGTGTTGCAGGACGGGACTTTCGTCCGAGTCGGCGGCCATGAGCCGCGCACGATCGCCACGAGACTGGTCTCGGCCTCGAACAGCGATCTTCGCAACCAGGTCGAGGACGGAACCTTCCGGCTGGACTTCCTTTTCCGTATCAACGCCGTGACCATTAACCTACCGCCTTTGCGCCAACGGATCGCCGACCTGCCGGTTCTCATTGACTATTTCATCGATCACTACGCAAAAGTTTTCCATAACACACCGGAATTACTCTCCCGGAGCGCCGTGCGCCTGATGCAGAACTACCACTGGCCGGGAAATATTCGCCAACTTGAGAACCTTATCCGCAGCTACGTACTGATCGGCAGCGAGGAGGCCCTCGTCGCGGAACTCATGCCCGAGACCCCCCGAGGCATCGTCACGGAGATCGACCTCAGCGAGCCGGTCTCCCTTAAGAACATAACCAAAAAGGCAACCCAGGATCTCGAACGCCAGATCATCCTGAAGGTGCTCCAGGAAAACAGCTGGAACCGGCAGAAGACGGCAAAGTGGCTTCAGATAAGCTATCGGTCACTACTTTATAAGCTAAGCGAGGTCGGTATGCCTGAGGTTCCGCCCCGGCCTCTTCGCATTCCTCATCTGGTCAAAAAAGAGGAGCGGACGCTAAAGCCAGCTCTCTCGTCGCGCACTCGTATCTATTGATATTCTGATCCAGAAGATCTTCGCCAGCGGGTTTTTCGTGAAATAAACCGCGAGTATTTCTCTATACTTCCACGTCCTATCACGCGAAATGGACGTGAGATCCGGCTCGCTAATACAAGGACCAGGGCAGCAAACCCAACCCACAAGATCTTACTGAGCGCCCTGCCGCCGGATAATTGTCTTCACGGTTTCGAACATGATCAGCAGATCAAGCCCCAGGGTCATGTGTTTGATGTAGTACAGATCAAACTCCAATTTTTCGCGCGCCTCGGCCAGCGTCGCTCCATAGCCATAACGCACCTGCGCCCATCCGGTCAGTCCCGGACGAATCATATGACGCAGATTGAAGTATGGAATCTGCTCGGAGAGCCACGGCACAAACTCAGGCCGTTCCGGACGCGGACCGACAAAGCCCATATCGCCGCGCAGCACATTCCACAATTGGGGAACCTCGTCCAGCCTCGTCTTCCGCATGAATCTGCCGACATTAGTGACACGGGGATCGTCCTTCGTTGCCCATTTGGCTCCAGCGACTTCAGCATCGGTTCGCATCGTCCGAAACTTATAAACACTGAAGTTCCTTCCGCCAAGACCAACTCGAGTCTGCCGGAAGAAGATCGGCCCCGGAGAAGAGAGCCGGACCATAAGCACCACAAAGGGTAAAAAAGGAAGGAACAGCAACAGGCCGACTGCTGCTGTCAACGTCGACACAATACGCCGCGCTATCTGCTGCGACGGTTTCACGCGAAATCCTTCGCCATAGATAAAGTTGCTCGGGCGTAATCCATCCAGATACAGCTTGCCGGTCAGCCGCTCCAACAGATCCCCTGCTTCTTCAATCACCACGCCATTAAATCTCAGCTTGAGAAGTTCGTTAACAGGGAACTCACCCCGACGATCCTCGAGCGCGACAATGACGCGGTCGATTCGCGGCTTCGGCCCGGAGAATCCCTCCAAGGCAGCGTTGAACGCCTCTTTGCGCTCGTTCTTGCCGGCCAGCACACCATCCCAGCCGACAACATGCATCCCTGCATCCTTGCGCGTCTGGAGAAGGTGCACGATGGCCTGAGCTCGTTCTCCAGCGCCCAGGATATAGACCCGTTCCCGGAAGATCTCTCTTCCAATGATCCATTCGTAGGCACTGCGCCACGCCACCAGCGCCACGGTAAGAAATACGAGCCCCAGTAACAAAACGTAGTGGGCGATATCGACGTCGGGAAACTCATAAATGATCGCCGAGAGCAGAAAAGAGAGAAACCCGAGAACAAGTAACAGGCGAAAGTAAATCTCCCAGCGCGCTGAGATGCGCTGGGGCTCATAGAGATCGAAATAATACGAACAGAGCAGCGTCAGAATCGTCAGCCCAAGGATCTTCAGGCCACCATACTCATAGTTCAGGACGAGATAGGTATCCGGCCCCAGCAGCAACGCCGTCGCCAGCAGGAAGCAACCGCTGACAATCAGCGCTTCGCATAGCAGGAGAACGATGGTACGGGTGGGGTAGTACACGTTAAACAGCCGGATCATCGTTTCAATCGCTCCCTAGTACTGCGCGGTGGCGTCGTAACCGTAGTATCCGCCAACCTCTGGGGTCTCCTGCACGGCGTTGAGCACAAAGCCCAGAATATTCGAGGCCTTTAGCTCACTTTGCGCACGTTGCGCGATGGGGAATTTTGTCACTCCGCCACGCGCCACCAAGAGAACGCCATCGCAGGATCGGGCAAGATTAACCGCATCAGAGACCGGCAGCACCGGTGAAGAATCCACAATGATCCAATCGAAGTGCGGTGCCACCTGGCGGATCAATTCACCGAAACGTGGGCTCCCCGAAAGATCGGCGGCTTTGTCTCCGCCATTTCCGCCGGCAATAAAGGTCAGGTTGGGCAGTATGGGCGTGACTCCGGCGGTTGGCCCCGAGGATGTTTCCGGCCGTTGCATGACATCCATGATATTTGCCTTGCCCGCAAGATAATCGGCCAATCCTGGATGCGACTCGCACCCGAGAATCTGGTGCAGCGTGTATCGCCGCATGTCGCCGTCGATCAAGAGCACCTTGCTGTTCTTGTGGCGCGCCAGGCTGAGGGCCAGATTCGTCGAAATAAAGCTTTTGCCCTCCTGCGGTACGCCACTGCTCACGAGGATTGTCTTCAGCGGACTGATGTCGCGAAGCTCAAAGATCCGGGAACGCAGGCTGCGAAACTGCTCCACCGCAGGCCCCCGGTCGAGCAATGCGGGTAGTTGCGCCAGAGAGAGCGCCCAGGCTCGCGCGGGAATCTTGCTCAGGTCCAGCGAGTCCCCATTCATCGTTCGCATGGGCGGCTGCGGATAAGGCTCGGTAACAATTGGCGCATCGATAAAACGATGCGTAGGGAACGCTGCATCTTCCGGTTCGGCTACTGTCGTCGACGCTGCGCTGACCAGCTCGTCCGTTGCCGGCAACACTGGTTCGCGCCGCTCTGACTTCCGCTCAAATTCTGCCTTCTGGAGTGCTTCGTAAATTCGGCTCATCGTTCATGCCTTCCTGGTTCCCTGCTAAAACCTGCCATAAAATTGTCTTCTGGTGCGGACCGCGGTGACGAGGACGCTCCGTTACCTAGCGCGGTCGAAGAGATCATGAATGGCTGCGTCTCCAACTCGAGCTCAGCCGCAACGCTTTCCACCATTGCTGCTGTGACCTGCTGGACCTGTTCCACGTAGGCCAGGATGAGTGCGTGCTCGCACAGCAGATTGATGAGGCGTGGAATCCCCCGGCTGCAGCGGTGGATCAAGTCCAGCGACTCGAGAGAGAAGAGCTGCCAACTCGCTCCGGCAATACGCAAGCGCTCAGTAACGTAGGCATGGGTCTGACTCTCAGTCAAAGCCTGTGTCCTGCACCACAACGAAACCCGTTGCCGCAACTGCCGCACACTCGGGTGGCGAAGTTTTTCTTCCAGTTCAGGCTGTCCCGAAAGAACAATCTGCAACAACTTTTCCGACGAAGTCTCGAGATTGGTTAGCAGCCGAATCTCTTCCAGCAGTTCCCAGGAGAGATTCTGGGCCTCGTCGACCACCACGACGCACGTCTCTTCCATGCGGAACCGCTCGATCAACCAGCGATTCAACTGCAACAACATTCCCGATTTTGTTCGTGTTCCTGGCACAATTCCGAAGTCTGTCAGCACAAACTCCAAAAAGTCCAGTACATCCAGGCGTGGATTGAAGACAAAAGCCGTCGACACCCGGCGATTGCTGAACGAGCTCAACGCCCGCCGCAGCAATGTCGTCTTCCCGGTTCCCACCTCGCCCGTAAGCACTGTGAAGCCCTTCCGGGCCGAGATTCCATACTCAAGGCAGGCAAGTGCCTCACGCGTGTGAGGCATCATATAGAGGAACCGGGGATCGGGACTGGTTCCAAACGGGCTGCTCTGCAATTTGAAAAAACTTTTATACATCTTAGCCACCCGCGTTCATCAGCGGCTTGGTGCCCGCTGTTAGATCTGGACTTCGACGCCCGAACCATCTCCGCTTCGACTTCACCGGCTCTGGGTCGCCATTGAAGCCAATAACTCCGAGCGTCGGTAGCTTGGTGAATGCCCAGATATCGCGTTCGCTTCGTAGCGCAGTGTCCAGATACTCGAGCAGAGCCACGATCATCAGACCCAGTCCCAAACCCGCTGCGAGGCCTCCTGCCACGAACACCGGGCGCTTTGGAGCGGACGGTGATTCGGGAAGATTCGGCTCGTCCATCACGCGAAACTGTTCGCCTTGTTGGCGTTTTTCGAGGTTTGCTGCCATCGTGGCTGTTTGTATCTTATTTAGCAGATCATCATAGAACGCCTGAGCCGTCTGATTGTCTCTCGTAATGCTCTTGTACTCCTCCTCAACCTGGGGACTGGATGAGACGCGATCCTGGTAGAGGCGCAGCTGCGACTGAATCGACGCCTGGTCGCGCTTCTTCATCGCAATCTCCTGGTCCATAGCGCGAAGCTGCGCGCGAAGCTGGAGCGTTCCGATCGAATCGGCCAGCTTGGGGGTCGCGGCCGCTGCCGTCGTAGCAGGTGCCGGGGGTGGCGTCTTGGCTATCTGATCCCGCAGCTCCTTTATCTTTCTCCGCACGCTGACCACATCCGGATAGTCATCCGTATACCGGGACGTCAGATCGGCTTCCTGGGACAGCAGCTGCTGCAGCTCGGCTTGTTGAGCCTGTGGAGTGCTGCCGCCATGTTCGCTCAGTTGCGAAGCCTGATTCTGCTGTTGCAACGCAGCCATCGACTCAACATAGCTCTTGTTCTGCTCCAGACGGGCCAACGCCTGCGTCGCTGCCTCCAACTGCGTGTTCAGCGTCGTCAGCATGTTGATGTTCGAAGCCTCTGCGCCCGGCAGTTTGCCAACGTAGGTCTGCTGGAATTTGGCCAGCTTCGCATCCTGTTCATCCAGCTTAGCCTTGGCATCGGCAAGCTGCCCCTTGAGAAAGTCTGTGGTTCCTGCTGCGGACGCAGCCCGGTCACTCAGATTCTCACTCACAAAGAGAGACTGAATTTCTCCACATACCAACTGGGCTGTGCGTGGATCGTTCGCCTTGAAGGAGATGAAGAATCCCGGCAATCCATTGGTTCGAGCGATCTCCGACTGGATCGGGGTGATCCCGATATTTTTTCGCGTCATGTCGATACGATCGTCCATCGACAATTTGGAGTTCGCAAACAGATTGAAGCGCTCGATGATCGGTTGAAGCCTGGAACGGCTCAAAATCTGTTCGCGCATCGATGCAAGCCGACCGCTCAGGTCTTCGGTTACGACAGCCTTGACATACGACTCAGGTACCTTCTGCTGCTCCACCAGAACAAGGGTCTGCGAAATATACTCAGGCTGCACCAGGAAGGTAATGCCAAATCCAACGATGGGAAAGATAATCGCCGGAATAGCAATGATCCACCACCTTCGTTTCAGAATCGTAGTGTAGTCCTGCAGCGTCAATGCACGATGACCAAGCATGGTGACTCCTTAAAATTGTCCCAGACGGGTTGAACGCGGACTGAAAGTTATCCCGATCCCAAACGTTTGGGAGGTACCATTGAGTGCGTTTTGTCCAGGAAGAAAAAAGTTGCTCGATTGGTTCTGGGCGCCGTAACTAAGATAGCCGGAGAAACGCGTGCTGATCCGTCGCGTCACCTGAATGCCACCAAAAACGGTGTCATAGATCTCTTTTGAGGGCGCGCCAGGAATCCCCGCCAATTGTGTCAGCCCTGCGGTATGCGAGTACGCAGCGCTGATAGACGCCACCCAATCGCGGCCAAAGGAATGGCCAACCCCAGCACCAATGCTGTCAGATATCGCGCCCGGCAGGACTCCAGAACCGCCGTTGACTCCACGCGAGTAGTACACCGATGCGTTAGTCGATCTGCGGGAATACGACAAACTCGCGCTAGCGGCAACATTGAGCGCCGGCGGAATCAGGAGATCATTGGAACTGTTCACCCATTGCGGACCTGCAGAGACGCTCGCGCTAAGCGTTCTGCTCAAGAGGCGCTGATAGGACAAATTGATGCCGCGCGTCTCAATATCCGGCGTTAGAAAACTGGCTCCTGGCCCGCTGTAGGTGAATGTGGAGTACACGGCGCTCAAGCTTGCAGAGCTTCGCTGGTCTAATCGTCGGTTAAGCGCCACCGTGGCAGAGACCTCAGTGTTGTTCAATTCGTTGACCGAGTCGCCCAGAAAGTTAAGAACGGACCAGGAGCCTGCGCCGCTGATCGACGTAGCATGATCGAGTTGTCTCTCCGCGCTGCCACCCAAAGAGTTGCCTATCCGATTTCCAGCAAAGGACAAGACTCCCCCTGCCGGCCCTTCCACGGGTCCTTGCACGGGTATCGCACCAAGGTCACCGACACCAGGAATCCCGGACAGACCGGTCGTTGGCGATTGGGGTAAAAAGCTGAAGGCGTCAGAGATGTTAAAGACCCACTTTCGGGTCACGTAGCCCTGCGAAGCAGCGACGTTCCAGAAGGTTGTTGTGCCTTGTCCCCCTTGATTGCCAATGGAGACACCCCCGGCAAAAACCATATTGAACGGGTACGCGGTGCTCTTCGCCGTGTATGCGACGTCGCCCGATAGAACGGACGAATGAGTCACATCGCCTGCTCCGTAATAGCCGTATTGAACGACCTCTGATGCGCTTAAAGCGTAGTGCAGGACACCGTCAAGAGGGGAGAGATTCAACAGTGAGTTGCTTGGAGCCATCGACGGACTACTCGTAGGCACTGCCTGGCCGTGCGAGATCGAACTTGCCGTCAAAAGAAGGGCAGATATCGTTATCCGAATTTTCATGACTTTTCTCATGGGACGACGATCGTATCCCCGGGTTGAAGAGTGATCCCTGAGTTCTCGCCTTTCAAAGCCGCTTTATAGTTGAAAGGCAATTTCTGCTGTTTACCGCCTACCGTTCGCAAAATATAGATGCGTTTCGAATTTGCAAACTGAGATAGTCCGCCCGCGCTGACAATCGCCTGCAACGGCGTCATTCCCGGAGTCAACATGACCGGTCCGACTTTGCCTACCTCGCCAACCAGAAAGATTCTCTGGCTATTAACGCCGAGTACCGCGACGGTAACCACGGGATCCTGAATGTACTTCTTCAGCCGCTGCGTAATGTCGTTTGAGAGCGCCATCGGAGTTAACCCCGCCGCCGGCAGATCTCCTACCAGAACGAGCGAGATCATTCCGTCAGGCCGAACCGGAAAGTTGCCCGAAAGGGTCGGCTCTTTCCAGACCGTCACCTGCAACGAGTCCTCCGGTCCAATGATGTACCGCGACGCATCCATGGGTCCTGCATAGGTCGCAGAGGTTGCGGGTGTGGAGGTTGCCGGGGCCGAGGTCGCGGGAGCGGGGCCAGCCGTCGTTGCGGGTGACGTCGCTCTTGCTGGGGCCGAAGCAGGCGGCGGAACTGCCTGCTGTGGTGTCTTCTGTGCTGCCTGGCCCATGCCTGCGACCGGCATCGCGAGCAGGAGAATGGCCATTGTGGAACGAAACCGCTTCATTTGAATAATTTCCATCTTAATTTGCCTTAAGCTCGAGATAAAACTCCTCCAATTCTGATGCATTCTTTTCCAGCCGAAACCACTTCGTCGCGAATCTTTCAGGGGCAAGCGAACCATTTCCGACGAAAAGTCATTGACTTCACGACGAGCAGCTGTGAGTTTAGTATCAGCAAGCATACAGACTCCCTGCAAGGCGATTGCCAAAAGTCGCATATTCCCAATTATCGGGACGAAAACTACGAAAAGTTCGCCTCCCGTTTGAAATCATATGGGTGTGCCTCTCGTGATACTCCCAAATATGCAGACTACCAGCGCATGTGTGAAATTCTTTTCCCTTTGCG
The DNA here is from genome assembly GCA_963757205.1 of uncultured Acidobacteriaceae bacterium. Taxonomy (GTDB): domain Bacteria; phylum Acidobacteriota; class Terriglobia; order Terriglobales; family Acidobacteriaceae; genus Edaphobacter. Next base: position 584,773 of record CAVWQM010000010.1, read on the forward strand.
ACGCACGTCGTCTACCACTTTAGTAGCGACGGGCCTTAAATAAGGGAAAATCGAGCCTCCCAAAAAGAGGTACCCTGATTGCTTACCGCGTTGTACGTGAAGTATAACGTCATACGAACCACTGGGACACCTGACCCTATGCCCTATACCCCCGACGTAGCGAAGGAAGCGGCAATCGATCTACCGCAGGTCAACCGATCCACAACTTCGTCCCGACTCGATTGGCTACCCTACGCCACCATCGCCCTTCTGTTAGTGGTTCTCTACTATCGGGTAGCGTTGAAGCTGGTCTACGACTGGTACACCATTCCCGATTATTCGCATGGTTTCCTTGTTCCATTCTTCGCGGCGTTCCTTATCTGGGACAAAAGAAAGGTTCTCCGGACCATCCCCATCAAACAGACGTGGTCAGGCATCGTTCTGATCCTATTTTCGATCGGGGTTTTGATTCTTGGCGTCTACGGTGTCGAGCTGTTTACGGCGCGCATGTCCTTTATTTTCTTGATGACAGGCCTGATAGCGACGTTCTTCGGTTGGGCCATGGTGCGCGAGCTTAGCTTCCCACTTATGGTTCTCGTCCTTGCGATTCCCTTTCCCGCCATCCTGTTCAACCGGATCACCTTCCCGCTGCAGCTTCTGGCTTCAAGAATCGCCAGTGACATTCTGCCGTTGCTTGGCGTCCCTACGCTCCACGAAGGCAACGTCATCGAACTGCCGGTCATGAAACTGGAGGTGGCCGAGGCTTGCAGCGGAATCCGCTCCCTGATGAGCTTGTTCACCCTATCCGTCTTTTACGGCTACTTCCTGGAGCGCACCACCAAACGCCGCGTCATTCTTGCCCTGGCAAGCATTCCGATCGCGGTAACGGCCAACGTCGCCCGCATCGTCGGTACAGGCCTTTGCGTTCAGTACTGGGATCCGCAGAAAGCCCTCGGCTTCTTCCACGAGTTCTCCGGCTGGGTCATGTTTGTCGTCTCGCTCGCCTGTCTCTACCTCGTCCACCGCGCCATGCGGTTCATCTCCCCCGTAAAGGCGAAAACCTCATGAAATCGCCCCGCTTCTGGATCGTCATCCTCTTGCTAACCTCCACCATCTTTGTTCTGCAGAGTCGCGGAGACGTCGACCAGGTACCGGCCAGCGAGCCCCTCAGCCAGATGCCTCAGAATTTTGGCCCCTGGACCGCGCGGGATTTCCCCCTCACCGACGACACTCTGGAAGTGTTGGGCAAGGGTGACTTTCTCAATCGCGTCTACTCGTTCGAATCCCAGGTCGGATCAGCCGCAGAACCCCCCGTCAGCCTCTTTATCGGCTACTTCGCCAGCCAACGGACGGGCCAGACGATGCACTCCCCGCAGAACTGCCTTCCGGGTGCCGGCTGGACCTTCGACTCGCAGAAATATACAGAGATCCAGGACATCAACGGCAAAAGCTACAAAGTAGGCGAGTATGTCATCGGGAACGGCGACGTCAAACAGTTTGTCATCTACTGGTATCAGGCGCACGGCCGGAGTATCCCCAACGAGTACGTCGCCAAGGGATATATGGTTGCCGATGCCATACGCATGAACAGGACCGACGGCGCTTTGGTCCGGGTCATCACGCAGATCCTTCCATCGGAATCTTTGGAAACCGCAAGGGCTCGCGCCCTTCACTTTACGCAGATGATGGCCCCGAATCTTCCGCGGTTCGTTCCGAACTAGGATTACCGGGCCAGAAGGTCTACATAAGTTGTGTCAGTACGGCGACAGCAATAAAGCAATAAAATTACAGGGACGAAGAGCAAGGGTTCGTCGGAAATATATTTGAGGGAATCGGGAAATGAGAATTTCACTAGCCTCGACCACACGTCGAGTCTCTGCAGTTTTGACTGTATCGCTTGCACTCGGTCTGACCGTGGGTTGTCATCGCGATCCCAATAAGCAAAAACAGCGGTACCTCGACAGCGGCAAACGCTACGCCGACCAGGGCAAGCTCACAGAGGCAAGGATCCAGTTTACCAACGCCCTTAAAGTCGACCATAACTTCGCCGAGGCCCACTATCAGCTCTCCAAAGTCCTCATCAAGCAAGGATCGATGATGCCCGCCTACGCTGAGTTGATGCGCACGGTCGATCTTCAGCCTTCGAACCTCCCGGCACGGATAGACCTTGGCAATATTCTTGTCGCAGGTAAACAGCCTGCCAAGGCGACCGAACAGGCCGAGGCCGTCCTTGCTATTGACCCGAACAACGCCGATGCCCACGCCCTGCTCTCCAGCATTGCCGTCGCCAATGGAGATCGTGCCGAAGCCCTGACGCAAATCCAGCAAGCGCTGGCCATCGATCCCAACCGCGCCAGCTTTCACGCCTCTCTCGGCTTTCTCCAGAGCACCGATCCTACAACCTCAGCCGCCGGCGAAGACCAGCTCCGCAAGGCTGTATCGCTCGACAGCAAAAATGTGACCGCGCATCTCGTGCTGGCCTCGCTGCTGCAGAAGAAGGGGGACATCCAGGGCGCCGAAGCTGAGACGAAGGCCGCCATCGCAGGCGACCCGAAGAACGTTATGGCGCGTGCCAGCCTTGCCGACCTCTACCTTCGTCAAAACGACAACGTCAAGGCAGAGGCATCGCTTCGTCAGACAGCAGAGGAGCTGTCCGATTCTGAGAGCGCTGCCGGCATGCTCGCTACGTATTACATCCGCACCAATCAGCTCGGCCCCGGAGCAGCCGCCTATGCCGATCTCATTAGCAAGCATCCGAAGAGCACACCTCTCAAGGTCGCCTATCTACGCCTGTTGATTTTGAACAAGGATCTTCCGAAGGCCCGGACCGTCGGCGCTGAACTCGCCAAGACCGACCCCAACGTTCCTGAAGTTGCGGTTCTCAATGGCATGATCCTGCTCAACGATGGCAAGACCACCGAAGCGTTCAGCGCGCTCCAGAAGGCTGCCAAAGCTAATCCTGACAGCCTCGTTGTCAAGATCTGGCTCGGCCGCGCCGCACGTGCCAAGGGTGACATGACGGTTGCCCAGCAGAGCTTCCGCGATGCGGTCAAGCTCAATCCCAGAAGCCTGGAAGCGCAGTCCGGCCTTGCCGAAATCGCCGTCGATACTCATGATTTCAACGGCCTCGAGCAGATAGCCGAGTCCGCCATCGCGACCAATCCGCAGTTCGCGAACGCATACATCTGGCGCGGTATGGCCGAAGGCAATAAGAAAGCTTTTGATAAGGCAGATGCGGACTTCCGTCAGGCCATCAAGCTCGACCCGAAGAGCCCCGCTGCTTACCTCGAACTGGCGCAGCTGCGCTTACTCCAGCAGAAGCTTCCCGAAGCCAAAACGCTTCTCGAACAAACCCTCGAGGTCAATCCCAACTCCTCCCGGGCGCTGCGCGTCCTCGCGTCCATCCTTGTGTATGAAAAGCAGCCTGCCAAGGCCATCAGCCGCGTTCAGGAACAGATCGTCAAGTCTCCGCAAAATTCCGATATGTACGACCTGCTCGCCGATCTCCAGACGGCCACTGGAGATCCCAAGAGTGGGCTTGCCTCCGCGGAAAAGGCAATGCAGCTCAACCCATCCGATAGCGCCGCAGTCATTGCCTATACCCGGGCCGAAGTCAGCGGCGGCGATCCCGCCAAAGCTGTGGCCAAGTGGCAACAGTGGACCAAAGACCATCCCACCGACGTAAGGGCTCTCACGCTCCTCGGCTCTCTGCAGGATTCTCAGGGTGACCGCACCGGAGCTATGGACAGCTACAAAAAGGCTCTCGCTATCCAGCCGGAATCACCGGTGGCGGCCAACAACCTGGCCTTCCTGATGGTCGAGACCGGCCAGAATCTCGACGTTGCCCTCTCTCTGGCCCAGATTGCCCGCCGCGCCATGCCCAACTCGCCAAGCAGCGCCGACACGCTGGCCTGGATCTACTACCAGAAGGGAAACTACAGCTCGGCGCGCGAGTTGCTGGAGGATGCCATCAAACAAGCCCCAAACGATGCTGCCATCCATTATCACCTGGGTATGACCTACGCCAAGCTCTCTAACAGCACCGATGCCGTTACTCATCTGAAGAAGGCTGCAGCGCTGGCACCCAACACCCAGACTGCCAAGGACGCTGACAAGGAGCTCGCGCTCCTTACGTAGACAGGCCTGGTCAGTGCTTGTTCCTTCCTTACGCGGAGTCGCCCGCCTTTACCGTCTCATCGGCGCGGGGCGTGCTTTCGGCCAGCAGGCTCGCGTAGGTAAGCGTGATCTGATGCATCATGGCGTCGGTCGTGAACCGTTCTGAAGCCAGCTTTTTTCCTGCGGCCCCCATCGCCCGCGCCTTTGACGGATCAGAGAGCAGCCGGATGATCGCCCCAGCCAAAGCCGCATGGTCTTCAGAGGGAACGATAAGACCGTTGACGCCATCCTTGACGGCTTCCGTATTTCCACCGACATCGGTTGCAACAACGGGAAGAGATGCACCCATAGCTTCGACAATCGCATTCGAGAAACCCTCACTGCGCGAGGGAAGGACGAAGATATCCGCAGTGGAAAGATGTTCGCGGAGGTTGGCCACGCCGCCGACAAAATGGAACCGGTCGGAAAGGTTCAGCTCGCGGATGAGGGTCTGCAGTTCCGCAAAATAATCAGGCTCCAGTACGTCGCCTGCGATATTGAAAGAGATCTGGGGAAACTGTGCCGCAACAGATGCGGCAGCCTTGATAAAGATGTCGTGCCCTTTCACCCTGCGGATATTGCCGACCGTCGTTACCACGAACCTGCCCGGCGGTTTAGCGGGTTTAGATACTGGGTCCCAGTCGGCAATATCGATGCCGTTGTAGATCGTCTCTACACGCGAAGACTTGATCCGATCCACCACGACGCAATGTTGGCGGACCTCTTCCGAGACAGCGAAAACCCTGTCGGGAATACGGGACATGAGTCGATAGGCAACATGATGTTTGCTACCCCGCAAAATTCCCATATCTCTGCGGCTCCAGATAAGCTTGGCATCGGACATCGTCTTTGTTACAAATCCTGCCCACAGATCGGAGCTCTCAAAGAATGTCTGAACAATCTGGATTTGCTGTTGTCTGAGAAATCGTCTCAGTTCCAGAGCGGCCCGCAGTGCTGAGAAATCGTACGTACGCTGCAAAGGCAGAAGATAAATCGGGCATGGCGGTGATTGGAGACCAGCACTCTCGGGGTGAGCGGAAAAGGTCAGGATAGACGCGCGATATCCGTATTGCGGCAGAAGGGCAGCAAGCTTCATCACGATACGCTCTCCGCCGCCAAGTGTCTTCGGAAACTGATCCAGCACGAGCAGCACGTGAGGCAGTGTGGCATTCTTCGGGCCTTCCACGTTCGATCCATTCAGCGATAAAGCTGTGATCATACTCATGTACGAACTTTCAATAAGGGCAGAAGTGAGGGCCGGATTCACAACATGCGACGAAAGCACGGTTGTCTATCGATAGACCAGATACGGGTTTATGGCCGTAGTTGAATCATCCACGGTCTGTTCCGTCGCTGGCTTGAACCCAGGCATATGACTCGCACAAACCGCGGCTCCAACGAGCACCCATAGGGGGCCTGTGATTTCGAAATACGTCCATCGGTCGCCGAAGAAGTTCGCGATAATGCAGGAGCAGGTTGCGAGGAAGAGGCCAAGTCCAAGGCCTCGATAGAGTGGATCCTCCGCTTTTTTGAACAGTCGATAAGCCAACGCGAGCATCTGCTGAATCATGAAAGCGATCATCGCTAATCCGATAATGCCGGTTTCAACCATGACCTTGATGTACCAATTATGCGTATCTCTCAAATTGTCGATGTGGTACGTCAATTGATAGGTCGCGAAGCCGGTTCCGAAGATCGGGTCGCTCAGGATCGATGCCTCTGCATCCTCCCACAACCTGACCCGTTCCCTGGCAGATGCTTCCAGTTGTCCGCTGGCGGTCTGCGTCATATTCACGCGTTGACGAACAGCGTTCGGCACGACGAGTTCCCATGTCATCAGAAAAACTACGCCGACTAGCAGGAGTTTTCGATCCTTCAACGCTCCAAGGATGAAAGCGCTCACGAGCACTGCAAGGTACGCCCCACGAGAGAACGTGTAGAGGATCGCGAAAATCGTTGCCGCGACTAACGCATAGCAGAGTAGCTTAGCTTTCTTTCTCTTGAGAAAGTGTGCAAAGCCCCAGAAAAACATGGCGAACTGGGCAAGATATGCCGCGGTTTGATTGGAACCGAATCCCAGTGGACCACCGCTGCGCTTGTCTTCATCAAAGTTCGTCCAGCTTCTTGACAGGCTCTCGAGCAAGCAGCTTCTGTCAATAAACAACAAGGAAATGCCCGTGATCAGGATCACCGTCCTCACAGCTTTCCGGTCTTCGATCACCAAACCCGCCGCAAGAAACGTCAGCGGAATGAGCATGTAGTCTTTCCATGTCACGAAGTTCAGGTCCGACAACCAGAGCGGCGGGGGAGCATTTCCAAGCGCGGTACCGAACCACATCGAGAGATAGAGATAGACTCCGAAGACGAACCAGATTGCGTAGAGTTTTGTCCTGGGTGGGCGTTTCCCTTTTATCAGTGCCCCGATAATTACGGCAATGACAAGGATGGTCAGCACATTTCCGCCGAGCGGATAATCGAGGAAGTGATCCCGCATCGTGCGGTATGGGATGAATGGAATTAAGTAGTAGAGACCAAGAAGAGGCCGCCCCGTCAATGACAGGAGACACATGATCCAGAACCCCGCGTAGGCGATCGGAGGAACATAATGTACGAGTCCAAGTCCTAGTCCCAAGATGCTATCTCCATGGCGTTCTGCAACCGATTGAAGCAGGTTGGTTCAGGCTGAAAAATCTTAGAGCCATATCCTTTTTCGTCCCGCGACAAAATTGTAAAACGCAAGCGCCGCTGCCGCGTTGAGCATCACGAACGTGCTGGCGATCCCGACCGGCTTGAACTGTTTGACGGCTGGAATCAACGTTCCAAAGACGGCCGAAACGTAGAATAGCACCTGCAACCAGAAGATCGCTCGGAAGAAAGGCCCCCCCGCCAGTGCGGACGCCATCAGCATCAGGAGCAGCAACAGCGGGACGAGAAGACGCAGGATTTTGTGGCTAACGAAGCGAAAGAGCAGTGGATTCGACGGTGAAAGCAGCCATGGCGCCAGTCGCAACAATTGGTAGTTGCCGGTCAAGGTGCGGACCTTACGCGAAAACTCCTTTCCTTTCTCGCTGAAGAGCCGGTCTCGTGCAATCGCGGAAGGTTCAAAAACGACTCTCTTTCCCATCCGGGCTACATTCATCGGAACGAAGACATCATCCAGAACCGTGCCGACAGGAACTTCAGTATAGAGTTCCCGTCGAATTGCATAGATCGCTCCAGTCACCCCCACGACTGAACCGGACGCGGACTCAAGCTTGCGGACAGCCTTCTCGATCTTCCAATAGATCCCAAGACCATCGGAAGAGGGGATGTTTGAGGTTGTCTCAAGCAACAGCTCTCCGCTTACTGCACCGACGTCAGGGTCTGCAAAACAGGAGACAAGCTCGGATACAGCATCGGGTTCGACAAACTGTCGCGCGTCCAGCAAAACCAGGATCTCTCCTGTGGCGAACTTCACTGCTTCGTTCAGCGCGCGCGCCTTTCCATTCGGCTCGTCAAGAATCACGGAGACAATCTCCGAATGGTGTTCGCGCAATATGCTGACGGTTTGATCTGTCGATCCATCAGAAGCAATGACGATTTGAAGTCGGTCTTTGGGATAGTCCAGGCCTCGAAGATTTTTTAGTTTGGCAGGGAGATTCGCTTCCTCATTCCGCGCAGCGATGATGATAGAGACGGTGGTGACAATCGGTCTCTTGAGAATGGGCCGTCTTTGCAGGCGAACGAACAGCCAAAGCCAGGCGGCATAGCCAAAATAAGCGTATCCCGCGATGGCAAAACAAAGCCAGAAGAGCAACTTCATGCTGCGCTCCAGTTTGACGAGTTCACATTGTTGGCGAGTGTTGCCGTGGTCACAAGTCCGTCCTGTGGACTGCTGTCATGCGCAGATGCAAGTTGCGCGAGTTCAACCAAGGACTCCGCGTTTCTTGATGATATCTCATGCTGCGTAACAGAGAAGGCCCTGTTCTTAGTACCAAAGTGGTAGTCACAAAGGAGATAACGGTTGCCTGGGATGCCTGAAAATTGAGGTGATGACGCTGTAGTATCGTGTAATTTGCGCACCGGGACGCTAATGGCGAGCAAGAAACGATTTGCATTCAACGTGTTGATGAACTGGATCGCCATGGCCGTGGGCATGGTCGTTCCGTTCTTTCTGGCGCCTTTTGTCATACGACATCTTGGAACCACCGCGTACGGCATTTGGATCCTTGCGGTCTCTACTGTGTCCTATTTGAATCTTCTGGATCTCGGGCTTCGAAGCGCTGTCGTCCGGTTCGTATCCAAAGCACAGGCGCAAAATAATCTCGCCGAAGCAACGCAGGTCGTCGGCGCTACCTTGTGGATTCGTTCGCTGCTTGCCGCTGGAGTTGCGGTTCTCAGCGTTGCATTGGCTCTCGCATTCCCACATCTGTTCAAGGTTCCCCCGGACCTGCAACGAGCTGCGCAGATTACCGTGTTGCTGTGCGCGTTGGGAGTTGCCGTCACGCTGGTTTCCGGCGTCTTTGGTGCGGTGCTTGCTGCAATCCATAGATTCGACTTGCTCAGCACAGTGACGATGGTGCAGACACTGGCCAGAGCGGGCGGTGTGATCCTGATTCTTCGCAGCGGACGTGGTCTGGTGGCACTCGCCTACTGGGAACTGGCAGTCGTGACATTTGCTGGATTGACCACGGTGGCAATTGCTCTCAAGCTGTTTCCAGCCTGCAGGGTCAGATTGGCTAAGCCAAAGATCGAAACGTTGAAGATGATCTGGTCCTACAGCTTTATCACATTCGTCTGGATTATCGCCGTCCAGATCATTATCAATACTGACAACCTGGTCGTTGGCGCGTTCTTGTCTGTGGGGCTCGTTGCTTTCTATTCCATCGGCGGAAGTCTCACGTCGTATTCCGGCCAGGTCGTGTCGGCGCTGTCAACGACGTTCACCCCCTTGGCCAGCAACCTGGAGGCCTCTGGCAAGTCTGAAGAGTTGCGAAAACTGCTGATACGTGGGACGCAGGCGACGCTGGCTTTGGCATTGCCTATCAATCTGTCACTGGTTCTTCGTGGCAAGACATTCATCGGCCTTTGGATGGGACCTCAATATAGCGAGATCTCAGGAAATGTTCTGCAAATCCTGATGATCGCCCAATACTTCAGCGTCGCGACCGCTACCTGCGGAGCCGTGATGATGGCCATCGGAAAACACAAGCCAGCTGCAAAATGGGCGGTTATCGAGGCCGCCATAAACCTTGGGCTTAGCCTCATCATGGTAAAAACAGTCGGCATCTACGGCGTGGCCTGGGGAACGTCGATATCGAATGCTCTGGTGTGCACACTCTTCTGGCCGAGATACATCTCGAAAACATTGGATATACCCATTCGAACGTTTCTCTGGGAGGGCTGGGCAAAGGTCACCTTATGCGCCATACCTTTCGCAATCGTCTCAGCACTCGCTGACAGGTATTTGCATCCTCATTCGCTGGTTACGTTCTTCAGCGAAATACTGATCACTCTGCCGGTGTACGCGGCCTTCGTGCTGATTGTCTTCCGGGAAGAGGTCATGACTGTGTTCCGCATGTGGCAAGAGTCAAGGCGCATGACGGCACAGGCAACGCCGTAGTCGCTTCGCTAATGCACCCGACATCAGAATCACATTGCTACAATTGTTCCGCGTAGTATTTCTCGATGCGAACGAAGTGCTTCCCGTAGATAAACCCGGCCAGATCCCACAGAGTCAGTTCATCCGCAAAAGCCTGTCCAGCATCTCCGGAGGAGATGAAGTGCCGGGGAAGAGATGCCAGTCCCTTCAACGCCCGGCCTATTCTGTATCTAGGCACTCCGAGCATATAGGGCACTGCCTCTTTCAACTCTTTATCCGCCAGTCCCTGAGACACGCCTCTCCAATAACACCAGCGCCGGTGATATTTGCGGGTAAGTCGATCCTCAGGGATGTAGTGATAAATGATCAACTCCGGTACATACATGCCAAGCAGGTCAGCGCCACGCAACCTGCGATACAGTTCCACATCTTCTTCTGACAGGAGACCCTTACCACTCCGGCCAAGTTTGGTGGAGTAGGTACCAACGCGATCGAACGCGCTGCGTCGAATCACAGCGTTTCCGCTCATCAGATTGCCCTGGAATGTTCCCCCAAAAACAGACCGGGGCTTTGGAACGACAACGCCGATAACCGAGTGATAACCGGGTGGTAGCCAGGGAGGAGGCGGTGCGGCCCAGTTACCGAGACACGGCCCGCCGATAAACTGGATCGAAGCATCACTGAATTCGCGTGCAATGACCTCATACCAGTGTTCATCAATCTCTTCATCATCGTCGATGAATCCGATGATCTCTCCGGAACCTGCGTTTATCCCTGCGTTCCGTGCGTGCGAGGATGACTGACGCGTTTCTTTGACATACCGAATGGGCCTTGTCGTTTGCGACTGCATCTCGCGGACCATGGCCTCAGTGTCGTCTTTGCTGTTGTTGTCGGAAATGATGATGGTTACGTCCAGGCCCGATGGAATTGATGCCTTAAGTAAACTGACGATCGTGCGCTTCAGCAGTTGACTTCGGTTGTATGTAGGCACCACGACATCAAGCGTCATCGACGATATACCTTCCAGACCATGATACTGGATGAAAAAGAGTCGAATTCGAAGCTTTGGCTCGAAGATATTCCTAACAAAATTCCAAGGAATACCAAAGCGCGTGGAGCGATTGCGCCTATGTTTTTCGAAGCCTGCTATGAAGTTCGATTAGTCGCCCTAGAACTCTCGGCATATGAATATCGCCCTGGTAGGACCCGGTTCGACTAATCCATCCATGCCAAAGGCCGGCCAGAATAGCCTGACGGGATTTGTCGCTTACCTTCGGGTGCTGTAGATACTCCAACAGCCCTCCGTATTGCCACCACAACGGCTTTAGCCTGGATTTGAAATTGGCATGCTTCTTCCAGAAGCGAATTTCATTACGTGCCATGTAATACCAATAATGCGGCTTCAGCTCGTGGTACTTTCCGTCAACCGTCTTTTCCTTGTGGTAGATAATCGATCCGAAATCGACGACGTTGCGAAATCCGGCCTTAATGCTTCGCAGCGAGAGATCCGTGTCTTCCCAGTAAGCAAACATATCGAGATCAAGCAGCCCTATCTTGCGAACCATGTCAACCCGGATCAAAAGCGCCGTTCCTACCAACATGATTCTTTCCGGAAAGGTAGTTGCCCACTCCCGCGCCTTGTGAATATCTTTCGTAGACCAGTAGTAGGGTATCGCGGGTTCGTAGCAACCGCCAACATTCAGCAACTTCGATGGCTCGTCCAGAGAAGCGATCATCGGCGATACCAAGCCGATCGTTTTATCTTCTTCCGCTACACGAACGAGAGAAGACAGAGTGTTCAGTTCGGTGACTGCATCGCTATTGAGCAGCCAAACGTAATCGTCACCGTTTCGAACCGCGAGATCCAAGCCAACATTGCAGCCTCCGGAGAAGCCACGATTCTCGGGCAATTTTATGAATTGCACGCGGTCATTCGCTATTTTTTCCAACTCCTCGACTGAATGATCCGTAGACCCATTGTCGATGACCACGGTCCTGCAATTTAGGTAATCCATTGTGGAGATCGACTTGACCGCCGCGATCGTTTCCTCGCATGAATTCCAATTCAAAACCACAATGAGGACGCTGGGACTCTTAGCGGAGTCCGGCGCAGAGGGCTGGGGATGAGACAGCAATTTGAATCCTTTCTGTATCCGCGGGGAGGCGGGAGCAAATCGCACCTTGGTATCGCTTGAAATGTGGCCTTTTGTCCTAGTCTTCAGACCTCTCTTATCTGACGCAGCCAAGGTGTATCGCGTTGCCGCCTGTCAGGGTCTCGGATTCGTTCCGCAGCCAGCAATATCGCTCAACGCTGGGCCATAACCGTACTCTAATAGCAAAGCATCAGAGAGATCGACCATCTGGAAATTTTAGATGAAAAAGTTTTTTCTGCCGATGTCCACAACAGGAGAGCCATCATCGGCTGAAATGAATTGGCCCTTGAAAGTTACTTCAACGATTGAATCCCTTCAAGCGCAGCCTCGTCAATGGTGTTGTTGATATAGCCCTCAGATCCAGATGCCGACACCACCTTTCCAGGGTTCCCCAAAACAACCGCCATGCTGGGAACATCAAAGTTAACGTAAGCACCCGGGCCAATCAACGCACTCTGTCCGACCGTCACCTTGCCGACGATGATTGCATTGGCCCCAACCCAAACGCGATCTTCGAGCGTCGGTGCCCCTGTACGCGGGCCTCTGCTGATAGCACCGATGGTGACTCCCTGCGCAATGTTTACATTGGCTCCAAGAGTCGCGTACGGACTGATAACAACCCCTCCGAAGTGGCCAATATATAAGCCAGGGCCGATATCAGTGAGTGGCGAGATGTCGAAGCCATACTTAAACCGATAGCGATGAAGCTGAATCCGGTTCCAGATATAGGCAAAGATGCCACGAGATTTCTTCCTCGCCTTATAAAACGCGACCTTGCGAAGATAGTAGGTAAAGCGAAATCCAGGTTCATGAAGATAGGCCGACAGAAAAGCACGCCTATTCGTGTCCGCACGATAGCGATAAAGATCGGCCTGTACGATTTGTCTCAGCTTGACGTCCAATTGAGTTCCTTCGCTTCCCAGTGCATTGATTGCCCGTGAACTGCCTTTTCCGCCGGATTCAACTTGCTATCCTTTCGTGGCATTCGTCTCGCCCGCGACCTCGTCTAGTATCCTGTTTCAGCCACTAAAATCGGCAGATACTGCCTAAACGAGAGCCAGCTTTGAGCGTTGAAACAATGTCGCAAAAGCGAATGGATGCCCCTCAGCGCAGGCTCTATCTTCTTTATCACGAGTTGCGTCCCGAACGTAGTAAGTACTCCTATGCTACTGATAATGTTGAATTTGGGAAGCAGCTTGCTCTCTTTTCGCAGATGCGAGAACTAAGGGACGGCAGACCGTGGCCGGAGTTGACTTTCGATGACGGCCATATCTCAAACTTCGAATATGCGCTGCCCATTCTACAGTCGCAGGGCCTGCATGCATGGTTTTTTATCACCGTGGGCTGGACAGGCCGAAGAGCAGGATACATGCGTTGGGAGGAGCTTCGCGTACTCCAGCAGGCTGGTCAGTGGATCGGTGCGCATGGCTGGAGCCACGCCCTTCTCACCCACTGCAACGCAAAGGAGCTGCACAACGAACTAGTCGAAGCGAGGCTCACTCTGGAAGACAAAATGGGAACATCCATCACAACGATGTCTCTGCCTGGAGGACGCTACAACCGGCATGTCCTGGCCGCATGCCAGGAGGCAGGCTACACGCAGATTTTTACCTCCATTCCAAGAGCGGAAACCGACCCACTCGGGCTGACCGTCGGCCGGTTGAACATCCGGGGCGACATGTCGCTGGAGTGGATCGCAAAACTCTTTCAACCCGGCAGCAATCTTCTATCCGGCCTGGAACGGCAATATCAAATGAAGGCCGCCGCGAAGTCGCTGCTGGGAGATCGGCTGTACGAAAAAGTGTGGGCGATTCTCAATCGAAAAGAGACCAATACCGACGCGAGGGAAGCTACTGCCAGTGAAGATTCTGCACATTATCAGTAGTGGCGGGATGTACGGCGCAGAGGCTGTCATCCTGAATATGTCGCGTACCCTGAACGAGGGCTCGCATAAGAGCGTCCTCGGTGTCTTCTCCAACTCCTCGAATCCAAATCTGCAGCTCCATGAAGCAGCCATCAAAGAAGGCATCGAATCGCATCTGATCCCCTGCACGGGGCAGATTGACCGAACTGTCACTGCGAGCATTCGGAAGCTTGCAGCCCAGATGAATGCGGACATCATCCATGCTCACGGCTACAAAGCCGATATCTACGGCTACTTCGCATTGCGTGGGTCAGGTACTCCGTTCGTCTCCACCTGCCACACATGGTATGACAACAATCGATTGGTCACGCTTTACGGCAAAGCGGATCGTCTCGTGCTACGGAACTATACCGCGGTCGTGGCAGTCTCCGACGAGGTGAAGCAAAGGCTCCTGAAAGCCGGAGTTCGCGAAGACAGAATCCATCTCGTTCGGAATGGAATCGACTTGCGACCGTTCGACAACGCGCGTGCTTCCCTGCGGGACGGCTCAGCCTCGGGCCATCCTCTGACCGTTGGCCTGGTCGGCAGGTTGTCAGTTGAGAAGGGAGTGGATATCTTCCTGCAAGCTGCGGCCCGCGTTCTGGTCGAGTTCCCCTCCACAAAATTTGTCGTAGTCGGCGAGGGACAGGACCGACATAAGCTCGAGTCGCTGATCGACGAGTTGAAGATCCGCGGAAGCGTCTCGATGCTTGGACAACGTGACGATATGCCTTCGGTCTATGCTTCGCTGGATATCATGGCCTCGGCCTCCCGGCAGGAAGGTCTACCGATGGCGGTTCTGGAAGGGATGGCAAGCGGTCTACCGATCGTAGCGACGCCAGTAGGCGCAGTGCCCACGGTGATCTTGGATGGCCGTACTGGAGTGATGGTTCCTCCCAAAGACGCACCCCTGTTGGCCTCGGCAATCGTAGCTCTCCTCCGAGACCCCGCTCGGCGCGAGCGCCTCGGAGCTGCGGCAAGAAAGCTCATTGAAGACGAGTTCTCCGCCAGTCGAATGACGGCTGATTACCTCCGTGTGTATGAAGAGGCCGCCTCTCGAGGAAAGAAAAAGTGAGCGAAAACAGCCACCGGCCCAGGATCTTCATGATGGATCTTTGGGCGACCGTGCCCTACTACACAGCATATCTGTCGCGAGCACTTCTCAAGGAACGCGTCAACCTGACGGTAGGCTCGATCTCCTATTACCTCGATCCCACTTGCTTCTCAAGTCGCGGAATAAAGCTCGACCCGGGCGCTTTCGATGTAGTAGGAAAATTTCAACTGCCACGCTTGCCACGCAGGCTCCTCAAGCTGTCGGAATCGATTCTCAATCTCTCTACGCTCGCAACACGTTTTCTGTTCTCCCCTCCCGACATCGTTCACGTGCAGTACCTGCCGATGCTGCAATCGCGCCTTCCGCTCGACCTCTGGTTCGTGCAGTTCTGCCGCAAACGTGGCTCGAAGATTGTCCTCACCGTCCACGATCTGCTTCCCCACGACACTGGCGAGGCCCACAAACGGACCTTTCGCAATCTGTATCGGATGGTCGATGGCATCATCTGCCACTCCGACAACATCAGCACCAAGCTTCAAGCGGAGTTCGCCGTGCCCGCAGAAAAAGTAACGGTGATCCCGCACGGGCCATTCTTTTACGACCTTCCCGCAACAGTCTCCGACCTGACCCTGCAAAGCTTCGACCTCGAACCGGGCAAGCTGCTGGTGTTGTGGCAGGGAATCATCTTTCCTTACAAGGGAATCGATCTCTTGCTCGACGCCTGGCGAGACGTCGAAGCCAATAACGACGATGCCCGCCTGCTCATCGTGGGCACGGGATCGCCAGAGCTGTCAGACCAGATTCGAGAACAGATCCGCCGTCTGGGATTGAAACACGTAAACCTGCACGTGCGCTTCATCTCCACCGAAGAGCTCGTAGCCCTCTATCGTGCGGCAGACATCGTCGTCTATCCCTATCGTGCAATCACAACCAGCGGCGCACTCGCGACTGGCCTGTCCTTAGGAAAAACCATCGTCGCCAGCAACCTACCCGTCTTTCGCGAACTGCTCACCGACCGGGAAAACGCACTACTTGTCGATCCACAAAAATCCGCTGAACTTTCCGCAGCGCTTCTCGAGCTATCCAACGACTCGCGACTTCGTCAGCAACTTGCAGCCAACGTGCACGTAATGCACTTCGGCGATGAGTCGTGGCTCTCGATAGCGGTGAAAACGAAACAGTTTTACTCCGCGATGCTCTCTCCTTCCCGGTGAAATAAAAAACCGGCGGTCCTCGGATCATATGCCGCTATCGTGGTATGGCGTCGCCCCAAAAAAATCCTGGATACTTCTGTCGCGACTACTCAAGTAGTCCACAGCAGACCTGTCAAACACAGGCTCTAACTACCCTCTTTTGCCTTGCGCTCCAATTCAGCGCACAGGCAAAGCTGCGCTGGTTGAGAGATTCTGCAACGGAAGTGTGATACGCAGCCCACATATGGGTAACTGTACTGGTTACTTTTTCCCTGTAACGTTCAACCGAGTGAACCTGGCAGGGCACCTCTTTAAGTACTTGCTGCTTCGCTCCTGTTGGCAAGTTTGATTCTCTTCGGGGTGGAATTTGGGCAAGAAATTAAAGACAATCGCGACGAGTGTAAGTTTCTCTCTCTTTTTTTATTGTCTTGGCTGTACATCGGGCCCTTCGACGCAATCCGCGACGACGCAACAATCGGCAGCCGTCCCAAGTATTACTCAGGTTCAACCGCAGACCATCACCGCTGGCTCTCAGACCACAACCCTGAAAGTTATGGGTACGAACTTCCCGGCTAAGGCAGCCATCCTTTGGAATGGCGCCCCGCTCACCACGACTACGATTGATAGCAACACCTTGTCCGGCACGGTCGGAAGCGGTAGCATCGCCACCCCCGCAACAGTTCAGTTGCAGGTTCAGAATACGCAGACGATGCAGTCGTCAGCGGCGGTGCCTCTCGTCATCGCACCTGCAAACAGTGGTTCCCCCTCTCCTCTGACAATCTCCCTCACCCCGTTGCCTCAGGGTGTTGTCAGCGCCTCATATAGCGGGACCCTCGCCGCAACCGGAGGAACTTCTCCTTACACCTGGAGCATCGCTTCAGGACAGCTTCCTGCGGGACTGACGTTAGCGGCAAATACCGGCGTCATCTCCGGCAGTCCAACTGCCAGCGGCAACTACTCCTTCGTCATCGCAGTCGTCGATTCAAGCTCGTCGGTTCAATCAGCAACCGCGACGGTGTCCTTGTCCGTAACCGCGGCGGCGGCTACTCAACTAAGCATCAGCTCCTCCTCGCTGCCCTCGGGAACAATCGGTTCGGCCTATTCGAGCCTCTTACAAGCAGCCGGAGGCGCCGCACCCTATGCCTGGTCCATCACTGCGGGCGCTCTTCCCGCCGGACTCAGCCTGACTCCAGCGACCGGAATCATCTCCGGAACCCCGACGGCAACCGGTACCGCGCACTTTACCGCCACCGTCGCCGACGCCGGAAGCCCGATACAGACCGCGTCGGTCGCGATCTCACTCGTCATCGCGCCAACAACCCTGGCGATCACCTCTTCAACGCTTCCCCCTGGGACCCAGAGCTCTGCCTATTCAGGAGCGCTTCAGTCCAGCGGAGGCACGGCACCATACACATGGTCGATCACCTCTGGCGCGCTTCCCGCCGGACTCAGCCTGAATACAACCACCGGTCAGATTTCTGGCACCCCGACTGCCAGCGGTAATGTCAGTCTCGGAGTACTGGTCAAAGACGCAGGCTCGCCCGCTCAGACGGCAACCGCCACAATCCCCCTCTCAATCGTAGCGGCAGGAACTCCGCTCGCTATCAGCTCCACCTCGCTACCCGCAGGAACACCGAGCCAACCTTATAGCAGCGCGCTCAACGCAACCGGAGGCGCCGCACCCTACACATGGTCCATTACCAGCGGCACTCTCCCCACCGGTCTCGCGTTTGCGGCCAGCACCGGGATCATCTCCGGAACGCCAACCGCGAGCGGCACCTCCAGCCTCACCTTCAAAGTCGTCGACGTGTCCAACCCGGCGCAGAACAAATCAGTCACTCTCTCGCTTGTCGTCGCAGCACCCGCCCTCGCGATCAGCACTTCGAGCTTGCCCTCAGGAACGAAAGGCTCGGCCTATTCAAACCTCCTGCAAGCCAACGGAGGCACCGCACCTTACACCTGGTCCGTCAGTGCCGGCAGCCTTCCCCCAGGCCTCTCCCTTTCGTCAACCACAGGTCTGGTCTCAGGCACCCCAACCGCCACCGGGACCAGCACTCCCACCATAACGATCACCGACGCAGGAAACCCCGCACAAGCGAAGTCGGTCCAACTGTCGATCACGATCGCCGCACCCGCGCCGCCGGCACTAACCATCGCCACGTCGAGCTTCCCCTCCGCAATGAAAGGCACCCCCTACTCGAATGCCCTGGAAGCCGGCGGGGGCACCACGCCTTACACCTGGTCCATCACCGGCAGCCTTCCCGCCGGGCTCACCCTCACTCCGGCCACTGGGCTCATCTCCGGTACGCCCACAGCAACCGGAACCGCAAACTTCACCGCAACGGTGACTGACGCTGGAAGCCCGGTGCAGACTAAGTCGGCATCGCTTTCGATCGTCGTCGCAGCAGCAGGGCCTCCAGCGTTGACCATCAGCGCCACCCTGCCCTCCGGAACCGCGGGCACAGCGTACTCAAGCCCCATGACGGCAACCGGCGGCACGCCGGCTTACACCTGGTCGATCACAGCCGGTGCGCTGCCCGCCGGACTCACCCTGGCCGCAACAACCGGAATCATCTCCGGGACTCCCACCACGAGCGGTACGTTCAACTTCACCGCGACGGTCAGCGACAACGGCAGCCCCGTTCAGACACAATCCGCAGCCACTTCGATCGTCGTAGCTGCTGCGGCACCACCACCAGGCCCTGGAACCACTTGGTACATCCGTCCTGACGGAGGCACACGCTACTCCGCCAACCAACCTCTCGGCCAGTGTGATGGCAAAGCCGACACAGCCTACTCCGGTACCGGCACGAATCAGCATTGTGCCTTCAATGACCTCAGGTTCATGTGGGACGACCAGACCTTTGCGGGAACCATGCAATGGGTCATGGCCGGCGGGGATACTCTGATAATTAGAGGCTGTGCTTCCGGGCCAAATAATGTAGCCCCTGCCTGCCGGATCGGGAGTGATCTACAGGCGGGTTCCGGCTGGTGCCCCGGAGGGGGGAATGCGGGATGCTACAACCCTCCGATCCCGGCAGGCACTGCCAGCGCCCACACAAGGATTCTCGGCGCGAATTACGCTGCGTGTGGAACTGCGACAGCCACAGACAAGACCAAACTTCAGGAGACATTCGGTGGCTGGGGTACGGGCGTTGCCTGGAACCTTAGTTCTACCGCCTTTGTTGATATGCAGTGTCTCAACCTCACTCGACACTCGCAATGTATCTTCTTCGGATCTCCCGCAAACCCACCTTCCTGCAATCGATCATTCCCCTCAGAGGATGATTACGCTGATAACGGCATAGCCACCAATACTTCCACTCACGATGTCTTTCTCACAGACGTTTGGGTTCACGGATTCCTTAGCCGCGGCGTAGTCGGCCCTATTGGGGGCTTGTTTCAATGCCTGAGATGCAATATCGACACCAATGGAGGCGCGGGGTGGGACTTCGACGATGGTTCTTCTACGCCGATGGCCGCGGGTGCGAAGTGGGTCTTCAACTACTCCATCATTCAGTGGAGCGGCTGTAATCAGGAGTACCCATTTGTCGATGCCATCCCCGTCATTTCCTGTTACAGCCAAAGTACCGGCGGCTACGGAGACGGCGTAGGCACACCGGCGGGCACAGGCCTCAGCATCTCGATCGACCACTCCACCTTCATCTACAACACGCAGGACGGCCTTGACCTCGGGCACGTAGACACTGGTGGTCCATATCCAATGAGCATCACCAACTCGATTGCTTACTCCAATGGTGGAGGCACCTTCAAGTGGGGACCGAACCTCAGCCCGGCCATCTTCACAAACAATGTCGCCATCGCAGATTGCATGAGGATGCACTACCCCATCACAGGAACCCCGAGCACCTTCAACGCCAATCTATCCGACTTCTGTCGCGCGAACGATGCCATACCAATGGGCTTCAGACAAGGAGGTTCCGTCGTCATCGGAAATAACACTGTCGTCTCTTACGCTCCCACAACCTTCGATATTGCGTGCTGGGATGCGAGCTGCACGACAAGCACAATTAACTTCTTCAACAACATCATCGTCGGCTATGACAATCCCGCCCTGTACAACAGTGGCGGTCAGGTTGGAGGGCCCGGGCTATTCTACTTCCAGAATCCCATCGGGGTCTTCAATCGAAGTAACAATATTTATTACGGTATTGGGCACGGATTCACATGTCCCACCGGTTTCACCGGCGAAACGTGCGTGAGCCCCGGGTTCGTCAATCAGCCAACAGGTAACGGTTCAACGTTTGTTGCAACGGAACTCGATAACTATAATTTCTATCTGGCTCCAGGAAGCCCCGCTGGCGGTATGGGAGGCACCTATACCAATCTGCCGTCGCTGGACTACTTCGGTGTCACGCGTCCAAATCCTCCGTCCATTGGAGCTGTTGAACCATGACGATGTCCCGCTGGTCTGTGTGGTTGCTCGTTGCAGTCTTTGTCTCGCTACCCCTCTCCGGTGAAACCTGGTACGTTCGGAAAGATGGAGGAACTAGATACTCTGTAAGAGCCAAAACAGGCCAGTGCGATGGCAAGGAAGACGCTCCCTACCGCGGCAAAGGAGTGAACCAGCACTGCGCGTTCAGCGACTACCGTTATCTATGGGACGACCAAACCTACAATAATGACGCCTGGGTAATCGCTGGTGGCGATACCGTCATCATCCGGGGCGGCCCATGGCGTGTTGGATGGGATGCTGCAACCGGCAAAGGGGCCGGGTACACCTGGTGTGTCGGCGGAGGTACCTCTGGTTGTGGCAATCCTCCGATCCCCTCGGGAACTCCAACCCAGCACACCCGCATCCTGGGCGAGAACTATGCGAACTGTGGCACAGCGACAACCACCGACCGATCGAAACTGACCCAGATCTTTGGCGGGTTTGGCCTTTGGGCAGCTCTTAATCTGAACGGGACTCACGATGTCGACGTACAGTGCATCGAAGTGACCCGCCATTCGAACTGCATCTGGTTTGGGGACCCTGCGGTTCCCTCGGGATGCTCAGGACAAAATCCCATCGCAGATTACGACTCCGATGGCGTCACCACAGGCGTCGAGACTCACGACGTGTTGCTGCAGGACATGTGGATTCACGGACACCCGGGTCGGGGCATCAAAGGGCCGATCGGCGGAGTGATCACCTGTTTGCGATGTGACATCGCCTACAACGGCGGCGCTGGCTGGGATTTTGATGACGGAAAAAGTACACCCAGCGTCCATGGAGTCTGGAACTTCAACTATTCGACGATTGAATACAGCGGCTGCAATCAGGACTACCCAAACCAGAATCAGGCGATCTCCTGCTACGGCCAAAGCAACGGAGGCTACGGGGATGGAGTGGGAACGCCCCCAGGCACATGTCTCGCCGCCAACATCGACCATTCCAACTTCAGCTACAACACGCAGGACGGAGTCGATCTGGGCCACGGCGACAAAGGTACGGACTGCCCTCTAACCGTCACCAACTCGATCGCCTATGGCAACGGGGGCGGCACCTTCAAATGGGGACCGAACGAAAACCCGGCCGTCTTCATCAACAACGTCGTAATCGCCAACTGCGCGAGAATGTCGGAGCCGCTGCCCGGCCAACCCAGTACCTACAATGCTCATCTGGGCGATTTCTGCCGCGCCGAAGACGCTCTGCCCTTTAACTTCCGGCAGAATGGTCGTGCCCTTATCGCAAATAACACGATCATCACCTATGCCCCCACAACCTTCGATATCGCATGCTGGGATCCGACGGGCTGTTCAAACGCGACACTTACTTTCATGAACAACATTATCTTGGGATACGACAATCCAAAGACGTACAACCTGGGAGGAAAGCCAGGAGGCCCTGGTGGCTTCATCTTCCAGAACCCCGTTGGCCACGTCTATCGCAGCAACAACATCTTCTTCGGCCTTAGAAACTTCAGGTGTTCAGGATCGAACGAGAAATGTGAAGACCCCAAATTCGTCTCGCAGCCTCGCTTCACTGCCGAAAAGGACCTCGACAAATTTGACTATCACCTCTCTCAATCAAGCCCCGCCCGCGGCGCCGGAGTTCCCATCCCTGAGGTTCGCATCGACTACGATGGAAAGCCCCGGCCCTCGTCCGGACCCTACGACATAGGAGCATCGCAACATTAAAGTTGAACTCCGCATCCCGGCCCCCTTTGAATTAACGTGGGTCGTCTACTCACTAGAGTCCTGTACACGAATCAAACTAGCGCGGAGATGATGAAATTGATTAATTGCGGAGCCATTCTTAAGTCAGGCATACTAAGACATGCCTAAATCTCGCCTGCGCCAACTCCTCAAATTCCTTCGAGTATTTGGCATAGCCGGGGGCGTCCGGCTCTGGTTCTCCTTACTAATCCAATCCAACGCCAGCTCGGTCGCACTTCGAGTGCCCGGCATGGCCTCGCCAATTCACCTCCGGCAACGCGATCTGCCGATATTTTGGCAGATATTAGTCATGCAGGAGAACGATTTTCAATCGCTTCCTCAAGCTGCCAGGATGGCGAACATCTACAAGCGGATCTTGGCTGAGGGCAAACGGCCTCTCATCGTCGATTGTGGCGGTCACATCGGTCTCTCATCCGTCTGGTTCGCATCTCGCTTTCCAGAAGCGATCATCTACTGCGTTGAACCCGACCAAACCAACTTCAACCTCCTCCAGCAAAATACAAAGGCCTATTCGAACGTCGTCCTCTTGCGCGGAGGCGTGTGGAACCGGAGTTGCCACCTGGAGATATCCAATCCGCTCTCAGGCAGTGCATCCTTCCAGCTCCGTGAAGTATTGGATCCAACACCTGCACAAGAATCCACTCTGCTGCGCGCCTACACCATCGAGGAGATCGTTCACAGAGAAGAAGCCAGCCGTTTGTTCCTGGTAAAGATCGACATCGAAGGTGCAGAAGCACAAGTATTCCAGGAATCCACGAAATGGCTGGAAGACACCACAATGGTGATTATTGAGCTGCACGATTGGCTTTTACCCGGCCAGGGCACCAGCAAGAATCTCTTCAAACGCCTTGGTGAAAACAACTTCGACGTTGTCATCCATGGCGAAAATCTTCTTCTCTTCCAAGTCGGATAGATCAGGTCAGATAGATCGAACCGCCTGCAGGCCAAGACACAGGTCACCGATAGAGCCCGCCCGAGCGAAGAAGTAACGACCCAGCCGTCCGAAAATTGCTGATGTCCAGCGGATTTAGCGCGAGAGCTCTCAACGAGCTTCCCAGGGCTGTGCGCATCTGGCGGCGAATCGCAAAAGCCTCTGCACGTTGCCGGTAAATCTGGCTCAGGGCAACGCGGCGTTCTCGAATCCCGCAACCCGGCGAGCCAAAGTGTTTTTCAACAAACTGCTCTTGCGCCTTCAGCATTCGTTCCGGATCAGTCGTCATCGCATTGGGCGAGGTCCTGTAAAGTGCAATCACCTTGGGGACAACCGCGACTTCGTACTTGAATGCGATGCGCAACCAGAGGTCGCGATCCTCCGTAGCTCGCAACGTTTCATCGAACATGCCAACTTCATCAACGCAGCTTCTGCGAAGAGTGATCGTGGGACAGGGTAGTTGGACCTGTCGCATATAGATGTATCGAGCGATTCGCCCTTCACCGTACTTCTGCTTGCGCGAAAATGTGTCGATTACCTTGCCTTCAGTATCGATGCGAGAGATAAAACCATGAGACAACCCCACTTGGGGCCGGTTCTCAAAACTCTTCAAAGATTCCGCCAGGCGATTGGGCAGCCAGATATCATCCGCATCCAACAACGCAAGAAACTCGGCCGAGGAGTTACGAATCGCGGCATTCCGCGCTGCCGGCAGCCCACCATTAGCCTGCTTAATGTATTTCAGCTTGGGTCCCAATTGCTCAATGAACGGCGCAACGACTTCCGCAGTATTGTCCGTGCTGCCATCATCTACCAGCAATATCCTCCAATCATCGAAGGTCTGCGCCACCACACTTTCAATCGCAATCGGCAAGTACTTTGCGGCATTGTATGCCGGTATGATCACATCAACTATTGGCATTTCAGCAAAATCCCCGGAAGCGATCAATGCTTCTATCAGCTCCTCATCTTAGCAGTCTGAGCCTCGAACCTTGTTGTTCGGCGCGGCCAAGAGCCCCCACTACAACATTATCCAGTCTATTCTCGATCGCCATATGTTGATGTAACCTGAAACTCACACTTATTAGAGGTGCTCAGAATGTTCTTTCGCGCTAGGCGAGCCTTGCGACGAGCCTGGTTCGATTTCAACTGCCGTTCTCTTCTCGGCACGCCCCCTATTCAAACCAATGACCCTTCGCTGACCCTCGTCTCCATGGTCTGCCATGGCGAGGTCCTCATGTATCTGCTTGCGGCGAAGTCGTTCTGCCGCCAGCTGGGCCGTACTCCGCAGGTCGTCATTCTTGACGACGGATCGCTGACCAAATCGGATTACGCTACCATCCTCGCGCACACACCGGAAGCGAGGATCGTTCACATCTCGGAAGTCGCTCCAGCCAACACGCCAAAGGGCAGCTGCTGGGAGAGGCTCCTACTCATCAGCGATCTCGTCAAAGACTCTTTCATCGTGCAACTGGACTCCGACACACTCACAGTAAGCCCGATTTCCGAAGTCAAGGCATGCATTGATGCAAACCGAAGTTTCACTTTGCTCGGCGACAGATCTTTTCCAGAGATCGAGTCAATGACAAGTGCATGCGAGCGATCGAAAGCCAACCTGCATCCCATGGTGCAGGCGGTCTGCGAACGATCGTTTGATCAGCTTCCCGAAAGCAAATCTCTTCAATATGTCCGCGGCAATGCGGGCTTCAACGGCTTTGCTAAAGGATCTATCAACCGGGAAAAGGTGGAATGGTTTTCCGAACTCATGCGACGTCTTGCCAAAGACCAATGGAATGAATGGGGCAGCGAACAGCTTACATCGAATCTTCTTATCGCGAATTCGGATCAAGCCAGACCGCTGGAGTTTCCGAAATATCTTTCCTATTGGGCTCACCCGGACGTGCCCTACGAAGACGCAGCCTTCATCCACTTCATCGGGCCTTTCCGCTTCTCCAATGGCTTCTATCTGAGGAAAGCGAAGTCGGTCATAGCAGCTCTGCTGGGCTCAACAAAAGCCTAGTTCGATTACAAAAAATTTTCACAGGCGGCTGAATCGGCGAAGCCCCCAAAAAAAGCGGGAAGAACGTATCTCTTCTTACAGCTTTCTTCTTCTGAGCATCTTTATCCCTTAGCAGCGAACGATCTTCTCTGACTTGATTCCCTTCGTCGCATTTCGCGAATCCACCACCAGCCGCGACTCATTCACAATCGCCTTGTAGTCATAGTCCGAGTGGTCCGTCATGATCAGCACGCAGTCATACTGCCCAAGATTCTCCAGCGGCGTGCACGTCATATTCAGGTTGTAGTGACGACCTCTTCCCACCGTAGGAAAATACGGATCGTTGTAAACAACCTCAGCACCCTGCTCGCGCAGCAGCTCGATCACCGTCAGCGAAGGCGACTCCCGCAGATCGTCAATATCCTTCTTGTAAGCCATCCCAAGCATCAAAATCCGAGAGCCGTTCACCGCCTTCTTGCTCTGGTTCAGTCCCTTCGCCACATACTGCACAACGTGCGCCGGCATCGCCTCATTGACCTCCCCAGCCAGCTCAATGAACCGCGTGTTGAAGTCATACTCCTTCGCCTTCCAACTCAAATAGAACGGATCGATTGGGATACAGTGTCCACCCAGCCCCGGCCCCGGATAAAACGGATGAAACCCGAACGGCTTCGTAGACGCCGCATCGATCACCTCCCAGATATCCATGCCCATGCGCAAGGCAAGAACCTTCAACTCATTCACCAACGCAATATTCACGCAGCGATAGATATTTTCAAGCAGCTTCGTCATCTCCGCAACGCGCGTAGACGACACACGAATCGAGCGGGTAAAGATGCCTTCATACAGTACCGCGGCAAGTTCCGTCGCAATCTCTTCGTGGCCGCCGACAACCTTCGGAATATTGTGGCGTGCAACCGTCGTATTGCCTGGATCTTCACGCTCCGGCGAAAACGCAACGTAGAACACGCCCTTCTCAGCCGGCGTGCCTGCTCCCTGCACCTTCAATCCAAGCTTGTTCCCTTCTTCAAGAATCGGAATCATCAACTCTTCGGTTGTTCCCGGGTAAGTGGTGCTCTCGAGCACCACTAACTGGCCCTCCTGCAACCACGGGGCGGCAGCCTTCGCTGTATTCGCCACAAAACTCAAGTCAGGCTCGCGATGCTCTGTCAGTGGAGTAGGCACGCACATGATAATCGCGTCCTGCCCCGACAAACCGGAGAAGTCGGCCGTAGCCGTAAAGCCCTGCTTCCGCGCGCTCTGAATCTCCGTCGCCGGGATCCGAAAGATATACGACCGCCCCGCCTCCAGGTCCGTCACCTTCTTGGCATCAATGTCAAAACCTGTCACCTTGAAACCCGCCTCGGAAAGAAGAAGAGACAGAGGCAGCCCCACATATCCAAGCCCGATCACGCCGATCTTGGCTGTGCGAGCTTCCATGCGCTTCATGCGCTCCTGAGCAATTTTTGGCAAAGCAATCTGGTTTGTAATCGGCATAGTAACGATTATCGCATCCGCCTTTCCACAGCCCGGCTGAACGAAAGTCGCATTGACCCTTCTCCATTCCGCCTCGACACTAATCTTTCATACTCTGCCTCGGCATTCGTGCTGACTTTCACCCCGCGAATCCCGATAATAGAAAAAAGACATCCCGCACGATCAAATTTTGCAGGCACCCCGGAGACGTACATCTGGGTGGAGGATAGATGGCCCGTTATCTCATCACAGGTATTGCAGGTTTTATCGGTTCATCCCTGGCGCACGCGCTGGTTGACCAGGGGCACGAAGTACGCGGCATCGACAATCTCTCCACTGGAAATCTCGACAATCTCGCCGATATTCGCCACGCCATCTCTTTTCAGCAGATGGACCTGGAGGACGTCACCGGCGTCAGGACTGCCTGCGAAGGAATCGACTTCGTACTCCACCAGGGGGCCCTCGCTTCAGTTCCGCGTTCGGTAAAAGATCCGCTCACTTCGCACGAATCCAACATTAACGGAACTTTAAACCTGCTCATCGCGGCCCGTGACGCCAGGGTTCGTCGTATCGTCTATGCTGCCTCCTCCTCGGCCTACGGTGACCAGCCCACTCAGCCTAAACAAGAGGACATGCCTCCTCGTCCTCTGTCGCCCTACGCCGTGCAGAAGCTCACCTGCGAGTACTATCTCCAGTCGTTCTACCGCGCTTATGGTCTCGAGGGCGTCTGCCTGCGCTACTTCAACATCTTTGGCCCCCGACAGGCCGCCGATTCGCCGTACTCTGGTGTCATCGCCCAATTCACCTTCAAGATGATGGCAGGCGAAACCCCCACCATCTTCGGCGACGGCCTCACCAGCCGCGACTTCAATTTCATCGACAACGCCGTCAGCGCCAACCTGCTGGCCTGCACCGCCCCGAGCGACGTCGCCACTGGCCGTGTCTTCAACATCGGAACCGGAAGGAGCCACACCCTCAACGAGGTCTACGCCGCCATCGCCGGCCAGCTCGGCTTCACCGCCAAACCCAATTATGGCC
This sequence comes from uncultured Acidobacteriaceae bacterium, assembly GCA_963757205.1. Lineage (GTDB taxonomy): Bacteria > Acidobacteriota > Terriglobia > Terriglobales > Acidobacteriaceae > Edaphobacter. Next base: position 612,418 of record CAVWQM010000010.1, read on the forward strand.
CGCCCAGAGAAGGCGACATCAAACACTCTCTTGCCGACATCTCCCGCGCCGGCAAAGAACTCGGCTACCAACCCAAGGCCCACTTCCACGAAGGACTACAAAGGACCGTAGCCTGGTACCTCGAAGAGAAACAGAAAAAAGAAGCCGCCAGCCTCAAGGTCTGAGCTGGAAAACAAAACAGCCGCCAGAAAATCTGGCGGCTGTGTCACCTCCGAGTTCAGTTCCCCGGGAAGGCCGATCCTGGCGGCCTTCCCTGGAACCGAACTGTAAGTTACGAGCGCATCCGACGAAACAACGCACCCGCAGAGCCAATCAGGCCCGTACCCAGAAGGAACAGCGAGCTGGGCTCCGGAACCGTATTCACCGACCCGGCGAAGTCGAAGCCGAACTGGTGATCCCCACCCTGAAGCACTTGGAACGTCAGCGTATTGGTGCCGCTGATGAAGTCATTCGAGTTCAGGTTGACGAGCGTTCCAACACTGCAGCTGGGCAGGCCGTCCGAGCAGTGACTAAACGTATCCCCAGGTCCGCCCGTCGCCGTGTTCAGCTGGTGTCCGTTCAGGAATACGATAACCGTGTCGTCTGCCATTACGCTGATAGAGCCGTTGGCGTCGCCAGGAGTATCCGTCGCTCCGATATCAAACATGCTGGAGAAAAAGTAATTGCCATTCGGAGTGCTGACGAACGGGTTCGACTCGGGTCCGGTCTGGCCGTAGGACACCCAGCTCGAAGTTCCCAGCGCATTGAATAGAGCCGTGCTCCAAACGTTGTTGTTGGACACGGTGAGGTTCGTGGTCTGTCCCGGTGGAGGTGTCAAGTTGTTAAATCCGTTCGGGATAGCAAATGCCGGCGGCGCGATCGACGCGACCGCCGAGTTGTTGTTGCCGCCGCTCCCGCTATTCTGTCCGTAGCTGGCCAGATACAGCGTGTCGGCTGACGCGAAAGCGGTTGCAAACACGAACACCGCTCCCAAGGCAGAAAGTTTCGAGCAAATCTTCATTATTCCTCCTGATTTTCCGCTTAGAGCGGGCCTATCTTGCTGCAGATACTGCGAATTCGTGCATGAGAGCCTGCTCAATGGTCTGCTCAAAGCCCAACCAGTATTCAGGACGTTCATGGTAAATCATTGATGTCCCTATGAATGCAGATTGACAGCCAAACCAAACTCATTGTGATTTCAAATACTTAGCTGTGTAGCACTTTGAATAGATGCAAAACTTTACACAATGAAGGAAAAATAATGCTTACAAAAATAAAAGGTCGCCAGGAAAATCTGGCGACCTCGGAAATTTCTGACCTCCCAGTAGGACAGCTCCCGGCAGCCCGCCCGGGATGTCAGAATTGAAAACTAAGCGCGCATGCGACGGAACAGCGCGCCGGCAGAACCGATCAGACCCGTGCCAAGCATAAGCAGCGTGCTCGGTTCAGGAACATTGCTGGTCACCGTCAAGGCGTAGTCCAATCCTTGAAAATTAGAACCGGACTGGTCGACGTTGAACTCCAGCGTGTTCACTCCGCTCGTAATGAAGTTGCTCAACGCAATCGTCAAAGGCGTGATGCAGTTCGGGGTTTGATCCGAGCAGTGCTGGTCGCCGCCGACAGCGCCGTCCATCAATATCTCGTGGCCATTCAGCCACACGTTGGTCGTGTCATCCGCCATGATTGTGAGCGAGCCACTGAAACTCGTGTCGCCTGCGGCCATCGTGAAGGTGCTGACATACGAATAGGTGCCGTTCGCATCGAAAGTGCCTGCAGATTCACCGCCGGTTGGACCAGAGTTGGGATCAAACGACACCCAGCTCGAACCGCCAACTGGCGCAGTCCAGATAGTACCGGGAGCGATGTTGAAGGTTGGGCTCAACGATCCGATGGCATGGAATGTGTCGGCTTGAGACGCCGTATATCCGTTGTACCCTACGGTACCGCTATTGCTGACAAGGGTTACAGTGTCTGCTGAAGCGAAAGCGGTCGACAACGCAACGGCCGCTGCCAAAGCAGAAATCTTCGAAAACATCTTCATTACTTCCTCCGTTAGTCCGCATTGGAGCGGCTTTTTAACCCTGTGACGCCGAAGCGTCTTCGGGGGCCCGGTACCGATACCTTTGCTGGATGTCTGGACCCAGTCCAAGCTATAGGTGTGCTGCTTGAGGTGCACTCAGAGTGCCAAACAAAAATTACCGTAAAATCAATAGCTTAGCGGCCCAATAGCCCCATTTCACGCAATGAAATGCATAGTCATGTTGAAAAAAATGGCACAATCAACTCACCCTTTCCGCCGAGAGAATCCCCCAACGGACCATCCACATACAGAATCGCAAGCGACCTTGCATCCAACAGAATGTCGCATGAATGAGGTAAAAGAAGAGAGTGATCGACTCCTGCCGACCTTCGCTCCCGGCGCAAGCCGCAATCCGTCCCACGTTCATGACGCCCCATTTTTTCGGACTGCTCCTCCTCCTTCTCGCCAGGCCCCTGTTTGCCGCTCCCCTCAGTGGCACTCCGCTCAATGACGGCTACTACGCCCTCTACAATCTGGACTTTGCCTCGGCCCACGCCCACTTTCAGCAATGGATGACCGCACATCCTGAAGACCCCCTCGGCCCCGCCTCCGATGCCGCAGCCTACATCTTCAGCGAGTTCGAACGCCTCGGCGTCCTCGACATCGAGCTCTTTGCCGACGACAACCGCTTCGAATCCCGCACGCGCCCCGCGGTCGACCCAGTTCGCAAAAAGGGCTTCAACGACCGCATCGCCCAGGCAGAACGCCTAGCCGATGCCGCTCTGCAGCGCAATCCCAAAGACGCCAACGCATTCTACTGCAAAGCCGTCACCTCGGGCATGCAGGCCGACTGGGCCTCCCTTATCGACCGTCACGAGTACGGCGCCTACAAATTCAGCGAACTCGCCAGCAAGTACGCCAAACAGGCCCTTGCCATCAATCCGACCCTTTATGACGCCAACCTCGCCCCCGGCATCGAGAACTATATGCTCAGCCTCAAGCCCGCACCCATACGCTGGATCCTTGGCATGGCCGGTGCCGGCACCAATAAGGCCGAAGGCGTCCGTCTCATCACGCTTACCGCCGAACACGGCCACTATCTCGCCCCTTTTGCGCGCCTTATGCTTGCCGTCGGCGAGCTCCGCGATGGCCGTGTCCAGCAGGGCAAAGAAATCCTCATCAATCTCTCAAAGGAATTCCCCCAAAACACCCTCTATCAGCGCCAGATCGCCCGTCTTCACTGACGCCGCTCCACGAAACTCGCGCAGCATGCCTGAAATCCAACACGCAACCCGCCACACCGTGTACCTTTAACCCATTGACCTGTTGGGTGCTCTCAGCTACCTGTTAACCAACATATAGTTTTCAATAGTTGTCTGTTCCATCGCTGCAACGTAGTCTCACATCACGCACTCTAAGGGTTCTCATCAGCATGCGCATTGCGTCAGTTGGCACAGCCTATCCACCTCATCGTTATTCTCAGGCAGCAATCTCCGAAGCACTCACGGCGCGCTGGCAGGACAGACTGGAAGAGCCGCGGCTCATCAATCGTCTCTTCGTCAACTGTGGTGTCGAGTTCCGCAATCTCGTCTTCCCGCTCAATGTCTACGAGAATCTCTCCGGCTTCGGCCCCACCAACGACGCATGGATCGTCGCCGCCCTCGAGCTCGGCGAAAAGGCCATCTGCAACGCTCTGGCTCGCATCAATCTCTCCCCTGCCGACATCTCCGCCATCTTCTTCGCGTCGGTCACCGGCATCGCCAGTCCCACCATCGACGCCCGCCTCATCAACCGCATGCCCTTCCCGACCTCGGTCAAGCGCACTCCCATCTTCGGCCTGGGTTGCGTCGCCGGAGCGGCCGGCATCTCACGCGCCTCCGACTACGTCCGCGCCTTCCCCAACCAGTACGCGCTCCTGCTCTCCGTCGAGCTCTGCTCCCTCACCTGGCAGGACAACGACCAGTCCATCGCCAATCTGATCTCCTGCGGCCTCTTCGGCGACGGCGCCGCAGCAGTCGTCATCGCCGGCAGCGAAACCCCGCTTGCCAAAAAAGGCTGCCCCTGCGCCGGTCCACAAGTTCTTGACACGCGCTCGACATTCTATCGACACACCGAACACATCATGGGTTGGGATATCGGAGACATGGGCTTCAAAATCGTCCTCTCCCCCGACGTCCCTAAGGTCGTCAACGAGCACCTCCGCGGCAACGTCGAGTCTTTTCTCTGCGACAACGGTCTAACCCTAGATGACATCTCGAGCTACATCTTTCACTCCGGCGGCCCCAAAGTTCTCGAAGCTATGGAAAACACCCTCAAACTGCCACCCAACGCCCTCGAACCTTCTTGGCGAAGTCTCCGCGAAGTCGGCAATCTCTCCGCTGCCTCTGTTCTCGCCGTCCTCGAAGACGTCCTCGTCAACTCCCCCGGCAAACCCGGCTCCTACAGCATCCTCGCCGCAATGGGGCCAGCCTTCTGTTCCGAGCTCGTTCTCCTCAAGTGGTAGCTCTTTTTCCCAGCCTGGCCTAGAGAGCCCTCCGGAAGGATTTCGTCACACTCAAGTCATCTGTTTGTCATTTGCTCGTCAACACCAGTCTTTCGTCCAACACACAGCGTCATAGTACGTCAGACGCTATGGACCTTCGGAGCACCCAAAGCGACGTCTTAATCGTTGGAGCAGGCCCGGCTGGCCTCGCCTGCGCGATTGCCGCTGCTCGCCAAGACCTTCAAGTCGAAGTCGTCGACGCCATGAAGCCCCCCATCGATAAAGCCTGCGGCGAAGGTCTCATGCCCGACTCGCTCGAGGCCCTCGCAGCCATCGGCTTCACCGACCTCGATCAAATCCTGCGCGAAACCGACAACCATCTACTGCGCGGCATCCGCTTCATCGGCGAACCCAAGACTCCCAAACATTCCACCTCCACCACTGAAGCCGCCTTCCAGGAGAATCCTGGACGCGGAATCCGTCGCACCGTCCTCCATCAAATACTCCTCGACCGCGCCGCCAGCCTCGGCGTCCGCTTCCACTGGGAGAACTCCGTGCAAAGCATCGCGCCCACGGCCGAAGGCACGCTCGTCCATAGCAATCGCCAGACCCTCCGCGCCCGTTACCTCATCGGCGCCGACGGCCCCCGCTCTCGCATAGCCACATGGGCGGGACTCACCGAAGCCCAGGTCTCCTCTTGCCGCATCGGCCTTCGCCAGCACTATACCGTCGCCCCGTGGACGGATTTCGTCGAGGTCTACTGGAGCAACCTCGGTCAGGCTTACGTCACTCCCACCTCCTCCAATGAAATCTGCGCCGCCTTCGTTGCGAATAAAAAATTCGACAGCCCCGAAGATGCCTTGGCCCATTTCCCCACACTGCGCCATCACCTCGCCGCATCTCAACCTAAAGGCCCTGCACGAGGCTCCATCACCCTCGGCCGCAAACTCCGGCGCGTCACCACCGGCAACATCGCCCTCATCGGCGACGCCTCCGGATCCGTCGATGCCGTCACCGGCGAAGGCATGGCCCTCTGCTTCCGTCAGGCCGCCGCTCTGTCCGTCGCCCTCCGCGCCAACGACCTCGCTCTCTATCAGCAGGCCCATCGCCGCATCCAGCGGTTTCCCAGCCTCATGTCCCGCAGCCTGCTTCTGATGGACCGCTCGCCACTCATCCGCGACATGGCCCTCCAAGCTTTCCAACGCCACCCCCGCCTCTTCGATCGGCTTCTTCAAACGCACATCGCCCAATCCCCACTCCAACCCTTCGGCACCGAACGTCTGCACATTCTCACCGGTTAAAACTGGGTTCGGCGCGCACCACCTTTACATCGGCACGCGCATCCCTGTAAGTTGAGGCTAACTCCCGAGGAAGTTGGATCATCATGAACGACGTCGCCAGCCGCTGCATTGACATCATCGCCAAGTCGAAGGGCATCCCCGCGAGCACCATCACGCTCGCCAGCACTTTCGAAGAACTCAACATCGACTCCCTCGACAAGATCAACATCTCCTTCGAGGTCGAAGAGGCCTTCAACATCGACATCCCCGACGAAGCCCTGGGCACCATCAAGACTGTCGGTGACATGGTCGATGGCGTCACCAGGCTCCAGTCCGAGAAACCTCCAGCCGCCACGACCACATCCTAAGCAAACGCGCTCGGCTCACTCGTGATTTATAACTAACAATGGAATCACAAGGGGAGCAGCATTGAATCGTGTCGTCGTCACTGGCCTGGGCTGCATCACCCCGATCGGCAACTCCATCGCAGACTTCCGTACCTCCCTCTTCAACGGGACCACCGGCATCGCTCCCCTCCCGCACTACCCCGAAGCGCCCGGCGACACCCAGGGCTTCCGCTTCAGCCAATCCGCCGCCGTCAAAAACTTCGATCCCCGAGAGCACCTCGAGTCCGGAATCGTCGTCGCTACTGACCGCACCACACAGTTCGCCATCGTCGCCGCCCGCCAGGCCGCGCTCGAATCCCAGCTCACCGCTCACTACGCCCCCGAAAAGATCGCCATCATCGTAGGCTGCGCCTGCGGAGGCCGTCAGGCCGAGGAAACCGAGACCATCAAGCTCTACACCCAGAACACCCGGGTCCATCCCCTCACCGTCATTCGCACGATGGCCTCTGCAGGAGCCAGCAACATTTCCATCGAAAATAAAATCACCGGCCCCACCCTCAACATCTCCACCGCCTGCTCCTCCGGCACCCACGCCATCGGTCTAGCCTTCCAGATGGTTCGCAGCGGAATGGTCGACGCCGCTATCACCGGCGGCCATGAAGCTCCACTCACTTTCGGCTTCCTCCGCGCCTGGGACTCGATGCGCGTCGTCTCCCCCACCCAATGCCGCCCCTTCTCCGCCGACCGCGACGGCATGACCATCGGCGAAGGCGCCGCCATGTTCACTCTCGAAACTCTAGCCTCCGCCCAGGCCCGCAACGCCACCATCTACGCCGAGATCGTCGGCTTCGGCTTCTCCGCCGACGCCGGCCACATCACCCAGCCCCAGGCCGAAGGAGCCGCCTCTGCCATGCGCCAGGCCATCAGAGACGCCAACGCCACACCGGACGAAGTCGGCTACATCAGCGCCCACGGCACCGGCACCCAGGTCAACGACGTCACCGAAGCCGCCGCCATCCACCAGGTCTTCGGCTCCAGAGCGTCACAAATTCCCATCAGTTCCACCAAATCCCTCCACGGCCACTCCATCGGAGCAAGCGGAGCCCTCGAAGCTCTCGCCACCATCATCGGCCTCAAAGAAAATCTCATTCCCGCCAACGCCTGCGTCACCACGATCGACCCCGCCATCAACCTCGACGTGATCCTCGGATCCCCGCGCAAAGCCACACCAAAGCTTGCTCTCTCCAACTCACTCGCCTTCGGTGGACTCAACGCCGTCCTCGCTCTCCGCCCTTTCTAAATCGGACACTATTAAATCTGTCACTTGCCGGGTGCCACCGCTCTTGACTACGCTTAGGCATGAACCGAAGAATGCTCCTCCTCCCCGTGCTCCTCTTCTTCTGTTTTTCCGCGCCGATTCTCCACGCCCAGGCCAAACTCGCCGTCTACGGAACCGGAGGCGTAGAGAAGAGCGAGCTTCGATTCTCCGGCTGGAACGCCGCCGGCACATTCGGCTTCTACTTCGGTCTCCGCCACTACGGCCCCGTCGATCTCTCCGCCGACGTCCGCGGCGACCTTTCCAAAGACATCTATAGCGGCATCGTTGGGCCTCGCCTCGCCGTAAAGATTCCCATCTTCCCCATCAGGCCCTACGGCGAATTCCTCTTCGGAGGGTCCTCCTACAGCACCTTAAGTAACGGCGTCCGCGACGCCAGCGACTTCACCTACCGCGGCGTCGTCGGCGTCGACCTCACGCTCATCCCCCACTTCGACTGGCGAGTCGTCGACTTCAGCTATAGCAGCGGCATTACCCAGTTCAACGAAAACGTCCATCCCAAGACCGTCACCACTGGCTTCGTCGTGCGCTTCTAGTGTCGAGCGGAGATCGTCGGCGACCACAACTACCCGACGATCTCCAGCCTCACCGTTAACTCAACCGGCCCGCCGCGGCTGCGGTCTAGCCTCAATCAACACCGCCGCACTCAACGCGCTAGCCACTGAGAGCCCCACCGCAATCCACAACACCACTCCATAGGCCCCGACAAATGACTCACTAATCAACCGCTGGACCCGCACATCGTCGCTCTTGGCAGCGGCCAGCTTCCCTCTCTGCGCCGTAACCTCCTGCCGCTCCGTTGCAGGCAGCCTCAGCTCGTCCAGCCCCCGCTCCAGCCGCCTGTTGAAACTCGTCGCAAACACAAGCCCCAGCACCGCAATCGCCAGCAACGACGCAACCCGCGAGACCGCATTGTTGATCCCCGAAGCCACCCCCGCCCGGCTCTGATCGATCGAACTCATCACCGTCGTCGTCAGCGGAGCCACGCTCACTGCCATACCCAGGCCAAGCACAATCACCGCCGGAAACACCGTCGGCCAATAAGCCCCATCTTCCCCGCCTCGCATGAATAATCCAAAACCAACCCCCGCAATCAACGGCCCAACGATGAGCGGCAGCCTCGCACCATAATTGACAATCAAGCCACCCGACCAGCGCGACAACAGAAACACCAGCAAGATAAACGGAAGGAACGCGGCGCCCGCCTCCGTAGCCGAGTAGTGCCGCACCTGTATCAGATCCAGCGGCAGGAAAAACAGCACAGCGCCCAACGCCCCATATAAAAACAGCGTCATCAGATTCGCCCCGCTGAACGACCTTAACCGAAACAAATCCAGCGGGAGCATCGGCGCATCCGATCGCGACTCCGCCACAAAGAACCCCGCCAACGCGACCAGCCCAACCACGCCGGCAATCAACGCCCTCCCTCCACCTCGTCCCGCCTCAATCAGTGCGAACGTAGTCCCGCACAATCCCACCGTCGCCAACACCGCTCCCCACCCATCCAGCCTCTGAACCATCTTCTCGTCGCGGCTCTCCGGTACTCGCGCCAAAGAGATCACCACCACCAGCACAGCCAACGGCAGGTTGATAAAAAACACCCATCTCCACGAGAGATGCTCGATCAGCCAGCCCCCCAGCACAGGCCCCAATGCGGCCGTCATCGCCGTAAATCCAGACCACGTCCCAATCGCACGCCCTCGTTCCTCCACACAAAACGACGAACTAATCAACGCCAGACTTCCCGGCACCAGCAAAGCGCCGCCCACTCCCTGGAGCCCCCTCGCCGCAATCAGCACTCGAATATCCGGCGCAAATCCACACGCGGCCGAAGCCACCGCAAACAACACCACACCCACCAGAAACACCTTGCGCCGCCCGTACAGATCACCCAACGAGCCACCCACCAGCAAAAGCGACGCCAGAAACAACGCATAAGCCTCAACCACCCACTGCACATCGGTCACCGTGGCATTCAGGGCAGTCTGCAGCGAAGACAGCGCAACGTTCACTACAGTTCCATCGATAAAGACCATGCTCGATCCCAAAATCGTGGCCGCCAGCACCCACATCCCTGCCCGCGTCTTCGCCGGTGCTGCAGCGACACTGCGTATCACACCGTCCTCACAAGGCAGATTCGACATCGCTCACCACATTCCCACCGCAACGCCGATCATAGTAGCGTCAGACCTGTTCTGTTTTCGTAGACAGTGCTTGCGCCGCATCGCGATACCATAACCAGCAGATGATCTCCGTCCTCATTCTCACCCGCGACGAGCAGCGCGATCTACCCGACTGCCTCGCCAGCGTCTCCTGGTCCGACGACATCCACGTCTTCGACTCCAACTCAACCGACGCAACCGTAGAAATCGCCCGAGCCGCCGGCGCACACATCCACACTCGCGCCTTCGACGACTACGCCACTCACCGTAATGCCGCCCTCACCACGGTTCCCTTCAAACACCCCTGGGTCTTCCTCCTCGACGCCGACGAGCGTCCCACACCCGACCTCTCCCGCGAAATGCAACAACTCGCCCTCGCCGCTCCGCCCGAAACCTCAGCCTTCCGCGTCCGTCGCCGCGACCATCTCTTCGGCACCTGGCTCAAGCACGCCCAGCTCTCGCCCTACTACATCCGTCTCGTTCGCCCCGAGCGCTGCCGCTACACCCGCGCCATCAATGAAGTCCTCGAAGTCGACGGCCCCATTGCCAGCCTCAGCTACCCGCTCGATCACTTCCCCTTCTCCAAAGGCATCGCCAAGTGGGTCGAGAAGCACAACCTCTACTCCACTATGGAAGCCAATCTGATCGTCCGCAACCAGGGCTTGCAAAACCCCTCCCTCATCACCGCGCTCCGTCATCCCGACTTCCACACTCGGCGCCTTCACCAGAAGGCCATCTTTTACCGTCTCCCCGGCCGCCCTCTCCTCAAGTGGCTCTACATGGTCTGGATCCGCGGAGCCATCCTCGACGGCGCAGCCGGGCTCACCTACGCCACCCTGCAAGCCTTCTACGAATACCTCATCGTCCTCAAGACCAAAGAACTACGCCGCGGCGGCGCCTGATCCGATCGTCGGATCTCACCGCGCCGCATCCACCACCGGCATTCCCGCCTTCGGCTCCTCCGCATTCCAATCGAGCCCCAGATACTTCGCCAGCGTCGCCGCCACCTGGCTCTGCGTCACCGCAGTAACATTCACGCGATTGCCCATCGCCGGAGTCTTTGGCCCCACGAACCCCATAAAGATGTACTTCGAGTCCGGAATCTTCTGCCCATGACTCGTCCAATCCTTCGGCCCACTCCCTCGCCCGTGGTCCGTCAGAAAGATCAGCGTCGTATTCCCCCGATACTCCGGCATCGCCTGAAGAGTCGTCCAAAGCTTTTCCAGGTAACTATCCACCCGGTTGGCGGAGTTCAGATACTCGCCGTAGTTCCCTCCATGCGCCCACTCATCGGTCTCACCAAGCGACAGAAACACCACCCGCGGCTTCTTTTCCCTGATGTACTCCATCGCCGTATTGAACGTTGGCGCATCGTACGGCTCGCCGTCCCACACCTGTGGCGTCTCTGCCTTCAAGGAGTTCACAACCTCCAGCCCCGGAGTCATCGGCGTCATCACAAACGCGTCATATCCTGCATTCACCGGAAACCCGCACCGTCCAGCGTCGACGATCGCTGCAATCACATTCCACGCGCCAAACGCCGCTACCTGTCCCTCCAATCCAGGCTTCTTGTTCAACCACTCCAGCACCGTCACATTCGGATTCGGCACGTTATCGTTCGAATTGATCCTGGGGTCTCCATGCCCCGTCAGCGTCTCGTTATATCCCGGATAAGAAAAGTTAAACCCATTCGTTACCGAGGCATCCGAGTGCGCATCCCGGTCTCCGTACATCTGCCCTTGAGGAATCAAAGTCTTCCACAAAAATGGCATCAGCCGCTCCCGCCGCTCCTCCGCAGTCGCCGCAAGATACTTCTCCCGCAACTCCTTCACGCTTCTTCCGTTGTAGTATCGCTTCGGCACCAGGAGGCTCTCATCTGCCCCGCGAAACACCTCCTGCCACCGCAACCCGTCCGTCATCACAAGAATCACATGCGCTTCAGCGCCGGAATCCTGCGACCAACCCTGCGCTCCAGCCAGCCCAACCAACAACACCGCAAACACGACAACCTGCGCCGCGCGCGTACACATCATCCGCCTATTCATTTTTTCCAAAGCAAATCACCGAATTCTCGCAGCGGGCAGGCGCCATCTGCGCTTGAGATAATCTCAGCGCACCCATCCTACCGCACCCCTGTCACAGTTCGTGTCGATTGACCCCGCCAATGAAATGAAGAGGCGGACACCCGCGCACACGTACACACCCGTACCATCGCCTCGCGCACCGGGGCGACATCGTCGCCCCAGCGCACCAGCTGAAAAAAAATCTAGAGCAGTTTTACTGAAGTGACCTTGAGCGTGTCGCCGTCAACATCGCCGCTGACGTTCACGCGCAGATGGTCCGTCTTATCCGAAGACTTCAATTGCTGAAGGATCTTGGCGTTACCCTCCGCGTCGAACTTCAGAAACTTTTTGTCTTCGGTAACAATGCCGAAGCCGCTCTTCTCGCAGGCCAGAGCACACTCCCGCGTATGCGCATCCGCAGTCGCTGCCGCCTTCTTCGAGCAGGATACGTCGATCACCGAAACATCATTGAAGGTTTTTGTCGCAGCCAGTGCGGGTGTCGCCAGCAGACCCGCCGTCAGCAAGGAAGCTAGTATTTTCATCGTTATTCTCCATTTCATCATGACAAGGTTGAACTACTGGGTTTAACAAATCGTGGACTCGGCCCGGAATCTTCCTCCTTGGCCGCCAGCGAGCACTCCTCGCGTACAGCCGTAAGCTGCGACAGCGCAAAGGCACCGACCGCAATCTCAAGATCGCGCACCGCAAGATCGTAGAACATGCCTGTAGTCATCAGGTTCGCGGCAATCGCAATCAACCAGACCATGACAATATAACTTCCGATCTTTGTCCAGCGGCTCAGTACGATTATTCCGGCAATTATTTCCACGACACCAACAAGGTGCATGAAGGTCGCCGCGCTTACCGGAACCACCTTAGTCGCATGGGGGCTTAGATACATCCCCCAATCGGTCAACTTATTGAAAAATTTGTCCACTCCGGCGATGATCGGCATCAACCCCAACGCAATCCGCAACGCCCACCAGCTATCATTCAGGCGATGATCGAATGTTTTCATCTTCTAGGCCCTCACCCAGAAGAGTGCCGGGCCGGCATTCGGTTACACCAAAATGACAAATAGACCCCTTTCCGGCAGGAAAGCGGTAAATAACGCCCCTTGTAACCTTTTTCCTTCCCCAGACTCTCTTAGGTAGAAGCAACCATGGAAATATTCGAAAGATTGAAGTCGGAGAGTTTGACAGACGAAGAGGTAGTCAACCGCGTCCGCGCGGGAGAAACTGCTCTCTACGAGGTCATCATGCGCCGCTACAACCAGCGCCTCTAACGCGTCGCCCGCGCCATTCTGCACAGCGACGTCGAAGCCGAAGACGTCATGCAGGACGCCTACGTTCGCGCCTTCACCCACCTCGGTCAGTTCGCCGCCCGAGCGCCATTCTCCTCTTGGCTCACGCGTATCGCTGTCAACGAGGCTCTCGCCCGCCGCCGCTCGAGCAAACAGCATCAGGAGGTCGATGTGACCGAATTCGACGGAGAAATATCCATGCAGGATCTTCACAAATCTCCCGACCCGGAACAAAACGCTTCCAGCGCACAACTGCGAGGATTTCTGGAACAGGCCGTGCTCGATCTGCCCGAGCAATACCGCACCGTCATCATGCTCCGCGACATCGAAGAACTAAGCACAGCAGAGACAGCCGACGCACTCGATATCACCGTCGAAAACGTAAAGATCCGCCTTCATCGAGGCCACTCGATGATTCGCAACTGGCTCTTCGAACGCATCGGTGCCAAAGCAAAAGAAGCCTTCCCCTTCATGGGGACACGCTGCGACCGCGTCGTACAAGCAGTCTTCGATCGCCTTGCAGCCTGTCCCATTTCAGACTCGCCGGTGCACTAGACAAAGGCACCGCCCTACACCGGCCACTTCCACTCCCGAATCTTCTTCGAGTCGATCCCGTTTTCATGCGCGTAATTCACGCTCTCGATAATCTGCCCCTTCAACCACTCCTTCGTATGCGTCGCCGTCGCCTGTAACCGTGGCACACGGTCGATCACATCGATCGCCAGATTGAAGCGGTCGATCTGATTCAAGATCGCCAGTTCCAGCGGCGTATTGATGTTTCCCTTCTCCTTGTATCCGCGGACATGAATATTGTCATGATTCGTCCGCCGGTACGTCAGCTTATGAATCAGCGAAGGATAAGCATGAAAATTAAAGATCACCGGCTTATTCTTCGTAAACAAGCTATCGAACTCCCGCGACGATAGACCGTGCGGATGCTCCTCCTCCGGCATCAACCGGAAAAGGTCCACCACATTCACAAACCGTATCTTCACATCCCCACACCGCTCCCGCAGGATCGCCACCGCCGCCAGCGCCTCCGCCGTAGGAATATCGCCCGCACAAGCCATCACCACGTCGGGCTCATCCCCTGCGTCGTTGCTCGCCCAATCCCACGTTCCAATCCCCTTCGTGCAATGAATCACCGCCGCATCCATATCCAGATACTGCAGATGCGGAGCCTTATCCGCCACAATCACATTCACATAGTTCGTACTGCGCAGACAGTGGTCCGTCACGCTCAGCAGACAATTCGCATCCGGCGGAAGATAAATCCGCGTAACCTCTGGCGACTTGTTCGTCACCACATCCAGAAACCCTGGATCCTGATGCGTAAATCCATTATGGTCCTGCCGCCACACCAGCGAAGTAATCAGCAGATTGATCGACGAAATCGGCGCCCGCCACCGCAACTCCAGCTTGCTCTTCTCCAGCCACTTCGCATGCTGGTTGAACATCGAGTCGATAATGTGCACAAACGACTCATAGCTCGAAAAAAAACCATGCCGCCCCGTCAGCACATACCCTTCAAACCATCCCTCCAGCGTATGCTCGCTCAGAATCTCCATCACCCGCCCATTGCGCGCCAGGTCGCCTCCATCCGCATCTTCCGGAAGCATCTTCGCCATCCACGTCTTGCCGCTCGCCTCGTAGATCGCCTGCAGCTTATTCGAAGCCGTCTCGTCCGGCCCAAACACGCGGAAGTTCGTCATGTTCTGCTTCATTGCATCGCGCAGAAAGTGCGCGACGACATCCGTCGGCGAAACCTCAATCTGCCCCGGCTTCTTCACCTTCACCGCATAGTCACGAAAGTCCGGCAACTCCATCGGCTTCCGCAGCAGCCCGCCATTTGCATGCGGATTCGCCGTGATCCTTCGCTGCCCCACCGGAGCCATCGCCCTCAACTCCGCAATCAGCCTGCCCGACTCGTCGAACAGCTCCTCCGGCTTATAACTCCGCATCCACTTCTCCACCAGCTTCAAATGCGCAGGGTTCGTCTTTGGATCGAGCACCGGCATCTGGTGCGCCCTCCACGATCCCTCCAGCTTGTGCCCATCAATCTCCTTCGGACAAGTCCACCCCTTCGGCGTCCGCAGAATAATCATCGGCCACCGCGGCCGCTCCGGCGTCGAACCCTTCGGCGCACTCCTCGCCTTCTTCTGAATCGCGCGAATCTCATTCACGCAATCCTCCGTCACTCTCGCCATCAACTGATGCATCTTCGCCGGATCATCACCTTCCACAACATGCGGCTCCCACCCAAAGCCCTTGAACATCCACTCCAACTCCTCCGGCGAAATCCGCGCCAGCACCGTCGGGTTGGCGATTTTGTAACCGTTAAGGTGCAGTATCGGCAGGACTGCTCCATCGCGCACCGGGTTCAAAAATTTATTCGAGTGCCACGAAGTAGCCAGCGGCCCCGTCTCCGCCTCCCCATCCCCTACCACGACCGAAACAATCAAATCCGGATTATCAAACGCCGCGCCAAACCCATGCGACAGGCTGTACCCCAGCTCGCCCCCTTCGTGAATCGACCCCGGCGTCTCCGGGGTGCAGTGGCTCCCAATCCCACCCGGAAACGAAAACTGCTTGAAGAACTTCTGCATCCCGGCAATATCTTCGCTCTTGTCCGGATACACCTCCGAATAAACACCTTCGAGATAGCTGTTCGAAAGCGTCGCCGGCGCTCCATGTCCCGGCCCCGAAATGAAAATCATATCCAGGTCGTACTTCTTGATCAGCCGGTTCAAATGCACCCACGTAAACGTCTGCCCCGGATCCGATCCCCAATGCCCCAGTAGTCGATTCTTAATATGTTCTGGCTTCAACGGCTCCCGCAGCAGCGGATTCTCCAGCAGATAAAGCATCCCCACACAAAGGTAGTTACACGCCCGCCAGTAAGCATCCATCTTCCGCAACTCATCCGCCGACAACGGCTGCGCACTCTGAACCTTCCCCTTGGTTGCCTCCTTAACCGCACTACTCATAAGCAACTCCTTCGCCGTCTAGAATTTGTAACCGAATTGGAACTAATATCCCGCCCGCGCCATGCGGTCCACATGCACCGCAATCATCCGATCCTCTTTCGCCGGAACAACAAGCACCATCGGTACTGAGTCAGATGCGCTCACTCTTCTCACGGCGTCACCCTTCGCCTCATTCAACTCAGAATTAATCGAAATCCCAAAACTCTCCAACCCACCCAGAATCTCCGCCCGCGACCGAGCATCGTGCTCCCCAATCCCCCCCGCAAACACCACCGCATCCACTCCACCCATCACCGCCATAAACCCGCCCACCGACTTCTTCACACTCCGCGTAAAAATCTCCACCGCCAACTTCGCCCGCGCATCACCCCCAGCCGCCGCCTCCCGCACCGCCTTCATATCGTTGGGCATTCCCGACAGCGCCACCATCCCCGCATCATGGTTCAGCATCCTCTCCAGCGCACTCACCTTGTCCCCCTCAATCTCACGCAGCAGATAGAGCATCAGCCCCGGATCAAGATCCCCCGGCCGCGTCCCCATCACCACCCCACCCGTCGGCGTCAATCCCATCGTCGTATCCACCGACCGCCCATCCACCACCGCCGTCACGCTGCACCCACTCCCCAGATGCGCAATCACCATCCGCCTCGGAAATTCGACGCCATCCGCCGCCCGCAACTGCCGCACAATCGACTCGCAACTCAACCCATGAAACCCATACCGCCGCACCCCGCGCTCGCGATACTCCGCCGGGATCGCATACGTTGTCGTAACCTCCGGCATCGTCTGGTGAAACACCGTATCGAAACACGCATAGTGTCCGACGTCCGGAAACCTTTGCATTGTTTTCTTGATCACTTCAATTACTGGCGGATCATGCAGCGGCGCAAACACCACCGCCTCCTCCAGGTCCTTCATCACCTCCGGCGTAATCCGCTGATGCCCGTCCAGCTTTGCCCCCGGATGCACCACCCTGTACCCGATCGCCTTCACACTTGGCAGTCCCGCCTCACCCGCCGCCTCCAAAACCAGCGCAATCGCCTCCACCGGCGTCCCTGCTTTTATTTCTTTACGCCCGCCAGTCAAATCCCGCCCATCTGCATCGCGGAATTTGAACCGCGCCTTCGCCCCGCCAATCCCCGTCACCTCACCCTCAAACAGCGACCGAGGCTCCCCCGTCCCTGAATCAAACAGAGAAAATTTGATCGACGAAGACCCGCTATTGATCACCAGGATGTGCACGAGCACCGCCCAATCGTCCTGTTTCTACGGTACACCGGCAGCCATACCCACCAGTAAATTCCCCGTAAAACCTTATTCATCCGGTTGATGGCTCCGCACTGCAGCAGATCCGTCAGCTTCTATGGCCAACTCCGAGCGACTAGACAATCAGCATGAATCGTTGCAAATCGTTGACAAGATGCTGACAAAACAGAAGGGTCGCAGACGTAGGGTATGGTATCGGAGGTTTGTCATCATACTCCCAACTCGGCATGATGACCCATCAATCTGATGGCACAGAGTATCTCATCACCAGAAATCCCGAGCGACCCTTTGCATTTAAGCCGTCCTTCGCTCGGTAACAGGATCCTATTTTTCCTTCTTCTTTCCGGGCCGCCGAAGTTTCGATTACGAGACGCCTCAGAGTCGTTGGCTTATTCTCTCGACTGGGTCATTCTGCTGCAGGTAACGGTGTGGGGAATAGCAGGCTGCTGGTTATTCCTGGACACGTCGTACGACACCAGAGCCAAAACAGGCGATAGGTTCCGTTCTCTAGGTCTGCAGACGCTGAGCATCATCCTTATTGGCCTATTGGGAGTGTCAGTATTCTTCTCCGAGGCGCCGGTTTTTTCAGCGTTCAAGGTGTATCAACTCGGCGTAACCGTCGCATTCATCATGCGTTTTACTAATAGGTTCGGAATCGCGGAGACTCTGAACAATCTGTTCCTCGGATGCGGTATTTTGGCGCTAGCGGACATCGCAGCGGCATTTCTAATGCCTGGTCTAGTCTTTGTCGAATCCGAACTTGGATCGATGCGTTTTCGAGGCGACCTGATTGCCCAAACTGGTTGCGTATCCGTCATCGGCCTGATTCTATTACTGACCATCAAGAGTGACTTGCCTCGAAAGAAATTCATCTTCTGGGCTGTAGTCTTTGGTGGCGTTCTAGTCTTCTCGTTGATGCGTACGAGCTACTTAATATTGTTCGTATTTCTAATTCTTGCCGTTCTTAGGCGGCCGGCAATACCCGTGCTTCGAAAGATCGCTACGCTGACTCTTGTAACTTTGCCTTTTGTTGCTGACAGCCTGATAACGTCCTTGAATGCTGAACGCAAGGCCGAGGACCTTTTGACCATCGGCGGACGTATTGGGCTCTGGTCCTACTTGATCGAAACAACCGTCGAGAAGGGACCATGGCTTGGATTGGGATACTTCGCGGCGTCGAGGATTTACGCGCCCGAGTTCAATCCGGACTTGGGCACCGCCCATTCAGCCTTTATGGAAATATATGTTGGTGGCGGTCTTCTGAGTCTCGTTATATTCCTGTTGATTTGGGCAGTTTTGGCTTGGTGGATATTCAAGTTATATCTCAGCCGTCCTGGGAGAATGGGCTTCGCCATCGTTGGGTTATTCTGTGCCGCACTCTTTCTCAATGGGGTCGGTGGAGAGCTGGAGGCCGATCAGGCAGGCTTTTGCTTTTGGTGTGTCGTGGCGGGCATCATGTTTTTCCCATTCGAGAGTCTATCTCCAACTGCTGCTCCCATCCGCTCTTCGCTTAATTCAACCGATGGCCCCCTGCCTCAAGAAGCATAGATGCCAGCCTGGTCAAATCATTCCACGCTTTCGCCAAACCCAATCCGGGCTGTTGATACAGTAGTGCCACAGAGGCCGCCCAGCTGTCACAAAAGCAATCCACCCGAATCGTCAGCATCCAGGTCTGTCGCGGACTCGCAGCCCTCCTCGTCGTCCTAGCCCACCTCCACGGCGTCGAAGAGACTCACTTCAACTCCCAGCACCTTCGCCTCTTCGGCTACGGCGATATCGGCGTGGATATCTTCTTCGTCATCAGCGGCATCGTCATCGCCTCCGTCACCGCAGGAAAATTCGGCAGCCCCCAAAATGCCGCCGCCTTCCTGTATCACCGCCTCGCCCGCATCTTCCCCATCTTCTGGATCTACAACTCCCTCTCGCTCCTCGCGAATCATCTCGCGCCACTGGCAGGCAGCACTCACCAGCGCTCCCTCAGTCTCCTGCCTTCCTATCTCCTCATTCCAACTCGCCTGCCCATGCCGCTCTTTCAAGGCTGGACCCTCAGCTTCGAGGTCTACTTCTACCTCGCCATCACTCTGCTCCTTCTCGTACCCGAACGCATCGCCCCCTGGCTCCTCGCTCTCTGGGGCGTCGCCATAGTCGTGCTGAAGCTCCACATCGGCCTCTCTCCATTACTCATGGTTCAACTCCTCATCAGCCCGTCCGTCCTCGAGTTCCTCGCTGGATACGCCCTCTTTCACTTCTACCGCCGCTCCCGCCTCCATCCCGCAGCCGGAATCCTCCTCCTCGCCGCCTCCCTCCTGCTGCTCATCGCAATCATCCTCAATGACACCCCAGTCGCAATCGTCAACCACCCGTGGAAGCGCGTCGTCCTTTATGGAACCTTCTCCGTTCTCCTCCTCTTCGGAGCGTTGGAACTCGAACGCTCCCGGATCATCCGCTATCTCCCGGCCTTTAAATCCATCGGAGACTGGTCCTACTCCATCTACCTTTCACACGTCCTCGTGCTGAGTCTCGTCGCTCACCTCATCGAGCGTCTCCTGCCCTACCCGGTCTCTCTCTTCGTCATCATCCTCATCGGACTCCCCGCAGTCCTCCTCACCGGCTATCTCAGCTACGTCTACCTGGAACGCCCTCTCCTCCATCGCCTGTACAAATCCTCACCACAACCTCAAACCCCCGCCAAACAACCCGCCTGACCCAAAAGTCCCACCCCTTCCCTGCGCAAAATCCCCTTCGCCCGTCTAAACTCATTCCATGTGTGGAATCGTCGGTTACATTGGTCCCCAGTCCGTCGTCCCTGTCATCATTGAAGGCCTGCGCCGCCTCGAATACCGCGGCTACGACTCCGCCGGCATCGCCGTAGCCGGAGGCCCCGACGGCCTCGCCCTCCGCCGCGCCCCCGGCAAGCTCCGCAATCTTGAAACCGTCATCGCCGACGCCCCCCTCAACGGCTCCTTCGGCATCGGCCACACCCGCTGGGCCACCCACGGCCGCCCCACCGAAGAAAACGCCCATCCCCACCGCGACGGCTCCGGCACTCTCGTCGTCGTCCACAACGGCATCGTCGAAAACTACCTCACCCTCAAAAACTCCCTCATCGCCAAAGGCCACAAGTTCGTCTCCGAAACCGACACCGAAATCATCGCCCACCTCATCGAAGACGAACTCAACCTCGCTCGTACCGAAAGCAAAAGCTCGGGTGCCCCATCCTTTGCGGCTTCATCGCAAACCGGGGTCCCCGCCAGCTTTGCTGGTGGGGTGGAAAGGGTGGGATCCTCCGACGCCAACACCGCCGAAGCCGTCCTAACCCTCCCCGAAACCCGCAACGGCCACCACCACGCCATTCCCCTCGAAGAAGCCGTCCGCCGCGCCGTCCGTCGCATCACCGGAGCCTTCGCCATCGGCGTCCTCTCCGCACACGAGCCCGACAAGCTCGTCGCCGCCCGCATGGGCCCGCCCGCCGTCATCGGCATCGGCGACGGAGAATTCTTCCTCGCCTCCGACGTCCCCGGCATCCTCCACCACACCCGCAACATCCACTTCCTCGCCGACGGCGAAGTAGCCGTCCTCACCAAAGAAGGCGTGTCGCTGACGGATTTCCAAGGCGCGGCCTTGCCATTAAAAGTCCAGCGCATCACCTGGGATCCCATCCAGGCCGAAAAAGCCGGCTACAAGCACTTCATGCTCAAAGAAATTAACGAGCAGCCCCGCGCCATCCGCGACACCACCCTCGGCCGCGTCTCCCTCGACACCGGCCACGTCTTCCTCGAAAAACTCGACATCTCCGACGCCGAACTCCGCACCGCCTCCCAGATCACCATCGCCGCCTGCGGAACCTCCTGGCACGCTGGCCTCGCCGGCAAGTTCATGATCGAGCGCCTCGCCCGCCTCCCCGTCGACGTCGACTACGCCAGCGAGTACCGCTACCGCGACCCCATCGCCGACCCCCGCGCCATCGGACTCCTCATCACCCAGTCCGGCGAAACCGCCGACACCCTCGCCGCCCAGGCCGAGCTCATCGCCAAAGGCTCCAAAACCCTCGCCATCTGCAACGTCGTCGGCGCCGCCATCACCCGCAAAGCCCACGGCACCCTCACCACCAACGCCGGCCCCGAGATCGGCGTCGCCTCCACCAAAGCATTCACCGCCCAGCTCACCGCACTCTTCGTCCTCGCCCTCCATCTCGCCCAGGTCCGAGGCACCATCACCGACGCCGAATCCCTCCACCTAGTAAATGAATTGTCGAAGTTACCCGGAAAAGTCGAAGACGTTTTACGGGCAGTCGATGACCAGTGCTTCCAGCTCGCAAAAGTCTTCCACACGGCCAATGACTTCCTCTTCCTCGGCCGCGGCATCCACTACCCCATCGCCCTCGAAGGCGCCCTCAAGCTCAAGGAGATCTCCTACATCCACGCCGAAGGCTACCCCGCCGGCGAGATGAAGCACGGCCCCAACGCCCTCATCGACGAGACCCTCCCCGTAGTCACCATCGCCACGAAAGACCCCAACGACCCCTCCAGCGTCCTCAAGTACGAAAAAACCCTGAGCAACATTCAAGAAGTCACCGCCCGCTCCGGCCGCGTCATCGCCATCGCCATCGAAGGCGACGAAGAGATCAAGCAACTAGTCGAGCACACCATCCAAATCCCCCAAGCCCCCGAACTCCTCCTACCGGTCCTGGAAGTAGTCCCCCTCCAACTCCTCGCCTACCACATCGCCGTAAGACGCGGCTGCGACGTAGACCAACCGAGGAACCTGGCTAAGAGTGTGACAGTCGAATAAATTTTAGGCCGCAAGGGGGATCATCCAAAAGCAGACTTCGGTACAAGCGGCACCAACATGTAATCGTCGAGAAATTCAAAGCTATAGATGGAGGTACGTTGTACGAGGAACACGCAGAATTCACAACTCCACCAGATTTAAGTCAACTTTGGCGTTATCTCGACGTTGGTAGATTCCTTGGTCTGCTCAATACAAAGGCTCTCTACTTTGCTCGTATCGCACAGCTTGATGATCCGTGGGAAGCAGCCCACAGTGCGTCGCTACGGAACTATATAACGACGCACCATCTCGACAAGGACGGAATTCCGCAGCTTGTTTCTGGTTACGAGTTCTTTGCGCGATCTGCCGCCGTTAATTGCTGGCACGAGAATGAGGGTGAGTCCATTGCAATGTGGAGTCTCTACAATTCAGGCAGCGAAGGTGTCGCAATACAGACCACAGTAGGACAGCTAAAGGCAGCACTGAAAAATGAACCGAGATCAGTTCTGATTGGACGAGTCAGATATATCGACTATGAGCGAGATCCAATGAGTAACAGTTTGAACGCTCTTAGTCCTCTAATGCACAAGAGGCGAAGTTATCAGCACGAAGCTGAGGTAAGAGCTATCATTCCATTCACTCAAAGAATTGGCCCAACTGAATTAGTAAAAATTTCCGAAACCGAGACACGGATCCCCGACCCATCTCCAGAAGGGCTGGCGGTCTCCTTCGATCCATCCGAACTAATCATGAAAATAGTGGTTTCCCCGAGGTTTCCGCAGTGGGCAATCCCCGGCCTACAGAGCGTGGTTGATCAATCGGGGTTGAAACTGACGATCGAAAAATCTGATCTCCTTAGGGAGCCCCCGGTTTACTAAGGCATGGACGGGTGGCACAGGTCTGAGCCATAACAAATCTGTGTGCCCCATCTTCGCGACGGTCTCACCGTCGATAAGGTGGGCATTCGGCGGGTGGCCCACACATAAGACCCAACCCATACCGCGGGTGCCCCATTCGTGCGGTCCCATCGCATGAGTGGGTCATCGTGCGGAAGCACGATCGCTCTCCTCTCCCAGCCATTAAAATCCAACCATTCCACTGGGCCTCGAACGTCGCCACAACTTAGGTCATCTCCACTTCATCACCTTCAGTTGTTACTGCGGCCTCCCCTATCTGAACGAAGACCGCGCCCGCGTCGTCTCCGAAGAAACCCCTGAAAACTCGGGCTGGTGGTCCACTCACTCATGGACCGTTTCGATTAATTGATCGCACTTGCCTGTGAGGCAACGAGTTCCCACATCCCTTTCACCTTTAACAAAGTTAAAAGTAGAACGGAACTGTCCATTGAGGGATGCTCCCTTAAGTTCGCTCTTGACCGTGACATGTGCCGTTACAATCGCCATCTCCCCATGGACTCTCACTTTGATCTCATCGTATTTGGCATAGTCGTATTTCAGATCGCCGGATCGTATCGGTGCCACCCTCTGTTCCTTGTTCTGAATCGCTCCCGTCGGAGTTACAAACGTATAGTCGGGTGCCGTCATCCGGTCGAGCGCGGCGGCGTCATTCTGGCTAAAGGCGGCGGAAAAATCATCGACAAATTTCCGAACTGTCTCCTCATCCTGGCTAATGTGTGCAGTCTGTCCGAAACAAAAAGCTGCTGACGCAAGGATGGCGAAATACATAAATCGTTTCATCAACAACCCCCAAAGTCATAAAAACGTGTCGCAACCCGTGTTGTTGGCCCGTAAGGTATTGACGGTAAGTTAGACTCGTCGGCTCCATAATCGGGTCGGTGGCCAAACATAAAACTAACCCGATAGAAATCCCACCCAATGCAATGGCGGGGTGGCGGGGTGGCCCAGGTCTAACCCCTCCGAAAAATCGGGTGCCCCATATCTCGATTCTGAGATGTGGGCATTCGCGCAAAGGCGCGAACTGTCTTTCCTCCCCACCAGCTAAAATCCCACCATGCTCCCACCCTCCACTCAGGCCGCTGCCCGTTGGGCAAAGATCCTTCTCCTCGCCGCGATCGCGCTCTTCTTCACATTAGTCGCCTTCAACAACAACACCGACTTCGACACCAACTACCAATTCGTCCGCCACGTCCTCGCCATGGACACCACCTTCCCCAACAATCACGCCATGTGGCGAGCCATCCGCTCCCCCGCCATCCATCTCGCCTTCTACATCGGCATCATCCTCTGGGAAACCCTCACCGCGCTCCTCGGATGGGCCGGAGCCATCGCCCTCTTCCGTGCCCGAAACGCCTCCCCCGCCGCCTTCGCCGCTGCCAAACGCATCGGAACCCTCGCCCTCACCGCCGGCCTGCTCCTCTGGCTCTTCGCCTTCACCACGATCGGCGGAGAGTGGTTCCTCATGTGGCAATCAAGGGACTGGAACGGACAGCAAGCCGCCTTCCGCATGTTCACCACCGAAGCCCTGATCCTCATCCTGCTCCTCTTGCCCGAGGCCGAACCGTCCCTCCCTTGACAAAACAGTCTTACAGCCGGGTGCCCCACTCTTCCAGACTCAACCAACCACAAAAGCTCGGGTGCCCCATCCTTCGCGCACTTTGCGAAGGGTGGGATGTAAACCGCTGAGACACCTACGTCGTGCTACCCTTTCAACGAAATCGCGAGGATCATCATGGGAAGCTGCGCAAAGCAAACCTTTTCGAACATCACCCCCGAACAATTCACCTGCATCTGCCAACAAATTGAATCGAAGCTCGGAGTGACCCTTCCGGGAGATTCCGGCCAAATAACGCAGAGTGGTTTCACAGTCGAGTGGGACTACGACAGTCAGACGCAGGAGCTTGATGTGGAATGCCTGGACTCGCCTGTTTTTGTGCCCTGCACGACTATCAATAAGTCAATCCAAGATGTAGTAGACGGGTGCGGGCGGGTGGCCCAGGTCTAACTCAACCCAAATGTGTGTGCCCCATCTTCGCGACAGTCTTATCGTCGCCAATCGGGGTCCCCGCCAGCTTTGCTGGTGGGGTGAGCTTCCGTGGGCATTCGCGCCACGCGCGAACCGCTTTCCTACCCGACCCCAGGAAATCCGTACCCGAAACCTTCACCGACGTCTACTTCAACTGGCGCGAACTCACCACCAGCCGCAAATGATCTGAGCGGTCAACCCATCCTCAATGTCTTCACTCACTCGAAATACGCATCCATCCGAATGCCCACCTGATTCGACCGCCCCGTCGTCACCCAGTCCCAAAACGGGAATCCCTCAAAAATAAATCTTCAAAAAATGACAAATTTTCGACCCCCAAAATACGACCATCAACGCACCACAATTCACCACGATTCCACCACAAATTCACCACCAAAAAGCCACCTTCTACCACTCGTTTTCGCCAAAACCCCCTGCAAAAACACAAAAACTCCCCCCAGAAAAAAATCTCTAAACAAAAACCTGGCGGGTAACCCACATCTGGATTTGGGTGCCCTAGCTACCCGTCTCCGAACTACTCCCACTCAGCAGCGCCGGGTGGGGAGCAGTTGGACCCGCTTCATTCGAAGCGCCGCGCAGTACTTGAGCCGCAGCCCGGCGCAATCAAGTTCCCGCTGGTGTCCAATATTTCAAGCTTGATCGTATCCGTGAATTCGTCCCCGCCCCTGTCCAGGTCAATCACTCGCGTGAATCTATGTGTCGCTATCCAGACTCCGGTCGGGTTAAACACAAAGGCCTCGAACACCGCGCTATAGGTATTACCCCCCGTGTGCCGCCAGACGCCGAAGCCGGGAGTGAAAAGCGAGGGGGGCTGACCTGCGGTCGCCTCTGTGAGCGTACCCCCTTTAGCGAAGGCAAACAGCGCCGGGAAGCTCCTCTGCACCGCGCCCGTCTGACAATCCTTCACCGACACCTGCACGCGCCACGTCCCCTCTAACCGGCCCCCCTGCGATTCCGAGTTGCCCTCTTGTGCACCCAGCCCCGATGTTGCAAGCAAAACGACCGTCAGCGCAAACGCCGACACCAGGTTCACTCCGTGAACCGACTTTGAGTTTCTAACGTTCATCTTCGTTTCTCCTCTCATGCAATCTGGCCGGGCCTCAACACAGCATGAAAGCATCATCGAGACAGAGAAACCTGCGTAAGCATCCGCATGAAAGAACTCCTTCCGCCGAAGCAGGTTCAGCGGATATCGTGCGGGCCCATGGGGGGAAGGGGCCCAACCCTACTCCTCCCACCCGACGACCGTCAAGGCAGCTCTTCTCAAATTTAATCTGCGCGCCAGTCCAATCCATCGCAGACGCTGGCCCGTTCTCTATCCAACCAGGAGAGTCTCCCAGGGCCCCCTTCACCCACCAGACATTCACAAATGGATGACTTTCCAGGAATCGAAAGAGGAGACGCAAAGCAATGAACACTCCAAGTGAAATCGAAGTCATCCCTTCGCCCGAAGACAGCCAGTCAGGCTCCTCCAGGCGTTCGTTCCTCAAAGGCGCCGCTCTCACCGGCGCCACGACCCTCGCCGCTCTCGGCGGACTCGCCACCGCGGCCTCAGCCGAGCAGCACGAGGACGACAACAGCATGAAGTCCGAACACGATCATCTGAAGAAAGGCGATCGCGACATCCTCATCGCCGCCGAGATCGCCGAAGCCCTCGCCGTCACCACCTACTCCAACATCATCAACATCGCCCCGTTCTTCAAAGCGCTCGAATCGGACGACCAAGGCTACCTCATCGCCGCCCGCCAGGAAGAGATGTCCCATTATCTTCTCGAGCAGTCCGTCACCGACCAGTTCACACCCTTCACCCAGTTCTTCTATCCCCCCAAGATGTTCGCCGACGCCCAGACCACCCTCAACGTTCTCGTCACTCTCGAGGACGCCTTCATCGCTGCCTATCTCGTCGGTGTGCGAAACTTCAGCACGCGCAATCTCCGTGTCACCGCCGCCCGCATCATGGGGATCGAGAGCGACCACCGCACACTCGCCCGCGTCGTCGGTCCCGGCGTATCCGCGCAGTTCGGTGGTCCCATCGAAAACATTACCGGCATCCAGGGAGTCGCCGAGAGCGTCGACCCACCAAACAACAACGGCTACGAGAGAACACTCTGCTGGACCTCGATCGATCAGGCGCTGGCCGCGCTAACCCCGTTCGTCGACTTCAACGCTGCCAATGCCGCCGGATTCGACACCTCGCAGGCCTACCCCTTCCAACCCTTCAACCCAACCCTGCCCGATCCGCTTGGAGACTTCGTCTCTTTCAGCGGCTGCTAACAATCTCGTCAAACCGGATGCCTCTCATGGGTTCTCACGCATCAGGGGCATCGGGCCCCATCGGACTTAGGCACCGGGTGTAGGCGGCCCATGTCTAAACCACAACGAAAACTCAAGTGCCCCATCCATGCAGTCTCATCGCGCATGAATAGGGCACAGGGCGCAGAATGTTTGAGGTTACAAGGAAAGATGCACTCGGTTGCGCCGAGTGATTATCCCCACTGTTTACCCAACCCGTCCAGTCCGGCTGCCGCAAGATCCTGGGGCAGCATCACCGGAAAAAACTCCACTGCAGCATTGAAGGTAAGAAACCACGGCTCGGCCAGTGACGGAATCTGTGACGTCTCCGTCATGTCAACAATCAGAACTCCACACCGCCGCCCATTCCGGTCCGCCATGAAGTACGCCGCCTCCGGCTTCAATTGATCGAGAATCTTCTTCGTCTTGGCTCCAGACGAGCCATCCCTCACTGCCGCGTTGAACGGCTCAACCGGAAACGAAACAAACATCATCATCCGCATGGAAATCTCCTGTCGCCGATTGGCGAATATCTGAAGTGCTCTGTATGGGAAGACCGCAAACTTACGCTGCAAAACCCCGCCAGTCAAGGAAAAATCAGAGGGCGGGTGCCCACATTTGAGCAACTCCCCAAAATGGGGTGCCCCATATCTCGATTCTCCAGATGTGGGCATTCGCGCGAAGCGCGACCCGCTTTCCTTCCCACACGTTAAAAATCCCACAAAGAAAAATCACCCTCAAACCCAAAACCAAACTATCCTTAGGCATCCCCGCAACCACAACCTGACTCACCGCCAAGCCTCCCAGAACGGATCACACCGATGACGACCTCCGCCGTGACCCCCTCTCCGCATGCAGCCCCACCCGCTCGCCGCAAGAGCCTCGCCAAACCCGCCCTCTGGGTAGCCATCGGCCTCGCCGCCATCTCCGTCCTCATCTTCACCGAGTACCCCATCGTCACTCACCCCGACGCCTACACCACGCGGCTCATCAACGACCGCTTCTTCCTCTTTCCCCACGCCGCCGCCGGTCTGCTCGCAATGCTCCTCGGTCCATTTCTCTTCTCCACCCGCTTCCGCTCGCGACACCTCAAGCGCCACCGCATTATGGGCCGTGTCTACGTCATCTCCATCGCCATCGCCGCACCCATGGCCTTCTATCTCGAACTCCGTACCCCCGGCGTGCCCATGATGTTCGCCAACGGTGTCATGTCGGTCGTCTGGTTCCTCTGCACCCTCGCCGCTTTCATCACCGCCCGCAACCGCCAGCTCACCGCGCATCGCCAGTGGATGATCCGCTCCTACGTCTTCACCCTGAACTTTCTCATCACCCGAATCCCCAATCCAATCCCGCGCTACTTCAACATGTCCGCGACCGCCTTCGCTCTCAACCTCCTCTTCCTCTCCATCTGTTATCTCTTCTTCACCGACGTCTACTTCAACTGGCGCGAACTCACCACCAGCCGCAAAACATCCCCCTCATGATCGCGAGCCGCTCTCAAAAGAGAAAAAAAACTACGTGTTGAGATTGCGCACCAAGTCTTGTAGCTTTAGCTGATCCGCAACTTGCATTCATTTACGCCGGAGACCAATGCGACGCCTCTTCGCTGCCCTCATCCTGTCCCTGTCCTTTGCCCTGTCCGCCGTAGCCCACGCCGATTCTTTCCAATACACCATCATCTGGGACTTCCCGCATGTCGCCAGCGTTGATACTTCGGCATATATAGGAACGTACACCTTCACTGTCGATTCCCTCCTCTCCGGCAATACATTTGTCTACGGCGACATCTCCCCCTACCCGCAGTTTCCCGGATATCCCTATATTTACGCAGCGGACTTCACTGTTCCCATAAACTCAAAAGTCTCGCAGATCATGATCGGCTACTTTCCCGACTACACGTCGTACAACTCGATCGGTATAAAGTCCCTCTACGGCTTCGACCTGTATCAGATAATTGGAGGGAGCGCAGTGTCCACAAGCCTGATCCAGGACGCTAGCGATCCCAACAAGTTCTTTGCCGACTATGGAGACGGCAGTGGCAGTTTCGCATCAATGCAAATTACTCAACTAAGCACCTCCCCCGTTCCCGAGCCATCAACCGTCACACTCTTTGGCTTCGGCGCGCTCGCCCTCGGGGCACGCATCTACCGGCGAGTAGCCCACACATAGAACCAACGCCCCGGCGCTCCATGAGGCGGGTGGCCCAGATCTAACCCATCACAAATCTGGGCCCCAATTCTTCGCGACACTCTAATCGTCGCTAAGCACCACACTTGACAGATCCGCACCCCAGAAACGCCCATCAAGCGCGCCTCCCCTCTCGCCCCCGAACCCAAGTCCAGACCTAACCAACCTGTTTAGAAGACTTTGACACACTTTTAATGGGGCTCCGGGGGGACCCGGAACGGGTGGGCGGGGCGGCATAATCCCTGGACGCGGGGCGGGCTGGTCAAGGCTAACAACGTCCCAATATGCTTTTTCCGCCACTAGTAGAAATTCATTCGAGCCGCTAGCAGAAATTCATTCGAGGCGACCAGCGCGCAGGTCGAAGCAGGTCTAAACTGATTCGCACGAGCAATATTGGGCCGCAGTCGCCACCGGTATTTAGTCCATTCCGCATCAGGAGGACATATCCGTGATCATCGAATCGCCCGAAAAAGATTACGTACGTCGAGCCCTTGAAATCACGATCCACGTCGGTCTTCTCGCTCTCCTCGCAGCAGCTTGCCTCATGGTCCTGCTCCCATTTATTCCCCTGATCGCCTGGGGCATTATCATTGCAATCGCTATAAATCCTGCGCACCGGAAGTTAAAGAACCTGCTCGGCGGTCGCGGAACGCTGGCCGCAGTTCTCTGCTCATTGCTTCTCCTGTCGGTATTGATTGTCCCCGTTGCCCTACTGACGGGAACGATGATTGATGGCATCCAAAAGCTCGTCGCTCACATCAAGGATGGAACCCTCGCTGTCCCGCCTCCGCCAGAAAACGTCGGAAGTTGGCCCATTATCGGGAAGCCTGTGCTCCGTGCATGGACCATGGCTTCTACAAACCTGACCGGCCTGCTGCAAAGTTTCGCTCCGCAGATTAAAGCGATCGTCCCTGGCCTGCTCGCCGCTTCCGCCGGAATCGGTCTCACTGTTCTGCAATTTGTTCTGTCCATTGTGGTTGCCGGAGCTCTGCTCGCGAATGCTGCCGGTTGCGCCAAAGCCACGCGCTCGCTGGCTAACCGCCTCTTTGGGGATCAGGGCCCTGAGTTTGAGGCCCTCGCAGAATCGACGGTCCGAAGCGTTACCAACGGAATTCTTGGTGTTGCAGTCATCCAAACTGTACTTGCCGGCCTTGGGTTTTTGGTGGGCGGACTGCCCGGTGCCGGATTGTGGACCGTGATTTTTCTCTTCAGCGCAGTGCTTCAAGTTGGAGTCGTTGTGCTTGTTCCGGCCGTCATCTACATGTTTGCGATCGCCGGCACGACCAAGGCAGTGTTGTTTCTGGTTTGGTGCATCTTTGTCGCTCTCATAGACAACGTGCTGAAACCCCTGCTGCTGGGGCGCGGCGCCACAGTTCCCATCGCTGTGGTCTTTTTGGGTGCGATTGGTGGCTTCATTGTCCTGGGTACCATCGGCCTTTTTGTTGGAGCCATCATTCTGTCGGTGGGCTATAAGCTCTTTCTTGCGTGGCTGGAGGGCCCTGCAGCCGCGAAACAAGCAGTTGACTGATCTTGCTTCGAATCGTGTCCAGCTTATTGCGCCCTGGTCTAACCCGCAGCAAAATTTGGCACGTACTGAAACCAACAAGGGTGCCCATCCATACCGCAAAGGGCACCCTGTCACGTACTAGCCAAAAAAGCTCAATCCATCTCTACGAAGCCAGTTTCAGCAACTCCTGCTCCGCCCTAAGCCAATCCTGCTCGGCATATCCATCCTGCCAACCCCGCTCCGCCCAGTATCGCTCCGCCAGCTGGGCAATCTCTGCGTACGATGGCGTACGACTCGCCACAGCATCGGCCGCCTTGGGCTTCGGAGCAGCCTTAGCCTTTGTCTTCGCGGCGGCCTTGGGTGCTGCCTTCAGCACACTCCCCGTCTCGCCCTCCGGCGTCTTCGCAGCCGCCTTCGGCTTCGCCGGTGCCTTTGTCTTCTTCACAGTCTCAGTGCTCATAGAAAATCTCCTAAAGTCTCGTTTGGTGCGTCTTTCCCATTTTAACAAGGCAAGCGGCGCCGCTCTACCTCAACGAACCTCCAAAGGTGCGGACGCCCGTTCAAGTGGACTCGCTGCGTAGGTGAACTATCGCGCTGACTAGTAACCACCCGACGCTAAACTCCCCTCATCTCAACAACCTGCTATGCAGGGTACCCCGCGTCCATCCACTTCTTAAAAAGCGAAACATGATCGGCCGGCCAAGGCTCCCCCGGAGGCATCGAGCCATCCGCAAGCGTGCCGTAGACACTTTGTGCATTCGCAGGGACACACATCCATGCCGGATCATCAAGATCCACCCCCATTGGCTTCATACATTCAATGTCGTCATCCCGGAAAAGCGGACGAATATCTGTCGCAAAGCTGAGAGCCATCTAAGCCTCCTACTCCCGCAGTTTCTTCCAACCCCAAGTCTCACATCCACGCTCCCGCGCCGAAGTATAACAACCCACTCACCCCGAAATCCCAAAACAGAAATCCCCGAAAAATAAATCCATAATCGGTGGTGTATCCTTTCCTGCTCAAAATACGGTCTTCAAAACACCACAGTTCACCACACTTTCATCATAGGTTCACCATCAACAAACCACTTCCAAACACCGGTCTAACCCCAATCCCCCTGTAAAAACTACTAAGATCTCATTTCAAAAAAATCACAAAAAAAATCCAACGTAGTGCCAGGCCGCAATTGCAGGCCATGGCTCTCCTGGTCTATAGTTCCCCTCAGGCCATCGGTACGAAGCGGTCTGGGTCCAGAGATCGTGATTGACCAGATCCAGTAGACGGACGACGCACGGCTCCCATCAAGCAGTCACGCTGGCACACCTCGTGAAAAACGCCGTTCACCCGTCACTACACTCCCCACAGACGGACTCGAACCAGAATCAACGTGTTTTTGGGTCGGGCCCCTCAACCATCAATCTACAACCGGAGGGTTGCTATGAACCTAACACCAGAACAACGTGAGCAGGTCGTCGCTGAAGTAAAGAGATTCGCCATGGACCTTAACCTAAGTGACGATCAAAAAGAAAAACTGCAGACCGCCTTCACGGAAGCTCGCTCCAAGGTGGGCGACTATCTGCAGGAGCACCCAGGCACCACCAGGGCCGACATCGCCAAACAAGTCATGAGCCGTCGCGACGAGATTCGCCAGCGCGTGACGAACTTCCTAACCCCCGACCAACTGAAGAAGTGGGACACCGAAATCTCCAAGGCCAAGGAGTTCCTTGGCCAGAACCTGGCGGCGTAAACCTCCCCGAAACAATACCCTTGAATGGAATCCGGCGGCGGACACACATTCCCCGCCGCCGGATTTACCAATTTGGCCGGGTGGCCCAAATAATTCCCGACTCATCTTCGCAACAATCGCCGCAAACCCGGAGCCCGCGCCAGTTCTCTGGTGTGTGGAAAAAAGGGCGGAAAGGTACATTGCTCGAGGGCCTCCTGATGCTTCGATCTTCGCGGATGATGCATCTGGCAATCTTCACCGCTCTCGCGGCCGGCGCGCAGGAAACACCCGTAGAACCCAGGAGCTACGATTGCTATCGAGCCAATACGCCGGTGCGCATCGACGGAAAGCTCGATGATCGAGCATGGCGGGCCGCACTATGGACCACAGACTTCGTCGATATCGAAGGTTCTGCCAAGCCTCTGCCGCGGTTTCGCACACGTGCCAAGATCCTTTGGGACGATCAGTATCTCTACATCGGAGCGGAGTTAGAGGAGCCCGAAGTAAAAGCCACGCTGACGAAACACGATTCGGTCATCTTTCACGACAACGACTTCGAAGTGTTCCTCAAGCCGCCGGGAGAAGCGCCAGGCTACTTCGAATTTGAAATCAACGCCCTGAATACAGGTTGGGATTTGTATCTGAACAAACCCTACCGCGAAGGCGGCAAGGCCGATAATAGCTGGGACATTCCCGGGTTGAAGACGGCGGTTGCGATTCACGGAACCCTGAACGATCCGAGCGACAAAGACCGCGGCTGGACGGTGGAAATGGCGTTTCCGTGGAGCGCCTTTGCGTCGCGGCTGCCGGTGTCAAGACCCGCGATCGGCGATCAGTGGCGAATCAACTTCAGCCGTGTTGAGTGGAAGGCGGGCCAACCGAAGGAAGATAACTGGGTCTGGTCGCCGCAAGGCCTAATCAACATGCACGTTCCGGAGCATTGGGGCTATCTTCATTTTCGAGGTAAGCGTTGAAACAGCTTCGCACGCAAACGCGAAATGCGAGCGGACTTTGATAGGCTCTTACTTATGCCTGGCCCAACGCTCGAAGACCGGCTGAACATCTTACTCGACCATCTCGCCGAGGCCGAACGCGAGTACGCAGCCGGCATCCCCTACCCGGACCCCACCGGAGGCTCATGGCCGGACAGAATCTCAGGAATCAAAAGAAAAATCGCCACCTTGCGCGAGATGATCGCTAACGAATAACCGGATCATCAGCCCTCAGTCCAGAACCACCCACAAAGCTCGGGTGCCCCATCCTTCGCGCACTTGGCGAAGGGTGGGACGTAAACTATCGAGGGGCTGATCCCGCCCCTGCCAAAACTACCAGTCCCACCCGACCTTTCCAACGCATACAATCCTCTCCGAGGTGATCCATGCGAAAAGCACCCTTGGCGACCTGCCTTCTCTTCGCTATCTCCCTGCCTGCCTTCGCCGCGAAAAAACTCGAAGGCAAAATGAGCCTGAAAGACTTGCAACCTTACGGGTCCCCAGGCAAAGACCACAAACATCAGGCCTACGACCTATCCTTCCAGGCAGAAGGCAAGAACTACACCTGCCGCACCGACCCCAAAAAATCCATGAACGCCACTGACTTCGTCGTAGGCACCGAGATGAACTACAAGATCGACGGCAACAAGGGCGAGATCAAGACCAACGAGGACAAATCGGTCCAATGCAAGATCGTCCGCGTCGAAGCAGTCCCATAGCTGCCTCTAGGCAGGCCCCGGTGAACCCCTGAGTGCAAACGATTCCGGGCGGGCATACCCATTACTCCGCCGCGCCCACCCTGCGCCACAAACTTCAGACCAAAGTGCCCGATCCGTTCCGTGCCTGATCTCACACCCGATCAGTGGGACGACGAACCCAGTAGAATGTCAGACAGCACATGTCCATCACCGTTGGGGATCAAATCGGCGACTATGAAATAACAGGCATCCTTGGCACCGGCGGAATGGGGCAGGTCTATCAGGTACGCCACACTATTTCACACAGAATAGAGGCCATGAAGGTCCTCGCGCCCGGTCGTCCTGTCTCGGATGAAACCGTAGGACGCTTTCTCCGCGAGATCCGGTTGTTGGCCAGCCTCCACCATCCCAATATCACCGAGCTCCACACCGCCTTTCGCCACAACGGCGAACTCATCATGATCATGGAGTTCGTCGAGGGCCTCACCCTTAGCGCTAAGTTCAGCAAAAACCCCATGTTGTTAGCAACCGGACTCAACTACATCCAGCAAGTTCTCTCCGGCTTGACCTACGCGCATGAACAAGGAATCGTTCATCGCGATGTAAAGCCGTCGAACATCATGATCGGCCAGGACGACCGCGTCAAACTGCTGGATTTCGGGCTCGCTCTCCCCGCGCTTGGTCACGAGTTCACACGAACCGGGATGATTCTAGGCTCGCTGCCCTACATGGCTCCTGAACAGGTCTTGGGCAAACAACTCGATGCGCGGTCCGATGTCTATGCCGTCGGCGTTACTCTCTATCAACTCCTCACAGGAATTCTTCCCTTCAAAGGTGCCAGCGAGTATGAGATTGCCAGTTCCCACCTGAAGTCTGCGCCGGTCGACCCCGTCGCTATAAACCCTGGCATTCCTGTTCGCCTCTCGAAGGTTGTCCTGAAAGCTTTGGCAAAGCCCCCGGGAGACCGCTTCCAGACCGCAAAAGAGTTTCTGGAATCTCTCAACCAGGTGCGTGCCGGTGAGACCACCACGATTGCGACTGCACTGCTCCCTCGGGCGGATGGTGCTTTAGCCTCCAATTGGCCAGAGATCAAAGTGATCGATGCAGGTGTGCTCGATTCGGTAAGCCGTGACTTGGCGCTTCACGTTGGGCCGATCGCAAAAGTCCTCGTCAGCCGCGCCGCCAAACGAGCGACTACCCTCGACGAGCTCTTTACCCTTGTAGCAACAGAAATCTCTACTGAGAAAAAACGCCAGGACTTTCTCTCTACTCGAACGAAATATTCCGTCTACAAATGACGACGCCTCACTGGTCAAGCATCTGAATAGCCTTCTTCAGGCTTACATACATTCGATTAAACGAAGCTGTGACTCCGGCGATCTCGTCTTTGCCTTTGACCGCAAGCTCGGGCTGGTTCAGATCTCCCGTGCTGATCAGATCGGCAGTCGCCGCAAGCCGCCGCAACGGCACGATGACGATATAGTAGAGAGCCAGATCGATAACGAGGAGTGTGCCGATAAACGTCGCAGAAATATACAGCAGCAACGTGTGGTAGAGATTCGAGGCAATCTTGTCTGCAACAGCTGTAGGTACGGAAACGATCTGGGCTCCAATCGTTTCGTTCTTCTTCCACCCAAAACCGTTCGCACTGCCGTAAGTCAGAATCTGAGTTCGAGGCGCAGTTGCCGGAGAGCTGTGGCATGTCAGACAGCTTGCATCTGCCGCAATGGGTTGCGACAGGTAGATGGATGTTCCCATTGCCGTCTGCCGTTCTCCGATCAATTGCTTCTCTTCCGGATGATTTCGGAAATACTCGATGATGTCAGCCTCCCACTGATCAGCCCTGTCCCGCGGATTGGTTGGATTCAGGGCCGCCTCCTTGTAGGTGTAATCCGGATAATCCTTCCGAAGATGATCGAATGTCACCGTGGCGGCATAAAACGGAATGGTCTGGGGTAGAAAGCGCTTCGAGCTCTCTGGCACTGTTTTCAGCAGAGGATCCAACTCCTGGTCGGTATAGTCCCGCGTTGACCGCGCACTGGAAATCATCAGCTTCGCCTGCTGGAGCGTCTGCTGACGCGCATTTTCTTCTAGAAACCTCCGTGAGAGCTCCGAGACGAACAGCAGGCCGATACCAAATAACAGAATGAGCAGGACGTTGAACTTCGCCAGGAGCTTCAAGAAGTGTCACCTCGTTTTGCAGAGCCTTTGCACAGTCGAGAAACAGCTCTCTCCATATTCTCTCCCCTTATCACCAGATATCTCAACGCCGGCGGATAACACTTCGCGCAGGCCCAGCCTTCCACTCTCTCAAACACTTAGCCCCGGCAATAAGCCGGGGCCAATATCAACGCGGGTCCCAAAGTCCTATTGATCGTCGTCGTCCTCCCCCTGCCCGTCAACTCCCTGCAGCGAG
Source organism: uncultured Acidobacteriaceae bacterium (assembly GCA_963757205.1). Classification (GTDB taxonomy): domain Bacteria; phylum Acidobacteriota; class Terriglobia; order Terriglobales; family Acidobacteriaceae; genus Edaphobacter. The sequence continues at coordinate 649,196 of CAVWQM010000010.1, forward strand.
GCAATCGCAACACCGCGGCGTCCATCGTCCAGCGTGTACTGGAAAGCCAATTGAAACCGGTTATTCAGCGCAAAGCGTCCAAGATCAACTTCCGTCACAGTTGCGCCAAAAAGCTTGTCTCCCGTCTGGATCACCGGAACTGGCGACGCTCCTCCCGTAAGTTCAATGAAGACTCCCGAGCTGCCATCAGCCTTGAACGCGAAGAAAGCGACAGCATCCGAGTCATTGATCGAAGGATGTTCGAACTCGACAAACGTCGCACCGAGAATGTCTGTCCGCTCCGTAACACGTCGCTGATTTCCGCTCAGTATCTCAGCGTTGCCGTCGTTACGGAACACGTCGTTAGCGACCGTCCCGGACTTGTTGATGACAGGATCGCCGAAACCTCCGAAATCGGGATTGTTCGTGTCGACGATGTCGACCAGCTGATCAGAAGAACCGTGATCCTTCTTAGTCCCAAGGACAAACATGCCAACGTTTCCATCCGTAGTATCCCCAACGAAAGCAATTTGCTCAGAAGCATTGATGGCGACATTTTGAAAATCGGTGAAGTTCGAATTTACCGTGTCAGCGACTGTAGTGAGTGGTCCGCCATCTCCGGTGAAGATGGCTTGCGAAACGAACCCGTTGCGAACCCCGAAAAAGGCGACCGTTCCGGAGCAATTAATCGAAGGAGACCCCAGAAAACGGCCGATGAGTCCCTGATCGATGGAATTGACAATCGTCTTGGTCGTGACCCCATCGCTTGTAAAAATCGCGTGCGCATTGGAAGGGAGCGTCGCTCCATACGCAACCGTGCCCCCGGCATTGATGGCCGGATCGATGCCAAAGCCACTCAGGCCGCCGGGACTGCTGATAGCGATCGTGCTCAGGCCGCCCTCGTGCCACTTAAATATGCCGTCCTCGGAGGTGGCTTTCCTGGCCTCAAACGCGACCTCACCAAGATCGTTGATTGCAGGAAACGTCGCGAACGAAGCGAAGCCCTGAGTGCTATCCGCAACATTTACGAACCGAAAATCTGAATCAGTTTTGTTCTGCCCGAACGCATAGCCCGCGCTCACTGCCAGCAGCAGGGCTGCCGCAAGAATCCGACTCTTCCCCTCGAACGCGTGAGCATCCCTCGTTCTTCTTGATTCAATTGCACTGCGTCGTAAGACACAGATCCTCCCTTGTTGCGATCTTTCCAATGCGTCGTACATAGCTTCGTCCTTTTCTTTTTTTCCTTGAGGTGGGTAACCGATAACTAAGACTGCCCTTTGGGTCGAGCCCAGTTGTCATGCGTCAGTTCAGTAGTTGTCAACTTTTTGTCATTCCCACCACAATTCACTCGGAATTAGGATCGCAGCGTCTCTGGGGCGCGCCGGTCACATTGTTCAAACGCAAAAAAGCCCGGCACACGCCGGGCTTTCCTGCCACATCACACTCTACCGCGACGTCGCTGCCCCAACAATATCCAGCACGTCCGCAATAATTCGCGTCGTCGGATTGTAGGCCACCACGTATCCTCCGTAGTATCCATACTGATAACCCGGAGGCGGAGGCGGCGCACCCACCCAATACGTTTGCGGCACAACCTGAACCACATAGGTACTCGGAATAGCGTGACCCGTCACAAACACAGGGCGCTTATGACCCCGCCAGTGATCTGCATCACTTCGGTAATAGGCGTAAAAACGTCCGCGATCCTCGCCCTGAAAGTGATAGTCACGATACTTTTTTGCCTGCCCCGGCGGCACATGATCATAGCCTTCCTTCTTCGCCTGTCCCGGAGGCATATCGCCGTGATCATGTTTCTTCGCCTGTCCAGGCGGTACGCCTCCATGACCTGGCGGCGGGTTGTAAGGATCCTGTCCCGGAGGACCTTGTGCCACGCATATTCCGGCGGCGGATAAAAAGAGTGCACTTAGTACTAAACGAGTAAGGGGAGTTGTCGTTTGCATCAATGGCCTCCTTGGCCATCATGATCCTAGCATCCATTCTCTCCGGTCTGGATACCCTCTCGGTTCAATCGCATCACTCGATATAGCCATATTCGTCCCTATCCTCGCATGGTTTGACCCGAGAAGTTCCGGCAACAATTGCGCCCAAACTCAGACCACTATCTCGAGCGCACCAGTGACCTCCTCACGGCACGAACCGTTCAAGTATTGGCGCTGAATGCAAGTCATTTTCTGTCACGAAAACACAAGCCCGCTACGCCCACTCCTTACCGAGCTCTTCCAATCCCGCCGACGCAAGATCCTGAGGCCCCATCACAGGATGAATCTCAACTACCGCATTGAATAGAAGAAACCATGGTTCCGCGATCGTCGGAATCTTCGACGGATCCTCCAGATCCAGAATCAGAACTGCGCTTCGTTGCCCATTGCGGTCCGTAAAATACGCCGACTCGGGCTCCAACCGGTCAAGAATCCTCTTCATCTTCGATCCAGCAGTACCGTCCCTCACTGCGGCATTAAAAGGTTCAACCGGGAATGACACATACACAATCATGCGCATAAATCCTCCATCCGCCGACGGCGGTTCACAACTTCTATCTGTTGGGGAGGAGAGGATGCTACGCCCACTTCCTGAACCCGTCAATGCAATTCGACTACCCCAACATTCTCGATACCAAAGCGGCCTTTGCCGGCCATCTGCCATCCAACCAAAAGCATCCGCAAGCACGCGACAGGATCAAGGAGCAATAGCAGGAATGGGCAAAGAGTGGATCGAAAACCTTGCACAGGACATCCGGCAAAAAGGCCGCGAAGCAGCAGAAACCTACGGCAGATCTCAACACCAGGCAGAGATCGCCACCACCCGGGGCAAGCCCTTCTTCACCGCCTTCATCGTTAGCCTTGAAAACGACGTCAACGAAATCAAGCGCGAACTACAAGGCGACGTCACCTCGTCGGACACCATCTTTCAGACCATCTCCCCCACCGAGGTCAAACTCACCCGCAGTCGCTTTCCCTGGTTCGACGCCCGCATCATCCACCAGGACTCCACCATCGTCCTCGACTACGCCAAGGGCCTCGGAGTCACCGGCGATTCAGCCCTCGATCGCCAGACAAGCCACTTCGCCTTCCACGTCGACAACCAGGATGCCCTTTCCGTGCACGAGTCCTTTCGTGACGATCCCCGGCGATTCCAACAGCCCGAAGAGCTTGCCCGGCACATCGCCGAGCTCCTCTTCCAACTCTAGAAAGGGTTTACTCCCACTGCGACGTATGCCGCTCCAGCCACCAGCAGGCCGGATTGCCCTGCTGCGGAAAGATCGAATGGGTGCACCTCATCGGAACCGTGCCCATCAGGTCATACTCCACCTTGTTTCCCTTCAGGGGAGTCGCGAGGAACTGGTTGACCTGAACCACCCCGTATGCCGTGCCACGCGAGACCCGAACCCGCAGAACCGCCCAGTCCCCCACGTACAACACACCAATCAGGACAGCCAGCATCAGCACCAATCGAACCAGCCGTCCTGCCCATTGACTCATCATCCAAAGTATTGCACGTGCACATACATTCCCAGCCTCACGTTGTAAGCCACGTACCAGCATGAACGTGCGGAGCATCGGGATGCTGCTTGCCCCGCGAGAGAAAAATAAGCAATACCGCAAATAAGCCGATAACCCTCTTCATAAGAAGATCCTGGATCGCGTATACGTGTAACTGCTCTTGGGATTTTGAACGATAGAATCCTCGAAGTAGTTGGCTTTACTTCGACTTAGCGGCCCCACACCGGCCAAATCGCCAAACTTTCCTCGCCCGGGGGACGAACCGGCAAGGAATCATCGGCGTCTAAGTTACCTTTAGATAAAAGAAGTCCTGAGGATTGAATGACGTATACAAAAATAACGGTAAAGCTAGCCCTGTTCACCGCCATGTCCGCCCTCACCCACACCGCACTCCCGCAGGCCGCACCTGCCGGAACCCAGCATCTTCAGCTCTCCGCATTTGGCGGACTCACCGGCACCTTTACCGATCTCAAGGGCGGCAAGAATCTCGGCATCACCGCCGGCGCCGACCTTACTTTCCTCTTCTTCCGCCAGTTCCTCCCCTCCTTCGAATTTCGCGGCACTTACCCAATCGACAAAGGCCACATCAGCAGCCAGAAAAACTTTCTCCTCGGACCCAAAGTCGAATTCCCTTTAGAAAAGTTCCATCCCTACGTTGACTTCCTCTTCGGCCGCGGTGAGATCGACTATCACGACCCCGGGTTCGACTTCGGCAACATCCGATATATCAGCAGCAACACAGCGATCTACTCCTTCGGCGGTGGCCTCGACTACCACGTCTCTCACAGCATCGCACTCAAAGCCGACGCACAGTTCCAGCACTGGAACACCCCAGTCACCACATCCGGAACAATCCACCCCACCGCCCTGACGGGAGGCATCGTCTATAACTTCGACTTCAATCCGCGTCATCGCCATTAGCCCTCGGTTAACAACCTGCAAAACTCCCGCTAACGTATGGCAAACGCTCGACTGAGCCCTCCGCCATGTCGTATCGTCTTCGAGGAGCGTCAAATTGATGTCGCATACGGAGTGAACTCATGAATTATCTTCCCCGTCTGACCCGACGTACATCGCAACTTCTCGCTGCCGCCCTCATCTTCAGCCTCGCCGCACCAGCCGCAATCGCCCAGAACCCCACACCTGGGCCCACCTGGTCGCAAGAGGACACACTCCGCATCGGCAAAGAAATCCAGAAGAAACTCCTCGGACTGAGCAAGTACGGTGTCTTCGACTGGCTGACCTTTGGCATCCAGGGCAAGACCATCATCCTGCGGGGCTACGCCTCCCGCCCCACCCTCAAGAGCGACGCCGCAACCGCAGTCAAGGGTATCTCTGGAGTCGAGTCGGTCGACAACCAGATCGAAGTCCTTCCCAACTCCCCCAACGACGACCGTATCCGCGCCGCCGTTTACAACCACATCTACACCCAACCCGCCCTGCGTAAATACAACGCGAACCAGGGTACCGTCGGACAAGCTACAGGCCCCGGTGGCAGTGTCGCCCGCATGGCGGGCGGCATCACCAACGATCCACCCATCGGCTTCCACGCCATCCACATCATCGTAAAAAACGGCAACGTCATCCTCTATGGCGTTGTTAACAACGACACCGACAAAGCCATCGCAGGCATGCAGGCCAACTCAGCTCCCGGCGCCTTCAGCATAGAAAACGACCTCCTCGTCCAGGGCGCAGCCTCCAAACCCGCAGAAAAGTAACCCACTTTTACGCTTAAATACTTCTGACAGAGGGGCACGCTACAGATTGAACAGTTCCCGCAATCGTTTCGTCTGAGCACGGCTAACCGGAATCTCGGTCTTCTGCGCATCGTCCATCCGGAGCTGGTAGCTCGACTTGAACCACGGCACCACCTCGCGAATATGCTGGATGTTCACCACATACGACCGGTGTGCCCGCCAGAATGTCTCCGGGTCGAGCTGGTCCATCAGTTCCTCAAGCGTCCGGCAGTTCGAGTGCCCCTCAACCGTCCGCGTCACCACGCTGATCGTGCCCTCTTCAATCGACGCAAAACAAATCTCGCGCTGGTCCACCAGCAGCAAACGGCTCTGCGCCCGCACAATCACCTTGCCGGAGTTGGCCTTCTGCGGCTGCGCCTGCTCCTCAACCAGCCGCAACAAAGCATCGAGCTTCGCCCCCGTCTCTTGAGACAGGCCCGCTGACTCCACCGGCGCGGCCAGCCGCGCCTGCGCCTTCTCGATCGTCTGCATCACCCGCTTTCGATCGAACGGCTTCAACAGATAATCGACCGCATTCACCTCGAACGCGCGCACCGCATACTGGTTGAACGCAGTCGCAAACACCACCTGAGGCATCGGCACCTTGCGGTCCAGCAGCTTCTTCAACACGCCAAACCCATCCAAACCCGGCATCTGCACATCCAGAAACACCAGGTCCGGCTTATGCGTCCGGATCAGTTCAACCGCCTCGATTCCATTGGTTCCCTGCGCCAGAACATCAACCCCGCCCGCTCGCTCCAGCAGATACTGCAACTCCTGCCGGGCCAACGGTTCGTCATCGATGATGAGTGCTCTCAGTGACACAACTTGAGCAATTCTCCCGTGGGTGTATAGGGATGCTTGAAACTATGCCGTTTTCTCTCAAGGAAAACGGCACTCCGCAGGATCTGCCACTTCATAATAACGGGAGAATTGCTCTAGTCACTATATACGCGCAGCCGCGCCGGAGCATGGTCCTTGGCAAGATCGTGTCCGCACTGCGAGCAGTACACATCCGTAATCTGAACCCCGCGGAAGCAACGGCCACAAACCGGAGCCAGTTGGAACTGACACTGCGGACAGAAGTGCACGCTCGAGGTAAGCTCTGTGCTGCAATGCGGACATGGGGTCAGCATCGGTTGCCGCAACAGGAAGTAAACCACCGCCCCGATTCCGCCCGGCATTACTACAACAATCAGCATCCACAAACCGGCCGGCATTCTGCGCCGCCGAACATCACGGCTCACGTAGCCCACCAGCAGCACATAGCTGGCAAACGCCGTCCCCCACGAATACCCCATCAGCAACCGCATCGGAAGCAGCTCATGCTTGTGATGCGGAAGAACCCCATGAAACAGATACTGCACTGCACCAAACACGATGATCGCCAGCACAACCGACCAGGTCGGGATCATGCTCAGCTGATCCTCACCCTCTGCCGTGTCGATACGCGATCGTTCCGATCCCTGGTTCCAGAACCTGTTCATTGAGCAGCCTCACGCTTACGGGCACGCTGAAACAATACCACTGCCAACAACGCCATCGAAACCGGGAGAAACCACAAACACAATACGAGGAACTGATTGCTCGCATCCGGCACGCCGCTCGGTGTCACATCGTAGGCATCCAGCGCACTCCACACCGCGGTACAGATGATCGTCAGAAGTGCCGAACAAACCGCCAGCGGAATCCACAGGCTCCTGAACTTGCTGCGCCGCGCTGCGAGCGTCTTCGCCCGCTCCCGTACCACCCTGTGGGTACGATTCACCACCGACGCACGCGCCGGCACACTCCGGTCCCCCAACGCTGCTCGCACAACCGAGTCGGAGTCCTGCGGATTGGACTTATCGAAGCCCTCCCTCATACCCCCGCCTCCGCAAACGAACGTGACGAGCGCAGCTGTTCCATTTGGGGCTTCAAAGCCGCCAGTCCACGGTACAGCCTGGACTTGACAGTCGACAGGGGTGCCTTCGTTACCGTAGCAATCTCTTCCAAAGAAAGCTCTTCATAAAAACGAAGAACCAGAACCTCGCGGTAAGTCGGCTCCAGCGTCAGCAGAACCTCACCCACCTCAGCGCAATCTTCGCGCGATTGAAACTGCTCCAGCGGAGAAGGCCCGGACATGGCGATCTCAAAGGGGCGTTCATCCTCTCCCCCCTCGCTCATCTCATCGAGACTCGCCATCGTCCGCTTTCGCGACAGGTCGATCACCAGATTGCGGGCAATCGTGAAAAGCCACGTGTCAAAGCGTGCCTTGCCGTTGTACTGGGCTCCTCGCAGGAGCACCCGCATCCACGTCTCCTGGAACAGATCCTCGGCGACCTCACGCTTCCCCGTGAGGAACAGGAGATATCGCAGGAGCCGGTGCTGATACAGCTCAATCAGATGATCGAGCAGCTCCGGATTCTGCCGCTTCAACCCGTGAGCGATCGCCGCGTTTTCACTTTCGACTCGTGCAGCCTGCGCAGCTGCGAGCGTCATGGAACCGGTTTGCACACTCTCAGAGACGTGCTTTCGGCCGGAGAAGACGCGTTTTTTCGTTGAATGATCCATAAAAATGTGACTATTCACTCCGAAACCACCAGGAAATCAGTGGTTGCCAGGCCTGTTTCGGCCTAATAAACATTCTAAGGCCTCGAGGCGATTTTCCGTTTAGAAAGTAAACTGGAACGATGGAAGTTCTTTACGGTCTCCACCCGGTCGAGGAGGCCATCCGTTCCGGTGCCCGTCAGCTGGACCATGTCACCGTTGCCCGGGAACGCCGCGACGACCGCTTGGAACGGCTAATCGACCTCTGCCGGACCGCCGGCATCCGCGTATCGCTCGAACCCAGGGACCAGCTCACCCGGCTCGCCCGCACCGACGCCCATCAGGGCGTACTGGCCGTCGTTCGGGAGCGAAAATTCCTCGGAATCGAAGACCTTCTGACTCCCGGAGAGACGGGCCAACACCGCTTCTTCCTCGCCCTCGACGGCGTCGAAGACCCCCACAACCTAGGAGCGCTGCTCCGAACCGCCGACGGTGCCGGCGTCGACGGCGTCATCCTACCCGAGCGCCGATCCGCCCCCGTGACCGCCACCGTCGCCAAAACCTCTGCCGGAGCCTCGGAACACGTTCGAATTGCGCGAGTTACGAACCTGGTTCGAGCCCTCGAGCAGATGAAACAGAAACATGTCTGGGTCCTCGGATTGGACGAACGCGGAACTCCCGACTACACCGACTACGACTTCCGAACCGACTGCGTCCTGGTCCTCGGGCGAGAGGGCGCAGGACTGCACGATCTGGTCAAAAAGACCTGCGATCACCTGCTGCGGATTCCCATGGCAGGGCAGGTTTCGTCTCTCAATGTATCGGTCGCCGGCGCGATCGTGATGTATGAGGCGATGAGGCAGCGACGTCAGGCCGCAGCGCCCCCGCCCGCACGAAAGCCCGCGAAAGAGCGTAAGGGATTGGGATCTTGAAAAATTTGGCAGTTCGGTTCATAAAGCGTCGCTCGTCTCTGTTGGCGATGGTCCTGGTTCTCAGCCCGATCGCATTCGGACAGGCAACGCCTCCCCCAGCCACCGACGAAACCACGCCGCACGGCAAGGTTCTCTTCAGCAGGGATCAGGATTCTCCCGAAACCCAGAAACCCGCGAAGACTCCGGCCAAACACGCCATCGAGCCTGTCACCGCCGCAGAGCGTTCCGCGCTTACTTTCACCGCCTATGATCTCGACGTTCATCTCGCGCCCGCAAAATCGCATCTCGAAGTCCACGCCGGATTCAACGTGAGAAACTCCGGAAAGGAGCCGCTGACGAGGCTCCCGCTCCAGATCTCCTCCTCCCTCCATTGGGAGAGCTTTGCCCTGCGAACCGGAGACCGCGTCTCTCCGCTGTCATTTACAGAACAGACCATTGATACCGATGCCGACCACACCGGCAAAGCGACCGAGGCCGTTGTCTCCCTTCCTCAGCCGCTCGAACCCGGCGCATCTCTCGAACTCACTAGCCTCTACTCAGGCGAGGTCACGCCATCCGCCGAGCGGTTAGAGCGCATCGGAGCACCCTTGGATCAGGCCGCACACGCAGATTGGGATCAGATCAGCCAGGGGTGGACCGCACTGCGCGGATTCGGAAACGTTCTCTGGTATCCAACCGCCGCAGCGCCTGTTTTTCTTGGCGATGGCGCGAAGCTCTTTCAACTGGTCGGGCAGACCAAACGGCAACAGGCCTCCGCCATAATCCATCTACGGCTGACCGTCGAATATGTGGGAGACCCGCCCGATGCAGCATTTTTCTGCGGGCGGCGCGAGCAGTTAAAGTCCGTCAGCGAAAACCAGAGTCTGCCGGTGGCCGAGTCTCCCGGCGTGTCCACGGCTGAATTTTCCGCACGGCCACTGGGATTCCGAACTCCAAGCCTCTTTATCACCGACCGGGCCGGTACCCTGAGCGACGACAGCCTGATCTCCGCCGTAACCGAACATTACGATACGTTGCCGCACTACGCAGCAGCCGCCGAGAAAGTCCGCCCCGTGCTCTCCGAGTGGCTCGGAACAGGGCCCTTGAGCGTTCTCACGATCCTTGACCACAACGGGCAGCCGTTTGAGGACGACGCACTCCTGGTCGCTCCCATGCGCGCCTCAGAGCCTGACGCACTGTCTTCCTCGCTGGCCCACTCGCTCACGCACGCCTGGTTCCGGTCATCGCACGTCTGGCTCGATGAAGGTGTGCCACAGTTCATGTCACTGCTCTGGACAGAGGTGAGTCAAGGCCGCGAGGCTGCCGTCGCTCAGCTGCAGGAGGGTGCGAAAGCACTGGCTCTGGTTGAGCCGCCGCCCGCGCAGAGTGCCAGTGCCGTTGAGTCGGGACAGCCCTTGATCGAGGCCAGGGACGAGGTCTACTACCGGACGAAAGCAGCCGCAGTGTTGGGTATGCTTCGCTCCCTCGTAGGCGACGAGGCGCTGCGACGTACGTTCGACCTCTACCGTGACGACAAGATGGACAGCGACCCAAAGGAGTTTCAACGGGTCCTCGAACGAACGGCAAAGCGGGACCTCGGCTGGTTTTTTGACGACTGGGTATACCACGACCGAGGTCTGCCGGACCTGAGCATCGCCAGCGTGACGCCGCGGGCGATCGACCAGATCGGAAACAAGGGCTCGGGCTGGCTGGTGGCGGTTGAGGTGCGAAACGATGGCGGCGCCGTCGCGGATGTGCCCGTAACCGTCCGATCCGGAACGCTGACGTCCACGCAGCGGCTGCGGATTCCGGCCCGCTCCAGCGCTTCGACACGAATCGTGTTCGAAGGAACACCATCGGAAGTGTTGGTCAACGACGGCACCGTACCGGAGGTAGCTGCGTCGATCCACACCTGGAAGATCGTCGCTCACTAGGCCCATCTCGTCCGGCCACAACCGAACGAGTGCCCCATCCTTCGCGGTCTCATCGCGATCGGGGTCCCCCATTGAGCTTGCTCAATGGGTGAGGATGGGTGGGACGCAAGCCAACAACCAGCCACGAAGGCACTGGCTTTTACCTTTGCTCTTATTCTTGCTCTTGCATTTATTTTTCTTCATTTTCTGCCCAAAAATCGCATGTCAAGCCCCAAAACCACCTAACTCCCTCAATCCAAAGCAAATAGAGTTTGCAAGTTAGTTCCACCCAAACTGCTATACTTAAAACAGAAATCAAGAAAAAGCCCCGGCTAACCCGGGGCTTTCGTTTTTGCGCCTAAGCCGTTTAGAAAGACGATTTTAGCTGTAAACCCTTTGATTGCACGATTTTGGCGGAACCACTTTCGCTATCTCGCTGCAATCATTCGACTTTTAACGAGATACCCGGGGGTACCCCCAGGAAAGAACCAAGGAGAAGCCATGCAATACCCACTCTGCCGCCATATCAAGACCAACGGCCTGCAATGCCACTCCCCCGCCCTCACCGAGGGTCGATGGTGCTACTTCCACCACCGCCTTCATCAGCAGCACAGCCCACTCCGCCAGACCGAAGCCACCCGCGGCTACCTCATCCCCGGCCAGCACATCGAACTCACCACCCTCGAAGACCGCGAATCCGTCCAGGTCGCCCTCTCCGTCGTCATCAACGCCCTCGCCACCGGCAATCTCGACATCAAGCGCGCCACCGCGCTGCTCTACGGTCTGCAACTCGCCAGCAACAACGCCCGCGGCCTTCGCACCGAACCCTACGCCGCCAACACCGTCCGCTCCATCCAACCCTCACCCGAAGGCCTCGACCTCGCCCAACCCGGAGCCACCCTCGACACCGACGACCTCTACCACTTCACCGATGACGAAGAAGATGAAGATGAAGACGAAGAAGAGGACGAAGAAGAGGAAGGATTCACCGAAGAACAAACCAACCGCTTCCCTGGGATGTTTCCCGCGAAGCCTTCCAGCAACCAACCGCATCAAGACAATAGCAGTTCAGAAATCCACGTCATCCGTGAGGATCAACGTTAAGCCTTCCTCGCTTCCGCCCATCACGCTGCAGACCCACTCCTTCACTGTGTAAAATTACCCTCGGTAGAAATAAATTAGAAGCGCTCAGGAGACAAGCCCCAATGGAAAAACTGACCCCAGGAAAACTCGCAGGACTGAAAGCCGTCTCCGATCACCGTGGCGTTATCGCCGCCGCCGCCATGGACCAGCGCGGCTCGCTCCAGAAGTCCCTCGCCAAGGAGCGCGGAGCCGCGGCCGACGCCCATGACCTCGAGGAGTTCAAGACCCTCGTCACCTCAGTCCTCACCAAGCACGCCTCCGCCATCCTCCTCGACCCCGAGTACGGCTTGCCCGCCTCCAAGCACCGCAACGGCAAGGGCCTCCTCCTCGCCTATGAGAAGACCGGCTACGACGCCACCACTCCCGGCCGCCTGCCCGACCTCCTCGACGTCTGGAGCGTCCGCCGCCTCAAGGAAGCCGGAGCCGACTGCATCAAGATCCTCCTCTACTACACCCCATTCGAAAAATCCTCCGTCAACGACCTCAAGCAGGCCTGGATCGAGCGCATCGGCGACGAGTGCGTCGCTCACGACATCCCCTTCTTCCTCGAGTTCGTCGGCTATGCAACTGACGGCGGCGACGAGAAGTCCCTCGCCTACGCCAAAAAGAAGCCCGAGATCGTCTCCGGCTCCATGGCCGAGTTCGGCAAGGCCCGCTACAACGTCGACGTCCTCAAGGTCGAAGTCCCCATCGAAATGGCCTTCGTCGAAGGGACCAAATCCTTCAAGGGCGAAAAGGCTTACACCCGCAAGGAAGCCCTGCAGCACTTCCGCGATGCCTCCACCATGACCCACAAGCCCTTCATCTATCTCTCGGCCGGCGTCTCGAACCCCGTCTTCATCGAGACCCTCGAGCTCGCCGTCGAATCCGGCACCAGCTTCAACGGCGTCCTCTGCGGCCGCGCCACCTGGAAGGACGGCATCCCCATCTACGCGAAGCAGGGCCCCAAGGCCTTCGAGGACTGGCTCAACACCACCGGCGTCGAAAACATCAACAACGTCAACAACGCCCTCAAACAGGCTCACTCCTGGCACGAAAAAGTCCAGACCAAGTAACGCCACAAACGCATCAACCGCTAAGGCGCTGCATTTATGCAGCGCCTTTTCTCTTTCCGTTGATCACCTAACCTTCGCTGCTCCGGGCCACTTATGCATTCTTTTCAATACACATTCGGCACAACGGCGCAGCGCCAACACCTCCCCAACCTGTCGACAAGCCTTCGGCGGATTGCCGCGTCTAACCGCAAGAGGCGCGGCCATCTCCACGGCTGTTCTCATATTTGCTTAAGGTTGAGCCCCATAGAATTGCCCCCAATGATCTGCAAATCGGCCCTGGCTATCGCCCTCTCACTCTCGCCTTGCGCAGCCCTATGCCAGACCGAAGGTGGAACTCTTCCCGCGGAAACCCCGCTCGCCCTCAGCATCGACGACCACCTTCCCATGCGCAACGGCCAGCCGGTTCGCGCATACCTGATATACCCCGTTTACCACAATGACAAACTCCTCCTTCCAAAGGACACCGTCGTCACCGGCAGCGTCGTCGAACTCCGCTCCAACCGCTCTCGCCGCATCCGCGCCACCATGGGAGGCGATTTCACTCCCTTCAAAATACCTGTCGTCCACTTCACCAGCTTCGTTCTCCCCGACGGAACCACCATCCCCTTCACCTCAGACAACGCTACCGACGGCGCCCCCATCTTTCGCGCCGTCCCTTCGCCCACCAAGGGAGGCTTCCTCCGTCAACAGTTCGACAGTCTCCTCACCGTCGTCCGCAGCGATGTCGCTATCTTCACCGCCCCCGAGAAGGGTGACCGATTCGTTCAGTTCATCTATACCCAGATTCCCTACCACCCCCAGCGCATCGACAAAGGCACCGCCTGGACCATCGAGATCTCGCACTCCGTCGAGATTCCCGCCGAGCCCGCACCACCAGTAGTCGCCGCCGCCCCCCCGAAGAAGCATCACTTCTGGGAAGAGCCCCTTCCCCCTGCCAATCCCTCGAACACCGATAACGGCAGTTGGATCGTCGAGGCCAATCTCGACGAGGCGCTCAGCTCAGAGACCTCCAAAGAAGGCGAGACAATCAAGGCCACCGTAGCCGAACCCATCTTCAATCCCGACCACACCATCGCCGTTCCCCAGGGTTCCACGCTCATCGGCTCCGTGAGCCGCGCCAAACCCGCACGCAAGTTTGGCCGCACCGGCGTCCTCACCTTCAACTTCCGCCAGCTTCAGATTCCCCACGAAGAAACCCGAATCGTCGAGACCAAACTTACCGGAGCCGACTCCGCCCGCGACATCGCACTCAGCTCCGAGGGCCAGGCCAAATCCAAACCGCAGGACAAGATCAGCCTGCCCATCCTCCTCGCCCTCATGGCCAGCCGCCCCCTCGATCAGGACGAGGGAAAGATCGGCGGCGGCGGTAACATGCTCGGCAAAAACGCCGTAGGGGGAGCCGCCGGCCTGGGCCTCGTCGGCACCATCATCAGCCTCACCGGAATCTCTTCCAACGCCGCTGCGGGCATCGGCTACTACGGCGCAGCGCGCGCCGTCTACTACCGCTGGATCGCTAAAGGCCAGAAAATCGACTTTGCCAAAAACACCCGCATCGTCGTCGAAACCACCCCGCGCCGCTCCGCCCCCATGAAGCCCTGAGCCCTACTCCCACTCAATCGTCCCCGGCGGCTTCGACGTAATGTCGTACACCACGCGATTGATCCCACGAACCTCACTCACGATCCTGCTCGAAATCGTTCGCAAAACCTCAAACGGCAGCGGAGCCCAATCCGCAGTCATCCCATCCTCACTCTGCACCGCCCGCACCGCGCACGTATTCGCATACGTCCGCTGGTCGCCCATCACCCCAACCGACTTCACCGGCAACAAAACCGCAAAGCTCTGCCAAACCTTGCGATAAAGCCCGGCCTTCTTGATCTCATCCACCACAATCTGATCCGCCTCCTGCAGGATCGCCACCCGCTCTGCCGTCACCTCTCCCAGAATCCTCACCGCAAGCCCCGGCCCCGGGAACGGCTGCCGCTCAATGATCTCCTCCGGCATCCCCAGATCGCGGCCAATCCGACGAACCTCATCCTTGAACAAGTCTCGCAACGGCTCAATCAGCTTCAGCTTCATATCCGCCGGCAGACCACCCACATTGTGATGGCTCTTGATCGTATGCGACGGCCCATGCACACTCGACGACTCAATCACATCCGGATAGAGGGTACCCTGAACCAGCCAGGCAATCTCCTCCCCGGCACTCTTCTCTGCCTCAAAAATCCTCTTCGCCTCATCATCAAACACCGCAATAAACTCATTCCCAATCACCTTCCGCTTCTGCTCCGGATCAGTCACTCCTTCAAGCTTCTTCAGGAATCTCTGCGAAGCATCGACAGCAACGACATTCAAGCCAAGCTGCTCCCTCATCGTCGTCTGCACCTTGCGAAACTCGTCCTTCCGCAGCACGCCATTGTTGACGAAGATACAAGTCAGCCGATCCCCAATCGCCCGCGCCACCAAAACTGCAGCCACACTCGAATCCACTCCGCCGCTCAACCCACAGATCGCATGCCCATCGCCAACCTGCGCCTTCACGCGCTTCACAGTCGACTGGATAAAGTGCTCCGGCGTCCAATCCTGCTTCGCCCCGCAGATATCCAAACAGAAGTTCCGCAGCAGTTCCATTCCCTGCGGCGTGTGCGCAACCTCCGGATGAAACTGCACCGCCCAGACCTTCCGCGCCTCATCTGCGATTCCCGCCACTGCATTGGCCGTCTTCGCCGTCAGCTCAAACCCCGCAGGCAGCGCCTCCGCATGATCCCCATGCGACATCCACACATTCAGTGACCCCGGCAAACCACGGAACAGAGGCGTCTCCGCCACAACCGTCACCTCGGCATGCCCATACTCCCGCGCCGCCGCCCCCACCACCTTCCCCCCAAGATGATGCACGATAAACTGCAATCCGTAGCAAATCCCCAGCACCGGCACGCCCATCGTCAGCACGCCAGAATCCGCCTCAGGCGCCTCCGCGTCATAGACGGAGCACGGCCCACCTGAAAGAATCACGCCTTTGGGTTGTAGTGCCTTCACCTGCTCCAACGGAGCAGTGCACGGCAACACAACGGAAAAAACATTAAACTCTCGAATACGCCGCGCAATCAGCTGCGTATACTGCGACCCAAAATCCAAAATAACGATCGTAGAGGTATCCACTTACCCAGTGTAACCGCGGTGGCGACCCAGGCTCGTTCAGTAGTCTGAATGCTTCTGCCGCGCGTCTTCCAACCTCGCCACCACACCGATACCGAGCATAATCACATCAATCGCGAAGATGTAGGACACAGGAATATGGGTGAGGTACGCCAGATAAGAGACAACTACTACGAGAAGGAGATATACAACAGCATAGAGCGCAGAGGACATGGCATTTTCTCCGAACAAGACGTTAGGAGGCCCGTGCTCACTAAGATGCATGATTCTCCTCCACGCATGAGGAAAACTTTCGCCGCCCTCAAGAAACCAGCGCGAAGCCGCAAAAACAAGTCGAACCCCATGAATGCAGGAAGAAATGGGACGACCCACGAGACCAACCATGCAATGGGCTGCACACTACGACGGGCCGGCTCTCCAGTGGGGCGAACCGCCTAATTAGGGTCCTTGTGTCGCGTGGTCGGCACGCCCGTAACCACGCCGATCCCCAGCATGATCAATGCAATCGCCACGATGTAGTGCTGCGGAATGTGCATCAGGTGAGCCAGATATGCTACACCCGCAATCAAAATCAAATAGCCAACCGCATAAATTCCAAATGACATCGTCGATCTCCAGCAAGAATTCAGGACCTGGTGCTGTGAGATGCAGAATTTGGGCCTACCCCCGAACCAAATTTTCTCCATTCTCATAGGCACGCCAGAGTTGCAGATAAGCCACTTGCCGCGCCACATGAAAAAAATCCGACCCAAGAAAATACAGAACAGTCACCCCCACCCACCACCACATCAGAAACTCCGGCGTCGTCACGCTCTCAAATGGCAGCGGAGTGGCAGAAAACACCATCGCCAGCACAATCAGCGCAATCTTCACGATTCCCATCACCAGATTGATCTCCACCAGCTTCGACTTAAGCGGCCCCAGCCGAAACGCCGCCGCCAGACTCCCTCCGACACCCAACCCCTTCAGCATCGCCAGCAAAGGAGCAACCGATAGTGCCCAACTAAGCACAGCCCACAACGTAAACAGCCCCAGCGTAGCCACAATCACCAGCGAAAAATACCCCACCAGGTTCGGCTCGCCGCCCAACGCAACCGCCCCCGTCACGGTGATCGCCGCAATCCGCTGCATACACCAGAACCACAACGCGAAGCTCCCCAGAAGCGCCACCACCCGGATCGCTTGCAGCACAATCAGCGTCCCCACGCGACTGTGCAGCCGCCGATCCGCTCGCCGCAACACCAACGTTCGCCCAATGGCTGACATCACCACCCAAGCCACCACCATCACAGGAGCCAGCCACAACGCGACACGCAACACTGCCGGCAACAGCGACTCCATTACCTTCGCCAGCGCAGCTGCCGATCCCATCGGATCCAGCACCGTCATATTTCGCAGCGCCGCAAGATCTACCGGCGTCTCCTCAAGAATCCGCATTCCCTCATACAGCAGCACCAGCAACGCCGGCACTCCATACGCCCACCGCCACAACACCTCCAACGCCGTAAGCGAAGGCCGCCGCCAGCACTCCGAAAGTGTATGCACAAACGACTGCGTCCCCCGCACCGTCCCAGCGGCGATCACCACCCCATCCTGGGGTGTCTGTCTCTCTGGCAACGGTCCCACTACTTCACCACAAGATTGACAAGCTTGCCCGGCACCACAATCACCTTCACCACAGTCTTGCCTTCAATCCGCCCCTTGACCTTTTCGTCAGTCGAAGCCGCAGCTTTCACCGTGACCTCATCGCTACCCGCAGGCACCTTCACGACATTCACCAACTTGCCATTCACCTGCACCGGAATCTCAACCTCATCCTCACGCGCAAGCTCTTCGTTCGCCACCGGCCAGGCGGTGCGAAACACCACGCCCTCGCCACCGATCTGTTCCCACATCTCCCCCGCAAAAAACGGCGCAAGCGGAGCCAGCATCAACACCAGGTTGCGAAACACCTCAGCAACAGCACTCGACGAAATCTCGCCCGAATCCATCGCAGCCTCGGACCCGGCAATCTCGTTCACCAGTTCCATAATTGCAGCGATCGACGTATTGAAGTGCCACCGTCCGCTGAAGTCCTGCGTAATCTTCGCTATTGTCTGGTGCAGCTTCCGCAACACCTTTCCCTCAGCCGCCGAACCCCCACCCTTGCGTGAAGCTCCGCCATTTGTCCTTACGATCTCAGCGTATTTTGTCACCAGACGATACACCCGGCTCAAAAACCGGCTGATTCCCGCAACCCCCTCCTCCTGCCACTCCAAATCCCTGTCCGGCGGAGCCGCAAACAGCGCATACATCCTCGTCGCATCCGCTCCATAGCGCGCAATCATGTCGTCGGGCGACACCACATTGCCCTTCGACTTCGACATCTTCGCGCCGTCCTTGATCACCATCCCCTGCGTAAACAGCCGCTCCGCAGGCTCATCGTTCTTCACCATCCCCAGGTCGCGCATGACCTTCGTCCAGAACCGCGAGTAGATCAGATGCAGAATCGCATGCTCCACTCCACCGATGTACTGGTCGATCGGAAACCAATAGTTCGCCTTGTCCGAATCAAACGGAGCCCTGGCATTCTTCGCATCCGTATACCGATAGAAGTACCAGCTCGAATCGACGAACGTATCCATAGTGTCCGTCTCGCGACGCGCCTTGCCTCCGCACTTCGGACAAGTCGTGTTCACAAACTCAGCCACGCGTCCCAGCGGCGACCCATTTGTCTGCGTAATATCGATTTGCTCCGGCAGCAGGATCGGCAGTTCACTCTCCGCCACCGGCATCGGTTCATCCGGCGAGCATTGGTCGCAATAAATCATCGGTATTGGCGTTCCCCAATACCGTTGCCGGCTCACCCCCCAGTCTTTCAATCTATATGTAACTGTAGGAGTACCAAATCCATCCGTCTTGGCAAACGCAGCCATCTTCTCCTGTGCCGCGTCACACTCCAACCCGCTCCACTCACCCGAGTTCACCACCACGGCATCCTCTTCCGCGGTATACGGCAACACAGGCTCCTCCGCCCCCACAGCAGAAGGCGCAATCACCCGCCGCACTGGCAACCCATACTTCGTCGCGAACTCAAAGTCCCGCTCATCATGTGCCGGTACGCTCATAATCGCGCCCGTCCCATAGTCCGCCAGAATGTAATTTGCAACCCAGATCGGCACACGCTCGCCGTTGAATGGGTTCACAGCGAACCGTCCAGTATTCACGCCATGCTTTTCAATCGCACCCAGCGCATCCGTCTCACGAGCCTTTTGCTGCTCTGCCAGCAAACCCTCAATCTGGGCGCGCAGCCCATCGTCCTCCAGCGCAAACGCCTTCGCCACCGCATGCTCCGGAGCCAACTGCACCGAAGTCGCCCCAAAGATCGTATCGATGCGCGTCGTAAACACCGACACCCTGGCATCGCTATCCGCAACAGCAAAGTCGACCAGCGCCCCTTCGCTGCGCCCGATCCAATTCCGCTGCATCGTGCGGACCTTCTCCGGCCATCCTTCCAGCTTGTCGAGTTCTTCCAGCAGCTCATCCGCATACTTCGTGATTCGCAAAAACCACTGCGTCAGATCCCGCTGTTCAACAACCGTATCCTCGTGGCGCCAGCAGCATCCACCCACCACCTGCTCGTTCGCCAACACAGTCTGGCACTCAGGACACCAGTTCACCTTGCTCTTCTTTCGGAACGCCAGCCCCTTCTCGAACATCTTCAAGAAGAACCACTGGTTCCACCGGTAATAATCCGGCAGGCAGGTCGTCACCTCGGTCGACCAGTCGTAGCTCAACCCCATCCGGCGCATCTGCTTCTTCATGGCCGCAACATTGCCCAGTGTCCACTCCCGCGGAGGCACACCATTCTTCAGCGCAGCATTCTCTGCTGGTAGTCCAAATGCATCCCACCCCATCGGATGCAGCACGTTATACCCGCGCATCCACATATGACGCGCCAGCGCATCGCCAATCGCATAGTTCCGCACGTGCCCCATGTGCAGCGCGCCACTCGGATACGGCAGCATCTCCAGGCAGTAGTACTTCGGCTTGCCCGAATCGTGACCCTCCGCCGCATAGAGAGAAGCATCCGCGTCCCACCGCGCCTGCCACCGCGGTTCAATCTCGGAGGGAGTGTATCGCTGTTCTGCCATCGGGGAAGATACGGACCCTCCCGCCTTAGGAGTAATTTGATTTTCGGGCATACCCCTTTATTTTACCCGGTACCCAGCGTCCCTACTGCACAGGAGTCACCGTGGGCTGCGCAACCATCTTGTAGTCCGCAGGTACCTGGAAGAGCGCGGCATCCGGGTCGCCCCGCAGCAAGTCGCTCACTTCCATCGTGCTCAGTCCAAATCTCGGATCATCAATCGACCGCGCCACAGCGATCTTCAGGTCTGGCGAAACCCACTGCTCGATCACCACTCGAATCTCGCGGTCGTTCCCCTCCATACCCGCCGGAATCACCCGAGTTGTGCGTGTCCCCTCGGCAAAGATTCCACTGACACTCCTCCCGCCTAACTTTTCCGTCTGAAAATTCGGCGTCGGACGGCTCTTCGCCGCTGCACGAAGCTCCTCCAGCTTCTTCTCATCCACTGGCGGCGTCGTGGGCTTCAACTCCGGAAGGTGGAACATGTACGCCATCTTCTGCCGCACGTTCAACGTCGTACGTGTCCGGGCCACCGGATCGCTGATCGTCGCCATAGTGATCGTTGTCTCGCCCTTGAATTCATGGAGAAGATCCATACGCGTGCGACCCTCAGAATCCCGCATCTTGCGCTCTTCATGCGTCGACCGTATCGTCGTTCCATCAGCGAGCGTGCGCACCGTAGTTGTTTTTTCCAGCAGAGAGTACGGCTGACCCTTCAACGCCTGATTGAGGCCCGAGGGAATTCCCCCCACAAAACCATCCAGCGACATCGTAACGACAGACGAACCCACGTTCACTGGAGTCTGCGCCACCGCCATCGCACTCGCAACCAACCATCCCGTAATAGCCCATCCCATCCGAATCTTCATGTCCATCTCCGTTAGAAAATCGAACTGACCGAGCTAATTCTGCGCAGCGCTCAACTTCTCTTCCAATTCCTTCAGACTCTGCAGAGCCGTCTTCACCGTATATCCCGGTGGCGCTCGAAACAGCTTCGGATCCGGTTCGGCACGCGAAA
The DNA here is from genome assembly GCA_963757205.1 of uncultured Acidobacteriaceae bacterium. Taxonomy (GTDB): domain Bacteria; phylum Acidobacteriota; class Terriglobia; order Terriglobales; family Acidobacteriaceae; genus Edaphobacter. Next base: position 670,289 of record CAVWQM010000010.1, read on the forward strand.
AATCTTGCAGTTCAACAATCATCACACCCGTACGCGGATCTTCCATCTGTTGCTTCATCACCAGCTTCAAATCCTGCGAAGTCCACACCTCATACGTCTTCGTAATCGGCGCTTCGTTCCCGCTCCGCCCAGCCGGGACAATCGTCGTCGTCCGCACGTCCGTCACCGGCAGGCCTTGCAGCATCACCGTTCCCAGGTCCTCCTTCGTCACTACAGGCTGCGGGCGCGAATCGTTCATCACTCGCGGCTGCGCCGCAATCTCCTGCTTCCGTTCCGCAGGAATCTTGATCACTGACGCGGTCTTGTTCTCAATCTTCGGCCCGGACATCCAGGTCGTAATCGTGTGAGCCACCGGGTCCGACACAAACACCATCACCGTGTCCGGCTCGCCATTTTTGCCCTTCGCCATCCGCATCTCCACTCGAACGCGCCCCTGGCTGTCCCGCGCCACAAAGTGGTGCCCTTTTTTCGAAACCGTCGTCCCGTCTGACAGTTTTTGGCTCTGTTGGTGTGCCACAACCGCCGAATAAGGCTGGCCAATCACCGGGGCGGCGATCAGTGAACTCGTTACTCCCCCGGTCGCAAGGACCTCTTTCTTTTCCCCACCGGTCGCCGCACTTTGCGCAATCGCAAACGAAGCGGCCAGAATGACACACACCACTCCAAGGCCCAAACGAGAACGCATCATCCTAACTCCCATAAGATTCAGTGCCTAAGTATTCCCCCGCACTTCATCCCGGTCAAGTGAACATTCACGAATACGGGCAGTCACACCCAAAAAAGACACACCCGAAGGCGGCCGCCTTTACTCCTCAGGAATATCCGTCCAGATGTCGGGCAAAATTCTGAAACTGAGGAACTCTTCATCCGCCACAGCGGCTCTTACCGCGGGTAAGAGATCGCGTAGCGCATCGCTTTTTGTGATGTAACCCGCCGCACCAATCCGCAGAGCCTCGCGCATGACGTCCTGGCTGGAAATCACGCTCAGAAACAATATCTTTGAATATGGCGACAGAACGCGGATCTGCCGGGCAACTTCCAAACCGCTGAGCTTCGGAAGCCCAACGTCGAGGATCACGAGGTCAGGCTGGAGTTCCTGACAAAGCCGAACCGCCTCTGCGCCGTCCGAGGCTTCGTGAATAACCTGCAGCGCAGGGTCTTCCTCGATGATCGAAACAATGCAACGTCGCCAGGGCTCAAAATCGTCCACGACAACAATACGAACTGGTTCCAACTGCCGGTGCCTCCGCCAAATCTCAAGTCCACAGCCACGATTGGCGGTGCCGAGTCATTGGTTTTAGCTTCGCATCTGGGTTCTGTAACGTCGTTGCTTAAGCGCAATAAAGCCTTTTGGTGTTGGCCAAAAAAATGCCGCCTGAAACATGAAACAGGTTCAGGCTTCTGCCCTCACAAGCCCTTCTGGCGACCGCACTACAACATGGCCCCGCTTCTTCAATACCAGCCCCTTCCGCTGCCAGTCGCTTAAGGTTCGGCTTACCGTAAATATCGTAACGTTCGCCTCGTTGGCTAAATCCTCGTTGCTGATGGGCACCACCGTCCCCTCAAAACCCTTTCGTCCCACTTCTCTGGAAAGGTTTGCCAAAACCTGCGCGATTCTCTCGCTGGCTGTGTGGTGACTGGCAGCAACCAGCATATCGCGAAGCACCGCGAAATACTCCGACGCTATCAACAAGGCATTTTCCAGTAATATCGGATACTGCTTCGTGAGTGACAGGATCGGGCTGCGGCCCCACACCAATGCGGCGCATTCCGTCACCGCCTCAGTGCTCACAAGGTATTCCGTAGGCGTGTTCAGCAACGCTCTCCCCCCGGAGGGATCTCCCGGTGGAATTCGCATAAGAAGGACTTTTTCTCCCTTCGGCGTTGTAGTAAATGTGCGCGCGCGCCCGTGGAGTATCAAAAAGATTTCGTCCGCAGGCTGCCCTTCCGTTGCGATGATCGAGCGTGCCGGAAAATGCCGCAGCGTCCCTGCCTGCAGAACGTTCGCGAGATCGCCAGGCGCAAGTCCCTTCAGAAGTTCTGGCGCAAGCTCGATTGCTCGGGCAGCGATCTTAGAGGCGGTCATCCCTCTCCGGCCAATCGACTCCGTCCTCATCTCGCCGCCTATCCGACTCTAAAAGCCAAAAGCTCGATTTCCAACGTTGGCCCGCCGTCAGAGTAACAAGGTATTGCGGCAGAAGACAATTTTTGTTTCGATACCCGCCGCTGCCGGAGGCCGCCGTGAGGGCCCTAAGCCCGCTAACGAAGCCCTCAGACTCTTCAGCCCGCTGCTAACGCTCGCAACACACCCACATTCCGCGCCTCGTCCCCAGGAGCATCCACCGGCGTCTCCGCGATAAACGCGGCATGAGCAAACCGCTCATCATGCAGCAGCCGTCGAAAAACCTCAGCCCCAATCGTCCCCTCGCCGATATGCTCATGCCGGTCCAGCTTCGACCCCATCGCCGCCTTCGCGTCGTTGCAGTGCCACACCTTCACTGCTTCGAACCCCACCGTATCTCCCACTAGCATCATCGTCTCCACATACCCATCCTGAGAGACTATGTCATACCCCGAAACGTGCACGTGGCAAGTATCCAAACACACCGCGACCGGCGCGCAAGGCTTCAGCCTTTCCACCAGCTCCGCCACCTGCTCCAGCTTTCCTCCCAGCGAAAACTCAGCCCCGGCCGTATTCTCAATCAAAATCTTGAAGTCTTTCCCCTGCCAGGGCACTCCATCGATCGCCCGCTCGATCGACTCCGCCGCCAGTCTCAAACCCTCCTCGCGCGTCAACCCCTTCCAACTCCCCGGATGCAACACCAGATACTCCGCCCCCAGAGCCAGCGCCCTCTCCACCTCTCCGCGAAATGCCGCCACGCTGCTTCCCCGCACACTCTCGGTCTGACTGCACAGATTGATGAGGTAGCTGGCATGGAACGACACCGGCCCGACATCATGTTTCGCTCGCAGTTCGCGCATCTTCCGTGCATCATCCGGCTTTACTGTGGCAGCACGCCATTGACGTGGACTCGACGAAAATATCTGGAACGTATTCGCCCCCGCCGCCACTGCCCGTTCCACGGCAGTCCACGTTCCACCTGCCGTTCCTACATGCACGCCAATCCGCTTCTTCACGCCCGTCGCCATCCCATAAGCCTAACCCACAAGATGGTATGCTGAGGCCCACCTCAACACCCCGCTCCGAAAGGACTCCGATGCCCGCTCCGCAAAATCTTAAGAATCACAAACGCTACGATCCCCCCTACCACTTCTTCATCCTGCCCATGCTTGTGCTCAACATCATCTTCTCCATCTACGTCACCATCCATCGCTGGCCCGAACACCGGATTCTCTTCCTGTGGTGGATCGTCATGTCCCTCGTCTTCATGATGATGGCAATTCGTTTACGGGACCGAGCCCTCGTCGTCCAGGACCGCGTCATCCGCTGCGAAGAGCGCCTGCGCCTTCACGCGCTCCTCCCGCCCGCCGAGCGTTCCCACATCGACGAGCTCTCCGTCCGCCAACTCGTCGCCCTCCGCTTCGCATCAGACGCCGAACTTCCCGCTCTCGTCCACAAGACCCTAACCCAGAACCTCGAACCGAAAGCAATCAAACAAAACATAGTCAACTGGCGCGGCGACTACCACCGAGTCTGAAACGCAAAAAGAGGCAACCGAATGCCGGTCACCCCTCACTGCTCAACGCTCACAACTCAGAGCTCACAGGCTCCCTAATACACATCTCTCTGATACCGCTTCTGCTTCTTCATCGCCGCCAGATACTCCGCCGCGTGATCCAGCGTGCCGTTCGAACCTTTGGCGATCACATCCAGCAGCGCCAACTCTACATCCTTGGCCATCCGTGTCACATCGCCGCAGACGTAAAAGTAGGCCCCCCGCTCCAGCCACTCGAACAAGTCCGCAGCATGCTCCCGCATTCTGTCCTGGACGTACACCTTGTGCGGCTGGTCCCGCGAAAATGCCGTATCCAGTCGCGTCAGCACTCCGTCCTTCCGCATCGCGTGGAATTGGTCCCGGTACAGAAAATCCAGCTTCTCTCGCTGATCTCCGAAAAACAACCAGTTGTCCCCCCTCTGCCCCGTGGCCTGCCTCTCCTCGAGAAACGCGCGAAACGGTGCGACACCCGTCCCCGGCCCGATCATGATCACCGGCGCTGACGTGTCCTCCGGCAGCCGGAAGTTCCCATTCGCATGCAGAAAGATCGGCATCGTCGTCCCTACGGGAGCGCGTTCGCCTAGCTGTCCACTCGCAATACCTTGCCGGCTGCGCCCATGCGACTCATACCGAATCACCCGCACAGTGATCTGAACATTGTCCCTATGCATCCTTTGGCTCGACGCAATCGAATACATCCTCGGCACTAGCCGCTGCAGCACATGGAACAACTGCTGCGGCTCCGCCACCACACCCGGATAGTCCCTCACCAGATCAATAAACTCGCGCCCCCAGCAGTAGTCCTCGGCCAGCGCCTTGTTCTCCGGGTTCGCCATAGCGTGCAGGCTTTCAAGCCCCGGCGCCAGCTTCGCATACTGCTTCAAGCTCCCCCGCACCAGCTTGCCAATGCTCAACCGCGTCCGCAGCGCCTCCTCCAGGCTGATCTCGACCTTGTAGTGGTCCAGCACCCGCTCGTCGCCCTTGAACCCCAGCGCCGCCATTACCTCAGCCACCTCAGCGGCCCGGTTCTCCGGATTGATCCCCACCGCATCGCCCGGCGCATAGGTCATCCCCTCATCAAGCATCAACTCGATGTGCCGCGTCTCTTTCTCCGACCCTGCGGCCGTCTGCAGTTCGTTCACTCTCACCTTGGATAAAAATGGGTTATTCCGCGTGTACTTCCCCGAATGCCCCACCAGGCCCTTATCTTCCTGTTCTAACACCTCAGTCATACCTTCTATGGTAAAGCGCATCCCACCAAATGGATATGCCCCGTTCGTTCAGGGAGCTTGAAGAATCACCTGTTTCGATTCAGCCAAGTCACATATCCAAAAGGGGATAAAGGCGGTTTCGCAAAAATGGAAATGATGCCGCTCGCTACGCTTACGACGTCGCCCCAACGGTCATCGCTCGCAGATCAGGAGAGACAATCAGCTTCGCTTCGGTTCGCGCCTGCACCTCTGCGGCATCAAGCCCTTCTGCCACCTCGGTCAGAACAAGTCCTTCACGAGTGACATGGATCCAGCAAAGCTCTGTCACGATGTCGTGTACAACGTTCTGCCCGGTCAGCGGAAGCGTGCACTCCTTCAAGATTCGCGAAGCTCCCTCCTTCGTCTGGTGCTCCATCGCAACGATCACGCGCCGCGCCCCCGCCACCAGATCCATCGCGCCGCCCATCCCCTTCACCATCTTTCCCGGAATCGTCCAGTTCGCCAGATTGCCGTGCTCATCCACCTGCATGGCGCCCAGGACGCTCATATCCATGTGCCCGCCGCGAATCATCGCGAACGACTCATCACTCCCAAAGAACGAGGTACCGGGTATCTCCGTTACCGTCTGCTTTCCCGCATTGATCAGATCAGGGTCTGCCTGTTCAGCAGTAGGCGGTCCACCAACGCCAAGCATCCCGTTCTCCGACTGAAACATCACATCGATCCCCGCGGGGATATAGCCCGCAATCATCGTCGGCAGTCCAATGCCGAGATTGACATAAAACCCATCCCTGAACTCACGCGCGATCCGCCGCGCAATCCGCTCTTTCCCCGTCACGCCGCACCTCCGGCCTGGCCAAGGCCTGCCTTGATGAATTCCGACTCGATCGGCTTGCGATACGCCTTGCCAACCAGAATGCGATTCACATAGATCCCCGGCGTAACAATGTGGTCCGGATCAAGCTCACCCGGTTCAACCAACTCTTCCACCTCCGCAATCGTCAGGTCAGCAGCAGTCGCCATCGCGGGATTGAAATTCCTCGCAGTCTTGCGATACACGAGGTTCCCCAAACGATCACCCTTCCATGCCTTGACCAGCGCAACATCCGCGTGCAAGGCATGCTCCAGAACATACGTCCTGTCGCCGATCTTCCGCGTCTCCTTTCCCTCCGCCACAACCGTACCCAACCCAGTCGGCACATAAAACGCCGGAATCCCTGCACCGCCGGCGCGAATACGCTCCGCCAGCGTCCCCTGCGGGATCAGCGTCAGATCGAGGTCACCCTTCAACACCAGCGTCTCCAGCCGCCGGTTCTCTCCTACGTAGCTCCCAACGTGCGAAGCGATCATCTCGGCCTCGAGCATCAGCCCCATGCCAAAACCATCGACCCCCATGTTGTTACTAATCGTGTGCAGTCCCGTGATGCGACGCCGTACCAGTGCGGCAATCAGATTTTCCGGAATACCGCAGAGCCCGAATCCCCCGAGCATCACGGTCGACCCGGAAACAATATCTGCAACCGCTTCGTCTGCGGATTGAACTACCTTATTCATGAATCGAAACTCCTGCGCGGCGGAGCAACACACGCCGCGCTTTTGTCAGTGCCCTACTTTGGCTGCGTCGAGAAGGTGAAGGTCGTCGTGCTGTGCCGCGTCTCTCCAGGCTTCAACTCCGTCGTCGGAAAGCTCGGATGATTCGGCGAGTCCGGAAAATGTTGCGTCTCCAAACACAACCCGGAGTTTTTCACATGCCCCTCCTGCGCCCTGCCGAACTTCGCGCCATCGAGGAAGTTGCCCGAGTAAAACTGCACGCCCGGCTCCGTCGTGGTCACCGTCAGCACACGCCCGCTCGCCGGATCGTAAACTCGCGCCGCAGTCTTCACCTCGCCATTCTTTCCCCGCAACACCCAGTTGTGGTCATAGCCCCCGGCGATCTTCAACTGCTCGTTGTCGTCGTGAATGCGCGCACCGATCACTGTCGATTTGCGAAAATCAAACGGCGTGCCCTCCACAGGAGCCAGCACACCCGTCGGAATCAGCCCCGCATCGACCGGCGTGTAGAAGTCCGCAGGTAGCATCAACTCTTCATTGAGAATCGGCTTATTGTCGGCCGACAGGTTGAAATAAGAATGATTCGTCAGGTTCACCACCGTAGGCTTATCCGTCGAGACGTTATAGTCGATCCGCAACGCATTGTGATGTACCGTGTACCGCACATGCGCCGTCAGAGTTCCCGGATAGCCCTGATCGCCGTCCTTACTGACCAGCGTCATCTCCACCCCATCCGCAACCGTGCGCGCCTGCCACACCAACTTGTCGAATCCCACCGTGCCACCGTGCAGCGAGTTCGCATTATTGTTCACCGGCACCTGGTACTGGTGTCCATTGAGCGAAAACTTCCCCAACGCAATCCGATTCCCATAACGCCCGACGATCGCCCCAAAGTATGTCGTCTTATCGGCAAGGTAGCCATCCAGAGAGCTGTAACCCAGAACAACGTTGGCCATCGTGCCAGCACGGTCTGCCGTCTTGATCGAAACAACCCGCGCCCCGTAAGTCATAATGCCGGCTTCAATCCCATCGCTCTTCAGCGTGTACAGATCGACCACCGTGCCATCCGGCATCGTCCCCAGCGCACTCTTCGTTACCAGGCCATGTGCTGCCGTCGTAATTGTCATGCTAAGCAGCATAACCTTTAGCCATCTCATCGTCATACTTCCTCCGCGTCGCCCTTCCCCGCAGGTACTCGAGCGACCTGTTTCGCCGCAAAATTGCCGTGACTCCAGCGGCCCTCGCCACTATACGTCAACGCCCGCTTCGCCACGAAACAGCGATAAGATGGAGCCTCGAACCAATCAAGGTCAAGCCAAGGACGGTCATGACGACTAAAGCCCGAATTTCTTTCCTCCTCCTGCTTTCTATCTACGCGCTCACTCCCACCATCGCCACCGCCGCCGCACCCGCCGACCACTGGGTTGGAACCTGGGCTGCTTCACCCATGGCGGCGAAAAATCCTGACGGTAAATTCGGCGCCCCCGGAACCGACGGCACTACTCTGCGCGAGATCGTCCACATCTCCATCGGAGGTCCCTCCGTCCGCGTCATTCTCACCAATGAATTCGGTCTCGATCCTCTGACCATCGGTGCCGCGCAGATCGCCCTCAGCTCCGGTACCAGCACCATTACGCCCGCCAGCGCAACCGCACTCACCTTCGGCGGAAGACCCACCATCGTCATTCCACCGGGAGCCATGGCCATCAGCGACCCCGCCACCCTCAAAGTCGCTCCCGCTTCCGATCTCGCTGTCAGCCTCTTTCTCCCCGATCAGCCAGTCAATCAGCTGACCCTCCATCCCTTCGCTGATCAGACCAACTACCTCGTACCCGGCAACGTCGTCAGCGCCGCCTCGCTCGATACCCCCAAGACCTTCTTCACCTGGGACTTTCTCAAAGGCATCGAAGTCACAGCCGAAAGCAAAGCCGCCTCCATCGTCACCTTCGGCGACAGCATCACCGACGGCGCCCACAGCACCCGTGACGCCAACGCCCGCTGGCCCGATGTCCTCGCCCGGCGCCTCCAGGCCGACAAGAAGACCGCTAACCTCGGCGTCCTCAACCAAGGCATCGGCGGCAACCGCGTCCTTCACGACACCACCGGCCCCTCCGCCCTCGCCCGCTTCGACCGCGACGTCCTGGCCCAGGCCGGCGTCAAATACCTCGTCATCATGGAAAGCATCAACGACATCGGCCACGCCACCGATCCCGCCAAACCCTACGACGTCGTCACCGCCGAAGACCTTATCGTCGGCCTCAATCAGCTCGCAGCCCGCGCCCACACGCACGGCATCAAGGTCTACGGCGCCACCCTCACCCCCTTCGTCGGAGCAAAATACCAATCCCCCGCCGGCGAGGAGATGCGCCAGGCCATCAACAAGTGGATTCGCACAACCAACCAACTCGATGGCGTCATCGACTTCGACAAAGTGACCACCGACCCCACACACCCGGGCACGTTCCTGCCCCTCGATGACTCCGGCGACCACCTTCATCCCGGAGACGCCGGCTACAAAGCCATGGGCGAATCCATCGACCTCAACCTCTTCACAAAGTAGCTGAAGTCGTTTGTAAACCTTGAACCACCTGGACCGCCTCACCCAAGGGAGACACATGGAAAGACTCGCTCTACCGATTGCCCTTCTTCTGTCTTTGTCAGCAACCAGCGCCAAACCCCAACAGAGCGTTTGGACCGGCTCATGGGCCGCCGCCCAAGTGGCCGCACCCGCAGCAACCAATAACGCATCTCCCGACGGCACCACCTATCGCGACATTGTCCACCTCTCTCTCGGCGGCAACGCGATTCGCCTCCGCATCTCGAATGAGTTCGGCATTGCGCCTCTGTCTCTGGCCAGCGTGCACGTAGCGCTCAGTGCGAGCGGTGCCGCAACCCAGACCGGAACCGACCACCCGGTGACCTTCGGCGGCGTTGAAACCGTAACCGTCCCCACCGGCGCCGTCATCGTGAGCGATCCGGTCCCCATGCCGGTCAGACAATTCTCCGATCTCGCCGTCAGTCTCTTCGTCCCGGCCCAGTCGGGAACCACCCTCACCTATCACTCACTTGGAATGTCAACGAACTACATCGCCCCAGGAAATGTCGCCTCGGCTCACGACCTTGAAGGCGCCGCCAAAGTGACCTCATGGTACCTGCTGAAAGGCGTGGAAGTGGATGCGGGCACCAATGCTCACTCCGTCGTAGTCCTCGGCGCGTCCATCGCAGACGGCTACAACTCCACACGCGACAAAAACGCGCGTTGGCCCGACGTCCTGGCGACAAAACTCCAGGCCAACAAAGCGACCGCCGACATCGGCGTCCTCAACGAAGGCATCGGCGGCGCACGTCTCCTGCACGACACTACCGGTCCCAGCGCTCTCTCCCGTCTCGATCGCGATGTTCTCGCCCAGCCCGGCGCAAAATACGTCATCATCGCGATCGGCACCAACGACATCGGCCGCACGTACTTTCCTCTCCCAGGGCACAAGAAGGAAGAAGTTACAGCCGAACAACTCATCTGGGGTTATCAGCAGATCGCTGCCCGAGCACACGCACGCGGCATCAAGGTCTTCGCCTCCACGCTCAACCCCTTCGCCGGAGCCGCCTACTACAACACAGCCGGCGAGCAGATGCGTCAGGCCGTCAACTCCTTCCTGCGCACCAGCAAAGTCTTTGACGGCGTCATCGACTTCGACCAGATAACCCGAGACCCCGCCCACCCCGAAAAGTTCTTACCCGAATACGATTCAGGCGACCATCTCCATCCCAACGACGCCGGCTACAAAGCCATGGGAGAGTCAATCGACCTCAACCTCTTCACCAAATAATCACAAAGCGGGTGCCCCATGTCCCGATTCTGGGACATGGGGCACCCACTCACAGACTCGTTATCCTAGTGCAACTTTTTCCCGCTCCCACGGCTGAAGCACCTTCACCGATGCCATACCCGCCGCCGTAGCCGCCTGGATCCCCATCTCCGTATCCTCAAACACCAAACAATCCCCCGGCGCAACGCCAAGCCTCTCCGCCGCAAGCAAAAACGGCTCCGGATCCGGCTTGCTCTTCGTGTAATCCCCCGCGCAAACCAACGTCTCAAATCTATCCAGAATCCCCAGCGTCTCCAGCGACATCGTCACGGAGTCCCTCGTACTCCCCGACACCACCGCAAACGGAATCTTCCCATGGCTCATGTGGATATGGTCCAGGACCTCCGGCACTGCCTTCAGCTCCGGCAGAATCTTGTAATACATCCGTTCCTTACGCCGTTGCACCTCATCTACCGGCATCTCCAGTCCTTCCCGCACATTCAGAGCTGCGATAATCTCAGCCACCGGCATCCCACCCCACGAATAAAACAGCTCTTCGTCGAACTTGCATCCCCACTCGGCCAGCACCGTCTTCCACGCCACATAGTGCAGCGGCATCGAGTCCACAATCGTCCCATCGCAGTCGAACAGGTATGCCTTGAACGGCCCCTCCGGCAGCTTCAGCTTCATCACAACTCCTTCTAACCAACGAAATCGCAAACGGCAGGAGAGCCCGAAGTTCGAACTCCGGTCAAACCTGCCGTTCGCAGCCGAGACAAGCTCAGCCAATCCTTACTTCAGTTCATAACCGGCAAAGAAATAGCCGATCTCAAACGTCGCCGTATCCTCGGCATCCGATCCATGAATCGCATTCTCCCCAATCGAAGCGGCGAACTTCTTGCGAATCGTTCCTTCCTCGGCCTGCGCCGGGTTAGTCGCGCCCATCAGCTTGCGCAGATCGGCAATCGCGTTGTCCTTCTCGAGCACCATCGGAAAGATTGGCCCGCTCGACATAAACTCCGTCAGTTCGCCAAAAAACGGACGCGCCGCGTGAACGTAATAAAATCCCTCGGCCTGCGCCTTCGAAATCGACAGCCGCTTGATGGAAATAATCTTAAACCCTGCCTTTTCAATCTCGGCAAGGATGGCACCGGCGTGGCCCTTCCGAACCGCGTCCGGCTTGATGATGCTGAATGTGCGTTGTGACAACGTATTTCTCCTAGGTGAGTCTCTATTATTTAGTGTAGAACAAGGCCAGCGAACCGCGCCCGGTTCACCTGGCGTACCCTCTCTCTGGAGCATGGGCATGATGCGAAAGACGGCATGGATATGGTTCCTGGGCTTCGCAGCTTGGCTGGCAGACGCCATGCTCAGTCTCCGCATGCACAACATGCTGCACGCCCGGTTGGCCCTCGCGGTCGCCGTCGTCTTCTTCACCGCCGGCCTCTTCTACCGCCGCCAGACGTAAACAAGGCTCATCGCTCAGCCGCAGCCAGATTGAATCGAGACGCAATCTCCTTCAGACGCTTGTCTCGGGTCCAAAGCAACGTACCCGGCACTAGCCGAACCGCCGCCAACAAATGAGCGTCGATATACCCGATCCCCAATCCGAAGAGCGATTCTCTGGAAACGAAGTGCAATACCTCGTCGTCATCTGCAACCCCCGACTTAGGCAGATCGCCCAGCTCCTTGATCAGTAAATCTCGCCGCGTAAAATTCCCCATGGCAAGTTCGCCGATCACGAAGGGATGAGAAAGCACTCTGCCACTGAGGAGAAGATTTCTCAATCCAACTTCGCTCTTTCGCAAATGATCGACCCATACTGATGTATCAACCAGAATCACTTCGCCGGCCGCCGCCGTGGAATCGACACAGCCTTTGGTTCGGTGCCGCCCAGGTTCGCAAGTCTGCGCGCGCTTTCACGTTCGATGAGAGCCTTCAGCGCTTCGCGCACCAACGCAGACTTTTCGTGGAGACCCGTATAGGAGGTCGCCTTTTCGACCAACGTATCGTCGAGAGCAAGGGTAGTTCGCATGCATCAATTCTATCATCAGATGATGATCGAATTCATGCCGGAGGAGATAAAGTTTACCTAGTACTTCCAACTCGTCAAATCCGCCCCAGCAGGAGCCGTCTTAGCAATCCGCTCCATAATCTTCGGCAGATACATCGTGTTGTAATGCAGCCTCGAATAAGCATTCGGCAGCGCAGGATCCCCGTTCCAGCAATGCTCCGCGCGAGGTCCATACTTCACCTCGCCCTCATACGGAATCCCATGCCCCGGCGTCCCCGTAGTCTTCAGAAAATCCTCCATCAGATAAACCGCATCATTCAAAAAGTAAGTGTCAGCGTCCCCCACATACAGATGAATCTTCCCCTGCAGCTTCGGCCCCAGCGTAGCCCAATCCCGTTGCAGCTTCGCGTTGAGATCGTAATGTTCCCTCCAATACTCCGCGACCTTGTGATCGATCGCTCCCGTCTGCTTGTCGAAGATCTGCTCCGGATAACCATCCTTCCCGACTGGCGAATACACCGCCTGCCAGATGTCCAGCTGATCGCCCGACCGCCCGGAATCTCCCAGCGCAGCCTCATACGCCGCATTGTCGCGCACCGAAATCAGCGTCTGCCCCAAATAGTTCCGCATCGCCGGTTGCTCCACCCGCTTATTCGCGCCCTGGATGTAAAACATGTTGTCGTCTTTGTACAAATCCCTGGTCAGATAAGCATGGAAGTCCACCGGATCGGGACAAGCCACAAACGCCCCGTTGTAATGGTCCGGATAAAACATCTGCACCGCGAGCGACTCCCATCCACCCGTCGATCCGCCATACATAAATCGCGCCCAGCCCTCGCCAATCGCGCGAAACTTCTTCTCCACCGCCGGAATCAGCTCCGTCTCAATCGCATCACCATACGGCCCCAGATTCGCCGAGTTCACCGCATACGAATCGTCATAGTAAGGATTCGCATGCTGAATCTTCATGATGAGCACCCGTGGAAATTTCGGACTGATCCACTGCTGATACTCCTTGTAAGCCTCCTCCTGCTGAATCTTGTTGTATCCGGCCAGATGAAACCGTTCTGAATAATTCGGTTTCAAATCCGGATCCGGCGGAGTCGTCCGAAAATCATCAAACCCCGAAACAAAGTGGTCATGAAAGATCATCAGCGGAAACCGAGCCTGCGGATGTTCATCAAACCCCTCCGGCACCAGCACAATCGCACTCAGGTAAGTCGGCGTCCCCCAGAACTTCGTCAGCAGCGCACTCTCAATCCGGATATGCCGCACATATTTTGTATCCGCCACAGGAGCAATTGGCGGAATCACCTGATCGAGCGAAATAACAATCGGCTCGCCACCCGGCCCGACATGAATCTTCCGCGGCTTGCTGTATAGATTCCCCGGCGCAATATTCCAATGCTTGCCCTCGCCCCGATCCGGCGACAACTTAATCGTCTTCCCATCCGCCCGGTGAAACGTCTGGTACACATCCAGCACAGCCTGCACCGTATAGTCCCCAGCAGGCACCTCGCTCAACTTGCGCACCGGATACCCCGCCGCCGAATCATCTACCTTCACGCTCTGTCCCGGCTTCCACCCATCCACCGTCACGCCAAACACCATCTGGCTCTTCGGCGTGTCGTCGATCTGCATCCGCGGCTCTTCCGCCGGATCGTTCGACAACAGAAACAACAACCGCCCATCCAGCGGCTTCGCCGACCGCGACTCCGGGAAAGAAACCGACACAGCCTGAACACCCGTCTGGGCATTCGACGACACACCGGCCAGCGCGAACAACAACACGAGTCTACGCATGGTGGAAGTATACAAACGCCCGCCCCTGCCCTGCTGCGTCCAACCCTTGGTATCATCCACCCAACACTTTTGCCCGACTCATTTGCGTCACAAGTTCTGCCAGTCTCCGTGGAGAAAAAAAATGAATGCATCCCGCTTCCTATTCAACTGCCTAAAGCTCGCCGCACTTTTCACCAGCCTTACCCTCGCCTCAGTCGCCAACGCCGCCGACACTCTCCCCGCGGCCAAGCCCCTCAAAGTCCCCGAGCTCAAGTACGAAAAATTCACCCTGCCCAACGGCCTAGTCGTCCTCACCCACGAAGACCATCGCCTGCCCCTCGTCGCCGTCGATCTCTGGTATCACGTGGGCCCGCTAAACGAGCGTCCCGGTCGCACCGGCTTCGCCCACCTCTTCGAACACATGATGTTTGAAGGCTCCAAGCACGTCGGCGAAAAAGCCCACTTCAAGTACCTCGAAGGCGCCGGCGCAACCGACATCAACGGAACCACCGACTTCGACCGCACCAACTACTTCGAAACCGTCCCCAGCAACCAACTCGAACTCGCCCTCTGGCTCGAGAGCGACCGCATGGGCTTCCTCCTCGAAGGCCTCGACCGCGTCAAACTCACCAACCAGCGTGACGTCGTCCGCAACGAGCGTCGCCAGGGCGAAGGCACTCCCTACAACGTCGCCGATGAGCAGATCTACCACATGCTCTTCCCCCAGCAGCACCCCTATTACGCCTCCGTCATCGGCTCTCACGCGGACATCGAAGCTGCCCGCATCAACGACATCCGCGACTTCCACCAGCAGTTCTACACACCCAACAACGCCAGCATCGCCATCGCCGGCGACTTCAACCCCACCCAACTCAAGGCGCTCCTCACTAAATACTTCGGCCCCATCCCCCAGGGACCCAAGGTCGAGCCCGTCACCGTCAAAACCCCGCCGATCACCACGCAGAAGCGCGCCACCATAACCGACACCGTTCAACTACCGCGCCTCTCCGTCGCATGGCTCACCCCTCCCGCCTTCACCAAGGGAGACGCTGAAGCCGATCTCCTCGTCCACATCCTCGGCGGCGGCAAAGCCAGCCGTCTTTACCGCAAGCTCGTCTATGAGCAGCAGGTCGCCCAAAGCGTCACCTGCAACCTCAACACCCTCAAGCTCGGCTCCGTCGCCGAGTGTGACATCACCGCCAAACCCACCGTCTCCCTCGACACCCTCGAAGCCGCCCTCTGGAAAGAAGTAGCCAGCCTGCAATCCGACGGCCCCACCCAGGCTGAACTCGACCGCGCCCGCACCGTCGACGTCACCGGTAAGATCATCGGCCTCCAGCGCCTCGGCGGCTTCGGCGGCGTCGCCGACACCCTCGATCGCTACAACCAGTTCCTCGACGACCCCGGCTATCTGCCCAAAGACATCGCCCGCTACCAGGCCGCAACCATCGCCTCCATCAAGCAAGTCGCCACCCAATACCTCGGCAAAGGCCAAAGTGTCGTCGTTAACTGCACCCCCGGCAAAAAAGTAGTCGACGACGTCCCCCGCAGCCCCGAAAACACCGACGCCGACGCCAAGCTAACCCCTCCCTACACTCCTCAGTTCGAAGAGCAGCAGAACTGGCGCAAGACTTCCCCACCCGCCGGTCCCTCCGTCGCCTTCAATCTTCCGGTGCCCAAGAGCTTCTCCCTCTCCAACGGCCTGAAGATCTACATGCTCGAAGACCACGCCCTACCCGTCTTCACCGCAGGCGTTGTCCTCCGCGGAGGCAGTGAGAACGACATACCCGCCAAGGCCGGCCTCGCCGGCTTCACCGCCCGACTTCTTACCGAAGGCACCACCCAGCGCTCCGCCACCGTTCTCGCCGATCAGGCCGAGCAGATCGGCACCAACCTCACCTCCGCCGCCGGCGTAGACCAGGCCAGCGCCAGCCTCAGCGCCCTCAGCAACAACACCGAAGCGGGCCTCGATCTCCTCTCCGACGTCGTCCAGCATCCCGCCTTCGCCGCCGAAGAAATCGAACGCATCCGCAAGCAACGCCTCGTCGCCATCCTTCAGGAGGGCGACCAACCCGTCGCCTCCATGCTTCGCGTAGGCTTCCGCACTCTCTACGGCGACCACCCCTACGGCTTCCGCCCCATCGGCACCACCGAAGGCATCAAGGCCATCACCCGCGACGACATCACCGGCTTCTGGCAGGCCCACTACGGACCCAAAGATGCCGCACTCGTCTTCGCCGGCGATATCAACGAAACCGAGGCCAAGCGCCTCGCCGAGAAATACTTCACCGCCTGGACCGGAACGGCATCCACAGCCGCCTCCCTCCCGCCCGCGCCCGACCCACCCAGCCTGAAGATCGTCATCGTCGACAAGCCCGGCTCCCCCCAGACCGCTCTGTACGCCATCGGCTTTGGCGTCCCCCGCACCACGCCCGACTACCCCGCCGTCCTCATCATGAACAACGTGCTCGGCGGTCTCTTCGCCAGCCGCATCAACATGAACCTCCGCGAAGAGCACGGCTACACCTACGGCGCAGGCTCCGGCTTCTTCTTCAACCGCACCGGAGGCCCCTTCTACAGCGGAGCCCAGGTCCGCACCGACGTCACCGCACCAGCCGCCAAGCAACTCATGCTCGAGCTCAACCGCATCCGCACCGAGCCACCCACCGCAACCGAACTCAAGCTCGCCAAAGACTCGCTGCTCCACTCCCTCCCCGGCGACTTCGAAACCACCCAGGCCTCCGTCGGCGGGCTGCAGCAAATCTTCATCTACGGTCTCCCCCTCGACTACTACGCCAAACTACCCGGCCGCTTCGAAGCTGTCACCCCCGAAGAAGTCTCCAAAGCCGCCCAATCCGACGTCCACCCCGACCAGCTCGTCCTGATGGCCGTAGGCGACCGCGCCAAAATCGAACCCGGCCTAAAAGAACTAAACCTCGGCCCCATCGAGTACCGCGACACCTCCGGCAACCCAGCCAAATAACCAGCACACCCACACAGCAGAGGCCGGAGAGCAGTCACTCTCCGGCCTCGTCTTTTCTAAATTTCCTGCATGCTTGTGGCGATACTTTGAAACTTGTCATTGTGAGCGAAGCGAAGAATCCCCTAGGCCTTCCCGAGCACCTTAGCCATAGCCTCACCAATCTCCGCCGGCGACTTCACCACCGTAATCCCCGCCTCCGACATAGCCTTCATCTTCTCCGCAGCCGTCCCCTCACCGCCAGAGATAATCGCCCCCGCATGCCCCATCCGTCGTCCCGGAGGAGCCGTCTGCCCAGCAATAAACCCAACCACCGGCTTCTTCACATTCTGCTTGATGTACTTCGCCGCAGCCTCTTCCGCCGAGCCGCCGATCTCCCCAATCATGATGATCGCCTCCGTCTCCGGATCCTCATTCAGCAGCTTCAGCGCATCAATATGAGTCGTCCCAATAATCGGATCGCCGCCAATCCCAATCGCCGTCGACTGCCCAATCCCACGCGTCGTCAATTGGTACACCGCCTCATACGTCAGCGTCCCCGACTTCGAAACAATTCCCACCGAGCCTTCCTTATGAATCCGCCCCGGCATAATCCCAACTTTGGCCTTGCCCGGCGAAATCACCCCAGGGCAATTCGGCCCAATCAGCCGCGACTTCGATCTCTTCACAAAATCCCAGGTCTTCACCATGTCGAGCACCGGAATCCCCTCAGTAATACAAATCACCAAAGGAACCTCCGCAGCCGCAGCCTCCAGAATCCCATCCGCAGCAGCCGGTGGCGGCACAAAGATCACCGACACATTCGCCCCCGTCTCCTTCACCGCCTCCTCGACAGTGTTGAACACCGGCCACCCCTCATGCGTAGTCCCGCCCTTACCCGGCGTAACCCCACCCACGACCTTAGTCCCATACTCCGCGCAGGCCTTCGCATGAAAAGTCCCCTCACGCCCCGTAATCCCCTGCACAATCAAACGAGTATTCTTATCAACCAAAACCGCCATTACTTACCACCTTTCGCCGCGGCGACAGCAAGGTCGGCAGCTTCCTTCATCGTTGCACCAACTTCAAACTTCAAGCCCGAATCCTTCAGAATCTTCCGGCCCTCTTCAACATTCGTGCCTTCCAACCGCAAAATAATCGGCAACTTCACACTCAACTTCTTCGCCGCCGCCACAACCGCCGTAGCCAGCACATCCACCCGCAGAATCCCGCCAAAAATATTAATGAAGATCGCCTTCACATTCGGATCGCTCAGCAAAATCCCAAACGCATTCTCAATCTGCTCCTGATTCGCACCGCCACCGACATCCAGAAAATTCGCCGCCGACCCACCCGCATACTGAATGATGTCCATCGTCGCCATCGCCAACCCGGCGCCATTCACCATGCACGCAATCGTGCCATCCAGCTTGATGTAGTTCAGCGCAAACTTCGACGCCTCCACCTCCAGCGGATCCTCCTCCGCCAGATCCCGCAGCTCCTTCAAATCCTTATGCCGGAACATCGCATTATCATCAAAATTGATCTTGCAATCCAACGCCAACAGCTTGTCATCCTTCGTCGTAATAAAAGGATTGATCTCCATCAGCGTCGCATCCGTCTCAACAAACGCCTTATACAAACCCGTCATAAATTTCACAGCGTCATTAATCTGCGTAGGCTTCAACCCCAGCTTGAACGCCAGCTTCCGCGCCTGATACGGCGCAAATCCCACCGCCGGATCGATGTACTCCTTATAGATAAGCTCCGGCGTCTTATGCGCGACCTCTTCAATCTCCATTCCACCCGACTGCGAAGCCATAAACACCACCTTCGCCGAAGCCCGGTCAAGCACCAGCCCCAGATAAAGCTCGCGTTCAATCGCCGAACCCTCTTCAATCAGCAACCGCTGCACCTTCTGCCCATGCGGCCCCGTCTGGTGCGTCACCAGCTGCATCCCCAGAATCGCCTTCGCCGCCGCATCTGCCTCTTCCAGCGACCGCGCCAACTTCACCCCGCCGCCCTTGCCGCGCCCGCCCGCATGAATCTGCGCCTTCACCACGACGACCTTATTCCCCGCGCCAAACAAGCTCTTCGAAGCCGTATCCGCCTCTTCAAGGGTAGTCGCCATCTCGCCGCCCGGAACCGGCACGCCATACTTCCGCAGAATCTCTTTTGCCTGATACTCGTGAATTTTCATAGGTGTATTCGCAGAACTCCCGCTCAAAAAGTGTAGAGCACACCCCGAACCCCCGCAAACCGAAACGCGAACAATCGTGCGCTTATCGCCCGTGTGTTTCTTCTCAATGAATTTCACATCAATGGTTCGGAATCTGAACAAATGATCTAAGATTCCCTCGATGCCCAAACAGACGAGCAAACCCATCATCACTCGACGCCAGATGCTGCAAATGTCCGCCGCTACCGCAACGGCCCTTGGTGCAGGACTGAGCCTGCCCACACTCGCCGCAGCAGCCGAACAACGACACCAACCTTCGTCATCAAGTCCGCAAGCCAACAACCTCTACGCCCAACTCCTCGAAACCTGGTGCGACGGCCTCCTCGCCCATCAGTCCACCAACCCCGACCCCGCCCTCCGCGGAGCACTCCTCTGCCCCGCCTGCGCCATCATCCACGGCCGCTGCGGCGACGCCGTCTACCCGCTCCTCCGCGTAGCCCACACCACCGGCAAAGCAAAATATCTAGAAGCCGCCCTCCTCGTCCACGAATGGTCCGAGCAACAAGTCAGCCGCGCCGACGGCAGTTGGATCAACGACGTCACCCTCAGCTCATGGAAGGGCATCACCGTCTTCCACTCCATCGCCCTCGCCGAAGCCCTCCACCACCACGGCGCCATCCTCGACACCGCCACCCGCCAGCGCTGGACCGACCGCCTCGCCCACGCCGCAAAATTCCTCGACACCTTCATCACCATCGAAACTGGCAACATCAACTACCCCGTCACCTCCTCCCACTGCTTCGCCCTCTGCGCTCAAGTCCTCAACGAGCCCCACTACCTCGACCGTGCCCGCCAACTAGCCCACGACTCCCTCGACTACTTCACCGCCAACAACCTCCTCTTCGGCGAAGGCCATCCCCAAACCGCCACCACCGCGAAGAAATGCCGCCCCGTCGACCTCGGCTACAACGTAGAAGAATCCCTCCCCGCGCTCGCCCAATACGCGCTCCTCACCAACGACCAGCCCGTCCTCGAAAAAACCATCGCCGCCCTCCGCGCCCACATGGAGTTCATGCTCCCCGACGGCGCCTGGGACAATTCCTGGGGCTCCCGCAACTACAAATGGACATGGTGGGGCTCCCGCACCAGCGACGGCTGCCATCCCGCCTACGTCCTCCTCGCCCAACACGAACCGAAGTTCCTCGAAGCAGCCCATCGCAACCTCGAACTCATGTCCGCCTGCACCCACAACAACCTCCTCTACGGCGGCCCCAACTACTTCGCCCACGGCGACCAACCCTGCATCCACCACACCTTCACCCACGCCAAATCCCTCGCCACCGTCCTCGACAGCAACGTCGCGCAACTCACCCCCTCACCCCGCCTCACCCTCCCCCGCGACGAACCCTACGTCCTCAAGTCCTATCCCGAAATCGCCACGCACCTAGCCTCCATCGGCCCCTGGCGCGCCACCGTCACCGGCTATGACTTCGAATACATCGAGCGCGTCCAATCCGGCGGAGGAGGCGCATCCGGCGGAGGCCACGCCTCAGGCGGCGCTCTCTCCCTGCTCTACCATCAGCAACTCGGCCCCATCCTCACCGCCAGCATGACCGAGTACCAGATGATCGAAATCTCCAACCAACAAGCCTTCCTCGACAAACCCCACATGCCCCTCACCCCACGCATCGAACTCGCCGGCAAGCAAACCTACACCAGCCTAAGCGACTTCGAAGCCACCCTCACCACCACCGCAAAACCCGGCGAAGTCACCTTCGACGCCCGCGGCCATCTCCTCACCGCCTCGCACCAGCCGGTACTCACAGGCGAAGCCCACTATCACCTCGTCTACCGCCTCACCGCATCCACCGTCGAAATCACGGCAAGCGCCGACGCGCCTCATCAAACACCACTGCAATTCATCCTTCCCGTCATCTCACAATCTACCGAAGCCGTCTCCCAACCCGACGCCAAAACCATCCGCATCACAAAACCCAACGGCACCCTCACCATCCGCACCAACGCCGCCCAGGGCTTCGAACCAATCCCCAAAGAACGCACCTTCAACCTCGTCCCTGGCTTCGAAGCCGTCCAACTCACAATCCCCATGGAACCCGGCCAAGAGATACGTATACGCTTGGACTCATAACTAGCATTAGTTAAGATGATTCTTTGGTTTCACACAACAATGGATGACGAGTTATGCAACGCATGTGGTGTTGGAGATGTAGAAGCGAAATGCCGATGCTCGACGAAGAAGAATTCGCCTCGGTAAGTAAGCTATATCGTGAGGCAATGACCGCTACAAAAGATTGGCGTCAACGTTGGAAAATTCCGTTAAAAAACGTGACCATCGATCAACGTTTTCAACCCGTTCGGACGCGTTATGAAGAGCTGACCGGCATGAAAGATTGTCACGAGAATGCGGTCATGCACCATCGCATATCGCTGTACGGACCACCGTGCAAACAATGCAAAAGACCCCTCAGAACTCCGCGGGCAAAGCTCTGCGGCAGCTGTATGCATCCTGCCGCAGAGGAATAAAGCTAAGGCACAGGCGTAAAGTCCCTCAACTCCCCCACCGTCTTGGCATCCATCTGCACCAACATCGCGACCACCAGCTCCACCGCCTGATCAAAGTCCTGCCGGTTCACAATCCCATTGTGCGAATGCGTATACCGCACCGGCACAACTAAATTAATTGTCGGCGCCCCACCATTCATCGTCTGCATCTCCGCCGAGTCATCCCCATACCCCTGCACCACGTCAGCCTGCAATGGCAACCCCTTCGCCGCCGCAGTCTTCCGCGTAAACGCCACCATCTTCCTGTTTGCAATCGTGCTCGAGTCATACAAAAACATTCCCGGCCCGGCGCCCAGCTTCACTTGCGTCTCCTCCGGTCTCGCCCCTGCAAAATCGCCGGTAATCCCACCCTCAATCGCAATCCCGATATCCGGCTTCACCACCTGCGCTGCAGTTCGAGCCCCACGGAGCCCAACCTCCTCCTGCGTCGTCGCCACATAAAACAACTGGTTCGCATGCGGCATCGAAGCCGTTCGTCGCATCGCCTCCAGCAACACCGCACATCCAATCCGGTCGTCCCATCCCTTGCCAAAATAATTCTTCGTCCCATTCATCACCATGAAAGGTGAATCCGGCACCACCGGATCCCCGGGCTCAACCCCCAACGCCGCAACCTCCGCAGCGTTCTTCGCCCCCACATCCAGAAACACTGACTCTCGCGGAAACACCCGCGTCCGCTCCTCCGGAGTAATCACATGAATATCGCGAATCCCCGTCACCGCATGCACCGGCCCCTTCGATCCGATGATGATCCACCGCTGATCCACCAAAGCCTGATCAAGCCATCCACCCAGCATCTGCATCGACAGAAACCCAGTCGGAGTCACTCGCCGCACCATCCCGCCCAGCTCATCCATATGCGCATCGATCATGATGCGCGGCCCCGTCGCTCCCTGCTGCGCAATCACCGATCCCATCCCGTCATACCGGATCGCCTCCGTCGCCAGCGGCTTCATCTCGCCCACCATAATCGCCCGCACCGGCTCCTCCGCCCCAGGAGGCCCCGCCGCATTCGAAAGCTTCTCCAGCAGACCAACCACCCGATCCCCGCTCTGGCCCATCACCACGTGTCCGCCAATCCCCACAGCAAACACAAAAACGAAATTCCTGACCCAACGAAAAGAGCTGTGCATACGCGGAATATATCACCGCCCCACACCCGCCCCTCCTGCAAATCCAGACCTTATCGACCTGCTACGCTTAAACCAATGCCCCTCCAGCTCTACCTCAAACGAATCATCGAAGGCCACGAGACACTCTCCCGCGCCGACGCGGCCGAGCTCCTCCAAACCATCCTGCGCGGCGAAGCCACCGAGCTCGAACTCGCCGCACTCTTCAGCTCTCTCGCCACTCGCGGCGAAGCCCCCACTGAAATCGCAGGCTTCGTCGACTCCATGCGCGCCGCAGCAACTCCCGTCCCCCTCAACGACGCCGAGCGTACCCTCCTCGTCGACACCTGCGGCACCGGAGCCGACTCCAGCGGCACCTTCAACATCTCCACCGCCGCCGCCCTCGTAGCCGCTGCCGCCGGAGCCAGCGTCGCCAAACACGGCAACCGCGCCGTCACCTCGCAGTGTGGCTCCGCCGACGTCCTCGAAGCCCTCGGCATTCCCGTCGCTCTCTCCCCAGCCGAAGGCGCAGCCTCACTCCGCAAACATCGCTTCGCCTTCTTCCACGCACCATCGCTTCACCCAGCAATGAAGACAGTGATGCCCGTCCGACGCGCCCTCGGCATCCGCACAATCTTTCATCTCGTCGGCCCGCTCTCCAATCCCGCCGGAGCCTCCGCACAGGTCGTCGGCGTCTACGCCCCGCACCTCGTCGCCAAAGTCGCCAACGCGATGGCCCTCCTCAACACCCGCCACGCCTTTGTAGTCCACGGCGAAACCGGCAAAGCAGCAGACGCCGGCAACCCTGGAGGCATGGACGAATTCTCCATCTCAGGCCGCAGCCAGTTCGCCGAAGTCCACAACGGAATCGTCACTCTCGGCACCCTTACCCCGGAAGACCTCGGCCTCACCCGCGCCCCCATCGAAACTCTCCAGGGCGGTGACGCCCGCACCAACGCCCAGATCCTCACCGCCATCTTCGCCGGCGAACGCAGCCCCCGCCGTGACGTAGTCCTCCTCAACGCCGCCGCCGTCCTCGTCACCGCCGACCTCGCCCCCGACCTCCCCACCGGTATAGCCCTCGCCGCCAAAACCATCGACTCCGGCGCCGTCACTGGTCTCGTAGCCAACCTGCGCGGTGAAGTGGAATCGAAATGAGACGTCTTGCAATTTGGATATTCACCATCATTGTCGTCCTGATCGTCTGGCCAATTTTTCGAACCCACCAACTCGAAAGGAATTTCAAAAAACTCAAACCGGGCGATACCAGGCAAGCTGTTCTAGGGCAGATGGGCAATCCGTGGAAACAGACGCAATGCGGTTACATATCGGGCGGCGCACCGGACTGCGCTGAAGAATTCATTTACGCAAATCCCTACGCGCCATATCTCCCCGAATATTGGGTCCTTCAGTTCAACCGCAATCAGCAACTGACTAACGCCTTTTACGCAACTTCACTGTAATTGATAGTCTCAACACGGAACTCCGTAGCCCCAAAACGCGTACTATCAGTCAGCATTTAGGAGAAAAGCACCAAAATGTCGACCTACCCCCCGCCAACCGCTTCCCTCAATCCCGCCCTCGTCACGACTGCCTTGGAGATTCCCGGTTATCGCATCGTCCGCAACCTCGGCGTCGTCCGTGGCATCGTCGTCCGCTCCCGCAACGTCTTCGCCACCATTGGAGCCGGCCTCCAAACCCTGGTCGGCGGCGACATCACCCTCTTCACCGAGCTCTGCGAAAAAACCCGCCAGGACTCCTACGCCATGATGACCTTCCACGCCGCACAACTCGGCGCGAACGGTGTCATCTCCTTCCGCTACGACGCCAACGAAGTCATGAAGGGCGTCACCGAGGTCCTCGCCTACGGCACCGCCGTCGTCGTCGAACCGAACAACTAGCCCCACCCGTGAGTTGTCAGGTGTCAGTTCTCTCAGTTGTCGCTCAATGCGCGCTTTTACTGAGAACTGAGAACGGAGAACTGACAACTAGAACCAAGTCAGCCAGCCCTCCCCGCTACACCTACGCCCGAGCCTCAAACACCATATTGAACGGTGTCTCTGTAGCCTTGCGGAAGTGTGTAAATCCACCCTCCCGCACGACCTTCTCCAACCTCGCCGGCCCCGCCTGCGCTCCCAGCCCCATCCCCACCTCCTGCGCCAGCGAACACGGCACACACACCGTTGCCGACGCCGAATAATAAATCCGCCCGATCGGATTATGGTTCGCTGCCGCATCATCATTCGCAAACGGTTCCACAATCATCCAAGTCCCTCCTATCCCAGTCCCGCCCGGTGCAAGCGTCTTCTTCACATGCGCCGCCGCGCCCACCGGATCGCCCATATCGTGCAGGCAATCGAAGAACGCGACCAGGTCATAATCCTTCCCCGGAAAGTCCTTCGCCGAAGCAACCTCAAACGTCACGCGATCTGCGACGCCAGCAGCCTTCGCCTTCTCCCGCGCCTTATCAATCGACGGCCGGTGATAATCGAACCCGAAAAACTTCGAATTCGGATACGACTTCGCCATCAGCAGCGTCGAGGCACCATGCCCGCACCCGATATCCGCCACACGCGCACCCGCATTCAACTTTGCCTCCACGCCCTCCAGCGCCGGAATCCAGTTCGAAACCAGATTCGCCAAATACGTCGGCCGAAAGAACCGCTCGGTCCCTTCAAACAACCCCTTCTCATGCTCGTGCCAGCCCATCCCTTTACCCGTGCGGTAGATCTCCGTCAGCTTCTCCTCATCCTTCATCAGCGAAGCCAGCACATGATAAAACCCCGGCAGATGCACCGGCGTATCGTCCGTCGCCAACACCAGCGCCTGCTCCGGAGTCATGAAAAACTTGTCAGCCTTCGCGTCATACTGCACCAGCTTCCCCGCCGCATTCGCATTCAGCCACTCGCGCACGTACCGTTCCGACGTCTCGGTCTTCTTGGCAAGCTCCCCCGCACTCACCGGCGCCCCATCGCCCATCGCCCGGTACAGCCCCAGCTTGTCGCCAATCAAAATCAATGGTGCCTGCAGCGCCGCACCCATATCCTGCACCGCCTGTCCCAGCAGCGCATTCAACGCATCGGGATTCACCTCACGCCCTTGCGGCGTCATTTGCCCTTGAGCAGCAGCCATAGCGCATCTCCTCGGAAAGATAAAAATTCCCCGACCGTAACGACGTCCACCGATTGTGCTTTGAGCAGGATTCAGAACAGGCGCGCCAGCCGGCACATCACACAGATCCAGGGCCCGTAAACTCGCCACGAGCATACGCGCCACCCCCCGCACCGTCAACCAGCATCGCGCAAACCTCTTCTCCGCAATCGACGCGCTAGTTCCTCGTCGCCGGCAACCGATGGAGAAGCCACATCGCAACCACTCCAACCGCGGGCCCCGCCGCCAAGGGCAAAAAGCTCCACCGCCATCCAATATGCGCTGCCAGCACCGGCGTCATCCGAATCGACACCAGCGTCAACGCAAAGCCCAACCCAAGCTGCAACGCCAGCGCCGTCCCCACATAGCTCGGGTCGCTCATCTCCGTCGCCATCGTCGAAAACTGCGCCGAGTCCCCAATCACACTCACTCCCCAAAGCACCGCAACCGCGACAAACAGCCACAACGGTCCATCGAACACCACACCGATCGCAATCGCGCACAGCCCCGACAAGCTCATCATCAGCCCCGCAGCAAACGTCCGGCTCGTACGATCCGCCAGCACCCCGCCCAGCACAGCCCCCGCCACTCCCGAACCAACAACAAAAAACGTCATCAACGACGCAGACCTTCCGCCCGCGAGTCCAAGCTGTCCAGACGCTGCGCGCACATACGCCAGAAACCATCCCCACATCGCATACAGCTCCCACATATGCCCGAAGTAGCCAAGATTCGCCAGCACCAGCCGCCGGTTCCTCAACACCACCGCCACATATCGCGGATTGAACACCGCCCTGCTAAACGGAAACGGCCCCTCCGCCACGAAAAACACCAGCAACGCCGCTCCCGCCAGTGTGCACGCCGACGACGCCACCACCACCGCCTGCCAGTCCACGCGATCCGTCAGCGACCGGATCAGATGAGGACTCGCCGAGCCCAGCGTCAACGCCGCAATCACCAACCCCAGCGCCGTCCCCCGCCCGCGCACAAACCACGTCGAAGTCAACTTCAACGCAGGCGGATAAATCCCCGCCAGCGCCACACCCGTAACAAATCGCACCACCAGCAGCCACCCAATCGACGGCACCCACAGCAGGCAAAGATTCGCCGCCCCTGCCACAACCGCGCTCACTCCCATCAGCTTGCGAAACGGAACCAGATCCGGAAGACTCACAAAACTCGAAAGCAGAGCCCCCGTGACAAAACCAAGCTGAACCGCATTCGTCAGCCACGAAACCTGTCCCGCGGACAGATGCCACAATTGCACCAGCTCCGGTGTAATCGCCGTCGCCGAAAACCACGTCGTCATGCACCCAACAACTCCCGCGCAAATCAACGCAAGCATGCGCCAGCGCGCCTCATCGCTGGGCCGTTCCATGGCCGGTGTCTCTATGGCCGATGCTTTACTTTGCAAGAAGCTTTGCCTTTGCAGTGAATTCGTGGCGGAGGCCCAGTACCCGAGGCAAATCTACAACATCGCCTCGACACGGCAAGTATATCGGTGCAGATCCGTTCGGCCCGAGTAACTACCCATCGTCAATTCTCCGTCGGCTTCTCCTCAAGGTGATCGATCACCAGCACCGGTGCGGGACGCCTCTGCTTCTCCAATTTCAGCCCAAGCTGCCGGTTCACCGCATCGAACAACGTAAGCGCCCCGCTCGGGTCCGACGCCGTCGAGGAGCTGTCTGCCGACGAAGCTCCGCTCCCCGCACCGCCGCCGCCGGCACCTCCGCCCGCAGCCCCTCCGGCTCCCGCCGCACGAGCCCTCGTCTGATCCACGGAACTGAAGCTTAAAGTAAAGTCCCACGACCCCTTAATCCCAGTACCATCCAGCACCGAGCTGTAGATATATCCACCAGCCACTCGTTGCAGCTCGTCCCCGATCTGCGCCATCGTCATGTTCTGGCACGAGAGCAATCGATTCAGAACTGGAGTTGCCACCCTCGGATCCTTGCCGTCCGGCCCAGGCCCCTCCTTGCATCGCGTGCGGCTCAGCGGATCCGCCTTTCTCAACTTCGGATTCACCGCGATCAACGTATAGGCATTGACTGGCCGGTCCTCCATGTGCGTCTTCATCTGGAAGCGATCGATCAGCAACGCCTGCAACATCTGGCGCAGGTCTTCGATCTCGATCCGCGACGCGTCGCCCCCTTGTCCGTCGCTCGAAGCCTTCGCCAAAATATCGAATCGATCCGAATCCAGCCACTTCGGCGCTCCCACCAGCACCTCGGGATCATTCGGATTCAAGTCCCACGCAAACGTGATCAGAAACTTCAGCGTCGTCCCCTGCACATTCACCTGATTCCCGTTGATTCTGCCGCGAAAATCCGCATCCGGCTTGCTCGGCTTGATCGTCGCTACATCAAACTGCGCCGGCGGCGGCGTAGGCAGAACTTTTTCCAGGCTCGGAGAATTTAGGGTCGGCTTCTCATTCACACTGTCGACAATCAACACCTGCCTCGGAGCCGTCTCCAGATCAAGCTTCAACCCAAGCTGCTTGTCCACTGCGTCAAAGATCGAAATGCCATCGGCGCCGGCCCTCTGCAACTGCCCCTTCCCCGTCCACTTGATGTCGAAGTCCCAGGCTCCCTTCAGCCCTGTGCCATCCACCACAGGATCGGTCAGGTATCCTCCCGCCCAGTCATGCAGGTCTTTCGCAAATTCGTCCATCGTCGTGTTGTGGCAGACGAACACAATGTTCGACACCGTGCCCGGCGCCTGATTCGGCGGCGGCTCCTGGTACTTGCAATCGGACTTGCCCGTATCGTCGCCCTCCTTCAGCTTCGCCTTGCCCTTCCCTACCGTAAGCACCCACGCCGGCAAAGGCTTGTTCCCCGTATGCGTCACAAGGCTGAATCGTTCGGCCAGCAGAGACCTCATCATCAGCTTCAGGTCCTCCTTCGACGTCTTCGGCGGCGTCTTAGCAATCACGTCGAATCGATCCGTCTCCAGCCAGATCGGCCCACCATCCACCAAACTCGGGTCCAGGCCATAGGCGTAAGCGATCAGGTCCAGCATCGTCGCCTGACGAAACACATAGCGTTCGCCATAAAGATTGCCTCCGTTCGAGAACGGAAACTTGCGCGCCGGGCTCGTGTGGACATCCGCAATCTCAAATGCAGGCTGGGCGCCGGTCGACTGACCGGATACAGGACTGGAAAGAAGAGCTGCGAGAGCTACTCCAGCAAACGTTCGCATCATCATTGAAACCTCGGCTGAAGCACAGAAAAAGCCAACCAAACTCGGTCACAACACGAAGCCCGCGCTTCCCACTCCCGGTCATGGAGATCAGCGAACGCAGTCAGACGAATAAGCTATGCAACGATGGACGCGGCAACCAAGCGATCGTCATCACGCTCGGATGAAGATTTTTCTTAGCCCATTCTCTTATCGCTTCGACCTCTTCGCGCTCTTCTTGACAGCCTTTGCAACAGCCCTCTTGACGACCGCCTTCGCAGCCCTCCTCGCAATCTCCCTCGCTACCACCCTCAATAACGGATTGCCCCTTCCCTTCACAGGCGCAGTCTTCTTCTTCGCTGCAACCGTCTTCTTCTTTGCGGTCACTTTCGAAGCTTTCTTCGCACCTCCCTTCGTTGAAACCGCCTTCTTCGCCGCCGCTGCCTTCACCGGTGCTTTCTTCGTCGCCTTCTTCTTCGCGCGTTTAGCCCCGGCCGGCGCGGGCTTAGCCTTACGCGCCAGTTCGAAGAACCGGTCCACCCGCTCCACCGCCACCTCTCCATGGCGATCCTTCTCCGACGACCACAGCACCCGCTTCCCAATCTCCATCGTCATCGCTCGCGCAGCCGTCGGTCCCGCGTCTTCCGCCAGCGCCATCGTCTTCGTCTCCAGATACCGGCTGAAGCCCACAAGAGCAAGCTGATTCGGATTCAGTCCCGCAACTTCGGGATTAGGCAGCGTCGTCGGCTCCGGAATATTCGCCGGAACATCCGTTCTCATCGCGTCCGCCACCTTCCACGACGCAGCAAACGATCTCGCATTCGCGGTTCTCGCCCCCAGCGGACCCAGCCCCCACTTGTCCGTCGCATACCGCAGCAGGCTCGTATGATCCAGAACATCCGAGAGCACCTGCGGCTCCAGCCACGGCGAAATCAGAATCGCCGGCACGCGAAGCCCATACTGCGCAAACGAAAACTCACTCGTATTTCCATCCGGCGCAACACACGCAGGCGAATGCACATGGTCGTAAAATCCGCCGTGCTCGTCATACAACACAACCAGCAGCGTCTTCTCCCACAACACTGCATTGGCCCGAATCGCGTTGTAGACCTGCGCCAGCAAAACCTCGCCCCGCAGAATATCGCTCGGCGGATGCTCATCGTTCTGAGCGCTTCCAAAGTAGTTTGGTTCGATGAAGCTGTAGTTCGGGAAATTCGCCTCCGGGCCCTTCGCATCCGCAAAAAACTGAGGCATCTTGTGAAACTTGAATGGGTGCGCCAGCATATGCGTCATCGTCAGGGTCTGCGGCACGTCGCCGTAATAAATCGCCCAGCTCTTCCCCGCGTCTCCCAGCCGGTCGTAAACCGTCTCCTGGTTATACAAGTGCAGATTGGGATGGAAGATTCCCTCCGGCATATCCACATGGCCCAGCGACGTGCCGCTGTGCACGAAGAAACGATTCGGCCACGTCGGTCCCGGCATCGAGCTGAACCAGCGATCGCAGACAACAAACGACTGCGCCAGCTTATGCAGAACAGGAAGAGACCCCTTCCCGTAATAGTTCATCACCTCAGCCCAGTCCGCCGGCACGCTCTCAGCATAATGCCGCTGGAAGTTCGTAACAAATCCCATGTTCTGTTCAGCCATGCCCGGTCCCGCCATCTGCGCCAGCACATCGGAAAGATCGTGTGCCGGATCGTTCTTCATCTGACGAGTCACCGTAGTCGTCTGCGCCACCTGCGCTCCAGCCAGGTTGGGGTTCGATCTTGGATTCGCAAGATCCACTCCATCGACCCCGGGCATCCAGCCAAGCATCCGATCAAATGAATTGTTCTCAAGCATCAGTACGACGATGTGTTCAATCTGCATAGTCTCTCCCAGGCACCAGGCGTGCCACGTTCTCATCGATTTTTGGGGGCCGGCAAACAGAAACACGCGAAGACGCGGTTTCTTTCCGAGAAACCTTATACCACCGGAGACAAAACTACGATAAATTCTCCCTATGGCTCGAGTCACCGGCATCGGCGGCATCTTCCTTCGCGCACGCGACCCAAAATCCCTCAGCGCCTGGTACGCAAAACACCTCGGCCTCCAGCTCGCCGACTACGGCGGAGCAACCCTGCTCTGGACAGACGAAGTCCCGCCAACCACCGGCATGACCACCTGGTCCCTCTTCCCCGAAGACACCCCCTACTTCGGTAAGGGCAACGAGCGCGGCCCGCAACAAGCCATGGTCAATTACCGCGTCGACGACCTCGACGCCCTCCTCACCCAACTCGCCGCCGCCAACGTCCCCATCGACCCGCACCGCGAAGACGCCGACTACGGCCGCTTCGCCTGGATCACCGACCCCGAAGGCAACCGCATCGAACTCTGGCAACCCCTCGTCACCCCCACCTAAGGAATCTACCGTCCTTCGCTCTCGCCTTTTGGTTGTCATTCCCGAAGGGAATCTGTTTTCTTCGTCACAAGCAAAAACGCACGGGTGCCCCATCCATCGCGCCCTTTGCGATCGGGGTCCCCATTGAGCTTGCTCAATGGGATGAAGGTGGGTGGGAGGTAAACCTCATCCCAGCCAGCCTTCGTTGTTGCTTTCTTCGAAGCAGCCTCATCACAGAACTAGCCGTGGCCCGCGCCGAACCTCCAACACGCGCCACGGCCCATTCCTCAACCAACTGCCGTTCTAGTAACAGCTCAAAACATTAAAATCCGGCCCAAGCCCCACTCAGCCCTTACTTCCACTCCCACACCTTGGAGGTCGTGCTACCCGTGGCATCCACTTCATATTCGAAGGCTCCGCACGTGCCGTTCAACCGCGCAAGCTTCTGCGAAGCAGTGCGGAAAAACAGCATGCCGCGATAGCTGACCGAGCCGCCTGGCCCGAATCTGCCAGCGCCCGTTCCCGTCCACGTGATGGCCTCTCCATCGTCCGTCATGTTCATTCCCTGGCCGCTGCCAAGGATCGAGCCGTCTGGACTGACAACCGATGTATAGGTGCCCATGCCTGTGGTGGCGACTCCTAATATCTGACCCTTGTCCTCGAACGACACCTCTGCAGTTGGGGGATCAACGGAAAGCACCCGTCTCACCAGTCTCTTACCTTTCGTTTCGCTGATCAGTTCTCCGAGCATGAATAGACCTCTCTTTCGCACTTCTTTGAATTGACATCCGGGGAGTGGCGAATTGTACGCCTAAACAACATGAGCAGTCCGTTCGTTCCAGCAGCAAACCCGAACCGGTACTAATAAGTCGAAACACAAAGCCAAACGCAGCACCCAATGCAAACTTCTTCACAGAAGAACATCGCATTCTTCCCACCTGCAACCACACGGAGTAAAAAGTAAGAGACATCAGAAACAAACCATGACCCCTGAAACCAACCCCGAACCCAACGTCCAGCAAGCCGTACCCTTCTTCATGGTCTCCAACATAGAAGCCTCACTCCGCTTCTACATCGACGGCCTCGGCTTCCGACGCACCAAGAAATGGGTCGTCGACGGAAAGATCAGATGGTGCTGGCTCGAAATCGGCCACGCCGCCATCATGCTCCAGGAGTACGGCCCCGATTCCCAGTTCGGCTCCACCAAGCTGGGGGAAGGCGTCTCCCTCTGCTTCCAATGCCGCGACGCCCTCGCCATCTATCACGAAGCCCTCGCTCGCGGTCTCGAGCCCCGCCGTCCCTTCGTCGGCAACAACATGTGGGTCACCATCCTCACCGACCCCGACGGCTACAAACTCGACTTCGAAAGCCCCACCACCGTCCCCGAAGAAACCGTCTACGCCGACAACATGGAGTTATCCACACCCACGCAAAAATAAATCCGAAAACAGTGGCGTATTTTCGCTGCCCAAAATACGTCCGTCAACACTCGACCACTCACCACACGTCCACCACAATTTCACCATCAAAAAACCACGCGCTGGACGCAGTTTTTCTCAAAACCCCCAGCAAAAACACCACTCCACCACACCAGAAAAATTAACACCCAAAAATCCACCACCAACCCCAGTACCATTGCCGCATGACCAATTGCCCCACCCCAGGCCGCATCGAAATGATCACCGGGCCCATGTTCTCCGGCAAATCCGAAGAGCTCATCCGCCGCCTCAAACGCGCCCGTATCGCCCGCCAGCGCGTCGCCTGCTTCAAACCCGACATCGACCTCCGCTATCACCGCACCTCCATCGCCAGCCACAGCTCGCAGACCCACGACGCTGCCGTCATAACCCCAACATCTGACAGCCTCAAGGCCGAGCTCTTCGAATCCAACCGAGTCCACGAGGTCGACGTCATCGGCCTCGACGAAGTCCAGTTCTTCGACCACAACATCACTCACCTCGCCATGGAACTCGTTCACCTCGGCAAACGCGTCATCCTCGCCGGCCTCGACACCACCTTCGCCAACGAGCCCTTCGGCCCAGTCCCCAACCTGATGGCCCTCGCTGATGAAGTGACTAAACTCTCCGCCGTCTGCATGACCTGCGGCGCGCCCGCCATCCACACCCAACGCCTCGGCCAAAGCCAGGAGCTCGTAGTCGTCGGCGCAGCAGGCCTCTACGAAGCCCGCTGCCGCACCCATTTCGAGCCCTTCACCGACGAACACCACTCCGAACAACTCGATCTACCCGCCATCGCCTCCGCCTAGCACACCGCCAGACTGCCGACCAACGGGAGGCGCAAGAGTAATTGAGTCGGCAAGACAAGGTACACACGCCACGAAGTGGCCGCGCCACGCGCAGTGGGCCCGTCCGGCAGGACAGCTGTGTCAACTCAGTGCTTCGAAATCATCTCCAGCACATCCTTACGCAGTGCCAGCGAGCTCGCAGTCCGCGAGTAATACATATGCCCGCCCGGATACTCATGAACCTGCACTCGCGTCGGATCGCCCATAATCGGTATCTGGCTCACCGTCAGCACAGACCCCATGAACGGGCACGAAAGATCCGCCCAGCCATGCGCAATCACCACGCGCAGCTTCGGATCCGTCGCCACCGCCACACGCAGATCGGTCGCTGAAGCCGCTCCGGCAAATGCACCACTACGCGAGCTGCGGTCCCACGCCGACGCCACCGGTCCGGACAACGCATAGTACTGCGCATCCGTCTTCCACCCCACAGTCTGGGTCACAAAGTTCACCATCGCCGTCGTCGTCGGCGCAATAATGCTCAACAAGATCGGGTCGTTGGTCTCCTGAGTCGGGTTATACGGAAACGGATCGTACGCCGTCACATTCGGGTCGTACCGGCTGCCCAGCTTGCCCGTCTCGCGAAACTCCTCGCGCAAAAACGCCTGCGTCTCCAGCCGTCCGCCCGACTCCTTCACAAACTTCGGATCGAGCCCAGTCAACTCCGTCACCTTCGCCACCAGCCGAGGTGTCGCCGCTGGATCGCTATTGCCCGCCATCAAATCCTGAACATACTGCCCACGCGTGTAGTCGATCACCGCAGTCATATTCTCGTTCGTCAGCTTCCCCTGCCGCTCATAGTTCGCCGCCACGATCGACGGCAGCGTCAGCATCCACGGAACAGGCGAAAGATCCGGTGATCCCGCCTGCGGCGACAGCGCCGGCGACACCAGCACCAATCCGTTCACCGCCACGCCAACCTCCGACTGCAGATGCGCCGTCAGCCTCGGCCCCCGGTACCCGCCATAGCTCTCGCCGACGATGTACTTCTTCGACAGCAGCCGCCCATTCTTCACCAGCCAGTCGTACACACACTTCGACAGATAATCGATGTCCTGGTCCGGCCCATAAAACTGCTTCTTCGCCTCATCCGGCGACACCAGCGATCGCGAAAACCCAGTCCCGATCGGATCGATGAACACCAGGTCCGTAAAGTCCAGCCACGTCCCCGGATTGTCAGTCAGCGTCGCCGGATCCGAGGGACTCTGCCCCTCCGCACCGAACGCCACCTTCTTCGGCCCAATCGCGCCAAGGTTCAGATACACCGATGCAGCACCCGGTCCGCCGTTGAACGCAAACGTTACCGGCCTGTCCTTGCCCTCCATCGTGTACGCGGTAAAAACCACCTCGCCGCTCAACGCACCCTTGCTGTCGCGCACCGGCAGCGTCCCCACCGTCGCGGTGTAGTGCAGCGTCTTTCCCTCCATCTGAATGCTTTGTTCCACATGCGCATCAGGCGGCAACGGCGGTTCCGTCATCGGCATTCCCGGGGTTGCAGCCGGCTTCGGCTCCGGAGCGGCTGGCTTTGCATCGGAGGTCGCAGCAGCCGCTGCCGGAGCGGGCTGAGGCGCACCCCCGCCCCGCCTCCCTTGCTGCGCAAATGATGCAGTAGGTGCGGTTGCGGAAAATAGGCCCAAAA
This sequence comes from uncultured Acidobacteriaceae bacterium, assembly GCA_963757205.1. GTDB lineage: Bacteria > Acidobacteriota > Terriglobia > Terriglobales > Acidobacteriaceae > Edaphobacter. Next base: position 705,811 of record CAVWQM010000010.1, read on the forward strand.
GGCACAAGAAGACGAAGAACTTCCGAGGGGGAAAAAGCTGGGTTGAAATCATGACCCAGATTCTACATACACATCCGACCCAACATGAAGCACGAAACACAGTTTGCTGCTGCACCCACGCGTGCCCCGCGTCCATGGTGTAACTCCTTTGTCTCTTTTATGCGCTATCCTTGGCCGACGCCCGATTTGAAGCATCTGAAGATGTTAGGAACTACCAGGAGAAAGCCCATGCGTCTCACCTTCGCCGCCCTTGCCGTTTGCCTCCTTGCCGTCCCAGCCTTCGCCAAGCCGAAGAATGAAGTCGTCGTCCCCCTCAAGACCAGCACCGGCGAGGACGCCGGCACCGCCACCTTCCAGCAGGAAAAGAGCAAGCTCTCCATCAAAGTCAACCTCAAAAATCTTCCCGTCGGCGAGCACGCCGTCCACATCCACGCCAAAGCGCTCTGCGAAGCACCCGACTTCAAGACCGCCGGAGCCCACTTCAATCCCGAAAACAAGCAGCACGGCTCCCTCAATCCGATGGGCCACCACGCCGGTGATCTTCCGCAGAACGTTATGATCGGCGAAGGCCACGTTGGTCAGGCCACCTTCAAGGTGGACTACCTCTCCCTCGACGCCGCCTCCCCCAACAGCATCATCGCCAACGGCGGCACCGCCATCGTGGTGCACGAGAAGCCCGACGACATGAAGACCGACCCCACCGGCAACGCCGGTAACCGCATCGCCTGCGGCGTCATCACCGCCCCCACTCCCTAAACCCTGACATTTCGATAACGATTGAACCAAGACGAACGCCCATGCGTACTACAAAGCATGGGCGTTCTTCACATGGCGATTCCGATTTCGAGCAGGTACAGGCCCGCGAGCCATCAATCCGCTCCCCGGCGCCTGCCTCGCTCCACACCACATGCCGAATCCGGTCCCCGTGTTCAGCAAATCGATTCAGTACCCAATCCACGCGGTACACTTCCCCTACCGGCAAAATCATCACCGTTAGAGGCGAAGTTGGAGCGAACCCCAGATCAGGAAGCTGCAAACGAAGCACTCGTCAAACTGGTTCGCCAGTGCATGGCAGGTGACTCTCAATCGTGGCAGCAACTTGTGGTCTCCCAACACCGCCGCATCTACGCCATCTGCTACCGCTTCACCGGCTCCGGCTCGGACGCCGAGGACCTCACTCAGGAAGTCTTCCTCAAGCTCTATAAGAACCTTGCCAGCTTCGACATGCAGAAGGGCAGCTTCCAGACTTGGATTACAACGCTCGCCCGCAACCTCCTGGTAGACCACTTCCGCCGAACCCGCCTCGATCGCGCCTCCGACTCCCTCGACGCCAGCTTCGACGGCGAAGATGACGGCCCCACCATGAGTGATCGGCTCGCCGACCCCAGGCCCTCACAGGAGCACCACGTCGCCGGCCTCGAGCTCAAGGTCCGCGTCCAGAACGCGCTCAAACAACTTTCTCCAGAGCTCCGCGAAGCGGTTATACTTCGCGATCTGGAAGATATGGATTACAAAGAGATATCGCAAGTTCTCCGGATCCCCGAAGGCACCGTAAAGAGCCGCATCAGCCGCGGCCGGGGGGAACTTGCAAGGCTTTTACAACGTATAGAAGGGCAGGTGATGTAAGTGGCAGACTTCAACCAATTCGGCAGCGCAAAGCCCGGTCAGGGCAGCAACCCGCAACACTGCGCGCAGTGTGAAGCGATGCTCTCCGACGCACTCGACGGCACCCTCTCCGCCGCCGATCAAGCCACCTTCGATCTTCACCTGGTCGGTTGCCCCAGTTGCAGCGCCATGTTGGCCGACGCTGAGCGGGGAGCTGCCTGGATGGAGATGCTGAAGTCTCCCCGGCCGGAACCACCCACTGCCCTGCTCGAACGCATCATCGCCCAAACCAGCGGTGAGGCCGCAAAAGCCGCAGCCGCTCCTGCGATCGTCCTCGGCGGGAACGATCGTCTTCGGACTCCAAGCACTATCGTCGGCCGCCCCGCATTCGTTCCGTCCTCAGTCTCCCAACCAGCATTCGCCTCCACCAACGTACTTCCCTTCCGCACCCGCATCAGCCAGGCCTTCCGCTCCGTTGGTCACACCATGCTGCAGCCCCGCCTCGCGATGACCGCTGCCATGGCCTTCTTCTCCATCGCCCTTACCCTGAACCTCACCGGCGTTCGCCTCAGTGCACTTCGCGCCAGTGATTTCAAGCCGTCCAGTATCATGCGCAGCGCCTCCCAGGCCAAAGCGAGCGTCGTCCGCTACACGGACAACCTGCGCGTCGTCTACGAACTCGAATCCCGCGTCCGCGACCTGCAGCAACGCTCCTCGGACGACGATGGATCCAACGGAACAAACGGATCAGGCGGATCGACCAGCACTCCCGCGAACCAGAACGATCCTGCTGCCGGACAGCAACCTGCCGGCGGCCAGCAGCAACCCGATGATCAAAATCGGAAACCAGGAAGTCAGAAGCAGAACCAGAAGCAGACCAAGCCCAACCCCGGATCCAGCCGTCGTGAGACCTCCGGCGGTAACATCCGGCTGGTCGAGGCTGTTCCACCCCGGGCCCTTCCCCCCTTCTCAAAAGCTTTTGTTGTCCCTAATCCCAGCGTCTTCAAGCAAGAAGGGGGATTGGTATGAACTGTGCCAACCATCCAGATCGTGAACGTACTTCGTTTTGCCAGAACTGCGGCAAACCAATCTGCCAGGAGTGTACCCGCGTCGTCGGCACTGCAGTCTTCTGCGAACCCTGCCTCGCCTCCAAAATCTCCGGAACAGGCGCACCAACCGGCACCGCCGCCGACACCAGCGGCTTCGCGGCTGGCCCGGATGTCTATGGCGTGCGCTATAACCCGACGCCTGGCGAACCCAACCCCGCCCTCGCCGCCCTGCTCGGCTTCATCCCCGGCGTCGGCGCCATGTATAACGGCCAGTACGCCAAGGGCGTCGTCCACCTCATCGTCTTCGCAATCCTGGTCTCGCTCGCCAACGAAAACGGCATCTTCGGCCTCTTCGTCGCCGGCTGGGTCTTCTATCAGGTCATCGAGGCCCATCACACCGCTCGCGCCCGCCGTGATGGCACTCCCCTTCCCAACCCTTTCGGCCTCAACGACCTCGGCGAACGCCTGGGCTTCGGCAAGGCCTGGCCCAACGCCACCGCAACCTCCACGCAGACTGCCCCCCAGGCCGCCCCCTCCGACCCTACCCAGGCCGCCCGCGCCACCTACACCCCGCCGCCCCCCGGCTATCAGCCCCCATCTGCCGCAAGTTGGAATACACCGTGGGATAGCTACGCCACATCTGTTCCTCCCATTCCCCCCTATGGAACCCCGGGCTACCCTCTGGATCCAAATCTCGCACCCGCCTCGCGTAACCGTTTCCCCGCCGGAGCCATCTGGCTCATCGGACTGGGCTGCCTCTTCCTCATCGGCAACTCGGGCCTGTTCCACGTCTTCCCTATCCACAACCTCGTTCCCATCTTCCTCATCGGCCTCGGCGTCTGGCTCTTCGTCCGCAAGATGACCGATACTGGCACAGGCCTCGCAGACGACGGTACCCCCGGTTATCAATACCGGCTCTTTCGCGCCCTTCGCGGCTCCGTTTGGGTCACGCTCATCGGCGTCCTCTTCGGGCTCGACACCTTCGGCATCGTCTCCTGGAGCCACAGCTGGCCCATCATCATCATCGTCGCCGGCTTGATGGCCATCTTCCAGCGCGTCTCCTACAACACAGTCATGACCACGGCCTACCCATATCCCGCACCACCTGCCGCTGCACCGCCACCCGCAAGCTCCGCCAACTCCATCGTCCCCTCCTCACAGAACGATCAGGAAGGGAGATAATTCGATGGAAAACTATCCTCCTCCGCCCTATCCGCCACCCCCCGGTCCGCCCTACGGAAGCGACTGGAAGTATCAACGGCAGATCCTCAAAGACCAGGCCCGCGCCCAACGTGACATGCTCCGTGCCCAGCGCGAAGCCTACCGCTACCAGGCCCGCAGCCTGCGCCGCAGCTCGATTCTTGGCCCTCTCGTCCTCATCACCATCGGCATCGTCTTCCTGCTCGTCCAGAGCGGCCATCTGCAGGGTTATCGCTTCTGGGAGTGGTATGGCCGCTTCTGGCCCCTGCTTCTGGTCGGAGCCGGCGTCGTCATGCTTCTCGAATGGCTCTACGATCAGTACGCCCAGTCCGACTCCACTCAACCTCGCTACCGCCGGCGTGTCGGCGGAGGGGTCTTCACCCTGCTCGTTCTGCTCGGCATCACCGGCGTCATCTTCAGCAGCATCCGCCAGGGTGGCCACTCTCGGCTGTTCAACGGCCTCAGCATTAATCAGGACAACTGGGACGAGTTCCTCGGTGACAAACACGAAAGCGACCAGACCCTCGCCCAGGCCTTCCCCGCCGGTGCCACCCTCCTGGTCAACAACCCGCGCGGTGACACCACCATCTCCGGCACCAGCGACGACAACCAGATCCACGTCTCCGTCCACAAAGAGGTCTACACCCGCTCCGACTCCGAGGCCGACGCGAAGGCCCAGCGCCTCAACCCCAACATCAACACCAGCGGCAACAACGTCACCCTCAGCGTCCCGGCAATGGATGGAGCCCGCGCCGACCTCACCATCACCGTGCCCGCAGCATCCGCCACCACCGTCACCGCCAACCGCGGCGACGTGAAGGTCACCGCCATCAAAGCGCCCGTCACCATCACCGCCAACCACGGCGACATCGAACTCAGCGCCATCACCGGCGACATCACCACCCGCATCAACAACGGCGACTCCAACGTCTCAGCCCACAGTGTCACCGGCTCGCTCACCGTCGAAGGCCGTGGTCACGACTCCACCGTCTCCGACCTCAGCGGCCCTCTCACCATGCGCGGCGAATTCTTCGGCGACTCCCACTTTGAACGCATTCGCGGCCCCGTCAAATTTCACACCAGCCGCACCGACTTCCAGCTCGGCCGCCTCGACGGCGAGATCGACATCAGCAACACTGCCGCCCTCTCCACCAGTGAAGCCGTCGGCCCCCTCACCCTCACGACGCACAGCCGCAACATCACGCTCGACCGCATCGCCGGCGATGTCTCGGTCACCAATCGCAACGGCTCGGTCGACGTCACCAGTGCGCCTCCGCTCTCAAACGTCACCGTCGAAAATCGCAACGGCTCGGTCAGCATCACCGTCCCCGAGCAGGCCAACTTCGCCTACCAGTTCGACGCCACCAACGGAGACATCGAAAGCGACTTCAGCCAGATCAAGAGCACAGAAGAGGACAGCCGCAAAAACGCCGTCAGCGGAACCATCGGCAAAGGCGGCCCGCTCCTGCGCGTGACCACCAGCCAGGGCGACGTCTCACTGAAGAAAGGCAGCGTCATGCCCCTGCCGCCAACGCCCCCAGCCCCTCCGAAACTCACCGTCCTCCCGCCGGGAATGCCTGGAGCCGAGGAGGCAAACCGCGCAATACGTGAGGCAGACGCTGAGGCAAAAGCAGCGGCCAAACAAGCCGCCGCCGAAGCCAAACGGGCCGAAAGAGAAGCCCAGAAGCAAGCCAAACATCCAGACCAGTAACGCTCAGGAGCGTCAACCAGCCACGCCCCTGCTCTTCAATCCCGCCGGCTCGAGCGAAGTGGCCTGCCGGCAACTCGCGATCGCCGCTCCAAGGAATCCCGCGATCATCACCTCCGTGATGACCGGCGCCGCAAAGAAGTACCGGTACGAAACCGTGGCCAGCGCCAGGTAGCCAAACAGAAACGTCACCAGCACCGGCCGCAGCCGCAGTGCATCGGTCTTCGCCAGCGAGCCCAACTGCCAGAACACAATCGCCTCCGCCGTCAGAAACACACTGACCGCCAGCCCCATTCCCCTATAGAGGTCCCAGTAACTCCGCACCACTCCCAGCGCCGGAAATTCGTTGGCCTTCATCACCGCCACCGTAGCCTGTTGCACCCCCGGAGCTGCCCCGCCAAAAACGCCTCCAACCGTATGCAACACAGCATGAATAAACGTCAACACCGCCGCAATTCGCAAGAACATCACTGGCCTCATCGCTCCACCTCGCGATCGGCCGCCTTGGCAAACGCGGTCAGCGTGCTGCTCCAGGCGTCCGGGCTGTCGAGCATCATGCGAAGCTTTTCGTAACCCTCTCCGTGCCGCTCAATCCCGCTGTGCTCCAGTTCCACCAGCGTCGCCGAATCTCCTTCGCTCGTGAATCGGATCGCCACATTGCTCGCCTTCGCCAGGTCCGGATTGAACTTCCAGTCAGGCCCCAGATGCCACGAGAACGTCACCAGCCGCGGCGGATCCCATGCGCGCACCGTGCCCCAGTCGCACTCCATCCCATTCGCATCGCGCTCAAACCATCGCCCGCCCACCCGCGGCTCCACGAAGATCGATTGAAACGCATTCGTTCCGATATGATGCGCCGGCGGCCACCATACCTCCATCTGCTCCACAAACACCGAGAAAGCCCGCTCAATCGGCACGTGGACCCGAATGCTTTTGCGAACGACCGCTTCTTCTGCTGTCCTTGTCATCTCTCTCTCCTTTTTTCCCAGCTTCTCTTTTCTCAGGTTCTCTTTTCCCAGCTTCCGTTCTGGCCGACTCTTTTTTCGCTGGCGCTGATCCGGCCGGCGCCGTTGCGGCACGCTGAAACGCACCCAGGGCACGCTCCCACACCTGATCGAAATGCGCCCGCAACCGGGCAACTCCCTCAGGATCCAACTGATACAGCCGCCGCGTCCCGGACCTGCTATCCGTCACCAGCCCCGCATCCTTCAACACGCGCAGATGCTGCGACACTGCCGGTCGGCTGACCGGCAGTGTCGCAGCCAGCTCATGCACCGCCAGCGGTCCGTGCGACAAACGCTGAAAGATCGCCATGCGCGTCCCGTCGCCCAGTGCATCCAGCCCGGCCTGTAGGTAAGCATCCACTAACGGTAAGCTACCACTTACCCATATCTAAATGTCAACAGAAAAAAATTCCGTCCCGCAAGAAAACTTTTCCGTGTGGAAAACCGCGGCACAACTGCACGAGCAATCTTTCCGCAGGGAGAGATATCGTGATAAAACTTCAAGAACGAACGGAGAATTGGATGGATCGGTGTTTGAAAATCACAGGGAGCACCCTGTTCGCAATCTCGCTCACCGTACTCTCCGCAAAAGTCGCCTCCGCACAACCAGCATTACCCTCCACCTTCAAATCGCAGATCATCCATAGCCCGGCCGGCGCCGACATCTTCGTTCGCTCCGCGGGCCAGGGGCCCGTCGTAGTCCTCATCCACGGCTATGCTGAAACCAGCGATTCCTGGGCTCCTCTCGCCACCGAACTCCAAAAAACCTACACCGTCGTCGTGCCCGATCTGCGTGGCATCGGCGGCTCCTCCCGCCCGGCCGGCGGCTACGACAAGAAGACACAGGCCGCCGACATTCGCGCCGTCGTCACCACGCTCGGCTTCGACCGCACCTTCGTCGTCTCGCACGACATCGGCATCATGGTCGCTTACGCCTACGCCGCGCTCTACCCCGACAAGGTCGAGCGTCTGGTTGTCATGGACGCTCCTCTGCCTGGCGTCGCCCCCTGGGACGACATCGTGAAAGACCACAAGCTCTGGCACTTCTCCTTCTGGGGTCCTGATGAGGAGCGCCTCGTGCAAGGCCGCGAGCGCATCTATCTCGACCGCATCTGGAACGACTTCAGCGCCAGCCCCACGCAACCCGACGACGCGACGCGAAAGTTTTACGCCGCCCAGTACGCCAAACCCGGCGCCATGCGCGCCGGCTTCGCTCACTTCAAAGCCTTCGATCAGGACGTGGAAGACAACAAAGTCTTCCAGCAAACGAAACTCACCATGCCCGTACTCGCCGTCGGCGGAGGCAAATCCTTTGGCTCAACCCAAGCCGTCGTCATGCGAAACGTCGCCATCAACGTGCGCGAAGCTGTCGTGCCCAACTGCGGCCACTGGCTCATGGAAGAAAGCCCAACATTCACAGTCGCCCTCGTTCGCGACTATCTAAAAGATCCCACTGCAGCCGCGCGATAGTCCCACGAAGAGAAATTTTTACCGCGTAGATTAATCTCAACTCCCCAAAAACAATCCCGTTCATCGAAGTTGAAACTCTTCTGGTGTGCCCGCTGCAGGTCCACACCCTACTCTGCCAAGTCAACTGAAGTAACACTATCCACTCGTGGGCACGAGAGAATCTCGCCCATTTAACATTTGTTTCTTCTTAGGATTCGACTATATGCAGATCAAAGCTCTCCCCGCTTTGCTGGCCCTGCTGTTTGTTACAACGCAGATCAGCCACGCTCAGACACTCTCCCAGGCCCCTATGCACATTCTTCCGGCGCTCGGAGCCGCTTTCCTCGGCGCCTCCGCACCCGCACCCCCACCCCCACCCCCACCCACGACGTGGTACATCCGCCCGGACGGAGGGCCCCGCGATTCAGCCGCACGCCGAGCCAACGGATTTCCTTCCGTCTGCGATGGACAAGCTGACGCCCCTCCCGTTGGAAACGCGCCAGGGCAGCACTGTGCCTTCAACGACTATCGCTTTCTCTGGGACGACCAGACCTACAACAACGACGCCTGGGTCATCTCCGGTGGCGATACCGTCATCATTCGCGGCGGCCCATGGCGCGTGGGATGGGACGCAGCCACATGCCCCGTCGACAGCAACGGCAACACCATCACGCAAGGCTGTGGCGCCGGCTACACCTGGGACTCAGGTGGAGCAAGTCTGCAGAATCCCGTAATCCCGGCCGGCTCCCCCTCGCAACACACCCGCATCCTCGGGGAAAACTTCGCCAATTGCAGCGCAACCAATAAGACGCAGATCTTCGGTGGCTTCGGCATCGGCACTCCCCTCGATCTCAGCGGAGCACAGTACCTCGATGTCCAATGCCTCGAGATCACGCGCCACTCCAACTGCATCTGGTACGGATCTCCCGCGGTCCCCTCCAGCTGTCCGAGCCAGAGTCCTACGGCGGACTTCGACTCAGACGGCATTCGCACCAACGTGCAAACCCATGACGTATTGCTCCAGGATCTATGGATTCACGGACACATCGGCCGCGGCATCAAGGGCCCCATCGGCGCCGGCCCCGTCACCTGCGAACGATGTGACCTCGCCTACAACGGCGGTGCCGGCTGGGACTTCGACGACGGCAACGCAACCCCGAATGCTCCCGGCGCAACCTGGAACTTCTTCGACTCCATCATCGAGTTCAGCGGATGCAATCAGGACTATCCCGACCAGAGCCACGCAATCTCCTGCTATAGCCAAAGCCACGAAGGCTACGGAGATGGTGTCGGAACTCCTGCCGGAACCTGCCTCAACGTCAACGTCAATCACTCCATCTTTCGCTACAACACCCAGGACGCAATGGACCTCGGTCATATAGACACCGGATCATGCTCTATGTCGGTTACCAACTCTCAAGCCTACGGAAACAACGGAGGCACCTTCAAATGGGGGCCAAACCTTAGCCCGGCAGTCCTGAGCAACAACACCATCGTGGCGAACTGTTTCCGCATGTCAGCTCCCCTCAATGGCCAGCCGAGTTCTTACAATACCTACGTCGGTGACTTCTGCCGTGCGGGCGACGCCGTCCCCTTCAACTTTCGTCAGGGAGGCACAGCAACGCTCACCAACAACACCATCATCACCTACGCACCGACAACCTTCGATATCGCGTGCTGGGATGCCTCCTGCAGCAACTCCACGCTCACATTCAGTAACAACATCGTCCTCGGCTACGACAACCCCGCCACCTATAGCCAAGGCGGCAAGGTTGGAGGACCTGGACTGTTCTACTTCCAGGAGCCCATCGGCCCCATCACCCGGACCAATAACATCTACTACGGCGTTCGCGGATGCGCCACCGGTGTCCCCACTGAACAATGCGTCGATCCAAAGTTCGTCAATGAGCCTGTATTTACCTCGGAGTCCAGTCTCGACGGATTCAACACCGCACTCCAGTCCGGAAGCCCCGCAACCGGACTCGGAGCTGCAGCTCTGACCATAGGGACGCCCCTCGCCGGGACACCCCCGCCGCCTGTCGTGACGCCGCCACCAGTCGTAACGCCTCCACCGGTCGTGACACCACCACCAGCTGGAGGCGGTCCCGTAGGTCCCGCAGACAACATGGTCGAAGTCTGTCCCGAAGGAGGCACGATCACCTCCGCATCGGTTTCATCCTTCGTAGCGCAATTCGGCACAGGTTCTACCTGGGAACCGACGTTTACCCTCACGTCTTCGCTCGTGCCGTTCTACGTCTACTACACCACTCCTCCACTCAACGCCTTCGATCCAGCACCAGGCGTCGTCAAGCAACTCAACGCACAACAACAGAACAGCCCCTACACCGTGACCTGCAGCAACAGCCCGAACCCCATCACCGTGCCTTCGCTGTCGGCTGCAGCAACGCCTCCGCCGGTGACAACGCCACCAGTGACAACTCCACCGGTAACAACTCCACCGGTGACAACTCCGCCAGTCTGGCGGTAACACTCCCGTAGGCCCCGCAGACAACATGGTCGAAGTCTGTCCCGAAGGAGGCACGATCACCTCCGCATCGATCTCATCCTTCGTAGCGCAATTCGGCACGGGCTCCACCTGGGAACCAACATTCACCCTGAATTCCTCGCTCATCCCGTTTTACGTCTACTACACCACGCCTCCGCTCAACGCCTTCGATCCCTCACCGGGCATCGTCAAACAACTCAACGCGCAACAACAGAACACTCCTTACACCGTGAGCTGCACCAACAGCCCCGCACCCATCACGATCCCCGCGCTGGCGTCTTCAACAACTCTCCGCCACCCGTCGTGACGCCACCACCGGCTGGAGGCGGTACCACTCCCGTAGGGCTGGCAAGCAACATGGTCGAAGTATGTCCCGAGGGAGGCACAATCACCTCCGCATCGGTCCCAAACTTCGTAGCGCAATTCGGCATAGGCTCCACCTGGGAGCCGCCGTTCACCCTCAGCTCTTCACTTGTGCCGTTTTACGTCTACTACACCACACCTCCGCTCAACGCCTTCGATCCCTCACCCGGAATCGTCAAGCAACTCGACGCGCAACAACAGGACACCCCCTACACCGTGACCTGCAGCAACAATCCAACGCCCGTCACCGTGCCTGCAGTGTCGCACTAACCACAAACAGAACCAAAACCTTCAACCGCTGCCAGACCGTTTGGCAGTGGGTCAGTTTGAATATGACCCACTGCCCAACGGGCATTTCATTGACAAACAATTCATTCCGCAGGTAGAAATAGGAGCGACTCCAAAGACGAGGACCCGCTCTTGATCTCCTGCAAAACTTCGCAACCCCTCGGCTGGTTGAGCCTCTCCGCCGTATCCCTGATATTTGCGGCTCCCATATCTGCGGAGCCTCCGGCCACGGTTCACAGCCAATGGGTCTATCCCGACCGCTCCGGCAAGCTCGTCTACCAACCGCTCAAGACCGGCGATCGAATCAGCGACTTCTCCTACGCAGGCTACGGCGGTGGCGGAGTCGCCCTTCCCACCTTCCCCGTCAAAAAAACAGTCGCACCCTCCGGCGAAGACGACACCGCCTCGATCCAGGCCGCCATCGATGAAGTCTCGAGTCTCCCTCTTCTCCACGGCGTGCGCGGTGCGGTTTTGCTTGCAAGCGGACGGTTCCATTGCAAGTCCACGCTGAAGATCAGCGCAGACGGCGTCGTCCTCCGCGGAAGCGGATCCGGCGAGACCGGCACCATCATCGAGATGACCGGCGATCCTCACATGGCAATCTCAGTCGCCGGCCAGAGCAGCATCCAACCAGTCGGCACCGCGACAGCGATCTCAGACGCCTACGTCCCCTCCGGCTCCATGTCCCTCAACGTCCGTGACACCACAGGCCTGAAGGTAGGAGACAGAGTCCAGATCACGCGCCCCGTCACACCCGAGTGGCTGCACCTGATGGGCATGGACACGCTCGTTCGTAACGGAAAGAAGCAGACGTGGGTATCAAGCGACCTCAGGACCGAACGCACCATCGTCTCCATCACCGGCAAGAAATTAGTCTTCGACGTACCGCTCACCGATTCCTACGATGCAAAATATCTCGGCCCTGACGGAGCGGCCGTAGTCAAAGTCGAGCACACCGGACAGATCACACAAGTAGGAGTCGAGAACTTCCGTCTGATCGCCCCAGCCCGAAAGATCACGCTCTCCGACAAGCCCTTCAACGGCCTCCAGATCAACAGCGTCGTCGACGGCTGGGTCCGCAATCTCCGCATCATCGACACCACCGAGGCCGTCGGCGTCGGCAAGGATGCGCGCCGCATCACCGTCGAACAAGTCGACGTCACGCAGAGCATCCCAATCCAGGGCGCAGCCAAGCCCGCAGATTTCTCCGCCAACGGAACGCAGATTCTCTTCGACCGCTGCAGCGCCACCGGAGACAACGTCTTCTACATCGCCGTCGGCCCTGGAATGCAGGGACCCAACGTCGTACTCAACTGCATCTTTCACGGCAACGGCCACGTGCAGCCGCATCAACGCTGGTCTACCGGAATCCTCATCGACAGCTGCCAGGTTCCCGAAGGAGGAATCGACCTGATGAACCGCGGAGCCATGGGCTCCGGCCACGGCTGGACCATGGGCTGGGGAGTGGTCTGGAACAGCACCGCAAAATCGTTCGTCGTCCAGATGCCTCCAGGCTCAGCCAACTGGGCAATCGGCAATCGCGGAGAGCAAGCCCTCGGCAAGATGCCCACCTTCGATCCCGGGCCGCAGCTTCCCACACTGCCCCAGGGAATCATCGATTCCCAAGACACTCCTGTAGCTCCCGCAAGTCTCTACCTCGAACAGTTGCGGGAACGCTTAGGAAACCAGGCCCTAAAAAATATCGGCTACAGCAATCCCAAATAACATCGCGCATTGATTGCCACGACAGAATCTCGCCCGCACACCGCGCACAAGATTCTGTCATCGCATCTCTCAGATCGTGGAGCGCACCTTCCTGTACCGGCGCCATACCAGAATGATCGGCAAGGCGAGAACAATCAGCCAGATCACCAGCGACGGACCATACTCCTCAAAGAACAGCAGGAACCCTAGCAACGTCTCCGTCGCGTTGTGATAGCCGGCCACGAACGCGTTATGGATGCGTGTGGAAACGGAATCCGGCGACGAACTCAATTGCGCTTTGTACTCCTCGGTCAGTTGAATCTCGACAGACCCAAAATCCACCCGGTGTTCCAGTGACTTCTGCTCCGCTTCCATACTCTCGATCTCGCCGCGCACCCGCGCAATGCTCTGCTCCACCTCCAGAACATCGGAGATCTTGCCGGTCCGCTGCTGCAGAATCGCACGAAATCTCTCCTCGGTCTCGCGCGCAGTCTTCAGGCGAGCGGCTACATCGGCATGCTGCCGCGTGACATCTTCGCCGGATTGCGATTCGTTCTCCAGACGTCCAAGGCCCTTGATCTCACTTATGGCCGAAAGAAGTTCCGGTGCCGGAATCCGAAGAGAAGCCTGAAACCCGCGCGCACCATACTCAGGCGAAGTAACGTTGAGCTGCGCAGGATACCCATGATGCCGCGCAAGAATCGCATCGAGTAACGAGCGGGAAGCCTCGACATTCTTCACCCTGATCACGAGCCACGCCGCGCGCGCAATCATCGGTGCAGGCGTTGACGAGGCTTCGAGCTGACCAACGCTCCCACCCGCACCCGAAAATCCGGTCCCTGCAATCCCCCCGGAACCCGGCGCTCCCATGCCTGCTACGCCGGCATCTGTCAGGGAGGTCAGAGCATGGCGTCGCTCCGGCTGTCGCATCTTTTCGGATAGCTGAGGTTGGGTATAGCGTGCAACTGGTTTGTCCGCAAGAACGAGCTCGCCACTGGAATGAGATTGCCCAGAGGGCTGAAAGAACACCGCGACCACCAGCAGAGCCATGACTGCCACGGCCACACTTCCAATTGCCAGCAGCCTGCGTCGCCCGAATCCGGTCCTCCCCGCCTTTACGGCAGCGCGGTGAGCAACAGTCTCAGCCGCGAAATCCTCAATCGAGTCCTCCAGTGCAGCCGGCGCAGCCTCGACATCCCAGCGGGAAAGCATCTCCGATGTCGCACGAAACTGTTCAGCAACCATCGCGCATTGCGCGCAGTCCTTCAGATGAGCAGACACGGCCCGCGCCTCAGAAGCGGAAAGTTCGCCGTCGAGAAAAGCCATAATGTCTTCAGGAGCCACCGAGTGTGTCGTGGTAGTCATACGCGCTCCTCACATTCCGTGAGATCTTTGGTAGATGATGTGGGGGCCGGAGCACCAAGCAACTCCCGCAGTGCCGTTCCGCGCACGAAAGAGCCGTGAGCGAACCGTATTGAGCGGAAGTCTCAACAACTCCGCGATCTCCGCGTAGCTCAACTGTTCAAACTCCCGCAACAGCAGAATCTCGCGATCCATTCGCTCCAGTCTGTTCACCGCATCCCGCAGCCACATATCGGCGTCCATCGTGTTTCGCACCGCAGGCTCGCGACCCTCACGCCCCGCCCCGTGAAACATGGCTCGAAACGCAGCCTTACGCCGATGCGCGCGCAGAATGTTGAATCCGATCGCATAAAGGTAAGTTCGAAAGGTGGCCGAAGGCTCATAGTGCGCCGACGCACGCAGCAGAGCGAGAAACGTCTCCTGGGTCAACTCTTCCGCTTGAGCCGGATCACGAAGCCGCCGCCGGAAAAAACCAAACATCGGCTCTTTGTACCGCGAGAAAAGCTCGCCGAAAGCATCCGTCGAGCCTCGTGAAAATGCCGACCATCAGTTGCTCGTCACTCGCAACCGATTGCCGTCCCTCTGAATTTGCATCAACGGACGCGTCGCTCTTAGTCACTGGCATCATCGGCTCCAAACGTAGAACGAACCCCGGCAAGCTTCTTGCATAAATTCCGCCTCAATCCTTCACAGCGAGGTAATGCCGCGGCGAGGTGAAAAGTTCCCGCAATACCCGAGAAATTCTTCACGAGACAGACTCCGCATCCCCGACTCATCTGGCACACCAACATAAGTGACTCTACTTCTTCGCGTTCGTCCCAAAGATTCTTTGCTATTTTTTATCCAGAAATCGGCACAAGCCGGGCAGGATAATGGACATAAGCAATTTAGCTTCAAAAAACCCCGGGGAGAGTACCCGGTTCCTCATCTCACGGAGGACGTATGGAAAACGACGGATCAAGCGGCGCGGGACGTTCCGCAGACTCGGTCTACGCGCTCGACAATGCCGGGAGAGAAGCCTCAGCGCGATTCGACGCCCTCGCTGCGATGTACGATCCGGTGACGATCCGCCACCTCGAGCACCGCGGCGTCACCTCCGGTTGGCACTGCCTGGAGGTCGGCGGCGGTGGTGGCTCTATCGCAGCCTGGCTCGCCGCTCGCGTGGGTTCTGCCGGACGCGTCCTCGTTACCGACATCGACCCGCGCTTCCTCGAATCCCTGCAGATCCCCAACCTCGAGGTGCGCCGCCACGATATCGTCAACGATGCCTTACCCGAAGCCGCCTTCGATCTCGTGCATTCGCGCCTGGTATTGCTGCACCTTCCCGAACGCGAGAAAGCCCTGGCCCGCATGGTCGCTGCTCTAAAGCCGGGAGGTTGGCTCGTCGACGAGGAATTCGACGCCTCCTCCATGCCGCCAAACGCCGTGGTAAACCCAGGCGAAGTTCTCCTGAAGACGCTCATCGGCACGAGGCGGGTTATGCAGGACCGAGGTGCCGACGACAGGACCTTCGCGCGTCAACTCTTCAGCCGTCTCCGCGCACACGGGCTGGTCGACGTCGCGGCTGAAGCGTCCATCTTCATGTGGAACTCCGGATCACCCGGCGTATCCCTGTTGCGCGCGAACTTCGAGCAACTTCGCACCAATATGATCGATGCCGGATACATCACCGAGGAAGAGTTCGAGCAAGACATGGCGCGCTTGGACGATCCAGGCTTCATGATGCCGTCGCCGATCATGTGGACAGCATGGGGACGACGGCCCTAGCGTGCCGCAGAAATACGTTCACCCATCTTGGTATATTGAATATCTCAATAGATTCGCCTGCTCCGCGTCTATTTTTCTCACCAAATCAGGAGAACCACCTTGCGCCGCCGCTCTTTCATAGCCGCACTCCCGCTAGCCGCCGCCGGTTCCATGGCCTCAGTCGGCTCGCCAAACGCCTTCAGCCAAACTGACGCAGCCATGAGCCACAGCGATTCAGCCATGCCAAAAGATCTGCCAAAATTCCAGCCCGCAGGCGCCGAAACCTTCGACCGCCCCGACGTCCACGCCGGCGACCGCATCGCCGGAGCCAGCTTCGCCTCCCGCTCCGCCGCCATGGGATGCTCCGGAGCCGCAGGCACCGCACACCCCCTCGCCACCCTCACCGCTATCGAAATCCTCAAAAAGGGCGGCTCCGCCATCGACGCCGCCGTCGCCACCAACGCCGTCCTCAGCTTCGTCGAACCCACCTCCTGCGGCATCGGCGGCGACTGCTACGCCATGATCTGGGACCCCAAGCTCAAAAAAGTCGTCTCCCTCGCCGGCTCCGGCCGCTCCCCCAAAGCCCTCACCCTCGACATCGCCCGCTCCCGCGCAAAAAACGGCGTCCTCCCCACCTACGGAGCCATCTCCGTCTCCGTCCCCGGAGCACTCGACGCCTGGTGGACCCTCCACCAGCGCTACGGCAAACTCAAGTGGGCCGAACTCTTCGAACCCGCCATCCACTACTGCGAAACCGGCTCCCCCACGCCACAAATCATCGGCTACTACATCAAGCGCGGCCTCGCCAACTTCACCAAGCCCGGCTCCGGCGTCGAAGAGACCGCCAACGCCCTCCACACCTTCGCCCCCAACGGCAAAGCCCCCAACGAAGGCGATGTCCGCCGCAACCCCGACCTCGCCCGCACCTACCGCCTCATCGCCGAAGGCGGCCGCGACGCCTACTACGATGGCCCCATCGCCAAAACCATCGAAGCCTACTTCAAGCGCATCGGCGGATGGATCACCGTCGACGACCTCCGCGCCCAGCACGCCGAATGGCTCGACCCCATCGTCACCAACTACCGCGGCGTCGACGTCTACGCCATGGCCGCCAACACCCAGGGCCTCGCCACCCTCCAACTCCTCAACATCGCCGAATGTTTCGACCTCCGCAACATGGGCTTCCAATCCCCCGAATCCCTCCACGTCCAGATCGAAGCCAAGCGCCTCGCCTACGAAGACCGCGCCCGCTACTACGCCGACCCGCACTTCTCCAAAATCCCCATCGACTGGCTCAACTCCAAAGACTACGCAAAGCAGCGCGCCAAACAAATCAAGCTCGACTGGATCCTCACTCCCATCCATCCGGGCCAGGCCCCCAGCCACGGCGACACCACCTACTTCACCGTCGCCGACAAAGACGGCATCATGATCTCCCAGATCCAGTCCAACTTCCGCGGCATGGGCTCGGGCCTCGTCGCCGACGGCCTCGGCTTCATGTTCCAGGACCGCGGCGAACTCTTCTCCCTCCAGGACGGCCACCCCAACATCTACGCCCCCGGCAAGCGCCCCTTCCAGACCATCATCCCCGGCTTCGCCACCAAAGACGGCAAGCCCTGGATGTCCTTCGGCGTCATGGGCGGCGACATGCAGCCGCAGGGCCAATCCCAAATCATCATCAACCGCGTCGACTACGGCCTCGACATCCAGGCCGCCGGCGACAGCCCCCGCTGGCACCACGAAGGCTCCTCACAATCCATGGGCGAAGACCTCGCCGACTTCGGCCCCAAAGGCATCCTCCGCCTAGAATCCGGAATCCCCGCCTCCACCCGCAAAGCCCTCGAAGCCCTCGGCTGGCCCCTAGCCCCCTCCGATGGAGGCTTCGGCCGCTACGAAGCCATCGAACCCCACATGGACGGCAACGACCGCGTCTACTCCGCCGCCAGCGAAATGCGAGCCGACGGCTGCGCTTTGGCCTACTAATCACCCCACCCAGCCAACCGTCGCCCCTTCCACCAAAGGGGCATTCATACTCCAAATATCCGTAGGCCACGTCCACGCGCCGTGTTCCCTTTTCCACGCGACCACGCATTTCATCTCCGCCGATTGGCAAAAAAAGAGCCTCTTTCGCCCCGACGAAAATTTCTGCGTTCTCAGAGAATAAATGTCCCCGTCGCCAGTTATATGAGCGGGCACTGTCTCGGAGCTTCAGCGATTTCGCCTGACTGTTCTGTCACTTGAGCCCGAATTCTTGACCTACGTGAGAGAAGGAGAGGCCTATGAAGATGGAACGAGTCTTGTTTGCACTTGCGCTTTGTGCCGGTTTTGCTGTCCGATCGATGGAAGGCAGTGAGGCCAAGGTCAATAACGATCGGAATCAGGACGTACAGTCCTCCAATCAGGCAGTCAACCCGGTTATCCAATGGAACAAGAACCTATTGGTCATCGTTCGTACTCCAGGAGCACAGTCACCAACCATCCACTCAACCCATAGTTTCGCGATCATGCACGCGGCGATCTATGACGCGGTCAATGCAATTGACAGGCGCCACAAACCGTATCTCATCCGTTTGGTCCGCCCGGAAAAACACGCCTCCCAAAACGCAGCCGCAGACGCAGCCGCGCACGAAGTACTGGTTGCGTTGTATCCCTCCTTCAAAACCTCGCTTGACGCCGAGCTTCTCCAGTCACTGGCGCAAATTCCCGATGGAGACGACAAAACGATAGGAATCCATATAGGCCAGACAGTAGCCGACAAAATACTTGCCCTGCGAAGCACTGACGGCTCAACCTCCGCTCCGATTCCCTATGTCTTCGGCAACGCCCCCGGAGACTACCAGTCGACCCCGCCGAACTTCCCTCCCCAGCCGCAATTCACGCATTGGTCTCGCTTGACCCCGTTTGCCTTGGAACACGCGAACCAATTTCGTCCCGGTCCGCCTCCTGCGCTAACCAGCGATACCTACAGCGATGCTTTCAACCAGGTCAAATCACTGGGAATCATGAACAGCACGACCGCGACAGCTGACCAAATGTTGATTGGTCAGTTCTGGAATGGGACCATCCAGAACTATTGGAACGAGATCACCCAGACCGCGTCCCTCGCCCACAATCTGACAACGGCAGAGAGTGCCCGTCTATTCGCCCTCGTCAACCTGAGCCTCGCGGACAGCGTAATCGCCTTCTACGACGCCAAATACACGTACAACTTCTGGCGCCCAGTAACTGCCATCCGTGCCGCCGATACCGACAACAATCCCAAAACGTTGGTTGACACAACGTGGCTACCCGAAGGCGGCAAGAACACTGCCCCGGATCCATCCTACCCAGGTGCGCACGCGACCATCAGCGCCGCCGCCGCAGAAGTATTGATTTCATTTTTCAGAAGAGACCACTTTGACTTAACCGTGACGTCGGAGGTTCTTCCTGGAGTAGATCGTTCCTTTACAAGTTTCTCGGCGGCCTTCGACGAAGCCTCGTTCAGCCGCGTTTTAGCTGGACAACATTTCAGCTTTGACGAAAAAGCTGGTGGCCGCCTGGGACAGAAGGTCGCCGATTTTGTCGTCGACAACTTCTTGACCGATCGCGAAAGGGATGACGAAGAAGACAGGTAAACCGTGATAGGCGAGAATGGGTACCCAGATATTAATCTTGGCACCCATCGGACGGGTGGCCCACATCTAAATCCGGGTGGCGGGTGGCCCATACATAAAATCTAAACCGACAGCTTCATCCACTGTTGCGTGGTGGAGTTAGAGGAACTGGATCGATGGCTTTCGAATAGGCGGAGCGTCCCTAAACTCAGGCGACGCCCTCCGCAAGGCCATATCTCGGCTTTACCTCAAAGTAGACCGCCGACGCGTACGAGACAGAGACTTACTGGACAGAATTAAATTCGGTAATCTGTCTATCTAAATCAGCCAGGATTCCCTCTGCACACTCTTTTACCCTTAACGACCCACAACTCTGAACGGAAAGGGTTTCAAAGAAAAGCCCTCGAGTGACGGCCACGGCAATCATGGTTCGGGTGGCATTCTCATCTGTGTCTCTGGTTACCATGCGTATTGACCAAATTGGAAATACATTCGCATCCTGCCGGTTGAATTCGCTTCCAGACTTGAAGTATCTGGGACTGGTCGCGATCAAATCTCGGACCGCCGTGGCAATTCGGGATCCGACCAGATCATCGCATGTGCACTGGAAGAATATAGGTATTTTTCTAACTGGTGCTTGGGCGAAAATCTTTGCCGTCATTATTGCCAAAATTATTGCCAAGCTTGCCAGGCACATCGCTAGTCTCTTCATCTCTTTCTCCCATACAGTGGCCCACATCTGACGAATCATAACTTCGGGTGGGGACGGGTGGCCCACATCTAAATCCGGGTGCCCCATCGTCGCTAAGGTGGGCTACCACCGCCCAATACAACTACGCTGAACCGACCTCCAGCATAATCTTGCTACCTATCAATCGGCACTAGATCCTTCGCGGTAGCTGCCGATAAGTCGCGAGATGAGAACTGCAGGGTAGAGAACACCAAGAATCGCCTCTATCACTGAGATGGATCGGGCCTGGGCCGCCACTGCCGTGATCCCCGCAGCGCCCCACGAGGTCAGCGTGCCGAAACTGTAGTAAACGAGATCGAACCGATCCGGCACTGCATGAGCGTTCGTCTTAGGATCGAAATAAAAGACATTCGGATGAATGTCCGCCAGCATCCCGTAAATGCTGGCAAAGGTGAACCCAATCAACAGATAGATACATAACGCACCATAGATAGTTTCGGTCGTCACCTTGCCGCGAAGGAAGACCTTGCGGAAGATAACCACGATGATAAAGATGTCGAAAACGAAGTTGAGAACAGTAGCGATGATCGAGAAAGCATTTGCCTCTCCTTCCGCACTCAGGAAGTAGTGAATTCCGGATGGAATGGCAAGCACCAGAGCGAACAAAAGAAAGCCGCGCCGGAAGCTGACGGCATACACGGCCACCAATACAGCAGAATAGCCGAACGTGCGAAAAAGATAGTAACCTGCGCCTCCCGTCTCTTGCGCAAACGGATACAGAATCAGATTTGCCAAAAGAAAAAGAAACAGCAGGAAGAATCGTGGCCCGGTAGGTCCAAAGTAGCCGTTCAGTTTCGCTGAAATCTGGAGGGTATCCTGCATAGGCGGCTTGTTGGACGAATCTTACATCAACCGGGTGGGTTCCTTTGCTCAATCCGGCTGCAATTCGCCATTTGAAAGTCGCGATTTAAATCGGATCCATCCTCGCAACAGCCGTGCACGTACCCGATACAGTGCTGCGCGCCCATCAGACTCTGATAAAGTCTTCCCCATGCGACGCCCCGTCCCCCCGCAAAATCTCAAGCGAAGAATCCTGAAAGATGCGTTCCGCAAAAATGAATCGCGCGATGCCGCCTTTCGCCGCGTCATTCGTTCCGTCCCCAAGGGAAAAGTTTCCACCTACGGCAAAGTCGCCGCGGCATCAGGCTATCCGCTCTATCACCGAGCCGTGGCACAGCTACTGCACCGAGATATGACTCTCCCCTGGCAGCGCATCGTCGGAGCTGGCGGCGAGATCAAGCTACGAGGCGACGCCGCAACCGAACAGCGCCTTCGTCTCTCCATGGAGGGCGTAAAGTTTAGAGGCAAGCGCGTCAATATGAGAATCTACGAACACACGCTCCGCACCTGGGAAACGCATTAAGCGCTCACAGCATCATCCCCACATTGTCTTTTCTGCCAACGGCACAAATCCACCCCTTGCCCTCTTCCACCGCAACGCGAACATCCGAAAAGCCGCCACCTTCAAGCAGTTCGCGATGCTCCTCCACACTCAAAAGCTTCATCCCCGTCCGTTGTGCATACTTCTCCGCAAGCTGTGCCGTCTTCGCCTTTGATCTTCCATAAACCTCCGCAATCAGGACAAGAGTCCCCCCAGGCTTCACGACTCGAAAGACCTCACGCATATCACCAGGCAAATCAGGCCACCAAAAGTGAGTCTCCACTCCCGTCACCAGATCGAACACACCGTCCCCATACGGCAAATGAGACACCGAGCCTTGCTTGATCTCCACACGGCCCGCATCGATCTCCCGCGCATTGAAGTTTTTACTTGCAGCAACGCTCTCCTCGGAATGATCAACGCCGAAGACCCTTCCCCCAGCAGCGATCGCCGCCAACTTACTCACTGTTCTCCCGCCACCGCAACCTACATCAAGAATCGTGTCGCTCTTCCCCACCGCAACGTGCGCCAGCCCCCAATCCGTTACCTTCGAGTGCCGCGAATTCATTGACCACAAAACAAACCGGCCCAGCAAACCTGACGGCCTTTGGCATTGATTCATCACCCTCGTTCTCCTCGATCCCCGCTGTTGCATCGGTTTGAAATACTACTGAATGTTGTACGATGACGTTCATGCTCAAGATTGGCGTCGCACTCCTTTCCATTCTCGCCGTTCCCGCTCTCGCACAGTCCACCATCGCGCAGTCCACCATCAAAGACGCACTCGTAAAACACTGGAAGGCCTCCGGTGATTTCACCATCGCCGTCGCCAAGCTGATGCCCGCAGACGGCTACAGCTTCAAACCCGTTCCCGATGAACTCAGCTTCGGTCAGGTTCTCATCCAGGTAGCGCGTGCAAATCTCGGCGCCTGCGCGAACGCCAGCGGCGCCAAGCGCCCCGACGTCGCCCCCGCACTCGTCGAACAAGAGAGTGGAAAGCAGGCGCCCGACAAAGACGCCATTCTCCAATTCCTCTCCAGTTCCTTCGACTTTTGCAATCAGGCCGTCGCCGGCATCACGCCCGAAAAACTCGACGCAGTCGTCGGCCCTCCGAATCGCAAAATGACCGGCTTTGAATGGTTGTGGGCGTACTTTACCCATACCGCACATCATCGCGGGCAGCTCGAAGTCTATCTGCGCCTCAAGGGCATCAAACCACCCGAGTACGTCTTCTAGTCGCTGCGTCAAGGAAGGATTTTGTCCCGTAATTGCCACTTCTAAGGAGTAAAGGAAACCGCCTCCCGCTCCACTTCCTGAATGATGATTGAAGTAAGATCACCAATTTCATGTGGAAGCGCACCGAAAGAGAAAGCAGATCAGGATCAGGTCGCCACAAGGATCACAACTCCGCGAATCGGATCAGCATTCTTCTGTAATCGTGACTGTGTTCCCAGCCCATCGGTGTGTGCAGGAGTTTCATACTCAACCGTTTCTTTGTTCTTATACGTGAGCTTGTCGTTCGGATAAGGGCCAAACGGAAAATCGCTCGGCCGATTCAATATCCCTCCGAAATCACCTCGCGAACAAATGCTCTCCGAGCAGGAAAAACACGCGCAATAATGCTGCGCCACGCCAAATCGCCCGGAGGTACCTCCATATTCGACAGACATCTGAACAACCGGGCCCTGTAAAACCCTTCCAGGAAGTTGAAAATAGAGTCGGAGCATCGATCGGTTGTGGACTTACATACAGGGTGGCGCCATTCGAACCATAAGTCCCAAAGCAAGACCACCCACGTGGCGCAAGCACACCCATACCCTGTTCTGCCTTGTAGTAGGCGAGCCGTTCCGCGTTCTCCCCATCCATCGACAAAACTCTGCTCTTACCCCTTCGGCGCTTTTAGCGGTCCAATCTGACCATCCGACTTACATCCCACAAACGGAACAGCAGAGCTGTGAACCTGTTTGTTCACTCCATGCGTCGTCTGAGCGGACAACACAACCTGCATGCCGATCACGCTCACGAAGAGCACAGCGTATGGAACAAATCTCCAGCAATCTCTCATACACAAATTCGCTGACTCCTGAAAATCCCGCGAACAGCTAAGCCCCCGGAACTACCCCAAGCTGCTGCATCAACCCCAAACTATCCATCAGAATGCGGCTAAAGCTCATCTTCCCGCCAGCCAGCTGATCCATTACCACTCCTTTCACCGTCACACTCCTGCCCGTAGCCGGCACTCCGGCAAACGGACCCCGATGCGTCCCTGTCCACGTAAACCGGGTGACAACCTTGTCTTCCTCCGCCACCATCTCCTCCACCACCCAATGCATATCTGGAAATGCCGACCGCATCATGCCGAGCACCTCCTTCAACCCTTCCCTTCCCTGCCGCTGGCCGGGCAACGGATCCAGTTCCACAAAATCCTCCACGACAAGATCATCCGCCCGATCCATTCGGTTCTGATTGATTACCTCTTCAACAAACTTCCGGATGACCGCCTTATTGTTCTCAGTCCTCGTCATATCTCTTCCCTCTCGCAACAAACTACAGAACCCAGGCACACCCAAGCAAAGATTCCGTCACTTCAGTCCCATCGCCGAGCATACGTCACCAACCACCTCGCCGCTTAACAAAATTCGTCGCCATCCCCTCGCCAAACGCTTCGCGACGCCGAAGTTCCTGGGTCAGGAGTTCGTGCTCCGTAACGTCCAGGGCGCTGCCATGATTCTTTTCAGTGTCCCGTTTTCTTTGAAAGGGCTCCCCGTTGGCAATAGCTTCACGCAGCTTCCGCACGAAGGGCTCACCTCATCCGGATGAATCCAGGAAGTCCATTTCCATCCTGATTTTCTCGATCACAAACTGGAGAGCAAAATGGCGGAATCGATTCGAGAAAGGTCGGCGCGCGTGAAAGCCCGGATTGCCGGGATCTTCTATCTGCTCACCGACTCCCTCACCCGCGCATCGGAACCACACCAATCACCGCAGAAGAACCACGCTGCCACCACGTTTTCACCACGATTTTCCGGCCAAAAAATTCGCTCCTCACGCGCCTAGAC
Source organism: uncultured Acidobacteriaceae bacterium (assembly GCA_963757205.1). GTDB lineage: Bacteria > Acidobacteriota > Terriglobia > Terriglobales > Acidobacteriaceae > Edaphobacter. The sequence continues at coordinate 730,579 of CAVWQM010000010.1, forward strand.
ACTGCAAAATCCTTGAGAAACCCGAATCAAATCACCGAAAACCAGAATCCCACCACAACTCACCACAAAACCCGAAGATCGGTTTTGTCCACAACCAACTGGTCCGGCCACCGCTATTGACTTTCCCCTTCTCCGCGAACAGGGCTCCAAAACATTCGACGGGAAAAGCGGAGAAGCCACCCCGACCCCAAGCGAAAGCCAGACAACCCACCCAAAGAGAAAAGCCCCATCCTCGAAAGGATGGGGCTTTGAAAATATGCCGGCGATCACCTAATCTCCCACACACTTACGCGTGCAGTACCATCGGCCCAACGAGGCTTAACTTCCGTGTTCGGGATGGGAACGGGTGTGACCCTCGCGGTAAACTCACCGGCAAAGTTTTGAAATTTCGCTCGCGCGATCTTCCACAACTGAATAGATTGGGAGTAGACGTATCTACATTAGCATCAAGCATATAGCTTGATCATCAAGGTATAACTACAGGGCTTGTATTGAATGACTCAGAACAGTGGACTCGTAGTCGTTCCTACGATATCAACCTGCGCAGAGTAAATTCTATGGACAAGCCGAACGGGCGATTAGTACTGGTAAGCTACACACATTACTGCGCTTAAACCTCCAGCCTATCAACCTGGTGGTCTTCCAGGGCCCTTCATTTCCCTTTTGGGTTGGGAGATCTCATCTTAGAGCGTGCTTCCCGCTTATATGCATTCAGCGGTTATCACAACCGAACTTCGCTACCCAGCCGTGCCTTTGGCAAGACAACTGGAACACAAGAGGTTCGTCCATCCCGGTCCTCTCGTACTAAGGACAGCCCTCTTCAAATCTCCTACGCCCACAGCAGATAGAGACCGAACTGTCTCGCGACGTTCTGAACCCAGCTCACGTACCGCTTTAATAGGCGAACAGCCTAACCCTTGGAACCTTCTACAGCTCCAGGATGCGATGAGCCGACATCGAGGTGCCAAACCATTGCGTCGATATGAACTCTTGGCAATGATCAGCCTGTTATCCCCGGCGTACCTTTTATCCGTTGAGCGATGGCCCTTCCATACAGAACCACCGGATCACTAAGGCCTGCTTTCGCATCTGCTCGACTTGTAGGTCTCGCAGTTAACCACACTTATGCCTTTGCACTCGACGGTCGATTTCCAAACGACCTGAGTGTAGCTTCGCGCGCCTCCGTTACAATTTAGGAGGCGACCGCCCCAGTCAAACTACCCGTCTTACTATGTCCCTCTCCCGGATCACGGGAGGAGGTTAGAATCACAACAATCGCAGGGTGGTATCTCACCGTTGGCTCCACCGAACCCAAAAGTCCGATATCAAAGCCTCCCACCTATCCTGCGCAGCAATTGCCGTAACTCACAGTAAAAGTATAGTAAAGGTGCACGGGGTCTTTTCGTCTAGCTGCGGGTAACCGGCATCTTCACCGGTACTACAAGTTCGCCGAGCAACTCGTTAAGACAGTCGAACGATCGTTACTCCATTCGTGCAGGTCGGAACTTACCCGACAAGGAATTTCGCTACCTTAGGACCGTTATAGTTACGGCCGCCGTTCACTGGGGCTTCAATTCAAAGCTTCGCCTTGCGGCTAACCTCTCCTTTTAACCTTCCAGCACCGGGCAGGAGTCAGCCCCTATACGTCGTTTTTGACTTTGCAGAGACCTGTGTTTTTGTTAAACAGTCGCCGTTCGCGTTTCACTGCGGCCCCTCTGGGCTTGCACCCTGAAGGGCGACCCTTCTCCCGAAGTTACGGGTCTAATTTGCCGAGTTCCTTAACAAGCTTTCACTCGAGCGCCTTTGGATATTCTCCTCGTCTACCTGTGTCGGTTTGTGGTACGGTTCCCAATCTCTCTCCTTAGAGGTTTTTCTTGGCAGCATGAAGTCAGCAGCTTTCAGCCATTCGGCTTACTGCTTTGCGCCTCACTGTTAAGTCTCTCCGGATTTGCCTGGAGAAACCAGCTTACGCGCATCGAGCCCCATAGCCATAGGAGGCCCTGCTTATCCTTCTGCGTCACCCCATCGTGATAACGAAAAACTGGGAGGTCCGGAATATTAACCGGATTTCCATCGCTTACGCCTCTCGGCCTCAGCTTAGGGACCGCCTAACCCTGAGCGGATTAACCTTCCTCAGGAAACCTTAGACTTTCGGCGGGAAGGGTTCTCACCTTCCTTATCGCTACTTATGCCGGCAGGGTCTCTTCTGTAATGTCCACGCATCTTCCCAGTTGCGCTTCATCCACGACAGAATGCTCTCCTACCACGCACACCTAAAAGATGTGCATCCGCTGCTTCGGTATACAGTTTTAGCCCCGTTGTATTGTCGGCACCGGACCGCTTGACCAGTGAGCTATTACGCTTTCTTTAAAGGATGGCTGCTTCTAAGCCAACCTCCTGGCTGTCTGAGCGTTCCGACTTCCTTTCCCACTTAACTGTAATTTTGGGACCTTAGCAGGCGGTCTGGACTGTTTTCCTCTCGACTGTGAAGCTTAGCCCCCACAGTCTGACTGCCGGGCTGGTTGTAATTGGCATTCGAAGTTTGATTGGATTCAGTAAGCCGGAAAGCCCCCTAGTCCATCCATGTCTCTACCACCAATCCAAATCACCCGACGCTAGCCCTAAAGCTATTTCGGAGAGAACGAGCTATAACGAAATTTGATTAGCCTTTCACCCCTACCCTCAGCTCATCCGAGCTTTTTTCAACAAACACCGGTTCGGTCCTCCAGTGGGTGTTACCCCACCTTCAACCTGGCCAAGGGTAGATCATCTCGCTTCGCGTCTATTCCTGCCAACTTATCGCCCTATTCAGACTCGCTTTCGCTGCGGCTCGCTCACGCTTAACCTTGCTGACAAGAATAACTAGCCGGCTCATTATGCAATAGGCACGCGGTCAGACATTCCCTTGCGGGCATAGTCCTCCCACTGCTTGTAGGCACACGGTTTCAGGTACTTTTCACTCCCCTCAATGGGGTGCTTTTCGCCTTTCCCTCACGGTACTGGTTCACTATCGGTCAGAAACGAGTATTTAGCCTTACGGGATGGTCCCCGTGGATTCAAGCAGGGTTTCTCGTGCCCCGCCTTACTCAGGTACCTGCTTCGAGTCTGGATCGTTTTCGCCTACGGGTCTGTCACCCTCTTTGGATCTCCTTTCCAGAAGATTCAGCTAACAACCAGATTGGTAACTCTACTGTTGCAGGCCCTACAACCCCCGATACACCTTAATGCAACGGGTTTGGGCTGTTCCGATTTCGCTCGCCACTACTATCGGAATCGAGGTTTCTTTCTCCTCCTGGAGGTACTGAGATGGTTCACTTCCCTCCGTTCGCCTGTTCTCACCTATGAATTCAGTGAGACATACATACGGTTCGCGTATGTGGGTTTCCCCATTCGGAAATCTCCGGATCAACGCCTGTGTGCGGCTCCCCGAAGCTTATCGCAGCTTGCCACGTCCTTCATCGCCTGTTTCTGCCAAGGCATCCACCGTGCGCCCTTAGTAGCTTGACCATAGAATTTACTCGCACGCAGCAGGGTGACAACCCCTGCAACATAGAGTCATCTACGTTTGATATAGTCCACGCCTGTGTTCTACAGCCTTCATCTCAACATTCGAGATTCAGGCCGGTAACACGAAAATTATTCTAAAGACACTCAATACTGATTGACAGCTTTCCCCGGAAACTACCCGAAGACATGCTGCTCAGCCTTGTAGTTATATATTTACCCAATCTATTCAGTTGTCAAAAATCCCATGAGCAGAGTTGCGCGAATCGCTTCGCTGCGTCTCCACTTCGCGCCCTGAGGCGGCTTGAGCATTCCTGCTCAAGGTTCAATCCCCCAGCTTATTAACAAGCCCGGAAACTCAACCTCAAGCAGACATCGCTTGACTTACATGTCGAACATGCCAATCGAGAAGTTATGGTGGAGCTGAACGGGATCGAACCGTTGACCCCCTGCTTGCAAAGCAGGTGCTCTCCCAACTGAGCTACAGCCCCTTGATGATCAAGTTTACTCGATCGTCGGGATAAGGTGGTGGGCCTGGGTAGATTCGAACTACCGACCTCACCCTTATCAGGGGTGCGCTCTAACCAACTGAGCTACAGGCCCGAAACAGCGGCTTCTAGCTGTTAGCCTCTAGCGCCTAGCTAAGAGCTAATCGCTAGAAGCTACTAGCTGGTTTTCTCGAAAAGGTTTCGAGGACACAGTTGAACGTGCATAGCAGCTATGCCGCTATTGACCATCGATCTTGAAGATATCGACAAAGAGAAGGTTTAGTTCAGGCTCATCTCCGGTAAACGTTATGACCGGAGATGGTACTTGGCAACATCACCGAAGCTCAATTCAAAGATTGCCTGCGATCGCAGGACGCTTCAAGTGTGCCAAGACGTTCTCTCTTAGAAAGGAGGTGATCCAGCCGCAGGTTCTCCTACGGCTACCTTGTTACGACTTCACCCCAATCATGAATTACACCTTGGGCGGCTGCTCCCTTGCGGTTAGCGCACCGACTTCTAGTGCAACCCACTTTCGTGATGTGACGGGCGGTGTGTACAAGGCCCGGGAACGTATTCACCGTGGCATGCTGATCCACGATTACTAGCGATTCCAGCTTCATGGAGTCGAGTTGCAGACTCCAATCCGAACTGAGGCCGGCTTTTTCCGATTAGCTCCCCCTCGCGGGTTTGCAGCGGTTTGTACCGGCCATTGTAGCACGTGTGTAGCCCTGGACATAAAGGCCATGAGGACTTGACGTCATCCCCACCTTCCTCCCCGTTATCCGAGGCGGTTTCGTCAGAGTGCTCAACTAAATGGTAGCAACTGAAGATAAGGGTTGCGCTCGTTGCGGGACTTAACCCAACATCTCACGACACGAGCTGACGACAGCCATGCAGCACCTATATAGCGGTCTATTGCTAGACGCCGACGTTTCTGCCGGATTCCACTACATTTCGAGCCCAGGTAAGGTTCTTCGCGTTGCGTCGAATTAAACCACATGCTCCACCGCTTGTGCGGGCCCCCGTCAATTCCTTTGAGTTTCAGCCTTGCGACCGTACTCCCCAGGCGGATTGCTTATCGCGTTAGCTTCGGCACGGCAGGATTGGGTACCTGCCACACCAAGCAATCATCGTTTAGGGCTAGGACTACCAGGGTATCTAATCCTGTTTGCTCCCCTAGCTTTCGTGCATCAGCGTCAGTTATGGTCCAGTGAGCCGCTTTCGCCACAGGTGTTCCTTCCGATATCTACGCATTTCACCGCTACACCGGAAATTCCACTCACCTCTCCCATACTCAAGCCCGGCAGTTTCTTATGCAGACTATGGGTTGAGCCCATAGATTTCACATAAGACTTGCCAAACCGCCTACGCACCCTTTACGCCCAATAAATCCGAACAACGCTTGCCCCCCTCGTATTACCGCGGCTGCTGGCACGAAGTTAGCCGGGGCTTCTTCTATGGGTACCGTCATAATCTTCCCCATCGAAAGGAGTTTACATACCAAGATATTTCATCCTCCACGCGGCGTTGCTGCGTCAGGGTTTCCCCCATTGCGCAAAATTCCCCACTGCTGCCTCCCGTAGGAGTCTGGACCGTGTTTCAGTTCCAGTGTGTCCGTGCGCCCTCTCAGGCCGGATACCGATCATCGTCTTGGTGGGCCATTACCCCGCCAACTAACTAATCGGCCGCGAACTCCTCTCCAAGCGCATTGCTGCTTTGACTCGTAAGTGTTATGCGGTATTAGCTAAGATTTCTCTCAGTTATTCCCCACTCGGAGGTAGATGATTCACGTGTTACTCACCCGTGCGCCACTTTACTCAGGGATTGCTCCCCTTTCTCGTGCGACTTGCATGTGTTAGGCACGCCGCCAGCGTTGATTCTGAGCCAGGATCAAACTCTCGTTTAATCTTGGTTTGCTCGCCATCCAACGACAGGGGTCGGGATGGATCGAGCGCCTCCGCTCGCTCGAAAGGAGCGAAGGATATAACTAGTGAGAATGACTAAACCAAATTTCGTATCATCTCACGACTGGCACGTTCAACTATGTTGTCAAAGATCCGAACTGCATCCACCTAAGCGGGCAGCTTTGGATCAAGGACGAAATCGGCATAAAGCCTGATTTGTGTCCTCGAACTTGATGCGCTCTTGTCATCTGTATTTGCTGCTTACTCGGATCTCTCGTTCTGTTTCTTTATGGCCTTAATTTGGCCTGTCGAGGATCACTTCAGCAACGAGTGACGTTTTAGCGAACTTTTCGAGATTATCAATCTTCATCTCGCTTGTCAATTTCTTTTTCACTTTCGTTGAGTTTTTTGCTCAACAAGAGCGAGAAACCTGACATCCATTCGCACAGCGCAAAATGTCAAAACATCGAAACGCTCGACGACGAGCGCGGAGCACTTGGCTCCTGGAAAATCTAAAATCAATTGCAGTGGCTTGGGTTTGGATTGCTGGTGAACCCTCAGGGTTTCGACCGCGATCAAACGCTTGGACTGCGCTCCATCATCCCTTTACTAGCTGCCCTGTGCTGCCAAGGCCAAGGTGAGAAGCAGTGCTTCCTTGCTACTCACTTAGAGTATCGTGCTTTTTACTTCCGTGCAAGCTGGACTTCCTTGCTGCGACTCTTTGAGAGTATCAGCGGCCAGAGCACGGCGCAACCCTTCGGTCTGTTGATAATCCCCATTTTCTGTCGAAAACTCCCTTCAAACCAGCCGCGCTAGAATGATTCCCACTATGGAAGCCGATGAAGTTCAGGAATTTGCAAAGCATTTGAAAGAGGCCGGCGAAGCCGGTGGGGAGTCCCTAAGGAGTATCTCGCTTGGAATCTCTATTCTTGCAGTTTTGGTAGCAATGGTTACCGTTCTTGGCCACCGGACCCATACAGAGGCTGTGCTGATGCAGTCCAAGGCTGGGGACCAGTGGAATGAGTATCAGGCCAAGAAGATCCGCATGGATAATCTGTCCGTGGATGTTGATCTGCTCGCCTTGCAGCCCAGCAACGATGCCTCTGCTGTCGCCGCTAAGGCCAAGGAATATCAGGCACATATCGAGAAATGGAAAGTGGATTTAGCCGAAGAACAGGAAAAAGCCCGCGAATTCGAGCGGGAGGTGACCCGGGCGGAAGCGAAGGCCGCGCGTTACGACCTGGGGGAGGCCCTTCTGCAGATCGCAGTCGTGTTGTGTTCCATCACGCTTTTTACCAGGAAACGTGCGTATTTCCTGCTTGGCTTGTCTCTTGGAGCGGCGGGTATTGTGGTCGCGATCTCGGCCCTCCATGTCTGAAAACGAACTGCCAGGCTTGACAAACCGATAGCCAAAAGACGCCCCCATCGGCTTCCCTTGGTTCCGGCAAATCCTAACGCCCACGGGCGGCCACCCAGGTCCAAACCTAAACCTATTCATTCGAAGATTTTACGCAATATCGCCGGGGGAGGGGATGAACCGCCAAAGGACATCGTAAGACCATGGGCTTAGTTGGGGTGGCTGAGGAGGCGGGCAAGGGTGTAGGCGGCGGCGGCGGCGGCTCCGCCGATGGTGATGGTCTGCAGGGCGCTGCGGAGCCAGCCGGTGCCTACCAGTTTGCCCTTGAGCGCTCCGAAGATAGCCAGAGCGAAGAGCGTGATGACTACGGAGAGTTCGAGGGCTTCTAAGGAGTCGCGTATGAGCATGTAGGGAAGCAGGGGGATGATGCCGCCGGCAATGTAGGAGGCGGCGATGGTGAGGGCCGAGCGATGGGCTCGGTTGCGGGCGGGCTCTTCGAGGCCGAGTTCGAAGCGCATCATGAAGTCGACCCAGGCGGTCGGGTTTTGTTTCAGCGCGTGGAGGACCGGCGCCGCGCTGGAGCGATCGACGGAGTAGTGTTCGAAGATATCGTAGATCTCTTCCTCTTCGTCGCGTGTGCGCTCGATGATCTCGCGCTCTTCTCTGATCTTTTCCGACGCGTAGTGTTCAGCGTCGCCCTTGGCGGCGAGGTAGCCGCCGAGGCCCATCGCGATCGAGCCCGCAGCTATTTCGGCAAGACCGGCGAGGACTACGATGTGGGAGGACGCGACGGCGCCGGAGAGACCAGCGGCCAGAGCGAAGGGAACGGTAAGTCCGTCGGAGAGGCCGATGACGATGTCGCGTACGGTTTCTTTGGACTCGAAGTGTCCTTCAATGTGCGGGTCATGCGTGTGAGGGGGGTGGGCTACATTCTGCATGGCGCTAGTGTATTGCAGGCGGCGCGCCGGCCTGCCCATACTGGAAGTTTAAATAGGCGGATACAGAGTCTTTCACGAAAAGGACGCGTCTCTATGTGCACGGGCCGCGATACGCAGTAAAAGGGGCTTAGTAGGCGTTTTCACAGATGAGAGAGCACGCAACAAGTGGAACAAAAGCGGACTCCTCCGCAGTACTGCTGAATGACAAACACAGGTGCACGATGAGACAACGATCGATTCACGGTTGGTCAGCTCAGAGCTGGGCAGCGAAGTTGCTTGTGATTGCGGCCGCGGTTGCAATGCCGGCGACAGTTCTGGCACAGGACGGCCAGGACGGCCCGCGCCAGGGTGGAGCGGCTTTCGCCGGCGGACAGATGGTTCGCGGAACGGTGACTGCGGCGACAGCGGATCACCTGACGGTGAAGACCGAGGCGGGTGAGATCTATCAGGTGTCTGTGTCCGCCAATACCCGCGTGAACAAGGATCGGCAGCCGGTAAAGATGGTCGATATCAAGGTTGGCGACGTCGTAGGGGCGATGGGTGTACTGGACGCTCCGACCAAGACGGTGCACGCAGTGTTTGTGGGCGTCATGGATGCCGAACAGGTGAAGAAGGCCCGCGAGAACCTGGGCAAGACATACATCACCGGGAAGGTGACGGCGATCGATATGGACGCGCTGAAGGTTACCGTGATGCGAACCGACGGAGTGAGCCAGGTGATCGCCGTGGATGAACAGACATCATTCAAGCGTGGCGGACGCGGCATGATGGCGTTCGCGAATGGCGCTGGCGCGATCGAGATGGGCGGCCCCGGCGGCGGGGGAGGACGCGGCTCAGGAAATGGTGACGCGGCAGGAGGGAGAAATGGCGGAGGAGGAGAGAGTATTACGTTCGCCGATGTAAAGGTCGGAGATATCGTGGCGGGGCGAGGAGCCTTGAAGAACGGCGTGTTTGTGCCGACCGAATTGGGCGTAATGGACGCCACAGCGATGGGACAGAGGAGGCGACGAGGCACAGATGGAGGTGGCCCAGGCGCTACTCCGTCAGGCGCGGCAACCCCACCGGATGCGGCTGCTCCGAAGGGTCCGGCAACGCAAGCCGGTCCCGTTCCTCCTGCCGGCGTACCTCAATAGCCGCACACTATCCGTCACAATCGAAGCAGGTGATCAGTCGTTTTTAGAGTTGAGTGAGGCAAGACAACGTGCAGGGATCGATTCGATGGATTGCCGTAAGCCTGATGATGGTTGGAACTATCTGGGGCCAGGCGGCGCCGACGGGACAGACAACGACGACAGCTCCGGTTATGCCTGCGCCGGCAGCCACGCCTGCGCTTGCGACTACAGTTGAAGCGAGCGGTGGAACGATCACCGGGACGGTGAAGGCCGGAACGGTGCCGCTACCCGGAGTGGGAGTGACAGCGACCAATTCGCTGACCGGAAAAAAATATGCGACGACGACCGATGTGAACGGCTCGTTTGCTATGGCGATTCCGCGGAATGGACGCTACGTGGTGAAGGCGGAGCTGGCGGCGTTTGCTACGGAGACGAAGGAGGTTTTGATTAACGCCGCGGGAGAGAATGGCGGAAAGCCCGAGCAGGTGGCGGACTTTGGACTGCAGCTGGCGTCGCGCGTGCAGCAGGCTGAACAGCAGGCAACGGCGACGAGTGCAGGAGTTGCGCGCGGGTTGCAATCGCTGAGTGTGACGGCGGATGGATCGGAGGCCGCAGATGCAAGCGCGAACACAGGCGCGACCGACAACGCCGGAGCTCAGCTGCCCTCCCTCGCAGGGTTGGGTGGAGACGTGGCAGGAGCGGACTCAGTGACGGTGAACGGCGCGATGGGGCAGACCAATGGGCTGGCGGGTTACAGCGAAGACGACATTCGGCAGAGAGTGCAGGATGCGATCGCGCAGGCGCAGCGACAGGGTGGAGCTGCTGGCGATATGGCAAACGTTGTCGTGGGAATGCTTGGCGGGATGATGGGTGGTGGAGGATTTGGCGGACCCGGAGGTGGAGGGCCCGGCGGAGGAGGCGGGGGCGGACGAGGAGGTCGCGGGGGCGGCGGTGGTGGCGGCGGCTTCAGGGGATTCAATCCGACGCAGCCCCATGGAGCGGTATTTTATCAGGGAGGCAATGGGGCTCTGGACGCGACGAACTATTCGCTGACGGGAGCTCCGGTGGTGAAGCCCGCCTATAGCACCAATCGGTTTGGGTTGAGTTTCACCGGATCGCCCTCGATCCCGGGGCTGGTGAAGGCGAGCACGAAGCAGTTTGTGTTTCTGAACGTGACGGGGCAACGGAATACGACACCGACGAATTTGTACGGGACAGTGCCGACGCTGGCCCAGCGGAGTGGAGACTTCTTCGGGTTGGCGCAGACCGTAGACGGCGTGACGACGCCGGTGACGTTGTATAACCCGGCGACGGGACAGCCGTTTGTGAACAACCAGGTGCCTGTGTCGTCTCAGGCGGCAGCGTTGATGCAGTACTACCCCGCGCCAAATATCGCGCCGACGGGAAAGCAAGGATACAACTACCAAACGATTACGACGGCGGGAAACAATGCCGGCACGGCGGCGCTGCGGTATGTCCGTAACTTCGGCCAGGGCGGTGGATTTGGCGGTGGCAGGCGGCAGGCAGCAAATGCACCGAAGACACTGCGGCAGAATATCAACTTCAACGGAAGCTATTCGCACACGGCGGCGGACAATCGCAATATCTTTCTTCCGCTGGGTGGCAAGACGCAGACGAATGGATACGGAGTCACGGCGGGCTACACGATTGGGTATGGCCGGCTGACAAACAACGCCTCGCTCAACTGGAACCGGTCGCACAGCACGTTGGAAAATTATTTTACGAATGTGAGCGATCCGTTGGTAGGAACGGGGATCAGTATTCCGAAGCCGGTGATTGGCTCGGATCCTGGAATCTACTATGGGCTGCCGAGCGCGAGCATCTCGAACTTCACGGGTTTGGCTCAGGCTCTGCCGAGCGATGCGATCAATCAAACGATTTCGTTTTCCGATTTTGTGAGCTACAGCCACAAGCGACACAACATGCGCTTTGGCTTCGACATTCGCAGGGTGCATGCGGATTCGATCGGGGGAACGAATGTTGTGGGTGCGTTTACGTTCACCGGATATGCTACGCAGAATCCCGCAACGGTGAAGGGCTGCACGCCTTCGTCGACCGTGAATTGTCCGATTCTGCCGCCGAGCGGTTATGGGTTCGCAGATTTTCTTCTGGGGCTTCCGCAGCAGTCAACGATTCAGGCCGCGCAGGAGAAGACATATCTGCGGGCAAATGTCATTGACTGGTATGCGCAAGATGACTGGCGCGCGCGAGCGAATCTGACGCTGAACTTCGGGCTGCGGTATGAGTATTTTTCGCCTTATGTGGAGAAGGACAACCGGCTGGTGAACCTGGATCACAACTCCGACTTTACGGTGGTGGCTCCGGTGTGTCCGGTCGCCGTGCCCGGCGCGTGCGCGGCAGGCTCGCCCAGGTCGCTGGTGAATCCGGACAGAAACATGTATTCGCCGCGATTGGGTTTTGCTTATCGGCCGAAGCTGAAGATCTTCAAGGAGACGGTGATTCGCGGCGGCTATGGGATCAACTTCAACACGGGGCAATACTCGAGTTTTGCGAATCAGCTTTCGGCGCAGGTGCCGTTTGCGCTGACACAGACGAATATTGTCGGGCAGCCGGGATGCACGCCGGGGGTGTTGACGCTGGCTGACGGGTTTGGGTGCTCGACGACCCCGGTGCAGAACAACTATGCCGTGAACCGCTTTTACCGGCTTGGGCATGTGCAGGTGTGGAACCTGGATATTCAACGAACGCTGCCGATTGGGATTGTGATGAACGTTGGGTACAACGGGTCCAAGGGTGGAGATCTGGATATTCTGCGGGCGCCGAACCGGACGGCGGATGGCGCAGCGAACTCATCGGCACAGCCATTCAACTATGAGGACTCGCTGGGGTATCAACGATTCGAGCAACTCAGCGTAAATGTGCGGAAGAGATTGCAGAAAGGCGTTTCGCTGCAAGCTACGTATCACTATGGGCATTCGATCGACAATGCGTCGTCGATCGGCGGTGGAAAGCCGACGGTAGCGCAGAATGATCAGGACCTGAATGCGGAGGAGGGCAACAGCTCGTTCGATGTGCGGCATCAGGTGACGGGAAACTGGGTGCTGGAGTTGCCGTTTGGGCCGAACCGGGCCTACTTGAGTAAGGGCGGGTTTTGGTCGAAAGCATTGGACGGGTTTTCGCTGTCGGGTGATTTTACGTTCGCGACGGGGACGTATTTCACGCCGCATTATGTGTCGACGGTGGCGGAGACGGCTACGGGGAGTAACAATTCGCTGCGGCCAGACCGGGTGTTTTCGCAGCCGATTCCTGGCGCGGGTACGGTCCTGGACTGGTTTAATAAAGCAGCGTTTGTGACGCCGGCGAATGGATTTGGGACGGCTTCGCGTGGATCGATCGAGGGGCCGGGAATTCTGGCGGTAGACGCTTCTCTATCGCGGACGGTGCCGCTGGGCGAGACCAGGTCGTTTGAGGCGAGAGTGACGGCAAATAATGTGTTCAACACGGTGCAATACTCGGGGATTGATACGACGCTGAACTCGCAGACGTTTGGACAGGTGACGTCGACGGCGGCGATGCGGCGTTTGACGGTGCTGGCGCGATACCGGTTTTAGGGAGCTGTGAGCTTTGAGTTGTGGACTTTGAGGCAGAAGATTATGCGGCGATTGATGGCGGCGATCTTGGTCTGGTTGATGGCGGGGTTGCCGGGCTTTGCTCAACAGCAGACGGGCGATGGGACCTTCACGATGAAGGTGCAGACCGATATCGTGCTGACGAACGTGGTGGTGCGGGATAAGAAAACCGGAGAGGTGGTAAAGGGGCTGAAGCAGAGCGACTTTACGATTCTGGAGAACGGGAAACCGCAGACGATTGCCAGCTTCGACTACCAGAATGTCGATGAAGCCGCAGTGCTGCGGGAGAATGCAACCGTAACCGGGAAAGCTACAATTGCGGATCTGCTGAACCGGAATTTTGCTGCGGACACGAGCGCGCTGCGAGATCATCGTTTGATTGTGATGTTCTTCGACCTGAGCAGCATGCAGCCGGAAGACATCGACCGTGCGGTTGAGTCGGCGCAGGACTACGTCAATAAGAAGATGCAGCCGGCCGACCTTGTGGCGTTGGTGAGTATGGCCACGGGGTTGAGCATGGACCAGGACTTCACCTCCGATAAGGCCGCGTTGTTGAAGGGGTTGGCAAGGTATAACGGAACGGAAGGATCGGGATTTGCGAACGGTAACGAAGGGGGGAACTCAGGAGGGACCTCCGACGATGCGTCGAGCTTTACGGCAGACGATAGCGAGTACAACAGCCTGAATACCGACCGGGAATTGTATGCGATTCGTACCATTGCAAAGAGCCTGGAGCGTGTCGATCAGCGCAAGAGCATGTTGTACTTCAGCGGAGGACTAACGAGGCAAGGCATCGAAAATCAGGCGAGCATGCGGGCTGCGACCAATGAAGCAGTGAAGGCCAATATGGCGATCTACAGCGTGGACTCCCGAGGGCTGGAGGCGATGCCGCCGGTGGGGAACGCGTCGAAGGGAAGTCTGCGCGGAACGGCGGCTTACAGCGGTGGGGCGATGCAGAGCCAACTAGATGCGAACTTCGGCTCGCAGGAGACGCTGGCGACTCTTTCGTCGGATACAGGCGGCAAGGCGTTCTTTGACTCGAACGACTTTGCACCGGCGTTTCAACAGGTGCAGCACGATACGGAAGCCTACTACATTGTTGGATTTCACTCGACCAACCCGGCACGGGACGGGAGCTATCGGCATTTGACAGTCAAGCTGAACCGCAACGACGTGAAGATGGACTACCGTCCGGGGTACTATGCGCCGGCGGACTTTCAGCACCAGAAGACGGAAGACCGGGAGCAGGCTTTGACGCAGCAGATGCAAAGCGACCTGCCGGCGACCGATGTTGCCGTGTACCTGCAGGCGCTGTACTTTCGGCTGGAAGACAACAAGTTCTTCATTCCGGTTTCGCTGATTGTGCCCGGATCTCAGATTCATAGTGTGAAGAACGGAGACCGCGACAAGGCGAACATCGATGTGATGGGGCAGGTGAAGAATGCTCAAGGTATCATCGTTGGCAATGTTCGCGACAACATTAAGCTGGCACTCGATGCGGCTCAGCAGGTCCAGCGAAAGAACATTCAGTATTCGACGGGATTCACGCTGGCTCCGGGTAAGTACCATCTGAAGTTTGTTGTCCGGGAGAACCAGACGGGCGCGATGGGCAGCTTTGAGACGGATCTTCAGGTGCCGGATTTGAAGAAAAGCCCCTTGAAACTGAGTTCGATCGTGCTGTCGAGTCAGCGGGTGCCGAGTACGGCGAAGAGGACGGTGAGCCCGCTGGTGCGGGATGGGATGGAGTGGATTCCGAATGTGCCGCATGTGTTTCGGCAGGATCAACATCTTTATTTTCTGTATGAGGTATACGACCCGGCGAAGCGAAAGGGAGAGCCTGAGCCTGCGAGTTCTCCCGGGTTGACGCGGCGCGAGAGCGGGCCGGTGCGGGTACTGACCAGTATTGAGTTTCTGAGCGGCGGTGTGAAGGTGTACGAGACGCCGCTGGTAGAGGCCAAGGCAATCAATATTCCCGAGCGCGGGGCGGTGGCGTTTCAGTTCGACGTGCCGCTGACGCAGTTGAAGCCGGGGACGTATGTGTGCCAGGTAAACGTGATCGACGACGCGGGGGGGAGTTTCGGCTTTCCGCGGATGGCAATGAAGTTACAGCCGGGGGCGCCTGCGGTAGTCGCCCCGGTGGTCGGGAGTTCTGCGGCGGCGCCTACCCCCTAGAACTATTGACAGCGACTGGACCGGAGGGGGATGATATGGCCAACTCGTGAGGTTCGTCCTATGAACCCGCCTCTCCGTCCCGTATGTTTCTCCTTCCTTCTGATTGGTCTGTTGAGTGCTCCGTCCCCGTTGATTGCCGAGTTGCCTGCTGGTCTGCAGCAACAGCAGAGCGCGCCGAGTACCGAAGCTATGCGCGAGATTCGACACCGGGACCCGCAGTGGGAGGATGTCAGACTGCACCTACCCGATCCAGCGACGGCGACTGAAGAACAGTTGGAGACAGTCGCTGATGTGTTACGAGCGCGACGTTTCCCCGAGGATGCGTTGGATTATTACATGTACGCGCTCAAACGCGGGGGAGGCGATGAGGTCTTGCTGTTGAACAAGATCGGCGTGACCCAGATGGAACTTCGTCATACGGGCGCGGCGCGGGTTTACTTTGTGCGTGCGACGAAGCTGAAGAAGAAAGATCCGGTGGCGTGGAACAATCTGGGTGCGGTTGAGTATATGGATGGTCACTTTGCGTCAGCCATCTCCAATTACAGCCGTGCCATCAAGCTGAACAAGAAGTCGGCCATTTACCACTCGAACCTGGCGACGGCTCTCTTTGAGGAGAAGAAATACAAGGATGCGCGCGAGCAGTTCAAGATTGCGCTTCAACTTGACCCCGACATGGCGCATCACGATGGAGTGGGCGGAATCACAGCACACATGCTTTCGCCGGAAGACCACGCGCGCTACTGCTTCGAGATGGCGCGGTTGTATGCGGAGGTCGGGGACGAGGCCAACATGCTGCGATACCTTACGAAGGCCAGTGAAGGCGGCTTCGATGTGATGGCCGAGATGCGTTCGGACGGGTCGCTGGATCGCTATCGCAAAGATGCGCGGGTGATTCTGCTGGTTCAAAACGCGAAGGCGCTTCGGACCGGACGCGCTTCGATCGACCCAGAGCGCAGCAAAGTGCCGCCGCTGCCGCCGATTCAGCCGAACTAATTCCACCAGACGGCTGACGATTATTTGTAGGGGCAGTGCCGACAACCTGAGTTGCAACAGTAGCCGCGCTTGAGGTGATAGGCCGCGGTGAAGACCATGTATGGACCTTCGTAGTAGAAGTCTTCGGTGTCGAGGTCCTCGCCTGGCGGCTCAACCTTCCTTTCAAAAGATGATTTCACGTCGAGATTTTCAGGCTTCGTCATGGTCAATCATGGTGAACTGTGGGTCTCTTCTTCTTTCTTTTACTCCTTCTCCGGCTATTTGGCGGGGGAGGAGGGCCCCCTCCCCCTTTAGGGGTATTTTGGGCGTAAAATCTTTCTATTCAATAGATTGCACGGTGGTTGTATCCGTAAAATACGGATAACAAATGGGTTGCAACTAAAATACTTGTTATCAATAGATTAGCCCCGGAGAGTTCCGAGGCTTTTTTATTTTCGATTGTATAAATCCATTATAGCAGTTTGGACATAACTAAAATTCACTGCCAAGTAGTTGATATTGCTTGAGTTATGTGGTTTTGGGACTTGACAAGCGACTTTCTGGGCGGAATATGGCAAAAGAAAAACGACGGCAAAAACAAAGGCAATAGATTCAGTCGTTTCGCCCTTCGGAGACTACCCTCCCGCCTTCGGCAGAGCGGTGGCCGCTTTGCGGCTGGCTTCAGACGCGGGGCCGAAGCCTCGCTCTGCCTAGAGACGACCGCGGTCAAAATAGCCGGAGGGCGGGTGATGTGGAGGCTGTTGGGAGCGGCACCGGCGGGAGGCCAGCCGGTATATTTTCTGATGGCGAGCTTACGGATTCTGATTCGGAGTGAAGCGTGCCGTTGCGATAGAGGAGTTGCTTGCCGGGGACGGCGGGCACGCGGTCGCCGGGGATGATGACACCGGCGAGGTTCATGGGGTCGGCAGCGGCAACCGAGACGATGGCGGAGCATTCGCGGGTGCGGGCTGCGCGGAGGGATTCGACGGCTTCGGGAAGGGCGTATTGTTCGCCTCCGAAGCCGGAGAGGAAACGGCCGCCGCGGATTTCGCCGCGGGCTTCGAGGCGGCGGAGGATGTTGAGGAGGTCGCGCCATTTGGGGGCGTTGGATTCGCGGGTGAGGAGGTCGCGGAAGAGGACGCCGTAGCGCGCGAGGAGCTGGCGGGCGAAGGATTCGAGAGCGGCGTCGGTGCGGCGGGCCTGCTCGATGGCTTGTTGGGTGAGTTGGGATTGGGGTTTGGTTGGAGGTTTTCGGCGCTTCAGCCCAGGTCCCAGAATCGGGACCTGGGGCACCCGGATTTGTGGCGGGTTCGTTGAGTAAGGACCAGCGGCCGGCGGAGCTGCGGGTGGGTCGCTTGCCGGGGGTTTCGGTGGCGGTGGATTTGCGGCGGGGATCCATGCAGGCGCGGAGTTGGTCGAAGCCGTCGGCTGCGGCGAGGCCTGCGGTGGCTAGTTCCCACAGCGCGTGCTGGGTCTGCTGGCGGGTGAGACCTGCGATGCGCTGGATATCGTTGGCGAAGCAGGCGCCGCGCTGCTGGAGGAGAGCGCGGAGATGCAGGGCGTGAGGGCTGAGGGCGGCGGCGAGTTTTTCTTCTTCGACGCTCTGCTGGGCGAGGGCGTGAGGGAGCCAGTCGGCGGTTTCGCGGATGTAGAAGGTGATGGGGGCGGCGTTGGTGGGGATAACGCGGCGGGGGCGAGCGGCTTCGTCGGCGGATGACCAGGCTGGATGGGGGGAGATTCGGCCCCAGCCAACGGCGCCGGACAGGCAGAGGGCATCGAGCCAACGGGGATCGTAGTTGGCGACGCGGGCGGGAAGGAGGCTGCGCTCCCACTCGATGGCGGGAGCCTCGAAGCCTTCGAGCTGGCGGAGGGCTTCGAAGACGCCTTCTTCACCGGAGAGCTGAGTTTGCGGGGCGAGGTGTTGCCATTGCAGGAGCCAGCGCATGTAGACGGCGGGGGTGACAGGCTCGATCTGTTTGCGGAGGGTGGCGACGGTGCGACGGTGAATGCGTTGCAGGACGCGGCGTTCGCACCACTCGATGTCGTGGTCAGCGCCGGGCTCCGGCGTGGGGTATTCGAAGGCGCCTCGCACGAGGAGGCCTTGCATCTCCATGGCGAGGAATGATTGGAAGATGGCGGCTGGGTCGAGATGAAGAAGGCTGGCCAGTGTGTTGGCGGTCGTGGGGCCGGTGATTTGTAACCATCCTTGAACTAATTTTTGGGTGGCGTCATTTTTTGTAACTGTATTGGTTGCTTGATATGTTTTCCGCTCATCGATTTGAGGCGCTGGGGGCGAAATACTGAGATTCTGAGCTCCGCTCAGAATGACGGTCGGGCTATGGGTGACGGTCGTGGTGTGGGTGAGGGTTGGGGCAGGTGGGGAGGGCCACAGAGCGGCGATGTGGGGAAGGCGTTCGGTGGCGACCCAGCAGGGGGTTCCGTTGAGGTTGAGGGTTTGGGCCCGGTCTTTTTGGGTTAGGCGGTCGTAGAAGATAGGCCAGTCGCGGGCGTCGAGAGAAGACGGTCGCGCTTCCGCGCGATAACCCACCCTTTGCGATACAACCGCAAAGGATGGGGCACCCGCGGTATCGGGTATCCCGAGCATTTCGATCCAGCTTATCGGAAGGGCGATAAGGGAGTGGAGGAGGTCGTGGAGTTCGTTTTCGTCGCGGAGGTCGGGCCAGATTTCTTTGCGGATGGCGGCGATGGCGGCGGAGTCGATTTTGCCGGGTTCGTCGGGGAGATTGCGTCCGAGCGAGGTGGCGCGGGCGCGGCGCTCTTCGAGGCCGGCTTCATCGAGATAGGCGTAGGGGTTGGCGTTGAGGAGTTCGTGGGCGAAGACGGACGGGGTGGGGGTGTCGATGGCCAGGCACCGGATGGCACCGCTATGGATGCCGCGGAGAAGGTCGATGAGACCTTCGAGGTCCATGGCTTCCTGGAGGACGTCTTGCATGACTTCGTTGACGAGGGGATGATCGGGGATCTGGATATCGCCGACGATGGTCTCGAAGCAGGCTGCGGCCTGGGGGAAGACGGAGGCCATTAGGTCTTCGGAGCGAGTGCGCTGGATCTGCGGGGCGATGCGTTTGCCCTTCGAGAAACGGAGAAGCTGGAGGCTGCGTCCGGCGGCCCAGCGCCAGCGGTTTTTGAAGATGGGCGAGGCGATGGAGGCTTGTTCGAGGAGTTCCCTGGCGGTGTGTTCGGTGAGGAACTGGAAGACGTCGGCTAGGGGGAAGCTGTGCTGCTCGGCGAGAGAGATGTTGATGCCGTTGTCGGTGGCGGCGGCCTGGAGTTCGAAGTTGAAGCCGCGGCAGAAACGTTTGCGGAGGGCGAGGCCAAAGGCTTTGTTGATGCGACCACCGAAGGGTGCGTGGAGGATGAGCTGCATGCCACCGCCGTCGTCGAAGAAGCGCTCGGCGATGATCGTGGTTTTGGAAGGAACGGCTCCGAGGACGGCGCGGCCGGTGACGATGTAGGCGATGAGTTGATGGGCACCTGAGGCGCAGAGGCCGCACTCCTGCATGAGCCATGCGGTGGCTGCAGCAACTTCGGGGTCGGCGGGGGAGATGTAGCCGAGGCTGACGTTGGGAGTGCGGGCGGAGATATGTTCGCGTAGTTCGCCTACGCCGTCCGAGAGGACGGAGGTGCGTTGTGGGGCTTCGCCGAACCAAAAGGGCAGCGTGGGTGGTGCGCCGTGCGCGTCTTCGACGAGGACGCGGCCGGTGGCTTCGACGCGCTGGATGCGCCAGCTGGAGGTGCCGAGGAGAATGACGTCTCCCGGGCTGGAGTCGACGGCGAAGTGTTCGTCGAGTGTGGCGATCTGGACGCCTTCAGGTTGGAGGATGACGTTGTAGAGGGCGACGTCGGGGATGGCTCCGCCGTTCGAGATGGCGATGCTGCGTGCGCCGCGTCGTGGGTGGAGATGGCGCTGGACACCGTCGCGGAGGAGGTAGGCTCCGTAGCGGCCGCGGGTGGATTCGATTCCTTCAGAGAGGAGGGTGAGGAGATCGTCGAAGGCCTTGCGCGTGAGGTTGCGGTATGGGTAGGCGCGGCGCAGGATGTTGTAGAGGGCGTCCTCTTCCCATGGCTCGGCTCCGCAGGCTGCGACGATCTGCTGCATGAGGACGTCGGCTGGTTGCGGGGGAATTTGTAACTGATCGAGTTCGCCGGCGCGCATTTTGCGGACGAGGGCTGCTTGCTCCATAAGGTCGTCGCGTGTGGTGGCGAAGAAACGGCCTTTGGGGATGGCTCCGCGCCAGTGGCCGGCGCGGCCGACGCGTTGCATGGCTACGGCGACGGCGCGGGTGGTGCTGATCTGGCATACAAGGTCGACGTCGCCGATATCGATTCCCAGCTCCAGCGATGCTGTCGCTATGAGGATTTTGATTTCGCCGTTTTTGAGGCGTTGTTCGGCGTCGAGCCGGAGTGGGCGTGAGAGCGAGCCGTGATGCGCAGCGACGTGTTCGGGGCCGATGCGATTGGCGAGTTCAAAGGCGATCTTCTCGACGAGTCGGCGGGTGTTGACGAAGACAAGGGTAGAGCGGTGGGTTTGGGCGTGAGCGGCGAGTTTGTCGAAGATCTCTTCCCACATGCCGGTGTTGGTGACGGAGCTGAGTTCGTCGCTGGGGACTTCGATGGCAATGTCGAGTTCGCGGCGCTGGCCGACTTGAATGATGGTGGCGGGTTTTCGTTCGGGATGGACGCCGGTGAGGAAGTTGGCGACGAGTTGGATGGGATTTTGGGTGGCGGAGAGGCCGATCCTTTGTGGTGGCTGCGAGAGGCCCGTCAGGAATTGGCCGGGGCTTAGGCGGTTTTCTCCGGTGACGAGGGCATCGAGGCGCTCGAGGGAGAGGGCTAGATGCGCGCCGCGCTTGTCGTCGGCTACGGCGTGGATCTCGTCGACGATGACGGTGCGGACGCGGCGGAGGTGTTCGCGCGATTTGCCGGCGGTGAGGAGGATGTAGAGGGACTCGGGGGTGGTGACGAGGATGTGGGGTGGGTTGCGGAGCATGGCGGCACGCTCTTTGGGAAGGGTGTCGCCGGTGCGGACTGCGGTGCGGATCTCGGGGCAGAGGTAGCCGCGCTGCATTGCGAGTTGTTGGATCTCGGCGAGGGGGGCGTCGAGGTTTTTCTGGACGTCGTTCGAGAGGGCTTTGAGCGGGCTGACGTAGACGACTTCGGTGCAGGGGGCGAGTTGGCCCGAGAGAGATTGACGCAGGAGCTGGTCGATGCAGACTAAAAACGCGGCGAGAGTTTTTCCTGAACCGGTAGGGGCGGAGATGAGGGTTGCTTCGCCGGCGAGGATGTTCGGCCAGCCGTGGGTCTGAGGCTCAGTGGGGCTGCCGAATTTGGCGAGAAACCACTCGGCTGTGACGGGGTGCGCCCAAGCTAGGGATTCGGGGATTTCCAGCAACATCCGCTGATTGTAGCGCGATTTTATTCGTACTTTGTTCGCCGCTTTGTTATCTACATGTTGCCTTGGCCCACGTCGGAGGCTGCAGCTGCATTGCTCGACTCGTCGAGATATTGCTCGATGACTTTTTCGAGGGTGCCCTGGGCGGAGAGGATGAAGTCGATGGCGTCGCGGCCGCCACCGAAGCCGCCGGGGTTGGGCGTGATGTAGTGAGCCATAGATTTGACCTCTTTGCGGGCGTTGGCAGTTGCGATGGCGAGGCCGCATTGGCGCATGACAGGGAGGTCTATGATGTCGTCGCCGACGTAGGAGAGCTGGTCGATGGTGTGTCCGGTTTTGGCGAGGATGTCGCGGATGGCGTCCATCTTGTGGGACTGGCCCTGGTAGACGAACTCGAGCTTGAGGTCGTTGGCGCGAATGGCTACGGTCTGGGAGTTGCGTTTGGTGATGATGCCGATGCGGAGACCGCCGAGACGACCGAGGGAGATACCGAGGCCGTCATGGGCCGCGAAGCCTTTTGCTTCGACGCCGTGGCCCTCGGCGTTGGGAATAACGAAGATCTGACCGTCGGTGAGAACGCCGTCTACGTCAAAGATGAGGATTTTTATGTTTTTAGCGCGGGATTCAGCGGTCATTCGATGATGATACCTTGGCGGACCGTTTGGTCGATCCGCCAAGGCATTGAAGCCTCTATCAGCTACCGCCAGTGTCCTTCGACCCAGACGTAGCCGTTACCGTGGTGGTCCCAGTGGCCGTCTACCCAGCGTGCGTGGGGGTGGGGTGCCTCGACATAAGATCCGGGGACCCAGACGTAGCGGTTGCCATCCCAGCGGTGATAGCCGGAGTGCCAGGCCCAGTTGGGGTGCTCGTGGGGTGGCGGCGGGATGTGTTCAACGGGGCGAGGCGGTGGACCGATGCGGACTACTACCTGGGCCTGTGCGATACCTGCGGCAAGAAAAAGTGCGCAGGCAATAGAGGGGAGTATTTTTTTCATCGGTGCTATCTCCTTATGTTGCTGACTTAATTCGACGTCGGTTTCAGCCGGCAAGTTGGTTGCGGAGACGGAGGATTAGCGATTTTTCTCGCCTAAGTAACTGTCGAATTTGGGGTTAGTGTTTCATGGCGTAGGGGAACTCGAAGACCAGGCCGGCTATGGGAATGACTACATTGACCAGGTTGGATTTCTTGTCGCGGGCGAAGTAGACCCGGCCCCGGGTGACCTCGTTGGGGGCGATGGAGGTCGCTGAGAGAGGTTTCTCGGCGGCGGCCTTGTCGGCGGCTTCCTTCTCTCTCGCGTCGGCTGCGTCGGGATCCGATACACCTGACATCTGGGGGGCATCGGCAGGCGCGGTCAGGGCTGCGGATGTGGGGACGAAGGAGGCGGCCCCGGCGGGTTGAGGCGCGGGAGCGACGGCGGCTTGAGGAGCGGGAGGCGGGGGTGGCGGCAGAACGACGTTGGCGGGTGGGACGTAGAGGAGGACCTTGGGCTTGGGTGTGACTACCTCGACGCGGAAGTCCTCGGGGGTCATGCTGAGGGGTGTGTCGGTGTGGTTGGTGATGCTGACGTCGGCGCGCGTGTAGACGCCCTCATTGGTGATGGAGACCATGACGGTGAAGCGGGGCGTGTTGATGACCTTGTAGCTTCGGCCGAAGAGGTCCTGATTGACACATCCTGCATTGGGCTCGCAGCGGACGACGTTGTCGGGCTGGATGGTTTTCTGCACGGGGATGCTGGAGGCGACCGAGAAGGTCGCGGAAGAGATGGTTGCTGCGAGTGAGAGTTTTTGAAGGAGCGTCATCGGGATACCTCCTGCGGGGAGAGCAGTGGAGGTAACTTAGCAGTTACCACAAAGGTTCAGAATTACCCGATAGTTGTAGCGGTTAAAACCGCGAAGGGTTGCAGCGTGCACATGGCATCGCTTGCAACCCTTCGGGGGTGATGTGTGGGCGCGACGGAACTTCACTGCAACGTCTCTGCAGCGTGGGCCGTAAGGGGTTTAGGCGGGCTGGATGTTTGCAGCCTGCTTGCCCTTGGGGCCAGTTGTGATATCAAACGTTACGCGCTGGCCTTCCTGAAGGGACTTAAAGCCGCTGGAGTTAATTGCAGAGTAGTGCGCGAAGAGATCTTCTCCACCGTCTTCGGGTGTAATAAAGCCAAATCCCTTTGCGTCGTTAAACCATTTCACTGTTCCGGTTGCCATGATGCTTCCTACTTTCATTGAGGCGATATTTCGCCATTACCTCTAGGGTAGCAGGATGTGGGCTAATTTCAATCAATAAGATTATAGGTTTTGATTATGAGCAGATTCGATTGCGTTGCGTGAAGTTGTGGTGCCGGTTCCGCAGCGTGTCTTTTTGCAGCTACGCCTTTGCTGCTACGGCGTGTCTCGAACTGCGAGATCCAGACCGGACCTGGTGCGGGTGATGGCTCTCGTGACGGAGGAGGCGTAGGGCTCGATGGTGATGGATTTCGCGTTGGTGGAGGCGAGCTGGAGGCCGTAGAGAAGGACTGCGGCGCGCTTGGGGTCGATGCGGTTGCGGGCGAGGGCGGCGATGAGGAGGGAGATGGAGACCTGGATGGATTCCGCATCTTCGACGGGCGGGAGGTCGAGCTCGATTGGATTTTGAGTGGCGTGATCGGGCAGGTATTGGGGCTTTCCGGTCCCCGATGTGGTGGGGTTCGGGTTGGGTTCGACCAGGGCGGAGGTGTTTTCGACCAGGTTCCTGTGGCGCCGGTGAAGGCGGGAGTGGAAGTAGCAGAAGGCGGAGAGTCCGAGAGACGGGGACTGGCAGCGTTTTCCGTTGGTCTTGATGTGACGGCAGATGGTGACTGACATGTGTCTGGCTCCTGAATTACGGTTGGGTACCCCCCTCCCCCCGGGGGTATTTTGGGAGTAAGTGAAATGGATGCAATGATTTAACGGCAGGGTGCTCCGCTAAAATATTGCATCCATGGGATTTACGGCTAAAATACTTGCTTTGTTCGGGTTAGCGGTAGTTCAGGGTGGTGATGCACTTTGCTGGCTGAACATGGTGTTTTGTGTTCCTTTCGTGGTGAGTTGGTGGTGGTTAAATGCGAAGGGCTGCCGTGGCTTTCGCCGCAGGCAGCCCTGTTTTGATCTCTTGTTTAATTGTACCGGATTGGACCGAACTAATATTCAACGCGGATGTCGTTGAGAAATATGGGATTTAGGTCAAAATGGGACTTGACATGCGTTTTTTGGGCAGAAAACGAGGAAAAATATTTTTGGTGGACGTTTTGCGAACGAAAGTGGGATTGACAGAGCGCTTTTCGGGTGAGAGTTTCGGTGATCAGGGAGAGTTCCGATCAGCATGGCACGCGAGGCACATCTAGAGGCAGCAAAGCATCATCTCGACGCGGCGAGCAAGCATCTCGCGGCGGTTGGCCGGTACAACGAGGGCGACGTGCATGGGGCTGAGAAACACTCGGAAGATGCATGGGTGGCGTCGCAGTTTGCGGATGGGAAATCGATTGAGGCGCACCGGCAGGCGATGATGGCGGCGAAGATGAAGATGTTCTGAGCTGCGCTGTTCGAAGGTCAGGCTGGTGAAGGACGAAGTTTCCGAAAACCGCGTATCTCGGGAACTACGACGCTAAGTTTGGATCGCTGGTCGGCAAGATTGTCTCCGAGTAGCCGACCGCTCGTTCGTAATCATCGATGCGCTGACACCGATTGGCTGACGAACTTCAATTGCCACAGGCAAGCCTCCCTGTCATACAGCCATCTGAATTTGAAGGAGAAACGATGAGGCTGTATGAGGGTGGCAGATCCGAAGCTCGCGAAATCGCGAGTTGCGGCCGTTCAAAAAGCGAAGCGATTGACAGGGATTCGAAGTCACTTCATCAGGACCGTCAGGGGAGCGGCTCCGACCGAGGGCATCGAGTTGATCAGGAAGCGATTTCCGTCGCGGGAGACGGCATATTGGAACAGTACGATACGCGGTGCGATGATTCGCGTCTGGAAGAGGACGTGGGGAACGCCTGCCACCGGCTCGTCATGCGAGGTGTCGATCGCTACCGCCATAAGCTTTTTGTCCATGGTGATATAGAAAAGTTCTTTTCCATCCGCACGCCAGCGCGCTTGTGCGCCGCCATGGTTGGATATCTGGATTCGTCGGCCGGGGCTGGGGAATCGGCCTACATACACTTCAGCATCCTCTCCATAACTACCCGACCCAGGTCCGGTGAAGGCGATCCATTTCCCATCGGGAGAAAACTGGGCTTCCGCACCCGGCGCGTAGGCTGTCTGCGAATGGTTCCTGAAGTCAAGAAAGTCCAGTTCCGGCGCACCGTGCTGAAAATTCATGTAGACGAGAAAACGCCCGTCCGCCGACCAGTCGTTGGGAATCAGAGAATCAGACGCCGCCAGCCGCTCCAGTTTGCCGGAACCGTCGGTAGCCGCAACGTCGATGTATTGAGAAGTTCTGTCATGATTTACTACATAAGCCACCCTTTTGCCGTCAGGCGAGAGAACCGGAGATACTTCTGTCCCTCCCTCTGAGACGCGGGTGCTTGTACCCCTGGCGAAATCGTAAATATGGATGTAGTGCTTGCCGTTGTGTTCCTCGTCGGAGGAGACTGCGAGCAGAGCGCCATCGCGGGAGAGAGCAGGATCGCGATAGCCGGTTCTGGGTAGTTCTTCGAGTTCTTTACCGGAACGGTCAAACCATGCGAGCCGGGAGACGCTTTCAGTTGCCGACTGGAAGACCACTGTCCCGTCGTCCGCGACGGAGAATCCAGCGCGCTGGAAGGCCGGGGCCTCTTCCAGTTCCTGTCGCGAGACAGCTTCCGGCTGACCCGTAAGCTGCAGCCGTTTGAGATCGAACGACTGCGCCATGAGGCTGCGATCCCTGACGTAATAAAGGCGGGGGTAGACGAACTGAGTATTGCCGGCGATCTCGGAAAGGATCAATTTGCTTTCCTGCGTACTGAGAGACCCGACATAGATTCCCTGCTTCTGAGCGGGCTTCGAGCTCCCGATAAGGAAATATAGAAAGTGGTCTCCATCCGGAAGAGCGGACGGCCAAAATATCGGGGCGTTCGGCGCGTTGCCCTTCGAGACGAGCTGCGGTTCACCACCCGAGGCTGATACCTTCAAAATTCGGGAGATGGAGCCGCTGGGCTTGTCGCCCCCCTGAAACCCAGCGAAGATGATCGTGCCGCGATTATTCCATGCCCCGCCAGCGCCGCCGGGTGCGTCGCATAGGATCTGGACGGCGCCGCCGCTCGGATCAACGCTCTTCAGCTTGGCCGCCTGGAAGAAGCCCACCTGACGACTATCCGGTGACCAGAACGGGAACGTGGCGCCTTCCGTGCCAGTCAATTGCTGCGCAGCTCCAGCGGCCAGGGACCGGATCCACAAGGCGGTGCCACCATCCTGTGCGACAGCCACGAAGGCGAGCCGCCGGCCGTCAGGCGAGATAGCGAAATTGTAGGGGACGAATGAAGTAGAGGGCGGCGGAAGTAAGGAAAGGCGAAGATGCCGGCTCTCCGCCGACTGTATGCTGCGCCAATGGGCAACTCCGAGCCAGGTCAACAGGGCGATACACAGAGCCGCCACTCCCCATGCAAGTCTTTCCCCCAATTTTCCCCGATGACGCGGCGCGGATTCAGACGCTTTTGTGATGCCCAGTTCTCCGGAGATCCACTTCAGCTCTCTCGATAAATCTCGCGCGCTTTGCCAACGCTCCTCAGGGTCCTTCATCAGACAACGAAGCACCACATGTTCGAGCGCAGCTGGAGTGAGAGGCTGCAAACTGGCCATGGGCTGCGGGTTTTTTTCCAGAATGGCAGCCACGATACTGAGTCTTGATTCCCCGGTAAACGGTCGTCTGCCCGATACCATCTCGTACAGTACGCAGCCAAAGCTGAAGATGTCACTGCGGAGATCGGCTGGCAGTCCTTGAATCGACTCCGGAGCCATATAGAGGAGCGTTCCTACGATTGTGCCGTGCTCGGTGAATGGGGCGTAGGGCGAGGTCAGAGCTGCCGCGCTTATCGTTGGGGGATCGGGAGCCTGTGAGGGATCCGGGGCTGGAGTAACGACACGCAGCGTTGCGGTGACCGCCTTGGCCAGACCGAAGTCCATCAGCTTTGCGCCAGATTTGGTGAGCATGATGTTGCCAGGCTTCAAATCGCGATGGATGATGCCCTCGCTGTGAGCTTTGTCGAGAGCATCGGCGATCTCCACGCCTATCTTCAGGGCCAGCGGCAAGGGGACAGGACCAGTACTCAACCGATCAGCGAGCGTTTCACCCTCCAAATACTCCATGACGATGAAATCGGTCCCGTCCTGAGAGCCGATGTCGTACAGACAGCAGATGTTGGGATGTGTGAGCAAACAGACGGCTCGCGCTTCGCGCTCAAAGCGTTGTTTCAGGCCAGGATCGAAAGAAAGGTGAGTTGAAAGAATTTTGACGGCGACGTCTCGTCCAAGGCGCGTGTCCCGGGCGCGATACACCTCTCCCATTCCACCAGCACCTAGCGGTGCGAGGATTTCATATGGACCGAGTTTGGTGCCCGAGGTCAAGGCCATAATGTGTGGATGTGGATTATATCGCCATGCTCAGATGAAGGCCTTTCGGCGCTGCTGCCTGCCCCGTCACTCTCAGGAAACCTTTAACACTGGGCGAAAAGCCGGCTGCATGCGCGAGTGATTTCTTTGCAGTCCATTCGCGGCGTCTCGCGAGGTTGCTCCGATTAACGATCTATTCGGAACCATTCAGTTATGCCCGTAAAGTCGTGCCAGCTCAACCGGTCGATGCAACACTATCTAATCAACTGATCCACAAATGCTTTCCCTGAAGAATCGATCTGTTTGGCTGATGTGGCCAAAACCTAGCCAGGTAAGGTTCCGGCTGATCTAACCCTAGCCAGCGCTTTTAGCTTTTGTTTTCATTGAATGTGGGTCTGAGCTGAGTGTTGCGTCGACCCATTGAGACCACCCGGGTTATCGGCAAGTTGGGTTGAGTTTCCGAAACTCAGTTTTTCGGGAGCCGAGTTGTCTGACCGACTGGGCCGATCATTTCTCCCGCTAGCCACTGCGTCGCCAATGTACGTACGAATCTGGTCGCCCCCAAACGCTCGCAAGATGAGTGTTAGCGTAAGCTGATGTGCGAGCGATCTAGGTGGAGGAAGCTGTGGAGAGGCGAGAGTTCGTCAAGTCGGCGTTGGTAACGGCGGGGATGGCTTCGGGGGTGGCGTTCGGTGCGGAGCCTGAGGGAATGGCGGTGGCGGAGGCGCGACAGGAGTTCTACCAGTTGCGGACGTATACGCTGCGAACAGGCCCGCAGCTCGCGTTGACGCAGGGCTATTTCGAGAGGGCGTTGATTCCGGCGCTTAACCGGTTGGAGATGGGGCCGGTGGGGGCGTTCAAGCTGGACATCGGCCCGGAGACGCCGACGTACTATGTGCTGATTCCGGCGACGTCGGCGGAGGCTCTGGTTGCGCTCGACGGGCGACTGGGGAAGGACGCGGAGTATGTGAAGGCGGCGTCGGGATTCCGGGATGCGCCGGCCTCGGCGCCGGCCTTCGTGCGAACGGAGAGGACGTTGCTGTCGGCGTTTGCGGGCTGGCCGAAGGTGGTGGCGCCGAAAAAGGAGAAGCGGATTTTTCAGCTTCGCACGTACGAGAGCCCTAGCCAGGTTGCGCATGCGCGCAAGGTTCAGATGTTCAACGAGGCGGAGATTGAGATTTTTACGCGGACGGGACTGACGCCGGTGTTCTTTGGCGATACGTTGATCGGCACGCGGATGCCCAGCCTGACGTACATGCTGACGTTCGCGGATACGGCGGAGCTGACTCAAAAGTGGGCGGCGTTCTCGGCTGATCCGGCGTGGAAAGAGTTGTCCCACAAGCCGGGAAATACAGATGCGGAGATTGTGAGCAACATCTCGAATCTCTATCTGAGTCCGCTGAGTTGCTCGCAGATTTAGGGGAAGTGAAGATGCCGCCACAGGCATTTTGCAGAGCCTATTCCAAAACATGAGCACCTACAATCCAGATCGAGGCCGAGGAAAGATGATGATGTTGAAACGTTTTCTTTTTTTGACGGTGGTGTTTGCTTGTTTCGTGGTTGCGCCGATGGCGTTGGTTGCGCAGGCGAGTGAAGATGCGGGCGGGCGGTGGAGTACGCAGCGGGCGAATGACTGGTATGCGAAGCAGCCGTGGCTGGTGGGGGCGAACTTTATTCCTTCGGATGCGATCAATGAACTGGAGATGTTTCAGGCGGAGACGTTCAATCCGGCGCTGATCGATAAGGAACTGGGGATGGGGGAGAGCATCGGGATGAATACGATGCGGGTGTTTCTGCAGGACCAGCTTTGGCAGCAGGATGCGAAGGGGTTTACGAAGCGGCTGGATACTTTTCTTGCGATTGCGGCGAAGCATCATATACGGCCGCTGCTGGTGCTGTTCGATTCGTGCTGGGAGACGAATCCGCATCTGGGGCCGCAGCATCCTCCGATTCCGGGGGTGCATAACTCGGGTTGGGTGCAGAGTCCGGGGAAGGAACGGCTGATGGATAAGAAATACGAGCCTGAACTGGAGGCTTATGTGAAAGGCGTGGTGGGGGCGTTTGCGAAGGACGATCGCGTGCTGGGATGGGATGTGTGGAACGAGCCGGACAATCGCGGCCTCGATACGGTGAAAGACGAGCCAGCAAAGGTGGCGCGGGTGGATGAGTTGTTGCCGAAGGTGTTTGCGTGGGCGCGGTCGGTGCATCCTACGCAGCCGCTGACGAGTGGAGTGTGGACGGGCAACTGGAGCGATCCGGCGAAGGAGAGCAGGACGACGCAGATTCAACTGGCGGAGTCGGATGTGATCTCGTTTCACAACTACGGGTGGCCGGAGGAGTTTGAAGCGAGGATTCTTTCGCTGAAGCCGCTGGGGAGGCCGCTGATCTGCACGGAGTACATGGCGAGGGGAAATGGGAGTACGTTCGACGGGAGTCTGCCGGTTGCGAAGAAATATAACGTGGCGGCGATTAATTGGGGGTTCGTGGCGGGCAAGACGCAGACGTACTATCCGTGGGATTCGTGGGAGAGGCCGTATGTGAGAGAGCAGCCGACGATCTGGTTTCACGAGGTGTTCAAGCAGGATGACACACCGTACCGGCAGCATGAGGTGGATTTGATTCGGGAGCTTACGGGAAGAGGAACGGCCGCGGCGGCGACCGCTCCTTAGAGTCTTCTCGGCGGTGCTCTATGTTCCGGCGATGCCTTTGTTCTGCAGGATGCGGACGACGACGCGGCGATTCTCGGCCTGTCCTTCTGCGGTTTTGTCGGAGGCGACCTGGGACGAGGTGCCCATGGCGCCGGGTGCGAGCATGTTGGTCAGGGGAATGCCGCCTTGCTGTTCCAGGATGGCGGTGACTGCGCTGGCGCGTTCGCTGCTGAGTTTCTGGTTCAGCGCGGCACTGCCAACTTTGGAGGCGTAGCCCTGGACCTGGAGGATGTAGGCGTTGATGCCCTTTGCCTTCTGGGCGAGCTGCATCAGCTGGGTTTGATACTGAGGATCAACGGTGGTTTGGCCGTTGCCGAAGTAGACGGTGGCTTCGCCGAGTATGTTGTAGTCGCCAAGTTCGCCGAACCGCTTGTTGTCCTCAGCGATGGCGGCTTTGTTGGCGGCGATCTTCTGCTGTTCCGCGGTGAGTTGGGCTTGCTGTTTTTTCAGGGCGGCCTGTTGTGCTGCGACCTGTTCGTCGGTTTTCTGGATCTGGGCGGAGTTGGCGGCTACCTTCTGCTCTGTGGGTTGCAGACCGGCTTGCGCGTCCATGGCGGCTTTGAGGTCGGAGCCTTTGAATTTAACGCTGTCGGCGACGAACTGGTTCTGTGCATTTGTGTTGCCGCTGACCTGCACGGGGAGGCCGGGGATGAGTGCGGTCATTGGCATCTGCTTGGTGCGACCGTGGAAGACGCCTTCGGCCTCGCCGACCTCAGTGGTGTCGGTGAGGAGGACGGTGGTGTCGGGGGGAGAGTTTGCGGTTTTGAGAGACATGGTGGCGCCACTGCGGCCGTCGATGACTCCCTGGATCTTTGTGTCTTGAGCTATGACGGGCCGGCTGGAGAGGGCGAAGGCGGCCGTGAGTAGAGCGACGGGTGCTGTGACTTTAATTGCGGTGCGGATTTTCATAATGTTTCCCTCGCGAAAGCTGATAGGGGGCCCTATACGAGTGTAGGCAGCTGGCGCGAGAGAGAACACTAGCAAATGTTGCAGGAAGGAAAGAAACGTTTATCAGCGATTGGCGGTGGCGACGACGAGTTGGACTACGAGTTGTTCTGGGGGAAGAGGTTACGTGATTTGGTTGCGCTTGAGATATTCGTCAAGGGTATTGAGGCCGGCGTTGGCGAGTAGATGGCCAAGGGTTTCGTTGTCACCGTACCCGGGGGCGAAATGGGGACCGTAGAGACGGCGGAGCTCGAGGATGGTGGTGCTGGTACGCGCCTGGTAGTCGGCATTGGTTTCGGTTGATGGTGAGCGGGGCGGGATTTCGGCTTCGTTTTCTCGGAGGATAGCATCGGGGGAGTTGGGCATCGAGATGGCTCCTTTCTGCGGGCTGTGAAGAAAGATGCGGAGCAGGCGAAGGAGTTTGTCTGGTGGAGAGATGGCCGTTGAAGGCTTTCCAGTGCGATGATTGAGACGCCCCTTCTGTAAGAAATCTATGCTCCGCCAAAAAACGGAGCTGAACGAGGAACTCATGCTGCTGAGTCTGAAGTCGCGATTTGTTGGCAACGTCTACGTGATTGAGTGCGTGGGCCGGGTTGTTCTGGGCGAAGAGGTTAAAGCGCTGGAGAGTGCGCTTGAGAAGGCGACACGGGAGTTCACGCGGATCGTGCTGAATCTGGCTGAGGTCAGCCGACTGGACAGTATCGCGATGGGACTGCTGGTGCGGTACGCCGAGCGTCTGGGCAAGCAGGGGGGCGGGCTGCGGCTGGCTGCGCCACCGGCGTTCGTTATCAACATCCTGAATATGACGAAACTTTCCGGCATGCTGCCAAGCTATCCGACGGAGGAAGAGGCGATCGTGTCTTTTCTGAAGCAGATCTCGGAGGACGAGGCGCAGCAGCGGCGAGGACCGCGGGTGCTGGTGTTTGATGAGTCGGCGGATCTGTGTGTGTTTGTGCGGACGGTGCTGATGGGGCAGGGGTTCGATGTGAGGTCGACGTGCTCGTTCCGGGATGCAAAGATTCTGCTGCGAGTGGATGGAGTGGACTATATCGTGGTGGGACCGAGCACACCGCGGCTCTCGGCTGAGACGGTGGTGCAATCGCTTACGGCCTTGTCGCCCAAAGCGAATGTGATGCAGCTTGCTGCGGACTTCAAGATACGGGACGCGCAGGAGGCGACCGACGCGTTGCTGCAAATGTTTGGGCGTGGGGCGTAGCGACGTTCTTCGCCGGCGGCGCGATTGTTTTGAGGGAAAAGGCTGGGCGGGCGGCCAACTTCCTTCGGCAAATTTGTCTCTCATCATTTTGATCCCCACGTGCGCCGGGGCCGGGATCATAGATCGACACAGGAGACTGGAATATGCCACTACAGGAAGTTTTGCTGGATGCGCTGCGCGACATGTACAGCGCGGAGAACCAGTTGGTGAAGGCGCTGCCGAAGCTCGCAAAGGGAGCGCAGGACGCAAAGCTGAGGGAGCTCTTTACGGCACACCTGGAGGAGACCAAGGGTCAGGTGGAACGGTTGAAAGAGGTCTTCGAACATCTCGAGGAGAAGCCGACCGGAGAAGAGTGCAAGGGGATGCGAGGCATTGTGGAAGAGGGGAAGGAGGCGCTCGAGAAGGAGGGAGAGGGAGCGTCGTTTGATTGCGGTCTGGCGGGCGCTGCGTTGCGGACGGAGCACTATGAGATTGCGGGCTATCAGGCGGCGATTGCGATGGCGAAGACGTTGGGGATGCAGGATGTGATGGATCTGCTGACGGAGAATCTGGATGAGGAGATGGCGGCGGCGGCGAAGATTACGGAGGCGGCGAAGCCTCTGATGTTGCAGAGCGCCGAAGAGCCGAAGCTTGGGCAGGAGCAGCAAAAAAAGAGGGGGCCGAAATCGGCGAAGGGAAGATCGTCGGCGCAGAAGAACGGTCAGAGTTCGGGCACACGGAAGCGCGCTTAGGTGCGTGCGGATTGAGGCTGCGAAAAGAGCGTCGAGTCAGAGTGATGTCGTCAAAATCGATATGAGTGGTCTGGCTGTTATTCTGAGAAGGTTATGGCCGGATTGATTGATGCGATTGATGTGAAGCGCAAGATGTTTGTGGAGTTTGAGAATCTGCCGTTCTATTGCCTCGAGGCGGAGATCTCGACGCCTACGGCGCGGGGCGGGCAGACACTGGTTCGCTTGAAGATGCGGAACATGCTGACGCGCGCGGTGTTCGACAAAACGTTCAAGGCGAGTGACAAATTCAAGGAGCCGGACCTGCAGACGGTGGAGGCGTCGTATCTCTATAGCGACGCAGATGGATCGTACTTTCTGGACCAGGAGAGTTTTGAGACGCTGGCGCTGAACGGCGAGATGGTGGGAGATGCGCTGGACCTGCTGGTAGAGGGCGTCATGATCCAGATCGAGAAGTACAACGGCAATCCGATCGGATTGCAGTTGCCGCAGCAAGTGGAGCTGACGGTGACGTACACCGAGCCGGGCGTGCGCGGCGATACGGCCGGAGGCAACGTGACCAAGCCGGCCAAGGTGGAGACCGGCATTGAGGTTCGCGTTCCAATGTTCATCAAGGAAGGCGAGAAGATCAAAGTGAATACGGAGACGCGGGAGTTTGCCGGACGGGCGTGATGTTGAACGGGCCTGCATCCCGCTGTTCGCGGAGAAAAAAAAGGAACGGCTTACGCCGCTCCCTCCCTTACGTGCGGTGAATGCGCGACTTATGACTTATATTGTCGGCGAGAAACTTACGAGGATTGAGACGAAGAGCACACCGTAGAGGATCACCAGCAGGGGCCACCAACGATCCAACCAATGCTCTGCTTCACTTGACGAGCTCATTCCAACTTCCTCCTTTACCCACCTTCAAATCCTAACTGAGAACCGAAGCAATGCTCAATTCGCGCCGCGTTGTGTGCAGCGGATCGTGGATTCCCTGCCTTGGTTGAGCGTTCGTTATGGGCGCCTCTGCCCTGTTCAACGATGCGTGGGGACGATCTTTCCGGATTGGCGTCTTCGATTGGAGAGGAAGAAGAGGCCTATGATTCCGGTGGTGAAGAGGGCGAGGGTGGAGGGTTCGGGGGTGGAGGTGGTGGCGTCTGAGGTGATGGTGAGGAGGTCGTCGCTTTTGCCATCGGGGAGATCGAAGCTGCCGGGGGGGATGGTCGGGTCGGCGGTGGTTCCAGAGAAGAGTTGGGCACCCTGGGCGATGACGTGGCTGGGACCGCCGGGGAAGAAGTAGGTGAGATTGAAGCCGCCGCCGATGGCGCTCGAAAAGAGATCGAGTTGGGCGGTGGTTTCGTGACCGTTGAAGTCGATGGGGAAGGAGAGGAAGCGGAGGTCGTCGCTGTTAACGGCGACGCCGTTAAGGGGCAAGGGGAGAGAGAAGGTGATGGTCTGGTTGAGGGTGAAGGTGAGCGAGTCGGCGCGGGCCGCGACGGGGATGAAGGCGAGAAGGCACAGAAGAAGGGTTCGGCGCATGATGGCGTCTCCGACGCGAGGTGTGACGGTAGAGTGCGTCAGCGCGGGATGGGAGTCAAGCGAGGGAACATGGCGGGTTACGTGAGAGAGTGGTTAACCCCCTTTGGGTGTGCGGGCGAACTTTTGAGGGCTTTTTCGTTCAACGGTTCGAGCTTCGCTCGAATGCCCACTCGTGCGATGAGGCTGCAGGAATGGGCATCCTGACGATTCTGGCGATTCAAAGACTTGGCGATTTAGAGAGCAGCGATTCCATTGAAGCCGACGGACTTTGGAAGGTCGCCGGCCTGGCCGAGACTGGTGAGGGTGCCGTCCTGCTGGTTGATGGCGAAGACGCCGATGTTTCCGGACTGCGAGTTGATGGTGTAGACGAATTTTCCGTCGGAGCTGACGGCTATGTCCACGTTGTGGCTGCCCGAGGGATTGTTGCCGAGGACGGTTCCAGCGATGGGAGTGAGGGAGCCGTCTTTGGCGATGTTGAAGCCAGAGATGTTGTCGCTGCCAGAGTTGGAGACGTAGACCTTGGTTCCATCAGGCGTGATTGCGTCCCAGCAGTTTCCGGCCGCGAAGGTTGGGAGGCTCTGGGTGATCGCGGTGACGGTGCCGTTGGGGTTGACTTTGTAGGAGGAGGTGGCGGAGCCGTTGCTGACGCCGGCCGCGCCGGTTTCGGAGACGATGGCTGCGCCTTGGGTGCGAAGGCGACGGAGAAGGTGCCGGGGGCGGGGTTGGGATTGACGACGATGGGCGAGAGAGTGCCGTCGGGCTGGACGTGAAAGACGTCGATATTGTTGGCGATTCGCTCGGTGACGACGAGGAACTGGCCGTCGGGACTGAAGGCGAGCGATGCGCCTCCGGTGGTGGTGCCGGTGAGGAAGGCGGTGGAGTTTTTGATCTGCCTGAGCTGGCCGCCGTTGTTGAGGTTGAAGCCGACGAGACTGCCGGCGCCGCCGCTGTTAAGGACGTAGACGAGGCCATTGAATTCGGCAACGGCGGAGGGCTGTGCGCCGCCGGAGGGAGTGTTGCTGAGGAAGTTGAGGGCGCCTGATTGGTGAACGTTGAAGACGGTGACGTCGCCGCTGCCGGCGTTGACGGCGAAGAGGAGGGAGCGGTCCTGGCTGAGAGTGAGGGAGCCCTGGGATTCGAGCGGGTCGGTGATGCCTCCGCTGCCGCGGCCGTGGGTGTCGTAGGAGACGCTGTCGCCGAGAGTGCCGTTGGCGGCGCGTTCGAAGGCGATGACTTCGTTTTTGTTGGCGTCGTTGGTCATGACGAAGACGGCGCCGGTAGCGTTTTTGGATTGGGCAGAGGCAAGAGTTGGAAATGCGGCGCCAACTCCGACGGCGAGGATCAGGAGATTTCGAGTTACGTTCAACATTTTTTGCTGCTCCTTGTTAAGACAGGTTGCGGTAAGACACGTTGCGCAAGGCGAGGAGGGGCGTTGAGCGATCGGATGGGATCGCTCTGCTGCCGTTACAGGTTTTGCGCAAATGTTGGAGTGGCTTGAGTTGGAAAGGTTACAGAAAAGCTGGGTACGAGGATGTGGTGATGGTGTTGCGACCGATGCGGGATGAAGGCGCACCGGCGACAGCATTTTATTTTCGCGGCGTGGATCAAATTCTCGTGGCGCGGATCAAATTTTCATGGGCGCGGAATAAATCCGTTGCCTGCCAGTTCTCCTCTATGGAGAAGATTCATGACACGCGAGGAACTTTGGTCGAACCAGGAAGATATGTGGCAGGCGCTTTCCCGCGGGCAATCAACCACTCTCATGCTCGCGGTTGAGATGCTCCTACGTTGTCATTTATCCCCTTATCAGATTCTGGCCAAGACAATGATGGCTCTGGAAGGCTCGCAGCAAGACTCCTAAAAGTGATCGTGTGGCGGCAGATGGAAGAGATGCGTGCGCCGCAATGCCTCGAGTTTGGCTAGAATCATCACTTTTGGCGCGATGAGACCGCCCGAAGATGGGCACCGAAACCTTCCATTAGTCCAACATTTACGTTTTCGGCTTACGCGCCGCGTCGCGGCCCGGACATACCCAGTTCGAGCCTTGTATGCTTGGACGCGCCTTTGTACTTCATTTTCAGGAGTTCACTGTTATGCGTATGTGCGCCGGATTTTCTTTCGCGATGATGCTCTGTTCCCTTCCTCTGTTTGGCCAGATGAAGGTTGCGGCAACGCCGCCGATGGGGTGGAACAGCTGGAACCACTTTGCGGGACGTGTGACGGATGCGGATGTACGGTCGGCCGCTGACTCGCTGGTGAGTACAGGGATGCGGGACGCGGGGTATGTGTATGTAAACGTCGACGACACGTGGCAGGGAAAACGAGATGCGCAGGGTGTGCTGCGTGCGAACGATCGGTTTCCGGATATGAAGGCGCTGGGGGATTACATCCACTCGAAGGGATTGAAGTTTGGAATTTATTCTTCTCCGGGGGCGCAGACGTGTGCGCACTATGAAGGAAGCCTTGGGCATGAGGCGCAGGATGCGAAGATGTATGCCGAGTGGGGAGTAGATTTTTTGAAGTACGACCTGTGCTCCTTCCGTGACAACATGCATGAGGCGGAGAAGGAGCATCCGAATGATCCGAATGCGGCGAAAGATTTGATGATTGCGGCTTACCGAAAGATGGGGGAGGCGCTGAAGGCTACGGGGCGGCCCATTCTTTACAGCCTTTGTCAGTACGGGGTGGACCAGCCGTGGAAGTGGGGGCCGGGGCTGGGTGCGAATATGTGGCGGACGACGGACGATATCGACGACTCGTATGGGCGGATGATTGCGATTGGGTTCAGCCAGGCGGGGTTGGCGAAGTATGCGGGGCCGGGGCACTGGAACGATCCGGACATGCTGGAGGTCGGCAACGGCAAGATGACGGAGGATGAGTACAAGACGCATATGAGCTTGTGGGTGCTGCTGGCTTCGCCGCTGTTGGCGGGGAATGATCTGACGAAGATGTCGGAGGCGGACAAAAATATTCTGATGAACAAGGAGGCGATTGCGATCGATCAGGATGCGCTGGGGAGGCAGGGGGATCGTTTGTACGAGAGTGGAGACCTGGATGTGTGGACGAAGCCGCTGAGTGGGGGGCGGGTTGCTGTGGGGCTGTTCAATCGGAGCTGGAGCACGCGGGATGTGTCTGTCGATTTAGGGGAGATCGGATTCAAGAGTGGAGCGAATGTGCGGGATATGTGGAAGCACGAGGATCTGGGGCGGCGGTCGGGGGTGTTTACGTCGAGGATCCCGAAGCATGGGGTGACTCTGATTGTGGTCAGTAAATAAGCGGCGGCGAAGCTGTGGGCTTCGCTCCAGTGCTCTGCGTCAGGGTTTGATGACGTCGGGGAACTTGAACACTGTGCCGGCGATGGGCAGGACGACGTTGACCTGCTGGGGGGTCGCGCGGCGATCGCGCTCGAAGTAGACGCGGCCGTGGACGGCCTGGTTGGGTGGGATGGTGATTGCCTTCAGATGCGGAGTCGTTGCCTGGAGCTCGATGGCTTCCTGAATTGCTCTTTGTCGGGCTGCCTCGGGTTCGTCGTTCTCCGGGTCTGAATTTGGATTCGCCAAGGTGTTGACGGAGGGGTTTTGAGTGGCCCGAGTGGGGGCCGGAAGGTTCTCGAGTCGCGAGGGTGGGACGTAGAGGAAAACTTTGGATCTGGAGGCGAGGGCCTGGATGTGGAAGTCTTCGGGGGTGAGATTGATGGGGGTGGCGGTCAGGTTGGTGATGCTGACGTCGGCGCGGGTGTAACGGCCTTCGCTGGAGAGGAAGACCATGACGGAGATGCGATCGGTGCTGAGGATCTTGTAGTCGTGGCCGAAGATGGTGTGGTGGATGCATCCGGCGTTGGGCTGGCAGACGACAACGTTGGGGTTGCGGGACAGATCGGATGCGAATGTGAGGGTGGCGTACGTGAAGATGGAAGCGACTGCAGTTTTGCGGAGGGGAGTCATGGGAGTGGGCCTCGCCTATTGTTGTATTGAGGGTAGGAGCCGGTATCTCCTAAGCCAATGACACGGAAGTGGTAGCCGAGTGGCCCGCCTCCGGCAACAAAAGTGCGCAAAGTCTTCGAACGGCGCAGGTTAGGTTTGGACTTTCGGTGGCGGCCGGTGGCTTTTGCCAAGGGATCGAGAAGGGCTGGTTGGCCGCTACCCGTTGGTTTTTGAGAGCGGGTTTGTCAAGGGCGAATCACTTTGGCGATGTGTTTCCAGGTTTCGAATGCACGGCCCTTGTGCGGTAGCGGACGGCGCAAACGAGACCGACCATTCCTGTTCCAAAAAGGGCTAGAGAAGCAGGTTCGGGCGCTGATGATGGATCAGTGTGGGGAGCGATGGTATAGGTCCAGTACCGGTCCGTCACTGGAATACCAACGCTGCCATAGTCAACTAAGGTGTACGTACCTATTTCAAAGATGGCGTCTACCGCATTGCTGGCACCGCTATTGCCGTTAATGTACGGAATCAGCTTTTGCGTCGATGACGAGATGTCCAGCCCAGAAAAAAGACTATTGGTTGTGTAGAAGATGACGGTTAAAGAGTAACCGTCGACGCCGTTGACGGTTCCTATGGCGTCTTCAATGAATGAGAAGTTGTGGGGATGATCCGGAAATGGGGAGATCCAATGAGCGGGGAGCGACCAGGTTATCGTAATTCCGGGGCCCGTCAGGGTGAAGTCGTCCATCTGGTCGGCGAATGCTGATAGAGGTAACGATAATGCGGTCAGGAGAGTGAGGGAGAGGGCGATCCGGCGCATAGGTTCTCCTTTGGCTAATCGGTGATGGAATCATTACGCGCATCGAAACTAAGCCACACGCTCCGCGCAGTCGGTGATATCCATCACGTGGATAGAGCGGTGGTGTGCGGAGCGGAGGCGGTAGTGGAGGCAGCGCGGACTGGCGACCACCTGTTGCAGGGTTCTTTTAACCAACTCGGGGTTTACGAGACCTTAGTGTGGTAATCGCTCCGAAAATTCCGGTTGCCAGCATCGCAAAGGTTGAGGGTTCGGGAACGGTTGTGTCGATGGGTTCGATCGTGATGGTGCCGGGAAAACTTGGGGAGTTGAAGAACGGCTTGTACATAGCGTCAAAGGTTCCGGGGATAAAGGTTGGGTCGGAGACAGAACCGGTGAAGAGATCTTCTGTGGCGAATATAAAGCGGTACGCCCTATCGACGGGTAGATAACCGAGGGAGTTGGTGAGAGCGAAGCTGACTGCTGTTCCTGTTGAGACGGGTGAGGACTCGACGAAATTGAAGATGTAGATGCTGCTGGGGCCGGATTCGCCCAAGACGACAAAGCAGTTACCGCTGCAGATGGTGCCGAAGGGGAATGGTGGGGGTGGGGGAGACGCGGGTAGATCGATGGTGAGGTGGAAGGAGAGATACCCGGGAGGGGTGTCGAAGTTGAAGGTGAACTGGTCGATGGCGTCGGCGTGGGCTGCGAGGGGGAGAGTGAAGGCTGAAGCAAGGAGGGCGAGAGGGAGGACGATCGGGCGCATGTGATTCTCCTCTGGCGGTGGGTGATGGAATCATCGCTTCATCAAAGCTAGGCCACAAGGTCCTGCGCCGTCTGTGACACCCATCACCTGTATGGAGTGGTGATGACAAAAGGAAGCGGGTGGCAGCAGCGAAGACCGGCCACCGGCCTTGTCCCAGGCTTCTCTTAACTCACTCTCGGTTTACGAGACCTCAGCGTGGTGATCGCTCCGAGGATTCCTGTCGCCATCATCGCGAGGGTGGAGGGTTCGGGGACGGTTGTGTCTATGGGTTCGATCGTGATGGTGCCGGGAAAACTTGGGGATGTGGCGAACGGCCTGTACGTAGCGTCAAAGGTTCCGATGAGGAAGGTTGGGTCGGAGAAAGAACCGGCGAAGAGGTCTTCTGAGGGGAAGACCAGGGTGTACGCCTTGACCTGACTTGGAGGGCCTTCGAAGGGGGGGTTGAAGAGGGCGAACCTGACGAAATTTGATTCGAAGAAGAAGATGTAGGACTTGGAGTCGGATTCGCCGACGACGGCAAAGCAGTTCTCAGGATCGCAGCCGAATCCAGGGCTGGTCCAAGGGGACGGCGGGGGTGAGGCGGGAAGGTTGACGGTGAGGTGGAGAGGGAGATATCCGGGAGTGGTGTCGAAGTCGAAAGTGAACTGATCGATGGTGTCGGCGTGGGCGGTTAGGGGGAGAGTGAAGGCTAAAGCAAGAAGGGCGAGGGGGAGGAGAACTTTGCGCATCGCTGATCCCTCCGTTCAAATTGTGGGCTAAGCATGCGCCCGTTCGGGGGAAGGAGTCAAGTTGGGTGGGATCGGTAAGGTTTATGCGTAACGCCACGAAAGCTCACCCCGATTCGCGCGATGAGACTGTGCGAAAATGGGGCACTTAAGTTTTTAGGACCTGGGCCCATTCGTCCGGTTGGATATGGAAAAGGAGTGATCCCAATGGCAGTCGCTCAGGTCTGGAAGAGTTCGAAGTTCACGATTGAACGCAATCAAGGCAAGACGCCCGGCACAGTCATCTTTCGATTGTCGGGGCCGTTTACGGCGCGGGACATGTACGGTGCGCTTTCCCCGAACGAACTTCGCAACACGTTCGAGTCCGAGGAGGGCACCCCGCATGCTCTCCATATCATGGACCTGACGGAGGTCCCCTACATCGATTCTGCGGGGCTTGGGTTGATCGTCAGCCACTACGTTCGGTGCCAGGGCAGAGACGTTCGGCTGGTTTTGGCTGGAGTGAATGCACGTGTGATTCAACTGCTCGAGATGACGAAGGTGGACGGATTCCTTCCGAGGATTGGTACGGTCGAGGAGGCGGATCGGGCGTGAAGGCATGGGTGCCGGCTCGGGTAAGAGCTAAGGCGCTGTTCGTTCGTCCTACACGTGGGAAGTTTCGAGTTATCGTACGAATGGTGCGTTACTGGGGCGGCCCAGATTGGGGTGGCACTATCGACATGTGGGCCACGCGCGCGTCGCCCCGCTTTTCCTAGTCGCAGCTGTCGTCTCTGCCATGCTCTCTGTCGGTCGAAGCGTGCCCATCTGAGCACACTGGAGTGAGTAGAAACGCATGAATTGCTCCGTTGTGGCTGCCATACCCAGTAATCTGTCCGCGATCGTTGATCGCGAAAGCGTACCAAAGCGACCACCCTGAATTCGTCTGGATCAGGTCATTGAGGTCTTTCATGATGCCATCGCTGTACAGGAAAGGGCGGAAGTTTGTGTTCTGCCCGGAAGTTGTGTAGCCCACCACCTGCCCGGACCGGTTAATCCCCCGGCCGATACTCGAAGATTGCCCGGGCAGCGTGCCCAAGTCCAGCATCGTGCCATTGCTGTACAGGAAGGCATGGGTGTCGCCGCCATTGACCTGGGCGGCATCCGAGTAGCCTGTCACTTCGCCGGAGTCGTTGATGCCAAGTCCCGCGCTGAAGGTTCCGCCGGGCAGGGTGCCCAAATCCGACATCTTGCCGTCGCTGTACAAGAAAGCATGTGGACCAGTGGTGAGGGTGTCCGAAACGCCTGTCACCTGGCCGGAACTATTGATCGCAGATCCTCCGCTAACAAGCCCCCCGGGCAGCGTTCCTAGATCCATCATCTTGCCGTCGCTATACAAGAAAGCATGTTCACCGAGCGAAAAACTCCCCGAAGAGCCGACCACCTGGCCAGACTCGTTGATACCAAGTCCCCCGCTGTAGCTGTTGTCGTCGGTAACGAAGGCGGGCAGGGAACCCCTAGGTCGGACATCTTGCCGTTCCTGTACAGGAAAGCATGGTTCGCACCCCCGGCAATGTTTGCGTAACCTGTGACCTGGGCTGTGTCTGCGTTCTCGTCCTCTCTTCCCCGTTCCTTCTTTCCTCTTTTCTCACCGCCGCTGATGGCATTTCCAACGCTCTTGTCCCCACCAGGCAATGTGCCCAAATCCGACATCTTGCCTTTGCTATACAGGAAAGCATGTACAGGAGTGTCGCTGGTCTCCGAATAGCCTGTCACTTGGCCGGACGAGTTGATGCCGTAACCCACGCTCGCCATTCCTCCGGGCAGGGTGCCGAGATCAGTGATTGCGAACTTCTGAGCGGTTGCTGATTGAGCAGCCAGGAGAGCGAACGAGAGATTCAGGGCGAAAGGCACTAATAAACTGCGCATGGATTGCCTCCGATTTACATTGGTGATTTTTCCCTTTTCGGTCGTCTCATAGACCCGATGGGCGAACCTTACCGCGAATCGTTATCTTACAAACGCTGGATATGCCTTGAGGATAAATTGCCTAATTACAATGGGCTGAAGTGGGCCCTGCTGTCTGTGCGTTATCTCACCGATGCTCACGATCAATGTATATTTTGGACCTGACGCAGGTTCCCTATATGGATTCTGCGGGGCTGCGGCTGATCGTCAGCCACTATGTTCGGTGCCAGGGCAAAGACGTTCGGCTGCTTTTGGCCGGAGTGAATCCACGTGTGATTCAACTGTTCGAGATGACGAAGGTCGACGGATTCTTTCCGAGGATCGCTACGGTGGAAGATGCGGATCGGGCGTGAGGGGATGGGATTTGTGAATTTCGGCCCAGCCCGTCCACAGTTTCTGTTTAGAATCAGAGCTCCTCTTGCGACTGATTATGAGTACTACTGTGTGCGAAAACTCTGCGCCATCGCTGAATAGACCGGCTTCAATATGGCGAAATCAGCCTCCGGAGATACAAAAACCAGGTAATTCAAATCTCCGTCCGGCCGAGCGATCGTGACCAGCCAATCGCGCTCCGCGAGCGCCGAACCACCTTCCATCACAGG
Source organism: uncultured Acidobacteriaceae bacterium (assembly GCA_963757205.1). Lineage (GTDB taxonomy): Bacteria > Acidobacteriota > Terriglobia > Terriglobales > Acidobacteriaceae > Edaphobacter. The sequence continues at coordinate 774,460 of CAVWQM010000010.1, forward strand.
AGACCGCCCCCGCAGTTCCACTGCATTCGCAGCCTGTCCCCCGAGATTCAACGACGTCATCCGACCTACCTGCTGCAACCCGGCATTCTGCCGGGTAAGCTGTTGGACCAGCGCCGTGGTAGCGCGCGCCAAAGAAGCCTCATCCGAAACGCCATTCTGCGGCCTCACGGTATCGATCAGAACACCATAAGAAATGCCTGCCTCTCCCGCACCGTTCGGTGGCACAAACGCCACACTGCTGTCCTTCGCCTCACCCTTTTGCCAACCCGCCGGATAGCTCATGGAAAACCTGCGCCCCTGATAAGGCACCATGCGATCGTCGATCCCGAGCGAACTCCGGCTCAACCGCACCGCAGCGCCTTCCTGCACAACTGCGGGCGCACTGATCACCTGCGCGGGCCCGCCCGCCACAGCGGCATAGCGTCCCGTCTGTCTCCACGCTCCAGCCTGCACTTCCTTTGCTGTATAGGTTTTTTCCTTCATTGCCAGCTGATGAATCCTCGTGAACTCTGGCGATGTTACCTTCGCGCCCGTACGCGGCGGCAGGGTGGCAATCTCCGCATTCACATACTCGGTGCGGTTGCCGGGATTGGGGTGGTCGCTCAGGAACTGGGCCCCGCCCGCACCATATTTCGCCTGAGTCGTCTCAAAGAACTGCGGCAGCCCGCGTGGATCGTATCCGGCGTCATACAGAATCCCCGCACCGAGCAGGTCCGCCTGCTTCTCGTAATCACGCGACATCCTCAGAAATCCAAGGCCTGTGCCGATTCCGATTCCCTGCGCAACAGCCGATCCCAGCTTGCCATTGCCCAGTAGAATGGACGCCCCAAGCTGCCCGAGGCTGGCAAACGTCCCATACGTCTGCTGCTTTGTAATATTGCATGTCGAGTGCCTCATCACCACGTGCGAAATCTCATGCGCCATCACTCCTGCCAACTGCGCCTCTGTCTCAGCCGCCTGTATCGTTCCGAGATTTACGAAGATCGACCCGCCGGGCAGTGCGAACGCATTGATATCCTCACTCGCCACGACGTGAAAGTTATACGGCCACTTGTACCCCGGCGCATAATTCGCCAGCCTCGCCCCGAGCTGTCGTATGTACTGCGACACCGGCGCGCTATCCGGCAGTACCGGCATCTGTTGATACACCTGCGCCGCCACCTTGCCACCTTCGGTGATCTCCTGCTGCTCAGTGAAACTGTTCTTGCAGCTCGCCGGCTGGAAACGTGCCCATACGGGAGCACACACCGCCATCAACACACAGCCAAGCAGAATCTGTCTCACCGTAGCAGTAGAGGCGCGCATTGCCGTTCTCCTCCTGCCCTGTATCGGGTGCCCCACGTTCCGGGAATGGCAACCCGGGGACAGTGCATTCATTCAGAGTGCGTAACTGTCACAGAGGATGCCATCTCGCTCAAGCAGCGTGGAATCAATGGCTCCGATGGCCGGGTTGTTCGCGGTCGTGGTCATACCTCGACGCGGTGTCGTTGGACTCGACTTCGATCAAGATGCAGACGTCGCGATGGCGACGGAGATAAAGAGGAAGAGAGAAAGACTCAGGTCGGCTTCGTAATAGCTGCGCGGGGAGATGCATCGGGAGAAGATGAGTCGTGGTATCGTTCGCACAGCCGCTCTTCTACAGTGAAGGTAGGGTTGCATGCATTCGAGAGAGGGAACGAAATGAAGAAGGGTTATTGGGTGGTGGCGTATCGCACGGTCGGTGACGAGGCGACGATGAACAACTATCTGACGCTGGCTAGGGCGGCGTTGGGGCAGTTTGGGGCGCGCACTTTGGTGTCGCCGAAGAGCGTGGTTACGGCTCACGAGGCTGGGTTGCAGCAGGCGACGGTGGTTGTGGAGTTCGATAGCTACGAGATCGCTTTGGCGGCGTATGAGAGTGCCGATTATAAGAAAGCGGTGGCTGCGCTTGGTTCGAGTGTGGAGAGGGACCTTCGGATTGCTGAGGGGGTTTAGCTACTCGCTCTCAACTGGAGCGAAGACGGTTCGAGCTTCGCTCGAATGCCTACCTTGACGAGTCGTACACTCCGATTCCGCTAAAGCATTAGCTTCTTGTCAAATTGAAGGCTCAAGATGAACGATCAACAAAATCAGAACCAGTCTTCTGGAGTGCGAGATCAGGAGATCCGTGCGGCACTGGATCAGCATTGGGCGGCGTCCGATGCCAACGATTTTGAAACGGAGCACCGCATCTATCACGAGGACGCGGTGCTGGAATACCCGCAGTCAGGCGAGCGAACCCGCGGTCGATCCAACATACAGAACCAGCGCGCCAATCAGCCGAGCAACAAGCGGTTTTCTATCCGGCGCATCATTGGCAGCAGTGATCTTTGGGTCACCGAATTCATCCTGACCTATGACAGCAAGCCGTCCTACACCGTGAGCATCATGGAGTTCAGGGGCGACAAGGTTGCGCGGGAAACACAGTACTTTGCGGATCCATTCGCGGCTCCCGCATTCCGCGCACAATGGGTCGAACGGATGGACACATCATCTCGAAGTCGGAACGAGTGATACGGGTATCGTTGCAGCACATCCTCCGATGGAGGGACAAGGGATGGATTGGAAACGGTTGGTCCAGTTTGCGTTGCTGGGTAGCAGTGACTTGGAACAATATGCCATCCTGCTGGTACGCGTTTCGCTCGGGCTGTTCTTCGCCATCTCCGGGGCAAACAAATTATTTGTCGCCGGCAGCGCGCAAACGATGTACGAAACGCTCGTTAAGGCCGAAGTCCCGTTTCCCCGCCTGATGACTTATTTCGTGTCGGGTGTAGAGTTCGTTGGCGGATCCTTGCTGATCGTGGGGTTTCTTTCGAGCCTGGCCTGCGTGGCTTTATTGGTCGATATGCTTGTCGCCATCCTGACCACCAAGCTTTCCGCCATGCCTAAAGGACTTTCGCCTCTTAACTGGCTCGACGATTTCCTCTACCTTCCGGAAGTCCTGTACGTGCTCTTCTTTGTCTGGCTGATCTGCTCTGGTCCGGGAAAGTTCAGTGTCGATTACTGGCTCGCCGGCAAGTTACTGAGGTGATGGATCGACGAAGCAGCTTGACGATGTACAACTATGCTCCCCCGCTTCTAGCGGCGCTGGGACAGTTTGGGGCGCGCACGTTGCTATCGCCGAGGAGCGTGGTTACGGCTCGCGAAGCTGGGTTGCAGCAGATGACGGTCGTGGTTAAGTTCGGCAGCTACGAGATCGCTTTGGCGGCGTATGAGAGTGCGGATTATAAGAAGGCGGTGGCTGCGCTTGGTTCGGGCGTGGAGAGGGACCTTCGGATTGCTGAGGGGGTTTAGAACTTCCACCTACGCCAACGATTACTGAATCTCTGAGATCCGCAAATCGAGTCTGAATCAAACGCAGAATAACGGCAAAAATCATCGCGGTCGATAACCCGAACATCAGTGATCCATCTGCTGCCTCAAGTGGTCCCAGCAACTTCCATGAAGGCGACATGATCACATCACCATAGCCGAGTGTTGAATAGTTCACCGCCGAGTGATAATAGGCGGCACCAAACTCTTGAAATTGTCCGCAAAGCATGAATAACCACGCCCACACGCCGACTGAAATCAGGTGTGCCACGAATGCGAATGACATGACCAGTACAACGATCGCGAGATCGATTAAGTACCTCATGCCGGCACGGCCGAGTCTTGTCTCACGACGAAAGAAGTTCACTGTCGCGCCCAAAGCCAGAGCGTGGATGAAGATGGTACAAAGAACCGCGCCAGCACCGACGGTCAAAGGAGTGACGATCGCAACTTGATGAACCTGGGTCATCGTCTCTGGCTTGACTTGATAGTAGACACGGCGCGCAACTGCGCCAATTACATGAAGCTGGTATCGCACTCGCCCATGGTGTCAACACGGTGCCTGGCGGGCTTAGCGGACGCTTACCGGCGTAGAGAGTGCGGATTATAAGAAGGCGCTGGCTGCGCTTGGTTCGGGTGTGGAGAGGGACTTTCGGATTGCTGAGGGGGCTTAGAGCATTTCTCCTGTTGATGTGAAGTGGAAGTATCGTCGCAGCGCCGTTTTCCTTGAGAGAAAACGGCCATGAGAGCATGGACCCTCCTATACACCCACAGGAGAAATGTCTAGCCGCTCACTCTCAACTGGAGCGAAGGCGGTTCGACCCGCCTAGTCTGCGCTGCTTTGTTCTGCTTCCTGCACGGGAGCCCATGATTTGTCGGGGTTGAAGCGCTCCATCTTCCTGAACTCGTTGATGCTCTTCGGCCCAAGATCCTTCTCGTAGACAACGCCGTCCTGGCTGACGATGTAGCTTCTCACACCGGTGACGGCGTACTCGGCCGGCACCGCTGCAAGGGCAAAGCCTCCGATCATGGCGCCCTTCACCACGTAGTCCATTTCGCCGAGCGGCGCAGCGGGACCCTGCCCCTTCAGAATTTTGAAGAAATAGCCGTGGTACGGATCCGCGCCGAGGCTGTAGCCCTGTTCAATCGCATGGGCAATCTTTTCGCCTATGGGACCTTCCCATGTGCCGTCAGAGTTTTGCCAGGCTAAGCCGTCCTGAGTGCCTGGGGTGCTGATGATGCGCTGGGCATATTGGTTCACGTCGTAACCTTGACGCTTCCGGAATGCGTAATCGTATTGAGCTTCCACGTAGCCGTGACAGATCGCAATGGCGTCCAGCTCATTGGCACCGATGCGGCGATAGAGGAGTTCCTGCCGACCGGCTTTGGCGTCGAACGACCACTTGTCGCCGCTTTTCACAATCGGCACAGGGAAGGGCCAATCTTCGTTGCCTACGAGAAGGAATGCGCGGTTTCCGGTTTTTGAGTCCACGGAGACGCTTTTCTTTTCGCGAGCTTCGACAACGAAATCAGCGGCGTACTTTCTATCCTGCGCGAATTCGCCGCTGAACACGATGTCGTCGCCGCCAGGACCGAAAATCTCAATGAGTGCAGCAACGTCAAACTTTTCCGCCGCGTCGATCAGGAAATCCGCAGCCTGCTGTGGACTTGCGAAGCTCTTGACCGCCGAAGCCGGTGGAACGGCAGCCGCGGAAACTTTTGCCGGCGGAGATTGCTGCGCTAAGACGAGACCCGCCACACACAGACACGCACACGCCGCTGCGCCAATAATCAAAGCATCCACAAAGCGAGTTCGATTCGGAGGGGTCATACTCGTATCCATTGCAGTGCTCCCGTGAACGCTTCCCAGCGACATACGCCGCTCACCTGCCTCTTCCACCTCTGCCTCCGCCGCCGCCGCCGCGACTGAAGCCACCTCCACCTCCGCGGGACGACATGCTGGAGGCACCACGACTGCTGTTGTTGCGCGCGCTCGATCCGTCGTATCCTCGGGAACCTCCGCTAAAGGCATCCCTGCTTCCACCACCGCTTCGCGAGAGATCCTGGCTTCCGATGCGATCGGCCCCTCCTGCACCGGACCTGTTGCCGAGACCGCCTCCTCCTGCACTATTGCCAGGTCCAGCGCCGCCGGATCTGTTGCCTAATCCGGCTCCGCCTCCCGGGTTGCTGGCAAGATTGCCGCCCTGGCGGGAGACCTGTTGACGAGCGCTTGACTGACGGTTGGCAAGCGAATCACCGCGCGTGGTGCCTCCAAACCGGTCCGCGGTTGCGCGGTCCTTGTACGGTGCGCCTCCGCGATGTTGAGGGTTGTGCTGCCATCGATCGCCGCCTCCGTTTGCGGGTAGTTGCGAGGGGCGGTTACCTGCGCTGCCCCGATCGCCGGCTCCGCCCGAGGGTAGTTGCGAGGGGCGATTGCCTGCGTTCCCCCGATCGCCCAGGTTGCCCCGCCGCCTGCGTTGCCCCGATCGCCCAGGTTGCCGCCGCCACCGGACGGAAGCTGTGAGGCGCGATTGCCGCCACTTATGTTCGAATTGCGATTGAAGTTATTGTTGCGGTTGATGGTGATGTCGTTGCCTCCCCAACCCGCTCCACAGCACCAACCGCCGCTCCAGAACGCCCCCATCGCGACGCCGACGCCGAAGGAAATCGCCAATCCGGTCGGGTAGTACCATGCAGGCGGATAGTAGATGGGCGGGTAAGGATAGATTGGCGCGCCGTAAATAACCACAGGATCGTAGGTGGGCACGTACACCACTTGCGGATTGGCCTGTTGGACGACGATGACACTCTTGTTTTCGATGACCTGGGTTTCCACCTTTTGCTGCTCGGTCGATTTCAAGTTGCCTTTGTCCTGGGCCTTCTTGCGCATCCGCTGAACGGCGTCCATGACATCGCTCTGCTGCGCAAGGAACGCGTTGCCTAAATCCGTGGTCCATTGAATGTCGTTCGCCAGGCGGTTGACCACTTCGGGCAAGGCGGCCATCGACTGGACGCTTGGGTCCCAGGGTTCTTTCGCTACAGCATCTGCCAGCGCCTTATCCTTCAGAGTCTTGTTCTTCTCCAGCCACTGCTGGAGCTGAATGATCTCGAGGGGATAGGTGGATGCTGCGAGGGTTTGGGCGAGCAGAGGGTCTGGATACAGAGCAATGGGCGCTACAAGGGAATCGAGTTGCTCGGGCGAGATCTTTTGCGCCTGTGCTGGCGGCGCGGATGCAGGCGCCTGCGGAGTTGGCGACGGATATGCGAGGGTATCACCGGGCAGGAGAGCAAGAATGCAGAGAATCGCCCACACTGATCGGGACACTGCGCCGTTCGAGTACATAGGCAACTCCCACGATCTTCGTACGGAGGGAATGCGGCCCCGCCAGATCGGCTTCGAACGTTCGAAGCTACGATCCCGGCTTTCTGGAATGGCAGAGACGTACTTCCGCGGATGTAATGTTAGGCAGCACCTTCCCGGGACGTCTACTAGGAAAACCCCTAGCTGCAGCCGCTTCCGCAACTCACGCATCGGTAGCCGACCTTAGCGCGATGAGACTGCGCGAAGATGGGGCACCCAGGTTTTAGACGTTGGCCACCCGACGGCCGATAGCGCCGACGATGCCCATCATTCCTGTTGCGAAGAGGAGCAGCGTGGAGGGCTCGGGGGTGGAGGCGGTTTCGGGCGTGATCGTGAGGGTGAACGGGATGCCACCCACCGTGTTATGAGGAATTACGAAGAAGGTGGACAACGAGTATGTTCCGGGAAGGAATTCGGCGACCGTGAAGGTGGGAGTCGTTCCGGGAAGGAGCTCGATCAGATCCGGTCCGGTGAGTTCGTATTCGGAGAAGACGCCGGGGACGCCGGTTGAGAGCGAAGGGGTAATTTCGAAATCGAGACCGCTTCTAAATGGCCAGGACGGGAGCCAGAACGAAATGAATAACGAGTAGCCGCCGACACCATTCACCGATGAGGCAATATCTGGCAGAGTGGCAGTAACCATGTGCGATGGGTTGGGAGCACTGTATATGGCGGGAGCTGAGAAGGTGATGATGTTTCCGTCGCCCGTGAGGACGAAGTCGTCGATGGTGTCGGCGTGGGCGGCCAGGGGGAGGGTGAAGGGAGAGGCAAGGAGGGCGAGGGTGAAGAGAGCTTTGCGCATCGTGGGATTCCCTTCGTTTGCTTTTGTGGGTTCAGGATGCGCCCGTCCGGGGGAGGTGTCAAGTTGGAGTTGGCGAGATTGGAAGGTTTCGCGTGTAGCGCGAATGCCCACCTTAACGCGATGAGACTGCGCGAGGATCGGGCACCCAAAGTTTAGATTTGGGCCACCCGTCCTGATTTAGTCGCATTGTTCAGGGCTGGCGAAACGGTGCCGCCTAATGGTGCAGCACCCGCGCTTCAGGGGCTGGGGTTCGGGGTAGGCCGAGCCAGTCTTCTTCGATATCGAGAAGCAACATCGCATAGGCGATGACGGCGGCGGGGTCCTTTTGGTGGCCGAGATCGATCTGGCGTTGGATGCGATCCCTTGTGGTCATATCAAGGATGAGATTTTTCGGAAATGTATCGTTTCTCAAAAGCCCGTCCTTCGAAGTTATTGGTTCTCCCATAGTTTCAGTGCCACAGAGATCAGAGGCACCACGTCGCATGTCTTGATACGATGCGATTTGCGAGGATAGGGGCTGCTTGGCGGTGCAATGATTTCGCAGTACTGGGTAACGGGTTCGCTGAGGCAGGGCATTTCTTCCGTAAGCGTTGGCGCATCCACCGTTCTACGGTTGAAGGCATTCGAGATGGGGTCGATATGAAGAAGGGTTAATGGGTGATTGCCTACCGGACGATTAGTGACGAGGCGACGATGAACAACTACGTGGCGCCGGCTGTGGCGGTGGTGGGGTTGTCTGGGGCCCGGCTGTTAGTGGGGCCGAAGAGCGTGGTTACGACTCGCGAGGCGGAACTGAAGCAGATGGTGGTCGTGGTCGAGTTCGATGGCTACGAGATCGCTTTGGCGGCGTATGAGAGTGCGGAGTATAAGAAGGCGGGGGCTGCGCTTGGTTCGGGTGTGGAGGGGGACTTTCGGATTGCTGAGGGGTTCAGCCGCTCGCTCTCAATTGGAGCAAGACGGTTCGAGCTTCGCTCGAAGGCCTACCTGAGTACGATGAGACTGCGCGAAGACCGGGTACCCCAAATCTTAGACCTGGGCCACCCGCCCCGCCCGAAAAGATTTAAGAAAGATGAAACGGAGTTCGCGGTTGCGACACTATCGAGCAATCGGCAACTTACCTTTAGTCTCTTCATGTTGCTCAGCTATTAGGCCACACCCCGAGGTGAGTTCTTCTGGAGGTGCATCAGCCATGACAAACCAGTCGGAAACTGTTGTTGAAGCGCGAAAAGATAAAAACTCTTTGATCGAGATGATCACAAAGATAGGTGCTGTAGTTTCCCTTATTGGTGGAGTGATTGGCCTCTTCGCATGGTTCGCCGGGGGATTACATCCAAGAGTGGCAGGTCACTGGACCCTCGAAGACCAAACTGAAGTGACCACTCATCTCCCGTACAAAGGTGTGAAGGCGACTTATGACATCTTCCTCACGCAAAGCGGCAGCAGTCTCACTGGATCGGGAGAGAAGATGACAGAAAGCGGGGTTTCATTGCCCACAAAAGCGAGGACACATATCGATATCTCAGGCTCTGTGGGTTTCACGTCGATCGACGCAACGTTTCAGGAGCATGGAACTCTCCGTCCTAGCACCGGAGCATTTCATTGGCGACGAAAGATGGATGGCTCATGGGTAGGCACATTTGTGTCTGATGTAGCGAGCTCAAGTGGTCCGAGTTCGATCAAACGCGTGGCACCTTGAGCTAAGAGCTGCGTTCGAATACCCACCTTAGCGCGATGAGACTGCGCGAAGATGGGGCACCCAATTTAGATCTGGGCCACCCCGCCACTGGGGTTTAGAACTGGGCCACGTGCCCACCAGTATCTGTAATGTTTAGCTCTTTACGAATTGCAGAGAACAGGCCAGCAAGATTTGTACCGATTTCCTTCGTCGATTCCAAATAAGCTTGCGGTTCTCCATTGAAAATTTTTCTTGCCACTGTCCTGATCAGGAGGCTCACAGCAGTCATACGTTTCTTGACTTCATCTCCGCAGAGCAGCAACGCCAAGAGCCTTGCTCTATCGAAATTGTTCGACGCGACACGCCACGAATCGAGTTTCTCCGTTTTTGTCGTGGTCCAACTCTCCTGGTTATGCTCGCCAGCATTACTCGCACAAGAATATGCAGTAGCAAGATCCAACAAAGCATCATCCATCGCCCCCAATGAACGGGTTAGTTCAAACAGAGCATCTCGCTTCATTTCCCACTGCTTCTGTGTATCCCAGACGTTGTCTGAAATTGTGGCTTCTATATTCTTTGTAGCTTCGGTAACGGCTTTCATCTGTGTGACGAGCTTGCCCAGATCCTCGTGCGTCGCAAGGTTCTCGCCCTTCCTCTTCATATACGCGCCCATGTAGGAACCAAACCAAGCACAGAGGGCCGTGCCAACTACAGCCACGAAGTCGATCATTTATCGCTCTCCGATATAACTATGCGTTCGCCCACTTCATCAGATCTTCAATTTTGCTTTCGCGGTAGATTTTCGGAGTCCCCGACCCATTGAATCTAATCAAGATATGGTTTGATTTAGTAGTGATCGAATGACAAAGCTCGTCTTTACCCGATGTCTTTACCCATTGGCCGATTGAACCATCTTTGCTTTGATATCTTGCATCGATTTTTCCCTGTCCTTCACCCGCTCCATACATTTCCGAAATTGCAACGATCCCTGGTTTATCGTTTTTGATCGCAGCGTAGAGCTCTGGCGAGTAGCAGGATTCTAGTCCGTGGTGGGACGCAACGAGAATTGAGAGTCCGTATGCTTTCAACCGGCTTTTCAATGACGGCTGATCAAAAGTTTCTGTCGTCCATCTCGGATTAGTCTCTTGCGCTTTTTTGCTAAAGACCGTGAATCTCTTCTCCACTCCTTCTGATTGGTTCAGCACCTTTTCCATTGCCGCAGGAGTAATATCCCCCGGGAATAATATTGAATTTTTCCCGTACCGAAGATAAGTCACTATGCTCAAACTGTTTCCGTATTCGTTATCGTTCTTGTGCAGATCATCGCAAAACGATGGCTTGACATAGTAAATCCCATACTCGAGATCATGGGCGGTAGTGTAGGAGGAAGTATGTTTAATGGTCTGAAGCGGAAGCGAACGCGTCTCGTACAACGCTTTGTATTTCACCAGGCTCTTGTTTCCGTCCCGGTTTTTAATTCGGTCCCATTTCACGGCATCGTTAACATCTTTATCGTTTGGACAGGTTATTAGAGTCGGATACAACTTACTATTTTCACTCAACGGGCCACAGTCACTTATATGGTCGTGATGTGGATGCGTGAGGACCGCTTGGGCTATCTTATTTTTCTCATAGAAGCCGAGCTTTTGATGAAGGTTGTCGAGGATAAAGTCGGAGGTGCTAAATTCCGAACTACAAGAAATGTCGATGATCATCCCTTGATTGAGCGAGGTCCTAACAAAAGATGCAGACCCACGCCCAACATTAAAAATCCAAATGAAAGTGTCGTACGAATCGTACCAAGGCATTTGTCAATCCTCATGTGAATCAGTACCGCTCGGCTTAGGAACAGGGGATACAGAAATCACCCCAAGAACGTGCTTTACTCGATATTCTCCAAATCTTCGAAACCTTAGAAAAAAGAAGCCCGAACATGCGGCACAGAATAAAAAACTGATAAAGAGCAGGCTCCGAGGAAAAATGAACGTGGTTCCGTCGACTGCGACTGAAGCCACATGTATCGTTCTTAGCAAAAATGAAAGAGCTAGCATCGCGAAGCCTAAGTAGCCAGCCCGATAGAAGCCCTCCCGGTATACGAAAACTTCGTATGCGTCGCTTTTTCCCGACTGCGACATAATCGCGAATGCCAAGGCAGTCACGTCGGAAAGACTTTCACATGGTGTGTTGATTTGGTATTTCGCTTTGAGCGCTTCGACTGCTGCTGTTTGAAGAGCGTTGCAATCTCGACACAATTTCTTACGCTTTTCGGCACGGACGTGAAGATTACCACTGCCTGGAGGAAGTGACCGAAGATGTAGGCGACAAAAGCTAGAAGGCAAAAGAATACCGGGCGGAGCCTGATAGCGTCTGCCGTAAGTGGGATGGCAGGGAGGTAGATCGACCAGACACTAATCGTGAGAGCTGCAATACCAATGAGGCCCGGGGCGAAATAGCCGAATACTTCGTAGAGTGTGATCCGTAAGCTCTGCATTAGGATGAACAGTTCTTTCCACGAAATTAGTCGGTGTAAATGTCCTTTCCGCTCTACAACACCGCCGCCGCCGCTGATGATGACTATTCGACAGTCAATTACTTCTTAGCTGCAGCCGCTTGTGCTTCCGCAACTCATGCATCGGTAGCAGGAGCCGCTGCGGGTCATGATGGCTCCGCAGGTGGCGCAGGAGGGAGAGTCGCGCATGTCGACGATGTCCTTCATGGCGTCGGCGACGTGGTAGACGCCTCTGTCTTCGAAGGACGAGACGGCGGCGTCGAGACCGCTGCGGGCGCTCAGGTCGGGGGCGATTCCCTGCTGGGGTGGGGTGGTGGTGTGGTAGTCGCTCTGCCAGATATCCGTGTGGCTCGTCGGAGGAAGGCGAGATGCGGGGGTCCTTCGCTGTACCGCTGCGCTCAGGATGACCGCAGAAGAAGGATCGGTGACGGTGCCTTCGATGGGGACGGAGATCTGTCCCTGCGACTGGGCGCCGAGGCCGGCGAAGAGGTCGAGCTGGTGGCCGGAGAGGAAGCGGATCTGGATCCAGCGGAAGATGTAGTCCATGATCGACTTGGCGTAGCCGATCTGCTCGTTGCCGGTCCAGCCGGAGGGCTCGAAGCGGGTGTGGGCGAACTTCTCGCAGAGGACGCGCAGGGGGACGCCGTGCTGGAGAGCGAGGGAGACGGCGGTCGCGAAGGAGTCCATGAGGCCGGAGACGGTGGAGCCTTCCTTCGCCATCCTGATGAAGATTTCGCCGGGTTGCCCGTTGGGGTAGAGGCCGACGGTGATGTAGCCTTCATGACCTGCCAAACCAAATTTGTGCGTCACGCTGGCTCTCTCTGCCGGCAGACGGTGACGGACGGCGCGAGGCGGGGCCTGGGCGTCGGCGGAGTCAGAGTTCTTCATGGCGGCTTCGGCGATCTGGCGAAGCTGCAGTTCGAGGGCGGTGATGCGGTTGTTGGCGGCTTCGACAGCTGCGCGGCGGCAGCCTTGGCGGCGATAACGGCTTCTTCGATCTCGATGGAGCCGGCGGCTGCGGGGGCTATGGCTGCAGTGCTGCGAGTTCCCTTCTTGTCGGCATCCGTCTGCGCGGTGACGTTGAGGGGCTGGGTGCCCTTGGAGTTGTCGCGGTAGATGGCGACGGCCTTGAGGCCCTGACGCCAGCTCTCCATGTAGGCCTCGGCGATGTCGTCGACGGAGCAGTCCTGCGGGAGGTTGACGGTCTTGGAGATCGCTCCCGAAAGAAACGGCTGTGTCGCCCCCATCATCTTGATGTGGCCCATGTAGGAGATGCTGCGGGTTCCCTTGGAGGGCTTGAAGCTGCAGTCAAAGACGGCGAGGTGCTCGGGCTTGATGGCGGGAGCGCCTTCAATGGTGCCGGTGGCGTCGATGTAGCTGACGATGGCGTTGACTTCGGCCTCGTTGTAGCCGAGCTTGATGAGCGCCGAGGGGACGGTGTTGTTGACGATCTTGATCATGCCGCCGCCGACGAGCTTCTTGTACTTGACCAGGGCGAGGTCGGGCTCGATGCCGGTGGTGTCGCAGTCCATCATGAAGCCGATGGTGCCGGTGGGGGCGAGGACGGTGACCTGCGAGTTGCGGTAGCCGTGCTTTTCGCCGTGGGCGAGCGCGCCGTCCCATGCGTTGCGGCTGGCTTCGATGAGCTGATCGAGCTGCGGAACGACGAAGGGCTCGGATGAATTTTTCGAGCGGCCGATGTTGTTGACTTCCGCGCGATGCATGCGGACTACGTCGAGGAAGGGCTCGCGGTTGACGTAGAAGCCGGGGCACGCGCCGCCGGCGATGTGCGCCTGCTGGGTGAGCGGTGTGGCTGCTCCGAGCGCGGGGCAGGACTCGGCGATGCGGGAGGACTGCCAATACGCATCACCACAAAGGATCGAGGTTAGTGTGGCGGCGAAGTCGCGGCCGGCGTCGGAGTCATACGGCAGACCAAAGGCCATGAGCAGCGCGCCGAGGTTTGCGTAGCCGAGGCCGAGCGGGCGATAGTCGTGCGAGTTCTTCGCGATCATCTCGGTGGGGTAGCCGGCGGCGTCGACGATGATCTCCATTGCGGTCGTGACGATGCCGATGGCGTGACGGTAGCTGGGAATGTCGAACTGGCCTCCCGGAGTGAGGAACTTCAGGAGATTGAAGGATGCAAGGTTGCAGGCGGAGTCATCGAGGAACATGTATTCACTGCACGGATTGGACGCATTGATCCGCGCGGTGTTTTTGCTGGTGTGCCAGCGATTGATGGTGGTGTCGAACTGCATGCCGGGGTCGCCGCACTGCCAGGTGGCTTCGGCGATAGTGTGCATGAGGTCGCGGGCGCGGTATTCCTTCACCGGCTTCTTGTCTTTAACGGTGCGCGTGACAAAGGTGCCGTCGGTCTCGACTGCGCGCATGAACTCGTCGGTGACGCGGACGGAGTTGTTGGCGTTCTGGAAGAAGATGGAGCTGTAGGCTTCGGAGTCGGGGCCGCTGCCGTCGTAGCCGGCCTGCATGAGGTGCCAGGCCTTCTCTTCTTCCTTGACCTTGCACTGGATGAAGTCGTCGATGTCGGGATGGTCGACGTTGAGGATGACCATCTTGGCGGCGCGACGGGTCTTGCCGCCGGACTTGATGACGCCGGCGAAGGCGTCGAAGCCGCGCATGAAGCTGAGCGGGCCGGAGGCGGTGCCGCCGCCACAGAGGGTCTCCATGCTGCCGCGAATGCTGCTCAGGTTCGAGCCGGCGCCCGAGCCCCACTTGAAGAGCATGCCCTCGGTCTTGGCGAGCGTGAGGATCGAGTCGAGCGAGTCATTGACGGAGTTAATGAAGCAGGCGGAGCACTGGGGCTTGCTTGTAGCCGGTGACGGAGAACTCGACGGCGCAGGAGTGCGGGTTCCAGTGCCAGTTTTGCGCGTCGGAGTTCGGCTCCAGACGGTCGCACCCAACGTTGAACCAGACAGGCGAGTTGAACGCGACCTTCTGGTTCAGGAGAAGGTGGGCGAGTTCGGCGTAGAAGGTGTCGGCGGCTTCGGCGTTGGCGAAGTAGCCGCCCTTGATGCCCCAGTCGCGGATGGACTCGGCGACGCGGGTGATGAGGGCGCGGACGCCGGATTCGCGCTCGTCGGTGCCGTTGAGGCCGTGGAGATATTTCGAGGCCACGATATTGGTGGCGGTCATGGACCAGTCGGCGGGGACCTCGACGTTCTTCTGCTCGAAGATGGTCTTGCCCTTGAAGTCCTGGATGATGGCGTCGCGGAGCTCCCAGACGATCTCGTCGTAGGGGGAGATGCCGGGGCGGGTGAAGTGGCGATCGAAGGAGAGACCGGGGGCGCGGGAGGTGAAGGGCGGGGCGGTCTGGAAGTCGGCGGTGTGGGCCTGGCCCTGGGTCTGGTTGGGGATGGTCGCCATGGTGAAACTCCTTCTAATTTGATGAAAATCTATAACTTTTGGCTCACGGCGTTCAGTGAGTCTGGGGCCGGTTTGTGAAGCGGCTTTGTTTGCCTTTGGAGCGCTGGGTGGTTGATCCCGGCGAAAAAGGCGTCGGCGGCAGAGGAACGATATTACGAAAAGAACGGAATGGTCTGCGGTGTTGCAGTCGTGAAAGTAACGCCCCCTATGGGGTGTGTCAAGTATAAAGCACAACATGTTGTGTTGCTATCGCGAATACCCGTATTAATGCGAGGTAAATGGCCCGAAGGTGCGAAAAATAGGGGTTTTTGCTGTGGATTTTCGCGAAAAGGTGCGAATTTGGTGGGGTTAACTGGTCAGTAATAAGGCATCGTTTGAGGGTAGGCGCGGAGGGGGTGAAGGGCAAGGTGCAGGAGTGGTGCAGTGGGTGTGGATGGGGGTGGAAATGTGGGAAATGGGGTCGGCAAATGACAACCCGGGATTGAACTGCGGTAGCGCGTTAGGCAGGGGGCGACGGCTCGGGCCGATGTCCGCGAACTACGACGTTCGTGGGAGGAGCGATGAATTTGGTAGTTGGTTGGATTTGAATCTGCTATACCGCTAAGTGATTATGCGAACTCCATTGCTGAGCTGTTTTTTTCTGCCTTTGCTTTTTCTCAATGCCCTGGGCCAAAGCACAACCACCACGGTTCCCATCACCGAGTCGCACACCGCCGCTCCGCCGGGCCAAACTACAGGAAGCGTAGCAACCGACTATTCGGCCGAGCCGACCGTTATTGAGCGCTTCGGCAGCGTGTATAAAATGCTCGCCGATGGCACCGGGGCCCGGACCACGACTGCTGTGATACGGATTCAGTCCGACGCGGCGGCCAAGCAGTATGGGGTTGTCTACATCGGGTATTCCGGTGCATTTGAGCATGTCGAAATTGCCTATGTGCGCGTGCGGCATTCGGATGGCACCGTAACCGAGACACCGGCCACCGAGGCGATCGACATGCCGAGCCAGGTAACGCGAGAGGCTCCGTTCTACAGCGATCTTAAGCAGATGCAGGTGCCGGTGCGAAACCTGAGAGTAGGCGACAGGCTGGAATGGGAGGCCAAAGTAGTTCGCACCAAGGCAGAGACGCCGGGACAGTTCTGGGGCCAGCAGAATTTCATTGACGATGGTGTGGTGCTGTCGGAGTCAATGGAACTGCGGGTTCCGAAGGACACCAACGTGAACGTCTGGAGTCCGAAGAATAAGGCGGCGGAGACGATGGAAGGCGGAGAGCGGATTTTTCGATGGACCTCTTCGCAGAAGAAGCCAACGGTGGGCAAGGAAGCCGACGCGGAAAAAGAGTTGAAGAAGAAGCAGGTCTGGACAGCGGAGCAGGAGTTGGATGCGAAGGAGGGGAAGCTGCCGTCGGTGGCGTGGACTACGTTCAAGAGTTGGGAGGCCGTGGGCGCGTGGTACCAGGCATTGGAGACCGATCGCGTTCTGCCCGATGCTGCTGTGAAGGCGAAGGTGGCCGAGCTGATCAGCGGCAAGACGACCGAGGAAGAGAGGGTTCGCGCGGTATACGGGTATGTAGCCACTCAGATTCGCTATATCGGCGTGGCATTCGGAGTGGGGCGGTATCAGCCGCACAAGGCCTCGCAAGTACTGGAGAACCAGTATGGCGATTGCAAAGACAAACACACGTTGCTGGCAGCGATGTTGAATGATCTTGGGCTGCATCCGAGCGCGGTGCTGATCGGGGCCGGCATGCGATTCAACGAGGCGGTTCCCTCGCCGGGCTCCTTTAATCATTTGATTACGACCGTATCGGTGAACGGCCAGCAGGTATGGCTGGACACGACCGCAGAGGTGGCGCCGTATCGGGCGCTGTTGTATGTGGTTCGCGATAAGAAGGCGCTGGTGGTCCCGGACACCGGCCTAGCCATGGTTGAGACGACTCCGGCGGCGCTTCCCTTCCCCTCGTTCCAGAAGACGGAGGCGGTGGGGACATTGGACAAGGACGGCATCTCGAACTCGCACCTGGTGTGGACGATGCGTGGAGATGGAGAGATGGTGCTCCGTGCCGCGTTTCGGCAGGTGTCGCCCGGACAATACGGCGAGATGGTGCAGCAGATTTCTAAGGGCATCGGATGGCAGGGCGAGACAAGCCACGCGGAGGTAACCAGGCCGGAGGAGACGGCCGCTCCGCTGACATGGAGCTACGACTACAAGCGAGAGAAAGCCGGGGACTGGGACAATCTCAAGATTGTTGCGCAGCTTGCGCCCGTTGAATTTCCTCAGGTAGATGAAAAAGAGCCGCCGGTACAGTCGATCAATCTCGGTGTTCCCCGCGTCAACACGTCGACCTCTGCGATGAAGCTGCCTGATGGTTGGAGTGCGGTACTGCCGGACCCGATACACACGAAGTCGGCGTATGCAAGCTATGACGAAAGCTACCGGTTTGAGAAGGGGACACTGTATGCGGAGCGACGGGTTGAGGTGTTGAAAGAAAAAGTGCCCGTAACGGAATGGAAGAGCTACAAAGAGTGGATCGACAGGTGGAACCTGACACAGGACCGGTGGGTGCAACTTGCGACGGACGGAAACAAGGCCGCCCTGGTGAGCACAACGCCGCGAAAGCCGGAAAACGCGGAGGCGGCGAAGTTGATTCAAGCCGCCTATGAAGCGATCGAGCGGCGGGATATCGGAGACGCAAAGACAAAACTTGATCAGGCGAAGGAATTGAATCCGGACCAGCCGTATCTGTGGTTCACGTACGGTTACTACTATTACCAGCTCGGCGGAATGAACTCGGCAATCGAGGACTATCGCAAGGAGCTGGCCAGCTATCCTGAGCGCATTGCGGTCTACAAGGACCTTGTGATGGCCGAGGCCGCACAGCAACGGAAAAGCGAGATGAAGGAGACCCTGAAGGAGTGGGCTGCTGCGGACAGTCGCGATCCGGCTCCGTGTGCAATGCTCGCGGGACTTTTGCTGACTGACGATGATGCGGCAGGGGCGCTACCCGCGGCCGAGACTGCGGTTGCGCGATTACCCCAGGACAAGAAAGATGACGAGAAATTTCAATTGCTTTTGGGCCAGGCGCAGCTGAGGTCCGGGAAGAAGGAAAAGGGACACGACACTCTACTGGCCGTCATGAAGGGTACTCAGGATCCCATGATGATGAACAACGCCGCCTATGAATTGGCGGACGCGGGGCAGGAATTGTCGGAAGCCGAGGCAGTGTCCAGAAAGTCCGTGGAGATGATGACTACGGAGAGCAAGACATGGACGCTTGACGAGAGTTCGCCGACGCTTGCTGCCAAGACCAGACAGCTCGTTGCCGTGTGGGACACGCTCGGTTGGATTCTTTATCGCGAAGGCAAGGTGGATGAGGCAGAAGGTTTTCTGAAGGCGGCGTGGGTCAACGCTCAATCGGATACCGTCGCCGAGCACGCAGGAAAGTTGGAGGCATCGAGAGGAAAAAAGAATGAGGCGCTGACGACTTACCGGTTGGGAATCGCTGCGTCGCGTCCAGGAGCTGAGCAGAAAAAGCTGCAGGCACTGGCCGAAGCGCTGCAGAAAACAGGAGCGAAGTCGTCCATGACGGATGCAAACAAAAAGCTCCAGGAAGATCGAAAGATTCCATTGGGGCCTGCGAATGGATTGAACGGAGTCGCAGAGTACAAACTCCTCTTGAGCGGAAACAAGGTCGTGCAGGCAAAGAAGAGCGGAGACAAGGAATTGCCTGGCGGCGAGGAGAGGGTGAAAGAGGCGAAACTTGTCGGGTTCTCTCCGGCGGGCTCCGACGCGAACCTGGTGCGGATGGGGATGCTGAACTGCCACTCGGGTGTCTGCGAACTAGTCCTAATGCCCTGAGCTTCAGAAATACGGGCGCGAACCGAATTCCCAAAATGGGAATCGCTCAAAAATAAATTTGGAAAAAGTGGCGTGTTTTTCGAGTCGGAAAAATGACCGTCAACTTACCGGCGTTTCACCAGCGATCCACCACACATTCACCAGCGAAAAACCAGGTTCTGCACACCGTTTTTGCCAAAACCCCCAGCAAAAACGGGTAAAGCAGCCCGGGAAAAAAATACTGTACTTTGTGCCTCGAAGGGGGCTAGGGCAGGTTGGTTTTGAGCCACTGGTCGGCGGGATAGCTGCATACGCTTGCTTCTCCGAGGCGGCGATAGCTTTCAAACTGCGACTCGGTGAACCACTGGTCGGTAGTGGTGTCGTTGGGGAAGGCGTGGTGCTGTTTGTGGTAGTTGATGAGGTCGGCGGGGAGGCCGTTGGTGAAGGCCGTTTTGATGTAGAGGACCTGACCAGTGGCTCCGCTGGGGTAGTGAATGGTTCCCATGACGCTGTGGCAGGGGCTGACGGGCGGAGTACCGGTGGGTTCGAGCTTTGAGAGGTCGAGTTTGATCTCGGCGCCGCAGTCGATGCGGCATTTGCGGATGGCCATGCCGATGCCTTCGAAGTTGAGATCGCCGTCCTGCTCGGCATCGCAGATGACGATGGTCATGCAGTGGCGGCGGACGAGTTCGTAGAGGCCCATGTTCTCGAAGTGGCCGCCGTCGGTGAGGTAGACGAAGGCAGCCTCGTCGTTGACCATGCCGAAGAGTTCGGCGAGGAGATAGAAGAGGCCAAAGGCGGGCGAGGAGGGATTGCCGTTGAGGCGCGGCAGAAGAAAGCTTTGCCGGCGGGGGTTGCGAATCCAGAGACCGAGGCGGACGTTGAAGATCGTGAGGAGGAAAGCCATGGTGGGACTGGAGTGATAGCCCCAGTTGGGACTGACGGCGGCTCCTGATGCTGCGACCGCGGTGGCCATGCGCGGGCCACCATCGTAGTAGGCGTAGTTGAGCGTGGGAGTGTAGCCGTTGAACTGGACCCGTTTGCCGTCTGCGTCGGTCCAGCCGACGTCGTAACCGCAGTAGAGGGGAGTGAAGACGAAGGATGTGCCTTTGCGCTCCTGGTAGGCGAGGTCTTCACCAAAGGAAAGGTTGAGGGTGGTGTTGAAGATTGGAAATGGACCCTGGTAGGTGGGGAGCTTCGGTGTGATAGCGCCGTCGTAGGGAAGAAGATCCGCAGGGGCTTTGCTAAAGGCCGCTGGAAGCAGATCGATGAGCCGGATACTTTTGTCGGCGGCAGAAAAACCAGTGAAGTGGTTGGGGCGGCGGTCGGGGTTGCTGGCTCCCGAGTAGCAGCGAGCGAGACGGTCGCGATAGAAGGCGTGGAGGGAGAACTCGTTGATATCGATTCGCCATCCGAAGAGTGCGGCAGTGAGGGCAAGGATCAGCAACAGCAAGAAAAACTCTATGTGCAGCTTCGATGACTGGCCGAGGGAGGTTTCAAGTGCTGACAACGCCTTTTCGACAACGAAGGACAGTATGAGGGTGAGACCGACGATGAAGATTGGCGGCCCGATGAGTGCGAGGGCGTTGAGCCCACGGGAGAGAGCTGAGTTTTTGTCGGCCGATGTTCCGCTGGTGAAGGAGCTCTTTCCTGCAAGAACGCTGACAAGCGTAGTGCCCATCCAACCGAGGACTAGGGGCTTGCCAAGGTAGGCCATGTTGAAGACGTCGTGAGCGATGCGCGGCCCGAGCAGTGAAGCGCCTACGACGCCGCACCAGGTGATGCCGAAGAGGAAGCTCCATGCGCGAAGGCGGGCAAACCACTCGCGCACAGAGCCGTCAACGAGGTTTCCGACGAGTCCGCCGCCGATCTCAAGCGAGACGAAGATGATGGCCAGTGCGATCGGGGGCAGAAAGGCGATGTTGAACCGTGTGATCTCGTCGACGGGAAGAAAGAAAGAGGAGGCGAAGACGAACAACCGCGCGAGACCGACGAAGACATAGCCTGCTCCCATGGCACCGGGGACGGCAATGAGAAGAATGAAGGCTCTCCAGTCACGAGGCATTGCCCGTCCTGCGGCGAGGATGAGCAGCCCGATACCGGAGAGAAGAGCGACGAAGACCCAGGAGGTGGAAGGTTCTTCGTTGAACCGTTCTACCGGCGACCACCAGTGGAAGGAGTAGGCAGACCACCATTGACGGAAATCGTTGATGCCGTTCGTGCGGAGGATCCACGTCCCTTCGGATGTGGTTTCCACGGGGCGCGTGTTGGGTCCACCTTCCGGCGGCACAACCACACAGGACTGCGCGAGCGCGTGAAGCTGACGTATGTATTCGATCGAGCTGGGCGCGGCCGGGCTGCTGCCGAGCGGTGGAAGTTTGAGAGACTTCTCGGGACAGGGAACCGAATTGTCGGCCAACTTCACGGAGTCGCCGCGCCAAAAGGCGGAACGAAACAGATAGGGCGACACGATGAAAGAGGCGATGACGAGGGGAAGAAGCACAAGGCCTAATACCGCTCCCTGCTTTAGACCTCTGTGTATCTTTTTTCCGTCCTGCGGGGAGGGGACGGGACCGATCTGCGACCAGATGAAAAACGATGATATTGCGAAGCAGACGATGATAACGATGGCTGCATCCCCGCCGTGAAGGATCAGCTCGGACGCGGTTGGCCCGGCGTGGTTCATCCGCCAGTGAGGCAGCACCAGAATGAACAGAATCGTGGCGACGAGCACGATCTGGTTAAGGAAGGTATTGCGAATCCAGATGGCGAAGGCGACCCAGGTGTCGGCGGTGAAGAGACCGACGCGCGGGGTGAGGTAATTGGAATAGCGGCGCAACCAGCGCAGCGGCTCCGGCCACAGGGTGCGCTCCGCGTGTTTACTGGGCAGAGGCTGAATCAAACGCTCGACTTTGTCGAGCCTGTCGCGGGAGATCCACGAGGCGAGGAACTGATGGATGTATCCGCCGCCGGAGACAGTGGAGAGGTAGTCGAAGGAGCCGAGTTTGTCGAGCGCGGCGAGGCCCTGGAGCACGCCGAGATTGAACGTGGCACTGCGAATACCTCCGCCGGAGAAGCAGATGCCTTTGAGGTTGAGGCTCTCGGCCAGGAAGTAGACATCTTCCGATGGGTGATCGGGCTGCCATTTTCCTCGCGCGATCAGTTCCTGCTCGAGGAGCCATTTTGCTGGCGGGTACTCAACCAAGGTGGCAATGCTGGCTTGCACGCGCGGTTCAGCGTGAAGCTTCCTGGCAATCTCCTCCACCTCCGAAGCATCAATCCGTTTTGGTTGATCGCCATGATGAAACGACTTGATCCATGAATCTTCGAGAGCGGCGCTCAGCACCTGGGTCTGCTCAACGACGACTTCGGCGCGAAATTCAGCGAGCCTGTGTTTTCTTGGAAACGCCTTCATCTCTTCTGCGAGACGACGGCAGTAGTCCCAGGGAGGCTGTTCGAAACGTTTCTGGTCTCTTGCTTGTTCGGGGGAGATCGCCATCGAGGCTCCTCTTCAAGAATGCGTTCGAGGCTGGGCGGTCTTCGTGGCGACGCGCGCAGGATTTGCTGAGAGGCCCTTTTTATTAAGAAAAGATAGCAGCAGAGAGGAAGGCGCGAGACCACGGCTCTGCGTCAGGGTGATGCGGTGGTTAACGTTCGAGGGTCCGCGGTGCCAGGAAGCGGGTTGGTGAAGGTTACGCGAGGGCCGAGTTGCTTGATCAGGTCGGGGATGTCGTAGTGGAGGAGGACGCCGGGGAGGCTGTCCTCGGGTGCGTCGATGGGCATGGGGGCTTCGAGGAGGCTTTTGTAGCTTTCCAAGGTGTGGTCGACTGTGATGTGTTTGAGGCGGGGGTCGAGCGCGGCGGCGTGGAGGAGGACGAGGCCGAGATGGCCGGAGGCCTGAGCGCTGATCTGGTTGGGGTCGACTGTGGTGCCGCCGGAGGTGAAGCTGACGGCCGCGATGACGTCGTCGACGCGGAGGCCGAGAAGAGTTTTGCCGACGAGTTCGGCACGGAGTTCGGTGAGGTAGAAGGGGCCGAGGATGGAGGCTTTGGTCTCTTCGGTGCCGGGCGGGCTGGGGCGTGGGGCGATGACGAGGACTGCGGTGCCGGCGTCGGCGAGAGCGCGGAATTTTTTGATCTCTTCGACGCGCGATGGCTCGAGGGCGGGGTCGAGGCTGTCCTTCAGGACGAGAAGCACTGGATGCTTGCCGTCGGCCGGGCGGTAGAACTCAGCCTGGATTTTGATGCCGGGTGCGGTGGCGAGGGTGAAGCGGTGGCGGACGTGAACATCTCCCTCGGGTGGAGATACGAGAGGTGGCGATTGCGTGTTGATGGGTGCGGGGTCGCTGGGTTTGACGGTCGCGTGGGTGACTTCGCGGATGGTCCGCTGGAGTTGCGGCTCGGTTAGCGGTTTGGGCTTGGGCAGAGTCGCGTAGCGTTTGAGGGTGAGGGTGTGAACGGTCTCGCTACTGGGGTAGCTGGTGGAAACTTGTCCGGTGGGAGTGACCTGGAGGGCGTCTTTAGGGAGGCTTGCGGGTAAAGCGAAGGGGCTGGAGCCGGGAGTTGTAGGTGGAGGCAGGATGGGGGCGGCATCGGAGTGAGCGAGATGGGCGAGGAAGAAGGAGACGATTTGGCCGGAGATGGGGCCGAGGTTGCCGTGGCGGCCGATGCCGGTGATCCATTGCAAGGCGGCGGAAGCGGGAATAGCGTTCGATGTGTCGGGGTTGAGGGTGGGGCCGGTGGGGATGCCGGGGGTTGGGTTGCTGGTTGGTGTACCGGCTGATGCGGGGTCGAAGAGGGCGTAGAAGCGGCGGGTTTCGGTGGTGGTGGCGAGGGCACCGGCGTAGGGGAACATGTCCTGCGCGGTAGAGATGATGGCGTAGGGGCGGGGGGCGGCGACCTCGACCCAGTCGGGAAAGTCGAGACCGGATGCGATGAAGTTGGGGATGGATTGTTCGGCGTCCTGCGGGCCGAGGGATGGGAGTAGGGTGTCGAAGCTGGTGAGGTAGCAGGCTACGGCTGTGGCGTGGACGCGGGGATCGAGTGCACCTAGGAGGGCGGTCATGGTGCCACCGCCGGAGCAGCCGAACGCTCCGATGCGGTTGGAGTCTATTTCGGGGCGCGAGATGAGGTAGTCGACGGCGCGGATGCTGTCCCAGACGACAATGCGAGAGGGAGCGTCGCCGATGAGGGTTGGTTGGAGGCCGGCTTCGCCGTGCTCGCCGGTGGCGGCTTTGAGGAGGGTTTTGGAGGGGTCGGAGGGGTCGGGGTATTGGAGACGCTCGCCCTGACCGATGGGGTCGTAGGAGAGGACGGCGAAGCCGTTGCGGGCGAAGGTGCTGGCGAAGGTGTAGTCGGAAGCTTTGCCGCTGAAGCCGTGGCCCGGTGATACGACGATGGCAGGGAGTTTTTGCTGCGGTGTGCCGGGTTTGGCGTCGGGGAGGTAGAGGAGTGCGGTGACGGGGAAGTTGGGTTGGGATTCGTATACGATTTTTTCGATGCGGAAGCCATCCGCCTGGGTGCTGCCGAGGACCTTCGCGTTGAGAGGAGTTTTTTCGGGGAGGCCGCCGATGAGGCTGACGATCTTTTTGCGGACTTCTCGCTGACGGGCTTCGGCCTGGGCGCGGGTGGTGATGGTGGCGATGGTGGCGCGGCGGGCGGCGGTTTCTTTGGCGGCGATGTCGTCGAGGTAGTTGGTGAGCTGGGTGCGGCCGATGTTGGAGAGGCTGTTGGGGTCGGGCCTGGTTTGCGGAGCGGCGGGTGCGGGCGATTGTGCAAAGAGGAGGGCTGCGGCGAGGAGGCAGGTGGCGGACAACAGTGGGAGGGTTCGCATTGTGCTGCCTTGATACATCTTGGCGCGAGGGAGGTCAAGAGGTGGTCATACCAGTTTGGGGGCTGCTGGGAGGTTGCGGAGGGTCGTTGCGGTCTTCGATGAGGCCGGAACTTGCGTGTAGTGTGGTGCGTAGAGTTGCTGAACAACGACAAATCAGTGGAGACGCGGATGGAAGGGATTGTTTCGGCAGCGGGTCCGGTGCAACGCGAGCGCGGTTTGAGGGCCGACACGTGGTCGCTGGTGGGGATCGGAGTGGTGGTGGCGGTGATTCATCTGCTGACTAACAATCGTTATGGATTTCATCGTGACGAGTTGCAGTTTTTGAGTGACGCGCGGCATCTGGACTGGGGGTTTGTTGCGTATCCGCCATTCACGCCGTTTGTGGAGCGGATTGCGCTGCAGATTTTTGGGGTTTCGATGGTGGGGTTGCGATTGTTTTCCGTGATCGCGCAGGCGGTGGCGATTGTGGTGACGGGGCTGATGGCGCGGGAACTTGGCGGCGGACGGCTGGCGCAGGTGACGGCGGCGCTGGCGGTGGCGACTTCGGGGTTGCCGGTGTTTGAGGCGACGGAGTTTCAGTATTCGACGTTTGATTATTTGTGGTGGGTGTTGATTGCTTACTTTGTGATCCGGTTGCTGAAGAGTGAGGACCCGCGATGGTGGATGGCGATTGGCGGGGCGATTGGCGTGGGGCTTCAGACGAAGTACACGATCTGTTTTTTTGTCGCGGGGATTCTGGCCGGGATGTTGCTGACTCGCGCGCGGCGGTACTTTTTGAGCGGGTGGTTCTGGGGTGGGGTTGGAGTGGCGCTGCTGATTTTTCTGCCGAACCTTGTGTGGCAGGTGCGGCATGAATTTGTGTCGGTGCATTTCTTGCAGCATATCCATGTGCGGGATGTGGGGGAGGGGCGGGCGAATGGATTTCTGCGCGATCAGTTCATCATCTGCACGAATCTGTTTGCGGCGCCTTTGTGGATTGCGGGATTGATTTGTTTTTTGCGGGACCGGCGGTACCGGATGCTGGGGTGGATGTACGTGGTTCCGCTTGCGCTGTTTGTGTTGGGAAAGGGGCGCGGATATTACATGGCTGCGGGGTATCCGATGTTGATGGCGATGGGTGCGGTTGCGGGTGAGCGCTGGCTGGGTTCGCTGAAAGAGGGATGGCGCATGACGGTGGAGGGTGTGTTCTTTCTTGGCCTAGGGGCGTGGGGAGCGTTTGCGTTTGCGCTGCTTGTGCCGCTTGCTTCGGGCGGGCCTTTGAGGGAATTTGCTTTGAAGAACAATGGCGATTTGCGGGAGGAGATCGGGTGGGATGAGTTGGTGAAGAATGTTGCGGCGATTCGCGATTCCCTTCCCCCGGAGCAGCGGGCGAGTATTGGTGTGCTGGTGGGGAACTATGGCGAGGCGGGGGCGGTGGAGATTCTGGGGCCGGCGTACCATCTGCCTGCGCCGATCAGCATGACGAATTCGGCTTGGCTGCGCGGGATATCCGACGCCACAGCCTACTACTCTGATTGTGGTTGGATTTTCGCGGGAGTCCGCGGACCGAGTTATTTACGGCTTGTACGCTGGCGGGGCATAACGGTAACTCGGAAGGGGTGAAGAACGAGGAGAGCGAGTATCATCCGGATATTTTTGTTTGCGGGCCGCCGCAGGTGCCATGGCCGGAGTTCTGGAGTACTCACCAAAGGTATGGATGAGCCGTGGTCGATCATAGGGGCTTTCTGGAAAAACAAATGTCAATAGTGGAGGACTGACCACCTTCTTGTGGATAATACGGTTCTTCGGTTTTTGTGGTGAGTTGTGGTGAGTTTTAGGCCTTTAGGTGATTGCGTTTGGCTTTGCTCTTGGAATTTTGGGTGGTGACGAGCGGGAATTGTGCTTTTTCCAGCAAGAAATATGTGGATAATTTGTGGTGAATGCATGGTTCTTGTGTGGATTTTTGCTGGTGGGAAACGACGCCGACAAGACTTGGGGTGAATGTGCGTAGTGGAGCAGTTTGGAGTGACTGAAGTTGCCGAAAAATGGGATGAGCAGGTCTCTTGGATCGGAGAGACTGTTGCCATGAAAAAGCCATCGAAACACCTCATCGCGGAAGTTCCACACAGCGTCACCAAGGTTGGGCTGACGATCGGGATCGATCTTGGGGATGTCTGGAGCCATTACTGCACGCTCAACGAAGATGGAGAAGTGGTGGACCGGGGGCGGTTTCGAACGACGCTCTCGGGAGTCGAGAAGTGGTTTACCGATGTTCCCAGAGCACGGGTCGCGATGGAGACGGGAACGCATTCGATCTGGGTCAGCGAACAGCTCCGGGAGCTGGGTCACGAGGTGATAGTGGCCAACGTGCGCGAGCTGCGAGCGATCTCGCACAGCGACCGGAAGAGTGACACGGTGGATGCGGAGAAGATCGCTCGCTATGCCCGGCTGGATCCAGAGATCCTGCGACCGATCTCGCATCGCACGGTTGCCCAACAGGAGGCGCTGACGTTGATTCGTGCCCGCAACCTGATCGTTCGTCTGCGGACGGCGGCGGTGAACTCAGTACGTGGACTGGCAAAGCCGTGCGGCTACCGGCTTCCGGCCTCTTCCACCTTGTGTTTCGCCAAACGGTGCATGGCCGTGCTTCCTCCAGGTCTGGCTCAGGCGCTTGGTCCGGTTCTCGAACAGATCGCTGCGATGACGGTGAAGATCCAGCAGTATGACCGCACCATCAAGCGACTCACCGAGACGGAGTATCCGGAGACGCAGGCACTGCTCCAGGTCTACGGCGTCGGCCAGTTGACGGCACTGACATACGTTCTGACGCTGGGCAGCAAGGAACGCTTCAAGCGAAGCCGGGATGTGGGCTGCTATCTCGGCCTGCGGCCGAGACGCAGCCAGTCCGGTGACCGTGACCCGCAACTTGGCATCACCAAGGCTGGCAACATCTACCTCAGATGTCTGCTGGTCGAGTGCGCCAACCATGTACTTGGTCCGCGTGGAAGAGACTCAACCTTGCGTCGGTGGGGACTGCACCTGGCCTCGCGAGGAGGCAAGCAGTCCCACAATCGTGCCATCGTCGCCGTCGCCCGCAAGCTCGCGGTTCTGCTTCATCGCATCTGGATCACGCAAGAGCCGTACGTCCCGTTCTATGCAGAGGATTCCAATCATGCTCCCTGTTGCTAAACCCCGCGTCCCGGTGACTGCGTGTCGGGTTGGGCCTTCGCAAGGCCGGCCGAAAACTGGCAGCATCGACTTCTCCGTCTGACCCCAACCCGTCACAGAGCCACGAACGGCTCACTCAAAGTGCGAATAGAAACACGGTGGAGAGGCAACAAAGCGGAACGACCTTAACAAACAACAGCAAAGTCCAAGACGCTATGAAGGAAAAGACAAAAACCACTTGACGCCAATGACCTGCTCATAGAAACCCGACTTTCCGGGCACATCGGAATAGCTTCCGAATTACCCCGACATCGGCCAGCGATTCGCAAGTTCTACCTATTCTGCCGACTGGGGCGGAGGGCAGACCAGATCGGATGCGCAGCGGAGAGGGCGACGCCAGCGAGCAGGACTCCGGCCATCGGAAAACGGGGTTATCGGCAGCTACGCCACCTGACTTCCTTACCCCGCAGAGTGTGCGGAGGCTCGATGGGCGCGATGCCCAAGCGTCCAAGGGTTGCAGACACGCTGGACCACGATCACACCGACGTGAACCCAGGTGGACATCTGGCGGTATGGCGGGAACACGTCCAGAGGTGGCGTCTGATGGGCGGCGTCACCGGGGATGTAGGACACGAGGTTGCCGGTTCCCCTAAGCCAACCACGGCACCGCACGCCTCCGGCGTGGATGATACTTTGCTCACTAGCTGGAGCATTTCACTGCACGAGGTGCCGGGAAATTCATGCAACTTTGGTGTTACATTCCTATTGCTTGAAAGCTGCGGCATGCTACAGTCAGCGACGTACTCAAAACATCCATCCACTATGATCCCTAATGTCGAGCTTCTCCTTGGTGGACGGCCGCAGCCCCAGGCCCTCCTTCGTGCAGTCCTCCTGTCGGTAACAGCAGTGCTATTCGGCGTAATCGTCGGATGTTCCAGCGGTGGCTCCTCACCCGCTACCACCACAGCCGCGCCCGCAAATCTTGCCTATCCGCAAGCCGCGATCACTGCGACGGCAGGTCAGCCGATCTCCGCCGACACTCCGACGGTCAATGGCACCGTCACTGCCTACAGTGTCGCTCCGGCTCTTCCCTCGGGTCTCAGCCTCAACACAACCACCGGAGCGATCACCGGCACCCCTACAGCCGTCGCTTCGCAGGGTAGCTACGTCATCACCGCTTCGAACTCTTCGGGCACCACGACTGCCACCGTGCCAATTACGGTGAGCGCCGCAGTCGTAGCCCCCGCAAGTCTGGTCTACCCGCAGACCACTATCAGCGCCACCGTCGGCCAGGCCATCACCACGGACACGCCAACGGTCACCGGCACCGTGACCGCATATAGCATCACCCCTGTGCTTCCCGCCGGTCTCGGCCTCAGCACCACAACCGGAGCTATCTCCGGCACTCCCACTGCCGCCACCGCCCAGGCCACCTATACGTCACGGCAACCAACTCAGCGGGCTCGACCACGGCTACCGTCCAGATTCTCGTCAACGCCGCCGTCCCGGCGCCGACTAACCTGATATACCCACAGCCCAACATCATTGCATCGGTTGGACAGGCGATTCCTGGCGACATCCCCGCCGTTACCGGCACCGTGACCAGCTACAGCGTCGCTCCTGCTCTTCCCGCCGGTCTCAGCTTCAACACTACAACCGGAGCAATCACCGGTACAGCAACTGCCGTTTCACCTCAAACCACCTACACCGTCACCGCCACAAATCCGGGCGGAAGCACAACAGCGACCCTCACGATCACGGTGAACAAGGCACTGACCGTGCTGCTCGACCTCGGCCACGCGAGCGCGATCACCCAGCTTCGTCTCTCTGCCAGTCGCGTGCTCAGCAAGGACGACAGTAACCATTGGGCGCTATGGGACTATGCCTCCAACGCCGAACTCGCCAGTGGAGATCAGCTATTGCCCGCACCTTCCCGTACAATCAACCCGATAACTTCGTGGCCTGTTGATATGGCTAACCAGATCTTTGCCATCGGTCAAACCAATGGCGTCGACGTTCGCGCTGTATCGGACGGTCATCTCCTCTTTGAAATTCAGTCGCCTCAGATTGACTCCGCAACCATCAAATCGTGGTGGAAGCTTGCCACCGATGGCAGCTATATCTGTAGTGGCTCGCCGTCCGGCCTCACTGTCTGGTCTTCGACAGGACAGCAGCTCTTTACCCGGCAAGGCGACTACTCCTCCGCCAGTCCGTACGCGGCGCCCGGCCAGATACTGATTGCTCTCGGTCCCGCCGGCCAGAATGTGATCGAGAATATCTCGATATCCAGCGGAACATCCTCCACCGAACCCGCCTTCTCCGGAACCTTCAACTCGTGGTTCCTGGATGGCCAGAGATTCCTTACCAACACGGGAACGACCGTTTGGGTCTACGATGCCGCCGTCAGCACGAATCCTGCACCCGTGTCCCTGCCTGCCGTCGAAAAGCTCACCGGTCAGGGCAACTGGTTTTGGGCCTATTCGCCCCCAGCAAACCAATATCAAGGAGCCATCTTAACCATCTATCCGGTTGGCGGCAGCGTACCATCGGCAACCATTCCGATTGGCGCGACGACGACGCCGGTTCCCTCAGGAAACACAATCGGTCTCCTGTCGGGAGGGCCATCCGACAGCGTTGTCGACCTCTCCGGCGCCACGCCCATCACGCTCCAATACACACTTCCTCCGCATGCAAATCCCCCCTCGGTCTACGCCGCGGTCTCCGCTTCGCAGTGGGTTGGAGGCAATACTAATGGAGTGGTTCTCGACGGTGCTTCGAGTTCCACTACTCCCCGTTACTTCAACACCGGGGCGGTTTTGAGCATGGCAGGCAGCGCTAATCTCGTCGCTATCGCCACAGCAAACGGCAACATCTCCTACTACTCGCCTTCAGCTACCGCAACAAGTCCCGTCGGCACCATTAATTTCTCCAGCTCCAAGATCGCGCTTTCGGCTGACGGTACCGTCTTGGTCGCGATGGCAAACCCCAATGTCTATTACTCTTACCAACCGGGCCCAATTAATTTCTATTCTCTTCCCTCCGGCAACCTCACAAGAAGCGACGAAGCCTTTTATGGCCTACCTACGTTTGACTTCTCTCTATCGGCCTCGGGGACCGTGTTCGGTACTGTATGGGAGAACGACCTCCACTCTAGCCTCGCCTATTTTACGCGGTCGGTCGGGTCCATTGGTGGAAGCCCCGCCTATACCTGGCAAGACAATCCTCCCGATCAAAACGATGGAATTAACCTGTCGCCAGACGGCACTTTAATCGCTGTTTCAAGCGGCCCCAAAACGAACAAGTCAACCACTAACATCTACAAGAACGGAGTATTGGCCGCCGCGGTCAACGGCTTCCCGATCGGATGGATCGACAACAACCAACTACTCGTCAACAATTACGGCCAGCAGGTAAGCATTTCAACCTACGCTTATACGGGCGCCTCGATCTACAGCGCAACCGGATCGCTGGTCTCCACCCCCACTCTGCCCGAGCTACTCACGATCCAGCCCGTCGACTCCACCTCCATCTACTCACCAACCCTCAACACCATCTTCTCGCTCCCATCCGGAAACGTACTCTACCAGTCAGGAACTCCGGTCACCGGCCCAGCCGCAGTCGCAGGACCCAGCGTGGTCTTTACCTCCGGCACCCGCATAGTCGTCGACACCCGATAACCTCTTCGGGGGTTGGGACTCCCACCTTGATGTACCTTTTCTTGTAGGTCGGGACCTCGACTTCCCGGAAAACGGGGTTTTGACTAAGTTCAACCCGCCAAACTCGCTGGCCGAGTGAACTTGCTCAACCCGAACTTTTCGGGAGCTAATGTCGATTCATGAAGGTCTCGGTTGATGTCGGGCATCGAACCGGACATTGGTTCGAACTGTGCGAGATGCTGAATCGGCATTTTGGAATTGGGCTCGCGACGCGGGAACAACCGGTAGTCATTTCATCGCAATGCCGTGGGGACGCGCTGGGCCTGTCTTGAAGGCCGTGTTGAAATCCAGTTTGAATCGCTTGTCCTCAGTGAGAGTATCGTGCGTGACTTTGAGGACATGGACTTTGTGGTCGCCTTCAAAGTGAATGAGACCCGCGGCGTCTTCGTTGAGGAAGTAGTCTGTCACCACCAGGCGATTGTCATCGCTGCTCAGCACTATGTTGTGGGGCCCAGAGTTCTCGCCGAAGCTAACGACCGATACCTGCTTCAGCTTGTGGCGGTCAGTGGCGTCCAGCATCACCACTTGCCCGGCCATGAACGTACCAATGATCAGCCGATCGCCGCTTTGCGGAGTCGCCAAGATCTGGCCCATTCCGCCGGGCGTTGAACTATCGACATGAGGCTTCACGGTGGAGAGATCAAACGCTACCTCGCCCGTGTTCCGTGCGGGATCGATCAGGTAGATGTGACCGTCGAACATGCCCGATGTGTACCCGTAGCCATGCGGGTCCTTGGGCAGCATCTTGACGTCCATAGTGCCCTGCGCCGGATTGCCGTCTGGCGAAAACAGATCGATGGTCTTGGTAATCTTGCGTTCGCGGTAGTCCCAGATGCGCACGGAACCTCGCAGGACCGGCCCCATCGAACCCATCAGCGTGCTGCTGGGCAGGATGAAGTCCGAGGTCATCATCAGATTCAGGTCTGGACGCGCGGAGATGCCGTGGGGGTTGAACCCATCCAGCGGCGGCTCGGAGGGCCACTCCTGGAACAGCGACCATGGGCCAAAGTGGTTCGCGACGAAATGCATGTTGCCGTCGAATTCGGCGACGCGGCCCGGCGCCATGCCGTTAGCCGAGCCCATCTGTGTGATCAGGAAACCGCCGTTTTCAAGTGGCATGAAGTCGTCGGTCATGCTCGATTCCACGGCTTTGGCGGAGAACATAAAACGCGGCTTCTTCGCATTGCTCACGTCGAAGAAGAAGATCCCGTTCTGATTTTTCAACAGACTGAGCAGTCCGCCGCATCCCAGGATGGTCTTGGTCGAATTCAAATGACAGTGGTGCGGCTCGTTGCCGGTGTTGCCGGGAGGCGGTACCGGTACGACATTAATCACCTCTCCATATTTCGGAGACTGCTCGTCAAAATCGACCACTGCAAGGAAATCCGGTGCGACCTGAGCCTGGTCCTGCGCCCAGATATAAAGAACTTTCTCTTCTCCGTCCTGCTTTCCGCCGCGGTCGTTTTGCCGACTGTCATGGTCGTCTTTCCCGACACCCTGACCGTATTGGGCCAGCGCGATGGTGGATTCGCTGAACATTATTGCGGTGGTAAGGAACAATGTCGCGGTCGTCCGCGCAACTACGTTTGCGTTCTTCACACCGGCTTCGCGCACCAAGGATGTGAGGCGCGGCCTCGCGGATGAATCCCTCTTGCGGAATATGTTCATGATCTCCCTTGGGGTGCTGTGATGTTTTATTCGGCGGCATTAGTGCCTTATGTAAGCGTAGGCAAACCGATCACCAAAGTGACCTACAAGCAAACACCCAGAAAGCACCCAGAAAACACCTTTGTTTACTCCAGCTAACAATTGAATGTGCACTTCATTGCAGGCAATCGGAAGAAGCTTTCATAAACGAGCAGAAGCATAAGCCCGAAGCAAACGCTTCCAGTTCCCTGAAAACGGGGTGGTCTGAATGGGTCGACGCAACACTCAGCTCAGACCCACATTCAATGAAAACAAAAGCTAAAAGCGCTGGCTAGGGATAGATCAGCCGGAACCTTACCTGGCTAGGTTTTGGCGACATCAGCCAAACAGATCGATTCTTCAGGGAAAGCATTTGTGGATCACAACCAGATTCGTGCGTTCCTGTTGGAGCGTGGCATAGTGTTTGCCAAGAGCCCGATCCGGTTGAGGGAAGCCATTCCCGATGTGCTCGAGAACGCGAACGAGAACCTCACCCCGAGGATGCGGAATCTGGTTGTGATGCTGTGGAGCGAGTGGAAGGATCTGGAACTCCAGATCGTAGAGATGAACGATGAAGTAGAGCGGATCGCCTCAAGCGATGACGCCTGCCGAAGACTGCGTCAGATCCCGGGCATTGGCCCGTTGGTAGCAACCGCGATCGTAGCTTCGATCGGGAACGGAGCGGCCTTCCATAAGGGACGAGAGTTCGCAGCCTGGATGGGACTGCTGCCGAAGCAGCACTCGACCGGCGGCAAGGCGAGGCTGTCTGGGATCAGCAAGCGTGGCAACCGTTACCTGCGCAAGATCCTGGTCCATGGGGCTCGAGCCGTCGTGTTGCGATCGAAGCGAGACCGGATCGCGATGGGAGCATGGATTACGTCGCTCGAGATGAGAGCACCAAGGAACGTGCTGATCGTCGCTATGGCGAACAAGCTGGCGCGGATCGCTTGGGCGGTTCTCTCGACGGGACAGGACTACCGCGCTGTTCCAGACACCATGGCTGCGTAGCCCGTTTCAACCGCGACTAACAACAAGTTCTCCCCCCAAGGTCTGCACCGGACGAGTGAAGATGAAAGAACAGTCACAACGGCGTGCCTGAAACCTGTTTGCCAATTGGGCCTTCAAACGGCCGAGGGGTTTCTAAGGACAGGCACGCGGCGTATCTCATCAAGGCCAGGAGAACAAATCTCCACCCAAAGGCCGGATACATTGACGCAGACTTTCTCTCGCTGAACTTTTCCCTTGCAGTCAGACGGCGGACCATACATTTCGGCAACTACGACGTGTCGGCATCGAACTTTCCGAAAACGTGACTTTACCGGCACTACCAGTGAGTTTGCGGATCTTTCCCCCCTTCGGCAGGCTCAGGGCAGGCTCAGAGTCAGAGTTGACTGCGGATGGTTGCTCTCGCGGGCGTGGCTGAGGCGCATGCGAAGGCGGGAGGTGGCTTCGCGGTGACAGAGGAGACAGAGGGTACGGAGGTTGTCGAGGTCGCACTGGCCGCCGCCCTCGGCTACGGGGCGGATGTGGTCGGCGTCCCATAGGCTGCGGCGGGTGGTGATCGACTTCATTCCGTAGAGACGGAGGCCTGCGGCGCGGGCGGGGCCTCGGGCTCGCTTGAGAGCGTTGTAGGCGGCGATGGTGTCGATGTGGCAGACGGCGCAGATGCCGCGGTCGCGGGCGAAGACCTGATCGCGCAGGTAGCCGGGATCGGTGCGGAGACGCCATTGGTGGACGCAGTAGTCGCTGCAGAAGGTACGGCGGCGTTTGGCGATGATTTCGAGATCGCACCAGCGGCAGAGAGGCAGGTTGTTGGGGCCGAGCGGCAAGGCCTGCCGTGTGGTGCGGCCTCCGGGGAGAGTGCGGGTGGGGAGCATGCTTGATTGAGGATAGGGTTTGGCGGGTGGCGTTGGGGATAATGAGGTGGGTTCCAATGTTTGTGATGAATGTCGGGGTGGCTTACGCCAGTGAATCGAGGGCGCCGAGGACGGACAACGGCACGGCTCTGCGCTAGGGAAGGGCTGAGATCCCACCCTTCGCAGAGAACGCGAAGGATGGGGCACCCGGGCTTTTGTGGCCGGGTCCGAAATCTAACGGCTTGAGCGCGGAAGAAGCGGGCGGAGCGTTTGGCAAATTATGATCGGAGGAGTAGTGGAGGAGCGCGATGTCTAAGACGCAGTCGACGATGGTGGCGCTGGCGAGTGTGGCTCCGGCGTTTGAGCTGATGGATGTGGTGAGTGGGAAGGCCGTGGGGCGGGATGATGTGTTTGCTGCGGTCTCGGAGGATGCACGGGCCGACGAGGCGAACTGCGCGGTGACTGGATGCCATGGGTTGCTGGTGATGTTCATTTGCGTGCATTGCCCGTATGTCGTGCATGTGGAGAAGGAGTTGGCGCGGATTGGGCGGGACTATGAGGGGAAGATCGCGATGGTGGCGATCTCGTCGAATGACGTGGAGGCGTATCCGCAGGACTCGCCTGCGGAGATGAAGAAGCAGGCGGAGCGGCTGGGGTTCCGCTTCCCTTATTTGTATGACGAGACGCAGGAGGTGGCTCGGGCGTATGACGCGGCTTGTACGCCGGATCTCTTTCTGTTCGATGGGGAGATGAAGCTGGTGTATCGCGGACAACTGGATGACAGCAGGCCGCGACGCGGGGACTTTGGGAATGATATTCCCGTGACGGGCAAAGATCTGCGGGCGGCAATGGATGCGGTGATCGCGGGGAAGAGGCCGGATCCGAATCAGCGGTTTGCCGTTGGGTGCAATATCAAGTGGAAGGAATAGGGTGTTTGACGGTCGTCGGTGGCCTGGGTAGGGAAGCGGATTTCTCCACTTCCCCTTCGACTCGCTGCGCTCGCTCAGGTTTCGGTCGAAATGACAATATTTGCAGGACGCTCAGCTGTTCACGATGAGGTGTGGGCGCTTTTGATCGGAATGACCGGTCGTTCGCAGATTTTGATTTGTAGATACGACTCTGGCTGAGGTCCTTAGGTAGACTCGGGTTCGGGATGACGAACGAGAAAAGGAGACAGTGTGGACACTGTACTGAAGGAGTTGAAGGCGGGAATTCGGCGATTTCGGACGGAGATCTATCCGAGCAACGAGGCGACCTATCGGCAGGCGGTGAGTGAACCGCAGCGGCCGCATGCGCTGTTTGTAACGTGCGCAGATTCGCGGATCGATCCGGAGATGATTACACAGTCGGGGACGGGCGATTTGTTTGTGACGCGCAATGTGGGGAACCTAGTGCCGGCGTACGGCGAGATGATGGGCGGCGTCAGCGCGGTGATCGAATATGCGGTAATGGCCCTGAAGGTGCAGCATGTGGTGATCTGTGGGCACTCGGATTGCGGAGCAATGAAAGGACTGCTGCAGCCGGAAGTGCTGGAGAAGATGCCGACGGTGAAGAGCTGGCTGAAGAATGCGCATGCGGCGTTGAGCGTGGCGAATTCGCTGGCGACGAACGGTGAGACGCCGGGCGAGTTGATGCGGCGCCTTACGGAGGAGAATGTCCTACTGCAGATGCAGCATCTGCGGACGCATCCTTCGGTGGCGGGGGCGATGGCACGCGAGGAACTGACGATTTCGGGGTGGGTGTATGACATTGGCAAGGGCGAGGTGAGGATTTCGGAGGATGGCGGGCGAGTGTTTCGACCGGTGACGACCGAGGTTGGCGCATGATCGTTCCGCGCGAGCGGCTGCTACAGATAAAGATGATCGTGATGTACGTGGGCAGGCCGCTGCTGATACTGATGCTGTACGACCTGTCGGTGGTGGTGGCTTACAAGTTGTTCCGTTGGGACTGGGTGGCGTTGCCGCATATTCCGTTGAGTCTGTTTGGTTCGGCGATTGGGGTTATTGTGGCGTTTCGGAACCAGTCGTCATACGCGCGATGGTGGGAGGCGCGGACGCTGTGGGGCGCGCTGGTGAACAACTCGCGGAGTTGGGCGCGGCAGGTGACGACGGTGATGATTCCGTTGAACGAAGCGGAGGCCGGCGAGGTGAAGGAGTATCAGCGGCGGCTGGTGTATCACGAGATTGCGTACGTGCTTGCGCTGAGGCAACACCTGAGGGGGCTGGAGCCGTGGGAGGAGCTGGTGCCTCTGCTGAGTGAACGGGAACTCGCAGAGTTGCGGGACCAGAAAAATATCCCGATGACGATTCAACAGCAGATGGGGGCTCTGCTGCGGCAGTGCCAGGTGCGAGGGTGGATTGACATAGTGCATTGGCTGGCGCTCGACAAGAGTCTGGATGATCTGGTGGACGCGCAGGGTGGGGCCGAGCGCATCAAGAACACGCCGATGCCGAAGCAGTACTATTATTTTCCGCACCTGTTTGTGCAGATCTATTGCCTGCTGCTTCCGTTGGCGCTGGTGTCTACCATGGGGTGGTATACACCGCTGGGATCGACACTGGTGGGGTTTATTTTTCTGGCGCTGGATAAGATTGGGCGCGATCTGGAAGACCCGTTCGAGAACACGGTCTACGATGTGCCGCTGACTTCGATTACGACGACAATCGAGGTGAATCTGCGGCAGATGTTGGGAGAGACGGCGCTACCGAAGCCTCAGGCGCCTGTGCATGGTGTGCTCTGGTAGGTTGCAAAGACTGCTCGGCCGAGAAGAATCCGTGGTAGAAAAGCGGATTTCTCCACTGCGCTGTTCATGATGAGACTGTGAACAGCTTCGGCCGAAATGACGTTTCCGTTGACGTGGAGTTGGGTCGGGTTAGAGCCACTTTAGTTTGCGGAGGGCGTAGAGGAGGAGGACGGTGGAGAGAATGGTGATGCCGCCGACCCACTCGGCGCCGTAGGGGGATTCCTGAAAGGGCAGGCCTTTGAGGTTCATGCCGTAGATGCTGGAGATGACGAGTGCGGGGGTGACGATAGTGCCGAGGACGGTGAGGACCTTCACGACTTCGTTGGTGCGGTTGGCGACCGAGGACAGGTAGATTTCGAGAGTGTTGTTGAGGAGGTCGCGCTGTGTTTCGACGGAGTCGAGCAGGCGAGCGATGTGGTCGTAGGTGTCGCGGACGTAGGGCTGGTGGTCGGCGTCGATGATGGTGCCGGGGTCGCGCTGGAGGTGGAGCGAGGCGTCGCGGGTGTTGACGAGGACGCGGCGGAGGTCGATGAGTTCTCGCTTGATGGCGAAGATGCTTTGGAGGATCTCGGGTGAGGGATTGTTGAAGACCTGGTCTTCGAGCTGGTCGATGCGGTCGTCGAAGTGATCGATGGCGGGAAAGTAAAGATCGACGATGGTGTCGAGGATGAGGTAGAGAAGTTTGCCGGGGTGTTCGTCGTCTCCGTCGCGCCGGGCGCGGTCGAGGGCCTGCTGGGTGGTGGGACAGGTGGGGTCGGAGATGGTGATGAGGAAGTCTTTGCCGGCGAAGATGTCGATGGGGGTGAAGACGGGCATCTGTTCGCCGGGGTTGTCTGGGTCGGGCTCAAGGCGGACGGGTTTTAAGACGGCGAAGGTGTAGTGAGGGGCAGTGTCGACTTTGACGCTTTCGTCTGCGCTGCGGGCGTCCTCGATGTGGAGAGGGTGGAGGTTGTATTGTCTGGCGAGTTCGTCGAGCTTGGGGTCGTTGGCGTCGTCGAGTTGATACCAGGGCATGTGTGGGTCCTCTGATGCGTCCATGCTACCCGGTCGCATGTATATTGCACGTTGTAAGAACTTGCGGACGGAGATTCGATGAGGTTGTGCACCTTTGCAATGGTCATCGCCGGAACCTTGCTCGTTGGCTGCTCGGCCGTTGGATTCAGACCGGCAAACCAAGTGACAGGCGGACCCGACGTACACGCCGCCGTTACCCCCGAATCATTGGGGACGGAGGCGAATCCGGTGCGGGTCTCCTCCGGCGTTATGGCTAGCCTCGCGATCGATCAGCCGAAGCCGCTCTATCCGAGATTTCGTTGTGGCGCGAATGTCCTTGGTCCCGTTGTAATGCGTGCCGTCGTCACACCCCATGGCAGAATCGACAAACTGACAATTGTCACCGGCCCCGAAGCGCTTCGAGAGCCGACGATGGATGCGGTGCGTCAATGGACCTACAAACCTTACCTGCTGAATGGAATGGCCGTATGGGTCCAGACGGCGATCACTCGCAGCGTTCAGTTTGGCGAGTGCGCGCCTTAGCAATTACGCGCCGTGACCTTCATCGCGTCTTCCTTGCGGATGGTGAAAGTTATAACCAAGAGAAGCTGGCGTGATGTATTTTGGATAGCGTTTGCGGAGGCGATTGATGAGAGTGCGAATTTCTTTTTTGGTGGTGATGCTGGCGATCGGCTGTGCTGGGATGCTGGGGCAAAGCAATGCGACGACGAATGGTGGCGGTCAGGTTCCGGATGCGGCGAACAATGCGACGCCGGGCAGTAAAGACAATCCAGCGCGAGTGTCGACAGGTGTCATGATGAGGCTGATTCTGCACAAGGTTGATCCGGCTTATCCCGAGGACGCCAGAAAAGATCATATAAGCGGTGCGGTCGTCGTTGCGGCCACCGTCGATGATCAGGGGAAGATTGTGAAGCTGTCGGTGGTTGCGGGTCCGGAGAAGTTGCGTGACGCGGCGCTTAATGCGGTGAATCAGTGGACTTTCAAACCGTATCTGTTGAATGGAAGACCGGTGTTTGTGCTGACCCAATTTACAGTGATCTTCAGTGTCGCCAACTAACTCTTATTTTTCTTTCCTGCTTCGACGAAGGCCTTGGCTTCTTTGAAGAGAGCGAGGTCGTTTTTGTAGTCCGCGGGCTTGGGGTGTTCGATGACGATCCACTCCTTCATGGTTCGTTTGCCCATGGTGAGTAAGGTGATGTCGTCTTGTTGGAGCAGAGCGGCGATTCTTTCTTTGGGAAGTTTGAGAATGACGCGATTGCTGGTGCGGCTGGTGAAGACGAAGATGTTTTTGCCGGTGAAGAAGCTGGTGTGGTTTGGGAGTTGCTTTTCCTTGACTCCAGGGAGTGAGCCCAGGAGGGATGAGAGGGTCGCGATCAGCCTGGCGTCTGCCATGGTGTGACTCTCCTCTGCGATGGCAGGGCGTTGTCTAGCCCTTGCCGTCTTCGATGTGGGTGATCTCGCCGTCGCGCATGTGGAGGATGCGGTCGGCAATCTGGGCGGCCTCGGGGTTGTGGGTGATCATGAGGACGGTCTGGTTGAGCTCACGGCTGGATTGGCGGAGCATCTTCAGGACGGCGTCGGAGTTTTTGGTGTCGAGGTTGCCGGTGGGCTCGTCGGCGAGGACGATGGCGGGGCGGTTGATGAGGGCGCGGGCGATGGCTACGCGCTGCTGCTCGCCTCCCGATAATTCATTAGGCCGGTGATCGAGGCGACCCTTGATGCCGAGCATCTCCGTGAGGTGGTCGAGGAGCGGCATGTCTAACTTTTTATTTTTGTTGCTTTTTCTATCTCCGAGGCCGGAGATGTCGTGGGAGATTTCGATGTTTCCCATGGCGGAGAGCGTGGGGAGAAGATTGAAGCGCTGGAAGATGAATCCGATCTTCGCGCGGCGCATTTTTGTTCGTTCGGCGTCGGTGAGTTTGGCGAAGTCAGTGCCGTCGATGAGGACCGAGCCGGTGGTGGCGTTGGTGAGGCCGCCGAGGATGTAGAAGAGGGTGGACTTTCCGGAGCCGGAGGGACCGACAATGGCAACGAACTCGCCGGGGGTGATGGCGAAGTTGACGCCGCGGAGGGCGGGGACCTCGAGTTTGCCGGAGCGGTAAGTCTTGCCAAGGTCTCGGGCGAGGATGATGGGGGGTCCGTCGGTGGAAGTGGGTATTGACGCCGAGCGGGGGTTGGGACGGAGTGGCAACGTGGAAGAATGAGAAGGCATTAGATATCTAAAGTCTATCGTGAATGCGTGAACGGGGTGGGGATGAAGGCGACGGAGATTTTGTTGCTGGGGCTGGTTGGGTGGACGGCGATCGGCGTTGTCGGGGTGGGGGTGTCGCTGGCGCGCGAAGAACGGCAGAGGGGGCGGCGGGGTATCGTGTGGATTCTGGGAGTTTGGGTGGTCTATCTTGGTGTAATGATTGGGGTTTCTCTAGGGCAGCGGCGGAGAGTGGTGGCGATGGGAGAGCCGCAGTGCTTCGATGAGATGTGCTTTGTGGTGACCGGGGTGGAGGAGGTTCCGGGGTTTCTGATTCGGGATGGGCGGAGGCTGGTGCGGGTGTCGGTGCAGGTGAACAACAGGGGCCGGAAGGCGCAGAGTGAAGGGCTGATTCGGGCTTATCTGGTGGATGGGCAGGGGAGGCGATGGGAGGAGTCGGCGGGGGTGAATGGGGTGCAGCTTACGGCGAGGGTGGTGGGAGGAGGTTCGGTGGTGAGTGAGCCGGTGTTCAAGGTGGCGGCGGATGCGACGGGATTAGGGCTGGTGTTGACGCATGGACGATGGCAGCCGGGGGTCTTGGTGATTGGGGATTCGGATAGTTGGCTGCACAAAAGAACCGTGGTGGGGTTGGGCAGATAGATTGGCGAGGTTGGCCGGGGCGAGTGGTTTTTTGGGTAGTGGGTCAATTTGGAGTGAATGACTGAAGTTGCCGAAAAGCCGACTTTTCAGGCGTCCCGGGGTGGTAGTTGCTGAGTGTATAAATATATTTCTTACGCAAAAAAAAGCGTTCGTCGGAAGGATCCTGGTGAAAGAAACTTTACCGAAGCGTCTCTTAGAGATCGTGAAAAGGTGGCGATCTCCCTCCGCACCGGTGTCTTTGCCGCCTCCGTCGGATAACCCGAAGCGTAGCGTAGAACCGCCCAAGTCGGCAACGGTTGAATCGAAGCCGGACCTTGTCCCCGGGAACTTCCTCAACTTTGAGTTCTTTATCGAACTCAAGGTCGGAGATCTTGTGCACATCGGATATCCCAAGGTTCCCATCCGCGACATGAGGACCAAATTAGTCCGGTGGGGCTCAAAAACGGACTGGTTATGGCCGGATCCTTCCAAAACCCGAATCCCTTGGATTGACGACGATCAACGAGGTCTCACACACAGAACGCTCGCAAGCGTCGAAGATGTACTCGGGGCGGAGGGCACGATTGGCGGAAAGCTAATCCGTTTCGAAAGGATTCTAGATCTCGGGCACAATCAGGTCGTCTACGCGTTGTACTGCCCCACAGAGAATTTCCGCATGGCTTACGGCTTCGACCGTCTCATCGTCGAGCCAACCTATATCAAACCGAGCTCCCCGGATCGCGTAGAGAACAAAAACTAAATGGTTAAAAGGCCATCTCCCGGGCACATCGGCCATGCTCGCTTGCGGCTCAAGAAACACCGGAGCCCGTAAAACGGGGTTACTGAGATGGTCCGCCGCTTGATCTCCTACCTGGGTGTGGGTGATCTTGTAGGCAGGTTTTCAGGAGGATCATCGACATGCAGATTCATTCCGTTGGCATTGATCTTGGCAAGACAACCTTTCACCTTGTAGCTCTCGGCGCTCACGGCAAGGTGCTGCTGAAGAAGAAGTTTACTCAGCGGCAGCTGATCACGTTCACAGCGAACCTGCAGACCTCGCTCGTCGGGATGGAGGCGTGCTCTGGAGCCCATTTTCTGGGCCGAGCGTTGCGAGCACAGGGCCACGAGGTGAAGCTGATTCCTGCTCAGTTTGTGAAGCCATTTGTGAAGTCCAACAAGAACGACTTCATCGATGCGGAAGCGATCGCTGAAGCTGTTACTCGTGAGAACATGCGATTCGTTCCGATCAAGACGGACGATCAGCTGGACCTGCAAGCCCTGCATCGTGTGCGCGAACGCTTGATGGCGCGGAGGACTTCTGTTATCAACCAGATTCGTGCGTTCCTGTTGGAGCGTGGCATAGTGTTTGCCAAGAGCCCGATCCGGTTGAGGGAAGCCATTCCCGATGTGCTCGAGAACGCGAACGAGAACCTCACCCCGAGGATGCGGAATCTGGTTGTGATGCTGTGGAGCGAGTGGAAGGATCTGGAACTCCAGATCGTAGAGATGAACGATGAAGTAGAGCGGATCGCCTCAAGCGATGACGCCTGCCGAAGACTGCGTCAGATCCCGGGCATTGGCCCGTTGGTAGCAACCGCGATCGTAGCTTCGATCGGGAACGGAGCGGCCTTCCATAAGGGACGAGAGTTCGCAGCCTGGATGGGACTGCTGCCGAAGCAGCACTCGACCGGCGGCAAGGCGAGGCTGTCTGGGATCAGCAAGCGTGGCAACCGTTACCTGCGCAAGATCCTGGTCCATGGGGCTCGAGCCGTCGTGTTGCGATCGAAGCGAGACCGGATCGCGATGGGAGCATGGATTACGTCGCTCGAGATGAGAGCACCAAGGAACGTGCTGATCGTCGCTATGGCGAACAAGCTGGCGCGGATCGCTTGGGCGGTTCTCTCGACGGGACAGGACTACCGCGCTGTTCCAGACACCATGGCTGCGTAGCCCGTTTCAACCGCGACTAACAACAAGTTCTCCCCCCAAGGTCTGCACCGGACGAGTGAAGATGAAAGAACAGTCACAACGGCGTGCCTGAAACCTGTTTGCCAATTGGGCCTTCAAACGGCCGAGGGGTTTCTAAGGACAGGCACGCGGCGTATCTCATCAAGGCCAGGAGAACAAATCTCCACCCAAAGGCCGGATACATTGACGCAGACTTTCTCTCGCTGAACTTTTCCCTTGCAGTCAGACGGCGGACCATACATATAGGTAACTTCGGTTGGCCCGGAGTTCAAACTGGCCCACTACCTTTTTTGCGGGTCTTCGGGTCTTCAGGCTGGGGGTTTGGCCAGAACCGATTGGAGGGTGGCGTCTTCGAGGAAGCTGATCTCGATGCGGATGGTGACAATCTGGCCGAGGTCGGTGGGGGTGGCGAGGTTTTTGCGCCAGGTGCAGAGGTGAGTTAGGCCAAGGTGGCCGGAGCGGGTTAGTTCGAGGCCGGAGGCGATGATGGAGGAGTAGAGATCGATGACGGCGCGGAGCTGGATTTCGATGCGGAACTCCATAGTGGAGGGGGAGAGGGTTTTGCGGTCGAGGATCCAGCCTCCGCAGTCGGCGAAGGCGGAGGCGAGCGTGGGAAGAAAGCCGTGGCGTTCTTCGTAACTGAAGCCCTGGATGTCGAGCGATTGCATGAAGGAAGGGCCTCTCGAGTGGGGTGTGGCTGCCGTTAGGTTGTTCATCGGAGCATGGGGAGGAAGGCGTGAGGGGTTGCGGCAGGTACTGTGGTCATGTGACCGGGAGGTTATCGTGCTGTAACTAATGGTTTTGTGAATGCCGGGCTGTTGAAATCCCGGCTTTTCGCGGCGGATTGTGTGGGATTGGCGGGGCAGATGTAGGAGGATGGAGTTGCGAGGTTTGGCATGGTGCTGGGGATTGGGACGGATTTGATGGAGACGAGGCGGG
The DNA here is from genome assembly GCA_963757205.1 of uncultured Acidobacteriaceae bacterium. Lineage (GTDB taxonomy): Bacteria > Acidobacteriota > Terriglobia > Terriglobales > Acidobacteriaceae > Edaphobacter. The sequence goes on from CAVWQM010000010.1 coordinate 819,081, forward strand.
TGCAGGAGAGTATCGACCGGTTTGGCGAGCGGTTTCTTCAGCGGGTCTTTACGCCGGGGGAGATTGCTTACTGCATGCGGAAGAAAAAGAACGCCGCGGAGAGCTTTGCGGCGCGGTTTGCGGCGAAGGAGGCTGGGGCGAAAGCCTTGGGGACAGGAATCAGCCGGGGGGTAAGTTGGAAGGAGTTCGAGGTGAGGCGAGAGGCGAGCGGACGGCCCACCCTGCACCTGAGTGGACGGGCGGCGGAGCTGGCCGAGGGCGATGGGAGTGAGACGGATTCAGTTGAGCCTGACCCATAGCCGGGAGCTGGCGATGGCCGTGGTGGTGGTAGAGGATTGAAGGTTTCGGCGCATATTGAAACCAAGGGCGGGATTTCCACATCTATTGAAGACAAAGCACTTTCAAAGCAAGTCGATTCGTGATGGTTTTCTGGCGGAAGGGGTTGGGAGGTAATGTATTCTCTCAATTACTGACACCCTGCTTGTGTCGAAGGCTGGTGGCGGCAGAGGAAGGCCGTCCGGTTGGATTGTTGTGAACTCAGGATTAAAGGAGAGCTATGCCCAGCCAGCAGGAGGTCCGATGGTCGCAGTTGAAGGTCGGCGTAATCGTATTAATTTCGACCGTCATCCTTGTGGCTCTGCTGTTTTTGATGACGAGCTCGTCTGGGCTGGGGATTCTCACCCATAAGTTGACTATATTGACGTACTTTGAGAATTCAGCTGGCCTGAAGTCGGGTGCGGCGGTGAACCTGGAAGGGGTGACGATCGGTACGGTGAAGACGGTGACGATCGACAACTCGCCGGAGCGGAAGCTGACGCCGGTCAAGGTCACGATGAAGCTGGATGATAAGTTTGGCGCCACTCTGAAGAAGGACTCGAAGGCTTCTCTGTCGACGGTGGGAGTGCTGGGCGATACGGTGATCGACATCAACAGTCAGTTTGCCGTCGGGCCGCCGCTGCAGGATGGCGATGTGCTGAAGACAACGGAGACGCCGAGCATAAGCGACGTGGTGAAGGCCAGCCAGGGCACGATCGAGAGCCTGAATGTGATTCTGGCGAAGATGAATGTGATCGTCGACAACCTGCAGTCGGGCAAGGGGTCGATCGGGCAGTTGATCAATAATCCTGACCTGTACAACAAGGCGAACGCCACGGTGGACGAGTTGCTGAAACTTGAGAAGAATTTGAATGCCGGACGCGGGTCGATCGGGAAATTGATGACCGACGATACGCTCTACAACCGGCTGAACGACACGGCAGGAAAGCTGGAAAATATTGCAAATACGGTGGAGAGCGGTAAGGGCACGGCAGGGATGCTGTTGAAGGACGATTCGCTGTATAAGAATCTGAACTCCACGCTGGCGCATGCGAATGCGATTATGGCGGACGCGGATGCGGGCAAGGGCGGGCTGGGGTTGATGCTGAAGGATCCGAAGTTCCGGGCTGACCTGAGCAATACGCTGACTCAGATCAATACGCTGGTGACCAATGTCAATGAAGGACGCGGGACGCTTGGCAAACTGGTTACCGATGATTCGGTGCACACGAATCTGAACAAACTGCTGACGGCAAGCACGGATCTGGTGACGACGATTCGAAGCGATCCGAAGAAGTATCTGACGATTCATCTGAAGATTTTTTAGGCATCAGAGGATACAACCGACGGGGATTGTGACGGGTTCCGGGCTTCGGCCTGAGCCGGTCTTTTTGTGTTGGCCGACGCTCGAAACTTTGTGTTACGGTGTTTCGTCTTCGTAATATCTCAAATATCTACGAGTTCAGTGCGCGAGATTTTCAAGTGCTTGCTATCTGAAAAAGACGCTTGACCAAGATCAATTTTCGAGGAGAGCCATGATTCTGAAGTCGCTAGCTAGTTTTCTGGTGCTGTCTACAGGAGTGTGCCTGGGACAGACGTTTGTTGGATCGGATATGGCCCCGGGGCCGACGTCCGAGCCGAAGAAGCCGATCATCTTCGACGTAACCGCGATCGATAAGACGGCGGACCCCTGCACAGATTTCTACCAGTACGCGTGCGGGAACTGGGTGAAGAACAATCCGATTCCATCCGATCAGGCGCGGTGGGGGCGGTTCAACGAGCTGGCGGAGCGGAACAATTATCTGCTGTACCTGGAGCTCAAGGCTGCAGCTGATTCTCCGAAGACGCCGCTGCAGAAGAAATACGGGGACTACTTCGCAGCGTGCATGAACGTTGAGCTGGCCGACAAACTTGGGGCAAAGCCGGTGGAGCCGGTGATGAAGGCGATCGCGACATTGCAGGACAAGAAAGATCTTTCGGCGATGGTGGCGAAGCTGCAGAACGACTATGCGCTTGGCGTGTTCTACACGATCAGGGTGGAGCAGGACCAGAAGGATTCGAGCAACCAGATCGTGAATGCGGGGCAGGGTGGAATCACGCTGCCGGACCGCTCGTATTACATCGACGCGGGGCCGCGAAGCCAGAAGATCCGCGACCAGTATGTTGATCACTTGACGAAGATGTTTGTGTTGTTGGGCGACACACCGGACAAGGCGGCGGAAGAGGCCAAGAGCGTCATGTCGATTGAGACGGCGCTGGCCAAGGGTGCGATTGACCGTGTGGAACTGCGAGATCCGGCGAAGCGATATCACATCATGACGAAGGCGGAGTTGCAGGCTTTGTCTCCGGACTATAACTGGGACGCTTATTTGAAGGGCATCAAGATTGGCGAGTTCAAGACGCTGAACGTGTCGACGCCGACCTTCTTTACTGCGATGAATGCAGAGATCGATTCGGCGAGCGTGGATTCGATCAAGAGCTATCTGCGGTGGCATGCGTTGCGGTCGGCGGCGCCTTCGTTGTCGAAGCCATTCGTGGATGAGAACTTCAACTTCTTCCAGGCGACGCTGAACGGCCAAAAAGAACAGGCTCCGCGCTGGAAGCGCTGCTCGCGTGCGACGGACCAGGCGCTTGGCGAAGCTGTAGGTCAGGACTGGGTGAAACAGAACTTCCCGCCAGACGCGAAGGCGAACATGGACAAGCTGGTGGCGGCTCTGGAGCGTGCACTGGGTCAGGATATTGCCCAGTTGCCATGGATGAGCGACGCAACCAAGGTCGAGGCAAAGGCGAAGCTGGACGCGATTCGGAACAAGATCGGTTATCCGGACAATTGGCGCGACTATAGTGCGCTGGTGGTGAAGCGCGATGATCCGCTGGGCAATATCGAACGGAATGCGGCGTTTGAACGCCGGCGCAACTATGACAAGCTGGGCAAGCCGGTTGATGAGAAGGAATGGGGCATGACGCCACCGACGGTGAACGCCTACTACAACCCACCGAACAACGACATCAACTTCCCTGCCGGCATTCTGCAGCCGCCGTTCTTCGACAACAGCATGGATCCGGCAGTGAACTTCGGCGGGATCGGCGTGGTGATTGGCCACGAGATGACGCATGGGTTCGACGACCAGGGATCGCGCTACGATCCGAAGGGCAATGTACGGAATTGGTTCACGGCGGAGGACCGCGCGAAGTTCGATGAGCGGACCGGCTGCGAGGTGAAGGAGTATGACGGCTTCAAAGTCGCCGAAGGACAAAACCTGAACGGCAAGTTGACGCTCGGTGAGAATACGGCCGACAACGGCGGAATCCGAATCGCGTTTCAGGCGTTGCAGGAGGTTCTGGCGAAGGGCGGCCCGAACGCAGAGCCTGGTTATGTGAACGGAGAGCGAGACGGCTACACGCCGGCGCAACGCTTCTTCATCACCTTCGGTCAAGTGTGGTGCGAGAACCAGAGAGAGGAAGCGGCGCGCGTGCAGGCGAAGACCAATCCACATAGCACGGGCGAGTGGCGTACAAAGGGCACGGTGCAGAATTTCGACGAGTTCGGCAAGGCGTTTGGCTGCAAGGTAGGCCAACCGATGATGCCGACGAATTCATGCCGCGTCTGGTAGAGAGCAACGTGTAGCGGAAAGGCCTGGGCTTCGGCCTGGGCCTTTTTGTTTGAGTGAGGTATGGCAGTGACGGGTAACCATTGAATTGGTGACCATGTCTAAGAGGCTAGATTGGTCAGAATGCGCGCGACAAGTGGCACAAAGTCGCGACAGCTTCTACAATTAGCAGAGGAATCGTACCCTACAGAATTGCTCGCGACAGAAGGTAGGCGAAAAACGTCTACTTGCGAGGATTAAGGAAGCGCATGAAGTTGAGCAGGATTGGCCGTGTTTCAATGGCCTTGGTAGTGTCCGTAGCGATGGGTCTAGGCATGACGGCGTGCGGTGGAGGCACGATCGGGTTCATGTGGGTTTTGGGAACGCAGTACAACCAGATCGCTGCCTTCAAGATCGATGACTTCACTGGGAACCTGACGACGCCTCCTGGATCTCCATTTGGCTCCGGCGGGACGAACCCGGTTTCGCTCGTGGTGAAGCCCGGTGGCCGTTTCCTGTATGTCATCAATAAAGGCACTGCCCTAGGCCCGGATGGCAATGGTGGCTCGACTTGCCAGAACGGCGCAGGCGGCGGCATTATCGCTGAGTTCTCGGTGGGGGGACAGGGTGTGCTGACGTTCCAGCAGAGTTTCACGTCTCAGGGTTGCACCCCAGTGTGGGCTGCGCATGATAGTACAGGTAACTTCCTTTATGTCGTCGATCAGTATGCCCCGAACACGGCGTGCTTATCCAACGGACAGCCTGAGCCTCCGACTCCACAACGGCCCAATCCGCTTCCCTGCAATGGCGAGATAACGGTGTTCTCCGTCGACTCGAGCACGGGGCGACTGTCGTTGGTGCAGAACCAGCAGATTAAAGATCCTGTGACCGGGCTGCAGTTGACCTACTTCCCTGTCGGCGCGCTACCGAGGATGATGGCGCTCTCAGGTGGGTGCGTGTTCACGCTGAATTCGGACGCGAATCAGACGGTGTTTCCCTACATCGCGGGAAGTAATGGACAGCTGACCCTGACCACGAATTCAACGATCAATTCAGGTGCGGTGCGGGCGACCTCGATTATTACAGGGGGCACGTCGGTCTATATCACCGATGCGGGTCCGGTAAACTCGAGCACCCCGGGACAGATCCTTCCGTTCACGGTTGGTGGCACTGCCTGCTCGCTGAATACCATCACGGGTGGGGCTACCGCGAATCTGTCGCCGGCGTCGAACCCTGTCTACACGCTGGTCGATGGCAAAGGCCAGTATTTGTATGTGGCGAACCAGTCCTCAACGAACACGACCACACCGAACAGTTCGATCTCCGCGTTCAAGATTCAGAGCAACGGGACGCTGCAGTTTGTTCCGGATGCGCCGCTCAATCCTTATCCTGTTGGAGCGGGACCGGTGTGTATGGTGGAGGATCCTTCGAACCAGTACATCTATACGTCGAATGGGGACGGGACGGTCACGGGCAAGGTGCTGGATAACAACACCGGCAAGCTCGCGAATTTGTCTCGAGGTTCGACCTTTACGGCGGTAGGACAGGCGACATGCCTTGCGACAAGTGGCAACGTAGACTAGCTGGCAGGACGACAGCTGGAGAACCAGAACAGGATGTCTCGACGAATCCTGAGTGTCGGGACAACAAGAGCGGGCGGAAACGATTTGCCCGGGAGTCAGGCAAGCATGAAGTGGAATAAGTTGGGCCGCGGAACATTGGCCTCGATATTGTCTTTGGCGTTAGTGAGCGTAACGGCGTGCAGCCGCGACTATGTACTGGCGTATGTGTATGTAACGACGGCGAAACCCCTAACGGGCTCATCGCCGAATGGCGGCGTGAGCGCGTATGCGGTGGACTATCAGATCGGTTCGCTGACTCCGTTGGCGGATTCACCGATTGCAGCGGGCCGAAATCCGGTAACTTTAGTGGCTACGCCGAACGGATTGAACCTGTATGTCGTGAACCACGACGATTCGTCGGTGAGTGAGTTTGCCGTCGGAACCGACGGAAAGATTTTTCTGCAGAAGACGGTTAACATCACGGGAAGTCTGGCCACAGCAGTTGCGATGGATGCGGCGGGCAAATTTCTCTATGTCACGTTCACCTATCAGCTTGGACCGAATGGACAGCAGCTGTACTCTCCGGCTTCGCCTGGACCGGGCGGGGTAACGATCTTCCCGATTGCTGGAGATGGAAGTCTGGGCACGCCTTCCACCCTCAAGGTCGGAAACAATCCGGTGGGGATTGTGGTGAGCCGTCCGCCGGCGGGAGGCACAGCCACCTTTGCGTATGTGCTGGACCAGGAAGTTGCGCCCAATGCGACGGTGCTCGGGTTCTCGCAGAATCAATCAACCGGCGCTTTGACTCCATTGCCGGGCACCGTGATTACGACTGATGCCACGGGCAAAACTGTGGCGACCGGGTACGGCGCAGGAACAACGCCGAGCGCGATTGCCGAAGATCCCTCGGCGCGATTTGTGTATATCACGGATGAAGCAACCAATCAGCTCTATGGCAACCTTGTCGCCAACAATGGAACGCTGGTGCCGATGGTAAACGGCCCATTTTCTACGGGCATCTTCCCGGTCGGACTTACGATCGATCCGCGAGGCAAGTTCCTGTATGTCGCGAACTTCTCTGCGAACTCGGTGGGAGCTTATGCGATCGATCAAGCGTCGGGCACGCCGGTTGGATCGGTTGGTTCGGCCTCGACGACCGTGGATACAGCTCCGACGTGCGTGACGATCGAGCCGGCGCTGGGCATTTACCTGTACAGTTCCAACAATCTGGCGAGTACAGTTTCTGCCATGAAACTCGATCCACACAATGGCGGATTGAGTCAGGTGCAGAACACTCCGTTTCCGTCATCCGCATTGCCGACGTGTGCGGTGTCGGTGGCGAATGGATCGCACCCGACGCAGATCATCGTCAATTAGCCATCAACGTTTGCTGGTTGAAGAGAGAGCCCCGCGATTGCGGGGCTTTTTGCTGCCTGGAGTGGGAGATATCTCGTCCTTCCAGAGATGAATCCCGGACCACGGCTAACAACTTGAGCGGTTCAGCCGATCGTCGCGCCAGCTAGACCCGAGTGGAAGCTGGTAAGGCGAAATTGAACCAATGTTGGTGGGATCAGGAGGCGGCTACAAAGGCGCGGGGCTTTCGCGAGTAGCGGCGGAGGATGGCTTTGCGAGCCGGAGTTTCTACGAAATGGAAGACGGCCAAGGCGAGAAGAATCAGGATGGCGTAGGAGAGCCACGGGTCCAGAGCGGCGAGGTGAAGGCGCTCGGGCACATGGTATGTGTGGAGAAGCTGGAAGACGTTGAAGTGGAGGAGGTAGAGGCAGTAGCTGCTCTCGCCAATGAGGAGGAGGGGACGCCATGCGAACACGGAGGAGATGGCGTGGGGGCCACTAAGACCGAGAACCAGAGCGGCGAAGATGGGGGTGAGGAGGCCGCCGTGCATGAGGAGGTAGGGGGTATGGCTGATGAGGGTATAGAAGAAGAATCCGACGGTGGCGAGGCTGACGGCGGAGAGGTTGAGGCGTTGACGCGGGGTGAGCGTGAGAGCGTGCTGCAGCTTTCCCAGGGTGACACCGGTGAGGAAGGTGCAAACGTAGGGAAGCGGAGTGTACTTGAGGAAACGGATAAGTCCGGAGGAGCTGTAGCGGTCAACGGGGCCGACTATGTGGTCGGGGTTGAGGTAGAGGTAGAGGGAGTGGGGGATGAGGCCAACGATCCAGAGGCCGACCAGGAGGAAGACGAGGTGAAGGGGTCGTTTGGGCCAGGGCAAGCGGATGAGCCAGGGGAAGGCGGCGTAGAGGACGCATTCGCTGGTGAGGGTCCAGGCGACCGTGTTCCAGAAGGTGGCGACTGACGGGCTCCAACCCTGAAGGACGAGCGGAGTGAGGATGATTCCCTGCCAGAACTCCGCGTGAGGACGTGCGTGCCACTCGTCCTGCACCATGCTGGCGGAGAGTATGAGGACGAGCAGATAGACGGGGTAGAGACGGGAGAAGCGGGCGAGCCAGAACTCGCGCTTGATGAGGGTACGGGCGCGATCGGCGTAGTTGTAGGTGAGGACGTAGCCGGAGATGAGGAAGAAGACGCCGACGAAGACGTAGCCGTTGTCGATGAACGGATAGAGAATGCCGAGGTGCGGCGGCGTGAAGTGAAAGAGAATGATCGCGATGGCGAGCAGAGTACGGATGCCAGTGAGGGCCGGCAGGGGTGGTCTGCGGTGGACTGTAGGCGGAGAGGCCGGAGCCGGCGGCTGAGCGATCTCAGGTTGGGTTTCCGGTCTGGTCTCTAGTTCGAGGAGGCTAGTGTTCACCGATTAGTCCTGCTGATTGGATGCGGACGCACACTCTATCTAACGCAACTTCAAGGGATTTGACGTGGAAATCGGGGCCGAAGACGCATATTTCTCCCATCTGTCGGGACGGGATTTGGGGAGCTAAGCCTTGTTGCGTTGCGCGGTTAGGCGGTGACCAGGGAGCCGATTTTTTCGCCGCTGACGACGCGGACGATGTTGCCGGGTTCGCGCATGCTGAAGACCATCATGGGCATGTTGTTGTCTTTACAGAGGGAGACGGCGGTGGTGTCCATGACGCGAAGGTTGAGGCGGAGGATGTCCGAGTAGGTGATCTGGTCGAATTTGGTGGCGTTGTCGTCGACTTTAGGGTCGGCGGTGTAGATTCCGTCGACCGAGGTGGCTTTGAGGAGGATGTCGGCTTTGATTTCCATGGCGCGGAGGCTGGCGGCGGTGTCGGTGGAGAAGAAGGGGTTGCCGGTACCGGCAGCGAAGATGACGACCCGGCCCTTTTCAAGGTGGCGCATGGCGCGGCGGCGGATGTAGGGTTCGGCGACCTCGTGCATCTCGATGGCGGACATGACGCGACAGTAGAGGCCGAGCTTTTCGATGGCGTCCTGGAGCGCTATCGCGTTGATTACCGTGGACAGCATGCCCATGTGGTCGGCGGCGACGCGGTCCATGTCGATGGCCTGCTGGGCGACACCGCGAAAGAAGTTGCCTCCTCCGACGACGATGCCAATCTCGCAACCGAGGGCGTGGACGGCGGCGATTTCTGCGGCAATTTTGTGGATGAAAACAGCGTCGATGCCGAAACCCTTACCTGCGGCCAAGGCTTCTCCAGAGATCTTGAGGAGGATTCTTTTGTACATGTCAGGACTAAGTATCGCATGGGGACTCGTTTGGCCCTGCTCGCGGGGATCGTGGCCCCTTCGCTGGATATTTATTGAGGTTCTGTGGAATTTTGTCGTGAGGTACCACTCCCCCGTGGGGGTATTTTGGACGTAAAATTTCTGGTTTCAGTGACTTGAACAGGGCTAGTGCTCGCAAAATATTCATTTCAAATGGGTTGCCCACAGAAATATTTCCTATCAATAAGTTAGCCCGGAGGATGTCTGCATCCCACGGGGCTTGCTTGTATTTGATCTATTTGATCTATGTATCCAGTATGGCTGGTTGGGCCTAACTAAAATGCCACGCGGATGTCACTGGATGGCAAGGAGTTAGTGGTTTCATGGGCTTGACACGCGTTTTTTGGGCTGAAATCAACAAAAGGCACGGAACGACAGTGGTTTTGCCTCTTGTTTTCAATACTATTTGCGCTGTTGCGCCGGGAACTACATTCGGCATGTCGCCTGCCGCCGATGCAAGAGTCCGCCGGGGCGTTTCAGATAACAGAATTCCGTTGGCGACGAAAGCGATGGCAGAGGACACTCGCCTTTTTCCGTATACTCGACCGTGACCGAAGGCCCCACTGAGATAAGGAAAGCGTGAAAGGAACAGATGAAACCGACTTTAGGACGCTTGCGACGTATTGCGGTAATGACGATCGTGGCGTGTGCGGTTGTCCTGCCTGGGAGGAGCGCGCCGGCACAGAAATCGGCTGGCAAAGAGGTCACGGCCATTGAAATCCTGCTTGAGCCGGACGAAGTCATGGTCCGTCACGCTGCGGCGGTAAACGCCCGCTTGTTCTCGGTCTACCCGAGCGGCTACAGGCTGGACGCATTGCACGCCCCACACATCACGATGGTGCAGCGCTTCGTCCGCACGGCGGACCTCGACAAGGCTTACGCTGCTGTAGGCAAAGTCTTCGCGAGAGAGAATGTGACCGGCATGAAACTGAGGGCCACTGGTTACTATTACGATCAGGACAAGAGCATTGGGTTGGCGGGCATCGTCATAGAGCCGACGCCCGAATTGATCAAGCTGCAGCAGGACCTGCTTGACGCCGTCGCTCCTTACACGGAGAAGACTGGAACTGTAGCGGCGTTCGCCACCAATCGCGAGAACCCTGATGTCAATCCGGCTGGGATTGCCTCCATCGTGAAGTTTGTTCCAAAGGCGTCCGGCAAAAACTTCAATCCCCACGTCTCTGTTGGCATCGCCGAAGCGGGGTATCTGAACGGTATGTTTACCGAACCATTTGCCCCGTTCACGTTCTCGACAGTGGGAGCGTCTGTCTATCAGGTCGGCAACTACGGCACGGCGATGACAAAGCTCCACTCGTTCCAATTGAATGACTGACTACCCCTTTGGGGGCGCTTGCTGGAGCCTACATTTTTGCGGCGCTTGCGCCTCGTCGCACGACCCGGAACGATGGCCGGAAAAGCGTCTTGTAGACCCAGTCCAGCTGATCGATTCCGAGTCGGGGTGCTGGCATGCGCGACGGCTTTACTGTGCTACTGCTTTGCCGGCATCTTTTACTCCGGTAGCAGTCTTCTCACCGGCTTTTTCCGTATAGTCGACCGTGACCTGACCGCCTTTCTTTGCGCCGAGGTACGTGTCTACGCTGCCCTTTTCGACGCCTTTGCCGGTGTCTTTGGTGCCTTTGACGACTGTCTTGTCGGTCCACTTCATCGTGTGTTCAGTGCCGTCCGCGGACTTCACAACAAATGTCTTTGTGCCTTTATCAACGCTCTTCACTACTCCGCTTACTACGTGTGCCACATCTTGTGCGAATACACTCTGGAAGCCAATTGCGAGGGCTAAGGTCATTAATCCTGCCAACAACGCGCCGAACCGTTTGGAACGAATAGGTGACATGGTCAGTCCTTTTGGAAGATGTGAGGCAAGGAAGGACAGATTGCCTTCCCTTGTCTCCATGTCCAGTGTAATGCGGACTGTTTGAGGTGGCGAGTTATCAGAGAGCCGGGTGGCGGTTGGGTGGTCCGCAACTTTGCAAAAGAGAACCGCAACGGCAACGGCTTGTGGCTGGTTGGGTGCTTGAGATCCCACCCATCCCGCCCCACCAGCGAAGCTGGCGGGGACCCCGATTCGCAAAGTGCGCGATGGATGGGGCACCCGGACTTTGGTGTCTGGTTGAAGGAGTCCCTCATCTAGCGAAATAATTGCCACCTGTAGCGTCATTGCTAACTCACGGAAACAGCAGGTCCCTCCACTACGGTGCACGCTGATCGGAATGACAGATTTGTAACGCCGAGAATGAGGGGCTTAGAGGTTTTTTTGTGCTTGAACCAACGAGGCTACGAGGTTGTCGAGGTCGGCTGGGTTGACGTCGCTGACGGCGATGATGCGCAGGCCTGGGGTGGTAGCGGTGTGAAGGTTGAAGCCGGCGCGAGTGCTGGGGAGTGAGGTGAGGCTGGGGCCGGTGGATCGTTGTGTGAGGAAGACGGAGACCTCGTGTTTGTGGATGGTGAAGAGGAGCAGAGCTGCGGGCTGGTTGTTGAGGTAGGTGAGGTCGGCGCCTTTGAGCGTCGTGTCTGGGGGCAGGGCGGCGGCGTCGGGGAGGTTGAAGCTGAAGGGGAGACGGCCCTGGAACCAGGGCTTCACGGTGTGGCGGTCGGTGGAGATGACTTGCGGCGTGGCGGCGCTGGAGAGGGTGGCGAGGTGCTGGTCTAGTAGTTCGGCGGCGAGGGGTTGGGTTGATGGAGTTGGCGCCAGCGTGAGGAGTGAGACGGCGAGGAGGATGGCGGCGGCGAGGGCGGCCCATGCGGCGGGGCGGATGGAGTAGATTCGCGCGGTGGGTTTGGGCTGGGGTTGCGGTTGCGATTGTTGTTGCGATTGCGAATGGAGTTGGGCGGTGAGGCGGGTTAGGGCTTCGGGTGGTGGTGCGAAGCGGTGGCCTGCGCGGGCGGTGGCGGCTTTGAGTTTCGTCGCGGAGAGAACGCGCAGGGTGCAGGCGTGGCAGGCGGCGAGATGCTGTTCGATTCCCTGCTGCTGGGCGGGTGGGAGTTCGCCATCGATGTAGGCGCTGAGAGTGTCGGGATCGAGGTGATTGGTTGGAGACGTTTGGTTCATAGGGATTCCCCGAGTTGCGGTTGCAGGAGTTGGCGGAGAGTACGGCGCGCGCGGGAGATGCGCGACATGACGGTGCCGAGGGGGACATCGAGAATGAGGGCGATGTCTTTGTACTTGATCTCTTCTACGTCGCAGAGAAGGAGGGCTTCGCGGAGCTGCGGCTGGAGTTGTTCGAGCGCGATGTGGAGAGCGGCCTGATTGTCGAGGCGGATGAGGTAGTCTTCGGGTGTGGGGTCGGGGGCGGCGGTGTCGAGTGCGTCGGGGTGGTCTTCGAGGAAGACGGTGCGGGCGGCGGCGATACCTGTGCGGGTGGTGAGGAAGGTGTTGCGGAGGATGCGGAAGATCCAGGCTTTGAAGTTGGTGTCGGGCTGGAAGGAGTCGAAGGCGCGGAGAGCTTTGGTGAAGGTCTCCTGGACGAGGTCTTCGGCTTCGGCTGGATCGCGGGTGAGCCAGTGGGCGTGGTTGTAGAGCGAGGCGAAGAGTGGGAGCGCGAGTTGTTCGAAGGCTGCGCTGCGGTTGATGGCGGAGGGCATGGTGCGGAGTGCCTCGGTCTGTCTGAGGTGCGGAGTTACGGGAGTGCGGGGTCGCGGCGATGCGGCGAAGAAGACCGGAAGGGATTGGATGTTGAACATCCCTGCCGTTAACTGAATCGCAGACAAATTATTCCACGAATTATTTTTTGGCGGGCGGGGAATAAGGGCGAGGGTATCCAGTTTAGGGAGGGGAAGGCAGTCAAAAACAAATGGAGTTTGATATGAATCGGTTTAAGGAAGATGAGATTGTGCAGGAGAACCAGGACGCTGCAGGTGATGGAATTGACCGGCGGAATTTTCTGGGGTGCATGGCGTGGGCGGGGACGGGGCTGCTGTGGTCGATGGTTGGCGGGGTGCCGACTTCGAAGCTGCTGGCGCAGACGATGAAGGGTGGCGGTGCGGGCGCTGGGAAGGTTGAGGATTTTTCGTTTGTGCAGATCAGCGATTGCCATATCGGATTCAACAAGGGTGCGAACCCGGATGTGACGGGGACGCTGAAGAAGGCGATCGACCGGGCCAACATTGCGCCTGCGGGGATGAAGGCTCCGGACTTCATGCTGCACACCGGGGACATCACGCAGAACTCGAAGGCGGCGGAGTTCGATACGGCGGCGGAGGTGATCAAGGGTTTCAAGGGCGAGGTGTTCTACGTTCCAGGGGAGCACGATTTTATCGACGACGGTGTGCAGTACAAACAGCGTTTCGGAAAGGGCACGGTGGGCAATGGCTGGTACAGCTACCACCACAAAGGCGTCCACTTCATCGGACTGAACAACTGCGTGCAGGTGGATGCGATGGGGAATATGGGGGACGACCAGTTGAAGTGGCTGAAGGCTGATCTGGCGGGGCAGAGCCATTCGACGCCGATTGTAGTGTTCGCGCATATTCCGCTGTGGATGGTGTATGAGAAGTGGGGCTGGGGGACGAAGGATGGCGAACAGGCGCTTGCGATGCTGAAGCCGTTTGGTTCGGTGACGGTGTTGAACGGACATATTCATCAGGTGGTGCAGAAGGTGGAGGGGAATGTTGCGTTCCATACGGCGACTTCGACGGCGTTTCCTCAGCCTGCGCCCGGAGCGGCGCCGAATCCAGGACCGATGGTGGTTCCGGCGGGCAAGCTGGAGGGCGTGCTGGGAGTGACGAAAGTGAAGGTTGTTCACGGCAGGAATCATCTGGCTGTGGTCGATTCGACGCTGACGGAGATGGTGTGATGCGTGCGTGGGTGGTGGCTGTTGCGATTGTGATTGCAGTAACGGGTGCGGGATTTGGGTTGGGGAACCTGCATCCGTTTGGCGATCCGCGTGTCGAGCCTGCGGAGGGGTTCGGCACGCTGCTGCGGGGGGCGAAGATGCCGATGGATGCGAAGGTGGTGCTGATGACGAAGTGTGCGGACTGCCACTCGAGTGAGACGCGGTGGCCAGTGTATGCGCGGGTTGCTCCGGGATCGTGGCTGATGGAGCGGGACATTGTTGAGGCGCGCAAGAAGATGGATCTGTCGCGATGGGAGGAGATGCCGGTGGAGACCCAGGCGGTGCTCGCGGCGAAGATTGTGCAGGAGGCGAAGAGTGGGGATATGCCTCCGCTGCAGTATCGGTTGCTGCACTGGGACGCGAGGCTTTCGAGCGGCGAGGTGAGGGCGCTTGCGATGCTGGGTAAGAGTGAGGGTGGGGGTGAAGCGGCTTTGGGTGGGGATGGCGATGCCGTGCATGGTAAAGCGGTGTTTGAGAAGCGCTGCACGGGGTGTCATGCGATGGATGCTGATCGGGAGGGGCCACGACTGGCGGGAGTTTACGGCAGGAAGGCTGGGAGTGTTCCGGGGTTTACGTATTCTGCGGGGTTGAAGAATTCGGGGATCACGTGGACGGATGAGACGCTGGAGCGGTGGCTGAGCGATCCGGATATGGTGGTGAAGGATAACAACATGAGCATTGGGGTTCCGAAGGCGGAGGAGCGGCGGGATTTGATTGCTTATCTGAGGCAATAGGACGTAGTCGAATATATTGCAGAGTCACGCCGTTTGACGGAGGTATGCTGGAGAGCAGAAACGGGCACGGTGACGGTTGGGTCGGAGGGGCGATGTTTCGCCAGACTGCTCTCGGAGTCGTGCTGCTTTCACTGATCGCGGTTGACGGCGGAATGGCGACTCTCGCTGTGATCAGGTACCCAGCATTTTTTGAGCAGCACTCGGCGCTGGTTTATTTGGCGGAGCTTGCCGGTATTTTGTTTCTCTACGCGGTCGCAACTGTCTTCCTTTTCAGGGTAAGCGGCGGAGTTTGGAATACGATTCTTACCAATGCGAGTGCCTTTGGCATCATCACCGGGGTCCTGGAGGTTGTGAATATTGGACTCGAGAATACCGCTGCTGCAGCGGCGCGGAGTCCGATTCTATCGATCGGCTTTATGCTGATTGTCTTCTCACTGTGGGGTGTTGCGGGAGCTCGAACCGTGCGCTCAGGCAACTCGACCCGCGCTGGTATCGCTACTTCGGTGCTAGGTGCGGGGATGTGCATGCTCCTTGCGGTAACGGGCGGCTTTGTCATCGAACTGCTGGTTGCCCCTCCGGATCCTGCGGCGGTATCGATGTGGGCGGAGTACAGACGAAGCGGCTGGACGGACCCGCGTGCGTTCGGGTTGGCGAACACTTTCGAGTCAGGGTCCACTCATCTCGTTCTCGCTCCGATCGTTGCTGCCGTGTTCGGCGGCATTGGGTCTGTTCTAGCCCGCTTCGTGAAACCGACGGTGGGATCAAGGGTCTGACGGATTAGGGGAGGTACGCATGCGTCGTTCGCTGCTGTGAGCCGGGAGTCGGTGGAGGCTATGTTGGCGAGGCAGTGGAGTCGCACGACCATGTGGCGAGTGGGTTGACGATCACTTCGTGCACGTTCATTGGTAAGGATGAGAAGGTGCAGGCTGATTTTGTGAATGGCTGCTGGTGCAGTATTCCGAGTCTTCGAGATGATGCGTGGTTGGCGTTTCAGTCTGGAAGAAAGCCCGGGTTAATGGCCCGGGCCTTTTGCTTGTGAGTGATGTCTGACCTTGATCAGGCGGCGCGACCAGCAGTGGTCGCCGCCGGTACTTCGACTAGCCTGCCAGAGTGGACGTCGTAGATATAGCCGTAGATGGGGATGGACTTTCGGCACGAGAGGACTGGTGCGGATGCGGGTCACGTCGGCAACGACGGACTGGGCCTGGTCTTTGATGGTGAGCCATTCGATGAACTCTGCGGCGGTGGAACCAGGACCTTTGCCTACGTCCTTGAAGCCTTCGGGGGTTAGGGCGGCGGTCTCGAGTGAGTTGGCGAGGAGACCGTGCATAACGTCGTTGGTGAAGAAGAGCATGCCGCAGTCGGTGTGGTGGATGACGAAGAATTCTTTGGTGCCGAGGAGTTTGTAGCTGATGACGAGAGAACGGATGGCGTCATCGCTGGCACGGCCGCCGGCGTTGCGGATGACGTGGGCGTCCCCTTCGCAGAGGCCGGCGTATTTGGCGGGGTCGAGGCGGGCGTCCATGCAGGTGAGAATGGCGAAGCCGCGGGCGGGAGGGAGGGCGAGTTTCGATTTTTCGCCGAAGGTGCTGGTATAGGCTTCGTTGGCGGAGAGGACTTCTTTGAGAATCTTGCTCATGGTGGTGCTCCTTGAGTGTGCTTTGTGTAGGATGCTCAGGGCCTCAGTCTCGCGTGATTCCAAGACAGAATGAGCGTGACGGTTCGTGCCTGGCTGACTGGCGATTTTGAAGAGGGACTTTGCTCGGAGCCTGGAAAAGCGTCGTCAGCTAAAGGATGCTGGACGGACAACAATAACGGGCTGCAACGGCAGAGTGCATGGTTGGAGGGTAGTAGAGGAATAAGTTGAAGGTCAAGCACAGACGTGCTTTGTCGGGCGTCCAAAGTGACGGCGAAGAAAAGCCCGGGCTGTTGGCCCGGGCTTTGATGTTTGGGTAACTGGTTCCTTTAGGCTGAGGCTTCTTCGGAGCCTGCGGCTTTGGTTTGGGCTACGGTCCACTCGGGTGCGCCTACTTTGAAGCGGGCGAAACGGCGGACGCTGATGTTTTCGCCGAGCTTTGCGACCTTCGATGCGATGAGTGCTCCGATGGTCTGCGAGGCTTCCTTGATGAACGGCTGATCGAGGAGGCAGAACTCTTCGTAGAACTTGGCGAGCTTGCCTTCGAGCATCTTCTCGATGATGTTGGCGGGCTTGCCGGTAGCTGCGGCCTGGGCGCGATAGACGTCCTTCTCGCGCTCGAGGTCGGCGGCGGTGACGTCGTCGCGGCTGACGAAGCGCGGGTCTACGGCCGCGATATGCATGGCGATGTCGCGGAGCAGCTCCTGGAAGTCATCAGTGCGGGCGACGAAGTCGGACTCGCAGTTGAGCTCGAGCAGGACACCGATCTTTCCGCCGGCGTGGATGTAGGTTCCGACTGCGCCCTCATTGGTGGTGCGGGAGGCTTTCTTCGCAGCCGAGGCCATGCCGCGCTTGCGCAGGACGACGAAGGCGTCTTCCATGTCGCCTTTGGCTTCCTGGAGGGCCTTGAGGCAGTCGCCCATGGGGGCGCCGGATTTTTCGCGGAGTTCCTTGACGAGTTTTGCGTCGATTTTCGGGGTGTCAGCCATGATGGTATTCATAATCCTCTATTGATAATGCGGTGTAAGTGTTAATGAGTCGTTGACGCAGAAAGAGCGTGGCGCCGAATTCGCTTTCGCGGGCCGCCACGCTCCACTGAGTGAGTGTTCGTGACTGCCTTAGACGGCGGCCTGGGCTGAGAGCGACTCGGGCTCGGAATCGGGCTCGGAGGCGGCAGCGGGGGCCTTGCGGATGTTTCCGCCGAGGACAGCTTCGAGGTCGACGGTCTCGTCTTCTTCGGCTGCGGCCTGAGCGGGCTCGGCTACAACGTGATCGCCGGGCTCGTACTCGCCGTCTTCTCCGATGTAGGAGGAGGAGATTTCGGTCGGGGTGACGTCGGCAACCTCGGTGGCGAAGGCCTTCTCGGAGACCATCTGGACGCCTTCGTAGGCCGAGTCAGCGATCTTCGTGGTGAAGAGGCGGATGGCGCGGAGGGCGTCGTCGTTGCCGGGGATGACGTAGTCAACCTGAGTGGGGTCGCAGTTGGTGTCGACGACGGCGACGACCGGGATGCCGAGCTTGCGGGCTTCGGCGACGGCGATGGCTTCGTTGTTGGAGTCAACGACGAAGATGGCGTCGGGAAGGCGCTTCATGCTCTTGATGCCGGCGAGGTTGGTCGACAGGTGCTTGCGCTCGCGCTCGAGCTTGATGACTTCCTTCTTGGTGAGGAGCTCGTAGCGGCCGTCGGTGGACATGTCGTCGAGTTCGGCGAGGCGCTTGACCGACTTCTGCACGGTGACCCAGTTGGTGAGCAGACCACCGAGCCAGCGGCTGTTGATGTAGGGCATGCCGGCGCGGGTGGCTTCCTCGGCGATGGCATCCTGCGCCTGGCGCTTGGTGCCGACGAAGAGGATGAGCTTACCGGTCGCGGTGAGGTCGGTGACGAACTTGGACGCCTCTTTGAACATCTTGAGGGTCTTTTGAAGGTCGATGATGTAAATGCCGTTGCGCTCGCCGAAGATGTACTCCTTCATCTTTGGGTTCCAGCGCTTGGTTTGATGCCCGAAGTGGACGCCAGCTTCGAGCAGTTCTTTCATAGTGATGTTTGCCAATGTAGCTCCTTGGTTGAGGCGGCCGAGTGTGAGCATCGGTGCCTGGATTGATCCCTCGTAAGGGAGATTTGACTCCTGACCTCACGCGGTGCTGACTGCGTGAGGGTGTTGCGATGGGCGCCGGAGTATAAGGTCCGGCACCCATTCAAACTGTGTGGGCCCAAGTACGGGCTTTCAGTGCTCCGGTGTTTACCGTTTCGAGAACTGGAAGCGAGCGCGAGCGCCCTTCTGGCCGTACTTCTTGCGCTCTTTACCACGCGAGTCGCGGGTAACGAGGCCTTCTGCCTTGAGCGCCTTGCGGAGCTCTGGGTTGAATTCCATGAGGGCGCGGGCGATGCCGAGCTTGACCGCGTCGGCCTGTCCCATGACGCCGCCACCCTTGACGGTGGTGATGACGTCGAAGGTCTCGCCGATGTCGGCGATACCGAGAGAGCGACGGGCGGCTGCGCGCTGCTGCGCGGTGACGAAGTAAACGTCACACTCCTTTTTGTTGACGGTGAATTTGCCGCTGCCCGGACGCAGGAAGACGCGTGCGATCGAGGACTTGCGACGGCCGGTTCCGTAGTATTGAATCTGATCTGCCATGGTGCTCCTTGAACTTGTAAAAAGCTGGGGCTAAAGCCCCTCTCTTCTTGCCGTTTTGTTCAGTGGGCTAAAGCCCACTGCTAATCCGAAAACTTTAGCCGACGAGTTCGAGCGGCTGGGGCTGTTGGGCGAGGTGCGGATGCTGTGCGCCCTTGTAAACCTTGAGCTTGGTGGCCATCTGGCGGCCGAGCTTGGACTTGGGAAGCATACCCTTGACGGCCTGCTCGACGATGGCTTCCGGGCGACGGGCTAAGAGTTTGACGAAGGACTCTTCGCGAAGGCCACCGGGGAAGCCGGTGTAGCGGCGATAGAGTTTCTGGTCAGACTTGAGGCCGGTCAGCACGATCTTTTCGGCGTTGATGATGACGACGTGATCGCCCATATCGATGTAGGGGGTGTAGAGGGGGTTGAGCTTGCCGGCGAGAACAGAGGCGGCCTGAGTGGCGAGACGGCCGAGCGTCTTGCCGCTCGCGTCGAGTACGAACCACTTGCGCTTGATATCTTTGCCGCTCGGAATGGTGGTGGACATCTTTGGTTTACTCCCTGATTCTGCCGTCTTCCTTGTTCGGCTTGATGCGGAAGAAAGTGGTGCCAAGTTGGTGGTGGCCTGACGATCAAAAAAATCAACTTCGGAGAAAAGCAAAAGAACGATTGTTCCAGAGCAGAGCGGCGTGGCGAAGGAAGAGATAAGTTCTCTCTTCACAACACGCAGAGAAAGACCGCCTGGCCTGGACGACGCACAAAACCTATGGGATGGGTGCTTCAGGGGCGGCTGAGATGAAAGCTGCTCCCCAGTGGATCCATCAGATCCACGGATGCCTCGGGTGCCTGAGATGCCTGGGAACCATGAGGACACAGACGTACAGACGCGAGACTGCGCGAGTGAATAGAATAACGGACTAAAGGATTGAAGTCAATGGATTCCAGCCCGGGTTAGCATACTACTATCGGGCGAATTTGGAAGGGGGCGGATGCGAATGGGCGGGGATATGGTTGCTGCAGGTGAGGGGGAGACGACTTCGATCAGCAGGGCGTCGGTGTGGTTCGGAGAGCCGAAGTCGCGGTGGCGGACGATTGCGTGGGTGATGTTTACGCTGGGGATCTGCGTGCATTTCGCGCTGGCGTACAACCTGGAACTGGATTTTCTCGACCTGAACGCGTACATGCTAGGAGTGGAGAGAACGCCGTATCAGTACCGGATTCTGATGATGTACGTGTTCCGGCTGTTGGCGACGAAACATGCGGTGATTGTGCTGGCGCAGCATACGCAGCAGATGCATGTTCCTCAAGAGTGGCAAAAACCACAGAAACTGGTGCAGATTGGCGTGTCACTGGTGAGCCTGTTCGGGGCGGTGCTGGCGACGGCAGGGACGCTAACGAAGCTGACCGGGGACAGGATCTTCAGCCGGTGGATGAGTCTGCTGTTGATCTACATGACTTATGCGAATCTGGCTCCCGGGTGGGGGTTGGGCTATTCGTTTCCGTACGATACGCCGAGCCTGATGCTGTTCTGTGTCGGGATCTATCTGGTAGTGAGCGGGAGGGATTGGCTTTATTACCTTCTGTATCCAATTGCGGTGGTGAACCGGGAGACGATCTGTTTTCTGACGATCTTTTTTTTGATCTGGAAGTGGCAGGAACTGCGGGCGCAGGAGGGCAAATCGACACGGAGGGACGTTCTGAGGTTGGCGGCGCATGGGCTGGCACAGGCTGCGATCTGGATCGGGCTGAAGACTTGGCTGGCGCACCGGTTTGCGGCGAATGTTTATGACTATGCCACCATCGTCACAAATCCCCGGGTAATTGGCCGCATATTGATGAATGTGCATCAGTTGGTGCGGCCCCAGCAGTGGCCGGTGTTTCTGAGTGTCTTCGGCTTTCTGCTGCCGGTCGTGTGGCTGCAGCGGCGGTGGATCCGGAATCCGGGAATCTATTGGGGTTGCAAGATCCTGATACCGCTGTGGTTTGTGGGGATGTTTTTTATGGGATTGCTGCCCGAGCTACGGATCTTTTCGGAGCTGAGTTCGCTGCTTGTTCTGGCGCTCGGGTTGATCGTGTATCACCGGTTTGTGCCGGTGCCGGCTGGGGCTCGTTCGGCTGCAGCAGCATGCCCCCCGGGACGAGACGCGGGGGCGAGTGAATGAGACCGGGAGAGCGCGACGCAGCTGGAGGCGGCTATTGGAACGGTTTTTGCAGTGGGGATCGACCCGGCCTGCAGCGGGCGATGCCGGACTAACACGAAACACACGCGGTTGCAGCTAAACGGCGACATGCTTTTCCTTATAAAAAGGGACGCTGATCAATCATGTTATGCTGCCCTGACCGTGGATTGCCCGATGTTTTGAACCGATGAGGAGTTAGTGTAGCGCGTCTATTGAAAGAGCCGTTCCCCGAAATCAGGCTTCCAGATCGACAGTAAGACCGTGGTGTCATCTCTTCTACGCTAGCAGACCTGGCAGGGAAACTTGAGTTTCTCAAATCCATAGCCTCCGCCGTTAGCCAGTCGTTCGAATCCAAACACGATACGCAACTGTGTCACCGGCTCCTGGTGGCGGAGAATTGTGTGATGACCTAAGTACCACTTCTTCGCAGATACTACCCCGCGGGGCCTGCTAATCAGACTTGATTGCCGTTACTGAATACTGGCCCCCGAACGGAATACCGGAGAGGTATGGTTCCAGCGTCCGCAGACCTGACAAGACGTGCGGAAAGAACAAGTGATACTGCGCCTTGAGATCTCCCCATCCGCTTTCGCGACACCGCGCCACAAATTCCTTTGCCTTGATCAGTCGGGCATTCTCGTCAAACGGGCATCGATTGACAGTACGTACGGTCAACGGATTCAGCGGGTTGTGCTCAAAGATCGCGAGCATCCCACCGGTTCGCGTGACCCGGCGAAGTTCACGTAACCAACCGATGTGCTCTTCATGCGGAATGTGGTGAAAGACGCACGCCGAGAAGGCGATGCCGAACGCGTCGTCCTTCGCGGGAATTCGGCTGTCTTCAATTCGTAAGCCGGTTGCCATGCCCGCAAACCGTGATTCTGCAACATCGAGACTGCGCTGTGAAACATCTGCGCTAGCCAGTTGTGCGGCGGGAAAATCGCGGCGGAAGAAGGGAGTGGAATTGCCGATGCCCGATCCGAAATCCAGAATACTTTCGGGCCGAAGGTTGCGTTGCTGCGCGAGCCGGACCAGTACCTTGATCTTGTACTCATGGAAGAATTCTGGCTTTTCCCCCGTAATTGCGACACTTTTCTCGTGCATCAGATCATATTCATCGGCGAAGCGGTCGAACTCGGTGGCATCCACAGTGCATTCCTCCTGATAATAATTGCAGATTGCGACAGCTGCATTCAAACGCGACGGTTTTTACCCACCCCTATAGGTGACCCACCGGGACAGGTACGCCTAAATCTCAATGCCGCCCGACAGCAACAGGTGGGAGCTTTGAGTGGACTGCTTACCGATCAGATTCCAGAGCTTGGCCAGGGCTTGGGTCAACGTTGCATGGTTATCACGGCTTGAACATTGCCACGATTGTCCGGATTAATTGTGTTGAACGCGGGAGCAAATTGTTCCGTTGGAGTAAGGCACGCAATGCCAGCCCAAACTCTCGGGATCAGTGCTCACGATCTCCTGCTGATCGCCCAAGCTAGCAAAGATGAGAAATTGAGCGGTGCTCAAAATAGTTTGCCTCTTCATTGGTGCTGCTTGTTGAAGACTCACAAGAAGTTCGTGAGGACTGTTCAATACATCCGGAGAGAAAGAGTTATTAAGCATTATGGATTTTGGTGCCAAAGGTAAAATTGGCAAGTCAAGCCATGGACTATTTAACAACACCGTGTCTTGATCGGTAAAGGCCTGAGCGTGACTGAAAAGATAAGGATTAAACGAGACTTGTTCGCTCGTTGAACTCAGCGCCGGAGCGCTAGCTGTCCCAAAGTCAATCGCTGCGGAGCCTGGTCTTTCGACAAATGGATTGGAGCGTTGCTGGGCAACGATCTTCGATATGGGACGCAATCTCTGATTAGCCATCAGCAGCGTACCGAGCATGACAAGTGTCGCTATTGTCGCCAACGTCATCTGAGATGCCTTAGTCATCACACCGTGTGCGCTTGCTGCCAACAATCCCGACATCCATACAATTAGCAAGAGCCTATCCGCAAAGAAATGCGAGCCATTCAAGTCGCGTGGGATAACCATTAAGATGAAGGGCAAAAAGATCGTCATAGTCATCCACGGTGTAACGCTAAGTATTCGCGGGCGCTCCTTAGGACTATTCAAAAAGGATTTTGTCGCGATCAGTACGGCACCCGCAAGGATTAGGTATAAGCAGAGACGGTAACAATATGTATCCCATCGCGGTCCCGCGAAGATCGCGAGTGGACTCAGCTTTGCAAATCGCAGGAAGGCAGCAAAATTAGTAATAGCGCTTCCTGTTGTATTGTGCTCAATCCTTTGTCTGTCAGTGAAGCGCGAAACGTAAATAAGCGAAGTACATGAAGCAACGTAACAAAGCATGGGAAGGCTGAGAATCTGCTTCGGGAGACCCGGTCCTCGGCTCCATCGGGAATCTAAATAGACGAAGGCTACATCAAGTCCAACAATTGCAAGAACAATAAGGAGCGGAACCGGATGGGTTACCGTCATCAACACAATCAAGAGAAAATACGCGAGATAATAACGAGGATGATTTGTGGCGCGGATTTTCGCCCAGCACCACAAAGCCCATGTTGCTATTCCTAAAGACAATGAGAAATTAAAAGAAACCCATGAACAATGGCCAGTTGAAGAGTAGGGGCAACATAAAGAGAGAAGCTAAAGGCCCGCTTTTGCCATAGGCGATTGCTAGACTACGAAAGCCAAAGCCAGAGGTGATGAGGATGAGACAAACTTCAAGCTTTTGCGGCATCGCGCCTGAGAAAAAGTGATTGAGAAAAATTAATAGATAGTAGTGAAGGGCGTATGGTGGAAATATAGAGCGAATATAGAAGTACGGTTGATAGATCGTCCCGTGTTGGAAAAGGCTCGCAAGGACGTGGGCGTAATAGACATGTATCGGGCCATCTTGCGAAGGAAACTCTGGAAGTGAGAGCACGAACCCGCACATCAAACCCATGAGCAGAACAAACAATGCTAGAAAATCGGCAGGTTCGTCGCGAGCCACATTCTGTTTCAAAAAATACCTTCGAACGACCATTAGCGTTGGTTGTGATTCTTAACCTTAACAAGTCTTTCTACCATCTTTAGATAGCGGAAAAAAACGAATATTGCAACGCTCCAGCGAAATGGGTATACGCTAAATATACTTAGAAGTTTTGTCGCCCAAATTGCGGTGAGATCGCCGAACTAGATAATTGCTCACAGATTTTATCATCGTTCCCCTCCAAATACACGATATCGTGGTCAATGGTCATATGAAAGCTATAGTCGAAGGACATTAGGAACACGCCGTTTCTTTCGGGGTTGTGGAGCGGCCCACCTGCAAGGCGGAATAATAAGTGAAGACAAGGAGAAAGCAAAGCACATAGTTGTGGATGGGATTCCCACATCAAGCTCCATCAACCCATCAGTGGATCTCGCGCATGGGGTGATATGAGAAATAGAATTGCTGAAGAGGAATGGAGCGTGAACAAACCCTTGTTCAGGAGATTTGGAAATAGCGGTGGCCAGATCACCACTGTGAAAACTGCAGAGTGTGTGGAGTGTCAATCTGTACTGCCCAAAGCAAAAATGATCTATGTGCCTGGATACGGTTGGTTTTGCAATAAAGATGAACGGGGAACTTGCCTCTCTCGACCCATGCTGCCTATACACTTACTTCAGCGGGCGCAGAGCAGACTTATGTTTCGACGGGGAGGTGACCACACAGTGACCGGGAAAAACAGAGAATCCAAATTGCTGCCTGACCTTCGCTCCCAACGAGTTGCGGTAACCGGCGCGACTGGATTTCTTGGAGGTCACGTCGTGCGCCAGCTCAAGGAGGCGAATGCAGAGGTGATTGCGGTCAACGACCGACATCGAACTGTCTCACGTCATACCGCAAATTGCGACGTTGAAACGGTATGGTTCGATGAACCATCCGAGCTTGCACAGGCCGTGCAGTCCATTCTCCCTGATTATGTCATACACCTCCATGCAGCAATCACCACAGCTCGCGATCAGGCGGCGCTTGAGCAAACCGTGCAGACAAATCTGCTGCCGTCAATTGCCCTTATGATGGCATGCAAGGAGATGAAGTTGAAGCGCCTGATCCTCATGGGATCCGGGGAAGAGTTCGGTTTAGTGACAGGACGCTTCGATGACCACAGCAACGCCAATCCTCCCTCACCCTATGGCGCCAGCAAAGCAGCCGTCACCTGCTACGCGAAGATGTTTTCAAACGCCTTTCAACTCCGAGTAGTTGTGCTTCGCCCATCGGTCATTTATGGTCCTTGTCAGGCTCCGCGCATGTTGATACCTCAGGTGATGCATTCTCTCCTCGCAGGCAAAGAAATTGCCGTGACTGCCGGCATGCAGACCCGCGACTTCATTCATGTCGATGACGTGGCGCGCGGAATCGTCTCTGCTCTTACCGTAAGCGGGATCGATGGCCGCTCCTGGAACCTTGGATCCGGAGAGGTGGTCACCGTCAAAGACTGCCTCTCGCGTATCGAAGCCATTACCGGCTGTTCCGGCCTCATCCGGTACGGTGCCATTCCGTATAAGACGGGGGAGATATTCGCCTACGAACCCCTCGTGGAAGAGACGTACGCTGCGTTCGGTTGGAGACCAAGCATCTCTCTTGATGACGGATTATCCAGCACCTGGACTGCATTGAAAGATTCAAAACTCGCAAAGTCGAGCGATTTACTCGAGACGAATCGTTGACAATATTTTTGTAAGAATCACAACCAACGCTAATGGTCGTTCGAAGGTATTTTTTGAAACAGAATGTGGCTCGCGACGAACCTGCCGATTTTCTAGCATTGTTTGTTCTGCTCATGGGTTTGATGTGCGGGTTCGTGCTCTCACTTCCAGAGTTTCCTTCGCAAGATGGCCCGATACATGTCTATTACGCCCACGTCCTTACGAGCCTTTTCCAACACGGGACGATCTATCAACCGTACTTCTATATTCGCTCACCACATTCGTACTTAGGTCATCACACAATTCTTCGCCACCAGGAGCCGGTGATACAGTTGCGTATCGTGTTTCGATTCGAACGACTCGCTAACGGCGGAGGTTAAGGGATTTAAGAAGCTGAAGTTTTCGTGCCAGGTCTGGTGGCAGCGTCTGTAAGCCTCCGCAGCGCTCTCCTCCAGAAATTACTCGGTCCAATGATGACGGCTGCGACTGTGATTGTCCTAAGTGCCTAGATGATGACTGTGAGAACTACTCTATGGAAGACTGCGAAGATCCAAACTGTGCAGAGAACGACGGCCCTGCTCAAGATGGCAACGATGGGTGCAACAAGCCTCTCAATCAGTCTGAGTTTCCACAAACTCACATGCGTTTAGAACTTTCCAGGCGCAAATAACGATGTGGCTCAGTCCCTCACCTGAGCCTGGACTCTCTCAGTACTGTGGTTGCGTCGGAGAAAAGTACAAGCGCAAGAATCGCAAGTAGCAGTCGGCACAGAATATCCAACCAGATGTGGCTAGAAATTCGTACCTGATCAACATCTACTGCCGCGATTCCAAGGGCGAGACCAGCAATGAACTCGATGAGCATTCGAAATCTAAGAAATCCCCGACTGTTCATCCATCCATGTTCTCAAGCCACAGGCGGACGCGGCAAGTAAATAGATAACCAAACAAGTTTGCAATGCTGGCGTGCCCATATGTGGTGCGTTCGCATCTTCATCCGTTCGGCCGGAATATCCCAGCGTCCGGCTTCAAGGTCGAACTCCGACATTTGCCCTCGATGAGTTCGCTTGCCCGAACAAACGTCATGGCAAGCATCTTCATCGCAAGCCGTGTTACGGGTGTTCTTGGTAAAATCTCGATACGCTTGAGCAGGCTCGACAACTCTTTCGCGCCGATTCGGGGATGGTCAGTTTTCGGTGCAGACTTGAGTATCTCGCTAGGGGTAACCAGGTCGAAACCGGCGAATCTAAGATCATGGCAGGCAGTGTCGCATCGGGAGAAACGATATATACCTCTGGGGAGCGCACCTGCCACGAGGAAAGAAAGCAATTCGATACGCGTTTCTTCTTCAGTATCCCATTTTCAGAGCTCAGCAGGTTGTCTAAGGTGCAGACTGCAATTCGTTTTGAGAAGAGGTCAGGTCAGGGACAGCGCCTGCCGACTTATCTTTTCCTCGCATTCTCAGAAACCGCTCTTCATAAAAGCGTCGCGAGAGCCATGCAATGAGGGTGCAGATGCCGCCGACAAAGAAGAAGCGAGGAAAGGGAGACAAGAGGAATTGCCGCAGCGACAGGTTGGATAGATGCAGGACGTAGTCGTTGTACTTGACGAAGATGATGACGTGAAGCAGATAGAAGCCGTAGCTGATATATCCGAAGAAACGCAGAGGAGCCGCCCAGATGCCGGATGCCAGAGGGCTTCGCAGACCGAGGGAAAAGAGCAGGACACCGGTGAAGATAAGGTTCCATGGGACGGCCTGGAAGATGTCTCCAACGATATTGGCGCGATGCATGATGCCGAAAGGAAGACCAACAAGCAGGATGACCAGCCCGGCCAGACACAAGGCCAGACCAAGCTTGATTCCATTGCGAAGAGTGCCGTACCGGGAGCGCGCAAATATGGCAGCCAGAGCTCCTAGAGCGAGGTTGTCGGCGATAAGAATGGTCGACCCCCGAACACTTCCCAGGGAGAGATGGCCTGATGCAGTCATCCATCGTAAAAAGGGGTCAATAAAACAAAGAGCCAATGAGATATAGAAGAGGACACGAGTGCTGACCCTGCCAACGACCGTGGGCCAGATGAGATAGAACTGCTCTTCAACCGAAAGCGACCACAAGGGACCGTAACCGACGACGTGAAAGAGGACGAAGAGGGCATCGTAGTTCGCAAGAAATAAGAGATTGAGAGCGACAGACCAGAATGTGAGTTGGCCAAAAAGAATCAGAATAAGAATCAGCGCGAGATAGGACGGCAGGATGCGGAGAACCCGGCGAAAGTAGAAGTTCCGGTAATAAGACGGCTTTTGTTTTGTGTCGATCAGGATTCCGGTAATGAGAAAGCCGGAGAGCACGAAGAAGAGATTTACTCCGAGCCAGCCGAAGACTGTTGCCCTGATGAAGAGATTCGTCAGACGATTCGGCGAAGAAGGAAACGACCAGTAAAAGGCGTGAAACAAGAGAACCGACAGGACGGCGATTCCGCGTAATACATCCAACTCCGGCATGTGCTTTTGAAGAAGCGGGAGATTTGCAGACTGGGGCACACCGTTCCTTTCGCCGAGTTCAGATCACACACAAGTCAGGTTAGTATAGCTATCGCTTGGTGACTTGTATGCGTCCACCAGAACGACGTGTGATCTAGGAAAGTGACCATTGCACGCTCATAGTGGTTGGTGAGCGCTGAAAGGCTTTCAACAAATTCTGTGAGCGCCTCTGGTTCCACCCTCAGGTGCCACTCGGCCTCATCAAGGAATGCGCTAAAGCCCTTTTCGCAGCTCATCTCGAAGATGTCCTGAAACTCCGCATCCATCCCCTTGCGCTTATCAATCAGGCAATGCCAGCCACGCCGCGAATAGATCGTCCGGCTGTGTGTCCTTCAGAGTCGTGAAATTGAGGTGATCCAACACGCCACGCCCTTGGAAATAACGGGCGAGAGAGAGCATTCGGCATTTGCCGGAAGAAATCCCTGGTTGAATAGTGCCGGGCCATAACTTCACTCCTGCCCCAAGGTGGGACCGCCATTGAGACCTATTAGCTCTTACTGTACATTGGTTGTAATGTCCTCATTATAAGAGATTTGAGGCAGATGGATGTTTCTTTGGCGTCGAGCAGCTTGTCTCGCAAGCGTGCGACGTTCATCCTTGATCGGTGAGACCGGCTTGCCCAGCAGACGCATGAGTGCGACGAACTTGCCCTCCGCCGCCAGCGTCGTCGGTTCGTGTCCTGTCGGCGCTTTTCATCTTTTTACTTTGCCTACATATATTCCCCTCAACATCTTCATCGATCGGAGGTTGCGACGGATGCTACATGATGCTACTCTGCGGCTACCAGTCGAAATTACCACTTCTTTCTTCGCTGCTCTTGCGCTCCTTGTCTGACGTTCTCCTGAACTTAAATTGCTTTAAACCTCCGTAACCTCGACAGTTTCTTCATAAAGCTGCATCAGGGAGTTTTGTCGTCTTCCAGCAGTTAACCTGGCCTCTAAAAGAGAAAGAAGAGGTACATCATGAAAAAGTTTGCGATAGTTCTGACCGTGGCAATTCTCTCAATGTCCACAGATAAGATTTGGGCGGATGGGATTGGTCTTACGCTATCCGGCGCCCTTACGCTTTTCAATCCGGGTAACATACCCCTTCAACCCACCGGAGTAAATTTCCTGGACAGCTCCACCGGAGCGGTGCCTCCAGGGTTCGGTAACAGCAACACGAATGGTACTGCTGTCATTGGTTCGGGCATTGAATTTGGAGCAACGAATGGGTCAGATTTTTTGACCATCGACTTCACCGGAACCACAGCAACCTTGACGGATACTTGTCTCAACTCTGGCTGTGGCAACACGGCCGTCACAATCGCTATGTACAGTCCGTTTATCACTGGGTATTCGCTCGTTTCAAACAGCCTTCCCAATACCGTGTACAGCTACGGCGACACGCGCGCTTTTCCCGGTAATGCTGGGGCTCTCACCTTCTTTGGTGCCCCCGGCTTTACTGGCGGTTCGATCACTTTCGACTACACTTCGATAACTCCTCCAGCCCCTGCGGCACAATCGCTTCAATTTGCTTCCTTTTCAAAGTTTTCTGCACTGGCCGCTGACCCATCTGACCCACCTGCAGTCCCTGAGCCCGCGACCTTTGGCTTAATGGGAACGGGCCTTCTGGGACTGGCGGGCTGCATTCGCCGATTCCGGTCATAACAATAGGGAACAGATACTGCCCCCCCACAAAGCTGCACTCAAAAAGTGCAGCTTTGTCTTTGCTTCGCAAAGTTCCTTCGTGCGTTGTGAACGTTGATGACACGTGCGCCAGGGTATCGGCAAGAACGCGCGCGCCGGTTCAAACGCGCGCACATCGTTCGATTCATTGAGCGGAATACACAACTAACCCGAAACTGGAACTAATTATTTCGCCTACATAATTGGGGTCGCATCCGTGCGTTCGGGGGGACCGCCATCGAGACCCTACTACTCTTACTGTACATTGCTGCAATATTAACAATACAAGGGACTTAAGGGAGACGAGTGTCCAATGTGGCATCTAGCAGTTTGTCTCGCTTGAGGGCGCGGTCCAGCCTTGGGAAAAACTTCCTTGGTGCAAGAGAAGGACCATAAGGATAGCGATTGCTTTGAGTCCATCCAGCCGGTCTATTCTCAAGCTATTTTTCCTCAAATTTGGAAACCCTGCCAATCCTGCTCTGACTCTTCTTTGTTGCAGAAGTTAGCATTCTCATCTCAAACCTCGTTGCAGTTATCACAGCTATTGACGTGCTCAAGTATGCGGCGATTTCGGGGTCAGGGTAATTCCTCTGGGCATTCGGGCGTCACAGCGAGGCCGTAAGGTTGCGAGTCTTCACTCAACGTACTTTCTCCGCCACCACATTCGGTGTTGTTGAGCTGGCATAAGCGTCGATACTAGATTCAATGATCGTCAATGGGCCTTTCTTCATTTGCATGTACATGCGTCCCAAATACTCCCCGATAATCCCGAGTAACATCGCATTGATGCTGATCGAGCCGAGGATGAGGACCGCCAATGTCGCAAAACCTGCAGGCCACGCCGCATGAGTTAGAAGTTTTGCGATTGAATAGAGAATCACGCCAAAGAATGTAACCGTAGAGATGAAAAAGCCGAAGTACGTCGAGATGCGGAGAGGGACGGTCGAGTGATTGAGGATGCCATCGACGGCGAGAGAGACCAGCTTTGAAAAAGGGAACTTGCTCTCCCCGCTGACCCGCGCGTTCCGTTCATACTCCACTCCGACTTGTTTGAAACCAAGTGACGCGATGGTGCCTCTAAGATATGGCTTGGCATCATTGAGGTCGGCGAGCAGTTCGATGACGCGACGTGAGATGAGGCGGAAATCTCCAGCATCCACCGGGATTCTATGTTCACTAAGCCCATCAATTAATCGATAAAAGATGGAGCGACCGGTATTCAGCAGCCAGCTCTCTTTGCGTGCTGCGCGAACGCCATACACAATTTCTGCGCCTTCGCGCCAATGCTCAAGAAAAACTGGAATAAGCTCAGGTGGATCCTGCAAATCGCAATCCAACTGTATGGCTACGTCCCCTCGCGCGCGTAGATAGCCGGTCAAAATGGAGCGTTGAAATCCGAAGTTACGAGAAAAGCGGAAGACGCGGACGCGCGGGTCTCTCAAGGCCAGTTGATGCAGAAGATCGAAGGTTCGGTCCGTCGAATGATTGTCGGTAAAGACAAATTCGAACGCGTAGGCTTCCTCCATTTGCGCCGCGACTTTCGTCACTGCGGAATAGAGTGCTGAAATCGTTAGCTCCTCGTTGTAGACAGGGACAACGAGCGAAACGAGAGATCGCCTGCTGGCGAGTTCGGTCATGCGAGTTTGGTCTCCTGATGGCAGAAGTATACTGCGTCGTCTGGAAGGGACTGCTTTCAGAAAAATATTGTCAACGATTCGTCTCGAGTAAATCGCTCGACTTTGCGAGTTTTGAATCTTTCAATGCAGTCCAGGTGCTGGATAATCCGTCATCAAGAGAGATGCTTGGTCTCCAACCGAACGCAGCGTACGTCTCTTCCACGAGGGGTTCGTAGGCGAATATCTCCCCCGTCTTATACGGAATGGCACCGTACCGGATGAGGCCGGAACAGCCGGTAATGGCTTCGATACGCGAGAGGCAGTCTTTGACGGTGACCACCTCTCCGGATCCAAGGTTCCAGGAGCGGCCATCGATCCCGCTTACGGTAAGAGCAGAGACGATTCCGCGCGCCACGTCATCGACATGAATGAAGTCGCGGGTCTGCATGCCGGCAGTCACGGCAATTTCTTTGCCTGCGAGGAGAGAATGCATCACCTGAGGTATCAACATGCGCGGAGCCTGACAAGGACCATAAATGACCGATGGGCGAAGCACAACTACTCGGAGTTGAAAGGCGTTTGAAAACATCTTCGCGTAGCAGGTGACGGCTGCTTTGCTGGCGCCATAGGGTGAGGGAGGATTGGCGTTGCTGTGGTCATCGAAGCGTCCTGTCACTAAACCGAACTCTTCCCCGGATCCCATGAGGATCAGGCGCTTCAACTTCATCTCCTTGCATGCCATCATAAGGGCAATTGACGGCAGCAGATTTGTCTGCACGGTTTGCTCAAGCGCCGCCTGATCGCGAGCTGTGGTGATTGCTGCATGGAGGTGTATGACATAATCAGGGAGAATGGACTGCACGGCCTGTGCAAGCTCGGATGGTTCATCGAACCATACCGTTTCAACGTCGCAATTTGCGGTATGACGTGAGACAGTTCGATGTCGGTCGTTGACCGCAATCACCTCTGCATTCGCCTCCTTGAGCTGGCGCACGACGTGACCTCCAAGAAATCCAGTCGCGCCGGTTACCGCAACTCGTTGGGAGCGAAGGTCAGGCAGCAATTTGGATTCTCTGTTTTTCCCGGTCACTGTGTGGTCACCTCCCCGTCGAAACATAAGTCTGCTCTGCGCCCGCTGAAGTAAGTGTATAGGCAGCAGCAGCAGCAGCGCGCCAAGTGGGCGACGCACACATGAGCCTGGCAAGAAACGAGAAGAACGTACGAGCGCGCCTTCGGCCCAGTGGAGGCCGATCTCAAGTCCGCATTAGCAGGACCGTGTAGTATCTGCGAGAAGTGGTACTTCGGGTCATCACACAGTGCTTCGACACCAGGAGCGGTGACACAGTTGCGTATAGCGTTTCGAATCGAACGACTCGCTCGTACGCATACATACATCTTTGCGGCCTGCGATAGGCACTGCACCTCTGTGGGCAAGACCCATTCATCCCGGCAGGCCATCCGAATTGTGGGCAAAAAGCCAATCTGGAGTTCGCGGCGCCAAACAGGTCGCCACCGGAGAGATTGGTGAACTGGATGGAGTTGAGCATGTGTTGATGCTCGCCCTCTTCGAGTCCGGTTTCGAGATAGCTGCCGGGCTGAAGTTGGAAGCGATTGGGCGGTGAAGCGGAATCCGGACGCCCAGCCGGTTACTGGTGTTCATAGACCACGTAATTTCCCACCATGCCTCGGACTTTCCAGTTCTCCGCGAGATTCTGCGCGAATCGCAATCCAACCGCATAGACCGGCCTTCTTGTCCGATAAGGAAACTGAATACCCAACGCACGTTTCAAGTTCTCCGGTCGCTCGACATAAACGTATGACCCTCCTTCCGGAATTAGCGCCCACTTGCACTGGTTGAACTCCTCGATCTGAAGATCCTCAACGGTTATATAAGGAAACTGGTAAAAGGATGGAGTGTATTGCCCCGACGCTCGAAGAGATTCTTCCACGGGCACAGGCACATCATAGGGAGTCGCCACCGGATCATGCCCCACGATCGCTTGTAGGCGCTGTAGATTGAATCCACCATCAGGCTTTGGCACTGGACTTGGATGTCGCCCTTCCACGATATCGCGGCACGCGGCAGCCTCCGCAGCCAGCACCGGCCTCATCTCAAACCAATTCACATGCAGGTTGACATTGCACATCCACAGAATCACGATTGCAAGACTTCCTCCCCAGGCGATTTGCTGCCATCGGGGCCGGGACGAAATAGCCACGGCCGACAATAGTAATACTGAAAGGCCGTTCCAATACACATGTGCCGGGTCTGCCCTCCCAAAACCCGCCGGAAGCAGGGCTAGCGACATCACATAAAGCGCCGCCAGCATCGGCGCCTCCGCCCTTCGCTCGCGGAAAAAGTCAGCAAGACTTACCGGCACCAGCCACACCAGGGCGAATAGGAACACCAGGATGAAGGGCAGCGGCTCCACAGGGAAGCTGTACGCCCCCTGGGCCGATCCACCTACTCGATGCAAATACGCCCAGCCCTCATTGACGAGGAATACCGTCGCCGACACAATGGGAGCTGCCGCTGCCCATGCCCACGACTGGCCTTGCGTAAAGCAGCCGTAGAGCGCAAACGCAAAACTGCCCGCAAGAAAGGCGAACCCTATCTCCGGAGACAAGCCAAGACACACTGCTTGGCCAGCGAAGATCCAAAGCGCAGCTTCCCATCCTCGCCGACACTTCCAAGCCAACACGAGAAAAACCAGTTGCGGCGTAAAGCGAACGAACGTATGGTTGAGACCCATATTGCCAACCATCATGCCCGCCGCAATGAGAATAAAGATGACAGCTCTCCATCGTTTCGACATGGGAAGTTGATTAATCACATAGGCCAGGAGCAAGAGGCCGATCATGACCTCCAGCACTAGCGTCACCAGATATGCAACCGCAGTCGGCACATGGAAGGGGCTCAGTATCGCCCTCACCTCAATAGGAAATTCCAGGAGCCAAGGGCCGTAAGGAAATTCCATCTGGGAATAGAGCTTGCGGCCAAAATCCGCGTGCACACTGATCCTGTTAAGAAAGTAACCCCAATCGTACTCATAGCGGACCCCCAACCAAATGATTGTTAGTCCGAACAGGAGAACCGCGCCTCCCCACAACAGAACAACGGCACCCACCAATCGACGCGAGATCCGACCCTGCTCCTGAGCCTGTAATTCTGCAACCGGCTCAACGCGGCCTTGCCCAACGATTTGCGGCCACTTCAAGGCGAGGAAAAACACAATCATCCCTAAAGTAGCAGCGGCCAGTGCAGCGACTTCGTTGTTGAACCCCGCTAGGTTCGACGCGGACACGGCCTGCAAATACCGGGTAGGCAAAAGAAAAGGTAGAGCGAACACCCCTAGGCACGTAGCCAGCAGTATCGTCAATCGAACGCCCCACACCTTCGACCTGGTCGGCATAACAAAAAGTGTACTTCACACCCAACTTCCGCCCAACCCTACAACGGCTGGTCGGCGGCGATGTTGATCTGGCAGCTTTATTTGGGCGCCGCCTTCATCAAGCTCTTCGGCTTCTCCTTTGCCACGGTTCGCAGCAGCACATTGTTGGTCTCACTCGCACTGGCCTTTTTTCTGCAGCGCACTCTGGTGCGCGCCGGCATCACCGAGCGCAACGCAACCATCGGAAATCTTAGCTCTGGTTCTGTCACCCCTTTATCTTCTGCTCTCGGTCACCTTCATGAGTGACATCCACGGTCTCTTCGCCATTGTTCTTTGCCTGTATGGCTGCCGGCGCGCTCTGCAGTCCGCCACCTCTCGGGCGGCCATTGGCTGGCTGGCCTTTGCCGTCGCCACCAACGCCATCTGCGGCACCTCCCGGCAACTCGCATGGCTCGGCATTCTGGTATTGCTCCCGTCCACGCTCTGGCTGCTGCGAGCCCGCCACCGCGTCCTCCTCGCACGCACTGCCGTCACACTCACCGGTGTCCTCTTCATTCTGGGCTGCATGCAATGGCTCAAGCATCAGCCTTACACTTTAACGTGGCGATGGCGTCGGTCTCCTGTTGATTCTTCGAGTCGCCCATTCTTCGCTTTGAGAGCCGCTTTGAGTACATCCGAGCGCACTTGTAAGCAGTAGGCCTGGACGCGGACTTGCTGAACCTCTAATGTGGTTCACCTTGGAATCTATCGGCGGGTAGATTGGTTATGAAAGACGAACGCAGAGGGCGCCACGTTTCGCTACGGGCGCAAAGGGTTCCATGGCGGTCTTTGTTTCACTTTTGCGGCCTTTGCGTTCGGTCTTTGCTGAAGGAGGCTCGATGTCGATTTTCTGCCGTAAAAGTTAGTGAAA
>CAVWQM010000011.1:0-29513 GCA_963757205.1 uncultured Acidobacteriaceae bacterium
CCGGCTTATGCCATTCTTCTGGATAGTCGCGGCCAGCAATACAGCTCCGACGAGTTCGCCGAGCTCCTTGGCCGCATCCGCGACGAGGGTACGCAGCGGTTGGTGTTCGCGATCGGGCCTGCGGATGGGTGGTCGGCGGCTGCCCGCCAACGTGCGAACCAGCTTTTTTCCTTTGGGCGCCTGACCCTGCCGCATCAGCTCGCCCGCGTTGTGCTTGCCGAGCAGGTGTACCGCGCCCTCACGATTCTCGCCGGCCACCCGTACCATTCCGGCCACTAGGTTCGCCGCTGCAGGTCTACGGAAGGCTATCTATATAGGTGTAGCGTAAGCGAGACACACGAGGACGAGCGTCAAATCGACTTCTGCAGGACGCCAGTCAGAAGCAAATCGCTTGCACGGTTGGGCACGACTCTATATCGTTTCATTCGTCACCGGAGAACGTTTACTCATGTCATTCCATGCCACCACACGCCGCTCGTTCCTGAAGACGTCCACTCTTGCCGCCTCCGCCATCGCTCTTCGCGGTTCGAACCTTCTGGCTCAATCTTCACAGGCCGACGCGCGCATCGACATCCTTCCGGCTGAGCCGATCGGCACGATCTCGCCGGAGATTTACAGCCACTTCATTGAGCAACTCGGTGGCGTGATCTATGACGGTGTCTGGGTGGGCGAAGGATCGAAAATCCCCAATGAGAACGGCATCCGCAAAGCCTTCATCGACACCATGCGCGCAGTGAAAGCTCCTGTCCTCCGCTGGCCCGGCGGCTGTTTCGCCGACAGCTATGACTGGCGCGACGGCATCGGCCCCGCCGCCAAGCGTCCCGCCCGTACCGGGTTCTGGGACCAGCAGGACCCGAACACCTACGGGCTTCACGAGTTCATGCGAACCTGCCGCGCGATTGGGTGCAAACCCTATCTTGCCGCCGACCTTCGATCGCTTCCGGCGCGGGACTTCTATCAGGAGATCGAGTACTGCAATGCTCCCGCAGGCGACGTGCCTTCGAACTCCGCCGCGAAAGCTCAACCCAATACGCTGGCAGCACAGCGCGCCGCGAATGGCGACGTCGCACCCTTCGACGTTGATCTATGGGGTGTCGGTAACGAGACCTGGGGTTGCGGTGGCAACCTGAATCCCGAGGAGTACGCCGCAGAGTTTCGCCGTTACACCGCCTGGACGCCGAGCTATGGCAAAAGGCCGCTACGCTTCGTTGCGGTCGGGCCCAACGGCGACGATGTGGACTGGACCTCGCGTCTGTTCAAAGCGCTCTACTCCAATCCGGAGCGCCGCCATCTGTGGGGTCTTTCCGTCCACTACTACACCTCCGGCAGTCCTTCGAAGTTCGCAGCAGGAGACGCACTGAAGTTCAACAATGACGACTACTACGATCTGCTTACTCGCGGCAGCATCATGGAGCGAGTGGTCACGGATCACTGGCGTGCCATGGGCACCGCCGAAGGCCAGCCTAAGGTGAAACTTGTCGTCGACGAGTGGGGCGCCTGGTACGGGAAGGGCACTGAGCTCGCGCCGGAGTACAACCTATCGCAACAATCCACCATGCGCGATGCTCTGTTGACCGGCATCACGTTCGATATCTTCCAACGCCATGCTGATAAGGTAGCTGTCGCCGCGGTGGCGCAATCGATCAACTGCATTCACTCGCTCATGCTCGCGCAGGGAGACAAGTTCACCGTCACCCCAACCTTCCATGTCTTCCAGATGTATCTACCGCACAGTGGAGCGCAGGCGGTTCGCGCCGAGTTCAGTGCAACTTCGATTCCCAACCCGCTCGCGGATGCTCCCATTCCGGCCGGCGGCAACAGCTATCGCGGATCGCTTGATGCGAGCAAGACCCTCGCTTGCCTTAGCGGCTCGGCGTCTGTTGCTTCAAGTAACGCGAAGCAGATAACGCTCACCGTGGTGAACCCGCACCTCGACCAGCCATTAACTACTGAGGTCGTCGTTCAGGGAGCGAGCATTGCGAGTGCAACTGGAACCGTCCTCAACGAACCCGACGTCCATGCGCATAACGATTTCGATCACCCGAACGCCGTTCGTCCCCGCCCCGCCACCGTCGGGAAGGTTGCCGCGGGTCGCGTGCTCCATACGTTTCCGGCTGCGAGCGTCACTACGCTGAATCTCACGCTATCGTGAAAGATAGATTGGCAGCCTCCTCACTCGCGACTACCAGAGCACACAACGTTCAGTCTCGGTCCTCACCATGGCTGACCCGTCCTTGCAGCTAAATGCCCTTTGAAATTCAGGCATATTCGAGAGCGGTCCCAGCACACGAAATTTTCCCGCGGGATGTGGATCTGTCTGGACCGCCATGCGTGCGGCCTCGGGACGAACGAGGTCGCCCCTCCACTGGGCTTCCGCTAAAAAAAATTGTTGCTCAGGTGTCAGTCCGTCGACCATCGGCTCGGGACCTTTGCCCTCGCGCGATTTCTTGTAGGCGCGATACGCAAGATTGACGCCGCCAAGATCGCCGAGGGCCTCACCCAACACGAACTTTCCGTTCAAGTGGACTCCGGGCTCGACAAAGTAGCCATCGTACTGGGTTGCTGTGCATGCGGTCTTCTCCTTGAACTTTGTGTAGTTCTCCGGCGTCCACCAATTCGTCAAAGCTCCCTTGGCATCGTACTGTGCCCCCTGATCGTCAACGCCGTGGCTGATCTCATGACCGATCGTCACACCAATCGCGCCGTAGTTGATTGCGTCGATGCCATGCAGATTGAATCCCGGAGGCTGTAGATATCCGGCAGGCACCACGATCTCATTCATCTGGGGGTTGTAGTACGCATTCAAAGTCGGCGGCGTCATATCCCAGCGGCCGCGATCGAGAGGTTTGCCGATCTGTCCCAGGTCATCGCGCAGGCGAAACGCACGCGTCGCCATCAGGTCCTTCAAATAGTCTCCGCGCGTGATCTGCACGGAGGCATAACTCTTCCACTTGTCCGGATAGCCGATCTTGATGTTCAGCGCACTAACCTTCTCTAACGCCTTGGCCTTGGTCTCCGGTGTCATCCAGTCGTTGCGCTCGATGCTCACCTTCAGCTGATCGACAATGTTGACCGCCATCTCGCGGGCGCGAGTCTTGGCCTCGGGTGGGAAGTACGCTTCAACATATTTCTTTCCCAGAGCGTCGCCCAGTTGGGAATCGGTCTCGCGGACACAACGCTGCCATCGTGGACGCTGCTCCTTCGCACCGGTCATCACCGTACCGTAGAACGCAAACGATTCATCGCCGAACGCTACTGGCAGCGCGCTGGACTGGGCGCGCAGCACATGCCACTTCAGATAGCTCTTCCAATCGGCAATCGGTGTCGATTCCAGCTCCGCGTCGAAGACGCGCACGAGCTTCGGCTCGTCGATATTCAGCTTCCCCTTCGGAATACTGAGAACGCCATAGGCAGACACCCAGTCGAAGTGCGGGGTCATCGCCTCGAGCTCAACAAAAGTCGTCGGATGGTCCGTCTGCTTCGTATCGCGCAACTCCACCCTGGTCAGTTTTGCCGTTGCCAGTTTCGTTTCAAAACGCAGAATCGCAGCCGCTGCCTCCTTCGCATGCTCCTCGTCATAGCCGGCCAGTGCGAACATCTTCTGCACATGCAGTACATACTTCTCGCGAATGTCTTTGAACCGCGGCTCGTCGCGCAGATAGTAATCGCGGTCCGGCAAGCCCATGCCGTTTACTTCGAGCTCTGCGATCACGTCGGTGGGAGAGTGCGGGTCCTGCTCGGAAGACACCTTCAGCGGTGTGTCGATGCCGTAGCGTTGCAGCTCCACAATCTCGCTCGCCAGGCCTTTGCGATCTTTGATTGCGTCGATCCTCGCCAGTTCCGGCTCCAACGGCTTCAACCCCAGCGAGTTGATGTGCGCCTCGTCCATGCAGGCACCATAGAAGTCTCCGATAAGCTGGTCTGTCGAACCCGCAGTGGGTGCTTTCATCGAAGAGGACGCCTCGAGCAAGGTATGCAGCTTGACCAGCGTCTCGTCCTGCGTTACTGACCTGCGGGCCCACCTCGTCTGGATTGCAGGCATAGAATGCTCCGCCCTCCACGCCCCATTCGCATAGGCGTCAAAGTCGTGACAAGGATCGACATTGTGATCGATGTCCGCGACCTTCGCACCCTCAGGAGCGCTGTTCTGCGCCGCCATCACGCCACACAATAGACCGCATACCACTCCCGCAAGCAACCGTCTCATTCGTCTTCATCGACTCCGTTGGAGATGGTAAAGAATGCCCTCACCCTAGCATCTTCACGCTCCCTCGGTAAACGCCCATTTACGAAATCGCGATTTCATCCCGGAGATACAAGAGGATAACCGGCAACTGGCCATCATCGATTGAGGTTGAAATTGACCGTGACGGTGGTCGCTACTTCTACCGGTTGGCCGTTGAGGACGTAGGGCCGATACCGCCATTTATAGACGGCTTCCTCCGCCGCACTACGCAGACGCGAATCACCCTCGGTCACATGCACGAGCTTCACCGTACCATCTTTTGAGATCAGCGCCTGCATCACCACACTCCCCTGGACCCGATTCAGCTTCGCAAACTCCGGATAGGCCGGAACCCGTGACACGATCAGGTTTCGATCCATCACGGACGGGTTCACCTTGATTGCCCCCTCGATGCTCGCCAGACCGTCGGCGATTGCCTGTCCGGTCTGCGCCAGAGCCCGATCTGCCGAACGGCTGCTGGAGTCGGAGCGATTTTCCGCAGTCTGCGAATCTGCCGAAGGCGATTTGTTCGATGTGTCCGCGGGGGCCGGTGGCGCTGGAGTGCTTTCGATCGCAGGCTGCACCGCAGAGGGTAGGCTTGGTGCGGTGTCCGCCGGCGTCTGGTCAGAGGACTTCGATGCTGAAGCCGACGATGAGTCTGCTGGGCTGCCCGTGCCACTATTTTTGAAGTGGCGGACCACGACGGTGTACGCATGCCGCAACAGCGTCGGGTCTCGATAAATGGCGAAGCCTGCACCAACCAACACCAGCACGAGCATCAGGGGAGCTCTTCCAAATCGCGGTGGCGGGGAATAGTGCTCCAGAGGAATACGCATCGGACGCTCAGCGTCCTTCGCCGCGAGTAAGATTTCACCCGGCAACTCCGCAGGCTCCAGGACAAGCCTCGTTCTGCCAATTCGCCTCAGGCGCAGCTCTTCCTCTTCAGCTTCTGAGGCAGGCTCATCCAATGATCGAGGAGTCACTGCAGTCGCCACGGTCCCTTCAGGGGAAGGCTCCAATTTGGCGATTCTCTTATCAATGTTCTCAAAATACTCTTGCACGAGTCTGGTCAGTTCGAGCCGTAGACGCGCTTCGTCCAGTTGCAGCGGCAGGGCCGATGCCGGCAAAACGACCGGGCGATCCACCTCCCCTTCGGACTTCTCATGTGCAGCCGCCGTGAGTGTGGGGATCGTAGGTATCGCCTGAGAATCCGTTGGGCTTGTCAATGATTGTGCCGATTCCGATTGTGCCGATTCCACGGATTCTGTGACACCCATCGAT
Source organism: uncultured Acidobacteriaceae bacterium (assembly GCA_963757205.1). Taxonomy (GTDB): domain Bacteria; phylum Acidobacteriota; class Terriglobia; order Terriglobales; family Acidobacteriaceae; genus Edaphobacter. The sequence goes on from CAVWQM010000011.1 coordinate 5,507, forward strand.
TCCGCGGCCCGCGCCGACTCCGCGGCACGCGCCCATACCTGCCCATCGTTTCGCGGGGAGCCAGTCTCAATTTTCGGAGAGGCCGTCCTCTCCATCGGACTCGGTTCAGGCCGCGGAAACGGTGCCATCACCACCGGGCTCGGCCTGGGCCCCTGAATGTCCACGCCCGCCAGCATGGCCCGCAGATCATCGACGGTCGGTTCCTGCCCCGTATCTTCGAGCGAAAGATCACTTTCGGCAATACCCTCGACGACGACCCCAATCATTTGATCGTCTGAAAGCTGACCGCCCTCGCGATTGCTCAGTTTGCCGATGAACGCCCAGAAGTCCATGGCAAGGTGTCTATCTTCCAGCAGCTTCTGCAGGAAACCCGAAAGCTCCGTACGCGATCCGACCTGGACTCCGTGCATCGCACAGATGGATCGAAATTTTCTGACGTACCTGTCGAAGCCTTCAGGCTTCGGCACGGTGTTCGCGATAGCAGACATCATGTCACCTTGTTGGATGCCAGTATTAGTCAGTCGTTGGCTAGTTCTTGCCAATCCCTGCGACTGGCTCTGCGAACTCGCAACCCACTAAGCGATGTGGTTTCAATAAAAAAGGTTTCGCCGGTCACCGAATTTGTATTTGATCAAAGGCAGATCAAACTCAAAAAAAATCAGTTCGTACAGCTCAAGCCCGTAAGGGGACCAGAATCTTAGTCTGTAAAACCCCTTACATCCAGAACCTTGTCCGGCACTCCGCATCATCTGGCTCATAATAAGCGACTTACGCGAATGACTCTGTGGAGAGCCGAAAATGTCCGTCACCGATACAATAGTCGAGGCACCTCAGGGAAGGCAAGCAGGCATGAGCTGGTTCAAGCGCGAAGACCACGAGATCGTCAACGACTCGGAGAAGACCGTCCGCACCGAAGGGCTATGGATCCGCTGTCCCGATTGCGGCAAGATTCTCTTCAAAGCCGAGCTCGAAGCCAACCTGCAGGTCTGTCCGCACTGCGGACATCATTTCCGCATCGACGCCCGCACCCGCATCGAGAATCTACTCGAGCCCGGTTACGAGCTCGTCGACCTGGGCCTGAGCTCCACTGACCCTTTAAACTTCACCGACCTGAAACCATACAAAAAGCGGCTCGCGGAGGCCCAGAGAAAGACTGGCCTCAACGACGCGATCATCAACGCCATCGGCATGCTTGGCCCGCACAGGGTCGTCGTGAGCGCGATGGAGTACAACTTTATCGGCGGCAGCATGGGTTCGGTAGTGGGCGAAACCATCGCGCGCGCGGTAGACCGCTCGCTTGCCACACGCGATCCGCTGATCATCGTCTCCGCTTCGGGCGGAGCCCGCATGATGGAGGGCATCGCCTCGCTGATGCAGCTGGCCAAAATCTCCGCCGGGCTCGCACGCATCGACGACGCGAAGATCCCGTACATCTCCGTCATGACAGACCCCACCACCGGCGGCGTTACCGCAAGCTTCGCAATGCTGGGCGATCTGAACATCGCCGAACCAAATGCCCTCATCGGCTTCGCCGGACCTCGCGTCATCGAGCAAACCATCCGGCAAAAGCTACCCGAGGGCTTCCAGCGATCGGAGTTCCTCCTCGATCACGGCTTTCTCGACGCCATCGTCCCTCGCAAGGAGATGAAGCAGTACCTTTCCCAGGCATTGAGCTGGATGACGCTACAAAAATCCGAAGCTGCGTCTAAGATCGCCTAAGCGAATCGCCGCTCCTCATGCAAGACGCCCGCCCATCGAGAACCGCCCTCCGCGTGGCCCTGCGTCGTGCCGCGCACCAGCTCTACGATGCGCAGCCTCTTGTGCTTGACGACCCCATAGCCGTCCCCATCCTCGGCAGTGAATACCTCCCCGAAGTCCACCGCACCGCCACCAAACTCCATAAGCCCTTCTCCGTCGCCCTCCGCGCCTTCCTAGTCGCTCGCAGCCGGTACGCCGAAGACTCGCTCGCCATCGCCGTCGCAAACGGAGTCACCCAGTACGTCCTCCTCGGAGCAGGCCTCGACACCTTCGCCCACCGAAACCCTTACCCACACCTTCGAGTCTTCGAAGTTGACCACCCCGCCACGCAACAGTGGAAACGCGAGCTACTCGAAACCAGCACCCTGTCTCCTTCCAACCTCACCTACGTGCCAGTCGATTTCGAAAGTCAATCGATTCCCGAGCAGCTACGCACCGTCGAATTCAACCCGCAGATCCCAACCTTCTTCGCATGGTTGGGCGTCGTGCCCTACCTCACTCTCGAAGCCTTCCGCTCCACCATCCGTTTCATCGCCGCACAACCGCAGGGCAGTGGAGTTGTCCTCGATTACAGCCAGCCGCGCTCCGCTCTGCCATTTCTCGAAAAGCTCGCGCACGACTCCCTCGCTGCCCGCGTTCAACTCGCCGGAGAGCCCTTCCAACTCTTCTTCACTCCGCCCGAGATTGCTGCCGAGCTGGCCTCCTTCCAAAACCTCGAAGACCTCGGTTCCTCTGAGATCAACGCGCGTTACTTCGCCAACCGCACTGACAACCTCAAAGTACTTGGCTCTGCCGGCCGTCTTCTCAGCGGCTGGCTGATAGCGTTTCTGCGATTCTGCGGAACGCCACCTTAGAATGAGGCAGCAACTGCCGATCAGTCGGGAGAGAGCATGACGAAAAAGACATCCGTGATCCATCGCTGCTCCTGGGCCGATAACGATCCCCTGATGCGTGCATATCATGACGAGGAATGGGGAGTGCCCGAGCGCGACAGCCGCGCGCTTTGGGAGGCACTGATGCTCGACGGCTTTCAGGCTGGCCTCTCCTGGCTCACGATCCTGCGCAAACGCGACGCCTTCCGCAAAGCCTTCCACAACTTCGATCCAAAGAAGGTGGCGCGCATGGGCGAAGCTGACATTACGCGGCTGCTCCAGAATGAGAGCATCATTCGTTCCCGCGCCAAGATCGAAGCCACGATTAACGGCGCACGAATCTATCTCTCCATGGCAGAGGCCGGCGAAGACTTCTCAACGTGGATCTGGGCAATGGCAGGCAACAAACCGCATTCAAAACCACGGTCCCATTCCCGCAAAAACTCCACTCTCCGAAGAGATCTCAGCAGCGCTCAGGAAACGCGGCTTCAAGTTCGTCGGTCCTGTCATCGTCTACGCCTGGATGCAGGCGTGCGGTATCGTCAATGACCACAGCCCCAATTGCTTCCGGCGCAAAGCAGTCAAAGCATAGGCGAAACCCCTCCGCCGGGGTTGGTTTATTCGAGCGAACCAGCTTGCCACCCCGACCCCCAGAATTTATTTTTTCGCGTTTTCAGCCCGAAAAACCGCATGTCAAGCCCCGAATCAACCTAACCCATTACCCCTCAGCGACATCCAAGTGGCACGTTAGTTACCCTCAACCCGATATAATTAATATAGATTGAAACCAAGTGCCCCGGACAACCTCCGGGGCTTTTCTCGTTTAGAAAGAATACTTTGCAGAAGCGTCACGTGTTTTCAAGACTATATGGGGAAGCCACAGAAGGGGGTGCAGGACTAAATGGTTTTTATGAAGACTTTGCGCAAAAATTGCCGGGAGAGGGGCTCCCTCCCCCTGATCGCAGCAGGCGCGGGAAAGCAACGAGCAAAAGCAGACCCCTCCGTCAGGAGGGGTCTGCTTTTTCAGCCGGAAGACAGCCTACTTCGCCGGAGGAACCGCATTCGGATAGATATCCGGAATCGGCGCCGTCTCCTTCTTCTCCAGTTCAGGATGCGGGAACGGTTTGCGCGGCATCATCGCCTCACGCTCGCTGGTGTTGTAGAGGAAGATCGCCTCGAGCACCGCACCCTGTTCCAGATCGAGCGCATGCAGCCTGTCGAAGGTGTCCATGTCCGAGTGATGCGTCCTCGTGTCGTAATCCATCGGGTCCTGAATGTACTGGAAGCCCGGAAGGCCGACCGCGTCGAAGGAGAGGTGGTCGGTGCCGCCCGTGTTTCGGTAGGAGATTGTTGTCACACCGAGATCTGCCAGCGGCGCAATCCATTGCTGGAAGATCGGAGCGACTGCGTAGTTCTCCTGCGTATACACTCCGCGTACCTTGCCGGTGCCATTGTCGAGGTTGTAGTAAGCGTCCAGCGTCTCCCACTCCTTGGTCGTCGTCAGCTTGCCGCGCTGGCGCTGAAAGCCAGGTACAGTCGCAGGATCTGGATGCTCGGGCTCGGCGAATTTTCCGAAGTGGTTCGCCACATAACCCTGCGAGCCAAAGAGTCCCTGCTCTTCGCCCGACCACAACGCAATTCGGATCGTCCGCTTCGGCTTGATGTTCAGTGCTTTCAGAATGCGCACTGCTTCCATCGCCATAATCGAGCCCGCGCCATTGTCAGTCGCGCCGGTACCGGAGATCCAGCTATCCAGATGCCCGCCGACCATCACAACCTGGTCCTTCAGCTTCGGATCGGTCCCAGGAATCTCCGCCACGGTATCGAAGCCATGCTCATGATCGCCGGTGAACTTCGTCTCGATGTTCACCTCGACGGTCACCGGAACATGGTTCTGCAGCAGCCGGCCGAGACGGTTGTAGTGCTCGATCATCATCACAGCGTTTGGAATCGTGACCGCATTCTCCTTCTTCTGCGCGTTCCGGGCGATGTTTGCCCCGTTGTCGTCGAAGATGATGCCTGCCCCTCCTCCGTTGCCTCCATCGCGGCTCGGCGTGATGATCGCGGCAACATGCTCCTCGGTCATCATCTTCACCGCTGCTGTGCGAAGCGCCGTCAAGCGCGCACGCTCGGCAAGCAACTGCTGCACATTCGGCGCACCCCGGCGGCCCTCTCCCGTCGGATAGGTCTCCATCTCCGCCAGCTCAGCGGTCGTGTAACGATGGAACAGGGACTCGGTAATATCCGGCGTTGGCCGCATCGCGCCCAGCAACACAATCTTGCCGCTCAGCTTGCCCTTGAATTTGTCGAGGTCCTTCTCGCTCTGCAGGTCGACATAAACTGCTTCACCCTTCACCGGTCCGTTCGTCGATGGCGACCAGGGCGCAGCCTGCATCCACAGGGGTTCCGGGTCGGGTGTGATCATCCGTGCCCACGTATTGATCTGCTGCCACCCCATGCCGAACTCGCCCCAGTCCTCCAAGTGCGCGTTCTCCAAACCAATCTTCGTCAACGTTTCGCACGTCCATTGATTGGCCTTCGCCATATTCGGCGAGCCCGTCAGCCGCGGCCCGATGCCGTCCGTCAACCCTCCGCCAAACTCCATCACATGCGAGTGGTGGAATCCCTCGTCGCGAATCCGCGCATACATCGTCAGATCAATGTTCTCGGTCGCGGGCTGCGGTCCGTAATACGAGGATGTCGCCTCGGGAGCGGCTGCGGCCTCCTTTGGTTTCTTGTCGGCAGAATAGGCGGGAACGGCGAGGCTTGCGATTGTGGCCATACAACAGCCCCAACGCACAAAAGCGCGAACGAATGACATGCGGGGTGGTCCTCCAGAAATTTAGCTAGGAACGCAGAATAGCAGAACACTTGAGAGACGAGAGCGCTTCCGCTATTGTTTCGCCCACTCGCAAATCCTGTGCTCAGCCCTTGCGAAGCTGTCTTCGCACCCAAAGCGTTCCCAGATACCCCAGCGTCAACGCCAGTACCACCAGCCCCACCGGCAGCCCAACTCTCTTGTATGTCAACGCAAAATCCACAGCGTGATGCGTCGCCGTGTTGTAGATGAGAACGCCGAAGATAGCGCAGAAGGTCGCCGCGAAGAACGCCGCGAAACCCATCGCAAAGCTCATCAACAGGCTCGTAAACCAGCCCAGATCGCCAAAAGGAACACCAAACAGATAGCCCGAGCCCAATGTCCGAGGCGAGGCCGAGCTTCCATGCTGCGATGCGTGTGCCATACAAGTAGAATACTGCTTTATGGCAGAAGGTGTTCAGAGCGACTTAATCCAGGCGGCGCAGGTCATCCAAGAAGCGACCGTACGCCATGCAGCGAACGGCATGCGCTACGCCGCATTCGGCGACAACAACCTCAACGACAGAGACCTCGAGCGAATGGTCCAGGCCGTGCCCATCGCCATCGCCGGCGCGCTCGCCGGCAAGACCTACTACTTCGTGCCGCTCGCTCTCAGCGATCGGCGCGGGGGCGAGGCCACCCTGGTCGCCCCGGCCTATACACCTGAACTCGGCGACCACGCCATTTGCCATCGGAACGTGACTCACGACGGCACCGAAGGCGTCTTCATCTCCACGCGTCTTCTTGGCGACCGTTTCGCATTGGCTTTTGAGTTCTTCATCAACGTCGGTCACGCGTTTGTGGATGTCATCGGCGTCCCTGAGGCCTTCGACCAGCTCGTCTGGAGCCAGGCTCTCGCCGACGTCCGCGGCGAGACCAGCCAGGACGCGTGGGAGAGCCGCAATCTCTCTCTCGCCGCAGAGCGGAAAAGCGGACAAGATTGACGGTAAACCGGTAATCGACGAGAAGGCCCGAAACAGCTTTCTCGAATCCGCCTTCTCCGACGCAGTCGCCATCTACCAGCTTTCACTCTCGGTAGACTTCGACTACTCCGAGCTCCGCGAACGCGAGTACCCCCTTCTCGCCCCGCAGGCCCTCGCCGACCGCCTCCGCCTCGTCGCCCGCCTTTTTCCGCCCAATCCCACCTACGAGTTCGCCATCCGCTATCGCCGCCGCGCTTAGCGCCTCTGATTGGGCGCTAACAACTTTCAGGACGAAGGAAAACTGTGGATCGCATTGCGGCACATCGATCGTTCTTCGCCAATCTGGTAACGGCTCAAGCTGGTATCCCCCCGGGTAGCGAGCTTGCTGCCGCACTGGCATCGACTCCACGGGAGCAGTTTGTCGGGCCGCCACCCTGGAGAGTGTTTACCCGCTCAGGGTACGTCGAGACTCTCACCGACGATCCGGCTGTTCTGTATCAGGATGTTGTCGTTTCGCTCGGTGTCGACGAACCGCTCAACAACGGGCAACCAACACTGCACGCCTTTTGCATTGCCGCGTTGGCTCCAAAGAAAGGCGAACGCGTTGTCCATGTCGGCGCAGGCACCGGCTACTACACAACCCTGCTCGCAAAACTGGTAGGGGAGACGGGAACGGTCGATGCCTATGAGATCGAACCGACGCTTGCGCAGCGGGCCACCGACAACCTCGCCACGCTTCCCAATGTAACGGTGCATCGCCGGTCCGGCGCAGAGGGCCCGCTGCCTGCATGCGATGTTCTTTACGTCAACGCTGGTGCAACAGAACCATTAGCAGTGTGGCTCGATGCGTTGCGTCCTCTGGGGCGGCTGCTTTTTCCCATGACGCCGGACAACGGCGTCGGAGCCATGCTGCTCGTCACGAAGCGGGAAGATGGAAGCTTTGCAGCACGTTTTCTCCTGTCAGCACAGTTTGTTCCCTGCATCGGCGCACGAAGAGAGGCGACGGCACAAAAGCTTTCAGAGGCATTTCAGGATGGCAAATGGGCCAGGGTGAAGTCGCTGCATCGAAACGATGAGGTAGACGACAGTTGCTGGTGTTCCGGTCCCGGCTGGTGGCTTTCGACGGATTGATCCATGATCGAGGGAGCGGCCTAGGCGTGGTTCACGTGCCCGTTGGCTTCAGCTTGGCTTGCAACCTGCAACCGAAGCCTGCAAGATGAATCCAATCGAAAGGAGCAAACAGATGCCCGCAATAAGAACGTGCAAGAACTGTGGCCAGAAGAACCGGATCGCCGCGAGCCACCTTGCGGAAGAGACCGGCCGGTGCGGTGCATGCAAAACCCCGTTGCCGCCACAGGACGAACCCCTGCAGGTAGATGCTGCACTCTTCGATGAGATTCTCAAGAGCTCGCGGGTTCCCGTCCTCGTCGATTTCTGGGCCGAGTGGTGCGGCCCTTGCCACGCCGCGGCACCCGAGGTTGCACGCACCGCAAAGGATATGGCCGGTCAAGCCATCGTGCTCAAAGTCGACACCGATAAGCATCAACAGCTTGCCGCTCGATTCGCTGTGCGCGGGATCCCCAACTTCGCCGTCTTCTCCGGCGGAAAGCTTGTTCGGCAGCAAGCGGGAGTCGTCGGTCACGATGTCATGGAGTCCTGGTTACGCTCCGCCGCATCCACGACTTCTGTCTGAATCGTCTCTGAACGCGCAGTCTTACAATCGACACGAAGAGCAGTTGCCCACCCGGTTCACTAAAACCACCCTGGGCTTCGATCGTGAATTAGCCTACACCGCGATCGATTTCGGTTTCACCAGTCACGCCCGTGATGAGGTATGCGTGCACAATCGCCCTCGGTCAGATAACAGCGCAGCAACCCGCAGACAACGGTGGATGCAGCGCCAAAGATCATGAAGGGCACTCCTGCGGTAATCCTGCCGGTGAAGTAAGGGAAAAGGAAGATAGCAACTCCGAAATACATCAGAATCGTTAGCACAATTCGTAGGATGCTCTTCGTCACGTTCCACCTCCGGCATCATTCGGCCGAATCTCGATAGATCGGCGGAAATCTGCTTCGCCGCGTCTTCGCCTCCACCTGATGAAATAAGATGCAAAATCGACGCGGCAGAGCTTCACGGTACCGCACATCGTACTCCAAACAAGCCGGTCTGGGCCATAACTTCTGTGTTTGTGCTGCAGGTGGCGTCTCAGCTAGCTGGGAGGGGATTCGCTCTCCGTGGCCTTAGTTCAACGTCCAGAAGCGAACAGAAATTCGTGAAAGTGAACAGTAGACGACCGAACCGAAACCCCGGCATCCAGCTATTGCCTTGCTGGACGCGGACTTGCGCGATCCGCAGCCGGCTAGACCTTTGGCAGGAGAATTGCGATTATCTCAGTCGAAAGAAACTCTGCACGGAGGCTTGTCATGGCGCATTTCGAACGAATTCGCGATGTAATTTCCGGGCCCTTTAGTCCCGACGTCATCAAGCAGCGCACGGCCGCTGGATGGCAGTTGGTCTCGATCGAGTGGCGGCGAGAGCTGCCCGACGCGGAGGCGCCGACCGAAGGCGCTTTCAGTGAAGACATCCCTTATGGTTTGCGCATATCGGACGATTGTCAGCGGCTCGAGGTCGAGCCAACCGAGAATCAGGCACTCATGCTGATGATGGACTTGCTGGGGCAGGACTTCTCTTACGCCCACATTGTCAGCGATCTGAATGAAAAGGGTTTTCGGACGCGGGAGGGCAAGCCTTGGAGTAGGGTAGCGGTCTTCAATATGATGCCGCGCCTCATCGAGGTAGGACCACGCCTGTTCTCCAGCGAGGACTGGAAGACACATCAGAAGCTTTCGCGGCCCTAGAAAGGTGGGGGTTCCGGGGTTTTCGGTCGTCCGGTTCACAATCATCGCGTCGGTTTGCGCCGGCAAAGAGGTTTGCAAGCTATCCCCTCCCCAGAGACTTCGCCACATCTGGCTCCAAATTCTCTGCATCCTAACTTTCAGTGAGGAAAGAGGAGGGGCTATGGCTGAAAACCGGAAATACCGATCAAGAGACATTGAGGCGACGGCGTCCTCAAAATCTGGTCCCCACTTCAAAATCGATCCCGCAGCGCCTGCAGGTAGCAAAAATTCCCTAGGCGCCGAGAGTGTCCGCGATGGCCGTCCAGCTACGGACGACAGCATTGTAGAAGCGATCGACGAAGAAGGGCCGGGGCACACCTCTCGTCAAACGGCCGGCAAGATCCGGCCCAACCGCTAGGCCGCTTCCCAAGCGATGTCTGAGGCGTTGCTCAGGCGCAGCCCTAAGTTTGAGTATCGAAGACTTGCCGTACTCGTCCATCGAGTGCCAGCCTGAGTTGGCGATGTAGTAGAAACGGCTGTCCCCAGTACTCCGTGCGTTGGATCCCCAAGTCTTGTTGTGCTTGCTCGATGATCGATTCGGACTCAGCCTGGGACGACCCCGGTTCAGTTCGAATCGAACCAGACGTCGAAGTGAAAGTGGGTTCCTTGTGAAAAAGACACGCTATCCGGTCACGACACCCATGGCCAGCACGGCGCAGATGATGGCGCTCAGGTCTTCGACCAAAGCCACCGGCCAGTCTTTGCTGCCAAACCGCAGGACGAGTTCGCGCCGAATCAAAAACCCACCGAAGGTCCCTATCAAAGCGCCACCGACACCTAGAATGATTCCCTCGAACTCTGAGCCGTTCAGCCCCGCCGCCGCAATTGCCCCGACAAGGGCGCCCATCACGACCCTCACAAGCAACGGTCCCGGCGCGGTCCTATTGGGTGTCTTCGGCAGCTTGTCGGCGATGAGTTCGCTCAACGCCAGCACCGTAAAAATGATAGCGGTCACCAGTTTCCCAGCCCAGGAAGCCCAGGTCCCGTCGAGCGAAAGATCGCCCCGATACGCAAACCAGCAGAGGACTGCCATGGCGGTCATCGACCGCATCCCCGACACGAGCCCCAGCAACGGAACGGCAATCAGCCACGTCAGTATTGCCATCGCCATACAGCTCTCCTTTTTGCGGGGAGGTGCCTCGGAGGCCAGGCTGCAAATCTCATAGCAAAGCCTTCCAAACCAGAACTATACTCGCAGATTGTTCGGTGGCAATGACTGATGTATACGAAAGGACGCACCAGATCCGAGTCTCTCAGTTCAAAATCGCGGTCTCGGCGAGATTATTCCTTGCGCAGCCAACCGTACAACGGAAACTTCTCGGCCATTTCGAGCACCTGCTCGCGGATTTGCCGCAGTTTCGCAGCATTCGTCCGGTGCTCAAGCGCCTGCGCGATCCATCCAGCAATGACGCACATCTCCGACTCTTTCATCCCACGCGTCGTCAACGCCGGCGTTCCAATTCGAATCCCGCTGGGCTTCATTGGAGGATTCGTGTCATAGGGAATCGCGTTCTTGTTGACAGTGATTCCTGCCTCGCCTAATGCGTGCTCAGCGTCCGAACCCAACATTCCTTTCTGGAAAACGTCGATCAGCATCACATGAGTGTCCGTTCCGCCAGAGACGATGCGATACCCCTCAGCAGCAATCGCCTCTGCAAGGACCTTCGCGTTGGTGACAACTTGCTGAGCGTAGATCGCGAACTCAGGCGCCAGCGCCTCTTTGAAGGCCACGGCTTTCGCCGCAACGATGTGTATTAGCGGACCGCCTTGCTGGCCGGGGAAGACGCTGCGATCGATGCCGGCAGCGAACTCCTGACCGCAGAGAATTAGTCCGCTGCGCGGTCCGCGTAGTGTCTTGTGAGTCGTCGTAGTTACGACGTGTGCGTGAGGAACAGGTGAAGGATGGACGCCTCCGGCGACGAGTCCGGCGAAGTGGGCCATATCGACCATGAGATAGGCACCGACTTTGTCGGCGATGGCGCGCATGCGCGGCGAAGTCGAACTGGCGTGGATAGGCGCTGCCACCACCTACGATCACCTTTGGCTTCTCGCGCAGCGCTGTGGCTTCGAGTTCGTCGTAGTCAATGGTTTCGGTGTCTTTACGGACCTGGTAGCCGACGATGCGATAGAGTTTGCCGGAGAAGTTGAGCTTGTGGCCGTGGGTGAGATGGCCGCCGTGGGCGAGGTCGAGGCCTAGGATGCAGTCGCCTGGTTGCATCAGTGTCATGTAGGCGGCGGCGTTGGCCTGGGAGCCGGAGTGGGGCTGGACGTTGACGTGATCAGCGTTAAACAGGCGTTTGGCGCGGGTTCTGGCGAGGTCTTCTACTATGTCGGCGTACTCGCAGCCGCCGTAGTAGCGCTTGCCGGGGTAGCCCTCTGCGTATTTGTTGGTGAAGACGGTGCCTGCGGCTTCGAGGACAGCGCGGCTGACGAAGTTTTCCGAGGCGATCATTTCGAGGCCTTCGTGCTGTCGTTTTACTTCATTTTCAATCTGTTGGGCGATCTCGGGGTCGGAGGCGGCCAGCGGAGCATTCAGGTCGATGGGCATGGAGTTATTTTATGTCACTAGTTTTGCAATTTTTTTCTGAGGAGCAGATGGGGCGGCGATTGGTGGTTTTGCGGTGTTTTTTGAGGGGGGTTCCGGGAAAGGCTGCGTTTTTAATGTGGTGTTTTTGTGGTGCAGTTATGGTGAATTGGGTGACTGTCGTGGAGAGAAGAGACCACGTTGTGTGGGGCTTAAAAACACTTCACGAATTTGAAGTTTATTTTTGCGTTTGATGTGGAAAAGTCAGCGAAGGCGATTCTGTTTTGGGAATGGTGCACTGAAGGACTCAAGGACCTCCGATTCTTTGAGTTGATCCGAGGGCCGTTCGCGCTATCGTCGGAGATGGTTTGGAGAAAGGTGATTGCCGTGCACGTGTGGATGATCGGCGTTGGCTTCATCGTACTTTTCATGACACCGTTTTTCATCGCGGTGCATACAGGGGACGAGGATGCTGATGAGTAAGGAAGCGGTGGCTGGGTTGGAGATGAGGTAGAGAAGCGGATTTCTTTCACCCCAACGAGCAATTCGTTACCCCGTTCTCCCTGCGATGCTCGCAAAAGCGCGAGCAGCTTCGGTCGATATGACGGGTTTCGGGAGTGGGGCGAAGCGGAAACAACGACAAAAGGAAAGGCAAAATGCGGGGGTTCTTCGCTACGCTCAGAATGACAACAGAAAAAACGTGACGGTCTGAGCTTTTTACATCCCACCCTTTCGCAAAGATCACGAAAGGATGGGGCACCCGGGCCTTTGTGGGGCCCCGGGCTATTGTTGGACACTCGGCAGGGAGCGATGATTTCAATGATTAGCGAGCGGGTGTCTTTCGTTCGGCGAGGCGTTTGAAGCTGCTGTAGATGAAGGAGCCGAGGTACCAGCCGTCGAGGTATTTGTAGGGGGTTTCGCCGGTGGTGTAGTGGCCGCAGGGGAGGACTTTGGAGACGTAGTCGATCTTGAGGGCGTCGAAGTTTTTGAGGACGTCGAGGGAGTACTCGATAGGGAAGGTCAGGTCGTAGGTGGCGTGGACGACGAGGGCGCGCTTGGGGGTTGCGGCGAAGCGTTCCATGTAGGACATGGGGCTGACGATCGAGAAGATCTGTCGGACTTGATCCTGCGTGAGGCCGGCTTGCTCGAAGGCGGCGCGGATGTGACGGGTACTTTGGCCGGCCCAGGTGACGTCGCCGAACCAGGTGGAGGCGTGGTTGAAGGCGCAGACCTGGAGGCGGGGGTCGAAAGCGGCTGCGATGAAGGCGTAGCAGCTGCCGAGCGAGGTGCCGAGGACGCCGAAGTGTTCGTAGCCTTGTTGTTGGAGCCAGTCGATGCAGCTGCGGATGTCGACGACGGCCTGGCGGCAGGCCTCGGTGGTGCGGCCCACGTTGGCGCTGACGGCGTAATCGGAGCGCTCGAGCTCCGCGGGGCGGCGGACATCGTGGTAAGGCTTGGAGAGACGGAGGCAGGAGATGCCGAATTTGTTGAAGAGGGTGCAGAGGGCGTTGTGAGAGAAGGCGTCGGCGTTCCATTGGGGCATGACAATCATTGCCTGTTTGGGCTTGCCGTTTTGCGTTTCGGGATGCGCGGGGTACCAGCGGGCGTTGACGGTGTCGTTTTCGGGGTAGCGGGTGCGGACGGGTGAGGTGAAGCGGAGGAACTCGGCGACGTCGAGCTCGCCGGTCTCGGCCTGGCGCTTGATTTCGGCGTCTTCCTGGAGGGTTTCGGGGCGAACATTGGTGGGGAAGAGCTGGGGGTAGCGGGCTTCGAGGCGGAAGTCGGTGGGGGTCTGGTAGCCGAAGAACTCGTCGGCTCGGGCGACGATGTCGGCGTTGACGGCGATCATTCGGTCGAAGTCGTCCTGCGTCGTCTGGGGGCCCTGGGCCACGGGAGAACCCACGTCCGAGGATCCGGACGTGGGGCACCCGGACGAGGCGGCGAGGGGGCTGAAGTCCTGGAGCCAGTCGAAGCCCCATTCGAGCGGGCGGACGATTCGGTTGGTGTCGCGTGTGGTGAGGGCGGTTTCCCAGGCGTACATCCACTTCGCGTAGAGCTTGGAGAGCATTATCTACAAGTTTAGCAAGGTGGGCTGACAAGAATCTTTCCGCGTCCCACAAGCCGACTTATGAGGACCAATCGGCTGAACAATGACCCTCACAGCGAAGGGGCGACCAGCTCGGCGAGCTTGGTCGCGACGTCTGCCATCGGATTTTCTCCAGTACTCAGGCCGGTTCGCGAGGCGAGCATGGGGCTGACTTCGCGGAGAGCTTCGTACGTCGTGCCGTGCACAATGGGGACGAGCTGGTCACGCGCTAGGAGTACCGACAGCTCTTTGTCCGCGATACTCTCGCCTTGTAGACGGCGCAGCAGCGCGGGAGTCACCAGCACGAGTCCGATTCGCGACTTCGCCAGTCCTTTGTCGATTTCGCGAAGTAACGGTGTACCGAGGGCGACGTCCTTCTCGCTGAACCAGACCTTGACGCCGCGCGACACGAGCAGATTCGTGCAGTTCCTTAGCAGCTCCTGCCCGGTCGTCCCACGCATGACAGAGAAAGATATCCCAACGTTCAGGCACCAGCACTAGCTTTTCGACGGCTTCGCGGACCGGCGTGAGTGCACTCACCTCAGCAGGCGTGTACGCAACGGACGAACCAGCTGGCGACCATCTCGGCCTTCCACTGCTGCCAGACCCGCCGACGCTTGTCCGACCGCCACCACTGCTCCCAGACGTGGAGTAGGACGGCGACGAGTACGACGTGTAACTGTAGCTGCTGTAGCCGCCGCCATAGCGACCATAGCGGCCGCGGCATGCGGGGCAGGCCGCTGCAGCGCTCGCTTAACGATGGCCCTCTACTGGTGCTGTGCATCTAGCCATGTAGCCGATGATACGCCTAAGTCCTGCTAAAGGTGCTTAGCGTCAGCGATCAGCCGGTGAAGACATTGCGGCGAGTTTCACCTTTATGTAACCTCGCCTCAGAGGTGTTCTGACATCTGGCTTGGAGGTCTGTAGCGTGGCAAAACTCGTCTATGCATTGAACCAGTCGCTGGACGGCTATGTCGACCACGACCACGAGAAATTTGTACCTCGCCCCGCGCTCTTTCGTCACTTCATCGAGGATGTGCGCGGACTTTCGGGGATGGTGTACGGTCGCCGCATGTACCAGATCATGCGTTATTGGGATGAAGACCATGCGGACTGGGGCGCGGAAGAACATGAATACGCGGCTGCATGGCGCAGTCAACCAAAATGGGTTGTGTCGCGCTCGTTGAAGTCGATGGGTCCCAATGCAACACTTGTCGCCGATGACATCGACGCGCTGATACGAGGACTGAAGGCACAGCTCGTTGGGGAAATTGAAGCCGGGGGCCCGGACCTGGCTGGAGCCCTCACCGACCTTGGTCTCATTGATGAATATCGACTCTACCTGCACCCTGTCGTGCTTGGTAGCGGCAAGCCGTTTTTCTCGGGCCCTCTGCCGTCGCTCCGTTTAGTTGCGAACGAACTGATCGCCGAAGACGTGATTCGCTTGACCTACGCTCCTGCTGCGCAAGTGCCGACGGACTACAACACGCTAAATAGGTAACGGTAAACGCTCATTTGGGAAGCAATCCGGTCAGAGGGAAAGTCTATTTACCGATACGAGCCTTGGCTGTTGAGAAGCGGAAATCTCAGCCCAATACTCTGCACCAGTCTCAAACCAGCAAACGTTCTGACTGGAAAATGGTTCGAAGGCTCTCAGTTCCCACGTGCGGCGGCTTCCAGCGCGGGCAGGTCCATTTTGATCATCCCCATCATGGCTTCCATGGCTTTGGGGTGACTGATTAGCTCGCCGATATTGCGCGGCACAATCTGCCAGCATAGACCGAAGCGGTCTGTGAGCCAGCCGCAAGCCATGGGTTTGCCGCCTTCAATCAACTTGCCCCAGTAGCTGTCGATCTCTTCCTGGGAGTCGCAGCGGACGAAGAACGAGAAGGCGGGGTTGAGCTGTTGCGCAGGGCCGCCGTTGAGGAAGACAATCTCCTGGCCTTCAAGCTCAATCGTGATCGTAGCAATCTTGCCGACGGGCCAGGGACCGACACCTTTGGAACGCAGCTCATCGAGCTTGCGCGCGTGCGGGAAGACGCTCAGGTAAAACTCAGCGGCTTCTTCGGCGTTGTCATTGAACCAGAGGAATGGCGCGAGTTTGTTCATGACCGGCATGATACCCCAGCTACGGAGTCACTTCCAACAAAGTGACTTCACAGGACTAATCGCATGAAGGCTGGGTTGAGCACGCGGATTATTTGCAACCGTTATCTCCTAAACGGTTCCGCCGATGCAGGTGGACGGTGCAAGTAGGCGCCTCGATAGTGAAAGACTCCAAAACTACATTGGTGCACTTTCGGCGACGGACTTTTCACGCCAAGAGCACAACTATCTTTGCAGCTGATGTCGCGAAGACGCATCCTCGAGCAGCCGGCCTCGTGTTGCGTGACTTTTTGGCGCTCTCTTCCACAATTGGATGATCGAAGCGGACTCAGTGAAATGGCGGTTGAGTGCGACCAGCTCATCGCACAGCTGCAGACCGACTAGCTCGCGAGGGTTGTCGCGAGTGATCAGGACGTTCTCCGAGAAGTTTTGTTACGTAGCTCATTGACTCATTCGTCCGGAGAGGCTTGAGGTTATCTGAGTTTTTGGTCGGTGGGTTCAATGCGATTTCCGGGCGGCAACGCTTGAATAATCTGAGGCATCTATCCGTTTTTAGGCAGTTTTGACTGTTGCACTTGGTTCTCGATGGTCCCGTGTGCTTGTTTCATTTCGTGCCCCAGATGAGTGTGAAAAGATTTTCCCTTTTTGAGGGGAAACACTCGGCTGGATGGTGACTCAGCAGTGGCGGTTTTCGTTGAAAACAAAGGAAACTGGGCATTTTTCGAGGAAATGGCACTCCAGTTGCAACTATGCAAAACGTAGCACATGTATCAATTGGGCGTATCGGATAGGGAAGGAGACCTATATGGCGGCAACAACTTTATTTACCTGCCTTTGCGGTGTTGAGAAGAAGACGAGCAATCACTGGGTACTGGCGAGGATTACGGGGAATGGCATCACGTTCATGCCGTGGGACTGGAATCTCGCGCTGAGCAGCGACATTATCGTGCTTTGCGGCGAGGGGTGTGCGTCGGCTTTGCTGAGCCGCTCGATGGGTGAGTGGAAGCGGCCGGTGCAGCACGTTACCGCAGTTGAACCTGAGCTGGCTGTGGCTTGACCGGTTTTGGCCTGAGGAGTCGTCCCCTGATCGGCAGGCCCCGAACGACAGGGGAGGGTCCTCAGTCTGTTTGCCGGACGCAGAAGCTTTTCCTTGCGCTGCTGGCGATGGGTGTGTCTAGCCGGTAAGGTTTGTACTTGATTCGGATGGCGCTGGTGGGATCAGAGCTGGGGTGCGGTGACACTTTCGACGATGACGCCCTCGGTTTCGAAATGAGTGATGCGGTGGTTGGTGCTGTGGCCCATCATGATTGCTTTTTTGAGGAGCGTGATGAGAGGGCGAGAGGTTTCGGGGAACCAGCGGTCGTTGGATAGATCCCAGTCGACGGCGAGGTTGTAGGTGGCGTCGCATTTGGGGCAGGCGAGCGGGGTTTCGAGCCAGCGATGGAATCCGCCGGAGGATAGCTTGCGAACGGGTTCGGAGCCGGAGCGGATGGCTGCGATGCGGAGATTCATACTTCGTCAGGCTAACACTGGATCGAAGCGATTCGTGCAGGGGCTGAGGGTGAGCGGCTACTTGCTGAGTTCGATGGAGAGGATTTGGCCGGCTACGTTTTTGTCGGTGACTTCGGCGTATTTGACGGTGGCCTTCATGTCTTCGATGCCGGTGCAGGGTTTGATATCGCCTTCGGGTTCGTAGTTGGCGGTGGTGAAGACGACTTTGTAGTAGTTGTTGGTGTAGAGCGTGGTCTTTTTGCCTGTGGGGGCGTCGACGGTGAGCGCGAGGACGGTGGGGTAGGAGCAGCGGATGTCGCGGAGGACTCCTTTGATGGTGTGCTGTGGGCCTTTGGAGTCTTCGGTGGGGTAGTTGGGCTTGTCTTCGGTCTTGCCGATGATTTTGCCGTCGACTTTTCTGAAGACGACTGTCTTGTTTGGGTCGTTGATGCTGTCGGGCGGGGCGCTGAGCTGGGCGGCGGATTCGGGGCTTCCTGACTTCGCTCGTTCCATCGCGGCCTGAAATTTCTGGATCTGGTTGATGCGGCTTTGCACCATGTCTTCCTGGGCCTGGGTTTTGGCTACGGTGAGAGCGAGTTTGAGGACGCCGAGAGCGCTCGGGTATTTCTGCTGCTGATAGAGGACATTTGAGGCGTTGAGGCGGTAGTAGAGATTGTCGGGCTGGAGTTCGACGGCCTGAACGCATAGGTGGTAGGCGTCGTCGAGCTTCTCGTTGCGCTGGCCGTAGAACATGGCGAGCGCGTCGTATGAGGGAGCGAAGGCGGGATTGAGTTTGATGGAGGTGAGGAGGCTGGATTCGATCTGGGCGTCGTGGTCTTTGTCGCCGCTTTGGAGACTCATAGAGGCGAAGTAGTAGTGGGCGAGGTAGCTGTGGGAGTCGAGCTGGACGGCTTCGCTGTACCACTTGCGTGCGGCGGGGAGGTCGTGTTCGCGGAACTTGAGGTAGCCCAGGGTTTCATGGGCGAGAGCGTTGTTGGGATCGTCGCGCAGGACGGAGGCGAGGAGAGGCTCGGCGTCTTTGGTGCGGTTGTTGTAGACGAGGAAGTCGGCGCGGACGGCGTCGGACTCGGAGTGCGAGAGAGTCTTGACCTCAAAGGAGGCGACATCTGCGGTGAAGCCCGATTTCATTGTGAAGGAGTTGAAAGCGTTTTGCTGGATGTAGGCCTGGAGGGCGATCTGAAGTTTGTTGAGATCGCCGAAGGCATGCTGCGCGGCGGTAACGGAATCTTCTCCCTTGATGAGGAGCCTGGCGTAGTCGGTGACTCGGTTCGTGTTCTTCACGCGATCGGTGACTTCGAGATAGTGGGTGAGGGCCCAGGATTCGGAGTAGAAGATTGAGCCCTTCTGTTCTTCGTGGTAGTAGGGCGAGGAGTGATCGACCTGGAGAAGGGTTTGGATGGGGATGAGGCGATTCTGGCGGAGGTAAAGAATGTCGTTCTCGGTGGCCTGGCCGAGGAGGACGTCTTTGTCGTGGATGTCGGTGTTCTGGAAGAACTCGGCGAAGCCTTCGTTGAGCCAGAGGGGCAGCCACGTGGCCTTGCGCATCATGTAGTGGGTGTACTCGTGATAGACGGTGAAGAAGGGATGGGGACCGTCGGCGTCGAGGCGAAGAAGGATGTAGTTCTTGTCGGGTGCCTGAAGGAATAGACCGGCGAGGTTGAGCTGGCCTTTTGCGAGGTAGGCCTCGGGCTCCAGGGCCTGGAATCCCTTGCGATCTTTGAGGGCCAGGACGGTGATGGGGGAGCCGGTGTCGCTGGCGCCGTTGGGGAAGAGGACGTGGAAGACGGAGCGCATCTCCTCGAATTGAGCCGCGATGCGGCGTGCCTGCTTTTCGTTGGAGTCGGTGAGGACGACGAAGTGCGGACTCTGGACCTGAAGCCAATTGTTGTTCGGGTCGCTCGCAAAGGCAGTGAAAGTGGTGCAAAGGAGAAACAGGGCCGTAAGGTACTTGTTCATAGCTACCCGAGGGTAAACGAAGAGTTTGAGGGACGGAAGCGAAATTAGTGACAACTGCGTAACCGCTTAGAGCTCGGAGAAGACGAGGCAGACGCGGCCTACGATGTAATCGGCTGGGGTTTCGTGGGAGGCGAGTGGGAGGAGCTGGACGGGGAAGTCGCGCGAGTAGGGGCGGAGGATGAGACGGCCTTCGTCGAAGTCGACGAAGCGGAGGAGGAGGGCGGCTCCGCAACGGACGGCGTAGAGCGTGGGTTGGTGGGCGCGGTAGGGGGCGAGCGAGTTGTAGTGACGGTCCAATACAACGATGGCACCGGGGGAGACGAGCGGGTCCATGGCGGCGGACTGCTGGGTGTCGGCGCGGATGGCGAGGAAGCGCTGCCAGTGGGCGTGTCTGGTGGACGGGCGGGCACGGTTGTCGTGCAGGCGGGAGGCGGAGACCTGGATGGTTTCGATGACGGCTGCGGGGGAGATGCGAGCTTCGTCCATGGCGGCGGAGGGGGAGACGACGGGGACGATCTCGGTGGGATCGCTGGGATGGGCAGGGGCGAGAGATTGGGCTGCTGTGATTTCGAGCGGGAGGATCTGTTCGATGGTGAGATTTTGCGAGGCGAGAACGCGGTCGAGGCCTTCAAGGGAGAGGGAGCGTTTGCGATTGAGGAAATTTGAGATATGCCCTTGCGAACCTGCAGCAGTTGCAAGTGGTGAGCGCAACGGGCACCGCACTGCAGGTGGATGCCGGTACGGCTCCGCCTGCGGGCGGTGGGTTTGAGGTTAGGCGGCGAGATGGGGATTTCGGGCCAGGAGTGGATCAGGACCTGGTGTTGCGAAGCCCGGTACGCAGCTTTTCGATTCCGCGCGAGGGGCAGGTGGAGCACTACTACGTGCGCATGTACGACGGATCGACGCCGCCTATGTATTCGCGATTTTCGAGTGCGGTGTTTACTGACTTACCGGTTAGTTAGTGGGAAGCAAAGAAAGGGAAGAAGAGATGACGGAGTTTGAGGGACAGGTTCTGGCGGACCTGAGTGTACTGAAGAACCAAATGAACCATTTACTTGGGATCGGGCAACCGGGGCGGTTGACGCAGCTCGAAGAACGAGTGGAACAGCATGAGCGGAGTGTGCAACGGATCAAAGGGTTGGTGGGTGCGGTGGGTGGTCTGCTGACTGCTTTTCACGTGGCGATTGATTATTTCCGGCGGTAGGTGGGATGTAAGCAAGGGGAGATGGGGATGAATTTCTTGAAGCTGTTTTTGCGGGCGATTGTATTGATCCCTGGAGTGGTGCAGGGAACGGAGGCATTATTTGGCGCCAAGACGGGCGAGCAGAAGAAGAAAGCAGCGGTGGAGATCGTCGGGGCCGCAATCAATATTGCGGATGCGGTGACGATGAAGCATATTGCCGATGCAGACAAATTTACCGACGGCCTGAGCACACTGATCGACGGAGTCGTGACGTGTCTCAATGCAAGTCTTTGGGCAAAGCAGTAGGTGGCGCGGCGTCGATGGAGGAGACCGTATAATCGGGCCATGGACGCCGAGCCGCAGGGCAATGTTTTGGTTGGGGTTGTGATGGGAAGCCGCAATGATTATGCGGTGATGCGCGGTGCTGTCGAGGTGCTGAGGGAGTTCGGCGTTGCGCACGAGGTACGGGTAGTTTCGGCGCATCGCACACCCGATCTTCTGTTTGAGTATGCGAGCGCTGCTGTCGGTCGCAGTCTGCGGGTGATCATTGCAGGCGCGGGCGGTGCGGCGCATCTCCCCGGCATGATTGCGGCCAAGACGGTAGTGCCGGTACTCGGCGTGCCGATACCGGCGACGTCTCTCCAAGGACTGGATTCGTTGCTGAGTATTGTGCAAATGCCGAAGGGAGTCCCTGTTGGAACGCTGGCGATTGGCGGGGCGGGCGCGACGAACGCTGGGTTGCTGGCTGTGGCTATGCTCGCGACGACAGACGCTGCGTTGCAGAAGAAGCTGGTGGATTGGCGTGCGGCGCGTCGGGATGAAGTGTTGACGCAGGTGATCGAAGAAGATGAGGTTGGCGCGTGAGCTCTGGTTCTTCGATCGCGAAGCCGATTTTGCCGGGCGCGACAATTGGGATATTTGGGGGAGGCCAGCTGGGGCGGATGACCGCGATAGCTGCTCGAAGCATGGGATATCGCATTCTTGTGCTCGATCCTGATCCGGCTTGTCCGGCACGTTTTGTGGTGGATGGATGCATCGAGGCTGGGTGGGACGATTCGCGGGAGGCGGCGAATCTTGCGCGGGGATGTGATGTGGTGACGCTGGAGATTGAGCAGATCTCTCCGGCGAGCATGGAGGCAGCGGCGAGCTATGCGCCGGTGCGGCCGGGCGGAGCGATGCTGGCTGTGATTCAGGACAGGATTGAGCAGAAGGATTGGCTGCGGAAAAATGGATTTCCGATAGGGGAGTATCGTGCCGTACGGTCTCTCGATCAGTTACGGGAGGCCGTCGCTGCGCTTGGTGGAAGGTGTTTTTGCAAAAGCGCGACGGGTGGTTATGACGGGCGAGGGCAGGGTAAGGTGGGGTTTGTTCCCGGCGCTGTAGTTGAGGATGAGATCCGAGGCGCCTGGGAGGCGCTGGGTGAGAAAGCCGGCGTAGTGGAGAAGGCTGTCGAACTGGAGCGGGAGATATCGGTGTTGGTGGCGCGTGCTCCGAATGGCGAAGTGAAGGTCTATCCTCCGGCGTGGAATCATCACGAGGATCAGATTTTGGCGTGGAGCGTGATTCCGGCGCCGATCACGAGTGCGATGCAGACTGAGGCGAGAAAGATCGCAGAGGAGATTGCGGATACGTTTCAGCTGGACGGTGTGCTGGCGGTTGAGATGTTCTGTACGAAAGAGGGGATGCTGCTGGTGAACGAGCTGGCTCCGCGACCGCACAATAGTTATCACGCAAGTGTGCGCGCCTGCGTTACGGGGCAGTTTGAACAGCTGGTGCGAGCGGTTTGCGATCTGCCTTTGGGCGAAGTGGAGGTTGTGCGACCAGCGGCCATCGCGAATCTGTTGGGAGACCTATGGCTGAACTCGGATGGATCCGCACGTGAGCCGAGATTTGATAAGGCATTGGGGGTGCGGGGCGTCAGATTGCATTTGTACGAAAAGCATAAGCCGCGTAAGGGAAGGAAGATGGGGCATCTCTCTGCGGTGGGTGCAACGCCGGATGAGGCAGTGGAGTTGGTGCAGCGGGCGCGGGCATTGCTTTAGAGGATCAGGTCGCATGGAAGAAAAGCGCGGCAGACTTGGCTGAGTCTGCCGCGCTTTTTCTTTCTTAGTGGGCCGGAAACTATCCGATATCCTCGGACCAGTTTTCGAGGTAGGCCTTGAAGTCGGACATGAATTTGCCCGCGTCGGCTCCGTCGACGATGCGGTGATCGAAGCCGAGAGTGAAACGCTGTATGGAGCGGATCGCGATCGAGTCATTGCCGTCCTTGTCGGTCAGGACTTCGGCTTCCTTGTTCAGACCGCCGATGCCGAGAATTGCGCTCTGCGGCTGGTTGATGATCGGGGTTCCGAACTGCTCGCCGAAGATGCCGGAGTTTGTGAGCGTGAAGGTGCCGCCGGAGATCTCGTCGGGCGCAAGCTTCTTTCCGCGGGCGCGGTCGGCCACATCGACGATGGCGCGAGCGATGCCGAGGAAGTTTTTCTCTTCTGCCTGCTTGATGACGGGAACGATGAGGCCCCAGTCGAGTGCTACGGCGATGCCAATGTTGATGTTCTTGTTGTAGCGGATCGCTTCGCCTTCGATTGACCCATTGACGACGGGGTGCTTACGCAGAGCAACGATGGCGGCGCGGGTGATGAATGGCATGTACGTTAGCTTGACGCCATTGCGCTGCTCGTACTTCGACTTCTCCTTCTCACGGAGCTTGACGATGCGGGTCATATCCACCTTGAAGACGGTGTGAACATGCGGGCTGGTGCGCTTCGACTCGACCATGCGTTGCGCGATGATGGCGCGCATTTTGGACATCGGAACGAGTTCACCGGGCAGCGGCTGTGGCGCGGCAGGTTTCGGCGCAGGGGGCGGCGGAGCGGATGGTGCTGGGGCGGCAGGTGCAGCAGCGGCTGCCGGTTTTGGACCTTGTTCCAAATGACTGACAATATCCGCCTTGGTAATGCGGCCGGAGGCGCCGGTCCCGGGGACCTGGGTCAGGTCCACATTGTTGTCCTTCGCAATTTTGCGGACGAGCGGCGAGGAGCGGACGCGTTCGCCTTCGGCGGCTGCGGGAGCGGGTGCTGCGGCAGGTGCGACTGCCTGAGGTGCAGGCGCAGCCGGAGCTGTAACTGCGGGAGCTGCAGGTTTTCCAGCAGCGCCACCGATCACAGCGACGACCGTGTTGATCGTCACGGTTGAGCCTTCGGGAACCTTGATCTCAGAAAGGACACCGGCGACAGGCGATGGAATCTCAGCGTCAACCTTGTCGGTCGAGATCTCGAAGATTGGTTCGTCGCGCTGAACGTTGTCGCCGACTTTCTTGAGCCACTTCGTAATCG
>CAVWQM010000012.1:0-913063 GCA_963757205.1 uncultured Acidobacteriaceae bacterium
TCGTTGATGGTTATGGTCCCGTGCCGCCCCACAACTCCCGTGTAGTTTACCGACGATCCAAGGATCAAATCTCCAGTGACCACAGAAGGTGCGGATTCCTTTAGGGTCCCCATGGGCACGCCAACATTGCCGGTCACGGTTGCGAGATTGATGTTCACCGAAGCGCCGGCCCCTCCCAGGCTGAGGACCGCGAAATTGCTCGGCCCGGCAGCACCCAGACCGTTGATCAATGAGCTGGTGGCACCGTGGCAGGTTGGCGGAGGTGGAGTTCCGCAAGTCACGGTGGATGGCGAGAAGTTGATGTTTGTGAACCAGGGATCTCCTTTGGAGTCGGCCGCAGTCAGCGTGGCCGTACCGGAGAAAGTGAAGCTGCCGGCGAGTGCGGGAAACGAACCCGTAACCGTGTCGGTGAATGTGCCTGAGGCCGGTGCAGTAAAGGAAATTGATCCGCCGAGGGGAAGCCCTTTGGAACCCGGTGCGACATCAACGTAGTAAGAGATGGTGTACTGCGCTCCCGGCATTAACTCTGAAGCCGTCAGCGTAAGACTATAGGTGCTGCAGGTTGTTGTGGCGTTAGCAGTGAAAACAGTGGCCAGGGCAGGCGTAGCGGACAGCACGAGCAGTCCGAAGGTTGCACCTAAGAACGTCAGGCAGCGTTGAAGCATATTGCTCCTCTCAGTTGTTCAAGCAAATGCAGTTGTCTATGACTTCCATTCCTTTTCGCGTTCCTCGGACGCGAGGTGATCCCGTTTATTGACGGCTATGGAATTGGCGCATATCTGTTGTTACTCTTTGTTCCTGGCATCAGGTATGCCACCTTAGTGGCATTGCACTGATTCCAAGTTCCGGGTGCGTGGTCGGCTACTCGGAAACAATCTCGCCGCCCACGATCCGAACTTGGCGAAGTGCACGAAAAACGGCGTTTCGGTAACTAGAATCCTCAAAATTCAAAAATGACCTTCTAGTTGGTTTTTTGCGCTCTTGCAGGGAATCGTGCACACTGGCTTCACTGTTTGTGGAGTCTCTGATTGATGAGTTTTCGTGCGGTTCTGCTTCTGGTTGCTCTCTTAGCGCTTGTGATGATGATCGGCCGGGCGCAGAGAACGACGCCGACCGAGGCTCTGGCCTTTCGGAATGCGGCGCTGGATCGAACGGCGTACACGCTATCGCCGGAGAAGCTGAAGACGGCTCAAGAGCTGTTTCGGGTGCGAACCACGCTGCATTTTGCGGGTGAGGGCTGGGGCATTGTGCAGCTGGTGCTGCTGCTTGCCCTCGGCGTGCCGGCACGGATGAGGAATATTGCCGAGAACCTGACGAAAACCCGCTGGCTGCAGTGCCTTGTCTTTGCCTTTCTCTTTCTGCTGACAATCACGCTGCTGAATCTTCCGCTGAGGGTCTATGGCCATCACAAAGCAGTGGAGTATGGGCTGTCGGTGCAGGGTTGGGGCAGTTGGGCCTGGGATCAGACAAAGGGTTTTCTGCTGACCTGGGTGGTTGGCGCGCTGCTGATCAGGATGCTGTTCTGGGTGATCTGCCGGTCGCCGAAGAATTGGTGGTTCTGGTTCTGGATCCCGACGATGGCGGGGGTGTTGTTCGGAGTCTTCCTCTCGCCGATCGTGGTCGATCCGATGTTCAACAAGTTTGAGCCGCTCGAGCGGCGTAATCCGGCGCTGGTGGCGCAGTTGGAGAAGGTGGTGGCTCGAAGCGGAGTGAGCCTGCCGCCGGCGAGAATGTTCTTCATGCGGGCGAGCCAGAAGGTAACGAGCCTGAATGCGTATGTGACAGGGTTTGGACCCTCGAAGCGGCTGGTGCTCTGGGATACGACGATTGCGGCCTCGACACCGGATGAGCTGTCCGGCGTCTTCGGGCATGAATTGGGGCACTATGCACTGCATCACATCGCGTCGGGCCTGCTGTTCACCGCGGCGCTGCTGCTGGTGGCGTTCTATCTTGGGCAACGAATCGCGCTGGCTCTGCTGGGCCGCTATGGAACGCGCTGGCGCATTCGCTCGCAGAACGACTGGGCCTTCCTGGCGGTGCTGGTGCTTGTGCTGAATACACTCAGTTTTTTCTCCGAACCGGTTGAAAGTGTCTTCAGCCGCTCGATCGAACATGCCGCCGATGTCTATGGGCAAGAGGCGATTTATGGCATCGTCGCCAATCCGCAGGCCACGACCCAACAAGGGTTTCAGCGGCTGGGCGAGGCCTCTCTCGACGATCCGACGCCGCATCCGCTGGTCGATTTCTGGACGTCCAGTCATCCCTCGACCGCCAGCCGCGCTGCCTTTGCCGCTGCCTACAACCCCTGGACGGTTGGACAACATCCAAAGTATTTTTGATGAATGACGAAAATGCAGAGCCCTTCCCTTCCCTCGTCTGATTGCCTGTTTTGCAACATCGTCTCCGGCACCATACCGGCGAGCCGCGTGTACGAAGACGAATGCTGCATCGGCTTCCCTGACATCAACCCGCAGGCCCCGACACACATTCTGATTATCCCCAAGCAGCACATCGGCTCAACCGCGAAGGCGCTGGCCGAAGATACCGCTTTGATGGGCCACCTGATGGCCGCCGCGGCTGAGATCGCTCGCAAAGAAAAGCTGGACCGCGGTTACCGGATCGTCGTAAATACGGGTGACGATGGCGGCCAGACGGTGCACCATCTGCATCTTCACCTGCTCGGTGGGAGACACATGAACTGGCCTCCGGGCTAGTGCGTGAGGCACGATTCCCAAAATGGGAATCGCCGAAAATAAATCCCCAATTCGTGGCGTGTTTTTCGAGCCCGAAAAACGACCGTCAATAAGCCACGATTCACCACCAATCCACCACCAAAAAACCACGTTAAAACACCGGTTTTTGCCAAAACCCCCAGCAAAAACGCACAAATCGCCCCTCAAAAATAAAAGGCCCGATAAAGTCCTATCGGGCCTTTTATTTGGATTTGTATCGCAGCGGAAGCGAGTTTACTGGTTGTAGTTCTGCTCTTCTTCCTGTTCGATGCCGTAGCGGCGCAGGAGATTGGGCAGGTTCTGCGAGAAGGCAGCGCGCGGCATAACCGTGTCGCAACCAGCCTCGACAGCCTTGGCCTTCAGATCCCCCTGAAGATGCGACAGGAAACCAACGATCGAGGTGCTGCGCTTCAGCTTGGCCTTGAGCTTGGGAATCAGCGTGAGGGGCTTGGCGTTCGCGTTGTTGAGGTCGAAGACGATGAGGCCGGGACGATCCTCTTCCACGCCCGCCGTCAGAGCGGCGACGGCGTCCTTCTCATTCTTGACGAAGGCCACCTTGACTCCAAGCTTGCGTGCCGTCTCCTGAATCTTCGCGATAAAGAAGAGATCTTCGATGAAGAAGAAGATCTTGGTGGGCGCGTCTTCCGGAATGGGAATGGCGCGTCCCTGCGAATAGTCGATTGGCTGGGAGTCGCTCTGATAGCTGCGCCCGCCGCCATGGCCGTTGCTGCGGCCCTGGTAGTTGCCGTTGAGGGAATCGATCGTCGACGGCGGTGCGTCGGCGAAGTTACCGTTGACGGCGCGATAGCTGTGGTCCATGGGACCGACGAAGCTGCGTGGGCCGCGTTGCTGCTTGCCACCCCCACCTTTGCGCCTGAAGGCATTGTTGCCCGGCTGATGCGTGTCGCGGTCGCGGTATCCGCCGCCATTGTTGCTGTAGCCGCCGCCATTGCTTCCGCTGGCGACATTGCCTGGGTTCTCCTGCGAGCGCTGGCGATCGCGATCGCGGAACTTCTTCTTCCAGCGCTTGCCACCGCCACCAGAGCTGTTCTGCTGCTGGCCGCCACCTGCCTGGAAGTTCTGCGGCTGAGACGTTTGGGATGTTGAACCCTGGATGGAGGCAACGGACTGGCCTGCGCCGCCCTGATCACCGCCGGGTTGTGCGCCTTGCTGGGCGTCGCCGCCACCTTTGTTCTTGCGCTTGCGGCGCCGGCGGCGGCTGCTTTTTGACTGCCCCATACCATGCTGCACGTTTTGCGGCGTGAATTGCGCCTCCCCGTCCTGCTGACCGGGTGACATTGTCGAACCCTGGTGGGACTCCACCTCGGGTACATTCTGCTCTGAAGTCATGCTTCCACTTCCTATTGCTTTAGATCGCAATTAGCGGTTCACTCTCCCACGCGCAACTGGTCTTTTCGTCCCCGTATAAACCACGGAGAATGAACCAAACCGGAATTGCAGCGTCGGATGAAACGGTCTCAAGTTGTACTCGAACGGACGTCTTCTATTGCTATTTTTGGCTGGACCGAACCAGTAATCTACTGGCTACGCGCAGCCTGGAACGCCTGACAGCGGCGATCCTTGATTTTCACCCTCTACCTGTTTGCGACAGAGTCCGACAAATTCGGTCCACTGTAATCCTGTGTCTTTTTGGATGCCCAAATGTATCTATAAGGAAACTTTCTGGCAACCTACACAGCGATCGGCACCCACAGCCGGTTCACAAGGCAATTCTTAGGGTACGCGCAAAGAGAGCGATTGGCAAGGATTCTCTTCTACGACTTCCCGGTTACTCTCTTGCGGGGACAGGAAGGGCCGCTCCAGCGGAGCGGCCCTTCTGCTTTGATGGCCAGTCACTGGCCTCCTGAAAGCCTTCCCATTGAGGGAAGTGGAACTCCGGGCTGGCTACACCATCACTTGGATGCAGCATCTTTACGAGCCGGGGGCATACTGACGACACACTCCGGAACTCGGCCAGCGTGTTGT
Organism: uncultured Acidobacteriaceae bacterium; assembly: GCA_963757205.1. Classification (GTDB taxonomy): domain Bacteria; phylum Acidobacteriota; class Terriglobia; order Terriglobales; family Acidobacteriaceae; genus Edaphobacter. The sequence goes on from CAVWQM010000012.1 coordinate 4,719, forward strand.
CCTTTGATGACGTGCAATCCAATCGCCAAATGATTTCATTGTTTTTCAAGCGAAATTGCCCCACTTATCAGGGGAGGGTTTGAAAAACAGGAGACTTCCGGGGGAGCTCTCCGTATTTTGGGAGGTGCACTGGCGACGAGGCTACGGATTGACCCTTGGCGGACTGGGTCCTATAATTTGATGTGTTCCGGCAGCTCTCTCGCTTTGCTGCCGATTTGCTGGTACGGGAGTCGGGTGGATCGAGGATAGACAATGAGCGCGCTCTGCGAAGAGTGCGCGGATCGAGGCTATCAAAGGGGGCATGCAGGGAACGGCTGAGACGGCTCGCGATGGTGCGCCTTAAGGCCGGATGATCAGGATAATCCCCGAAGGAGTACCACACACCGCATGAATCGTACTGTTGCACTTGTCACCGCCCTTGCCGCGGGAATGTCGTCCGCTGCTGGAGTGGCCCAGACTGCTGGTTCCCCTGCAGCTGCACCGACTGCTGCCCCGGCCACAGCGCCAGCTACTGCTGCTGCACATGCTCCGGCTCTTCAGGTCGTTCCGGCGAAGATTGCCGTGATCGAATATGAACAGGCCACTGCCGCGACGAACGAGGGTCAGCGCGCGCTGCAGGCATTGCAGAAGAAGTATGAGCCGCAGAAGACTCAGCTGCAGGCGTTGCAGACCGAGATCGAATCGTTGACCAAGCAGTTGCAGAATGCGCCGGCGACGATGAGCGATGAAGAGAAGGCCTCGCGGGCAAGAACGATCGATACGAAGCAGAAGCAGTTGCAGCGCGATGGTGACGACGCCACAAGTGCCTTTAACGCCGAGATGCAAGAGGCGCTTGGTGTGGTTGCGAAAAAGCTTGGACCCATCGTGATGAAGTACGTGCAGGACAACGGATACACGATGCTTTTGGACAACACCGGTCAGCCGGCGCAAGGCGGGCTTTCGGTGCTCTGGACACAACCGGGCACGACCGATATCTCTCAGGCTGTTGTGGATGCTTACAACGCGTCTTCGGGAGTTGCGGCACCTGCGGTGCCTTCTGCACCTTCGGCGAGTCGTCCGCATCCGACAACAACCACACCGAAGCCAGCCGCGCCGAAACAGTAAAAAGCGCGCGAATTACCTATGACCTTTGGCCGCGACGAGGTGTCCTAAATGCAACCTCTTCTGCGTGAAGGACCACAGGAACAGTTTGCGCAAGCAAACGATTACGTTTTAACGATCTCTCGAAGGAGTACCACAGCCGCATGAATCGCACTCTTGTTCTTGTCTCCGCCCTTGGCGCGGGATTGATGACCACAGCCGGGATGGGCCAGGCAACTGGAACCGCGCCGGCCGCGGCTCCCCCCGCCACTCCGCCCGCTGCAGAGCCGGCCCCAGTCACGCCACAAGCCATTCCTGCAAAGATTGCGCTAGTTGCCTTTGAACAAGCCGTCTTCGCAACAAATGAAGGCCAGAAGGCTGTGCAGGATATTCAAACAAAGTACAAGCCAAAGAAGGATCAGATCGACAGCATTTCCCACGAGGTCGATTCGCTGAAGAAGCAGTTGCAGAGCGCACCGGCGACGTTGTCTGACGCAGACCGGGCAGCGAAGATGAAAGAAATCGACGCTAAAGAGAAGCGCCTGAACCACGACGCCGAGGATGCCCAGACCGCCTACAACACCGATCTGCAGGAGGCCTACGGCAAGCTCGCAGCGAAGGTTTCTGTAACGTTGAAGAAGTATGTGAGCGACAACGGTTATACTCTGCTGCTTGATGTCAGCAGCCAGCAGAGCAACGTGATGTGGGCGAATCAAAGCACGGATGTGACACAGGCTGTGGTAACGGCTTACAACACTTCGTCCGGCGTTGCGGCGCCAGTTCCGTCGGCACCGTCGGCATCACCTGCGGCGGCTCGTCCCCGTCCGACAACAACGACTCCAAAGACGACTACACCTCAGAAATAGCTTCCGGGCGAACGATTCCGGCGAGCGGCTGAAAAAGAGGCCATCGGCCTCTTTTTCAGCTTCGTGGCTCGCTGGACGTTCCCTCGCATGATTGAAACTGTGGAAAAACTTGTGGATCGCGGGGCCGGAATGGGGGCCGGAGGCTTCTGGAGGGTGGCATTTGCTCCTTGAGCCGATGGGGTGCCGACCCCGTAACTGTATGTAAATGATGGGGTTGGAAGGGCCAGCCTGGCATTTTGCGCCCGCTTTTTGACCAGCCGCCAGCAAGTACAGCTATTTCAAGGGTTTCCACAGATCGGTGTTACTGCCAAGTTACAATTTGGCGCATCTAACGTGGTTGGGTTGGGTATCAACTACTCCGGTCAAGTACCTATGGCGTCTCTTCCGTAATATCCGCAGCAGTTATCGGATCTGCCGCCGTCTCATCGAAATTGCAGCCGACTACTCCTCACCGACTTTGAGCACTGCGAGAAAGGCTTCCTGGGGGATGTCGACCTTGCCGATTCGTTTCATACGCTTCTTACCTTCTTTTTGCTTCTCGAGTAGCTTGCGTTTGCGACTGATGTCGCCACCGTAGCATTTCGCGATAACGTTTTTACGAATGGCAGTGACAGTTTCGCGAGCGATGATCTTGCTGCCGATGGCGGCTTGAATAGCGACCTCGAACATCTGACGCGGAATGAGTTCGCGCATCTTCGACACCAGGGCCTTGCCGCGCTCGTATGCGAAGTCGCGATGCACGATGATGGAGAGCGCGTCGACGGGTTCGCCTGAGACGAGGATGTCCATCTTGACCATGGGTGAGATCCAGGTGCCGGCGAGGTGGTAGTCGAGTGAGGCGTAACCGCGAGAGACGGACTTGAGACGGTCGTAGAAGTCGAGCACGATCTCGTTTAGCGGAAGCTCGTAGGTGAGCATGACGCGGGTTTCGGAGACGTACTCGAAATTTTGCTGGCGCCCGCGCTTGTCTTCGACGAGTTTGAGGATGCCGCCAACGTACTCTTCATTGGTGAGGATTTTGGCCGTGATGACGGGCTCTTCGATTTGCTCGATCTCGGATGGGTCGGGCCATCGGGAGGGATTGTCCACCTCGATGACACTGCCGTCGGTAAGAGTGATGTTGTAGCGTACTCCCGGGGCCGTGGTAATGAGGTCCAGGTCGTATTCGCGCTCGAGGCGCTCCTGAATGATCTCGAGATGGAGCAGGCCGAGGAAGCCGCAGCGAAAACCAAAGCCGAGAGCGACCGAAGACTCGGGCTCAAAAGAGAAGGACGCGTCGTTGAGGCGAAGTTTTTCAAGGGCGTCGCGGAGCATGGCGTGCTCATGTGAGTCGACCGTGTAGAGGCCGGCGAAGACCATGCTCTTGATGTCTTCGAAGCCGGGGAGTGCTTCAGTGCAGGGGTTTTCGACCGAGGTGATGGTGTCGCCAACCTTGGTGTCGGCTACGTTTTTGATGGTTGCTACAAAGAAGCCGACTTCGCCCGCGGAGAGTTCGGTGAGTTCGACCGGCTTTGGTGTCATGACGCCCATACTCTCGACGTCGAAGACCTTGCCGTTGGACATGACTTTTATCTTCATGCCCTTGCGAAGTCTACCGTTGATGATGCGGGCGAGGACGATGACGCCTCTATAGGGGTCGAACCAACTGTCGAAGATGAGGGCCTGGAGCGGGGCTTCGGGATCACCTTCGGGGGGTGGTAACAGGGTGACAACGGCTTCAAGGATCTCGGCTACATTGAGGCCGGTCTTGGCGCTGACGGCGATAGCGTCGTCTGCGGGAAGGCCCACAGACTTTTCGATCATCTCCTTGGTACGCTCAATGTCGGCGCTGGGAAGATCGATTTTGTTAATGATAGGGATAATCTCCAGGCCGTTGGAGATGGCGAGATAGGCGTTGGCGAGGGTCTGGGCTTCGACGCCCTGCGATGCATCGACGACCAGGAGCGCACCTTCACAGGAGGCCAGCGAACGTGAGACCTCATAGCTGAAATCGACGTGGCCGGGGGTGTCGATAAGGTTGAGCTGGTAGGTGTCGCCGTCGTGCGCCTTGTACATCATGCGGACGGTATGTGCCTTGATGGTGATGCCGCGTTCGCGCTCGAGGTCCATGGCGTCGAGCACCTGGGCCTGCATCTCGCGCGCAGTCAGCGAGCCGGTGAGCTCGAGAAGGCGATCGGAGAGGGTGGACTTGCCATGGTCAATGTGCGCGATGATCGCGAAGTTGCGGATGTGACTTGGATCCATTTTGTAGCTGAGTGGCCTCAGTATCCATGTTAACACCGGAAGGTGTCGAAAACGCGGATGCGGTGGGCTGCAAAGTCATTCGTAGCAAAGGTTGCATCCAACTGCGGACTAGAACTTTTGGCAGTTTCCCTACCGCTCCATTCATGCGCAACTCTAAGTAGAGCTTTGTCTTGAAAAAGTCAGGATTGAAATGTTTCGATTTCTTCTTGCTCTTCTACTCCTCGTCACGTTGTCGCGTGCGTGGGCACAAGCTCCCCGCCAAGAGGAAGTGTGGGACCAACAACCTTCAGAAGAAAATCTGAACGAGTGGAGTGAACTACCGGATGCTCCGAGCGCGTTGCGAAGCAAGTCGCCTTATTCCGCGAGTGAGACTACGAAGTCTTTTTTCGAGACGCTCACTCCCGGCGAGGGATTTCGGGCACGGGAGGATGGAGCGGTGGCGTTGAACCCCGCAACGTTTGAACGCCAGTCAAGGACAGGACGGCCGGGCACCGAGATGGGAGAGCCTTATCACTGGAAGGGATTGATCTTGCAGTCGTTCGCGTTCAACATGCTGTCGAATGCGACTCGAGTGATTACGGCTGATCAGAACGATCGGCATCTGCTGCTGAACAAGCCTTACTGGTCGGATTACTGGGCTTCACTGCAGCAATTCAATATGCACCGCTGGAACGACGGCGACAGTATAAAGGTGAACTATATCGGTCATCCGATGGAAGGAGCGATTGCCGGGTATATCGAGGTGCAGAACGACCCCCGCGGACGCGAGCTGCAGATCTCGCGCAACCGACCATACTGGAACAGCAGATTTCGCGCGTTTCTTTGGGCGACCGTATATTCGACGTATTGGGAGATGGGGCCAACCGGAGAGACAGCGATCTTCAATCAAGGCGGTTTCACCTATCCGATCGGATGCAAGAAAAATGACGTGGCTTGCGAGGCCACGGCGAAGTACACGAATAATACAGGTTGGGTGGACTTTATCATCACACCAATCGTGGGCACGCTGTGGCTACTTGGCGAGGACACCATCGACCGCTATGTGTCGGATCCGCTGGTGAGGCGCCACCCCAATTCGTTCGGAATCAAAATGGTGCGGGCTTCACTCAACCCCCCGGCTTCTTTGGCGAACATCCTGCGCGGACACTTCCCCTGGTGGCGTGATTATGAACATCCGAGCGAATCTGAGTCGTTTCTGATACGAAAGTTCGAACATGCGATGGATGTGGAGCCGGAGGAGCATGTCGACCTTTATCTGCACTACAGGTCTCTCTCACTGGGCACATATAACGGCCAGTGTTTTGATTGCCGGAATACAACTTCCGGTGCTGGTGTGGAGGTAGGCGTCGCTGTGCGGCGATATCTGGATGTGATTGCAGATGTAAGCGTGCATCCCGAGGCAAACCCGGTGTCGTCTTTGAATGTTGGGGGTACGCTGACGGCGGCGAACTTCGGCGTGCGCTCGGGTTATTCGGGAAAGAGATTCGCAGCGAAGGTTTCGCTGGCTCCAGGTTTGCGAGCTACTCGAAGACGCAACCTGCGCCGACAGAATCCGATCCAAATCCCGGAACGAGGCGGAATTTCAATTTCTCCGCCGTTGGCGCGCTTTCCGGGGATGTCCGCTTTACTGAGCACCTGGCATTTCGAGCGACCCTGGAACAGATGCTGATTCGTTACAAGAGCACAGAGAGAGATCCACCCGGCATCGGTACTCCGCCGCGGCTCTCCTTCTTGTCGCATGACAACTACATTAACTCGACAAACTGGGGAGTGAGCGTGGGGCCGGTGCTGCGCTTCTGAGGGGAAGCAAGCTTTGTTCGAGTGAGAGAGATTGTGTTGAAAAAGCGCATTAAGGACCATGGCGGCTTACAATTGGCAGGAACGATGGGATGGACGACTTTCAGGAAGTTGGTGCGGCGGTCGGCACTCGTGGTGGGTTGTGCACCGCTGGTCATACTTGCGGGCTGTCCCAAGGACCAGGCTGCTGCACCTGGCAAGGCGCCGGCGCAAGCGACCGCTCCTGAAATCGCGGCCGGGCCGAATAGCGGGAGCCCCTGGCATGGCGGCCAACCAATAGTGTCACCTGTGCAGAGTGCAGATTCCGCAGCGAGGGCTGCCAAAGTACAGCAGTTGATCAACAAGGCAGAGGCGGCGTATCGCAGCGGCGTGGATAACTACCGCGCGGGGCATCTCGATGCGGCGCGGCTAGACTTTGACTCCGCTGTTGACCTGATGCTGACGAGCGGAATGGATCTGAAGACCGACCCGCAACTGGCCGATGAGTTCGATCATCTGCTGAATGCGGTGAACTCGCTGGAGATGGCGGCACTGAAACAAGGCAATGGATTTTCGCCTGTACTCGAGGCGGCTCCTCTGGACGCTGCGAATGAGGTTACGTTTCCTGCGAACGCTGCTTTGACGGCGAAGGTGACAGCGGAGTTGAAGACGACGCAGTCCGACTTTCCTCTCGTGGTGAACGACTACGTCGCCGGATTTATCAGCTATTTCTCGAATTCTCCTGCGGGCCACGCACATCTGCTGCGTTCGCTGGAACGCGCCGGGAAGTACAAGGAGATGATTTCGAAAAACCTGCGCGATCAGGGTGTGCCACAGGATCTGATCTATCTTGCTGTCGCCGAGTCGGGATTTCAGCCGCAGGCCTTGAATGCGCGCTCGGGTGCGGGGGGCATGTGGCAGTTTATGCCGACGGGCGCCTATGGTCTAACGCGCAATGGGTGGTTCGACGAACGATTCGATCCGCATAAGTCTTCGCTTGCGTATGCAAAGTATATGAAGACGTTGTACAACCAGTTCGGCGACTGGTATCTGGCGATGGCGGCGTATGACTGGGGCCCCGGCAACGTTCAGCGGGCGGTGATGCGGACCGGTTATGCGGATTTTTGGGAGTTGTACCGGCGCAATGTTTTACCGGGAGAGACGAAAAATTATGTACCGGGCATCATCGCAGCGATCATCATGGCGAAAAACCCGGACCAGTATGGGCTGGACAAAATTGTGCCCGACGCGCCGGTGGTATCGGATACCGTGACAGTCGATTATGCGATCGATCTCCGCCTGGTGGCCGATGTAACCAATGCATCGTTACTAGAGATAGTTACATTGAATCCGAGCCTGTTGCGGATGACGACCCCACGAGATATGTCTTTCGATCTGCACATCCCCACCGGCACAAGTGAAGTCTTTGCGGCCCGCATCAAAGATATTCCGGAAGACAAACGCGCAAGTTGGCGTTTCCATGTCGTCCGCAGCGGGGAGACGCTGGACGGTATCGGGGTTGCTCTGCATGCCCATGCAAGTGATATCGCCAAGGCAAACGGATTGAAAGCGGATGATGGTGTGGATTCGGGAGATGAGTTGGTCGTTCCCATCGCGGGGGCGGTGGCAAGCGCGGGGCCGCAGCGATACGCGGTGCGTCGGGGCGACACGTTGATTACTGTTGCCGATCGTTTTGGGGTTTCGGTTGAAGAGCTGCGGCGATGGAATCATTTGTCGTCCAACGTCGTGAAGCCGGGGAGTTCGCTCGCAGTTGTGGAGCCGGTCAAGCTTGCACCTGTAACCCATGTACGCGGCAAAGCACGACGGGGCAAGAAGAACTCGCATGTCGCAACGGTGCCTGTTCAAGCGGCTTCTTCACACGCCGGCACAAAACACGGACCTTCACAATCGAATCAATCTTCGACGACCATGAAGAAAAGTCTGACGACAACGAAGCAGAAGACGACGTCGAAGACGAAATGAAAAGCTGCCCGACAAGCTACCCCGTCGAAAAGATTGCTTGCCATTGCTGGCGCTTGGATGCATCCTGTTGCTAGAATCTCGTGCCAGGATGTAACCATGTTTTTCTCTGCCATCGGACTGTAGGACGGAAGCAAACAGCGGTGGGAAGCACAAAGCAGCGAGGGGAAATGACGATGATGTTCGACGACACGATTAAACTTTACGCAACCTCAGCGGATGACGACCACCACTTCAGCGATGAAGCTGAAGACGACCACGACGATTTACGGCAGCGCTTCGGGGACGATGACGAAGAAGAAGAAGTAACGATGACATCGGATGATGATGAGGAACTCGACGAGGAAGAGGACGGGACGTTGCAAGGAACTCATGCGGAGGATGCAACCATATTCACGCTGCCACCGTCGCCGGTTACAAGCTATGAGCCTGCAACCAAGGCGTCTGAGTTGCCAGTGAAGAGTGAAGCTTCGACGAACCTAGCGAAACCAGCCAAACCGGCGCCTAAGAAGGCGGCTCCAGCAAAGAAGGCGGCTCCAGCGAAGAAGGCTGCGCCAAAGAAATCGGCCGCGAAGAAGGCTGCAAGCAAGCCCGTCGTGAAGAAGGCTGTCGCAAAGAAGACTAGCGCGAAGAGGGGTGGGGGGAAGAAGGGTGCGACATTAAAATCTGCCGCGAAGAAGGTCAGTGCTCGTCGCGGTGGTAGGGCCACTCCTAAAAAAGTGGCTGCAAAAAAGAGCACTAAAAAAATATCAAAAAGAGGTATTACATTGGCCACTAAAAAAGCAGCAAAAAAAGCAGCAGTAAAGAAGGCCGTCAAGAGGGCAGTCGTGAAGAAAGCCATCAAGAGGGCAATCGTCAAGAAGGCAATCAAGCGGGCAATCGTCAAGAAGGCAATCGCCAAGAAGATCGCTTCAAAGAAGTCCTAAGCATTAACGGTACCCAGGCAAGCAAATAGGCCCGGACTCATCAATTGAGAGCCCGGGCCTTTTTGCGTCTGCTGGTATGGAATTACTTTTTGTTGGCGGCGATTTCGGCCAGGACGTCGGTGCTGTGGACGTTGGGATCAACCTTCTCCCAGACCTTGACAACTTTACCCGAGGGGGAGATGAGGAAGGTGTCGCGGGCCGCGTACTTCATGTCTCCGTGGGTCATGAGGGGAACGCCGTAGGCGTCGACAACCTTGTGATCGGGGTCGGCGAGGAGTTTAAAGCTGAAGGTGTCTTTGGAGCACCATGCTTTGTGGCCTTCGACAGTGTCGAGGCTGACGCCGAGGACGACCGCGTTGAGGGCGTCATACTTGGCCATGTCGCGCTGGAAGTTGTGGGCTTCGATGGTGCATCCCTGGGTCTGGTCCTTCGGGTAGAAGTAGAGGACGACCCACTTGCCTTTGTAGTCGGAGAGGCTGACGGGCTTGTCTTCCTGCGAGGGCAGGGTGAAGTTGGGGGCGGTGGCACCCGCTTGTACGATGTCTGCCGCGGCCGCTGCATGGGCTTTAATGCCGTAGCCGCACGCTGAAACTACGCCGATGATGACTGCGATCCAAACTGCTTTGCGCATGGTGTTTTCCTTTGGGTACATCTTTTTTGAGTAGACGAGGACGGGGCCGTTTTTGACTCGAGGCCCAAGGGGGCCGCGCAGCAATTTTACCCTGCGTCACAAGGGTTTACGAGGCCGTGACAATATCTTTACATCGCCGCATCTCTAGACGGCGACGATCGCGATGCCGGCTGAATCTGCGGCTGCGATGATGGCGTGGGGATCGAATAGGAGGGTCTTCCCTGCTTCGATGGCGAGACAGGTTGCGCCTGCGGAGTGCATGGCGCGAATGGTGCCGACGCCGATGACAGGGACGTCGAAGCGCATGTCCTGGTTGGGCTTGGCTACTTTGACGACGGTGAGGGAGCGGCGGAGGGTGGTTGAGGCTGGGTTCGTTGAGTCGATTTCGCCTGCGATGTCGAGGGTACGGAAGAGTTCTCCGGCGCGGGCGATGGTGGCGTCGGTGCCCTCCATGGCCTCGACGGCGACGCAGGCCTGTGCGGCGATGACGACGGTCTGTCCGAGATCGTAGGTGGCGATGGCCTGGGCGACGGTGCGGCCATAGGCGATGTCCTTGCCTTCTTCTTCGTCTGGCGGGCGGCAGGTGAGGACGCCGGGTTTTGCGAGGAGTGGTTCGAGGTACTGCGTGGAGGAGATCAGTTCGATGCCTTCATCGTTGAGGACTTTGGCGACTGCGCCGAGGAGCATGTCGGTGTTTCGGGTGCGGAGATTGAGGAGGAGTTTGGCGAGTCGCCAGTCGGGGCGGATGCTGGAGAAGATCTGCTTGTGCTTGACCTGGCCGGCCATGACGGCTCGGGTGACGCCTTCGGCCTGGAAGGTTTCGATGAGGCGGGAGAGTTCGCCGAGGGAGAGCCAGTGGACGTGGATGTCGGTGTCGGCGGCGGCGCGGGCGTCTATCTCGGGGTCCGTCTCTTCCTTGATGGCGGCGACGACTACGATGAGGTTGTGAGCGCGTGCTGCGTCGAGGAGCAGGAAGGGAAAGCGGCCGTTGCCGGCGATCAGGCCTAGTTTTGACATTCGCTTTACTCTAGCGCAAACGGGGAGGATGGACGGCGCATGAGGGTGCTTTCCTGAGAAGACTAAAGTCAAGCTGATTGGTTGAGCCAATCCGTTGTGGAAAAAATCGATCTCCGGTATTTGTGGTGAGTTGTGGTTCTTTGTGGTGGATTTTCGGTTTTGTTTGGGATTGTTCTCCGTTTGCATTGGCATTTACCAGGTTTTGCGGGGTCGATTTCTGTGCGCAAAACGTGGAGAGATTGTGGTGAATGGTGTGGCTGAATGTGGACGCAACGATGGTGGTCAGGAATCGATGAATTTCTCCGCGATGGCCCGTAACCATACATTCCGGTTTGCCCGTCATCCAGGTACAACAGTCGCCGACCGCAGTGCCTACGCGATTACCGGAACTCCGGGCATCGAAACTTAGGCATTCGGCGTATGAAGAGCCGAAGCTAACAATCAAATGAATTCCCCGCACCTTCTGTGGTACTCTTTCGCCACCTACAGTAGCCAATTTTTAACTTTGACGGTCGACTTGACTAGCTAGAACCGGTGTGCCGCGAAGGGCAAGCCTCGGGGAATGACGAACGATGATGAACTACCGCTGCAACCGTAGAGAGTTCCTAAGCCATAGTGGAGCTGGCATTGCCGGTCTAGTCAGTGGCCAGTGGTTAGGGGGCGCAACGATAGCTCACGCGCAGGGCGCAGATGTCACACCGCGGGATCCCGATCTCGTGGTCTTCAATGCCAAGGTATACACGGTCGATTCCCGCGTTCCGAAGGCTGAGGCGTTCGCGGTGAAGGGTGGACGGTTCGTCGCAGTAGGACGCAGTGACGAGATCAAGGGGCTTGTTGGCAAGAAGACCCAGACCTACGACGCCAGGCAGATGATGATTGTGCCCGGGTTCATCGACACGCACAATCATGGTCGCGGTGAGGTGCTCCTCTATAACGTGCTCGTCGGCAACCCCTTCGATGTCGAGTTAGTGACCATCCAGAGCATCATTGATAAGTTGCGCGCCCGAGCTGCGACGACACCTCCGGGCACCTGGGTTGAGGGCTATTTCTTCGACGACACGAAATTGAAGGACAATCGTCCGCTGAACGCGCAGGATCTCGACAAGGTCTCGACTGAACACCCGGTCTTCGTCCACCATCGCGGCGGTCACACCGGGTTTTATAACAGCGTGGCCTTCCAGAGGGCGGGCATTACAAAGGACACGCCCAACCCGTTTGGTGGGACCTATGACAAGGATGAGAAGGGCGAACTCAACGGCCGGGTGACCGACAGGGCGATGGCCACACTCTCGAAGGCCGGCACGCTGGAGAGCTTCTCTCCCGCGGAGAAGGAGAAGCGCGTATCGAACGGTGTGGCGTTCATATCCAAGAAGTTTGTCCAGTATGGCCTGACGACCGTGCACCATAATGAGCCAGGCGTTCTGGCTGCAATGCAGGAGCAGCGAGTGAGCGCAGGTCTATTGCACCGGGTGAGCTACGAGCCTACCGGAGACCTGCTGGAAGCGATGATTCAGAACGGCATCGAAAGCGGTTTTGGTGATGAGTGGATCCGATTGGGCGCCACCTATGAGCACACCGTAGATGGGTCCTTCTCCGAGCGCACGATGGCGATCAGCAGACCCTATATCGGCATCTCGCCGCCCTACCAGGGCAACCTAACGGAGACTCAGGAAGACCTCAATGCGTGGGCCGAGCGGGTACACCGCGCGGGGATCCGGCTGAATTGCCACGCCAATGGGGATGTAGCTATCGACAGGGTGTTGACGGCGTATGAACGGGCTCTGAAGTTGTATCCCCACGGCGATGTACGGCCCAAGATTACCCATTGCAGCCTCATCAATGATGATCTGGTGCGGCGCATGAAGGCGCTCAACGTCGTGCCGGCCGAGTTCAGCACCTATGCGTATTACAACTCAGACAAGTTCCACTTCTATGGCGAGGAGATGATGAGCCATATGACGGCCTTCCGCACTTTGATCGATGCCGGAATTGTGCCCTCTGCCGGTTCGGACTTCAGTCCAGGGCCGTTCTCGCCGCTGATGGCTATTCAAGGCATGGTGACGCGCACGGGGTGGAATGGAGAGACCTGGGGAGCGAACCAGCGGATAAGCCTGGAAGAGGCGCTGAGGGTCAACACCATCAATGGCGCCTACAACTCGTGTGAGGAAGCGATCAAGGGATCCATCACATCGGGCAAGCTGGCGGACTTCGTCGTCCTGGCGGACGATCTTCATACCGTGGACAAAAAGAAAATCAAAGACGTCCAGGTCGTTCGCACAGTGGTGGGCGGCTCCACGGTTTACCAGGCATAACGTCTCCGCGTATGACTGGCTCAGCCTTTGAGCGAAGAAACTAACTAACGGAATCCGTCTTTCACATTCTGCGAAAGTGTCCCAGTTCTTCACCATCACCAGCGCGCTGACGAAGCGATAGTGTCCGGTTGGTCGGCAACCCTTCCGTTACGCGCGTCCGAACGGCCAACGACGGGTAAGGTGCGGTTTGCCCGTGACACGGAACTTTGCCGAATCTTTGCGATGGGATTGGCCAAGCCGCCTGCTCCCAGCTCCCGACATGAATTCCGTTGAACGGCAGAATCGTGCCGTGCTACAGTTGTTGCCTCCCCGAAATAAGCACTCAGAGGTTTTCTCATGGCTTCGTTGAGCCAACAATCAGATGTGCGCCCAGTTCCCGGCATAATCGACCGCAACGGTCTGGTTGATCGCTACTTCTACTTCTTTCTTTCACTTGTCGTGGCAGGCGTTGTAGTGGCCGGCTTCAGCCGCACAGTTGATCGCCGTCTCATTCATGCTGTGCCGGTTCGTCCGTGGGTACTTTACCTGCATGGCATAGTCTTCTTCGGCTGGGTGATTTTCTTCATTGTTCAGTCGGCCCTCGTACGCGTGCGCAAAGTGAAACTACATCGCACGCTTGGCTGGTTCGGCGTGGCGCTTGGCGTTCTTATGTCTGCGCTCGGCGTGTGGACCGCCATAACAATGGGCCGGTTCGAAATCCTACACTTTCATTTGAAATTTTTCTCGCCGTTTCTTGCGGTTCAAATGCACGATCTCGGGGCCTTTACTATTTTCTTTGCGCTTGCAATCGTCTGGCGAAAAAAGCCGGAATTTCATCGGCGTTCGATCCTGATCGCGAGTTGTATGCTTACCGGCGCCGCCTTCACACGGTTTTTTGGGTTATCGTCGCAGTACTACTACGTCGATCTTCTTATTCTTCTCGGTGTCCTGCGCGATCTGATTGTGAACAAGCGTGTGCACCCGGTCTATCTGTATGGGCTTCCTGTGTTGATCGTCACAGAGACCACCGCAATTCATCTTTTTCTTGCGGCGCCGCCGTGGTGGGTCAGGATCACCGATGCCATTCTGCGCGTTAGCTAGCGATTGTCCCAAGTAGGGGAATCGGCCGCACGTAAAGGAGTACAGCATTAGCTGTCGAACCATGCCCCGCAGTATATTCCTGCCGTTCCCTGAGAGCGGCACGGATGGGCGATGGTGCCCGTATCGGATTATGAGCGGTTGGTCGGCAATCCGGAAGTTAGGCGGCGACTTCCCGGCCGGCGGTCATCAAGTCGCAATCCGGAGAGGCGCGCTTCTGGATTCTTGTGCCTAAACGTGGATCGATTGTGGTGAAATGTGTGGCTGGATGTGGACACACGATGGTGGTCAGGAATCGATGCATTTCTCTACGATGCGATCGCAACTATAACTTCCGTGTGGACCCGTTGCTCAGGAACAACTCTGCCAGATTCAGATATTTCAGCCCTGCGCTGGCAATTGCCAAGTTGCCGGCACGCTGTGTGGCGCTTGCAATTTCGATCGTTGATTTTCACACTCGAAACTGACTGGTCGGTAGCGGCGGCTGTCCTTCCTCAAGTGTGGCGCGCCGCACGACTCCGTGTGACGCCAACGCCGCAAATATGTAAGCTCCGGCCAGAGCGCCGAAACCCTTCCAGATGTGCGTCCACTGCAGATCACCGCCGAACAGTTTCGAGAGGTGTCCGTAGGAGAGGTAAACGTGCACGATGGCGATAACCACCGCGGTGAACGGGTGGAGCACAAAAGCAGGTAGTGGAAGCACTCCACTGACACGTTTCGCGTTATAGGCCGTCATTTGAGCAGCTCGACAGTTTCAAAAGGCTTTGCGGACCCTGGCCGGAAGCGATTGAGCGTGAATTTCGTAGGTTGGCCCGGCATTACATCGACATGGAGGTAGTTGTAGTCTTCTATGGGAGCCGCGCCTTTCCAATACTGGTCGAGTGGGTAATCCGCGGGCACTTTGAGATGTGTCCGTCCAGGGAGAATCGGATCCTGTTCTGCGCCACCGCCGCCGAGGACGAAGTATTTCACTCCGCCCACCTCATAGAGTTCGGTGGTGTGGACATGCCCGTTAAAGACGACGATATCCATATCTTTCGCGTATGCTGCGATGACCTTGTGGGGATTCTGGTCCTCAGGAATAGCGCCCATGCCAGAGCGACAGAAGGTCGGCGCGTGGAAGGAGATGAAGACCTTCTTGATCCCCTTGCCCTTGGCGTCATCCATCCAAGTCTGCAGCTGCTTCATCTGTGCTTCGTAAGCAGGCCGGGTAGCGCCCCAACCAGAGGGATCGCGGTAATCGAACTTGCCAGTCCACAGAAAGATAAAGCGAACGCCGCTGTAATCGAAGGTGTAGATGAGGTGGTCGTTCGAAACGCCCAGTTTGTTGAGATAGGGGAAGGAGGCTAGAAGGCCTTGCACATCCGAGTCATCCCAAACCTCGTGATTCCCGACGGCGGGAAAGACTCGCCCGTCCAGACCGGCGTCCTGCAACTTCTTGTCTGGCGGTGGCAATTGTTTCAACACGTCTTCATTAACCAGCTTCCAGTAAGGGTTGTCCGAGGGTTTATCGCCCTGCTTGCCCCACCACACGAGGTCGCCGGTGCTGACGATAAAATCGGCTTTTCTCCGCTCTTAACGTCCCTCACCACTTCGTGGGCAACTCAGTCGCCGCCGTGCAGCCGAAACATGGTGCGGCTCACACCGGGAAGCAGCTTCACATTCTCGACCGATGCCTCAGTGACCCAGCCTTTGTCGAACTTTAGCGTGGTCACTTCGCTGGCGGTATCGAACGGCATGACTATCTCCACCAGTTCTTTCGTCGTCGGGTCGTAGATCAGTTTGACATGCTTCGCCACCATCTCGGGCGCCACCTTGGCCGGAAGCACCAGTTCAAACATGTCAACCATGAGCTGGCGAGCTTGCGCTTCCTCATCTTGCTTGTAAGGGAGATACATCATCGATCGAGAATCGCCGTACACATCAAAGGAAAAGGCAGATTCTTTAGCTTCCGCGGGCTGCTTGGCCTGGTTGCATCCCGCGAGCATCATGATGCTCAGGACAACTGCCAAGTTCATCGAACGGAGATGACTACGCTTCAATTTCATAGGTAACCACCTTTCCGGGACTTTGCGCATAAGCATTTCACTCCTGTCTAGAGTGATACAACTGTCACTTTAGCTAGATGATTTCCCGCCACCAGACGGTAGTGACAGTTCCCAAGCGCCCGGCAACTTCCCGGTCGCCTGTCATCAAGTGACAATTGGAGGTGAATTGTGTGGCTGGATGTGGACATAAAGATGATGGTCAGGAATCGACACTCGCTCACTATCCGCCGATTGGGAGCGTTGCTGTAGCTGGAAGACTCTCGCACTGACTCGCGCGATTTGGCAACAATTGAGAAAGAAGTGCGGCAACTCCGGCTCGCGGACCACATACACAGGACGCTAACGATGTCAGTAGGGTTCGTGAAATTTTACGAGCCATCCGGAGGCTGGGTGCTCAAGGCGTCAGGTGTTGAACAGAAAGAAAGAGGGAGCGCGCGGAATGCGCGTCTCCCTTGAGTTTTTAGTGGTTCGGACGACTCGTCAGAATTGCCCTCCGTAGCCGAGGAACTGGCGCAATCCGCCGCCGCCGGGCTGCCAAGTGGGATTTGGCTGGTTCTTGATGAAGTCGCGGTAGAGGAGGTGCGCAGCCTCGGATTTGAGCTGCTGGGAGCGCAGCGAGTTGGGATCGAGGGGACTGCCAGGCAGGGGTGCGGCGAGCTCGTTGGGGATGTAGTTGTCGACGAGCGCGTCGTACTCCATCTTGGCACGGGGGTCGTTAGGGTTGCTGATGAGCTCGAGCTGACCAGCCTCGCTGGAGTAGTCGTAGAACTCGAGCTGTACGGTCGCCGGATCGATATGGGTAGTGAGAGGCAACCAGTTGGCGTAGACACCAGTCTTGGTGCCCTCGTTGCGGAAGCCGATGATGTTGGTTGGAGATCGGTTGAAGTCGAAGAAGTCGGGAACGATCTCGTCGGTGGCGAAGAGGAGGTAGGACCGGCCCGGAGCATAGCGCGACTTCAGCATGGAGTACATGTCGTGCCGGTTGTTGTAGATCTGGTTATAGGGGGACTTCGTTAGCCAGGTTGTGTCGCCTTTGTTGCCGATGGTGACGAACATGTTCAGCAGGTCGACGGAGGAGCAGAGGCCGGTGCGGATGATGTTGGTGTGATCGGTGAAACGGCCGCTGGGGTCCATGACGATGAGCGGGATGTGGGTGCACTCCTCGTACACAGTCCCGATCTTGCCCGACACGAAGCCGTGCGCGCCATTGTATTCACCGTGGTCGGAGGCGAAGATGATGACGGTGTTGTCGATGATGCTCTGCGGCAGGTTGTTGAGCTCACCGAGGAGGTCGCCAATCTGGTCATCGAGGATCTTGGTGATCTGGGTGTAGCTGTCGAGGCCGCGTTTCCAGTAAGAGAACGGCGCGAAGCCTACGCCGTAGCCGGTGGGCCCTTGGGGTCCGACGGGGTAAGGAAGGACCTGGAATCCCTGCTGAGATTGGTCAGTTGTAATGTCTCCCCAGACGGCGGCGGAGAACAGCTGCAGGTAGGTGTGCGTGGTGGGTTTTCCGGCTGCGGCATAGTTGCTGGGGTCCTGCCAGTTGGGCGGAAGGTTGGGGTAGTTGAAGGGGGGTGGGGATTTGAGAGCGTTGGTGTCCCAGTTGACGATTGGCGGAGTGGTCGTATAGTCGATGAACTGGCTGAGCGGGGCGTTAGGGTGGTTTTGGTTGTAGTCCGCGAAGAGGTTAGTGAAGGTTAGGAACTCCGTTCCGGCTGGGAAGAACTCGCGGTCGTGCGGGTTGACGTAGCCGACGGTCAGGCACCATGGGGCATCGGTGGTCTTGACGTTCTGCAGATATGCGATGGCCTGGCCGGTGGTGTAGGCGTCGTTGTGGTATGGGGGCGGGACCGTGGGGTTTGGGGGGGGCGGGGGAGGGATGGGGTCGCCGTAGGTGCCCTGGAGGTTGTACCCGGTCGGGTCGGGTGGGCTGTTCCAATCGAATCCGTAGGGATCGGTGTCGCTGGGCCCGCTGGGGACGGAGACGTGCCACTTGCCAACGTATGGCGTGGTATAGCCCGCCGCCCTAAGGAGCTTGCCGTAAGTGGGAAAAGCAGGATTGAGGACCGGAACGCTGGGATCAGTGGTGATGGTGGTCACGAGCCAGCTCTGGTGAGAGTAGAGGCCGGAAATAATGGTGCCGCGAGCAGGTGTGCACGCGCACGCCGCGGTGTTGTAGTTGGAGAACTTTACGCCCTTTTTCCAGAGGTTGTTGTACAGGTTGGGCATGAACTTCTTGAAGTAGCTCTCTACGTTATTGGCGCCTTTGGGAAAGACGGTTGGCCATCGCAGCTCATCGACGAGGATGAAGAGGATGTTGGGCTGCGGGCCCGGTTCGGTTGCGTTTTGAGCGAAGCCCAGGCGGCTGGCTACACTTGCGCCGGCGACGGCGGCGGTGGTTTTCAGGAAGTCTCTGCGTTTCATTGTCTATTCTCCTATGGATGAAATTCGTTGTTGTTGGGAGTGAATCCAGGAGAGGCCCGGAGCCGATATGGCAACCCACACAGGAGATAACTGAGAGTTTGCACAATCGTTGACCTAAATTTGTTTCAGAGCCACTTAGCTGAATGCAGCATGCGGCAGACAGCTTTTCGAGACCGGACGAGGGCTCTCGATGAGGCGCCGATTTAGTGGAATGAATCAGGTAGCCGGTGGATTCCTGGGAATCTAGGGGGCGATAGATTTCTGGAGAAACCAGGGCCGACGAGAGTCGCGAGGGAAGATTACTTATGCGACTGCGACGGGCAAATTCTACGCTGGGCGCTAAGAGGGGTCAATTCAATACTTGCTAAAGATCGAATGAACATCGGCTGTCTTGTGCGAACTACGTCTCAGAGGCCAACAAGCATTCGTTAACCAGCTTGCCAGCTCGGCATGCTTATCGCTCCTGATCTCAGTCGCGATAACAGGGCAAGTCACTCATCGAACCGAATTGGGTGATTGATGTGGACGCGAAGATGGCGGTCAGAGGCTGGCAGTTTTGCTAGTTATCCGTGCGGTATGACGCCTATAGACTGCCCTCCAGAGTCGCCATCGCGCGAATGCAAACTAAAAACGAGGGAATAGAGAGATGCTCAAGAAAGACTTCTCGTCGAAAGCGTTGCTCGTTGCTATCTTGAGCCTGTTTCCGTTGTCGTTGGTGGCGCAGCAGATGGACAGGACGGTGCTGCCTGTCCCCGAACCTCAGACCCAAACCATCACGGAACTGGATGCCCGTAACGCCAAGGCGCCGCCGCGCTTTGAGGTCAAAGCTCCGAAGGGAGCGCCGAACGTGGTTGTCGTTTTGCTGGACGACATTGGGTTCGGGCAATCGAGCGCGTTTGGGGGGCCTGCGAAGATGCCCACGCTCGACAAACTGGCTGCCGAGGGACTTCGCTACAACGGCTTTCATACCACGGCACTGTGCTCGCCGACGCGGATGGCGCTGCTGACGGGGCGGAATCACCATGTGACGAATACGGGAGCGATCATGGAACTGGCGACGGCATTTCCGGGGAACACGGGAATTCGTCCGCAGAGTGTTGCGCCGTTGGCCGAGATGTTGCGCCTGAACGGGTACAGTACTGCCGCCTTCGGGAAGTACCACGAGACGCCGGCGTGGGAGGTCTCTGTTTCGGGACCGTATGACCGCTGGCCTACGCACTCCGGCTTCGACAAATTCTACGGTTTCATCGGAGGTGAGACGAACCAGTGGGCGCCGGCGATTTTTGACGGAACGGTCCGAGTGGAGCACCCGCCTGATCCCGATTATCACTTCACGGTGGACATGACGAACCAGGCGGTGGCGTGGATGCAGGCGCAACACTCGCTGACACCTGACAAGCCATTCTTTGTCTACTTCGCCACAGGTGCGCTGCACGCTCCGCATCATGTACCCAAGCCGTACATTGACCGCTATAAGGGCCAGTTCGATGAGGGATGGGACGTGTTGAACGAGAAGACGTATGCACGCCAGAAACAGATGGGAGTCATCCCGCAGAATGCTGAGCTGACGAAGCGACCCAAGGAGATTCCATCGTGGGACTCGCAGACTCCAGAGCAGAAGAAGCTGGAGGCCCGTCAGATGGAGACCTTTGCCGGATTTGCCGAGCACACTGACGAGCAGATTGGACGCCTGGTGGATTCCCTTCAGGAGATGGGCGTCATGGACAACACCCTGTTCATTTACGTCGTCGGGGATAACGGCGCCAGCGCAGAAGGCGGACCGCTGGGCGCTTACAACGAGATGATGGCGCTGAATGGAATCGTCAGCGACGCCAAGATCAACATGCCACATCTGAACGCCTGGGGCGATCCCAGCACCTTCCCGCATTACGCGATCGGGTGGGCATGGGCGGGCGACACTCCTTTCCAGTGGACGAAGCAGATTGCGTCACACTACGGCGGAACGACGAATGGGTTGGTGATCCATTGGCCGGCGCGCGTCAAGGCCAAGGGGGAGATTCGTTCCCAGTTCACTTACGTTACAGATATTGCGCCGACGGTGATGGAGGCGGCGGGTCTGCCGTTTCCCAAGAGCGTGAACGGGACGGTGCAGCGACCGTTCGATGGAACTTCGATGGTCTACAGCTTCGACAACGCCAATGCGAAGGAGACCCATACAACGCAGTATTTCGAGATGTTCGGAAATCGTGGCATCTACCATGACGGCTGGGTGGCAGCGGCGCGTCACTCCATTCCGTGGATGATGGTGCCCACTCCACCGCTTTCGCAGGACGTCTGGGAGTTGTATCACGTTGCCGATGACTTCAGCGAAGCCAAGGATCTGGCTGCACAGGACCCTGCAAAGCTGAAGGAACTTCAGGCGCTGTTTATGACGGAGGCTGCGAAGAACCACGTGTTGCCCATCGACGACCGGCGATCCGAGCGTTTTGACCCGTCTATCGCGGGAAGACCCGACTTGATGGCGGGCCGCACTTCGTTGACGGTTTATCCGGGGATGATCGGGATGACGGAGAATGCATTCGTCAACATCAAGAACCGCTCCTACACGATCACTGCGCCGGTGGAGTTGGCGGACGGCAACACGAATGGGGTGATCATTGCGCAGGCGGGCAGATTCGGCGGCTGGACCCTCTACATGAAGGAGGGCAGGATCCATCACGAGTACAACTTCTTCGGGGTGGAAAGGACGAATATCGCGGGGCCGACGGCGCTCAGTGCGGGCAAACATGAGATCAAGTATGAGTTCGTCCCCGATGCTCCCAAGCCGGGCGCTGGAGGCAAGTCGATCCTCTACGTTGATGGCAAGCAAGTGGCGGAAGGACATGTACCGAAGACTCAGCCGTTCGCCTTCTCTGCTGACGAGGGCACGGATGTGGGTGTGGACGGTGAAACGGCGGTATCGAACGACTACAAGCAGGGAGACAACAAGTTCACCGGCAAGATTGGGAAGGTCACGATCGACACGAAGCCATCGGGATTGAGTGCGGCCGATAAGAAAGCTGTCGAAGACGCCGAGGATGAGGCGGCAGCGATCGTAGACTGATGCTGGCATCGCATCCAAACTAGTTACTGGGGGCTATAGCAGAGGCCAGCGGGTAGCAGGCGGGAAAAACAGCAGGGTAGTCCTCGCCGGGGGGTGGGCAGAGGCTAGCCCGGCGAGGTTTTTGTTTTGACCGCAACCAATCGCGAGAAGTTGTTGAGCGGATGCGCGTGTTGTCACATTGTCAGGACTACGCGGAACTGTGCGTTGCCACTCATCATCCGTGCGTAGGCCTCGGCGGCTTTTTCGAGCGGATAGGTTTCGATCATGGGACGCACGCCTGTGAGTTCGGCGAAGCGCAGGGTGTCCTCGGAGTCTGTTGGTGTTCCCGAGTACCAGCCTTGAATGGTTCGGCTTCCATTGATGAGTTGGAGCGGTGTTACTTCGATGGGATCGAAGGATGCGCCGATCACCATGAGCTTGCCGTGCGGCCCCAGGCCGTCGATAAGTTCTGACATCGCTTTGGAGCTTGGGGCTGTGGCCAGAACGACGCGCGCCCCGCCCAGTTTTTGCAGTTCCTCTGCTGCTTTGGTCGCTTTGCTGTCAATGTATATGCTTGCTCCGAGTTTCTTGGCGAGCGCGGCGTTTTCGGGCCCGCGCCCGATGGCTGCGACCTTGTAACCGAACTTGCTGGCGAATTGAATGCCGAGGTGGCCAAGGCCGCCGATGCCCTGCACGGCGACGAGGTCACTGGGGAGCGCGCCGCTGTGCCGCAGCGCATTGAAGGTAGTGATTCCGGCGCAGAGCAGAGGTGCTGCGTCGACGTCACTAAGGCTTTCCGGTATCGCTGCCAGTGCCTGGATGGGAGCTACCATGTATTGCTGATATCCGCCGTCGTAGCTGATGCCCGCAATTTGGATATTTTGGCAATTGCTGAAATCTCCGCGCCGGCAGGAGAGACACGTGCCATCGTGGCCGCCGTGCCAGCCGACGCCAACGCGCTGCCCTTTCTTCCACTCGGAGACACCGGAACCCACTTCATCGATGATGCCGGCCACTTCGTGTCCGGGAACGCGGGGATACTGAATTCCGGGCCAAGCGCCTTCTTTTGTGAGCACGTCACTGTGGCAGACGCCACAGGCCTGTACCTTGATCCGTACGTGTCCTGGACCGGGCTGGGGAATCTCGCGCTCAACGATCTGGAAGTCTCCGCCGGGATTGGAGACTTGCGCTACCTTCATGGTTGCGACTGCGACTGCCGTTGCCATAAATCCCTCCTATGGAGTTCTTTAATCATGGTGTTGGAAGACAGTTGATGGCGGGGCCGACCGAATTTCGCTAGCCCCACCCGATTGTGCGTGAGCGCGAACAGGTTCTGCACAAGAGCAGATGCTGGTTCTGACATTTTGGACGCGGGTCAGAGAGCAGAAAGGCGCATTTTCCTTCCCAGCAGCTTACCTTGCAGTGGCGGCTGGTGGAAAGGCGGCCAGTAAGACGAGCGAAAATGCGGTTGAG
The DNA here is from genome assembly GCA_963757205.1 of uncultured Acidobacteriaceae bacterium. Lineage (GTDB taxonomy): Bacteria > Acidobacteriota > Terriglobia > Terriglobales > Acidobacteriaceae > Edaphobacter. The sequence goes on from CAVWQM010000012.1 coordinate 27,616, forward strand.
CGATTTCTTAGGAATCGTAGCCGGGGTCGCGAGGCGACCCGCACTCTTTCCAGAGCCTTTCCCAATTCCACATCCCGGATGTCACCTCGGGAGGCAACGGGAACCCGAGTTGGTGGGCGAGCATACAGATCTGACCGCGATGGTGGGCTTCGTGAGAGAGCATATAGCAGAGCATCTCCATGCCGACCGGCCAGGGCTGGGCCCAGCCGTCCCTGCGAAACTCTTCGATGCGGCCCCCGGAACTGGTGAGCGCTTCAGCGAGCATCTCGTTGCAGCGGGCGGCGCTCTCGGCTAATGCCGCACGGGCCTGCTGCGGGGTGCATCGGGCGCGGTTGAGTTGTGGCGGAACCTTGAGGTGCGGAGCAGTAAGCCTGATCCACTTGGTGCGGACATTGTGCATGTGCGTGAAGATGGCCGCGATGGTGCGGGTGTTGGCTGGCGGTTTCGCTTTCCAAACGGAGGGGTCGAGATGTTCGATCAGCATCTGGTTGATACGATCGTTGGCGGCAAAGATCCGGACTGCGGCTCGGTCGAGTTGAGGGTGAACCCTTGGTTGACGAGTGGTCACGGCTCCCTGCTCCTTGACCGATCATACCGATCTGCCAGCCGGGCTCTATTGAGCGGCGGCCACTTTGGATTTGAGACGAAAGCGTGCGGGCGGAGAACCAAATTCGCGTTTGAAGGCACGGTTGAATGCCGGCTCGGATTCGTAACCGACCTCACCAGCGATCTGCGCAACACTGTGACTGGTGGATGTCAGAAGTTGCGCACCCAACTGCAGCCGCCAACTTGTGAGGTAGGCCACAGGCGGCACTCCAAGGAAATGCCGGAAGCGCTCGGCCAGTACAGAGCGCGAGACCCCCACCTGCGTGGCCAGTTCGGCGATGGTCCAGGGGTGGGATGGTTGACGATGCAGGAGTGCGAGCGCGTGACCTACGTCAGGGTCGCGGGCTCCGGCGAGCCATCCGGTGTGGCCGGGTGGCAAGCAGTCCACGTATCGTCGCAGAGTTTCCGCGAACAACGCTTCGGATAATTTTGCGACTACGATTTCGCTTCCTGCGTGCGAGACGACGGCTTGTTCGACCGAGTACCGGATGGAGTTCTCCAACCATTGGCCCGAGCTGTCGCTGCCGATGTTGACCTTGAATACGGGCGGCAGTCCACCTAGAAAAGCCTTGCTGAGGTGTGGATCGCACGCCAGATAGCCGCAAACGAAATTGGTGATCTCGCCGCCGCCGCCCATGCGCGCCGGCTTGAGACCCTGTGACAGGACGTCCTGAAGCATCGCCTCATAGTCCCTCGACTCGACATCACGGCCGTTTCCCATAATGTGCGCATCGCCGTGGGGAAAGACGACGATATCCCCGGCGGAGAGCAACACTCGCTGGCCGTCCTCGACAGCCACATAAGCCCGCCCATGTGTGAGCAGGTGATAGAGGATGATATGCCTGGGTTCCGGCGACAGGTATTGCGCCAGAAAACAGGAGGCCGGCGAGCGAAGGCTCCACGGCGCTGAAAACTCAGCGTTATAGAACATAGTGCCTTCGAGTTTTACCGTCTTGAGAACTGTCGACAGGACATCCATCCGGCTTACCCACACGACTTTCCGCACTTTTGTGCAAAGTTACCCGGACGCTGGGTCAAGTGAACGACAATCGTACCGCATTGGGGGCAAGAGAACCAGACGCGCGGGCAAGTACGAGCCTCGGTCGCGGCGCATAGTCGACTAAGCATTGGGGGACACGACAAGCTCTCCAATCAGTTTGAACACAAAAGGAGAAAATGTATGCCGAAGGTCATAAAAGTTATCAATGGTGTCAATGTCACTGAGTTGTCGCAAACGATTGATGCAGTCAAAGCCGATCCCACGGTCGCGAAGTTTCGCTTCCGTCTGGAAAACGAATGGACGGAGGGAAGCCGAAACCGTTCAGTCCTCAACGATTTTCACGGGGCGGGGCAGCATATTCAGCGTCTCCAATCGTTCGTGGTCCATGCCGACGAACCTCTCGTTCTTTTGGGTCGCGACCAAGCCCCAAATCCTGGGGAATATCTGCTTTCGGCCCTTGCAGCGTGCGTGACCACATCGCTTGTGTATCAAGCGGCTGCGAGAGGTATCACGATCGCGAAGGTGGAGTCGAAGGTCGAGGGTGACGTTGATTTGCATGGTTTCCTGGGGCTCGATGAGAACGTACGGAAGGGCTTCCAGAATATCCAGATGACCTTCGCTATCCAGGCGGACATCAGTGACGAACAACTGGAGGAGCTCGCCGGCCTTGGAATAGGGTTCTCGCCGGTGTTTGATTCGGTCTCGAGAGGAGTGCCGATCAAAGTGCTAACGGAACGGATGAAAACAGAAGAGGTTGCAGACGCAGCATGAAACTGGCGGGAGACAAGCCCAGTCCTGTTCTCCCGCTTTTATTCCAACGATCAAGTCTCTAGAAAGGACACTATGTCACAGATCAATGCAACCGTACGTGAAAGAATCCAGGCGCAAGGCTTCTGCGGTCTGGATGATGCAACGTACGCACAGATTAATTACCCATTGCGACTGACTCCCGCCATCTACCTGGTGTGGGTAGGGGTGGGAACGACACTTGCCTCGCCAATGATTTTGTGGGCCCTGGCGCCCTTTGCAGCACTTGGTGCAATTCTGCGCGTTCACCCTTTTGATGCTCTTTACAACTACGGCCTACGTCATCTAACAGGTGGACCGGCACTGCCACGTTACGGTGCCCGGCGACGTTTCGGCTATGCCCTCGCACCGATCATGGTTATCGCGGCCGCATGGTGTTTCCAGACAGGCGCAACCATGGTCGGCTACGTCATTGGCTGGTCGATGGTAGCCGGTGCCGCCGTGAACGTGAGTAATGGTTTCTGCATAGCGGCGTTTCTTGTTCGCATATTCTTCGGTAGAGTGGCCTCCGAGCAATCGACGGCGCGACCTCAGCTTGCATGCAGACGCACGGCCGCGACTTATCTCCCACGCAGTTGACTCATTGGAGCGGTCGAGCGAAGGACAGTTCGTGGCCATCCGGATCGAGCATGTGAAAGTAGCGTTCGCCCCAGGAGGCGTCGCGTGGGATTTCAGGGTTGAATCCACTCTCCTTCAGATGTGCCCAGAAGGCATCCACATCGGTAACGTGGAAGATCAGCCGGCCCCACCGCTGCGCAGTGTCACCTTGCTCGAGATTCAGAGTCGCGGATTTTGAATCGCTTGCTCGCAGCGAAGAGAAACTTGCTTGTTCTCCTCCGTAGAGGAGCTTCATGCCGAGCACGTCTCGGTAAAACTGCACCGACGCCTTCATGTTCAAGACGCGAAACGTGATCGCAGAGATTTTTTCAATCGCGGGCGCCATAGGCCAGCAGTGTACGTCGAATTTAGATTTCCTGGGGGATGCGGGCGATTGAAGGTGATCGACCCGCGGGTCTAGAATTCAGCTATAGCCATTGAGTGGCTGGGGAGGTCTGTATGCCCCATTATGAGTTCGTCTGCAACGACTGCAAAGAAACATTCCAGAAGACTCTGACGATCGCGGAGCATGACGCGAAAGAGACTGCCTGCCCGCACTGCGGCAGTCACGAGATTGAGCAATGCTGGTCGGCCTTCTCTGCGATTACTTCGAAGAAGAGCGCCTGAGCGGAGCGGTACGGAGGCGCGTATGCACTTCGACAGATTTTCTTTCGGCACCCTTCGAATCGACGGCAACACGTACGAGCAGGACGTGGTGATCGACGGCGGGGAGATTCGCAAACGCAAGAAGGCGCCGTCCAAGAGATTCCGTGAGGAGTTTGGACATACACCCTTGTCTCTCGAAGAAAAGATACCGTGGAAATGCCGCAGACTAGTGATCGGGACGGGAGCATATGGCCGTTTGCCGGTAATGAAAGAGGTGAAGCGTGAGGCGGAACGCCGCCACGTCGAATTGGTCATCGTACCGACGAGTGAGGCGATCCGGCTGATGGAAGAGGAGTCCGAAGCGAACGCAATCCTACACGTGACCTGTTAAGAGCTCATGTCTTCGACGGAGAATCTCGGAGTTGAGTTCCAGCATCGTCCCCGACAATGGGAAGCACTCCAGATGACTACTCCTGTGCGGGCGTTTCGGTTTCCTTCTGGTATGCGAGCGTGAGGGTGCCTTTGCTCTTTGCGATCGGCAGCAGCGTTGGATAGAACTGGACGAACGTGGTGTCGACGGCCGCGTGGGATGAGTGGCAACTGTAGCAGCCGGCTGAGGTTGGAATCATCTTTGCGGTTTTGGCGTCACCAAAGCCAAAGAACGCCCACTTGCCTGGGAAGCGTTTTTCGTCTTTGACGTGCACTTCGATACCCATGACGGCTCCCTGGTAGTTCCCTTTCTGGTTGATCGAACCCTTGCCCTCTGCACGGCGACCTTCTAGCACGAAGGTGGTTTTGTCGGGCCAGGTGCCGGTGGCTACAAATACTCGGTATGCCTCAGGATTGACGAAGACATTGTCGAACATGTGGTGGCCCATCTCCATAGCGTTGGGGCTGTAGCTCATGTCGAACCCGGCGGTGAGGTAGACCCATTCGCGATAATGTTCGGGGAGCTTGAGTTGAGCGTCGGCGCTATATTCCAGGTTCGAGCCCGACTCCGTCACACTCTGATGGAAGTCCGTCGAGGCGACGAGAACGACTACGAGTAGCAGAATGGTTTGGGCAGTGGTGATCATGGGAAACAGTATCCGCCTGGGCCGGCAAAAGGGATAGACCGGTTACTGCACGGTTCCGGGGATTCGCTGCATTGCTGATCATTTTGGTTGAGCCGTAGAATACGATCTCGATATGGACACGACTCTTACTCGCGCGCAGTTGCACCGATGGATGTGGATCGGATCGATCTGGCTGGGGTTCGGGCTGGTCGATGCGATGCAGACGGTTTTTGTGATGCGTGGGGAGGGGATGCATCACGCGTGGGTGAGGCTGTTCTGGACCTGCCTGGTGGGTTGGATACCGTGGGCTCTTGCGACTCCATTCGTGCTCTGGCTGGGCCGGCGGTTTCCACCGGTGAAGTTACGGCCGGTGTGGATTTGGGTGGTGCATCTGGCGGCGTGCGCCGGGGTGGGGCTTACCTTCGCTGCCTGGATGACGTGGCTTGATTTTGCGTTCAACCCGTATGCGAGGAGTTCGTCTCCGGGGACCTTTACGCACGTTTGGTTCGGTAAGTTCGACAGCGGGATTCTGTCGTTCCTGGTGTTATACGGTGCGATTGTCACGGTCAGCTACGTGCTGGATTCGAGAGAGCGGCTGGCGCTGCAACAGACCGAGACGGCGCGACTGAATGAGATGCTTTCGAAGGCGCAACTGGACGCTCTGCGGCGTCAGATTGAACCGCACTTTCTCTTCAACACGCTGAACGCTGTCGCCGGATTGGTACGAGAGGGACGGAACGATGCGGCGGTTGGGATGATTGTAGGGCTGAGCGATTTTTTGCGGCGGGTGTTGCAAGGCTCGAACGACCAACAGGTTCCTCTGGGGGAGGAGATGGCGTTCGCGCAGAAGTATCTGGACATTCAGAAGGTGCGATTTGCGGAGCGGCTTCAACTGAGTGTGGATGTGCCGAGAGAGTTGTATCCGGCTCAGGTGCCGAGTCTGATTTTGCAGCCGATGGTAGAGAACGCAGTGAAACATGGCATCGCGAAACGGGCGCAGGGTGGGGCGATTCGGATTGCGGCGTCTCGCAGCGATGGGATACTGACGCTTAGCGTTTGCAATGATGGGCCGAGCTTGCCTGTCGGCTGGGAGATGGCTCGCTCGGGGATTGGGATGTCGAATGTGCGGACTCGCCTGCAGAGTTTGTATGGGGATGCGTTTGAGTTGAGTATGCGGAATCAGGATGCAGGCGGTGTGGAGGTATCGGTTTCCCTGCCCTACGCGGTTGCCGCGGCAGGCAGAGAGATCTGAGCAATGTCCATGCCCGGCAGGATCCGCGCGCTGGTGGTGGATGATGAACCGTTGGCCCGGAGCAATCTGACTGTGCTGTTGCGCCGCGATCCGGAGATCGACGTTGTGCGGGAGTGCGGATCGGGCATGGAGGCGCTGGCGGAGATTCGCGGCTCGAGGCCGGATCTGGTGTTCCTGGACGTTCAGATGCCGGAGTGCGATGGATTCGATGTGCTGGAGATGCTGGGGGGAGAGCTGCCGCCAGCGGTCGTGTTCGTTACGGCTTACGATCAGTATGCGCTGCGGGCGTTCGAGGCGGGGGCGCTGGATTATCTGCTGAAGCCGTTTGACAATGCTCGATTCGAGCGGGCGCTGGGACGTGCGAAGGAGAGGATTGCGCATGACAGGAATCCGTCACCGACGCTGGAGAGATTTGTGGTGAAGAGCGCGGGGCAGGTTTCGTTTTTGAAGATCTCCGAGATTGATTGGATTGAGGCTGCGGATTATTACTCGTGCCTGCATGTGGGAGCGCGGACCCATCTGTTGCGGCGCAGTATGGCGGAGTTGGATCAGGAGTTGGATCAGAGTGTGTTTTGCCGGATTCACCGTTCGACGATTGTTAAGCTCGATCGGGTAAGGGGGTTGAAGCTGAATGAGAGTGGCGAGTATGACGTGCTGCTCGAGAATGGAACGAAGCTTCGGTTGAGCCGGCGCTACCGGAAGGAATTGCAGTCGCGGCTGAGCGCCGGGAGGACGCAAGGATGAGGGGACGGAGTATCCGGGACAGGCGATCGTTCGTGATTGGGATGGCCGCGGCATGCGCGACGATTGCGGGAGAGGGTGTTTCGGGGTTGGCGGCGCAACAGCCAAGGACTGCAGCGGGGCAGGACCCGTTTGCAGGAAAGAAAAGAGTGCTGGCGATTGGCGATGCGCGCACAGGGTATCAGCATGATTCGATCTCGCATGCGCTGGCGACGATTGAGCAGATGGGACGCCGCTCGGGGGAGTACATCACGTTCATCCGGACGGATTCGCAACTGATTACGAAGGACAAGATATTCGGGACGGGAAAGTATGCGGCGAGCGGGAACCGCGGTGTCAATGCGAAGGGTCTCGACTACTTTGATGCGATCTTCTTCTATGGGCTGGGAGAGGGAGACCTGTCGGAGAAGCAGAAGAGCGATCTGCTCTCGTTTGTGCATGACGACGGCAAGGGATTCGTGGGAGCGCACTCCGCGATCGATGCGTTTTACAGCTGGCCGGAGTACGGGGAGATGGTGGGGGCTTATTTCGACAACCATCCGTGGGGCGTTTTCGACGCGCCAATCATCGTAGAGGAGCCGTCGTTTCCGGGTATGAAGCAGTTTTCGCGCGAGTTCGTCACTCGCGATGAGATTTATGTTCCTACGAACGCACCTTACTCGAGGAAGGAGGTCGATGTTCTGGCGCGCCTGGATGCTTCCAAGGTCGATCTCAAGGTTCGCGATCTTCACCGGACGGATGGGGATTTTCCGGTGGCCTGGGTGAAGAAGTATGGCAAGGGAAATGTCTTCTACAGCACGTTCGGGCATCCTGATTCGGCGTGGGATAACCCCGATGTGCAGAAGATGTACTTCGAGGCGATACGGTGGGCGCTGGGGCTGGTGGACTACGCGCCGAGGCCGCATCCGATGGGATGACGCAACGAAGAGGGTGCGACCTGGAAGGCGCCGAACTCAGTTAGTGGGACGAACGGCCATGCCGAAGTCGTGCTCGACGCGGTTGTACCAGGTGTCGTCGTCGGCAGCGTTCAGGTCGACCCATTCTTCGTCGGTCATGGACTTGCGCCAGCCGAGAAATGGGAGTGCATCGGGGCCTACGGGGTGGCGCAATTGCCAGGTTCCGCTGTCGATGATCTCGCGGACTTTCTCTGCGACCAGGGATGGCTGTGCTGAGTTTTTGAGGGAGGCGGCAAAGAGGTTTGCAAAGCGTATTTGCTGAGAGTATGGGGATTTCTGTGGCGGCTGCTCCAGTCGTCTGGCCATGGCAGTGTCGATGATGCCGGGTTCGACGATGGAGACGCGAACGTTGAACGTCTTCATCTCTCCGGCCAGTGCTTCGCTGAGCGCTTCCAAGGCAAACTTGGACGCTGTGTAGGGGGCCAATGGGGAACAGGAGATCTGTCCTGCGACTGAGGCGATGTTGATGATGCATCCGCTTCTGCGCTGCCGCATCTGTGGCACGAGCGCCTGGATGCAACGGATGACTCCGAAGTAGTTGGTCTCCATGACCGCTCGGAACTCGGAGAGAGGCAGTTCTTCGATGGAGCCGTTGCGCTCCACTCCGGCGTTGTTGACCAGGACGTCGATCTGGCCGGCATCCTTCTGGATGTTCGCGATCGCTGTTTTGACGGAGGTGTCGGAGTCCACGTCCATGACAGAGATTTTGATGGGGAGTTTTTCTCGCGCGGCCTTTTCGGCTAGCTCGGGTGAGCGGGATGGGTCGCGCATGGTGGCGTAGACATTGTGGCCGGCGCGGCCGAGGGTGAGTGCGGTGGCGAGGCCGATCCCGGTGCTGGTTCCGGTGATGAGTACAGATGCCATTGATTGCCCCCTCTCGTGACTGCGGTAGAGGGAAAAAGTGTAGCACCGGTTCCTATCCTGACGATGTCATCTGGCTTAAACTTACTTCTTGTTTTCCGAGGTGAGGTTGATGGTGCGGCCGGTCTGGGCGGAGCGGCGGGCGGCGTCGAGGATGCGGACTACCGTTACGTTGGTATCGAGTGAGGTGAGGTCGTGTTGGGGCTTTAGAGTGCCCTGGAGGACGGCGGCTAGGTAGTTGAGTGAATTGTTTTGCGGTGCGGTGAGTGGGGGTGCGTCTTCGACGTGTTCGGAGTGTTCGCCGGGGAGACGGATGCGTAGCTTGACGCCGGGGGATTTGTCTTCATAGAGGGTGTCGACGTAGCCGGTTGCACCGTAGATCTCCATGTCCTTTCGGGAGAAGGGCCAGTTCCAAGAGCCCTGGATGATGGCCTGGGCGTGGGGGTAGGTGAGGACGACGGTGCTGTCGTCGTCGACGTTGGGGTAGATCTCGGGCTTGATGCGGAGGGTGACGGCGGAGACAGTGAGGGGGAGTTCGCCGTGCATGATCCAGGTGGCGAGGTCGACGCCGTAGCAACCGAAGTCGAAGAGAGCGCCGCCTCCGTTTTGTTTGGGGTCAGTGAGCCAGCCGAGGAATTCGGGGCCGACGCCGATTTCTTTCGGGCCTTGATGACCGTCGTGGACGACGAGTTTGCGTAGGTCGCCGATTTTGCCGGCTGCGAGGATGTTGGCGGCCTCTGTGTTGGAGGCGTACCAGGTGGTTTCGTAGTTGGTGAGGACGGGGATGTTGTATTTTTGCGCGAGCTGCTGAATGACGAGGGCGTCTTCGACGGTGGTGGCGAGGGGTTTTTCGACCATCGCGGCGATGTGGAGCGGGGCGGCTTGTTCGATCGCTGCTCGGTGTCCGGCGGTGGAGGTGTAGACGAGGATGGCCTGGGGGTGGGTGCTTTGGAGCATGGCCGCTTCAGTGGGGAAGAAGAGTTTGGCGGGGAGATGGGTGCGGTCGATGTAGTGCTGGCGGAGAGCGGCGTCGGGCTCGGAGATGCCGACGAGGATGATCTCGGGATGGTCGGGGAGACTGTGGAGGAAGCCTTGGATGTGGCCGTGCACGAGGCCGACTACGGCTACACGGATGGGAGGTTGGGTTTGGGCGGTTGCGTTGTTTGGAGTGAGGGTGGGGGCGAGGAGGCTGGAGATGAGGAGGAGTTTGGTGAGGCTCATAGCGATGGGACAAGTGTAACGCTCGTATTGGGACGGAGAGTGGTCTCGCTTCGCTCGATACCCCACCCTTTGCGATGGGACCGCAAGGATGGGGCACCCGACTCATTGCAAGCCAGAGCCCGAGCGATGGAAAAGGCACGATGCGTGACTTACTTGATGATGCCGCGTTGGCTGTTGGCGATGAAGTCGGCGAGGTAGGCTACGTGTTCGCCGGCGTTGCCGGAGGCGATGGTTTCGCGCATGGCGGCGAGGGCGTCGCTGGTGTTGAGTTTTGCGGCGAGGAGGGTACGGTAGGCGTTGCGTAGTTCTTTGATTTGCTGCGGGGTGAAGCCTTTTCGTTCGAGTCCGACTTTATTGAGGCCGTAGGCGTGGTTGTTGCGCTCGATGGAGGTGAGCGAGTAGGGGAGCACGTCCTGGGTGATGGTGGTGCCGCCGCCGATGTAGGCGTAGCGTCCGATGCGGCAGAACTGGTGGACGGGGCAGAGGGCTCCGACTACAGCGAAGTCTTCGACGATGACGTGGCCGGCGAGGGTGGCGGAGTTGGCGAGGATGCAGCTGTTGCCGATCTGCGAGTCGTGGCCGATGTGGGTGTAGGCCATGATGAGGCAGTCGTTTCCCAGGCGGGTAATCCCCCCGCCCCCTGCAGTCCCTCTTGAGATGGTGACGTACTCGCGGATGGAGTTGTTGTCGCCGATCTCGAGGCGGGTGGGTTCGCCGGCGTACTTGAGGTCCTGCGGGGCGATGCCGAGGCAGGCGAAGGAGAAGATGCGGTTGTTGCGGCCGATGGTGAGGTGGCCGTTGTCGTGGCCGCCAAGGACGACGTGGGAGACAAGCTCGCAGTCTTCTCCGAGGATGACGTTGGGACCGATGGTGCACCAGGGGCCGATCTTGCAGCTTGCGGGGACCTGAGCGCCGGGTGCAACGATCGCTGTGGGGTGGATACTCACTCTGCTGACTCGGGCCCCGCTTCGGATTTCGTTGCTACGACGCGGGGGACGACCTGACACATGACCACGGCGTCGCAGACGAGCTTGCCGTCGACGGTGATGTTGCCGCCCATCTTGACCGCGCGGCTGCGCCAGTTGAGGACATTGACTTCGATGCGGAGCTGGTCGCCGGGGGTGACGGGACGGCGGAAGCGGGCGTTTTCGATGCTGGTGAAAACCATGAGCTTGGAGTCGCGGTCGGGGATCTCGCTGAGGAGGAGAGCGCCGCCGGCCTGGGCGATGGCTTCGACCATGAGGACGCCGGGCATGATGGGGTAGTCAGGGAAATGGCCCTGGAAGTGGGGCTCGTTGATGGAGACGTTTTTGATGGCGACGATGCGCTGCTTGCGCTCCATCTCGATGACGCGGTCGATGAGGAGGAAGGGGTAGCGGTGAGGCAGGAGGGACATGATTTCGAGGATGTCCATCGTCTGCGGCGCTGGCTGGTCGTCGGGGCTCTTATCGGGCGTGGATTCGCTCATGGCAAGGTTGAGTATAAACGGCGGTGGGAGGGTGATTCGGCACTGAAGAGGATTTACTCGCTAAGCTGGTGGGCTGGGCCGTGTGGTCTTCAGCTCGACGCTTGTGGCTAGTTAGCGGTGTTCCTCCCACCCTTCGCAAAGGTGCGAAGGATGGGACACCCGGCGATCGTAACGGTTTCCAACGAAATGCGTGGGCTGGGTGAGGGCCTACATCCCACCCTTCGCAAAGGCGCGAAGGATGGGGCACCCGGGCTTGGTGGTTGGAGGGAGGAGAGCGAAGGCAAATGCGGGGGTCTCTCCACTGCGCGACGGACGGTGAGACCGTCCGTCGCTTCGGTCGTGATGACGCGGTTTTTGGGACGCAGAGACTACGCCTGAACAGGTGGTGGGAGCTGGGCGCTTGGTGTGGACTTGGAGAGTTCGAGTTCCTCGGGGGTCATGTCTACGGGGACGTCGGCGAAGAGCGGGGTGCTGAGGTAGCGTTCGCCGGTGTCGGGGAGCATGCAGAGGATGGTGGAGCCTTTGGGGGCTTCGGCGGCGATGCGGAGGGCTCCGGCGAAGGTGGCGCCTGAGCTGATGCCGACGAAGATGCCTTCCTTCTGGGCGAGATCGCGGCTGTGGCTCATGGCTTCGGGGTTCGTAATGCGGAGGATTTTGTGGATGCGGTTGGTTTTGATCGCGTCCTCTGCGAGCTTGGGGATGAAGTCGGGGCTCCAGCCCTGCTGGGGGTGCGGGGTCCAGGACGGGTGGCTGGTGGAGGGGGAGCCGTCGGGGTTGTTTGCCGGCTGGGGGATGCCGCTTGAGACCATGGGAGCGGCGTCGGGTTCGCAGAGGATGATTTTGGTTTCGGGGCGTTTTTCGGCGAGGACGCGGGAGACACCTTTGAGGGTGCCGCCGGTGCCGAAGCCGGTTACCCAGAAGTCGAGGCGGTCGCCCTCGAAGTCGCGGAGGATCTCCTGCGCGGTGGTGCGGGAGTGGAAGTCGGCGTTGGCTTCGTTGGTGAACTGGCGGGTTAGGAACCAGCCGTTCTTTTCGGCGAGTTCGTTGGCCTTCTGGACCATGCCAGTGCCGCGTGCGGGGCCGGGGGTGATGACGACCTTCGCGCCGAGGAAGCGCATGAGCTTGCGGCGCTCGACCGAGAAGGTTTCGGCCATGGTGACGACGAGGGGATAGCCTTTAGCGGCGCAGACCATGGCGAGGCCGATGCCGGTGTTGCCGCTGGTGGCTTCGACGACGGTCTGGCCGGGCTTGAGGGTGCCGCGTTGTTCGGCGTCTTCGATGACGCCGAGGGCGAGGCGGTCTTTGACGGAGCCTAGCGGGTTGAAGGCTTCGATTTTGACGTAGAGGTTGATGCCGGCGGGGGCGAGGTGGTTGATGCGGACGGCGGGGGTGTTGCCGACGGTGCCCAGAATGTTGTCGTGCTTCATCGAGTGTGACTCCTTGGAAGATTTGTTCGGGCCCGGAGAATTTTCTTTGCAGCGTTTTAAGCCGGATGGTTCATGCACACGGACAAAGAAGCATACCCCAGGGGCTAAAGCCCGCGTTCTTGCGGGGTCGAGATGCCAAGGCTAAAGCCTTGGCCTACCTAGAAGCAAAAACGGCAAGTGCTAGCAGCAAATCCCCTTCGGGGATGACAACAAGAAAGGCAAAAGCAACGGCAGATCCTCTATTGCTTCTTTTTGAGGAGGACGTCGGGGTTGAAGGTTTCGGGCGGCAGGTCTACGTCGTATTCAATCTTGGTGTAGAAGGTCTGGCTGGCCAGGTCTCCGTTGTGATAGCGGCTGATAGTGAAGGCGGTGGGCAGGCCCTGGATGGTGTGGTAGTCATCGTACTCTTCGGCGTCTTCATCGAGGTCTTTGAAGGTGGCGTTTCGCCACTCGAAGGTGCGGCGGCGGGGGAGGTGGGTGGCGGCGTCGATGTCGACGGTGACGGCGTCGTTGTTGGCGCTGAGAATGGAGACTCGTTCGGTGATGCGGCGCTCGACCATGGTGCTGCCTTCGGCGACGACCATGACGCCGGGAGACTTGAGCCAGACGCGGTAGATGGATTCGATGGAGTGGTCCTGGCGGCGGTAGTAGTCTTCGACCTGGTCTTTGGGGAGGGTGGACTTGCCCTTGTAGGTGACTTCGTGGCCGGTGTTGTTGATCCAGATCTGGACGATGTCGATCTTTTTGCCGGGGAGGATCATGCTTTTGTCGGTGATGAAGCCGATGCGCTGGGCGTCGGGGCGGTCGCCGTTCGCGAATTGGCGGGTGGCGGTGAAGTCGATGACGATACCGTTTGGCGCTCCCTGGAAGAAGCGGCCGGCGTGGCCGAGGAAGCGGACGTTGTGGCGGTTGAGCCAGGCGTCGCCGCCGAGGGCTTCGAGCATCTGGTCGAGGAGCTTGCGGCCGCGCTGCTCCTGAGTTTCGCTCTTATCGTGGGTGGGGGCGGCGCTGGGGATGTCGCGGGCCTGTGCGAGAAGTGGCTGGGCGGCGGTGGTGGTGAGGCCGATCGCGATACAGAAGACGACTTGCTTCATTGCTACTCCGTTCAAAAGCAATTTCCCGCCTCTGGCTCTAACCGACTAGGACTGCGCCGCCGTTGACGTTGAAGATCTCGCCGGAGATGAAGCCGGCGAGGGGGGTGCAGAGGAAGAGGATGGGTGCAGCGATCTCGTCGACGTGGGCGGCACGGCCGAGCGGGATCAGAGACAACAGCTTCTTGGACGTTTCGGGATTGCCAAGGACGTCGGCGGACATTTCGGTAGCGACCCAGCCGGGGGCGACGCAGTTGCAGTGGATTCCCTGCCCGGCGAGTTCGGTGGAGAGACTCTTGGTGAGGCTGATGAGGGCGCCTTTGGTGGCGGCGTAGTCGGCGTGGAAGGCTTCGCCGCGCTGGCCGGCGGTGGAGCTGACCAGAACAATGTGGCCGCGGACTCCATTCACAAGGGGTTGCGATTGCATTTGGGCGACGGTGGCGCGGACTACGCCGAAGACGCTGTCGAGGTTGGTGCCGAGGGTGGCTTGCCACTGGGTGGTTGTCATCTCGGCGATGGGAGCGTCGTGGGAGGGCCAGATGCCGTGGTTCAGGATGGCGCAGTCGAGGCGGCCGAAGGCGGCTACCGCGGCGGTCACGAGGGCCTGGCCATCTTCGGGAGTGGATAGAGTCTGCTGGACGGAGCGGCAGAGATCCGGGCCTCCGCACTCCTGAACGAGAGCTTCGGCCTGCTGGACGGCGGAGAGGTAGCTGAAGACGACCTTCGCGCCGGCCTGACGGAAAAGGCGAACGGTGGCGGCGCCGATTCCGCGCGAGCCTCCGGTGACGAGGGCGACTTTGCCTGCCAACGACATAACGACACCTGAGTGCGTGCTATTCGGCATATACTCGACGCTATCGAATCAATCTTCCTGACGCAAGTTACGCCGACGCTCAAGAGTTCTTTACCAATTCTTTTTGAGGAGCTAACAGCTTATGAAGATCGCCGTTATCATTGCACGGATTCTGCTGGGACTTGTCTTTCTCGTCTTCGGTCTTAACAACCTCCATCCCTTTATGCCGATGCAGCAGATGCCGGGGGATGCAGGGACACTCTCCACGATTATGTTTGTGCACGGATGGCTTGTGTTCCATGGCGTGCTCTATGTGATCGCCGGGGTGCTGCTGCTGGTGGGGTGGTATGTTCCGGTCGCGCTGGTGATCCTTGGGCCGATCCTTGTGAATATTCTGGTGTTCCACTTTACCTTGGCGCCTGTGGGGTATACGCCGGGATTGGTCTGCTCTTTGCTGGAGATCTTCCTGATCTACGCGTATTGGCCGGCGTTCCGGGGGATCTTTACTGCGAAAGGGTGAGGGCTTCGATGAAGCCACCGGCAACTTTGGCCTGATCGGTTCCGGCGGCCTCGCCGGTCTGTCCGGCGAGCGATTGAATCATGTCCATGAGTCCCATGCTGTTCACCTCGCCCCCATGGTAGGCCCGATCATTGAAGAGTGCCGTTAGGAGACGTAAATTTTTGGCGATTTCTATAGATGGAGCGAATTTTGATTGGATGAAGTTTGATGGGATTTTCGCGCCCCAGGGCCTAGCAGGGATTCTGGTTAGAAGCGCCATTGATAGCTGGTTGATATCTGGAAGTTCCCTTGCGTGACGATGTAGTCGGTCGACAGCAGGCTGCCGAGGGCGTAGTCGTGCGGGTCTGTGTGGTTGGTGAGGTAACGGACAAGCGTTGTGCCAACGTCGAAGCGCAGGGTGGAGGTGTGGTTTGGGTAGTACTCGACGATTCCGCCAGCATCGGCGGCAAAGCGCGTGAGGTTGGTCTGGCCCTCTACTCCCTGGATCGGCTGTGCGTTCTCGTAATAGATGAAGCCGGGACGCAGCTTGGCGAAGACGCCGACATGTCGCGTACGCGCTCCGATGCGGAAGCCAAACAGACCTTCGACCATGGGCTTGGTCCCCTGCTGCTCCGGAATGAAGCTGACGGTACTGTCGAAGGCGATGCCATGTGTGAAATTGAAATCAAAGTTGGTGCCAAGTCCTGACAGGTTCTTGCGGCATGCGTATCCGGGGCATGTGTTGCTGAGCACAGGCAAGCTGATGCTGGTGTATTGGGTACCGAATTCGAGGCGCCTTACAGGAGGAGGTTCGAGGGTGCCGAATTTCGGCACGTGACGGACCTTCTGACTGGCAACGAAGCCGTTATCGGCCGAAGGGAGCTCCCATGGATACTTGCCTGCGAAGATCGCGGCGAAGCTGCGGGTGGGCTCGAGCGCGGAGCGGAGGACCCTGCCGCCGAGGATCCGGTGGTTTACCGCAATGGGGGCGACGATGTACTTTTCGGCAGTATCTTCGGCGAACACCCACGCGATGCCGGCAAGTGGAGTCACAATGTAGTCGGTCCAGCCGGTGTTGTTGGTTGGGGGTTTAGGATACTTCGGGTTGTTGAGACAAGACAGTTCGGTTCCGCAGACGGGCACATAGGTGAAGCCGCCTTGATTTCCAATCGAGGTCTCACTGATGGGGCCGATCTCCAACTGTGTCGACCAGGCGGCAGCCCATGCCGTTGCTTTCAGGCGGCTAATCCAATATCTCGAATTCTTTCCAATAGGCACCTGGCTGGCAGGGCTGTTTTGCAGGAAGGTCCGCGCGAAGACAGCTCCCTCAAGAGGGTGCCCGAGATTGTTGACGACGAAGTCGTCCCCATCGCCCCAGCGGTGCAGGTCAATTCCCCCGTAGGAGGCAAACCAGTCGTGAACGAAAGGCTTGTGGAGGAGGTTCCAGCGCATCCCGGGATCGGTGGCGACGCGGAAGGCGTCGAAGGATAGGTTTTCGCCGAAGGTCTGCCAGAATGCGACTTTGAAGTTGAATTTGGCTGGCGGGGGCGTCGGCCTCGTCACCACAACTTCAGCCGGTTTTTTGCTCGATCGATCCACCGATCCGGTGGATTTATCGATGGGTGAAGGAGCGTTGGGAAGGGGATCGTCGAAGGAAACCCTGGCAGGGAGGATCTTATGATCCAACTCATTCGCGACAATGTCGTTACACGCAACCTGGCCTTCGTCAGGCGAGAACTGACCAAGGGCCTGTGCGTTCATCGTTAGACAGTAAGCCTGAACAAGTAGAGTGACAATGCACAGGAGCCACCCACAATGAGGGTTGTGACATTTTCTCTCAAGGAGAGGCGGGCCGACATGCTCCGCCATACTGTCCGCCCGTCTAACCATTTGGCCATCCCCCAATATCGTGGATAACAACCAGCTGACTTTGATGCGTACGGCTAGGCCAGCAACTTCAGGACCGCCTTCATCAGGACGCTAAAGGGCAGGGCACCGATGACAACTGGAATTCCCGGGATCAGTGCGGCGACGACGAAGGCATAGACGTTGATTCGGGATACAGGCAAGATACGGATGTCATCGACGTTCTTCGCGATCGCATAGAGATTCTGGGTGGAGGTGAAGTTGGTCGTCGTAAGGTCTTCTGCGGTCACGCTATCGTCATGGTCGAGCCACTTCTGCTCAAACTGCTCTCCGACGGCATGCGCGAGAGAACCGTATCGCAGCATGCCCCGGCGTCTCATCTGCATGAGAGTTGGGGTGAAGAAGAAATAGGGAGCCACTGCTATCAATAGCGCCACTGCGATGAGGATGGGGGCCAGAAAGCGATAGGCGAGCACCTTTTCTCCCTCGTGAAACACGCGGTTGGCGATTGCGCCGGCGAGGCCAACGCCCAGGCAGAAGCTGAAAGGAAGCTGCGCCAGGAGCGAGGCTTCGAGAAAGCCCAGCCCTCCCAGATGATCTGGATGCACTGCGATGAGGCGGAGGTTGAGCAGGGTTGTCGATCGCAGGAACCGTGCCCAGAGGATCTGTCTCCAGAGCCATAGAAATGTGAGGTAGGCGAGGAGGGGATAGCTGACAAAGAATGCCCAGGTGCCAGCGAGGGAAAAGAACCGGAAGCCACTGCTGCCGACCCACCAGGGGAGGAATTCACCTCCCCCGCCACTGAGGTATTGGCTGAGCCACAGGGCTATGGCATACGTCATCAACAACAGCATCACTTTAATGGGGATGGAGTCACTTGAGTCGTTCGTGGGATCTCCAGTTGGACTGGAATCTTGCCTGCTGGTCATCGGCTACAAGAGTTGTTCCGAAATGATGGACGACCAATTCATAGCGGGAGTGCAGCGGGGGGACGCCGAGTATCAATATGGGGATTATGAGCAGGAAACGGGATTGGTTGGAGAAGTCGGTGAGGAACGACATGAGTGCAGCGCGCCCCTGGGTTGCCGCGAGAATCGCGAGGGGAACCCACGCAACCGCCACGGCGATTGCGGCACGCTTGAGCATGGTTGAGGTGGCGTTGCGAACCAGGTCGAACAACCTCCACGCAGGACGTTGCAGCGGAGAATCAGCGGAGCTGGCTGCGTTATCCGGATGTGATCTGCGGATTTGCACGTATCGGTCCTCCCCTTTGTTTTCTCGCGATGCAACTGCTCAGCGGTTGGAGCCCCAGGTAGTGCAATACCGGCTTGGATCGGCTGTGTTCAGACTCTGGCAGCCCGCGACGCTGTTGACCTGAGCGTTTTTTCCGCCGAAGGGTGTGAGTTTAGGAGGACCGAGTAAACCGAGAGTGGTCGCGTCCCAGGAGGTAGGAACCAGAGTGCCGTGCTTGAAGTCCAAGATGAGCGGGTCGGGGAGTGGGGTGTCCTTCACTGAGTCGTAGGTGAGGATGATCTTTTTTTTCTCCTGCTTCCAACGCGCGTGCCAGGTTTGAGGGTCTTTGTTATGCCACTGCTGCTGGAGGAGTGCTGTGCCGTCGGCGGCGAATTCGATGAAGACGGTACGGCTAACGTCCTGCGAGAAGCCTCCGCTGCCGGCGTAGATGCCTTTGAGCTTGTCGGCGTGGGCCGGAGAGGAAAGGACCAGACCGAGCAGGACCAGAGAGGCAATCTTTGAGAAGCGAGCTGGGGAGGGGGCACGCATGGGTGCATGCTACCTAAAGGAGATTTTCGGGGTAACTGGGACTTTTGATAGGTTGGCGGACTTCAATGTACGCGGAGTGGCCGGGCGGAGTGGCTCCTTGCGCGGCTGCTCTTGGCTATGGAACGAGATAGACTTAGGGCTATGAGTGATCTAGATAAAGTTGCGATTTCTACGAAAGATGCCCCTGCTGCTATCGGACCGTACTCCCAGGCAGTTTGGGTAGGGGACCTGTTGTTTGCTTCGGGACAGGTTGGGCTTGATCCTGCGACTGGCCAGTTGGTGGCCGGGGGAATTACCGAACAGACGGTCCGGGTGCTCGAGAATGTGAAGGCTGTGCTGCACGAAGCCGGACTGCACATGCACAACGTGGTTAAGACGACGGTGTTTCTGAAGTCGATGAGCGACTTTGCGGCGATGAACGAGGTGTACGGGAAGCATCTGGCGCCGGAGGGCGTGGTGGCGCCAGCCCGGTCGACGGTGGCGGTGGCGGGGCTGCCGAAGGACGCGCTGGTAGAGATCGAAGTGATCGCCAGAGATCCCAGGGGGAAGTACGGCACCGCCTGAAACATAATGGGCGGTTTGGCATCCAATCTTCAGAACCTAAATGAAAAGAGGAGGCTGGAACGATGGCCGAGACAAAGGTGGAGAAAGTGCACAAGACGGAGGCAGAGTGGCGCGAACTGCTGACTCCGGAGCAGTTTCATGTGATGCGGGAAGGCGGGACCGAGCGTGCGTTTACCGGGGCGCTGGTGAATAACCATGAGGACGGGATCTACCACTGCGGGGCGTGCAACGCGCCGCTGTTTACCTCGGATAAGAAGTTCGATTCGGGGAGTGGATGGCCGAGCTTCTGGAATCCAGTGTCGGCGGATGCGATTGAGGCGGTGGAGGACAATTCGCACGGCATGAAGCGTATCGAGGTGAAGTGCGCGACGTGCGGGGCTCACCTGGGGCATGTGTTTCCGGATGGGCCGACACCTACCGGGCTGAGGTACTGCATCAATAGTGCTTCGCTGGGATTTGAGAAGCAGTAATCGCAGAAAGAAATTGAGGCATGCAGGAAAAGCCCCAGCCGGCTACAACGCGGCTGGGGCGACCTGTTTCTGGAGTCTGGTGGGGCTTAGGCTTTGACGACTTTGCCGGTCTTGATGCAGCTGGTGCAGACGCGCATACGTTTGCTGCCGCCATCGACTTTGGCCTTGACGGGCTGGAGGTTCACGTTCCAGCGGCGCCGGGTGGTGTTGTGGGCGTGAGAGATGTTGTTGCCGAACTGCGGGCCTTTGCCGCAGAGATCACATTTGTGTGCCATGACTTGCTCCGATCCTGAGTCGCAGAAGATTCCCGGGAAATCGAGCGTGAGTGAATGAAGCCTCAAGCGATGCCTGGGGAAGAGTCAGGTGCGGGGCGAAGTAATAGCTCCCGACCTCTACCGGGTGAACGGTAGTCTGCCGATACTCAAATCATACCATGCAAGGGGTTGCGGGCTCAATCAAGCGCGGGGTGCTGGCTCAATCAAGTGCGTTATGGCGGGATTCGCAAAAAGTGAAGACGGACGGACGATGGCTGCGGTACTGTGGAAGAGTATCCAGAAATTTGCGCCTTTCTGCCGGTCACGTGCCACGTCGTGATCGCGGGAACATTCATGTTATTGAATTTTGACGCCTGATGGCGGGGATGGCTGAGTCTTTAAGTACATGCCTGTGCGTCGATAACAGTAACAAACGGACACACTGCGAACTAAAGTCCAAAAATTCTCAGATGTGGCAAAGGGAGACGTATTGCCAGCCGATTCAAAGGAACACCCATCTATCGGGCCAGATCATCAACTTCCGGCCCCTGCTCCAACGTCTTCCCGGCGCACCCTTGTTCGGGTTCTTGTATGGATTGCCCTGCTGCTGATCTTTGCCGTGGGATTCTGGCTTGTTTTGCAGCGCCACGATACGACGACGAAGGCCGGAGCTGGTGGCGGAGGACGTCGCGGAGCAGGCGCCGCCGGAGGGCCGGTAACGCTGACGACGGCGACGGCGACCAAGGGCAACATCGGCGTGTACCTGGATGCGATTGGCACGGTGACGCCGGTGTATACGGCTTCGATCACGAGCCAGGTGACGGGACCGGTGATCGCGGTGCATTTTACCGAGGGGCAGATTGTGAGCAAGGGCGCTCCACTGATCGATATCGACCCGAGACCATTCGAGGCGACGCTGCTGCAGGCGCAGGGGACGCTGGAGCGGGATGAGGCGATACTTGCGCAGGCGACGATGGATCGCGACCGCTACCGCGAGGCGTGGGCTCGGAATGCGATTCCGAGGCAGCAGATGGACGACCAGGAGAAGCTTGTGCTGCAGGACGCGGGCACGGTGAAGAACGACCAAGGGACGGTGGCGTTCGACCAGGTACAGCTTGGGTATTGCCACATTACGGCACCCATCTCGGGCCGAGTGGGATTGCGGCTGGTCGATCCGGGCAATGTGGTGCAGGCGTCGGGGGCTACAACACTGGCAGTGATTACGCAGCTGCAGCCGATCACTGTGATCTTCACGATTCCTGAGGACAACCTGGGACAGGTCCAGCCGCGAATTCGGCAGAGGGCGAAGCTTCCGGTGGATGCGTTTGATCGCGCGGCGCTGAAGCAGATTGCGACGGGAACGCTGCTGACGCTGGACAACCAGATCGACACGACGACGGGAACCGTGAAGGCACGGGCGACGTTCGACAACAGGGATGGCGTGCTTTTTCCCAATGAGTTTGTGAATACACGACTGCTGGTGAATACGAAGCAGGGAGCGACCATTGTTCCTTCTTCGGCCATTCAGCATAACGGAACGGCTGCGTTTGTCTACGTGATTGAGGACAATACAGCGCATATGAGGAGCGTTAAGACGGGAGTGACCGAGGGGAACAACACGGAGGTGACGGGAATCGAACCAGGGGATGTGGTCGCCAACAGCAGCTTCGACAAGCTGCAGGACAAGTCGAAGATCGTTGTGTCGAAACAGCCGATATCTGCGAGCAACGTAGTCGGGAGTAGTGCTCCTTGAGCCCTTCGCGTCCGTTTATTCTGCGCCCGGTGGCGACATCTTTGCTGATGGCCGCCATCATGCTGGTTGGGATTGTGAGCTACACGCAGCTGCCGATTTCGGCGCTGCCTCAGGTCGACTATCCGACGATTCAGATACTGACCTTTTACCCGGGAGCGAGTCCGCAGGTGATGGCGACGACGGTGACGGCACCGCTCGAGCGCCAGTTTGGGCAGCTTCAAGGGCTAAGCCAGATGACCTCGTCGAGTTCTGGCGGGACTTCAGTGATCGTGCTGCAGTTCAACCTGACCCTGAACATCGACGTCGCGGAAGAAGAGGTGCAGTCGGCGATCAATGCGTCATCAAGCTTTCTGCCGGCGAACCTCCCGGCGCCCCCGATTTACAGCAAGACGAATCCTGCCGATGCGCCGGTGCTGACGCTTGCGATTACGTCGAAGTCGATGCCGCTGTCGCAAGTGGAGGACCTGGTCGACACGCGACTCGCACCAAAGATCTCGCAGCTGAAAGACGTGGGATTGGTGAGCATCAGCGGCGGCCAGAAGCCTGCGGTGCGGATTCAGGCGAATCCGACGGCACTGTCGTCGTATGGCATCAACCTCGAAGATCTGCGGACGGCGGTGACGCAGAGCAGCGTCAATGCGGCCAAGGGCAACTTCGACGGGCCGCGGCAGGATTACCAGATAGACGCGAACGATCAGCTGGTGACGAGTAAGGATTACAGGAGCGTGGTTATCGCGTACCGCAACGGCGCGCCGGTGATGCTGACCGACGTTGCGAAGATCGTGGATGGCGTGGAGAACTCGACGCAGGCCGCGTGGATGGACGAGACGCCTGCGGTGATTCTGAATGTGCAGCGCCAGCCGGGCGGGAACACGATCAGCGTGGTTAAAAGCATCAAGCAGTTGATGCCGCAACTGGAGGCCAATCTTCCCAAGGGAATCGAAATCAGGACGCTTACCGACCTGACGACACCTATCCAGGCATCGGTGAACGATGTGGAATTCGAACTGTTGCTGACGGTGTTTCTCGTCGTGATGGTCATCTTCCTGTTTCTGCGAAATCTCTACGCGACGATTATTCCGAGCGTGGCGGTTCCGTTGTCGTTGATCGGCACGTTTGCAGCGATGTACCTGCTTGGCTACAGCCTGGACAACCTGTCGCTGATGGCGCTGACGATCTCGACAGGCTTCGTTGTCGATGACGCGATCGTGATGGTGGAGAATATTTCGCGTTACCTTGAACAAGGCGACTCGCCGATGCAGGCTGCACTAAAGGGCGCCGAGCAGATCGGGTTTACGATTCTGTCGCTGACGGTGTCGCTGATTGCGGTGCTGATTCCGCTGCTGTTTATGGGCGACGTTGTCGGACGGCTCTTCCGCGAATTTGCGGTTACGCTGGCCGTGACGATCATTATTTCGGCTGTGGTTTCGCTGACGCTGACGCCGATGATGGCGTCGCGGATTTTGAAACACAATCCGCACGAGCAGCAGGGACGGTTCTATCAGGCGTCGGAACGCGTGTTCGAAGGGATGATTTCCTTCTATGGCCGCACGCTGAAGGTTGTTCTGCGTTACCAGACCATAACGCTGTTGGTAGCGGTCGCGACACTTCTGTTGACGGTCTATCTGTACATCATTATCCCGAAGGGCTTCTTTCCGGTGCAGGACACGGGGGTGATCCAGGGGATTACGCAGGCGACGCAGACGATCGGCTCGAAGGCGATGGCGGAGAAGCAGAAGGAGGTCGCGAAGATTATCCTTCAGGACCCTGCGGTCGAGAGCCTGTCCTCGTTCATCGGTGCGGATGGAACGAACACCACGACGAACAGCGGGAGAATGTCGATCAACCTGAAGCCGCTGGAGCAGCGCGACCTGAGTGCGGCGGATGTGGTCCGCAGGCTCCAGTCTAAGCTCAAGAATACGAGAGATATTCAGATCTTTATGCAGCCGGTGCAGAACATCACGGTCGATGACCGGGTGAGCCGGACGCAGTATCAGTACACGCTGGAAGATCCTGACATTAACGAGCTGAATGATTGGACCAATCGCTTTGTGGCGCGGCTGAAGGAACTGCCGGAGCTTGAAGATGTGGCGACGGACCAACAGCTGGGGGGACTGGCGGTGTCACTGGTGATCGACCGGGCAACTGCTTCGCGGCTCGGCGTGGCGCCGACTACGATCGACCAGACGCTGTACGACGCCTTCGGTCAGCGACAGATCAACACGATGTACACGCAGCTGAATCAGTACCACGTGATTCTGGAGGCCGAGCCGCAGTTTCAGTTGGATCCCGACAAGCTGAACCATCTTTACATCGAGGCGAACTCTTCGGCGGGGCAGAGCGGCGCACCGGCATCGTCGTCGTCTGGAAAGGGATCGACTTCTGCGGGCTCGAACGCGTTGACGGGATCGGCGTTGTTCACGCCGTCGGCGAATACACTTGCTCCTCCACCGAATGCGCTTACGTCGAGCACAGTGACTTCAACCTCGAGCCGAGGAGCGAATTCGGCGGGTGCGACGAGCTCGACGACCAGTAATGCTGTGCCGTTCAGCGCGTTCTCGCACTTTGAGACAACAACGGAGCCGCTGTCTATCACGCATCAAGGACAGTTTCCGGCGATCACGGTGTCGTTCAATCTCGCCCCGAATGCCGCTCTTGGAGGGGCGATTTCGGAGATTACGAAGGTGCAGGAAGAGATGCATATGCCGGCGAGCCTGCAGGCCGATTTTCAGGGAACGGCAGCCTCGTTCCGGAACTCGCTCTCGAATATGCCGCTGCTGATTCTTGCTGCTCTGGTAACGGTGTATATCGTGCTTGGAGTTTTGTATGAGAGCTTCATCCATCCGATCACGATTCTCTCCACGCTGCCTTCAGCGGGTGTGGGCGCGTTCCTTTCGCTGATTCTTTTTCATCAGGACTTGAGCGTGGTTGCGATTATTGGACTGGTTCTATTGATCGGGATTGTGAAGAAGAACGGAATCATGATGGTCGACTTCGCCCTCGATGCGGAGCGGCATCAGGGATTGGATGCGACGGAGGCGATTTATCAGGCGTGCCTGCTTCGTTTCAGGCCGATTATGATGACGACGATGGCGGCGCTGCTGGGCGGGCTGCCGCTTGCGTTTGGCACTGGTATCGGGTCTGAGCTGCGCAGACCGCTGGGGATCGCGATGGTCGGCGGTCTGTTGCTGAGCCAAATATTGACGCTGTATACGACACCTGTGATTTACATCTTCTTCGACAACCTGGCGACGCGGTTCTCTAAGAAATCGAAGAAGGAACGCCTGGAGAGCAAGCCTGAGGTGGCGGAGCTGTCATGAATCTCTCTTCGCCATTTATTCATCGTCCGGTGGCGACTACGCTGCTGACGGTGGCGATCGCCATCGCGGGGGCGATTGCGTTTACGGTGCTTCCAGTGTCGCCGCTGCCGCAGGTGGATTTTCCGACGATCTCGGTGAATGCAGGTTTGCCGGGAGGCAGCGCGGAGATTATGGCGTCGTCGGTGGCGACGCCGCTGGAACGACAGTTCGGCCATATTGCCGGAGTGACGGAGATGACTTCTTCGAGCAGTCTGGGCTCGACGTCAATCACGATCCAGTTTGATCTGAGCCGGAACATCGATGGAGCTGCGCGCGATGTGCAGGCGGCGATCAATGCGGCGCGTACTTATCTGCCTGCGAATCTTCCGGCGAATCCAACGTATCGCAAGGTGAATCCTGCTGATGCGCCGATCATGATCATCGGGCTTACTTCGGACAAGTATGGTCCGGACAAACTGTACGACGAAGCGTCGACGATCATTCAGCAAAGGTTGTCGCAGATTCAGGGTGTTGGACAGGTGAATGCCGGCGGCGGTGCGTTACCCTCAGTGCGGGTCGAGGTGAACCCTACAAAGCTTTCGAGCCTTGGACTAACGATGGCCAATCTTCAGGCCGTGCTGAGCATTCAGAATTCGAGTCTGGCCAAAGGACAGATTACGAACGGAGACATTTCGGCCGACATCACTGCGAACGACCAGATGTCGCACGCGGAGGAGTATAAGCCGATCATCGTCGGGTACCACAACGGTGCAGCGGTGCGGCTTTCCGATGTGGCCGACGTTGTTGACTCGACGCAGAACCTACGAGCAGCGGGGTATCTGAACGGCAAACGTGCGGTGACCCTGATCGTCTTCCGACAACCGGGCGCGAACATTATCGACACGGTGGACCGGATTCGGGAAGCGCTGCCTTCGGTGGAAGCATCTATTCCCGAGGGGATCGACACGACGATCGTTCTGGACCGAACCACGACGATTCGTGCTTCGGTGAGCACGGTCGAACGGACGCTGGAACTGTCGATCGTATTGGTGATCGGCGTCGTTTTCGTTTTTCTTCGCAGCGGCCGAGCGACCCTGATTCCAGCGGTTGCGGTGCCAGTGTCTCTTATCGGTACGTTTGCGGTGATGTATCTCTGCGGCTACAGCCTCGACAACCTGTCGCTGATGGCGCTGACCATTTCGACCGGCTTTGTTGTGGACGATGCCATCGTCGTGATGGAGAACATCACTAGGCATATTGAAGACGGCATGGAGCCGTTTGCTGCGGCGCTGAGGGGAGCGAAGGAGATTGGGTTTACGGTTTTTACGATCAGCATGTCGTTGATCGCCGTCTTCATTCCGCTTTTGCTGATGGGCGGGATTGTGGGCAGGTTGTTCCGTGAGTTTGCGGTCACGCTGTCTACGGCCATTATGGTGTCGATGGTCATCTCTCTGACGACGACTCCGATGATGTGCGCGTACATCTTGAAAAACCCGCACGCAGAGACGCATGGGCGACTGTACAAGTCGATGGACAAGGCCTTCGATTGGGTGCTGTCGCTTTACCGGCGCAGCCTTCATTGGGTGCTGGAGAACCCTGTGCTGGTGCTGACGGTGTTGTTGCTTACGATTGCACTGAACGTTGCCATTGCCATCAAGATTCCGAAGGGCTTCTTTCCTTTGCAGGACACCGGATCACTGGGGGGTGCGGTGCGCGGGCCTCAGGACGCCTCCTTCTTTTCGATGAACGAGGCGATCCAACGGTTTTTGAAGGACGTTACAAGCGATCCTGCGGTTCAGAATGTGATCGCGTTTACAGGGGGCGGCGGAGGTGGCGGAGGTGGAGGTGCTTCCAATACTGCCAACATGTTTATCTCGTTGAAGCCGCTGGCAGAGCGAAAAATCAGTGCTTCGGATGTCATCAACCGTCTCCGTCCCAAGCTGAACAAGGAGACGGGAGCATCCGGGTTTCTGCAGGCGCAGCAGGATCTTCGCATCGGCGGACGCGGCAGCAACGCGCTCTATCAATACACCATCCAGGCCGATACTCTTAACGATCTCGCGACGTGGGGACCTAAGCTGCTCAACGAGATGATGCGCCTGCCCGGCTTTCAGGACGTCAGCTCGGACCAGCAGAATGGCGGGCTGGATGAGCTGCTGCACTACGATCGCGTGACCGCCGCGAAGCTTGGCCAGACGGCGCAGTCGCTCGATGCAGCGCTATACAGTGCCTTCGGTCAGTCGCAGGTGTCGATCATCTACACGCAGTTGAACCAGTACTACGTTGTGCTCGAGGTCGCACCGGAGTACTGGCAATCGCCGGAAGGGCTGAAGAATATTTATTTTCATCCGCCGGGGACCAGCAGTACTACGGCAAGCGGGAATGTGCCGCTCGCCGCGATGGCTACGAACAGGACGAATACCACACCGCTTGCGCTGAACCACACGGGCCTGTTCCCTTCTGTTACGGTTTCGTTCAATCTTGCGCCGGGCTTTTCGCTGAGCGATGCGACACTGGAGATTGCTCAGATGCAGCAGCGGCTGGGAACACCTTCCTCGGTGCATGGCTTCTTCGCGGGGACGCTGCTCGCGTATCAGCAATCTCTGGGAACGGAGCCTCTTCTGGTGGTGACGGCGATCCTCGCCATTTTTATTGTTCTCGGCGTCCTGTACGAGAGCCTGGTGCATCCGATTACGATTCTTTCGACGTTGCCTTCGGCGAGCGTTGGCGCGATGATGGCGCTGATGCTTTTCAAGGAAGACCTGAACGTCATCTCGATCATTGGGATTGTGCTGCTGATCGGCATTGTGAAGAAGAATGCGATTATGATGATCGACTTTGCGCTGCAGGCCGAGCGTGAAGAGGGCCTGAGCACGGAAGATGCGATCTTCAAAGCCTGCATGCTACGTTTTCGCCCGATTCTGATGACGACGATGGCGGCATTGTTTGGCGCGCTGCCGCTGGCGTTTGGGAGCGGTACGGGCTCTGAGCTGCGGCGGCCGCTGGGAATCACTATTGTCGGGGGGCTGATCGTGAGCCAGATGCTTACGCTCTATACCACTCCGGTTGTTTATCTTGCGCTCGACCGTCTACGCCTGCGCGTGATGGGGAAAGAGCGCGACACATTTGATCCTACGGATGGCGTTGCTGCCGCCGGTGCGGAGTGAATTCTTGATACCTAAAACTATGATCGACCCTCGACTCAAATTCGCTGTTTGCACGGCGATCACAACGCTGCTGCTGACGGGATGCATGGTGGGGCCGAAGTACCAGGCGCCGGCACCGTCGGCGAACGCGACGGCTCCGCCGGTGACGTATAAGGAGTCGCCGACGCAGTTTCAGGAGACGGACGGCTGGAAGGTGGCGCAGCCGCAGGATGCGATGCTGCATGGCAAGTGGTGGGAGATCTACAACGATCCGGAGCTGAATGCGCTGGAAGAGAAGTTGGCTATCGACAACCAGAACATCAGGCAGTTTTTCGAGAACTTCATGACGGCGCGGACACTGATTGCGCAGGCGCGGTCGCAGCTTTATCCCACGGTGGGGGTTTCCCTATCGTATTCGGCGGCGCGTACGTCGTCGAACCTGACGAACTCTCCTTCGGCCAACACCGGCCGGGTGAGTTCGGTGGGATCGTTGCCGGGTACGGTTTCGTGGGAGCCGGACCTCTGGGGCAAGGTGCGCAATGCCATTCATGAGCAGCAGTACAACGCGCAGTTGAGCGAGGCCGACCTTGAGAATGAGAAGCTGACGGAACAGGCCAGCCTGGCAGCTTTTTTCTTTGAGATTCGTGGGCAGGATGCGCTGCAAAGGCTTCTGAACGAAACGGTAGATGCGGACAGGAAGGCGCTGGAGTTGACGCGAGCTCGCTATGAGACCGGAATCGACACCAGACTCTCGGTGGTCGAGGCTGAGAGCACGCTGGCGCAGGTGGAGTCGCAGGCAACCAACCTTGGCGTGGCGCGTGCGCAGTTCGAACATGCGATTGCTGTACTGGTGGGAGCAAACCCCTCGGAGTTTTCGATTCCGGTGAGGCCTTTGCTGACGAACGCGCCGGCGATTCCTGTGGGAATGCCGTCGGTCCTGCTGGAGCGGCGGCCGGATATCGCTGCAGCGGAGCGAAGGATGGCGGCGGCGAATGCGCAGATCGGCATTGCGTATGCCGCATATTATCCATCGCTGAATCTGAGCGCGAGTTACGGGTACGAGAGCACGAACTTCAGCCACTTCTTCGATCTTCCGAGCCGGTTCTGGTCGGTGGGGCCGTCGCTGAGTGAGACGGTTTATGATGGCGGACTCCGCCGGGCTACGGTGAACCAGTTCATCACGACCTATAACGCTGACGTTGCAGGCTATCGGCAGACGGTGCTGACGGCGTTTCAACAGGTCGAGGATTCGCTGGCTGCGGTGCGGATTTTGTCGCAGCAGATTCTGAAACAGCAACAGGCGGTAACGTCGTCCGAAGAGGCATTGACGCTGGAGATGGCGCGGTATGAGACGGGGGTCGACCCCTATCTGAATGTGGTGACAGTACAGACGACGCTGCTGAACAATCAGCAGACGCTTGCGAATCTGCACGTACAGGAGATGACCGCCTCGGTGCAACTGATCGAGGCGTTGGGCGGAGGTTGGGACCGAACGCAACTGCCTACGCCGGACGAGGTTTCGAAGAAGCTGGATAAGACGGAGACGACGATACAGAAGTAGGCTGTCTGCCGTTGGTCAGGAGAGGATGATGATTGGCGACGCGGCACAGTACCAGGAGCTGGTGACGCTCTATGGCAGCTACGGCGATGACGAGTTGATTGAGCTGGGACGCGGGATGGCGGACCTGACCGAGATGGCCCAGGAGGCTTTGAAGGGGGAGCTGACGCGGCGGGGGCTGAAGATTGCGCCAGCACGGGAACCGGTTGAGGCTCAAGTGCTGAGCGAAGACGATCTGACAGATATGCGGAGCTACGCTGAGTTGGCTCCGGCGGAGTGCATCTTCGATTTTGAGAGCGAGCGTGCAGCTTCCGATGCTTACTATGCGCTCGCAAATGCGGGGATCGACGCGATTGTGGTTTCAGAGAGCCGGGCGAAGTTCGATCATCGCGGGCCGCGCGTAGTGGTGAAGCCGAACGATGCGAAACGTGCGGCGGCGATCCTGTCGCAACCTTCGGCAGATGAGCTTAAGGCGGAGACGGAAGAGACATTTGAGGGCTTCACTGTGCCTCGTTGTCCGGCGTGCGGTGGAGCGGAGACGCTGCTGGAATCGGTCGATCCGGTGAATCAGTGGCGATGCGACCAGTGCGGTCATACCTGGTTGGAGGAGAGTGTTTCTTCGGTGGAGTGAGGTTTTGTTGGCTGGAGCCGAGGCAGAGAAAAAGACCCGCGCGAGGCGCGTCTTTTTGCTGGTGGCGAGTGGTTGGGTTAGAGGGCTCTATCTTTGCGGATGGCCGTTTTGAGATTGCGGCCTGCCTTCGTGTGGTGATTGCTGATGAGGGGCAGGTCTAGGCTGCGGTGCCGGAGCCGGCCGGAATTCTTGTTGGTGTGCTGGGCGCGGCTGAGGTGCAGGCCGCTCCATCGGTTGCGGATGGGGTTGAACGGCGGGTTGCGGGGAAGGACGGTATTGGGGTTGAGGCATTGGCTGCGGTTGCGGTTGCGGTGAAGGACGGAATTGGGGCTGGGCCTGACGGTTCTGCGGCTGCTCGGGTCGGTTGTCGGGCTGCACAGGCTGGACCTGGGGCTGGCCGGGCCGGTTGTCTGGGTGAACGGGTCTTATTTGGGGTTCGCCGGGGCGCACCTCAGGTTGACCCGGCCGGACTTCAGGTTGCCCCGGCCGGGCTGGTTGGATCTGCGGCCGGTTGTCGGTTTGAACGGGACGAGTTACGGGTTCGCTCGGCCGACCTCCCGTTTGGAATCCGGGACGAGTTCCTGGTTGAACTGCCGGTTGAACGGCGGGTTGGACGGGGCGGACTTCGGGTTGTCCGGGACGGTTTCCGGGATTTGGCCGCGTGAAGCCGGGCTGGGCGGCGATGGGCCGAGGAGCGGCAACCATGGCTGGGCGGCCTCGGTTCACGTTGTAGAACTGTTGACGATTCTGCGCGGCTTCGCGCTGGTTCTGGATCTGGGTCGACATGGGCGGAGTTCTTGGACCGCGCATGGCAGCGATCTCAGCCGGCTGCGGTCTGACAGCGATCCCGCCTCTGCCGCCGTTGTAGGCGATGCGGGTGTTGTTGTTGACGATGACGGTGCGGTTGTAGACGTAGGTGATGTGGGGGCTGATGCGGTTAACGGCGCGGTTGTAGTAGAAGGTATTGCCGCTCCAGTAGCCGCCGTAGTAGCCGACGCCGGTGTAACCGAAGCCGTAGTTGATGCCTCCGTAGAAGCCGATATGGGGGCCCCAGAAGCCGCGGTGGAAGCCCCAGCGTCCGTGGTACCAGCCCCAGTAGCCGGGGGTCCAGAGGGCACCGTAGTAGGGCGGAGCGCACCATGCGCCGGGGATCCAGTAGTAGCCGGCGGGACCCCAGTACCAGTAGCCGGGGGTCCAGATGTAGTTTGGCGCGGGGGCTTCGGGCTGCTCGTAGACGGGCAGGGGCGGTGGCGGTTGGTCGGCGTACTCGACGGGCGGGGCTTCACCTTCTTGGTCGAGTTCCGCTGCGGTCTGTGCATCCTGATAGGTCTGATCCTGATCGGACGGGGGCGGCGGAGCGGCCTCCTGGGGAGGGTTTTGCGGCGGCGGATATTGCTCGTAGCTCTGCTGGGGCGGTGGGGCCTGGGAGCGAATTCCGAGGACCGCACCCTGAGCGGGAGGGGCGGGGGCGGGTTGGTTGTTGTTGACCGGCGCCATGTTGGCGGCGGCGGGATCGGGGCCCGAGTTGTCGGGATTCGCCGCGAGACCTGTGGCGTTGAGGTCGCGGTGGCAACCTGCTCCGACGAGGGATAAGAACCCGAGTAAAAGACCTAAGAGAAACCTGGGGGCCTGTTTATACATATTGCGTGTCACCTCGTACCCTACGGTATGTTTAACCCAAACTTCTTGAATGAGATGCGTTTTCCCGCCAGAGCAACGCTGCCGGGAACAAAACAGACGGTTTAGTGGTGGATGCCGTCCCACCGGATTTTATCTGGAGGCAAGGGATGGCCGGGTTTGTCTGAAGATTGCGTTTTCGGCGGTGACGAACTTTACGGCTACTGCCGCGTCTTAACGAAGATGGCGCCTCTTACAAAGCTGACTTTACCGAAGGCCCGCCGGTCGCAGTAAAATGATGCCATGGCAGGCTGTCTTCCCAACACGAAGCGCTTCCGCCACGGTCGCCCTGACCGCGGTCGCTGCTAGAAGTATTCCTCCGTTGAACATTTTGGACTTCGGCCGTTGCCTTTGCGGCTTGAGGTCTTGACTACGGCCCCCACCCCTTGCGCCTTGTATGGCGCGTTTCGGAGAAGACACCATGTCGACCCAATCGCATCCCGATTCGTTCAAGAGCCTGTCCACGCTGAGTTCGTCCTCGTTCCCACAGAAGTACAACTATTTTCGGCTGAAGTCTCTCGAGAAGGCCGGCGTGAGTCTGACGCGTCTGCCGTTTTCGTTGCGCGTTCTGCTGGAGAATCTGCTGCGGCATGAAGACGGCCGCACGGTGACCAAGGACGACATTCAGTTTCTTGCGTGCTGGGATCCGAATGCGGAGCCTTCGCGCGAGATCGCGTACATGCCGGCTCGTGTGCTGATGCAGGACTTTACCGGCGTGCCGGCGATTGTCGATCTGGCTGCAATGCGCGATGCGATGAAGGCGTTGGGCGGCGATCCGGAGAAGATCAATCCGCTGCAGCCGGCGGAGCTGGTGATCGACCACTCGGTGCAGGTGGATGAGTTTGGCACGCAACGGGCGTATGACCTGAATGCGGCGCTGGAGTTTCAGCGGAACCGCGAGCGGTATGCGTTTTTGAAGTGGGGGCAGACGGCGTTTCATAATTTTTCCGCGGTGCCGCCGGGGATGGGGATCTGTCACCAGGTGAATCTGGAGTACCTGGCCCGGGTGGTGTTTACGACTACGCCTAAGCGAAGTCTTGATGCTGTCGCCGTCGCAGGGCACAAGGCGAGCGTGGAAGAGGCGCAGGCGTTTGCTTATCCGGATACGCTGGTGGGAACGGACTCGCACACGACGATGGTGAATGGGCTGGGTGTGCTGGGCTGGGGTGTGGGCGGGATTGAAGCCGAGGCGGCGATGCTGGGACAGCCGGTGTCGATGCTGGTGCCGCAGGTGGTTGGGTTCAAGTTGACGGGCAAGTTGAAGGAAGGGACGACGGCGACGGACCTCGTGCTGACGGTGACCGAGATGCTGCGGAAGCTTGGAGTGGTCGGCAAGTTTGTGGAGTTCTATGGGCCCGGGATCGCCGAGTTGCCGCTGGCCGATCGCGCGACGATTGCGAATATGGCTCCGGAGTATGGAGCGACGTGCGGGTTCTTTCCGGTGGATGCGGAGACGCTGCGGTATCTGCGGCTGACGGGACAGAACGGAAGAGCATATTGCGCTGGTGGAGGCGTACTACCGCGAGCAGGGGTTGTTCCACACGGCGGAGGCGGAGGAGGCGGTGTACTCGGCGACGATTGCACTGGATCTGGCGACGGTGGAACCGAGTGTGGCGGGGCCGAAGCGGCCGCAGGACCGGGTGAAGCTGTCGCGGGCGGGCGCGAGTTTCAAGGAGCAGTTGCCATCGCTGCTGGGGCCGAATGGGAATACGCAGGTGATCCGGCAGATGGTGCGGTGGGAGGGCGAAGGTGGAACGGCTTCGGCCTCGGGTGATTTGAGCAGCAGCATCGGGGCTTCGGCTCCGGTGGTGGAGGCTCCGGTGGTGCCGGTGATTACGATTCAGGATGAGAAGGTGCCGCAGCTGGAGGCTCCGCATGTGTCGATACGTAGCCGGTTTGGCGTGGATCCGGATAAGTATCTCGATCATGGATCGATTGTGATTGCGGCGATTACGTCATGTACGAATACGTCGAATCCTTATGTGATGATCGCGGCCGGGCTGTTGGCGAAGAAGGCGGTAGAGAAGGGGCTGAGCACGCCACCGTGGGTGAAGACGTCGCTGGCGCCGGGATCGCGAGTGGTGACGGACTACTACGTGAAGGCCGGGCTGCTGCCGTATCTGGATAAACTGCGGTTTCAGGTGGTGGGGTACGGATGCACTACGTGCATTGGGAACTCGGGGCCGCTGCCGACCGATGTTTCGAAGTCGATTGAAGACAATGGACTGGTGGCGGTGTCGGTGCTGTCGGGGAACCGGAATTTTGAGGGACGAATTTCGCCGGAGGTGAGGGCGAACTACCTGATGAGTCCTCCGCTGGTGGTGGCGTATGCGCTGGCAGGGCACATTGGACACAACTTCGACACGGAGCCGCTGGGACATGGCAAGGATGGCCGTGACGTATTTCTGAGGGACATCTGGCCGACGCAGCAGGAGGTGGCGGCGGTCGTGAACTCATCGATCGATTCGGAGATGTTCCGCAAGCAGTACAGCACGGTGACGGATGGAGACAACAACTGGCGGAGTTTGAAGATTCCCGTTGGCGAGACCTACGGTTGGGAGCCGGATTCGACTTATATTCGGAAGGCTCCGTACTTTGACGGGATGGAAGCGAAGCCTGCACCGGTGGAGGACATCCACGGGGCGCGAGTGCTGGCGGTGCTGGGCGATTCGGTGACTACGGATCATATTTCGCCGGCGGGCTCGATCAAGTTGAATGGGCCGGCGGGGAAATATCTGATCGAGCATGGGGTGAAGCCTTCGGACTTCAACAGCTATGGGTCGAGGCGCGGCAACCATGAGGTGATGGTGCGAGGGACGTTCGCAAATGTGCGGTTGCGGAACAAGTTGGCACCGGGAACCGAGGGTGGTGTGACACGGCTGCTGCCGGAGGATCTGCCGATGTCGATCTACGACGCGTCGGTGGAGTATGCGAAGCGGGGCACGCCGCTGGCGATTCTTGCTGGCAAGGAATATGGGTCCGGGTCTTCTCGCGACTGGGCGGCGAAGGGGCCGCGGTTGCTGGGGATCAGATTTGTGATCGCGGAGAGCTATGAGCGGATTCACCGCTCGAACCTGGTGGGGATGGGGATTCTGCCGCTGCAGTTTTTGCCGGGGCAGAATGTTGATTCGCTGCAGCTGACTGGCGAGGAGATCTTTGCGATTGGGGATACGCCGGGCCAGTTGAAGGCGATGCTGGATAACAAGTTTGCCGACGGCAAGGTGGTTACGGTGTTTGCGGAGTCGGATATGGGCAAGACGACAGAGTTTTCGGCGACGGTGCGGATCGATACGCCGCAGGAGATTCTGTACTACCAGAACGGCGGCATTCTGCAGTACGTGCTGAGGCAGCTGGCGGCAAAGGCTTAGGACAAACCGGCGCGGCTGGAGCTGCCGGTGAGCATGGACATGGTCATCGGCGTGTCATTGAAGCAGTAGCGGAAAGATAGCGCAGGCGGTATCAGCTGAGGCAAACAATGGCGGGCGGTCTCCTTAACGGAGACCGCCTACGTCTTTTTGGGGGTTTCGAGGTTGAGGGCAGGTGAAGAACTGCGTGTCTTCGCCAGGGACGTGGCAATCCCCGGAGTTTGCCTCACTTAAGTTGTAGATCGCTTCGGCCGAAATACAGATAAAAGTGAAGGATGGGAAGGTCGCGAACATTGCACAACTTCTGTTGTTCGTGAGAGTTCTGCGCCCATGGGAGAGTTCAAGAGGAAGGTGGATGAAAGCCTGTCACTGCAGGGTGTCGTTGCGTAGGCCTGAATCAGTTTTGCTGGCGGCGTGGTTGCTCACGACGGCTGGCCTGCTCTCTCATGCTCAGACTCTGTCGATGCGTCGGGATGTGGACTCGTCCGCGGGAGCCGCTACAGTTGCTCGCTCGGTTCCGGATGCGCCTGAGGTGCACGCGGCGGAAGAGGTTGCCGGGGGAGCGATCTGTGGGACCGTGCTGGATGCGAACGGAGCCGAGGTGACGGGGGCTACAGTGATGCTGGAGGGCGCCAACGGAGACCAGCGCGGCGCGACGACCGATGACAACGGCTTCTTTCGGTTCAGTTCGGTTGCGCCTGGATCATTCAAGGTAAGGTAACGGCGACGGGGTTTTCGAACTGGTCGTCGGACGGCATGACGCTCCGCCCCAATGAAGACTATGACCTGCCGCCGGTGGAGCTGAGGGTTGCGATGTCTTCGACCGAGGTGGAAGTTACCTTCACTCGGCACGATGTCGCGGAGGAGGAGATCCATGTGGAGGAGAAACAGCGAGTGCTGGGCGCGATCCCGAATTTTTACGTCTCCTACAGCCGGGAGGCAGAGCCGCTGAGCAGCGGGCAGAAGTACAGGCTGGCCTGGAGGACGTCGGTCGATCCGGTATCGATCATCATTTCTGCTGGAGTTGCTGGCGTCGAGCAGTCGCAAAATGCCTTCAGCGGGTATGGACAGGGCACGGGAGGTTACGCGAGGCGATTTGGCGCTGTGTATGGAGACGGCGTGATCGGCACATTTTTGGCCGATGCGGTGTTTCCATCGATGTTGCATCAGGATCCGCGCTACTTCTACAAGGGAACGGGGAGTATTCGGTCGAGGGCGCTGTATGCGATCGCGAGCGTGGTGATCTGCAGGGGAGACAACGGGCACTGGCAGCCGAACTACTCCAATGTGCTGGGCAACCTGGCGGCGGCGGGAATCTCGAACCTGTACTACCCCGCGAGCAATCGTGACGGGGCGGAGCTGACCGTACGGAATTCGCTGATCGGTACGGCTGGGGGCGCGGTAGGGGCGTTGTTCCAGGAGTTTCTGGTCAGGAGAATCTCGCGTGGGGTTCTGCCTTGACGTGGGGGGCGATGCAGCCGCGTCGGGTGGTGGACGTGAGAAGCGACTGGAAGCGCCATTTTTCGAGCGTCGGCCTATAATGTCCTATGGCAACCGCTCATCCGGCCTCCTCGCAGGCTGGCTCGCAGCCAGAGTCGAGCAAAAAACCGAAGAGCCAACCGGAGACGCGTGTGGATGCAGGGACGGAGTTGGAAGTGGCTCCCCCTGTCGCGGCTCCGCAGGCGGCTTCGGATGCGATCTCGCGTGGGAAACGGAATAAGCCAAGTGATTTGGGGGCGGAGGGGACAACGGGTGACGAGGTTTCGGGTGGACCTAGTGAGACGCTGGTGATCGCGGGAGTGGACGAGGCTGCGGAGTCGTCGGAGTCTTCGGCGAGTCATCTGGGCGGGCAGTTCGGCGGCGGATATTCAAACGGTGGATGCGAAGTTTCATAGACTACTGGCTACGGTGCATGAGAACCGGCCGGCGGATGACCTGGAGATTATCCGGAAGGCTTGGGCCTTTTGCCTGCTGCAGCATGAGGGACAGAAGCGGGCGAGCGGGGAGCCTTACATCATCCATCCGCTCGAGGTGGGGCAGGTACTGGCGGAGTTGAAGATGGATTCGACTGCAATTGCGGCGGGGCTGCTGCATGATGCGGTCGAGGACACCGATGTCACGTCGGCTGAGATTGCGAAGCGGTTTGGGGACCAGGTGGCGCACATCGTCGAGGGTGTGACGAAGCTGGAGAAGATCAAGTTTGCGAATCGCGAGGATCATCAGGCGGAGAACATTCGCAAGATGCTGCTGGCGATGGTCACGGACGTTCGCGTGGTGATCATCAAGCTGGCGGACCGGCTGCACAATATGCGGACGCTGGAGCATTTGAAGCCGGAGAAGCAGCAGAAGATTGCGCGGGAGACTCTGGATATTTATGCTCCGCTGGCGCATCGGCTGGGCATGGGCAAGCTGCGCGGAGAGCTGGAGGATCTTGGCGTTTCGGTATACCGATCCTTATGCGTATGAGCAGGTGTCGAATGAGGTGGATGCTCTGCGCGGGAAGGGCGAGGAGTTTCTGCAGAGGATCGTGAAGCAGCTTGAGGCGAAGCTGAAGGAGTTCAAGATTCAGGGGCGGGTGGAGTCGCGGATCAAACGGCTGTATTCGATTCAGCAGAAGCTGCAGGACCAGAAGATTCCAGTGGACCAGGTGTATGACCTGCTGGCGATCCGGGTGATCTGCAACTCGGTGCAGGACTGCTATGCCCTGTTGGGGTTGCTGCATTCGATCTGGCGACCGGTGCCGGGAAGGATCAAGGACTTTATCGCGATGCCCCGGCCGAATCTTTATCAGTCGCTGCATACGACACTGATCGCGGAGGGCGGGCACCAGTTTGAGGTGCAGATTCGAACGGAGGATATGCATCGCGTCGCGGAGGAAGGGATTGCGGCGCACTGGAAGTACAAGGCGTCGGACAATGTGAGCGCCAAGGATGAGCAGCGGCTGGCGTGGGTTCGGCAGTTGATGGAATGGCAGCGGGAGATGACCGATCCCAATGAGTTCATGTCTACGCTGAAGATCGATCTTTACCCCGAGGAGGTTTATACCTTCACTCCTAAGGGTAAGGTCGTGGTGTTGCCAAAGGATGGAAGCACGATCGATTTCGCGTATGCGATTCACACCGAAGTCGGGAATACGACGGTTGGGGCGAAGGTGAACGGGCGGATCGTTCCGCTGCGGACGAAGCTGCGGAACGGCGATATTGTCGAGATTACGACGCAGCC
This sequence comes from uncultured Acidobacteriaceae bacterium, assembly GCA_963757205.1. Lineage (GTDB taxonomy): Bacteria > Acidobacteriota > Terriglobia > Terriglobales > Acidobacteriaceae > Edaphobacter. Next base: position 66,183 of record CAVWQM010000012.1, read on the forward strand.
GGGACATGCTCCGAGCCGCGACTGGTTGAGTTTTACGAAGAGCTCGCGGGCTCGCAACAAGATCAAGCACTGGCTGAATGAGCATCAGCGGGAGCGGGCGATTGAGATCGGCAGAAAGCTGTTGGATCGCGAGGCAAGGAAGTACAAGCTTGCGTTGGGCAAATACGGCGAGGCCGATTACGACCGGGTCGCGGGGGATTATGGGCTGGGAACCCAGGCGGAGCTTCTGGCCGGAGTGGGATTTGGAAAGTTTTCGGCGCGGCAGGTGCTGAATAAGCTGGAGCCTGGTTCGACGATGACCGCGGAGCCGACTCCACCTGAGGGTGGGATCGGCAATGCGCTGGGGCAGATGTCGGAGGCGGTGAAGCGGGTCTTTTTCGGAAAGGGCTCGGAGTCGCTGCAGGTGGAGGGGCAGGACGATCTGCTGGTGTACCGGGCGCGTTGTTGTAATCCTATCCGCGGTGAAGAGATTGTGGGTTATGTGACACGGGGCAAGGGAGTGGCAGTGCATGCGCGGAGTTGCCCGAATGTGCAGAATTTGCTGTATGAGTCTGACCGACGGATCCAGGTGGAGTGGTCGCCTTCGCCGACGGAGCCGGGCACTACCAAGCCGCAAACGTATCCGGTGAAGCTGACGGTGATTTGTGACGACAGGGCCGGACTACTGAAGGAATTCACAGCGATCATTGCGGACGACGGGACGAATATTCGGAGTGTGGATACGAGGCCGACGCCGGAGGGGACGATGGTGGTGGACTTCGTGGTGGAGACGGTGGATGTGCGCCACTTGAATAAGCTGGTGCAGAATCTGCGGAAGGTTCCCGGAGTGCGGGATGTGCAGCGGGTGCAGAAGATTTGATCGGTGCAGGTTGCGGAGTGAATCGCGAGCATGTATCTTGGATTCAAGATGATTCCTCAGTCCAGCCGAATTTCGTTTATTCTCCGCTATTGGCGCACAATAGCGGCTTCGGCGGAGTAGCTTCATCTGAGAGATATTTGAGAGTTCAGTTGATTCGACATCCATACGAGCCGCGACCCTACGAGTCGCGGTTTTTGTTTTGTGGAATGCAAGGAGAGAGCGATGAGTGCGACGACGAGTTTGCCGGCGGCAGTAGCGGGGCGGTTTGGGGCTTATGGCGGGAGATATGTTCCGGAGACGTTGATGGCGGCGCTGGAGGAGTTGGAGCACGCGTATGCGGAGGCCAAGGAAGATGCGGCGTTTCAGGCTGAGCTGGATGATCTGCTGCGGAATTATTGTGGGCGGCCTACTCCGCTGTATTTCGCGAAGCGGCTGACGGAGCAGTGCGGTGGGGCGAAGATCTATCTGAAGCGCGAAGACCTTCTGCATACGGGCGCGCACAAGATCAATAACGCGCTTGGTCAGGGACTGCTGGCTCGACGGATGGGCAAGCAAAGAATTATCGCGGAGACGGGCGCGGGTCAGCATGGTGTGGCAACGGCTACGGTTTGTGCGCTGCTGGGGATGGAGTGCGTTGTGTATATGGGTGAGGAGGACATGCGACGGCAGGAGTTGAATGTGTATCGCATGCGATTGCTCGGCGCCGAGGTGCGGGGAGTTTCGAGTGGGTCCGCGACCTTGAAGGATGCGATCAACGAAGCGATGCGGGATTGGGTGACGAATGTCCGGACGACATATTACATCCTGGGGAGTGCTCTGGGGGCGCATCCTTATCCGACGATGGTGCGGGATTTTCATCGCGTGATCGGCCGCGAGGCCAAGGCGCAGATGCTGGAGCGGGAGGGCAGGCTGCCGACGGCGATCATTGCTTGTGTGGGCGGCGGGTCGAACGCGATTGGAGCGTTCTATGAGTTTCTGGCGGATGAGAATGTCGGTCTGATCGGCGTTGAAGCGGGTGGGCGCGGGCCGGCGCTTGGGGAACATGCGGCTCGGTTCCAGAAGGTGGGTGGAGGCGTTCCTGGAGTGCTGCAGGGGACTTATTCGTACGTGCTGCAGGATGAGGCGGGACAGGTGAGTACGACGCACTCGGTGAGCGCGGGGCTGGACTACGCGAGTGTGGGGCCCGAGCACGCGATGCTGCATGATTCGGGGCGGGCGACTTATGTTTCGTGTTCGGATGATGCGGCGCTGGAGGCTACAGTGACGCTGTCGCGGACGGAGGGGATTGTGCCGGCGCTGGAGAGTGCTCATGCGGTGGCCGAGGCGATTCGGTTGGCTCCGACCATGAAGAAGGCGGCGGTACTGATGGTGAATCTGTCGGGACGCGGGGATAAGGATATGGGGATTCTGGCGAAAGAGCTGGATTTGAAGGGTGCGAAGCCGGAGGCGAAAGACTAGTTATGGCAAGGGATTTCGGCTACTTCCGTCTTTCGGGCGATTTCGACCCTGATGATATCTCTAAGAAGCTTGGGTTAAGCCCTACTCGGGTCCAACGTATCGGAGACCCTGGACCGCCAGACGCGATAGGCCCTAGTAAAGGTGCTGAATGGTGTCTCGCTTGTATAGACGATGAATACGGCGATGTTTCAGATCAGATCATCGTGTTGGTCAGCCAGCTCAAGTCGAAGGCAGCTGTTGTGGCGGAACTATCCACTAAATTCGATGGGACGTTTAATTTGGTTGCTTATTTAAATGGCACCTATCCCGGATTCTTTCTGATGGCTTCAATCGTGCGTGACCTCGCGAGTCTCAACGTCGATCTTGACTGCAAATACATCTACCCCAGTAACGAGCCAATCGAGGACAAGTATGCCGATTAAGTTTCTAAAGAAGCCCGGCCTGGTCGTTTATCTCACTGCGGGTGACCCTGATCTGAAGACGACGCGCGAGATTGCGCTGGCGGCGATCGATAACGGCGCGGATGTGATTGAGCTGGGTGTGCCATTCAGCGATCCGCTGGCGGATGGGCCGGTGATTCAGCGGGCTAGCGAGCGAGCGGTGGCTCGGGGGACGCGGCTGAGTGACGTGCTGGGACTGGCGAAGGAGTTGCGGGCGGCGCGGCCTGCGGCGGGTCTGGTTTTATTTTCGTATTTGAATCCTGTGGTGCGGATGGGCATGAAAACGTTTTGCGGGCGAGCCGCGGAGGCGGGTGCGGATGGCGTGCTCCTGACCGACATGATTGTGGAAGAGGCGGGGGAGTATCTGGAGGCGATGCAGGAGCATGAGCTGGTTCCGGTGTTTCTGGCTGCGCCGACGAGTCCGGACGCGCGGTTGAAGGCGATCGCGGCGGTGTCGAAGGGGTTTGTGTATGCGATCTCGCGAGTGGGGATAACGGGCACTCAGCAGAAGGTCGCGGGGGATGCTGCGGAACTAGTGGCGCGGCTTCGGCAGTTTACTTCGCTGCCTATTGCGGTGGGATTTGGAATTTCCAATGCGGAGCATGTGAAGGCGGTTGGTGAGTTCGCGGACGCGGCTGTGATTGGCAGCGCACTAGTGGCATTGATCGAGAAGACGCCACCGGCTGAGGCTGCGACCGCGGTTGGACGCTTTATCGCGGGGTTGCGGGCATGAGCTTCGATAGAGATTTGGCGGGCCGTGTCGAGGGGAAACGGCGTTTATCATTGAAGGAACAATCATTCCGCAGCGAGGCGGCTGAGAATGCGCCGCTGCACCGTGAGGAAACTGGATGGACATCTCCGACTGGAGAAAAAAGATCGATGAGCTGGATATCGAGATCGTTCGCCTCATCAATCAGCGGGCTGAGGCCGCCCGCGCAATTGGCGAGCTTAAACGAACGTCGGATCTTCCGGTGTATGAGCCGAAACGGGAACAAGAGGTTTTTGACCGCGTGCGTGCGGCGAATCGGGGTCCGCTCCCAGACTCAGAGATGTTGCATGTGTATGAACGGATCATCGATGTGATGCGGACGCTGCAGCGGCGGGACCTTTAGCCGGGAGCTCGCTCGAGTACCACAGGCCATGTGCAGGTTTTGTAATGAATTCAGTTACGTATAAAGAGAGTGAAGCGAAGACAATGATTGTAGCGATGCAAGGCCAGGCGACGGAAGAGAATATACAACAGGTAATCGAGCGGATGGTGGAGCTCGGCTTCAATGTCCACCGGACGACGGGTGAGGCGCAGACGATTCTGGCGGGCGTGGGGACGCCGGAGCACTTCGAGGTGGCGGAGTTCAAGGTGCTGCCGGGTGTGCATGATGCGTATCGGATCTCGTCACCGTACAAGCTGGCGGGTCGGAGCTTCCGGCCGGAGGGCACTACCGTTAAGTTCCAGAATGGCGTCGTGGTTGGTGGGGCAGAGGTTGTTGTAATGGCGGGGCCATGTTCGGTCGAGTCGCAGGAGCAGATTCTGGCCAGCGCGAAGCTGGTTTCTGCTGCGGGTGGGAAATTTTTGCGAGGCGGGGCGTTCAAGCCGCGGAGTTCGCCGTATAGCTTCCAGGGCATGGGGCTGGATGGGTTGAAGCTCCTGCGGGAGGTCTCGGATGAGACGGGGCTGCTGGTGATCACCGAGGTGATGGAGATATCGCAGATTGAGTTGATGTTGCCTTATATCGACTGCTTCCAGGTGGGTGCGCGGAATATGCAGAACTTCAATCTGCTGCGCGAACTGGGGCACGTGCGGACGCCGGTGCTGATGAAGCGCGGAATTGCGGCGACGATTGAAGAGGTGCTGCTGAGCGCGGAGTACATCCTCTCCGGCGGCAACTACAACCTGATGTTGTGCGAGCGCGGTGTGCGGACCTTCGAAACCTATACTCGCAACACCATGGATATTTCGGCGATTCCAGTGTTGAAGAAGCTGACTCATTTACCCGTATTGGGGGATCCATCGCATGGTGTCGGCATACGGGACCTGGTGTCGGCGATGGCGTTGGCCAGCGTGGCCGCGGGAGCGGATGGGTTGCTGATGGAGATGCATCCGAACCCCGATAAGGCGATGAGCGATGGCGCGCAGAGTTTGTATCCAGAGCAGTTACAAAAGCTGATGTCGCAACTGCGGATGCTGGCTCCGGTGGTCGGCAGGTCGATTGCGTAAGGGAGTTTAAGATGGAACGCGTTTTCATCATTGGGACCGGGTTGATCGGAGCTTCGACTGGTCTCGCGCTGCGTGGGGCAGGATTTGCCGGTCGCATCGACGGGTGGGACGCGAGTTCGCTCGAGATGGCGGCGGCTGTGCAGATGGGCGCGATCGACGGCAGGGCGTCGAACCGTGACGATGCGGTGGGATTGGCGAAGCTGGCGGATGTGATTGTGCTTGCAGTGCCGGTGCTCGCAATCAAGGACTGGATGCAGCAGCTGGCTCCGGTGTTGGGCGCGGGGCAGCTTGTGACCGATGTGGGGAGCACGAAGGTCGAGATTGTAGAGCTTGCGGTGCGGCTGTTTAGTGCGAAAGAGACGGCGAGTTTTTTGCCTGGGCATCCGATGGCAGGTAAGGAATCGGGTGGTGCATTGCTGGCCGAAGCCGGACTCTTCGACGGGGCGATGTGGCTGTTTACGCCGACGACGGCAGAGATGACGGCGATGGAAAAGGAGTGGCGTGGGTGGGTCGGGTGCTTTGGGTCGCGAACGCTGGACATGGACCCAGTGAGACATGATGAGCTCTGCGCGTGGGTGAGTCATCTGCCGCAGATGCTGTCCACCGCGCTGGCGGCGCTGCTTGAGGACAGGTTCGGGGATGCGCCGGAGATTGCGGCGATTGGCGGACGAGCGTTAAGGGAAACGACGCGGCTGGGAGCGAGCCCGTACAGCATGTGGCGTGACGTCGCGTTGACCAACACCGGACCGGTTGCGGATACGCTGCTGGCGCTGGAGCAGCGGTTGCAGCATGTGCGGGAGAATCTGCGGACGCCGGAGTTGCGGGATGAGTTTGCGCTGGCGAACCGGTTTCGCCAGCGACGATGAAGGTTGGCTGGTTTAAGCTGGAAGAACGCGCCGAAAAAATTCAAAGGAAACCATCAGACCTGTGAGTGATTTGATAACCCGTTCCAGTATCAGTCTTGCCGACGTTGTTGCTGCGCGGGAGCGAGTGCGTGGATCCATCTATTATTCGCCGTGTCCGCACTCGCAGATGCTGTCTGCGCTAACGGGGCAGCAGGTTTATCTGAAACTTGAGAACCTGCAGATGACCGGCTCGTTCAAGGAGCGAGGCGCGCTGAATCGCATTGCAACGCTGACGCCGGAGCAGGCGGCTCGCGGAGTGGTGGCGGCGAGTGCAGGCAATCATGCGCAAGGCGTTGCCTACCATGCAACGAAGCGAGGGATTCGGGCGCTGATCGTGATGCCGCTCGCTACGCCGCTGGTGAAGGTGACTGCGACGCGTGGCTACGGGGCGGACGTTGTGCTTCATGGGGCGAACTATGACGAGGCCTGCGAAGAGGCGACGCGACTGTGTGCAGCGGAGGGGATGACGTTTATTCATCCGTTCGACGATGCCGTTGTCATGGCTGGGCAGGGGACGATTGGGCTGGAGGTGTTGGAGCAGGTTCCGCGGCTGGAGGCGGTGGTAGTGCCGATTGGCGGGGGTGGGCTGATTGGCGGAATTGCATGTGCGATCAAGGAATCGCGAGCTGAGATTCGGGTAATTGGGGTGCAGACCTCGCGACTGCCGTCGATGGTGGCCGCGCGGTTGGTGGGACATCCGGTGACGGTAGAACCGGCGACGACTATTGCCGATGGTATCGCGGTGCGACGCGCGGGCGATGTGACGCTGCCGGTGGTCGAGCGGTATGTCGATGAGATTGTGACGGTAGATGAGGACGAGATTGCGTCGGCGATTCTGGTGCTGCTGGAGCGAGAGAAAACGCTGGCCGAAGGTGCTGGAGCTGCAGCGTTGGCGGCTTTGCTGCAGAAGAAGACTTCGCTGAACGGTGCACATACGGCTGTAATGGTGGGTGGCGGCAATATCGATGTGACGTTGTTGAGCCGGATTATCGAGCGTGGCTTGGTCCAAGATGGGCGAATGATTCGGCTGAGGATTCATCTGCTGGATAAGCCTGGAGCGCTGGCGGAGTTGACGCTGCTGATCGCAAAGTACCGAGCGAACATTGTGGATACTCTCTATAACCGGGCGTACTACGGCGTGAACCTCGGCGATACGACGATCGACATTACGATGGAGACGCGCGGGCGGGAGCAGGTGGAGGAGTTGTTGGCTGCGCTGACGGCGGAGGGGTACAAACACGACCGGGTGCTGTAGGGTCGTCGGTTGTCGGGTGGGTCAGGCTTTTTCGTAGTGGAAGTGGAGTTCCTGTTCGCTGGCTACAGGCTGGCCGTCTCGGGTGGCGGGGTGGAAGGTCCACTGCTGGACGGTTGCGATGATGGTTTCATCGATGCCGTGGCCCAGGCCGCTGGTCATCTTAATGTCGGCGATCTTGCCAGTGGTGTCGATGACGATGTCGAGGATGACGTCGCCTTTGGTGCCGCGGGGGAGGGTGGAGAGGTCGGGCTTGGGTGTGGGGAAGTAGCTGGCGAGGGCGATGTTGATGTTGCCGGAGCCGAGGGAGTCCGCGCCAGTGGTGGAGTCAGGATTCGGTGTGGCTGGAGAGTTGGTGTTGGGCGAGGCTGCGTTGGTCTTAGGTCTCGGCGCGGGTGGCGTTGGAAGTGGGGCGTCGGCTTTCGCTTGCTGGGGCAAGGCTTTGGGGTTGGGTGTTGCGGCCTGGATGGGTGCTCGGCCGGGCATATAGGTGACCATGAGATTTGTGCCGTGTGGATTGCCGGGGAGGCGGATGGGGGCGATCCAGGAGGCACGCTGATGCAGCAGAACACCGAGGAGGAGCAGATGCAGGATAGCGGACGCGGCGGCGTGCTTCGGGCTGCGCGGCGATGCTGCGACTGGTTTGCCTATTGTTTCGATGTCTGCTTTCTCCTTGTGTCAGTCTGCGAGTGTTTGTTGAAGCAGGGTAGCAACCGTTTGTTATTGATTCGCAATGTTATTTAGACGCGGGTGAAGGTGGTCTGTTGCTTTTCTCGGTGGCGTTCAGTGGCGAGGGCGATGAGGCGATCGATGAGTTTTTTGTAGGGGACGCCGGTGGCTTCCCAAAGCTTGGGGTACATGCTGATGCTGGTGAAGCCGGGCATGGTGTTGATTTCGTTGAGGTAGATGCGGGCCGGTTTTGGCTTTTTGTTCTTCCCTGCTTTGACTTCGGGCTCCATGAGGAAGTCGACGCGGGCGAGGCCGGCGCAGTCGCAGGCGCGGAAGGCGGCTATGGCCATTTTGCGGATTTGTCGGGACTCGGATTCGGAGAGAACGGCGGGGATGATGGGGAGGCTGGCGGCGGAGTGGTACTTGGCGTCGTAGTCGTAGAACTCGGCGCCGGGGATGATTTCGCCGACGACGGAGGCTTCGGGGGAGTCGTTGCCGAGGACGGCTACTTCGAGTTCGCGGGGCTTGGCTCCGGGGCCGCCTACGCCTTGTTCGATGATGAGTTTGCGGTCGTAGCTGGCGGCGAGGTCCATCGCGGGGGCGAGTTCGCTGCGGTCGTGGACCTTGCTGATGCCTACGGAAGAGCCTAGATTCGCGGGTTTTACGAAGACGGGGTAGGTGAGATTTTTTTCGATGAGCTTTGTGCAGCGTTTGGGGTCGGACTTCCATTCGCTGCGGAGGAGGTTGACGTGAGGGGTTTGCGGGAGGCCGGCGGCGGCGAAGAGCTGCTTCATGGCGGACTTGTCCATGCCGGTGGCGGAGCCGAGGACGCCGGAGCCAACGTATGCAATATCAGCTAGTTCGAAGAGGCCCTGGATGGTGCCGTCTTCGCCGAAGGTGCCGTGGAGGACGGGGAAGATGACGTCGAGGGACTGGGCGAGGGGGCCGCTTTGTTGGGCGAGGGCTGTGTTTTGAAGGGCGGGGTCGGCGCTGGCGGTTAGGTCGATGGATTTGGATTTATGCAGGACTGGCGCGGGTTTTGTGTCGCCGGTGAGGAGGTGCTGGGCTTCGGTGGAGGCGAGCCATTGGCCTTGTTTGGTGATGCCGATGGGGATTACTTCGTATTTTGTGCGGTCGATGGCGTTGAGGATGGAGGCGGCGGAGAGGAGGGAGACCTCGTGCTCGCCGGAGCGGCCGCCGAAGAGGATGCCTACGCGTAATTTCTTTTTTCCGGGTTTCTTTGTCATGGATAGCTACAAGTTTCTACTAGTTTGCGGTTTGGGCGAGGAAAAAAGTTGGGAGGGGTATCGAGGTGGTTTTTACAGGGGGTTTTGCGGATTTTGGTGTGTTTTGTGGTGGGAAATGGTGGTGAAGTTGTGGTGAATTGCGTGGTGGATCGTGGTGTTTTGCGTGGTGTTTTTCGGGGTAGAAAAACACGCCACATTTTTTGGATTTATTTTTGCGGGATTCCCATTTTGGGAATGAGGTTCCGTGTTTCTGTGCCCGTCGCGAAGATGGGGCACCCGGTTTAGAGGCTTAGTTAGACTTGGGCCACCCGCCCGAGACAAGCATAGCCAATCAATAATGGAGTTCAACCATTACAGCAACGGCCTTGCAACTGCACAGGCGGACACTTTACCGAGCCGTAGGAACAGAAGACACAGCAATCTCCCGCTTTTGGCCGCATCAGAGTGTGACATTGAGAACATTCGTGGAAGAAGCGGCAGGAGTCCAGAGGCATCTCTTCCGATGTGATGTGACCGCACTGTGGACAGGTCAGCGTGGATTCAAGAATCACCGTCGGAGTCACTGCTTCTGTGCTCCGCTGTGCAGTGTTGAAGGAAAGCCGGCGTTCGTTGTCGCTTTGACGAGTGCGGACGGATTTGTCTTGTCCGCATCGTACTTCACCGTCGCAGTCTTGTGGTCGTAGTCCACTTTTGCGTCGATGACTCCGGGCACCTTCTCCAGCGCTTTGTGAATAGTAATCGAGCACATTGAGCAGGTCATATTCTGAACATCCAAAACTGCGGTCTGAGGGGCCGCGGCAAACGCGGACACCGAAAGACAGATGAATAAGGAAGCAAGCATTTTACGCATTACAGACTCCTTCAGCGATAGAAGATCGGCAAAATCCAGGGACTGGCAACGAGGCCAAGCGAAACCGGCACAAGTATCCAAAACAAAATTCGCTGTACGTTTCGAGTGCGGTCCGCAACACAGTCAGCGTCCGGAACGCAGCTCTGAGGCACCAGGTACAGCTTCCAAAATGCGAATCCGAGAAACAGCACTGTCAGCACGATGAAGACAGGCCGGTAGGGTTCAAGGGCAGTCAAATGGGAGATCCAGGCACCGCCGATTCCCATGCTCAAAAGCAGGAGCGGGCCTACGCAACATGCGGACGCCCCAATTCCGGCCAGCACTCCGCCTGCGAGAGCCATCTTCGAGTTCAGTGCAGATCGCATTTCCGGCAAACTCTTTCACATCCCACTCTAATCTCCGTACCATAGTACGGAGTCAAGGGAGGACGCATGAACGACACGCTGACCATAGGCAAACTCGCGGAACGTGGTGGGGTCAACGTTGAAACAATCCGCTACTATCAGCGGCGCGGTTTACTGGAGGAGCCCCCGAAGCCGACCGGAGGCTTTCGGCGGTACTCGTCCGACTCGGTGAAGCGAGTCCGCTTCATCAAGAGAGCGCAAAGCCTGGGATTCACGCTGGACGAGATTCTTGGTCTTCTTGCCCTGGATGAAAGAAAAGCCTGTTTGGAAACACGCGGGATCGCAGCTAACAAACTGGAGTTGATTGAGCAGAAAATCGCGGACCTCTTGAAGATGAAAAAATCACTTGCACGTCTCGTGCGCGCTTGCGATGCGTCGTCCACAGGCGCGCCTTGCCCAATCATTCATCTTCTAGCCGACGATTGATAGGCTTGCAATCCGCTCTGCGAGTCGGCGTGGATTCTCATGATCGGAAACTGCAAGCGAGATCAGGTCCAAAAAGTTTGGCGTGGTGTGAGGGATTTTTATGGCGCTTGATTCGTTGAAGAGTGGTGTGAAGGAGCGGGTTTGATCCCAGCGGCATGGGCTAGTTAGGTATCTGGATTTTCGTTACCACGAAAATGGCCCACCTTAGCGACGATGAAACCGTCGCGAAAATGGGGCACCCGGCGTGGTGGATCGTGGTGTGTTGTGTGGTGTCTTTTGGAGTCGAAAAATACGCCACCTTTTCTGAATCTATTTTTGAGGGATTCCCATTTTTGGAATGCGGAGAAGTCAAAACCAAAGAAGAGCGAGAGCCTTTTGAGTACGGCCCTGCATGATGAAAGCTACCGCGGACGCGCGATGGCGATAATCAGGGCAAAGTAGGCCATAGCCAGAAAACCCCCTGCAAAGAACTGGCCCCAGTCCTTTCTGCGAGGCCGCTGCTGAATGAACCCGGCAATGCAAGCGATGATGAGCAGAAAGTGGGCCACGACCCCGACCGTCACCATCATCGTCTCCGGTCGGCTCACATGGCCCGTGTGCAGAAGAGACCAAAACTGTCTCGCCCCTGCCTGGAAGAGATGAGTCACGAACAGATTGAGGCAGTTCCACGCCGTTGGTATGATGACCCCAATGCCAAACCCCCACGGACTGTTTCGTCGAGTCAGCACGAGGACAGCCATATAAATCATCGCCTGGAGCACGTGCAAGAGGCGGAGTTGTGGAACAAAGAAGGCCGAAACCGCCAGGGCGAAAACGAAGAGCGCAACCCCAATCGGAATCGACACACGTATCCAAGAAGAACCTGCCGGGTCTCGTCTCATGTGGCTTTTTACGGAGAGACGGACGGAAGGTTCCTGAAATCTTTCAATGGCACTAGCAGACTGTGGCGGATTGCAGTGGGACAAGGAGCCATACCCCAGGGGTTGAAGCCCCGTCTTTGTTGTATGGTGAGAGTGCCAAGGCTGAAGCCTTGGCCTACCTAGAAGCAAAGGCGCGAATTGCCTGGCCTTGGGAAGAAGCACAAGGTAATCGACAATAGATCGGTGGTCTGTGAGGGATTTGTTCGATGGCGCTTGATTCATTGAAGAGTGGTGTGAAGGAGCGGGTGCGGGCGTGTGAGGATTGGTGGTTCGATACGTCGCGGCATGTTCAGACGTCGGGGCTGGTGCAACGTCCCCGGGCAGCAGGTCAGATTGTTGGCGAGATTCGGGACAGCCATATGTATGGGCCGGTGCGGGTGGCGAATGCTCATGCGGCGCTGCGGGATCTTCCGCTTGGGGGCGCTCAAAATGCCGGCGGCGGGGACTATTCCAAGTACACGTTTATTGATGTGGGGTCGGGGAAGGGCCGGGTGCTGTTTGTGGCGGCGGAGTATCCCTTTCGCAAGGTGATGGGGGTGGAGTTTTCGAATGCTCTACATGACGACGCGGTGGCCAATCTGAGACGGTACAAGTTTCCGAAGCGGCGATGTGCGGATATTGAGCCGGTGCATGCGGATGCGAGGGAGTTTGAGTTTCCGAATGACAATCTGGTGATCTATCTGTTCAACCCGTTTGGAGAAGAGGTGATGGAGCGGATGCTCGAGAACCTGGAGCGGTCGCTGGAGAAGCATCCTCGGCATGTGATTGTGGTGATGCTGTGGCCGGAGCACTCGGATGTGGTTGAGCGGATGCCGATTATGCGGGTGTACCGGAAGACGCGGCGACATCATATTTATGAAGCGGGAGAGCGGCCGTAGCGGGAGTTCCGCAGTCGATGGGCGAGTTATGAATCGCGGAATTTGCAGGGGTTTGCACACAGGGCGCGGCTATTGCGTGAAAATAGGCGGAAGAAAGCGTTGGCGGGGATGTTCAGGGGATTCGGGCTGGGCGTATACTTTGCCCGTCCGTGAGTTTGCCGGCGGGCTTGTGATGGCCAGGAGGCAGCGATGAAGACGACTTTACGAATGACAGTTCTGGTGTCTGCGTTGGGGATGTTGAGCGGGTTGGCGTACGCACAGGAGCAGGGTGCGACGACGGCTCCTGAGCCGGCTGCTGCGACGACGGCGGCGACGCCTGTGGACAACGGCGCGATGCCGGGCGATTCGCATGTACGGATAGTGCGACTGAGCGATATCAAGGGCACGCTAGCGCTGGATCGCAAGACGGGTCTGGGCTTTGAGCAGACGATGCAGAACATGCCGATCGTCGAGGGCGAGAAGCTGAAGACCGAGGACGGGTACGCCGAGGTGGAGTTTGAGGACAACAGCACACTGCGGCTTGCGCCGGACTCGCAGGTGGACTTTTCGCTGCTGGCGTTGCGGAGCTCGGGGGCGAAGGCTTCGACGATGACGGTGGTGAAGGGGACCGTGTATGTGAACACGGAGAGCACGAAGGGCAACGAGTTTCTGCTGGTTGTGGGAGACACGAAGATGACGGTTGCGCCTTCGACACATCTTCGGCTGCAGGTGAATGAGTCGCGCACGGTGGTGTCGGTATTCAACGGCGGCAGCGTTGAGGTGAAGCACGGCGGGGAGACGACGGTGGTGGGTAAGAAGCAGTCGCTGACGTTGAATGGAGCCGAGGCGACGATCGCGAAGAAGGTGCAGGGCGAGCCTTACGATGCGTGGGACAAGGAGTCGATTGAGTACCATCAGCGGTATGCAGCGGCGAATGCTGCTGTGGCTGGAGGAAATGCGTTTGGGCTAAGCGACCTGAACTACTACGGGAGCTTCATCAATGCTCCCGGCTACGGTTCGTTCTGGCAGCCGTATTTTGTGGGTGCGGGATGGAGTCCGTACGCCAATGGATTGTGGGCCTTTTATCCGGGGGCCGGCTACTCATGGGTGTCGCCGTATCCATGGGGATGGCTGCCGTATCACTCGGGCTCGTGGTCGTTCGTGCCGGGGTACGGATGGGGATGGCAGCCGGGCAGTACGTTTAATGGGCTGAATAATGTGGCGATGACGGGGATGTCACCTTCGAGGGGGATGTCGCCTACGGGAACGATGGCGGGGGGAACGGTACCGACGAACGGACCGACGAGGGGTTCGATGCACTCGCCATTGCGGTCGGCGGACATGCCACAGGCGCCGACGGCAGGAGCGACGCGACAGTCGCTGGTGCTCCAGAACCAAAGGCCGATTGTCGTTTCGCAACCGGACAGGGATGGGAACTTCGTGTTTCAGAAGGACTCGGCGGGGCTGGGTGTGCCGAGGGGATCGCTGGGAAATTTGAATCATGTGAATAACGATGTGGGACGGCATGGCTCGGCGAGCATGCCGGTGTATGCCTCTGCACCGGGATCGACGGACCCATCCGGCGCGAACAACCATAACCGGGGGCCAGCGACGCTGCGGCAGGCTTCGCCTGGCGATGGGCAACAGGGAGCATGGCGCGGGAATCAAGGTGGTGCTGCTTCTTCCGGAGCGCATCAGAGTGGCGGGTTTGGAGGAGCGCAGGGAGCTTCGTCGGGAGCGCAGCCATCGTCTCGCAGTGGCGGTGGTGGGTCAGCGGGCGGTGGGATGTCGGCGGGTGCTCCGTCTGCCAGCGGGCCGGCCGGCGGGGGTGGTGGTCGTCAATCTGCTCCGGCTCCGAAGTAAGAACTGCGATTTAAGAGCGCTACACTACGGCCGATTCGTCGGCCGTAGTTTTTTGCGGCGTCAGATGTCGATGGCTACGACCTCGTGATCGAGGATCGACGGCACGGTGAGCGTGAGGACTGCGCCTGAGCGGTCGACGACGATACTTTTTTCGGCGACGAGGAGGCGAGCCTGTTTTGGGTGGACGTTTTCGGGGAGGCGGAGCTTGAGTGTCTGTGCGCCGATGGGGAAGAAGTCGCGGTATGGGCCCTTCATCGTCATGGGGTTGGTGAGGTTGACGAGATGGATGGTGATGGAGCCGGGGTTGCGCCAGACGGTGACGTCGAGGAGGCCGGGGCCAAGGACTTCGACGTCGGGAGGTTCGTTGTTGGCCCATTCAAGCGTATTGCGGAGAAGCTTGAGATGGTCGGCGCAGAGGACCTCCCAGAAAGTGCGGTCGATGTCTGAGGGAAAGTAAGCGACGCGGCCGGCGGGTTGGCGGAGGTAGAGGCAGGAGATGTCGGTCTTCAGGGTGCGAGGATAGACCTTTTCCATGGGGAGGTCGGGATAGCTGGGGATGAGTGTGAGCGGGGTTTCGGGGAAGGGCTGGCTTGGCGTGACTTCAAGGCACGAGACGGCGTTGATGACGCGGGGTGCGTCTTCGAGGCCGGAGAAGATGATGTGATGGGGGAGGGTCTGGTGCTCGAGGCGGATGTAGGAGTTGAGCATGGGGGGCGGATTCTGAGGGACGGGGCGGTTGCCGGTGAAGTCGACGGCGAAGAGATCGGCGAGGGCGAAGTTTTTGCGTGGGGCGCCTAGCTCGTTGTAGAGGCTGGTCTCGTGAGTGGCGATGAGGCTGCCGCCGTTTTTGACGAAGGCGCGGAGCTGGTCGCACTGCGCGTCGCTGAGCGCGGCGATGTTGGGGAGGATGAGAGTCTTGTAGGGGGCGAGGTGTGCGGCGTCGAGGTTGTGGTCGTGCACCATCTCGAAGGGGATGCGGGATTCGATGAGGGCCTGATACCAGCCGAGGGAGTGGTCTTCGACTTTGGTCTGGGCGCGGTCGCCGCCGTAGTACAGGGCGGTTTGCTGGGAGTAGACGAGGGCGACGCGAGCGAGCGGTTGCTGGTGGGTGAGGTAGTGCTGATTTTTCTGGGTCCAGAGATAGATTTCCTCGACCCCGTTGAGCCAGCGCTCGTCGTGGAGCGTGGCGGAGAATTTGCTGAACCAGGGACGCATGCCGTTGGCGAGGGAGTCGAGGACCCAGATGCGGATC
This sequence comes from uncultured Acidobacteriaceae bacterium, assembly GCA_963757205.1. Classification (GTDB taxonomy): domain Bacteria; phylum Acidobacteriota; class Terriglobia; order Terriglobales; family Acidobacteriaceae; genus Edaphobacter. Next base: position 81,800 of record CAVWQM010000012.1, read on the forward strand.
TCGGCGTTGGCGTTGACGCTGTCTTTCCAGCGGTAGGGCTCTTCGACGCCGACTCCGAAGAGGCCGATGACGGGTTTGTTGCCCATGGTGGCGCGATATTCCTTTGCGGTTTTGCCCATGAGCCATGGAGCGGCGAGGCCGCGGCGAGCCTGGCGGTCGGCGACGAGCATGGGAGTGCGTTGGCTGATCGCGATGGTGTCGAGCGGATTGTGTGTGCCGCTGCCGTTGTTCGGGATGGAGCTGGCTTCGGGATTAATTTTGCGGATCTCTGTGTTCCAGAGATCGATTAGGCTGATGAGACGCTGCGAGCGCCACTGGATGTAGGCCTTGCGGGCGGGGTCTTGCGGGTTGGTGGTCCGAGGGAGATCGAGGCCGGTGGCGGCTTTGAAGTTTTCACGGCAGTGTGTGCAGTAGCAGTCGCCTGAGCCGTCCCAGCGATTGAAGAACAGGCCGTCGGGTTTGTAACGCGACATGATCTCTTTGTGCACGGAGGTCATGAATTCGAAGTTGTAGGGGCCGAGGGCGCAGGTGACCCACATCTCGGGCGAGGACCAATGGCGGCGGGGATTGCCTTGTGCGTCGACGGCGATCCAGTCGGGGTGGGCGGCTTTGGCGTCGTCGTAGGTGGCGTGGGGGTCGGTGCGGATGAGCACGGACATGTTTTGCTTGCGGCAGCCGGTGACGAGTTCGCCGAGGACGTCGCGGTTGTTGAGCCATTGGCTGCGATGGTGAAAGGGGATGTCGGTCGGGTAGAAGGCGACGCAGCCTCCACCGCTGAGACAGACGCCGTCGGAGCGGGTGCGTTGGAAGTAGTCGAACCAGAAGGCAGGGTCGAAGTGGGCGGGGTCGTCTTCGACGAGGGTGAGTTGCGCCCATCGTTGAGGTTTGGATGCCCAGGCGGGGATGGGCTCAGCGGTTGTCGGGGCCTGCGCCCAGAGGTGAGCTGGGGCAAATGCTACGGCTGCTCCGGCGACGGTGGTGGACTGCAAAAATTCACGACGCGTGAGGGACGGTAGGCTCATGCGCATCATGCTACCGGAAGAGGTGGCTGGCTGAGCTTTATGCATCCACCCTTTGCGATGAGACTGCAAAGGATGGGGCACCCAGGCAACTATACTGCGACGAGGACTAGACGTTGAATTTGAAGAAGAGGATGTCGCCGTCTTTGACGACGTACTCTTTGCCTTCGGAGCGGAGGAGGCCGGCTTCTTTGACGGCTTGCTCGCTGCCGTATTTGAAGAGGTCGGCGGAGGCGTAGCAGTCGGCTTTGATGAAGCCTTTTTCGAAGTCGGAGTGGATGACGCCGGCGGCGCCTGGGGCTTTGGTGCCGCGGCGGATGGTCCAGGCGCGGACTTCCTGCACGCCGGCGGTGAAGTAGGTGATGAGATCGAGCAGGGCGTAGGCGGAGTGGATGAGGCGGTTGAGGCCGGGTTCTTTCAGGCCGACGGACTCGAGGAATTCGGTGCGCTCGGCGGGTTCGAGCTGGGCGATTTCGGCCTCGAGTGCCCCGCAGATGCGAACGACCTGACTTCCCTCTTCGGCGGCGCGCTTTTCTACTGCTTCGGTGTAGGGATTGCCGGTGGTGAGGCCGGATTCGTCGACGTTGGCGACGTAGAGCTGAGGCTTGGCGGTGATGAGGAAGAGCTCGCGGATGTAGGGCTTTTCTTCGTCGGTCAGATCGACGGTGCGGGCGGGCTTGCCGGCTTCGAGGGCTTCCTTGAGCTTGGATATGGCGGCGAACTCGGCCTTGATTTTGTGGTCGGCGTTGGCGGGCTTGTTGAGCTTCTCGACTTTGGTGTAGCGCTTTTCTACGGTGTCGAGGTCGGCGAGGAGGAGTTCGGTGTTGATGATGTCGATGTCGTGGAGGGGGTTGACGCCGCCGGCGACGTGGACGACTTCGGGGTCGTCGAAGCAGCGGACGACGTGGCAGACGGCGTCGGTGGCGCGGATGTGGCCGAGGAACTGATTGCCGAGGCCTTCGCCCTTGGAGGCGCCTTCGACGAGGCCGGCGATGTCGATGAACTCCATGGTCGTGGGGACGAGGGATTTGGGCTGGATGAGCTCGGAGATTTTGGCGAGACGCTCGTCGGGCACGGTGACGACGCCGGTGTTGGGGTCGATGGTGCAGAAGGGATAGTTGGCGGCTTGCGCTTTGGCCGAGGTGAGGGCGTTGAAGATCGTAGATTTTCCGACGTTGGGGAGGCCAACGATTCCGCAGTTCAATGGCATTGTGTGCTGATTCCTTGTTACGAGGCGTGCTTTGGCTTCGTGGGTTTGTCTTTAACAGGATAGTTCATTGGCAGATTACGGGAATAACGCCACTCAGCCGGGAGGTATCGGCATCGGGGCGAAGACGGTGCAGCGGGTTCGCGGAGAGGGTTGACCGATTGAATGAGCGTTGTCAGGGAGCGGTGGGTGAAACCTTACAGGCACCGTAGTTCTTTGATAGTTTTCCCACGAGAAAATATCGCTTGCCGGAGGTGTCCTTTTTCTTTTTGCCGGATACTTTGACGCGCTCGCCGACCTTAATGGTGGCCGTGTCTCCGATGAGGTCGTAAGCCTGCCGATCGCCTTCATTGAGGAGAATGATTGAATTTGAGCCGGGGGAGACGCAGCCGTGGAGGCTATCGGCTTGAGCGAGTTTTGTAAGCAGGAGAAGACAGATGCAAAGGAGAAGGCCGGTGAGCTTATGCCGCGAAGATGACTTCAAAGGAGCCTCATTCCTGACCATCGCGAAGAGATGTGGATTCATTGTGAGTTTCTGCATGACTGACGCCCAGGTCAAGGTTATTTTTGATGGGTGTGCTCCCGCGGCCAAGAGGTAGCGGAACTCGTCTAACCTTAGAACCTGGATGAAAGCTGCACTTCAATTCGGCGTCCTGGCCGCGGCGCTTGCCGGCGCAGCGTTGGCGCAGACGACACTGCATACGACGACAACGCTGGTCGTTGTGCCGACGATGGTGCAGACTGCCGGGAAAGAGACGGCGTTTTCGCTGACGGCGGAGGATTTTCTTCTTGCGGACAATGGCGTTCCGCAAAAGGTGACGCTGGAGGAGGAGACGAAGCGGCCGCTGTCGCTGGTGGTGCTAATGCAGACGGGCGGAGTCGCGCACGGGCAGTTTGGGAGTTACGCGAACCTCGAGACGATGCTCGCTTCGCTGCTTGGTGGAGCGCCTAACCGAGTGTCGATTGTCAATTTCGATAGCCGACCAGAGGCGGCGTCTCCGTTTACGTCGGATGTTGCGCAGTGGAAGGAGGCGATCGAGAAGCCGGACCAGGGGGACAGTGGAGCCGCGATCTTCGATGGGATTACGTTCGCTCTTGACCTGCTGAAGAAAGAGCCGACAGGAAATCGCAGGGCAATTTTGCTGATCAGCCAGGAGCGGGACAATGGCAGCAAGACGCCGATGAAGGAGATCGTGCGGGGTTTGGGCGAGACGAATACCGCGGTTTACAGCGTTACTTTTTCCGCGGAGAAGACGGAGGCGAAGCTGGCTTTGAAGGAGCCGCACGTGAATCCCCCGATCTCGCTAGTTCCTTCCGATGGTTCGCTCAAGGCTTACAACGATCCAGCGAGGCCTTTTCAGGGATATTTCAAGCTTGATGCGCCTTTGAGATTGATTTTTGGAGCGATGCAGAAAAATCTGTCGGCGGAGGTGGCCGATCTTTCGGGTGGGGAGTCGATGAGCTTCGATGGCCGCAGTGAATTGGAGAACGATATTAGCGTTTTGAACAATCACATCCGCAACAGCTACCTACTCAGCTTTACTCCGACTTCGACTGAGCCTGGGCCGCATACGATCAAGGTTTCATTGCCGAAGCATCCGGAGATGGTCGTGTCGGCGAGGACGAGCTACTGGGCTGCAGATTCGAAAGAATGACGGCGAAAAGGCTTGTTGCGGGAGGGCGGGGCGGGTAGGCTGGTGAGGATGTGCTGGCGAAGATTTTCAAGGAGAGTGCGATGCGGCGAGTGTGTTCGATGAGTGCAGTGGCGATGTTAACGATTTCATGTATGGCGTTTGGGCAGGCTCCCATGTCAATGCCGATGGGGCAGGCGCCTGCGAACGGAGCTCCGATGGCGACTGGTCCAGCGGCTGAGGTGCAGCGTGCCTATGCGGGACAGATGAACAACATTCTGAAGGCGGCGGAGAAGATGCCGGCGGACCAGTACCAGTACAAACCGACGCCCGAGGTACGGACGTTTGCGCGGGTGGTGAATCATGTGACCGAGGCGCAGACGCGAAGCTGCGCCACGGCTAACCATGTGGCTCCTGCTGATATGCCGAAGCCTCCTTCGGATACTGCGGACAAGGATGCGATTATTGCGGGCCTGAAGGCTTCGTTCGCGGAGTGCGACAAGGCATTTGCGGCGACGACCGATGCGAACTTTACCGAGATATTCACGGTCGGCCAGGGAAAGCGGTCGCGCGCGGGACTGATGTGGGGAACGGTTTCGCATGACAATGAACAGTACTCGACGCTGGCGATGTATCTGCGGTTGAAGGGTCTGGTGCCGCCTAGCAGCGAGAAGTAATGTCGCTGTGTGGTGGTTGAGACGCGATTCAGATAAATGCGTCCGACGGGTAATGCCTTAGCTGGTGCGGGTGGTCCGGCTTCTCCACGGAGTGAGGACTTTGTAGGCGGGTGTGGCGGTCACCGAAGTTTTGGTGACCGCTAGGAGTTTGCGTCGAATGAGCCAGCCTACGGCTGATTGCGCGGAGCTTTTGGAGATGCCGATGGATTCGGCGAGTTCCTGATAGCTGATGGTGACGGCGGAGACGCGTCGCTGCTGCTCGGCGGTGAACCAGATATAGACGAGGAAGCTGGCTGGGCGGCGGTCATGGCCGACGAGGTCGCGCAGGAGGACGTCGGTGACGTAGGGGTCGAGCTTGAACATGGCTATACCGATGGATGATATAGCAATTACTACCAGATTGCAGTCGTGAGGCGTGGGAGATATTGTCGTTTTGTGCTTAGGGTCTATTTGCCGAGGCACCTGGAGGGAAAGATGATTCGAGGCGTGAAGATCGTGAGTATTCCGGTGAAGAACCAGGACGTTTCACTGAAGTTCTATACGGAGAAGTTGGGGTTCAAGGTGGCGACTGACCAAGAGTTTGGCCCGGGGCAGAGGTGGATTGAGCTGATGATTCCCGGCGCGGATACGAACCTGGCGCTGTTTACGCCGGATGGTCATGAGAGCCGGATTGGCGGGTTTCAGGCGATGACGTTCTGGACCGATGACGTGTTTGCTACGGCGGAGCAGATGAAGAAGAAAGGCGTAGAGCTATCGGCTGAGCCAAGGAAAGAGGTCTGGGGGACGATGGCTAAATTCAAGGACCCGGACGGGAATGAGTTTGTGTTTTCGAGCCGGTGAGAAAATGGTGGCATGGGCGCGACAGTGGAGGACCGGTTTGATCTGCGGCGGTTTGTAGAGGCGCAGGCTGGAGTGTATGAGCAGGCCTGCGCTGAATTGCGGGCGGGAAGAAAGCGGAGCCACTGGATGTGGTTCGTGTTTCCACAGATTCGAGGGCTGGGGAGTAGCGAGATGGCGATGCGGTATGCAATCTCCGGCCGTGAGGAGGCGCGAGCCTATTTGGATCATGCTGTGTTGGGTGCGAGGCTGCGGGAGTGTGCGGGGATTGTTGTGGGTGTGGATGGTCGGACGGTGGAGGAGATCTTTGGTTATCCGGATGATTTGAAGTTCCACTCGAGCATGACGCTTTTTGCAGAGGTGGAGGGTTCTTCAGAGAACGTGTTTCATAACGCGCTGAAGAAATACTTTGGCGGGAAGACGGATAAGGCGACGCTGGCGCGGCTCTGAGCACTGCAGCAGCGGATGCGGTGCCGTCGGGTGTATTGCGTCATCGAGAATCTGATACTCGAAGCTGGGCCATGGTTGATTGGAATCGACTAAGTACTTGATTCGCAGTTTTCGGTGCTGCTGCGGAAATCGAACTCACAAACGAATGTAAAAAGATTGTCAGTCGGCTCTGATGGGCTAGACCGCGGTCGCGAAAGGTGCTCTCATAAGCTTTATTGATATCTGAGATATCAACAAGGTGCGATCAGTACCATCCCTTGGGCCCGTGTCGCTGCCTGCAGTCATTTCCAAGACGCAGGCATTCAGGAAATTGAATCCATAAATGGAGATGCGATGAAGTGTTTTTTAAAGTTTGCAGGTGCAGCTTTGTTTTTGACAGCTGCACCGCTATTGCATGCTAAGCCGATGGTGAGTGGGGTAATAAACGACAGTCTAGGAACAGTAAGACAGGATGCGTACGCAAGCATCAAAGCCCCCGCCGCAAAGACTCCTGAGCCCGGCAGATTCGTGTTGCTTGGCAGCGGCCTTTTGGGTTTCGCAGGAGTGGTGCGCCGTAAGTTTCTTCTCCGTTCGTAGAGAAGAAAATTCCCCTTGCATCTTTTTGCCGCCTCTTCGGAGGCGGCCACATTTTTTGATGTAGATGGGAGAGACAGCAAAGGGCAAAGAAGAGACCAACTGATTGTGCGCGTTCTGAACGCGAATTTTCGAGGGATGCAAATGTTTACCATCAAACTTGTTTGCAGGGGCATTCCAAAAGAACTCGGCCCCAGGGTTGCAACCAACATCACCGAAGAGTTCAGGTTTTGCTCCTGCTATGAAAATGCAATTTGCCGGTGGAGAGAGGACGCTCTCCAACTTGAAGCAACCAGCGATTTCGATTGCGATGGCCGAGCTTTAGCGGAGGAGTTTTCCGAGGCGATATCTGCTTGTGTCGCAGAGCCATTTGATGGCGCCATTTTGGTTGAGCAGATTGTCCAGGTCTCTGATTTGTGAGAATCGGAGCCCTTGCGTTGGCGCGTGATGCGAATGCCCACCTTCGCGAACGAAGGTGGCATCGGCGTTGGGACACTTCTAATTTGCTGAAGGCTTCTCGACGTGATCGATGACGAAGACTTCGGCGGGAGCCTTCACGGCTTCGAACTTCAGGCCGAGCTCCTCCTGCATTGCTGTGGAGAGTGCTGGCGGGGCATTGGGATCTTCGGTCGCCGGGGGTTTGAAGCCGCCCATGGCTTCGAATTGCGATTCGTCGGGGGTCCACTTGAGGTTGAAGTCGTAACGGGCGGTGAGGCCGGTGTGGTCGACGACGGGCTTGTCCATGACTGCGCCCTGCATGCCGTTGCAGAAGTCCTGCATGGTCGAGTTGGTCACGGTCAGGTTGCCGAGATTTCGGAAGAGGAAGTTTCTGGGACCGCTCGGCTGAGAGATGGTCTCGGTTAGTTTGGGGCCGCCTTTGGCAATTTCGAGCGCGTAGACGGAGAGTTCTTTCTTGTCGTGATGGAAGGTGAGTTTGAATCGGTCGGTGAGGGCGGATTGAATCAGCATCCTCATTTGCTGGGCGCTGGGCCGGCCATCGACATCGGGAACGCCATCGATGTCAAATTTGTCGGTGGCGAACCATGGGGGCGCATCGATGATTTGTTTGGCATGGAGGCTGTAAGCAAAACTGAGGAGATCGTCGAGGTTGGTGTTGAACGTCATGACGTGACGTCCGCGGACAGTGAAGCCCTTGCCCGGGCGGTTGGGATCAGAAGGCTTGACGGTGACGACGTCGAATTTAGGTACGGCATCGGCCGGCATCGATTTAGGAGGCTCGGGGATGGGCCAGGTGTTTTCGGGGGTGACGTGATCAAAGTTCATGACGTGGGTTTGACCGCCCTGGGTCTGATTGCCCGAGATCGCATTGCCGTCAGGGCTCAACGTTCCGACATAGGTCACTTCGAGCGATTTAATCTCAAAGTTGACCGAGGTTCCCTGCACCGTAATCGAAGTAATGGGAATCGGCTGTCCGCCCTGATCGATGCTGTAGGACACGCCCTTCAACTTTCCGTCATCCTTGGTGATCTTCATGACAATCCGCAGGCCTTTACCAGCTTGAAGGGTTCCCTGCCAATTGCCGGTGATGTCTTTGTCTTGTGCGTATAGCGAAGTTACCGGCGTTCCTAACAGGAGAACGATTCCCAGCATCCATAACAGGGTGCGTTTCATAGACGATCTCTCCGGGTACAGGTTGAATCAGATTTCGAAGCGGGTGGCGCAATTCTACAGATTAGACACTGAACGGTGATTACGGTTAGGTGTTGCCGAAAGTTCGCGGGAGTGGTTTGCCTCTACCAGGTGAAGCCGCCTGATGGTGGGGGCCAGGCTTGCAGAAGCTGGCGAAGAAGGACGATGCGGCCCAGGTGGTAGGCGTTGTGGGCGGCGAGTGAGATGAGCTGCTCGGCTACGGTCATGGTGCGGGTGGGAGCGCCGGGGCGCGATGGGCAGCGGATGGATTGGTCGAGGCGGGCGGTGTCCTGTGCGGCTGCGGCGGCATGTTCGCATCCGTGGAGAAAGCGGTGGCGGAGTTGTTCCCATGGTTCTTGCGCAGGTTCGGTCGAGAGCTTTTGGGGGAAGCCGTCGGAGGCCTTGGCGGGATAGGGAGTCTCGATACCGGCGATCCAGTGGAGGGTGATCCTCTGCCAGAAGGCGACGTGCCAGAGTTCGCCGTAGATGGTGTGGGGGACGTTGGGGAGTTCGCGGTGAACGAGGTCGTCGGTTAGGCCCTCGAGGATGTGGGAGGGTGCGGCGGCGTAGCTCTCGGCGATCAGGGCCTGGGTTAGTTCGTTCATGGCGTGTCTCCGATTTTCATTTTGATGTTCGGCTTAGAGCTGCGGGTTCGCGAGTGGCGTAGAGGCCCACCCCTGGCGAAATGTGCGCAAAGTCTCATTCTATTTGAGTTAGGACTGGACTTTGGGTTTTGGGTCATTGGCAACGTCTTGATTTTGCTGGGTTTTGGTGTCGGCGATGTTAGTAAAGTATTCATTTCAAATAAGTAAAGCCCCGGAGGGAGGTTCCTCAGGGGCTCTTGGCTCGTTTTCTCTACTGTTTTAAGTATAGAGGATTCAAGGTAATTAAATGCCACGCCTAAGTGGTTTTGATTGATGGAGTTGGGTAGGCTTGGGGCTTGACAGGCGATTTTGCCTTTGTTTTTGACGGTTCTTCGACGGAAATTTATTTTCAACTGTCGAGATTCAGCGGAAGGCAGGGTTCGCGGCTGTAACAATTGAGGGTGATAATGGCGGTTCCAATCTAAGAATAACAGCGGCTGAGAAGTTGGGCACCCAGGTTTCTAGTTGTGGGCCACCCCCCACTACTGGACGACGAGGGTTGCCGAGCTGGTTCGGGTGAGGGTTTGTCCGCCGACGGTGACGGATGAGGTGATGGTGAACTGGGTCGTGCCCGAAGGAGTTCCGGGTGTTGTTGTGCTGTTTGTGCTGTTTGTACTTGCGCCACTGCATCCGACGACAGAGCCGGCGAGGATCATGACAACGGCAGCTATAAGCAGTTGAACTGGTCTGCGCCGCCGCAGAGGGATTAATGCCGTGAACGCAATCGCAAACAGACTAAGGCTCGCAGTGCGAATCGAAGACCGGCTGTGTGAGGTGACGGGAGCGGTGGTGTGGACGGCGAGCGTACCAGTAGCAAGCTGGCCGGTGACGGGGACGCTCACAGGATCGCAGGTGGCAAGCGACGGAAGTTGCGAGCAGGTGATAGAGATGGAGCCGGTGAGTCCGCCCGCGGGCGTGATGTTGAGGCTGTAGCTTGCTGTGCCGCCTGCGGTGACGGTCTGCGATGGCGTGGGCAGAGCGATCTGGAAGTCCGCGATGGATTGAGTGAGGGCAGAGCTAGTTGCGGGAAGAAAGCTGTTGTCGCCGGAGTAAACGGCGGTGAGCGAGTGCTGGCCCACCGAGAGAAGGGACAGCGGAAAGGTAGTCTGCGCGTTGCCGTCGAGCGTCAGCTGGCCGATAGGAGTTGTTCCGTCGAACAACGTTACGGTGCCGGTAGGTATGATGTTGCTGGTGCCAGCAACCTTTGCGGTCAATGTTACGGTGGAACCGACGAACTGCGGATTTGCACTTGAAGTGAGGGTGGCTGTAGCGGCGGCCTTCGGTTTGATGGAGAGAAAGACGGAGATATTCTGAGTCACGTTACTTCCAACAACAATGTCAGGAAGGCCATCCCCGTTGAGCTCGGATACGGAAAGCACAGAGACTCCCTGGTCTATTGAACTAAAGAAGTCAACACCGGAGCCTGTGTATGTGCTGGGGTTGCGCAGGGCATTGACGGTCGCATTGAGAGCCACGTTGACTGTCTCGGCACTGTCGTCAGAAATTACCGCATCCGGCTTTTGATCGCCGTCCATATCGGCCACTGCGATAAGGTCGTTATACGGATTCTGGTTTGTTCTATGAGCGCCGCCCGTAAAGAGGAAATACTTTTTCGAAGCATCGAAGCTGCCGTCACCGGAGCCTGGAATCACAATGGGAACAGCAGTTACTCCAATGAGGAGATCCTGATTCCCATCTCCATCAAAGTCGGCAACAGCGACCGAACCTACTGTGCTTGACCCCAATGCATTGCCCGAGATAGTGCTCGACAATGTAAATGTTCCATCGCCGCTGCCTAGATAAATGTTTACACCAGCACCGTTGATAGGTAAGGCTGCCGCAAAATCGAGTTTCCCGTCTTTGTTGAAGTCCCCAACTGCCAAACCTGTCGTTGGCGAGAACACGTTGTTTCCACTGACTGAGCCGTGTCGAAAACCCCCATGGCCATCGCCAAGGAATACATCCGCTCCAGGATTAAGACCGACGATCAGGTCGAGATGGTGGTCACCATCGACATCGACAGCGACAGCTGAAAGGAAGCCAAATGAATTTGCAATATCCGGCGTCTGGCTGAATGTGCCATCGCCGTTGCCAATCAGGACAAGATTTGATTGAAAACCACCCACAGTCCCGATGATGAGGTCCTGTTTGCCATCTTCATTAAAATCACCAGCGACAATCCTCCCTGGTCCAACGGCTGCCATAGTGAGGTCCATCGAAATTGGGGTTCCAAAAGAACCTTTTCCGTCGTTCAAATAGATGAAGAGCTTCTTGACGGCGTTGTCGGTCACGGCTATATCAGCTTTTCCATCCCCGTTAAAATCGGCGACAGCCATACCGTAGAAATGTTGAAAACCGGTTGTGATCGTTTGGCGTTGGGAAAACTGCGGGGTGGCGGCGAGGGACGTGATTGCGAGAGCAGTCAGAAGGCAGGAAACGAGCAGAGGTTTCATCAAAGGCCCAATCGTACGGATGTATGTGCGCGAATTAACTTAGCAATTGCCTTCTGCAGAGTCAACGGATAAGTTACGCAGCTGAGCGAGTTAGCGTTAACGCCGTTTTGTCAAGAAGCAGGTCCCACTCACGGGTAAATTCTGTTGAGGGTTCGGGCGAAGGGGATGGTTTCGCGGACATGGTCTAGGCCGCAGATCCAGGCTACTACTCGCTCGATGCCCATGCCGAAGCCGGCGTGGGGGACGCTGCCGTATTTGCGCAGGTCGAGGTACCACTGGAAGGCGTCGAGGGGTAAGCCGTGTTCTTCGATACGGGACTTGAGGAGGTCGTAGGAGTCGACGCGTTGGGAGCCGCCGATGATTTCTCCGTAGCCCTCGGGGGCGAGGACGTCGACGCATAGGGCCTTCGTGGGGTCTTGCGGGTCGGGCTGCATGTAGAAGGCCTTGATGGCGGCGGGGTAGCGGTGGATCATGACGGGCTTATCGAATTGCGAGGAGATGTAGGTCTCGTCGGGGGAGCCGAAGTCGTCGCCGTATTTGTGGGGGGCTTCGATTTTGCCTTCGGCGTAGGCCTTTTCGAGCATGGCGTGGGCTTCGTCGTAGGAGAGGCGAGGGAAAGCACTGCGTGCGGCAGACGCGCCTTCGGCGCCATTCGTGGCTCGAATGGGGGCTCCGGCTCCTGTCGATTTTTGTGGCGTCTCGGAGGAGGACGGTCGAGCTTCGCTCGATACCCCACCCTTCGCAGAAGGCGCGAAGGATGGGGCACCCGGTTCTGTGGCGCTTCCATCGTTTGTTGCGGGGGCGATGACGGCTTCTAGTTTGGTGATGTCTTTGCCGATGACTTTGAGGTCGGCGCGGTGGTGGGCGAGGACCGTGGTGACGATGTAGGTGATGTAGGCTTCGGCGAGGTCGAGGAGGCCGTCGAGCTGGAGGAAGGCTACTTCGGGCTCGACCATCCAGAACTCGGTGAGGTGGCGGCGAGTTTTGGATTTTTCGGCGCGGAAGGTGGGGCCGAAGCTGTAGACCTTGCCGAGAGCGAGGGCTGTGGCTTCGACGTAGAGCTGGCCGGACTGGGTGAGGTAGGCCTTGTCGTCGTCGAAGTAGTCCATTTCAAAGAGCTCACTGGTGCCTTCGCAGGCGTTGGGAGTGAGGATGGGTGGGTCGGTGCGGATGAAGCCGTTGTTGTCGAAGTATTCGGCTGCGGCGCGCATGATGGTGGCGCGGACGCGGAGGATGGCGGACTGGCGCGGGGTGCGGAGCCAGAGGTGACGGTGCTCCATGAGGAAGTCGACGCCGTGCTCTTTGAGGGTGATGGGGAAGGGAGTTTCTTCGGGGACGCGCTGGAGGACTTCGACGTTTTCTACGTCGAGCTCGTAGCCGGAGGGAGCGCGGGAGTCGGCGCGGACTTTGCCGGTGACGGTGAGGCTGGATTCGAGGGTGAGTGCTTTGAGGGTGTTGAAGACTTCTTCGGGGACGGCGGCTTTGGGGACGATGCCCTGGATGGTGCCGGTGCCGTCGCGGAAGGTGGGAAAGAGGAGTTTGCCCGAGGAGCGGAGGTTGTAGAGCCAGCCGCGGAGGGTGACGGATTGGCCTTCGTAGGCAGAGAGGGAGGCTATGGTCGCGATGGGGGCGGTGTTGGTCGTAGGCATGGGACTGATCTCAGTTTACGCGCTGTTTACGCGCTTTGCGTGGGAAGGACTTTTTGGCGAGGCAAAGTTCGGATGGCTTGTAACCATATGCCGGTCTTGTCAATCGAACCAGTAATGAATGGCAGGATCGTGAAGCTCGGCTTCGTCCTGCCGAGCCGAGGTAATGATGATGGAGTTGAAGAAGTTGTCAGAGGAGTATCGGGAGTCTCTAGCGCGATGGGCACCGATTCCGCTGCGTCTGATTGTTGGGTATGGGTTCATGCAGCACGGTTTCGCGAAGCTGGCCAAGGGCCCGGAAGCGTTTGCGGCGATTCTGCAGGCGATGGCGGTTCCCGCACCACATCTGATGGCGTGGGTCACCATTCTTACGGAGATATTCGGAGGGCTTGCGGTCCTGCTGGGCGCGTTTGTGACGGCTGCGAGTCTGCCAATGGCAGTTGTGCTGCTGGTGGCGATCTTTACGGTGCATCTTCCCTACGGCTTCAGCTCGATCAAGTTGAAGGCGGTGACAGCGGCCGGTGCGCAGTTCGGGCCGCCGGGGTACGAGTGCGACCTGCTGTATCTGGCGTGTCTCGCAGCACTGGTGTTGGGTGGACCGGGACCGTTCGCGGTGGATGGTATTTTCAGGAAACGACGGCTCGCTACGTAGCGGCGGTTGCGCGGTGTTGAGGGACTGGCGTAGATTGCTCGGCATGCTTGGCGGGCGGAGTTGGGATAGCTGGATTGCGGAGTACTCGGAGAGCCATCAGCATCCGCTGAACCGGCTGACGCATACTTTTGGGATACCGATCATCATGGTGTCGCTGCCGTTGCTGGTTGCTGGGATTGTGTGGCGCGCGGCACTGTGGGTGGGGGTGGCGTTGTTTCTCGTGGGATGGACGCTGCAGTTCATTGGGCACGCGATTGAGGGGAAGCCGCCTGAGTTTCTGAAGGACTGGCGGTTTCTGCTGGTGGGATCGCGGTGGTGGTTTGCGAAGATGCGAGGGAAGGTCTAGATATATGGGTGGTCGGAGGGCGCGGTGCTTTCTGGGCACCACGCCGTTGAAAGTCGTCGCCAGACGGAGTCGCGTTCGGTTGCGGATTACTTGATTCCGATGACCATGGAGTCGGGGCCGACGAGATGCTCGACGCGGGTTGATTGGAAGCCGGCTTCTTTCATCCAGCCCATGCAGTCGGCGCCGGTGTAGTCGAAGCCGCCGGGGGTTTCGATGAGCATGTTGAGGCTCATGAGGAGGCCGAAGGAGTTTTTGGAGCGGTCGTCGTCGATGATGGCTTCGTAGACGACGAGGGCGCCTCCGGTGGGGAGCGCTTCGTAGGCTTTGCGGATGAGCATCTTCTTGTCGTCGAGGTTCCAGTCGTGGAGGATGTGTCCCATCATAACGACGTCGGCCTTTGGGATTGGGGAGTCGAAGAAGCTTCCGGGGTGGAACTTGACGCGACCGGAGAGGCCGTTCTCGGCAATGTAGTCCTCGAAGATGGGACCGACTTCGGGCAGGTCGAAACCGATGCCGGCGATGTGCGGGTTGGTGAGAGCGACCTGGGCGATGAGATCGCCTTGTGCGGTGCCGACGTCGACTGCGGATTTGTAGTTGGCCCAGGGGAATTTTTGGGCGATGGCCATGTTTGCGCCGTGGCTGACACCGGTCATGGCTTTGAGGAAGCCGCGCAGTCTGTCGGGGTCAGCGTAGAGAAGTTTGAAGGGATTCTCGCCGCCGGAGCGCGACTCGTTCTGCGGCTCGCCGGTGCGGAGGGCCACGGTGAGGTTGCCCCAGAACGAGTAGAGCCGGTGATTGGCCATCTCGAGCATGCCGCCGATGTAGGAGGGTTTGCGCTTGTCGAGGAAGAGATCGGTTGAGGGCGTGTTGTAGTAGACGCCGTCGCGGCGCTCGAGGAAGTTGAGGGAGACCAGGGCGTCGAGGAAGTCGTGCGCGGAACGGGGATGCAGGCGGAGCCGGGCGCTTAGTTCGGGCAGCGTTTCAGGGTGTTTGGCGAGCTCGGTGAAGAGCTCCATTTCGACTGCGCTCAGTAGGGTCTTCGAGTCCCAGAAGCCGAGACCTACTTTCATGATGTGGTCCATCCGCGGTTCGTTCATTACGGTGCTATCCTCCAGAATTTCTTGAAGAGCCCAAAGTCTCATTTGTGGAAGGGGAGAGCCTACCGATCATACACGAGTCTACGGATCAGCTCGTGAACTCTTTCGGCCTTCGGTCATTCAGCTTCTTCACGCCAGTTGTTCGGTCGTTCGCTTGAAAAGATCGAAGGCCTGGGTGGCTTTGGTCGTGACGGAGTCCGGGGTCTCTTCGAGCTCGTGGGCGATTTCGAGGACGCCAGGGGTATCGGCGGGAAGCGTGGCGACCTGTTTGGCGATGTTGTTCCAGTCGATGGTGCCGCTGCCCGGCCAGAGGTGATTGTCGTGCTGACCTTGGTTGTCGTGGAGGTGGAGTTGCGCGATGCGGGGCCGGAGGAGTGCGATGGCTTCGTCGATGCCAAGGTTGTTTTCCGGATTCGAGAGGTGGGCGTGGCCTATGTCGAGGCAGACGCCGACGCGGTCGAAGTGGCCGACGCGGAGGATTTCGAGGATGTGCTCGGGGCTGGTGATGTCGTTTTGAAGATTTTCGATGAGGATGCGGACGCCGAGGGGGTGGGCGAAGGCCTTGAGGTGCTCGATGGCGGTGAGGGAGTTTTCGAGGGCGCGAGTGTCCCACGGGTCGCCCTTCTGGCCGAGATGGAGGACGCAGGCGTCAATGGGGATTTGCTCGGCGGATTCGAGGGCGCGCTTGACCTCGTCCATGGCGACGATGCGGTGGGATTTGTCCGGGTCGATGAGATTGATGTTCGGGGCGACGTGGCGGGACCATTGCCCGCTTCCGCGATCACTGAGATAGAGAGGCTGGTGGAGTGTGGCTGCGACGCCGGTCGAGCGGAACCAGGTGGCGATGTCGCGGACGGCGGAGCGGTCGCTGTAGTCGAAGTGGTGGCGCAGGGCGAAGAGCTCGATGGTTTGTGGCGCCGGATTTGTGGAGAGCGTCGAGCAGGCCGGGGTGGAGGCGCTGCTGGAGGAAGACGTGAGTGGAGAGGGCGGGTTGCATCACTTATTAAAGTACAGCAGTCAAGGCTGCAAGGTGTTGCAGTGAGGGTTTCCGCACCTGGTCGGCTAGAATCGGAGGGCTGCGAGGAGGGGACGGGATGAGGCGTTTGGTACTGGTGGTTTTGCTAGGTTCGGCTGTTCTGGCGAACGGAATTGGGTGGTCGCAGGCGGCACCAGCCACTGCGGCTGCGCCGGCTCCGGTGGATACGGCGAAGCAGATTACGACGATGGAGGCGAAGCTGGCGGATTGGCCGCAGCTGGGGCGGTACCGGGCTGACAATGCGGCGCTGGGGCCGGTGGGACAGGGTGAGCAGCGGGTGGTGTTTTATGGGGATTCGATTACAGATGGATGGGGCAGGCGGCCGGATACGGGGGAGTTTTTTCCGGGAAAGCCGTATGTGAATCGCGGGATCAGCGGACAGACGACGCCGCAGATGGTGGTGCGGTTTCGGCAGGATGTGATCAACCTGCGGCCGGCGGCGGTGGTGATTCTGGCGGGAACGAATGATGTGGCTGGGAATACCGGGCCGATGACGCCGGAGATGACGGAGGACAATTTTCGGTCGATGATCGACCTGGCGAAGGCGAACGGGATTCGGGTGATTGTGGCATCGATTACTCCAGCGGCGGATTATCCGTGGCGGAAGGGGCTGGCGCCGGCGGGGAAGATCAAGGCGCTCAACAACTGGTTGCAGGGCTATTGCGTGAACCACTCGGTGACGTACCTGGATTACTACTCGGCGATGGCGGATGAGAATGGCGGGATGAAGCCGGGGATCAGCTTCGATGGAGTGCATCCGAATGCGAAGGGGTACGCGATTATGGGTCCGCTGGCGCAGGCTGCGATTGATAAGACACTGAGCGAGAAGTAGGCTTCGCGGTCCGCTCGGCTACCAGTGTTTGATTGGAGTGAAGATGTAGTGGGTTTCGAGGAACCAGGCGAGGAAGAAGAGTGTGACCATGATGCTGGTGGCCCAGTAGAAGATCTGGAGCGGGAGCGTGGAGGCGAGAGATGGGTGAGGATCGGGTTCAGCTTCGCGGAAGATGATTGCGCCTAGGAACGAGATGGCAGCGGAGAGAGAGATAAGGAAGGCTGCGTTGAGGACCCGGCGAGTAAAGACCTGGGGCGCCTGATAGATGGGCTGGGGATCTTCGATGGAAAGGAAGAGGGTGCGGAAGATCGCGTAGAGGCTGAGCATGCAGAGCAGTAGAGCTGCGAGTTTGGCGAATTCGAGCAACGTGCTCTGGACGACCTCGCTTCTGGGTAGTTTCTCGCGTGGCGTCGTGCTTGCGTGGTGCAGGAATAGTGCGCCATCTGCTGCGATCCAGACGTCCTGCAGACGATTCCATACCTCGTTGGTCATGGTGTTTTGCCATACAGCGCCGAGCAGCGCGGCGAACGATCGATCGGCTTTGGCCTGCCGCTCGATGTGCTGAATCATGAATTCACCGTGATAGCAGAGCAGCTCCTCGATGAGGCCGGCGGAGAGGCTTCGCTTCGTGGCCGGGGATTGATCGAGAGACCAGATGGTGAGGATGAGGTTCCACGCTTCGATCGGGTTTTCGCGGACGAGGTCGTAGCTTTGCTTGTAGGACCAGAAGAGAGAGTTGTATTCGGGGGCGTTCTGGGGTGTTGTCTGGAGGGCGATCCAGGCTTTTGCGAGTCGATTGCGCTCGTCGTTGGTCACAACGTGGATCCCTGACAAAGAATTGTCGCGAAAACCGTGTAGCTAATATAGTTCGCGACCAGCCAGAATGCGATCGGTTTGGCGAGTTCGAGCAACATGCTCTGACTCTTCCGGTCAAAAGTAGTCTACCGCGCTCAGACTGCTCGGGTGGAGCCCCGTTAGCGCACCGATGCCTTCTCTCACATCTTCGCGCCTTGCGTGGCCCACACTATGGCTTCAATACGAGCGGGGGGCCGCTGATGCGCTTCCCATGGAGATCGATGGTCACTTCCACGCGGTCGGCGATCTTGATGAAGGGGATACCGCTATTCATCCCGAACTCCTTGCGGTCGAAGGCCATTGTTCCCTTGATGCCGCCTGTGCCTGTTCCCACGCCAGAGACCGTCAGGTTCAGGGTTTCGGGTTTGGAGACTCCGCGGATGGTGAAGGTGCCCGGTATGTCAAAGGTGGTTGGGCCGGTCTGCACGACCTTCGTCGACTTGAAGGTGATTAGGGGGTCGTGTTCGGAATCGAAGAAGTCCTTGCCCTTCAGCTTGTCGTTCTTCATTCCGCTGCCGGTATTGACCGAGGCCGCCTGAATCTTGATGTCCAGAACCCCGGTGGTGACATCAGTGGATGCGAAGGTCAGGGTGGCGTCCCACTTATCGAAGGTACCGTCTATTGCAACCGAGGCCTTGACGTTGAACTTAACCGTGCTTTGTGGCGGCGGAGTAATGGTGAAGACAGGAACTTGCGACTGAGCGAGCGGCGGTAGCAAGGTGGCCGCGGCAAGCACCGGCAGGAGTGCCAGATGTCTCATCTTCATAAATTTTCCCCTTCCTAGTCCGATGACGCGTGGGTGGGAGGTTACGTGACTAGACTTGGCAGCCGCGGGCTCTCGGCGCTGCCGCTCACACCATCCTAGGGGTCGATTACGGGAAAAGACACTAGCAAAAATGCTTGTGGCACGCTCCAAATATGAACGGTGCTAGTTCATGAGGAGACACGTGATTCAATAGCCCGCCGCCTTTCCGTAAGCTCTGCGGTTGTCGTGGCCGCCGAGGAGTTCTCGGGTTTTTGGGTCGATGGCGATCAATTCGCTGTCGCCCCAGACGCCGGGGTTGTGTTCGTCGGCTACGGCGAGGCGGTTGATGGTGTAGCCCATAGCGGCGAGGGCATCGGCGGGTGGGACGGGGAATTTTTTCTCGAGGTCGATGCGGTCGGGCAGGTACTGGTGGTGGAAGCGCGGGGCGTCGGCGGCCTGCTGGATGTTGAGGCCGTTGTCGACGGTGCTGATGATGTCGTTGGCGACCGTGGTCATGATGGTGGAGCCGCCGGGTGTGCCCATGACGTAGGCGAGCTTGCCGCGTTTGTACCAGTGGCCGGGCGTGGTGAGGATGGTGGGAGTCATCGCAGAGAGTGGGCGCTTGCCGGGGCCGATGGAGTTGGCGGAGCTCTGGATGAGGCCGTAGACGTTGGGGACGCCGACCTTCGAGGTAAAGTCGTCCATCTCGTTGTTGAGTAGGAAGCCGAGGCCCTCCACCGTAACCCCAGACCCGAAGCCTCCGTTGAGGGTGGTGGTGGTGGAGACGGCGGTGCCGTCGGCGTCGACGATGGAGTAGTGGGTGGTCTGGGTGGATTCTTTTATTGGATTGGACTGGGGCGGCGGGGGCATGAAGCCGGAGGGGCGGACGAGGTCTTTGCTTGGCGTGGGTTTGGTCGGATCGATGGAGCTGCGCCACGCAGCGGCATACTTCGGGTTGGCCATTTGCTTCAAGGGAAGAGTATTGAAGTCGGGATCGCCGAGGTAATCGCCGCGATCCATGTAGGCGCGGCGGAAGGCTTCGGTGATGATGTGGACTTGCGGGGCGCTGCGATCGGGGCCTATTTGCGGCAGATTGTAGGTGGAGAGGATGTTGAGGATTTCGACGAGGACGATACCGCCGGAAGAAGGGGGCGGGGCGGTGATGAGATCGTAGCCGTGGTATTTGCCGCGGATGGGCTTGCGCTCTTTGACCTGGTAGGCGGCGAGGTCTTCGGCGCTGATGAGGCCTCCGCCGGCTTTTTCGAAGTCGGCGATCTGATGGGCCATTGCGCCTTTGTAGAAGTCGTCGGGATCTTTGGCGATGCGGATAAGTGTGGCCGCTAGCTCGGGCTGTTTGAAGGTGTCGCCCTCCTTGTAGAAGTCGCCGTCGCGTTGAAAGATTTTTGCCGACGTGGGGAAGCGAGTCAGGTTCTTGCTTTGCAGGGCGCGGGCTTCGGCGTCGGAGAGAGTGTAGCCTTCGGTGGCGAGTTTGATGGCGGGCGCCATGTCCTGCGCGAGTGTGAGTTTGCCGAAGTGTTTCTGCGCGTAGGTGAGGCCGGCGACGGAGCCGGGAACTCCGCTGGCTTTGTAGCCGACGAGGGACATGCCGGGGATGACGTTGCCCTGGGCGTCGAGGTACATGTCGCGGGTGGCGGCGGCGGGGGCTTTTTCGCGGTAGTCGAGGAAGTGAGCTTTGCCGTGTTTGTCGCGGATAAGCATGAAGCCGCCTCCGCCGATGTTGCCGGCGGCGGGATAGACGACGGCGAGGGCAAAACCTACGGCTACGGCTGCGTCGACGGCGTTGCCGCCTTTTTTGAGGATTTCGACGCCGGCGTCGGTGGCGTGGTGCTGGATGGTAACGACCATCGCGTGCTGGGTGCGGACGGGGATCTCGGGCGCGGGCTGGGGGATGGTTTGGGCTGTAAGTGCTGTGGAGAGAACGGCGAGTTCGATCGTAGCTGCAGTGAGACGGGTTGCAAGATGCATTCAGCGGGTTCCAGAGTATGTGGATAAAGAACTAAGAAACAGGATAGCTGGTGGGAGGGAAAGGGCCGCGGATAAATGTGAACCGTTTCCATATTGTGGCGGTCTTATAGATACTGGAATAGTACGTCGAAACAGTCAGGCAGTGCGGGAAGAGGCGAGATGGGTGTTCGGGTTGAGGCCTTGGCGGCCTACGTGGAGAACCAGGTTGAGGAACTCCGATGCGGCGAGGCCGAGAGGCGTGATGCCCAGTTCCAGGAGATGGTGGGGCGGCAATCCAGGTTCATGTTTCAGGTGGCGTTTGGTCTGCTGCGGAATCGGCAGGACGCAGAGGATGCCGTGCAGGAGGCGTTTCTGAAGCTCTACCGCGGCGAGGCGTGGCTGCGGATGGACAACGAAAAAGGGTTTCTGGCGCGGACGGTGTGGCGGGTGGCGCTGGATCATCTGCCGAGGGCGGCGGAGCGGACGGTGGACGTGTCGGAGATGGAACTGGCGGCCGGCGGCGGGGCTGGTGTGTCTCCAGAGCAGAGCGCGGTGGATAAGGATGAGCGGGCGGTGTTGCGGCGGCTGATACGATGGACTGCCCGAGGAGTTGAGACAGCCGCTGGTGTTGTCGTCGGTGGAGGAGATGACGTCGCGAGAGGTTGCGGAGGCGATGGGGATTCCTGAAGGCACGGTTCGGACGCGGGTGATGCGGGCACGTGCGGAGTTGAGGCGAAGATTTGTGGCGATGAAAGAGAGTCAACGGTGAGAGATCAGGAAAAACAGTTCGAGATGCTTTTGGATGATGTGTTGCGCGAGGTTGCGAATCCGGAGCCGGAAGAGGATTTGAAGCAGCGGGTGATGATGCAGATGGAGACGGCGGCTGCGCAGGATTCAGAGCTGCGTGAGGCGGGGAAGAGTGCGGTGGGTGTGGCGCTGTTTGAGGCAAAACAGAAGCAGGAGGGTGTCTTCGCATCGACCTGGAGCAGCTTGCGGGAGCTTGTGTGGCCGAAGAAGCTGCCGCCGCTGGTGTTGGAGTCGCAGCCGATTCCGATGGTCAATCGCATGGCGGCCGGACGAAGCTATCGTTCTACGGCGTGGGCTTTGGGGGCGCATGCTGTTGTGATTTTGCTGATTCTTTATCTGGTGAAATCGCACGTACAGTTTGCTGCGCCGGTAAAGATGGCGCGGGCGGTGGAGTTGGCAGTGCTGCGGAACGCTCCGGTGAAGATCAAAGCCATGGGTGGCGGTGGTGGACAGCGTGGGCCGACTCCGGTGACGAAGGGGACGCCGCCGAAGTTTGCAGAGGTGCAGATTGTGCCTCCGAAAGCTCCGCCCTTGATGGAGGCGAAGATCCATGTCGATCCGACGATCGAGGTGCAGCAGGATGTGAAGATGGCGAGCAGCCTTCCGCAGATTGGTGTGGCGAGTTCGCCTGTGGTGGGGATGTCGATGGGGAATGGGTCAGGGTCGGGGCTGGGATCGGGCAATGGCTCGGGGCTTGGGCCAGGGTCGGGCGGAAATACGGGCGGCGGCCCGAAGCGGATCGGCGGCGGCGTGAGTGCACCGGTGTTGATCTATTCGGTTGATCCGGAGTTTTCGGAGGAGGCTCGGAAGGCTAAGGCCGCCGGACATGTGATGGTGGCTCTATGGGTCGACGAGAAGGGGCTTCCGACGCATGTGCGTGTGGCTCGTGGAATGGGGATGGGGCTGGATGAAAAGGCGGTAGAGGCGGTGAAGCAGTATCGGTTCAGGCCGTCGATGGAGAATGGGAAGCCCGTGACAGTGCAGATGAATGTCGACGTGGCGTTCCAGATCTTCTGAGACTTACGTTGAAGCAGACCTGAGCAACGAGAGTGATGAGGGTGGGATAGGGGACAACCTCAGATCGTTGCGACATACAATTGTTGTTGATGGCTACGCGTGTTCGTTCGTATTCGAAGATCAATCTGGGGTTGGCGATTGGGCCGGTGCGTCCGGATGGGTTTCATGGGCTGCTGACGCTGTATCAGACGCTGGATCTGCATGATCTGGTGACGGTTACGGCGACGCGGCTGGTCTCCGGAATGGAGACGCGAATCACGTTGACGACGAATCATCCGTTTGTGCCGAGAGATGGGCGGAATACGGCGTGGCAGATGGTAGAGCGATGTCTCGAACGGCTGGGGATTGCGGCCGAGGTTGAGATTCATATCGAGAAGCGGTTGCCGGTGCAGGGAGGGATGGGGGCTGGATCGGCGAATGCGGCCGCGGCGCTGTTCGGGCTTGAGCGGGAGCTAGTGGTGGCGCTGGCGGAGGAGGAAAGGCTGGAGCTGGCGGCGGAGATTGGGTCGGATGTGCCTTTGTTTCTGGTAGGTGGCGCGGTTATGGGGACGGGCGCGGGGAGAGCAGGTGACCGCGATGCCGGACTTCCCGAGGACCTGGTGCGTGGTGGCGGTGCCCGAGGTGGGGGTTTCGACTCCGGCTGCGTTCAAGGCGTGGGATGCTTTGGTGGCGGCGGAAAATGCTGAATCTATTGAGGAAGACGTGTCATTGCGAGTGGCTGCGCGGGAGCGTGAATGCCGATGCCACAGGAGAGGGCGAATTGGGAGAGGGGTTGGGGATAACCCGTCAACTTCGATTGACTTCCCTGCCCCAAGTTGATAACCTACAACAGTTGAGTCTTGCTTACTCATCTCTCTCTGCGAAGACCGGAGATAGTAAGCCCGGCACCTCCGGTATCGTTCGCGATCCTAATCCTGAGAAAAAACGGGATTTGCCTCATGAAAGTCAGGCTAACGCGATGAACGATCTGGCCGAGAATACCCTTCTCGCGCTTGTCCGCACCGGGATTGGAAACGACTTTGAACAGGTCGTCTTTCCTCAGTATCCCTCCTTGCGAATAACCAAGCGTCAATTGATGGGTAGTGATTCGGATGGCTCCGATGTAGATCGTTCTGCGATTTACGCGGCGCTCTCAGGTTCCGGCTCTGCTCTGTTTGGACTTTACCGGTCTGAAGCGGATGCAAAGGCGGCGCAACAGCGCGTCCAGTCCTCTGGTGTGCAGGCTCTTCTTACAGAGACCCTGCCCAGAGCCGAGTATTGGGAACGGATGTTCGCAGAGTGACCTTGCCGGTTGCGATAGTAAGATCGAGTTATCACCGGCGATGTACTGGGCGATCGACTAACGGTAGGTCAAGAGACTTTGAATCTCTTTGTCTAGGTTCGAATCCTAGTCGCCCAACCACTAAGTCGACGCCAGATGCGAACAGGAAAAAAATTAGGGTTATTTCGCGGCAGCAAATTGCCGCAGAGGTATGACGTTTTGGACTCCGCGAGAAACAGTGCGGAGAAAGAAGTGAGAAGTTTGAAAGAGACCGAAGTCTTTTGCTTTTGAGGATTCGCAACAAAGGATTCACAAGAAGAACGGCGCCGCAACAAGGCTCCGCAAGACAATGCAGCAGGAACATTCAAGGTCAACCAACCTGGAGGGTTTCACGTGAATAACAACGACACGACTGCGGTTCTTTCCCCTATTGCAGAGCAGGCTGAAGAGACAGAAACGAACTCTCAGCCTGCGAACGCGCTCTCCGTACAGGACGGACAGCCGAAGACAACAGACAGGGCAACGCCTGGAATAGATAAGACAGCCCCGGAAAAAAAGCGCTCCGGACGGATTCCTGAGCCAAAGCGCTTCAAGATTTTTTGCGGTTCTTCCAACCGGCCGCTGGCCGAGGAGATCTGCAAGTTCGTCGGTGTGCCGCTGGGCGAGACCCGGTTGCAGAGATTCTCCGACGGCGAGGTTCAATTTCAGCTGCTCGAGAACGTTCGCGGTGCGGATGTATTTCTCGTGCAGCCTACGTGTTTCCCGGTGGATCAGCATCTGGTCGAGTTGCTGATCATGATGGATGCGCTGAAGCGCGCCTCGGCCGGGCGAATCACGGTTGTGATGCCCTACTACGGCTATGCACGGCAGGATCGTAAAGACCGGCCGCGTGTCGCCATTACATCGAAGCTGGTTGCCGATCTTCTGACCACTGCCGGTGCGAACCGTGCGCTGCTGGTCGATCTGCATGCGGCGCAGATTCAAGGCTTCTTCAATATTCCGGTGGATCATCTGTTTGCCAGTCCAGTGCTGGTGGACTACTTCCGGAAGTTGAATCTCCCGGACCTGACGGTGGTTTCGCCGGATGCGGGAGGCGTGGAGAGGGCGAGATTCTTCGCCAAGAAGCTGGAAGTACCGTTGGCCATCGTCGACAAGCGGCGGACCGACATCAATGTCACCGAGGTGATGAACGTGATCGGCGATGTACGAGGCCGGACGTGCTTGATCCTCGACGATATTATCGACACCGCCGGAACGCTGGTGAAGACGGTGGATGCGCTGCTGGCTGAGGGCGCGGAGAAAGTTTATGCGTGCGCAACGCATCCGGTGCTTTCGGGTCCGGCGGTCGAGCGCATTGCGGCATCACGGCTGGAACAATTGGTCGTGACGAATACCATTCCGCTGCGGGACGATGCAGCGCGACTGGAGAAGATTAGGGTGCTTTCGATCGCAGGGCTTCTGGGCCGGGCTATCGAGAGCATTCATATGGAGACCAGCGTGAGTACGCTGTTCAATTAGTTCTCAGTTGTCCGTTCTCAGTTCTCAGGGAAAGGACACATAACCGCGGCAAGGCCGCAAAGGGAGTAGGGTAAGGGATTTGTAAGCGGTGTTCGGATGTCATCGTTTTGGCTGATAACTGAGCACTGAGAACGGATAACTTTACCTCTGTGCCCGAAAGGAAGATGGAAGTCATGGCAGCAACTAAAAACACTGAAGCAGTCGTCGCAACTCCCCGCGAGGGCAAGTTCAACAAGAATGCGGCTCGTCGCGTTCGCGTCGCCGGTAAGATTCCAGCCGTAGTTTACGGCGCAGGCAAAGAGTCGGTTGCTGTTTCGGTCGACCCCAAGGTGATCACGAGGATTCTGCACTCTGACTCGGGTCACAACACGATCTTCGATCTGAACGTTGAGGGTTCGGGCGCAGTGAAGGCCATGATCGTCGACTGGCAGCATGAGCCGATCAAGGGCAAGCTGCTGCACATCGACCTGAAGCGGATCGCGATGGATAAGGTGATGCGCGTGTCTGTACCGATTCAACTGGTCGGCGTACCCGTCGGCGTGAAGTCCCAGGGCGGAATTCTCGAGCATGTGCTGCGCGAGGTCGAAATCGAGTGTCTGCCGGGCGATATTCCGAGCCACCTGGATGTCGATGTCTCCAACATGGAGCTGCATGGCCTGATTCACGTTTCGGACCTGCCGCACTCGGGAAGCATCAAGTTCCTTGGCGACGAGGACGCGACTGTGGCGCACGTCACGATCATCAAGGAAGAGGTTGTGGCCGTGGAGGAAGTGGTTGCCGCTCCGACGGAGCCAGAGGTTGCAAAGAAGGGTAAGACAGATGCGGCCGCTGCCGCACCTGCTGCTGCTCCTGCTGATGCGAAGGACGCGAAGAAGAAGTAGAAAAGCAGTGCGTTGTTTGAGTAGCGAATTAGCAAGTTGGTTAGAGGTATTTGCGGCGTGAAGTTGATCATCGGTCTTGGGAATCCTGGCATCGAGTATCAGTTCACGCCGCATAACGCCGGGTTTCTGGCAGTAGATCGCATCGCGGAGGATTGCGGTGTGATGGTTACCAATCGCCGAGGCAGAGCGCTTACTGCCAGGGCGAAGCTTGCAGGACAGGATGTTCTGTTGGCGAAGCCAGAGACGTTTATGAATCTCAGCGGGCTTTCGGTGGCCGCTCTGATTCAGGAGTTCGAGATTTCGCCGGAGGATATTATTGTCCTCTATGACGAGCTTGCACTTCCGCTGGGCACGATTCGGATTCGCGAGCGTGGTTCGGCGAACGGGCATAACGGAGTGAAATCGATCTCCGGTGTGCTGGGCACGGAAGAGTGGTTGCGGATCCGCATTGGCGTGGGGAAGCCCGCGCTGGCGGATGGAAGAGAGATCAAGGCGGGCGGCAAGGATTATCTGCTGTCGCCGATGCGCAAGCAGGAGCTTGCGGTGCTGGATGAAGTACTCGACAGGACCAGAAGTGCTGTCGAGATGGTGTTGACCCAGGGGGTCAGCGCTGCGATGAATGAGTTCAACCGTCGGCCCGCCGATCCGGAAGACGGAACGGATGAGCCGAAGGGGAAGTAACAAGGCAAAGCAAGAGAAGTAGGCAGAAGCAGGACAAACGCAGTGATTTTCCAGACCGGGTTGGCAGAACAAACGCCAACACGGTGCGAAGCAGAACTTCGCAGAAAGAAGTAATCGAATGAATCGTACTTATGAAGTGATGTTCATCGTCCGCCCGGACGTTGAAGAAGCAGACCTCGACAAGCTGATCGAAGGCTTCCAGAAAAACGTGACCGATGGTGGCGGCGAGGTGAAGAGCGTTGAGAAGATGGGCCGCCGCCGGCTCGCCTACACCGTGCGCAAGTTCAACGACGGCTTCTACATCCTGTTGACTGTTAGTGCCGCCGGCTCGCTTATCACAGAGATCGAGCGCCGTCTGCGCGTGTCCGAGCAGGTGATCAAGTTCATCACGGTGCGCATGGATGAAGAGGAGAAGCGTCTGGCGAAGATCAAGGCGATTCGCGACACCAAGGTGAAGCGCAGCGCCCAACCAA
Source organism: uncultured Acidobacteriaceae bacterium (assembly GCA_963757205.1). Classification (GTDB taxonomy): domain Bacteria; phylum Acidobacteriota; class Terriglobia; order Terriglobales; family Acidobacteriaceae; genus Edaphobacter. The sequence continues at coordinate 108,753 of CAVWQM010000012.1, forward strand.
TCGCTGCTGCCCAGGCTCCCGCCGCTCACGATGACGCGACATCCGCCGCAGCAGATGCCGAGGAAGAAAAGAAGCCGGTTGCTCCAGCTTCCGGTGCGGCTTCCGAGACTGTCGCTTCCGCGGTTTAGTTTTCGCGCCTTCGCCCTTAGCATTCGCGATGACCGCTATCACCGCATCGCGTAACGCATCACGATCGCCGAATACCGCTTCCAGTCAACCGATTCTGGTTGATTGTTCAGAGACTCCGACGCGGGTCTGGAGCGGAGGAAGGCACAACGTACCTGAGAGGAAAAATCATGGCTGACGAAATTAACAGCACGCACTCGACTGAGCATCACGCACCCGCATCACGCCCGAGCGGCGGACACTCCGGTCATTCCGGCCCTGGAGCCGGTCCCCGCACCCCACGTCCTGCCGGCGCTCCCGGTGGAGGCCCTGGTGGTCGCAAGTTCTTCCGGCGCAAGAAGGTCTGCAAGTTCTGCACCGAGAAGATCGACGCGATCTCGTACCGCGACGTTCGCCTGTTGCAGGGTTTTGTCGCCGAGCGCGGCAAGATCGTTCCGCGGCGTCTGACCGGTGTGTGCACACGGCATCAGCGTCGCCTGAGCCTGGCGATCAAGCAGTCGCGCAACATCGCGCTGCTGGCCTTCGCCGCGCGCTTCTAACTTTTCCGCTGCCGAACGGCGGGTTTACTGGACACGAAGGACTGGCTGAAACAATTGCCAGACAGGAAATCGGAGAACTGCAATGGAAGTCATTCTGAAGGAAGACGTAATTAAGCTCGGGCATCGTGGCGATGTGGTCAAAGTCGCCGACGGTTACGGGCGCAACTATCTGCTGCCCGGCAAACTCGCCATTGAGGCGACTGCCGAAAACAAGGCAGTGATCGAGCAAATGAAGGCTTCGGCTGTGCGCAAGTCGGTCAAGGAGAAGGCAGGGGCCGAGCAGTTGGCCACGCAACTCTCCGAGGTCGAACTCGTATTCGAGCGCAAAGTCGGCGAAAACGACCATTTATTCGGCTCGGTTACCTCGGGCGACATCGCGCACCAGCTTGAGGCGAAGGGCTTTACGGTCGATCGCCGCAAGATCGCGCTCGATGAGCCACTGAAGACCATCGGCGAATACCATGTGCCGGTGAAGCTGCATCGCGAGGTCACCAGCCACGTGAAGGTCACGGTGAAGGGCGATCAGCAGGACGCCGAAGAGACCACAACCGCAGCCGCAACCGCCTAACCGCATCAGCAGTACACAACAAAACGCATCAGCCGCGGTGAACGTTCGCCATGGCTGATGCGTTTTGTTTTGCTAAACTGCGAGATCGAGTGTTGCCCGCGACTATTCGTATTTGAGTGTCTGCACCGGGTCAAGCCGGGCTGCGCGGTTCGCCGGCAGGGTTCCGAAGAGTACGCCGACGAGCACGGACGTCGTCAATGCAGCCACCGCGGACCATGGACTAACTGGGATCTTGAATGGCGACAGCAGGCCCAGGCTTAACGGGATAGCAAGGCCGAGAACCGTGCCGACGATTCCGCCGCTCAGTGAGAGGAAGACCGCCTCGGTGAGAAACTGGAGCCGGATCTCGCGACTGGTCGCGCCTAGAGCTTTGCGGATACCGATCTCTCGGATGCGCGACTGAACGTTCGCGAGCATGCTGTTCATAATGCCGACACCGCTGACGATGAGCGTAATTCCTGCTCCGAGCGTGAGAACGATGGTAAGCATATCGGCAATTTTTGCCATGCTGGTCAGAAGATCGGTGAGTGTCGCCGCACTATAAACGGAGCCAGCATAATGCCGGGAGCGGACGATCGCGAGAATGCGATCGCTGGCCGGCACCACCATGGACGCATTACGCATGGTGAAAAATATCTCTTTCAATGTGTTGGTTCCGGTGAAGTAACGCACCACGGGGTAAGGCACAAGCATGGTGTGTGAGCTGATCTCTGATTGTCCGTAGGTATCGAAGGCTTCGCGGAAGACGCCGATGATGACGAACGGTATTCCCTTAACGCTGATGGTTCTGCCGACCGCGGAGTTCACGGTGCCGTAGAGCTCTTCTGCGAATGGCTTGACGATGACGGCGACCTTTTCGTGAGCGCGCTCATCCTGGTCGTCAAAGAAGCGTCCGGACACTACTACGAGATTGCGGACGATCCGGTACTGCGGAGAGACGCCAAGCAGTGTCGTCTGCTTTGTAATGCCACCACCAATGCTCACGTTGTCGTGAAACTCCAGCATTGGAGACGATGCGACGATGCCGGGAACTTGTTCGAGGACCGTGTGCATGTCATCGAGCGTCATATAGTCGGGCGTGCTGGTATTATCGGGGCCGCTGACGGTGCCGCCACCGTATTGCAACTCAATCTTGTTGGGGCCGATGCTGGTGAGCTGATCGAGCGCATATTGCTTGCCGGTTGAACCCAAGGTTGCGACCAGAATGATCGAGGCGGAGCCGATCACCATACCGAGCATCGTCAGCAGAAAACGAGTCTTGCTGGCGCGGAAACTGTCGACCGCTAGCCGAACCACCTCGCTGAACATCATGGTGGACCGCGCACTAGCCAGTGTGCGGTCGAAGGAGGTCGGCTTGGCAAGATTCGTGGTCGCCATCACATTAACGATTAGACGCCTACCAGTATCGCAGCGGTGCAGGGTTTACGGCTATATCCGCCGGTGAAGGGATGCGCGGGCGGTTAACAGCGGTCTTGAAACCACCTGGCGGCGACTGGACTCGACTCCCTCTCACGACGGCCTATTCCTCAGTGCTATCTTCTCCGAGCGACGTCGACAGAGTTTGTCGAATCTCCTAAACCCATACAAATCAGAGAAAACCTTTTTTTGGGGCGTCGAGACCGGCAGGAAACTCCACGGGCGTGTTGTCCGGTCTGACCGCCTGAATGTCCGAAGTACACCAAGAATCGTCCGCTGTTGTCGTCACAGATGCGGGACCTATCCGCTCCAGAACTATCACTCAAGATTGGCCGCAGCCTCTCGCACAGGCACCTGCACACCATTGCGCTGCGGCCTTGGACACATCGGAAGCAAATTTGAAAAGCTCGCCCTGATGCTTGGTATCCCTCGAATTGCAACCCTAACTGAGGATGCGGCCGCTACTGCTGGGGCTTCGGACCATCCTCCTGCTCAACTTCCTTTCCTTCGCCAGGGAAGGGCCAGTTGCGATTCAGTGGCTGCGTTTCTTCCCGTACAGACTTGGGCACGTTGTTCACCTTGAGGTTTTCGAAGACGTGCACGCCTAGTTTGCCTGCGCTCGCTATGTCCATATCGCCGTCATGGTCGAAGTCTGCGGCAATGAACTGGGTGCCGGCGCTGGCGGTCCCGTTGACGGAAAGTCCGATGCGGGTGAATGCGGGATCAGACGTACCGCTCGCGATCTGCATCGTACCTGAACCGGTCGTCGTGCCCCCTTGCGCGGAGGCTGGTTGCTTTCCTGTGAGGTGAGCTTTGGCGGCGGCGAATTGCGCTTTGGTCGGCAGCTTGTAGGCGTAGACAACGACGGGATCATACGATCCGGGGTCGTTTCCGGAGTGGCCGCGGTAGCGCTTTCCAGTGATGAGTTCAGGGACGCCGTCGCCGTCGATATCGATCAGGGCGAGGGCATGCGACTGCGAAAAAGACTCGTCAATCGTGTGGCGTATCCACTTGCGATGAGTAGGAGTCCCGGCCTGCTCGAGCCAGTACAGGCCGTAGCCATGGCCCTGGCCGTAGATGAGATCAAGTTTGCCGTCGTGGTTGACGTCGTAGCCGAGGATGGGGAACCCCGCATCGCCGATCTCCCAATCACCATGCCATTGCCATTTGTCGTTGTCTGCATCGATCTGCTCAAACCATCCGTGGGTTGTGAGCACGTCCGCTTTGCCATCGCCGTTGATGTCGGCGATGCCAATGCCGTGGCCGTCCTGTTCGCGGCCTCCCAGGTGATGGACGCGCGGCTTGTCTTTGCTGAAGTCGATCCAGAGGACACCCGCTCTGTTGTAGTGGGCGAGAGCAAGATCGGGCTTGCCGTCGCCGTTGATATCAGCGAAGGCGCCGCCTTCGGTGTCGTAACTGTCCGTGATCTTCTCGGCCTTCCACATGGCGCCGGTGGCAGTGGCCTCAGGGCCGGGGTTGCGGTACCACCAGAGGCCGTTCGAGATCCAGCCGGCGGTGACGAGATCCGGCAGGCCGTCGTGGTCGACGTCGACGATCCACTCTCCGCAGTCGCTAACGAACTCTGCGTGAATACCGACCGTGCGGAACTGATGCTGCTTCCACTCGCCACCGCCGGCACCGGGATTCTGATACCAGTAAGCGCCGCTGAGCAGATCCAGAAAGCCATCGTTATTCATGTCGAGCATGGAGATGCCTTCGGCGTGATCCGTGCCGAGACGATGGGTGAAAAAGGCGATGCGGGGTTGACCATCGGGTCCGTTGCCGGGTTGCTTCATGCGGAACTCAGTGGCATGGGCAGGATCCTGGGCAAGTCCCGGACCGGAAGCAAAAAGGGGCAGGACGAGCAGCGGGACAAGACACTTGGACGGAATCTGCATGGTGGCTCCTCGGGCTGGCCGTTAGACGATCTTCATGGTTTCGGGGTTCCAATGAACCACACTGCCGCGATCGACGCTGAGATTACTGAGCAGAGCGGCACCGGCGGCGCGAAAGCCGAAGGTCGCATCTTCGACGACAGGTTGACGACTGCGAACAGAATTGAAGAAGTTGTGAAAGTGATCGTAGCTGTCAGAGTAGCCGGGGGGTGCGACGAACTTCTCGACGTTCTGCGGCAGCGGACCAGTGGGGTGGATCACCGGATACTTTTTACGGTATTGCTCAATGTATTGTCGCTGCATTGCATCGGCGAATGTGGAGACGGTATAGCCGGGTTCAACGGCACGCGGGGTTCGGGTTACAGTGACGGTGTTCCCGGCAATCTCCATGAGACCTTCCGATCCGGTGAAGAGGAAGCCTTCGCTCTCTTCTCCCCCATCTACGAAGTTAACGCGAAGGCTGAGATTGAAGCCCTCGGGGTAGTCGAAGAGCGCGAGCAGCACGTCATAGACATCGCGGCCGTCTTTCCAGAAGCGCAGACCACCGGTGGCCATGGCGCGCGTGGGTCCTTTGGCGCCGGTGACGAAGTGGGTGCCGCTGAAAAGGTGCACAAAAAGATCGCCCGCGACGCCGGATCCGTAGTCCTTCCATTTGCGCCACTGGAAGAAGCGCTCAGCGGAGAAAGGAATCTTCGGCGCGGATCCTTGAAAGCGCGGCCAGTCGCAGGTCTCTTCGGAAGCGTCTAGCGGAGATGAGTAGTTCCAGGCACCGAGGGAGGAGTTACGATCCCAACGGGCAGTGACCATGTTGAGCTTGCCGATGGCGCCGGAGGCGAGCAGTTCTTTTGCCTTGGCGTAGACGATGGAGCTGACGCGCTGGCTGCCGACCTGAAGGATGCGGTTGGTGGAGTGGACGGTTTCGATAATCTCTGGGCCATCCGAGTAGAGGTGAATCATCGGCTTTTCGAGGTACACATCCTTGCCGGCGTGCATGGCGTCGACTGCGGCCTGCTTGTGCCAGTGGTCGGGCGTGGCAATGAGGACGGCGTCGACATCCTTACGGGCAAGGATCTCGCGGTAATCGCGAGTGGTGAAGATGTCGGCGCCCCATAACTCCTTGCAGTGGGCAAGGCGGCCATCGTAACAGTCGGCGACGGCGACCAACTTGACGCCAGGAACCTGCAGCGCGGTGCGAGTGTCCCCCTGGCCCTGGATACCGGCACCGATAAGTGCAAACTGGATGACGTCATTCGGGGAGCGCTGCGCGGGCGGCTGAGATTGAGCGGCAAAAAGATCAAGGCGGGTCGTCGCGGCGGCGATCGTCGCGGTCTTTGCAGCGGATTGAAGGAAGGTTCTACGATCCAGCATGGACTCTCGCTTTCGTTAGTCAGAGAGGAAGAACACTCGCCTGGTGATCCGACTTCTAGGCGAAGAGCCTTTCTCGTTAGTCAAATGAACCTCATGAGTTGCGTGGGGTTGGCTTTACTCAGCACCAGGCAGTAGAGAAATTTCTGATGTCGCCAGTATAGGGAAGGACCCCTGCACCATCCGCCAAAATTGTCGCAAAGAAAAAAAGGGCTTGACTTCCCAACGTTGTGACACTATTGTCACAATTATCTTCTCCATTTCAGAAAGCACTACTTAGTTGATACGTAAACGGATCAACCAACCCAAAATCATTCCTCCGGGTTTGGTCCAATTCTTTTCTCTGTAGTCGGTAGTCTCTTTCGAATAGTCTGTCTGGCTCATCCTTCGTAACTTCGCGGCATCCGGCAGATGACGCGTAAATATCTGTATCACTTTGGTTGCTGCTCGTTTTGAGTCAGCTGCCTGAGTCGCAGTCCCGCTGTATCCAAAAACAGCTTTTTCCATGTACCGAGCAGGTGATCTGTCCTATCTGCACAGGAGCAGGCGCATCTCTGCCCCTATGCATTTCACCCAAACTGGTTTACCTGAACCACATTTTTGGAGGTCAACACAATGCATCGTCTTCGGTGGTTAGCGGCTCTTTCCCTTTTCATCGTTGCGACGGCAGCGTATTGCCAAACGTTTCGTGGAACCTTGACGGGCAACGTAACAGACGCCACCGGCGCTGCGATGGCCAACGTCTCCGTTCAGCTCACGAACCCCGCAACAGGCGCGATCATAAAATTCACCACCAACAGCGCAGGCGACTTTTCTTTCCCGGAACTCGCGGTCGGAAAGTACAACCTGAACGTTAGCTATCCCGGTTTTGCTTCGAAGAAAATTGACGACATTGACGTCGCCGTCTCCAAGGTCACGAACCTGCGCGTCGAACTTGAGGTTGGTAAGCAGGATACGGTCATCGATGTTGTCGCCAATGGCGTGCAGACCGATACAACGTCCAGCGCGCTCGTGGCCGTTATCGACTCCAAGTCAGTGCAGGAAATCCCGATGAACGGCAGAAATTTCACGCAGATGGTCACGCTGTCGGCCGGCGTGAACATCAGTAAGTCGGTCAATGGCTCCCGAACAAATTCCATTAATTACCAGGTGGACGGCTCAGACAACAACGATCCATGGTCTAACGCCGTGGCCTCCAACCAGGGCGGTGTGGCAGGCATTGCGGGTGGCCTCATTCCCATCGAAGCCATCGACCAGTTCTCGATGCAAAACAACGCAGAGGCCGACATGGGCCGTGATGCGGGCGCGAACTCCAACATGGTGCTCCGCTCCGGTACGAATAAAATCCATGGCGACGTCTTCTACTTTGACCGGAATGAATACTTCGCGTCGCTCTCTCCCGTAAACGTTCCGGGTTCGCGCGTTCCTGAGATCCGCAACCACCAGGGTGGCTTCACCATAGGTGGCCCAATACTAAAAGACCGCACATTCCTCTTTCTGGCAGGCGAATTTCAACTTGCGAACGCGAATAACAACATTGGAGATACCGTACTGTCGAACGCCTGGATCAGCTCCGCCACCCAGTTGCTTGCGAAGCACGGACTAACTCCGAACCCGGTCACATCGAATCTCTATGCAGGCAGCGGTTCGCTCGCAGGTCTCTATCCAAACAACAGTAAAGGCGGGGCGGCGGTCACTAGCAACTATCTCAGCGCGGGTCGTAATAGCTACAACAGCTACAACGGCGTAATCAAACTTGATCAACACTTCAACGACAAGGAATACCTCTCGATTCATTACATTGGAACGACGGGAACTCAGACGGCGGACGTAGGTTCGCACTACGCGGACTACTTTCAAACCGCACCCATGCACATTCACAACTTCTCGGTTGTGCAGAATTCGATCCTGACGCCCTCACTCGTCAACCAGGTCACCTTCGCAGTCGGCTACTTCCTGCAAACCTTCAACGACGCCAATCAGGGCTTCAATCCTGCAGGTCTGGGTCTCAACCTTGGCCTCGCCGGTAACCTGGCGCAAGGTGCAACCATGATCAACATCACGGGCTTTGATACAGTCGGTGAAACCGCGCCTCTAGGCCGGACCGACGTCACCGGGCACGTGACAGACAGCCTCCACTGGACCATCGGCAGACACTCCTTGAAGCTGGGCGGGGAATTCCGTCATGCGAATGTGAATGTCGGTTATTACACAAACGGCCGTGGTAACTTGACCTTTGATGGGAGCCGTGGTCCGTGGACCACTGCGGATTGCACCTCGCTGGGTTTCGCAGGATCGCAGTGCAGCGCTCTCGAGTCGGTTGGGGATTTCCTGAACGGACAGCCCAGGAACGCCAGCGGTGCGGTCATCCTCCGCAACAATCCGCAGCGCGTCTACCTCGTAAACTCCTTCGATGCGTGGGCACAAGACAGCTGGCAGTATTCATCCCACCTTACATTGAATTACGGTGTGCGTTACTCCCAGCCCGGCGTTGTCAGCGACGATCGCGACTCTCTCTATAATCTCGTCCCGGCCACGGGTTACCGCCCAGAGCCCCTGTTCAACAAAGACTGGACCGACTTTGCTCCGCGCGTCGGATTCGCCTACACGCCGGGCGCGTCAACCAACACTGTTATCCGCGGTGCTTACGGGTGGTTTTACGATCAGCCTACCGTCGGACAGTTCGTCTACAACAACATTGGCAACACGGGCGCAACCGGTATCTATTCCAATCCGACAGGTTCGTCTCCTGTGTTCCAGGTGAGTTCTTCTGGTGTCACCTTACAGCCCGGCGTTCTCGCTCTTCCGACGACGCTGGCTCCCACGACGACCGTCGGTGCGTTTTCCATCAACCCGAACTTCAAGACGGCTTACCTGCAGAACTTCAACCTGAACGTAGAGCAGCAGCTCACACCGAATACGCTGTTCACTGTCGCGTATGTCGGCAGCTTGGGTCGCCGCCTCGGCCTGGTGTATGACGTCAACCAGCCGGTCAACGGAGTGCGTCCTTACCTTTCGCAATATCCGACTCTCTTGGCCATCAACCAGGTCAATTCCGCCGGCACCTCCAACTACAACTCGTTGCAAGTGTCGCTCCGCCAGAGCGTCTGGCATGGGATCAGCGCCACGGCCTATTACACCTGGGGTCGCTCCATGGACTACACCTCTACAGTAACCACCCCAATGAACAGCTACAACCTGCGTGCAGACTACGGCCCCAGCACCTTTGACTCGCGTAACACCTTCACGGGCTTCGCCCAGTACTCGATTCCGCAGCTCGCCCACGCTGTTCCGGTTCTCACAAAGGGATGGCAGGTCAATGCGCTGTATCTCTTCGCAGGAGGCAATCCGATTAATTTCCTTGCCGGCAAGGATTACAGCAACACGGCGGAGAATAAAGATCGGCCGAACTTTGTCGGTGGTCAGGTCTTCGCAGGCAAGACAAAGACTATCGGAACGAGTGCCGTGACCTACCAGTACATCAATGCATCGGCCTTCGCGGCACCTGCCTGCGCGGCGGGCATCGGCTGCTACGGCAACGCCCGGCGTGACATGTTCTACGGCCCCGGCTTCGGCGATGTGGACTTCTCGGTCTTCAAGCACACTCCGATCACCGAAAAAGTCATGTCGGAGTTCCGGGTGGAGATTTTCAACATCGCCAATCAGGCCAACTTTGCTAACCCGAGCGGCACGATCACCAGCTCTAGCTTTGGCAAACTTACCCAGACCAAAAACGGTTCGTCCGCACCCGGCCTTGGCCAGGGCGAACCGCGAAACGTCCAGTTCGCATTGAAGCTGAGTTTCTAGTTCAAACCAAAACTCACACCCGATGCCGCCTTCGGCGTCGGGTGTGTACTATTACGAATACCAGCTTCCCGCCAATTGAAAGTGAGTTCCCCGGATCATGCGTAAGAGAATCTTCGCGGTCGCCTTACTAGCGCTTCCGCTGACGGCCCAGCAATCCACAAAAGAAAACGTCGACCTTGGTGTCCTCAACCAGATCAAGTGGCAGGCCTTCAACAACTCAATGGTGATGGATCACCTCTTCTACCTCTCCGATGTTTATGGCCCGCGCACTACCAGCTCTCCCAATCACCGCGCCGCAGCTGAATGGATCATGAAACGTCTGGAATCTTACGGGCTGCAGAATGTTCATCTCGAACCGTGGGGACCCTTCGGCAATGGATGGCAGTACAAGAAATTTTACGGCGCGCTCGTCGAACCGAACTACGCTCCCTTCATCGGCTTTCCGTTGGCTTGGACGCCCTCGACGCACGGCGCGATCACTGCCGAGGTCATCTACGCGCCGTTGCATGGGCCAGAAGACTTCGCGAAGTATAAGGACAAGCTACGCGGCAAGATCGTGTTGATGGCCGACACCCGCGCTCTCGAGATGCACACGGAGCCCGAGGCGCATCGCCTGACGTCCGAAGAGATTGCGGCGCGCACACTTACGCCTGACCCCTCGAGGGCGGGAGGCTTTGGCGGAGGCCGGAGACCTGCAGGTCCCGCACCGGTGCCGACGACGGCAGCCGCCGCAGTCCAAGTGCGGAACGAGATCAATAAATTTCTCTCTGACGAAGGAGCAGTTGCAGCGCTGACACCTGGCGTGAACGGAGACGGCGGAACAGTCTTTGCTACATGGGGAGGTTCGCAAGATCCGGCCGCTCCGATACCGCCGCCAATGGCGGCAATTACGCCTGAGCACTACAACCGGCTGGCGCGGCTGCTGCAGCATGGCATCACCCCCAAGGTGACACTCGACATCGAAGCTGAGACTTACAAAAATGACCAGATGGGCTTCAACGTAGTTGGCGAGATACCCGGCAGTACGAAAAAGGATGAAGTGGTGATGCTCGGTGGCCACCTCGACTCCTGGCAGGGCGGAACCGGCGCAACCGACAACGGCACCGGCTCGTCGGTCGCCATTGAAGCCGTTCGTATTCTCACAACGCTGCACAAGCCAATGGACCGTACCGTTCGCATCGCGCTCTGGGGTGGGGAGGAAGAGGGCTTACTCGGATCGAAGTTCTACGTGCAACATCACTTCGCACCGCGCGATACGATGCAACAGACGCCTGAGTTCGCCAAATTAGACGCTTATTTCAATGACGATTCGGGGAGTGGCCGCTTCCGCGGTATCTCCGCCAACGGCAATCTGTTGACGAAGGCGATCTTCGAGCAGTGGATCGCACCGGTAAAAGACCTTGAGATCACCGCTGTCATCGGAGCCACCGCCCCGCCAACTCGCGAACCTGGAGGGACTGATTCTACTTCCTTCAGCTGGATCGGCCTTAACGGATACGGTTTCATGCAGGATCCGCTGGAATACGCCAGCCGAACTCATCATTCCAATATGGACCTCTACGATCGCGTTCAAGTCGGAGATGTAATGCAGGGTGCTGCCCTCGAGGCGTGGTTTGTCTACAACACCGCAACACGTCCGGAGATGTTGCCCCGCAACCCCACTCCAACTCCAACGGCCAAATAACCTTTGGCCGTTTGACATGATAACCGCGTCTGTTTCATGCGCTCGAAGATGAATCCTGCGAGTTCAATGACAGAGGCAGCTGAATCTCTACTAATAGGCCCCGCGGCGTGGCGTTCTTGGCACGAATCGTTCCGCCGTGAATCCGGATGACCCGGTCCGCGATAGCTAGCCCCAGACCGGCACCGCCAGACTGGCGATCACGTGCGTCTGCCACCCGATAGAACGGTTGAAAGATATTGACGAGTTCCGATTCTGGAACGCCCGGCCCATGATCGCGGACAGTAAGACGAGCAAATGACGTGGTCGACCTAGGTTCAGATTCCAGCACGACTTCGACGGGCGTGCCGGGTTCCGTATAACGAATCGCGTTGCGAACAAGATTTTCAATTGCGCTGTGCAGCAACTCTGCCTCACCTCGCACGAAGAGTTGCCCACGGGCGGTTAGCTTGACGCAGCCATCACGTTCCCGCGATTCGAAGTCGGCGTCGCGAACAATCTGCGACACAAGCTCCGTCAGATCCACTGCCATCATTGGAACCGGAGGAGCGGATGTATCGAGTCTGGCGATGGTGAGCAGCCGTCCGATCATCTCATTTAGAACACCGATGTCCTGCTCCATTTGATCGAAGGCGGGATCATTGCCTTTCCGCTCGCGCCCGAGATCGAGCGCCACGTTCAAGCGGGCTAGAGGCGAACGAAGTTCGTGAGACACATCGGAGATGAGTTGACGCTGCCGGGAGACCAATTCTTCGATGCGTGAGGCCATGGCGTTGAAGTCGCGCACAAGATCTCCAAGTTCATCGCGGCGGCGCTCCACCCCCACGGCGCGGATGCTCAGATCGCCGGCAGCGAGTTGCTGAGACGCTTCGCGCAGCCGCAGGATCGGGGCGGTAAGATAACGCGTCAGCAGATAACAGATGAGGCCCGAGACCAGAAGCGCCACTCCCCACTGCAACGCAATCGTAGTACGGTTGAGCCCGAGCGCTGCGCGAGGTCCGGCTGGTAGCTCTGTGGCAAAGATATATTCGTGGCCATTGCTGCCCTTCAATCTCATGGCAACCCGGGCGATACCGTATCTCATGCTGAAGTTGGACGGCTTCGCAGCGGTCACACGCGAAGTCATGCTTTGAAAGCTCCCGCAATCCCTGCCGGCAACGAGACCTCCCGCTATATCGAAGAGGCATGTCTTCAGGTGCGTTTCACCTTCGAGCCACCCGATGTAAGCCGCTGCCGCGGAATCGCCACCTCGCTCAGCCTCGCTGACAACGATTGCTCCGGAAGAATGTGCTGCATCCATCAAAGTTGCATGCCATTGCAAAGGCACACTGCGCGGCCCGAAGATGAACGTGAGAACAAGCGAAATGCCAGTGGCGATGAGCGTCGCCCAGAACCAGAGAAAGATTTTGAGGAAGAGACTACGCATAGACAACTTCATTTCGCCTCAGACCTGACCACAAAGAGGTAACCACTGCCTCGCACAGACTTTATCCGTTCGCCACCTTGTGCTGGCCCCAGCTTTTTGCGGACATGACTGACGTGGACGTCAATGACTCGATCGAAGGGTCCCAGCTTGCGGCCGAGAACGCTCTCTGTGAGTTGTTCGCGTGTAAGCACACGTCCCGCAGCGCGCAGCAGTGTCTCCAGCAACTCGAACTCAACGCTGGTAAGATCAAGCGGTTTGCCGTTTACCCAAACCTCGCGCGCTGCGGGATCGAGCCGGAGGTCACCGACAATCACGGGGACTGCCGAAGTAGCAGATTGAGTAGTCCGGCGCAGAATCGCGCGGATTCGGGCAAGGAGCTCGCGTGGGTTGAATGGCTTGGGAACGTAGTCGTCTGCTCCAATCTCCAGGCCGAGAATTCGGTCGATATCTTCTCCGCGCGCGGTCAGGATCAGCACCGGAACCGGGAGACTGCGCGCGCAGCCTCCGTAGAACGTCCAGACCGCCTATTCCTGGCAACATGAGATCGAGGACGACGAGGGCGTGTTCTCCAGAGAGTGCACGCTCAAGCCCACGCGGTCCGTCGTGCACGGCTTCGATCGCAAACCCCTCGGGACTTAGGCGCTCCGCGAGAAGTTTGCACAGCTCAACATCATCGTCGACGATGAGAACGCAATCCATACTCAGCGCCAGCCGCCTCCGACTCGATACTAGACCATCCTTCTGGATGCAAAGGCATGCCTTTACAAAACTTTACCTTGCTCAACCAATCTTTATCGCACGCGCCGCCAGGCGGTGCTGAAATCGAGATGCAGTAAAGAGGGAGAGGTTGATATGAAGCGAGTCAGGATCTGGTCTGGTGTGGCGTTGTTATTGGTTGGAGTCGGCATAATAGTTGCCCAGGCGAACAGTCCCGGAAGGCACGGGTGGAGTGGCCCCGGATGGAGCCATCCCGGACCGCTTGGTTACGTCGCCCACGAATTGAATCTCAGTGATGCGCAGAAGGCGCAGATCAAGTCGATGTGGGAGGCAGAGCGACCGACGGTTGGGTCGCTTGTTCAGGAACTGTCTTCCGAAGGCAAGGAGATGGACGCGGCGACTGCGCAAGGAAGTCTTGATGACAGCAAGGTGCAGGCAATTGCATCTCGTCAGGGTGAAACGATTGCAAAGCTGCTGGTTGAGAAGGAGCAACTGAAGTCAAAGGTTTATACCACTGTTCTGAACCCTGAGCAGCGCACGAAGGCCGATGAACTCCAGAAGGCATGGCACTCGCGACTGGATCGTGTTGCCTCCAGAATTGGAAGCGGAGGCGGTGGCGCCTAATCCACACAACCGACGAATCCATAGCGCTTCGAGATGCCGGGCAATATTGACGATTGAGGCATCTCCGCTGCACGCACTATAGCCATCTGGTCGTGAAACACACTCAGGGTGACCCCATGAAGATTTCAGTCAGTTCGCTTCCAGAGGCAGCAGTCCGAGACGGCGGTCCGGTTCAGATTCAAGAGCAGAGAACTCCGCTTTGGCTACTGACAGGATTTTGGATCAGCATTGCGATCTCGGTTGCTGTCGTCGTCCGGCGGCTGGTGGCAATTGCGCATCCATCGCAAACCGCTCCGCCGCAGATTGTTGCGCTCGACGGCACATTTGCATCGCACGCTGCTCTGACGATTGCTCACATTGCGCCCGCGATGGCGTTTGTTCTGCTGACTCCGTTCGTTTTCCTGCGCCGCTGGGAATCTGAATGGGCGGAGCGGCTGTTGTTTCCCATTGGGAGCTGCGGTCGGTTTTACAGCCTACGCCATGAGCGCATATTCGATTGGCGGATGGGTGGAACGCTCCGCAGTGCTCTTCTTCAATAGTCTGTTTCTGTTTTCTCTGGCGCGCGCCTATGGATACATGCACGCCGGCGAGGATCTGTTGAAACGGCGCTGGATGACGCGCGCGGTTGGAATATTGCTCGGCATTGCTACAACTCGGCCTGTAATGGGCATTTTTTTCGCGACCAGCCGATGGACACATCTTGAACCGAGGCAGTTCTTCGGTATCGCATTCTGGATTGGCTTTTCCATTAACACCATCGCGGTAGAACTTTGGCTTCATCTTCGGACGCATCAATCTCCAAGCGAAAGGATGGCTGTGCGTGCGGGGAAGCAGTTGTAACCCGGATGCAAGCCAGAAACAATCATGGTCCGAAGAAAATCAACGCACGTTCACGAGCCTTGTTCGCGATTCTAATTCTGTTTACCGCCTGGCCTCTGTTAGCACAGATAACTCCCGCGAAACAGCTTACCGAGGCATTTGCACTGGTGAAAGAGGGCAAGCCGGCTCCTGCCGTTGTTGAACTTCGGGGGCTGTTGGACTCCAACTCTCTGGATGCGGATGGCTCCGGTAAAGCATGGAACATTCTGGGGCTAGCCTACGAAGACATGGGGGAATTTAATCTCTCTCAACACGCCTATGAAGAGTCGCTTCGCATCTTGGAGAGCCTGCCGGACAACCTCAAGGACTATGCGATGGCGCTGGACGATTTTGGCGCACTCTACGTGGCGACCGGCCAGTTTGAGCTCGCGGAAAAGCTGCGGACGAAGGCCCTCGGTCTCTACGAGAAAACTCGAAGACCATGCGGGCATTGCTCGGTCATCCGGAGATCTTGCAGGGATCGCGTTCAGCCAGAAGAAAGTCGGCAAGGGCAGCAAATACCTTGAACGCGCGGTTAAGGAGGCGCAACTGGCGAACGATCTGGACGACGATGATCGTATGGCGATCGCTTCGTTGCAGGGCTGGAAGGCCCAGCTCGATGGCGACTCTGCAATGAGCGTTGTGAAATACCGGCATGCGCTCGATCTGTCGAAGAGGTTCCACGGGGAAGAACATCCGTTTACTGGGTGGGACTACATGCTTCTGGGAGCAGCCCATGCTGAAGCAGGTGAGTTAACGACTGCGCTGGGAGAGATGAAGCAGGGCATGGCAATTCTCACGCGTACGTTAAGCTAACAAAACCCGCGGTTCCTCGTAGCGCAGATGGCGTATTCGCGGGTGCTCGATGCGGCAGGATCTCATGCAGAAGCAGCTCGAATAGGGGCGACGGCAGAATCTCTCTTGAAAGATGTCTACCAGAGGCAATGTGCTGGGTGCACTGTCAGCGCAGCGGCGTTTCACTGAGTTGTCTAAAGACGGCAATTCGCAGGCATTACAAGCAAACCTACTTCTTAGAAATTTGCGAACCAACTCCCGGAATCGGGGCGGGCGCCCAGTCGGAGGCCCAACGAGATGGCGTTGGGCCCATCACCAGCTTCAATGAGGCACCTGCCACGATGTCGTCATAGCGGATCACCGGGATTGAGAGCGGTTTGCCATTCAACGTTGCGGACTGAATATAGACATTCTTCGCCGAGTTATTTTCCGCTGAAACAGCAAAAAGTTTTCCGTTGGCCAGTCGAAGTGTCATTTTGGTGAAGAGCGGACTACCAATCATATAGTCGCCAGAAGCTGGATTGACTGGATAGAAACCAAGCGCTGTAAACAAGTACCACGCCGACATCTGCCCACAGTCATCATCGCCATCGATGCCAGACGGAAGATTAGCGTACTCCGCAGCGGCGATCTCCCTCACCTTCGCCTGTGTCTTCCAAGGTTGGCCACTGTAATCGTATAGGTAGCCATAATGATGGCTCGGCTCATTGCTGTGGACGTTATGGCCTCCACTGAAAAGCTCATCGAGCTTGGCGTTGTATTTCTCTTTTCCGCCCATAAGTTGCATCAAACCGGGAATGTCCTGCATAACGGCCCAGGTATAGACCCAGGTGTTTCCTTCGGTCCACCCATCTTTGGGATCGGCCCACGACCCATCCGAGTTCTTTGCCTGCATAAAGCCAGTCGTCTTATTGAAGATGTGTTCGTAGTTGTGAGAACGGTCGAGAAAGAACTGGTATTCCTTCGTTTTGCCTAGCGCCTTAGCTACCTCCGCCACACACCAATCGTCGTAAGCGTCTTCCAACGTACGCGACGCCGATTCCGCCGTCTTATCGGCCGGGATATAACCAAGCGCCTTTAGGTAGGTGAGACCGCCGCGAGCCTCGTAAGGCGTATGCGGTTCACGGTCGTACCAGCGGCGTGTGGTATCGCCGTCAGGCGGCGTCATCGCGTCTTTATAAACGGCATCCCACGCAAGTTGGTAGTTGAAGCCTTTGAAGTGTTTGTGGATCGCCTCCGCGACAAGCGAGTCTGCGTGAGTGCCTATCATGATGTTGGTATAGGACGGATTTGGCCACTTCGGCATCCACCCTCCCTCTTGATAATTCTGCAGAAGGGCTCCAATCATTCCGTCGATCCGCTCTGGAGCCAACAGTGTGAGCAGGCTATGTTCGGCACGGAATGTGTCCCATATGGAGTAGGCGGTGTAGGACACGCCTTGGTGTACCGAATCATCAAAAGCGCTATAGTAGTGGCCCTGCTCTGAAAAGATACGAGGATACAACAACGCGTGATAGAGGCCCGTGTACACAATTCTGCGCTGGTCGTCGGTGGCCCCTTCAACTCCGATTCGCCCAAGCTTTTCGTTCCAGGTCGAACGCAGTGATCGTCGAACTCCTTCAAAGTCCCAACCCGGTATCTCGGCTTTGAGGTTCTGACGAGCCTGTTCAATGCTGATAAAGGAAGTGCCTACTTTCGCCTCGACGACTTCACCTTCGTGAGTGGCAAACCGCGCATAAGCCCCGGTTGCGGACCCAGATTGTTGCGGCGTTGGTCCGTATGTACCCGAACTACTGAATGGCTTGCGAAACTGAACTACGAAGTAGCCCTTAAAGTTTGGCAGCGGCATTGGGCCCAGGTGGGCATCCATACGATCAGGGTTATAGCCGGTAATCTCTTGCGCAGCCGCATCAACGTGAGCAAATCCAGCTATTCCCGGACGCGACGCTTCAACGACGACTGTGGAGGAAGCGTTGGCAGGAAAAGTGAACCGCATATACGCGCACCGCTCGGTGGCCGTCATCTCGGTCCGGATCTTGCGCGAACCACCTGCGTTCATCCACACCGAGTAGTAGTCGGGCCGAACAATCTCGTCTTTGTGCGTGAAGGGCAGCTTGCGGTCCTCCGGATTTGTCTTGAGAGTGTCGATCTCCGGCATCAACGTGACATAGCCGTAGTCTCCCATCCAGATCGCCGGCTGGTGAGTGCCCATAAAGCCGGAAATTGATGTGTCCTCGTATTGGTAGGAGACAACACTGATTTTGTTCTGACGGGTCTGCGGTGTCCAATCGGTCATGCCGAATGGAGGCGTGACAAAGGGCATGGTCCCACCGTAACCGATCGGTCCGCTACCGGTACCGATATAAAGATTCACCCAATCGACGGGATCCGTCTGCGCTATACACCCGGCGACGCTAAGAAAAACGATTGCAATAACGGGTACGGCACGACGTGACAGGGTGTTCACAATACTCAGAACCTGACTTCCCGTTCGCTGCAAGTCGTTTAGCGATTGCGTGGTTTTCATTGTTGGGTCTCTCCAGCGCACTCGATCATAGCGCTTCAAACTGAGTCGCACTTCTCTTTCGTTTGCTGAGACTAACCAAAGAAGATAGTTTCTTAGATCAAGTAGACACTTACGAGGACATGCATGCAACATAGGCCATTTGTAGCTTCTCTTCCATTGCGTCCTGGCTCATTCCTTCGCTCGGCGATCGTTTCCATCGTTCTTGCCCTTCTTGTCTGCCTGAGCGCCGATACCTGTCACGCGCAACTGACCGATCCTCATCCTGATCTCGTCCTGCACAGAACTGTTACATATGCTGACCATCAAACATATGTAGAACTTCCCTTCGATGTCCCCCAGGGTGTCGCTCGTGTAACGATCGAGTCGTCTTACACAGAGCGAGACAAACACACAACCATCGATCTGGGTTTGTTCGATGGTGAACGTTTTCGTGGATGGAGCGGTGGCAACAAAGCTTCCTTTACTCTTTCAGAGGCCGATGCCACTCCGTCTTATTTACCGGGTCCGATCCGCCCGGGCCGATGGAAACTGATTCTGGGCGTTCCCAATATCAGGGAAAATGTGCGTTCCGAATTTAC
Organism: uncultured Acidobacteriaceae bacterium; assembly: GCA_963757205.1. Classification (GTDB taxonomy): domain Bacteria; phylum Acidobacteriota; class Terriglobia; order Terriglobales; family Acidobacteriaceae; genus Edaphobacter. Next base: position 127,675 of record CAVWQM010000012.1, read on the forward strand.
CGCCAACATCTATTTCACTCACGTCACCGATCCTCCTCTTGTTTCCACCTTCAGCCAGACGCCTTTGGCCTCTGGACCGGCATGGTATCGCGGAGATCTTCACATGCATGACGCCCATAGCGACGGCTCGTGCCTAAGCCAATCTGGCCGGAAGGTTCCATGCCCTCTTTACAAGACAGTGGAGAGCGCAGCGCAAAGAGGGCTCGATTTCATTGCGATAAGCGACCATAACACGATCTCCCACTACGACGCCATGCGCGAATTGCAACCCTACTTCGATAAGCTGCTGCTGATCCCCGCTCGCGAGATCACAACATTTCAGGGGCACGCCAATGTATATGGAGCAACTGCATTCATCGATTTCCGCCTGACCAGCGCGCATGTTCCCGACATCAATCACTTACTCAAACAAGTCCAGGACTTACATGGACTCTTCTCTATCAATCATCCGGGACTGCCTTCCGGAGAGGCCTGCATGGGATGTGGTTGGACTGTTCCAAACACGGACTTTAGTCGTGTCACCGCAATCGAAGTTATCAATGGCAATCTGGCCGAAGGACCGGGTTCCGGCATTTCACTCTGGCAGGAACAGCTGAATAAAGGGTTCCGTCTCACCGGGATCGGCGGTAGCGATAATCATGACACAGATCTGCCGCCTGACACGAGATCAGCGGTCGGTCGGCCGACCACTGTCATTTATTCTCCGGAACTGTCGGAACACGCAATCCTCAACGCAGTTCGAGCGGGACATGTTTCTATCGATGCGGAAGGGACAAGAGATCGCGTCCTGGAGTTCGAAGCGAAGGCGGGTGCGAACACCGCGGTAATGGGAGATTCAATTAACGCGCCGTCCGGGCAACAGATTCATTTCACTGTCAGGTTGATCGCGCTCCAAGGCGCCTATCCTGAGATTGTCCTGGACGGACAATCCACGACGCTGTTAGACAAATCAGAGTCCAGAAAGCCGGACGAGACCAGAGAATTTGACTATGTGAGTGATGGCAAAAGACACTGGCTCCGTGTCAACGCTCGCTCGAGAGAGGGTTCGCTTCAAATGGTTGGCAACCCCATCTATCTCAATTTCTAAGAGCACTAGGGTGCAACGCGGCACGCCTTCAGCGATGAGAGCTGACGGCTAATTCTCCTCTCCCCTGTCGCAGCTTTCCCAGCAGGATCGTCCTTCCTGGCAAACCGAACCATGGACATAGTGGTTGTCGGGACCTGCTTTGCTCATGGTTTTGAGGCACCAGTAGGTAGTGGTGGCTCCCATCAGTTCGGAATGCTCCTCATGAAAGTCACCAAAGGCAGCGTACGCAGACTTGCTGCGAAGAGACGCGCAACGGAGCTGCACAAGCGAAGTCGTCATATCAAATCTCCTTAGCCGATAGAGCTTGGATCGCGCTGCATCTGCCCGGCTGCGAGCAACACGGTGCGATAGATCGCGGTCTGGAAAAGTTGCCTCTTGAATCCATTTTGCGAGAGCGGTGTAGCGCCCTGCATGGCGGCACTCGCGGCCGCACGAGCGGTCGCCTCGTCAATTGTTTTGCCCGTCAGCACAGCTTCGGCCGCCGCGGAGCGAATAGGCGTGGGAGCGGCGACGCCGAGGACGATCCACGCCTTACGGCAGCGTGTTCCCTCCATCACAAGGACGACGCCGGCATCGGCAAGTGGCCAATCAAAGCTCTCCTTCTCTCCATATTTTTGATAGGCGGAGCGTGTACCAGGCTCCGGTGCGGGCACGAAGACACCAGTAATTAGTTCGCCTTGCTGAACAACAGTTTCGTTGATAAGGCTCTTCTCCGGTGGTACGTAGAAGTCGCTCATCGCCACGGTTCGCTTGCCTCGCTTCGAGGTGAGTTCAACCTGCGCATTCATCGCAAGCAGCGGCACCGCGGTGGAAGAAGGATGAACCATCGCGCAGGTGCTGTTATTCATGATGGCGTGATACTGATTCTCTCCGGTATGCGCGTGACAATCGTCACTGGCCCCATTCTTCTTCTTGCAGTCGAAGTCACTCGATCGGAAGTACCAGCAGCGGGGACGCTGCATGATATTTCCCCCCAACGTCGCCATGTTGCGCACCTGGGGAGTCGCCGCGTGACCGGCTGCATCCGCCAACGCCGTGTAGTTCTTCTGGATCTCCGGGTGAACAGCGATCTCACTCAAGGTCGACAGCGGTCCGAGATGCAGGCCATCCGCATTGACTGTGATCCCGTGAAGGCTACTGACGTTGCGAATATTGACCAGCTTTGGCGGCGTAACAATGCCATCCTTCATCAGGTCGAGCAGATCGATGCCGCCCGCCTTGACGACAGCACCATCGTCGAGTTGGCCAAGAGCTTCGTCCACCGTCATGCAATCGACGAACGCAAACTTGTTCATGCCTGCACCTCCTGCACTTTTCCAAGCGCGCTGAGTACGTTTGCCGGAGTCATCGGAATCCTTCGCATGCGGACTCCTGTGGCGTTGTAAAATGCATTCCCGATGGCCGCCGCAAGCGTGATAATGCCCGCAGATTCACCAACACCTGCAGCATCGGTGGAACTCTGGGCGATGTAATTCTCGATCAGGACGACCTCGATCTCCGGTGTCTCACGTGCGCCAAGAATCTTGTAGTTTTCGAGATTTGCATTCAGCATGTAGCCCGCATTGCGATCCATAATGCGCTGCTCGAAAAGAGCATACGAGATCCCCTGCAGAATACCGCCGTTGATCTGACTGATGACCCCAGTCGGATTGATGGGACGCCCGCAGTCGTGGGCAGCAAAGACCTTCTCGACGTGCACGCGTCCCGTCTCAGTATCGACGGCGAGTTCTACATAATCGACCCCCCCATAGGTGATTCGCTCTTTCGCGTATTCGGCAACGCGAGTTGCCTGGGCAGAGATCTGGTCCGTGGGTAGCTTCGCAGTTACTTGTTTGAGCGAAAACGACCGAGAAGCATCGTTCTTAAAGACGACACGTCCGTTTTGCAGAGCAAGGTTGTCCGCAGTTGTGCCTAGTTGGGGAGCAACCGCCACGAAGAGCTTCTGCTTCGCCTGATACGCAGCGTTGCGGGCCGCAGGCGTGATCGAGCCAGCCGTAACACTGCCGCCTGAGTCGGGTCCGATAGGAAAGCGCGTGTCGCCAATCCTGATGCCGACGCTGGCGGGAGGAATGCCGAACTCCTCCGCGACGATCATCGCAAGCATGGTCTTCGTGCCGGTCCCCAGATCCTGCACCGCGGACATCAGTTCAACAGAGCCATCGCGCGAGACGCGCACTTCGCACGATGAGTTCATATTGACGAAGCGATACCAGACAGACTGTGCGACGCCCATGCCGCGCTTGACTGGCCCAGCATCAGAGCCGTCAGGCTTGCGATTGCGCCAGTTGGTGCGCTCGAGAATGATTTCCCGCTCGACCTTGCGAGCAGGATTTTCGTCGATCTTTTCGCGGAGAGCCAGAGGATCCATCTTCAGCTTAGCCGCGAGATCGTCGATGGTCTGTTCAAACGCGAAGCAGCCCTGCGGATGGCCAGGTGCGCGAAACGCCGCACCCGGGCCCGCGTTGATAAAAACGTCGTACTCCTCGGTGAGCAGGTTTGGGCACTTATACATGTTCGTTGCGGGACCAGCTGTGCCGGCTCCCGTTCCCACCCCCGCCGTGCCATAGCTCGTCAGCGCAATTGCAGTCAGCGTTCCGTCCTGCTTCGCCCCGATCTTCAACTTCTGATGTGAGTCCGGCCGGTTGCAGGCGATATGCTCCTGCCGGCGGTCGAGCATCAGTTTGACGGGAGCGTTCGCCTTTCGCGATAAATTCGCCGCTACGACGCCTTCATTACCGGCGCCGAACTTCGCGCCGAAGCCGCCACCCATAAACTCCGTGATCACACGAATCTTGTTCTTGGGCAGCTGGAATACATCGGCGAACTCATTGCGAACGCTCGACGTCCCTTGTGTTGAGGCATAAACGGTCACCTCGTCCGGCTTCCAGTCCACAACGAATCCATGCGTTTCGAGAGCGGAGTGGGTCTGCACCTGCGTGAAGTATTCCCCCTCAACGATCACATCCGCTTCAGAAAACCCCTTGTCGGTATCGCCGGTCTTCTTCTGCTGCGGCCCGTGAACATTGCCCTTTTGCGGAACGCCCTTCGGGCCTCCGCCGCCACCAGCGCTGCCAGCGGCATCAGCCGGTCCAGGGAAGACCATCGGAGCATCGTCGCTGCGCGCGTCAGAGCGATCGACGACAAACGGCATCGTGTCATATTGCACCTTCACCAGAGACGCCGCATCATTAGCGATCTGTTGCGAGATGGCAGCCACGCCCGCAATAGGTTGCCCAGCGTAGCGAACCATCGGATACCGTGAAGGCGTCTCCAGCTTGGGATCGCGGAGCTGTGCGACTCCATAAACGTGTTCGATGACATACACCGCACGTACGCCAGGCAGCTTTTCTGCAGCGCTCGTATCGACCGAGAGAATGCGGCCGTGGGGAACGGTAGCATCAACCATCCGTGCGTAAAGCATGCCGGGCAGATTGATGTCGGCTGTATATTTGCCTTTGCCCATGACCTTTGCCGGCCCGTCGTAGCGTTCCGTAGGCTTGCCGATATACTTGAGTTCGGCGTTTGGCGGGAGCGGCGGCGGCTCATCCTGCGGAACCTCGCGTTCCTTATGTTGCAGACCATTTTGAGGGATGCCCCACACAAAACTTTCCGTGCGAGTGGAGGTATCCGGCTTCCCAGCAGCTGGATTGAGCGCCATCTTATGCATCCCTTCCCGCGACAAGCGCGACTAGACCAGCGGCCTGTTTGCGTTGTTGCGCAACATCAAGAGTTGCGGCGAAGACCTTCGGATAGGTTCCGCAGCGGCACAGATTCCCGCTGACAGCGTGCTTCACGTCGTCCAGTTTTGGATTCGGATTGCGATCCAGCAACGCTGCGCAGCTCATCACCATGCCCGGCGTGCAAAAACCACATTGCATCGCGTCATGTTTCACGAAGGCAGCCTGCACCTGGTGCATCGTGTCGCCGTGCGACAAGCCCTCAATCGTCGTAATCTTGCGACTGACTACGTCAATAGCCAGGGTCATGCACGCAAGTGCCGGCGTCTTATCGATCCAAACCGTACACGCGGAACACGAACCGCGGTCGCAGACCACTTTGGTTCCAGTCAGGTTAAGGTTGTCGCGCAGTGTTTCGGCAAGCGTGTAACGCGGCTCGATGGTAACGGAATGCTCATGCCCGTTGACATCCAGTTTCACGGTGACCGAGTTCGGACCAACCGTCCGATCGTTATGCAAGGCTTTCGTCTCGCGAGCCAAAGCGTTCGCGGACTCGATGACGGTCGTAGCTGCTGTAACGCCAGCACCCTTCAGAAATCCGCGACGGGAAAACGTAGTCTTGGAACCATCTGTCATGGGAACGGCCTTTCAGATGTTGAATCACAATGTCGGTTAGGAGCTGCAACTTTGCAGCCGTATGCAATACCCACACTTTACATCCAGCGGCAGGTGTCGCGCCACTCGCAGAGGCCGCGACCCAGCAAAATCTCCTTTGTTTTCAATCGATCATCCGTCACTCGGCCAGGTCCATCCCACGCGTCTCCGGTAACAGCAAAACACTGAGACTCATCAGCATATAAGCGAATACCGCAAAAACAGCGATCGCCTTCCCAAGCTGCATGTGTGCGCTGAAGTACCCAACCAGGACTGGAAATAATGCCCCTACGCCGCGACCCAGATTGTACGCGAATCCCTGTCCCGATCCGCGCAGCGAGGTCGGAAAAAGCTCCGTAAAAAACGCTCCCATCGGGCTGAACGCGCCGGAAGGAAAAAATCCGAGAGGAAAGCCAAGAAACAACATCACATGGTTGCTGATGGGCAGCACGGTATAGAGCAAAACCGTCGTAAACGACAGGACCGCGAAGAGGATGAGTGTCCACTTGCGGCCTATCCTGTCGGCCAGGTGAGCGGCTGTCAGATATCCGGCGAACGACCCCGCTATCACGACCAATAAGTACCCGCCTGTGTGGGTCACCGAAAGGCCCCGCGTAGTCAAATAGAGCGGCAGCCAAGTGGTGATCGCATGATAACCACCCTGCCCGCCCAACGCCACAAGCGACGCAAGCAGAGTCGTCTTAAGCATCTCCGGGGAAAATATCCGAAGGAAATGTGCGGAAGATTTCGTATTCCTCATCGCAAGGCTGTGCTCAAAGATATCGGATTCGGAGACATGGCTGCGAATCCAGACGGCCAGGAGCGCCGGTAGAAGGCCAACCCAGAACATCGCGCGCCATGCCAGCCAGGACGGCAACGTGGCGAAAAATAGCGTGTAGAACAAAGCCGAGATTCCCCACCCTATCGCCCACCCGCCCTGTACTGTCCCTACAGCCCGGCCGCGGTATTGGCTGCGAATCGTTTCGCCAATCAGCACCGAACCCACTGCCCACTCCCCACCAAATCCCAGTCCCTGCAAGCCACGGCAGATGAGGAGCTGCGTAAAGCCGTTTGCAAATCCACTGAGAAATGTAAAAAACGCAAACCAAACAATCGTCAGTTGCAGGATCCTCACCCGGCCATATCGATCCGCGGCGAGTCCCGCGAGCCATCCTCCCAATGACGACAACAACAGCGCAGAGGTTCCCAGCAATCCAGCCTCGCCTTTGCTGATGTGCCATAGAGTGATTAACGTAGGTAGCACCAGGCTGTAGACCATGACGTCCATCCCGTCCAGCATCCAACCTGCGAAAGTTGCCAACAGAGTCGATCGCTCTTTGACATTGAGCTGAGTGATCCAGGCCCTCTTGGGCGCTTCAATCGTGTCCCGAAGCTGTGACTCACTCATTTCGTCCCGCAACCTTCTCTCTCTTTACTTCTTTCTTCCTGCCACTCCCCATCCGCCCCCGCCCGGCGTTTCCATGCGGATCAGGTCGTTCTTGCCAACATGCAGCGTGCCCTTAGCTGGCAGTTCCGTTGCCTCTCCATCCGGTTGGATCAACAACGTCTTTCCAGTCGCTCCATTCTCTCCCCCTGCCAGGCCATAAGGAGCGGACTTCCTCCGGTCGCAAAGAAACGTCACCTGCGCAGGCGCCATCAGTTCGATCTCGCGTACCAGGCCGTCTCCGCCGCGAAACTCACCTCTTCCCCCCGATCCCCGCCGGTACCTATACGACCGCACACGAAATGGATAGGCGTACTCCAGCGCCTCGATTGGAGTGTTCAGCGAGTTGGTCATGTGGCAATGGATACCATCAATCCCGTCCATGCCGGGACGGGCGCCCATTCCTCCGGCGGTGGTTTCATAGTACGTAAAGGGAGCGTTGGTCCGATGGTCAACGCCGCCAACCGTGAGGTTGCTCATCGTCCCATAGCTTGCCGCCGGCACACGATGCGGCGCGGCCTTTGCTAACGCGCGCAGCAACGTGTCTACGATGCGCTGACTCGTCTCTACATTCCCAGCGGCTACGGGCGCAGGCAGTTCGGCGTTCACAATGGTTCCCCTGGGTGCGAACACCTTCACCGAGTTCATCAACCCCGCCGTTGCCGGCGCATCTTCGCCCAGCAGGCAACGCAACACATAGAAACACGCAGAGTAGGTAATCGGGAAGACGGCATTCACGCTTCCCTTCACCTGGGGCGACGACCCGGTGAAGTCGATCTCCGCCGACCCCTCCACCGAATCAAACCTGATCGCAACCGCGATGCGAATCGGATCGTCCGTAACTCCATCGCCATCGAGATAGTCTTCCGCCTCGAACACTCCCGCAGGCATCTTGCGCAACTCCGCGCGCATTAGCCGTTCCGAGTAAGCAAGCAACTCCTCAACCAGGCTATTCATCTTCGTCAGACCATACTTCGCGACAACGTCCTTGATCCTACGTTCGCCAACACGGCACGAGCCGATCTGCGCTGCTAGATCCCCCTCGCGCTCTACCGGGGTTCTGACATTGGCCAGAAACATCGCCAAAACGTCCCCGCACATCGCGCCCTTGCGAATCAGGTGAATCGGGGGGATGCGGATGCCTTCCTGGTATATCTCCTGCGCGGGCCCCATCGACCCTGCATACATTCCGCCGACATCCGCATGGTGGGCTCGCGACGCCGCATAAAACGCAGGTTTGCTGCCGCCTCCGATGAAGATCGGGACCACCAGAGTGATGTCCGGCAGATGCGTTCCCCCGGCATACGGATCATTCAAGATCGCAACATCGCCTTCTTCCAACGCCATGGAATCCACGACCGCCTTCACCGACATCGGCATCGCGCCCAGATGAACCGGCATGTGGTCGCCCATGGCGATCACCCGCTCCTGGCCGTCAAAGAGCGCGCAGGAATAGTCGCGCCTCTCCTTTATGTTTGGCGAGATTGACGTGCGCCGCAACGCCGCTCCCATCTCTTCGGCGATCGAATGGATGCTGCTTTGAAAGATCGCCAGCTCGATCGGGTCCGGCATGATCCTTGATCCGTTCCATCAATGCACCTCGATAACCAGATTGCCCAGGCCGTCCACGCGCAGAACGTCTCCCGGCGGCAGTATTGTGGCGGAGCTATACTCGGAGACGATCGCGGGACCAGCAAAGGTATCTCCCGGGCGAAGCAGATCGCGGTTGTAGATCCGTGTCTCCTGAAAACTGCCGTTGAAGTAGACCGGACGCGTTCCGACAAGCGCATGAGAACCATCTCCCTCCTGCAGAGGCTCAATCAGAGGCTCGAAAGCCTCGGCGGGGCTCACCATCCGAACGCGCACATTCACCAATTCGAGAGCCCGCGACTCGCTGGAAAATCCATAGCGGCGCTGGTGCAGGTCGTGGAACTGTGCCGCCATTTCAGGACCAAATGGCACATTCAACTCATACCCCTGCCCCTTGTACCGCAAGTCCACAGATCGAAAGGATTGTCCGGTAAGGTTCTCCGCTCGAAACTCCTCCATTCCCAATCCCTCCAATTCGGCAAAGACTCCCTCGAACGACTCGTCGGTCGGAAGCATCACTGTGCGCGAATATTCCCGCTTCGTATCGGCCAACAGAATTCCCACCGCCGACAGCGCACCGGGCAGAGCGGGCACTAGAACGCGCGGCACTTGCAAAACATGCGCCAGCGAACACGCATGCACCGGGCCGCCGCCACCGAAGGCAACCAGCGTGAAGTCGCGCGGATCGTATCCGCGCTCCACTGAGATAACACGAATAGCCTTGGCCATTGAGGTCTCAATCACCTGTACGATGCCCGCAGCAAAGTCCTCCACCGTCGCGATCGAGCCTTTTGCTTTGTCCATCCAGAGCATCATGCGCTCGCGATCCAGCTTCACCGAGCCGCCGAGGAATCGCTCCGTATCCAGCGCCAGCAGTGTGAATATCCAGCATGGGAACGCCAATTGGAATCCCCGACACCACCGACTCATTGCTGATGTGCAACCCTCCTGCGCTTGCGTCCACCAAGCACACATCCGTCGAAGTACCACCCATGTCGAAGCCGATGATGCGATCGAAACCCGCGAGCGTCGCCAGCTTGTATGCCCCGATCACACCACCGGCGGGACCCGAGAGGACAGTCCTCACCGGTTCGGCCGCAGCCAGCTTCGCCGAGATGATGCCACCCGACGACTGCATCACCTCCAGACGCGCCTTCTCATATCCGCTCTCCACACTTTGCGCCAGGCGAGTCAAATACGCTCCCATCTTCGGGGCAAGATACGCATTCGCGACAACTGTCGATGCGCGCTCATACTCGCGAAACTCCGGCAGAATGTGGTGCGAGATCGACAGCGGCAGCCCGAGCCGTTCCAGCGCTCCAGCCACCTCTCTCTCATTCTTCGAGTTCGCAAATGAGAACAAAAGCGAGAGCGATCGACTCGACATCCGCTTTCGCGATCAGGGATACCAGATCATCGAGCTCAACCGCATCGACCCCGCGGATAACCTCGCACTCCGCGCTCGTCCGTTCCGTTATTCCGAAGCGAAGCCCTTCCTTGACCAGACATTCCGGAGCGGGCTGGAACCAGTCATAGAGCTTCGGCCGCGCCTGTCGGCCAATGGCAATCGTGTCCTCGAAACCTTTGGTCGTCACGAAGGCGACGCGCGCGCCCTTGCGCTCCAACATCGTGTTTGTTCCAACTGTCGTCCCGTGGCGAACCACAACCTCCGGTTCAGCAGCGATCTGCCGCAATCCGTTCAGAACCGCCATGCCAGGGTCTTCCGGCGTAGAGAAGACTTTCAATACGACAAACTTCCCATCCTGCAGATACACACAATCGGTAAAAGTGCCGCCAGTATCAATTGCAACGCGCATCATGTAGGCCTAATCGAAGATTTCTGGTTCGCTCGGCATATTTAGTCTGGCCTTATCGCACTGGCCTCCCAGAGACTTCTTGACTGCCCGCCTTTCAGGCTGTTTATTGTGAGAATAGCAGGGACGCCTTGTAGCCAGCCGGCCGTATGCTTTTCGGACGACCCCGCGTGAGCACCGAATCCAACATCTGATCGCATTCATGCATCAATTACACGAGAGCACATGAACAAGTAGCTCATTTCTATGTGACTTCCCTTCTCTTTGCAGTCTCACTTTAGGAGCGATTTGAAAGACCTTGTGAATGCTGAGAGCCCATGGCGCGACCGGCTCCGAGCGCTTCGGAACATGCCTCCCGTCCTCCGAATCCTGTGGGAGTCGGGGCGGACGGTTGTGTCCTGGGGACTCGTACTGCGGCTAATCGTAGCCGTCCTTCCCTTTGCCATCGCCAAGGTAGCTCAATACATCATCAACGGCATCGCTGGAGTCCTCCGCGGAGCCGCTCTGCCCTCAAATTTTTGGGAGCTAGTCGCGACGGAAGTCGCCCTGAATGTCTTTCTCGGCCTGGTCACTCGGGGAATTGACTATTCAGACTCGCTCCTCGCGAATCGCTACACCCAGCACGTCAGTGTTCGCGTCATGGAGCAGGCCTCCCGCCTCGACCTGACGACTTATGAGGATCCGGTCTTCTACGACCGGCTCGAGCGAGCTCGCGTTCAGGCGACCGACCGGTTGGCGATGATCCAGCAGATGGGCCGTTTGATCCAGCAAGTCATCACGACCCTGGTGTTTTCGGCGGCCCTGGCGTGGGCCTCCCCTTGGCTGGTGCTTTTTGCTTGCATTTGGCGTGCTTCCATCGTTCCTTGGCGAAACCCACTACGCATTTCTGGGCTACGCGAAAAACTTCCGCCAAACCCCCGCCAAACGGCAGATGGACTACCTGCGCCAGGTGGCCGGCAGCCGTGAAGGCGCAAAGGAGGTAAAACTCTTCGGCCTTAACAAATTCTTCACCGGGAGATTCCAATCTCTTGCACACCAGATCTACGTTGAAGACGTCGCCCTTTCACGATCGAAACTCATCATCGGCGGACTACTCGGTGTCATCGGCACGTTGGGTTACTACGGCGCCTATGTGTACGTCATCTGGCGCACGCTCAGAGGCGCCTACGATATCGGGCAGTTCACTTTTTTGACAGCCGCCATTCAGCAGGCAAGCTCGAATCTGCAACAGGTCTTTTCGACGGCATCAGGCATCGCAGATCAAGCGCTGTTTCTCACCGACCTCATCGCGTTCTTCGAGATGCAACCAACCGTGCACTCCAACCCTAACGGACTGGCCGCGCCAACGCCGATCAGGAGCGGCTTCGAGTTTCGCAATGTCTCCTTCGCCTATCCGGGAACCGAACGAACCGTGTTGAAGAACTTCAACCTTACTCTTTCGCCGGGAGAAAGAATCGCGCTGATCGGAGAGAACGGCCAGGGCAAAACAACCGTGGTCAAACTCATCACACGGCTCTACGATCCCACAGAGGGGCAGATTCTGTTAGACGGCATCGACCTTCGAGAGTATTCCCTCGAAGATCTTCATCGGAATATCGGTGTCATCTTTCAGGACTTCATGCGCTTCGAAATGACAGCTCGGGAGAACATCGCAGTCGGTAGAATCGACCAACCCCACCAACAGAGCGACATCGAACTCGCCGCTCACAAAAGTCTTGCTGACACCGTCGTGAGCAAGCTGGCCGGGGGCTACGATCAGATGCTCGGCCGCCGCTTTGAAGGAGGAGTCGAGCTTTCTGGCGGCGAATGGCAGAAGATGGCTCTCGCCCGCGCCTATCTCCGCGATGCGCAGCTGCTGATCCTGGATGAACCGACGGCGGCGCTCGACGCGCGCAGTGAGCTCGAGGTGTTTGAGCGCTTTGCCGAGCTGACCGAGGGAAAGATGGCCTTATTGATCTCCCACCGCTTCTCCACCGTGCGCATGGCAGATCGCATCGTCGTACTCTCTGGCGGGCGTCTGATTGAAGAAGGCAATCATCAGGAATTGATGGCAAGGAACGGACTCTACGCGAGCATGTTCGAGATGCAGGCCGCAAGCTACAGGTAGGCTCAGAACCGCATCTTACCCAACGGGATCAATAAAATACCTGATTGGAATGCAATCCCGCCTGGAGCGGGTGAACAATATCAAGAAAGGCACCATGGCACCGCTTTCAGAAGACCCGATCGCCCCAGAACAGGCCCTACCGCCACCTACCGCGCCAGCGTTGGATCTGCCAACAGCCGGCTTGCCAGAGAAGCCGTCGGTGTCGAACGCGGAGTTGCAGGAGCGTGCCGAGGCGCTAAGCAGACAGTGGGAGATGGTCCCGGCCGGTACAAAAGGGGATGGATTGTCTCTGCGCCTCGTGAGGCTAAAAGAAAGACTCATTGAAATTCTCCGCGCCTGTCGGAAAACAGCCTCCGTCCAGGAACTCACCCCACAGCTTGAGTTGCTCGAAAGCACCCGCATGCTGGAGTCGGTTCTGATTGCCGGAGACGAAACCATCGCCACCTTCGCACCGCTTCCCCACGTCCGGGTAGACGGCGATAAAGAACTGCCGCGGGTAGTCAATCTCACCGAAGGGTATCTCTCTGCGGCTCAAGGCATCTGGTCGCCCGAATCTCTCACGACGTATGTTCAACAGGCGCAGAAACGCGACGCGCTCCTGCTGGAAGAGGTCACCGTTCTCCCGCAGGCTCTCAAGTTAGCCCAGTTAGAATACATACTGGATCGCGCCGAAGAGGCCTTCAAGGCAGGGAATCTCCCCCCAATTGAACAGTCGCCCTTCTCAGCAATCCTCCACAGCATGCGGCGACTGAACCAGTTCGAATGGCGCACCGTTCTTGAACCATTGATCGCATTTGATTCAATTCTTCGACAAGATCCCGCTGGCGTCTTTGCCGAGATGGAGGATGAAACCCGGCACCACTACCACCTGCGTGTCGCAGAGCTGGCCAAGCACGCAGACGCAAGCGAAGTCGAAACCGCAAAGTTCGCGCTCGACCTTGCGCGGCAGGCGAGCCGCATCGCCGACCGGGATCCCCGTCATGCGCGCCGCACGATGCACATCGGCTACTACCTGTTTGCCGAAGGCCTTCCCTTGCTGAGCCAGCGCATCGACTATAACCCCCCGCCAATCGAACGGCTGCGTAACTTCCTTCGCCGATGGAAGGAAGACTTCTACATCCTTGGCATCTTCACACTCTCCTGTTTTCTCATCGTCGCCATCATCGCCCCTCTGGTTCCCCACTACGCCTTTTGGCCGATCATGGGCGCACTGCTGCTTGCGTTGTTGCCGGCAAGCCAGGGCGGGGTTGATCTGGTGAACAACACAGTCACTGCCCTGATGAAGGCACATTCGCTTCCAAAGATCGATTTCTCCAAGGGGGTTCCTGAAGAGGCGACCAGCCTTGTTGTTGTGCCTACCTTATTGTTCAACGAGAAGCAGGTCCGCGAGCTATTCGACGAATTGGAAGCTCGCTATCTCTCAAACCAGGATCCAAACATTCACTTTGGGCTCCTGACCGATCTGCCAGATATTAAGACCCGGCCGCTGGACGACGATTCAAATCCTTTGGCAGCCCTGGCTGTGCAGTGTGTCAACGACTTGAATGCCAAATATGGCCGCGAGAAGGGTGGCTCCTTCTTTCTCCTGCATCGCTATCGGATTTTCAACGCTCGCCAAGGAGTCTGGATGGGGTGGGAACGAAAGCGAGGCAAACTACTTGATCTCAACAAATTTTTGCTCCGCGAGTACGATAGCTTTCCCCTTAAAGCAGGGCCTCTGGAAGCTCTGGCGAGTGTCCGTTACGTAATCACGCTAGACTCCGACACGCAGCTTCCTCGTGGCACGGCCGCACGCATGATCGGCACCATGTCGCATCCACTGAATCAAGCCATCATCAACCCAAAGTTGCGCATCGTCACCGAAGGGTATGGCATCCTGCAGCCCCGCGTAGGGGTTAGCGTCTCCTCCGCGGCACGCTCCCGTCTCGCCTCTCTGTATTCCGGCGAAACCGGCTTTGACATCTACACGCGCGCCGTCTCCGATGTCTACCAGGACTTGTTTGGGGAAGGGATCTTCGCCGGCAAGGGCATCTATGAAGTCAGCATCCTCCATGAAGTTTTGGATCGCCGCTTTCCGCGAAACGCCCTGCTCTCTCACGATCTGATCGAGGGCTCATACGCCCGCGCCGGTCTGGTAACCGACATCGAGATCATTGACGACTATCCGTCGCACTACTCCGCCCACACTCGCCGGAAGCACCGTTGGGTCCGCGGCGACTGGCAAATTGCCCAATGGCTCTTCGGCCGCGTGCCCGACGAATCCGGCAATTACATCCCTAACCCCATTAACACCATCTCGCGATGGAAGATCCTCGACAATCTGCGGCGCAGTCTGGTTGAACCGGTGACTTTCCTTTTGTTCCTGCTCGGATGGTTCATCCTCCCAGGCGGAGCACTCTATTGGACTGTCGCTAGTCTGGTCCTTCTCCTTCTACCAACGTTTGTCCAGCTGGCCTTCAATCTCGGCCGTGCCTTGCTGAAGCTCAGCTTTGTCGCGGCGCGCGAAGGGGTCACCACATTCGCAGCATCTTTTGGATTTACTCTTCTCAATCTCACCTTTCTACCTCATCACATGTTCCTCTCGCTCGATGCGATCATTCGGTCATTAAGCCGAAGACTGGTATCGGGCAAACACCTGCTGGAATGGGAGACGGCAGCGCAGGTCGAATTCGGCGGTTCAAGAAACTCCTTGGATGTCTATCTGCAACTCTCGCCCATTGCAGCTCTTGTCATCGCGCTCCTCCTCGCTGTGACCAACATCCGATCCTTGTTCGCAGCCGGTCCGGTCCTGCTCCTCTGGGCAATCGCGCCCCTGGTCGCCATCTGGCTCAATTCGCCTCCACGACAGGAAGAGGGTCCATTCACCGCAACTGACAGACTCTTCCTGCAGCAGCAGGCGCTCCATGTATGGCGATACTTCCACGAGTTCAGCAACGAGAAGAATCATTGGCTCATTCCCGATAACGTGGAAGAAAAAGGAATGTTTCAGGTACACAAGTTGTCCCCGACAAATCTCGGGATGCTCTTCAACGCTCGCCAAGCCGCGTACGAATTCGGCTTCCTCACCCTTCCAGAGTTCGCCAGTTCAACGCTAGGCACCTTGAACACGTACGATAGCCTCGAAAAGCAACAGGGGCATATCTACAACTGGTACAACATTGAAACTCTGAAGCCGATAGCTCCATTGACCATCTCTGCCGTGGATAGCGGAAATCTGACAGCATCGTTCTACACCCTGCACAGCGGTGCACTCGATCTGCTCAAGCGTCCTCTGCTCGAAGTCGAAACGTTCAGAAGCTTGGAGCAGACTCTATCGGACCCGCCGAAGATGCCTGCAGAAGTAAGTGGCGTTGCCAACTCAAACCCTGAGGGCTTTGGCGCGGCCGAGATGCGGGCTCACGTGCGTTTCCTGATTCAACAAACGGCCGCGCCGGCTGCCGCAACCCAGGCAGAAGCCGACCTGGCAAGTGCGAGCAGAGAGATTTGGCTCGCACAAGAACTATCGAATCGCCGAGCTGCCTTGTCCATCTTCATACAAAACTACGCACCGTGGTTTCTTCCGCAATTTGAGGCGATCTTCGCGCTGCCGCAACTCAGCGGAGCCGAAGATCAGCGGATCCCGACCGTGCAGCAGGCCGCTGGCTATGCCGCAGGATTAGAGTCGAGAATTGCAGAGGCACTCCCTTCGCTTCCAACGGACTCCCCCCTGGCTACCTCTGCTGCTTCCTTACGATCCCTGCTGTCGGAAGCCGCACAGCGCCTGGCGCAATTAGCCGCGGACATCGCCAGGATTGCGGCCGAGGCAGAACGTCACGCCGACGCCATGCACTATGGATTCCTATTCGTCGAATCGCGCCAGCTTCTCTCCATCGGTTACGACGGAGCCGCACACGAGCTGCATTCTGCCTGCTACGATCTACTCGCATCCGAGGCGCGAATCGCATCGTTCATCGCCGTCGCCAAGGGAGACATTCCCCAGCAATCATGGTTCCGGCTCGATCGCTCGCACGTCATGGTCAACGGTCACCCCGCGCTTCTTTCCTGGACGGGAACCATGTTCGAGTACATGATGCCTGCGTTATGGATGCGCACCTTCCCCAACACGCTCATCTCGCGTTCGCTCGAATCTGCCGTCCAGATCCAGCATGACCATGTGCGAAACATCCCGTGGGGAATCTCGGAGTCAGGTTTCGCAAAGATGGACCCTCAAGGCAGGTATGGCTACCAGGCCTGGGGAATTCCAAAGCTGGCCCTGAAGTATGGCGCAGAAGATGGCCCTGTCATCTCGCCTTACTCGACCTTTCTCGCCCTGTCAGTACTGCGCAAGAAAGCTGTTGCGAACCTTCGGCGCATGGCCGCGATGAATTGGATAGGACCTTACGGCTTCTACGAAGCGGCCGATTACACCCAAGGCAAACAACCGGAATTAGTACGATCCTGGATGGCACATCATCAGGGAATGTGCCTCCTCGCACTGACCAACCTACTGAAGAACAATATCGTTCAAGATTGGTTTCACAGCACCCCCCGCGTCCGCGCAGCCGAACTCCTCTTGCACGAAAAGCCTTTGAGTAAAGAGACCTTGAAGGAATTGGCGAATCAATCAAAATTGCAGCAAGCAGAGTAAAGCGCTCTCGAAAAGAATTCTAGCTCTGAAAACCGGATTCGCGATTCTTAGGACATCATTTCCCCGCTGGCATATCTTTTCCAGGCGAACCAGGCCACGCCGCCAAACCCTCCGGCGACCATGCCTGAATAATCGCGCGCGCCAACTTCGCAATGGTCAACTCGCCCTCTTGCTCGGCTCCCCACGAGTGGTCCTTGTTGTTAGAACGTAAAGACCGAGATAATCACCATCCCATTCTTCGTCGAGATCGCCGCAACATCGTTCCTCACCGCATCGAGCGATCCAGTCTTGTTCGCAATCGAGTCACTCGTCGCCCCTGCCATCCCATCCAGATACCGCGGTATCGCGCTCCGGTAAAACTGGACGTGCAGCATCTTCAGCGCTACTTCGCACAGCTTCGCATCGTCCGCTTGCGGCTGGCTGCCCGGCTCCGTAAGCTCACACCGCGCAATCTTGGTCATCACCATTGCCATCTCGCGCGCCGTAGTCTTGCCCAGCCCAAACTTCTTCTGATCGGCCGGCATCACCACCCCCGCCGCGACCGGCATAAAAACCTTCTTATACAGATACGTGTCCTTCAATCCCAGCTTCGCTATCCGCGCGTTGATGTTCTCAATTCCCAGATGATCGATCACTAGGTTCGTGGCGCTGTTATCGCTCATCACGACCATCATCGTCAGCACATCTTTCAGCGTCAGCGAAAGTGGCGCGTCAAAAAACAGCAGCACGCCAGACCCGGGCACCTGCTCCGCCTTCGTCAACGTAATCTTGTCGTCGAAGTGAGCTTTGCCGCTCCGTACCTGCTCGAGCGCCTCATACAGAATCGCCAGCTTGATCACCGACGCCGTCTGCACCGGCATATCCGGCGAGATCGCGACCGTCTCATGAGTCTTCAGATTCTCGGCAAAGAGTGCAACGTCCCCATGGTGCTCCGCCGCAATGGCACGAACCTGCGCCGCAAGCGAAATCGTATGCGTTTTGCGCTTCAATACCGACGCGCTGAACACAAGGGACAGCATCCAAAGGAAAGATCGCAAGGGACAGGCAGCATCCACGAGATTTTAGCCGCATGGCACCCGACCATCGAGATCCTCCACGTGAGACTGCAGACTGGAACGAATGGTCTTTCGACTTGATGGATCACAGCTGTTGCAATCCGGGTCTGAAGCTGTTCATTTCTCTTCATTTCAAGCACCACACCGCGCGGACTGCAACAGGCTGAGAATTTAGAAAGTGATCTTTCCGGCGACCTGCAGAATGCGGTTGTCGCGCGCTGCTGTGACCGTGCCAAAGCTAGTGCTCGACGTCGCCGTAGTGCCAACCGCCTGCCAGTTCGTGTGGTTGAGCGTGTTGAAGGCCTCTCCGCGAAGCTGGAAGACGAAGTCCTTCACAGAATCTTGAAGTTCCGGAAGAGGCCGACGTCGAGACGATTGAAGCCCGGCCCGTCAATTACGCCACGTTTCTCATTGCCGACGCGCGAACATCGATGGCAGTGGAGCTACAAACGCCGGACGATAGAACCAGTTCTGAGCGCTGTGTGAATCTGGATTGCCATAGCCGTTATTCGGGTTCAGCACCATGTTCGGCCGAAGCGACTGCACGGATCGGGCCGTTCATGATACCCAAGACCGGCGGAGTCGTTGGCCTGACCACCGTTCGCCGACCCGAGGACGCTGGTCTGGCGTGCTCCGCTGACGAGTTACACATAGCAAATCGTGCCGCCGCCTGACCACCGTCGCCGTCAGCGGAAGACCGCTATTGATGGCATAAAGTCCGGAGAATCTCCCATCCGCCAATGAGATGGCCGACAACACCCTTCTGATCCCTGTACCAGGGCAGCTCATAAATGCCGTCGAACGTGAGAATATTGGTGCGGTCGTAACCGCGACGGCCATAGTCGCCGTTGATGTTGTAAACGTTCTGCGGAGCGGTGCTGAAGTCGTTGATCGCGTTCGTCAGCGCACGGCTCCAGGTGTAGTTCGCGTCGATATAGCTCTTGCCGCTGAACTTCTTCGTCGTCTTCACCTGCAGGCCGTTGTAGTTGGAGTTGAAGATCGTCTCTGCCACGTTGACCGATGTGTAGCCGGGAAACGGACGAATCTGGTTCAGTTGGTTCGCATGCCGCGCGATGAAGCCGGTTCGTGCAGACGCCGAACTGCCGGGAGATATTCCAGCCGAAAGAAACGCCCCGGCTTGAATCGTATTCAGGTCGACGACGCCCTGCAGGTGGCGTCCCGTGATCGCCGAAGTAGCCCACATCCAGCATCCAGAGTCGGCGTCACTGCCTGCTGAACGTCGAGCGAGTACTGCATGAGTGTACGGCGTCTGGTAGTTCATCGGAGAACCCTACCGGAGTCGGTGCTGCGAAACGCTGGTGTCCGCCCCCGGCGGGATTGTCGAACGATGTCGCTCGAAAAGCTCGCGATCGTTACAAACGGCAGGTTGCTGAAGACGTTCGTCTCGTAGGATGTACCGAGGATTGGTCGTAAGCCATGCCGAACCCACCGCGAAGCGCCGTTTTGCCATCGCCGAACACATCCATAGGCGAAGCCGAGGCGGGGAGCAAAGTTCTCCTTCTGTGCGTAGCCACCTGCGACGCCGAACGGCGAAGCATGCCCAAAGCTGCCCGGCGTGCCAAGGATGACGCCATTGAGGGGGTCGGCGGCAGGATTTGGCGAGCCGCTGATTCAGGCCGTTCGTATTCGCGCACGGCGTCCCGGCAGGCAAAGCACGCCCGTTGGAGGACAACAGGTCAGCGTTGGCCGCGACGAAAGTGGCAGGATCGAAGTTGCTAAGATGGTTGTTCGCTATCGGTCGGCTGAGCAAAATAGCTATAGCGAACACCCAGATTCAGCGTCAGTCGCGGCATCACCTTCCAGTCGTCCTGCACATAGGCCTTCATAAAGGTTCTGCATGATGTGCGGCGTCAGCGCGGCAGAACCCTGAGTGAAGCCGTTGTTGGCATTGCCGAGGAGAAAGTTGCCGAAGCGAAGCGTCCAATGGACTGATGGGATGACGGCATGCCGCGGTGCTGGCTGCGCGGCCGTGGGGCGCCATGCCAGAGTTGAAGGCAAAGCTGCCCTGCGGAAAGGGAAGCCTTGCCCGGCATTCTCGGCCTTCTGGTAGTGGTTGTACGTACCACCAGCCTTCATCGTGTGCACGCCAAGCGTCTTGGTGATGTCGCCAAAGACATTGTGATTGTGGTCGAAGTCGTTATAGACGCCCGCGTTCGTGATGCCGAAAGGCCAGCACTCGTGATGTTGGGCATGATACCAGGGATGTGGACAAAGCGGTGCTGGCTCGAGAAAGGCAAGAGCCGGTTTGATGTCCGGAGAGTTCGCACTGGCCGACAGCCCACCGGCGCGCTGACCACGGCGCCGTAGCTGTAGGCATAGCCACCGTCACCAGCAGTGTCGGCGAGAAGTATAGGTGACGTGGCCCAGGTGCTGCGTTCCGGGTGCCGTCGGTGATTCGTGTTCTGGAACACCCGGGAAGGCGCTGCCGTTGAAGAGACCGCCGGCCTCCTGCGAAGGCAGGCTGTCATGCAGATAGCGGTAGAACACATTCAGCTTCTGGCCGAAAGTGTGATCGATGCGAGCGAACTCCTGGTTGTCGTTGAAGACATTGCGCTGGTTGTAGATGTAGATGTGCGGGTCAAGACCCGCCGCATATATCTGCAGCGCGTCGGGTCAGCGGCACCTTTCCGTAGATGTCCTTAAGATAGGCCTGCGCGGTCGGCGAGATGTTCGTGATCTTGGTGCCGTAGCTGGTGCAGGTATAGTCGAAGTGGCGGTCTGCGTGACGAGGTGCATACCGAGCCGACGGCTCCCGGCATGTTTCTTGACAGCACGTGCAGTAGGACTGCGTAAAGTCGCCGGAGCGCTCCGCGGCGTCGGCAGCAGAGCCGTCACCGTGAGTAGTTGATGACCCGCCGAAACTCCTGCGAGAAGAAGAAGAAGGTCTTGTCCGTGCCGTTGATAAACATGGGGAATCCAGACCGGTCCGCCGATGGTGTAGCCGAAGTCGTTATAACGCAGCAAAGGACGCGAAACGGTCAGCGTGGTGAGCTTGTTGGCCCAGCGTTGGCGTTGAAAATGTCGTTACGGAAGAACTCATACGCGCTGCCGTGAAAAGCGTTCGTGCCCGGAGCGGGTCACGACGTCGATCTGGCCCGACGCGTTCCGGCCGAACTCCGCCAGGTAGTGTGCCGCGCAGCGTCTTGAACTCCGCGATCGCGTCCACCGAAGGATACGTGAGCAGCGTCAGATTCGCGCCGCGGTCGACATTGTCCGCGCCATCGATAGTCCAGTTATTGGAGGTGGGGCGCGACCATTGATCGAGAAAGCGACCTGTTGGAGGTGCCCGACGGGAGCGAGAGCCGATATAAAGTTGATCGTTCGCGCCGCCCTAAACCACACCAGGCTGCAGAGCAGCAATTGCTCATAGTTGCGATTGTTCAGCACCAGTTCGCGAACTGAGTGCCGTTGATCAGGCCCTGGCTCGTTCCATTCTCAAGATTCAGCTGCGGCTGGTCTGCCGTGACCGTCACCGATTCGCTCGCGTTTCCCGAACCAGCGTACCGTTCACCGTCAGAGCGTCGTTCACGTGCAGCACAAGCGCGGTCACTGCTTCGCCTTTGAATCCGCCGGCGGACATCTTTACCGAGTAAGTGCCCAGTGGTAGTGAAGGCGCAGTATAAAAACCCGAGGAGTTCGTCGTCAGCGTACGCACATCCTGACCGCGATCCGTATTCGTCAGCGTAACGATGGCGCCCTTCACGCTCGCGCCGCTGGAATCGGTTATCGTTCCGCTAATGCTTCCCGTGGTTTCCTGGGCGTAAGCCACAACCGACAGCATTGCCGCCAAAACCACACACACCAAAACAAATGGGCGAAATCCCAATCTGCGCATCGACTGATCTCCTGAAAAAACCTGAATCTCTTGCCGCACTGTGTCGGCTTCACTCAAGGCACTACCCTGCAATTCCATCGGTTGGATGGGATACTCGGATAAACCTGCCGCAGCGTCACTCTTCTGACGCGAACGATGAAGATGATGTGAACTAGTACATAACTCTATACAGGTACATGTCAACCCAAAAATACATCTGTTCCTCAGACGATGCAGGACCACCAACATACAAACCTGAGCTTCGGCGCCTCGGGTTCAACAGACATAACGACACAGGACCAACCTTCGCCTCGTCGGCGGCCTCGTGATTCTCTTTTGAAAAAACTGAGGACCGCAGGGTGGTTTGAACATATTCCCGCACCCTCCGCGCCCGCACCCTGGCAAATTTTTCCTGCAATGCAGGTCGAGCCGGGGGAATAAATGTTTTCATCTCCTCCCGCCCATTTTGTCAGCAAACATCTGCAGGGCAGGATGCATCTTCCTAAAGGGCAGTCCCCTTTAGTTTTGGATGGATGGATCCACGTAAAGTGTGAATTGTGGGAATACCATGGAATCGTAACGTTTCAACTGAAGATCTAAGTGATATGAAACCTGTTGAAGGCCGCAAACGCGTCGTTATCGAAGAGGTTCAACCGCAGGTCGATTGCGGCCGCTACCCCGCAAAGCGAATACTCGGCGACACCGTTACCATCACCGCAGCAATCTTCGGCGACGGTCACGACCACGTAGCCGCGCGTCTGCTGTATCGCCATTCCAGCGAAACCGATTGGCGCTTTACCCCACTAAAGGCTCTCACCAACGACCTCTGGACAGTCACCTTCACTGCCGACAAACTCGGCGACTGGCTGTATACGATCGAGGGGTGGGTCGATCACTTTGACACCTGGTGCGCCGACCTGCGGAAGCGACTCACCGCGCAACAGACCGCAGGCACTCCTAACGCCTCCAACGAATCGCAGGACATACCGCTCGCCTTCCGTACCGGCGCACTCCTTCTAACCCAGGCCGCGCAACGCGCCAAGGGTTCCGACAGTACCCTCCTTGCCGAAGCCGCGGCCAATCTGGAACGCCTGGCCGACACCAATGCCGCAGCCTACGAGTTCCCACTAAGCAACGAGATCATCGCCCTTGTCGCGCAATACCCCGATCTCACCTTCGCCACCAGCTACCGGCAGGAGTTACATCTCTGGGTCGACCGCGAACGAGCCCGCTACTCCAGCTGGTACGAGCTATTCCCGCGATCCACCTCCGCTGACCCAACTCGCCACGGCACCTTCGCCGACGTCAAGGCGCTCTTGCCCAGCATCGCCGCCATGGGCTTCGACGTGCTCTACCTTCCACCCATCCACCCCATCGGCACCGCATTCCGCAAAGGCCGCAATAACAATGTGGTCTCGACGCCAGACGACCCCGGCAGTCCCTGGGCCATCGGCTCACAAGAAGGCGGACACAAGTCGATCCACTCCCAACTCGGCACCGTCCGTGACTTCGACGCGCTGGTCGCCGCCACTCACGAACACGGCATGGAACTCGCCCTCGACATCGCCTTTCAATGCTCCCCCGACCACCCCTGGGTCACCGAACATCCCGACTGGTTCAACATCCGCCCCGACGGCTCCATCCAGTACGCCGAGAACCCGCCAAAAAAATATCAGGACATCTACCCTCTCAACTTCGAATCCTCCGACTGGCGCGGCCTATGGGAGGGTCTGCGCGACGTCTTCACCTACTGGATCCGCCGCAATGTTCGGATCTTCCGCGTCGACAACCCCCACACCAAAGCCATTCCCTTCTGGGAGTGGTGCATCGCCGAAATCCACAAAAAATACCCCGACGTCATCTTCCTGGCCGAAGCCTTCACCCGCCCCCACGTCATGTACTCTCTCGCCAAGGCCGGCTTCACCCAGTCCTACACCTACTTCACCTGGCGCAACACCCGGGACGAGCTGCAGGAATACTTCGAAGAGATCACCAAACCGCCAATCTCCGATTTCTTCCGCCCCAATCTCTGGCCCAACACACCGGACATCCTCCACGCCACGCTCCAGAACGGCGGCCGCCCGGCCTTCATGCAGCGCGTCATCCTCGCCGCAACCCTCGGCGCGAACTACGGCATCTACGGCCCAGCCTTCGAGCTAGGCGAAAACGTCCCCGCTAAACCCGGCAGCGAAGAATACCTCAACAGCGAGAAGTATGAGATGCGCCGCTGGGATCGCTCCGCCAGCCACAGCCTCGCCCCTCTCATCACTCAGATCAATCAGATCCGCCGCGACAACCCCGCGCTTCACAGCGACGGCTCCCTCCACTTCCATCCAGCTGATAACCCCAACCTCCTCTGCTACAGCAAATCCAGCGGCGGCAACACGATTCTCGTCGCCATCAACCTCGACCCCACCCAGGAGCAAGCCGGCTGGATCGACCTCGACCTCAAACAACTCGCGATCCCCCATAACGTAAACTTCGAAATAGAAGACCTCCTCACCGGCGTTCACTACACATGGCACGACCGCAGCAACTACGTCTCTCTAAAACCAGACGTCATGCCCGCACACATCTTCCGCTTAGTCCGCCCGTCAAACGGCGACATTACACTCAACCCAGCCGCGACAGCGCCCTATACAAACAGACAAGTCTGAGAGTTGCGAATGAAGAAAGCCGGCAGCGCCACCGACCCGCTCTGGTACAAGGACGCGATCATCTACGAGCTCCACGTCCGTGCGTTTATGGACTCCAATGCCGACGGCATCGGGGACTTCCCCGGCCTGCTATCCAAACTCGACTACTTGCAGGACCTCGGCGTCACCTGCCTATGGATGCTCCCCTTCTTCCCATCGCCTCTGCGCGATGACGGCTACGACATCGCCAACTACGTCGACGTCAACCCCAGCTACGGCACCTTGAACGATTTCAAGCAGG
Organism: uncultured Acidobacteriaceae bacterium; assembly: GCA_963757205.1. Taxonomy (GTDB): domain Bacteria; phylum Acidobacteriota; class Terriglobia; order Terriglobales; family Acidobacteriaceae; genus Edaphobacter. The sequence continues at coordinate 152,502 of CAVWQM010000012.1, forward strand.
TCCTCGACGCCGCCCATCAGCGCGGCATGCAGGTCATGATCGAGCTCGTCATCAACCACACCAGCGATCAGCACCCCTGGTTCCAGGCCGCCCGCCTTGCCCCCAAAGGCTCGCCCGAGCGTGACATGTACGTCTGGAGCGACACCGACAAGCACTTTGAAGGCGTTCGCATCATCTTCACGGACACCGAAAAATCCAACTGGACCTGGGACGAAGTCGCTCAGCAATACTACTGGCACCGTTTCTTCTCCCATCAACCCGACCTCAACTTCGACAACCCGCGCGTCATGGAAGAGGTCCTCACGGCAATGCGCTTCTGGCTCGATATGGGAGTCGACGCCCTTCGACTCGACGCGATTCCCTATTTGATCGAGCGGGATGGCACCAGTTGCGAGAACGTCCCCGAGACACACGCCAAAATCAAAGAGATTCGAGCGGTCATTGACGCCGAATACAAAAATCGCCTCATTCTCGCCGAAGCCAACATGTGGCCCGCCGACGTCCGCCCCTACTTCGGCGACGGCGACGAGTGCCACATGGCCTTCCATTTCCCGCTGATGCCGCGCATCTACATGGCGCTCCGCCAGGAAGACCGCCTCCCCATCACCGACATCATGGCGCAAACCCCCGCCATCCCCGACCTCTGCCAGTGGGGCCTCTTCCTGCGCAACCACGACGAGCTCACCCTCGAGATGGTCACTAACGACGAGCGCGACTATATGTACTTCGCGTACTCTGCCGACCCACGCATGCGCATCAACGTCGGCATCCGTCGCCGCCTCGCACCGCTCGTCGACAACAACCGCCGCCGCATCGAGCTGCTCAACTCCCTCCTCCTCAGCTTCCCCGGCACGCCCATCATCTACTACGGCGATGAGATCGGCATGGGTGACAACATCTACCTCGGCGACCGCAACGGCGTACGCACCCCCATGCAGTGGAACCCAGACCGCAACGCCGGCTTCTCCACTGCCGTTCCCGCCAAGCTCTACTTTCCCGTCATCATGGACCCCATCTGGGGCTATCAATCCATCAACGTAGAAGCCCAGCAGTCCGATCAATCTTCCCTGCTTCACTGGACCCGCAACATGATCGCCCTGCGCAAACTCTTCCACGTCTTCGGCCGCGGCACGCAGGAGTTCCTCAACCCCGAAAACCGAAAGATCCTCGCCTACCTCCGGCACTACGAAGAAAACGGCATCAGCGAAACCGTTCTCTGCGTCGCCAACCTCTCCCGCTTTTCGCAACCCGTCTCGCTCGACCTCGCCAGATTCGCAGGCATGATCCCCGTCGAGATGCTGGGCTACGTCCCCTTTCCCCCCATCACCGCGCAGCCCTACCCCCTCACCCTCGCACCCTACTCGTTCCTCTGGCTCGAGCTCCAACCCGCGCCCGAAACTCCCGAGCCCGTACTGGTTCCGAAGGAAGAGCCCATCGTCGACCTGCTCTCCCATGGCATCGAAGGCTTGCTGGCCGGCCCCGGCTCTGATCTCCTCCAACAACTCCTCATCACCTACCTGCCGCACCAGCGCTGGTTCGGAGCCAAATCCCGTACCATCAAATCCGTCACAGTCATCGACTCCGCAGAGCTCCCAGGCCTCAACGCCATCCTCGCCTTCCTTCAAATCACCTACGACGACAACAGCACCAACATCTATCAGCTCCCCCTCACCATCACAACCGGCGAGGCTGCAGAAACCATCCGCGCTTCAGACCCCGCAAGCATTCTTGCCACCGTCTCCACCTCTAACGGTCCCGCAATCCTGCACGACGCAGTCGCGCGCGAAGGTGTCCGACAGGCCATCCTTCAACTCATCGAAACCAACGCCCAGTTGTCCACCCGCAACGGTGTGCTAGTCGCTCGCAGCAGCAACGCCTTCGCCGGCGCGCGCGGCGCAGATTCATTGCCAGCGCGCACCGGTTCTGCAGAGCAGTCCAACACGTCGATCCTCTACGACGCGAAGCTCATCCTGAAACTCTTCCGCCGCCTCCAACCGGGCGAAAATCCCGACACGGAGATCGGCCGCTTCCTGACAGAAACCGCACACTTCCCCCGCATTCCGCAATTTCTCGGCGACATCACTCTCCGCTCCAAAGACGGAGAGACAACCACCGTCGCCATGTTGCAGAGCCTCATCGAAAACGAAGGTGACGGCTGGCAGTGGACCCTCGACGAGCTCTCGCACTACTACGACACCGTCGCCACGCTTCCCGCGCCGCAAGACCTCGGAACACCCGCTTCCTTTCTCACCGCGAGCGACACCCCCGCACTCGCCAGAGAACACGCCGGCCTCTCCCTCGATGCCGCCGCTCTCCTCGGTCGCCGCACCGCCGAGATGCACCTTGCCCTCGCCACCCCAACCCCCAACCCCGCCTTTGCGGCCGAAGACTTCACCACCGCCGACATGGTCTTCAGCGCCGACCGCATCGACGCCCAGCTCTCCCTCACCCTCGCCGCCCTCAAGCGCGGCATGTCCCAGCTCACAGAAACCACCGCCGACATGGCCGCCCTCGTCCTCAGCCGCCGCCTCGAACTCTTCGCCCGCGCTCGCGCCATCGCATCCACCACCCCCAGCCTGGCCGGTCAGCGCATCCGCATCCACGGCGACTACCACCTCGGTCAGGTACTCCGCTCGCGCGGCGATTACGTCATCCTCGACTTTGAAGGCGAACCCGCCCGCAGTCTCTCCGAACGCCGCGCCAAACAATCTCCTCTGAAAGATGTCGCGGGCATGCTCCGCTCCTTCAGTTACGCCGCGTACTCTGCGCTCAACGCCTTCGCCCAGCGCCGTCCCGACGACGCAAAAAACCTCGACCCCTGGCTCACCCTCTGGCAAAACTCCGTCTCGACCGAGTTTCTCCGTGCCTACCTACTCACCATCAATGCGACAAAACCATCCCTCATCCCGCAACCTCGGCAGGCTCAAATCTGCCTCGTCACCTATCTGCTCGAAAAAGCCCTCTACGAACTCCTCTACGAACTCGACAACCGCCCCACGTGGGTCCGCATCCCCCTCTCCGGCATCCTCTCCCTCCCGCTCTAGATCCTCGAATAAAACATCGATCAACCTTCGAGATGTCATTCCGACCGGAGCGCAGCGAAGTGGAGGAATCTGCTGTTCGCCTGGACAGGCAATTCATTCCACCCAGCGCCGCCGGTACTAGAAACAGACATCGGCGATCCTGCAACCATCACAACCCACCCATTAGAATGATCCATCAACCTATGCCAGCCATTCCTTCACCGCTCGAGTCACTGCGCGAAGAACTCGCATCCTCCTCTATCACCCTGCCCACCATCGCAATCCGCTTCGCAGCAAACGCCAACAGCAACGCCTCCCACAACACCTACCTCGGCTCCTACTCCACCGAAGCGCTCCAACGCGCCGAACAGCTTCCAAAAATCTTCCCCGAAGAACCAAGCCGCCCCGCACTCTACGGCGTCCCCATCTCCATCAAAGACTGCTTCGACATAGCCGGCACCATCACCACCTGCGGCTCAAGCTTCTACGCCCAGCACAATCCGCCCGCCACAAAAAACTCCTGGGTAGCCCAACGCATCCTCGACTGCGGAGCCATCCTCACCGGCAAAACCCACCTCCACCAGCTCGCCTACGGAGTCACCGGAGAAAACCCCGACTACGGCGACTGCCTCCAGCCCCGCGACGCAACCCTCCTTACCGGAGGCTCCTCCAGCGGCGCAGCAGCCAGCGTTCAGGAAGGCTCAGCCCTCGCCGCCATCGGCACCGACACCGGCGGCTCCATCCGCATCCCCTCCGCTCTCTGCGGCCTCGCCGGCTACCGAACCTCCCACGCCATCGCCCACGGCGAAGAGCGTTGGACCGGTGGCTATCATCTCGCGGAGTCCTTCGACACCATCGGCGTCATCTTCCGCGACCTGCGCGACGCCCCCACCCTCGCCAACGCCCTCTTCGACATCACTCCCACTCCCTCACAAACCAAAATCCGCATAGGCTGCATAGCCGACGACTTCCTCCACGACTGCGAACCCAACGTCCTCGCCGCCTTCGAAGCCTGGAAGCATCGCCTCGCCCAGCACGGTGCCGAACTCGCCCCCGCCGACACCACCTTCTGGACCGAAGCCCCCGCCATCTACTCCCCCATCGTCGCCGCCGAGGCCGCAGCCATCCACCGCGGCCACTTCCAGCACTTCGATCCCGTCATCGCCGAACGCCTCGCCTACGGAGCCTCCATCCCCGAAGCAGAAATGCAAAACCTGCGCGCCCGCCTCCAGAAATTCCGCCTCCAGATGTCAGCTCTCTTCGAAACCTTCAACTTCCTCATCGCCCCCTGCGCCCCCGTAAGCAAGCTCCGCGCCGGCCACGACCACACCGACTCCCGCAAAGCGATCCTCCGCTACACCACACCCGCCAGCCTCGCCGGCCTCCCGGCAATCACACTCCCCGGCGAACACATCGGCGCGCCCACGGGCACCGGCGTTCAACTCCTCGCCGCCCCCATGCAGGACGCCCCTCTGCTCACCTTCGCCTCCGAGCTGGCCGCCAACTCATAATCCAAAAAACTTAACACCGATCGACACCGATAACACCGATCAAAGACACAAATGTCGCAACGAACCGATATCGTGAACCACGAAACCGGACTTGACTCCAGGCAACCAGATCGCACTTAAAATCGGCGTCATCGGTGCAAATCCGCGTTAAGCCCTCCTATCCCACTCCTCGAACCCACCGTCATCGCCGTATAGTGAGCAATATGTCCTCCTCGCCCTTCGTCCTTCTGCCGAGCTCCCACGCTCGCGCACATGACGCCTTCCCCGAGGCCGCCGACCTCGAGCAGCAGCTCCGCGCCGCCGTCCGCGGCGAAGTGCGCTTCGACGCCGCCTCCAAAGCCCTCTACGCCACCGACGGCTCCAACTACCGCCACATCCCCATCGGCGTCGTCATCCCCCGCGATGAAGCCGACGTCATCGCCACCGTCGCCGCCTGCCGCGCCGTCAACGCCCCCATCCTCTCCCGCGGAGCCGGCACCTCCCTCGCCGGCCAGGGCTGCAACTTCGCCGTCATCCTCGACTTCTCGAAGTACATGAACGGCATGGGCCCCATCGATCCCAAGACCCGCACCGTTCACGTCCAGCCCGGCATCGTCCTCGACCGCGTCCGCGACGCCGCGGAAAAATTCGCCCTCACTTTCGCCCCCGACCCCGCCACCCACAGCCGCTGCACCATCGGCGGCATGATCGGCAACAACTCCTGCGGCGTCCACGCCCTCATGGGCGGCAAGACCGTCGACAACATCCTCTCCCTCGATCTCCTCCTCTACGACGGCACCCGTCTCACCGTCGGCCCCACCACCGAATCCGAACTCGCCGCTCACATCGCCGCCGGCGGCCGCACCGGCGAGATCTACTCCGCCCTCAAACATATCCGCGACACCTACGCCAGCCACGTCCGCGCAAAATTCCCCCGCATCCCCCGCCGCGTCTCCGGCTTCAACCTCGACGAGCTCCTCCCGGAAAACAACTTCAACCTCGCCCGCGCCCTCGTCGGCAGCGAAGGCACCTGCGCCGTCATCCTCGGCGCCACCCTCCAACTCGTCGAGAGCCCCCAATGCCGCACCCTCGTCGGCGTCGGCTTCCCCGACATCTTCCTCGCCGCCGACCACGTCCCCCAGATCCTCGAACACAAACCCATCGGCCTCGAAGGCGTCGACGGCTATCTCCTCGACGCCCTCCGCAGCAAACAAAAATCCGTCGAAGACCTCAAGCTCCTCCCCGGCGGCGACGGCTTCCTCATCGTAGAGTTCGGCGCCGCCACCCAAGCCGAAGCCAACGCCAAAGCACGCGCCTTCGTAGCCTCCATCGAAAGCGCTTCCCGCTCAGCCCACCTCGCGCATCTACACCTCCGACGAAGCCAAGCGCGTCTGGCACATCCGCGAATCCGGCCTCGGAGCCACCGCCTTCATCCCCGGCCCAAATGGAATCGCCACCGGCTGGGAGGGCTGGGAAGACGCCGCCGTCGACCCCACACAACTCGGCAGCTACCTCCGCGCCATCCACGCCCTCATGCAACGAGTACAACTACTCCAGCCGCCATGTACGGACACTTCGGTCAGGGCTGCGTCCACATGCGCCTCAACTTCGACCTCGAAACCCCCACCGGCATCCTCAAATTCCGCCAGTTCATGGATCGCGCCGCCGACATCGCCCTCGCCCACGGCGGCTCCCTCTCCGGAGAACACGGCGACGGCCAGGCCCGCGGCGCCCTCCTCCCCAAAATGTTCGGCGAAGAGTTGATGGAGGCCTTCCGCGCCTTCAAGCGCATCTTCGACCCCACCAACCGCATGAACCCCGGCAAGCTCATCGACGCCCACGAGCCCCACGAAGACCTCCGCCTCGGCGCCGACTACAAACCCTGGCAGCCCGAAAACCCACTTCGCCTACGTCGAAGACAACGGCAGCTTTGCCTCTGCCAACCTCCGCTGCGTCGGCGTCGGAGCCTGCCGCAAAACCGACGCCGGAACCATGTGCCCCAGCTACATGGCCACCGGCGAAGAGCTCCACTCCACCCGCGGCCGCGCTCATCTCCTATGGGAGCTCATGCAGGGCGAGATCCTTCCCAACCAATGGCAGAACGAGCAGGTCAAAGAGTCCCTCGACCTCTGCCTCTCCTGCAAAGCCTGCAAATCCGAGTGCCCCGTCTCCGTCGACATGGCCACCTACAAGGCCGAGTTCCTCTCCCACTACTACGAAGGCCAGCCCCGCCCCCTCGCCCACTACGCCTTCGCCCGCATCGACCGCTTCGCCCACCTCGCCTCCTTTTCTCCAAAACTCGTCAACATCATCAACAACACTCCCATCATCAGCCGCCTCATCAAATCTCTCCTCCACATCCACCCCAACCGCAGCCTCCCGCGCTTCTCCCAGCCCTTCACCCCCGACCGCCGTCTCGCTCGCGACGCACGCCGCCGCCGTGACCGCCGCAATCCTCTTCCCGCCGAAGCCCCCACCGTCTTCCTCTGGGCCGACACCTTCAACAACTACTTCCACCCCGCCACCCTGCGCGCCGCCCACCAGGTCCTCACCACCGCCGGCTTCCGCGTCAGTCTGCCCAACCGCCACCTCTGCTGCGGCCGCCCTCTCTACGACTTCGGCATGCTCGACACCGCCAAAAAATATCTCCTCAAAATCCTCGACGCTCTATCCCCGCAACTCACCGCCGGCACCCCCATCGTCGTCCTCGAACCCAGCTGTGCCTCCGTCTTCCGCGACGAACTCGCCAACCTCTTCCCCAACGACCCCCGCGCCGCCCAGCTCCGCGACCAGACCTTCCTCCTCAGCGAGTTCCTCGTCAAACACGCCCCCCACTACCAGCCTCCCGCAGCATCAACGAAAAGATCATCGTCCACGGCCACTGCCATCATCGCTCCACCATGGGCATGACCGACGAGCTAGCCCTCCTCTACGCCACCGGAGCCGACGTCCAACTCCTCGACTCCGGCTGCTGCGGCATGGCCGGCCCCTTCGGCTTCGAAAAAGACAAGTACGACCTCTCGCAAAAATTAGGCGAGCGCGTCCTCCTCCCCGCCATCCGCAACAACAGCAGCGCCATCATCGTCAGCGACGGCTTCAGCTGCTGCGAACAAATCACCCAGAACACCAACGCCCGCCCCAAACACCTCGCCGAAGTCCTCGCACAACCAAACCGCTAGGACCAAAAGCCATCACCGCTGCGTTCTTGCTATTGCGATTCTGCTGCTGTTGCTGTGGTTTTGCCGTTGCCGTTGCCTCTCTTGTTGTCATCCCCGAAGGGGATCTGCTGTTGTCTTTTTGTCCTTGTCTTTGGTTGTCATTTTGCCCCTGAGCTTGTCGAAGGGGAAGAACCCCGGCATCTGCAGTTGCCGTCAATCGGAATCCCCCTAAGAAAAGCCCCACCCCGACAACCATTTGTGTACACTGTCCTCGCTCCAAACCCACGCAAGCCGAGGATCCTATGCGTACCGCGACCCTGCTAGCCGCCACACTCCTCCTCACCAGCCCCCTCACCAAAGCCCAGGATTCCCAGTCCTGTCTCGGCGGATTCGGCGCCCTTATAAACAATCCCACCACCCAAATGAAGGTTCCATTCACCGCCGTCGTAAAAGAAACATTCGACCAGAAACTAGCCGACGGAAACGCTATCCACAGCACCGTCCGCTACCGCATCGCCCGCGACGCCGCCGGCAGAACCATGGCCGAGACGCCCACCCTCTGCTACACCGGAGAGGACGGACACCGGCATCAGTCATACCAGGTCAACATCTATGACCGGTCCACAAACACAAGCGAGACCTGGGTACTGTCCGGCGACCAACGAAAGATTGCGACCATCGTCCACATGCCCACACCGCAACCCCCATCCCCAGCCGAAATCGCCGCCATGAAGGCCAACGCCCATGCCCGGCAAGCCACAATGCAAACCGAACAACTCGGCACCCGGGAGTTTCAAGGTCTTTCTGCAACCGGCACCCGTCTAACCCAAACGATCCCGGCCGGTGAAGAAGGAAACGCTCTCCCCTTGATCAGGGTCAATGAGTCCTGGTTCTCAAGAGATCTCAACGTCACTCTGATGGCGATCCGCGACGATCCCAGGCAAGGCCGAATCACCGCCGAGATCGAAGAGCTTCACCGGGGCGATCCCGATCCAGCCATCTTCTCCCCACCAGAGGGCTACATCATCAAGGAACAGAATCCACCGGCTGCCACCGTCACCGACCCTCGATAGCGAAACGCACTTTGTTGTCATTCCGACCGGACCCTGAGCGAGTGAAACGAGTCGAAGGGGAGTGGAGGAATTTGCTGTTTGCCGAAGCGCCGGATCTGCCGAACCGTTTGCCACCTGCCACCCGCAGCCTCTACGCTAACCACGAGCTAACTATGATCATCCAGCAGGAAGTCGAAGCCATCCTCACCCACCTCGGCGTGCCCCCCGCCGCCTACTCCCGCGGCAACCTCACCGTCCGCACCCCCATCACCGGCGAACTCATCGCCGAACTCCCCACCGTCACAGCATCCGAAGCCAATCAAGCCATCACCCAGGCCCACGCCGCCTTCCTCGAGTGGCGCACCATCCCCGCCCCCAGGCGGGGCGAACTCATTCGCCTCCTCGGCGAAGAGCTCCGCATCGAACTCCCCACACTCGGCCGCCTCGTCACCATCGAAACCGGCAAAATCCTCTCCGAAGGCCACGGCGAAGTCCAGGAGATGATCGACATCTGCACCTTCGCCGCCGGCCTCTCGCGTCAACTCGCCGGCCTCACCGTCCCCTCCGAACGCTCCCGCCACCGCATGATGGAAACCTGGCACCCGCTCGGCGTCGTCGGCGTCATCTCCGCCTTCAACTTCCCCGTCGCCGTCTGGAGCTGGAACGCCGCCCTCGCCCTCGTCTGCGGCAACGCCGTCGTCTGGAAGCCCTCCGAAAAAACTCCCCTCACCGCCCTCGCCACCCAGGCCATCTTCGATAGGACAGCGAAGAAATTCGGCGGCGTCCCCAAAGGCCTCGCCACCCTCCTCATCGGCGACGCCACCGTCGGCCAGCAACTCGTCGACTCACCCTTATCCCCTCGTCTCCGCCACCGGCTCCACCGCCATGGGCCGCGCCGTCGCCCCACGCCTCGCCGCCCGCTTCGCCCGAGCCATCCTCGAACTCGGCGGCAACAACGCAGCCATCGTCGCCCCTACCGCCGACCTCGACCTCACCCTACGCGCCATCGCCTTCTCCGCCATGGGCACCGCGGGCCAGCGCTGCACCACCCTCCGCCGCCTCATCGTCCACGACAGCGTCTACGACCAGCTCATCCCCAAACTCAAAAAGGTCTACGGCTCCGTTGTCGTCGGCGACCCCGGCGAACAGAACACTCTCGTCGGCCCACTCATCGACGAGCGTTCCTTCAACTCCATGCAGCAAGCCCTCGAAGAAGCCCGCAGCTCAGGCGCAACCATCACCGGCGGCGACCGCGTCCTCACCACAGAAAAACCCGAAGCCTTCTACGTTCGCCCAGCCCTGGTCGAAATAGGCGCGCAAACCGCCGCCCAACCAGATCCCCAACCGGATGTAGTCAAGCGCGAAACCTTCGCCCCCATCCTCTACGTTCTCAAATACTCTGACTTCCAGGACGCCCTTCGTCTCCACAACAACGTCCCCCAGGGCCTCTCCTCCAGCATCTTCACCATGAACCTCCGCGAAGCCGAGCAGTTCCTCTCCGTCACCGGCTCCGACTGCGGCATCGCCAACGTCAACATCGGCACCTCAGGCGCAGAGATCGGCGGAGCCTTCGGCGGCGAAAAAGAAACCGGAGGCGGCCGCGAATCCGGCTCCGACGCCTGGAAACAATACATGCGCCGCGCCACCAACACCATCAACTACGGCACCGAACTCCCCCTCGCCCAGGGCGTCACCTTCGACATCGGTTGAATTTTGCGCGCCTTGACCAACCCAAGAACTTCGTCATCTCGACCGAAGCTGCTCACAGTCTCACCGTGAGCAGCGCAGTGGAGAGACCCCGGCATTTAGTCTTTGCATCTGACCTTATTCCGCCGCAGCAGACTTCCTCCCGACCAACCGCCCATCCATATCCGCCAGCACATAAGTCACCACCGACAGCATCGCCGCATTCTTCCTGAACTCCACCGGATCCACCTTATCCAACGTATCCGCCTCCGTATGGTGCCAGTCGAAGTAGTGCGCATCTACCGTGCGTGGACTCAGCGCCGGAACACCATCCGCCGTCAGCGGCCCAATGTCCGACCCACCACCTCCCGCCGAAACCGTATCCGTCCCAATCGCCCCCAGCAGCGAGACGATATCCTCAAGCGCCACCACCGACTCCTTCACATCTCCCGGCAACGCATTCACATCCGGCAGCCCCCGCAGGCGCTGCAGCCGCTCCACTCACAGCCGCTGAACCACGAGGCCGTCGCGGCGCACCAATCGCGCCATACCCCATCCCCAGCGGCTTCTCCGCACCTTCATCCATCTCAATCGCCGCCACCTGATCGCCAATCTTGTCGCCGATCATCTTGCGATACGCCCGCCCCCCGGCCCCCCATTCTCTTCATTCACCCAGAACACCAGCCGAATCGTCCGCTTCGGTTTCAGCCCCAGCTTATGAATCAGCGTCACTGCCTCATACGCCGCCATAATCCCCGACCCATCATCCTGCGCCCCCTGCCCCACATCCCACGAATCAATATGCCCGCCAATCGACACCACCTGCTCCGGATGCTCGCTGCCCACAATCTCACCCATCACATTGCCGGCCTCGACATCGGCCTCCATGTGCGCGTCCATCTGCAGATGAACCGTCACCGGCCCTTCCTTGCACAGCCTCTCGATCATCAACGCATCTTCCACCGAGATCGCCGCCGCCGGAATCTTCACCTGCTTCTCGTCATACACCAGCGCGCCCGTATGCGGAATCTGCATTGCCAGTCCCGTCGCCGACCGCACCAGCATCGCCACCGCACCCTTCGCCGCTGCCCGCGACGCCCCAAACGTCCTGTACTGCGTATTCACCCCGTACCCGTGCCACCCCGGGTTGTACACCACAATCTTCCCCTTCACCTGCTCCTCTGTCATCGCATCGAGAGCAGCAAAGCTCGGCACAAACACCACAGGCGCCGTAATCCCTTCCTTCGGAGTCGCCACACTCATCCCGAGGCCCAGCATATGCAGCGGCCTGTTCACCGCACCCGGCCCCGACGTCATCATCATGCCCGACTCGCTCCCCCGCACCCACCGCGGCACCATCACCGGCTGCACCTTAACATTCTGCAACCCGGCCTTGCGCATTAAATCCGCACCCCACGTAATCGCCGCATTCAACTGCGGCGATCCGCTCAGCCGCTTGCCAACGTGATCGCACAGATACGTCAACGCCGCATAGCCATCTTCATCGGTCTCAGCCGCCTGCAGGATCCTATCCGCATCGGCCTTGTACTTCGCGGCGAGCGGCCCCGCAACCCCCTGCATCCCCGGCTCCGGCTTCGCATCCGGCGCGCCCATCTGAGCAAAAACTGATTGTGCGGCCAGCAACGCAGCACCCGTCAATAGAGTGGCAAAGCGATTCATTGGTTCTCCTATTTATCTTTGAACCTTGAGCCTACCAGACGAACTCAACAACAAAAACCACCTCGCGCGGAGCAACGAAGAACCGCGCAAGTCCAATCGTTCTTGCTGAAACTATTTTTCAAGCGTAAACCAGAATCGCCCGCCCCAGCGCACCCGTCATCTGATCCTGGGCAGCAAGCGCTACCTGTCGCGTTCCATCATTCAGACCTCGCAGATGGTCCGCAAAGTCCCACGCCAGATCACGTGCGCGGCACATGTCCCAGAACGCAAGGATCCGTCCGATCTTTCCAGTATCCTGCGCCAGTTCTCCGAGAACCCCAGTCGCAAGCATCTCCAGAGCCAAAGGCATCACCGAATTCAGCAGACCATTCACCGCCTCATAATCGACGTTTTGCGGACTGCCCACACTAGGCTCAAGATTCATCTGTCGATTCGTCGCCAGCAGCGCAAGCGAGAGGTCATGGTTGATATGCGCGTTCATCCCCGCCAGACGCAAACTGAATGCGATCAATCCCCGCCATAAACCGTGCTCTCAACATCGCGTTCCATGAGCTAGGTACCGTCGAGACCCCGGACAAAAAGTCAGCCACCGCTCTGAAATAAAATCCCGCGAAGACACATCCAACTGAAGCAGCCAATTCGCATCTTTCCACCCTCCCGCCGGAGGCCGTAAGTCAACCTCCTTAGTCACCATCAGGTAAAGCCGGTTGAACCACTTCAACCCATCCCCATCGGCCAGAAGCTGGTCAATGCTCTCCATCGTCTTCAGTACGTCATCGATCGTTGTCGGCGCAGCCCCACTCACGATCTGATACAGCGATTGGTCCGCAGCAGCAACAGGCATGGAGGCGCTCCATCGATTCTTCTTCGCGATGGCCGAAGTATAGCCCAGAGCATAGAGTCGTCCTCGCCGCCCCGAATCGTTAATCGCTCCTCAAAAACACTCCACCCGGCCATCGACAAAATCGCGTAGCATTTCACTAGCGAGCGCGATGACCATGCCGACTCTCAGCCGACTCCTCACCCTCTGCCTCGCCTGCGCATGCCTGTTCACTCCGAGCGCTCACGCCCAAACCCTCGCCCGTCCAGGCTGGGTCGGCTCCGGCATGAACACCGACGTCTGGTGGAAGCACGCCATCGTCTACCAGGTGAATCCCCTCAACTTCAACCCTCCCACCGACAAAGACCCAGCGGCCAGCGGTCTCCACGGCGTCACCCAGCGCCTCGACTACATCCATTCCCTCGGCGCCGACGCCATCCTCCTCACCGCCATCCAGCCAGACGCCACGCACGCGCAATCCATCGACCCCATCTACGGCACCCTCGACGATCTCGACGACCTTATCCACGAAGCCAGCCGCCGCAACATCCGCATCCTGCTCGACCTCGACCCTCACATTCCCGCCACTGACCTTCCCAACGTAGCCCGTTTCTGGCTCAACCGCGGCATCGCCGGTTTCCACGTCATCGGCGCCACAACCGTGGCGCACGCCCAGGCCGCCGAGCTTCGCAAGGCCTCCAGCACCTACCTCGGCCAGCGTATTCTCATCGGCGACGTCGACCCCACTTTACCTTCCTCCGCGCAGCAACGAACCTACAAAGCCCCCGACCCCCAAACCACCCAACTCCTCCTCGACACCCGTCTCGGCGCCGTCACACCACTCACCGCCGCCGCCATCCGCTCCGCCGTCGAGTCCACCGAAAACATCACACAAGCCGGCCACAGCATGCCGCTCCTCGCCAGCGACGGCCCCGGCTTCCAACGCAGCATGACCCGCTACGCCGACGACAAAGACGATCTCGCCATAGCAAAACTCCTCGCCACCATTCTCTTCACCACCCGGGCCCAGCCGCTCCTCTACTACGGACAGGAGCTCGGCGTCGCCGCACCACTGGCCTCTGACGCCACACCCGCAGAGAAACCCAAAGACACATCCGCCGCCCCTGCAGACAAACCCGCCGATGCATCCGTTACCCCCGCAGAGGCACCCAAAGAGACACCCACAGAAACACCCAAAGCCACGCCCACCCCCCCCGCAGACGCCCCCAAAGAAACTTCCGCCGCGCCCGCAGAGAAACCCGCAGATTCATCCGTTCCCCCCGCAAATACGCCCAAAGACACCCCTACCACGCCCGCAGCTGCATCGACAGACACACCCAAACCCACGCCAGCCATACCCATCATCATCTGGGACGCCCCACCTCCGCCCCCGAGGGGCAATCCCGCACCCCCACCCGAAACCTCCACGCCCAACCCAACTCCCAACGCAGCGCTCGAGGACGCCGACCCTAACTCACTCCTCAACTGGTACCGCAGGCTCATCGAGCTCCACCACACCAACGCAACCATCAGCTCCGGCGAGTACCTCACCATCAACCGCGACAATCAAAACGTACTCATCATGATCCGCAAGCCGAAAAACGTCTCGGCCACGACACCCATCCTCGTCATCCTCTGCAATCTCTCCGGCGAGCCGCAGCACCTCTCCATCAAGACCGACACCATGAAACTCCACCTGCGCGGCAGCTTTCTCCGCACCGTCCTCCGCTCGGACAACGGCATGGGCACCATGCACTTGGAGTCCATGACGCTCCCAGCCCACGCCGCCTACATCGGCGAGCTCCGCTTCTAACACCGCAGCACTTCCATCACTCCGCCCGCAGCGCCTGAGTCATGTCCACCGACGCCGCCCGCCGGGCAGGCAGCAACGACGCCACCGCCGTCAACATCAGCAGGACCGCCGCTGCCATCGTCAGAACCATAGGATCGAACGCGCGTACTCCAAACAAAAACCGTTGTAACAGGTGCGACGCAGCCCACGCTCCCGCTAATCCAATCGCGCAGCCAATCGCAGCGAGCTTCACTCCCGAACCCACCACCAGCCGGACAACTCCCACTCTCTGCGACCCCAGCGCCATGCGAATCGCCATCTCCTGCACCCGCAGCGCAACCGAGAACGCGATCACGCTATAGATGCCCAGCACCGCCAGCAGCACAGCAATCGCCGCAAACATTGAGATTAACGCCGTATTGAATCGCCGCGGCGCCTCACTCTCCGAGATGGCATGCTCCATCGTCTGCACCTGGTCCAGCGGCAACTGCGCATCGATCGACCGCACCGTAGCACGCAGCGCATTCTCCATCTGCTCCGGAGGCATCGCCGTACGCAGCGCAATATATCCGCCATTCCCGTTCAAATCCGTCGGCGAGGCCAGCGATCCCGCCAACTTCTCCGACTGCGCCACCGTGAAATAGTATTGCTGCTTGAACTGCGCATCAGGAGAACCCTCCTGCACGTCCGCGACTTCGCCCACCACGATGGCCCACGGCGTCGGCATCTGTTCTGTGCCCAGCCGAATCCGCTTGCCGATCGGATCTTGTCCCGGCCACGATTGTTCCGCCAGCTTCCGGTTCACCACGGCCACCAGCTGCGAACCTTCCTTGTCATCCTCGTTGAGAAACCGCCCCCGCAGCAAAGGAATTCCCATCGCCTGAAAGTAATCGCCCTCCACCGAGATCGTTGTCGCAAGATCCATCGGTGCATCCTTGGCTGGAACGTAACCCTCCGCCACAAACACGCTGTTCGTATTGTTCCCCGAGGCCGGCAAAAACGAAGTCATCCCCACGCTCTTCACCCCCGGCAATTGCTGCAGGCGCAGTAACAGTTCCTTGTTGAATGTATCGATCGAAGCCTGCGTCGAGTACTGTCGCCGCGGAAGGTTGTACGACGCAGCCAGCGTGTGATCGGGCCGGAAGCCAAGCTCCACCTCGCGCATCTTCTCGAAACTGCGCAGCAACAGACCCGAAGCCGTCAGCAACACCAGCGCAACCGCAATCTCGGCAATCACCAGCGCCGAACGCAACCTCGCATGCCCGCCCGCAGTGCCGGTGCGGCCGCCTTCCTTCAGCGTGTCGTTCACGTTGGTTCGGATGGCCGCAAACGCCGGCGCCAATCCGCAGACCACTCCAGTCAGCACTGCGAGGCCCAATGCAAACCCGACAACCTGCCAATCAAGCCCGATCTCATTGAGGCGCGGCAACGTCTCCGGCAGCAGCCTCACACCGACGCGCAGCGCAACCGCAGCGAAGATGAGTCCAACCAAACCTCCGGCGACGCTCAACACCAGGCTCTCCAAAATCGTCTGCCACAACAGCGCCCGCGCGCTTGCCCCCAGCGCCAGCCGAACCGCAATCTCGCGCTTGCTGCGAATCGCTCGCACCAGCAACAGCCCGGCGAGGTTCGCACACGCAATCAACAGCACCACCGCAACCGCAAGAAACAGCGTGCGCACCAGCGGACGCGCCTGTTCCACCGTCTCCTCATGCAGCGGCCGCACAACAGGGCGAATGCCCAGCCCGGCCATGAACGCCGGATAGTTTCGCACCGTCTCCTTCGCCACGCGGTCCGCATCGTTCACTGCCTGCGTCGCGGAAACACCCGGCTTCAGCCGCCCAACCATGTTGTAGCTCCAGTTGGCTCCGCTCGTCGGCGCTAGCTCTCCCTCCGTAAAGCTCATCGGGACCCAAAGCTCTCTCCGGTTCAGATGGCCCGGCACCAGAGGGAACTCAAAGTTGCGCGGCATCACTCCGATGATCACGTAGGGCTTGCGGTCCAAAAGAATCTTCTTGCCCAGAATGTTCTGGTCACCCTGAAAGCGGCTCTGCCACGTTGCATAACTCAGCACCGCCACCTGTTGCTGCTGCTCGTCCTCCGCCTGCGTAAAGTACCGCCCTAGTAAAGGCTGCACACCAAGCGCTGGAAACACTCCTCCGGTCATGCGCCCTGCATTCAAAATTGCAGGATCACCTGCTCCCGAAAGCTCATAACTCGCACCGATGTATCCGCCCAGACTGCTGAAGCTATGCGTGTCGCGCACATAGTTGCGGATGTCGGGCACTGTCACCCCGGCCTCTCCATTACCACCGACCTGTGCCCCCACCAGAATGTCCGAAAGCATCATCAGCCGGTCAGGTTCCGGAAACGGAAGCGGACGCAATAGCACACCCTCGACGATGGAAAATATCGCCGTCGTTGCGCCAATTCCCAGCGCCAGCATCAATACCGCCGTAACCGCAAAGCCAGGAGACTTGGCCAGATGGCGAACAGCAATCTTAAAATCACGATAAAGAGACATCTCAACTCCTCAGACTGAGCACAACAGAAAACGAGCTGACAAAAGTGAAAAGCAATTGCGTTGCCAGCGGCGAGCTGAGAGAACTCCAAGGCTTATCAACCAGTTAGCACGTCAACACTACCTCGAGCCGGGTCAATCATTGTCCACAATCGGATCGAACCGTCCGAAGATGGACATCCCCTATAATCCCGTCACTCCTTTCGCAACGCAGTCTCATACCCCGCATACACCCGGTCAAACACAGCGTCCCAACTGCACCCAAGCGCATACTCTCGCGCTTTTACCCGCATCGCCTCCAATCGCAAACGATCGCGCACTAACTCCGCTACTGCTTTCGCAAAATGATCATCTTCTGTTACAAATCCAGTCTCTCCATCCCTCACGATAAACTTCGGCCCGCCATCGGGCGTCACCACCGCCGGTACCCCGCTCGCCAGTGCCTCCAGCACCACATTCCCAAACGTATCCGTATGCGAAGGAAACACCAGCACATCCATGTTCGAGTAAGCCTGCGCCAGCGCCGCCCCCCGCAACACCCCCGCAAACTCCGCCTCTTTCAAGTCCCTGCGCAACAAAGCCTCCTCGCTCCCATGCCCGACGATCAAGAACCTCACTCCTCCCACACCCATCCCCGCCAGCTCCCGCTCCACCCTCGCCAGCAGCGCCACATTCTTCTCCACCGAAAGCCGCCCCACATACCCGAGCACCACCGCCCTGTCGCTCACCTCGCGCGTTCGATGCAACGGCGAAAACCACTCCGTATCCACCCCGCGCTGCATCAGGAAGCACGGCCGTCCCGTCGTCCTCTCCAACAGCCGGCAAAGCTCGTCATTCGGCGCAAACAAAACCCGCGCCATCTTATAAAACTGCGACATTGTCCACAGCGCCCCAGTCTCCACCCCACCTTCAATCGCCGCCCCGCGCCCCTCCGCCATCCTTCCCGTAAGCCAAGCCATCCTCTTCGCCGCATACTCATGCAGATTCGTATGCCACGAAGCCGCCAGCGGCACACCCATCTCCCACGCAAAGTAAGCCCCAAACATCCCCAGCTCACTCGGCCCCGTAATGTGGATCACATCCGGACGAAATCGTCTCCAGCTCTCGCCGAATCGCCTCGCCATGCCGCCAGAACAATGTGTCAAACTCGAGGTCCTTCTCCATCCGCACCGAGCCCCGGCTCCGCCTCAACTCCAGCGTTCGCAGCTCTCCCACCTGTTCGAAGGAGATCTCCCTGGTGCCCGCCCGCACACAAAGAAACGGCAGCCCGCGCCTCTGGGCATACGCCACAAAATTCCGGCTGGTATGCGCCACGCCATTCACTTCATGGAACGAATCCGGAAAGTAGGCAACACGTGGCTCACGCATCGCTCTAAGACTACCCCGCGTTCAGCCTCCGCGAAACATCTACCAGCAGCTCAAAGCTCTCAGCACAAAACTCAAAGCTGCCCAAGCGTCGCCCGCATCTCCACCCTGTTATTCCACGCCATCCGCAACCCGCTCGACACCGGTCCAGCCCCCATCACGCGAACCATCGACAGTACCGTCTGGCAGAGCGCCGGCGCCTTGCCCTTCCTCCACAGCTCAGACAGCGGCTGGATCACGCCCTCAGCATCCGGGTGGTACACCCGCTCATCCCACAATCGGGAGCCCTCCGGAAAATCCGGATAGTTCCGGATCGCCGCCAGCGTCGACTGCAAAATCCTGTGCTTCCACGGCTCAGCATACTGCGGCATAAACAGCACATGGCTTTGCCGCTCACGCCTCACCTCGTGCACAAACTCCGTAAAGCTCCCCGCACGCGACAGGTTCACATTCGCATTCGGTTCCACACCATGGCGATCGCCTCCGCTGATCACCAGCTGGTTCCACTTTCCTGCCAGCGTGGCCGTCTCGCGATTCTCCTTCCAGTCCCGCAACCCATTCAACTCCAGCGCATGAACAAACTGCCCATTGACCGCCAGAAACTCATTCACCAGCACATCGTGCTTTTCCTTCCCAACGCGGTACAAGTCCCACAGCGGATGATTGAAGACGATCAACACTCCCGGCAGTTCATCCAGTTCCGCCAGCATCTCCGTCAACAGCTTCGGCGCGCGCGTCTCCACCGGCATCGCCGTAAACGCAGCCATCCGGTCCATCCACGCCGCCCCCGTCGCACTCGGCAGGTTATGAATCCCAAGGTGAAACGCCGTAGTCCCAAACGGAACCGTCCACTCCACCGACACCGGAATATGCCGTGAGGCCGCCACCGTCCTCAGCAACATCGGCGCCTGAATGTCATCATGATCGGTTAAGCGACACCAGCCCCGGAAGCTGCAGCTTCTCTTCAATCTGCCGCCGCTCCAGATCAAACGCCAAACTAGGCGTCAGCGGCGGAGTCCAGTAACTCCGCGCATAGTCCGGATTGATTCCCGTCATCCGCCGGCAGCGCCTCTCCGCCCACCGAATTACCGGTTGCAGCACACTCCAGTCCTTCGACAGCTCCGAAATAAAGTCCAGCGTCTCTTTCGATTGGTTAGTATGGCTATGTAGCGAAACGCCCGTCGTAAAGCCCTTCGCCGCCTCCGGTTCCCGCCACAGGTACGACACGCTCGACTGGCTCATAGCCTTCCCCCATGCTAACGACGCCAGTATGACCATCCTTCATGACAACCCTGTGACTGCACCAACAATGGAGCTTCAAAATCCGTAACTCCAGTTACTGCAATGGTTCCCCAAAAGTTGTAATCGCCCAGGATCGGCATCCAGACCACACAAGACGCCCCGGCCCCAGAATTTCCCCTTCAACCCAACCGCCGTATGAGAAACTTTTCCGAACCACTCCTCGCCATTCGACGACGTTTCGAACAAAGAAGCCCTATGCCCGACAAACCAGCCCCACCCAGCCTCACCCTTGACTTTGAAGTTACCAACGAAGTGATCATCGTCCATTGCCATGGACAGTTGGTCTCCGGCCTGTCCGACACGTTCTACTCCAAAATCCGCCCCATCATCCCAGGCAGCAAACGGATCGTGCTGGATCTGTCCGGCGTCACCCGCATGGACAGCATGGGCCTCGGCACCCTCGTCGGTCTCTACACCTCAGCCCGCGCCGCAGGATGCGAGATGCAGCTCCTCCACGTGGGCAAGCGCATTCGCGAGCTCCTAGGCCTCACCAATCTCCTCTCCGTATTCACCATCATCGGCGAACATGGCGTAAAGCTCTAAACTCACTCATACCCACCAAAAAAAAGAACGTCATTTCGACTTATTGTAGATAGTGGTAGTCAATAAAAATTAGGCAACGGTGGCTTTTCCCCGAAGGGAATTTAGGAAAATGTTGTCTAAGCGAATATTCTTCTGGTTAGTTCCACTGCCAATCATCGGATTTCTTGTTTGTTGGGCTACCTTGTTGTATCCGTCACTTCATGCTCGATACTTACTGTATGAACTCAAGGATATTCAACTAAATTCTACATTTGAAGATGCTCAGAGATTTGCAAAGAAGATAGGGGCCCAGGAATTGCCATTTCCTAAGTGCACTCACGTAGAATGTCGATGGTACAAACTTACCGACAACGCTCTACTACCTCAATGGTACAGGGGTAAGGGTGCAACCTTTACAATTGTCTTCACTGCGAAGGACTCTATAGTTACAGACAAAGGTGTTGAGTATGCCATTGGAGTAGGTTCATCTACACCCGAAGAAGCTTTTCTTGGCCGTCCTAGAGTATTTGTTTCTCAAACAGAAAGCTGGTTCAAATGGCAGAAAGAAAAGCAGCGCGAACTTCAAGAACAGTCCCATGAAAAACCTACTGATTTCGTAGAACCATCAGTTAACAAAGGGTGGGAGAAGATATGGTATGACGAGAAGAATGGGAAAATCGCTATTGATTACTTTCAAGTTGCCATATCGCCTAGATCTAAATCACTGCTCGAAGATTGGAAGAAGTTCACTGCATTCAACTACAGTTGTTTTTGGAAGTACAAAGGGTGTAGTTATGGGAAAGACTTGCTACCTATAGCTGATCCCTACCCTCCAAACCCACCTTCCTGACCCTTCTGATGTTCCCTCCCGAATGTTTCTGCTCACCCTTCAAAACTAAGCATGTTCATCCGCGCAGATCCGTGGTCGTCCAGCGCCCTACCGCGTCTTCGTAATGTCCGGCCCCAGCATCTCCTGCGCACTCGGAGCCGGCTCCACTGGAATCATCTCTCGCTCCAACCGCTGCTGCTCCCGCTCGTACTCCGACTCCAGATGATTCTCCGTCAGTCTGGCCTTCAAAATCCGAAAAGCCTCCTCCGGAGTATCCGCAAACTCAAACAACTCCAGATCCGACGGAGCAATCGCACCCTTCTCCGCCAGCAACTCCAGATTGATCACGTGCTTCCAATACTCCGACCCGTAAATCACCACCGTGATCTTCTTTGCTAGCTTTCTGGTTTGTGCCAGCGTCAGCAGCTCGAACATCTCATCCAGCGTCCCAAACCCGCCCGGAAACACCACCAGCGCCTTCGCCAGATAAGCAAACCAGTACTTCCGCATGAAAAAGTAGTGGAAGTCAAAATTCAGTTCCGGCGTAATGTACGGGTTCGGATGCTGCTCGAACGGCAGCCGGATATTCAGCCCGATCGTCTTCGCTCCAACCTCGTACGCTCCACGATTGGCGGCCTCCATAATTCCCGGCCCGCCTCCCGAAGTCACCACAAACCGGTGCCTTCGCCCAGGAAGCGTCTGCGCCCACGTGGACACCATCCCCGCCAGCCGTCGAGCATCCTCGTAGTACTGCGCCATCTCCACCGCAGCTTCCGCCAGCTTCAGCTTCAACCGGCTTGGGTCGCCGCTCTCAATCTCACCCGGCCTCGCAGGCTGCTCATGATCCGGCGCCGGCTGTGCGGACCCCGTATTCTCCAGCAGCTCCAGCTCCGAGTTCGCCTCGTCCAGCGCTCTGAACCGCGCCGACCCGAAGAACACCACTGTATCCTGTATCCGCTCCCGCCGGAACCGCGACATCGGCTCCTGATACTCGGCCATGATCCGCAACATCCGCCCATCCGGCGAATTCAAAAACTCGGGATTCTCATAGGCCAGTGGAGCTTCGTCGAGCTCATCAGGCACATTCTGCATCGCTTCCTTATTCGAATTGTTGTCCAATCTGTCCTTATCCACGGTAGTCGCGATAGTGCACCGCCTCGGAGATTCCGATCCAGATATCCAGCAGCCCCAGCCCGGAGATCATCCCCCGCACTGCGCCGTTATGCAATATGGCAGCCAGCCACGGCCGCGCCAGAATGAACTCGTTGCGGTCCCATATCCGCGTCCACCACGGCAGCACCATCACCAGCACGCCCAGGTACACGCAGAACAGCACCAGCACAAACAGCGAAAGCCGTTGCAACCAAACCGGTGCGGTCCTCTTCTCAGGCTCAAGGTTGTTCGACTCGGCAGGTTCAGCGCCATTCGGCGGCTCCTGCTGCACCGCCGGTTCAGGGCTTGAATAAAGTTGTGGCTGTCCGGACATCAAACTCCGCTAACACTACAAAAAAACTAACAAGTTTGACAGTAGCAGAGCGCCCCACGAATGTCTCTCCGCCTGTCTCTCCACCGAAAGCGCCACGCCCCTGCCTCCTCCTCGCACTCTGCTCATTTCGCGGGACTTGTCAGCCCTGGCGGCGCACGCGTGTCATGCGGAAAATCCAGCCGCAGATCGTAAGTCGACCTCGTTCCCGTCACCTTGACCGGCAACTCCAGCCCCGCCCCATTCTTCTTCAGCAACCCGTCGAACGGGCTCAGCAGCAGACTCTTCCACCCCGTCGTCATCTGCGAAGCCGTCGCCTGCGTCCTCACCTTCCCGTGAAACTCAAACGTACTCGGCACCAGCTCGATCTTCCCCTCCATCTGCACCTGCGCCCCCGGCATCTCGTAATGCAACTCGCTCACATCCACCACCGCATCCGCCTGCGAAAACCTTCCCGTCAGTGACGACGCCACCACCTCCGCATCCCGCGCATTCGCCAGCTTCGGCTTTCCCTGCGCCCGCATGCTCAACGCATCCACCTTCTGCTGCATCTGCGCATCGTTGAACTCCGCCCGATGAATCGCGAACGTCCCCTCCAGCCGCATCTTCCGTGACACGCTCACCGGCCCCGGCGGAATCAGTATGTGAGCCTTCAGAGCCAGCGCTCCCCGCATCAGCGTCGGATTCGCCTTCAACCCCATCGCCAGCATGTCCTCAATCCGCCCCTTCTCCATCACCACACGCAAATCCGTCGTGTGCCCCGGGACTCCATCCGACCTCGTCACCGCACCCGCCGCCACCAACTCCGACCGCCCCACCCGTGCCTTCACCGTGTTCAACCACGTGTCTCCCGTCGTCCCATCCACAACCGCATGAAACTCCGAGTGCAGCGGCAGCGCATGATCGCTCACATCCAGCCGGAAGTCCGGCGTATCCGTCACTCCATCGACTGCAATGTTCCCAAGCGACCCCGCAAACTTCCCCATAGACGACAGAATCCCTCCGATCCCATGAATCGATGACAAGTCCGCATGCGTAAACTCATAACTCCCATCCAGCGGCGTATCTCGCGGATTATCGTCCTGCCACGGTCCGAAGTGCCCCGTCGACCGCACATTCCCCACCGGCTTCGGATTCACCAGCACCGCCTCATAGTTCAACGGCTGCATCCCCCCCACATCCGTCAGCACAAGCTTGCTAATGGCGAACTCCAGCGGCTTCTTCCCCGCCTTGCTCGTCTCGATCACCACCTTCGCATCCGTGCACTCAATCGTGTCCACCACAATCCCCAACCTCGGCTGCCCTCTCCGCTTCGGATCATCCGGCACCCCACGCTCCTGCTTCGGCGGAATATTCAACTGCAGCCCCCGCACCTTCACCGACACCACGCGCGTCGTAGGCCGCAGCAACTCCCGCCACCCCGTTCGAAACTCAAAGCTCTCCACCGTCAACATCGGCGGCGCATTCGGCCTCGCATCCGGCTTCGTCGGCCCCGCCAGATAAAGAATCCGCAGCCCGCCACCCGTCACCATCACCCCCTTGGTCATCGACAGCGAAAGCCTGTCCAACTCCACTGGAGAATGAAACCGCGCCGAAAGCGTCTCCACCACCTTCCGTCGCAACATCGGCTCCATCTGCCGCAACCCCCACTCCACCACGACTAACCCCACAATCGCGAACACAGCCAGCACGGCGCCCGTCCACACAATCCACCGCCTCCGCCACCATCGAGGCCGTTGCAATACCGCGGCGGACTCAATCGCTGTCTCGCTCAAGGAAAACTCCTACCCCTTGGACGCTCTCAGCGACATCAAAGCCGAGCCTCCCGTGAAAATCCCTAAACCCTTAGCTTCCAACCTTGCCGGCAAGCATCCACAAGACCCCGATGCTATCGCGACGCTCCAAAGAGCATCCAACCATCAGGCAACCCAAACCAGGCAAGCAAAAATGGAGGAGGTTTCAATGAATGCTTTCCAGGGCTTTCCCCGCGTCACGCCCTTTCTCTGGTTCGACTCCAATGCGGAGGAAGCCGTCGACTTCTACCTCAGCGTATTCAAGAACTCACGCCGCCTCGACGAGTTGCGCAACACCGGCGACGCCCCTGGGCCGAAGGGCGCCCCTCTCACCATCGCCTTCGAGCTCGACGGCCAGAAGTTCACAGCACTCAACGGTGGCCCAACCTTCAAATTCACAGAAGCCATCTCGCTCGTCGTGCGTTGCGACTCCCAAAGGGAAGTCGACGAGTACTGGTCCAAGCTCAGCGCTGGAGGCACCGAGAGTCAATGCGGATGGCTCAAGGACAAGTTCGGCCTCTCCTGGCAGATCACGCCGGCGCGCCTGCCCGATCTTCTCAAACATCCCAAAGCAATGCAGGCCATGATGCAAATGAAGAAGCCCGACATCGCCGCATTGGAGCGTGCCGCCGCACAATCGTAACCGGCCGTCCGCCTCCACAAACACTGGGAACGGGGGAGCAGTTCCCCAACTCTCCCCCGTCTGCTTGGAAGGCCCGCACGCTGGCCCCCAAGCAAGCTTCAATCGAATCTGTCACGCGTTCGAATCGTCTAAAAAAAACGTCTCCAAATTCTCCGAAGTCTCGCTGCTCAATAGCGTTTGACCCGAGCTCCAATTCACGATCGCCGCCCTAAAGAAGCGAGAGCCGTGGAACTCCCGACCCACAGCTCTCACTGTTTCGGCGTTGCGGTTTACTGCGAGTTGCCCTGAATCAGTTCGTTTGCGACTGGTATCAGGTAGCCGAAGAGACCGCCAGTGCCCTGGTTGGGGCCGGCGGTAAAGTAAAGTTCCGCAGCAGGAGCCCCGTTAGGATCGTAGCTATTCTGCGTCGCCGCGTTCGCGAAACTAATGCTCCAGATGCCGTTGATCGAAAGCGGCTTTCCAGTTGGATCTTCGAGCGACCCAACGAACTTGCCCGTGTCCAGATCGTATGCATTGATCAATCCAGCCGACTGCGTCGTCCCTCCTGCAGAAAAGTTCGAGACCAGCAGATGGTGGCTGAAACGCCCGAAGTCGTGAGGAGCAAGCGTCACTCCCCAGGGCGCATTCAACCAGTCGCCGTGCTCAAGCCGCCGCAGCAGTTTGCCCCTTGACGAGTAAATATCCACATAGCCCAGACCGGGGCCCGGAGTCTCAAACGGATTACCGGCAAAGTGCAGCGCATACGTAACCACCAGGTCGTTGCCAATCGCCTGTATGTTGAACGGTACATAGTTGCGAGGCAGACGATCGTCGGTGAACGGTTTGTTATCGCCGTTACGGTCATCGTCGAAGTCATGATCATCGCGCCCATGATCTTCGCCCTTCAACTTAATCGCAGTGAACGTGTTGTCGTACACATCGATGCGCCCCTTCAGGAAATTCGCAACATACAGGTACCGATTGCCATCGATGAATGCCGTAGTAAGGCCCGTATAGCCAGAGCCCGCATCGCCGCGCGCAACTGTCACAGCGTTGGTAGAGGGAGGATTCGCGCCAGGCGCTAAGCCGACGCCCGGATTCCATGCCGCGATACTTCCGTCGAGCGTAGCGAAGATAAACGCCGCCGACTTGCCCGGTGCAGCAGGAAAGTCCCCCGGGCTGTTGTTTGGAATGGCTCCAGTGGGAGTGCCAGTCGGAACCGTCTTGTCTGCAGGATTGGATTTGGGAATCGTGACAACCAGAGACTGTTTCTTTCCCGGGCCGTTATAGAGCGTCGCCACTCCAGTGCCCTCGTCTGCGACCCACCACGTGCTGCCGGAACTGCGCGCGAGACCCCAGGCATTGACGAGTTGACCGTCCATTGCTTCGGCAACTCCGTTAACATTCGCATCAAAGTTTACTTGCTTGTAGTGCTGTGCAAAGGCGGCTGACGATAACGACAGAGATATCGTTAAGCCTGCAGCCAGGCTCGGATAGAATTTCATTTTTCTGAAGCTCCTTGTGTTGTATTGCCCCGCGGGCCGAGGGGGTCCCAACCAGCATTTGGAATGCCGGTGTAAAAGCAGGTGCCAACAACAGGCGGGGAGGGCTGCGCTGGAATCCTCGGCTAGCCTATGCAACTCACCGCAGTAAGTTGTCAGTGCGTTGTAACCATT
Organism: uncultured Acidobacteriaceae bacterium; assembly: GCA_963757205.1. GTDB lineage: Bacteria > Acidobacteriota > Terriglobia > Terriglobales > Acidobacteriaceae > Edaphobacter. Next base: position 179,316 of record CAVWQM010000012.1, read on the forward strand.
CCGTCAAATGATGTGGACACAGCGAAACAATGTTGGATGGGAACAATGAGGTCGCCGCAATTTTCTATCGCAGACGAAAGTGGCGATCTCTTAAGAAGAGTGCTCGACAAAATGTACGCGCACTGGAAGTTCGCTGTCTGCGTCCGAGTGAGGTATCAATCGGGCATCAATTCACGTAGACCACTAGCAGTCCACTTCGGACAAATTCCTCACCAATGAGAAAATAGAAGAGCATGCTCCAACTCTCCTCAGCCGGCAAACGCTTCGGCCAAAAACTCCTCTTCGAAGACGCCAACTGGCTCATCACGCCGGACGAGCGCACTGGTCTGGTCGGCGGCAACGGTACCGGCAAATCCACACTCCTCAAAATCCTCGCCGGTATCGAAACCCTCGACTACGGCCAGCTCACACGCGTCAAAGGCATGACCCTCGGCTACCTCCCGCAGGACGGCCTCGCCCTCCGCGGCAAAACCGTCTTCGCCGAATGCCTCTCCGTCTTCGATCACCTCCACGCCCTCGAGCGCGAAGCCGAAGACCTCACCCACACCCTGTCCAGCGCCGAACCGAAATCCAAAGAGTACGCCGCCGCGGCAGAACGCTACTCCGACATCGCCGACCAGCTTCACGTCCACGACATCTACACCCTCGACGCACAGGTAGGTGCAGTCCTCGGCGGCCTCGGCTTCACCAAAGAAGACTGGGAGCGCAAGACCGAAGAGTTCTCCGGCGGCTGGCAGATGCGCATCGCACTAGCCAAACTCCTCCTCCAAAAACCGTCTCTACTCTTACTCGACGAGCCCACCAACCACCTCGACCTCGAATCCCGTAACTGGCTCGAAAACTATCTTCACGACTACCCCAACGCCTACATCCTGATCTCGCACGACCGCTACTTCCTCGACGTGACGGTGAACAAAACCATCGAGCTGTGGAACAAGCGCATGCACGTCTACCACGGCAACTACGAAAAATACGTCGCGCAAAAAGAAGAGCGCCGCACGCAGTTGATGAACGCCTATAAAAACCAGCGCGACCGAATCGAAGCCCTCGAAGCCTTCATCAACCGCTTCCGCTATCAGGCAACGAAAGCGAAACAAGTTCAGTCCCGCATCAAAGAACTCGAAAAAATCGAGCGCATCGAGGTCCCCGAAGAAGAAGCCACCATCCACTTCTCCATCCCGCAACCTCCCGCAAGCGGCCGCACAGTGCTCGAAGTCAACGACCTCAAAAAGGTCTACCCCATGCCCCCGGTCGATGGAAGACCAGCCGGCGAAAAACTCGTCTTCGAAGGCATCAACTTCACCATCGAGCGCGGCGACCGCATCGCCCTCGTAGGAGCCAACGGCGCAGGCAAATCCACCCTCATCCGCCTCATGAGCCAGCAGGAAGCTCCCACCGCCGGCACCATCCGCGAAGGCCACAACGTCCTCACCGACTTCTTCGCGCAGGACCAATACAAAGTCCTCGACCCCGACGCCGTCATGCTCGACGACATCAGCGGAGCCGCCCCCAAAGTTCCCGTCGTCGAACTCCGTTCCCTCCTCGGCTGCTTCATGTTCTCCGGCGACGACGTCTTCAAGAAACTCGGCGTCCTCTCTGGCGGCGAGCGCAACCGCTACGCCATGGCCAAGATGCTCGTCTCACCCTCGAACTTCCTCCTCCTCGATGAGCCCACCAACCACCTCGACCTCCGCGCCAAAGACGTTTTGTTGGACGCCATCCGGAACTTCACCGGCACCGTCCTCTTCGTCTCCCACGACCGCTACTTCATCGACGGTCTCGCCACCCGCGTCTTCGAGGTCGAAGACCGCCGCCTCCACATCTATCCCGGAAACTACGAAGACTACCTCTGGCGCAAACAGGGCGGCCCAGAAAAAGTAACCGAACAAATTACAAATTCTCTTGCAACCAACAACAGCCCGGGTGCCCCATCCTTCGCGTCCTCTGCGAAGGGTGGGAGAGCAGAATCTTCAAGCGCGGGTGCCCCGCACATCGATTCTGATGTGTGGGCATCGAACGAAGTTCGACCGTCCTCCCTCGAAACAGCATCCGAACCAGCCGTCCCCATCAAGCGCCTCAACCCCATCAAGCTCAAACAACTCGAAGACCGCCTCCACCACGCCGAAGAGGAGATCCCCCGCCTCGAATCCGCTATCGCCGCCGTCGAAGCCCGCCTCGGCAACTTCACCTCCGCCGAGCAATCCCAAAAAGACGCCGCCGAACTCGAAGCCCTCCGCACAAAGCGCACCACCCTTTTAGCCGAGTGGGAAGAACTCTCCCTCACCCTCGAAGAGCAACAACTCGCCTAAGCCAAAAGAGATCTACTACCGATCTCATAGCCCTGCAACCAGCCATTCTTGAATGCTCATGATCGAGCAAGCATAGAATTGTAGGAAGGAGGTACCGACATGCTTTATCGGAAGATCAATATGGAACTGATCGTCGTCGAAGATGAAGCCGAGGCAGTAGTCGAAGAGTTGAACGCAGCGCTCGATCGCCTTGAACGGGGGCATACCATCTTCGGTGGGGAGATCGAGACCGTTGCCGTCGAACACTCCGGAACACAAAAGAGATCGGCGCTCAAGCACGCCACAGCCGCGGGTGAGACAGCCGCTTCGGCTGTCAAGGCGGCGGGTGAAAAGGTCGCCGACGCCCTCCGCAAAGTCATCTGATCGAAAATCCCAGGGCCTTCTCCTCACTGAACACGAAGAGTTATCTCTGCCCTCGAAGAGCAACAAATCACCTAGCCGCCTCCTCTTTTTTGCTGCTGCTTTTGCCGTTGCCTTCTTTTCCTAAGCGATCACAAACGCTCGGGTGCCCCATCATCGCGCTGGTTGCGATGGGTGGGATGTAGATCAACACTCAGCCACAAATCTTTGCCCTTGTCTTGGCTTTTCTAATTGTTATCCCCGAAGAGCCTGCCCTGAGCGAAGTCGAACGGGGGCATCTGCTTTTGCTAGCCACTGCGCTCCGCCGATAGCCAAAAAAACGGAACTTTGCTAACCGCCAAACGTAAAAGCACTCAAAGAGACACTTTCGCAGATCCATCTCCCGGAGATTCCGCATGCGCTTGAAGACCATTCTTGGCTATACGCTGGCGCTCTCTGCGCTCGCTATTCCCGCATTCGCGCAGCAGCCACAGGCCAGCCTCACCGGCAAATGGATCATGACCGCCGACATCTTCGGCGCCCCAACCTACCTCACCATGGAGTTGAAGCAGGAGGGCGACAAGCTCTCCGGCACCTATACCGGCGACAAGCTCGACGGCACTGTCAGCGGAGCCAGCTTCCATCTGCTCGCCTCCAGTGATAGCGGTGTCACCTCCGACGTCAACGCAACCATCAAAGACGGAGTCATCTCCGGCACTTCCATCGAAACCGACCCCGCCGACAAGACGCATCCGCTCAAGTACAGCTTCACCGCGACGCCCGCGCCTGTGCTCAAACACGGCACGCCGCAGCGCCATGAGTTTGTGCCGACAATCTACTACCGCCAGTTCTCTCCCTTCAACAAGCCCGTGCTGACGGTCGCGCCCGGCGACACCATCCACACCACCACCGTAGACGCCGGCGGCAACGACATGAACGGCGTCAAGCGCGTCCAGGGCGGCAACCCTCAGACCGGGCCCTTCTACATCGAGGGCGCCGAACCCGGCGACACGCTCGTAGTCCACCTCGTTCGTCTCAAGCTCAACCGTGACTACGCCGTCAGCGACGATGGCCTCGTCGACCGCGCCACAGACAACAACGTCGCCGTGAAGTTCAAGGACAACGGCAAGACGATCCGCTGGCATCTCGACACGACCAAAGGCGTCGCATACCCCGAAGGCGCCGGCGAAGGCCTCGCGCACTACACCGTTCCACTGCACCCCATGCTCGGCTGCATCGCAACGGCCACCAGCCCCGGAGCGCAATCGCCGCCGGGCACCGGCGACTCCGGCGGCTACGGCGGCAACATGGACTTCAACGAGGTCTCCGAGGGCGCCACGATCTATCCGCCCGTCTCCAACCCCGGCGCTCTGCTCTACCTCGGCGACGCACACGCCGAACAGGGCGACGGCGAACTCAACGGCAACGCACTCGAGACCTCGATGGACGTCGAGGTCACCGTAGATGTCATCCAGAACACGCACCTGCGCGGCCGCCGCATCGAAACCCCCACCCACATCATCACCATGGGGTTGAACGGATCGTTAGACGACGCCATGAAGTCCGCCACCGCCGACATGGTCAGTTGGCTCGACCACGACTACAAACTCACGCCGTCGGAGATCGCACAGCTCCTCGGCACGGCCGCCGAGTACAAGATCAGCGAGGTCGCCGACCGCAATGCAGGCATCGTGCTCAAGATCAACAAGGACCGGCTGAAGCCGCTCTTGCTCAAGGCGAAATAAGCCCGGCGCTTTTTCCACAGATTTATTTCAAAAAGTTGGCGTATTTTTCCGCGCCACAAAAACACCACGCAATTCACCACAAAACACCAGCAATCAACCACGCTCACACCACCCAAAAACCACAAAAATCACCCGTATTCCGCGAAACCCCACCCAAAAACCACCCAAAAAAAGTTAACGCCCTTCCCTCAACCGCGCCGCGAGCCGCTCCGGCAATCCCGCCATCAGGATCCGCCCCTGCGCCCCAATCAGATCATACGGAACGCGATGGTAAACAATCTCTTTCGCCTCCGAGTCATACATCACAAACGCCGCCCGCCAGTCACAATCCCGCGGCTGCCCCACCGACCCCGGATTGATCAGATGCCGCGTCCCCTCTGGAATCGCCATCGTCCAGCTCTCCGCCTCATTCTTCGTCCGGAACTGCGGCTTAATCTCATGCCAGTCATGCTCTTTCTGCGAAAACCCACCCTGCAGATGCGTATGCCCAAAGAACGTAATCGCCGTCGTCATCTGCTGCAGCGGAGCCCACGCATCCCGCATGCTCAAAATGTACTGATCCTCATTCAGCGGCGACCCATGGACACAAGCCACCCCCGGCTCATCAGGCTGCACCGGCCCCTGTGGCACCGCCCGTAGCCAGGCAAGATTCTCCGGCGTCAGTTCCTGCTGCGTCCACATCGCCGCGGCCCGCGCCACCGGATTGAACCCCAGCGCCGAACTCAATCCCGCACCCACCCGGTCATGGTTTCCCCGCACATTGATCTGCGCCTTCGCCCGCATCAGGTCGATCACCTCATTCGGACTGCCCCCATACCCCACCATATCCCCCAGGTTCCAAAGCGCCTCATACGGCTCTGCTGCGGCCAGAACGGAGTTAAGTGCTTCGAGGTTCCCGTGAATGTCTGAGAGTATCAGCGCGCGCATGCAGTCCAAACGGCCTAACGACCAATTTCTTAGTTTATAGACATTTCCCGCATCATGGAAACCGCACGTCGCACCAAAACTCGAGCGTCACACCATTGAAGCCAACGGCCGCGACCGATCCGTCTTCATTGTCGGTGCCGAAGCCAGCAGCTTTCGCGTATACGCATGCTGCGGCGCCAGAAACAACTCCCGCGCCGAAGCCTGCTCCACAATCTCCCCCCGCTGCATCACCGCCACCCTGTCGGCCATCTGCGCCACCACCGCCAGGTCATGCGAAATGAACAACATCGCCAACCCATGCTCCCGCCGCAACCTATTCAACAGCCCCAGAATCTGTGCCTGCACCGTCACATCCAGCGCCGTCGTCGGCTCATCGGCGATCAGCAGCCGTGGCCTGTTCACGATCGCCATCGCAATCAAAATCCGCTGCCGCTGTCCCCCGGAAAACTGGTACGGATAATCCTTAGCCCTCCGCTCCACCTCCGGCAGCCCCACCTCTTCCATCGCAGAAAGTACCTTCCCTCTCACCGCCCTGCGCGTCTCGCTCGGATGATGCGCCATCACCGCCTCCGCAATCTGCGCCCCCACCGGCATCACCGGATTCAACGCAGTCATCGGCTCCTGAAAGATCATCGCAATCTCGCGTCCACGCCGCCGGCGCATCCGCTCCTCCGGCAGCCGCAGCAAATCTTCTCCCTCAAAAACAACAGCTCCCCCAACCGTCGCCGTATCCGGCAAAAGCCTCAGCACCGCCAGCGAAGCCGCCGACTTCCCCGACCCCGACTCCCCCACCAGCCCCAGCGTCTCACCCGCATTGATCTGGAACGAGATACCCTTCACCGCCGCATGCTGCCCAAACGCAATCGACAAATCCCTCACAACCAGCAACGGCGCGCCATCCATGTTCGTATACTAGCCGAGCACACCAGCCAGAAACTTGGCAACGTCATCCCAAGTGGGACTTTGCCCGGCTAAAAGCGTCTAATCTCGGTAGCAGACCATGAGAGCTCTCCTTCTCCGCGCAATCATCGCCACCGCAACCCTGGCCGCTTCCGTTGCCTCGCCCCAGATGCACAAGGTCGCGAAGCCCCAGCAGGTCGTCCGCGCCGTCGGCGTCTACGAGTGGACCGGAGACTTCGCTAAGCCCACTGCCAGCCGCCTCATTCCCGTCTCCGTCTTTATCGAAGGCAAGTTCGAAAACGCCGCGGTCTACGTCGCCCGTCCCGTCCCCTTCGCCCTGCTCTCCGGAAACCTCTACATCCTTCAGGACGCCGGCGTCGACAAAGGCACCCTCGACCTCGCCTACGCGAAACACCTCCAGGCGGTCGAACCCACCGGCGACCTCGCCTTTGACGACGGCTGGTTTGGCTACGGAGCCGTAAAGCCCCTCTCAGCTCCCCGAAAGACAACAACCGCCCTGAAGCCGTCGAAGACTCTTCCCGTCATCACAGCCTCGGCCGACCCCAACCGCCCACACTTCGGCTCCAAGCCGGCCGATACAGCCTCCTCCGGCGGAAGCGATCAAAGCAAGCCCGATACAACTACATCAAGCACAACCAACCCCTCCACCAGCGACGACCCCAACCGTCCCACCATGAAGCGCCGCGGGTCCGACACATCCGGCACATCGACAACCACATCCACCACGCCCACCGACAGCGGCTCAGCACCAGCGGACGATCCCGACCGCCCCACCATGAAGCGCCACACACCTGACAGTGCCTCCTCCGGCAGCGACAGCACCGCATCGACGACATCAACCGGAAGCACTCCCGCCGACGACCCCAACCGCCCCACCATGCAGCATCGCAGCCCCAACCCCAACACCGACAGCGGCGCGACCACCGACTCCTCCCCTTCAGCTGACGACCCTGACCGTCCCACTCTTAAGCGCCACACCGCCGAAGACGCGAAGAAGCCAAAGAGTTCGCCAACCGACGTCGCATCCGTCAGCGCGACGGGATCCTTGAACAGCGATCCTGACCGTCCCAATCTGCATCACGGCAAACCCACCAGCGCCATGAACGAGACCGACCTGCCCAAACTCTCCGGTCTTCCCCCCAATCTGCACCAGATGGTCGCCGTCTCCGACGCCGTCAATCGCGACCCTCATCCCTTCACCCTCGACTGGGACGACGATGCGCAGCATCAGGCGATCCTTGAGAAGATGCAGACCCTGGCACGAGCCCAGCTGACAGCCTACGGATCGACACCCGCAACGCCGGCGCCCACCACCCCCACAGTGAAGAAAACGACACCCACAGCCACCCGGCCACATCGTCCCGCCGCCGCACCCGCACCTCAAATTCCACTGTTGGATGAAGAGTTGAAGGCATACACCCTCAGCTACGGCGGCGCCGCAACCTACATCTACTCCGCCAACACCGGCGGCACCGGTGCTCAACTGCGCTACGTCACCATCGTCGCGCAGGCCGACGGCCTCGGCGACATCAAGCCCGCCATCCAAAACGTCACCGACGCCGCCCACTTCAACCGCACCCCCAAGATGAAGTTCGTCGACGTCGTTGATGCCGACGCCAGCAACCGCGCCAGCCTTCTCTTCGAACTCCGCAGCCAGAACGCCCGCCAATTCGCCCTCTACCGCGTCATCGCCTCACACCCCGATCAGATCTTCCTAACCGGCACAACCCAATAGGGGCTGATAAGATTCCCCAAACGAGGGGCGAGTAAACCACGCGTCAGCACGAAATCTAATCTTCCGTCCGTATCAAATATCTGCTCTCCCGCAGATGTTGCTGAAGATCGGCCAAATGGAAAAGATATTGATGAAACCCTGTCGCCATCAGCTTCATCATCCTTTCCCTCTTTCCCACCGCTGCCATCAGATAGCACTCCTTTCCCATGGCTGAATAGAACTCAATGTTGTGCCGGGCCTTGTTTTGGCTCTGAAAAAATCCCGCGTACAAAAGTATGTGCGCACCGGCTGATTCCATCCACAGAGGGTTCTTCGCGCTGGTAAGCTGCCGCATCATCAGTTCCGCAATCTGGGTCAAATCCGCAAACTGCCGGAACTCCTGATCGCCCGGGCTGTAGTCCGAAGAAAGGACTTCCATCCGATCCATCGACTGCAGGCAGAAATGACCAAGCACGCTTGCAAGATAGACACCCGTAGAATCAGAAATCTGGGACCACCGCTTGCTTCCTATCACTTCGTGAAGATGGGACGCCCAGAAGTTTAGAACTCGTTCTTCCGTGACACCGTACAGGTCCTCAAAATAGTCACTAGATGGCATATCCGTAACCCCCGGCCCCGGGTTTGTCCAACAATACGCATATTGTTATTCCGTTAATCTTGCGTATTGCAATGCCTAATTAGACGCAGAACCCAACTGAACACTTTCAGCTCCCTTCACAGCCCTCCACATTCCCCGCGATTTGCTCTTAAACCATTCAGCAGAGGCTTTCTAGCACTTTTGCTAATTGTTTCAGTGAGGCGGGAGGTCTACGCTCAGCGCATTGGAGGGGCGGTTCCACATGGGCCTCTGGTTCAGCTTAGGGACAGCTCCGCCTTCTCAGGTAGCCAGACGATCGCTAACCTGTCGCCGTGCCCGGCCAATACTAAATCCAGGGAGACAAGTATGAGCTTTGGAACGAACCGTCGCACACGAGTCCTGGGAGCAATCGCAGCGCTGACTCTCTTGCTTGTGGCTGGTGCAAATCGAGGCACGGCACAAACCAAGCAACCGAACATCCTCGTCATCATGGGCGACGACATCGGCATGTGGAACATCGGCGCTTACCACCGAGGCATGATGGCTGGCAGAACGCCGAACCTCGACAAGATGGCCAAGGAAGGCATGCTCTTCACCGACTACTACGCCGAAGCCAGTTGCACGGCGGGCCGCGCCAACTTCATCACCGGCGAACTCCCCATCCGTACCGGAATGACCACCGTCGGCCAGGCCGGAGCGAAAATCGGCATTCCCGCCGAAGCCGTGACCACCGCGACAATTCTCAAATCAATGGGCTACGCCACCGGCCAGTTCGGCAAGAACCACCTTGGCGATTTGAACGAATTCCTCCCCTGCGTCCACGGCTTCGACGAATTCTTCGGCTACCTCTATCACCTCGATGCCATGGAAGACCCCGCGCATCCCAACTATCCCCAAAACCTGTTGAACGTCGTCGGCCCGCGCAACATGGTCCATTGCTGGGCCACCGACACCGACGATAAAACCGACATGCCCCGATGGGGGCCAATCGGCAAACAGAAGATCGAAGACGCCGGCACGCTCTATCCCACACGCATGGAGACTGTCGATGGCGAAATACGCGACATGTCCCTCGCCTTCATCGACAAAGCCAAGCAAGCCAACAAGCCGTTCTTCGTCTGGCTCAACCCCACCCGCATGCACATCGTCACCCACCTCTCTCCGAAGTATGAAGCGATGCGCAACTCAGTCAATGGATGGTCGGAGGAAGAAGCCGGCATGGCGCAACTGGACGACGACGTCGGCCTCGTGATGCAGAAGATTAAGGACATCGGCGAGGACGACAACACCATCGTCCTGTTCACCACCGACAACGGCACCGAACTCTTCACCTGGCCCGACGGCGGTCAGACGCCGTTCGCTCAATCCAAAGGAACCGTCCTCGAAGGCGGCTTCCGTGTCCCCGCGATCCTTCGCTGGCCCGGTCATGTGCCGGCGGACTCGGTGCAGAACGGCATCTTCTCCGGTCTCGACTGGTTGCCAACCTTCGTCGCCGCGGCAGGCAATCCCAACATCACCCAGGAACTGCTCGCCGGCAAAAAGATCGGTGACCGGACCTACAAGAACCATCTGGATGGCTACAACCAGTTGGACGCCATCACCGGCAAAGGTCCCTCCGCCCGTCATGAAATCTTCTACCTCGGCGAAAGCACGGTCGGCGCGATCCGCATCGACGATTACAAATATCGTTTCATCGACCAACCCCAGGGCTGGCTCGGTGAAAAGACCCATGTCGACGTGCCGTACATCACCAACCTGCGCCTCGATCCGTTCGAGCGCACCGGCTGGCCTAACAACGGCTCGAAAGAAGGAGCGCAGCAATACTTCGATTGGTTCAAGTTCCAATTCTGGCGCTTCATCTTCGTCCAGCAGCTAGTGGCCAAGGAACTCCAGACTTTCATCGAATACCCACCGATGCAGCGCGGCGCGAGCTTCAACCTCGAGGCAGTGAAAGCCGAGATGGCAACAAGAATGGCCCAGGCCCAGGCCGCGGCCAAAGGCCCCAGCAACTAACGCAACCAACCTCTCGCGGGCGGCTGGCAAGGGGCCGCCCATTTTTTTCTCTGCGTGAGATTTCACTCCATAGGAGGAGACATGATGAGTTGGTCCTATAAACGATCTTTGGTTGCGGTCGTCGCCGCGGCAGCCCTCTCTCTTTGCCGCCCGGCGAACGGCCAGCAGAAGCCGCAATGGATACCTGGCCAGGCCGGACTCAATGCGGGAATTCAACCGTCCCCGGGATTTACCTACGCCAACATCACGATTAACTACAGTTCCGGCGCATTCAATGGCCCACGCGGCAGCGCTATCCCTGTCACGGGCAAATATGACGTCTGGGCAGTTGAAAACTTCTTCTATTACGTACCGGACCTAAAAGTTCTGCACGGAAACATAGGCATGTATTTCATACTTACACCCGCAACCGGCTCTCTGGCAGCAGATGTTCAAACCCAGAATCCAGGCATACCCAATCTCAGCGCCGTCGCGGGTGGAGGTGGGCTTAGCGATCTCTTTGTTGAACCCATCGGTCTGGGCTGGCACTTCAAGCGAGCGGACATCCAGGTGCAGGAGGCATTGTTATTTCCCACAGGACGTTATGAACCTGGTGCCTCGAATAATGTTGGGACCGGTTATTTCGGCAATCATCTGTTAGCAGGGGAAACCTTCTACATCACCAAGAACAAAGGAACCAGTGCGAACATCTTCACCGACTGGGAGGTTCACGGAGCCAGGGCCGGCACGAACGGCACCAACAAGACGCCGGGGCAGGCCTTATCTTTCGAGTGGGGCCTTGGCCAGGTCCTTCCATTGAAAAAGAACTTCAGCCAACTGCTGCAGCTTGGCCTCGTCGGATACGACCAGTGGCAAATAACCGCAAACGGCGGCACTGTACCGATTGGGTCGACCAATCTGACGATCCCGGCCAGCACGCTCCCCTATTACTCGGTGCACGCCATCGGCGGACAGGGCACCTACATTCTCCCCATGAAGAACCTAAACTTCTATGTCAAGGGCTACCACGAGTACACCGCATACTCTCACTTTGCAGGAACCACCATTGTGTTTGGCGGAACATGGACACTGCGAATACCAAAGCCCGCGCCTCCAGCAAAACCCTAGGAGTGATTTATGAACTCAAGTTCGGATCGACTCCGCCACCGGCGGATGTTGAGCCTCAGAGCCGCTCTCGCACTATTCGTCGCGCTACTCGCAATAACAAACGCCCAAGCCCAGGATCCTCTGCCATCCTGGAACGACGGACCCGCCAAACAGGCAATCCTCGCCTTCGTCAAAGACACCACCGAAAAGTCGAGTCCCAAGTACGTCGAGCCTGCCGATCGCATCGCCACCTTCGACCAGGACGGTACGCTTTGGACGGAACATCCGCTCTACGCACAGGGCATGTTCGCGCTTGAGCGCGTCGGCAAAATTGCACCGCAACATCCCGAATGGAAACAGAAGGAACCATTCAAGTCAGTGCTCGCACAAGACCACGCCGCAATGGCCAAGTTCACTGAGGGGGACTGGATGCAGATTGTCGCCGCCACCCATGCAGGCATGAGCACCGAAGCCTTCCAGGGACTCGTGAAGGACTGGCTCGCCACCGCAAAGGCTCCGCGCTTCGACCGGCCGTTCACCGATCTCATCTACCAGCCCATGCTCGAGGTGATGCAGTATCTCCGCGCCAACGGCTTCAGAACGTACATCGTTACCGGTGGCGGCCAGGAGTTCGTCCGCGTCTACAGCGAACGGGTGTATAGCGTTCCACCTGAGCAGGTCGTCGGTTCAAGCATCGTCACAACCTACGAGAACAAAACCGGCAAGCCCGTGCTCATGCGCGAGCCCAAGGTCTTCTTCATCGATGACGGCCCCGGCAAGGCCATCGGGATCAACCTCTTCATCGGCAAGCGGCCCTACGCCGCCTTCGGCAACACCGCAGGCGACGCCCAGATGCTGGAGTGGACGCAGGCAGGCGACGGAGCGCGGCTCGAAATGCTCGTTCTCCACGATGACGCGAAGCGTGAATATGCCTACGGCCCCGCGGTAAATCTTCCGGACACCAAGGTCGGCACATTCTCCGAGGCCCTCCTGACCGAAGCAACAAAGAATGCCTGGATCGTCATCAGCATGAAGAACGACTGGAAGCGCATCTTCCCCTTCGATCAGTAATTCCGATCGGTAATTTGATCAGTAATCCGATCAGTGATCCGTTCGAGATCTACCGCTCGCAATCCGGCCCATTGAACCTCCTGCGTCAGAGGGAGTAAAGTTTGCGTGTACGCACTCCCATTCTCTGGAGGTTTGTATGCGTCGCCTCTCCGCCTCTCTCCTCATCATCCTCGCGAGCGCTTCCACCTTCGCCCAGGTCTCCCCGACCACCTTCACTCTCCGATCCTCAGACAGTGCCGGATGTCCCGTCGGCTTTTTCGCAAGCCGCCAGGCAACCGGACAGATCATGAGCGCCGGCGACACCAGACAAACCAACCCCGCGCAGGGTCTTCACCTGAAGCTCAACCATCTCATGCCCGCCCCGGCCATCGAGAGCATCGAGGTCACCGTCTACGGCACCTCACCCAGAGCCCGTGTCCTGCCGCTCGCCCAAAAAGCCTCCGACACCGTCTCAAAGACCTTCGAGCTTCGCCGCACCGGCGACAACACAAGCCTCACGGACGCAGACGTTTGGATGCACCAAGTCGGATCTCTCACCTCGGTCGATCTCATCTCCATCGCCTACGCAGACGGCACCACCTGGCGCGCCACGGCAAATCTGAGATGCCGCGCCGTCCCCTCCAACTACCTCCTCGTCGGCAGCAAGTAGCCCAGACTGGATAGCCGTTAAACCGTCGCCTTTGCCGTCGCCCTTCTGTGGTTATCATCCCCGAAAAGTCTGCCTCAACGAAGCCGAATAGGGATTTGCTGTTGTCGCAATCCCATCTCGACCAGCCACAAAAGGACGGGTGCCCCATGCTTCGCAGTCCCATCGCGAAGGATGGAATGCAATGCGTCAACCAGCCACAACGCCTTTGCCCTGCTTTCTAAGTTGTCACCCCGAAGAGCCTGCCCTGAGCGAAGTCGAATGGGCAATCTGCTGTTGTCCTTGCCTTCCGCCTTTGAGATTAGAGCGGGGCTTCAACTCCGCGTTCCAGCCATCCGCGAAGGTGCTTACCGCTCTGCCGTGAGAAGGGCAGGAGTAACCCGAAGGGCGAAGCGACTGATTTAATTGTCTTTGCTCCTGCCGTTATTTTTTTCCGCGTTTTCAGCCCAAAAATCGCATGTCAAGCTCCACAAGCAACTTACTCCAACAAACAAAACAAGATCGAGTTGGCGTATTAGTTATGCTCAACCCGCTATATTGGTTATAGATAAAAAAACAGACAAGCCCCGGACACCCTCCGGGGCTAACTCGTTTAGAAAGATGATTTTAGCTATAACCCTTTTGTAATGACGATTTTGCGGCCACCCATTTTAGTAAGTCGCAGAAACGAATTCCTCCCGGGATAGCGTGAGGGGTACCCCACCCTGACCCCGCTTTGTGGGCCAACACTCATTCCCGAAGCGTCGTTCCCGGTGATTACAGCGGAATATTTCCATGCTTCTTGGCGGGATTCTTATCCCGCTTCGTCGCCAGCATGTCCAGCGCGGTATTCAGCCTTCGTCGCGTCTCGCTCGGCCGTATCACGGCATCGATGTATCCGCGCTCCGCGGCAACGTACGGATTCGCAAACCGCTCGCGAAACTCCTCCACCTTTTCCTTGCGAGCCTCGGCAAGCACGGCCAGCTTCTCCTCTTCGGTAAACGCCTTGCCCTGTGGCCACATCGCCTTGGCGCGACGCACCGTCGTGTCAAGCTCTCGCTTATAAACGATGTTCACCGCACCCTCCGGCCCCATCACGGCAATCTCCGCCGTCGGCCACGCCAGGTTCACGTCCGTGCGCAGATGCTTCGAACTCATCACGCAATACGCCCCGCCATAGGCCTTACGCGTGATCACCGTAAGCTTCGGCACCGTAGCCTCCGCAAACGCATACAATAGCTTCGCGCCATGGCGAATGATGCCGCCATGCTCCTGTTGAATCCCAGGCATGAACCCCGGCACATCTTCAAACGTAATCAGAGGAATATTGAACGCATCGCAGAATCGCACGAACCGCGCGCCCTTCACGCTGGCATTAATATCCAGCACCCCCGCAAGAAATGCCGGCTGATTGGCCACAATCCCCACCGTGCGGCCAGCCATGCGAGCAAAACCAACCACGATGTTCCGTGCAAAGTGCTCCTGCACCTGAAAGAAATAGCCATCGTCCACGACACGCGCAATCACATCGACCATATCGTACGGCTGGTTACTCTCCGTCGGAACCATCGTGTCCAATGCACCATCGGCGCGAGCCGGATCATCCTGCGTAGTCTTGCGGGGCACGTCATCGAGATTGTTCGACGGCAGGAAACTCAACAACTCACGAACCATCGCGAGACACTCCTGATCGTCATGCGCCATAAAGTGGGCCACGCCCGAGATCTCGTTGTGCGTCACCGCCCCGCCCAGCGCATCCTTCGTCACATCCTCATGCGTCACCGTCTTGATGACGTCCGGCCCAGTGACAAACATATAGCTCGTCTTCTCAGTCATCAAGGTGAAGTCCGTTATTGCCGGCGAATATACCGCACCGCCCGCACAGGGTCCCAGAATGGCCGAGATCTGCGGCACCACCCCGCTCGCCAGCGTGTTGCGCAGAAAGATATCCGTGTAACCGGCCAACGAAACCACGCCCTCTTGAATGCGAGCGCCACCCGAATCGTTCAGCCCGACAATCGGCGCGCCCACTCGCATCGCCATGTCCATAATCTTCACGATCTTCGCGGCATTTGCCTCCGACAATGATCCGCCGAAGACGGTGAAGTCCTGCGCGAACACAAACACCACACGGCCATGAACCCGCCCATACCCCGTAATGAACCCATCCCCCGGGACACGCTGTTCCGCCATACCAAAATCCGTGGCGCGATGCGTGACAAACTTGTCCGTCTCCTCAAACGTGCCCTCATCGAGAAGAAAGTCGATCCGCTCCCGCGCCGAAAGCTTTCCGGCCTTACGCTCCCGGTCACGGCGCTCCGCTCCACCGCCCTCTTCGGCAATAGCGTGGCGTGCCTCAAGTTCGGCAAGGTTGCGCTGATGACTGTCGGACTTTGTTGTGGAAACGGTTTGCGCGGGGTGCTCGGCAGTAGCCATAGAACGAGATTCTAGCAGTGCATCAACACACTAGTCGTGCCGACGTGATTGAACGAATGGAAAGAGCATCGATAGCGCTGCCGCTAAAATCTACATCAAACATGAGTACGGAGCTTACCCCAATGTTCAAGTCGAACAACTGTGTCGCCATTCACCTCATAGACATCACCGCAGCGGAGAACTTCTACACCAACGTGATGAAATTCCGCCTGTTAGCCAGGTCGGAAACACAACTTGAATACGATACAGGACACTTTCTGCTCTACGTTAATCGCGACCTGAACACCCAACCGCCGATTCCAAGCTTTACCGTCAGGGACATCGGAACCGCCAGGAAATTCCTTTTGGAAAACGGCTGCACCATTCTCCGCGAAGACGAGCACTCCCTATACTTCCGCGACCCATTCGGCATCACCTACGACCTGATTGAAGGCAAATAAAAAGCGAATATAATTGCCCTACAAAAATCTCGTGTCCACCCCCCACCATCCCGACCGGTTCAGCTTCCTGCACATCGACCTGAACAGCTTCTTTGCATCCGTTGAGCAGCAGCTTCACGAAGAGTATCGCGGCAAGCCTCTCGCCGTCGTCCCCACCTTCGCCGACACCACCGTCTGCATCGCTGCCAGCTACGAAGCCAAAGCCTTCGGCATCAAAACCGGCACGCAAGTCGGCGAAGCCAAAAAGAAGTGTCCCGACATTATCCTCATCGAGGGCAATCACACCGAATACGCTAAGTGCTCCCACGCCATCACCGAAGCCGTCGACCTGGTCTGCCCTGTCTCACACAACCCTTCCATCGACGAGATGGTCTGCCAGCTCATCGGCCGCGAGCAGGAGCCGCCACGCGCCCGCCAAATCGCCCTCGACATCAAACAGTCCATCTATAAAAACGTAGGAGTCGCCCTTCGCTGCTCCATCGGCATGGCGCCCAACCGCTACCTCGCCAAGATCGCCAGCGACATGCAGAAGCCCGACGGCCTCATCGGCTTACTGCCATCTCAATTGCCAAGGGCAATTGCGCATTTAGACCTCCGCGATCTCCCCGGAGTAGGCGCTCGCACCGAAGCCCGCCTCCATCGCAAAGGCATCACTACGATGGAGCAGCTCCTTGCTCTCGACCACAGCCAGATGAACAACCTCTTCGACTCCGTCTGGGGCAACCGCATGTACCACTGGCTCCGCGGAGCCCAGACCGAAGACGCATCCGGCAACAACCTCGCACAAGCCGACGTTCAAAAATCCCTCGGCCACTCTCACGTGCTGGCGCCCGAGCACCGCTCTCCCGAAGGCTCCTGGGCCGTCGCGCACAAGCTCCTACACAAAGCCGCCATGCGCCTCCGTATGGAGCGCTTCTATGCCGGCTCCCTTGCCCTCGCGATCCGCTACCAACTCACCCGCGAACAAGCCGAAGCCCACTCCACTCACGGCAAGGTCAAACGCCACACCTCCGGCATCAAAAACTCCGGTTGGGGCATGGAGGCCCGCTTCCGCGATTGTCAGGACACCCTCACCCTCCTGAACATCCTTCGCTCCCTCTGGTCACAACGTCCACAAGGCCCCGAATTCAACCGCCCGTTCTTTGTCGGCATCACCCTCCGGAACCTGGTCCCCGAAGACGAGCATCAGGCCGAACTCTTTGTCGACCCAAACAACCGCACCCAGCTTTCCAACACCATGGACAAGCTCAATCTCAAATACGGCCACACGACATTGCACTTCGCCGGCATGCTCCCCGCCCGCGAATCCGCCCCCACCCGCATCGCCTTCACCCAAATCCCCGTCCAGTACGGCGTTGACTACATGTAAGCACCAGCTACGATTGCAGGAACTAACATCAGAGGCACTCTGAAAGGTCTTGCCCCGACCATGCCCACCCAAAAGCTCTGGACCGACGCCGAGGTCTCCGCTAACCCACGCATTCAAGCCGTCTTCGCGGACATCCGCTCCACCCGGAAATCCGACTTCGTAAACAACTTCTGGCGAGCCCTCGCCAACCAGCCCGAACTCCTCGAACGCACTTGGTCCAGTATCAAGCAGGTCATGATCGCCCCCGGAGCCCTTGATCCTCTCACCAAGGAGCTGATCTACATCGCTGTTTCCACCGCCAATAGCTGCAGTTACTGCATCCACTCCCACACCGCCTCCGCACGCGCGAAAGGAATGACGGACCAGCAGCACGCCGAACTCCTCGCCGTCATCGGGATGGCCTCCGAAACCAACGCTCTCGCCTCAGCTCTCCAGGTTCCCGTCGACCCAGAATTTACTGTCGAATAAATTCATAAGGACACCAGACCCTCAGCAAATGGCTCAACCCTACATCGGCCGTCTGGCCCCCAGCCCCACAGGCCTTCTCCATCTCGGCCACGCCGCCACATTCTGGCAAGCCTTTACCCGAGCCCGCGAACAGAATGGCACGCTCCTCTTACGCAACGAGGACCTTGACCCGCAACGCTCCAGGCTCGAGTACGTTGAAGCCATGATCGAAGACCTCGCATGGCTCGGCGTCGAGTGGCAGCCACCCGTATTCCACCAATCCCAACGCCTTCCGCTCTACCGTGAAGCCCTCGACCAGCTTCTCATCACCGGACACATCTACCCCTGCCATTGCAGCCGCAGGGACCTCGCTGGCATGATGCACGCGCCGCATGAGGACACCGACGACGAGCCCGTCTACCCTGGTATCTGTCGCCCCACTCTTGACGTGCAGCATCGCGAAGTACCCTTCCAACCCAACATCAACTACCGTTTTCGCGTCCCCGATGAAGCCGTTATACGCTTCGAAGACAACAATCTCGGCCCACAATCCTTCAAAGCCGCAACGGACTTCGGCGATTTCCTTGTCTGGCGCAAGGATGGACTCCCTTCGTACCAGCTAGCCTGCGTAGTCGACGACGCCGAAACCCACATCACCGAAGTAGTCCGAGGCCGCGACCTCCTCAAGTCCACCGCCCGCCAACTCCTCCTGCAACGCGCCCTCAACCTTCCTACTCCCGCCTACTTCCATACCCAACTCCTCACCGACGAACACGGCATCCGCCTCGCCAAACGCCACGATGCCCTCGCCATCCGAACCCTTCGCCATCAAGGACTCACTCCCCAGGAAGTTCTGCGCATGACAACTGTCACCTCCATTTCCTGACGCCCAACACTACTTCTGCCGTCCAAATGCGTTCATGATCTCTCCTGTAAACAAGAAAGAGAGACAAGATCATGCCTCTAAGTTCCGTCGGTTACGAGACCGAAATCCCCATAAAGGCACCCGCTTCAGTGCAGCAGCAGCAACCCATCGCCTCACTCAACAACATCACCAAGCGTTATGGCACGACCCTCGCCCTGGACGGCCTGAGCCTCTCGCTGCGCCCCGGCGAGATCGTCGCCCTGCTCGGCCCCAACGGCGCCGGCAAATCCACCGCCATCAAAATTCTTCTTGGCCTCGTCGCGCCGACCTCTGGAAACACTCAAGTCTTCGGCAGCGACCCGCGCAAAGCCACCACCCGCACACGCGTCGGTGCGATGCTGCAGGTAGCCCGCATCACCGAAACACTCCAGGTCCGCGAGCACCTCGACCTGTTCCGCAGCTACTATCCGCACCCACTCCCTGTGGCAGAGGTCCTTCGCATAGCGCAGCTCCAGGGCATCGAAGACCGCCTCTTCAGCCAGCTCAGCGGCGGCCAGAAGCAGCGCCTCCTCTTCGCCCTGGCCATCTGCGGCAACCCCGATCTCATCTTTCTCGACGAACCCACTGTCGGCATGGACATTCAGGCCCGCCGCGCCCTTTGGCAGCAAATACGGTTCTTGTCCGCCCAGGGAAAGACAGTCCTTCTAACCACGCACTACCTCGAAGAAGCTGACGCACTAGCCCATCGCATCATCGTCATCAACAAGGGCCGGGTCATCAGCGAAGGCACTCCGGCCGAAATCAAGCGCAGCACCGGTGGACGCACCATTCGCTGCCAGACGCGCCTTTCCGAAGAGTTCCTGCTGACACTGCCCAGCGTGACCGACGTCAGGTTCAATGAAGGTGTCGTCACCGTAACCGCTTGGGACGCCGAAATCGCTGTCCGCGAGATGCTCTTACGCGACGAAACGCTCAGCAGCCTCGAAATCGCAGGCCCAGCTCTCGAAGACGCCTTTCTCGCACTGACAAGAAATTAGTAGCCATAACGCTCGCGACAAACAACCGATCAAGTTCAGGAGAAAGCAATGGCAACCTCAGTAATCACACAGTCTCTGCCAGCCTCAACCGGCGCTGCACACACCCTTCGCATCTTCCGCAAAGAAACCAGATACGAATTTCTCAAACTACTGCGTGCCAAATCATTTTCGTTCTCAACCATCGGTTTTCCCGTAATGTTCTACCTGCTCTTCGGCATCGCCAATCGCAACGCCACCGCGGGCAACATCCATGTCGCGAAGTACATGCTCGGCGGCTATGCCTGCTTCGGCCTCATTGGCGCGGCGCTCTTCGGCATCGGTGTTGGCCTCGCTGGAGAACTCGCCGCCGGCTGGCTCGAACTCAAACGCGCCAGCCCAATGCCGGCTCCCGCCTACCTCTTCGCAAAATGCGCAACCGCCGTCGTCTTCGGTCTCATCATCGTCAGCATTCTCACCATCATCGCCACAACATTCGGCGGCGTCTCCTTGACACCCATCGAGCTGGCCAAAATGCTCGGCATGACCATGGTTGGTTCCATCTCCTTCGCCAGCATGGGCTTTCTCTTAGCACTGCTCGTCCCTGCAAACGCCGCTCCAGCTATCGTCAATCTCATCTATCTGCCAATGTCGTTTCTAAGCGGCCTGTGGATGCCCTTGCGCTTCATGCCCCACTGGCTGCGCAGCATCGCACCCGCCCTGCCCACCTATCATCTCTCTCAGCTCATGCTCAGCATCTTCGGCTATCAGGACGCCATGTCTCTCGCCGCCCACTGTAACGCCCTCCTCGGCTTCACCCTGTTGATGCTCGGTCTCAGCTGGCTGATCTTCCATCGCAGAGAACAGAACGCCTGACGCGGTACACTTTCGATGAATCACGAGCAGCTGCCATGACCGACAAACCATACAAATCGCTGGAAGGCATCGACATCGGAACCCAGAGTAGATCCGGCTATATATGGCTCGCCTACTCGGCCTTCTTCTTCATCGATCCCGTTCTGAGCCACAACCGCCGTCTCAGGATCGAGTCCGGCATCATCTACGCCGTCTTCCTCGTTATCTACGTCAGCTACATGAAGGCCCGAACCACACGCCAGCGCCATCTCCTGATCATTGCCTTCTACTTACTGGGGTTAGTTAGCTTTCCAGTCAACACCGGAGCGTCCTGCTTCTTCATCTACAGCGCAGCGTTTCTCCCCTTCGTCGTGGCGTCCGTTCCCATCCTCGTTACCGCCCTCGCCGTGCAGGCAATTGGTCTTTTGATCGAAGGCCTGCTGCTCCATATCAATCTCATCGCTCTCCTGCTTACCATTGGCCTCATGATCATCGTGGCCTCAAGCAATGCCTTCATCGCCAAACAAAAGCGCGACGACGTCAAACTTCGCATGGCCCATGAGGAGATCGAGCAACTCGCCGCCGTCGCCGAGCGCGAACGCATCGCCCGCGATCTACATGATGTCCTCGGCCATACCCTCTCCGTAATCGTGCTGAAGGCCGAATTGGCAAAGCGTCTCATCGAACGCGATCCCCAGCGGGCGGCCCAGGAGATCGCCGATGTCGAAAAGACAGCGCGAACGGCCCTCAGCGAAGTACGCGACGCAATCGGTGGCTATCGTTCGCAAGGCCTCCCCGCTGAGATAGAGCTCGCCCGCAACACGCTAAAGGCAGCTGGTGTAACGCTGGCCTGCGAAACTCCGCTGCCTCAGCTGCATGCGACAGAGGAAACCGTGCTCTGTCTCGCCGTTCGTGAAGCGGTAACCAATATCGTTCGTCACGCCCAGGCCACTCACTGTCGAATGCGTTTCACAGCATCGGACGATGGTTACCATTCCCTCCTGATCACCGACGATGGCGCTCATCCAAAGCTTCAGGAGGGCAATGGTCTCCGTGGCATGCGGGAACGCGTACAGTCCCTCGGCGGACGACTCTCGATTACCACCGACCCCGGCGTCTCTCTTCTCATCGAGCTCCCACAGACAACACCGCGCCAGTTGAAAGCGCCCTGCGTGGTCGTATGAGCGCATCCATTCGCGTCGTCCTGGCCGAAGATCAGACTATGGTCCTCGGTGCTCTTTCCGCGCTGCTCGAACTCGAGCCGGACATCTCCGTCGTGGCCTGCGCCGCCAACGGCCGCGATGCTCTCGACGCCGTTGGCCGCCTCTCCCCTAACGTTCTTGTTACCGATATCGAGATGCCCATCATGACTGGACTCGAGTTGGCGGCAAACCTGCGCACCAACTACCCCACCGTGCGCACGATCATCCTCACCACCTTCGCCCGTCCCGGTTATCTCCGTCGAGCACTCGACGCAGGCGCGCGCGGCTATCTTTTGAAGGATCGTCCCGCGTCCGAGCTCGCAGACGCCGTACGCCGCGTCCATCGCGGGCTGCGCGTCGTCGACCCTGCACTCGCGACCGAAGCCTGGAGCGCCGAGCTTGACCCTCTCACCGAGCGCGAACGGCAAATCTTACAACGCGCCGGCGACGGCCGTAGCAGCACCGAAATCGCCAACGAGCTCCACCTCTCCGAAGGTACTGTCCGCAACTACCTCTCCGAAGCAATCGCCAAGCTGGGCGCCTCCAATCGCATTGACGCCGCCCGCATCGCCCGCGCCAAAGGCTGGCTCTGAAAAATCTCGCGATTCGGGCAACCAATCTGCGAGAGTACCCCACCTCTCTCTCCTGCATCCCAACCAGATGAAGAACAGGAGATTCCCATGAACATGTACACAACCCGTTATCTGCCTGCCAAAATCGCCTTGTGCGCCGCTGCAATTTTTCTTGTCACCGGCTGTAACAAGAAGGCCGATACCACACCAAACTTCGCAAACGCAATTGATACCTACTACAGCGCCCACCCGGCCTGCCTATGGCCCGAGCCAATCAAGTTTCCCGTTCAGGCCGATACCTCCGATACAAGCAAGACCTCCGGCTACGACGCGCTCGTCGATCAAGGCCTTCTCATACGTACCACTGCCGAAAAGAAGAAGCTGATTATCGCAAGCAAACAAGTCAACAACTACGACCTCTCCGACAAAGGACGTTCTGCGTGGACCGCCGACGTCAATCAACCCGGCTTCGGTAACTTTTGTTATGGCCACCGGAAGGTCAGCAACATCGACAGTTCTACGCCAACCACAACCTCCGAAGGCGCGACCACCCAGGTCAGCTATCACTACACGTTAGCCAATCCGCCTGACTGGGCGACGGCAGCAGAAACCCAGACCGCCTACCCGCGACTGCGCTCCGACCTCGCCGGCCCGCAATCCGGTCACGCGACGCTGACCAACACCAACAATGGCTGGCAGGTAGCGGCCGCGCGTTCAGCAAATAGTGACGGCCAGATCGTCGAGTAGAAGAGCCATAACTTGACTCAAATCAGAAAGGGCCGACAGAAATCTCTCTGTCGGCCCGCTGCGTTTGTCGTTAACTATTGGTCGCCGTACTCATCCTCTGCAACATCCGGTCCACCTCGCTGCGCAGCCATCACCGCCGCATACGATTTCATCTCGTACTCACGCGGCGGAATGTTGCCTGCCAGATTCTTCACAAAGTAATCCCATCGACGACGCGTCATATACTGCGTTGCCTCGCCGTAACCATGAGCGACATTGGGAATGATCAGAAGATCGAAGTCCTTATTCGCTTTGATCAGCGCTTCGACCACAAGCAGCGTGTTATTCATCGGCACATTGTTGTCCATCGAGCCATGCGCCAGCAGCAGGTGTCCTTTTAGGTTCTTTACGAAGTTTTGATTGGCCTGACTGTCATAGTTCGAGGTGCCATCCGGGTTTTTCACTTCGAGGCCCGCCCACTTCTCCGCCCAGTCATCTTCATAGTCACGCTGATCATGGTTGCCGCTCTCCGCAATCCCAACCTTGAAGAAGTCTGGATAATGGAACATCGCTGCACCGGTAGCATTGCCGCCGCCAGAGTGTCCATAGATCCCCACCAGGTTGAGATCAATCCATGGATTCTTCGCTGCGAGATCCTTCATGCCTGAAACCTGATCAGGAATCGTGTTGTCTCCCAGATTGCCGTAGTACGCCTCGTGAAACGACTTCGACCGCCACGGCGTGCCCATTCCGTCGATGCAAACAACAATAAAGCCAAGCTCCGCGAGGGACTGCGAATCGCCATGTGCCGCCGCAAACCCGCGCCCGCCGCAGGAGCCAGTCTGCGGCCCGGGATACACATGGTTCACAATTGGATATTTCTTCGCAGCATCGAGGCTCGTCGGCTTGAACATGAAACCGTACAGATCCGTCTTCCCGTCGCGCGCTTTTACCGTGATCGGCACCGGAGGAACCCACCCCGCCGCCACCAGTTTCGTAATGTCCTGCTTCGCCACGTCGACTACCACCTTGCCCGTATCGTCGCGAACCACCGCCGTCTCCGGCTGCGTCACCGTCGAGTAGACATCGACAAAATAACGCCCGTTAGGCGACGGCGTCACTGCATGGTCCGCATTCTCCGGCGTCAGCAGCTTCATGTCCTTCCCATCAAACTTGATGCTGTAATAATGCTGGAAGTAAGGATCCCGCCCCGGCTCCTTTCCTACCCCAAGAAAGTAGATCGTCCGTGCCGCCTCATCGACATGTAGAACCTGCGTGACATTTCCCTCGCCATGCGTGATCTGGTTCTTCAACTTGCCCGTGGTCAAGTCATACAGGTACATCTGGCCCCAGTTCTCCCGCTCGCTGAACCACAGCAGTTCGTTGGTCTTCGAGAGGTACTTCCAATTCACCTTGTCGTTGCCGCTCTCGTAGAACTTAGCCGTAGTCTCGCCCATCACTTCGCGCACTTCGCCAGTCGATGCATCGGCAATACGCATCCACTCTTGCTTATGGTCGCGTGACGTGGACACAAAGGCTAGATGGGTGCCGTCACCGCTCCACTGCACATCATCCCATCCGCTGCCGCCCCGGCAACTAACGTCATCGCACAAGGTCGAGCGGTGTTGGTCTGGCGGCATCTTCAGGCGAATCACCTTCGCTCCATCCACTTCAATGATCACGCGTTCAATCATCGTCACGTCCTTGTCGCCGACCAGCGGATACTTCCACGCCTTCAGCGCCGGATGCCCGTTGGTCACCGGCACCAGGTACATCTCGCCATCCTTGCGCTGGTCCTGCTGAAACGTCGCAATCTTCTTCGAGTCAGGCGACCAGACCAGGATAGGGTTATCGCTCATCTGCCAGCCGGCGTTATCGGTTGCATAGCCATAATCCTTCACGCCGTCCTTTGTCAGCTGCGTCTCCTTGCCGGTGGCCACATCGCGAACCCACAAATTCCAGTCACGGATAAACGCAGCCTTTGTCTTGTCCGGCGAAACATCTGCACTTCCGCGGCTCCTCCCACCACCGTTACTCTGCTGATCTGCTGGCTTCGCTCCTGGGGCAACGACTTCCGCGCACACACTCGCCCCGCTCAAATCACAGCGAAACTTCCGCGACCCATTTCCCACTACAACCGTCCTGTCGCCATCGGAAAATGTAATCTCCGAGATCACCAGATGATGCGCATCAGCCTTCATCCTGCCGGCTGTCGCCGCTGTCAATGCGGCGGCGAGCTTCACTTGGTCGAACGCTGGCGACTTCATCCCCTTTGCCGGATCAACCAGCATAAACGTCACACCATCCGGTCCATTGTCGCGATACCAGAAGCGCCCATCCTCCATCCAGGTAGGCCGCGCCACGCCGTGGTACACCAGCGGATTGACGTTATACCCCATGAACTTTTCCGCCCGCGCATAATCTTCCGATGTGAGCTGCCTCCCCTGCGCCATTCCGGTTACACAAAGACAGCACCCCAACACGATTCCCGCGACAGCCGACAGTCCCTTACGCACGAACATGCTCCAACCCTCCGAATGTCCACACTCTTTTCAAAGTATAGGAATGTCGCTTAGTCTACAGTTCGCCGCCCCTTTCGCGATAGATGCAATCGCAAAGTGCCGCTATCTAGCTCTCGCCGCCCCCGCGGATCCGCCACAAAACCTGTCGCAGAACTCCCATCCACACGGGAACATCGTTCCCAGCAGTCCCCATTCTCAATACCAGCCGCCGAATCTGCTCCTCGTCACAATTAGCCGGATGACGCTTCGTATAACCCGTCTCCGTCAGCACTTCCGTCAACAATACTGTCAACCGTTCCACTTCACCAGCCGTAACTGCCGAGGGATTTCCACGACTTACAGGTACGGCAGGCGCCCCCGCCGACCGCACTAACTCATAGAGACACACTGCCACCGCTTGCCCAAGATTCATCGAGGGGTGCCGAACTGCCTCATGCCGCTCCATCGGAATGGTCAACAGCCAGTGGCAGTGGCTCAATTCCTCATTGCTTAGTCCCGTCTTCTCCGAGCCAAACAAAAGAGCAATTCGACCACCCTCTCCCGCAAGTTCCATATGGATCGTTCCAGCTGCCTCCGACAGCAACCGAAGCGGATGCTGCAAAGCTCTCTCCCCCACTGCCGTCGTCCCCACCACCAGCGTGCAATCGGCGACTGCTTCCCCCACAGTACCGAAAGCCGCCGAGCCTGCCAGCACCTCCGACGCATCAACCGCCGATCGCGCCGACTCAAACGGCATAGCATATTCGTTGACAACCCGTAGATTTCGAAAACCGAAATCGTGCATGGCCCGCGCCACCGCGCCGATATTATTCGGATTACGCGCCCGCACCAACACTACGACAACCCGATCAAACGCCCGTCGATTCACATCCTTCATTCTAGGCGCGAAAAAAAAAGCGGCCGGCGGAAAAGATCCACCGACCGCACCATACTTCTTCCTTCACCCTATTTGTGAGGTTCGTGTCCGCCCCCACCATGCTCAGCCTCAGCATGAGGATGCGCTTGGGTATTCTCATTGTGCTTGTCGTTGTTGATCGCCCGGCTGACGTTGTTCTGCCGCTGATTGATCTGTTCATGCTCCTGCGCAGTCAAATGGCCGCCGTTCGCCGCACGGTCATTGGCGGCCTCACGATGGATGCTCGCCTCGCGGTTCTCGACGTTTCGGGTCTCGGCCGCGGTCATCTGGCCGGACCGAACTCCCTGCGCAATGCGCTCCTGCTGATTTTCAGCGCGCACGCCTGGACGGGAATAAGCGGCATACTGTGGACGCCCGCCATTGACAGAAGCAAAGTTATTGCGGTCTGCATGCGCCATCTGAATATGGTTCCGCTGCTCCACAGTGGCATCAAAATGCCTCTCCCGTGCGAACGCAGCCTCTCGCTCATTCTCGCGTGCCTGGATGCCGCCCGTGCCACCGTTGAAGCTCGTGCGGCTGTACACCGTGTTGTGGACGATCACGGTTCGGTCCTCATAAACGTTGTGGATCACCGTCCTGTTCACGTTCACCACAGCGGTGTTATACGCGAAGTGTCCACCTTCCCAGCGTCCGCCATAAAAACCGCTGCCACCATAACCGAAGCCGTAGTTCACGCCGCCGTAGAAACCGACATGCGGCCCCCAATATCCAGCGTGGAAGACGTAGACACCACCGCCCCAACCCCAGTAACCCGGCGTCCAGAGCAGCCCAACCTGCGGCGGCTGAACCCAAACGCCGGGAACCCAGTAATATCCCGCGTCGCCATACGCCCAGTAACCCGGGGTCCAAAGATAGCCCTCTCCAGGGCAAATCGGCTGCGTATAAACCGGCAGCACTGGCGGCGCAATCGTCACGGAGACAAAGACTCCGGCAAAAGATGCCGCAGGCACAAGCGCAAAAGCAACGCCTGCAAAAACCTTACGAAATAAATTAGAAAATCGCATACGCCTACCTTTGGGTTTGGCACGACGGCACTTCTGCCGCAGCCTTCAAATTGTCGAACAGCCCGTTATAGGCCGCCCGTTCTTCCTCCCATACAGACACACGATCAGGACGGAAGTTCCGCACCTTCTAAGGTAGGCCCCGTTGAAAACAAAGAATAATCCCCCAATGGTTGTAGAGCCTTTTGTCTAACGGGTCCAAAGGCCCCCGACGCCGGCCCAACTACCAGAACTTACTTCCGATCCGAAATCATCGGCAACCCCGTCACTGGCCAACGATCCACCTGTGCCCCAACATTCAATCCAACGTCGACCCCCGCCGACGACGAAGCGGCAACTCCAACATTCCATCCATCCACAAGAACAAGCGCCGCCTCTCCCTTGAGATCCGACGTCACCGCTTCAATCGTGATGGTTCTGCTCTCATTCGGCACGAGCGATACATAGTTGTCGCTGTAGTACACCGGCAGCGCCCGCTCGCCGGATTCCTTCCGCCGCAACTGCACATGCGCCATCAGAGCAACCTGTGCCCCGGGATTATGCAGCGTCAAATCAATGAAGCTCTTGTCCCCAACCTCACGCCGTACCACCTTGGCATCCAGCGTCACAACTGGCAAACTCCCAAGCGCCTTCAGATCATCCTGATGTTCAGCCTGGGCGCGCCAGTAAAAGTTCTCCGACAGCACTCTCCCGTCGCTATCACGTAACTCCAGCTTGACGAAGTGGACCGCCGAAACATCAGCAGGCCACTCAATCGTCACAACGCTCGTCGCAGCACTAGCCGCAGCGGACACATCATAGTCATGTTGATACGCCACCGAACCATCCAGCTTGTAGATCGAAAGATGAGCGCGAGCCTTCTCCAGCGCGGAATTGAGATTATTGATGACCTCGACATCGCCATTGCTCTCATTCAACTGAATGTGGACCGGCTCAGCAGCCTTCTTCACTGCGAACAGAGCGGAGTTCGGCTCAAGATCATGGTGATAGAGCTGCCAGATAAAACTCGGCTGCGCCGGATTGCTCATCCACGTAATAATGCCCGTCGTCGGATTGAATAGCTTCGCATTCCGCCCCTCGTACATCGCGCGAAACGCTTCATAGTTCGCCAACTGCGACTTCCGTACAAAATCGGCCAGATTCGCCACCTTGCCATACCGCTCTGCGATCATCCCCGGATACGAATCGCCCCCCGACGCCCCTTTCGCAAAGTCATGCTCGGCCCAATCATCGTTGATCGTCTCCCAGTCCTTCTCCGGCATCATCCCATGGATCGACTCCAGTGTCGGGACCGACACGCTTCCAATCTCCGTCTTGAACGCCTCGTTGAAGACATAGAATTCCCGCGGCGTCCTCCAGTGATACGGTCCATGCGAACTCACTCCGCGCCCGTCAGCCGAGTTCGCCTGATACAACCGCGTCGGCTCCAACTCCGTCATCAGCGTACGCAGCGCATCGTCGATCTGCTTTGGCGGGTACCCCTCGTTTCTCGCACACCACAAAACAATGGACGGATGATTGCGAAATCGCAGAATCTTCTCCCGCACGTTCGCCATGTACGCGTCAAAATCATCAGGATCCGGCCCATCGTTCGGATTCGGCTGAAAAAACTCATCCCACACGAGCAGTCCATACTTGTCGCAAAGCTCATAGAAATCTTCACTCGTGCTCTGCCCCACCCAGTTGCGAATCATGTTCAGATTCGCAACCTGATGCATGCGGATCTGCGCCTCCAGCCGCGGCCGTGGATTGCGCTTCATCGCCTCATCCAAACCCCAGTTCCCGCCACGAATAAACACCCGAACCCCGTTCACCGAAATCGTCAGGTTCTCCGAATCAGGCACTGAATAGCTGAACTTCCGAATCCCAAAGCTCACGTCTCGGCTATCCGAAACCTTCCGATCAAACTCAAAGTTGAGATGAAGCAGGTAAAGATTCTGCGGACCATATCCATTCGGCCACCACAGCTTTGGATTGACCATATGCAGTGCCGGCGTCGTCTTCGGATCAAGCGAAACCATCTGCGAACTGTGCGGCGCCACGTCGACGCTCTGCTCAAAGGACACGTCCCCAAAGCTCCCCTTCAGCACACCCTTCTGCGGCACATCGCTTACGTTCTCTACTCTCACCTGCACCGCAACATCCGCCGAATCCGTCTTCGGCAACGGAAGATCGGTCGTCACCAGCGGGTCTTTGATCAGGACTGGGCCGCTCGCCGAGAGAAAAACCTTCTGCCATATTCCCGTGTCCCGATCGCGAATTGCCGGAATCCAGTCCCAACCAATCGTCGAAAGAAACGTAGGCCCGTCGATCGCGGTGATCCCTCCATTCTTGCCGACACCATCGCGAATCGTATGTTCATGCGGATCGCCGGGATGCGGTTGTGGCGTCACAAGTACCGCCAGCACCGCCTTCTTGCCCGGCTTCACGTCCGACGAAATATCAAAAATCCCTCGACTGAACGCGCCTTTCATCGCCCCGACCTGCCTGCCATTCACCCACACCTGCGCAGAGAAGTTGATCCCATCGAAGTTCAACCACACATGCCTTCCGGCATAAGCCTTCGGAACCTGAATGACCGTTCGATACCAGTACGGTGTACGCGACAAGCTGTCGGGAATCTTGTCCGGACGATTGTTCTCCCCATACAGCGGCTCCGGATAGACGCCATTATTGACCAGACTCGTCAGCACAGTTCCAGGCACAGTGGCGGTATACCAGCTCTGCGGCTTATAGCTCGCCGACGCCACCACCGCGCCCGCCTCCGGCACCTTCGCGGCATCCTGCAGCTGCCAACCATCGCTGATCGTCACCGGCAGTGGCAGGGAAGAGTTCGCCGCCAAAGCCACGGTCCCGCCCATCACCATGCCCCCACCAAGCACTAACGCCAACTCCAACACTCTTCTTCGCATTCGATCTAGGCCTTTGCCGGTCGCAGTTGCTCATCGAATCGATGGGCAACTGGAAGATTACTCTAACCGGCAGCTACAGCCCCAGCGCCATCTGTCCCAGCAGAACGACATTCAGCGTCAGAATGATCGCCACCGCACACCAGCCCGCCACTCGCGTTCGCCGCGCGCTGACAAAGCTCTTCATCACCGAAGCTCTGTTCGTCAGCACCAGCAACGGAATCAGCGCAAACGGCAGCGAGAAGCTCAGCACTACCTGTGAAAGAACGAGGATCTTCAGCGGATCGAGCCCCACGGCAATCACCACAAGCGCTGGAATGATCGTAATCAGCCGCCGCAAAAATATGGAAAACTTGATATCCAGAAACCCTTCAATGATCACCTGCCCCGCCATCGTCCCAACCGTCGACGACGATAGCCCCGAGCACAGCAGCGCCACCGCAAACGCCGTTGCCGCCATCGGCCCCAGCAACGGCCCCAGCGTGTAATAAGCTTCCTCGATGCTCGGCGCCGCCGCACTATGCGCGAACGCAACTGCCGCCATCACGATCATCGCCGAGTTGATCAGCCACGCCCCGTTCATCGCGACAAACACATCGATCAACTCGAACCTCAGATAGCTTCGCCGTCGCGAGCCGCCTTCCACTGGCGGCTGCTTTATCAGCTCCGCCCGCCGTGGCTGCACCAGCGCCGAGTGCAGATACACCACATGCGGCATCACCGTCGCCCCCAGCATTCCGACCGCGGCATAGAGACTCCCATGAAAATCTCTCGAATCAAGCGTCGGAACCAGCGTATGGAACGCCGCCAACCTCCAGTCCGGATGGACGAGGAGCACCTCAAACCCATAACAAAGACCAATGATTCCGACAAACGCCATGATGCACCGCTCGAACCACTGGTAGCCCGCAAGATCCAGCGCCAGAATCAGGAACACCCCAACCGCAGTCACCAACGCCGCACCAAACAGCGTTTCCGTCCGCGACCACCCGTGCCCCAGCAGCGCCGGCCCAAACAGCAGAAAAAAACCCAGCGCAGCACCCAAAAACTCGGCCAGGTCAGTAGCGATCGCCGAAACTTCGGCCGCCACCCACAAAAACAACGTCATCGGTCGCGAAAAATGTTTCCTGCAGTTCTGCGGCAGCGTCAGCCCGGTCACGATCCCCAGCTTCGCAGAAAGATACTGAATCAGAATGGCCATCGCATTCGACCACAGCAGTACCCATAGCAGCCGGTACCCGTACTGGCTTCCCCCCAGAATGTTCGTCGCAAAGTTGCCCGGATCGATATAAGCTACCGACGCCACAAATGCCGGACCGAAGTAGGTCCACATCTGATTCCGCCGGAACTTCGGCAATAATTTATTTTCTTGTCTAACTAAAACATTAGCCATGACTAAATAATAGCTTAATGCTAACCTAAGTCAACGTGCAGCCTATGGCAAAGTTTTTTAAGAAGAAGCAGCAAGTACTCGCAGCAAAATCCGGAGCCGTCTCTGGCAGCGAAGCCATCGACGACTATCTCAAGTCAATCTTTCGGCTCAGCGGACGCGAAGAACGTCAGGTTTCGAGCACAGAGATCGCCGGCGACTTGAACATCACTGCAGCCTCGGTCACCAACATGCTGCAAAAGCTCGCTGCGCTTGAGCCTCCCCTGGTGGTGTACGAGAAACACCGCGGCGTCCAGCTCTCAAAGGCCGGAAAGAAGCGCGCTCTCGAAATTATTCGTCACCATCGATTGCTCGAAACTTTCCTGCATCAGGTCCTCGGCTACCCCTGGGACGAGGTGCACCAGGAGGCCGAACGCCTCGAGCACTTCATCTCCGAGCGGTTTGAAGAGCGCATCGCCGCCAAGCTTGGACACCCTGAGTTTGACCCTCACGGCCACGCCATTCCCGCACTCGACGGCTCACTGCCCAGTCACGAGCCCCGGACTCTCTCTCAGCTCAAGCCAGGGCAGACCGCGAAGGTTGAAAGCGTCTCCGACAAGGATCCCGAGATGCTCCGCTATCTGGCCACGCAGGGAATCCGGCCCGGAGTTAGGCTCACTCTCGGAGAACAGCTACCCTTCAAAGGCGCCTACCAGGTCCGCATCGGGAACTCGGCCAAGCTGGCGCTTCTCAGCCTGTCCCTTGCCGAGTCGATCTCCGTCGCAATGAAATAGTCCCGGCAATTTGACTTCATCCACAACGATGCTAGCCTCGAAACTGTAGACGCGATATACGTCTACAACAGGAGCAACGGCAAGGATGAAGGTTCTGGTCATCGGTGGTGGAGGGCGCGAACACGCCATCGTCTGGGCGCTCCGCAAATCGCCTCAAGTCACGGAAGTCCTCTGCGCTCCCGGCAACGGGGGCATCGCCCAACTCGCGCGCTGCATCCCCGTCAATCCTGGCAACCTGCACGAGATGGTCGACATCGTCGCCGTCGAGCAGCCTGCGCTAACCGTCATCGGCCCCGAACTCCCTCTCTCCGTAGGCCTCGTCGACGATCTCGTCAAACGCGGCTTCCGTGTCTTCGGCCCCACGCAAGCTGCAGCGATGCTGGAGACCAGCAAAGCCTTCGCCAAAGAGTTCATGCAGCGTCATGACATCCCCACCGCCGCCCACGCCATCTGCGTAAACCTCGACGAGGTCCGCGAAGACCTCCGCCGCTTTGCCGTTCCCGTCGTCGTCAAGGCATCGGGCCTCGCCGCCGGCAAAGGCGTCGTCATTTGCGAGACTCACCTTCAGGCCGAAGAGGCCGCCGCTCAAATGTTCAGCGGCGCGCTCCTCGGAACCGCAGAGGCCGAAGTCGTCCTCGAAGAGTTCCTCACCGGCGAAGAGCTCTCGTTCTTCGCTCTCTGCGATGGCACTCACGCGATCGAAATCGCCTCTGCCCAGGACCACAAACGCATCGGCGAAGGCGACACCGGCCCCAACACAGGCGGCATGGGCGCCTACTCCACCGACGGCATCGCCACTCCCGCCATGCGCCACTGGCTCCTGCGCAACATCGCGCAAAAGGTTGTCGACGGCATGAAGTCCGAGGGTGCCCCCTTCAAAGGCATTCTCTTCTGCGGCATTATGATGACCCCGCGTGGCCCGATGGTCCTCGAGTTCAACACCCGGTTCGGCGACCCCGAAACCGAAGCCATCCTTCTCCGCCTCGAAACTGACATCGTCGACCTCTTCAACGCCTCCATCGACGGCACCGCCAACCAACTCACCATCCTAATGCGCCCCGGTGCCAGCGTCTGCGTCATTGCGGCCAGCGCCGGCTACCCCGGCAAATACATCTCCGGCAAACTCATCACCGGCCTCCCAACGAGCACGGGCGGCCCTCAAAGCGAAGACGTAGTCGTCTTCCACTCCGGCACAGCCATCAAAGACTGTCAGATCGTCACCGCCGGCGGCCGCGTCCTCGCTATCTCCGCCGTCGCCGCTGACCTGCGGACAGCCCTCGAAAAGGCCTACGCCCAACTAGCAAAGATCTCCTTCGAAGGCATTCAATACCGCCGCGACATCGGCCACCGCGCACTACGTCAGGAGCCTGTATGACCCAACCCATCCTCACCGCCGAAGAAATCCTCGCCTGGAATGAAAAGACCGCCCAAGGCTGGCGGCGACTCCTCACCAATCATCCCGAACTCCTCACCCAACCCTGCGATATAGCTGGAACCAAGACCGTCGCCGAACTCCTCCAGCACATCGTCGCCGCACAGCTCCGCTACGCCGAACGCCTCGCCGGTCTCCCCATCTCCGACTACGACGCTATCCGGTTTGACTCCGTGGACTCCATCTACGCCACCCACGACCGCGCCATCGCCATCTTCCAGGAGTTGATTGCCTCCGATAGCAACTGGGACGAACCCCTGGACTTCACCACTCGCACCAGAGGCTCGCTCCGATCCAACCGCAAAACCATCCTCTTCCACGCGCTCCTGCACGGCATCCGTCACTACGCGCAGCTCGCTACCCTTGTCCGCCACTGCGGCGTCCAAGCAGACCAGCCCATGGACTACCTCTTCATGCACGTCACGCGCGCCTGAATACTCCGCCGAACCCGGAGGCCACATGCTCGATTTCATGGTTTCGGGAAATCCAGTATTCGAGTGTGGCGGGACAGTCGAGATCAGAGAACTACCCAAAACCTAGCGAATCCGAATTTTCGCCAACCGCACCAATACCAGGAAACCTTACGGCCTGGCCGCAAGGCCAACTTCAGACACTCGCAACCGCAGGAAGAATCTCCGAAACGTCCACCCACTGCGTCGGATAGTCACCCGTGTAGCAAGCCGTACAAAAGCTGCCCGGCGCAAGCCCCTCCACTGGCTCGCCTGTCGTACAGGCATGCGTCAACCCCACCAGCGAAAGATACGCCAGCGAGTCCGCCTCGATGTACTGCCTGATCTCCTCGATGGAGTGGTTCGCCGCGATCAAGTCCTTCTTGCTCGGCGTATCGACGCCATAAAAGCAAGGCGAGATCGTCGGCGGACACGAGATGCGCAGATGCACCTCCTTCGCCCCAGCCGCCCGAACCATGCGAACAATCTTCCGCGACGTCGTCCCGCGAATGATCGAATCATCGATCAGCACGACACGCTTCCCCTCCAGCAGCGAGCGGACCGGGTTCAATTTCATCCTCACCCCAAAGTCCCGTACCCGCTGCTCCGGCTGAATAAACGTGCGCCCCACATAATGGTTCCGAATCAGCCCTAGGTTGAACGGGATCCCCGACTCCGCCGCATACCCCAGCGCCGCCGTCACACCCGAGTCAGGCACAGGAACCACAAGGTCAGCGTCCACATGCGATTCTCGCGCCAACTGTCGGCCCATCTCCTCGCGGCTCTTCTGCACCCAGCGCCCGTAGATCTTCGAGTCGGGCCGCGCAAAATAAACATGCTCGAAGATGCAGCTTGCCTGCCGCGTCTTCGTGTCGAAGTAGCGCGACGTCACACCCTCCTCCGACACCATCACCAGCTCACCCGGCTTCACATCGCGCTCATACTTCGCATGCAGCAGGTCGAACGCACAGGTCTCGCTCGCAAACACAAACGTATCCGGCGCCCCATCCACCCCAGGAATCCGTCCCATCGAGAGCGGCCGGAACCCATGCGGATCGCGCGCTGCAAAAATCCGGTTCCGGGTCATCATCACAATCGAAAACGCGCCCTCTACCTGTCCCAGCGACTCCGCGATGCAGTCCACCAGCGTCGTCGCCTTCGAGTGCGCTATCAACTGAATGATGATCTCCGAATCACTCGTCGTCTGAAACAACGCGCCATCGCGCTCCAACCGCTCTTTCGCTGTCCCCAGATTCACCAGGTTGCCGTTATGCGCAATCGCAATCAGCCCCTTCGTCGACTCCACCGAAATCGGCTGCGCATTCAGCAGTGCCGAATCCCCCGTCGTCGAATAACGCGTATGCCCAATCGCCATATGCCCCGGCAGCCGCGCCAGCACATCATCGGTAAAAATCTCCGACACCAACCCCATCCCCTTGATGTCGTTCACCTGCTGCCCATCCGCACTCGCAATCCCCGCCGACTCCTGCCCCCGATGCTGCAACGCATACAGCCCCCAGTAAGTCAGCCGCGCCGCATCCGAGTGGTTATAAACCGCCATCACCCCACACTCTTCGCGCAACTTGTCGAACGGCGTACGCGTCGTTTCGCTCTCGTCCAAACCCGCTCACACAATCCGTCATCCCGAGCGGAGCGCCAAGCGTGGAGTCGAGGGACCCCCGCATTTCTTCCGATGCCGCCACCGAGCTAACCCGTGGATCGCTCACGCCGTCACCACCTCACCGGCAAGCTGCGATTCAAGCGCGCCGAAAGATGACTTACGGAGATCGTCCGTCGTTATTTCGACAACAACCTCAGGATCACCATCCGCCCAAGGATTCTGGTTTGAGATCGTCAGACCGTCTTGATCGGGGATGATTGATCCACCGGGATATGTGGCGAATACCTGCTTCCTTGGCCAAAAGAATGACCCTTCCAATATTTCTGACCGTCCGCTAGCAAGGACCATCGAGCCGTGCATCTCCAAAGAGTGCACTGTTTGGATCAATTCCATCCGAAGGAGTATCAGCAACGCTCCTCCGGAGCCTGATAAGCCCACTTCCAACCAGAGAGATTGCTATGAATGCCAACATTGCGGGAGATACAGAGCCTTAGCGAACGCAACTGCAAAGCCGCCGCTCGAAATATCGTTGCGCGGAACTCACAAGTCCTTCGGCCGCAAACGTAGCAAGAAGTTTATGGAGCTTCGACTCTTTCTCAAGATTGAGCATGGGAGGTACACCCCACATTTCGCCCAAGACAACCTTGGCGATACTCAGACGATCCAAGCTCTTGGCGCAACTGTTCACGATCTTCTCGGCTTGAGGAGCTCCAAGAATCATGAATAAGTTCATCGTCTGCATTCCGAGAACCACTCGGCACAGCCTTCGTCACATCCTCAAGTATCCCCACAACCCCCAACACCGGAGTCGGATAAATCCCCTCACCCTTCGTCTCGTTATAAAGCGAAACATTCCCACCCGTAACCGGCGTCCCCAGCGCATTACAAGCCTCGGCAATCCCATCGATCGCCTGCGAAAGCTGCGCCATAATCTCCGGCTTCTCCGGATTCCCGAAGTTCAAACAATTCGTAGCCGCCACCGGAGTCGCCCCGGTACAAGCCACCTTCCGCGCAGCCTCAGCCACAGCATGCATCGCCCCCAGCTTCGGATCAAGATAAGTCCATCGCCCATTCCCAGCCAGCGCCATCGCCAAGTCCACGGTCACCTTTTACCCGTCGACCTCCGCGGACTCACGCGCCGCATCCGGCGCAACCACAGGATTCGCCGCGTCCACATTCCCCGTAGCCAGCGTAGCCCCGCCCTCAGGCGTAGAAGACGCCACCAGCACCTGCAACCATTCCCGTCACACTATGCTCAAATGCCAGCTGATCGACGCTGCGCTTCCCACTCTGTGCCCGTGCCCTTGATCCGCATCACCCCAGCCTCACCACCCGGCCCCTGCACCGTATTGGTCTGCACCATCGAGTCATACTGCTCGAACACCCACCGCTTATCGCAGATATTCGCACTAGCCAGCAGCTTCTTCAGATCAGCCGTATAGTCCCGAGGCTTCTTCAACTCCTCCAGCACCCAAGCCGGCGGATCCAGCGGCACCGGAGCCTTCCACGCCCCCACCGGCCGATGATAAAGCGGAGCATCGTCCGTCAGCGCCTGGTTCGGAATATCCGCCACCAGCACCCCATGCTGCGTAATCACCATATGCGGCTTCTCCGTCACCTCACCGACGATCGAAGCATCCAGCCCCCACTTCGAAAACACATCCAGCACCTCAACCGCGCGCTCCTTGTCAGCCACCAGCAGCATCCGTTCCTGCGACTCCGACAGCATAATCTCGTAGCTCGTCATCCCCGTCTCGCGCTGCGGCACGCGATCCAACTCCACCGTCAAACCCAGCCCACCCCGAGCACCCATCTCGCACGTCGAACAAGTCAACCCGGCCGCGCCCATATCCTGAATCCCAAGCACCGCACCCGTAGCCATCGCCTCCAGACAAGCCTCAAGCAGCAGCTTCTCCATAAACGGATCGCCCATCTGCACATTCGGCCGCTTCTGCTCCGAGCCCTCGGTAAACTCCTCGCTCGCCATCGTCGCCCCATGGATCCCATCGCGGCCCGTTTTCGCGCCAACATAGATCACCGGGTTCCCCACACCAACGGCCTTCGCATAAAAGATCTCGTCCTTCCGCACCAGCCCCAGCGCAAACGCATTCAGCAGCGGATTCCCCGAGTAACAAGACTCAAACCGCGTCTCCCCACCCAGATTCGGCACCCCAAAACAGTTCCCATACCCAGCCACACCATGCACCACGCCAGTCGCAATCTGATGATTTCTCCGCCGCAGGGTCTCGTCCGGCTCCGCTTCATCAAGCGGCCCAAACCGCAGCGAATCCATCACCGCCAGCGGCCTTGCATTCATCGTAAAAATATCCCGCAGAATCCCACCCACACCCGTAGCCGCACCCTGATAAGGCTCGATGTAGGAAGGATGATTGTGCGACTCAATCTTGAACGCACATGCCCACCCGTCCCCACATCGATAATCCCGGCATTCTCCCCCGGCCCCTGCACCACGCTGCCCGGCCCCGTCTTTCTCTCGCCACGCGTCGGCAGCCGCTTCAAATGCACCCGTGAAGATTTATACGAGCAATGCTCCGACCACATCACGGAAAAAATCCCCAACTCCGTCAGGGAAGGCGTCCGCCCAAGCGCCGCTTCAATGCGCGCATACTCGTCGGGAGTGATACTGTGCTGCTTGAGCAGCGCCGGGGTAATCGTAGCTGGAGAGGGGGTCTGGACCGGGGTCTGAACTAAGGGCTGAACTTGCGTTTTGGGCATGGCTCGCTACTAAGATTGTCGCACGCTCAGCCCCCCTTCGCGACCCTCCCAAACCTACCGCCGCTCCAGCGACGCCCGATCCCACTTCGCCGCGTCCGCAGCCCCTGCATACGCGCTCTCCAGAAACTCCATCACCGCCGTCTCCGGTGACGCCTGCGCCAACACCGCGTCGTACTTGAAAATGAACTCCCCCAAGGCCTTATCCCATCCCGCGGCGTCTGGCCGAACCCTCACCTCCGCCAAACCCTCCGGCACCGGAGCCGCATAGCAATAAAACGACGCCGCCCCGTAACCACCATTCCCCGGCCAAAACCCCGCACTGATCACCTCATGCGAATAAGCCTCCCGCTGAATCGAATCCGCACCCGGCCGCGGCGGAGCCACCTTCCCGGAAAACCGCGTCACCGCCAGGTCAAAGCTCCCCCAGAAGAAATGCACCGGACTCACCTTGCCCAAAAAGCCCGTACCCCACGCACGAAATACTTTCTCAGCATGCACCAGCACCTGCCAGAACCTGTTCGCATACTCCGGGTCATACGACTTATGCTCCGTATCCAGATCGAAGCGGATTGGATTCGCCACTTCCACCGGCATCGGCCAGATCTCAACCGAAACCCCAAGCGCCGCCAGACATTTCAAATACTTCTTATAAAAATCTGCCACCGTCTGCGCCTTCAGCGGCAACACATGATCCCTCCCCGACCCCAGCCGCAGATGAAGCACGTGCCCTACAAAATCAAACTCAATATCCAGCACATCGTCACCACACGCCATCGCCGACGTCCCCAACCCCCGCGCCGTCACATACAGCGGCACATTCCACCAGTGGTTCTGCAGCGGAGTCAGCGCCAGCCGAGTCTTCCCTACGATCTGTGTCCACATATGCAGCGTGTTCGCAGTCGCCTCCCACTCACTCCACGGCAACACCGGCCACGCCGTCACTTTCATCTCAGTTTCGATATCAGCCATTACGGTACCCCCAAGTGTGTCTTGGAACATTACCGCCCCAGTCGATACTTCCGTCAATTTTGATGTTGAACCGCCCGAAGATTCTCTTCGGTTGCTGGAACCGTCGTGCACGCACCGTCTGTAAAGAAATACCAGCTACCTTCGAGCAAGATCACTTTATTTCTGGGCTTTGCTAGCGAGGCCACTCGATTTGGTGCCATCCTCTGCTCGCTCACCGCGCTGTAACTCACCATAGAAAGTTCACGATCCACATCCCTGGGAACTCCCTTGATTGGAACGACCGAACGCAATTGGATGAGTCGGACACCAGGCTCCGTCGGATCATCGCGTACCGAGGCGACCTCAGCTGTTGCAATCCAGGAGGCATGCTCTGCGTAGGATCGAAGTATGCGTTCTGGACAAGGAACAGGTCCCCCGAAGTCTTGTCAACACTCGTCTCTCGAATCTGACGATCAGCGGCCAAAGCGCCGGGTATAAGTTGTTTAGCCGTCCCACAGCCCCGATAGCTCTGCAAACAAGTCAGATCCGGACGCAGTGCAACCCGTTTGAGTTCTTCCGACGCCGCCGGGGCAAAAACCACTCTTTGGGCGAAATCCCCCCAGCTGTCGAAGATACGGTCGACCCAAAAATCGAAATTCTCATCATGAGGCCGACCTTCCATAAATACCTTCGCCCCCTTAGGTGCAGCGATTACTCTAAGCATGATCGAATCCCCAGCGCGATTCGTCGTGCTTATCTCATAACCCCAATATTCCACTCGTCCATCGCGGAAGGTGAGACTCAGTCTCGTTCCGCCTAACTCGACTCTTGTCATTCTAAGAATGAATCTGACCGCTCCCGCGCTGTGCGTCTTCTCGATGATCCAGTTCAATTTGCCCGACCGAATAATCCAAAGCGGCCAGCTTTGGTGAGCCGTATCAGCAATCACGCAATCAGGATTCTTGTCACACACATAAAACTCACCAGAAGTAGCCAAAACGGGCTTCAGCTCAGGAACCGAAGCGAAAACCTCAGCGCGCGAAGTCCGGCCCACCTCGACCTTGGCAAGCTGGTCGAATCGCCCTTGCACCTCTCGCGCAAAATGCTTGCGCTGTTGGTGCGCAGCTGCCACCATCGCGCCGCAAAGCAGGCACCACAGGACCAGACACCATGCTACGGCGCGGAAAAAGGCTCGTTTTCCAAATCGCTGCCGCTTGCTCAACGTGGCTGGTCCTCGCAGAGGCGATTCTCGCACGAAATCGCCAATCAAGAACCCTACTGCCCAGTACTCCCAAATCCCTTTGCCCCTCGCGCAGCCTCCACCAACTCACTCACCTCTTCAAACTGCGCCTCAATCCGCCGCACGATCCGCAACTGCGCGATCCTGTCCCCGGCCTTGATCTCGACTGCTCCCGCACTCAAATTCGTCATCACTACTCTGATCTCGCCGCGATACCCCGGATCGATCACCCCCGCCAGCGTCGTCACTCCACGCACCGCCAGCCCCGACCGATCCTCCACCAGAGCTCCATGCGAAGACGGAAACTCCATCGCCACACCCGTCGCCACCGCGACCGTAGCTCCTACATCCAGCCTCGCGTCGACCACCGCATACAAATCCGCAGCCAGATCCCCAAACGGCCCGGTATGCGCATACCGCGGCAGCTGCGCGCCCGGGTCCAACCTCAACACCTTGATCCGTACCGCATCCTCATGCTCCGCCGCCATCAACTCTCCCCCAAACCCAAACGTTCCTCCTATTGTTACCAAAGCTTGGAGTTATTACCGCGTTATCCACACATCACGCACAATCGCCCCACTTATCCACACGCTTCACACAATCGTCCCAGCCGACATACCACCTTTGGGGGAGAACCTCCCGTTCCCAAAAGAGACTTTTCCTCTCCTTTCCATCGTCCAATAAATACACGAACGCAAGCCGTGTAACTTAGGAGAGTCGTATCGTGGCCATCAGCGCGGAATATCCGAACTTCGTCTTGCCGCCCCGCATCACCGAGCCCGCTCCCACTCTCCGTCTCCAACAACTCATCGACAACGGCGCCGTCTACGTCGCACGAAATCTAAGCCCCGCCCAGTTTGCCACCCTGCAGGCCATCGCCGCTCTCATTCTCCGGCCAAAGTCAAAGCGTCTTGCAGCCCGAATCGACGACGCCCTCGCCTCCAGCGCCAGCGAGGCTCTCCCCTTCGCCCCGCCGCCGCCTCTAGCCTTTGACTACCAGCTTGGCCTCGACGAGCTCGACACCATCGCTCGCACCCGCACCGGCTACCCCTTCGCCGAACTCCCCACCGAGATTCAAGACGCAATCCTCGGCCTGATCGCCACTCGCGACCTGACTACACACAAGCTCGACCTCGCCCTCTGGCTCGAAGACCTGCACACCAACGCAGCCACTCTCTAGCGAATCGCCGCTTTGCTGTCTTTAGCAAATCTCCGCTTTGTCTTTACCGAATCCCAGCCTGTTGCGGATCCATCGTCACAACCCGGTATCCCGCAGGAATCTGAAATAACTGCGCATCGGGCTCACCCTGGTTGATATTGCTCACTTCAAAATTCTGCACCGCCGAGGCACGCGGATCGAAACGCTTTGTCGTCACGTTGATCCCCAGCCGCGGAGAGTACCAGAACTCCTTCACCACCGGTTGCTCTTTCTCATTCCCCATTG
Source organism: uncultured Acidobacteriaceae bacterium (assembly GCA_963757205.1). Taxonomy (GTDB): domain Bacteria; phylum Acidobacteriota; class Terriglobia; order Terriglobales; family Acidobacteriaceae; genus Edaphobacter. The sequence continues at coordinate 221,970 of CAVWQM010000012.1, forward strand.
CCCCCACACCAATCGTCATCACCTCGCGCGATCCCAGCACCTCAACGTTATCGACCACCCTGCGTCCCAAATCCTCCCACTGCATGCCCGCCGCACTCTGCGCCGGCGCCTTTGGCTGCGACGCTGTCACAGGCCTGCTGTTGACCTTGTAAACCGAACAGACGTGAGTATCCACAAAGCATCGCGCCAACTGGTGGAGGGTCGGGTCTTCATAGTCCAGTTCCGACAACCGCGTCGTCTGCTTGTCTCCCTCCGGACTGAAGTAGCGTCGCTCCTGAAACACACGCCCCACACTGTCCCGTGCCACCGTCCTGTGGTTCTTCATCAGCGCGGTGCTTCCATCCGGCATGATCCGCGTCCACTCCGTCACCACCACCGCACTGAACGGGGCATTTGCCATCGGCGGAATTTCAACGCTCTGAACCCGCTCAATAGTCCCGCCATCGGGAGCGTGCGGAGGAACACTCTGCGCGACAAGCGCCCCGCAGCAAGCCAAAAATCCAACCGCAGCCAGGCAAGAATGAGTAGGAAAGGAAGAAAAGGCAGAAAAGCTGGAAGAGAAGGAACGCTTCATAGGTCTCGACCTCAGCAGCAACAGTCTGCCACAAAAAGCACTGATCCGACTGCCTTTCTTACGATTTTGATCGTGAAAAATCGTAACCACTGCGAGGGATGTTGTTGCGATCTAGGTCCCACCCGACATTCCCCTATCTGGTTTCATCGGAGCATCGTTATGCTTGCCAGTAACCGAACCATCCCCACATCTCTAGCAAACTCAAGGGGTAACGCGTGGCTGGCAGCCTGATCGAACGCCAAACCCTCCTCGCCTCTCCCGCCGTCGCCGCCATCAACAGCCTGGCTCCCGCCGAACTATTAGCCGCACCCCTCCAAACCCAAACCCCAGGCCCAACGTAACCGGCAAAGGCCTGACCGGCGCCACCACCATCGACCCACCCAAACTCCCCGACCCAATCCCCACGTCAACCGAACCCTACAAACTCCACTAAGTATCATCCCTCGAGATGCACAGCCTTCTGTCGACTCACGGCCATACCGTCTTTGCGCTTCAAACTGCGAAAGACAATCGTCGAAAGCATCGTCAATATTCCCAGCGAAAAAAGCGCCTTATGTAGGCCAGCGATCATCAGAGCCGGGTTTGACTGAGCATGGCTCGGAATAAAAAATGCCGTCGCCAACCCCGCCGTCGCAACACCGAAGCTGATCGCCATCTGTTGCACCGTGCTGAAGATGGAGTTCGCCGCACTAGTCTCCTCCTCCGTCGTATCCGCGTAGACCAGCGTATTCATGCTCGTGTACTGCAGCGAACTGTAAGCCCCATACAAAAACGCCAGCGCAACAATCACCCAGATCGGCGTATGGACTCCAATCGTCGCAAACAAAAGAAGCAGCATACCGATGATGATCGTATTTGTGACCAGCACTCGACGGTAGCCGTAGCGCGCCAGAAGGCGAAGTATCACCCAATTCACGCTGATGGCCGCCAGCGCCTGCGGCATAAGCAGTAACCCCGACTGAATCGGCGTAAAGCCCAGACCGACCTGGTAGAGAAGCGGCAGAAGAAAAGGCACACCTCCAATTCCCAGCCGCGTAAACAATCCGCCGCCAACCGCCGCCCGGAAGGTGCGGATCCGGAACAGGCTCAGTTGCAGCAGCGGAAACTCAAGCGTCTTTGCATGGACCCAATACCCTGCAAGCAGCGCAAGCGACACCAGCAGCAGCCCCGTAATCTCGCGCACACCCAAACTATGATCGCCAAACACCTCCAGCACGTACGACAACAAAGCGATCCCCGAGCCAAACAAAATCAGCCCGACAACATCCAGAGGGTGCGTCTCTTCTTCGCGATAATCCGGCAGATACAGATAGACCAGGACCAATCCCGCCAGTCCGATCGGGATATTCACAAAAAAGATGAACCGCCAATGAAGATAGCCCACAATCAGACCGCCGGCGATCGGCCCAAGCATCGGAGCAATCAGCGCCGGTATCGAAACAAAGCTCATCGCGCGAAGCAGGTCCGACTTCGCAAACGTCCGCACCAGCGTCATCCTTCCCACCGGCACCATCATCGACCCGCCCATGCCCTGCAAAATACGGCACGCGACCAGTACATCGATGTTGGTGGAAATGCCGCAAAGAAACGACCCTAGGGTAAACAATCCAATTGCAGCAGCAAAGACCCTTCGCGTTCCAAACCGGTCCGCCATCCACCCGCTTATCGGAATAAAAACCGCGAGGCTCAACGTGTAGCTCGCCAGCACCGCCTTCATGCTGAGAGGAGTAACTCGAAGAGCCGCGGAAATCGCCGGAACTGCCGTATTCAAAATGGTCGTATCCAGCGACTCCATAAAAAACGCGACTGCCACCAACCACGGCAGCAAACGCCTGCTCGCATCCAATGGAGCCTGCATAGGAGAAGCAACAGCAGACGGATTCGAAGAATTCATAAGCGACTAGAATGATGATTCGAGCGGTTCCAACACAACCATAGCCTCAGATACATCCTACGCGTCGCAGACCACCGAAATCACTTTCTTCGCTCAACTCAGCAGCGTCGCGGGCGAATCCTACAACGCTGCCGAGCTCCCGAAGACCCCCTACTGCATGCCGACGTGTTTGTAATCGTCTGCTAATTCGCTGTCACCTACCAGACGTACGTCCCGACCGACCCCGCATTCAGCGACGCCGTAAACACCTTCGCCCCGTCGCGAACGTCGAACTTCTGCGGCGAATCGCTCACATTCGCCACAATCAACACCCTCTTCCCATCCGGTGCTTTGAACGCAACGTTCGGCAGCGGATCAAGATTGTTCGACTCAATCCGAACCGACCCCGGCCGCACAAACTTCGACGCATGAGCAACCGTGTAGTACGCAATGTTGCGAGTCACGTTATCGCCGTCGATCGTAAGAGCCCCGAAGCACCCAGTGCATCCACCATCGTTCGTATGTGGCCCGGCATCCGGGTCCGCCGCCAGGTTCCAGAGCAAAATGTTCTTGCTCCAGTTGCGGCTCACTCCAATCATGATGTGCGACACCGGCCGGCTCAGGTTCATCGTCGTTGCGCCGCCCCGCCGATCCGTAACCGACTGCTCCGTAAAGTAAATGTTCTTCTTCGGAAACTCGTTATGCACCTGGGTCATCGCATCGACCGTGCCCCCGTACAAATGAAATCCAGTCCCATCGACATATTTGTTCGCCGCAGGGTCTCTCAAGATAGAGAGTGGATACAACGGATGGTCAAGATTGTGATCGTACAAAACAATCTTCGTCTTAATCCCGGCCTTGTTAAACGCAGGCCCCAGATTGTCCTTGATAAAAATGTCCAACTCCGATTCGAGCATCAACATGCTGGGCGTATTCTTCTCGTTCAACGGCTCGTTCTGCACCGTCAGTGTGTCGATCGTGATCCCCTCAGCCTTCATCCCCTGAATGTACTTAACAAAATAGTCGGCATAGGCGCTGAAATACTCCGGCTTCAACACCCCACCCCTCGCAACACCGCTCGTCTTCATCCACAGCGGAGCCGACCACGGCGACGCAAGAATTTTTATCTGCGGATTGATCGCCAGAATCTGCTTCATCACCGGAATGACATCGGCCCTGTCCGGGTCGAGACTGAACTTCGTCATCCCCGTATCCGTCTGCCCCTCCGGCAGATCATCGTACGAGAAGACATGGTCGTTCATGTCAGAAGCGCCAACCGTGAGACGCAGGTAACTGATGCCAATGTTCTTGCCATCCACCCCAAACAGCTCCTGCAGCAGAGCCGCCCGTTTCGCAGGGTCCATCCGCATGATCATTTGCGCGCTGCCGCCAGTCAGAGCAAAGCCAAAACCATCCATCGTCTGATAGGCCTTCGCGCTATCGACATTGATGACTTGATTTGTCGCAGGAGCACTCGTGAAGGGCAGCGGAGGCGACTGCAACTCAAACAAAGCGGATCGATCCGAATTCGTCAACCAGAGCGAAACATCCGTCTGAGCACGAGCCGCCAGGGGAGACAACACGGAGAGGAAACATAGGACAGCGCGTAAGGCCTTCGACTTCATTGGATCTCCTGACAAGGACGCCCCTGCATGGTCTTGCAGCGCCCACCTGATCTACCGTCTTCACAACGGCGATCATTCTAGTTAAGCGTTTGTCTATTGTCTAATTGAAAAATAAATCGCACGGCGGCCATCGGCTCGACGCAACCCTCGATGCAACCAAGATCATTCAACCCTCTTGAAGTCAAAGTACGCCAGATTCATATTCCCCCCACTCAGAATATGAACCGTCAAGACGCTTCTCCCCTTAGGCAGCCGAAGCTTCACAATTCCCTGCGCGATGTTCCAGTGATGCCATTGCCGCCACGCAATCGGATCAGCCGCATTAAAAGTCGATTGAATCGTCAGCGGTCCGGTTCCGGTCTTCCCATCTACATCCACTGAAATCGTCCCGCCGCGGTTGGACGTGTACAAAAGATCGGCGCTATAGACACCCACACTAGCCACTTCGACCGTAATCTTGAACCACTCGCCCGGCTCGGTCCATCCCACATACAACAAATTCTCCGGAGGCTGAACCACGTCATATGGATTATTGTCGATCTCGTCGTGAAATTTCGTGTAGGACGTATCAACACCCTCATCCATGCGGAACTGATTCAGGTAAGTCCCATCCGCCGGATTCAGCGCCCCGCTCCCATTATTCTTGGCATCCGTGTCGTGATACGCCACGCCTTCCCCACCGAGATCGTAGTACGCACACTCCACCCGTCCGGGAATCCTCTGAGCCCCTCCCTGATAGCGGCTATCGTGATAAGCCGTGCCTTTGTAGCCATGGTCAGCCGCCCCCGATGCAGGGATGGCAAAGATCATAACCACAGCGGGAAACGATGGTACATACGAACATCGTCGCAGCATTTTTCTTTTCACGATCACTTCCTTCGGTATGCCATCTAGTCGTCAAAGTCTACTCTCGAATCGCTGGCAACTCAGATCTCTGGACAACAATTCCCACAAACCAACGTCTCACAGGCAGAAGCTCTTCTCGTCCACAATACCGAACTGGAGAACGCCGTGAATTTTTTTGCTCCGTTAGTAATCCTCGCCTCTTGGGCCACCGTCGGATCTGCCGTCATAGGACAAGCGCAGAATATCCAATGTCTTAGCGATGTCCCCTTCACCGCAACCGGCATCTATGCATCGCCGGGAGTTACCACCACTGAAAAAATAGCTCGCGCCAGCAATGGAAGTTGGTTCATCGAGCAATTCAACGCCACTGGAATCCCGCAGAACATCACAATCAAGGACGTCCCGCATCAGCGCATGATTACGCTCTTTGTAGGGCCGAAACAATATGCAGTTTCCGTCATGAATCCCATTAACTTTAAAACCTATTCCGCGCAGGAGTGGCTCGATGTCCTCCGTGGATCTCACGACAAATCGCCCGGACATTCCGAGTTAGGCACAAAAGTAGAAGCGGGAACAACGCTCTTCGGATATAGCCTGACCTTTAATAATCAGATAACCGAGCGCTGGGAGGCCGCCGATCTCGGAACGACCTATAGCTACCGGATAACTTCGTTGCAGGGCGAGCCGCAGATGAACTTCACACTTAGCGATATTCGCCGCGAGGAACCCGATCCAACACTCTTTGAAATTCCAGATGGGTACACGGCTGCGAAAATAGTCAACTCCAGATGACCGCAGCTACCGTTTCTCGTCCGCAAACTCTGCCAGCTTTCCATCCGTCGTCCACCACCAGCGCGTGTCCACTCACTCTTTCGCACTACGGACCCACTCCCTCCAGAAGCAGCAGACCCAGTTGGTTACCGTCAACCTCGATGGCAATCACTCGCTTGGAGTCGATTGGAAGGTAGAGGTAACTGTCCGACGTCGACAAGGTCGCAGCGTTGAGACCGGTCACCGCCAAAGTTGCCGTGGAGCTGGTCTCCTTTCCGGTAAGAGTGACATTAGAATTTGGCGTTCCGCTCTGCAGGTTGTAATCCGTGAATCCGGTAAGAGCGTTAGAAGCGACAACCGCCGGTCCAACGGCACCCCAGGCAGGAACAGCGTCCGTGAAGTTTCCGAATCCCTGACCGGCGAGTGCATAGGTATCAGCAAATGAAGCCGAGGAAGAAACCGTCTGCTGATACGCCTGCGCCTCATTAAGTTGCGAGCTGTCGAGACCGATCTCCATTGCATTGCCATTGCCATCCAGGTAAAGCTCAAAAGCAAATGGCGTTCCCTGAACCAGCGAAGGAGTTACGTTGGTGATACTGACGCGGCCGGTGGAATCAACGATGTAGTTCCCTCCCGCAATCGTCACGCCGCCGAAATTCGCAAAATCGTTCAACGCGATCGTTCCAGATACAGTGCCGTTTGAATTAAAGACCAGACCCCCGCCAATATGCAGACTGCCACTGGCATCTGCTCCTACCCCGGTGAAGACATAGGTGGAACCACTCACACTGGCCGTCGAAAAGTTGCCCGTGTGGGTGCCCTGACCCAGCGCCATACCGCCAAGATCGCCACCCAGCGTGTCCATCTGCGACGCCACAAGCTGAATCTGGTTCGTGCCGACGATATATCCGGTCAGTATGAATCCCAGAAGGCCCGACGTATTTGGAGTCAGTGTAATGGTGATCCTGCCATACTTATCGGGAGTCGAGACCGACCCCGAAGAGAACAACAACCCCTTCCCAACCGAGCCCCCATCGTTGTAGTCGAACACGCTCTTCGCAACCACAACAGAACTGCCGTTGATATTCAGAACGCCTCCAATAGCCAGCGCATACTGCTGCTGCGTTCCATCCGTACCGCGAACGCCGAAGGCATATCCTCCCGACGGGGCTGCGGTGCTTGTTTGCAGATCGAGAGAACCAGTCGCGGAGGCGAACGTGTCAAACTCCGAGATCAGTACACGGGATCCCGACACACGCACTCCGCGAAGCGTCTCCACGCCACTTACGCCAATGTTCGTATTCCCTGTATTGAGCACGATCTGAAGATTACTGCCCGCGGCAGTCAGGCTGGAACCGGAAGCCACCAGATCATTGGTGTAGAAATTAGTAACGTCAGAAAAATCCTGCCTTCCGCCTGTAATGGCTCCATTCTGTACGGTGATGGCCCCCACGACAAAGTAAGGCCCGGTGGCATCGTCGCCGGCGAGATGGTAGACGTAGGTGCCATCAGCAAGAAGGTTTGTGATCGTGATCGTCGCCGTGGCCGTCTTCGTAGTATCCGTCACAGAAGTTGCCGTAACAGTCACAGTAGCCGGACTTGGAGGAGCAGCAGGCGCAGTGTAAGTCGTCGCGGTTCCACTGGCGGTAGAGGTCGACGAGAAGCTGCCGCATGCTGTGCCGCCGCAAGTAACCGTCCACTTGACTCCGGCGTTGGCGCTGTCGTTCGTGACGACAGCAGTAAGACTAGCGGTTGCTTTGACAACCAGCGACGTCGGAGGCGCGGGACTAAAGGCCACACTAATGCCTGTTGGTGCAGCAGTGATCGTGATCGTCGCCGAAGCCGTCTTGGACGTATCGGTCACAGAGGTTGCCGTGACGGTCACAGTAGCCGGACTCGGCGGAGTGGCAGGCGCAGTATAGGTAGTTGCCGCTCCGCTGGCGGTAGAAGTAGGCGCAAAGCTGCCGCACGAGCCGCAGGAGACCGTCCACCTGACCCCGGCATTGGCGCTGTCGTTGGTGACAACAGCGCTAAGACTCGTGGTTGTGCCTGCAACAAGCGACGTAGGTGGCGTGGGACTCAAGGCCACGGAGATGGCCGCAGGCGCACTGATTGTGATCGTGGCCGAGGCCGTCTTGGTAGTGTCGGTAGCAGAGGTCGCAGTGACGGTGACAGTAGCCGAACTCGGAGGAGTGGAAGGCGCAGTATAGGTCGTTGCGGTTCCGCTCGGGGTCGATGCAGACGAAAAGGTGCCGCACGAAGAGCCGCCGCAGCTGACCGTCCACCTGACGCCGGCGTTGTTGCTGTCATTGCTCACAACAGCGGTAAGACTTGCGGTACCGCCCGCGACAAGCGACGTAGGAGCAGCAGGACTCAGGGCCACCGAGATCGCAGCGGGCGGGGGAGTGGATCCGCCACCACCACCGCAACTGGTCAGCCAGCCCGCGAGAGCTGCAAGCGCGAAGAGAGAACCTGCCCGGCGTGAGGTCATCGTGCACCTACGTTGCCTTCGCTACGCACCTTGCCGGAAGCAGCGCCGGTCGATGACGGATTGTGAACCAGGAATCCGTTGGCATTGCGGATCGTTACCTGATGGCCCCCAACATTGAGTTGCCGGACAAGCAGATAATCCTTGCCATTGGCCGACCGGACCGTGCCGGTAAGCTGTACCGGCGCTCCATTCGACAGAGCTTGCCGCACCTCATTCGGAAGGGAGGAACCAAGGCTCGCGTCGAACGACCCAAGCGGCCCGTCGATGAGAATGTGAACGCCTGCCGGAGCGCCCGCGTTCATGGCTAGAAACCACCTGCCGAATCGTTCCCAGCACCTTGATCTCCCCCGCCGGGGAACTCGCCGAGTTCCACCCCGTCGAAGTAGCAGTCGATGGAACGGATGACTGAGCAGGAGCGCTCATCTCCCTCGCAGAAGTACCGCTGACAACTCCACCAAGCAGAACGACCCAAAACAAAGGAGAACCAAGCCTGCTGGTTGTGCCGTTTGTTCTTTTCCCAATTTTGAATATGCGCATATGGAATCCCCCCTTGCGGAAAACGCCAGGACCGCCATCCGAGTTGGGGACTACCTTCGCGGCAGGCGAAAGCATCTCGCAACACGCGACAGCTATAGGAATTTCGACGACGCGACGAATAGCTTCCGGCTCCCAACCGTAAGCGTGATGAGGACGTCGAAACTAGGATAAAGAGAACCCAGGGCAGCAACGCGTGCAGGGCGGTGAATCAAGTCGAGTCAGAACTTCGAAGCCGCCGAACGCGTGCCAATTTTAGTACGAATGGAGAGTCTTTGACTATTTTGCGAAGTATTCGTCATCGAATGTAGAGCTTCGCAGGCACCGTGATCCGTTCTTCCAATTAATCAACAATCCAGAACGTCGACTCCGCGCTACCGCTTCTTCATCCGCAAACTCTGCCAGCTTCCATCACTTGTCCACCCGCCATCCACCACCAGCGTATGCCCATTCACAAACCCGCTCCGCTCCGGCTCCGCCAGAAACAGAATCGCCTGCGCAATATCCTCCGGCGTTGCAAACCGCCCCATCGGATTCACCCCTTCGATGTCCGCATCGTTATACCCGCCCCCCGTCGCCTGGTCCGCGATATCCATCTCCGTCTTCACCCATCCCGGACAAACCGCATTCACCCTCACCCCGCGCCCACCCCACTCCGCCGCCAGCGTCCGCGTCAGCCCCACCAGTCCATGCTTCGAAGCGTTATAAGCCGATCGGTCCGCCACCCCCACCAGTCCGGCAATCGAGGCCACATTCACAATGCTGCCGCTCTTCTGTTCGAGCATCATCGCCCCAAATCCCTTCGCCAGCAGAAACGGCGCCAGCAGATTCACCTCCAGCATCCGTCGAAACTTCGCAGCCTCAACCGTCTCCGCCGGAGCAATGAAGCTGATTCCGGCGTTATTCACCAGCACATCCACCCGTCCCCAACGCGACCGCGCAACCCCCACCGCCCGCCCCACTACCGCCTCATCCGAGATATCCCCCAACACCTCTTCAATCTCGACCCCAGCCCCGAGCACCGCCGCCACCGTCCCCGTACAAGCCTGCATATCCATCAGCAGCAGCCCATACCCCGCCCCAGCCAACACCTCAGCCGTCCGTCGCCCAATCCCCTGCGCCGCACCCGTAACAATCGCAATCTTCATGCAAATCAGGTTACTTCACTGCCTCGCTTGTCCTTGTCCCTCTTCACCCGGCACAAGCGCTCGGGTGCCCCATCCATCGCGTACTTGGCGATGGGTGGGCTCGCAAGGCCTCAACCAGCCTCAACCCCTTCGTCTTTGCCTTTCTTGTTGTCATCCCCGAAGAGCCTGCCCTGAGCGAAGTCGAAATCGGAGATCTGCTGTTGTCCTTTGCCTTTGCTCTTTGGGCTTCAGCCCTACGAAAAAGTTATACAAAGAAAAAGGGCTTTAGCCCGGGCTCTCCCCTCCAGAGCCACACATTCACCCCGTCACCGGCCTTTCAGAGGGATAAACCCACCCATACCAGCGTTGACCCCACCCCCGGAACACGATACACTCATTAAGTTTGGCGCTACTGCCCATTGTGTCTTCATCTCAAGGGCGGTCGGAACCACAAAGTCCACGCGCCCCATGCAGCACAATCTATTGGAAGAAAGCGGTCGGCGCTCCACCGCGCCACGCCTGAGGTTTTAGTCATGTACGCAGTCATCCGCACCGGCGGCAAACAGTACCTCGTCTCTCCCGGCGAACAGCTAAGGATCGAAACCACCGCCCACGAAAACGGCAAGCTCGAGTTCTCCGACGTTCTCGCCGTCAGCGCCGAAGAAGGCAAGTTCGAGTCCGACCTCACCGGAGCCAAGGTTCTCGCCTCCGTCGTCGGCGAAGGCCGCGGCGACAAGATCCTCGTCTTCAAGCTCAAGCGCAAGAAGCAGTACAAGAAGATGCAGGGACACCGCCAGAACTTCGTCGAGGTCAAGATCAACGAGATCCTCGTCAACGGCAAGAGCTTTAAGGCATAAAGAAAGAGCTTCTCAACAAAGTCTTTTTTGCTTTTGGATTCTTAGCTTTTCAGCAAAGTTTTTTTGTCTTTGGTTTTAGTTTTCAGTTTCAAGATCACCGCAAAGGCCCAGCAGGCCACGCGAAAGAGGCAATCGAAATGGCACATAAAAAAGGTTTAGGTTCTTCCAAAAACGGCCGCGACTCAAACGCCCAGCGGCTCGGCGTCAAGGTATTCGGCGGTCAGACGATCCTCGGCGGCGGCATCATCGTCCGTCAGCGTGGTACCCCGCTCAAGCCCGGCGCCAACGTAGGCCGCGGCAAAGACGACACCCTCTTCGCCAAGGTCGACGGCATCGTCCGCTTCCAGAACAAGGGCCAGCAAGGCCGCTTCGTCAACGTCGACCCGGCCGACCTCACCTCGGTCCCCGTCTAATCCACCTCTGCTTCCCCCGAAAGCCCTGCTCTGGCAGGGCTTTTCTTCGTTAAATCCGATCACCAAGCCCGATCACCCGCCTCCGCATCGTCCCATCCACCGTTTTTTTTCTCCCGTAATGAAGAAGCGCGCATCCTACCGTACATTCGGGCCAAAACCAATTGATAGAGACGGAGATCCAAACCATGCCCCTCACTACGGACGAAAAACTGTTAACCCTTAGCCGCGCCACCATCGAAGCATTCGACAAAGCTGATGGAGGCGTTCATCCAGGCTTCCGGCCCGCCCACGCGAAAGGCATCCTGCTCACAGGCGCGTTTACGCCCGCGAAAGAGGCTCTCTCGCTCACGCGCGCCCCGCACACCCAACGCCCTTCCACCCCCGTAACGGTCCGCCTCTCCGACTTCGCAGGAATCCCGACCGTGCCCGACAACGATCAGCAGAACGCAAGTCCTCGTGGCTGCGCCATCCGCTTCCACCTCGACGAGCACGTCCATACCGACATCGTCGCCCACTCCGTCGACACCTTCCCCTCGCGCACCGCCGAAGGGTTCCTCGACTTCCTCAACGCGCTCATCGCCACCGACCCGGCAGGACCACACCCCAACGCCATCGAGCAGTTCCTCGGCACCCATCCCGCCGCCCTCGCGTTCGTGCAGGCTCCCAAGCCCATCCCGACCAGCTTTGCCAAGGAGTCCTTCTTCGCAGTTTCTGCCTTCAAATTCACCAACCCGAGCGCGGTCAGCCAATACGGCCGCTATCGCATCCTCCCGGCAGCCGGCAACGAATATCTCGACGATGCCGCAGCCGCCGCGAAGACCCCCAACTTCCTCTTCGACGAACTTAAAGATCGAGTCGCAAAGGGCCCCATCAAATACCGCATAGTCGTCCAGCTGGCCAAAGACGGCGACCCCACCGACGACGCCACAATCCGTTGGCCCGAAGATCGCCCGCAGCTAACCCTGGGCGAGATCACCTTGACGGCAATCGCTCCCGACAACCCCGCCGAGCAGCAGCGCATCATCTTCGACCCCATCCCCAGAGTCGACGGCATCGAAGCCTCAGCCGACCCTCTCTTCGAGCCCCGCGCCAACGTCTACCTCCTCTCCGGCAGACGACGCCGAGCCGCCCAACAGCAGTAGCAAAAACCCTGGACACCCCCAGAGGAGACACGAAAGGATTTGCCCTGTATAAAAAATCGGGCCCATGCATCCGCCGACGGGCCAACGGTGCGGGTGCCCCATTTATCGCGCGGCATTTGCGCGATGAGTGGGCTCTACGATGCTTTGAGCAACGTCGAAGGGCCAGAGCGAGGCCCGAAGGGCGAAGCGACTGAATCTATTGCCTTTGCTGTTGCTTGTTTTAATTTTTGGCCGTTTTCTGCCCAAAAATCGCATGTCAAGCCCAAGAACCACCTAATTCATTACCAATCAACAAGATACCGTTGCATTTTAGTTAGGTCCAATCTGCTATACTGGATATAGATCAAAAAAAGCAAGCCCCGGACACCCTCCGGGGCTAATTCTTTTAGAAAGACGATTTTAGCTATAACCCATTTGTTATGACGAATTTGGATCGGCCAGTTTTCGTAAATCGCAGAAAATGAACCAAATCCACCTCGATAGGGGAGGGGTACCCCCATCTTCTTGAGCAAGCGGCGGATCTTACGACGACCGCAACGCCGCCTCAATGTGGGAATTCACCTCAGCCTGGGCAAACTCCGCCGCCACCCGAACCCCATTCATAATCGCCTTCTCATTCGACGATCCATGCCCAACGATGCACACACCCTGCACCCCCAGCAGCACCGCGCCGCCATACTCCGAATAATCCAGCCGTTTTTTGAACTCGGCAAAAGCCCTGCGCGACAACAGCGCACCCACCTGCGAGGTCACGGTCGACTTCAGCGATTCGCGCAACGACGCACTCAACAGCTGTGCCGTTCCCTCAATCGACTTCAGCGCAACGTTGCCCACAAAACCGTCGCAGACCGCCACATCGCTGTGCCCATTGAACAGGTCACGCCCTTCCACATTGCCCTTGAAGTTGATTCCCTTCAGCGCACGCAACAACGGCAGCGAATCGCGAGTCAGCGCGTTCCCCTTCGAATCCTCTTCCCCAATCGAGAGAAGGCCGACCCGCGGATTGTGGATCCGCAGGATATTCTTGGCATACATGTGACCCATCACGGCGAACTGGACCAGGTTGTCCGGATCGCAGTCCACATTCGCCCCCACATCGAGCAGCAGCGAAGGAACCCGGTTCTCCGTTGGAAGAATCTGCGCCAGCGCCGGGCGATCCACACCCGAAAGCATCCCCAGAACCATCTTCGCGGTCGCCATCGCCGCGCCCGTGTTTCCGGCAGTAAAGAACCCCGCGGCGCGGCTCTCTTTGACCATCTTCAGCCCAACCCGCATCGTGGAATCACGCTTGGCCCGGACCGCCTGCGCAGCCTTGTCGTCCATCGTGATCCACTCCGTGGCCGGCACAATGAACACCGGAAGACGCTGCCCCCGCAACGCATGCCGCAAGATCGGACGCAACCTGTCCTCCGGCCCCACCAGATGCACCCGTACGTCGAACTGGCGTGCAGCAAGGACAGCCCCGCGAACCTCAGGTTCGGGGGCTTTGTCGGAACCCATTGCATCTACAACGATGTCAGTAGGCATCAGCAGGGAACAGCAGGGGCTGGAATGTGGTTGTTAGCTGGCTTCTTTGGTCACGAGAACGTCGCGGCCCTTGTACGTGCCGCACTTACGGCAGGCACGGTGGGGAAGCTTCCGCTCATGGCAGTTCGGGCACTCGGAGAGGCCGGTGGGGGTCAAAAAATCGTGGCTGCGGCGCTTCGCAGTCCGTTGCTTGGAGTGGCGCCGTTTTGGATTAGGCATTGCAGTATCCCTTTCAATCGGCCGCGTTCACGCGACAAAAACACGCGGTCGACGAGGCAAAAACTTGATTTCAGTGCTTCAACTCGAGCTTGTCTGCCAGACCCGCAAGTGCATTCCATCGCGGATCGGCCGGAGCCTCATCGCATGAGCATTTTGCTTGATTCAGATTCTGACCACAGCGCGGGCAAAGCCCCTTGCAGTCCGCTGTACAGAGGGTGCGACTCGGCAAGGAGAGTAACACCTGCTCACGCACCACATCCTCCAGCAAAAGACCGCTCTCTTGATAATACCCGATTTCGGTTTCATCCGGGGTAATTGACCGCTCCCCGGCGTCCGCATCGGCGGTTTCCGGACGGAAAATGAGGTCAAAATCCCCCTCCAGCGGCACCGCAACCGGCTCGACACATCGCGCACACAAAATCTCAAAATTTGAGCTGTAATGCGCCCGCAGCCGTATGTCGTTCACATGCGAACTCGAGCTGCGATGCTCGACCAGAAGATCGGCCACGCCTTTCACCGGAAGCGGACTTACCTGCCGGATATCAGCGGCATAATCCAGCACACCAGGAGCTATAGTTTCATCGAACTTTAACGGCTCATCGACAAGTTGGATCGGGGTAATCAGCACTCCTTAAGGTTAGCAGGTTCGCCGCACAGATCAAGCAGCAAAAGAAAACACTCGACTTCTTAGACAGGAGCGTGACACATCTTCCATTAACCGATGCTATAAACGCAGTAAGCCGCTCAACCCCGCCAATATCAGGAAGACCATGCACCGAATCCTCGCAACTCTGCTGCTCCTCTCCACCTCCACTCTCGCGCAACAAAAACCAACGAGTACAGGAATGATCACAACGCCCGACGTCGACCTGGCCTACGAAACCTACGGCGCACCCAGCACGGACACGCCGGTCATCGTAGCCAACGGCGGCCCCGGCCTCTCCCACGTCTACATGCTGCAGAACGATGTCTGGACGCGCCTCTCCCACAACCGCCAGATCGTCTTCTACGACCAGCGCGGCACCGGCAAATCCAAACACGTCAAACCCGACGCATCCTGGGGAATGGACGCCCAGGTCGCTGACATGGAAGCTGTTCGCGCCAAATTTGGCTTCCAGAAATTCGACCTCGTCGGCGACTCCTACGGCGGCCTCCTCGCCATGGCCTATGCCGCCGCGCATCCCGAGCACATCGATAAGCTCATCCTAAGCGACTCCGCCGCACCCGCATGGAAAGACATCGTGCGCGTCCTCCCCGACGTCTTCCCCGACGTACTCGAACAGATCGCCACACGCGAAAAGAATCCCCCCACCAATGCCGCCGATCAGCGCATCCGCGACCACTTCCTCATGCTCTTTTACAGCGAAGCAAACCGCGATGCCTACCTTGCCGGCGTCAAGGATCTCGAATCCGTCCCGCAGGTCTCCGCCGCCGTACAAAAGGCGACCAAAACACTCGATCTAACGCCGGAGTTGCCAAAGTTCAATTTCCCCACTATGGTCATCACCGGGCGCTACGACATGAACGTTACTCCCCTCACCGCCTGGAACATTTACAAAGCGATCCCAGGAGCAAAGTTCGTCGTCTTTGAAAAGAGCGGCCACCTTCCCTCCTACGAGGAACCCGACAAATATGTTCAGGTAGTCAACGCATTTCTCAGCCAGCCCTGAAAGTGAAGCCGTTTGCACACGCCAGTACGACGGAAATAGTTCGCATCTTAACCTCCAGTCTGTAACGTCCAATCCGATATGAGCGAGCACTGGAAAGCAGCCGACATCCCGTCATTGTCCGGAAAGCGAGTCATCATCACCGGCGCGAATAGCGGCATCGGCTACCATGCCGCACTTAAGCTGGCCCGCAAGGGCGCTCACGTTGTCATCGCCTGCCGAGACCGTCAACGCGGCGAGGCCGCTCTAGCCCACTTGCACGCCGACTCCCCCGGAACCGCCACTGAGCTGGCAATCCTTGACCTCGCCTCCCTCGCCTCCGTCCGCGACTTCGCTGAGAAGGAACTAGCCCAGCATCGCCCCCTCCACATCCTCATCAACAACGCTGGCGTCATGGCCCCGCCAAGACGTCTCCAGACAGCGGACGGCTTCGAACTGCAGTTCGGTACGAATGTCCTCGGCCACTTCGTTCTCACCGCCC
Organism: uncultured Acidobacteriaceae bacterium; assembly: GCA_963757205.1. GTDB lineage: Bacteria > Acidobacteriota > Terriglobia > Terriglobales > Acidobacteriaceae > Edaphobacter. Next base: position 238,117 of record CAVWQM010000012.1, read on the forward strand.
TCCTGATGCCCGCCCTCGAACAGGCAGCCGTCGAATCTGCCGAGCGGCCTCGGATCGTCACGCTGGCCTCCATCGCGCATAAGCGAGGCCATCTCAACTTCGACGACCTGCAGTCCAGCAAAAGCTATTCACCGATGCGCGCGTATCAGCAGTCGAAACTTGCCAATCTGATGTTCTCCTTCGAACTCGATCGTCGTCTCCGCGCTGCAAACTCACACGTGATGTCCGTAGCCGCCCACCCCGGCGTCGCGAACACCAACCTCTTCCAGGCAGGCGACTACTCCCCTTTCGAGAAGACACTCCGCACTCTCTTCGGCCATGTAATCGGCATCATCCTGAACACTGACGCCGAAGGCGCTCTTCCCACGCTCTACGCCGCAACCGCTCCAGGCGTAGAAGCCGGCGGCTACTACGGCCCCCAGGGCTTTCAGGAGATGCGCGGCGATGATGTCGACCGGGCGATCGTCGCACCGCAAGCGCGCGATATCTCCGCCGGAACCCGCCTATGGGAGACTTGCGAAAATCTCACAGGTATCAAACTCCTATCCCCGATCAGCAACAATTCGCGTTGGACAGATAATCCGGCCGTCACTCGATCCAACCACAAGCAGAGAAAGTAATCGAACATCAAACTCAGGAGACCGTCATGAACGCCGCTGTCGTCCATTCCTTCGATGCCCCTCCGCGTTACACCACATTCGAAGATCCCGTCATGGCGGACAAAGAGCAACTTGTAACCGTGACCGCCGCTGGATTGCACCCGATCGTAAAAGCACTGGCGAAGGGCACCCACTACGGCAGTTCCGGAGAGCTCCCCTTCATCGCCGGCGTAGATGGCGTCGGCAAGTTGGAGGATGGCACACGCGTCTACTTCGGCATCGCGAGAAGCCCCTTCGGCACCTTTGCTGATCGAGCGCTCGCGGCCAGTTGGATGTGCCTGCCACTCCCCGCCACAGTAGACGATGTCACCGCCGCAGGGATCGCGAATCCCGCGATGTCCTCCTGGGCCGCCCTTACCACGCGAGCAAAATTTACCGCCGGCGAAAGTGTACTGATCCTCGGTGCAACCGGAGTCGCAGGCCAACTCGCAGTCCAGATCGCAAAGCGTCTCGGTGCGCGGCGCATTGTCGCTTCCGGCCGCAACCCCCAGGCGTTGGAAAAACTCAAGGCGCTCGGGGCCGATGCAGTCATCTCACTCGATCAGGATCAGGCGACCCTTGTCTCTGCCTTCCGCAGCGAAATTGCCGATGCAGGAGTCGACGTGGTGCTCGACTACCTCTGGGGCCAGCCAGCCGAGCGTGTGCTCGAGGCAGTCTCGCAAAAAGGCCTGCGAAAGGCCAGCTCGCGGATTCGATTTATCCAGATAGGCGAAAGCGCCGGAAAGTCCATATCACTCCCCGCTGCCACTCTGCGCAGTTCTGGAGTGGAACTTCTCGGCAGTGGCTTTGGCAGCGCCTCTCTCGACCAACTCCGCCAGGCCCTCGCAGATTTTTTTCAACTCGGTGCGAAAGAGCCTTTCCAATTCCAAACTAGAGCGGCACCTCTGCGTGACGTGGAAGCGCTCTGGAACCACGCGGAAGAGGGCACACGGCTGGTATTTCAGCCTTAACGTACTTGTGTAGTTGTTGATAATGATGGGCAAATTTAAATGGTCGGCCTAACCTTGCCTACCCTCATTCCATCACTCCTCTTCTGATCGAATCCGGGCTTAGTCCAAAGTGTCGCCACCCAAAATCAAAAGGGGCCAAACCCACAAGGTCCGGCCCCATCCTTCCGTTTAGCAACTACTAGTCACGACCCACGACCCACCGCTTTGCCCTCAGCATCATCCCTGCCAGTCCAGTCGCCAACAGCATCAGGCTGTCTGGCTCGGGAACCGCGCTCGTTCCAGCCGTCGCATTCACCGAAAAACCGACGGTCGCGAGTTCGTCCTGCGCACCCCCATCCGCTCCACCCAGGATCGCGAACGACCCGAGATATTGGCCCGCATTGATGTCCGATGGCAGCGTGATCGTAAACAATAGTCCCGAGAAACTCTCCCCCGGATCCAGACTCAGTGGAAAGCCAAGTAGAAAGCCGTCATCGCTCGATATCAGTGGCGATGCCAAACTGGTGAAGTTGTCGCCGTTCAGGTAAATCGTTCCCCCGTTATTGCTGGGGGCCGTGACCGTGGCATCGAAGGACAGCGTCGACCCGGCGGCCCCCGTCTGCACCGGATTCGTAAGATTGAGGGTGATGGTGTCTGCAGATGCCGGCCTCGCGAGCAGCAGAGCGGCTCCCAGCACCAACATTGAAATTGAGTACGCTGTTTTTTTGAACATGATCTAGTTTCCTTAGGTCCCGTATTTTTCTTTCGTTTGAACTGAATCAATCCTTATGGCAGAGTCGCCCGGATGCTGCCGGCGAACGTCCCGCCCATATAGCTGCCCGTGTACTTCTCCACGGCAGCCGTGCCCGATGCTGCCGTCGTCGTGTAGGTCACGGTCACCACCGCAGTCCCGCCGCCTGGCGCAAGATCGCCCAGCGACTGCGCAACCGGCGTGCCGCCAACACTGCCCAGAGTCGCCCCCGTCAATTGCACATTCTGCGCCGAGCCGGTGCCGCTGTTCTTCACCGTCACCGTCGCCTGGTAGCCGCCCGACACCTTCGTCAGCGTCGCCGTCGTCGCCAACTGCACCGTGCCCTGGATTGGAGGAATCGTGAAGTAAGCTACCGCTGGATCGTGGTCGCTCACCCGCTCCGGGCGCGTCGCATCGTTCTGGTACACCAGCGGGAAGTCCGAATCAATATGCGCGTACACCAGCCGGGTATTCGTCGGGACGAGGTCGCTCGTCACCACCACATGATCCAGCACCTGCGCGCTTCCGGTCTCCACATAGCTCTGCCGCTCGGCCGCCGGCAACAAAGTCACCAGATCGACCAGCGCAGGATTCGCCAGCCCCGCCGTCGGAGCGGTAATCACCTGTGAAGCCGGCACCGGATCGCCCCGCGTCACGCCCAGCGCATCCACAAACCCATCCGAGAACTCGAACGAGTTGTAGTCGCCCACCGTCACCACGTGCTCACCGGCGGCCTGATAGCTCTGGATCAGCGAAGCCAGGTACTCCGCCTGCGCCTCACGTTTCAGCCGGACCGTAGCGCCCGTGCTCGTCGGATCGTCCACGTTGATCAGCGACCGCTGATGCACCGAGATCACTGTCACCGGATAGTCGGGCGCGGACCCGCCCCGCTTGATCCCCGCATGCAGCACGAGAGGAGTGCGGTCGTTCAAGATAGCCTGGTTCCCGCCCGCGTTCGTGAACGTGGTTGTCAGCCCGAATTGTTCCGCCTTCACTGTCGTCACCCGCGTGCTCTTCACCAGAAAGCCGGTGTTGATCCCAGTGCCATCGTTGGCCAGGAACAAATAGGGCTGGTACACCGGATCGGCCTGTCCCGCCGCCGTCGCATCCGAGCTGATCTTCGCGGCCAGGTCAGTCAGCACCGCCAGATTCTCGATCTCCTGCACTCCGATGATGTCCGGAAAGTTCAGCACATTCCGAATCGCCAGCGAGCCCTTCGCCAGCCGACGTTGATATGCCTCCGGCGTCACCACCACAACCGACGAGCCCGGATTGTCCGCATCCGACTTGTCGTTGTAGAACCGCTCCATGTTGAAGCTTGCCACCGTGAACTCATTCGCCGCCTGCACGGGAATGGGGGTCGCCGTCATCAGCCCCGCCACCGTTGGACGCGTGGCTTTGTCCAGAAGGATCTCCGGAGAGCCGAAAGAGAAGTCCATCACTCCCACGAGCCCCGTTACCGTCGCCTTGCTGGTCAGGTCGATCGCCGGACCGCCAAACGCCAGGCTGTCGATATACAGCAGCTCAGGATTCGAATCGAACACCGGAACGCCCGCTGGGAAGGCCCCAAAGGTCAAATCCGTAATATCCAGCCCCGGCTCACGGAACGGCCGCACCACTCCCGCTACCACACCATAGAACCGCCCATTGGACGTATTCGTCTCCGTGGACTCCGTCAGCGTCGCTCCCGTTCCTGAGGTCGTCGTCAGCGACTCGATCGCCACCCGCATCCCCTCGTACCTCGTGAACTGCTTCACTCCACCGCTCGGCGAATCCATTGCCTGAGTGATCGAGATCGGAGTCGGCAGCGGATTACCTGTCGTCAGCAGCGTGAATGTCTGCGGCCCGTCAATCTCCGTCCCCGGCGTCAAACCGGTCGCCGGAAAGGTCGCCACTTTGCCCGTCACCTGCACCTCGTTGCCAATCTGGATGAACGAAGGCTTCGCCGTCGACGCCGTATACACCAGGATCCCCTCAGGAGTCACCGGAGTCGTATCCGCATTCTTCGCCTCCAGGTAGAACCCGTCCGACTTCACTCCCACCACAATGCCGCTCGTCGTCACCGTCTGCGTAGCATAGGTCGAGGGCTTGTTCGCCTGGATCGTCTGAATCGTCACAAATGAAGGGGGAATACTCGCCGTCAGCGAGATAGAAGCGGTCGCCGTGCGCAGCTGCGCATCTGTCACAATCACCGGCAGCGTGAAGCTCCCCGCCGCCGTCGGAGTCAGGCTATAAGAAAACACATTGTCGCCCGCCGTCTCATCCCCATTCGTTCCGTCGTCGTAGAACATCTGCGCGGCTGTTCCTCCCACCGTGCTCAGGTCGGCAGCCACTTGAATCCCCGTGCTTGCCGGCGCAGTCCCCGGCACCACCGTCACCTTCAGCAGCGTAGCCACCCCGGTAAACGTCGACGCCGGACTCGCAAATCCAGTCGCTGCGAGAGGCGTGCTTCCCGGCGTGCCGCAGGTCACCAACGCACTTGCCGTATTATGCGGAACCACAGCGCCAGCCGCAAAGTCCGCCCCATTATTATTCGTCGGCGAACACACGTTCGTTCGGATCGCCGCCGTGGTGTTCGACAACGTCGCCGTCGGCGTCCCCAGCGAGCAGTTCGCCGCCGAGCCAAAACCCACAAAGTCCACCAGCGTCGGATCTGCCGTTGGGCAAGAGCCACTCAACGTTGTCGTGCTGCTCACCAGCGCAATCTTTCCCGCTGTCGCGCTCATGCTGATCGAACCTGTCGCATCCGGTGTCGGCAGGTTCGTTGTTCCTGCGGCTCCAAGCGCCTCCTGCACCAGCAGATACTGCCCCGGCTGCAGCGTCAGAGTCGGCAGCGACGTCACCTGCCACGACGTCCCCGCCGAACTCGCATACTGCACGCTCCATCCCGCCACCGTCACCGGCGCGGGCGTCGGATTGAACAGCTCCACGAAGTCGTTCTTGTACGTCGCCCCCGAGTTTCCTCCGCCGCCATACACCTGCGAGATCACCACCGACGTCTCAGTAGCGGCCGCGGCCGTCTTACTCAGACTCAAAAAGGCAGAACAGAACGCAAGCAGGGACGCGAGGATTCGGAAGGAAGATCGATTGGAGGTCATGGCGGGATACTACCCCAGAAGATCAAGAAACAATTCAACAATTATGTGAATTTTTCTGTTGATCTATCAACACTTAGGTGCATTTAATTGCGGTCAAAACGGAAGATTTAAAGATACGCTGGAACACCCTCTCCGCTTGCCTTTCGCACGTTGCGCGACCGCCGACCGCACTCTCCCAAGGAAAAAATATTCCCACGACCCACCACAATGGCGACATAACGGTCAAAGGAGCAAGCAGCTTGCGGCTGCGTGCTCCTTTGCTTCGTTGCGGTGTATGCGGTTAGAAGAGGTACTTCAATGCGAATTGAAGCTGACGCTCTCCCTGTGCGTTGTTGACCAGACCGAAGGTGGGACCGATGCTGGAGTTCGGAGCCACCAGGATGGGATGGTTCAAAGCGTTCACGGCTTCGGCACGGAACTGCAGACTCTGGTGCTCAACGATCTGGAAGCTCTTGACGACGCTGAGATCAACTCCCTGAAGGCCGGGACCGCGGAAGCTGCCAACCTGGCAGTTGCCGAACGTCCCGAGACCAGGCTGCGAAACCGAGCCCGAACCGAACCAGATGTAGCCGGGATTGTCGGGATCAGTGGACTTCTTGTACGGTGTGTCGACCGGGCTGCCGTTGCAGTTGGCCCTGGGGAATCCAGTGACTACGCCAGAGTTGTTTGCAGCTTGAGCCGTGATGGGAAATCCAGTGTGGAACTGGAGGATGGAGTTCACCTGCCAGCCGCCGATGACAGTATCGGCAACGCGATTGAGATTGGAGCCAAACGCACGTCCCCGTCCGAAAGGCAGGTCATAGGTCACGAAGCCATTGAAACTGCTTGCGACGTCCTGATCGCACTTCCCGTAGTCTGCACCCGGGTGATAGGTGTCCTGGAAGAAGAAGTGATTGTTGCCGGCCTGCGTCAGCGCGGCGTTGGTGTCGCCGTACTGAGCATAGAAGCCGGAGGAGTTGCCCATACACTTGGACCAGGTGTAGTTCGCCTGGAACTGCAGTCCATGGCTGAGACGCTGCTGGAAGCTGGCCTGAAGCGCGTTGTAGTTGGAGTAGCCAGTGGATGCTGTCAGACGAGCCTGACCAATCAGACCTTGCAGTGTGGGATTGAGATACGGACTTGGAGCAGTCGCGCCGCCCGGGAGCAGAACCTGCTGATTGATGAGCGCGATCGTCATGAGATGATCTGTCTTCTGACCAACGTAGCTGACCTGGAAGGTTGAGGAGTTGCCCAACTGCCGCTGGACCGTGAGGTTGTACTGCTGCGAGACCGCGGGACGGATGTTGTTGGGATCGAACGCGTGAATGCCGGTACCCGAGAAGCAAAGCGGCGAGGTCGCGACGGCAGCGGCAGCCGTGCATCCGGAAGAGGGGAAGGTCGAGAAGCCCTGATCGAGCGTGCTGCCCGGAAGAGCAACCGAGGCTCCGTTATACGTGACGTTGTGGGGAATCGCGAAGGGCGGATTCTGAATCAGGAGGTTGCCTGTTCCAGTGCTCTCGATGAAGTTCGAGATGCCGTAGGCGGCACGGAAGACCGTTGCCTTGTCCCAGCCTGGTTGCCAGGACACCCCGACACGTGGCTGATAGTTGGTGGGACCGTTGTATTGATTGTAGAGAGCTGACGAATTGCCGTTCTGTCCTGCGAGCTGTACGGTGCCGGTAAAGAGGCCGTAGTTAGTCGCCTGATCATGCGCTTCGGCGCGTGGCGTCACAACTTCGTAACGAAGGCCGAGGTTGAGCGTTACGTTCGATGCGATGTGCCAGTCATCCTGAGCAAATGCGGAGACGAGGCTGTTGCGCAGGCTGCGGCCGCCGCCGGATCCAAGACCGACGTTCTGAGGAAGTCCAAGCAGGAAGTCGGCCTCTGCCATACCGATGGGAGTCGTGCTTCCAGATCCAAGCGCCGGATTGCTGGTAAAGGAGCCGTCGTAAATGAACTGCCCGGCAAGCCCGGAGTTGCCAACGTAAAGAACATTGGTGCGGTAGTTGTAATACTGGAAGCCAATGTTGACAGTGTGCTTTCCGTGCACGATGCTCACGGTGTCCTGCACTTGGGCGACGGTGTCGTGGAACAGGGAGATGAGGTTGTTGCTGCCTAACGTCGGACCGTTGCTGTTCCCACCCTGGAGAGTCTGTAGCGGCAGGAACGTCTGGTCCGGCGCGGTCCCCGCGATGCCGAAGACCGATGGCAGATTCTGACCAGTGGGATTTGTGTAGCCCTCGGTTACGGGGAAGTAGCTGGCACCGAGACGCGCCGAGTTCAACAGCGACGGGCTGAAGGTATGGGTGTAGTCAATGACTCCGTTATAAAGAGGGAATTCATTGTCTGAGTCTCCTACCAGCAACTGGCTGTTCGTAGTGGGATTAGTCAAGTGCTGCTGAGAGTATCGCCCATAGATGTGATCCTTCTGGGAGGCTATCCAGTCGATCTTGATGTCGCCCTGATCGCTGTTGGTATAGGAGTGGGTAACGTTGGTCTGGTTGCCGCTGACGAAACCATTAGTCGGAGCAGGGTAGAGTGACGAGTTGAGAATCTTCGAAGCCGCCGGGCTGAAGAGGCTGCCGGGAATTTTGTTGTTCAGGAAGGGCTGACGGCCGCCAGGCGTCGATGCGGATTTCGGGTTGTAGAGCTGAGTCGCAAGGTTGTTGCAGATGCCGCTTGTGTTGAAGCCGGCCTTGCAGAGCTCGCCGAAATCACCCGTGCGCTCACGTGCCGTGAACACGGTAAAGGGCACCGAGGTTGCAGGCTGGTCAAACCGCGAACCCTGATAGTCGACAAAGAAGAAGAGCTTGTCCTTAATGATGGGACCGCCGACGCTTCCACCAAACTCGTTCCAACGAAGGACCGGCTTAAGGCCGCTTCCATCAGGATTATTCTGGCCGGGAACATAAGGCTGGCCCTTGGTGAATCCGTTCTTCCAGGTATTGGCGTTCAGGGCGTCGTTGCGAATGAACTCAAATGCGCTGCCATGGAACTGATTGGTTCCGGACTTCAGAGTGACGCTGATGATGCCGCCAAGGTAGTTGCCATAGGAGGCTGGAGCGTTCTGCGAGATGAGATTGAACTCCTGGATGGCGTCGACACTAGGGGCAAAGGCGACGTCGTTGTTGTCGATTTGATTGTTGTCCATGCCGTCGAGGATGTAGTTGTTGGTCTGCTCGCGGTTGCCATTGATGTACGGACGTCCGACCTGAAAGCTTGCCTGGGCGTTGGTGAAGGCGCCGGGGTTGAGACTAACGGCGCCGGGTGAAAGTAGTGTGAGTTGGTTATAGTTTCGAGTTGCGAGCGGCAACGTCACATTTGCCCTGGCATCGAGCACGGTACCCATGAAGGTCTGATCGGTTTGCAGTAGCGGTGGAGCGCTCGAGACCTCGATAGTTTGGGAGGCTTGGCCAACCGTCATCGCGATGTCGACGCGGGCCGTCTGGTTCATGGCCAGAGAGAAAGCCGGGCGTTGAACCGTGGCAAAGCCGGATGCAGTCACCTTCAGGTCGTAGTCACCAATAGGCAGCGGCGACAGATAGTAGACGCCGGCAGAGTTGGTCTGCGTTGGATAGATGGTGCCTCGAGAGGTGTCGCGAGCAGTCACGGTTGCGTTCGAGATGACGGCACCCGAAACGTCGGTTACAGTGCCGGTGATCTTGGCGCTGATGTCCTGCCCGAAGGCAACGGAACATACGAGGAATAGAAAGAAACTATTCAGAGCGATGCGTTTCATTTGTAGGCCTCCACTTCAATCTCTTCTCAATTTGCTTGGCACATTGGGAAAGTTGCTCAAGCGATGCGGATCATCCCATGATTTGCAATTTGCTCTTTGCCCGAAGAGGAGTTGTGCTCCAGCTGCGGATCGATAGCGGATATTGACTGGCTAATACAATCCTGCGAAGTTTTCTTCGAAAGGTGTTCAGACTTCAAAAAGGCATGGGTTCAAGTTGGCCAATAGTATAGACAACTGTACTGAGATGCAAGCGGAAAATTAACACCAGGTTTCCCGCACTCAGTCACCGGTAACGGCAAAAAAGCCCCTTTGCCGCAACAAATGCCGATTACTGCGTTCCCCCGCCTGCGGTAGCGATTACGCTGTGCGGACTTCGTTCACTCTGGTGATGCTTGCGCACAGAAGGGCGAGCTGAAGCGGATGTTCGTCCATTCCACACTGCAACTCACATCGGTTGGAGTTGTGATCGATATGGGGACGGCAGCAGCGCTGATGGAGTTGATGAAGTCCGTGCTGCTTGGCGTTAGCCCACTTGATCCCATCACGGTACCGCTGGTTCTGGCCGTGTCCGCGATACTTGCAAGTTATCTTCCCGCGCCGCCGTGCGGCAGCAGTTGACCCAGTAGAAGCTCTGCGAGCAGTACCACTGTAAGTGGTGAACTGACAAACCCTTTTCCCTCATCAAGGCAAGTGCTGTGGAATGCGAAACAGGGTACAGCCATTCTCTTCGGGAATAATTCGTTTCGCCATGCACTCTCTCACCCAAAGATGCTATATCGCGTGGCCTCGATCTGCCGTAGCGTGACCGAAGCAGTCATGTTCCCGTTTCTAACGGTCGCAAATCACAAATTTAGGGGTATCCGAATCCATGTTAGATCAGCGCGTCGACGCCGCATCATCCTCAGTTCCAGATCAAACTCGCCAAGTGCGGCCTTCAAATGCATCTGAGCCACGTTCTTCGACGCTCTCGATCGGTGATCGGAGCACGATCGGAAAATCGCTGCTCATCAAAGGGGAGATTACCGGCTCAGAATCCCTGTACGTCGAAGGGAAAGTTGAGGGGTCTATTAGCCTGCCGGGCGATCGTGTGACGGTCGGGCGAGATGGCCGCGTTTCGGCTAGTATCGCAGCGCGGGATATCGTAGTGCTCGGCGCGGTGCTCGGCAGCTGTGAAGCAAGTGATCATCTTGACATTCGCAGCGAGGGTTCTCTCTACGGAGACGTCTTAGTCTCGCGCATCTCCGTTGAGGATGGGGCTTTTTTGACGGGAAGCATCGACATACGAAGGGAGTCCGTGCTTGAGGAAGTGGAGCAGGATCAAGTTGAACTTTCGCAGGTGAACTGAGATCGTCTGCACGATCTCTATTTATGGAGATCCGCCGGCGCGGTAAATACTAAAGAAAAGGGAGCCGGTTCACCCGGCCCCCAATAAAGCAGTGCACTTTCGTTAGAACGTGAAGTGCACCTGCAGACGGACGTTTCGCGCGGCCTGGAACAGGAACGGCTTCCCATACTGGCTGTTCACTGTCATTCCATCCGCGTTCAACAGCGCCTTCCAATCGTAGGGATGTTCAAACGCCGAGTAGGCTTGCCCCACCGTATAGGTTGGCGAGCATTTTGTCGGATCCGGGTCCGTGCATCCGCCAAGTGCATAACCATTCGGCAGAATAGCCACATTGTTGTAAGACCCGTTCTGCGACCCGACCGACGTGGTGTATGCAGTGACCGCGCGCTGGTTCAACAAGTTTGCGAAGGTTGCATCGAAGCTGATCGTCTTGCTCTCTCCAACGTTGTAGCTCTGTTTGAAGTTCAGGTCCGTTTGATTGTAGAAGGGCGTGCGGCGGGCGTACGGCACACCCACCGGTGTGATGATTCCAGTAGACGGGTCCTGCGTCAGGTTCTGCCACATCCCGCGATTCTCCGGATAAACAGGAAATTCATTGAAACCCTCACCCACGTCAACATAGCTGCTGACCGGCGAGCCTTGATAGATCGTCTGAAAGAGACCTATATCCGTGGTGAACTTCTTCAACCATTTGAAGTCGTAGTACGCATACCCCTTCAGCGTATTTGGACGGTCGGTGTTCAATGGCCCGCTCGACGAATCGCCGTGTGAGTTGTACTGGAAATATGTCTCGTCGAACGAACGGCTATTGTTCGGCGCATTGCGACCACCCGTGCCGCCATCAGCAATATCGCTGCTAGTCAAACCAGGATAGTTACCACGGAGATGGCTGTACGTGTAGGAGAACAATCCAAACCAGTGCTGGCTGAGAGACTTCGTGAGACGAAGCTCCACGCCGTCGTAGCTACGCGCAGCGGCAACGTTGCCAGGGCAGGCTGGGCTGGTGCCGGATGCAGGATCGCACGTTGTGTTCGTTGCATTGGGACCTTGACCCGGGTTGACGATCGTGAACACTTCGCTTCCGGTTGAATCGAACAGCGCAGCGTCTTCGATCACGTGGTCCAGACGACGGCGGTCCCAACGAGCCTCGAAGGCAACGGTCGGGGCGAGCTGGTAGTCAACGCCAAAGCCCGACTCATGCTGACGGTAGGGCTTCAGGCCTGCGGCGACCGGCTCCGCTGTAGAACTGGAACGATTGTTCACATTCTCCAGGAAGGTGAGGCCCGCAGGTGTGGCGCCGTCGGGGAAGTTGGCTCCGACTGTGCTGTCACCAACGCAGTAGCGTCCCGCGCTGTTGGCGATTGGGTCGGCCGTAATGTAGTCGGGTGCATTCAGAGCGTAGGCGCAATTGTTCCAGAACTGGCCACCGAACGAGCTGATCGCCAGGTTCAGCTTCATCACGTCGTTGAACACGCCGTAGTCGCCGAAGACCTTCATCTTGCCGTTCTGGAAGACGTCCCAGGCAACGCCGACGCGAGGAGCGATCTTGTCACCCCAGCCGAAGTTGATCGGATGCGCTGCGTTCTGGCCCGTTGGGGTTGAAGCCGGCAGATATTCCTTTTCAATTCGCAGGCCATAGTTGACGGTTACGCCTCTGGCGATCGTCCACGAGTCCTGCGCGAAGAGGCTGTGGTTGTAGCTGGTTGCCTGGCCGCCCGAACCGAAGTCGTACGCGATCTCGTAACCGTATGTTCCGGTGCAACCATCCCCTCCCTGCGGGTCGGCGTATTGAGGACCCAATGCCGCAATAAGAGCGGCGCAGTTGGTTCTACCGGTACTGCCGAAGGGCGAGTAGATCGACGCAGCGCCGGGGAATACCTGGACCAACGGAACGTTGTATCCCTGAAAGATGTCGTTCGATTCGCGGTTCAGTTGATAGCCGAATTTGAAGCTGTGACTGCCCGCCCATCCGCTCTTGAACCAGGAAATGGCCTCGTCGAATTGAATATGCTTGTTGGCATTGCGACGAGTGAAGTTTGCATTGACCGGACCGCTCTGGAAGCCATTGACCTGTTGAAGATTGCCGCCAAGCGGATTGCCGTTCACATCTGTCCCGCCAATACCGCTGGCCTGAAAGCTATACACGTCCGAGGTACCGTTGTAGCCGAAGTCGTGATAGTTCTCGAAGTAATATCCAAAGCGGCTGGTGGAGACGATGTTCTGCGTAAGCATGTAGTCGCCGCCGAAGTTGGTTGTGATGTTTGGCGAAGAGAAACCCTGACTGTGTGCGTATACTGCGGGATCGATTTGCGTTGAAAGATTGAAGAGGCCGTTGACATCATCTGCATACGGCAGTTGCTGGCCGCTCTGACGTTGCCCCTGGTAAAGCCATGAGGCAAATACATGGAGCTTCTTTGTCGCGGCTGCATCCAGACGCGCCGTTGTGTAGTACGTCTGCGTATTCTGGCTGAAGGGCAATATGCCGGTTGCGGCTCCGCCCGATGTGCCGTAATTCACTTTGCGTTCGATGTTCCGGAACTCAGGATTGAATGCAGCAAAGAAGAAGAGGCGATCTTTAAGAATTGGTCCACCGATAGTGAACCCAGGGAAGAAGTCGTCGAGCTTGTCCTTCTTGGGCTGGTACTGCTGGTACGCGGCATCCGTGTTCCGTGTACCGACGGAGTTTGGGTCGTACCGCGACGTTGCCACCGGCGATCCGTTCATCGCGTTGGTCTCATATTGGAGGAACACAGAGCCATGCCAGTGGTTGCTGCCCTTCTTCATGACGACGTTGACCGTGCCGCCCAGAGAACCGCCGTGTTCGGCTTCGATGCCAGAGGTCTTCAGCTGTACTTCCTGAATGAAGTCGAAGGGAACATTGGTGTGTGAGTAGCCGCCAACCAGATTCGCGGTCTCCTGACCTTCGACGAGATAAGAGTTCTCCGAGTCCGCGCCGCCGCCTACCGAATAACCGAAGGCGTTGCCGTTGCTGCCGTTGCCGGGCGAAACGCTGCCGCTTCCGTTGGTTGTCGTATTTCCCATCAAAGGCTCGTTGCGCGCAGAAGGAGCAAATTGAATCACGGACTGGAATGAACGACCGTGCGGAACCTGGTCGATCACGTCCTCGGTGATGTTTGTTAGCGTACTTGTCGAGGTAACGTCGATGACGGGAGCGTCTGCGTTCACCTCAACGATGGTCGTTTCGCCGCCTACCGCCATGGTCAGATCGATCACCGGAAGGTGCCCGACCTCAATGATCAGCCCTTCGCGCCTGACCGTCGTAAAGCCCTTTGCCCTTGCAGTAACAACATAGGGGCCGGGCGGAAGGTTCGTGAACCGATAGTTACCCTGTTTGTCGGTCGTGGTCGCCTTGCCGCCGACTAGAGACGGGCTGGAAACCGTTACGGTTGTATCTGGAAGGACGGCACCTGAACCATCCCGAATGGTGCCCTGCATACCGCCCGTGGTTTCTTGGGCGTATGAAGTTGTTGCGGTGAAGGGAAGAGAGATTGAAACGAAGGATAGGACACTGGCAAGAGTGAGTACAGCTCTGGAAAGTCTCATGCCGGTCGTAGGGCACTTGCTATGCCATTCGGATTGTGCGAAAGCCCCCTAGAGCATCTCTCTGATTCAAAATAGATTGATGCGAGTTACTCCCAAAAGGACGCGAGCAGCTCATATTCCAAACTACGAAGTCTGCCCTTACACTTTTGTGCCAGACCTCAAAGTCAGGCCGGCCAGATCACTATCCGGCCATCAGACCCAACTTCTTTTCAGAAGTTGCATCCAGAAATGAATAACCCCTCAATTTCTTCAACTAAAACTGCGATTCGTCATCAATTTTAGACATTTTATCCCCGAATCATGGCAGTTCGTCACAAAATTCCCAGATGTCCGTATTTTGTTATGACAATTTCACAAAAATACGGAAAAACGTAACTCGCCGGAGTTCTCGCACAACTCCCATTCCCCGCGAGACGGATCACTTTTGAAACACCCAAAAACCTTCAAACGTGAATGTTTGTCGCTCTCCGTGGAATTGTTTTGACAGCATCAGCCTGCGTGAGATAGATTTCCGCACTCAGTTGAATCTTCCTGTTGGTCTGACCACTAATTCCTAAGAAACTCTACGTGTGTTCCCGTGACTCCTCAAAAAATGAATGGTCTGGGGATACGATGACCGAGTTGCTGGTCAGGCATACCGGGGGAAAAACTTGGCTTTTTAGGAGAGTGTGCCTTGTCGCTGACAACAACGGTTCGAGTTATGTTTCTGGTCGGAGTCTTTGGGAACCTAAATACGCTGGCGATTCTGGCTCAGGCACCCGCAGTCGCAACGGGTGATACGCGAACAGTGGTCGAACCTAATTTCCCGGCCGTCTGTCAAAGCCTGACGGCTACCTTTCACGATGTGAACGAAGATGTTCCAGCTGCGGTTGAGGCCACCAGCACGAACCCTGACCAGGCTCGCCTCCAGGCTGCGCTGAACGCCTGTCAGGGCTCCAATCAAGCGGTCGAGCTGTCCATGGACGCCGGCGGAAACAATGCCTTCCTGTCCGGCCCCATCTCGATTCCCACAGGCGTTACCCTCCTCGTCGACCCTGGAGTTACGCTTTACTTCTCTCGCAACGCACAGGACTATGACAAGGTGCAGGGCGTCCACACGTGCGGCACGGTCAGCGCGGCCAGCAACACCGCCAGTTGCCAGAACCTCATCAGCATCACCAATGCCAACAACTCCGCAGTTATGGGCTACGGCAAACTCAACGCGCGCGGAGGGGATGTCGTCCTCAACAGCTTTCCCACCGCTGGATACGAGGGCACAACAGCGGGCAAGTCCTGGTGGGACCTGGCGAGCGATGCGAATTCGTTAGGCGGTAATCAGCAGAATCCCCGCGGTATCCAGATTTCCAATTCAACGAATATCACTCTCTACAAAATCACTTTCAAAAATCCGCCAAACTTCCACGTCTCCCTGAATACCATCAACGGCTTCACGGCCTGGGACATCAAGATTGTCACACCATTCTCCGCTCGAAACACGGATGGCATCGACCCAGGAAACGCGACCAACGTCACCATTAAGAACTCCTGGATCTCCGACGGAGACGACAACGTAGCTGTCGGTGCGCCGTCATCGCTCTCTTCGAATATCTCCGTCGTCAACAACAATTTCTACGCCGGCCACGGAGAATCGATCGGCAGCTTTACCAATGGCGGCGTCAACAACGTGCTCTTCGATAGCAATCAGATGTACGGCGACGCCGAAGTAGACGGCAGCAACTCAACCGGCATTCGTATCAAGTCCGCGAATGACCGTGGTGGGATCGTTCAGAACATCCAGTACTCCAACTCCTGCTTCGTGAACCACGGAACACAGATCCAGTTCAATCCCGTCTACAACACCAACACCGGCACGCTCACGCCGAACTTCAAGAACATCCTGTTGCAGAACCTTCGCTTCTCCAATCAGGGAACCGTGGCGACAGGCTCGGTTCAGTTCACCGGCGCCAACAATAACGGTACTCTGAATCCGCTTATCGTCACCCTCGACAACGTCACCATCGACACGTTGGCCAGTTCCAATCTCGTCGCCCCAACCAATGCGCAAATCACGCTGGGACCGGGCCAGGTATCGAGCACCCTTACCTCACTCCTTCTCCCCTTCAACGGCAAGAATGGCAACACCATCGCTGATGTTCGCACTGCACCGAGCCTCGTACCGCCCGCATGCAACTTCACATTTCTCGCGCCCGAGCTTACCGGCCCGAACGGTGGCAGTCAGACTGTGACGGCCGGTCAGTTCCCAACGGCAGTTGTCATCCTCACGCCGACTTTCTCGAGCATCAACTACCCATATCCCACCGGCACCGTCACGTTGAACGACGAAGCGAATCGCACATTTTCTGCCAGCCTCTCCGGCACAGGCGACACGGTCTTCATCCCCATCACCAATTCGCCCGCCGGCACCCACACCTACACCGCCAGCTACTCCGGCAACGCAAAATATGCAGCCATCCCCAGCTTCGGCAGCTACAGCGTAACGGTTAACCCCGGAAGCCTGCCCTCCAGCTCAACCTCGCTGAGTGGAGTGCCGGTCGTTACCACCTTCGGTATTGGCTTCACGGCATTTGCCTCGGTATCCGGCTCGGCCAACCCCTCTGGGTCCATCGCTTTCCTGGTAAACGGAGCGACCTACGCAACGGTACCGCTGGTCAATGGCAGCGCGTCCTACGCCTTCAATCTTCCCATCGGGAACTACTCGCTCAGCGTCGTCTATAACGGCGACAGCGCCAACGCCGGCTCCTCCTCCTCTGCCGCCTCTGTCGCAATCAATGGAGCTCCGACAACGACGACGCTCACTTCTTCCTCGACTACCGCCACTGTCGGAACACCGGTCTCTCTTACCGCAGCCGTCGCCTCTCCCGCGGGTACGCCAACCGGAACTGTCAGCTTCAGCTATACCACTGCCTCGAACCCCAACCCAACCCTGATCGGCAACGCAACGTTGACCAACGGCGCAGCAGTCTTCAGCGCGCTGCTGCCTCAGGGCATCGATAGCGTCTCTGCGACCTACGTCGCCAGCGGCAACTTCGGCACATCCACCTCCAGCCCAGCCCTCACCATCACGGTAAACGCCGCGCCTCCGGTGCCCGTATCCTCTGCACCGGTTGCCCTGCCGTACACTATCTCGACCATCGTCGGCGGCGCCACTTCCTCCAGCGCGAACACGACATGCGCGGGCCACCTCGACAGCTTCGGCGACGGCTGCCAGGCGACCGCGATCCAGATCACTGGCGGCACCTCAGGTGATCTGCGCGCCGTCGCTGTCGATCCCTTCGCCAACGTCTACTTCACCGACGCAAATGCAGCACTCGTCCGTAAGATGTCCACAAATGGCGTCGTGAACAACTTCGCGGGATACATTTCTGGCACAGCTTGCGTCCCGACCGGAACGGTGGGTTGCACTCCGACCCTGGTCAAGCTTACCGGCAAGCCGCGCGGCGTCTACTCGGACTCCCTCGGAAACATCTTCATCGCCGGCTACGGCGACAACAAAGTGCACGAGGTCAAGGTTGCCGACGGCAAGATGTACCTGATCGCCGGAACCGGCAGCGCTCCGGCAAACACCACGGATCCTGCTGGCGATGGCGGTCCCGCAACGAGCGCTCTGCTGAAGCAGCCGCGGTCAGTAGCGAAAGACTCCGCAGGGAATATCTATATCTCGGACACCGGCGACAACCGCATCCGTGAAGTCCTCGTCGGCACCGGCAACATTCAGACCATAGCTGGCACCGGTGTAAGCTCCTCAACTGGTGATGGCGGCCTTGCAACCCAGGCAACCATCTCGAACCCGCAGGGCGTGCTGGTCGATTCAAGCGCGAACGTCTACATCGCAGAGTCATCGCACGTTCGCGCGGTATGCGTAACCTGCACCCCCGGCAGCGGTCTCTACAACCTGCTGAACAAGCTCGGAGTCGCCTCGCCCATCAATGGCAACATCTACACGATCGCGGGCACAGGAACCGCAGGGAACACCACACTCGCCCCTGGCCTTGGCAACACCGTGAACATGGGGCCACAGAAGATCTTCATGGACGCCGACAACAACCTCTACATCACTGACTCGACCAACAACGTGGTCTGGTTTGAAGACAGTCGGTCCGGCTATACGCGCGTCATCGCCGGCGGCGGCACGGCCAGCTCCTGCAGCGCCTCCGCAATCGGTGATGGATGCATCGCCACCGCGGCAATCGTCGGCTCCAACGGCGGCAACGGAATGGGCTTGACCCTCGATCTGCAGGGCAACCTCTACATTAGTGACTCCACCAACCTCCGCATCCGCAAGGTCTCGAACAATCTGCAGTTCGGCGCAGCCGCGATCGGCACGCCGGTCGCACAGCCGATTACTCTCCACTTCACGCCCGGCGATTCGCCAGCTGGCACCGCGCTTTCCTCTCCGGACTTTACTCTTGACACCGGCGCATGCACCATCAACCCCAACGACAACACCGACGACTGCAGCTATACCGCAACCTTCAACCCCGCCGTCGCCGGACCGCGCTCCGCTCCTCTTGCTGTTGGCTCTGCGCTCAACAACCCCGCTTACCTTGGCCTCACTGGCACAGGGCAAGGCGCAGGCGCCACGCTTGATCCCGCCGCTCAGATCACCTTTGGCCAGAATCTCTCGGTCAACGCACTCGCGGCCGACTACGCTGGGAACGTTTACGTCGCCGATGGCGCGAGCAAGTCGGTTCTCAAATTCTCCGCGGGCGCCGGCGGTGTAGGCGGGGGAGCTGCTGCGTCCTTCTCCACCCTTGGCACATTCACCAATCCCTCTGCCCTCGCGATCGATTCCATCGGCAACGTCTATGTCGCCGACGCCACCACCGGTCTCATCACCCAGATCTCTCCCGCCGGAACCTCCCAGACACTCGGCACCGGCTTCGCCTCGCCTCAGGGCCTGGCCGTCGACTCGTTGAACAACCTCTACGTCTCCGATGCCAGCGCCAAGACGATCACACAGATCGGTTCCAACTTCATCGCCTCGCACGTGATCGCCAACTCCGGCCTCTCGTCCCCAGCAGGCATCGCGGTCGACAGCGGTCTAAATGTCTATGTCGCAGATCCAGCCGCGAGCTCCGTCTATAAATACAGCTCGCCAACGTTCACCCGGAGCACCTTGACCTCGGCAGCCACTGCGCCCAGGTCAGTCGCCGTCGATGCAGCCGGCAACGTGCTTGTAGCTGACTCTGCCTCGGCAGACATCCTCGCGGTCCCCGCTAGTAGTAACAGCGGAGTCTTCAGTATTGCTTCGGGCCTCGCCGCCAATACGATCGCGCTGGACAGTATTGGAAACGTCTACACCGCCTCGGCTTCAAATCAGGTTCTCGCGCTTCAGCGGACCCAGGGACTGACCTCGTTCTCTCGCGTCAACAACGCGCCGGTCATCGTCAACCTGCTGTCGACTGGCAACGCAGGCGCGGCGCTAAGCCTCACAGATTCCGATCAGACCAACTTCGCGCTGACATTCACTCCTTCTGCTGATTGTGCTCAGTCGGGCACCATCAACGTCATCCCGGGCGGGGCCTGCCAGTTCACATCACAGTTCACTCCGTCATCCGCCACCAGCTTCTCAAACACTGCCACCTTCACCGGCAACGCCGCAAATGCCGCGCTGGCCTCGCCGCCCGCCCTTGAGATCGTGCAAGCCGGAGACAACACACCCTTCCCGGTCACTGTGACCCTCGGAGACTTCACTCCAGCTTCGCCCACCTTCGGTCAGGACGTCTCGCTCACCGCGACCGTCACGTCGACCGACGGCACACCCACCGGCACCATCACCTTCTCGATCGACGGAACCAGCCTCGCCCCAGCAACTGTCAGCAACGGCAGTGCGTCGGCCACCGCTTCCTCGCTCACAGTCGGAACGCACACCGTCACCGCAACCTTTACCAGCAGCGATGGATCGTTCGCCACCACAACCTCTCCCTCCGCTTCCTTCATGATCGCGCAGGCGACGGTCACTCCTCTTCTGTCCATCCAGTCCGTGACCCCGGTCTACGGCGCACCAAACTCCGCAACCGTCACTCTCACCGCATCCTCCGGCACGCCCACCGGGACAGTACAATTCCTCATTGATGGCAATCCATCGGGCTCGCCCGTAGCCATCACATCCGGCACGGCGCACTTCACGCTGCCGGTCCTCGCCGCGGGCCAGCACCTGATCGCCGCAACCTACTCCGGCGATGCAGACTTCAGCAGCGCCACTATTGCCGGCATGACCATCACAGTCTCTCACGCCACCCCGCCCCTCAACTGGGCTGCGCCCGCGTCGATCACATACGGAACTGCGCTCGGAGCAGCACAACTCAATGCATCCTCGACTATTCCTGGCACATTTACCTATAGTCCTGCCGCAGGCATCGTTCTCACGGCCGGAAACCAGACCCTCAACGTCCTCTTCACGCCAACAGATGCCACCGACTACACCACTGCGACCGCGACAGTTACCCTCACAGTTGTAAAAGCAACCCCGATTATCACCTGGGCAACTCCCGCCTCCATCATCGCCAGCACGCCGCTCAGCGCAGCTCAACTCAACGCCACGGCAAATGTACCTGGGACCTTCGTCTACGCGCCACCCATCGGCACCGTCCTTCCCGTAGGCGCGCAGACACTCCACACGACCTTCACTCCCACCGACACAACCGACTACAACACCACCAACGCGAGCGTGATCCTCACTGTGGTCGCTCCGACAGTGAATCTCACGATCAGCAGCACGCAGCAGACCTACCCCACCTCAGCCAATATCGTCGTAGCCCCGCAGGCCGCGGGCAACAAGGTTCCCACCGGCACCGTGACCATCTTTGACGGCACCACTCCTCTCGTGACCCTAACCCTCGGCGGTGACGGCAAGGCCTACTGGACCACGAGCCCGCCTCTCGGCGCTGGCACTCACTCCATCACCGCCTCCTACAGCGGCGACCAGAACTATCCGTCAGGCGGTTCCGCGATCACGACCGTCACCGTGGCTCCCACTCCCGTCGATATGAGCGCTTCATGCTGGGGCGGGTCGCCTTTTGGAGTCAGCTACAACTGCCAGGTCAGCCTAAGTTCGAGCGCGGGATCCCCCACCGGCAGCATCACGTACATCCTCGATGGAGGCAGCCCGATCGCAATCCCCATCAATAACGGCTCGGCACAGTTTGTCATCCCGCAGCCTGCAGGCGGCAACCACACCGTCGTCATTTCCTTCGCTGGCCAGGGCAACTTTGCAGCCGCTCCAACGCTGACTCGCAACTTCACCACTCAGCCGGGGCAGACGCAGTTACAGCTCTCGCCCTCCAGCTATTACCTCAAATCCGGCAGCAGCCTCACACTTACTGCGTCAGCGTCGACTCCACAATCTGGAATCCCCATCGGCTCTGTGACCTTCTACGACAACGGAGCATCGATAGGAATCGCCACAATCAACAGCAGCGGAGTCGCCGTCTTCGTCATCCCCGCCATCTCCACAGGACAACACAACTTCATCGCAGTCTTCGCCGTCACTTCTAACTACTCAGGCGCGACGTCCGGACAGGCACGTGTCACTGCGTATTAGATCGAATATGGGCGCGCGCATGACTGCACTCGGATCTGTCTCAGTGGGCGACAAGGCAACGGCTCTAAGAAGATCCTTTCCGAGCCGAGCTTTCCAGCCCATCGCTTCGGTGTAGATTCGGAGGATGGGTTTTCCAGGGCCGACCGTGGGTTTGCTATTGGCGGCCCAGCCGTGAATTGCTCAAAAGTCGGGCCTTCGGAAGGCTCAGTGGTAGTTGCCGAAGACCCCGTTTTGCGTGCACTTCACGCTAAGTTTGGAGGCCCAAGCAGATCAAGGCTGTGGTCGACGCTTGCCTGAAGCGTTTGCGAACCGATCACATCGATCTCCTCTATCAACACCGCGTTGATCCTGATGTCCCGATCGAGGAAGTGGCCGGGGCGGTCAAAGAGCTGATTGCTGAGGGTAAGGTAAAATACTTCGGACTGTCGGAAGCTGGGATTCGGACGATCCGGCGTGCTCACGCTGTCCAGCCGATCACCGCTGTGCAAAGCGAATATTCGCTGTTCTGGCGTGCCCCGGAGGTGGAGCTTCTACCAACTCTACAGGAACTTGGAATCGGCTTCGTGCCGTTCAGCCCGCTCGGTGCAGGATTCCTGACCGGCAAGATCAACGAGAACACAAAGTTCGATCCGACTGACTTCCGGAACCACGTTCCTCGTTTTTCGCCCGGGGCCCGAAAGGCCAATATGGTCCTGGTCGACATAGTAAAGTCCGCCGCGGAACGCAAAGGCGCAACGCCGGCACAAGTCGCACTCGCGTGGCTGTTGGCGCAGAAGCCGTGGATCGTGCCTATTCCGGGCACCACCAAGCTTCATCGATTGGAGGAGAACCTTGGCGCCGTGAATGTCGAGCTTACAGACAGCGATCTCAAGCAAATCGACGAAGCTGTTACTAGGCTGAAACTCGAAGGAGCACGTCTTCCTGAAGCCGCACTAAGAATGACAGGACGCTGAGTGCTCTTCTACGTGGCAACCCGCAGGACAGCAGAAGGAAACCACTATGAAAATCTTCGGAGCGATTGGGGTTTTGCTTTGCATGTTCGTCAACGGTGTGCAGAGCCAGACAACGAAGGAGCAGAAGGTGCAGCCGGAAACGATAAGGATATGGCGAAGTGGTTCGCAGCCCTCGCGGCCGGGACCGGCTGAGAACTTCACCGGCTCCGTGCGCGTCGATCCTCTGTTCCAGGCAAACGCTCCAGCGCGCGCATCCGGCGCCCTCGTCACGTTCGAGCCTGGCGCGCGCACCGCATGGCACACCCACCCGCTGGGCCAAATCCTGATCGTGACAGCAGGCACGGGCCGGGTGCAGCGTTGGAGCGATCCCGTCGAGGAAATCCATCAGGGAGATGTGGTCTGGATTCCGCCCGGTCAGAAGCACTGGCACGGCGCCGCTCCGAACAGTGCGATGGCGCATATCGCCATGGTTGAACAACTCGACGGCAAAACCGTCCTTTGGATGGAAAAGGTCAGCGAAGTGCAGTACCAGGGGCCGCTCCGCGTTCAGGAGACAAACCCCGTCGCTAGCGCGAAACCGAAGCCATCTCAGGGAGCGATTGGAGACTTCGCTCCAAAGTTGGCCGAACTGACTGACGATGTGCTGTACGGCGACGTATGGGAGCGCCCAGAGTTGTCGAAGCGTGATCGAAGCCTGGTTACTGTAGCTGCTCTGATTGCAATGAACCGTCCAGAACAGCTCCGATCCCACCTCGTCCGAGCGCGTGAGAACGGCGTGACAGAGGAAGAGTTGATCGAGACCATCACTCACCTGGCTTTCTACGCCGGTTGGCCTAATGCAGTAAACGCGATCAGCGTTGCCAAAGAAGTGTTTGAGAAGAAATGAATCACGAAGAGCGCATCGCGGAGAGAGCATGGAATCCTCAGTCCTCAGGATCACGGGAGCTAGTTCGATGAGAAGAAATCATTGGAGTTCGATCATTGGGCTCTGCCTGATGGCGGTTTTCTTTCTCGCTTCTGCAGGAGCCCAAGACTCGAACAAGAGCAAGCCTAGACCGCTGATGATCCAGGAACAAGGCAGCTTTTCTGTCGGCGGCTCGATCATTACGGCTCCCGGTACTTTCGACCCAATCAAGCAAGGTGCATTCAATCCTGCCGGCACCGATCCCGCCGGCCAGACCTTGCACGGCGACCACTCCTACATCTTCTACCAAGTCCCGGTAAACGCCAGGAACCTCCCGCTGGTCTTCTGGCATGGCCACGGCCAGTCCGCCAAGACTTGGGAGACGACACCAGACGGACGCGAAGGATTCCAAAACATCTTTCTGCGCCGTGGCTTCCCGGTGTACCTGATCGACCAACCACGCCGTGGCCGCGCGGCACGCAGCACGCAGCCGATCAACATTACCGCTACGCCCGATGAGCAGCTCTGGTTTGGCATCTTCCGTCTGGGCGCGTGGCCGAACTTTTATCCGGGTGTGCAGTTCTCACACGACCCCGAGGCGCTGAATCAATTCTTTCGACAGATGGCCCCAAACACCGGCCCGTATGATGTGCAGGTCGATACGGAATCTGTTTCGGCGCTCTTCAACAAAACCGGCCCGGGCATTCTCGTGACCCACTCACAGAGCGGCGGGCTGGGTTGGCGCACGGCTATCAAGAACAGGAATATCCGCGCCATCGTCTCTTTCGAGCCCGGGTTCGACTTTCCTTTTCCTGAAGGAGATGTGCCACCATCCATGACCCTAGGTGGCCGACCTCTGAGTGCGATCTTGGTATCTCAACCAGAATTTATATTGCTCACGAAGATACCGATCATCATCTATTACGGTGACAATATCCCGGACAAGCCGAGCACGAACCCCGGCCAGGAACAATGGCGGATATTCCAGGAGATGGCCAGGAAGTGGCGCGATGTCGTGAACCGACACGGCGGCGACGTCACAGTCGTACACCTGCCCGAGATCGGTATCCGTGGCAACACTCACTTCCTGATGTCAGACCTAAACAACGTTTAGATTGCAGATCACCTATCGAAGTTTCTCTCAGACAAGAAGCTAGACTAGTCGGCCTCAGAGCGGAACGGTGCTCTTGTCTTAGCTGTAAACGCTTGGGCTTTCGCCGGACAACGCTCGCATCAGACCGTACCTGGTGATTAGTAATGAGAAGTCAGCTTGTGGTAAGTAAAAATTGCTCACGAATGAATAAGTCTCAGTAACGCTCCTTAGCGACCAGTCCATCGCTGCGTAAAAGGCCGATACCTCATCCAGGACGTCCTGTCATCCCATTGATCCGGCTTCCATCAACGAAACGGTCCCTCCATCAGTCCATTGGATGAGGCTCGTCGTAATTTACTCCCCCGCCTTGGCGTTGGCTGCACCATTGCTCGCCAGGATCTTCGACAGTGCGCGCAGACGTTCCGCGTCCGCCGGAGTTTTAGCAGTTGCAGCGGCCTTTTCGACTGTCTTGGCATCGGCGTGGAGCTTCTTGGTATTCTTTGCGTCGATGTTGGAGTTGATCGCCGCAATCTTGTCCGCAGGAAGACTGCTTCCCCGGGCAAGCTGGTCAAGGTAGGCCTTCGCCGTCAGAAACGTCATTGGAAAATCGATGTGGGGCTGGTCCTGAACGTTCAGCTCTGGCAGATAAACCTGGGCCGCCGCATCAATTTCGTTCTGTGTCAGGTACCTGGTCGGAACGAGTTTAAGAACGTCCGTACCGCGAGCGATCTCCGAACCGTAGATATACCCGTTGTAGTAGTAGGTGGACCACTGGCCGCCCATCGCAGGCCGGCTATCGTCGACCGGTCCGCGATCGAAGTAGCCAATCTCAAACGGATGCGTCGGGTCGGTGTAATCCATCAGCGACACGCCGCCCTGATACCATGACTGAACTTCGATGTTGCGCCCCGGAACCGGAACCATCGAACCATTGTGCGCGACGCAGTTCTCCTTGTCCGTCTGCGGCGCGGGCATCTTGTAGTAGGAGTCGAGCTTTAACTTCTTGTCCGGAGTGATACTGAAGATGGCGTCCGCGCCCCAAGCCATGGGGTCAGATACGCGGCAACGCGGCTGGCCGCCACCACCCCACTCATCGGTGAAGAGGACCGTCTTGCCGTCGTTAGAGAAGTTGGCCGAGTGCCAGAAGGCGTAGTTGGGATCCGTCACCGCGTCGAGACGCTTCGGGTGTGCCGGGTCCCGGATGTCGAGCAGGATTCCATTACCCGAACACGCGCCGCCTGCCAGGCCAAGCCACGTGTAGACCGTAATGTCGTGGCAGCCCCGGGTCGACGAAGTAGTCTGCGTACCCTCGCCGTGATTGCCGCCCTTCCACAGGCCATTAACGTTGCCGGTCTCGGGATCGGAGAAGATGCGCGGGCTGTCGATCACTTTGGCCAGCTCAGGATGCGCAACCGGTACCTTGATAATGACGATCGTGAACAGTGCAGTATTGGGATCCTTATCAGGATCGGCGCCGGAGCAGCCGCCGAGCTCAGCAGAAGGACGTACTCCCGCGGAGCCAGAGACATAGATATAAACGTTGTCCTGGTCCCTCGGGTCAACCACGAGCGTGTGCGTATGCGAGCCGCGGCACGTCTGCACGTCAGCCACCTGCTTTGGGTTGCGGATGTCGGAGATGTCGAAGATGCGCACGCCCTTCACACGATCGGGGCTGGGAGGAGGCTGGCGCATCCTGAAGGCCCGCATCGCTGCGGCATCGGCCGCAGCGTCACCAGTCGGGGTGGGTGGCTGAGGTTCGGCTGTCCCCGTCGGGAAGCCTTGAGTACCGCAATCCATGCGGCCATTGGCAGCTTCAACCGACATGAAGAGGAGATTCTTGTAGACAGAGACATCGCCCTGGCCGCCGGGGCAGACCATGGAGGTGACCAACTTCAGGTGGGCTGGGTCAGAGATGTCATAAATATTGACCCCGCTGTAATTGCCATTGAACAAATACTTCGCGTTGAACGCAAGGTCGGAGTTCGTTCCGCCGTAGTTCGCGCGAGGGCCGCTGGGCCGCGCGGCGCCGGGCTGGCGAGGAGCGTCGGGATCAACCGGCGGCGGTGCAGGCGTAGCGTCGACGGCCTTGATCGAGTCGAGGTCCGGGGCAAAACCCGCGGGCTTCGGCGTGGTCATCACCAGTTGCAGACCAAGCATAGCGGTGCCCGCGTCATACAGTCCGCCTTTGAGACCCACGCGAGGATCAGCCGACTCGGAGCGTTCATTGACGAAGACACTCGGAGGCAGAGGCGGCGTTTTGGCCGCAGGCGGTGCAGCCGATGCGGTCGTAGTGGTCTGGGCGGCGCACAGGCCAGCCCCCGACAGGGCAAGGGTTAGCACGAGGACGTTGCGGGTAGAGCGCGAGCAAATACTCCAGATCATTGTCTCTCCTTCAGCATGTGACGCATGATGTCAATTTCAGCTTGTTGGGTGTTGTCGACGTCGCTCGCGAAGTCGAACAGTTGTGGGTCCTGACCAGCCCCGGGGTTGGCAAAGAGATCTTTCACCATCTGCAAAGCGCCGCTGTGGTGCTGGATCATTCCAGTGAGAAAGAGATGGTCGAACACCGGCCCGGTGGACTTGCGCAAAGTATCCATCTGCGCAGCGGTCAGCATGCCAGGCATCATCGGCACGCTCATATCCATGCCTTTCATGTCCTTCATATCCATCCCCTTCATGTCCATGCCGGCCATCGGATCCGCGGAGATGGGAAAGCCGCGGTCGGTGAGCCACTGCTTCATCCAACGCATCTCGTCGGTCTGGGAGACATCGATCTTGTTGCCAAGCTCCATAATCGCCGGGTCCTTGGTGCGAGTCTTCAACAACTCAGTCATCTCGACGGCCTGGTTATGGTGCATGATCATGCCCTGCATAAAGTCGACGTCAGCTTTAGAGGGAGGCTTGGGCGCCTCGCTGGCCCTTGCCGCGTCCCTGGAAAGCGTCTTGCTGCCGGTCCCGGGCGCGCCCGGCTGAACGATCGTCGGTGCAGGCGAAGGTGCCTGTGTGGCCTGCTGAGACCACGCAGCCGTAGCACAGACGGCAACGACGACAGCAACAAATCGGAGTGTGGGGAAAGTTTGGTAAGACAACGACCCTCCAACTGTGATGCAAAAGAAGTAGAGAATTGCAGCGACATCCTGAACGATCCGTCAACAGAAAATCTACTGCTGGCGACGTCAAACGATCCCACCTGCATTCACCCGTCAGCGATCCTGAGTGCTACAGAGAGGGCACAAGGGTTCAAGAAAGTGTTTTCCTGAATATAAACACGTCTGTAATCACAGTGCAATCAGATAAGACCTATGAGCCGCCGCCTCATGATTCCGACTTCAGGCAGGGAACCCTTTCGTTGCCCTGATGTGCGTAACATTACGTGAACGAGTCTCGCGCATTGGCTTTGCCGTTTCGGGCCAAAAATAAAGCTTGCAGCGATTCCTGAATCATCCTGCCCAGCGGCACGCTGATGGGTTCGATGGGGCCGGTTCTGCGGGTTCGGTGCGCATCTGGGATTACCGCGAACGCAAAAGACGGTCGACCTGTTTTCGCCAGACGGCGGACCCGCAGAAGGCACCATGGACGTCAAGATGCTTCCCAAGGATCCGCACGTCTACGGGTAGCTAGCGCGACCCAATATGTAGATATTGCCGTGTCAGCCTCCTATTCCGTCAGCAAACTTTAGGACCGGATCCGCAGAACCACAGGCGCTTCGAGTCCCACTGGCAGCTTTCCTTTGGTAAGCGTTAACAGCAATAAGGAGAAAGAAGCTTATGGCCCTTTATGGACCCACACCTGGACCCACCAGGCACATTGCAACACTAAATATTTGAAAATAAATGGTCGGCCCTAGTAGACGATTTTCGAACTTTTGAGCTATCGGTCCCAGCAGAAGTTGGCCGCCGAATTTAGTTGGGCGGTGAAGGACTACTTCCGAGCACGGATGCTGATGACAATGCGTATCAGGTTGATTGAATGCTGCATCGCAATGCCAATGTGTACCGACAGAATCCGGTCCCTTCGTACAGGGTCATTGAACGCCCGATATCTTCGAACTGGCCGATGTAGGGGCAGGATAACGACGGAGGTTTGGCAATAGTCGCCGGTGATAGCGGGCAGGATAGGGGCGACGCCCCTCCCATTTAAGAGATGGATGCGTTGCGGCCACCGGAGCATCTACTTCCTTGGAATGAAGCGATCTTGAGCTAAGGTAAGGCCTGGCAGTAGGCCGGGCCACTCCCTCAAGATCGATGACTGCGATGCCGTCTCCAGTTTCACCAGTGATTGCCACCATCACGTTGTCTGCACCATCCGATACGAGCGCCCGGAAGTTTCCGGACAGTTGTATAGGAAGTGAGATTCGCGAAAGGAATTTTCCAGTGAATCCATCGTAGGCATCGATGGTGTTGACGCCAGGTTGAAAGAGCAAACTGCTGTCGGAGGAGAAGGCTGCTCCATAAACATAGTCGGCGTCGTAGCTGGCGTTCCATCCGAGGCTTTGCATGCTAATGCCATTGCCGTTGTTATCCGTGATGAGGCCGCCCGCTGCCAAACGGGT
Source organism: uncultured Acidobacteriaceae bacterium (assembly GCA_963757205.1). Lineage (GTDB taxonomy): Bacteria > Acidobacteriota > Terriglobia > Terriglobales > Acidobacteriaceae > Edaphobacter. The sequence goes on from CAVWQM010000012.1 coordinate 267,226, forward strand.
TTGATCGGGGGAGAGAGCCAGTTCGAAGCCGCCACTGAAACTGCCTAAAGGACCGACGTTCGCTGCTTGATACGTGTTAGTCGTCGTATCCACATAACCTACTTCGCCATCGTTACAAAAGTAGACGCGAGATCCATCTGCGGACATCGCCAGCCGGAGATCGAACTCATCGACGTCGTCACCCTGAAGAGGTTGATTGTAGGGCCCGGTAACGTAGACGGCCTGTCCCGTCGAAGTATTGAGTCGATATAAATCAAACGCCCCGTCGCCATTCTGATCCGATGTCATGAAATAGACCACTCCTGCGTTCGTCACCGCGACCCCGGCGGGCGTGTAGGTAAGATCGAACTGAGGAACGAGCGGATAAATCGCAACCGAAGACGGAGATGCCGGGTCGAGGACATAGATGGCCAGGGCGCCTGCATCTGTGATTGCGAGCTTGGATCCGTCGGGCGAGAGCGCGAGGCTAAATAGACGCTGTGCTCCAGCCGTGCGAGCCGGAATGGGTATGGGAATTGAATTCAGCCATTGCCGTTGAGTTTTCGAAAACACGCGAAGCTGGTTCGTGTCCGTGAAGTAATATAGGTCGCGACGCTTGTCGTAGACCCCATCGACCAACTGACTTCCCGTCGCTGCGAATCGTTGGGTTGCCGGCAGGTACTGAATCACCGGGCTCTGTCCCGTGCTCGTCCCGGATGAGGACGTCACGACAATGGGCGAAGATGCGCCCGCGACCCCGGCGGGCACCGTGTATTCAATGCCCTGGGTTGGGAAGGGTTTGGTTACGGGATAGTCGTTTGCATAGGGCGATGCAACAAAGCCGGTAAGCGTAGTGGGTTGACCTGCGACCGTCACCGTAAGGCCAACCGGTGCGGGTGCATAAAGGGCGCCCGTATTCGAGAGAGATGATGGAGCAAAGCCATAACCGAAGATCTGAGCGGGGCCACCGCCCTCAGCCGTCGCATAGGAGGTTGGAGTCTCCAGTATCCATGGACCGTAAGAGTAGGCCTCCGGCAGAAGCTGTTCACCGCCGTCTGTTGCCGTGACACGGATGTCGACTGGGCCCGGAGTGCCTGTGGGAGCAGAGGCATAGAGCATCGAATTGTTGTACGAGATATCGTCGCCCGTTACGGAGCCGAAATAAATGCTGCCAAGCGGCGGCGGCGAGGTTTGGACAAATTGACTCTCCAACCATGAGGTCGGTGTCCCGCCACTCGTCGGTCCGGTCGCGACTTGCAGCGACGAAAAGCCAAAGCCTGTCCCAATCGGTAGCGGATTCAGAGCTCTAGTGTCTAACAACCCGATGCCGTTATCGAGAACTCCTCCGATCAATCCGTTATCGCTGATCGCCTGCATATATGGATTCGATGGCTCGTACCACTTGTAGGAGGAGGAAGCTTCGACCTCCGGCATCCATCCCACCAGTTGTCCGGAGGACAGATTGTAGGCATAGAGGATGGTTCCGGTCGACGGATCGTCCATGTAAAGAGTCTGGTTATCCGGCCCAATAATCATGTTCGGGTACACAAAATTGAAGCGCTTCACTGGAGAAGGGAATGAGTTCTTGATCTGAAGCGTGGTGGAGTCTAGGACATACACCTTCGTCTCGTCGAAGGTCACGATCGTCTTTCCGTCTGGGCTGGAGGCAAACTCTGCCACCGAGTTTACGTCTTGCGTGGGAGCATCGAAGAGATTGGGAGACAGGTTCCACGTTCCCGTCTCGGGATCCAGAGAACACAATTGTGAGCTGCCCTCCGAAGTAAGTACGGGTGTCAGGATGACCCGTGTCCGATTCGCGGTTAGGAGGAGATGTTCAAAACCCTCCATGCACGTTTGGCGCTCTGGCATGGTGCCGTCGATAGTGCTGACAAATTTGACGATCGTGTTGTCAGCGGGATTCCACAACGCGATGGGTCCATTTCCGTCGACCCACGAATAGTAGGGATACAAGAAATATTGCATCAGCAGAAGCTTGCCGTTGGCCATGGCGAAGACAGCATTTGCATTGAAGCCATATTGGCTAATGGTGGACTTTGGATACCTCTTCGTTATTACGAGGTTCACCGGATCCACAACATAGATGTCGCCGGAGAAGGTACCAACATAGAGGCTGGTCCCATCGGGCGCTTGGTCAATCCCGAACGCTCCAGGAACATTGATCGCGGCGGTCAGCTTCTGGGTTGTCGCATCGACGACGTTTAAGTGTCCGAGATACGGATCACTTGAAAAGAATCGGCTCGTCGCGCTGTGGTACAGCGTAAGTGTTGGTGCGGGTAGCGCACCAAAGTCCGTTGTCGAATCTGTCCGGATGTAATTTGAGCGTGATTTGACCGCAACTGGGGGTAAGTTTGATGCTGCGCCAATTTTGACAGCGACTGAAACCATTTGATGCAGCGCCGCATAACTGACCGATATGTTCAGGGAGCCTGACGTGGCGCCCGTCGCTGCCGCAGTCAGATAAACCGTTACTGCACCACTCCCTTGCGGAATCGTAAACGACGCAGGCGTTGCTGTAACGCCGCTGGGCAAGCCTGCTATCGATATGGTTGTGTTTCCCACAGCCGTATTGTCGTTTCCATCGATATCCGCCGAAACCTGAAACGAGTTGGAGCCACCAGCCGCTAACGTGAGGCTGGTGGGCTGAGCTTGTACAGACAACGTGGGTGCGCTCACAGACATTGAGAATTGAGATTGGTGTGCCAGGCTGCCGCTGCTTCCATTGACCGTCACGGTTGTTGTCGCGACGGGGCTGGAAAGTGCCGCAGTGACCTGGACAACCTGCTGCTTACCCGGAAGAATGGTGAAACTGGCTGGGGATACGCTAACCCCAGAAGGTAGTCCGCTCAGCGAAATCGCGACCGGCGCGGAAAATTTGTTGTATCCGGTAACACCAATCATCAGTGTGTGTGAAGTCCCTGCAGTAATAGAATAGCCAGTAAAGATGCCGGTTGAAATCGTGAAGTCGGGACCTGTGGAAATGGCAAGAGCCATCTGGGCGGTGGCAGTGAGTACGCCCGACGTGCCAGTGAATACAACCGTTCCACTGCCTGAGGATCCTGCGGCGGCCGTAAACGTCAACTGCTGAGTGGAACCGGGATAAAGCGTCGTTGACGTCGGGAAGACCGTGACGCCGCTTGGCAGACCACCGACAGTAATCGCAACTGGCGACGCGAAGCCGTTGGCCGGAGTAAGCGAGAGTGTCACCGTCTGGGAAGCGCCTGCGATAACGGAAAGCGTTGCAGGCGCACCGATGGAAAAACTCATTGGTCCAATGACGCTGACAGCCACACTTGAGGAATGTGTCAATGTACCGCTTTGCCCGGTCAAGGACATCGTGGAGACGGTGGTCAGAGCCGCTGCTGTCGAGGCAGAGATGGTGACTGCCTGACTAGCATAGCCCGTCAGGTTGAAGCTCGAAGGTGCAACGGTCAAGCCTGCTGGAAGACCACTTATGGATATCGCGACGGTTCCCGTAAACGCATTCAAGGGATTGAGAGTTACCGAGAACGCGGCACTTCCGCCCTGGTTGACCGCTATCGTCGATTGCGACAGGACAAGCTTGAAGTCTGGAGGTTGGCTTTGGCTGGGGCCTGAGGTCGAAGCCCCGCCACCGCACGATGCGATTGGTAAACATGTCAGGAGGATAAGACAGCTAAAGAATAAACGCGTACGCAACCAGCTATGGTAGGACGTGGAAGGCCCGGGATGCATGTCATTGACTTTCGAAGAGTATGAAGTTCGTGAATAATCTTACACATTGGGATAAGCAACCTCGACTCTATCTTGAACGGCAACACTCTTAAAGCCATTTCTTTTAGTGGTCCGCTGTTCTGACTCGTTGCTATATCGCCAAGGCACTCACCGATAGATTTCCCCAAACGCATCAACCGAAGAGTCGCAACTGTGGAGTTCGAAATAGAAGAATGGGTTCTGCTGTAAGCTGCTCAAAACAAAGGAGCAAATTAATGGTCGGCCCTAGTAGACGATTTTCGAACTTTTCACGCCCCCTGATCCGTCTGCGAAAGCCTCTCTACGCATAATCGGACACTTGCAACTAGCAGAAACAATGCAACTTGGGGTCGCTCTGTGCGCTTCAGGTACAAGAATTGCGTGTTAGGCAGCGGGGTACTCAGCAACAAGCTCCACAATGCTCGATCGACCACCATCAAGCGGTTAGCCGCCGCGCCAACTGACAGGGACGCGTCAAAAAGACATAGATGCGTTAAGCGAAGAACCATTTGAAACTGACACCCGCTATCGCTCAAGGTAGATTGAAAGACAATGGCCACCCGAAGTGGGTGGCCATTGGGGATGACGGTTAGTTAATAGTTACGCTGGGAATGTACGGACCTGCCACTTCGAGCGAACGAGTTTCACTGTCGGTCAAATCCATATTCAGTTTGCGCTTGATGAAGGCCTTAGTCGCGGCGCGGGCCTGACGATTGGAGACGACGCTGTTGGCAACGATGCAGACATTTTCCCACTCGGGATTTTTCTTGGACCAGTCGATGGACTCGAGGCCAGCCAAACGCTTCTGCCACCCTTCATCCACTTTCATGAGTTCCTGTCCCAATTCGCCGAGTGCGCGGAGAACTGTTGAATGCGAAACGATCTTCTCTGCACGTAACTCGCTTGCCTCCTTATGGCGAGTCAGGACGATGTTCCAATCGGGCATGTAGGTCGCGACGACGTTCCAGAAATTCGTAAGCAAGGCAACGTTTCCCAAAATGTCAGCTTGCTCGCGACCCTTCAACAGTGCGCGACTTGCGTCGTACAAAGCAGCCAACGTGAAAAGCTTTGGAGACTTCGTCTTCAGAGACACGCTGTCCTTATCAGTAAGGTTCTCGAATACGGGAACTTGCTCGATCATCGCCAAGGTCGCAGCAGAAATCTTATCGCGCTTGTCGTAGAGAATATCCAGGGATTTGGAAGTCTTCTGTACGAAACGGTTCAAATCAGAAAACATCTGCTGAACTCGCTCCTTATTTTCCCAGGGGAAGAGAAGAACTGAGATCGTCTGTTCGCCCAATGCCGGATTCTCTTTGAGCGCTGCTGCTATGCCAGCGCAACGGTGTTGACCATCATTGATGATGAGTTCGTCGCCGAGCTTCAGCTTCAAAACCCCGATTGACCCGTCCAAGCCGTTCCCGTTAGGAACAGGTTCGTAGATCGGATTCGACTTATAGGAAGCAGTAATGGACGAGAAGATGAAATCCTGATCGTTATCAAGGATGTAATTTTTTAGTTCGGGAACGCGCTTCTCGTTCAAGATGCGCTGTTCGCGATCTTCGGGGGTGAAGCCAGCCCAATCAGTGAACTTGAAGAGGCCAGGAAGTGCGCTCATTGGCATGAGGCACGCGTAGTAGACGCGGCTATCGGAATTGTCGAGCACTACAAGCTCGCAAACATCTCTCTCGACGGCTTCGTCCTCGACCCGAAGCTGCCCAATGCAGCCTGACCGGGGTCGTGGGCGGACTGGGACACGACGACGCATCGTGCCCCGGTCCACCGGCGAGCCGCTTTCCGGTCAACAAAAGCGCCCTATGAGGGCAACTTTCGCCGACCGTTCGAACGGCGGCATGTCGCGGTCAACGGGCGCTTCCTTGAGAGAAAACGAAAGTGATTCCAGAAAACGATCTACGGGACCCCCTGGTATGGAGCACCGGTGGACTCATACCGCACGTCAAGGATGTCCAGATCGTCCCTACCTGTCACCATCAACTATCCCGTCACGCGGCCGGGTCCGCTGTCCCCTGCCACTGCTGGTTGTGCAGCACCGGCGACAACCCCAACCGCCGACCTGCTGGACAATGCCGCCGTCCGGCTGCTGGCCGACTTCTTCCTGTTGCTCGCCGAATGGGATGCCAAGCAGAAGAACCGAAACCTGGGTGCAACGCTGCCCGACACCACGATCCACGACGGCATGTCGAAGGCAGATATTGCGGCGTAGCCCACTCAGTGCAGTCGGCCGAGTGGCCACGCTGGAGTAACGCGCAAGGTCGCCACTGCCGGATGTATGGCTGGGTGTACAGCGCGGGGGAAGTAAGGAAGGAGGTTGCAGCGTGAAGTCCGCCGTCATCTATACTCGCGTGTCGAGCCGAGAGCAGCAGCAAGAGGGTTTCTCCCTGGGAGCCCAGGCGAAGCTGCTGCGCGACTATGCCGCCCGGAACGGCTTCGAGATTGTCAACGCGTTCGAAGACGTGGAGACGGCCAAAACGTCGGGCAGGACGCAATTTTCTGTGATGATGACATGGTTCAGGCGGAATCGGTCATGCCGCGTCCTTGTTGGTAGAGAAGACTGACAGACTTTATCGCAACCTCCGTGATGCGGTCACGCTGGAGGATCTGGACATCGAAACGCACTTGGTGAAAGAGGGCCAGGTTATATCGAAGGACTCCAAGTCCCAGGCGAAGTTCATCCACGGCATCAACCTCGTCGTGGCGCGGAACTATTCGGACAACCTCCGCGAGGAGGTCAAGAAGGGAATGCGGGAAAAGGCTGCCCAAGGCGTGTATCCCGGTCACGCGCCGTTCGGCTATCGGAATAACAAAGCAGACCGCACCATCGAAATCGACCCGCTCCATTCACCGATGGCCAACCGGCTATTTGAGCTTTACGCAACCGGTTCCCATACGCTCTCCACACTGCGAAAATTGTCTCAAGACCGAGTATGGCAAGGTCATGAGCCTCGGGAACATCCACCTGATTCTCAAGAACAAGTTCTACATCGGCATCTTCGAATGGGTGCGGAGAGACCTTTACTGGCAAGCATGCCCTCTTCGTGAATCCGAAGACCTTCGCGAGAGTGCAGGAGGTGTTGGCTGGGCACAATCGGCCGAAGTACTCGAAACGCGACATCGCCTTCCGAGGTCTCATGACCTGTGCCTACGATGGATGCCAGCTCACCGGGGACGTTCAGAAAGGGAAGTACGTCTACTACCGCTGCACGGGCTACCACGGGAAGTGCGATCTTCCTCGGTTCCGTGAGGAAGACATCAGCGATCGGCTGGGCGAGCCCTTGAAGAACCTTCAGGTGCCACGGGTGGTCGTTAACCGGATCGTCACCATGTTACGAGAAGACCAGAAGCAGGCTGCCGGTAAGGTGGATTCCGAACGGGTACGCCTCCAGTCACGCCTGACAGCAATCCGCAACCGCATGGACGCGGCCTACGTGGACAAGTTGGACGGCAAGATCCCGGAGGAGTTCTGGGAACGCAAGATGAGTGATTGGCGCATGGAAGAGCAGCAGGTCGAGATGGCGATCCAAGGTCTGGATAGCGCCGACAGTGGCGACCGGGCGCTGGATGCCAGAGTACGCTTTCGAACTCGCAAACAAGGCGTATTCACTGTACATTTCGCAGAATCCAGCAGAAAGGGCCAAGTTGCTCAGAATGCTACTTTCGAACTCAAATATAGACGCCACAAGTGTAACGCCCACATACAGATACCCCTTCGACCTGATCTACAAAAGTGCCAAAACGGAGAAATGGTCGGGACGACTAGATTCGAACCAGCGACCTCGCCCACCCCAATCCTAGAAACGACGCAATCTGAATAACTTAGCGAAACCCGTCAATAGGTTAGAGAGCGGGAAATTACCCGACGCGACGCTTATTGGACCCGTAATGGACCACGCTGCAGCACGCGATTGACAACGCAGCACGAACGGAAACCAGCAAAGGTCAAAACTCAGTGCTAGTCGGAGTGCAAAGCTATTCCATCGACAATGCTTGTAGAATTATCTGGCATTTCGAGTGAGGTTTTAATCGTTCGAGGCAGGCTAGCACGTGTGGCTGCTCGTGTCTTAAATTCCGAACATCAAATGCTCGAGCACGGGGCCGAGGACCAGTGAGGGAAGGTAGCTCAGTGCAGTCACTACAATCAGGCAGACGGTGAGGAAAATACCAAATGTGAGACCATCTGTGCGAAGAGTCCCAACAGAGGATGGTGTATTTCTCTGGCGTGCGAACAGACCTGCGCAAGCCAGCGCCGGAATTGCCAAACCGAACCTCCCCACCATCATGGCCAGCGCTGTTGTTAGGTTGTAGAAGGCGCTGTTGGCGCTAAGACCTGCAAAACTCTGTCCATTGTTCGCAAAGCAAGACGAGTAAGCAAATAGAATCTCGGAAAAACCATGCGGTCCCGAGTTCGTGGTCAGGCCTGCAAGTCCGGCTTTCGTAGTGACAGCAAGTGCGGTCAGTAAAAGAACAAATACGGGGGCGGCCAGGGCATAGAGGATGATCAATTTGTTCTCTGCGGGACCTATCTTCTTGCCGAGATACTCGGGAGTACGGCCCACCATAAGCCCTGCCAGGAACACGGCTATGGCAGCGGCCATCACCATACTGTAGATACCCGTGCCGAGCCCCCCGAAGACAAGCTCCCCGAGCAGCAGGTTGATCAGGAGAACCAACCCTCCAAGCGACGTGTAACTGTCGTGCATGGAGTTGTTCGATCCTGTAGCGGTGTTCGATGTCACGACGGCAGTCAAGGTAGAGCCGGCAATCCCGAAGCGGACCTCTTTCCCTTCCATGTTGCCGCCAGCTTGAGATGCACTAAGGTGGTAGTCGACGCCGCCAAGATGCGGGTTTCCAGCCTGTTCAAACAGATGAACTGAGGCCAATCCGGTTGCGAATAGAAGCACCATCACTGAGTAGAGGAACCAGCCCTGGCGAGGCTGGCGAATCATCCGGCCAAATGTGTTTGTCAATGCCGCCGGCAAGAGCACGATAGCCAGCATCTCTATCAAGTTCGTGAGCGGCGTCGGGTTCTCGTAGGGATGAGCACCATTCGCGTTAAAGAAGCCGCCTCCATTTGTTCCCAGATTCTTGATGAACTCAAGTGCCGCGACCGGACCTTGCGGAATTACCTGTTTAAAGCCTTCGAGAGAGGTCGCAGTCATGTAGTGCTGGAAGTTCATCGGAACTCCCTGCCAGACGAGAAAAACTCCGCCGGCCAATGCGCCCGGCAGAAGAATCCATAGCAATGCGCGAGTCGTATCAACCCAGAAATTGCCGAGAGTTTTTGATAGCTGACGAGCAAAACCCCTGATGAAAGCAATCCCGATTGCCAGTCCAGCCGCCCCGGCTAAAAAGTTCTGAGCACAAAGGCCGGCCATCTGGCTGAAATAGCTCATGGTGTTCTCGCCGCCATAGGCTTGCCAGGTCGTAGTAGTCGAAAAGCTGACCGCTGTATTGAGAGCCAGATCCGGGGACAAAGAAGTCGTCAGATATTTAGGAAAGAACCAGGGCAGGAAGTTCTGAAGTCTGAGAACGCAATACAACAAGAGCGTTCCGGCCAGGCTAAAAAGTACAAAGGCAGTTGCATACTGTGCAGCCGTCATCTCCACATTTGGATCGACGGCTGCAACGCGGTAAATCAGTCTCTCAATGGGAACACATAACCAATCCAGTACAGTCGTCTTCCGGGAAAAGACTCGTTCCATGTATCCGCCTAACGGTTTCACCATGGCGGTAACAATAGCCAGGAACAGAATGTATTGGGCGATACTATAAAGATCCATCGTGCTCCTGGTGAGCAGGCCCGTGTTTACCCGTGAGACTTCCTTGCCTGCGCTTAAGTCGCTCGTGCTGCGGCGGGAGCATCAACGTCATATCTGTTATTCAATCAAGCTTCGTATAAAAAAGGCATATCGTTGTCATCTGGAGTTCTCCCGAAATGCTCCATGCAGTTCCCAATTGCGCAAGGCCGCTTGGGATCGATCCAGAACCTGAACTCTATCTTTAGGGGCGGCGGCCTCAGGCAGGGGCGGAGAACCTTACACTCCGCCCCTGCCCGACGCCGGCTGGCTTTGCCTCCAATCGATACCTAGAATTCAACTCGCAGTGCGATTTGACCCGTACGGTTCCCAGCGTTTTCCGCCGTCTGGGCGGAAGTAAGCACACCAAACGAGGCTTGGTTGCTTATGTTTGTCACCGGGGGCGCATAGTTGGTATGGTTCAGCACGTTGGTAAACGTCGATTCGAAACGCAGATTCCAGTTGTCCCTGACGGCGATGAGCTTCGCCAGGCCCGCACTGACTGCGATCGTACCGGGCGCCTCGAGAGTTCCGACGCCGGCATTGCCAACCCGTCCCGCATTGAGCGGAGTGTGGGCAAACGCATTGAAGTTGAAATAGTTGCTCGGCGAACGATTGGCGGGAATCGGATTGCCAACCCGGTCCGGCCGCACGATCGATCCAGCCCCGGCGGGGTTCGTATTGGTCTGGTCAGCGGTTACGCTGTCGGTCGGGGTCAGATACGGCCCTGTCTCCAGCAGCGTGATCGTGTTCACATTCCAACCGCCGAGGATCCTGCCCACAACAGGTGAAGAGTTCAACCACTGCCGGCCCTGGCCGAATGGCAACTCATACGTTCCAGTTACCAGAAAGCGATGACGGCGCGTTCCAACAACATTACCGCGGTTCGTATTGACGTCGAAGCGATTCAGATCCGCAAGCCCGTAGCGGGTTTCGCCCTGAAATGCAGTGGGGGCATCGCCCTGAGCGTCGCTAATGTTGTGTGCCCAGGTGTAGTTTGCTTTATAAGACAGACCACGAGCCATTCTGTGCGTGGCCTCCAGTTCCATGCCCTGGTAGTTCTGTTTGCCCAGGTTATAGGTCGAATAGATGACCCCCCAGTTCTGGAATGGCACAGGATTTGGAGTAGTTGAAGTAGTGGGCTTCGATTGGTTCAGGTTTTCCGTCACATTGAGGCGGTAGGAGTTCATGCCCACGTAACTAATTCTCAAAGAGGTATTGGAAGTAAGCTCCCGCTCGACGGTGAGGTTCCACTGTGCCGATTGTGCATCGCGATAGTGCGGATCGACACCTTGTTCGAATATGCCACCGCCAAACTGCAGGCCTGCGCCCGGAGGCGTAACTTGTGGGAACGTGAAGAGCGGTGTCCCTCCCTTATTGTTCTGCCAGAGATTGACTGCGGCCTGCGGGGTACTCTCCATATTGTTCTGAAGTTGTCCCAAAGCGGTCACCGTAAAGATGCCAAAGCCAGCACGGACGACTGTCTTGTTGTCCTTGAACGGACGGTAAGCAACGCTGACGCGTGGATCGAAGTTACGAAGATATTGCTGCCGAAGACCCGCCGGCAAACCGTCCTGGCCGTTTGTCACCACTGGAGTGCAGGTAGCAGCGTTGTAGTTCGGATTGACTCCGCTCAGTCCACAGGCATTGAACGACGCAAGGAAGGCCGGGGCCGTCTTAAGGCCGAAGTCGTTGATGATGATTGCACCCTGCCCATTCGCGCCCTGCCCACTGAAGTTGGGATCGAAGTTAGCCGCAATCCCGTTCTTATCGACAAAGGGAGGAAGCAGCTCCCACCGCAAACCGACGTTGACCGTCAGGCGATCGTTCACCTGCCACTGGTCCTGGCCATAGATGCCAGTCTGCATGCCGCCCGCATTATCTCTTGGCCCCGTCACTGCAAAGTAGGTCGTGTTGGGAGCGCCAAGCAGGAGATCACCGAAGGAGCTTCCGGTAAAGGTGTTTTGATTGAAGGTAAATAAACCATAATCATCCGAGGGCGTTTCGATCTCGGGCACGGCGAAGCGCACCCAGCGAATGTCCACACCGGCACGAATGGTATGCCTGCCCCGGCTATACGTGATGTTGTCTGCAATCTGCTTGGTTGTCGACTGAGTGGGCCCGACGTGGTCTCTGCCTATCGGCGTGAAGTTTGTTCCATCGGAGAAGAAGATACTAGGAAACCCCTGGTCCGTCGGATGGTTCGAAACATTAACGCCCTGATCGCCACCGACTTGAAGGTTCAACCCTTGAAGAGCCGCAGCACCTTCAATCCCGAAGTTTGGGGACAGTATTGTGTCTGTATAGCCATAGCGAAACTCGTTCAGCAATCGGCTGCTAATCACGTAGTTGTGAGACACCAGGAAGCTCCGGTCATGTTCGGAGTCCACGTCGTTTGGCAGCAGCGGGTTGACAACGTTGACGGTAAGGTTTTTCCGATTGAAACGGGCATATACCTGCTGCTTCGAATTAATGACCTGATCAATCCGGGCATCGAATCCATCAGTATTCGATGGAATCGGAACTAGGGTCTGGTAGTTCACTCCGCCCAGAGTCGTGGGCAGGTTCGGCAGCGGATAGTACTTATTCAACAATGCCGTAGCAAACGGACTGATATTCGGTATGGTGAAGTTCGGATATGGCTGTCCCGTGGAAGGGTTCCTCAACACCGGATTGCCGGTTGCAGCGCCGGGAAGGGTCGGCGCGAGCTCACTCAAATTTCCCGTTCTTTCGAGCGCAGTCGGTACCGTAAACTGCTCCGCTTGCGAGGCTCGTCTCCTATTACCCTCGTAGTCGAAGAAGAAGAACGTCTTGTTGTGACCGTCATAAACGTGTGGAATCGACAGCGGCCCTCCGATACTGCCGCCAAACGTATTGAAATGCTTCGGAGCCTTTTTTGCGAAGTTAAACACGCGAGCATCGAGTGCATCGTTCTGGAGGTATTCGAAGAGACTTCCGTGAAAGTTGTTCGTCCCGCCCCTGCTCGTGAACGTTACATCGCCGACCTGCGAGAACTCCGCATTGTTATTGAAAGCTGTGACCTTCAATTCCGCGATTCCTTCCGGAGAGGGATACGGGTTTGCGCCAGCTGAACTGTTAAACACGTTCGTCGTCGAAATGCCGTCGACCGAGAAGCCAACCATATTTGAGGTCGCGCCACCGAGGGCTATATTTCCCTGACTGTCCTGTTGGACGTTCGAAGAAGTGGCCAGTGCTGCCAAAGGACTGGTGGTCGAAGCACGGAAATTCAGCGGCAACTGGCCTATGTCTCCCGTCCCCTTTGAGTCGCCGATAACTCCATTCTCTGTGTTAATCTGATTCGCTGAAGAGGTCACCTCCACGGTTGTAGCCTGTGCTGAAATTTTCATCTGGAGCGTGTACCGAAGATCTTGCCTCGCCGCCAGGGTAATGCCACCGACGACCGTCTCCGCGAATCCGTCGTGGCGCGCCCGGATGCTGTACCTGTTAGCAAGAATGTTTTCAAACGCATAAGTGCCGGTGGCGTCAGACGTCACCGTACGGTCTGTATTTTCGTCGATGCTGTGCAAGGTAATCTGCGTATCCGGGATCGACGCGCCGGAGCTATCCTGGACAGTCCCGCGAATGCTCCCAAATGTAGATTGCGCTTCGAGGCGAGAGCTGCTCACGCAGAGTAGAGCAAATAACACAGCAAACACACCTGTTAAATAACGTGTCCGCACTGTTTGCGAACGATGGGAAAGAGAGAGCTCACTGCTTTTCTTAGACGAAGCTGCAATTTGTTGCCCAAGCGAAAGCACGGTCTCCAAAGTATGTGAAGCCAAGGGTGAAACGGGACGTATGGTTCCTCCGTGAGAGGCCATGGTTGTTCTCCAATCTGTCAGCACAACGGCTGCCATGCCCTATCAGAGACCACCTCCCATAACTACGGCCTAACTGGAGACAGAACATTTATGGTTTGCTTACAACTTTCTTGATTCCAGACACAGCGATGAAAGGAATTCAGGAGAATTCAGCAGTATCCTGATCTTTAGAGATCAAGTACACGCACGTGACCAGACGCCTGCTGCAAACCCTCGCAATTATTCCCATCGTCCCATTGCTCACAAGCGTCATCTATCTGAGTCACGGCAAGGCATTGACCGCAGGTCTCATCGAACTGGTGCTCGTGATGCTGATCGCTTTTCGATGGGGATTCCCTGAAGCGGCGGTGACCTCGGTATTGGCTGTCGCATGCCTGGACTACTTTTACATGGTGCCTATTTTCTCCCTCTATGAGAGAGACCCTCAGGACTGGATCTCATCAGGAATATTTGTGACGATCGCTTTGACGGCGGGTCGCTTTGCAGACCGCATTAAACAAAAGGCAATCCAGACCGAGAGCGAACGGACGAGACTGGAGAAGCTCTATCTGACGAGCCGGGACATCCTCATGTTGGACCGGCGCGATGAAGTGGGCACGCAACTGACAAGGTTGATTGCCGACACATTTCACGTGCATGCTGTGGCCCTGTGGGATGCACGCGAATTGCGAATGGACAAAGCGGGAAATGGTGTCATCCCTGACGATGAGGTTCGTGCAACCTATTTTCGGGAGCTTTCTGAGAACGATTCCACGTCTTGCAAATTCAAGCGTGTGCTCAGACTGGGGACCAGGCCTGTCGGCTCCATTTACATTGCGGGTCCTTCTTCTGGCAGCTGCCTGGATCCTCGATCTGTGGACGCGATCGCTTCCCTTTCGGCGATTGCCCTGGAAAGAGCGCACTCCTTTGCCGCGGAGAGCAACGCCGAGGCTGCGAAGCGGAGCGAACAACTCCGATCCACCGTTCTCGATGGGCTGGCCCACGCGTTCAAAACACCGCTGGCAACGATCCAGAGCGCCAGTTCGGGCTTGCTGGAGATCAATCGTCTTGACTATCCACAGAGAGAGCTCGTGTCTCTGATCGATGAACAGGCGACGCGTCTGGCTAAGCTCACCAACCAGGTGCTCCGGACTGCAGAACTGGACCAAAGACAGCTGGAGGTAGATCGCGAAAGGATCAGCCTGGATCGATTGTTCCGGTTCTGTCGAACGGAAGCTGCCGATACTTTGACGGACCATTCGTTGCGCATGATCGACGATACCTCGGATAGCTACGTATGGGCTGATAGCCGTTTGCTCGAGATGGCGCTTTTACAGTTACTCGATAACGCTTCAAAATACGCAAGTCCCGGATCGCCAATCACGCTCCGCGTTACGTCAACTGATGCCGAGATCGTGTTCAATGTGCAGAACGAGGGATCTTTCGTTGCCCCGGAAGAGAGGTTGCGGATCTTTCAGCGCTTCTATCGGTCTCCCGGGTCTCAGCACAAAGCTCCCGGAACCGGCATCGGCCTCTCGGTTGCCAAACGAATTGCCGAAGCCCACACCGGCAGAGTGTGGGTAGAGAGCGATTCGGAAGCAAGTACAACGTTCTTTTTCGCGCTGCCGCGCATACAGAAGGAGACCTGACAGATGGATGACTCACAAGGACGATTGCTGATCGTAGAAGACGACTCCGCGTTGCGACGCAGTCTGCGCACGACCCTTGATATCCTGGGGTTCGACGTAGGTGAGGCCAGCAACGGAGAGGATGGCCTCCTACGATTGCGGATGGTCAATTATGAGGCAGTCCTGCTCGATATCAATATGCCTGGAATGGGGGGTATAGAGACCTGCCGGCGCATCAGGCGCATACACACGAAAATGCCGATTCTTATGCTGACGGTCCGCGACAGTGAGGATGACAAGGTTGAGGCGCTGGAGGCCGGCGCCGACGACTATGTGACCAAGCCATTTCAGACACGCGAGCTGACGGCCAGAATTCGTGCTGCCATTCGCCGGTTTCGCGCCCCGGAAACTCCCGCGGAGATGTCGATCACGAACGGCGCCATAATGCTCGATCCGGTCCGTCGGCGCGTCGAACGCGCTGGGATGGAAGTGCACCTGACGCCGCGCGAATTTGATGCTGTTCATCTGCTGATGACGCACGCAGGCCGGCCGATTTCCTATGCTCGACTCCTTTGCGCTCTTCGTGGTTCTGGCTTCGGAAACGAACGCGCGTACCTTCGCGTTCTCATCGGTCAAATCCGCAAGAAACTGGAGGACGACGCTGCCAACCCACTTTACATCCTGACTGACAGCTACATCGGGTACCGTTTTCGCGAGCCATAGCCGCGGAATGGGCCTTGATGCAACTCGACAAAGCGGGGACGGAACAAGGGCTTGGGTGCAATGGGCTGAAAACCAGATCGGTTACCGGATGGGATCCTCAATGAGCCCTACTAAGGCCGTGGGTTCTCAAAATTGACCTACCTGCCGTGAGATTTACTCGATCTTGCCAACGCAGCGCGACGGACCAGATCGGGTAACTTTAGTCGATCGCAGTAGTCCTCAAAGTTGGGACGCGACCCAGTCCAACGAAGATCCCCAACCGAATCAAAAACGGGCACATCCAGTCGCAAGGTGGCGAGTGTGCGAAACAACAGGGCGTCGTTCCAGGCATTGAACAATGATTCGGACAGTAGGCGGGCCCTCCGTATTGACGGATGCCACGATCGCCACTCCTTCGGAATGTCTTCGAGGTGCGGGTACTGAGATAAAGTGAGGGCCGCAGCTTTTTCGCCCCAGTGTCGCCGACTAGGGCCAAGTAGTCCGGAATCGATTGTGGACTTACGCCGAATTTGGCTACAACCCCCGCTTCATCGCGCAAAATGTCGCGCCGTCGGTCCAGTTGAACGACTCGCGTGCCGACAACGCACTGACTGAGATCTTTGTCGGGCGTACAAATGATTACCTGCTTCACACTGTCATCTTGCGATGCTTTACCGGCGGCGGAGGCGAGCGCATCATCCGCCTCATAGTGAACCATCGGCCATACCGTCACTCCCATTGCTTCCAGCGCCTCCTCGAGAATCGGGAACTGCGAGAGCAACTCCTGAGGCACACCTTCGCTGGTCTTATAACCGGGATACAGATCATTCCGAAATGACTCCACAACATGATCGGTCGCGACTCCGATGTGAGTTGCTCCGCGCTCGATCATGGACAAGACGGAAGTCAGAACTCCACGTACTGCGCCGATTTCCTGACCGTTCGCATCTGTAGCGGAGGGCACGGCGAAATAGTAGCGGAACAGCTCGTAGGTCCCGTCAATCAAATGGACATCCATGCGGCTCTGATCAGCTTGCTTCAGGCGATGTTACCGGTCAAGTCTCGACCGCATGGTCATTACTATTTCGTGACCATACCCAAGCACGCAGTCGGCCGGCGCTTCAAAGCTTCATGGCCGTTTCTGAATCGTACTCGTGCACCTTATTCAATATTGAAACATCTCTGCTTCGACGATCTGCCCGACCAATCGACAATGGCTCCAATCACATTTGCTGACTGTGTGGTCTCTCATTGACCAGGTACCGACGCGTTGCTCTTGCACGAGCTCGGTCATGTAGAGCAATACTGGCAACTAGAAGTTCCAAAACGAGGTCACCCTGCCGGATCAAGCAACGTGCTCCAGACCAATGAATCGGCACAGCCAAGGTCAACGAGGCCAGGTTCGAATCCATGGACCCATTTAGGGGACTCGTCACCTGTAACTGATTGAAAGTAAATGGTCGGGACGACTAGATTCGAACTAGCGACCTCACCCACCCCAATCCTAGAAACGACGCAATCTGAACAACTTAGCTTTATCCATCGATACGTTAGAGAGCGGGAAACAACCCGACACAACGCTTATTGGACCCGTAATGGACCCACGCTGGCGCGCGCGATTGACAACGCGACACGAACGGCAACCAGCAAGGGTACACACTCAGCACTGGGTGGATAGAGCCGAGATACACAGTATTCTGGCGAAGGCACTAGATCAACTGATCCGAAAGCGGCCCCGTATTACTGAGCCGGCTCCAGAGAAGTAGGTTGCGCTGTGTGCCTCAGCGTATCGGAGAGAGGTTGCGCCGGCGTAACAGTCGGGATCTCATTCGCGACCGAGACCGCAAACACGCGAACCTTGTCGTTATGAGGCAGGGTCAGCGTCCTGACGTTCGAAGGCACATCCATTGCGTAAGCAAACAAGTAGGAGTACCTGTAGGGCTCGTTCAGCCCATCGGCGGTGTGATAGTGCGAGGCATACCAGGCCACATCGGCGGGCTTCACGTAACCCTCGCGTAGCCCGGCGTAGTCGTCCGGATAGCGAGGAGAAGGCACAGCCATCTCACGCGCCTTGAAGTCGCCCGGCCACTCCGGGTGATGGGCCGAGATTGCCCAATCGCGATGATCCTCAGTCTTCCAGACGCGGGCATCCCACTGGCCAATAAACCCACCCCAGTCCTGGACATTGACCTTCGTCGGACTGCTGCCTACGCGGAACTCCACCTCTTGGTCGCCTCCCTCGGACGCAGCCAGAAGATAGACGCGGTTGAATTTACCGTCAGGCAACTGGATCGCTTGTCCTCTGGCAACCACTGCATTCGGAATTCCCGTTGCCGCAGGTGCAAGCTTGAAATCGACGGCACCGAACGAAAGCTGCTTCGGCAACATCTCCGCAGGAAATGCATCTCCCTTGCCGTCCATCCCGTCGCCGCCCGTTCTGGTGTCGTCATTGGTTGCCGTCGCCAGGTCATACTTCAGGTCGACGCTCTGCGAAGTAACCGGAGCGACGGTCGCCCTGGCCGCACCCAACTTCAGCGCAAACGTCTTTGGCTGGTAGCCCACAAACGAGGTTACCAGCGCGCCATCCACCAGCTTAGCGTCACCCACCGGTTGTTCCTGCCCATTCACCTCACGCGCTGCACTCAGCGGACCAGCGAACGATATGCGCACGTCCTGTGCAGGCTTGCCATCCAACTCGACCAGTCGCACAATCGTCTCGTCGCCCGTCTCGGCTTTCTTCAGTGCGAGTACGCGCACCCGTGAGTTGCTCATATGCACCAGCGAAAAGGTCTTGCCCAGTGTGCCACTGTGCTTGACCGTCGAGAACGCCCGCAACGGATCGTTCAGGCGATACCCTTGCCAATCCGTCTGCGCTTCACGCCATCCCCCAGCATGTCCAATCAGCCCGAACGAGAACTCGTGGTGTCCCCAGTCCTGATTCGCCTGGTCCGAGTACGGTCCCGGCCCTCCGTTGGCTGGAGGCTGCAGCCCCGGCGTGCGCAGCAGGGTTAGACGAATCGTGTTGTCGGCAGGCTTATCGGAACCATTCTTGGCCTCGGTCAAAATTGTTGCGCCAAAGCTGCCGCTCTTATCCGTAAGATCGATCCAACGATGTGAGAAAGTCTCGAACTGACGATCCGTCGCATTCGGCCGTTCCATCGTGCCCACCTCTTCGTTATAGGTCGCATTCGGGTTCGAAGCCGTCAATGGAAACGCCACCTTCAGATTAACCGCCTTGCTGCGCCAGTCGATCTTATTCGCGAACTCTACACGATTGCCCGCATCGCCCGCAGACAGGCTGATGGTCTGCACGAACTTTGATCCCATCGCCTCGCGCGACACCTCAATCGACACACGCACCGGCCCGCTCTCCTTGATGCGAATCTTCGCCGGTCCGCCCACATAGCCCACTGGAGCCGCCTGCTCCTGGTCGAAGTCCATGTTCCACGCCGGCCACTGCTTCGGCGTGTCGTTCGAGAAAGCCATGCGAATCGGAGCGGAAAGGAGCTCCTTCTTCAGATTTTTGTCGAACACACTTGAAACATCCCCATCCGCGTTCAAGTGCACCTTATAGCGTGCGTTCTCAAGCGAGTTCGCCGTCACCTTCAGCACCGAACTGGTAGCGAGAGCCGAAGCCGCAACCACGTCGTACACGGCAAAGCCGACTGACGGAGCCTTGGCCACAAACAGCACCTTGCCATCTTCCATCTGGGCTGGCATATCCTGACCATTCGGCCCCTTCACCCGCACCGCCTGTGGGGCCGCGCCTGCAAACGGTACGGTCGCTTCCACCAGATCTTCACGGTCGATATTAAGCGCGTTGAAGATAACCAGCGGCGTCCCGCTGCCCTGCGTATTCATTCCCGAGGCGACTGCCTCGGTGGCGCTGGTCAGTATCCCCGCAAACTGGTTGGCAACGATTGTGTCGTCATTCCATGCGAATTCATACGCACGAGGCGTAGCCGTCCCCGCAGCCGTATCGTGGAAATGGCCACCCAGAGCAAGCGTCCACGCATCGTTCATGCGCTGCTGTGGATAAGACCGACCTCCAAGCCATGCTGCGGCGACAGAAGACTCCTCCGCTGCTTCCGCAAGCAGTTCGTTCTTCACAACCCAGCGCTTGTGATTGGCCTGCGATGTTAACGATCCCGCCGAGTGATTGATCAGCTCAAGATCACCTTTGTAAGACGGCATCTTCGCCGTCATTTCTGGCTTAATGTCGTTAAACAACTGGTCCGCTTCGGTCTCGATCACATGCACTGGGCCTTCACCCACGCGCACGCTGTCTGTCGACGCCGGTACTGGCTTCAGGAAATTCGGCCGCGGTGGAGGAGGCAGAATCGTATCGCTCTTGGTCGCGATCGCCTCCAGCATCTTCACCGAAAACTCCTGCGTCGCACCGCCGATGTCCCCAGTGCCCACATAGTGGTAGTCGGCAAAGACCCCGGTAACTTGGCCGTTCAGATCGATCCGCTTCACCCAGTCCGGCTCATTGTTCCGCGTCCGGTTTCGTGTAAGGAGATTCCTCTGCTGCACGGTCAACGTCGCCATCTCCTCTGGCGACACCACAGGCATCGGGATCGGCGGATTCTCCTTGCTCAAATCCGTATAGACATTGCTGTTGTAGCTGCTCGGATTCAGAGCTGCAATCACCTTGCTGCCATCTGGCCCGATCCAAAGCCCCACGTTGAACGGGATCCCCTCAGGGGTCTGTTCGGGCGACCCAGGTCCGCCAATCTTCGGGGCTGGCTGCCATTCTGCATTTAGCTTCTGCGTCGAAAATCCCTTCACGCCCGCATGCGCCAGGATCGCCGGCAGCGAAGCGGGAAACCCAAAGCAGTCCGGAATCATGTACTCATTGCTAGCCTTGCCAAATTCCTTACGGTAGTAATCATTGCCGTACAGCACCTGCCGGAAGATCGCCTCCGCACTCGGCAGATTGACGTCACCCTCTTCCACGGAAGACCCCGTCGGAAACCACCGCCCCGCCGCGACATACTTCGTCATTCGCGCATAGTCATCAGGGAAGTACTCCTTCATCAACCGATAGCGATTCGACCCAGTCCAATTGAAAACATAGTGCGGATACTTGTCGATGTAGTCGAAGTTCACCTTCAGCGTCTTCAACAAATACTCGCTAATCGTCTGGGGCATCTCCCACCGCCACTGCGTATCCAGGTGAGCATAAGGAACCACATACAACGTCGGCACTTTGGTAATATCCGGAGCCTTATTGATCGGCTCGTTCTGGGCGAGAAGAGAAAGGCTTAACGTCAAGGTCAGGCAGAAAGCGCCCATTCGGAGCTGATTGCCTCGCTTCAGGGAACGACGAAGTGCAAAATGCGTAAAATGCATCGGCCAAATAACTCCAATCTATCGAAATGTGGCTGTACCGCCGGAGATCTAAGCGAGGTTCATTTCCTTCAGGGCATCGCCGGCGCTGCGCAGATTACCAAGCTTCATCTCGGAGTACTTGCGGGAGAGGATAACTCCATCGGCTCCGCCGCGAAAGGCGGCCATAACCGCTCCCTTGGTACCTGCGGGTGTGCATTTGCTGTGGCCTGCGGCGGTGGGAATGTCGATGTCGATGCCTGGCCAAAGTTTGGTGGAGAGGCCTTTGAGCGCGTCGCTGGCTCTCTTGGTCTCGCTGTAGACATAGTCGGAGGAGAAGCCGGTGACGGGAATTTCTTTTAAATTACGTTCGTGATCGTAATTAAGCACGCGATAGTGGAAGTCAAGCAGGTCCTGTTTTGGGACGTCGGCCAAGTAGGTTGTGCCTACGCTCTCGATGTAGTCGGCCATGCGTTCGCCAGCGCAATTCTGGTAGATGACTACCTTCTGGAAGTCGGAGTAGGGCGCCATCTCAGCTAGATCCTGCTCGGCACGGTAGATGGGATTGAAGGAATTATTGTGCCAGATGTGCCAGCCCACGCCGAGCGAAGTCTTTACCGATTTGACCTTGTCGTAGATGGCCTTTTGCGTTTCGCGCAGGCTGGAGGTCCAGAGGGATTCCCAAGCAAGGAGTTCTGGATACTTCAGCATGAGACGCCAGAGCTCGACGTAGTAACCGTCGACCGGTCGGGTACCCTTGCGGGCGGCGAGGACAAATTTTTCTAGCTCGAGGAAGCCTGCCTTAGCGCGATCGGGATTGATGCCACGGGTGCGTGCTTTGGCATAACAGAATTCGCAGAAGCAGGTGGCTTCCGGATGAGAGTGGCTGGCACCGAGCACATTTGAAAATGCGCCCTGCCGCTCCGATCCCCACATGATGCCGTCGATGTCGTAGGAACGAGCCCAGTCCTCGGCGATGTCGAGCAGCCAGTTGTGGTAGTTGGGGTTGTTGAAACAGAGAGTGACGGCCTTTTTGCCAGAAAGCTCGACCTCCTGCATGCTTTCGACGCCAGGTAGGCCCCTACGGAAAACGTCCTCGTACCAGCAGATAGTCTTCATGCCGCGTTTTTTGGCAGCAGGAATCACTTGCTCAAGCACGTCGTAGTCGCCGAGATCGGGAGCTCGAAAATCTTTGAAGGTGGTGTTCTGATAGTACTTCGGATTGATCTTGGTGTAGGCGCCACCAAAGAAGGTGTCGGTGTCGTACTGCTGCTTGCCGTGGTCGGGCAGGGGCTGGCCTGGCACCTGACGTCCCGCGATGCCGCGGCCGTAGGTGAAGGTTGCGACGAAGAGAGTGTTTACTCCTGCGCTCTCCTCGCAGTGATCGAGTACCTGTTCGACGCCTTCGTCGAGGAACGAGACTGCGCCGATCTGGATGCCGATCATCCTTTTGGAGACTAGTTTGGTGGGGAGAGCATTGACTCCACTTGTCGTTGCTGCGATGGCTGCGCCTGCTGCGCTCTGAAGAAACGTTCTGCGATCCATGGTGTCTGGCCTTTCAAAGATGAGAATCAGTTGAGTTCGAGCAGCGTCGCCGGATTGCGTCGGCTCATTAGATCGAGCTTGTTTTGAGTAACGCCAGCCTTGAGCAGGCCTGCGTAGAAGAGCTTCAGGGCTTCGGTGTGCACCGGGTTGGTCACCTGCCCCATGTCCGACGCGAGAATGCAGTGCTCAGCGCCAACCGACTTCATCGCGCGGGCATAGTCTGCAAATTCAAACTCCTTGTAGCCGCCGACTAAACCGTTATAGACAAATTCGATGTAAGCGCCCATGGTTGCGGCTTCCTGCATCTGCGGAATACTCATGTGGATAGGCGCCATCATGGCATGGGTCACGACGATGTGCTTCACACCTGCCTGCTTCGCGTAGCGGATCATCATGAGGCATTCTTCCGGCGTGTTGTGCCCGGTTTCCAAGACGAGGTTGTACTTTGCGATAACGTCAATAACTTTGAGAGTCTCCGGTAGAAGCTTGCCGTCGTGAGAGACAGCTGCGCAGGGACGGTTCTCTTTTGCAGCGCGTACTTGCGCGCAGGAGTCGAAGGAAGTCATCCAGACGATGCGGCCGTAGTGGCCGGTGATCTTCGCCATGTTCTCGACCGCAGCTGGATTCATCCCTCCGACGGTGAGATTCAGGTCAATGCCACCAAAGACATCCATCCCTGGCACGGCCTTGCGAGCGAAGTAAGCGGCAGTGGCTGTCTCCACATAGTGATTCTTAATCACAATGGCACGCATGCGCTCTTTCTGAGCGAGACGAGCAAGATCGACAGCATCAACCGAACGCGGGAGACTGTCAGGACCTACGTGAGCATGAAAGTCGATAGCGCCTGAAAGGGGGCTCTGCTGCGCAGCCAGACTCGCGCAGCAGAGAATCAAGGACGAGAGGAAGATTCGCTTTCGCATCTAGATGATCTTCGCCTCGCGCAACGCCTCACCTACTGCGCCAAGATTTGCCAGCTTCATTTCGGAGTACTTGCGCGAGATCACGAGCCCCTTTCCGCCGCCTTCAAAACATGCCTTGGTACAGGCCTTGATACCCGGCGGAACAGTGTGGCTGTACTCATCCGGCATGTTGGAGATATCCACATCGAGGCCAGGCCAAATTTCAGTCTTCGTGCCTTCCACATCGGCAACGCAGCGTTTGGTCTCGTTCAACACATAGCTGGAGTCCAGACCGACGTATGAGAGTTCTTCGTAGCTGCGGCCACGATATCCCATGATGCGGTACTCAAACTGGAGCGCCTCTTCGATTGGCATATCGCCGTACATTGTGCGGTGCGCGCTGGTGATGTAGTTCTGCATGCGCCATCCACCCAGGTTGTTGTAGACCGTCATCTTCAGAAAGTCGGAGTACTCACTGATCTTCTTTAAATCGGTCTGCGCGCGGAAGAATGCACTGTAGCTGTGCGCATGCCACACATGCCAGCCCACACCCGCGTTGGGCTTGATGCCCTTCACTAGGCCATACATATTCTTATAGGTCTCATGCACACCATCGTTCCACATCGTCTCCCACGCCAGCACTTCGGGATACTGGAAGATCACGCGCCAAAACGTCACATAATATCCGTCGGGAATCTTGTTGCCGCTGCGACAGAGATTCACCCACTTCTCAAGCTCCTTGAAGCCATCAAAAGCGCGCTTCACATCGATGCCGCGGCCCTTCGCCTCGGCCTGACAGAACTGGCAGAAGCACGTCACCTTCGCCGGATCATTGCCCTTTGGATTGTGGACCGACTCCACCATGTTGCCGAACGGGCCGTAGCGCTCTGAGCCCCACAGCACGCCGTCAATGTCATAGGAACGCGTAAAGTCTTCGGCCACACCCATGATGAAGTTGTGATGGTCCGGATTGCGGAAGCATGCCGTGCCCTGCGGTCGCCCATACAGATCGCGCTCAGCGATCAGGTCAAAGTTCGGAATCGTGCGGTTCCACACGTCCTCACTCCATGTGTAGGTCTTCATGCCGCGCTTCTTTGCACGCGGAATCATATCTTCCAGCACGTCGTACTTGCCGCCGTTGTCCGGAGCCTTCATCGGCTTCAGCTTCGTGTTCTTGTAGTACTGCGGATGCGGCGTCGCATAGTTGCCGCCTAAGAAGTGATCGTTTAGGTTCTGCACGCCGTGATCGGGAAACGGATGATCTGGAATCATGCGTCCTGCAATGCCATTGCCATAAGTCCACGATGCAATAAAGAGCGCATTCACACCGCCCTTCTCCTGCAGAATGTCCAGCACCTTCTCCGGCCCTTCGTCCTGAAACGAAATGGCGCCGATCTGAATTCCGATGGTGGGATCGCTCTTCTTATCGGTAGGCGCGGTTGAGCTTTGTGCGAGCAGCTCCCCTGCAAGGCCGGCTTTTGCAGCGGCCAGCGTTGCTCCAACTCCCGTAACGAACTTGCGACGGTCAATCTCTGGCATACGGTCTGACATGCATTCTCCTTAGTTAGAAGTAGATCTTGACTGCGGCCTGCATAATGCGATTCGCAGTTAGGGTGGAGGTTACAGTGCCCTCAGCGGCTGAAGGAGTAGGCGCAATGGTTGCGTTCGGTGCCGAGAAGTTTGCATGATTTGCCAGATTGAACGACTCCAGACGCAGTTCCACGCTTCGAGTCTCCCCAAAGGGAAAGGTCTTCTTCACGGTCGCATCAAAGTTGACCAGGCCGTCCGAGTGCAGAATGTTGCGCCCCGAGTTGCCATAGGTGAAAGCAGCTGGTTGCGTAAACGCCGTGAAGTCGAACCAGTGCGTCGGTGTGGGATTGGAGATAGTGCCTCCGTTGCCAATGCGGTTTGGCCACTGGCCGGATGTTCCATTGTTGGCGACGTCGCTGCTAAGTACCGGCGTGTAAGGAGGTCCGCTGCGGCCGATGAAGATGCCCGCAACTTCCCATCCACTAACCAGTCCATTGACGAAGGCGTTGGAGTTGCCGAGCATTCGGTGTCCGTGGCCGAAGGGAAGGCTATACACCGAGCTTATCGTAACGACATGTTTGAGGTTGTAGTCGCACTCCGCATAGGCGCGGGGAAGCAGGCTAAGAGCGATTGGTGCGCCCTGGTTGCTGCCATTGTCCAGGCACTTGCTATAACCGTATGAGCCCAGTAATTGCATCCCGTTGCTGTAGCGTTTCTCCACCTTCACCTGCAGCGCGTTGTAGTTGGCCGTGCCGTTGGTGAGGCCGAGTGAAAACTGACCCCACTGCGGAAAGGCGCGGCGAGTCTGAATGGCGCCCGCTGCCGGAACGGGAACGTTATCCGGGACAGAGATGAGCTGCCCGTGGACGGTCCTGTTACCGACGTACGCGATATCCACAGAGAGGTTCCTCTGCACTTCAGCTTGCAACGCCACACTGAACTGATGCATGTAGGTATGCTGCAGCGTTGGGGGTGCAGAGAACACGTTTGGTGCCGTGCAGGTTGCATAGGCAACGGTTGTGCCGGGGCAAGGCAGTCCACTGGTATTCGCAGCCAGCAGGGATTGTCCGTTGAACGGATTCGCCCAATTGAAACTGGGTGTTCCGGTCGCATTGTTGACAGTCTGGGTAATCTCAAATGGTGGCACCTTTATCCACTGCAGTGCGAGATTCGTGTCCAGATAGATCGGGAAAAGTCCGTAGGCGGCACGAGCCACGAATTTGTTGCTTCCGCCGATGTTGTAAGCGAGGCCAAAGCGCGGTGCGAACTGTCCGGGGCCGGTCTTGCGGATCGACTGCGGGAGGCCAAGACTGTCGGTACCTTCGATGCGGTCGCTGAAGAGCGGCAGCAGCAACGGAATCTCAGGCTGAGCATTCGGATCAAGCAGTTGGCCATTGTGCATCGGAACGATGATCTTGCCATTGCTGTAGTCGAATGCTGATGTTTGACCGTTGATGCCATTGAAAAACGGATTGTGCTCGTAGCGCAGGCCGACATTGAGAGTGAGGTCAGGGGTCGCACGCCATGTGTCCTGCACGAAGCCTACCCACTGATATGCCGTGTTGCCGTAGAGGGCCAGCGGATAGGCACGAAATACCGAAGCCGGATACCCAAGCAAATAATCAGCAAAGCCATCGCCGGAGTACTTCGTCGTGAAGGCGAACTGGCCCTCCTGTGACTGACCGTTGTAAAAGGCATGGCGCTGATAGTAGAGCTGTCCGCCGAATTGAATCTCGTGCTTGCCTTGGGTGTAAGTCATGTTGTCGCCATACTGCCAGGTGCGAATTCGGTTTGACTTTGGAAAGCTACCGCTGCCCGAACCGTTAAAGAGGAGTAACCGGAGATTGTGATTAAAGGAAAACTGGGACTGATCTGCGTCTGCTCAAACCCCGTGATGCCAGCCCCCGCCAGATAGTTGGTGCCGGCAAGAATCGCGCCAAAGAGGAAGATATCCTTGTAGAGACCGAAGGTGGCTTGATTGAGCAGCTTCGTACCGAAGGTGTGGGCTTCCGTTACGGCTATATTCTGCGCACGACTGTTCAACGCCTGTTGTCCAAGCGCTGGGAATTGGTTGGGATCGCTCTCCTGGTTATCGGTGATGGAGTAGCGAGCCATCAGATGGTCATTTTGGGTGACCGTCGCATCGACCTTGACGTCCCCTTTGTTAATAATGAGCGATTGCGGCGCAGTAAAATTAGCTTGCGCTTTGGTCGGCATGAAAGGCAGGAAGTAGGCTGCCTGAGGAGAGATAGGCACCTGATCCCCTGGGAAACGCTTGCCTGTTAGCGGATTGATCGGCTTAAAGGTAGAGGTGCTGTAGTCGCCCTTGCGCTGCGCGTCGGTGGGAACCGTATTGTTGAAGACGATGCCCTGGCTCTGCCGCGTCTGCTCGTAGTCGGTGAAAAAAAACAATTTGTCCCTTACGATCGGGCCACCCAGCGTACCGCCAAACTGATTGCGCTTCAGAATGTTCTTCGACGTGCGGGCAAAGTAGTTATGCGCATCCGCGGCATCGTTACGGAGGAACTCGAAGACCTCACCGTGGAACTTATTGGTTCCACTTTTAATCGTTGCCGTCACCATATTCGGCGTGTGGCCGTAGATCGCAGGCATATTTGCACCCAGCACCTTGAACTCAGTGAGTGCGTCTACGTTTGGCTGGACGTTCGTTCCGCCCTGTTCGTACTCGGTCACGTCTACGCCGTCCAGCATCCAGCCGTTATAGATGAAGCCTGTGCCATTGATCTGCACGTTGACCGCAGAGGAGCGGATCGAGCTTCCACCGGTACGGGTTCCTTCGCCGCCGGGCGTGTAGGTTGCGCCCGGAACAAGTGCAACCAGTTGCCAAAATTGCCTGCCATTAAGAGCGAGGCTTTCAATCGAGCGATTCTCTACGACCTGACCGATGGAGGTGTCCTGTGTGTTGATCAGCGGCACAGTATCGGTCACGACAATCTGTTCGGTCACTGCGCCAATCGAAAGGGTGACGTTAAGCGCCGCCGTCTCCGCAGTCTGCAGTGTGAGCGCCGGGACAACCGCTACTTTGAAACCAGGGGCCTCAGCTGTCACCTTATAGTCGCCGACTGGAAGATTCAGGATGGTGTACGCGCCATCGCCGCTTGAAACCGCGCTGTAAATTACGTGAGTAGCGATCTGAACGGCTGTGACCTTCGCGTTTGGAATAACCGCGCCTTCCGAATCACGAACCAGGCCCGATAGCGTTGCGTTTGCCGACTGCGCCAGCATGGGCGCTGCCGTACCGAGAATCAGCGCCAGAACTAAAGCTATTTTCTTCATCTGAGTGGCCATCGTCTTCTCCTGCCGGGAATCGCCCGGAGTTTCTGCTGAGTGCTGTTCCTGTCCTGCTGGTACTGTGCTGCTTTTTCTGTCTTCCCTATTCCGTTTATTACGAAGAGCTCACCGGTTCCCGGCTTCCCACTTCAACCTGCGCAAACTCTTCCAGAACGCGAATCGCGCCACAGATATCGTCATCTCCATAGCCCTTTGCGATCGCTTCTTGAAACAACTGCCTTGACAGCGATGTCAGTGGAAGCGGTACATGCAGCTTGTCCGCGGATTCCAGCATCAGCGACATATCCTTCTCCAACCACTTGACCGAGAAATGCGTCTCAAAGTTCCGTGCGAACACCAATGGAGCCTTCGCAGCCACCAGACCGGACCTGGCAGCGCTGTTGTTCAAGATTTCGAGGAGAAGCGCCGCCGGTACGCCCGCCTTGGCGGCCAGTACGAAGGATTCGTTGAACGCATGCAGCAGGTTGCCGATGATGAGGTTCTGCGAAAGTTTGGCGTGCAAGCCCATGCCGGAGCCGCCGCAGTAATAGAGCATCTTTCCCATCGGCTCAAAGAAGCTGCGCACCCGCTCGAAAACAGCCTCGTCCCCACCTACCATGAAGGTCAGGTTTCCGCTCTCGGCTCCGTTCTTTGAACCCGTGCAGGGCGCATCGAGCAGGTACAAACCCAGTTCTCGCAACTCTGCGGCCATGTGCTGGCTTTCGGTGGGAGCGATAGTGCTACAGTCAGCAATTACCGTGCCAGGCTTCGCGGTGCTTACGATACCCCCAGGACCAGTAATGACCGTACGCGACATCGCAGTGTCTCCGACGCAGAGAAAGATGCACTCGCTGTGCGTACCGACCTCGGCTGGCGTAGCGCAGACAACGCCGTTGCCATACTTTGCCATCGCACTGGCTTTGTCCGGAGAGTGCGACCACAACGCAACCTGATGACCGGCCATCAGAAGATGCCGCGCCATCGGTCCACCCATAATCCCTAAACCTAAAAATCCAAGCTTCGCCATATGCTAACCCTTGTCAACCAAAATGAAACCTGTATGCGAACAACATAGTCACCAATCCCACGACAGCCGCGAGAAGAATGCTGTGCTTCAACGTGAAGCGAAAGAGTTTTGCCTGATCACTCACACTCATACCAGTAGCCGCAGCCGCGACGGCGATGGTCTGCAGACTGATCATTTTGCCCATCGTGCCGCCGACGGAGTTGGCCGCAGCCATGAGGACTGGACTGATGGCGAGACGGCTCGCGGTCACCACTTGAAGGTTGCCGAAGAGTGCATTCGCCGAAGTATCCGAACCGGTGAGGAAGACGCCTAGCCAGCCCAGCATCGCACTGAAGAATGGGAAGAACGCCCCACTCGTCGCAAACGCCAGACCCAGGGTCGCCGTAGCGCCTGAATAGTTCATCAGGAACGCCATCGCCAGTACGGAGGCCACGGTCGCAGTGGGAGTAACGATCTGGCGCAGAACCTGGAGCAAAATTCCCAGAAACTGCTTTCCACTCACTCGCAGGAAGAGTGCCGAACAGATCGCCGCCATCATGCAGGAGGTGCCCGAAGCCGCCAGCCAGTTGAACAAAAAAACAGCGTGATAAGGCTGCGGTGTTGCGCTGATCGGCGCGGTACGGATAACTCGATCGTGCAGCATCGGCCACAGAAAAGAGAGGTTCAGCGAGCTAAACGCCAGTTGAACTGGCTTCACGCCCCATAGCAGAACGAAGAAGACGAGCAGACCGTACGGCATCCACGCGCGAAGCACGGAGTGTTCCGTGGAGACATGCGCTGGGGTCGGCGGCGCGGAGATCTCGGCCCCGCGAAAGAGGTTTTCGTTCGCAGCGGACATCGTTCTGCACGCGCCGATGCGGCACAGCAAGAACAGTGCCGCCATCGCTGCCAGGGAAGCGAGGATGTCAGTCAACTGCGGGCCGAGGGTGTTCGAGACCACCAACTGCACCAGAGAGAAGACGCCGCCTGCGGCGAGTGCGGGCAGCCATACTGAATGCAGCGCGACGATGCCGCCGACAGCAAAGATGAGATACGCAGGAATGATGAGTGCGATCGGTGTGCAGATGCGGCCCACCCAGGCGCTGAGTTCGCCGAGGGGAAGCCCGGTTGTCCCTGCCAGCGTAATCACCGGAATCCCGATTGAGCCAAAGGCAACCGGTGCCGTGTTTGCCAGCAGGCAGATCGCCGAGGCGCGGAATGGCGAGAAGCCCAGGCCCGTCAGCATGGCAGCCGCGATCGCGACCGGCGTGCCGAAACCAGCAGCACCCTCAATGAACGCGCCGAAAGCAAACGCGATCAGGAGCGCCTGAAGGGGAGCATCCTTTGCGAGCCTGCCAATGGACCCGCGGATGAGGTCGAACTGTCCGGTCTCCGTCGTAATGCGAAAGAGAACTAGCGCCCAAAGAACAATCCAGGAAATAGGAAAGAGGCCGAAGGCTGCTCCATAGAGAGCAGAGCTGATGGCCAGAGCCGGTGGCATACGGTAGCACGTCACGGCTACCAGCAGTGCGACGATCAGCCCTACGGTCCCCGCAATCCACGCGGCTCGCCGAAACACACCGAGCAGCAGCAGCACCGCGAGAATGGGGAGTGCGGCAATCGCTGACGATAAAGCGACTCCCCGGCCGAATAGCAGGTAGCCCTGTTCCCAATGCGAGTTAATCATAAATAGGTTCATTGGTCCTACAAATCCAGACAAAGAAAAATGTCCCTACTCGTATTTCGACCAGTATTTTCAAAACTTGCTTTGATGCATACTGTTTACGAAGGTATTTTCAACGTTGAAAAGATGCTTTTCGATTGCGGGGAAATGGTATGTTGGTCCAACATTATTTGTCAAGCTTTGGATTTGCTCTATCTGCATACCCATATACAGCAACGGTTTATGCTGAATCAACCACCTTTTGAGGAATCAATGAAGCTCTCCAGAACTGTTCCAATCGAACGAACAACGCTTTCCGCAGCGACCTTTGAGCGTTTGATCACCAATGTGGTGCACGGCACATGGAAGGCCGGTCAGCAGATTCCCACGGAGCGCATTCTCTGCCAGCAACTCGGCATCGCACGGAACTCCCTACGCGAAGCGCTGAAGGCAATGGAGCTCATCGGCATGCTGGAGAGCCGGGTCGGCGAAGGTACCTTCGTTTGTCCTCGTTCGGAGTTTCTGTCGCGACCTCTGCTCTGGGCCTTCACGGGAACTGACCACGCAGAGCTCGCTGATCTGATGGAAGCGCGCGCCCTGATGGAGGCCGATCTGGCAGGTCTTGCGGCAAGTCGCGCAACGCTTGAAGAACTCAAGCGCATCGAGGATACGCTCCATGCAATGGAACACGACATCGCCGGCAGCGAGGCAGTCCTCGAAAGCGACATGGCCTTTCACCTCTGTGTGGGAGAGGCCGCTCACAATGAAGTGCTCGCCAATGCCGCGCAGTTGCTTCGTAATTTGCTGAAGTACTGGATCCACCTGAAGCTTATGATTGGCCGGATTCCGGCACAGGCGCTGGAGCGTCACCGTGAGATCTACCAGGCCATTCGCGGTCGCAATGTGCAGGCCTCCCGAGCATTGATGCAGGAGCATCTGAACGAGACAACCACGCTCATCACGCAGCTCACGGCTTCCATGACAGGGTCACCCCAGTCCAATGAAAATAATTTACGCGCCGTAACGGGACCAGATAAAAAGCGCACACCTGCTCGGACCGCAGAGAAAAGAGTAAGGGGACTGAAGAAGTGAACGAGAATAGACAAGATTCGGAACCTATCTGCACTTCTACCCCTTGAAGGAAGCGGATTACCCAGCAATGGAACTAGACACTACTGAGTAGGATGCGCAGATCTCTGACGTTATTTCCCGAGGGGCCGGTAATGAGTGCGTCGCCCAGAGCATTGAAGATAGGGAACCTGTCAAATCGTTCCAAGTCCCGCGACAATGTCCAATCCGTGTTCGGCTGCGCGCACCGCTGTCGTCTCGTCGCACAGTGCGCCAGCTGCCCGCACTGTTGCCGTCAACTCCATCCGAACCTGGCGGCAGCGGAACGACAATTTCGGCTCGCTCTCCCGAGTGATACTCCATAGTACAAAACAAGCAACTCTCGTTTGCAATGTGTAGTAGCGTCATAACTGATGCAAAGCCCCGCCTCACAACCCTCATTTAGAACGAGCATCACGCGCCGTACTTTCCTTCGCGCCGCAACCGCTACGCTTCTACCACGAATCAGACACACACTTTCCACTTATTCCACACCCGAACAGACAATTCTCACTGACGCACTGCGGAACACGGCAGCAATTGCAACCATCCTTCACGAGCAATCCGGCAGAGTCCTCGCAATCCATGGCGACCCGGAGTCCACCGACACTCCCGGTTCCATCCTCAAACCATTGCTGCTCTTCGCGGCGCTCCAGCAAAGCCTCATCGCACCCACGACCACTGTCTTTTGTCGCCGCGACCTCCACATCGATAACAAGTCTTATCCCTGCACACACTCGCAATCCAATATCTCGTTCAACGCGCAGGAGGCACTTGCCTACTCCTGCAATACATGGTTCGCGTCCCTGGCGCTCCGTTTCACGCCCTTAAGTCTCACAGAAACCTTGCGGACCTTCCGCCTCCGCCCTGCCCTCCTTCCCGCACGACCAGAGCAAAAGCAACTTATCGCCCTCGGCCTCGCTGGCATCACAACATCACCATCGCAGATTGGAAACGCCTATCACACCCTATGCAACCAACTTGGCCAGCCTTTCGCGAAGCCCGTGGCAGAGGGTCTACGTGACTCCGTTTCCTTCGGCATGGCTCACAACGCAAATACATCTGCCCTCGATATCTCCGGAAAAACCGGCACCGCAAGCAACCCACCACGAAAGCCCTGGAGTCACGGCTGGTTTGCCGGCTTCGCCACTATCCGTCGTACCTCGCTCGTCATAAGCCTCTATATCCCACAAGGAAACGGCGCCGACGCAGCCCTTCTCGCACGGGACTTCTTTCTCATGCGCGATAAAGCAACCACATGACACGCCTATTCATCCTCGTTGGCATATTCATTACCAACGGGCTTGCGCAACAGCCGAGCGCCACCACTATTACCCTCGGCCTTTTCACAACCCGCACCATACACAACCTCACAATCACCCCACTCGGCGCTAACGCATGGCAGCAGACCTGCGCCACCTGCCAGCACACCGCGTTGCACGCTCCTGTGCATTTCGAACACATGGACCACGCCATCCAGCTAGGCGGCAACCTCAGGATTCAACCCGCGGGCGATACTCCCCCAATCGAAGCTGCGGGCGTCTACACCGTCGCCCCCTCTTCTGACGGTCTCCGCGTCACTCTTCAGCTTTCGTCAGAAAGATATGTTGCCGCGGTTCTTTCCGCCGAAGCTGCACCGGACGAACCCCCAACTTCGCTCGAAGCCCTCGCTATCGCTGCACGTACTTTCGCCATGGGAAACCGCCGTCGCCACAAGACAAGACAATTTCGATCTTTGTGACAGCACTCACTGCCAAGCCCTTCATCTCGGTTCGCTGAGACCCGCCATCACACAGGCAGTTCGTAATACCGCGGGCATCTCCCTCTGGAACGGCACTCACCGCGCCAGCATCTACTACACCCAGCACTGCGGAGGCATCTCCGAAGCCGCCTCAGACATCTGGCCGAACGAGCACGCACCTTATCTCATTTCGCACACGGACCCCTATTGTCTCCGCCGCAGTCCTGCCGCATGGCAAGCCGATGTTCTGCTCACCGACCTTAACCGAATCGCTTCCGAGCAGCATTGGAATATCCCTACACCTATCACCAGCATTCGCATCACCCGGCGCACTGCGAGTGGCCGGGCGAAGCTACTTGAAATATCCAGCTCCACAAGAACAGCAACGATCTCAGCGAGCAGCTTACACTTTGGTATCAACCGTACCCTTGGGTGGAGCCGCATCCGCAGCGACCTCTATACAGTCGTTGTCACCGACAATATGCTTCATTTCACTGGGCACGGCTACGGACACGGTATCGGCCTTTGTCAGACCGGAGCCTTCCAGATGGCGCTCGAACATCACACCACGGCGGAGATTCTCGCTTTCTACTTTCCTAATACGCGCCAGGGTCTCACGCCTTCAGGCGGTCTGTGGCATGAGGAGACCGTCGGACCCATGACCATCCGCACGATCACACCCGATCCCCAAGTAACTGAAGCCATTCAGCTTGCCTGGCAGCGTGCTCACGCGCTCTTGCCATCAGTGGGCGAAACACCCCAACCCACGATAATCTTCGCACCAACTACTGAGCTCTTCCGCCAGCTGACCACCAGCCCGGGTTATCTCCTCGCCGTCACTCGCGGCAACCAGATCACCCTCCAACCACTTCTCATTCTCAAGCGCGACGGCCCAATCGAACCGCTGCTTCTGCATGAGCTTCTGCACACACTGATAGAGTCGCAATCAACGGACAAGGCTCCGCTTTGGTTGCGTGAGGGCCTCGCCGAAGCACTGGCAGACATCCATTCTGCGTACACGCCGCCCACATCCTCCCTCGCAACCATCGAGCAGGAACTGGCGAACCCATCAAGCCTTGCCGAATATCGGCAGGCTCATCGCGATGCAGCGGCAGTCGTCCGTTCGCTCGGCCATACCTACAGTCTCGCCGTCATGCGTCAATGGCTTTGTGATGGCGCCCCGGCACAGGCTCTCGAGGCACTGCGTTAATCCAAGAATCATTCAGAGATTTGTGAGCCCTCGCTCCGCCGCAACCCAACCACAATCACGGCCAGCACAAAGCATGCCAACAGAACATCCAAGGTAAACACGCAGCCCAGCCGCACAAGCAGGCTTAACATCTCGGCCATCAGCCCGTGTCCAGGAGTCCAGTCCATCAGCTTACCGCTTACAGCAAACGCTATCCATCCACAGACGAGAGCAGCCACCCAATACCACCATTGTGACCACACGCCGAAGATCCTTCCCGCACTGCCACGAAGCCGGCTTGCACCAGCGACAACCGCGACAGGCAACAACAGCCCCGTTACTACCAACCTCAGCGAGAAATACATCCAGTTCTGCAGTACTACCAAGTGCTCGTACGTCCGCAGCCCACGCAGCCAATGCGGAAGTCGTGACGTCCAGTACCCCGCGTACAACGCACGATGTTCCAACAGCCTGTCGATCGGCATCACCAACAGCAACCAGGCAACAATCACCGCAGCCAGCAGTATCCACTGCACCCACCACCGCTCGTTTTCAGCGGGCTTCAGCATTCTCTTAAAGACCCAGGAGCAACACCAGAAAAACAAGGCCAGGAGTCCGCACGCAAACAGAATCGAAGAGGCGAATTCCCAAACGTGCGAATCCGGAATCTGCAGCCAAAGCACACCCAGCACAATCAACACCAGCGTGCCCACCCACACCGCGACAACCAACTGCATACGCATCGCCCGAAACGCCTCACGCCATGCGCTCATGGACGCACCCCCGGAGCGGCGGCCGTAGCGTCTGGCGCAGGGTCGGCCTGCAACCGCAGCTCTTCCGTCGTCGCCTGCACGCCCGGCTGATACATCGGCTCCACGTGCGCGGGACTTACTATGAAGGCTCCCCGGTTGACGACCTTCAGAAGATAGAAAGACTCATGCCTTCCCGCGAACTCCGTCGCGAACATCGCCGCTCTGTCGTCGCGGAACTCCCGGCGCGTGTACCACCACTCCCAATCGCGCGGCCTGTCGACAATCTTGTAGCTATCTTCGTGCTGTATAAACTCCGTGCCCGCAGGAATCGGGTCTTCAATCAGCAGATACTTCATAGGCGAGCCGTTCACCGCCAGATGCACGGCCAGGACATCGCCCACCTGAGCCGCGCCTCGAAGCGGCTGCAGCTGATAGACAATCTGGCCATCTTTCTGAGCCGCGACCAGCTTGAAGTAGTCGCGCGTTATGTTCAGATTCATCGTGCCTGCCTGATACTGTCGCTTCTCGGTCGAAAAGTACCGTCCCTGCACGCTCCAGTACGCTTTTCCTGTACCCTGCTTCATAATCTGCACGCTGTTGTTAGCTGCCTGAAGCTTCTCCGTCGGCACGTCTACGCCCAGACTGGTGCCGTTTGTCGCGTCCGCCGCGGTAAAGTGCCTCTTCGCGACAGACGCTCCATTGACCAGCAGATCCACATCGAAGTCTGCATTCAGCTCCTTTGAGGCAGCCATGTAATCCACGAGGCCAAACAGCACCATCGCTGTCTGCTCTGTTGAATCCCACCAGTAGCCGCCTGTCCGGTTGAGAACCAGCCACTGCGCAGCCGCGTCCAGCAATGGACTCTTCGAATCAGCCTTTGTCAGGAACCGCAGCGCATACGCCGTACTCTCCGCACTGTTGTCATACTCAAAGTCCAGCAACGGGCTGTATCGCGAAGGCCACGACGCCAATTCACCCTGCCGCTGGACCTTGTTCTCTACCAGATTCGCAACCTCGCCCGCTCGCCCGTCCTTCGCATCGATCATCGCCAGTCCAACCATAGAAAGACCTTCTGCGCTCAGGTCTTTTGCGCGACCATATAGCGTATCCAGATCTTTGCTATGCCCGCTCTGCCCTGCTTCGATTAGCGCATAAACGGTGTACGCCCGCAGCTCCGGCAGCATCCGGGGGTGATCCACCAACTGCTTCTCAAGATACCCAATGCCCTTCTGATTCATGCCCTGCGCATCGCCGTTCAGCTCCATCGATCGCGACGCCTCCGCCAATCCGCTGATCACGTAGGCCGTCATAAACACGCGGCTTTCATCTTCCTTCCACCATCCCCATCCTCCGTCGTCATGCTGGTAGTCCTTGAGCCTGTCCAGACCAGCTTGCACCTTCGCCTTCAGATCGTTCTCATCCACACGGCCCATCACGTTCAATTTCTTCAAGGTTTCGGCGACGATTACGTTTGGCAGGAAGCTCGACATCGTCTGTTCCGTGCACCCATAGGGATAACTCGTCAGATAAGCGAGCGCGGGGAAGATGCTTCCGGCAATCGACGGGCTCACCTCAATATGCACCGAATGTGCCGCGGGATCCGTGGTCGTGGGGAAATTCACGGGCATCTGCGTCGATCCATTCGGCTGCTCAATCGAACCGTTTCCGCCAATCGTAACTGGCACCCCCGAGGGCTCCACGGGGAACGTGATCTCCAGTGCATCGCTCTCTTCATTCGTCAGCGCCTTCGCCAACAGCTTCGCCGTTCCAATCTGCGTTGCCTTCAAATGCCACAGCGCCACACCATCGCCTTTGCTCGGCACCGAAATCGTCTGCGTCGAACCCGCTATTGTATCCAGTCCATGCACCTCAAATTGCAGCTGAATCTGCTTCTCTGCGTCGAGATAATTGTGTGCAATCACCGGAATTGTGATCTCATCTCCCTTGCGCATGAACCGTGGTGTGCCCATCCGTACAATCACGTTCTTTCGCACAATCACACGGTTGATCTGCGATCCAGCCTTCGAGTCCGAGGTGACTGCACGCACCGTCGCACGCCAGGTCGTCAACGAATCCGGAAACGTCATCGTTACCTTTGCATGTCCCTGTGCATCTGTCCTTACATCCGTTGCCCAATACGCGGTATCCGGAAATGCCTTTCGGACTTTCGGCTGTACAACATCGTTGCCGGGCTTCACCTGCGCCATCCGCGGGTTATAGCGTAATCTCCGCTCCGCCAGTATCGGGGACTTCTCGCCCGCTCGCCCGCTGAAGCTGTATTGAAGCGAACTCGTTACCTCGGCATACACATATCGCTGTGGATACAGCTGTTTCACCATATCGCCACTAGTGTCCGGATAAAGGGAATAGATCGCCTCATCCACCACACCGAAGCTCAGATCGGCACCTGCCACCGGCTTACCCTCGCTGTCCTTCAGGAGCACGTCATATACCGCTGTCTGCTGCGGCTGAAAGACTGGCTTTGCCGGTGCGATCTCTACCTGCAGCTGCTTTTCGACCGGAGGTACCTTGATGTTTTTGCTCGCCTGGTACATCTGATTGTTTTGAACGAATACTGCATCCACCTGCAGGTTCGGCACAGAATCGCTGGTAATCGGCATATCCCAACTCAGCGTCTTGCCGTCCGACGAAATCACCTTCCGAAACTCCACAGTATTCCCAGTCGCCGTCACCAGAGCATGAAAGCCCGTTATCTGCGTCACAATGCTCAAGTGCGCCACGTCGCCCACGGCATAGTTCTTCTTGTCCGCTATGATCTGCACCTGCTGCGAATCGGGGCCCCACATCTCCGCCTCGCGCGAACCCATCACCCAGAGCCAACTCGTATCCTGCACCACACGGTTTTCCGGCGTCGTCGCGGTCGCTACCACCTCCATCGAACCCGCATCCTTCGTCGCCAGTGTCACCTTCGCGTGTCCTGACGAGTCCGTGGATACATCCGTCGATGGGCCCGGTATAGTCAATGTCTTGCCGTTGTTCCACCTCCGCTGCAGCATCGCCACATGAACACTTGTCTGTACGGGATGGTTGTCATAGTCCACAGCCGTCACGTCGAACATCGCCTGCGAGCCTTGCTGTACCGCATAGCTCGAGGGTTCGACATGGATTCGGAAACTCCCGTAGGTCGCAAGGAAGCGTCCGCGCCCGATCACCTCTCGGTTCGCCGCGTCCGTAACGCCAGCCTCAACGGTGTAGTCCTGGTCCATTTTGCTATTTGACATGTCGAGCAACGTCGGCACAGTAATCATTAGCTTGCCATTCGCATCCAGCCTGCCCGTTTGCTCCGACTCCTGGTCGGCGCCGTAGCCCACAGAGTCGTCCGTTTCTGCATCCGTGTCCTCAGTAGAGCCCATTCCCGGATTTGCGCCTTCCTCGTCGCCCCACCAGTAATGAGGCGCGTGAAACACCTTGTACTTCACCACCGCATTTACCACCGGTTCGCCGAAAAAGTACCGCGAGTCGATCGTTACCTGCATCTTGTCGCCCTGCAGCAGCCGCGGTTTCGCCGCATTCACTTTCACCTGGTATTCAGGCTTGCGGTACTCCTCCACCCGGAACGATCCCATTGCACCATCGTCCGTGTTGCCGATCCGTATTGTGTAGTATCCCAGCGACGCATTCGCTCGCAGATCAACATCACCCGTCACGGTCCCCTCTGCGCTGGTCGTTACGTCCTTCTCCAGCACGGCGTGATTTTCCTGGTCGCTCACCGTCAGATGAGCCTGCTGCGGTTTCAGCACCTCCAGGTGATTTCCCACCTTCGACCGCAGAATCGCCTTCCAGTGCACCGTATGACTGGGTCTGTACACCGGCCTGTCGGTGTACACGTAAGAGGCCCACCTGCTGGTCTCCGATCCTGAAAATGCATAGCTCGCCGGTGTCACTGCGGCGACATCTTTTCCTGACTTGGCAAGAACCCAGACGTTGTCCTGCATCGTCTTCGAGACCGGCCCATGCAGCTCAGCCACGCCATCGTCGCCTGTCTCCGCCTCGGCCACCTGCTGCTGCTTGATGCCCATCCTCACCTGCACCTTGCTAAGCGGAGCGCCCGTCTTCCTGTCCACTGCGTAAGCCAGTACCGTTCCGTTCGATGTACGCGTCACCAGCGCCATCTTCGATACGAACAGCACCGTGTATGCCTTAAAGCGGCCGTCCGTCGCCTCCACCAGGTACAACCCCGCATCCAAGGGGTCTACTGGCAGGTCCTGCGAATCGCTCACATAAGTGGGAGGCATCTCCTGCTTCCATCGCGCCACCAGTTGCCGGTCATTCAGCAGCGGAATCTGCGCGAACTGCGCCACACCCACCACCCTGCTGCGCTTAGCTAGCCTTGCTTGCTTCTCGCGTAGCGAGTCGCGGCTTTTCCTACTGAACTGGTCGCGGAAGAACTGTCGGATCACAAACCAGATATGGTGCTTCCAGTCATGAAATTTCTCTAGCCACGTCCTTTCATCCACCCGCTCCTTCGGGTCCCAGTCCTCCTCGCCGAACGAGTGCAGGTCCTTCAGCTTGGATAAAAAAATCGCTGGGTCGTCCACACGATACACACGAAACTCGAGTTCATCCACGTTCTGCGAGTACAGATGAATGGTCGGTCTCTCGCCCGGCGCAAAAGTCTTTGCCGTACTTAGGTTGAACGTCACGGGTCGCGCCGCAAACATTGCTGTCGGCATCGCCAGCAGCAGCGTTACAAATCCAACCCAGAGCAGCCCTAGTCCCCTTCGCGAAGCACGTTCCAACGGAACACTCCCAAAAAATTCGGATTTTCTGCAACGGGTCGCCAACGCAAGTCAGGATGTTGCAGCAGGTCCGCAACTGTCATCCGCCGCATCTCCCCCTTGTGCTTCCCGATTGGCCCCGTGTGATACACAACCCAATCGGCATCGCTGCCTGTTATCACCATCGAATGATACGGTGAGTTCTGTTCAAGCTGTCGGAAAAAGATAAGGTCACCCGGTTTTGCTGCCCTGAGGCTTCTTCCCACTCGATAGGTATTCCACGACATCAGCGCATGCGCGTCGGCGAACTGCGCGAAGGCCCCATTGCTTTCGTCTCCCTCTAAAAACAGTCCCGGTCGTACTCGAAACAATCCAGTCCCCAGCATCGTATCCGGATATCTCCACTGGCGCACCGATTCGAAAGCGATGTCCCCAACATGCTGTGCTTCAGCCCACTCCGCATTGTGTGCATTCAGAGCCTCGCGATACGAATACCGCAGCAAGGCTGCACAGTCCTGAATCTCCCCGGCCTTCTCCGCGTCCGGTAACTCGGCCTGCATCTCCGCTAGCCTCCAGAACCACTGCCGAAATGCAGTCCTGTCCTCGAGCGAATGCAGCCGCAGCGCATCGGGCAGCCCATCTCCAAAACTATCGGCATTGCTGGGAGCAAACCGTACCGTCCCCACCGCGGCCCGTGGCCCCCACCGCACACGCACCCGCCTCTCCGCCGACATCACAGGAGCTCGCATCCACACCTCAAGCTCCTTGCCTGTCTGCACGATTCGTGCGTCGCTCACATCATCCCTGCCCAACCCTGCTAAAGCCTCCGCCGTTATCTGGCCAGCTTCCACTGCCCCCCCGTCTGATCGCAACACATGCCACACAGCGTGTTCACGTCCATCAGCAGGAAACACGGCAGCGATAGAACTCACAGCAAATTGCGGTATCCGCCGCGCCAACATGAAGACCCAAGCCGCAATGATCAACAGCATCACTGCCCATCCTGCGATCCATCGCCGCTTTCCTATGGTTATGGGTACCATTTGTACTCGCTCTTCATAGCAACCTGGCCAATACAGCGATATACGCTGCGTTTCATAGCCTAGGATCTACTGGCTCACTTTCAAGGGCAAGTACTCCGAAGACGCACTCATGGGTGCGGCGCAAGGGTTCACAGCGAACGAATCGTTCCAGCGCCTCGATGCCGAGGGCGAACTCCCTGCTGGCCAAAGTCCGCTTTGCTCCAACTGCACGGCTTCGCAGGCGATCGAGGTTGCCCGGCAGCAAGTATTCCGGGCCGTAAATGATGCGGAGGTACTCCGGTCCGCGGCACTTGATTGCCGGTTGTGTTGTGCCTCTCCGGCCCTTACTGATGAAATCGATTGGCTTCACGACTATGCCTTCGTTGCCGGCCATGGTCATTTCCACCCACCACGCTGCAGCGGCTTCGTAGCTCGGTGGATCGTTCAGATCCACGATTTGGTATGGCGTGGCCATTAGCAACGCATCATCGGCAGCGCAAAACCTGGACAGCGTCTCCATGTGCCAAATATGTTGCTTGTCGGTGTGGACTGCACCTTCCGAAGCCAGAAGGTGAAACGGGGCGAGCTTAAGATCATTAAGAGAAGTGACCGGCCAGCAGTAGCGTCGATATGCGTCGCGATACTTTCTCAGGGCATCCAGCCGCGCCTCGGTTCTAATGGTTAGGTCATTTAGTCCGTCTACTCGCTTTGACGCCGTGGTCAGGCTTAGTCCCGCCGCGTCTAGGGCGTTAGTCCCCGCTGTCCCGGCAGGTGCATATTGCAGTCTCAGGAGTTCCTGAGCCTTCACGGACCATGGCATCAATTCGCAATCGAGACAAAGCCAGTCTGTCTTCAGTTCCTCCCACAGGCCAGTCTCGGTCACCGCCATCTGCACACGCTCAAGGAATTGGTGTTCGAGAACCACATCGCTGAAGAAGCGCCTACCCGTTCGCGTATACACAGCGCCCAAGGCGGGCTCGATCACGCCGAAGCGTTTGACGGAGACACTCAAATCCCGGCAGACCACCACCACGGCGCGGGAACCCATATGTTTCTGCTCACAGACAACACGCGGAATACCTTCGTGACGGTAATAGGCAAACGCCTCTTGTGGATGCTCCAGCAGATCGAGTTGCTTCGACGTCTCTGACGGCGACATCGTGGGCGGTAAGTAAATGAGCCATTTAGGATCGACCGCAAAGCGGCTCATTACTTCCAATGCCGCACTTGCGTTCTCTTCTCGAATCGTAATGCGGGGTAGCAGTCGTGTGTCCACGATTCGCTTTCCGATCACGTCTTCTATGTCGAGTACATCATCGGCAGTCTGCTGCGCGGCCCTCGGAGCGAGTTCTTCCTTGGGTAGAAATGGCTTGCGGGATTGATAGTAAGTGGCGTGTGCGGAAACCGAAACGATCTCGCGCTCCGGATAGCGGAGCGCCGTGAGTCGGCCACCGAACACGCAGCCGGTGTCGATGTTCACAGTGTTGTTCAGCCAGACCGGCTCCGGAACTGGCGTGTGCCCGTAGACGACCGTGGCGCTTCCACGATAGTCGGCAGACCAGTTGTACCGAACCGGTAGGCCGAAATCATCCGTTTCCCCAGTGGTTTCGCCGTACATCGCAAACTCCCGAACCTTGGCCGAGCCTCGGCCCTGCATGGATTCCTTCATTCCGGCATGAGCGACAACCAGCTTGCCATTATCAAAGACGTAGTGGCTCACCAGGTCGTTGAGGAACCTGGCTGTTTCGCTCCGGAATTCTGCCGTCTCACGGTTCAGCTGTTCCAGGGATTCTGCAAGTCCGTGCGTGATCTGTACCTCGCGACCTTTCAGGGCTTTGACAAGCTTCACGTCGTGGTTGCCCGGCACGCAATAAGCTTGTCCGGACTTGACCATACTCATCACGAGGCGCAAGACGTCTGGTGTGCCAGGCCCACGATCCACCAGGTCCCCGACGAAGACGAGCTTCCGTCCATTGGGCGGAGTAACGGTAAAGTCTTTGGCCTGCCAGTCCACTGTGTAGCCGAGAGTGGTCATCAACTCCACCAACTCATCAATGCACCCGTGTATGTCTCCAACAATGTCCAATGGCCCTTGCTCTTCGCGGCGGTTGTTCCACAGTGGCTGCCGCTCGACGGTGACAGCATCGACTTCGTCAGCGGAAGATAGCTTGAAGATGTGCCGAAATCCTTCGCGCTCCAATCCGCGAAGAGAACGACGCATTTGCTGGAGTTGTGTGCGCACTACGTGCGGTCCGAACTGACGGTTTGGTCGATTTGCGTTCCGGTCCTGGCACAGCCGCTCCGGCAGATCGAACACGACGGCCACAGGAAGCACGTGGTACTCCCGGGCCAACTCTACCAACACCTTCCGCGACTCGGGTTGAACGTTTGTTGCGTCGATCACCGTCAGCTTGCCGCGTGAGAGGCGCTTACGAACGATCGTCTGCAAAAGGTCGAATGCGTCTCCGGTCGCTGACTGATTATTCTCGTCATCTGAAACCAGACCTCGACATGCGTCAGAAGAGACGACTTCGGTCGGCAGGAAGTGCTTCTGTCCGAACGAGGACTTGCCGGAGCCCGATGGACCGATCAGCAGGACAAGAGATAACTCTGGAATCGATACTTTCATGCCTGCTCCGTGGTCCTCTTGAAGATGCCCAGCTGAGTTGGTGCTCCGAGCGAAGCGTCCTCCGGTCCCAAGGGTTGAAAGTGAACGGAGTAGCCAAAACGTTCAGCAATCGCCGCACCCCAGCGTTCAAACTCTGCGCGTGTCCACTCAAATCGGTGGTCGCGATGTCGGAACTGGCCTGCGGGCAAGGTAGGGAAGAGCGGGTTGTACTCCGCATTTGGAGTGGTAACAACAACGGTTGCGGGCTTTGCGAATTCGAAGAGAACTCGTTCAAATGCAGCCAGTCTGGGCGCATCCAGGTGTTCGATCACCTCTACGACGGCAGCTGCGTCGAAGCCGTCCAACCGGCGGTCGCGATACATCAATGAGTCCTGGATGAGTTTCAGGCGGGCACGCTGCTTTTCGGAGAGCTGATCAAGCTTTAGCCGTTCGCTGGCAATCTCGATCGATCTCCAAGAGACATCCATCCCGAGGATCCGTTCGAACTGCTTGT
The DNA here is from genome assembly GCA_963757205.1 of uncultured Acidobacteriaceae bacterium. Classification (GTDB taxonomy): domain Bacteria; phylum Acidobacteriota; class Terriglobia; order Terriglobales; family Acidobacteriaceae; genus Edaphobacter. Next base: position 311,853 of record CAVWQM010000012.1, read on the forward strand.
CCGCCAGGAGAAGCCGCAGGAGCTTTCCTTCGCCGCATCCGAGATCCACAACGCGTGTTGCGCCCACTCCACGAAGGACAGAGAGAACGGTTCCGAGACGCTGTTCATGCAAGCCCAACGGCCGTTCAACCTTCTGCTCCTGTTCGTCACCGGTATCTGCTCGTTCTTCATCTTCGGGCGGATCGTCTTCCGTGAGTCGCGCCAAAGCCTCCCGAGTAAGACTGCGCTGGCGTTTCAGGTAGCGTTCAACGATCAACTCCTTCTCGGGATGTTGGGCCAGCCACCCCTCTCCGCGCTTCAGCAGCTTCTCGATCTCGTCATCGCCGACCCAGTAATGCTTTTCGTTGTCCAAGACGGGAATAAGCACGTACAGATGCGTGAGCAACGTCTGAAGCGTCACGGTCGCGGCAATCTCAAGCGAGATGTAGGCTGACCCGCCCCAATCAGGAAACTGCTCATCGAGAGGCACCGATTCAACGCGGACCATATATCCCAAAGGCTCGAACAACCGCCGCACTATGTCCTCACCACCACGCGCCGCAATCACAGGAAGCTCCGCGGTGAGTGGTATGGATGTAGCGGCCAATTCAGGTCGCTCCTTGCTCTGGCCGTTCAAAGCTGTGGTGAAGAGTCGCCCGATCGCCACGCTCATGAAAGAGTTAGCGGCATAAGGCCGGTCATTCACGTATTGCTGAAGCTGGCCACCTTCTCCACTCGGTCCATTTCTGCCACGAACCAGTCCGATCGGATCGATTTCCAGTAGAACGGCGACAGAGCATTTGCTAGCGTCTGCCTCGGGGTAGAAGACATGCGCCTTCCCGAAGGACAGCTCCTCCGATTGCACCCGAGCAGGATTCTTGTGCAACAGATAGCCGAGGTCGGTTGCAGGACTATGGGTTGTGGATACAGTCAGAAGCATTGTTCCCCAGTTTAGGTCATCGGGTTCGGAGGTGCGACGCTAACAGTCGCCCGGTACGTAGGGGAAGGTCATCTCTGATTGGTAACGACCGCGATCCTCACACAACTGTCACTCTCATCGATCGAAAAGCCCACAGGCAGAAACTGCCTGATCACGGCCATGTTCGTTTGCGCATGAGAGCTGAGCTTTCCTGTTGTAAATGACCCACTCCCCGCCAAAGTCAGCGGTAGCAGCAATTGATCTGCAAGATGCTCACATACCGCAGCTTCTGACCTGAGATAAGTGCGAACTTGCTCTGCGGCGTCCGCGCCTACCTTCTCTGCGCTCACTCCCATTCTTCCGAACGAAGTGAAAATCGCCGTCAGCGCCGCGCTTTCGACTTCCACCATGACAACGTTGCCCGGCCCGGTCGAGTTCTTCGTTTCGGTGATCTGCAACTGTTCCATTCCGCAGCCGAGAACCTTCGCCACTTCATCAACTTCTCGCTGTGCGATGTGGCGCGCGAGATTGGCCACAATCGCGTGTACTTTCGGCTTCGAGGTATGGCCCCGATCTTCAAGGTGAAGAGGAGCGAGCGCTCGACATGGGGTGATTTCGAAGACCAACCGGCCTCCGCCAGCCGGGTAGAACCCATACTTCTCTAACCTTGCCTGAACCTGCGGTCCCATCCTCCCAATGAGTGGCAGAAACGTCTTGAATAGGAAGTCGAACGGAGGCGCAGCCTGGTTATGCGTTCCACCTTCAATGATGACTGGCTTGGTTCGTTCGCAGTCATCAGCGCTGGCAAGATCGTCTGCAGTACAAGCGTCGCGCTACCCGCCGTGCCTACCGCGAAGTGGTATCTCCCCGCCTTGATTGTGCCGGGAATGAAGCTTAGACTCGTCGATCCAAGAAATGTTCCATCTACTGCAGCATCGCCGATTTCGGCAGCGGCCAGCACCGCCGCAAGATGCTGGCGCAGCAATCCGGTCCGCTCGCGCCCTCCACGAATCTTGTCCATGCGAAAGGGAATTCCGGTCATCAGCGAAAGGCTCAGCGACGTGCGCAGTATCTGCCCGCCGCCTTCGCCAAGAGATCCATCAATTTCAATCATCGTCGTTCCTTGTGCGTGCACACCTTGCCGTACGGCGTGCACGCGCCGTTATCTTTCCTTCTGTCTAGCCCTTGACGCAGACTACCTGGTGCAAGGTGTGAACAATCTCCACCAGGTCCGACTGAGCCGCCATCACATCGTCGATAGGCTTGTAAGCTGCAGGCGTTTCATCGATCATGTCTGCATCTTTCCTGCACTCGACGCCAGCGGTCATGCGAGCATGATCCTCAAGCGTGAAGCGCCGCTTCGCCTCGTTCCTTGACATCGCACGTCCAGCGCCGTGGCTGCAGCTATCAAAGCTCTCGCGATTGCCCTTACCGCGAACGATATAGGAACGCGCTCCCATGCTCCCGGGAATGATGCCCATGTCGCCTTCGCGAGCCCGAACAGCTCCCTTACGCGTGATCAGGACGTTCTGTCCATAGTGCCTTTCACGAGCCACATAGTTGTGGTGGCAGTTGATCGCCTTCAGCTCAGCGCTAAAGGCAGGAACGGCACCGGAGTCCCGTACTGACCTGACGATGCTCTCCATCATCAGTTCGCGATTCCACCGTGCGTACTCCTGCGCCCACTCGACCGCCTCAACATAATCGTCGAAGTGCTCCGTGTGCTCCGGAAAGTACGCGAGATCTACGTCGGGCAGATTGATGAAGAACTTCTTCATATCGTTTTTCGCCAGCTCGATGAAGTAGCCTCCCATTCGATTGCCGACGCCACGCGAGCCGCTGTGCAGCATGAACCACACATTGTCGGCCTCATCGAGGCAGACCTCAATGAAGTGATTTCCGGTCCCGAGCGTTCCCAGATGGTTTGAGTGATTGCCGCGATCGAGCTTGGGGTACTTGGCCAGAATCGCATCGTAGCCCGGCTTCAGCGATCCCCACACTTCGAGGCTCCGTCCTGGCACCTCTCCCCAGGCTCCGCGATCGCCAGCACCACCATGATTAGTGCGCCCATGCGGAATGGCTTGCTCGATGGCGTCACGTATCGGCTTCAGGTTGTCAGGCAGATTGCTGGCCATAAGACTCGTCTGCACTGCCATCATGCCGCACCCAATGTCGACTCCGACCGCCGCCGGAATAATGGCACCTCGTGTCGGGATAACACTTCCCACAGTTGCTCCGATCCCCCAGTGGACGTCAGGCATTGCGGCAATCCACTGGAATACGAAAGGCATCTGGGCGGCGTTCAGCAACTGCTGACGAGCCTGATCTTCGACCGGCACGCCCTTGGTCCATGCCTTCACCGGCACGCCCTTCTCGGTCACATACACGTTGTAGCTCTCGTCTCCCATGTCTTCCTCCTTGATCGACTTCGAATTCCTTATATTGAAATAGAGCAGTCTGAGGCCCAAACCTTGCCCGAAACACTTTTACTCGTGGAATGAATGAGTTAGCTAAAGAGAACCAAATCGCGGAAGGCGGATAAACTATCCCATAATATAAGCTATTAGAATCATGGATAGTCCGCATCTTCCAGTCGTCGTCATCGGACTGCTCGGAACTACTCTCGATGTCGGCAGACACCCAGACAGGTGGCAGAATTGGCGGCCGTCAGTTTCGATCTGCCGTCAACCCGACGTAATCGTCAGTCGCTTTGAGTTGTTGCACGGCAATGCGGAAACAGGGCTGGCCGAACTTGTCCGTCGTGACATAGCCTCCGTCTCGCCGGAAACTTCGGTGGTCCTCCACCCCGTCCAGTTCGGCGACCCCTGGGACTTCGAGCAAGTCTACGAGACACTGTTCGCGTTCGCTCGCAATTATCCCTTCGACACCGATGCGGAAGACTACCTGGTCCATATCACGACCGGGACGCACGTCGCACAAATCTGTCTCTTCCTGCTGACTGAGTCGCGTCACCTGCCAGGCCGACTGCTGCAGTCATCGCCGGACCGGCAGCGCGGTGGTCAGGGCGAAATCAAGATCATCGATCTGGATTTATCAAAGTACGACCGCATAGCGTCACGCTTCCATCAGGAGCAAGAGGCTGGAGTTTCATTCCTCAAAGGCGGAATCGAAACCCGGAACCGAAGCTTCAATCAGCTCATTGATCGCATCGAGCGCGTGGCAATTGCGACACGCGATCCATTACTCCTTATGGGACCAACTGGTGCGGGAAAGTCTCGGCTGGCGCGGCGCATATACGAGCTTAAAAAGTCGCGGCACACCATCAAAGGCAGCTTCGTCGACGTCAATTGCGCAACTCTTCGCGGAGAGGGTGCCATGTCGGCGTTGTTCGGGCACGTGAAGGGTGCCTTCACGGGTGCGGCTCAGGAGCGCGCTGGGTTGCTGAGAACGGCGAACCAAGGCGTTCTCTTTTTGGACGAGGTCGGTGAGCTGGGACTCGATGAGCAAGCCATGTTGCTGCGGGCACTCGAAGAGAAAACATTCCTGCCGCTTGGCTCGGACCGCGAAGCTAAGAGCGATTTCCAGTTGATCGCTGGAACCAACCGCGACCTGCTCTCCGCCGTCCAACAAGGGCGCTTCCGTGAAGACCTGCTTGCCCGGATCAACCTCTGGACCTTCACCCTGCCAGGCTTGCGCGACCGGCCGGAGGACTTGGAGCCCAATCTTCAGTACGAATTCGATCGGTATGCCGAAAATACTGGATCACGGGTGACCTTCAACCGCGAAGCCAGGGCACAATTCCTGGAGTTCGCCCTCTCTTCAAAGGCGAGTTGGGCTGGCAACTTTCGGGATCTAAACGCAGCGGTATCGAGGATGGCTACCCTTTCCACAGGAGGTCGTATCTCCGTTGAGGTCGTCGACGAAGAGATTCTCAGGCTACGAGCCTCCTGGCGAAGCGACAGAATGGAGGATTTAACCGCGGATTTGGTCCAGCTATTGAGTGAAGAACAGCTGGAATCATTAGACCTCTTCGACAGGTGTCAACTGGAACGGGTGGTGGCAACCTGCACGCGGTGTCGTAGTCTCTCAGAAGCTGGACGCCTTCTCTTTCACAACTCAAGAAGCCGCAAGTCATCTCCGAATGACGCCGATCGTCTGCGCAAATATCTGGCTAGGTTCGGCCTCAATTGGAATGTCATTGCTGGCAAACGAGGGTAAGGCGATAGGGTGAAATCTTGATGATGAGCTTCGTTAGCCGGCGAGGCGCGCCCTCCGGACCAACGAATCAGCACAGCCAAGGTCAAGGAGGCCAGGTTCGAATCCATGGACCCATTTAGGGCACTTTGCCACCAGTAAGTGATTGAAAGTAAATGGTCGGGACGACTAGATTCGAACTAGCGACTCACCCATCCCAATCCTAGAAACGACGCAATCTGACCAACTTAGCGAAACCCATCAATACGTTAGAGAGCGGAAAACAATCCGACGCAACGCTTATTGGACCCGTAATGGACCCATAGATGGACCCACGCTGGCGTACGCGACACAAACGCGGCATGAACGGCAACCAGCGATATCTTGATGAGGAATACGGAATCGAAATGATCGCGCCCAACCGTGAGAACCGGGGCAAGACTCAGGACGGCAGAGCGCTGCGCCGCTACATGCGCCGCTGGGTGTTGGAGCGGTTGGTCGCCTGGCTGCACCGCTCCCCCAGCTGGTTGTCCGCTACGAATTTCATGCTGAGGACTTCCTCGGCATGGTCCGGCTTGGCTGAATGAAAATAGTGCTGCGCTAATTGTGAGGACCGAATTAGTTGCGTCCGCGTGACTTCAAACGAAAGCTCACCCATTAATTTGGAGGCAAGATTTGCAGCCACCGTTCCGATCCAAGCAGCATCAACGCGCCTTTGGAAGCGGTGTGGTCGTTCAGCATGGATCTCACGAAGATCCCGGAGTTCCATCCTCGCGTGGTCAAGGTTGATCTTCTTTTTGGCAAGACCCTCCGCGAACCAGGCGCGTCATATCAATGTCATCTTTTGGGCGGGAAGCACACGTGCATCGAGAAGGACATCGAAATTATCCCGCTGCAGAAGATCGTCACCGTGTTGCCGGAGGACACATTCGGTATCAGCAAGATTCTCAGCGATTACAGAGTGGAAACGACGTTCCAAACGCTCGGCCATCGGTCAATCAAGGTGGAAATTAGCCACTATTACTCGACGACAACCCTGAAAGCCAAGCTCCTCAACTTAATCGCAAAAGGTAAGATCGCCCGCGAGACCCAGGCAACATTGAATGCTGCTAAAACCACGCTAGAGGCTGCCTGCCGTGAGGGATAGGGGGGTTATCAGACCTGTTCTAACGTCAGCACGCCTGTTCTCATCAATTGAGAATTGAGCCTAGCCGAGTTTGCGCGGAGTTCTCCACTCCGCTCACGTGATGGTTACCTGAGAGCTCCCACCGGTCCAATACTATCTTCACCGACACCTGGCTATCCGCGGCTGGGCGCCTTTCAATATGACATGGTCCGTTCACTACATGGGCTACGGCGAGCGAACCAGTTCGATCACATACTCGCGAATGCCGGAATAAGCCGGTTGTTCGAGGATCGGCCACGAGCCTCGTGGATCAGCGCTACACCGCCACCATCGCGATACGCGCGATCAGCAGCCGGCGCGTCTGCCTCGTGCTCAACCTCAGAATCGCCGCGGCCGAAATCTCAGTACGTCGCTGTGCCAGAACTTCGGATTTGCAGAACCGGTCACTTCAACTTTGCGCTTACACCCCGACTGAAATTGTGAACCATACCAAAAAGGAACTTCAACGATATCCTACCAGTCCCTTGACTGAATCGATTAATTTCTGCGAATTGTACCCCTTCCCCTCCTTGAAGACGGTCTCTACATTCTCGATATCAGCAATTGTTTTACTGGGATCACCTTTTATCACGATAAGATCTGCTTGCTTGCCGGCCTTCAATGTACCGACTTTGTCCTCTACCCCGAGAAACTTCGCTCCATTTTCAGTGGCGATATGGATTGCTTCTAATGGCGTAAACCCCGCTTCGACCAGAAGTTCTACTTCTCTTTGATCTCCAAATCCTGCGACAACGGCTCCATTTCCTGTGGGATCGAGTCCTGCTAACAACGTGCCGCCTGCTTTAGAGAAAGCATATTCGAATGCTTCTTCCTTTTTGAACATTGTGCCGGTCTTATCACCGGTAGCAGCGACACGGGAACGTGCAAGCAGATAGTCCGCTTTCGATGGCGGTGACAGCACATCCAGAAATCTCTGCTGAAGGGGAGGACGATTTGGCAGGCTCGCTTCGAACACCGGCAACGTCGAGGTAATAGCTACATGATGTTGAATAAGAAATTTGATGGTCGACTGGATTTGCTCTCCCTGAACGTCCAATGGCATAAGGCTGGATTGAGCAGAGCCCGGGCACAAGTCTTCTTGTTTCCCCTGAACGAACTCTGTGTCTGTATTCAAACCATGTTCGAGGTCGTCTATCCCCAGCTCGGCCGCTTCGCGAAGAGTCACTGAGCACAGGTGGCCTGTCACTTTAAGCCCGCGGACGTGAGCAGCCTTGATCGCTGCTCCAAGTTCAGCTTTAGTAATTTGCTGGTAAGCCTTGAACGAAGTGAATCCTTCGTCTGCCCAGTAATTGACCATCCGCGTCGCATCTTCCGGACCAGTGAGTACGTGCAACTGAGGTAAAAAGAGCCCAGGCCCTTGCAGGTAAGGTCCAGTAAGATGCATTTTGGGTCCAGGAATTCGGCCGGAATCGATGTAGCTCTTCAACTCCAGATCCGAATATGGCTCCATACTTCCAGTTGTACGGATGGTCGTGACCCCGCTGGCCAGATAAAGCCGAGGAAAGCTGAAGGCCATCTCGGGATACATCTCCGGTACGCCTAATTCGCTGAGACGCCCCCGCCCGGTCGGGCCTGGATAAAAAAGATGTTCGTGCATGCCCACAAGACCTGGGATGACAGTCCGTCCTGTCAAATCAAGAATCCGCGCTCCTGCAGGAGCTGAATTTGATGTTGCCGACCCGATTGACCGAATGCGTCCGTTCTCGATTGTGATCGTCTGGTCCTCTAAAGCTTCAGCTCCCGTGCCATCCACTACTCTGACATGTTGAAGCACAACGACTGGAGCATCGACAGTAATGAACTCCTGGGTTAATTGCGGCATGGCTCGTGACTGCGGAGCCGGTTGCTGCGTTTGTGCTCCTAAGGATCCGGCTGCCAGTAACATAGTTATTGCCATACTCGAATATCGCGACATTCCACTGCCTCCGCGAAGGGTCATACCCTTTCGCCAATGCTCATTTAGTTGTTGTTAGAACTTGTACTTCAATCCAAGTTGAATCAACCTTGGCGAAACCGCGGTGGACGTAATCTGACCGAAGTTCAGAGAGTTAACCAGCGTCATTGGCGTCGCGCCCTGCACCGCAGTCGTACTTGAGAACTGTGGAGTGTTGAGAGCGTTATAAAGTTCCACGCGAAACTGGAATGCCGTATTGTCCCTAAAAACCCGAACCGGAAGCTCTTTAGTGACCGCGATGTCAGCATTGTGTTGCCCAGTTCCTCTCACAATCCCTCTCGACGTCTTGCCAAAGTCGAATCCATTGCCAATAGTAGCGGGCGCACAAAATGCGCTTGCGTTGAAGAATTTATTAAGGCGTTGTTCGACTGAACCGGACGTAGGAACAGAGTTGTTCGTCAGCCCTGGGCATAGCTGAGCTCTTTGAGTCGAGAGTCCATAAATTGTGCCGGAACGAGCATCTGTAAATGTAAGTGGCGGCCCCGATTGGATTATGACAACTCCGCTCATCGACCACTGGCTCAGCAAATATCCGCCAAATCCATCTCCATTGTGAAAACTAGGGAGATTCAGGACAAAGTTGCTAACTAAGCGATGTTTGGTATCGTAGTCAGCCAGCCCCCAATTTTGCCCCAGGTTTCGATTATCGTTTGTGATGCTTCCACCATTAGGAAATGTACCACTGCCCGTAACATCTGCTAGCGCCTTGCCGAAAGTGTACGCGACCCCATACTGAATGTATTTGCTCATCCGCTTTGTGAGACTTGCTTGAAGCGCATGATACGAAGACATCGCTTTCTCTGTGTGGTTGCTCAAGCCTGTGGGAGAGAGGCCGAGATAAGGTACTCGCTGGACAGCATTGGCGACTGTGTTCGTCGTGATTCCGTTGACGGGAGCCTGTGGGTTGGCCAGGTAGGCTTGATTTAATGACTGCGTCACACTGAGGTGCTGGCCACCAGTACCTACATATCCGACTTGTAAAACGATATTGGAGGAGACCTCATATTGAACGTTCGTACCCCATTGCTGCGTAAGCGGTGTGCGCCAGGTCGGATCATTCACACCAAGACTGAATGTCGAAGTTGCTGTACGCGGAACAAACACCGGGAATGAGCTGAAGCTGGGCGGAGCCGGATTGAACGGAACCTGAAACGTTGCGGCCGCATTCAGTGGACCGGAATTGCTTTGGCTGCGATAGAAGGGTGGGTTTTGAAAGAGCTGGAAGGTATCGTTGACTGAAGTACGAGAGTAGTAGACCCCATATCCAGCACGGAACACGAAACGGGTCAGGCCCTCGGGCGACCAGCTTATTCCGATACGCGGTCCAAAATTCGACAGGTCCCAGGGATTTTGTGCAAATGTCTTATTGCTGTTACGCACGACCCCCGCAGGAAGGGCGCCTTGAAAGTTCGACGCTGCCACAAGACCAGAGAAGGTTCCAGTTGTGCCGAAGTTGTTATTGGCAAGCGATGGATAGAAATTCACCAACTTTCCAGTCGCATCGGAGACAGCGCCATAGATATCCCAGCGCATGCCGATATTCATTGTGACATGAGGGGTGACTTTGTAATCGTCCTGGGCAAAGCTCTCGAAATCGGTGACGCGATAGGAATGCGATGTATCTCCACACGCGCCGGACGCGCTGAAGATGTTGCTATAGCCAGGATTGCTGCCGTTCTGTGCAGCACTCATTCCGAGCAGAAAGTCCTGGAAGCTGTTAATTGTCAACGTGCCGCGGGTCACGCCAGGATCGGCAACAGGAGTCGAAATGCGCTCCCATCCAAAGCCGCCCCGGATATTGTGGTTTGCATGAACGTAGGAAACTTGATCGTGCACTGCAAACGCTTGGCTCACCGTATCTTGTTGATCGTTCCCGTTGCCGCCAATGGAAAAGGAGCCTAGAACATTGATGATCGGCATAATCGGGTTATTACAGGCGGGAGTGATGGCTAGATCCGAAGCTTTGATGGTATTGTTGGTATTTGTGATTCCATAGGTCCGGTGATATCCCGCGTTTGCTTCATTGACCAATGAAGGGCTCGCGACGTAAGTGTCCCGAAGTGTCGCATTCACATTGCGAAAGACAGATGTGACTCCAGAACCGGGTACGTTGGACGAGGTGAAGCTGGAAACCTGTGGAGCCTTCGCCCAGAAAAATCTTTCCGCCAACTGATGCTTGTTCGACAGTGTGTAGTCGGCGTTCACGAGGTACTGATTTTCGGTATATGTCGAGGGAATGCTGAAGGAAGAGAATCCGGTAAGAACTCCGGCTCCATTCACCTGCGTCAGTTGGGGCGTCGGAATAAAGTAATTTCCATTGGGCAGTTTTTGATTCAAGAGTGTAAGCGCGACTGGGTTAATATTGCTTCCGTCGCAGGCAAGGGCTACACCTCCGTTTACGCCACCACCATTCTTGCAGAACGCTTGTCCAAGTGCAGCAGCCGTACGATTATTGGTCAGCAGGGGTAGAACGACGCTCTGAAGAGATGCCGCTCCAAGGCCGCTAACCTGCCGAGTTCCCTGATAGGAGCCGAAGTAGAAGATTCTATGCTTGAGGATTGGACCACCGACCGTGCCACCGAACTGATTCTGTTTGAGCTCGGGCCGTGGCTGGCCAGTTTTCTTAACAAAGTAATCATTCGCATTGAAGATGTTATTTCGTACGAACTCAAAAAGATTTCCGTGAATCTGATCCGTACCCGATTTCGTGACAACATCGACATTGGCACCTGCTCCACGTCCATACGCAGCGTCGTAGAGACTAGTCTGGACCTTGAATTCCTGAATTGCATCCGGACTCGGAACGGAGATTCCGCCTATCGACACAACATTTGTTGTTCCCTGTGTCTGCATATTCGAAACATCCTGGCCGTCCATCTGATAACTGTTGTCCATGACCTGGCTGCCATTGACATTCACGTCCACGTTATTGCGGCCCAGAGTGGCGGCATTTGGAACGGCACTCGCCACACCTGGATTCAACCCAAGTATCTGAGTGTAATTACGGTTTGTGAGCGGTAGTCCAGTTACCGTTCCTGCGCTGACCGTATCTCCGTTCGATACGTCCTGCGTTTGAAGAACCTCCGCGTTCTCATTGACGTTGACCATTTCACTCGCAGCACCAATCTCAAGCGCGATGTTCACGGTGGCCGTAGTAGCAACTTGCACCGTCACGTTCATGTTGACCTTTGTCTTGAAGCCCTCGGCGGTGACAGAGACGACATATACGCCGGGAGGCATGAGAGGCAGGGTATATTCACCCGCGGCATTCGCTTTGGTCTCTCTCGCAAATCCTGTCTCTGCGTTCTTGGCGGTGATGTGCGCCGTGGATATAACCGCCTTGGTGGGATCAGAGACCGTACCGACTATCTGTCCGGTGGCCGATGTTTGGGCAAGTACCCGTGAAACTACAAAAAATAGGAATAAGAAGCAAGACACAACTATGGTGGCACTTCGTCGGCAGCTGATCACTATTTCCTCACGGTCTCGTTATTACATCTGTCTATGTCGCGGCCTCAACAAGATTCTTGTTCGGAGATCTTCATCCTTGCGAACGAATGTTCGTGCGGCCACAGATGGGAACCCGTCTGAAGCGGCGCACCGTAAAAGATGGCTAATAGAGTTCAGTGTCTTCCACATCGGATGTCGGTTGCCATGTCTGGGCCGTCAGGCTTTCGGGCAAGACCGGCTTGCCTGCGTCCTTGTAGACTAGGCCGCCTTTCATCACAAATTGAACATGCTCCATCTCGTGGATGTCTTTGAGTGGATCGTTAGAGACTGCGACGATGTCGGCAAAATTGCCTGAGGCGATCGCTCCGATTTGGTCAGGGACGCCAATGAGGTCAGCACCGTTGTGCGTCACAGCAAAGATGATGTCGATCGGTTTCATCCCGGCGTCTTGCATGAGGCCGAATTCCTTGAGGTCATTGACCGGGCCGACATCAGTTCCAAAGGCAATTTTGACACCCGCTGCATAAGCGTCCTTGAGATTACGGATCGTCTGCAAAGGGATTACAAGCGCTTTGGCAGCCGATGCACCCATCTGCTCAGGATGGTTCTTCGCGCGGTTATAGGACATCGTTGCGACGATCTGCGTGGGCACCAGATAAGTGCCGTGCTCCTTCATCAGTTTGTAGGTCTCGGCGTCGCTGAAGGAGCCGTGTTCAATAGAGTCCACGCCATTGCGCACAGCGCTATCGATCGCGGCTTTGCCCTGCGCATGCGCGGCGACTCTCATCCCAAGCGCATGCGCCGCGTCGATCGCGGCTTTGATCTCGGCATCGGTCATCAGCTGGCTCTTCGGGTTGTCGTTCTGTGAAAGGACGCCACCGCTGGGCATGATCTTGATGAGGTCAGCACCGCGGCGGCGATGCTCACGGACAAGCTTGATGTACTCTTCGGGCGAATCGCCGACCGAGGGCTCCCATTCCTTATTGCTGATGTCCAGGTTAAGGCCGTTCAACGGATCGCAGTGTCCGCCCGTGGGGCAAAGCGGCTCCAGCGAAACCCACATGCGAGGACCGGGGAAATATCCCTTATCGATGGCACGCTTGACGGAGATGTCGACGTTGCCGCTTGCCCCGACGTTGCGAATGGAGGTGAAGCCTTCCAACAAAAGTACTTTTGCTGTAACGGAGGTCCCGAGCGCTGCATCCATCGCGGTAGAGGTGAAGCGGCGTTCGTTACCGACTGGCTCAGCGGGGGGGCCGATGTGCTTATGGCTATCGATGAACCCCGGGAGGACAGTCGCAGTGGAGAGATCGATGATCTTTGCGCCAGTCGGCGTGACAAACCCAGGTTGAACGCCGACGATCTTGTCCTTCTCAATAATGATGGAGACCTTGTCTTGCGTGGTCTGCTTAACACCGTCGATCATGTGTCCTGCGTGGATGACGGTCTGTTGAGAGCGGGCCCAGGGTGTGAAGACGCCCATCACAAAGAAAGCGGCTGCGAATGCGGGTGCTGCGTGGAGCTTCATACAATTTCTCCTATGGCCCAAGGTGCGTAAAAGCTCAACGTCATTCGTGGCACCTTCGACTAGAAGGTACCCTTGATTGCGAACTGCAGTGCTCGCTTGTCACCGCCGGTTTGGTTCTGCGCCGTTACGGTCGAGGTGATGGCACCGAAGCCTGAGGCATCAGCGACAACTCCCGGATTGCCGAAGTTCGGATGGTTGAAGATGTCGAATGCTTCAGCGCGGAACTCGGCGGTAAACCAGTCGCGGATCTTGACACGACGCACCAGCGAGAGGTCGACATCGACGAGCCCAGGGCCTGTAATGGTGCCTCGTGACTCATTACCGAAACCGTAGACAGCACCTGGCTTGCCTGAAGCGATAGGCACGCTGAAGGCCGCGGTGTTGAACCATTGGGGCACCGTATGCGGAGCGTTTACATTGGGGTTGCCGACCAGGTTGGGCCGGTCGACGGTCCCGTTGGTGTTGCTGTAGTTGCCGCTGAGTGTCGCGGTCAGAGGTACGCCCGTCTGCCACTGGACCAGAGGTGACACCTGCCAGCCACCGAAGATCGCTGAGGCAACCCCGTTCGCAAGGTACCCCTGACCGCGACCGAATGGGAGAAGATAGACTGCGCTGACGACGATGCGATTACGAATATCAAAGGTCGAAGAGCCCGCGCCTGTGCTGCGGTCGAACTGGTTGGTGAAGGGACCGAGGTTATCGATTGAGTGCCCGTAGGCCCATGATGCCAGGAACGAGAGATTGCGGTTCATGTTTTGCGTGAGTTTGACCTGCAGCGAGTTGTAGTTGGCATTGAACCCAAACTGCGTGAAGGTGATAGGCCCGAAGACAGGATAGGGGCTGCGGGCAGTGACCTGTGCGGCCGTGCCTGCACCCGATGAAGGCTGGTTGATGTTGAAGGAACTTTGCAAGTGGTTCTGAATGGAGCCGACATAGAGCGTGTCGAGGATGAGGCTCTTGGTAAGTGGGCGCTGCATTCCGAGCGTGTAGGTGTAAGCGCGTGGATTTTTGTAGTTGAGAGACACTCCCACGGGCGAGTTGGTAATGTTCGCGCCGGCGCTTGGGAACGGGTTGGCCAACGTCAGAGACGATGTAGCAGATGATGTAAACCTGTTGTTGACCGTATACGGGACACCACCGGGATAGCCGTTGACGTTGTTCAGATTGATGGGGCTGTTGTAGTAGGTACCCGCACCACCTCGAATGATTGTCCCTTTCAGGAACGATGGGCTCCATGCGAAACCTACACGCGGAGCATAGCCGTTTTTGTCAGTAAGCCACACCGAGTGCGTCGGCAGCACCTCGAACTTGACCGGGTTAGGAATTGTGACGGGAGCGGCGTCCGCCTGGACAGTGGGCAGGCCCGAAACGGGGTCGAAGCTGGCAAGATTGTTGGCACGATCGATGGGAGGTGTGTTCATCTCCCAGCGAAGGCCGAGATTGACGGTAAGGGTCGGGGTGACTTTGAAGTCGTCCTGGATGAAGAGTGCGGGGCTGGCGGTGCGGTAGTAGATCTGATACTTGTACGGCGTGTTCGCGCTCGTGGCCGGCAGACCTAACAACAAATCAGCCAGGCCATAGCCGGTCGTCTTGCCCTGGTTCGTATTAGTGAAGGCCAATGTACCCGCTTGATTGCCGAGGTTGATGTTGTTGATGGCAAGGTGAATTACTTCAACACCGAACTTCAGGGTGTGACGGCTATGCGTCCAGGAGACCGCGTCGTACCAATCCCACGCTGGGATGCGGTAGTAAGACGAGTTACCGGAGCCGAAGGTGGTGTAACTGGTTATGGTGGTATTGGGATAACCCATGGTGCCGACACGCGTTTGGCTGGGCGTCGGCGAGATCAGCGGCGTAACACCCAAGGGTCCCCAGAAGTTGGTGCGCGCGGTGTTGATGTTGTTGTCGGTGGCCGACCAGAGCAGACCGACGCGGGCCTCATTAATCAGATTGGATGTGAAGACATGGGTCTCAGACAGGCCCCAAATCTGGTCGTTGTGCACACCGTTACAGGTGAAGATCGGCACGTAGTAGGCGATGCAACCTGCCGCCAAGGTCGCTCCGGTCTCTGTGCTGGTGTCGTTGTAATAGTTGAAGGTGAAGAAAGCGGAGTCTCGTTCCGAGAATGTGTGGTCGATCTTTACGCTGTAGGCACTGTAGTTTTCCGGACGGATCTGCTGAAAGGTGTAGTTGTTGAGCGGCTGCTTGTTGGAGCCGACGTTGTGGTTCACTCCGTCGGTCGGATAAAGGTCCATCAGCGCCTTGCCAGCCGGACTAATGCCGCTCGTGATCTTGTTTCCGGCGATCGGCAGGCCGGTGTTGGGGTCCTTTAGCTGGATGCCCGCGGCCAGCAATGCACTGAAGTCGCCTGTGTGCATCTCCGGGAACGGATAGGTCTGCTGTTGGATGACCGCCTGAGTGAGGCGCAAGCCCTCATACGAGAAGAAGAAGAAGGTCTTGTCTTTGAAGATGGGCCCGCCAATGGTAGCGCCAAACTGATTGCGATGGAACGAGGGCTGAGGACCGGAGGTGAAGTAGTTGCGGGCGTCCAGTGCCGAGTCGCGGAAGAAGCCAAATGCGGAGCCGTGAAATTTGTTGGTTCCGGACTTGGTGATCGTCAGGATCTGGCCACCAGAGTTGTAGCCGTACTGCGCACCATAAACACCGGTGAGAATGTTAAACTCCTGAATCGAATCAATAGAAGGACGCACCGACGGGGTCCCGATCGCCATATCGTTGTTGAAAAAACCATTCAGCGCGTACTTGTTACAGACGTCGCAAGAGCCTGTGATATTGAAGCCGCCGCGGGTCGAGTTCGTCGAGCTTTGCGGCGAAGGCATGACGCCGGGCGTGAGGGCCGCAAGCGAATAGAAGAGACGGCCGTTGAGCGGCATCTCCTCGACGGTCTTGTTGCCGATCACGGTGCTCAGCGTGGCATCGTTGGAATCTACGAGATTGTCGGCTGCCGAAACGGTCACATTGTCTGAAACCGCTCCTACTTCGAGCGGGAAGTTTCTTCTCTCCGACTGTGCGACTGCGAGAACAATGTCTTTGATGAGCATTGTCTTGAAACCCGACGCTGTGACCTCGATGTCGTAGGACCCGGACGGAAGGAACGAGAACTGATAGACACCGGCGTCATTGGTGACGGCATTGCGGACAGTCCCCTGCTCATGGCTTGTCAGCTTAACTGTGGAGCCAGGGATCGCGGCCCCGGAGACGTCTTGCACAATGCCGCTCAACGATGCTTCATTCTGAGTAAGGCCGACCGAAGTGAAGCAAACCGTGAAGATGAGAGTATAGAAAATCCTCTTGAGAAGCATCGGACCACATCCTTCCTGGGACTGAGTGTGCGGTTCAGAATGAACGACCCGGAAGATCTTCGGCGGAGGTCGGCCAATCAATTTCTGAGATATCAGTTTTACCTTGACAAAGAAGGTATACCGCAGCTCTCTTCGTTAATCAAGAATTTAAATAGCTTATTTATCGTTTTCCGTCACAATTGCGGGTTGGAAAGTAGTGGAGCTATCTTTTTCTGCAATTTCAGATTTGAAATTAGCAAGGAGTGACCGTTGCCTGGGAAGTGATCCCACTCCTTCGCTTCGCGCCACGTATCCGACGCAAACCATGCTGCCGACCACGTTTACCGTGGTGCGGACCATGTCGAGTATGCGGTCGACACCAGCCACAAGGACGGACCCGACCGGAGCAAGCGCTCCTAGCCCCGAGGCCTGCAGGACGACGACGATCGCAACAAGCCCGCTACCAGGCACGCCAGCGGTCGTCATTGCTGAGAGCGTCGCGGCAAAGACAATGCGCGTAAGCAACGGCAGACCGAGCGTCATGCCAGCAGCCTGCGCGATAAAGATCACTGCCGCGCTCTTGTAAAGCGCCGAACCGTTCTTGTTCATCGTGGAGCCGAGCGGAAGAACGAACGCGGCGATCGAGGTGGGGATAGAGAGATCCTCTTCCGCGGTCTTCATGCTGACGGGCAGCGTTGCGGACGAAGACGATGTAGAGAAGGCCATGAGCGCGACCTCGGCAATGGCGAGATAGAAGCGCAACGGGTTCCAGCGACATCCGACGATCAAGATCAGGCCATAGACAACGATGAGTTGCACAAACAGTCCCGCAAGTACCGTTACGCAGAACAAAGCGAGTCCTCGGAGGATGTCAATTCCGAAGCGGCCGATGACGGAGGCGATCAGACAGAAGACCGCGGTCGGCGCGAGTTTCATCGTCCAGTCGATGATCTTCATCGAAGCATCGTTGATGGACCGGAATATTTTGACCAGCACGTCGCGCCGCTCGGGAGGAAGCGAGCCGATCGCTGCGCCGAAGATCAGCGTGAAGACGATCACGCCAAACAAATCGCCTGAGGATGCCGACGCGAACAGGTTGGTAGGAATGATGTCAACGATAGCGTCGGGCAACGATGTGGCTGGCGGCACCGCCGACGGTCCAGCTTGTGTGGAAGCAGCCATCGCCATGGCACCGGACGATTGCAAATGGATGCCGGGATGTATCAGCAGCGCGACCGGAACTGCGATCGTGGCGGAGGCGAAGGTGGTGAGAAAAAAGAGGGCAAGCGTCTTGCCGCCTATGCGCCCGAGGGTACGCAGATCGCCGAGTGAAGCGATCCCCACAACCATGCTCGCAATAACCAGCGGAATAACGATCATGCTGATGAGTCGGATAAAGATCCGTCCGTAGGCACCCATCCACGTGAAAGCCAGCGTCAACGTCGGCGAGCCGAAGTGGTGCCCTGCGACGCCGACGATCGCCCCTGCTGCCAGACTGATGAGGACCTTGTTGTGCAGCTTCATGCGTTTCCTCGGCGTTAAAGACGATGGTGCATGGACGGCGGTCCTGCGTTGACGGTGTTAGTCGATGACCTTCATGCGGCGGAGATACTCATCGATCTCCGGTCTTGTCATCACTCCTTTAGCGATCTCAACCATTCGGTCTTCTTCACGCTTCACCTGCGCTTTGGCCAGGCCTGCGACTGTTTCAGCGTCGGCAAGAGGAATAACGGTGACACCGTCGGCGTCGGCCAGAACGATGTCGCCGGAACGTACGACGACGCCACCACAGGCGATCGGCGTACCCGCTTCTCCTCCGCCGTCTTTGTTGCAGCCGCTCGGAGAGATCCTCCGCGAATAGACGGGAAGACCAAGCGCCTTGAGCCCGTCGGCGTCGCGGACGGAGCCGTCGACGATGACGGCGCAGATACCTTTACTGACAGCAGAAGTAGCCAGCAGCTCACCGAACGGCGAGTTGACCAGGTTGCCTTGTGTGTTGACGACGATGATGTCACCGGATTGCGCTAATGAGATTCCCTTGTGCAGCATGAGATTGTCGCCCGAGTGGCACCACACCGTAACCGCAGGGCCGATGACCCGAGGCGAGTTCCAGATGGGCCGTATCTCCCCGTCCATTGCACCCATGCGAGACATGGAGTCGGCGACCTGGGCGCTCGATGCGCCATCGAAGGTGGTGAGAACTGAAGGGTCAGGACGCGTCCACGATGAGACGACACGGAAGCCTGGTTTACCAGCCATTAGATTTTCCCTTTCTTTATTGACGAAAGTGCGGCGGCAATGGCCGCACCCGGTTGGACTTTTTCTCCGAGGTGCTGAAGGGCTTCCTCGAGATACGCGAGGTCTATGAGTACATCGTTTAAGTTGAAGTCTCCCATCGTGCCGATGCGAATGACCTGGCCGCTGAGCTTGTTACGTGAACCTGCGATGACAGTGTAGTGCTCCTGGTAGAGACGGCGAACGATGTCGCCGCCATTGATACCTTCAGGGACCTGGAGCGCGACGACGGTATCTGAGAGCGAGTCTGCCTGGCCGTATATGCGGAAACCAAGCGCGACGGCGCCGCAACGAAAGGCAGAGGCCAACTCGTGATGTCGCTTCAACACTTCGGGGAGTCCTTCTTCGTGCATCAGCTCGAGCGACGCTAACAAACCCGCCATAAGCGAAACTGGTGCGGTGAAGGGTGTTTCGTTTGCTTCCATAGACGTGAGCACATCACGAAAGTCCCAGTAGAAGCGAGGAAATCGATCGTCGCGCTGAATGACTTCTCGGGCCTTCGCACTTGCGCTCAGGATGGCAAGCCCCGGGGGACACATGAGCGCCTTTTGCGAAGCGGACACCAGGACGTCGACCCCCCACTCGTCCTGCCGCATTGGAATACCTCCAAGGCCGCTGACAGAGTCGACGATGAACAGCGATGGTGTTTCGCGCACCACTTTGCCGATCGCTTCGATGTCCGCAATGATGCCTGTTGAGCTTTCGTTGTGCACAAGGATGACGGCGCGATAGGTCTTCTCGCGAAGGCGCTCCGCAACAGGCTCCGGGCGAATCGCAGTACCCCACTCGAACTCGAGCTCATCGACCTGGAGACCCAACGACTTCCCAATCGATGCAAAGCGCGTGCCGAACTGTCCATTGATACAGACGAGGACCGACTCGCCAGGCGCGCCGATGTTGACGAGGCTGGCTTCCATGCCACCGGTGCCCGAGCTCGCGAAGAACATCACGGGATTTGCTGTTCCAAGGACCGGCTGGATGCGCTCCTGCACTGCGGCAACGATGCCGCGGAACTCAGGCCCGCGATGATTGAGCACAGGCGCCGCTATCGCCTGCAACACACGCGAGGGCACAGCGACCGGGCCGGGAAGGCGCAGACGGTAATGATTTGGAGGCCGGGGCACAGGCTTCACAGCTGGAAGCCTCCATGAAGGCGAAAATAGGGCACGAGGCCTCCTGCGGCTAGAATGTTCTGCATGATGCCGTCGATGGGTTCGGCTCGAAGCACCGAACCTTGCGTGAGATTACGGACCTCTGCTTTGCTCGCCCAGTCGATCTCGAGAATGTCGCTTTCGTGGATCGATGAAGTGTCGCAAAGGATGGGAATGAGTCCGTTATTAACGGCGTTACGGTAGTACGTGCGCGAAAAAGTCGACGCGATGACGGCCCGTATGCCTGCGCCGACGACCGCCGTTACGGCGACCTCCATCGCCGAGCCGCATCCGAAGTTCTTGCCGGCCACGAGGAAGTCGGTAGGCAGTAGTGTCGACGCGAAACCGGGATCGAGTTCCTCAAAGAGATAGTCGCGAAGATACTCCGGCGCGATGCTCTCGCGTTTTCGCCGAGAGGTGATGATGTAGTCGGTGTTGATGTCGTCTCCGAAGACCCGGGCGCGGCCGTTCATTGTTTCTCCTCCATTACTGTCTTCGGCGGCGTGGTGTTTGCCGCGCCGATATCGCGCGGATCGATGATCTGACCGCTTACAGCTGCAGCGGCGCAGCTCGCCGGCGACGCGAGATAGATTGCCGCATTGCCATTGCCCATGCGGCCTTTGAAGTTTCTATTCGCAGTAGAGATGACATTGATGCCATCGCCGGGAATTGCACCACAGGTCCCACAGCATGAGCCGCAGCCCGGCGTCACTACGACGGCGCCCATCCGAAGGAATTCGCCAAGTGAGCCATCGGAGGTAAGCACTTGCATCACGCTGGTAGACGCCGGTGTGACGACGAGTTGCACGCCGGGAGCGGGGCCACCGCCTGCTCTGAGAACATCGAGCGCCTGATGAAAGTCGCGCACGCGGCCGCCAGTGCAGGTGCCGAGATAGACCATCCCTACAGGGGTGCCAGTTGCGGTTGCGATGTTTGTGACGTTGTCCACACGCGAAGGCATCGCGATCTGTGGCTGTAAGTGATCAAGGTCTATCACGATTTCGCGGACATAGGTAGCGCCAGGGTCCGCTGCGACGGAGTTGTAGGTTCGGCCTAGATACTCAAAAGTGCGATCGTCTGCCGGGAAGATCCCATTCTTCGCGCCCATCTCCACAACGAAATTGGAGAGCACCAGACGATCTTCGAGCGCGAGTGTCGGCAAAGCCGGGCCGCCAAACTCGATCGCCTGATAGTTCGCTCCATCGGCACCAAGCTCCAGCGCGAGAGCGAGCGCAATGTCTTTGGGGAAGACCCCCGGCGCTAGTCGGCCTGTGAGCGTGACCTTGATCGACTCAGGCACGCGCAGCCAGATTTTGCCGGAGATGAGTACGGCCGCAAGGTCAGACGAGCCAATGCCCGTGGCGAACGAGTTGAGGGCACCGCAAGTAACGGTGTGGCTGTCTGCGCCGACGACGAGCGTACCTGGAATCACGTGGCCGGACTCGACAATCAACTGATGTCCGATTCCCTGCCCGATCTCCCAGACACGGATGTTGTGCTGTGTGGCGAACTCACGCATGCGCCGGTGGAGTTCGGTGACCTTCTGGCTCGGCGCAGGAGCGTAGTGATCGAGCGCGAAGAAGACGTTCTGCGGTTTGTAAACGGCTTGGCCACCCATGGCGTCGAAGTAGTCGAGCGCCATGGGCGTCGACGCGTCGGTACCGATGACGCCGTCCACTTCACAGACGACGACCTCGCCCTGCCGAACATCCTGGTTAGACTTCAGAGAGAGGACCTTCTCCGAAATTGTTTTTGCAGCCATTTAATTCTC
The DNA here is from genome assembly GCA_963757205.1 of uncultured Acidobacteriaceae bacterium. Classification (GTDB taxonomy): domain Bacteria; phylum Acidobacteriota; class Terriglobia; order Terriglobales; family Acidobacteriaceae; genus Edaphobacter. Next base: position 333,543 of record CAVWQM010000012.1, read on the forward strand.
CGTATCGCGGGATTTCTAGTTGAGTGGAGCCGTTGATGCGGAGCCGAGGTAAAGGCTATTAAACAGGAACTTGTAGGTCCCGTGTGCCTGACCGCGAAATGCGATTTCTGGGCCAAACACGAAGACCTTTCCTGCGCCTATGGAGTCATCGAGAATAGCGGTCGAACCGTCAAGATACTGCTGTCCCCAGGCCCAGCCGCTACGCAGGACCTTCGGGCCGGAGTACCAACCGACCACTGATGTCTTCGCGTCGTTGATACCGGGAGCAATGCGGAAGGCCGGGCTACTGTCGAAGTCGACATCGACCTGCGCAGGCAAGCCGAAGGCGAGCGGATCACTCGTGTTGACGTTCATGCGAAGGATGGAGCCAGGGACGTAAAACTTCTCCTGTGGCAGGGGTCGTGGCTTGCCGTTCGCTCCCATCTCAACGAGAGCACTGGTGATAGGAACGCCAAGCAAGGGGGCGATACTGGTCCCGCTTCCAATGGTGATGATCGAGCCACCGGCACTGACGAATTTCTTCAACTCGGGAATCGTCTTCTCGCGCGTGATGGTGCCGAGCCAGCTACGGTACTGCTCGGGGATTGTATCCGCTTCCGGTTGCATCGAGGCACGGCCTCGGCCTCCCGCAGTCGCAAAGCGCGCCGATCCATCTGTAAAGATCAGCACGTCGTACTTCGACTTGAGATCGCCCGCATCGAGAGTCTGCGGACGAACGATCTCGACCGGAAATTCGAAGATCTCAAGCAGCCAGCGCATCCAGCCGGCCGGAATGATGCCGCCGTACTGGTCGTAGAGGCCAACACGAATCGGTTTGAGTTTCATCGCATCGCCCGTAGGCGCCGCTGCGACCGCATGTACCTTGACTCCGAGGTCCTTCGCTCCACGCTCGAGCACACCGCGGGCAACAGGTGAAGCCGGTATCCAAAGAGCCCCAGTGCCCAAGTCTTCGCCGTCGGCGGAGACCTCGCCCTTGAGCCAGTACACTTCGGCCTGGCTCTTGAGCAAGCGGTTGATCAGGATGAAGGAGTCATTGATGCGATGGCTGATGAGATACCCAGCCGGGCTTGCAGGACCGACGATCGAAGAGGGGACCGGTGTCTGCATCACCTCTTTGAGAAGGGTAAGCGGTCCCTTGACATCGTCCATAGAGCGGTCACATTGCACACCCATCTGATAGACCAACGTCCATCCAGCTATGTCGTACGGTGGAATCGGCGGGCCGCCGGGGAACTTGAAATCGTTCGGGTGGTCCTGCGGCTCAAACATATCGAGTACGAACGGCAGCGAGGCCTGCGCTGTCTTCACGACGTAGGTGTTTGCCGGATATGTCTTGCCGCCGGCATCAAACGGTGCGCTGGCTTGGTAGACTTCGATGCCGTTCTTCAGCAGCACATTGATGAACTTGGTTGCAGTCGGAAAGTCCGCCTGATTGGCCGTCATGATGTAGGCACGTGGCACGCGGGTCTCGGGGCTGTGCAGCACCGTCTTGTAGAGCGACGCCGGGACGACCTTTACAGGATCGGGGCCGCTGCCTGAGATCGGCGCCGCAGAGACCTTGCCTTCGGCCATCGCATCGGCCGCTTCTTCCGTCGCTGCAATGCGCGCAGGTGTGATGGTCCAACTATCGGAGCTTCCCTTCTTTATCTGGCGCTGCCCCATGACATACATGTCGTAGAGCAACGTCTCCCGATAGCGCGAGGCTACGTCGAAGACGGCACGGCTATATTCCATCTCGTAATCGATCGAACGCCGATAGTGCCAGAGTTGCGGAGCGATCGGCATAGGCTCATCACCACTCGGCAACTGGCGCTTCAGGATAAGAGGAATTTCCATCGGTGTAGGATTGCCGATGATCTCCGTGAGAAGTCCAATCGAGTTGTGAAAGTAGCTGATAGTACGCATGCCGCCGTTCCACCATGTGGAGTAGTTCGATGCTCCCTTCATCGCGGAACCTGGCATGCCGTGCGCGATCAGACGACTATGCATGGCCGCACCCACCAGATCGACCCCAACGGGGACCAGCGGGTCGAAGCCATAGTTGAATGGGTCGCGGAAAGGTGGCATGAAAACGACGGCACCGGCCGGGCCAGTCTGGTGATGTGTATGGGTAATCTGTGGCAGCCAATCGATGAATAGGACTTTATTCATGTTGGCGCTCTCCGATGTATTCGACATGAACATATCGCGGGCGTTGTCGTGGCCAATGTACTTATTGAAGAGCCGTGGCAGCCCCTCGAGACTGCGCTTGGTAGGATCGGGGTCGCGCATGTACCACGTGGACACGAGTTCTTCCCCATCGGGATTAGCAAAGCAGAGAAGCATAATGTCGTCGCTAAGGAACCGCATGGTCTCGTCATCGCTTCGGCTAATCATCTGGTAGACGAGTTCGTTGATAGACTGTGCGCCGACCGTCTCGTTGGCGTGTATACCGAAGTCCATGAAGATGACGGCCTTGCCCTCATGCGCCAGTTTGTGCGCTTCGTCGTCGGTGAGACCTTCAGCCATTCCGAGTCTCTTCGAGATCTGTCGATAATGCTCGAGGTTCTTCTGGTTCTCAGGAGAAGTGAGGACCACCATGTACTGGTGGCGGCCTTCGCCTGTAAGGCCGATGTCGACGAGCTTCATGCGGTTCGACTCAGTGGCCAGTTTCTTCATGTACCCCTCAAACTGGGTATAGGTGACCAGGGAGTAGTCGTCGCCGATGTTAAAGCCGAAAAACTCTTTCGGGGGTGTGATCTTAGCATCGACCTGGGCTGCGGCCGGCAGCATCGGAAAGAGAACGAACATCAGCAGACTGGCTATGCGCCACACATTTTCCATAGCACTCCCATGCTTCAGCTGAAAAAGTAAAACTAGCATATCAGTTCTGCGCATATTGTCTATCACAACCTGCGAGCCCGCTGAAGATATAGGATATCTTTCTGATTTTAAAAGGTTTGCTACATTTTGGATCTGACCACACAACTGTCGCAGCAGGCGAGCTTCAGAATCTTATGAATCAGTTGCGGCCAGTTCTCGGAAGATATTGGTCCTCTAGACCGCCGTTTAGGCCGTCGAATCTGCCGGATATCTGTAGGAATAAAAGGCCGGTCGATCCCAACCAACAACAGATTTAGCTCAAAGCCAGGCCGTTTTCGTCTAGGGTCTGATCGACGATCAGTTCCTTGACCGAGATCTGCTTTTTTGGAGTACGTGAGAAGGTGTCGACGAATTTGCCGCGCATCTCAAAATAGGGCTGCAGGCTCGCGAGCGTCTTATCGCGCCTGCGCTGGATATGCAGGCGCATCGCTTCGCCGGCCGCCAATGGCTCGCCCTCGGCTAAGACCTTGAGCAGGTTCTGATGGACGTTCGGAATGGACTGCGGGGTGACGTTCGCCATGCAAAGCCATGTGGAAGCGAGCGCGGAGGTATGCTTCAGGGCATCACACAGCGGCTTGCACCGCGTGCATTCGGCTATGCGCCAGTGCAGCTTCTCGTGGAGCGAAAGATAGATGACGCGGTTAGAGCCGGGGTTAAACGAAAGGCTGTCAACACGGGCCGCCATCTTGATCAACTCAGCCCGTTCGGCGGGAGTTGCAACTTCCGCAAAAAGCATTGCGGACTTCACTTCAAGCGCTTCACGGACAATGTATTGGCCTTCGACGTCTTCGCGCGTCGGCATGCGAACCCGCGTGCCCGCTCGAGGGCGGCTCTCGAGGAGACCTTCATTTTCAAGTCGGAGAAGAGCTTCGGATACGGGGAGAAAGCTCATGCCAAGTTCAGCGGCCAGCTTGCGGCGCGAGATTACCTGACCGAGTGCGAGTTCTCCCCGGAGAATTCTTTCTCTGACAAGGAGATATGCTTCGCCTGCTAAGCCTTGTGATTCCTGCGAATAGCTCATCGTGTTAGCGCCAAAAAACCATAACTAACATATCACATCGATGCATCCGGCGACGTTTCCGTCCGGGGTGGTGACGGTCCCACCTGCGTCGGAATCGATCCACATTGAGATTCCAAGTTGAGCGTTTGTCTGGGTGGATGCCGACGTTGATCCTGAACTTGTCCGCGTCGTTCTCGGGAGCCTGCTACGGTGATTGCTGGTTGCAGTGGAATGTTGCCACTGAATACAACCAATCTTGCCACTTGAATGAAAAGCGGTCTCGATTGCCACATCCAGCGCTCCGCGACCGAACTCCGGTCGCAGCAACAGGCAACGGTGACGACAGAGACGATACAACCGTACGACCTCTCGCTGGGTGTGACATGCCGCGCAGGTGAAAGGAGTCCGCAGGCGTTCAGATACCCCTTAGGGACAAGCGTAATTTCATTGCTGAATCCCCCTTGCTCTATCTGCCGATCCGTGCCTGCTTTTGACAGGTCCGTCCGCAACCAATTGAAACAAAGGCGGTTGCGTCAGACAAATGAAGCCAGACAGTGAGCCGGATCTGCTTCATCCGCATGAGTGTGCTGAATACAATCGATGCAATCTGAACAACTTAGCGAAACCCATCAATACGTTAGAGAGCGGGAAACAACCCGGCGCAACGCTTATTGGACCCGTAATGGACCCATAGATGGACCCACGCTGGCGCACGCAATTGACAACGCGGCACGAACGGCAACCAGCAAGGGTTCAAATTTAACGCGACGGCCGATGTGATTGTTGCTTGCCAGAACGCGCTCTTCTCCGGGAGTTGGCCAATTTCGAACAGACACGGTGAGGATATTACGTGATGGCTGGAACCTCTGTTTAGGGTGTCGGGATGGTCAGAAGGATAAGACGAGACTGATTCCCCCGACCATGCATTACCATCGAGGACGTGCGGGGCGAGAAGAGCGTGTTCGCGGAGCTCGGAGTAGTCGAAGTCGACTGACAGTGAAATCGAATCGTACAGCGATACCAATTCGCTTGTGCGACAGCCCACAGACACCTGCACTAGCAGCAAAGGCATCGAGTCATTTGGTGGGTAACAAGTGAGAAGTCGAATCAATGGGTTAATCCTTACATGCGATCATGCCAAATTGGATTGGTGAAGGCGCCGTCACCAGCAATGTCCCATACAGCGAAGCGCGCCCATGTCCAGCCGGGCGTCTCGAATACCCATGAATATTCATGATCGTCGAATGCAGGGGTTGATTGCAGATCGATGATTTGGTGATGAGTGTTTTTGCCGTCACCCCAGACAACCTCGGCGATTCGGAGCGGAAAAGTGGAAGATATTTTGGTTTTGACTTGAATACTGTGATCTCCCTCTGGCGACATCGATGCCGAAGGTAGAAGAATTTCTCCGGTGGTTATGAAGCCGTCTCCCTTTTCAACCGATTTCAAAATGCGGTCGTAGTGATCGAAGGACGGCAACTCGGGCATACGGAGATAGTTAATATTCATGTGGGCGTATAGCTCATCAGCAAGACTGATTTGGAAGACGTCCACTTCCCCAATCATGAGCTTGTGCAGACCGAGATTATTCAAGTCATCGACCGTCTTAAAGGCCCTCTCTCCCAACCGTGGAGAAGACAAATCAGACGGCATGGCTTTCCAACCCGTGCCTATGTAGCTGCTGTCTGTGAAATAGTGCGTGTTCAGAATTTTGTCCGGATATCCGGTTGATCCTTTGGTTCGCGGATGAGTCTCGTAGACCACACCGTCTTCGAGTTTAATCATCTTCCACATCTCATCGGCGTCATGAACCCGATAGACCTTACCGTACTTTGGATCGGCGGCTTCAAACGACTCGTTGGGCTTGCGATCCTGATACCAATACACGGGATGAGGAAAGACCAGCCCCCAGTGGCCGCCGAGATAGATGTCCGCTTCTTCCGAGGGAATTAAAAGAAAGTGGCTATCGGATTGTGCGCGGCAGGCCTTGTAATACTGATCAAGCTCATGGGGCCGAATCCCGGTCAGATCGGCAGGGTGCCCATCTCCGTGGAAGTCCATGATCATTGCCGAGTCGATCCCTACATTTTGCATGGCTGGCTTGAACGGCGGCACCCAGTCAAGACCCTTCTCCATCGCCTGCACAGTGTAGGCGAGATGCCAATGAGGCTCGAAGGTGACGAAGCCATCCAGATGAACGTAGCGATCGTTGTGGGTGAAAGTGAGGACTTTTTCCAGCGTAGCTCGTGAGTCACCTGCACCTGGCAGGAGGAATAACGACATCTCCTGCTCCGTCGCCGGTGGCGCGTTCATCCATGGGTCGATGGTCGTGTCGTCGTCTGGATACTGATGAACGCCCAGCCCGACCCGGCCACGCCATGAGCTGTACCACAGATAACCCTGATTGGTTGTGTAGTCGCGCGCGAAGAAGTAGCGATGCGGCGGAGGGAAGACAGCGATGCTGCCCGCGCCCATCTTCGCTGCGATCGTACGATAGTGCGCCGCAAGCGAGCGGCGATCAGAGTCGTACGGAGGTGTCATCTCCTGAAACTTGCCATCGAGATCGAAGTAGGAGATCTTCGATGCCATATTTTTCCCCGCGCGATTGTCCTGGTCGGCTGTCATCTCCAGACCTGCATCGTAGTAATAGGCCGTGTCGGGTTCCTGAGTGCTGAGGATGGCAGCTTGCTGGATCAGCGGAGTGCCGGGATAAAACGTATACCTGAGCGAACCGGTGAAGATACCCACCTTCATGCCGTCGAAGCTCACTTCCACCCGATTTCCAATGGTCTTTGCTACGACATGCGCGGGATGAAACTCCTGTATGAATTGGCGAGTTCCCGCCTGGTTTGCAGGTGGGAAGTCGAAGAATGCATCCCAGCCTCCAGCGCGTTTGCCGGTTGTGCAGCGGTAGTAGGGTCGTGCACGGTCGACGATGGTATGTCCGTCGACAGAGATCGAGGTGATCAGAGGCTGGATGGAATCGAGGGAGAATATCGTCTGCCATTGATGATTCGCTGCGTCGCTCCACGATACCTTGACCGATTCCGTCGAAGTTGCGACTGCAATGGGTCCGGACTTGACTCCGGATAGATCTGAGGTAATCCGCGCGCCGTATACGTAGGCTGAGGAAGAAACAAGCAACAGACCGGCAAGAGTGACTCTCATCGGAAACCCCTTATTCGATGCATGTAAATGGCGATTAATGGAAACGGAGAACTACGGCGCTCATCTTCGGAATGGTTACAGTTCCGTCACGAATGCGCTCCTGGGTCTTTGCCTTCCATCGTCCGTCCGGCGCGACTGCAGCGCCTCCGAAGGTCACATCTGTCTTGTTGTCCGACGATGGCGCCGTCATTCGCAGAGCAGTTACGGCGCTTGTCCCGAGTTCTGCGAGAGAGAGATGCGCATCTAGCGCGCTGTCTCTATTAATGACAACGACGCTGCGAGGCCTGCCGCCGTCTCCAAGAGCGTAGGCGGTTAGGTTGACGCCCTGCGCATCGAAGTCGAGCGGCAGAACCTGATGGCAGCCGGCCATTGCCGTCGCAAACGCGAGCATTCCGTAGTAGGGAACGCCGGCGGAGTTGACACCCTTGGTGTCGTCCTGGATGGGAGAGTAAGAGCTGATGAAACCGAGCTGATTGACACCGGTTTCAATGTTGACGCCCGCACACCCATACTGCGCCAGCAGAAGCATGAAATCCAGCGTCCACAGAGCGCCGATAAAGGTATTGCTGACGCCGGGAAGACCGCCACCGGAGAACGAGTTCGTCTCACACATGCGCCAGGGAATTTTGCTCTGTTCCGAGGCGGTCCGCAGACGAATGAGGACGTCCTTCAAGTGCGGATCCGGGAAGAGCAACTGCTCGGCGCTACCGCGAGTCTGGCCGTTGCGGTAATAGTGCGTCGTGAGCAGTTGTACATCGCCCTTAGCATCCGCGGCCATGCGTTCCAGCCACTCAACCGAAGTGGCGGTGTCCGGAGCCGCGAAACTGATACCGGGTACCGCCTTCAGAATCGCATCGCGCCACTCGTTGTACTCCTTGCGGTAGGTCTCATAGTCGTACGGCGCCTTACGAAATGGCTTCTGGCCACGGTAGTAGTTTTCAATCTCGTTTCCGATTTCAAGAGCCAACAGTCGTGACCCTAGTACAGAGGAAACCGCACGCGCCTCGTCTACGGCCTCCTGAATGGTGCCCTGTGCGAAGTTGACGCTCCAGATCGTCGTCCACCCTATCTTTTTGAGGAACGCGGCGAACTGATCGAGGCTAGCACGTGTGATGACAGTGTTCTGCCTGTCAGCCGCTATGGTGCCACTGGGCTCGTACTTGGTGTAGTTCGCAACAATGCCGCCCACTCGAATTACTCCTTCTGGTCCGAGTCCTTTGATCAGCTCAACATAACGATGGTTGGTTGCGCTTAACAGACCGAGAGGCGCGACAGAAGACATCTCGTAGCCAAGGCCGGTAAAGTTCGGTGGAACGGAAACGGGAGGAGTCTTGCTTAGCTTCAGCTTGAGCGAAGGAGTTGCATCAGCGGAGCTGACGGCATTGCGGCCGAATGCCCAGCCAGCCGAGATCTTCATCGTGTTGCCGATAAGTTTGCGGCGAGTCAACATAATGCGATCTCCCGGGTTGCGTCATCCGTATGCGAATGCGGTACTGTCGAGAAGTACGTTGTTCTTCGAGCCGTCGGCGTATTCTTCACGAGGCGACCCCGAACTGAAATACCGTTGTGGACGATCGGATCTGACCAGGACGAAGAACCGTGGATGGGAAGTTTGGATGATTCGGTGAGTCCGGATAGTGTTGCGTCTCCAGGCAAAATCCCATGTGCTTCGTGTACCGCTTTCCATGACGTCCGGTGAAGGTTCCGTCCAGAGAATTCCCTGAGTAGAACTGCACTCCCGGCTCTGTCGTCATCACGGTTAATGTCCTGCCGCTCTTTGGCTCAGAGACGATCGCTACTTGACGCAAAGTTCCGGCCTTTCCGTCAAGAACCCAGTTGTGGTCATAGCCGTGTGCTAACTTTATCTGCTCATAGTCACTATCAATGCGCTCGCCGATTGCATGAGGAGTGCGGAAGTCCATCGGCGTACCCTGTAAGTTGCGAATCTCGCCGGTGGGAATCAATGTATGATCTGTCGGCGTGAAGGTCTGCGCATGAAGCGTGAGGACATGCCCAAGCACCTCCTCCTTCTCGTCACCCACTAGATTGAAGTACGTGTGATTCGTAAGATTCACGATCGTAGGCTTGTCGCTCGTCTCCTCATAGTGGATGGTCAGGTTGTTTTTGACGAGCGTATAGGTCACCTTTGCGGTAAGAGTTCCTGGAAACCCCATGTCACCGTCTGGACTGATGAGCGTCATCTCGACGCCGTCAGGCACCAGCCTCGCATTCCAGAACTTCTTGTCGAATCCGTCCGTTCCTCCATGAAGCGCATTGCCGTTGTTGTTAACTGGAATTTGATAGGTATGCCCGTTGAGACTGAAGACGCCTTTGGCGATACGGTTTCCGTATCGCCCGACGACTGCACCGAAGTGTGTCTTCCCGTCCGCCAGCCACTCCGGCAGCGTGTCGTAACCTAAAACGACGTCTGCTGCTCTTCCATTTCGGTCCGGCGCGCGAACGCTGATAATCTTGGCTCCGTAGGTGATCACTCGTGCTACAACCTGCCCGGTGGTCAGCGTATAGACCTCGACGACATGGCCGTCGGGCACTGTACCAAAGTTTGCTTTGGTTACCGTTGCCCGCGCCGTCGTCCCAAAGCTAACCATCAGGATTCCAATTGCAATTGCTTTCATCCCAATCAGGCCCAACCTCCCTTGCGACGATAAAAACGACGATCCGATCTACGAAACATGATCACGCTTTGGCGACCGCTTTGAGACGCCCCGTCAAAAATTTATTCTGGCGGTCAGTTGTACATTGCGCGGGGTCGTCAGGGTGTTTGTCGGCACACCGAAGAGGTTGTCAGTCGGAGTGACATCGGGCAGCGCCCACGCGTGACGATTGAATGCATTCAGCAGTTCTACCTTTATCTGAAATCTCATGTATTCCTTGATCGTTGTCTCTTTGATGATGCTTATATCTTCGTTGTAGTAAGGATTGAGTCGGGTCGCTCCTTCGACGCGGGGCATAGTTCCGAACTGGTAGGCTCCGCCGTTTCGCGCGCCATTTGGATCGACAAATGCGCCGTTCACCGGATCGCGAGTCGTGTTCAGGTTGAAGATGCTGTTCAGGTTCGGATCCGCTCCAGAACTCGCTACGATGAACGGGTTCACCGTCCCCGCCTTGGAGGCAGCACTCGCAAGGCTGCTTCCGGCCTTTTGGTTGAAGCGAACGCAATTGTCCCACCCCGGAATCGTGGGAGCGCAACCAAAGGAGATCGGGGTGCCCGACTGATAGCGAAGAATAGCGCCGGCCTGCCATCCGCCGAGGATCCAGCTGGCTGCACCGCCGTTCAAAAAGCGTTGGTTCTTTCCGAAAGGTAGCTGGTAGATGAAGCTGGTGACAAAGACTTGCGGGAGGTCCTGTGTGCTGAGCGACTTCTCGCCCTTCAGGTTAGTCGGGTCTTGGATGTTGCTCAGACTGGTCGTGTTCAGTACAAAACTGTCGGCATCGGTGATACTTTTTGACCAGGTATAAGACGCCTGCAGATTTAAACCATTGCGGAATCGGCGCTGCAACGACATGAGTAGGGCATTGTAGGAAGATTGACCATCATTCTGCAGGCAGCAACCGGTTTGAATTTGTTTGTACTGCGGATACGGTCGGAGCGCCTGCGCAGTTTGTACGCTGCTTCCGTACAGGGTATAGAAGCTTGGGAACGGCGACGTGACACCAGCGGTGTTGGCCGCGAGCGTACTGCTCAGGTTATTGCCCAGTGCAAAAGCGCTCTTCGGAATATTGTTAATGTTTTCGATGTTGGAGCGCAGAAATGTTCCGCGCTCGCCATCGTAACCCATAGTCCAGATAAGGTCGGGTGCTAGTTGATATTGCAACTGCAGGGTATATTGCTGCGTCATTCCCGGCCGATTCATACTGCCCCGAACGTAGTTATTCGCGACTGTGGTCCCCTCGAAAAAGCTGGGGTTGAGGATAGGAGGCGCCGCAAAGGCAGGAAATCCGCTGTTTGCATCGAACGCCGCTGTATAGCTGTTAACACTGGAGAAACTGGGATTGGAGTAGTAGCCGGATCCCATATTGACGCCGCCGTCCGCGTAAAAGAGCGGCGCGTACTCGATGGCGTAACCGCCACGAAGGACGGCCTTTCCGTTCGAGCCGGGTGGCGTGTACGCGAACCCGATCCGCGGCTCGAAGCCCTTGTACCAGCCGTTGAGCCACTTCGTGTTGCAGTTGCAGTTTGTGCCGAAGACGAGGCCACCCATTAATCCAGAGGCTGGGTCAGCCACATTTGTCTCGAAGTTCGACGTCAGCTTGTGAGCCTCGGAGCGTGGCAGGTCAACTGAATAACGCAGGCCGAGATTTAGGGTTAGGTCCGATCGGATCTTGAAGTCATCCTGTGCGTAGATAGCCCAGTAAGCAGAGAGCCATCGCGGCTGGCCTGCATAGACGGTCTGTGAGGCGCTCGATGCCTTGCCAAGCAGCAAGCTGGCGAAGCCGTTGCCGCTGTTGGTGGCGATCGATGAGACGGAGTCGCCGGCGGTCTGGGCCCGCGCAAAGGCCATCGTCAGGCTCGTTCCGTCGTAGGGCGAGAACTGCTGGTAGCGATAGTCCGCACCGAACTTCAAACTATGACGACCTTTTTGAATCGAGAGTGAGTCGGCCAGGCGGATGCCATTATCGAATTTTTCATTGTTATCTCCGTTGGAGAGCTGCGGGATCGACTCGCCGACGGTGGTAATCGGAAAATTGGTGGAGTTTACATTAGCGATGCCGAGCAGCTGCGAGTAGTTCGTGTTGCCCAGAGTCGCGATGTTGAAGTTTCTCGCGTCAGTCCTGTTGTAGCCGACCAGCGCCTGATTGACCATGCTTCCCTTGAAAGTCGTTGTCAGGCCCAATCGTAAGAAGTCGGTGGTGAAGTACTGATGCCACTGATTGGGATCGACCGGATCAGGTAGTGTTCGGGATGCCTTCTGACTGGCGTTCATGCGGTGGCTCCACATACCGAACAGCTTGTTGTTGTTGGAGATCGAGTGATCGATGCGGAAGGTGTAGACCGCATTGTTGATCGGATAGGGACTGTTAATGGTGTAGTTGTTGAATATTCCCGAGGCCGTCGGCAGAGGGTAGTAGTTGAGATAGTTCTTTCCCACTGTTGTGATACGGCTTGTGGGAATCAAATTGCCCTTGAAGGCTGTACGGCATACGACGCCGTTGACTGTCTTCTCAGTGTTGGGGTCGTAGATCTGGCCGCTATGAATCGGCGTGCCGTCGCATGGATTCGTTCCAAGAACGGTTGTTGTCAGCAACGCCGAAAAATCGCCGTTACGCATCGCCGTCGTGGGAACGGTGGACGTAGTCGAACTTCCCGCACTTTGGATGAACTGCTCCCACGAAAAGAAGAAGAAGGTGCGATTGTGGCCTTGATACAGGTGTGGAATCGTGACTGGGCCGCCAAGATTGACTCCATAGTCATTCTGTTTGTCTGACGGGCGGGTGTAGAGCGCATTGCAGGAACTGGTGGCGGCGGGTGTGGTTGCACTCTGCAGGCAGGTTGCGCGATGCCCCTTGTTGAAGTAGGTGTTCGCATCAAGATCGTCGTTGCGGAAAATATCGTAAAGCGTGCCGTGGTAAGCATTTGTACCTGATTTTGTTACGAAACTCTCTACGCCGCCAGTCGTCCGGCCGAACTCTGCGGCTGGAGTCGCCATGATGAGCTTGAACTCGGCGATGGCTTCGACCGACGGAGCTTCCTCATCATAGAAAGAGGCGTTCTCGGAGCGGATCTGGTCAAGACCGTCTAGCAGAATGGCCGCACCTTGATTCTGTGCTCCACCAATCTTAATCTGGCGGATACCATTACCTCCACTGGCGCTTGTTTGTGTGCCGGGGCCGACAGTGCCCGGTTGCAGGAAGATGAACGCTTCGGGCGAGCGAAGCGCGCCAACGCCGCCGAGTGCGAGCGGCAGGTCGGTTACCTGTCTTGTGGTGATGACGCCGCCAATCTCCGACGACTCAGTCTGTAGCGACGGTGCAGAGGCATCCACTGTCACGGAGTCAGTCGCACCACCCACTTGCAACGCAACCTCCAGAGTAGAGAGAGAGTTCAATTGGATCAGAACTTTCGAAAAGCGCGCCGTCTTGAATCCGGGCATCGAAACCGATATGTCGTAGGTTCCGATGGGTAGAGCGGGAAACCGAAATTCGCCGATGTCGGTGGATTCTCCAGTGGCGGTGACCCCAGTGTCGACCTCACGGGCGGAGATCTGTGCGTGTGCTACCGCGGCTCCAGAGGAATCTACGATATGTCCAGCCAGGCTGCCCTGATTCAATTGTGCATGCGAGTAAACAGGGGAAAAGAAGAAGAATGTTGCGCAGAGAATGGCAGACTTTGCAAGCAGTCGTTTATTGAATTGCACGGTATGGCCTCCGACAATTGCATCGAGAAAGTTTGGACGATCGCAAGGAGTTTTGGGACGCGAGAGCATGGTATGGTTGGTGAGAAGCGGCAGTCAATGGTGCGCCCTGTTCAATTTCAGATAGTGCACCAGCACTATTCGGCGCCTTTGTTCACGTCTTTTGCCTGAGCCCTTTGTGTTGTGCTATTCATCAAGCTCTGAATGGAACGAAGCATGATTCCCGTCCGCAGGGGAATACTTCGAATCTCGTGAAGATTCATGCACTCACTTAAGCGACGCGCATATACGGTCGGAATTCTTGGATTATTCTGCTGCGTCGGATGCCATCGATTTTCTTCGAACCGCGTCATCAGCGTTATTCCGCGCCAGGCGTCGGAGTATATGTGGGTTACGGAACATGTCGGCGTCAACGAGGCCGCTGCACGACACAAAGTCAGCGTCTACTGGAATGGTCCCACCGAAGAGGGAGATGTCGAACAACAGGTCGTTCTGGCCGAGCGTGCAATCAGTGACGGCAATCTTGGTCTCATTCTGAGCCCAAGTAATCCCTTCGCGCTCAACACAGTCGTGCAGCGTTCGCTTGTGGCAGGAATGTCTGTCGTCATTCTCAGCAATCAGCTGTCTTTGAAGCCTGAGAAGCGGCTCTCCTTCGTGCTCAACGACGAAGAAGAGGCCGGCAGGCTCGCAGCACACCGTATCGAAAGCGCTCTGCACGGCCGAGGCAAGGTGCTGATCATCGGCATCGATTCTCTCTCGTCGGGCAATCCCGATCGCTCGAGCGCCTTTGAAGCCGCACTGTCACGCGAAGCCCCTGATATCCAGGTCGTCGACAGGCTCAAGGGCTCGTTCAGCTTTGGGCAGGCGGAGCTGGCCGCCGAAAAGGCAATTCAGGCCCATCCCGACCTATCGGCGATCTTGTCGCTCAGCACAACCTCGACCCGAGGAGCCGTCGCAGCGGTACGAACCACGCACTCCTCCGACCACATCCTTATCGTTGGCTGCGATTTCAACCTCGATCTTCTTTTTCTTCTGCGCCAAAGAGTGATCGATGCGATCGTCGCCCAGAACATGCGTTCGATGGGAAACATTGCCGTCGATTCCATCATGGCGGAGCGCCGGGGCCTTCCAGTGCCGGCTTACACCTTTGTGAAACCGGTGTTGATTACGCGAGAAAATATCGATGACGAGTCCATCCAGCATTTGCTCTACATGGATTGGAGAGTGCGGCAGTGAAGGCCCCTGCGTTGTTCCGGAATCGAATTGCTCCCTTTGCCGTGCTGACGTGTGTCGTAGGCTGCGCTGCAATTGTGTTGGCTATTGCGTTTCACAACAAGGCTTCGTTGCCGTATCACGACTCTTTCGCCTCCAACAGCGCAAACGAGTGGATGCCTCTGGGAGGATCATGGGAGATCAAGAATGGCGCGGTTTATAACCGCTCCGATGAACGCGGAGCGAAGCTTATCTCTGGCTCAAAGGCTTGGACAGACTATCAACTCGACGCTGACCTGAAGCTGATCGGGCATGAAGGCGACGTCGGAGTGATCGTTCGCATTACGGACGACGAGCGAGGCGTTGACTCCTATCGCGGCTATTACGTAGGTCTGCGTTCGGCCGACTCCGCGCTTGTGATCGGTCGCGCCGACCATGGATGGATGGAGGCGCAACCGGTGCCGATGCGAGGTGGAGTGCAAATAGGCGTGTGGTATCGCCTGCACATCGTCGCCTACGGATGCTACATCGGAGCAGAGGCGACCAACATCGAAACGAAGCAGACATCATGGGCTGCCATGAGCGATCAGCCTTGTTTGCGGCGAGGAAAGATCGGGCTTCGCTCGATGGCCACGGGCGGAGCGTGGCGGAACGTGTCCGTTACCAAGACAGACGAGACAGCGTGGCAGCAGATCCGCGGTCATGTCGATCTCGTCACGCAGCCGGAATTTCCCGGACGCGAAGCCGACTACGACCGGATGCGCCAGACGTACTTCAAAGACACCTACTCTCCGGTGCGAAGCTACCAGAACCTCCAGAATGTCGAACTCGGGGACAGCATGCAAAGCCATAATCTGTCTCAGATCGTCGATATCGATTCCGTTCGCACTCCTCCACTCAAAGACGAGACGGTAACAATCCGTGGGGTCGTTACGTTGACATCGCCACTCTATGTGCAGGATTCGAGCGGCAGTATCGCCGTTGAGAACAACAAGCCTGCAGATTTGAACCTAGGCGATGAGGTGGAGATCTCCGGCAGGAGAGTGGTCAACGGATTCACGCCCGTGCTTGCAGCAGACAACATTCGTCTCCTGTGGGATCGCACGCTGGTGGTCCCTGTCTCCATCACATCAACGCAGGCCGCGAGCGGAGCCTTTGACGGTTCGCTTGTGGAGCTACGCGGAATTCTCGAGTCGAAGACTCAGAGTCGCGACCACGTGATTACGCTGCGGCTCTACGACTCGGCCCAGACCTTTACTGCGATTATTCACGGTGGTCTTTCAATGCAAGCCTACGACAACTGGGCCGCGGGAAGTGCTCTTCTGATCCGCGGCATCTGCGCGGTTCCTACGTCGTCTAGCGATACTCGAACGGCGTTCACAGTCCTGCTACGCGCGATCGACGACGTGCAGGTGCTCGCTGGCCCACCGTGGTGGACCGGAAAACAGTTAATCCGTCTTCTCTTCCTTACAGGCCTTTTGGTCTGCGGAGGAGTCTACTTCTATCTGCGCCTCGAGCGTTGGAAGATGGCAGCAATTCTGGGCGAGCGCGAGCGGCTGGCACACGAGATGCACGATACCCTCGCTCAAAGCTTCGCCGGGATCGGTTTTCATCTTCAGGGCCTGTACAACGGGATCCGCAGCGGCAATACGAAACAACCAGAGGCAGTGACGATGCTTCATGGTGCATGCGAAATGGTTGCGCATAGCCATCGCGAGGCGAGTGCATGCATTGCCGCACTTCATCCGGATGCCGATCGGGGGCAGGACTTCCTCGTAGCTCTCGATCACTCGACACGAGAGATGCTGTCCAGCAACGGTGGTGCATTGTTGCCGTTAAATTTTATACGCGAAGGCACTCCACAACCACTATCGACGCAGGTCCGCGACGCGCTCTTTCATATCGGCAGAGAGGCCATTACCAATATGCTTCGCCACGCACATGCGTCGGAGATGGAAGTGAAGCTTCGCTATGAGCCCGCAGAAGTCGTACTGGAAATACGCGATAACGGAGTCGGCTTTCAGGTTGGGCAACAATCCGATGGCTTTGGGATTCGTGGAATGCAGCGCCGTTGCTCCAGAATTGGAGCGCAGATGGAGATTCTAAGCACCCCGGGCGAAGGAACCAGAATTATTGTGTGTGCGTCCTATGGCTTGAGGCCGCGTTTGGCAGAGTGGGTCCGGTCACTGTGGCAAGGCCCTCCCAGGCGATTCGTCAACTAGTCTTCATTCACGCGAACAAGGCCGCGCCGAATCGCTACAGCAGTTGCTTCGGTTCTGTCGCGCGTTCCGAGTTTCTCGAGCAGACTGATCACGTGGTTCCTCACCGTGTTCCGGCTAATGCAGAGCTTGTCAGCGATCTCAAGATTATTCATCCCCTGCGCTACAAGCTGCAGAATCTCTGCCTCGCGCGCACTCGGAGGAATGCGGCTCAGACATAGTGCCAGTTGTTCCGCGATATACGGTGGATAGGCCGTATTGCCCTCGTGAATCTCACGAATCGCTTTGATGACCTGGTCGAGCGGAGCGCTCTTCAGGATGTAGGCCATCGCCCCAGCTTTGATGGCGCAGAAGACATCTTCATCGGAGTGATAGTTCGTAAGGACAGCGCAATGCACTGAGGGGTACAGCCTACGCACCTCTCGAATCAAAGCATCGCCGCCCATCTCCCCCATATGCAGGTCGGTCAGCAGAACATCGATGTCGATTTTGGCAATCGCATCGAGCGCTTCACGCACACTCGCAGCCCAGCCGACCACCTGAATATCAGGCTCGCTCTCCAGCATGGTCTTGAGACCCATTCGTACAACCTGATGATCATCGACGAAAAAAGTGCGAATTCGTTGTCGCTGCTCCATCTCGCTCCTCTGGCACGCACATTCTAACCCTATCGCACAACGGGGGCACACTCCTCCAACGTTAATTTAAATTACGCAGCTCACCTTAGTGCATCAGAACTATTTCAAAATGGGCTCCTGTCACTATTGCGCCTGTAACCTTTCCCTCATAGCATCTGGCGGAGTACAAAACTGAGTATTCAGCGTGGCAAGACAGGAACGGAACCGCTCGTTCCGGGATAGGCATGTCAGCATGGCCTAATAATCTGGAGAAAACAGGCGAGGTGATGGTGCGGTATAAGAGCATTTCTGGAGTAGTCTTGAGCATCGCTATCGTCTTCCAGGCGGCAGCGGCACAACAACATCGGCCGCCCGCTGTTCCTCTTGTCGTGAACGATCCTTACTTCAGCATTTGGTCAATGGCGGACCATCTCACCGATCAGCCGACCAGACATTGGTCCGAAGCTCCACAGCCTCTCATCGGCCTCATTCGCATTGATGGTCATCTGTATCGTTGGATGGGCACTGTGCCTCGCGGCTATCTCGGCATTGCTGAATCTCCTGAGGCCATGCAGCAGATCTCACTCGAACTCACGCCGCTGCATACGTACTACAAATTTTCTGCATCTGGCATTCGATTGGACGTTACTTTCTTTTCACCACTATTCCCCCAGGACCTCGATGTGATGTCCAGGCCAGTGACTTATCTCTCGTGGAGTGCTGTCTCATCCGACGGCAAGCCGCATCGGGTTGAGTTGCTCCTCGATGTTGACGCCAACATTGCTGTCAACGAGAGTGCACAACCCGTGACGTGGGGCCGGACACAGACGATTAACCTTTCTTTGCTCAACGTAGGGTCTCGCGATCAGGCCATACTGCATCAATCAGGTGATCGCATCCGAATCGATTGGGGCTACTTCCATCTCGGCATCCCCAAACAGAATGAGACCTCCGGTGCCCTGTCCTACGACAGCATGGCGAAGTTTGCAAAGGATGGTTCACTCCCTGATGCTGACGATCTTGCCATGCCGCGGCCTGCAGGAGGGAGGGACCGGCCTATTCATCTCGCCGTCGCTTATAACCTTGGCGAAGTAAATGCCAATCCTGTTGCTCGACACGCGCTGTTGGCTTACACCGAAGGCTACGCCATCGAATACCTCGGCAGAAAGCTCCGGCCATACTGGCAGCGCGATGGCATTAGTGAAGGCGACATGCTCTCCAAAGCTGAAGCCGACTACAGCTCTCTTGAAGAGCGAGGAGTGAAGTTCGACGAACAAGAGATGGCGAATATGCGGCGCTTCGGCGGCCCGGATTATGAATATCTCACGTCGCTCGCGTTTCGTCAGACAATCGCCGCACATAAGCTCGTTGCTGATGTCGATGGACAGCCAATGCTGTTTTCGAAGGAAAACGATAGCAATGGCTGCATCGACACCGTCGACGTGACTTATCCCTCGTCCCCATTCTTTTTGTATTTCAATCCGAAGCTCCTCGAAGCGCAGCTTGAACCCCTCATGCGTTATGCCGCTCTCAAAAGGTGGAAATTCCCCTTCGCTCCACATGATCTCGGCACATTTCCCCTCGCAAACGGGCAGGTTTATGGCGGAGGCGAGGTGTTTGAAGACAACCAGATGCCGGTGGAAGAGAGTGGCAATCTTCTTATCATGATCGATGCGCTGGGTCGTGCAGAAGGCAACTGGGACTTCGCGCGCCGTTACATGCCTCAACTTAAGGAATGGGCCGCCTATCTCGCAGGGAAGGGTCTTGACCCTGAGAATCAGTTAAGCACCGATGATTTCTCTGGCCATCTCGCGCATAACGCAAACCTCTCCATCAAAGCTATCGAAGCGCTCGGAGCATTTGCCGAGATCGCTCAGGCCTTGGGCGATAAGCCCTTGGCAGAGCATTACATGACGCTTGCGAAAGCTTTACCCGTAAAGTGGGAAGAGCTTGCACTCGAAGGCGATCACTATAAGCTCGCCTTCGATCAGCCAGGAGCATGGAGTCAAAAATATAATCTGGTATGGGATCAGATACTCGACCTCCATCTGTTTCCTGCATCAGTCGTAAAAAACGAATGGGATTTTTATCCCAAACAGATGAAGCCTTACGGTCTTCCTCTTGATAATCGCAAGACGATCACAAAACTCGATTGGGAGGTTTGGACCGCTTCGCTTTCGACGAACCCACAGCAGTTCTCCAACCTCGTCGAGGATCTCGTCCGTTGGACGGATGAGTCAAGTTCGCGTGTCCCGCTCACCGACTACTACGACACCGTAAACGGAAAACAAATTCATTTCCAGGCCCGCTCCGTGGTTGGCGGAATATTTATCAAGGCACTCCTCGGTGGTGGTACTTCGGGGTTCAAATAGGTATAACCGATAAACGTTCGATTGGAATGCAATCCGAATTGGCTCTTGCGAGGAGCGAGCGGATCGGTACCGATAAATGGGATGAGCAGTCTTCCAAGGAGGAGACGATGCTGGGCGGGAACCAGCCGGGAGTGCTTCCCATTGTGGGGTATGATGCTGGAACCCCATTCGCGGTGACCGTAATCCCGGTAGACCACAACCTTGCTGTCAAATCCCATGGGAAATAGGACGTGCTAATCGAAATGTGGTCACTTTGCTACCTTGGCGTTCGGGTCTGAGTCATGGGCAAACCGGACCTCATAAGGGAGGAGTTGCCGACGCTCCAGACCAATGAATCAGCACAGCCAAGGTCAACGAAACCAGGTTCGAATCCATGGACCCATTTAGGGTAGTTGCCACCTGTAACTGGTTGAAAGTAAATGGTCGGGACGACTAGACTCGAACTAGCGACCTCACCCACCCCAATCCTAGAAACGACGCAATCTGAATAACTTAGCGAAATCTATCAATACGTTAGATAGCGGGAAACAACCCGACGCAACGCTTATTGGACCCGTACTGGACCCACAGTTGGACCCACGCTGGCGCACGCGATTGACAACGCGGCACGAACGGCAACCAGCAACAGTCCACACTCAGCAGCTGAAGCGTTCGGTGAGTGACTTGGCGATGATGTACTCATCGAGAAGCAGATATCAAGATCTACGAAGGAGTTCTACTTCGAACGAAGAAAAATGACGACTAGCTCCTCCTGGTTTAGGCATGTCGCCGATACCCAGACGACTTGGTTGTCAGATCGCCCTTTCGGCGAGTTGCGCCGCCTGATGTATGGCTTCTACCATGCTGCGCTCGTCAGCCTTGCCTGTGCCCGCAATGTCAAAAGCAGTGCCATGATCGACGGAAGTACGGATAACAGGAAGGCCAAGCGTTATATTGACACCGCTCTCGAGGCCGAGGACTTTGATGGGAACGTGGCCCTGGTCATGGTACATGGCGATAACCACATCGAAGTCGCCCCGCTGAGCCAGATAAAAAAGTGTGTCAGCGGGTAGGGGTCCGGTGACGTTCCAACCAAGGTGATTGCAAGCGGCGACTGCGGGTTTGATCTTAGAAGCTTCTTCGCCTCGTCCAAAAAGGCCGTTCTCGCCCGCGTGAGGATTGATGGCGCAGACACCTATACGGGGATTGGAGATACCGCTGCGGATGAGTGCAGTATGGGCGCGCGCGATGGTGCGCTGGACAAGCCCAGGCTCGATCTTTTCAATGGCATCCAGCAAGCCGATGTGGGTGGTGACGTGAACCACGCGCAGACGCGGTGAAGAGAGCATCATCGACACCTCATCGGTATTGGTAAGCGAGGCTAGTAGTTCAGTGTGGCCAGGGAATTGATGACCTCCAGCATGGAGAGCCTCTTTATTCAGAGGTGCTGTGGAGATTGCGTGCACGGAGCCCTGCATCGCGAGTTGAGCGGCAAGCTTCAGGTAGCGAAACGCAGCGTCGCCAGCGAGTGGAGAGATCTTCCCCCAAGGAAGATCTTGGGGTATGAGAGCGAGATCGATGCAGTCGACAATGCCGAGTTGGTAATTGGCGTGGGTTATTGCCTCAGACGCAATGGTGTTGATTTCGACATGTGACTTCGTGATGCGCTGAGCCTGTTGCAGGCGCTTCGCGTCGCCAATGACGATAGGACGGCACTCTTCATACACTTCGGGGTGTGAGAGAGCTTTGACAATTACTTCCGGTCCGATACCGGTTGCGTCGCCCATAGTGATGGCGATGATGGGAGTCATAGGAGATTCCTGGTGCTGTCACAGTTTGATGTGCGAGACAAGTTGGTGAAGAATCGCCAGCAGGATACCAGCGTGTCTTGATTGCCGAAGGCTCCTGCTTTCGTGAGTATTGGGAGTGGGCGATCGTGGATACGGCCAAACGAAAAGGGCAAGCCAGGCTCGAGTTCGCCGAGCATATGGAGTGAACGAATGCCCCACCCTTCAAGGATAGCGCGAGCTGTCTCTCCTCCAGTGGCGACGAGGGAGCCGACGAGAGAAGCGTAGGGAGCGAGAAGAAGGCGGAGAGCGGCGGTGAGGCATCGGCGCCCGCCAGGGTCCACTGTCCGGTTCGGGTCGAGAACGACGAGAGTATCGTTTCCTGACTTAAGCGACTCGTGGATACGTCCGGCAAGTACGTTCATCACGCTACGAGAGTTGCCTTCTAACAAGATGTCAGCTGGGATTCGGATGGAGGTCACAGGGATAGCCTCTTCGAGGACGCGCGCCTGGCGATGCGATACGCTCGACATGCTGCCGACGACGATGAGGGTAGGCCCCGAGGTGAACTCAGGCTGCTGCATGGAGGTAGTGAGGGGCAACAGGCCGGCGGCGTGAGGAAGTTGATAAGCAAGACCTGCCGAGCCTACCCAGACAGTATTGCCTCCAAGAGCAACCGATGCGTGAGCGATCGCGCTGAGGTCATCATCTGTTTCAGCGTCGCAGACGATGACATCGGCAGCGGCTGTGAGTTCCAGCATTGAGGACAGAAGATTTGCAAAATGACTGCGCACGATACTAAGCGAGAGCAAAGCAGTCAAAAGGCCTGCATGGCCGAGCATGCTTGGAAGATGTGCCACACCGGGGAGTTCGTTGAGGAGCCAGATCTCTGTCTTCTCAAGTGGAATGCCGTGAACCAACTGATGACCATCGACAGTTGTGCGCCCGCCTGCCGGAAACGCTAGGCCATGATGGCGACGACGCGGTTGGGTGAGCTGGCACGGCGTTCGGCGAGCACAGCATGTAGCTCGGAGGCGATGTTGCCTCGGAGAGTGGAGTCAACTTTTTTTAAGAGGATCCGCTCAGACGGACGAAGATGAGAGCTCTGCATGACGCGGGAGATACGGGCTGCGGCTTCCGACGGCGAGAGATGCCGAGTGTCGCAATCTATCGAGAGAACCTCGGTCTCAAAGTGGTGATCCATCTCATTGAAGCTAACCACTGCACTGAGACCGGAACTCATACATGCGTTGGCGCAGTCCGCTGCTCCGGAGAGGTCATCAGCGAGAATGAGGATTTTTCGCATGAATCGCCCCTTCCGACTTGAGATGAGGTTGACTGTCCATATTTCTTCGTGCGCGAGACTTCCAGAAAGCAGTGAGAGGTGGCACCAGAAGGCTGCTGATAATGACAGATGCAGCGACAAGAACTGTGGCTGACGCGGCGGCTGGTGCATAGCTCGGATTCGCTGCAGCGACAAGAGTTGGAACGGCTGCGGCGTTGCCTGCCGTACTGGAAGCGGCAACTCCGGCAGTGCCATCGCCTCCGGCTAGATGATCGGCAAGGATTAGGGCGATCGCGCTTACAACGACGACAACCAGCCCAAGGCCAACACCAAGCATTCCGGCGCGAACGACCTGATGGAGATCGAGGGTGCAACCGAGGGCGAAGGCGAAGAAAGGAATAAGTACAGGAACGGCGCCAGCGAGGAAGTCTCGCAGTTCGCGGTCGAGGTTGCCAAGAAGCATGCCGAAGGCGAGCGGAAGAGCAGAGCCCACGATTATCTGCCAGGGAAATCCGGATAGGCCCGTAATGCCAAGAGAGACCATCGTGAGAAAAGGGCCTGACTCCAGGGACATGACAGAATATGCGGCCGATTCTTCGGGAGTGCCGTATTGCTCCATGAGAGCCATATATAGGCCTCCGTTTGTATCGTTGATCGCTGCCACGACTGCAAGCGTGGAGAGTCCCGCAAATAAGCCGGAAGAAACGGGCTGGATTCCGATTAGGTGACCGAGGATAAAGCTCGCCAAAAGGCCAAGAACGATCTTAGTTCCCAGGAGGGCACCACCCTTCTTGAGCAATCGAGGGAGTGCGGTGACGGAAATGCGTGCTCCCATACAGACATAGAAGACAGCCAAGATAGGAAGTGCGCCGTTGTAAAGGGCATTCGTGAACGAACCAAAGAACGGAGCGGCGCGCGGAGCAAAGGTCGTTAGTGCGGCTCCAGCCAATAGAGGGACAGTCATCATACCGCCCGGTACCCGTTCAATTGCTCTCTTTATCTGCATTCTTGAACATTCGATTCAGAACAATAGTAAGTGACAAGGATGGCGACCGTTCGAAGCTGCTTAGAATGTGAACCTAGCTACCTCGCAAGGGATCCCCTTCAAGCAGCGAAGGGTCTCGGGTATCATTGCCGCCATGTTTCCAAGCCTGCCTAAGATGTTTCATCTCTCTCAGCATTATCCATCGTCGCGGTCGCTCGATGTTGGAGCCATCCTTCGCGAGGGTTTTGACCGCAAATCGCTTAGACCTGAGATTCATCCTGGCATGCGTGTGGCAGTGGGAGTCGGAAGCCGTGGCATTACCAACCTCTCCGAGATCGTCCGCTCTGTGATCAATCTCCTTCGCACTTACGGAGCAGAGCCCTTCATTATTCCCGCTATGGGCAGCCATGGAGGAGCCGCGCCCTCTGGTCAGCAGAAAGTCCTCGCGGGATTCGGCGTCACACCGGAGTCAACCGGCGTTTCCTTTGAAACCAGCATGGACGTCGACGAGATCGGCATGTTCGGCGACAGCTATCCCGTCGTCTTCAGCCGAGCCGCGCTCCAAGCCGATGCGATTGTCATTATCAATAGGATCAAGCCACACACGGACTTCTTCGGAAAACTCGGCAGCGGAATCCAGAAGATGCTTGTTATTGGTTTCGGCAAGCACGTCGGCGCCGCGAATGCCCATCGGGCGGCAAGCCAACTCGGGCATGAGGCCGCCATCCGAGAAACCGCACAGGTCATTCTCAGCAAGGTGCCTGTCCTCTTCGCTGTAGCCATTCTTGAGGATCAACATCACCAGACCAACGACCTACAAGTTCTCCGTGGGGATGAGATCCTGGAGAAAGAGGATGCTCTCTTCCTCCAGTCGCAGCAACTCCTGCCGCGCCTCCCCTTCTCGAACATAGACCTCCTCATCATCGACGAGATTGGTAAGGAGATCAGCGGCACTGGCATGGACACTAACGTCATTGGTCGTGGGGTCTTCGGCTTCATCTCATCTCT
The DNA here is from genome assembly GCA_963757205.1 of uncultured Acidobacteriaceae bacterium. Taxonomy (GTDB): domain Bacteria; phylum Acidobacteriota; class Terriglobia; order Terriglobales; family Acidobacteriaceae; genus Edaphobacter. The sequence goes on from CAVWQM010000012.1 coordinate 358,411, forward strand.
GCGTCCGCAGGGCAGCCCGGAGATTCACATCAGCAGAATCTTCGTTCGCGATCTAACTCCTGCGACAAACGGCAATGCCATCGGAATCGGTCTGGCGGATTTCACCACGACACGCGTCGTCAATTCCATTAATCGTGAATATACCTACACCAACGCCCTCACCTCGCTCGGCCTCGCCTGCGCAAAAGTTCCACTCTATTTTGATACGGACCGTGAAGCCCTCGAACGTGCCATCGACTCCCTCATCTATGAGAAAGATAACGATCTGCGCATCGTGCGGATCAGAAACACCCTGAGCCTCACCCACATGCTCGTGTCCGAACGTCTCACCGTAGAGATGACGCCATCGATGCCTGTCGAGATCGACCCAACGCCACAGGCACTTCTGGACGCAGACGGCAACTTTCCTGAACTCTGAATAAGTGACGTATCAAGACCCGAAATCGCCTTATGCAAGGCGATAGCGATCTCGATTCGTGAGAACAGGGTGATGCACTCATCGAGTTGCTCAAATCGCCCTATGTCTTCGGCACTTGGCCGATAAACCGGCTATCCGGACATTGGCCCGCAAAAGAGGTTCTGTCCGAGTAGTCGACCATCGGCTTGGTGAATGACTCGGGATTTATCAAAACAATTCTACTGGCTGGGAGATTTCTACGAAGGGCTCAGTCTTCGCCAATCGCAACTCTGTCTTCCGAATCATCTGCAACCACAAAGCATCCGGAACGGAATTGAATATTGTGGCGGTGTCTGCCGGAAAAACGAACCACGCGCCCAATTGCACCTCGGTCCGCAATTGATCTTGCGTCCATCCGGCATATCCCAGGTAAACGTGAAAAACGTTAGGGTCAGGCCGGGCCGAAATTGTTTTTTCGAAGAGGCCTTTATCGGAGATCAAATAAACACCACCGAAGATGTTCTCAGCTTTTTCAATCTTGGCCGAGGACTGAAAAAGTGCAAATGCAGCCGAAGGTTTCATAGGACCCCCGATATAGACCGGGTCGGAGCGGTCTTTCGCGGCCTTGAGATCAAGAACTTGAGAAAGCGGCACATCGGTGCGCCGGTTGAGAAATAGTCCGACTACGCCATTATCATCGTAGTGAACTAACAGGATTACTGTTCCAACGAAACGCGGGTCGCCGACGCCGCGGCTCGCGACGAGCACTTTTCCAGTACCTAAATCTTTGGGGTTCTTGAATTGAATCGGAAGAAGTGACGCCGGCAGCAATTCGCCTTTCCTGCGGAATGCCTTGAGCCATCGACTTGGCTTGTTTGCCGGCCAGCTGCCGTACCAAGACAATGCCGGAGTGGCAGGCGCAGGAGCGCGCAACAACGTATTCGGCTTCGGCACATCAAATTCCGCTTTGTAAACGTTGACCCTTCCGGGCTCCGCCAAGGCAACGATCGCGAACAGCATTGCGAACAGCAACCCTTTGCGCAGCGACATGATCGGTATCCTTCCCAGAGGAGATTATCCGATTTTTTCTGGAGGTCCGACCCGAGATTTCTGTTGTCTCCGCTTTCCGATCACTCCGGACCTCGAACCTTCTGGCACGTCAGGACCTCAATGCAGGGCCGTCATAGCCCTCTTCGAGCGCGTCGACGGCAATTCGCGGAAGCTTTCAATACTATAGATCGTCATAATAGTACCGAACCGCAAGCTGCTCAGGATTAAGGTGCATGGGGCCGCAGACCTCACCTATTGAGGATAAAACCCGGATCGCGGGAGCGTTGTCGGCCAACCGGCATTACAGAATTGCTAATGTCCGGTTGGGCGGTGATCCGGGAGGAATGGTGTTACGCCTTCGGAAACCCAGTCGCAGGCTAGTGCTTACCGATCCGCCCTATTTCATGTGGATGTATGACCGGCTGATCGGACAACTGATCGCTGCCAATTGTTTCTCGAAGAGTGCCTCATCGCCAATTCACTCATTGAGGAGCTGTTTGGTACCGATATGTCGGCTTCCCAGGACTAATACTTGCGGTTGGCGAGGATTCTCCACAAAGTGTGGTCACCACGTTGCAAATCCCTCCTTAATTGTTGAGGAATTATCTGATCCGTTCGTCCAGGGATATGGCCACACCACACCCACATCCTTCCCGATCGCTTGGCGAATGACGGCGCGTACAGGCAGTTTATGCGTGCCATTACCCAGAGCCATGAACGAGTTCCGAAATGGGTGGTCATTGATTTTGCCGCTGACCTTTACCAATCCCCGGGTTCCAAAAAACTTGACCGAATCAGGCCAGATGACATAGGTCCAACCACCCTTTTGAGGACTCTTTTGTAATCTGGCTGAGAATTTCCTGTCTAACCTCATTTCTGAATCCCTCCTTTTCTCCAAATTATTATGAGCAGGTCCTCAACATCGGATGCGGTTAGAGCACCCGTAAAACTGCTAATGTCGCATCATCCATCTGGCACCCCTGGGTGAAGTCGTCCATGGAGTTGAAAATCGACCGCACGAGCTGTTCAGCATTTTCGTCGCCTTGTCTGGCTCTCGCGGCTGCCGCGTTCAACAGGCCTTGAACTCCCCACTCCTCGCCCGATTGGTTTTCCGCTTCAATGACTCCGTCGGCGTAGGTGATGACCACATCGCTGGGGTCAAGCTGCGCGACTCCCTCCTCATAGCTCGAATCACCAAACATTCCAACCGGCGCTCCGCCCGTCTCGAGCGTATCGATTGAGCCGTCACGCCGAAGAACAATCGGCGGAGTGTGTCCGGCATTCACGTATCGTAGCGTGCGCGTCGCCCTGTCCAAGACTCCGTAGAATACCGTTGCGTAGCGGTCCGCGAGCGACGACGCGGATGCTTGGAGATTCACGATCTTGAGCAGTGTGGCCAGGTTCTCTCCCGTGAATAGCGCTGCTGTCCGAAGTGAGGACTGCACACTGGCGATCATGAGCGCCGCGGCGACACCTTTGCCGGAAGCATCTCCAACGACCAACGCCAGGCGCTCATTCGCAAGAGGCATGAACTCATAGCAATCGCCGCCGAGAGCTCGAACTTGGCGGCAATGCGCGCTATAGTCCACCGAATCGCTGGTACGGCCCAGCCCCTGCATGAACCGCTGCTGGACATCGCAGGCCAGCACCCAGTCAAGGCTAATGTCAACCACCATATCGTCGGTCGTCATTTCCTTAGCCGTTCGTGAGCATTCGGTTTGACCTAGCGTTTCGCTGTCGGCCGGACGGTACAAGGGTTCTAACCCAGTCTTCTCTCCGCGAGCCGAGCCGCTTGGGTCATGAGGTAATTCTGTTCCGGGATGCTCGGCTGGGCTCCTCGACTCACCTCTCACCATGCTCGGTCTTAGTTAATGCATCAGAGCCGTCAATCGTGTGCTTGGGCCCACAGATCGGACATCGTCAGCCACGCCGGATGTCAAAACCGCAGCCGTAAAGAGAATTGAATCTGTCGCGGCGTTCCCGTGCCAACCGGCCCGGAGTTGACGACGCTTACAATCTGGCCGAAGGTGCTGGTCGAGGAATCGGCCAGCGGCAGGCCGTACTGAGCACGGTTGAACAGGTTGAAGACTTCGCCCCTGAATTGCATCTGAACACGCTCTCCCAACTGGATCTGCTTGAGTGCGCCAAGATCGGCCTGCCACAGGCTCGGGCCGCGCCCGATGTTGCGCGGGGTATCGCCATAGCCGGAGTTCGGCACTGGCGTGAATGCAGCCGGATTGATCCAATTTAGGCGCGTCCGCTCGCCGGGAGGCGTCAGTGAAATGCCGGGAACACGATTGGGCCGCTGACTGGTAGTGTATCCCGTTGCCACTGATGTACTGGAACGGTCTACGGTGACGTTGATGGGCAGCCCGGTGCGCGAGGTCACAATGCTGGTAACGGACCACGATCCAAGCACGGCCCTTGCAACTCCCGGATTGTTCAGGAACGCGCGTCCTTGGCCGAACGGAAGGTCATACACCGCGTTTGCGTTAAATCCATGCCGCACATCGAAATCGCCCGAGGCGCGCTCGCAGGATGGGCAGGCAGGGTTCTGCGGAAAATCGGAGTCGCCGCCGCCGGCCGCGCCCTGATCGATCTCGTGGGCGTAAGCGTAGTTTGCAGAGACGAGCAGTCCGCGCGTGAAGGTTCGCTGCAGGCTGACGACAAATCCCTGATACGAGCTGTTGTTCCGGTTGCCGCGCCCCTGAATCTGGCCGAACGCTGGATATGGACGCAGTCCGGTCGTAGGGTCCTTGAGATTGATATAGGTCGTATTAAGCAGATTGGTGCCTTTACTTCCCACATAGGAGAGCGTGCCCACGAAGCTCTTCGGCAGTGCCTGCTGAACTGACAGTCCCCACTGTGTCACGTACATATCCTTGCGATTGCGATCGGCTTCACGCGGCGAGATGATTCCGGGCGTATTGTTGAGAAACGGCGTGATGGGATACGAGAGGTTCGGAATGGAGTTCAGCGAGTATTGCGCGATCTCGTTGCTGATCGGAAAGTTTTGGTCGTCGAGCTGGCCGTCGCCATGATAGATACCGAAGCCGCTACGAATGACGGTGTTTCCCGCGAAGCGCATGGGGGCCCAGGCTACGGAGAGGCGCGGGTCGATATCGAGCGTATTGGGGTTGCCGAAACTTGCACCCACGCCGCAATAGCCCTGCGGCCCACATGTGGCGAAGTCGAACGGATTCGCGCGGCCCAACACTTCATGAAATATGTCGTAGAACGTGTACCGCACACCCGCATTCAGCGTCAGGTTGGGGCGTAGCTTCCACTCATCCTGCACGTAGGAGTACACCGCAGTCTTGCGCAGGCCGTTGACGGGTAGCTGCTGCCGCGTAACTCGCGGAGCTGACGGAGTTCATTTTGAAGTTGGCCGCCGAACTGAATGTGATCGTACCGTTGGAGGTATTGCCCTGGTTCAGTTGAATGCGCCGTACCTCGACACCGCTCTTGACCGTGTGCGCACCTTTGATCCAGGTCAGGTTGTCGATATAGGAGAACGTGTTACCGACACCAAGTTTGTACTCGTTTCCGGAGAGCGAAGTGAAACCCGAGACAGCGATCACGTACGGCGTCTGAAGCTGGCTTTGATTCGTGGTGTACACGTTGCCACGATTGAAACCGAACTTCAACTCGTTGACCAGACGAGGTGAAAAGATATGCAACGACTCCAGCTCTCCATTGACTGGCCGCGAGGTGATCAGCTGACGATCGTTGAGATATGTGGAGCCCTCGACTAACGGAACATCGCTATAGGAAGCATCGAAGTTGAAGCGCAGGTAGGCGGAGTCGGCGGCGGAAAAGCGGTGATCCAACCGCAGCACCGCCGAGTCCTCGTGATCGACCTGACGTCCCTGTCCCGTGAAGGTCGCTACGTTTGATGTGCTCCCTGCAGCGACCACACCATGGGGATACGCATTCAGAATAGGAATGAGTGCGGGGCTGGTTACGGCTACTTCCGCACGAAACGGGTCGCTCGGCACCAGGCCGGTGAGAGTTTGCCCCAACACCTGGCGAAGGCCTTCGTAGGTGAAGAAGTAGAACGTAGCGTCGCGCTGGATCGGGCCGCCGATGCTGCCGCCGAATTGATTCAGACGAAAAGCTGGTTTGCGGGTGCCTGCCGGATCGAGCGGGCTATGCGCGTCAAAGATATCGTTACGCAGATACTCGAAGAGACCGCCATGCAACTCATTCGTGCCCGTTCGCGAAGCTACGGCGATCTGTCCTCCCGGTGTGCTTCCGTCCTCGGCGGTGAACAGCATCGTGTCGATGCGAAATTCTTCAATCGCTTCGGTCGGAATGGCCAGACGCACAAACGGCTGCTGCGCCTGATTCACGATGTTCGTGGCATCGATGCCATCGTAGGTGAAGTTGTTGTCGTCCAATCCACGTCCGGCGAAACGGATGCTGCGCTGATTGCTGCCGCCAGTATCTACCGCGCCGGGTACCAACGCCGTTAGCGTCGACCAGTTTCGTCCATTCAAAGGAAGCTGCTTCACCTGCTCCTGCGCGATGCGCGAGCCCAGCGTATCTGAGGTCCGATCAAACTGGTCGCCAACATCGGAGACCTCGACATGCGCCACTGCGCCGGCAACGGAGAGCACCACGTCGAGTGTGCGCGTGTGCCCGACGGTCTGCTCCACCGCATCGACTATTTTTACCTGGAATCCCAGCGCGCTATAGGTGACGCGATATGTCCCGATCGGCAATTCGGGGAGATCATAAATCCCACTTGCGGAGGTTATCGTCCTGAACTGCTGTCCTGTGGCAAGCTGAGTCGCCATAACCGTGGCGGCGGGAATATTGCGATTTGAGGAGTCCTTCACCGTTCCCGCGAGCCCGGCTCGATCGACCTGTGCAACGCCACGGATGCCGAAGCAGGTTACAACTACAGCAAGCAGCACAAGCCGAATATGCATACCAATTGTTTGTTTGGAAGTGCGCTGATTCTTGTTCATTAAGTGAGTGTCCGTTGCTCTTATGTTCTTATAACTTGTCTCGGGAATCGCAGAGTCCGACAGACCACTAATCCTCGTCGCGTTTCCAGCAATTGCTCTGCTGTCGGCATGTTGTCGTTTTCTTGGGTAAGGAACTGAACCTTTTGACAAGTCGCTGTATCCGAAGTCGCCCTGCACAGATCATCCAACCGCGGACGATTGCTCGATGGGCCCTCCAGATACAGCCCTAAGAACCGAATGCCGCCGCCCGAAACTTCCAGATCGCCGCTTCGCCGTTACACCAGAGCAAGGGTGGGGTTTGGAGCGAGCGAGTGACAACTGCTGAACAAAGTAGTACCGCTCGAACCGCAAGGCGCGGTTTGGAACGAAATGCGACAGGGAAGTTTTGTGGTCATCTCCTGGTCCTGCGGTGTCAACAATCGCCTCCACCGCTGTTTTGCGAAAACCAAGGCGGTACTACCCTCGAAATACCGACCTTGGTTTCATCGCAATCGCAGACCCGCCGAGACCATGCGCGGCAGGATTTCATCGTGTTTTCCTTTCGATGAGAAAAACTAGCGGTCAATCCCCGTCTCTTTCAACCTTGAATGCTGGTGCCTTCAAGGTCTTCTCGCCAGGGTAAGGCGTGTTGTAGCCTTTCACTGACCACCAGATGATGTGGTTGAGTAAGTCTTCCGGGGCTGCGTCTGGTTTGCTGAAGTCCATGCGCGCCGAAGCGAGCGCCATTTTGCGCTGGAGCCCTTTCAGACTGGCCACGGACGGATTCAGGTCGTTGAGCGGAATCAGATTGGGGACTTGGTTGAAAGGCGTATAGTCGGGCTTGGATGTGAATGCTTCGGCCATGGTTTCGGCGGCCTGGTCGTATTGATTCAAAGGTGGCAGTCCGAGAATCTGTTCGATGGTGCGGAACATATTCGGGTTCGAATAGAGTGTGCTGTCAACCACTCCATCGCGGCGGGTATACGGGCTGACCACGAGGATTGGACCGCGATGACCATCGACATGGTCGACGCCATCCTGCGAATCGTCTTCGGTGATGAAAATGGCGGTCGAAGCCCACAAAGGGCTGTGCGACACCGCATCTACGAGGCGGCCGATCGCGAGGTCGTTATCAGCAACCATGGAAGCCGGTGTCGGAAAACCGGCGGCGGTGCCATTGGTGTGATCTTCCGGCATGGACATCACCACCAGGTTGGGCATGTTGCCGCTAGCCACCCATTGTTGGAAGTCAGCGAGGAAGATATCCGCTCGAACCTGTTCGGGAACCTGAAGATTGAAGCCGGGATAGTTGGGCGCAATAATGCGCTGGGCACTCTTGACGGTGGAAGAACCGGCTATCGCCGGCATACCCGCGTGAGCAAGAAATGCTGCATAAAAGTCGCTCCAGGTGGCGTTCGACGGTGTAATTTGCGTCTTGTTGGTGAATTCGCCATAAATTTTGGCAGTGAGATGCCCGTTGTCCTGGACGTTGTCCCACAGGAAACCTGTCGGCGCAAACGCCATTGGATTCGTTCCGGCGAAGTCGTTTCGGCCGTTGCCGTACTTGTGAGAGTAATCGGCGGCCCAGGCTTCATCGCACCATTGATGCCCGAGCGAACTCTGGTCGCCGCCGTTATAGAAGTTATCGAACAGAACAAATTGAGAAGCCAGCGCGTGCGCGTTCGGCGTAACCTGCGCGCCGAAGAGTGCAAGGGATGGATCGCCATTGCCAACTCCCATATCACCAAACACCTGGTCGTAGGTACGGTTTTCGCGGATGATATAGATCACGTGCTTGATCGGGGATCCCTGGCCGGCGATTGCCGGTACGGGCGATGCCGAGTTATTGCTCTTGGCCGGCGATTCTCCCACTCCCAGCGTCGCAATGTTGAGTTCGACCTGAGCGGTATCTTTTTTCAGTTGGTTGGTCGAAAGCGGCACCTGAATGACCGACACCTCGCCAGTTCGATTTGTATAACTTCGGCCGGTGGCTCCGGAAGAGACCGGGGCAATCGATCCGAAGCCGTACGCATTGCCGACCAGGAGTTCGGAGCCGTCCTGCGTGAGCGCGACGGCCGCCGGGAACCAGCCGACCGGGATCGTCCCGCGAAGAGCCTTATCGGCATTGTCGGGTTCAATGACGGCGATGGAATTGTTTCCGCCATTCGCCACGTAGAGCGTCCTACCATCCTTCGTCACCGCGATGGCATTGGGTACGCTGCCCAGCGGGACGTTCGAGTGAGGGTTCCCATTCTGATCGAGGCTGCCGTTGGATTCGCCGCCAGACCGGGAGGTAGATTTCGGACGCACATCGATCGTGCCGGTCACCATGTTCGATGCAGTACTGACGATCGAAATGGAGTCGCTCTCTGAGTTCGTGACATAGAGACGCGTGCCATCCGGGCTCAGAGTCATTGCTGAAGGGTGCAGGCCGACCTTTACCGTGGCGACCACCTGCTGCGCGGTGGTGTCGTATACGGAGATCGTGCCATTGCTGGCTATGCCATTCTGATCAACCACGACGGGATTTGAGCCGTCGGTCGGATCGCCCTGCTGCGGCAAGCGGCCGCCCCAATTACTGACGTAGACTTTGCGGCCATCCGCGGAGGTGACGGTGGTGTATGGAAACCCGCCGGTAGTTACCTGCGTCACCGCCATAGTGGAGGTGTTGATAATTCCGAGAGCATTCTTCTTATTCAGAGCGACATAGACGAAATCGCCTTTCGGACTCAGGCTCAAGCCACTGGGCTGAGCGCTGGGAATCCCAACGGACTGCGCAAGTGACCATTGGCCGTTTACGCCAAGCGTGAGAATCTTAACGTTATTGTCCGTGCCGCCGCCGACGTATAGCTTTTTGCCATCGGTACTGAAGGCGACGCCGACGAATGTATTTCCATTAATCGTTTGCGTAACAGTCTTCGTCGCGAGGTTGACGAAGTGGATTGCGTTCGTCTGGAAATTGCTCCCCGTGACGATGGCCGCAGTAGTATTATCCGGGCTCACCGCAATGCCCAGAGGCCGGTCGTTCACGGTGATCTGTGTACCCTGTGGAGTGATGGTCTGACCGTTGGGAAGGAGAATGCTGCCGTCTGGCTGAGTGCCAACCACGGGATTGGTCTTTTGCGCATAGCCGCTTATCGAGAAATGCATAAGCACTAACATCAAGAATGAGGAGGTAGAGCGAATATATCTCATGTGGCGGAAAGTAAATCGATGGCATTTCTACTTCATCAAGAAGGAGTTACAGTCTGAAAAATAGTGGCAGACGGCAAAAGGGTGGGCAACCTGCCGAGGTCACGACTCGGAATTCCACGTAGGGCCACCCGAAATTTCGACTCGATCGCCACAGCAGTATTCCTCAAAGTTGGGACGCGACCCTGTCCAACGAAGATCCGCCTCATAGTGAACCATTGGCCAAGCGTGCTTACCATGGGGAAGATGCTGATGGCTCGCAAATACCTAACATGTCAGTCTTTCACCGTGAATCAAACGGCGAGATCCGCCACACCCGGAGTTCGGAGTTGCTCCACGAACCGACGGTCCCAGGCCAAGACCCTCGCCATATCGGTACGCTCAGGCCGCGTTGGAACATCTTCGATCTAACCCCCCGAAGGACGTCCCAAAGACTGAAAGGAACAGATGCAGTATCACTGCCGCCTTTGAAAGAAGCTTGACGTAGTTGTTGAACTAGGTCAAGAGTTCAGGAGTCTCGCCCACAGATCTGGGCTCATAGCTTCATTTTGCGAACACAACGGTAGCGCGCTTCTTGTAATCGCGAATTTGGCGTGCTTTAGGATCTCGGTGCTCAGGTGAGAACTTGCATGGCAAACAATTGAAGATAAACGCTTTATACCGTAAAAGGAGTTCAATTGACGGTAAATTAACCTTGCTTGTTTTCGGATCGGTCATTTACTACGGACGAGTTTGATTAGGCCAACTTCTCGCCTCTTGTTTCAGGCTGGGTTCGCTCCTTAGTCAGATCTGATCTCTCATTCTTGGAGGCTGCAGTGCACCACAATTCAAAAGACCGCCTCATCTTCGAACCTCTGGCCAAAAGCTCCTGGATTCTTCGGTCGTTGGCTATCGCTCTCCTCCTTTCAAGTGCGCCGATATCCAACGCACAAAGAATTACAGCTTCGCTTGGTGGAATCGTCCGCGACTCAAGCGCCGCAGTAATCCCCAATGCCAGGGTCTCCATCGCCAATACCGGAACCCAGGTGACGACAAAGACTCAGACGAACGGTGAAGGACGGTTCGAGGTGTCCAATCTGCCGCCTGGACCCTACTCCGTCACAGTGGATGCGTCGGGATTCAAGCGCCTCGTCCGGTCAGGTTTGGTATTGAACGTGGATCAGACCGCACAATTGGAAATCGTTCTGGAGGTGGGATCAGCTACCGAGACAGTCCAGGTGAACTCGGCTGAGCCACTGCTGGAAACTCAAAGCTCAGACATTGGACAGGTCATCGGCAACAGAAGCATCGAAAACCTGCCGCTGAACCAGAGGAATCCTTTTAGCCCGGTCCTCCTGGTTCCAGGAGTCACTGGATCGGTCAACTCAAGCTTTACCGGTCTTCAGTTCAACGTGAACGGCGCACGGGCAGGAAATACCGACGTTCTTCTGGATGGAGTTCCCTCGGCTCCTCCGCTGGACAATGTCGCTGTGCTCAGCATCTTTCCCTCGGTGGACGCCACTCAGGAGTTCAAGGTACAGACCAGTAATTTTTCATCGCAGTTCGGAAATGCTGCAGGCGGCATCATCAACATCGTCTACAAGTCAGGGACAAACGATCTGCATGGGAGCGTCTACGATTACCTCCGCAACTCGTACCTGGATGCGAACAACTATTTTGCCAACAAGTATGGATTCAAATTGCCGAGCTTCAAGCGGAATCAGTTCGGCTTCAGCCTCGGCGGTCCGGTATATATTCCGAAACTATACAACGGTCGTAATAAGACGTTCTTCTTTGTTGACTATGAAGGTCTCCGGCAGGACACAGCGAGTACTCTCACGGCAACAGTGCCGACACTGGCTGAGCGCCAAGGAGACTTTTCCGCGCTTACAACGAGTACCGGCGCACCGATTACGATCTACGATCCAGCAACGACCCAGAAGAGCGTCTCCGCCTCAGGAGCTACAACCTATACGCGAACAGCATTTGCTGGAAACAAGATCGATCCAAGCCGTTTTGATCCTGTGGCGGCCAACATTCTCAAGTATTATCCGTTGCCAAATACTCCCGGTGCGTTTGGAAAGAACAATTACTTCGCCAGCGGTTCAGCACCGGTCACGATCAATCAATACGACATCAAGGTCGATGAGATTCTCTCCGATCGTCAGCGCGTGTCGTTTCGCTTTTCGAAGAGAAATCCGACATCAGGTTATGCTCATCTATTTCCTGCCGCGATTCAGATAGCACAGAATGCATCAACGGGAGCTCAACCGGCGATTGGTGCCGGACTGGACTATACCTTTGCCAAGAGTCCAACGTACATCTTCGAACTGCGGGCTGGTGTGAGCCACGTTTATTACAACACCGCAACGGCCGCGGATGGATTCGACCCGACAGCCTTAGGTTTTCCGTCCTATCTGGCATCTGCAGCAGTTGCGAGCTCTTCGACCGCTCTTACCTTTCCCGGAATCGCCCCGACCGGGTATCTCGCGATCGGTTCTGGCGCCCAGCAAGGTAAAGGGACCTCTGGCTTCCTCACCGACTCATTTCTCATCAACAACACAAAGGTGCTGACGCATCACACGCTCAATTTTGGTGGAGAATTCCGGATTCTCGCAAATAACTCCAACCAGGACGGCACATCGACGGGCGCCTTCAGCTTTGGCACGAACATGACCCAGGGTTCGAACGCCCTGACGGCCTCAAGCACAGCAGGAGACGGGTTTGCCTCGTATCTCCTCGGTCTTGGTTCCGGGAGCGTCATTCACTACTTCAAGGTCGTCAATACGACCAGTCATTATTTTGCGACCTATATTCAGGATGACTGGAAGGTGACGAACAAGCTGACTCTCAACCTTGGATTGAGGTATGACATGTTTCGTCCGAGGACTGAGCGCCACAACCAAACGACCTTTCTTGACCTTGATGTTCCGTCCCCGCTTGCCGGGCCGACTGGGATCGCCGGGCTAAAAGGGGGTCTGCAGTATGCCGGTGTCAACGGCAATCCAAGGAATACGACCGACCCCAATTACAAAAACTTCTCGCCTCGATTCGGGTTCGCTTATCACTTGGCTAGCCCGTTAGTTATTCGCGGTGCGTTTGGGATTTACTTTGCCGATAGTCCGAATCAGGCCGCATCTACGGTTCAGAACACAGGTTATCGAGCCACCACCACCTATTTCGGAACACTGGATGGAGCCACGCCTAATAACTATCTCTCCAACCCATTTCCCGGAGGGGCATTTGTTCCATCGACAGGAAGCTCCGCCGGTCTTCTTACCGGGACAGGAGGCGGGATCGTTGCTGGCCTGCGTCGTCAGCCTTCTCCGTATTCGGAAAACTATCAATTCGGCATCGAATACCAACTTCCGTCGAACTGGCTGATCGGCGTCTCCTACGTTGGAGCCCATGGTCTGCAACTACCGTATAGCCCGAGTTACAATCAGCTTCCTGACTCAGCTCTTGCAATGGGCGGTAAGCTGCTAGACCCCGTAGCTAATCCATTCCAGGGGAAGGTCCAGATCTCCGGCCCGCTCTCAGGGGCTACGGTTCAGAGACGCTATCTGCTCGCACCGTACCCGCAGTTTACGGCCGTCAATGGATATCAGGATATCGGCGCCATCTCCCATTACGATTCGGTGCAGGTACGTGTGGAAAGGCGTTTCACCAACAACGCCACGCTTCTTGTTGCTTACACAGGCGGCAAGTCGCTGGACGATTATTCCATCAGCAATTCGAACTTTGGCTCGAATGGTGTTTATCAAGATGCGAGTATTCCTCTCAAGCAGGACTCGTATTCTCTCTCAACCTTCGATATATCTCGCAACCTGGTTATTAGTGGCGTTTACAGTCTTCCATTCGGGCGCGGCGAACGGTTCGGACACAACTGGAACCGCGTGGTCGACGCGATTCTCGGCGGATACCAGTTCAATGGAATCTACTCTGCGCACAATGGAACTCCGCTCGCCTTCTCTGCCAATAACGTAGCCAACATCTTCAACCCCGGGGAACGCCCCAACTGGAACGGGCAGAAAGCAAGCCTGGGAGGGTCGGTGCAGAGCCGGTTAAACAAGTACTTCAACACGGCAGCTTTCTCACAACCAGCAACCTACACCTTAGGAAATATGTCGCGGACTTCAGGTTACCTCCGCAATCCAGGCCTGCAGAATCTCGACATCTCAATATTCAAACAATTCTCTTTGACGGAAAGATTCAAAGCAGTTATGCGGGGTGAAGCGTTCAATGCCTTCAATACGCCAGCCTTTTCAGGACCAGATACGAGTGTGTCAAGCTCAACCTTTGGCGGCAATATCTCATCGCAAGTCAACTCCCCACGTCAGATCCAGGTCGCGTTGAAGATCTTGTTTTGAACCGCGAACACAAGATGCCCGGGCACACCACAAGCGGTGGTGCGCGCGGGCCCAGATTTCATTGGCTTTGTTGGCCTCCGGCCTCTACCTTGCCGGCGCTTATTTCGGATAGAAAGAAATCTCTATGCTGCCTAAGAAAAGTGCGCTTCAGAAAGCAATCCAGATGAGAGAAGCAATCCACCCATTCGCATCATTTCGTCAGTGGAACCCATTTATAACAGCGTTGATACTCGCCCTGTTGGCGCCTCTATTTGTCTATGCACAAGATGGGAACCGGCCTTCTGCCGAGATGAGCGCTGGGGGAAATATCTCTCTGGCGATGACCTACTCGGCCATCGCCGACCCGAGAGCCGTCGTTCTCTCGGGCCATGCGCGATTTACCGTGCTCACGCCACAGCTTATCCGCATGGAATGGGCAACAGACGGCCACTTCGAAGACCATCCTTCGATGGTCTTCCTCAATCGGCGGCTCGCGGTTCCGGAGTTTAAGGCCACGCACAAGGGAAAGAACCTCACCATCGAGACGAGCGCTCTCCACCTTCGTTATACGCCGAACGGCGATGGCAAATTCAGCCGGCCGAATCTGACTATCACGCTGACAGATTTCCGCACTGGCGGGGTGCCCGTCGTCTGGTATCCCGGACTCGTCGACACCGGCAATCTGCAGGGAACTGCACGTACGCTCGATGGCGCGAGAGGCGACAAGATTATGGAACCGATTGAGCCTGGGCTGCTCTCTCGTAACGGATGGACGCTGGTCGACGATTCTGCCCGACCGCTCTTCGACTCCGACGACTTCACCTTCGCGCAAGGGGAACGAAGCCCTTGGCCGTGGATTGTTTCGCGGCCCGCAGGGGATCGACAGGACTGGTATTTCTTCGGCTACGGCCATAGTTACAAGCAAGCTCTCGCAGACTATGTTCGCGTAGCGGGGCGCATCCCTTTACCGCCGCGCTTTGCCTTTGGGGCCTGGTCGTCCCGTTACTGGGCCTACAGCGATCAGGAGCTTGAAGATCTTGCGGGCAACTTCCGAGAGAACGACACACCGCTCGACGTGTTCGTGATCGATATGGACTGGCACAATACCCTGGGCATGCACTTTGACAAGATGGACCAGTCTGGCCATAAGCAGGGCTGGAGCGGTTACTCGTGGAATCCACTGCTCTTTCCAGATCCATCATCCTTTCTCGGAAAGTTGCACCGGCAGGGTCTGAGGACCACTCTTAACCTGCATCCGGCCTCTGGCGTTCAGCCTTGGGAGACCCAGTACTCCGCAATGGCTGAGGCTATGGGCCAGGACCCTGCAGAGAAGAAGTACGTTCCATTCAATATCACCGATAAGAAGTTCGCCCAGAACTATATGAATATCCTGCATCACCCGCTTGAAAAGCAGGGTATCGATTTCTGGTGGCTCGACTGGCAACAGGAAAGCAATACCGGAATCAGCAACATGAATCCCACGTGGTGGCTCAACTACGTTCACTTCAGCGATCAGCAGCGCGAAGGCAAGCGTCCTCTGCTTTTCCATCGATGGGGCGGCCTCGGGAATCATCGTTATCAGATCGGATTCTCCGGAGACACCATCTCGTCGTGGGATTCACTTGCTTACCAACCGTGGTTTACGTCGACAGCGGCAAATGTTGGCTACGCTTATTGGAGCCATGACATCGGCGGGCACATACCCGGCCCAGTAGGTCCGGAGCTTTATGCGCGCTGGGTCCAATTTGGGGCATTCAGTCCAATCCTGCGGACGCACACGACGAAGAGCCCCGATGCGGAACGGCGAATCTGGGCATATCCCGAACCATACTCAAGCATTCTGCGCTCTACCTTTCAGCTTCGCTATGCTTTGGAACCTTACATCTATACCGAAGCACGCCGCACCTACGATACCGGTACCGCCTTCGTGCATCCGCTCTATTATGATTATCCGGAAGCCGCCGAGGCTTATAGTGACAAAGGAGAGTATGCATTTGGCGACTCTATGATCGTCTCGCCGATCACCTATGCCGTTGATCCCTCGACTCAGTTAGCGAAGCAAAGCGTCTGGATACCAAACGGAGAGTGGATCGAATGGACTTCGGGCAAACATCTCTCGGGTCCTGCAATGGTGGAACGTTCGTTCTCGATTCGTCAGGTACCGGTCTATCTGCGCGCCGGCGCAATCGTTCCAATGCAGCCGCCCATGCAATATACCGGCCAGAAGCCTGTCGACCCTCTCATCCTGAATGTCTGGCCGCTGGCGGATGGACAGTCTTCGTCTTACACACTTTACGAAGATGGAAGTGACTCAGAGGCTTATAAGCGTGGTGTCTTCGCGCTTACGCCTATCTCTGCGACGCAATATGGCGATACGCTCACGGTTGAGATCACGCCTGCTCGGGGCAACTATCCCGGCATGCCGTCGAGTCGTGGCTATGAACTACGCTTATCCGGCGACTGGCCACCTGAAGCTGTTCTAGCCAACGGCCAGGCACTCACATTTCGGTCCTCAGACTCAAACACGCCTGGGTGGGCCTATGACGGCAACACTCTCTCGACGATCATTCTTGTCGCTTCGCATCCTGTAACAGAGGCGGTCCACATCGAAGTTCGTCGTGCTCCAGGTTCTCTGTCGGCACGCACAAAGCTGGATGGTTTTGCCGGAGCTGTCGTTCGGCTCCACTCCGCCTACGATACCCTCAACCAGGAATGGCCCTTTGCATGGTCCCCCGATCCTCTGATCGAAGCGTGGCAGACGGGCGACCGAATCGGCTACCGCCCTGAAACAGCGCGCGAGGAGCTATCCCATTTTTCCCAAAGGTACTCTGCTGCGAAGGCTTCCGTGCAACAACTCCTTGATCCGGTCGCACATCTTCCCAGCGATCAGCTTTCAAAGCGGCTGGTGAAGTACAACGGCAGCGAGATCGCCCCCGAACGCGCCCGACATTACCGGGTGTCCTTAGAATCTGCACTAGCTCAACTGAACGATGGCACACCGTAATGAAGTGAGCTTGGCACCAATTTCCGCTCAGGAATTTATGGGGGTGCTTCTCGTAGCAATGATGTCGAATTTGTTCGGTGCACCTTGCAGCGAGTGAACACGAAGAAAAATTTCAATCGCTTGCGATTTGCCAGCGTCCTGATTATTCACTCTACGTAAGAGCGGAACAGATAAATCTCCATCGAAGACAAGTTGCGCGGCCGCTTCGTTGGAGTCCATCACGGATCCATTGAGAAGAAGAACATAACCCGTCTTGGTTAGATTAGGGACGAGCGCGATGTCAACATAGCTCAGGTAGTCTCCGTGCGGCTCCTGTTGATTGGAATAAGTCTTCTGCTCACCACTTTGAGGATTCTTATTCACAAAATGAAACAGATGGGTTTGTTTATCTTCTTCAAGGGCGAAGTTGAGTTGAGGTTCAAAGAGAGAAATCCAGGGATTTCCTCTACGGCTTCCGATGAGAATGAAGTTGCCCTTCTCAAAGTCGCGCACGCTCATATAGCGCGCATACCGTAGTGTCGATAGAGTTCCGAGTTGCTGAGCCAACTCTTCGCATCGCCAGGCAATGGTGAGGTCTCCAAGGCTTGTATAGCGGCCATTGGTAGCGTTCTCGAGGGCGACACGCAGTTCCGCATTGGAGGCATGCTGAAGAAGATTAAGTGGATACTGCCCACCTATATAGTCACTGATCGAGATGTCGGTATGCAGGGTATTTTGCAGGAGGACAAGACTGGAGTCCGTTGTCACGATGGATAAGGGTGATCTCGCAACAAAAATGCGCTGCTCAATAACATTTCGAGGCAAAGCCTTCGTCGCAGCGAGAGAGGGCGATGTCGACGTCCATCGACTGAAACAAATCACCGCTCCAATTCCAAGAGCGAACGCCATTAGAAGCCAGTACCATTGAACTCTTGGCTGCGACCCCAAAGTCCATGACGATACAACAAGGGGTTTCTCGGAAAGATCCGAAGCAAAAGATTCGATGTCTGGTTGGCTGCGCGTGTAAAAAGGGATTGGCGTTTGTTTCTGGTTAACTCTCGACGAGATGAGAGATTCGGTCACGAAGGTAGAATGAGGCTCTGTTAGAGCCTGTTCCGTCTTGCAGACAGCATCGTCACGAAGATCTTTCTTCTGCCTAGGTACGAAGCGGGGGACGTAAGTTCCCTTGGGAATCACCAGGACATAGGATTCTTCGCAACCCTCGGTCGCAAAATATTGATCCAGTTTCTTTCGAAGATGTCCTGCCTGGACCCTGACGATGTTGTCATCATTCGGGTTGAATCCTTCTCTTCGTCTAAGCACCTTGCATGCAATTTCATGCTCAGGGATTGCGATCCCTTCGTCCAAAAGAACCCGGTGTGTCACATAGATCAGAATTTCCCGAAGTTGCGACGCCCTGACGAAAGGCTTGCTTCTAACGATGCGTTGTACGAGAAGCCATCTTTCGTCCTGCTCGAATGAAAACTTCGTCGCTCTTGTTTCGGACTTCGGAAGAGTTGCCACGTGACACCCTGACTTAAACAGTACTTTCTCTATGGGCGGTATTGCGATCCATCAGGTTTAGGGCTTCGAACGAGAACTATATACCTGCTCTAAGAACTTGACAAGGATGTCTTTGGTTGTGGTCTTACGGGATGGAGGCGGCCTGAGGAAGCAGTAACTCGCCTCATGCTGCCTATCTCATAGCAACTTTTTTGGCTTGTATATTCGGGAGCGGCTGCAAGCACGCAATTCGGACGACCCGGCTCTCGGATTAGCACCGCCACGAATACGATCTCGCCGATTGTAACCCCCTTTATCAGCCCATTGCGGGCAGCACAGCGCGGAATGGATGCAATCGCTACCATAGGAGAAACGTGAGGAAGTCTATGTCATCAAGCGAAACTACCGTACCCCGTCGACACGCATTCACCGGGCCAGCGCTGCGGCAACTACCGGAACCAAGCCACGCTGAGCGCATCCGAACCCTTATGTCACTAACCTCGGTTGCCACCCTGTCGACGCTATCTCGCAAGCACCCGGGGTTTCCCTTCGGCTCGCTGATGCCTTTCGCGCTCGATTCTTTCGGGCAGCCTCTCTTCCTCATCAGCAATATGGCCATGCACACCCAGAACCTGAAGGCCGACTCCCGCTGCAGCCTCTTCGTCGGCCAATCAGGGGCCGAGGGTGATGCGCTTGGGACGGCCCGGGCAACCCTGATCGGCAATGCCGAACCTGTGCCTGAGAACGATGTAGGTGACGCTCGGAAGAGATACCTGGCTCGCCACGAGAATAGCCGCTACTGGGTTGACTTCTCTGACTTCAGCTTCTTCCGGCTCCAGCCCATCGACCTCTACTACGTCGGGGGCTTTGGCGTAATGGGCTGGGTTGAGGCCCAGGAATATGAGCATGCGGCCCCGGACCCGTTAGCCGAGGCCGCGCCCGGCATCCTCACTCACATGACGCTGATCATGTCGATTCGATGATCCTGCTGGCCGGGTCGCATGCAGGGATCGAAGCGACCGAGGCGACGATGAGTCGGTCGATCGCTTAGGCTTTTCACTCGCGTTGAAGACGACTAATGGAGTCAAGGGTGCTCGCATCAACTTCCTCCCAGAGGTCGCTAGTCCGCAGGACACTCGTGCGGTGCTCGTCGAGATGGTGCGGCAAGCCAAGGCACGAGGCTGATACCTGCGGCCCCCTCTGTCACTTCGGCTGCTGAAACAACTTCCAGCACGGCGTTGTGGATACTGCTTGTGGCTTGGTACGCAAAATCGCTTGATCCATGCGAAGTGTGCAGTTACCGCGCAGCTGTGCGGTTATCAGCGGATCGACGGAATCAGGGCAAAAAAGGCAATGCTAAGGAAATCAATCAGTTGCGGGAAAATGGGTCCCATAAGAGGCAACACAAAGTGTCAATTTAGCCAAAACAGACCAAGAGCTTCGCGGCTAACCGATTGAAAATAAAAAGAATAAATGGTCGGGACGACTAGATTCGAACTAGCGACCTCACCCACCCCAATCCTATAAACGACGCAATATGAATAACTTAGCTATACAACACAAAGCGTAAAACAACGGAAAAGAACCCGTCGCAACGCTTATTGTTCCCATGTTGTTCCCAGAGATGTTCCCACGCTGATTACACAAAATAACGCGGCATGAACGGCACCCAGCGAGGACATAAGGTTCCACGAACGCACTACATGATGAACTTCTCACCATGGCTGGCGTAGTTCGCCATCAAGTCAACGACGACAGTACATTTCTCAGCGAAGACATTCCGATCGTAGCTCTCAGGCAGATGTGCATGCAAAACCTGTTCCACTTCCGCGCGCACACGCCCCTTAGACTGCACATCTTTGAACCAATCTTGAACGAGAACCTTCGGACGTCTCCTCGCGCAGACGATGGAGCAAGGAATCTCGCGGCAAGGCGGACTTTCTGCGTCTCCTCTTTTGTCATTTTGTCCTTCTTTATAAGGTCAAAGAGCTCCAAGTTCATCTTCGGTCAGACCCTCGCGAATATGACGCTCTGCTTCTTCTTTCAAATTCCTTCGCAAACGTGACAAGCTCGTCAAAGTAATTGTCCGCAGATGAACTCCCGGCGTTATATGCGATCGATGATCCCTTGCAAGGCGCGTGGCAAAATCGGTGCGGGCCGCATTTTGCCTTGAGCATCTGATCAAGCTTCTGTTGGATGAACGCTCGCAGATCAGCGATCTCGATATTCTTGTAGGCTTGCTTCCTTGAAGTCTTCTTGTAGTTTCTCGAAGTTGATCTTGCTCAGGTCCCAGTTTTGCCGGATTGTGTGATTCGGAATATGCGCTGTTCCGTTCGTGCAGCGCCTGCCGAGCTGATCGACGACGAGACTTTCGTCCGAATAATTCACCAACGCGAACGCCACGGCATCAATATCCGTTTGTTCGATGATCGCATCGAGTACCCGCGGAGATACTGGAAAACCGCAACCGAGCGAACAATCGGTTTGCCGAGAATCTCTGGCTTACAGCTTCGTAGAGGCCGTGATCGTGTTCTCGTAAACAGCGAAGCCCTTGCGCCACTCATCCTTCGTCAGCAGCGAGGTTCGCGTATTCCTCGAAGGTGCTGACGTTCTTGAAAACATCCTTGCTCTTCGAAAAGCGCGTCGAAGATCAATGCCCAATCCGACGCAGAAGGCCTTCCCTTGCGCGATGGCATCATCGAGCAACTGAAACAGTTCATCCTTCTCCTGCACCGGCAGGTCTTCCTGCCCTTCCTGGCCTTGCGCATAATCCTTCAACGCCTTCCGCATGTTGCGGAAGACGTTGTAGTAATCAATGATTTCGCCGTTCTTCTTTTCCTTGCCGTTGATCTTCCACGACGTGACGCGGTTGGCCCGCGCAATGGTCTGCATCAACGTGTGATCCTTCATCGGCTTGTCGAGATAGAGCGTCGAAAGGGTTGGCGCGTCGAAGCCGGTGAGCCACATGGCGCAAACGAAGACCAATTGCAGCGGATTCTCCGGGATCTTTGAAGTTGTATTCGACGTCGTGCCCGTGCTCATCCAACTTGTTCATCCGCTCACGGTGCGGCTTGATGTCGAGCTTCTGCTTCGCGAACTTCTTTTCTTCGTCCGCCTCCTCGCTCACGACCACGGCCATCTCGACGGATCGCATGTAATCCAGCTGCTTCTGAAGCCGCTTCTCTGTCGTGGCTTCGTCTTCTGATTTCTTGATCTGGCCGCGAAGCTCCTTGATCTGCTCCTTCCAAAGCCGCTGAACCTTGTCATACATCTTCACGGCGGTGAACTTGTCGAGCGAAACCACCATCCCTTTGCCGAGATAGCCGCGCCGTGGGAAATGATAAACGATATCCTCTGCGATGGTATCGAGACGGTCGTCCCGCTTGATAACCTCGATCTCCTGCGCGAATTTGTTCTCCAGTTTCGCCTGCTGCGCGTCGTCAAGATTCTCGTCCTCGCAAATCTCGGCGAGTTCCTCGCTAAGATCGTCGTTTTGAATGAGAACCTGCGGGACGCGCTTCTTGTAGAACAGCGGCACAGTTGCGCCGTCATCCATGGACTGCTGGAAATTGTATTCAGAAACATAATCGCCGAACCATGGTTCGTCTTGCGTTCACTACCCAAGCAATGGGTGCCGGTAAAGCGATGATACTGCGCGTTCTTCAAACCGGCGCGCATGTTCTCGGCGAGATCCTTGTATTGGGTGCGGTGGGCCTCGTCCACGATCACGATGATATCGCTTCGCGAGCGAAGAAGCGGGTACGCCTTGCCCTTTCGGCCAGCGGAATTTCTGGATGAGCGTGAACACCAGCCGCTTGTTTTGCCCAAGAAACTTCCGCATCTCCTCGCTGTCCTTGGGCTGCGCGGCCTCGGCTTTCGTGACGGTATCCCGTGTGCAGAAAGTTCCGGTAGATCTGTCCGTCCAAGTCATCACGGTCCGTCACGACCACGAACGTGAAATTGCCGGTCTGCTTCCGGAAAATTTTGCGGGCGTAGAAAATCATCGAGAAGCTCTTGCCCGAACCTTGCGTGTGCCAGAACACACCGAGCTTCCCTTCAATTCCTCGCGGCTGAAGAAACGTCTCATAGGCACTGGTTCACACCGATGAACTGATGGTTCTGGGCGATGATCTTATCTTTGTCCTTGTAGTAGAGGATGAAGTTCTCGACGTAATCCAGCAGTCGCTGCGGGGGAAGAGACCCGCGATCACGCCCTCAAGGCTCGTGCCTTTCTGCTTGATCTGCCTCGCGGTCAATCTTCTCTTTCTCATCATCAGCGCGAAGCCAGTTGAAGAAATGCTCCCATTCCGCCGTGATGCTGCCAACCTTCGTCTCGATGGCGTTTGAGAGCACACAAAAGGCGTTCGTCAGGAAAAGCTGCGGAATCTCCCGCTTGTAGTTCGTGAGGTTGTCGTCGAACGCGTTCTTGAGCTTACGTTCGAGTTCTTCAGCTCGATGAAGACCAACGGGAGACCGTTGACGTAGAGCAGCACATCGGGACGTCGGAAGCCGCGCTCGCCTTTAACCCAAAGCTGGGTGACGGCCAGATAACGGTTCTCGTCCGGATCGTTGAAGTCAATCAGGCGCACGCGCTCTTTCTGCTTCTGGCCCTTGGCATCATCAAACTCCACGGGATGCCGTCGCGAAGCAGGTTGTAAACTTCCTGGTTGGCGGCGACGAGCGTCATGGCCTGACGCCGGTCGAGAAGCTTTTCAAGTGCGTCTCTCAATCGACCTTGCGCCGGAATCGTCGGGTTCAGGCGGACGGCGGCCTCCCTGAACACGATCCACGAGGATGACGTCGCGCTTGTTCGCGCGGCCTGAGCCATCGTTCTAAATCCTCCGGGTCTTCCGTGTGACAGTTGAGCGAATCGAAGCCGTGCAGCTGCTGAAGCTTCTGCACCAGCGCCCGCTCGATCTGGTCCTCGGAGATGAAGTTAGGCATGGGCGGTGGCGGTTGGCTCGGCGTTCAATTCCTCCGCCATGCCAGGCGGGAACTGGATGTCGAGGTTCTCGACGGAGAGTTTGCCGGAGATGAGGCGAGGCAAGAAGCATGTCGCGCGTTTGAACATTCGCGATGGTCAGCGAGCGATAGCTTTTGCCGAAGAATTTCATTAAGGATTGTCAGCCGCTGCTTTAGAGGTTCTGGAGGGATAAGCAAAAGAATGTCTTTTAAGTGAGTTGCGCCAAGGTGACCAACTGTCGCTCCCATCAAAATGGATTCAAGATGTTTGATCGGTCCACATATCGCAAAAGCAAGATATGCTTCCAGCAATGGCTCCTTTGCTTTCATCCGACAGACTCGTTGCACGAGGTATGCATCGTCACCATGCCAGTGATTGATATGAAATTCGCCGTCCATTCCGACAAGTAAATCTCCGCTCCGTACGATATATTTATCATTCGCATTCTTATCGGTGAAGTCAGTCGTCGTAGACTTCGGAATGTTTTGAATGCGAATGATGGGTCGACCAATCCCCTCAGCGTTGAATCGTGAACCGTCGAAAGGGAACCCGTAGGTGATTTCCGCAATTTCTGGCAGACGCTTCTGCTCCAACCTTGTGGCACTCTTTTACAAACTCTTACTTTTTCTCCGCCAGTAAAGCGAAAGCGGATGAACCATTCGCGATAGATCTCCTCTGCTAGCGTATCGAGCAACACTATACTTTGTTTGTTTTTCTCAACGAGATAATCATACGCAGAGAGAATTGCACCAATACGTTTTTGGATCTCTACCGTCTTTGGAAACATGATCTTAATCTTGTGAAGATGATTTCTATTCAGCGTCGGATTCGACGCTCCTGCGTCGAAATTTTCTAGTTTTAGAGTTTGAAGAATAGGAGAAATGTGGGTATTCTTTGAAGTCTTTGACCAAAGCGTTGTGTATGAGGCCAGAATCTGCGAAGGAAGTGGACAGTGCGAGCGTGCCTTGCGACCTATTACAATACCGGCCCACTTTTCATTTGTTGTGGAAGCTCGAAACACCGACGAAGAAACTATCGGAACTTCGCCTCGGTTTGTTCTTAGTAATGTCGAAACACGCTGAAGCGTGAGCACATCGCCTAGTCTCACGATATTTTTTCGTCGCGACGAGCTGGTTAAGGTTCTTCGAAATGACCGATCTAAATTTGAGTGTGACGAGTTTGCTAGCTCATCCCGAATTGAAATTACCTCGGCGATAAACTCCTCCTCTGTCTTCCCATCCTCCTCAATCACCACGCCGACGTAGCGGCCGGGATTCAGCGAATACTCCTGCTCTTCCTCCGCCGGGCTGGCGATTTTGCACAGGCGATCACATCCTCGTATTCCGTTTCGGGAAGCGCTCCTGAAGCAGTGGATTCTGGTAGATTTTTCGGCGTGCTTACCTCGTGATGGTTTTCTCAGCGCGGTCTGGACGCTTTGTTTGCGTCGGTGAGCGCGTTTGCTTCCTGCTTCCTCGCCTGCTGCTTTTCGTGCTGACGCACAGTTTTATCGAGACTGCTTCAAGCCGTCATGCAGCGCGGCGAAGAATGGATCGAAGGCTTCGCGCAACTGATGCTGCAGCCTTGTTCTTCTCATCGATGGCTTTTTATCGATATTTTTCTATCGCGTTATTGCTTGTAGCGGGTCAGGAGTTTGTTGAGTTTATCCCATTGTTTCACCAAGTCACCCACAGCTTTTTTCCAGCTTCGTCTTCTAGCACTTCGATTAATTGTGCGAGACCGGTTCGATTTTGTCTTGTTTTCGATGAGCCGTTCGATTCCATTTGCGAAGTAACTGTCAACGAGTTGCACAACTCTCGCGTTGGCCTTTGTGCAGCTGGCTAATCATAGCATGTTATATCTGCCGTTGAGAACTCACGGTGGGCCGGTCGATCTGCGTGAAGATGTTTCGCGCATCAATGAAGAGAATGCGGTCGTCAGTCTTAGCTTTATGAAAGAACCAAAGTGTGGCTGGCAAGATAACCGTGTAGAACATGTTCTTAGGCAGCGTAAGTATGGCGTAGATGAGATTTTTCTCGATCAACGTCTGGCGGATGTCAGCTTCGGAATGGCGCGCGTCGGACGCAGAGTTCGCCATCACGAGCGCTGCGCGGCCCTTCGGCTTCAGCGACGTCGCAAAAAGATTGATCCAAAGATAATTCGCGTTAGGAACAGTCTCTTTGCCTGCTTGTTTTTCTTAACTTTAGTTTTCTTACGCGGGATGCCGTAGGTATTGAAACGCTTGTCCTTTTCGACGCTGCTAAGGCTAACGTCGTCCACGTTGAACGGCGGATTCGCTAGCACGTAGTCAAACGCTCCAATGCTACCGCGAGAATCGTCGTAGTACGTATTGGCCTTCTTGATTTCGCCGCGCAGCCCGTTCACAGCGAGGTTCATCTTGGCAAGGTTGATAGTTTCCAGCGTCTTTTCCTGCCCGTAAACGAAAACGCTGCTGTCTTCGTCCTTCAACTTCTTTCCGGTGCTCTTCGATGAATTGGGCCGATTGCACGAACATGCCGCCGAGCCGCATGCGGGGTCAAAGACTTTGCCGCCGTGCGGTTCGATCATTTCGACCATTAGGCGGACGACGGATCGTGGTGTGAAGAACTCGCCGCCCTTCGATCCTTCGCTGCGAGCAAATTCGCCGAGGAAGTATTCGTAAATCTGCCCGAATAGGTCACCGGTAAAGTCGGCCGGAATGTTAGCGAAATTCTTGAGAAGTTGATTCGGGATGTTCTTGGTCTTCTCGTCGCGGGTAAGCCGGAAGTATTCATCCTTCGGCAGGACGCCTTCGAGTTCGGGCTTGTATTCCTCGATGGCTTTCATCGCTCCTTGAGCGCTTTGGCGATGTCTTTCTCTTCCGGCGAGATTTAGCAGGTGATCGTAGCGCGCGTGATCAGGCAGATAGAATCCGCACTTCTCGATGGCGATATCCGATATACTTCTTCTCGCGCCGCGTGCCTTTGAGCTTCTGATATTCAGCGATGATCTAGGCTTCGTGCCGTCGGTAGTTGTTGTCTGCAAACTTCGAGAAAGATCAGCCCGAGAACCGGCGTAGAGTATTCGCTGGACTTGAGGTCGGAGTTGGCGCGTAGATTATCGGCTGCACTCCACAGATCGGCTTCGAGTTGTTTGAGTTGGTCTCGCGTTATTCGGCAACCATGACTGAAGGCTTTCTAGAGGGTCGACTATCCCCTTTGCTTGCGGGCGGTATCCGTATATATCGAGGTCACGGTCTCAATACTACCGAATTCTTCCGGCTCAGCGCCAGTCTCAACCTTTTGGTGTCAACGTCAACCAGCGGACTCCGCCACATTCGCTTTGCCATGTATATGCGTATCCAGCGTTTGACGGCTAATTCCGAGCTCACGCGCTAGAGCGCTTTCTTCTCGCCTCCCAGAGACGCTCAATCAGAGCCGGACTTGTTCGGGTGTTAGGGCTGGTTTGCGACCCCATACACGCCTGCCTTTTTCGCTATTGCATGCCTTCGCGCTGACGTTCGCGATTAGGTCACGCTCGATTGAGCAACGCGCCCATCACGCTTAGGAGCGGTTAGCCATTGGCGAGTCCGCGCCGGTGACTCTAAATTCTCTTTTACGAACCTGACATTCACATCCCGTCGCGTCAGCCCGATGACAATCTTCCGCAGGTCGTCTAGGTTTCTAGCAAGTCTGTCCATCGATGCACCACAAGCGTGTCACCCTCGCGGCAGACTCTAGTGCAGCTTGTAGCTGAGGACGCTTTACGTCCTTGCCTGATGCCTTGTCGGTAAAGGTCTTGCTCAGTGTGAGTCCATTCAGCTGTCGTACTTCGCTCTGATCCACGCTGCTCACTCGTTTGTAGCCATCATGTGTCCTTGCATGAGTATTCTCCATACGTCCAAATAGACTCTAAGACCTTGGCCGTTTTATGTCAAGAATGAATTATTGATCCTATTTGGACTATTTCGACTCACTCCTTGGACGCTCAATTAGGGTGTACCCTATCGTGACATTCAAGATACAGCGGTTCAGGGACGATTTGCGGTTAGACATCTCTAGCCCATGACGTAGCCAGTCTGGATTGCCCTCCGATCAGGGCAATTCCCCTTCGACGTATGTTGTTGCGTCGCGGGTGATACCTGACTTTCGATCAACAATCCAGGATGGGCGTACACTCCCTGAGAGTACGACGGAGCGCAATGCAACTGCTTATCGTTCAGCTGAGCGACATCATTTTCGAGTGGGTGGCATCCATTGAAGAGCGCATTGAGGCGCTTCTCGCGCAATCTCTTCCATAAAACCAACAGCCGACGCATGTGTCGTTCTGATGACCGGGGACGTAGGATTTTCTGGGGGACGTGAGGAATACGATCGAGCTTTTACTTTCTTTACGACGCTCAAAGAGCGCCTAGGGAAAACGTTCGAGGGTGCGAACCTCATCTTTGAATTCATTCCGGGAACCATGATTGTGAACTGCCCGAAAACGATGTGCGGTCCGACAAGCCATGGTTGCAGGAGCCTACGAAAATGTATTAACGACCAGCCCAGATAGCAGTTATATTGATGCGCTCCTTGAGCCTCAGCTTGCTTTTTCGACTTCTTCAAACGTTTTACGGGAAATAGCTCAAAGGAAATGATCGAGTCTGCCGCTCGGAAAAGGCCTCGCTCGCTGGCAAGACATCAATTTAATCTTCATAAATACTGCCCTTCTCTCCCAGAGAAACGAACGCGTTGGCACTCTTGCCCTTCCCATGACATTGATAGGTGACCTTCCAACGGGGACAGATGCCGACGTCTCGATTTGCGCATTCCACACCCTGACAATTGGCTCGAGCCTGACTTTCGGAGAGAATTTCGAAAATTCGTAGAGTTAAGCGCCCATATCATCTTTACAGGGCACGAGCACCAACAGGATAACCATTGGAACGAGTCAAGTACCGGAGAGCATACGGCATACATCGAGGCCGACGCTCTTCAGGACAAATCCTATCCGCGTACGAGCGGCTTCAACTGTCTTTTGATTGATTTTCATACCGTAACCCAAAAGTATTTTCATTTCCGCTGGAAAAAAGATCGGTATTCTCCAATTGTCGACGGGCAGATTCACGAAACTCGGTTCACGCGCAAATCTCAGGATCGCTTTGAAATTAGTGATTCGTTTCGGCAAGAACTAATCCAAGATGATTTCGGGTTTACTCACAAATATCATCCAGATCTTGTCCTCGGAGACTTCTTTGTTTACCCACCCATAAGTCTGTCTCAGCGAGGTTCCACGAATTCCAGGTCAATCAGTGGATCTGAAGTACTGAACGAACTCCTCCATCAACAATGTGTTTTTTTGCGTGGATGGGAGCGAGCAGGAAAGACGTCATTGCTCAAGACGTTGTACTTGGACATATCAAAAGCTTCTACCCGCATTCCGCTCTTACTCTCGGGATTGGATCTTGTGGCTAAACCGGGTGATCTGCTCCGCAATACTGTTCGCGCAGCGATCAGAGTCCAGTACGGCCCAGACGCCGTCGAACTCTTTGAACAGTTGCCCTCGAACCGAAGAATCATAATGATTGATGATTTTCAGAAAGCTCGCATGAACGAGCAAGCTAAGAGAATAGTTCTCAGATCGTTTAAGGAGATGGCCACACTCGTGATCGTCGCGTCGACCGACTTGCCGAATTTAACTGATCACGGGGCCGCATCTAACGATTCTCAAAACCACGTCTTCTCAGCAATTGCGACGTTGCAGGAACTTCCGCCTTCATCCCGCGCTGAGATAGTTCGCAAGTGGCTGCGGCTTGGGAATAAGAGCATCGAAAATGAAGCGAGTTTTACTCGCGAAGTCGAACGCGAACAAAATGTGCTTACCGACCTTATTAGGAGGAAGGCTCTCCCCTCACTACCCTATTTAGTTATCGGGGTTTTGCAAATCAGACAAAACAGCCGTAGCGAGGCTACAGATCCCGGGTCGTTTGGATTTTTATTTCAGCGCCTAGTAACAGACGCATTAAGCATAACCACTACCTCTAGGCCTCAGATAGACCGCAAGGACGGAATTCTAAAACGCTTCGCCTACGTTCTCTATCATGCCAATCGGAGAGCGGCTCGAAAGATGATTTCCTGAGCGCTGCCAAGATGTACCAGGAACAGATTGGGGTGCGGGTCAGTCCTGATGCAATCCTCGAGGAACCGTTAAGCGCAAAAGTTTTGAAGGAAGTAGATGGCAACCTTTTTTTTCGACATCCGCACTTTTACCACTACTTTCTGGCCAAGCAACTGTTAGATAGCGTCGACTCCGACGACCCAGCCGAGGCTCGAGAGGAACTTAACGACATGCGGATCGCCCCCTCATGTGTTTGAATCAAATTACATTGATATTTTTTCTGTTTTTCAAGAGCAGGGACCCAATTGTCGATCGCTTGATTCAGCAAGCTAATGAAACGTTTAGTGACGAACCGATAAGTGATCTCGTTTCGGACGTTCGGTTCATAGACGAGGGATTGCATGTCTTAAAGCAAGCGCAGATTGATGAACAAGTCGACGTGGCGAAGGAGACTGCGATAAGGTTGGCGCAGGAAGATAAAGTAGAAGGCCGTTCCCAGAACCTTGCCGACAAACCGCTAGAGGTCGGGTATTCAGCGCAACTTCCATTTCCGGTCCAAACCCGGTTTGCTTATGCTCGTATCGAACTGCTTGGTCAGATAATCCGGGGTTTCTCAGGGACCCTGGATCGGAAAAAGAAAGTAGAGATTCTCGAATCCGTTTTTAAATTGGGACTGCGCGCCTTACACGCAACTCTTGAGGTGCTGTCGAAGCTTGCAACGCTATGCGACAGCAGATTTGAAGAGATCGAAGACGAACATCAAAGGCATAAAATTCAGAAGTTGATGAATGATTTGATCGCTCTTTTCGCACGCCTTTACAGTGACACAGCTCTCCTCTCAATTTCTCGGGCGGTCGGCGTCAGTGATATTGAGGAGGCTTATGAAGAGGCAATTGTGAGAACGGGCGAATCATGCGCTACTCAGCTGTTGGAACTGACTATTTAACTAGATCACAGTGATGGTTTTCCAATGAGGTTACTCCAAAAAACCAATCACAGGGTCTCGAAAGAAAGTCAGTTGGCCTCGGCTGTTTTATCGGATTTGGTTCAACGTCATACACAGATTTTCCCATTACAACCGGAGACTCTACGAAAGATAGCTGGCGTGCTGCGCGTGAACGCCGTGAAGCTCATTGAAAATGCTGGCACTACACCAAAGTAGTCTGTTATTCGGCGACATCGGGTAACGTGAAATATGTTGGCGATACCATGGCTTTGATTCGGGAGCGCATACTTACATCGGCAAGCTGGAACGACACAATGCTCAGTCAGCTGCTGACGCCCTGAATACGGTAGTGTCCGGATTGCGGGAGGGCCTCCACAATCGTACCTCTAACTTGAGAAAGGCCAGCGAACGCAGACTTTCGATACATCACAGCGAGAACGTATGGATGAGAAAATGGCGTCTTCATCAGCCACATTACAGAAAAAGAGTCACCGCGTTGCTTCTGAAGGATCTTCTTCAGCGTGCCTTCGGTGATGACGGGACTGTGGGAGAGTTGGCATGACTCCCTGACCAGACAAGCCCGTTGAGACCTACACCATCATCACATTAGACTCCAATGAGGTCATTCAGCCCATCCAATCAAGAATGCCTGTCATACTGCGCTCAGAGGAATATGAGAGGTGGGTTGGCTCCCCTAAGACCTACTAGGCCCCCACAGACCTTCTCAGGCCCTCTCGGCGCCTTTAAAGGAGGCTTGGAAGGTAGACCCCAAGGTGCGGAATTTCAGGAACACAGGTCAGAACTTTGTGAGAGGTGGGAGGACACCCCTGCCCCGTCACTAATTTGGTGAAGGACGACAGCTTCGCCTGCATGTCCCGACCGTCGCCGGAATGAGCTTTTTCACAAAATTTCGAAGAGGTTAAATCGCAACTCGTACATTTGATTAAATTTGGTGAGAGTTAGCTTTCTTGCCGGGTCCTAAACCAATATTCTCCGTTCGGTTTAGGCTTACCGCCTGGCTTGGCTTTTTGCTGCTTGGGTCCCCCTACGCCTCGATCAGATTTTGAATTTTGGACTCTAATCGGGTACTAACTCTTTGACTTCAAAGGATCTCTTGCGAGAGGACGGTGAGAGGGGTTTGGCCTGGAGCTTGGCGTAAGAGCGGGACTGTCTCTTGCGTTGGCGTTTGGGCAGCGGTGGCACTTCCGTAGCCGATGGGAGTGCACGGATTGGCGGGATTGGTCGTTATACATTTTTTTCTTAAAACTTTGGCAGAAAAGCTAATTGATGCGACTTATATACAGCTTTAGAAGAGAAGGCGGACGAGAGCTAACGTTGACGCTTCTCCTCAAGAGCCGAGGGCTTTCCCTCCACTTCATATAAGAGAGAATCTATGTCCCATTTAAATGCCAAACCCGAGGATCGGCGTGGCGTTAACGGCTATCAACTGGCACGTCGGAATCATTACCGGAATCTCGCTCACAAAATCCTCGGTAGTAAGTGCCGGGATGCGGTCTTGATGATTCGGAGGCTCACTGCCTTCGGATACGTTTCATCAGCCCACTCGATCCGCTGAAACGAAAATATCTCACCAACCCAGTGACTCTGCATCGCCGACTGTATCTCGAACCATCGTTACGTAATCGAGTCACGTTATTGTGCCAGCTGTGCAGGTTGGCCGTAGGTCTTAATCTTGCAAAACTCTAATGAAACAACCCCGAAGCCTGAGCAAATGAATCAAGCTTCAAATTCGCATCAGAAACAGCCGAAATTCAAAACGAAGAGGCTAGAAGGCTTCGGAACGATTTGCGAGGATGGCACAATCATCGATTGCATTTACAACCGAAAGAACACTCCCAGCTGCTCCTTCGTGGTTTTTAAGAAAAATGGTGATTTGGAATATTCGGCGTCGTACTCCGAAGACGGAAAAACGTTCTTTCCGCCTGAGGGTTTCGTTCGTCAATTTGAAAGAGGAACTGTGTCAATGCCGTCAGCTATTCGCGACTCTGAATCGACTTCAGTTCTGTTAACAAACCTCAAAGCCTATCTTTGGAAGTATCTCGATTTTCCGCCATTCGAACTGTCATTGTTTGCGCACTATGTGATGATGTCGTACATTTGGGACCGCTGGACGGCCATTCCCTACTTAAGATCGAAGGCCAGCCAGGGACGGGTAAGACACGTTTACTCGAAGTCATGAAGGCAGTCTGTTACAGGGGGATGGATGCCGGTGCTTCGCCGACTCGCGCGTCCTCTCGAGGACAATCGATACGTTTCGTGGAACGCTCATTATCGACGAGGCGGATTGCCAAGACGATCTCCGTTCAGCGTTCATTAAGTTGTTCAACGTGGGGTACCGACGAGACGGGAGCGTGATGCTGTGTGTATCGAGCGAGGAAAAATGGGAACCCGAAACCTTCAAGGTTGGCGGACCCAAAATAATCGCTAGTCGGTTTGCCCTTAACGACGACGCCCTTGAATCGCGTTGTCTCACCATCCACACAACTTTTCGGCGCCATGATCCCCGCATTCCTTCGCATCTTCCAAATGATCACAAATCTGAGAGTGAATGCCTTCGGAATCAACTACTGAAATGGAGGCTGACCAACCTAGCAAGCATTGGTTCGCTCGAAAGCGAGATGTGTGGGCTCGACGGTCGGTCGTTAGAAATCGGCCTTCCGATCTACAGTCTTTCCCCGGATGTTTCGTTCAAGAAAGAGTTTCTGACGTATTTGAAACGTCGCACTCAAATTCTTCGCGAGGCCGACCCGGTGAGGATCGTTCTCACCTCAATCGCTCAGGCGTGTCACGACGGAAAATCCCGTGTGCTCGCGAAAAATATTAGCTGGGCGGCTACACTGATCGGCCATGAACAAGATATCCCTAAGGACTTCTTCTCCTGCAAAAGAGTCGCTGCCATAGCCCGTAGCCTCGGAATCCGAACAGGAAAATCAGGGGCGGGTGTCGTGCTGCTCGTGAATGATGGACAGCTCAAGACCTTGACGGAACGGTTCGGTATTGGCAGTGACGATCGTGATGTAGATGACGCATCAGATGAGCTAGATACTCGATCTGAGCCGAATACTGCAGTTGCGTATTGAAGTCACGATCAGACAACCGAAGCCCTTTTGCTAACGTTCGGCGATACCTTCTGCGGCCTGCGTAACTAGCATCACCAGCGTCACGGTGCCTTAGAAGGTCCCCCTCCAGGCCTAACCCCTCCCATCTTCTTTTAGGACGACTTAAACATAATGAATACTGCTCTAACAGAAACCACGACCACGCCCAAAAGCGAAAATCACGATCTTTTGACAGCACTCGAAGCCGCGAATGAGTTGCGAATTCATCCCGTAACAATATTGCGGTGGGCGCGTGAGGGCAGGGTCCCACACGTAAGAATTGGACGCAAAGTGCTGTTCTCTGAATTGGGTCTTAATCGTTGGATTGACTCAATTACACTGGTAGCGCCGTTCGTGTCGCCTAACCAAGAGAGGAAAGGCGCATGAAATTGACTCGAACACGCTATCAGCACGGTTCTTTGACAATCGAGCGAAGAAAGAACGCGGTGAAGATCTGGATCTATCGCTGGCGAGAATCTGCGAACGGGAAATCCATTCAACGCAAACGAATTATAGGGAGCAAGCAGGACTTGCCTACACGGACAGCGGCCTTGAAGGTGGTCGAAGCATTGAAGCTGGACATCAATGCAGAAGCAGTCACAGCGAGTGCGATAACAGTTCGGCAACTAGTCGAACATTACAAAGAAATAGAGCTTGCTGATGGAAACGCCAAGACACAGCGAACGAAGGAAGTCTATCGGTATCAGTTGGACGACATAATCTTGCCGACATGGGGATAACATCGGTTGAGCGATGTAAAGCCCGTAGCGGTGGAGAAATGGCTAAACAACATGCCAGTAGCGCCAGGCACACGATACAAGACAAAGGGAGTGATGAGCGTATTGTTTCAACACGCAATGCGATATGAATGGGCGAAAACCAACCCCATTCGGCTCGTAAGGCAGAGTGCCTTGCCTCAGCAGGAAGAAATTGTCCTAACAGCCTGTGGAGATCGCCGCTCTCCTGTCCGAACTGCGGGAGCCGTTCTACAGCCTCATCGTGCTTGCATCTATCACAGGATTGCGGCGTGGAGAGTTGTTCGGGTTGAAGTGGGAAGACGTCGATTTCAATGAGGCAGAGATAAGGGTTGTCAGGTCTATCGTCGATCAGGTAGAGGGCCCGCCGAAGACTCTAGCTTCACGTCGTCCAATCCCCATGTCTTCAGGAACTCGCCTCCTCTCTTGAGAACTGGAAAAAGCAAACCAGCTTTGCCGGTCTCAAGGATTGGGTGTTCGCAAGCCCGGTAGCACTGGGAGAGAAACCGTATTGGCCGGACGCTGTGCTAAAGCGGCATATCTTGCCAGCAGCGAGAAGGGCACGGCATCACGAAGCGGATCGGCTGGCACAGCTTCCGAAGAACCCTGGCAACCTTGCTTCAATCCTCTGGAGCATCGGTGAAGACGACGCAGGAACTAATGCGGCATTCTTCACCAGTGATGACCCTGGGGGTCTACGCAAAGGCAGTAACGTCAAGAGAAGCGAGCCGCTCAAGCAGCTAGTCGCAAGCTTTATTTGGGGAAGCTTGACGGCAGACTACAGGAGGTCACTCTGTATACAGCCTGATGTTCCTTTGTGTTCCCGGACTTGTTCCCTCCAATGTCCAGATCTTACAAGCTAAGTGATTGAAAGTAAATGGTCGGGACGACTAGATTCGAACTAGCGACCTCACCCACCCCAAGGGTGCGCTCTACCAGGCTGAGCCACGTCCCGACTATTGCTTGCGCGTCATCCCAGGCGGGAGACGGCGGGGTATCTTGCAGTCCTAAGTGTACACGACTGGCCCCGTTTTTACGCTCCGTAGCCTAGCAGCTAGAGCCCTAGTGGCTAGGCGCGACATACTCCTTCGGCAACGACCCACCCTCACCAAAGAAAAACTCGTTCATCTGCTCCACCAGAAACTCCTGCGCCTCCCGTGTCCACGGCTGCAGGCGATACTCATTCAGCAGCATCTTCTGCCGTTCCACCCACTCGCCCCACGACTTCTTCGAGACATTCTTATAAATCTTCTGCCCAAAGTCCGAATCGAACGGCGGTTCATCCAGCCCTTCCATCTCAGCCTTGAATCTTGTATCGAAAACCATATGCGCCATCGTCGTAGGGCTCCTTTAGGAATCTCTATTTTACGATGCCCGAGCCCCACCCGCAGCATCAAATCTCCACCATGGCGACTCTCTACGACATAGCGACCGCGACCGTAGCAGCCACAATGGTAGGGAACGAGATCGCCGTCGCAGCCTTCGTCCACCCGCAACTCCGAAAGCTGAACGACAACGCCCACGCCCAGATAGTGCAGCCGCTTGCAAGAGTCCTGGGCAAAGCGATGCCCCTCTGGTACGGCCTGGCTCTTCTTCTCATCCTGGGCGCCGCCTACGAGCATCGCCCGATATTCAGCGGCGCCGGACTGCTCATTACCCTGGCAGCCATCCTCTGGGCAATCACCATCGTCTTCACCATCACCATGCTCGTTCCCATCAACAATCGCATCGCGACCATGAACCCCCAGCAGCCCTACCCAACATGGCTACAGGATCGTTGCCGCTGGGATAAATTGCACCGCGTCCGAGTAGAGCTCTTGATCATAGCGGTCCTCATCCTCTTTACCGGCCTATTTGGCGCCACAACTCCCGTGCACTAGCGCCCCTTCCTCTTCCTGCTTCGCTCCCGCGCCTTGGACTTCGTCTTTCCCTTCTTGCCCGTCCGCTTCGGACTCGAATGCGGCCGTTCTCCACTCGCAGTCGCAGCCGTCCTCGATCTCCTCAGCGACCGCGGAGCACTCGCCAGCTCCTCCTCCGACGGCAACAGCGCAAACTGCAGCCGCCGCTGCTGCCTGTCAATCCGATCCAGCAGCACATGCACCCGCTGCCCCATCTTGAACACCCGCCCATTCCGCGTCCCCACAATCTGCCGGTCCGTATCGCGAAACATATAGCGATCGTCCTGCAGCGAACTCAGCGGCACCAACCCTTCAATAAACAGATCATCCAGCTCAACAAAAAATCCATACTTCGTGCACGACAGAATGATCGCGTTGAAATCCTCACCCACTCTGTCCTGCATGAACTTGATCTTCTTCCACTCGATCAGCTCTCGCTCCGCATCATCGGCCCGACGCTCACTCTGGCTCGACTCCGCAGCAATCGCGCCCAGCTCCGCCTCCGGAATCGGCCCTTCTGACGTCACCCTCTCATGCCTCTCCCCATGCCCCTTCGCAGCCGTCCTCTCCTGCCATGGCTGAGGAGCGTCCGACAAAATCGCCCCACCCTTCGTATCCGCACCACTCCGAATCAACTCCCGCAGCAGCCGATGCACAATCAGATCTGGATACCGTCGAATCGGCGAAGTGAAATGCGTATAACTCGGCGCTGCCAGCGCAAAGTGCCCCACATTCTTCTCGCTATACCGAGCCTGCTTCAACGACCGCAGCATCAGGTACGAAAGAATCCGCTCTTCCGGCTTCCCCGCAATCTTCGCCGTCAGCCTCTGATACATCTGCGGCGTCACCGGGATCGACTCCGCCACCTCATGCGTCTTCACCTGCCGATCCCTTCCACGCGCATCGCGTCTGTCACCCTTGGTCTGAATCCTCTTCACCGGCAGACTGCTGAATCCCAGCGAATATCCGAACTGGCTCGCCGTCTCTTCAAAATCAACAATGCGTTTCGGATCCGGAATCTCATGAATCCGGTACACACTCGGCACATTCTGTTTTTCAATCCACGTCGCCACGCACTCATTCGCCGAGAGCATGAACTCCTCAATCAGCCGGTGCGACCAGCCCCGCTCCGACCGGACAATCGCCTCCATATTCCCATCCGGATCAAACTGAATCACCGGCTCCGGCAGATCGAAATCAATCGACCCACGCCGATGCCGCTTCTCATTCAGCTTCAGCGCAAGCTCATACATCCGTTCAAACTCCGGCACCAGATCCGCAAACTCCGCCCGCGTCTCCGCATTTCCATCCAGCACACCCTGAACCTGCGTATACGTCATCCGCCTCGCGCTGCGAATGATCCCTTCGCACACCTCGTACCCCAACACCTCGCCGCGCCCATCAATCTCCATCACACAGCTCAACACCAGCCGATCCTCATCCGGCCGCAGGCTGCACATCCCACTCGAAAGCTGCGGCGGCAGCATCGGAATCGCACGATCCGGAAAATAAACCGAAGTCCCTCGCAGCCTAGCCTCGAGATCCAAAGCCGTCCCCGGCCGCACATAGTGGCTCACATCCGCAATATGAACCTGCAGCTCCCAATTCCCATTCTTCAGCGGCCGCACCAGCACAGCATCATCAAAATCCCGCGCCGTCTCTCCATCAATCGTGACTATCGTCAACCCACGAAAATCTCTTCGCCTTCCCAACTCCTTCGCATCAAGGGTCTCCACCGTCTGTTCCGCGCTCGTCGTAGCCTCCGCCAGCACATTCGCCGGAAACACATGCGGCAGATGATGCTTGCGAATAATAATCTCGACATCCACTCCAAACGCATCCGGAGGCCCCAGCACTTCAATCACGCGCCCTCGCGCCGGTCTCCCCACCGTCGGAAAATCCGTAATCTCCACATCAACCGCCAACCCTTCAAGCGGCCGATGCGGATCCAGTTCCTCCGACCAATGTGCCTGCTGTGCCTGCGCCTCTTCCCCAAACACCCGATGCGGCGTCTCCTTCGGGGTCGCCGGAACCTCCGCGCCCTCAGGAATCAGAATCGCCCCGCCGCCCGGCGCACCAGCCATCCGCTCATCCAGCGGTGTAATGTAATTGCCGTCAATCAGCGGAACGTTGTCCCACGCACTCCGCCGATGCGATCTCGCATAATGAAAAATCCCGACCACCGTAGGGTTCCGTCGATTCAGAACCCGCGCAATTCGTCCAGACCGCCTCCCATCCCTCCCTGGCGGAGCCTCATCGACAAGAACCTCGTCGCCCTGCATAGCTCCATTCAACTCATTCGGCGGAATAAAAAGATCGTCGCTCCGGTCCACACTTCCATTCGGCCGCACGAACCCATACCCATCTCGATGCAGATCCAACCGTCCCGCCACCAGCCTGTCCCGCGTAGCGCGATGCTCCACCGGCATCTCAAACTCACCACGCTTCTCCCGCTTCGTCTTCTCCGGAGTAGCCGCAGGCAAACTCCACTGCTCACTCTCCGTCTTCACCAACTCGCCCCGAGCCGTAATCCGCGCCAGTTGTTCCAGCAACAATCGCCGCTCGCGCCCCCCACCAAGACCAAGCTCACGCACAAGCTGCTTATACCCAGCGCGATGCCCGGGCGAGCGTTCAATCAACCGCATCAACTCACGATCAGTCTGTGGATAGGGAGTCCGTGCCATCATCTCCGAGCATACAGCCAACCGCGACCTGAAATTCTACCCCCCGACCAACGGGAGGACCGCAACCGCTCCGTCGTTGCGAGACAGGGTATACACGCCACGAAGTGGCCGCCACGCGCGCAGCGGGCCCGTCCGGCAGGACATCGCCTTAATCACTTTGCCGATCCATTCGCCGTCGCGTTCGCAGGCTTCGACATCTCCGCCGCCTGCTCCAGCGTCGTCCCGCCAGGGACCTGCGTAAACTCCGCCTGCACCTCATCCTGCTGCTCTCCGATGGTCTTGAAGAACAGCGCCTTTCCCTCGATGTGCACATGCGTCTCGACGATCTGCCACAACCCCGGAGCCACCTCCCGGCGCTCCACCCGGAACGTACCACCCTCGCGCAGCCGTCCCAGCAAACCCCATCCAATCGTCACATCCTGCGTCAACTTCCCGCTGATCGTCTCAATCCGGTTTTGCGCTTTACTCACTACCAGCGTCCCCGCCATCGTCCCCAACACTCGGCCCTGCATATCTGGCGGACTGAAACCTCGGATTCGGGTCAAAATGCAGCGTGAACCTCTGCGCATCCTCGCTCACGAGCTTCCAGTTAAACGCCTCCGGCAGCATGTTCAACAGCTCTTCCGCATTCTTGCCGTCCTGCGCTCCATCTCGCTTCTGCTTGGCCAGCTTATCCGGATCGTGAATGAACCGCTGCACATGCTCGTTTTCAATCCTGGCCTCTGCCTCAGTCAACGGCTGCCCATTCCTCATGATCGTCCGCTTCACCGAGCCATGATCAGTCTCGACCACGATTGAAACCGTATCGGTCCCGTCCTTTTTCGCAACCCGGTACCGCCATCGCGTGTGATCGTTCTTATTGGCAGCCAATTCAGCCTGCATCGCCGTTCGAACGATCTCCTTCGCCGGCTTTGCGTCCTGCGCATGCAGCGTGTACTGCCCCACCAGCAGAGACAACATCAGCACCAAGTAAGACTTCAAAATCGTCATAGAACCACATCCTCTAAGACGCAAATTCTTCAGTAAGGTTTGTGTGTGCTGCCTCCACAAACTGATTTTGTCCTTTATTTACAACCACTCCACACGAACGCTCTTCTTTCCCAATCGCAGCATAGGCGAATCCCCCAGTACGCTTCCTTGCTCGTAAATCGTTCCCGCCGAAATCTTCTGTCCATTCAGACTTACTGCATTTTCCGCCAGCTTGCGCGTCGCCTCTCCCGCCGAAGCTCGCCAGACCCGCCAGCACCAGCAGCTTCGGAATACGCGAATATCCGATCTCGCCACATCATTCAGTCCGCACGCAGCCAACAGCCCCTCCTCTGCGAGACGAATCTTCACCACCGGCACATCCTCGCTCACCCCGCGCTGCTGAAACATCTTCGCCCAGCCCTCAGCCGCAGCATTCGCCTCCGCCTCCGAGTGGAACCCTTTCGTAATCGTCCACGCCAGATTCTTCTTCGCCTGCATCGGATGCAGCGAGCCCGCGCGCACCTCCTCCTGCATCGTCGCAATCTCCGACCCGCGCAGATCCGTCAGCAGCGTCCAGTACCGCCACATCAACTCATCCGAAATCGACATCAGCTTCCCATACATCTCCCCCGCCGGCTCATGCACGCCAATCGCATTGTTCAGCGACTTCGACATCTTCTGCACGCCATCCAGCCCCTCGATAATCGGCATCATCAACACAATCTGTTGCGGCTGCCCATAGTGCCTCTGCAGATCGCGCCCCCGCATCAGATTAAACTTCTGGTCCGTCCCTCCCAGTTCCACATCGCACTCCAGCGCGACCGAGTCATACCCCTGCGCAATCGGGTAGATCATCTCGTGCAGCGCAGATCGGCTGCTCCTCATTGAAGCGCTTATGAAAGTCCTCCCTCTCCAGCATCTGCGACACCGTGAACTGCGCCATCAGCTTCACCATGTCGTAGTAGCTCAGCTTATCCAGCCACTCGGAGTTGTACCGAACCTCCGTCGCCTCGCGATCAAGAATCTTGAACACCTGCTCCTTATACGTCTCCGCATTCGCCGCAATCTCCGCCGGCGTCAGCGGCTTCCGCGTCACATTGCGCCCCGTCGGATCCCCAATCAGCGCCGTAGAATCCCCAATCAAAAAAATCACCGTATGCCCGAGATCCTGAAAGTGCTTCAGCTTCCGCAGCAGCACCGTATGCCCCAGATGCAGATCCGGAGCCGTAGGATCGAACCCCGCCTTGATCCGCATCGGCACACCCGTCGCAATCGACTTCGCGATGCGCTCCTTCAGGGCCTCCAGCGGAACAATCTCCGCCGCACCCTTCGTAATCAAATCAAGCTGCTCTTCCAGCGACGGAAATTTCGACATAGTCTCACTTGCAGTGAAAGGCATATCTGTTAAGTATAAGCAAGCCATGTATCATTCGCTCGTATGTACGTCGCCGACCCGCAGCTGACGGCCAGCCAGGTTCTCCGGACCTTCCATCACGACGAGCTCTACCTCTTCCTCGGCGCCGCCTTCACCACTCTCGGACTCTGTCTCCGTGCATTCTCCTTTTTCAGCCGCAAATTCGACGCCATGCTCTTCTGGCTGGCCCTCTTCGCCATCCTCTACGGTCAGCGCCTGTGGCTCCAATCCGGCCTACTCGCCCTGATGGTGCCGCCCTCCGTCTTCTTCGACAAGCCTCCGGGACTCCAGCCAACTACCTCGTCCCCAATCCCGCCTTCTTCTACTTCGAGGCTGCGGGATTTCTCGGCCGCTCCGGCCGCAAAATCGCCATCGCCCTCACCGTGCCCTTCCTATGTCTCTTCGTCGCGAACAATTTTGTTTGGCCCTCCAAGCAGTCACTTCGAATGATCAACGAACGATCGTCATAGTCAGCCTCATCGCACTCACGATTCAATCGCTCAGGCAGAAAGAAATCCGACAGCGATTTCGTCATCGTCCGGCGTGGCATCGTGGTCTTCGTCGCCTTCGCGCTCTACGACAACATCTCCAGGCTCTCGGACCGAGACTTCCGCAACATAGAACCCTGGGCTTCGCCTTCTTCCTCGCCACCCTCGGCTACGTAGCCGCAAAGCGCAGCCTGCACCGCGACCACCAGTTCAACGAAATTCAGAAAGAACTCGAAATCGCCCGCCGCATCCAGACCGACATCCTCCCCGCCGCCTACCCCCCTCCGCTCACTTCCGCATCGCCGCCCGCTACGTTCCCATGACCTCCGTAGCCGGAGACTTCTACGACTTCCTCATCACCAACCCCCAGCAGGCCGGCCTATTAATCGCCGACGTATCGGGCCACGGCGTCCCCGCCGCACTCATCGCCTCCATGGTCAAACTCGCCGCCACCTCGCAGCGCGCCAACGCCGCCGATCCCGCCGCGCTCCTCGCCGGCATGAACTCCGTCCTCCACGGCAACACGCAAAGCCAGTTCGTCACCGCCGCCTACGTCTACCTCGACGCCGCCACCTCCACCCTCCGCTACTCCGCCGCCGCCCACCCGCCCATGCTTCTCCTGCGCGCCGGCGAAGTCATCCCCATCGAAGAAAACGGCCTCATGCTCGCCGCCTTCTCCTTCGCCATCTACGAAACCGCAGTCCACTCCATCCAGCCCGGCGACCGCCTCCTCCTCTACACCGACGGCCTCCTCGAAGCAGCCAACTCCAGCAACGAAGAGTTCGGCCCCGACCGCCTCGCAAAACTATTGAAGGACACCGCCCCACACAACACCGAACAAGCCGCCAACCACATCGTCTCCACCCTGCAACAATGGTCCCGCGCCCAGAACGACGACCTCACCCTCCTCCTCTGCGACTACGCAGCCTGATAACCAACCCGCAAAGCGTTGTTTATAATCTCCGTCTTCAGGGGATGAATGGACATGAAGCTTAACGGCACAGAGCCCATACTTTGCTCACACATCATCCGTCAGGTCGATCACCACCTCATCGACCTGCTAAGCTCTCTCGACGCCACCGAATGGGACCTGCCTACGATCGCACCGCAATGGAGCGTTCGCGACGTCGCCGTCGCACCTGCTTGACACCGCTTTGCGCAAACTGTCCGGTGGACGCGACAAGTGCCACGTCGAACGCGTCAACGTGCAATCCCATCAAGACGTCATCGCCCTGGTCAATCGGCTCAATCGCGAAGGAGTGACTGTCTACCGCCGCCTCAGTCCCCTCGTCCTCACACAACTCATGCAACTCGTCTGCGACCAAACAGCAGACTTCTACGAATCGCTCGACCCTTTTTCTCCCGCCGCGATCGGCGTCTCGTGGGCCGGAGAGATGACCTCACTCGTCTGGTTCGATAATGCCCGCGAACTCACCGAACGCTGGCACCATCAGGAGCAGATCCGCCTCGCCACCAATCGTCCAGGCATGATGACTCCTCTCCTCTACCATCCGGTTCTGGACACGTTTCTTCGCGGGCTGCCACATGCCTACAGAGCGGT
This sequence comes from uncultured Acidobacteriaceae bacterium, assembly GCA_963757205.1. GTDB lineage: Bacteria > Acidobacteriota > Terriglobia > Terriglobales > Acidobacteriaceae > Edaphobacter. Next base: position 401,688 of record CAVWQM010000012.1, read on the forward strand.
CACAGCCGTGGAAAATACAGCGCTCCTCGTCGAAATCTCCGGCGATTGTGGTGGCCAATGGTGTCTTCTCAGGTCTCAAGACACCTGGAGCTTCACCAGTGAACTTCCACCAACCATCGCCGCTCACATCATCATCCCGCAGTCCATCGCGTGGCGCCTTTTCACCAAAGGCATAGACCGGGAGTCCGCTCGCGCCCAAATCACAATATCCGGCGATAAAGCACTTGCCGAACATGTTCTTCAGCTCGTCGCAATCGTCGGCTAACTGGCCCTTGCTCGATCACGTCCAACCCGCCACAAACCGGGTGCCCCATCCTTTCGCGGTCTCATCGCGATAGGGTGGGGTATTCGCGCCGGCAGGCGCGAACCGCTCTCCTTCGATAAACTATCGATCACCAAAGCCACATCCCTCTTCGAAGCGTCGGCGAACCAGGATCGGGCCGCCACAAATCGGGTGCCCCATCCTTTTCGGTCTCATCGAAAAGGGTGGGTTATCGAGCGAAGCGAGACCGCCTTCCTCAACCAACCCCCTCCCAGAATGATTCACAACCGGGTGCCCATCTTCGCGACGGCATCCTTGTCGCTAAGGTGGGGGCATTTGGGCCAGCAGCGAAATTTGGATTTGATTTGTCCTAACCCTGCGATACCCTCGCACAGATGACCGACTGATCTCCGCACCCTTCACAATCGAATTGACCCGATCATGACTAATCTCTTCCGCCGGGCCTCTTACCTCTTTTGGCAATACCCGATCCTCTGGGTTCCAGTCTTCGTAGCAGACATACTGGACACCCTATTAAAGGAATCGCGAACTCTCGTCACCCAAGCCGTGATTCGAAGCGTGCTGGAAAGCCACTCCGTTTTAAGTTCCGTCCCCGATCGTCTACCGGCTGGTCTGCAATCAACCATGAAAGTCGCACTTCTCAGCGCTCCCATCGTCTGGGGGACACATTTCGCCGGTATCGTTTTGTATGCGTCGGCTATGACGATGACAGCAACACTCGTCCTCATGAATCCTCCTACGATCAGGGGCCTCCACGAGCAAAACCCGGATCGTTCCTTCAAAGACACGCTCTTCTTCTCTCTAAAATTCTTCGCGATGATTGCTCTAATTGGAGTCCCCTGGACAGTCATCGTAGGCGAGGTATCAATGAGGTTCCCGCGTTCGCGCCTCATTTGGGGAGGAGATTTCGGCATCCTTTTCGCAATCGCACTCACCGTCGCTGTCGCTTACTTCATAACACCCACGGCGATTAGGCTGCTGAGGAAGCCAAGGATCGAACCGGTCAATTTAGCACTCATGCGTCGAGCACGCGCCTTTGCAGTCATGACTGTTATTGCATCGGGGCTTCTAGACCGTTTGACGGTAGCGACCCAATCTACGTTTCTATCTCGATCCACTCCGAGAATCGGCATTCTCTCATTCGATGCGGTGGCCTCATTAGTTGGCGCCCTTCCCTACATCTTGTTATTCATCGCTCTAACCCTCGTCGCCTATCCGATTGAAACCGAGCAGCACTTTGTATCGAGCGGATCAATCGATCAAATAGAGTGAGCCCCGTGGAACAATCTTCGACCACCGCAAGCCACCATCACAGAAATCTTCAGCGAATAAACTGGTCGCCAAAGGTGGCAAACGCGCAAAGCACGATACTCTTTCAGAGGTTCAAACAATGTCGAAAAATCACACGTTCCTAAGCTCCCTTCTGGTGCTAAGCCTGCTTTGTTTCGACTCCAGTTCAGCTCAAACCGGTAATGATCTCTATAAGCTGATCAAAGATCAACCCTCAAAAATGCGTTGGTGCTTGCCCGAAGCAGGAGACGATCCCGGCCATATCATCAGCCGAACATGCAAAGTATATGAGGGGTGCTTCAGTGATCTGAATTTGGGCGAGAAAGTTTACCGTCAGGCCCTACCCGGACCTCCCAGCTGAACAAATTCCCAAAGTTAAAGGTGTCATCAGGCCCTATTCAACGCAGCCCGGGTCAATCCGCAGATTAAAGGCTCCGGAGCCACTCAAGAATGGCTGCAACATTCCGTGCTCCCTGGCACGGAGGCAAAATCTTTTTCGGTTCCAAGCTCGTTTCCCGCACCGCACTGATTGATCGCTTCCAAATGCCCGACCGCAAACCCAAACCCGACCGCCCCACCCCACGCAAAGAAAAACTCTGCAAGACCTGCGGCCGCCCCTTCGCCTACCGCGAAGAGTGGGCCCAGGACTGGGACATCATCAAGTTCTGCAGCGACACCTGCCGCAACCAGAAGACCACCGCCCCCAGCGCCGCACTCGAACAAGCCATCCTCACCCTCCTCGCCGAGCGCACCGCCGACGGCCACCGCGACAAAACCATCTGCCCCTCCGAAGCCGCCAAACTCGTCGCCGGCGACCCGCGCAATAAATCCCACGCCGCCCGCCGCGACTGGGAGGCCCTCATGGAACCAGCCCGCGCCGCCGCCCGCCACCTCGTCGCCCAGGGCCGCATCGTCATCACCCAACACAACCGCCCCGTCGACCCCGCCACCGCAAAAGGCCCCATCCGTCTACGACTCCGCTAAACCCGGCCCCTAAGTACCAGCGAACAACCACGAAAACGCACCGAACCACCACACAACGTCCACGATCTTGCATGGACCTAATCGCACAAACCGGAAGTGAAGGCCCGAGCCGGATCGACCAAAAATATTGCCCTTGTTTTTAATTCCGCCAAAAACCTCAGCAAAATCACATGTCAAGCCCCTAAACCGCCTAAATAACTCAAAACAAGACAGATCGACTTGGCGTATTAGATACTCCCAATTCGATAAAATAGAAATAGAAGAAAAAAGAGCACATCGCACGCAATAAGAGGCATAATAAAAGCCATAACCCGTTTCATTGCAATATTTTGCGAGCAACTCCTTTGTATGCAATATTTTAGCGACACCACCTGCCGCTAATCGCATCAAAACAAAAGATTGCTGCCAAATACCCCCTGCAGGGGGAGGGGGTCCCCCCGGAAAGACAGCATGGACGCCGAACGCATCCGCGCCTACATCCTCAGCCTCCCTCACGCCGTCGAGACCATGCAGTGGGGAGCCAATCTCGTCTTCTGGGTCGGCGACAAAGCCATCGGCGGAAAAATGTTCGCCCTCGTCAACCTCGACGGCGAAGGCAAGGGAGTCATCTCCTACAGCGCCGGCCCCGAACGCTACTCCGAACTCCTCGAATTCGAAGGCATCATCCCCGCCCCCTACATGGCCCGCATCTTCTGGGTAGCAGCCGAACGCTGGGACGTCTTCCGCACCACCCAGTGGGAGCAGGAGCTCCGCGCCGCCCACACCCTCACCTTCAACAAACTTCCACCCCGGACCCGCACCGTCCTCAACCTCTCCCCAACCCAACAAAAACGCTTAATCGCCGAGCGCAGAAAACTCCTCGCCGCCAAAGCCGCCGCCAAAACTCCCTGAACCTCCGCAAGCCCTACCCATCGCCCGGCTGACCCTACAACTAACGTGTGATTGTCACACGACAGCCGCTTGCATCAAACTCCCACAAGATAGAAAACGGAGAACTGATTGAACACAAAATGGATATGCAGTCTCTTCGCCGCATCGGCCCTGGCAGTACCGGCATGCAGCCAAATCCAGATCTACATCGGCCCCGCGCCGCCGCCAGTCCGCTATGAAGTCCGGCCGCCCATGCCGGCAGCAAGATTCGTCTGGGTCGACGGCTATTGGGGAGTGCATGGCAACCGTTACGTCTGGGTCCCCGGCACCTGGCAACGGCCACCCTACCCCGGCGCCTACTGGACCCATCCCCACTACGACCACTACCGCGAAGGGATGGAAGTGCATGAAGGCCACTGGGATCACGAAGACCATGGCGATCACCACGACCACGGCGATCATCATGGCCACGATCACGATCGAATCGCTGAATCCCAGTTCTCCGAATAGTGACAAAAAATTCGTGAAGAAGGGAGGCCCGGCGAAAATGCCGGGCCTCTCCTTTTTGGCACCAGAATCTCGTCTTAATTCGTATTCGCCGCGGCCGAATCCAACTCACCGGCAAAGTAACTCTCGCGGAATCGCACTCGCGCATCGGGATAATCCGGAATCTTCACCCGGATCTTATGCATGCCCGACGAAGGTTCTCCATTCGCTTCCGCATGCGGCTGAAAGCTCAGCAGATAGTAGTTGTGAACATGATTCGAGAGCTGATGCAGCCCTTCGTCAAAGCCCTTCTGTGTGGTGAAGTTGATGTACTCGCCACCTGAAAGTGCGGCCAGCTCATGCGCCGCGTTCTTCTTCAGCGCGTTGACCGCCATCACCAGCAAACCGATCGGCCCGCTTCCTCCGCCATACTTCAGATCGTTGATAACCTCCGTCTTTCCCGGTCCAAACGCAACCGAGTCAACGACAGTATTCGTCCGGCCAAGCGCTGCAATCACCTCCGCAGGCTTCTTGGTGCTTCCATGATCGCGAGTCTCGCTGATCAGCAGAATCGCGTGACGATAGTGGTTCTTCCGCGCCTCCAACAGCTTCGTCGCATAGGCCACCGCGTCCAGCGTCGAAGCCTCCGGATCGTCGCACGGCTCAAGCTGCGCGAGCGCATGAGCCATCGCATCGACGCTGCTCGAGAACTTCCCCAACAGCAGCGGTGCCGATCCGTAGGTGACGATCGCGACCTCACGCGGGGCATCTCCTGCGATGCCATCGATCATCGTTCCCAGCCCATTCAGCTTGGGGAATTCATATCCAGCGGCGCGGCTGCACTGCACGACGACAACCAGCGAAAGACCAAGGGAATCGGTGTCTTCGTCGAGGTGAATCGTCATCGGAACACCGTTGTCCTCAACGACGAACTGGTCCTGCTTCAGTGCGTACAGGATATCGCCGTGCTTGGTCTGCACGGTAGTGGGGACCAGCACGATGTTGGATTGCGTCCTGAGCGTGTAGCTCTGGTCGCCGGTAGCCGGCGGGTTCTGGGCCAGAGAAGGGACAGCAAAGAACAGGAGGACGGAGAGGAAGATCCGCATAGTCCAAGTCTAACCGGAGAGAATTTCTGAGTTTGAACCAGAAAAAATGCTGGTGGTGAAAAGGTGGCTTTTGTCGGGGGGTTTTTGAGTTTTATGGTGTTTTTGTGACGGTAAATCGTGGTGAAGTTGTGGTGAATTGCGTGGTAAACGTGGTGCATTGCGTGGTGCTTTTTTGAGGTCGAAAAACACGCCAACTTTTCAAAATATATTTTTGGCAAATTATTGTTTTGGGCCACGACCCGAGCCGGTCGAATCCTCCGTTCTGCGTTATAGTCCGAAGAACGGACATCTTCTCCGCAAAAACCTGAAAGATACCCCAAAATGAACCCAATCTCTGAGACGATCTCGCCCCTTGCCGCAGCGACCGCGGCTCTCGACTATCCTGCCGCCCGAAAGGTCGATCAGACAGACGACTACTTCGGCACCAAAGTCAGCGATCCGTATCGCTGGATGGAAGATGTCGATTCCGCAGAGCTGAAGATCTGGGTTGACGTCGAGAACGAATTGACGCAGAGCTACCTGGCGCAGATTCCCGTTCGGGAGACGATGCAGCGGCGGCTGATGGAGCTGATCAACTTCGAGCGGTACACGGCGCCTGCCCGGCGAGGCACGCGGTACTTCTACTCGCATAACAGTGGCCTGCAGAACCAGAACGTTCTCTACTGGCAGGAGGGACTGGACGGGGAGCCAAGGGTGCTGCTCGATCCGAACAACTTCTCGGCGGACGGAACAGTTGCGATCAGTGGTATCAGCATCACCGACGACGGCACGCTGGCGGCGTATTCGATCGCGGACGCGGGCAGTGACTGGGTGAAGTGGCACGTACGAAATGTGACGACCGGAGAGGATCTGCCGGATGTCGTCGAGTGGTCAAAATTCAGCGGGGCGTCGTGGCTGAAGGATGGCAGCGGCTTTTTCTACGCGCGTTATGATGCACCGGCCCCAGAGGCGTCAGAGGCCGAGGCATTGAAGACGGCGAACTACTTCCACAAGGTTTACTTTCATCGCCTCGGTACACCGCAGAGCGAAGATTCGCTCGCCTTTCACCGGCCCGACGACGGGGAACTGAACCTCGGCGCGCACGTGACCGACGACGGCCGCTACCTCGTGCTGCACCAGAGCAAAGGCACCAGCCCGAACAATGAGCTTTCGGTGAAGGATCTCGAGCAGCCGGACGCACCCATTCTGCGATTGATTGACACTGCCGACGCAACCTATGCGCCGATCAATAACGATGGCACGCTGTTCTGGCTGCTGACGACGCTCGATGCACCGAACGGCAAAGTGATTTCGATCGACCTGAACAACCCCGGACGCGAGCACTGGAAGACCGTGATTCCGGAGAGCACGAACAAGCTGAGCGATATTTCGATCATTGACAACACCTTCATCGCGAATTATCTGGCCGACGCGCAGAGCCTGGTGGAGTTGCGCAGACCGGACGGCACACTGATCGAACGGCTCGCGCTGCCTGCAATCGGCACGGCGTACGGATTCGGCGGATTGCGCGAAGACACCGAGACCTTTTACCAGTTCAGCAACTTCACGACACCGGGCACGACCTACCGGCTGGATATGAAGACCCGCACGTCTACGATCTATCGCCAGCCAAAGCTGCTCTTCGACCCCGCACTCTATGAGACCATGCAGATCTTCACCGCAAGCAAGGATGGCACTCGCGTTCCGATGTTCATCACGCACAAAAAGGGGCTGACGTCTCGACGGCACGGCACCGACGCTGCTGTATGCCTATGGCGGGTTCAACATCTCGCTGATGCCGGAGTTCTCGCCGGCACTAGTGATGTGGATGGAGATGGGCGGAGTTTACGCGCAGGCCAGTCTGCGCGGCGGCGGGGAGTATGGCGAGGCCTGGCACGAGGCCGGGACGCGAGTGAGAAAACAAAACGTATTTGACGACTTTATTTCCTTAGCAGAGTGGCTAATAACCAATCAGTACACATCTCCAGCGAAGCTTGCGATCTCTGGAGGCAGCAATGGTGGGCTGCTTGTGGCCGCGTGTGAGCTGCAGCGGCCCGATCTTTTCGGCGCGGTGGTGGCGCAGGTTGGAGTGATGGATATGCTGCGCTTCGACCAGTTCACCATCGGCTGGGCATGGAAAGAGGAGTACGGTTCGCCCTCGGAGAATGAGGCTGAATTCGCCGCGATTCATAAGTACTCTCCGCTCCATAACATACGCTCGGGCGTGAGTTACCCCGCGACCCTGATTATGACGGGCGACCATGATGACCGGGTCTATCCAGCACACAGCTTCAAGTACACGGCTGCCTTGCAGGAGGCGCAATCGGGGCCGAACCCAATCCTGATCCGGGTGGAGACGCGGGCAGGGCATGGAGCGGGAATGCCGCTGAGCAAGCGCATCGAAGCTACCGTGGATCAGTACGCCTTTATGGCCAAGGAATTGCAATTGGAAGTACCGAAACACTGAAGAAGGCCGGCATTGATAAGAGTTTTGATACCGGGGCGGGAAAATTAAGATGACAACCGACCCGGGCTCATCGATACTGCAGGCATTCCGCAATAGTTGTATGTACAAAAGGCGTTGATCAGGTATTCGTGTCGGCGGATATTGAATCCGTTGCAGGGTTCCGCGCGTCCTATGTATGAAAGGCGGAAAAGGTTGCTTATGAGGCTGAAAATTTTCATCGCGTTGTTGCTGGCATTGGCACTGGCTCCTTCAATGGCCATTGCGAAGCCGAGAACCGCGACGGCCCGTATGCGTCCGCAGCTATTTCGCGACCGCGCGCCGAAGATTCGAGTGCGCGATGTTCGCCCACGCCAGGGACGTACTTCCCCTGCGAAGGCAGCCCCAGTCGTTACGCAGGGAGATCCCTTCCAGCAGTAAACCTCGCAAGCGGGTTTTCTAGTTGCTCAATCTCCAAAGCGGTTTTTCGGGAGTATGGGGAGCGCTAGCTCACCGCCGAAGCGATATACAACTCGCAGACGTCAATGTTCAGGCGGTAGAGCTTTTGCTTCGCCCACGTGCCAACTCTCCAGGAGGGTTCTCACCTCATTGAACTTTGGAAGCGTGTTGGGGATCACGAGAAAACCAAGCATCCGTGCACCAAACTGGCTGCGCTCTGACACGCCAATGCCACCCGGGATTCTGAAGATTGACCGAACCATGCCCTTACGGACCACCATTTGTGAAATCCAGGATGTACTCTCTGAACTCTGATGCGAGAGTACTACCCGATCGTGTTCAACCATAATGCTTACCCGCGCCGGGGGATTCTTCTTACGTCGGAAGAGCTTTTGGATTGGCAAGAAGTACATGAGCAAACCGAAAATGATTCCCCCAAAAGCACAGGAGAGAGTCAACGCGGTCCAGTCGTTCGGATGCCTTCCGGAACGGTGTCCCAGATACTCCCAAAGGAACATGCAAAGTGCCCAAAATGCGGCTTGAAGAGTGACCGCAATGATCCGGTGCTTCCGGCGGACCTTGATCGGCAACGGCACTATCTCAAGAACCTGAGGCTCCATGCCTCAACATACTAACCCTTCGGCCTTTCCACGGGTTTATCCCTTGCGCCTGATTCTCGGAATTAGAAAGCAGCGTTAGGATTCCGCGCGGCGCGGATAAAGGCGGCAAGCCTTTCGGGACTCTTGCGTCCGGGTGATTGTTCCACACCGCTGGCGACGTCGACGCCCCATGGCTCGAGTCTGCGAATCGCTTCACTGATATTCTCCGGACGCAGGCCGCCGGCAACGATCAGCTTGAGTCCTGCGCCAGCCTCGGCAAGCGTAGTGCGAGCCGCGGCCCAGTCGAACGAGACGCCGGTGCCGCCGCTGGCTGAGCTTGTCTTTGAATCAATCAGCACACGATCGACAAGTCCGCAGGCGGCGATATCTTTGAGCTGCTGGGCTACTGCGGCGTTGCTGGCTCCGTTCGAATCTACCTGCCAGTGCACGGTCTGGATCAGCTTCACTCGGCCAGCGAAGAGTTCATCGAGTTGCCGCACCAGCGTCAGGTTGACGCCGCCATGCAGTTGCACCGCATTCAATCCAGCCTCTTCGGCGACGTTGGCGATCTCATCCGCCTCAAGGGCAGGGAAGACTCCGACCCGTTCGACGTTGTCCGGCAGACGCGGTGTGATTCGCGCAACCTGGGCAGCGGTCACTTGTCGCGAACTCGGCGAAAAGACGAAGCCAACGGCGTCGGTCCCCAGCTCGGCGGCCAGTTGTGCATCGTCGAGGTTGGTGTTCGCGCAGATTTTGATCCACATGGCCAGATAGTCGATTAGATGTCGGAGGAGTACTCGCGATCCAGCAGGAGCGCGAGCGCGGCCGCGGGATCGGGCTGGCGCATCAACGCCTCGCCTACGAGGAAGGCGTCGTACCCGACGCTCTGCAGACGGGCGATGTCCTCGGCCGTACGAATGCCGCTCTCGGCGACCTTCACGGCGTCTTTCGGCATCGACTGAGCGAGTTCGATCAGGCGCTCGGGATGAACGGAGAACGTGCGCAGATCGCGGCTGTTGACGCCGATGAGATCAAAGCCGAGGGCAACGGCACGCTCCAACTCGGTGCGGTCGTGGGTTTCGCACAACACATCGAGCCCGATGCTGTGCGCCTCGTCGCGCAGATCGCTGAGAGAGGCGTCGGTGTGTGCGGAGACGATGAGGAGAATGGCGTCTGCACCTGCGGCGCGGGCCTCAAGGACTTGAAATGAATCGAGGATGAAATCCTTGCGCAGACAAGGAATGTTGACGACCTTTGACGCCTGCTCGAGGTAGTCCAGCGAACCCTGAAAGAACTCTTCGTCGGTGAGGACGGATAGCGCTGCGGCTCCGGCCGACTCGAAGGTTCGGGCCAGAGTTGCGGGATAAAAATCGCTGCGAATGAGCCCCTTTGAGGGCGAGGCTTTTTTTATTTCGGCGATGATCGCCGGGCCACTTTGAGCGGCTGTTCGAAGACCCTGGGCAAAACCACGAGGGGTATGGGCTGCCGCTTTGCGCTCGAGCAGGCCGAAGTCGGCGACTGCCTTACGAGCCTTTACCTGCAACAGCGTGTGGGCAAGAATCTGATCAAGCTGTGTGGACATAGTCCCTTTGCGATTTCGCGTTGCTAGGCGGGATGGCCGACCCTGCCACGAGCCTGAGCCGATCGGTATCGATGGGTCTCACACTCGATTTCTGCCGGCAATCGCTTGCCGCTGCCTCTGTTGTCTGAGGCTGAAAACTTTGGTGCCGAAGGGGGGACTCGAACCCCCACACCCTTGCGAGTACATGGACCTGAACCATGCGCGTCTGCCAATTCCGCCACTACGGCACGGTGTCATTCGCCCCGCCCGCCTGGCCGGAGCACGCTTAACCGCGAGTTTTAGTCTTTCAAACACAGCCGCCGCTGTCAAACCAGCGGCACGCTTGGAGAGACGGCCAATGCCATATCGCGAGGAGTGAGACTTGTGCTAAAAAGAAGCGTCTACTGGTGGTGGAGGAAGGCTGCATTTCCCACATGACTGAACCGAAGAACCTTTTATCCCAGGCCCCGTCCGATGTTGAGAAAATTCCCGAAGATCTCTCCGTTGAAATGCGCAGGATCGCCCACGATCTTAGCAACGCGCTCGAGATCATCATCCAGACCAGCTATCTGCTCAGCACCACTGAGATGAAAGAGCCCGCGTCCGACTGGCTGCGGATGCTGGACGATGGTGTGCAGAAGGCGATGAGCCTCAACGTTGAGCTACGCACCTACATCAAGCAACACACCTCCGGCTAGATCGACGCCTCGAGGCAGTAGCTAGGACTTGCGCCGGAGGGAGGGCTTTGCCCTTTTTGCGGCAGACTTTGCCGTGGCGCGAGTCTTCGGCGGCCGGGATGCGGCCTTCTTGGTAGCTGCCTTGGTCTTTGCTATTTTTTTCGCGGGTTTTCTGACGGCTGGCTTCTTCGCCGGGAGTTTCTTGGCCGACGCTCTCTTCTCTGCGGCCGATTGCGGCGGCTTGGCAGAAGCAGACGGCAGGCCCAGTTCGATCAGCTTCCGTTCATGCGAGGCGATCAGGTCTTCGATCTGCTGCAGCAGAATACGCGTATGCATCGGCTTGACGAGAAGCTGGTCGGCCCCCATCTCCTGCCAATCCTCTTCGGCGACGGGAAACGCGGTCAACAGCGCCACCGCGGGATGATATGCCGCGGACCGCGCCGCTTTGATGACCTCGATGCCGGCAACATCGTGCTCCATGCGCATGTCGGTAATCAGCATGTGGTATTCGCGAGTGTGCAGCTTGGACACGCCTTCGCGCGCGGACGCGGCTGTGTCCACGTCAAATCCGCTGATCTCGAGAACTGCCTTCAGCGTGAGCAACACCGCGACTTCATCGTCGACCAGCAGGATGCGACGTCTCATTTGGATCCTCTCCAGGAGCTTCCGAGCCAACATACATGATCCGGCGTACGATGCCAAAACCAAAATCGGGAACTCAGAGGCAATCTCGTTCGTAGTGTTATACTTCAGGCTACGGTGCAACCTTTCCCGAGAGTTGCATCTAAACCCTAAACAATGCATAGCGAGTGAGAAAACCCGCTATGGAGGCGACTTATTCCACCAATTGATAAACGTTCCGCGAAGTCCTTTATCCGCACCAACGAACGAATCCGCGCCCGCGAGGTTCGTGTCATCGACGAAAACGGCGAGCAGCTTGGCGTCATGCCTCCCTTCGAAGCCCTCAAGATGGCCCGCGAACGCTCGCTGGATCTTGTAGAGATCTCCCCGAACGCCGTTCCGCCCGTCTGCAAGATCCAGGACTACGGAAAGTTTCTGTACGAGAAGGACAAGAGCGAGCGCGCCGCGCGCAAGAAGCAGAAGATCATCACCATCAAAGAGGTCAAGTTCTCGGTCACCGTCGATGAGCATGACTACCAGACCAAGAAGAACCAGGCTATCCGCTTCCTTGGCGAAGGCGACAAGGTAAAGGCGTCGCTTCGCTTCAAAGGCCGCCAGATGGCCCATCGCGATCTCGGCTACAAGATCATCAATCGCCTCATTCTCGATATCGGGGATGCAGGCCTGGTCGAGTTCATGCCCCGTATGGAAGGAACTACCCTGCACGCCATCCTGGCTCCATCGAAGAAATCTGACCAGGCTCCAAAGAAAACCGAAGCGCCTCCTTCGGCGGCCGGTTCCAAGCCGGCAGACCCTGCCACCCCGGCTATCGCCTAAACGACCAGTTTGAGCCGCAGAAATACCCATTTTGCCCCTCATTTGGGGCCAAAATGAGTGCGCAGGAACTTTCATACCGCGGTTAATGGTGTCGTTAACGGGTGCGTGGATGCAGCCCTTGCGTCTGCAAGCGCCTGAGATGCTCCTGTCCCGTGCGACGGATGCCCAGCAAATTTTGGAGAGCACCCATCTAAAGCCAACAGCATGGTTATTTGAGGCGCGACACAGAGGATAGTGTTGCGGTTTGATGACTTGGCAGCGTCCCAGACCTGAATCGTTCAATTATTTCTAAAAACAGGGGTTATATCCCACTTAAGTGGGATAGGACGATGCAGATTCTTGCGCATAGCCAGGTATTTGAGTACCTTAGTAATCAATGCTGTTGCATACTTCAGTATATAACTGATTCTATTAGACTTATTCCATTATGTATCCTATTGTTACTTCATTGGCTTTGTCCAGCGAAATCTTTTTTTGAGAATACAACTTTAGGGGTATCCCACTATGAAACACATTGTCCGCGCCTTCGTCGTTGCCCTCGTTCTCACCGGTGCAGTTGCCTCCACCCAAACCTCTTCCGCCTCAACAAAGAACAAGGTCGTCGCGACGCGCGTCAGCATGCTTCCCGTTCCTACCTGCGCTCCAGACGATCCCAACGCCTGCGGTTTAGGAACTACCAGGTAATTCGGTGCGCAATCTGACATTAAAGTCATTTTTATCAGCAAGTTAACACAAAGGGGCCAATCATGAAAAATATCGTTCGCGCTTTCGTCGCAATCCTCGTTCTTACTGGTGCAGTCGCCACCACCCAGACCTCCTCCGCCTCCACCCAGAACAGGGTCACTGTGGCTAAGGTGAGCATGCTCCCTGTCCCCACCTGCGCCCCGGATGATCCCAATGCCTGCGGTTTGGGAACGACCAGATAGGATTCAGGCCAGTGATTGGCCCGTTACACTTTAGTTAGCATTTTCTTGCATATCCCCGTAATAAATTGTTGTGTCCGTGCCTGGAATAAGCTAGGCTGAGTTTGCCTTACAGGTACGGACAACCATGAAAGTATCTCTATTCAATCTGCTTTCGCAGCTTCAATATGTTGAACCGATCCTTTGCGGGATGCTTGTGTACTTTCTTGTACGCGCCAAAGCTGCCCGCCAGTTTGCCTATCTCTTCGCGCTTTTGTGCGTAAGACTAGGGTGCTCTTTAATCTGCATTCCGCTACTCGCCTTCGGCGGACATGGCATTATTGAGCGGCACGCGGCTTATCAAATCTACTTCTACGTTTATTGGACGAGCTTCGCTCTAGAAGCCATTCTGTCCCTGCTTGTTATCTACAGCATCTTCAAATTGGCGATGGCTCCGTTGAAGGGTCTCCAAACATTGGGAATGCTAGTCTTCCGATGGGTGGCGGCTATCTCAATCGCAGTCGCTATTGGCGTGGCGGTCACACCTCACCTGTCGGGTACCAAGTTCATGGTGGCCATGATCACCCAGCTCCAACAGACCTCCAGTATCCTCACCCTTTGCCTGCTGCTGTTTGTGTGTTTCGCTATCCGGCCGATGGGTCTCTCCTTCCGCAGCCGCATTTTTGGTGTGAGCCTTGGGCTTGGCTTTCTCGCAACGATCAATCTGGTTAATTCCGCGTGGATCGCCCATAACCCCAGTATGTACTCCTTGTTCAGTGTGATTAACGGCGTAGCCGTGGGTCTGACCCTGATGACCTGGTCTGCGTACTTCGCCTTCCCGGAACCGAAACGCCGCATCATCGTTCTGCCGACGACCTCGCCGTTCCTTCGCTGGAATCAGATATCCCTCGCTCTCGGCGACGATCCTGGCTATGTGGCGGTTGGCGGTATCCCACCGGAGCTCTTTGCGCCGGCCGAACTTGAGGTCATGCGTCGCGCTTCGGCGAAGATGACCCCGGCTCTGGAGACTCCGTCCTCCTTGCACACGCTGTCCGCATAACACGCAACGCAAGCAGCCCGTATATCAAGGAGCCGTCCTGGACAGGACGGCTCCTTTCATTTGCCCGAAATGCCCGAAAAGAAAGATACGGGCTAACGCACCCACTGCAGCTGACCCTCAACGAGCAGCTCTTCAGTCCCCTTCAAATACTTCTTACCGCCAACAGGACGCAGCAACACATTCCAGAAGACAGTAAAAAGGCCGTCCTGTATGGGACGGCCTTTCGTTGCTTGCTGAGAATTCCGAGCTTAGTCTTTCTCGAACTCAGAACGCTTCCAATTGAGCAGATCACCCAGCGTTGTGCTGCTGCTGTTACCGGAGGAACTCGAAGAAGAACCCGAGTTGCCGCCCTTGGGAGTCTTCTCGCGCTCCTTATAACTCTCGACCTCTGCGCGGCTGGCCTCTTCACCAACGGCACGGATGCTCAAGCCAACCTTCTTCTCTTCCTGGTTCATCTTGACGATCTTGAACTCGTGTTCCGAGTCCACATCTAGCGCCACTGGCTTCCCGTCAGGACCGACTGCCTCGGAGACGTGGCAGAGACCCTCCACTCCTTCGGCAATTTCAACGAAGGCGCCAAACTGCGCGGTACGCAGAACCTTGCCCTTGATGACGTCGCCAACACGATGCTGGGCAAAGAAAGTATCCCAGACATCGGGCTGCAATTGCTTGACGCCAAGCGACAGGCGGCGGTTCTCCGGTTCGACGCCGAGAACGATCGCACGAACCTTTTCGCCCTTCTTCAGGACTTCGGAGGGGTGCTTGATCCGCTTGGTCCAGCTCAGGTTCGAGACATGCACCAGTCCGTCGATGCCGTCTTCGATCTCGATGAAGGCGCCAAAATCGGTAAGATTGCGGACGCGCCCTTCGATGATCGCACCGGTGGGATACTTCTCCTCGAGCTGCTCCCACGGATTCTCCTGGAGCTGCTTCATGCCGAGCGAGATGCGGCGGTCGTTCGGGTTCACGCTCAGGATGATGGTGTCGACCTCATCGCCGGGCTTGACCATTTTCGACGGATGCTTCATCCGTTTGGACCAGGTCATCTCAGACACGTGGACGAGCCCTTCGATGCCTTGCTCAAGCTCAATGAATGCGCCGTAGTCGGTGACCGAGAGTACACGGCCACGAACCTGCGCGCCAATCGGGTAGCGCTCGGTTGCGTCCAGCCATGGGTCAGGCGTCAGCTGCTTGAAGCCGAGGGAGACGCGCTGCTTGTCCTTGTCGAACTTCAGCACCTTCACCTGAATCTCGTCGCCAACGTTGACGAGATCGCGTGGGTGGGTCAGCCGGCCCCAGCTCATATCTGTGATGTGGAGCAGGCCATCGAGGCCGCCCAGATCGACGAATGCGCCGTAATCGGTGAGGTTCTTCACGGTGCCGGTCAGCACGCTGCCCTCTTCGAGGGTAGCCAGAGTGATCGACTTCCTGGCGTTCTGGTCTTCCTCCAGAAGCTCCTTGCGGCTGATCACGACGTTGCCGCGCTTCTTGTTCAGCTTGATGACGCGGACTTCGATCTCCGTACCGATGTAGCCGTCCAGATTCCGGACGGGGCGAACCTCGACCTGCGAACCGGGCAGAAACGCTTTGATGCCGATATCGACGGTCAGACCACCCTTGACGCGGCCAAGAACCATGCCCTTGACAGCCGACTTGTCGTTGGCTGCCTGCTCCAGCTTGTCCCAGACCTTGTGACGCAGAGCCTTGTCATAGCTGACCAGGTAGCCGCCCTCGGGCTCTTCCCGTTCAACCACTACCTCAACCGAATCACCGGTCTTGAATTTGGACACGCCATTGATGTCCAACACCTGCTCCAGAGGGATGAGCCCTTCCGACTTGAGCCCAATGTCGACAACGACATACTTGTCGGTGACCTTGACCACGGTGCCGTTAACGATGACCTCTTCGACGGTCAGGTTCTGGGCAGCGGCGGACTCGGCGGCTTGCTCGCGATCAAAGTTTGCCAGGGCTGCAGCAAAGTCCGCTGCATCGTAGTTCAGATCTTCGTCGGACTCTTCGCCTGCAGATGCGGTTACCGTTGCAACGGTGCCGTGATCGGCAGAGGCGCGGACGGCCGCAGCTGGAGGAGCATGCTGCGCAGCTGGACTCGGCGCATCGTGAGCGGTCTCATGCGGTTGGGTAGAGGTGGGTTCAGAAGACAGTTCGGTGTGATCCGCTGTCGCTTCGGGCGCTAGGACTTCCGTTTCGGTGGTCAGGGGTTTGCTCTCGTTATTGTCAGGATTATGGTGTTCTACCATGGTGAATGCGGACTCCAGGATCCAAGGATCCATTCTCTCTCGGGCGGCGCATGGGGTAGAACAATCAGCAATCCGACTTCGGATACTGGCTGCTTTTTCTCTCCCCGCGACTGCTTCGGCAGGATGGAAGGAATCAGGTCTTGCAGAGGAGCCATTGCCTTGGATCCCACACGCAATAGCTCACTGCATAAAGAATAGAACTTTGCATACAGTCCGTCAACAAAGCCCGCCTCGGGCGCATGCATTTTCATCGCCACGTCATCCCTGCAGATTGAATCTCTTGTAATCGTAACGGATTGGATGCAGAGAATCGTCCAGCGAACCATCACAGCGAAAATAATTTACTTCTCGGAAGACTCCCACCACCCGGCTTCCATCGACGCCGCTATACTCGGCGAATGGATCGCCTCTGGACCCCCTGGCGCTATAGTTACGTCACCCACGCAGACCCGGAGGCACGAACCGGGGTCCCCGCCGCACTTAGCGCCTGGCCGCCGTCCGAGGCAGAGGACAAGCACTGCGTCTTCTGCAACATGATCGCCGCCGTCGACTACGCCATCGCCCACGGCATGCCCCGAGAGACCGCGGAACAAGCCGTTCACATCGTCCATCGCGGCTCGCACTGCTTTATCTGCCTCAACGCCTACCCATACACAACCGGCCATGTAATGATCGTGCCCTACCACCACTTGGCCTCGCTCGCCTCCGTTCCGGCCGAGGCCGCCAGCGAACTGATGCTCCTTGCCCAGCGCGCCGAACTCGCCCTGCGTCAGATCTACAAACCGAGTGGCCTCAACATGGGACTCAACCTCGGCGAAGCTGCGGGCGCCGGCATCGCCGACCATATTCACCTGCACGTTCTTCCGCGATGGCTGGGCGACACAAATTTTATGACAGTTACTGCGGAAACTCGTGTACTTCCCGAGCCGCTCGATGTAACATGGACAAAACTACGGCTCCCCTTCAAGACTTAATGCAACCCAGCCGCTGCCATATCCATCTAAGCTCATATCGAAGACAGACGGCGTAAGCCCCTTCCTCCCTGATTAAGCGATTGAGGACATCCCCATGGCAATATTTCAACAAACCCTACCCGCATCCGTCCGCTTCGGTTCCCCGGCCCCGCAGGAAAATCGTGGCACGCCGGCCACCGATCGTCGTCCCTACCTCGTTACAGATCCACCGCGCAGGCCTGCGAACTCCGGCAAGCGGCCTGTTGCCTCTACCAGTCAATATCTCGCTCTTTTTCCCCATGAATCCGAGGACGCGCGCCTCACAGGCGCGACTCGCTCTCTCTATCGACGTTTGTTGGCCTTGAATCTTCCCGGATCTTCCGCACGCGTCGGTGCCTCCGCAGAACTCCGCGACGTCACAGAAGTGCGGTTTAAGTTGGTGAATAAGAGCGCCTAATGGAACACGCATAGGTCCAGCCATTCAGGCCTAAAAGTCACGCAGGAAGTAAGAGACCTTGCCCTTGGGCAAGGTCTCTTTGTTTAACCCATCAAATGATCGACGGAGTAGTGCTTCTTAGGATGGTCCCATTACCGGTGGCGCATTCGCCGTCGCTCTGGGAGCTACCTCGCGATTGGTGCTGCGCGGATCAGCTTGATTCTTCGGACCCGGCACTCGCGTGGCCTCGAAGCTCGTAATCTTCCATGCCCCCGATGGCAAACGCTGATAGACCCGCGTGTAGCGGTAGGTGCCCTTCACCGGCACTCCTTCGTTCGTCCCCTCGACCTCTGCGCGCGATGTTACGATTGCGATCGAGCCAATCAACTTTACCTGCCGCTCGCCCAGGTCGAGCTTCGTAAGAGCAATTTTGTGCAGCCGCATCCGGTCCAGTTGCTGGGCCTTTGTATTCACCTGGCCGGTCATCGAGATGCCGATGTAGTCGTCCGACAGGAGCTTATCCATAACGGCAACGTCGCCGACCAGCTGGGCCTGGCGCCACTGCTCTTCCAGGGCTTCCACCTGACGCTTTGCATCGTGCTTTTTCTCACGCAATGGCTGATTCCAACTGCTGCAGAACGCTGGCGCAGACCATCCCACCACCACCGCCGTCAGTAGGACGGTCGAGGAAATGATCGCGCGACGAATTGGACGACCACTTAGCCGCATTGCGTACCGGATACTAGACCGATCTACGACATCCAGTCAAAACAACTTTAGTCGTACGGGTGCCCTGGTATCCATAAGACGCAGAAATCGCTTGAAAAGTCGAGGGAAAACCTCAGCAGACGGCCGAAAGATTCTCCAAGCGGCGTTCTTTCATCTTCTGATACAACCCACCGATTGCATACTGATGAAAATGTGGCGATCCCCGATGATGATCCAGCGCCGCCTCGTCCTTATACTGTTCGTAAATCAGAACGGTGCAGCCCTCCCCCTCGACGAAATGCGGGATATAGCTCACGCACCCGGGCTCCTGCCGCGAAGCCGCCGTCAGCTGGCAAAGGATCTCGTCAATGGCGTCACGATCCGCCTGGTCAAACGTCATTCGCACAATAAAACTCAACATAACCGATCTTCTTTCTTTTGGCGCGAGCGCCTTCCTTCGCCGCCGGCGCTTCTCTTACGCCTTCAGCGCCTGGTCAAACTCCGGCAGCGTCATCGTCTGGTCGCGATCGGGCCCGGTCGAAACCATTCCAATCCTTGCGCCTGATTCTTTTTCTACAAACGTTAGATACTCCTGCGCAAGCTTCGGCAACTTGTCGAACTCGGTAATTCCCTCGGTTGACGCCGTCCATCCCTTCAGCTTCGTGTAGACCGGCTCAATCGCGTTGTACCCCGGCATGTCGGCAGGAATGACGTCGGTCACCTTGCCGTTGATCTTGTAGCCGGTGCACACCGGAATCTCCGCGCACTCATCCATCACATCCATCTTCGTGACCACCAGCCACTCAGTTCCGTTGATCATGTTGCTGTAGCGCAACAACGGCAGATCAAGCCAACCGCAGCGCCTCGGACGCCCCGTCACCGCGCCATACTCTTGTCCACGTGCCCGCAGCAGGTCGCTGGTCGAGTCGTGAATCTCCGTCGGAAACGGCCCCTCGCCAACTCGCGTCACATAGGCCTTGGTAACCCCGATCACCGTGCCGATCCGTGTCGGCCCAACACCGGTGCCCGTCACCGCGCCGCCCGCCGTTGAAGACGACGACGTCACAAACGGGTAAGTCCCATGATCGATATCCAGCAGCGCTCCCTGCGCCCCCTCGAACATCACATTCTCGCCGTTGTCCAGCGCTTGATTCAGCAATACCGCCGTGTCCGTTACGAACGGAGCGACCTGTTCAGCGGCGCGGGAGTACTCCTCGTACATCGTCTTCGGGTCCAGCGGCTCGGTGCCGAACAGCGCATGCGCGATCGTGTTTTTCTCATGGCACGCGTTCTCGATATGCGTGCGCAGCAGCGCCGAGTTCAGCAGATCCACCACCCGCAATCCGCTGCGATGCATCTTGTCCTCATACGCCGGCCCAATGCCGCGGCTGGTCGTGCCGATCTTCGTTCGCCCCGGAGCATTCTCCGCCGCTAGTTCGATCATCCGGTGATACGGCAGAATCACCTGCGCCCGGTTCGACACAAACAACTGCCCATCCACAGGCAGCCCAGCGTCCTTCAGCTTCTTCACCTCGTTCAAAAACGCCATCGGGTCGAGCACCACGCCGTTGCCGATCACGCCTTTACATTCGGGCCGAAGAACACCGCACGGAATCAGCTGCAGCACGAACTTCTTGCCTTTGATGATGACGGTGTGCCCGGCATTGTGGCCGCCCGCGTAACGCGCCACGACGGAGAACTTCTCCGACAGCACGTCCACGATCTTGCCTTTGCCCTCATCGCCCCACTGGGCACCCAAAATGATCGCTGATTTGCGTTGATTCACGACGAATATATTCTCCAGGGATTTGCGTTAGCCAGAAGGCGCGCACCGAATAATGCGAACGCACCTGTATTCATCATATCGCGTCTCGCCCGACTGATATCCGGGCAGCGGGAGAGGCTCATCGCAATTTGGTGGATTTGTCCTGGTTCCCATGAAAACAGCAACTCCTTCGCCGCGACGCGGCTCCAGTTGTCATGCGAAGTATACGCGATGGTTTTACAGCGTAAAGCTGGACGACAAGTTTTAGTGCTGCACGTAGTACCCATTACGCGTGCGCGCTGTAAGACCTGGCGTCGTGACCTTCACCTCAAGCGCGTGATACGCATCCGGTCGGTCGGCCGGCGCTGCATCCACCACGAGCGTGTAGTAGACATCGGCGTCCTCGACGCAGCGAGTGATTTGACCGGCTATGTCGTTGCTTGCCGTAAAAACCAGTCCGCCGCTATGCACCGCAAACACCTGCAACGCAAGATTACCGGCCTGAGCGTTCTTTGCCAGAACCACCGGCTTCAAAAACTCCCGATAGTAGAATTCCTGCGTCCCGAGGGCAGCCCCCGCGCCTTCCGGATCGACGCTGTAAAGCGTGATCCGAGCGTCGCGCAACGCTGTCGAGAGCGAAACGATCGAAGCAAACAGACTCGCTTCGTTCCTCGCGCTCAGCTGGACATTCGGCCCTGAGAGCAATGGCCATCCCGGACTGATCCACACCACTATCTTTCTACCCGGCACCTGCATCTCCGTCGCTGCCAGAGAACCCAGCGTGTTCAGTGACAGTTGAAATCTCTCTTCCGCGCCATAAAATCCCTGCGAACGCCGGATCGAACGAAGCCTCGCCTCATGCTTGTCGAACAAAGCCAGCAACGCGTTACCATCCCTTGAAGCATCGTTTTGTATTTCGGCACCTGCATCCGAGAAGAAAGCCATCGATACGGGTTGCGCCAGGTTTCCGCCATTCTGCAGTAGAAAACGCTTGATCTGGTCCCTTTCATACGCAAGTCTGGTGAAGTTGATGTTCACTTCATCGATCAACAGAATGATCTTCATTGGAGGCTCGGCAGGCTGAACGTTCGCAGCAGCGACCTTGCCCCCGGCCGGTCGGAAGGAGAGAATCTTCCGCGAATGCCCGTCGTCGAACACCGAAAAATCCTTCTCCTCGAGCCCCTCTACCGGCTTGCCCAATCTGTCGGTCACAACAACATCCAGCACCAGACGATTGGCAGCATCGGTCGAGTTTTCCCGAACCTGCAGCTGCCCGGTTAATGGCGCTGAATCGACTGGCTGTTGCGCAAACCCTGAAAGTGAGACCAGCGAGAGACCAACAACAGCCAGAGCCTTACGAAACATGTTCATGTCACCCTCGAAGAACCTCTTCAATCTACTAGCATCGCTCCGAAATATGAAACCGACGACATAACCTCCGCCGATCTTTTCGATAGCGCGAGTTGCCAATCTCTGGTTATCCTCCTCATGCAGCTCGCATCGGAAAAATTGCACGTCAGGACATCGAACCTGCGTCCTTCAAGCCGGATCCATTTACCCTGAGTCAAGACATGTCCTCAGTCCGCCTGCTCTACGGCACCACCGTGTTTCTCGGCGCATTCCTGCTCTTCCTGGTGGAGCCGATGGCCGCCAAACAACTGCTTCCCACGCTCGGCGGCTCTTCCGCCGTATGGCTTACGTGCCTTGTCTTCTTCCAGGTCACGCTGCTGCTCGGCTATCTCTACGCACACTGGATTACGCGCTGCCATACCTCCGGCTGGCGGCGGCATGTCTATCTCGTCACACTCGGCGCAGCAGTTCTTGTGCTCGCGGCACAGGGGATCTTTCCCGCCACATTGAGCTCGAGCTCCGATCATCCGGTCGCTACCATCTTCTCTACCCTCGCCTCCACCATCGGCCTACCCTTTCTTCTCCTCGGCGCCACCAGCCCTCTGTTGCAGCTATGGTTTCTGCGGACGCAGGGCGGAAGCATCCCCTACCGTCTCTTTGCTCTGTCCAATGCAGGCTCTTTCCTTGCCCTGCTTGCCTACCCGTTTGTTGTCGAACCGAACCTCACGCTTAGATTTCAACGAACGCTCTGGTCACTCGGCTTTCTCGTTTACGCTGTCCTCTGCACCATCGTCGCTCGACAAACGCGCGCGCCCACGCCAACAGTCGAGACGCAGCGAGAACCAAACGCCCCACGAACACTAGTGTCCACACGATGGCTCTGGTTCCTCCTCCCCATGGCCGCCGCCATGCAGCTGAGCGCCGTTACCGCGCATCTCACCGTCAACATCGCCGCCATCCCGCTGCTCTGGATGCTGCCTCTCGCCGTCTATCTCCTCACCTTCATCCTCGCCTTCGAGTTCCCCAATCACTACCGTCGGGGCGTCATCGTGCGACTTCTCGTCCTCATGCTGGCAAGCCTCGGTTACGCGATCTCCAAAACCGACGTCAGCCTTCCCATCGGTGTCGCCATCCTGTTTTTTCTTGCGGAGAGCTTTCTCGCCGGCTTCTTCTGCCACGCAGAGACCTACGCCCTGCGCCCGCAGCGTGGATCGGAGACGACTCTGTTCTACCTTCTGATTGCAGCTGGTGGCGCTGCCGGAACCTTCTTCATCGGCATCGCAAGCCCGTTGATCTTCTCCGCCAACTACGACCTCGCCATCTCCTTCTTCGTTACCGCCGCACTCGCCATCGCGGTCACCTGGCAGGACGGCTGGCCCCAGCGTCTGCTCTGGTCCACTGCCACCGCCCTTCTGTTTTTCTTCGCGGTCATGCTGCGCACCGCCTACGCCCGCGACGCCATGGTCGAGGTCCGCAACTTCTACGGCAGCCTGAGAGTGAAACAAACCACCACTGATCAGGCCGACCCCGAACGAATGCTCCTCAACGGCACCATCCAGCACGGCACCCAGATCTTCGCCCCCAACCTCTCCCGCATACCCACTACCTACTACGCCACCGACTCCGGCATCGGTCTCACCCTGCGTTTTTGCTGCGACGGACGCATACGCAACATTGGCGTGATCGGACTTGGGGCCGGAACACTAGCTGCCTACGGTCACCGCGGCGACCACATTCGCTTCTATGAGATCAACCCGTTGGTTCTTCCCATCGCGCAGAACCTCTTCACCTACCTCCGCGACTCCGCCGCGCAGATCACCATCGTCGACGGCGACGCCCGCACTTCGCTCATGCGCGAAGCTCCGCAACAGTTCGACGTCCTGGCCGTCGACGCCTTCTCCGGCGACGCCATCCCCTTACATCTGCTCACCAACGAAGCCATCGCACTCTATAAAAAACACCTCGCCCCTGACGGCGTCCTCGCCTTCCACGTCTCCAATCAATATCTGAACCTTGCTCCCGAGATCGCGCAACTCGCCATCGCCGCCAACATGCAGTCGCGCCTGATCGAAAGTCCCGGCTACGAGCCGACCGGATCCTACCGTTCCACCTGGGTCCTGCTATCCAACAGTCCCACCTTCTTCAACCTGCCCGGGATCTCCGCGGCTGCAGAGCAGACGCCGACCACGCCGCGCCTTCGCCCGTGGACCGACGACTACTCGAGCCTGCTGCCAATCCTTCAGCTAAGCAAGCACTAAGCTACTTCGCCCACGCCATTCCGTCAGCATCCCTCCCGGCATCAATCACCCGGGATACCTTCCACTGCCCAAGATCGATTTCGGCCACCTGATCCTTGCTGTTGCAAGCCACATACGCCGTCTTGCCGCCCGGCGCGATAAGAATCTCGGCTGGTCCGTCCGGAACGTCAAGCGTCTTTGCCACTTGCATCGTCTTCAGATCGACAACGGCCACCTGCTTCGACGTACGCAACGCGACCAGCAGCCAACGCCCATCGGGAGTTGGAGCCGTCCCGTAGCCCACACCAGGAAGGGGCACCCACGTCTTCACCTTGTTCGTCGCCGTATCGATCACCGCAAGCTGCGGCTTCGTCTGGTCCGCGGTAAACACCATGCTGTCGTCCGGCGAGATGGCGATCCGCTGCGTGCTCTTCGAAATCGGAATGATCGCCAGGGTCTTGCGCGCCTTCATGTCCAGCACCGACACGGTTCCCGGTCCAACATTTGCCGTGTACCCTCGTGATCCGTCGCGCGACAGCGCCAGCATATGCGACTGCTCCTGTCCCGTAGGCACCGTTCCGACAATCTTCAGTGTCTTCGGATCGATGATGCTCACCGTCTTGTCCAGCTCCGTCGTCACGTAGAGCATGCCGCTGTTACGGTCATAGATGGCGCAATGCGGACGCACCCCATGCCCAAAGTCGACCGTCCCAACGATCTTCCTGCTGGGCAGATCGATCACCGACATCGTACGCCCGTCCGTCCCCGGCCTGCCCACGCCCGAGTCGCCGTATATCGGCACATACGCCGTCTTCCCGTCTGGAGACACGGTTACTTCATGACCGGTCACACCATCGACCGGTACGGTGGCAACCTGCTTGCCCGCGCCCGGATCGATCAGGCTCAGATTGTGATCATGCTGATTCGCCACCAGCAGCAAAGGCGAACCTGTTTTTGCCGCATGATTTTGAGCATAAGCAAAAACCGCAAACCCACCCACCAACGAACAGCCAGCCAGCAGACACCGGATCGTAATCTTCTTCATAAGGCGATAAGTATAGCCGCGCAGAGCCATCGCGCGCTCCACGTTTCTTCGCACATGAATGCGTGTCTCGGGGCAAACGCCCAGCCACCTATACTTGAAAAAACATGCCCGAGCTTCCCGAAGTCGAAACCATAGCCAACGGCGTCCACGCGCGCACCCACGGCCAAACCGTTGTCGCCGTACAGACCAGCAACAAGCCCCAGACCTTCAAATCCGCTCCCGACGAGATCATCGAAGCCCTAACCGGCAGCCGCATCGAGCGCGTCCATCGCGTAGGCAAAACCATCGTCATCGATCTAAGCCGCAAGAAAAAGCCCGCGCAGTTCCTCGTCCACCTCGGTATGACTGGACGCCTGCTCGTCTCCACCCCCGAAACGCCCATCCCCCCGCACACTCACGCCATCCTCACCCTCAGCAGTGGCAAAGAGCTACGCTTCGTCGACCCCCGCCGCTTCGGCCGCCTCTCCGTCGTCGCCCCCGACACAAAATACGAAGGTCCCGGCGCCGAACCCCTCACCATCCCACGCGAAGACTTCATCGCCCTATTCCGCCACCGAAAGACTCCAATCAAAGCGGCCCTCCTCAACCAGTCGCTACTCCACGGCGTCGGCAACATCTACGCTGACGAAGCCCTTTTCCACGCCGGCATCCGTCCCACCCGCCACGCTGGCCGCCTCACGCGAGCTGAACTCAGCCGCCTCCGCGAAGCACTAATCAAAGTCCTCACCGAAGCCATCCGGCTAGGCGGCTCCTCGGTCTCCGACTACGTCGACGCAGACGGAGTCGCCGGCTTCTTCCAACTCCGCCACCACGTCTACTCCCGCACCGGCCAACCCTGCCGCATCTGCAGCATCCCCATCAAGCGCATCGTCATAGGCGGCCGCAGCACCCACTACTGCCCCAAATGTCAGGTGTAAGAGATCGTCACCGAGACGAAGCCTAGGGTTCGCCTTTCTGCTTCTCAACAAGTTGACGAACAATCGAGGGAAAGTCGCTCAGGTCAATGGCACGTTTCGGATGGAACACCGTAAGACCTGTACAGACGATCGCATCTGCGATATGCGTCATAGAAGGATGCTCCAGTCGGCACGTATTCGCCACCAGTGGACCGGGGAGCGGCGCTTCTGGCACCGGGGAGCAGACCCTACCGTTCACTGTCGTTTGGCAGCTTACTTTCTGGATCATCTTCTCGCGCAAGACCTCACGGCTCACAGT
Organism: uncultured Acidobacteriaceae bacterium; assembly: GCA_963757205.1. Lineage (GTDB taxonomy): Bacteria > Acidobacteriota > Terriglobia > Terriglobales > Acidobacteriaceae > Edaphobacter. The sequence continues at coordinate 427,812 of CAVWQM010000012.1, forward strand.
CCGAATCAGAACATCATCCTCCGTTCGAGACCATGTCCCGAGCCGCACGATAAATCCTTCATTCAAGTTGAGGCCGACGGGAGACTTGCCACCGCTCTTGATGAAAGACGCTGTGACCTCTGCGTATGTACCGTCAAGGTAGAGAATAATGAGGGTTCCATCGGCGTACCGAAGCTTTTCGCTGTGGGGCGCACCGGCAACTCTCTCCCAATGAAGCTCTGTCGTAAAGACCCGATTTGGATCAAGATCAGTCACCTGTGCCGACGCCGCGCCCCACAGTAAGAGAAAAGTGAACACTGCGGCAGTGAAAGATCGGTGGCTCCTCACCAAACAGACCCCCATCGGAGCCAAGGCATCCTACCGCCCCGCCGCCTGCTCCGCCGAGACCGCCGACCCGATCACTCGAGTCCCAGCGCTCTCCTCCACCACCTCCAGCGAGTAGCTCTGCAGCGGACTCATCTTCACCATCTGCTGCATGTAGTCCTTCAGCATCGGCAGATCCAGGAAGTGAATCGTCGAGCCCGTCAAAAAGAACTTCCCCGGGCCAGCCATGTGGATCGAAGTCGCTGTCGCCGCCGCCAGCGCCTTATGCCACAGCCGCTTGAACTCCACGCACCGCGCATCTCCCGCCTTCGCCGCCTCGAACACCTCTTCCGGCTCCATATCGAGAAACCGCAGCCGCATCGCCCGATACCCCATGATGCCTTCCAGATGCCCGCGCCCGCCGCAGCCACAGAAGGTTTCCTTGTCATCGAGCGTCACAACCGAATGGCCGCCCTCCCACACCCCGGGCGCAAACGGATAGCGCCCATGCCCGATCCCCACGCCAATCGTCCATACACGAATCATGTGGTCCAGCTTTCCGTGTCTTGCCGCGAGCCCCGCCGCGACGCCATCGGCATCATTCAGAATCGTCACTGGGGCCTTGATCCCACGCTCACGCAACTGCGCGCCCACCAGGTCCTGCAGCCGTGCCCCCTTCAGTTGCGGCAGGTTGGGAGCCTCCTCCACCACGCCATTCTTGATCAGCCCCGGAACCGCGACCCCCACTCCCGCCAGTTCGGTCTCCCCGTTTGCCGCCGCCATCACCTGCTCGCATATCGTCTGCACCAGCGCATCGGTGTGCAACTCGATCAGTGCATCCCGCTCGTCTTCGTCCGCAGGGAAACGCTGCAACTCACCAACAAGCTTGTGGTCCACCACCAGCCCAGCCAGAATTTGCTCCGATAAAGTAACGCCAATTGTCTTTGCCATAAGCTTGTGCTCGCCCTCTGCCCGGTTCCCGCGCGCTCTATTCGAACTTGCTCACGCGGTTCAATCCGTTGAAAGCCGCAACTTTATAACATTCCGCAAGTGTTGGGTAGTTGAAAACCGTATCAACGAAATAATCCAGCTTTCCGCCAAGCGCCATCACCGCCTGGCCAATGTGCAGCAACTCGCTCGCACCCTCGCCGATAATGTGCACGCCAAGAATCGCATGCGTCAGCCGGTGGAAGATCAGCTTCAGCCGCCCGGTCGTATCGCCGCGGATCTGGCCACGCGCAATCTCGCGATAGTACGCCACGCCCACTTCGTACGGCACGTCCTCCTCGGTCAGTTGCTCCTCGGTCTTGCCGATAAAGCTGATCTCCGGAATTGTATAGATGCCATATGGATACAGCCCCGGGTTCGACAGAATGTCGTCGTCTCCAAACGCCCTCGCCGCGGCAACCCGTCCCTGTTCCATCGATACGGATGCCAGGGAAGGAAACCCGATCACATCGCCCACGGCAAAGATCGTCGGCACCTTCGTCCTGAAGTCCTTGTCCACCGGAATGCGCCCACGCGAGTCAGCATCGATACCGACGGCAGGCAAATTCAGCTCATCCACATTGCCCTGCCGCCCTACGGCATACAGCAGCGCATCGCCCTGAAGTTTTTTCTTGCTCTCAAGGTTCGCTACGACTGTCCCATCCGGCATCTCTTCGACCGACTCAACCTCTTCATTCAACCGCATCGTCACCCGCGAATCGCGCAAGTGGTAGCTCAACGCCTCGACGATCTCCTGGTCGGCAAACTCCAACAGCTTCGGCCTCCGCTCAATCAGCGTCACCCTCACACCGAGCGCGGAGAACATGCAGGTATATTCCACCCCGATCACGCCGCCACCCACGATAATCATCGTCTTCGGAAGGTTCACCAGATCCAGCACCAGGTCGCTGTTGACAATGTTGCGCCCATTGATCGGCACCTTCGGCGAGCATGCCGGCTTGGTCCCCGTGCCGATCAGAATATTCTTAGCCTCGTACACGGACGAACCACGCGAGTTCGTTACCTTGATATGCGTCGCATCTTCAAAGCTCCCCACACCCACCAGCATCTCGATGTTGTTCCGCGAGAGTTGCGCCTCCGTCACATCGATCTCGGTCTTGATCACATGCTGCACCCGGAAGGCCAGGTCCGCCATCGTGATCCGTTCCTTCACCCGGTAGTTCATTCCATAGATCGACTTGTAGTTGTACCCCGACAGGTGCAGCACCGCCTCACGCATCGTCTTCGAAGGAATCGTCCCGGTGTTGATCGAGGTCCCACCGACGACCTCGCGCATCTCCACCAGCGCGACCTTCTTTCCCAGCTTGGAAGCATAGATCGCGGCCCGCTGTCCGGCTGGCCCGGACCCAATGACAATCAGATCGTAAACGCTACTCATAGTGGCACATACTCATGGGCGTCCGCCCCAGCGGCGAAGCTGGCTTTAGTCCCGTTATCGGCCCAGACACGGCAGTCGGTGAGGGCCAGTCTCTTGATGTTGTGCGCATTCGCCTCGCTATTTTGAAACTACCACACCAACATCAACCCCTCTACCTCCACGCTTTGACAACATACACTTAGAGGCATCATGCTCCGCTACGCCATCACCAGCCGCGCCTTGTATCCGGGCGACGAACTGCAGCAGCAGGCTGCGCTCCTCCGTCAGGCCCACCGCTGGGCCGCCGAGGGCATCGACTTCATTCAACTTCGCGAAAAGGATCTGCCCGACGCCGACATTGCTGCACTAGCCCGCGAGATCCTCAAGCTCATCTCCGCAACAAGCAGCCCAACCATGCTTCTCCTCAACTCCCGGCCCGACATTGCCGTAGCCACCGGTGCCCACGGCGTCCACCTCACCGCCAGCCCCAACGAACTCACCCCGAAGCAGGTCCGCGGACTCTACGCTTCAGCCAATCTCTTCGCACCCATCATTTCCATCTCCTGCCACACCCTCGAAGAGGTAAGTCGCGCCGTCATCAACCATGCTGACGCCATCCTCTTCGCACCCGTCTTCGAGAAAGTCGTCGCGGGCCAGAACGTCATTCCCGGCCAGGGACTCGACCAGCTGCACGCCGCCTGCCTCGCCGCCGCACCCATTCCGGTCTACGCGTTAGGCGGGGTCATCCTCGAAAACGCCGCCGCCTGCCTCGATGCCGGAGCCGCCGGCATCGCCGGCATTCGCCTGTTCCACGACCTTTAGCAGGACACCAAGAGCCGTCATTTGAATGAAGAGACTATGATGCCGAACGGAGCAAAGCGAGCGTATGGGCGGTGATCTCGACTGCGGGAGACGACTGAACAAAAGACAGCGTGTTCTGTCTCTGATGGAGTGTGTTCTGGGCACCCTCTTCGTGTTCGGGCACAATGTTTGGCGTGTTCTTCCGAATGAAGTCTTCCTTTTGGTGGCTGTCGGTTTGGTGTCGCTGTGGTTGAGGAACGGGGGTTTGAGCAGCGTTGGCCTGAGAAGGCCACGATCGTGGACGTGGATCGTTGGTGCCGCAGTAGTAACTGCGGTCTTGCTGCAGCTTGAGGACGTGGTGACCGATCCGATTGGACGGCTGTTTACCCATCAACCGCAGCATCAATCCTCACTGATGCCGCACAGTCACGATCTACGACAAGCGATGGTGGCACTCTGTGTCGTTTGGACGTTGGCAGCGTTCGGCGAAGAAATCGGATACCGGGCGTATTTGATGACGCGATTCGGCGAAATGGCTGGCGGTGGACAGCTGGGGAAGGCGATTAGCCTCATCGCGACGAGCCTGCTCTTTGGTTTCGGACACTATTACAAAGGTCCCGCAGGCGTCGTGCAGAGCACCGTCTCCGGCCTCCTCCTAGGAGGGGTCTACCTCGTGACAGAAAACCTGTGGGCGCCGATTCTGGCCCATGGGATGAGTGATACGTTCGCGGTACTAGCGCTCTATAAAGGCTGGTTTTCCTAGACATTCGAAACAGCGAGGTCGCAGCGCGCCGCATATCTCGATTTTTTGATTTGATGTGGGCATCGTGCGAAGCGCGACCGCTTTCCTTTCTGCCCAGCGCAGTCGCTCATTGGAGCTATAGGAATAAAGTCGCTTGTCCGACCGTCCCCCGTTATCACACAAACTCTTTCAGGCTGCCGTTTAACCCAGCCGCAAAGCGGCCTGCTCCACGGAAACTCCTAGAAGGTCGTACTGACCGTCAGCCGGAACGTCTTCCGCGGCTCGCGCAGAATATAGTCGGCCCCATAGAACTGCAGCGCCTGCTGATAACTGAACTGTCCTGCTCCGGACGTCGGGAAGTAGCCCTTGAATACGTTGACGGCGTCCGGCCCAGTGTTCGGTACCGCCAGCTTCTGAGGAACATCCTCATAGAGCCGTAGCGAGTTGTAGGCATAGAAGATGCGGAACGGAGCGTTCACGATCGGCAGAATCACCTGCAGTTCCGCGCCGTTCGACATACGCGGCACATAGTTGGTCCCCGGTACGATGGCCAACAGGTCGGGGAACTTGACCGAGCTGCCGCCGAAACAGGCGCCATTCACGATCGTGGGGCACCCATACTGAGCGCCACTGATCAGCGATTGCCCAGCCGTGCTCTGCCGTAATTGGCCCGGCTGCGCGTCGAAATCCATACCAAAGTCGGTAAAGAACGCAAACGTCACCTGGTTGATGATCGGAATGCGGTACTCAAGATTGGCGATAAACTGCGTATCTCCGCCAATCGATACCATCCGGTAGATTGGCAGCGGAATCACCACGTTGCCCAGCGCAGGATTGGCCGGGTTGAGCGGAACCGCTGTTCCGTCCGGGTTCGTCAGGGTGAACTGAACATTGTTCGGAATAAAAGTGTACGGCCCGACCGACCGTGTATCGAATCCGCGAAGGTCCTGTTCGCCACCAGCGTAGAAACGATGTGTCGGTGGTGCCACTTCGCCGCCGAAGCCAGTGATGTGAGCCAGCTGCATCCGGTAGCCCAGCACATTGTGCCCTTCACGATTGACCTTCAGACCCTTCATCGGGAAGAACTGACGGTAACTGGCGATCGGCGAGACGTACTTCACATTACCGCCCACGCCGGCGATCTGCATCGAAACGTTGAAGTCCTTGCCGTTATGCGGACCGACAGCGCGATCGAGGCTGGAGAACGAAAAGCTGGGCGTCACCACCGACGAGATGATTCCAGTCAGCTGATTCTGACCCGCCACACCGGACCGGAACGCAAGCGACTGGAAGACGTTGGTCGTATTCTGGTTGAACGTCGTCACCGACGACCGAGACAACGAGTAGGACAAACCAACACGCGTCACGCCGGTCCTGGCCCACAGATGACGCAGCGGTTCGCTCGCCGACAGCGTCAGTCCGGTTGTCGACTGGTTGTAGTTCGTCAGCAGCGACTGCTGCGCCGCCGACAGGTTCCCGGTTGCCCCCGTCGTCGATTGGCTCTTCGAAGGATTGAAGTCGTACTTGGTCGCAAACACCTGCGCCCCAACTGAAATCGGCTTGTCGCGCAGATACGGCTCCGTAAAGCCAAAACTCAAAGTGCGCTGCAAATCGCCAACATTCGCCTGCACGGACAGCGTCTCGCCCAGTCCGAGGAAGTTGTTCGTCTCGTAGTTCAACCCGATAAAAGTTCCCGACAAGCCGCTGACGCCGCCGTTCAAACCGATCGAATTTTTGCCCTTCTCCTTCAGCTTCAACAGCAGATCGACCGTTCCATCATCGGCATTCTGGCGGCTCTCCGAGTCCTGCTCCGCCTTCAACGTCTCGAAGTAGTTCAGCTGGTTCAGCCGTAGAATCGACAGATCCCACCGCTGGCTGTTATAAACCTGGCCTTCTTCCAGCAGCAGCTCGCGCCGGATCACCTTGTCGCGTGTAATCGTATTGCCCGTAAACTCGATCCGCGAGACATAGAATTGCTTGCCTTCATCGATATCGATGTCGAGAAAGATCAGCTTCTTCGCCTCATCGATCCGCGGAACCGGATTTGCGACCATGTTGATGTAGCCCAGCGAGCCATACGATTTACGCAGTTGGTCAAGCCCCTTGCTGAACAGGGTGGCGTTGAACCACTCGCCGTCCTTCTCCGCGAACTGCGCACGCAGCGCCTTCGTGTTTGGCGCAGCCTTGTTGCCGGTAAAGTTAATGCCGCCAAGCTTGTAACGCTCGCCCTCCTCAACCGGCATCAGAATATCGATCCGCTTGCCCTTGGAAGGCCGCAGCGTAAATGGGTTCAACCCGCCGGCATCACGAACGTGGGTCGTGGGCTCACTGGTCTGAGCCCTGAAGTAACCCCGGTCGCGGTAAGCCTGACGCACACGTTCCGTATCCTCGTCCAGCTTGCTCGCATCGAAGGTTCGCGCGAACAGGTTCTCCAGAACAATCGAGTGCGGTATGCCGATCGGTTTCAGGTTCCTCATTGCTCCGCGCAGGGTGCGGCTGCTCAGGTTGTTATTGCCCTGAAATTCGATCTTGCCCACCTTCACAGTCGGGCCTTCTTTGATCTTGAACGTGATCGCTACCGAGGCCGGCGGAATCTTCTTGATCTCAGGCGTCACCGTGGAGAACTGGTGTCCGTGCTCGGCCAGCAGATCCTTCAGGACCACCACGGCGCGGGCGATCTTCGTCGCGTCATACTGGCTCTCCACCGAAAGCGGAACCTTTGCCTTCTTGAAGCGGTCCAGCACGTCGGACTGGGTCACCGCGTTCAGCCCCGTGTAGTTGATCTCGCGAATGGTCGGCTTCTCGCGCACATAGATCACGAGTTGCACGCACTTCGGCGTATCTACCCGTTCAATCTGAACATCTTCAAAGTATCCGGTGTTCCAAAGCGAATTGAAATCTCGCTCGACCACCAGCGGGTCGTAAATATCGTTCTGCCGGCTGAACAATCGCGACAGCACCGAATCCTTGGGGATTCGCCGATTACCAATAACCTGAGGCTGACAAAGAGTTTCCACTCCCTGCGACGATAACGGTGCGGTTGCAGCACCCGGAGCCGTTTGCGCCGACAAAGAAGAAGCGGCAACCACCATAAAGGCGAAAAGGTACACAGCATGAGCAATGCGGGAGCGGCTGGAGCGCGTGCACACAGGCTTGGTCTTGCTGTTCAGGGAGCTTCCGCTCTCTCGATTCACGGTAAAGATACGCACACCCTCACTGCTCTAGAAATGACGCTCCGCCAGCACATCAAGCGAAGTTTTGATTATATGGGAGCGGCCAGCCGTTAGCGAGTTCGCCCCTTGGTTCAGGTCCGACCAGCATGCGTCTAACCCGCGTAAATTCAGCTTCGTTCTATTTTGGACGAACCGCCGGCACAAAGGCACCTCTACCACGCTAGCTCTCAAGCTCCGACGTAATCCTAAACTCCTGCGCCGACCTGTCCCATCGCACCGTCAGCACATTCGGCTGACAGCACACCTGGCAATCCTCCACATACTGCTGCTTCGACCCCCCTGACTCATCCACCGTGGTCTCCACCCACTCCCCGCACCCCGCGCACTGAAACCGCGCTGCAAACATCTCCGCCTCCATCCCCACGCCTCAGGCAAGCGCGCTGACCCGGCTTCCGCACAGCACCTCGCCAAAAACCTCGCTGTTCACATTGCCGCCAGTCAGGACAGTTCCTACTCGCTGACCTCCATTCGCCCGATCCTTCAGCAGCGCAGCCAGACCGGCCGCGCCGGCCCCCTCCGCCACATTGTGCGTATCCGCAAAGCAGGCCCGCATAGCATCCTTCACCTCATCGTCATCGACCATCACGATGCGATCCACACCCGCTCGAATAATCTCCAGAGCAGTTGTATCCGGCGTCCGGCACGCCACCCCATCCGCAATCAAAGTCCCTGCCTCATGCTCCTTCACCTTGCCGGCAGCGAACGACAACGCATACGCCGGAGCATGACTCGACACCACACCGACCACCTTGGTGGCCAGCCCAAGCGCGTTCCGCGCCGCAATCGTCCCGCATACTCCCGAACCCATGCCGATCGGAACATAGACCGTCTCGAGCGTTGGGCAAGCCGAAAGCATCTCCAGAGCATACGTCGCCACACCTGTTACCAACCGCAGGTCAAAGCTCGCCACACGATGCCACCCGTGCTCCTGCTCCAGTTGCGCAGCATGTTCACTCGCCGCCTGAAAGTCTTCGCCAGACTCCACCAATTCCGCGCCGAGAGCCTGCATCGCCCGGTTCTTCTCCTCACTGTTGCCAAACGGAACTGCGATCACCACCCGAATTCCGTACTGCGCCGCTGCAAACGCCATTGACTGCCCATGATTTCCGCGAGTCGCCGACACCACCGTCTTAACCTCCGGATGCTCTCGCCGCAACCAGTCCATATAGACCAGCCCGCCCCGAACCTTGAACGCCCCCACCGGCGTGTGGTTCTCATGCTTCAACCAGACCTCGGCACCCGCCCGCGCGTTCATCAGTGGCCAACGGTACTGCGGCGTCGCAGGCATACTCTCGTAGATCAGGCGTGCGGCACGTTCGATTTCACTCAACCCAGGCAGCAAAGCGTCCATGCTCTCCCCATTGCGTCTTAACCCCTCGCGACCTTCCGCACTTCAACCAGCGTCGAGTAAAACGTGGGCCCTCCGCCAATATCAGTCAGCGTCTCCGAGGTGAGCGCATTGACATTGCCTCCCTCAGCCGACAACTTGTTCCAATCCAGCCGCGCCGCCACCACTCCTGCCGAAACCTGCGCGTTCACCAACGCCTTCAGGGCCACTTTCCCCCGCCCGTTGAACACCTCAACTTCATCACCGGTCACGATCGCCCGAGCTGCCGCGTCCGTCCGATGCATCTCCAGCACACCTGCCGTTCGCGCCTCCATCCGCTGGTGCGGCGGAATATTGGCAAACGTCGAGTTCATGTAGTTGTCCGCCTTCCTCGGCAGAAACTCTAGCGGATACGCGCCCTCCGCCGCATGTGCCCGCGACTCCGTTGGCGCAGTAAACATCGGCACCGGCACCAGTTCGCCCCGTCCGATCGGCGTCTTGAACCAGTCCACCGTACTGAACGGCAACACCTCGCCTGCTGAGTCCACCGGCAGTTGCAACGGAACGTGTCCCTCCCGTTCCAGCCGCTCCCGTGTGATCCCTGCGAACCACGGGTGCTCGGTCTCGAGCGCCTGATCGATCAGCGCATCCTCTCGGTCATCAAAGCACTGCTCCATGAACCCCATCCGCCGCGCGAGCTCACCAAACAGCGCAACGTTACTCTTCGCCTCGCCCAGCGGAGCAATCGCCCGCTCGCTCATCTGCGTGAACAGATGCCCATACGCCCCCTGCACATCCTTCAATTCAAGAAACGTCGGCGCCGGCAACAGCACATCCGCATAGTCCGCCGTATCGGTAAAGAACTGCTCATGCACCACGGTGAACAGGTCCTCCCGCAGCATCCCGCACAACACATCATTCTGGTTCGGAGCGATCGCCGCCGGATTCGAGTTATAGACAAACAGCGCCTTCACCGGCGGTCCGTCTTCGGCCTTACTACCTAGCGTCGTCAGCGCCTGCCCCAAAAGACTCATATTCACAACCCGCGCCGCGCGCCCCAACGGACTCGCCTGCATCAGCTCCGGCATCTGCAGCGCCGTGTCATTGAACGGAAACGACCCCGAAGTAGAAAGCTGTAGACCACCACCCTTGTACTTCCACGCCCCGGTCAACAGCGGCAGCATGCATACCGCCCGCGCCGCAGTGCCGCCGTTTTCACTCCTCTGAATGCCATAGTTCAGCCGGATCACCGCCGGGCCCTTATCACCCGCGCGTCCCGCCAGCGCATAAGCCCGTGCCAGCCGCACAATCGCATCTGCAGAGATACCCGTAGCCGCCGCCACACTCTCCACGGAATACTCCGACCGCAGAGCATGTGCCTTCAGCTCGTCGAACCCCGTCGTACACCGCGCAATGTATTCGCTATCCTCAAGCCCCATGCTCAGGATCACGTGCATCATTCCCAACGCCAGCGCTGCGTCGGTCCCGGGATTGATTGCCAGATGTTCATCCGCCAGCGCGGCCGTCCGCGTCCGGTAAGGATCGATCACCACTAGCTTCGCGCCCTTCCGGCGAGCCTCCTCGATGAACGGCCACAGATGCACGTTGTTCCCATGCACGTTCGCTCCCCACGCAATGATCAGCCCGGCGTGGGAGAAATCCTGTGGCGCCGTCCCCAGCTTCACTCCATACACACTGGTCAGCGCGACTCCGCCAGCAGAAGAACAGATCGTCCGGTCCAGCTGCGAAGCGCCCAACCGGTGAAAGAACCGCCGGTCCATCGACCCATACCCCAACTTCCCAATCGTCCCCGCATAGCTGTACGGCAACACACTCTCCGGCCCGAACTCCGCCGCAATCGCCTTCAGCCTCGCCGCAACCTCATCCAGAGCCTCATCCCACGAGATCCGCTCGAAAGCCTTCGCCTCGTGCCCTTGCGCGAGCCGCCCCTTCGGCACACCCTTCCGCCGCCGCATCGGATACAGCAGCCTGTCCGGCGAGTACACCCGGTCCAGGTACTTCGCCACCTTCCCGCACAAAAATCCCCGGGTCACCGGATGCGACGGATCCCCCTGAATCTTCACCGCGCGTCCTGTCACCTGATCCACCGTCACCAACACGCCACACGAATCCGGACAGTCGTGCGAACAAACCGCGTGCACAACTTTCATCGCGCCAACACGTTCGCCGGATTCAGTCGAATTCAGGCCCATGCATTGATTCTAGTTCACGCCTTGGCTCTCACTTCACAATCGCCGTTGTATGCTTCTGCCAAAGACAAACGACCGACCGGCGTCCATGTCCCATCACGTCTTCACAACAGCCCGCCTCGAAGCCTTCTCCGACGGAGTCATCGCCGTCATCATCACCGTCATGGTGCTCGAACTGAAGGTCCCCCATCAGGATGGCCTCGCCGGCCTCCGCGCCGTTCTCCCCACCTTGTATCTCTACTTCATCTCCTTTGCCTTCATTGCGATTTACTGGATCAACCATCACGCCCTCGTACACCGCACCGAAGAGGCAGACGAGCGTATCCTCTACGCCAACCTCGGCTTCCTCTTCTGCCTCTCCCTGCTGCCCTTCTTCACCTCCTACGTTCTCGAGAAGAAGATGGACTCCTTCTCGGTCGCCATCTACATCTCGTCCATGATCATGACGGGGTTCAGCTTCCTCCTCCTGCGTCTGGCCATCAGCCGCCGGCTCCGCCACGCGGGCAAGCTGGAGGCGGAGGACACAGCAGTTCAGCGCAAGAACTACCTTTCGCTCTTCGTCTATCTTGTCGCCATCCCGATTGCCTTCCAGCATCCGCACTTGGCGCTCGGCCTCGTCGCCTTCGTCACTGTCATCTGGATCACCCCCACCGCTGGCATCAAACCGCACGAGGACTATCCTCCCTACGACCATCCTTAGCTCAGTCTTTTGTCGACGCCTTCCCCCCGCGACTCTTGCTAACCTCTTACCAGCGGCACCTCAATCGGCTACTATCAAATCCGACCAGACCTAACGCACGTCCTATGAAGCAACCCGTCACGGAATCGAAGAACAAACCAGCTCTCCCATTGAGATCCCTTATGATGCTTCGCTCCTCTGTACGCCTCCTTACTCTCAGTCTCAGCCTTCTTGCGCCGACACTCCTGTCCGCGCAAGCCCCCGATCCCCTCCACACCGCCTCGCGCCAGGAGCTCAACATCATCAAAGTTCTCGTCGCCCAGGAGAACGCCTGGAACAAAGGCGACCTCGCCGGTTACGTCAGCGGCTTTAAAGACTCGCCCGACACCCTCTTTATCACCCACCAGATCTTCCGCGGTTTCGCCGGTCTGCTCGAAGAATACAAGCGCGACTACCCCAACAGAGCCGCCATGGGCACCCTCGCCTTCTCCGACCTCGAAGTCCATCCGCTCGACGAAAACTTCGCGGTCGTCACCGGAAGATATCGCCTCGAACGGGGCAAAAGAGAAGGCGGCACGACCGAAGGCCTCTTCTCCCTCGTAGTTGAAAACACTGACAACGGCTGGAAAATCGTCGTCGATCACACCACCTAGCAGGTGGTCACATTTCCACTTCATCCGCCCCTGCGCAGCGTCTAATCTTCACTCCTCGAATCCAACTCAGGAGGCGCATATGTTCGCAAGGACGACCCGTAACATCCACCTGGTTGTCATCGCCGCCGCGCTAGCTCTGGGCCAATTCGTTTCAGCCCAATCCCCTGAACTCGACCTTGCCCAAAAGCAGATGGACGCGAACGATCTCACCGCTGCCACATCGACTCTCGACGCCTACCTGAAGGCGCACCCAACAAACGCTGCCGCCTGGATCAAACGCGGCATCGTCGCCGCCCTCGCCGACGATCACCACGCCGCGCTCGCCGACTACGACATGGCAGAAAGAAATGGTGTGCCTGCGACCATTCTCACCTACCGCCGGGCCCGCTCCTACATGAACCTGCTAAACACCGAAGCAGCCCTCACCCAGCTCGAACTAGCCATCTCGAACGGAGTCTCGCTCAGCACCAGGCTCGACGACGAGGTCTTCAATCCCATTCGCTCCACACCCCGCTTCAAAGCCATCCTCGCGCAGAATAACCACATCCTTCAACGCTGCACCGACGCTCCCCACCACTCCGCCACTGAGTCAAGAACAGGTCAATGATCTCCGTCTGCAAAAACGAATTGTTCTCAACTCTAAATAAGGAATTACGCGAACCGCGGCCGTTTGCCTGACACTCATGGCGAATTAATCGCCGCCAAGCTCTCGAATCAGCCCCTCCAACTCCATCCGCGCCTTGGCATCCAGGTTCGAAAATAAAAATCCCGCACCCTTCGTCCTGATCATCCGGCTTCCGGCATCACACCGAAATACTCTATCGTTCACCCTAAACACCATCTCCACAGGCGTCCCCGGAGCCAGCTTCAGCTTCGCCTCGGTCTCGATGTAGCATCCTCCGATGCTGACATCCAGCACCCGCCCGCGAAACAGCATCGTTCCATCCTTCACCAGCACCTCGGCCCAGGCATCTACCGCGTAGCGAGTATGCAGTCTCCGCTCCACCATCCCCTCCCGGGCAACGATCCGCCTCTCCTCGTGGCGTTCGTCGAAGTGTTCGCCTGACTCCCCCACACTCAGCTTACGCTCAATCATCTCGGTCACCTCAACGCCTGCACTTGCTCCTCCAGTCATCGGCACAAATGGCACAAACTTAAACCCAAAATCCTCCTTCCGCGCTTTGATTCGACGTCCCCTTGCATGTATCGTCAACGATGCACAGGACTCCCCCCTCATGACCAATCCGCATCCCACGATCTCCCGCCGCCACTTCCTCGCCACCGCAACAGCCGCAACCGCCGCCTCACTCACTCCCCGCGCGCTTTGGACTCAGCAAGCCCCCGCCCAGGACTTCCTCACCAAAGCCCGCGCCGCCAACGCCAACAATAAGATCACCGCCACCCCTCTCCGCCGCAACGTCACCTTCCTCAGCGGAGCAGGCGGCAACATCGCCGTCCTCACCGCCAAAGAGGGCAAGCTCCTCGTCGACTCCGGCTACGCCTCCTGCCAGCCCCAACTCACCGCCGCCCTCGCCGCCATCAACGCCGACCCCATCCAGGTCCTCATCAACACTCATTGGCACTTCGACCACACGGACGGCAACGACTGGATGCACTCTGCCGGCGCCACCATCTGGGCCCACGAGAACACCCGCTACCGCATGACCTCCACCCAGAACATCGTCGCCTACAAGGCCATCATTCCGCCCGCTCCCATCGGCGCTCTTCCCACCATTCTCTTCAACAGCTACCGCACCCTCTCCGACCACACAAACACCCTGAAGCTCACGCACTACGAACCCGCCCACACCGACACCGATCTCTCCGTCCACTTCACCGAGGCCGACATCCTCCACTGCGGCGACACCTTCTGGAACGGCTTCTACCCCTTCATCGATTACTCCAGCGGAGGCAACATCAACGGCATGATCGTCGCCACCGAACAAAACCTCGCCACCGCCGGCCCCGACACCATCGTCATCCCCGGCCACGGTCCCCTCGGCAACAAGGCCCAGCTCACCGAGTTCCACGACATGCTCGTCGGCTCTCGCGACGCCATCGCCAAACTCAAAAAAGAAGGCAAGTCCCTCGAAGAAACCATCGCCGCCAAACCCACCGCCGCCTACGACGAAGGGTTTGGCAAAAAACCCGAAGCCTTCATCGGCTACGTCTACCAGGGCGTCTAACGCACCATTCCTCACCACAAAAAGAATAGGGCCAAGCATCAAGCTCGACCCGGTTCTTTTGCGCCGAAGGCGTTTTCCCCCTACGAGCAGTAGCGCCCTACGCGAAGTAGCGCCGTGCGCGCAGCACTTAGACCGTCATGATCTCTTTTTCCTTCGCCCGGCACATCTCCTCGATCCGTTTGATCTCCGCATCGGTCAGCTGCTGAACCTCTTCACTCGCCCGCTTCTCGTCATCGGCGGAGATCAGCTTGTCCTTCGCCGCCTTCTTGATCTGATCGTTCCCATCCCGCCGAATATTCCGGATCGCCGTCTTGTGGTCCTCCAGCGTCTTATTCAACTGCTTCACTACTTCCTTGCGCCGTTCCTCGGTCATCGGCGGCACCGGCACGCGAATCACCTTGCCATCGCTCATCGGATTCAGCCCGGTCCCCGACGTGCGAATCGCCTTCTCGATCGCCGACACCATCCCCGCGTCGTACGGTTGCACCAGAATCAGCGTCGGCTCCGGCGTGCTCACCTGCCCCATCTGCGCCACCGGCGTGTCCGTACCGTAGTAGTCCACATGGACATGGTCGAGCATATGCACATTCGCCCGCCCCGTCCGCGCCGACAGCAGATGTCCACGGAAGTCCTCCACCGTGCTGTCCATCTTCGCCTTCAGCTGCTGGTGTGTCCCCTTCAACGCCGCTATTCCTGACATTACCGATGCCATACGTTCTCCTGTGCTGTTGCAGTCGATATTTTACAGAGACGTGTCCAACCATGCGAGGCGAGCCCCGAAAACCCTCCGGCATACCCAAATGCCCGGGTGCCCCATCCATCGCAGCCCTACCGCGATGGGTGGGACGTACACGCTTGCCCAGCCCGCCTTTGCCGTTTGCCTGACCTCAAATCGGTGTCATCTGTGTAACTCCGTGTTGAGACTTTCGGCCCTGCCGCATCCAGCAGTTCCAGAGCGACCACTCCAGCTCGTTCGCATTTTTTATTTTGATCGCGGCTTCAATCCCGCTCAAGCTCCAGACCCCAACGCCCGCAACCTCCTGCAAGCCTCTGCCAGGTCCTTGTCCTTCTTCGCAAAACAAAACCGCAGCAGATCCTCACCCTTCCCCGGCCTGAAAAACGCCGACCCCGCCACCGAAGCCACACCCGTCTTCGCCAGCAACGCCCGCGCCCTCTCCGCCGCCGTCACCCCTGGCAAGTCTCCCGCCGAAGCCAGCACGTAGTACGCTCCATCCGGAACATGCGGCGTCATGCGAGCGTCCCGCAGCGCATCGACGATCATCGTTCGCTTCACCTCGTGCTTCAGTCGCCAGCCCTTCATAAAACTCCGCGCCCAGCTTCTCCACCCCGTCCGCGCAACCCTGCTGCATCGGAGCCGGCGCGCACACATACGTCAGATCATGAAAATATCCGATCGATGGCACCCACTTCGCATCAGCGATCAGGTACCCCACTCTCCATCCCGTCACCGAAAACGTCTTCGAAAACCCCGACATCAAAATCGTCCGCTCCCGCATTCCGGGAATCGTCGCCGGACTCACATGTTTCGCCCCGCCATAAATGAAATGCTCATAGATCTCATCCGTAAAACAGAACAGATCGAACTCTTCGGCAATCTCCGCCAACGCCTCGAGCTCACTCCGCGTAAACACCTTCCCCGCCGGGTTCGACGGCGTATTGATCACCATCCCGCGCGTCCTCGGCGTCACCGCCGCCCGCACCGCCGCCACATCGAGCGTCCAGTCTGGATCGGCAAGCGCCACCGGCACAGGCACGGCCCGTATCGACCGCAGCGTACTCGCGTGATACCCGTAGAACGGCTCAAACAGGAGAACCTCGTCACCCGGATTCAACAGCGCCATCACGCCCGCCTGAAACGCCCCCGTCACACCATTCGTAATAAGCACCTCGCGCTCCGGATCAACCGTGATCCCCAGCGTCCGTTCCACCTTTCCTGCAATCGCGCGTCGCAGTCTTTCAATCCCATCCATCCGGGTATAGATATTCAGCCCATTACGAATCGCACGAATCGCTCCCTCGGCCACCACCTCCGGCACCTCGGTGTCGCATACTCCCTGCGCCAGATTCACTCCACCCATGCGATCGCACTCCTGCGTCATCGCACGAATCTCCGACTGCACCACTCCCGGCGCCAACTCACTCAAACTCAGCCCACGTCCCAATGCGACATCGATCCGTCCCATAAACCCACACTCCTTCGTCAGCGTCTAGGTAATCTTACGTCCAGACCCCTCCGCCGCTCCACCGCGATGCGGATGTCTCCACAAGCGCCAAAAGCAAAAGGGCACAGCCTAAGCGGTGCCCTTCTCTGCTGTCTAATAATCTGTCGACTTCATCTCAGGATCGATCAGGTTCAATCCCGATGACCCATCCTCCTTACAATCCACTCCGCCCTTTTCGCTTCATTGAAGCTGCGGAGTCGCCGGTTCCTTCTGCTTCTGTTTCGCCGCCTTGTCCTTGTCCTTATCTTTATCCTTCACTCCATCCTTGCACGGCCCCATGAACATATTCTGCTTGTCGAAGTTCTTCATCATCGTCTGAATCTTGGCCTGCAGTTCCGCGCTGTTCACGAAAGCACCCTGCGCGAACTCGCGCCGCATCGCCTCCATATCTTCTCTGAAATCGCGGCTGTCGAAGGTGTCCTTGATTTTGAGTTGTGCCATCTCCCGCTGCATATCGGCCATGCGCTTGGCGAAATCGCCGTTTTTGAACTGCTCCATCGCCTTCTCAAACTGTTCCTTCTCCTCCGGCGTCAGTACGCGCGCGTCCCCGTTGATGCTCACCACCTCATCGCCATCCGGGCCCATGCGATATACATAGCTGCTTTTCTTTTTGCTCTTCTCCTTATCTGCTGGAGCCGCAGGAGCGGCGGGAACTGGTGTTACAGGAGCAAGCCCAGGCGCCGGCGGTGTCGCAGGCGCTGCAGTGGGAGCAATCGCAGGCGACGCAGGTGCTCCAACCGGTGAAGGAGGCGCCATCGCAGGCACGCTCTGCGGCGCTTGCAATGCGACCGGGGCCGCCGTGGCATAGGGCGCCGCGAAAGCAGCAGCGATTGGAACAACGACAGCTCTTGCCGACACTGGAGCTTTCGCTGCAACTGCCGGCTTCGCCGGTACAGGAGCACTCGCCGCAACCGCAGGCTTCGCCAATCTGTGTGGGCAGGTGCCCGGCACAACCACGGGAGCATCCGCAGAACCCAGCAAAGTCGCACGCAACACGGCCGTCTGCACCACAGGCGAACTCGCAGCCGCCATCGTCGGAACCACATGGAAGGAAGTCGCCATCAGCGTTGCCGTCGCCATCGCGGTCGCTCCGCTCGCCAGCCGGACCAGCTTCGCCCGCGCCGTCAGCACCGACTTCGTCTCCATCAGCCGCATCACGCGCTCCTCCAGCACGTTGTTGCTGAACAAGCCGACAAACTCCGGCCGCTCCGCCAAACCGCCTCCCAACATCGTGCGCGCCATCGTCAACAGGCATCGCGCATATCCAAGCTCGGAGCGCATCTCGCGCGCCGCCATCTGGTCGCAAACCATCTCACGTGTCCGCCGTATCCTCTGCTGAACCCCATACGCCACGGGATGCCACAACACTGGCAGCACCGCCACCTGGCATACCCCGTTCGTCAGATAGTCCCGCCGCTTCACATGCGCTAATTCATGCAGCAGTGCCGCCCTCACCTCGTCTTCTGCATGGTCGGCAAAACCCTCCGGCAGCAGCACCACTGGCGACGCTGCACCCACGACCATCGGACTCGTCACCTCAGCGCACTCCCGCACCTCCGGCAGACTGACATCAAAGCTCCTGCCAAAGTCCTCCAGCACCGCCTCCGCCGTCGAACACAGCGCCACCTGCCGTGAAGTTTCCACCAGCCGCCGCGCTCCCCGCCACGCTCGTATCACCCGGACCAGGCCCAGCAGCACCGAGCTCGCATACACGCCCATCACCCAGTGAACCGCCGTCGCCGATAGATGCACTCGCTGCACGCGGAATGGCAGCCGCCACATCCCCTTCGCCGTCTCGGTCGACGCTTCCACCGGCTCACTCACCGCCGGCAGCGGAGCCGTCTCATCATCCACCACCACCGCGGACGACCTCTGCACTATCCGGGTCGTCGCCACCTGGTCAAAGGCCGCGCCCGGCACCGGAACAATCTCACCGCCACGTATCCCCAACGCCGGCAGAATCACCGCAAGCCCCAGCACTGTCAGCCAAACTCTGTACTGCGTCTGCGGGCCCGGCTTCATCAACCAGAGCAGAACCCACGCTCCCGCCGCCAGAACCGGAAGCTGCCACAACGCATTCGCAAGATACTCCAGGATCGCTCGTTCCATCACCGCTCCTCCTTGCCAGACTCTCCGCCAGATCCTCCAGCCGCATCACGCTCTGCCGCCTCACGTTCAGCCGCAGCCAATCTCTCAGCCACCCGCGCCAGCTCCTCGGCGCTGATCTGCCGGGCATCCACCATCGCCATCAGCAGCGCCTCGCTCGAGCCCCCAAACACCCGCGTCACCATGTCTTTCAGCGCATTTCCCGTCGCCCGTTCGCGACTCACCACCGCACGGTACCGGAACGCCCGCCCCTCCTGCACCCGCTTCACCTTGTTCTTGCGCAGCAGAACATTCAACATGGTCTGCACCGTCGTATACGCCAGCTGCGCCTTCAACCGCGGCTGCACCTCAGAGACTGTGCTGGCGCCAGCCTCCCACAGCACCTGCATGATCTCCAACTCCAGCGGCGTCAACGCCTGTTCCGTCTTCCGTTGCGTACCCACGTGGCACCATCTCCTAACAGATTAGGAGATTATGACGAAGCAATTTTCGTTTTGTCAACTAAAGCGTTAGGAGTTTACAAATTTTTACATTTAACCGTCTCGGGTGCCCATCCGCGACGATGATCCAATGAAGTCGCAAAGGATGCGACTTAGGTGCGACTTGAAAAGATGCGACCTATTCTGTGCGACAGCACGCAGACCTAAGCCAACCCGGTCGACTCCGCCTGCTCCTGCGCATGGTAGCTACTCCGCACCAGCGGCCCGCTCTCCACATGCTTGAAACCCATCCCCAGCGCCTCATGCTTCAGAAACGCAAACTCCTCCGGCGTGTAGTACCGCGCCATCGGCAGATGATCCCGCGAAGGCCGCAGATACTGCCCGATCGTCAGAATATCCACCTTCCGATCCGCCAGATCGCGAAACACCGTCAGCAGCTCGTGCATCTCCTCGCCCATCCCGACGATGATGCCCGTCTTCGTCACAATCTGGTCCCCGTCCCGGTCCGAAAACATCTCCGCCGCAATCGTCTTCGCACCAGCCAAAAACCCAAGCGACCGTTCATACCGCCCACCACTCTTCGCCACGCGATACAGCCGCGGCACCGTCTCAATATTGTGGTTCAGAATCTCCGGCCGCGCCGCCACCACTAGCCTCAGCGCCTCTTCCACACCCTGAAAATCCGGCGTCAGCACTTCCACCCGGCACCCCGGAGCCTGCATCCGGATCTCTTCGATCACACTTACAAACGCCCGCGCCGCCCCCACATTGTCATCATCGCGATTCACGCTCGTAATCACCGCATGCGCCAACCCAAGCTGCGCCACCGCATACGCTACCCGCCGTGGCTCATCAAAATCAATCGGCTCGGGCCTCCCCTTCGGCACCGCGCAAAATCCGCACCGCCGCGTGCATAAATTCCCCAGCATCATGAACGTAGCCGACTTCTGATTCCAGCACTCGCCAATGTTCGGGCACTGCGCGCTCTCGCACACCGTATGCAGGTTCAGCTCCCGCGCCATCTTCTTCAGATTGTGGAAGGTCTCGCCCATCGGAGCCTTCGCCTTCAGCCACGCCGGCTTGGCGACGGGCTTCCTTGGCGTCAGATCGATCTGCACCAGCTCAGTATTCAATTGGATTTCCGATGAGGCAACCGGCGGAGTCATCCCTTCCATTGTATCCAACACCACCTCTCGATGAGCCCACCAGACACCATCGCGATCGTCCACTTCATCGTCGGCCCGCCACCTGTGAAACAAGACCTCTCCGTTGCCTAGTGCACACAAGGTAAACCCCCGAAAGTCGTAGGCTTACGCGGAGAAATATTTGAAATGGATTGCAGGTTGCGGATATCCTCGCGATAGGAACTAGCAACCATCTACCCGGGCTCAGAGAGCACGGGCAGAGCTGACAGAGACGGAGGATAGATCCAATGACCGGAATGAGTACTGGATCGCTTTCTGGTTTGCTTGGCTTGGCTTTAGTGTTCACGTCAATTGGGCCCATAAAAGCGCAGGAGCCGCAGCCCGCGCCTTCCTCAGCCCCACAATCCGCTCTGCCAGTCGAAGACAACAAAGACGCGTCGTCTCCAACTCCGGCGAAATCCGCCGCATCACCAGTCGTAAAGGGCAAGAAAGGGAAGCAGGAGTACACGGGTCCAAACACGGTGATAGAGTTGCCGCCCACGCCCATGCTCGACGAGGAAGGAAAACAGCAGCAGGATCCCGATGGCAAACTGATGTTCAACCCACCCGTCCGGCAACAGCGCGACAAGAAGGGACACCCGCTCTTCGACGAACTGGGCAAGCCCATGATGCAGACAAAAGACAACCTCGGATACGACGAGAACGGGAAGAAGCTGCATGCTCCGAAAGAGAAGCCGCCCAAGACAGTGGCTGTTTCGATCAGCCGTGGGACCCTGACGGTCGACGGCATGACAGGCAAGGCCGCGCTCAACTACGAGATCAAGGATCTGAAGTACATCTACTTTTACGTACCGGGGATCGGCATAACTGTTGTCTCGAACGATCCCTTTCCAGGCGCAGTCGAACAGAAGCACGCCTTCGATGACAAGACGCTCACTGTGAACGTGGGCGAACATGTCATACAGTTGTCCTCGGAAAATCGCATGCTGGGCAAGACGCCGGAGTCTGCTTTTGTGCGGGTTGATAAAAGCTTTTCGGTGCCAACCAAGTTCCCGGTGATGGGTTACGGGCCCATCCGCGTGGCTCCCTACGCGTGGCCAGGCTCGAAGATGAACGAGGAATTGAAGGGTGCTGCTGCCGATGCCCCTCCCCTGCCGAAGGATCTACGGCCAACCTTGCTTCTCGAACCATGTCCTTCCGGCCAGATGCGAAAGGCAGGGCCGCCGGTGCTGCCTGGCCAGACCGCCCCGCCGCAACCCTGTGTACCCATCGTGCCGGGCGTGGCAGCTTCGGGTGCGAATCGGGTCGCTCCTTCGACAGCAAGCACGCCGGCAACAAAATAAGCAGAGCACAGCAATTCTGACTGCCTACGGCTCAACCACCCCAGGCTCGCAAAGCCTCTTCGCGAGCGCGCCGCAGCGTTTCCACTACATCCCCAGTCGGATAGAACTCCATCGCAATCACGCCCCGGTAGCGCAACTCCGCCAACTTCCGGTAGATATTGCCGTAGTTCATCTCTCCAGTCCCGGGTTCATGTCGCCCCGGAACATCGGCCACATGAATCAGCCCGACCTCATCGATGTTCTTCTCCAGCTTTTCAATCAGGTTCCCCATCCCGCGCTGCTCGTGATACAGGTCGTACAGCACCTTCACCTTCGCGCTCCCCACCGCCCGAACAATCTCGAATGCCTCCGTAACACCATCGAGATAGATCGTCGGATTCTCCAGCCGGTCAATCGGCTCGATCACTCCCGTCACGCCCGCCGCACCCAAAATCTCCGCCGCACCTTTCAGCGCCTCAATCGAAGCTCGATGGTGTTCTCCCGGCGCAGCCCCCTCCATCCGCTTCCCCGACAAAAGAATGATCTGCCCACACCCCAGCCGCTTCACCATCGGGATAAAACCCTTCAACTCCGCAAGAAACGCATCTCCCCCAGCGAGATCAGCAAATCCAGCCTTAATGCCCGACGTAGCATCCACCGTGATCTTCAGCGCCTGCATGCGAGCGAGGATGCGCCGCCAGTCCTCCTCAGACCATCGCAAAAACTCGCCCACCAGCTCAACGTGCGAGTACCCCGCCTGCGCAACGCGCTCCAGATTCTCCTCAAAGCTGCCCCACTTCTTCAACGCCCACATCATCACAGAAAACTGCGGCCGCGTCTCCGCAACCCCTGACGTCTGTCCGATCAGGCCACCCAGCACGATCACCCGCGCGGCGAAAGTCGCGCCCATCACCCTTCCAAAACCGCGTCGACTCAGCATGCGACCCTCCAAAAAACTCAACCCGTACCACTCCGCAACTTTGCCCTCTCCTCATGCGCATCCTTCGTCGCGCAATAGATCACCCGCTCCACCACTGCAACCACTCCACCATCTTCATCCTTGATCTCAACCAGAAACCGCACGTCATATCGCCCATCCGCCTCCACTGCAGCACGAATCTCCGCCAGCTTCTCCTCCGTCAGCCGAAACTCCGCCCGTACCCGCCCCTTCCCCGGCTTCCGGTACCGTATCGACGCCGCTTTGTCCCACACCACATACTCTTCTCCAAGATTCGCCGCCAGCATCAGCATGTAAAACGGGTCCGTCATCGAAAACAGCGACCCGCCAAAATGCACGCCAACATAATTCCTGTTCCACCGCGTCAGCCGCATCTCCACGTCCGCCTCACGCAGATCCTTATCCAGCCGTGTCAGTTTGACACCTGCCCCCAACAGCGGCGGCCACCATCCGATATGCCGCAGCCACCAGCTCATTGCAGCCGGTCCCGCACTTCCGTTCGCACCAGGTACAGAAAGAACACCAGCGCAAACAGCCCCTGCACTAAAAACGGCGCTCCATGCGTCCTCTGAAACACAAACAGGTTGCCCGCGCAAAGCATCACGCATCCACCCAACACCAGCGACCATCCCCACCGCCGCAGCCGCATCAACCCAAACACGCCCCCGGCCAGCAACGTGCACAACATCAGCACACCGTACTTCCCACGTCCCTCGCCAAAACTCCCCCGCAACGCCGCAAACGCATTGATCAGCGTCAACACCAGCATGAACATGCAGATTCCCGCCACACCCGGCAACATCCCATGCGCACTGGCTTCCAACTTTTTCTCGTCCAACCCAATCCTCATTCGGCGCAACTCATAACATGCCTGACCTTTGTTCGCTATTCCCTATTCCCTACACCCTGCTTTTCACAACGTATGCAGATACGCCAGCAGATCATCGGTATCCTGCTGGTCCATCGTATTCCCCATCGCCGGCATCAGCCCATGCCCATGCAGGATCGTCGCCGTCACCCGCTCATCATTCGCCGGCGCTCCACTCTGCAGCGCTGGCTTCTTGAATACTCCCAGCATAGGCGGCCCATGCAGCGGCTTATCTTTGCGGTCGTAATGACAGGTCACGCAACGCGCCTGAAACACCGCATGCCCCCGCGTCTGCTGCGCATTCAATTGTTCCAGTGGAGTCGGCGGTGGCAGCGACTTACACCCCGCCAGCGCACAAGCGGCTATCAACAAAAAAGAAATTCGAACCATCAAAATTATTCTCGTACCCTATCTGTGCACCGACTCAGCCAGCAACACCACACCAATACCCGCCAGTCCCACATAGACATACCTCAGAAAAGCGTCTCCATGCAGGCGATGGTTCACCACCCTGCCCAGCCATACCGCCGGCAGCAGGCTCGGCAGACACACCAGATAATAGTGTGTCACAGCAGGCACCCAAAGCCCTGCCAGCCAATAGCCGCCCATACCAATCAGGCTCGCCGGCAGAAAATACGCCTGCAGCGTTGCGCGAAAATGCTGTGCCGACCATCGCCGCATCGCTCCATAAATCACCAGCGGCGGCCCATTCATTCCATACGCACCACCAGTCACTCCCGCAACAAAACCGCAGCCAAGCAGCCACACCCCGCTATCGCTCTTCAGCTCAGGCGGCTTGCGGCCAAACAGCGAATACGCCGAATACGCCACAATAAAAATCGCCAGTGCAATCTTCACCGCCGTTTGATGAGTGTTCGTCAGCAGCCACAACCCCACCGGGATACCCAACAGCGACGCGCCCACCAGCCATCCTGCACTGCGAAAATGAATCTTTCGCCAATCCTGCACCACCACCACCGCGGCGATCGTAATCGAGACCAGCACCGCCAGCGGCGCCGCAACCTTCAGGTTAATAAAGAGAGTGAGCAGTGGAACCGCAATCAGCGCCTCCCCAAACCCAAACGCCGACCGGAACAGCGTAGCGAGAAACACCACCACCAGCACATGCAGGGTCGTTGCATCCATCCAATGACTCACAAAATCACAACCTGCACGGGCGGCCGACTCTTCCCCATCCCTCCATCTTAAATGCTTTCAGTGTGGATCACGCAAAGCGCTCGACGTTAGTTTGCCGCTGCAATCGCCGCCACAATCTTGTCCATTGCCTCCCGATCCCCACTCGTCTGCGGCATATGGTTCCCCACCATAATCGAAAAGATCACCGTCTTCCCGCTCGCACCTTCCAGATATCCACTCAGCGCGCGCGCCTCCCCCAGCGTCCCCGTCTTCGCAAACACATGATCCTTCAATGGAGCCTTTCCGAATCGCTCCACCAGCGACCCATCCTCCCCACCCACCGGCAGCGTCTTCTTCCAATCCGCAAACCACGGCTGCGTCGACGCATACTGCAACAACCGCGCCGTAGCCCGCGGCGTCACCAGATCATGCCCACTCAACCCCGACCCATCAAAAAACACAAAATCATCTTTATCGATGCCGACGTGTTCAAGAAACGCCCGCACCAGCCGCGCCCCGGCAACCGTCGAGCCGTCACTACAAAACGTCCTCTTCCCTAAATGATGCAGCCACAACTCCGCGTGCAGATTCTGGCTCACCTTATTCGTGACCGTCACATCCTCGGCGAGCGGCGGCGAGGTATGCGACGCCAAAATCTGTCTCAGGAGTAACCGAGACAGCCGACGGACACGATCCGCCCTCCGTTCCGCCGCTCACCACCGCCTGCTCCTCGCCCGGCTTCTTCATCTGCTCCACAAACCCCTCCGCATCCGTCGATATCCGATGCAACGCTCGAGCCCTCCCCGTCACCACAATCCCTCTCGCCTCCAGCATTCCTTTTAGCGCCACCGCCGCATACTCCGCCGGATCATGAATCGCGACCTCCTCCTCATCTGGCTTCGCATCCATCGCAATCGACCCATACACCCGCAGCATCTTCGACCCCAGAGCCCGCTCCATCTGCACATGACTTCCGCTTTTTTCCTCCCCCGTGGTCACCGACACATCCAGCGTGTAGTACGAAGGCACCGCCGGATCGACCACCACCGTAGCCGGCTGACCCGCAATCGCGGCCGGAGTCACCGTCACCTTGATCTGGTTATCATTAATCGTCAACGCCGACACCGGCGCTCCATATCCCCACACCGTGTCATCGATCGACCAGTCCTGCGGATACGGTTCCCACGGAAACAGTGTGTCATCTCCCACCACATCGCCATTCACTACCTTCAATCCCGTCGCCGCCACCTGGTCCGCCATCGCCTCCAGATACCGCAGCGGATTCACCTCCGGAAAAGGCGGAGCGCCCTTCGCAACCTTCGGCCTCAAAGCCGGAGCAACATAAGGAATCTCCCGTCCCGAAAGATTCGCATCCCCCGCGCCCACCAGCACCACATCACCCTTCAGCGCCGTCGTTCCACCCATCACCCCGCGCGCCGCAATCCTCGTCTCAAACGTAGTCCCCGGCCCCAGCAGCGCCATCGCCGCCGCCGTCGTATACAACTTCGCATTGCTCGCCGGTTGAAACAACTGCCCCTCATTCAAGCGAGTAGATCGGCGCCCCATCCATCGCCGTCACCGCAATCCCCCAGTGATCCCGCGACACCGCCGGGTCCGCCAGCAGTGCACCAATCTCCCGCTCCAGCACCTTCCCCGGCTCCGCCTTGCGAGGCCCCTTCGCCTCCGCGCCAGCCAAACACATCATCCCCATCAGCCCACAGGCCGCCATCCGCAAAACAAAGCTTCGCATGCGCGCAGTCTAGCATCCTTCCCCCAGCCAATCGCCTCCGTCACCAATCGCAATCGCGAGGTAAGCGCGAAAGAAGCGTATAGTTTCCTGACCGAGACCCCAGGCAATCGAACCACCCGATCTCAAATCAGTCTGAGAGGACGCCCATCTTGAAGATGCAACGAGTGTGTATCGCCCTGCTGTTGACGCTTTGTGCCACCATCACCTTCGCCCAGCAATTTTCTGACGAGACTCCCGACGAGACCGCCGTCTGGAAGCTCGAATCCTCCTACTGGGACGACGTCAAGGCCCTCGACCTCGTCAGCTACCGAGCGTTGTGGCATCCGGACTTCATCGGCTGGCCTTTCGTCAGCCCCGCCCCGCAGCGCAAGGACCACATAACCGACTGGCTCGATCAATACACTGCAAAGGGTCAGCACCTCAGGTCCTATTCGCTCAGGCCAGCCGCAAGCCACGCGACCGGCAACATCGTCGTGACCTACTACTGGCTCACCGCGACCTGGGAAGACAGGAACGGTCACGGCGAGCCTCTGACCAGCCGCATCACTCACACCTGGCTCAAAACATCCACAGGCTGGCAGATCCTGGGCGGCATGTCTGCAGCCGAACCTCCAGTTGTTCAACCGGAACCGAAGAGGTAGCCGCAGCCATCCCCGCTGCATCCCCCGAACCTGCAACTGTCCTAAACTAATCTTCCCATGCCCTTCGCCACTCGCTCTCGCTTCGACTGGCATCTCCGCACCCGCACTGTCGCCCTCGGCCAGCGAACCCTCATCATGGGCATCCTCAACGTCACCCCCGACTCCTTCTCCGACGGCGGCCACTTCTACTCCCCCGAGCATGCCCCCGAACGCGCTCTCGCCCAAGCGCTCACCATGCTTGACCAGGGCGCCGACATCCTCGACATCGGCGGCGAATCCACTCGACCCAACGCCACACCACTCACCGCCCGGCGAAGAGCAGTCGCGCATCCTCCCCGTCATCGCATCCATCCTCGAACAGCGCCCCAACACCATCCTCTCCATCGACACCTTCCACGCCACGACCGCTCGCCACGCCATCGAAGCCGGATGTGAGATCGTCAACGACGTCAGCGGCCATCTCTGGGACGTCGACATGTCCGCCACCTGCGCCGAACTCCACTGCGGAGCCATCCTCATGCACTCCCGAGGCCGCCCGCAAGACTGGCCCACCCTCCCACCCCTCGCGCCCAACGAAGTCCTGCCCCTCGTCGTCACCGAACTCGAAGCCCGCCTCAAAGCCGCCACCACCGCAGGCATTCCACGCAACAAGATCGTACTCGACCCCGGCTTCGGCTTCGGCAAACGTCTCGACGAAAACTACCCTCTCCTTGCCCACTTCGATCAACTCCGCAAGTTCAACCTGCCGCTTCTCGCAGGAGCCTCCCGCAAGCGCTTCCTCGCCCACACCCTCGCCCAAACTCCCTCGCTCGCCCCCTTCTTCAACGAGGGCACACCCTCCATGGAAGACCGCCTCAACGCCACCACCGCCGCCAACGTAGCCGTCATCCTCGCCGGCGCTCACATCATCCGCACCCATGACGTGCGCCCCGCCGTCGATGCCGCCGCCATAGCCGACCGCATCTTGGAAACCCTCTAGAAAAAGGGGTGCTCAGCAGAGCAGTCGATCCCTAATCCCGACCAACGGGAGGACCCACGTTCATCTCTTACCGAGACAAGGTAGACACGTCACGAAGTGACCGCCCCGCGCGCAGCGGGCCCGTCCGGCAGGACATCGTTTCTAAACCGGATTCCCCGCCGAATCCGTACTCCAGCTCTCCGTCTGAAACGCAATAAAAACCGCCGTCCAAGTCTTCTTCGCCGGCAGATGAATAAACAGCGCCCCATCCTGCCACATCCCCGTTGTCCCCACCATGATTGTTCTTCGGATTCCCCTGGTTCATATGAATATCGTGAATCCCATCCACCTTCCCCTTATCCGCGAACGCGCTCCCAAACGCATAGATCACGCCATCCTTATCCGCAATCGTCATATTCAGCAGCGTCACCACCGCGTTCTCCAGCGCCTTCGCCTTCGCCCGCTGAATCATCTGCTCCTCGGCACTTGTACCCTTCGTCTTCGCACCCTGCTTCGGCAGCAGCGTCATCTGCGCCTTCGTAATCATCGGAGCACCGCCCACCGTACTCCGCACAAAATCCAGAGCCAGCCCACCCGGCACGCTCTTCAACTTCGTCATCCCCATCGGCAGCGCGAGCAACGCTGTTAAATCCGGCGGCGTAAACCCCTCTTCAATCGCATACAGAACCTCCGACCCATCCACCGACTGAATATTCACTGCAACCGTAAACGTCCCGCCCCCCGTCTTCATTGTGATCTGATAATGCGCACTCGCCCCACTCACAACCTTCCCCGCCGTCGGCTTCCCAGCCAGCACACTATAGTTCGCAATCGGCATCGCAATCCCCTCCTCCACCATTTCAACAGAATTAGTTGTCGACCAGTTTGATCTGCCGCCATATCCTTCTCGCATGATCGAAACACTGGCGATCTCTGGCTATCGCTCTCTGCGGGATCTCGTACTGCCGCTCGGTCCGCCTCAATCTCGTCACCGGCGCCAATGGCAGTGGCAAATCCAGCCTCTATCGAGCGTTACGCCTGCTTGGCTGACGCGGCGCAAAACTCCGTCGTCGCATCGCTCGCACGCGAAGGCGGATTGCCTTCCACTTTGTGGGCAGGTCCGGAGACCATCGCTCGCTCCGTTCGTCAAGGCGAGCATCCCGTCGAAGCCGACAGCCTCACGCAAACCCGTCAGTCTGAAGCTCGGCTTCTCCGACGAAACCTACGGCTACAGCATTGATCTCGGCTATCCACCGCCACCACCGCCAACCACACTCTTCAACCTCGATCCCGCCATCAAACGCGAATGCATCTGGCACGGTGGGAAATACCGAAGAGCCGCCGCACTCGTCGACCGCCAAAACAACTTCGTCCACCTCCCCACCGAACGCGATGAAGAGCCCGTCATACTCACCCAAAACCTCAGCGCTGCCGATAGCATGCTGACCAGCATCGCCGACCCGCAACGCGCTCCTGAAATGTTGGCCGTGCGCGAATCGATTCGAGGCTGGCGGTTTTACGACGGATTCCGAACCGATATCGCATCGCCTGGTACGCATCCCGCAGATCGGCACCTTTACCCCGGTACTGAACAACGACGGAACCGATCTCCCCGCCGCACTCCAAACCATCCTCGAAATCGGCGACGACGAAGCCCTCAAACGTACCATCGACGACGCCTTCCCCAAAAGCCGCATTCACATCGAAGTGCAGAATGGCCGCTTCGAAGTCAAACTCCAGCAGCACGGCTCTGCTGCGTCCCCTCTCGGCCGCCGAATTATCCGACGGAACTTTACGCTTTCTCCTCTGGACCGCCGCCCTCCTCACCCCGCGTCCCCCCGCAACTCATGGTGCTGAACGAACCCGAGACCAGCCTCCACCCCGACCTCCTGCCGGCCCTCGCCCGCCTGATCATTGCCGCTTCGCAGCAAAGTCAACTTATCGTCGTCTCCCATGCCCGCATACTGATCGAATCCCTCAGTGAAGCGCCACAGTGCAGGCAACTCCACCTGGAGAAATCCTTCGGCGAAACCGTTCTCTCCGGACGCAACCCTGTTCAACCGCCCAACCTGGCAGTGGCCATCGCGGTAATCCAATTCACAGTCAAGGAAGCGATTCGCACGTGGCCTAAACAGAAATTTGGTAATGCGCACTCGCAACCGGCCAAACTGCTTACCAGCAACCCAAGTTACAACGGCTCTTCCGAAGTATGCCTCGACCGGATATCCAACTCACCCACCGTCAGGCGTTGAATATGAAGCTCCTCAATCCTTCCTTCAAGCAAGCGAAGTCTTCGTATGCTCAGCGCTCCAATCGCAAGAGCCCCAATCGCTGCCGCGCCCACTGCAAGAGCACCAACGGCCGTGGCACCCAGCGCTACTGCACCAAATGCCCCCGCACCGGAAGCGACGCCCCGCCTGATCTGTATTTTTCTCATAAAAATCTTCGATGCCTCCGGAGAGAACCAACGTCGCCCCTCAGTGCGATGCTACTTTCAGGAAGTCCCTAAACCCCAGCCTCTTCCTCGACATCCTCCTCCTCATCCAACTCGTCATCCTCCTCCAATGCAGCGGCGTCATCATCTTCCTCTTCAACTTCCGCATCCCTGCCATTGATAGCCGTCGCTGCACTCGTCGCTTCACTGCTGGCACGTTCCGTCGGATTGCTGAGCGAGTTGTCGAACGTCGCCGTAGCATCCGGCCCGATCGTGCTCAAAATCTCATCAAAGCCCTGATTCTTCGAATTTTCTCTCATACACACCTCCGCACTCCGTTGGATGCGACTTTCTCGCGGGCGGGAAAAAGGATTTCGATATGGTTGAGTTCACAGGACGCGGGTTAAAAGAGGTGCTATCCTTTGGCGAAGGAAAGACGAAATGACAACCCTGGTCCTTCTCCTGATCGCGCTTCAAATCGCTACGTTCATCGTGGTGTTTGCTCTGCTGCGTCGACCCTCGTTCCCTGCGCAGGACCCGGCTCTCAATCAGTTAGCCGACACCATGTCCAGCCAGTTGACCCGTCTTGACGCCCACTTCGAAGGCCTCGACCGCCACCTCCGCAATGAACTCACTCAGCTTCGCACCGAAACCTCCGCCGAGGCGCATCGCACACGCGAGTCTGCCGCCGCCGACTTCAGCAATCTCCGCACCGAGATCACCCGCAATATCGCCGAACTCAGCCAACTCCTCCAAACCGGCCTCAACGGCTTCCGCTCCGACAACAAAGCCTCCGACGAAACTCTCCGCTCTGCCGTCCAGCGCAATCTCGAATCGATCGAGCAGCGCCTCTCATACTTCATCGCCGAAGCGAACCGCAATCAGCTGGAGGCCCGTGAAGCCCTCCACAATCGCCTCGCCGAACTCTCCGGCGAAGCGAACACCCAGCAGGAAAAACTCCGATTCACTGTCGAAGACCGCCTCACCAAACTCAACGAGGACAACGCCGCCAAGCTGGAACAGATGCGCGTCACCGTCGATGAAAAACTCCACGCCACCCTGCAGACACGCCTTACCGAATCTTTCGGCCAGGTGACTACCCACCTCGGTGAAGTGCAGAAAGGCCTCGGCGAAATGAAGGAGCTCGCCACCGGCGTCGGCGACCTTAAAAAAGTCCTCTCCAGCGTTCGGTCCCGCGGTGTCGTCGGTGAGTTCCAGCTCGGCCAGCAGCTCGAGCAGATGTTTTCTCCCGAGCAGTACATCAAGAACGCCCGCATTAAGCCCAACACCCTTGAAGCCGTCGAGTACGCGCTCAAATTCCCCAATGGCGACGGTGCCGACTCCTATACTCTTCTAGCCATCGACGCCAAGTTCCCCAAGGAAGACTGGGAGCGCCTCGAACACGCCCACGACCATGGCTCAGCTGAAGAAATCGCCGCTGCTGGCCGTGCCTTTGAGCGAGCCATCCGCACCGAAGGCAAGCGCATCTGCGACAAGTACATCAACCCGCCCACCACAATGCCTCACGCCATCATGTTCCTGCCGACCGAAAACCTCTACGCAGAGGTCGTCCGCCGTCCCGGCCTCCAATCCGAAATTCAGTCTAGCTGCCGCGTCACCATCGCTGGCCCGTCTACGTTCATGGCCATCCTCACCAGCTTCCAAATGGGCTTCCATACTCTCGCCATCCAGAAAAAGGGCGACGAGGTCTGGCGCGTCCTCTCCTCCGCCAAGAAGGAGTTTGAGACCTACGGCGGTCTTATGCAAAAGGTCGAAGATCAGGTGGGCACCGTGCAAAACACCATTCAGAAGCTGGGTGTTCGTACCCGCGCTATCAATAAAGCACTGAAAGATGTCTCCAGCCCGACCTCGAATCTGGGCGCCGGGGCCTCCGTTTCCAACCTCATCGACTTCGACGAAATGGCCAGCATAGCCCCTCTCCTTGCCGCATCCGGAGACGACGAGTAAAAACACCCTCCCAGCGACGCCTAACACCCGCCCTCCGCTTTGCTTTACACTCACAAAGGCGCTCAGTATGCTTGATGTTGGCTATGTGGCTAACGCGCACGAATTCCAGACCTTGATTCCAGACATAAACAGGAGAACGAAATGGCAGCAGTAGACGAAAAGGTAAAGCAGATTATTGTCGAGCAGCTTCAGGTGGACGAAGCCGAAGTCACACCCGGCGCAAGCTTTCAGGAAGACCTCGGCGCCGACTCCCTCGACGTCGTCGAACTCGTCATGCAGTTCGAAGAA
The DNA here is from genome assembly GCA_963757205.1 of uncultured Acidobacteriaceae bacterium. GTDB lineage: Bacteria > Acidobacteriota > Terriglobia > Terriglobales > Acidobacteriaceae > Edaphobacter. Next base: position 460,569 of record CAVWQM010000012.1, read on the forward strand.
GCCTTCGACATCCAGATTCCCGACGAGGATGCCGAAAAGATTAAAACCGTCAAAGACGCCGTCGATTACATCGAAAAGAACCAGAAGGCGGCAAAATAAAAAATGGAGCAACGTCGCGTCGTCGTAACCGGCCTCGGGCTTGTCTGCGGGGTCGGCAAAACCACCCCTGAGGTCTGGAAAGGCCTGTTGGCTGGCAAGAGCGGTATGGCCGAGATCAAGGCCTTCGATCTCACTGGCCACCCCGTCCGCTTCGCCGCCGAAGTCAAGGACTTCGACCCGCTCCTCTTCGTGGACAAAAAAGAAGCCCGCAAAATGGGCCGCTTCATCCACTTCGCCCTGGCCGCTTCAGCCGAGGCGATGGCCCACTCCGGCCTCCAGGTCACCGACGAAAATCGCGACCGGGTCGGCGTCCACATCGGCTCCGGCATCGGCGGTTTCGACGTCATCGAACGCGAACACATCAATCTGCTCAACGGCGGTCCGCGCAAGGTCTCTCCGTTCTTCATCCCAGGCGCCATCATCAACCTCGCCGCCGGCCACGTCTCCATCAAGTACGGCGCGCGCGGCCCCAACGAAGCTACAGCCACAGCCTGCACTACCTCTGCTCACTCCATCGGCGACGCCTTCCGCCTCATCCAGCGCGGCGACGCCGACGCCATGATCGCCGGCGGCACCGAGGCCTCCATCACTCCGCTAGGCGTCGCTGGCTTCGCCTCCATGCGAGCCCTCTCCACTCGCAATGAAGACCCCACCCACGCCAGCCGCCCCTTCGACAAAGACCGCGACGGCTTCGTCGTCGGAGAAGGTGCCGGCATCCTCATCCTCGAAGACCTCGAGTTCGCCAAAGCCCGCGGCGCAAAGATCCTCGCCGAAATCGTCGGCTACGGTCTCTCCGCCGACGCCTTCCACATGACCGGCATGGCTCCCGAAGGCGAAGGCTGCTACCGCTCCATGAAGCACGCCCTCAAAGTCGCCGGCATCGCCCCCGAACAGATCGACTACCTCAACGCCCACGCCACCTCAACGCCGCTCGGCGACGCGCTCGAATCCAAAGCCATCGAGAACCTCTTCGGCGAACGCGCCCTCAACCACAAGCTCCTCGTCAGCTCCACCAAATCCATGACTGGACACCTCCTCGGCGGCGCCGGCGGCCTCGAAGCCGGCATCACCATCATGGCCATGCTCGAACAAACCGCGCCACCCACGATGAACATCGTCGAGCTCGATCCCCAATGCCGCCTGAACTACGTACCCAACAAGCCCCAGGCCCTGAAGATCGACTACGCCCTCTCGAACTCCTTCGGCTTCGGCGGAACAAACGGCTCCCTCGTCTTCAAACGCTGGACCGAATAACCCACAGATTATTGATTCACCCAAAGAGGCGCGGCCTGAGGCTGCGTCTCTTCTTCTTTACCATCGCCCTCTCAGAACGAATTACGTAGTCGCTGCGGTGATGCCCACCAGAACAATCATTCCCAGCACCCACCAACCTACAATCACGGCCGCCGCTTTCCCGCGGGATACCTTGGCCACGATCGCCGTCCCAATAATCAGAAGCACAAGCTGCCAGAGGCCGATAACGTCAAAAAAGCTGAGAAAGACTCGCAACCATGGCGCAGCGTCCGGCATGTAGTACGCGAGGTTCGTTCCTACCGGATTGCGTATGTCGAAGGACTCCTGATTGCCGCCGAACAATAGCATGACGATGCTCAGGATGCCAATCAGAAGTCTGGGCAGCCCGGCGTACATACACACAGCGAACATCTGTCCAAACGTCGTGTTGGCCCCCAGTCCGAAATTGAAGCTCATCCAATAAAGGAGTGCTCCAATCGACACAAAGATCAGGATAATTAGGAACGCTAGGTAGGATGTATAACCGGTGACCTTTCCCGCGATGTTGATTTGGGCAGCCTTCTGCTCATCGGTCAGCTGGCTGAATCTTTCCTCCGACTTTGGGCTTAGATGTATCTGATTTTCAGCAACGCGAGTGAAACCCACCTGGCGACCGATCACGAACGCATTGGCAATCGTAACGACCAGCATGATCAAAAATGGCAGCCACCAGCTCGTACTCCGCAGTATGTCCTTAAACGTCTTCGTCGGAGCGACAAACGTATCCACCACTCGCTCCACCTGGCTCAAACCCGGCCCCGAAACCTGCCCTTCAACCGCCACGATATCGTCCATCATTGTCTCCTCGCGCACAGGCACCGCGTCTCCATGCATCGGCGAAACGGTCTTTTTAAGCGTTGCCGGATTGTAGCCCCTCCACCCCAACCCCCAACAAGAATTTTTATCCATGCCGGATCTCTTCGCCACCCGGAATCCCACCCTGTACCGTGCCGATCGCCTGCTTCCCGCCCCCGCCTACTTCGAATCAACCGCCAAACTCTCCCGCGCAACCGCCGTCCCATGCACCCAAACCGTCATGATGCTGTCATACGCATCTACGCTCTCCAGCGGAGACTTCTTCAGCAGCAGAAGGTTTGCAATCTTTCTCAAGTAGATGGTTCGAGTTCCCTGTTCGTGCTGCTATATCTGGGCGTTCCTCCCCGGCAACGGCTGCGTCGCAGATGCCTCCACCTGGAGGATTCCCATGCCGGCTCCGAGGACGTATCGTACTGAAAATTCTCAATTTTCCCGGCAGATACGCACTTCTTGCCGCTCTCCCCCCAGCGGCCTCTTCTCGTACCCCTCGCCCATCCTGCGTCCGGCCTATCGTCTCCACGACGTCATCTTGAATCCTGCCCACCAGGAGTGTAAACTACGCCAACTCGCCTCGGAGTCACCTCGCAATCGTATGAGCACCGATAACTGGCTCACAATAACCGTCCCCTCAGACGGAACGTCGCCTGATACTCAATCTTCTTCGCCACAATCTGATCTAGCTCTTCTCTGATCTCACCGGCAACTCGTCTCTTGAGATCTCCCAATGCCACTCCCATGCGCAATCACGTCAACACCCATCACGCGAACTCTGCCCAACGAATTGGCTGCACACAGCACCAGCCCTCTAGTCGCACTTGCGCATCTCCGCCAGAACACCGCCTCAACACCGGCAATCCTGAATCGCCCAAACCCGCGCTCGAAAAAAGTCTTAACGCAAATCCCGCCCTCACCCTTCACCCGCGCGACATCTGCAGCAGGAGTATGTCCTTCCGGCTTATATTCCGATGGAATGCTCGACGCCTGCTCCGGGTCATAAATGAAGTTCGAAAACAATTCGAATCGCAGCTCCGGCGGCACAAACGACATCGGATATCCATTCGCGAACACCACAGGTTCGCCGCAGCTGTATAGATCCGGACGCAGCGGCGCCTGCCTCAAATCCTGCAGCACCTTGCGGTCGGTCACCGCCAGATCAACAACCGTCGTATAGCCGTAATAAAGATACGATCGCGGCAGTTGCTTGTAGTACGCCCTGATCATCTGCGACTGGCCCGTTACCTGATCGAAGCCCATCCCCGGAACAGAAGCCAGATGAACATGCGAGTCGATGAACCCCGGAATCAGATACCCTCCCTTTCCTGAAATCGCCGTCGCACCCGACTGGCTTCTTCCCGCCTGTTTTTCGTTCCACGCGAACGATGCGGTCGCCTTCGATCAGGACGTTCCCCGTACTGACACGATCAAGCCTCTCCGGTGACACAATCGTCACGTCAGTAATCCACGTCCGGCTCACAGCGTCATTCGCCGTTTGCCCAACAATGGCCTTCACGACGAAAAGCGAAGCGAATAAAACAGCGTATGCTTTCATCATGGCCTTCCTAGCAAGATAGAAGAATCACAATCCGCTCCCGCACCCCACGAACAATCTCGCCAACGGGTTCAAATCGTCAACTCCTGCCCCACCGCTCAGCTCCCAGCGTGGAATGCACGTCGAACAGTACCATCTCCTCGGGTGTCGGGACCTGAAGCATCTCAAACCATCGCATCAGCGCATCTCGCCCTATGGGCGGACTCTCCATGCCCCGTCGTTGAATCCTCTCGAAGAGTACATCCACCGACGCGTGAGATAGTGCAACTCAACCGCAGCCCCAAGCGCCCGCGCGCCTAACCGCAACGGCGTCCCGCTCAGACCTGCCCCATGTACCCCATTCGATGATCACCGTAAATCCAAACAGGAGAAGGTTTCGAGCTAGCTTCCATTGGAGCGCTTCGATCTTCGCGCGCATCCCTCGGTCGTAGATATCGAGCGAAAGGGCATCCATCCATTCGTCTGGAACAAAACCTATCGCGTTCAGGCTGCTCTCAAGCCGCTTGGCGTGAGTGGTCTTGCCCGAGCCAGGCAGCCCACAATAATTAGCCTCGCGCCACTGCCGATTCCCACGCCACTCCAGCCGTCAACTTGCTTTGTCACCAGCTAGTCAGTATCTTCTCTGTGAAAGTTGAAAGACGCTTTTCATATCCCGCCAGACAGAACCTGGCAGCGACCTGAGACCAAAGTTGTCGATGGTGTTTGCAAGCCGGCCCCTGACGCTCCAGACATCGCCTGACTCTGGTACAGGAGTCTTACAGGTTGAAATACCCGAAAGACCCGGCTCTGAAGCTCTTCTCTCCATGCACTTGATTCTCGTTGGGACTAAAACGGCCCTCGCACGACCACTTTAGACACTAGGAGAAACACCATGGCACATAAAATCATTCCTATCCCTGACACCCAGGCAAATACCAATTGGCCAATCAATTCCACCGATGACGTGTCGTTCCGATTCGACAAGGACATCGACCATTTCGAGATCGACCATCCCGAACATTTCAAACCAAAAGTGGCTTCCGGCAGTTTTGGCCAGGGCGACACGATCGGGCCATATACTCCCAAAACGAAGAACAAAAAAGTGTTCTTCACATACACTCCGGACGCAAGCGCAAATCTCCAGGCAGCTTCGCATACCATCCTGATCGGCAATTAGTAACTCTTGATTCGCCGCTTCGCGATGCTCAAAGCCTCGCCTAAGTCGGCCAGTGAGTTTGCAAGTTTTAGACCCAGAAACTACGCGAAACACCGGGATGAAAATCTTTCCGTGCACTCAATTCCTGTTGGACGAGTACGACCACTTATCAATAGGATGAAATTTTATGGTGACAGATTCCGATCCCTGATACCCATCCGAATACTGAATTGGAAATAGATATAACGAAGAGATAACGTTTCAATTTTACGCGGATGTTGACCATTTCCAGGTCGACCATCCCGAGTTCTTTACTCCAAGGGTAAGACCCGGCGCCCACAAAATAGGCGACACCATCCAATGCAAAGCCACCACGACGCACAAAAAGTGGCCTTCAAATATCATCCTGACAACAGCATCATATTGGCAGACACGCACACCATCCTGATCGGAAATTAGGAACTCCGATGCACTCAATTCCTCTTGGGACTAAAGGGCCTATAGTACGACCACTTTATACATTAGGAGAAATTTTATGGTGACAAGATTCCGATCCCCGATACCCATCCGAATATGATTGGAAAGTAGATTATAACGAAGAGATAACGTATTCAATTTTACGCGGATGTTGACCATTTCCAGGTAGACCATCCCGAGTTCTTTACTCCAGTAAGACCCAGGGGCCCACAAAATAGGCGACACCATCGGCAATGATACGCCACACGCACCCAAAAAGTGGCCTTCAAATATCATCCTGACAACAGCACCACATTGGCTGCAGCGCACACCATCCTGATTGGAAATTAATCCTCATAAATCTTGATGCCCGCGTTGGCCTTTGAAAGTATTGGTGAACGAAATGACGGGCCGGCCATCCCCAGGCCGGCCCGAACCTCTCCTCAGCAATTCACGTCCACACATTTCGGGAAGCCTCATGGAACAAGACCTGCAACAAACAATGTCGCTGCTCACTCGCACCCCCGCTACTCTCAATGCGCTCCTGCGCGATCTGCCCGACGCGTGGACGATGCGAAACGAAGGCGACAATTCCTGGAGCGCCTTCGAGGTCGTCGGCCATCTGATTCACGGCGACCGCACCGATTGGATGACGCGCGCAAAAATAATCCTGCAACTCGGCGAGAGCCAGACCCTTCCCACCCTTCGACCGCCTGGGACACATACGAGAGAGCGAAGGCAAGTCGCTTAATCAGCTGCTCGATGAATTTGCCCTCGTCCGGTCGGACAGTCTTCGCCAATTGCGCGAGCTGAACCTGCAGCCAAAAGATCTCGCGCTGCACGGACAACACCCCGCCCTCGGAGCCGTCACGCTTTCGCAACTCCTCGCGACCTGGGCCATTCACGACCTCACTCATCTGCACCAGCTCTCAAGAATCATGGCCCATCAATACCGCGATGCCGTCGGTCCATGGAGCGCATACCTCGGCGTGCTCCAATGCGCCGGCCACAGTTCCTGATATCACACGCTGGCGCCCGGAGCGACGACGTAAATGGTTGATTACGGAGGCACATGATCACGCATACCGCTAACGATTCAGACAAAACTCCAGAGAAGGGAACTGGCGGCCAACCCGCCGTGCTTATCGTCGGCGCCGGACCCACCGGGCTGCTCCTCGCCTCCGAGCTTCACCGGCGAGGTGTGCCGTGCCATCTCATCGATTCGCGTCCCGCGCCCATGCACTGGGACCGTGCAACAGTAGTGCATCCGCGTTCGCTGCAGATCTTCGAGTCCCTCGGACTCGCACAGAAATTCCTCGACGCCGGCTGCAGGCAGCGAGCCGTCAAGATCCACTCAAACGGCAAGCTGCTCGGCAAGATGGAGCTCTCCAGTTGCGGAAGCTCCTACGGTTTCAACATCGGCCTCTCCGAAGAAGTCACCGAGTCCATCCTCACCGAGTATCTCGAACAACTGGGCGGCACAGTGAACCAGTCATCCCGCTTGCTCGCGCTCACACAGCGCGGCGACAGCGTGCTCGCCGAAATTGAGCGCAACGGAGAACGCTATCAGGTCAACACGCGCTGGGCCGTAGGGTGCGACGGCATCCACAGTCCCACTCGCGAGATGAGCGGCATCGGCTTTGAGGGCCACGACATCCTCAAGCCGTGGGCCGTCTTCGACGCCACACTCAAAAACTGGACCGACACCTACGAGGCCACCTTCGTCTACTTCGGTGCGATCCCACCATCTTCACCGCAATTCCCGGCCACCGCTGGCGTGTCTACCTCAGGCCAAGCTCGGCCGACTCCGATCTCGTCGAAGACGCGCCCGCCGCCCTGCGGCTATATCGCCCCCAGCCTCGTTTGTCGACGTGGAAAATCCCACACGATTCCACTGCCACACCAAAATAGCTACCAGCTACCGCTCTGGCGCGATCTTTCTCGCCGGCGACGCCGCACACCTCTGCTCGCCAGCCCAGGGCCACGGAATGAACTGCGGACTGCAGGATGCCTTCAATCTCGCGTGGAAGCTCGCGCTCGTTCAACACGGCAACGCCGACCCCGCCCTGCTCGACAGCTACGAAGCCGAGCGCCGTCCCGCCGCCGCGCTCGTCGCCCGATCCGGAGACGAGTTCGAAAACGCGCTGACCATGACCGACCCGGCCGAATGCGCCGCGCGCGACCAGGCCATCGCAGCGATGATCGCGGATCCGAAGGCACGCCAACACGAGATCGTGGCCGAGACCGAACTGAACGTCGACTACTCCGGATCGCCCATCATCGCCGGTGACACCAACAGCAATCTCGCCCCCGGACAACGCCTGCCCGATCTCGTGGAAGCGCGGCGACCGGACGGGCAACCATGCCGCCTTCACCAGCTAGCTCACCGAGCTGGCCATACCCTCCTGCTACTGGCCGGCCCAACCGCAAACGCCTCGACACTCGCAGACCTCCACGCCGCCGCAAAAATTCGCCGCCGCCTCGCCCCTGTTTGAAGCCGCCATCGCCCTCGGAACCCGTCACAACCTGCCCGACCAGATCGGCTACCTCGAACCCGCCGCCGCCGGCCTCCTCGGAGTCGAAGGGCACACACTCCTCGCCCTCCGCCCCGACGGCTACATCGGCCTGCGAGCCGACCAGGACCACCTCAACGCCCTCGAGCGTTACCACAATCTAGTCCAGACCGGACACTCCTGAGTCTTCACTCGAGCCAAGCGTACTGGCAATCTTGCCAGTCGAAGCCTTAACGCAGCGCTTATAAACTGGGTCACAATGGCTTCCTCCAGTCAGAACTCGTTTACACCAGAAACGAAACCGACGCGATCCGATCGATTCGGATGGAGACAACACGAGCGGTAACCAGCGAAGCCACAAAATCCTCCAATGAAGCCCCGCGGAAGAGAGCGCTATCCGACTAACCCAATAACCTGATTAACCAAGGAGAAACACATGAGCACCGAGGAAGTCGATAATAACGACGCGGCCAGCGTCGCGAGAGTCGACCTGAAGCTCGAGATCGTCGTCATTCCCGTCTCGGATGTGGACCGCGCCAAGGAGTTCTACGCGCAGCTCGGCTGGCGGCTCGATGCCGATTTCGACAGCGGCAACGACTTCCGCGTCATCCAGTTCACGCCGCCCGGCTCCGGCTGTTCGATCATCTTCGGCGAAAACGTCACCGCCGCGGCGCCGGGCTCTGCCCAGGGCCTGTACCTGATCGTCTCCGATATTCAGGCCGCCCGTGACGAGCTGCTCGGCGCGGCGTCGAATCAGCGAGGTGTTCCACGACGCCGCCGGGGAGTACGCCGGCCCGGATGAGCCCTACCTGTTCGGGCGGCTCCGCGTCAGCGGTCCGGATCCCGAGCATCGAGCTACCGCTCGTTCGCGTCGTTCAATGATCCCGACGGCAACGGCTGGCTGCTGCAGGAGATCACGACGCGGCTGCCCGGGCGTGTCGACGGCGAGACGACCTTCGCATCGGCGCCGACCTTGCGGGCGCGCTTCGTCGGGCCGGGGCCGCGCATGGAAAGCATGAGGAGCGGACCGGCGGGCAGTACGACGAGAACTGGCCGGAGTGGTACGCCGAGTACATCGTGCGCGAGCAGTCAGGTGAAGAACTGCCGCAGTGAACGTCTTCGACGGAAACGCGGTTTTTTGTTGTGCGGAATGGAAAAATAGGAGCCCAATCCTTCGCTGCTAAGATCAAACCGAAGACGAACAGCCCCTCCTGCGGACTTCGTGCTGGCGTGACTGCTGGATTTCCGGACAAACCGGAGGGTATTCTCGATTCGCGCTAATAGAGGCGATTCATTCGTTGCCCCAGAGTCTATTGCGGGTTGGTAAATGAGCCCATGCCCGAAGACGAAAAATACGACGCCCATCGCAAAGCACTCTCCCTCAACCTCGATAACACGATCTTTGGCTCATTTGCTGAAATCGGCGCGGGACAGGAGGTGGCGCGCTGGTTTTTGCGTGTGGGCGCCGCCTCCGGTACGGTTGCGAAGACGATCTCCGCTTATGACAAGGATGTCAGCGATCAGCTCTATGGGGCAGGGACTCGCTATGTTTCGAGGCCGCGTCTGCAGGCCATGCTGGAGAGTGAGTGGGAGCAACTGCTGACGCAGTTGCAGGCAACCCGAGGAGGCAATACAAAGTTTTTCGCGTTTGTAGACACGATCTCTGCCATGAACTATGCAGGGACCAATGACTGCCACGGGTGGGTGGGATTGCGTTTTATCCGGCAGCCTGGGGACGCGCCAAACGACGTCATTCTGCACATCAACCTGATGGATCCCAGCAACGAGCAGCAACAGGAAGCGGTAGGCATTCTGGGTGTGAACCTGATTTATGCCGCGTATCATGCCCTTGCGTCAGCAAAAACATTTCTTTCGAGTGTCTTCGAGGAGCTTGGACTGCAGCGAATTGAGATTGACTGCCTGGAATGGAGTGGGCCGGCCTTCGCTGATTGGAACCGGGATGAACTTCATACCTTTCTCGTTGTCGGCGGGTATGCCGAGGCTGTGGTATTTCCAGCAGACAACCCATCGGTTCCCGCGAACGAACTGCTCTACAAGCGGGCTCTAGTGCTGGCGCCCGGAAGGTTTGACACCGCAACCGGCCTTCATGCCGACCTGATCAAAGACACTCTGGCAGAACTGCCCGAAGAAGTGCTGGATGAGAGCAAGGGCGGGCTTGGGTTGTTCTGTATCTCTGTTGCCGGCAACGACTCCTCGGACAGCGAAGAGTCTGTCAGGAAAAGTTTGCGACACGTGGTGATGCTTCGAAAGCTCGGTTATGGGGTAATACTGTTTCGTACTCAGGAGCTCTACACCATGAGTACGTTCGCCAATCGATACACGAAATCAAGGATTCATTTCGCGATTGGACTCACCGTGCTTTTGCATATCCTCCAGGACAGCTACAAAGAGCTGGAGGGGGAGCTACTGGAAGGAATCGCTCGGCTTTTCAGGCAAAATGTTCAACTTTGGGTATATCCCATGCCTGTTGAAGAGCTACGTGGGCGTTTAACAGTAGGCCAGTTAACTGGATGGAGATGGATCGAGACGGATGGAATCGTCAGTGCTGACAACTTGCATCCCGCAGGAGCGGTCGATTCGTTGTATCAATATTTGCTCGAAAGCAAATTTATTCTCGCGGGGAAGAATGCGCCGACGATAAAATCGCGGGCTCCTACGCATCCGGGCTGAGGAGACATTGGCCCCCAAAAAATTATTTCTTCATTTTCCGCCCAAAAATCGCATGTCAAGCCCCTGAACCACCTAACCCATTACCAGACAACAACATCCATCTGGCGTATAAGTTACCCTCAACCTGATATACTGGATATATATAGATCGAAAACCAAGCAGCCCCGGAAACCCTCCGGGGCTAACTTATTGATAACCAGATATTTTGCAAACAAATCATTTGTTATGAATATTTTGCAGCCATACCCTCGCCCACAAACTCATTCAATCCAAGTATTTTGCGCCCAAAATACCCCCCGGGGGAGGGGAGGGTAGAGGTAGGAGAGACTGAGAACTGAGAACTGAGAACTGAGAACTGAGAACTGAGAACTGAGAACTGAGAACTGAAGCAAAACAGAAACTCAACTCGACTCAACCACCACCAGCACATCCCCCGAGCCCACCGTATCCCCGACCCCCGCACCAACCCGAACCACCCGCCCCGCCTTTGGCGACTTCAGCTCATTCTGCATCTTCATCGCTTCAATCACCACGACGCCTTGCCCCACTTCATTGTCCACATAAAATTCTACCAAGCAGCCGCACCACACGCCCCGGGACGGAAACCTTTACCGGCCGCGGCCCCCCGTCCCCCGTCTCCTGCACCTCGCCTTCCCTGCAGCGACCGCGGATCATCCACCTCAAAACCCATATCGCCGTCCACCAATCACCACACCATCACCATCAAGAACACACCGGTACTGCCGCCCTTGTTTGTCTGGATCGGTGACCAGCAGCGACATCACACCCGGTTCAATATTTGCACATCGACGTTAAAAGCGCGGCCGGCGCCCTTCAACGGAGCACTCCATCACGCAAACAGTGAACCGTGCCGTGGTAGAAGCTTAACCCACTTGTTTCTTTCTCCGGCCAATCTCAAGCCGTACCGTCACAGCCGCAACCGGTCCCTCCGTCCGGCCTCGGCCGACCGGCTCAAAGCCGCAACATCACCCACCGGCGCCGCCTCACGCCTCGGAGACATCGCAAAAAGCGCCGCCGCCACCGCCACCACATCCGCAGGAACCGTTTCCCACTTCAGCACAGAGCCCGGGGAGGTATGCCCGGCGGCAAGTAACTTGTTCCAGAAGATCCCGTGTCAAATCCTGCGCCGCGCGAAAGTCTTCATCCGTCAGAATCCGCTGGAACAACCCGAGAATCGTCCGGATCCCGCCACCCGTACTCCCCGATCGCCCGCAGCATCCGCGCGGTCGCTTGTCGCGCGTCCGCGCGAACCCACCAGTTTCGACAACATCGGATCGTAATCGAGCGGCACCCTCCATCCCGCGAACACCGCGGATCCTCGCGAATCCCCGGCCCCCCCGGCTCCATCAGCCGCGCAATCAGTCCGGGCGACGGAAAAAAATGGTTCTCCGGATCTTCGGCATATACCCGGCATTCGATCGCATGCCCCGCAGCCCCACATCCCCCTGCCCAATCGACAGCGGCCCCCCATCTCCACAAGCTGCCGACGCACCAGATCAAATCCCGTCACCATTTCGGTCACCGGATGCTCCACCTGAAGCCGCGTATTCATCTCCAGAAAATAAAAATTCCCCTCTTCATCGACCAGAAATCGATCGTCCCCGCATTCATATAATTTGCCGACATCGCGATCTTAGCCGCAGCCTCGCCCATCCTGCGCCGCATATCCGGACTCACCAGTAGAAGGCGCCTCCTCGATAATCTTCTGATGCCGCCGCTGGACCGAACATCGCGTTCGCCAAGATACACGAATGACCATGCTCATCCCCCATCAACTGGATCTCGATATGCCGAGGCCGTTCGATTAGCTTCTCCACTAGATCACACCCTCCCCAAAGGACCGCTCAGCCTCGCTGCTCGCCGCCGAAACGCAGCCTCGAGATCCTCTGGCCTTCGCACCCCGCGCATGCCTTTCCCACCGCCGCCCGCCGCCGCTTTCAGCATCACCGGATAACCGACTCGCGGAAACTCAACCGCCTCCGCGACATCCGCGAATCCCGTCACACTGCCCGGAACGCGGGGCATCCCGCGGAGCCGCCGCCGGCCGCGCCCCGTTTTCGACCCCATCTCCCGGATCGCCCTCGCGGGCGGCCCGATAAAGTATTCCCGCCGCCTCACAGGCCTCTGCAAAATCTGCGTTCTCCCTCAAAAAGCCATACCCCGGATGAATAGCATCCGGCCCCTTCGCCGCGCAATCTCCAGATCAGATCCCCCTGACATAACTCTGGTTGCTGGCGCGGGCCCCAGCCGGTCCGCCTCGTCGGCCTGTAGCGACGTGGAGTGCCCCCCGGCCTACATCCGAATAAATCGCCACCGTCCGGAACTCCATCTCCCGCAGCGCGAATCACCCGGAAAGCGATCTCGCCGCGATTCGCAATCAGCAATTTATCGATCGTCGCACTTAACCCGTCGCAAGAGGCACTTTTACCCCAAAGGTAAGGGGAGCGCAAGACAGAAGTGCTCGCCGCAACTTAACAGGACTTCCATCATGGGAGGCCTCCGGTCTGCCATCAAACAAAGCGGCTACTGCATCGTAACGCCACCCTGTGTTGCCTTTTCTTTCTTCAGCTGATTTGCCTTGCGTGCGCCCATCGCCTTCTGGATCCACTGATCCACACGGCCATATCGGCTTTCCTGGCCGCATCATCACCGACATTGTCGGCAACACCGGGCCTTGTGTTGGTACGTCAACTGCAGATATACTGCATTCCTCATCGTCATAGGTTGATTGAATTCTACGGCCTTGTTCAGATACTGAATCCCCTCATTCACAAGATCCGTATTCGCTGCTTTCATCTTCGCGCAAGCGGTCTTCGTCATCTTCGGATTACCGTCGCCTACATCGGTAAGGCCGTCAGCCCAGCCCAAATCGCAGTCGCGTTCTTGTACGCCAGCACCCAATCAACGAGCTGACCCCCCGCGTAATACGTTATGCTTCGGGATCGTTGGCAGTGATCGCAATCACCTTCTTCTGATACCCCTTCCCTAGATTGACTCTTCTCTGATGTTGCGATTGATTTATGTACCCTGCTTCAACGCAGAAAGGTCGTTCGGGTCTTTCGCGAGCACTGCGTTGAAGCCATCCATTGCCTTTTTAGCGATAGCCAGATTCTCCGGCGTATCCAGATTCGGTATGACCTCCGGGGTGTACGCCGTCGCCAGATTTAGCTTCGCATCCCCAGAGTTCGGATCGAGCGCAATCGATTGCTGGAAGCGATTCAGCAGCTTCTTTGTCACTTGCGCACTTGAATGCCTGTAACCCTTGGTCAGATGGTTAATTGTTTTTTGGCTTTTACCACACCCGGTTGCAGTGATAAGCAGCAGCAGCGCCAGCAGGTTGCCCGGTACCGGAATCCGTGCGGTGAATTTCATTGAGCGAATCGTCTCCTTCAAAATGGGCGCGAGTTTTGTTCACAGAAAGGCGAAGCTTTTGAATCGGGATTCTCGGCTTTAGTTTTGATTGTAATGGTATACGTCCCAATGTGACTAGAGGATTTCTTGTTTCGAAATTCAAACCAACGATCGGAGCTCTTTCATACCGGAGATACAAACGTCTGCCGGACCTCAGTGCGCTCCAAGGATAGGATGCGCGTCGGAACGGCAAAGACGAGCCGATTCGAGAACAAATGCGTTCCTAGACGATACACCCATCGCGCATTCTAACGATTCTGTCGGCATAGGAGGCCGCATCGGAATCATGGGTGATCATCAGGATCGTCTGTCCAAGGCGTCGATTGAGGTCCTTCATCAGTTTTCAGACGGCCGCCGAGTTTTCACTGTCAAGATTGCCAGTGGGCTCGTCGGCAAGCAGAATCGCGGGCGAATTCACAATGGCCCGCGCGATCGCCACCCGTTGCTGTTGGCCTCCCGACAGAGCGCGAGGCTTGTGCTTCATCCTGTCGGAGATACCCAGCAACCGGAGAACCTCCAGAAATGCCGGATCGAACTCCGTATGGCGGCCCGCAATGTATTGCACGATGCGGATATTATCCTCTGCGGAAAGCGTGGGCAGCAGATTGTACTTCTGGAAGACAAAGCCCACCGAGAACTTGCGAAGATCCGTTCTCTCCGTGTTGGTCATCCCCGCCAGGTCGCGCCCATTGATCCGTACCGATCCCGATGTTGCAGGCGTCAAACCGCCGAGGATGTGGAAAAGCGTCGATTTGCCGGAGCCGGAGGCACCGATAATCGCCACAAATTCCCTCTTCCGGATCTCCAGGTTGACCCCACGAAGTGCGTGCACCGGCACATCGCCCACCTGATACGTTTTGGTCAGACCATTTATCTCAATGATCGTCGGTTCAACCCCAGGCTCACTCATAAGAGAGAGCCTCCGTGACGTCCTGCTTTACCGCCTTGATGCCCGGAACAATCGCGCCCAACAGGGCTCCGGCGATAGCGATGCCGGTCGCGATGGGCCACCAGTCGTAGACCGTCTCCTGCACCAGGCTCTCCCGAACGACATGCGCCATCAGCCACTGGGTCCCGTAGGTAAGGGCAATACCGACGACTGAGCCAAGCAGCGCCAGCAGCAAGGTCTCGCGGAACAGGATATTCAGGATCAGGGCGGAGGAGCCGCCCACAGCTTTCAGAATGCCAATCTCACGCGTCCGCTCCAGCACGGCCGTGTACATCGCCATGAAGACCACGATGAAGCCGACTACCACGGCAACCCCGATCACTACTGCAATAAAGCTCTTCAGCATCCCGACGTTGCTGATCGAAAGCATCGAGGTAAACTCTTCCATCGTGTAAATCTGGTATCCGTGATATTTCACCCGCAGCGCGTCCACTACTGACTGCGCTTTCTTCGGGTTGTCCACCTTGATGAAGATCTGGCTAAGATGGCCAGGATTTCCTGTCAGCGCCTGCAGCACCGGCAGCTTCACACAGACGCGCGCCAGCTTCCCCGACTCGAAGATCCCCACCAATTTCCAGTCATGATTCATCATATTTACGGTATCGCCTACGTGGAGCTGTTTCTGCTGGGCGTAGTACTCATCCACGATCATGTCGTTGTCGTTGACCAGCGGCCCACCTGCTAGATAGCGAAACCCGCCATTCAGCCTACGAAAGTCTTCGAGATCGAGCCCTGTAATCGTATCGAAGCCAGACAGCGGCTGTACCATCGTCCCCATCGCAAAAGTGACGTGCGGCTCCTTCATCAGCAGTGCAGGGATCTTGTCGCTCATCGGAGCCGTACTAAGCCCGATCGCCGAAGAACCCGGCGGCCGAAACCAGATGTCCGCGCCCACCCCGCGCGCCCTCTGTGCCGATTGATCCAGCGTTCCGTGACTCACCCCGACCAGCGTCAGGATCATCGTCACCTCAACGGCAATGGCAAGCACACTCAGGATCGTTCGGACAGGCCTGTGGCCTAAATTGGCGAAGATTAGCTTATTGAGCAAGGTTCAGTCTAACTCAGATCGCGACAAATGGGGACACGGAAGAGCACGCCATCGCACGTGCCGGCGCAATGGATAGGACGTCGAATTTCAGCGTCGCGTTGTGTCTATCTCGACGGCATGTCGGATCCGGGAGTCAGCAATCCGACGCTTTCCGCTCCCGCGGCCTTCCCTGCGTCGATCACTCCGGCAACAACACCGAAGTCCAGTTTCGGGTCCGCCTTCAGGAGCACCTGTCGAACGGATCTTTGCGACAAAAGCTCCAGCAGCCGCGGCGCAACGTCGGCCCTCTCCATGCCAACGCCGTCCACAAAGTATCGCACAGCGGTCTGGCCTTGCTCTATCTGCACCAGGATCGGGCGATCTGTCGCTTCGGCGACTCCGGGAGTGGCGGCGGAGGGAAGTACGGACTTCAAGCCCCGAGGCATGACCGGCACAATCACCATGAAGATGATGAGCAGCACTAGTAGGACATCGATCAGCGGAGTTACGTTGATTTCTGAGGAGAGGCCTTCGCCTCCAGAGGTACCGGTCGTTGAGAATGCCATCGCAATCGTCTCCCAATGCAGAATTGGGCGGGCGAGCACTCCATAGCTAGAGACACCAATAGGGTTTAAAAAGCTCCGGGCGGCGGGTCAACCGGCCACACCGCCCGTAAAGAGCTTTCTTGCTGGTCTTACTGTCCTGATTCAACCCTCGGCGTAATCAGACCGATATTGTCCACCTGGGCCTGGTGGCCAAAGTCGATAACCTCGGCGACATTCCTGAAGTCGAGATCCTTATCGCCCTTGACGAACATGACCTTCTCCTGGCGGGTTGCAAAAATCTCCGCCAGCTTGGGTTCAATGTCTTTCTTTGCGAACGCTGTTTCGTTGATCAAATAAGACGGCGCAGCTGCTCCATTCGACCGCACCTGCACGACGATCGTACGGTCGTTCTGCTGCTCTTCGTGGTGTTCCTTGGGCGGCTGAGGAACCAGCGTCTCCAGCCCTCGAGGCGTTACCGGAACGATCACCATGAAGATAATCAGCAGCACCAGAAGAACGTCGATAAGCGGCGTCACGTTCATGTCCGACATCGCTCCGCCTTTATTTCCACCACCCATTCCCATAGCAATCTCCTCAAACTCTGCCGCCCCAATGGTTGCGAGTCGGTGTTCTACAAAATCAACTCAGTTACTTCTTCGTAGGCGTTGTGGTTGCGCCGCTGTCGTCCACTCTCTCTGTAAGCAAGCCAAGCTGGCTGACGCCTGCAGAGCGAATGCCGTCGACCGCATCCATCACCTTGCCATAGTTCGCCCGCTGATCGGCACGCATGAAAACTTCTTTGGTGGTCTTGTTCTCCAGCTTTGCCGAGATCTTGGGACCGAGATCATCTAGGGTTACCTGATCCCCGCCAAGAAACGTTCTGCCATCCCGCGTGACGGCGACAGTAATCGCGTCTTCCTTGTTAGCGTCTTCCATCACCACCGCGGCGTCAGCCTTCGGCAGGTCGACGTTGACCTTGTTGTTCAGCATAGGGGTAATGACCATGAAGATAATCAGCAACACCAGCATCACGTCCACCATCGGCGTCACGTTGATGTTGGAGTTGACCTTCTTGCCTTCATCCCGCTTATTGATACCCATAACGTATGCTCCGTCCGGTTTGCTGTATTTGCTCGTCCTGCTTGCCTGGCCGGCCTCCGGACACCGTTCGCTGGCGGTGTCCGGAGGGTCCGATCAGAACTGATTCTCGCAGGTACTTCTGCTTGCCTTACGCTTCAGGACCGAAGCCTTACCGATGGCTCTGCTTGATGAAGTAGTCCACCAGTTCGCTGGAGCTGTTGTCCATCTCGACGTCGAACGCCTCCACCTTACCGGTGAAGTAGTTGAACGTCATAACGGCCGGGATAGCGACCAGAAGACCGAACGCCGTCGTTACGAGAGCTTCCGAGATACCGCCGGCGACTGCGCCGATACCGGAGGTCTTCTGCGTTGCAATCTGCTGGAAGGCGTTCAAAATACCGACCACCGTACCGAACAGGCCGATAAAGGGAGCCGTCGAACCGATTGTGGCCAGACCGCCAAGACCGCGCTTCAGCTTGGCGTGAACGATCGCCTCAGAGCGCTCGAGCGCACGCTTGGAGCTCTCGACCTGCTCCGGAGTGATGCTGCCGCCAGAACCGAAGCTGCGGAACTCCTGCAGACCGGCCGTAACGACCTCTGCCAGATGGGACTTCTTCGAACGGTCCGCAACCTTGATCGCCTCATCCAGACGGCCGTCCTTCAATGCACCGGCGACCTTCGGAGCAAACTCGCGCGACTGCTTGCGGGCAGCGGAGAAATAAAGGGCCCGATCGATGATCACAGCGAGAGACCAGATCGACATGATGAAGAGAAGGATGACGACGCAACGCGCCAGCCAGCCCATATTGCTCCAAAGACCCATGACACTGAAACTGACCTGGGCCTCCTCGAAGTACATCGCGAGGGAAGCGGGAACGTGAGCGAAAGTTGTTGCAAGATGAGCGAGAATCACTGGAATATTTCCTCCTGGTACGAACTCTAACTTCCTGAATCTTTACCCGGAATCCCCCAAAAGTTCGGAACCTTGGACGGCTTCGCGAGAGACGATATTGAGCGTTTCAGCCTTGGTCTAGCCGCCGCCGAAATTGAAGTTGACGGTGATCTGTGTATCCACCTCGGTGGGTTCGCCGTTCAGCAGATATGGCTTGTAGCGCCAGTTCTGTACGGCTTCGGTTGCGGCGGTTCGCAGCATCTCAGGTCCGCTGATGACATGCAGGTTCTTAATCGTGCCTTCCTTCGAGATCAGAGCCTGAAGAACGACGGCGCCGGAGACGTGCGCTGCCCTCGCAATCGGCGGATAAGTCGGGTTCGCTCCAGAGATCTTAAGTCCGGAGATAACACCACTCGACACACGAGCCGGCCCTTTGGGCGGGGCAACCTTGACGACAGGCGTCGGAGCAGTGCCGATACCGCCCATCACACCACCCGGAACGCCGCTGCCGCTACCCATGCCGCTCATGCCGGCTACACCAGCCATCGTCGGCGGGGCAGCCTCTTCCTTCAGCATCTTGATGTCTTTGGGAATCTTCGTCGGCGCGTGCAGGCCCTGATCGATCTCCGAGACCATCTTGATCGGCTTGACGATCTGCTGCGGTGGCGGGGGTGGGGGTGGAGGCGGAGGTGGAGGCGGCGCCGAAATCATCGCGGTCAGCGCCGTATGCGGCAGCGCCTCCGGATATAGCAGCGGAATCAGGATCATGGTTGCCAGGATTGCGGCATTGAAGACAAAGGTCCCAATCATCCAGTATTTCGACTTGGTCTTGATCTTGCCGCCGGATTCCATCAATGAATCTTCGAACATAGGCTGCCTCGTAAAGAGCTATTTTTCTTTAGACACCACGGTGCTTCCATTTGTTCCCGAACGACTACAGTTGCGCTGCGGCTGAAAATCTCTACGCCTTAGCGCGCTTCCCTGCCGGCAGAGAAGCCACCTTGCCCCGTTTCACCCGCCAATCCTGGTAAGCCACCAGCATCGGTGCAGCTACCGCAATCGACGAGTACGTCCCAATCAGAATTCCAACCACAAGGGCAAACGAAAACCCATGCAACACTTCACCCCCAAACAGATATAACGACATCACCGTCAAAAACGTTAGGCCCGACGAGATCACCGTCCGGCTCAGCGTCTGATTGATGCTCCGATTGACCACATCGTGAAGCGACTCTCTGCGCGATAAAGCCAGATTCTCGCGAATACGGTCGAAGACGACGATGGTGTCGTTCATCGAATAACCAATCAATGTTAGGATTGCTGCGATTACGGTAAGGGTTATCTCCTGATTCGTCAAACTGAAGGCCCCAACCGTAATTAGGGTGTCATGGAAGACCGCCACCACGGCCGCCACCCCATAAATCAGCTCAAACCGGAACCACAGATAAATCAACATCCCGATCAGCGAGTACAGGGTCGCGAGCCAGGCCTGTTTTTGCAATTGCTTACCGGCCGTCGGGCCCACAATCTCCACCTGTTCGACCGTGGCCGCATCATGATAGTTCGCAGCCAAGGCATTCTCCACCGCCACGCGCCCTACGTCATGCGATTTGGTCCCGCCGATTCCGGCAGCGCGATGATGACCTTATTCGCTGCATGTCCACTGGGGTCGCTGACGCGCTGAATAAGGGCATTATGCACCCCGGCCCGATCCATGGCCTGCCGGATCTGGTCTTCATTCGGCGTCTGGTTGAAGGCCACCCGAATCTGCGTGCCGCCCTTAAAATCAACCCCAAGCGGAATGTGGTGCCAGAACAGGATGCTCAGACACCCCGGCGACGGAAAAAATCAGGGAAAACCCGAGAAAGTACCACTTCTTCCCGAGCCAATCGATATTCGTAGTACGAAACAGTTCAAAACTCACGCCAAAACCCTCGGCGACGCCACTTTAAGGCACCGCAATTTCTCAAGAAATCTAAACAGACAGCGTCGCGCCGCGTTCCTTCTTCTGCAGAATCGCGTCGAAGATCAGCCGCGACACAAACACCGCAGTAAACAGATTGGCGAACAGACCGAACGCCAGAGTCACGGCAAACCCGCTCACCGGACCCGAACCGAACAGGAACAAAATCAACGCCGACACAATCGTCGTCACGTGCGTATCGATGATCGTTATCAACGCATGCCGAAACCCTTGCTCTACCGCCGCCGCAGCCGTCTTGCCGGCCCGCAACTCTTCGCGGATGCGCTCAAAGATCAGCACATTCGAGTCCACGCCCATACCAATCGTCAGGATCACTCCCGCGATTCCCGGCAACGTCAGCGTCGATCCGGTAAAGCCCATAAACCCAAGCAGAATGATCAGGTTAAGAATCAACGCAAGATCGGCATTGATGCCCGCTCCGCGGTAGTAAATCAGCATGAAGACCATGACCGCCAACATACCCGCGATCGCGGCAACACACCCTGATGGATCGACGCTGCACCCAGGCTCGGCCCGACCGTCCGGGTCTCGAGGAACGAGATCGACGCCGGCAGAGCGCCGGTCCGCAGCATCAGCGACAGATCGTTCGCCTGCTGCTGCGTGAAGCCGCCCGTAATCTCGCCGCTGTCGCGAATCGCCGACTGAATGCCCGCAACCTCGCGCACCTTGTTGTCCAGCACAATCGCCATCGAACCCGGCGTCGCGCTCGTAGCCGTGTGCGCCTCCGTGTACTTGTAGAAACGGTCTCCCGCCTCTGTCGTCAGGGTGAAACGGATATTCGGACGGCCGTTCTGGTCCGTCGAAGGCTGCGCATCGCGGAAGTCCGTACCCTCCACCTCGCTCACCCGCTTCAGCAGCCAGACCATCTCCGGAGCGCCTGCGGAACCCGATCCGCGCACCAGCATCGAGTCGGCAGGAATCGTCCCGCCGTTGGCCTGCAGCGCAGCCTGATCGTTGTCATAGGGTCCGCCCGCCACCGCGTGAATCGCCAGCTTCGCCGTCGACTGGATAACCTCTTCCACCTCCGCCGGGTTGTCGATGCCCGGCAGTTCCACCAGAATCTGGTTCTCGCCCAGCCCATACTTCTGAATCACCGGCTCGGTCACGCCCAGCTTGTCGATGCGCTCGCGGATCGTCTCGATCGACGTATCCAGCGTGCGCGTCTCCAGATCGTTGATCGCCGCCAGCTTCATCGTCAGCGTCGAGTGCCGTCAGCCGTCGTCACCACGTCGTAGATGGAGTAGTCGGTGCCCTGCAGGATGGAACGCGCATCGCTCAGCTTCGCCGGCGGAATCCCCGACACCACGATCGTCTGCGGCCGCGTCGGGTCGGTCTTGCCGACCGTGCTCCGGTGATGCCCGCCTTCTGGAAGGCATCCTCCAGCCGGGCCACGTCCCGGTCCGTCGCGGAGGCGACCGCCTCATCCACGTGCACCTCCAACACCAGGTGTGTCCCGCCTTTCAGGTCGAGCCCCAGGTGAATACGATCCGTGATCGACTGCGCGAGGCCCCATGCGGAATGCCCACAATGCCGAAACAGAAGATCACCAGGACTGCAACGATTAACGCCGTCTTACCGGCCAGATTCTTGCCCATGATCTTTTTGAAGGGTCAGCCGCAGACCTTACTCAGCCCCGCCGCCGTCATCCCTGCTTCTTCCTTATCCGTAGTGAACGGTTCAATCTCAACGTGCATACATCTCAACTCAATACAACCCGCTATCTGCATTTCTTGCTTCAAGCGGCCTGTTCGTCCGTAGTCACCGCGGCAATCGCGCTCTTCACAAACTCCAGCTTCACGCCGTCCGGCTGTACCCGCAGCACCACAACATCGTCCTTCACCGTCAGCACCGTTCCGCGAATACCGCCATTGGTCGTCACCTTGTCGCCGGACTTCAACTGCCCCAGCATCTCCTGCCACTTTTTCTGCTTCCTCTGGTTCGGGGCGATCATCAGAAAGTAGAGCGCTACGAAGAACAGTATCGGCAGAGCAAGACTTCCGAGGCTGCCCAATCCGCCCGCCGCATTCTGCAACCACATCGCAAACATCCATTCACTCCATTCAACGACTTACATCTTCATCAACGGCAGCCGAAAGCGGCAGCAGCCGACAGAAACAATAACCTGCAAGAGGGCTCACACGGGCGCGCCGTCGCTTACCGCGCAAAAAAGAGGCCTAGCCCCTAAGCATCGCGTAACGGAAGAGCAGTGTCAAGGCGAGCCACCTATCGCCGACGTCGCTTACGAGCGGTTACCAGCCCCAAATCGGCAACACCCAGCTCCGCTCCATCCACATCTCTCACCCGCATCTGCTCCAGCGCCTTGCCCGAACCACCTCCACCAGCTCCGGATGCGGCTCCCCCGGCGAATACAAATACCGCTCGCCCCACTGCCGCATCGCCACCAGCACCGGCAGCAGCGCCTCGCCCTTCTCCGTCAGCCGATACTCCTGATAAGCCGTGCCATCCGCCGCCGGAGCCATCGTCATCACCCCATCCGCCACCATCTTCTTCAGCCGCGCCGTCAACACATTCCGCGCCAGCCCCAGGCTCCGCTGGAAGTCGCTGAACCGCCGTATCCCCAACATCGCATCCCGCACAATCAGCAACGTCCACCAGTCCCCGACACTATCCAGCGACCGCGCAATAGGACAGGTACTCTCATCCATACATCTCCGCTGCATAATGCCCTCCGCGAAAAATTCCTCGAAACTAGTTGCATCATTATACTAATTCCATCATCCTATCTCCGGTTGCGAAATTAAACCAGAAGGGTAACCCATGAAACTCGCAGGAAAGAAAGCTCTTATCACCGGCGGCAACAGCGGAATCGGCCTCGCCACAGCCTTCCGCTTCATCAAAGAAGGCGCGCAGGTCGCCATCACCGGCAGAAATCAGGAGACCCTCGACGCCGCGGTCGCCCAGCTCGGCCCCAACGCCATCGGCTTCCGCGGCGACATCGCCGACTCCGCCTCCCGCAAGGCCATCCTCAAACAGGTCGGCGAAAAGTTCGGCAAACTCGACATCGTCTTCGCCAACGCAGGCATCCCCGGCTCCACCCCCGTCGGCAAAACCCCCGAAGAGCTCTTCGAACAGATCATCAGCGTCAATCTCACCTCCGTCTTCTTCACCGTGCAGGACGCCCTCCCTACCTCAACGACGGCGCCTCCGTCATCCTCAACGGCTCTGTCATCGGCACCCTCGGCCAGCCCGGTTACTCGGCCTACTCCGCCTCCAAGGCAGGAGTCCGCGCCCTCGCCCGCACTCTCGCCGCCGATCTCTCTCCACGCAACATCCGCGTCAACGTTGTAGCCCCCGGAGCCACCAAGACCCCCATCTGGGCCCGCAACACCCAGCGCTCCCCTGAAGAGTGCGGCGAGATCGCCAAGAGCATCGCCTCCCAGATCGCCCTCGGACGCTGGGGCGAAGCCGACGAAATCGCCAAAGCCGTGCTCTTCCTCGCCTCCGACGACTCCTCCTACGTCCAGGCTGCAGAGCTCTTCGTCGACGGCGGCCTCACCGGAACTCCCTTCGGCGGCCCAGCCAACCGTTCTAATCAATCGCAGGCCGCGAACCCTTCGCTCCCGCGTTCGGCTTCCTGCACCAGTGAAACGGGACCGCAACCTCCGCCTGTTACCCTGCCTCTACGGAGGAGACATCCGCAATGCCCATCGCTGAAGACCTAGCCACCATCGCTCGCCAGGAAGCCGAACTCCTTTTTCCCAGCTTCGACTATGAGTCCGCCTGGCGCCTAGGTCTCAGCCTCCGCGAACTCGCCATCTCCCGCGGTCAATCTATCGTCATCGATATCCGCCGCTTCGGCCAGCCCCACCAGCCGCTCTTCTACACCGCGCTCGGCGGAACTCCCGACAACGCCCGCTGGGTGCAGCGCAAATCCAACGTCGTCGCCCGCTTCCATCGCAGTTCCTACGCCATCGGCCTCACGCTCGAACACACCAACCGCACCTTCGCCGACCGCTACAACCTCCCCGACGCCGACTACGCCGCCCACGGCGGCAGCTTCCCCATCCACATCTCGGGCACAGGCATTATCGGCTCGGTCACCGTCTCCGGCCTGCCCCAACGCGACGACCACAACCTAGTCGTCGAAGCCCTCTGCCTCGAACTCAAAAAAGATCACGACGCTCTGCGACTCGCCCCACCCCAGTGAGCACCCACCTCGAAAAGAGAACGCTTTTTGCAGTATTTTTTTTGGGGCTGGTTTACCCGTTTTTGCTGGGGGTTTTGGCAAAAACGGTGTGCAGAACGTGGTTTTTCGCTGGTG
Source organism: uncultured Acidobacteriaceae bacterium (assembly GCA_963757205.1). GTDB lineage: Bacteria > Acidobacteriota > Terriglobia > Terriglobales > Acidobacteriaceae > Edaphobacter. Next base: position 485,312 of record CAVWQM010000012.1, read on the forward strand.
AATTTGCGGTGGATTGCTGGTGAAAGCTGGCAAGTTGACGGTCATTTTTCGGGCCCGAAAAACATGCCACTTTTGCCGGACTTATTTTTGAGGGATTCCCATTTTGGGAATACCAGCTATAACGGACCGGCCCCTTACGCGATCTCAAAGCTCCAGCGCCCCTTCGCCACATCGCTTACCGTCTTCAGCTGCACGCGATAGAGCGCGGGACCCCAAGACCGCCGCATCCCTTCGTCGTTCAGCTCGATCTTCTCTGCGCTATATCGAAGCGCCCCAGCGTCATACTTCAGCGAAATATCCTTCACGCCCGCCTTCGTGGACCTCAGCACAAACACTCCGCGTCCGGTCTCGGAGGGCATGCGAGAGGTCATGAACGAGAGCGCAACCGGCACACTCTTCGCCAACGCAAACTGCTCCGTCAAACGCACCGTTCCGGCTCCGCGATCGAGCGCAACCTCGCGAATCCATCGCTTCACACCAGCTTCCGGCGGATACGCAGTCGCAAGATTCATCGTCATCCCCGCGCTCGCGTCCTGGTCGTGTACTTCACCTCGCTGGCCCCGTAGGCACCCTCGTGCTGCATCACGCCGCCGATCGTCGGCAGGTTGTGAACGCCGACTGCATCGTCCAGATCGTGTATCGCTCGGCGCTGAAGGTCTTCGCCGTGTACGCCTCCACCCCGGGATCGATGAACACAGGCTCGCCATCATGAAACACGATAAAGCTCCCCGAATCATTGTGCCCATGGCTGCGCCCATTGCTCGCCGCCTGCGCCGCAAGATAGAAACCATCGGTTGTTCCCGCCTTCTCGCGAGCCGTCATCAGGTGCAGCGCCGGATACCATGCGTCACGCCCCAACGCATCGGCTTTCTTCGCGACACGAATATCCCGCGCACACATCACATCAGCCAGCTTGCGTGCCAGCGTCGGAAGCCCGGCGCCCAGCGCACGCTCCAGCTTCGCGGCATCTCCCGCCGCTCCCATGCTGTCGATGGCCGCGTGATACGCACCAAACTCCATCAGTGCGGGCATCTTCGCCGCCACTCCATACCGGTACACCAGCTCCGGAGTCGGCGCATCCTCCATGTGCGCGTCGCCATAGTTCACATAGGCATTGCCCGCAATGTGCACATCGGCGATGTACTGGCCCATGCGCTGCACAAACGGATGCGTCATCACGTCGGCCGCGCCGTTCACCGCCGAGGCCAGCACCCGGCAACAGTCAAAGTACGATCCCGGCGACCGCTGCCAGTACACCGGCCCCTCCTCGCATCCTCCATCGGGCGAGTAGTCGCTGAGAAACTCATCCAGGCTTCGGCAGCACTTTACAATTGCACGCTGCCTGCGCTCTGCATCCTGCTCCAGCAGCATCGTCACCATTAGCCAGTTCGAGTTGATCCAAGGATTCCAGTTATTCAGATGGACGCGTTTCGGCAACACGACCTTTGCGCCGAAGTCGATCCACGTCTTCTCGAATTCTCGCGCTCCTGCTGCAGCCCCATCCACGAAAAGTCATCGCGCTCCAGCAGAGGATCGAGAATGCGCCGTTTCGCTTCCATGCGGATGCGCGGGAGATCAACGGCGAGACCGCATTGAGCTTCTCGCCCAGCAGATAGTCCATCCACGCCAGCGTCGAGGCCGTCTCCGCTGCAAAGAGATCCACGATCGGCTCGGAGATGTCCGGCAGTCCAGCCTTCGCCTTCTGCGCTCCCAGGTGCGCTGGAGCTCCCCAGAACGTCTCCTCGCAGATCAGCCAGATGCCGTTGGCGATCTCGTCCAGATAGCGGCCATCATTCACGGCACACTCGCCGAGCACAAGGTCGATCAGCCTCTGCCGCCGCCCGAATTGCGCGGACTCATACCGTGTGCGATTCCCGTTGCGTTTGAAATCGAGCGCGGTGGTCGCCAGCAACGACGGCCACTCCTTGCCCTTCCACACCTCCGCGCGCTTCACCATCGCGGCACGCAGATCTTCCGGCACCTGCATCCAACCCTCGCGCTCCGTCGCCCGCGGATAGGGATGCCACTGACCAACCGGCACCAGGTGCGCACCCAGTAGCTCCAGCGTGTAGGTCGAGCTCAACAGCCGCTTCGTCGGCCCAGCGACCTCATTTGCACTCTGCCCGAGAGCGACTTTCCCAAACGCAGGAGACAGATAGCTACCACCTATCATTGCGGCCGAGCCGCGCAAAAGCTCACGACGATTCATGCCAACCACTATCGCATTCCCATCACTCAGGACGCGACGGTCTTTATCGTCGCTATAGTGGAACATTTTCGCGGCTGCGAAAATCCCGATTCTCTAAACTCACCCATGCCGTCAGGCCTCAGACGATTCCAGAGAGAAGGCGACGAACAACATGTTCTACCGCGACACCCTCGAGAGACCCGCCTGAAACCTCTGCGCGACCAGACCCTCGCCTACATGAACCGCAAGCGATCTTCTCGCCACTAATCCCTAAGGCGCGCGGAACAGGCTTCCACATACCCGCTCACAAAGAAGATGAGTTCCTGCCGCAACCCGACGAACTCCTCCTCGGGAGCATCGGATTCGAGCAATCTCCGGCTGACTCCGCCCATCGCACTCTGGAGCATGGAGGCTACAAGTTGTGGGTCTTTCGTCAACGGTTCGCGGGCGCTCTCCAACATTTCAACAATCGCCTTGTTGACCCGTGCTCCCATCCGACGCGCGATCTTCGCTCCGTCCACATCGGAGCTTACGGAATAAAGAGCGACACTCGTCTTCGCATCCCTCATCTTGGCTTCAAGAAATACGGTGACCAGAGCGGTCGCCATCTCCCGGAGAGTATTCCCCTTCTGCTCCCGGCAGACTTGTTCCACGACCTCGGTGACCTCGTCCAGGTGGCGTTTCAAGGCGGCCCGTAGCAGCGAGCTCTTATTTGGAAAGTACTGATACAAGGTTCCGACAGAAACACCGGCCCGCAACGCTACCCGCGTCGTGGTCAGCCGTTCTTTTCCCGACACTCAGCAGAACCTGAATGGTTGCTTCGAGAATGGCGTCCACACTTGCAGCCGATCGCGCTTGAACTGGCGATTTACGCGGCTCCAATAGCGCATGGGAACGTTGAGGCAAATGCGAACTCCTAGTCTGAAGCTTTCTTCATCTAACCACATGCACCCACGATGACGCGCAACTCGTGATCACGCAAGAGGAGAAACAGAATGACGACAAAGACGGACCTTAGCAGCCAGAACCTTAGCACGAAGTTGGGCGGCAGCTTCACACTCCCGAACACATCGATGACCCTCAACCGCATGGGATATGGTGCGATGCAACTTGCCGGTCCGCAGGTCTTTGGACCGCCGCGTGACGTCGACGCCGCCATCGCTGTTCTGCGAGAGGCCGTCGACTCCGGCGTGAACCATATCGATACCAGCGACTTTTACGGTCCTCATGTGACCAACCAGATCATCAAGCAGGCGCTCCATCCCTACGCGGATGGCCTCGTGATCGTCACCAAGCTCGGCGCCCGCCGTGGCGAAGACAAGTCGTGGATCCATGCTCTTTCGCGTCAGGAACTGATCGACGGTGTTCATGACAATCTGCGAAATCTCGGGCTCGACCGGCTCGATGTCGTCAACCTGCGGGTCGGAGGAGTCATGGGGCCAACGGAGGGATCCATCGAAGAACCGTTGACTGTGCTCGCCGAACTCCAGCGTCAGGGACTCATTCGTCACCTCGGTCTAAGCAATGTCAGTCCCGGGCAGCTCGCGGAGGCGCAAACAATCTCGGAGATCGTCTGCGTGCAGAATCTCTACAACGTGGCTCAGCGGAACGATGATGGCTTTATTGACGACCTCGCGAAACAGGGCATAGCGTATGTGCCGTTCTTTCCGCTGGGAGGATTCACTCCGTTGCAGTCGGCGGCGCTCGACCGAGCAGCAGCGTCGCTGCAGGCCACGCCGATGCAGGTCGCGCTGGCCTGGCTTCTTCAACGCTCGCCGAATATCCTGCTGATTCCCGGCACATCTTCCGTCGGACATCTCCGCGAGAACCTCAACGCTGCGACATTGCAGCTTCCGCCCAAAGTGGTCGCTGAACTCGACTCGATTTCAGGAGCCACAGCTAAATAATCCGGAAGGAGGTCCGGGGGAGAGGGCACCCTACCCTACGCGCAGAGCCCGCACACTTTTCCTCTTAGCAGTGTCCAGCATGTTCTTCCTCGGATAGCCGCAGAGATCCAACGCGGGACAGCGGAAGCACTGCGGCTCGCTCGTCTTGCAAATTTTCTTGCCATGCTCGCGCAGCAGCACAAACGCGCTGGCACAAGCATCCGCACTCCGCGGAACCTCACCTGCCAGCGCCTCCTGCGCGGACCGGCACATCCGCCCATAGTCCTTCTGCTCGCGCCCAAACCCCACCCGCACGAGCACCCTCAACCCGTTCGATTCCAACGGCAGCCCCACCCCCATACCGCAGAACATCAGAATCTTGTCCGCCCCCGGATCGCCAATATTCGGAAATCCTTTGAGCGCCTTCTTCGCGTCTTTCACAGGTCCCTCAAGAATTTGATCCAGATTTCCGCCAAACTGCGTCTGCGTAATTCGTGCAATCTCCCGCCACCGGAAGACCTGACTTCCGGCCGCATCCCTCCCAGCTTGGCCAGCGGCAACAACACCTCATCGCTCGCCGCAGCAATCGCCGCGGCATTCATTCCTACCTGCTCGCGCAGCAGTTGGAACACCATCGCCCGGCGGTCATCCGGGAGCAGATAGCAGGCGTTCTCCCACATCACTAATTCGAACGGTCCGTGCGCCGGCGGCGGCTCGGGCTCTCCATACTCCTTCGCCAGACGCGATATAAGCTTGGTCAACTTCACCATCGTTCGCCTCGCAAGGCCCGACCTGAAAATCAGCCGGACGAGCTTACACTCCCGCCAGTTCCCTCCGCACCCTCTCCATCGTATCCAGATAAAACGCCAGGTTATGGACCGAATTCAACGTCCCTGCAAGCGGTTCTCCTGAAGCAGAACAGATGCCGCAGATAGGCCCGCGTGTATCGCTGGCACACCATGCACCCGCACGAGGCATCGATCGGCCCCTGATCCTCCGCGAACTCCAGCTTCTTGATGTTGAGCCGCCCCTCCGACGTAAACAGCAGTCCATGCCGCCCCGCGCGCGTCGGCAGCACGCAATCCATCATGTCAACGCCCATCTTCGCGTACTCTTCAATCTCGTCCGGATACCCCACGCCCATCACATAGCGCGGCTTGTCCTTCGGCAAAAACTCCAGCGTCCGCGCAATCATCTCCCGCGTCACCTCGCGCGGCTCACCCACTGCCAGCCCGCCAATCGCATACCCTGGCAGATCCATCTCCACCAGTCGCTCGGCCGACTCCTTCCGCAGATCCGCATACATCCCACCCTGCACAATCCCGAACAAGCTCTGCGACGCCCCACCCAGCGCCTCAAACCAGGGCACTCGCTCTTTATGTAACTCAAAATGATCTTTTGATCGGCGCGCCCACGCATGCGTGAGTCCCATCGATTCCCGGGTCCGCTCATAGGTCGCCGGATGCTCCACGCACTCATCGAACACCATCATCACATCCGCTCCTAGAGCAATCTGCACATCCATCGAGTGCTCCGGCGAGAAGAAATGTTTGCTCCCATCCAGGTGCGATCGAAACTCCACCCCCTCCGGCGTAACCTTACGCAGCCCGCTAAGGCTGAACACCTGGAACCCGCCGGAGTCGGTCAGCATCGGCCGCTCCCAGCTCATGAATCGATGTACCCCGCCCATTCGTCGCACCAGTTCATGTCCGGGTCGCAGATAAAGATGGTACGTATTCGCCAGAATGATCTGCGCCCCTTTGCCCCCGGCGCCGATCTCCTCAAGCATGCCCTGCGGAACCGCCTTCACAGACGCCGCCGTGCCCACCGGCATAAATACCGGCGTCTCCACCACCCCATGCGGCAGCGTCAACCGTCCCCTTCGGCCGCCACCCTCCGCCGTTGTATGTACTTCAAATGAAAATGCCATCCTTTGAATTGTATGAGTAGCCAAGTTCTACGGAGCTGCGACGCACGAAACAGCACTTCGGATCGTTGCATTCGCATTAATTCATCGGACGTTCAACTTGGATTCACAAATCCGCATATCTCGAAGCCTAACAATAAGGCACAACGCATCTTCCCAAATTTCTGAGGCCTCAATAAAAATGATCAGGAAACTACTCGCCCTTTCGATGTCCTTGACCCTCATACTCAGCGGCTGCGGTCAGGGCACAGTCAGCACGCCTCCCGGCAACGGCAACTCGAACACAACTCCGCCAGTGGTCATTACGCCAACCAGCGCAGATAAGGCTATTAAGCACGTCGTCGTCATCTTCGGCGAGAACATCTCCTTTGACCACTACTTCGGCACCTATCCCAACGCCGCCAACACTCCCGGCGATCCGGTGTTCACCGCAGCGGCAGGAACGCCGATTCCGAACAACTACGTCTCGAACCCCAGCCTGCTGACGCAGAACCCGAACCTCGCCTCGAACGGCGCTGTCAACTCCGGCAACGGCTCCGTGATTGGCTCCATTCCGTCAAACCCCTTCCGTCTGACCCGCGCCCAGGCCTGGACTGCCAGCCAGGACCACAACTATCCGGACGAGCAAAAGGCCTTCGATGGCGGCAAGATGGATCTCTTTCCTCTCTATGTAGGGAACGCCAACTCCGCCGCCCAGAACGCCGCGACCGGCACCCCCTCCCAGAGCAATGCCAACACCAAGGCCCTCACCATGGGCTACTACGACGGCAACACCGTCACCGCCTTTTGGAACTTTGCTCAGCACTACGCGATGAACGACCACTCCTTCAGCACCACCTTTGGCCCGTCCACACCCGGCGCGATCAACGTCGTCTCCGGCCAGACCAACGGTGTCATCAACACCGTCAATCCCGGCAGTGCAGTCGTGGCCGATGGCTACGGCGGACTGACTGATATCGGCGACGACGACCCCACCGGCGACATCTGCTCCGCGGGAGGGCAGATCAACATGTCCGGCAAGAACATCGGCGACCTGCTCAATACCGCCAACCTCACCTGGGGATGGTTTGAGGGTGGCTTCGACCTCACGATCACCAATCCCAACGGCACCACTGGCTGTGCGCGATCTACTGTCTCCGCCTACACCGGTACGCAGGCCGACTACTCGGCGCATCATCAGCCCTTCCAGTACTACGCCAGCACCGCCAACCCGAACCACACCCGGCCAAGCTCGGTTGCAGCCATCGGCACCAAGGATGCTGCGAACCACCAGTACGATATCCATGACTTCACCGACGCGCTCGCTGCCGGAAACATGCCCGCGGTCAGCTTCCTGAAGGCTCCCCGTTATCAGGACGCACACGCCTCCAACTCAGACCCCCTCGATGAACAGACGTTCGTCGTCAACGTCGTCAACGCCATCGAGAAGTCCTCGTTCTGGACCAGCACTGCCATCATCATCGCCTACGACGACTCCGACGGCTGGTACGATCACGTCTATAACCCGGTCAACGGCTCTGCCACCACCGCGGATTTCGTCAATGGAGCAGGCGTCTGCATCAGCGCAACAGCAGCTCAGAACGCACTGCCCGGCGTCGCAGCCGGCACGCTCCACGCGCAGGGACGTTGCGGCTACGGTCCCCGTCAGCCCTTCCTGGTCATCTCACCCTGGGCCAAGAAGAACTTCCTCGACACCACCGTCACCGATCAGGCCTCCGTCGTCCGCTTCATCGAGGATGTCTTCCTGAGCGGCCAGCGCATTGGCGGAGGTTCTGCCGATACCATCGCCGGATCGATCATGAACATGTTCGACTTCAGCAACGGCGCTGCCCCACCCAACCCCAACGTTGTCCAGTTGAATCCCACGACCGGCGTCGTTACCAGCGGCAACTAACCAGCCGATTCACGTAACCGTTACATTCCTCCGGTAACGTCATAAGCACGCATCTCCAACCAGGGATGCGTGCTTATTCTTTGTGGCGCATCCTCCATGCGTCGCCGGAGTGTTCTCTTGCCCTCAAGACGCAGGTTTCTCCAGCAGGCCTCGGCCCTCAGCCTGCTCTATGGCGCACAGCGCGCTCTTCCCCAATCATCCTCCTCCGCGTCAATGCACATGGCTGGCATGCATGACTCCCAGCAGATGCCCGCGGCGCCCACCCCCAATCCTCCCCGCATCGGCCCCCCGATGCTTCACACCCTCGAACTTCCGCCCTTCGTCGACGCCCTTCCCCTCCCCGAGGTCGTGCGGCCCACCCTCCAAAATGGCCACCGCTCCCTCACCATCACCATGCAGGAGATCCACGCCAAGGTTCATCGCGACGTCCCCACTACCCGCATGTGGAGCTACGGTCCCAACGCACTTGCCCCGCTCATTGAAGCACGCTCAGGCGAACCTATTCAGATCCGCTGGGTCAACAACCTGCCTACCAAACATTTCCTTCCCATCGACCACTCCCTCCACGGCTGCGGCCACGACGTGCCCGACGTCCGCACCACCACCCACCTCCACGGCGCCAAAACCGCCTCCAAAGATGACGGCTATCCCGAGGATTGGTTCACCCCCGGCCACTCCCGCACCTGCACCTACCCTCTCCAACAGGACGCCACTGCGCTCTGGTACCACGACCACGCCATGGGCCTCACCCGCCTCAACAGCTACGCCGGCCTCTTCGGCATGTTCCTGATCCGCGATCACGTAGAGGACTCCCTTCACCTGCCCAGCGGCAAGTACGAAGTGCCGCTCATCTTCTACGATCGCAACTTCGGCCTGGACGGCCAGATGTTCTACGACGTCTCCGGCGATCCCGAGAACCCGTGGATTCCGGAGTTCAGTGCTGACGGCATCCTTATTAACGGCAAAATCCGTCCTTACTTTGAAGTCGAGCCGCGACTCTACCGCTTCCGCCTCCTCAACACCGCCAACAGCCGCTTTTTCCTGCTCTCACTCTCCAACGGACAACCGCTGACTCAGATCGGCAGCGACCAGGGCCTCCTCCCCTCGCCCGTCGATCTCAAGCGCCTCGTCCTCGCCTGCGCCGAACGCGCCGACATCCTCATCGACTTCAGCCAACTGGCCGGCCAGACGCTCCACCTCCGCACCTCAGCCTTCGACATCCTCGAATTCCGCGTAGGTAAACAGACCGCCGCTCCCGTCACCCTGACCTCCGTCCCCAAAACGCTCCGAACTATCGAACGCATCCCCGAGTCCGCCGCCACCACCACTCGCACACTTGTCCTCTATGAGTACAAGGACACCGTCGAGCGTCCCATGATCATGCTCATCAACCGTAAGCGCTGGCACGAACCTGTCACCGAAACTCCCAAACTCAACTCCACCGAAATATGGGAGTTCCTCAACCTCACCGAAGACACTCACCCCATGCATCTCCATCTCGTGCGTTTCCAGATCCTCGACCGCCGCCCCTTCTACACCAGCGTCTACCGACAGAATCAAAAGCCTACCTACACCGCCCCTGCCGTCCCACCCGAACCCAACGAACTAGGCTGGAAGGACACCGTCCAGTGCCCTCCCGGCACGGTGACCCGCATCATCGTCCGCTTCGAAGGCTTCACCGGCAAATACCTTTACCACTGCCATATCCTCGAGCACGAATCCAACGACATGATGCGCCCCTTCGAAGTCATCGCCTAGTCGACGAATCTTCGAAAGCCCTACTCCGCCTTCTTCTCCGCAGCAGGCTTAGCCGGAGGCATCCCCAGATATTTGTCATACCAGTCAAACCATCGCTGATACCGGTCCTTGATAAAACTCGGCCGCGTGAATCCATGAAACTGCCCCGGATACACGACTAGCTCCGCCGTCGTCCCCACACTCTTCAGCGCCTGATACATCTGCTCTCCGCCGACCAGCGTCACGTTGAAGTCTTTCTCTCCTCCCATGAACATCGTCGGCGTCTTGATCTTGTCCGCATGCAGAAACGGATACGAAAGCTTCAAGTATGGTTCGACATTCTTCCAGGGCGGCTGCAGCTCGTTGTCGTATTGCAGAATGTACTGATCGACCCCGTACATCCCCAGCAGGTTCGCCGTCCCCGCTCCACTCGAAGCCGCCTTGAATCGCGTCGTCGAAGCAATCGTGTAGTCGGTCAAAATCCCGCCGTAACTCCATCCACCCACGCCCATCCGTTCAGGATCGATCTTGCCCGTAGCCACCGCCCCATCGACCGCCCCTAACAGATCCTTGACCTCCTTATCGCCCCAGTCCGCATTGATCGCGTAGCTGTAGTCATGCCCACGCCCCGTGCTCCCGCGATAATTCACCTGCAGCACCGCAAACCCATGCGCCGCCAGCAACTGCCGGTCCGGCGCAAACCGATGCGAGTCCTGCGCCGTCGGCCCACCATGAATCCACAGCAGCATCGGAGCCTTCGTCCCCGCCACATAGCCCACCGGCATCGTCAGCAAACTGTGCACTTCACTTCCGTCCGAAGCCTTCGCCGACAGATCCTCGGCCGCGACCAGATTCAACTGCGCCATCAACGCATCGTTATGACAAGTCAGCTTACGCAGCGTCTTGTTATTCGAGGGGCCTTCGAGCGCATAAATCTCCGGAGCCTGCACATCCGTGGTCCACACCACAGCAACGTGGCCGCCGGCCGCCGTCAGCGTCGCGGCCGTACCTTTGTCCGCAGTCAACCGCTGCACTCCTTTGCCCTTCAGCGGAACCTCGGCCACATAATCAACCCGGTCCTCGCCAATCGTCGTCAGCAACGACTTCCCATCGGCTGCAAACACCGGAGCCCCCGTCCCCATCTCCGCAGTCGCCGCCACAACCTCCGGCGCACCACCCGCAGGCGGCACCACCGCCAGCCGCTGCATGTCATAGATCGAGTACTTCGGCGAAACGCCCTGCCGATAAGCAATCGTCGTACTATCCGGACTCCACGCCAGCGGCCCGCCATCCACGCCCGTAAAACTCGTCAGCTTCTTCGCAGCGGCCGCGCCATTCGTTCCAGCCCCACTCTTCGCCTCCACCACAAACACATCCGAGTTATTCGTTCGGTCTGGGTCAGGCCCCTCCTGATTACTCACGAATGCAATCCACTTGCCGTCAGGCGACCACTCCGCCTGCCGCTCGTCAAACCTGTCCTCTGCCTTGCCTTCCCCAAGCAGCGGCGTTAGCTTCTTCGTCGCGACATCAAATAAAAACAGATGATCCCGCTTGTCGGAGAGATACCCTTGTATGTCCTGCTTGAAGTGATACCGGTCAATCACGATCGGCTTCGGCGGAGCAGGCTTTGCGCCCTCTTTCGCCTCAGGTTCATCCTTCGCCTTCAGCGTCAGCAGCAACTGCTTCGAGTCCGGCGACCAGCGATAATCCGTCAGATCCTCCTTCACGTCGGTCAACTGCTGCGCCTCGCCTCCGCGCCGGTCCAGCAGCCACACCTGCGATCCCTTCGCCTTGCCCGGCCGCGACGACGTAAACGCCAGCCACTTGCCATCCGGACTCCACCGCGGCGACCCCACACCCTCCGGCCCATAGGTCAGTTGAATATCCTGCGTGCCGTCCCAACTCACCATCCAAAGCTCGGAGACATTCTTATCCTCGGTCACATCCACATGCGAGACCGTATACGCGATCCACTTGCCATCCGGCGAAACCTGCGGCCCACCCACATTCACCAGTTTCGCTAGATCGTCGAGCACCATCGGCCGCTTCTGGCCGAACCCAAACGTTGTTGAAGCACACAAAGTCAGCAGACAAAGTCCAGCACGCAAGTTGTGATATCGCATGAGAGGCAGTCTAGCAGACCGATTTACCGCGTCAGCAACGCCACCGCATCCGCCACGCTGATGTTGTCGGACATCCGTTTGAATTCGCTATGCACGACGTGTTCGTTCCGGCCAATCTCCTTAAAGAGCATCGCCTTGCCTTCGATCGCCGTATTGACCAGCGCATCCTTCCACTCGCCACCCTGTTCCATCTCGTGCTCGGTGCTGAAGCTGCTGCCGGCGTGAATCGTTCCCAGCAGGCCATATCCCAGGCTCACGTCCGTGGGAACCTTCCCTTCAATCCGGTGAAGCTGCTTCGTCCGTTCATCAACCAGCACCGCACCCGACATGGAATGCAGGACCTTCTCCTCCATCGTCTTGGGTTGATACGCCGGATCCGGCCTAAACCCAATCCGCAGATCGCTACCCTCCGGGCGCGGCTCCTCGAACAGAAACGCTTTATGCAGCAGCGCCAGCATCTGTTCGGCGTGTTGCTCATCGTTTTTCATCGCCTGTTCGCGCTTTTGAAACGCATCGGGATGCGCAACAATATCCGCCAGCCTGGCTCTCTCAGCCGCCTGCCGCTCTGCGCTCAACGGCTTTCCATCCTCGGCCAGCAGCAGCCGTACCTTTCCCTTTTCAGTCTCGACCACACGCTCTGTCCATAGATGGCCGCCCGTTCTTTCCGACCGCTCCTCCGAAAGATACATGTACTTGAGGCGATGTTCCGCCGGATCGCCCTCATGCGTTAGCATCGTATCCACAATCCGCCGCGCAGCATCCGAAGTTCGCGCAACGTCCGCACTCTGGGCACGCACCGCACCGACCGCCAGCAGTCCGACTAACAACAACGAACTTCTTCCAACACCCATCAAAGCTTTTACCCCAGCCCAGGAAATCGATCCAATCTTGCGTCTGCAGTAGAACACGACCGCGCGAAATCTGCGGCCAATTTCGGCGCCCTCTAGTTCAGACGTACGCTATCGCGTAAGGACTCAGCACAAGATAAATTAACGCCGAAATCTCCAAGAATCCACCATAAAACTCACGTAAACTAGCGCTCAATCGCCCCTCGCAACCACCACAAACATGCCGGATTCGACCCAAAACACGCCCCAGACGGTTGCCGCGCCCAACCCGCTGCTCACCGAGCCCGAACTCGTCGGTCTTGACCAGGCCCTCACCCCCCATCCCCCCAAAGGCCGCCGCGCCGCAGCCACCTTTATTTTCTTCACCGTCACGCTCGACATGCTCGCCCTGGGCATGATCGCCCCCGTCCTTCCCCGCCTCATCGAAGGCTTCCTGCACGGCGATACCTCCTCTGCCGCCAAGATGCTCGGCCTCTTCGGAACCGTCTTCGCCGTCATGCAGTTCTTCTGCTCGCCGATCATCGGCTCGCTCTCCGACCGTTATGGCCGCCGCCCCGTCGTCCTGCTCTCCAACTTCGGCCTCGGCCTCGACTACCTACTCATGGCCTGGGCTCCCGCGCTGAACTGGCTCTTCCTTGGCCGCGTCATCTCCGGCCTCACCTCCTCCAGCATCCCGACCGCCATGGCCTATATGGCCGACGTCACTCCGCGCGAGCGCCGCGCCGCCGCCTTCGGCATGCTCAACGCCGCGTTCGGTGTCGGTTTCATCCTCGGCCCCGCAGTCGGCGGCCTCCTCGGCAATATCAACCCCCGCCTGCCTTTCTGGGTTGCCGGCGGCCTCAGCCTCCTCAACGGCCTCTACGGGCTCTTCGTCCTGCCAGAATCCCTCTCCAAAGATCACCGCAGCGCGTTCTCCTGGGCCCGCGCCAACCCCGTCGGCTCCGTCTCGCTTTTCCGCCACCACGCCGGCATGATCGCCATCGCCACCATCCTTCTCCTCGGCTACATCGCCCAGCAATCTCTCATGAACGTCTACGTCATCTACGCCGGCTACCGCTACCACTGGACTGTCGGCACTGTGGGCTACTCTCTCGCCACCATCGGAATCTGCACCATCATCTACGGAGCCCTTCTCGTCAAACCCGTCGTCGCCAAACTCGGCGAACGCGGAGCCATGACGATCGGCCTCATCGGCGGAGCCCTCGGCTACACCTTCTTCGGCCTCTCAAAAACTGGCGTCCTCTTCTGGTCCGGCATCCCCCTGCTCAACATGATGTCCTTCACCTGGCCGGCCGCCCAAAGCCTCCTCTCCCGCAAGACCAGCCCCTCCGAACAAGGTCAGCTCCAGGGAGCCATCAACAGCCTCCGCGGCATCGCCGGACTGGTCGGCCCCGGCTTCTTCACCTACATCTTCAGCAGATCCATCAGCTCTGGTATCCACATCCCCGGCACTCCCTTCTACACCGCCGCCACCATGCTCCTCATCGCACTCCTTCTTACGCAGCGCGTCACAAGACAACCTCAAGTCGCCGTCTGAGGCACCGGTTCAACGCAGTCCGTTACTTGGGATTGCCAAGCCAGGAATACTGCCACGCGGCCGAGACACTCTGATAGTTGCCGCCGAATCGAATATAGGTGCCGTTGTCGTAGCTAAATTTCAGAGACTGGTGTTTGGAAATAGGAACAGAGACCGTGCCTCCCAGGCGGGAGTTCGTCTGCTCGCTCAATGAATTTTCTACTCCGTTCACAGTTGTCTTGCCGCCAAACCAGAAGTTGCCATCAAGCGAAAGCCAAAGCCGCGGCTTTACGTCGTAGCCCAGGTGTCCCTCAAAGGAAACAATGGGAGCCTGTGATTGCGATCTGGTGCCCGCATAGAAGCTGTTGCGCGAGAAAAAATCATTATTCGCAGTAAAAAACCACGCTCCCGCATACCCGTCGAGCAGCCATTTCCCCCGCCGTCGCGAGTAACCAAACTCTGGTTTGAAGGACCACCGGTTGGTACCCCAGTTGATCAACTTGGTTGGATCGTATTGCCCCGTCGGCGCGATCACTTTGAGACTGACGCCCAACAGGACACTCTGCTTCCACTTCAGGTACTCCTGTACCGGCATCGCCCCACCGCCTTTCAGGTTGACCGAGAGACGATAGACGGAATCCGTAAGACCAGAGCGATAGAGGTTTGCGCCTGCGCCGTCTACCGTCCCTCGGAAGTTCCCTACTCCGTAAGGGAACGCGGCGACGATATTGGCAGAGTGGCCAAAAAAATCGAAGGAGTGGTAGAGGCTGACGATCGGTACGTTATACCGACCGGTAGCGTCCGAAACGGGGAGCGACCCGTTGAAGTTAATGCTCCCGTCATAAAAGGTCCATGCCACCGTGACCGCATTCGAATGCAACGGAGTGATAATGTACGCACGGGGTGCAAGATCCTGAGCATCGAGTCCACGCAGGCAACATGCCACAATCGCCATCGACAATGCGAGTTTCATAGTCGCCTGCATTCAAATAGGTCTCGGGAAAAGTCTAATTGGCTCGTTTGAATGCGCCGGCAAACAACCTGAAACCATATTCAAGCTGCCGGTCTCTGGCGTGGAAGAACTGCCGCATGCAAGTCGTCCGCACCCGCCTCTCTGCTACCGCCGTGCGCAAGCATAGACTGCTGGTCAAAACACCGGCAATTAGCAAAAGTGCTAGCAAACGACTCACCCAACCAACCTGAAGAGGTCCTTGTAATTGCAGTTGGCAATCGTTATAAACAATTACCTGCCGAACCAGATCCTCAAGAACACGGAACAACCAATGACTGCGAAATCAGTATTACGGGCGATATCTGCGCTAACGTGTGTAACGTTCCTGGGATCCCACTTCTGTCTAACACCAGCTAACGCCCAAACGTCACCGTCACCTCCAGCTGCAACACCGGCACCCGCCCAGGAAACCCACGCAAAGGGAGACATCTCCGGCGACTGGCAGGGAACCCTGCAGGCCGGCAGATCGCTCCGACTCATCCTCCAGATCGCGAAGACTGACAAGGGGTGGAGCGGAAAGATGTACAGCATCGACCAGGGAGGACAGCCCATCAACGCCTCCTCCGTCGCCCTCGATGGTTCGGCACTCAAATTTTCAGTCGACCTGATCGGCGGAACTTATCAGGGAACCGTTAGCGCGGATGGCAATTCGA
Source organism: uncultured Acidobacteriaceae bacterium (assembly GCA_963757205.1). Classification (GTDB taxonomy): domain Bacteria; phylum Acidobacteriota; class Terriglobia; order Terriglobales; family Acidobacteriaceae; genus Edaphobacter. Next base: position 501,096 of record CAVWQM010000012.1, read on the forward strand.
TCGCCGGCAACTGGACTCAGGGCCCTAATCCGGTCCCGCTCACCTTCGTCCGCGCAACCAAGGAGACCGCATGGGAGATTCCTGCCATCAAGCCGCCGCCAAAGCCGATGAAAGAAGATGCGGACCCATCGTTTGACGTGGCCACCATCAAGCCCAACGACTCCGGCGCGTCGGGCCTCCAGGGCCTCACGATGAATGGGCGAAACTTTGCAACCCGCAACTCGTCGCTTGCCGACCTCATCGGCTTTGCTTACGAGGTGCAGATGAAACAGATCGTCGGTGGACCGGACTGGCTGGAGAAGGATCGGTACGACATCGCTGCAGTGCCCGACCAGGAGGGTGCGCCCAACGTCCAACAGCTAAGGCTCATGGTGCAAAAGCTGCTGGCATCGCGATTCAACCTGAAGTTCCATCACGACCAGCGCGAGCTCTCCGCCTACGTCCTCACCGTGGGGAAGAACGGACAGAAGCTCACCCCGACCCAGCTGAAAGGATCGCTGCCCGGCATGGGCATGCGTCCTGGTCCCACGGGATTGACGATGGTCATGGCAAACGCACGACTCGCGGACTTCACGAGCTTTCTACAGATGCTCGTCCTCGACCGTCCCGTTGTCGATCGCACTGGAATCGCAGGAAGGTTTGATTACAACGTGACCTTCACGCCAGATGATTCGGAGTTCAACGGGCATCCGCCGAAGCTGCCCCAAACCGAAACGTCCGACTCTGCGCCGAATCTGTTCGCTGCCATTCAGGAGCAACTCGGCCTGAAGCTCGATGCACAAAAGACCGCCGTAGACGTGATCGCCATCGATCACGTAGAGAAGCCTTCCGCAAACTAGCAGGAAATAGGCTCTCAAGATAACGGCGATGCAGAATCGCCTCAACGCAATCACCGCGAACTCGATGCGCAATCCGAGTTCGCGGCGTGGCTCTTTGCTCGCGCTAGTTGTTGGCGTTGGCCGTGGACGTCTTCATCTTCTCCATGACCTCGTTAAGATTGAAGCTCGCCGGTACCTGTCGGGGCGGAAACTGCTGGAAGGACTTCAACCAGTCTGCGACAAAGCCCACACCGGGGAGGATCATGTAGACGCGGTCGATTCTCCAGTGATCATAGTCGATCCCTTCCTCAGGAGCCCGTTCGAAGGGATCGGCTTGCAGGTCCACCAGCTTGGGCACTCGCAGCGTATAAAACGGCTCTTCCCACACCTCAAATCCGTGAGCGCGCTGTTCCATGAAAATAAGCTTCCATTTGGCATAACGAAGACCGGCAAGTTCGCCGTCGTCGGTCCAGTAGAGGAACTCCTTTCGGGGTCCGTCCTCCGTTTCGCCCTTGAAAAAGGGCATCAGGTTGTAGCCATCGAGATGGACTTTGTAGGTTGAGTCCCCGGCCTTATAGCCGGTCAGCAACTTCTCCTTCAGATCGGGTACGCCGGCCGCGGCGACCAGCGTCGGGACCCAGTCCTCATGCGCAAGCACATCGCCTACCGTCGTTCCGGGCTTGATCACTCCCGGCCAGCGAACCATCATCGGTACACGGTAACCACCCTCCCAGTTGGTGTTCTTCTCGCCGCGAAACGGTGTGGTTCCACCATCAGGCCAGCTCATCACCTCGGCGCCGTTGTCGCTGCTGAAGATGACGATCGTGTTGTCCGCGATGCCCAGGTCGTCGAGCTTCTTCAGCAGAACTCCGACATTGTCGTCAAGCTGCTGCATACCGGCGCCATAGAGGCCGTACTTGGGGATCATAGCCTGATACTTCGGCGACAAATGCGTCCAGATGTGCATGCGTGTTGTGTTGTGCCAGATGAAGAACGGTTTGCCCGCCTTGACGGAGCTGTCCATGTCGTCGAGCGTTGCGGCAAGAAACTCCTCGTCGACTGTCTCCATCCTTTTAATCGTGAGCGGCCCGGTGTCCTCGCAGACCTGCTTTCCCCACGGCCCGAAGCGCGGGTCAGGCGTTGTATTTTCGGTTGTCGTCGCTTTGCACTTCAGCACACCGCGTGGTCCAAAGCTGGTGAGGAAACCGGGGTTCTTGGGATAATCGACGTTCTCCGGTTCCTCCTGGGTGTTCAGGTGATAGAGGTTGCCAAAGAACTCATCGAACCCGTGCACGGTAGGCAGAAACTCGTCGCGGTCGCCAAAATGGTTTTTGCCGTTCTGAAAGGTCATGTAGCCAAGCGGCTTGAGCAGTTCGGCCAGCGTTGGGTCCTGCTTCTGAAGACCGATGGGCGAGCCGGGTAGTCCGACCTTCGTCAGACCCGTGCGAATCGGGCTCTGGCCGGTAATAAATGCCGCGCGTCCGGCAGTGCAACTCTGCTGGCCATAGTAGTTCGTGAACAGCGCACCCTCTTTCGCAATCCTGTCGATATTGGGAGTCTTATACCCGATCATGCCCTGGTTGTAGGCGCTGACGTTCCAGTACCCCACATCATCACCGAAGATGACAAGAATGTTCGGCTTCTTTGCCTGTGCTGAGGCGCGCGATGTGGCCAATCCGGAAACAACAAGAAGGGCCAGAATGACCAAAACTACCTTCTTCGTGCCGTTCATTAGCCTTAGCCTCGATTTCCACTACGAATCAGAGAAAAGGCCCGTTCCTTCGTGAGTAGCCGAACTCTGAACGGATAGCACACTTGTAAACCCGACATCAGCGCACAACGGGTTGCTACCTCCAACACGTAGTGCGGTGAGGATAAGGACTCCATCGCCCTGACACATCTGGCAAAACTGCTAGCGGCACAAGAAAATTATTCAATGGCGTGAACAGGAGCTTCACTTCGTCGGCTGTTTCACCGGCTTCTTCCCCGTCTTCTTCAACGAACCCACCAGCTGCTTCCAATCCACCTCAGTCTGGTCGGCGTAAGTCTCCGCAAACGTCGCCACCGCATCATCAAACCGCGTCGACCTCCCCAGATACCCCGCGATCATCGAGCAATCTCCCGCCCGCGCATGGCCCCGCGCCAGCATCTCGCCACACACCGCCGCATACTCCAGCAACGCGGCGGCCTTCAAACTCTCCAGCTGAATCGAAGCCTTGTGGTCATTCAACTGCCGCACCAGATAGTCTCGTCCCTCCATCGTCGTCCATCCCAGAAACGGATCGGACACCACCTGCATCGCGCGTTCTCCCTCAACCACCCGCCGCCCTTCATGCTTTCGTTCTTTCCGGCCCTTCGCCTCGACATACGGCGCATACCCCGACGCAACCTCTTCCTTGAGCTGCAGAAACAGCGGATCCTTTGCCCCGTTGCCCTCCATCAAAATGCAGTAATCGCGCAATCCAACCGACCCCGTCCCCACCACCTTGAACGCCACATCCACCGGTCGGTACTGCGCCAGAAAGTGCCGCCGCTCCGGCAGCAGACTCTCTGCATACTTTGTCAGCGAGCCCAGCACCTGCGCAGCAACCTCTCCCTTCACGCGCGTCAACCGTGGCGGCAGTGTCTTGAACACACGCTTCGCCGTATCCACGGCCTGCGGCTTCACTCCCTTCGCCTCAGCCAACTTCTTCGCGTCCTTCTTCACACGCTGTGTCGCCACTACCTGCTCTCCGCCCTCGACCTCGGTCAGCGTCAACAACGTATGCATCGGTGTTGCCCGTTCCGCTATCTGCAGAATTCCTGCAACGGTCCCCACCCTCTGCAGACGATGCACCTGGAACCGCGCCACCTCTAGCACCGGCATCCGAGCGAACATCGCCATCGTCGTGCGATAGCTCGCCAGAAACACTGTCGCCGCCTCGCGGCAATCCAGACTCTTTGCCCCGGCCCCGCGCCCCGCCAGCACCAGGCTGGTCGCCATCCGCTTCACATCCCACTCAAACGGCCCCACAATCGTCTCGTCAAAGTCGTTGACGTCGAAGACCAACCGCCCATCCTGTGCCGCAAAAGCACCCAGGTTCCGCACGTGCGCATCGCCGCAGAGTTGGTTGCGAATTCCCGTATTCGCGATCAGCGACAGGTCATACGCCATCACCGGCACCGCCCCGCGAAAATACGCAAACGGCGAATCCGCCATCAGCTGATTCTTCAGCGCCACCAGCGACGGAACCCGCCCTCGTGTCGAAGCCGCCAGCAGCGCCAGCGGGCTCTCGCGCCTATCCTTTGCCTTCCATATCCGGTGATCCACCCGCCGCATCTGTTTGCGCCGTTCCTGTCCAAGAGCAAGCCGTTCTTTCGCTTCCGGCAACTGTGTCAAAGCCATCGAAATTCTCCAGGGTCGGTCTCCAGCCTACGCTCTCTCCCACCGCCAGACACAAGGGGTTGGGGAAAAATCTCCACCTTTTGACCAATGTTCATCGCTGGGTCTCCAGAGTAAAGTGATCGCGCAATCTTCAACCCTTTCTTTCTGTAACCAAAGTTGATTTTTTTCGAGACCAGTACAGCGAGCGCGCAAATGACATTCAGAATCCGTTTCTTCCTCCTGATTACCCTCGCAGCCACGAGCCTTTCCTACCAGCAGCGCCTTCGCTCAGGGGTGCGTCGCCGCCCACGCCAACCAGCGCGTCATGGGTCAACTCATCACCTTCGACACGCCAGCCGCTCCAGGCCGCTTCTCCATCCACAATCTCACTGTCGCCGTTGGCTACCGCGTGTTCAACTCAAACAAGTACTTCGTCGGCGACGAAGAGATCCCCCGCGCCAACGCTACCAGAAACCACCAGAACATCTTCAATATCGGCCTCGAATATCGCCTCTCCCCGCGTTGGAGCCTCATCGCCGATGTTCCCGTATACGACGGCAGTCGTAATCAGCTCTATCCCCCCTCCGGCATCTTTCAGGTCAGCGGCGTCGGTGACATGACCATCGGCGCTCAATCGTGGATCATCCGGCCACCAAGCGAAAGCGGCGGAAACATCGCCGTCAACGTCTCGCTCAAAATCCCATCAGGGATCGATGGCGCCACCGGCTCGGCTCTCTATAAAGGAAAGATCGTCAAAGCCACAGCCGACCAATCCATGCAGCCAGGCGACGGCGGATGGGGATTCGTCCTCGGTTCGCAGGCCTATAAGCCCCTTGGGCACCGCGGCTCCAGCCTCTACGCTCAGGGACTCTACCTCTTCAATCCATCGAACACCAACGCCATCGCCACCTTCCGCTCTCAGCCCGGACAAAGCATCTTCTCCGTTACCGATCAATATCTCTACCGCACCGGCGTCTCTCAAATCGTGCCGAAGGTGCGCGGCCTCATGTTGAGCCTCGGCGTTCGCGGCGAAGGCGTTCCCGTGCGCGATCTCATCGGCAACAGCGACGGCTTCCGCCGCCCCGGCACCATCGTCTCACTCGATCCCGGCGTCATGTACGACTTTCACCGCACCATCATCTCAGTCAATGGTCCCTGGGCTCTCTATCGCAACCGCCCGCCCAGCGTCCCCGAGCTCGAAAACAACACGAAAAATGGAGACGCCTTCTTCGCCGACTACACCGTCATCGCCACCATCTCGCGCCACTTCTAGCCACCGCGAACTTCTGCATCGCCGATCGGCAGTCTGAGGCGCGTCCCAAACCGCGGAACTCAGGGCTGCCCAATCGCCGCGCGCCCGAGCCGGCTCTATCGGCGGTCGTACCGCGTCATCCGTCAAACACCTTGGCCTTGATGTATTCTTGCCCGAACAAGCCACTTTATTCACCAGGCTCCGCGAGGTCGTATGTCTTCCACTCGAAGTAGCGAGTTTTCCAGGATGGGGCCCTTCCTCGCGCTCGTAGTCACCGTCCTGATTCTCTTCTTCGCCCGCGATCTTCTCATTCCCCTCGCCTTCGCTCTCACGCTCGCCTTCCTGCTCGCCCCTGCCGTCGGCCGCCTGGAGTCTCGGCGCGTTCCTCGCGTCCTCGCCGTCGCAATCACCGGCATCCTCGCCCTTATCCTCATCTGCGGAGTCGGATACGTCGTCGCCCGTCAGCTCCTCAACGTCGCCCGCAGCATGCCCGCCTATCGTCTCAACATTCAGCAGAGAGTCGCCTCCGTCCACTCCCCCGCCGAACAGTCCCTCGAAAAAGCCCTCATCGCCATCGATGACATCAGCGGAGACCTCGCCACCACCGCCGGCAATGTTGCCTCCGACACCCAGCAGTCTCCCACGCACGTTCAGCCCGTCCGCGTCGTCGACCCCAGCCGAACTCAGCTCGAATCCACCACCGAACTCCTCATGCGCTTCCTCCGGCCCATCGGAACATTCGGTGTCGTCATCGTCTTCACCATCTACCTCCTCATGAAGCGCGAAGACCTGCGCTATCGCATCCTTCTGCTCGCCGGCATGGGCCGCATCCGAATCATGACCCAGGCCTTGGAGGATGCCGCCACGCGCATCAGCCAATACCTCCTCTTTCAGGCAGCCGTCAACGCCGCCTACGGAACCTGCTTCGGCTTCGGACTCTTTCTCATCGGCGTGCCCAACGCCACCCTCTGGGGAGCTCTCGCCGCAATCCTCCGCATCGTCCCCTACGTCGGCACTGCCACCAGCCTCGTCCTGCCGCTCATCGTCTCGGTCGCCGTCTTCTCCTCCTGGGTTCAACCGCTGCTCATCCTCGGCCTCTTCCTCACACTCGAGCTCACTGCCACCAACTTCGTCGAACCCTGGCTCTTCAGCTCCCGCACCGGCATCTCCTCCCTCGCACTTCTCGCCATGGCAATCTTCTGGACCCTCCTCTGGGGATGGCCCGGCCTCATCCTCTCCACCCCGCTCACCGTCTGCATCGTCGTCATGGGGCGCTACGTTCCCCAGCTCTCCTTCCTCCACACCCTCCTCGGCACCGACGCCGAGCTCTCCACCGAAGCCCTCTTCTACGAGCGCCTCCTCGCCATGGACCAGCATGAAGCCCGCGCCGTCGCCAACCGCTTCCTCCAGGGCAAACCCCTCGTCGAGCTCTACGACTCCGTCCTCATCCCCGCCCTTGCTCTCGTCGAGCACGATCGCCACCAGGGCAGCCTCGACGACGTTCGCTGCAACTTCTTCTTCCTCACCATCGGCGAACTAATCGCCGAGCTCACCGACTACCAGCCCAAAGTAAACCCCGACGCCCCTCCGCCCCTGCCGGTCCGCCCTCGCCGCAGCGACTTCGCCGTCGTCTGCATCTCCGCCAGCGATCAGGCCGACGAACTCACCACCCACATGCTCGTCCAGGTCATGGAGCGCGCCGACCACCAGACCCTTCATCTGCCAAGCGCTTCGGTCTCCGGCGAAATCCTCGATTCACTCGCCAACGAGCCCAACACCGTCATCTTCATCTCCGCGCTGCCCCCCTTCGCCTTCTCCCAGGCCCGGTCCATCTGTCAGCGCGTCCGCGCCCACCTCCCCCACAACCGCATCGTCATCGGTCTCTGGAACACGCCCGACGATCCCGAACAGACCCCCGACCTCACCATCGAGCGCTTCGGTAACGGAAAGCCCACTCTCATCGTCAACACCCTCGCCCAGGCCCTCAGGCAGGTCAATCACTGGCATCAGCAGCCCCCCAGAAATCCGCCCATCCGCACCATCGCTCACAAAGAAAAAGGGCCAGGCGATTCCTCGCCCAGCGCCTCTTCCTACTACTAAACACCCTCATTGCTCTCGCATCACAAGAACAGCAATAAAGGTTGTCATTCTGAGCGGAGCGAAGAACCCCCGCATTTTGTTCGCAGCGGCACGATCAACAGGTTAGTTGACTGCCGTCCGCTGCCGCTCCACGCCATCCAGAGCAACCCAAAGCGCCTTCGCCGCACGCTCGCCCGCAGCCAGCGCCGCCTCCTCAGCCTCAGGCGAAGCAGCCAGCTCCTTATCAATCAGCTCCCGCCACACACTCGCATGCGCAACATCCGCCGTCTGGTGCAGCGTGAAATACTTCGCCGCCGCGCCCTCAGTCCCCTTGCCCTCAATCCCATAGTGCGCCGCCAAACCTTCAGCTTTCGTCCGCGCGATCGCCGGCACCTTCGACTCGTACGCATACAACGCCGCCATCGCCGACGAAGCCCTCTCCTCCTGCATCAACTCGCGGAACGTCGCCATCAACGCCTTCATCTCCGGCTGCACCGCGCGCCCTTCCACTTCATCACGCGTCGCCCCCATACCAGCGGCGAAGTCCATCCAAAGATCGCTATGCGGACGAGCCATCGCCGAATCCACGCCCTCCTCTTCAGCCAGGTTCCGCAGAACCTCACGCCGCATCTCGGAATCAGGCAGCCGCGAATGCAGCGCACTCAAATAAGTCGGAAACGCCGACACATGGTGCCAGTACTCCGCCGCATACTCCCGCAGGTCCTCGCGCGTCAGCTCACCCTTCGACCACGCCTGATAGAACGGGTGCTGCAACAGGTTGTACGGCGCAACGCGCTCCTCGAAACGGCTCCAGAAACCAGCATTCCCAGAATTGATCAAAGACATACTCTTACTCCATCCAGAAAATTTCCCGCGACCCACAACAATTCACGGCGATGCATCGAGTGTACCTTCCTTTCCCGCCAGAGCGCCAAAGGGGACCTGCCTTTGCCTTTCTGGCTGTCATCCCCGAAGGGATCTGCTTCTTGCTTCTTGCTTCTTGCTTTTGGGATTAGCGCAGGGCTTTAGCCCTGCGAAACAATCAGCCATACACAGGGGCTTTAGCCCCGGACCGCGAAAATAAAATCAAAATAACTTCAAACCGTGTCGATCAAGCCCATCCCTCTTCGACGTCAGAATAGAGAGCAGCTTAAGACCCGGCTCCCCACTGAAAACAAAAGGAGAAACACCAATGCGTTGCATGGTCTTTGTCAAAGCAAGCAAAGAATCTGAAGCAGGCATCCTCCCCAGCACCGAACTCCTGAGCAACATGGGCAAGTTCAACGAAGAACTTGTTAAAGCGGGCGTAATGCTCGCTGGCGAAGGACTCAAGCCCAGTTCCGCAGGCAAGCGCGTCACCTTCACCGCAGGCAAGCCCACCATCACCGACGGCCCCTTCGCCGAAACGAAAGAACTCGTCGCTGGCTTCTGGATCTGGCAGGTCCGCTCCATCGAAGAAGCCGTCGAATGGCTCAAGCGCAGCCCCTTCGGCCCCGGCGCCGAAGTCGAAATTCGCCCGGTCTTTGAACCCGAAGACTTCGGCGCCAATCTCACACCCGAACTCAAAGAGCGGGAGGAGCGTCTCCGCAACCAGATCAGTGCAAAAAATTAATCAGAAAAATCCGGCCCCGTGTCGAGCTCGCGCAGCCCCATTCGACGCATCAACAGAGCGACCTTTCAGTCCGACCAAAACCGAAACGAACCACCAAATTCAAGGAGAAATCTCAATGAAGTTTCTATGCCTCTACAAACCTGCCAAGCCCGAAGGCACCCCTCCCAACGAAGGCGAAATGACCCAGATGGGCAAACTCATCGAAGAGTCCTTCAAGTCCGGCATCCTCCTCGCCACCGAAGGCTGTCTGCCCAGCGCACTCGGCGTCCGCGTCCGTAGGACCGACAGCCAATTCAAAGTAACCGACGGCCCCTTCGCCGAAGCCAAGGAGCTCGTCGGAGGCTTCGCTCTCATCAAGACAAACTCCAAACAAGAAGCCGTCGACTTCACCAAGAAGTTCATGAACCTCGCAGGCGACGGCGAAGTCGAACTCCGTCAGGTCTACGACGACTCTCCCGTGCCGCAGCAATAGGCCGATCTACCCACATCAACGCAAAGGACAAAAAAAATGAGATTCATGGTCATCTTCAAAGCAAACGCAGACTCAGAAAAAGGTGCACTCCCCGACCCGCAGGCCATTGCCGACATGAACAAGTTCACCGATGAGCTCGTAGAAGCCGGAGTCGTGCTAGCCTACGAAGGCCTCCACCCCTCTTCCAAAGGCGCTCGCGTTCACTTCTCCGGCAAGAACCGCACCGTCATTGACGGTCCCTTCGCCGAGAGCAAGGAACTCATCGCCGGCTTTTATCTCTGGCAGGTCAAATCCCTCGAAGAGGCCATTGAGTGGGCCAAGCGCGTCCCCAACTGCAGCCCCACTGGCGAAGGCGAAGTCGAGATCCGCCAGGTCTTCGAGCCAGAAGACTTCGCATATGCCTTTTCCGAAGAAGGTATTCAGCAGGAAAAAAACCTCCGCGCTCAACTGGCAGCTCAGGCAGCAAAGAGATAGCCCCACTTGCACTGACGTATCCAAAACTGGTGTGATCGGTAGCAGTGTCCGCTACCGATCCCACACCGCACCATCGAAGCCGTTTGGCGCATCGAGTCCGCGCGCCTCATCGCCGGCCTCACTCGCCTCGTCCGCGACATCGCCCGCGCCGAAGACCTCGCCCAGGACGCCCTCGTCGCCGCACTCGAGCAGTGGCCTCAGTCCGGCATCCCCGACAACCCCGGCGCATGGCTCATGGCCACCGCAAAACACCGCGCCATCGACCACCTCCGCCGCAACACCCGCCTCAAAACAAAACTCGCCGAACTTGCCCCCGAGTTCGCAGAAAAGGAGCAGGCCGTGCCCGATTACGTCACCGCAATCGACGACAAAGTCGGTGACGATCTCCTACGCCTCATCTTCATCGCCTGCCACCCTATCCTCTCTACCGAAGCCCAGCTCGCTCTCACCCTCCGCATGCTCGGCGGCCTCGCCACCGACGAGATCGCCCGTGCCTTCCTCCTCCCCGAACCCACCATCGCCCAGCGCATCGTCCGCGCCAAACGCACCCTCACCGAATCCCGCATCCCCTTCGAAGTCCCCCGCGGCCCCGAGCTCGATGCCCGCCTCGACTCCGTATTGAAGGTCATCTACCTGATCTTCAACGAAGGCTACTCCGCCACCGCCGGCGAAGACTGGCTCCGCCCCACCCTCTGCGAGGAAGCCCTCCGCCTCGGCCGCATCCTCGCCAACCTCGTCCCCAACGAACCCGAAGCCCACGGCCTAGTGGCCTTGATGGAAATCCAAGCCTCTCGCGCCAAAGCCCGCGTTAACGCCGAAGGCGAACCCATCCTCCTCCTCGATCAAAACCGCGCCCACTGGGACCAACTCCTCATCCGCCGAGGCCTCGCCGCCTTAGAACTCGCCGAGCAGCTAACCCCAACCCCCGGCCCTTACACCCTCCAAGCCGCCATAGCCGCCTGCCACGCCCGAGCCGCCACCCCCGAAGCCACCGACTGGCCGCGCATTGCCTCCCTCTACGCCACCCTCGCCCAAACCACCCCATCCCCCATCGTCGAACTCAACCGAGCCGTAGCCATCTCCATGGCCGAAGGCCCACAAGCCGGCCTCGACATAGTCGACACCCTGACCAACGAACCAACCCTGAGAAACTACCACCTGCTACCCAGCGTAAGAGGCGACCTCCTCACCAAACTAAACCGCCACACCGAAGCCCGCGCAGAATTCGAACGCGCCGCCAGACTCACCCGCAACGCCCGCGAACGCAACCTCCTCCTCAAGCGAGCCCAAGACTGCACCCAATCCAACCACCTCCCCCAGCCCAAATAACAACGCCCTCCAGATTCTCTAAGAATCGGCTGTTGCCCACCGCCCCATCGCTCGCCAGAAGAAAATCGCGACTGAAGTTACTCGATGAAATGCGGTTTGAGGCGTGTTAGTATCACCGACACTTATGGGTCTCGACGCAAGTTGTCTGCCTTCCAGAAAGTGGTCGATTGTTGCCTGGGGTTCGGCGGGAATCGCTGCAGTTGTGGTTTCATACGTGCTTGCAATTGCCGTCGCCCTTGGATGTCTTGCGTTACCGGTCATTTTCTTTGTCATGATACCGGTCGACAGCGGCAATTTGTTTTTCGTACGCGTGCTTCTGTCTTTATTCGGGCTTGTGGCCGGATTCACAATTCTTTGGTCTCTCATGCCACGGCGAAATAAGGTGCAGATACAAGGTGTGCCAATTGATCTTTCAAAAGAGAGGAGACTCGGCGGACTCATTGAGGAGATCGCTGCTGCATTGAAAGAGCCCATGCCGTCAGAGGTCTATTTGATTGGGGACGCCAACGCCTTTGTTGTCGAAGCGGGCGGTGGAATAAGCGATAGCAAGCGGCGAATCATGGCACTTGGGCTGCCTCTGCTGCAGATGTTGACGATCTCGCAGTTTCGCGCTGTGCTTGCCCACGAGTTTGCTCATTTCTACGCGGGAGACACCCGGCTGGGTCCGTGGGTTTATAACGCGCGAAGAACGATGGCGCGCGCCTATGAGAATCTCGGCAAGAAGTCCGATGTCCTCTCGTTCTTGACCCATTACATCGTGGTTGCAGGGCCGTACCTCCTGTTGATGGGTGCGATGCGTATGTACTGGAAGGCCTTTATGCGACTCACGCAATTCATCTCTCGCAATCAGGAGTATCGCTCGGACGAACTAGCTTGTTACATAGCCGGGTCGCAACCTCTGATTGAGGGGCTTCAGAATATTCATCGGTGCCAAGCAGCGCAGGGTTGGTATTGGAACGCATTCGTGCTGCCAGTGGCGGGAGGTGGTTATCAGCCTCCGATAGCTGATGGCTTTCTGCGTTTCATGAATGCGGCACATATCGCTAAGGCGACGTCTGACTCATTGTCCAAACAGATGGAGGAGTCGGAAACGAACCCTTTCGATACGCATCCACCGATGAACAAACGGGTCGAGAGGGCGCAGCTTCTTAACCGGCCAGTCCCGGCTGCCGGCGATCAAGAGAACGGATCGAATCCGATGATTTCGCTGATTGATAATCTGGCCCCCCTCGAGACGAGCCTTTTGAAGAAGGCTGTTCCGAACCTTGCAAATTCGCAGCTAAAGCCAATGAACTGGGAGAACGCTGGGATGGATGTCTACGTTCCCTCGTGGCGACTACAGATTGCGAATTTTCTTCCGTTGCTTTCCACGAAGACACTGAGCGCTCTACCCGGTGTTGTTGCAGATTTGAAGTCGATCTCGGACAAGGTGATGAACCCTCCGGGAATTCTGTTGAACAGGACGCAACGAGATGCAAAGGCATCGGAGATTCTGTCTTGTGCTCTGGCGGTAGCGTTGCTGGATCGCGGATGGAAGCTTTATATGCAACCAGGTACTTTCAATCTGACAAACAACGACAAGAGGATTGACCCGGGGGCGATAATACCGGCGATAAAGTCAGGTAAACTTTCGACCCAACAGTGGGAGAGTTTATGCGCCGAGTCGGGAATTGGGGATTGGCCCTTGGCGACTCCGAAATAGCCGGGTGCCCCCATTCATCGTGCCGCTTCCACGCAATGAGTGAGTGGGTTCTGCTCTGCGAAGACCGGAGTGAAGCCCTGAGCGAAGGCGAAGGGCGCAACGACTGAATTGCCTTCCTCAACGCGAACAATAGCCCTGACTCCACTACCTAACCCTCCCCAACAACTCCCGCACCGTAACCCCCAGCACCGGATGCATCCAATCCGGCGCAATCTCCGCCAGCGGCTCCAGCACAAACCGCCGCTCCTCCATCCGCGGATGCGGCAGTATCAGATCCTCCGCCCACAGCACCCAATCCCCATACAACAGCAGATCAAGATCGATCACGCGCGGCCCCTTCCGCACCGCCCCCTCACGCTCTCTTCCCATCGCCCGCTCCACCCCCAGCAGGCCACGCATCAAATCCTGCGGCCCCAACTCCGTCTCGAGAAGCAGCGCACCATTCAAAAACCTCGGCTGATCCACGAACCCCACCGGCTCCGTGTCATAGAACGACGAGACCGCCTTCACCTCACCCAGCGTCTCAATCCGCCGCACCGCCTCTCGCAGGTTCGCCTCGCGGTCCCCAAACCTCGACTCCAGGTTCGACCCCAACGCAATCGCCGCGAGCGCCCTCATCTGCTCTCCCAAAATACTCCCCAGAGCGAGAGGCGCAAAAATTCCACACCAATCACCACAACTTCACCACGAATCCACCATCAAAAAACCACCCAAAACACCATCAGATTACGTCGCAGTTGCAGGCCGCAGATGCCGCACCGCAACCTCGGGCTCCGCCACTTCGCTGTATCCATGGGCCAGCTCCCACGCCGACCTGTCCCGCATAAGTCGTTGCACAAGAGCAGTATGCATCGCATGTCCTGCTCTCTCCGCCACCACCCGGCCCTGAATCCTCCGCCCCGCCAGCGCCAGATCCCCAATCAAATCCAGCACTTTATGCCGCACAAACTCATCATCAAACCGAAGTGGCCCATTTTCAACACGTTGCCGCGACAAAATAATCGCGCAATCCTTCGAAGCCCCGCGAATCAGCCCCATATCCCGCAACATCCGCTCATCCTCTTTAAACCCAAAAGTCCGCGCCGGAGCAATCCAATTCACGTAATCGCCCGTCGCCAGGTCTCCCGTAAACTTCTCATAACCAATGGGTTGAGGAAAGTCAATCGTGTACCGAATCTGATACCCCGACCCCGGATAGACCCCGATAAACTTAGACCCGTCCCGAACCTCTACTTCCTTCAAAATCTTCAGATACTCCCGCTTCCGCCGTTGCTGCTTCAATCCAACTGATTGAAAAGCCAGAACATACGGCAGCGCACTCCCATCCAGAATGGGAACCTCAAGATTATCCACCTCAACAATGACGTTATCCACGCCATACCCAATCAGCGCCGAAAGCAAATGTTCTGTAGTCGAAATCAACACGCTCTGCCGCATCAGGCTCGTCGCATAACTCACCTTGGCGACATTGCGTCCCACTGCCGCAATCTCAAAATTGTCTAAATCTGTGCGTCGAAAGACGATACCGGAGCCGGCCGGCGCTGGAATCAATCGCATTGAAACCGGTGCACCGCTATGTAAGCCAATGCCCTCGAACTCTATCTCCGATCGAATTGTCTGCTCAAAATGAGCTTCCAAGGCCACGAACAGAAGTCCTCCAGCAAAACCATCCCTAAGCCTACAGCCGAATCTGCAAAGTTGCACTGTGGTAAATAAGCCACAATTTTCGCCCGGACTGACCACTTATTGCCGCGCCAAGGCTGGAACTAATTCATTTGACTGCTATAACATCCGTCCATGGATACCAAAGCGATCTTGAATCACGTCGAAAGAAAAGCCGGGTGGATTCGTAACGCCCTCCACGAACTTGTCCAGCAGGAATCTCCAAGTGAAGACCGGCATGCAGTTAATGCGGCCACGACCCTCGCCGAACACTGGGCGCTGGACTTGGGGGCACGAACCAAGCGTCACAAGCAGCGCGAATTCGGCGACGTACTCGAACTCCGTTTCGGCCCATCACGATTGAAGCAAAAGCCGGTGCTCCTGCTCGGGCACCTAGACACCGTCTGGTCGATCGGCACGCTCAAAACGATGCCATGGCGCGAAACCGAAGGCCGCTACTGGGGCCCCGGCGTGCTCGACATGAAGGCCGGCGTCGTCATGGCTCTTGCAGCTCTCAGTACTCTGTGCGAAATGAAGTTATCTCGCCCCGCAACTCTGCTCCTCAATAGTGATGAAGAGGTAGGCAGCCCAATCTCGCGTGCAATCACGGAGCGTCTCGCGCTGGAATCGGCAGCGGTGCTCGTTCTCGAACCCGCACAGGGTCTCGCCTACAAGACCGCACGCAAAGGCGTGGGACGTTACGATGTCGAGGTCACGGGCGTCGGAGCGCACAGCGGCGTTGACTTCGAAAGAGGCCACTCTGCGATTCTGGAGCTCGCCAAACTGATCCAGACGATCTCCGGCTTCACGAATCCAGCGCGAAAACTGACGGTAAATTGTGGTGTGATCGCTGGTGGAACGCGGTCCAATGTAGTCGCTTCGCTGGCCTCCACCGAGGTCGACGTCAGGATCGCAAAAGCAAGCGACACGGCATATGTCGAAAGATTATTTCGCAGCCTCAAGGTCTCCGATCCGCACTGCAAGCTCACCATCACCGGGGGCATCAACCGTCCCCCGATGGAGCGCAAGCCCGGAACGATTGCCCTGTTCAAAAAAGCGCGCTCCATAGCGGCTGAACTCGGCTTCACCCTGGAGGAGGCCGCAACCGGCGGCGGGTCCGACGGCAACTTCACCGCAGCCCTCGGAGTGCCCACGCTCGATGGTATGGGCGCAGTCGGCGACGGAGCTCACGCCGCGCATGAGTCGGTCGTCATCGAGCACCTTATCCCGCGAACCGCCCTGCTCGCCGCGATGATCGCCAGTGTGGAGTAATCAATCGCAGCCTATGGCGTACCCACTAAAGGCGCCGTCTGAGCCTCAGCCAGCAGCGCGATGGTTCGCGCAATCGGAAGCCCCATGACGTTGAAGTAGCAACCCTCAATCCGCGGAATCCATCGTGCCGCGTATCCCTGGATCGCGTAGGCCCCGGCCTTGTCTAGTGGCTCGCCACTCGCGATGTACTTCACCATCTCCGAGTCATCGATGCAGTTGAACGTCACCTGAGTAATCTCGAGATCTCTCACAACCTTGCGTCCCGTAACAACTGCAAGGCCCGTCAGAACGGCGTGGGTCCGCCCGCTCAGCAGCTCCAGCATCCGGCGGGCATCCGACGTATCGGCGGGCTTGCCCAGTATGTGGCCGTCGCAAACGACGCACGTATCGGCACCGAGAACAAGCAGCGGCTCGTCGACTGTATCCGCGGATCGGTAGGCAGTCCAGACTGCCTGCGCCTTCTCTTCCGCGAGCCGCTGAACATAGGCGGCCGCAGCTTCATTAGGCAGGAGATCTTCATTGATACCAGCCGCGGCGACAGTAAAGCTGACGCCAGCCTGCGTGAGAAGTTCATGACGGCGAGGCGAAGCAGAGGCGAGGATAAGCATCACACTCCCAAGAGTAGCGGCTCAGCCTGCGATTGGGCAAAGCTCATTCGCGCTACGAGGCAGCGCCTTCGACCGAGACATGCGCCTGCATAACATGAGTAGCACCGGGGGCGAGTGTCACTGCATTGACCGCTGCGTTCACCGTCTCGATTGCGATGAACTCGTGCCACTCCGTCGGATCCAGATCCGGCAACTTCGCCGCGCCGGACTCCCACGGATTCCAGATGACTGTCGTGTTGGAGCCAGTCTTGGCCACAGTGATGCGCCGCTTGCTGCCGCTGTCGTGAAGGATACAAGTGCTCGTGGTGTTCAAATACACGCGATCCGTCGGCGCAGTAATGGTGATCGCACCATGTTGCACCTTCGATTGAAAATTGTCGTTCTTGTCCAGGTAAGTCACGCCATCAAGACCATCGAGTGTAACCTCGTGAATATCCGCGACGGCGTAGTACGTGTGCAGCGCCTCCTCAAAGACCAGCGGCGCAGTTCCGTCGTTCGCCACAGTCAGCTGCATCGTCAACGAGCGTCCAATCGTCAGCTGAAAGGCAAGCCGGAAGTGATCGTAGCCAAGATTGCGGCTGATCTCCGTCGGTCCCAGCGTGAACGTCATGTGCAGATCATCACCGGCCACCGCAGCGAATGCGAGCGTCCAGTCCTGAATGCGGGCAAAGCCGTGCGAAGGCCCCGTCTTGCCATCATGCCGCACGGCAAACCACGGAAAGGCAATCGGAACGCCTCCGCGAATCGGCTTGCCCGGCAGAAAGTCGCTCTTGCGGCTGACAAAGATCGCAGGCTGCTGCCCCTTAGGCTGCCAAGCAGTCACGTGGGCCCCCTGCAAATAGACCGTCGCCGTCGCATGCGGCGTCGTGATGCCCGCATAGAGGAGTCCGCTGGCCGTAGCATGGAAGGCAAGAACGCCAGGAATTCCGAAGTGTGTGTTGAGCTGGGTAAGGTCCAAAGATTTATCTCCGTATCGTCGAGTCCCAGTGTAAGCGGAATCCCAGTTCGTGGAATCCCAGATCGCTACTTCGACGGTAGCTGCTGCGGCGGCGCCTTCATCAGATCGATCAGAAGCCTATTGAACCGTGGCAGATCGAGTTCTTTCTGGACATGAACCGGCTGAAGTTCGAGCGAAGGTTTAGTCTCCTCATTCCACGAGATCGTGTCCCCATAGAACGGCCCATGACCGAGATTCACATCAACGTACCGTTTCTCTTCCTTCGTAATGATCGCTGGATCAAGCCATGCGGCAGCCGCCAGTTCATCCCAGCAGTAAGAAAAACTGTCCGTGTACGTAGCCAGATACTTCGCAGCAGGAGTCGGCGATCGCGCAATCTCATCGAGCATCGCTTTGGTAAAACCCGTCTTGACGGAGATGTCGACGGTGGTCAGGTCGATGCGCGGCCAGTGCGCCCGCAGCGTGATATGGGCAGCCTCGGGGTCGAACCAGAAGTTAAACTCACGTCGCGGATTTTGTACGAACTCCGGGTCAATGGTCTGCGGACTCAAGCTGCCACCCATGATCACGATGCCCTTGGTCAGCTCAGCAAAGTGCGGATCGATCGAGAGGGCAAGCGCGATGTTGGTCAGTGGGCCGGCCGCGTAGATCGTCACTTCGTGCGGGTGCGCCTGGACCTGACGAACCAGAAAGTGTGCGGCGTCTTCCTGTAACGGCTTGATGCTTGGCTCCCCTTCAACCAGCTTGGGCACCACATAGGGACCGTGGTACCGTTTGCGAGCTTTTTCCGATGGAGCAAGATCGCTCCAGGCCCCGTAATACTGAGCGCTCCCATACAGCTGTTGTTGCAGCTTCGATTCCTTCTGCGTGCGGACCAGAGGAAAGATCGCGCCCGGAACCACCGGAATATCGGTCCGATGAATCAGTTCAAGCATGCGCAAAGTGTGCTGCACCTCTTCCGGCTCCCACGCGTCGCCGCTAACCATAGTGAGACCGAGCACCTCAGTCTGTGGTGACTGCAGCAGGATCATCATTGCCATCTGATCCGTGCCGCCCGGCCCCGCGCCATCCTGATCGATGATCACCATGCGCCTTGCCTGCGCGCTTGCAGCCACAGAAACCAACGAGAAAAGAGTCAGGAAACAGAGCGAAACCACTCTTCGGATCATGATGAAGACAGAGTAGCAGTACAGAAGACATATCCATCGGCAAAGACAAAACACCGGCTGCCTTTATGCTTAGAAGCACCATGCACCGATTGCCGCTCCGCCTGCTCCTCTCTCTTGCCCTTCTGTTCTCTGCCGCTCGTGCTGCTTCCGCAATCGAAGTCAAGGTATCGGCCCAGGCTCTCGAACGCACGCTCCAGGCACAACTCTTCAATGGTCCTCAGGGGCGCTACTACATCCGGGGAAACGTCGGCTCGGCCTGTTATGTCTACGCCGAGTCACCGCACGTGACCTTTGTCCAGGACCGCATCGTCGTCCGCGTTCGCGCCAAAGCACGGCTCGGCACATCGGTTCACGGGACGTGTATTGGTGTCTCCCTCTCCACCAATACCGACGTATCGCTGATACCGGAAGCACAGGAAGAGAGCGTCGGCTTCCGCGATGCGCGGATTGAGCGCCTCAGCGAGTCAAAGGAACTGAACTTTCTCATGGAGCCGTTTTTGAGCCATAAGCTGCCCGCGCAGATGAAGGTCAACGCCGCGGTTCTGATGCGTCAACTGCTCAGCCGCTCCACCGACACAACCGGCTATGCGCTTTCGCTCAACTCGCTGAAGCTGCACTCGCTGCTCGTCGAAGGCGAATCGCTGGTAATGGACGCCGACGCAACACTCAAGGTCGATTGAGAAGAACAATACGGCCGCTACTGTGGAGTAGCCGCAGGCTGCAACGGACGCCTGGTCTCGAGCCCCCCAGGAAGCGCATTTGCTGCCGGTGCTGGCTCCGATCCGTTCGTCACCGTCTCCCCCGGTATGATCTCCACCGTAGCGTCCTTGGGAGCCTTGAAGCGCCCGTCCGTCAGATAAGCCACCACGAGACCTGCGGCGATCTCCGGATTCAGCACCGCTATCGGCAAAACATACTTCTTCGACTTCACTACCGACTCCATCACGCCATCAATCGAATGGCTGCGCTTGATGCTGCCCGGCACCTGAGGGATCATAAACGTCGAAAACGTCAGCTCAGGATGACGATCGGCATACTTCGTCAGGGAACGCGCTACCTGCTTCGGTGTCGTAACGCCAAGGTCGACGAAAAAATTCCGGTGAATGCTATGCGGATAGTAGACATTCAAAAGTGTCCGCGAAAAATCAGCGCAGTTGTGAAACAGCAGATTGAAGTGCCCTTCGTTTCGGCTGTCATTGAATTTGTTCATGAACTTTTCATCTTCTTCCGGTGTCGTCTGAATCTGGAAGCCGTAGATTCTGCGGTCATACGATGCGCCGATCAGTTGCGTCCACTCGCCACCTGGAGCTTCGCCTGCTTTCTTCCCCTCAGCAACGTCCGGCGCATACGCCTGAAGATGGGCGCGCCGATACCGGTCGCGCAGGCTGGCTTCGAGCGCCGCATCCGCCGTCGACGGGACATCCTCCACTCGCTCGACCGCATACAGATAAGGAACCAGCGGAATCGCCAGCCAATCGTACCCGTCAATCTTGTGATATCGGCTGATAACCGCCCCAGGTTCGCCCGCACGGCACGGACGCAGTCGCGTAGGCGACTCCGCACAGATATGGTTGAGATAGATCGCCGCGTGGCCCGTCGGATTGAACGCTCCGAACTGCGCATACGGCTCTTCCATCAACAACGCCGCATCGCCAAACGCCCGCAGCCCGCCGATCGCCAGCATCGCCACGCCAAACGTCGTCAACGCGAAGCGCAGTTTTCTCATCCCGAACCTTTTCAAACCGAGCCTCCGCAGACTACTTCAGACCAATGTGTCACTCTTCCATGAACACTTATCTCGGCAGACATGTTGCGCAGTTTTGCACAGGCCGGCTTGGGTCAACGTCGGAATACGACAAAAAAGAACACCGTCAGTTAGATGCACTGACGGTGCGGTGGTTGGTCGAAGATTTGTTTTCGACTGAGTTAGAGCTTCGAATGAGTTAGAAAGAAACCCGCGCTCCGAACTGGAACTGTCGTGGATCGTACGACGAAGTCGGAGTTCCCGCCGCCGTATACAGAAGATTTACATCCAGCGTGTTGTTTTTATTGATCAGGTTGAATACGTCTGCCGTGACCTGCAGTTGGATCTCGTGCGGGAACGTAAACGCACGCGCAATCCGCAAATCCGTAAACACCGTGTAGGGCTTCACACCAACGTTGCGACCCAGATTGCCCGCATAGTAGCTGCTTGCCGGCCCGGCGTTCGCTGGAGCGTCGATGTAGCACGGCAGATTAAACGCCCCGGTCGGAGAATATTTCGAAAGCACAGGAGCAGTGCCGCAACTCGTGAGTCCGCTATTAGGCGCCACTGCGTTCGGCCGGTCCGTGAGCGGATTGAAGTCGAAGTTTGTATCCGTGCCCGTAAGAATGTTGAACGGCCGTCCCGAAGATAGCTCAATGATCGGCGCCACCGTGAAGCCCGAGAACACGGTAGGCACAAAGCCGGAGCCGCCGATATGGCCCGAGTTGTAGACCCCGGAGAGAACGAAGCGGCTGCGCTGATCGAACGTAGAGCTACTCCGTTCAGCGTTCGGTGCAAAGTTACTCTGCGGCGCGTCCGAGTTGGAGACAACATCCGTCGAGTCGTCGATCGCATGCGACCAGGTGTAGCTCACCAGGAACTCATACTTCGAAGCGAACCGTTTCTTCAGGTTGACGCTCAACCCGTTATAGCCCGAAGTTCCTGAGGTGAGATTCGGCGACATATCGCCGAAGGGCACGGGAAGCCCCTTGCCAAGTCCTGCCGAAATCGCAATCTCGCTCGCCAATGCAACGCACTGACCGGCTCCGACTGCGGGATTGGCAAGAAACGGTGCCAACGAAATATTGAGCCCCGATGGCCGGAAAAAATTCAACAGCGGCGGAGCCACATAAGGCCCCGTCGGTCCAACGCCGCACGGATTGACTCCGCTCGCGGTGGCGACGGTCAGCGGATTCGACGTAGGGCTTGCAGTGCCGGGCGCCGCAGTCCCGGCCTTCACCGCGTTGACGGCATTGCGCCAGTTGGCGACCAGAAGCTGCGGATTGACCGCGTTCACATTGATCGGACGATTCAGATGACGGCCACCGGTAGAGTTATACGCAATATTCAGCGAGATCTCGTGGCCAAGATCCTGCTCAATCCCGAACGAAATCTGCTGCACGTAAGGAGTCGTGAAGATCAGGTCGGCAGGAAGTCCGGATGGAAGAATCGGCAGTGGAAATCCCGCCGCAAGAAAATTCTGATTCACAAACAGCGAGTTCGAATTATCGGGATTGAAGCGCTGCTGGTTCGCGATGTAGTTGACACCCGCCGCACTGGCGCCAAGGCAGTTGCTATTTCCCAGCGACCCTTGAAACGTATTCGTCGCATTTAAGTTCACCGGACTGACATTTGTGTTGGGAGCGTTCGCCGCGCAAGGCGCACCCCCGGCGAGGATCACCAGAGGCACGGTCGTCGAGTTGAACGCAATGGACTGCGCTTCGAGATTGCCCGGCGCGCGGTCATAGAACAGACCGTAGTTCGCCCGCACCACCGTCTTCGCATCGCCAAAAACGTCATACGCAACCCCGATCCGCGGAGCGACATTGTTCGGTTGCAGCCGAATTCCCTCGCGAATCCCATACGCGTTCATCGCATTCGTCGTAGCCGCGTTCAGCGCAGTCCTGGTGGGGAAGGCCTCAATGTCATACCGCACGCCAAGGTTCAGCGTGATCCTCCTGTTCACCCGCCAGCTATCCTGCAGAAACGCGCCCAGCACCTTCAGATCGTATTTCAAGCTCGTGTTTCCGATGCCCTGAACAAACGACTGCGGAATCCCAAGCCCATACGCCTGGATCGGAGAGAACCCCGGAAGGCCAGCCAATGCGGCGGAAACATCAGTGCTGTTCAGCGAACCGAAGCTGTAGTCGCCGCCGCCATAAAGTTGCCCCTGCAGAATGTTGATCGGAATGTAGCGAAGGTCAATCCCGGTCTTGAACGTATGCGCGCCGCGAGTATACGTGAAGTTGTCCTGTAGCTGGTTCTGGTTCTCAATGCGGTTGACAACCGAGAACGGAGTCTTGCCGAAGTACGCAAAGCCCGGGATGTTCACTGCCGTGTTAGCGCCACCGGCAGAGTTGGTATTCGCGAACAGCACAGGGTGCCGCGCATACTGAAACCGCAGCTCGTTCATCTTGTTGCTGCCGATCACCAGCGTGTGCTGCGCGGCAATTGCCCAGTCGTGAAGACTCTGTGTGGCCGTGCGCGAGAAAGAATTCTCGCCGATGTTCTGGTTCGCCGCACTCTCTTCAATGCCACTAATAAAACTTGGGCTGGCGCTCCCATGCAACGCGAGCTGCTGGTTATTCGTCAGCTTATGGTCGATGCGCAGCGAATAAACCTCGGTCCGCTCTGAGATCGGAAAATTGCCGATCAAACTATTCAGCGGAACAAACGACGCCGGCAAAATCTGCCCCGAAGTAACAAATCTGTTCGCCCCAATCGTAGGCTGCAGAAACGCCGGGTTCTGTCCCGTCGTAGCAATCGAAGACCCCGAACCCACCAGCGAGATGTATTGCTGAATCCCCGGCGTGTTGGCAGGCAGCGCCGGGTTCTGAAGAAACGCCTGCTGTTGCGGCGTTCCCTGCACCTTCAGCGCGCCCGCCGGAGCACCAAAGAAACGGCTCACGTCAATGCTCGTCAGTCCGAAATTATTCGCGCCGATATCCGAAAAACCCGTCTCCTGCCGCCGCGTAAGCTCGGCCGAGAAAAAATAAAACGTCTTGTTCGGAATGATCGCGCCGCCGATCGTGAATCCCGCCTGTACCCGCGTGTATGCCGGCTGATACACCGTTGAAAACGGATTCGTCGCTTGAATATACCGGTTACGCAGAAAGCCATAAGCACTCCCATGCGTCGTGTTCGTCCCGGACTTCGTCACAATGTTCACCACGCCGCCAGATGCGCGTCCATACTCCGCTGCAAAGCCATTCGTGACGATCTGGAACTCCTGCACCGCATCCTGCGAGACCGTCGTGCGCGTTCCGCCGGAGATGTAGTCGCCTGCATCCGCACCATCAATATTGATCGAGTTCGAGCGCGCACGCACCCCGCCGAAGTTCAACCCCGACGTCGGAATCGCCCCGATCGAAGGCGCAGCATCGCGCGCAATCTGTGAGTTGGTGAGCGTAAAGCTAATGTAGTTGCGTCCATTCGTGGGCAGGTTTTCGATGCGAAGCTGATCCACGGTCGTCGACTGCGAACTGCGCTGCGTCTCGATGATGTCTGCGCCCGCGGTGACGTTCACCGTTTCACTTCCCCCCACGGCAAGCGTAAGCCGCAACTCCGCCCGCTCTCCAACCGTCAGCACCACATTGCTCTGCGTCAGCTTCGCAAAACCCGGAGACGTCACCGTCAACACATACCTGCCGGGAGGCACAAGAAGAAGCTGATACTCCCCCTGCCCGTCGCTCGTCGTCGTGCGGGAGAAGCCCTTGGAGGCGTCAGCAATCGTGATTGCCGCGTTGGGAATCACGGCGCCGCTCGAATCATGCACCGTGCCGTGAAGCTCGGCGGAGGAAATATTCTGGGCCCAGACGCCGGCAGGAAAAACAGATGCCAGCGCAACAATGGCGGCGACAGCGACTGCGGAGAGATGCCGCAACGTACGAGTCAACATGGGGATGCTCCCTTTGGAAAAGCCGTGGCACCGCGGTCGGTTCGCGACGTCCCGGCGGACAACTTGGACAACGCGATGTTCTACATGAATGATCATTCAGCACGCAAGTGCAAAGCAGTTGACGACAGGTATACTGGGCCAATTCCTAAGCAGAGAAGTCTCGTCGATGCGGCCTGTTTTGTGGGGTTTACTTGGATTCGTCGTTTGTCTCCCGCGGGCCTTCGTCCTCTTGATCGTCGCCGCCGCAAGATTTCCATCGATGGATGCCTTCACCCTCAAGCTACCGGCAACAGTCCAGGTCACGGTCGCCGGCCTCATCCTGCAAAAGACTAGCTATGGGAAGGATTCCGCGAAGGGAGTCGATCGTGTCTTGAGATTTGACCCCGACAACCCGGACGCATGGACACGCCGCTGCCATAGCGACCTCACCCAGAAAACCTACGACCAGGCAGCCTGCCGGAGGGCGATCAAGCTCGCGCCCACAGCATGGAACTTCAACGGCCTCGGAGCCACCCAGCAGGCCAAGGACTTCTGCGCCGCCGAAGACTCCTACACGAACGCGATCAGAAACAGTTCAAATGACGCATTCTCTCTGCGTAACATGGCGCGCGCCGCCCTGCGATGCGGCCACACTGGCGCACGCATCGCGGGCGTCGAGGTCGCCGAAGGCCTCGACGTTCAAACCGCAGCCGATCCCGATGAGGGCGATGACGTCAAGGCTGACCTTCTCTCCGAACGGGAATATCTCGTCGTCGCCTACGACCGCACGAACCAGCCGGCCAAGGCCGCCGCTGTCTGCATCAAGGCCCATCCCGACTGGAGGACCTGTCACTGCGACCTGACCGAGACCAGCGTGAAGTGCTCGAACAGCGCCGCCCCGCCTGCATCTAAAAAATAACCGCCCCACATCGCACGACTGAGCATTCCATTGGGAGGCGCCTTGTTTACTCATCGCGATCGCATTGGCTCCGATCGTGAAGCGAGAGGGGCTCCCGCGCACTGATATAGTTCCCACTATGTCGACCAGCATCCGCGCCGTCGAACTCCAGACCCCGCGTCTTCTCCTGTGTCCTCTCCAGCTCTCCGACGCGGAGCAAACGCAACGCCTCTTTCCCCGCTGGGAGATCGTCAAGCTCCTGAACGCTATCGTTCCCTGGCCCTATCCCGCCGATGGAGCCATCACCCACTATCGGGATGCAACATTTCCCGCAATCGAGCGCGGAGAAGAGTGGCACTGGACACTGCGATTGAAGCAGTCGCCCGATCCGCACATCGGCGCCATCAGCCTCTGCGCAGGCGAGTCGGACAATCGCGGCTTTTGGATCGGCCTGCCGTGGCAAGGTCAGGGCCTGATGACCGAGGCCGTCATCGCCGTCAACGACTTCTGGTTTGATGTCCTCGGCTTCCCTGTCCTCCGCGCTCCGAAAGCCATGGCGAACCTCGCCTCAAGACGTATCTCCGAGAAGACCGGCATGCGCATGGTTGCCACAGAGCAGAGAAACTTTGTCTCAGGCCGACTCCCGTCCGAGATCTGGGAGGTCACCGCCGACGAGTGGCACAAAGCCAGAGCGCTCCTCAACACCAGCGCGCGCCCTGACAAGACTCATCAACAATAGAGCTCTGGCCCAACCACCCGCGCTTCAGTTCCGATTCACGCCAATCTCAACCCCCGCCGCCGTCTTCAACCCCCACGCCATCCGCGGCGTATTGTGCGCCAAACCCACCCTGCCATCCGGACCCAGCAGAATAATTCCCCCATGCCCGCCCAGCCTGTCGAAGAGATAGTCAATCGCCGCATGCGCCGCCTCGTCCGGACTCGCCCCCGCAGCCACGCGATCCACAGCCCATTTCCCCAACACAAGCTTCATAATCGGCTCGCCCCAGCCCGTCAGCGACACAGCAGCCGTCAGATTGTCCGCGTAACACCCGCACCCGATCAAAGAAGAGTCGCCCACACGTCCCGGAGCCTTATTCAACGTGCCCCCCGTGCTCGTTCCCGCAGCGAGATTGCCGTAACCATCCAGCGCCACCGCGCCCACCGTATCGTGCGAGTCGAGACTACCCGAGAACGTCTCATCCGGCAGCCCTGCCCGTTCGTCCGCCTGAGCCTTATAGAGCCGCTCCTGCTCCCGTGGAATCACCAGCTCCATGTTGTCGCACAGAGCCATTCCGTGCTGTCTCGCAAACCGTTCCGCGCCCGTACCCACAAAATACACATGCGGCGACTTGTCCAGAACCAGCCGCGCCGCATGAATCGGATTCCTCACCCGCTCCACGCACGCGACTCCACCGGTCCGCAGATTCTCGCCATTCATCAGCAGCGCATCCATCTGCACCCGTCCATCCTGAGTCAAAAACGAACCCCGCCCCGCGTCGAAGGTCTCATCGTCTTCCATCACCGCAACAGCAGCTTCCACCGCATCAACGGCACTGGCCCCTTTGTTCCAAAAGCGCGTATCCAGCAGCCAAAGCATTGGCGATGCCCTTTTCGTGGGCGGCAACAGCGTCGTCGGGCATGGCCCAGGCACCGCCGTGAATTAACAGAACAGGTTGTCTATTCATTGCGTCAATCAGTTTACGGGATGTAGCTTGCCGGATACAGGTCACCCAAACAGGCACGCGAAAGGACTAGTTCGTCTCCTCTTCAGGCGAAGAAAGAAGCTGAGGCTGGCTCGGCGGCCCGCCATACAAACTCTTGTCTAGCAGCATCAACGCGAGCTCATTGTCAGGCTTGATAAAAAGTTGTGCGAGCGCCGGCACCAATACCCCCAGCCGCGATCGTCTCACCACCACAAGATCCTTTACCTTGTCGTTGACGAAAGAGAATCGCATTGGATGGGCCGTCCCGCCCTCCATATACAGCTTCGTCATGCCATGCGATATCTCATGCTCCATGAAGTAAGACCGCATCACAATGCTCAGCGAGTAGGCCGACAACCCGCTCCGGTTCATCTGCCACAGAATCTCGGTGCCATCATGATGCCGTCTCCCACCCAGCAGGCTCAGCCAGCGTCCATTCCCGTCCTTGATCCCCATGAACAGAGGCGTTCCGACATCCTTGAGAGAGTCATAACGCCAGGAGGCGACCTTAGCCGGCACCGCATACATGCAA
The DNA here is from genome assembly GCA_963757205.1 of uncultured Acidobacteriaceae bacterium. Lineage (GTDB taxonomy): Bacteria > Acidobacteriota > Terriglobia > Terriglobales > Acidobacteriaceae > Edaphobacter. The sequence continues at coordinate 528,621 of CAVWQM010000012.1, forward strand.
TCGCGGTTGAAGTGGAGAAACTCCCGCTTGCCAATCTCGACCGCCGGCAGAAAAACACAACCCAGTTCCGCTTCGGCGCGTTTGCGGTAGTAGCGCATGTTCCTTCGGGTGCGAGTCCCAATCTTCGCCAGGGTTCCGTCGAAGCTGTCCTCCAGCGGCAGATAGTCCGGTGTCTCCCGCTCTCGCCACGCCCACCGCGACGTCTTGTCGCTTACCGTCAAACAGTTCAGGGTTGGCCTGTCCGCCTGCCCCTTCTCATCTTTTGCGTTGTCGCCATCACGAAAAGAGATCAGCACCGCGAGCACGCCGCGATCCAGCAGACTTCGGCTGGCCGTCTCCGCCATCGCCGCACGCAAGCCCATCGGCGCCACCAGCGTCCCTCTTCCAGACCTGTCGTTCGTGCTGAACATCCCGATACCGCAACCCAGCACCACGTAGCGATACAGAAGCACAGCCCCCAACAAGTCGTCCGCACTCAGCTTCTTCAGGTCCAATGCCGGAGCCTTCGAGAACAGCAGCAGGTGCGGAACCCTTCTGAGAGTGCCCGGCTTCGACAAAAAATAACCCACATCGTCCATCACACCAGGCTGGCCGCACCGCACACTCAGATCGGCAAGAACCTGCTGCAGACGCAGAATCGACTCGGCTCCGCGGACAACGTGAATCGTCGCCATAGAAATCGTTCGCGCTGTATCGTTTGAATCGGATAGGACAAGCATAGAACCCCGGGGAAGGAAATTAGTTGCTCTATCTTGTGCAGGAAAGGTTCAGATCAACAGAAAAGCGATACCCACGATACCAAATAGTTCTGAAAATGACTGTGTTTCAGACTCCGCCCAAGGACTTTAATTCCGACAACGAATTACCCCAGCAATCCAGTAGCCACTTTATACCTCTTGCGTCAACCTCGCACTAACGAACCGCTTGCAGCTTGCGGCGCTCCGTCTCCAGATAGGTATATCGAATCCGGTGAATCACAGTAAGTGTCGCAAAAAGTGCCAATACCCACAGCGCCGGAGCCATCACTCCCCACCGGTAGCACAGAGCGCCCAGAATCACGCACACAATCCGCTCCGGCCGCTCCATGAACCCAACCTTGCAGGTCCCAATCAACGCCTCGGCCCTTGCGCGCGTGTAGCTCACCATCACGCATGCCGTCATCACAAATCCGGTCAACCCCACATAAAACAGCCGGTTGCCCCGCGCATAGAAGATCAGCAGGCCAAAAAAAATCGCCACATCCGAGTAGCGGTCCATCACCGAATCAAAGAACGCACCAAACACCGAAACCTGGTTTGTCTTCCGCGCCACCCGCCCGTCCACCATGTCGAAGACGCCCGCCGCGATGATGATCAGTCCCGCATACAAAAACATGCGGTTCGCGTTATATGCCCGTGCAAAACCAAAAAAACACGCCGCGATGATGTTGATCACCAGCCCGATAAACGTCAGCATGTTAGGAGAGATCCGGGTCAGAGCCAGCCCGTTGACGATCTTTTGCAACAACCAGCCGCTGCCCTTGCCGAATGCGCTTGTCCAGGTCAAAAAACTAGTCCTCCGGGGTAAAAACCCCGTCTTTGCCGCTTCCTTGATAACACGTCCGCAGGCGTGCCGATCAACTTACTCGGCAGCATCATGAATCGTGAGCAGCTTCAGAATCTCCAGCTCCCGCTTGCCGTTCGGCGTGATCACCGTCGCCGTGTCGCCCACCTGTTTGCCCAGCAGGGCGCGGCCGATCGGCGAAGTCGTCGAAATCAGCCCCTTGGCCACATCGGACTCCTCGCTCGTCACCAGCTGGTAGCTGAGTTCCTCGTCTTTATTCGAGTCGAAGACCGTAACCCGCGAGCCGAAGCCCACCTTGTCATTAGGAATGTTGACCAGGTTCACCATGGCGAGCTCGCCCATTCGCTTCTTCAACTGGCCCAGACGGGCGTTAACGAAGACCTGGCGCTGCTTGGCCATGTGGTACTCGGCGTTTTCGCTTAGGTCGCCCAGAGCAACCGCCCTCTTGATCTCGGCGGGGAGTTCATTCGTCAGCTCGTGCTCCAGCAACTTGATCTCTTCTGCAAGCCTTTTCTTTACTTCTTCTGGCATTGGGGCCTTCCGGACAATACTTGTCGTGGGTTCGCAGATAACTCGTGCGCCCACGCTTTTGATGTGAAAAGTTGATTATACGATGGGATGACGCTAAAACCCTCGCCTCGGGTTGCCGGGGTAGCTGAAGAAGACCCCACCGCCAAACGAACCCTAACCGAGGGGCTGAAAAGTACTTGTTTGCGCGGGCGCGACTTCACAAGACGTTGAAAAGTTCGCCAACCTCCAGGGGCACGACTTAACGCCAAGGGCGCGTCTCAACCCGGCCAACGAGGGCTGAAAGCCCGATCTATCGCTTCCGTTCGCATCCTCTCCAACCGAAGGAATCTTTTCAATGCCCTAAGAACGATCCCGCTGGCTGGCCCGAGCCTCCAGAAACGACTGTAGAATCAACACCGCAGCCACCTGGTCGATGATCCCCTTTCGTCCAGTCGCCGCATGCCCTGCATCGTCCAGAACGCGATGAGCCTGCGTCGTCGTCAGCCGCTCATCCCACAGATGCACCGTGATCCGGAACTCCGTCCTCAGCTCCTCGGCAAACGCCTGCGCCTTGGCAGCCTGCGGGCTCTGGTCCCCGGACATGTACAGCGGATTGCCCACCACCGCCTCCCTCACGCCATGCTTGCGCAGCACCCGCCCCACCGACTTCAAATCCGCCCTCTTTCCCGCCCGACGCAGCGTAAACAGAGGCTGCGCCGTATACCCAAGCGGGTCCGAGATCGCCAGTCCAATCCGCCGGTCCCCCACATCAAACCCCAGAATCCGCGGCACAACCCCACCCTCCCCTTGCTCTGGTTCCACCGCCTGGAGAGCCGGCCTCTCGGGTTTGAAGGAATCCTGCATCACGGTCTTGAGTGTAACGGGCGCACCCGTAAAATAGTCGGGACCAGGTGCATCGACGGGCCAACCCACCAGGCCACACGACGCAGCACACCCCGGCCGGAGGCGCAGACTTGAAGTTTCTCGGGATCCTCTTACTGCTTCTCCTCCTCGCCCTCGTAGCAGGCGCTTACATCGTCCACACCCCCTACGGCCCAACCGCCGAAACCTTCGTCGACATCCCCCCCGGCACCGGAGCCACCACCGTCGCCAGCCTCCTGCGGAAAAACGGCATCATCCGCAGCCGCTATGCCTTCGCCTTCCTCCGCTTTACTCGGGATGGCACTTTCAAGGCTGGCGAATACCGCTTCGACCACCCCGTCCCGCCAGCCGAGGTCTACGACCGCCTCATCCGGGGCGACGTCTACACCCAATCCCTCAGCATCCCCGAGGGATTCAACATCTTCGACATCGCCAACGCCGTCGAAGCCGCCGGCTTCGCCAAACGCGACGCTTTCCTCGCCGCCGAGCGTCAGCACACCGAGCTCATCGCCGATCTCCTCCCCCCAGGCTCCCACCCCGAATCGCTCGAAGGCTACCTCTTCCCCGACACCTACCGCTTCTCCCGCCACGCAACTCCACTCCAGATCCTCACCGCCATGGTCCACCGCTTCCGCCAGGCCGCCACCAGGCTCAACATCGACCACGCCACCATGGCCCGCACCGTCACCATGGCCTCGCTGATCGAAAAAGAGGTTGGCCAGGAGACCGAACGCCCCCTCGTCGCCGGTGTCTTCACCAACCGCCTCGCCCGGTCCATCCCCCTCGCCACCGACCCCACCGTCATCTACGCCGCCCTGCTCGACAACCGCTGGCGTGGCACCATCTACGCCTCCGATCTCCAGTCCCCTTCGCCCTACAACACCTACAAACACACTGGCCTCCCCCCGGGCCCCATCTCGAACCCGGGAGTAGCCTCCCTGGGCGCCGCCCTGCATCCCGCCAAGACCGACTACCTCTACTTCGTCAGCGACGCCGCCGGCCACACCCGCTTCTCTGTCGGTCTCAAGGAGCACGACCAGCAGGTGCAGGCATACCGCAAGGCCGAAAAGCGCGGACCCACCGCCAACTAACTGACCCCAACCGCCAAATCGCCACGTAACTCGTCAATTTTGCAACGAACTCTGCGAAGCCTTCAGGAACCGCAGCACATCAAACACGTACAGAGAGCCATAGCTAAGGTTTACCCCCGGGATGCCGACACCCGGCACTCCCTGCGAGGACAGATATACTTGAAGTTTGTGCCAATGAGGATAAGACAAGCGTTAGCGGTGGGGTTGGTCACGCTGGCTCCAGCGCTGACCGGATGTCTCACCCACATCCGCACCGTCGCCAAGACACGCCCCGCAGAGGTCGTCATCAGCGCCTCGCTCGACCAGCTGCTGTCTCAGGTCGATAGCCGCTTCAACGCGATCCAGGCCCTCAACGCCACCGTCGAAATCGTCGCCTCCGAAGGTGGCGCCCGCCAGGGCCAGATTAAGGAGTTCACCAGCCTCGGCGGTTTCATCTTTCTTCGAAAGCCGGAGGATCTGCGCGTCCTCCTGCGACTCCCCGTCCTCGGCTCGCAGGCCCTCGACATGGTCAGCAACGGTAAGATCTGGAAGCTCTGGGTCCCTCCGAAAAAAATCGCCATGACCGGCACCAGCGAAGCAGCCGATTCGAAGCAGCATGGCCTCGAAAGCCTGCGTCCCAAAGTCATCTTCGACTCGCTGCTGGTCCGCGGTCTGACGCCCGACCAGGTCGTCGACCTCACCCAGGACTCCCGAGTCCTTCCTGATCCAAAAAACAAGAAACAGCTGATCGAGGAGCCCGACTACGAACTCACCATTCTGGAGCCTCCCCAGAGCAACATCGCCCACACCCTCCGCGTCATCCACATCGGCCGCTCCACCCTGCTTCCCTACCAGCAGGACATCTACGATCAGAACGGCCACGTCGTCACCCAGGCCTTCTACAGCAACTACCAGTACTTCGGCGATATCCCGTTCCCCATGAAGATCGAGATCAAACGCCCGCAAGATCAGTACGGCCTCGCCATCACGATTACCAAGCTCACCGTGAATCAAAAGATCGAAGACGACCAGTTCGAGCTGAAGTTCCCCGAAGGCGTCCCCGTCAAAACCATGAACTAGCCTCCGCTTTCCCTGCGCCCCTCACGCCCCCCCGGAAACCTGCTTCTTCTCCGACAGCTGGGCCGCACGCGCCTCACCCTGCATTGCCCCCCGCCGCCCCGGAGCATTCACCAGCGCCACCTGAAACTCCTTCAACGCCGCACCCGGGCGATTCTGCTCCAGCAGCAGACTGCCGAGCTGTTCCCGCGCCGGAACAATCGGTCCCGGCGTCACCGGAAGCTTCTCAACCGCGTCCTCCTCGTCCGCAGCCGCACGCATCAGAGCCACCGCCTCATCCGCCTTCCCGTTCGCCTGCGCCGACCACGCCATTACCTCGCGCTTCAAAATCCCCGCCTGCGTCGCCCAATACTCGTTCCCCACCACGCGAAGCTGCTCCTCGATCTGCCGCAATCGATCAACCTCTGCCCCCGCCTCCGCTGCATGCCCACTCCGCGCCAGTCCCAGCCCCCGAGCCCACACCGCAATCGCGACCACCTGCGGCGGCGCCCCCGCAGGAGCCACAATCTCCGCAGCCTCGGCCCACTTGCCACGTTCCACCGCATAGCGAATCGGCATCGCCGTAGCCGCATACCCAATCTTGAAATCCCCTGGCGTCAGCTTCGACATGCTCTTCAGCTGTTCAAGAACCCCCGCCGCCTCCCCGTCACGCCCGCTCTGCAGATACGCATACACCAGGTAGTCCATCGCATGCAGCTCTTCTCCCGTATCCCCCTGACGCTCCGCCGCATCCCTCGCCGCAACGTTCGAAGCAATCGAGTCATCCCACAATCCCAGCCGCGTGAAGATGTGCGACGGCATGTGCAGCGCATGCGGCGCCGACGGCGCAATACCCGAGTAAGCCCTCGCCGCCGAAAGCCCCTTCGCCGCCAGCTCCGCATTATCATCCGCATGAATCAAATAGTGCGGAATCCCCGGATGCTCCGGATACTCGCGATATAGCGGCTCCAGCACAGCGTCCGCCTGCTTCTGCCTCGCATGCGACTTGTCTCCAGGAGACGCATTCGCCAGCAGCGCCAGCGCGTAAAACACCTGCACCTCCACATCCTTCCTGTTCTCCCGCGCCAGCTCCCCCATCGCCCGCTCATAGTTCAACGCCCGCGTGCGGTACGGAACCGTAGCCGCGTCCTGATAAACCAACCCCAGCGCATGAATAAACTGGCGCTCGCGTTCCGTGCCCGCCCCGATCTCCTGCGCCCGCTCGATCTCCTTTTGCCCCGTCGCAACCATCGCCGGCGCAAGTGGCGGCTCCCAAAGCTGATGGAAGTGCGTCATCGCCATGCCCCAATACGCCATCGCGCACTTCGGATCCATCTCGGCCACATGGTGAAACGTCTCGTCCGCAGGCGCGTAAGCGAAGGAATGAAGCAGAGCCACACCGCGATTGAACTGCTCCTGAACCGCCGGCGCACAGGACACCGGAAACGATACCTTCCCCAGCTTCTCAGGCGCCCCGTGTTCGTGAGTCTCCTGCGCCTCCGACAATGGAAGCGAGAAGGGAAGCACGAACACCAAAACCAGCGACATCGGCCATCGACCGCGCATTTCCTATCTCCATACCCGCCGCACCCATGCAGCATCCCGAATTCTACCTTGCTGCCAATACGTTCTTCACCCGTCTGCTGCCGAAACTCCTGCGGAGTGATCCCGTTCCAGTGTTCAACGCGCGGACGTATACTAGACACAGTCATGCGCCGTCTCGTCAGCATCGTCGCAATCCTCCTGCTGCTGGCCTCAGCCGCGCCGGTCATGGCCTGTTTGACGAATGTGGTCATGAGTCACGAGGAAAGTGCCTGCTGCCGTGCCATGCACGGGCAATGCGGGCATATGCAGAAGATGGGTTGCTGCCAGGACTGAAGTTCGGACAGATGAGACTCCGCAGATTGCGGCGACGTCCCCGGCAACCGATGTCCAATGGATTTGCGTGGGCCACCCGCCCTCCCTCTCCATCCAGCCTCTTTCAGTCGCCTCTATCGTCTGGCGTCTGCCCAACGATCACTCACCACCCGGCCTTCTGACTACGAAATTCACCGTCCTGAGAATCTGATCCGCTCCCCGAGCCGATGACCTGCATACCTCGCGTGTGCCTGCGTCTCATTTGGTTTGCGCCTCAAGTGGTTTGAGGCAGGGAGCATTCATGAAATCCCCAATGGTTTTGGCCTGTGCCGTCCTTGTGACGAGCACGGCGTTTGCCGCTGACCACGGCCCCGTCTTCAGCTACGCGACCCCCGTTAATTCGCAGCGAGAGTTAAGTTTTGACACCGGAATCTTCGGCCGTAACGGTTCTCAGGGAACACAACTCTCAACGGGCTCCGGGTTCGGCTATGGCGTCACCCCTCACCTCACCGTCAACCTATTCCTGCCGGCTTCCTTTGGAAGTGGCAATCTGCCAGAGAGCCGCATCATCAGTGGAACCGAATGGTCCGCCGGAGCATCATGGCGATTCCTCCATTCGGTTACGAGCGTGGGCAAGCGGATCGAATCGACTGCCTCACTCGGTCTGGTAGTCCCGGGCCCCCAGCAGGATTCAGGAGTACTCGCCACCCTGCACCGCGCCCCCGGGGTCGCTGGCATACTCGCCACCGGTCTGGCCTCTCGCAGCCAGTATGCCTGGGTTGGCATCGGCTACACCCGCTTCGCTGTGGCATGGAACGACAGACGACCGGACACGCTCTCCTGGAGCGCGGTCTACGGCTACCGTCCGCCCCGCCTTCGCCGTGGATACAACCAGTGGGACTATCGCGGCTTTGCCGAACTCACCGGCGAGCATACAGGCGCCGTCGTCAGGAGCGGGCAGATCCTGCCGAATAGTACCTCTACAACCGTCTGGCTGGGGCCGTCAGTATTAGCAATCTTCAAGAACATCGCCATCGAAGGCGGAGTCCAGGGGCCGCTCTTCCGCGACGTGTCCGAATCCGTCTACGGCCGCGAACGTGTCCGCTTCGCAATCAATCTCAGCTATCTCAAATACTCCTCACACACAAGCTCCCACTGAAAGGACTCACCATGAAAAAGATTCTCGCTCTAGGCTTCCTCGCTCTCTCTACCCTCGCTGTTCGTGCTGAATACCAGCAAGTCAACCTGACCGTCTTCGGGATGGACTGCGCTCCGTGCGCTCACGCCATCCACGTTTCCATGAAAGGAATTCAAGGCGTGAACACCGTAGACGTCGACCTGAACACCGGCCTCGTCACCATCAAACTCGCGCCGGGAAACAGCGCAGCCATGCGCCAGTTCAACGAGGCCGTCGAAAAGAATGGCTTCACTCATAAGGATGCAAACGTCATCGTGCGAGGACAGTTGTCAGGATCGGCACAAGCCCCCTTCCTGGAGGTCACCGGGGCAAAGGATCGGTATGCCTTGACGCCTCTCTCAGCCGGAACGGACATCTCGTCTCTACTTGGGAAAGCAGTCGTAGTCGATGGCGTACTCCCGCAATCCGGCAAAGGAAAAGTTCCAGACACCCTACGCTACAAGTCCGTGACGGAGGCCAAATGACGATGGCCGCCTACTCACAAGCCCCCCTGCAACGTGCAAAACGAGCAGCACTGCTCAACTATTTCTCTCTCTTCAGTTCGTTCAGCACGCTCATCTGCTGTGCGCTGCCTTCGGTGCTGGTCCTACTCGGAATGGGCACAACCGTGGCCTCGCTGCTGTCAGCGGCTCCATGGCTGGTCAGCTTGTCCAGACATAAAATCTGGACGTTCAGTATCGCGGGCACACTGATTGCGACGAGCTTTCTCATGACCTATGTCATCGCTCCCCGTCTGCGCAAGGGAGAAGTCTGCGACGCAGACGATCCCACAACCTGCGGCGAGGTCAGCAAGATCAGCCGGGTCATCCTCTGGGGATCAGCCATCATCTGGTCATGCGGGTTCTTCGTGGCGTATCTGCTGGGACCAATTCTTATACGAATTGACCGCTAAACGGGCTTTTCCCGTTTAACGCAAATCGTTCATCAACAAGTCGATTTACCTCAACGAAAAATTTAATCCTTCATTTTCTGCCCAAAAATCACATGTCAAGCCCCGGCCCAAAGCCGGGGTTGACTCTTTTAGAAAGAAGATTTTGCCCATAACCCATCTGGAATGAGGATTTTGCAAGACAACATTTCTGCAACTATCTGAAAAGAAGGATTTTGCAACGAGATAGGGGGAGGGGTACCCCCATCAGAGTCCAGTCCGCTCCGCATGCGACGCAATCGCCCGGTTGATCTCCAAAGCCAGGGCGAGCGCCGCACGCCCGTCCTCACCCGAAACCAAGGGCGTCCCCCGCGTCCGCACCACATCCAGGAAGGACGCAATCTCTAGCCGCAGCGGCTCGCTCTGCTCCACCGAAATCTTCTTGAGCGACAGCCCGGCCGAAGGATGCGAGCCCGCCATCTGCGCCAGCGCTGCAAGCTGTGCCGGATCCATACCTGCCGCGGCCGTGACATCGATCATCAACAGGTCCTGTCGCGCAAAGTCGAGCGAAAGGTACTGGTGCGGCTGAAAGAATCGCAGCTTGCGAACCCGCTCTGTACTCACGCGGCTCGCGGTAAAGTTTGCAACGCAGCCGTTCTCAAACTCCAGCCGCACATTGGCAATGTCTACCTTCCTCGAGAGCACAGGCAGCCCCACCGCCCGAACCTCACGAACCGGTGAAGCCACCAGGCTGAGCACAATATCAAGATCGTGAATCATCAGATCCAGCACGACATCCACATCGAGCGACCGCGGCGTAAACACGCTCAGCCGGTGCGATTCAAAAAACATCGGCTTGTGCAGACGCTCTCGCGCCGCCGTCACAGCTGGATTGAAGCGCTCAAGATGCCCCGCCTGCACGATACGGCCATGCCTCCGGCCGAGCTCCAGAATGCGATCCGCATCCGCAAGACTCGCTGCCAGCGGCTTCTCGATCAGAAGATCGACTCCCGCAGCCAGCAGCGGCTCGGCAGCAGAAGCATGATGTACCGTCGGCACACAAATCGATGCGGCATCGAGCCGGCCCACCGCAGCAAGACACCCCTCAATCGACTCGAAGCCCGGCACCCTGAACTTCGACGCAGCTTCAGAAATAACAGCCGGGTCGCGGTCCACGACAGCAGCAAGCTCAACCGCCTCGCCCGCCTGCGCAAGCTCTCGATAGACACGAAGATGATTGCGCCCGAAGGCTCCCGCGCCAACAACGGCAACCCGGAGTGGTCGAGAGGCCGGCACTACTTCTTTTCGGTCCGGTTTTCGACGGGGGCCTCAACCACCTGGCGGCAGCGGGCATAGAGTTCGAGCAGCATCACCACCTGATCCTCCGGCTTGGCTAACGAGATAACCCCAAAGCCGGTCGACCCAGAGCCCTTGCTTCCAATATTGGTCTGTGCCGCAACAAATTTAAGCAGATCGAGCGCGATGTCCTCGGTGCGGCGCGCTGCGTTGATCGATTCCATGAAGTGGTTCCTCTCGTTTCTCTTAGCCTGATGTTAATGGCCCCGAGCCAAGCGCGCAAATGCCGCACGCAAATCACACCAGCCGCGGCTCCGCACGAACACCGCACACAATCTCATACGCAATCGTGTGCGCCAGACGAGCATGATCGTCCGCAGTCACACCATCGCCCAGCACGACAACCTCATCGCCAACCGCAATGCCCGGAATCTCCGTCACATCGACCACCGTAAGGTTCATCGACACGCGACCCACAATCGCCGCCCGCTGACCCTTCACCATCACCCATCCGCCGGCCCGCGTATTCGACCCCGACAACTCGCGCCGCAATCCATCCGAATATCCAACCGGAAGCAGCGCCAGCCGCATCGGCCGCTCTGCCGTAAAGATCGCGTTATACCCAACCGTATCTCCAGCCGCGATTTCGCGCATCCCGAGCACCCGCGTCTTCCAGCACATTACCGGCTTTAGCCCGCACCGCACCTTGCCCGAAACAGCAACCTCCGCCTGCTCAATCGGCAGACAATAGCCATAAAGCGCAATCCCGCTCCGTACCATCGACCGCGCCCCGACACTCGAGGCCAGCGAACGCAACCACTCCAGAGTTCCCGCCGCACCCTGATTATCAACCGCATTATCGACCGTCGAGGAACTACCTGCATGAATCCAGCGCGGCCGCAACCCCGCCTCCTCGACCCCCGCAATTGCCTCCTCAAACCTCTTCCTCTGCGCGAGTGTCTGAGCCGACCCCGCCACTTCCGGCGACGCGAAGTGCGTGATCACTCCCTCCAGCACGAGTCTCGGTTCCCGCTTGAGCCAGTGAAGCAGCGACCGCAACCCTTCGCCCGGCGCAACGCCTTGGCGAGCCATCCCGGTCTCGATCTCCAGGTGAACCGGCAACGGAGCCGCATCCGCGCCACGCCGCTGCACCGCAGCCGCAAGCCATTCCATCTGCTGCTGGTCCCAGACCACAGGCGTCAGTCCACGCGACACAACCGCCTCAGCATCCTCACTCAGCAACCCGCCCATCACCAGAAGCCGAGGTTGCCTCTCCGGCGCAACTCCTGCCGTCGCCAGCATCTCGCGGACAGCCACACCCTCAACCGCATCCGCAACCCCAAGCCACTCAGCACCCGCCCGCGCCAGCACCTCCGCACACAGCCCCGCCCCATGCCCATACCCGTTCGCCTTCACCACCGCCAGCACTGCAGTATCGCCACCAGCCGCATCGACCAGCAACCTGTAGTTAGCAATCAGCCGCCGCTCGGAAACCTCCACCCAACTCGTCACCCCCCTATCCTATCCTCGCAATCTCCCCCCGCCCATACCCTTCAAAGTACCTCCCGTTCCCCACGGTACTCGGAGTGTGATACAAAACCACGTCTGAAGAAACCTACTCCCGCCGCGATTCCACCCAGATTCGCGACATCTCCAAGGGGCCAGTCCGTCGCCATGAAAATGAATAGCCGTTCAGTTCTACAGTTCTCGAGCACGCTTCTCGCGGTGGCTCTCGGCCTTACCGGCTGCTCCAGCGGAAGTTCCAATCCGCTCGCTCCCATTCAAGCCGCGCAGGCAAAGAACGCCGGTAACTTCTCGAACACGGTCTTCCTCGGCGACTCACTCACCGCCGGCTACCAGAGCAGCTCGCTACTCGACACTCAGCAAGTCCATGGCTGGGCGCCGCTCGTCGCGAAGCAGGCCGGTTTCCCCATCGTCCAACCGCTGATCGCCTACCCCGGCGCACCCAACGTCCTACAGCTCGTCTCTGTTGGCCCCCCTCCGGTCATCACGACTGTCTGCCCTCCGTCGGGGATTCCGAATGTCTGCGGAACCACCACCGGCCGCGATAACTTCGCGACACAGGTTACCGACTTGGCTGTCCCCGGTGCCCTGTTGAACGATGTTTTGAACACCGTCCCGCTCGTCAATCCGGCCCCCGGACAACAGCAGTTGAACCAGCTCGTGCTCGGCTTCCCCGGCTTTGGGTTCGGAGAGACGCTTAGCCAGGCGGGTTTTGCGATCAAAGCTCAACCCACCACCATCTTCCTGTGGATCGGCAATAACGACGCGCTGGTTGCCGATCTCACCGGCACGCCCAGCAGCATGACCTCCGTCGCGAACTTCACCAGCCAGTACCAGGCGCTCATGACGCAGCTGACAACGCTCACGTCCGCTCACCTGGTAATCGGAAATATTCCCGACGTCACGCAGGTGCCGTATCTTCAGCCTGCAGCCCTTGTGCTCGCCCAAGCCTCACAGCAAACGAACCTGCCAACCTCAGTACTCAGTGGTCTTCTCGGTATCGTCCCCGGCGACTACGTCAACCCGACCGGACTGGCCCAGATTCCGCTCATCCTCGCTCAAACGCAAAAAGGGCCGATCAGCGACGCAGGTGTGCTCTCAGCCGCTGAGGTCGTTACCGTGCAGGCCCAGGTGACAGCCTTCAACCAGGTGATCTCGCAACAAGCTCAGGCGGCGAATGCAACCCTGGTCGATATCAACGCCCTCTTCAAACAACTCACTACCTCCGGTATCACCGTCAACGGATACACCGGGACGGCAGGCTTTCTCGGCGGCTTCTTCTCGCTCGACGGGATTCATCCCACCAACACCGGATATGCGGTCGTCGCTAACAAATTCATCGACACCATGAACGCAGCCATCAGCACGAAGATTCCCGATGTCGCTCTCGGCCCAATCGCAGCATCCGATCCGCTATGGCCGCCAAACCTAGGGACAGTGCCAGTCATTGGACCGATCCCGCACGCCGTCAGTGCTCGCGCTCTGACCATGCCAGCCAACGCCGGAAAGAGCATCGACGACCTGATGCTAATAAAGAGATAGATCAGGAGCGTTCGGGCAATGCCCCAGCGGGACCCTTCTTCGTCACCTGCCGAAGATAGTCCTCGAGCCTTTGTCCTTTTTTCTGGACGAACTCGCGACCCAGCACCCGTACGTCCTGCATGCGGTCCATGCGAAACGTCCCCCGCTTCGCAAAATATCAGATCGAAGTGTGGATGCCCACATGATTGCCCTCTGAATCCTTAAAGCAGGCAAACGCACCGAATCCGCCCGGTACAGGCGTTCGTCCCGCGTAAACATCAGAGGAGGCAGATCCAGATCACGCCGCAACGTGTATCCAACCCCTGCCTCGCCCTCGATCGGCATGCCCGACGTCTGAAGATCGCTGACATCGCGGTAAATCGTTCGTTCCGAAACCTCAAGCTTCTGAGCAAGCATCCGCGCAGTCTGCAGCCGTCCGCCACGCAGGATTCGCACGATACGAAATAGCCGGTCAGCCCGTCGCATGCACCTATCCTAACTATCCTAGCCCGCGGTTCCGATTGCGCATTCACAGTCCTTCCGCAGTTCGCACCACGCCCCCAGTGTCCAGACGCCACTCCAGAAGTAGAGCGCAAGCGGCCGCACCTCGCGTTCGCTGCTCTGGCCATCCTCCCGCGTGTACCCGAATGCCACCACGCGCCGGTCGATCGACGCCTCGTGCAACACATCGAGCCGCTCCCGCAAAAGCTGCGGCATCTGAAAGCCCGGGGCATACATCAGAATCGCGTCCAGCCGCTCGCGAAGCTCTGCCGGCAGCACCGCCTCGATGCGTTGCAACGCCTGATCCGCCGCGACCGTACTCGCCGCGCCGCCCCAGGCTCGCACCAGCCGCGCACCCAGAACAAGCGCCGTCAATCTCCCGCTCCAGGGACTCGTGCAATCGTGCCGTCCAGTTCGCCGTCGCAGTTGAGGTACACCATCGTGCCGCTGCTGCTCGGTTGCTGGGATACCCGCTTCACCAAAGCTCCAGAGACACCGCCGCGCTCCGCCGGAAACACGCACATCACATCACCGGCGTCGCCGAAGTCGTCCTTCTTCATCCTGCATCCAAGAATCGTCTCGTAAAAACACTTCGCCCGGTCCAGATCGGCACAGGGAATCTCGAACCACGCTGCTGCTGACTTTAGCTGCCTCTCCATATTGCCTCCTGTGTTTGTTGTGAACACAGAGGCAGCATACTGACAGGCTACTGACAACGTTGTGTCAGTAGCTTTTGCTGATTTTCAGAGGTTCATCAAGTGGCGGCTAGTACCCGCCGGGGTCACCGTGCTGCAGATTCTCAAACCGCGTATAGTCGGCGAGATACGCCAGCTGAATACTGCCGGTCGGCCCGTTTCTCTGCTTAGCAATAATGATCTCAGCCTTGCCCTTCAGGTCTTCGTTCTCGCGGTCGTAATACTCCTCGCGATGAATAAAGCAAACCACGTCAGCATCCTGCTCGATAGAGCCCGACTCGCGCAGATCGCTCAGCAGCGGCTTCTTATCCCCGCCACGCTGCTCGCTCGCACGCGACAGCTGCGACAGCGCTACCACCGGCACCTTCATCTCCTTCGCCAGAGCCTTCAGACCGCGCGAAATCGCCGACACCTCCTGCGTCCGGTTCTCAAAGCCCTTCGCGTTCGAGCTCGACCCCGTCATCAGCTGTAGATAGTCGATCACGATCAGATCAAGCTGCCCCTGCTGCTGCTTCAACCGCCGCGCCTTGGCCCGCATCTCGGCAAGAGTAATGCCCGGCGTGTCATCGATAAATATCTTCGACTCCATCAGAAGCTCAAGGCCTTTGATCAACTTCGCTCGATCATCGCGCATTAGCATTCCGGTCTGAATCGCCTTTGAATTCACCAGCGCCTGCGACGCCAGCATTCTGCGCAACAGACTCGCCTTGCCCATTTCCAGTGAGAAGACCGCAACCACCTTGCCCCCGCGCACCGCCGCATTCTCCGCGATGTTGATCGCCCACGCCGTCTTTCCCATCGATGGCCGCGCCGCGATAATAATCAACTCCGACTCCTGCAGCCCGCTCGTCATGCGGTCGAACTCAACGTAATGCGTCGCCAGCCCCGTGACCTCGCGCCCCTGCTCATACAGCGCATCGATCGAGCCAAACGAGTCCTTCACGATTCCAGCGATATCGGAAAAGCCCCCCGTGACGGCGTGCTCCGAGATCTCCGTCAGCCGACTCGTTACCTGGTTCAGCACGTCCAGCGCCTCGCGGCTTTGATCGGAAGCCTCGATCATCCCCATATCGCATACGCTCAAAAGCTGCCGCATCAGGCTCTTGTCGCGAACGATCCGAACGTAGCTCTCGATACTGAGTTTGCGGGGCAGCCCCTCGCTTAGCGATGCCAGATACGGGAGCCCTCCGACCGAGTCCAGTTCCTTTTTCTTGCTCAGATAGTCGGTGACGGTAACGATATCAACGCCATGACCGGCCTCAACCAGCTGCAACATGGCCGCATAAATCTTCCGATGCGAATCCAGGGCAAAATCATCAGTCTTCAACAACATCGTCGCGTCGATGATCGCAACCGGTTCAACCAGCATCGCGCCGAGGATGGTCATCTCGGCATGCACCGAAGTTGGCCTTTCCTGGTCTCCGACAATGTGGGGATACGTAGCCATGAATCTTCTAACTTACCGAAAAATGTAGGCCGCGGACGGCTGTTCGCTCCTGTGGAATCTGTGCAAATCAAGTAAATCCAGGGAATCCGGAATCCGATGGTCTCAGTTTACGCTCTGATTGGAAACACTCTGACACGCACAACCGTCAACCGTTATAGGCTAAGGCAGGCCAAAATAATTAGTCGTAATTCCCGATGGGGCAGGAGTGAAGATGGGCGCCGACAAAATTCTGAGCATTCCACCGGTAGCGCAACGCGACAAAGCATCCTTCGAAGTCATGCGGGTCTGGATCGCCGAACAGGGCCAGCATGTCAGTATCCGCAGCGGCGCCTGGGAGGACCCCTTCGCCTGGGGCATCGTCCTCGCCGACCTCGCCCGTCACATCGCCCACGCCCACCAGCTGCAAAACGAAGGCACCGATACCGATGCCTTCCTCCAGCGTCTGCTCGAGGGCTTCCAGGCCGAGATCGACAACCCCACCGACGAACCAGAGGGCGAAGTCACCCAGTAGCGGACAAAGCCGCCTTTACTTGTGCTTGTAGTCCTGAAACAACTCAGGAAACTGCTGCTGCAGCGCCGCAACCTTCGGCACATCGCAGACCTGAATATACGGATTGTTCGGGTTCTTCTCCGCATAGTCCTGGTGATACTCTTCGCCGTCATAGAACGCCTTCAGCGGCACCACCTCGGTCACAATCTTCTTCGGAAACACATGCGCCGCATCCAGCTGAGCAATGTACGCTTCCGCAATCTTCTTCTGCTCCGGAGCCGTGTAGAAGATCACCGAGCGATACGACGTCCCCACATCCGGCCCCTGCCGATTCAACTGCGTCGGATCATGCACCACGGAGAAGAACACGCGCAGCAGCGTTCCATAGCTGATCCTCGATGGATCGAAGATGATCTTCACCGACTCCGCATGCCCCGTCGTCTCCGACGAAACCTGATCGTAAGTCGCCGTTGCAGCCGAGCCGCCGGAGTAGCCCGCAGTCGTCGCCGTCACACCCTTGATCCGCTGAAAAGTCGTCTGCACCCCCCAGAAACATCCGCCCGCAAAGACCGCCGTCTCATGTTTTGCGCCGGTGTTCGGCTCATCCACCGCCGGGGCCGGAATCGGCTCCTTCCGTGTTGTCTCCGCTCCCATCACCGTTCCCATCATCGTCCTCCATCCACCAGTTATCAGCATTGCCGATACCACGACCGCACCCAACCCAATCCAACCCGCCTTTGCTCCAGCAGTCATCGTGCTTCTCCATGCCTACGGTTATTCGACGCCGGAAGACTCGTCGCGGTTACAACATAATCGTCCAGGGTCATCAAGCCAGCCGGCCCGTGCTGCCGGCTAAGCCACCCGTTCCCGGCCTTGAATCTCGATGTACACATGGATCAGGCTGACCGCCGCAGGTGTAACCCCTGCAATGCGACTCGCCTGCCCCAGCGTCTGTGGCCGCACCCGCGACAACGTCTGCTTCATCTCGCTCGAAAGCCCGCTGACCGCACTGTAATCAAACCAGCCCGGAATCGCCCGCTTCTCCGCCTTCCGCATCTTCTCCATCGAACGTCGCTGCTGATCCAGATAACCCGAGTACTTGATCTCCGTCTCCACCGTCTTCATCTCATTGCGAACCCAAGCAGGTAGCCGCACCACAGAACCGGGCGCCCCATATCTCGATTCTGAGATATGAGCATCGTGCGGACCACGACCGTCTTCTTGCCCGTCCAGCGAGACGCCGTCCATAGCCGCAACCCACTTGCCCAGTGCAGCATCCGCACGCGCCAATCGCTCGCGAAGCAGCGGCGCAATCTCCTCCACCGAAACCTCCGGCCGCTTCAGAAGCTGCGAAAACGTCTGCCCACTCACTCCCGCCGAATCGCCATCAAGCCGAGCCAGCAACTGCGCCGGCAGCTCCTCCGCACGCACCCGCGCCGCCTTCAGCAATTTCTCAAACGCCGCCGCCCGCGCCTGCTTCGCCTCATACTCTGCCCAGGCATCATCATCAATCAACCCCAGCCGCCTGCCATGCGGAGTCAACCGCGTATCCGCATTATCAATCCGCAGGTGCAGCCGAAACTCCGCCCGCGAAGTAAACATCCGGTAAGGCTCATTCGTCCCCTTGCTGATCAAATCATCAATCAGAATCCCGGTGTAAGCCTCCGTACGATCAAGCGTAAAAGCCTCGGGCGTTTCACCGCTCAGGGCTGCCTTCACCACCAGCGCCGCATTGATCCCCGCCATCAATCCCTGGCAAGCCGCCTCTTCATACCCGCTCGTCCCATTGATCTGCCCCGCGAGATAAAGCCCATCAAACGACTTCACCCGCAGCGTCCGGTCCAGCTCTGTCGGATCGATCGCGTCGTACTCAATCGCATACCCGGGCCGCAGCATCTCCGCGTTCTCCAGCCCCGGTATCGAGTGCACCATCGCCGCCTGAACCTCCATCGGCAGACTCGTGCTCATGCCATTGATGTAGACCTCATGCGTATTCAGCCCCTCCGGCTCCAGAAAAAACTGATGCCGCGTCTTCTCCGGGAAACGCACGATCTTGTCCTCAATCGACGGACAATACCGCGGCCCAATCGCCGCAATCTGGCCCGTATACATCGGCGAACGATGCACATTCTCGCGAATCAGCCGCAGCGTCTCCGGCGTCGTATGCGCAATGTGGCACACGATCTGCCGAAGCGGAATCTCTTTCGTCCGAAAGCTGAACGGCGTCGGATCGCTATCCCCCGGCTGCTCCTCAAACCTGCTCCAATCGATCGTCCGGCCATCCAGACGAGGCGGTGTCCCCGTCTTCAACCGGCACTCGCGCAGCCCAAGCCGCTTCAAACTCTCGCCCAGCAAAACACTCGCCGGCTCACCACTCCGCCCCGCCGTGTACTGCTGCTCGCCGCAGTGAATCAACCCATTCAGAAACGTCCCGGTCGTAACAATCGTCGCCGCCGCGTGAATCGTCCGTCCATCCCGCAGCCTCAACCCCCGCACAACTCTGGGTGTCCCATGTCCGGACTCTCGGACATGGGTTTCCACCGTTTCCTCCACAATCAGGTCCACAACCTCCGCTTGCTTGATAAAAAGATTCTTCTGCCCCTCCAGCACCTCACGCATCTTCACGCGATACAGCGCCTTATCGCACTGCGCCCGCGGCGACCACACCGCCGGTCCACGCGAAGTATTCAGCAGCCGGAACTGGATCCCAGTCGCATCCGCAACCTCGCCCATCACGCCACCCAGCGCATCCACCTCACGCACCAGATGCCCCTTCGCAATCCCGCCAATCGCCGGGTTGCAACTCATCTGCGCAATCAAATCCAGATTCAGCGTAAAGATCGCGGTCCGCAAACCCATGCGCGCAGAAGCCATCGCCGCCTCGCACCCAGCGTGCCCCGCACCCACAACCACCACATCGAACTGTTCCGTAAAGCTCACACCTCCATTTTAGGCTGTCAGGCACATTTTCTTTACAAACCGCACTCCGACAAACAACAATCAGCCATGCGCCCACCCAACTTTGCACTGGCCTCCGCGCTTTTGTGCGCCATGCTTTCTCTGCCCCTCCACGCACAACAACTCCCCACCGCCATCACCACTGACCCCGCCCCAGACAAAGCCAACCCCGCCGCCATGGAAACCTTCCAGATCCCCAGCCACGGAGCCATGCTCAACGCCCTCGCCTACATCGCCGAAGGCCCAAGCCCCCACCCCGTCGTCGTCCTTCTCCACGGCTTCCCCGGCAACGAAAAAAATCTCGACCTCGCCCAGGCCATCCGCCGCGACGGCTGGGACGTCGTCTACTTCGACTACCGCGGCTCCTGGGGCTCCCCCGGCGACTTCTCCTTCACCCATTCCATCGAAGACACGCAATCCGCCATCGCCTACCTGCGCGATCCCGCCAATGCGAAAAAACTCCGCTCCGATCCCGCCTACATCGTCCTTATCGGTCACAGCATGGGCGGCTTCATGGCCCGCTACGTCGGCGCGCAAGACCCCGCCATCAAAGCCGTCGGCCTCATCTCCGCAGCCGACATGGGCGTCGACAGAATGCAATCCCTCAAGCCCGCTCAGGAGAAAGAAGCCACCGCCCGTCTCGCCGCCCACCTCGCCGCCGAAGGCATGGCGCCCCTCGCCGGCTGCACGCCCGAAAGTCTCGCCAAGGAAGTAATTGCGAATGCCGCCGCTTGGAACATCCCCAATCTCGCCCCCAAACTCGCCACCCGTCCCATCCTCGTCATCACCTCAGACGACGGCCTCGCACCCTCCAACAACGCGTTCGTCGAGGCCCTTCACAAAGCCGGCGCAACCGACATCACCACAGTTCATCTAACAACCGACCACTCCTACTCCGACCAGCGCATCGCCCTCGAAACGTCCGTGATCGAAGCCCTGGAATTCCTGCAGCACAAGTAACAGAAGAATTTTCGCACCGCAGCAACAAACATCCACCACTCCTCGTCTCGCAGCATCTAATCAGCGCAAGGAGTCGAACCCGCTTGAATACAGCAACACTAACTCTCGCCACCATCTTCACCGGCCGCGCTGACCTCTCAACCCTGGCCGTCTTCCACTTCAAGCACGAATGGTTTTTCGCAATCTTCGTCTTCTGCGGCATGCTCGTCGTCGCAAACCTGGTGCACTACATTCTCTTCCGTGTTCTGCACCGCAAGGAATCGATCAGCCACCCCCTCGGCTGGGGACTGCAGAGGCACCTGGGAAAACCTGCCCGCGCAATCTTTTTTCTTACTTGCCTGCTCATCATCCTGCCCATCATTCCAGGCATGCCCTCCAACATCGAGGTCCTACTGCGCCATTCATTCATCATGCTGCTCGTAGTCGCCCTCGGCTGGTTCGCCGTCGGCTGCATCTACGTGCTGCAGGCATTCATGCTGCGGCGCTACGACCTCACAGCCGAGAACAACTTCCAGGCCCGCCGCGTCCATACCCAATTCCAGCTCTTCCGCCGAATGCTCATCGCCTTTGTCGTCGTCGTCGACATCGGCGCTCTACTGTGGACCTTCAACGACCCACGCATCTGGCACTATGGCTCCGGCCTTCTCGCCTCCGCCGGCATCGCCTCCCTCATCGTTGCCACCGCCGCCAAATCCACCGCCTCCAACCTCTTCGCCGGCCTGCAGATTGCCTTCACCGAACCCATTCGCATCGACGACGTCGTCGTCGTTCAGGGCGAGTGGGGTCGCGTCGAAGAGATCAACTCAGCCTACGTCGTCATCAAAATATGGGATCTTCGCCGCCTCGTCGTTCCCCTGAACTACTTCATCGAAAACTCCTTTCAGAATTGGACGCGTCAGTCCTCTGACATTCTCGGCACCGCCTTCCTCTACGTCGACTACTCCATTCCCGTCGAAGACCTGCGCAAGCAGCTAGAGGCCATCGTTCATCCTTCGCCCCTATGGGACAGCCGGGTCTGCGGCCTGCAGGTCACCAACCTCACCGACCGTTCCATGGAATTGCGTTGCCTCGTAAGCTCCCGCAACTCCAGCGACAACTTCGACCTGCGCTGCCTTGTTCGCGAGAAAATGACGGAATGGATCCAACAAAACTACCCCGACGCATTCCCCACCACGCGTTTCGCCTCCCGCTCCGATCTCACAAGCCAGTCCGGAGACGAAAGCGCTATTCCGTACGCCATTCATCAGCCTGACGGGAAACAGTTTCACTCATCTTCTGACTAACGAGGCCAGTATGCTCACCCACAGCCCGCTCGTAGCGTTCATCCCCACCAAAGACACAAAGCGCGCCCGTAGCTTCTACGAAGGACTCCTCGGCCTGCGCTTCGTCAGCGACGACTCCTTCGCCATCGTCATGGACGCCAACGGAACCATGGTCCGCATCGTCCGCGTCGAGGACTTCACTCCCTTCCCCTTCACCATCCTCGGCTGGCAGGTCACCGATATCCACAAGACCGTCGTCGAGATGACCACCAAAGGCGTGAAATTCGCACGCTACCCCTACTTCGAACAAAGCCCCGATGGAGTCTGGACCGCCCCCGAAGGCGCCAAAGTCGCATGGTTCACCGACCCAGACGGCAACACTCTCTCCATCTCGCAGCACTGAAGAATTCAGAACTCTACCCTGACTCCCAACTGCACCTGCCGCTCCGGCGACTGCCCCGTCGACGCCGCCGTAAACGTCCCGAACGGCCGCACATTCAACCCCTCCGCCGCAACGGTCGCTGCATTTTGAAAGATCAGCGGCGTCACATCATTCGTCTCCGTTCCCACCAGAAACGCCCGCTGCATAATCGCCGAATAATTCACGCGGTTCGTCAAATTGAAGATCTCAACGCTCCCGCGCATCCTTACTCTCTCCGTCACATGCAACGCCCGGCTCACGCGCAGATCGAAGCGCCCCGTATCCGGCAGCCGCAGCGTATTCCTCCCCACCGTCGGCAGATACACCGCGCCACCTGCCCCATTGATGCTCTCATGTCCACCAGCCAGCCGTGTGCCTCCAAAAATGTCCAGGCTATACGGCCCGCCGCTCGACTCAATAAAAAGCGGTGCAACCGTCCATCCATTCGCTGCAATCCGAACCCAGCGCGTCTCACTCGCAAGCGTAGGCTCCCACACAGCACTCGCCAGTATCTTATGTGGATAGTTCAGCGCCGACAGCCCCTTGTCGTACAGCACATTGAACGGATCGAACTGTGCATTCGTCCGCGGCGTGGCGCCGACCTGCCCATAATCAATCGCCTTCGCCCAGGTCCAGCTCGTCCTAAACTCAAAGCCTCCACGAAGCCGACGCCGTGCCTCAAGCACCATCGCGTTATACGTCGCATCTGCGTTCGAAACGATATCCGTCACCGGCCCAAAACTCGTATTAACCCGCTGCGAATAGAAAGGAACCACGAACGTCTCGCCGTCCCGCACCCCCGCCACTCCCGTCCCGCCTTGAAGCTGAAACGTCTTCGTCGCCGTGGCCGGAGCGATATTGATATCGACCGAGTTCGGCAACTGCCGATCGATATTCACGAGATACGTGGCGCTCGCAACCACTCCTGCACCCACCTCTCCCTCCAAGGTCAAACTCCCCTGCTGCACCGCAGGAAGCCGAAACCTGCGATCGAACACCATCGCCGAAGTCGTCGTCGTAATCGCAGTCGGCGGTGTCGTCAGATAAGCGCACACATAACCAAAGCCCTGATTCGCCACCTGCGGGCAATCTGTAACCGTAGTAGGTGTAATTAAAATGTGCCTCGTCGAAGAAGCCGATCGCCGTGTCGACGAGCGCACTCCGCACCGTCGCACCCGGCAGCCGCCCATAAAAAACGCCGTATCCCGCCCGCACAATCGTCCGGCCAGACCCAAACGGCTTCCACACCACGCCGATCCGCGGCCCAAAGTTATTCCGGTCCTCCGGAAACACGCTCGTCGCGCCCGTCTTGCCGAACGCCGCATCGAGCGCAGCCATTCGGCTGCTGCGGCAAAGGCAAAAACTCATACTCATACCGCAACCCGGCATTGACCGTAAGCCCCGCCTTCACTCGCCAGTTGTCCTGCAGAAACCCCGCCCACTCCTGCGTATCAAACGACACCGCCTGCTGCCCAAAGCTCTGCGTAAACGACCGGAAGCAGAAATCATGCACCTTCGAAACAATCGATGGACACCCGCCATTCGGATTAACGTTCACATTGAACGTATAGTCCGTAATCCAGTCCACCAGCCCTCCCGCGTGTCCCGACGTCGTCGTGCTGTCGTAGTGAAACGCACCCTCCGTATTCGTCAAAGCAGCAACGTCGTCATGCACCAGACTAAGATCGACACCAACCTGAAGCTCATGGCGGCCATGCGTCCACGTCACCATATCGGCGAGCTGAACCTTCGTCTCATCCGGAAAACCCCTCCTCCCCAGCGAAGGCGAGCTCCCAAACCTAAACCCATCCGGCCCGATCGCAATCTCCGGCGCAAATCCACCCGGCCCCACCGCGGGCTCCTGCGGCAAAGGAGCCTGTGCCTGCTCGTACTGCAAATCCCGGCCATACTGCACCCGCAGCTCTTCGCTGAACCGCGGCATCGCCTGCCACATCCATCGCCCCAGCAACGCATCCACCTTGCCATAGCTGCTGCCCATGCTCGCCCTGCCGACATCCACCACAGGCGCCGACCGCACTCCCGCCGGAGCACTCGAACGCGCCCGGTCATATTGCACACTCACGCGGTGATGCTCCGCCGCCTGCCAGTCCACCTTCCCAAAGTTAATCGTCTGATCCTGTCGCCGCGCAATCGTCCCCGTCAGACTGTCCAGATAATTCAACGCGGCATTCACCTTCGCCGGCGTCACGCCCCGATTGCCCAGCAACGCCCTCTGCGTCGGAGTCAGCGCATAAAAATTCGGATCATTCGGCGCCGATATCGCTGGAAAGTCACGCATCTGCTGATCGTAGGCATAGAAGTAGAAGAGCTTATCCTTTACCACCGGCCCACCGACACTGCCTCCGAACTGTTGCCGCAGATCATGCGGCTTCACCGCCCCGCTCGCAACCACGCCATCGACATAGCTGGTCACAATCGAGAAAGGATTCGTCGCGGCCAGCGCACTCGTCCGGAACAGATAAAAACCTGTCCCATGAAGATCGTCCGTGCCACTCTTCGAAACCGTCGTGATAATCCCCCCTGCTGCATGGCCATACAACGCCGAGTAGTTCTGCCCACTCACCCGAAACTCGCGCACCGCCTCCTGCGAAAACGTATAGGCCATTCCCGAGTGGCGCCCGTACCCATCACCACCCGCCGCACTCCCAACCGTGACCCGGTTCGAAACGCCAACCTCCGCAGCATCCTCAACCTCTGCCCCACTCTCAATACCCGTTCCGCGCGGCACCGATCCAAAGCTCTGATCATCATCCCCGCCATCGACCCGGCTTGAGTTCTGCGTCGAAGCCACTCCGCGAAAACTCAGCAACCCATCCCCTTCAGGATCCGAATTCACCGTTGGCATCAACAGCGCAAACGTCTGCCATCGCCGGCCATTCACCGGCAGCCGCTCAATCTCATCCGGCGTCACAACACTCGCGAACGCAGCAGACGACAGATCATCGACGCTCACCGAAGCTGGTGCAATCGGCTCCGCCCTCACGGTCACCGACGTCGCCACACCCCCCACCCGCATTCGCGCCTCCACCGACGTCACGCCTCCCACCTCCACCACCACCGGCTCGAGCGTAAGCTGGGCAAACAGTGCATACTCCACCATTACGCGATACTCTCCAGGCGGCAGATGCGCCACCAGAAACGCCCCCTTGCCCTCCGTCGTCACCCGATTCAGCGTTCCATTCGCGACGTTCTGCACCTGCACCACAGCGCCCGCCAGCGCCGCCCCACCCGCATCAACGACAAAGCCGCTGATCGCACCATCCACTGCACTCTGCCCCCACACACGCGCCACTCCAATTGCAGCAAGACAACACCACAACGAGCAGGCCCACAATCTCTTCTTCAAGGCTGCGCCAGACCTCGCGCGCCCAACACACAATGACATGCACTCTCCGCGGAAATTTGTACCGCTCTGCTCACAACCACGGGACGAATCGAAAATAGACTAGCTCACCCTTCTCCAGCGGGCGCGCATTTCTTTCAAACGGCTCCGACAATGCACCGGAGACACTATGAGATTAGCCGCAGACCAAGCAATTAAGAAAGACACATTGGTGTTACTGGCAAAGAAAGGGCGGCAGCCGAAGCCACCGCCCCCGGGTTGAGGTGTCCAGGTTAGAAGGTGACGCGACCGCCGAGCTGGATTACGCGCGGGCCGTAGGCATAGTTCGAATTGGCCGACGACGTCGTGCCAAAGTTGGCCTGGTAGGTCAGCGTTCCAGTGCCCGTACCGCTGATCGCATATCCAGTCGAGTTCACGCCCGTCACGTTCTGGTGATTAGCCAGGTTGAACGCCTCGCCAAACACCTCCAGGTTGTAGTGCTCAAAGAACGTGAACTGCTTCTGCGCGCGCAGGTCGATCTCAATCGTCCGCGGGTATTGCAGCGTATTCCGTCCGAAGAATGGCAGGTACGCTGTCGCGCCCGTACCCGCGATACCCGAGCTCGCCGCCCTCAGACATCCGGCCACAGCGCATTGTTGCACTGCCGTACCACTGCTCAACAACGAGTAGGGCAAACCGTTCTGGATCTGAATGTACGGCTTAATCGACCAGCCATTCGCCAGGTAGGTCATCGGGCCGTGGCCCGACAAGCCCGGAGCATTGATGTTTGCCCATCCCACAACGCGATTCTTCACGTTCTGGCTCGAGTTGCCATAGTTCAACCGCTGATTCCCGAACGGGTCAATCCAATTGTTCGTGCCCGGTGTCGTCGAAGCATTCTGGCTGAAGTCCAACGCATGCGACCACGTGTAATTCGCGTCGTACGACACCCACTTATTGGAGCGGTTCGTCACATCTACTGTCAGGCCGTTAAAGGACGAGTTGATGTTGGAGAACGACTCCGTGATCGAGCTGTACTGTGTATTCAGCAGAATGTTCTGGGACGTGCTGCAAGTCGAGTTCGTGCATTGCGTGCCTGCGTAGGTGTTCACGGTGTATTGCGATCCGCAAGCCAGAGGACCGCAGCTTCCATTGGTTCCGGCGGCCACCGTATACGTTGCCTGGTAGGTCTTCGTCGGGTCCAGGTTCACGTTAATGTAGTTCGGCAGTGCGCGCCCCAAGGCTCCGATATAGTTGACCGACAACACATTCTTGAATCCGAGTTCCTGCTGAACAGCCAGGTCAAACTGCTCCGTGTATGGGTTCTGGAAGTTCTTGGAAAAGAATTGCGCAGAAGCCGTACCGAACACAGCAGTCGTCCCAATGTTCGGCAGCAGAGGCGCGCCCACCGTCGTCGGCGTAAACGTCGCCAGCGTGGTGGCCGAGGTCGAACCCGTCTGACTCATAGCCCCCAGAACCCAATTGTTCGGGATGCGGCCGTAGTACATGCCGAAGCCGCCACGTACAACCGTTTTGCCTGCACCGTACGGATCCCATGCAAAGCCGATGCGTGGAGCGATGTTGTTCTTGTCGCTCGGACGGTTCGCCGTCTGCGGAAGCGCTGGATTGGCCACTGAGGCGAACGCCTGCGGCAGGCTCACGTAGTCGTACCGCACTCCAAGGTTCAGCGTCAGCGTCGGTCTGATCTTCCAGTCGTCCTGCCCAAAGAACCCGTAGTCCATCGTGCTGAATTGAAACACAGACTGGCCGAAACCCTGGGCCAGCGAGTTGTAGCAAGGGATTCCATTGGTAATGTTCACGCCCGTGCCCGTTGTCGCGCAGGTCTTGCCGTGAGTAAGCAGATCAGCAAAATAGTTCGCCTGGCTGTTCTGCGTCGTTCCCTGGCTATAAGTGTAGAAGCCGTTGCTCTCGAAGTTGTAGTTCTGGTAATCGTTGTTGCGGACAATGTCCTCGCCCACGCGCAGGGTGTGCTTGCCGAACGCAAACGAGGCCGTATCGCCAATCTGAGTCTTGCGCTCATCCGGATACGATGGACGGAAGCTGTAGTACGGCTGCCCCAGGAAGAACCCGTTTCCAGTCGTCAATGAAATCTCCGGCGCAAAACCGGTGGAGTTGATCAGGTTCGCCTTGGTGTACGCGCTCGAATTCTGCAAACCTTCATTATTCAGCTCGCGTCCATATTGGAAGCGAATCTCGTTGGTGATCCTGTTCGTGATCAGCGAGTCCAGCTTCGCCACGCCGTAGTCCAGCTTCACAAAGTCCGTGCCAAACGTGTCGATGGCATAGTTATTGGTTCCCTGCGTCTGTACGCCGCCGGGCGAATCCCAACGCAGACGATGATAAAGCCCGCTAACGTGGTGTTTAGGGTTTACCTGCCAATCGAGCTTCGGCGTATTGATCAGCTGATTGCCGAATCTGGCGACCGGGCCCAGGTCTGAAAGCAGCGCTTGCAGTTGCGTATTGAACGCAGTCGCGCCCCCGGCGTAGGTCTTTGCCAGACGGCCAGCCAGCGTACATGCGGCTGTATCGGCCAGCACCTGCGTAGCGGGCGTCTGTCCCGGAGTCGTCGTCGTCGGCGTTCCTGCAAAGGTGGCCGACGTCGGGGTAATGGTGCAGGTCTCCGTTCCGTTCAGCGCTGCATTTGCATTGATGAAGAACGCGCCTGGATTGTTTGCCTTGGCTGTTCCAGGGAAATTCCGGCGATATGCGTCAAACGCGTAGAACCAGAAAAGTTTTTCCTTGATAAGAGGACCACCCACCGCAAATCCATATTGGTTGCGATTGTCCTTGGGACGGTATGGAGACGTCACATACGCGTTGGTCGACGAGTTAAACACCGTGTTCGTCGCGCCCGGAACTATCGCCGAACGGCTCGAATTGCGGTTGTAGAAATATGCTTCGCCGTGGAGTTGGTTACTGCCGCTCTTAGTCACCGTGTTCACAACGCCGCCCACCGCGCGGCCAAAGTCAGCACTATATACGCCGGTGTTCACCGTAAACTCGCGGACCGCAGATTGCGCAGTCGAGTAGCCAGCGCGAGTGCGCCCACGCTCCTCGGCAAAGAACGCCTGGTTGTCGTCCGCACCGTCTATCTCAACCACGTTCAGCAGCGGACTGATAGCGCGGAAGCTCAGAAGACCGAAGCCGTCTGACGAGTTCGTCACCGCCGGAGTCGTCAAAGCCAGCGACGACCAGCGGCGGTTATTAATCGGAATCGACTCAATCTCTTTGCTGTCCAGGTGCCCACCGTAGTCGGCCGACTCGAACTTAAGCACTGGCGCGTCTGCCGTCACTTCGACCGCCGTCATCGAGGAACCGGTCGTCAGGTGGGGGTTCAACTCGGTGACTTGGTTCACCTGAACCACCACGCTGTTCTGCTTCTGCGGATTGAAGCCCGGCGCTGTAATCGTGACTGTGTAGGTTCCCGGCGAAAGCTGCGGGGCACGAAACTCGCCCCCATCCCCTGATGTCAGCCTGACGTCCGCGGCTGTCGCATCGTTGTGAATGATCACCGCGGCCTTCGGAATCACCGCGTTCGTCGAGTCAAACACAGTCCCTGAGATGGCGCCCTGCGTCATGGACTGCCCATACCCGTAAAGTCCAACGCCCCCACACAACCACATCGCGACCAACAAAGATCGCACAACTGCCTTCAGCATCTTCTTCTGCATTTTTTGGTCTCCTTAAATTCACTACCGCCGCACACAGGTTCTTTCTGCCTGTTATTCGGACATGGATCTGGTTACAAA
Organism: uncultured Acidobacteriaceae bacterium; assembly: GCA_963757205.1. Classification (GTDB taxonomy): domain Bacteria; phylum Acidobacteriota; class Terriglobia; order Terriglobales; family Acidobacteriaceae; genus Edaphobacter. Next base: position 557,813 of record CAVWQM010000012.1, read on the forward strand.
AACGTTCGCATATGTCGATTAACACCTGATTACTGTGAAGTTCGTCAGTATACCCACGGACCAGACCCTGTCACAATCAAAAAAACCGCTGCGCCCCTCACCCTCTCCAATCTCCAGCAGAATCAGCAGCGTGGCCGTGCTTGTACACTGGAAATTGCATGTTTATTGATGAAGCACGAATCCGTATCAAGGCCGGAGACGGCGGTAACGGCTGCATGGCCTTCCGCCGCGAAAAATTCGTCCCCAAAGGCGGCCCCTCCGGCGGCGACGGCGGACACGGCGGAGACGTCCTCATGTCCTCCTCCCTCAGCCACAACACCCTCGTCCACTTCCGCTTCAACCCCGAACACAAAGCCCAGCGCGGAGGCCACGGCCTCGGCTCCAACTGCTCCGGCCAGGCCGGCGAACACACCACCCTCAAAGTCCCTGTCGGCACCCTCCTCTACGACGACCAGACCGGCGAACTCGTCCACGACTTCGCCCACCCCAACGAAACCATCGTCATCGCCAAAGGCGGACGCGGCGGACGAGGCAACCAGCACTTCGCCACCAGCACCCACCAGGCCCCGCGCGAGCACGAACTCGGCCGCGCCGGTGAAGAACGCGCCTATCGCCTCGAGCTCCGCCTCCTCGCCGACGCCGGCCTCGTCGGCTACCCCAACGTCGGCAAGTCGACACTGATCTCGCGCCTCTCCGCCGCCAAACCCAAGATCGCCAACTACGCCTTCACTACTCTCGAACCCAACCTCGGTGTAGTCCAGGTCGGCGACTATCCCCACACCGAATCCTTCACCGTAGCCGACCTCCCCGGCCTCATCGAAGGCGCTCACCTCGGCGCCGGCCTCGGCATCCAGTTCCTCAAACACATCGAGCGCACCAGCGTCATCGTCCACCTCGTCGACGTCTCCGACTCAGCCGCAACTTCAGGAAGCGCCCGCCCCGATCCCGTTCACGACTACAAAGTCATCACCGAAGAGTTGAAGAGCTTCGACCCCGCCCTCGCAGCAAAGCCAACCATCCTCGTAGCCGCGAAGATCGACGTAGCCAATCCCGACAAGCTGAAAAAACTCGCCTCCATGGCCAAACGCCGCAAGCTCCCCTTCTACAAAATCTCAGCCGTCACTGGCGAAGGCATCGAAGACCTCAAATACGCAATCGCCGCGATGGTCGCAGCCAACCGCCCCATCGAACTCGCACCGCCACAACCAACCCCCGCCAAACTCAAACCCAACTACCCACCGCCCCCAAGCTCCGCAAGAGGCCGCGCCTGAATCCTCAGTTTGCTCCTGAGAGCCCTTTTCAAGCCACCCCAAACGACGAGCCCAGAAAAGTAGGCGTCCTTCCAGCCTGATTCGGCGTACAAGTCAGCAACGCAACATAGCGTCCCGGAGCAGCCATTCCACCACCCTTAATTTTCAGATCCCACGGCACCCGGTTGCTTCCCGCCTGCACATTATGTAACTGATTCTGATACAAAGGAACCCCGCTCGCCGTGTTGCCCTTCCATATCTGCACCTTCACCGTCGAATCAAGAAAAAGATGCACCTCGAAGTGTCCCCCATTCGGACGTTGCGCAGGGTCCGCCACAAACCGAGCCTGCTCCGCCAGCAACTCCATCTGCGTCTTATCAAGATCGCTTCCCTGGTGAATCGAAAAAGCCATGCTTGGCGTCCCCGCCCGCATCGGCCGCATGAATCCCTGAACGATATGGTTCTTCTCCCCGCCTCCACCCAGCTTCTCCGTCGCCGCCGAGTTCGACCGGTTCGGCTCCGTCGCCCACTCCTTCGACTGCCACACAATCTTCTTCCCCTGGCCATCCAGAACCTGCAGATGGCACATGTTGAATCCCGACGTATTCGCGCCCGCAACCAGCGGCAGCCCCGGATCAAGCTCCACATCCGCAAACTCCAGCACCACCGGCGGAAAATCATCGCCCCGCGCATATCGTCCCAATCCGAGTCCCCGGGCATATCGCCCGAATCCCAACAGGACCGCCCCATCCGCCACCAGCCTTCTACGCGATATCGCCATAGCTACACCTTCGGAAAGAAGTATTCCAACAGCACGCCCAGCGTCCTGTCCACCACCTTGAATGCAAGAAACAAAGCAAAACCCAGCCCAATCAGCGCCACTCCACGCTGCGTATAAGGCAGGTCCATCACCTCACCCGCCAGCGTAGGCAGCAACTCATGTTCATCCTGCTGCAGCGACGACGCCCGCATCTGGCCTCGCACCCGCAGCCGCGGCGCATCGTTCTTCTCCGCACCGCCAACGATGCCAATCCCATCGATCGTTCCCCCCATCGCCTCGATCTTCATGTCCGTTCTCCGGTCTGCAATCACGCCCGTCGCGCTCTTGTCCTCAATGCGCAGATCAGGATTCACACACCCCTGCAGCCTCAGCTGCGTGTTCCCCACCTTGCCCTCCGCAGCCGCGGGACTCCCACCCGCCTGACCTCCAGAAGAGGAATCCGGAGAAGCCTGCGCCCCGCCTTCCGCAGCCCCTCCCTCCTCGCTCCCGCGCTCAAACAGCGGAATCTCTTCCGTCTCCGGCCGGAACCTCACCTTCACCGCAGCGCCCGCCCCGCCTGCGTTCAAGATCACCCCCGCCCCCGGAATCGCACCCTTCACATCCGCCTGAAGCATCTCAATCGACTTCTTCGGCAACCTCTCCTCCGTGATCCCACTCACGACATATCTGTTTCCCTTCAGCGTGCTCACCGGGCTCACCAGCGTTACCGACAAGCCTCCCCCCTTCGCCGGCAACTCCGCCGCCACCCATGGTCTCTGATCGGCCGGCCCAAAACTCGAAATCACCGCACCCGAGTCCACCTTCAACTCCGCCCGCCCCAGGCCGCCACTAGGAGTCACCTCCAGATGCGGCGGTGTCTGATTCACATCCGCGCTCCTGTCGAGTTTGAACCCACGCGCCACCACCTTACCCAGCGCATCTCTCTCCACCGTCAACGCCACGCTCTCCATGTTCACGATCGTCGCGTCGAACCCGTCCGCTGTCGCCTCCTGCACCTCGCCTGCGCCCTGATGCAGCTTCAGCGTCAACCCCACCGGCGCGACAAAGCTTCTGCACACCGCATCGAACTTCACCGGTTTCTCACCCGGCTTGTTCGCCAGCAGCAGAAGGAAGAACACCCCCACAACAGCCAGCAAAGCCAGTCCGGATCTCCAAAGTGCCTTCCTCTGATCCGTCGTCAGCGGCATCGTTTCTCTCTCGTGGCGCAGATACTACCGGAACACGCGGCGCGCTACAGCACATGTGTAAAGGTCCATTGTGATGCTTGAGTTTGCGTGTCTCAAAAGCACTTGAGCCACCTTTGATATTCACCCTATCCCAACTTAAGGATTTCGTTCTTGATACTCGCGGCTATCTCACGATACTTGCGCTGCAACTCGCGCAGCTTCAGGAGCTCGCCTGTGGTTTCGGGCGGATTGCAGGATATGTAGCTGCTGATAGTTTCGATGTCCTCCTCGGTATCCCGAAGCTGCTGCGTGAGGAAGATTCGGAGAGATTCCTTAGTATCTATGCTCATATCTTCGAAACTGGGCCTCCCCCAGGCCCCCATTACGTGTCTGATGCAGCTTCGAAGGGGCAACTTGCCCACCGTGCGCGATATCCACGAAGCTTCGACGCGTTCGACATCGGAATACTCGAACGTTACATCCGAGCCGGATTCCCTATACATAGCCGACGAGCACTTCCGGAAGGAATGTGGCTGCTCTGCTTATAAGCACAGAAGACCCTGCCCTGAACGAAATCGAATGTGGGATCTGCTCTGCTTTTGTACTCCCAACCAACACCCCCACATGAAGCGTCATCACGACCGGAGTCGCGCAGTCTCATCGGGCGACGCAGTGGAGAGACCCCCGCATTTGTCTTTGCCTGATCCTTTGTCAGTGGCATCGTCTTTTTCATCGCGGCGCAGTGGATACCTAGCCAGGAAACACGTGCGTGAGCAAAGGCGCGGCCATTCAGCCTGGGGCACCGCCCAGGTAATCGGCCAGATGAAAAACCAAGGGCAGAAGTTTGTCGATCCATACATAGGCGCAATACCCCTTCAAACTTGTGCTTTATCAACCACCGCGTCGTCGAGTCATGACGAATATTGAAGGCGAATAAACAAAGCCCCTTTTGCTTCCAGGCTTTCCTGGTATTCGTGTTGCACGATTTTCCAATTCTATGCTCAAAGGTACGTAGCGAGATGAATGAGCCAGAAGGCAAGATATTCAACAGAAGCGGTGCAAATAACGACGAGCAAATTATCAACCCAATCGCTGTTCAGGGCCCCCAACATGAATTCAATGGCGAATCCGTAACCGAGACCGTAACACAAGGTCTAGTAAGACACCGCTGGAATAAATTCTGCGGCATCGTAAAGAGCGCCTGGATGAGCTTTTGGGCCTGCCCTATAGACAGAAAAATTGAACTTGCCTTGGCAGCAGCCATAGCTGGGTTTGCCGTTGTCCAATGGAATAGTGCGCTCGAACAACGAGAGCACTTCAGAGCAAACCAACCAGCTCATAGCTGCAGCCAGGATCAATGCCTACGCAGCCCAACAGAATGCTCTAGCTGCCGGAAACTTCGCAAACAGTGCCCAACATATCAATCAAGGAATTAGTGAAGCTGTCGGTAAATTGAATCTTCAGGCAGCTGAAACCAAAGGGCTCGTTGAACAAGCAGTTGGGCAAACCAGGTTTGAAGTTCCAAACTACCGCCGCTGCCAACGCTGCTCAAGCTACCAAACAGTCTTCTGATACAACGAAAAAACTTCTCGATGTAGAAATTACATTGGATCGCCCCCTTATCTCGGTTCTGCATCCCACCGTCAGCAAAGCACCCAGGCTCGTGAGTTTTGATCTGGTTAATTCTGGTAGAACGACTGCCATTAATGCCAGATATGCCATAAAGGGTGGCAAGTAATCGGGGCGAACCAGGTGTCGTGCGAGCAATCAAGCAAACTCTCGCAGACCTTTCCCACACGGACCGAGGGAATTGGACGAGCGTTCCAGATATGCCAGGATCTACGCCCTACCCCGTCAACATCACTTTCGATTTTCTCTTTCCAAATGATCTGGATGTTGCGCAATTTTGGGTCGGCAAAATCGAGTACGAGGACATCTTTGGCGGGAGAAAATGGAAAAATTTTTGCATTCAAATTGTCGCTGGTTCTTCCGCCGATTACCGTGTACCGAGCTACCAAATCCAATACTGCCCCACCGCGCAGGATGGGGGATCTTATCCCACTAAGAATGATGACTAAATCGAAGACCAAGCGCCCTGTCACGGTATCTCATAGCACCAGCAAGGAGGAACCGATGTCAGAGCATAGAGCCAGCACTCCCGTTACGGATGCGGCACGTGCCGACGAACACAAGACCCGCTGCCCGTACCGCTTGGCTGTAGGTCGGCGGCGGAGACGGGGCGTCAGGCGTTCGAATGATGTCTCTCGCCATATATTTCTCCAGTGGAGGCTGGACGATACAGATGCACTATCCGAGGCCTGATTGCCTCAGAAGCTCGGATCGTGAAGAAACTTCAAGGGCAATAGCGACGTCTGCCCGAAAAAATGGACAACCGCGCTTCATCTTGATTTCGAACCCGCTAAATCCATCGCAGCGGCAGCTTTTATTCTCGCAACATGGATCACGGAGAATCCGTCCGAACTGGTAGAACAGTCCTTCTCGGGCTCTGCTCCACAGAAAGGGCAACGTAAAGACTCGGGGCGGACGGATAGGATTTCGGGTATGGGTTCGTCTGGCATAGCCCGGAGCCTACACTCTAACCGACACTGCAACAGTCTTGTAGCAGACATAAGAGGTAAGCCACGGCCAGAAGACGAGCGATTCGAGCAACTTGAATATTTTTTCTTCGTTTTTCGGGCCAAAATCGCATGTCAAGCCCCTAAACCACCTAAGCCATTACCATCCAACAACATCCGCGTTGAATATTCTCCCCCTCCATGCCTGTATAATAGAGACAGGAGTAAAGAAAAGCCCCCGCTACAAGCCGGGGGCTTTGTCATTCAGGAGGAAATCGCCCATAACCCTTTTGCCTGGAAAAATTTAGCCGTAACCCCTTTGTTTGGACGATTTTGCAGACTCCAATTCTCGCAAATCCTTGAATAGAAACAAGTTCGCGAAAAACGCTACATAGGGGGGTACCCCCTGTTTCAAGAAAGAGGACATCCGGAAGGTATATGGCTCGGCCGCCGCAATCGCCGCATATGATACCGTCAGCACCCTGACACCGCCCCAGACATGCCGGCAGCGAGCATCGCTCCTGTCCCCGCCATGCAAAGGAACATATGCCCGCGTTTCTGCTCCGCCGAAGTCTGCTCGTCGCCTCTCTTCTCTCGATCCTCCAGCCCCTCGCCACCGCCCAGAAAAATAACGCGAAACCCGCCACCGCCACCCTGCCCAGCGAGTCTCCAGCAGTCTTCAAGCAAACGGACACAGGCTTCGACTACGACCGCCGCGAAGTCATGATCCCCATGCGCGACGGCGTCAAGCTCCACACCGTCATCCTGGTGCCAAAGGGAGCAAAAAACTCTCCGATCCTGCTCACCCGAACGCCCTACAGCGCAACCCAGCTGACAACAAACTCACAGAGCTCGCACCTCGGCTCCAGCCTCTACGGATACGACAACGCAACCGACGTCATCCTCGACGGCGGCTACATCCGAGTCATCCAGGACGTCCGCGGCAAGTACGGATCGGAAGGGGATTATGTGATGAACCGCCCCCTCCGCGGCCCCCTCAACCCCACCCAGGTAGACCACGCCACCGACACCTAGGACACCATCGACTGGCTCGTAAAAAATACGCCCGAGAGCAACGGAAAAGTCGGCATCATCGGCATCTCCTACGACGGATTCACCACCCTCATGGGCCTCTTCCATCCGCACCCCGCCCTCAAAGTCGCCGTCCCGATGAACCCGATGGTCGACGGCTGGCGCGGCGACGACTGGTTCCACAACGGCGCCTTCCGCGAGCAGAACATGGAATACATCTACGAGCAGGACGGCACACGCGACAACTCGGTGAAGTGGTGGACCAGCAACTTCGACGACTACGACATGTTCATGGACGCCGTATCCGCCGGCGATCTCGGCAAACGCCGCGGCCTCGAGCAGACCGGCTTCTGGCAGAAGGTCATCGCACACCCCAGCTACGACGCCTTCTGGCAGGAACAGGCAGTCGACAAACTCCTCGCCGCCGAACCCCTCACCGTTCCCACCCTCCTCGTCCACAGCCTCTGGGACGCCGAAGACATCTACGGCGCAATGGCCGTCTACAAGGCCATCAAGCCCAAAGACACCAACAACGACAAGGTGTTCCTCGTCATGGGCCCCTGGCACCACGGCCAGGGCATCGAAGATGGCAGCACCCTGGGTGCCATCAGATTTAACAGCGACACGTCGCTATATTTTCGCGAAAACATCCTCGCTCCTTTCCTGGCAAAGTACCTGAAAGACGACACCTCCGCACCTGCAATCGCGCCAGTCTCAGCCTACGAAAGCGGCACCAACACCTGGCGCAAATTGCCCTCTTGGCCGATCGCCTGCGAGAGCGGCTGCGCCTCAACCTCCGCGCCGCTCTACCTCAGAGCCGAAGGCAAGCTCAGCTTCACCGCACCAAAGCCGGAAGACGCACCCTTCGACGCCTACATCTCCGACCCCGCCAAAGCCCGTACCCTTCCGCGCTCGTCCGATCCAACCCGTCGGCTACGACAACGGCCTCACTTGGCCGAACTGGCTCGCCGATGACCAGCGCGAAGCCTCTGGCCGCACCGACGTCGCCGTCTTCACCTCCGACGTCCTCACCGCCCCGGTAAAGATCAGCGGCCAACCCGTCGCCAACCTCATCGCCTCCACCAGCGGAACCGACTCCGACTGGGTGGTCAAGCTCATCGACGTCTACCCCGACGAAGTCCCCGGCCAACCCAAGATGGGGGGCTACCAGTTCATGGTCTCCGCCGACATCTTCCGCGGCCGCTATCGTGAGAGCCTCGAGAACCCGAAGCCGATAGCCGCAGGCCAGCCCCTCCTCTACCGCTTCAATCTGCCACCAGCAAACCACGTTTTTCTACCCGGCCACCGCATCATGGTCCAGGTGCAGTCCAGCTGGTTTCCACTCTATGACCGCAATCCCCAGACGTTTGTCCCGAACATCTTCTGGGCGAAACCACAGGATTATCGCAAAGCGGAGCAGAAGGTCTACCACGGCATCGGACAAGCCAGTTTCATCGAGCTTCCTGTCGTCGCAAAGCCGTAAGCCGAACCGCTTTCGGAATGCTTGCGACGAAAACCTGAGACGCGTAATCTTACATACGGACCCAGGAGATAGCTGGGACAGGTGGTATCCGGCCAAAGTCGCGCTCCGTCGGGCGACACGCGGTGGAACTGCACTGGAGATTGCAATGAGTCTTACAACGTTCTCTACGGAACGAGCCGGCGCGCGAGTTGGGCGTGAGGCTGATCGTCCCACGAAAGTAACAGTCCCCTCTTTACTCGAAAAAAAATTGTTGCGGCAGCCAATCACTGCTGTGACCGCTTATGACTACGCCAGCGCACGACTCGTCGATGAGGCCGGGCTGGACATGTTGCTGGTCGGCGACTCACTCGCGATGGTGATGCAGGGTCACGAGAATACGCTGGCCGTAACGATGGAAGAGATGCTGTTATACACGCGCGGTGTTCGACGCGCGGTGCGACGCGCTCTTCTTGTAGCGGATATGCCGTTCGGCAGCTACCAGACGGACGATCGCGAAGGTGTCGCGAACGCAGTTCGATTCGTAAAGGAGGCTGGCGCCGAGGCAGTGAAGCTCGAAGGCGGACGGGAGCGAAAAGAGTTGGTGCGGCGAATAGCAGACGCGGAGATTCCTGTGATGGGACATCTCGGTCTAACCCCGCAGAGCGTGCATCGGATGGGCGGATACAAGGTGCAGGGCAAAACGATGGAGGCTATCGACGAGTTGCGCACAGACGCACGCGCGCTTGAAGATGCCGGTTGCTTTGCGCTGGTGCTCGAGGGTGTGCCGCGAGAACTCGCCAGGATAGTCACCGAGGAACTGACGATTCCTACGATAGGGATCGGCGCGGGACCAGACTGCGACGGGCAAATCCTGGTGTTGCATGACATGATGACAATGACCTTTTCCCCTCCGGCCAAGTTCGTACGACGGTATGCCGACGTAGGGGGAGCGATGCGAGAGGCGTTGACAGAATATCGGCAGGATGTAGAGGCCAGGACGTTTCCATCTGATGCGGAAAGCTACCACCTTTCGCGGGAGATGCGGGAACTCATAGGTATTCAGGCAGAAGTGGTGGGTTAGAACCGCGGTAGACTTCGACGGGGAGTCGGCGCCGCCCATAGCGAGGTTGTGTGCCGATCAACGCAGTGGAAATAGGAACCGGGGCTTGCAGAATTGTGAGCTGAAAGAGTGACGTCGTATGCAAATTGTGAAGAGCGTGGCAGAGATGCAGAGCCTTTGCCGCCAGCTTCAGACGAAAGGGGTTCTGCTGGGCTTTGTGCCTACGATGGGAGCACTGCACGAGGGGCATCTGTCATTGGTACGACGAGCACGAGCGGAGTGTGAAGTAATAGTCGCTTCCATCTTTGTTAATCCGCTGCAGTTTGCGCCGGGGGAGGACTTATCACGATATCCTCGAACTTTTGAGGAAGACTGCAGAGCGCTTGAGACAGAAAGAGTAGATGTTTTGTTCGCTCCTGATGCGGGAGAGATGTATCCAAACGGTTCGAAGACAACCGTAACTGTATCGCAAGTAGGCGATCGGTTAGATGGAGCCTCGCGGCCAGGACATTTTACCGGCGTAGCTACAGTGGTTGCGAAGTTATTCCATGTCGTGGGGCCACGACGGGCTTACTTCGGACAAAAGGACGCAGCGCAGCTTGCGGTGCTGCGTCAGATGGTTCGAGATTTAAACTTCGACGTAGAGCTGATAGAGTGCGCGATTGTGCGGGATACGGATGGATTGGCGCTGAGCAGCAGGAACAAATATCTAAACGCAATCGAGCGAGAACATGCGCTCGTGCTGCATCGAACTCTTCTTCAGCTGGAACAAATGATCGCAAGAGGAGAACGGCAAAGCGCACAGCTATTGCCAACGGGGATGGAAGCTCTGAATGCTGAGCCCGGAATACGCGTGGATTACCTCGCAATCGTAGACGCGAATACTCTGCTGTCTGTATCGTCTGCGCAAACAGGGACACTGGTTGCCGTAGCGGCGTATGTCGGAAGCACGCGCCTGATCGACAATTTTCTGGTGGCGTAAGGTTCGCCGCTAAGTATCTAACTCCCTCCGTGGATTACCCGGAAGTGTCATGTATCCCCTGGATTAGGGAGTGTGTCAGTTTCACCCTATAGTAACAATGGTTGGCACAGCTTCCGCGACATTTCGTTTTACCACTGATGAAACACGGAAGCGCCGCCGACAGAACTAGAAGACGCTAGGGTGAGAAAAATTTAAAAATGCCAGGCACTTCGATCCATGAACTTGCGATCGCTGAGATAGAACGGCTTTCCCGAAAGGGATTCAAGCGATTAGCTCTGCCGGAGCCTCTTGAGAGCGGATTTGAGCAATCGACGTTCGTTCAACGGGCAGCTCGCCTCTGGGTTGAAGGCCTCATTGCGATTGGCCTCTTCAATATCTACGTCATTGCGGACTACTTCATTCGAGGCGGGGTCTCGTGGTTTCCGCTACAGGTACGCCTGTGCATCGTCACAGCAATAGCGTTGCTTATCAATGTCAGCATGCGCTGGAGTCCAAATAAGATATACCGCGAAACCAGTATTGCGCTGGCGAGTTGCCTAATTGGAGCAACGCATCTATACCTTGAAAGCAATATGAATGCGACCTCATCAGCTTATGCCCAGGTGGGGCTGGTCGTAACTGTGATCTTCGCAAACGTCGTGATGCGGCTGCAGTTTCCGTATGCATTGTGTACATCGGCATTTCTGCTGGCCAGCGATCTAACCTTCGTCAATCACGATCACTTCCTGAATGCCCCAGATAAACTGCTTGGAATCACGTTAGCGGTGTGTGCCATTTCCATGACGATTGTCGCCAATTACAGCGTCGGACGCGAAGAACGCCTGGGATACCTGATGCGGCTACGCAGCGAAATACAAACCCGAGAGCTGTCCTTTCTAAATGTCGAGCTGCAAAAAATCTCTTACATCGACAACCTAACCGGACTTTCAAACCGCCATTCTTACGAATTGCAGTTCGCGAAACTATGGCGCGAGGCGGTTGATTCTGGGGCTTGCCTCTCTGCCATTCTGATTGACATCGATCACTTTAAGATGACGAACGACACCCGCGGACATCTTTATGGCGACCGCGTTCTGGTACGTGTGGCTTCGCTTCTGTTGCAGAGCCTACGCTGCAAAGACGACTTTGCAGCGCGATTTGGCGGAGAGGAATTCGTGGTATTGCTTCCCGGGGCGACACAGGAAGGCGCGATGATCGTTGCTGAACGAATTAGGAAACTTGTCGAAGTTGCGGGATCACCCGCGTTAACCGAACCGGGCAGCCACCCTCGACTGTCAACGGTGAGTTGTGGGGTCGCATCGTGCTGGCCAAGCGATTCGACCTGTCGGGAAGATCTGCTGGACTCCGCCGATAAGGCGCTGTACCAAGCTAAGGCTGCCGGCCGCAATCAGGTTTGCTGCGGGGAATTAACGAGTGTGGCTCGCAAGCGTCCTTCTGCTGAGCGGCGAGTTCTGCGTGGCTTAGTAAAGAGCGCCTCTGGTTCGTGGGCAACGGCCGACTAACTCCGACGCTTGATTTGAATCAATTGCATGTCCGTCAAGATTTGAAGGTCGGATTGCATGCGAGCTCAACGCAAGAATTTTCATGGTGGTCGTGTACATTCGCAAACCTTACAACACCGAGGAAGCCCCAGTGGCTACTGCGGGGCGCTCCCGTGATGCCGCGATTGAATTACTGCAGTTCCAGTCAGTAATTACTCCTGATGGGCGGCTCCTTTTGTATGAATATTGTTCGATGGAACGGAGGAAGCCAAGTGCTATATGTCACGGGGCGGTATTGGGATAATTGCAGGCATGGCATGAGCGAGAACACAACAAAGAACTTGGGTCGGACAGCCGGGGTGTATCGCGCAAAATCAAGTCGGCATCGACTCTGAAGCGCGAGCGGTTCAAGGTTCGGCCGATACGCACCAGGAGGATTTACTATCCTTGGATCATTAATGTATCCGGCAGTTTCAATCTGGGTCCAGCCATCGTAATCGAATCCCCCTTGGATCGAGGTGACAGGCACGCCTGACACATGGATCTGTTCGACTGCGGCGACACGTGCACGATTCAACGCGAACCAGTCATGAGTGCCTGCAATGGCGTATAAGCCGAAGAGGCCGACGGCCGCAATGGTAAATGGAGGCAACCGTTCTGCGACCCATCGCTGATAAACGAGCAACAGGATGATGATCGCAACAGGCATCAGGCCGAGGAGATACCTATCGTAGACAAAGGAATAGAGGGCTCGTGGTAGGAGGAAGGCGATATAGCTTATACCGAAGGGCCCAAGCATCCATAGCGCAACGTGAAGCGAGGCTGCGCTTGGCCCCGTCCTTCGCCAGGGTTTGGCTAGCAATTGTTCCACCAACGTAAGCGCCGCTGCGATCACTAACAAGGAGAGGCCTACTCGCGTGGGTAGAGTCAGCGTAACGGGTCTACTGCCGAGCATCTCTCCCGTGCTCGAGAAGATGCTCAACGTGCCCATGACATGGCCGAGCCATGGCATCACCCGATGATCGAGCAAGCCTCTGTAGCCCAACACAATCGAGGCGACGGCCATCGCGACTAATATGCAAGCAATCCGCGTCTTGGCGCTGCGGTTGAGACTTCGTTGGACCGGAATCCATGCGGCCAGTATCGGGAAAGTGATCAGCGCCAAACAGAGAAACGCTTTCAGCAGTTCAACCAGCATGTGCCCGAGCATTGTGCCGGTCACTGGGCCCTGAATGAACTTTTCCGGTACGGCATATGGCTGCCGGTCGAACCAGCGGATACATGCGAAGACACTGATCAGGCTGGTTATCCAGAGCAAGAACGCCATGCGCTTAACACCGGCGCGCTTCCGCAACAGCCACGCCGTCGATGGCACCATCACCAGGGTTCCCAGCCACGCTATTTGTCGTACCGAACCTCCTGCGATGTTGGTCAGCGCAGCGCACGCCAGCCAAAGGATCGTTGCTCTATCGCTATGTGCGGCGAGCGCCCTTTGGCATAGATACAGGCATAACAGAATGCAGAACAGGCCGGCGACATCGGTCATATAAGTCGCTGCAAGCGGAAGGAACAAGGGGGAGAGCGCAAGCGTGAGTGCACCTACCATTGCATTTCGAGCAGTGATCCCGAAACGAACCAGAGCAGCATGAAGCAGGTATACGGAAGCCATGGCCAAAGGCAGGGTAGAGAGGTGCACCGCCGTGAATGAGAAGCCGAAGAGCTTGATGAAGAGCGCCGCCCAAGGTATCGCCCATCCAAGCATCGCCGTCGCCCATCCGTTATAAACGATGTGACCAGTTCGCGCAAAGACCAACGCCGTCTTGACGTAGGACCAATCGTCTACGAAGCCCATCTCCGCGACCGGCCAACTCACAAGCAAAGAGACGGCGGGCATGCACGCGCAGATAATTCCATTACGCACAGCGTGCGACTGTTCTGACATCCTACCTATATTCGCACGCTCGAGATCGTTTCTCCGACAGGGTCTGTACGGACCTTTCCGCTCCGTACCTCTAGGTCTCACGGAGTTTTTGACCTCGGGAGGCGTACATGGCGGATACAAGCACGCAGGCAAGTAAAACGACCAGCAATGCATCGCCCCGGTAATACAAGAACCGCACGATGTTCAATTGGAGGCCAGCCAGTTGATCGAGACGTATTCGCCGCTCCCAAGAGAAATAGAGCAGCGCCAGCAAGAGCGCAGAGAGCAATGCTTGCCACTTTGGCCTTTGAGAAAATCCCCGAATGACCCACGGCACCACCAGCAGGAGGACTCCGATATCGCAGAACCGGTGGTATACGGGCAGGAGTGTCAGGACGGCCAGAGCTGCGACTGCAACAAAATAGCCCTGAGTTTCCCAAAGAGCACTTTTTCGAAGGCGGTTCAGAGCAACTAGATACAGGACTACAAGTGCTGCAACAACCGCGAACGAGATCATGCGAATGGAGACTGGGTTCGTCACAAAGTACCCGGGGAGGGTCGCAATATTTAACAGGGTGTTACTGGGAGTGCCCCGTAGAGAGGGGTTCATCCCTCCACGTCCACCTAATGCGAGGTTCTCACTTAGATCCAGCCCCCAATTCGCCATGCTAGGCGGGAGGAAGGCATAAAGACCAAGTGCCAGAAATATGAACACCAGCACGGCAGTTGCGATCCACCCTTCGCGAGTTCGTTTCGGATCTTTGAAGAGCACCAACGCCACCACCGGTAAAGCAAGCGGCGGCTTCAGCAGACATGCAATCGCAATACAGATGAGTCGCAGGATATTTCGGGATTCGGCCTCATCAAAGACGTAAAAGAGCAGAAGCCCTGTGACAATCAGCGACGGGTTCCCGAAGCCCAAACACTGCAGCATTTTTGGGAAATGGAGTCCGAGCAGAACCACTCCAACGCGGACGATAAGCCGTGTCTCCCCGAGGGTATTTGAAAAGAGATAAAGCCAGCACAGCCCAAAGATGTAGGTCGCCAAACTTAGGGAGTACCAAAGGATCGTCGCGCTTTTGTAGGACAGAAAAGATAGCGGCAGCAGGAGGACAAGCGTAGTGGGGGGGTAGATAGGAAGTTGATCTGACCAATCCTGCCTGATACTCGATCCACGAGCTTTGACCAAAACGTTGTCGAGGTCTTGCACGCTATATGGATTACATGCACGCGTCATACAAATCGAACCTGCATATAACGTGACAAAGTCATTCGGGTTCTGCATGCCTTTGACGTGGCTCTGTCGTATCGCATCAGCAATCGCCACCGCCAGCGCAAGCACGACGACGCATCCCACCGTAAGCTTTGATTTCCATCCAGCGTGATGTGGGCTTGACACTTGGACCGCCCCTCCTCGTCGTGCATATCTGAAAATGTCCACTGGACCCAGGGTTACTCGAGATCATTCTTAATTCGCTGCACATAAATTGTGCGTTGAAAGGGTGGCAGCCATGTCTTAAAGGTCACCGAAGGAAACGTCGAATCTGCGAAACACGGGGATGGCGACGACACGATCAGATATTTTGGATCGATCGCTGGCGAGTACCAACCGAAGAAGTGCCAGCATCTCTCAGGGAGTCGATACATCCTCATGTTTTTATGAAATGCCCCCGCGGGAACTTCGATGCGCTCTTCGTTAACGAAACCGGCCGCCTCGATTTGGGTCCATCCGTCGTATTCAAATGCACCTTGAATGGCGGTCTTCGGTACGCCTGTCGCATGAATTTCCTCTACTGCAACGACCCGGGCGCGGTTGGCCGCAAACCAATCATGCGTACCCGCGATGGAGAAGAAGCCGAAGGCTCCAAGCATAAGGAAGGAAATTGCAGGCAGGTTAGCGCCTATGACTTGCTGGTACAACCGGATGAGGAAAATGATCGCCAGGGGCATCAGCCCGAGCAGATATCTGTCATACAGTAGAGCGTAAAGTCCCCTCGGCAAGAGCATTACGATGTAACTCAAGGAGAAGGGCCCTAATAGCCACAGCAGATCCTGCCTTATTACAGGCTTCAGCCCGGAAGTGCTCCGGCTTTTACTTCGGAGTTTGGAGATCAGCTGTTCTCCAACGATGAGAGCTGCTGACAGTACAAGGACAGATATCGCCACTCGAACCGGCAGCGGCCACGGGGTCTCGGTAACCCCCGGAAATTCTCCGCTTTTGCGCATCAGTGACTGGATAACATGAGTAAGCCACGGCGCCAACCAATCATCGGGAGTCTTCACCTTCCAGAAGAAGACGACAAGGAAAAGGACAGCGCTACCGACTCGAATTCCGGCAACTCGATTGAGCCTGCGCACGGCCGGTAGCCATGCAACCAGAATCGGGTATAGCAGCAATAATAAGCAAAGAAAAGATTTGATGAGAATGCCGACAAGATGATGCACCATGTGTGCTGTAACGGGACCCTGCAGAATATGTTCCGGGACGGAATACGGCTGGAGATTCCACCAGTGCAGGCAGGCAAGCACGCCTATGATGCTCATGACCCAAAGCGAAATTCCTGCCGCCAAGACACCACGCCGCTTGCGTAGCAGCCACGCCGTGGACGGCACCATAACCAGTGCTCCTAGCCAAGAGATTTGCCGCACGGTCCCACCAACGACATTGCTTGCCGCTGCGCAGCACAACCAAAGCACGGCTGCTCGATCGCTATGTGCGGCCACAGCCCTTTGACATAGATACAGGCACAACACGATAACGAGGAGCCCTGGGACATCCGTCATGTAGCTTGCCGCCATCGGCACGAATACCGGAGAGAGTCCGAGAGTCAGCGCGCCCAACACTGCATTTCGGTGGCGTATACCAAATCGTATGAGGCTTGCATGAAAGAGGTAAATGCATGCCATCGTCACCGGCAGCATAGACAGACGAACAAGAGTGAAGGAAAAGCCAAAGGCTTTGATGAATAGCGCGCTCCATGGGATGATCCACCCGAGCATCGCTGTAGCCCAGCCGTTATAAACAAAATGCCCAGTTCGCGCGAACTCAAGCGCCGTCTTTATATAAGACCAATCATCCTGAAAACCCATCTCTGCAACCGGGTAGGTAAGCAGTACGCAAGCACCAACAATAAAAGCAAAGATCAAACCGTTACGCTGAGGGCGTTGGTGTCTGTCCATATCGAGAGGGAATTGCACGCGCGATTTCTCTTCCGAGGCGAACACTTTTAGCAATGCCACGATCCTCCAGATAATAAAAACAGGTATCGGCAATCTCGAGGCGATGACCGTCCGTACGGGAGGAATTCTCGCCGCAAACCCCGCATCACAGACTAGCTAAGCGTCTCTCACACCTCAGATGCACTTTGCTTCAAGATCGACAGCTTTTCAAACTGAACATGGCTGGTTGCCTTCGCAATGCTGCCGAACTGACTCAAGAGAGCGGCAGTGATCCCTCTTATCGTAGCAGTGGATGCCCTGAAATTTTCTGAGGATTGAAATGGGGAATAGTCGCTCGATCGGTGCCCGCGGTACTCTGGACTGAAATGTCGCGTTCGAGGGGAAGTGGAACATTAAATCAAACCGTGTCTTCCCTTAATGGATGGTCTCAAGTTTTGGCTCACTTGCCGCTTGCAGCTTTTGGGCTGCAAGTGTCTCTCGAGTCGCGTCGTCCGTTCGACCCAACGCACGATAAGCCTGCCCCAGGAGGCTGTGCGTCATCGAATTTCTGGAGTCCATAGCTTCCGCACGTTCAAGATACATCGCCGCGTTCACTGGATCCTGCTTCTTGAGCAGGACTTTACCTAACAAAATGTATGGCCCTGTAGAATTCGGCTCCAAAAGCAAGGCTTGCTGCAACGACTGCTGTGCTTTTGTGTAGTCCCCGGCACGAGTGTAGGCATCGCCCAACCTATCGTAGACTCCCCCATCGAGAGGATTGCGGAGGCGCTCTTTCTCGAACTGCTCGATCGCTTCCTCAAGGTGTCCACTTGCCATGGCAACCTCGCCAAGCAGAGCATGGGCGAGCGGCAGTTGAGGATCCAGCACGAGCGCCTTGCTGGCAAACTCCTGCGCGACAGGGAGGTATTCTCGGCGCAGCAGCATTCGCGCAGCAAGGAGATATGCCGAAGCCGATTCCGGCGGGAACCCATATTGTGAAGCAAAGGCCGCACGCGCTTTGTCGTAGAGCCGTGTCTCAAGGTAGCAGAGACCCAGAACATAACTCGGATCGACTTTAGTCTGCGCGGTCCAGCTGTGTGCTGCTTCCAGCAATGGAATTGCGTCCGCCGGCTTATTCAGCCGGAAAAGTGTGAGCCCGCGCATCTGCGTCGACTCTTCATCTTGCTCATCCTGCTTTAGTGCAGCTGCAAAAGCAGCCTCTGCGTCAGCAAAGCGACCCAAAGAATACAGGGCTAGCCCACGCAGTCGGTCAACGCCGGGCGTTCCAGGATGTTGCGCCGCTAGATCATCAAGCTGCTTTAAGGCATCGGCACCACGTCCACGATCAATGAGCTGGCGCAGTTGCCCAAGATTTGTTGGATCTTTGCCGGACGTCACGGTCTGTGTGGAGCCAAGAGATTGACCAGGGCTTGATCCGTCGGCTGATCCAGCCTTGGGCGCGGCCGCATACGGAACCTGGGCCTCAGCCCATTGCGGCGAGGTCACGGCAAAGCTACACAGTGATAGGCAAAGCGTAATATGCAGAAGACTCATGAGCGTATCGAAGAGGGAAGAGGGGAGTTCGAGCTCCCCTCTGAGTGCGATCACCCAAGCTAGAACTGAACCCGGGCCGAGAATTGCAACTGACGCGGGTTGGCGGAACCGTCCACACCTGGTCCGGCCGTAATAGATCCATTCTGTTCGATATTGCCTCCGGGCTTGCCAAAGTTGATGTGATTGAACGCATTGAAGGCGTCCATTCGGAACTGGAATAGGATGTTCTCTTTGATTGGGAAGTCCTTCTGCACGGCGATATCCGTGTTGAAGAAATTCGGTCCGAAGACGCTATTCCTGCCAATATTCCCGATCTGATCGAGACCCGGCGCAGTAAACACCGAACCCAGGGTCTGCTTGTCATAATACGAAAGACTATTGCCGGGGAAGCCGGTTATGTGCGATTTAAATCTCGACGGCTGACCATTGACCATACAAGGTGCCGAGCCTGGAATACTTGCGTTGCACGAGCTATAAGAGAGCGTAAAAGGAAGACCACTCGAATAAGTGAGAATCGGACTAATTTGCCAGCCGCCGACGATCTGATTCACAACCCCGCTTGCATGGGAGAGGAAGGGCTTGTTTCGACCGAAAGGCAGTTGAAACAAACCGTAAACAATAATCTGCTGTTGACGAATATTACTATCGCGGCCCTTCGCTGACCGTGGATTCCAAAAGTAATAGCCGCTTTGCCAGGAGGTACCGCGCTGCCATGCATAGTTCGCATTCACCGAATAACCGTGGGTGAACGTCTTTGCAAAGGTGACTTGCAATGAGTTGTAGTGCGTGTCCGCATTGCTCGCATAGAAGTTGATGTTATTGTTCCAACCGCACGCCCCCGCAGGCAAACCGGCCAAGGCTGCCGCTGCGCCGGGCGCGGTCCGGTATGCCGCGTCTGAACAGCCAGGTAGCGTACCGCCATAGTACCGCTGGAGGAAGGTCTGGTTGGAAGTCGCGCCGTTTTGAATAAGCTTGCTCACACCGGTGCCGACTCCGGATACGGTGCAACCGGGGCCCGCAGGATAGCAGGTGCCGCCTGCCGGATCGTAGTGCAGTTGCTGGCCGGTAACGCTGTATTGTGCCGGCAGAGTTATTGCTGCCTCGTTGGGATTACCGACTTGGCCGCTTGAATCGTATAGGGTGTGTGTCCCCTTATTGCCGACGTACGCCATCGTAAGGGACATCGTCGGGGTCAATGATTGCTGAACGGCTAAATTCCAGGCGTCGAGGGTTGGCAGTCGAAGCGGATTGGGCCGCGCTCTTGAAGCAACCGAATAGCCAGGGTTAGGAAGCAGTCCGTTCCCGGGAACCGCGATTGGCGTGGGCGCGGGAGGGCCCGTTGTGAGGGAAAATGCACTGCTGGTGATTCCGGTTGAGGCGATGACCTGCTGATTGGAAAGTACAGGTAGATTCTGAGTGGCAGCATGGCCGAAGATGGAACCGAAGACACCGAGGTCAAAGCTTCGTCCATAACCGGCCCGGATCACGGTAGTCGGCTGGACTTGATAGGCAATACCGACCCGCGGATTCCAGGCATTGTCTGGCCTTCCCCAATTCATGTTGCTCGCGACAGTTCCCGTTTCCGCTACGTTGAGGTAACCCGTATTCAGATCCAACAGAGCACCATTGCCAGGGCCGTTGATCGTCTCGGGGAAATAAAACTCATAACGCAGTCCGAGATTGAGCGTGAGCTTCGGCGTGGCTCGCCATGTGTCCTGAGCGTAGAAGAAGGTGCGCTTCTGGAACTCCTTCGCATTCGATGAAGTGCTAACGTAGCGAAGAAAGTTGGTGACATCACCCAGAGCGAAGGTTGCAAAACCTAGTCCACCCTGCTGGGGCAGATTTGGGTTGGACGTAGGACCCGTGCCGAAATAAAGAATTCCAGTGCGATTATTGTCGCTGGGAACTCGCAGGTTGCGTGCATACCGGAGGTCTGCGCCGAACTTCAGGGCATGACTTCCCAAGATTTTGGTCCAGTTATTGACTATCTGATATTGGTCTTCCTTTTCGATAAGGGGGCAATTGCAACGGTTGGTGTTCAAGCCGGAACCGTACTGCGGGCCGGCAAATTGTCCATTATTAGGTTGACCCTGTGACCCAATCTCCGTCATCTCGAACGCCGGAGGCCCGGCCGATCCGAACGCGCCTGTATTCAGCCCAGGGATTCCGAGCTGCGTTGCGAGATTGTTCTGAGTGTATTTCGCAGTGTTGATGTTGTATCGGAGATAACCGAGCCGAATGTCCGTTACCAACGTCGAGTTGACAGCTATATCGGTGCCCAGAGCAAGACTATCGTTTGCGCCTTTGGAAGTACCCCCGTATTTGCCAAGGCCGAATCCGGGTCCTCCGGCGGCGCCAAATAATGTAGCGCCGGTTAAGGTATCGGTGAACCGGCTAAAACGCCCAAAGACGTGAATCTTGTCATTCGCCTGATAGTCGCCCCGGACATCCCACTGATCGCTGTTGAGAATGCCCGTGCCACTTCCTGAATAGTTATTTCTTAAACCAGGATATGCATTATCCGAAAAACTGTTCGGGGCATAGGGCTGGAGGAGCGCGAACAACCCTTTGGCCTGTGGAGATACCTGGGACGCAGGAATTACATTGCCAGGATACGGCGTTCCGTTCGCCTGATAGATGATGCCGGAGCCCGCTGGCGTGATATTCCTATACTCGCTGAAGTCACAGCCGGGAATACCGCTGGGGCCAACACGCTGCCCGAGGCAGGTCGCAACCAACTGAGCCGTTGGCACCGTGTTGAGATTCGATATTCCGACCTTCTGACGTAGCCCTTGGTAATCACCGAAGAAGAATGCTTTGTCCTTGAGAATCGGGCCGCCGATGGAGCCGCCCAACAGACTCTTGAGGGCTGGAGGGAATGGGACGTTTGGTCCCTGGTTGAATGGGTCCCGTGCGAGATTTGCACCGCTCGCGCGATACCAGAAACCCGAGCCGTGGAAGTTATTCGACCCCGACTTTGTCTGCGCCGTCACAACTGACGCCACAGCCTTGCCGAACTCCGCATCGTAGTTTTGTGTGGTGATCTTCGTCTCAGAGAGCGAGTCAAGATTCGGGTTGATGACGATGATGCCGAGAATTGGATCCTGATTGTCAGTTCCATCCAGCGCGAAGGCCACTCCAGCAAAGGTTTGGCCAGCAACCATGATCTGCTTGCTGCCCTGTGGATCTTCGCTCGCAGCGTGACTCCAGCCAAGCTCCTGTGCGCCCGGCAGAAGCAACTGCAGCGCCGTGAAGTTGCGGCCTGCCACCGGCAAATCCTGAACTTCTTTCTGTCCGAAGATAGTCGCAACATCAGCACGGTCCGTCTTGAGCTGCGGAACCTGGTCCGCCCTGACTTCGACGGTTATATCGGACGCCCCCACCTTGAGAACAGCCTCAACCTTTACCGAAGTGTCGGCAAACAATTGAACGCCCTTCTGTGAATATCCCTGAAACCCCGACGCGGTCACACTGACGTCGTAGACATCGGGAATCAAGTGATCAACTCTGAACTCGCCGCTGCTGTTCGACTGGGTGGTGGCCGCAGTTCCCTTCGCAACATCGGTGATGGTGACCGTAGCGTTAGGCACGATCGCCCCTGTTGCGTCAGTGACTGTCCCATAGATCGAACCGTAGACCGCCTGCCCGAAGGCCACTGAAGATTGAGATAGCGCCAGCAGACAGACAGCAGTAAATAGAAACCCAATTTGCGTCATCAGTCTCATCGCGTACGCTCCTAAAGGTGCTGCGCCCTGGCTCTAGTCCGTCGGCAATGCTTTGCGATCGCGAAGAGTCGCGGCTATCACAAGCTCCCAGGCCGAGAAAGGGTGTCTAAAGGGGTCCCATCTGCACGAGACAGGGGGTGTACCCCTTTCGTGAGTGGACAGGAAAATACGCGTGATTTGCATGCTATGTCAATAGATTTAGCATGTCGCCTTGACGTTATTTTCGATGAAATGACTTATCATTTTGATTGTCTGAGATCGAGTAGACGCCTGGTCAGACCTCTATCGCAATCTTCTGGTTCAAAGTTCTCTAAATAAGCGGCCAAGGGGTCTTTCTCCGTCACCATTCAAGGAAAGATGAGAAAAACTTCCATCAAAAGGTTGACCAATCCTCGACCGCTGATCATTCTCGGAATCGCTCGCTGTTCATTTTTGTGTATATATTTGTTCACGAAATAGAAAGTTAGAAGCTTGCAATTCGGGGTAATCAAGGAGAGTGTTGAGATCGCGACAGCCAGGGCAAGAGTGGCCCGAATCCGATCGGCAGCAAATACGGAGGTAGACTACCTCGGCGACTCCTCGACAGTTGCCTCACGAATCACCGGCTCACAAAGTCTTGTGCGCGAGCGGCGGTTCCACTTGGAACAGGACCTTGTTCGTCGAGGCAACCCCGACGATCCTGATTTCATTCGGAGGTTCTTAAGGAGCGTAAGCCAGAAGCCATCGTCTGTGCGAACGATTTTATTGCAGCCCGAGCGATGACAAGCCTCGCAAGCCAAGGGGTGCGGGTGCCTCATGAGATGCTGATCGTTGGCATTGATGACGTAAAGTATGCGAGCCTTCTTCCCGTCCCGCTAACCACCCCAGCATCAGAATTGCGCAGATATCGGACCCACAGCGATTGGCAACTATGTTGCAGCGTATCGAGAATCCGAATCTCCCAACTAGAGACATCCTGCTACAGACTCACACTGTGATTCGAAAGTCTTGCAGTACACACCTTTCAGTCCAAAAAAGCTGATCAAGTGACGTCCAGCATTGACGACCAAACTACGATGGGCGCAGCCCCGTGTATTCTCTTGAGCATCGCTGTTCAGGAGACCGCCTGGATGAAGATGACACCGTACCTACTCAAGAGCACCGTTGTAGGCGCTTTGGGTGGCTTGCTGTTTGGCTTTGATACCGCGGTGATAGCCGGTACCACGCAGCAGCTAACTGTCACATTCAATCTCACTGCATTCACGCTCGGCCTGACCGTCTTTATGGGACTGGTTGGTACAGTCATCGGCGCGATGAGCGCAGGCGTTATTGGCCAACGCATCGGCGGCCGTGAGGCATTGCGCATTATGGCAGTCCTCTATACCATCTCCGCTTTTGGCTGCGCTTTGGCCTGGAACTGGCCCGCCCTTCTAGTCTTCCGCTTCATAGGCGGACTTGGAATTGGTGGATCCTCAGTTTTGGGGCCCGTCTACATAGCCGAACTCGCGCCTGCGAAGTGGCGCGGCAGAATGGTTGGCCTATTTCAGATCAACATAGTCGTTGGCATTTTGCTCGCTTATCTATCCAACTATCTCATTGTTCTGCTCAACCTCGGCGCGACGCAGTGGCGCTGGCAACTTGGAGTTGCGGCCATCCCTTCCGTTCTCTTTCTGGTCATGCTTTATGGCATCCCGCGGAGCTCTCGTTGGCTTGTGACGCAGAATAAGACTGATGAAGCCCTTGAGGTTCTAAAGATGATGGGCTCACCGGATTCGGAGGCCGAACTGCGCGAGATCATGGACTCGATTCACATAGAGCGCGGCATGGCGGCCGAACCGCTCTTCAAGTCGCAATACCGTCTGCCTATCTTCCTCGCCATTACAATAGGGCTCTTTAATCAACTCTCCGGAATCAACGCGATCCTTTACTACTCGAACTTCATCTTCGCAGCCGCAGGATTCAGCCAGGTCTCGGGAGCTCTCCAAACAGTTCTGATCGGTTTTATGAATCTGCTTGCGACCCTCCTCGGCATGACTCTGATCGATAAGCTGGGCCGCCGCACCCTGTTGCTGATCGGCAGCATAGGTATGACAATTTGCCTCGCCGGCGTGGCGACAATCTTCCAAACCAACACTCATCTGAACACTCTTGTTTGGCTGCTAGTGGCCTATATTGGGTTCTTCGCGATCTCGCAAGGAGCAGTCATCTGGGTATACATCGCTGAAGTATTCCCTAACCGCGTCCGTGCCAAAGGTCAGAGCCTCGGTTCTTCCTCACACTGGATTATGAACGCGATCATCTCGCTCACCTTTCCGATCCTCGCAAAGTCCTCTGGCGGATTGCCCTTCGCCTTCTTTGCAGCGATGATGACTCTTCAATTTTTAGTCGTTCTATTCATCTATCCGGAGACAAAGGGGATCACCCTTGAGCAGCTCCAGCACAAATTGGGCATCACTTGACGTCTTATCGAGGGAAGATGATGGGCACAACATTTTCGCCACGGTTGCTGGTTTTACACGCCTTTATGGTCGCATTACTTGCGCCGACCCATGCACAAAGTAGCAAACCTAGTGCTGAAGATCGGACCGCCGCAATGGCAAATTCGAATCTCAAGGCCGCCGACGCAGCTTTTCGTGCGGGCTCGGCCGCATATCAGCAGAATGATCTCCGCACTGCGCACGCCGAGTTTGCAAAACTCGTGAGGCTGGCACCGGCGGTAGCTGCCGGTCACACTGCATTCGGTACCGTCCTCCTCGCTGAGGGCGACGTCGGCTCGGCCGTTAAGGAGCTCGAACTGGCCCACAGACTCGACAGTCGGGACCAATCCGCCATTTCAAACCTAGGCCTCGCGTACACCGAACTTCACGACTATGCGAAAGCCGTGAAGCTGTTCCAACTCCTCAATCGCTCGGGCAGAGACTCGCAACCTTTGGCGCCTGATGTCGCAATCGCCTACGCGACTTCTCTCGCCGCGATCGCGGACACGGAGGCAGCGCAAAAAGAGTTAGAGATCTCTCTCTCCTCCTCCCCAGACAATGCGGCTTTGCACGACGCTCTCGGCGCGATACTCGCCCAGCACGAGCAGTACGATCAGGCGGTGACACACTTCGAGAAGGCTATCGAGCTCGATCCGTCACTCGCCTCGGCTCACTTTCATCTTGGCTCCGTTTTCCTGAATCAGCACCAGTTTGTGCCAGCGATATCAGAACTCACCGAATCCCATTCCCTCGCAAACCAGAACGTGGAATATGCACTTCAACTTGGCCGTGCACTGCGTGCGGGCCATCAGGATGAAGCCGCCACAGCTCTTCTACGCAAAACACTTGAACTGGCCCCCTCGTCGCTCGATGCAAAGTACGAGCTCGCCCTGACCCTGCAAGCGAGTGGCAACGCGCGCGAAGCCCTTCCTCTCTTTGAGGAGGTTGCCGCAGCGCGCCCCCGGGACGGCGCTGTACTCACCAATCTCGGCCTTGCTCTTGTTCAGCAAGGAGACGCCAAAGGCGCAATCTCTTTCTACCTTCGTGCTCTAAAGCTCGACGCTAACAACGGAACCCTTCGCGAAAATCTTGGAGTGGCCTATCTACAACAAAGTGACCTCGATCATGCGATTGAGCAGTTTCGTGCGGGACTTGCCGTTGAGCCTGATAATCCGCAACTCCATTACGATCTCGGCCTCGCCTTCAAACTGAAGGACAATCTGCCGCCCGCTATTGCAGAGTTAGAGCAGGCGGCCAAGCTCGATCCTGAACTTCCCGATCCTCACTACACCCTGGGCGTCCTCTACATGCAGAGCGGCCGTTTCAACGAGTCACAAGCCGAACTGGAGAGAGTCATCGCTTTGCGCCCCGAACATGGCGACGCATGGGCACTCCTCGGAACGGTCTACAAACAGAATGAGAATCCCGAGAAAGCCGTCATAGCTCTTCGTCGTGCCATAGAGCTTCTTCCCGACCAACCAAGCCCGCACATCACCTTGGCAGCAATCCTCAGTCAGCAGGGCGACACTTCAGGCGCGGTTGCTGAACGCAAAAAGGCGGCCGAACTCAGTCGCGTCGCAGTCAGCCGACAACGATCCAATTTTGCTCTTGAGAGCGGCCGTTTGCTGCTCAAACGCGGTCAGATCGTCGAAGCAATAGCTCAGCTTCAAACTGCGATCGCCGCAGACCCAAACTACGCCGAACCTCACGCCGTGCTCGCTGACGCTCTCGCCCGACAGGGAAAAAATGCTGACGCAGCCATAGAACGCGAGAAGGCCCAAAAATTGGCTCGAAGCTCACCGGCTCCGACAACCCGTCCGTAATTTTTTTGGGGTGGTGAAGTGGTGTTTTTGCAGGGGTTTTTGCGAAAACAGGTGTGAAAGTTGTGGTGTTTTGGTGGTGAAATTGTGGTGAATTGCGTGGTAAACGTGGTGTTTTGTCACCACGTTTTCAAACTCCGAAAAACACGACATGTTTTTAAAGTTTATTTTCTTCGCTTCCCAATTTGGGCGGCTAGGCGATGCTTTTGATGATGGAAAAGATTTTTTGGCGTCATCATCGACCCGCGAAGCCCAGGACGGTTCCCGCAAAGGCCTTCCAGCACTTCTTGCCTATGCCTAGCGCCTTCTCTATACTCGGTCCACCGCAGTCGAGACTGTCTCAACTGGCGGCCAGGTAGGTTGATACGGGGATCGCTCACAGGCAAAACTCAAATCAACGAAGTTTGGAACACAGAAATAAAAGGGAGACAGTCTTTGAGCGGGTCTCGTCGCAGCTTCATCACCTCCCTCTGCAGCGCGGCGGTCGTCCTTCGTCTCGAGGATGTACTCGCCCTGGCAGTTCCGCAGGCTCCTTCGACCGCCCCACAAATCGGTTCTCGTCCTACTTACGACACAAAGCCGCACCAGGCGCCAAAGGGCCCGGCCTCCCCGGTCTCGGGCACTCCTCTTGGCGTCACGTTCATCGATGTAGCTCGTCAGTGTGGCCTGAACACCAAGACTATGTACGGCGGAGAGCATAAGAACAGGTATCTTCTCGAAACCACCGGCTGCGGCGTTGCGTTCTACGACTACGACCACGACGACTGGCTCGACATCTTTCTCGTCAACGGCACAAGGCTCGAAGGCTTTCCTAAAGGTCAGGAACCCATCTCGCGCCTTTTCAAAAATAATCGCGATGGCACCTTTACTGATGTCACCGTCAAGTCGGGGCTCGGTCGCGCTGGATGGGGTCAGGGCTGCTGCGTTGGCGATTACAACAATGACGGCTGGGACGACCTCTTCGTCAGCTACTACGGCCAGAACATTCTGTACCGCAACAACGGCGACGGTACCTTTACCGACGTAACCGAGAAGGCCGGCCTTCGCCAATCCAAGACTCGGTGGAACTCCGGCTGCGCGTTCCTTGACTACGACCGGGACGGCAACCTTGATCTGTTCGTCGCCAACTATATTGACTTCGATATCAAGACCGCCCCTCTGCCTGAGGCCGCGGGCTGCGCCTATAAGGGCATTCAGGTGGCCTGCGGCCCTCCGGGGCTTCAGGGTGGAAAGAACATCCTCTATCACAACAACGGGAATGGGACCTTCACCGATGTCTCCGAGAAAAGTGGGATGTGGGATACCATCGGCACCTACGGTTTGTCGGTGGCCGTGGCAGATTTGAACAACGATGGCTGGCCCGATATCTATGTAGCCAACGACTCCACAGCTGCCACTTTCTATCAGAATCAGAAGGACGGCACCTTCAAAGATGTGGCTACCGAGGCGGGCGTCGCTTACTCTCCCGAAGGAAAGCCTCAGGCAGGGATGGGCGTCTCCATCGGCGACTACAACCGCGATGGTCTGCTGGACATCGTCAAAACAAACTTCGCAGGCGACGCCGACTCCGTTTACCTTAACCTCGGCGATGGCAACTTCGATGACCACACCTACCTGTCAGGTCTGGGCGTCAACACTCGCTTTCTCGGCTGGGGTGTCGGCTTCTTCGACATGGACAACGACGGGTGGCTCGACCTTCTGATGGCTAACGGGCATGTCTATCCCGAAGTCGACGGCACTAATGTTGATGCGCCATACGCGCAGCACAAGTATCTGTATCGCAACTTACGCAACGGACAGTTTGAAGAGGTCACCGCGCAGGCGGGCCCGGGCATCAACGATACCGTTCCGGCACGAGGCACTGCCTTCGGAGATTTTGATAACGACGGCGACATCGATGTGGTCGTCAATTGCGTGAATAGCTATCCTCAGCTTCTCCGTTGCGACTCCACTACGGGTCGAAACTGGATCAAGGTTCGTACCGTTGGCACCAAATCAAACCGGACCGGGATCGGCGCGCGAATCACCGTTACAACGCAGAGTTCGCCCGATGCGAAGCCATTTGTTCAGATTGAAGAGGTGCGCAGCGGCGGCAGTTATTACTCACAAAACGATCTCCGAATCCACTTCGGTCTCGACCGTGCGACGAAGGCCGAGTCGGTTGAGATCCGCTGGCCTTCGGGGGCCAATGATAAGCTGACTGATCTCGCAGCCAACCGTTTGTATGTCATTCAGGAGGGCGGGAAAATCCTGAAGACAATGGCCATGGAAAAGCTGCCTGCGATGGGCAAACAATAGCCATGTCCCGCGGATTCTTTTTATTGCTGTTGCAATGCACGCTCTTGTTTCTTCCTTCTGTCTCGGCTCAACCGCCATATCCACCCTCCACCGATCATTCCCCCCCGGCATGGTTCATTGATGTCTCCTCCAAGGCTGGCATCACCGTCCGCAACGTCAACGGAAGTGTCGATTCCAAACGCTACATCATCGAGGCCACCGGCTCCGGAGTCGCCATTCTGGACTACGATCGCGACGGCTGGCCCGACATCTTTCTCGTCAACGGAACCACTCTGCCCAACGTCAAGTCTGAAGAGAATCCGAGCAACCATCTCTTTCACAACAATCACGATGGCACTTTCACCGACGTAACTGCGAAGGCTGGCCTCGTCTCCACCGGTTGGGGACAAGGGGTCTGCGTTGGAGACTACGACAACGACGGCTTCGATGACCTCTACGTTACGGGTTATGGCAAGAATCGGCTCTTTCATAACCTGGGCAACGGCACCTTCAAACAGGTTGCCGAGCAGGCTGGAGTAGCCGGCACCGGGAAGGAATGGGGCACCGGCTGTGCCTTCATCGACTATGACCGCGATGGCAAACTCGATCTGGCAGTCGCCAACTATGTCCACTTCGATCTGGCACACACACCCGTTCCGGGAGAGGGAGCCGGTTGCATGTGGAAGGGAGTGCCGGTAATGTGCGGTCCGCGTGGACTCGAGAGCGCTCCCAATATTCTCTTTCACAATCTTGGCGGAGGGAAGTTTGAGGATGTAAGCAAGGCAAGCGGCTTCGAGAAAACGAACGGCCACTACTGCTTCTCGATCACGACACTCGACTACAACGACGATAGTTGGCCCGATCTATACTTCGCTTGCGATTCCACTCCGTCGATTCTCTACCGCAACAACCACGACGGAACCTTCACCGATACTGCTGCTGAAGTGGGCGTTGCCTACAACGAAGACGGTCGCGAACAAGCCGGCATGGGTTCTACCTCGGCCGATTACGACGGTGACGGCAAACTCGATCTGTTCAAAACAAATTTTTCCGACGACACTTCAACCCTCTACCACAATAATGGCGACGGAACCTTTTCCGATGTTACCTTCCCTGCCGGTCTGGGTATCAACACCAACGCTCTCGGTTGGGGCACAATGTTCGTCGACGTGGATAACGATGGCTGGCCTGATCTTCTCGTCATGAACGGTCATGTGTATCCGGAGGTCGATTCCGCGAAGCTCGGCTCCTTCTATCGCGAGCCGCGCTTCCTTTACTACAACCTGGGCAATGGCAAGTTCAAAGACATCAGCGAATCCTCCGGTCCCGGACTCGCCGAACCACGCTCCAGCCGAGGACTCGCAGTGGCTGATTTGTTCAACGATGGCCGCATCGAAGCAGTCGTGAACAATCTCAGCGACCGCCCGATGCTCCTCGTAAATCTCGCCAAAAATCAAAACCATTGGCTAGGTATCCACCTCATTGGAACAGCCTCTAACCGCGATGCGATCGGTGCACGCGTGACGATTCAGGGAACTAAACGGGCATGGGTCGATGAGGTGCGCAGTGGATCAAGCTATAGTTCGTCCAGTGACCTGCGGCTGCACTTCGGCCTCGGAACAGAGACGCAACTAAAAGCTATCGAGGTGCGATGGCCCAACGGCAACGTCGAGTTGTTCAACCCTCCACCAGCGCTCGATCACTTCCTTGACCTGGTTGAAGGTAAGGGCCACGCGCCAACCCCAAGATAGAGGCAGGTTCAGCAAATGGGCGGAACATGTGTTAGTGCCGACGTGCGGAGAATACGACGGCTTCCCCGACCAGAGCCGAGAGGCATGATTCATGGAGGGGGTTATGGTCGTTTGTGATTCACCGTCAACGAGATATACGCCATGAACTCGATCGCCAAGGCCTCATGGCCGCTTCAGTCATCGTGGGCCGGTAGCATTTGATAACTGACGTAAGCAAGGTGATGGCTGTCAGGAGCCCAGGATGGCACGTTAATGGTGCCCGAACCGCCAACGATGTTCACGAGCACCTTAACCTTTTGGTCCTCCATCGACATGATACGCAGCGCAACGTCCTTGTTCGCCGGATGCCCAGTCACACCCTTTTCATAACTAAGGAAGACCATCGACTTGCCGTCCGGTGAGATGTGAGGCGTCCAATTCACGAGATCGTCAGAGGTAACCTGCTCCGGCTCACTACCGTCGGGGCGCATACGCCAAATCTGCATATTTCCGCTGCGGTTGGAGTTGAAATAGATGTATTTTCCGTCCGAAGAGTAATCCGGATCGTCGCTGATGCCATCGCCTGTGGTCAGGGCTCTCTCTTCCCCACCTTCTGCCGCGATGGCATAGATATTGAGTGAACCGTGGTCTGGACGACTGAAGAGGATCGTCTTGCCGTCGGGCGACCAGCTATGCCAGTAGGAGTTGGGGTGTTCTGTGATCAGGCGTGGCGTCCCTCCGTCGGAGGGCACGATATAAATACGCGACTCTGGCTTGTCTGGCATGCCACAACTAATGGCCAGCCACTTGCCATCGGGTGAAAGTCCGTGACTTCCATTACATCGGGTGGCCGCACCAACGTTAACGGCATCGGGCGCTCCACCTGCCACAGGAATTTTCATGATCTTGCCATCCTGGTTGAAGAGTAGAGTTTTCCCATCCTTCATCCAGTTGGGCGCCTCGAAGCGGCCACGCGTGGTGTAAACCATTTCCCTTCGAGAGTTGTCGTCGGTCCCCACCGTCTGGAGCGCGCTGTAGAGTTCAAGATTGTCGGTTTTGGACGGTGGCAACGCTTTGAGCTCGACATTCGAGAAGACAGCTTTTTCCACAACTTTTACATCGTGGGAGCATACTCCGAGGCCAACATAGAACGGTTCGTTAAAATGGAGCTTGATCGACGACCCAACTTGATGGATCGGTTCGCTTCCCATGCTGAGAAACATTGTGATGATGTCGCCACGTTTCTCGAGGCGCAGTTTTTTGGGAGAGGAAATGTCCAGTTCAATGTCATGAGTTGTGGCGCCTACTGCATGCCGGTACTGCAGCGCGGTCAGCCCTGAGCCGTGCTGAGCCGCATCGGCATAGACGCCGTCGGCGTCGAGACTCTGGCGAAACATCAACAGCGCCTTGCGATGAGGGTTTGGGTTTCCGGTCTTGATCGGAAAATCTATATCGGCTGTTAGTGACACATCGCCGGAGACCTTCTTCCATACAAAGTGGAAGGCATCGACTGTGGACCACAGATTCGCGCCCGCAGCGGCAATGGTATAGGTTTGTGCGGCCGAGTTGTACGCAAGTGTCCCGGAAGGAATAACGCTGCCAACATCGGACTGGCCTTCGAAGATACCCAGAGATTCTGATCCGGGGAGCGACGGAGATGCGCCTGAACCTGTAGGGTTCGATTTGGGTGAGAGGGTCACCTGGCCCTTGTTGAAGGCCGGATCCATCTCCGCGATGTCCACGCGAAAACTGACGGTATCTGCGGTTGGGAATCCGGCAGGCACCTTCTGAGTCACTTTCCCGGTAGCTGCCCACTCCGTTCCTCGCTGGAAGGTGGTGATAAATCCCACGTCACTCAGCGCGGTAACATCGTGTCCTAGGGTGGTATGGAAGATTCTTCCCTTTCCGTAGTTCAGGACCATCAACATGGGCTCATCGCGCCCGGTGCCCTTATTATTCGGGTCGGAATGAGCGGTTGCGAGCACCGTCATGTTTTTTCCCGGTCCGCGAAGCTTTGCATAAAGCTCGTCGGCCGCGTGCATCCAGACGCGCGGCAGTCCCTTCATAATTGGGTGTTCAGGCATCTGGACCTCGAGCCTGAATGGAAGGCGGTTGCCGTGAGAGCCGGCTGCCCCCGGGGAGGTGTCGGAGACCAGTTTGCCGTCCTTGAAATACCAGAGTGGACCTGATGTTTCGTTTCGGTCCCGCCATCCCCCAACTCCCGTCATCTGATTGAAGGCTGGCCACTTGGGAAATGCATTGTCAGCAGCATGAATGATGACGAGACCGCCCCCATTTTCCATGTAGTGCTCGAACTGCAAGCGCAGATCGGCTGGCCACTCGGGGGCGTCATAGTTGAATACGATCACCTGATATTCGCTGAAGGTGGGTCTAAAGCTGCTGAAGTCGCCGTCGGACTTAGGGCAGGTCTCGACCGTGACCTGAAACCGTCCAGAGTCTTCCAGCTCCTTTTTCAATACGGGCGTGGTCAGTTGCCAGTTGTGATAAGGCCCAGCACTTTGTCCGTCGAGAAGCAGTACATGTATCGGATTCGTTTCCGCAGATGCAGCCACTGCGAAGAGGATTGTGCTCCAAAGGATGGTGAAGCCAAGTCTCTTCATCCTGCCGTCTCCTTATTAGAACAATGGAATCTCGTATCGCCGCCACGCCCAGCACTGAGAATGAATCGACCCGCATTCCAAGCGCGAGTCTACAACAATCGCATATGATCCTCTTTCTGAGACGCCGATGGAGCAAGCGAGCGCTCTGGGACTCCTTCGCACCGAGCTTCGGCGGGTACACTCTCTATACTGATCCGCGGAGGCTTAGAGGATGAAGGTTGGTGTATTCACCGCGCTGCTGTCGCAGCTGCCGCTCGATGAGGTCCTGAAAAAACTAAAGGCGTTTCAGATCGACACGGTGGAAGTGGGGACGGGGAATTATCCCGGCGACGCTCATTGCAAATTGTCGATGCTGGAGAACGGTTCTGCGCTTTCCGAGTACAAGAGCAAGCTGGCTGACCAAGGCGCGAGCATCAGCGCTCTGAGTTGTCATGGTAATGCACTTCATCCAAACCCAGACCGGGCGCGACAGGCTCGCGAGGTAAGCCGTAAGACCATTCTGCTTGCTGAAAAATTGGGGGTGCCGGTTGTCGTGGATTTTTCCGGTTGCCCCGGGGATTCGCTTCAGTCTACTGCGCCGAACTGGGTCACTTGTCCCTGGCCTCCCGACTATCGTGATGTTCTGGAGTGGCAATGGAACGAGGTGGTTGCACCTTACTGGATCGAACACGCGGCGTTCGCTGCGGAGCACGGGGTGAAGATTGCGGTGGAGATGCATCCAGGATTCGTCGTGTACAGTCCGGAGACGATGCTGAGGCTGCGTTTGTTGGCTGGGCCCGCGGTAGGCTGCAACTATGACCCAAGCCACATGTTTTGGCAGGGAATCGATCCAATTGCAGCCATCCGAATTCTTGGCGAGGCGATCTTCCACGTTCATGCCAAAGACACGCAGATCTACACAGCAAATCTGCCCCGGACAGGGGTACTCGACACTAAGCCCTACACCGATGAACGGAACCGTGGATGGATATTTCGCACCTGCGGCTTTGGGCATGGCGCGGAGTGGTGGAAGGAGTTTGTCTCCACGCTACGAATGTTCGGCTATGATAACGTGCTCTCGATCGAGCACGAAGACAGCTTGCTCTCTCCCGAAGAAGGACTCAGAAAAGCAGCTCAGTTCCTTAATGAGATTGTCATCAAAGAGCAGCCCACAGCTGCGTGGTGGGCCTAAGAAGGCGGCGTTCCGCAGATATTGAGGTAAGGTGAGACGGATCAAGACGGCAGTGATCGGAACCGGATTTATGGGGCGCGTGCATCTGGAGGCCCTACGACGGGTGGAGTTCGTCGATGTGGTTGGGATAGCCGGCCGTGAACTTGCGCCGGCGAAACGACTAGGGGCAGGATTTGGCGTGGAAACCGTGGTCGACGACTATCGCAAGCTGCTCGAGGACGTGAAGATCGACGCGGTACACATCTGCACACCCAATGTTACGCATTATCAGATGGCAAAAGATGCGTTGCTGGCCGGCAAACATGTTCTTTGCGAGAAGCCTCTCTCCATAACGGTGGAGGAGGCAAAGGAGTTGGTCAGTCTGGCACGCGAGCGTGCGCTTCGCAACTGCGTCTGTCATAACTTACGCTACTACCCAATGGTTCAGCAGATACGGAGAATGCGTGAGGATGGCGACCTTGGCGAAGTACTGGTGGTACAGGGCACGTATTCGCAGGACTGGCTGCTCTATGAGACAGACTGGAACTGGCGCATCGATGTGAAGGCTGGAGGGGCATTGCGAGCGATGGGGGATATTGGCTCACACTGGTTCGACATGGCGGAACACCTGACCGGGTTGCAGGTTCGATCTCTGTGCGCCGATCTACAAACTTTTCACCATACACGCAAGAGGCCAAAGCAAAGTGTCGAAACGTTTGGCGGAAAGTTGCTGACCGCCGCAGACGTCGAGGACACGCCGGTGCACACTGAGGACTTCGGAGCAGTCCTGTTTCGGATAGGAAAAGACGCGCGAGGCGCCATGACCGCAAGTCAGGTCTCGGCTGGGAGGAAAAACCATCTCAACATTGAAATCTATGGGACAAAGTCATCCGTTCGCTGGGACCAGGAGCGCCCCGATGAGTTGTGGATCGGGCAACGTAATAGTCCGAATCAGACGATCGTTAAGGATCCGTCGCTACTGAAGAAGGCGGCTGCCGGGTATGCCGATTTGCCCGGTGGCCACTCCGAGGGATATGACGACACGTTCAAGCAAGTCTTTCGACGGTTCTATGCCTCGATCGCCGAGCCACAATCTCCCTCGGACTATCCGCAAATGTCGGACGGCCTGCGACAGATGAAGATCATGGAAGCGGAGCTCGCAAGCCATCGTAGACAGAGTTGGGTAGAAGTCCCGAACGATTGAGTTGCGGGAGGTCTCAGGAAGGACTTCCAAACCAAGTTCGATCTGGTGGCTGGCTAAAAGCGGAGGTGATATAGCATTCTTGCTTGACTCACATGGGCGATCCTGCGTATTGCTTTAGTGCGAATCTCGGGATTGGCCTCTCAGGGTTTCAATGCTAGGGCAATGACGAATACTAGATTTTGATGGGGACACGTTCACGATGATGGAATTTCACATTTCGAGAGGCGCGCGAGACCGCTACCAGTTCGCGGGAAATCTCTTTTCCTTTACGGGCAACGTAGTCTTCGAAAATGTGTCGGCAAGCCGTGAGTTCGCGCACCGGATGAATCAGGTCCGTGATGTGCAGACGCATCCAGAGCGTGCGGTTCATGCAGGAGCGCTTTACGCCATGGGTTTGATTGACGAGGCCAGTCATGTTCTCCTGGAGCGCTATCGGCAGGAGCTTGATCCGACCGTAATGACAGATGCCCTCACCTGGTTCTCCGGGCTCGTCGGGTCGCATGAGTTGGACCGAATGCTGCTGACCTTTGTGGAGCACTTTCCGGGCAGCAGCGTCTATCGCGCGCTCGAAACCCCCACGGAATGGCTGGCAGGTTCCACCGACGGTACACCCCATCGGGCGGTCGCACTGGAAGAGATGATGCTGCTTTGGATGGCCAACCGCAATGAGGCCTTTCGGCGATTCGAGGAGTTGTTCGAAGACAGGGGTTTGGCGGAGCAAACCGCCTATCGGAGCGTTGTGGAGAAGCTGCCGGCTTATTTTGCGACCCGACCTCTTGTGCCGATGGAGGACTCCGAACCGCAAAGCCTGTTTGACGTGTTGCGAGCGCCGGCGGTGGCCGCTCCAGACTCGCTGAGGAAGCAACTTGATTTGATCCAGATAAAGTGGAGACGGCTGATCGGAGACAGTCTCGACCGCTTGTTGTCGATCGCGGGCGAGATCCTGCACGAAGAAGACCTGGCTATCTGGGCGCAATTCAATCCGCCGAACGCCGAGGCTCAGGCAGCTGCCAGAGCCGCTGCAGAGACCGCCGCAGCTGCTGCCGCACGACGACGTAGGGAGAGCGGCCAGCAGCAATGGCCCTCAATCGTGAGCCGGTCGGAGGTGCCTCAGTATAGCGATTCGGCCCATGAATCTGAGAAGTTCAGCCCGGACGTGGCCTGGATGCCAGGCGCCGTGTTGATCGCCAAGAGCACCTACGTGTGGCTCGCACAGCTCAGCAAGCAACATGGGAGGTCGATTACGCGGCTCGACCAGATCCCGGACGAAGAATTGGATACGCTGGCACGTCGCGGGATGAACTCGCTTTGGCTGATCGGTGTCTGGGAGCGTAGCCGGGCGTCGCAAACGATCAAGCAGCTGTGTGGAAACCCCGATGCGGTGGCTTCGGCCTACTCGCTCTTCGATTACAACATCGCCGAAGACCTTGGGGGCGAACCCGCTTATGTGAACTTGCGGAATCGCGCATACACACGGGGCATCCGATTGGCCAGCGACATGGTGCCGAACCATATGGGTATCGATTCACCGTGGGTGGTGGAGAATCCGGATTGGTTCATCTCGCGGCAGGACCCACCGTATCCCGTTTACAACTTTGACGGACCTGATCTGTCACAGGACCCCCGGGTGGAGATCAAGATCGAAAGCCACTACTACGAGCAGACGGACGCAGCAGTGGTATTCCAACGGCGCGACCGGGCGTCGGGAGAGACGAGGTACATCTATCACGGCAATGACGGCACGAGCTTCCCGTGGAACGATACCGCCCAACTTGACTACCTGAACCCTGCGGTACGCGAACAGGTGATCCAGACCATTCTCCATGTGGCACGTCTGTTCCCGGTCATCCGTTTCGACGCCGCCATGACCCTGGCAAAGCGCCACTTTCACCGGCTGTGGTTTCCTGGCCCTGGGAGCAGCGGAGCGATTCCCTCGCGCGCCGAATACGGGATGTCGAATGGCGAGTTCAACACTTATATGCCGCATGAGTTCTGGCGGGAAGTCGTGGATAGAGTAGCTGCGGAGGTTCCGGGAACACTATTGCTCGCCGAGGCCTTTTGGCTGATGGAGGGTTACTTCGTTCGAACACTGGGAATGCATCGTGTCTATAACAGCGCCTTCATGAATATGATGCGGGACGAGGAGAATGCAAAATATCGGTCGGTGCTCAAAAACACGCTCGAGTTCGACCCGGACATCATGAAGCGCTACGTCAACTTCATGAGCAATCCGGACGAGCGGACGACAATTGATCAGTTTGGCGATGGCGACAAGTGCTTCGGCGTTACAGCGATGATGGCGACCTTGCCGGGGTTGCCGATGTTCGGTCACGGTCAGATAGAGGGGTTTACCGAGAAGTACGGCATGGAGTATCGGAGACCACGGTATGACGAGACGCCGAACCACTGGCTGGTGGAACGACATGAGCGCGAATTAGCACCCTTGCTGCACCAGCGCTCGCTCTTTGCCGAGAGCAGCAACTTCCTGCTCTACGATTTCTACACCGAAAACGGCACAGTCGACGAAAACGTCTTCGCCTACTCGAACCGGCAGGGAGACCGGCGAGGGTTGGTCCTTTACAACAACCGCTATTCCACAGCGAAAGGGACCATCGACTGGTCGGCAGCCTACGCAGACAAACACTCGGGAGGACTGCGCCAGCAGCGGCTGAGGGAAGGCCTTGAGCTGAGCGGCGACCCAGCGATCGTTCTTTCCTATCGCGATACTCTGACCGGACTCGAATATCTGCGGCCTGCAACAACTATCGCGGAACGTGGTCTACAGCTCGACCTGCACGCCTATCAGTGCCAC
Organism: uncultured Acidobacteriaceae bacterium; assembly: GCA_963757205.1. Lineage (GTDB taxonomy): Bacteria > Acidobacteriota > Terriglobia > Terriglobales > Acidobacteriaceae > Edaphobacter. The sequence continues at coordinate 596,032 of CAVWQM010000012.1, forward strand.
ATCTTTATGGATTGGCGCGAGATGCGTTCGACCGCAGACAAGCCATGGGACCGCTTGTGCGACGAACTAAACGGACGCGGCGTGCCCAATTTGGAAGATGAACTGATCCAGCTCGCATTGCGACCAGCACACGACGCCCTCCGCCGCCTGATGGACCCGGCTCTGGTGAGAACACTCGCCGAACTGTCTGAACTTCCGCGAGCGGCCAGAGGCTCGGAGAAGCAGAAGAATATTGAGCTGCAGAAGGAAGAATTCTTTGAGAGAGCTTGGACACGAAGCCAGGATTTCTTGCGCGAATCGCAGGTTGCGTATCGAACTCGCAAAGGGGAACCTCTAACGGTCAGACCGACGAATCCAGCCTTGCTTGCAGGTAAATTCCGCAAGCGCGTGCGTGCTGCGATGGACATCCCAACACTCGAAAGCCTGTTTCCTACCCCTTGGAACGTCGTGGCTCGCCGAATACTCCCTAGCCTGAGCCCCGAGTTGATAGCCACCGCCATTTGGGGTCCGGTACTCAGCTGGTGTGTCTTGGAACTGCTCGCGGAATCGATCGACGCAGAGAAGCCGGAGCGCGCGGCACTCGATCTGTTTGATCGATTACGCCTGAGGGAGCCATTGGCACATTCTTTCTTAGCACTGGGATTCAAGGGGGAGGAAAACTGGCGCGCGGCAGCCCGAATCAAGGTTGCCCTGCTGGTTGAGGCTGGAGTGTCCGTGCCCAAGGCTTCCAGCACCCTACCCGAAAGAGTGGAAACAGTGCCAATTGACGGCGTTGCGGCATCTGCAACCGCTACGAGTGCTGCTCCGACCAAAGCGCCAGGGGAGCAGAAGCAGGCTACCCCGGCTCTCTCCGCTATCCTGTGGCATGACGCCGATGTCCGCTGGCTAACCGGCGTACACGAGGCCAACGGCCACACCTATTTCGTCAAGGAGTCCTATGAGGAGTTGATTTGGTGGCTCCAGTTGCCAGCCTTGATCAAGTTAGCGGGCGAAGCAGTGCCGGACCGGAGCGCAATCGCGGAGTTAAGTAAGGCGATCAAGGAGGCCCTGGAGGCCGCCGCGTCCGCGGCTTACAGTCTCGATGCGCTCCATGAGAGCGACACATCTGAAGCCGGGGCACGTTGAATTTTTTGGGCGACCCACGATCTGGCTGGAAGTGGGTCTACTTGCCGATGCAAAACTTACTGAAGATCAGATTCAGGATGTCATCGCTCGTGGTGTTGCCAGTTAGGGAATCGAGTGCCTGAAGAGCTTCGTAAAGATCGAGAAGAATTAGTTCGTGCGGGATGGTTGGTGCTGCTTGTTGTACTCGACCGAGTGGCACTAGCGCCGCCGAAACCGCCTGTTGTTGGCGGAGATTTGTGAGTAGAGCCGTCTCTCCGGTTGGAGTGTCCCTGGTCAAAAGCGAGAGGATTGCATGGCGCAGTTCGGGGACGCCCGCGCCAGTCAGAGCGGAGGTCCCTAAGATCGGGTAAGTCTCTTGTTTTATTGGCGGTGCGGCAGGTGCAAGGTCTTGTTTGTTGAGTACAAGAAGGAAAGGACGGGTGGCTAAGTTTGCCAGGGCTGTTTCATCTTCCTCATGGAAAGATGCACTGGCGTCTAGAACCAGGAGCACCACGTCAGCTTCGGCCATGGCCTCGCGGGACTTCGCGATGCCCATTGTTTCGGCTTCGTGGGCGGATTCGCGGAGGCCTGCGGTATCAATGAGTTCGACAGGGATGCCTTCGAGGGAGATGCGTTCGGTAATCAGGTCGCGGGTGGTGCCGGGGGTCGCGGTCACGATGGCTCGGTCGCGTTGGACTAATCGATTGAAGAGAGAGGACTTGCCTACGTTAGGGCGGCCGACGATGGCCAATGTGAAGCCGTCACGGACGATGCGGCCATAGGTGAAGGTATGTTCGAGAGCTTCCAGGGGAGTTCGGATGGCTTGGATTTGTGCGGTGATTTCGCCCGATGGGAGGAGGTCGATGTCGTCTTCGGCGAAGTCGATACCGGCTTCGAGTGCGGCGATGAGGGCTATAAGTTGTTGTTTTATTGGGGTGATATGGCGGGAGAGGGAACCGCCCAGTTGTTGTGCAGCGATGCGGGCCTGGTGGAGGGTGGTGGATTCGATGAGGTCGTGGACGGCTTCGGCCTGGGTGAGGTCTAAACGGCCTGAAATGAAGGCGCGCTGAGTGAATTCGCCGGGTTCGGCTAGGCGGGCTCCGGCGGCGAGGCATTGGCGGAGGAGATGGTCGAGGAGGACGGGCGAGCCGTGGGCGGCGATTTCTACGATGTCTTGCGATGTGTAGGAGTGAGGCGCGTGGAAGTAGGTGACTACGGCTTCGTCGAGCGTTTCTCCTGTATTGTCAAGGATTTCAGCGAAGCGGGCTTGGGCGGGGGCCAGCGGGTGACGGAGCTTCAACAGGGGTTCGGCGATGGTGCGGGCGGCTTTGCCTGAGAGGCGGATGATGCCGATGCCGCCTCGGCCGGGCGGGGTGGAGACGGCGACGATGGTGTCTTCGAAATCAGTCATGGGGTCGTGCACCGAGTTTTCTTATGTTAGTTGGAGGAAAAAAATTGTGCTTGGTGGAGGGTCGTTTTTGCGGGGGTTTTTGCAAAAAGTGGTGCGCAAACCGTGGCTTTTTGATGGTGAAACGGTGGTGGATGGGTGGTGGAACGTGGTGAGAAAACACCATGTTTCGGGGACCGAAAAACACGCCACTTTTTTTGGATTTATTTTGCGGCTTTTCTCCGACGCCGTTTCGCCGGAGCGACGAGATTTCATTTTGGAGGATGAAAGTTGTTTTTGGAGGATAAAATGTTCATCACGTTGAAACTCAGGAAAACTTTGCGAGGTAAGGATGATTTCGAGACTTGTGTTGTGTGGATGTTTGCTGGTGGGTTCGGTGGGTGTGGCTTCAGCGCAGGAGAGCTACTTTGACAACTGGCCCAAGGGAGTTGCGCCCGCGGAGGTGGGGAAGAATCTCGCGGAACACTTTTTAACCAGTCCGACGCAGTATACGAAGACGGTCTTCTATGCGGAGACGGGGACGTGGTATGGGGCGCTGCAGTTTGCGGAGCTGACGCATGATGATGCGCTGCGGCAGAGGCTGGTGGAGCGGCTGGATCCGATGATGCCGGGCGGTGCGACGCCGGAACGGGTTCCGCATGCGCACCATGTGGATGCGGCGATCTTCGGGGTGGTGCCGCTGGAGGTGGGGCGGCAGTTGAAGGACAAGAAGTACATCGAGTTTGGGCAGACGTTTGCCGATGACCAGTGGAAGAGCCCGGATGCGAACGGGTTGTCGGATGAGACGCGGTTCTGGATTGACGATATGTATATGCTGACGATGTTGCAGCTGGAGGCGTATCGCGCGACGGGGGACAAGAAGTATCTGGATAGGGACGCGAAGGAGATGGTGGCTTATCTGGATAAGCTGCAGCAACCGAATGGGCTGTTTTATCATGCACCGGATGTGAAGTACTTCTGGGGGAGAGGTGATGGATGGGTTGCGGCGGGAATGGCAGAGATGCTGTCTTCGCTGCCGGAGAATCATCCTGACCGGCCGCGGATCTTGCAGGGTTACAAATTAATGATGAGTGCTTTGCTGAAGTACCAGGGCAAGGATGGGATGTGGCGGCAGTTGATCGACCATGATGAGGCTTGGCCGGAGAGCTCGAGCTCGGCGATGTTCAGCTTTGCCATGATTACTGGAGTGAAGAAGGGCTGGCTGAATGCGAAGGAATATGGGCCTGCGGCTCGGAAGGCGTGGATTGCGGTGGTTGGGTATGTAGACCAGAACAACGATGTGACGCAGGTCTGTGAGGGGACGAATAAGAAGGATGACCTGGCGTACTACTTCGCGCGGAGAAGGAAGACGGGGGACTTCCATGGGCAGGCTGCGGTGCTTTGGGGTGCGGATGCTCTGTTGAGGGAGGGTGTAAAGTAGACGCTCCACCCCACCGTGGAGAATTTAACGCGAGCTTTCAGCCCGCAAACGCAACTTCGAATCTGACCTGGGGCTTCGCCCCAGGCTACAAAATCGCGGGCCTCCAGCCCGGTCTGGGATTCAGATGAGAACGTTTCGCGGTGTCGAAAAGAAGCCGCTTCAGATGCCGGCGTACCATGCGTAGCCGGCTTCGGGTGAGGCAGAGCCCAGACCCTTGCCGAAGCTCTTCATCGAGTCGGTGACCGTCAGCCGGGTGATGTACTTCACGCTCTTGTAGCCCAGTTGGCGGGGAACTCGCATGCGAAGCGGACCGCCGAAGGGGACTGGAAGATCGCCGTCGTTCATCCCCAAGGTCAGGAAGGTCTGGGGATGCAGCGCGTCGGCCATGTCGACGCTATCCCACCAATCGCTTTCGGCCGAGTAGTACACGACATATCGCGCGTGCGGCAAGAGCCCGACGGCGTTGAGGACTTCAGTCAGTGGCGTTCCAATCCACTCGGCGATATACGACCATCCCTCTTCGCACGCAACCTCGGTGATTTGGCTGCGGATGGGAAGACTCTTCAGGTCGGAGAGCGAAAACGAAGTTGGGCGAAAGACCATCCCGTCTACCGCAAGCCTCCAGTCGGAGAATCCGTTCGCCTGATGGCGTTTGAAGGCGTCGTTGGGCGCTGAGGTTCCGTTGGCGAAGGGTGACTTCGAGATCATGCTGCGAGGGAACTCCCGGGCCAACGAATGCCTGGTTAGAAGCCGATGGGCGGCGTAGGTCAGGGTCTCGCCGGGGCCGTAGATTCCGGAGTGATCGGGCGGGACGAGTCCGTAACGATGGGCCAGGCGGGTGGCCGCTGTCAGACCGGCTACTCCCGCTGTGGCGGCGGCAAGGCCGGTGGTGATGAGCTTGCGGCGTGACATGGTTCTTGTGGGAGGGTTCATGGGCGGTGCTCCTGAGGGAGCTCCTGGGAGTGTTTATGGGAAAGCTCCTGGGATCGTTCTTGGGATGCGACGGCGCGACCGGTGATCATCGCGCGCGTGCGACTCCTGAAACCTGCGAGGACGATCATGGTCACGTGGACCACGAGGAAGAGCAGCAGCGCTCCGGAGACGAAGAAATGCAGCGTGCGTGCGGATTGCCGGCCGCCCAGCGCGGTGACGGCAGCGGGAATCGCGGAGACGAATGCGGGAGACATCGCGAGGCCGGTCCAGATGACAAGCGGAAACAGGAGAAAGATCACGCTTAGATATGCTGTCCGCTGAACGACATTGTAGGAGCGGGCTTTCGCGTCGTCCGGAGACGCACGCCGGAAGGACTTCGCGATCACCTCCCGGAACGCCCGCCATTTGCAGTCGGCCGGCACCGGGAACAGGTTTTTGCGGAAGTGACCGTTCCACAAACTCGAGATTACGTAGACCAAGCCGGTGAACACGACAGCCCATGCGGCCTGAAAGTGGAGATAGCGGCTCCAGCCATTTTGGTCGGGCATGACGAAACCGTAGCCGGTGGAAACTGCGCTCCTCGATGCAGGAATCGGCAGCGTGAACAGAGGATGAGTGTTCACGTTGCCGACTTCACCCCAATAGAACCGTGGGTGAGAGATCACCAGTTCGGCGCCGCTGATGAGCAAAGCGAAGAAGGAGATGACCGTGATCCAGTGCGTCACTCGGACCACCGCAGTATGACGGGGAGCTTCGGGATTGATGAGCGAGCCGCTGGCTGACACACGCGCAGCATACCACGGGATTACACGGACGCACCGTCAAAGAGTTGGAATCATTTGGCTATGGAAGGAGAACTCTATGTCGTCACGATAATTCGTCCTTGAGCTCCAAGACGTATGGAATGGCCTCTTCATGGATCGAGGCGCCAAGTTTCTCGTAGAAGGTCTTGGCCCCAAAGTTGCGATACCAGACCTCCCAGCCCAACTTGGAAGCATTGTGGGTACGGGCCCACGCTATCACCTGAGCCATCAGAGCTGCGCCTACTCCTTTGCCGCGAGCAGCGCGGTCGACCGATACGTCGCTGATGTAGACACGAGTGTGGGCGCTGTAAAGCTCGTGCGTCAAAGTCCAGGCGATCATGCCCAGGACTTTTCCGTCATGGAGCGCAAGCAATAGGTGCATTGGCGCGTCAGGGTTTACATAATATGTCTCGAACTTCGCGAGCGTCAGCGGTGGGGTTTCCTCTTCGATGTGGTTCGCAAGCTGAGAGGCAAGATCGAGAACAGCCTCGAAATCTGAGACTGCAGCGCGCCTGAAAGTGAATTCGTTCTTCATCGATCCTGCTCCGGATACAACCAGCTGATTCTTCTCGTTAGATGGGGAATCGGTCGTTCGGTTACAAAGGTTCGGGGGTGACAAGATCGCGAGCGTAGAACGAAACGGGACTCGTTCCAGAAGCCAGTGGATGCGGCTGTGGAACGAGTCCGATGAATGCACTCCTGGTATGGAGTCCCGCGGTTAGATCTGGGCGGTGCCGCCGTCGACGAAGAGCTCGATGCCGTTGACGAAACTGGAGTCGCTGGAGGCGAGGAATAGGGCGACGGTTGCGATCTCTTCCGGGCGTCCCATCTCGCCGCGTGGGATCTGGGATTTGAAGAACTCCTTGGCATCGGGTCCGAGGGGATCGAGGATCGGCGTGTCGATGGTGCCGGGGCTGAGGATGTTCACGCGAATTCTGCGCTCCTTGAGTTCCAGCAGCCAGGTGCGAGCGAAGGAGCGAACTGCAGCCTTGCTGGCGCTGTAGACACCGAACGCCGGGAAGCCCTTGATGCTGGCGATGGATCCGTTCAAAAAGATGGAGCCGTTGTCGTTGAAGAGCGGTAGCGCCTTCTGCACGGTGAAGAGCGTGCCGCGCACGTTGAGGTCAAAGGTGTTGTCGAAGTGCTCCTCGGTGACCTCTTCGAGTTTGGCGAGTTCGCCGCGACCGGCACTGGCGAAGAGGATGTCGATCTTGCCCTTCTCGCGTTTGACGATCTCGTAGAGACGGTCGAGGTCGGCCAGGTTGGCGGCATCGCCTTGTACGCCGGTGACGTTTTTGCCGATGAGCTTCACAGCCTCATCGAGCTTGTCCTGGCGGCGTCCGGTGATGAAGACGTACGCGCCCTCATCGACGAAGAGCCTGGCTGTTGCGAGCGCCATGCCGGAGGTGGCTGCGGTGATGACTGCTACTTTTCCATTGAGCTTACCCATATCTTTGTCCTTTTTCCGTGTCGTTTTGAGTTTCGAAGGTCTTCGGTGCTGACGTTGGTGGGCCGTCCCACACTTGGTTCTGGTGAGTAGATGGGATGGGTTTCGGAGAGGATTCATTAGTTCTGGAATAATGAACTATTGAACCTTTGGCGCAGGATGACTACTCTTATCGATATGCTGCCACTGTTCCATCCATCGATTGAGGACATTACGGTAGAGGGAATTCTCCATGCCTTGTCCGACCCTGTGCGGGTGGCTATCTATGCGGATATCGTGGCGCAGGAGTGTTCGCAAAACTGTTCGACGTTTCTGACAGTGAGCGACAAGACGATCCCGAAATCGACGCTCTCTCAACACTTCAGGGCGCTAAGAGAGGCGGGGCTGATCCGGGGAGAACGACGCGGCGTGGAGATGCACAACACGTCACGTTGCGCGGAGCTGGAGCAGCGCTTTCCTGGGCTACTTAGAGCAATCGTCAACGCTCATGCGATCCAGTTAGAAGATGAAGCTCGAGCTAAGAAAACGGCTGCAAAGAAATCCGCCAGACGAGCGGCTACGAAAAAGTAGTTGGCGGGCAAGATTGCCTCGCGCATTGTGCGGTCGCCGGCGGAAGTCCGTGTCAGGAATCGTGAAGCTTTGGCGCACCGGCTCACATCCAAACCACAAACACAATGAACGATTCCGTCCAACATTTCGTGAGCGAAGCTCTGCTGGACAATCCGATCTGGAATTCACTTGCCACCAGTCATGCCCATCTCGCCATCGGTGCGCATATAGGGCATGGTCTGGCTCGCCGCTACCCTGCCGATATCGGTCCTCTCTCCGCCGTTCGGGAGCTTAGTTCTGAGGCATACGCCGACCTCGCCGCAATTGTGCCCGAGGGCGATGTCGCGGTTCTTTTTCTTGAACATGCAGTCGAGATTCCTGCGGGCTGGCAGCTTGTTCGCGATGGAGCGCTCGTTCAGATGGTCTGCCCTACGGTTCCGGAGCGGCCATCTCTCGCCGAGGCGATCCTACCGATGACGCCCGAGGATTTTCCCGAGATGGTAGCTCTGGCGAGCCTCACAGAGCCTGGGCCGTTCCGCGAGCATACTGCCAGCCTCGGCGGGTTTGTGGGGATTCGCGTCGATGGCCGCCTGGCCGCGATGGCTGGCCAGCGATTGGCCCCGACCGGCTTCGCAGAAGTGAGCGCTGTTTGCACACATCCTGATTTTCGCGGGCGCGGCTATGCTCAGGCGCTTGTCGCCGCAGTGACGCGCAAAATTCACTCCGAAGGCCGCATGCCGTTCCTGACCTCGTTTGAGGCCAACACGGGAGCTGTTCGCATCTATCAGCAGGTGGGCTTTGTCCATCGTCGCACCTTCGAACTGGCAGTCCTCAAGCCGCCATCAGCTGATCGTCAGCGAACGGACCCGAGTGAATTCATACCCACACAATTGAAGATAGGAGCAATCGATGAGCAAGGTTAGAGTCGCCGCGTTTTCGATTTCGCTTGATGGATTTGGCGCCGGGCCTCGGCAAGACCTGAACAATCCCCTCGGGGTACGCGGATTCGAGTTGCACGGGTGGTTCCGGGAGACAGAAGTATTTAAGAAGATGCAGGGTCAAGGCGGTGGGTCCACGGGCGTGGACAATGACTTTGCCCTTCAGTCGTTCGAAGATGTGGGCGCCTGGATATTGGGTCGCAATATGTTCGGGCCGGTTCGTGGTCCCTGGGAAGGCGATTCCTGGAGAGGGTGGTGGGGTGAGACTCCGCCGTACCATACGAATGTTTTTGTGCTCACGCATTACGCGCGAGCTCCGCTCGTGATGGAAGGAGGCACCACGTTCCACTTCGTCACCGATGGAGCGGAGGCTGCTCTCGAGAGGGCCAAAGAAGCGGCCAAAGGCAAGGATGTCCGAATCGGAGGCGGTGTGTCGGTCATTCGTCAATATTTGGCCGCGGATAAGATCGACGAGATGCACCTGGCCGTGTCACCGGTCTTCCTGGGCGAAGGGGAGCATCTGTTTTCCGGAATCAATCTCACGAAGCTCGGTTTCATCCCTTTCCGAACCGTCTCTGGCGAGAATGCAACGCATGTTCTTGTGAGGAAAGGGTCGTTGTAGTTGGTTCCCAGAAAGTTTGTCGCGCGCAGTGCAAAATGCGTTCCGCAGGACCTGTCAGTTTTAACAGTGGGGGGGCAATATTGCCTCGTTGAGATAATCTACAAATCTTTTTTGTCGGTTATAGTTGGGGTTCGCCGTTGCGAGACATTAATGTCGCAAAGGCGACAGAAGAGCTACAATCCTTCTACACTCTCGGGACCCTGCATAGCGACAATCGGCGGAGTATTTACGTACTCCACCCTAACTCCGCCACGGCGATGAACAGCGCGGGTTCAACATGCTGACTGCGACCGGACGATCGTGCAACGACAACTGCTTCCCGACGCATGTTCCTGCGTTCGAAAGTTATCGGAAGCATCTGCGGGTTCGGCTGTTAAGGGATTGCCCCAGAAGGCTTTCTGACTTTGTCTGGTTTGTGGTTCTTGGCATTCTTTTGTGCGTCCTAGTCCCCCCAGCTGCCGCCGAACAGCCGAATGTGAAAAACGTGCTCGTGCTGCATAACTGGGCCAATCTTCCACAGTCCTGGGATTTGATGGAATCGACGGTGCGGACGCGTGTTCCCGGGCAGATTAACTTCTACACCGCGTCGGTCGAAAACCCTCGATTCGACGACGAAGCGTATCGGGAGAGCCTGGCAGAAACTCTCCGCCGCGGGTACGCCGGGGTAAAGCTAGACCTTGTGATCGCAGCCACCTATCCCGTGCTTCAATTCGCGAGGCAATACCGTGACGCGATGTTTCCGGGGGTACCGATCGTCTTTACCGATGTCAGCAGTCAGCAAGAGCGCAAGCTTTGGCCTGACGTAACCGGTGTGATCAGTCCTCTGGGGATGGGGGAAACGATCGATCTCGCGCTTCATCTTCAGCCAGATACAACTTCGATCGCAATCATCACCGGCGAATCGGAGTGGGACAAGTACTGGTTGGCGGTTGCACACCATGAGCTTCTTCATCGTCAGAATAGGGTGAAAGAGATTGACCTTATCGGACCTGCAGGTCATGAGCTCCTCGAGAAAGTTGACGGACTTCCTCCTCATACGGTGGTCTTGTTTCAGTTCAGGCCAGATGACTCAACCCGGCCAGCGCTCGACCCGATGGATGTCCTTGCCGAGGTCGCGCGACGCCGGCCGACCTATTCCGCGTGGCCCGGGCTTGCTTTGAATCATGGGGGCATTGGCGGATCATACCGTGATCTGCCGAAAGAGGCCGTGTTGAATGGGGAAATAGCGGCCCGAGTGTTGTCAGGGGAACCTCCGGAGAACATTGCCATTGTGCACGATTCCGATCTTCAGGTCCGCGTGGACTGGCGGGCGCTGCAGCGCTGGCAAATCCCGGAATCGGCGTTGCCTCCAGGCGCCGTAATCGACTACCGGCAGCCTACCATTTGGCAGCGCGAACGAAAATACATTGTTATTGGCATGATCCTGATTGCGGCTCAGGCCTTATTGATTGCGCGCCTGCTGTTGCAGCGCACGCGGAAACGGAAGGTCGAAGCTGTTCTGCGCGAGAGCGAAGAGCGCTTCCGAGTGATGACCGATTCCACCCCATCGCTTGTGTGGATGTGCGACGCCCGAGGCCGGATTACCTATCTGAATGAACGTCGAATCGCGTTTACAGGCCCTGAGCCGAGTGCAGGGTACGGCGAAAATTGGATCACCTACGTTCATCCGGACGATGTAGAGCCTATGTTAAACAAGCTCTATGAGGCGTTGAAGGTCAAACAGCCATTCTCACAAGAGTACCGTCTGCGTCGAAGCGATGGAGTCTACCGCTGGATGTTCGATGTTGCATCGCCACGCGTGAACGGTGATGGATCGTTCGGAGGATTTATCGGCTCGGCGATCGACACAACCGATCAGAAGCTCGCCCAGAAGGCGCTCGAAAAAGTGAGTGGTCAACTGATCGAAGCGCAGGAGAAGGAACGCAGCCGGATCGCAAGAGATCTGCATGATGACATTTGCCAGCGGCTGGCGCTTCTGTCGATGGAAATTGAACGTGCAAATCGCACGTCGGATGGATCAGTTACCACGACAAAACAGAATCTGGAGCAGATCAAGAAACACTGCTCTGAAATTGCGATTGATGTTCAATCCCTATCGCATCAACTGCACTCCGCCAAACTCGACTACCTGGGCGTTGTGGCCGCTGTAAGAGGCTTATGCACCGAGTACTCCAGACAACACCAGGCAAGCATCGAGTTCACCGACAGGAATGTACCGAGGCATCTGCCGAAAGATATCTCGCTGTGCCTGTTTCGAATCGCCCAGGAGGCTCTGCAGAATGCGGTGAAGTATAGCGGAACCAACCGATTCTTCGTGGCCGTATGGGCCGTAGAGGGAGAGATTCAACTCGTGGTGCGGGACGCTGGCGAAGGCTTTGACGTTGAGGAAGCGAAGAAGAATCGAGGGCTCGGCCTGATGAGTATGCAGGAACGAATCCATCTGGTCCATGGAAGATTTGCCGTCGACTCAAAGCCCGGTAAGGGAACAAGAATCTTTGCTGCCGTGCCTTTCGTTTCGAAGAGAGAACGCTCTTCAGAGGATGAACCGGGGAGGGCGGACAGCATGCGAGAGGTTGCATGAATCGAATGACCCCAAATGGAACGACGGGGATTCTTTTGATTGTCACCGTTTGCAGGCGCTAAGCCGTCTCACTCGTGGGTGTTAAGAGACGTCCGAATAGAAAATTTCTCACCGTGTATTCAACCGGCGGCTCCGCGGCGGAAGATCCTCGAGGTCTGTCTAGGACGGGCGAGCCTTGTTCGATGACTTGGCTCGACGCGGAAGGTGTAGCCTTGTTCGGTGAATGGATCGTTGTTGAATCGCAATCTCTAGATGGCCTATTCGGATTACTGTCTATGGTGGAGTGCTTTCTATGGAGAGCACGCCGAGGCCGGAGAGTGCTTAATTCCAAATTGAATTTCAAAAAACGTTTTGTGAGGTGAGGCGAATGATTTCGAAGATTGTGCTTGGTGGATGTTTGCTGGTGGGTGCGGCGGGTTTGGCGTCTGCTCAGGAAAACTACTTTGATAACTGGCCTGCAGGGGTTGCGCCACAAGAGGTGGGCAAGCATCTGGCGGAACATTTTGTGACGAGTCCGCACCAGTATACGAAGACGATCCACTACTCGGAGGTTTGTACGTGGTATGGTGCGCTGACCTTTGCGGAGCTGACGCATGATGACGCTCTGCGGCAGGAGTTGATCAAGAAGTTTGAGCCGTTGATGCCGGGGGGTGCAGAGGCTGAGCGCAGGCCGCAGCGGCGGCATGTGGATGATTCGATCTTCGGCGTTGTGCCGCTGGAGATTGCGCGGCAGACAAAGGATGAGAAGTTTTTGAAAGAGGGACAGTGGTGGGCAGACCGGCAGTGGGAGAATCCTCAGCCGGATGGATTGTCTGCGGAGACGCGGTACTGGATCGACGATATGTATATGTTGACGATGTTGCAGCTGGAGGCGTACCGCGCGACGGGCGACAAGAAGTATCTGGATCGCGATGCGAAGGAGATGGTGTCGTATCTGGATAAGCTGCAGCAGCCGAACGGGCTGTTCTACCACGCGCCGGATGTGAAGTACTTCTGGGGTCGCGGCGATGGATGGGTGGCGGCGGGGATGGCGGAGATGCTGCGGTCGTTGCCGGAGAATCATCCGGACCGCGCGCGGATTTTGAAGGGGTACCGGTTGATGATGTCGTCGCTGCTGAAGTATCAGGGGAAGGATGGGATGTGGCGGGAACTGATCGACAAAGATGATGCGTGGCCGGAGAGCTCGAGTTCAGCGATGTTCAGCTTTGCGATGATTACAGGCGTGAAGCATGGATGGCTGGACGCGAAGACGTATGGACCGGCGGCGCGAAAGAGCTGGATTGCCGTGGTGGGTTATGTGGATCAGAACAACGATGTGACGCAGGTGTGCGAGGGGACAGGCAAGAAGGATGACCTTGCATACTACTATGCGCGCAAGCGAAGGACGGGAGATTTTCATGGGCAGGCTCCGGTGCTTTGGGCTGCGGGCGCGTTGCTGAGAGATGAGAAATAGGTTGTTGCTTTGCGGAATTTCTGGCAGGGTGGTCGAGAAGAATTCGCTCTGGACATGGGAACAACGAACGAAAAGAAGGCCGCCGGCTCACCCCGGCGGCCTTAGTCCTTGGTTGCTTCTGTCTTGATGGGATGGATGCGACACCTGGCCTTACTGTTGTCCACGGATGGCCTTCAAGCGGATATAACTTTCGGTCTCGTAGACCCCTTCAAGGTAACTGGCGAGAGATCAAGCGAATAACGGTCGGTGAAGTTACAGATATCCGGGCTGTTCTGTGTTATTGGGCAGGGTGGAAACACTTCCACGCGTTTTTGCTCTATCAAAACGACTTTTTTTCATTTTTCGCGGCGGGCAACGGTGAGGAGGAGGGTTGCTTTCTAACGAGCAAATAGGCAGTTTAGGAAACTTTCGAACCTGCTCGGGAGTTTAATTCGCACATCCGGAGAGTCCTATGATCAAACGCTTCATCGCATTGTTCGCCTTGGCCATCAGCGCCGCAGCTGTTGCGCATGCCGATCCAATTAGCGGTTTCTTTTCCGCAACGGGGACCGATAGCTTTACAACCTCTTCCATTACGTTCGACAGTGCGGCAGTCGCCGGAGCGATCGGCGGCAACTTCGCCACGTACCTGACGGACGGCAACCCAATCGTTTTTCTTCCCGGAGCACTGCCCTATCACGATGGGATGAATACACCCCCAAATCCACCGTTCACGACGGGAACCGCGCCGCTGTTCACGACTACCGAGAATGGCGAAACGTTTACCTTCAATTTGGCCGACTACAACGCGCAGTACATTAACAATGGGACGAACGGATGCACGAGCGGAAGCACGTGTCTGGTCGTCACGGGCGATGGCTTCTTTACGGGCTCAGGTCCTCTGACTGGAACGTCCGGCCCAGCTGTTTTCTCGTTTACCTCTCAATACGTCGCCGGTCAGCCGTTGGCTAGCATTACGTCGTTTTCTGCTTCGACCTCGGCGGTGGCACCCGCTATTCCTGAACCAGCAACGCTTGCCCTCTTTGGCTCCGGCCTGATCGGAGTTGTCGGGTTGGCACGTCGCAGGTTTGTCTCATCTAAAGCCTAGTTTTTTGAGTTCTTCGAAACGGGAGCCGCAGGTGGCTCCCGTTACTTTTTAGTTACCCTTTTTCCCGCGGCTCAACAGCTTGGTACCCATTAATAACGCTCCAAAGCGCGAGATATTTTTCCTCTTTTTATGCAAACCTTTGCGTTGTTGAAGGGAGAGGTCTATGGATAGGGCAAATCAAGTCATTCTTTCTACAATGTTAACCGGATAGTTTCTTATTCATACGAGTGGCGCTGAACCTGCTTATAGTCAGTGCGAGGAAGTTTTTCTCGCACGCTAGATTTCCATCCAGGAGACCCCCAATGATAAGACGCCTTTTCGCTCTTTCTGTCCTGGTCATGAGCAGCGTTGCAGTTGCGCATGCCGATTCGATTAGCGGTTTCTTTTCCGCGACCGGGACCGATATCTTTACAACCTCAACCATAACGTTCGGCAGCGCACAGGTCGCGGGAGCGATCGGCGGCACCTTCGCCACGTACCTGACGGACGGCGAACCCAATCAACTTTGCTCCCGGCCCGCTTCCCTATTCGAATGGGATGAATACAGCCCCGCCGAACACGACGCTATTCTCGACAACCGAGGGTGGCGAAACCTTCACCTTCATAATCACCGACTATATGGCGCAATACATTAACAACGGGACGAACGGATGCACCAGCGGCAGCACGTGTCTGATTGCCACTGGTGATGGCTTCTTTACAGGATCGGGCCCGCTGAGCGGCACGTCCGGCCCAGCAGTCTTCAACTTTACCTCTCAATATGTCGCGGGTCAGCCGCTGGCGAGCCTTACGTCGTTCTCTGCCTCAACCGCGGCGGCAGCACCACCTATTCCCGAACCAGCAACGCTGGCTCTCTTCGGCACCGGTCTTCTCGGCGTCGTAGGGTTGGCGCGTCGCAGGTTTCACGTCTAAAGTCTAAGGTTGGTTTTTTTCGGGCGGGAGCCGCAATTGGCTCCCGTTTGCTTTTTAAGGGTTCGCCAAAATTGAATTCTAAGTCGGCTCGTCTCCATTTAAGAGCTTGTTGAGATGTCCCTGATTCAAGTAAGCCATAGATAATAAGTGACATAATCGCGGGCAGCGATTCCGTGGGGCGGGATACCTAGTACGAGGTGGGCGCTCGGGGGATCAATTCCACAAAAGATGTAGGAATATTGTCCCCTCTGTAATTTTCTGTGGGGACAGGCAACCTTTTAATGTTTTATACTTAGTTATCGCCCGTAAGTAAGTGGCATGCGCCTGTGCGCTGGATACGTTGTTCTTCCCAGCCTCGCACGACAGGTCTGACTCCCTTTCTGCAAACCAAAAATTTTCACCGGCTGATGGTAATCCGTCAACGTGAATTTAACTCCCCTTTGAATAGGATTTTCATCCATGCGCATTGCATCTGTAGGCACAGCGTTTCCTCCCCATCGTTACCCGCAGGAAGTCATCACAGAAGCTCTAAAAGAGAAGATGCAGGATAAGTTGGAGATTCCTGCCGTGATGAACCGCCTCCACTCGAATTGCGGTGTAGATTTCCGTCACATCATGTTTCCACTTGATTCTCTGGGCACGATCTCCGGCTTCGGGCCCATGAACGACCTATGGATCAAGGGGGCGCTTGAACTTGGCCAAGAGGCCATCAGGAAGGCACTCGATCACCTGGGACTGGAACCGTCGGATATCTCGGCGATCTTTTTTACGTCGGTGACCGGCATTGCCTGCCCGAGTATCGATGCGCGTCTGGTTAACCTGATGGGGTTCCGCAAGGACATTAAGCGCACCCCGATCTTTGGCCTGGGCTGCGTTGCCGGGGCGGCGGGAATGGCTCGGGCTGTCGATTACGTGAAAGCGTTTCCGAAGCAGTACGCTCTTCTGCTCTCTGTTGAGTTGTGCTCTTTGACCTGGCAGGAGAACGACTACTCGATGGCGAATCTTGTCGCGTGCGGGCTCTTTGGAGATGGCGCCGCCGCAGTCGTTCTGGCGGGAGAAGAGACGCCGCACGCCGAAAGGCCCACGAGCGTTAAGAATCCCTGCCCGCGCGTCCTTGATACCCGCTCGACGTTTTACCCGGACACGGAACATTTGATGGGATGGAACATTAATCATAGCGGCTTCAACATTGTCCTTTCCGCTGACGTTCCCGAGCTTGTCTGCAAGGAACTTCGTGGCACTGTCGAGGATTTCCTGGCTGACAACGATTTGAGTATGGGGCAGATCTGCAGCTTCATCTTCCATAGCGGGGGACCCAAGGTTTTGAAAGCCATGGAAACCAGCCTTAACCTGCCTCCGTACGCTCTGTCCGCTTCGTGGAACAGCCTGCGTCAGCGGGGTAACCTGTCGTCGGCCTCGGTACTGACAGTGATGCAGGACTTTCTGCTGAACCGGCCGGGAAGCCCCGGGTGCTACAGCATGATCGGCGCGATGGGTCCGGCTTTCTGCTCCGAACTGCTTCTGCTGCAGTGGTAGGTTAGGTCGCCGGGTGTGGAACCGGGGGACGTGGCGATATGGCGGCGAAGTTATTGTTGCCCGTACCGCTGCCCTTGAGGCCGGCAAGAATCTGGGTCTGGAAGTCGTTCGCGGCGCCGGGATTGTTGGGTAGGAAGATGGTGGTTGCCCCGCCCTTGGTACCGACGTCGCGGAGCGTGTCGAAGTACTGGGTGAGCAGGACCAGAGCCATGACGTCTTCGGCGGTGGAGCCGGGAACCGACTCGCGGAAGTTTTCGATGGATGCGCGGAGGCCGTCGATGATGGCCTGGCGCTCGGCAGCGATGCCCTGGCCCTGAAGGGCCTTGGACTGGGCTTCGGCTTCGGCCTGCTTAACCTTGAGAATCTTGTCGGCTTCGCCGCGTGCCTGGGCGGCAACCTGCGCGCGCTGCGCGGCGTTGATGTCGTTCATCGCCTCTTTGACTTTGACATCGGGAATGATGTCGGTGACGAGGGCATTCAGGATGTTGTAGCCGAAGTTGGACATGGTGGAGTCGAGCTCGGTCTTGACGGCGATGGAGATGCCGGACTGCTGCTCGAAGGTCTCATCGAGGCTGAGTTTGGGGACGTGTCCAAGAATGCTGTTGAAGACGAAGGACTCGATCTGCTTCTGCGGGGCGCTGAGTTTGTAGAAGGCGTCGAAGATCTTGTCGTCGAGGATCTGGTACTGGACGGAGACGGGGATTTGAACGAAGACGTTGTCGTGGGTCTTGGTTTCGACGGAGAACTGGGCCTGCTTGACCTGGAGGTCGACGAAGTAGACGCTCTCGGCGAAGGGGATCAGGACGTGGAGCCCGGGGCGGACGATGCGGTTGAACTTGCCGAATCGCTCGACCACGCCCGCAGTGTAGGTGCGGACGGTGAAGAGGGTTTTGAGGATGGTGATCAGAACGACGATGGCGAGAAAGACCAGGAAGACGAGCAGTGCAGTGTTCAGCGGTTCCATAGTGTGTGCGTACCTTTCAAGCGAGGATACATGAGCCGTGTAGGGAAGCGAACTGATTTTGCAGGCAATTGTTTGGACGTTAAAGGACGAAGACAGCGCGTGGGAGCGCTGTCTTTCGTGTTTGGGTCGTGAGCAGGGTCTAGTGGGTGTCAACGACTATGCGGGTGCCGGAGGTGAAGACCACGCTGGGTCCTGCGATTGCGGCTGGGCCGGTAACTGGAGTTCCTGACTGGTAGAGTGCGTTTCCGGAAGGCAAGGAGAAGATGGTGTTGAGGGTTGGTGAGTAGATGGAGGTGGAGTCGACGGGCTGGATTGTGAGTAGCTCGGGCAGAGTGGGGGTGGAGACCAGCGATCCGGTTGCACTGTAGATGGAGGCGCCTGCGTAAGCGTAGGTTGAAACGCTTACCTGCTGACCGTAGTTGTTCACGAGTAGTTGGTTGTTATCGATCCATCCGATCGCGAAGCCGTTGACTGCGGCGGCCAATATGCCGTTGTTGTAGATGTTGGTGGTTGACTTGTTCGTTTTGGGGCCGCTTGAGACAGCGATTAGAGTACCGTCTGGCGACAGGTTAATTCCATCGTGTTTTGATCGGGAGGATTGTCTTGCGCGGGTATAGGCGGGGCTTCCACCAGATGGACCCGACCGACCGCGTAAAATAGGCGAGGCTAGAGTGGAGGGCGTTCTCCCAACAGTACCGAACACGGTCCCTGAGGCCGGAGAGAGAGAAGTCAAACGAGCGTAGGCCATAAAAGGACTTCGTGGCTGCTTGGTGAGGTTGCCGGAGGGAAGAGAATAGAAATTAATTGGGCCCGGTTGGTAAGAGTAATCGACATTGGGCGTTTGCCATCGCGACCAAGACGGTACCATCAGCCGAAAGCGCGATCTTGGAGCTGGGGAAGTTAATGGTGCCGACGGGACGTGTTGCGTTAGCTGAAGGCGAGTAGTAGGAGATGTTGCCGTTTGCTGTGGCGATAGCGACGAGATTAGCGCTGCCTGCCATGCTCAAAACCGCCCCGGTGCTGAAGTAACGGGGAGTAGTGGAACTCGAAGCACCGTCGAGAACCACTCCATAAGTATTGCCTCCAACCCACTGCGAAGCGGAGACCGCGGCGTAGACCGAGGGGGGATTTGCATGCGGAGGAAGTGTGTATTGGAGCGTGATGGGCGTGGCGCCGGAGAGGTCGACAACGCTGTCGGATGGCCCTCCCGACAGGAGACCGATTGTGTTTCCTGAGGGAACCGGCGTCGTCGTCGCGCCAATCGGAATGGTTGCCGATGGTACGCTGCCGCCAACCGGATAGATGGTTAAGATGGCTCCTTGATATTGGTTTGCTGGGGGCGAATAGGCCCAAAACCAGTTGCCCTGACCGGTGAGCTTTTCGACGGCAGGCAGGGACACGGGTGCAGGATTCGTGCTGACGGCGGCATCGTAGACCCAAACGGTCGTTCCCGTGTTGGTAAGGAATCTCTGGCCATCCAGGAACCACGAGTTGAAGGTTCCGGAGAAGGCGGGTTCGGTGGAGGATGTTCCGCTGGATATCGAGATATTCTCGATCACATTCTGGCCGGCGGGACCGAGAGCAACCAGTATCTGGCCGGGCGCCGCGTACGGACTAGCGGAGGAGTAGTCGCCTTGCCGGGTAAAGAGCTGCTGTCCTGTGGAAGACCAGACGGTGAGGCCGGACGGCGAGCCACTGCAGATATAGCTGCCATCGGTGGCAAGCTTCCACCACGATTTGATAGTCGCGGAGTCAATCTGAGGCGACTGGATTTCAAAGAGGAGATGACCGTCCGATACAGCGCGAACGTCGACGCCATTGGTTTGACCGACGGCAAAGACCTGGTTAGCCATATCAACAGGCCACGAAGTTATCGGGTTGACTGTACGGGAAGGCGCCGGCAATTGCTGATCTCCACTGGCGAGTTCGGCGTTGGAGGCATAGTCCCATAGCGCCCAATGGTTACCGTCGTCCTTGCTGAGCACGCGACTGGCAGAGAGACGAAGCTGGGTGATCGCGCTCGCGTGGCCGAGGTCGAGCAGCACGGTCAGTGCCTTGTTCACCGTGATCGTGAGGGTCGCTGTTGTGCTTCCGCCCGGATTTGTGGCGGTGACGGTATAGGTGGTTTGAGGTGAAACGGCAGTTGCTGTACCGGTGATTGCTCCGGTTGTAGTGTTGAAGCTGAGACCGGCGGGAAGAGCAGGAGCGACGCTGTAGCTGGTCACGGTGCCGGTAACGGCGGGGATGTCGCCAGGAATCGCCTGTCCAACGGATGCAACGATGCTGGACTGTGGGTAGATAAGAGAGTTGGGCGCGGGGATACCAGGGTTGACGAGAATCTGTACGGTAGCCGTGGTCGAGCCCGCGGAGTTGGTCGCCGTGATCGTATAGGTGGCCTGGGCAGCAACGGCGGTGGGCGTGCCGGAGATTGCTCCGGAAGTTGTGTTAAGGCTGAGACCCGCAGGTAGAGCAGGAGTAACGCTATAGGCGGTCACGGTACCAGTGACCGTTGGCGTGTCTGTGGTGATGGCCTGGCCGACTGTGGCAGTAATACTGGTCTGCGGGTACGCCAGACTTGCAGGGGGCACGACCGCGGCAGTCACCGTAATTTGCACGGTGGCAGTCGTGGTGCCCGAAGAGTTCGAAGCGGTGATGACGTAGCTACCCTGCGACGCGACGGCTGAGGGGGTGCCGGTGATCGTTCCGGAGGTTGTGTTGAGGCTGAGACCCGCGGGCAGAGCCGGAGCGACACTATAAGTAGTGACGGTGCCATTGACCGTTGGAGTGTCGGCGGAGATCGGCTGACCAGCTGTCGCGGTGATCGCGGCTTGCGGATAGGCAAGATTTGCCGGCGCCACCGTGGTGCTGGGGGTGGAGCCCCCGCTGGAACATCCGACGATAACGCCGAATAGCACTGCTGTTACCGGCAGGAGGACTGCACGAAGGAAGGCCCGGGGCTGCGGCCGTCCACTAAGGAGAAGCTCAACATTAGGGATCATAGTGGATGAATGTTTTGAGTACGCCGCTGACTATAGCATGCGGTCGTTTTCAAGCAATGGGAATGTAACACTAAAGATGTATGAATTTCCCAGAATAGAATTGTTCTTATGGGGACACACTTTTCGGGCGAAGCGTTGAAGTTTTTGCGGGGGTTGAAGCGGAATAATGACCGCGTTTGGTTTGAGGCGCGCAGAGGTGTCTTTGAGAAGGAATTGAAAGGGCCGATGCTGAAGGTGATCGGCGAAGTGAATGAGGCGATGGCAGAGTTTGCGCCGATGCATGTGAGGCCTCCGCAGAAGGTGATGATGCGGATCTATCGTGATATTCGCTTCAGCAAAGACAAGCGGCCTTATAAGAACCACGTGTCGGCTTGGTGGGTGAGGGATGGGTTGCACAAGACCTCGGGGGCGGGGTTTTATTTCAGTGTGACTCCGGAGGAAGTTGTGATCGCCGCTGGAGTGTATATGCCGGAGCGTGAGCAGTTGCTGGCGATTCGGCGGTACCTGGCGGATCATCACGAGGAGTTTCGTGCGGTGATGAAGGCCAAGAAGCTGCGGTCGCTGATGACAGAGGACGATGGATCCGCCTTGACACGAGCGCCGAAGGGATTTCCGGAAGACCACCCGGCGATTGATCTGCTGAAGAAGAAACAGTGGGCGGTGTGGTCAAGGTTGCCGGGAGAGCGGGCAACGAAGGCTACGCTATTAAAGGATGTGGTGGAGCGGTTCAGGGCGGCGGCGCCGATGATTGCGATGCTGAATGCGCCGCTGGTGGGGAAGCCGAAGAGGCCGATGTTTTGACGGCGATGAGATTTGCTTTGCGCCCTTGGATAATGCATTTTCCTGTTGGGGGAAGAGAACGGGCGACTGCAAACTGATTCTTGGCTGGTTTAGGGTTTACATCCCACCCTTTCGCAAAGAAACGCGAAAGGATGGGGCACCCGAGCATTTTCCCTTGTCGGGTAAGAGAACAGGCAACCGCAGGTCCTTCGACTTCGTTCAGGATGACACTTCTTTTCCAATTGACGGTTGGAGTTGGGGTAGGGCTTTGCGGATGATGGGGGCTACGCGGGTGCCGAGAAGCTCGATAGCGTGGGTAAGTTTGTCGTGGGTGAGGGCGGCTACGCTCATCTGGAAGCTGATGCGGGAGATGCCGCCGAGGGCTTCGTTCATTTGGAGGAGCTTGGTGGCGACGGTTTCGGGGTCGCTGACCATGAGTGCTCCGGTGGGGCGGCGGAGGGCTTCGAACTGACCGCGCGTTACCGGAGGCCAGCCGCGCTCCTTGCCGATTTTGGTAAAGGCTTCGGCGTAGCCAGGAAAGAAGTCGTCCGCGGCTTGCTTGTCGGTGTCGGCGACGTAGCCCAGAGCGTGGATGCCGACTTTGAGTCTTTCGGGGGCGTGGCCGGAGCGTTTGCCGGCTTCGCGATAGAGATCGATGAGGTTCCGGAAACGGTGGGGTTCACCACCGATGATGGCGACCATGAGGGGAAGGCCGAGCATGCCTGCCCGAACGAATGATTCGGGCGTGCCGCCGACGCCTAGCCAGACGGGAAGCGGATTTTGCAACGGGCGAGGATAGACGCCCTGTCCGGTAAGTGGAGCGCGATGCTTGCCGGACCAGTGGACGTTAGTGCTGTCGCGGAGGGTGAGGAGGAGGTCGAGTTTTTCGGCGAAGAGGTCGTCGTAGTCTTCGAGCTTGAGGCCGAAGAGGGGGAAGGCTTCGATGAAGGAGCCGCGGCCGGCGACGATTTCGGCGCGTCCGTTGGAGATGAGGTCGAGGGTGGCGAAGTTTTGAAAGACGCGAACGGGGTCAGCCGCGCTGAGGACGGTAACGGCAGAGGTGAGGCGGATGTTGGTGGTGCGGGCGGCCGCGGCGGCCAGGATGACGACGGGGGCGGAGTCGAGGTACTCGCTGCGGTGGTGCTCGCCGAGACCGAAGGTGTCCAGGCCTACCTGGTCCGCCAACTCGATCTCTTCGAGGAGATGGACCATCCGTTCCTGAGCGGTGACGATGTAGCCGGTGACGGGGTCTGGAACCAGTGCTGCGAAGCTGTCGATGCCGATCTGCATTCCGTGGAACCCCGCTCTCTATGTTAATGACTGCATAGCGGTTGATGCGAAAGGACGTCGAATCGATTCAGTGTGGCTGCGAGCACTGCACTCACGGTTTAACGCGCAAATCCGGGAGCACGGTACGAATTTTATGTTCAAGATCATATTTTGTATGGACAACGGCAGGACGGTTGAGCTAATACTTCAGATATCAACCGCAGAGAAGAATATCTTTCAGGCCAGTAAGGGAGTACGCATGCCTTATCCAGTAAGTCATCGGGCCCAGGTAAAGAGGAAGATTATTGCGAGTGCACGGAGATTATTCAACCGGCACGGATTTGACAACGTTTCCATACAACAGATCATGTCTGGTGCGGGCCTGACGCACGGCGGGTTTTATAGCTACTTCCGCAGCAAGAACGATCTGTATACGAAGGTGCTGGGGTGCCTGTTCACCGACCCGGAGCGTAAGAACATGTGGGAGGGGGTCGAGGTGGATATGGCCTCGTCGCAGGCGGCGGCGCAGGTGGTGAAGGCCTATCTCTCCCGACAACACTTTGAGGATGTCGAGAACTCCTGCCCTATGGTTGCGCTGCCGAGCGATGTGACGCGCAGCGGCGAAGATGCCAGGCGGGCGTTTGAGACGGCGTTTGCAGCGATGGTGGGTGTGCTGGAGCGCAGTGTTACGGATGAAAAAAAGCATCGCCGGGCCAAGGCACAGGCTGTGGCCGCGATGTGCGTGGGCGGGATGGTGGTGGCGCGTGCCATTGAAAATCGCATGGTCGCCGACGAACTAAGGGACGCCTGTATATCGATTGCGCTTCATCTCGGAGGGTGGATGGATTCGAGTGCGTTGAAGAATGGCACAGGCAAGATAACGATCGAGAATTGAAGGAGCAGACATCTTTAAGATCAAAGGCTTGGTGTGGCTGGGAGTTGATCCACCCATCGCTGACTGCGCGATGGATGGGATGCAACGGTGAAGCCTTGCTGATGATTGACGCCCTGCTGTCAGGACTTGAGGAAAGCGAGTAATTCCGCGTTGATGGTGTCAGCGTGGATTTGGCACATGCCGTGGGGGAACTTCGGATAGACCTTGAGAGTGGCGTTCTTCAGGATCTTGGCAGACTTCAAGCCGGCAGCGACGATCGGAACGATCTGGTCGTCGTCACCGTGCATCACGAGAACGGGGATATCGATTTTTTTGAGGTCCTCGGTAAAGTCCGTCTCTGAGAACGCCTTGATGGTGTCGTACTGGCTCTTGTGCGAACCGAGCATGCCGGCGAGCCAGAAGTTGTCCCGCACGCCCTTGGATTCCTTTGCGCCGGCGCGGTTGTAGCCATAGAAGGGGAGGGTCAGATCCTGGTAGAACTGCGAGCGATCGGCGACGAGACTGGCACGAAGACCGTCGAAGACAGACATCGGCAGGCCCTCGGGATTTTTGTCCGTCTTGAGCATGAGCGGCACAACTGCGCCGATGAGAACTGCCTTGCTGACTCGTCCTGCGCCGTGGCGGCCGAGGTAGCGTGCGACTTCGCCGCCGCCGGTGGAGTGGCCCACCATGACCGCGTTCTTGAGATTGAGGAAATTCATAAGCTCAGCGAGATCGTCAGCGTAGTGATCCATGTCGTTGCCGTCCCAGGGCTGGCTGGAGCGGCCATTGCCGCGGCGATCATGTGCGATGACGCGATAGCCCTGCTGGCCGAGGAAGAGCATCTGTGCATCCCAGGCATCGGCGGTGAGAGGCCAGCCGTGCGAGAAGGTGATGGGCTGTCCGGTGCCCCAGTCCTTGTAGTAGATGGATGTGCCGTCTTTCGTCGTGAAGGTGGCCATGTGTGTTCTCCTTATTTGTGCGATATGAGATGAGGGCCGGCGGAAATCAATTGTGCGATGTGGTGTTTCGTTGCTATTTGCTAGAGTATGGATGCCAGTGTCGCCAAAACGGATGTGAAATTCACCTAGGCTGAAGAACTGGGAACGTTCCTCGCGATGCCGCTGCTCACCCGAGTTCCGGAGGTAATCGATGCCGACTGTTCTGAAACGGATTGTTGTGTTCATGCTGGCGTGCGGGATATGCCAGTTTGCGCATTCTCAAAAAACACCGGCGATGTCTGCCGAGACGCAGCAGCACATCAAGGACGTCGAGGCGGGCCTTACACCAAGCGTGATCCTCAAAGACGATTCTCACGCGAAACATAGTCTGACGGAGCGAATGACCGCCTTGCACGTTCCCGGCGTGACGATCGCGGTGATTCACCATGGCGTGATCGAGTGGGCGCAGGGGTTCGGAGTAACAAGTCTTGATGGACCTCCGGTTACAGCGGAGACATTGTTTCAGGCTGGATCGATCAGCAAGCCACTGGCGGCTATGGCAGCGCTACACCAGGTGCAGCTTGGGAAGCTCTCGCTCGACGCAGATGTGAACACGGTGTTGACGAGCTGGAAGCTGCCGGATGCTGCGGTTTCTGGCGGGAAGCCGGTGACGTTGCGTGAGCTGCTGACCCATACAGGCGGGACGACAGTACACGGTTTTCCGGGCTACTCGACGGACGCTCCGGTTCCCAGTCTTGTGCAGGTGTTGAACGGAGAGAAGCCTGCGAATACACCGGCGATTCGCATTGAGGCTGCGCCGGGGAGCAAATGGAACTATTCGGGCGGAGGCTACACGATTATGCAGCAGATGCTGATCGATGAGACAAAAGAGCCGTTCCCGAAGCTGCTGCACGACACGGTTCTCGCGCCGATTGGGATGACACATAGTACGTATCAGCAGCCGCTGCCGGCGGACATGCGCGCTATGGCGGCGACACCGTACGAAGCGGATGGAAAGGCGGTCCCGGGAGGGGCACATACGTATCCGGAGATGGCGGCCGCGGGTTTGTGGACGACACCTACTGACCTTGCGCGTTATCTGATCGAGGTGCAACGCTCGCTGAAAGGCGAGGCAAATCATGTCCTGTCGCAAGCGATGACAAAGGAAATGCTGACGAAGGGGATGGGGAATTATGGCCTGGGACTGGCAATCGGAGGCTCCGCTGCAATTCCGTACTTTGGGCATGGCGGCGTCAACGATGGATTCGAGAGCGTGATGGAGGCCTACGAAAACGATAGTGAAGGCGCAGTGGTAATGACGAATGTGCAGGGTGGCGGGAGGCTGGCCGATGAGGTGATGCGAAGCATCGCGGCAACGTATCACTGGCCGGATTTTCAGCCGAAGGTTCGTACGGCGGTAACAGTCGATCCGAAGATTCTTGCAGGCTACGCAGGCACGTACGAACTCACGCCAAGCTTCAGCATTGTGGTGACGGTCGAGGATGGGCATCTGGTGACGCAGGGCTCAGGACAAGGGAAGGTGCCGATGCTGGCGGAGTCGGAAACGAAATTTTTTCCGACTGCGTTCGATGCAGAACTAGAGTTTTATAAGGACGAACAAGGTCGCGTGGCGTACGCGACGCTGCGACAAAACGGGCGTGAGACGAAGGCTGTGAAGAAATAAATTTCGTCGATTTGCTGGGATTTTCGAGGCAAAATGTCCTCAAATTCGAACAAAACCTAAAAAAACCGGAAAAAACCTGTGGAAACCGAAGAATTCCGATTGACAAAGCGCTCGGAAAGGATGAAGGTGAAATGCGGTACGGTTCTCCGCACCCGCATGAACATTGATGATTTCGCATTGGAAACTTGGATGCGGCTTTACGAAATCTTTATGCGGGTAAGGCGAGCAGACCCGAGAATCTATTTCTGAAAGTAGAAGGAGCAAGACAAATGGCAAAGGGAATGACAAAGACAGCGCTGGTCCGTCACATGGCGGAGAAGCTCGAAATCACCAACAAGCAGGCTGCAGCGGGCCTCGAGTTGCTGGCCGACACCGCGGTGAAGGAGACCAAGAAGAATGGCGAGTTCACCATTCCTGGTATCGGCAAGCTGGTGAAGGCAGAGCGCAAGGCGCGGCTGGGTCGCAATCCGCAGACCGGCGAAACGATCAAGATCAAGGCCAAGACCGTGGTGAAGTTCCGCGTGGCCAAGGTTGCGAAGGACACGATCGCACCGGCGAAGAAGTAGTTCGACTGCGACAGGGATCGCGGCAGCTGGCGCGGAACTTTGTCGCACGCGAAGAGCCCTCCCGGATTTTGAAAGCGCCTAAGCGACTCTTGCTTCAGGCATACAGTAACGATGAGCCCGTTGTGCCCTGTTTCGTTTGGGTGCGGCGGGCTTGCCGTTTTCGAGTGCCTGCGTAAAAACAATCAGAGCCGGAAGAGCTGAAGCAGTTAGCGTTTTGGGATGAAGGCTCGGACGATCAGAGAGAGGCCGAGGGAGATCAGGATACCCTTAATGATGAGGATCGAGTTGTAACGCCAGCCGAGGATCGCGAAAGAGACGACGACACCCCACATGTAGATTTCGCCAAAGAAGGCGAGTGGCCAGTCTGGGCTGAAGGGTGGAGGCGGGGACTCGTGGGGAGATGGCGGGGATAAGGCGGGGGACTTTGGCGCAATAGGCGATATACGGTTCGCCGAGTTTGGTGGCGAGGAAAGATTCTTCGCCGGCAACCAGCCGGAGTTCAAAGAGAACGATGGCAACGATGGAGAAGATGGCTCCGCTGGGCGGCATGAGAAGCGCCAGTGCAAAGGTGTGGATGAGGGTGCCGAGGTAAAGCGGATTGCGCAGATAGCGATAGGGACCGGCCGCAACGATGGCTTTGCCGTGCATCGCGTGATCCTGAACAACGAAGGGCCCAAGGTAGGCGGAGGCCCAGGTGCGGAGACCGGCCGCTGCGAAGGCGCAGAGTATGCCGAGTAGAATGACGACGATGGTTGCAGTGCTGAAGCTCAGCCAGCCGCTTCGCGTTGGCCACGAAGCGATGAGTTGCCAGGTGCGAATGGTATCCAGATGCAGCCAGTTGTTCCACGGGGCTAGGAAGCCGAGAAAGTAGATAGTAGCGAGGATAAAGAAACGGAAGCGAAACTCGAGAGGCGTAGCTTTCATTCGGGTAAGGACAGTTTATCTGTACTGAAACAGCTTCTATTCGCATTGCCTTTTGCGCAGGCCGCAGTTGCGACACTTTCTGGCAAAGCTGTTGTGACCCAGCCCCCACGGCCCCCAAGCGTAAAAGCGATTGCCGCATCTTGGGCAGGCGAAATTGGAGACACTAATGCTAAACACGACTAGTACGATCACGTAAGGGATAATGGCCACCCAGATGGCTGCGGCCAGATGCAGCCAGTTGAGCAGCATGAAAGACAAAGCCCCGTATGGATCCAACCAGCAAAGAGTACCCAAACAATTCGAGTCTGTTTGCGATGCTTCGCCCACTCCTTGGAACAGTTCTCCAAGTCGCGAATCACAAGTGCGGTGTTTTTGTTAAGAATGTTCAATTGAACATTCCAATTGGCTTTGGCTTTCATTTGGTTTCGTTCTTGTAGACGATGCCGGACTTCATGACAAACGGGACATGCTGGAGGATCTTCACATCTTTGAGCGGGTCGCCGTCGATGGCAATGATGTCGGCCCACTTGCCCGGTTCGATCGTACCGACTTTGTCGGTCCAGCCCATGAGGTCGGCGGCGTTGATGGTGCCGGTCTGAATGCCCTGCAGCGGAGACATGCCGAACTGATTGACGTAGACGTCGACCTCATGCGCGTTGAGGCCGTGCGGGTAGACGGCGGCGTCGGTGCCGAGGGCAACTTTGACTCCGGCTTTGATGGCTTTGATGGCGTTTTGCTTTTCGACGCCGCTGACGTCCTTCATCTTCTGCTGGTAGAAGGGCGGGAGGTGCCCATTCTGTTGCATCCAGTCGATGAGATAGGCGGTCGGGACGAGGTAGGTGCCATGCTGCTTCATCATGGCGATGCCTGCATCATCGAGGTAGGAGCCGTGCTCGATAGAGTCGACGCCGGCCTCGCTGGCCCAGAGAATACCCTGTGCTCCATGGGCGTGGGCGGCTACTTTGCGGCCGAGGCGATGGGCGTCAGCGACGATGGCCTGCATTTCTTCGAGGGTGTACTGAGAGGCCTGCGGGTCGTCGCCCTTGGAGAGGACGCCGCCGGTGGCTCCGATCTTGATGAGGTCGGCGCCGTACTTGATGTTTTCGCGAACCTGGTGCTGAACGGCAGGGATGCCGTCGGCTACGGCCTGGCCGTGAACGTGGTACTCGTAGGGGAGAAGGTTCTCGTCCATATGGCCGCCGGTGATGCCGAGCGCCGGACCGCTGGCCTGCATATGCGGGCCTGGGATGTGGCCAGCGTTGATCTCGTCGCGGAGAGCGACATCGGTGTAGTCGTTAGCGCCTACGTTGCGGACGCTGGTGAAGCCTGCCTCCAGAGTGACTTTGGCATTTTCAACGCCGATGATGGCCTCTTTGGCGGGCGTCATCGAGAGCTCCCAGTAGGGGTCGAAGTTGTTGGCCATGGTGAGGTGGGTGTGCACGTCGATCAGGCCCGGCATGACGGTGTATTTCGTCAGGTCAATTTCGGTGTCGCCGGCTTGTTTTGGCGTGGAGGCCGTAGGGGCGATCGCGGTGATGCGGTCGCTGGTGACGATGATGGTTTGCGCAGCAGGTTCGGCGCCGGTTTTCACGTCGAGGATGTGGCCAGTACGGATAAGCGTGCGCGTGGCAGTTTGCGCAGACGCGGAGACGACAACTGCAATTTGTAACATAATAAGTGACAAATAAAATTTGATGCGATTCGTGGCGCGCATTTGCAGTCTCCTGGTCTTGTCTTGAGGCGTGTGTTGAGAGTGTCGGTGATCGATGTCGTGTTGTGGAGGAATCATTCGCCGCCCAAAGCGGTGAGGATGGCGTCGAAGTCTTCGAGGCCGGAGTATTCGATGATCACGCGACCCTTGCCCTTCTTGTCCTCAATGTGAACTTTGAGGCCGAGAGTGCGGCGAAGCCGATCCTGAGCTTCCCGGACATTGGGATCTTCGGGCTGGGAGGGTTTTGCGTCTTTCTTCGGCTTGGCTTCGGGGTTGATGAGGCCCTGAACGTAGCTCTCGGTCTGACGAACTGAGAGGTTGAGCGCCATGACCTTTTGCGCGGCGGCTGTGATGGATTCCGGGGAGTCAAGAGAGAGCAGTGTGCGGGCGTGACCGAAGGAGAGGTCTCCGGACTCGACTTTATGCTGAATTGGCTCGGGTAAACGCAACAAACGAAGGAAGTTAGCGACACTCGCACGCTCTTTGCCGGTACGCGTCGCCATCTGCTCCTGGGTCATCTTGAAGTCCTGGCTAAGTCGTTGATAGGCACGGGCTTGCTCCATGGGATTGAGGTCGGCGCGCTGCAGGTTTTCGACGATGGTCATCTCCAGCGTCTGCTCGTCAGAGGCCTGGCGAACAATGGCAGGGATGGTGGCCTTGCCGGCTTTGCGGCTAGCCAGCCAGCGGCGTTCGCCCGTAATGAGCTGATACTTCACCAGCCCGTTTGGCGAGCTGAGTGCACGAACCACAATGGGTTGCACAACCCCGGAGGCCGCGATGGACTGGGTAAGTTCGCTGAGTTGAGCCTCGTCGAACCGGGTGCGGGTCTGGAACGGGTTGCGCTCGATGTGATCCAGCGGGATTTCGAGCGGCTTTCCTGCGGGTTCAGCAGCGGCCGTTACTGTCGGCAGCGTGGCGGGAGCAGGACGTGAGGGCAGGAGGGATTCGAGACCCTTTCCGAGGGCGCGGCGTTTCGGATCGTGAGCAGCAGTAGGCATGTTGAGAACTCTCTGTTTTGAACTGTAAGCATTGACGAACGGCTATTTGGAAGAAGACCAGAACCGGCCCTTTTTCTTCTCAGGAACCTGGAAGGATTTGAGAGAACTGGCGGCCGCGGCAGCAGCTGCTTTGCGGCGCTTGGCTTCAGGGCTTTCCATGTTGTTGCGGTCGAGGAGTTCGAGCGCCAGCTCGCGATACGCCTCGGCTCCGCGGGACTTGGGATCGTAGAGGGAGACGGGCTTGCCGTGGCTTGGGAGCCTCTGCGAGTCGGATGTTTCGGGGAATCGTCGTCTTGAGCAGCTTGTCCGTGAAGAAGCCCTTGAGATTGTCGGAGACCTGCTGCGAGAGGTTGGTGCGGTCGTCGTACATGGTAAGGAGGACGCCTTCGAGCGCGAGAGCGGGGTTGAAGGCCTGGGTGACGCGGTCGAGCGTGGACATCAGCTCGGATATGCCCTCAAGGGCGAAATACTCGGCCTGCATGGGAACGAG
Organism: uncultured Acidobacteriaceae bacterium; assembly: GCA_963757205.1. GTDB lineage: Bacteria > Acidobacteriota > Terriglobia > Terriglobales > Acidobacteriaceae > Edaphobacter. The sequence goes on from CAVWQM010000012.1 coordinate 627,025, forward strand.
AAGGCCATCGGACGCGACGAGAGCGTTGAGCGTAAGGAGGTCGAGCGCCGGGGGACAATCGAGAAGAATGAAGGGGTAATCGGCCCGAATGGGGGCCAGAGCCTCGCGGAGCTTGAATTCGCGGCCTTCGAGGGAGATGAGCTCGATCGTGGCGCCGATGAGGTTTTTGCTGCTGGGAACCAGCTTGAGGGTGTCGATTTCAGTCGCGAGAAGAGCTTCGGCGATGGTGGTGTGCCCGAGCAGGATGTCGTAGACGCTCAGGCGGGCCTCCTCGTCATCCTTGGGGCGGGCGAAACCAAGGCCACCGGTGGAGTTAGCCTGAGGGTCGCAGTCGATCAGGAGGGTCGGCAGGCCCTCAAGAGCCAGGGCCGCGGCGAGGTTGATTGCGGTGGTGGTTTTGCCGACTCCGCCCTTCTGGTTGACGACGGCGATGACCTTTGATGGCTTGGGAGCGGGCTGCGGTTTGTTGACGGGGTGAATGGTGATCATCGGCGTTAAAGAAGGGTATCGATAGGGCGGTTTCGTGGCAATGCATGGGGCCCTGTGCAGAAGTACGGAAGGCTGTGGAGAACTTGTGGAACTCTCGTTTTGTGCAGGTTTTTGGGGGTTTTTGACGCTTGCGGTGTGGAAATCTTTTGTTCCACGTGGAACGTTAAGACGCCCTGCGAGGACCGGAAAAGCATGATGAGATTGCGGTGTGGGTTGGGCAGGATTTTACTTCGAAAAGAGCCTTCCATCAGACCGGGAGATCGTCGGGAGTGGGGGGATCGTTGGGACGAAAATCTGATCCGGCAAGATGCAGACAGAGATCCGCCTAAATGGTTTTCCCCAAGCAACTTGGTGCCTTCAAACGGTGCGCCAAACAAAAATGTGAGGTTCCGAGTGCTTCGGAACGTTCCACGTGGAACATTCCTAGCCTCAGCGATGCAATCGAAGTAGGGCGATCACGGCGAGAACGATAGTGCTGAGGAGGATCTCGGCAATGTGGTAGTCGAGAACCTTTTGATAGGAGGTGGAAGGATAGAGGGACTTCGAGTCTTCCTGACCCGACTTTTCAGAGGCGATACGATCAATTACTGCTGTTGAATCCTTCTTGCCATACACGTTCATGACTTCCCCTTACATGGATACAAGGAATGTTTTTCCCTCGGATCCTGCGCAAAATTGTTCACGGGGAGTTCCCTTATTTCTAAGGGTTTGATGTTTATAACAAAGGTTCCTCCCTTCCACAATAGATATTTTGCAAGATTTTGCAGATTTAATTTTCAGAACGGGAAGGCCACAGGCTGGCCACATCCTGGCAAGAACCGAAAAAAGGAAGGGTTTACTACAAGGTCATTGCCGCGTTTGATCCGTGCATTCGGATTTCCTGCGCGGAGACTCTAAAACGCCTCGAGGTAGAGAACTCCCGCCTGGGAGTTTGGCAGAGCGATCGTGCGACCTGCGGATGAAATCTGGTGGACGGTGGTGAGGATGGCAAGTTGTCCGCCCGTCGCGATGCGAGCCCTGGCTGCCGGAAGTGCAGCTTCCATGTTGTCCACGGCGCGAAGCGCGACGGTATGGAACCGACGGTCAGCGGGCATGGTTTCGGCCCGAGCAGCCCAGACCTCAACGTTCTGGAGCTGAAGTGTGCGAACGGCCTCGCGGAGGAAAGTAGCCTTTTTGTTCTGCGACTCGGCAAGGGTAACGTGTGTTTCGGGCAGAAGAAGGGCGATGGGAAGGCCGGGGAAGCCCGCTCCGGAGCCGAAGTCGAGGAGGGTGTCCGGGCGGCCGATATGCTGGGCTGCGAAGAGGCTCTCGCCGAAGTGGCGGCGGACGATCTCCTCGGGATCACGGATGGCCGTTAGGTTAGTACGGGCGTTCCACTTGAGGAGCAGGTCGAGGTACGCCGAGAGCTGGGAGTAGAGGCTTTGCGAACCGCGTTCAAGGTAGGGACTAAGGAGATCAGCTATCGCGGACTCTGGGAGCGTGTGCATGGGGCGATTGTCAGTATCGCAGACGCGATCGCAGACGCGCGCGGTCGTCTAGCCTCCATGCTAAATGGCGTAACCGAACGCCGTTCGACCCTCAATTATAGTTAGATGGTCATCTAACGGTCGATTGTTTTCAACAGTTCGGGTGGCGACGGTGATGGGGAAGTTCCTTTGGCTCTCAGACAACGGAGGTGTGTACTGGACGCGGAACCCAGACCGCAGCTTCCGCGACGAAGCGATCAAAGAGCGCGCGAGACGCCGGGCTGATGTCGTAGCTCCGTTCAGGGTGCCATTGGACGCCGAGAACAAAATGAGCAGTCGCGCCTTCCGTGGCCTGGCCACCCTCGACAGCCTCGATGACGGCGTCCTGCGGGCAACGCGCAGAGACGCGAAGTCCGTCGCCAGGGATTCCAATCGCCTGGTGGTGGCTGGAGTTGATGGGAAGGCGCAGAAAGTCGTCCTGTTCGGGGGCCTCTTCGCGAGTCAGCAGCGTGCCGAGAAGCGATTCAGGCGCCGTGGCTGCGGTGTGGGCAATCGCGACCTTACTCCCAGCCGAGTGATTGACGGGTAGGACAGTGAGATCCTGCACGAGCGTTCCGCCACGCCAGACGTTCAGAATCTGGATGCCGAAGCAGATCGCGAAGAGCGGCTTGTAGAGGTTGTGCGCATCCTGGAGAAGAAGCTCATCAACATTTTCGCGTGGATTGTCAGCGGGAGCACACTCGGCGATGGGGTCCTGGCCGTACTTGTGCGGGTTGACGTCCGCAGGACTGCCGGGAAGAAGAACGCCCTGGCAGGTATTGATGAGGTTGGCGATCTGAACCGGCGTCGCATTAAGCGGAACCTCCACGGGCTCGCCGCCACTGCGTTCGACAGCAACCGCGTATTGCGGCCACGAGCGCTGGTTGTAGGCGACGTCTTTGCTGGTGGGCTGCGGGATCGCGATGCGAGGCCGGGGATGCGACGCAGATTTCATCAAGCCTAAGTATAGTCTTGGCCGTCGCTACTAGAAGATGGGATCAGGGAGATACGTGTCAGTCTTTTTGCCGTCGGGTGGTTGGCCGAGCGTGAGTTTAGCGCCGGTGCGCTCGAACGTATAGTCGCCGGGCCGGTTCTGCACGCGCAGGGTATGCCCCGTCGCGTCCCATGTGCCCTCGACCGAGGTGAAGGGGATGCGGACGCTTTCTGTGTTGTCAGCGTAGAAGACCAGGATGGCATTGGTCATCATCTTTTGCTGAGCGGCAATATTCGGATCAGTGCTGGGCGTCGCCGGCGGAAGAGGCCTCCATTTGCCAAGGAGAGGATCGGTTGCAGAAGGCGCCGGGCCAACCCGAGCGAGAGTCTGCTCCGGAGTGTCGGGCGACATGAGATGGAGCGTGTCGCCGTCGATGCGAAACGTCACCTTGATAGGCGCACCGTTGGTGGTCGCAGGTGGCGAAGTGAACGTGTCGCCCGATCGTGTGATCGGCGACGTAACAATCGCGCCGATGTGCATCGTGAGCGTCCCATCGGAGCGGAAGTCCCACCACGAACCGATGCCTGTATGCGAGGGGTGTTCGGCGACCCAGTGGCCAACTGGCGTGTTGACGGGTGGCGTTTGCGTTTGGCCGGAAACATCGATCACAGTGAATAGAAGAGCGCAGAGCACCGCGGCGCGGATCAGGGCCCGGATCTGGGCGGGGCAATTCGCAGACTTGCAGCTCATGCGTGCTCCTCTGATTGCAGAGTCTCGGTGCGGGTATTCTACCCCGCGGTTCCTTACAACTAGGGTGACTGCTGTCCGGCGTATTGCGAGTAAGTGGCGGAGATCGCGTCGTACAGCCGCTGCGTCAGAGCATCGGCATCGCGCGGGTTAAGGCCGGTAGTAGGAATGGGATCGCCTACGACGACCAGCAGCGGCCTCGGGTTCAGGGCATACACGTGGATGGGAAGAAGCTCATAGGTGCCAATGAGCGTGAGCGGAATCAGCGGCACCTGCGCCTTGATCGCCATGTAGGCGCAGCCCGACATCATGCTCTGCAGATGGCCATTGGCCGCGCGCCCTCCCTCAGGAAACAGAACCAACGGAAGGCCGTGCTTGAGGGTGGTCACACCGCGGTTGAGACTGGCTACGAGGGACCTCGAATTCTTAGTGTCCACCGGAACCTGACCGGAGCGGTGAAGATACCAACCGATGAAAGGCACCTTCCAAAGCGCCTGCTTCGCGAGAATACGAAACTGGAAGGGCAGACGCGCGAACAGCACCGGCGTGTCCATATAGCTGAGGTGATTCGACGCGTAGACGGCGGTCTCGTGCACGTGGAGCTTCTCCGCTCCGATGATCTTGACCGGCGAAAGACTAATCATCAGCAGTGTTCGAGCCCAGAGATGCGCGATCGCATGTTGCTGGCGGCCCGACTTGTCCCAGAGCCCGCAGATCAGCGAAATGCAGCCGAATCCGGCAGTCGCCAGGCCCACCAATGGCACAAGGAGAAGATAGGAGAGCCAGCGTAGCGCGAAGGGGGGCTTCTTCGATGCGTTGACCGTGGCAGGGACTTCGGGTTCAGACACCGACAGGATGGCTTCGGGCGAGCCCTTAGGTTCATCCGGAGCCAGAACGCCGTCCCCGTTGGTCGGCTCTGCCAGGTTATCCGACGACGGGGAAGTGCTCATCCCTGCACCGCGAGTTGGCGGATTTCGCCGACAAGGTAAACCGAGCCGGTGGCGATGATCAGGCCGTTCGCCGGAGTGACAGCGCGGGCCTGGGCGAGCGCAGCCGCGAGATCAGGGGCGGCCTCAGCCGGGATATCGAGCGCGTGAGCGGCAGCGAGGAGATCCTCGAGGCTGGCAGCGCGAGGATTGTCGATTGGGGCAAAGAGGATGTGGTCGTGTGGGCGATCGCCGCTCGAGTCGAAGAGCGGGAACAGAATCTGAGACATCTCTCTCAGGTCCTTGTCGCGAAGGCAGCTGAAGAGCAGTGTGCGGGGCTGGGCTTCGGGAAGCTGCGCAATGGCCGCCCGCAAGGCCCAGGCGCCGGCGGGATTGTGCGCCACGTCAAGGAGCAGGCTCGGTCCTTCAGAGGAGGAGATCAGCTCCAAACGGCCAGGCCACCTCGTGTTGCGAATGCCCGCCGCTATTGCCGAATTTGTAATATTGTAACCATTACGGTTACTTGTTGTTCCAGGTCGAAATAACTTGTAACCTTTTTGGTTTCGTAATGCATTTGCGGCCGCAATTGCCAACGCGATATTGCGTTGCTGGTGTTGCCCAACGAGAGGTGAGTCGACTTCGAGGGATTCACCATCAAGAGTGACCGCGTATCGGTTGCGAGGCAGAGGTGATTCAAGCGGCGGCCTGCTCATTTCATTATGTGAAGAACGAGGCGGCAGGTGGGGAATGAAGCCGGCCGCGCTGATAGCTCGCAGATTAAGGTCAGCGGCGGCCTCGCCGATGGCCTGATTGGCTTCGGGGTGTTGCGGCAGAGTGATCAGGATGCCGTCGGGGCGGAGGATACCGGCCTTTTCCCGGGTGATCTCGGCAATCGTATCGCCCAGATAGTCCTGGTGGTCGAGCGCGATATCCGTGATGACCGAAATCAGGGGGGCAACGATGTTGGTCGCGTCGAGACGGCCACCAAGCCCTACCTCGAGGATGGCGATGTCGACCGGCTTCGCTTCGCTTGGCCCTTTTCCCGCGAAGTAAAGAAAAGCGAGGGCAGTGAGGACCTCGAAGAAGCTGGGGGGATGGGGCAGATCACCGGCTTCGACCAGGCGGCGGGCGGTTTCGTCGACCTGGAAGTAGAGGCGAGCAAAGTCTTCGTCAGGAATCTGGGCACCGTCGATCTGGATGCGCTCGTTGACACGGATCAGGTGGGGCGAGGTGTAGAGGCCGGTGCGGTAGCCCGCGGCGGCGAGGATACTGGCCAGGGTGGCGGCCGTGGAGCCTTTGCCGTTGGTTCCGGCAATCAGAACCGAGGGGAAGCTGGTCTCAGGATGGCCCAGAGCGGCCGCCAGAACCCGCATGTGTGCCAGGTCGAACTTGCGGCGGGGCGTGCTGGAAGGGGTCGGGGCAAGCTCGTGGCCCAGAGCGTAGAGATGATCGACCGCAGCAGCATAGGACATAGCGCTATTTTAGGCGAAGGTGCCTGCCAGAGCGCGGTCCGGTTACGGACGGGGGAGCAGGACCGGAAAGCGCTAACACCCGGGTTCTGTATGTAACACGAAGGTGGGATATCGAGGGAGGTTCGGGCGGCGGATAGTAAGGAATCAACTGTAGCAACATGCAACATTTTGCAGACTAGCTGCCGGGTTCAACCCTGATGGGATCGATCAAGACCCCGGGGAGAAAGGAGAAGTTGAATGCAGATCGCATTAGGTATTTCGTTTGGTATGATCGCCGCCGCGCCGTTTGTTGGACGGTGGAGGGCAAATGTGTGGTTGAAAAAGCATATGCCCGCGGAACGATCGGTAAAGAGTATTCCTGAGATTGCATAAAGGTTTACCGTGCGTGCCACAAGCACAGGACCGCTGCCGGGATGGCGCGGTCCTTCTTTTTTATGTGCCACTTAGAACAACGACAACGGAGTGGAAGAACGGATCGGTCAAGTTGAATCGGTTCGAGGGCTTAGGGGGCAGGCCTAATCAAAAAGGCGGACAGCTGCACGGCTGTCCGCCTTCTAACCCTAAGCCGCCGAATTGCCTTACTTGGCCGCCGCGAGGTCGACTTCGTGGACGAACTTCTCAAGAAACACCGGCTCTGCCACCTGACCCTGCGCCACTTTGTTTGTTCCACCCGCATGGACAATGGTGATGTCCGTAATGCCGATAAAGCCGAAGATGACGCGGAAGTAAGGCCCTTCGACGTTGTAGGACTCAAGCGGCGAACCCGAGGTGTATTCGCTGCCGCTGGCGATGATAATCGTGACCTTCTTGCCCGCAGCGAGGCCCTTCAGCCCGTTGGCGTCGAAAGAAAAGGTCTTGTTCAGCCGGACGATGTGGTCAATCCAGGCCTTGAGCACCGCTGGCACGTTGAAGTTATACATGGGAGTAGAGATAACGACTTCGTCCGCAGCCAAAAGCTCGGCGATCAACTCGTCGGAAACCTTGAGAGCAGCCTTGTGCTCAGCGGTATGGGTATCAGGAGCGGAGAAGGCGCCGCCGATCCATGGCAGATCGACGTAGGGAATCTTAGTCGTTGCCAGGTCGCGGGTGACGATCTTGCCGCCAACGTGGTTGGACTGCCACTCGGTCGCGAAGTGGTTCCCGAGTTTGCGTGAAATGGAATGCTCGCCCCGCGGGCTGACATCGATCTTCAAAAGTGTGGACATGTTTTCTCCTATCGGCCGCGATTGAAACGGCGCACGATAGATAGATGTCCATCAAAGAGTAAAGATTCGCTCGATATCGAGATTTATGATTTAGTAATATCCCGTCGAATCAGATTACAGAGCGTTATCAAGAAGATCGCTCAATGTGGCCGACGCAACAAAAGGCTGGGCGCCAGACCAGTTTCGGATATGGAAGGTGGAGCCGGGGTGTGCGCTGGCGGACGTAGAACGCGGGGTGTGATGGGTACGCAGGGCGTGCTCGATAACGCGGCGGCTCATAGTGTCAACGGCAGGTGCGCCTCCCTCCGCGTAGATGAGAAAGTTCTGCCCGCAGAGGGGGCAACGGACCTTGGAGGAGAGCTTCATTTGTTGACATACGTGCATAGGTAACCTGCTTTCTTGTTTTTGCTTTAGCAGAAACAGGAAACAGCCGCGAAGGAAAGCTCAGCGTTGCGATTGCTGTTTCGAATATCGGGATATCATGACGACCTTGGAGATATCGCTCGGAGGTCGGGAAGGGCCCGCAATAAGATTTTTCCGCTCAAACTTCGGGGACCCTGTCCAGCCCGGCAGCCTGAAAAGATCGAACGGATGAGCCGCGGGTGTCTGATCGCCGCCTTGTTCCCGCGAATGATGATCCCGAAGTTCACCCAGGACGATGGCGCGCATAGTGGCGCGTTCGGCGGGAGAATTCTGCTCCCAATAGAGTCGAAAGCCCTGACCGCAAACATCACAGTGCATGTCCTGCCGGAACTCCGACCTTCTGAGTAGAACCTGCATCGCCGCCGTCCTGACCGGGCCTTCACTCGTGCCGAATGGCCCTTTCAACACCCTCAGCGTAGATGGAAGAGAAGTCCGGAGCCATAGCACGGACGTGTAACGATCAGGGTTTGCCGCTTAATGAGGACATCCGCGCCACCAGTGGCTTGAGGGAGGCGGTCCGTCTCGACGCGGTTTGCGGCAACCATCTATTCTTAGGAGTGTGAGCGAACAGACAATCAAGATTCAGCTTCCCGATGGTTCAGTGCGCGAGGTTCCGCGCGGTACAACAGCGCTTGATGTGGCAACGAGCATCTCGCCACGGCTGGCAGCGGCCGTCGTGGTGGCACGGATTCGTCCGCTGACTGCCGATCGCGGCCGACGGGGCGGTAGCAACCGAAGAGACCTCAGAAGCAGCGATGTACGGCGGCGCCGAAAGCTGGGGAACGGCTCGTAGACCTGGCGGCACCATTGAACGAAGATGTCGCCCTCGAACTTCTGAAGGAAACCGACGAGGCGGCCTTGAAGGTAGTGCGCCACTCTGCCGCGCATGTCATGGCGACGGCCATTCTGGAGCTCTTTCCCGAAACCAAGCTCGGCCACGGGCCAGCCACCGACTCTGGATTCTTCTACGACGTCTACCGTGAGACGCCGTTCAGCGAAGAAAACCTCGCAGCGATCGAGGCGCGAATGGCAGAGGTCGTCGCGCGCGATGAGAAGTTCCTGCGCGAGATCGAGTCCCGCGAGATGGGCCTGAAAGACTACGCCGAACACGGCGACTTCATGAAGGTCCACTTCATCGAGAAGTTCACTCAGCCCGGCGACGAAATTTCGCTCTACCGCAACGGCAGCTTTGTCGATTTCTGCCGCGGGCCCCATGTGCCTTCGACCGGACGCGTGAAGGCGTTCAAGGTGATGTCGGTCGCCGGCGCCTACTGGCTGGGCGATGAGAAGAATCAGCAGCTCCAGCGAATCTACGGGACCGCATTCTTCAACACCAAGGATCTCGATGCGCACTTCAAGCGCCTCGAAGAGATCAAGGCCCGCGATCACCGCGTTCTTGGCAAGCAGCTCGACCTGTTTTCCATTCAGGAGGTAGCCGGCGCAGGGCTAATCTTCTGGCATCCGAAGGGCGGGCTGATTCGCAAGACCATGGAAGACTGGATGCGCGATGAATGTATCCGCCGTGGTTACAATATGGTGTTTACCCCGCATATCATGCGGCGCGAGCTGTGGAAGATCTCCGGGCACGAGGGCTTCTATTCGCAGAATATGTATCCGCCGATGGAGCTCGATGATGCCGAGTACCGGCTGAAGCCGATGAATTGCCCCGGGCACATTCTCATCTACAAGAATTCCCCGAAGAGCTATCGCGACCTGCCCGTGCGATACGCCGAGTTGGGCAACGTCTATCGCTACGAGCGCAGCGGCACGATGCACGGGTCTGCTGCGCGTGCGCGGCTTTACGCAGGATGACGCGCACATCTTCTGCACGCCGGAGCAGATCGTTAGCGAGATTGAGGCCTGTCTCGATTTCGCCGAGGCCGTGCTGAAGACCTTCGGCTTCAGCGAATATCGCGTCGAGCTCTCGCTGCACGACCCCAAAAAAGCGGGCGAGTTTGTGGGCAAGGTAGCCGACTGGGAGAAAGCCGAGGCGGCGCTAAAGGGTGTGCTGACGAACCGCGGCGTGGCCTTCAAGAGTGTCCCCGGCGAGGGTGCGTTTTATGGACCGAAGATCGACATCAAGCTGGTTGATGTGCTGGGCCGGCTGTGGCAGCTCTCGACGGTGCAGTTCGACTTCAACCTGCCCGAACGCTTTGGGCTGGAGTACAAGGGCGAAGACGGCGAGCTGCATCAGCCGGTCATGGTGCATCGCGCTCTCTTTGGCAGCGTCGAGAGATTCTTCGGGGTCCTGATCGAGCACTATGCAGGAGCATTTCCTTTGTGGCTCGCTCCCGTGCAAATCGGCCTGGTGCCAATCTCCGAGAAGCACATCGAGTATGCCGCCGCCGTAAAGGCGAAGCTCGAAGCCGCGGGCCTGCGCGTTGAGCTCGATGCGCGCAACGAAAAGATGAACGCGAAGATCCGCGAGTTCACCTTGCAGAAGATTCCGTTTGTTCTCGTGATGGGAGACAAAGAAGCTGCCTCCGAAGCAGTCAGTGTGCGCACCCGAGGCAAGGGTGACGAAGGAAGTGCCCCGCTCGTCGACTTCATCGCGAGAGCGCAGGAGATCATCCAGCAGAAGAGCCCCGGCCTCTAAGGTGCAGACAATCGATCTTGCGACGCGGATCACCGCTCCGGCGAACCGATGTTTCTTTCTATCGCTGAACATCGACCTGCACATGCAGAGTACTTCAGGGACGAGGGAGCGAGCGGTGGCGGGCGTAACCACGGGTTTAATCGGTATGGGTGAATCGGTTACGTGGCGCGGCCGCCATTTTGGCTTGATGCTGCGACACACGAGCAAGATCATACGATATGAGCCACCGTTCTTCTTTCAAGACGTAATGACAGCGGGCGCATTCAAGAGCTTCGAGCACGATCATCGATTTCAGGAACACAACGGCGAAACTGTAATGCGAGATGAGCTAAGATTTTCAGCACCGTTCGGAGTTTTGGGTTTGATGGTGGAGAGGCTGGCGCTGCGCAAGTACTTGACGCGTTTTTTGCGCGAGCGGAATCAGTTCGTCAAGCAGGTTGCAGAATCGGAGATGTGGCGCGAATATTTGCCGAAAGCCGAGTAGCGCCGGAAAAATGGAGCATAGCGGATGCCACCTGAGGTGGCCCGCGAACAGGTGATTGAACGCGCTTCATCATTGAGTCCACAGCCAAAAGACCAGTACAATTTTCTACAGGAGTCCTCCCCGATGTTTACGATTAGCGACAGCATCTTTATCAATGCTCCGATCGAGAGGTGCTTCCTGCTCTCGACCAACATTGAACTGGTGGGTCGAACGTTAGGGATGAAGCCCATTGAGGGCAAGCTCAGCGGACTGGTTGTGGCGGACGACAGGCTCGTGTGGGCGGGGTGGAAGTTTGGCTTTCCACATATGCATGAGAATTACGTCACCGGCTATGAACCGCCATCTTTTTTTCAGGACACCATGGGCCGCGGTCGATTCAAGCGATATCAGCACGACCATTACTTCTACGAGATGAACGAGCGAACCGTGCTCAACGACAAGATTCGGTTCACCTTGCCGCTCGGCTTCCTAGGACGGCTGGTAGCCCAATTTGTGCTCGTGCCGTATCTCTCAAAACGGCTCCGGCGGCGATTGAATCTGTTGAAGAGAGTCGCCGAGAATAGCAAAGAGTGGCGCAAGTACCTTCCAGAGGAACACCACATCGACAAGGCACCTCAGCACGAGGCCAAAGCACCTCAAGAATAGGTTGCTTCCTTCCCTCGCTTTATTTTCCTTTGTTTTACAAAGCGAAATGTCGCGAAGGGGAAGCCATGCATCTCACATAATGATTGAAAAATTGATCACATGTTGAGGTATGGGATGAAGGCTGTCCTTTTATACGAGTATGGTGGACCGGACAAGTTGAAGTATCAAGACGTTCCCGATCCAGTGGCGAAAGAGAATCAGGTGCTTGTTCGAGTCGCGGCGACAAGCGTAAATCCTATCGACTACAAGATGAGAAGCGGCGCGGTAAAGAACTTCTTTCCGCTCGAGCTGCCTGCAATTCTAGGAAGAGACGTAGCCGGAATTGTGCGCGAGGCGGGTCCGGGCGTCACCAATTTCGAGCCGGGCGACAAAGTCATCGCCGTCGGTGCAAGGACCTACGCGGAACAGACCGTAGTGCAGGCGAACGATCTGGCGTTGGTTCCCGGTAATCTGGACCTGGTAAAGGCGGCGGCTTTACCCCTTGTGACCCTCACCGGGAACCAGTTGATTACACGGGGCACGAAGATTCAGGCTGGTCAGACAGTTCTCGTCACCGGAGCCGCTGGAGGCGTCGGACGATCGGCTGTCTGGACAGCGAAGAAGGCTGGCGCGAAGGTTATCGCAGGGGTCAGGAAATCCCAGCTCAAAGAAGCGGCGGCGCTTGGCGCGGACCAGGTTTTAGCTCTGGACGACGCGGGAGCCATTGAAAAGATTGGGTTTATCGATGCCGTAGCCGACACCGTAGGGGGCGAGACCGCCCAGAAACTGCTGGGAAAGGTGAAGCAGGGCGGGGTTTTCGCCTCGGTACTGGGTCCTCCTGCTAACGTCGGCATGCATCCTACAGTCAAGATTGAACCAATCCAATCCGGGCCCGATGCACCCATGTTGCGAATGATGGCTGAGGATGTGGCCGAGGGGCGGTTGGTGATCCCCATCGATCGGATGGTTCCGCTGGACGACGCAGGCCCAGCCCAGGCAGCCGCAGAAAAGGGCGGAATCGGAAAAATCCTCCTGCTGGCGTAGATTAGGAGAGCGTTGCAATGGTCAGGCGGCCTATGGAAAGTCTGCGATTGAGTACCTGGATTGACGCACCCGTCGAGCGGTGTTTTCTCTTATCGCTCAGTGTCGATCTGCACGTCGCATCGGCGCATTCGACACGGAGTCAACCAGTTGCCGAACCGTCGCAGGTTATGATCGGCGAGGGAGAGACGTTGACGTTTCGGGGACGTCATTTTGGTGTCCGCTGGCGGCACACCAGTCTGATCGAAACGCTGCGACCCCATACTTACTATCGCGACATCATGATTGCCGGACCGTTCCACCACTTCGAACATGACCACCACTTCGCAGCGATGGATGATGGAACCCGCATGAGGGACGAAGTCAGATTCTCGGCTCGTTGGGGGCTGCTCGGACGATTGGCCTGCAGAGCGTTTCTGCGCCAGCGTCTCAAGATGTTCCTTATGGAACGCAATGCCATGATCAAGCGGCTGGCCGAGTCTGAGGATTGGAAAAAATACCTCGAGATAAGAGGCGATGGCCGTGCCGTAGCCTCAGCAAAGAGTGAACCGGCGAAACGGCCGGCGGGAAACGCACGGTTGCGCGCTTCGCAGCACGTCGTCGCACCCCGCCCTCGCAGCAGTTAGCGGCGGCGGAAGGTGTTGCGTATGGCTCGGGTGCGGTCTTCCGCAGAGGGGGCTGGCGGTGGAGCAGGCTCCTGGCCTTCCGGATAGAGGACCACAAAACGTCCCGGACCCTGGCCGGAAGAGGCCGTCGGCAGCCCGGATTTCGCCAGGGCGAGATGAAGGATGCGGCGCTCGCGAGAGCTCATCGGCGAGAAGGAGAAGGGTTGGCCGGTGGCGCGAACCTTCTGAATCGCCATCTCGGCCATCAGATCCAGCTCGCGGTTGCGGGTGGCTTTGAAGCCGTCAGCGTCGAACGAGATCTGGTCATGCTCCTCGGGCTCGAGGCGGAGAATCTTGGCAGCAATATGTTCGATGGCCAGCAGAAGCTCGCCGTTGCGGGCAAGAAGAAGCGGCGTATCGGGACCGCTAAGCTCTACTGTGATCTGGGGATTGGTGTCGGAAGTGGAGGAGGTTTCAGGTGATCCTGCGGTTGGCGCACCAGTGGGGTCGCTGGAGTTGGGTTGCACTTGGCCGTTGCAGGCAAGGATCTGGGGCTTGAGATTCAGACCGCCCGTCTTGCTCAGGATTGCGAGGAAGTCTGCGATCTTTCTTGCTGCGGGTCCCGGGTCATTCAGGTTATTCGTCATCTGCACAGTTGCAACTCATGCTTCTGTTTCACTAGATAAACAAAATCGACTACAAGTTTCATATATCAGTAAGTGTATACGATTCATGCGGGGCTAAAGACTCAGGGGGCGTCAATTAACGCTTCCCCTGGATCGTGGTTGCGCCCACGCCTGCCTTGCGGCGGGCTCGTTTGGCGGCAATCTCCCGCATCTCCCGGCCAAGGCTCGTACGGTTCATGACTGATTGCTGGGCGATGCTGATCAGGTTGCCGATAGCCCAGTACAACGCCAGGCCAGAGCCATAGGTCCAGGTGAAGTAACCCGAGATGGCGGGCATCATAAAGGCCATCATCTTCTGTTGCTGTGGGTCGACGCCCGGCGATGGAGTGTAATACTGCACCAGAAACTGGCTTACCACCATGAGAATAGGAAGGATATGCCACGGATCGGGGGCCTGCAGATCGGGCAGCCAGAGCCAGTGGGCCTGCCGCAGCTCGACCACTCGGGGCAGCATCGTGAAGAAGGCGTACAGCAACGGGAGTGTGATCAGCGTAGGGATACAGCCGCCGAACATGTTCACTCCATTGTCCTTCTGGAGTTTCATGATCTCGGCGTTCATCTCGTTGCGCTTGGGATCGGTTGCTTTGTACTTCTTATACTTCTCCTTGATCGCGTTCATCTGGGGCTGGATTCGCTGCATCTTCAGTCCGTTCTGCATGGTCTTAATGCGGAACGGAAGCATAAGGATGTTGATCAGGATGGTCAGGATGACGATAGCCCATCCCCAGTTCGACACGATATGGGCGTGGATAAACTGCAGCGCGAGGAACAGGTATTTGCCGATTGCCCCCCAGAATCCAAACTCAAGCAGAGGCTCAAGCGTCACCTTCGGGTTAGCAGCATGAATGCCCTTGAGGATGCTGATCGCTTTCGGACCAACATAGATCCGCGTGAGGGTATGGCCGCTGACATCTCCCACCGCTGTCCCAAGGACAGGGACATTGATCGCTCCCTTGGACGGTGACCCGCTGCCGATCCCTGTGCGACGAATCGTCTTCGCAACATCCAGCTCGTTATGCAGCGTCGCCGCAGTCGCACTCGCCGGAGAGTCCGGCAAAAAAGCAGCAGCAAAGAAAGGATCGCTGACCGCCGCCCAATCGAACGGCCCGTTGACCGTAGCGCCGCCAGAAACCTTCTTCGGAGCAAGATGCTCATCTTTTCCGTCAACTGACGTGTCGAACTGTGCGCCGTTGTACGCAGTCGCATTGTCCTGATCGCCAAAGCCTCCCGGCCAGCTCACAAGAGCACGCACAGGCGCACCATTACGAATCACCTGAACATCAGCATGCAGAACGTACGTCTCGTCGAAGGCAAACGTCTTGCGGACCTGCGTCGTCCCGTCCGAGTAGTTGAACGTCAGCGAGCCCGGAGCTGTAATCGTGCCCGTCGCCGAAGCAACATAAAGACCCTTCTTCAATCCGTCCGTCAGCGCAGCGTCGTACGTGTACAGCGAGAGCGGGTAACCGAACTGCTCGGCGGCCTGCGTATGAACCAGGTTCAGCGGCTTGCCGTCGCTGTCCTTATATTGCTTCAGAATCCAGCTGGAAACCTGCCCACCACGATTCGTAAACGTAATCCGGTAAAGCTCGTTCTCAACAACCGTAGTCGACTCCGCCGATGCCTGAACCGTCGGTACCGTCGGAGTCCCACGCGTGGTGGACGCCGCGGCAGCAGCAGGAGGAGGAGCAGCAGCAGCAGGCTGTGCGGCCGGCTGCGATCCAGCAGGAGAAGCATTCTGCGAAGCACTCGTGGCAGGAGCGTTGGGGGAGACCGTCTGGGGATTGTTCTTCGCGCGAAAGTACTGCAGGCCAAAGAATACTGTGACCAGGACGAGCATCATGACGAGCAGCGACCGGTTGTCGCCGCCGCCTTGCTGATTTGGGTTTTTAAACTCTGCCAAAAGGGACTTCCTATTCTTTGCTGAAGGTCAGGCTGTTGCCGCGCGGATTTCAGGCGCTAGTTCTATGGTAAATGGTCTGTGGGAATGGTGACGGACGGGGCCATTCCGGAGTTTCCCAGCGGAACAGGATCCAGCCCGCCCTTCGCAAACGGATGGCAGCGTGCCAGCCGGCGAAGCGCCAGCCAGGACCCCTTAAACACGCCGAACCGAACCAGCGCGACATACGCATACTCCGAGCAGCTAGGCAGATACACGCACTCGGCAGGGCTGAAGGCATGGAGGATCGGCGACAAAACAGACTTGTACACGCGATAAATGCTTCGAACGGCGAGGCTGGGTTCAGTATCTGGCATCGCATCAACCCGCAGAAGACCGCTTCTGTGCCTGCTGCTGCTTTTCGGCAGCCGTCTGGATGGCGCGAAAGACATTCGCCACCTCGCGCTCAAGCACAGCGAACTCCAGATCGATGACGCTGCGCCGCGGATGAAGAACCACATCGACCGGCGTCCTAAGCGACGGCAGATTCTTGCGCACCGCCTCGCGCATACGCCGCTTGATGCGGTTGCGATCCACCGCCTTCCCCATCACCTTGCCAACAGTAAGCCCAACACGAGGACTCCCCGCATCCGCATCACGCAAAGTCGTGCCGTCCGGCCCAAGCTGTGGCCGCAGCGTGAAGAAGTACGTCATCTGCTTGGCAAACTGTTTCCGGCCGCCCTTGTACACCCGTTGATAATCGGCGTGCTTGCGAAGACGAAAGATGAGGGCGCTGGTGGTCATGGCTGCTGGGCTCGATCTCTCATCGGTCGAGTTCGCGCATGGCACAATTTTAGTCTCTCTCCTCCGCCCTCGCGAAATCTACCGCGATCAAGCCAAAACAACGTAGAAGAGATCGGATCGAAAACAGCAGAAAGCCCGCGCGAATCAGCGGGCCTTCTGTGTTCAAAAATTCGTTCGGTTGAATACCTGTTTGTTGAGCCCCTATTTTTTATTGGCGGACTGATCCTGCTGCCCACCGGTGCTCGTCTGTTGTCCTTGCCCCGGCTTATTCTGCATCGGGGGCTGACCCGGCTTGTTGCCCTGCTGTGGCGGGTTCGGTTGATTTTGCTGTGCCATAAGTCATTTCTCCTGATGTATCAGCAAGCGCCCCTTCGTGCGCGTACAACGGATGCTGATACAAATTCGACTGGAACCAGGGTGGTGAGGGTTGCCTATAAATTGCACAGACAAAAGCTCATTCCCGCCGGAGAAACCACGCAACAACTTCGCACACCGCACAAAGCAAACCGCTTATGGCAGTGGTATGCACCAAAACTTAAGCGCAAATATTTTCAACTGCATGCGCCCGTTGTTGTTTTAGCCGAGCTGTTCCGCAATCGATCGAGTCATCGCAGTCTGTTCCGAGCCCGTATGCAAGGTAGTCACCGTCTCGATCAACGCAATCCACGTCTCCTCCATCGCAGAGGTGTTGTGTCGAACGCCCTTGGGAACGACAAAGAACTCGCCCGCATTCAGCGACACCGGGCCACCATCCGCCTCGGCGCGGCCAATGCGCAGCACACCACGCAGGACCAGGAACATCTCGTCCTCGTCCTCATGGCTGTGCCAGGGAAACTCCCCATGCACCTTCGCCACCTTGATGTATTGATTGTTGACCTGACCGACGACTCGCGGCGACCAAAGCTCCCGAAGAGCGGAACACGCGATCTCCAGCGAGATAGGGGCTTGTTGCTCTTCGAATTTTGAGCTCGAAGGCATTCTCGAAGGAATCCTGAGGGAACTAGTCGCGGAAACCGGCGCTGACGGCGATCTTGTGACGGCCCTTGGCGCGGCGGCGGCTCAGTACGGCCGCTCCCGCCTTCGTTTTCATGCGGGAAAGAAAGCCGTGGGTCTTGGCGCGGTGGCGGCGGTTAGGTTGAAAGGTACGCTTCGGCATGACAAAAACTCCCTGCGGCGGGAGACACTCCCGCTCAAACTTTTAGCTATAGCAGCAATCTCTGAGTATACCTGATGGGACGGGATTTTCACAGCGCAGCGTGCCTGCGTCTTTTGGGTAGGCCAGCGAATCTAGCAAATCAGTATGCTGGCGAATCAAACAGAGAAAGAATCCCCAACGATGCATGCATGGAACTGGCAGACTTCACCGTCGCGGGCCGGCCGCAAGAGCGGTTCTCAACTGCGCTTAGCAAATCAGTCGAAGACTTCGGCCCCGAAAAAACCTCACTGACCTTATCAAGGTCCGCGCATCGCAGATCAACGGCTGCGCCTTCTGCCTGCAGCATTACCTCAACGCCGCGCGCAAGCTAACTGTGTCGCCTGCAAAACTAGACCTCGTTGTTGTGTGGAGAAACAAGAGGCATCTTCACCGCAAGAGAGAAGGCAGCTCTCACATGGACCGAAGCACTGACGCATCCAACACCGCTGGGGATCAGCGACGAAGAACTACAAAAATTCAACAGAGGAATTTTTCGAAAGCGATCTGACATTTCTTGCAGTCGCCATCGCCACCATCAACGCATGGAACCGCATCGCGATGGCGTATCGCTTCACACCTCCGATACCACAAGATTCATTTCATGAGTAGACGGAAATGCTCCAGCGCCAGCAAATTATTCTCGATAGCGAGCGATAAATTTCTCATCTTCACCGCGAATGGTGCAACTTTAATTTTTTTGAAAGAGCGCATTGAAAAACGTCTCGTTTTCCGTGCTACTATCGAACCCGTTTAGTAAGACGTTTTTCTGCAGGTCCAGCGGTTCCGCACTCTGTCTTGGTTGAACAACTCCTCTCCGCAGCCTGATCGTCGATAGGCATCTACGGAGAGACTACTGGCAACTCGGGAAATCACCTCTTGCCCGTAATGGGCAGGAATAGACTCCTATTTGCCATTGCTCTCGGGTCATATGAGATTTGCAAACGTGCGGCTATCTGGGTTGAAACAGGAAACGAGACAAGGAAACTAAAGAATGTCATTCGTTCCGACGGCTACTGCCGTATTGAATTACTGGGTTCGCATCCTCGCGGCTCTCGAGAAGAAGATTAATCGACAGTCGTACGAGACATGGTTGAAGCCAACGCGCTTCTCCCACCTCGAAGGAAAGAAACTTTTTGTCCGAATCCCTTCAAACGACTTCCAGCACATCGGTGACCGTTACGCCGACCTCATCCAGGAGGCCATCGATAACCTTGGCCTCGATGTGGAGACCGTAACCTTCACCACTCCCGAGCAGGATCCAAGGGCCCCCAAGGTGCGCGAAGATGGTGGCTTTGCGCCCGTATCCAGCCATAGCCAGAGCGCACCCCGCCAGGGCCTTGGCCAGGGAAGGATGGGCACGCAGATTCAGGGAGCACCCTCCGGGCCAATGCCCGAGCAGGCTCGCTTCGACTGGAGCGCCGCCTCGCAACTCAACCCCCGCTACCAGTTCGACGCCTTCGTCATCGGCAGCGGCAACCAGTTCGCCATGGCCGCCGCCCAGGCCGTCGCCGAACGGCCCTCGAAGGCGTACAACCCGCTCTTCCTGTACGGCGGAGTCGGCATGGGCAAGACCCACCTGATGCACGCCATCGGCCACGACGTAAAGCGTCGCCAGCCCCACGCATCCATCAGCTACGTCAGCGGAGAAAAGTTCACCAACGAGATGATCAACTCGGTCCGCTACGACAAGATGACCGGCTTCCGCGACAAGTTCCGCAACGTCGACGTCCTGCTCATCGACGACATCCAGTTTCTCGCCGGCAAGGAGCGCACCCAGGAAGAGTTCTTCCATACCTTCAACACCCTGCACGAGAGCATGAAGCAGATCGTCATCGCCAGCGACCGCCCGCCCAAAGAGCTCGCGGACTTCGAAGATCGTCTGCGCTCGCGTTTCGAGTGGGGCTTGATCGCGGACATCCAACCGCCTGACCTCGAAACCAAAGTCGCGATCCTGCAGAAGAAAGCCGAGAGCGAGCAGACCTCGCTGCCGACCGACGTAGCGATGTTCATCGCCTCGAACGTCCGGACGAACGTTCGCGAGCTCGAAGGCGCACTGGTTCGCCTCATCGCCTGGTGCAGCATGCACGGCGTCGAGATCACCCTCGCCGTCACCCAGCAATGCCTTAAGCAGTTCATCGACACGCAGGTGCGCAAGATCACCATCGAGACCATCCAGCGCTCTGTCGCAGAGCAGTTCGGCATGCGCGTCGCAGAACTCAAGCAGAAGAACAACTCACGCCAGATCGTCGTGCCGCGCCAGATCGCCATGTACCTCGCCAAGCAGCTCACCGAGGCATCGCTACCCGAGATAGGCCGTCAGTTCGGCGGCAAGCACCACACCACGGTCATGCACTCCATCGCAAAGATCGACGAACAGCGCCGCGCCGACAAGGACCTCAACCGCACCATCAACAAACTCATGGAAACCCTCAGCTAATCCCGCATCAAGCATCGTCAGAGGCTCGCTTGCGCGAGCCTCTTTTGCTTTTCGCCCGGGTCGCTCTTTCGTCTCGTGCCCTGTCGCCATGCTTTTCGCCTTGCTTAAGGCACGGCTTCAGCCGTGCCGAAAGTGACTTGTTCGCGATGCGGCATTAGCTGCTGAGGTCTGCCCTCTTATCACGCCGCAGTCCATTCCAGAGACGCTGGCGCTCTTCACGCTCTAGGGTCTAGAATTCCCGCACATCAAAATTCCATCTCCCAGAGGACACCACTATGAGTACAAGTGCTCCGGTTACACCGGAACGGATCATGCAGTTTGCCTGGGGCCACACCCCACCCTTGATTCTGGAAGCCGCGATACGGCATCGCGTCTTCGACGTGCTCGATGCCGGTCCAAAGACCCTCAA
Organism: uncultured Acidobacteriaceae bacterium; assembly: GCA_963757205.1. Classification (GTDB taxonomy): domain Bacteria; phylum Acidobacteriota; class Terriglobia; order Terriglobales; family Acidobacteriaceae; genus Edaphobacter. The sequence continues at coordinate 647,483 of CAVWQM010000012.1, forward strand.
GGAGACGGCCGCCGCAACCGGCACCTCCGAGCGTGGCCTGCGGATCATCATGAATGCTCTGGTAGGGCTAAACTTTCTCGCTAAGACAGACGGTCGATACACGTTGACGCCTGAGAGTGAAGCTTTTCTTGTAAGCACGAAACCCGCCTTTCACGGCGGCTTTCTGAAGCACACCAGTGAACAGTTGATTCCGCATTGGCTACAGTTGAACGAAGTCGTCAAGACCGGCAAGCCGGCGAAGTCTGTCAATCAGGAAGGTACGGGAAGCGACTTCTTTCAGCAGTTTGTCGCAGACATCTTTCCTCTAAGCTATCCAGCAGCCACGACGCTGGCCAAGCATCTGGCATTCGATAACCCCGGCGCGGCAGTCCGCGTATTGGACCTCGCCGCAGGATCCGGAGTCTGGGGCATCGCGCTGGCCCAAAGCTACGAGAAAGTTACCGTCACAGCGGTCGACTGGATCGGCGTGATTCCGGCAACGCAGGCTATGGTGGCACGCTTCGGGTTGACCAACCGGTTCAAGTTCGTCGATGGCGATTTAAACTCCGTGGACTTCGGACAAGGCCACAACGTCGCGACGCTCGGTCACATTCTGCACAGCGAGGGAGAGACCAAAAGCAAGGCCCTGTTGCGTAAGGTCTTTGGCGCGTTGGCTCCGGGAGGAACCATTGCCATCGCCGAGTTCCTCGTCAATGCCGACCGCACAGGACCGGTCATGCCTCTGCTATTTGCCGGAAACATGCTGGTCAACACGGATGAAGGCGACACCTTCTCGTTCGAAGAGATCAGCAGTTGGCTGTCCGACGCAGGCTTCACCAACGCCCGGTTGCTCGAAGTCCCCGGGCCGTCACCCCTGGTTCTGGCAACTAAGCCTTAGTCAGGCCAGGAATCAAGTCCAGGATCGAAAAAATAGTTTCAAAATGTGGCGTGTTTTTCGTTACGAGGAAACGTGGTGTCAAAACACCACGTTTACCACGCAATTCACCACAACTTCACCACCAAAAAACCACATTCTGCACTCGGTTTTTCCCAAAACCCCCTGCAAAAACGTGGTTTTCCCATTCCAATAAAAACTACGGCAGATACTTTGCCGGAATCGGCTTCGTGGGAGTCTCCGAATCCCAGAAGATGTTGACCACCCAATAGCGATCCCCATCCTTCAGAAGCTGAAAGCTATTGATTCCACGAGCGAACGGTGCAGCATCCTTCGGGTCGTGCCGCGACTCATACGTGCTCCACACCTGCACAATGTTCCCGAACTGCTGCATTTCGTTATGGATAGACTGCTCAAAGAACCCATCGCTGGTCAGCCGCGGACCACTGCGCTCAATATACCCATCAACCGTAAGCATGATCACGTCGCTATGAGCCGCGCCCCCATTGGCCGCGGACGCAGCGACTGCAGGAATCAAACGAGCATCAGGAATAAAGAGCGACCGCATGCGGTCCCAGTCGCGCTGCTGCCCCTTGGCACCCGAGATAACGTCATAAACGGCATTGAGGATAGCCTCTGGAGATTTCACATCTTCAGGCTTTGCCACAGGCCAACCAGGATGCCCTGCGATCGATCCCGTGGGACGGGCTGGAGCTGGACTAGCTGCGGTTTGCGCCAACACAGCGGTCGAAAGTGCGAGTACGGCTAGGCTAACAACACGGCTTGCATGCTTCATTCAGACTCCTTGAGGGACAGAGATACTTTACCGTCCGAAAGGAGTTTCTGCGAACCTACCACGAGAGGTACACGCCTTTCCTGATCCATTGCGGATTGTTAATCTGCTCCATCATGAAGTCGGCTACGTCTGCGCGCGAGATGCGGCTGCCGTTGCGGGGAAGAGCATCGCCATCGACGCGATAGGTGCCGTGCGCCGGCGCGTTGGTTAGCATCGGTGGCATCACCATCGTCCAGTCGAGGTTGCTATTGGAGAGGTCTCTCCATTGCGAGATCTGCGAGGCTATGGGCCACTTGAGAAGAGTGTTGTACAGGATCTTTTGAGAGAACCAGCGTCGCCAGGCGGGCTGCTTGTCGAGCGATGTGGCCAATGCACCGGCCGAGCCGAGGACGATGATGCGGCGGACGCCTGTCTGTTGCATAGCCGACACGATCAGCGGCACGGCCCGCTCGAGTACGTCTTCCTTCTTCAACGACCTGGCACCTAGAGCTGAGAGGACTACATCTGCGCCTTCGATGGTCTGACGGACGGCTGACGGGTCGAAGGCGTTTCCCTCAATGACCTGGAGGCGATCGGGAGATTCGGCGGGCCTGCGAAAGGAGCCGGGCGTACGAACCAGGGCAGTCACGTTGTAATTGGCGGCGAGGCATCGATTGGTGAGGAGCTTCCCGGTCGCTCCGGTGGCACCAAAGATAGCGATGTTCATGGAGAACTCCTTTTTGCTGCGGGACTAATTATCCTCCGGGGGGTAGGACGAAGATGTGAAAAAAATGGTTGGGATAAATGCATCATTTTGTTTCGTTTGGTGAATATTCCCACGATTCGTGCGCGATCTTGCCGAGTGAAATCCAAGCGGGGGTGTGAAGAAGTGGAGTAACAGGATCCTTGACGAGGGTGAGAGGGTGATTCTTCCAAGGCTTGCGTTTCGGCCGGTCTGGTTTTCTAAAACGGGACAAGGTCACAAGTTGAAGCGGTTGAACAGTTGGAAGAGATATCCACTTTTCAAGCGGCAACGATTACTGCTACTAGCATTTCTTCTCTTTCTATCTTGTTTCTTAGAAGCAGTCTGCGGCGCAGTGGGAGTGAGGACGTCCGTCTGCGTGGGTCGCACAGAAGTGACCGAGGTTTCCACAAAGAAATCTATCGCGCTCGGAGCGTGTTCGATCCTAGAATCAAGCAGACGATGTCGCCCACGATGTGCACGAAGGGTTGGATTCGGTGTACAGTTTGGCCAGCGACAATGAACTGATTTTTTGGAGAGACGACCGTGACGAGTGCAACCCAGGAGCCCCAGATGACCGAGACCGCAGTAGCAGCCCCAACCGGCAACCTCGAGATCACCGTTTCACGAGCGGAGCTGTTGCGGGAGCTAACCGCCACGCAGAGCGTCGTCGAGCGGAAGACAACGATTCCGATCCTGTCGAATTTCTTGTTTGAGGCCAGTGACGACAAGCTGACAATCACCGCAACCGATCTGGACCAGAGCATGCGAACCAGTTGCGCTGCCAAGGTGAAGAAGGCCGGCGCGTGCACGATTCCTGCACGCAAGCTGTACGACTACATCAAACTGCTCCCCGAAGGCGATATTTCGATCAAACTGATGGACAACCACTGGGTGCAGATTCGTGCCGGTCGATCGAACACCAAGATGGTCGGGATGGCGCGTGCCAACTTTCCACAGGTGCCGGAGTTCCCGGCAAGCGGCGCCGTCAAGATTTCGGTGAGTTCTCTGAGAAACATGGTGTCGAAGACCATCTTTGCCATTTCGAATGAAGAAAGCCGCTACACCCTGAACGGGGCGCTGATGGTGTTGAAGGCTGAGAGTATGGCGATGGTGGCGACCGACGGGCACCGGTTGGCTCACATTGAGAAGCTGGGCGAGACCCTGGACGGGGTTTCGGGCGAGAAGAAGACGCTGATTCCGCGGAAAGCTTTGAGCGAGCTCTCTTCCCTTCTTGGTGCGACCGAGGCTGAAACGCTCGACTTCTCCGACGACGATCAGACACTGTTCTTCAGGGTCGGCGGACGAGTATTGACGAGCCGCAAGTTGACGGGTCAGTTCCCGAACTATGAAGCCGTGCTACCGAGAGACAACAACAAGTTTGTGATCGTGCGTTCGGAAGACCTGATGGGTTCAATTCAACGCGTGGCGCAGTTTGCAGATGAACGAAGCGGAGCGATCAAGATTCGGCTGGAACAGAATGAACTGAAGCTCTCTTCTTCTTCGACCGATGCAGGTGAGTCCGAGGATACGATCGAGACTCCGTACAACTACGATCCGCTGGTGGTCGGGTTCAACAGCCAGTATCTGATCGACTTTTTGAAGGCGATCGGGAATGCGGGTGAGGTTCGACTTGAGTTCAAGGATGCTCAGAGCGCCGGGCAGATGCGACCTGAGGATGCGAACGAGGATGTGAAGTACCGTTACATCCTGATGCCCATGCGGATCTGAGTGTTGCGCGCACGCCGAAACGCTTTCGGCGCAGAAAATAAACGATTTAGGCCTGGCTTGGTGCTGGGCCTTTTTCATTTCTGAATTCGACCAGGAAAGTACTTGACACTATACACTGTTTATCATACAGTGTGCTTAGTACAGTATGGAACCGATGATCCAAAACGAATTGTTCGACTCGCTCAGATTGGAGCTTCGGCGGGGGTGCCTGATTCTGGCGGTGCTGGGGCAGCTTCGCGTGGAGCACTACGGATACACACTGCGGAAGGCGTTGGCGGATCAGGGGCTCGCAATTGAAGAGAGCACGCTGTACCCGTTGCTTCGCCGGCTGGAGACGCAGGGCCTGCTGACCAGCGAGTGGCGTGAAGAGGAGAAGCGGAACAAGCGCTTCTACCGGCTATCGGCTGGCGGAGCGGTGATTCTGGAGCAGCTGCTGGCGGAGTGGAACGGGATCAACGATTCGCTCCACAAGATTCTTGAAGACAAGGAAGAGAAGAAGGAGAGGTAAGGTTATGGACCTACTCGAACGGTATTTGCAGGCTGTAGGGGAGAATCTGCCGGCCAGGACGAAGGCTGACACACTGGCGGAGCTGCGGGAGAATCTTCTGGCGGAGATGGACGGCCGCGAAGAGGAGCTGGGGCGATCGCTGACCCAGGGCGAAGTGGCGGATCTGCTGGAGAAGCACGGACGACCCGTGCTGGTGGCAGCGCGATATCTGCCGCAGCAGTATCTAATCGGGCCTGCGTGGTTTCCGATCTACTGGTTCACGCTGAAGAGGAGCTTCCCATTTGTTGTGCTGGCGTACGTGGTGACGCAGGTAGTTGCGTGGCTCTTTCAAGGGGGGAAGGGCATGGACGTGGGCGCTGCCATCGGGCACTTTCCGAGCGTTGCGTTGACGTTCTGGGCGGTGGTTACGCTAGGCTTTGCGTGCTTTGAGTATGCGCAGGGACGGTACTTCCACCAGGTGGATTTATCGAAGGGATGGAATCCGAACGATCTGCCCAAGGTAGAGCCGGCGCAGGGTAAGCGGCCTTCGCTGGCTGGTGGAGTGGCCGACGTGATTGTGAGTGCCGTGGGGATCGTGTGGTTGTTGGCCATTCCTTATAAGCCGTATCTGATCCTGGGGCCATTGGTGGGGCATCTGCGGGAGATGCCGTTTGGACTCACTCCGGAGTGGCACATCTTTTACTGGCAGATTATGTCTCTGCTGGGGGTGCAGCTGGTGTTGAAGACGGTGATGGTGTTTCTGCATGGAGCTGAGGGATGGCGTAAGGGTTTAGACATGGTCGTACACGTGATTGGGATCCTCATCATTGCGGTGATGGTGCAGGCCCGGACGTACATGGTTCCTGGAACGAGTCTCGGAGCTATGTCGATGAAAGACCTGACCACGTTGAACGCAGCGATTAATCTCGGGTTCAAGGTGGTGCTGGTGATCAGTGTGGTGAAGCTGCTCTGGGATATCTGGAAGATGGTTGTCAGCTCACGGGCGGCACAGAAGGGCTTCGTTACGGTGCTTTAGAGGTCTCAAGCTTTGCGTAGGCCCGTTGGAGTATGGCAGCAGACGCTTCGAGGGCCTTCTGTTCTGCCTTGTTGAGGTGGAGTTCGATGACGGATTCGACTCCGCCGCAGCCTACGATGCAGGGCGTGCTGAGAGCGACGTCGTGGAGTCCGTACTGGCCAGTCATGAGGGTTGAGACGATGAGGACGGAGCGCTCGTCGCGGAGGATCGCCTCGCAGATGCGCGTGACGCAGGAGGCGATGGCGAAACAGGTGTTGCCTTTGAGAGTGGCGACGACTGGGCCGGCGTAGCGTATGGCAATGAGCAGCTCTTCGTGTGTGGGGAGGGTGTTGGCTCTGGGGTAATGGGCGAGAGGGAGGCCGGCGACCTGGGCTGCGCTCCAGACTGCTACGGAGGACTCGCCGTGTTCGCCGATGATGGCGGCGTGGACGGAGCGGGGGTCGACGTTGAGGTGTTCGCCGAGGATGTGGCGGAGGCGTTCGGAGTCGAGGAGTGTACCGGAGCCGATGACGTGGCCGGGGGGCAGGCCCGTCTCCTTCTGGACGATCAAGGTAAGGATGTCGACTGGGTTGGTCGCGATGACGATAACGCCGTCGAAGCCTTCGGCCATGAGCTTCGCGATGCATGCGCGCACGATGACGACGTTGCCGGCGAGCATGTCGAGGCGCGATGCCTGGAACTTGCCTGAAGTGCCGACGGTGATGATGACGACCGCACTGGCAGCTGCGTCTTTATAGGTTCCGGCGAAGATCGTGATGGGTGTGCCGAGTGGGACGGCTTGTTGGAGGTCGAGTGCTTCGCCCTGAACGTGGGCTTCGGTGTCGCCGATGAGGACGATTTCGCGGGCGAGGTGGTTTTGGAGGATGGCGAAGGCGCAGGAGGTTCCGACGTGGCCGCAGCCGATGATGGAGATGCGTGTGCGGTGGGTTGGCATTAGGCTCCTCCTTCTGAATTCCCAAAGTAGTCTTCACTGATTCTGCGATAACAAAAACATCTTGCCACAGCAATGTGTGCCCCGTATAAATGGCAGATTCCTTAAGGAGTACTTTCTTCAATGAAGAGTTTGATTGCACTACTTCTCTGCCTTGTTGTACCAACCACTGCCTTCGCCGGCGATAACAGTTACAAAGTTTCTTATGATGGTGGCTCCCTTCAAAACCTCAAATCGGGAGCCGGGGTTCAACTTGTTCTTGAACCGACAACGATCAAGATTGCACATGGCAAAGAGGAGCTTGTAAGCATCCCAGCAGCATCAGTTACAGAAATCAGTTATGGGCAGGATGTTCACAGGCGCATTGGGACAGCGATCGGTCTTGCTGTCATTTCGTTGGGTGTGGGCGCTCTGATGGCACTCTCCAAATCGAAAAAACACTATGTCGGCCTCACGTGGGCCGATGGGGAGAAAAAGGGAGGGTTCGTCATGCAATGCGATAAGAATGAATATCGCGGGATCCTCACTGCGTTGGAGGGTATGACGGGCAAGAAGGCTGTCGACTCAGACGCAATGACCGTTAAAAATTGATCTAAATTTTCCGGTTGACCTTGGCAACAATCCAGGATGGTAGGGCACTACTGGCGAAGTTCGACTTCGGTAGCGCCCTGTCCGCCCTGGTTTTGCGGGGGTTCGGTGATGGTGGCGACGTTGGGATGGCTGCGCAGGTATTCGCGTAGCGTGCGGCGAAGAACGCCCATGCCGGTGCCGTGGACGATGCGGATGCGGGGGAGTCCTGCGAGAAAGGCACGGTCGAGGAAGCGTTCGACTTCGGTCTGGGCTTCGTCGGCGGTGCGCCCGATGACATTGATCTCGGAGGACATGTAGTCGGTGTCATCGTGGGCTGTGGCTACAGTGATGCCTCCGCGTTTACGAGCCGCTTCGAGCGGTGTGACGACTTTAACGACTTCAACGTCGGCGATGTCGTCGATAGCAACGCGCATCTTCATCTGGCCCATCGAAACCTCGAACGTTTTGGGATCGATAATGCGGTCGACACGGGCCTGACGGCCGAGGGACTTGAGTTTGACGAGGTCGCCGATCTTGATGCCTTTTGGAATATGGGGCTGGGCGGCGGGATCATTCTTGTCAGCTCGAGTCGTGTGAGCGACGACTGTGGAATTGAATTGTTCTGAAAACTCACGCCGGAGGGTTGCCATGCGGCGGTCAGAGTCGCGGGCGATCTTCTGCGCCAGGGCTTTGTCATCGATGGCTTTGACGGTCTCACGAAGTTGGTAGGCGAAGTCTTCGATGAGAGAGTTCAGCTTAGCTTCGAGCTCCTTGGTGCGGGCCTTTTGCTCGACGCGGCCTTCGACTTCAAGACGGGCCCTCTCGCGAGAGAGCTCGCGTTCGCGTTGTTGCAGAGTTTCGCGTTCGATGGATGCCGCGGTGAGCTGATCGTGGAGCTGATCGAGAAAGGCGCCGATGTCGGCGGTCTGAGTGGTCAACTGGGCACGGGCGGCTTTGATGATCTCTGGTTGGAGGCCGAGGCGGGCAGCGATGTTCAGACCGGCTGAAGATCCTGGAACGCCAAGGCGCAGCTCGTAAGTTGGGGTAAGAGTTAGCTGGTCAAAGCCTACGGCAGCATTGAGGACACCGGAGTGGTTGGCGGCATACACCTTTAGCGAAGTGAGGTGTGTAGTGATGCAGCACCAGGCTTTTACGGCGAGGAAGTGCGAGGCGATGGCAACGGCGAGGGCTGCACCTTCTTCAGGGTCCGTGGCGGAGCCTAACTCATCGAGGAGAACCAGGGAATCGGCGGTGGCTTCGCGGGAGATACGATTGAGATTGACGACGTGCGCTGAAAAGCTGGAGAGATCGCGCTCGATCGACTGCGCGTCGCCTATGTCGGCGAAGATGCTTTGGAAGAGGGGGAGTTTTGTTTCCTCGGCGGGGACCGGGACACCGGACTGAGCCATGATGGAGAGGAGGCCGAGTGTCTTGAGCGAGACGGTTTTGCCGCCTGTGTTGGGACCGCTGATGATGAGTTGCCTTGTTTCCGCAGGAAGGATGATTGTTAGCGGGACTGGGGTCTTAGGTTCATCGCCCGCTTCCACTGCGGAGGTGCGCATGCGAATCTCCAGGAGCGGATGTCGGGCAGCAGTGAGCGACAACTCCTCTGCGAAGGTCGGCCGGACACAGTTCAGCGCAGATGCGAAACGGGCGCGGGCAAAATGAGATTCGACCTCGGCGAGGATGCAGGTGCCGAGATGGATTGCCAACGCGTTTTCACCAAGCGCACGAGTCATGGCGACGAGGATACGGTGTATCTCCGCCTGTTCTTCATCGAGCAGGCGGACAAGTTCGTTGTTCTGCTCAATGGCCTCGAGAGGCTCGACGAACACGGTTTGGCCGGAAGACGACGAACCGTGTACGACGCCTGGAACCTTTCGTTTGAACTCGGCCTTCACCGGAATGACGAAGCGATCACCTCGAATGGTGATCAGATCTTCCTGGGTGCTGCCGCCTTCGCTCAGGCTACGTAAGGATTTGCGGAGACTTTCTTCGATCGCCCTGTGCTGGCGCTCCATTGCCCTGCGGATTCGGCGGAGTTCGGGGGAGGCGTCGTCGTTGAGGCTGCCGTCGGGCTCGATCTTTCCGCGAAGTAGACGTAGCAGGGGAGCAAGATCGTGGTCGAGGACTGGTGAGGAAAGTTCAGCAATGCCAGGCCACTCATAGCGAGTGCCGTTGGGAGGGGGGCTAATCAAATTGCGCCATGCAGCAACACGTTCTACGACGGTGAGGAGGTCGCGGATTTCGGTGGATTCGAGAGCGGCACCGTCGATGCGGGCCTTGTCGAGAAGAGCGGTTGGATCGAAAAGACCGCGGAACTCGAAACTACCGGAGCGAGCGAGCATCGTGCGCACCTCCGAGGTACGCTGTTGTTGTTGCTCGATCCAGGCGAGATCGGCGCTGGGTTCAAGAGCGAGTATCCACGCGCGACCCAGAGGCGAAGAGGTGCGGTTGGCGATATGGTCGCGGAGACGTGGCCATTCCAGAGCCGCTGCACTTGCTTCTCGGAGCGGCGATGGGATGACCGGAAATACCTCTGGTTTCTTCACTTCATTTATCGTACCCTCGCAGGGAACTGCCAGTGGAACTGGTGCGTAGCAGATAGAGCGCACGGCCGGCGCCTTAGACGTTTGGAGGTGTGAAATGGTTTGTCAGGCATGTGGAACCCCAGTCGCGGAAGGTGTTCATTTTTGCTCCAAATGCGGGGCGCAAGTTGTTGCGGCTCAGCCGGTTTATTCGCAGCCTCCGACGCCTCCGATGTATGGGCAACCTCCGATGCCGATGTACATGTCGCGGGTGCAGCGGAATCTGCAGACGCTGGGGATTCTGTGGTGCATTCTTGGCGTGTATCGGGTGGTGACGGGGCTGTTCGGTATTTTCTTTCTGCGGGCGTTTACGACGCATAACTTCGGCGATGATGCCTGGATGTTCGGTGGCCGCTTCCACCGGCCCGCACCGCCCATGTGGATAGGCGAATTGTGGCCGCTGATCGCTCTCGCGACCGTCGTTCTGGCCGCACTCGCGCTCGCGACAGGATTTGGCTTGCTGAACCGCCGGCCTTGGGGCAGGACCATTGCGATCATCGCGGCGATCGTGGCGATTGTTAAATTCTCCGTTTTGGGTGCCGCGCTCGGCATTTATACGTTGTGGGTGCTGGCGCCGGGGGCTTCGGGGCTGGAGTACGACGCGATTGCAGACCGAAGCTGAGGGCTGGATTTTCGACTCGACGTAAACTGTCATCATGAACTTTCCTGCTACTCGTTTGCGCCGCTTGCGCCGCACGGAGGCCATGCGGTCACTGGTTCGCGAGACCCATCTGCACCCCGGAGCGTTGATTTATCCGCTCTTTATCTGCCCTGGCGAAGGCGTTCGGAAGGAGATAGGCTCCATGCCCGGAGTCTCCAATCTCTCGATCGACGAAGCCGTGAAGGAGGCGGAGGCCTGCGCCGCGCTTGGGATTGGTGGTCTGCTTCTGTTCGGCCTGCCCGCCGAAAAGGACGAGAAAGCCAGCGGGGCGTGGGCCGATGATGGAATAGTGCAGAGCGCGTTGCGAGCCTTGAAGAGAAATCGTGGGCTGGATCCCCTGGTGATAATTGCAGATGTTTGTCTGTGTGAGTACACCTCGCATGGACACTGCGGAGTTGTTGCACGGGATGGCGACCACTACGAGATTGAGAACGACTCCAGCGTAGAACTGATCGCCAAGACGGCGGCTTCATTGGCCAAGGCTGGGGCGGACATTGTGGCACCGTCAGACATGATGGATGGCCGAGTGGCGGCAATTCGCGATGCTCTGGACGCAGACGGGCATGAGCAGATTCCGGTAATGAGCTACGCGTCGAAGTTCGCGTCGGCGTTTTACGGGCCGTTCCGCGAGGCGGCGGACTCGGTTCCGCGGTTTGGTGATCGGAAGACCTATCAGATGGATGGGGCCAACTTGCGTGAAGCCATGCGCGAGATCGGCCAGGATATCGCCGAAGGTGCGGACATGCTGCTGATGAAGCCAGCGATGCCCTATCTCGATGTGATTCGTGCGGCGCGCGAGCGATACGACCTGCCGATGGGCGCGTACCAGGTGTCGGGGGAGTATTCGATGCTCCACGCAGCGTTCGAGCGTGGCTGGCTGGAGCGGGACCGGGCGATGATGGAGTCGTTGCTTTCGATACGGCGGGCGGGCGCAGACTTCATAGTGACCTACTTCGCGAAGGACGCGGCGAAGGTGCTGGGCTAAACAACTCGAAGGGCGGAATGCCGCATGGCGAGAGTCGCAATCGTTGGAGTTGGAGCAATCGGAGGCGTGACGGCGGCACTACTGCAGCGGGCCGGCGATCATCAGCTGCTTTTGTGCACACGTCGCTTGATGTCTGGACTTTCAGTCGACACTCCAGATGGCCTTGTGGATGTTCACGCGACATTTGTAACCAATCCCAACGAAGCGTTCGACGTGGATTGGGTGATCGTCGCCACGAAGGCCTATGACGTTGCCGGCGCGGCAAAGTGGCTTGAGTCGCTTTGCTCCAATGGTGCGCCAGTGGCGGTGTTGCAAAACGGAGTCGAACATCAGGAACGCTATCGCCCCATATGTGCCACTGGAAAAGATCCTGCCCGTGATGGTGGACTGCCCGGCCGAACGTCAGGGTCCAGACAGGGTCCGGCAGCGTGGAGTGATGCATTTAAAGGTGCCGGACAGCGCTTTGGGCCGCAGCTTCGTCAACCTGTTTGCGGGAACGCCAGCCGACGCGACGACGGTGCCGGACTTTAAGAGCGTCGTGTGGCGAAAGCTCTGCTTCAATTCGTCGGGCGTCCTGTCAGCGTTGGTGCTGCAGCCGGCGGGCGTCGTGCGCCGAGAAGCTATAGGGGATGTGGCCCTGCAAATCATCCGTGAGTGTGCCGCCGTAGCGCGAGCAGAAGGAGCCAACCTGGAAGGGAATGTAGCCGACGTCGTGCTGGCTGCCCAGCGTGCTGCTCCCGCCGATTCGGTCAACTCCATGCTGGCGGATCGGCAAGCGGGCCGGCCATTGGAGATCGACGCGCGGAACGGAGTCATCGTTCGACTGGGCCGAAAGCATGGAATCGCAACACCCGCTAATAGTATGGCCGTTGCCTTGATGGAAGCGATGGTGGCGAAGGCATAAACCTACTCGATGGATGCGGGGTCGTCTTCGGTAGGCTCGGGCGGAAGGGGTGTGATGACGACCCCGGTGCCAAGCTCCTGCTCGACGAACTCGATGTCGCTTGGTTCGACGTAGCGGATGTTGTAGTTCGCAAGATTTGTCGCAGCAAGGTATAGGTTGGAACCAGGTACGGCCGTCCAGTACTGTTTCGCTCTCCTTGAAGATGTTGTTGGCCCGATCGCGGGCTATCTGGTCACGGCGGAAACGCTGCGCGTTGATAAGAAAGATGCCGGCGAGTTTTCCATCCTGATCGGTGAACCAGTTCACAAGGCGACCACGGTAAAGCACGTTGAGAGTGGAGAGTGCGTCGATCTCGACCACCCTTCTGGGGTCGTCGGAACGCAGCGACAGGGTGGTGAAGAGGATCTGCCACTCAGAGACGTTTTTCAAGAGAAAACGATCGCAAAAGCCGCGGAGGAAGGAGCCGTCGGGATAATCGCCATAGCTGCGGATGACGCGCCCCGTTAGCCATCCTTCGATCGCGCAGAGGAACCAAAGGACCGCAACGAAACGGCTCTGTTCCGCCGCAATACGGAGATAGGCGTTGATGAGAGCAGGGGAGCCGTGAGTCGTGTCCGAAACGAGCGAGGAGAGGATCGAACGGTAAGCCTCGTTCTTGTCGATTGAGCTATGAATGAATGGATAGCCGCCGAGCGGAGTGTGTAGAAGAAGTATCCAAGTCAGCAGAAAGGGAATGACGGTGACGAGGACCGAGAAGACGATCTCTTCCGTGCGAGTTCGCTGGAAGCGCTTGCTGGAGATGTAGAAGGAGAAGGTGAGCCGATAAATCGCACCCGGAGCCAGAAGATACGCCACCAGAAGAAATCCGGCAACGAGAGCAATCAAGGCGTACCCGGCTCGCGCTGGATGAGATAGCGATTCCCGTTCTCATCCGTGAAAATGGATTGTCCGGTGCTCTTGAGATCGGCCTTGATCTGTTCGCTGACCTCGCGCAGTCTGGAACGCAGATCCGCCCTCAACTCCGCGCCAAAACCCTGACTGCTCGCCGATGAGATCGGCTTTCGAAGCGTCCGGGTCAGTTCTGCTACATCGCTAACCATGAGTTCTCCACACAATTCCCACAGCCTCCATTATGCCGCATATGTCAAGGCCAAATGCCGATTCCTGCGAGCCCGAATCCAAAAAGTAGCTGGGGAATCGAATAAAATGGTGTGTGTTGTTCCACCTACATGGAGTGTGTTCCTTTGGCAGATACGATTTTTGATGTAGTTGTGCTTGGCGGCGGCCCCGCCGGGTATACCTGCGCGATCCGCGCCTCACAATATGGCCTAAAGGCTGCGCTGATTGACGCAAACGACCGGTTGGGCGGAACCTGCCTGCTCTGGGGCTGCATTCCCACTAAGTCAATGCTGTTTTCGGCCGAGCTGTGGGATCACCTGAAGCACGCGGATCGGTATGGGATCGACGGCGTAACCCCCCAGCTTAACTGGAAGGGCGTTTTGGCCCGCAAGGACGATGTCATTACCCGCCACACTAAGGGCCTCGACTTCCTGATGAAGAAGAACAAAATCAATGCCATCAAGGGTTACGGCCGCCTGACCGGCCCGGCTAAGGACGGGATTCACACCATTGAAGTGAAGACGGCGGACGGCAAGATCGAGACCGTGAAGGCGAAAAACGTTGTACTTGCCACCGGCTCCGACGCACGCATGCTGCCCGGTTACAAGGCGGACGAGACGATTCTGACCAACTACGAGATCCTCAAGATAGATCAGATGCCTAAGTCGCTGGTGGTCATCGGTTCGGGTGCGGTGGGTGTCGAATTCGCGTCCATCTTCAAGAGTTTTGGCGCCGATCTCACGATCCTCGAGATGCTGCCACGCGTCGTTCCGGTTGAAGACGAGGACATCAGCAAAGAGCTGCTGAGGCTTTTCAAGAAGCGCGGCATCGAAGTGAACCTGTCGGTGAAGGATTCGAAGATCGAGAAGAACAAGGACGGCGTTCTCGTCTCGTGGACCGATTCGAACGGCAAGCCTCAGTCGAAGCAGGCGGATAAGGTTCTTGTCGCCGTTGGCCGCGCTCCGCGTACCTACGACATCGGTTTGGATAAAGTGAAGATCACGCCGGATCGCGGCTTCATCGTGACGAACGAATGGATGGAGACGACGGAGGCTGGCATCTATGCGATTGGCGATATCGTCGGCGGGCTGCCGCAGTTGGCACACGTCGGCAGCATGGCAGGTTTGGTGGTTGCAGCGCGTCTCGCCGGACGATACGCCAAGCCGGTGAATCGCACACGCATCCCCGGCTGCACGTATACAGATCCACAGGTTGCCAGCGTCGGCCTGACAGAAGCGCAGGCCAAAGAGAAGGGCTACCAGGTCAAGGTCGGCAAGTTCCCATTCGTCGGAAACTCCAAGGCAACCATCGTCGACGCCCACGACGGCTTCGTTAAAGTAGTCGCGGACGCTAAGCACGGGGAGATTCTAGGCGTGCACATCATAGGCCCATACGCGACGGAAATCATCGCTGAGGCAGTCACCGCAATCGAGCTTGAGGCGACGATCGAGGAGATGATGTTCACGATCCATGCCCACCCGACTGTCGCCGAGGCGCTGCTCGATGGCTTCTCGAGCGTCGAAGGTATGCCGATCAATGTTTAGCCAACAATAGGTCGCAGAGGAACAGCCGGGCTCTGCTCGGCTGTTCTTCTTTCAAACTGAACGAACAGAGCTTGTCATGCACATCAACCTTCTCCATCTCGGTCGCGTCCCTTACGCGAAGGCCATGGCGATCCAAGAGCAAGTAGTCGCGGCGCGAAAGCGGCAGCTGATCGACGACACGCTGCTCCTGCTCGAGCATCCGCCCGTGTTGACCCTTGGCCGCAACGCTCATCGCTCCAACGTCCTCGCCAGCGATGAGTTGCTCGCACAACGCGGTGTGGAGTTGCACGAGGTTAATCGCGGTGGAGACGTTACTTACCACGGTCCAGGTCAGCTCGTCGGATATCCCATCCTCGACCTGCGCGGCGATCTTCCCGGAAGAAAGGGACCATACCTCGGTCCCGTGGACTACGTTCGCCTCCTGGAAGAGCTGCTGATCCGAACCTGCGGCGACTTCGGCGTAATCACCCAGCGCATCTGCAAACTCACCGGCGTCTGGACCATAGCCGGAGGCAGCATCCTGGAAAAGAAAATCGCCGCCATCGGCGTTCACGTCTCACAGGGCATCACTTCACACGGCTTCGCGCTCAACGTCACAACCGACCTTCGCGATTTTGACTGGATCATCCCTTGCGGAATTACCGATCGCCCCGTCACCAGCCTGGAACTCGAAGCTGACTCTGACCGTCAGCCCACCATGGAGCGAGCGCTTCATGCCACGGCGCGCAACTTTGGACGGATCTTCGAGCGGCAGATGCTGTGGTGCGAATCCGTTGATCATCTACTCACCGCCCGTGTGTAAACGCCGTCAAGGGTGGTCCGTTCGCTTACCGCACCGCCAGGGCAGCAATCGCACTGCCGCCGTATAATCCAAAGGGGTCTGCTCCATGGCGCTTCAGCTATAACAAGCTGGTTTTCGCCGTCCGTACTTGTATTTGAGGGAGAGAAAAAGTTCATGCCGACTGACGTAGTCATGCCCCAGATGGGCGAATCCATCACCGAAGGCACCATCACCAAATGGCTCAAGAAGCCCGGCGACACGATTCAACGCGACGAGCCGCTCTTCGAAATCTCTACCGACAAAGTCGACGCCGAGATTCCCTCGCCTTCCGCCGGCACCTTGAAAGAGATCAAGATCGCCGAGGGTACTACTGTCCAGATCAACACGGTCGTCGCCACCATCGACGAAGCTGGTTCAGCGTCAGCTCCTGCGGCGCCCGCGGCTTCACCCGCGAAGGCCGAGACCGCAGCAGCGCCTGCCGCCAATAGCGCCACTCCTGCCGCCACCGCCACGCCCGCCAATGCTCCTGCAGCGGGAGCCCCTGGAACTGATGTTTTGATGCCGCAGATGGGCGAATCCATCACCGAGGGCACGATTACGAAGTGGCTCAAGAAAGTCGGCGACAACGTTCAGCGCGACGAACCAATCTTCGAGATCTCGACCGACAAGGTTGACGCTGAGATTCCATCGCCTGTCGCCGGTGTCCTTTCTGAGATCAAGGTTCCCGAAGGCTCAACCGTGACGATCAACACGGTCGTCGCTGTGATCGGTGGCGCTGCTGGAAAACCTGCAGCTCCCGCAGTTACAGCTCCGGCTGCGCCTGCACCTCAGGCAGTCGCACCTGCCGCAGCACCCGCTCCCGCAGCCGCCGAAGGCGAACGCGTCCGCTCCTCGCCGCTCGTCCGCAAAATTGCGAAGGACAACAATGTGGACCTGGCCCAGGTCCCCGGGACCGGCGCCTCCGGCCGCATTACCAAGGCGGATATTGTCAGTCATTTGGAACAAGGTCCAAAACCGGCAGCCGCTGCTGCACCTGCCGCCCCAGCACCATCCGCTCCGCCGCCCCCTGCGCCGAAACCTGCCGCGCCACAGCCGCTGCCCGGTGAACTCGTTCCGATGTCCAAAATGCGCGCCATCATCGCGCAACGCATGGTCGAGTCGAAGCGCACCAGCCCGCATGTTCACACCGTCTTCAAGGTGGATATGACCCGCATCGTCAAGATCCGTGAGAAGGAGAAGTCGAAGTACGAGCAGCGCAATGGCGTCAAGCTAACGTACATGCCATTCATCACCCGCGCCGCCATCGTTGCTCTGCGTAAGCACCCCGTCGTCAATGGGTCAATCGAAGGCGAAGCGATCCGCTACAACAAGAACATCAACATTGGCATCGCCGTAGCACTCGACTGGGGCCTCATCGTTCCCGTCATCAAGCAGGCAGAAGAGAAAAACTTCCTCGGCATCGCTCGCGCCATCGTCGATGTGGCCGACCGCGCCCGCGGAAAGAAGCTTGCGCCCGACGAGATCTCCGGCGGCACCTTCACGCTCACAAACTCCGGCATCTTCGGCGAGCAGTTCGGAACCCCGATCATCAACCAGCCGCAGAGCGCAATTCTCGGCATCGGCGGTCTGAACAAGGAAGCCGAAGTCCTGACCGACAAGGACGGCAATGACTCGATCGCGATCCGCTCCATACAGCGTTTCACTCTCGGCTTCGATCACCGCATCGTCGACGGAGCCGACGCGGGCAAATTCATGTCCGACTTCAAGGCCTACCTCGAAAACTGGTCCGAGGATATCGGATAGTTTCCGGCCCACTAAGCAAGAAAAAGCGCGGCAGACTCAGCCAAGTCTGCCGCGCTTTTCTTCCATGCGAACCTGATACTCTAAAGCAATGCCCGCGCCCGCTGCACCAACTCCACTGCCTCATCCGGCGTTGCACCCACCGCAGAGAGATGCCCCATCTTCCTTCCCTTACGCGGCTTATGCTTTTCGTACAAATGCAATCTGACGCCCCGCACCCCCAATGCCTTATCAAATCTCGGCTCACGTGCGGATCCATCCGAGTTCAGCCATAGGTCTCCCAACAGATTCGCGATGGCCGCTGGTCGCACAACCTCCACTTCGCCCAAAGGCAGATCGCAAACCGCTCGCACCAGCTGTTCAAACTGCCCCGTAACACAGGCGCGCACACTTGCGTGATAACTATTGTGCGGTCGCGGAGCCAGCTCGTTCACCAGCAGCATCCCCTCTTTCGTACAGAACATCTCAACCGCCAGCACACCCTCCAGCTGAAACGTATCCGCAATCTCCTCTGCGATCTTTCTCGCCTCAGTCTGCATCGCACTCGTGATCGGCGCCGGAATCACGCTCCACGCCAAAATCTGATCCTCGTGATGATTCCACGCCGGAGGATAGACCTTCACTTCGCCATTCGGAGCACGCGCCACCAACACCGATATCTCCCGCTCCAGTTCGACAGCCTTCTCCACTACGCCGGCTTTCTCACCCAGCGCCTCCCAGGCGCCTCGGATCTCATCCTCAACTACAGCGCCGGGAACAAACCCCACCTTACCCTGCCCTCGCCCGTCATAACCACCCGTCGCGCTTTTGCAAAAACACCTTCCACCAAGCGCAGCGACGGCCTCCCGTAACTGATCGAGAGACCGTACGGCACGATACTCCCCTATCGGAAATCCATTTTTCCGCAGCCAATCCTTCTGCTCAATCCTGTCCTGAATCACAGCCAGCATCGCTCCGCCCGGCCGCACCGGCGCATAGCTCGCCGCTGCCTCCATGCTCGCCGGAGAGATCTGCTCAATCTCCAGCGTCACCACATCACATCCCCGCGCAAGATTCGCCGCCTCCCGCGAATCGTCCCACCCAGCCTCGATGCATCCATCCACCACAAAACGTGCCGGACAAGCCGGATCAGGATCGAGCACAAGAATGCGATATCCCATGCTTCGAGCAGCTATCGCGGTCATCCGGCCCAGCTGGCCTCCCCCAAATATCCCAATTGTCGCGCCCGGCAAAATCGGCTTCGCGATCGAAGAACCAGAGCTCACGCGCCAACCTCATCTTCTTCGATCACCTGCGTCAACACTTCATCCCGACGCGCCGCACGCCACTCCACCAGCTTCTTCTGCAACGCAGCGTCTGTCGTCGCGAGCATAGCCACAGCCAGCAACCCAGCGTTCGTCGCGCCCGCCCCGCCAATCGCCAGCGTTCCAACAGGGACTCCCTTCGGCATCTGCACAATACTCAGCAACGAATCCAGTCCTTGGAGAGACGTCGCCGGTATCGGCACGCCGAGTACCGGCACTACCGTCTTGGCCGCAATCATGCCGGGGAGATGCGCCGCACCGCCCGCGCCTGCAATGATCACCCGCAGACTGCGACCGACAGCAGCGTCTCGCATACTCAAACAGCAGATCGGGTGTGCGATGCGCCGAAACTACCCGTACCTCATGCGCAACGCCGAACTCCCTCAGCACCTCGACAGCACCGCGCATCACCGCATAATCATTGCGGCTTCCCATCACAACCCCAACCAAAACATTGCCCTGCGGCTCGGCGTCCATGGCCCGATTATACGGTCTCCTCCATCGACGCCGCGCCACCTACTGCTTCGCCCAAAGACTTGCATTGAGACACGTCACGACTCCGTCGATCAGTGTGCTCAGGCCGTCGGTAAATTTGTCTGCATCGGCAATATGCTTCATCGTCACCGCATCCGCAATATTGATTGCGGCCCCGACGATCTCCACCGCTGCTTTCTTCTTCTGCTCGCCCGTCTTGGCGCCAAATAATGCCTCCGTTCCCTGCACCACTCCAGGGATCAATACAATCGCCCGCAAAAACAGCTTCAAGAAATTCATCCCCATCTCCCCTTGCTTCCATCCCACCTACCGCCGGAAATAATCAATCGCCACATGAAAAGCAGTCAGCAGACCACCCACCGCACCCACCAACCCTTTGATCCGTTGCACACTCCGCTCATGCTGTTCCACTCGTTCTTCAAGCTGCGTCAACCGCCCCGGTTGCCCGATCCCAAGTAAATGGTTCATTTGGTTCTTCAGTACACTCAGGTCCGCCAGAACCTGTCCCTCAAACTCCGTCATCTCTTCTTCCCTTTCTTTGCTTCCCACTAACTAACCGGTAAGTCAGTAAACACCGCACTCGAAAATCGCGAATACATAGGCGGCGTCGATCCGTCGTACATGCGCACGTAGTAGTGCTCCACCTGCCCCTCGCGCGGAATCGAAAAGCTGCGTACCGGGCTTCGCAACACCAGGTCCTGATCCACTCCTGGCCCGAAATCCCCATCTCGCCGCCTAACCTCAAACCCACCGCCCGCAGGCGGAGCCGTACCGGCATCCACCTGCAGTGCGGTGCCCGTTGCGCTCACCACTTGCAACTGCTGCAGGTTCGCAAGGCACATATCTCAAATTTCCTCAATCGCAAACGCTCCCTCTCCCTTGAAGGCCTGGACCGCGTTCTCGCCTCGCAAAATCTCACCATCGAACAGATCCTCCCGCTCGAAATCACAGCAGCCCAATCTCCCGCCCCAGCCCACCCCAGCGATCCCACCGAGATCGTCCCCGTCGTCTCCCCCTCCGCCGCCATGGACGAAGCTCGCATCTCCCCCGCAGCCGTCATCGAAACCATCCAGGTCTCCGCCTCCCGCCTGCACGACAACCGCGCCCGCCCGTCCACCAAACACGCCCACTGGCAGCGCTTCCTCGCCATCCGCGCCGACACCCAGCAGTCCGCCGCCATGGACCCGCTCGTCTCCCCCGGCGCCATCGCTGTATTGGACCGTCACTACAACTCGCTCGCCCCCTACCGCGCCCATCAACCCACGCTCTACGCCGTCCGTTGCGGAGCCGCCCTCCTCCTCCGCTTCGTCGACTTCGACGAAGGCCGTCTCATCCTCCGCCCCTACTCCCGCGACTTCCCCGTCCAGCTCCTCCCCCTCGCCTCCCACGAAACCCCAGCCGACTACATCGTAGGCCGCGTCTGCCTCGTCTTCTCCGAGCTCTAAGCGGTTACCCAGTTGTCAGCTAATTTCTCTTCCGTCCCTCAAACTCTTCGTTTACCCTCGGGTAGCTATGCACAAGTACCTCACGGCCCTGTTTCTCTTTTGCATCACTTTCACTGCCTTTGCGAGCGACCCGAACAACATTGGCTTCAGGTCCAGAGTCCGCACTTCGTCGTCCTCACCGACTCCAACGAAAAGCAGGCACGCCGCCTCGCCGGCTCAATTCGAGCAGATGCGCTCCGTCTTCCACGTCCTCTTCCCCAACGGCGCCGCGACACCGGCTCCCCCATCATCGTCCTGGCCCTCAAAGACGAAAGGGATTCCAGGCCCTCGAGCCCGCGGCCTACCTCGCCAAAGGCCAGCTCAACCTCGCCGGTCTATTCCTTCAGGCACCCGACAAGAACTACATCCTTCTTCGCCTCGACGCCGAGGGCCGCATCCCTTCTCCACCGTCTATCACGAGTACACCCACTACATGATGCGTAAGGCCACCTGGCTGCCCCTCTGGCTCAACGAAGGTTTCGCCGAGTTCTTTCAGAACACCGACATCCACGACAAAGACGTCCTTCTCGGCCAGGCCAGCGAGAACGACATTCTCTACCTCCGCCAGAATCGCCTCATCCCCTCCAAACCCTTCTCCAGGTCGATCATCCTCGCCCTACTACCACGAAGAACAAAAAGGCTCCGTCTTCTACGCCGAATCCTGGGCCCTCACCCACTATCTCGAAGTCACCGATCGCGAGAAGAACACGCACCGACTCACCGACTACGCCAAGCTCCTCATCAAGGGCGAAGATCCCGTCACCGCCGCGCAACACGCCTTCGGCGATCTCAACCAGCTTCACGATCGCCTCCAGTACTACATCCAGCAGAACGCTTTCACCTCATTCAGAATGAAATTCGGGCTTCACCGCCGACGTCGCGTCCTTCCAGGTCACGACTCTCTCGCACTCCGAGGCCGACGCCGTCCGCGCCGATTCCTCGTCTACAACGACCGCACCAAAGAAGCCGAGCCGCTCCTCGACACCGTCCTCCGCGACGATCCCAACAACGCCCTCGCCCATGAAACCATGGGTCTACCTCAAGTTCCGCGAACACGACATCCCCGCAGCACGCAAGTGGTACGGCGAAGCCGTCCAGCTCGACTCCCACAGCTATCTCGCCCACTACTACTTCGCCTCCATGACCATGCAAAGCGGCGACAAAGATCACGACGCCGCAGATCGAATCCAGCCTCCTCACCTCCATCAAACTCAATCCCGCCTTCGCCCCCTCCTACGACACGCTCGCCATGTTCTACGGCCAGCGCAACGAGAAGCTCGACGAAGCCTACCTACCTAGCATTCAGGCCATCGAACTCCAACCCGACAATCTCTACTACCGCCTCAACGCCGCAAATCGTCCTCAACCAGCAGCAGCAGTACCCGAGCGCAATCGGCGTCCTCAAACTCGCTCTCACCGTAGCCAAAACCCAGGCCCAGGAAGAGATGGTGCAAAGCCGCATCAACCAAATCCAGAACATTTCAGGCCGCGATGGAACGAGCGAAGTCAGGAAGCCCCGAATCCGCCGCCCAGCTCAGCGCCCCGCCCGACAGCATCAACGACCCAAACAAGACAGTCGTCTTCAGAAGAGTCGACGGCAAAATCATCGGTAAGACCGAAGACAATCCCAACTACCCCACCGAAGACTCCAAAGGCCCACAGCACACCATCAAAGGAGTCCTCCGCGACATCCGCTGCTCCTACCCCACCGTCCTCGCGCTCACCGTCGATGCCCCCACAGGCAAAAAGACCACGCTCTACACCAACAACTACTACAAGGTCGTCTTCACCACCGCCAACTACGAACCCGAAGGCGATATCAAACCCTGCACCGGCATTGAAGACATGAAGGCCACCGTCAAATACGCCGAAGTCACCGACAAAAACGTAGCCGGCCAGATCCTCTCCATCGAACTCAGCAAGTAGCCATTGAATCTCATCTCCTGCGCGAATCGCGTTCCTCCAGTGATAGCCTGACGAAGTATGAATCTTCGAATCGCAGCCATCCGTTCCGGCTCCGAACCCGTCCGCAAGCTATCCTCCGGCTCGTTCCACCGCTGGCTCGAAACCCCGCTCTCGTGCCCCAAATGCGACGCCACCTACAACCTCGCCGTCGACTGGGATCTATCCAACGACCGCTGGTTCCCCGAAACCTCTCGCCCTCTCATCACCCTCCTCAAAAAAGCGATCATGATGGGCCACAGCACCAACCACCGCGTCACCCACTTCGAAACCGAAGGCGTCATCGTCGAAAGCGTCACCCCACCCCAGCTCTGATCCCACCAACGTCATCCGAATCACGCAATAACCTACCGGCTAAACACGTCCCACAGCCCACCCATCGCCAGCAGCGCAAGCAGCAGAAATCGTGACGCACGCGCCATGGCGAATCTTCAGATCGTGTCGCGGGCAGCCCTCGCCTTGGCAAAGCTTCGACCTCCGGCAAAAAGACTGAGGGCCCTCCCCGGTCGATCAGGGGACGACTCCTCAGGCAAAACCGGTTAAGCCACAGCCAGCTCAGGTTCAACTGCGGTAATGTGCTGCACCGGCCGCTTCCACTCCCCCATAGAGCGGCTCAGCAAAGCCGACGCACACCCCTCGCCGCAGAGCACGATAATGTCGCTGCTCAGCGCGAGATTCCAGTCCCACGGCATGAACGTGATGCCATTCCCCGTAATCCTCGCCAGAACCCAGTGATTGCTCGTCTTCTTCTCAACACCGCAAAGGCAGGTAAATAAAGTTGTTGCAGCCATATGTGTCTCCTTCCTATCCGATACGCCCAATTGATACATGTGCTACGTTTTGCATAGTTGCAACTGGAGTGCCATTTCCTCGAAAAATGCCCAGTTTCCTTTGTTTTCAACGAAAACCGCCACAGCCGAGTGACCACTAGGCGGAGTGGTTCCCATCAAAAAGGGAAAATCTTTTCACACTCATCTGAGGCACGAAAATGAAACAAGCACACGGGACCATCGAGAACCAAGGACAACAGTCAAAACTGCCTAAAAACAGATAGATGCCTCAGATTATTCAAGCGTAGCCGCCCCGGAAATCGCATTGAACCCAGCGACCAGAAACTTAGATAACCTCCAGCCTCTCCGGACGAATGGGTCGCTACGTAACAAAACTTCTCGGAGAACGTCCTGATCACGCCGCGCGATCTAGTAGGTCTGCAACTGTGTGATGAGCTTGTCGCACTCAACCGCCATCTGACTGAGTCCGCTTGGATCATCCAACTGTGGAACAGAGCGCCAAAAAGTCACGCAACACGAGGCCGACTGCTCGAGGATGTGCGTCTTCGCGACGTCAGCCGCAAAAGATAGTTGTGCTCTTGGCATGAAAAGTCCGTCGCCGAAAGTGCACCAACGTAGTTTTGGAGTCTTTCACTATCGAGGCGCCTACTTGCACCGTCCACCTGCATCGGCGGAATCGTTTAGGAGATAAGGGTGCAAATAATCCGCGTGCTCAACCCAGCCTTCATGCGATTAGTCCTGTGAAGTCGCTTTGTTGCGAAGTGACTTCGTAGCTGGTACCATGCCAGCCATGAACAAACTTGCGCCATTCCTCTGGTTCAACGACAACGCCGAAGAAGCAGCCAATTTTTACCTGAACGTCTTCCCACACGCGCGCTAGCTCGATGAGGTTCGTTCCAAAGGAGTAGGTCCGTGGCCCGTAGGCAAGATCGCCACCATCACGATCGAGCTCGAAGGTCAGGAGATGGTCTTTCTCAACGGCGGCCCCACATATCAGCTCAACCCCGCCTTCTCGTTCTTCGTCCGCTGCGACTCCCAGGAGGAGATCGACAGCTACTGGGACAAGTTGATCGACGGCGGCAAACCCATGGCCTGCGGCTGGCTCACAGATCGCTTCGGACTGTGCTGGCAGATCGTGCCGCGCAATATCGGCGAGCTCATCAGTCACCCCAAAGCAATGGAAGCCATGATGGGGATGATCAAAATGGACCTGCCCGCGCTGGAAGCCGCCGCACGTGAGAACTGAGAGCCTTCTCTAGCCATTTCCGTCAGGACGTTTGCTGGTTCAGACTGGTGCGCAGTGTTGGGTTGCAATTTCCGCTTCTCAGCGCCCAGACTGGTATCGGGAAATAGGCCTCCCCCACTAACCGGATTGCTTCCCAGATCGGCGTTTAACGGGATTAGGGTACGACCAGGGGGTCGGTTGAGACGTCGATCCGTCGCACGTCGAAGCACGCGGGCAAATGGCCATCGGGGACTTTCACCTTGGCGAAGACGTTCTCATAGAGCGTGACCGTCGTTTCTCCACCACGGTCACACAAATGGCCGACTGCGCTGAACGACGTGTTCTTGCTCTCTTGAAGTATCTGATCTTTTCCGTTGAACCAATCCGATGCGGTTCTGTTTTCTCTGTTTATGAGGATCGTGTACGC
Organism: uncultured Acidobacteriaceae bacterium; assembly: GCA_963757205.1. Lineage (GTDB taxonomy): Bacteria > Acidobacteriota > Terriglobia > Terriglobales > Acidobacteriaceae > Edaphobacter. Next base: position 672,699 of record CAVWQM010000012.1, read on the forward strand.
GCCATACATGGCGGCGGTGAAATCCATAGGCTCGGTGCCGAAGTCCTGAAAGACGGGATCGACGTTGTTGTAGATCAAGAGAATCGAGGGAATTCCTTGTTTGGCCCCGAATTGGATCTGCTTCTTTGAGCTTTCGATTCTCCGCCGGATATGATCGCCCAAGGTGCGCGAACTGCTCTTGATGTGCGGGTAGGTGGGGTCTTTAACCACGCCGAAATTTTCGTCCTCTGCCAGTTCTTTTAACTCGAAGATGATCCCGGTGTCACCGACAGAGACGCGGTAATCCGGCCTAGGCGTGGTGTCCTCCTCTATCTTTTCGAAAGGTAGGTTGTTGTTGGCAAGAAACTCTTCAAACAAACTTTCGGATTTGGTTTTCATGAGAGTCGTCCCTCAGTGCGGGATAGCTCTCATGTTAAACCAGCATCAGGCACCGAGCACAGTGCGATCCAAACCAACGACCTGAAATCGGCAAGGACCGGTTAACCGGGAAACCGCAAGTTACTCCCGACAAGTCGGCTTGTGGGAAGCGGAAAGATTCTTGTCAGCCCTCCTTGCTAAACTTGTAGATAATGCTCTCCAAGCTCTACGCGAAGTGGATGTACTCCTGGGAGACCGCCCTCACCACCCGCGACACCAACCGAATCGTCCGCCCCCTCGAATGGGGCTTCGACTGGCTCAAGGACTTCAGCCCGCCGCCGCCGACTCCCACGCGCCTGCGGCAGACGACTCGACCGCATGATCGCCGTCAACGGCGACATCGTCGCCCGCGCCGACGAGTTCTTCGGCTACCAGACCCCCACCGACTTCCGCCTCGAAGCCCGCCACCCCCAGCTCTTCCCCACCAACGTCCGCCCCGAAACCCTCGCAGCAGGACGCCGAGATCAAGCTGCCAGGCCGCAGACCGGCGAACTCGAAGAAGCAGAGTTCCTCCGCTTCACCTCACCCGTCCGCACCCTCTACCCCGAGAACGACACCGTCAACGCCCGCTGGTACCCGGCGCCCACCGCAAAAGCAAGCCGGCAAGCCCAAACAAGCCATCATCGTCATGCCCCAGTGGAACGCCGACGCCTTCTCCCACAACGCCCTCTGCACCCTCTTCAACCGCTTCGGCATCTCCGCCCTCCGCCTCTCCAAGCCCTACCACGACATCCGCCGCCCCGCCGAGCTCGAGCGCTCCGACTACGCCGTCAGCGCCAACATCGGCCGCACCATCGACGCCTGCCGCCAGGCCGTCGTCGACATCCGCTGCTGCATCGACTGGCTCCAGCAGCAGGGCTACGAGCAGTTCGGCGTCCTCGGCACCTCGCCTCGGCAGCTGCTACGCCTTCATCGCCGCCGCCTTCGACCCCCGCCTCCAGGTCTGCGCCTTCAACCACGCCTCCACCTGGTTCGGCGACGTAGTCTGGACCGGCCAGAGCACCCGCCACATCCGCGCCGCCTTCGAAGAAGCCGGCCTCACCCAGGACCAGGTCCGCGAGATCTTCATCGGCATCTCAGCCCCATGTCCTACATGGACCGCTTCGCCGCCAACCCCAAGCGCGTCGCTCGTAGTCCACGCCACCTACGACCTGACCTTCCTCCGCGAGTACTCCTTCGACGTCCTCAGAAACTTCGACCGCCACAACGTCGACTACGTCTCCAAGGTCCTCCCCTGCGGCCACTACACCACCGGCGAAACCCCCTACAAATACATCGACGGCTGGTACCTCGGCTCCTTCATCTACAGCGCCTTCAAACGCCTCGCCGAACGAACGACAACCGTTCGCTAATCATCGGAATCATCGTTCCCTGCATGCATCGCAATAAAAATCGGCGTCATGAAAAGTACGATGAAGCCAACGCCGATCATCCATACATGCACGGCAATCACCTTTCTTTAGCCCATCTCCGACGATAGCGCGAACAGCCCTCGAGTCAGCCGAAAAATCTGAGATCTTTGAGTCCTTTCGTGGCGTCATTCCCAAAACGGAATTGCCGTCGCTGACTTTTCCACATCAAACACAAAAATAAATTTCAAATTCGTGGCATGTTTTTAGCCGCCACACAACGTGCGGTCTTCTCTCCACGACAATCACGCTATTCACCATAACTGCACCACAAAAACACCACATTAAAACCGCGACTTTTCCCAGACCCCCCTCAAAAAACACCGCAAAACCACCAATCGGAGCCCCATCTCCTCGTCAGAAAAAAATTGCAAAAACAGTGACATAAAATAACCCCATGCCCATCGATCTGAATGCGCCTCTGGCCGCCTCTGACCCCGAGATCGCCGCACAGATTGAAAACGAGATCATCCGCCAGCACGAAGGCCTCGAGATGATCGCCTCCGAAAACTTCGTCAGCCGCGCCGTCCTCGAAGCCGCAGGCACCGTCTTCACCAACAAATACGCCGAAGGCTACCCCGGCAAGCGCTACTACGGCGGCTGCGAGTTCGCCGACGTCGTCGAAAACCTCGCCCGCGACCGCGCCAAACAGCTCTTCAACGCCGATCACGCCAACGTCCAGCCCCACTCCGGCTCGCAGGCCAACGCCGCCGCCTACATGACGCTCCTCACCCCCGGCGACACCATCCTGGGCCTCGACCTCGCCCACGGCGGCCACCTCACCCACGGCCACAAGCTCAACTTCTCCGGCAAGCTCTACAGCGTCGTCGGCTACCAGGTCCGCAAAGACACCGAGACCATCGACTACGACGAGCTCGAAGCCACCGCCCTCCGCGAGAAACCCAAGATGATCATCGGCGGCGGCAGCGCCTATCCCCGCCAGTTCGACTTCGCCCGCATGCGCGCCATCGCCGACAAAGTCGGCGCCTATCTCATGGTCGACATGGCCCACTTCGCCGGCCTCGTCGCCGGCGGCGTGCATCCCTCGCCCGTTCCGCACGCCCACGTCGTCACCACCACCACGCACAAAACCCTCCGCGGCCCGCGCAGCCGGAATGATCCTCTGCCGGACAGGAGTTCGCCGCCGGCATCGATCGCAGCGTCTTCCCCGGCCAGCAGGGCGGCCCGCTGATGCACATCATCGCCGCCAAGGCCGTGGCCTTCAAAGAAGCGCTGCAGCCGGAGTTCGCGACCTACGCCCAGCAGGTCGTCACCAACGCCAAAGTCCTCGCCGAGGCACTCGCCGCCGAAGGTTACCGCATCATCTCCGGTGGCACAGACACGCACCTGATGCTCGTCGACGTATTCCAGAAGGGAATCCTCGGCTCCGAGGCTGAGAACGCCTTCGGCGAAGCAGGAATCACGGTCAACAAGAACGCGATCCCTTATGACACGAATCCGCCAATGAAGCCCAGCGGCATTCGCATCGGAACGCCGGCGCTGACCACGCGCGGGATGAAGGAGCCGGAGATGCGCGTCATTGCAGGCTGGATCGCTCAGGCACTCGAGCACCGTAACGATGCCGCAAAATTGCGGCAGATTCGCGGTCAGGTGCTCGAGATGGCCGAGAGGTTCCCGCTGTACGGCTGGTTGCGCAGCGAATAAACTGCGGACAGATCGCAGTCTGGACTGAAATACGCTCTTTTGCGTGGCGTCGTTGGTGCGTCTCCCATTGCCAGTGAACAATCTGCGAGTATAGTTCTGGTTTGGAAGGCTATGCTATGAAGTTCGTAGCTGGCTCCACGTGCCTGACACGCAGAAAGGAAAGCTCCATGGCAATGGCAATACTGACGTGGCTTATGGCTGTTCCCCTTCTCGGGCTGGTGACGGGGATGCGGTCGATGACGGCCATGGCGGTGCTCTGCTGGTTTGCCTATCGAGGCGATCTATCGCTGGATGGCACCTGGGCCTCCTGGGCCGCGAAGCTGACGACTGCGATCATCTTTACGCTGCTTGCCTTGGGAGAGTATGTCGCGGACAAATTGCCGAAGACGCCCTACCGCACTGCATTGGGACCGCTCTTTGTGAGGGTCGTTTTTGGCGGTCTGGTCGGCGCAATTGTGGCAGCGGGCCTGAATGGGTCAGAGTTCGAGGGAGCCATTCTCGGTGTGGGAGGCGCGTTGATAGGCACCTTCGGCGGCTTTTTGGTTCGGCGGGAAATTGTGTTGCGGTTGGGTTGCAAGGACTGGCCCGTTGCCCTGTTTGAAGACGTCAGCGCGATCGTGTGCGCTGTGCTGGCCATGGGCATCGTGACGGGATAACGTGCCTTCACAAGGATAAGCCGCTCTCACTCCATAGAGATAGCAGGATAGCTGCGGTGTGACGATGAGGCGAGGTCTTTGGGGAGCGTCCTGGGGGGCACAATCATGGCTGCGCTCCTACTCATAGTGGGCTCCGGCGGTACCTGTCTCGGAACCCCGTGGGACAACCGCCCAACCTCCTGCGATCGAGCGATTGCTGACGATTCGAGAGGGTTTGCGGCAAACGCACGCGGCAAAAAATGTTGCGGCTAATGTGAACAATGCCATCACGCTGCATGATTTCCTCAACGGGTCACCAAACCCCATTCTTCAACTGATCGCTGCCCAGCTCTTCGCGGCAAACACGACGATGCGGTGCAGAGCCTTTCCCAGTTTGTTCGCATGGACCACTCGATGATGGCGGTGAAGGTAGATGCGCGGCGTCACCTGCTTTCGGCGACCGAGGTCGCGCAGGATTCTGGCGGAGGGTAGACACGCCTTTATCGGTATCGATGGACTCCTATTCTGGCCGAACATTGCGGCACACGGACGCTTGGCCACCGACGCACGGAGTGGTGGTGGCCGGCGGTTTCTACTACATCGCCAACTCAGGCTGGGACGGATGGACGAGCACGGCAAGCAGAAGCAGGCGATTAAATGCCCGAGGCGTTGCTCATGGGCGCCGATCTGAATCGGAATCGACTCTAAGTTTGAGGATCGAAGCTAGCTTGGCAACGCGGTCTAGCGATTGGGCCGGTCTTGCCAGCCGTATGAGGAGCGGTGATGTCCGGCCCTTCTTCGTCGATCGCTTCGACTGTGCTGTCGTCAGTAGCGGGACGACCATCGCGAACACTCTCGGCGCCAAGGGAGTTTTTGCTGCCCGCGGGCGCCCCGGGATCGATTGTGAAGTGGGGATCAGATTTTGAGGACGCAGTCGCGTCGATGTCTTTTGATCGATTGTTCCGGTTTGCAGCCATAGCCCCTCCTCTTTCATCATTGAGAGGTAGGATGCTGAGAACTTGCAATCAGATTTGATGAAGTTTCCCGAGTGGCGATAGTTTGCAAACCTCGCTGCGGACGCAACCGCTCGATGATTGTGAACCGGACGACCACAGAAAACCCCCGAAACCTCTGCCTCTCTAGGGCCGCGAAAGCTTCTGATGTGTCTTCCACTCCTCGCTGGAGAACAAGCGCGGCCCAACCTCGATCAGGCGCGGCATCATGTTGAAAACCGCCACTCTACTCCAGGGCTTGCCCTCCCGGGTCCGAAAACCCTTTTCATTCAGGTCGCTAACGATGTGGGCGTAGGAGAAGTCCTGCCCCAGCAAATCCATCATCAACATAAGCGCCTGATTTTCGGTCGGCTCGACCTCGAGCCGCTGGCAGTCGTCCGAGATACGCAAACCGTACGGGATATCCTCGCTGAAAGCGCCTTCGGTCGGTGCTTCCGCATCGGGCAACTCTCGACGCCACTCGATCGAGACCAATTGCCATCCTGCTGCCGTACGCTGCTTGATGACATCAGGACTAAAGGGTCCGGAAATCACATCGCGAATTCGTTCAAAATGCGCCATGACAAGCCTCCGTGCAGTCTTCTTCTCCCGTTGTAGCATGGCAATTCCTCTGCCAAAGATCCAATCTGCCGCGAATCATGCAAGTGGATCAGCCAACAAGGAAATAAACGGAAGCCGTGCGCCTCGGTTCGGCCGCGGACTTGTTCATTTTCACGAATTTCTGTTCGCTTCTGGACGTTCAATGCCTAACGCTCCAGACTGGGCATCCGACTGCCAAGTCAGAATCAAGCTCATCCGGATCGCAAATACGGAAGTTATGGCACAAACTGGCTTGTTTGGAGTAGGATGTGCCGTACCGTGAGCCTCTGCTGAGACAATCCTGCATCTTTATTGCCTAAGTGGAGGCGAAGACGCGGCGAAGTCAATCCGCCCTTTCTTGAAGTCCGGCGGAACGTGCAGGAGGTGGAACGTGACCAGAAGCATCTTACGAATTGTGCTGACGATTCTGATGTATTCGGGAGTTGCTATCTTCCTCTTTCCTTACTTCACGGGCAGGATTACCGCTGGAATTCCCTTCATGATTTTTGGTGCCGGTGAGCACGGTGATTTGCGGGCTATTGCGTTGCTATCTCACCGAGGGCGATTGTGCCCGCATACCTCACCACGGGCGAGATTGGTGAATGGAATTGATTTGTGATGAAGGCCAATGCAGGGAAGCGTCAGTGGTTTTTTGAGGAGAGTCGTGGCGGGGTCGTTTTTCGAATCAATTCTAGATCGGCTCGGTCCGGACCTTCACAGACGTTCAGACGGAGGTCGTGGATGCGGCGGAACGCAACCACGACTCCATAACATCGTGACCGACGACTCCGGCCTGCTGCCTCACGAGTTTTCCGCCGGAGAAGACAACGAAGTTAGGGATGCCACGCACGCGATATCGTGCGGCGAGCTGCTGATGCTTATCGGTGTCAACTTTAAGAACGATGGCTTGACCGGCCATGTCCTTTGCGGTGCGTGCGACTTCGGGTGCGGCGGCGTGGCAAGGGCCACACCACTCAGCCCAGAAGTCGACGAGAACGGGAACGCGGGAACTCTGGATGATTTCGTCAAAGAGCGCAGCGTCGACCTGCAGGGGTTCGTCCAGCGGGGGCAACGCGGTCTTTGCATGCGCCGCAACGGCCTGTCGTCCGCAAGGTGGTTTGCGCGCGAGACGGTTCTTCTGGCCACAGTTCTTGCAGGTTCTTATCGCGGGCATCGTTTCGCTCCCTTCAATTGGATACATCTCGTCGGCTGCGGTTGCAGGTTGCAACCAGATGACTCAACCCGCATGCGAGTAACGCCGAGCCGGGGCATGAGATGGATCAATTGGTCGAAAGCCACCAGCCGGGGCCGGAGCACCAGCAACTGTCGTCTAGCTCATCGTTCCGATACAGCGATTTGACCTTGGTCCATTTGTTATTCTGAAATGCTTCGGTAAGCTTTTGTGCGGTTGCCTCGATTCTTGCGCCGACGCAGGGAACAAATTGTACCTGCAGGAGAAAACGAGCTGACGAACGTTCCATCTTCCTGTTTCGTGATGAGCAGCATCGCTCCAACGCCCTCGTCTGGCGTTAAGGGAAAAAGCAGTCGTCCCATCGGGCGTAACGCATCGAGCCAAACCGCCAATGGCTCCGTCGCGCCGGCATTCACATAGAGCACATCGCATGCGGGAAGCGGTCCTTCTGCGCCGGAGCGGGGATGCACCGTCACATTGGGAAACGGATGAGGTTTGCGGCACGCTGCGCGAGCGACGGCTCAATTTCATAGGCATCGATCGCTCCTGTCTCCCCTACCAGTTTTGCCAGAATCGTTGTGTAGTAGCCGGAGCCTGCGCCGACGTGGACGACATGTTCGCCTTTCTTAATAGCCAACGTTGCAAGACAGAAGGCATGCAGGCTCGGTTGCCCATTGTTGAGCGATCCGTCGGCGCCGAGGGAGACGACAACATCCTGATACAGAATCGCTGGATCGTCCGTCGGCGTCTCGACGTAGCCCGAGCGGGTAAAAACTTTCCATGGCGGCGGCCCGACGAACTGCTCCCGTGGAGTCGATGCGAAGGCAGTCGCAAGTTCACTACCCGGAGGGAGACCGGCCTGGGCGGCCATCAGATTGGCGAAAAACAAGCGATGTGCCTCTATGCGGTCCATAGGTTTCCTTCGTCCCCGAAAGTCGGTAGAGCCCAATCAGAGGCGCTAGGCGCGGCGGCGATAGCGGATCGCGAACTCGTAGGTCGGGATTGGGCGGGAAGAGGTGGGCGACGAGGCGAAGCCGGTCGGCCAGGGCCTGCGGGGCGAGAAGTGGATACTCGCGTTCGCGAAGCTCGGAGTAGTCGAAGTCGACCGAGAGCGAAAGCTGGTAGATGGCGACAGCATCCGAGAAGGCGGATTCGAGAAAGCTGTTCCGCGCTTTCTCGTCGATGACCGGTTTGCCGTCGATCTTGTCGGCCTTGCCGCTGGCTGGCAAGCGAGAGGTTGCGGCTCTCCCAGGCGTCCTGGCTGGTTTCGCCGCGAACATCGGCGAGCGCCTGGCTCCAGACGAGCTGGTCGAAGGCCTCGGGAACGCCGATGACGTCGACGAAGGCGTGGCCGATGTTGATGAAGAACTCAAAGGCCAGGGCGAAGCGGTCGCCGAGCAGGCGGGTCGAGATGAAGACGCCTTCGGTGCCGTCGTGACGTGACGTTGCGGTGGCAGATGGCCTGGTCGCCAAGCTCGGCGTGTAGGCCGGGGCGACCAGGGTGGCTTCGCCGCCGCGCCGGTCGCTGAGAGCGAGCGGGACAAAGTAGTAGGTCTTGCGGCCGAGCGCGCCGGCGATGGCGACGGGCACGGCCTGGACCATGCGCTCGAGGTCCTTGTCATCGAGATTGTTGTCGCCGAATGCGGCGTAACGGATGCCGTTTGCTGCATGGCGTACTGTCGCATCGTGGATAACCTGCGCCGCCTGGACCAACTCGCTCTGAACACCTTCTGCCATAAAGCAGTATTCTACTGGTATGGCGCACGCATCGCAGACGGAAGCTCGGCCTCGCCCCGGACGATTGGCTCGGGCTATCTTTTTGGCGTTCCTCTAGGCGATCTGGGCTGGTTTGCCAGCCTGCTGATGAGCTTTGCGGTGGGTTTTGCGGCGTTCTTCGCGGCGACCTTCTGCGCGATCTTCGGCGTTCTGTTCTACAACACGGCGACGCATCATGCGGTGGATTTTGCGCTGACATACAAGCGTGTTGGGCTGCCGGTGGGGTTGGTGGTGCTGGTGCTGACGCTGGGATATCTGGGGACGCTGTGGGTGCGACGGCAGCTTCGCAAGGCCTGATCGCAGGATTTTGCGGTGGGCGAAACAATAGACGGAAGCGCTCGCGTCTCTATATTATTCTGCTATTCTTCGTTCTCTAGCTACAATTTCTGGAGGACCATCCGCATGTCATTCGTACGCACTTTTGTGCGTTGGGGCTGTTGTACGGCCGCAATCGCGACTCTCGCCATTCCCTCGTTTGCCGCTGACAAAAAGGCCCCCCGAAAGAGCCTGCTCGCGGAGACGCCTTCTTACTACGGCCCGCAGCCTGCCACAGAGAACATCGACCTGACGATGTATTCGCGGATCCGCGACGAGGGCTTCAAGCACTCGCACGTGATGGAGTTTGCCGACGCGCTGACCGACGGCATCGGGCCGCGGCTGACGGGTTCGCCCAACATGGCGAAGGCCAACGAGTGGACGCGGGACACGCTGACGAAGATCGGGCTGGAGAACGCGCACCTGGAGGACTGGGGCGAGTTCGGGATGGGGTGGCAGCAGATCAATACCTGGGCGCGGATGATCACGCCTGATCCGGAGCCGCTGTGGCTGCAGGCTGCTCCGTGGTCGCCGGCGACGAACGGGACCGGTGACGGGCGAGGCGGTGTACGTCAGCATCACGGACGTGAAGGACCTCGACAAGTACAAGGGCAAGCTGAAGGGCAAGATCGTTCTGTTTGGCGCGATGCGCCCGACGCCTGATATTGACAGAGCCGCTGTTTCATCGCTACACCGACGAAGAGCTGAAGGAGATGGAGACGTATCCAGTCCGGACAGAACGTCGCTGGGATCCGCAGCCAAATATTCAGCAGCTTGCTGGCTGAGCGCGCGCGCCTGACCGCGGTTCGCACCGCGGCGCTGAAGATGATGACCGAGGAAGCGCGTCGCCGCGATCATCACGCCGACGCCGCGATGGCGGCAATGGCGGCGGAACGGGAATCATCTTCGACGACAACGGAGCGAACATGGTTCGCGGCGCGCAGACGAAGGAGACTGCGGTCACGATTCCGAACGCCGTGATGATGATCGAGCACTACAACCGCCTCGGCGCGCCTGCTGGAGCACAAGGTTCCGGTGACGCTCGAGGTGAACATCGAGACGAAGTTCACGGGCGACCACGAGCATGGCTTCGACACGGTTGCCGAGATTCCGGGCACCGATCCGAAGCTGAAGGACCAGGTGGTGATGGTCGGCGGACACCTCGACAGCTGGATCTCCGGCACGGGCGCGACCGACAACGGCGGCGGGCTCGGTCGTTGCGATGGAGGCGGTGCGCATTCTGAAGGCGCTGGACATCAAGCCGAAGCGGACGATCCGCATCGCGCTGTGGTCGGGCGAGGAGCAGGGCCTGTTCGGCTCGCAGGGCTACGTGAAGCAGCACTTCGGAACGTTCGCCGAGCCGGAGCATCCGGACCCGGACGGTTCCTGGCCTTCATGCGCCAGCGCGGCAAGCTGACGACGACCAAGGAGTGGGAGACGCTGGACGCCTACTACAACCTCGACAACGGCACGGGCAAGGTTCGCGGCGTGTACACGCAGGAGAACTACGCGATCGCGCCGATCTTCGCGCAGTGGATTGCGCCGCTGCAATGATCTTGGCGTGACGACGATCAGCTACCGCAACACGGGCGGCACCGATCATCTGTCGTTCGACGCGGTGGGTCTGCCGGGCTTCCAGTACATCCAGGACCCGATGGACTACGAGACGCGCACGCATCACTCGGACATGGACACGTACGATCGTCTGCACGCGGCTCGATCTGGAGCAGGCGGCGGTGATCGAGGCGATCTTCCTCTACAACACCAGCGAGCGCGAGGCGATGATGCCGCGCAAGCCGTTCCCGCATCCCGAACTGGAGAAGCAGGAGACGGCGCCGATTCCGGGCATCTACCCGAATGCGGTTCCTCCGGCGAAGTAGGCTGTCTTCCGGCTGAAAAGCAAACCCCTCCTGACGGAGGGGTTTGCTTTGCTCGCTGCTTCCTGCTCCTGCTGCGATCAGGGGAGGGGGGCCCCCTCCAAGCGATTTTGCGCAAAGTCTTCATAAAAAACGATTTAGTCTTGTACTTCCTCTATGGCTTCCCCATAAAGTCCTGATAACACGTGAACGTTCCTTCAAAGTATTCTTTCTAAACGAGAAAGGCCCCGGAGGTTGTCCGGGGCTGTTTGGTTTCAGTCTATATATTGATTATATCGGGTTGAGGGTAACTAATGCGCCACTTGGATGTCGCTGAGGGGTAAGGGGTTAGGTTGATTCTGGGGCTTGACATGCGTTTTTTGGGCTGAAAGCGGGAAAAATAAATTTCCGATTGGCGAGGCAGGCCGGTTCGCTTTGAATCGACCGATTTTTTGGGGGGAGGGTGAGGGGTGGGCCGCCTGTTTTTTGGGGTCGCTTATGGGCCAGCCAGTTGACCACAGTGTGGTTGTCCCGGGGTGGTGCGGGTGACAAACCTCACGATGCCCTACGGACTTCGTCCTTCGGGGATCATGGGGCACGCTGACTTGCTTTGCGGCGGAAGCAGTTGGGGCTGTGGTCGTTGACGATACCGCAGGCCTGCATCCAGGCGTAGACGATGACAGGGCCGACGAATTTGAAGCCGCGTTTCCTGAGCGCTGCTGAGATCTCTTCGGAGAGCGGAGTTTTTGCGGGAATGGGCCCGTTGGTTTTGAAGGGGTTTGTTGCCTGCCATCGCCCAGATCCACGTTGAGAAGTCTTCGCCGGACTTGCCATGGAGAGATAGATGCGTGCGCCGTTGATCGTGGCTTCGATCTTGGCGCGAGAACGAATGATGCCCTCATTCTGAAGCAGGCGTGTAATGTCGGCTTCGCCCATGCGCGCCACTTTCTTTGGATCGAAGTTGTGGAAGGCTTTGCGGAAGGCGTCGCGCTTGCGCAGGATCGTGAGCCAGGAGAGGCCGGCCTGAAAGCCGTCGAGCATGAGCGCCTCCCAGAGCGCACGGCTGTCGTGCTCCGGAACCCCCCATTCTTTATCGTGATAGTCGCGCATAAGCGGATCGTTTTCGCGCCCAGGAGCAACGATGAATCGCGGTCGTTTTTTTGGTCATATAGTCTCCCGATCCCTGCCAGCCAAAGTCTTCATTCTTCGCCTTTGTTGTTTACCAGGTGTATCGCACCGAGTAGGTCAGAGTGACTTCGCCCTTTGCAGGTACTATGACTGGAAAATCGATGGTTGCACTGTCACGCTTGGCGAACTCTGTGGACTTAGCCGTGATCTCCCAGTTCTGGCTGCGGTTCATATGCTCGACGGCGTGGATGGTAACGGGCTGGAGCTTCTGGTTGGAGAGTTTAATTTCAAAGCTCTCGTCGATGACGTGGGCATTGTTGTCGACGTGGAAGTCGGTCTGGCGTCGGACTGCGGTGAGGTCGAAGGCATTGCCGCTGGTGATCTGGAGTGGTTGCTCGGTCGGTGTGTGGGGTATAAGGCCGTCGCCGACAAACTGCATCTGGCCACCGGTATCGCGACGATAGAGGCGAAGGCGGCCGGCTGGCAGCGGGATGCCGAGATGGTTGGATTTTGTGTTCTCGATCTCTTCCCGGATGGCTACACTCGTATGGCCGGACCTGCCGAAGTTGGCCTGGTCGTTATGGTAGCCGCGATAGTAGGGCAGAATGAAAGATTCATTGCCGTCGACCTGGTACGTGCGCTGCGCCTTCACGCCGGCAGCTTCGAGGAACTGAATCTGCTTGGTCTCGCGGTCCTGGAGGGCGACGGTTCGATGCAGATCGTAGAGGTGGAAGTCGTCAAATGGCTTCTGAGTGACCTGCACGTTGGCGTTACTGCTCAGAACAACAGCATTTTGATCCATCGGAGCGGCGTAGGCCGGTGGCCGCAGGTTCTGAAGCTTTGCCACGTCGCCGGCGATCAGCTGAATGGTGGCCTGGGGGAAGGCGGTGCCCGAGTTGTTGTTGATGGTGACCCAACCGAGAACCTCGGCGACCTCGGGGCCAGTGAAGTCGGTTGTTTCCGGTACGACGACGTTGTAGGTCGCCTGCCAGTTCATACCATGGGTGACGTAGTCGAGTTCGGCAGAAAAATGTGCGGCCTTCTCAGCGTCGATCTGCCAGCGAAGAGTAGGTTTGAGCAGCAGACCGTCGGTTGACGCGGGAAACACCGGCAGTCCGGGCAGCTGGAATTGCAGGTGGCCATTGACCTCGATGAGCGGGTTGTTGCCGGCGCGAACGATGCGGCCAGGAACTGTCGCGGCAGGAAGCGTGCGATGCTCTCCGGTTGTGGTTTCGATGATCTGTGTGCCGTAGGTCTGAAAATCGATGGTCTTGCCTTCGTATTTCTCAAGCAGCCAGGCCTGGTTGACGACGCCCGCATCATAATTCTGGTCGACGATTTGAATGGCGTTACGGCCCGCGGGGTCGTGAAGGACGACGGAGTCGGGTTCGAGTTGACTGGTGACGTTGGTGGTCAGCACCTCGTTGAGCCCGGGATGAAGATCAAGAGGCACAATGGTACGGGCGACGGCGAAGTCCTTGTTGTAAATAGTGAGCTGCGTGGGGGAGTTGGCTGGTTGTTGCGAAATGAGTGGAAGAGCTGCGAGCAGGGGCAGAAAAAAAGGCCAGCGGTTCATGCGTTGTCCTTTAAAAAGATTCAAGTTATGGTGCAAATTTTTAGACGAGCGATGAGACGGTTTATGTTCCATCTTGCCAGAAAAAGATTTTGAGCAAGGCACGCGGTTTCAAAGCCACGCGCTCAGAAGACGGCCGGCGGAGCCAAGAACTTTGAGGTTGTCCGCGCGGCTGGCGAAATAGCGCGCGTTGATCTCGGAGGAGCCGAGGTCTTCGAGGTTGTGGAAGGAGGTCAGCTCGGCGGCAATCTCGGGCGGAGTGAAGAAGAGTTGGAAGGGCTCTCCGGCGAGTTGAACACGGGCAGCGAGCGAGTCGTGCGCGAGCTTTTCGAGAAAGGGTAGAGCGGAGCGCGGTTGGCTGTAGTCGAGGACAACTCCACTGCCCTGCGGTTGTGCAGCGATGAAACGAACAGTGGAGCGGAAGGCTTCGAGAGTGAGGTAGGGAACGACACCCAACCATGCGAAGAAGGTCGGGATCTGCGGGTTGAATTCGACGGAGCGTAGCTGCTCGGGAATCGACTGACGTTCGAAATCGACGGGCACGTAGGTGAGGTTGGGAGGAGGCAGGGTGCTTGTTTCGAGTAGGTCGCGCTTCCACTGTTGCGTGGCGGGGTGGTCAACTTCGAAGACTCGAAGGTGTGGGTAAGGGTTTCGGTGGGCGAAGGTGTCGAGGCCTGCTCCGAGGAGGACGTACTGGGTGACTCCGTTTGCGACGGCGTTGCGCGAGCGAGTCTTCGGCGTAGCGGCTGCGAGCGACGAGGAAGGCGCGAAGGGCGACGGAGAAGGGCTTATGGAGTTTGGTGGCGGTGCGGTGGACTTCGGGGAGGTATTCACTGCCGAGGATGGGGACGGCTATAGGGTCGTCAAGGACAAGAGGCTGCGCGTCGTAAAGCTGGTGCGCGGCGCGACGCAGGGCTACGCGGAGGGCGGTTCTCGATGGACGGGCGTCTTGCATGAGGAGTGGCGATTCGCTTAGGCGATCTTAGACGCAGCTTCGGATCGTTGTAGCGTCATCCAGCTCAATGCCTGGGAAAGGTACTGCTTCATCTCCTTGCGAGGGACGATGGCGTCGAGAAAGCCGTGATCGAGGAGGAACTCCGATCGCTGGAAGCCCTCGGGTAGCTTTTGCCGGATGGTCTGCTCGATGACGCGAGGTCCGGCGAAGCCAATGAGGGCATTTGGTTCGGCGATGTTCAGGTCGCCCAGCATTGCGAAGCTCGCGGTGACGCCGCCGGTGGTGGGGTCGGTCATGACGGAGATGTACGGGATCTTCGCGTCGTCCATGCGTGCGAGGCCGGCGGAGATTTTGGCAAGCTGCATCAGCGAGGCGATGCCCTCCATCATGCGTGCGCCGCCGGAGGCTGAGACGATGATCAGTGGATCGCGTGTGGTAAGCGAGCGGTCGACGGCGCGCGCGATGGTTTCGCCGACTACCGAACCCATGCTGCCGCCGATGAAGTTGTATTCCATCGCGCTAAGGACGACCCTATGCGGGCCTAAGCATGCCGATGGCATTGATGATCGCGTCGTTAAGGCCGGTCTTTCTCTGGGCCTCCGCAAGTCGCTTTTTGTATGGCTTCAGGTCGGTGAAGTTTAAAGGGTCGGTGGAGCTCAGGCCGAGGTCGACCAGCTCGTAACCGGGCTCGAGTAGATTCTCGATGCGGGTGCGGGCGTCGATGCGGAAATGATGTCCGCAGTGCGGACAGACCTGCAGGTTGGCTTCGAGCTCGGCTTTGAATAGAATCTTGCCGCAATCAGGGCAGCGGATCCATAGCCCTTCGGTGCGGACGGTCTTCTCCGAGTCGTTGACGATCTCGTGGTCTTCGCGCTTGAACCAGCTCATGCCTGCTTGCCTTCCCTGAGGTGCCTCGACTATTGTATCGGTGACGGACATTTTCGGCTCTCCACAGAGTCTTTCGCGTAAGTCGCTTATTATGAGCCAGATGATGCGGGTGGCCGGACAAGGTTCTGGATATAAGGGGTTTACAGACTAAGATTCTGGTTCGCCTCTACGGGCTTGAGCTGTACGAACTGATTTTTTTTGAGTTTGATCTGCCTCGGATCAAATACAAATTCGGTGACCGGCGAAACCTTTTTATTGAAACCACATCGCTTAGTGGGATTGCGAGTTCGCAGAGCCAGTCGCAGGGATTGGCAAGAACTAGCCAACGACTGACTAATACTGGCATCCAACAAGGTGACATGATGTCTGCTATCGCGAACACCGTGCCGAAGCCTGAAGGCTTCGACAGGTACGTCAGAAAATTTCGATCCATCTGTGCGATGCACGGAGTCCAGGTCGGATCGCGTACGGAGCTTTCGGGTTTCCTGCAGAAGACTGCTGGAAGACAGACACCTTGCCATGGACTTCTGGGCGTTCATCGGCAAACTGAGCAATCGTGAGGGCGGTCAGCTTTCAGACGATCAAATGATTGGGGTCGTCGTCGAGGGTATTACCGAAAGTGATCTCTCGCTCGAAGATACCGGACAAGAACCGACCGTCGATGATCTGCGGGCCATGCTTGCGGGCGTGGACATTCAGGGTCCCAGGCAGAGCCCGGTGGTGATGGCACCGTTTCCGCGGTCTGAACCGAGCCCGATGGAGAGGACGGTCTCTCCGAAAATTGAGACGGGCTCCCCACGAACCGATGGACAGGTATGGGCGCGTGCCGCGGAGTCGGCGCGTACTACAGAATCGATGGATGTCACAGAATCCGCGGAGTCGGCAAAATCGGAATCGGCACAATCATCGACAAGCCCAACGAATTCTCAGGCGATACCCGCGCCCTCTACACTCGCGGCGGATGCACATGAGAAGGCCGATGGGGAGGTGGATCGCCCGGTCGTTTTGCCGGCCTCGGCCCTGCCGTTGCAACTGGACGAAGCCCGTCTACGGCTCGAGCTGACGAGACTCGTGCAAGAGTATTTCGAGAACATCGATAAGAGAATCGCCAAATTGGAGCCTTCCCCTGAAGGGACCGTGGCGACTGCAGTAACTCCCCGATCATTAGATGAGCCTGCCTCAGAAGCCGAAGAGGAAGAGCTGCGCCTGCGGCGAATCGGCAGAACGAGGCTTGTCCTGGAGCCTGCGGAGTTGCCGGGTGAAATCTTACTCGCGGCGAAGGACTCTAAGCGTCCGATGCGTATTCCACTGGAGCACTATTCTCCGCCACCGCGATTTGGAAGAGCTCCCCTGATGCTCGTTCTGGTGTTGACTGGTGCAGGCTTCGCCATTTATCGAGACCCGACGCTGTTGCGGCATGCATACACCTCCGTGGTCCGCCACTTTAAAAATAGTACCGCGGGCAGCGCAACAGACTCGTCGTCGGCTCCACCATCGAGGTCTTCGGACCAGACGCCGGCGAGCACCGAACCAAGCCAACCGTCTGCGGTGCTGCCTGCGATCGAAAGCACTCCAGCGCCGGCGCCGCCCGCGGACACATCGAACCAATCACCTTCGGCAGATTCGCAGACTGCAGAAAATCGCCCCGACTCCAGCAGCCATGCGGTCGATCGCGCTCTGGCGCAGAGTGGACAGGCAATCGCCGACGGTCTAGCGAGCATCGAGGGCGCAATCAAGGTGAACCCATCCGTGATGGATCGAAACCTTATCGTGTCACGGGTTCCGGCCTATCCGGAGTTTGCGAAGCTGAATCGGGTCCAGGGGAGTGTGGTGATGCAGGCGCTGATCTCAAAAGATGGTACGGTGAAGCTCGTGCATGTGACCGAGGGTGATTCGCGCCTGCGTAGTGCCGCGGAGGAAGCCGTCTATAAATGGCGGTATCGGCCCTACGTCCTCAACGGCCAACCGGTAGAAGTAGCGACTACCGTCACGGTCAATTTCAACCTGAATCGATGATGGCCAGTTGCCGGTTATCCCTTGTATCTCCGGGATGAAATCGCCATTTCGTAAATGGGCGTTTACCGAGGGAGCGTGAAGATGCTAGGGTGAGGGCATTCTTTTACCATCTCCAACGGAGTCGATGAAGACGAATGAGACGCTTGCTTGCGGGAGTGGTGTGCGGTCTATTGTGTGGCGTGATGGCGGCGCAGAACAGCGCTCCTGAGGGCGCGAAGGTGGGGGACATCGATCACAACGTCGATCCCTGTCACGACTTTGACGCCTACGCGAATGGGGCGTGGAGGGCGGAACATCCCATGCCCGCAATCCAGACGAGGTGGGCCCGCAGGTCGGTAACGCAGGATGAGACGTTGGTCAAGCTGCATACATTGCTCGAAGCGTCCGCTTCGATGAAAGCACCCGCTCCGGGTTCGACAGATCAGCTCATCGGAGACTTCTATGGCGCCTGCATGGACGAGGCGCACATCAACTCACTGGGGTTGAAGCCGCTGGAGCCGGAACTGGCGAGGATTGACGCGATCAAAGATCGCAAAGGCCTGGCGAGCGAGATTGTGGAGCTGCAACGCTACGGCATCGACACACCGCTGAAGTTGTCTTCCGAGCAGGACCCGCACTCTCCCACCGACGTGATCGCAGAGCTCGAAGTAAACGGCATGGGATTGCCCGATCGCGATTACTATCTGCGCGACGAGCCGCGGTTCAAGGACATTCGCGAGAAGTATGTCCTGCATATCCAGAAGATGTTCGCACTGGCCGGCTACGACGAGGCGCATGCGAAGGAAGTCGCGGCTGCGGTTCTGCGCTTGGAAACCAAACTGGCCACGGCAAAACTGACCAGGGTAGAGTTGCGCGATACGAAGCAGACGGACCATCCGACGAGCTTTGCGGAGCTTGAGGCGATGACCCCGCACTTCGACTGGGTGTCTGCCTATCGCGTTCTCGGTATTCCGAAGGGCAAGCTGAATATCGACGAGCCGAAGCTGGTGCACGTCTTCGACGAGGAGCTGGAATCAACACCGATTGCGGATTGGAAGAGTTACCTGAAATGGCATGTGCTGCGCGCCCAATCGAGTGCGCTGCCCGTTGCGTTCGGCGATGAAACGTTTGCGTTCTACGGTACGGTGATGACCGGTGCGAAGGAGCAGCGTCCACGATGGCAGCGTTGTGTCCGCGAGACCGATTCACAGCTGGGCGACGCCCTCGGAAAGAAATATGTTGAAGCGTACTTCCCACCCGAGGCCAAGACTCGCGCCCGCGAGATGGCGGTCAACATCGTCGATCAGTTGAAGCTGAGCATCGAGCACAACGACTGGATGACGCCGGAGACCAAGGCCAAGGCGCTCGAGAAGGTCAGTGCGCTGAACATCAAGGTCGGCTATCCGGACAAGTGGAAGAGTTATGCCTCCGTGCAGATCACCCGCGGAGAGTATTTGAAAGATCTGATGGCGACGCGTGCGTTCCGCGTGCGCGATGACCTGGGGCAAATCGGCAAACCTCTCGATCGCGGCCGCTGGGATATGACGCCGCCGACTTTGAATGCGTACTACAACCCGCAGATGAATGAGATCGTGGTGCCTGCCGGATATCTACAGCCTCCGGGATTCAATCTGCATGGCATCGACGCAATCAACTACGGCGCGATTGGTGTGACGATCGGTCATGAGATCAGCCACGGCGTTGACGATCAGGGTGCACAGTACGATGCCAAGGGAGCTTTGACGAATTGGTGGACGCCGGAGAACTACACAAAGTTCAAGGAGAAGACCGCATGCACAGCAACACAGTACGATGGCTACTTTGTCGAGCCCGGAGTCCACTTGAACGGAAAGTTCGTGCTGGGTGAGGCCCTCGGCGATCTTGGCGGCGTCAATCTTGCGTATCGCGCCTACAAGAAATCGCGCGAGGGCAAAGGTCCGGAGCCGATGGTCGACGGACTGACACCTGAGCAACAATTTTTTTTAGCGGAAGCTCAGTGGAGAGGCGACCTCGTGCGTCCCGAGGCAGCACGCATGGCGGTCCAGACAGATCCACATCCCGCAGGAAAATTTCGCGTGCTGGGACCGCTCTCGAATATGCCTGAATTTCAAAGGGCATTTAGCTGCAAGGACGGGTCAGCCATGGTGAGGACCGAGACTGAACGTTGTGTGCTCTGGTAGTCGCAGCGAGGAGGCTCCGTCCGAATACGTTAGTCCTTGACAGTTTTGTCCCCGGGTTCCGGGTGTGTTGCGTCCAGTGAAAGCTGAATTGTGCCGAACTGACCGTGTCGAGGGGGAACTGGGGGTTGACTGCTCAATAGAGGGAGATTCAAAGGCGGAGGCCAAACAAAAAATAACAACGACAGCTGAGAACATTGGGAACATCGGTTCACCTGTCATGCGTTAGTCAACTCTACGCCCGCGAACCTTGACGAAAAGTGGACAGCGAAAGTTGCAAATGATGCACAATAGCGCACATGACAAAGCAAAGTCTATACACCGTTGTATTGAGCATCGCCCTGAGTGTAGTTGCATCCACAGCAGTCAATCTGGCTTTTGATAGACAGCGGGAGCCGGTGCTGCCGGACGTCGTTCGCGCGAAAAGAGTGGAATTGATCGATGCACACGGACGCATTCGAGGGATGTTCGGGCTTGCCAAGAATGGACGGGATGAAGTCGGGCCACATCTAGTCATGCGGCGATGCCGATGGGCGTGATTCAATTGAGATGGGCCTCAATGCTGAGAGGCGATGGCGCATTGGCCTTCGCTAACGACTACTGGAACGCAGGAGCCCTAGTTCTCGGGCACCTTCAAAACGTCGACGATGGAACACAGTCCCGGAGCAAAGACGTCGAGGATAAGTCCGGGAGCGTGGGGTCTTCGGATAAGGAGTAAAGAGAATAAGTTCACGGGCGTAGGTTCATGAATTCTGGAAGGCCTATGGCTCCTCTCGCCGATAACACTGATTCGGTCGAGCGGAAGCAAAAGTGAATCAAGGTTGGTTACGCTAGCGTGAGATTCAGCGTAGTGACGCTCGCAGCCGGAAACGTATGGAGCACGCGACCCGCGGCAACTTTCCCGACGGTGGCGGGGCGGGGACGAACGGCGTTCGGGTGATCGAAATCGTTATGCGCATGGACGTCGGGTTCGTTGAGGACGGTTCCAGTTGCACTCGCAATGCTCGCTCCCTGAACGACGACCTCAGTAGTTAATGGCTGGTCGAGGTGCGGGTTCACCACGGTGAGCGTTATCTGCTTCGCGTTACTTGAAGCAACAGACGCCGAGCCGCTAAGGCCAGCGAGGGTCTTGCTCGCATCAAGCGATCCGCGATAGCTGTTGCCGCCGGCCGGAATGGGAGCATCCGCGAGCGGGTTGGGAATCGAAGTTGCACTGAACTCGGCGCGAACCGCCTGCGCTCCACTGTGCGGTAGATACATCTGGAAGACATGGAAGGTTGGGGTGACGGTGAACTTGTCTCCCTGCGCGAGCATGAGCGAGTGAATGCAGTTGATCGATTGCGCCACCGCGGCGACAGCTACCTTATCAGCATGGCGTTGGAAGATATCGAACGTGATGCCGGTCAACAGAGCATCGCGCATGGTGGATTGTTGCGATAGGTTGTACTCCGGCGCGAGCTCAGTGCCCTTCCCGTACCAGGCGCCCCACTCGTCGACGACAAGTTTCACCTTAGGCTGGCCTTCGGCGGTGCCCATGGCACGCCAGTGATCCGTGACCACTCGCTCCATGATGCTGCCGCGAGTAAGCAGATCGTAGTAGTCGTCATTGTTGAACTTCAGTGCGTCTCCTGCTGCGAACTTCGAAGGACTGCCGGAGGTGTAGTAGTGGACGGAAAGACCCCACAGATGGCGGCGCTCCGGATTGGAGTAGAGCGCTTTGAACAGACGCGAGGTCCAGTCCACATCGTCGCCGTTGGGCCCGACCGCAACGAAGCGTAGCGGCCTTTTGCCATAGCTCGGCGTCCAGGCGGTGTAACGGCGAAACTCTGCGGCGTACTCCTCGGGATTCAGGTTGCCACCGCAACCCCAGGTCTCGTTACCGACACCCCATAGATCAACGTCGAAGGGTGCGACGTCGCCATTCGCGGCGCGCTGTGCTGCCAGCGTATTGGGTTGAGCTTTCGCGGCGGAGTTCGAAGGCACGTCGCCTGCGGGAGCATTGCAGTACTCGATCTCCTGATAGAAGTCCCGCGCCGGAAGCGATCGAAGGTCGGCGGCAAGATAGGGTTTGCACCCAATCGCGCGGCAGGTTCGCATGAACTCGTGAAGCCCGTAGGTGTTCGGGTCCTGCTGGTCCCAGAACCCGGTACGGGCGGGACGCTTGGCGGCGGGGCCGATGCCGTCGCGCCAGTCATAGCTGTCGGCGAAACAGCCGCCGGGCCAGCGGAGGACAGGAGCTTTCACTGCGCGCATGGTGTCGATGAAGGCTTTGCGGATGCCGTTCTCATTGGGGATCTTCGATCCTTCGCCCACCCAGACACCGTCATAGATCACGCCACCGAGTTGCTCAATGAAGTGGCTGTAAATCTCCGGCGAGATCGTGCCGATCGGCTCAGCCGGAAGGATGTCGATGCGCGCGTCGGCCTGTGAAGATTGAGCCAGAAGGTTCGAACCGCGAAGAGCGATGGCGGAGGCGGCAAGAGTGGACGTCTTCAGGAACGAGCGGCGTGTGGTGGCATGGAATGACATGAGTAAACGTTCTCCGGTGACGAATGAAACGATATAGAGTCGTGCCCAACCGTGCAAGCGATTTGCTTCTGACTGGCGTCCTGCAGAAGTCGATTTGACGCTCGTCCTCGTGTGTCTCGCTTACGCTACACCTATATAGATAGCCTTCCGTAGACCTGCAGCGGCGAACCTAGTGGCCGGAATGGTACGGGTGGCCGGCGAGAATCGTGAGGGCGCGGTACACCTGCTCGGCAAGCACAACGCGGGCGAGCTGATGCGGCAGGGTCAGGCGCCCAAAGGAAAAAAGCTGGTTCGCACGTTGGCGGGCAGCCGCCGACCACCCATCCGCAGGCCCGATCGCGAACACCAACCGCTGCGTACCCTCGTCGCGGATGCGGCCAAGGAGCTCGGCGAACTCGTCGGAGCTGTATTGCTGGCCGCGACTATCCAGAAGAATGGCATAAGCCGGAGTGCGGCCGGGCTGGCGATCCAGCCAGCCGAGGAATGCCGCCTCGGAATCGAAGAGCTGCGATTCGCAGGGAATGTATCGTCCGGCGCGCTCTATATAGTCCGTGAGCAGGCGGTCCGTAGCCTCCGATTTCGAGCGCGTCCGGCGTGGGGTGATGGCGGCAAAGGTGATCTTCATTAACGCTCGGTAAGTTAAGTTTCGTATATTCCGTTTTTGAATTATCCAATATTTCATAGGAGCCGTTTTTGGCTCAGTGAAAAAGGGCCGGAATTCTCAAAAATCAAGAAATTTTATTTTGGCCCTTCACGTGCAGCCCCCGCACGTACAAGAGCTAACAGTTTAGAAGGGAATCGTGTGATGAGACAGATATCAATTTGGCGTCGGATAGCGCTTACAGTAATCGTCTGCGCAAGCATCATTTTAAGTGGAAGTGTCGCCTGGGCACAGGGAATCATCACAGGAAACCTCGCTGGTACGATGCAGGACGCAACGGGTGCTGTCGTTCCTGGCGCAAAGATCACCGCGACCAGGCCGGATACGAATGCAGTATTCACAACGACAAGCGGGGCCAACGGAAATTTTTCTCTGAACGATCTGCCGGTGGGTATCTATAACGTTAAATTTGAAGCTTCAGGTTTCTCCACGCTCACGTTGCAAAATGTGCGCGTGGATTCCAATCACACTCTGGATCTGGGAGCCCAGAAGCTCGCGGCTGGCGCATCGATCACAACAGTGGAAGTCAATGCCGGTGCGGCGCTGCTGGAAACAACGCAGGCACAGATATCGACGACATTTGACACTCAGCAGATTGCGAGCCTGCCTACGTTCGGCGGCTTTGACGAGTTGACCCTCCTGATTCCGGGCGTCGTCGCGACCCACGCCAATAATTTCTCGAATACGAACGGCACCGGTTTCTCCACCAATGGACAGCGCGGCCGCTCCAATAACTTTGAAATCGATGGTCAGTCAAACAACGACAACTCGGTTGCCGGTCCTCAGTTCTTCTTCTCCAATGAAGAAGCAATCGATCAGGTCCAGGTCATCACCAACAACTTCAGCGCCGCCTACGGCCGTAATATGGGTTCCGTAGTGAACTATGTTACGAAGGCAGGTACCAACAGCATCCACGGCTCGGCCTTCTACCGCTACTCCGGCAACTTTACCAGCTCCCTCCAGACAGGTACTTCAAAGGGTGCGAACTTCGGCTTCTGCGCCCCGGGTGAGGACACAACCGACGGTTGCACGGTGCCCGTTGTCCCACGTTACGTCTCCAATATCTATGGCGGAAACATGACCGCACCGCTTTGGAAGGATAAGATCTTTGCCTCCGGCGGTGTCTACGGCTCCCGCTTCTTCGAAAACGGTGGCACCACCTCTTCCGGCACAAAGATGGTTCTTACTCCCGCAGGTCTTGCGACGCTGAATACGGCCTTCCCGAATAACAATGGAGTTGCGATCCTGAATCAGCTTAATCCGTTTAAGCTTCAGGGCGACCCGCGCGCCACCGGTACTCCGGTCAACAAGACAATCACAGACGGCGTAACCACGGTATCCGTTCCATTCACGCAGATCGCGCGTAACTTCCCCAGTTCAACGTTGGATCAGGAGTACCTCGGCAGACTCGACTTCCAGGCGACGACGAAGGACAGGATCGGTGGCCGTTATATCTACCAGAAGAACCCCTTTATCCCTGACAACCCCACGGCGGCTGGCGGCACCGTGAATGTAAACGGCATCACGCACTCCATCGGAGCGGACTGGATTCACACCTTCTCGCCAAGTTGGATCAACCAGCTCCGGTATAGCTTCCAGCAGAGCAAGATCGCCTTCGATGGCGGTGACTTCGCGAACTGCACTATCACCACTTTTGCGAACTGCCCCTCGTCGGTCGGTCTAGGAGCGGGCAACTCTACGCTCGGACTCAGTTCGAGCTTTCCTCAGGGGCGCATTGTCAAGGTCGGTCAGGTTCAGGACAATGCTACCTGGAGCTTCGGCCCTCATAGCATCACCTTCGGTGGAGAATTCGACTATCAGAACTCCCCCAACACCTTCCTGCCCAACGCGGCAGGCACCTTCACCTTCACCAATTACAGCACTCTCCTCCAAGGTATCGGTACCGTCAGCCTGACCCAGGGTAATCCTTTGATTCCCTTCAAAGAGAATGACGTCGCTGTCTATTTTCAAGACGACTGGAAGGTCACTCCAGAGTTTACGGCGAACCTCGGCCTCCGTTGGGAGTTCTTCCAGCAGGCCCTCAACCTGCTCCATGATCGTTCTCTGGCACAGCAGACCGGCCCAACTCCCTTTTGGGCAACGAACCTGCCGCTCTCAGTCACCACCTTTCCCCAGATTCCCCAGAGCTATCGCAACTTCGAGCCCCGTATCGGGTTCGCCTACAGCCCACGCTACAACAAGAACATGGTCGTACGCGGCGGTTTCGCGATCAACGTGGATCCCGGTTTCTATAACATCAATCTGAACTCGGCCAGTTCAGCTCCCGTGGTGAATTCAGGAAGTGTTACCTGCAACGGTACTGCTTCGTCTACCCATCCCGCCAACTGCCTGCCGACTGGTGGTGCCAACTTCCTGACGGTCAATTCAGCCCTCGGTTCGTTCATCCCTAGAGGCAGCAACCCCGGAGCGCGCAACCAAACCTTCGTAAGTTCGAACTTCCGTCAGCCGCTTGCCGAAACCTACACCCTGGGTGTGCAGTACCAGGTGGGACGTTCCATGGTTGCAGAGGTCCGCTACTCGGGCAACCATACTACGGGTAACTTCCAGACCCTGGATTCCAACCCCTACCTCCTCCCCGCCGCGACCGATTTCCCGAACCTGATTGCGCCAAGCAGCCTCTGCACCGCCGCTAACAGCACGCTGGCGGGTGGTGTCGACATCGGACATCTTCACTGCGGTCAGACCAACGTTCGTACCCGCGCAAATTCAGCGTTCTCTATCTACAACGGTCTGCAGACCAGCCTGACCACGAGGAACTTCCACGGCGTCACGGCGACGGCGGCCTATACCTACAGCCGTACCATCGACAACTCAAGCGAAATCTTTGGCACCCTCGGTGGCGGCAATACCAGTGCCTTCGCCCAGAACCCCTTGGATCCCAATCAGGCCGAACGCGCTGTCAGCGGCATCTCCTTCCCGAACGTTGCCAGCATTAGCTTCACCTACGCTGTACCAACGTTTGGATCGGCCAACACGCTGGTGGGCAAGCTGGTCAACGGCTGGCAGATGAACTCGATCTGGGTATACAACAGCGGCCAGCCGTATACCGACTTCGACCTCAGTCCGCAGAATGGGTCGCCGGCCGCGAATCCCAACGATCCGAAAACGCAAATCAGCTACTCCGATCAGCTGGAAGCCGTTGCCTTCAACAGTTCAGTAGATCCTGGTCGTCCTATCCTGTCCAACAAGAGTGCTCCCGTAGGGTCCGTCGGAATCTACACCACGACCACCGTCGCTGGAAAGAACTCCGCTCCGTTCCTGGTCGATTACAACGACTCTTCATCTACACCTACACACATTGCACCGTCCCAGGTCCATTGGATTGCCAACAACCAATATGCGGCACTCCTCGCGGGCACTCCGTGGGTTGGATCAGGCCGCAACCTGCTTCGCGGAACCTCCTACAACAACCTGGATACCAGTGTCTACAAGAACACGAAGCTGACTGAGCGCTTCACGCTTCGTCTCGAAGTAGATGCCAACAATATCCTCAATCGCTCCTACTATGGCGCGCCGGATCCCGACCTGGCCGATGGCAACACTTCCCTCAATAACGTCAATTTCGTCGGCGCATCCGGCGGCGGCGGAATCATCAATACTGGCACTGGTGTTAGAAACCTGACATTCGGTGGCAAGTTCCTCTTCTAACTGTTTCAACGCAACATTGTGGGCGTCCTTCGGGACGCCCATTTTCTTTGGAGCGCGCCTCAAACCGTGCGGACCCCGGTTATCCCACATACTCCCGAAAAATAAACACAAAAAAGCTGGCCCAATTTCCGCTAGCTTTTTGCTGTCACTTCCAGCCACACATTCACCACAACACCACCACGTTTACCATACAAAAAACCACGTTCTGTACACCCAAATTCGCAAAAACCCCAGCTAGAACCATTGCTCCACCACAACCAGAAAAAAACGGCGGAATGCGACTTATTTTCGCTGAGGCACGCTACTTCTTAGTTGCTTTTGCGGGAGCCTTTTTTGCTGGCGCCTTGGTTACTGCCCTCTTTGCGGCAACCTTCACTGGCGCGACTTTCCTAACCGGCTTCAGCTTCTTGGGGGCAGGGCGCTTTTCTGTAACTGCCTTGACACTTGCAGCCTTCTTGGGAACCTTTGCGCGCGTCTCCGCAATCCGTGCGCTGACTTCAGCATTCAGATCGTCGACACTGATGCTTGTCGCCGATTTGCGGAGTCGCTCCAATGCATAAAAAGCACGCTTCTCCGCGGAGAAGACGTGGACAATGAAGTCAACGTAGTCCATCAATATCCATTCGCCCTGCCGCCGACCCTCAACCGAGTTGGGATACACACCAAAATCGCGCTTCAGGCGAAGTTCGATTTCGTCGGTGATGGCAACGTTCTGTCGCTCATTTGTGCCGTTGCAGATGAGGAAGTAATCGGTCAGGCCGCTCTCGGCCGGGTCGAGGGCGAGAATGCGAATGTCTTCAGCTTTCTTGTCCTCGCAGGCGGCAGCCGCGGCGAGCAGTAGCTGGTTGCTCTCAATCGATGCCATGAAACTCCTTGAACTTCCATGGTAGCGTTTTGTGCTCTCGGAAGCCAGCAATTGCAGGGACAAGATGCGAGCACTGCCGAACCGGGCGACAAGGCGCTCCTGTCATGAGAGGGACATCGCGCTCACTTCTTTCGCAGATGAAGCATCATGCGGCCGTTCGCCAGAACCAGCTCATCCACGGTCGTAAAGTAAGCAGCGAAAGCATCGCGGAATGCCGCTTCGGTGATGTGCGTGTAGATGGCACCGCGGCCACGCAGCAGTTCCTGAAACTTCGGATCCGTTGGCGGCACCCATTCGACGATGAGATGCCGCGCCGTCAGGTTGCTGCAGAGCGCGGCAATCGAATCCATCGGGATCTGGTTGCGGAGCAGCAGATGGTGCAACACGGCGAGCATCATCACGGTGTCAAAGTGGTCGGTGCAGCGGTTGAGGAACGATGCGTATTCGCGGTTCTCCCATCCCACGGCGGGTGTGGGATGTGCGAGATCGACGCACAATGGAAGGATGTTCTTGCCGCTGCCCTTCAGGCTCGCGCAGAGGCGATCGACCGCCTGCAGGTCGGTGTCGATCGACACTACCTCTGCTCCCGCATCGGCGGCGAGATTCGAGTACACCCCCGTATTGCAGCCCACATCGAGCACGCGCGTTGGCCGTACAGTCGCCAAAACCCTGGTCACAAAGCTGCGTTTCCGCGCGTGGTCCTCGTCGCTGTAATGGGTAGCAGTCTCGGCATAGTTCAACCACGTAGATGAATGGTAGGCCGGAGTGATCTTGCGCATCTGCGACAGCAGCCCCTTGAGCGTCTTCAGCAAAATCTGCCTGGCAAGATCAGGATCCTTTACCGGACGCGATCCAAGACTCTCAGCCTGCATCCTTTTATTGTTTGCCAGCAACGTCGGCAAGGTAACTGCCGAAAGCGCGGGCTGCCGCAGCCTTGCAGGCCAGGAGAGCGCTGCGTAGATATCTTCCGGCTCATAGCCGTCTCGACGCGTGATCGACGCCTGCAGCGGCCATCCCAGTCGCGAGTAAGCAAGCATGGGCAACAGAAACGTCCGCACAAATTGCCCATACGCAAGCCAGATTGGCTGAGTCGGGTCCATGTGTTCGATCGAGAGCACATCCACGAAGATTGGCTGAGTCCCCTGAAAGAGTATGTTGAGCGGAGTAGCATCTTTCAGCAGCCAGCCCTGATCGACGAGGTCGCTGCAAAGGTTCAGGGTGAGCTCTGCCGCATCCAGCCACAACCCCGGCGCCCACTCCCATGGGAAGGACTGAAAGGAGATGCGAGGATGCCGCAGCACCAGTGTCTCCGCATCTGCCGGCGACACCACCTGGCTCGCGACAAGTCGTCCCTGTTCGACCAGCTCCGTTGCAATAGGCAACGCAAGGAAGGCGAGAATCTCAGCGTCGAACGGAGCCCGCACCCGGCGATAGGCACCCTCCGGCCGAATCTCCACGCTGCCTGCCGGATCGCGAAAGGTGGGAAGCGACGGGTATGTTAACAGTTCGGCCATAGGGATTGCGATATTGTTGACTGGTTGGAATAACTGCCGGGCCGTTCCTCCACCGAAGGGAGGTAAATCGAAATACCGTCAGGGTTAAAGACAATTTCCGGCCCCAAAAGTTTCGCCGCAAAGGCAAAAAGTTGGCGGTCAAAATGGATCTGAGGCGCGACGCGGCTAGCGGTAGAGGTGATGAGCCTGGATGTACGCCGAGACCGCTGGGTCGAGCACGTCCGCGCAAAGATCGCCGGCCTCCAGGCGTTCGCGAAGATTCGTGGCTGCAACATCTTCATGGACGGTCTGGAGCAGATGAACCCTGCCTCGCTCACGTGGCGTCAAGTTCAGCTCCGCCAGGTTCGCTAGCGGAAACCCCGGGCGACTCACCACGATCCATTCCGCAAGTTCAAGCAGCTGCTTGTACTCATGCCAGCGTGGCAGGTTCAGAAAACTATCCGCGCCAACGAGGCTGAAGAGCCGCTCATCAGGCAATGCCTCCTGCAGCGCAGCCAGCGTCTCGACCGTGTAATTTGGGGCGCCGTCATCCCTGGGTGCGTCAAGGTCGGAGACAACAAAGCGCGGGTCTACCCTGCAGGCAAGCTCCACCATGGCAAGCCGGTCGGCAAAGCTCGCCGGCACGCCATCAGGCTTCAGCGGCTGCCGCCCCACTGGGGTGAAAAGAACCCTCTCCAGATCGAAGACATCCGCGGCGGCAGTAGCGATCGCGATATGGCCGTGATGTGGCGGATCGAAAGTGCCGCCGAAGAGGGCTACTCGCATAGAGATTCTCTTGCGGATTGCGTCTGCATCAGGGAAGGTGGAAGACGAAGCCCATGCTGACTTGTTTGATCGGGTAGTTGTGGCTGTATGTACCGAAGGGATCCAGGCCGCCATAGCCGAACTCAGCTACGCGCCAGTCCATGATCGGAAGCAGTTTGATATCCAGTCCAGCCAGCCCCTCATATTGAAAGTTGTTGAAGATCTGGTTAGGGAGAGGTTGATTGGAGATGGGACGGCCGACATACAGGCCATAGTCGCTGCGACCGAGGCCGACCGAAACCTGCAAGTAGGGCTTCAGGGACTTGGTGGGCTGAAACACACCGCGCACACCGCCCAGCACCGAGTAAATGCGGGCACCCGGGCCATTGAAGTTAACGTAACCTCCTCGCTTTGTCGTCAGGATGCTGCCGCGCAGATCGGCTCCCAGCCTCATCGGTCCGAGCTTCATAAAGTCGTAGTACACGCCGCCCGTCCCACCCAGTGGATCGACCGAATTGGACCGCGCGAAGACCGGATCAGTCGAGTTCGGCGGCAGCGGCAGAGGCGAGGACGCGATATTGCTAAGACGATCGACCGTGAACATGCCATAAACGCCAACTTGCGCTTGAGCAGAAACAGTAGTGGCGACGGCAACGGCTGCAAGAAGGAGAACTGCTTTGCGAAGAATCATGTGGGTTTAGTTTACTAGTTCGGGCGTCCCGAGTGCACCGCAAGGCCCTGAATTGTGGGAGGATTCGCGGCCGATAGACTGGCATACAATCGCCGAGCGAAACCTTCAGAAATAAATCTCGGCCGGACTGCCTTGCTCAACCCCGCAACTTAGCCACCTCATCCAGAATCCGGTCCGCCATCGCCGCCTTGCTCATCACTGGAAGCTCCACCGCACCGTTCTTCGTCAAAAAGCTTCCCGCATTTTGCTCCGCATCGAATCCAATTCCGTCTACTGAAACATCGTTCACCACAACCGCATCCACGCCCTTGCCTTCCAGCTTTGCGCGTCCGTTCGCCAGCGCATCCTCGGTCTCTGCCGCAAATCCCACCACAATCGTTCCCACAACACGCTGCGCCACCACCTCGCGCAGAATATCTTCCGTAGCCTCAAGCTCAAGGATCACCGCCCTCGCCGCCTCACGCTTGATCTTCTGCGCCGCAACGCTCCTCACCCGGTAATCACTCACCGCCGCTGCCATCACGACTATCGTCGCCTCGCGCAGCCGCTTCATCACCGCCGCCCGCATCTCCTCGGCAGTCA
Organism: uncultured Acidobacteriaceae bacterium; assembly: GCA_963757205.1. Classification (GTDB taxonomy): domain Bacteria; phylum Acidobacteriota; class Terriglobia; order Terriglobales; family Acidobacteriaceae; genus Edaphobacter. Next base: position 703,527 of record CAVWQM010000012.1, read on the forward strand.
CCACGCGCATCACTTCAACCCCAGCCGGTTCAGCCAGACCCGTAGGCGCACTGATCAGGATCACCCGCGCCCCACGCTGCCGCGCCGCCTCCGCAACCGCATACCCCATCCGCCCACTCGAACGATTTCCGATAAACCGCACCGGATCGATCGCTTCACGCGTTCCTCCCGCCGTCACCAGCACCGTCTCCCCGTCAAAATCAGCCTCCTGAGCGGGACTCGCCGCAACCTGATTCTGCGCAAGGCTCAGATACCCCTTCGCCGCAAATCCGTTCAACGCCTCAGTCACCGCCGCCACAATCACTGGCGGCTCCGCCAGCCGTCCGCCCCCCACCATCCCGCACGCCAGATAGCCGCTGCCCGGCTCGATCACCTTTACTCCGCGCGCCCGCAGCGTCTCCACATTTGCCCGCGTTGCCTGATGCTCCCACATGTTCACATTCATCGCCGGAGCCACAATCACCGGCGCCGTCGTCGCAAGAAACATCGTCGACAGAAAATCATCCGCCAGTCCATGGGCAAACTTCGCCAGCATATCCGCCGTCGCCGGAGCCACAATCAGCAGCTTCGTCGTCTGCGCCTCATAAATATGTTCAATCGCCGACTCGTCATCCTCTGAGACAGCCCCGGCGTCCTCACCCCACAAACTCGTAATTACCTTATGCCCGGAGATCGCCGAAAACGTCAGCGGCCGCACGAACTCCTCCGCCGCCTTCGTCATCACCACATGGGGATCGTACCCGGCGTCCTGCAATAAGCGCACCAACTCAACCGACTTATAAGCCGCAATCCCGCCGCAGACCCCAATCGTAACCTTCACACGCCCGGTACTCATACCGATCCTCTATCCCCTGTCGAATATCCAATGGAATGGTCTCACAAGCACCAATCCTGAGGGTCCCTCTTTTTTGCCCTCCGCCTTTTCAACTTCATTTCGGCTCTTCCGTTCATCCTCGATCTTGCCTGAAGTCGGCACGCTACAATCAGCGAAGCATGATTGCTCACCTGCGCGGACGCCTCCTCTCAAAGACCCCGAACCAGGCCATCCTCGAGTGCGCTGGCGTTGGCTACGATATCACCATCAGCGTCACCACCTTCTCCGCCCTTCCCAGCGAAGGCGCAGAGGCTGCGCTGCACATTCACACCCACGTCCGCGAAGACCAGATCGCCCTCTTCGGCTTCTCCGAGACGCAGGAGAAACGCCTCTTCGAAAAGCTCCTCACGATCAGCGGCATCGGCCCCAAGCTCGCCGTCACCGTCCTGAGCGGCATCAACTCCGACCGCCTTGTCACCGCCATTCGCTCCGGCGACCACGCCACCCTCACCCGAATTCCCGGAATCGGCAAGAAGACCTCCGAGCGCGTCGTTCTCGAACTCAAGGACAAGCTGGACGATCTCGCCGTGGCCATCCCTGCCACCGCCGGAGGCCCGCACCACGGTCCCGCGGGCGATGACGCCCTCTCCGCCCTGGTCAACCTCGGCTACCCTCGTCCTGTCGCGCAAAAAGCCATCGAGACAGCCATCGTCAAGAACCCCGAAGCCGCCGAAGACTTCGAACTCCTCTTCCGCGCCGCCATGGCTGCCATCCGCTAGCATTCTAGTGCCTGGAGATGAACCGGGCGATTGCGGCTCATGCCGAGCGCACCGGGACTCAGGGTGGGGTACCCCCCTCCCCCTACCTGGCGACAAACCGCCTAGAATCAGCGGTTTATCGGGTGTGGTGCCTGCAAAATCGTCATAACAAAGGGCTTATCGCTAAATTTGGGCAAACAAACAAGTTAGCCCCGAAGGGGAGGTCTCCCTGCGGGGCTTGCTTGTTTTTTCTTCTGTTTTAAGTATAGCGGATTGAGTGGAACTAACCTGCAACTCTATTTCCTTTGGTTTGTGGTAGTTATGTGGTCTTGGGGCTTGACATGCGATTTTTGGGCTGAAAACGCGAAAAATAAAAATAATGCCAATGAGTTTGTATTCGTATCCTCTTCTAGTTTGATTGAACCGTGCTGGTGGTTATCGGTGCCGATATCACGTCAGCATTCGCAACGGGAAGCGAAGAGCGGTGCGGGCTCGTCTCCATATTGGCCCTTCCGTCAACCCGCGATGAAATGACAAATAAGTAAGTCTGTCCGGACCGCAGCAGATCCGGCGGTATGGTCATCGAGGTCTTTGCCGTGCCCAACGTTGTTGAGGGGAAATACGCGACTGTGCCACTCGGCAATGGCGAAGTCGTCAGGCTCATGATGGCCACGTTATAGCCGAACGGTGTGCCAATCGCGGGTGGGTCCCAACTGAGTGTCACAGCTGTGCCGTTGATTGTGCCGGCAGTGAAGAGGTCGGCGCCGTTGATCTTCGGGTTCTGCACCGGCGAAATCAGCGGTTTGACTGTCGCGGTTGGCAGCAAGGTTGTCTGGGTATTGGTCAAATTGATGCTCTGGGTTGTGCCTCCGGGCAGGGGAACAGCCACCGAAGCGCTCTGGCAAACGCGGAAGGTGCGTCTCCAGGTGGTGGGGAATGGATCGCTATATTGCACGGTCCCGGCTTCCACATCGGTTGTCAAAGGCGGATTTGTGGATGTTGTCAACGGCGGATTCGTGGATAAAGGCGCAAACGTGGCGACAGTTGAATTCGTCGAGCAGGAGGAGGATGTGAGGAAGGCCGAGAAGTTTCCCCCGGTCCAGATAAGATCGATCGGGTTTGAGAGCGATACGTTTGGGCCGTCGGCGGAGATATAGGGCAGAACGGAGAGGTAGAAGCCGCCTCCCACGATGGTGGGCGCGGTTGGCGCAATGTGATCGAACAGGGGCGCCCATGCGGAACCTTTGACGCTGAGGTTAATCGATGCTGGAACCTTGGGATTCAGTGCTCCACTGATCGTATTGAGTCCGCCGGTGGTTAAGGACAGATTCGACAGAGTAAGCTCGGGGCCCAGTACGTATCCGTTCACCGACCCAAAGGAAGTCGGTTCATACTGCCTCACGAACGCATTCTTTATCACGGAAAAATCAAGGTTGCTGCCAATCCCAAATCCTCCGAAGAATGTGGTGGAACCTGGATTCGTCGAAGCCGAATAGAGCGGCACTCTCGCTTCGAGAGCATCGAATTGCAACAGACCGCTCGCGGCCGTTGCGTCCAAAGAGGTGAAACTGAAGTTGATGTGCGTCGTCGAAGAAGTCGGAGTAGTGGGATTGGCGGTTGGGACAGAGAAGTCGTTGCCAACATCGAAGGTGCTGCTGCTTGTCCAGTATGTGTCGCGCGGTCCGAGCTTCAACCAGAAGTATCCGGCGGGGACGTTGGGAATCTCGAAGGTTCCATTCGTGCCGGCGGTTCCGGAGAGTGACTTGAAGGAGCCATCCGGTTGCGGTACGAGCGCTGCAACGTAAGAGCTGATGACACTCCAATCGAAGGGTCTCTCCGTTGAGCCGGTTTCATTCCACAATGTATCGATATGGCTGATGCGGATAGTACCGGATGGCGTCACCACCCAGGATTGTGTCGCCGATGCTCCGCCTGAGGCGGTCGCAGTCACGGTGAAGCTGTTCGAAACCCGGGATTGCTCCGCCGTGGGTGTCCACGAGATCGTATTTCCGCTGAGCGTCGCGCCGGTTGGTTGCGCTGGTCAAGGAGAAGGTAACCGCAGTGCCAGTTGCCGCGACCTGATAGGTGTATGGCGATCCCTCAACGGCTTGCGTAACTGCCGCGCTGGTAAAAACAGGCGCAGGCGGAGCCGGGGTTGTGTGATTTCCGCTACTGCAGGCTGTGAGCAGAAAGACGATCAGTGTGGCGAGTAAGACTCGGTATCGCGGCAAGATGCATTCCCCAGGGAGATCGGCCCTTCGCTCGATGTAGGCATAAGAGCTCTGTTCGTTAGGTTAGTAGTGGCAGTTGATCTGATCCGATCTTCGAATCAAGCGGCTTGGACATCACAATTTTGTTGATGAACGGAATCTATGTCTCTTGGATGGTATGGGATACAGCGACGCTGGATCATTTTCAGGGTGCCGTTGTCGAATTTCAAGTAAAAATTTGATGACCCCGGGATCGTGTTTGCGATCCGCGGGGCCATTCGGTTTTTGCAGGCGGCCCGTAAGCCGAATTCTGTTTTAGACGATCATTCCTCTAGGCGACGCATTACTGCGGCGCTCCAGCAACCTACCCGCAGGTTTCGGCCGCTGCACTCGAAAGTGCAGCCAAGCTCTTCGCCTGGGCGCATCGGGCCGATACGCTCCTGCCGCCTGAAGAGAAGCGGCAAAATCCCTGCCTATTTGGTCTTGCTCCGTGTGGGGTTTACCCTGCCGCGGTCATTACTGCCCGCGCGGTGCGCTCTTACCGCACCTTTTCACCCTTACCCTAAGCCGCGTGCGGATTTACCGAAGTAAATCACCAACTTAGGGCGGTATGTTCTCTGTTGCACTAGCCGTCCAGATGGCTTGAACCATCCGTCCCGGACGTTATCCGGCACACTGCCCTGCGGAGTTCGGACTTTCCTCCCCCGCCCAACGCCTCCAGGGCCCGGGCGGCAGCGATCATCCAGCCGCCTGCAGTTACAAGTGTATCCCACCGGAGCGAACAAAACCCCGTCTAATTGCGTATGAAACAGCAGGTTGAGCCTCGCTTTCGGGGCCTGCGACTGGTAGTCTCAAGGGAATCCCAGGGACGACAAAGCAATGGAATTCAAAGAGGCCGTAAAGATCGCGCTGCTGTCCTTGTGGGCGAACAAGTTGCGTTCTGTGCTGACGCTACTGGGTGTCGTCATCGGCGTGACAAGCGTGATCGCGGTAGTTACGCTGGTCAACGGCGCGAACACGTACGTTACCACCAAGTTCTCCAACTACGGCGCGGACGTGTTCACGGTTTCCAAGATGCCTAACATCATTACGAGCTCAGAGGCCTACCAGCGTTATCAGAAGCGTAAGAACATTCTGTTCCCCGACTATCAGTACATCAAAGAGAATTGCCAGCACTGCGTCGGAATAGGCGCAATGCAGTCCACAACTGCCAAGGTCGTGCGGGGAACCGAATCGGTGACTGACACTCGCATCCGCGGCTACACGTCGCAGATGCTATTGCTGCAAAACCTGAATATCGAACAGGGGCGCGGCTTTACGGACATCGATGAGGAGCATGCTTCGCATGTCGCCATTATCGGAACCGACGTTCAAGACCATTTGTTCGCAGGGGTCAATCCCATCGGGCAGGAGTTGCGAGTCGATGGCATTCCGTACACGGTTATCGGAGTCGGCGAGAAACAGGGCAGCACCTTTGGCCAGAGTCAGGACAACTGGGTCGGGGTGCCGCTTACGGCTTACCAGAAGACCTATGGCACGGCAAAGACGTTGACGGTTTACATCAAGGCCGGTTCGGCGGGGAAGGTTCTGGACAGCACCGCAGATGAGGTGAGGGTGTTGGTACGGTCCCACAGGCATGATGCTCCGGGTCAGCCCGACTCGTTCGAGTTGGACACGAATAACACTCTTGTCGGGTTCTTCAGCACGATTACGAACTCGTTTGGAGCGGTGGCGGGCGGGATTGCGTTGATCTCTCTGGTTGTCGGAGGAATCGTCATCATGAACATCATGCTGGTCAGTGTGACGGAGCGCACCCGCGAGATCGGCATTCGCAAGGCTCTCGGTGCGCGACCGCGCGACATCCTGATCCAGTTTCTGATCGAGTCGGGAACGATGGCGCTGGTGGGCGGATTCTTTGGTGTGGTCGGCGGGATCGTGGTTGCTCAGGTAGTGACGATTGTGGCTGGATTCCCATCTACCGTCGCATTCTGGAGCGTGCTTGTAGGTTTGCTGATGGCCACTTCGACTGGCGTCTTCTTCGGTGTATATCCGGCGCGCAAGGCTGCAATGCTGGATCCGATCGTGGCGTTGAGGGCGGATTAGGAAGACTGTTCAGGAAGGCTGATTATGCGGATCGTCGATACAAAAGAGACCATCAAGATGGCGTTGGACACGTTGCGGACCAATAAGCTGCGCAGCGGTTTGACGATCCTTGGCATTGTGATCGGCGTAATGACGGTGATCATCATTTCGTCTGTAGTCAACGGACTGAACAATAACGTTTCGAGCCTGGTGGAGTCGCTGGGGACCAATGTGATCTGGGTCTTTCGCTTTCCGGTGATCGGGGCACGGCCCACTACGGAGATGCTGACCCGGAAGCAGATGACTTACGAGGATGCGATGGCGATGAAGGATCTGCCACATGTTGTGGCGGTGTCGCCGGGATTGCAGTGGCGGGACAATACGGGGCAGCAGGGCAGCGTGGCGGTGAAGTATGGGACCAAGAAGATGGAGGGGACGGTTCTTGAGGGAGACACGGCGAGTGTGAAGGATGTGTATGACCTCAACGTGAAGGATGGCCGGTTCTTCTCCGATAACGATGTAGAGCGGGCGGCGAACGTTGTGGTTCTGGGGAACGATACGGCGGACGAACTGTTCGGCATGACGAGTGCGATAGGCCAGGACGTGACCATCGCGGGCATGGTGTTTACTGTGGTTGGCGTGATGGACAAGCAGAAGCAGGCGTTTGGGGGAGGGAAAAACCCGGACGACAATAAGGCGTTCTTTCCTGTGACGACGTTCCACAAGATCCATCCGGAGGTGCTGGATTACTGGATCAGCCTGAAGTTCGACGACCAGAAGAACAAGCAACTGGTGCAGGACGAGTTGCAGGAGCTGCTGCGGCGCAGGCGAAAAGTGAAGAACGACGCGCCGGACAACTTCGCGATCTTCGGCACCGATTCGCTGACGCGGCTTTGGGACCAGATTACGTTCGGGCTTTTCGGGCTGATGCTTTCGCTTTCCGCAGTGGGGCTGCTGGTGGGCGGAGTTGGTGTGATGAATATCATGCTGGTCAGTGTGACGGAGCGAACGCGCGAGATTGGCGTGAGGAAAGCGATCGGCGCGTCGAAGCAGACGATTCTGGCGCAGTTCACGCTGGAGGCGATCACGCTTTGCGCTGTCGGGGGCTTCATCGGCGTGTTTTTCGGGAGCGCGATCGCGCTTGCGATACGCCTGGTGTTTGCTTCGTTGCTGTCTCCTGTCTGGATGGCGGTCGCATTTCTCAGTTCGTGCGGGATCGGGCTGTTGTTCGGGATCTATCCGGCATGGAAGGCGGCGAACCTGAATCCGATCGATGCGCTTCGCTATGAGTGAAGAGCTGAATGCGAGAGGCGACTGCGCCGGTTGATAAACTAGTCGAATGGCCACAGCGATTGAGGCGATTACAACGCTGCTGACTCTTGCTGGGCTGGCTTATCTGGTGCTGGCGCTGTGGGGAGCGCGAAGCTTTGTTCATTTCTGGCGCAGAAGAAAATTCAATGGTGACTTTGCGCCCGATGTCACGATTCTGAAACCGGTGAAGGGTGTGGACCCGCACATGTATGCGGGGCTGGTGAGCCATTGCCGGCAGCAATATGCCGGCAGCTTCGAGATCATCTTCGGTGTGAGCAGCCTTGATGATCCTGCTGTGGGCGAGATCGAGCGGCTGAGTGCCGAGTTTCCTGCTTGTGCGATACGGCTGGTTGAGTGCCGAGAGCGGCTGGGAACGTCGGGCAAGGTGAGCAATCTGGTGCAGATGCTGCGCGAGGCGCGGTACGACCATGTGATTATCAACGACAGCGATATTTTTGTTTCTCCCCACTATCTTACGCGGGTGATGGAGTGTTTTTCCGATCCGCATGTGGGCATGGTGACGGCGCCGTACGTTGGCAGGACGGCGGAGGCGCGGCCGGCGATGACGGTCTGGTCGCGGCTGGAGGCGCTGGGGATCTCGACGGATTTCATTCCCGGTGTGCTGGCGGCGCGATGGCTTGAGCGCGGGATTCGCTTTGGTCTTGGGTCTACGCTGGCGATGAGCAAGTTTGCGCTGGCGAAGGCCGGCGGTCTGGAGCCGCTGGTGGAGTATCTCGCGGACGATTACGAGATGGGCGAGCGGATTGCGAAGGCGGGTTATCGGGTGGAGTTGTGCGGTGAGGTGGTGGAGACGACGGTGCCTGCGTACGGATTTCGTGGTTTTCGGGATCATCAGCTGCGATGGGCGCGGTCGACGCGGGACTCGCGCAAGCTGGGGTATCTGGGGCTGGGGATTACGTATGCTTTGCCCTGGGCGATGATGACGTGCGTGGCCAGCGGCTTTGCGCTGTGGAGTTTCTCGTTGCTGAGCGTGGTGGCGCTGGCGCGGGTCGCGGTGGCGTTGTCGGTGGGAGTGGGGGTGTTGCGGGACGGACAGGTGCTGCGCGATCTGTGGCTGCTGCCGTTGCGGGACTTTTTCGGGTTGTGGTTTTGGGCCTGGAGCTTTGCCGGCGATACGGTGGTGTGGCGGGGTGAGCTTTTCCGGCTGCGAGATGGGCGAATATCGCCTGTTGCCCGGGGGGTACCCCCCGTTATATCCGATGGGTAAATCTCCTGTATTCAATGGTTTACTGTTTGGAATGGTCGCCAAAATCGTCATAACAAAGGGCTGTTCCTAAATTCGTCTGATCAAATGAGTTAGCCCCGGCTTTTGGCCGGGGCTCTGCTTTTTTCTCTACTGTTTTAAGTATAGCGTGTTGAGGGAACTCATACGCCAACTCGATGTTGTTTCGTTTGAGGGAGTTAGGTGGTTTCGGGGCTTGACACGCGTTTTTTGGGCGGAAAATGGGAAAAGAAAAATATTTCCGATTTAGATTCATGCAGTTGCTAGTTGCGGATCAGGCATTTAGCGCGGGGCTTCAGCCTGCTGAGGTTTAGCGATTATCAGCTGGGGCGTTGCCCCAGGCTAGGGTGGCGCGGACTTTCAGTCCGCGGTGATGGCGTGAGCGGCTTCGGTCGAAATGGCGGGTTGGGTGGTGAATGGTCCCTGGTGGAGATCATTGTTTCCCACCCTTCGCGATGGGACCGCGAAGGATGGGGCACCCGTGCGTTTGTGGCTGAGTGGGGTGGGGTTGATCGAGATTAGTTTGTGACGTAGGACATCGTCTGGGTGCTGTGCCGTGCGGCTTGAACGGGCTGTGAGTCTGACGTTCCCAGGCATTCGGAGATGCGTCGCAGCATGTCGGTTGGGTGAACCGGCTTGGTGAGGGTGGTGAAGTCGTGGCCCAGACGGCGCGCTTCCTCGAGCAGATCGACGGTGGCGGCCTGACCGGAGAACAGGAGAACTTTGCACGTTGGGATGGTGTGCTTCATTGTGATGGCGAGATCGATGCCGGTCATTCCGGGCATAACGACGTCGGAGATGAGGAGGTCGGGCGATGATTGTTTTGCGAGATTCAACGCGGAGGCGCCGTCATAGGCGGTCATTGTGGTGAAGCCGCTTTTGGCGAGGATGATGGACAGAGTGTCCGCGATGACCTTTTCATCGTCGACGATGAGCACCATAGGTTTTGCGCGGACGACGATAGCATCTTCTTTGGGAACTTCGCTGACCGGGACAATGTCGTATTTCAGTCTGGCGCTCATGATCTGGTACCTCTGATTTCCACAGTAGGCCAGTCTTGTCGATACGGGTTAACTCTTTTTGAACTATTCACATACCGTGAGTTTAGCTGAGCCCTAGATCAGAAGATTTTTATTTAAGCATTTACAACTTGACAAGAGTAATCTGCGTCATATTAGTATTGCGTTAGCGTCACGTTAGTATCAGGTCAACTTAGCCAGGGTTCTGGCAAGGAGGAACCATGGGCGACAGCGAAATAACAAATGAAGCAATGAAATTCGAATCAATTCTCCAAGTCAACGTTCCGAAGGGCCGCGACGGCAAGCACAAAGAGATCGTTACTCAATTGTTGAGTGATATTGCGCGTCTGGATCCTGGAGCGGCGCTAAAGATTCCGCTTGCTCAGCTGCCAGATTCCAAGCAGAACATCCGGTCTGCTCTAACCAGAGCTGCGAGCCAGAAAAAGATCAACCTGGCGACGTCGAGCAACGATGAGTTTCTGTTTGTGTGGAAGACGGATTAAGCAGACAAATAAAATACGATCAATTGATGGAAGGGAGAGCCTGTTGAGGCTCTCCCTTTCTGTTTGCATGCAAGACGGTTCGATTTGAATGCGTATCCGGCTTCGTGTCAGTAAGGATTGGGCTGATTGCTGAGGATCTCTTTGCCTCCGCTCTGAGCGATGAAATAGGTTTTGCCGGGCAGGCTGGGGACGGGTTGGCTGAGATCCTGCCAGAGAAAGACGCGACGGCGATCAGTCCACTTGAGGCTGAGGGAGACATTGTCCTCGAAGATGTCGGGGGCGTCTGGGAAAAAGCTGCCGTACCAGAGGTTGGAGCTGCGGCCGTTGAGGATGTGGAGGGGTGCCGCATTGTTGTCGGGGCGATGGAGATAGAAGCCGAGGGAGCTGGCGCTTTCGTATTCGCCGTTGATGACGATGAGGTCGTCGGGTTTGAGCACGGGTGCGATGGCGGCGGCGAGCTGGCGCGAGGTGAGGATGGGGGAGAAGATCTGCAGGCCGATGTGGGCGGCGAGCAGGAAGGCGAAGGTTGCGCCGGCGAGCCAGAGGTTGGCGATGTGGGGTTTGTAGTGAGCGCGGCCGAGCCAGTTGCCGAAGGTGCCGAGGAAGAAGGCGATCGCGGCGATGAGGAGGGGATCGTGAAAAGCGGACATGGCCCGGATGTTGAGATCCAGGAAGTGGCCGAAGGAGAGGGCGTAGTCGCTGGGGTTTTGTTTGAGGAGGGTGGCTAGATCGGTGCCTTCTACGGGATGTGCATGGATGACGAGGAAGCCTGCGATGAGGGCCGCGATGGAGCCGAGGGTAAAGAGGACGACGGAGATGCGCTGGCCGGCTCGGGTGAGAGGGTTGGGGACGGTGAAGGATTCGGCTTCGTCGACTTCGTCGTTGAGCCAGGCGGCGATGAGAAGGATGAGCGGTGGAAGGGATGGGAGAACGTAGTACTCCTGGCGTGTGGAGAGCGAGAAGAAGAGGAGCGGGATGGCTGCCCAGAGACCGAGGAGGAGGCGGGCGCTCTCGGTTGAGGTGAGGGTGCGGATGGAGACGAGTGGGCGGAAGGATTTTCGCCAGGGCACGGCGCGGAGGGCGCGGAGGAGGTAGGCGCTCCAGGGCATGAGCCAGAGGAGGAGAAGTCCCCAGAAGAGGTAAAGGGGGACGGTGTCGTAGTCGCGGGGGACGCGGAGGTTGAGGTAGCGGAGGAGGTGCTCGTTGACGAAGTAGAACCAGAGCCAGCCGTGGACGTTGCCGTCGGTGGGAAGAGGGACGGACCAGTGGCCGTGGGTGAAGGTGAGGTTGCCGGGATTGCCTTCGGTGGGGTTGGCGAGGGCGATGAAGAGGTGCCAGGGCGCGGCGATGGCGAGGAAGACGATGGTGCTGGAGAAGGGGTGGAGTTGCTGGATGCGGGTAAGGACGGCGCGGAGGTTGCGGCGGGTGAGTGCGAGGTGGGCGAGGACGATGAGGATGGGGAAGACGATGCCGATGAGGCCTTTGGTGAGGACGTTGAGGGCGCAGCAGGCGGCGAAGATCCAGCAGAGGAGTGGGTTGGCACGGCCCTTTGACGGTATCGTTCCCACCCTTCGCGATGGGGCCGCGAAGGATGGGGCACCCGAGCGTTTTTGGCTGGGTGAAGGATGGTCTTGCTGGGCTTGATCGGCCTCGGTGAGCCAGTAGCAGTAGAGGGCGGCGGTGAGCCAGAGGCAGACGATGGCGTCGGGGATGATGATGCGGGTGAAGATGAAGATGCCGAAGCTGGAGAGGAGGAGGAGGCCGGCGTAGAGGCCGGCGCGGGTGCTGGCGAAGGCGCGGCGGGCGAAGGCTTCGAGGATGAGAGTGAGAGCGAGGACGGTGAAGGCGAGGGGAAGGCGGGCGCTGGGGGTGTGGACGCCGAAGAGTTTGAAGCTGGTGGCCATGGACCAGTAGAGGAGAGGGGCTTTTTCGAGGTAGCGGATGCCGTTGGCGTAGAGGGTGACCCAGTCGTTGCGGAGGAGCATCTCGCGGGAGACTTCGGCGTGGACGGAGTCGGCGTCGTCGAGGAGTGGGGGAGTGAGGAGGGCGAGGCTGGAATAGAAGAGGAACCAGAGGGCGATGAGGATGAGGCGGTTGCGCTTGATTGCGGGTTGGGTGGGTGCGGTTTGCATTGCTGTGCAGTCTGGTCGTAGCGGAGAGATTCTCTCGGCGGCTAAAAGCCGCACCTCGACGAGGGATTTATGGCGCGACTAAAATCGCGCCCCTTCAAAAGAACGAATGGTTGAAGGGAAGGCGAGCTATCAGCCGAGTTTACGTGAGCGGACGGGTGCTATCAATGAAGGCCTGGGTGGAGAGAGCGCACGGCTATGATGGGAGGGCTGAGTTGTTTGTTGCGTTTTGAGAAGAGGAGTTGGGTTTGAGCGAGCTGGTGCGAGTTGCGGAGTCGTCGGGGCCGCCGACGGAGCTGATCTTTGGGGATTGGTATCCGGCTATGCGCACGGGCGAGTTGCGCGCGAAGAAGACGGCGAAGGCGATGCTTCTGGGGGTGCCTCTGCTGGTGGGACGGAAGAATGATGGGAAGCTGTTTGCGATGCGGGATCTTTGTCCGCACCGGGGGATTCCGCTGTCGGCGGGGTGGTTCGATGGCGAGAGCGTGACGTGCAAATATCACGGGTGGCGGTTTGAGCCATGCAGCGGGCGGTGTGAGGAGATTCCTTCGCTGACGAGCTATGAGACGCTGGACCCGACGAAGATTTTTGCCGGGGCGTTTCCGTGTGAGGAGCGCGATGGGTATGCGTGGGTGTATCTTCCTGAGCCCGGCAGCGGGCGGCTGGCGGAGGCCGGGACGGGGCGGGTTGTGGGGGAGTTGCCGCCTGTGCCGGAGGTGCCTAAGTTTTCGGGGCGGTTTCGTAGTGCGCATCTGATGGCGGAGCTGCCTTGCAATGTGGACCACGGGATTATCGGGTTGATGGATCCGGCGCATGGGCCGTTTGTGCATCAGGCGTGGTGGTGGCGGAGCAGGGCGAGCATTCATGAGAAGTCGAAGCACTTTGAGCCGCTGACTGATCCGGAAAACAAGGGGAGGAATGCGGGGTTTCGGATGTCGTCGCATGCACCGAGCGCGAATTCGGCGCCGTATAAGCTGCTGGGAGTTTATGGGGAGCCGATTACGACGACGATCGATTTCGTGCTGCCGAACCGGCGGTATGAGACGATTCGCGCGGGGGAGAAGTGGTTTGCGAGTTTGACTACGGTGACGCCGGTGACTGCTTCGACTTGCCGGATTGATGTGTATTCGGCGTGGAATGTTTTTTACTGGGTCCCATTTGTAACTCCAATTGCTACGTTTTTTGGAGCACGGTTTGTCCGGCAGGATCAGCAGACGATGATTGAGCAGGCGGAGGGGTTGAGATTTAATCCCGGGCTGATGTTGATCGACGATGCCGACAAGCCGGCGAAGTGGTATTTTGCGCTGAAACAGGCGCGGCTGAAGGGGACTGGGGAGCATCCTTTGAGTGGGCCGGTGGAGCTGCATTGGCGGAGCTGAGGTGGCCCCGTTCTGTTAGTTCTGCGGGCTTACGCAGAGGACGCGAGGGGTTACGCAAAGGTGCGCGAAGGAAGACGTGAGAAAAGTAGATCCCCATTCGACTTCGCTCAGGGCAGGCTCTGCGGGGATGACAACAAGAAAGGCAAAGGCGTTATGAAAAGCAAGAGCCAGTGCTTCGTGGCTGGGTGACGGCTTTGCATCCCACCCTTCGCGATGAGACTGCGAAGGATGGGGCACCCGTTCTGTTGTGGCTGGTAGAAAGGGGATCACGACAACAGCACATCCCGTATTCGACCCTGCTCAGAGCAGGCTCTGCGGGGATGACAGGAAAAGCAAATGCAAACGGCAAAGAAAGGCAACTTGAGGGTGCGGCTATTTACTGGCCGGCGAGCGGCTGGTAGTTCGCATTGGTAGTCGTGACTACGAGTTTCTTGGCTGTGGCGTTGAGGACGGACTGCTGGACGTAGTTGGTGGAGTCGGGCAGGCTGGCGAACTTTACGGCGAGGGTGACCGCGTCCTGGGGGTTGTCCATGTAGGTGTTGACGTTGATCGCGCTGATCTTCTTTGCCGCTGTGTTGAAGGTGAGGGTCATCTGATCGCCTGGGAGGGAGTAGTCCTTAAAGACGATGCTTGTGGTGCCGGAGTCTGGCGAAGGGCTGAGTGAGGCTTTGCCAGCCTGGAGGGCCTGCTGCATTTTTTGGGGATTGGGCGGCACGTACTGGGCAAGCAGGGTTTTGACCTGTCCCATGTAGTCCTTCATCTCCGCTTTCTTCTTTTCGATGATTCTTTCTTTCATTCTGCCACCGCTGGGGGGTGCCGGAGGAGGACCCATCGGGGTCTTCTGGACGGTTCCGTTGGGGCCGTACTGGCACATGGACTGCGTGGGGGGTTTGGCGTCGCCGTTGAGCGTGAGCTGGGTGGTTTCCATCCACTGGTATTTGTGGAGCTTCTGCTGGTTTTCGGCCACTGATTGTTTGATGGCCGCTACCTTCGCCTGCAGATCGCCGCCGGCGGCCTGACCGTTTGCTGAGGAAGGAACCAGGGAGATGAAGATTGCCGCGGCTAGCAGGAGGGCGCTCTGTTTGAGGTGAGGTGGTGTGCTGCCGGCTGACGAGATGTTTGTGCTGGCTGGGTTCATGGGAACTCCTCTCCTCTGGAGTATGGCCCCGGATGGAGTTTTGCGAAGCTGTCAAACGTGACAGTGCTGTGGTGGACTTGAAGGTCAGCGACACCAACAACAGATCCCTCTTCGGAGATGATAGCGAGAAGAGCGAAGGCAAGAGCAAAAGCCTGGTGGCTGGCTGGCGGCTTGCATCCCACCCTTCGCGATGGGACTGCGAAGGATGGGGCACCCGTTCGGTTGCGGCGGGCCGAGATGGGATTACGACAACAGCGGATCCCCCATTTGACTTCCCTCAGGGCAGGCTCTTCGGGGATGACAACCAGAGGCAAGAACAGCGGCAACAGCAACCGCAGCAGCCCTTCAGAATAGAGGCTAGAAGGCGCTGACGCCTTCTTCGATGACGAGCTCGTCGACGGAGATGTTCATGGCGCGACCGAGATTTTTGAAGTCATCTTTCCATTCGGCGGTCCAGTAGTTGGTGTCGCTGCGACGGAGGAGGTCGTTCCAGATGTTCTGGGCCTGCCAGAGGTTTACTTCGAAGGGCATTCTGTCGATGGTTTCGGCGATGACGAGTGCGGTGGCGAGAGCGCCCGAAGCCGAGGGGTCGCCGGCGGCGGAGGCCTCGAGGCGGACCATGGCTCGTTTCATACGCTGGCCGGCGGTGAAGCCGAGGAGCTGGGTGTCGAGTTGGATTTGATCGGCGTCGGCCCGGGCGAGGAGGGTTTCGATTTCGGCTGTGTCGAAGTTGTCGGCTTCGATGGCGCGGCGGAGGCTGGCGTTGATGGCGAAGCGGGCGGCGGAGGCGAGGGCGGGTGGCGCGGACATGCCGGTTTCGGTGAGGAAGTGCAGGAGGGAGGCGTGGTCCTCGTAGATTTTTCGGAGGGAGTCCTCCATCTCGGAGATGGTCTGGTTGAGGATGGTGTTGAGGATGCGGTGCTGCTCGTCGGCGAAGAGCGAGGTGAGGGAGTAGGCGATCGGGGATTGACCGGGGGCTGCGTCCTGGCCGAAGAAGCGGTCGATGAGGCGGATGACCTCGGGTAGATTGGCGCGGCGGATGGCTGTGCCGATCTCGGTTACAAAGGTGCTGAAGGCGGAGACTTCGGCGGGGTCCTGGGCGTTGTAACGCTTGACGGCAGCGGAGAGGTTCTGGTCACCGAGATGAAGGACGGCGAAGCAGATGTCCTCGGCCTCTTCGGTGATGCGGGAGTAGACGAGAGCGCGACCGACGGCGACGCGGCCGCGGCCGGAGCTGAAGACCTCCTGGGATTCGCGATGGACGTCGAAGCAGAAGAGCTCGCCGTGTTCGGGGTAGGCGCGGAAGATGGAGCTGATGGCGTAGTGGGCGCCGACCTGCTCGAGACCGATCTGCATGCTGTTGATGTAGCGGTGGTAGATCTCGGCCCCGTCGCCCATCTCGGGTACATTGCTTTTGGCCTTCGCTAGGATGTTGAGGAAGTTTTTTTCGAGTTCGACGCCGGGCTGGCCGAAGAGTTTGACTGCGAGCTGGAGGACGCGACCCGCGTAGGCGATGATCTGCACTGTCTCGATGCCTGAGATCTCGTCGAAGAACCAGCCGCAGGAGGTGTACATGAGCTGAGTGTGGCGTTCGAGCTCGAGGAGTTCGAGCGCGGCGATGCGTTCGTTTTCGGTGAGCGGGCGGGCGGCGTGCTGGGCGAAAAAGTTGAGGATGGAGGCGGGGGAGCGGTCGAGGATGACGTTGATGTAGGCGTCGCGGGCGGCCCAGAGGTCTTTGAGAAGAGGCTGGGCGAGTTGTTCGGCAAGAGGAGCGGTGGCGTCGCGGAGGTAGTCGAGGGCTTCGCGGAGTGGGGCGCGCCACATCTGATTCCAGCCGGGCTTGCCTCCGTTGCACCCGCAGTTGGAACGCCAGCGTTCGACGCCGTGAGCGCAGGACCACGAGGTGTCCTCGACGACTTCGGCCTCCCACGTGGGAGGGAATTTTTCGAGGAACTCGCCGTAGTTGGTGAGGCTGGCCTGGTTGCCGTCTTCGATGGTGTGCATGGCGTAGGAGAGGGCCATCTCGCCGTGCTTGTGATGGTGGCCGTAGCTTTCGCCGTCGGTGGCGACGTGGGAGATTTGTGCAGTGCCGTTGTCGCTGGGTGAGTTGTTGCGGAAGCCGGCGAGCAGGCGATTGGCGAAGTTGTCACCGCTGTTGAGCAGGCCTTCGAAGGCGATGGCGCGGGAGCTTGGGCCGTCGTAGAAGAAGACGGCGATGGAGCGGCCCTCGTCGAGGCGGATGAGGTAAGGGTGGGTGGGATCTACGGTGGCGTTGGGAGTTTCGGTCCAGAAGTTTTCTTCGGCTTCGATGGCTTCGGTGGATAGAACGGCGGATATAGAAGAAGCAGATCCCTCCGCTGCACTGCGGGATGACAACAAAGAGGCGTCGATGCTCGGTGGGTCGGCGATGCTCGATGGATCTGATCCGACGCTCGATGAGTTTGAGGCGATCTTTCTTACGCGGGCGCATTGTGCGGGGGCGAGGACGGTGAACTTGATGCCCTCCTGGGCCATGAGGTCGAGGACGGTGCGGTTGACGGCGGTTTCAGCGAGCCACATGCCTTCGGGTTTGCGGCCGTAGCGGAACTCGAAGTCGGCGATGCCCCAGCGGATCTGGGTGAGGGCGTCGCGCTTGTTCGCGAGCGGCATGATGAGGTGGTTGTAGACCTGGGCCATGGCGGAGCCGTGTCCGCTGTAGCGCTGGGCGCTGAACTTGTCGGCGTCGATGATCATGCGGTAGGTGCGGGGGGCTTTGTCGTGGAGCCAGCTGAGGAGGGTGGGGCCGAAGTTATAGCTGATCCGCGCGTAGTTGTTCATGATGCGGATGATTTCGTCCTGCTTGTTGGTGATGCGGGAGGCTCCGTTGGGGGCGTAACACTCGGCGGTGATGCGGTCGTTCCAGTCGTGGTAGGGAGCGGCGGAGTCCTGGACCTCGACGGTTTCGAGCCAGGGGTTTTCGCGGGGGGGCTGGTAGAAGTGGCCGTGGATGCAGACGAAGCGGGGGGCTTCGGCTGCTGCTTGCGGCTTAGGGGACTTCGCGGCGCGAGGTTTGGCCATAAGTACCTAGTTAGAGAGTATCGCGGGTGGTGGGGTTGGGTGTGCGGAGGTGTGGGAATTTCGGCTATGTGCTGGAGATGCGAGGATTTTGTCGCCGGCGCGCGAGGAAGCGGTGGTCGAGTGTGGCGGTGAGGGTGATGGCGAGGATGTAGGCGACGATGTTTTTGAGGGAGAAGTAGCGGCCGAGGAGGATGCTTCCGGCGAGGGTTTGGCGGAAGGCGTCGATGGGAGCGATGGGGATGAGGCGGCTGAGTTCGAGCAGGGTGGCGATGGTGATGGCGATTGTTGCGATGGATGGCGGGCGGAGTTTTGGGAGGAGTGCGGCGAGGAACCAGTAGAGGGCGACGGCCCAGAGAGTGGAGCCGAGGTATTTGTAGAGGAACCAGGGGAGATGGAGGGGGAGGAAACGAACGGCCAGGCCGATGGGGATGGTGATGAGGAGGAGGAGGAGGGAGGTGATGGAGCGGCGCATTTTTTTGTCTGTCTATAACGCTTTGGGTAGCACTAGCGCTTTGGATAACACTTGAGGCCGGTGGGAGTCGCTGTGCGAACAGCTTAGATCTACTCTTCTCCACGTTGGTTCGCAACCAAACTACGTGAAGCATGGTTAGCTTACATCCGACCCTTCGCGATGAGACTGCGAAGGATGGGGCACCCGAGCTGTATTTCGTGGGTTGAATTTTTGAGCATAGATTTTGATCTTAGACTGATGGGAGTTTGTTGCTGGCGAGGTCGCAGGCTCGCCATAGATACCAGCTGGCTACGGAGCACCAGGGTTGCCATTTTTTTGCGCGGCGTTGCATTACGTCGGGTTTGGGGAGGTCCATGGGGGTGACCTTGTCGGTGGGTTTGAGTTTGCCGAAGGTGAGGGCGAAGCCTTTGCGGACGCCGTAGTCGTCGACGGGGAGGACGTTGGGGCGGCCGAGGCGGAAGATGAGCAGCATTTCTACGGTCCAGCGGCCGATGCCTCGGACCTGGGTGAGGTGTTCGATGATGGCTTCGTCGGACATGCGACGGATGTGGGCGAGATCGGGGACGGTGCCGTCGATGGTTTTGGCGGCGAGGTCGCGGAGCGCGAGCATCTTGTTTTTGGAGAGGCCGGCGGCGCGGAGCTGTTCGTTAGGGCAGTCGAGGAGCTGCTGCGGGGTGGGGTGGGCTCCGGTGCCTGCGGCTTCGAGCGTCATGGCGGGGGCGAAGGATTCAATCATGCGGCGATGGATGGTGGCGGCGGCTTTGCCGTGGAGTTGCTGGTAGATGATGGATTCGACGAGGGCTTCAAAGGGGGATTGGGCGCTGGCTACGCGCATGGTGAAGGGGCCGGCACGTTCGATGAGCTTGCCGAGTTTGGGATCGGCGGAGGATAGATCCGAGATGGCTTTTGCGGCATCATAGCGAGGAGGGCGTGGGCTGCTGAGCGGACGCGGCATGATTTGACGGTATCGCAGGAGTGGGAGATTGTCTTGCGTGTGCTGGAGAATTCGGACTAGATTGGTTTGCATTTACAAGTGCGATACCTATGCGGCAGGGTAGATGTAGTGGTGATTTGGGCAAGCGGAGAGCGGGTGCACGAGATGTTGTGCAGGTCGCTTGCCATTGAGTTCGATAATCGGATGTTGCAGGTAAAAAAACAGTTGCGAGTGGTAGCGTGTGGTTTAGTTCGCAGTTTTCCGCTGCTATACTCGAAGTTTATTAGAGACGAAAATCACGGGCAGACCAACGCGGACTCCCCAACCGCCGGCCGCGGAACGCCCGGCAACGAACCAGCAGGAATGACCAACCATCGACAGCAACTTCTCAACCCCTAGCCGAAGGTAATGCAGAGGAAGCAGGAACGCACTCATGGCGCAAGTTTTTGACCGCAGTTCGAACGCGCTGGCTCGATTCAGCCTGGTATTAACAGGAGTGATCGTCATCGCGCTCGGCGTAACGCTTGACAATTTGCAGCGATCGCCGTGGGTGACGCGGCAGGGACAGCGGCCGGACCAGCCGGTACCGTTCAGCCATAAGCACCACGTCGAGGGGCTTGGACTGCAGTGTCAGTACTGCCACACGCAGGTGGAGAAGGCAGCGTATGCGGGCATTCCGCCGACCAAGACCTGCATCAATTGCCATGCGCAGATATGGACGAACGCCGATTTGCTGGAGCCGGTGCGGCAGAGCTGGGCGACAGGCGCTTCGATCCAGTGGATCCGCGTGCATGATCTTCCGGATTACGTTTATTTCAATCACGAGATTCACGTGAATAAAGGCATTGGGTGCGCGAGCTGTCATGGGCGCGTGGATGAGATGCCGTTGATGTATCAGGAGAACACGCTGCAGATGGAGTGGTGTTTGAACTGCCATCGCAATCCAGCGGTGAACCTGCGGCCGACGAGCGAGATTTACAACATGGCGTGGGCGGGCCCCTCGAACGACAAGCCGGTGTGGTGCACGAGTGCGGTGAAGGGCGAGTCTGAGCCCCACGGCGCAGAGTGTGAGCTGCACGACGACCGATCCCTCGGGCAAGCCGCCTGAGGTGGCGATGATGCAGATCTCGGCCACGGCACATGGGCCGACGGCGAGCGATGTGCCGCCGCTGGGGATCACGATGCCGGCCAGCTATGAGAAGTTCACGAACCAGATGGATCTGGGCAAGTATCTAACTGCGCAGTACCACATCCGCAATCCGCAGCAGCTGTCGAGCTGCGAGACGTGCCACCGATGATGAAGACGACTGGGATTGGAACAGAAGAGACGATGGCTGAGATGAAAGCACCGGCAGGACAACCCGTAGTGATTGACACGATCGCTCCGGCTAAGATGACGCTGGCGGAGGTTCGCGCCAAGCTGGACGGCAAGACCGGACGGCGCTTCTGGAAGAACCTGGATGAGCTGGCTGAGACGCCGGCGTTTCACGAGCTGATGCGCGAGGAGTTTCCGCGACAGTCGGGCGCGAACGAATGGGTTGATTCGGTGAGCCGGCGCGGCTTTTTGAAGGTGATGGGCGCTTCGCTGACGCTGGCTGGGCTTGCGGGCTGCACGAAGCAGCCGGATGAGCCGATCTTTCCGTATGTGAAGCAGCCTGAGGACCTGATCATCGGTAAACCGATGTACTTTGCTACGGCTTATCCCTTCCCGACGGGCGCCATTCCGGTGCTGGTGAAGTCGGATTCGTTCCGGCCGATCAAGGTGGATGGCAACCCGGAACATCCGATGTCGAAGGGCAAGTCGGATGCGTTTACGCAGGCGACGCTGCTGGATTTGTACGATCCTGATCGCTCGCAGCATGTGCTGCATCGCGGCGAGGTTTCGGGCTGGGGTGAGTTTCAGGAGGCGTTTTCGACTGCGGCAAAGAAGACGAATGGCGGCCAGGGGATTTATTTCCTGAGCGAGACGATTACGTCCCCGTCGCTGGCAGCGCAGTGGAAGCAGGTGCAGGCGGCGTATCCCAATGCGAAGCTGATCCAGTGGGAGCCGGTGAACCAGGATTCTTCGCGCGCGGCGTCAAAGGCGGCGTTCGGCAGCTATACCGATGCGCAGTACAAGCTGGAAGAGGCGGACGTCATTCTTTCGCTCGATGCGGATTTCCTGGGTGGAATTGCTCACCCGGGGTTCCTGCCAATTGCGGCTGGATATGGCGAGAGGCGGCGGTACGAAGAAGGCAAGACGATGAACCGGATGTACGTCGTCGAGACGATGCCAACGGTGACTGGGTTCAAGGCGGATCATCGGCTGGCGTTGAAGCCGAGTGAGATTGCGGGATTTGCTACGGCACTGGTCAATGGTACGGCCCCTCAGGGCACGAACGGCGATGCGCAGAAGTTCTTTACTGCGTTAAGCAGCGATTTGAAGGCTGCAGGTGGCAAGTGTGTCGTGATTCCGGGCGAGCAGGCTTCGCCGGCGGTTCATGCTGCGGCCTATGCGCTGAACTCTGCACTGGGCGCGATTGGCAAGACGGTCATCTATACCGAGACGGTGAATCCGATGCCGAGCGAGCAGGTGGCTGACCTGAAGTCGCTGGTTGCGGAGATGAACACGGGCAAGGTGCAGTGGCTGGTGATTCTGGGTGTGAACCCGATCTACACGGCGCCGAGCGATCTG
This sequence comes from uncultured Acidobacteriaceae bacterium, assembly GCA_963757205.1. GTDB lineage: Bacteria > Acidobacteriota > Terriglobia > Terriglobales > Acidobacteriaceae > Edaphobacter. The sequence continues at coordinate 725,250 of CAVWQM010000012.1, forward strand.
CAGTTTCCGACCGCGTTCGCGAAGATTCCGGTGACGGTGGCTCTGGGCTCGCATGTGGATGAGACAGGAGCGATTGCGAACTGGCACATCAACAAGGCGCACTATCTCGAGAGCTGGTCGGATGCGCGGGCGTATGACGGAACGATTTCGATCATTCAGCCGATGATCGAACCGCTGTATGGCGGCAAGAGCGCGTTTGATGTGTTCCAGACCATGCTGGAGAATTCGCAGATATCGGCGTACAGCGTAGTGCAGGCGAACGCACGAAACTATATCAAGGGCGACTTTGCTGCTGGATGGCGCAAGGCGCTGCACGATGGTTGGGTTGAGGGCACGGCGTTTACGGCGAAGGCTGGTGGCGCGGGTAAGAGCGCGGTGGCTTCGTTCCCCGTTCCGACGACGGCTTCGAGCGGGCTTGAGGTTTCGTTCCGGCCTGATCCCTCTATATATGATGGCCGATTCTCGAACGTTGGCTGGATGCAGGAGTTGCCGAAGCAGGTGACGAACCTGAGCTGGGACAACGCGGCGATCATGAGTATGGGGACGATGGCCGATCTGAAGCTCGAGCAGAACGACCCGGTGAAGGTCTCGTTCGATGGCCGTGAGTTTATTGCGCCGGCGTTGATGGCGCCGGGCCATCCGGACGGCGTAATTACGGTTCATCTTGGATTTGGCCGCGGCGTGCAGGCGGGTCGCGTGGCCCAGGGCGTCGGGTTTGATGCGTATCAGATTCGCAGGTCGGATGCGCCGCTGTTTGTTGCGGGCGTGACGGCGGTGAAGGTGCCTGGGACCTTCGATCTTTGCATCACGAAGGTGCACAACATCGAGCATCGCGGCAGCTTTGCGCAGCATGATCTGGAGAAGCCGCTGTCGGATAAAGAGGGCGTCTATTCGCTCGCGGGCCATGAGGCGATGGAGCGTTCGATCATTCGCTATGCGACGGTTGCGGAGGTCAAGAAGAATCCGAACTTTGCGCATGAGGGTGGCGCGAGCGGGACGCTGATCGACAAGGTTGGGTACTCGCCGCAGGGTGAGAAGGTGCCGCATGACAACTCGTTCTTCCCGGATGCGTGGAAGTACGACGAGAAGGACCCCTCGACGCTGAAGATTCAGAATGCGTGGGGCATGGCGATCGACCTGAACAGCTGCGTTGGCTGCAATGCCTGCATTGTGAGCTGCTATGCGGAGAACAATATTCCGGTGGTGGGCCGCGAGCAGGTGAAGGTCGGGCGCAATATGCAGTGGCTCCGCATCGACACCTACTTTGAAGGCGACCTGCACGCGCCCAAGGCGCACTTTCAGCCGATGGCCTGCCAGCATTGCGAAAACGCAGGTTGCGAGCAGGTCTGCCCGGTGGGTGCGACGGTGCATACACCGGAAGGTCTGAACGCGATGGTCTACAACCGGTGCGTGGGAACGAGGTACTGCTCGAACAACTGCCCGTATAAGGTGCGGCGGTTCAACTTCCTGCTGTACGGGGATTGGGATGCGGAGAGCCTGAAGTTCATGCGCAATCCGGACGTATCGGTTCGCTCGCGCGGCGTGATGGAGAAGTGCAGCTACTGCGTGCAGCGCATTGAAGCGGCAAAGATCACGGCGGATAAGGAAAACCGTGAGATTCGCGATGGTGAGATTGTGACGGCGTGCCAGCAGGCGTGCCCGACCAGCGCGATCACGTTTGGCAATATCAACGACAAGGCAAGCAAGGTGGCAAAGCTCAAGGCTGAGGAGCGCGATTACCAGGTACTCGCGGACCTCAACTTCCGTCCGCGCACGACCTACACGGCCGGAGTCATCAACCCGCATCCGGAGTTGGCATAATGGCGACCAAAGGACCTATGGACCCGATTGTCGATCCCATGATCGACCCGCGCACCGGCGAGTATGCGGTGATTGCGCCAGGTCATACTTTCAAGTCGGTGACGCAGAAGATCGCCGGGATCGTACTGACGTCGAACACGCCGCTGGGATGGTTCTTCGGCCTGGCGGTGGCGGCTCTGGTTGCGCAGGGGCTGCTGATCGGCTGCACGTGGCTTTTCCTGAAGGGCGTCGGTATCTGGGGTGTGACGATTCCGGGAGCCTGGGGATTCGCGATCATCAACTTTGTGTGGTGGATCGGTATCGGCCACGCAGGCACGCTCATCTCGGCAATTCTTTTACTCTTCAAGCAACAGTGGCGTAACTCGATCAACCGGTTTGCCGAGGCGATGACGATCTTCGCGGTGTGCTGCGCCGGTATCTTCCCGCTGATCCACGTTGGCCGGCCCTGGCTGGCGTACTGGCTGTTCCCTTACCCGAACACGATGAATGTGTGGCCGCAGTTCCGAAGCCCTCTGGCGTGGGACGTGTTTGCGGTTTCGACGTATGCGTCGATTTCGGTGATCTTCTGGTACATGGGAATGATTCCCGACTTCGGGACGCTGCGCGATCGGGCAAAGATGCCGGCGGCGAAGTACTTCTACGGCATGTTGAGCCTGGGATGGCGCGGATCGACGCGGCACTGGATGCGGTATGAGTCGGCTTCGCTGCTGCTGGCGGGGCTTTCAACACCGCTGGTGCTCTCGGTACACACCGTCATCAGCTTCGACTTTGCGGTGGCGGCGCTGGCGGGATGGCATACGACGATCTTCCCGCCTTATTTCGTTGCCGGTGCTATCTATTCGGGATTTGCCATGGTGATTACGCTGGCGATTCCGATTCGCAAGTTTTATCACCTGGAAGACATGGTGACACTGCGCCATCTGGACAACATGGCGAAGGTGATGCTGGGAACGGGGCTGATTGTGGGCTATGGGTACGGCATGGAGGTCTTCATGGCCTGGTACTCGGCGAGCCACTGGGAGTTCTTCATGATGTGGAACCGTATGTTCGGGCCGATGGGCTGGGCGTACTGGATCCTGATCCTAACCAACCTCGCGATTCCGCTGACGACGTTGTGGTCGCGCAAGCTGCGGGTGAATGTGGCTTACCTGTTTGTTCTCTCGTTCATCATTAATACGGGCATGTGGTTTGAACGGTTTGTGATCGTTGTGACGAGTCTTTACCGCGAGTATCTGCCGTCGAGCTGGGGAACGTACCGGGCAACGAAGTGGGACTACATGATCTACGTCGGGACGCTTGGGTTTTTCACATTCCTGTTCTTCCTGTTCGTTCGTTTCCTGCCCATGATTCCGATGTCGGAGATTCGGATGATGCTGCCGCAGACGAAGGTGAAACCGGGCGGAGCCAATGCAAAGACAGTCAGTGAGGAGAGAGCCTGATGCCGCCGCGCGAAGGAATTTACGGATTGCTTGCCGAGTTCAACACTCCCAGTGAGTTGGTGCACGCAACGAAAGAAGCACGCAGCGCCGGCTATCGCAGGATGGAGTGCTACACGCCGTATCCGGTGGAAGAGGCTGCGGAGGCGCTCGAGTTCCATAAAACGCGAGTGCCGCTGGTATGTCTACTGGGCGGACTGATGGGCGTGACGACAGCGTTCTTGATGGAGACCTGGATCAATGTGTGGGCCTATCCGCTGAACATTGGCGGGCGCCCGCTGTTCTCGTGGCCTGCGTTCATTATCCCGGCATATGAATGGACGATTTTGTTTTCCGGGTTTTCGGCATGCTTTGGGATGATTGCTCTGAATGGGTTGCCGCAGCCTTATCACCCGTTATTCAACGCGCCCAACTTCAGAAACGGCGCGACGACGGACAAGTTTTTTCTGTGCCTTGAGGCCACGGATCCGATGTTTTCGGCCGGTGAGACTCGGGCCTTTCTCGAGCAGTTCTCCGCGGTCTCCGTGGTGGAGGTGGATCATTGAGCCAGGGAGTAGGGAATAGGGAAGAGGGAGTAGAACGCAGAGTGCTGAAACTCAATCAATTCGCGGCGATGAGTGCGATGGCGGCAACGCTGGTTCTGGCCGGCTGCCGTCAGGATATGCAGGATGAGCCGAAATTCTTTCCGCAACGCGGAACGAGCTTCTACGCGGACGGCCGCTCGGTGCGCCCGCAGGTGGAGAATACGGTGGCGCGCGGCCAGCTGCGCGAGAACGGCTATTTCTATACTGGCCTGGTCAACGCTAAAGAAGGGGATGGGATGCCGTTTCCTGCGACGATGGAGGTTTTGGAGCGTGGGCAGGAGCGTTACAACGTCTACTGCACGCCGTGCCACTCGCGCGTGGGCAATGGCGTCGGCATGCTTGTCCAGCGCGGCTACATGAAGGCCGGTAATTTCAACACGACACGGCTTGAGACGGCTCCACTGGGGCACTTCTTCCATGTCATCTCGAATGGCTACGGAGCGATGCCGGATTATGCCTCGCAGATTGCGCCGGAGGATCGCTGGGCGATTGTTGCCTACATCCGAGCGCTTCAGCTGAGCCAAAAGGCGACGCAAGCCGATGTTCCGGCGGGTGCGCATGTCGAGCCACTCGCGAGTATCGCCGAGCGCGAGGGTTTGCCCGCCTCCTTTGCCGAGGGGTGGACGCTGCCGCCAACGGCGGTGACTGGCACACCCGACAACGGACTCTATGTTCTCCCTGTGCCGGGCGCGGCGCCTTCGGCTGCCGGGGAGGGCTCGCAATCACGCTCCAACGCCAACTCGCCGGCGGGAACGTCTGCCGGACAAAAGACACCTCAGCAATCAAGTGCACCGAAGCAATAACCTCGGAAGCTTCCGAATGAAGGCTTGAAACGAATGTCATCTGGACACGAACATAACGAAGCAGCAGGCGGCCACCACGACCACCATGGGCCGCTTCCGCTGCCTGCATCGCTGGCTGCACCGGGGATCGTCTCTGCATGGCGGACGCGTGCGCTGATTGTCTTCGCGGTTGCGACAATCCTTTCGATCTTCTTTGCGTTCACGCATGAGGGAAAGAACCATATCCTTCGGGCTTATCTGCTGGGGTACATGATCTGCTTCGGCTTCGCTGGCGGTGGACTGGCGATGTTGATGTTGCAGTATGTCAGCGGCGGTAAGTGGGGTCTGGTGCTTCGCCGGCCGCTGGAGGCGATGTCGCGCACGATATGGCTGGTTGGGCTGATGTTTGTACCGATCATCCTTTTGTGGAAGCATCTTTATCAGTGGGCGGCGTATCCGACTGCGGGAGCGGTTGCCGAAGCGCTGGCGAATCATGCTGTGACGCTGGAGCAGGCACTGACGTTGAACGCCAAGAGAGCAATGCTGAATCCGACCGCGGTGATCTTCCAAACAGTGTTCGTTTTCGCGATTCTGTGGGTGTTCCAATACTTCCTGAACAAGTGGTCGATCGAACGCGACGCGGATCCGGAGAGAGGAACGGAGCCGAGTTTCGACCGCTGGCGGATCAAGTTCGAGAATCTGTCGGGCATTGGGATTCTTATCTATGTCTTCCTGCTTACCATTGGAGCGATCGACTGGATCAAGTCTCTTGATGTCACGTGGTACTCGTCGATATGGGGGCTTCAGTTTCTGGTGGGCCAGGGCTACGGTGTGCTCGCGCTGGGCATTCTTACGGTGATTCTGTTGTCGCGATATGAGCCGATGAAGACGATGCTGCGTAAGACTGAGCAGCACGATCTGGGCAAGCTTGCATTTGCTTTTGTGATGCTCAACATCTATCTCTGCTTCGCAGAGTTCCTGATCATCTGGTCGGGAAATGTTCCGGACGAGATTCCCTGGTACCTGAACCGGATTCGCGGAGGATGGTGGTATGTCTGCTCGGCGGACTTTATCTGCCACTGGCTGATTCCCTTTGTTCTGCTGCTGTCGCGGGATCTGAAACGGAATAAACAGAAAATGATCTGGCTGACGAGCTTTATGATCTTTGCGCGTTGCCTGGATATGTTCTGGTTGATTGAGCCGAACTTCGCGGATGCTGCGGGGAATTTGCACCTCGCCGGCAATATTGGAATTCTTGCGTACATTACCGTTCCTGTGGCCGTGCTGTCGCTGTGGGCCGCGTATTACATGACGCAGCTGCAAGCGCGTCCGTTGATCAACGTGAACGATCCACACGTTGAAGAGATGCTGGAGCCTGAACATGCCCACTAACGATCATGATCTGAATCAGCCCGCGGCGCACGACCCCCACGTCCGTGATCCCGAACATCCGGGATATGAAGTAACGGACGTCAATACCAACGGCATCGTTGTCTTTCTGGCGGGGCTGTTTGGCTCGGTGTGTGTCTTCTTTCTGCTTTGCTATGGGCTTGGCATTCTGATCAACGGCGGGATCAAGAGAGAAGATGGGCCGTCAACGAAGTGGAACCGGCCGAGTACATTTGCCGGGCCGGCGGACGGCAAGCGCCAGGATCTGGTGAATAACACCGAGATGCAGCAGAGGGAGTATCAGCAGATGACGTCGACCTTCCCGGAGCCCCGTCTGGACATCGACGACGGCAACCAGGCTACGGCTGACCTGCACGCTCGCGAAGATCTGCTGTTGAACAATTACAGTGTTACTCCGGGTGAGGGTGGGACGATTCGGATCCCGATCTCTCATGCGATGGAGCTGATTGCGCAGCGCGGTTTGCCTGCGAGCACGCAGGCGGCAACTCCGGCGGTCGAAATGGTGGGTGACGAAAAGCCTACGGTTTCGGTACCGCTGACCTCTGGCTTTGCACGTACCGGATATGAGCTTGAGGTCATCGAAGCTCGCGAGCAAAAGCTGACTTACAACAAAGCAGCAGGCGAGGCGAAGGCAGAACTTGCGCCGGTGAAGTAACTGAACGCTGAAGTGGATTTAACATAGAGAGAGCATGAAGAGCAGGCGGACAATACGAGGCGGTTGGCAGGCGGCGATGCTTTGCTGCGTCCTCCTGAGTGCGCCTGTGTTCGCGCAGGTCGCAAGCTATGGCGATAAGCAGACGGGGGAGAACGCCGGGGACCAGCTGCCGACGGTGCTTCAGAAGGTTGGAGTGGCGCAGCACCTGAATCAGCAGCTGCCACTGGATGCGGCGTTGGTGGATGAGACCGGCAAGGCGGTGAAACTGGGCGATTACTTCGGCAAGAAGCCTGCGATTCTTGCGCTGGTGTACTACACCTGTCCCATGTTGTGCTCGGAGGAGATGGACGGGCTTACGAGTTCGCTGGAGATGGTGAAGCTGACGCCGGGTAAGGACTTCAATGTGGTGATCGTGAGCATCGACCCCAGTGATTCGCCGGAACAGGCTGCGAAGTCGAAGGCTTTATATGTGAAGCGATATGGGCGTCCGGAGACGGCTGCCGGATGGCATTTCCTGACGGGGCAACGGCCGGCGATCGATGCAGTCACCAACGCGGTTGGCTTTGGATATGTTCGGGTTCCGGGGCCGGACGGGAAACTGTCACAGTTTGCTCATGCCAGTGCGATTGAGATTGTCACGCCGGAGGGCAAGTTGGCGCAGTACTACCTTGGGGTTGAGTATTCGCCGAAGGACATACTGCTCGGACTGATCGATGCCTCCGGGAATAAGATTGGTTCTCCCGTTGCGAATATTCTGACCTATTGCTATCACTATGATCCGCAGACCAACCGACACTCGCTGATCGTTGCGCGTGTGGTGCAGTTTGGCGGGATGATCACTGTGGCGGGATTAGGCGGATTTATGTTTCTGATGTTTCGGAGAGACGTTAAAGTTGCGCGCGAACACGACCTGACTAAGAAAGAAACGGATAAAGGGTAACGATGCATATCAGTCCAGTCCTGTGGCAATTTTTGGTGAAATGGCTCAACGCTTCGGCGCTCTTTCCGCGCGAGGCGTCGACCATTGCGCCCTACGCTGACGCGCTCTATTTCTTCCTGCTGTTGATCACAATCGTTGGTCTGACGTTTGTAGGCTGCCTCATCTTTGGTTTCGCGATCCGATACCGCAAGGAGAAGCACCCGGTCGCGATCCAGGTGGAAGGCTCCACGCTGCTTGAGGCGACCTGGACGATTATTCCGCTGGCGCTCTTTCTCATCGTCTTCGTCTGGGGAGCGTTGTTGTACTTCCGAATCTATAACCCTCCGACGAATGCGATGAACATCTATATCGTCGGCAAGCAATGGATGTGGAAGGCAGAGCACCCGGGCGGGCAGCACGAGATCAATGCGCTGCATGTGCCGACGGGCCGCAATGTCCAGCTTACGATGATCTCGCAGGATGTTTTTCATAGCTTCTCGATTCCGGACTTTCGCGTGAAGCGCGAAGTGATTCCGGGCCGATACTCTACGGTTTGGTTTAATGCGACGACTCCGGGGACGTATCACATCTTCTGCACGCAGTACTGCGGGACCAACCATTCAGTGATGATCGGCGAGGTCACGGTGTTGACTCCGGATGACTATCAAAAGTGGACTCAGGAGTCCACGAGCGGTATGTCTCTTGCGCAGAATGGAGAGAGGCTGTTCGCGAGCATGGGCTGCAACGCGTGCCATTCAGGAAGTGCGGCGGCTCGCGGGCCGAACCTCGCGGGAGTGTATGGATCGAAGTTGCAGCTTACGAATGGATCGCAGGTTCTGGTCAATGATGCGTATCTTCGCGATGCGATCCTCAATCCGTCGCAGCATCTAACGGCGGGTTATGCGCCGATTATGCCGACCTATCAAGGGCAGATCAGTGAAGACGGATTGATTGACCTGGTCGAATACATCAAATCTATGCAGAGCAACTATCGTGTTCAGCAAACTCTGACGACGTCAGAGTCGAACCAAGCGGCGCCGACAACGCCAGGGGTGGTAAAGCCATGAGTGCAACCAGTTCTACAATTCTCAACCTGCCTGATCAGAGGACGGCAACCCTGCCGAAGCGAAACTATATCAACAACGAGGACGGGCTGCTCAGCTGGCTGTTTACCGGGGACCACAAGCGCATTGCGATCCTCTACCTGATCTCGATTACGTTTTTCTTCTTTATTGGTGGCGCGTTCGCGGGTCTTATCCGGCTTGAGCTGCTGACCCCTCAGGGCGATCTGACGGCTTCGGATACGTACAACAAGTTCTTCTCGATGCACGGTATCATCATGGTCTTCCTTTTCCTGGTGCCATCGGTTCCGGCGACCCTGGGGAACTTCCTGATGCCGATCATGCTGGGTGCGAAGGACCTGGCGTTTCCTAAGATCAATCTCCTGAGCTGGTACCTCTATTGGTTTGGCGGCCTCGTCGTTCTTGGGGCGCTGGTGCTGGGTGGTGTGGACACGGGTTGGACCTTCACGACTCCGCTCTCAACCCACTATCTGAATACTCATGTGGTGACGGCAGCGACGGGAGTTTTCATTCTCGGCTTCTCGTCGATTTTTACGGGACTGAACTTTATTGTGACGATCCATCGCATGCGGGCGCCCGGAATGACGTGGTTCCGTATGCCGTTGTTTGTGTGGTCGCACTATGCCGCTTCCCTTCTAATGGTTCTTGGCACGCCGGTTCTGGCAATCACTCTGACTCTGGTGGCTCTTGAGCGTCTGGCCGGTATTGGCGTCTTCGATCCGACGAAGGGCGGCGACCCTCTGCTGTTTCAACATCTCTTCTGGTTCTATTCGCACCCGGCCGTGTACATCATGATTCTTCCGGGTATGGGCGTGATCTCCGAGGTCATCAGCACGTTCAGCCGGAAGCGGGTGTTTGGTTATACGGCGGTTGCGTTTTCATCGGTGGCAATTGCGCTGTTCGGCTTTTTTGTCTGGGCGCACCATATGTTCATCATGGGCGTCTCCAATTATTCGGCGCTCGTCTTCTCTCTGTTGACAATGCTGGTGGCTGTGCCTTCCGCGATCAAGACCTTCAACTGGGCGTTTACGATGCAAAAGGGCTCGCTCACATTTGAGACACCGATGCTCTACGCGTTCGGGTTCCTTGGTCTGTTTACGATTGGCGGCATGACGGGGGTTTTCCTTGGCGCGCTGGGGATGGACATTCATCTAACCGAGACGTATTTCATCGTGGCTCACTTCCACTTCGTGATGGTGGGCGGAATGCTCATGGCCTTTCTGGCCGGCGTCCATTTCTGGTGGCCGAAGATGACGGGCCGCATGTATCCGGAGTCGCTCTCGAAGCTTGCGGCCGTTACGACCTTTATCGGATTCAACCTTACGTTCCTGCCGCAATTCATTCTGGGGTATCTGGGGATGCCGCGCAGGTATCATGCGTATCCGCCTGAGTTCCAGGTGCTGAACGTGCTGTCGACTGCAGGAGCTACTGTGCTTGGTGTTGGCTATCTGCTTCCGTTACTCTATCTGGCGTGGTCGCTGAAGTATGGAGCCATTGCCGGGAACAATCCGTGGCAAGCGACGGGGCTTGAGTGGCAGATTCAGTCCCCACCCTTGACCGAAAACTTTATCGAGATTCCGATCGTGGATCATGAGGCATATGACTACGAGTGGCTTGAGCACAAGACTGCACAAGAGGTGACAACCGTTGGATAATGCGACCGTAGTAACGCACCCACATACGCATGAGACCGCGGTTGCGGCGGAGCACGAGCATGTGATGCTTCCGCAGCACCGGCACCACTTTGAGACACAAGAGCAACAGCGCGAGGCCGGAACCTTTGGGATGTGGTTGTTCCTGCTGACCGAAATCATGTTTTTCGGGGGACTGTTCTTTTCCTACCTCCTCTACCGCAACTGGTACTACGACGCGTTTGTTGTTAGCTCTAACCAGTTGAGCATTCCACTGGGAGCCTCGAACACGGCGATCCTGATCACGTCAGGGTTTTTCATGGCTCTGGCGGTGTGGGCGGCAGAGGTCAGGAAGAAGAACCTTCTGGTTATCTTTCTTGTCCTCACTACGTTATTCGGCGTGGCCTTCCTTGGCATCAAGTACGTCGAGTACCACGAGAAGTGGGAGAACCACCATATCCCTGGAGCGCAGTTCAGCGTATCTCAGTTCGTTAATCCGCAGGCGTATGGGCTGCCCGAGAAACCGCTTCCGCCTGACATGGCGCAGAAGACGCAGATCTTCTTCTTCCTCTATTTTGCAATGACCGGTATGCACGCGTTGCACATGATCATCGGCGTCGGTCTTCTGTTCTGGCTTCTGAAACGGTCGTATCGAGGGGATTTCTCAGCGGGGTATGTCGCGCCGATTGAAAATTTCGGGCTATATTGGCACTTCGTCGATATAGTCTGGCTCTTCCTGTTTCCTTTGCTCTACCTCATCAACCGGCACCCTGTTTAATCGCAAGCGCAGCCAATGACATTGGCGGAAAGAGAAGAGTATGTCCGAGTACCATGACCCGTCGAATATAGTGAACCCGGAGCATGCCGACCATCACATCGTGACGCCGGTTCAATATGCCATGGTCTTTGCCGCGCTGTTGATTGGGACCGTGCTTACGGTCGTGGCGGCAAAGGTAGACCTGGGGGTCTTCAACCCGATCATTGCGCTGGGAATCGCCTGCACGAAGGCAGTGATCGTCATTCTGTTTTTCATGCACGTCAAATATCAGTCAAAGCTAGTCAAATTGACGGTCATCTCAGGTTTCTTCACGTTTCTCGTACTGATTACCATGACGCTGACGGACTACATCAGCCGGGCATGGGGCATGTGGTAGTTGGAGTTGGTTTTGACAGGGATGCGGCCTTCGGGCCGCATTTTTGCTGCGATAAAACTCCCCCTTTTGTGCCTCGTACCATGGGGTTATGGTGTGCGCACAGTCTGACATTTTCGAGCGGCTTCAGGTTTGGTCCAGTGATTCGCGGGTTATGGTGCGGCGGGAGGGAGTGCCTGATCCCAGCGGCAAATGCGTCGTCTACTGGATGCAGCGCGCGCAACGCGGTATCGACAATCATGCTGTTGATCTGGCGGTCCAGGTTGCGAATCTGTTGGGCCTGCCGCTGGTTGTCTACTTTGCCGCAATATCGAACTTTCCTCATGCCAATCTCCGACACTATGTCTTTCTCAATCAGGGTTTGCCCGACATTGAAGCCGATTTGAGGGCGCGCAATATTTCTTTTGTCATGCGGCGGGCCCCGCATGAGTCCCACGAGCGATTGCTGGCTGACGTGGATGCGGCGTTTCTTATTGGGGATGAAAATCCGATGCGCGAGCCAGAGCGATGGCGTAAGGAACTTGCCTCGCGGATCAGGATTCCCTTCTGGACGGTCGATGCCGATGTTGTTGTTCCGTCGAAGTTGATGGAGAAAGCACAGTATGGGGCATACACCGTTCGTCCTCGCCTCTATCGTCTTCTGCCGGAGTACTTGCAACCGTACGAAAATCCACATGCCGAGCATGCATGGAAGAGACCGCGCGGATTCCACGCAGACTCGGTCTATGAGGATATGACTCGTGACTGGAAGGATCTTGATCGCAGTGTCGCTCCTGTTGAGGCGTGGAAGGGTGGCACACATGCCGCGCTCGACCGCTTGAGGGTATTTACAGAAAGGCTTCTCAACGGCTATCAGGCGCAACGAAATCATCCGGAGACGGACGGCACCTCGGGCCTCTCGCCTTATCTGCACTTTGGACACATAGGGCCGGTCACGATTGCGCTCGCCGTGGATGCCGCAGCGAAGGCAAACCTAAGACTCAGATCCGCGCGAGACAGCTACTTCAATGAGCTGATCGCCTGGCGCGAGCTTGCTGTCAACTTTGTGCGTTACAACCCAAAGTATGATTCGCCGGAATGCGCCGATGACTGGGCGAAGGCCACGCTGTCAAAGCACGCACGTGATGAACGGGAACATCTGTACACACTGCAACAGCTGGAGAATGCGCAGACGCATGACGACTTATGGAACGCCGGTCAGATCCAGATGGTTCGCCATGGATGGATGCACAACTACGTGCGCATGTACTGGGCCAAGAAGATTCTGGAGTGGACCCCTAACGTTGCAACGGCGATGAAGCACGCGATCTATTTGAACGACAAATATTTCCTCGATGGCCGTGATCCGAACGGATATGCCGGAATAGCGTGGGCCATTCTTGGTAAGTTCGACCGGGCGTGGGGAGAGCGTTCTGTGTTTGGGAAGATTCGATACATGTCTGGGGCGTCGACGGGCAAGAAATTCGATTCGAAAAAGTACATTGAGCAGATGGGACTTTTGCCGCAACAGGATTCGCCGCTCTTGTAGAAGGGAAGTCGGTCATGTTTCGCGCCGAGACGGTCGATCTTCTCCGATACTCGTCAGGGCGGTAGCTTTCTATACAACTTTGGGAGATTGTGGCTGGGTTCTGTGGATGTTAGATTGAGGACGTCCGCACGGCTGATCGACTTCACCAGGTCTTCCGTTGTTGAACACGCTGAGAGATGGCCGCAGAGTAACACCAACGATCACTCCTCCAATGTAGATGAGAATTTTCTCATCCCGTTGTGGAACTATCCGTCGTTCTTCTCCCGCTCTAGCGTTGACTCGTCCGATGTCAGCTTGCAGCATCAAGGTTAGCTGACTGAACTGCTCGGATTCACGCTATGGGCCTGATTGCGTCTTCACAATTCGCGCGCGCTGTGCGGCCACTCCTTCGTAGTGGCGTTTGCGCTTCTGCTTTAGCGACTAGTTTTTGTCTGTTATCGGTCGCATCGATTTTTGCTTTCGGTCAGTCGGCTGCGATGCCGGAAGTTGCAGCAGCCCGTGCGAGTCATCCTCAACCCATCGTTGCACCTATTTCGCATACCATCAGGACGCGTCGCTTTCTTGGTGGCCGCACTCCCAACGGGAATGTTTCCGCCGCGCAAGCGATGGGAGTCGCGCGTCAGCAACATGCCGCCATGCTGGCTCAGCAGGCTGCTTTACCTCAAGGCTCGAGCTTGAGTGCTCCATGGCAGCCAATCGGTCCGAATCAGGTCGCGAGCATTGCCTATGGCAATGTCACGGGTCGCGTTACAGCGATTGCGATCGATCCGGCTGACACGACCAGCAATACGGTCTACCTGGGTACGACCGGAGGCGGTGTGTGGAAGTCAACGAATGCCGCTGGACCGGCAGCGAGCGTGAGCTTCGTTCCGCTTACCGACACATTGCCGGTTTTTAGCGCGAATGCTGGAACCTCTGCCATTCCATCGCTCAGCATCGGGGCGCTCAGCGTTCAATCTGGCGTGGTACTGGCGGGCACGGGTGATCCGAACGACGCATCTGACTCCTTCTATGGCAGCGGTCTGCTGCGATCGGCGGATGGCGGTCTCACCTGGACGCTAATTCAAAATTCGCAGGATGGTATTGCCGGCAATCATTCGTTCAGCGGTCTTGGCTTCGCCGGGATTTGCGTGGAGCAGCGCAACATCGGGCACAGTTGTTGCGGCTGTCTCGCAGGCAGCCGAAGGCGTTCTGGTTAATTCTCCGGACGCAACGGATAGTGTCATGGGACTCTACTATTCGACGGATGCCGGAGTTACGTGGCACATGGGGACGATCATGGACGGCAGCCAGATTGTGCAGACGCCGCTGCCATCTGGAGGAGACCTTGGTGGAAGGGCTGCCACTGCGGTGGTCTGGAATCCTATTCGTCAGCACTTCTACGCTGCGATTCGGTATCACGGCTATTATGAATCGGCGGATGGAGTGACGTGGACGCGTCTGGCACATCAGCCTGGGACAGGGCTGACAACGACTGCCTGTCCCACTGCACCGGGCACGACGGGCAGTGCATCCTGCCCGATCTTTCGCGGGGCGCTTGCGGTACAGACGACGACGGGCGATATCTTTGCGGTGACGGTGGACCGCAATAATGTTGATCAGGGTCTTTGGCAGGATGTCTGCGCTTTGTCCGGTATAAGTTGCGCGAATACGACGGTCAGCTTCGGCAAACAATTGCCGTCGTCGCCACTGGAGATTGGCAATGGAAGCGCTGTGATTCCACAGGCCGACTACAATCTTGCGCTGGCGGCCACACCATCAGGGCCCGCCGGGGCTTCGCAGGACACGGTTCTGTATGTTGGTACCCTCGATCTCTACCGCTGTTCGCTGGCTGCGGGATGTGTGCTTCGAAACACGACGAATGCGGTGAATGGATGTGCAGCGCCCGCGCAGGTTGCGCCTGCCCAGCATGCGATTGCCGCGCTGGCGACGGGATCGCATGCCGCTGATTTATCTTGGCAACGACGGCGGTGTCTGGCGGTCGACGGACGGTGTGAACCAGCAGGCGGCTCCCTGCTCTGCTGATGACGCGACTCATTTTCAAAATCTCAATGGAGGACTCGGATCGCTTGCAGAGGTTATCAGCTTTGCCCAGCATCCGACGGATCCAGGTATGCTGCTGGTGGGTCTGGGTGCGAACGGGACTGCTTCAACCGCGACTGCTTCTTCTTCAACATCGTGGCCACAGCTCTCCACTGGTGAAGGGGGTACCGTTGCCATTGATCAAAGCAATCCCTTGCTTCGCTATGTTTCGACTGCGGCCGGGGTCAGCATCCGTCAGTGCAGCAATGGCGCGGCCTGTAGTGCGGCGGATTTTACAGGTGCGCCTACGATAGGACCTGCGCAGACGGCAAACGACGACTCTCTCATCGACGCTCCGTGGTTGTTGGATTCGGCGCTTTCTTCGGACATTCTCATTGGCACTTGCCGACTATGGCGCGGACCTGCGGGCAATGGGGCGTCGTGGTCTTCATCAAATGCCATCAGCAAGCTCCTGGGGGGACCTCAGAATTCGTCCTGTTCGAGTACGAACCCGGTCCTTCGTTCACTTGCAGCCGCGGGACCGGCGAGTAACGCAGCGGCTACGCAGAATGCCGGATCGGAGGTCCTCTATGCTGGAATGGCAGGATCGCTCGATGGCGGTGGCAACTTTGGGGGCCATCTTTTTTCGATCACGACGGCCAACACCGCGGGCAATACGACAGCGTGGAGCGATCTCGCA
The DNA here is from genome assembly GCA_963757205.1 of uncultured Acidobacteriaceae bacterium. Taxonomy (GTDB): domain Bacteria; phylum Acidobacteriota; class Terriglobia; order Terriglobales; family Acidobacteriaceae; genus Edaphobacter. The sequence continues at coordinate 740,971 of CAVWQM010000012.1, forward strand.
GCATCGCCGGTTACGAATGGCCAGGGCATGGGCTTCAACCCTGGAGGCTTCGATTTGTCCTCTCTGGCGGCTGACCCGCATGATGCTACCGGGAAGACGATCTACGCAACCGTGATGGGCTTTACTGGTAACGGCATCACCGCGGCGCACCTGTATCGCTCTACCGATGCGGGCGCTCATTGGACCAACGTCAGCAGCAACCTGCCCGACGCTCCCGCGAACAGCGTCGTCGTCGATCCGAACGATGCGAATACTCTCTACATCGCGATGGATACGGGGGTGTATGTCACCACGCAGATTACGACCTGTGCCACCGCCAACTGTTGGAGTATCTACGGCACCAGCTTGCCAAACGCGCCGGTCGTCGAACTTGCTGTAGCGCCGGCAATGCCAACCGGCGACGGCCGCATCGGTGAGCTTCGTGCAGCGACCTATGGACGCGGCCTGTGGCAGATTCCACTTCTGACGGCCTCTACCGCAGTGCAGCCATCGATTGGCCTCAACCCACATGCGCTTACTTACGCCACACAGCCGGTTGCCACGGCGAGTGCTCCGCAGACCGTAACGGTTACAAATACCGGGAATGCTCCGCTGATTGTCAGCGCGGTCGCCATTACGGGAGACTTTAGCGAGACCGATACGTGTGCCGGTACTACAATCGCCGTGAATCTGACCTGCACGATTCAGGTTCGCTTTCTCCCGACGGCGACAGGAAACCGCAGTGGCTTGCTGACCATTTACGGAAATGTCGCTGGCGGTCAGGCGACGGCAACGCTCTCTGGAGTTGGCAGTCCTGCTGCGGCCATTGTTCTAAATCCCATCACGGTTGCGTTTCCCTCAACGACGATCAGTGTTACGAGTCCGGCGCAGAACATCACAATTTCAAATACGAGTGGGAATTCTGTCGCGTTGCAGACGGCGATCGTCGTCGGCACAGACTTCAAGCTCACCGCAAATACCTGCGGGGCGAGCCTCGGTCCGAGTGTCGGTTGTACGGTCGCGATCACTTTCGTCCCCACTGCTTCCGGGACCCGCAGCGGGACTTTCTCCATTACTGACGACGCCGGCACACAGACTGCGTCGTTGAGTGGGATCGGAACGTCGCCTGCTACGGATGCTCTTTCTCCGCTGGCGCTTACGTTTGCGCCTCAGCAAATAACTACTGCGAGCGGTGCTCAGCAGATTACGTTGACCAACTCCGGCGATGTGCCGTTGACTCTGATTGCGGCGCAGATCACGAGTGGGGATTTCAGTGTTGTTAATGCCTGCGGCAACTCGCTCAATCCACATTCCTCCTGTTCGATCAACGTCTCATTTGAGCCGAAGAATCTCGGGACAATAAGCGGTCAATTGGCGGTCTCGGATCAATATCGGACGCAGATCGTTACTCTGAATGGCATCGGTGTTGCTCCGCCTGGGGTATCTCTTTCGCCTTTCTCGACTGTCACCTTTCCTGCTACGGGGGTCGGTGTCACGTCGGCTGCGCAGACGGTCACTCTGACGAACAATGGCGGCATTCCGCTACTGGTGCAAAGCATTGTGATCGCCGGAGATTTCGTTATCGTGCCCGGCACAAATACCTGCGGCAGTACGGTTGCAGTGAGTGCAGCGTGCACTATGCAGGTTGCGTTCGCCCCGACCGTCGGGGGGCCGCGGGCCGGTACGCTTACCGTTACGGACAATGCTGCCAGTTCGCCGCAGACTCTTTCTCTGGTCGGAAGCGGCATCGATTTCACGTTGGATCCGAACGGAGGCACTAGCCTTACGATCGCCAATGGGCAAAATGCCGTCTACCCGTTGCTGCTTAGCTCTGCTGCTAACGTAACCGGTACGGTGAGCTTTACCTGTACGGGGGCACCGGCAAACTCTACTTGTAACGTCACGCCATCCAGCTGTGGCGCTTGGGCAATGCAACTACGGTTTCAGTAACTGTTCTCACGGGTGTTTCCTCTGCGGCGCGAACTTCGTGGCCATCGATGAATCGACCAAATATGTTTTGGCTCGCGACCCTGTTGCCGTTGAGTTTTGTGGCGCTGTCCCGGAACCGACGAGCGTGGCTTGCGAGGTGTTGTTCTGCTGGGGTGTCTGGTTGCCGCAACTGGATGCGGTGCCGGGCGCGCGATTCCTTTGGAGAATGGTTCGAATCCAAACCCTCCGTCCAATCCCATTACACCCGCGGGGACATATACGATCGTTGCCTCGGCCAGCAGCGGTGGCCTGACGCGATCCGTCAACCTTACCCTGATCGTTCACTAGGCTTCGATTCAACCGCAACGATGCAGGAGTTCAAACCGCTCGCCCCGCGCTGGCTCCGGATGCCCAGGCCCATTGGAAGTTGTATCCACCGAGCCATCCGGTTACGTCTACTACCTCGCCGATGAAGTAGAGTCCGGGTACCTTGCGGCTCTGCATGGTCTTCGCGTCCAACTCTGCGGTGTCGACGCCTCCGGCGGTTACTTCGGCCTTGGCATAGCCCTCGGTTCCCGCGGGTGTTATTTGCCATGAATGGAGTTGCTGCTCCATGGTCGCCAGAGAAGCATTCGTCCAATCCGCCGGCTCGTGAATTGCGACCCAACGTTCGGCCATTCGGGCCGGCAGCGCTGCGCGGATCGCGAGCACTGCCGCTGCTGCATCGCGCCGTGCATTGCGCGCCAGTAAGGGCGCCATCACTTCGACACCTGGTGCGAGGTCAAGCGTGATGGCCTCGCCGGGCCGCCAGTAGGAGGATGCCTGCAGGATTGCAGGACCGCTCAACCCGCGATGCGTCACCAGCATCTTCTCCCGGAAGCTGCCGCGTCGCGGTCGCGCTCCGGCGGTTGCGACTACCTCGGCGGAGACTCCCGTGAGGTCGCACCATTTTTCGCGATCGTCTGCGCTGAACACCAGCGGGACCAGTGCGGGTCTGCAGTCTACGATGCGGAGGCCGAACTGTTCGGCGAGAGTGTAGCCGAATGCTGTGGCGCCCATCTTGGGGATCGACAGGCCGCCTGTGGCGACGACTACGGCTTCTGCTTCGAAGGCGGTGTCTGTTGTCTGGACTCGAAAGTGTCCGTCTCGAACGACGGAGAGGATTCGTGTGCCGACGATCAAGCGTACTCCTGCGTCTGCACACTCCCGCTCCAGCATGGTTATGACGTCGTTGGCGGAGCGGTCGCAGAATAGCTGTCCAAGAGTCTTCTCGTGGTAGCGGATTCCGTGGCGCTCGATCATGGCGATGATGTCCGCGGGAGTGAAGCGGGCGAGGGCGGATTTGGCGAAGTGGGGATTTTCGGAGAGAAAATTTTCCGGGCGGGTGTGGATGTTGGTGAAGTTGCATCGGCCGCCGCCGGAGATCAGGATCTTCTTGCCGACGCGTTCGGCGTGGTCGAGCAGGACAACTCGGCGGCCACGGCGGCCAGCTTCGATTGCGCACATCATGCCGGCTGCGCCCGCACCCAGGATTACGACATCAACCTTCTGCACTCACACTCACCATTGCGCTTGCTCTTTCATGATGGCATGATCGCTGGTTTCGAGTGGCTGTGCGACCATGGATTGATGGTGAGAAAAGTTGAAGAGCGTGGGCCGCGGGTGGTTGCGGCTCAGCCGTTTGGACCGGCGGCGGGGGTGACGCGGCGGGCGGCGGAGAGAGTGCGGGCGGGGCATCTTTGGGTGTATCGGTCGGATGTGGAGTCGCTGGTGCCGGCGGTGGGGGGTGCTGAGGTTGGTGGTGGGGTGCTGGTTACGGTGATGGATAGCCGGGGGATTCCGCTGGGGACGGGGCTTTATAGTGCGGCGTCGCAGATTGCGGTCCGGATGGTGTCGGCGGAGGCTGCTCTGTCGCGGGGCGCGTATCTGGAGCAGGTGAGGGAACGGGTCTTGGTGGCGCTGGCGTTGAGGGATGAGGTTGCGCCGGAGTCGGCGCAGAACAATGCCTGCCGGCTGGTGTTCTCGGAGGCGGATGGTTTGCCTGGGATCGTGGTGGATCGTTATCACGATCTAGTTATCCTGCAGTTGTTGACGCAGGGAACAGCGCAGGATGATGTACGTGCGGTGCTGACGAAGGTGCTTCGGGAGAGGTTGGAGCCGAAGGCTATTGTGGAGCGGCCTGATCCGAAGATCCGCGAGCTGGAGCAGTTGGCTGCGCCTGCGGCTGGGCCGCTGTATTCGAGGGGCGATTCGGCGGAGCTAACTACGGTGTTCACGATCAATGGACTGCGGTTTCATTATGACGCTGGGTCGGGGCAGAAGACGGGGGCGTTTCTCGATCAGCGATTGAATTATGCGGCTGCTGCGCGGTATGGGCGTGGTTCGGCGCTGGATGTTTGTACGTACCAGGGTGGGTTTGCGATTCATCTGGCACAGCGTTGCGAGAGGGTGACGGGGGTCGATGCGAGTCGTGGGGCGCTGGAGGTGGCGGACCGGAATCTGGAGTTGAATGCGGGGCTTCAGGCGAAGGTCGACTGGATTGAGGCGGATGCGTTCGAGTTGCTGCGCGAGTATGAGGCGAATGGTGAGCGATACGACACGATCGTGCTCGATCCTCCGGCGTTTGCGAAGTCGAAACGGGCGGCCGAGGGCGCGATGCGGGGGTATAAGGAGCTAAATTTGCGCGCGATGAAGATGCTTTCGCCGGGTGGGACGCTGGTGACTTGTTCGTGTTCGCACCATGTGGGACTGGCGGAGTTTACTGAGGTGGTTGCGGCGGCGGCTTCGGATGCAGCGCGGCGGGTGCAGGTGCTGGAGATTCGTGGAGCGGCACCGGATCACCCGGCGGTTTTGACGCTGCCGGAGACGAGTTATTTGAAGTGTCTGATCTGCCGGGTGGGGTGACGACCCCTCCCCCCTCAGGAGAGAGGCAAAGACGGAGGGAGAAACTCTAATCTCGGCGAGCCTTCCAAAAGTCCCAGGCCATTAGCAAACAGACCATGAGTGGCACACCTGCGCTATACGCGATCAGGACCGCTCTTTTGTATAGGAGCATCTCCCGTGCCGAGTCTTCACAGACAGGTCCTAGAAGGTCTTTGTCCCCGCCTGGATGACAGGAAGGTTTACACGGGTCGCACGGCGGAATCGGATTTGCCTGAGCGGAGATTGCAAGACACAGCAAGAGTAAGAGGAGAAGACAACATTGCTTCCAGCGTTGCATCCAGTCGATCGCTTTCCAGGGAGGACATCATCTTTGCTGTTACTGCAGCAGCGCTGGAGATCAAGTCCGGCCCACCCTGTAACGTGGCTGGAACGGGAGAGGCCGGACCCCACGAGGAAAGACCACTGTTACGTGGTGTGACCCGCAGAGAGAAATGTACGTGACGAAGAAGAAGATGAACAGGCAATTAATGTGCTCATTGCGCAAGCGCAATGTTCTATTGGCGCATCCTCTTGCACGGTGTAAGGAATGCACATTCGGGCCGACCTATGTGTCCCTTCGGGGATGCCAACTAGAAAGGTAAAGGCAAAGACAAAACCAAAATGCGGGGGTTCCTCCACTCCGCTGCGCTCGGGATGACGTAGTTTCTTTTGTGGTCCCTCAAGCCCGCTACTGCGCTGCGGAATGACAAGGGACCACTGCAACGGAACAGGCAATCGAGGGAGCGAAGATGGGGTAGAGAGAGTCTCTAGCCCGGTTGAACGAAGAGGGTGACGGTTACGGTGTGGGAGATGGCGCCGCTGGTGGCGGTTACGGTGTAGGTGTAGGTGCCGGCCGGAGTACCGCCGGGGTTTAGTGGTGGGCTCTTTTTGATGCAGCCGATGGTTGGGACGCACATGGCCAGCAGAAGAGTGAAGAGGCCTGCTCCTCGTACCGTGAAATTGCGGAGGGTGAGTTTAGCGAGGCGGCGGCTGCGTGAGGCGAAGAGCATCAGGAGACCGGCCATAGCGAGGGTGGAGGCGGTGATCCAGCGCGAGCGGTTGCCGGTCGCGAGAGTGAGGCCACCGGTGGTGGTGGACAGGCGGGATGTTGTGGTGAAGGCCACGTTCTGCGTGACCGGGGAGGCGCCGACGGCGAACGCAGCCGGAGGTGTGCAGGTGACGCCGGCGGGTGCTGTGCCAGTGGCCGCGCAGGTAAACGTTACGGTTCCGGTGAAGCTGCTGTTGGGAGTGACGACCAGGGCGACGTTGCCGGAGGTGCCGGCGGTCACGTTAAGGGTGGTGGAGGTTTTGCCAGTGGTGTCGGCGACGGTGAAGTCGGGAGCGAGAGCGCCGGTACCCGTGAGGCTTGAAGTCAGCCCGTTGGGTGAGGCGCTGGAGATGACCTGGAGCTGGCCGGTGGCGGGGCCGACGGCGGTGGGGGTGAAGACGACGTTGATGACACAGGTGGCGCCGATAGCGAGAGACCCTCCGCAGGCGTTGCTGGCGGCGAAGGGTCCGGTGGCGGTGATGCTGGTGATGGTGACAGGTGTCTCGCCGACGTTGGTGAAGTTGACGGTCTGTCCGTTGGAGTGGGCGCCAACGATGGTACTGGGGAAGGTTACCGTGGAGGGAGCGAGAATTACGCCACTGATTGGCGCGGGAATGGTGAAGTAGCCGACGGGGACATCGTGGTCGGAGGAGCGGGCTGCCGTGGTGGCGTCGTTGTAGGCGATGGCGGGGAAGTCGGCATCGAGATGCGCGTAGACCATTTGAGCTTTGGCGGCGAGCTCCGGTGTGACGACGATGTGGTCGAGGACCTGGGCGTTACCATCTTCAACATAGGACCAACGCTGATCGGCGGGAAGCGAGAGGGTGAGGTCGGTGAGGGGTGGAGTAACGAGTCCGCTGATGCCGGGCTGCACGACCTGGGCGGCGGGCAGGACGTTGGTGTTGGTGTAGGTGGCGAGGGTGTCGGTGTAGCCGTCGGAGAACTCGAAGGCGTTGTAATCTCCACCGGAGATGATGTGCTGGCCGGCGGCCTGGAGGGTCTGGATGTACTTGGCGATGTACTCGGCCTGGAATTCCTTCTTCTGGCGCGTAGAGGTGGAGGTGGTGCTGTTGACGCCGGTGAGGGCCTTCATGTGGTTGACGATGACGGTGACGGGGTAGTCCTTGGCGGTGCCGCGCTTGATGCCGACGTTGAGGGCGAACCACGGGCGGTCGTTGAGGGTGATGGGGCTGGTGGAGCTGGTGGGGGTGAAGATTTCTTTCTGCCCGATCTGGGTGAGACTGAGGGTGTCGACTGTGCTGTTTTTGATCAGGAAGCCTACGGAGATGCCGGTGCCGTCCTGTGAGTAGAAGGCGGAGTTGTCGGTGCTGTAGGCGGTGTAGAGGTTGGGGATGCCGGCGTCAGTGTTGACCTGGGTGGCGATGTCGTTCGCGACGGATTGGTTTTCAACTTCCTCGAGAGTGACGATATCGGGGTTGTTGAGGACGGTGCGGATGGCGAGCGAGACTTTCTGGAGACGGCGCGTGTAGGCAGTCGGGGTGACGTCGACTGCCGCGGAGATGAAGGTCTGGCCGGTGGAGACGGTGCCTGTGCTGGAGTTGCCGTTGAAGCCGGTGACGCCGGCGGGAACGTAGTAGAGGTCGTCGGTGCTGTTGGTGTTGTAGAAGCGCTCGATGTTGAAGGAGGCGACGGTGAATTGATTGGCAGGGGTGGCGGGAATGGGCTGGACGGTCATGCCGGCGGTGACCTGGGTGCGGTCGTAGGTGGTGTCGAGTATGAGGCGGCTGGGATCGTAGAAGCTGTCGTTCGAGAAGGTGAAGTCGAGAACGCCAGTGACGTTGGGGAGGACGGCTCCGGTGGAGATTTCGAGGGAGGTTCCTCCGGCGATGGTGGAATCGACGAGGATGCGCTCGGGGTTGTCGTCAAATTTGGCGGTGCCGGTCGGCGCGCCGGGGATGGGGACGTCGCGGATGTCGATTCCGGGCTCACGGAAGGGGCGTGCAGTACCGGTGATGACGGCGTAGAAGTAGCCGGTGGAGGTTGCTGTCTCGGTGGGCTCGTTGGCGGAGGTAATGGAGCCGTTGGTTCCGGAGATTGCGGTCACGGAAGCGACGGAGACGCGCATGCCTTCGTATGGGGTGAGCTGGAAGAGACCGCCGGTGGGCGTGAGCATCGACGCGGTGAGAGGGATTGGAGCGGGAAGAGCGTTGCCGGCGCTGAGGACCGTGATGGTTGGCGAGGTGATCTCAGTGGCCGGAGTGTGGCTGGCGGTGGCGGAGGGGAAGGTCGCTACGGTGCCGGTGACGGAGACGAGATTGCCGATGGCAACGGTGGCGGTTGGGGGTTTGGAGCTGGTGAAGACGTCGATGCCTTCGGGTGTGAGGGGGTTGGCGTCGGGAGTCTGAGACTGGATGAAGAAGGCGTTGGAGAGGATGGCGGTGACGATGCCGGTGGTGGTGACCTGTTGACCGACGTAGGGAGAGATGGTGGCGGCGGTGGTGGATTTGACGCCCTGGATGTCGTGGATTGCCACGGTCACGGGGCCAGTGGAGCCACCGGAGCCACTGGAACCGGAGGAGTTGTGCGGGTTGGGCGCGGCGACGGAAAAATCGTTGGCGTTGTTGTTGGTGTCAGTGGAGGGATTTGCGCGGACGTCGGCGGTGGTGTTGCTGGGTGCGGGGGCTACTGCGCCTTCGAAGCAGTTCGCGGTGCCGAAGCCGATGAAGTCGAGGACGGCGGCGTTGGGAATGGGGCAGGCGCCGGTGAGGGCGGTGGTGCTGTTGACGAGAGCGACCTTGCCGGCGGTTGCGGAGAGATTGAATGTCTGGGCGGTGGGAATGGTCGCATCGGGAGTGGGCAGGCTTGCGGAGGTGCCGGCGCCGGCGGCTGCCTGGATGAGATAGAAGTGTCCCGGGGCGATGGAGCCGGCGGGCAGGGGGAATGTGTTCCAACTGGTGCCCGTGGAGCTCGCGTATTGAACAGAGAGGCCGGCGGTGGAGATGGCGGCTGCGGTGGGATTGTAGAGCTCGATGAAGTCGTTGGTGAACTGGGCACCGGAGTTGCCGCCTCCGCCGTAGATCTGCGAGATGACCAGGCCGGTTTGGCCGAGTGCGGAGAGTGTGCTGAAGAGGAGGAGAGAGAGGGCAGACAGGGTACGGCGTGAGTGGAGAGACATTTCCAAGGCCTCGTGCGAAAAGTGAGAAACGGCTACTTGCTACCGTGAGAAAACCAAAGGTACTGAGATAACGCTCGGCCTTATGGGACTCAGGTCAGGCGCAGGCGGTGTTCTTGTTTTTTTGCCGTCTTCCTTCTGATCTCCGGTTGAGAGGTATATGTTGTAGCACGGGTTGTCTATCTGGCGCATTAAATTTGTTCTGGAAGCGGTTGTCGCGGAATAGACGGTGGGGGCTAAGTGACGCGCGGATTGAGTTTCTGGCGGATATGCGCGGGGATGCAGGGCTATAGTTGTTGGTAATGGAATCTGCTGGATAGGGAGCTGTCGAATGGGTTTAGGACGGGGTTGGACTCGTGTGCTTGCTTGCGGATTGATGCTGGCTGCCGTGTCGGCGCAGGCCGGGCAGGAGAAGAAGAAGGACAGCGAGAAGAAAGATAAGGACGAGGAGAAGGTGGTGGTGAAGGGGGCGGCGGTAACTCCGGAGGCGGAGCTGCCGGGGGACTCGACGACGGAGGGGTCGGTGACGGTGGGTGGGGTGGCGATTGCGTATAGGGCGGTGGCGGGGACGTTGACGGTGGGGTCGACGGACGGGCAGGACGCGATGCTGGGGCTGGATGGAAAGATGTTGCCGGGGACGGGAGTGAAGGCGCCGGATCCGGAGAAGCCGGAGGAGGCTCCGGCGACGGCGAGGATGTTTTATGTCGCTTACTTCAAGAAAAACCCGGAGGCGGTGCGGCCGGTGACGTTTCTGTATAACGGCGGGCCGGGGAGCTCGACGATGTGGCTGCATATGGGGTCGTTCGGGCCGAAGCGTGTGGTGACGACCGATGGGCAGCATGATGAAGGGGCGCCGTACAAGATCGTCAATAACGATTCCAGCCTGCTGGATGTGAGCGATGTGGTGTTCATCGACGCGCCGGGGACGGGGTTCAGCCGGATCATGGGGGAGGACAAGGAGAAGGCGTTCTATGGCGTGGATCAGGACGCGCATGCGTTCGACCGGTTTATTCGAAGGTTTCTAACGAAGTTCAACCGGTGGAACTCTCCGAAGTATTTGTTTGGGGAGAGCTATGGGACGCCGCGGAGTGCGGTCCTGTCGGCAGTCCTCGAGAATGTGGATCTGAACGGGATTGTTTTGTTGTCGCAGATTCTGAGCTTCGATAACAGCATCGATGGGCCGAAGTGGAATCCGGGGGTGGACCAGGCGTACGCGCTGGCGTTGCCGACGTTTGCGGCGACGGCGTTTTATCATCACAAGCTGCCGACGCAGCCGGCGGCGCTGGAGCCGTTTCTTGCCGAGGTGGAGGAGTATGCGCTTGGGGATTACATGAGCGCGCTACTGCAGGGGAGCCAACTGCCGGAGGCGAAGAAGCAAGCGGTGGCGGAGAAGCTGCATGGGTATACGGGACTGCCGGTGGCGTATCTGCTGCGGGCGAATCTGCGGGTGTCGGGCGCGGCGTTCAGCAAGCAGCTGCAGCTTGATGAGGAGACGACGACAGGGCGGCTGGATGCGCGGTACAAGGGGCCGGATCTGGATCCGCTGAGCGCGGATGCGGAGTATGACCCGCAGAGCAATGCGATCTCGTCGGCGTATACGGCGGCGCTGAACCAGTACATGCGGACGGAGCTGAAGTATGGGGCTGATCAGACGTATAAGCCAGGGGCTTATGGGGACTCGGACTTTAGCTGGGATCTGGAGCATCAGGCTCCGGGAGGACCTCCGGCGACGCAGCAGGCGGGTGGGACGAACACGATGCCGGACCTGGCGTACACGATGAAGTCGAACCCGAAGATGAAGGTGATGCTGGCCGGTGGATACTACGATCTGGCTACACCGTTCTTTGAGGGGATGTACGAGATGCATCATCTGCAGATTCCGCAGAAGTTGCAGGCGAACATCAGCTATCACTACTACCAGAGCGGGCACATGGTTTATGTGAATGAGGATGTGCTGAAGCTGTTCCATGCCGATGTGGCGGCGTTTATTAGGGGGACTGAGAACGGGAAGTAGGATCGCGTTTCGAGGGAAAGTTGGCCGTCCCTGGGGCGGCCTCTTCTATTCAGGGACACTAGAACCCATCTCATAAATGCCTCTGGTCGGCAAAGCTTGGCAGAATTACTTCCGTATTTCCGACAACCCTCCCACAATCACGTCAATGAGTGCATTGCTCTGAAGTCAACAGTTGAGCCAAGGGTCACTTGTCCGGAAAGGCGACTATTCGGCCGCGCGGCGAGAAGCCTGTTCTAACCAAGCCTTCGCCGCCAGCCTCAGCTGTATCTCGCGCATGACGATCGTCAAAACGTCAACTTCCTATTTCTCCTGTACTAGCCCAGCAATAACCGCAGCCATTTTATCGAGTATCTGGTTCCAGCCCTCCATTTGACCGCTATTTTTCGCGCTCTCCATGGGTTCATTTCCAATGAAGGTGAGTTTCGTCTGGCCGTTTCCGAGATCCTCAAAGAGGGTCACGTCGTACGCACCGTCTATGGCCTCATGTTCTATTCCTAATTGCGCAGGATCAACCTTGTTTCCCTTCGAGTCCGAAAAGTACATCAAGGAAACGATCTTCTCGTGCAGAACAATCTCGTGGTATTCAACCGCATTCCAGAACTCCAGCCCATCCGGCGCCTTCATGCAGCAGAGAAGTTTTCCTCCAACGCGAAAATCCATCTGACAAACGGGCGCAGTAAAGCCCTTCGGTCCCCACCACTGCATGATGTACTTCGGGTCTGTCCACGCCTTCCAAACCAATTCTCGTGGGGCATCAAAAACTCTTGTGACAACCATCCGCTCTGTTTCGTTAACCGTGTTTTGTGTCATCTCTCATCCTCCGTTTTTTTTCATTTGATTCACAACCACATCCAGCTTGTCGAAACTCTCTTCCCAGAAGCGGCGATAGCTGATCGCCCAGTCGCTGACTGTCTTAATCGCCTCTGGCCTAAGCGTGCACACACTCTCTCGTCCACGCTTCGTCTTGATCACAATCCGCGCCCGCACCAGGTAGGCGATATGTTTTGAAATCATCTGCTGCGAGAGTGCAAACGGTTCCGTCAATCCATGCACAGAGGCTGGCCCGTGGGAGAGTCGTTCGATCATTGCCCGGCGGGTTGGATCAGACAAAGCCGCAAATGTTGTACCCAGATTATCCACAACCATATGGTTGTGCATTGTCTAGTCAATGTCAAGTATGAATTTTGCGATCCTGATTGCTGCCCCCTGACCTCTGAACCCTGACCAGGTGCGCAAGTGATCGTCGCCAGTTGACCCCCTACGACAATCGCAACGAGTGCAAAATCGCCGATGCACTCACCGAAATTTTGCGGAACCCGGCGTTTCGGACGTATTAGCGGCAATTACGGACGGTATGCCGAGGTAGGGGCAACTCGGCTTGTCAATTATGAGATAGGCTCTAAATCTCTTATTTACGGCTATTTGACGGAGAGACTTAATCTTCATAAAATATGAGTGTAATACGCGCATATTTTATGCAACCTTTGGAGCCGCCAGGCGTCTTATTAAGTGCAGGGCGGTTAGAGTGCCCCTGGAAATTTCAAGGATCTTATTTTAGGAGAGTGACTTATGACGACTATGACTCGGTTTGTTCCGTTGCGTACGCCCTTTGAGGATGTTGCCGGCTTGCAGAAGCGGTTGAACTCGATCTTCAACGACTTTGTTGGGCCGGATACCTCGAGCGCGAGCTTTGTTCCGGCGGTGGATGTGTATGAGGATGCGGAGAAGCTGGTGTTGAAGCTGGAGATTCCTGGTGTGAAGGCTGAGGATCTGGATATCAAGCTGGAGAACCAGTCGCTGGTAATCAAGGGCGAGCGTAAGTTCGAGTCCACCGAGAAGGCGGAGAACTTCCACCGGATCGAGCGCCGGTTCGGCAGCTTTGTGCGGAGCTTTACTCTGCCGCAGACGGTCAATAGCGAAAGCGTAACCGCAACCTCGGATGCTGGTGTCCTGACGATCTCGCTTACCAAAAAGGCTGAGGCTCAGCCGAAGCAGATCAAGGTGCAGGTTGGTAATGGCACCAAGCAGGTTGAGGGTCAGACGGCTCAGCAGCCTCAGTAATTGGTTTGATTGCAGGTTGATGTAGGGGAGGCTTTTGGCCTCCCCTTTTTGTTCATGGGTATTGGTGAGCGGGAGAGTTGAGGAGCGGATTTATCACTGCGCATTCACGGTGGCTCAAATCAGATTCCCAAAATGGGAATCCCTCAAAAATAAATCCGGGAAAAGTGAAAAATTTCCGAACCTGAAAAATGACCGTCAACTTACCAGGGTTCACCAGCAATCGACCACAAATTCCCCATCGAAAAACCACGTTCTGCACCCCGTTTTTGCCAAAACCCCCAGCAAAATGGGGTAAACCGCGCCTGAAAAAAATAACGCAAAAACTCAGGGGCGCTGGCCGTGGGTGGTGGCGGTGATGGGAGTGGCGGAGGGGGTGGCTATGCCGACGAACTCGGTGATGGAGTTGCCGGTGAAGTTGGTGAGCCAGACGTTGCCGGAGGCGTCGATGGCGAGGCCGCGGGGGTTGCTGAGGCCGGGGGCCAGGTAGCCGGTGGCGGGGGTGAGGGCGACTCCGGTGTTGGTGAAGGCGGAGAGGGAGTTGCCGTCGCGGTTGGCGACCCAGACGCGGTTGCTGCCGTCGATGGCAATCTGCGCGGGGCCTTTGAGCCCACCGCCGGTGTAGCCGTTGGCGGGTGAGACGAGGGTGCCGGTCTTGTCGGACTTGCCCAGGGCGCTGTTCTGGTTGCTGGCGTACCAGACGTTGTTGCCGGAGTCGATCGCGACGGAGGTCAGTTCGTTGCCGGAGGCGGCAGTGACGGATTCGGAGGTGGTGGAGAGGGTGGCGGAGAGGCCCATGCTATAGAGGTTGCGAGGTTGGCCAATGGTGAAGACGGTGCCGCTGCTGCTGACTGCGATGCCGGAGTCGAAACCGGTGGTAGCGAACTTTTTGAGGAGGGAGCCGTCGGGGGCGAGGACGGTGGTGCGATCGGAGCCGGAGATCCAGAGGTTCTGCGCGGCGTCGAAGGCGGGGAAGAAGCAGGCGGTGGCGCAGGCGTATGGGGAACTGGTGAGGGCGGCGCCCGTCGTGGAGAACTTGGAGACGGTGGCGGCGTTGACGGGGCCGAAGTTGATGACCCAGGGGTTGTCGTGGGCGTCGATGGCGATGGAGTAAGGCAGATTGAGGCCGCCGCCGCTGAAGCCGTTTTTACCGGAGAGGATCTTGCCGGTGGTGTCGAACTCCGTGAGCGTGCCGTAGACGTAGCTGGGGACCCAGACGTTGCCGATGGAGTCGATGGCGGGAAAGTAGGGGCCGACGAGGTTGTCGGCGTGGAACGTGAGGGCGAGCGACCAGTCGTTAGGTGCGGCGGTGAGGGCGGGTTGGAAGGACGTGGTGATCTTGCTGGCGGAGAAGAGGGCGGGCACGTTGGCGCCGGGTTTGTGCGTGATGTTCAGGGCAGCGGAGATGGTGTCGGTGGGTTTGCTGCCGTCGAGGCCAGGGGCGTTGGAGAAGAGCGGGTCGCAGCCGGTGGTGCCGTCGGAGTTGACGCAGGTGACGAGCAGGTTGGCAAGGGTGTTGATTTCGGCCTGAGGCACGTCGCCGTTACCCGGGACGCTTTGGAGGCGGGCGATGCCGGTGTCGACGTCGACGAGGTTAGGGATGGTGAGGAAGGCGTTGGTAATGCCCTGCGAGGAGCCGGGAGTGGAGGCATAGCCGACGTGGGTGGCGTCGGTCATGAAGCCGGAGAGTGCGTAGACGGCGGCGACGGTGGCAACCTCGTTGATGCTGACATAGGGAATGTTGTTGGCGAAGGTGTTCTGTCCTTCGGGGCATGCGCCCAATGCGGCCATGAGGGCGGCAGCGGGGTTGGATTGGCCGGCGGGCAGGCCGCCGGGATTGCCGCCTAGCGCGAGAAGGTAGACCTGTTGGCCGGAGGTGCAGGTGTAGTCGCCGGTGACCAGGAAGGAGCCGTTGGAGTCGGTGGTGACGTAGTTGCCTATGTCGTCAAAGGTGACGCCGGGCTGCGATGAATTCAGCATGGAGATGCTGGGCGCGCCGTAACCAGCTGGGTTGGCGGCAAAGAGGTAGATGTGGGCTCCAACGATGGGTTGGTCGCCACCGTGGACGTTGCCGACAATTGGGGAGCCGGGAACGGTGGCCGCGGTTACAGGTGCAGTGGAGGTGATGGGTTGGGCGGCTGTCGTGATGAGTTTTTCTTGTACAGCCCCGCAGCCGCACAGGAGTGCGGAGGTAAAGAGAGAGAACGCAAGGTTGAGAGAAGACAGGCGCAAGGAGGAGCTCCCGAGTGCTGCAAGTGATGCAAGGGTAACAATTTGCAGCGAGTGAGAGCATACGACTTTGGGGTCAGGAGCGATGGCGAAAGGGGGTGACAAGGGTGCCGTTTTGGGAGGGAGGAAATGAGTGCCGGAGTGGGTTGGGTTGGAGGGCCGTCGGGAGTAGGCTGTTTGGGACGACAGGAGGCGGAGTGGTGAAGATACTCGGGTCGGTCGCGTTGATGGTGCTTGGGCAGGGGCTGCCGGGTGCGAGTGTGATGGCGCAGGAAAAGGCGGCGGCGAAGATACTGCCAAGGATGCTTGCGTACGAGTTGGAAATTTCCGGCGAGGAGCCGGTGGCGGCACAACTTCCAAACCAGATTTATGACCGTAGTTTTGGCTGCACCAGCGATGGATCGATCGGGGTAAATGTTCTTCTCCCGCCTGACAAAGCGAAGCCGCGAAGTTTTTTTGCTTTTTATACGATCTCGCCGAGCGGCAAGACAGTGAGCTTCGACTTCAAAAAAATTAACGATCTTGCTCTGAGAGACGGTCAGAGAGCGATGGCCAATGAGGTCGGAGAGCGCGATGTTGTTTTTCTCTTTAGCGCGATGCCGGTGAAGAGCGCGTCCGTTGCGCACGTGGAGGATAAGGCGCCGCCGCCGCCCGGGTGGTTCGTGGCGCGGTTCGACCGGGACGGCGCCTACCACGGAGCGACGGAGTTGAACCTGCCGAGGCTTGTGCCGCAGAAGATGGCGGCGTTCGACGATGGCGATCTGCTGATCTTCGCGCTGGATGAGGTGAATCGGCAACCGCAGCTCATACGGTATTCGATGATTGGTCAGAAGATTCATTACTACTTTGCGGATACGGATTTTGCGAGGAAGAATTCGGATGGGCCAGTGTTGGTGGCGAAGGGAACCAATCCAGACCAGGGCCGGTTGGAACTGGCCCAGTTGCGTTCAACTATGCAGGTATCGCAACTTTTTCACCATACGGATTCGATTCTCCTGCTGCGGGGTGTCGACGGAACACCGTTGTTTCAGGCCTTTCCGGATGGAGCTGTGCGCTCGATTGCACTTCCTAAACTGGAGGGTTTCAAGCCATCTGTGCTGATCCCCTCGGACGGTCCGTTGTATTTGGAGTATCGAAAGCCGAGTGGGGATCCGAATGGGAGCGATGAGATTGTGATTCTGGAGTTGGATGCTAATACTGGCGATGAGCTACGGAGCATCGCGCCGGGCGATCTTGAAGTGGCCTGTATTCACCAGGGGTCTTCGCGTGATCCGGCATGAGGGAAACCATTCTTTTAAGTTCTTCAATGCGACTGTGAGAGCGGCGGCGCAGTAGGGTTTTGGGTCAGGGGAATCGAGTGGGTCTGGGCTGCTCGTATAAATGTGAGTGACTTGTTGTCAGATTTTCGCATCTTGTTGGATTCTCGAGCGTCTAATAGGAGACAAACCAAAAAGTTTTGAGGAGACAGGAGTTATGGCGATCAAGTGGGATCGATTGACGGTGAAATCGCAGGAGGCGGTGCAGGCGGCTATCGGGTACGCCGCGGAAAACGGCAATCCGGAGGTGGTGCCGCTGCATTTAATGGCGGCGCTGCTGGAGGACCGCGAGGGAGTGGTGATCCCGGTACTGGAGAAGGTTGGGGTGCCGGTGGAGCAACTGCTCTCGGGGATGAACTCGGCGATAGGGAAGCTGCCGAAGGTGCAGGGCGGTGGCGGGCAGCCGGGATTGAGTTCGGCGCTGCAGAAGATTCTGGAGCAGGGGTTCAAGGAGGCGGAGTCGTTCAAGGACGACTATGTGTCAACGGAGCATCTGTTGCTGGCGTTGTCGAAGGCAAAGAACGATCCGGTGCAGCTGGCGCTGGCGGCGCTGGGCGGAACGCACGAGGCGATTCTGAAGGCGTTAAGTGCGGTGCGTGGGTCGCAGAGGGTGACGGACCAGAATCCTGAGGGCAAGTTTCAGGCGCTGCAGAAGTATGCGAAGGACCTCACGGATCTGGCGCGGAGGGGGAAGCTGGACCCGGTGATTGGCCGGGATGATGAGATTCGGCGAGTGGTTCAGGTGCTTTCGCGACGGACGAAGAACAATCCTGTGCTGATTGGCGAGCCGGGTGTGGGTAAGACGGCGATTGTGGAGGGGTTGGCGCGGAGGATTGTTCAGGGAGATGTGCCGGAGATCCTGAAGAACAAGCGGTTGTGTGCTCTTGATCTTGGGGCGATGATTGCTGGCGCGAAGTTTCGCGGTGAGTTTGAAGATCGGCTGAAGGCGGTGCTGAAGGAGATCGAGGACTCGAACGGCGAGATTATTTTGTTCATCGATGAGTTACATACTCTGGTTGGCGCCGGTGCGGCTGAGGGAGCGATGGATGCGAGCAATATGCTGAAGCCTGCACTGGCTCGCGGCGATCTGCGGGCGATTGGCGCGACGACGCTGAATGAGTACCGGAAGTATATCGAGAAGGATGCGGCGCTGGAGCGGCGGTTTCAGATTGTGTATGTCGGCGAGCCGAATGTCGAAGATACGATTGCGATTCTGCGCGGATTGAAGGAGAAATATGAGGCGCACCACAAGGTTCGGATCAAGGATTCGGCGATTGTGGCGGCGGCTACGTTGAGTCATCGGTATATCTCGGACCGGTTCTTGCCGGATAAGGCGATCGATCTGGTGGATGAGGCTGCGGCGTCGCTGGCGATTCAGATTGGGTCGGTTCCGGTGGAGATTGATGATTTGGAACGGCGGGCGACTTCGCTGGAGATTGAACGGGCGGCGTTAAAGCGGGAGAAGGATGCTGCGTCGAAGGAACGGCTGGAGGCCGTGGAGCGCGAACTGGCCGAGGTCAAGGAGCAAGCCGCGGGGTTGCGGGCGCGGTGGCAGAAAGAGCGAGGCGCGATTGGGAAGATTGCGGAGTTGAAGGAGCAATTAGAGGCGCTGCGGTTTCAGATGCAAGAGGAGACGCGCAAGGGCAATCTGCAGCGTGCGGCGGAGCTGCAGTATGGCGAGATTCCGAAGCTCGAGGCTGAGTTGCGTGAGTTGACGGCGGAGCAGGATGCTGCGGTTCGGGAGGATGCGGCTGAGGCGAAAGCCCATGTCCCAGAAGCTGGACATGGGGCACCCAAATCATCGCGGCGATCGCGGATGCTGAAGGAGGAGGTCGACGAGGAGGACGTTGCGGCGATTGTGTCGAAATGGACGGGGATTCCTATTGCGAAGATGCTGGAAGGCGAGATGCAGAAGCTGGTGCAGATGGAGGATCGTCTGCGCGAGCGGGTTGTGGGACAGGATGAGGCTCTGAACGCGGTGGCGAATGCGATTCGGAGGTCGCGTGCAGGGTTGAGCGATCCGAAGCGGCCGATTGGCTCGTTTATTTTTCTTGGACCCACGGGCGTGGGAAAGACGGAGACGGCAAGGGCGCTGGCTGAGTTTCTGTTCGATGACGAGGCCGCGATGGTGCGGATCGACATGAGCGAGTACATGGAGAAGCACGCGGTCGCTCGGCTGATTGGCGCGCCTCCGGGATATGTCGGATATGACGAGGGCGGGCAGTTGACCGAGGCGGTGCGACGGCGGCCTTATTCGGTGGTGCTGTTCGACGAGATCGAGAAGGCGCACCCGGATGTGTTCAATGTGCTGCTGCAGGTGCTCGATGATGGGCGATTGACGGATTCGAAGGGGAGGACGGTGGATTTCAAGAACACTGTTCTGATTATGACTTCGAACGTCGGCGCGGCGCAGTTGTCTACTGCTTGGGCGCAAGGGGAGGAAGGGTTTGAAGAAGCGAAGGCTCGAGTGATGAATGAGCTGCGGAAGCACTTCAAGCCGGAGTTCCTTAATCGTGTGGACGATATTGTGGTGTTCCGTCCGCTGGGCGATGAACAGTTGGCGCACATTGTCGATCTGCGGCTGAAGGATCTGCAGAATCTTCTGGCGGATCGCAAGATTACGCTCGAGCTGACAGATGACGCGAGGAAGGCGATCTTCAAGGCGGGATACGACCGGGCTTATGGGGCGCGTCCGTTGAAGCGCGCGATTCAGCGGCTGGTGCAGGACAAGCTGGCGGTGAAGATCCTGGACGGCAGCGTGGTGCATGGCGACCATGTCGAGGTGACGGCGGGCAAGAACGGGCTGGAGTTTGCCGCGAAACGGCCCGCGGATCGTGTGCCTGAAGCGACTGTCGTTGCGTGAGTCTGCGCACCGAAGGAAGTCATGCGGTGTGAAGTGCGGCCCGGCAGTCTGCCGTGGCCGCACTTTTGCGATAGGTGAAGTATTTCTTCAATCTGAGGAACGGCGTCTCGTAGAAGTGATAGCTGAGGAGTGCAACAAGAGTGCTTGCCGCAAAGACAACGATCGCCCCGGCGATGACACCAAGTACTTTTCTATGGAAGTGGGCATCGATGTAGAGCCGCACCGGTCTGGTCAGTAGGAAGCCAAGGGGATAGTGAAAGACATATAGCCCATAGCTGTACTTGCCGAAAAAGCGCAGCGTTGGATGATTGAAGAGCTGTTTTGTCCTCGAGCCCGGTCGTAGAGACATCGCAATTAGCGCCGCGCATGAGATGCCGATAAGGCTGAACCCGAGCGTCGGGATGAAGACACTTGTTTGCCAATCGAAGCCATGGTTCACGATGGCTGCTCCTGTGAGCACGAGAACGCACAAGGCGAAGATGCGGGGAGCAAAGTCGAGCACTTGTTGTCGAAAGGTGGTGCGCAGGAGCGCGCAAAGGCAGCAGCCGAAGAGCAGATTGTCGACGCAGGAGAAGGTTGAAGAAAAAGGAAGATACACATTGTTCAAGTAAGGCCCTCCGGTCACCAGAACGATGCGGATGAGAAGAACCGCGATACAGGTGACGATGGAGATGCGGATCAGACTACGAAGCGAGCGAACGCGGTAGAGGATGAGGGGCCAGACGAGGTAGAACTGCTCTTCGAGTTGCAGAGACCAGAAATGATCGATACTTATTCGTTGCAGAATGAGAGGGGCGCGCGGCCAAACGGCAAGATTTGCCGTGTACGTCAAAAAGAAATACTGCCAACCGTTCCAAACGAAATGCAGTGGTCTGGTAAGAAGGAGAAGACCCAGAAGTACGCCATAATAGAGCGGAAATATGCGCAGCGTTCTGCGCGCGTAAAAGGTTTTGAAGAAGTTTGGGCTGGTTACGGTATCGAGCAGAATGCCGGTTATGAGAAAGCCGGAGAGCGCAAAGAATAAATTGACGCCAACGAAGGTCGAGGCCCGAATTGCATTCAGGAAGTCGAAGATGCGGTTGCCGGAGTTGGGGTTGGACCAAAAGAGGTGATGGTATAGCACGAGGAGAATCGCGAGACCGCGAATGCCGTCGAGGGCAAGGATGTGATTTTCTGAATTTTCGTTGATGCCAGAAAAAGTTAGTCCGGAACTGGCATGCTCGACTTTGCTCCGAGGTGCGGGGCGAACTGAGACCTGACTGGCGATATTGTGACCCTCCAAGGGCGTTTTTCGTGAGTGCAACTCTGTAAATCAAACCGATAGACAACCGAGTGAGGGATGCTGTGGTCAAGGAATTATATCTATCAGAACACCCACTTGGCGCCAGGAGATCATGCAAATCTAGGTACCTAGCGGCAGGTGCAGGCAGTTGAGAAGACGAGTACGCAGAGCAGTTCGTTCTGGTTATATTTGCCGCGGAAGTGTATTTTGTTCTGTAACATTCCCCCCATGGCCCCGGATTCTACCGCAGAGCACCATATCGTAGCGCTTGACGGTTTAAGGGGACTCGCAGTTCTTTCCGTATTCATCTTCCACTCCGTAGGAGCGCTTATTACCCCGGGGGGGCCAGTCGCCTACATGGGATGGCTCGGAGTCGACCTGTTCTTCGTCCTATCCGGCTTCCTTATCACGTCGATCCTCTTGCGGGCTCGATTCGCCGAAAACTACTACAGGGTTTTCTATGCGAGGCGTGCTCTGCGCATTCTGCCGCTGTATTATCTGGTGTTGAGTCTTTCGCTGCTTACCACGCGGGATCACTACACCTTTCGTGCGCAGATATGGTTTTGGCTCAACCTGTCCAACCTCGCGACTGCCTTCAACCCCATGCTCATTCCGTGGCTGTCGCACTATTGGAGCCTGGCCGTAGAGGAGCAGTTTTATCTCGTGTGGCCGGCGTTGGTCAGGCGAGTGAGCCCCGCTTCTCTCTTCAACCTCTGCATCGTGGTGATTGTCTCGCTCTTAGTCGTCCGTAACGTTCCGGCAATCGAAAACCTAAGTCAACACTGGGACAATCTCCTCTACCGCCTCACACCCTTTCGGGTGGACACCGTCTGCGGCGGAGCCCTGCTCGCCATCGCCGTCCATCTCCGACCTGACATCGAAGAGCTGCGGACCCCGCTGAGGGTGACCTGCCTTACATCGAGTGCGCTATTTCTGTGGATCGCACATCTCAACTTGGCGTCGCGGTTCGGATACACAGCGATCGTCCTCGGCTTCACTTCGCTGGTCGGGCTAACGCTCTACCCCGGTATCCTGTCCAGGTTCCTTTCTATGCGCGCCCTGACAAGTACCGGCCGCTACAGCTACTGCATCTACCTTGTTCACCCCATACTCATACTGCACGCCAACCACTTCTTACCCCGGAGACTGCCCGTGGGACGCTGGCACGACCCCAGCGTTGTCGTATTGGCCTGTGTTGAGTTCGTGATCGTCTTTGGCGTCGCGGCACTCTCCTACCGATTCATTGAAGGTCCGGCACTCTCCCTCAAGCGCTATGAGAAGTATCGAAGGACCACCGCCAAGGTCTCCCACGCAACTTGAAACCTTGCTACTCGGAATCCAGGAATCGGGAACCGTAGGACAGAGGCAGGTGCAAAAGACAAGCTTCCAGCTTTGCCTGTGCTGGTCAGGCGCTCATTTTTCCACATTTACCTTGATGCTCACGTTGACGCTAGCGACAGGTGTAGGCGGCGACGAAGTCCGAGGAAAAGACTGGTTTCATTTGACGGGGCCAGCCATTTGGCTCGTTCCAGACGGGATCTTCCCCTGTGACGACCAGAGCATCGATGCCTAGATCGCGGCAGAGCGAGCGAACGGCATCGGCAGACTTCAATGTCGGAACGTCGATGGGCTTCCAACCTAAGCTATCTGCGTCTTGCTGTGTGGCGGACAAGCCGAAGAGAGGCCCAAGGCGTGCTTCGAGTTGGAAGCATTGCGCCTCGCTGCCTCCGAAGGCGGTTCCGCACTGGGGGAACATGCCGTCGATTGGTTGATAGCGGGAGTAGAACAGAAATTGCAGATCCAGCTTCGGTGCAGGGCCAAACTGTACTTTAGCGGAAGGCGGAAGGACTCGATCGAGACTCGCGTAGGCTTCGCGGAGTTCCAGATTGATGGCACCGAACCGGCCGCCAAACTCCGATTGTGGGATTACGGGGTTTGTCCAGCCGTAACGGTCGGATCCATAAAGATAGAAGCGAAGCATTGCGAGCTGGTAGGCAGAACTGAGGAGGCCCAGGAAGAGTAGAAGGCCGGCAAGCCGGCCAATGTGGAGCGGTGGAGATGCTACTGTGCTGGTCCTGGGTGAGCTTGTGGAGGATATAGTGTGTTGGGTTTCGGGGTTGGCGCCGGCCAGTTGAGCAGCACCCCAGATGAGGAGGATGAACTGCGCGATCTCGACGCCTCGATAGCTGAGGTCGTTATTCGAGATGACGGTGGAACGCATCATGAGCGCAACCCAGAGGCCGGCTGCGAGCAAGAGCCAGCTGAGCCAGCGAATGTCGTTGGTGTCTCGGATGTCGTTAATATCGCGTGAATCCTGAGGGTTGGCAGGCGTTCGATTGGCCGTGGCGTAGATGTTTCGCGTACGCGAGTCGTGACGACCTTGTCGCACTGCGACGAGGAAAAAGAAGCCGAACTCAACAAACAAGACGGGGACGAGAAAAAAGGGACGCAGGAGGATATTGGCCAACCTGTTTTCATGGACGGCATGCTGCAACGCGGGCCCGAGCGTTGGAGGAAGCTGACGCAGTCCGAGGATGGCAAATGGGGGTGCCTCGGTGGTCGCGTGGGCACCTCCGGCGGCTCCTCCGACGTGTGAGCCGTTAGCGCGGAGATCGCGCAGGTAGCCGGCTGAGAGAAGAATTACCAGCATGGCTATGGCGGTGTAGAGCGCTACGATTTTGAATCGCCTTGTGGCAAGCCAGAACACAGCTGCGGCGATGAGGAACAGCATGAACGCAAATGTGACGTAGACGGAGAGCCCGGCGGCGCTGGCGAAGCCCATTGCTGCGAGTATGGCGAATTGGATGCGCTGCCGCAGGGTGTGCTCCGTGGCGCGTCCTGCATGCCACAGAAAGATGAGGCCGAGCGCGCAGGCAGAGGTTGCTGCAACGTGATGCGGTACCCAAAGCAGGGAGTTCGTCCAACTGGTCACCTGATCGGTGTCCCACACCTCCATGTCAGAGAACACCATTCGGTATTTGAAGTAGAGGATTGCGATCGGGAGGATGTCGAGTCCGGTAACACCAATGAGCGCCATTGCCACGACGCTGGCGGGGCGGAGATGGTGGCGGACGCCGTAGAAGTGCTTGAGAAAGAGGGCTGCGGCTGCGGCGAAGAGCCAGCCGCTCCATATGGAACTAGCGAAGAGTGCGGCTCGCGGCGGAACGCCTGCAACTACTCCGGGAATCGCTGTGATCACGTACCAGTAGTAGTAATAGCGAAGCTTGACGATGAAGCCTGGAAAGAAGAACGGGTTAGCCGGCGGTGCGCCACCATGCATGGCGGAGGCGACGAAGGCGTTGCGAACGCCGAGGTCTGCGACGGCGGCGGTAGAGTAGAGGCGGTGGCCGAGTTGGAGATCGGGAAGCGAGACCAGGCAGATGATAGCCCAGAGGATCGCGAGACCGAGTGCCGCTGCGGTCGAGCGACGCATTGAGAGTGCAATCGCGAATTTGTTGCGTCGCCAGCGCACGAGGAGATCGCCTATGGCCACGACGGCGAGAAGCCAGCAGAGCGGGATCGTGACGACAAGAGGGAACCAGCGGCTTAACAAATTAAGGGTGATGGGCGTAACGACGATGGAGAGGCCCATGGATAAAAGCCACTGCTCTGCCGCACCGCGCCGGCGGAACCCGAGGACGTTCGATATGCGGCCCAGGCAGTAGCCAGGGGCGAGAAAAATCAACGCAAAGAACGGCAGCGCGCGCAGGATGCCGAATATGTCCAGCAAGGTGAAGTTAGCCATTCGGGGATGCCAGCCTCGCCATAAGTGTCATGATCCTATCGATGTGCGGTTGATTTTAGCGTCAGATTTGAGCGTCACGGGAATCGCATACAAGGTGGAGTCGCCCTGGTGGGCGATGGGATTGAATTGCTGCAGCAGGTTGGTAAAGCTCGCGCGATCGATGTCGGGGATGTCCTGTATGGCGAAGAAGAGAGGGCTGCCGGGAAAGGCTGCGCGGGCCTGGGGAATGGCTAGTCGGAGGAGATCCGGGGTCACGATTCCGCGGACGATGTGGCGATCGGAGTAATAGATGGGCACGGCAGATTGTGCTGTAGAGAGCGTCACGGCGTTGGGCGGAGTGTTGTGCTGGATGATGACGGAGAGATCCTGGTACTGAGGATTTTCGAAGGGGATTCGGGCGTTGCGAACGGCCATCAAGAGAGGATAGAGCGTTAGCAGCGGAAGGATGACGACCATGACCCGCAGAAGGTGGCGATTATTGTTGTCGGCGGCAGTCGCGGCTTGGAGGCGGTCCCAGATGCGATCGAGCACGAAGCCGCTGGTGATCGCGAGAAAGGGCGCGCCGAGCACGAGAGCGAATGGGTGGATGGAGACGTAGTTGCGCATGAGCGCGAAGAAAAGAAGCCAGGGCAGACCGAGTCCGCCGAGGACGTAAACCGCAGGTACGTTTTGACGGCGGTTCGGCTGAAGCCAGAGTGCGAGAAAGAGAAAGGGGGCGAGCAGGGTGAAGGTGCCAAAGCCTTCGAACAGCCAGCGAAGGGCGTGGGAGTAGGTGCCGATGAAAGAGAGTTGCGAGACGGTGTAGTGGACACTGTCGACGATGGTGTGAAGCCGCATGGAAGACTCGACGTTGAATTTGAGCCCGGCTCGAAAGGCGACGGTCGCGAACTGATTTTTAAAGAGCGCAGGGTAGGCGAGGATGTAGTCGGCCTGGACGACAATGAAGGTGAGCACGTCGGCAAGGAAGTAAAAACTGGCGAGGCGGATGGCATCGCGGCGGCGGAGATAGATCGAGCAGAGCAGAAGGCCGAGAGGGATAAAGATGGGATCCCAGGCGGTGAGGATGGTGCAGATGGTGGCGAAGAGGCCGAGAAGGGCGAAGAGCCTTTTGCGCGAGGCTGGTTGTGGCGCGTCGGTTGAGGGTCTGGCTGGGGCGGGTATATCGAGTGCCAGGAGGAAGAGAAGGACGGTCGCGGAGCCGAAGAGCATCGCGAGGGGTTGATGGAGGATGGCGCGTCCGCCTTCGTAGGTGGCGCGGGCGGTGAGGAAGAAGAAGCCGGAGAGGAGGGCGATGCGGGTTCCAAACAGGCGTCGCGCGATGGCGATGACGATGCAGGTGGTGGCGAGAGTGATGGTGAGGGCGAAGAGGCGTCCGGAGGACTCGTGGTCGCCGAGGACGCGGGTGACGACGGAGAGCAGCAGGGGGAAAAGGGGCGGCCAGTGCAGATAGACGTCGGGATCGGAGCCGAGGGGGAGGTTGTTCTGGATGGGAACGAAGTGCAGGTGGAGTGCACCGAGCTGATTGAAGGAATGGGCCATGGTCATGCAACTGGCGCTGGCCCAGCCCTGGTAGTCGCCGTCGAAGCTGAGATGAAGGAGGCGAGCGTAGAGGGCGATGAGGGCAAGTGCGGCAACTGCGAACCAGAGTGCTGCGGTTTTGAGCAGGTTAGAACGCCTGGGGGTTTCAACGGCGGGATTCAAACGACGGTCTCCAGTGATGGGTTGGTTGCGTCATGCGGCATGGCTGTCGGTTGCGCGAAGACCGCTCGTATGTAGGAGAGTGTAACAGTTGGGTGCAGTGGCAAGGACCGGACGCTAAGACGAGGATGAATCTGGAGTTAAAGGACGATGCATTCCTTTTCTTCTGAATCTGGATTTCGTTGAGTGGAGAGGCCATACGTATACTTGATGAAGTGTCTTTTTTCGGGAGCTGATCTCTTTCAATGGGCAAAACTGCGGTGATTATTGGGGCGGGTCCGGCGGGTTTGACGGCGGGGCTGGAGCTGCTTCGGCGAACCGATATTAAACCGATTCTTCTGGAGGCGAGCGAAGAGATCGGGGGAATCTCGCGAACGATTAAGTACAAGGGCAACCGGATGGATATCGGGGGCCACCGGTTTTTTTCGAAGAGCGATCGGGTGATGGAGTGGTGGGTGGAGTTGATGCCGCCCGATGTGGAGGATACGGGGTCAGAGCCCCATGAGGGCCAGACTGAGATCAGCTATCAGGGAAAGAAGCGTGTGGTTGCGGTGCCGGCGCATCTGCACGAGGAGCCGGTGCTTCGCGGCGCGGGGCCGATCGATCACCATGCGGCGGAGGTGACGGAGGAGGAAGAGGAGTCTGATCCGGAGGATGCGGAGATTCTGGTGGAGGTCGCTCCGCACGATCCTGATCTGGTGATGCTGATTCGTCCGCGAAAGAGCAGGATCTATTACCTGCGGAAGTTTTTCGACTATCCGATTACGCTGACCGGAACGACGTTGAAGAATCTTGGGCTGGTGCGGACGTTCCGGGTGGGGACGAGTTATATGAAGTCGCGGGTGAGTCAGATTGCTCCGGAGAAGAGCCTGGAGGACTTTCTGATCAACCGGTTTGGCCGGCAGCTTTATCTGACGTTCTTCAAGAGCTATACGGAGAAGGTGTGGGGGACGCCTTGCAATGAGATTTCGGCCGAGTGGGGAGCGCAGCGGATCAAGGGGCTTAGTCTGACGACAGCGGTGAAGCACTTTGTGAAGAAGGCGCTTGGCGGGAAGAAGAAAGGTAGTGGCGATCTGGCGCAGAAGGGGACGGATACGAGCTTGATCGAGCGGTTTATGTATCCGAAGTTTGGCCCCGGTCAACTGTGGGAGCATGTTGCGGACCAGATCTGCCAGAAGGGCGGGGAGATCCACATGGGGTGGAGGGTGGATCGGATTCACTGCTCGGTGGATGGTGGCCTGAAGCGGGTGACTTCGATCGATGCGGTGAATGAGAAGGGCGAGCGGCAGACGTTTGCGGGGGATTATTTCTTTTCGACGATGCCGATGCGCGAGCTGGTGGAGGCGATGGACGCGCCGGTGCCTGAGAATGTGCGCGAGGTTAGCGCGGGGTTGCAGTATCGGGATTTCATTACGGTGGGGCTGCTGGCGGACAGGTTGAAGGTGAAGGAGCCGGATGGCGGATTGCTGAAAGATACGTGGATCTATGTGCAGGAGCCGGACGTGATCCTGGGGCGGTTACAAATCTTCAACAACTGGAGTCCGTACCTGGTGGCTGATCCGACTAAAGTTTGGATTGGGTTGGAGTACTTCTGCTACGACACGGATGATCTTTGGAAGATGCCGGATGAGGAGTTGAAGAAGTTTGCGATCGCCGAGGTGGCGAAGATCGGGATTCTAAACGCGGAGGATGTTTTGGACGGGCATGTGGTGCGGGTGCCGAAGACGTATCCGGCTTACTTCGGGACATATGACCGTTTCGAGGAATTGCGCGAGTTTACCGATGGGTTTGAGAATCTGTTTCTGGTGGGGAGAAACGGGATGCACAAGTACAACAACCAGGACCACAGCATGTTGACCGCGATGACGGTGGTGGATGGTCTTGTGGCTGGGCACGTCGATAAGACGGCGTTGTGGGGGATCAACACGGAGCAGGAGTACCACGAGGAGAAGAAGTAGAGTTGAAGAGGATTCTCATAGTCGGGATATTGCTGCTTGGGGTTCTGGTTGTGGTATTTCGGCAACGGATCTTTGTGCGGGACCCGCTGGGTAGGGTGGAGCGGAGCGGAGTCGCGCAGGGTGGGACGCGGGTCTATATCAACTATTCGAATGACGTGCTGGTGGAGGATGCCGCGCAGCATCAGTTTGTTCTGGTGCAGGGGTGGAGTGGGCTGCCCGGGGTTCCGCAGCATTTGTTCTGCCTGACTGGGTTGATGTGCTGGACCGACGGGGATAAGGCGGCGGTGTTTCCTGTGGATGGCGTGGGCGGCAAGACGCCGGCGGTGATGAGCGTAAAGGAAGTTACGTTCGTCGATGAGTCGGGCGCGAAGGTTAGGGTGGGGTTGCGGTAGGGTCGCCTGGGTGAAAAATAGGGCGTAACCTGTGCGGAGAAATCCAATCTAACGATTCGGACGATACTTGAGTGTAGACACCGTGCGCGACGGCGCAGGATGGGAGCTCAAATGCCAGAGGATCCGGAGAAGCCGATGGAAGGTGTCGGCCCGATTGCGCCGGCGGAGGCGGTGAAGCCGGTAACCGAGCCTGCTGAAGTGAAGGCTTTGCCTCAGATTTTGCCGGATGCGGCGAAGGAATCTGCGACGGAGGAAACGCCAGCCGATACCGTCACTGCTGCTGCCCCTGAGCCCGTTCCCGCGATCGTGCCGGAGCAGGAGACGATGCGGCCTGCAGCAGCGACGATACGGCTGGAGAGGAAGCATCCGCTGGCGATTCGGTGGATGCACTGGGTGAATTTCCCGGTGTTGTTCACGATGATCTGGAGTGGGTTGCTGATCTATTGGAACGATTCGGATAATG
Source organism: uncultured Acidobacteriaceae bacterium (assembly GCA_963757205.1). Lineage (GTDB taxonomy): Bacteria > Acidobacteriota > Terriglobia > Terriglobales > Acidobacteriaceae > Edaphobacter. Next base: position 770,000 of record CAVWQM010000012.1, read on the forward strand.
CGTACCAGCATCCGCATGCGGTGTATCGGGTGGGGGTGGGGTCGCTGACGTTGGCGCGTTTGTTTCCGCCGTGGTTCTGGAAGGCGATCAATGCACCTTATCGCGTGACGGAGGGGTTGGGATATCACTTCTTCTTCATGTGGTTGTTTGCGATCAACGGGATTTTGTATGTGACGTATCTGTTGATCTCGGGAGAGTGGCGGCTGCTGGTGCCGGAACGCAGGTCGATCAAGGATGCGATCCAGGTGACGCTGGTTGATTTGCATCTGCGCAAGGGTCTGCCACCGCAGAAGAAGTACAACGGGGCGCAGAGGATTGCTTATAGTGCGGTGATTTTGATGGGGTTGGGATCGCTGGTGACGGGGCTTTCGATCTACAAGCCGACGCAGGTGCACTGGGTGACGACGCTGCTGGGTGGGTATGAGATGGCGCGGTGGGAGCACTTCTGGTTGACGATGGGCTTCTGTTCTTTTTTTGTGGTTCATGTGGTGCAGGTGGTGCTTGCGGGATGGAACAACTTCCGCTCGATGGTGAGCGGATATGAGATTGTCCCGGCGACGAAAGCTTCGCTGGAGGAAGAGAGGAGTGCGCGATGAGCGACGGACGCGAGGAACGCAAGGAACAGGAGGAGCGGCGGAAGTGGGAGAAGGAGCGGAAGGATCCTGATCGTTATCAAGACGATCGGGAGCGCGATTGGGAGGGAGAGCGGGAGCGGAGAGATTCGCGGGCAGTGGAGTTGGACGCGGGGGTGCGGGCGGAGTCGGCGAGGAGGACGCGTCGGAGCTTTTTGGTGGCCGCTACCGCTGCGGCGGGTGGGTATGGGTTTTATCGATGGATCGATCGCAGCCCGGGCGATCAGTTGATCCCGCGGCCGCTGCGCAAGATGCTGGACTTCAGTGCGAAGGTGGCGCGCGGGGTGTTCGATGAGCGTGGGCTGGCGCCGACGTACCCGGTGAGCAAATCGATGGAGCTGCGGACGAATGGGAACTTTGGGTTGAAGATGGACCTGGTACCGGAGAGCTATCGGCTGCAGATGGTTGGGGTGGAGAACGCGAAACGGTTTCCGCAGTACGTCGACGATGTGACGGCGTGGGAGTACAAGTACGCGGCGAAGAAGGAGCCTGCGCCGGTGTTGCATGACACGAAGGTGCCTCCGAAGGATGAGGCGAAGGTCGATCCGAATAGCGATGCCGGTGCGGGTGAGGGGCCGATGATGCAGGGTGGGCCGGCCAGCACGATGGTTGCTGGAAGCGGCGAGAAGAAGGAAGAGGCAAAGTTACCTCCGGCATTTGAGAAGGCGCTTGCCGATCTGAAGAAACCGCAGGGGAATAAGCGGCCGCGCGGACAGGAGGAGGCGGGCATGTCGGACAATACGCTCGATCCGGGGACGCCGGGGCTGTTGTTGACGATGGATGATGCGATGAGCCTGCCGCATCATGAGTTGGTGACGGAGTTCAAGTGTATTGAGGGTTGGAGCCAGGTGGTGCACTGGGGTGGGTATCGGCTGGCGGATTTGATTGCGAAATATCCTCCGGAGAAGAAGGCGGATGGGTCGTTGCCGAAGTATGTGTATATGGAGACGCCGGATGGAGACTACTATTGCGGGTTTAGTCTGCAGGCGTGCAAGCATCCGCAGAGCCTGCTTGCGACGGAGATGGCTGGCAGGCCGCTGACCCAGTGGCATGGCGCACCGATACGGTTACATATGCCGATCAAATACGGTTACAAACAGATCAAGCGCATCGGGCTGATTGCTTATACGGATATGCAACCCGATGATTACTGGACGAAGCTTGGGTATGACTGGTACGCGGGGCTGTAAGTATCGAACGAATCGACAGGAGGCATACCCCAGGGGCTAAAGCCCCCCGCGGTTCGAACCCCGAGAAACCCAAGGCTAAAGACTTAGGCTACTTAGAAGCAAAGCACAATCCTTAGTTCTGAATAGGTACGCCGACACTTACTATCTGAGTGGGTTTTGATTTTTGAGTGGCGATCCATTGGGTGGTGCGGGCGTCGAGCATGTCGAGAGGGAGTCCGCCCCCGCTGAGGATTTCGTCGTGGAAGGTGCGGATGTCGAACTTTGGGCCTAGTTCTTTCTTTGCGCGCTCGCGGAGTTCGATGATCTTGAGTTGACCGAGTTTGTAGGAGCACGCCTGGGCGGGCCAGGCGATGTAGCGGTCGGTTTCGGACTGGATGAGAGGCTCGTTGACGTCATTCTTGCGCATGTACTCGACGACCTGGTCGCGGGTCCAGCCCCGCGCGTGGATGCCGGTGTCGACGACGAGGCGGACGGCGCGGAAGAGCTCGGAGTTGAGGCGGCCGTAGTCGCTGACGGGATCCTGGTAGAAGCCGACTTCTTTGCCTAGCTGCTCGGCGTAGAGTGCCCAGCCTTCGGAGTAGGCGCTGAAGCCGGTGTGGAGGCGGAAATTCGGCAGACCTTTGAGCTGCTGTTGGACGGAGAGCTGCATGTGGTGGCCGGGGATGCCTTCGTGGTATGCGACGGCTTCGTCGAGCAGGAGGGTGCGGTGAGCGTAGTCGCTGGTGGCGACGCTGACGCGGCCTGGGCGTTTGCCGTCAGGTGTGCCGGTTTGGTAGTGGGTGGAGTCAGCGGACTGGAAGACGGGGATCGCTTCGACGGTGACGGGGCTGCCGGGGATGAAGGTGAAAAGCTGCGGGAGCTTGGGCTGCATCTGCGCGATGTAGCGGCGGTAGTCGTCGAGGATCTGCTCGGCGGAGGTTGGGGTCCACTTGGGATTGCTGTTGATGGAGGCGCGGAAGGCGGCGAGGTCTTTGAAGCCAGCGTTGTGGGCGAGGGTGGTCATCTCGGCGGTGAGGCGGGCGACCTCGTTGAGGCCGAGGGTGTGGATTTGTTCGGGCGTGAGGTGAGTAGTGGTGCGGCCGACGATATCGTTTTGATAGCGCTTTGCTCCGTCGGGCAGTGAGGTGACGGCGAGGGTTGTGCGGCCGTGCGGGGCGTAGTCGGTTGTGATGAATGCGGCGAAGGCGCGGTAGGCGGGGATGACGTCGTTGTTGACGGTGGCTGTGATCTCGGCGGTGAGACGCTTCTGGTCCTCAGCGGAGATGCTGGCTGGATATTTTTTGGTGGGGATGAGGAAGGGGTCGGCTTCGATGATGCCGTTGCACTGGCCGGGGACTTTTTCGAGCAGGAAGCGGACGGGCATGAGGTTGTCCTTCATGCCGGCGCGGAGCACTTCGGTGGTCTGGTTTAGAACGCGCGGAATCTGGTGAAGGCGCGCGATGAAGTCCTTGTAGTGCTTGACCGAGTCGAAGGGCATGGCGAGGGGAAGGTCAGCGAGGCCGGTGTGGACGCCGTTCATCTGGTCGACGGGCATCTCGTACTCTTTCAGGTCGTAGTCGTTGAGACGCTGTTGGATGACGCGAGTGAGAAGGTCGTGGGAGAGGATGTCCTGCTCGGGGAAGCCCGTGGTGGGGATGGCCTTGAGGCGGGCGAGGTTGGCGACGTCTGCGGTGTGGCGGCGTTCGATGGCGGCGAGAGAGCGGTCGGAGAGCTGATCGTTGTAGCGATAGTCTCCGTAGGCGGTGGCTCGTTCCGGGGAGTTTCTGAGGTCGGCCTGGTAGAGCTCTTCGAAGAGAGCGTTCTGGGCGGCTAGACGGGCGTCGACTGAGGCGATGGCGGTTTGAGCGGTCAGGGAGTGGGTTGCGGGCAGGGCGAGACTGGAGGCGAGGAGCAGGGTAAAGAGCTTAGAACGCATGGAGTGAGGTTAGCAGAGGAGGCTTCCTGGCTGAGCGAGTTTCTGGATGAGGCTTTCAGTTGGCGGCAGTGGCCTGGTGAAAGTAGAGCTGCCAGCGGTTGTCGCGGAAGATCCAGAGAGAAGAGCGGTGGGAGACCACGAGCGCGGTCTTTGCGCTATAGGTGGCCAATGCTACGTTCTCTGCCAGAGGCTCTACGTAATAGTTGCTGATCGTCGCTGGGCGGGGTTCGCTCTTAAGCAACGCGGCGATGACCTGCTGGCGGTTGAAGATACGGCCGGAGATACAGAACTCTTTAAACTCCTCGGCGAAGAGAGGGATCAAGGCGGTGCGGTCGTGTTCGCGATCGGGATGGAACAGACGCTCTTCGAACGAGTGAAGGTGATCTTGAAGTTGGGGTTTGGTCATGCCACAGGCTCCATCTCTTATACGTATGAGCAGGCTTAAGGTTTCAGATTCTGTTAGTTGCGTGAGGGTTGGCTGACTTTCGGGCGAGCGCAACGCGGGGGATCTGCTGGAGATCCAACACAAATGAGACTTCGTGCCAGTTTGCGAGCAGGGCGGCGAGGTCCGCCTGTTGGCCGTGGCCGATCTCGAGGGCTAGAAGACCGTGGGGTTTGAGAGCGGTGTGGGCCTGGGGGATAAGGCGGCGGTAGATGTCGAGGCCGGTCTCGCCGGCGAAGAGGGCGGTGGGGGGTTCGTGGTCGCGCACCTGGGGGTGGAGGGTTGCGCGGTCGGTCTCGGGGATGTAGGGCGGGTTGCTGACGATGGCATCGAAGGTTGCGGTCTCGTGATCGACGGCAGATAGCAGGTCGGACTGGAGGAACCGGATGCGTTTGGATACGTTGTGCTCGCGAGCGTTGGTTGTGGCAATTGCGAGGGCGTCGGCGGAGATGTCGAGTGCGGTGATCGCGGCATGGGGAAGATGGACGGCGAGAGCGATGGCGATGGCTCCGGAGCCGGTGCCGATATCGGCGATCTTGAGGGGCTGGTTTGTGGGTAAGGCCTTTAGAACGGCTTCTACGAGGTGTTCGGTCTCGGGGCGTGGGATCAGAACGGCGGGGGAGACTTTCAGTGGGAGGCCGTAGAACTCCTGCTCGCCGGTGATGTATTGGATGGGTTCGTGTTGCAGGCGGCGCGCGATGCTTTTTTCGTAGGCGGTGCGTTGGGTGGGGGTGAGTTCTCGATCGGGATGGGCGATGAGAGTGATGCGAGGGATTTGCAGGGTGTGGAGGAGGAGGAGTTCCGCATCACGACTGGCAGTGGCGTGGAGATGCGGGTCGGCCGCGAACTCTGCTGCAGCGACGGTGAGGGCTTCGCGGAGGGTCATTAGCGGGTGTCAGGTTAGCGGGTTTCAAGGATGAGGATGTTTCCGTCGGGGTCGGTGATGGTGAGGGTGGCTCCGTTTTTTACGGCGGCGACTCCTTCTTTGTGGAGGAGGCGGCCGGACTTGCCGAGGTTCTCCGTTCCGAGGGTGAGGCGGGCCTTGGTCCCGAGCGCGGCGACAGGTACGATCTCTACCTCCTGACCAGAGTCTCCGGGCATGTGCAGATCCATCGGGTCGTTGGCGATGGGTTTGAAGTGGAGCTGGTTGATGTAGAAATCGCGGGCGGAGGCGGGGTCTTTCATGGCGAGGGCGACGGCGATGAGTTTGTCGGCGACGCGGTCGGGACCGAGGTGTTTGCCCTGATCGTTGGAGTGCAGCGAGCCGGGCATGTACTGGGTGTACTCGATGTTTTGGGGGCCGGAGGGTTGGAGCGGGGCCGGCCATGGTGAAGAGGAGGTTGCCGGCGCCTGCTTTGCGAACGGGGGTGGGGGTGAGGCCGTGGGTGCTGTAGTCGTCGTAGATGGCGTTGAGGTCTGACGCCTTCGAAGCAGAGGTGGAGGAAGCCGACGTCCGGGTTCTTCTCAGTGGTGCGGGTAGAGCTCGATGAACTGGTTGTCGTTGATCTTGATGAAGGACTCGTAGGGGACGTCGTCTTTGCGGAGGTCGAAGGCCTGCTCGAAGCCCAGTTTCTGGTAGAAGGCGACGGAGGCGGCGAGGTCGTGGACGCGGATGGCGACGTGAGCTATGCCATTGAATGGCGGTGCGTTCTGGGCGGAGGCGAGGCGGCCGGAGAAGGAGAGGATGGTGAGGATGGTCAGGCACAGAGTTGCTGCTGGGCCGCTATTGAGGTGCTGCTTGGTCATGTCATGATCCTTTTGAGTGCTTGCTAGGGATTCTCGCTGAGGAAGACGGGAATGCCAAGCCGGAGGACCCCCGCCCCCGGCAAAAAGTGTGCAAAGTCTTCAAAATAAAATGTTTGAGTCTGGACCCTGTTGTAGCAGGGTTGGATTGAAGCAGAGGGTCCGGTGGCTTCGGTCTTGTCAAGTCAAGCCTCATTGGTCAGTTTGCGAAAGGATGGGCGGGCCTTCAGCCCTTGATTTCTTTCATCTGGGGATTACCTGGGGCGGTGCCCCAGGCTGGGATAGGCCGCGCCTTTGGCGCTTGGTTTTTCGTAACCCAGCCGACTTGGCAAGTGACCAAACTGACCCGCTACCTGATTTGGCGGTGATTAGTGGACGGTTTCTGCGTTGTGGGGGTCCAGGGTGATGGAGTTTTCGCCGGGTTTGAGGTCGACTTTGACGTCCCAGACGAGGACGGCGCCAGCGGTGGGAGCGGCGACGGAGACGAAGTAGGATCCGGGTGGGACCTGGGGGGCGACGGTGGCTTTGCCGGTCGAGTCGACGGTGGCGCGGCCGACGAAGTAGGGGGCCATGGCGGCGTTGGCCGCTTTGCAGTCAGCTGGTGGGCGGCATGCGATGGCGAAGGATTTCATGGCTTTGCCTGGGGTTGTGCCGGGCGGTATCGGCGCGCCGATTTTGCGCAGGACGTTGTCGTAGCTGTCCTTCATGAGGAGGATGTTTCGTCCGACAAGGGGATTGCCTCCGGTTGGGAATGCTGTGGAGATGAGGAGGCGTGCGCTGCCGGAGGGTGCGGCTGACGCGGGTGCTACGGATGCGGACGATGCCGGCGCTACGGGTGCGGACGATGCCGGTGCGGGCGCGACTGAAACAGGCGATGCGGGGGCTCTGGAGACGGCGCGGGTGGCGGGAGGCGGTGGTTCGGTTGCGGCGGCGACCTGAGTGCCGGTGCTACCGTTTTGGGGTTGGAACGTGGCGAGCTCGCACGAGGCTCTGGTGGGAGTGAAGGTGACCTGGTCTCCCTGCATGCCGGTGACGAGGCGGCCGTTGATGGTAGTGGAACCAGAGCCGCGAAGGGAGTTGTCGGGCTGGACGGCGAGAGCGATGGGGCCAGCGGGGTTGTCGATGTGGACGATGAAAGTGTTCGGGGCGTTTTCGACGGTGTAGGTGGAGCGGATGTGGGCCTGGTCGCAGTCGAGGATGACGGAGGTCGTGGTGAAGTCGAGCAGAAGCCGGCCGCCGGAGTATTTGCCAGACATGCGAAAGCCGTTTTCGGCTGTCATGTTCATCTCGCCGGTGTTGAAGGTTTCGGTAATCATGCCAAGAAGTCCGGAATCGGAGCCCGCGGATTGGGCGGGTTCGGGCCTGGGTTTAGGTGGTGGGGCGAGTGAACCGACGGAGCAGCGTTCGGTTTTTGGACTGTAGACGGGAGTTCTGGAGGTGGTCTGGCATGGGCCATTGCATTCGTCGAACATGGCTGCGCGGCCGTCAATCATCTGAGTCTTGGTTACAGTGTCATAGCCGGTGATGATTTTGCCGGTGACGCTGATGAGGCCGGGACCGGTGAAGCCGCCGTCGGGCCGCATGGTTAAGGTGAAGGGTTGGGGCTGGTTGTGCACCAGAACACGGACGGAGCCGGCCTGTTTCTCAATGTTGTAGGAATAGCCGACTGGGGTCAGGTCGCCGCAGTTGGTGGTGGAGGCGGTAGCTTCACCGAAGGCCATGCTGGCTCCGGAGGAGCTTTTGTACAGGCCGGAGAGGACGACGCCGGCGGATTTGGTGGAGTCCATCACTGCGTCCATATTGACGCCCGCCATGCCGATGATGCCGTTGAGGAAGCTTTTGCCCATACAGGCGATGTTGCTGCCGCCGAGCTCGAGGCAGCGGCGAGTGGCGACGGCGGTGGGATCGTTGGAGAGGCCTGCGGGATTTTTGGCGGCGGCTTGCTGCTGCTTTTGGGCGTCGTTGTAGGTTTGCATCTCCTGGTTGTAGTGACGCTGCTGGTTGGCGGCGAGGTCGGCCTGGGCGCTCTTGTAGGCGTTCTGACCCTGAGGGCCGATGAGGCGTTGCGGTCCAGTCTTTGCGAAAGGCTCCGTCTATCGAGTAATTGAACTGGAGGCGGTCGAAGGCCTGCGCTTCGGCGGGGGTGTGGGATTTGTTGTAGTCCTGCGTGATCTGATAGGCGGCGGCGGTGTAGGCCGTGATGAGGCGCGTTTCGTCGGGGGTGAAGGGGCCGCGGTAGTCGCGGTTGGCCTTGATGCGCTGGATCTGGGTGGAGAGGTAGGTGAGGACGCCGACTTGACGGGCGAGGGTGTCGGTGGCGTCGGAGCCTTTGATCTCGGCCTTGACGCGTTCGACGGAGGGGTAATCGTTGGTGTAGGTGAGGTTGGGTGTCTGGGAGTGGATGCAGGCACACGCGAAGCACAATAGGGCGACGACCACGATGTTGTGGTGACGAAAAACAGACGAAGGGAAACCAGGGAGAGAAGCGTGCATGGATCACACTCGTGCAGAGGTGCAGTTTGTTGGAGCTATTTCCTTGGCCCGATGGGGTAAATTAGTCCTTTTTTGTTGAACACGTCAACAGAAGCGCAGGCGTTTGTAGTCTGTGCGTTCGCGCTTCTCTGGGGTGTTGACGAGTAGCGCGGTTCAGGCGGCTTGTGTTTCGGCCTTGAGTTTCTCTGCCGTGTAGTGCGCTATGAGAGCGTCTATCGTGGGTTGCAGCATGCCTTCCATCACCATGGCGAGTTGGTGGTTGGTGAGGCCGATGCGGTGGTCGGTGAGGCGGTTCTGCGGGAAGTTGTAGGTGCGGATCTTCTCGCTGCGGTCGCCGGTGCCGATCTGCTGCTTGCGATCCTTGGCCTGAAGCTGGTGGATGCGCTCGGCTTCGACCTCGTACAGACGGGCGCGGAGGACGCGCATTCCCTTTTCACGATTTTTGATCTGCGATTTTTCGTCCTGGCAGCTGACAACCGTGTTGGTGGGCAGGTGCGTGATGCGGACGGCGGAGTAGGTGGTGTTGACCGACTGACCGCCGGGGCCGGAGGAGCAGAAGGTGTCGATGCGGAGGTCCTTGGCTTCAATCTTTATGTCGACCTCTTCGGCTTCGGGCAGGACGGCGACGGTGATGGCGGAGGTGTGGACGCGGCCCTGGGTCTCGGTTGCGGGGACGCGCTGCACGCGATGGACGCCAGACTCGTACTTGAGCTGGGAGTAGACGTTTTCGCCTTCGATGATGGCGGTGACGTCTTTGAGGCCGTGGCCGATGCCGGACTCGGTCTGGGAGAGGACTTCTACCTTCCACTTGTGCTGCTCGGCGAAGCGGAGATACATGCGGAAGACTTCGGCGACGAAGAGTGCGGCCTCGTCGCCGCCGGTGCCGGCGCGGAGCTCGAGGATGACGTTCTTTTCGTCGTTCGGGTCTTTGGGGAGGAGCATGACTTTGAGCTGCTCTTCTACGGGGGCGAGGCGCGGCTCGAGCGTCGTGAGTTCTTCCTGGGCCATGGCTTTTACGTCGGGATCAGCGTCGGCGAGCATGGCTTTGGCTTCGGCGATGCCTTCTTTGATCTTGCGGTACTCGCGGAATTTTTCGACGGTGGGTTCCATGTCGCGGTGTTGCTTGGCGATGGACTGGAACTTCTTCTGGTCCTGGACAAGCGTGGGGTCGGACATCTGGCGGCCGAGATCTTCGTAGCGGGCTTCGAGTTGGTCGAGGCGGTCGAACATGGGTGCTCCTAAGGGCAGGGAGTAGGGAATGGGGTGTAGGAGTAAAACTGGGGTGGCGCAGCTAGGCAAAGTCGTGGCGCGCGGCGCTCGGGAGAGCGGACTCGGTCACGCGGGGGGAAAACACCGGATTTGCGGCTGTAATCATCACTTATTTGATGTTACTCCATGCGTCAAGGGTGCGGGGCGCATCTTTATCAGGAACGAATGAGTTTGATGTTGCAGAGGGTTAGCGTTTCGGGATGACAGGAAGGTTGGCAATGAGGACAGTTCGGACGGAGCTGCTGGAGATCAGCTTTGAGGAAGGCGGGCCGAAGGATGGTTCGGCGGTGATTTTGCTGCATGGGTGGCCGGAGGCGCCGTGCGGCTGGGATCTGATTGCGGCGAGGTTGCAGGCGAAGGGGTGGCGGACGGTGGTGCCGTATCTGCGGGGGTCGGGTGCGACGAGATTTTTGTGGGAGGAGACGCCGCGGGTGGGCTCGGGTATGGCGCTGGCGCAGGATGCAGTGGATCTGGCGAATGCGCTGGGGTTGGAGCGGTTTGCGGTGGTTGGGCATGACTGGGGCGCCAGGGCGGCGTATACGGTTGCGGCGCTTTTTCCGGAACGAGTGACGGCGATTGCGGCTCTGGCGCTCGCGTACCAGCCGCGGGGTGTGTTTGGGATTTCGTCGTTCGATCAGTCGCGGCGGTTCTGGTATCAGTGGCTGATGTGCGTGGAGGCGGGAGCGGAGCAGGTGCGGGCCGATCCGGTGGGGTTTGCGCATGTGCAGTGGGAGACGTGGAGTCCGGTGGGGTGGTTTGAGGAGGCGGAGTTTGCGCGGACGGCGGAGAGCTTTCTGAATCCGGATTGGGCTGCGATCGCTTTGAATGCGTATCGATCGCGGTGGCTTACGGGAGAGGCGCGGGATGCGCGGTACGATGCGGGGGAGAGGAGACTGGGTGAGGTGGAGACGTTGTCAACGCCGACGCTGATGATTCAGGGAGCGGCGGATCGCTGCGATGCGGCGTGCGAGTCGGAGGGGTTGGAACGGTACTTCGCGAATGGATACCGGCGTTTGCTGCTGGGTGGTGTGGGCCACTTTCCTCATCGAGAGGCGCCGGTGGCGGTGGCGGATGCAATTGTTCACCATCTCGAGAGGAGCGAATCGCGGTAGGGTTGCGGAAGAGGGTTCGAGCTATGGCGCTGTTTCGAGCAGTGGCGGTGCTGGCGGAGGAGTTGGCCGGAGAGGCGGGGCGGCTGAAGAAACGGGCTGCGATTGCGGGGGCGATCTCGGCGGTGCATGCGGCTGCGCCGGAGAGTGACGATGCTGGGTTGTTTGCGTTGTATGTGGCGGGGACGCCGTTTGCGGAGGCGGATGCGAGGAAGCTGAATGCGGGTGGGGCGTTGTTGTCGAAGGCGCTGTTGACGGTGAGTGGGGCGAATGATGTTGCGTTGACTGCGGCGTACCGGCGGCATGGGGATATGGGGGCGGCGGCGTTTGATCTGCTGGTGGCTCGGGATGAAGCCCACGTCCGAGAGTCCGGACGTGGCGCACCCAGTGATGAGGCGGAGTTGATGTTGGAGGATGTTGCGGCGGCGTTTGCCGGGATGGCGGTGGCGAAGACGACGGCGATTCGGGCGGGGTTGGTGGAGGGAATGCTGCGAAGGGCTGCTCCGCTGGAGGCGAAGTATCTGCTGAAGCTGATGCTGGGGGATATGCGGATCGGCGTGAAGCAGAGCCTGGTGGAGGAGGCGATCGCGGTTGCGGCGAATGCTCCGGTGGAGGCGGTACGGCGGGCGGTGATGTTGGAGGCGGATCTGGCAGGAGCGGTGCGAAGGGCGTTTGCGGGGACGCTGGGTGAGGCGCGGATGAGGCTGTTTCATCCACTGGGATTCATGCTGGCGAGTCCAGTGGAGACGCCGGAGGAGGCGGTGGAGCGGTTTACGGAGAAGCCGGCGAAGGTTGCGGTGGCGAAGGTGAAGAAGCCGAGAGCGTGGAAAGAAGGTGAAGGAGGACGAGGAGAGTCTGCGGCGGGCGATGGAGCTTGATCCGGAGCGCGAGACAGAGGTCGCGGTTGCTGTTGAGGTGGCGAGCGAGACGCGGGGGGTCGAAGCGTTTCTGGAGGATAAGTACGACGGGATGCGGGCGCAGGTGCACTGTGGCGATCGAGGGCAGCCGGGGCGAGTGGCGATCTATTCGCGCAACCGTGAGGATGTCACGGAGAGCTTTCCGGAGTTGGAGGAGGCGTTTGCGCGGGTGCGGCCGGAGAGTGATAGCGCGCTGGGCGGCTTGATTTTTGATGGAGAGATTCTGGGGTGGGATCTGGAGCAGGCGCGGGCGTTGCCGTTTGCTGTGCTGGGGCAGCGGATCGGACGCAAGCGGGTGTCGAATGGGTGGAGGCAGCAGGTGCCGGTGGTGTTTATGGCTTTTGACCTGATGTATGCCGGGGGCGAGCTGCTGCTGGAGATGCCGTTGCGGGAGAGGCGGAATAAGTTGGAGGCGGTGGTCGAGGAGTTGGTGGAACGGGTGGTGTCGCCGGTGATCGTGGATGAGCGCGCGCGCGATGCGCAGTCGGTTTTGTTTGCCGCGGTGGAGAGTGAGGCGGTGGAGCGGTTGATGCTTTCTCCGTCACGGCTGGTGGAGTCGGCGGAGGATATTGATCGCGCGTATGCCGATGCGCGGGCGCGGGCGAATGAGGGTGTGATGCTGAAGGCGGCGGGATCGGTGTATCAGCCAGGGCGGCGCGGGCTGGCGTGGTTGAAGTTGAAGCGCGAGTTGGCGACGCTGGATGTGGTGGTGACGGGAGCGGAGTTTGGGCATGGCAAGCGTGCCGGAATTTTGAGCGACTACACGTTTGCTGTGCGCGGTGACGGGGGCGAGTTGCTGAATGTGGGGAAGGCGTATTCAGGGCTGACGGATGCGGAGATTGCGGAGATGAGCGCGTGGATGATGGCGCACACGCTGGAGGATCAGGGATTTTTTCGAACGGTGGAACCGCTGATGGTGCTGGAGGTGGCGTTCAACAACATCATGCGCAGCGGGCGGCATGCGAGCGGCTATGCGCTGCGGTTTCCGCGGATTCTGCGGATCAGGACAGATAAGCCGGTGAGCGAGATCGATACGGTGGAGCGGGTGGAGGAGATCTATCAGTCGCAGGTGGATAAGCCGGTGGAGTCCGGGGATGATGATTAAAGCGGACTCTTCTGTTTGATGTCGAGTGGAGAAGAAAACAGATCGCCGTTATGGGTGCATCGAAGGAACTCTGACGAGGTCAGGTTCGCAATTGGAGGGACGCCGCTCGCAGGAAACACGCTACGACTGCCAGATTCGCCGGCTGGCTATATTCTCAATCTATCGCCCAAGGAGCCTTATTCGATGCGGACCTTCCGTTTTCTTGCTGTGATCGCGTTTGTTGTGCCTTCTCTTCTCTTCGCCCAGAGCGCTACGCCTGAGGCGCGGGCCATTCGCGCTGTGCTGGACAAACAGGTTGTCGACTGGAATCGCGGAGACCTGGAGGCGTTTGCTACCGGCTACAAGAACTCGCCCGATATTCTCTTTATGGGCTCGAAGATTTCGCGCGGCTATGCCCAGATGCTGGATACCTATCGTAACGGCTACTCCACCAAGGAGAAGATGGGCACGCTCAGCTTTACAGCGCTTGAGGTGCAGCCGCTCGACGACCACTTCGCGACCGTGACTGGAAATTTTCATCTGGAGCGCACGGCGGCCGGCGGAGGCAACGCGGACGGTTATTTTCTGCTCGTAGTTGAGAAGACGCCGGCCGGATGGAAGATCGTTCGCGACGCCACGACAGTCCCTCCGAAGAAAGCTGTCCAATAGGTTGCTCAGGTTTCAGGACGTGAAGCTTTGCTCCGTTGACGAACATCAGACGAGGTACAAGGAGTCTTCATGGAATATCGTCAGTTAGGAAAATCAGGATTGAAGGTGCCGGAGCTTTGCTTCGGGGCGGGGACGTTTGGATCGTCGAACGAGTTCTTCAAGGCGTGGTCGGAGACGACGCAGGAGGAGGCGAACCGGATCGTCGATATCTGCATGGATGCGGGGATGAACCTGTTCGATACGGCGGATATCTATTCGGACGGCGAGAGCGAAAAGGCGCTGGGCAAGGCGCTGGCGAAACACAACCGCGAGAGTCTGATGATTTCGACGAAGGCCACGTTTCGGCTTGGGACGGGGCCGAACGATGTGGGGTCGTCGCGGTATCACCTGATCCAGTCGGCGGAGCGGTCGTTGAAACGGCTGGGAACGGACTATATCGACATTTACCATCTGCATGGGTTCGATGCGACGTCGCCGGTGGAGGAGACGCTGCGGGCGCTTGACGATCTGGTGCGCGAGGGCAAGGTGCGGTACATTGCGTGCTCGAATTTTTCGGGATGGCATTTGATGAAGTCGCTGAGTGTGAGCGAGAGGTACGGATGGTCGCGGTATGTGGGGCATCAGGTGTATTACTCGCTGGTGGGGCGCGACTATGAGTGGGAGTTGATGCCGCTGGCGCTGGAACAGGGCGTGGGAGCGCTGGTGTGGTCGCCGCTGGGATGGGGGCGTCTGACCGGAAAGATTCGGCGGTCTACCGGCATTCCGAAAGATAGCCGCCTGAACACCAAGGTGGTGGCCGATACGGGGCCGCAGGTGCCGGAGGAGTATCTGTACAAGGTCGTCGATGCGATTGATGCGGTGGCGAAGGAGACGGGTAAGACGGTGCCGCAGATTGCGTTGAACTGGCTGCTGCGCAGACCTACGGTTTCGACTCTGATTGTGGGTGCGAGGAATGAGGAGCAGCTGAAGCAGAACCTTGGCGCGATCGGATGGGAGTTGACGAAAGAGCAGATTGCGAAGCTGGACGCGGCGAGCGAAGTTCCGCTGACGTATCCGTACTGGCATCAGCGGCAGTTTGAGGAGCGAAACCCGCGGCCGGTTTAGACCCTTTGCAAGAGGAAAAAAGAGCCCGCAGGCAGTGGCCTGCGGGCTTTCCGTTAGTGGTGATCAGAACTTCACAAGGATGGCGCCGGTCATGCGGTTCTCGCTGTAGCGAAGGTCGGGGCTCCAGCCTTCCACGACAGAGCCAGGGGCTCCGGTGTTTCCTCCCGGGGGAGTTACGCCGCCGGGTCCGCTGAAGTACGGGACGTTCGATGCGCGGTGGTTGTACTCCAGCCGGTAGGTGATGTACTGGCTTGGCATGTAGTCAGTCGTAACCGAAACGTCCCACGCCTTGTAGATGTCTCCGGGATTTTCGGTGAAGTACGGTGTTCCGGAGATTGCCGTCGCTCCGTTGATGGGGGGCAACAGTACAAGGTAGCGGCCGGGGTTGTTGATCTTTCCTCCGCCAAGGGTCAGAGCGTAGCGATTGCGATCGAACCACAAACGGTTGTAGGCCATGAAGCCGAGGAAGCTCTGCTTCGGGCCGTTCTTGGTATTGCCGTGGCAACTGACACCGCCGCCGCTCTCGCAGCCTGCGTCAAAGGTGACGGTAGCGGCCGCCATGCTCATATATCTTTTGGTGTTTTGGTAGTACTTGTACTGGACGCTGTCGTCGGTGTGGAGGCGGGTGCGGGTCGGTATGCCAAGAGCGTCCTCGCCATAGCCGTACTGGTTGCCGACGATCGACCAATTGCCATTGGGCCTCCACAGGATCTGTCCGCCGAGACCGGGCCGATTGTTGAACCTGCCGTAGGACTGCCAGCCGTTGATGAACCACGGTTCGATCTTCAGCTTCGCGGTGGGAAACCACTGCACGCGCACGCCGTTGAAGAACCAGGGCGTGTTGGAGGACACATATGACGGTTGATAGGCCCAGTTGTCGAACTGATAGTAGGAGAACAGGCCGACATAGGACATGAAGATGCCGGCGTCTACGTTGACACCATGCTGGATGTTGAAGTGGTAGCCGCCGTACGCCTCCGAGATATAGCGGTAGGCATCCGCGAGGTTCCATTGTCCGCGGGCCGGGCTTGCATCGTTGCGCGGCGTGGTTTGGGAGTAGAGGCCAAACTGTGTCATCAGGCGAGCGCGCACATTGTCGTAGTGGAAGTCGCCGCCCACGCCGAACTGGGTCAACTGCACCTCATTGGCGCGAAAGATCTCGCTTGATCCGCTGATGGTGTCGTCCTTCGGATGGCGGAAATCGTAGTTGTAGTTGACGTCGGAGCGGATCTCCGGCGTGAAGAATTTGGTTGCGTACGGAGTATCTACCGTGCGGGCGTTGCCGGTGAGCCAGGTGAAATCGGCAAAGGCGAACGGCTCAGACTTCGGATTGGATGGATCGGTTATTACCGTCTCCTGCTCCGAAATGGCGGGCGGAGGAGCTGGAGGCTTTCGCCGTGGTGATGTGGTGCGTCTCTGGCGCGACGGCATTGGACTGCTTCAGCTCTATCAGCTCTTTCTGGATTGCTTCGAGCTTGTCCTCCAACTGTTGAATTTTAAGGTCTTGATCTGTCTGTGGGCCTTCCACCGCAGTCTTCAGATTTGGTCCCTGGGTTTGCGCCTGTAAAACAGCTCCGCTGAGCGTGAGCCCAACTGCGAGAGTCAAGCCCGGCAGACAAGATCTCCTGCTGGGTAATTTCATTCTGGGTTGCACTGTACTTCTCCATTTCCGGTAGCCTCCGCGACTTGCGCGCGCACTAAACCATCCCCAAAACTAGTCAGCACACCATAAAGAGTTCGTTATGAATCCATAAAGAATCCATAACTACGCGAGAGGGGCCTGATAGATAGACCAGATACCGAAGGGGTTAGCCTGTATTGCCCCTGCAGCCCCATTCGATTTTGACCAGCCTCTTTTACCTGTAAGATCGCTTGTCGGATTTTTTGATTCTTCTGCCGGCGAATTATTTCGCTGGAGGGCAGCTCCGATCTTCAGGGAAGGTCCTAAGACTGTTTCCCAGGGAAGCCTCGAAACGAATGAGAGTTTGATGGAGCTTAGTGGCCGGCGGAGGGGCTGGCGTGCTTTGGCGGGCGGGGGATGAAGAAGAGGAGTGGAAGCATGCAGGCGCAGAAGATCGCCATGTACTGGATGATGTCGAGGTAGGCGAGCATGGCTCCCTGGCGATGAAGCTGGTTGTAGATGTAGGCCTGGGCGGTGTGGGAGCCGGTTCCGATCATTGGGTTGCCGCTGCGTGTGGCCGCCGAAGAAGCCCTTGAGCTTTGCAACCTGATTCATGAATGCTTGATTGCCCGATGTGAGGTTGCGGGTCATGCTGTTCTCGTGCGCGGCGGTGCGGCGGGTGAGCATGGTGGCCATGAAGGCTGTTCCGCAGGAGCCGCCGATGTTGCGGGCGAGATTGGTGAGGCCGGAGACGTCGTTGTTTTCCGACTGCTTCACCCCAATGTAGGCGATGGTGTTGATGGGGATGAAGAGGAAGGCGAGACCCGAGGCCTGGAAGCAGCGCAGAAAGACGAGTCGTCCGTAGCTGACGCCGAGGTCCATGGTGTGCATGGTGATCAGCGAGATGGTCAGCATGACGAAGCCGTAGGCGATGAGTTTGCGCGGGTCGACTCTGCCGACGAGGAAGCCGACGACAGGCATCATGCACATCATCATCAGGCCGGCGGGAGAGAGCACGAGGCCTGCGAGTTCGGCGGTGTAGCCGAGGAGTGTCTGGACGAGCTGCGGGATGAGGATGGTTGTGCCGTAGAGCGAGAAGCCGAGGACGAACATCAGCAAAAAGCTGATGGAGAAGTTGGGTCGCTTGAAGAGCGTGAGATTGAGGATGGGCCGATGGCCTTCTCGGAGTTGTTTGAGCTCCCACCAGATCATGACGATGAAGGCGACGATCATGGCAACGGTGAAGAAGGTGATGAGGTGAGAGGAGAACCAGTCGTCCTCCTGGCCTTTGTCGAGTACGAACTCGAGTGAACCGAAGGTGAGGCCGAGCAGGCCAAAGCCGAGGAAGTCGAGCTTGATGCCGCCCTTCTGTGACTGCTTGACCTGCTTTTCAACCCATGGCGGATCTTCTACGATGCGCGAGGTGAGGAAGAGCGAGAGCAGGCAGATGGGGACGTTGAGGAAGAAGATCCAGCGCCAGTCGAAGTTGTCGGTGATGTAGCCGCCAAGGGTGGGGCCGATGGCTGGGGCGCAGACGACAGCGAGGCCGTACATGGCGAAAGCCTGGCCGCGCTTTTCGGGAGGGAAGGTATCGGCGAGGATGGCTTGCTCGGAGGGTGCGAGGCCGCCACCGCCGACGCCCTGCAGAGACACGGCAGAAGATGAGGATGGGCAGTGACGGGGCGAGGCCGCAGAATGCGGAGCTGATGCCGAAGAGCGCGACGCAGATCATGTAGAACTTTTTGCGTCCGATGAAGGTGGTCATGTAGGCGCCGGCCGGAAGAATGATGGCGTTGGCGACGAGGTAGGCGGTGAGGACCCAGGTGGCTTCGTCCTGCGTGGCGCCGAGGCCGCCGGCGATGTGAGGCAGGGCCACGTTGGCGATGGAGGAGTCGAGCACCTCCATGAAGGTGGCGAGCGTGACCGTCATGGCGACGACCCACGGATTGATGCGCGGACGCCACGGCTTCTCGACCGATGGGTGCGGCTCGTGAGCGGGCGCATCAGGAAGCTGTGCGCTGGGGAGTTCGAGTGTCGTGGTCGCCATGCGTTACCTGGATTGGATTGTGGGGGTAGAGCCGGGATTCAGAGTTTTTCGGGAAAAGGAGCGCATTCTTTAGAATGGTTTAAGTTCCCAGCTAATGAATGAGAGGTTGGCCAGGTGAACCCTTTGAGGCTTCCGCATGTATATTCCACGAGTAAATAAAGAGGAACGGGTCCCCGTGCTCCACAAGTTGATGGAGGATCAGCCACTTGCCTCTCTCATTACTGTGGGATCATCGGGCCTGTTTGCGTCGCATATTCCTATGGTGCTGGAACAGAATGGCGCGATGGGGCAATTGAGAGGCCATATCTCGCGGGCCAATACGCAATGGCGGGACTATACCGCTTCTGTCGAGGCGCTTGCGATATTTTCCGGGCCGCAGCATTACATCACGCCATCGTGGTATCCGGAGAAGCAGGAGAGCGGCAAAGTCGTGCCTACCTGGAACTATGTGGTTGTGCATGCCTATGGGCACTTGAAGGTCATCGAGGATCCCGAGTGGCTGATGGCCCATCTTCAGAGGCTGACCAGCATCCATGAGGCGGAATCGTCCATACCGTGGAAGGTCACTGACGCTCCGGCTGACTATGTTGCGTCGCAGATCAAGGGAATCGTTGGGCTGGAGATGGACATCGCGCGACTCGAAGGAAAGTGGAAGGTGAGTCAAAACCGCTCCGCGGAGGATCGCAAAGGAGTTGTTCAAGGCTTGAGCGAGTTGAATACGACGGAGAGCCTGGCGATGAAGCTGCTTGTCGAGGAAAGAAGCTGACGTGCAATGCAATTTCCGGAAGAGAATTCGAGATAGGCTAGGTGCAATGCTTAAATCCGCTTGTTATAGAAGGCTTTATTTTCTCTTTCTACTTGACCCTGGCTGCCGTCTCACTTTCTGCGCAGACGACTCAACCGGCTACACCTGCGGGCCACGCCGCCGGTGGTGAAGGTGCCTACCCATGCCGATCTTTTGCGCGGGGCTTATGGGCCGTATCGAGCGAACAACGATCTGCTCTTCTACCATCTCGATCTCCGGGTCGATCCCGAGAAGAAATTCATCAGCGGTACAAACACGATCCGCTTCAAGATGCTGCAGGATGGCACGCGTATCCAGCTCGAGCTTTATCCGACGCTGCAGATCGATAAGGTCACGATGGGTTCGACGACGCTGAAGTATGAACGCGACGAGGGTACGTTTTACGTCGACTTCCCTACGGAGCTGAAGGCAGGTCGCACCTATTCGATTGATGTTCGCTACTCGGGAAGTCCCACGGAGACAGGCCGATTCGGTTGCTTCACCTTCAAGCAGGACACCGCGGGGCATCCGTGGATCAATACGGCGTGTGAAGAGACGGGCGCTTATGTGTGGTGGCCGAATAAAGATCAATGGCGGGATGAACCACAGGAGGGCATGCTGATCAGCGTTGCCGTGCCGAATGGCTTGATGGATGTGTCGAACGGGAAGTTCGTGGGGAAGAAAGATCTTGGCGATGGTTACACGCGCTGGGATTGGATGGTGCATTACCCCATCAATAACTATGACGTCGCGTTGAACATTGGCAACTACGTTCACTTTGGGGACAAGTTCCAGGGCCTGGACCTCGACTACTACGTGCTGCCGGAGGACATGGAGGGGGCGAAGCGGCAGTTCGCGCAGGTGCCGGGCATGATGAAGGCCTACTACCACTATCTGGGCGAGTATCCCTTCAAGAAGGATGGGTTCAAGCTGGTGCAGGTGCCGTACTCGGGTATGGAGCATCAGAGCGCGGTGGCTTACGGCAACCACTTTGCGAACGGCTACCTGAACCGCGACTGGACCGGCGTCGGCATCAGTCCGCGGTTTGACTTCATCATCATCCATGAGAGCGGACATGAGTGGTTCGGCAATGCGATCACGGCCGCGGACAAGTCCGACATGTGGATCCACGAGGGTTGGACGACGTATCTGGAGAGCCTCTATGTGGAGTACACGTACGGGCACGATGATGCGATGAAGTACATCAACGCGTACAAGAAAAAGGTGAAGAACGAACGGCCTATCATCACGGCGCGCGGCACCAACGCTGAACCTCCGCAGGACCAGTATTTCAAGGGGGCGCTGTTTCTAAACACACTGCGGAGCATCGTGAACGACGATGCGAAGTGGTGGCCGATGCTACGTGGCTACTACCAGCACTACAAGTATCAGAACATCATGACTGAAGACATCATCAGTTACTTCAACCAGCAGACGGGGATGAACCTGACGCCGGTGTTCGATCAATATCTGCGGCATACGGCGATTCCGACGCTGGAACTGAAGTTTGATGAGCCGGGAGCGGTTCAATACCGATGGGTTGCCGACGAAACGGCATTCGCGATGCCGGTGCGCGTGGGCTTGAAGGAGCAGTGGGAGACGATTCATCCCACGACGGAGTGGCAGACGATGAAGACGCCGCTGACGCAGGATCAGTTTGAGGTGGCGACGGATCTGTACTACATCGACGTCAGCAAGAAGTAAGGCGCATACTTAATAGAGGAACAGCGGTGGTGCTCACTTTGAGTTCTCCGCCCGAGTGAAGCTGTTCTGCAATGAAGCGAGTGAGTGGAAGGAGGGACCCGGATGCATCCTGATCTTGAGAAGTTAATTGCATTGCAGGCGCATGACGTTGAAGCCAAACGGCTGCGCGACGAGATGATTGCGCTGCCGAAATATGTCGCACAGCTTGAGATGAAGGCGAAGGCGGTGCAGGGACAGCGGGCCGTGATCGTCGATCTGATCGCCAAGGAAGAGGCGCTGCGGCGACGGCAGGAGTCGGACGTGAAGGACCATCAGGCGAAGATTGCGCGTATCCGCAAACAGATGGACATGGCGACGACAACGGTGCAGGTGACAGCGTTCGAGCATGAGATTGCGTTTGCGCAGGCCGAGGTGAGCCGGCTGGAAGATGCAGAGATCGAGAGCATGGAGCGAAGCGAAGGGTTCGAGTCGCAGAAGAAGCTGGCCGAGGACGCGGTAACGGATGCGTCGGCTACGCTCGAACGGGAGCGGGCACGGGCGGAGGAGACCATCGCGGAGGATAAGGTTTTGCTTGCGGCGGTGGAGGAGAAGCGCAAGGTGGAGCGCGCCGAGATCGGCGAGAGTGCGCTTTCGATTTACGATCGCATCTCGAAGGCCAAGGGGACGGCAGTGGCCGAGGCACTGAATCAGAAGTGCATGGCGTGCCAGATGATGGTTCGGCCGCAACGCTGGAACGACCTGCGCGATCGCAGTAACGAGGAAACCATGATGACGTGCGAGAGCTGCGGGCGGCTGCTATATTACGATCCGGCTCGGGACTCTCCGCAGCGCAAGACGGTTCCGGTAGAGAGTATTGCGGCGTCGATCATTCGTTCTCTTTGAGATTGGCTTTTGAGATTAGGAACATTGTGAAGCGGATTTGTGTGGACATGGATGAGGTGATGGCGGATGCTCTGGGGGAGCATCTGCTGCGCTATAACAAGCACTTTGGGGAAGAGATTACGCTCGCGGACCTGCATGGGAAGTGGCTCTGGGAGGTTGTTTCGACGGACCGGCACGAGGTGCTTGAAGCTTATCTGAGGTCGGAGGATTTTTTCGATGTGCTGTCGGTGATGCCGGAGTCGCAGCGGGTGCTGCGACGGCTGCAGATGAACTACGACGTGTTTATTGCGACGGCGGCTATGGAAGTGCCGACCTCGTTTCAAGCGAAGTACCGGTGGCTGGGGAAGCACTTTCCATTTATTCCCGCATCGCACATCGTCTATTGCGGCGATAAGAGCATCCTGCGGGCCGACTATCTGATCGACGACAACCCACGGCAGCTGCGGCGCTTCAAGGGCGAGGGGATCCTGTTCAGTTCGCCGCATAACGCCGGAGTGACTGGGTACAAGCGGGTCAATGACTGGCTGGATGTGGAGAAGCTGTTTCTGGGCTAGCACGTCACGAGGCGCGGGTTCGGGACCGCTGCTTTTTCTGTGGGAAGCTCTGCCGCGCGACGGTGGCGATGGCTTCGACGATCGCTCGGTCTTCTCTGGTGCGATAGGCGAGCTCGATGTTGCTTTCAATGGTGGCGCGGCGGAGGCCTACACACGCGACGTTTGGTGTAGCGATCTGTTTGACGCAAGCGGGCGCGATGGTGACGCCGAGGCCTGCGCCGACGAGCCGCATGATCGTCAGCCATTGCGGAGCTTCCTGAACGACGCGAGGGCGATAGCCGTGTTCCTCGCAAAGCGCAACCGGCTTTTCGTATGCAAGGGCGCCTGCGGATGGGGAGAAGAAGACAAAGGGCTCATCGCGAAGGTCTTTGGCTGAGATGGTCTTATGTTTGGCAAGAGGATGCCTTTTCGGAAGTACGGCGATGAATGGTTCGGAGAACAGCGACTCTATCTCGAGGCCGGAAGCCAGGCCGCCGTCGCGGAGGAAGCCCGCGTCGAGTTCGCCTTTCTGAAGTTTCTCTACGACGGCGGAAGTGTAGGACTCGTGCAGTTGCAGGTTCACCTTTGGATAAAGCCTGCGATAGCGCCCCAGCATGCCCGGTAGGGGAGTGAGCATTGCGGATCCGATGAATCCGACTCGCAGGAAGCCTTCTTCGCCGCGACCGACGCTGCGCGCCTCGTCGATGTCTTCCTGGACGTTGCGGAGGGTTCGCCGTGCCCGCTCGAGAAAGACTTCTCCGGCGCTGGTAAGTTTTACGGCACGAGATGTTCTGAGGAAGAGGGGATAGCCAAGGATCTCTTCGAGCTTGCGGATCTGTTGCGAGAGCGGAGGCTGGGCGAGGTGAAGGCGCAGCGCCGCGCGCCCGAAGTGCAGCTCCTCCGCCACTGCGACGAAGTAGCGTAGGTGACGAAGTTCAATGTCTCCATTCATACTTCAAACATCATAATGCGGACGAACAAGATATTGGACGTATTGCCTGGGGAGGCTTAGGTTTTTGTCAGAGGTGAACTAACGATGACGGGAAGCTTGCTCCAGATACCTTTGTCCCGAGAGACTATCGTGACGTCAGAGATTACATTTCGGCTGTTTCGACAGGGCGATGCGGTGGCATTTCGCGAGTTGAACGAAGCGTGGATCGCACGGTACTTCCGGCTGGAGGAGCCGGATCATATCCAGCTTGGAGATCCGGAGGACCACATTCTCCGGACGGGCGGACAGATTGTGATGGCGGTCGCGGGCAAGGAGAGGATTGGCTGCTGTGCGCTGGTTTTTGTACGACCGGGCGTGTTTGAGGTGGCGAAGATGGCTGTCTCAGAGGGCTATCGTGGCCATGGAATCGGCCGCAAGTTGCTGGAGTACACGATCGCACAGGCGAAGGCGCTTGGGGCTCACACGCTGGAGCTTGCCAGCAATTCGAAGCTGGCCAATGCGGTTCATCTGTATGAGTCGATGGGTTTCCGCCATCTGCCTCCGGAGCGAGTGGAGCAGTCTCCTTATGCTCGTGCGAACGTGTTCATGGAGATGCATCTGGCGCCAATAGAGTAGATGTCAGGCGTAGAGCGCTGATTCGAAGCGTTGCAGCGCGGCGTCGGACCATGCATGGGTCGATTTGCGCCAGGTGTCACCTTGCTCCGCGCGGAAATTGGGGAAGTCCATTCTGCAGTAACCGCAGCGAGCCTTGAAGTCATAGAGTGCCTGGGCGGTTCCGTCGAGATAGAGGACGGCTTGCAGGCCGTCGCGCGACCATTCGACTGAGGCGATGCGTTGCGGCTCCGGGCGCTGGAGCTCAGCGTCGCTTTTGGCAAGTGCGGCTACGTTGTAGATGAGCATCGCGTCGAGAATGGCGTGCTCGTGAACCTCTTGTGAACGGTCGCAGGCGTAGAAGTAGCCGGCGATACCTTCGTCTTCGAAGACAACGGTCCAGGGAACGGTGGTGGAGTCGGACGACAGAAAAGCGCGGCCTGGGGTGAAGGAAAGCGACTGCATATCTCTCACGATACACTTGAAGATGTGACTGCTGCCTGCCTGGCGGCGGTGCAGATTGATGACGATTGGGGGTCGGTTGCGAGAGACAGCCGAATGCGGGATAAGACTAAATGACAAGCAAAGGCCAGCAGTCGAACGAATGAAGCTTCCCCGCATCAAGATCGGTCGGCCCCAGCGACTGGCTGGATTGCTCCTGCTGCTTTTTCTGGGGGAGTGCCTGTGGGTGGTGAACCGGCAACAGCTTTCGCAGCAGGACTATCGCTACGCCGAGTGTGGCCGCGAGATGTGGGAGCGGCCTTCGCCCTTGGCCGGCTACTTTACGACGTGCGGCAACCTGAACGGCGACGGCACCTTTGCCTACCGGGTCGCGGGGTTGCCGTTGACCGTGCAGCGAATGGCTATGCTGGCTGCGGATAAGGTGCGCAGTCCGGAGCACAGGGTGTATGCCCAGAGTACGCTCCATGGTTCGCTGTGGGAGGCACGCCATGAACTGTTCAGCGTGACGTACCTGCTGCATCTTCCGTTCGTTTTCTTTGCGATTTGGCTGGGAGGCGGGCTGTGGTGGGTTTCGCGGCGGCTGTTCGGCAATGAGGGCGGGTTCTTTGCGCTGGGGCTGTACTGCTTTTGTCCAGCAGTAGTGCGGTCGGCTGTTACGCCGAACAACGATGTGCTGGCGATGTGGGGACTGTACGGCCTGGTGTATGCGGCCATGGGAGTAGCGCACGCGATGCAGGGCCCGCGGAGCAAATGGAAGCCGCGCATTGTATTGCTGACGATAGCGTTGGGGCTGACGGCGGCGGCGCATCTGCTGGCGGCAATGATCGGGTTCGTGATGGCGATGGTGTGGATGATGTATCTCGCGGAGCGGCGGCGAAGTTATGTGATGCAGATACTGGTCTTCTCAGCGGTCGGCGCGCTGGCCATCCTGTTTGGGTTCTATGCGTTTCGGCTGGCGCCGTTCAGTTACGTGTTTACGGGGGGAGGCGCACGGTTCTGGTTTGAATTGGACAGTGCCCGTCACTTCTTCCTGAACGTGGCGAACGGCCCGATTGTGGTGGCGACGCTGGTGGCGCTTCTGCTCTATGTGGCGGTGCGGCGGTGCCGCTACTTCGGCAATACGGCGCCATTGGTGATGGTGCTGCTGCTGTTTCCGGTGGTGACGACGCAGACGGTTTCGAGGCCGTGGCTGTGGGCGCTGCCATTTCTGTTCACGTTTGTGGGCGGGGTGTTTGCCGATGCGCTGGAGACGCGGCAGCGCAAGTTGTTTCTTGGCTTGTCAGGCGCGATTCTCGTCGCGCAGGCCATGTTGTGCATGACGTTGCTGCCGGAGATCGCGCGATAGCGGGCGGAACCGCTGTATCCGGGCCGGTACCCGGCGGGTTTGTGGTTCCCCTCGAGTTTTCGGGGAATTCCTGCATAATAAATCGTCACCCCTGTGAAACGAGTTTGCCTTGAAGGATGGTCCGTCTGTAATGATGAAAATTTCCGCTCGCTCCGCCTGTACTGCCTGTGTTCTTACTGCTCTTCTGTTGGTGACTGGGTGTCATCGGCATCGCAAGTCGAAGTCTGCGCCTAACACGGATGCCTACTCCGACAACCTGCACCAGTTGGTGGAGAAGAAGGCGTTGCCGCCGGAGAAAGTGGATACGACGAAGACGCCCAATCTGCGGTGGCCGAATTTTTCCGACTACGATTCCTACATCCAGACCTTCTATGACGACCGCAACTACGAGGTGGCCTGGACGCGCGATGGTGCGCCGACCGCAACGGCGACAGCGTTCATCCAGCAGTTTCAGGACGCAGCCGCCAAGGGGCTGATTCCCGAAGACTATGATGCGCCGCGCTGGGCCGATCGGGTGAAGGCGTTGACTGACAAGTCGGCGGACGCAATTTCGCTGTTCGATGTGGCGATGACGGTGAATGTGATGCGTTACATCTCGGACCTTCGCATCGGCCGGGTGAATCCGTCGCACTTCAACTTTGAAGTTCCTGTGCAGGAAAAGAAGTACGATCTGGCGGAGTTTGTCTCGGACAACGCGGTGGATGCGACGGATGTGCCGAAGCTGATCACGAGCGTGGAGCCGGATTCCGACGAGTACCGGAAGACGGAGGAGGCGGTGGCGCATTATCTCGACCTGGCAAAGCAGCAGGAGGAGGCGGGAGCGGATCCACTGCCTGTGCCGGCAAAGACCGTATCCGTGGGTGAAACTTATCCTGCAGCGGGTGACCTGCTGACGCGTTTGCAACTGGAGGGAGATGCTGCTGAGGACGTTACGCTGAATGCGTCCAGCTCAGTCTTTAATTCCACTTTGTCTGCGGCAGTGAAGAGCTATCAGCATCGGCATGGCATTGCAGAGGACGGCAAGCTGACGCCGCAGACGGTCAAGTCGTTGAATGTTCCCCTGACGAATCGCGTGGAGCAGTTGCAGGATTCGCTGGAACGCTGGCGGTGGCTGCCGGATCCTTACCTGCATGCGCGGCTGATGGTGAACCTGCCGGAGTTTGTGCTGCGCGGCTACGATCCGGACCACAAGCTCGACTTCACGATGCGCGTTGTGGTGGGGCAGGTGATGGGACAGCATGAGACGCCGGTGTTTACCCACATGATGAAGTACCTGGTCTTCCGTCCTTACTGGAATGTGCCCGTCGACATTGCGCGCAAGGAACTTGTCCCGCATATGGCGGCGAACCACGGGTATCTGGCGAGCAAGAACTTCGAGGTGACTAACAATAAAGGCGTCGTGCAGACCGATTACACCGCGAAGCAGGTGGCGCAGGGTGCGGTGATGGTGCGGGAGAAGCCGGGGCCAAAGAATTCGCTCGGGCTGGTGAAGTTTATCTTCCCCAATCAGTACGACATCTATCTGCACTCGACCCCGACGGTGTCGCTGTTCGAGCGGTCGCGGCGCGACTTCAGCCATGGCTGCATCCGCGTGCAGAAGCCCGCCGATTTGGCCGAGTGGGTGCTACAAGGGCAGGGTGACTGGGACATGGAAAAGGTAGAGGACGCGATGAACAACGGGCCGGACAACAAGACGATCAGTTTGAAGACACCGCTCCCGATTGTGATCTTTTATCTGACGGCGATTGCCTCGGAAGATGGCCACATACACTTCTTCGACGACATCTACGGTTACGACGCCGAGATGCAGAAGGTGTTTGCCAAGGGGCCGCCGTATCCGGTGAAGCCTGTGCCTGTGGTGCCCAAAACGAAGACTGGAGACACGGTTTAGTAATGGAGGTAAACTGCTGTCGTGAAAAATCAGGAGTTCAACCCGAAGGTCGACGCCTACATCGCGAAGGCACAGCCGTTTGCGCAACCGATCCTGTCGCACATCCGTGAGCTGGTCCATAAGGCCAGCCCTGAGGTGGAAGAAGCAATTAAGTGGAGTATGCCGTTCTTCGTGCTACGCGGCGTAATTCTCGGCCACATGGCAGCGTTCAAGCAGCACTGCGCCATCGGCTTCTGGGGGCCGGAAATGAACGCGATCCTGAACGAGGCGGGGCTTCATTCCGAGAACGGCATGGGATCACTGGGTAAGATCACGAGCCTGAAGGATCTTCCGGCGGACAAGAAGATGCTGGGCTACTACCGGCAGGCGGCGGAACTGATTCTCAGCGGGCAGCGAACCAAGTCATTGGAGCGGACCACAAAGTCGCCGAAGCCTGCTCTCGGAGGTACCTGCGGAGTTGACTGCTGCGCTCAAGAAGAACAAGGCAGCGGCAAAGGTCTTCGCGGGCTTCTCTCCGTCGTGTCAGCGCGAGTACAGCGATTGGATCACCGAAGCGAAGCGGCCGGAGACCAAGGAGAAGCGCCTCGCGCAGGCGGTGGAGTGGATCGCCGAGGGCAAGCAACGCAACTGGAAGTACCAGAACTGCTAGGGTGGATCTGAAGCAGGTCGTTTTGCGGTGTCAGGTTGCGTGTGGCTCAATCTCCGTGCGAAGTCGAGGAAGACAAGCGCTGCCGGGGAATAGCCGCTAGGATCGGCCTGGGTGAAGTCGCCGGTCAACGGGTCCATCTGCTGGCGAAACTCGATATGGCGGCTGATGGCCTCGCACCACTGCTGCATCAGGTGGTTCATCTCAGCCTGCTTGCCGTAGTAGGGCATCCAGCGGGGAACGCGCAGTGCGGTCAGGGCCTGGCTTGCTCCGCCCCAGCTATTGCGCGGGATGGGCCGGACGAAGGTGGGGTCGTCCATCGCGATCGACGTCAGGGGATATGGGGCCCAGAAGGCTTTGGGGTTGTGGATCTGGCGTGTCCATACAGCGTCGAAGATGGCTTTGTCTTTTGCGTCATAGCGCTTCAGGACATGCTCGCCGAGCACGCGACCGATCACATCGGAGCGGACACGGACGAAGTTGTTCTGGGCGTCGAGGTCGTAGAACGCGGCGTCCTTGGGGTCGTAGAGTTTTTCGATGATGAGTTGGCGAATGGTTTCTGCATCGTCATGCCAGCGGCTGGCG
Organism: uncultured Acidobacteriaceae bacterium; assembly: GCA_963757205.1. Taxonomy (GTDB): domain Bacteria; phylum Acidobacteriota; class Terriglobia; order Terriglobales; family Acidobacteriaceae; genus Edaphobacter. The sequence continues at coordinate 798,610 of CAVWQM010000012.1, forward strand.
TCGTCGCCTTTGCCGAGCGCGGTGGCCATGTGGGCGAGAGCCATACGCGCGCCGAAGACGGTGGCGGAGAGATCGGGACATAGGCGCGGCATGGTGGGGATCGGCGGGCATTTGCGCGCGTCTCCGTCGGGGCAGCGGTTGGGGATACCGGCCCAGCGCGGGCTGTTGTCGTGGCCGGTGTCGTAGGTGCAGAAGCCTTCGACCAGTCCGGTCTTGCGCGTGTCGCGGTACTCGCGGAGCCACGCGTCCCAGCGACTGCAAGCGGTGTAGGCGGTGACGAGCAACTCGTCGTCTTCGGTGAGCTGTGCGAGCTCCCATGCCGTGGCCGCGATCGGCACTACCATCTGGATCTGACCGTAGCCGACGTCTGACATCTTGATGGCTGCCGGAAGTTGACCTGCCGATTCGCGGCCGGCGGGCCGTTGCAGGGCGAAGAAAGCCATGTGGTTGTTGCGGGCGATCTGCAGCGGCGTGGGCGCGCCATCGGATGTAGTGACCAACGAGGCAAGGGTGCCGTACACCAGACCCTCGTGGGGGCCGCACTCCTGCCAAATGCCCGGGTAGACGCTGCCTTCGACCAGGACCGGATGATCATAGCGAGGGACGGTCTTGACGTTTCCTGCGAGGACGGCGAGCGCAGCCTCGAATGTTTTCTGCCATCGGGGATCGCTTCCGGGAGACGGACGTACCGGTGTGCCCGGCACTGCATGAGCGCGCGACGGCAACAATGCTGCACCGGTGGCGAGCGCGGCGAGCTTCAAAAAATCCCTCCTGGCTCCTGTCTCCGGAGATCTCTCCTGGGCGCGGGCGACGGATTTGTTTTTTTGCCGCATCGTCGAGATCAGTGTAGTACGTTCGTTTTTACGAGATAGACTTGCAGCGATGGTTCCTACCCTGAAAGCCGAAAGTACCGACGAGGACCTGATGCGGCGGACCTTTTCGCCGGATGCGAAGCTGGATACTGTTCTGTTCCGGCGTAAGCTGATGGGCTGGTACAAGAGCCATGCGCGCGAGCTGCCGTGGCGCGGAGTGAGCGATCCGTACCGCACATGGCTCTCCGAGGTGATGCTGCAGCAGACACGGGTGGCGGCGGTCGTAGAGCACTATGAAAATTTCCTGCGGAAGTTTCCGACCATCCTGGCCCTTGCGCTGGCGCCTGAGGCCGAGGTGCTCGCCGCGTGGTCCGGTTTGGGGTACTACCGACGAGCGCGCATGTTGCACAAAGCAGCCCAGTTCTTAACTCGTGAGCGGGGAGGAGTGCTTCCTGGCACGGCCGCGGAGCTCCGTACGTTGCCGGGGATTGGGGAATATACCAGCGCTGCCATCGCAAGCATCGCGTTCGGCGAGAGTGTTGCCGTGGTCGACGGCAACGTCGAGCGGGTGCTGCTGCGGCTGACGGGCCGGCCTGAGGTTAAGACTGCGGTGGGGCGGGCCTTTGTGCAGCGAAAGGCGAGTGCCCTGGTACCGAAGCGGCGGATCGGCGAAGGGATCAATGCTGCCGGCGACCACAACCAGGCGATGATGGAACTGGGAGCGACGATCTGTCTGCCGCGAAACCCACTCTGCCTGCACTGCCCGGTCTACTCGATGTGCAAGACGCGCGGGGAGCACATCACGCCGCAACGTTCGGCGCAGCTCAGCCGGCCCGCGGCGTATCTGCTGAGCCTGCGCAAACGCGGCACGCTGACCGAGGTTTTGCTGGAGCTTCGCGCCGACGATGCCAGCCTGATGCCGGGGATGTACGAACTTCCTCCGTTGCCGCTCGATGCCGTTCAGGGACGCGAGCCACTGCTGCGGCTGCGTCACGCAATTACGAACACGAATTATTATGTCCAGGTTTTTGCTGGGCACGGCCCGGAGGACAGCGGGCTGCGCCGCGCCATCCCTGCCGCCAACAGTGACCTGCACTGGATCCTGACAAGCCGCCTCGGCTCGATGCCTCTGACCGGGCTGACGCGGAAGGTGCTGCAACGCCTGGATGTGATGGCGGTAAGTCTGCCGAAGCTCCCCACATTGATTGCCGATTAAGGTCGGGTCGCTTCAAGAGGTCCGTTACTGCATTCGCTCAGAGTTCTTCCTTGCGACTGTGGGTACGGGCAACACGCCTGTTGGCACGCCTCGAACCTTGCCGGTGCCTAGAGGGATTGGCCGCGCACTGTTCCCCAGTTGCAACAGCAAAGGATGTTGCAGGGTTACGATCACCGCCGTGGCGGGCGTCTTTCCCGTGCAGAGATAGCTGTGCACTGTGTTCGCGTCAAAGTAGATGGCGTCGCCCGCTTCGATGCGATGCGTTGTTTCACCGTGCCGGACGTCAAGCGTTCCAGACAGCAGATAAAGAAACTCGCAGCCGGTGTGCTGGTGTGCGCGCGGCACGCGGCCTTCCTTCACGGGAAGAAACTCCGCGAAGTACGGGTCGAGCTGCCGGTCTGGAACGTGATATCCCAGGCTCTCGAAGAAATAAGACGGGTCGTCGGCACCCGTCTGGGGCAGCCGCACGCGCTCATCGCGTCGATGTACGCGAAACAGCGTTCGCGGTTCGGGATCGAAAAAGTAGCTGAGGTCTTTCGAGAACACCATGGCGATGCGTGCCAGGTTCCGTAGCGTAGGCACGACTCGCCCCGTCTCCAACTGGGAAAGAAAGCTGGCGGACAGGCCGGTGTGACGGCCAAGCTCCACCAGCCCCATAGATTTCTTGAGCCGCAGATGCTTGATACGTTCGCCGATGCGCTTCTCGGCGATGAATGACTCGGCGGCCTCGCCGTCAACATGGACGTTTCGATGCGCGTTCGGTTCGTGACCTGACAGAACGTCTTGATGGGATAAGGGAATTTGCGTAGAGGCCGAAGGTGTTGGGGAAGTGGTATTTTTGCTCATAAGGGTTGTTTTGCTAGACGAACAGATGTTGAACTGTGATCAAAAGTTGTCCGCAGTCTTATCGACTACCGAGTTGGATGCGTTTTTTGGGTTCCAAAGGAACTCGAGTTTGTAAAATCCTGAACGGTCCCCGCGACCTCCGCACGATCCCCTGCCGCATGAACGCCCGTATGATCAAAGTTCAATGAAGTTTTCTCTCATCGTCCGCCATCTTCGCCCCAGGGGATGGCTACTGGCCGGCGCAATCGCGCCTCTGCTTGCCTTGGCTGCGGGTTGCGCCAGCCCGGGTCCGCCACAGCCACCCTCGCTGAATCTGCCTGAAGTGGTGAAGGATCTAACCGCCGAACGGGTGGAAAATGTCGTCCAGCTGCACTGGACCACGCCGGAGATGTCGACCGACCGCATCAACGTCCAGGGCGCGATGACGGCGGAGATATGTCGGATCACTGGGGCGACTTCCGCGCCGCTGACCCAGTCCTGCACCCTGGTTAAGCGGTTGCCGGTACAGCCGGGTCCAACGCAGGCGGACGAGACACTGCCGCCTTTTCTGACCGTTGATCCCCCAATCCTGCTGGCGTACCGCGTTCGGATATTCAACGTTCACAGCCGCTCGGCTGGTCTTTCGAATGAAGCCTTCGCCCCTGCCGGCGTTGCCCCTCCAGCGGTCGAACAACTTCGGGCGACGGACACCCGCGACGGCGCCATGCTCGAGTGGGAACAGAAGAACACCGCCGCCGCAGTGGAACTTGACCGTCTGGTGGTCGGTGCAGAGGGTGATGTTGTCGAGCCGCCACAGCGCAAAACAAAGCCAAAGTCGTCCTCGAAATCGGCGATCAAAAAACCACCGGCCAGCCATCCAGCACCTGCTCCCGCCTCCCTGCCGAAGCCGCTCCAACTGAAGCCAGTGACGCCCATCGAGGTGAAACTGCGGACACCGGCCCAACCCGAAGACTCAGGTGGAACCATCGACCACACGGCACAAAAGGGCGAGACGTACCGCTACACTGCCCAGCGAGTTCGCTCGGTATCGCTCGGCGGCCATAACCTGGAGTTGCGCAGCGCGATCTCGTCACCGGTGACGGTTGCGATGCGTGACATCTTTCCGCCGCATGCTCCGTCAGGCCTTGAAGCGGTTCCCGGAGGCGCGACCGCAGCCGATCGTTCCATTGATCTCTCGTGGACGCCTGACGTCGATGCGGATCTTGCGGGATATATTGTGTATCGTCAAGATATTGACAAAAAAGGTGTAGTCGCGGGTACAGCGACGCGCCTGAACCTAACCCCGGTCGTCGGTCCTGCCTACCGCGACCAAACCGCCATGGCCGGCCGCCGGTACGCCTATCGCGTCACTGCTGTCGATACAGCAGGGAATGAAAGTGCGCCCAGCGCAGATGTCCAGGAGATGCTAAGGGAGCAATAAAAGAATGCGTTACTGCAAGTATCTGTCTTCTGAAAGTGGTGCCAACCTGTCGCGCTATGCCCTGGTGGAGAAGCGTAACGGCGTCCTTTGGGCCACGCTCCCGATGCAAGCGCCGCAGGAGGACCTGAGTGCCCGCATCCTTGGTGGTCTCCCTGTTCCTACGCTCGCGGTCAACTTCGAGCCGGTTCCGCTCTCCGACCTGCAACTGCTTCCGCCGGTTACGCCGTCGAAGATTCTCTGTGTTGGCCGCAACTACCGCGATCACGCCGCGGAGCTCGGCAACGAAGTTCCCAAAGAGCCGTTGCTCTTCCTCAAGCCGCCATCCGCGCTGCTCGCCCCGAAAGGCGTCGTTCGCATCCCCGGCATCTCGACGCGCGTGGACTATGAGGGCGAACTGGGCATCGTCATCGCCCGCCGTTGCCACAAGATAGGCCCCGACGAGGACGTTCGCCCCTATATTCGGGGGTATGTCTGCGTCAACGACGTCACCGCCCGCGATATCCAGAAATCGGATGGCCAATGGACCCGCGGCAAGGGCTTTGACACCTTCTGTCCGGTCGGCCCCATCGTCTCGGACGAGATCGACCCCGCAGGCGGCTCACCGGTTACCGTGATTACGCGGCTCAATGGAGTTGTGAAGCAGCAGGCCTCCACCCGCGACCTGATCTTCCCCATCGCCGAGCTTCTCCGCTACATCACTGCCACCATGACGCTTGAGCCCGGCGATCTGATCCCCACGGGCACTCCGGCAGGAGTAGGAGCCGTTAAACCCGGTGACCGCATCCAAGTAGAGATAGACGGCCTGGGTGTCCTCGAAAACGAATTCGCTGCCGAGTAACATCCTGTGCCCACTCAAAATCAGCCCGGGCGCAAAGCGCAACCGCGCAGAGATTGATAAAATCGCATAAGAGCGAAGGAGCATTACCATGGCATCGTTACTCGAACAGCTTCGTGGATACACCACCGTCGTCTCCGACAGCGGAGACTTTAACGCCATCAAGGAGTTCTGCCCGCAGGACGCGACCACGAACCCATCTCTGATTGCCGCCGCGGCCGAGAAGCCCGAATACCTGCCCGTGGTCGATGCCGTACTCAAGCAGCTTCGCAAGGACGCTGGCCCCAATGTCTCGGACAAAGAGCTTGCCGCACATGCGTTCAAGCCTCTCGAGGTCGCCTTCGGCCTCAAAATTCTTGAAATCATCCCGGGCCGCGTCTCCACTGAGGTCGACGCTCGCCTCTCCTATGACATCGACAAGTCCGTCGCCCAGGCGCGCGAGATCATCGCCCTGTACGACAAGGCCGGGATCTCCCACGATCGCGTCCTCGTCAAGCTTGCCTCAACCTGGGAGGGTATTCGCGCTGCGGAGATTCTCGAGAAGGAGGGCATTCACTGCAACATGACCCTTCTCTTCGGTATTCATCAGGCCGTTGCCGCCGCCGAGGCGCACGCCACTCTCATCTCGCCGTTCGTCGGACGCATTCTCGACTGGTACAAAAAGGACACCGGCAAGGACTATGTCGGCGCGGACGATCCCGGCGTGCAGTCCGTAACGAAGATCTACAACTATTACAAGAAGTTCGGCTACAAGACCGTCGTCATGGGTGCGAGCTTCCGCAACACAGGCGAGATCAAGGAACTTGCCGGTTGCGACTTGCTCACCATTGCGCCGAAGCTGCTTGAGGAGCTGGAAACCACCGAAGGCACGCTGCCGCGCAAGCTCGATCCTGCCAAGGCCCAGGAAATGGACATTCAAAAGATCTCCATGGACAAGGCCACTTTCGACAAGATGCATGCCGCTGACCGCATGGCGAACGACAAGTTGAAAGAGGGTATCGAAGGCTTCTCGAAGGCCATTGTCGATCTTGAAGCGGTCCTCGAAAAGCGCCTCAGCGAGATCTCCGAGCCTGCCGGCGCCGCCCGTTGATTCTTCACCCCCCCCCAGTTTTTTGCGCCGTATTTTCAAACCGGCCACCCGGTCGTCTGGTCAGGCGCTTATGCCATAGCGGGCAGCCGAGTGTTTGCGTGACAGGTTCGGAGCGAGCGCCTTCCGAGCTTCGTCGTACTTCTTCCAGTCGGCCAGGTCGGGTAGCGCAGGAATCGTGATCAGCTCGCCGTGGTCCAGACCTGCTAGCGACGCGTCGACCATCTCCTCAGCCGTCATGACGATCTCTGCGGGAAGGTTGTGCACGGGCAACTTGGCGCGATCCCAGAATTCGGTGCTGGTGGCCCCGGGGAGCACCGCCTGCACGCGAATGCCATTGTCTTTGACCTCGTTGTGAAGCGATTGGGTGAGATTGACCACGAATGCCTTGGTGCCGCTGTAGACGCCGTTGAGCAGCTCGGGGTTGAGAGCGACGACAGACGCGACATTGATGATGAGCCCCTTGGAGCGCTCCAGAAAACCGGGCAGAGCCGCTGAGGTAAGACGCGTGAGGGCGGTCACGTTCAACTGGATCATGTTGTCCATGTCGTCAACGTCGGAATCGACCAGCTTAGCTACGCCGCCGAAACCCGCATTGTTGACCAGCGTCGTGATGCTGCTATCGGAACGCAGCCGCTCCTCTACGCGCTTGAGGTCGCCTTTCACGGTAAGATCGGCGGGCAGAGTCTCGGCCTTGAGACCGGTTTTTGCGGTGATATCGTTCGCCAACGTGGTAAGGCGCTGTTGATCGCGGGCGACTAGGATAAGGTCGTAGCCTCGCTGGGCGAGACGGTGAGCGTAAACAGAGCCGATGCCAGTGGATGCTCCGGTGATAAGTGCGGTGCCAGGATTAGAAGGTGTCGCCATGATGTATCTCCTCTGAGGTACCGAATTCTGTCTGTCATTCGGGCTCATTTCGAATAGAGTAGACCGGTCGGTCTAGGGGTTCAGAATTTGTTATTGAAGAGAGGTAAATTTTTTTCTTAGGGGTTGAAGCGGAAGTAAGACAACGTGAAGATCGAAGGACTTCCACTGGTCTTGGCTGCTTACTGTATGGACGGAAGTGGCATGAGTTTTTCGCTCGCGGTCAGGCATTGAGGTGAAGATGCCGCGGGCGATCACGTTGCGATCCATTAGCCGCACTGTTCCGGGCTTCGATGGCCTTGACGGATTTTTCAAACGCCTTTTCCAAAACGCGCCTGCCGATGGTCCCGAGCACGAAGCCGAGCACCCGCCCCTTGAGGTTCTTGCCGTCGCGTACGACGTCCACGTCAATGTCGGTGGTGCCGTTGGGTTGACGCGTGAAGGTGTAGGTGTGGCCGGACGCGCCTCCCCACACGTTGGAGTCGGTTGTTGTGAGGACGACGCGGTTGGGATCGGACCAGTCGTAGTGCAGGCGTTCCCAGATACCTCCCGAGCCTTCGGTGACGTCGGCCTCGGAGCGGCCCCGGTGATGCACCTTGAGATATTCGTTAGCGCTGTTGCCAAAGAGCTTCGAGCGGCCAGGCCCGAAGTCGGTGAGCCCAGCGACGTACTGCTCGGGCGTTGAGGTGGTTGTGTGGTGGAGATGGATCGTGGACATGCGTGCTCCTTTCAATCGAGCTCATCTTTATAGAGTAGACCGGTCGGTCTAAAGATTCAGGATTTTGCGCGGAAAAGGATGGTTTTTTCTTAGTTCTTCAACAGAACGTTGAAAGTGAAGTACAGGAAGATTTCAAGGGGTTTGCCGGAGCGGTCCGCCTTGGAGCGAAGGAGAGCGCCTTCGTAGTTATTGAGGAGGAAAGAGGCCAGCTCCTGCGGTTTGTTCGTCTTGGCGAGATCTCCCCGGTCGATTGCTTCCTGGAGAACGGCGGCAATCCCAGTTTGCCAGGTGGACAAGGTCTGATGCAGCCGGGCTTGAATAGAGTCGCTGTGATCTGCCATCTCCAGGCTGAGATTTCCGACCATGCAGCCGCTAATTTTGGCGGTAGGCCCGTAGACGGCGATGAGCTCCTCGAAGTAACGCCGCAAGCGCTTGAGAGGTGCGGTCTTGCGATCGCCAAGGATCTTCACGGTGCGTTCGTGTTCTCCCCGAACGTAGAGTCCGAGCACCTCTTTTGCGAAGGCTTCTTTGCTGGCGAAGTGGTGATAGAAGGATCCCTTTGGCACATTGGCCTCGTCGAGGATCTCTTTCACGCCGGTGGAGGCGTACCCCATCGAGTGAATACGGCGAAGTCCGATCTGCAGGAGATGGTCCCGTGTGTTCCGACTTTTCATATCATCCGTCGTTTCGGCATGCTGTCTAACCGACCAGTCTATTCGATGCGCTCGCGAGTCCAAAGATTTTGGTGTCGACGAGGGGTCAAGGTCACTGACCTGAACTTTGCCACGACGTTCTTTGCAACGGCATTTTTCTGGGATGAGGCAACCTTTCGTGGAGAGCACCGGCGGGGGCGAAGGATTTTCGGCACAACTTCACAGCGACGAGTTCTCTCTAATTTAGGAGAGGTGAACTTATGCGTAGAGCGAAATTTCTCGCTTTGACCGCCATCGCTGGTCTTGGGATTGCGTCAGGTGCTCCCCACACACAGGCCCAGATCAGCGTCGGCATTGGTGTGGCGCCCGTTTGTCCGTACGGTTACTACGATGCCCCTCCGTATGGTTGCGCTCCGTACGGTTATTACGGTCCGGAGTGGTTTTCAAACGGGGTTTTCAATGGTGCCGGCCCATGGTTTCATGGCCCGGAGCATTTCTATGGTCACGTCGACAATCGATATCGCCCGGATCACGGCTACCACGGGGAATATCCACATCATGGCGACAGGCCTCGTGACGGATGGCACGGTTCTGCCGAGCACTTCCAGGGAAACGAGATGCGCGATGGTCGCGGTCACGTCCATGGAGAAGAACACCATTAAGGATGCCGGGCCAGACACCCGGCGAAGATACTCCGGGTACATCGATTGAGCAACCAGGAAAGAATGTGCAGAGGTCGATTCGACCTCTGCACATTTCACGATGATGCGGTTTTCTCGATTTGCCCGCTGGCGTAGTTCGAACGGTTTTGCCGACTATCCTTGGCCGCCCGCGATCGCCACCTTCGTTGACTCCCCAACGGTGGCCTTCAGATTTGCCCCCATTTTGGGGGGAAACTCCGGGCCCTGCTTCAGGGCATACATGCGTTGATCCGCAATTCGAAGCAGCTTGATCGAATCGTCGGCATCGTCCGGATAGACGGCCATGCCGAGGCTCGCGGATACGATCATCGTGCGCCCCTCGACCAGAACCGGCTTTTCCATGGCGGTCCGGACGGACTCTACAAGATGGTCGGCGGACTGGCCCGGCTCGAGATCCGTTGCAACAATGATGAACTCGTCGCCCCCCAGCCGCGCGAGCGTATCAGAGGCTCTAACACTCTTGCGCAGATGGCTGGAGACCTCGCGCAGCACTTGGTCTCCCGCCTGGTGGCCCATCGTATCGTTGATAAGCTTGAAGCCGTTCAGGTCCAGGATCAACAGGGCGAGCCGGCTGCGCATGCGGTCTGCGCGCTCGATCGCAAGGGAGAGCCGGTCGGCGAAGAGTCGCCGGTTGGGAAGGCCGGTTAGCTCGTCGTGCAGGGCAAGCCACTCGTTACTTGAAACCTGCTCCTCCAGCATCACCAGAATCATGCCGATCGAAATCAGCGACTTCTGCATGTTCCAGATGTGCGATGCGATTTCGGCGTAGGCCCGGTATCTCACAATCCACGGATGCACCAGCAGGCACAGAGCCCAGATCGTAAAGCCGGTTACGATGGCCAGCTTGCCTGTGCTGTTACGTGCCAGGCGGCGCTGAAAATTGACTGCGGCAATGGTGTACACGCAGCAGAGGCTCCAGTAGACTGCCTCCCGGTACTGGCCGCTGTGGATCAGATACCCCATCCCAAGCCATCCGCAGACGTGCAGTATCGCGTACTCCGTATTGTGCCGCAGGTAGAGCGAAGTGGTGACGCCGACTACCAGTCCAGTGGCCATGCAGGCGAAGAACGCGATGGCCGAATAGATATGCAAGCCATAGAGTGTCGTGATCGCCAGCAAGGGTAGAGCGTTTAGGGCAAGATACAGCAGCTCAGGATTCCTGGAGAAGGGATAGCCGCCCGATGCCCAGATGAAAACAACTCCACCCATCAGATAGCAATCCATCACGATCAGGTGCAGTGACGTGGGAGGCAGCCCAGCCGGCGGATAAAAAGGATGGGCGATAGCTTCGACCAGCGTGAAAAACAAACCCAGCAGCCAGATATCTGCGCGCCCCTGCGGATGCCGCCGCCGCAGCAACAGCAAGATGACAATGAGGATCATCAAGGCAAGCAGATCGGGTAGAAACGAGTAATTCATCAGGCTCCATGCATCTCAACGGTTGGATTGGCCACCATTATGTTGGCCCGTGAGAAACACGTCTTCACCTTACCGGCGATAGAACAAAACCTGTCGCCGCGAATCAAGCGGTAATCTTGTCATGCGCCGTCTCGCGCTGGCCCGCGGAGATGACGTTTTGGAACCACCCAGCAAACGTCTACCGGGCAACGTCTGAAAACAACTACAGGTACAAGCCGTCCACCCACAAACGGGCTTTTGCCTGCGTGGTGCCAATCAATCCTCTGGAGTTGGTCACCACCACCCGCGTGACAGATGTCGGGCGTCTACTATAACAACAATTATCCAACATTCAGCAGAAAAACTTGCATGAAAATCCAGGAACGGAGGTCACACGCATGGGTAACTAAGGGGCCATTCGCAGTTGCAAAGGTTAATCCTTTCAGTAAGGGTCAGCCCAAACTGCACACTCTTTCAGTAATCAGTACCTATGATTCTGCATGATTGTGGTGCCGACTTGGTCATCGTTGCAAGAAAATTACAAAATTGTGCAAACTTTTGACATTTTCTGTAACGACCTAGCTGTGGTTGCAGCCATCTGTCACTACAAATCACAGGATGTACCGAGAAAGATCCTGATCTTTCACGATCGAAGCGACTTGTTGCCGGACATACTCTGGATCGACCACGATCACTTTCTCCGTCCCGGTCGCAGTCTGCCGCTCGATCACAGGTAGCGGTGGCGAAGGCGTCTGCGGGTCCGATGTTAGTGGAGCAGACACATGAACTTCGCCAACGACGCCCTCTTCCGTAATTTCAGCTCGCGGACTCTTGAACAGATCCGGAGCCTGGAAGCTGATCTCGTCCAGCACCCTTTCCAGAATGGTATGCAGCCTTCTGGCGCCAATGTTTTCAGTTGTTTCATTCACCCTGAAAGCAAACTGCGCCATCTCTCCGATCGCCTCCTTGGTGAACTCTAACTTCAACCCTTCCGTCTCCAGCAAGGCGGTTGACTGCTTCACCAGCGACGATTTCGGCTCCGTCAGGATGCGAATGAAGTCATTGACGGTCAGTGAGTTCAGTTCGACGCGAATGGGAAAACGACCCTGCAACTCCGGGATCAGGTCGCTTGGCTTCGAGACGTGAAACGCTCCGGCAGCGATAAACAAGATGTGATCGGTAGACACCATCCCATACTTGGTGTTGACCGTAGTTCCTTCCACGATCGGCAAAATATCGCGCTGCACGCCCTCGCGCGAGACATCCGGCCCGTGGCCGCCCTCGCGCCCCGCGATCTTGTCAATCTCATCGAGGAACACAATTCCGGAGTCCTCGACCCGTTCCACCGCCAGCCGAGTCACCTGATCCATATCGATCAGGCGGTTCTCTTCCTCCTGCACGAGGTAGTCGAACGCCTCCGCGACCTTCATCTTGCGCTTCTTCGTGCGCTGTCCGAAGAGCCCCGGCAACATGTCTTTCAGGTTGATGTCCATCTCCTCGGAACCCTGGTTGGAGATGACCTCAAAGCTCGGCTGATTGCGGTCGCGCACGTCTAATTCCACAGTGCGTTCATCCAGCTTGCCTTCGCGAAACTGCTGTCGCAGCTTTTCCCTCGTTCTCTGTTCCCGATCGCCGGGCTTGTCCTCAGAATGGGAATCGGAGTGCGAATCGTCCTGGGGAGTCGCCGCAGGAAGCTGGATGACATTGCTTCCCGGCTCGTGAGTGTGCACAGCGGGAGTGGTCGCGGTTGGTGTTGGTGGAAGCAGCAGATCGATCAGCCGATCCTCAGCGGCCAGCTCGGCCTTGTCTTCCACTTCTTCCATCTTCTCTTCGCGAACCATGTCTATTGCGATCTCTACCAGATCGCGGACGATGGATTCCACATCGCGCCCGACGTACCCGACCTCGGTGAACTTCGAGGCTTCAACTTTGAGAAAGGGGGAGTTGGTCAGCTTCGCCAGGCGTCGTGCGATTTCGGTTTTGCCAACGCCTGTGGGCCCGATCATGATGATGTTCTTGGGCATGATCTCGTCGGCGAGCTCCGGGGAGAGCTTCTGCCGGCGCATGCGATTGCGCAGCGCGATGGCGACTGCGCGCTTGGCTGCCTGCTGTCCAACGACGTACTTGTCGAGCTCCGCGACGATCTCGCGGGGTGTCATCTCATCGAGTGCGAGCGCCTGATCTTCAGCGGCTCCGGGGAGAAAGATTGCCATGGTGCGGTACTCCTTGTACTAACAGCGGTCGCGATTCGTTGCGACGAAACCTTGAGAGTTCTACGAAAGATAGATGCTATTGGTTCGCAGTGCTCTCAGACTTCAGCTCTTCGATCGTCATCTGGTCGTTGGTGTAGATACAGATCTGGCCAGCGATCTTAAGGCTCTTCACCGCGATCTCGCGGGCACTCAGATTGGTGTTTTCCATCAAGGCGCGAGCGCTTGCCAAGGCAAAACTGCCGCCGCTGCCGATGGTTGCGATGCCTTCATCCGGATCGATCACGTCGCCGTTACCCGACAGCAAAAAGGTCTGCTTGGTGTCGGCCACGATGAGTAAGGCCTCCAGTTGTCGCAACATCTTATCGGTGCGCCAGTCTTTCGCGAGCTCCACCGCGGCGCGACCGAGGTTGCCGGCGTACTGTTCCAGTTTGACCTCGAAGCGCGCGAACAGGGAGAACGCATCCGCGGTCGATCCGGCAAATCCGGCTATCACCTTGTCCTGATAGAGTCGCCGGATCTTCTTTGCTGAGCCTTTCATGACGGTGGCGCCGACAGAGACCTGACCATCGGCAGCCATAACGACGGAGTCGCCACGGCGGACGCAAATCACGGTAGTCGAGCGGACACGCCGGCCATCTGCGAGGTCAATTGGATGGGCGAGTCCAGGTGATGCGGTGGAGGCGACTTTTACGGAGACGGACGACTTTGTAGGGCGAGAAAAAGACGGCTTCATGGGCAACCTTCAGTATATCGCCGATTGCGTTCGATTCGTGCCTCTGCGTTCCATCTCCTCCGGGTATTGGAATAGCCGCAGGCGTCAACGATTCAAAGCATTTCTTCTCTGCGGGTCTTTCCGGTCTGCCAGTCTATCGGCTTAGCGGCAAGCCGAGTTGTCTGCATTCGAGATTGCGAGAAACGTAATGCTTGCAGGTGGAAGCAAAACGTGTCCGGGCGGTTGCCGCTTGCCGGCGATTTGGGGGAGATCGCCGTTGGTCCCCACACTGAGTTCACGTCCGTTCAACTCAACTTTGTTGTCCATAAGGTCTTTGGCGGTCATGGTGTAACGCTCCGACACTGTTGGAATTTCAAGCTCTTGAGTCGTAGTGCGGTCCGCATTGATAGCCAGCAGAGCGACGCCGCCCGGTCGATTCCGCAGGCAATGGGCGTAGAGATGCAGGTTGGGCGAAGGCGGAGGTCCGGCATCGAGCACAGTCGTTCCCATAAGCTTGCGCCACAGCAGGGCCGACCAGTAGTTGGGCCGGGGAAGAAGCGTTCTCTGATCGACCAATGCATAGTCGCTTGCGGCAAGCGTATTGTGGATGACCACCTTTACGCCACGTTTTGCCAAAGTGCCAAGCTGATTCAGATATCGGAAACTATCAATAAAGTCTGCAGCCCACGGATTGCCGCCGCAAGCTGTTTCGCCCGTTTCGGTGAGCCAGATCGCTCCTCCGGGAAGAAAGCGATCGCGAAGCGCCGCGTAAAATGCCTCGTCGCGATCGGTACGAGAGAGCCATTCAACCGATAAGGCAGACTCAGGTGTCGTCTGAGTTGGGCCCCCGGCCCCCGCGCAGCGCCTTGAAACCCCGCCATAAAAGTGATACGAGAAGGTGTCGATTCCCGGCCCCGAGGCAATCAGCATGTCCTCGGATTTGATCATCGGAACTCCGGGAAGCCCGCCCATCAATATTCCCGACTCACCTACCGAGCCCGGTCCCAGGATCAGCATCTCGGGTGCGGCCTTCTTGACGTAGGGATGAAACACCTTGAAGTCCTTCCCATAGACCGCGGCGTCGTAGCCCTTGGGCGCTCCACCCACCGAGGCGAAGCTTGGCTCGTTGAACATCTCCACTGCTGCGATGCTTCCTCCAATCTGCTGCGTATACGCGAGGAATTTCTTCGCCTCCACTGGAGTCCAGACGCCGTTGGCGTCGCGTACCCCAGGGCTTATCGCAAACGATGTAACAATCTTGGCGTCGACAGCGCGAGAAAAATCGACGACGCCGCGCCACTGCTTCCGCGTCAAAACTCCTCCGAAGCCGGCCGGTGGCGTCGCCGGTGCCGGATCGTCTGAATCCTGAAAATAGGTAGAGTTGGCCCACGTCCCGCTGACCCGCACGTAGGAAGGCGCCAGCCGTGCCGCGAGTTTGCGCAGCCGAGGGTTCGAAAGATCGATCGGTGGGCGGTACCGATACAACGACGGATCCATTCCGGGAGGTGTAGGGAGATTTGAGTCTGCTGGGACTGCCGGCGTTTGCCCTTGTTGTTTGTAGGGAGCCCAGAAGCGTCCGCCAGTCACCTCCAACATCTCGATGTTGAACGACTGATAGCGCTCATCGATTGTGCCAACGCGCGGCATCTTTGCCGGTGCGACTGCAGTTACAGGTGCGCCCCATGAAGCCGGTGAGCTGCCCAAACCCGCCAGCATAGCCAGGGCTATAAATTTCCAAACCTGAAAACGCGCCCTTCGGTTCATCGACCACCGCTTCCGCATTGATATTGTTTGAAGTTCGCCGAGATCATACACCCTCAACGACGGTGTCCCCCCCACCACGTCTAATCGACCCCTCTCAAGAGTTGCAGCAATCTCTCGCACCGACGCAATCACCCATTCGTTCGTTACTCAGGCAGTACCTCTCTCCTACAGAAGTGCCTGCTATGGGCTATGCTTTTGGGCAGAGGCTTGTGTTTTCGCTGAATCCAATTCATCTTTCCCTCTCACTTCGCTCGCCGCGAGTCATTGCTGCGATTGGCGTTGGCGTTGTGACCGCCATTGGGGTCGCCAGCTATGTCCTAACGCGCCGCAAACCCAC
Organism: uncultured Acidobacteriaceae bacterium; assembly: GCA_963757205.1. Classification (GTDB taxonomy): domain Bacteria; phylum Acidobacteriota; class Terriglobia; order Terriglobales; family Acidobacteriaceae; genus Edaphobacter. The sequence goes on from CAVWQM010000012.1 coordinate 814,186, forward strand.
TGCGGAAGAGATTGAGCGCGAGCGCCGCGACCTGCTTGCCCGTTCCGGACGAATTACGGACGGGACCATTATGGACACGATGGTCATGGAGGCCCGCAGCGCCGACTCGAAAGCGCCCGAGACGTCCGCGGAGCCCGTCAGTGCAGGACTGACGCCGGACATCATCGTTTATAACTACCGCATCGCGGGTGTCACGTATGAGTGTGCCCAGGATGTCACTACGCTAGCGGAGTATGTCCACGGCATCCGGACGGACCTGCCAATCCAGGTCCGCTACGCGCCACATAACCCGGCGAACAGCATTGTTGTTGCCGAGTCGTGGAGCGGGCTGCGGCTGAACTCTTCGACTCCCTACCAGAGCGATTCGGCCGCCGAGATGTCTTAGCGTGTAAGTGTGGCCACGTCTGCACTACAAATCTCCGGGTTGGTGGCCAAGGAATGTCGTTTGCCATTCGACACACGATACCAAAACCCATTGGTTCTATTGTCACGGCGTCATTGAACGCGGCTCCGGCGCAGACTACACTTGTTGGTATGCACATGGTCGCCACACCGAACAGCAGGATGCAGCGGGTGCTGCAGGTGTCGATGGTGCTTACGCTGGCGTATGTCGGGGCAACCTTCTACTTCGGGTTGCGGGCGCATTCGCTGGCGTTGATCTCGGAGGCTGGGCATAACGTCAGCGACCTGCTGGCGATTGCGTTGTCCTTTGTTGCTGTGTACTTCCAGGCACGGCCGGCTACGGATGAGAAGACGTTTGGGTATCAGCGGGCGGGGGTGCTGGCGGCGTTCGTCAATGCGGTGACTCTGGTTGTGTTGTCGGCGTGGATTGCGATTGAGGCGATGCATCGCATTGCCGAGCCGGTGGAGGTTCATCCGAGGATCATGATGTATGTGGCAGCGGCCGGTGTGCTGATGAACGGCACGGTGGCGACGCTGTTGTGGCGCTTCTCCGGCGATGTCAATATCCGCAGCGTGTTTCTGCATATGCTGGGCGATACGCTTTCGACGGCGGCGGTGATTGCGGGCGGCGCGGCGATCCTGTTCAGCGGCATGACGTGGATCGATCCGGTGCTTTCGATCCTGATTGCGGGGATGATTCTGTGGAGTTCGGTGGGGATTATTCGCGAGACGCTGAACATTCTGCTGGAAGGGACTCCGCGGAATCTTCAGCTTGGTGGAGATCCGCAAGGCGATGGCTTCAGTCGAAGGCGTTCTGGATGTGCACGATCTGCATGTTTGGAGTCTGGGCTCGCAGTCACATGCTCTGGCGAGTCATGTGACGATTGCGGAGATGCCGATGTCGGAGTGCAGCAGCATTCTTGACGGCATCAACTGCGCGCTGCGAGACCGCTTTCACATCACGCACACGACGATTCAGTTTGAAACGACGGGCTGCGAGACCACCCATGGGTGCAGCGCGCCGCCTGAGTTGGAGGCGGTGGGGGCGCATGGGCACCATCATGGGCATGACCACTCGGGCCATGCCCACTAGGGTTATGGGGACTTAGAGCAGGGTTGCGTCGAGGGTGATCTCAGCGGCCTTGAGGACGCGGGAGACGGGGCAGCCGACCTCGGCGTTGTGGGCGAGTTCGGCGAACTTTGCCTTGTCGATGCCGGGGACCTTGGCTTTGGTGGTCAGGTGGATCTTGGTGATGGTGGGCTTCTCGCCGGAGACGTCGAGGGTTAGGGCGGCGGTGGTCTCGATCGAGTCGGGGGTTAGTCCGGCTTTGGTGATCTCGGCGCTCAAGGCCATGGTGAAGCAGCCGGCGTGAGCGGCGGCGATGAGTTCTTCGGGGTTGGTGCCGACGCCGTCGGCGAAGCGGGCTTTGAAGCTGTACTGCGTGTCTTTGAGGGTGCCGCTTTGGGTGGAGATTGTTCCGCTGCCTTCTTTGAGGCTGCCTTTCCAGACTGCACTTGCGCTACGATCCATCGTGTTTCTCCTTTTATCTGTTGCTCTTCAATACGGTACCTTTTTCGATGCCGCGTTGGGGCTACAGGGAGTTGAAAAATTGACGGTGTGCGCTACTATCTCGTGATGCAGAAACTCTCGACGCCTGACGTGACGACCGAACTGATTCCTGACGTGTGCTCGTTGCCGGAGCACCACTCCCGATTTTGTCCGACGTGCAGTTCCGGTTGGAGGACAGCCGGTGCAAGCTGGTTTGCCGGACGTGTGGGTTCTTCCTGAGCTGTGCGGATTTCTACTAGGGGTACCCCCTCCCCCCATTGCCCGCGCGTAAATATCTTGTATTCAGTAATTTACATGGTTTAGGTGTCTGTAAAATATTCCAACTAAAAGGGTTACGTCCAAAATATTCCAAACAAATGGGTTATGGCGGATATTCCTTTCTGAAATGGAAAGCCCCAGCTTTTTGCCGGGGCTTTCTTGATTTCTAATTTAATTATAGCGGGTTGAGTGTAACTAAAATGCCAAATGGATGTTGTTGGTGGGGAATGGGTTAGGTGGTTTTGGGACTTGACATGCGATTTCTGGGCCAAAAACGCGAAAAATAATTTAGTTCCAAAAAAAAAGTAATTAAATCAATTGTTTAGGGCTGCAGCCACATAGCGGGTTTTGACGCCTGGTGTTGCAGCTGGCGAAGCAAAGCAAGTACAAGTGCGAAATACGGGGATCCTTCGTTTCGCTCAGGATGACGTGGTGTGGGGTTGGGGTGACGCCTCACCCAGCCGGACCGGCGAAGAGGATCAGATTTCCATCGAGATCTACGACGATAAAGGTTGTGGCGCCAGGGTTCCTGCTTGAGGGTCTGATGGAAGGGTACGTCCATGGCCTGATAACTCAAGAAGAGCTGTTTGATCGCGTCTGCGGTGGCGACGGTGATCGAGGCGGAGAGCAGGTCTTCGCGTTCCCGAACATCGCCAGCGAAGACGGGTTCGTCGACGTGGCGCAAGGAAAGCCGTGCGTTGTCGCGAGTGACCTGCGCGTAAAACGGTGGATCGCCATAGACGAAATCGACTGCGAAGCCGAGCTTGTCAGTGAAGAAATCACACGATGCCTGAGAGTCGGCAACAAATAGTTGCGCGGAGATTGAAGTGAGAACGGGACGTGGCACTGCCTGTCTAGCTTCTTCTGTCATGTTATGGGTACCTGACGACCCTCCTATTCTGCATTAAGGCTGGGTAGTGGGTCAGTTTGGAGTGAACGACTGAGGTTTCCGAAAACGTGACTTCACAGCATTTCGGGATTACTTCCGGATTGCCGGTCACTCGCTCGATACCTGACTAATGTGCGTGACCATAGGCTACGATAGGGCTCACGTCGGTTCACGCCGACCCACAAACCATCTGATTTGGCGGGCAATGGTTACTCTTAGCGAGTAGTGGTTTGGTTGTTAGAGACGTTCCTAGAGGCTTGCATCCTTGGCGGCCTCTTCATGTACCTAATTGTCCGAAGCGGCGGCGACGTTCCTCGCGGCAATCTCACCAGCCTGTGTTCGAGGACGTGTCGATTTCTGTGCAGATTGTCGCGTTTAGTGAAATTCGATAATCCACGGTGAAGGAAGAATCTAAAGCGCGCCGTCGATTTGCGGTGTGCAATGGACGGAGCCCAAACGGCCGTGGGTCACCCGGAATGCCAGGAGACCTTGCATCTATGGGATTCGCTGGCTTTCCTGGTGCAACAGGCGAGCCAAATGCCGGGCCGGCGCGTGATTTTGGCGGTGACCGATGGAATCGATAAGGGCAGTGTGCATCCATGGAACGAGGTGAGGACGTTTGCGCAAGCGAAGGGAGTTACGGTGTTTGGGTTGAGGTATGTTCCTCGGCCTAGGGACGTGGGGCATCCCGTGGCTTTCCATTGGAGTAGTGAGGATCCGTTTCTCTCGTTGTGCGAGATCACGGTGGCGCCGTTTAATCGCCCTTCAAAGATCACTGGACACGACTCTCAAGCTGTCTAGAAGGTCGTGCGGGAGCAGACCTCGTGGAGTCTTCCGCACCGGGGAATCCAGAGCCATGGAGGATCCGTTCGAAGTGAGGATGCGAATGCGCTATGTTGACTTCATATGGCCTGTAGGTAACCTGTGGCCTGCCGGAGATGGACGTCATGTCAGATCGACAACCCGGGTCCCTCCGACCCGTCAGCTGGACAACGGAGGGAACTTGATGAATTCTAATTCAACCACAGTAAACACGCGAATTAAACCTCCGAATCTGCAGTTTGGTTTCTAGTGCAATGCTAAACGGCTGTCGCACTTGACGTTTCGCCGCTGAAAACGGGGTTTTCGGAAAGTACGTCCGAGATCGACTCAGAGTAGCGAAGCGCCGGTGTCCTCGTTGGGACTCTCCGGGCTTAATCGCAGATATGCCAGAAAGAGTCCTGCTCCCAATCCTGCCACGCCGGGCCATAGCCTGTGCTCTTGGAGCACTTGCGAAACTGAGCCTTCTACAAACGCCGCTGCCACCATCAGCGAAGCACAGTCGCGTCCAGCCCTTTCGCGGCGATACTCGCGTCAACCCGGCAACAAGACCGCAGGCCAATCCGAGCAAGACCAGCCAAAGAGGTAAGATTCTCAAGACATCAGAACCCAGTGTCATATCTGGAGTCTAGCCGAAGCACTTCGACACTCCCGCGAAACGGGTTATCGGTAACTTTGGTTGCCCAGGAGTCCAAACTGGCCCCACTACCTAAGGCTGCGGAGAGTGGGTCACGATTACTGAGTTGCGAGGCTGGCTTTGCGGGCGGGTTCGAATTCGTCCTTGGGGAGCCAGTTGATGGTGGTGGGGGCGGTGAGGGCTTGCCAGCCGAGGTCCATGCCGAAGCGGACTAGTTTGGCGTTGCCGGCGAAGTCCCAGTCGGCGTGGTAGTTGTCGGAGAAGTTGTGGTAGTCGTGGGCGGTGAAGTCTTCGTGTTGTTTCTTGCCCCAGGCTGCGTCGTGACCTTCGTAGAGGTTGCCGGCCTCGATGGAGAAGGCGGGGATGCCGACGCGGGAGAGCGAGAAGTGGTCGGAGCGGTAGTAGCTGCCGGCGGAGGGTTTGGGGTCGGGGACGATGGCGAGGTTGAAGCGTTTGGCGGTGGCCTCGACCGTGGGGAAGAAGGTGGTGCGCTGGGCTCCGTTGACGTTGACCTGGAGGGGGACGCCGATGGGGAGGATCATGTCGTAGTTGATGTCGAGGGCGATCTGGCCGGCGGGGATGGGTGGGTGCTGGCCGAGGTATTCGCTGCCTAGGAGGCCTTGCTCTTCGGCGGTGACGGCGGAGAAGATGACGGAGTGGGGGAGTTTTGTGCCGGACTGGGCGAGTTGCGACCAGGCGCGGGCTAGTTCGAGGAGCATGCCGCAGCCGGTGGCGTTGTCGGCGGCGCCGTTGTAGATGTTGTCGCCGGACATGCCGGGGACGAAGCCGAGGTGGTCGAAGTGGGCGGTGTAGAGGACGGCCTGGTCTTTTGCGGAGGCGTTTGCGGCCGGGAGAATGCCGACGACATTGGGTGACTGGAAGGGGCGGACTACGCTTTCGACGTGGGCGTGGAGGCGAACGGGGAGTTCGATGGCTTTGAAGCCGCGTTTGCCGGCGGCTTCGATCTCGGCGTCAGCGTCGAGGTTGGAGGATTTGAAGATTTGTTTGGCTACGTCGAGCTGGATCCAGCTTGCGGCTTCGAGCTGCGGGTCTTTGTTGTCGCGGAGGTAGGTTTTTTCGCTGGTGTTGGAGTTTTTGACGACGTCCCAGCCGTAGCTGGCGAGGTCGGTGCGGTGGATGATGAGTGCGCCGACTGCTCCCATGCGTGCTGCTTGTTCGAACTTGTAGGTCCAGCGGCCGTAGTAGGTGAGGGCGTCGCCGCCGAAGAAGGCGGGGTCGGTGGAGGGTGGGTCGCCGACGATGCAGAGGATGACTTTGCCTTTGACGTCGATGTTGGCGTAGTCGTTCCAGTTGAACTCGGGCGCGGTGATGCCGTAGCCGACGAAGACGATGGGGGCGTCGATGTCGACGGTGGGGGTGAGGGTGCGGTTGGAGACGGTGTAGTCGTCGCCGTACTTGAGGTCGTAGGAGTGGAGGGTGATGGCCATCTCGCCTTCGGGGCGCTTCGGGACCAGAGAGAAGGTGGTTTTTTCGGGGATGGCGTTCATGCCGACCATGTTGATCTGCTGGAGGTAGGTGCCGTTGTCGCCGCCGGGTTTGAGGCCGTAGAGGGCGAACTGGGTGGCGATGTACTGGGCGGCGAGTTCGCTGCCGCGGAGGCCGGGGCCGCGGCCTTCGAGGAGGTCGTCGGCGAGGAACTTGACGTGGGCGCGGATCTTTTCGGGGTCGATGGAGGCTTCGGCTGCTTTGACGGCGGGTGGGATTTGCTGGGCTAGTGCGGTGGCGGAGAGGAGGATGAGGGATGCGGCGGCGGCGCGGATGCGGGTCAAGTTCGAGGCTCCTGAGACGGCTGGCTTTGGTGCGTACAAGTCTAGAGCAAAATGAGAGTTGCGTAGGTGGGGAGGGAAGACAAGGGCAAATACAGGGATTCTGAGCTGCGCTCAGAATGACGACTCAAAGCCGGGCGAAGGATGACGCTGATGTGACGACGTGAAACAGGTGAAGGATGACGCGGGCCGATATAGCCTTCGTGCGTGACGGACGCATCTTGTTGAGTAGAGAGGAAATTTGGTGTGCTGTGTGGGTTGGCCTGCTGCCGCTTGCGGTGGAGTGATTTTGGTATCGTTGTTCGCATGGGGATGAGGCGCTTTTGCGCGGCGGCGGCAGTTTTTTTGGTTGCGGTATTGCGGATCGGTGCACAGGAAAAGGTGCTGGCTCCCACGCCGCCGATGGGGTGGAATAGCTGGGACGCGTATGGGCTGACGGTGACCGAGGCGCAGTTTCGCGCGAACATGGTGGTGATGGCGGCCCAATTGAAGGAGTATGGGTGGCAGTACGTGGTGGTAGATGAGGGATGGTATCTGGAGAACCCGGAGGTTGCATCGATTCCGGAGGCGCTTCGGTACACGATCAATTCTCAGGGGCAGTATGAGCCTGCGCCGAACCGGTTTCCCACTTCTGAGTTTGGAGGTGGGTTCAAGCCGCTGAGCGATGCGGTGCATAAAAATGGATTGAAGTTCGGGATCCATATCATTCGCGGGATTCCGAAGAAGACTGTCCTGGCGAATACACGCATTGGCGCGACGCATGTTCGTGCGAATCTCGCGGCTGATACTACCGATGTGTGCCCGTGGAATCCGGATAACTTTGGGGTGAAGGCGAATGCGGCGGGGCAGGCGTGGTATGACGCGCTGATGAAACAGTATGCGTCGTGGGGCGTGGATTACGTCAAGGTCGACTGCATCGCTTCGCATCCGTACAAGGGCGCTGAGATTGCGATGATTCATAAGGCGATTGTGAAGTCGGGGAGGGCGATGGTGTTGAGCTTGTCGCCGGGGCCGACGGCGCTGGAGAATGCGGTGGAGGTGGGGAAGAATGCGCAGTTGTGGCGGATCTCGGATGACGTGTGGGACTACTGGGAGAAGCCGGAGGGGAAGAACTGGCCGCAGAGCGTGAAGGGGCAGTTTCCGGTGATTGCGAGTTGGGCGAAGTATGCGCACGCGGGGAATTGGCCGGATGCGGATATGTTGCCGATTGGGATGCTGGTGCCGACGCCGGGCGAGGGCAAGCCAAGGGCTTCGAGGCTGACGGAGGATGAGCAGAGGACGATGATTACGCTTTGGGCGATGGCGCGGTCGCCGCTGTTTATCGGGGGGAATCTGACGCAGATGGACGATACGATGAAGTCGCTGCTGACGAATCCGGGGGTGATCGAGGTGGATCAGCACTCGCAGGCTGGGCATATGCAGGGGCAGGATGGGGATGTGGTGGCGTGGGTGGCGGTGTCGAAGGATCGGGATAAGAACTATCTGGCGCTGTTCAACCTTGGCGATACGCCGGTGCATGTGGACAAGGCGTTTGTGGAGTATGGGTTTATCGATCGACCGGACTATAAGGTGCGGGACTTGTGGATGCGGAAGGAATTGGGGAGTGGGAACGCGGTGACGGAAGATTTGCCGCCGCATGGGTCGGTGATGTTGTCGTTGCATCAGTAGGAGTGGGGTTTGTGGTTGTGGTTGCTTCGCGGGTGGCTTCGCCTTAGTATCGCCCTGAGTGGATTCTTTCAAGAACAAGGCGAAGATGGATCTGAATCGTGCGGGGCTGGATGGGTCGCGGGCGGCCGAGGCGGAGCGGCTGGTTTCGGCGGGACGGGTGGACGATGACGCGGCGTTTGAGTTGAAGCTGCGGCCTTCGAAGCTGAGCGAGTTTATTGGGCAGACGAAGGCGAAGGAGCAGCTGGCGATTGCGCTGGAGGCGGCTAAGTCGCGGGGGGAGGCTCTGGACCATGTGTTGCTGTTTGGGCCGCCGGGGCTGGGGAAGACGACGCTGGCGACGATTATTGCGAATGAATTGGGGGTGGGGTATCAGCAGACGAGCGGGCCGGCGCTGCAGATTCAGGGGGATTTGACGGCGATTCTGACGAATCTGCGGGAGAAGCAGGTTTTATTTCTTGATGAGATTCATCGGTTGCAGCCGGTGCTGGAAGAGAAGCTGTATACGGCGCTGGAGGATTACAAGCTGGACATCATCATTGGGCAGGGGCCGGCGGCGCGGACGCACGTGATGGAGATTCGGCCATTTACGTTTGTGGCGGCTACGACGCGGCCGGGGTTGTTGTCGTCGCCGCTGCGGAGCCGGTTTGGGATTTTGTTGCGGCTGGAGTTTTATACCGATGATGAGCTGCGGTTTGTGGTGGAGCGGTCGGCGGAGGTGCTTGGGGTGCCGATCGATCGCGATGGGGCGGCGGAGATTGCGATGCGGTCGCGGGGGACGCCGAGGATTGCGAATCGGTTGCTGCGGCGGGTGCGGGACTATGCGCAGGTGCGGGCGCAGGGCGTGATTGATCGCGCTACGGCGCAGGCTGCGCTGGAGTTGCTGGAGGTGGATGCGCATGGGTTCGATGAGCTGGACCGGCGGCTGCTGCGGACGATTATTGAGAAGTACGATGGTGGACCGGTGGGGTTGAATACGCTGGCGGCGGCTCTGGCGGAGGAGCAGGATGCGTTGGAGGAGGTGTATGAGCCGTTCTTGATTCAGATTGGGTTTCTGGATCGGACGCCGCGGGGACGGGTGGCTACTCGGCTGGCTTATGAGCACCTGGGGATTGAGATGCCTCGGAAGTTGAGTTTGTTTTAGGCTTTTTTCTGGCTTTTCTAGTGGAACCAACTTCTCGGTATGTGGCCTCCGGGATTACCTTTCGAAAGCACTCCGAAGTGGTGCCCTACGATAATCACAGCAATCAGCGGGACGCCAAAGAGAACCAATTGCACCCCATACGGAAGCTCATTGAACCGCGTAACCAATGACAAGATGGCAAACTTGATACGGGATAGCATCAGTCTCTCCGAGTCAGGTTATCCATTTTTCTGGACGGTTTTGCCATCATAGGCTTCACGGTCAAGTTCGCGTCAAACTTTCTTTGTTGAGTTAATCTCTGTCAAGTTAATCAATGATGATTTGAGATTCTGTGGGTTTTCCAGAGGCTCGCGTGAAGACGGTTCGTGAGTTGATTCCCCTTCGGGGATGACAGCAAGAAAAAGCAAAAGCAAGAACGACGGCAACGGCAAAGACGAAGAGCAAATAGAGGGGTCCTTCACTGCGTTCAGGATGACGACGAAAAACAAAGGCGAATGCAACCGACGAAAAACAAAGGAAGATGCAGCAGCAGATTGCCTTCACGACATTTCTCTCGGGCTTCTGCTATTGTTGAGGGCTCCCGAGCTGGGCTCCGCGGTCGTTCTGGTCAGTAATTGACCTCAGGAGGACTCCCCAATGAAATCGATGCTCGTTGGACTCATAACAGCGGCAACGCTCTTCGGTTCCGCGTCTATTGTTGCGCAGGAGACCGAACATCATGCGCATTGGGCATATGACGGTAAGGATGGCCCCAAGAAGTGGGCAACGCTTGATCCTGCTTATTCCGAGTGCAAGGTGGGCCACCATCAGTCACCGATCGACATCCGCCACGCAGAAAAGGCCGACCTGCCGCCGATCCAATTTGATTACGCTCCTTCGCCGCTTACCGTCGTCGATAACGGGCACACCGTTATGGTGAACTATGAGCCCGGGAGCTTTCTCACCGTCGGCGATCATCGGTACCAGCTCACGCAGTTCCATTTTCACCATCCGAGCGAGGAACATATCAACGGAAAGGGCTTCGACATGGTGGTCCATATGGTTCACTCGGATGCGAGTGGAAACCTAGCAGTGGTGGCTGTTCTGCTGAAAGCAGGAAAGTTAAACCCAGCGCTCGAGGCCGTGTGGGCTCACCTGCCAAAGGAGAAGGATAAGGTGGCCGCAGTCGAAGGGGTGTTGGTCAATGCGGCTGATCTCCTGCCGGTCAATCATGGCTACTATACGTTTATCGGGTCGCTGACGACGCCTCCCTGCACGGAAGGGGTCACATGGTTTGTCCTGAAGACGCCTGAGGAGATTTCAAGCGGAGAACTTGAGGTATTCGCAAAGCTCTACCCGCACGATGTGCGGCCTACGCAAAAGGTGGAGGGCCGCGTCATTCGCGAATCGAAGTAATTTGGCGGTAGCCGATCGCAGATCGGGAGAGACTGTAGCAACAACGGAATTCGACAGATTTTTTCTGGCGTGGTGGAAGGGCGTTTTTGCAGGGGGTTGTGCAATTTTGTGTCCGCAAAACGTGGTGAAATGGGTGGCAGATTGTGGTGGATTTGTGGTGAAGGTGCGGTTGTTAAGTGCAGCTCATCGGGCTCTAAAAAATACGCCAACTTTTTGAAATATTTCTGTGGATTTTTTTTGGAGGGTCTGCGTGAAGACCGTTCGTGAGGTGATCGCGTTGGCGGGTCTGGTGTTCGCGGCGGCGGTGGTGGCGGACTTCTATACGCGGCTGCCGGAGCGGATTGCGACGCACTTCAATGCGGAGGGGATGGCGAACGGGTTTGGGGCGCGGGGGACGTTGCGGGTGCTGGTGGGGATTGCGTTGTTTCTGTACCTGACGCTGTCGGTGATCGACTTTGTGCCGCGGGTGGTGAATGTGAAGAGGCCGCTGGCGCCGGAGCGGGAGAGGGTGGCTCTGGAGGAGTCGATGGCACTGGTGGGATGGGTGAAGGCTGAGGTTTGCTGGATGTTTGCTTATATCTGCCTTGCGATGGTGCGGAATGGGTTGGGGTTGCAGGTGGGGTTGGGGTGGTGGTTTCTGCCGGCGACGCTGGTGGTGGTGCTGGGGACATGCGCGTTTTATCTGGCGAGGATCTTTCGGGCGATTCGGGTGGCTTGAGTTGCGTCCGGAAAGACAGACCACACTTTGTGCTGGCCGCCACATAGATTATCTTCTTGCAACAATGGTAGTTAGGTCATAGAATCGCGAACGCCGCAAAATATATGCCAGGCGTCTCCTGCGATATCCAGGCTTCGATCTGGATCGCACAAGGAAAGTGCTATGGGCGAACTGACGGGTGCACTGTCGGTCGGGGATGAGGTTGCGAACAGCTATCGAATCCTTGGCGTGGCCGGCGCAGGTGGAATGGGTGTGGTCTACCGCGCCCGCGACATCAAGCTGGAACGCACGGTCGCGCTCAAATTCCTGCCAACTGATTTGAATTCCGACGAACGGCGCAAGCGACTGTTTCTCCGAGAGGCCCGCACCGCATCGTCTCTCGATCATCCCAACGTTGGTGTGATCCACGGAATTGAAGAGACCGAGGATGGGCGCACATTTATCATCATGGCCTTCTACGAAGGCGAATCGCTCGCGGAGCGAATCCGCTCGGGGCCTGTCCCGGCTCGCGAAGCCGTTGAAATTGCGCTGCAGATGGCGCGTGGGCTTGCGGCGGCGCACGCAAGCGGGATCGCTCACCGCGACATCAAGCCTTCGAACGTGATGCTTACCAGCGCCGGTTCGATTAAGCTCGTCGATTTTGGTCTGGCACACAGCGTTGGTCCTGAGACCGCCACTGAACCCGGAGTCGCCGGCACTCTCGCGTACATGTCTCCCGAGCAGGTACATGGCCGCGTTATCGACCAACGGAGCGACATCTGGTCGCTTGGAGTCGTTCTGGCGGAGATACTTACTGGCCGCCATCCTTTTGACCGCGACACGATCTCCGGAAGAGTCTTTGCAATCTTGAATGAGCCGCCCCTGCCAATGGACGACTTTCCGGTGGAACTCCAACAGATTGTCTATCGCACGCTCTCGAAAGATCCTGCAGGCCGATACCAGCAATGTTCCGAGTTGATCACCGACCTTGAAGCTGCGCGCTCGGTTGATCTATCGGCCGCTACTGGTCCGAACGCAGGCAGCAAGGAGAATCCGGCCGCAAAGCGGATGAAGCAAACTGCTGAGATTCGCAAGTCGATTGAGAACGCTGCGCGTTCCAGCTGGCCCGGCACCGTTCAACCAAAGCGAAGCTGGATGCCCTGGCTTGGCGGCACATCGGCTGTTCTCGTCGGTCTGTGTGCTCTTCTGCTTGTTCCTGCCGTGCGGCAGCGGCTTAGCGGAGTCCTGTTCCCCAACAGCGAGAAACACATTGCTGTGCTGCCCTTCGACATTGTCGGCGGCGGTGCTGAGAATGATGCCCTTGTTCAGGGGTTGATGGATTCCCTGACAGGTACGCTATCCAATCTCGAGGTTGATAAGAAGTCGTTGTGGGTGGTTCCTGCGAGTGAGGTGCGCCGGCTCAAAGTCACGGACCCTTCCGCGGCACGAAAAGAACTGGGAGCGAACCTTGTCGTTAAAGGGAGTATCCGGCGAAACGGAACCGACATCCACCTCGATGTGAACCTGATCGACACGAAGAGCCTTCGCCAGATTGGGGCGGCGGCGCTGGAAGACCGGGCGGGCGATTTGGCGACGTTGCAGAACGAAGCGGTGGCACGTCTTGCACGGCTGATGAACATTACGGTCACGGCCGACATGCTGCGGAATACCGGCGGCTCGGTCAATCCCGCGGCGTATGAGGACTATCTGACCGCACTGGGTTACATGCAGCGTTATGACAAATCAGGCAATCTCGATCTGGCGATTACTGCGCTGGAAAACTCCATCCGCACTGATCCTCGGTTCGCGTTGGGGTATGCCGAGCTTGGCGAAGCCTATCGACTGAAGAATCGAGTGAATCACGATCCTCGCTGGGTGGAGGAGGCGCTGGCCAACTGCAAGCGCGCGGTGGATTTGGACGATCGTATTCCCGCCGCGTACGTCACCCTGGGGCGTATCCACGACAGTGCCGGCAAGCACGATCTTGCGCTGCAGGAGTTCCAGCACGCGCTTACGCTGGATCCGAAGAATACGCTTGCGCTGGCGGGATTGGCGGGCGCTTATGAGAACTCCGGCCGCATCGCCGACGCCGAGGCCACTTACCAAAAAGCTGCTGCGCTGCGTCCCGATTACTGGGACGGCTATAACAATCTGGGCCGTTTTTATGGGCGGCACAACAGGCTTCCGGATGCGATCGCACAATACCGGCACGCACTCGAACTCACTCCGGACAACGCTCAACTCTACTCGAATCTGGCAGCCGCGTATCTTGATTCGGGGGATCCGAAGTCGCTGGCTGAAGCGGAAAAAGCGCTGAAGAGATCGATTGAGCTTAGTCCGGGCTATCCGGCATACGCCAATCTTGGTGTGCTTTACCTGGAGGAGAAACGCTACGCTGACGCCGCAGTCGCTACGGAACAGGCACTGAAGATTGACGGGCGCGACTACATGGTCTGGAACAATCTGATGCTTGACTATCAAGGGCTGAAGGACGATGCCAAGACCGAGGCTGCGCGGCGCAAGACAGAACAACTTGCGGAACAGGTTGTCGCTGCGAAGCCGCAGGATGCGATGGCCCACTCGATGCTCGCGATGCTGTATGCCATGGACAAATTCACTGAGAAATCCCAGGCGCGCATCCAGACCGCATTGGCGCTCGCTCCGGACGATCCGAACGTTTTGTCAAACATTGGTGAAGCTTACGAATTGATGGGTAATCGGCGGCAGGCTCTGGAGTATATTCACAAATCGCTGCAGAAGGGTTATCCGATGGATCAGATCACCAACGATCCCAGCCTGCAGGCACTTGTAGCCGACCCCAATTTTCGTCCCAGCAGCAAGAGCAGTAAATAGGTTTTGTACTGTGTGGTTTCATCCGGGCCCCGCACTTGTTCTAACAATTCAAATAGAAAAGGAAAGATTATGGCTGATAAAACGATTAACCTTCCGCATGGTCTGCTTGGTCACAGTATGAAGGAGGACACCGACAGCGTCTCCTTTACAGTTACCGCAGACTGCACCTTTTGTTATTCCGACCCTACGCCTTGTTTCCCCACCTTCCTGCCAGCGGGCGATTACACGGCCACGCATCCGGCAACCACCTACGGACCCTACACGCCTACGGCGGCTGGTACAGTCGACTACAACGCGGTCACGACCGGTACTTGCACACCGACTGGGCCTGATGCGACGCCCTGCACGATAACGGTCAGTTCGTAAGAGCATCGCTTCAACTCTTCTTATCGAGACCCAGGCCACAGGCTCTATTTCAGAGCCTGCCGTCTTCTTATCGTTCGACGAGACCGTATTGCCCGCTAGCGCTCCTAGAGGTCCGAGTGTAAATCATTTGTTTGGACAAACTCACACCTTACAACTATGACGGCCGCCAGATTTGCGAAACTATCTTAATCAGGAGAGAAAATAATGATCGCAATGCTCGTATCGATCCTGATTGTCCTGGATACTGCCTGCTCCATAACAGTCGATCCGTAATACGTCGCTTCAACTCTTCGCATCCAGACCGAAACCACGGGCTCTGTTTCCAGAGCCTGTGGCTCAGGGTTGGCGGAGAGCGGCTGGGACATTTGGGCTGCTGAGGAGTCTTGGGTCGCCGGTTAAGTAGCAGGTGGGGATTTTGGGGAATTGTTGTTCGACGAGCTGGAGGGTGCGGAAGTCGAAGCTCTGGAGTTCGGCTTCGTCGAAAAGAAGAAACTCAGGCTTTTGCTAGTTGCCGGACCTGCCAATACTGCCTAGCCTTACGAAAGGCAGTACAGCCAGGAAGCCGGTGATGATCGACCAGATTGTCTCGCATTACCGCATCATCGAGAGGCTCGGCGGCGGCGGCATGGGGGTCGTCTACAAGGCCGAGGACCTGACCCTGCATCGCTTTGTCGCGCTGAAGTTTTTGCCTGATGAGGTGACCAAGGACCCGCGGGCTATGACGCGGTTCCAGCGGGAGGCTGAGGCGGCGTCTGCGTTGAACCATCCCAATATCTGCACAATCTACGAGATTGGCGAGCATGAAGGAAAGCAGTTCATCGCCATGGAGTATCTGGACGGCATGACGGTGAGAGATTTGATCGTCACGCGCGCTTTGGATACGGAACGCATTCTGTCGCTCACGATTGAGATCGCCGACGCACTTGAGGCGGCCCATGCGGAAGGCATCGTTCATCGAGACATCAAGCCGGCGAATCTGGTGGTCACGAAGCGCGGTCACGCGAAGGTTTTGGATTTCGGGCTGGCGAAGATGGCGCCGAAGACGGGTTCCTCGCGCGATTTTGCGACTGCCCCCACGATGGTGACCAGCGATGAGCAACTGACGAAGCCCGGTTCTGCGATTGGGACGGTGTCGTATATGTCGCCGGAGCAGGCTCGGGGGAAGGAGCTGGATGCTCGCACGGATATTTTTTCGTTTGGAGCGGTGCTGTATGAGATGGTGACCGGCCAGTTGGCCTTTCGGGGCGAGAGTGAAGCGGTTGTGTTCGATGCGATTCTGAACCGCGCGCCGGTGGCGCCTGTGCGGCTGAATCCTGACTCGTCGCCGGAACTGGAGAGGATCATTAATAAAGCTCTGGAGAAGGACCGGAATCTGCGGTATCAGCATGCGTCGGAGATTCGCCTGGATCTGCTGCGCCTGAAACGCGATTCGGATTCGGGGCGAGTGCCGATCGCCAGTTCGGAGATGATGGCGGCGGAGAAGAGCGGAACTCAGACGGTCCAGCCGCGGCAATCGTCATCGGGCTCTTCGGCTGTTCTGTCGCAGCTGTCGAGTCCGGTGATAGCGAAACCTGTTGCGGGGAGGAAGGTTTGGAAGATCGTTGCTGCCGGGGTCGCGGTGCTTGTTGTTGCAGGAGCCGGATGGGTGTATTACCGCTCGCATGGAGCAAGACGGCTGACGGACAAGGACACGATTGTGCTTACCGATTTCGACAACAAGACGGGCGAGCCATTGTTTGATGACGCGTTGAAGCAGGGCCTTGCCATTCAGCTGGAGCAGTCGCCATTCCTGAGTCTTGTTCCCGAGCAGCGCATCCGGCAGGCGCTGGGGTTGATGGGTCAACCGCCGGACGCGCGGCTTACGGCTGCGATTGCGCGGGATGTTTGCCAGAGGGCGGGGGCAGCGGCTGAGGTGGAGGGATCGATTGCGATGCTGGGAAGCGAGTACGTACTTGGCTTGAGGGCCCTGGGTTGCAAGACGGGGGACGTTCTTGCGCGGGAACAGATCACTTCGGAAGATAAGAGTCATGTGCTGTCTGTGTTGGGAACGGCTGCGACCGCGCTTCGCGGCAAGCTGGGTGAATCGCTCGCCTCGGTGCAGAAGCATGACACGCCGGTGGAGCAGGCGAGTACTCCGTCGCTCGAAGCGTTGCAGGCTTACAGCCTGGGGGTGAAGACGAAGGATTTGAAGGGCGATGAAGCTGCGATTCCGTTGTTCGAGCGGGCGATTCAGATTGATCCGAAGTTTGCGATAGCCTATGCGACATTGGGAACGAGCTATTCGAATCTGGGGGAGGCGAGTCGAGCGGCAGAGAATCTGACGAAGGCTTATGAGCTTCGCGAGCAAGTGACGGAGCAGGAGAGGTTCCGTATCGATTCTCTCTATAACGATCTTGTTCTGGGGGATCTGGGTAAGGCGCGGGCGGTGTATGAGCTGTGGTCGCAGGTTTATCCGCGTGACGATACGCCGGTGGGAATTCTGGGATTGCTCGATGCATATCTGGGTCAGCACGAACAGAGTCTGGAACATGCGCGGGCTGCGCTTGAACTGCAACCGGAGAGCGGTTTGCGATATGCCAACCTTGTCCAGGCGAATCTTCATCTGGGCCGACTGGAGGAGGGCCGGGCGGTGGCAGCGAAGGCGCTCGAGAAGAATCTCGATTCGCCTTATCTGCGTTTGTATCTTTACCAGATTGCATTTTTGCAGAACGATGCGGCGGGGATGGCGCAACAGGTGGCGTGGGCCGCGGGTAAACCGGGGGTTGAAGACATCATGTTGTCGGTTGAGGCCGATACGGCTGCCTATTACGGTCAGTTGGAGAAGGCGAGGAAGTTGTCTGTGCAGGCGGTCGCTTCAGCACAACGGGCGGAAGAGCGGGAGACGGCGTCAGCGTATGAGGCGGATGCGGCGGTGAGGGAGGCGCTCTTTGGCAACGCGGCTGAGGCACGGCAGCGTGGTGGTGCGGCGCTCGCGCTTTCTTCGGGGCGTATGGCTAAGTTTGGTGCGGCGCTGGCCCTGGCGTTCGCCGGCGATGGCGAGCGTGCGCAGAGGCTGGCTGATGAGTTGGCCAAGAGCTTCGCGAGGGACACGGTGGTGAACATCAACTTCGTGCCTACGATTCGTGCGCAGATCGCTTTGAACCGGCGTGATTTTTTGCGGGCGATTGAGGAGTTGAAGAGCACGGCTCCGTTTGAGCTGGGCCAGCCGGGCGATACTTCGTTCACGCCTTCGCTGTATGCGGTGTATGTGCGCGGCGAGGCGCATCTGGGGGCGCATCAGGCAAAGGAAGCGGCGGCGGAGTTTCAGAAGATTCTCGACCATCGCGGAGTGGTGGTGAATGAACCGATCGGTTCGCTTGCCTATCTTGGCCTTGCGCGCGCGTATGCGTTGCAGGGTGATACGGCGAAGGCACGGGCTGCGTATCAGGAGTTTTTGACGCTTTGGAAAGACGCCGATGCAAATGTGGCCGTTTTGAAAGAGGCCAAAGCTGAGGCTGCGAAGTTGCAGTGATTCCCTCGCTCCCGATTAGTTTGTGTTGGAGGGCGCGGGTTGGCGGAGCGATGCGGGGACGAGGTGGCTGCTGAGGAGTTTCGGGTCGCCGGTGAGGTAGTAGGTGGGGATTTTGGGGAACTGCTCTTCGATGAGGATGAGTGTGCGGAAGTCGAAGCTCTGGACTTCCGCGCGGGATTCCATGTGGTTACGGGTGATGGCTCCGCAGAGGGTGGTGACGAAGGTTTGCGGGTCGACGGTGTGGTTGGTTGTGGGCTCGGCGTGTCCGCTGGGAATGGGCTGGTTGGCGACGGATTTGCCTGGGGGGTCGTTGGGGAGGGGGAGGATTTTGGTTTCGAGGTTGAAGCGGACGGTCGCGGCGTTGGCGGCGCGAGCGGCGGCGTCGGGGTGGGATTTGCCGGGGCCGGTGCGGTAGTAGTCGGAGTAGAAGGCGACGAAATGGAAGAGCTGCTCGGCGTGGGTGGGGACGTAGGGGCTGATGAGGTGCTCTTGTTTGGCGAAGGCTACGGCTACGGGGGAGAGGGCGAGGTCGTTTTTCTGTTCGGGGAACTGTGGGTGGAGCTTATCGCAGATGAAGGTGCTTTGCGCTTCGGCAAGGGAGATGTCGCGGGTGTAGACGCGGTTTTCGAGGGTGTAGGGGGCGCCGTCGGCGCGGCGGCAGGATTCGGGGCTGAGGAACTGATCGTGCCAGATGAGGGAGATGTGGTCGTTGGTGACGCCGGTGTCGGTTTCGAGTTCAGTAGCGAGGTGGTCGAGGCCGTCCTCGAAGGAGGGGAGGGTGTTTTCGGGGCGGAGACCGCGGCCTCCGCGATGGGCGGAGACGACGAAGGTGCGGAAGTAGGCGGCGGCTTCGGGATGCGCGGTTCTTTCTTCGGCGAGGACTTGTTGGAGGCGGTCGGGGTAGTCGGAGATGATGCCGTCGACGCGGAGATTGATGAGAGCGCGAATTTTTTCGGGGTCGTTGGTGGTCCAGGGGATGATGCGGAAGCCGGCTTTTTGGAGTTCGGCTACATGGACCGGGGCGTTGGGGCCGAGGACGGTGGCGTCGACGGGGGAGACCGTGGGGGTGGGGGCGCCGTGGGCTTTGGCGTGGGTGTTGGCGGCGGTGAGGAGGCCGAGGAAGGGGTCGGTGGGCATGGTGGTGAGGAGGGCCGCGGCGAGGGCGGCTGTTCGGATGGAGATTAGCATGACGTTTAATGTTAATGCTGGGAGGTTGATGGTGTGTGAATTGGAGGTCGTTCGATTGGATGAGAGGGAGAGGAAAGGACGCGTTGCAGGAGTAGGATTGGGGCGATGCTGAAGACGTGTCTCTTGTTGATAGTGGTCTTACTGGTGGTGAGGTTGGCTCATCCTACCATGCCCCAAGCGGTTCCTTCGAAGGTGATTTTTGATACGGATATCGGGGACGATATCGATGACGCGTATGCGCTTGGATTGCTGCTGAGGAGTCCTGAGGTGCAGGTGGTGGGGGTGACTACGGCATTTCAGGATACACACCTGCGCGCCAGGCTTGTGACGCGGTTTCTGAATGCGGCTGGGCGTAACGATGTTCCGGTGTATGAGGGGCCGAAGACGGCGGGGAAGTCACATTTCACGCAAGGCAAATGGGCGGAGGGCTCGCCGGACCGGAGCTATCCGGATGCGATCGAGTTTGTGCTGGAGACGATTCGCAGGAATCCGGGGCAAATCACGCTTGTGGCAGTGGCGCCACTGACGAACGTGGGAGTGCTGATCAGGAAAGATCCGGAGACTTTTCGCAAGCTGAAGCGGGTTGTGCTGATGGGTGGATCGGTTGCGCTGGGATATGGCGGCAAGAAGGAGCCTGAGGTGGAGTGGAACATTTTCAACGATGTTGCGGCGGCGAAGGCACTGTTTGGAGCGGGAGTGCCGCTGTATGTGATGCCGCTGGATGCGACGGAGATTCCGCTGGGGCCGGAGCGGCAGGCGCAGTTGTTTGCGAAGAAGACCGGGATGACGAATGCGTTGGAGGAGTTGACGGCTGAGTGGAGTGCGGCGGTAAAACATACTTCGCCGACTTTGTTCGATGTAGTTGCGGCGGCTTATGCGGTGAGGCCGGAGATTTGTCCGATGACTTCGATGCGGATCGAGGTCGATGACAAGGGAATGACTCGCCGGGTGAGTGGAGAAGGGAACGCGAATGTTTGTCTCGATTCGAAGACGGGGGAGTTCTTCGATTTGTTTCTGTCGCGGGTGTATTAGGCGGAGACTCGATTTCTAAAGATTAGGAAAGCCCGCTCATCCCTCAGACACATGTAGGATGTGTCTGATAGAAGATCCTCGGAATCAACGGGAGTCCCTATGCAAAAGGCTCAAGCACCGGGAAGGGCTGCTGTCTTCAAGTCGGGTCGAGCTCCTATCGATGTCCTGGTTGATCCCTTCACGCGCTTTTCGCAGATGGAGGCATCGGGTGGGATTCTGCTGTTGACTGCAACCGTCATCGCGCTCGTCTGGGCCAACTCGCCGTGGGAACATGGCTACCACGCAATCTGGGAGACGGAAGTAACGGCAGGGCTCGGGGGCACTGTGCTCACCTGGAGCCGGCATCTTTGGGTCAACGACGGACTGATGTCCATCTTCTTTTTTCTGGTCGGCCTGGAGATCAAGCGCGAGCTGCTGATCGGTGAGCTTTCGTCGTTCAAGCGAGCGGCGTTTCCGTTTACGGCGGCGCTGGGCGGGTGCGTGTTGCCCGCTGCACTCTACCTCGCGATCAATCGTGGAACCCCTGAGGCCAATGCATGGGGCATTCCGATGGCGACCGACATTGCATTTGCCCTTGGCGTCCTTGCCCTGCTGGGCAATCGCGTGCCCGTCTCACTGAAACTCTTCGTCGCCGCCCTGGCGATCGTCGACGACATCATCGCGGTGCTGGTGATTGCGGTCTTCTATACGGCGCATCTGAGTTTCTCGTATCTGGCGCTCGGCGTGGCCGGACTCGCCCTTTCCTATGCAGCGAACAAGGTGGGTGTACGAAACCCGTGGGTGTACGTCGCCATCGGAATCCTGGTGTGGTTCGCGGTCATGCAATCCGGAGTGCATGCGACGATCGCCGGCGTCCTGCTTGCCTTCACGATTCCCTGTAACAGCTCGTCTGACAAAGCGGGGTTCGTCGCGAAGATGCAACGATTACTCGAGCGGCTTGAAGCAGCGGAGAAGGACTCGACGGAAGCGCAGGCGGCACTGCACGCGATGGAACAGGAGTGCGCCAGGATGGAGTCGCCGCTGCATCGTATCGAACACGGGCTTCAACCGTGGGTAAGCTTCGTGATCATGCCGCTCTTCGCGTTCTCGAACGCGGGTGTCCATGTACTAGGTAATTTAGTCGCCGCCGCGAAGCATCCGGTTACGCTTGGTGTCATGCTTGGCCTTCTTGTGGGCAAGCCGTTCGGGATTACGGCATTTGCATGGACCGCGGAAAAGATCAGGCTGGCGGCGCGTCCTGCGGGCGTGAACTGGAGGCAGATTTTCGCAGCGGGCTGGGTTTGCGGTATCGGTTTTACGATGTCTCTGTTTATCGCCACACTCGCGCTGCCCGAAGGGGGACCCCTGGACCTTGCGAAGATTGGAACGCTGGGCGCCTCCATCGTCGCGGGCAGCGTAGGATGTCTTCTGCTGGTGAGGACCCCACGAACGGATGGGTGAGGATAGTTGGGCCGGTCATGACCGATAGCGGCGATCTTCGCTAGGGACGCGGCACGGCAGAGGGGTCTGTGTTGTATGCGACGGGCTGTGGTTGAGGTGCTGAAGACCGAAGGCCGGGCGAGACTTCCTGGATGAGCCAGAAGAGAAAGGCTGTGGAGAGTCCGAAGAGGAGCCATCCGTTGAGGGCCTCGATGGTTCCGAGGAGCCTCCAGTGCTGTTCGAGGTAGACACTCTGGTGTCCGTAGGTTGTGAGTGCGCCCAAGGAGTAGAGCATTGCTGATTTGGTGTCCTGCAGAGCGCCGATGGCACGGAAGGCGGCGGCCCAGATCGTTGCTTCCGTTGCGTGGAGGATGGTCGCCCAAAGGGTTACAGCGCCCACGGCCAGCGAGGACGAAGCTATGGTGGGACCTCGATGGCCCTTTCGATTGCAGATCAGAATGGTCTTTCGACACATGGAAGCGAGGCCCACGGTGTGGATGATCACCGTTGTGACGATCAGGGGGAGGCCCCAGATCCAGTCATTGCGCCAAGGGGCATCAGAATCGGTAATTGCGCTGAGAGTTGTTAGGGCGAGACTCATTGGACCCTCCTCGACGGTTCCCAGGCTTGTGTGCAGTCATCGACGCTGTTTGCTGCGTTCTGGTCTTTGGGGGGCCCAAAGGGTGCCCTGATTTCCTTTGAAGGATATGCGAGGGATGGTTGGGTGCGAACCTCGCAAAAGTGCCAGCTTTTGACGGGAAAGCGAAGAGGTTGGTGTTGAGGGGGAGGTTGATGTTGGGTAGTGGATTCAAACTCATCGGATGGAACGCGCGGATTGGGCGTTATACTCGGTCACGATGACGAAGAAGTTTGGATCGCCTCGTGCGGGCCGCATTGCTTTTGCCTTGGGTTGCTTTCTAATTCTCATGCTTGGCGTGGGTACCTTGTTTCAAGGAAATATCGGGTATCGGAACTGGTGGGGCGGTGTCGTCTTCGCACCCTTCGCAATCCTGATTGGGGCCATGGGATTGTTCATTGCTGGATTCAGACCGAAATTGTTTTCGGGAACTGACACAAAGACAAATAGCCGGATTCGGGGATGGCCGACAGGTCGGGCTCGTTATTATCGCAAGCCCTGAGTGCTGTGTTGGGGGATGCCATTTGCCGTCCGCATGGGTGGAAACAGCAGGTTCCTCCGCTGCGCTGCGGAATGACAAACAAAAAAAAGCGACTGCAAAAGCAGATTCCCTATTCGACTTCGTTCAGGACAGGCTCTGCGGGGATGACAACCGTAGAGGCTAAGGCCAAAAAGCAAATGCGGGGGTCTCTCCACTGCGGCGGCGAAGTGCGCCTCCTACGGTCGAGATGACGCTTGTTGGTTGGCAGCCTGCAAGATCGGACAGCTGCCAAAGCGAGAACAACCGCAGGTCCTTCGACTTCGCTCAGGATGAACTTCCTGGGGTGGTTCGGAGGATTGCAATTAAGGAAATGAGGTGAGGGGTCTATCGAGTTTGGTGGAGGAGGTTGGAGAGATTGCCTTTGTGGGCGGCTAGTCGGGCTTCGGCGGTGGGGCGGTCGAGGTTGAGTTTTTGCATGACGATGGCGATTTTTACGCTGCCGGATTTTTCGAGGAGGTCGGCGGCGGCGGGTTGGTCGATTCCGGTGGCGGCCATGATGATACGCTGGGCTCGGTCGATGAGTTTGTCGTTGGTGGGCTGGACGTTGACCATGAGGTTGCCGTAGACGGCTCCGGTTTTGATCATGACGCCGGTGGAGAGCATGTTGAGGACTAGCTTGGTGGCGGTGCCGGCTTTGAGGCGGGTGCTTCCAGTGATGACTTCGGGGCCGGTTAGCGGGGTGATGGCGATGTCGGTGAGGGCGGCCATGGGGGAGTTGGGGACGCAGGTTAAGGCTATGGTGAGAGCGCCGAGAGGGTTGGCGTGTTGGAGGGCTCCGAGGACGTAGGGGGTTCGGCCGCTGGCGGCTATGCCTACGAGCGCGTCCTGGCCGGTGAAGCCGGCGGCTGCGAGGTCGGCTGCGCCTTGCTCGGGGGAGTCTTCGGATTTTTCGCTGGATTTGCGGAGGGCAGAGTCGCCGCCGGCAATGAGGCCTTGAACTAAGTCTGGGGGGACGGAGAAGGTTGGGGGGCACTCGCTGGCGTCGAGGACGCCGAGACGGCCGCTGGTGCCGGCTCCGATGTAAAAGAGGCGGCCTCCGTCGTTGAGGCGGCGGGCGATTTCGTCGACGGCTTTGGCGATTTCGGGGAGGGTGGCGACGACGGCGGCGACTGCTTTGCGGTCTTCGTCGCTGATGAGGCGGAGCATGTCGAGGGTGGGGAGTTCGTCGATGTGCTCGGTGAGGGGGTTGCGGGCTTCGGTGAGGAGGGTGGCTAGGTTCATATTGGTTCCATGATAAAGAGTTGTCACTTCTCCGTTGTCAGTTCTCAGTTGGGGCGACTTTCAACTTTCAACTGACAATTGACAACGGGGAACTGACGACCGGCTTCTAGGGGAGGATGACGCAGGGGCCGAGGGCGGTTTCATGCTTTACGGCTTGCAGGGCTTCGTTGGCTTGATCGAGGGGGAAGGTTTGGACCTGGGGCTTGATGCCGATTTCGGCGGCTAATGTGAGGTAGTCGCGCGCGTCCTGGCGGGTCATGTTGGCTACGCTGCGGATCTGGCGCTCGCCCCAGAGGAGGGTGTCGTAGTCGAAGGCGGGCATCTGGTCGAGATGGATGGCATTGATGGCGACGCCGCCGCCTTTGCGGAGGCTCCCGAGGGCGCTGAGGACGACGGCTCCGCTGGGGGCGAAGGTGATGGCGCGGTCTAAGGGAACGGGGGGCTTGTCGTTTTCTGCGCCGACCCATTTTGCGCCTAGAGACTCGGCTTGCTTGCGGTGATTTTCGCCTCGGGTGGAGACGAAGACTTCGCAGTTCCAGTGGCGGAGGACTTCGATGGCCTGGGAAGCGGAGGCGCCGAAGCCGAAGAGGCCGACTCGGTCGCCCGGCTGCGTGCCGGCTACGCGGAGGCTCCGGAAGCCGATGATGCCGGCGCAGAGGAGGGGGGCGACGTGGGTGTTGTCGAGGGTGGAGGGTAGGGGGAAGACGAAGTCGGAGCGGACGAGGGCGTATTCGGCGTAGCCGCCGTTGACGGTGTAGCCGGTGAAGGTGGGGTTGTCGCAGAGATTTTCTTCGTGGCGGAGACAGAAGGGGCAGGTGCCGTCGGTGCCGCCGATCCATGAGACGCCGACGCGGGTGCCTGTGGGGAGTTCGGAGGTTGCGCCATCGATGACTTCGCCGACGATCTGGTGGCCGAGGATGAGGGGTTGGTGGATGAGAGGGAGATCGCCTTCGAAGATGTGGAGGTCAGTGCGGCAGACTCCGCAGGCGAGAACGCGGAGGAGGACGTGGCCCGGGGTGAGGGCGGGCGTGGGGACGTCTTCGAGTTGGAGGGGTTGGTTGGCGGCGTGGAGGATGGCGGCTTTCATTGGAGTGGCTTCCTCGCGAGGAACGGCTTAGATTTGGATGCAAATTCACTTCATTTTGCGGCTGGAAAAGGATATGGTGGACTCCGATCCCCCCAAGAATGAATTGGATATTCCGAACGGAGAAACTCCATGAATGCAGCAGCGCCACAACAGCCTACGCCGGAGCGATTTATCAATGCCGTCAATGCCTATCAACAGACGGAGGGGATCAAGGCCGCTGTTGAGCTTGAGCTCTTCACGGCGATTGGCGAAGGCAATACGACTGCGGCAACAATTGCCAAACGTTGCAAGACCTCGGAACGCGGGGTGCGTGCGCTGTGCGATTTCCTGACCATTCATGGCTTCCTGACGAAAGAGGGGACGCAGTACGGTCTCGCGCCGGACGCGGCTATGTTTCTCAACAAGACTTCGCAGGCTTATCTGGGCGGCGCGATTGAGTTTCTGTTGACGCCGCGGATAAGGGAGGCGCATGCGCGGTTGACGGATGCTGTGCGGCAGGGAGGCTCTGCGCTGGGCGAAGGCAACATGGTGCCGGACAATCCTGACTGGGTGAAGTTTGCGCGGGCGATGATGCCGCTGATGTTTATGCCTTCGAAGATTATGGCGGAAGAGCTTCGCAAGGGCGGGGAGGCACATAAGGTTCTGGATATCGCTGCCGGGCACGGGCTGTATGGAATCTCGGTGGCAAAACTGAATCCTTCGGCGCAGATTTACGCGTCGGATTGGAAGAGCGTGCTGGAGGTTGCGGAAGAGAATGCGAAGGCGATGGGAGTTGGCGATCGCCATCACCTTCTTCCCGGGAGCGCGTTCGACGTGGACTTTGGCAGCGACTACGATCTGGCGCTGGTCACGAACTTCCTGCATCACTTCGATCCTCCTACGTGTACGGATTTCATGAAGAAGGTGCATGCTTCTCTGAAACCGGGCGGACGCGCGGCGATTGTTGAGTTTGTTCCCAATCCTGATCGCGTGACGCCGCCGGTTGCGGCAGCGTTCAGCATGATGATGCTGACGACCACGCCTGCGGGCGATGCTTACACGTTTGCCGAGCTGGAGAGCATGGCGAAGAATGCCGGGTTCGCGCGGGTCGAGCTTGTGCCGGCGCCGCTTGGGCTTGATCGCCTGATCGTTGCTTATAAGTGAGATTTTGGGATGCGTAAGGATGTTGGCGCCGCCTCCCTGGACGGCTGGTCTTTCCATTGCCCGGCGGCGTAGAATTTGGCCGAAATCGAGGAGGGTGGGATGAAGAGACGACTTTCCGTGTTGGTGACGATGGGCGTGCTGATCGGTGTGCCTGGGCTGGCAAAGAGCAAGGACAAAGCGCTTCCGCCGTATATTCTGCAGGCGCACACGGTGGCGGTGATTGTTGATCCAGGTGCAGGCATCGATCCTGAGGATCCGCGGGCGAACCAGGTGGCGCAGAAGGACGTTGAGACGGCGCTAATGAACTGGGGAAGGTTTCAACCGGTCATGGGTTCTGTGGAAGCGGACATGATCATCGTAATTCGAAGGGGGCATAGACGGCTGGCGGATGCGACGATCAGCGATCCGCGGCAGAACGATCGTGCGGGGGTGATCAATCCGACTGACAATGGGATTGGGGTTGGGGCGCAACATGGTACTCAGCCGCCACTTGGTGGCGATCAAGGAGTACGGTATCCGCAGGGCGCGACTCCGTCGCCCGGGTCCTCTCCGTTGCCTCAGTCTCAGGTGCCGCAACCTCAGTTGGAGATTGGCGGGGATGATTCGTTTATGGTGTTTGAGGGCAAGGTTGCGAAGCCGTTGGATCGTGCTCCGGGGTGGAAGTATGTAGCGCCGGAAGGACTTCATTCGCACAATGTTCCTGCGGTGGAGGAGTTCAAGAAGGCTGTGGCTGCGGGGGAGAGGGCTGCGGCTGCCGCTAAGAAGCCTTAGTGGCGGGGTAGAGGCAAAAGCAGATCCCCCATTCGAGTTCGCTCAGGGCAGGCTCTTCGGGATGACAACTAGAAAGGCAAAAGCTAGTGCTTCGTGGCTGGTTGATGGATTGCATCCCACCCTTCGCGATGAGACTGCGAAGGATGGGGCACCCGTTCGGTTGGGGCTGGCCGAGATGGGATTACGACGTCAGGAAATCCCATTCGACTCCCTGGTGGGTTTGGGCCTTAAAAACGTCGTCGGCTGGGTGAGGGTGTATATCCCACCCATCCCAGAAGCGGGATGGATGGGGCACCCGGGCCTTGTGCTTGGAGTGAAGACGACACTTCGAACTATATTGAGCGTCGGGATTAGTACTGGCCGTAGCGGCCTTTGATGGAGTCGAAGAGTTTGGCGGAGTCGTAGCCGATGCCGTCTTTGAAGACGATTTCGACTTTTTCGATGTCGTTGATTTTGGCGGCGGGGTTGCCGTTGATGACGACGAGGTCGGCATTTTTGCCCGGGGCGATGGAGCCGATCGTGGACTGTTTGCCCATGTAGGTGGCTCCGTTGAGGGTGCAGATTTTGATGGCTTCGACGGGGGTGAAGCCGTCGGAGTCGACGAGGAGCTCGACCTCGCGCTGGTCGCCGAAGCCGGGGAGAGTGCCTCCGTCGCCGGTGGGGTCGGGGCCTCCCATGAGGAGGCCGCCAGCGAGTACGAATTTGTGCTCGAGTTTGGCGCCGTGCTCGTAGGCGAGGGCGCGTTCGGGAGTTGGCTTGCGGGTTAGTTCGAGGTTGCGGGTGTAGAGGTAGGCCTCGCGCGTGGGCGGAGACATGGCTTCGAGGACGCGATTCTGCAGGTGGAGATGCATGGGGATGGAGCTCTCGAAGACGGGCAGAGTGCTGGTGATGGCAACGTGGTGGTCGACGAGGAACTTGATGAGGGCGGTGGCGTCGGCACCGTCGGGGTCCATGTTGGCGAGGGTTGGGTTGCCGGTGGTGCGGGGGCAGAGGTCGGGTTGTTTGCCTGGGTCGTTTTGCGTGTTGACGAAGAAGCCGTGCTCGAGATTGTCGATGCCGATCTCGGCGGCTTCGGGGTAGGTGACGGCGCAGAGGTGGCCGGTGACTTTGAGGCCGTGTTTGTGAGCGGCGTCGACGGCGGCTTTGAGTTCGGCGCGGGTGATGTTCATGTAGGCCTTGTAGCTGGTGACGCCTTGCGCGGCCCAGAAGTCGACGAAGTTGCGGGCGTCGTCGGGGCCCGTGAGATTGTGCATCTGGACGAAGGGGCTGTTGGAGCCTTCGAGGTAGGGGGCGGTGATGTCCATGTGCGGGCCGGGGAGATGGCCGGCGTCGATCTCGCGGCGCATGTTGAGGTCGAGGTAGGGTTCGACAGAGCCAGTGGTGCGGATGGTGGTGACGCCGGCGGCGAGGTACATGCGCGGGGCGGTGAAGGTCATCTGGGGGACGATGAGCGGTGGCTCGGAGGAGCCGTCGGCGGCTTCGTTGGCGCGGGCGATGTAGTAGAGGTGGTCGTGCATGCCGACCAGGCCGGGGATGATGGTGTGGTTGTGGAGGTCGATGATTTGGGCGTTGGTGTTTGGCGGCGGGGTTGCGGAGATGCTGGTGATCTTGCCGTTCTCGATGAGGATGTTCTGGTCTTCGACGGGGGCGGCGCCGGTGCCGTCGATGATACGGACGTGGGTGAGGAGGACGGAGGGGGAGTTGACTTTGACGTATCGGGTTACGGCGGGCGAGAGGGTGGGGGATTGGGCTGTAAGGTTGAGGGTAAGGGTGATGAACAGGGCTGGGGTCGCAGCACGGGCAAAGCAAGGGCGCATGTATGTCTCCGGTGCGATGAGTTTACCTTGAAGGTCGGTTCGCTGCGGCCGATTATGACTAGCATCCAGCTTCGGTCGGCATGATGCTTCCGGATTGGGCCGCAATCTTCCCCTAATATAAAAACGGTGCGGGCTGGGTGAGGGTGTACATCCCACCCATCCTCAGCCCATTTGAGCAAGCTCAATGGGGACCCCGATCGCAGACGGTGCGATGGATGGGGCACTCGAGCTGTTGTGCCTGGCGCGGACACGACAAATGGAACAGTCCGAACTAACGCAAACGCAAACAGAGAGAACACAAAAAAAACCGGAAGCCTGCTGGAGGCTTCCGGCTGCGCAGTGAAGAAGTTAGTTGTTGGTGACGTATCGGCGTGAGAGACCGACGAGGCCTAGCATGCCAGTGCCGAAGAGCATGAGGGAGAGTGGTTCTGGAACTGTGGATGGCCCGTCGATAGAACCCGAGAAATCGAGGCCTTCGCTGACTCCATTGACCTGCTTAACATCGAATCTGAGCTGGTTGAGTCCTGCCTGAAGACCAGTGAAGTTGAAGGTGAGGGGGGTAACACAGTTGGGTCCTACGTCGGAGCATTTGGCATAGGTGTTTCCGGGTCCCATGGGGCCGGCCGATGGCTGGATGAGAACGTTGTTGAGGAAGACGGCGACGGTGTCGTCTGCGAGAAGGCTGAGGGTGGCGACGTCGGATGCATTGGTGGAGGCGAGGTTGAAGGTAGTGGTGTAGATGTAGTCTCCGTTAGGGACGACGAGGGAGGAGGTTGGTCCGGTCGACGCGTTGAAGGAGATGTAGCTGGAGTTTGGCAGGGCCGCGTGCCAGGCGGTGCCGGGGCTGATGTTAAAGGTGGAGGTTGATCCGCTGTTGACGGTTGAGGCGAGCGGATCGTAAAGGACGACAGAGTTGGAGACGCCGGGGTTGGGGGATGTGGAGCCATAACTGCCAAGGAGGATTGTGTCGGCGCTGGCGGAAAGAAGGCCGCCGAGAAGAAGTACGGGAAGGGTAAAACTATGATATTTCAAGGAGACTCTCCGGTAGTGCAGGGTCTGATTGCGGTCGTGCGGGGGTGTTTAAATGCACGCTGGCTGCCATTTTGGTGTGGATAAAGGGGTTGGGTTAGTCGTTTGGAAGCCGAGTGTTAGCTGTTTTGGCTTTCGGGTTGTACGGGACTATACGGAAATAATTGTAGGAAACAGGGAAATAAGTTCCAAATTCAGGAAGGTTTGTAGTGCTGTAAGTGCACGTATATCAATAGTTACTATGTTGGTGCAGTGCAAAAATGCTGTAAAAATTTCGTAGTCGGATGCAACTTGAAATGTGCAGTTTTTCGTGGCCTCAAAAGGTCGTGAAGGCTGATGCCGGCGACGAGGCTGATTGACATCGGCCAATCTGCACTATAGTGTTCCGCTTGCCTTACAGGGCCTTTCTAACCCGCCGATCCCCACGGCGGTGGCATACGTTGCCAAAATCAAAAGGAGAACTCAATGAGCAAGCTTGTCATTTGCTGCTTTCTGCTGTTTGTCCCTGCGTCTGTCCTGGCGCAATCCTCGCCTCGGACAGTCTCCGAAGTTCACATCAGTACACCCAAGCCCGGCATGGGTGCCCAATGGGAGGCCGGCCGTAAAGCGCATTCCGCCTTTCACGCGGCTCAGAAGGATACCTGGCCCATCTATACCTGGCAGGTCATGACCGGCGAGCGCAGCGGCTCGTACCTGACAGCCACTCCCGGCCGTCACTGGAGCGACTTCGATGCCCGCCAGGCGTTTCTTAAAATCGACGCGCCCGACATAGCGAAAAACCTTACTCCTTACCTCGCCAGTACATCGATGAGCTACTACGTTCTTCGTGACGATCTCAGCCTCTCCAAGCCGCCGGCCGCTCCTGCGATGATGCGCACCAGCACCTATTACACGGTCATCCCGGAGCATGCGAATGACTTCATTGCGGCCGTGAAGAAGATCAATGAGGCCGTACGGAAAGCCAACTATTCCTCCAATCCCTCTCGCTGGTATTCGCTAGCGAACGGCGGCGAAACACCCAGCTTTGTTCAGGTCACCGACCGTGCGACCTGGGCCGCTATGGAGCCGCCGGAAAAGACACTGGAAGCCGTCCTCAAGGAGGCGTATGGAGACAGTGGTCCTCAAGCGCTCGATCAGCTCCGCCGAAGCTGCTCGAAGATTGTTACTGATTTGCTTGTCTATCGCCCTGACCTGAGCTACGTCCCCAAGTAGCCGCAAACACGTGAAGCTGGCTGACTACGGCTGGTGGCGAAGAGCTTCGATTCTTCGCTACCGGCCGTCATTTTTGGCGGGGAGCATTCTTATCGCCAGGGTGATTGAGCCGATTGGCCGCATGAGGGAAGTTGTCCGTATGGGGCAGTCCAAATCAAGGAGGAACTGGTTTTGGGCGGTAAAATAGAAAGGTTATCGAAAAACGCAAAGGAATTGGGCATGAGTATGGGAACGCAGACGGTGTTGGCAGGACAGGTCGAGGCAGCGGCAAAGGCGGCTGGGTTGGTTGTGATTTCAAGTGCGGTTGGCGCGGATTCCTCGGGCAACCCGACCACACGGTTCATGCTGGCACTGGCGGCGGACAACTCCAGAAAGCAGGTGTTGGAGTTGAGCGACAAGTTTGACTTCAGCCGGACGGATCTGCTGGCCGAGGTAGGGGTGTATCTGGCGGAGACGGCGAAGCGGCTGAAGAATCCGCGGCCGGATTGCTACCTGACGCTGCATGGACTGCCGCTGAGCTTCGAGAAATTTACGTGGCCGTTCCATGGGTCGACTTCAGGGGCGGATACGTTCCTCGTGCATGGCGAGGTGCGGCTGGAGGATGGGGAGTCGAGCTTGCTGCATGCGAAGATCGCGGCGTCGATGACGGTGACGTTTGCGGAGATTGTGAAGGCTCCTGAGCAGCCATTTGCGGAAGGGTTTATCTATAACGCGGTGCGCAAGACGATGGACCAGGGACAACTGGAGCTGGTGAAGAGCGGCAATCGGCAACCGGTTCCGGTGACGACGCGGTTTTACAGCCCGTGGAAGAAGCGGTTCAGTTTTAACGACACGACGGAAGCGCAGCGGCAGGAGTATCTGGCGGCGAAAGTTTTCTGGCTGTCGGGCGTTCTGGGGGAAGGACAGCCGGTGTGGCTGCTGGATCCGCGGGATGCGCAGTACTTGAATACGACGGTGGAAGAGCTGAAGAAGAGTGCGATCGCGCTGGCGGGTGAGGGTGTGGTGCGATTGGCGGCGGATACGGAGTATGCGACTCCGACGGAGGCGCTGATGGGGCATCGTGCGCAGTATGTGGCGGAGGTGGCAGATGCGCTGGCGTTCATCAAGCCGACGTTCAATGAGGAGATGCGCAGCGGCCATACGAATATGTAGGGTTTCGATGGATTCGATGATGTAAGGGGTCCCCGTGGGGCCCCTTTGCTGCGCTGAATCTTGGCGGTCATTTCTATAGGAAAGACCACTTCTTTGAGGCCGGGCGCGAGCTTGTGATCCCACCCATCGCAAAATGCGCGATGGATGGGGCACCCGAATGTTTGTGGTGGATCGGCAATAACCGATAGCAGAAACGGTGAAGGTTAGAGAGCAGGTTGCGAGGTGAGTGCGGAGTGGGTGATGGCGGCTCCGCAGCGAGTGCAGAAGGTGGCTGTGGGATCGACCTGAGCTCCGCATGCATTGCAGCGAGCTGTGCCGGCTGCGGATGCGAAGGGTTGGCCGGGAGCTCCAAGGATGTGGCTGGAGATGTACATGGCCTGCATGGCATTGAATTGGCGGACTCGGCTCGGCATGAAGAAGGCTTCAACCCAGGCGATGACCATGGGGATGCCAGTCCATGAGAAGACAAGATAGACGATGCCGAGGCCGTCTCGGCGGAGGTAGAAGTGATGGATGCCGAGGCCGCCGAGGAAGATCGCCAGGAGGACGCCGATGACCTCGTCTTTGCGGGCGCGCTCGTATTCGGCGAAGAACCAGGCGCGCTGATGGTCGTTCATGTTGGCGGTGTAGATGGGATCGATTGGATACATGGCGTTGTTCCTCGCGAATCAGTGTAAGGGTATACGCGGGAGGCGGAGCGACGGTTCCAAGCGCGCGGGAAGGGTGCGCGGGAAGGGCTTGTGAGTTGATTCGACGCGATTTTACAAAGATTTTCGTGAAGGCGTAGAGTTTCGACAATCGCAGTCGACGAGGCAACGGGTGTTCTGTGAGGGTGAATCTGACTGAGAGACCAGGAGGTTTTTATGCAGGCCGTTCATAGCGGGCAGTGCGGACTTTGCAACCACTTTGGCGAGCACCACGCGAAGAGCCAGGTGCTGGTATCGATCTTGACGAGCAAGAAGGCGGATGAGTCGTTGTTGGATGATTGTGGGCATCCGAAACATGCGTCGCTGCATTTGAAGGTGTCGCCGATCAGTGGATGCGACGGGTTTGTGCCAGCGGCACAGGCTTAAAGACAGTGGTTAGTGATTAGTGGCAAGTGGTTATTTTCGGCGCGGTTGGATGCGCGGTGGCCGGTGACGAGTAGCCGAGCGATTGAGTGTTCCTTGTGCTCAGTCGCTCGGCTTCGATTGTTTAACGGCGGTTCATGCCTAGGAGGCTGAGGAAGAAGCTGCCGAAGATGGCTTCGACGCCGAGCATGAAGCATGTAGCGGAGGGCAGGGTGAGGCGGAGCATGCGCTGGGGGAGAGATCGCCGAAGCCGGCGCCGTGCCAGATGTGGATGGCGTAGCCGAGGATGCAGAGACCGATCAGTAGAAGCGTGCCTCCGATGATCAGACCTACTTCAAGATTGATGTAGTTGAAGATGCGCTCGAACTTTGGGTTGGGCGGAAGAAAGCCTTCTTGTGTTCCGAAGACGCGGGCGCTGACGGCAAAGACCGTGATGTGGGCTCCTATGAGAACGAGGCCGAGCGAGTAAGTGAGGGTGTCGACGTCGAAGGTCCAGCGGCCGAGGGTCTGGGGGCCGGGTAGAAGCCAGAGCGAGATGACGAGGCCCACGAAAAATGTGACGACGCCGGGGTAGAGGAAGAGCCAGCGGGGGCTGAATAGGAGAAGAAAGCGGAGGTGACGCCAGCCGTCGCGCCAGGATCGGAGATGGGGAGGGCGGCTGCGGCCGTCTGGCGAGAGGGTGGTGGGGACCTCAGTCATGCGGAGGCCGGCGAGCGAGGATTTGACGACCATCTCACTGGCGAACTCCATGCCTGTGGTGCGGAGGTTGAGGCCGAGGATGGGGTCGCGACGGAAGGCGCGGAGTCCACAGTGGAAGTCGCGGACGGGAATGCGGAAGAAGATGCGGCCGATGGAGGAGAGGACCGGGTTGCCGAGGTAACGGTGGAGTGGCGGCATGGCACCGGGCTCGATGGAGCCTGAGAAGCGGTTGCCCATGACGAGATCGTAGCCTTCTTCGAGTTTTGGGAGGAAGCGGGGCAGGTGTTCGAAGTGGTAGCTGGCGTCTGCGTCGGCCATCAGGATGTACTTGCCGCGGGCGGCTTCGATTCCGGCGATGAGAGCGGCGCCGTAGCCGCGGACGGGGACGGGGACGACGCGGGCGCCTTCTTCGGTGGCGATTTGCTGGGAGCCGTCGGTGCTGCCGTTGTCGGCGACGAGGACTTCGCCGGCGACGTTGTTGTCGCGAAGAGCGGCGACGGCCTGGCGAACGCAGAAAGCGAGCGTTTCTGCTTCATTGAGGCAGGGCATAAGAATGGTGACGGTGAGCTCGCTCATTAATTGAATGCTATCAAAGTGATGCTGCGTGGTTTCGAAGTCAGGTGAGGGCTCAGGGACGAGTGTTTTTTGTTGTTGCAGGTGCGGTCTCGGTGGCTTCATTGGGGAGATTGAGGGGAAGAGCGTAGAAGTGAGTTTGGCCGAGCTCTTGCCAGCCGGCGGAGACGGGGTTGGCGCCGGTCATGAGGCCGGGGTCGAAGTAGCCGACGAGGACCTTGGCGCCTTCGCGGCGGGCGACGTCGTAGACCTGTTCGCGGTTGGGCATGGCAGCGAGGTAGGGATAGAGCGGAGGGTTGGGCTCGTAGATCTCGGTGAGGATGCGGACGCCTGCGAGGCGCGCCCAATAGTGGTCGTAGGCGCAGGCGATGGTGCCAATGCACGCGACAGTGTCGCCGGGGCCGACGCCGAGTGTGTTGAGGGCGTGGGCAGCGGGGAAGATGTCATGGTCGTACCATCCTGTGGGCGACAGAGCGAAGACGAGATGACGACGGAGTTCGCCGACGATGCGTGCGGATTCTCCTACGGCGAGCAATGCGAGGAGGACGATGGCGGCCGAGGCTCCGGTGCGGATGGCGGTGCTGTGCGTTGAATGTTCGGCTGCGGGGGAGATGCGCATTGCGGCGAAGAGGGGAAGGAGGAGGACGAGGAAGGCGGCGCTCAGATAGCGGTCTTCCACGTTGACGATGGCGTAGATGCAGAGAGTGGCGATGCCGAGAAGAAATGGCACGAGCCAGAAGGCGTTGGCTGTGGGTCGCCATGCGGGGTACAGGCGTGCTCCGAGGAGGAGGAGAACGGCGAGGAGCGCGTAGGCCTCGGGGTGGTTGGCCATGTAGCGGAGGATGCGCATGATGCATTGGCCGATGACGATGATCTGAAGGCGCGGGTTCATGTGGGCCTTGATGCGCTCGTTGAAGAAGGAGGTGTCGAACCAATCGGGGTAGGTGCCGTAGGGGAGTTGTTTATAGCTGAGGACGGGAGGGTTATCGAGGAGCTGCCTTTCAGGGTGTTTGAGATTGACGTCGGCGGCTCCGAAGAGCGCGGTCTGGTTTTGCTGGAGGTGCATCTTTTCGGTTCCGGCGACGAACCAGACGTAGTTGAGGTTGCCGGAGTCGCCGAAGTCGAAGCGGCCTTTCTGGTGAGACAGCGCGGCGATGTAGGGGCCGGCGAGGACGGAGAAGCTGACGAAGACGAGGGCTGCGGAGGCCGCGATGCGGACGATGGATTGGCGCTGCCAGAAGAAGCGGAAGGCTATGAGAGCGAGGATGCAGATGAAGGTGAAGACGAAGGCGAAGGATTTCGTTAGATAGGCGAGGCCGAGGGCGCAACCCATGAGGGCGGCGTAACGGAGATGGTTGGTGGCGAGATGTTTGAGCAGAGCCGCGAGAGCGAAGAGGAGAAAGGCAAGGAGGAGGGCGTCGGGGCGGACCTTGCCCATGCTGAGTTCGCGCTGGGACGAGATGACGAGGATCGCGATGCCGAGATAGCGGAGTGTGTAGCGGTCGAGAAGGAAGGGAAGAGGGTTTCGGTCGGCAATGGAAGTTTCACGGAACTCGCGGAGTTGGATGAGAGCGTCGGCGAAGGCAACGACGGCGAGCATCTCGAGGAGGAAGATGCCGAAGTTGACCATGTAGTAGGCGTGGAGTTCTGTGTAGCGGGTGGGGTGGAAGAGGATGTGGCCGATGGAGAGCGCGGCGGGATAGAGGGGGTTCCAGTAGCCATTGATGACGCCTGACCAGTTGTGGGCGCGCATGAGGTCGCCGATGTCCATGTAGGCTACGGCGTCGCCGTCGATCTGGTATCCGTCGTAGATCGCGTAGCCGAAGGTGACGAGGGCGGCGAGGAAGCAGTAGAGCGGCCAGAGACGACGCAGCCAGTAGGCGAGACGGGTAGGCTCCGGCGAGTTGACGGTCATGAGGCGGGGAGTTCCTCCGATGGTTTTTACCATCATCGCAGATGAGGTGGAGACGGAGATCAATTTTGTAGGATTGAGGTGGCGGCGTGAATGACTAAGGCCTGACTACCGGTTCGGCCGCGAACCGAGGATGAGGATTTCGACCAGCCGCTTCGCGCTCTGGTGCCAGTCGGGTCCGGAGGCCACATTCGAGACGCCAATCAGCGCGCGCAACAGATCGAGTGGATCAAGGTCTCCGCGTATGTCGCCATTCTTGATGGCACGCTTTACCAGCGCGTGAATCGCTCCTTTGACCTGCGCGCCGGTTGACTCAAACAGCTTAGATGGCCCTCCGACGACGGTGTTCAAGGCAGGGGCGATGATCTTCTTGGTCGCAATGTAGTCCACGAAGAGCAGCATCCAGGCTCGCAATGCCTCGATGGGAGTCATGGACTCGGCAAATCGGCGCTCTGCGGCAGCGAGTTTTTCGACCTCGGTACGATAGACCGCTTCAAGCAGCGCCTCGCGTGTCGGAAAGTGGCGGTACAAGGTGCCAGCGCCGACACCAGCTTGCTTCGCGACGTCGTCCAGATTGATTTCGCCGTTCGACTGGGTAAAGGCATCTTTCGCCACTTCAAGGATGCGCTCGCGGTTTCGCTGCGCGTCTGCTCGTGGTTTTCGCGGGGCGGCTTTGGATCGTTTTGTTGCCATCTCCAAAATTTTGCAACCGGAGGCCGTCTCCGATTATCTATTGTTACCGGAGACATTCTCCGTTTTATTTGCAACAGCATCGGCCCGTCAATAGGTTATGCAGGCAAACAGCTTGGAACGGGCCAATCGAAGGAGAACATTATGGCGAATTTAGTGGCAAACGCATTTGGAGCGACCTCAACGACCGATGAGGTTCTCTCGGGAGTAAACCTGAAGGGCAAATGGATTCTGGTAACCGGCGTGTCGGCCGGCCTTGGCATAGAGACGGCGCGATCCCTCGCTGCGCATGGCGCTTATGTCGTTGGCGCGGCACGCGATCTTGCGAAGGCCGAGGCGGCAACCGCGCAGGTTCGCAAGGACGCCGCGGCAAATGGCGGAGGATTCGAGCTGATTGAGCTTGATCTTGGCAGCCTCAAGATTGTGCGCGCTGCGGCGGACAAGCTTCTCGCAAAGGGCGAGCGGTTCGATGTCGTCATCGCCAACGCAGGCGTGATGGCTACGCCGTTTGGGCACACGGCGGACGGCTTCGAGACGCAGTTCGGAACCAACCATCTGGGTCACTTCGTCTTCGTCAACCGCATCGCGCCGCTGATTCGCGACGGCGGCAGGCTCGTGAATCTGTCTTCTGCTGGACATCGTTACTCCAACGTCGATCTCAACGACCCAAACTTCGAGCGCACGGCCTACGAGCCCTTCGTCGCCTACGGCCGCTCGAAGACGGCGAATATTCTCTTCGCGGTCGAATTCGACAAGCGCCATCGCGGCCGTGGGGTGCGGGCTGCAGCCGTGCATCCGGGTGGCATCCAGACCGAACTCGGCCGGTATGCTGAGCCTGGCCGAATCGAAAAAGTGATTGCGCAGATCAACGAGCAACTTGCGGCTGAAGGCAGAGGCCCCTTTCAGTGGAAGACCATCCCGCAGGGATCGGCAACGTCCGTGTGGGCCGCGGTCGTCGCTCCATCGGATGAGGTTGGAGGCCAGTACTGCGAAAACTGCCACGTCGGGAAGATTGTGGCGGAAGATCAGCCCATCAGCGTTATCAGCGAAGGCGTACGCGCCTATGCGCTCGACCCCGCGAACGCAGAGGGGTTGTGGAAGAAGAGCGAAGAGATGGTGGGAGAAACCTTCTGAGCGCTCGTCTGCGACACAAACAAGAAGGCCGCGAGCGATCGCGGCCTTCTTCCTTTTGAGTTGATGTTAGGTTACATCTCT
Organism: uncultured Acidobacteriaceae bacterium; assembly: GCA_963757205.1. GTDB lineage: Bacteria > Acidobacteriota > Terriglobia > Terriglobales > Acidobacteriaceae > Edaphobacter. The sequence goes on from CAVWQM010000012.1 coordinate 852,587, forward strand.
TTGACGCCGTCGACGAAGGCCTTCAGCTTGCGGCTGCGGCTCGGGTGACGGAGCTTGCGGAGTGCTTTGGCTTCTATCTGGCGGATGCGCTCGCGGGTGACCTGGAAGGACTGGCCGACTTCTTCGAGGGTGTGTTCGCTGCCGTCTTCGAGGCCGAAGCGCATCTTGATGACACGCTCTTCGCGCGGCGTCAGGGTGCGGAGGACCTGCGAGGTGTACTCCTTGAGGTTGACGCTGATGACGGCGTCAGCCGGGGAGACGGCCATGCGGTCCTCGATGAAGTCGCCGAGGTGCGAATCTTCCTCTTCTCCGATGGGGGTCTCGAGGGAGATGGGCTCCTGGGCGATCTTGAGGACCTTGCGGACCTTGGCGACGGGGATGTCCATGCGGCGGGCGATCTCTTCGGAGGACGCTTCGCGGCCAAGCTCCTGCACAAGCTGGCGGCTGGTGCGGATGAGCTTGTTGATGGTCTCGATCATATGCACCGGGATGCGGATGGTGCGGGCCTGATCGGCGATGGCGCGGGTGATGGCCTGACGGATCCACCAGGTGGCATAGGTCGAGAATTTGTAACCGCGACGGTACTCGAACTTGTCGACGGCCTTCATGAGGCCGATGTTGCCCTCCTGAATGAGGTCGAGGAACTGGAGACCGCGGTTGGTGTACTTCTTCGCGATGGAGACGACGAGGCGAAGGTTGGCCTCGATGAGCTCGCGCTTGGCGCGCTCGGCGTCCATGTCGCCCTGGATCATCTCGCGCTGGGTGCGCTTGAGGTCGGCGATGGAGATGCCGGCGTCCTGCTCGACGCGCTCGAGGTCGGTACGGCAGTTCTTCTGCTGGCGCTTGTACTCTTTGCGCAGCTCTTCGGATTTGGAGTTCTCGTACTTAGCCTCGAGGGTCTTGATCTGGCGCTCGAGGGTGCGCATGGCGTCGACGGTCTTATTGACCTTGTCGAGGAGGCGCTTCTTTTCGCCGTTGGTGTACTTGAGCTCGCGAACGATGCGGTTGATGTAGACGTGCTCGCGGCCGATGAGCCAGCGGGTCTTGCGCGTGTCCTTTGCCTTGGCCTTGGCGTCTTTGCCGTGCGGGGCTTCGAGCTTTTCTTCGAGCGCGTGGATCTTCTTCTGGTGCTTGAGGATCACGTCGATGCGGCCGGCGGTTGCGCGAACGCGGGCTTGCAGAATCTCTTCGGTGAGTTCTTCTTCGTCGAAGGTAACAACTTCCTTGATGTTGCGGACGCCGCGGCGCAGGTCTTCGCCGAGACCGACGATCTCGCGGATGACAATCGGCGAACGCGAGATGGCCTTCATGACGCGGAGTTGTCCGCGCTCGATGCGCTTGGCGATCTCGACTTCGCCCTCGCGGGTGAGCAGGGGTACGGTACCCATCTCGCGGAGATACATGCGAACGGGGTCGTTGGTCTTCTCGAGAGTGCCGGGCGAGAGGTCGAGTTCTACGTCGTCGGACTCTTCGCCGGCCTCGGGCTCGTATTTCTCACGGTCGCCAGCGAATTTATCGCCAGAGAGGACATCAATGCCCTGGGTGTTGATGGTGGTGAGAAGGTCATCGAGGTCGTCGGGGGTGGTGATGTCACCGGGCAGGAGGTCGTTGACCTCGCCATAGGTGAGATAGCCCTTTTCCTTCCCGGTGTCGATGAGCTTTTCAATGTCGTCTTCGTACTTGTCAATTTCTTCAGCCACGGCTGTGCGCACTCCTGCGAAAGATTCAATATGTGGGATGCCGCTTATTTGGTGCAGTGATATTCAAGCGGAGAAATCCCGGGGTTGTTGCGTAATGGGCAGGGAGCAAATTGCGGTTTAGACCGCGTTGGCAAGCCCTATGACCTTAGAGGTCTGGGCATTCGAAGGCACACGTCCCCAGCGAATCACAGAATACCACATCTTTTAGACGGTTTTGCCGAGGAAAAAGATTCCTGGAATGCAGGGGTTGGGTTTAAAGAGGCACGGCGTGGCGGGTGAACCACGCTGTCAGGTCGTCCTCGCTGAGGGAGCCGTCGGCTAGATGGAGGAAAGTGAAGTAGACGTCTTCTTTTGCGGCCACGATGTCCCAGCCATTTCTATCCAGAAAGGTGAGCGAGACGACCAGCGCGGTGCGTTTATTTCCATCGACAAATGCATGATTCCGGGCAATTCCAAAGGCGTACGACGCGGCAAGGCGGAAGAGATCCGGCTGGTCGGAATAGGCAAAGACGTTGCGTGGCTTGGCTAAGGCGGAGTCGAGCAAGGTTTCGTCTCGGATCCCGTCGGATCCGCCATGTTCTGCCAATTGCTCGCTATGTATGGCCAGGACGGCCCTTTTTGATACCCAGAGCGGCTCAGTCATTACTCAGCCAGTTTTCGCAGGACGTCGCGATGCTTTCTCATGACGCGTCTAGCGGCTTCCATTTCGGCGGCAAAGTTCTGGTCGTAGGGACTGAGCTGGATTCCCTCGGGGGTTTCCACGAGGTAGAGGCTATCGCCCTTTTCGACGTGGAGCCGATTGAGGATGTCTTTTGGCAATACGATGCCGACGGAGTTGCCAATGGTGGTGATCTTGACGGTGGTGGCCATATCAAATCTTCGTAGGTCCTTCCTCGTTTCATTATAACGTAAGTTATAACAAAAGAGAAGGGATCGATAGTGAAGATTGGAGCTATTCTTGCGACGCTCAGCTTTCGAAGCCAGGCTTGGAACGGCGGATGCGGGCGAGAAGGACGGCCGGGTGTAGCGACGGGGGGTAGTGGAGAAGGCTGGCGAGGAAGGCGGGCAGGGTATCGTGGGCGATGCGGAGGGAGGCTGGGACAACGTAGAGGTTCATGACGAATTCGGACATGAGCAACGATGCGGCGGCACCGAAGAGGCCGTAGGCCCGGGCGAGGAAGAAGCAGAGGATACAGGTTAGGCTGGTGCCGATGATGTAGTAGGTGGCGAGTTTCTGGTGCTGGTTGGTGGAGGTCATCAGGGTGGCGCTGGTGGACCAGAGGGCGTAGAAGACGACGACCAGCAGAAGAATGCTGAGCAAGGTGCGGCTGGGTGGGACATGGCCGGAGGTCCAGTGGGTAAGAAACCATGGACCGAAGGTCAGCATGATGAGGACGATGACGACGGCGACGAGAAGGGCAAGCTGGCAGGCGCGTCGGAGAAGGGTCCGGGTAAGCGGGTAGTTGCCCGCTCCGTAGGCGATCGACATCTCGGGTTCGAAGGTGAAGTTGACCATCTGAACCAACTGCAGGGCGACGCGGGAGACAGTGCGGGCGGTGCTGAAGACGACGACCTGGGTGGGGCCGAGGGCGTATCCGACGGCGAGAAGGCTTCCCTGAAGGCTGAGGGCGTTGCCGAGGGGGAATCCCATGAAGGCGATGGCGGGGCGGAAGAGCTTGCGGATTTCATTGAAGCTGGCGTGCTGCCAGCCGAATTCGATCCAGGGGATGTTGCGGTGAACCAGGAAGCAAAAGATGACGGTGACGGCGACGTTGATGGAGGCAAAGATAAGGGCCGTCATGCGCGGGCCCATGCCGAGTGCGACCGAGGCGATCATGGCGGCGAAGGCGACCAGCGAGAACAGGTTTTTGAGAAAGGTGCCGTAGGAGTAGCGGCCGATGCAACGGTAGGCGGACTGAAGGAGCTGTTCCAGTTGTCCGAGGAGGACCGAGACGCCGAGATAAAAGATGATCCACTTGGTATCGGATTCGCTAAGGGCGCTGAGCCTGAGGACGTGTGCGGCGGGGAGGTAGTAGAGAGTTCCGCTGAGGAGGAGGATGATCGCGGTGCAGATGATGGCGATCAGCCACCAGCAGCTCTGGAAGACGCGGAGGGCGCCGTCGCGATCGCCACGGGCGACCATCATGGTCATCTCGTTGCCGGCGACGGTGCCGAAGCCGGCATTGCTGAAGTTGAGGTAGGCGGGGATGGAGTTGACGATCATCCACTCGCCGTAGAGAGGAACGCTCCAAAAGTGCAGGAAGACGGGGATCTGGATGAACTGGACGACGGTGGAGGAGAGCTTTCCGACCCAGTTGGTCAGGAAACCAAGTATCAACCGCCGTTTTGTGAGGCCATCCATACTCATGCTGAGGGGTGTTCCTTCGTGCTGGGGCAAGTCTAACGGCTTGCGGTTTGGGCTGCTAATCGGGCGGAAGGAGACTCGGCGATGGATTAGTGTTCGCGGAGTTTGCGATCGATCTGGAGTTTTTCTGCGGTGAGTTTTTTGAGCATTTCCTGGTCGCCGCGGCGGTCGGCTTCGGCGATGAGGGTGCGGAGTTCGCGTTGACGGCGTTCGAGCTGGCGATGAGCGAGGGTGTACAGGGCGTTTTCGACCTGTTCGGTCATTGGCTGCGTGTTGGAGGAGGCGGTGGGGTCGTCCGAGTGCTCGAGGGCGCGAACGAGGAGGACGTGACTTTGCTGGTCGGGGGCGGCGTCGAGAGGGTTGGGAGGGGCGGGTGCGTTGGAGAGAGCTTCGAGGAGCGCGGCAGAGGGGAGGCTCTCATACCACTCGGGGTGGTGGGATAGTTGGTCGGCGGCGAGGGTGCGGGCGGGGTCGTGTTCGTGGAGAACGAGAGCACGGAGCAGGACGCGTTCGGTCTCGCTGGCGGGATCGTGAGTGTGGGCGCGGACGCTTTCGACGCGCTGGGCGGCGGCCTGCTTGAGTTCCTGGCGGAGTATGGCGGAGTCGATGCCGAGTTTCTGTGCTGCGTCGGCGGCGAACTCATCACGCTGAATGCGGTTGGGCATGCGGCGGATGTGGGGAAGGAGGAAGTTGAGGGCCTTGACTTTGGCGTCGGCGGTGCGGCCGGGGAATTGTTCGCGTGCGTGGTCGATGAGGTAGTCGGAGTGGCGCTTGGCGTTGCGGAGTGCGGCCATATAGGACTGGACGCCTTGCTCGCGGATGAAGCGGTCAGGATCGAGGCCGCCCTCGAGGGTGACGATCTTTACTTCGAAGTCCTCTTCGGTGAGGAGTGCGATGGATTTCTCTGTGGCGGCGATGCCTGCGGTGTCGGGGTCAAAGTTGACGATGACGCGTTTGGCAAAGCGGCTGAGGAGGCGGATCTGCATTTCGGTGAAGGCGGTGCCGGAGGTGGCGATGACGTTTTTTATGCCGGCCATGTAGACGGAGATGCAGTCCATCTGGCCTTCGACAAGGAGGGCGAAGCCGAGGGCGCGCATGTCGGCTTTGGCTTTGTCGAGATTGAAGAGGATTTGGCCCTTGCTATAGAGGGCGGTCTCGGGGGAGTTGAGGTACTTGGCGATGTTGCGGCCCTTTTCGTCCTGTGCGTCGAGGGCGCGGCCGGTGAAGGCGATGGTCTTTCCCTGCTCGTTGGCGATGGGGAAGGTGATGCGTTTGCGGAAGCGGGCGTAGAGCTGACTGTGGCCTCCGTCGGCTTGCTCTTTGGAGCTGAAGAGGCCGCTGGCGCGGAGGACGGCGTCGGGAAAGTGTTTGGCGAGCTGTTCGCGCATGTGGTTGAAGTCGTCGGGGGCGAAGCCGATGCGGAATTTGGCGACGGTTTCGGCGGTGACACCGCGGCCGGTGAGGTATTCGCGCGCGCGTGCGGCTTCGGAGCCCTTGAGGGCAGCTTCAAAGTATTGGGTGGCGGCTTCGTGGATGTCGATGAGCTGGCGGCGGAGACCGGCTTCCTGGGCCTCTTCGGGGGAGCTGAACTCTCGCTTGGGGAGAGGGATCCCGCACTTTGTGGCGACGACGCGGATGGCCTCGGGGAAGCTGATGTTCTCCATCTTCATGACGAAGGTGAAGACGTCGCCTTTTTGGTGACAGCCAAAGCAGTAGAAGTAGCCGTGGGTGGCGTTGACGGAGAAGCTGCCGGTTTTTTCTTTGTGGAAGGGGCATAGGCCGGTGTAGTTCTGGGCTCCGGATTTGCGGAGTTTGAGGTAGTCGCCGATGATGCGGACGATGTCGGCCTGCTGCTTGACGAGTTGGGCGAAGTTATCGGACATGCGAAAGGATTGCGGTTGCCTAGAACGGGATCGGCGAATGTGCGATGGCGAAGTTGGTGGACACGGATGAAGGAGTGGCTGTTTTCTTTTCTCTACTTTAACGGGCTGGTCGGTATCGTCTGCAGACATGAGTTTAGACTGCACGCGAAGAAACGCCGATTTGTGCCAATACAGCTGGGCTTACTGTATAAGTTTGCTACCTGCGGAAACTTGAAGAAGCGGTTGGCTCAATGCGGGCCTTGTGTCTTCAAAGTTTCTGCGCACGCAAAACCCGGGGAGAGAACGATCGATGCGGACGTGGAAGCGAATGGGCCCTGTTGTTGGGTGCGGATTGATGATTGCAACTGGAACGATCTGCTGTACGGGGTCATTCGCGGCCACGATGCCTACGGCCAGCCCGCGACAGATGCCTCAGGTGGTCGAGCAGTTTGCTGCCGATCGCATGAGCCTGAATCGCATTTATCCGTTGATCATTGCGCCAGCGCGGATGGACCGCTTTGAAAAGTTCGACAACGACAAGCTGGCGATGCTGGCGGCGATGAACTTCGACAAGCTGTCCGAGGAAGATCAGATTGACTATTTGCTGATGAAGAAGCAATTGACGGCGGACTTGCGTCAACTTGCGATGCGAAAGAAACAGGTGGAGGAGATGGCGCCTCTGCTGCCTTTCGCGAAGACTATTGAAGATCTGCTGGACCGCAAGCGCGAGATGAAGCGACCTGACGCCGAGAAAGACGCCGCAGCACTGACAGAGATGGTGAAGCAGATAGACGCAGCAAGGAAGCAGCTGGATCCTAAGCAGCCCAACGGTGAGAAGCAGAAGGGCAATCCGGCGATTGCGAATCGTGCAGCGACCGCCGCGGTGCAGCTTACTTCGGCGCTGAAGGATTGGTTTGGGCAGTACAACGGATACGACCCGGTCTTCACCTGGTGGGTGGACCAGCCCTATAAGGATGCCGACAAGGCCTTGACGAGCTATACCGCCTTTCTGAAAGAGAAGGTGATCGGGATCGCTGCGGACGATAAGACGACGATTATCGGCGATCCAGTGGGACGCGACGTGCTGATGGATGATCTGGCAGAAGAGTTGATCCCGTACACGCCCGAGGAGCTGATTGCGATCGCGCAGACCGAGTACGACTGGTGCATGCGCGAGATGCTGAAGGCGTCGAATGAGATGGGGTTTGGCAATGATTGGCACGCTGCAGTGGAGAAGGTGAAACAGACGCATGTCCCGCCGGGCGAGCAGCCTGAGGTGATCCGCAAGCTGGTCCTGGAGGGCAGCGAGTTTGTTGAGAAGAACAACCTCGTGACGGTGCCGCCGCTGGCCGATGAGACGTGGTACATGATCATGATGACACCGCAGCGTCAGCTGGTGAACCCGTTCTTCACCGGGGGCAATGAGCTGAGCGTGTCGTATCCCACGGACACGATGACCTATGAACAGCGCGAGATGAGTATGCGCGGCAACAGCACGCCGTTATCGCACGCGACCGCGTTTCACGAGATGATCCCGGGACATTTTCTGCAGTTTTATATGGGCACGCGTTACAACCCGTATCGGCGGACTTTCTCGACGCCATTCTGGCACGAAGGGAATGCCTTCTGGTGGGAGATGCTGCTGTGGGACAAGGGGTACAACAAGACGCCGGAGGAGCGTGTGGGGGCGCTGGTGTGGCGGATGCACCGCTCGGCGCGGGTGATCTTCACGATGAATTTTCATTTGGGCAAGTGGACGCCGCAGCAATGTGTGCAGTCGCTAATCGACAATGTCGGCTTTGAGCCCGACAATGCAGCGGGGGAAGTGAGGCGCTCTTTCGATGGGTCGGTGGGGCCGCTGTATCAGATCGCGTATCTGATGGGAGCTCTGCAGTTCCGGGCGTTGCACAAGGAACTGGTCGAATCGAAGAAGATGACGGATCGTGAGTTCGCCGACGCCGTGCTGCATGAGAACTCGATGTCGGTCGAGATACTGCGCGCGGATCTCGAGCGTCAGAAGCTTACGAGCGATTTCAAGACAAGCTGGAAGTTTTACGGCGAGCATCCGACGCACCCTTAGTTGCGGCACGGAGACGCTGAGATGGGGTTGTATGGCGATTGCAGGACTACTTGTTTCGGTTGGAGAAATGGTAGGCACGAGCGGATTCGAACCGCTGACCTCTACCGTGTCAATCTATCTATAACTTGTACTTTCAATAACTTACAGGTCGCTGGAGACTGCCAAACAACGACCAAAGACGTGTAAGACGGGATTATAGCAGGTGATTTTGCAGGCGAGAAAAATAGCAACAGCCCGTGGAGTTCGGTAACTGGCGCAAGGACCCGGCAGATTTCTTAGAATTCGACGAACTCGAAAGCAGGTTGGCTTTGTCCTTCCGCTACAGGTTGGCCCATCAATGCGGTGGCCTCTACGACTCATCCTTCGCTGGGGTTTTGCTTGGATGGTTGCGACGCATCTCGGCCCAGTCCAGCAGAGCTGCCATGGCAGGCCCGAGGGCACGGCCCACCTCTGTAAGCGAATATTCCACCTTCGGCGGAACCTGCGGATAGACGGTGCGCTCCACGATGCCGTCCTTTTCCAGTTCTTTGAGCTGCTGGATTAACATCTTTTGGGTGACGCCGGCGACCAGCCGCTCCAACTCAGAGAAACGCAACGTACCGAGGGCAAACATCTGGCATAGGATGACGATCTTCCACTTCCCCTCGACGCAGCGGAGTGCCTCGCTCGCAGTGGCCGCATAGGCCGCGCGGTGGCTGGGGTCTTCACACATCCAGTTGCGTTCGTGACCCATAAGTATCCTTTTCGTGTGCTGCTTACTTTTAAGTGGGTTCTAGCGATTATCTCAGCTGTCCGTAACAATAAGGGACGGAAGTCACCAAGGAGCGAAGATGAGAATCGGAATTATCGGGGTAGGTCAGATTGGATCTAGCCTCGCGCGCAAGCTGAGTGCCATAGGACATAGCGTCTTTGTTGCGAATTCGAGAGAGCCGGACACGATTTCGTCGATTGCGGATGAAGCAGGTGCGTCGGCTGTCACTGTTGCCGAGGCCGTGAAAGATGTAGACATCGTCATCATCGCAATCCCTGAAAGGAACGTTCTCGTTCTGCCGAAGGACCTGTTCGGTGAGGTTTCTCCTGACGTCATCGTTGTCGATGCGGGAAACTACTATCCCAGCATGCGCGAGGACGCAATCGCGGAGATCGAAAGCGGGATGCCCGAAAGTCAGTGGGTCTCGCAGCAACTCGGCAGGCCGGTGGTGAAGGCTTTCAACACGATCGTGGCCCACAGCCTTACCACAAAAGGAATGCCTGATGGCATCGAAGGCCGGATCGCGCTTCCAGTATCAGGGGATGACCCGCGTGCCAAGAAGATCGTGATCGATTTGATCGACACCATTGGCTTTGATGGTATCGATGCCGGCACGATCGCTGAGTCGTGGCGACAGCAACCGGGCACACCTGCATGTTGCTCCGATCTTCAGGCCGACGATCTCCGCCGAGCTTTATCAATGGCCGACAAGACACAAGCCCCACACCTGCGCGATCTCATCCTTAAGAAGATGAGCCAGCTTAGCGAGGGATTTACCATCAAGGACCTCATTGACATCAACCGCACCATACACGATATGTAGGGTTCGTTGCGCACGTGAAAGTGCGTAATGACGGGGAGATGGGCTTCGCAGACATTACGTTAGCCCCCGCTTTTCAGACTTACAGGTCGCTGGAGACTGCCAAACAACGACCAACAACGCATAAGACGAGGTTTCGACCGGCGATTTAGGATTTCAGCAACTTGCCCGACAAACCTCATCTCCTTCACACCCCTCTATCGACCTAACCCAAAGGGTAAGATTACGAAACGAAAATCGACAGTAGGATTTAGTATTTACTGGCCTTCGAACTAAGGTCTTGCGGAAGTCTATTGGGCGGGGATTGTATGTCTTTTTCTGCTTCGCGTTTTTCTCTGAGTGTGCGTAGATCGGTCCCCTTTCTAGTCGCCGCTGTGGGTTTGATGTCAGGGCCCTCAGCTATCGCCCGGCCTGCCTCTTCAGAACAGGCGCCCACCAAGCTACAAATAGCCAAAAACTATCGCGTGCTTCCCCTGGACTTCGAGAGCAATCAAGGGCAAACCGACCCGCGGATTAAGTTCTTGTCCCGCGGCGTTGGCTACTCGCTTTTCTTCAGCGACAAGGATGCGATCCTCGCACTAACGAAGAAAATTCCCGGGCCTGCGGCACCACGGCAATTGAACACAGCCCATTCTGAACGAGTGCAAAGCCATGACCTTATGACAGACATCATCCGGATGCAGCTGGTCGATGCCCAAACGAATGCAACTCTGAGCGGTGACAGTCGCTTGCCCGGCAAAGTGAACTATTTTATGGGGAACGATCCGGCGAAATGGCACTCAGGAGTGAGCACCTTCGAACGGGTGAAATACGCCAACGTGTATCCCGGCGTCAATCTGGTCTATTACGGCAATCACGAGCGACTCGAATTTGACTTTGAAGTGGCACCCGGGGCCGATCCGGGGCCGATCCGGGTGCATTTTGATGGAGCACGAAGATTAGGCCTTGATCACGAAGGCAATCTCACTATCATTGCAGAGAATGGCGAGATCAGCTTCCACCGGCCTGTGATCTACCAGATCGTCGATGGAAACAGAAGACGAAAAATCCAAGGAACGTTCCGGCTTGCATCCCGGAACACTGTAAGTTTTCACCTCGGCAGTTACGACCACACGAAACCTCTTGTCATCGATCCAATACTCACGTATTCGACCTACCTCGGGACGGTGGGCGCAGCGACGGCGATCGCAGTGGACTCAACCGGCAGCGCGTATGTAACCGGCTGGTCTGAACTTGGCCTTCCCACAACCACCGGCGCCTTTCAACCGACAAGTGTCGCCAAGCCCAGTAACGTATACAGCGCCTTCATCACCAAGTTCAACAGCGCAGGCACTGCGCTGGTCTATTCGACATACATCAGTGGCAGCAACGTGGATGAAGCATATGCAATTGCAGTCGACGCACAGGGGAACGCTTATATAGCGGGACAGACTGGTTCTCTCGACTTCCCTGTCACCGCTGGCGCCCTTCAAACAAAAAATAAAACAGGTTCTGGATTTACGGGCTTTGTTACAAAGCTGAATAGTACCGGCACTGCGCTTGTGTACTCGACCTATCTGGGTGGGAGCGTCGGTAATCCAAATAACCCTTTCACGACGGTCCCTCAGGATAAAGCGGTAGCGATTGCGGTAGACGCGGCGGGCGATGTCTATGTAACGGGAACGACCGGGTCAATCGATTTCCCGACCACCCCCGGCGCTTTTCAGACTGTAAACAAAGCAACTACATCGAACGTCTCCGGTTTCGTCACGAAGATCAACCCCACGGGAACAGCATTGGTCTACTCCACCTACTTGGGAGGCAGCACTCAAGAGAACCCGGCCGGAATTGCTCTGGACACGCAAGGGAACTCCTACATTGCGGGCGCAACGGACTCTACCGATTTCCCAACAACTTCAAATGCGTTCCAACTGGCAAACAAGGCAGGATTGGGCTTCACAGGCTTTCTGACGAAGATGAATAATTCCGGAACGAGCCTCGTGTATTCAACTTATCTAGGAGGTAGCCGCGAGGACGCGGTGAACGCACTGAGCCTGGATTCGTCCGGCAATGCATATCTAACTGGGTTCACGGTGTCCGGCGATTTCCCCACGACACCCGGTGCGTTCCAGTCGGTTCTCGCAGCCCAAAGTCAGAACGCCTTTGTGACCAAGGTCAATACGACAGGAACTGCGCTGGTCTATTCCACTCTTTTGGGTGGCAGCAGTGACAATTCACCGGGGGCAGGTGGCGAGGACAACGGTCTCGGAATCGCGGTAGACTCGCTCGGAAATGCGTTCATAGTCGGGAGCTCTGATTCGACGAACTTTCCTACGACCCTCGGCGCCCTGGAGACGGCAAACATTCCATGGCTCAACTCGGGAGATTACGGATCCTTCCTGACCAAACTGAATAGCACGGGGACGCAACTGCTCTATTCAACGTATTTGGGTGGTAGTGGTGATTTAAGTGGCGAAGCCTGCGACTGCGCCAAGGGTATTGCCCTAGATAGTGCAGGGAACGCTTACGTCGATGGCGGGACCGTTTCCACTGACTTCCCGACTACCCTTGGCGCCTTTCAGAGCACTCCCGCCCTGACCTCCGGCGTTTTTGTAACGAAGTTCAATGCCAACGAAATGAGGCAGCTCCCGCTTACGATTACCACTGTAACGGCAAACATTAACCCTCAGGTCAACAGCAGCCCAGTGGTTTTTACGGTCCAGGTGAAGGCGACTTCGGGAAGCAATACGCCGTCCGGGACCATAGGCATTAGTGTTAACGGACATCAAAGAATAAACCTCCCATTGGACGCGACTGGATCCGCTACCTACACTATGAATGCTTTGCCAAGCGGTCCGGATGTAGTTTTCGCCTACTATTTGGGCGATGCGAACAACGCACCCAGCGACGGATCTACAACAGAGACGATTACACCGCTCCCCTCTGTGGTGAATGTAACTTCAAGCGCAAACCCAGTGACCTATGGCATGCCTGTGACTTTTACGGTTTCCGTCCACGATTCTTTAGGGAACGGCATTCCGGGTTTTATCACCTTCAACTTAGGTAGCAGTCAGGAGTCGCTTGTCAATCTTGATAGCACAGGCCTCGGGACTTGGACGACAAGTTCGCTGCCTGCCGGGGCAGATACGATAGGTGTTAGATACTCCAGCGTCGGGCTGAAATATGCTTCCAATACCGCCTCAATTACAGAGAATGTTACGGCTCTGGGCATCACCGCAACGCCTGTCTTCTCGCCTGTCGGAGGGACTTACACCTCAAGCCAGCAGGTGGCTATCTCCGACACGACACCGGGAGCCGGTATTTATTACACAACCGATGGCAGCGTACCAGCTATCGACTCCGGCACCAGGCTTTCGTATTTTCAGCCAGTCAGCGTGGGCAAGAGTCAAACCCTCAACGCCATTGCTATTGCACCCGGTTACTCGCTGAGTAGCGTTGTGTCTGCCGTTTATACGATCAATCTGCCACCGTCCGATTTCACGCTCTCGCTTAGTTCTGCTGCTTTGCAGTTAACCAAAGGGCAATCTGCGCCGACCACGGTCACTTTGGCCTCAATAAACGGCTTTAATCAGCCAGTGTCGTTCACATGCTCTGGATTACCCGCAGGCCTGTCGTGTATTTTTTCGCCCGCGACCGTAAACCCGCTCGGCCCGTCGACGACGACAACCTTGACACTCACAGCCAGTGCTACTGCGCGCAGCACAAGGCCAACATTGCTGCCTTTTGGGCCGGTAACTTCCGTTGCGTTCGTTGTCTTCTGGCTCGGAATGAGGAAACGCCAGCGGCACTATGTATTTGAGCTCGTTGCCGTGGGTACAGTTAGCCTATTTTTCCTGAGCGGATGCACGAGCAGCAATAGTCCCGCCTCGACGGCTAAATCACCCGTTACATCGGCAGTTACGATAACGGCAACCGCTGGCTTACTCGTTCACTCAGCGACTCTCACCGTGACAGTCAACTAAAGGACCCTCTTCATCGGACGGCCTGAAAAAGCACACTAGTATGGGCGCGGTAATTCCTGAATTGGGCGACTATATTGTGAGCCCGTTCAACGCCGACAGGATTGCACTTGTATCTCAGGTTACAGGCGACGGCAAAAGAAATCCCTTCTCGGTGCTCTGCGAGGAGTAGCTCTCAGCTCGGGATGTCATCTGTCGGCAATGGAGTTAGCGCGCTGGACTCAAACGCCTAGTTGACGGATCTGACCAGGCTCAAGCAAAGACATCATTCCGGCCCAAAGTCCGTCTCTGCGTTTGGCCTCATCTTTAATCGCTGAATGGGATGCCAAACGTGAGCAGGGCCGTCGATGGTGGTCGATGTTGTGAGCCGATAACCTTCGGTTCCTTCCCCATAGCTTTCCATACGGAAAAGGCCACATCATTCATATAAAGAAGACGTACCTGATCGCTGGTTTCGCCTCTTTGGCTGTAGATGCTCAGGGTTGTTAGCAATTTCGTCTGGTTTGACTCAGTGATGAAATAGCTCATGCTAATGGCAGGCGCATTCTCAATATCTCGTACTTCGCCTTCACTTTGCGCGATGATTCGGTAGTTCAAAGAATCCGTGAGGTGCATCGCTTCGAACCGAAATAGAACGTCATTCGATGTGTCACCGGATGGAGATCGGGCATCGTTCATATTTCTCCTTTACTGCAAGTTGCAGTGCCACCGGAAAATATGGCCGTTATGTGGTGGCTTTATTCGTCTTCCAGAAGCCGTAGTACCTTCGCCAGCAATTTACACAGCGAATCGGATGTAACGCGAGCAGAGACAAGGCGCGGTCGAGAGAATGGAACTCCGCATTCGTAAACTCGATTGAGGTACAGAGTGGGCACTTTCGAGAAAAGCCCAGCAGCCTCGGAAGTCCAGTCGGCCAGCTAAAGCGCGATGAGTTCATTCCTTAACCCCCAATACCGAATCTTTGCTTCGCTAAGTGACGCTCGTCTCGAGCAAAGCAATGGATGGCTGAAGGCGAGGAGCTTAAGACCAATATTGAGCTAACAATACGCTCTATACGAGCATTCTGCGGCCAACTGCAGTTAACCCCGGGAAAGATAAGGGTGCAAGTTTCCTGACTATGCTCGCTACGACGACGCAAGAACAGGATTCGCCGGTATGGAAGAGTCATCACCGCCAGCTATCCGCGTAAAGGCATCGTTGATGGTGTCTGAAGTGTTTGTCGCGTCGATATGTAGTCGGCGAGTTGCCTTTGAGGCTGTTTGACACAACTTGTACTTGTTATCGACCGTTTCCCTGGCACGAAAGATGAGTTCTGAGCGCACGTTAGCCTCCACGTTCTTTGCGGCGTTCAGACTAAATTCTGCTGAGTTCGCGGGTGAAATGCAGGTTCTTCTTTTAGAAGCTGCCGCTTGTCGAAGAAGGATCGCTGGGTCGCGGGAGTACGTCTTGCGAGGATGGCGCCGCCCGCACACATACAGCCCTAGGTGAGATAAACATATTCTACGCCTGCCGCAACTTTTTGACGTGCCTGAAGAGGAATTCGCCGATGACCAGTGATTTCTGGAAACCCAAGACTCGTGTGTCACAGCGTTCGCAGCGTGTGCAACCTCTAAGTGGGAGAGAAATCCCCGAGTCACTCTTTGAGGTAGCTCACTTCGGCGTCCCGAATGACCGCTAGACAAAAATCGGAAGCAATCTGAAATTTTCAGGTGATTTTGCAGGTGAACGAAAAAGCCTGATCCCCGTAACCTGTTGAACACATGCGGCTTACGATGTTCGCTGACCCACCGTGTCAATCTATCTATAACATCTACTTTCAACAACTTACATGTCGCTGGGGACTGCCTAACAACGACTAAAGACGTGTAAGCCGAGATTCTGACAGGTGATTTTACAGGCGAGAAAATAGCAACAGCCGTGGAGTTCGGTAACTGGCGCAATGACCTGACAGATTTCTTAGAATTCGACGAACTCGAAAGCAGGTTGGCTGGACTCATCGGGGTTCTGAAGGTCGGCAGCGAGTACAGCAACGCCCAGTTCACCCTTATAAAGGCTATCGGGACGAAGAGCCAGGTCATCAGAATCGTGCCCTTGGGAAGAGTGGGTCTGGAGCGATGCGGCAAGGTTCCAGGGCAGGAATTCTGTGTTCTCCTTATGAACTTTCAGCGGGTATGCGAAGGGCCGAAGGATTTCAAACGCCACATCTCCGAAGTTGCACTGCAAGATCCCGAGAACAGCCGCCCGATGGATCTGCCGCTCGAAAAAATGGGAGTTTGGATCGCAAGGAGCGCCTTTCACGAATCGCACAGGCACGACGGCGGGTCGTAGAGATGAAAGAACGGCTTTAGTGGTTCAGGCCCATCTCTTTACTCCGCAATTTCTTTTTCCACCGTTCTTCCATTTTCAAGATGTCGTTCGGGGTAGCTGCAGATCCTGCAGTCTCCAGGATCGAAACTTGGTAGTCGCTGGGCTCCCTGCGGAGAAGTCCAACATTGCCTCCATGACCATTCGCTATGTAGTCGCGCCACCGCCCGAGGAAGCCATCACCTCCGTCAGCTTTTCCAACGTACTGCTCCTTTGTGCGAACACACGTCAGCAAGTAAACACCTTTTGCAATGCGTAGAGCATCACGCCATGCTTGCGGTAGGGCTTCCAGACGCGATAGTGGTTCTATGAAATCGATATAGCCCGGGAAAGGAGGATCAACCAGATCACGACGCAATTCAAGGACGGCTTTGTTCCGCAACACAGGGCGTTGGATCCATGACAGCTTACCCTCTCCCCATTCGACGTAAAGGCGGCCTGCAAACTCGCTGAGCAGCGGCGACGGTTCGAGAATGTAGTGGTCACATTCTCCAGCCCGGTCGACTCCTGCGTTATGGGGATGGGGGAAGTCGTTCTCCAGAACACCAGCGTACTGACTTGAATAAAGGCCTAAAAAGACCGTATCCCCGCGCGATGTACCTCCGAATGCCGCCCAAAAGGAAGCGTCCTGAAGACGGGAACGGTTGCGAATGGATTGGATGGACTGATACAGGTCAAATGCTGGCCGATCGTCCCTCCACAGTTCAAACGGAGTTCGTCCCTTTTGCGCACTTGTGTCCGCGTGTCGAAGTAAACGGACGCTTGGAAGTAATACGCCTGCTTCGTTCAAGAGCAGGTTGAAGTGAAGTGCCATTAACTCTCCGGAAAGGCGATTTGCTGGACTGCGACGTTTAACACCAAACGCCGAGGGTTTAGTGTCGCCGGCAGTGGTCGGCATATGGCCAGGACCATCCGGCAGTTCACTCCTTGTTGCAGGAGCTTCTGCTCCGCTTCTAAAAGCGCTTGATACTTAACGCATTGAAAGAGCCCACGGTTGAGATCAAGATCGTCGGAGATCGGCCCCTTGACCTCAACTCCGACCCACTCAGACCCGTTCCTGAAGAGCACGTCGAGGCAATCGGCGGAAGCGAAAGGATGCTCCATCTCGCCTCTCAACTTTGTCGGTAAGTCGAACAGGCCTGGATGAGAGGCAACGAACCGCTTCATCGCCTCATGCGCCTCTCCCTCACCTCCAACACCATAGCGCAAGATGGAACTGCGAGCCTCTTTTTCTAGAGACTCCGTTGAGGCTAGCCGGAGCGGAGCGAGGCGATACTGCTGCAACACAGCATCCCAGTTTGAATAACTAAACACATTTGTCAGCATCGCATCGACGATGCGCTGCTTCTCCGGAGGAGAAAGCTTCTTGAACTCTCCCTTGTCCCGGACGAACCATCCGATCCCGTTCCCAGGAGTTCCATCCTGACGATTAATTACGAGGCACTGAAGAGCGGGAATTTTACCCTTATCCCAACGATTTGAGAGTTGTTCCAGTTCACCGCCCAGCGCTCCCAAGACGAAGTTCAGATTACGGGCATTCGGCATTTTCATTTCAGCGGCGAGGTCCGAATAGTAGATCGTTTGACCCGCTTTCGCCTGTCGGACTAGCAACGGAAGAGCTTCACGCGCACGCTGTTGGAAGAGCTCCCGTCCGTCTCCAAACCCTTGCCTCGTTCGCTCACCGGTCTCCATTAAACCATCTCATTATAACAACTTACATGACCAGCAGCACAAAGGGAAGCGTGCAGATTCGGTGCTTAGCAGCGGAAGAAATACGAGCGAAGCCAGAGGGTGAGGGTCGCGGCGAACCCGCTTAAGAGAATAAAAAAGCTGACAGATTGACACAGTCCACCGACGCCGGAAGACCGCCATAAATGACAACCACTTCATTAGGGTCTTCCTACTAAATCAATGAGAGCGACGGCTGATTCAAGGGTTCTGATCGTGAATAGTGGGGCTGCTGCAACCGTGATCGTCTCGATCGTGTCCCGCTTCTTAGGACGTTGAATGGTGACGGCCTCTCCGTATCTTCGCTCGGGAATCCAGGATAGAAACGCATACCAAGGGTCCCACCCGCGTTTTAGCTTTTCCCTTTGATCAACTGCCATAGGCTCGTAAGTGATTCTTGCAACCACGAAGATCGGCTCGACAAATCTGGGGTCGTTGAGGTCGTAGAAGCAGATGTTTACGCTTAGAAACTCATTTTCGTCCCCTGGGCGGAAATATAGTCTGATCAGACCTTCGGCCAAATAGCGCCGTGCACTCATGGAACTGCCAAGTTCGAGCGTCACAACATTGTTGTAGAAGGACTTGAAGCCGAGCATTGATTTGTCGAGGTCCTCGAACAGCTTGATGCAGTCGGAATGCATTTTCACTATCGATTTCATTGCGAGGACTATCTGTGAACCTGGACTAATTTCCATAAAAGGCGTCCCTGTCCGTACAGTCGAAGCTTAGAGTGTCCGTGAAATAGTTGGTCTGGTAGAAGTTTCCACTTGGGATAGTGCTGAGTGCAGCCACATCGAATCCAGCAAACTTTTCAAATCCCCGTCGCATTAAGAAATCGGCGACTTCTCCGAGGAGGTCATCTCCAAGTCTCTGTGCGTTGGCGACCTCTAATATGTCATTCCATTCCAGACCGAACATTCTTCCTCTAGCGTCGACGACCTTCGAAGCCGTGACGCTTTCATTCAGGTCGTCTGCGGCAAAACTTCTCGTTAGATACAGGAGAACTCGTCTGTGAACATCACATGACCACTCTGGCACGCACCGTGGATCATCCAATAGAGAGAGATATCGAGCGAGCTGATCCCGCTCACCGAAGCCACTCTTGCCGGAGTTTAGTTTTACCTCGATCAGCACCATCAAAGGAGGGACCGTATTGCCTGTGAAGTGAACAAGCATGTCGGGTTCTCCGTAGTCGAAGAGAGACCTCCAGAACCGGATCTCTATCTGGGTATAAAGGGAAGGATCAGTATTCAAACTGAGGAGTACGTCTGAGAGAGAGCGCCCTGGTGTCTCGACCGTCTTTGCCCGACCAAACAGCTCTGGCCAGAACCTAGGTGGATCGATCAGGCGCAATTGGCCGAACACAGCAGAAGTAATTAGGTCCTCAAGGCCCTCTACTTCGGGACACGACTTACCGTTGATCTCTGCCAGAAGCATGCAATCAGGCTACAGTACAGGATCAGCACCGCTAGGTCGAGGGAAATGTTGAACCGTTGCGACTCGCGTTACAAATCTTCGTCGTTTCTCCCAGAAGAGGCTAAAGTTAAATCATGACGACAGCACGCAGGACCTCGTACATCAACGCCACTTGCCCTCTCGCCCTTACGATTTCACCAACGACCGACGGCAGATTTACCTATTCCGTTATCGACTACTCGAAAACTGCGCGGGTTCTTCAAAATACGCTCTCCAGTCGGGAAGAAGCTCAGGCTGCGGGTCTTGATGCTGCCGAAGACTACGCGATCGCAGCGGTAAGGGACCAATTTGCGGCAGCGCGCCGAGGGGACCACACGGCGTTGGAAGATTAGCCGAGAAGCGACATGGCCAGGCCAATCAGTTCCAAAGCAGATAATCCGTCGATGAGCTACGACGACGCTGCCGAACTCGCTCTGATTGCGGAGCGTCAAGTACGGGGTACAGTGGTGAAAGCTCTCGCCGCGCTTGGTTCGCCAGAGCTGGTTCGGGGACGACTGGACGAACAACGTGTCAAGCCCAAAGCCAGCGTCGAGCGTACCGCTAGACAGAGACGCTGGACTCCTCACGAGATGTTTGAGCGGTGCGAGGATTTCCTTGGCATGAGGATGGTCTGCAATAACCTGCAGGACGTACATCGGGCTGCAGACCTTGTGCAACAAAGCCTGGAGGCGCAGGGACTGAAAGTTGAACGGCGAGACTACATCGCCAAGCCCGTTTTCACTGGGTACCGTGCGATCCACATTCTGACACGATACCCGGTTGCTGTCGGGAAGCGTTCGCTGAATGTTGGATGTGAAGTTCAGATCCGAAGCTTGCTTCAGGATGCGTGGGCTCGGCTTTCACGTCAGGACCTGTATCGGTCGTCTATACCCAAAGAACTCGTCAGCAAATTCGAGGCCATGTCCAACTCGTTGGCGGAAGCCGATGTCTTAGCCGAGGGAGTTCGAAATGAAATAACGCGCCCAGTAACGGGCCAAGCGCCTCCGAAGCACGCACAGATTTCTGAATCGAGCTTGGCGTTTATCTATCAACGAGCTTTCAAGGAAGAACCGCCTTCTTACCTTGTGGAATGGATGCTTAAGAAAATCTCGGACGCAAGTGTACGCTCAGACGCGTTAGACACGCTGCTGCAAGATCGCGAGTTCCTCGCGGAGTGCGACAAGGAGTATCAAGTAGCGGCGCGTTGGCCAGCTGATGACTCGCGCAAGCTGGAATGGGCTATCGAGGCGTTATTGCGAGGACGACCTGAGGCGCTGAAACTAGCTCGCATGCACGGTCAAGGAGACTGGGACGACATTGTTGCACAGTCAGACAGCGAAATACGCGCAACGCCTCCCTCCGATTGGAACGAATTTGAGGAACAGCTGGAGGATCGCAGTATCGACCTTCATGAGCTTGCTCGATACTTCGAAGTCGCGAGAGATTGCCTTTGCGGCGAAGAGCTCATCGAGTTTGATGATTTTATAGACGCAGTCCAAGAACACTATGGGTTACGTGGAGATGAGGCACACATGTCGTACGACCTCCTCCTCACCGCTCTAAACGATTCCGGCTTCGAGGACGCTGACGGCTCTCGCTTTTGCAGCCGCTGTACCCACAAAATGAACAAGGACGACTAGCAGCGGGTTCGAGTCCGACTGAAACACGGGAGCTTCATCGCGCAATTGAGTGCAATTAGTAGGCCTTGCGACCTTGCCTTCTGCCGTCTCTCCGAGCAGTGGCTGCGTCTTTGCGATTTCCAACATGCGGGCTGTGCTTCACAAGGTCGCTCTTATAATTGACCAGGATTCTCAGTCGTCAGTGGCATGACACCGCATCGTTTCAGGAACTCCGCCGTATCATCGAGAGTTGCGGGCATGCGCGTATGGTCCGAGGCATCCCCTTCAGGAACCCACAGAAGCAGGCCTTCCCTGGCGCGAGTCAGCAGTACTCGGTACGAGTTAAGTAGGAAGCGTTTTGCATCTTCAACACCAACGCGAGATCGAAAATGGCCTCCTGAGCCATCTCCGTGATCTTCTCCTGGAGCTTGGCCGCGGTTTCTCCTTTGTAGGTAGCCAAGTTCCGCTCACCGTGGACGATCGAACCTTCTACATCGATCTGCTCTTCTACCACGTCCGTCTGCACCGCTATTTTGTCTTCGAGCTCAAGGTCGGTGACTTCGAGCCCGAGTACGCGGGCAAGCTCAGCTTCTACCTGGCTGCCGTGAATCGCGCGATGCGAACTCCGGTCGAGGGGCCGAGCATCGGGGTTCTGCTGTGCGAAAGCCGGAGCGGTCCTATGGTGGAGTTTGCTCTGGAGAACATCAATCAGCCGATCGGGGTGTCCACCTATCGGGTAACCCGCGAGTTGCCGGCGCCAATTCAAGATGAGCTGCCCACGGTCGAGGATCTCCAGGAGGTCGTCAACAAGCTCCGCACCGAGATAGAGACGTTGCGGAGGGAGGCGAGCGATGGGGAATAAAGCGTTTTCTATCAATAGGAAACGAGAGATCGCTGGGTCCGGTCAATTTTGCAGCAGCCTGCTGCAAAATTGGAATTTGAACACTCATCGCCCTCATGAAACCATTCGCACCCGCGCCGGGGGAATGGTATGAGCGCCTCGCTGGCGCTGATGCACGCGGCGAATGCGTCTCCGCTCGACCGCGCGGCGGCGTTCCAGGAGTTGCGGGAGATGGTGCTGAACTCCGTTGCGTCTGAACATTCGAAGCGCAACTATGCCAAGGCGATGGATGAGGTCTTCGCCTTGTGTGAGGCGCGTCAGCAGCCGTTATCGCGCGCTCTCTTGATGGAGTACCGTGCCGCCATGCTGGAGAAGAAGCTGAGCGCGTCGACCGTGAACGTTCGTTTGTCCGCCGTGCGCAAGCTGATCGGCGAGGCGCAGCGCAATGGAATCATCGGCGTGGAGGAAGCCGCCAACCTCTCCGGCGTTCCCAACCTCTCCCAGAAGGGAACCAGGGTGGGGAACTGGCTCACGCGCGAACAGGCCAAGGATCTGCTCACGGTCCCTGACCGCTCCAAGATCAAAGGGAAGCGGGACTACGCGATTTTGGCGTTACTGCTGGGCTGCGCTCTGCGGCGGCAGGAGCTGGCCAGTCTGGACGTTGACGGTATCGAGATGCGCGAAGGCCGATGGGTCTTGCCCGATCTTTGTGGCAAGGGCGGCCGAGTCCGAACCGTGGCAATTCCACTCTGGGTCAAGCACGGAATCGACGCCTGGATGATCGCGGCCAAGATCGAGGACGGCCGCTTGCTGCGACCGCTCTCCAAAAGCGGGAAGTTGATTGGTGATGAGCTGGGCGATTGGGCGATTTGGTCGGTGGTCGAGCAATCGGCAAAGCAGATTGGAATCGAACACTTCGGTGCGCACGATCTGCGCCGGACATGTGCGAAGCTCTGTCGCAAGAATGGCGGCGATCTGGAACAAATTAAGTTCTTACTTGGGCATAGCTCGATTCAAACCACGGAGCGATATCTTGGTTCGGAGCAAGACCTCGCCGTTGCCGTAAACGATAATTTAGGACTGTGAGACTGCTATACAAAAGCGTGGCGACCTCCCCAGATAATGACCGCGCCTACACTTCTAGTCTTTGACATGAGCCAGACTGCCTCAAAGCTACGCATCTGTCGCGCGGCACTTAAATCCCGGAATATGTTCTGGAGGACTGTTTTGCAGCACTTAAATCCCGGAATTCGTCGAGCGGCTTGTACTCAAATCCCGGACCGAAGCCGATGGGCGGAAAAAGGATAGTGTCACTTTTGTATTTATATCCCGGACAAACTTCACCAGGAACTTCGTCCGGGTTTTGAGTGCAACTGTCCGGGATTTTAGTGCAGTGACAATGCAGTTAAATCCCGGAAAAGGGGTCACTACACCAAACGTCAAAAATCGTACGTTTAGGTTTGTTGCGGAAACCTATCGCCAACCAAAAGCCAAGTGCAATACATTTCTGCAACGCAAATTGCTGGGCTTTAGCCTTCGGTTCCTGGTCGTGCGTAAACGTTCGTTTTCGCAAAATGCCGATAGAGCGATGGCCCTGTATTCACTCCGTTCTCAGCGCTTCCATCGGCTCTGTCTTCCCTGCGCGTATCGCCGGCCTGAGGGTAGCCACCAGCAGGGGCGCCAGCAGGACCAGCAGGGATGCAAGGTAAAGCCGCAGATCATCCGGTTGCACCCCGTACAACTGACTGCGTAACAGCCTGTTCGCCACCAGCGAAACCACAGTACCGGTCGCCAGGCCTATCGCTGCCGGGACCATCGCCCGCCGCACGAAAAAACGTGTGATGTCACCCCGTGTCGCTCCGAGTGCCATCCGGACGCCAATCTCCTGCGTGCGCTGCGCAGCAAGATACGAGACGACTCCATAAATTCCAATGCAGGCCAGCAGCAATGCGACCCCGGCAAATGACGCAACTACCGCTGCGTTCAGCCGTGGTTGCGCCACAGCGTCGCCTAGTAGCTGATCCATCGTCTCGATCTCGCCTACCGACTGCTGCGGGTCTGACTGGTGTACCTGCTCGCGGATCGACTGTGCCACTTGTTCCGGCGGCACCTTCGTCCGCACCAGAAAGTAGCGATGCCAACCGCCATTGGCGTTCGCAGGCCAGTAGACAGCCGGTCCAGGCTCCGCCGCGATCGCTCCTGATACCCCTCGCACATCAGCAACCACCCCCACGATCTCGTGCGCCTGTCCATCCAGGAGCAGATGATGTCCGATTGGATTTCCCTTCGGCAGAAACTCCCGCACCAAGGCCTCGTTCACCAGTACCGGTGGCACTGTCGAGACCTGGTCCGCTGCGGAAAACTCTCTCCCTGCTAGCAGTGGTGTCCCGATCGCCACCAGCAGATTTCCGGCGATATTCCGGTTCTCCGCGCTGATTGCCGGCTGATTGGCAACTTGCGGCAGCCAGTCCGCGTTGAAGCTGCCGCGCACATGAAAGTCGGTCATCGGTGGTGAACTGATCTGTCCCGCAGCCTCTACTCCAGGGAGATTTTCAATTCGTTGTTGCACGTCGTTGTAGAAATTGCGTACCGCTTCCGGCCTCGTGTTCCACGGCAGCGCCACCCGAACCGTCAGCAGGTGTTCCGGCTCAAATCCCAGTGGCTGCTTCATCAAGTTCCACAGCGACTCCGCCAGCAGCGACGCACCCACCAGCAGCACGAGAGACAGACCTACCTGCACCCCTACCAGGACGCTGCGCAACCAATTGCCCGATGATCCTCCGAGGCGTGTCTCACCCTGCTTGAGCGCCGAATGCAGCTGCACCTTCCGTGTCTCCAGCACCGGAACCACTCCGAACACGATTCCAGTTGCCACCGAGATCAGCAGAGCGACCCCAATAACAATCCCGTCCATGTGAATCGTGCCCGGCCGCCCCAGAATTCCCGGTAGGCTGGTAGCGGCGATGCGAGTCAGCACGAATGCCAGGAGGATTCCCGTAACGCCGCCTGCCAACGCAAGGAGCACACTCTCCACAAAAAACTGAAAAGCCACGCGCCGTCCCGAGGCACCCAGCGCCCGCCGCAGAGCGACCTCTCGCTGCCGAGTTGTCGCCCGAGACAAGAGCAGGTTGGCCACATTGATGCAAGCGATCAGCAGCAGCAGCGCCGACGCGATCAGCAAGACCACCAGTGCCGACTGTACCTGACCGTACCGGTCCTCGCGCAGCGTCTCGCTCGTGAACTGCCACGCGCCGTCGCTCGACGGATACTCTCTCCTGAGTTGCTCCCCGATCCGATCCAGATCGGCCTGAGCCTGCGCCAGGGTCACGCCCAACCGCAACCTCCCAAATACATTGGTGTCCCGCAGTCCGTCGCCCCGATCATTGCCCCAGTTATTCGGAGTAAACTGCGCCGCGTGCCAGAGGTCCACGCCTCCCGGCGCAGAAAAACCTTGCGGCATCACGCCCACAATCGTCGCCGTCTGCTGATCCAGCTTCACCTGTTCTCCGATTATGTTCGGATCGCCTCCGAAAAGCCGCTGCCATCCGGGATAGCTCAACACCACGGTTCGCGGGGCATGGGGCACGTCGTCTCTCGCATTGAATACCCGCCCTAGCATCGGCGCTGTGTCGAAGACATCCCAGAATCCTGCATTCGCTCCCGCTCCCTTCACATAGATAGGCAACTTCTTTCCCGCAATGAGGGTGCTCTCGTCGAAGTAAAAGATTGCCAGACTGGAGAAGCTCCGGTTTCGCGCTTCAATGTCATAGAATCGCGGACCCGTCATCAGCCCCCCAGCCGACCGCCCGGCAATCCGTGTGTCGTGAATCGCGACAATTCTCTCCGACTGTGGATAAGGCAAGCTCCTGAGCAGCGTCGAATACACCACCGTGAACATCGTTGTCGTCGCCGCAATCCCCAGTGCCATCGTCAACACCACGACGAGCGTGAACCCCGGCGAACGCCTCATCTGCCGCAGCGAAAATCGCGTGTCCTGCACCAGACATTCCAGCAAGGGCAATCCCTCCTCTGCGTGGTACTGCTCTCGGATCGCCTCCGCGGCGCCAAGCTTCATCCGCGCCTGCCGCCGCGCCTCTTCCTCGCTCATTCCGGCCTGTATATTGGCTTCCGCCTCGCGCGCCACGTAGTCTTGCAACTCTTCACGCAGCCTCTGATCGCCGCGCCGGCCAGTGACAAGATTGCGCAGACGGATCAGGAATCTCTTGAGAGTCTTCATGCCAGATCCTCGGCTTTCACTTCAAAGAACCGTGCAATGATCGCCGCGGTTTGCTCCCAATCGCGCTTCTCGGCTTCGAGGAGCTTATGCCCCGCACGCGTCAGACGATAAAAGCGGGCGCGCCGGTTGTTCTCAGAAGGTCCCCAGTCCGACTCAACCGCGCCCTCCTGTTCCAGCCTCAGCAGTACCGGGTAGAGAGTGCCCTGGTTAACGAAGAGCTTGTCGCCGCTGATCTGCTCGATCCGCCGGGCAATGCCGTACCCGTGCTGGGGTCCGAGCACGTCAAGCGTTTTCAGCACCATCAGGGCCAGCGTCCCCGGTTGCACGTCCTTCTTGGTCTTCATGAACATTTGGCATCACCACATCTGACATTTTGGCTACCAACAGGAGAATGGCACATTCCCATTGGGAAAACAACAGAAGTTGAGTTCAGGCCGACTCGCTCATCCAGCGCGTCGGCGATCGGCGAATCGCAAACGTACGATTTTTTACGTTTGGTGTGGTGACCCCTATCTGGGCTCCGAACAGGATATCGAGATCGCAGTAAACGACAACCTGGGACTGTAGGCTCTCAAAGGGGGGGCGAGTCTGTTTGTGTAGGTAACATGTAGAAGAACTTCCAACATTGCAGATGAGACCCGAACAGGAACAAATCGCGGTTTGGCTTGAGGAGCAGTCAGCCACGCTTCACGCGGCCTACGTCCTGGCGGTACGACTCCTGTCAGACCTATCGATTCCTGGGCGAGCGCAGATGATATGCCATGCAGGCAGAGATCTCTGTACTGGACTGCTGGAGTTACGAGATGTCACCAAGCGCCCACGGGCCGATACGAACAGCGTTCTTCAGGAGATTGAACCCGAATGGGCAAAGGGAGGATTCGATGCGATCGATACTGCCGTGAGAGTCGATCCAGCCAGTCTGTTGCAGGCGACGGTTTACGACGACGTGACCATCTCTCGTCATCTCGTCAAACTTCTCCAACGGTTGATGGAAGAGCATCGGCTCGGTTCGATCAATCAGGAAGAGCAGGCAGTGGAGATGTTCGTAGGAAGCAATCCGGAGGCGGCTAAGCGTCCAGAACTGCTGCGGCCTGTGTCTCGGGAATGGGTCAAACTACGAAGATGGTTCCAACAGTATGCGCATTTCGGAGTCCACCAGACAACACCTGCCGAGAAGGAACTGCACTCGCAGTTCGCGATACTGGAGAACTACGTTCTGGGCATCAAACGCACTTTCTACGAAGGAATGGAGGGCTTGGATGAAATCCTGGGTGAAGCCAACTCCTGAACTTGTCGCACGTGCCATAGCTGGAATGCTACATCCGGAGCAACAGCGGTATTTCTTCGATCGCCTTGAGAATCCTGAGTGGATTGAACCGTTGCGCAAGGCACAGTTTTTCGCGGAACTCCCTTGTTCGGAGCACGAAGATAACTGGGTTCGGTATTACCTATGGCCAGCTAGCCGGTATTTGTCACGTGTGGCGGCTCTCAAACCGGACCTCGTCGCAGAGATCATGGCGGGCTTTCCAACCACGGAGAATCCCTACGTGATTCAGGACATCCTGATTGCAGCGAACAGCATGCCGGCGGCATCAGCGGCCAAGCTCGCCGACGCAGTCGCGCGCACCGCTCACGGTGGCGGGTTCGTTGGAATGGAGCGTGCGGGAGAAGTAGCGCTGAAGCTGGCTCGGGATGGCCACGCAAAAGCATCTCTCAAAGTGCTGGATTCTGTCCTTGAGGTCGTCCCCGACTCCCGGCCGACAACGATCGCTCCTTCAGGACACGAGTACCGCCACGAAGCACGGACTCGGATTCGGTCATTCGACTATGGAAATATCCTCCGTATCTATGGTCCCGAACTCACAGAATTTTTGGGAATGAGTTATCTGGAGCTTCTGTCCAGAAAGCTGGTTTTCGCCCTGTCACAGCAATATCCATACGACCGCAAGACTCGTCGGCCGGTTGAGGACTATTCCTATAGTTGGCGGCCCCATCTCGAGTTTGGAGATTCGCGGGAAGAGGCAAAGCAGCTTCTAATCTCCGGTGTACTCCTGTCTGCGGAATCTATGGCGTCGGCCGGAGCGTGGAAGGATGCACTGCAAGTTCTTCAGCGACAACCCTTCATAGTATTCGAGCGGATCCAGTTCTTCCTGCTTGTGAAGTATCCCCAACTTGACCTGATCCTCGCATCGCAGAAGTTAACCGATCCAGAACTTTTCCATGACTATGGCCTTCGTCAGGAGTTCAACGAACTCGCCCGCATCCACTTCCCACTGCTCACAAAGAACCAGCAGGAATTGCTTTTCGCATTTATCGACAAAGGGCTTGAGAAGGAACGTCTCGCAGAGCGGGGATTGTCCCCTGAACAGATCGAGCGGGCTGTTCGTCAGTGGAAGCTCGAGCGTCTCGAACCGATCCGTGATCACCTTCCCACCGAGCGCCTCGAACAGGTCGCTGAATTGGAAAAGGAGTTTGGCAAGGCAATAAAGTTCGAGAACCGAGTCGTTCGCGGCGGGGCCGTGGCTCGTGGGGCCTCAAGCCCCGCTTCCCATGAAGAGCTGCAGTCGATGACCTTCGATGAGTTGCTCGCGTTCTTGAAATCCTGGTCGCCGGAATTGCGCGCCCCCTTCGGACCCTCACACCAGGGTCTAGCAGGAGAATTGACGAAAGCAATTGCGGGGAACCCGGAGCGTTACCTTGATAACCTCGATGATTTCAAGACGCTTCAGCCGACATATGTTCGCGCTGCGCTGCAGGGATTTCGAGAGGCGATAAGAAATCAATCCACACTCGCCTGGAGGCCTCTGCTCGACTTGGCGGAGTGGATATGTGAACAACCCTTGGATGTGGCGGCCGAGACGAATGAAAGCTATTGGGATGCTCCCGATTCAGGCTGGCATCCGACGCGTTTTGCAATCATCGACATCCTCGAGGACGCGCTGCAGAAGGATCTGTTGCCGTTCTCTGAACAGAAGACGGCATGGCAATTGATCGACACTCTGGCAAATGACGAAACGGAGTGTCTCGACTACCGCGACGATGCCTCGCAAGAGAAAGACGTTTGGAGCTACTCCTTAAGATACACTTCGCCCCAGAGCGGTTCGTGTTGCTCTGAACTATATCGAATGGCTGAACAAACAACTGAAGGCGGCGGGAAGTTCCGTTCAGGCGGTTGCTGAGATAGCTCAGTTCCTCGATCGGCACCTCGATCCAGACATGGAAAAATCTCTCTCCGTGAGATTGATCTACGGAGAGATGCTGCCGTTCCTATGCGCGGTCATGCCGGACTGGGTTGCCAGTGCTGTGGACCGGATTTTTCCGGATCAGCCTGATCAGCAAACCTTGCGAGATGTAGCCTGGGGTGCTTATTTGGCTGCGAATCAGGCATACATCGATGTGTACCGATTGATCGAGCGTCAATACCGTGGCGCGATTCAGATCGGGGATGACACCCGGAAACAAGGGAAGAGTCATCTGCTGGAGCGCCCAAGCTCGATGTTGAGCCACCATCTTGTGCAACTGTATTGGTGGGGGAAGCTCGACCTCAGCCCAGGTTCTGTCCTCAGTGAATTCCTTGCGACTGCCAGCGATAGCGCCTTGATATCGATGTCTATCTATATTGGACGATCATTGTCGGAAGCCCAAGAGCCCGTGGCTGACGAGGTCATTGCCCGCCTGAAGGTGCTCTGGGATTACATCCTAGCCTCCAAAAACGTCTTGAAATCCGGCAAGGTATTTGCGAACTTCGGTTGGTGGGTCAATACATCCTATTTCGACGAGGCTTGGATCCTTGACCGGTTGTATGCAAGTCTGGTGCTTGCGGAGGGCGGCTTCGAACCCGTTCTCGAGGCCTTGTCCAGGCTATCCAGACTGGCTGAGACCTATCCCAAACTCGTCCTCGATTGCACGCGGATGATCGTGCTCGCGCAGCGCGAATACGTCGATCTGTGGACTGTCGATCTGAATAATATCCTCAGGACGATTTTTGGATTGGGCCAAGCTGAGCTTTCAGCGGAAGCAACTAGCCTCATCAATGAGCTCGGAAGCCGTGGGCATCTGACGTATCGTGCACTGCTGAAGCCATCCGGAGCCACTAGCTAGGCACATGTTTCCGAGAGTGTCCACTATGCTCTGTCAATTTTAAGGCCGAGCAGCCTGCAAGCTTGTTTCAGGTCGACGTCATCTGGTCGAACTGCGATTGGTGTTTCGGTGGAGCTGATCTCAAATGGTTCAAAGAGAGCCCAGTTTTCGAGATCATGCCCATAGCGAGAGCGATAATAGATGCCGTCAAGCCCAGCCTCATTCACCTTGAGCGAGGCAAGCTGCGTGAGGCGCCGCGGCTCTCCTTGCTGGAGCACGGAATCGTCGACATCTTTGATTCCCAGTGCGACGCAGTCTGAGGCGAGTTCATGACGTAGGTGGCTCACCCAGCTGGCACCATAAAGGTCGGCATATTTTCCCGTGATCGTAGCCTGGCCCATCATGCGCGGCTCGCACCAATCGCTTGGCACGGTACCCAGCGGCACATAGTCGTCTTCCCCGGCAATCGCCTGCAGCTCAGCGATCAGGGAAATGTCCGGTCGAAATCGCGCAAGCGTCTCAACGAAACAGGAGACTCGCTGAGTGGCAGCGTAGAGAACGCGATAGTTGCCCTGCGGATCGTCGAAGCGATTACCAAAAGTCCCATCGGGCTGTGCGCGGGACCAATCAGGCGGACTCCATGGATCTGGTTTGCGCCCAAGTCGAAAGAGAGGTGCGGTGGGCGTTTTCGTATCCAACATTCGACTAGGCTCCCGCAATAAAGGCCCTGGCAGCTCCGAGAACCTTAGGTGCGATCTCGTCCAAGTTGCCCTCCTTCAAGAGACGTAATGGAACTCTATCTCCCAGCTCCGGGTTGACCCCTGTCAACCATGCCTGAACGACCCGAGGTGAATCGTGTTCGTTTAATGTCCGCGCAACTTGATACGCGAAGCGAAGACGAGCTTCGACATCACCGTACGGTTCAACTCCAGCTAGCCAACGGTCGAGTGCCCGAACATCTTTCACGCCCGCTATATAGGCCGTGAGCTTACGCCCGACCATATCAGTGAGACGTTTAACAAGCTCCTGCCACTGCAGTGTTAGGGCTTCACGATGAGCGGCAAGATCTGGTCTCGGAAGAGCAACAGCGGTAGCCATATGAATATCCTCTTACGTCAGTATCATACATTACCATGACAATCACAAGTAAATCACACGTAAATATCAATCATTTAACGTATAAATAGATCATACCAAATGTCCCGTTGTATTTATTTAGCTTATGAGCTAAATTGAGCTAAGATGCTTAGGAAAGCATCTTGTAGTGAAAGGAGGAACACCATGGCTGAAAGATTCGGTGACCTGCTTCGGAGGCTGCGGCGGAAAGCCGACAAGACGTTAGGCGACGTAGCCCGCGAACTAGGTGTTTCGATTGTGTATCTCTCAGACGTTGAGAGAAGCAATCGCAAGCCGTTCACCAATGAAAGGCTAATTAAACTGGCGACATTCCTGAAAGCAGATGCAGAGGCCTTGATCGAAGCGGCTGACAGGGAGAAAGGGATCATTGAGTACGACATTCGACGGGCCAGTCCCCTGCAGGCGGATGTTGTTGGAGGGCTGGTTGCTGGCCTGGCGCGCGGCGGCGTTTCAGATCAGCAGCTAGAAAGCATTCGCATAATCTTGAACGAACAAAGAGGCGAAAACGACGATGAATAAGCTCGCCGGCGTCAGAGCTGACAAAAAATACAGCCACCAGAAGCTGGAAGGTGTTGCGGGCCAGGTCCGCAAGGCGCTTGAGTTTGGATCAGAGGAGGCCATCGATCCGCTCCGCCTGTTTGAAGACCTTCATGAAATCAGCATTACAAACGCTGGCAAAAACATTCCCCTGCGCAGCGGCGTGGTTGCCTTGGAGAACTCCGAGGGCTACGCGCGTTACGACTCCCTGAAAAACTGCATTGAGGTATTGGCGTCAGAGACCACATACAACTGGCTTGAGCAAAACCATCCGCGCGCGGCATTTTTCGTCGCGCATGAACTTGGTCATACTCTTCTTCACACCAACCAGCTTGTGCGGCTGGCGCAGATGCCGACAAACCAACAGGCCGCATTTCATCGCGGCCTGAGCAATCACAAACCATACGAAGACACCGAGTGGCAGGCGAATGCTTTTGCCTCATCGCTCTTGATGCCGGCGCGCGGTCTCGTCGCACTCGAAGAACGCTACGGACAGCTTTCTGCACTGATGATCGCGGAGACGTTCAAGGTTTCTTACGAGACAGCAGGCTACCGCATGACGCTTTTTAATCAGCGGAGGAGTGAGCTGCTTATGGTTTGAGTTAACGTGACTGAGGCTCCGGGTGCAACCGGAGCCTCAGGTAGCAATAAGCCTGTCGGCTACCGCGGTTTTGCAGATTCACACTACGCCCCCAGCTTATGCGAGCGGGACGTTTCCTGCAATACCCCACGACCCACAAAGGACAGGCAGGAACCGGCGTCCTCAACGCCGGAGAAAGAGCTGCCCTCCCCTATGGCAACGGACACGACGCCGTTTCCGGCACCGGCGGGCTTCCGGTGGGTCTGCGTTCCGCAGTTCACGCACTGGCGGTCCAAGAAGGTCATCAAGGCTGAGGAACATGGTCGAAAGGCCTTTTGTTTCCTCGTGCGCATGAAGAAGACCAACTAAACCAGCTGGCAGGCCTCGCGATTGAGGCCTGCCAGCGTCCTTACCCAGGCGATTGCGAGGTCTCAACGTCTATGGCTACAAATTCACTTTATTCCGCACTTTTACTCACTCCCCCGGCACCGCAATATAGATGGGTGACGGAAGACGAATATCTGAACGACATTCTCGTGCGTGAGCACGTCGACAACGGGCCGCTGTCCCCCGTCCGCGCTGTGCAAACCACCCTGGCCCCACTCATCAACACTTGGGCCAACGGGCGCTTGCTGACCATGCACCCAAGCGGCTCGTTTATGAAAGGCACGGCCGTTTTCAGTGGCACCGACATCGACCTCTTCATATCGCTCGAGCAAGAAACCATTGAATCTCTGCAGGAGATTCACGACAAGCTCTTTAGGAAGCTGACCGATGCTGGTTATTCTCCGAAGCGGCAAAACGTGTCGCTGAACATCAAGGTCGGTTCTTACTCGGTGGACCTGGTGCCGGCAAAGCGGCAGAACGGCATCAGCTTGGACCACAGCATTATCAATCGCAAAACCGGAACCTGGTCGAAGACAAACATCTACACGCATATCAACACCGTAATCGCCGGCGGCCGACAGCGAGAGACGCAGCTGTTGAAGCTATGGCGGAACCAGAAGAGCCTCGACTTCCCGTCCTTCTACCTAGAGCTGGTCGTCATCAGAGCGCTCGAATCGACCTTTTCATTCTCGATTGCAGATCGCATCCGAACTGTTTTTCAGTATCTGGAAGACTCTTTCGTCAACGCGCGATTTGTCGATCCGGCCAACACGAACAATATCCTTTCGGACGAGCTGACGCAGGCCACGAAACAACAGATCAGCAGGGCCGCCGGCGCTGCGCTTGTCGCGCCTTATTGGAGGGACATCATCCTATGAGCGGTAGCGATTGGAAACTTCCAGTATTGATGAAGAACCTGCACGCCCGCGTGTCGCAAGAGCTGAAATCGGCGCGTGAGTCCATCGGCCACAGCGGCGCGAAGGGCGATGGCAGCGAACGGGTTTGGCACAAGCTTTTCAGAACGTATTTGCCCGGCCGCTACGCAGTCGATAAAGCGACGATCATGGACAGCAAGGGGGATTTCAGCCAGGAGATCGACGTCGTGCTGTACGACCGGCAATACACCTTTCTCATCTTCGAGCTCGAGGGCGTCGGTAAAGTGATCCCCGCCGAGGCTGTCTACGCGGTGTTCGAATCAAAGCAGGAGGCGAATGCTGGATATATCGAGTACGCGCAGATCAAAGCCGCCAGCGTGCGAAAGCTTCACCGGACGAGCGCGGAAGTGATGACGATTGACGGCCTGCGTCGGGCGACGCCGCAGCCGATCCTGGCGGGATTTCTGGCCTTTGAGAATGGGTGGAAATCTGACGAAGCCGACCAGTATCTAACCAAGGCGCTCGCGAACGACCAGAAAGATGGTCGCCTGGATTTGGGTTGCATTGCTGCCTACGGGACTTTTGGGTGCGAGGGCGCGGACTGTCAGACAAGCATCGAGCACGACAAAGCGGTAACGTCGTTTCTTCTCGACCTAATAACCAAGCTACAGAAGATCGGCACCGCTCCCGCCATCGACATGACTGCTTACGCCGCGTGGCTAAAAGGCTAACTCTTCTCCTATCGACCGATCTCAAAGAAAATCGGCAAGTTCTTGCGCGTTTCGGATGTGGACGCCATAGGTCGTTGCGAGCCAGGCGCGGTTGTCATCATCGAAGATCGAAGGGCCGATCGATGATTTTCCCCGGTCGTCCGAGCAGAGATAGTCGTTTCCAAAAGCGATATGCGCGGCCACGATGTCGCCATCAGACGATTCCGCGAAGACCTGTTCGATCGCTTCCCTGTCTTTCTTCGTTCCGATGGCGCATACATTGTCGTAAACGGCTCGGATCAGTTCGCGGTCGCTTACTCCAGCGGGTCGCTTGTTCCCGAGCGCATCGTTGATTTGTTTCCCGAGCGCGACAAGCGCCCCCTCGCCGACCCCTCTTGCGTTGATGGCGCCGACGACATCACCGAAACGTTCGTTATAGTCGGCCGTCGCGAAGAAGTCCGGAGGATATATGTCGAGATTATTTCGAAAGCGATCGGGCAGTGGTTGGTTCAGATATGGCGCAGACAGTAGTTTCATCCCAATAGCCAATGCTTCGTCCAGTTCTTCGTCGAAGTGTTCCCCGAGACCAGGATGCAGGCCGTGATCGGTTTCGAAAGTCATGGTCACATGTACGAGGTTCGGACCATGCCGTTCAGTCGTCGTTTTAAAGATCGGTTTCTTATTGGCGTGAAATTCTGCGCGGGCGGCCGGCTTGATGGCCTCTATGGTCCCAAAACTTTCGCAGATGAACCCCTGAATTTGCCCGGTTCGAACAGCGTTGTTGATTTTCGCGAGGGCAGCATGATTAGGCCTGTCCTTCCATCGATCAGGAAAAACCATTCTGTTCCAAACGTTCGTATCGAATGTGACCTGCATCGCTACCTTTCAAAATTGGCTAAACTCGGCCCAGGGAACCACCTGATTCATCTCATCGAGAAACAACTCCCGCCGAGACTTCCGACCGTACTTCTCAAAGCTCCACTGAGACGCCAAACTCTGTTGCCGCATCGCAATCTGCCCCCTACCACCTACAACTTTATCCAATCAGAGCACGGGGTAAAAACTTGTGCAGAGTCTCCCTAGGGCTTTGCGGGACAGGGGAAGGCTTGTTGCAACGCAGTCATGACGACCCAGGCGCTTGGGGTGTTGAGCTTCTCCGGGTGGTCGTCCCCGTACTTCACAACGATCTTCGCCAGTTGGGCCTCGCTGACACCTGACGAAAGGCAGATTGGAAACAGACGACGGTCACCCTTCGCGACCATTTGTGCTCCATCCACAACGCCAGTAATGAAAGAAACGCAGGATTGTGCTTCGAAGGTAGTGGAAGAATCGGCGGAAGGGTCGAGTGCCTTCGTTACGTGTCTGCACTGTTCTATAAGCGTGATGGTGTCTTCTCCGAAAAGCATGGCGGGATAGGGGGCGCGTGATTGAGCAGGCGCAGTTGATTGAGCAGGTGCAGCTAGAGCGAGAAGCAATAAGGGAACGAGCATGGCGGAATGTTAGCTTGCTAACCTCATTTTGCGGCCAGAAATTCGGCTCTGCGAGCCTCTAGGCGCGTCCGCTGGATTTCGGGTGAGGGGTTGAATCGAGACCTGTACACGGGGCATGTTCTGCCATCATACTGATTGCATGGACAGAAAATGCGAAGCGTGTGGATTACCTGCGAGGTACAACATCCTGCTGGCCAAGAGCATTCACAACCAAGACGGCCCGATGGCAGAGATGCCTCGGTACTATCTGCCGAACGAATCGGCTCGCAGTCACGGCGAGATGGAAGAGGTTCATTTCTGTGCCGACTGCATGAGAAAGCTGGAGGACGCCCTGCGAGCGACCATCCTCGGGATTCAGGCCGATAACGACAGAGTGAAAATGGAGCCAGTGACGAAGGCGGCGCGCCACTAGGGCTGCGGATTAGCCCCCCATCTCTCCCCGCCTCAGTCGCCGCGCTCTAGGTGAGGGAGCCCGCTGCTCAGCTTCCTCTTGCTCCCGTTGCCTGCGCCTCGCGCCCTTCATGTGGGACGAACCTCATCGTCTTCCTCCTCCTGGGATGATCTGCTCGCGTTCTCTTGCCATGACCCGCTCCCAAAACGCCCGCTCCTCGGCGGTTTCCGGTGGCGTCTCCCCGCTGTAGTAGGGGACACTTCAAGAAACGGAACGCAACGTACGCTAAGGCGGATTCAGTTCACCTAAGCCTTTCGTAATCAGCAAGATCTAAGTAGAGAATGCGCCGTTCTTGGAGAGCGCAATTCGTTGTCGCTGTCCGGCTAAACGATTGAGAACATTACATCGACTCTCTGCAAACGTACATAAATTTGTGCGCCGTGCGAAGGCACGGTTTCTCAGCGGGTGCGAATCCCGCCCGGCAAGATCGCTCAAGCCGGTAGCAATCGGAGCAGTCGTGGAGGTAACGAAGCGGCTGAAGCTCCGGTGTAGAGGGTCATGTAAGTGACTTGGCAAGTATGCAGGCCGTAACGTGAGTGAACGCTGAGCAGGCCTCGAAAGACGCAATGCGGAAGCCGACCCGCCAAATTTACGGGGAAGGCTGGCGCCGTGGGGGAAGAGAGCGAAATGTGCACCTTGCGGTTCCGCCGGGGTAGTAGCGACAGCATGCATACAAGAGGGAACCCACAACGCTGACAACCGAGACGATCTGAGTCTACTCGATATCACAGCCAGCCTCTATCTTGACAACAAATGGTGGATGAGACTTTCTCTGTCTCATCCACCTAAAAGCCGGCGACTACTCGTCGTCGGCTCCGTCAGCTGGATCATCAGCGGCCTCGATCTTCGAGAGCCGCTTCATGCTGATGGCGTGGATCTCGGCGATCCGGTGCTTGAAGGTGGTCCCTTTGACCTCATCCTCTACCTCGCGATACCGGAGAATGCCTTCCAGGGTGACGAGCTGCCCCTTCTGGAGAGTCTTGGCGAACTTCGAGAGATTTCTCCAGGCGAAGACGCGATGCCATTCGGTGCGGGTTTCGTACTCGCCTTTGTCGTTCTTCCAGCTTTCCTGGGTTGCGATGTTGAGGACGACGTACTCTTTGTTGTTCTGAGCGGTTTTGGCTTCTGCGTTCTGTCCGAGGCGGCCGATGAGGATGACTTTGTTGAACATGGTGTTTAGCTCCGTTTCTTTTGGTTTGTCCGCTGTCTGCGGTACATGCTTGCCCAACGGGTGTGCCGTCGCGACCCACTCCCTCGGCGACTGGACGGAATCTGCGGAAGGGGACCACAGCTTGCCTGGGGGCAGGAGTCCGCACCTCCTGAGAGGCGCGCAGCGGATTCTTGGAAGGAGAGCGTGCGTCCGAAGGGCGGGGGTGTCTTGAGCGCGGCACGCTGAACGCAGATAGAAAGGCAAACCGGAAGGTAGCCTCCCTGTTCGACGGCTTCCCCTCACGACGCGAGTAGCAAAAGTCAGCTCAGAAACTAGAAGTGTCATTTCACAAGCAGGAGAAAAAATGACAAGGGCAAATGCACGGATGCTCATCGCTGGGCCCATCTCCTCGCCTTCTCCATGGTTCTCCGGATGTAGGCAGCTCGCTTGGAAGGGCTGGGATCGCGGGAGAGGTAATCGTCTTCAAGCGCACATCCGATCCGGTCCTCGGTCATGCCATTGGCAAAAGCGGCGACACAGAAAGCGATGTCGGCGGCGGCGGGGCGGTCCTGGTACTTGGTTGAGCTTCGGAATCGCTCAAGAGATAGGTTCGATAACCTCGGTCCCCTTCGGGGAGAAAGAGAACTTTCGAGACGCCTCGCCTCGTGTTCCTGCTCGCGGGCCTCGTAGAGCGTCGTTATCTCTTGCTCGAAGGCCTCCGCCATCGGGTACTGTTGTCCACTGTGGCTGTGCAGGCGCACGAAAGGGAAGAGGCCGTCAGGCTTTCTGTATTTGGGTTTGCAATTGGTGAAACCGGGAAGCCGTCCAAACCTCCTCCAGTCCGCCGCGCTGGGGTCAGCGTCGTACCGCTCGGCCAATGTCTGGGCGGCGAAGGTTCCGAGGAGCTTCGGAAACATTCTGGGGTGCTTGAGCCAGGCTTGGAAGTTGCCGGCGCTGGTCTCGACAACAGCACAGCCTCGCAGCCACCGCTCTGGGTGGCGATGCCCGAGAAGCAGCGCGCCTGGGAAAGATTGGCGATGCGGTCTCGTCCGTGGCCACAATCGCTGCATTCGGGGCGGCGTCTTTGCCGCCACGTGGGTCTCTCGGACCGGGAGTCAAGACCAGTCTTCCCGCTGCCACGTCGGCGCTGCCGCGCAATGTGCTCCGAGGACCTGCTCTTGCGGGCGATTCTGCCGCCATCACGACTAGTGCGACGTTGGTGAAAAGTAAGCGAAGAGCCCAGGTAAGTGTCGGAGACGCATACTCTTATTCAACGAGTACAGATGCTGCCGTAGTTGCCAAATTGGCCAGAAATCTAGAAGCCGATGGAAAGACGGTGGTTATTGGCACGGGGGGGCACGGCGAATACGGCACGGGTATACCCGCCGTCGCAACCTTATAGACGTTCACGGTCCATACAACACTAATGAGGACGATGATGAATACGTCGATCCTTCCCAGTCGCTTCTTTTCTCGTGAGTTCATCATCGATATTGACAATATAACGTCTGGGCGATCACAAACGGGGTTTTCACCAAGTTCGACGCACCGAACCTTCTGGCCAGGTGAACTTGCTCAAAACCCGACTTTCCGGGAGCTACCGATGCCTGATGAACGATATGCTCATGTAGATGAGATCCTGCAAGGCACTTCTGAGCCTGGTTGCGCTGTTGGCGGGAGTTGGCTGCGGTGAGAAGGCGGCGTTACGCGAGAAATCGGCCGAGTTGGCCCCGCAAGCACGGATAGCAACGATCTCGCCTTCCACTCTCCATGTCCGACTCGTGAATGCCAAATCAGGCGAACCCATGGGGAAGCAAAACGTGATCATTTCTTGGGACGACAGCTTTTCTCAGACCATCATTTTCATCTCGAAGACAGGTTTTGCAGAAGTTGCAATACCTCCTGGAGTGGCCACAGTGCACATCATGGAAGGTCCACGAATGGGGAAGGAACCCGGAAGAGTGGCTTTTGAGGACTGCAACTCCGGCAATGCCATCACGGCGTCTGTCCAGCAGATTTTGAGAGAAGGATTCCAAGCAGAGAATCGTTGTAGCAATAAGGTTCACGTCAGCCCAAGGCCTGGTGAAGTTATCTTCTATGGACTCCCACGATCGTGGTGGAAGCCAGACTTTCAATGACACTCAGAGGCTTTTCATAGGACGATCCCGAAAAACGGGGTTTTGACCAAGTTCGACTCGTGATCGAAGCTGACCCGGTGAAGTTTCCGAAAAATGGGATGAGCAGGTCTCTTGGATCGGAGAGACTGTTGCCATGAAAAAGCCATCGAAACACCTCATCGCGGAAGTTCCACACAGCGTCACCAAGGTTGGGCTGACGATCGGGATCGATCTTGGGGATGTCTGGAGCCATTACTGCACGCTCAACGAAGATGGAGAAGTGGTGGACCGGGGGCGGTTTCGAACGACGCTCTCGGGAGTCGAGAAGTGGTTTACCGATGTTCCCAGAGCACGGGTCGCGATGGAGACGGGAACGCATTCGATCTGGGTCAGCGAACAGCTCCGGGAGCTGGGTCACGAGGTGATAGTGGCCAACGTGCGCGAGCTGCGAGCGATCTCGCACAGCGACCGGAAGAGTGACACGGTGGATGCGGAGAAGATCGCTCGCTATGCCCGGCTGGATCCAGAGATCCTGCGACCGATCTCGCATCGCACGGTTGCCCAACAGGAGGCGCTGACGTTGATTCGTGCCCGCAACCTGATCGTTCGTCTGCGGACGGCGGCGGTGAACTCAGTACGTGGACTGGCAAAGCCGTGCGGCTACCGGCTTCCGGCCTCTTCCACCTTGTGTTTCGCCAAACGGTGCATGGCCGTGCTTCCTCCAGGTCTGGCTCAGGCGCTTGGTCCGGTTCTCGAACAGATCGCTGCGATGACGGTGAAGATCCAGCAGTATGACCGCACCATCAAGCGACTCACCGAGACGGAGTATCCGGAGACGCAGGCACTGCTCCAGGTCTACGGCGTCGGCCAGTTGACGGCACTGACATACGTTCTGACGCTGGGCAGCAAGGAACGCTTCAAGCGAAGCCGGGATGTGGGCTGCTATCTCGGCCTGCGGCCGAGACGCAGCCAGTCCGGTGACCGTGACCCGCAACTTGGCATCACCAAGGCTGGCAACATCTACCTCAGATGTCTGCTGGTCGAGTGCGCCAACCATGTACTTGGTCCGCGTGGAAGAGACTCAACCTTGCGTCGGTGGGGACTGCACCTGGCCTCGCGAGGAGGCAAGCAGTCCCACAATCGTGCCATCGTCGCCGTCGCCCGCAAGCTCGCGGTTCTGCTTCATCGCATCTGGATCACGCAAGAGCCGTACGTCCCGTTCTATGCAGAGGATTCCAATCATGCTCCCTGTTGCTAAACCCCGCGTCCCGGTGACTGCGTGTCGGGTTGGGCCTTCGCAAGGCCGGCCGAAAACTGGCAGCATCGACTTCTCCGTCTGACCCCAACCCGTCACAGAGCCACGAACGGCTCACTCAAAGTGCGAATAGAAACACGGTGGAGAGGCAACAAAGCGGAACGACCTTAACAAACAACAGCAAAGTCCAAGACGCTATGAAGGAAAAGACAAAAACCACTTGACGCCAATGACCTGCTCATAGAAACCCGACTTTTGGGGAAGTCCGAAACTATCCATGGGCGCAGTTAATGACCACGAATGCCCGCATTCATTCCGGTATTCCGTCGCACCCTCTGCAGTCCCACACGGCTTGAACTCGCGCCCACAGTTGATCGCTCATCTGGCGCTTCCAGACGCCGCCGAGCAGCTTTGCAAAAGATGGGTCAGTCCGCGCTTCTGTTTCTATACGGTCTATGAACGTATCGCCATGCATAGATAGCAAGTCTTCGACCATTCCCGCAGACAGGGGCCCTTGAACGCGAGGCGATTGGTCCTTGCGGTGCACGGCCAAGATAAGTAGCCAAAGCGTTTCAGGATCTTCATACAAGTAGTCAATTGTGTCGGTCGCCCATGCGCTTGCGTTGTACTCGGGCGTTCCTGCGGGTGCGAGCCGGTAAGTTATCCACGCATTTGCTTGGGCATCTAGCTCAATGGGCGTCATATCCTAAGCATAGTATGGGGCGCGAAAATCCGTCACTCCCGAAAAACGGGGTTACTGAGATGGTCCGCCGCTTGATCTCCTACCTGGGGTGTGGGTGATCTTGTAGGCAGGTTTTCAGGAGGATCATCGACATGCAGATTCAT
The DNA here is from genome assembly GCA_963757205.1 of uncultured Acidobacteriaceae bacterium. Lineage (GTDB taxonomy): Bacteria > Acidobacteriota > Terriglobia > Terriglobales > Acidobacteriaceae > Edaphobacter. The sequence goes on from CAVWQM010000012.1 coordinate 893,983, forward strand.
TCGGTTGGCATTGATCTTGGCAAGACAACCTTTCACCTTGTAGCTCTCGGCGCTCACGGCAAGGTGCTGCTGAAGAAGAAGTTTACTCAGCGGCAGCTGATCACGTTCACAGCGAACCTGCAGACCTCGCTCGTCGGGATGGAGGCGTGCTCTGGAGCCCATTTTCTGGGCCGAGCGTTGCGAGCACAGGGCCACGAGGTGAAGCTGATTCCTGCTCAGTTTGTGAAGCCATTTGTGAAGTCCAACAAGAACGACTTCATCGATGCGGAAGCGATCGCTGAAGCTGTTACTCGTGAGAACATGCGATTCGTTCCGATCAAGACGGACGATCAGCTGGACCTGCAAGCCCTGCATCGTGTGCGCGAACGCTTGATGGCGCGGAGGACTTCTGTTATCAACCAGATTCGTGCGTTCCTGTTGGAGCGTGGCATAGTGTTTGCCAAGAGCCCGATCCGGTTGAGGGAAGCCATTCCCGATGTGCTCGAGAACGCGAACGAGAACCTCACCCCGAGGATGCGGAATCTGGTTGTGATGCTGTGGAGCGAGTGGAAGGATCTGGAACTCCAGATCGTAGAGATGAACGATGAAGTAGAGCGGATCGCCTCAAGCGATGACGCCTGCCGAAGACTGCGTCAGATCCCGGGCATTGGCCCGTTGGTAGCAACCGCGATCGTAGCTTCGATCGGGAACGGAGCGGCCTTCCATAAGGGACGAGAGTTCGCAGCCTGGATGGGACTGCTGCCGAAGCAGCACTCGACCGGCGGCAAGGCGAGGCTGTCTGGGATCAGCAAGCGTGGCAACCGTTACCTGCGCAAGATCCTGGTCCATGGGGCTCGAGCCGTCGTGTTGCGATCGAAGCGAGACCGGATCGCGATGGGAGCATGGATTACGTCGCTCGAGATGAGAGCACCAAGGAACGTGCTGATCGTCGCTATGGCGAACAAGCTGGCGCGGATCGCTTGGGCGGTTCTCTCGACGGGACAGGACTACCGCGCTGTTCCAGACACCATGGCTGCGTAGCCCGTTTCAACCGCGACTAACAACAAGTTCTCCCCCCAAGGTCTGCACCGGACGAGTGAAGATGAAAGAACAGTCACAACGGCGTGCCTGAAACCTGTTTGCCAATTGGGCCTTCAAACGGCCGAGGGGTTTCTAAGGACAGGCACGCGGCGTATCTCATCAAGGCCAGGAGAACAAATCTCCACCCAAAGGCCGGATACATTGACGCAGACTTTCTCTCGCTGAACTTTTCCCTTGCAGTCAGACGGCGGACCATACATATCGGCAACTTGAAGGTGAGGACACTGCCGGAAGCCACCAGATAACGGGACACGTTCTTTACCGCGCGAGGCCGCTCAAGTCCATAAACTTCCCAAAGAAGAACAAGTAGTCCTGGATGATGCAGCCCGTCAAGTGAGCGTCTTCCTCGCGCGCAAAATTCGTCAGCGAGATCGTTACATTGGGGAGTGTCGAAGGCCGCGCGGAGACTTCGTCATACCGTGTATTGGACTCTGCTGCTTGTGTCTGCTTCGGATCATTGCTTGACCTTCGAACGGCGCCCTTCTTACGCCCAGACTTGACGAGTCTAGTCCTCGTAATGGAGCGTAGAGGTACATGGACGAAAGTTCGCACCTTAATGCAACGCTGAACACATGGCAGCTCTGGGGGATTGCGGTTGGCCTCGTTATATCTGGCGAATACTTCGGCTGGAGTTATGGGTGGGCGAGCGCGGGTACTTTGGGATTTCTTGCGACCACGATCCTCGTCGCCACCATGTACACGGCCTTTATCTTCAGTTTCACCGAACTCACTACGGCGATCCCCAACGCCGGTGGTCCTTTTGCGTATGCGCAGCGGGCGTTTGGTGAGTTCGGAGGCTACATCGCCGGCGCAGCAACATTGATCGAGTTCCTCTTCGCTCCCCCTGCCATCGCGCTCGCCATCGGCGCATACCTCAACGTGCAGTTTCCGTCATTGCCTCCAAAGCATGCAGCGGCTCTTGCCTATCTGCTCTTCATGGCGATCAACATCATTGGAGTGAAGATTGCTGCTAGCTTCGAGCTATTCATCACGGTGCTCGCCATTATTGAACTACTGGTCTTCATGGCCGTGGTCGCGCCTGGGTTTCACATCGACAACTTTCTCTCAGGCGGATGGGCAGGAAGGGATCACTTCGCGCCCGCAGCGCTGCACGGCATGTTCGCCGCTGTACCGTTTGCCATATGGTTCTTCCTCGCCATCGAGGGCGTTGCCATGGCGGCGGAAGAGGCAAAGCGCCCGTCGCACTCCATCCCCATCGCTTATATCGCAGGCATCGGTACGCTGCTCGCACTTGCACTCGGCGTGATGTTCTTCGCCGGATCGGTGGGAGACTGGCGTCTGTTGGCCAATATTAACGATCCTCTGCCGCAGGCGATGAAGATTGTTGTAGGCTCCTCCAGCGGATGGCTGCACATGCTGGTCTGGCTGGGTCTATTTGGCCTGATCGCATCGCTCCACGGCATCATCTTCGGGTACTCACGCCAGATCTTCGCTCTCGCCCGTGCGGGGTACCTCCCAGCGCTATTTGGCAGAATCCATCACCAGCTTGAGACTCCGTGGGTCGCGATCCTGGCAGGCGGCATCATCGGTATCGCAGCGATCTACAGCGACTCCTGGATCACCATCGGAGGACATTCATTAACCGCGAACATCGTCACCATGTCCGTACTGGGAGCACTCGTCATGTACGCCATCAGCATGCTGGCGCTTTTCCGCCTCCGTAGGAGCGAACCCGCTCTTGCGCGGCCGTTCCGTGCGCGGCCGTATCCGCTTGCCCCAATCTGGACACTGGCCGGTGTGGCTGTCTGCCTGGCCAGCATCATCTACTACAACAAGATAGTCTCTGTGCTCTTCTGCGCTCTGCTCCTCATGGGGTATCTTCTAATCCGAGTCGCAAAGCGCGAAACCGTGTCTAGAGAAGCAACGACCGACGTCTAAAATATTCTTCTTATTTTGTAGTTCAGACTTAAATAAGTTCAATCGAGAATCAAAAGCAAGTCTCCAGCAAGGTCGAACAGCTGCTGCATAGGGCTAATGAGGATGGGAGCTTCGCTGAGATTGAAATATTATCTGCAAGTCAGTTGTGTTCCTAAGGATGCAGAGCATAACTTTCTCCTCGGAAACTTTTATGGCCCTCCTATCGGCTGTAACAATCTGGTTTTCTTTATGGCTTGGAGCATCAGGGAAGCCAGTGGAGGCGACGCCCCTGAACGGGTTGTGGCTCTCTGACGGCTATGGACTTTTGGTCGAATTGGACGACAGAGGGCTACGCACTTACGAATTGACTTCAAGCAGTTGCATTCCCTCACGGAGTGCAAAGCGATTTGAAAACGGAGGCCTAGACTCAGGCGTAACTTTTGCGTCAGGGCGCGAAACCACTAGGATCATTCGTACCAATGACGAAAACGTCCTGCGCATGCATACGGATGGCACCACCTCCGATATCGTCCTGCGTCGCACCTCCAAGCGGCCGGATAGCTGCGAAAGCGGGCCTCCTAATACTCCTAAAGAGAACTACGCAGTTTTTTGGAGAACCTTTGCTGAACAGTATCCTTTTTTTGTGCTTCATAAGGTAGACTGGCGTGCCGTCGACAAGAAGTTCCGGCCGGAGATCACTGCAGCCACGAAGCCGGTTGAGTTGTTTCAGATTTTTCGAAAAATGATCGAACCACTTCAGGACTCGCACACCGGCTTGGAAGCTGGAGATATTAAGGCAGAATTCGACGGCTGGCGCAACGATCCAAGTCATCTTGAGGATGATGATTGGAGGAAAGCCGGCTCCATCATTGAATCGAAGTATGTGCGCGGAGGATTGCGCACGTACTGTAAGGGTCACGTTCAGTATGGAAAAGTCAGAGACGCAATTGGTTATCTACGCGTGACCACCTTCTATGACTATGTGGACGGGGAAGGCTATGCCGATGAATTTCGATCCCTACAAGAGAGTCTCGATACAATTTTCGGCGGCACGAAACTGAAGGGCCTCGTAATTGACGTGAGGCTAAATCACGGCGGGGACGACCCCCTCGGCATCGAAATTGCTTCGAGGCTAACGGACAAGAGATATCTAGCTTATTTCAAGGTCGCGCGCAACAATACTGAGCTAGATGCCCCTCTCCATTTCACGGACCGACAAGCCAGTTGGGTGGTACCGAGTACACGACCTGGATTCAAGGGAAAGGTTGTCTTGCTTGTTGGCCCGGACACAGTGAGTGCTGGTGAGACTTTCGCAATGGCTCTCATGGGCCGAGAACCGCGGGTCACCCTGATTGGTCTCAACACCCAAGGAGTTTTCTCGGATGTTCTCAGTCGCTCTCTCCCAAATGGGTGGCGTTTTCATTTGCCGAATGAAGTTTATTTAACGGTTGATGGGAAAGCGTTTGACGGCACGGGAGTGCCCCCCGATGTCCGAGTGCCTTTCTTCACTGGAGCGGACCTATATGAAGGCCGGGACCGGGCACTGGAAGAAGCCATTAAGCAATTAGCGAATTGAACGCTCCCCGAGTGAGCCACTAACTGTTGGTGAGTCGGAAACACCAGACAAATCCCTAAGTCACTACCGAGAAAGTGGGAACCGAGACTTGCTTTCGATCGTCAGTCACTCGGAAACAAGCCGCCGACGATCCGAACTTGGCGTCATAGTTCAACCAAAGCGTAACGAAACAGCTTCTCGGAGTGAGTGTCTTCCTACGCTCAAAAATGCATTGACACAGCCGAGATTGTTAGAGATGGCCGAATAGTCGCCAAATCGTCCACTTGCCAATTGGCGAGCGATGTTGTAGGAAACCCGGTTTATCGGCCACTTGCTGAAGACACAGATCGACCTGAACAGCTAAATGAGTAACTCGGGACAGCCGCTCTTGGTCGAGTCTCAGACCCGCGCAAGATTGTTCCAAAATGCCCCCAAACAGCTCACAACAGAAGATCAAAACATGGCGTGCGGCACTGTTCCAAAAGGTATGGATTACGAAACAATCCCCCTGCCGGGTTATGCCTCTGGCAGAGTAGTTGAGGTTCTGCTTCTACTCAGCAGGCTTGCCAAATATGTTGCTCCCAGAAAGGGCGAGGCCGGCGTTCAAGTAATTTGCTGCTGAAGCGAGACGCCCGAGCACACGAAGTGCACCAGACAATCGTTGAAATGCAGCGGCTTAGACAAACTTCCGAATCTCGATGCCGAGCTGGTACTGCTCGGTATCGGCTTCGATATCCTGCCAGCTGACCGTGCGTCCGGTCTCCGCAGATTTACGAGCCATCATGCAAGTGCGCGCACTCTCCACGCCCGCGGCAATTTGGTTCTGAAACTTGTTGCCGGTAATGCTCTCGATGAAACTGCGATCCTTCATCTTGTCGGCATCTGCCAGATTGTCGCTAAAGGCACCGTCAGCGGCGAATTTTGCTCCGCTCTCTTGTTCGCTGCCAGTCCATGTCCATGGCTTTTGGCCCTGAATCCGCAGTGCACCCTTGTACGGCATTTCCGCGATGCCCTCGGTGCCGAAGAACGTCTCCTTAACATCGAAGTAGCCCGGTGCATTGAACTGCGTAGAACTGAAGACAAGCTCCACCTCTCCGGGATATTCAAATATGACTTCATAGTTATCGTTGATGTTGCCGAAGTTCTGGATCACCTTTCGGCTAGCGCGTGCTGTGGCTTTCAAAGGATGCGATTCCATCACCCAGTTGCACACGTCGATGACATGAATGTTCTGCTCCAACAAAATGTCGCCGGATAGGGTTTTATCCCAAAGCCAGTTGCGCAGGCGCTGTTCGTCATGCGGCATGGCACCACGATCCGGATATGTGGCTGGTGGCGCGTTGTAGTAGCCAGCAATCGATGCGATTTTACCGATCTGTCCAGCATGGATTCGCTGGACGATCTCCGCGAACGGCGGCGCCGAACGAATCTGGAAGCCGACCGAGGCGCTCACCTTACCCTCAATGCGCTTCGCGATCTGGAGAGCGCGCCGGGTTTGCGGGATGTCGACGCCCACCGGCTTCTCGCAGTACACATGCTTGCCGCCTGCGCTCAGAATATCCATGTGCTCAACGTGGAAGAACGGCGGTGTGGAGATCTGTACGGCATCGATGTGCGGATTGGCGGCCATTGCCTTGTACGCCTCCCAGCCATGAAATGTAAGTTTGGGATCAACGGCTGGGACACCCAGCTTTGAGTTCAGCTGGTCGAAGTGCTGCTTACCAATGGCAAGCTGGTCCGGAAAGATATCGCCCAAGGCCACAACGCGTGCCTGCGTGTTCGTCGCAAATGACGTGGCCACGGAGGTGCCGCGCTTACCGCAACCGAGCAGACCATATTGTACGGCCGAGTTCGCCGCATAACTAAAGGCGACGCTCGGCTTCACGATCATCAGGCTGCATGCAGTGCTGGCACCCTGTAGGAACTTTCTGCGATTCATGGTCTTGTCTCCTTCGCCGGTTTATGCCTGCTTGATCTTGATCAAAATGTTTTCGAGATACAGCTTTTCTGCCTTTACGTCCTCAATTTGCTGAGGGCCGGATGTTTCGCGCTCAATGCTGACTGCGCCCTTATAGCCGAGGCTATGCAGCATGGAGAGTACCTTTACAAAGTCCACCTCGCCCTTGCCAATCAGTACCTCTTGCCCGAGTTTGTCCGGATCGGTTGGCCACTTGCCGTCCTTCGCATGCATCGCCTGCACATGCGACCCCAGCACCTTCAGTGCGTCCACAGGGTTCGCCTTGCCATACAAAATCAGATTTGCTGTATCGAGACCAACGCCCAATGCCCTGTTGTTCACGTCCTTCAACATGCGCAGCATGGTAGTGGGTGTCTCCTGGCCTGTCTCCATCAGAAAGCTTTGTCCATTCGCCGCGCAGTGCTCTGTGATCTCGCGGATTGCAGCCACGGTTTCTTCGTACAGAGCATCCTTCGGGTACTCCGGAATGAAGCCACAATGGGTCTGTACACGTCCGATGCCGAGCGTCTTCGCAAAGTCCGAGCACTGCTTCAGTGCGTCCAGTCGCGCCTTGCGGTAGGCTCGCGGCACCACACCAATCGTGGCCGGCCCCTCAACGAAATTCCACTTTAGCGGCTGTGGATAGACCACTTCAGCCGTAGTGGCAATTACCTGGTACTTGTCCAGCAGATCCGCGAACTGCCTGGTCAGCGCTGGCGTGAAGTGATTCAGGTAGCCGTCCAGGGAGAGGAAGCATGTCTTGAAGCCCAAGCTCGTGCACTAACCGGATCTTCGCTTCGGGATCGGGTGACGGCTTGATGAGCAGGCCAAGCTCCATCGGTGCATGCTCAGGCTGTTTGTGAATCGCCTCTTCAGCCATCAATGAAGACGGGACGATACCGTTCACAGCTCCGGCGGTTGCCCAGGCAGCCGCATGCTTCACAAAGGTACGACGTTCCATTTCGGTGTCTCCTTTTCCAATTGTTCAACCCGTATCTAATCCGCGCGAACAAGAATGTACTTCATATCGCCATGAGGTAATTGAACGCTGCAATAGAGGCCGCGCTTCGCGGGAGCGAAACTGGGTCTGCCAAGGTAAAGACAATTTCTGTTGAACCCAGATAGCGTGGCAGAATCCCGTTCTCAATCGCCTGCCGGGTGGCAGTACGAAACACGCCATTATCAAAGCCTTCCAGATCGGTGAAGATGACAGCCTGCGGATTGTTCAGGTGGACCAGAGAAGCAACTGCTGTGCCCAGTGCTTTGCCTGCGTTACGCAGCAGATTCGCGGCTGTACGGTCGCCATGAACGGCAAGCTCTTCCAGCTTCCGCATCCCATCCACCTCAAGGCCGTTCTCGCGCGCCGCTCGGCGCAATGCGAAGCCCCCCGCGATCGTGTCCAGGCAACCATTACGACCGCAACGGCACATACGCCCGTCGGGATCCACGATGATGTGTCCGATTTCGCCGGCGCTGCCATCGTGCCCGCGATTCAGAATGCCGTGCATGTAGTGCGCCGATCCGATGGTGCGACCCAGGACGATGGATGAGAAGTGATCATAGTCGCGCGCATTGCCAAAGATATGTTCGCCAATGGCCACCGCATTCGCATCGTTATCGGCCCAAGCTTCCAGTTGCAGCGCATCGCCGATCATCTTCGCAATCGGGACGTCCCGCCAGTCCAGCGCCGCCGAGTAGCGGCAAATACCTTCTTGCGCATCCACGATGCCCGCAACCGCAATGCCCAAGCCACGCACGCGGCTGCGGGGAATGGCTGAGCTCCGCAGAGCAGCGACGAATGAGTTGCGGACGGCCTCTGGTATCTCTGCGGGCGATCTCGTCGGGAGCACGGATCGCTGCTCGAGCACCTCACCTTTCAGATCAGTGATGGCAAGCAATGTCTCGCCTTCCCCCAGATTGATCCCCACAAAGCAGGAGTGGCCGGGCTGCATGGAGAGACGCACCGCACGTCTGCCCCGACGTTTTTCAAGCGCCGCGGACGGCGTTTCGATAAGGAGGCCATGCTGAAGTAGCTTCTGTGTGACCTCGGTAATGCCTGCCGGACTGACACCGGTAAGCTCACTCATCTCGAGTCGCGAGAGGTGATCGTGCTGCAACAGCGCTGCAATCGCCGAGGTCTTCGCAGATTGAAACGACACCTTCAAACACGTCTCCAGGCAATACCCAAAATCCGGGACATTGAAAACTGTCACATAACTAATTCCTCATTCAAGAGGAACGCGGTGAAAATCTCGTGACAATTCTGATTGACCGCTAGAACAAGGTGTGGATATGATCCAGTCACCGAAACATTGCAGCTTTGCAATACCTGTCGATCCTACAACACCCGCATCGATACTATCGCTGGGTTTTTTTCAGTGACTGAATGAATGACGGAAGTATGCGAGGTTCGCTCGTTACTGCAGGTTCCTCGCCGTTGTGCGTGGAAGCATCCGCTCAGCTCATCACCAGTTCGTACATGCATGGGAGGCCGCTCATGAAGGATCGTTCGAGGAATTCGACCCTGGGCAATCTGGGAAGGTTGTTCCTGGGAAGTCCGCTCTGTTTAACGCGTTCCATTCTTCGCGGCTGCCTGCTCGGCGGTCTTGCGGTGATATTCGCCAGCGCGCCGATGCTGGCGCAGAACACCACGGCGGATGTCGTCGGCACCGTGAGCGACGTCAGCGGAGCTGTCATTCCCAATGCCAGGATCGAGCTGACCAACATCGATACCCATGAGACGCGTACCGTTACCTCCGGCTCGGATGGCGAATATACATTTACGCTGCTGAAGCCGAGCCGCTACTCCCTGACCGTGACGGCGCAGGGATTCAAGACATTCAGGATCGAGTCGTTCAGTCTCTCGGCAGGCGACCGCGCTCGTGAAGACCCGAACCTGTCGGTCGGCGCAACAGGCGAAACCATAACGGTCGAAGGCACGACGCCGGCACTGCGCACCGACTCTGGCGCGCTGATCAGCACCGTAACCGAAAAAGCCACGCAGGAACTGCCGCTGAACGGCCGTAACTTCATCAACCTTGTGCAGGTAACCCCGGGTGCGACCGAAGGCCTGAACAATGGTTTGGCCAGCGGTAACCGCCCCGACGACCGCCGTCAGACCTCGTCGGTCTCCATCAACGGACAGGCAGACATGATGAACAACCAGACGATCGATGGCATCGACAACAACGAGCGCGTCATCGGTTCCATCGGCGTGCGCCCGTCCGTCGATGCCATCCAGGAAGTCAGCGTACAGACGAACGTCTTTAGCGCAGAGGTGGGCCGCGCGGCCGGCGCCATCATCAACGTCATCACCAAGTCCGGAACGAACAGCTTCCATGGATCGGCCTATGAGTTCTTCCGTAACGACAAGCTGAACGCCAACCCGTTCAAGTTCGGCGCTGCCATCCCTAAGCCGAAGTATCGCCAGAACCAGTACGGCGGCAGCCTCGGCGGCCCCATTGTGAGGGACAAGACCTTTTTCTTTGCGGACTACGAAGGACTCAACATCGTCCGCAATCAGAACCCGACGTCCACCACGGTGCCCACGCTGTTTGAGCGCAGCAATCCCGGCAACTTCACGGATAATCCGGCGATCGGCACGGTTGTGCCCGCGAGCTCGTTCGACAAGATCGGCCAGCAGTATTTCAACCTGTTTCCGCTGCCGACGAACACCGCGCTCGTCAATAATTACGTCGGCGCGCGCGCCGATTCGCAGTTCGCCAAAACGGCTGACGGCCGTGTCGATCATCACTTCAAGAACGGCGATCTCGCCTATCTGCGCTACACCTACAACAGCGTCGACACAACCATCGGCAGCCTCTTCCCGCTGGTCGGCTCCGCCGCGGGCAATATATACCCGGGCGGAAACCTGGCCAGCTACCCTGGCCCCGCAGAGACGCGCGCCCACCAGGCGCACTTGAACTACGTGCACACCTTCACGCCCAACGTTCTGATGGAGTTGAAGGCCGGTTACACGCTGCTGGATAACGCGCAGTATCCGCTGAACTTCGGCAACGCGATCAATACGAAGTTCGGCCAGCCAAATATCAATGTCGACGCCCGTACAGCGGAGATGTCCGCGATCACGATCAGCAATACCGGCACCACGCTGGGCAACCGGCCGCCAATTATCTACCACGAGAACACCTACCAATATGAGGGCGTTCTCAACTACATCAGGGGTCGCCAGACGATCAAGATTGGCGCGGGTCTCATCCGCCGTCAGGATTCCACCACACAGACCGACACGGCGAACGGCAACTGGGCCTTCCCAACCTTCGCTACACTGCTCTCAGGTGACTACGTGAATGGTGGTGGCCGTAACTGGATCCTCTACACGCCGCACAATCGCACTTGGGAGCCGCACTTCTTCTTCCAGGATGATGTGCACCTGACGAGCAATCTGACCGTCAACCTTGGTCTGCGCTATGACCTGTTCACGCCGTACACCGAGACCACAAACATCCTGTCGAATTTCGACATTACCCTCGGCCAGATTCTGGTTGCAGGCGTAAACACAGGCGTACACGGCGGCATCCAGACCGACTACAGCAACTTCGCGCCTCGGTTCGGCTTTGCTTACACGCCAATGCCGAAGACGGTTGTCCGCGGCGGCTTCGGCATGACGTACGCGCCGGAGAACACGACCTCCGGTTCGGCGCTTGTCAACCAACCCTTTACCGCGACATGGGGACCTTATACTCCGGCTCAGGCGCAGGCGCAGGCTCAGGCGCTTGGCCTGCCGAACCCGGCGCAGTACACGAAGTTTGCAGGCGGCCTGCCAACCCCCAGCCCCAACAGCTACACCAATCCGAGCGGCAGCATAACCGCGGCGCTGGATCCGCACTTCCGATCTACCTACATTGAACAGTTCAATCTGACGCTCGAGCGCGAGGTTGGCGGTTTCGTCGGATCACTGTCCTATGTCGGCGAACTGGGCCGCCATAACGCCTACTACTTGTCGGACTACAACACTGTGCCGCTGGCCTCTACGTCCAAGGTCTTCCTCAACCCGGGCGATACGACCACAAACTCGCCCGCGACGAACTCGACCTTCAACTCGCTGCGCCGCTTCGCCGGCAGTGTGCCGCTCGTGACCTCCATCCCGCTCTATCGGAGCGCGGGTTCCAGCAGCTATAACGCGATGCAGGCGGTTCTAAAGCGTCGCTACAGCAAGGGGCTCGATCTTCAGGTGGGTTATACGCTGGCACGCCTGCTGGACAACTCGGAGTCCATCAGCAACAACGGCGGCAACGGTTTCGGCTCGTCAGCTGACCTGATTCCAACCATCGAATACGGCAATGGCAACCTCGATGTCCGTCATCGCGTCACCGGCACCTTCAACTACGCTCTGCCGTTCGGTGAGAAGACCCAGCGGTTTCGTTGGCATTTTGGCGAAAGGATGGCAAACGAATGGCGTGGTGGTGTGGAACACCGGCATGCCGTTTTCCGTCACAAACGTGACCAACCGCAGCGGTACACGGCCGACGGCCGGCAACAGCGACCGTCCGAACATGATCGCCAGCGGCAAGGTGAGCCATCCGACGATCAGCCGCTGGTTCGATGCCAATGCCTTCGTCTTCCAGCCGGCAGGTACGGTGGGCAGTGAACGCCGAAATCAACTCTACGGTCCGGGACTGCAGCGCGTGGATCTATCACTGATCAAGAACTTCGATATCCACGAAAACCTGATGCTTGAGTTCCGTACCGAAGTCTTCAATGTGCTGAACACGGCGCAGTTCGTGAACCCGGGCGCATCGCTCTCGCTGCAGACCTGCACGACCGCTTGCAACGGCTACTCGGTTGCAGGCTATACGCCAATCTCATCTCTTGGCGTGATCAGTTCAACCGCCAATGCTTACAACCCGCGTCTGATCCAGTTCGCGGCTCGCCTGAAGTTTTAGATAGGCACTTAAGATTGATGGGCAGCTCATTCAATTGGGCTGCCCATTCTTTATTGCATTCTTGAACATTGGAGTGTCTCTATATGCAGCGGCGGCTATTTCTGAAGACAGCGTCAGCGACAACGTTAGCTACTCTGGCGACGCGGAATGTGTGGGAAGCTCCCACCCCGCGGATCGCTTTCGGCGGCATCGGCATTGAATCGAGCACGTACAGCCGTATCCGAGCCCGGATGGAAGACTTCACGATCCTTCGCGGCAATCAGGCGATAGAGAATCAGCGTTTTCAGTTTCTGAAACGGTACAGTGCGCCCTTTCTTCCGACTCTGGTAGCTACAGCCGTTCCAGGCGGGCCTGTTGCGAGCGAGACCTATGCAAAGATCAAAGCGGAGTTTCTGGAGAGGCTCACAGCGTTGCTTCCTCTGGATGGACTGTATCTGCCCATGCACGGAGCCATGTTTGTCGAAGGGATGCAGGATGCGGAGGGAGACTGGTACGAGTCTGCACGCAAGGTAGTTGGCTCGAAGTGCCTGATGTCTGCCAGCTATGATCTGCACGGAAACATCAGCAAGCACATCATCGACATGATTGACATGATGTCGGCCTTCCGCACGGCTCCGCACATTGACCGGCAAGAGACGATGAGTCGGGCGTGCGACATGCTGGTGAAGTGTCTCCAGGACAATCTTCGTCCTACGCTGATGTGGGCGACGATTCCAGTGTTGATGCCAGGTGAACGTAGCTCCACTGAATGGGAGCCTGCCAAGCATCTGTGGGCGCAATTGCCCGAGTTGAATAAGGTGCCGGGTGTCCTGGATGTGTCCATGCTGGTTGGCTACGTCTGGGCAGACGAGCCTCGCTCTGCAGCTTCAGTCGTTGTGACGGGTACGAATCCAGCAGCGGAAGAAAAGATCGCGAAGAACCTTGCGCAGCAGTACTGGGATGCGCGCCGCGAGTTCAACTTCGGCGACGAGGTTTGTTCGCTCGATGATTGCATTGCGAAAGCAATGGAGTCCAGTACACATCCTTTCGTCCTCGCCGATTCTGGTGATAACCCCACGGGAGGGGGCAATGGCGATCAGGCAACAGTGCTGGAAGCGTTGTTGAAGGCCGGTGCAAAAGACGTCGTCTTTGGGGGCATTGCAGACCGCCCTGCCGTGGACGCTTGCTATAAGGCCGGCCTGGGCAAGACCATACCCCTATCAATCGGTGCAACTCTGGACCCGCTTGCGAGCAAGCCAGTCAAAGTGCAGGCCACAGTGAAGGCACTGCTCGATGAAAAGAACTCGGCAAAGCGCGAAGCCGCCGTGCAGATTCAGGGCATCACGCTGATTCTCAGTGCCTATCGCCGTCCTTACCACGAGATCGTCGACTTCACGAAGCTCGGCGTGGATCCAAAGGCGGCGAAAATCCTCGTGGTGAAGTCCGGGTATCTTGAACCCCAGATCAAGGCCATCGCAAACCCCAATCTGATGGCTCTAACCGATGGTTCTATCAATCAGGATATCGTCCATCTGCCGAAGAGCAAGTACCGTCCGCCCACGTTTCCCTTTGTGGATGATTTGACCTTCACGCCCAGCGTCTACATTTCGACACGCAGCCCAAAGTAGCGATGACCACGTTCATCCGGAGATGATGACGCGGTACTTACGCTCACGCACGACGGAAATGGTAAAACCATCGGGATGCCAGAGCACTATGCATACACCGATGAGATTGCTTATTTTGTCGACTGCGCGAAGACCGGAGCGTCGCCTGATCGCCGTCTCCCTGAGGATTCTGCGCGAGTGGTTCGTCTTGCCGAGGTACTAAAACGCTCACGCGAGGAGCGGGGACGGGAGGCATCATAGCAGTACTCCCCATGCAGCTAGGCCTTGTGTCCTAGGGAGATGGATTTGCCCGTTGGCAGCATATTTTCTCTTCAATTTACCTGGCAGCGGTTTGCGTGGAACTTAGTGGTTCGAGCCGACGCATTATAAGATCGTTTGGGCAAACAAACACCCCGCAATCATCGCGGGAGCGGCAGTAGCAGTAAGGTTTGACTATGGCTTTTTTTCTAGCGATCGATGCGGGTGGCACCAAGACTGATTACTTACTGGCCAATGAGTCACGTACGCTTGCGCGCGTGCGAACAGGCACAATCAAGCGACTGCGCACTGATAACGAAACGGCCGCCCTGAACCTTGAAGAGGGTCTGCTCAAACTCACCGCAGCCAGTGGCGTCTCGATGTCTGCAGTGAATCGCACTTGCATCGGTACCGCAGGCGAGACTGTGCCGCTAGTTGCAGACTGGCTCCGCTCCGCACTCGCACGGCGAGTGGCTGGAAGCCTGCTGCTGCTAGGGGATGTGGAGATCGCACTTGACGCGGCTTTCAAGGGCGGCCCCGGCATTCTCGCGCTCGCGGGCACAGGCTCAAACGTCGCTGGACGCACACCTGCGGGCACGCTATCCACGTGCGGCGGCTGGGGTCCTACGCTCGCAGACCAGGGTAGTGGATATGCCATCGGAGCGCGGGCGTTACGGTCCACCTTCCTCGCCATCGACGAGGGTCGTGAGACCGAGCTGCAGCAGGCCATACTCAACTTCTGGAATTTATCCTCACTGGAGGCGCTTATTGAATTCGCCAACCAGACGCCATCGCCGGACGTTTCGCGTCTTACTCATCTTGTGTTCCATTGTGCAAACCGAGGGGACGTGATGGCGCGTGAAGTTCTGGAGTGCGAAGGCCGGCAACTGGGATACCTCGTCCGGCTGCTCATCCGCCGCATGCGCAGCACGCCAGGAAGCGAGTTCTTCGTGCCATCACTTGCCTTCGCCGGTTCCATCATGGAGAAGGTGCAGCCAGTGCGTGATGCTCTGATTGCCGAGGTACATAGCGAGTTTCCGCAGACGGACGCGATGCTGGGCATTGTGGATCCCATAGAGGGAGCACTTTTCCGAGCCCGCGAAGTGGGCTCTCCAGTCAGTGCTTAGTTCCACCAATCCGGTCGACAAGAGGCATGCCACAGTATTCCTGCGCACCGCGCTTCACAGAAGCCGATCCTCGGCAGCTACATCGCCTTCGCACTTCAGGATTGAGCTTCAGCGCACAAGCGATCCATGCACCATGGCGGACATGCGGCGTACGTCGTCCGGGTTCACCGTGCCTGACGAAGGAGCCCACAACGCGTCTCCGCTAAATTCGCCTGTGCCAACACGCAACGACCCGTGCAGGTCCAGGCCTGGAATCTTCAGCAACGATGCGGCATTTGCCAGCGCCACGCCACCGCCCGCCGCCACGCGGATCCGTCCTGCGACGTGAGCGCACATTGTCTCCAGCGAAGTTCGACCCTCCATAACGGTAGGCTCACCACCAGAGGTCAACACGCGGTTACAACCCAGCCCGATCACCGTTTCCAGTGATTTCGTTAGATCGCGCGTGCGATCTAACGCGCGATGGAACGTCACAGGGAGTCCGGACGCTAGTTCCACCAACTGCGCCAAGTGTTCAGCGTCTATCGCGCCTCCTGCAGTCAGCAATCCCACCACTATGCCCGCAGCGCCAAGTCCAACCGCATCTTCCACGTCATCACACATGGCGCGAAACTCGTTCTCTGTGAAGACAAAGTCTCCGCTGCGAGGCCGGATCAGCACATGCACAGGCGTCTTCACGGTCGACAGCGCAGCCTTGAGGAATCCACGACTAGGCGAAACCCCACCCTCGCTCAGGGCCGCACACAACTCAATGCGGTCTGCGCCGCCAAGTTCCGCCGCTTCGCAGGCCTGTAGCGTCTCCGCACATAGCTCAAACTCACGTTGCATAGGCCGCCTGCTCCTCGAGTACAGTCTCGCTCTGATTACGAGGATGGTCCATGTCGACGTCGCTGAATCGCCACACACTAGGCGAAGATCAGCAGCGTAATCCCCGCACTACTTCAAGCCTTTGTAGGCCTGCTCGCTGACGGGCTCTAACCAAACTGTTTTGCCCTTTTGGGTTGGCGTAACTGCGATATAAGTGAAGCCGCTATCTGGTGCCGCGCCGTGCCAATGTTCCACACCCGGAGCGCACTTGATGACGTCACCTTTGTGAACGATTCGGACCGGCTTGCCTCGTTCCTGATAGAAACCAGTTCCTTCGGTGATTAACAGAACCTGACCACCTGGATGCATGTGCCAATCGAGCTTTGCACCGGCATCATAGGTAGCCATAGCGATGCCAGGATCGAAGGTGCTGTCTCCCACACTAAGTTCGTTGAGCCAGATGTTGCCTGTGTGATTCTTCGCGGAGGACAGCTCACCCTTTGGGAAGCCTGAACTCGCTGTTTGCGCCTGCGCGTGGAAGCCGAATAACAGGCTCATAGCCACGGCTACGATACGAAGTTTGGTCGTCATGTGTGTTCTCCTGTTGTGTTTGGTTTGGTAGACTCGATGCCCGTAGAGTTTGTACATCGCGCATCGGCGGTTTCCCGAAGAAGCGTTTGTACTCCCGATTGAACTGACTTGGACTCTCGTATCCAACCTCGAATGCTGCACTCGCAGCGTCAAGCTCCTCCGTAAGCATCTTCTGGCGCGCAGTATGGAGCCGAAGCTGCTTTTGAAACTGAAGAGGGCTCATCGCCGTAAGACCACGGAAATGATGATGCAGCGTTGATCTGCTCATACCGGTCATCGATGCAAGCTCATCCACGTTTAATGTCTTTTCGAAGTTCTCGCGCAGCCAGGTGACCGCCTTCGCCGTTCGATAGCTTTGATCTGCGAACGTTGCAACCGACCGCAGGCGATCTCCCTGGGGGCCCTGCAGAAGCCGGTAGATAATTTCTCGCTGGAACAACTTGCCAAAGAACGGAACATCCTGCGGAGTATCGAGAAGCTGCACCATACGTGTGCATGGTGTTAGCAGCTCTTTTGTTGCTTCACCAAGAACCATTCCGCGGGTTCCGGACGGCGGTGCAGGAATACGCACGTCTTCGGTGTGAAGAACATCGCGCACCATCCCCATGTCCAGTCTGAGGAAGAATGCAAGGTAGGGCTTCTCCGCGCTCGCCTTGCATACCCGGCTGACGATCGGAAGTTCGATCGATGTGAGGAGGAAGGTCGATTCACCGAAGACATAGCTCTGCTTGCCAAGGTCAACACGCTTCTTCCCCTGCGGAATAAGAAGCAGACTCGGCTCATAGGTACAGGGATTTGGCGCGGTCGGACATGTGTTCTGGTAGAGCGTAAGTCCGGGAACTTGAGTTGATAACTCGGCGGAGCCACCCATTACTTTGCTAATTGCGCTGCCCAACTCAAGGAGAACTTCTGTGACCCGATGATTGCCGCTCCGTCTGCGTTTCTGCGCCGCCATTCGATTCTCCCTTACCTCTCCAAGATAAGCCACTCGCGCGGACCTGGCACAGCTTTCGCACTCCCGTCGGACAAATAGGCAATGATTCCAGTCGATCAGGCTACCGCCATACGAAGCATCCGGCCTAGCCTCGAAATGGAGAAGAAAAACATGAAGACGCGAAAGCTAGGAACGCTGGAAGTATCGGAACTTGGGTTTGGTTGCATGAACCTGGCCACAAACTATGGCCCTGCAGCCTCTATCGACGATGCCATCAAAGTCATTCGTGAGGCCCACAGCAACGGCGTCACCTTCTTCGACACGGCAGAGGTGTATGGCCCGTACACCAGCGAAACTATTGTCGGTGGTGCGCTCGAGCCATTTCGCAACGAAGTGAAGATCGCAACGAAATTCGGGTTCGATCTGACCGAACAGGGTGGTCTAAACAGCCGATCCGATCACATCAAGTGGATGGCGGACGGATGCCTCAAACGTCTCCGGACGGACCACATCGACCTCTTCTATCAACATCGCGTCGATCCGAACGTCCCAATCGAGGAGGTTGCGGGTGCTGTGAAGGAGCTTATCGATGCTGGTAAGGTGTTGCATTTCGGCCTCTCGGAAGCAAGCCCCGGCACCATTCGAAAAGCCCACGCGATTCAGCCTGTCGCCGCACTCCAGACGGAGTATTCACTCATGAACCGTGACCCGGAAGAAAACGGATTGCTTGATACCTGCGAAGAGCTGGGGATTGGGTTTGTGCCGTGGGGTCCAATTGGCATGGGTTACCTGACGCAGAAGCTCAATGCACAGACAACCTTCGATCCCAAGTCGGATCTTCGTTCCGGATTCGACCGCTTTCAGCCTGAGAGCATATCAGCGAATAAGCCCTTCGTTGATCGCATCACCGAGCTTGCGAAGAGGAAAGGCGCTACGACCGCGCAGCTATCGCTCGCATGGCTGTTGGCGCAGAAGCCGTTCATCGTCCCGATCCCAGGAACGGGCAAGGTCAAGCACCTTCAGGAGAACATCGAATCCACTAAGCTTGCGCTGACCGCAGAAGAGCTCAGAGAGATCGATAGTGCGCTGTCCGCGTTCAAGGTGCATGGCGGTCGTATGAACGAACAGCAAATGAAGGTCGTAGAACAGTAGGGCTATTCCGCGCGACGCGACTTGGATAGGTTCCGAGACGAGCTGCTCCTCCTTTGGACAGGTGCAAATCTCGACACACCGGGAACGAATCTTTGTGTGTGAATGAGACGATGTTCTCGCAATAGCGAGGACATCGTCGTTTATGGCTTATATCCAAGGTGAAGGCCGCAGCCAGGGCACGTTTTTTCCGATAGTCCTGGATGATCTTATTCCCGCAGACCATATTTGTAGAGTCATCGATGCCTTCGTA
>CAVWQM010000013.1:0-38639 GCA_963757205.1 uncultured Acidobacteriaceae bacterium
TACGAATCAGTTGCTCTACCAACTGAGCTACATCGGGTTAACAATTGCAGGATAGTCTGAAGCTCGCACCCGACCTTATTAGTCTACTTGCGAAAGTGTGCCGATGGCAATGCCAAGTGAGTCTTCATTTCTAGCTGGGAGTCAGGTCGCTGAACGCTTCAACAGATAGTCCAAGCCGCAGATACGAAACCAAAGGTAGCCATATGGCTCGAACAGGATGCGGTGTTTACCGTTCTTCTTGGGATTGCTGTGATCCTCAGAGAAGATTTACCAGCGTGCAATTGGCTTCATCGGCACCTGGGACGGAAAGATGCACCTCTTGCGGCTCTGAATCTGGATATGTACGCAGAGGACGGAATTGTTGCGCCATGCATATTTCATCGCCAAGACGTGGGGTGTTCCCGTCGGGAGGAAGGAAAAGTCTCCCCAGCCGATCTCGGGAACTTCTTTCCGCATGCGAATGATTCGTTCCATCCAATTCAAAAGTGAGTTGGGATCGCGACGCTGGGCTGCCACATTGACATGCTGAAAGCTGTACGGGCCGTCGCTGATAACCGGCATGACGGGTTTGTCGCTTTTTGTGAAGCCCGCGTTCGGCTCGGTCGACCATTGCATCGCCGTGCGAGCGCCGTTTCTTTCCGGCAATCGCAGGTCGTCGCCCATGGCGATTTCGTCGCCGTAGCGGATAACGGGAGTGCCGGGGAGAGTCATCATCAGACTGTAGGCAAGTTCCAAACGTCGGCGATCTCCCTGTAGCATGGAGCGAGCCTCGTCGAATCCCGCGTTGATACAGCTGCATGTCCGGGTCCGGACCGAATGCCGCGAAGACAGTGTCGCGCTCCTTCTTGTTGAGGCGCCCGAGATCCAGCTCGTCGTGGTTGCGAAGAAACTGTCCCCACTGTGCCGTCAAGGGACGAGGTTTTGTATCCTCGAGGGCTTTGACCAGCGGCCTTGAGTCGCTGCTGGCGAGGGCGAAGAAGAGATGCTGATTGACGTCGAAGTTAAACATCATCTGCATCCGTTCGCCGGATTCACCAAAGTACTTCAGATCCGTATCCGGCAAGACGTTCGCCTCAGCCAGGATGATCGCCTCTCCTTTTCGCCAGGTGAGGAATTCGCTGAACGATCTGAGCATGTCGTATTGCTCGGTGGGCCTGGTTACATCGGCGCCTTTTTTCGCAATAACAAATGGAACAGCATCCATCCTGAAGCCGGAGACTCCTAACTGCAACCAGAAGCCCATGATTTTGAGGATTTCTGCCTGCACCTCCGGATTGGCGGTGTTGAGATCCGGCTGAAAGTCGTAGAAGCGGTGAAAATAATATGCCTTCGCAGTCTTGTCGTAGTTCCACGTCGACTTCTGCACGCCGGGAAACACGACGCCTGAGTTGGCATTCTTTGGCTTCCTGGCTGACCAGACGTACCAGTCCCGGTATTTCGACTTCGGATTGCGGCAAGCCTCCTTGAACCACGGATGCTCGTTCGACGTGTGATTCACGACGAGATCGATGAGTACACGCATCCCGCGTTGCTCGCAGCCTCGTGTAAATTCGACAAAGTCGCCGAGGGTACCGTATCGCGGATCGACGCCGTAGTAATCGGCCACATCGTAGCCATCGTCTTTGCAGGGAGAGGGCTGAAATGGCATCAGCCACAGGGCCGTAATCCCGAGTCCCTGCAGGTAGTCCAATCGGCGCATCAGCCCCTGGAAGTCTCCTACTCCGTCGGCATTTGCATCCATAAAGGTAGCAACTGAGAGGCAGTAGATGACCGCGTTTTTGTACCAAAGATCATTGATCATGCGAGCAATCTTTCCGTCTGGAAATTAATCCGCAGGAGTATTGGTGAGATGCAGGAGCTGATCTGGTGGCAGTATGGGGATCGTCTATGAAATCTACTCGCGTTCCTTTCAGGATAGTAACGGCGACGGCGTTGGTGATCTGAACGGGATCCTAGAGCGCCTGGATTATCTGGTGCAGCTTGGCATCGATGCGATCTGGCTTTCACCGATCTTCCCTTCGCCCATGGCTGATTTCGGATACGACGTCGCCGACTATTGCGGCATCGATCCAATCTTCGGGACGATGGATGACTTCGATCGCCTGCTTGCGGAGGTTCATCGTCGCGGCTTGAAGATGATTCTTGATTTCGTGCCTAATCACACTTCGAACGAGCACCCGTGGTTTCTCGAAAGCCGATCGTCACGTGAAAACCCGAAGCGGGATTGGTATTTGTGGCGAGATGAGGAGAATAACTGGCTAAGCAACTTCGGCGGTTCAGGCTGGGAATGGGATGAAACAACCAAACAGTATTACTACCATTCCTTCCTGAAGGAACAGCCCGACCTGAATTGGCGGAACCCCGAAGTGCAGGCTGCGATGTTCGACGTTTTGCGATTCTGGTTACAACGAGGCGTCGACGGGTTTCGGGTAGACGTGATGTGGCTGATGATCAAGGATGAACTGTTTCGCGATAACCCGCTGAATCCTGGGTATCGGCCGGGTCAGGCCTCGAACAATCGCCTGCTGCCGCTATACAACTCGAACCGGCCGGAGGTTCACGAATTGGTGGCCAAGATGCGAGCGGTGGTTGATGAGTTTCCTCGACGCGTTCTTATTGGAGAAATCTATTTACCTATAGAGCAACTGATGACTTACTACGGCGGCGGCCTGAAAGGCGCCAACCTGCCTATCGAATTTTTGTTGTTGCAAAGCGCATGGAGTGCGGATGCCATGGCGCAGATTATCTCCGAGTACAGCCGCGCTCTCCCTGAAGGGGCTTGGCCGAACTGGGTGCCGGGAAATCATGACAATGCCCGCATCGCCACTCCGAGTGGAAGCCGGCAGGCATCGGTGGCAGCCATGCTGCTGTTGACGTTGCCTGGGACGCTGACGACGTATTACGGCGAAGAGATCGTATGAAAATGTTCCGATCGCGCTGATGAAGTGCAAGACCCTGCGGAGAAGAATGAGCCGGGAAATGGCCTTGGCCGTGATCCGGAAAGAACTCCCATGCCATGGGACGGATCCCCTTCCGCAGGATTGACTACTGGTAGACCTTGGCTCCCTCTCGGCTCCGATTATCAGAAGTAAATGTCGCGGCGCTGGAGCAGAACGAAACATCCATTCTGCACCTGTATCGTAAGCTAATCAGTCTGCGTCGTAGCCGTCGGACACTGGTCGATGGCAGGATGCAGTCTATTACCGCCGATCAAAACGTCCTCCGCTACAGCGCAGAGGAGATGAAGATCGAGTCCTCGTGTTGCTGAATATAGGTGCGGATTCTGTACGAGTGACTGTGGAAAGCGGGACGATTCTTGCGTTAACGCACCTTCGATCGAGATGGACAAAAGGTGAATGACACGGTTGACATGAAAGCCGCTGAAGGGCTGGTCGTCGACCTCGACCATTTCCGACAACCGGGTGGCCGCTGAAGTAACCAGACGTTTAGGATAGAGGGACTATGAACATCAATTTTTCGGGCAAGATTGTGCTGGTGGCCGGTGGAACGGGTGGTTTGGGGAACATGGTGAGTCTCGCGTTTCTGGAGGAAGGCGCCAGGGTAGTGGTGACCTATCGCAAAGAAGAGGAGTTTGCCGCCTTGAAAAAAGCTGCTGGTGCAAAGGCAGCGGCGCTGGAAGGCTCACTGTCGATGTGACGGACGAAGGTGCTCGGCGGCGTTGGTGGCGGGCTAGTCGCCCAACATGGCAAGCTGGATGCGTTGGTGAATACGGTCGGCGGCTACGCGGGTGGCGCCACGTTGTGGGAGCTGGAGACGAAGGTCTTCGACACGATGCTGTCGCTCAATCTGCGCTCCGGTTACGCCCTGGCGCGCGCGGTGCTGCCTGCGATGCTGAAGCAACGGCATGGGTCCATCGTGAACGTGGCGGCGAAGGCGGCGGTCGATCATGGAACAGGTGCAGCCGCTTATGCAGCGTCGAAGGCCGCGGCGGTGGCGCTGATGGATTCGCTGGCTGCAGATGTGAAGGGCACTGGGGTGAAGGTGAACTCGATTCTTCCGAGCATCATCGATACGGCCGTGAACCGGAAGGCGATGCCAAACGCGGATTTTGCGACGTGGCCGAAGCCTGAGGAGATCGCGCAGGTCATCCTCTTCTTGTGCAGCGATAACGCCGCGGTGATCCACGGTGCTGCTCTACCTGTATATGGAAATAGCTAGACTTGCTCATTTTCTCTGGAGATGAAAATGGCAAATAAGGGCTAAGGATTTGCCGGCGATCTGGCGGAACGCCGTGGGTGAGGTGTTTGAGGAGAAACTCCTGAAAGAGGGTTCCGATGGCGCCGGTGCCGACACCGATGAGGATATTGTCGACAGTGACCTGAGCGTCGTGTTTTTCGCTACTGGGATAGTAGAGGCTGGAGATGCCGCCCGCTGCAAGGTTGCCGAGGACGTTGGAGTAATTTGGCTGCCAGTGGCCGTTGTCTCCTTTGCAAATAACGACAGTGGAGATGGCGTAGAGCGCGCGGGTAACAACATGTCCTCTGCCTCGGTAGAAGTAGCGGGGGTCCTGATGCAGAAGTGACGGAAGCAGGGCGGCGCCGAAGAAGGTGGAGGTGATGCGGTCTCCGTAGGTGGCGCCGTAGCGCTGGGCGTAGCCGGAGAAGCCCTGACCATAGCCGGAGAAGTCGCCTTGCCACTGCTCGATACCCGCGGTGACGCCGGTTGTGAGGAAGGTGACGGGATCGACAGAGACCTTCACTGCAAGCTTGAACTTCTGTTTGCGAGTCAGCGGTGCGGCGTCGGGAATGTAACTGACGTAGAAGTTGGGGAGGACGCCGATGATGCGTTGCTTCACTTCGGTGCTGATCTGCTGTTCGGCCAGGTCCTCCTGCGTGATCGCGTCGACGGTGGAGCTGATGGATTCGACGCCAAGGAGAATCAGGAAGGACAAAATTTTCTCCAGCACGAATCACGACATCCTCAACCTTCCAGGAAGCGAAACCGGGAGCGGAGATCTTGACGAGGTATCTTCCTGGCGCGACGGCGAGGAAAGAGAATGCTCCGTTGCCGTCGGATTTTGTGGTGCGAGTGGCTTTGGTCTCCGTTTCTTCCAGGGTGATGTGTGCGTTGGAGATGACAGCTTCGTCGGTGTCGGTGATGGTGCCGGAGAGGACGGATGCGCTGGGTGCATCGGGCAGTTGGATAGCGGGGGGCGGCGAGAGTTGCTGGCGAGGAACCGGGTTTCTCCGGGGACCAAGAAGAAAGAGAGCGCAGAAGAGCCTGGCCTGGCGGCCGGGTTAGATTGCGGATTCGCACAACCCGCGGCTGCCGTTGCCCGTCCAGAAAGCCGAATGCCCGCGAGAATGCGGAGTGTGTTGGGAGAGTCATGAAGATTGTTTGTAGTCCCAGAGTATAGGCAAGCTGCGAGTTGAGGGGAAAATAAAGCGGCTTGCCTTCTAGGGAAACGTTGTGACTTTCGGGGTGACCCGGTGGGGGGCGAGGGCGGTGGGGCCGCCGGTGTTGTTGATAACGTTAGTGATTTCGCCCTTATCGCCCAGTGCGACGGTAATCATGTCATGAAAACGAATGCTGGGTTTGGCGGGGACTTCGATGGCGTGGGTGAGCAGGACGTCCGAGCGGCGGAAAACACTGTAGGCGCCGAGTCCCCAGGCTTCGTGGGTTGTGACGGTGTCGGCGACTTTGTAAGAGGCCCAGCCTTTGGTGCCCGGAGCGCTCGTGAAGCTGGGTTGGTCGGGAGGATCGTAGGGAATCTCGGATTGATAGAAGTAGGTGCGGCCGCCGTTGCCGTTCCAAAGGACCTGGAACTGCTGATGGTGTTCGACGAAGAGGCCATAGGTTGTAACGTTGTTGCCGTTGACGACGAGGCCGTTAGCGCTGGTATTCGAGTCCCATCCGACACCGGCTCCATGATCGGCGCGCCAGATCCAGGTGTGGTCGATGATGGTGTCGTTGCTGTTGATTTCGAGATTGACTATGGCGCGACCGACTCCGGCGCCTCCGACGCGGAAGAATACATCGTGGAGAGAGATGGGATTTTTTGCGTGAGTGGCATGACTTTTGTCTGGACCCATTTGAAGCAAGACAGGCGAAGACGTTGGGCCGGCATCGAAGAGGAGGCCGGCGACGACGATTCCGTCTTCGTCAGCGGTCGTCATGGCGGCCGTGCCGTTGACCGGGTGCAGCGTGGCGAATCCGAGACCCATCACGACGGCGTTGGAGCGATTGACGCGGATCGGTTCGGTCAGCTCGTAGATGCCTGGCGTAAGGAGAAGGTTCTTGCCATGGGCGAGTTGCGCATTGATGGTTGCAGCATTGTCACGATTGGGGTGGGCGATGTAGAACTCACGAATGGGGATGGTTTTTCCTGGCGTGGTCGCTGCATGCCACGTGATGCCGGAGCTGTTGCTACGCAGCGCAGGAACCCGGACACTGTAGTTGCCGGACGCGTCTACCTGGAGGAAGGGCTTTTCGCGAACGATGGGTGTTTCTGCGATTTTGGTGTATGGCGGTGTGGGCCATTCGCCCTCGGGAGGGTTGGGCACGCCGACGAAGACCATGTTCCAGTTTGATCCGGTCCAACTGCGCCACTCAGTGTTACGTGAGATCCATTGCTGCTGCGTTCCGGCGTCGACGTTTCCGTCGATGAGGGTGTCAGACATCCAGCCGCCGCTGGCCCAGCCACGGTTTTGATGGAGGACGATGTCACCTTGTACGTGCATGCGGCGGAAGGGTGCGGCCTGGGAGACGGCCCACTTCATCACGCCGCCGGTGGGAACGACGCAGAAGTTTTCTGCAGCTCGCCAGAAGGTAGTGGTGGCGTTGTTATTTCGTGAGGCAGCGTCGGAGTGTACGTCGCCGGTGATTTGAACGCTATCGGGTGAGGTTCCGAGGCCGAGAACCTGCGTGTAGAAGCCGATGGGAACGTCGACGTTGTAGTTGCCGGGAAGGAAGAGGAGCGCGTTGCGCTCGGGGCCGAATTCGTTTCGACGTTGCGCAGCGTAGATTTTGTCGATCTGCGTCTGGATGGTTGCCGAGGGTGTGGACGAGTTGAAGATGAGGACGTTGGGGCCGAAGTCCGGGGGTGCGGAGGTGGCTGCGATGGCTGGGCTTGCGATGGATGCGAACAGGACAAGAGAAAGAGCGAGATTCGTCATTATGATTTATTCGGCCTTGCCGAGGGTTTTGTCTTTATACGCTTTTTGCAGGATGAAGAACGCTTGTTTCTTGACACCCTGATCGGAGATCAGGCCCTTGCGGTTGAAGTTGTCCTGAAGGCCTGGGTTGACGCGGCGGGCGGAACGAAAGTCCATGAGAAGCCAGGGGCTGGTGCCTCGAAGTTGCGGGATCTTGTTTAGCATGGAGACTTGGTGGCGGTAGATCTCCGCCTGATACTCCTCGGTCCAGAGGGCTGGTGCGCTGCGAACGCCGGTGTGGTTGCCGGCTTTGGCGTCGCCGCCCCACTCGGACATGATGAGCGGTTTGTCGTAGCGGATGTCCCAGGTCGTGGTGTCGGCGCCTTCGGCGTGTTGCTCGTACCAACCGATGTACTCGTTGGTGCCGATAACGTCGAGGGCTTTGCCCAGGGGGTCGTCGACGATTTTTGTAGTGCCGCTACCGTCGGGATTTTTTTCTGTGCGTACGAGAAGGGCGGCGGTGACGAGGCGGGTGGGATCAAGTTCATGTGCGAGCTCAACCATCGTAGTGAGGTATTTGGTGCGGGCTTCCGTGTTGGGGGTTTCGTTGGCAACAGACCAGAGGATGATGGAGGCTTTATTGCGGTCGCGGCGAATCATCTCGGTGAGTTGCTGTTTGGATTTTGCTAGGACAGCAGGGTTGTCGAACTGGAGGGCCCAGTAGTCGGGGATCTCCGACCAGACCATGAGGCCGAGGCGGTCGGCAGTGCGGGTCATGCGCTCGTCATGCGGGTAGTGCGCGAGACGGACGTAGTTGCAGCCCAGTTCTTTAGCCCAGCCGAGGAGCGTGTCGACGTCCTTTTGCGAATACGCGCGACCAGTGCGGAAAGGAGCTTCGGCGTGGATGGAGATGCCGCGGAGGAAGACGGGGTGACCGTTGAGGAGAATCTCGGTACCGCGGGTTTCGATCGTGCGGAAACCGATGTCGTCTTGGATGCTGTCCAGCGTAGGTGCAGCTCCGGCGACGATCTCCACTTTATAGAGCTTGGGATTTTCGGGCGACCAAAGGCTGAGGGAGTGGACCGGGAGAGCGACGGGCGCGCGATGATTGGCATCGACGATGGCCTGAGCTTTGGCGTTGAGCTCGGGAATGCTTACGGCAACAATGGTGCCCGCGGTCGCGCCGTCGACATGGACGTAGCCTTCGATCAAGTCGTGATTGGTGCGGCTGAGACGGAGGTCATAGTCGTCGATGAACTCCTTCGGGACGTCGACGAGAGATACATCGCGGGTGAGGCCGCCGTAGTTCCACCAGTCGGTCTGCAGGGTGGGGACGCCGTCGGCTATGCGGGTATTGTCGACACAGAGAACGACGAAGTTCTTGCCTTCCTTGAGGACGCCAGTGATCTCGCAGTCGAAGGGGATAAAGCCGCCCTCGTGCTCACAGACTTTTTTGGTATTCACCCAGACGAAGGTGCGGTAGTTCGCGGCCCCAAAGTGAAGGAAGGTGCGGGTGTTGCGCTCGGAGAGATGCTCAAAGTCGCGCTGATACCAGATGGGGCCCTCATAGTAGAAGAGATCGGGACGCTGGGTGTTCCAATCGCCAGGGACCTTGAGTGTTGCGGCGTTCGCGAAGTTGTAGTCCTGGGGATGACCGGAGGGGTCGAATGGCGCGTTCATGAAGAAACCGTCTCTGCGTAGCTCCTGGTGGAAGGTGTAAAGACCGGTGGCGTACTGGTCGACGATGACGTGCCAGTCGCCGTTGAGAGAGGTTGCGGGGCGGTGATCCATATCGACGATGAGGGTAGTATTTGGCTGCGCTAGGACGGGTATGGCGAGGAAAAGTGTGGCGAGGAGGAGGCGGGTTGCAGCTTGAAGCATGAGTGTCTCCGGTGATGGATGGCGCAACTCACTGCGGACGAAGTGAAGAAAAGCGCTCCGGAGACATGATACTTCGGTCTTTGAACAATTGCTTGGGAAGACCGGCTTACTGCGAAAGTGAAGTGCCAGGATGAGCGTTGGTTGTAGCTTGTCGTGAAAATTGCCGATGTACGTTGACTGTCTTTTGGAGCCTTATGAATGTGGAACGGTCAACAGGCTGATGTTGAGAATGACAAATTCTGCGGGCTTGAGAGGAGCAAAGCCAATCTGGATGTTGACGCGGCCGTTGGCGATATCGGCCTGGGTTGTAGTCGTTGCATCGCAGTTGACGAAGAACGCCTGTTGAGCCTTGTTGCAAGGATGCTGTTTTCGTCAGCATTTGTATAGCGGAATTCCGCTTGTGGTGCCGGCTAGTGGGGCTCGCCGTCGGTTTCCTCGACAGATGGGAGGAAGAGTGAAAAGACGGAACCATGGTGTTCGGAGTGTTGGCTGCTGCGGAAGGTAAGGCGGCCGTGATGGCGAGTGACGATACCGGCGGAGATCCAGAGGCCGAGGCCGGTTCCGTTGACATCCTTGGTCGTGTAGAAGGGCTCGAAGAGGCGGGCCTGCACGGAGGGTGGCATGCCGTGACCGGTGTCGGCGATCGTGATGCGAATGCCGGAACGAGGCTCGGGGGAGGCAGAAGAGTAGTCGGTCGCGTCGTGAGCGCGGACAAGGAGGCGACCACCCTGTCTCATGGCGTCGATCGCGTTGGCGATGAGGTTATTGAGAACCTGGCGAATGTCGTTTTCAAAGCAGAGGACCGTGCTGGCGGAGGCATAGGTAGCCTCGACCTTGATGTTAGAGTTGGCGAGCCGGCCCTGATAGAGGTTAAGAACAGCGTCGACGAGGTCGGCAGCGCTGACGTGTGTGGCACGGACAGCCTGGCGATGAAAGCGAAGGGTCTGCGTGGCAATCTGGCAGACGCGGGAGAGTTCGTTCTGCGCGGTGTGAACATAGCGGCGGACGCCCTCCGGGAGCTCATTCGACAGCTCGATAAGGTAGAGAAGGTTGGTGATGGCCTCAAGCGGATTATTGATCTCGTGAGAGATTGAGCTGGCGAGTCGGCCTACGGCGGCCAGTTTCTCACTCTGGATGAGAGCTGCCTCGGCTTTTTTCTGGGTGGTCATCTCAAGGATGACCGCGGCGATGGCTTCGACTTTGTTATTGGCGTTGTAGACAGGGGAGTAACTGACGTTCCAGTAGCGATGTTCGCCGTGGCGGGTGGGGAGTTCGCCTTCAAGAAGATGGTTGCGAACTGGGTGGCCGGCGGCTGCCATCTGCAAGAGTTCCTTCAGTCCCTCGAGGGGGGCGATATCAGTAATGACCTGGCCGATGATTTGCTCTTTCGGCAGGCCTACGGTCTGAGCCTGACGATCGTTGATGCGCAGATAACGAAACTCGACCGGATCCAGCAGCGAGAGACCGATTGGGGCGTTCTCGTAAATGGATTCGAGTTCTGCCCGCTGACGCTCGGTCTCCTCCTGTCGTTGCTGAAGAGTTTCAGCAAAGGTCTTGCGGTCGTCGATGTCAATCGCGACGCCGAGCCAGTGGAGGATCTTTCCGGACTCATCGCGCACGGGTTGGGCACGAACCCACCACCAGCGGGCATGGCCGTCGCGTGCGCGAATCATGCGCGCTTCGATATCGTAGTCTTCGCCTGTGGCAACGGAGTGGTTCCATGTTTCGAGGACGTGCTGCCGATCTTTCGGGTGGAAGGCATTGAGCCAGCCGGCGCCGGTGAGTTCCTCAACGGTGAGGCCGAGGTAGTCGAGGAAGTTCTGGTTGGCGTACGTGATGCTGCCGTCGGGAGCGCCCATCCAGATGGCCTGGGGATTGAGATCGGCGAGGACACGATAGCGAGCTTCGCTGGCGGCGAGTGCTTCCTCGTTCTTTTTGCGCGCAGTGATGTCAATCGTAAGGCCGCGGAGATGCGTCGGAACGCCATTGTCCATCACGGCTTGACCGCGACTTTCGAGCCAAAGGATTCGACCGTCGGCAGCACGCACCTGAAAATCCTGCACGACCATCTGGCCGGACTCGATGCCACTTTGAATGGAGGCGGCGATGATAGGGATGTACTCGGGAAGAACAATCTTCTTAAAGGCACGGTAGTCGGGGACGTCCGTGAGGGGATGGCCGAAGACGGGATACGAGCCGGCACCGTAGGTGACTTTGCCGGTGGCGTATTCGATGTCCCAGGTGGCGACGAGGGCGGTCTTCTGTATTGAGGCGAGGAGGTCCTGTTGTTCCTGGAGAACAGTTTCGGCCTGACGGCGGTCGGTGATGTCGCGGAAGAACAGCACAATGCCGTCGTCGAAGGGCCTGCACTGGACGGAGATCCAAAGGTTCAAGGGATCGGGGTAGAAGGCCTCGAACTCGCCCGGAACGCCCTCATCCATCGCGCGATGGAGATGATGGAGGACTTCGCCGGGTTGGGCGGCGACAGGGAACTCCTTCCAGACGCTTTTGCCAAGGAGCTCGCCCTTTGGGCCCAACAACTCTTTGGCGCGACGATTGAGAAAGGAGAAGTTCCAATCACGATCGATGCTGGCGACCGCATCGGTGGTGGTTTCGAGGACCTGACGGAGCTGGCGGATGGAGGTGTCTCGAAGGAATTCGGCGCCCTTCCGGTCGGTGATGTCGCTGGAAAAGATGATGATGCCATCTTCATAGGGACGAGCGGAGACCCTGAACCAGATGTCCAGCGGTTCAGGGTAGTAGGCCTCGAACTCGGTGGGGATGCGCCGCTCCATCGCGGCGACGTAATTGGAGCGGAAGGGTTCCTGCCGGTTGGAAGGGAATCTCTCCCAGAGGTTTTCGCCGACGAGCTTGTCGGTCTTGAGGATGGACTGGGCCGCGCGATTGGCGAAGGTGCAATTCCAGTTGCGGTCGACGCATACGATGGAGTCCGCGTCGCTATCGAAGATTTGTCGCAGTTGTCTGACTGCTTGGTCGCCCCGGCCTTCGGAGTGTTTGCGAGCGGTAATATCGCGGTAGTAGAGGGAGATTCCGTCGTCGGCTGGAAGGACGTGGATGTCAAACCAAATCTCCATGGGTTCGTAAAAGTACTCGACCTGTTGGAGGGCACGGGTCTGCATGACTTCGTGACAGATGCGCTCAAGTTCGGTGCCGAGAGTATCGGGGAAGACTTCCCAGTAGGTTTTGCTGTGAAAGTCTGCTGGCTGGATGCGGCTGATTCTGATGGCTTCGGCGTTGGCGTAAGTGATGATCCAGTTTTGGTCGAAGCAGAGTACGGCCTCGGGGATCTGCGCGACCAGGCGCGCAAGATAATCGTTCTCCGCGTCAGCCTCGCGCCGGAAGCGGGCGCGCCGATTGATGGGGACGGAGGTGGAATCGGTCATCCGTTCGAACATTGAGTTACGCCGCCAAGGAAGTAATGGTACATCTTACCCGGGGAATTTCGGAGGAACCGTAGTGTCAGGCATCGGACTCCAGGCGATCAACGCGATGGCGCAGGGTTTGAAGCTCGGAGGTGAGTGTGGCGACCTCAGCCTCAAGCTGAATGATTCGCTGAGTCGTAGATGAATTGGGAGTGGTCGCTTCGGGTCGATCGTACTGCAGGCCTGACAGGTCAGGCGGGGCGAGGAGATGGGCGTAGCGGGCGTCACGAGAGCCAGGCTGGCGCGGGAGAATGACGGTAAGGGGGCCGGTGGTATGATTGCCGGCTTCGTCTACGGTGGCGCGAGCAGCGAGGCGCTCGAGGGTGGATTGGACTGCCGCGAGATCGTCGAAGGTGTAGAGTCGGTCGGCGCGGCTACGAAGTTCGCCGGGGGTCTGCGGGCCGCGGAGCATGAGGAGACAGAGGATGGCGGTCTCGTCGCGGCGGAGGTTGAGGACAGTCCGAATCCGGTGCTCGTACTTGGGGACGCGAGTGTCGCGGACGGTGGTGACGAGGCCAAGGTCCTCGAGTGAGTGAAGGGCCTGACGAACCTCGTCTTCAGTGAGATCGAGCACCGGATCGCGGCTGGAGCGCTGGTTGCACGCATTCAGCAACGCGTTGAGCGAAAGCGGATAGTTCTCGGGCGTGGTGATCTCTTTTTCGACAAGGGAGCCCAGGACACGGAGCTGATAGGGGGAGAGTTGCATGGATATAAGGGTGCCACAGGTGGCTGCTGGCGTGTGCGGCCGATTTCAACCATCGGGGATGATAATGAAGGGGACTATGAAGAAGGACAAGCTGTTATTTCTCAATGAAGATCAGGTGCGGTCGGTCCTGTCCTATGACGACCTGATTCCTGCGATCCGGCACGCGCTGATGGATTTTTCCGCCGGACGGGTGATTCAACCTCTAAGAACGGTGATGTCGATCGCCGCACACGGTGGCTGGTTTGCCGTGATGCCTGCAGCCTATGGCGGAGTGATGGGCGCGAAGATGGTCGTTTTCTATCCGAAGAACGTTGAGCTGCAGAAACATACGCACATGGCGATGATTCAACTGTTCCGGTCGGATACCGGCGAACCGTTGGCGGTGATGGATGGCCGCTTAATTACGGAGATGCGAACAGCGGCGGTGTCGGCCGTGGCGATCGATCGGTTGGCTCAGCCAGATGCCACAGTGTTGGGGATTCTGGGCAGCGGAGTGCAGGCTCGATCGCATGTGCAGGCCCTGTCACGGGTGCGGCGGTTTGAAGAGATTCGGGTGTGGAGTCGTACAGAAGAGAATGCGCGCAGATTTGCCGATGAGGTTGGAGCCCGGGTAACTACGGCTGAGGAAGCGGTAAGCGGCGCAGATGTCGTGCTGACACTGACAAGTTCGCCGGTGCCGATCCTGCAGGGACGATGGCTGAAGAGGGATGCCGTGGTGTGCGCGGTTGGAGCAGCCACGCCGGATCGCAGGGAGCTCGATGATGAGGCGATACGGGGGGCGGTGGTGGTGGAGTCGCGGGAGGCTGCGTTGCGGGAGGCGGGAGATATTCTGCTGGCAAAGGCAGAGGTAAGCGCAGAGATTGGAGAACTGCTGAATGGGGCGGTGCTCGATAGCAAGGGATTGCCGATTGTTTTCAAGTCAGTGGGGATCGCGATAGAGGATATTGCGTCGGCAAAGCTAATATATGAGCGTGTTACTGGCAAAATCGGACTTTAGCTAACTTACTGCAGCATAGATCGTTATGACGCTGCCTGCGAGATGCTTCCACACCAATTCATCATGTGACACTAAAGTTACATTCCCATGGTCCTGATTTCGGTATGAAATGGGTAAACTTAAATGAGCGAATGACAAGCGGTAAAGCGCATTTAGGATTTACATTCGCGAAGATTCTTAGGATCAGGGAGTTTGGATGCGGATATTGAGTGGACGAGGCTTCGCAGCGGTGGCGGCGGCGATGGTGGTGGTGTTTGGGGTGAGCGGGTCGTCGTGGGCCAGGACGGTGAAGACAAAGGTGCATGCAGGCCTCAGAAGTTCAATGCATTTGAAGTCGCATGCTGCGATGATGAGCGGCGAAGCGGTAGTGCCCGGGGTATTGCCGGACGAGGTCCCGGCGAGTGGAGTCGCAACGGTTGTGCCGCAGGATGGGAAGCCTTATGAGCTGAAGATGACGAATCTCCATACAGGGGAGAATCTGGATATTGTTTATCGGGTAGGAGATACGTACCTGCCCGATGCCCTGGAAAAGCTGAACTACTTCCTGCGCGACCACAACACGCAGGATGTGAGCAACTACGACCCAAAAGAGTTTGATGTGCTGCATGCGATGCTGGCGCGGCTGGGAAAATTGAATGGCGTGATCCAGATTGTGTGCGGGTACAGGACGCCGGAGACGAACCAGGCGCTGCGGCACGACTCTCCGCAGACGGGTGTCGCCGAACATAGCCAGCATATGGAAGGACATGCGATCGATCTTCGGGTGCCCGGGGTGCCGACGGCAAAGCTGAGAGATGCGGCGCTTTCGTTGGAGGCGGGTGGAGTGGGGTATTACCCGGTGAGCCAGTTTGTACATATTGATGTTGGGCCGGTAAGGCAGTGGGTCTTTGGGACTAAGCAGCGGCGGACGATTCTTGCTCAGACTCGTCGGGCTCACTCGAGCCGTACTTCGGCGATTGCCGGGCAGTAGCTACGTGGTGTGGGTCTCAGCCCCTCTCCCGTCAAAAGTGCGCAAAGTCTTCTAAAGAAGTGACTTGGTCTAGTACTTCCCTGTTGCGGATGCTATGGGAAGGGGGGACCTTCTCGCCTTGAATGGCCTTTTGGGTGGCGCGAATGTCAAGTGTGGTCCGGTTGCACCTGGGGTGGTGGCAGGATTCGGTGGGGAAACTGAAATATACTGCGCGGCATGGAATCGCTTCGGCGCCAACTGAGAGGGGCGAGGTGGGGTTTGGCGCGGGCGAAGTCTGTGGCCAAGGAGATTGCGGGTAGTAGGGCTGGCGTTCGGGCGCTGGTGAAGGAGCTTTTTGGCAAGGATGTGGAGATCAGGAAGCGGGCAGCGGACGTAGCGCGGCGAATCACAGAATTGGACGCTGCTCCGCTGGAGTTTTATGCAGACGAGTTAGCTGGTCTGCTGGCGGAGATCCCGATGGAGGAGTCGCGGACCCGGTGGCATCTGGGGCTCGTCGTGGCGAGAGTGGCGCACACGCGAGAACAGCGATTGCGAGCGGCACGCCTGATGGAGTTGCTGATGGAGGAGGAGAGCAACGGGGCGCGCTGCTCGGCAGTGGAAGGGATCGGATTGCTTGCCAGCAAGGAGCCGTCATTATGCGGAGTTGCTACGGAGATGATCGCCCGGGCGCTGCGCGAAGGAACCCTGGCGATGAAGTCACGGGCCAGGCACGCAACGAAGCGACTGGAGAAGGCGTGACGTGTGAAAGGTGAGCCGCAGACTATTGATTTTCAGCCAATTAGAGCAGTTCCACTGCTTTGTTCCTATAAGTTCTACTAGTATCAAAGGCCGGTCAAAAGGAGTATGTTGCACCGCATAGACTTAGCTGAGGCTCCCGATGTATGGGGGCCAGAGTAGTTTTTCCCAGGGGCCAGACACGCAAGGACGGTTTCAATGACCGTAGAGGCGATATCCCCAAGGGCCCGAATCGTCCGTTCGGTGGAAAGGATCCTGTTGATCACAGGAGTGATCCTTCTCAGCGCCTACGTTGGCGTGCGACTGTATGGAGCGATTGCTTCGCGCTATGTTGTTGCGGCATTTCAGCAAAAGGCTGCTGCCGGACTTCTTTCCGCGCACACAGATTCGGGCACAACGGCGAGGCCGGCAGGGGTGGATACGAGCCTGTGGAGCGATAAGCGGATACGGGCTTACAACGAGAGCCTGAACCATGCCTTCGGAGCGCCGCTCGCGGTGCTGTCCATTCCGAAGATTCATCTTGAAGTTCCCGTGTTTGAAGGCACCGATGACGTGACGCTGGACCGCGGGGCAGGGCGGATTGCGGGAACAGCGCATGCCGGCCAGCCGGGGAACCTCGGAATTGCGGGCCATCGGGATGGATTTTTTCGCGGGCTCAAGGAGGTAGCACAGGGCGATGAGATCAAGCTTGCTTTACCTGAAGGAGAAGCAACGTATGTCGTCGATCAAATAACTGTAGTGACACCGGAGGATGTTTCGGTTCTTCAACCCAGGCCTATCTCCTCGATCACACTGGTGACTTGTTTCCCCTTCTATTTTGTGGGGAGTGCGCCGGAGCGATATATCGTATCTGCGTCTTTGCGAGCAGATGCACAGCCAGCCGTAAGCCGAAATGCGCGGCTAAACCCGTAAGGAGGAAAACATGGCAAACGCAAATTTGAGCAGCAGACGGATGACCATTTTCCGCGCAGCGTTGTGGACGTTGGCCTGCGCGTTGATATCAGCCGGTGTCTGGGCACAGGACGTCACTACGTCGACAACCATGAAGGGACCGTCGGTGTACGAAACAGCGGTGAGGAACGGCACAGTTGTTTACGTGTCGGGCAACGAGCTGGTCGTGAAGCTAAGCGACGGGCAGGTGGAGCACTTCCTTGTTTCCGACACCCAGAAGTTTATGGTTGACGGTAAACCGATGACGATACGCGAGCTGAAGCCGGGGACGCACTTGACGCAGACGATTACGACCAAGACCACTCCGTCAATGATTACAACGGTACGCACGATTGAGGGAAAGGTCTGGCACGTAAACCCTCCGACTTACGTGATCCTCACACTGCCCGATGGAACGAACAAGGAGTACAAAGTTCCGAAGGGGCAGATATTCAACGTCAACGGCGCGAAGGATACGGTCTTTGAACTGAGGAAGGGGATGAACGTGAGCGCGACGGTAGTGAAGGAAGAGCCCGTAGTCGAGGTTGCGGAACACAAGGCGGTGACGGGAGTTACGCCTAAGCCTAAGGCTCAGCCTCAGATTCCGGACACGGTGGACGTGCTGCTGGTGGAAACTACGCAGCAACCGGCTCAACCGACGACGCAAACCGCATCGGCTGAACCTGCTCCAACGGCATTGCCCAAGACTGGAAGCGAGTGGCCGCTGATTGGGCTGCTTGGGCTTGGCAGCTTAGGTGCGGGGATGTTGACACGGCGGATTCGGATTGCGTGGAAGTAACCTCATCTCCCTCGATCAACAGACAAAAAGAGAAAAGCCGCCAGCGATGGCGGCCTTTCTTCTGATCTGAGCGGTTGACCTCGGGAGTTGAGCCTGGAGAAGCTGGCGTTGAAGGAGATCTCCTCGTGGGGCACATGCTCGTAACGACTCGGAATCGGGCTGGCAAATTTGCAGCAACGTTCTATGCGGTTCCTAATGTAGTTCCTAATGTGAATAGATCAGGCTCGGAGCCGAGACTCTCGATTTTTTCCCTGAGGTAATCGATCGTAATGTGCAAGCGCTCATTTTCTGCTGCCAGCGCAGCGATCGCGCCATGCAGGGATAGAGAATAGTCTCCGGTCGTCGCGTCCCGAACGCAGGTTATCTCCCCAATCTTCGTAGCCTTTTCCATGTGATTGATCACGGTCGTCTCCTTGTTTCACCCGATCAAGCACTTGGGGTTCGTGTACTTTGAATACTTTCTCACCATGGCTTCAAGAACACATCCCCAGAAGGAAGACTTTTGGGATAGCGGGAAACGCTTACCGGGTAGTACCACTTTTGAGTGGGTCAAGATTGGAATTGCGGCCGGCGCGCCTGTTCGAGAGCGTAAAAAGGCCGCCATTGCTGGCGGCCCTTCTCGTTACGGGGAAAGGGATTAGTCGCCGGCGACGGTCTCTTCTTCGGCTTTGACGACGGGTGCGGCTGGCTTGATCTCGCCCAGGGAGATGAACCCGGGGACTTCCTGCTCCTTGAGGACTTCCTTGCGGTAGAGCTTGGCCATGCGGGCGTTTTCGGCGTCCTGCTTGATCTTTGCATCGCGTGCGCGGATCTTTTCTTCGCGAGAGTTCTTCGCGATGCCGGACTTGTCGAAGGTATCGTTGGCGGCGGCGTTGACGTGCTCGTCGTTGAGAACCAGATCGTACTTCGCTTCCTTCTCGAGACCGACCTTCTTGCCGCCGGCGAAGATCTCGTGACGGCCATGCTCCTCGTACCACTTGGTCAGGGTGGAGGTCATGTGCATCTTCTCGATGATGTTCCGCCAGCCCACGCCTGTGTTGTAGGCGCAGAAGCTGATTTCGCCTTCTTGCGTGGCGTAGGGGATGATGCACTGCTCGGTGCGGCGGAAGTCGTAGTTGAAGAGATCCTGGAACCACATGCCGGCGATGAACAGGAAGTTCCAGCGATCGGCTCGGCGCTTGTCGATGTCGGCCTTGGTGCGGTCGGCCTTGACGGAGCCGTAGTTGCGCTTGGTGGCGCCGGAGAACTTGTCGAACTTCAGCAACAGGTCCTTCATCTTCATGTGCGTCGGAGCTTTGGAGGGGTTGTAGTTCTTCAGCAGTGCCAGCGTCATGCCGATGAGCGAGAGGGTCTTGCCGCGGGCGGCGTCGTTGACCATGGCGACGTCCTTGGCGAGCTGCACGGCGTCGAGGAACGCAGTGACGGGAACGGCTTCCTTGGTCTCCTTGTCGATCATGATGGCGGTGCCGATGCCGCAGTTGGGATGGCAGCCGCAGGAGATCTGGCCCCAGTCGCGGTCAGGTCCGTGGACGAGGTCGGCGAAGTCGGAGAAGGTGCTGATGAAGCTGATGGGGAACCAGTCGCGGGTGGGCTCGCCGATGCCGGTCTGATTCTTGACGTCATGGGCGAGATGCGAGAGGGTGTAGCGCTGAGCGGCGCGGCGCTCGTCGGAGACCTCTTCGTCGCGGCCAGTGAAGCTGACGGGCTGGAAGCTGAGGAAGTTGATCTTCTTCGGGTTGTCGAGCGCGAACTGGATGATGCGGCCGACCTGCTCGTTGTTGATGCCGTTGACGATGGTGGTGACGGGAACGATGTCGACGCCGGCCTCGTGCAGATTGTGGATGGCCTGGAGCTTCACGTCGAACGCGTTGCCGACTTTGCGATGCGAGTTGGCGGCGTTGCCGATGCCGTCGAACTGCAGATAGGCGTAGCGGAGACCGGCTTCAGCGGCGGCTTTGGAGAATTCCTTCGACTTGGCAAACTCGATGCCGTTGGTCGCGGCCTGCACGGACTCGTAACCAAGTTTGCGGGAGTAGGCGACGGCGTCGAGGAAGTAAGGCGAGAGGGTGGGCTCGCCGCCGGAGAACTGCACGCTCATCTGACGACGCGGCTTGATGGTGATGGCGTTGTCGAGCATGGTCTTGATCTCGTCCCAGGTGAGTTCGTGGACGAAGCCGACCTGATTGGCGTCCATGAAGCAGGGGTCGCACATCATGTTGCAGCGGTTGGTGAGGTCGATCGTTAAAACCGAGCCGCGGCCGTGGGTGACGGTGGAGGTGCCGTGGTTGTGGAGTTTCTCGTCGTTGTGGGCGCGGATGTCGCGGCCGGGGAATACGTCTTCAAGGTGCTTCATCATGACCGGGTCGATGGACATGACGTCTTCGAAGTGGCCGTGGATGGGACAGTCCTTCACCATGAGGATCTGGCCGTCGCGCTCGATGATCTGCGCTTTGATCTCGCCGACTTTTTCGTTGAGGAGGATCTCGTGGGGGAGTTTGCCGTCGACAATTTGCTGGCGGATCTCAGGGATGCACTTGGGGCAGAGAGAGTCGGTGGTGCGGGGCCAGCCGAGGGGCGGCTTCTCTTTCTGGTAGCTCTTGAGCAGAGGCTTGTCGCTCCACTTGGGCGTGAAGCTCTTGTTGGGGCTGATTGCATTCAGGCGGCTGAATATGGCCCAAGCTCCTTTAGCTCCGTAGGTGAGAGACTTCTCAAATAATTTTGCCTTCGGCATTTTCCTTGTCTCCTAAGTGTGCTTCTCGTGTCTGTTTGAATTCGCTGGAATCGTCTAATGGTCGAACTTAATGAAAGATGGATCCCTGTGAAAGTGTTCCGTCTGGTTCAAGCTATCTGTCGCCTTTGTAAGCAGATGCGCCGACGAAACGCTTTGATTCACATGCATAAGACTACGCACATGGAATGCCATCCCGAAGCAACAGGAATTGAACGGCGAGAATTTGCATTGAATGGCGACAGGGGGCGGTGGATGGGACGAGGTTTTTCCTCGCCCGGCGCGCTACGGCACCGCGTTGTTGCTGCTGGCGATGTTATTAAGGATGCGTTGGGCGACGATGATCCGGATGTGGACGCGGCTGGCAACGTCGGGGAGGAACTCGTTGAGGATACCGTTGACGGGATCGAGAGCGTAGCCGGTGAAGATGCGGGTGAGGGTCGAGGCGGCATCGGTTTCAATGCCGGGAACGTAGAAATTGGAGAGTTCGGCATTGATGGGGTAGGTGAGCAGCGTAGCGTAGTTGGGCATCGATTTGCCGCTGTCACTGCGCGCGACGACGGTGCGGGAGATGGAATAGACGAGGCGCCTGGTGAAGCGCTCGTGAGGCTTGCGGAAGTAGCGAGGGTCCTGATGGGCAACGGCTGGAATGGCAAAATTGCCGAAGAATTGGCCGGTTGCATCCTGCAGCAAGGTGACGCCTACGCTTTTGCCGAAGCCTTTGAGACCGGGGCCATACGCGGAGTGCGGGTCGGCGGCGACGCTGATGGCAGAAATGCCGACGATGATGCCGAGGTTGGCGGGATCAACCAACTCATGGAGGGCAAAGTAGCCTTTTTGCTGCCACGTCATGGGGATGACGACGTTGCTGGAGAGGAAGCGCTGGTAGGGATAGACGAGCTCAGTGCAGGGTTTTGGCAGCTGACCGTAGCGGCTGGGATCGACGTAGACCACTTTCATCGCGCTGAATACGCCACAGGGATGGGCTCCCCTACCAGTTGCTTTGAAGGACGCTTCGGCGACGGCGACGACGTCTTCCAACTGGGCGTTGGCTGGCTCGGGCGCGTCGGGAAGGCTGGCCGAGGGGGCATCGGGAAGAGAAGCGGGCGTCTCGGGGACGGTTGGCGGTTGCGTCTGTCCGGATGCGGCGATCGCAGACAGCAATATCCCTGTTGTCAGCCACCGACGCATTGCACAAGCCCCTCTCGCTTCAACTCATACTACGCGGCGGCGGGCTACGGCTGCTTCTTCTTGAGGTGAAGCTCCACCAGCGCATCGACGATGAACTCGTCAACAACAAAGCCGAGTGCGGAGCCGCCAATCGAACCACCGAAGGTGATCATCACCTCTTTGAAGGATGTGTTTAGCGGTGGATAGTAGGGAATGGTGAGCGCGGAGCCTGCAAGGTTGCCGGCGATGAGTGAGAAGTTGGGTGTCTTACGGCCACTATCGGTTCGGGTGATGATGGCGCGTGTGCCGGCGTAGATTGCGCGCTTTAAGAAGGGATGACCTCGACCCATGACGTAGTAACGCGGGTCTTCGCGAAAGAGCGGAGCGAACAGGGAGTTGCTGAAGACACCCTCGGAGACGCCACGCAGGGCTGCTGCGCCGAGGCGCTCGCCAAAGGCGCCGGAATCGGTTCCGTAGTTGGGGCTGCTGTTCCATAGCTGCTCCCATCCCGCGGCGGCAAGCCAACCGGTCGCGGAGTAGAGAGACACTGAGTTGACCATGCCGGCTATGACCTTGTCGCGCACGGTCATCTTTTCGGCGATTTCACCTGGATTGACGACCATCTGCAGATGGCCTGCGCCCTTGGGAGTGGCCGGCTTGGTCGTTGTCTGACCGGCGCCATCGGGATCCGCAGAATTGGCATCTGGGGAATTGGTGTCTGGGGAGTTGGTGTCGGCGGAGCTGCTTGCTCTGGTGAATAGAGTTCCCGGCGATTCGGGGAGATCGAAACGGACATTCGCGGCGATGACATCGGCAGCGGGCGTACTGGTGAGAGGCGTCTGCGCCGCTGCGAAGGGAGCTATCGCAATGAGCAGACCAAGTGCAGTGCGGAGAGTACGCCGGGTGGGCTGCCCGTGAAAAAAGTTTTGATTACGTGCTGAGCTCAAAATTGTCACCTCGCTAGGTTCGTTTGCGCAGCTGTCAGGCAGGGACCGAGTCGAATCGACGTTCAGGGGATGAAGCGGTACGTATATGCGTATCTTATTACAGTACGACTGAATTTTTGGAGCCGCTGAGGCGTCTAATCTATTGATGTTGCGGGGATTGTTCAAGGCCCGTTCGAAGATTTTATCCCAGCCCTCTGGTAATTCTTCCAGAGCGAGGATTGGCCGTTACCACGTAGGAACGTGACGGGAATCGTACCCATTGGACGTTGACCGTGAGTTTTTGGCGTCATCTAATTGATGGTGGAGAGGTGTGCGTATGGCTCCGGAAGAACCGAAACGGCCGTGGGAGCAGCAGTTGAAAGATGCTGCGGCGCATATTGAGACGGACCTGCGGAAAGTTGTGAAGTACATCAACGATGAGGTGGTGCCCGAGGTTCGGCGAAACGGCTCCGACGCTTTGCGCGCCGCGGCTGCGGAACTCCACCGGCTGGCGCAGCGAATGGACGACCAGGCGCGCAGAACTTCGGCGCCGCCTCCACCGCCACCTAAGGACGCGCCGAAACCGTGATGCGCGGCCGGCTAGCCTCCACTGCGGCGATAACAGCCTTCGTGCTGATGGCTGGTGGTTGTCATCGCAAGACGACGCGGGCTTCCCAGCCGCCACCACCGCCGTCGACCAGAACAGCTGCGAATCATTCGGGCAAGAGTGCGCGGCCAGCGCCTTCGGATAACGGAAATACTGCGGTGACGGCTGTTCCCTCCCCTGCACCGGCGCCCGATCGATTGGGGAAGCCAGTCTCGACAGAGATCGGATTGGCAAGCTGGTACGGTCCGCCGTATGCCGGGCGCAAAGGCGCCGATGGCACGGTATATGACCAGAACGCAATGACCGCCGCACACCTGACACTGCCGATGGGGACGATGGTACGGGTGACGAATTTGACGAACAACGAATCGGCAGTGGTGAAGATTACGGACCGGGGACCGTTTGTGCGGGGACGGATTATCGACCTCTCGCTGGCTGCGGCGAAGGCTACGGGAGTGTATCGCGCGGGTGTGGCCAAGGTGAAGGTGGAGGCGTTTGCTGCGCCGGTGCGCGTCAATGCCGATCCGGGCGGTCGGTGGTGCGTGCAGATTGGGGCGTTTGCGCGGGAGTCCGATGCGGTAAAGCTGAAG
The DNA here is from genome assembly GCA_963757205.1 of uncultured Acidobacteriaceae bacterium. Taxonomy (GTDB): domain Bacteria; phylum Acidobacteriota; class Terriglobia; order Terriglobales; family Acidobacteriaceae; genus Edaphobacter. Next base: position 23,598 of record CAVWQM010000013.1, read on the forward strand.
CAGGATCTGCTGCGCCGCTACACGACCGCGAAGGTGATTGAGTTTCCCGGACCGACCGGATATTGGGTGCGGGTGAATCCGAAGTTTCCGGATAAGAAAAACGCGACCGAGGTTGCTGATAGTATCCATCCGAAGGACCCGGCTGCTGAGCCTTATTTGATTCGAACGGATTAGAAAACGCGCTAGGTAACGACGCGTTTGCCGGTCCGGCGTTCCAACTCCTGCTGAAACTCCTTCGCGGCGCTATGGTTCAACGTGTGGGTGATCCTGACGCGGTTGTCGCCGAGAACGTGAGTGCTGCGGCTGCCCGGCGAGGCCTGGATGGCCATAACCTCGTTGTACTGGATCGCCTTTGAGGAACGAAACCAGAAGCGCTGCGTGACCGCCGTGGGAGTGAGTGTAATGGTGCCAGGCATTTGCATAACGATGACAACAACCGCGGCGAAGAAGAACAGGATGACCCACCATGGCACCGAGTTTCGATGATTGATCATTGCTGCGTAGAGGAAGAAAAGAATAAATGCCGGCAGGAAGATGGCGCGCGTCCACGCGATCACCGGCTTGATGCCGAAGACAAGGCCTTCCGATGTCTGACGTGCGGAGCCAGTGGTGAAGCGGCTGCCAATGAGGAAAAGAAAGATGAGGCAGAAACCGATGGTCCGCAGTAACTGTGGGTCGATATGCATCGCTTCTTCTTTCAATCCTTTCTGATTTCTATCTCTATTTTGACGGTAGCGCGGGCGGCGGATAGTAAGGCAGCTTCTGCTGCTCGACGGTAGCACGCTTTATCCCGATGTCCTCGAAGAGCATGCTGGGAGCGATGATGGTCTGCGGGACGACGCCAAGGGAGTTCGAGACATAGGGGTCGTTGCCGACCGCGACGATGCCGGATCGGAGGCTGCGGTTGTCGAGCTCATCGAAGACAGCTCCGCGAACGAGCTGGCGGGTGCCATCCGGATGCACCCGGTAGAGAAGCCGGGGTTGGAGTTCGCCGCCCAGAGTTTCAACAGAGTAAACGTCTTTGTTCTGCTCCTTTGCCATGGTGATCAGGCGTTTATTCAGCTCATCTTTTGACAGGGACTGATCGGCCTTGATAACGAGAACGCCGGAGCGCGAGTGAGCCGCTTGAGCGGGAGCAGCGCGTCCGTGGCCGTTCGAGGCGTCGAAGTCCTTAATCGGCTCGCGGCCGATGAGGAAGTTTTCGAGCTTGCCGTGGGCAACGATGTCGACCGACTGTGCCGGCACGCCTTCGTCATCGATGGTGTAGGCGCCGAGGAGCGCCTTGCCGTTGAACTTGGTCTGCAGCGGGTCGTCGGTGACGCTGACCATGTCAGGAAGGACACGAGATTTGAAGCTGGAGGAGTAGGCGCCGGTGGTGCGGGCGCTGGTTCCCATCTCAGGGCGATCGGCCTCGACGTTGGGGATGAAGAGACGGGTGAAGACGTCGGCCATGGCGTCCCCGCTGAGCAGAACGGGGCCGTGATAGTCCTCGGCCGAGACGACCGGCGCATTGCGCAGTTCTTCGAAGCTCTTGATGTCTTCGATGACGCGCTTGCGGAACGCGGAGGCGCTTTCTAGCTCTTTCGCGGTAGTGGCGACCGTTCCGTTATCGCGGCTGAGGCGCATGCCATCGGCTGCCTGGCCGCCGACACTGATGGCGCCGTTATAGCCAGTGTAGCCTTCGCGGACCATGGTGCCTTCGGTGTTGACGAGATAGCGATTGAGGGCGATGCCGCGGATATTCGAAACGGAGTACTGGATGTGCTCGGCGATGGGACGCAGCTCGGGGTCGGAGGCGAAGAGGCCGCTGGCTTCGATGATGCGACGCTTCCATTCGTTACGGTCGAGATCGAGGCTGACGAGCGGAGAGACCTGCACGACAGGCTTGACCTGGGCGAAATCCGGCTGGGCCTGGGCGGACTGGAACTGCTTCAATGCTGCCTGTTTGGCGGAGTAGGCGCGGAGAGCGTTCTTGTAGGCTGTGTCGGTCGCGGTCCACAGGGCGTACTGCAGCGCAAGGGGGTTGTCGTCCGTGGGCGCGAGTTCAATAGTGCCGTCACCGCGGGTGCTGCTGCTGTCCATCGTGTAGTCGCCGATGCGGACGCTGACGCGGATGATGCGCTGATGGTTGGACACTTCCTGGGTCAGCGCCCCGTAATTTGCCACGGCCTCGTAGGTGTTAATGTCGTCGAGACGGTACTCAATGAAGTAGGGCCGCTGCATACCCGGCAGGAGCAGACTCTTCTCGCGTTCCAGCTCCTGCTTCATGGCGTTGAGCAGCGGGTCGTTTCCCTGGGAAGATGACTCGGCAGCCGCATTATTTGTAACGGCAATCGTGCTAAACAGGATCGCCGAGAACGAGATTGCTGAGACAAGTTTGGTAATTTGTAACTTTTTATGGACGAAATTCATTTACTCGCCTCCCTTTCCGCCGGTTGCTGGTGCCCCGGGTGGGGGTAGGATGGGTGGGCGGGTTGTTCCCTGCGCCTGCCGCTGGGTTTCGATCTCGCTAACCAGCATGGCGGGGGCGACTGCGCTGACTGGAATGCTGCCGGATTCGGCGCCACAGATACCGTTGAAGACGTCCTGCTTGTTATTGGTGGCGAGGATACGATTGAGCGCGGCCTGCGGAGTGCCGACGATGCTGACGCCGCGGACAAGCTCGTCGGGGCGGCCATCGACGTACACCCGGTAGACAACCAGCGGGATCACTTGGAAGGCCTGGGGCGAGCGGCGCGTGGTGACGGCAAACCCTGAGGAGATATCTTCAAAGTAGAGGCCATAGGCTTTGCCCTGTTTTTTCGCTTCGGCCTTCAGCATCTCACGGAGTTCAGCGTCGCTGACGGTCTTGGTCGAAGTAACGATGAGGTTGCCCTGGCGACCGGTGGGCATGCGGCCGGTCTCGGCGCGGCCATGGCCGTTCGAGTTGGAGAAGCTGGCAATCGGAAGGCGGGACATCAGGAAGGTGTCTAGCACGCCGTCCTTGATGAGATCGACGCGGCGTGCCGGCTGGCCTTCGTCATCGTAGTTGTAGTGACCGCTGAGGGAGACGCCATCGAAGGTGGCCAGGGTAGGGTCGTCGGAGACGCTGAGGAAAGGGGGAAGGATCTGTTTGCCGAGCAGCTTGGTGAACGTCTGGCCTTCGTCGTCGCCGCGCTGGCGCTGGCCTTCAAGGCGGTGGCCGAGGACTTCGTGGAAGAAGACGGCGGAGGCGCGGCCGCTGAGGATGGCGGGACCATTGAAGGGCTCGGTGATGGGGGCCTGGCGAAGGGCCTCGAGGTTTTTGGCCATCGCGGTCGTCTTGTCGATGAGTGTCTTCTGGTCGGGCAAATGGGCGACGTCGTCGGCCTCAAAGGTTTCGGCGCGGAAGAGATCCATGCCCTCGTCGGCGCGGGTGCGGGCGACGATGATCAGGCGGGCGACGTGGCTGGGTGTGGCCACTTTGGCGCCCTCGGAGGAGACGAGGTAGTCGGTCTCCGTGGAGGCCTCGAGCGCTACGTTGTTGAAGAAGACGTCAGGGTATTGCTTGAAGATGCCGGAGAGCTCGCGGAGACGATCCTGCCAGGCGGCGCGATCGACGACCAGAGGCGGAGGTGACGGAAGCAGATCGGTCGCAGGCTTTTCGCTGGAGAAATCAGGGGAGGAGTCCTCTTCCTTGGCGCGGACCTGCTGCTCGGTCTTGACCTTCAGATAGCCGTCGAGCGCCTTGGCGTAGCCGCGGTTGGTAGCGAACCAGAGGCTGCGGGCGAGCGCCTGACCGTCATCGGTGAGGGGGAGCGGGACGGTGGTAAGGGCGCTGTTGCGATGGTCGCCGTGGGTGTTATCTTCGGCGGCTGTGCCAAGCCGAACCTGCACGTCGGCGATGCGGCGGCGGTTCTCGCTGGAGCCTACGATGGCGCCGAACTGCGCCGAGATGGCGATACTATCCGCGTCGGCGACGGCGTAGCTGAGGAAGTAGGGTTTGGGCTGCTGGGGACCGTCGGCGCCGAGCGACTGCATGGCGCGATGCAACTCGGACTCCATGGCGTCGATCAGGACCGCTGCAGGGGATGGTTCGGGATTTGTGGTTGCTGCTGCTGCGATGTGGCTAATGGAGGTCATCGCCACGGCTACGAGAGCGGCGAAACCGACGCCTGCTACTGCCACTTTTTGTCTCTTCATGGGAACTGGAACTCGTTTCGACTGCAAAAATACGCCTGTTGCCGAGTGTATCGGAAGTGCTGCCGATCCGCGCCACGCAGTACAGCTTTCGTTGCAGAGGCTAATAATTGGACGAGCGAGCGCAGGTTAGGTTGACAGGGGCTAGCTCAAACTGCGGCGCCAGACCGTGAACCATACGGCGAGTGCAATGAATTGCGCGAACAGGAGCGACTCCAGCAGCCCGAAGGCGGCATGGCCTCGGGTCGCCAGGAAGACCAGGGCCACCAAAGTAACCACCAGGCCGATCAGCGTCGCGCTCTGGCCATAGCGCGTGGGGGTCAGCGAGACCGGACGCCTGGCGGGAAGCCGGGCAGCGACACGGGCGGCGAAGTCCGCGGGAATGCGGTTTTCGGGTGCTGTTTCGAGGGCGCGGACGATGCGCTGATCCAGTTCCTGATCTGGAGTTTGCGACGGGGTGCCGGGGTTCATCGGTTGTTCAGGCATGTCGCTCTCCTTTCTCTTGTTTGACGTTCCTGAAGCGCTTCCCGTAACTTCTTACGGCCGCGGTGCAAGTGGGTTCGCACGGTCCCGATGGGCATGCCGAGGGCGTAGGCAATCTGCTCATAGGTGCGTTCTTCCTGATGATAGAGGACGAGAATGGTTCGCTCGATGTGGCTGAGGTTCTGGAGCTGCTCTTCGACGCATTGCTGAAACTCGCGCTCTTCGATCTGCTCCTCGGCATTACGATCAGGATGGGCGAGGCGGTCCTCCCAGCCGGATGTGTCGTCGGAGAGGGAGATGTGGGTGCGGTCGTCGCGGCGGCGGCGCTTCCACTCGTCCTGCGCGACGTTGACGGCAATGCGGTAGAGGTAGGTAGTAATAAGGGATTCACCTCGAAAACTGGGGAGGGCACGATAGAGACGAAGGAAGACATCCTGAGCAAGGTCGTCGAGATGCTCGCGACTGCCGGTGAGGCGCAGGAGGGTGCGGAAAACCATGTCCTGATGGTCGCGTACCACTTGCTCGAAGGTGAGATCGGTGTCCAAGCAGGTTTAGACCTCAAGCCGGGTTAGACCATAGAGTGCGCCTAAAGTTTCATGCGTGCCAGTGAAACTTTCAAAGGGTGGGCCGGTCTAACGCGGGCAGAAAGAGGAGGTAGTGTTATGAATAATTTTGCATTCAGTCCATTTATTGTGCCCGTCGCGGGTTGTCTCGTTGCTATTGTGGCGATCGTTTCAGGCATCTGGCTGGACGGGCACAAGCGCCGGATGCGGTCGGAAGAACGCATCGCGATGATTGCGCGCGGCGTGCCGCTGGCTGAGATCGAGCGGATGCTGGGCGCCGGCGACGAGGAAAAGCCGGCCGCCAAAGACCCCCTGCGCAGCCTGGCCAACGCGCGCCGTGCCGGTATCGTTCTGGTTTCCGTAGGCGTTGGACTGATTCTGTTCTTTCTGGTGCTCACAGCGATCGTACAAGTGCGTGAGGTGCTCTCCGGAGCTGCGGCGGGACTTATTCCTCTGGCCATCGGCGTCGGCTTCTTTATCGACTACAACCTGCAGAAGCGCGAGCTGTCGCGCTTCGGGTTGGAGGTGGAAGCGGAGTCGCCCTCAAGTCCTCTGCATCGATAGCGCGCATCGCAGGCGCTCCCGGACCACGAATGAGCGCGTAGATTTTGCTACTACCCCGAACCGTATGCATAATCGGAGCGCTATGCACTTTTCTGACCTTGTACTCTCGAAACGTTTGGAGCGCGCCGAAGGGCACGCCTGTGTTCAGTACGCCGAGGCACGGCGTCGTCTCTTCCCTGACAGCGGCGCCGAATGGATGCAATGCGCCGGCGCATACGCAGTCTTCGACCGCATCGAGTCTCCGGTCACTCAGACTTTTGGACTCGGTATATTCGAGGAACTGAGTCCAGCCTCGCAGGACGTGATTGAGCGCTTCTTTCTCGACCGCGGAGCGCCGGTGCTTCACGAAGTGAGTCCTTTCGCAGGGGTTGCTGCGCTGCAAATGCTCTGCGCCCGCAATTACCGGCCTATCGAGATAAGCAATGTTCTTTGTCGGTCTGTCGAGCGGCCCACTGCAGAGGAGCAGAGTGACGTCAGTGTGCGGCTCATCGCGCCTGAAGAAGCGCAACTGTGGAGTGACGTAAGCGCAAGGGGCTGGTCGCACGAACATCCTGAACTTGGCGATTTTCTTCTGGATCTGGGTGCCATAGCTGCGGCACGCGAGGACAGCCTGTGCTTTCTAGCCGAACATGACGGAAAACCTGGTGCCGCCGGCGTGTTGTGCATTCATGATGGAGTGGCCTTGTTCGGCGGCTCGGCTACGGTTCCCGAGCTGCGGCGTCGTGGGCTGCAAGCAGCGCTCCTGCATAAGCGTATGGGCTACGCCTTCGATCATGGATGCGACCTGGCGATGATCGTCGTACAGCCGGGCAGCGATTCCCAGCGCAATGCCGAGCGTAAGGGGTTCCGGATCGCGTACACACGCACAAAGTGGCAGTTGTACTCCTAGCCCCGCCCCTGGATATCTGGATACTGGATAGTGGGTTAGTTTGACACCATGAGGCGAAGCTTCCGCCTTGGGGTCTCTACTTATTTCCCCTCACCTTAGCCGTGACTTCAGCCACGCGCCTACCCAGCGCCTTGGCGATCTCCAGATCGTCGGGCGTCGGCTGTAATTCTCCGCGTGGACCGGCAATTGTGCTGGCACCGTAGGGTGTCCCTCCCCTCGCTTCTGTATGAATCATTCCAGGCAGCGAGTAGGGTACGCCTACGATCAACATTCCCAGATGCAACAGCGGAACCATCATTGTGAGCAACGTGGTCTCCTGCCCGCCATGTGTCGAAGCCGTCGAGGTAAAAACCCCCGCCGGCTTTCCCTCCATCTCGCCGTTCAGCCAGAGTTGCGCCGTGGAGTCGATGAGGGCTTTCATCTGCGCTGTCATATTCCCGTAGCGTGTTGGGCTGCCAAAGATCACACCATCTGCGGCGCGAAGATCGTCAAGCGTGCACTCTGGGATCGACGCCTGCGAGTCGTATACCTGTTTCGCATAACCGCCGTCTTTGTTCAGATTTTGTACAGTATCCGGAAACTCCCTGGCCCGACGCAGCATGACGTCGGATCCGGCTACACTCTTTGCTCCTTCTTCAACGGCCTTAGCCATCGTCAAAACGTGTCCATAGACTGTGTAGTACACCACGAGAATTTTCATCTGGGGTTCTCCTTGCGTAGAGACTGAAGAACGGCGAAAAGGCAGTCGCAAAGAAAACTTCTCTCCGAACTGTCTTTTCGATTGAGGAGCCCTTTGGCCGGCAGGCAACGCTGCGCAACACATTATAGTGCGATGCGCAGTTATGCCCCCTGGTCTGAATTGCGCGCAAACGAATCACGGAAAGCGTGCCGATTTTGCCGTAGATTCTGAAGATCGAGCAGCTTCCGGGTGGGTGGACCAAGATCACCCCGAACGCTCCTCTGGAACCGGGAGAGTACGCCATCGCGCCCATCTTCAGAGACCCCAAGTTCATGTCCGGCGCTTTACTCGACTTCATGCTCGACCCTTCGGAGGAGAACCCAAAGGATGTCATTCTGCGCCCACATGTTCCGTAGCCGAGGTTTCCGGAAACCGGACTATACAGGCACTACGAAATAGCTTCCGGATTGCCCGTGCTCCTCGGATTTTCGCTGCTGCGAAATGCCCCACCTTAGCGATGATAAGACTGTCGCGAAGATGGGGCACCCGATGATGGCGGAACGGTCCGACGTGGGTCACCCCGATGCTCGATCACTGTTGACAGGGATTGGTCACCTTGGTGCCGGACATCAATATGACAGTGTGCCGGTAACCGCCGATGACCTCGCCGGTGAAGGATGCACTATCCATCGTGTTGATGTCGTTGTTGGGCGCAAGCAGAATGCCCACCGCAGTTGTGGGAACCATGGTCGTCACAGTCGCATTGGGATTCGTGATGTTGTAAACGACATCCAATGGTCCGATACCGCCTGCCACCTCAATGGTTCCCTTATGGAGGTTGAAATTCCCCGAGTCATTGATGACGAACGATGCACCGGAGGGCGCACTTAGGGTCAAAGCGCCGGAGCCGTTCAACAAGAAATTCGAGAGATTCACCACATTCACGCCTGGCCCACCATTCACGGTCAAACGAGTGGTGATCTGTCCGTTAGGTGGAAACTGGGCTTGTACCGATGGCGTGGAGGGAAGGCCGGCAAAACTTAACGAGGCGGACATCGCATCCGTTGCGGCTTCGCTGAGAAGAGTGTCGTTGATGGTTATGGTCCCGTGCCGCCCCACAACTCCCGTGTAGTTTACCGACGATCCAAGGATCAAATCTCCAGTGACCACAGAAGGTGCGGATTCCTTTAGGGTCCCAGTGGGCACGCCAACATTGCCGGTCACGGTTGCGAGATTGATGTTCACCGAAGCGCCGGCCCCTCCCAGGCTGAGGACCGCGAAATTGCTCGGCCCGGCAGCACCCAGACCGTTGATCAATGAGCTGGTGGCACCGTGGCAGGTTGGCGGAGGTGGAGTTCCGCAAGTCACGGTGGATGGCGAGAAGTTGATGTTTGTGAACCAGGGATCTCCTTTGGAGTCGGCCGCAGTCAGCGTGGCCGTACCGGAGAAAGTGAAGCTGCCGGCGAGTGCGGGAAACGAACCCGTAACCGTGTCGGTGAATGTGCCTGAGGCCGGTGCAGTAAAGGAAATTGATCCGCCGAGGGGAAGCCCTTTGGAACCCGGTGCGACATCAACGTAGTAAGAGATGGTGTACTGCGCTCCCGGCATTAACTCTGAAGCCGTCAGCGTAAGACTATAGGTGCTGCAGGTTGTTGTGGCGTTAGCAGTGAAAACAGTGGCCAGGGCAGGCGTAGCGGACAGCACGAGCAGTCCGAAGGTTGCACCTAAGAACGTCAGGCAGCGTTGAAGCATATTGCTCCTCTCAGTTGTTCAAGCAAATGCAGTTGTCTATGACTTCCATTCCTTTTCGCGTTCCTCGGACGCGAGGTGATCCCGTTTATTGACGGCTATGGAATTGGCGCATATCTGTTGTTACTCTTTGTTCCTGGCATCAGGTATGCCACCTTAGTGGCATTGCACTGATTCCAAGTTCCGGGTGCGTGGTCGGCTACTCGGAAACAATCTCGCCGCCCACGATCCGAACTTGGCGAAGTGCACGAAAAACGGCGTTTCGGTAACTAGAATCCTCAAAATTCAAAAATGACCTTCTAGTTGGTTTTTTGCGCTCTTGCAGGGAATCGTGCACACTGGCTTCACTGTTTGTGGAGTCTCTGATTGATGAGTTTTCGTGCGGTTCTGCTTCTGGTTGCTCTCTTAGCGCTTGTGATGATGATCGGCCGGGCGCAGAGAACGACGCCGACCGAGGCTCTGGCCTTTCGGAATGCGGCGCTGGATCGAACGGCGTACACGCTATCGCCGGAGAAGCTGAAGACGGCTCAAGAGCTGTTTCGGGTGCGAACCACGCTGCATTTTGCGGGTGAGGGCTGGGGCATTGTGCAGCTGGTGCTGCTGCTTGCCCTCGGCGTGCCGGCACGGATGAGGAATATTGCCGAGAACCTGACGAAAACCCGCTGGCTGCAGTGCCTTGTCTTTGCCTTTCTCTTTCTGCTGACAATCACGCTGCTGAATCTTCCGCTGAGGGTCTATGGCCATCACAAAGCAGTGGAGTATGGGCTGTCGGTGCAGGGTTGGGGCAGTTGGGCCTGGGATCAGACAAAGGGTTTTCTGCTGACCTGGGTGGTTGGCGCGCTGCTGATCAGGATGCTGTTCTGGGTGATCTGCCGGTCGCCGAAGAATTGGTGGTTCTGGTTCTGGATCCCGACGATGGCGGGGGTGTTGTTCGGAGTCTTCCTCTCGCCGATCGTGGTCGATCCGATGTTCAACAAGTTTGAGCCGCTCGAGCGGCGTAATCCGGCGCTGGTGGCGCAGTTGGAGAAGGTGGTGGCTCGAAGCGGAGTGAGCCTGCCGCCGGCGAGAATGTTCTTCATGCGGGCGAGCCAGAAGGTAACGAGCCTGAATGCGTATGTGACAGGGTTTGGACCCTCGAAGCGGCTGGTGCTCTGGGATACGACGATTGCGGCCTCGACACCGGATGAGCTGTCCGGCGTCTTCGGGCATGAATTGGGGCACTATGCACTGCATCACATCGCGTCGGGCCTGCTGTTCACCGCGGCGCTGCTGCTGGTGGCGTTCTATCTTGGGCAACGAATCGCGCTGGCTCTGCTGGGCCGCTATGGAACGCGCTGGCGCATTCGCTCGCAGAACGACTGGGCCTTCCTGGCGGTGCTGGTGCTTGTGCTGAATACACTCAGTTTTTTCTCCGAACCGGTTGAAAGTGTCTTCAGCCGCTCGATCGAACATGCCGCCGATGTCTATGGGCAAGAGGCGATTTATGGCATCGTCGCCAATCCGCAGGCCACGACCCAACAAGGGTTTCAGCGGCTGGGCGAGGCCTCTCTCGACGATCCGACGCCGCATCCGCTGGTCGATTTCTGGACGTCCAGTCATCCCTCGACCGCCAGCCGCGCTGCCTTTGCCGCTGCCTACAACCCCTGGACGGTTGGACAACATCCAAAGTATTTTTGATGAATGACGAAAATGCAGAGCCCTTCCCTTCCCTCGTCTGATTGCCTGTTTTGCAACATCGTCTCCGGCACCATACCGGCGAGCCGCGTGTACGAAGACGAATGCTGCATCGGCTTCCCTGACATCAACCCGCAGGCCCCGACACACATTCTGATTATCCCCAAGCAGCACATCGGCTCAACCGCGAAGGCGCTGGCCGAAGATACCGCTTTGATGGGCCACCTGATGGCCGCCGCGGCTGAGATCGCTCGCAAAGAAAAGCTGGACCGCGGTTACCGGATCGTCGTAAATACGGGTGACGATGGCGGCCAGACGGTGCACCATCTGCATCTTCACCTGCTCGGTGGGAGACACATGAACTGGCCTCCGGGCTAGTGCGTGAGGCACGATTCCCAAAATGGGAATCGCCGAAAATAAATCCCCAATTCGTGGCGTGTTTTTCGAGCCCGAAAAACGACCGTCAATAAGCCACGATTCACCACCAATCCACCACCAAAAAACCACGTTAAAACACCGGTTTTTGCCAAAACCCCCAGCAAAAACGCACAAATCGCCCCTCAAAAATAAAAGGCCCGATAAAGTCCTATCGGGCCTTTTATTTGGATTTGTATCGCAGCGGAAGCGAGTTTACTGGTTGTAGTTCTGCTCTTCTTCCTGTTCGATGCCGTAGCGGCGCAGGAGATTGGGCAGGTTCTGCGAGAAGGCAGCGCGCGGCATAACCGTGTCGCAACCAGCCTCGACAGCCTTGGCCTTCAGATCCCCCTGAAGATGCGACAGGAAACCAACGATCGAGGTGCTGCGCTTCAGCTTGGCCTTGAGCTTGGGAATCAGCGTGAGGGGCTTGGCGTTCGCGTTGTTGAGGTCGAAGACGATGAGGCCGGGACGATCCTCTTCCACGCCCGCCGTCAGAGCGGCGACGGCGTCCTTCTCATTCTTGACGAAGGCCACCTTGACTCCAAGCTTGCGTGCCGTCTCCTGAATCTTCGCGATAAAGAAGAGATCTTCGATGAAGAAGAAGATCTTGGTGGGCGCGTCTTCCGGAATGGGAATGGCGCGTCCCTGCGAATAGTCGATTGGCTGGGAGTCGCTCTGATAGCTGCGCCCGCCGCCATGGCCGTTGCTGCGGCCCTGGTAGTTGCCGTTGAGGGAATCGATCGTCGACGGCGGTGCGTCGGCGAAGTTACCGTTGACGGCGCGATAGCTGTGGTCCATGGGACCGACGAAGCTGCGTGGGCCGCGTTGCTGCTTGCCACCCCCACCTTTGCGCCTGAAGGCATTGTTGCCCGGCTGATGCGTGTCGCGGTCGCGGTATCCGCCGCCATTGTTGCTGTAGCCGCCGCCATTGCTTCCGCTGGCGACATTGCCTGGGTTCTCCTGCGAGCGCTGGCGATCGCGATCGCGGAACTTCTTCTTCCAGCGCTTGCCACCGCCACCAGAGCTGTTCTGCTGCTGGCCGCCACCTGCCTGGAAGTTCTGCGGCTGAGACGTTTGGGATGTTGAACCCTGGATGGAGGCAACGGACTGGCCTGCGCCGCCCTGATCACCGCCGGGTTGTGCGCCTTGCTGGGCGTCGCCGCCACCTTTGTTCTTGCGCTTGCGGCGCCGGCGGCGGCTGCTTTTTGACTGCCCCATACCATGCTGCACGTTTTGCGGCGTGAATTGCGCCTCCCCGTCCTGCTGACCGGGTGACATTGTCGAACCCTGGTGGGACTCCACCTCGGGTACATTCTGCTCTGAAGTCATGCTTCCACTTCCTATTGCTTTAGATCGCAATTAGCGGTTCACTCTCCCACGCGCAACTGGTCTTTTCGTCCCCGTATAAACCACGGAGAATGAACCAAACCGGAATTGCAGCGTCGGATGAAACGGTCTCAAGTTGTACTCGAACGGACGTCTTCTATTGCTATTTTTGGCTGGACCGAACCAGTAATCTACTGGCTACGCGCAGCCTGGAACGCCTGACAGCGGCGATCCTTGATTTTCACCCTCTACCTGTTTGCGACAGAGTCCGACAAATTCGGTCCACTGTAATCCTGTGTCTTTTTGGATGCCCAAATGTATCTATAAGGAAACTTTCTGGCAACCTACACAGCGATCGGCACCCACAGCCGGTTCACAAGGCAATTCTTAGGGTACGCGCAAAGAGAGCGATTGGCAAGGATTCTCTTCTACGACTTCCCGGTTACTCTCTTGCGGGGACAGGAAGGGCCGCTCCAGCGGAGCGGCCCTTCTGCTTTGATGGCCAGTCACTGGCCTCCTGAAAGCCTTCCCATTGAGGGAAGTGGAACTCCGGGCTGGCTACACCATCACTTGGATGCAGCATCTTTACGAGCCGGGGGCATACTGACGACACACTCCGGAACTCGGCCAGCGTGTTGTCCTTTGATGACGTGCAATCCAATCGCCAAATGATTTCATTGTTTTTCAAGCGAAATTGCCCCACTTATCAGGGGAGGGTTTGAAAAACAGGAGACTTCCGGGGGAGCTCTCCGTATTTTGGGAGGTGCACTGGCGACGAGGCTACGGATTGACCCTTGGCGGACTGGGTCCTATAATTTGATGTGTTCCGGCAGCTCTCTCGCTTTGCTGCCGATTTGCTGGTACGGGAGTCGGGTGGATCGAGGATAGACAATGAGCGCGCTCTGCGAAGAGTGCGCGGATCGAGGCTATCAAAGGGGGCATGCAGGGAACGGCTGAGACGGCTCGCGATGGTGCGCCTTAAGGCCGGATGATCAGGATAATCCCCGAAGGAGTACCACACACCGCATGAATCGTACTGTTGCACTTGTCACCGCCCTTGCCGCGGGAATGTCGTCCGCTGCTGGAGTGGCCCAGACTGCTGGTTCCCCTGCAGCTGCACCGCTGCTGCCCCGGCCACAGCGCCAGCTACTGCTGCTGCACATGCTCCGGCTCTTCAGGTCGTTCCGGCGAAGATTGCCGTGATCGAATATGAACAGGCCACTGCCGCGACGAACGAGGGGCAGCGCGCGCTGCAGGCGTTGCAGAAGAAGTATGAGCCGCAGAAGACTCAGTTGCAGGCGTTGCAGACCGAGATCGAATCGCTGACCAAGCAGTTGCAGAATGCGCCGGCGACGATGACCGATGAAGAGAAGGCCTCGCGGGCGAGAACGATCGATACGAAGCAGAAGCAGTTGCAGCGCGATGGCGACGATGCCACAAGTGCCTTCAATGCCGAGATGCAAGAGGCGCTTGGTGTGGTTGCGAAGAAGCTTGGACCCATCGTGATGAAGTACGTGCAGGACAACGGATACACGATGCTTTTGGACAACACCGGTCAGCCAGCTCAAGGCGGGCTCTCGGTGCTCTGGACACAACCGGGTACGACCGATATCTCTCAGGCTGTAGTGGATGCCTACAACGCGTCTTCGGGAGTTGCGGCACCTGCGGTGCCTTCTGCACCTTCGGCGACTCGTCCGCATCCGACAACAACCACACCGAAGCCAGCCGCGCCGAAACAGTAAAGCGTGCGAATTACCTATGACCTTTGGCCGCGACGAGGTGTCCTAAATGCAACCTCTTTCTGCGTGAAGGACCACAGGAACAGTTTGGCGCAACCAAACGATTACGTTTTAACGATCTCTCGAAGGAGTACCACAGCCGCATGAATCGCACTCTTGTTCTTGTCTCCGCCCTTGGCGCGGGATTGATGACCACAGCCGGGATGGCCCAGGCAACTGGAACCGCACCGGCCACGGCTCCCCCCGCTACTCCGCCCGCTGCAGAGGCGGCCCCAGTCACGCCACAAGCCATTCCGGCAAAGATCGCGCTGGTTGCCTTTGAACAAGCTGTCTTCGCCACGAATGAAGGCCAGAAGGCCGTGCAGGATATTCAGACGAAGTACAAGCCGAAGAAGGATCAGATCGATAGCCTGTCCCATGAGGTCGACACGCTGAAGAAGCAGTTGCAGAGCGCTCCGGCCACGTTGTCTGATGCAGACCGGGCAGCGAAGATGAAAGAGATCGACGCTAAAGAGAAGCGTCTGAATCACGACGCCGAAGATGCCCAGACTGCATACAACACCGATCTGCAGGAAGCAGACGGCAAGCTCGCGGCGAAGGTCTCTGTGACGTTGAAGAAGTATGTGAGCGACAACGGTTATACGCTGCTGCTTGATGTCAGCAGCCAGCAGAGCAACGTGATGTGGGCGAATCAGAGCACCGACGTGACACAGGCTGTGGTAACGGCTTACAACACTTCGTCCGGCGTCGCGGCGCCAGTTCCGTCGGCACCGTCTGCATCACCTGCGGCGACTCGTCCCC
>CAVWQM010000014.1:0-191499 GCA_963757205.1 uncultured Acidobacteriaceae bacterium
TCATCACAGGAATTTGGGGCGAATGCTGTTTTGAATCTGCGAGGGCGTTGTTCTGTATCGACGAGCGGGATGGCGACCTTGGCATCGCCGAGCTGCCGTGGCAGTGCTTGGGGCAATGGGGGTCGGCATAATGGATAGCGGCCCGCGGCCGTAGCCGCCATCGAACTGACGAGAAAACTTCGTCGATTTATGTGCGACTTAAATCCAATCGGCGTCACCATGGGTCGCCTTCGCTAGTGGGAAGAGAGCTTGTTGAATATCTCGAAACGGCGCCGCATCAATGGTCGCTGCAAGTTGCCTTGAAGCAGAGGTTCTTGCTGAAAAACGGCATGACATGGTTCTGAAAGCGATCGGCGACCGCACTCGTATGGGTTCCCTGGTAGATCTCGAAGCTGTTTTGCAAACCATATAGATCGAGTATTTCGTGAAGCTTGGTGGCATCGACCTTGAGACCGTCCTTGTCGCCGACGTCCATCGAGATGGCCTTATACCGACGCAGATTGTCGATATATTGGTCGACAAAAGCGAGAGGGGCATTCGCCGTCCACTTCGCGAGAATGTCGGGCTGCGGCTCACCATCTTTTACAGGAAGATCGAGATAGAGAGGAGGATTCTTCGGATTTGGTGACCATGCAGCTGCCGATGCCAACTGCGCTCGTGTCCCAAACGGTAGAGAGGACAAATCTGCAGGCGTCTTCATATTCTGCACGACCTTCTCGAGCTCCGACGCCGCGGGGCCTATCTTACGAGCCGACAGACAGCATGGGCTCATGATGTAGAGGCTACCGAAGACATCGGCGTGCTTCATGCCAATACGGGCCGCACCGTAGCCGCCCATCGAGTGACCAACAAGCCCGCGGCTCACGCGATTCGGGATCGTTCTGTAATGCCCATCGATGTAAGCGACTACATCTTTCGCGATGAACTGCTCAAAGTCGCCGGTTGTAATCGAACTGGAGTACATCGAACCATTGTGAACCGTCTTTGAGTCTGGCAGGACGACAATCATCTCCTGTGCGCCTTGGGCAAACGCGCCTTCAATGGTCTGCGGTACGTGAATTTCCTTACTCCACTGTTCGGCTCCGATAGAGTAACCATGCAAGGCATACACAACGGGATAGCGCCGCTTCTTGTCAGTCGAATAACTCGGAGGCAGGTAGACAATAACCGGCCGATCAACAGCATCGCCTTCCAGATTGCCTTCGAGCGAGGTGCCATGGACAGTTATCTGCTCCACTTTCGCCGGCTTTGCTCCCGGCAAAACGGCCGGTACCAGAGTCTGAACCTGGGCATGCAGGCCGCTGGCGCATACAAGGCCAAGTTGCATCAGTAACATCAACGCGAATCGTTGTTTCCGCATCGTTTCTCCGATTAGGTTTCTTTAGCTCAGCAGTATCTTGCGGACACTTCCGTCCGGATCGTCGGCCATGTGGCATGTATTGTCGAAGACCATCGTCTGGCACCTCGAGGGGTCACTTGGTGTCCATGCAAGTCCGGGTTGGCTTGGATCTCCGCTGCGAGCAAAATTTGCCCACGCCGTACTCATCTTTTTGGCAAGCGCCTGGGCTTCTGGTGTATTGCCGGTGCCCTGCTCGCAGCGCTTCGTATTGTCGAAGCAGAATGCGAGTTCAGCCGTATGCCACGCACCACATTCGCCGTCGAGCATAGGCGACTGCCAAGTAAACCAGTATTGATAGGCGGGTGCTCCTCCCTGCCCGTGCTTCAGCTTCACCATGCGCTGCACATTGTTGCGCGCATTCAAACCCTGAACACCATACGACAAGGTGCGGATACTCTTTTCAGGATGAGCCTTCTTCATCGCGGCAATCAGTGCTATCGCCCTCTCGTTGCCATAGGCTTTGGCAAGCGTCTCCTGCCACTCGGCTTCTGTTGGATTCAACTTGTATTGCATGCCTTCTTCGCTCACTGAGCCGACAAGCATCGGGACATTCTTTGAGACCTCAGGAGCCGTGTCGTAGAACGATCGAACCGTTACGGTGCGACCGTCTACCGTTGGCGACCAGCCGACTCTCGGGGTCAAAGGCGGTGCCGAACCTGGCCCGCTCAGACCCCTTGTCGCAGGATTGATCTTGGCAATAGCGGTATTGCCGGCAGCGAAGAGCCGTGACCATTCCATCTTCTTTAATGACTCAATATCGTTCTGCGCAAGCCCAAGCTCTTTCATCACCTGACGTACCAGCTCCTTCGACTGTTCTGCGCTTGGGATATTTCCCCCTCCACCCGACTGCACGCCAGCTCGATGGATTAAACCTCCAGCCGAAGGCATCCCCATTAGGCAGGTGACCTTCGATCCGCCGCCCGACTGGCCATAGATCATGACCTTGTCGGGATCGCCACCGAAGTTGGCGATGTTCTCGCGGATCCAGCGAAGCGAGGATACGAGATCCGTCATACCGACGTTTACTGAATCTTCGTAGGAGGAACCGCCAATCTCGGAAAGATCGAAAAAGCCCAAGATATTGAGCCTGTGGTTCACAGACACCTGTACGACGTCATGATTGCGGGCCATCTGAGCGCCTTCATGGGAGGGCAGTTCGTATGCGGAACCGAAGCTGAATCCGCCGCCGTGGAAGTACACCATCACAGGTCGCTGGCCGGAAAGACTTGGCGTCCAGATATTCAGCTTGAGCATATCTTCGCTCATGTAGCCGTCATCCCAGTCATATAGAAACGACATCTCGATCGATTTGTAGTTGTGCAGCGTCTGAGGGCAGTTCGCTCCGTACACCAGCGCCGGATACTCGTCCTTCCAGGGAGCGGGCGCTTTGGCCGGTAGCCAGCGATTTTCTCCAGCTGTGTCCTGGCCGTAGGGAACACCTTTGAAGGTGTACACGCCACCGCTGACATAGCCGCGAACTTTACCATATTGCGTCTTCGCGACTGCGCTCTGTGGAGTGGTGCAACTCCCCGCCTGCTGATGCACTGCCGTTTTGGTGCTATCGAGGCCGTGCAGTTGTTTAGGTAATGTAAGGCCCACACCTGCCGAAGCGGATAAGAGTAATGCGTCACGTCGAGTCATACGAACGCCATGCAGCAAGTCCTTCTTCACTCTATCCTCCAAGAAAACGTTATCTTCAGCAACCTCTCGACATCACCGAATAGTTCGGCTCGCACCTTGTTTAGCAAAGAAGGCAGGCAAACATACTACCCCAAAAATGGGGTTTATTCGCACCTCAAAATAATGTGCCTGGAGGGAGCGGTAAATGTCCGTCTGTTGTTCTTATTCCGCAGGATCAAGCTCGGGATACTCGAGCAACGTCAATTCTGTTCCATCGATTCAGTTCTCAAGCAAACCCGCCGCTGCGGTTCGCCCTGGCCGTCCAGAGTGGGCTCATCTCTCGCGTAGAGGAGTTAAGGCTTTGGTAGTCCTCGCAACGGATGCCATCTGGCGCATTAGATAAGATCTCACTTCCTGACCGTTCAGTCTGGCTTGCCGGAAGCAGCAAGCTATTACCTTTTGAAAGGGACGATGGATTGATTTCGGTAAAGATCATGGCATCGGCCGATTTGGAGCGTTCTCCATTCCATTTGACCGGGAAGGACACATTTGGGTCCCTCGAGACAAGAGGCTATCCATACTTCGCCAAGCGAAAGGCCAACTGGATGACGTTTCCAATCAAGTCCAGTCTCGATGGCGCAAAGTCGCGATGGAGGAGTCTGGATCAGCGATGCCTAGCGCTCGGTTCGCTCTCTCAAAAATACGTCTCCCGAGGGTGTTTTTCACCTGGAGGGAAAGCTGAGATGGTCGTCGATTCACACGACAACCTTTGGGCCGCCCAAGCCGATAATGGTCCATCAAGAATTCTGCATGTTTCAGAACGCGGGTCGCCGCCAGTCATCGAACGTGCAGCCAAGAGTGATCTGACTTCGCCCCAGACGCATGCGTTGTTTGAAGACCGTGAAAGCAATATCTGGATCGGAACTGAAAGAGGTTTGATTTCACTGGGTGGATTTCCCATTGGACGAAAAGTCGGCATCTCGGACAAGTGACGTCCCGTAGTTCCTTGAAAGCGGGGATTGCGCCAACTTTCGCCCGTCCGGGTCGTCTGGCCTCGAACTTGCCGAAATCCGGTGCCAGCTCAACCGGTCGATGCAACACCATCTAATCAGCTGATCCACAAATGCTTACCCTGAAGCTTCTTAGAGTTAGTGGTCAGACCAACAGCAAGATTCAATTGAGTGCGGAAATCTATCTCACGCAGGCTAATGCTGTCAAAACAATTCCATGGAGAGAGGCAAACATTCACATTTGAAGGTTTTCGGGTGTTTCAAAAGTGAGTCGTCTCGCGGAGAATCGGAGTTGGGCGTGAACTCCGAATACCGACCTATCAGCATTATCGGCTTGGCGAGGTAGATTGTTGGCCAAACTCAGGTGGCACGGGTAATTTCTTGTTTGCCGACTACTCGGAAGTTGGGATTGCAAAACAGCGTTCCCCGACAATGAAGATTTCGCGTGCAAGGCATGGGAGGACGATCAAACGTGCCAAGCGCGTCGAATGTCCAGAACGCTGAGTTCCTCAAAGTCTCGGTGAGCGCATTAGCGATTTTTCACCAATTGAGATTTATAGCGCAGATTACTTTCGACTTGTTGACGATTTGCCTGAATCGTGCGCGTGAGTGTCGCTACGCCCCGTAGTGACGTGCGTCACAGAAAAACCTTCCCCTCAGACATTAAAAGAGAGTGTAAGAGGGGTTCCAATGTCCGCAAGCTGGAAGGCGGCGCGCAGAGTGCGATCTCAAGAGAATGAAGCAAGCCTGATCGCAAAAGGTATGTCCCAATCCAGCGCCATCGTCCGTACGACGGCGCACGATACATTCGGTATTCAGGGGCACGTCCGCCGTGGCTTTGAGGCTGTGCGCGAGGCTTTTACCAACAACTTTTCAAGACGACAGGAGTTGGGTGGAGCCTGCTGTGCCTTTGTCCGCGGCGAGAAGGTCGTAGACCTGTGGGGCGGCATTCGGAACAAGCGGACGGCAGAGCCTTGGGAGCAGGACACGATGGTGGTGGTTCACTCAGCCACGAAGGGCTTGGCCGCGATGACGCTCGCCATCGCGCACTCTCGCGGATGGCTCGACTACGACCAACGGGTATGCGCGTACTGGCCGGAGTTCGCGCAGAACGGAAAGGAGCGAATCACTGTCCGCCAGCTCTTGGCCCACCAGGCAGGCTTGTTCGCCTTCGATGAGCCAGTGGATCGCAGCGTAGTCGCCGACCTCGATCGCCTGGCGGTCGTGTTAGCGCGTGGGAGACCCGCGTGGGAGCCTGGCACGCGCCAGGCCTATCACGCCCTCACTTTAGGCTTCTACGAAGGCGAACTGCTGCGGCGCGTCGATCCGCAGCATCGCAGCTTGGGCCAGTTCTTCCAGGATGAGGTCGCGTCACGGCTCGCGGAGGAGGTTTACATCCGGTTGCCTGAGGCGATCCCGAACTCGCGGCTGGCGCCGCTTGCGCCGCCCAGCCTAATCGAGATGCTGCGCGGCTTCGGGCTTCGCTTCATGCTGGAAGCGATGAATCCCCGTTCCAACATCCACCGGGCCCTGAACGTAAACCCAGGCACTGGGATATACCGCGACGCCCAGCATGTCTACGCGCGCAACCTCGAAGTGCCGTCCGGCAATGGCGTCGGCACAGCCCGAGCCATCGCGCATGCTTATAGCGTCTTCGCCACAGGCGGACGCGAGCTGGGGCTTCGCCAGGCGACGCTGGACTTGCTCGCCACCCCAGCGATTCCGCCGACCTGCGGATTCTATGACGAATGCCTGAAGGCCAGCGGCGTGCAGTTTTCATTCGGCTTCATGAAGCCTGGCCCCACCTGGCCTTTCGGCAGCGCTAGTTCGTTCGGCTCACCCGGAGCCGGTGGTTCTCTTGGCTTTGCCGATCCAAGCGCCGGCATCGGCTACGCCTACGTCACCAGCCAGATGGGCACGCGGTTGACCGGAGACCCGCGGGACGTCGCGCTCAGAAAAGCGCTCTACTCCGCTATTGCGCCAGATGTGTTGAAAAATGACTTGCATAGCGACCAATACTAATCACGCCGCACAAGCTCAAGCGCCCGCCAGGGGAGGAGGAGCAGCGTGAGACACACGCGCATCATCGTCACTCACTACGGCGGGCCCGATGCACTTCAGGTGGTTGAAGAAGAGCGCCCCGAGCCGAAGAATGGTGAAGCTCGAGTGCGGGTGCTGGCCGCAGGCGTCTCCTTGCCCGACATAATGGCGCGCGAGGGCGTTCATCCCGAGACGCCCCCAGTGCCCTTCACGCCAGGGTGGGATCTGGTTGGCGTGGTGGATCGGCTCGGCGACGGTGTCTCTGGAATCGAACCAGGCCAGATAGTTGCCGCGCTGCCGATACACGGTGCTTACGCGGAGTTCGTCTGCCTGCCGCAACGTGAACTGGTTCCGGTGCCGTCCGGGTTGGACCCCGCCGAGGCTGTCAGTCTCGTGCTGAACTACATCACGGCGTACCAGATGCTGCACCGTTCCGCTGAAGTCAGGCCGGGCCAGCGAGTGTTGATTCACGGCGCGGCAGGCGGTGTCGGCACGGCACTCTTGCAACTGGGGCGCCTCGCGGGGCTGGAGATGTACGGTACCTGTTCATCGGGAAGTGCGCCGGCCGTCTCCGACCTGGGCGGAATCCCAATTGACTACCGGCATCAGGACTTCGTGCAAGGAAATTCGCCGCCTCACGAGCGAGGGTGTGGACGTCGTCTTTGACCCGATCGGTGGTACCCACCTCTGGCATTCCCGCAGGGCTCTCCGTCCTGGCGGGAAGGTAGTGGGCTATGGCCTTCGTTCGTCGCTACGTGGGGAGGGATTGGTTTCAGGTCGCCCAGGTCGTCGTCAGCGCTTTGGTGGAACCGCCCTCTTCGGGTTGTACATCGCCGGCGGCTGGCTTCTCCCAGGCCGGAAACGTTTGGTCCCCTACAGTATCCAGACGCTCAAACGGCTGAAACCGGAGTTGTTCCGACAGGATTTGATCGCTCTGCTTGACCTGCTTAAACAGCAGAAGATTAAGCCGCTAATCGCGCGGCGATTTCCGCTTGCCGAGGCAAGGCACGCGCATGAGTTGCTCGGTAAGGGAGGCGTGACTGGCAAGATCGTGCTCGTCAGCAACGCGTCAATGCTTGAATCAGGGGGAGCGTAACAACGGCATGCAGATGACGGTTCTTCGCGCCGCCGCTGATGCCGAGCGTTGGTCGCGATAAACGCGGTAGTGTTCACTGATTTCCAGTGGGTGACTTTCCACTTAGACGAAAAGTCGCCATCTCGTACAGTTGGGAGCCATGAACTACGTCACAAGCACTTCAACGGATAGCCGGTTGTACGGACAAACAAATTTTTCGGCGACCCATACCGGGCTTTGAGCCAAACGGCGAACTGTTACTTCGTGAAATGGCTACGGTCTCGGGTTGGCCGACGCGGAACAAAGCAAAACGATAGATCATTCCCCTGTATTTTTGGAGATTCGATTAAGCCGATGGCTGGCCAGCCAATTCCAGCTTGGTTCCCTTCGACTGTTCGTTCTTGGTCAGCGGGTTTCGATCCCGGACAAAGATCGCGTTGCCGATCGCCGCCCTGGAACTGAACTTACTTATGAATCAGTGACTTGAAGTTTGAGCATTTTGGCTGGCTAAGTGCACAGTTCCAAGCAGATCGCACCTCGTGCAGAGACCGGTCAAAGGAGGATTCTAATGTTCCGATCCATTGTTCGCGTCGTGGTTCCTGTTGGCATGGTATTTGTTTCCGTCTTGGCGTCCTTGGCCAACGCCCAGATCTCGCCGAACCTGCCCAATCCGACCGCGGCGCCGAATCCGCTGACGACGACGCTATCCATTTTTCGCAGCAATATGCAGGACAAGATCATGAAGGCGGCGGACGCGATGCCAGAGTCCAAGTACAGCTACCGGCCGACGAAGGACGTTCGCTCGTTTGGCGAGATCGTGACCCATGTGGCGGATATATCCTACTATTTGTGTTCAAACGCCAAGGGTGAAGCGCCCCCCGCCACGGCTACCGCGAAGGGTTCGAAGACCGAGATCGTAGCCTACCTCAAAGGCGCGTTCCGCTACTGCGATGGCGCGTACTCCGGGTTCACCGATGCTCACCTCAATGACCCGGCGGACTTCTGGGGCTTCAAGACGAACAAGATGTTCATCTTGACCCAAGCCGGAAATCATGACGCCTTGCATTACGGCAATCTCGTCACGTATCTGCGCCTCAATGGCCTCGAGCCGTCCGGGGGCTGGTTTTGATGGCCCAGCGGGGGCCCACGTCCCACTAAGCCATTTCGTATCGCCGGTGCTGCGCGCGTGTCGGTATCCGACCCCGCGCGGGCTGGGCTTTTTTTGTGCATGGCGCGGTCGAGTGCTTAGCCGCTCAACACCTGCATGGTCTGCTCGTTCAAACGCACTCTTCGTCACTTGGACGAAGAGTCGCCAAATCGGAAACTATGCCACCGGATTGGGTTGAGAAGTGAACCGGCAAGTAAAGCTTCGCGCCTTGCGCTTAGGGTCCGTCTACCTCCCCATGGATACCTGTGTTCCTCCAGCGTTGCTCCACTCCTGGAATGACCCATCGTAGAGAGCGGCGTCAAAACCCAAGTACTTGGCCATGAAATAGGCGTATGAGGCCTGCACGCCGGAGTGGCAGTAGCTCACCGTTTTGCGTCCCGGAGCAATGCCGGCGGATTGGAAGAGGCGGCGCAATTCCGCCAGTGGAAGCATCTGCGGGTCTTCCTTGCTTTCCAGCGCAGTCATCCAGTACAGGCTGACGGCGCCGGGAATGCGGCCGGCACGTGGTGTGTCGGAGGCGTTTTCCTCGCCCCGATACTGTTCCGGCGGGCGGGCGTCCACGAGCACCACTGTCGGCGATGCAGTATTCACCGCCTGCCACGACAGGTCGCGCACCACGGGGAGCGTGACCAGCACCCCCGGCTGCACACGGGGAGTGAAGCTAGCAGGCTTGATGGACGGCGCCGCGTCTTTGCTCAACGGGCGTTTCTCGTTCCGCCATTTCTCGATGTTGCCATCCAGCAGGGCGGCCGTATCGCCGTGACCGAGGTAGTCGAGGGTGAACCAGGCGCGCGCCGCCCATAAGCCCTGTCGCTCGCCATAGAGAACGACCTGCGTCCGATCGCCCACCCCGAGGGACGCGAAGACTTTTTTTAGTTCCTCCGCTGGGGCAAGTTCATTGGAGATCTTGTCGTGCGTGACGGTGATCTGGTCCACAGCCAGAAAGCGGGCACCAGGAATGTGTCCGGCGTCGTAGTCCGCGCGCTCCCGAGCCACATGCAGAATTACAACCGCGGCATCCGTGAGGTGACCCGCCAGCCACTTCGTGGACACTAACATGTGCTCGCGCACCTGCGGCGACGGCTGGGCCATTTGCGGCACCGCCCTGGGAGGCAACACGATCAAGCTCAGGATCAGCGGGAGCGCCAGATTCATGGCGAAAGTCGGACAAAATCCGGGAAACTTCGCTGTGGAGAGGGTACCAAGCTTCATGACATGCCTCCCAAGCGAAAGGCTAGCCCCAAAACCGCCCTCCCTGCAACCTCAAGGAACGCGGCTCGCTGACAATCATTGGGGGGTGAGAGGGGATTGTGCTACGCCTGTTAACAACAGTGTTATGTCTGGGTAGCCCGTGACTCGCCCGGGATCGGTAATCCCTTTGCGACGATTCGAGTGAAGTGTCAGGCCTTCGACTCCGGCTTTGTCGCGATCAACTGATGCATCCGGCAATGCGCAACCAAGGTGGTTGGTGAAGCGTCCGCCTCGGCCATTCCCGCCACCAGCTCTTCCAGGCGGGCTCTCGACAAGTTTCCTTCTCGCACCATCCCCAGACCCACTGCGTGTAGCGTCCAGTTCCAGAATCCCTTGTGTTTGCCGGTCAGGTAGTGCGGGTGATAGGCATCCCCGTGGACAAGCTCAAAGCCCGCCTCCTTGGCCCACAAATGGATACGGCGACCGCCCGAGTAATCCACTCCGCGGTTGCGGGCTCCTTCCATGCAGATATCGCGTAGTTCGGTATAAGCGGCTGAGCTTGGCTCCGTGTAAACCGCGCTCACGTCCGCTTCCTCGCAAACCATGACGCCGCCCGGCTTCAACGCCGCGTGGATGGCACGCATCGCCTCAACCGGCTTGTTCAGATGGACCATCAGCCACCGCGAATACGCCACGTCCACGCTTTCGGGCTCAAGTCCGGGCTCGTAGATGTTGGCAGAAACAAACCGCGCATTCTTCAGGCCTACCTCTTGTGCCAACTGAGCAGCTACCGCAAGGTTGTCTTCGTTCAGATCGAATCCGGTGGCATCCGCTCCCAGGCTGGCCGCCCAACGCGTGACGTAGCCGAGTCCGCATCCAAATTCCACGAAGCGATGCGCCGATGCGAGTCCGGCCCTCAGCAACAATTCGCGCGTCCGGCCATCGTGAATTTCACTGATCACCCTCAGCCGGTCGTGGTCGCTTCGTCCAGTGCCCAGCAAGTACTTGTCGCCAATTGTTTGCACCAAGGAAGCATACGCTCACACTTCTAGGCGCGGTCTACCGATGGATCGCATCCGGATGGTCGGCAACTCGTCAATAACCCGCCGCCGCCCCCCGATTCGAACCGGAAGACAACCGTAAGGTGCGGGTTGCCCGTAATACAGGAGCTATGTGCTTTCCGCTTGGGTATATTAGGCGAATGAGGCACATGCCAATCTTTGCCATCCGGATATTCATCCGCGGTATCAGTCTGGGCGTTTTAGCTTCGAGTTTGTTGGTAGCCCAGGATGTCGCTCCACATCGACCGGCTAATGCCTATCATGCCCCCACCAGCGCCCCCGTAGCCCTTGTTTCTCCGGAGCTTCACGCGGACCGCACAGTCACTTTCCGGATCCGCGCGGGCAGTGCGCCTGACGTGAGGTTATCGTTGGACGGAGATCATGCGATGGTGAAGGACGCTGACGGTATTTGGAGCGTGACGCTCGGCCCGCTTGAGCCTGAGATCTATGAGTACAGCTTCCAGATCGGCGGCGCGAAGGTCATGGATACCGGGAACAAACTTCTGAAGACGGGATTATTTCCCGCCAATCTTCTCGACGTACCTGCGAACCCTCCGCGCTTCAATCAGACGCAAGATGTGCCTCACGGAACGATTCAGATCCGCTCGTATACGTCCACACCTTACAAGAAGCAACGAAGTCTCTACGTTTACCTCCCGCCGCAGTATGATCGTGAGCCTGCGCGCAGATTTCCGGTTCTTTATCTAAGACACGGCAATGGTGACGACGAATCGGCGTGGACCATCGAAGGACGCGCGGGCGTGATTCTCGAAAATCTGATCGCCGAGGGTAAGGCCGTTCCGATGATTATTGTGATGCCTTACGGCGAAAGCAATGCGTCCGGAGGCGGCACGCCCGAAGGAGTCGCGGCACTCGGTAAAGAATTGCTTGACGATGTAATTCCGCTGGTGGACAAGAATTACCGCACGCTGACTGGGCGTGACAACCGCGCGATTGCTGGGCTCTCCATGGGTGGCGGGCAAGCTTTCTCGATTGGTCTTCATCACCTGGATCGGTTCGCCTGGGTTGGCGAGTTCAGCTCTGGTGTACTCAGCGACGCCAACTTCAGAATCGAGAAATACATGCCTGGCCTCGTTGAAGATGCCCCGGGTCTTAACCAGAGACTTAGGCTGCTCTTTCTCAGTTGCGGCAGCGAGGACCCGCGATATCAAGGCCAACTCGACCTAAGGGATGCGCTTGCCACGTACAAAATCCGATATGAGTGGTACAGCACGCCCGGCGTACACGAATGGAAGGTGTGGCGCCATTCTCTCCACGAATTTCTGCCGCTGTTGTTCCATTCCTCAAGAGCCTAAGACTTTCCGTCCTGACGGAAGGGGGCGTTCCGGTTGCTTGGCTGCTGGTCCACTGCCATTTGGGTGGATCAAGCGGTTGTGTCCGGGTGGTCGGCTACTCTTACCTTGGGATCCCTTGCGGATTGCCCGTCACACGACCCGAATCGCGCTGTCGTCAGGGCGCGCGCTTCATCTTCATTTACCGCGGTCTTCCTCGAATGCGACGACACTATTATTTAGCGGCAACTCGTGTATGCGAAGTTCCACCTGCCCGTCACTCGAGTTCTTGCAGCGGTAACGGTCAATGAGATAGGGCACGCCCTCGCCAGCCAGCAGCTTCGACGAAGTCGTGACTTCGAAATGCAGGTGCGGCTCGCGTGCATCGCCGGAAGCGCCGAGGAGCGCCACCACTTGGCCGCGTCGCACGTGGTCCCCTTCCTTCACGCGCAAGCTTCCTGGTTGCAGATGCATGTAATAGGCAAACTGACCGCCACCCAGGTCGAGCGTGATTGTGTTTCCCGCAACTGTTTCCAACGAAATCGGCACAGCAGGGTGGAACGATTCGCCGTGTCCGGGGATGTTATTGGGGAGGCCATCTCTTGCCGTGACAACACGGCCGTCGGCAACGGCGAGCACTGCTTTCCCGTAGGAATAATAGGAGCGCACGTCGCGCGCGTCGCCAGAAAATGATGCACCATCCCTGATCTGCTTCCAGTCGATCGCGTAGCGTCGTGAGTCCACGGCCCGGCCATCAACAATGACCACTCCACGCCTGTGATGATTGTCCTGATCATTACTCGGGCCATCGGCTGCGAGCCAGTCTGCTCCTTCTACCGGCGGCCCGAGCACAAGCAACTCAGTGTGATGTGTCGTGATGACTGCGCCTTCCGCCACTGAGTCGGCCGTTCTCACACGATGAAACAGTCTGTCTGGTACATGTGAGCCGCGGGCCAGCACGATCGACATGAAAGCGATGGAACTCTGGCCATCGCCGATCAGGAGCCCCCCTTTGGGGTCAGAGAGTGTCTTGCCTCCTAAAGGCTGCAACATGGTTTCGAGTTGCGGTACCTCGAAGGTCGCAATCGGTTGGGCGGCATCTGAGTCGAGCACCTCAATGCGATTCAGGGAAAGAGGAGATGTCCCGAAGTTCGTCAGGTGCAACTCGTACATGACATAAATATGTGGTCCGCTTGGGAATGCTGTGGGCTCGAATGGGACGCGCATCTCGAGCTGTGGTGGCCAAGCGGGCTTTGCCGCCGACTGTTTGTTATCGGATCGCAGCTGCACTTGAGAATTGCCTGTCAGCCCGCTGTTCGATTGAGCAACGGTAGGACATGTGCAGAGGGAAGCAACTCCGAGAAGGATTAGCAGGCGCATGCTCAGGGTACGCAACGGATGCCACAAAGTTCCTCGTTCTGGTTGGATGTGATCGGCAAACAAGAAGTTAAGGTCGCTTCCGGATTGACCGTGACTCTGCCGGAATCGAACTACTTGGTACCTGTTCGCAGTCCTCGGGAATAGATCATGGCCTCGAAAATCGCAGCCAGTGGGCTGAATCGTACTATCCTTCAAGCTGTCATGGACAACTGGTGGAAGACGTTTTTTGACTCTGATTACATCCGTATCTGGGGTTGGTCGGATAGGCCGACAGAAACGGCTCGGCAGGTGCAAGGGGTTTGGGAACTCCTGACACTTCATGAGGGCAGTCGTGTACTTGATGCCCCCTGTGGTTACGGGCGGCTCTCGCTGCCGATCGCCAGACGGGGTGCCACCGTCGTTGGGGCAGATCAATCCGAGGATTTGATAGCCCAAGCCGAAAGGAATCGCGGTGATCTGCCCAACGACAGTCTCAGGTATCTCAGGCACGATTTGCGGGAACCGTTGCCTGAAAACGGATTTGATGCGGCATTTAATGTCTTTTCTTCCATCGGATACGGTAGCGAAGAAGACGATCTTTCCATATTCAAAACGCTTCGCTTGTCAGTTCGTCCCGGCGGCCGAGTGCTGGTTGATACCATGCACCGAGATGCCGTCGCGGCGCGCTTTGCCCGTGGTGTGAAACCGGCATACCGGCTCGATGACGGAACGCTGGTGGTGGAGGACCCCACTTTCGATCCCATCTCCGGCCGCGTGGATACGACATGGTATTGGTCCGGACCGGATGGGCAGGGGCGCAAGTCCGCGTCTCTCCGGGTGTATACCGCGACCGAGCTGATCCATCTGCTGCAGTCTTCCGGATTACGGTTCCTGTCAGCTCACCAGGGATGCTCTAAAGAGGAATTTAGAGCTGAAGGACCAGAGATTGGCGGGCGTATCGCAATCCTCACGGAGTGCGTGTGATGGATTCATACCGATGAGTGTAGCGGGGAGATTGGAAAATTGACGGCGCGATCGGCGATACAGGAATGGCAGGCCCCCGGATCTCAGCGGATAACTTCCGGTTTGCCCGTCACTCGGAAGTAATCCTGTAAGTTTTCGACGATCTTCCATCTGCGGACTGGCATTCTTGCTAGTTGCCCGTGCGGCACGGCGGTTATAGACTTCTGGCGAAATCGCAATCGCGTGAAGCACACCAACAAGGGCATTGCGCCAGTAACCTGGAATGGCTTTTTGGAAGGGCGACGGCACGGTTGTATGTTCGTTCGCGTGGCGGTCTCCTCGGGTTTTCAGAGCACTTCCCAAACAAAAACAATCAGGACGGGGACTAGCGGTTTTGCCTGTATCTTGCGACCCTTGGCCCTTATAGGCTTCTTACCCTTATAGGCTTCTTATCGACACCGTGACTAAGAACTGATCGCAGTCATCCGTAAAAGTGGAGATGCATATGAAAGCCTTGTCGGCGATGGCGTGTACGTTGCCTGCATCGCTTTATCTGCGCAAAGCTTCTGTAGCCGATTCTGATTTTTGGAGGGCGGCCATTGCAAACCATTGAGAAGCGACCACAGATGATTACGAGTGGCTGGATTCAGGCTGCGGGTATTGTTCTCATCATCGGCTTTTTCATCATGGGTGTGCTTACCTATTACACCTATAACGATGAGCCTCCAATTCCAGCGATGGTAAAAGATCCGGCCGGACACGTTCTATTTACGGGTGCCGATGTGATGGCTGGACAGGGAATTTTTCTCGGGAATGGGCTGATGGAATATGGCTCGATCTTCGGCCATGGCGCTTATCTTGGCCAGGATTTTACAGCTGAATCTCTGCATCTGGCGGCGCTGTCGAGTATCGATTTTTATGGTGGGACGAAATCAGATATTTCGAGGTCGCGTACGATCCAGGACTTCAAGACGAATCGGTACGATTCGGCCAGCGGGACTCTGATTTATACCGAGGCGCAGGTACATGCTTTCGAGCAATTGTGCGCGCACTACGGGGCGTTCTTTGGCGAGCCGACAAGCAAATTCGGGCTTCGTCCGAGCGCGATCACCGATCCAGGTGATATACGCAAGCTGGTGTCGTTCTTTAGCTGGACGGCGTGGGCCGCATCCGCGCAGCGACCCGGACACACGTACTCGTACACCAATAACTGGCCAGCAGAGGACCTCGTGAAGAATGGCCCGACGGCCGACTCGATAGTATGGAGCGTGCTTTCTCTGGCTGCGTTGCTGGGCGGAACGGGGTTGTTGCTGGCGGCGTTTGGGCGATGGAATTTGGTTGGGTGGCACGGGCGGGAACAGCAGAAGATGATATTTCGTGCACCGGATGAAGTTCTACTCACACCCGCGCAGAATGCGTGCGCATGGTTCTTCTTTGTGATGGCGGCGTTGTTCTGCCTACAGACGCTGCTGGGAGGCGCGACAGAACATTATCGAGCTGACATTCAAGCTTTCTTTGGCTTCGATCTTGGGCGATGGCTTCCCTTCAATATCGTTCGTACATGGCACTTGCAGTTGTCGATCTTCTGGGTGGCAACGTCGTATCTGGCGGCGGGGATATTTCTTGCTCCCATGATTACGGGCCGAGAACCGCGCCAACAAAAGCTATTGACGTATGGGCTTCTCGGCGCGCTTGTGGTTGTGGTGGTCGGCAGCATGATCGGAGAGTTCGCGGGAATTCAGCACCTGACGAAGAGCAGTTGGCTCGGCGATCAGGGATTCGAGTATCTCGATCTGGGCCGGCTGTGGCAGCTATTGCTAATTATCGGGCTGTTCTTCTGGGCAGCAATCGTCTATCGCGGACTGAAGGGGCGTCTGCGATCCGAGCATAGGAGCAATCTGCCCTGGGTGTTCTTCTTTTCGGCGCTTTCGATTCCGGCCTTCTATGCGGTGGGGCTGCTCGCAAATCCGGGACAGCACTTCACGACGACTGACTTCTGGCGGTTCTGGGTTGTGCATCTTTGGGTGGAAGATTTTCTTGAGCTTTTCACGACGGTGCTTGTGGCCTACATCTTCGTTCTGCTTGGCGTTGTCCACGAGCGAGTGGCCCTGCGCATGATCTACCTGGATGTCATTCTTTATTCCGCCGGTGGAATCGTGGGGACGATGCATCACGTCTACTTTTCCGGCGAGCCGGCGTTGCATATGGCGTTGGGCGCATTCTTCTCCGCGGCGGAGGTTATTCCGCTGACGTTTCTTACTTTGGAAGCGTGGAGCTTCTTACAGTTAGGAGCGATTCAGCAGTCGAATTCGGACACGCGCTTTCCACACTATTGGGCGGTAATGTTCCTTGCGGCGGTTGGGTTCTGGAATTTCCTGGGTGCTGGGGTGTTCGGATTTTTGATCAATCTGCCGATTGTTTCTTACTACGAAATCGGTACTGCGTTGACGGCGAACCATGCGCATGCATCAATGATGGGCGTGTATGGAATGCTTTCCGTGGGGCTGGCGCTGTTCTGCCTGCGATATATCATCCCTCAAAAATACTGGTCGGATCGCGCCGCGAAGATCAGCTTCTGGTCGCTGAATCTCGGCCTGGCGTGGATGGTGTTTGCTACGCTGTTTCCGCTGGGGATCATTCAGCTCTACCACGCGATCAACGTGAGCTACTATGATGCACGCTCGCTGAAATTTATCGGAACCAGGGCAAATTCGATTCTCGAGTGGATGCGTATGCCCGGCGATATCGTGTTTATTCTTGGCGGAACGCTTCCGCTGCTGTGCATATGCTTCCTCGGGATTCGCTACCTTAGGCCGGGACATGCGGAGGAGGAAAACGGCGAAACTTTGTTTACGGAGGTCGCCATCCAATCGGATAGGAGGTAAACCGTGGCGGAACTATCGATCGAATACGTGCTGGTCGTGGGATACGCCGTTTTTCTTGGATTAGTCGCGCTGGGATTAGAAGTGCTGGCTCGACACATGCACGAGCGTTCGTTGAAGGTGAATACGATCGGGTTTACATACCACGCGGATCGGGACATCTGGAGTTGTCCGAGGGATCAGCACCTTTTTCCGACGTTCTCGGATTCACAGCCCGGCAAGGTGATCTATCGGGCTTCGCCTGCTGTGTGTAATGCATGTCGCAGTAAGGCCGCGTGTACGGATTCGACGACGGGCAGGGAGATCGAGCGGATGGAAAGTGGATCGGTGGAATCGGGAATGAAACGCTTTCATCGGGTACTTTCGCTGACGTTGCTGTGTTTGGGGAGCCTGATTCTTGCGGTGGAGTTCTTTCGCACTCAGGGAGCCAATGCACGATTGGGACTGGTGGTTATTCTGATGCTGCTGGTGGCGATCGGGTGGCGGTTGATGCAGAAGATACGAACGTTGACCGGGGTGGCTTTGAAGTAGTCGTCCGGTCGAGTCCGCTGTCCAAGGTTCTGGATTGTCGGCAAACAGGAAGTTGGCACTTGGACGATTAGTCGCCAACTTGGACACAACCAGTCGGGGCGATTTGTCACTCGTTGGGTTTCGGGGCTTAGCTTTGGATTAGCAGCCAACCACCGCCAGATGTGGGTATGCACAGCGCCGCGAAAGCATCTGAGTCCTTCGCAGAAAGACCGATGCCGCCCACAGAAATGCGCTACTATGACAGTCGTCTGGTAAACAAGGAACCCGGGGCCCGCTTCGCACGACACATCACCGGCGGCTGCCATGTACATTCGCAGACTCTTTTTCGCGCTTTTCCTATGCATCCCGTTGCGCGTATACGCCTGGCAGACCCCACCCATCGCCATGATGGCGCAAGTCCCCTCCGTCCCCGTGCCCGACTTCAAAGGCAAGACGTACAAAGAGGTGCAGACGCTTGCCATTGATCCTCGCACCAAAAGATCTCTCTTCGCGAACATTACGCCCATCGGTCCCATCGATGGTGTCGTCGCCACGCAGAGCCCTGAAAAGGGCACGCCCGTCTATCCCGGTCGATCCCCGCTCGCCGTCACTCTCGAACCGCCCAAACCTTCGCCGTTGCAGAACTTTTTGCAGCAGCTCGCCACCGCTGCTCAGAATAACGACGCGAAGAAACCCCGGCCTGTGCCCGATCTCTACGGCAAAACCCGCAGCATCGCCGAGCGCATGGTCCGCGCCGCCAACCTCGTCTTCGAAGTCAACGGCGACAACAACGGCACCGTCACTCAGCAGTATCCTCCCGCCAAAACCTTCGTAGAGCCTGGAACGACCGTCTCCATCACACTCGGCCTGCCGGACTCCACCGTTCCTGGTCTCTATGGCATGACGCTCAATCAGGCCGCCGCCAGGCTCGAACAATCTTCCCTTCGCCTCGGCGACGTCATCGGCCAGCAAGCAACCACCGCCACCGTCCAATCGCAGACCGTGCAGCCAGGAACGCACCTGCCACGCAACTCTTCCGTCGGCGTCACGGTCTACTCGCCGCCACCACCACCTCCTCCTCCGACTCCGACGGTCCCCGTCCCCAACCTCGACAAGCTCACACGCGACCAGGCCATCTCCGCCCTCGAAACCGCCGGCCTCCAACCCGCGGCCATCGGCGGCCCTGACGCCGGCCTCGTCCAAAGCCAGTCAACTGCCGCGAACACGCCCGTAGATCGAGGCTCCTCCGTCGGTTTCGTCCTCGCCATTCCGCAGGTCGCCGTCCCCAACCTCAACAAGAGCACCCGCGCCGAGGCCATCGCCACCCTGGCCGCTGTCGGTCTCAAACCAGGCACCGTCACCGGCCCCAGCGCCGGCCTCGTCAACGGCGAAAGCCAGTCACCGCCCACAGGCACACAGATCGACACTGGCTCACTCGTCAGCTTCTCTCTCGTGATGCCGCAGGTCATCGTGCCTACGCTTCTGCAGGAGCCACAGACCGAAGCCGAAGCCCGCCTCGGCGTTTACGGCCTTGTTCCCGCCGTCACTCGCACCACCGACTGGAACCCCAAAGCCTCACACATCGTCGTCGCACAACAGCCCGACGCCGGGACCTCCGTCGATGTCGCCAGCAGCGTCGCCGTCATCATGGGCAACGTGCCGCCACCACCAAACTGGTGGGATCGTCTCCCCTTTTGGAAATGGCCCGCAGCACTCGGCACACTCAGCCTGCTCGGGTGGACCGGCTGGAAATTGTCCAGGAAGCCTCAACTCCCTGCAATCAACGGCCACAAGCAGCCCAACCAACAGGGGCAGCAGCCTTTTCCACCGCCTGCCTTCC
Organism: uncultured Acidobacteriaceae bacterium; assembly: GCA_963757205.1. Lineage (GTDB taxonomy): Bacteria > Acidobacteriota > Terriglobia > Terriglobales > Acidobacteriaceae > Edaphobacter. The sequence goes on from CAVWQM010000014.1 coordinate 19,411, forward strand.
CCACTCTCGCCTCACACCCCGTCTCGCCGCACATCGATATCGGCAACAACGGAGGGCCCAGGCTCCGCTTCAAAATCACCCTGCACGACACAACTGACGCCGCCAGCTACACCATGAGCAAAGAACCCACTCTTACACGCAAAGGATGACTCAGCCGATGACCACCACATCTCTGCCTGTCGCCCCTCCGCTGCCGCTCTCCGCCGCCACCGTCGACGGCCGCACCCTTCGCGAGTTACTTTCCGTCACTCGCGAAGAACTCGCAGCCCGCTTGAACAGCGACACCCTCGTCGCCGCCGCGCGCGACAATGAGAAGAAATTCGCCAGCTGGATGGCTTCCACCCACTGGCCGCAACTCACTGGTCAGGTCGCCGACCACCTCCTCGGCTTCCTCGAGGAGAACGTCGTCACCGTCTTCGCCGGCGCCTGGTCCAAGTACGCCGAGCTGCGCAAAGCCGCCCGGGAGACTCTCGACGACACGAAATCGACCGTCGACGTCGTCCTCGCCGACCATGACTTCACCTGGTCGATCAGGCCCGAGATCGACGTGCTCCTCAACGGAGCCAAAGTCGCCTCCATCCCCTTCACCATCGAGCTCGCCTGCGCCGTCTCCGCCCTCGAACTCTCGCTCTGCAAGGGCGCTATCAACCGCGTGAGCAGCGGCAAATGCAGCGGCAAAGCCCAGATCAGCTGTGCGGACTTTCCACCTGTCTGGGAGCGCCCGCTCGCCGGAGTCGACCTCCCCGGAGAGATGCGCCTCACCCACCCCATCGCCATCGTCCACTGAGACACGCTGTGTGAATGTTGTTGTATGCCGCAACAGATCTCGAGGTGACTTCGGCTCCCATGCGACCTGAAGTAACCGGGCGAGCCAACGATCGGCGCTCCGTGATCCAGAGGCATGCGCACGATCATGTCCATTTCGATGTACTCGCCGAAGTCGATGCCTGCGTCGAATTCCGCGGCAACGCCAGCGCTGCGGCGAAGCCGAGACATCAGCTCGATGAGCGCGATCAGGGCAATGCGCTCATTGACACTGTTGCGGTCGGTTTGTCGGCAAACCGGAAGTAATCTAAATGGACGATAAGTCGCCAAGTCGTCCACTTGTCAATGAGTGTGCAATGTTGGAGGAAAGCCGGTAATCCGCCCAGAACGCATGCTTTGCAAGCCAGATTACAATCTGGACAGGGTGTCGGGGCTGCACCCGTCCGTACATAAACCGGATATGTCGGTGTGGACGGGCTCTGTATTTGAATAGCAATAGATGACCGCGTTCAATTAGTGCTTAGCGTGGACAACATGAACGCCAGCGTGTCCGGGCGCGAGTCCTTGAACGGCGCGGCCGAACCTGGACGCGATCTCCTGGAAATTGATGTCTTCGATGGCACAAAATCCGTGCGAGCGAAGAATCGCTGCAATGCCAGCCGGCTCGAAACGGCTGACCGAGCGTTCATCAATTTTCTCAAGCTGTTCGGTCCGCTCTTTTTCTAACTGCCTTAGCTCTTCTGAGAATGCCTCGGGAGGTTCCACGTAGTCGAACACCACCTCCGAGCTCTGGATTGACGACATGTAGTCCAGAGTGCGGCCGATAGCGTCCTGTGTCAGATATGGCACAACCCCGAGCCAAGTGAAAAACGCGGGCGAGTTCTGCTGAAAGTCTGCAGCGACGAGCTTCTCTCCCACATCGTCCCGCTCGAAATCGACTGGCACGAGAATAAGCCATGGCGGAAGTGCGATTTGAGCTTCAGTCAAGCGCTGGCGTTTCCATGCCTGCGTCGCGGGGTGGTCCACCTCATAGATACGGATCTGGCGTGCGCTTTGGGGATTCCGGAGAGCGAAAGTGTCGAGTCCGGCGCCAAGGATGACGATCTGCCGAACCCCTCTTTCGACAGCTCTTGACAAAGCATCTTCCGCAATGCGGCTTCGCGCGGTGGTGAACAGACGTCCGATGCTGGCCAAGGGGTGTTTGGTCGCGAATTGAAGCACGTCCTTTTCGTCTTCACGCAGAATCTTCATGGCAAATGGGTCATAGAGGATTGAGCCATGATCGAGCACCTGATGAGCAGCTCGTTGTCGGGCGATTATCAGGGCTGTGCGGCTGGGTTCATTAGGCTTCATGTTCGAGGTCTCCGTTCTCATCAATAGCTGATCGCACGAGTTGTCGTGTGCGCGACTGGCGCCGTGCACACCGATCTTCCGCTCAATTAGCGGCCTCCCGAATCCGGTCCCAAGAGGAGAGCTCTAAACCCGTCACGCGGCCAGTCCGCCAGAACTCGTACATACTGCCCAATGAATCACGAGAGCAGCCAAGAGGAGTCGATGGAGATGCATGCCATCCAGCCTAAGCAAGCATCCATGAGTTCAGACTGTATCGTCGCCAACTCGGAAGTTGGCACATGGTCGAATAAGTCGGCAACTGGGACACTTGCCGGTTACTCGTCCGAAATGCCGATTCCTAGCACAGACTTCGTTGCTTCAAACAACCGCTCGAACGCGAATCAGACCACAGAATGCTCATCGATGCGGACAGCCCGGCCAGCAGCAAGGCCGCCGCATCCCTTCTTTGAGCTGCGAGCACAGCCTTTCGACATGCTGCCGCCTTGTCTCATCTTTCTTGACGGAGATGGTCCAGCAGATCCACTCGTTGCGCGCGAGCGGCGTTATGTCTTCCCAAGCCGCCAGTGCCTTTCGGAGATCAGCCGGAAGATTATGTGCGACTCCTCCGAAGATTTGAACGGTTGTCATAGAGCCCTCTCGCAGGCTAAAGGATCAAGCATCTGATACGAGAGTACAACTCGGCTTCGCGACCATCGTCGCCTATCCGGACAAAACCGCATTTTTTGGGGATTACTTCCGGATAGCCGGTTTTACGGCCACATCTAACAATCTCGGCTGTGTCAATGTATTTTTGAACGTAAGACGGCACTCACTCCGAGGAGCTGTTTCGTTACGCTTTGATTGAACAAACTCATCCTCTCCGACAAAGGTTCGCATGTAATCTTTCGGGCGGAATTCGGTCCGACCCAACCATCTCTCCGATCGCACGTCCGACCATGATTAGTACTTCGAACTCCCTGGATAGGGAGCGGGATGCCCAATCAAGTGGGCGGTGATTTACTTCACACCATGGACGTATCCAGGCTTTCCCGCGTGCGAACCGAACTGCAAAGTCTGTGGGTAATCGAATCCCTTACGCCACATCCAGTACCTTAGCGATGCGACGGTCGCGACGCATGGCCAGATGAACGAAGAGACGTCGCCAGTCGGGGTCCCAGCGGACAGCAGCCTGGGCTGCCCCGCCAGTAGAAAGCGCAATAGAGAACTTCCTTGTTTGGTGATGTGCCCCAGTCGTTATTCAGTTAAATGCTATGCGCCATCTTGTAGTTTGGCTAACTCATTGTCGAGAGCTTTACGCAAATCCCGATACCGATCGAGGGCTGCGCCGGTTGGCCGGTCTTCACTGCCGCTGACAAAGCTATAGAGACCGATGAACTCACCCATCAGCGGCGGAGCACCTGAGCTGGCTCCACGTCCGCCACCGACCCCACGTCCACCGCGGCCTGTGGCGCCTGCTCCGAGAGCTGTTTGCAATGCGTCGAGCTGGGCCAAAGCCTGAGAGCCAGGAGGAAGGGTTGCACGACGAGTCTGGATGATTGTTCCAGCATGTTGAATCTGTGCGATCGCATCCTGAATATGGATCAACAGATCGTATTGGCTTTGATAATCCTGCTGGGTGACGTTAGATTTCGGATCTGCAAGCAGCCTGAACGTGATCGATTGCGTGTTGGCCCCTACGGTGAGTTGAAATTGGTAGATTCCCGGGACGGCTTTAGGGCCACGTTGAGCGGGTTTCGGAGTGCCCGGGGCGCGAGGTTCGATGCTCAGGTCCCAGTTATAGCGGTTTAAGCCGAGTTGAACTGCGGGGCCATCGGGAGCGGATGTGTCCACCAGCGTGCGCAATAACTTTCCGCTGGCATCGGTCACTGTTAGGGTCACCTTTTCTGTAGGCGGTTCGGAAAAAGATGCATACACAATTGCGCCTTCGGGCGGCTCCTCACCTAACTGGTGGCGTTCGATACGCGCTCCGGTATAGAGGTCGCGCACATTGCTGACGCAACAGGCTCCGCCAACGTAAGGCTGATCATCCTCATCGGCAGAGGTAGCGATACGGTAGGTGTTCCGCACGGGGAAGAGATGTGGAGTAGTCATCGATTGGACGGCCATCTGCCGCAATGGACTGATGTCATCGAGAATCCAGAATGAACGGCCGTTCGTCGAGAGGACCAAGTCGCTATCGTGAACCTGTATGTCGGTCACGGGTACAGCCGGAAGATTCAATTGCAATGGTTGCCAATGTCCGCCATCGTCGAGAGAGACGAAAACGCCATACTCGGTGCCAGCGTAGAGGAGTCCCTTGCGTATTGGGTCTTCGCGTACTACACGCACTGGCTGATCGGCAGGGATGCCGTTGTTGGCTTCAGTGAGGAGAGTCCATATCTTGCCGAAGTCGTCGGTGCGATAGATGTAGGGGTGATAGTCGTCAAGCATATAGCGGAAAACCGCTAAAAAGGCTCGTGCGGGATCGTGAGGGGAAGGTTCGACGGTGTTAACGGTGGCCAGGTCTGGCATCGACTTCGGCGTCACGTCCAGCCAGTGGAGGCCATTATCACGCGAGAGATGTACGAGGCCGTCGTCGCTACCTGCCCAGAGTACGCCTCGAGTGCGCGGAGATTCGGCGAAGGTGGACACTGTGGGGTATGCTTCAGCTTCGCTGCCAGGACCGGTGAATGCTCCCTGATGGGATTTGTCATTGCGTGTGAGATCGGGGCTGATGGTTGTCCAGTTCTGGCCGCCGTCGCCTGTCTTATGGATGAAGTTCGAGGTGTGATAGACCACCTCGGGTTCCAAAGGCGAGATAAAGATGGGAGAGCTCCAGGCGAAGCGCACGTCGCCACCCCTAACTCCAGCGGTGACGTTAATCGTGCGCAGGTGCTGGGCAGCGAGATCTAAGCGCGTGATCATGGCGCCAGAGCCGCCGGTGTAAACGATGTTGGGGTTATTTGGAACGACGCCGACGTAGCCACCCTCCATGCCGCCGACTGCATACCAGTGCTGCAGTTGCATTCGCTCGCCGAAATGTGCGGAGCGGCTTGGCAGGGAAAGACCGTCGTATTGATCCTGCTGGGTACCGTACACGCGATAAGGTACCTGGTTGTCGGTCGCCACACGATAGATCTCTGCCGTGGGTTGGTTGAGCTGGGTCGACCAAGACTTGCCTCCGTTCACCGAGATCGTGGCTCCGCCATCATTTCCTTCAATCATGATCTGCGAGTCTTTTGGGTCGATCCAGAGCTCGTGATTGTCGCCGTGCGGCATGGCGATTGGGCTGAACGTCTTGCCTCCATCGGTGGACCGAAAGAAATCAGTATTGGCGGCGTAGACCGTATCTGGATCTTTGGTGTCCGCGAAGATGTGCCCGTAGTACCAGGAGCGGCCAAGAAGCTGGCGGGCCGGATCAATACGGATGAAGGTCTGACCGGCGTTCTCAGAGCGGAATATTCCTCCTTCGGCGGCGTCGACCAATGCCCACACTCGATTTGGCATCGCCGGCGAAACTGCAACGCCTATTTTGCCCACTATCCCCTGAGGAAGGCCACCTGTCAGCTTTGTCCAGTGATCGCCGCCGTCGGTGGTTTTGAAGACCCCACCTTCGGCTGAGCCCGCAACTATACCCCATGGGTGGCGCTCGCCAGACCACATGGCGGCATATAGCACATCGGGGTTTCCTTCGGTCATTACAAGATCGACAGCGCCGGTGTGGTCGTTGATGTAAAGCACCTTCTCCCAGGTTTTGCCGCCGTCGCGTGAGCGCAAGATTCCGCGCAGAGGGTTGGGGCCGAAAGCGTGACCTACAGCAGCCGCGTAGACGCGATTTGGATCACGCGGATCGATACGGATTTTGGCGATCTGGCCGGCTTCTTCGAGACCAATCGAAAACCACGTGGCTCCCGCATCTGTGGATTTGTAGGAGCCATGGCCGATCTCGATATTGCTTCGGATATTCGCAGATCCGGTGCCCACGTAGATGACGTTGGGATCCGATGGGGCGACGGCGATCGCACCGACAGAACCAACCTTAAAGTAACGATCGGAGATGTTCTCCCAGACTTCTCCAGCATCGGTGGTCTTCCATATGCCACCGCCGGTGGCGCCCATGTAGAAGGTGCGATGATCTCCGGGCACGCCAGCCACTGCGGTCACACGACCGCCGCGATGCGGTCCGATCATGCGGTATCGGAATCCCTGCAGCATCTTCTCCGCGACCTGTGCTGTGGATGCAGTGCGGCTGTCGGGAGTTTGACCTTGGGTCAAGCTCCCAGTGAGAGCAACCATCGTGGAGACAAGAATAAAAGACGAAGCGAAGCGAACGAGTCTGGATTTCATTCTGATCCTCAGCAGTGGTCTTTTTGAAGTTATGGGAAAACATTAATTTACCCGTTGGGGCCGCCGAGGCAAGGCTCTTCTCATGACGGCTGATGGAATAAAGGGACGGTCGATTGAGGCCGACAGTCGCATCCGATGAGCGCTAGTGAGAATTCAAACACCACTCCTGTCCGCTTATTGCGAAATCCTGGTCCGCGTTGGTTCCACGGTCCACCAAAAATCAAGCAGCTCCTACAGATCAATCGAGCAGGTTTCTGCCTCGCGTCTCCGGGAGTAGTAACACGCTAAGAGCCATCAGCAGATAGGCAGCCACCGAGAAAAGCGCGATCGCGCTTCCCAAGGCTATGTGCGCGCTAAAATAACCAACCAGGGTTGGGAAGACTGCTCCAATTCCCCGTCCAGAGTTGTAAACAAACCCCTGCCCAGAGCCACGTACTGACGTGGGAAACAGCTCCGAGAAAAACGCTCCCATGGGACTGAACGCCCCTGACGGAAAGAACCCAAGCGGGAATCCCAGGAATAGCATCACTTCATCGCCAATCGGAAGCACCATGTAGAGCAAGACAGTCGTGAACGACAGAACCGCAAATAAGGCTAAGGTCCATTTTCGGCCAATCCTGTCCGTCAGATGTGCGGCAGTCAGGTATCCCGCAAAGGATCCTGCAATCACAACCAGCAGATATCCACCGGTATGGATTACTGATAGTCCTCGCGCTGCCATATAGAGCGGCAACCATGTCGTGATCGCGTAGTAGCCGCCCTGGGCACCCAAAGCAACGAGCGATGCAAGCACCGTGACCTTAATCAGAGAGGGTGAAAATATCTGAAGAAAGCTTGTTGGGTCTTCCGCCTTCTTTTTTTCGTGTTTTCGCTCGAAGATATCCGGTTCGGAGACATTGCCTTGGATCCAGAACGCGAGTAGGGCCGGCAGCAGGCCAACCCAAAACATCGCCCGCCACGCCAGTGAAGATGGCAATAGCGCAAAAAATGCTGTATACAACAACGCTGAAATGGCCCAGCCGATCGACCACCCTCCCTGCACGGTTCCCACAGCCCGACCGCGGTATTCGTTCCTTATCGTTTCGCTGATAAGCACGGAGCCCACTGCCCATTCGCCTCCAAAACCTAGTCCCTGCAGACTCCTTAGGACGAGAAGCTGTATAAAGCTATTCGCAAACCCACTCAGAAAGGTAAAGACGGCAAACCACAGAATAGTGAACTGTAGCACCTTCACTCTTCCGAATCGATCCGCGGCAAGCCCCGCAAGCCATCCTCCCAACGAAGAAAGCAGAAGTGCTGATGTCCCCAGAACCCCCGCCTGCCCCTTGCTGATATGCCATAGCGCAATCAGCGAAGGCAGCACGAAGCTGTAGACCATGGCGTCCATGCCATCCAGCATCCAACCCGCGAAGGTCGCAACCAGCGTGGAGCGTTCTTTGGAAGTAAGCTGCGTGAACCAAACTTTGTCGCCGGTTGCCGCAGCGTTCTGAAGATGCAACTCGCTCATTCTGTCCACGGCCTTTCAGACCGCGACGAAATCTCACATTGAGGACGAAAAGTCACGGTTTCACACCTTCCGCCTGAGATACTGGAGGAGGAGTAAGCGGCATGATCGGCCGTTTACGTTCCACCTGCCACGTCACACCATCAGCTACATCTCTCTGAGTTCGCTTTACGTTCAGCTTCCCTTCCGTAAGGTAGTCCAGATGAGCATGGTCATAGGCCAGGCCGGCGGATGCCACGAGATGCAGAAAGTCTCCATAAGCCGTTTCGTCCGGAGCTTCGGTATACCCGTCGTCGTACGTAATCTCCGGATAGCGCACCATCAGGCCGCCGATACCCACATTGGCTCCGGTATTTCCGCGAGCACCCATATCCTGGCCCTTCAAAGCCATGTTGATACGCACGCCTTTATAAATCGGCTGCTGGTAGCTCTCCGCGTCCCAGTGTTGATAACGTTCGTAACGATCGTTTTCATGTGCGTTCAGTTCGAGGACACCAGGAGTCTTCGCCATCTCGCCGACAATCTTCTCCCGTATCGCGTACGTTACCGTCCGGCTATCGGGATGCTCATCATCTCCCAGATAACCCAAACTGGTGAACCATCCTCTTGGAACCCAGTTTGTGCGTCCTGTTTCAGCGCCCACGCGCGTAGTGATCCATGAGCTGTACTCGGAAAATGGCTGCACCCACTCATGTGTCGGATAACCATGGGGATTCAGAAAAGCATCAGGCAGCCACGCATTCCATAGCAATCGCCGCGTCGCCGACTCTGGGTAGACAGGAAACTCGTCGTTCTGAGCTGAAATCACGTCTGCCGTCAGTGAAGCGTGATACGCCGGATGAAGCATGTTGTGCGGTGAAATCTTTGCCAGATCGATCGCCAACTCAGCCCCATCCACATTCGTAATGGGATGCAACACAACGTTGACCTTATCCAGGCTCTTCCTGCGATTCGCATCGAGCACAAGTTCTTCACCGAGCTTCATCAAATGGCTCGTACTCGAAACCTCGTTGGCATGTTGACGGCCCGAATATACAATCGTCGCTTTAAGAGTTGTCGCCTTCGGCATCGAAGTCAGAGCCGAAGGCGTCGGCAACGTCATATCTGCAGCCCATATATTCCTCCCCAGGTATGTCCGCCCCATCCAATAGACATCAACACCCGGGTAGGTTGCCAATCTGCTAAGCAGGTGTTCTTCCTCTTCTGGAGATATCGGGTTATCCCATTGAACGAAGTGTCCCGTAGCATCCAACGGTGTTGGCTTGAAGTCGGCGATCATGGGTCGCTTCGTTACCGGAGCAACAACCGCGAGCTGCGATGTCACAACCTCCTTCTTTGCATGCTCCGGAGCATTCATTGGTACCGGAAGCTCAAACTCAAACCCAAGACTTGCAAGATGGGGATACGTCAGCGAATCGAGATAGAGCCCGGCAGAATGCATCTTCTGCAGCCATGCCACCTGAGCAGCTGCCTGATCCGACGAACTAATCGTCCGGTCGACCCGGCTCTTTTCCGCCAGCGCGATCCACTCGTCATAGTTATATCTCTTGAAATCCACCGGCATCCGCCAGGTCAAAGCTACGTTGTCTTTGCCTGCCTGTACGCGCGCCGCAACCAGACGCATGTGCCCTGCAGATGGTAACGCAGCCAGATCGCGTTCTCTCTCGTGTTCTGCAGAATCGCCTTCAGTCTTCCATGTTAACTGCACCTTGGGCGGACCGGCATCTTTCGCATAGAATTCGATGTGAACCTCGCCATCTTCCCCATCACGGCTTGGATAGGACACCGGTATGATGCGGCCCTGGTAGTCCATCCGTCCTCCGGCGAGTAAATCACCCAACATATAGAAGAAATTCTCCGTATTGAAGAACGTGTCTTCCTGCAGACCTTCAAGCGAAGAGATGCGTTCCTGCTCGATACCAATTTGATAATCCGGCTCGCTCAGTTTGTAGGACACCTTCAACGTATCGAAGAGAGGCTGGAACTCTACGCGAGGCTTTCCATCGTATTGCGCCATCACAATCTTGAAGATTCGCGGCAACGTCTGAGACTGATAGTGATCCCAGAACATCTCAATGTCTGACGCTACGCGCTCATCCAACAGATTCTTTCCGCCCGCAGTCAGCGTGACCCAGCCCGTCTCTACCGTCACAGTCTCGTACTCAGGAAATTGATCGTTATAAGGCCGCGAAACTGTCTTGACCGTGAACTCACGCGATAGAATCTCCTTCCCATCGGCGCCATAAGCATGAACACGATAGCTCGGCCCCTTGTCGTCATCCATCTCAGTTATTTCAATGCTCTTCAAAGGAATTTGCAGATTCTTCGACAGTACCTCATCTACAGGAAATAGTTCCTGGTTCCAGCGATAGAGCGACCGCATCGTCGTCTGCTTCGTCGGATCCGGATAAGGCGCAAACTCAATCCTGATCTTTGCGACGCCCTTGTCCTTCAGCATCGGTTGAATCTCATCGACGAGCCAGCTGTAGCCGGATTTGTAACTGCACAGCACCGTGACCTCTGTCTGTGCGGGGTCAGCACCCGCCTGTTTGAGCAGATCCTTCAGCTGCTGCTTGATCTTGACGCGCTCCTCCGGCCCTTCACTAACGCGCACTTCAAGCTTCACTGGTTGTCCCTTCGGCAGGTTGGCCGAAGCCTTGCGTATCGCCTCCATCATGCGCTTCCCTTCCCAGGGAATCGTGAAGTCATCGCGGAAGGTGGGTTGTGCCTGTTTGAATGGCACCACCTGAGAGATGTTGTGAAGATCAGGGTCGCTGTCGCAGCACTTGGCGCCGGCGTGCAAATTGCCGGTTTTTACCTCAACATTTTGTGTCTTCAACTTTGCGGCGATCTCATCCCGGACAAACTTCGCAAGCTTTGGATCGGACTCATCGAGATCAACCTCGACGCTCGCTGAGGTAATCTTTTTTCCGCCGGCCGTCGCCTCGCCTATCCACTGGTCCAAAAGAAATAATGCCGTCGTCGCCTGCCCCACGCTTGAACGAAGTGAAAAGAACTTCGTCAGATCAAGTCGCATCTCTTCCAGACTCACGAATTTTTTCGATGGCTCCCACAGATACGGCAACCGCTGGGACGCATAGTCCATTGCTGCCGTCGTGCCTGCCGCATCTCCTCGTACGAGCAACGCGGGATTCGCGTCAAACGCCCGATCGACAACCTGCAACTCACCTTCTCCAGGCTTCAACACGGGAAGTTCAGCCACTCCATCCTTCGAAAACTGCCCAGCGAGAATCTTGTCCACCGCTGTACCCCCGGGAGCACCGAGCAGATCCATCGTGTGTTGTGTTAAGGGCGTCTCGCCACTAATAACGGCCGTGTTTCGTACTTGAACTGTTGATATTCCGGTATCCGGTAGCGCAATTGGCAACGTAATCCCGGTCGTCTCCAAACCTAATCTTGCAGCCAGATTCGCCATCGCCACGCCGGACTCTCCAGCGGGCACATACAGCTTGGATGAAACACTCTGCGGAACCAGATTCCGCTGATTGCCAGTCAGAAGGCCGTGGATTCCGAAGAGCTCATGCAGATCGAGCAACCGTGGAGCTGCCGCGCCTCCCTCACCTCCATCACCACCAGCACCCGCCCCCCCGGAAGGCGCCGCTGCAACAACCGTAGCTCCAGGCCGCAGCCCACCCCCACCCAACAACAGAGAAGAGCTATCAGGCATCCGCAGCTCAATTTCTCGTGCAGTAATCATTCGCAATGGCGACTCACCTTCACCCAGATCCAAGGCTTTTTTGATCGAAGCCGCATCGGTTGTTCCCGTCACCTGCACAACGGCCCTGCGGATTCCCGGCTGACCGCTCTGATAGGTAACGCCCACTAGCTCGACTGATGCTGCGACCTTTTGTGCCTCAAGTCGTGCGTTGATGATCCGCGCAATGCCCTGTAGCTTCTCGCCTTGAACACTCCACTGATACGGCGCTCTCGCCGAATAAGCATCGGCAGCTGCCAATAGTCCCGATGCGTCAGTACCAACAACCAGCAGCCCACCCGGAACAGTAAATACACCACCCTCGCCAATCCCGAACTGGGTCACCTCCTTGTCGGCAACCGTAGAGGCACTCGCCGAGAATGATTCCTTGCCCACCCAAATACTCGCCTTCTCACCCGAACAAGCCTTCGCCGTCTCACCAGCCATTATCACCACCGGCAGAGTCAGCGCACTCGTCTCGTAGCCAAGTCGAGCCGCAATGTTTGCGGCCGCCGCATTTTCGGCTGAACTCGAAATCTTCGGCACGACCACGTGGCCACAGATAGCATCCGCAATCTGATCCCCATTAGTATCTTGAACGATTAGATTCAGCTGAAACGCATTCTCAATAGGAGTTTCTGTCTTTGCCTGCTGACCATACGAAGCAACAACGCTCAGGAATATGCACGACACCCCAGTAACAATTGAAACCGGCTTAATGCAAGACATCGACCCCTCCTTACCTGTTCCGGAAACGGAAAGCTCTGATGCAGAATCCTGTCGAAACTAAAATCGGTCGCTCACTTTTCTTGCGGTAGCAGTTCCCCATCCGCCGCCTCCCGGTGTCTCCACGCGGATCAAGTCATTCTTCGCGACATGAAGTGTACATTTGCCGGGTAATTCCGTCGTCTTCCCATCGGAGGCGATCAGCAGGGCTTTGCCCGTCTTGCCGCTCTCTCCACCTTCCAGCCCATAGGGTGAAAACTTTCTACGATCGCAAAGAAAAGTGACTTGCGCATTCGTCAGAAGCTCGATCTCACGCACCAGACCATCTCCTCCACAAAACTCTCCGCGTCCACCGGAGCCGCGGCGATAGCCATAAGACCGCACGCGAAATGGATAAGCGTATTCGAGCGCTTCAATAGGAGTATTCAGCGAGTTGGTCATATGGCAATGAACGCCATCGATTCCATCCATTCCCGGACGAGCTCCCATACCTCCTGCTGTCGTCTCGTAATACGTAAAGGGAGCATTCGTACGAGGATCGACACCACCGACCGTGAGATTGCTCATCGTTCCATAACTCGCCGCCGGCACTCGCTCCGGCGCTGCCTTCGCCAAGGCCCGCAACAACGTATCAGTAATGCGCTGACTCGCTTCAACATTCCCTCCCGCTACCGGAGCAGGCAATTTTGCGTTCACGATCGTTCCCAGCGGCGCGGAAATCTTTACCGAATTCATCAGCCCCGCAGTCGCCGGAGCATCGTCGCTCAAAAGGCATCGAAGCATGTAGAAACTTGCTGAATAGGTAATCGGGTAGACCGCATTGACGCTTCCTTGTACCTGCGGGGATGACCCTTCGAAGTCGATCTGCGCAGATCCGTCACTAGGATCAAACGTGATCGCCACCGCAATTCGAATCGGGTCGTCCGTAACTCCGTCTCCGTCAAGAAAGTCTTCGGCCTCAAATTTTCCCGCTGGCATCTTCTTAAGCTCAGCACGCATCAGCCGTTCTGAGTAGGACAACAACTCCTCGACAAGATCATTTACCTTTTCCAGGCCATACTTTACAACGATCTCTTTGATACGTTTTTCACCCACCCTGCACGCACCAATCTGGGCCGCTAAATCTCCTTCGCGCTCCTCAGGAGTTCTCACATTCGCCAGCAGCAAGGACAGAACATCCCTGCTCATCACTCCCTTTCGGATCAGGTGAATTGGCGGAATCCGAATTCCCTCCTGGTAGATCTCCTGCGCGGGCCCCATTGATCCTGCATACATTCCACCAACGTCAGCGTGGTGCGCGCGCGACGCCGTATAAAACGCAGGCTTGTTTAAGTCGTTAATAAAAACCGGAGTAACAAGGGTGATGTCGGGCAAGTGAGTACCACCGGCATATGGGTCATTAAGGATCGCGACATCGCCCTCCTCCAATTTCATGCTGTCCACCACAGCCTTGACCGACATCGGCATAGCCCCAAGGTGAACCGGCATATGATCCCCCATCGCAATCACACGCTCCTGACCATCAAACAACGCGCACGAATAATCTCGCCGTTCCTTGATATTCGGCGAGATGGACGTTCGTCTTAAGGCAGCTCCCATCTCTTCCGCGATCGAATGAATGCTGCTCTGAAAGATCGCGAGTTCAATCGGACTCTGGGGCTCGCTCGCAATCTTCATGCGTGCACCTCAATCACTAAGTTGCTTAGGCCGTCTACTCGTAAAACATCTCCGGGCGGCAAAACAGTTGCGGAGCTATATTCAGAAACAATCGCAGGACCGGCAAAAGCATCTCCCGGACGCAAAAGGTCTCTATCGTAGATCCGCGTCTCATGAAAGGTGTCATCAAAGTAGACCGGACGCTTTCCAATCAAAGCATGTGATCCGTCACCCTCATGCAGAGTCTGCATTTTGGCCTCAAACGGTTCGGCGGCGCTGACCATCCTCACGCGCATATTCACCACTTCAAGAGTTCCCGCTTCGTTCGCGAAACCATAGCGACGCTGATGCAATTCGTGAAACTGAGAGGCCATCTCGGGCCCAAAGGGCACATTCAACTCATACCCTTGTCCGTGATAACGCATGTCCACAGATCGAAACGACTGACCGGATAGGTTCTCCGCTTTGAACTCTTTGGTCGCCAACTCTTCCAGTTCACGGAAGACGTTCTCAAAGGATGCATCAATCGGGAACATTACCGTTCGCGAATATTCACGCATGGCATCTGCCAACAAGATCCCCACTGCTGACAGTGCTCCCGGCAAGGCCGGCACCAACACCCGCGGAACGCGTAGTGTGTGTGCTAGAGAGCAAGCATGGACGGGCCCGCCCCCGCCAAAGGCCACTAGAGTGAAGTCGCGTGGATCATAACCACGCTCCACTGAAATCACGCGGATGGCTTTGGCCATCGAAGTTTCAATCACTTGAACGATACCCGCGGCAAAGTCCTCAACAGTTCCAATCGGCCCCTTGGTCTTCTCCATCCAGTGCAGCATGCGTTCGCGATCCAGCTTCACCGCCCCCCCAAGAAAACGATCCGTGTCAAGCCGTCCAAGCGCCAGGTTCGCATCGGTCACGGTTGGCTGCTCCCCTACTCCAAAGCAGATAGGCCCCGGCACCGCACCAGCCGACTCCGGTCCGACGCGAAGCATGCCGCCCGCATCGAAGCGCGCGATCGATCCGCCACCGGCTCCGGCCGTATGGATGTCCAACATCGGAACCCCAATCGGAATTCCTGAAACTACGGACTCGCTACTGATGTGAAGCCCTCCAGTATCGAGGTCGACCAGGCAAACGTCGGTCGAGGTCCCTCCCATGTCAAAGCCGATGATCTTATCGAAGCCGGCCAACGAGGCCATCTTGTACGCGCCAATCACTCCGCCTGCTGGTCCTGACAGAACAGTGCGCACAGGTTCCGCTGCCGCTGCCTTCGCCGAGATAATTCCCCCGGACGACTGCATCACTTCCAGCCTTGCCCTCTCGTATTCACTCTCTACGCTCGAGGCCAAGTTCGTCAGATAAGCGCCCATCCTCGGTGCAAGATATGCGTTAGCCACAACCGTAGAGCCACGTTCATACTCGCGGAACTCCGGCAGGATGCGATGTGAAATCGAAAGCGGCAGCCCCAGCCGTTGCAATGCAATAGCAACTTCGCTCTCATTCTTCGGATTGGCGAAGGAAAATAGCAGCGAAATCGCCACTGCTTCTACCTTGGCATCTCGAATTCTATTCACCAGGTCATCAAGCTCCGCAGCATCGACTGGACGGATGATCTGGCACTCCGCACTGGTTCGTTCCGTTATGCCGAAACGTAATCCGGAGCAGACAAGGCTCTCAGGAGCGGGCTGAAACCAGTCGTAAAGCTTCGGCCGTGCCTGTCGGCCAATCGCAATCGTGTCCTCAAATCCCTTTGTCGTTACAAAGGCGACTCGCGCACCCTTGCGTTCCAACATCGTATTGGTTCCCACCGTCGTTCCATGCCGGACCACTACCTCAGGGCCTGCAACGATCTGGCGCAAGCCGTTCAAAACCGCGATGCCAGGGTCCTTTGGAGTAGAGAAAACCTTCAAAACGGCGAACTTTCCATCCTGAAAATAAACACAATCCGTGAAAGTACCGCCAGTATCTATTGCAACGCGCATCATAGTAAATCCAATGAAAAATCTCTCTCGTGACGAACATCAATTGCCTTCGCCCAGCCCTCTTACCTGGTGAGCATCTTCCGTCGCCGCACCGGCGATCTCTTCTTCACCTTTGGCCTTAGTGGCATGGCTTCTTGAGGCCAGTCCGAGGCTTGCGAATTCAAAAGCCCATCTGTGCCGAAGTTCACTGACCGAAGATCAATGTTCGCGCTTCGCCGCGTCGTATGCGTCAGGTGTTCCTCTGCTCGTTGACGCGCAAGATCTGAGTTGCCAGCTTTAATGGCTCGTACGAGATCGTGATGTTCGGCCACCAGTTCCGGACCGTAACTGTCCATCACAATCACTTGGTAGTAATAGCGCATGAGTCGCGTCTGAACGTTCATCACGATGTCGAGAAACGCTTGATTGCGAGTTGCGGCAGCAATGCAGATATGAAAGCTTCTGTTCCATTCAAGAAACGTGTAATAGCTGTTGCGTTGCCCCACGTTGTACTCATAAGTTGCCCAGCCCTCCATCTCCTTAATCTGAGCTGGAGTAGCCCGTTCGGCAGCTAAAGCAGCTACCGCCGGATCCACCGCAGCCTGCAGTTCGCGCAGATTGCGGTATTCTTCAATCGTGAGCGACGGGATGCTGTATCCACGAAAAGGGACCATCTGCATAAGCGACTCTTCACATAGCTTGCGGCACGCTTCTCGAACTGGCGTTCTGCTGGCTCGGTATCGATCACACATCTCTTGCTCTGAGATCGACAGACCGGGTGCCAGAGTACAGGTAACAATATCCTGCTTCAACTCTCGATAAATTCTTTTCGATTCAGTCATTTACCTTCTCTTGTATACCAATGATATACAGTATAAGGAGCTCACAAGATATACCTTCGTTCAATAGCTGTGTCAAGTCATCTCAACGGTTTTCGCGTTCTTTACCAGATCCAGTACGACTGACCCCGAAGACCCTTCTCAACTTCGTTCAATGCTTGCCCACAGCAGCTTGCGTTTTGTTGGAGGCTGCCTGCGGTTGCTTCTGTGCCAGATTCTCGTAAAGCAGTGCGTATGTCGCCAGCCAATGTGTCCCCAGATAGCCAGCCGCACCAATCTTGTCGTAACCCTGTTTTCCATTGATCGTGGCCAGACGTTCATAAGCCGCCACTTTCGGGTCGTCCTTGGGAAGGCTCTGGGCAATCGTCATAAAATCTGCTGCGCGTTGAAAGTTCAATCCAATCAGATGAGCATTGGGTAAACCCTCTTCATCTGTGCCGGTCGTGTCTCTGTTATCTCCGTGAACCGCATCGATCTCCTTGGCGTACAACTGGAACTCCTCGGAATACACCGACGGCAAAAACGTATCCAGCCACTTCGCGTAGTTCTCCGGAGTCATCACCCGGCCCATTAGCGCCGCCTCCATCAGACAGGGCGAAGCAAAATCGCCGAAGACCGGCTCAGACCTCGTTGCACAGTGGGTATCGTTTCCAAACAGGCGCATAGCCGTCTCATGCACCGCCGTCTCTAGAGCTTTGTCCTGAACCTGGCTCGTATAGTCGAGCACAAATCCCATATCCAAAGCAGTGTTGGGATGAAGCCCAATTCTTACCGGGTAGTTCAAACTGTGGAGATAGAGCACATACTGATCCGACATCCACTTTGCCAACGGTTCCAGCACAGTGGCAGCGCGCTGCCCGTCAGGATCGTTCCAGGTCTTGAGTTCACCATAGAGTTTTAATAGCCACGCATAGCCATAAGGCTTTTCGAAATCTGCGCCCTGCCCTTTCAGCTTGGTAAAGAACTCGAGTTCTCCGTCAATATTTGGTTTCTGAAAATGGCTTGCAAGTTCATTGCGGATTGCCGGAGCGACTGCGATTGTCTGATCAGCCTTGATCAGCGACACCATCATCCACGTCGAGTTCACCGCAGAATGCCAATCCAAGCATCCGTAAAATGCGCGGCGATGATCGTAATCTTCCAAAATCTGTGGCTTTCCATCTCGCTGCCAGAGATAGCCCGGGCGATTCATTCCCGACGCATGAGGATGCTCCTCACACCCCAGCGGGTTCGCAGCAAGGGCAAGCCGCTGAACCTCACCGTAGGGAGGAGCCGGTGTCGGCGGCAGACTTTTTATATAGTCACGAATCTTCGCACCATCCCCAGACTGCGCGTAGAGCGAAGCCGCACTCACGAGGCAGAGACCAAACATCGTACATAGAACCCGCATCGTTCCATCCTTTGTCATGCTCATCAACGGCTTGCCCCTTCCATTCTCGACCGGCACGGTGCGCCCCTTAGTTTCCACTGGAGTCATCTTCCTTATCGGCACGCCCCTTTGGCTTCTCTGGAGGAGCCAACGGAGCTGGCCCCCTCATTGCGTTCTCGTACAGAACCGCAAAGCTCGAAAGCCAATGTTGGCCCTCATATCCAGCATTGCCGATCCGGTCGTACCCTCGCTTTGCGTTGATAATCGCCAGTTGACGGAACACCGGGATCCGCGGATCATCCTTCGGCAACGCATAGGAGATCGTCAGCAGATCCGTTGCCCGCTGGAAATTCAAGCCAATCAGGTGAGACTCTGCCGCAAGCTGAATCTGCGCATCGGCTCCGGATGTAGTGGTATGGCTGGTATCGATCTCTTTGGCATATACCTGGAACGCCTCTGAGTAGACCGGAGGCAAAAAGGCGTCCAGCCACTTCACGTAGCTTTGCTGATCCATCACACGTCCCATCAACGCCGCCGTCGTCAGACAAGAGGAGATGAGATCGGCATTCTGTGGCTCAAAGTTCGTATTGCAGTTCTTGTCCTTTTCAAACAGGCGCATCGCGTTCGCACGAATCGCCGTCTTCAACGTTGCATCTTCTGAAAGATTCGCGCCGTCAAGAGCGAGACTCATCGCCCAGGCCGTATTGTTCTCCGTGCCCGTCCGATAAGGGAACTTTAGATCGTAGAGATAAAACACATACCGCTCAGACATCCACTTCGCTAGTGGTGCAAGAGCCGTCGCCAACTTTTTATCATCGGCAGAGTTTGAACCCTTTACCTCTCCATAGAGTTTGAGCAGCCAGGCATAGCCATATGGCCGTTCGAAGTTTGCCTGCGGTCCCGGTCCCTTTTGTTCGTTAAAAAATGCAAGTTCACCATCGATATTTGTCTTCTTGAAGTGAGTCGTGGCGATATCTTTGATGTCTGAAGCCACGCTAATCTTCGGATCTTGCTTCATCAGCGATTTGAGCGCCCAGACCGCTCCTACGGCACTATGCCAATCCGCACAGCCGTAAAAAGCGCGATTTTTGTCATATCCGTCTAACAGTTGCGGCGGTTTTGTATATTGCCAGAGATAGAGGTTCCGATTGACCGGCGATTCCTCAGGATGGTCCGTACAACTGATCGCTGAAGCCGCCAAAGTCTCGCGCTTCGCTTCGTCGTAAGCTGGCGCTGTCGTCGTCGGCAGCGTCTTCAGATACTCGTTGACCTTCTTGGCATCTACAGTTTGGCTAAAGAGTGAGGTCGATGTCGACAGAGAAACCATCAATGCTGCAGAAACAATCCTCATCGCACTTCCTTTTCCTTCGTAACCAGAAACTTCCCGCTGCGATGGGCGATTTCGTTACCACCGCAGCGTTCAAGTTAGAACGTAAACTTCGCAGCCAGTTCGCCAATCTGTACAGTATTCGCGGCGGTAGGAAGACCGAAAGTATTTGTGATTGGCGAGCTCGTAATCGTGGTGTAGTTTTCTGTGCCAAACAGGTTGAAGGCCTGACCGATGATCTCGAGCCGTCTCGTTTCATGCTGGAAGAAATACTTCGAAATTCGAATGTCGAAGTCGCTATATCTCGACGAAGTAACGGAGCCCGGACCAAGATTGGTAGTCAGACACGAACCAATACCCGGCCCGCCCCCTGCCGCTTTGCATGATGTCGAATACGGAGCCACATTCGCATTCAAATCGGCGCGGTAAGCATTGATTGCAGCGTAATTGACACCCCGATTGACCTGATCCCTCTTGGTGCCAGGAACATATTGCGCGGTGCCATTCGGATTTGGATTTGCAGGAAAGACATTCGGACTGAGCGTCGATGTGGTGACACTGAACGGCAATCTGCTGCGGTAGCTGTAGATTCCGCCAACCATGATCTTGCCTGGAAGCATAACCGAGCCGCTGAGTACGAGAGCATGGCGTTGATCGTACTGAGAAGGTCCCCAGTCATTGTTCAAATTGTTGTAGTTGACCGGTGAAGCGTGCGGGTTATTATCCTGTGCCGAGGAGAGAGCATAGGACGCAGTGTACATATACCGATGGGTGAACTGCTTGCTGAGCTTGATGTATAGCCCCTTGTACTCCGAGGCTCCGGTGGAGGCATGTTGAGTGATTTGGTTAAGTGCCGTATCAGGCCGGATCTTGTTGGTTGGATAGTTCACTGGTAGGTTCAGGTCATACGTCTTATAGTCGCGCAGGCCGCGATCATAGAGACCATCGACCGAGACTGACAGATCGGTGGCAAGCTGGCGGCTATACCCAAAGGAAAACTGGTATTGATAGGGGTTTCTGAGGGTCGGGGAAAGGATAGTAACGTTCGGCGCAGCCGTCGAGCAATACGCAGTCAAGCTCTGTCCGTTATACGGATTTGGGTAGGGCAGGAAGTTGTTGGGCGGGGTACCCGACGGGGCTATCTTATTCGTGAGGGCGATGGGGCAAGCTATGAAGTTGAGCTTCTCAGCTTCACTAAGTTCAGTCTCGATAAAGTTGTAGTACATGCCGTAACCGCCCCGAAAGACATCCTTAGATTTCTTGAAAGGATCCCAAGAGAATCCGAGGCGAGGACCAAAGTTATTCTTGTCGCCGCGTTTGTGTGGATCACCCTGGCCTGGAATAGGCTTATTCGGGTTCGGAGTAAAGGTGTCTAGGAATGGTGAGCCGTACTGCCGGTCGTATCGAAGTCCAGTGCTGATTGTCAGGTTAGGTTTCGCCTTCCAACTGTCTTCGACAAAGTAGGCCGTCTGGGTAGAGGGAAGATAGTACAGCAGCGGCACTGCAGCCTGGGAGAATGCATTTGGGCAGTTTGATGCTCCAGGAGTCGTACACAAAGCCGCTTCTGTAGCTGGCGTTGCATCGAAGGGTTGGTCCGTGAGGAAGGTATACGTCCCGTTCAGATTGCTGGCGGACGCATCAACGTAAGGAACGTAGCTCAAATCAATACCAAGTTTGATTGAATGTGTTCCCTTTTGAATCGTAATCGAGTCGTTTACCTGCCAGCGGGATTCCACTCCGACTGCAGCGTAGTTGTGTCCATAACTTAAGCTAGGAAACGTAAAAGAAAGCGAGATATTCTTGCTGTAGTTCGGATCGATCAGATCGGTTGGCTTCGTGGGGAGCGGTGTATTCCAGGGTCCAAGCTCATAGGAAATATACGCATATTGGAAACGTGCCTCATTCACAACCTTCGCTGTAGGCTCCCAGGTATGTCCTACAACATAGGCTTTTCGCGGGTAATGACCGTCATAACATCCAGTGGTAGTAGTGCCGCCACATCCACTCGCGGTCGACAGCTGCCACTCCTGAGAGTAGCGGAAAAAGAGTTGCTGGTTCGTCTTCAGCTCGTGGTCGGCCCGAATCGTCAGTAGCGTATCAGTTTGTGGTGATGTAAAGGTTCCCAGGAGCTTGGCGTAATCTGTCGCGGCGGCGCTACCGGCAGGCTCAAAAAGCGTCCAAGAGGTAGTCGCCTGCGTTCGTTCAAAAGCTCCGAAGTAATGGGTTCGGTCTTTGAAGATCGGGCCGCCGAGAGCACCACCCCACTGGTTGCGGTTGTATGGAGGCGATCCAGTCTGTTGGATCAGTTCGGTCGCCTTTGTAAACTGATTGTCAGCATTCATAAACTTGCCGCGATAGTACTCAAAAACATCTCCATGGATGTGGTTGGTTCCGCTCTTCGAAACGACGGTAGTGTAACCACCCATCGCCCATCCAAGGTCGGCAGGCATCGAGGCCGTGTAGGTCTTGAACTCGGCCACGGCGTCTTCGGGAATATTCTGCCGCGGATCGCCCTCTTCTGTCTGCTGGTTTGACACACCGTCCCAAGAAAAGCCGCTGGCGAAGAAATATGGTCCCCCGCCACCCGATTCTACGTTGCTGTAAAAATTGCGCGAAGACGCTTGCGTGGTGCCAGGCGTCAACAGCGCAAGCGCAAGATACTGCCGATTCGGAATAGGAAGATTTTCGATCTGAGTCTGCTGGACAACTCCGCCGACGTCATACGCCGTTGTATCAACCGCAGGAACCGTTCCCGTTACCGTAATCGCCTCTGTCGCGCTGCCTATACGCATCGTCACATTTTGAATCAAGTGATTATCCAACTGGATAACGAGTCCGGTCACAGACTCAGTTGAGAAGCTTGCGGCGGTCACGGTAATGGAATACGTGCCCGGCGCGACTGTAGGAAAGCTATACCTGC
This sequence comes from uncultured Acidobacteriaceae bacterium, assembly GCA_963757205.1. Taxonomy (GTDB): domain Bacteria; phylum Acidobacteriota; class Terriglobia; order Terriglobales; family Acidobacteriaceae; genus Edaphobacter. Next base: position 41,872 of record CAVWQM010000014.1, read on the forward strand.
CATCTGCAGCTGTCGTTACCGTGCGCTTGTTGCCGCTATCCTTATTGGTCAGTACTACTGCGGCCCCAGCAACCACTGAACCGGTAGGATCCGTCACCGTCCCCTGCACATCGGCCTGGCCGGACTGCGCAAGAGCGCTCCCGATACCGAAACATATGCAGAAGATCCAGGCGACAAAGACACGAATGCGTAACTTGCGGGACGTCATACTGCCCTCCAAGAAAACGAAATAGGGATTTCTCTGTGCCAGTCGCAGTCGACGCTAGACTGGATCGATAAGGTAAAAATGCACAATAAGCGAAGTGAGGATGTCTTCTTATAATTACATAAATTTAATTTGTCAATAATTTTTAATGCCGTTATTTTTTTGGATGTTTGCCCAATGTTTTTAGTGGCTTATCAAAACAAATAATGGGATCCTAGCGCGATTCATTCATAATGGACGCAACTTGTATACATAATGTACCCATTATCCACACGAAAAAGTCACTTCATCCCCGCCCCGGCAGCCGCTTGATTGCGACCTTCTTTCCGGAAATTTCGTTGGGCATGAGGTTTCGTAAAATCGCGGTGTAGGTTCCTTTAGAGAACCATTCCGCCCGCCCAGGTCACCGGGCCAACGAAAAAGATAGCTCTCAAACCTGAATCACCGGTCTTGAAATATCAATGGCTTCCTACCACCATCGCTGCCTTCAGATCCAGAAGCAAGCTCAGTCGCTCCGGTTCGCTTAGGTCCAGATAGCCCCGGCCTGCGACCGCGTCCACCATCCCACCGTCAAGCACCGACCTGTAATACCCGGTTCCATAGGCATTAGTCCAGATCCACGTCTGCGGACCGCGACGCCCTTGCGTCGCCGTCACCGCACCGGCGACCGGAATCTCGGCATGATCTGCACTTAGGACATCGCATCTTCGTTTTGTCTCTTCCAAATGAACGCAAACCGGGATCGTCCACGGTCCACTCTTATCTGCATGTTCTTGATCGAGTACCAGCTTCCCCGTTTCAAGCTTGAATCGCATTACAGGAAAACCGACTCGGTTCAGCATCTCGTCCATCACTGGCCCCACGTTCACTCCAGTCGACTCTTTCAGATTCTGCTCCAGTTCAGCGGTCGTCGCGTTGCTCATAGCGTGATCGTGCAGGTAAATCCTGATGCCACGCTGAAAAGCATTGGCGCCCACCCAGTCCTCCACCATCTTCAAGGTCGCTGCCCCTTTCTGGTAGACCAACCCGTCGTAGACATCTTCCGTCTCGGTTCTCGAGTGCATTTCCAGTCGCACTGGCCTCTTCCCTTTCGCATCCGTCGCCATAATCCGATCACGCGCCTGCACCATCGCCAATCCCCGCTGATCTTCAGGAAGATCCATATCGGTTATCTTCGCGGCCATCCAGGTGGCAAATCCCTCTGCCAGCCAGGTATCGTCCCACCACGCCTGGGTTACAAGATTGCCAAACCACTGATGCGCCATCTCGTGCGCCATGGTCCCCCTCATCGCCCGCACGCGTCTCGGAGTGTCCTTGGCAACCGGCGCAAGCAGCTGCGAATCTCTGTACGTGATCAGGCCAGGATTCTCCGTCGCCCCGAACGGCAGGTCCAACACAGCAATATGGTCGAGCTTGTCCCATGGATACGCAATGCCGGTGTACTCCTCCTCCCGTGGCAGCAGCTCTGCTGTCGCTGCCTTTGCGGGCCCGGCCTCAGAAGCTCTTCCCCTCGGCGTGATGATACGCACAGGAATATGCTTCTCTCCCGCCAACCCCGCATCCACAATGTCGAACGGTCCTACCGCAAACGCAACCACCTCTGAGGCAAGTAGCTGTGTCTCCTTGAACTCAACACGCTTCATTCCATTCGGCTCATCATGCGATGCAATCTCCGGCCCATTGGCCACCGCTACATCCGTCTTCCTCACATGCAGAGTCACCAACCAGGGAGCTTTGTAACCTGGCTCATCAAAGCAAGGGAACGCCCTCCTCGCGTCGATCGGCGTGAACGACGTATAAACATACCAATCGTCACCTGCCTTCTTGCGAAACGCCCCTACGCTCAGCTTGTCATTTAGCGTTCCGTCATAGCTGACCTCAAGATCCAACTTTCCTGGAGCCATCGTCTTCGGCAACTCGACCGAGAGAAACTCATCCGGCGTTGTCCATTGCGCCACTCGGTAAGCCCCACCCTCTGGCCTCACGCGAACCTGCCGTATTGTGAGGCCTTTTTGATTGAGCCAAATGGCTTTGGATTCTTTTTTCAGCTGAAGACTAATGGTTGCCACTCCATGGAAGACCGGTTCGCTCGGGACGATCGTCATATCCAGAGAATAGTGCGTAGGGCGAGCGATTGCCGGCAGACGAAACGCAGGCGATGCGCTCTCAGTTTGCTTCTGGCCGTAAGCGCTGCAGAGTCCCGTAACGAGGTACATCGAAATCACGAACACACGCAATAGTTCGTTAAACGTCGGCGCCACCAAGAGAACTCGTCTCTTCGATGATCGCCTTCCAGGCGCATCTGCAGCACTAGAACATGTCATAGGGTCTCCATCGCCATTGGTGGCGACAAGTTTTTTTGAACGAGGAAGACAGGTTATCCTCAAAACCCTTTGAATGTCGACTGCGGAGGACGATGGACCTTGTCTGGAGAGGGCGCTCTGGGAAGTGCTTTCGAGCTTCCGCAGTTTACGAAACGGGTTTTGCAATAAATCCGTGTTTAGCCGCCATTCCGATTGGAAGATTTGCGCATATGAGGAACTGCGTTCTTCAGTTCTCCGGCCGAGCCAGCCGGATCGCGGAAGAGTCGGGCCAAGGCGCGCCGACGCCGCTCTGCGAGCGCTTGTCTTCGAGGACGTAGTTCGCGAAAGGAACATCGGGGCGGTTCGATTTGAAGAGGTACCGGTAGACATGAAAGCCGGGCCCGAAGGCTTTCAGTGCGGCCTCCAGGCGCTTCACCGCGTACTCTTGCGCCGCCCGGTCGAGGCTCTCTTGGTGAGGAAAACGGTCTCATTCCAGAAGCCATAAAGGTTGATATGGTCGTTCAAGGAGGCCACTTCTCTCCATGGCTTGATGACTTATCGAGGCACAGCATTAGCGAACCTCCACGAGGGGAACCTGCTGTTTGGCAGCGTCACAGCGGAGCTTGTAGCGTTCGGACCTGGCGAGGATGCAGAGAAAGGCCGGGTCGCTATTCGTGACCCAATGACCGAAGGCAAACCCGCCGAGGAAGACGGCGAGTCCCGCCAGGAGACTATTGAAGGGGTTGAAGGCCCCGACAGCGCCGACGCAGACGAGGCAAAACAGGGTACGCTCTACGCCCCGGTAGGTGAGAGGGCATATGGAGGCTTTTGAACACGCGATTGGCGCGGACTGTTGCTCTGGATTGTTCTGCCATAACCCCCTTGAGCGGTGCTCCACTGGGATCGGTTGGGAGAGGTGTAAGGAGATGCCGTTAAACTCCCCACAGCCAGCTCAGACCATTGACGGCCAGGACGGCGATGCCGGCCAGCGCCTCGGCAGCAATAGGACGTGTCCCACCCCGATCTCCTCCGCAATTCCCTTCCCGATCCCAATCGTTTATTCCGTTTCAATCCAAAGGGTGCAGGAAATGTCTCTCAAGCGGACCATTTATCCGTCGGGCAGGAACGTCATTACCTCTGACGCTCAGAGAGGTGAATACAGCTGCTCATGGCTACACCTTCCAATATGTGTCGATAGCGCTCTAGCTCGTCGTAGTGTCCGCGCGCTCCGGCATACGGACCGAACTGCAATCCAGACATCTATTTGACTTGGCCTGTTCAAAAGCCCCCTTGAAGGACAGAAGTACCGCGCCGTGATGACGCTTTGCAAGTGTTGCGGTGGGGGGCGTATAGTGCTACGCCGAGTGATGGCCGTCTTCGTTTGGCGGTGTGAGCGTAGCTGTGAAGATTTTGCCTTTCTCCTTCTTGCAGCAAGCGCCGCGTTCCAGCTCCCGACACGCAGCTACTGGGATCCGGCGTCTAGCTCGCCGCTCCCTCCAAGCGCCACCTTGAGTCTTGAATTGCGTGTAAGGAGCTAGTCATGAGAGTGCTCGATCCCGTTTCGCTCATTTTACGCAAGAAAGGTTGTGACATATGGTCCATACCCTCCGATGCGACGGTCTATTCAGCCATGCAGATGATGGCCGACAAGGATGTGGGAGCGCTGCTGGTGATAGATGATGGCCAACTTGCAGGCCTCATTTCGGAGAGAGACTACGCGCGAAAAGTCATCCTCCTGGGACGAGGTTCTAAGGAGACTCCGGTGAGCGAGATCATGGTTGCGTCGCCGATTACCATCCGCCCAGAGTGTCCCGTCGAGGAAGCCATGCAGCTGATCACAACAAACCGGGTTCGCCATCTTCCAGTGGTTTGCGACGGAAAAATTCTTGGGATGATTTCAATCGGAGATCTTGTGAACTGGATGGCTTTCGCGCAGGACCAGACAATCGAACAGCTCGAGCACTACATCGAGGGAAAATACCCTTGCTAGCCAGACTCCCGTAGATCATCCGAGGTCGCCAGTGACTGCTACGATGGCATCCCACAGTGGCGCGGGGTAGACCCCCAGCAGAAAGATGAGACTGGTGAGAGCCGCGAGCGCCAAGGTAGCCGGGAGAGGCAAGGGTCGTGTGGATGACTCTGCCTCGAGGCCAGGACCCTCCGGTTGGGAGTACATGGCGACGATGATGCGCAGATAGTAAAACAAACCGATGGTGCTGCTGGCGACGAGCGTGAAGAGAAGAACCCATCGGGATTGCGAAGCGCCGGCCGCGATGACGTAGAACTTGCCGAGGAACCCCGCTGTGATCGGAATCCCGGCAAGTGAAAGAAGCGTCGTGGTGAATGCACCCGCGACAAGGGGCCTCTTCCAGAAAAGTCCACGATAGTCGTCGATAGAGGCGGCTTCGTATCGCGGGCCGGACAGGACGGTCATAAGGCCAAAGGCGCCAAGGATCGTCGCTGCATAGGCAATAAGGTAGTAGGTGGCTGCCGGAGCACCGAGTGGCCCTCCAGCGAGCAGTGCAACCAGCAGATAGCCCATGTGAGCAATCGATGAAAATGCAAGGATCCTCTTGACGTTGGTCTGCGCCAGCGCGAGAAGGTTTCCCGTCAGCATGGATGCGATGGCAATGATCGTGAGGACCAGTCCCGGCGCTCCCGCCAACCCGACGTCATGCACGTGGAACCAGCGCAAAAGAAATGCAAACATCCCGGCCTTCGATACGGTGGCAATGAACGCCGTTACCGGCAGGGGTGCGCCTTCGTACACATCCGGCGTCCAGAGTTGAAATGGAACGACTGCCAGTTTGAAACCGATGCCCGTGAGTACGAGCATCAGGCCGATCAGAAGAAACGTGTTCGGGGGGGCAGATGTGCGGGTCGCCACCGCAGCGAATTGAGAGAGTTCCATCGACCCCGATTCCGCATAAATCAGCGCGAGACCAAACAGCAAAAAGGATGATGATGACGCAGCAAGAACTAAGTACTTGATCCCCGCTTCGATAGACAAGCTCTCAGTCCGCACGTACGCGATCAGGCTGTAGAGCGCTACGCTCAGCAATTCCAACCCAAGAAAGAACGATGCAAAGTTGCGGCTGACCACAAGCACCATCGCGCCTGTCGTCGCCAGCAGAACAAGGAGGTAAAACTCTTCGGGGCGTTCCTGGCGACGCCTCAGGTAATCGTAGGCGAACAGGAAGACAAATCCTGCCGCACCGAGGAGAATCGCCATGTAGAGACGTGAATAGGAATCGAGGACTAACAGGCTCGTGATCTGCTGCGGTGCAGCGGATGCTGGAAGCCGAAGGCTCGCCAGGGCGGCCGACACGCCGAGCAGAGAGATCACGATGGAAGCTTTGTGATTGCGCCGGATTGCGATTGCGATCATCACAGCGATTGCGGTCGCCGCAATGGCAATCAAAGGCAGCAGCGCAACAAATTCAGCGGCATTCATCTCTCATCTCCTGACGAACTCCTGCGGGAACTCACTTTGCTGCACCGTTGAGAGGCTGCGACGCAACGTGTTCAAGATCGGTTGCGGATAGAGGCCGATCCAGAGGAGGCAAAGGATCATCGGACCCAGAATCGTCCATTCGCGAAGGCGCATGTCCGGCAGGCTCCAATGATGAAGGTTCGGGCCGTGGAACGCGCCCTGGGCGAACTTCAATCCGTAGAGTGTCGCCGCGAGAAGGCCCAGCGTCGCTACCACCGTGAGACTGACGTTGGCCCGGTACGCTCCAAGGAGGACGAGAAATTCGCCCACAAAATCGCCAAGTCCTGGAAGTCCCAGCGAAGCCATGGCAAACACGAGGCCCGCCCCGCTGAGGGACGGCATGGTCTCCCAAAGGCCCCCCATCTCCGATATTTCGCGTGTATGCATCCTCTCCTGAAGCAAGCCGGCAAGAACGAACAGCGCGCCTGTACTGATTCCATGGCTGATCATCTGGATCACGGCGCCCTCGAGCGCTATTTCATTTCCTGCGAAAACTCCGAGCAACACGAATCCCATGTGGCTGACGCTGGTGTAGGCGACGAGGCGCTTGAGATCTGTTTGGGAGACCGCAAGTACCGCTCCGTAGAGAATTCCGATGACGCCGACTGTCATCATCAGGGGAGCCAGCTCACGCGATGGACCTGGAAAGAGAGGCAACACGAAACGAATGAGCCCGTACGCACCCGTCTTCAGCAGAAGTCCGGCCAGGATAACGCTACCGGCGGTGGGAGCTTCGGTGTGTGCATCCGGGAGCCAGGTGTGGAAGGGGAATGCGGGTAGTTTCACCGCAAACGCGACAAAGAATCCAAGCATCAGGAGGCGTGCTGCGCGGGGCGACAACGATGTGTCGAGCAACTGTTCGTAGTCGAAGGTGAAGATGCCGGTCGCGTGCTGATGAAGAACGGCCAGCGAGATGATGGCGACTAGCATCAGCAGGCCGCTTAGTTGCGTGAAAAGGAAGAACTTCGTTGCGGCGTATATCCGCCGTTCGTGACCCCATATGCCGATCAGGAAGTACATCGGCACGAGCATCAACTCCCAGAATAGATAAAAGACGAACAGATCCTCAGCCAGGAACACGCCGGTTATCCCCGCGAGCACCCAAAGCAGGTTGAAGTGGAAAAAACCGACTCGCTGCCGAATCTCCGTCCACGAGGAAAGAATGGCCACAATGCCTAGAAAGTAAGTCAGGAGCAGCAACGCCAGGCTGAGCCCGTCGAGTGCGAGGTGGAGACGGATGCCAAACTGCGGAATCCAATCGAAGTTGCATTCTTCCAGCCAGCGTCGCGTCATAGGCTGCGAGCGTCCAGTGTTGGCAATCCACACCCCGACCGTCGCCACCAGATCTGCTCCCACGCTTGCTACAGCAATCCAGCGCGCGCCCGTTACGTTTCGACGAGCGACGATCCAGGATGAGATGCCGCCGGCGAGCAGAATCAGAATCAGGCTGATCAGGATCATCACGATACCTCATCTGGCAAAGAATGCGATCACGAGGATCGCAACGGTTCCCATCGCAATTCCCATTGCATACCAACGCACGTAGCCGGTTTGGGCCCGGCGTAAAGTCCGATAGCCAAGCACGGTAACCTGCCCCAGCCCCCGAACCGGCACGTCCACCACGTCCCTCTTGCTCTTCCGTGCAAGCCATTGGAACGGCCGAACGAACAGCCGGTCGTACGCAAGGTCGAAGCCCCAGCCTGCGACCCAGAGCTTCGGCAGGAAGCCCTGGGCAGGCACCCGCGAACGCTGTGGTCCGTAAAGAAGGTACGCCAGCGCGAGGCCTAGTCCGAACGCAACACTGGCACAGAGCGCCGTGATGGTTTCAGTAATCGGACCTATGTGAACCTCTTCGAGCGGAGGCAAGGCACCGCTGAGAAAGTCTGAAAGTGCTGGAACGCCTCCAAAGTGTGGTGGCGTATCAACATATCCGCCTGTAAGCGACAAAACGCAAAGTGCGATCAAGGAGATGCGAACAGCCAGGCCGCTTTCCGCTTTCACCTGTGCCTGCTGCGGGCCGTAGAAGGTCAGCGAGATCATCCTAAACGTATAGAGCGAGGTAAGCATGGCTCCCGTCATGCCCGCGATCCAGAACAATGCATTTCCATTCGGACCCGCCCAGGATTGCCATAGGATGAGGTCCTTACTGAAAAAACCAGCAGTTATCAGTGGCAAACCGGCCAGTGCCGATCCACCAATCACGAACGACCAAAATGCGAGCCGCAGTTCGAAGCGGAGCCCGCCTATTCGGTAGAGGTCCTGCTCATGTACCGCATGAATGACTACTCCTGCAGCCAAGAAGAGGAGTGCTTTAAAGAAGGCGTGTGTCATGAGGTGGAACAGTGCAGCCGACCAGGCACCCAGTCCGAGCGCGAGGAACATGTAGCCGATCTGGCTGATGGTGGAGTACGCTAGCACTCGTTTCATGTCACGCTGGGCAAGCGCACTGAAAGCCGCCAGAAGCATCGTGGCGGCCCCAATGATTGCCACGGCAAATTGAACGGGGGGAGCCAGCGTAAAGAGCACGTGCGTGCGTGCAATCAGGTAAACTCCCGCAGTCACCATGGTCGCGGCGTGAATGAGTGCGCTTGTGGGCGTGGGGCCGGCCATCGCGTCCGGCAACCAGGTTTGAAGCGGCAATTGCGCGGATTTACCAACTGCCCCGGCCAATAAAAGCGCTGCTGCGGCCACAGTAATCCCGCTGCCCGAGCTCCACTGCACGGAGGCGCGATGCATCAACTCCTGAAGGTCCAGAGTTCCCAGCCGGGTAAACACGAGGAACAACCCTACGGCGAAGGCAGTATCACCCACCCGGGTCACGATAAAGGCTTTGCTCGCTGCACGTACGTTCCCCGGATCTTGATACCAGAAGCCGATCAGCAGAAAACTGCAGAGCCCAACTCCTTCCCAACCCAGGTACAGCAAGAGCAGATTATTCGCTAAGACGAGCGTGATCATCGACGCCACAAAGAGGTTCATGTAGGCGAAGAATCGCGCGTACCCTTCATCGCCAAGCATGTACTCAACGGAGTAGAGATGAATCAGAAAGCCAACAAACGTGACGACAAGAAGCATGAGAAGTGCAACAGAATCGAGATAGAGTGCGATCTCGGGTTGCAATCCACCGCTGTTCATCCAAATCCACAGGTGCTGGACATAAGCGTTGCCGGCAGGTGGCGACGTAATGAATTCGGCACCAATCAGCAGAGTGAGTGCTGCGGTAAACCCAATCGAACCGGCACCCGAGATCGCGACCATTCTGCGAGGCAACCGGGACCCGAACAGCGCGAGCAATACAGCGCTGACAAACGGAATGGCCACAACAAGCCACAGCAGTTGGAACATATCAGCCTCTCAACTCACTGGCAGTGTCCACATCCAATGCGGCTTGGCTCTTATGGAACAGGAGTACGAACGCCAATCCGACTGAGACTTCGGCCGCCGCCATTGCGAGAATAAACAGAAACATTACCTGACCATCCGGTTGCCCCCACCGGGAGCCAGCCGCGACGAACGCCAGGCCGCTCGCGTTGAGCATGATCTCAATGCACAGGAGCGTGAAGATCAGGTTCCGCCTGGTTAGCAGTCCGGCGAGACCCAGCGTGAACAAGATTGCCGCCAGAATCAGCGCGTGCTGCATCGGTACCTGTGACATGTCGTTCCTCCTCTCTTGTGATTGCACGGTGTCCCAGATGACATGCGCCAACCAGCCCCGCCGTCAACAACAGAGACACGAATTCGACTCCGATCCAGTAAGTCCTGAATAGCGTCACGCCGACCTGCTTTGGACTTACTGCGTTAGCCAGCGAAGGCGCGCTGTCGGACGTGACGGTACAGTAGGCTAGTTCGCCTAACAAGATCACAGCCAGAACGGAAGGCCCATACCAGTTTCGAGGTCTCAGCCAGTCGCGTTCCACTTCCATCGCGTGCCCTGCCACGTTGAGCATCATCACGACGAACACAAAGAACACCATGATGGCGCCCGCATAAATCATGACTTCAAGCGCTGCCACAAAAACCGCACCCAGAACATAGAAATCGACTGCGACGGCCAGAAGCGACACGACCAGATAGAGCAATGCGTGAACCGCATGACGCTGCGTGATCGCGAGCAGCGTAGCAATGACAGCAACAATACTCGCGAGATAGAAAAGTGTGACCATGGCGCATCCTCAAGGCATCAGGCTATGGGTGTCGACAGGCGCAATTTCGTTCTCAGCCTCTCCTTTATCCTTGCCACCGATTGCGACTCCGGCCACGCGCCAGAAGTTGTAATCGGGATACTTCCCCGGGCCTTCAATCTGCAGATCAGCTTTCTCGTATACGAGATTTTGCCGTTTGTACTCGCCCATCTCGAAATCCGGCGTTAGCTGAATCGCGTAAGTGGGACACGCTTCTTCGCAATAGCCACAGAAGATGCAGCGGGAAAAATTGATCCGAAAGAACTCCGGATATCTCCGGCCGTGCTCGTCCTCCGTCGCCTGAAGAGAGATGCAATCCACCGGACAGGCCACGGCACAGAGATTGCAAGCGACGCAGCGTTCTCCACCGTCGGAATCCTTTGTAAGAACAATGCGACCACGATACCGAGGCGCGAGATAAGGCTTTTCCTCCGGATACTGAACTGTCACACGCCGCGCAAAGGCGTGTCGGAAAACCTCCCACAAGGAACGCACGAGGCTGAGCACGAAGGGCCTCCTTCAGGTCCGGGCCAGCACAATGGCCCCGGTCACCAGCAAATTCACTAGTGCAAGGGGCAGCATCACCTTCCAGCCCCAGGACATTAACTGATCGAATCGCGGCCTGGGAAGCGCCGCACGAAACAGGATGAACAGACAGATAAAGAACATTGTCTTCGCTGCGAACCAGACAGGGGCCGGCAAAACGGGTCCTGACCAGCCACCAAAAAACAACAATGCAATGGTTGCCGAGATCAGGATCACGCCTATGTATTCCCCGACGAAGAACATGCCGAACTTCATGCCCGAATACTCTGAGTGAAAGCCTGCTATCAATTCGCTCTCTGCTTCCGCAAGATCGAATGGCAGCCGGCGCGTCTCCGCCACCCCCGCGATCAGGAACAGAACGAATCCGAGGAATTGAGGCACCACAAACCACAGCCCGCGCTGCGCTTCGACGATATGCGAGATCCGGAACGAGCCAGCCAACATCACCACACCCAGCAGCGACAAACCCATGAAGACCTCGTAACTCAGCATCTGCGCGGCAGCGCGGATGCCACCGAGCAGCGAGTATTTATTGTTCGAGGCCCAACCTGCCAAAACAACGCTATAAACGCCCAGGGAGGACATCGCCAGTAGAAACAAGACTCCAATGTCGAGGTCGGCGACGACAAATCCCGGAGAAAACGGCACAACTGCGAATGAGAGCAGCGCGGTAGCCACAATAATGGCAGGAGCAAGGACGAAAACCGGCCTATCAGCGAAAGGGGGAACCCAGTCTTCCTTGGTAAACATCTTCACCGAGTCGGCTACCACCTGCCCCAAACCAAACGGGCCAACGCGGTTGGGGCCATATCGGTCTTGCCACAATGCAAGCAGACGTCGCTCCACCCAAATCAGTCCGGCTGCCAGGTTGAGCACCACGAACAGAACCACCGCGATGATGACCAAGGGAAAGAGGTTCCACGTCATGGAGCACCTCTTGATGGTTCAGTCAGAACTGGCGCAAGGGTGCAGAAAGCTGGCAGAATAGTATCCCCGACCGGCGACAGTCCGGCGGGCAAGCCGGCTACACCACGAGGTAGGTCGGCTCGCAACATGACCTCCAATTCGAATAGGGAACCTTCAAGAGACACCTTGATCCGCTCGCCGGCGTTGACCCCACTCCGCGAAGCCTCCACGGGATTCAATGCCACATAGGGGAGCGGGGCCAGTTGAGCAATGCCTTGCGCGTGGCGACTTAGTTCCTCTGACCCGAAGAGGTGAAATATAGGGACGAGCAGCCACTCGTCCGGGTGCGGCCGAAAAGCCGCGGGAACCGTAGAGTGATACTGCCAGGCTGGCTCCGGTGACGGCTCGATCAGACGGATCCCAGGATCACCGCCGCGTAATGGACCTCCTACTTCGCTTTGAAATTTGTTGGTCGCTTGATTGGAGTTCCAACCGGGTGCCCAGAAGAAAGGGATCAGCGAAGGCGGGGCCAATTCGGGACCGGACTCCATCGAGAACGCAAGGGCAGAATCAGCATCGTGAGGTGGTTGTGGCTCATGCACGCTGATGTCGGCGAGCATCGCGGTACGACCGCTATACCGATTCGGCTCGCGGGCGATCTTGCCAACAGCCTTTCGCGGAGGCGCGGCTTGCGGGATCGACACAAATACAGTCATTTCCGCCGCCATCGCCGTGATCAGATCGTCGAGACTCTCCCATGGCGACTCGGCAGATCCGACGTCCGCCGCCACGGAACCTTCGCATAACCATCGCCAGCTTTCCTGCACGTCGGTGCTTGGATCAAAGACCTGGAAGAATCGCTGTGCGCGTCCTTCGTTGCTTACTAGAGTTCCATCCGATTCGGCGGCGGTGCCTGCAGGGAGCACAAGTTCGGCTGCTTCCGTTGTCGCGTTATTCAGATGATCGAGCACAACCAGATGGCGGGCTCCACCCAGCAGGGATGCCACCGCGCTTGCAGGGCCGCGAAGGGACAGGTCGTTTTCAAGGACAATCAACGCGTTCGTTGGTTCACTCTTGATCGCGCGGAAGGCTTCAGAGAGTGGACGCGGCTCCATCAACGCAAGACCAAAGCTGTTACATTCCGCCGTGGTGAAGCTGAGCGCTGCGGGTCGGCCCACCTTACATAGAGCCCATGCAATCTGCGCCGCAGCTTCTATGATGCTCTGACTGCCGCAGCTTGTACCGGAGACAACCAGCGGATGGTGACCTACAAGGAGAGCTGAAGCTATGTCCGCGACCATCTTCTCCAGCTCTGGCAGAAGCTCCGTCACTTCGGGAGCACTTGGATCGATCGCATGAGCGACAGCAAAGCCCAGTCGAGCCAAGTCGTCCGGTGCAGCGCGATAGGTAGCCGCCGCGATGTCATCGAGCTTCGTCGCGTAAGGAGAAGCAATGAAGAGCGGCCCCTTTGCATTCTGCACCGCCTCTCGCACGGAATGATCGAGCCACTCCGGAATGTGCAGTTGCGCAGCGATCTGCATAGGTGCCTGACGCACGGCCTGTCGCAGCCTCAAGGCCATGATCGGCGCGACGTTCGTGACATCTTCGCCAAGCACGAACACAGCATCTGAATGTTCCACCTCATTAAGCGACGGTGATCGCGCTGGACCCTCTCGCAGGATCCGGAGCATGTTCCAAAGGAGTTGCAGCTCTTGGTCTGAAGTTCCAGCGAAGAAACGATCGGGACCAACCAGTGTGCGCAGTGCGAAGTTACTCTCCAGGGAGGCTCGTGGCGATCCGATGCCGAGCACCTTGCCCTCGCGCCAGATGGCGCCGAATCGTTCCAAAGCCTCACTTTTCGTTGCGGCTTTGCCGTTCAGCAGCGGATGGCGAATCCGCAGATTGCTCTCTACGAACTCGTAGCCGAACCGACCGCGGTCGCAGAGGAAGTAGCCGTTCACCTCGTGGTTATAGCGATTCACGATGCGGCGCAGTATGCCATACCGTTCGCCAACAGTGGTGTTGCAACCCAACCCGCAGTGAATGCAGATGGATGGTGCCATCTGGAGGTCCCACTTGCGCGTGTAGTGGCGCTTGAGCGTCGCATCCGTAAAAACACCCGTCGGGCAGATTTCAACCAGGTTGCCACTGAATTCGTTTTCCAGAACACCGTCTTCGTGTCGCCCAAAGTAGATCGTGTCGCGCAGATGAAACGCATTCAGGTCGTCACCACCCGCGTATTCGCGATAAAAGCGAACACACCTCTGGCATTGAATGCAGCGGTTCATCTCATGATTCACTAACGGACCGAGATACTGATTGCGAAACGTTCTTTTGCCAAAGCTGTAAACGCGTGACCGGTGTCCGGTCATGACCGTCATGTCCTGGAGATGACATTCGCCGCCTTCGTCGCATACAGGACAATCGTGTGGATGGTTCTGCATCAAGCCTTGAATAACAGCGGCGCGAAAGGCAACAGCCTCAGGGTCGGCGGTGGAGATGCGGGTGCCGTCGGCGGCCGGCGTCATGCAGGCCATGACGAGCTTGCCCACTGTGTCCTGTTCGTTGCGGAATTGCTTTACGGCGCACTGGCGGCACGCACCCACCGAGCCTAACGCCGGATGCCAGCAGAAATACGGAAGATCAAAACCCAGTGAAAGACAGGCATGGAGCAGGTTCTGTTTCGGATTCGCCTGTCTGGGCTTGTCGTCGATGTAAACGGTCGCCACAGTCATCTCCAGGGACAACGATGTTCGTCGATGTGTCGGCGGAAATCCCCGGCAAAATATTTCAGCGCACTCTGAAGGGGTTCGACTGCCCCTGGCGCAAAGGCGCAAAACGTGTTGCCCGGAGCAAGAAATTTCGTCTGGAACATCAGCGTTTCCAGATCACGAGCACTCCCACGGCCTTGCTCCACTGCAAGCAGAATCTTCTCCGTCCACGCCAGCCCGCTCCAACACGGGGTGCACCAGCCGCACGATTCCTGCGCAAAGAAGTGTTCGAGATTCCAGACCATTCCGACAGGGCACGTCTGGTCGTCCAGCACAACCATGGTTCCCGTGCCCAGCCGGCTTCCCGCGTTCTGCACGTTTCCGTAGTCCATCGGCGTGTCCAGATGCTCCTCTATAAGGAAGTCGGTCGACGCTCCGCCCGGCAGCAGCCCGCGAAAATGCAGGCCGTCGCGCATTCCTCCGGCATGGTCCTCGAGGATCTCACGCAGCGGCGTGCCCATGGGAAGTTCCCAGAGTCCCGGCCTCCTGACTTTGCCACTGACGCCAAACAGTTTCGTGCCTCCATCTTCGGTTAGGCTCAGGCCTCGGAACCAATCAGGGCCCTTGTTCACGATGTGGTGAACATTACAAAGCGTTTCCACATTCTGGACGATCGTCGGTTTCCCCCAGAGCCCGCAAACCTGGGGGAAGGGAGGCTTCGCTCTCGGATGCGCTCGCTTCCCTTCGAGTGCATTCAACAGAGCTGTCTCTTCACCACAGATGTAGCGACCAGCGCTGGCGTGAAGATGAATTTCAAGACTGTAGCCCGACCCGAGGATGTTGCGGCCGAGATAGTTGCTTGCTTTTGCTTCGGCGATCGCCCTGGAGAGGCAGCCGTTGGAGCACTTGTACTCGCCTCGCAAAAATATGTAACCGATATCGGCCTCAATTGCGTATGCCGCAACAATCAAGCCTTCGATCAACTGGTGCGGATCCCTCTCCATCAACGCGCGGTCCTTGAACGTTCCAGGCTCCATCTCGTCGGCGTTCGCAACGAGGTACTTCGGATGCGAAGCTTCTTTTCCCATGGGTACGAAGCTCCACTTCGTGCCGGTGGGAAAGCCAGCCCCTCCCCGCCCTCGAAGATTCGATCGCTTCACCAGTTCGGTGACCTCCGCCGGCTCTATAGCGAGTGCCTTGCGAAGCCCTTGATATCCACCGGCGCGCTCGTATTCTGAAATGCTCACCGCATTTTTGTCGGGCCGAAAATTACCCGTGAGAGGCTTTTCCATAAATACGCCTACGTGTAGTGCGTCAATATTTCCTCAATCTTCGGTTCGTCGAGATCCTCATACAATGTGCCGTCGACCATCATGGCTGGCGCGTGATCACACGCTCCCAGACAAACGATGGGCAACACGGTAAAGTGCCCGTTGGAAGTTGTGCCACCAAGCGGGGTGCCCAACCTGCTGCAAAGGTGATCACGCATCCGATCAGAGCCCATAATCCAACACGAAACGCTATCGCAAACAAGCGCAACATGCCGTCCCACAGGCCTCCGGCGGATCAGATTGTAAAATGTCGCCACGCCATCCAGGTCAGCGACGGAAAGCCTCAGGAGTTCCGAGAGATCGCGCAGCTTCTCATCCGACACCCATCCCTGGTGCCGTTGAATGATCAGCATCGCTTCGATACAGACGGCCTGCGTGTTCGGATAGTCCGCAAGCTTCGCTTCGATCTCCTCTCGCTCCTCCACAGTCAGCATCGCTTCCTCTCCTCTCTTCTTTGTTCACCGGTCGATGTCCGCGAGCACATAATCAAGGCTTCCCAGGATCGCCAGAAGGTCCGGGATCATAAGTCCCCGGCACAGCAGCGGCAACATCTGCATGTGTGCAAACGATGGTGCGCGAATACGAGTCCGGTAAGAACCAGTGCCTCCATCGCTTATCAGGTAATAGCCGTTATTGCCTTTGGTCCCTTCGATTGCCGCCATGGCTTCGCCGGCCGGAATCACAGGACCCCAGCTCACGCCTAGAAAATGGTGGATGAGCGTTTCGATGTCGTGCATAGTGCGCGCCTTTGGTGGTGGCGTGGCAAGCGGATGGTCCGAATTGCATGGTCCGCCGGGCATATCGTCGACGCATTGCTGGATAATCCGGAGGCTCTGGCGCATCTCCTCGACGTGTACGGTCGCACGATCGTAACAGTCGCCCGAGCGGCCAACAGGTATATCGAATTCGAGTTGATCGTAGCAGGCATAGGGTTGTTTCTTGCGAAAATCCCAATCGAGACCGCACGCGCGCAGATTTGGACCTGTCATTCCCCACTCAATTGCTTCTTCGATGGTGCAGCTTCCAATACCCTTCGTGCGCGCTTTGAACAGACGGTTGCGCATCACAGTGCGCTCGTACTCGTCGAGCCTGGCCGGCAGGTAGTGCAGGAAGTCTCGGAACAGGCGGTCCCATCCGCTTGGCAGGTCCTGAGCCACACCACCAATGCGGAACCAGTTGGGGTGCATGCGCGCACCGCAGATCGCTTCAACAATGCCGAACGCTCGTTCGCGGTCGTTGAACAGATAAAATACGGGCGACATCTGGCCAAGATCCTGTGCGAACGTGCCGTACCAGACCAGATGGCTGATGATACGGAAGAGCTCCGCCATCATGACCCGAATCATATTTCCGCGCGGAGGCACGGTGATGCCCGCCAACGTTTCGACCGCCGTCAGGTACGCGAAGTTGTTCATCACGCCGCCCAGATAGTCCACGCGGTCGGTGTAAGGAATATAGGTATGCCACGTCTGGCGCTCGCCCATCTTCTCGGCGCCGCGGTGATGAAAGCCTATGTCGGGGATAGCATCAACAATCTCTTCGCCATCCAACTGCAGGATGATGCGCAGAACGCCGTGAGTGCCGGGGTGCTGTGGACCAATATTCAGAAAAATGAAATCGGAATCCTCGTGTTGTCGCGACATGCCCCATTCTTCCGGGCGGAACTGCAATGCTTCCTGTTCGGCGTCCTGCTTTTCGTCCGGCAGACTAAAGGGGCCCATCTCCGTGGCGCGCGCCGGATGGTCCTTACGCAATGGATGCCCCGACCACGTCCTCGGCATGAGAATGCGCGTCAAATGCGGATGTTGGTCGAAGACGATACCAAACATATCCCACACCTCACGCTCATACCAGTTGGCCGCAGGACAGATGTCAGTGATCGTGGGGAGTGAGAGTTGATTCTGGTCGAGCGCCACCTTCAACCGAACATACCCGTTCCGCTCAAGAGAGTAGAGGTGGTAAACGACCGTGAAATCACTCGGCGGCCCGCCGTCGCGGTGCGTCCGACCGCGTTCGTCAATTGCCGTGACGTCATAAAACATTCTGTACGGTTCTGGAATGTCTGAGTGGAGCGAGCGAATGGCCTCACGGATGTCGGTCTTCGAAACCCAGAACGTCGGAACTGCGTCGCATACAGGTTGGGGTGCAGCCTTGGCGCCCAGTTCATTCTGTAATTCCTGATCGACGACAAGGCTGCCCATCATACACACCGCCGGTACAGCTAAACGCTATCGGGAGTCCGGAGCACAGTAAGCGATTGCCGCTGCGCCCATTTTGCATCACGCATCGAAGGCATATCAGGCCGCTGCACTCCTTGCGGCCCGACGACCCAACTTAGGGGCCGCTTTTCCTTTCCTATCGCGTCGCGCAATAACAGAACACCTTCTAGAAACGCGTCCGGCCGAGGCGGACATCCGGGGACATAGACGTCTACGGGGAGGATTTTATCTACGCCCTGCACCACGCTGTAGATGTCGTACATGCCGCCCGAATTAGCGCAGGACCCCATTGAAATGACCCAGCGCGGCTCCATCATCTGTTCATAGAGGCGCTTGATGACCGGCGCCATCTTGATAAATGGCGTACCCGCGATGACCATAAGATCCGCCTCTCGTGGCGTACCGCGGATCACTTCAGCGCCGAACCGGGAGATGTCATATTTGCTTGTAATGCTTGTGGCCATCTCCACGAAACAGCAGGAGAGGCCGAAGTTGAACGGCCAGACAGAGTTCTTGCGGCTCCACGCTACAAGATCATCCACACGGGACAGAACAAGAATACGGCGGATCGCCTCCTCAAAATTCCCATCGGCCCTCTCGGCCCGCTGTAAAGCACCAGGCCGACTGATCGACCAGCGCATGGCACACCACCCGTTGCTAACCCGCCATTCGTCTGCTTCCTTGTCTCCAATCGAGAGCTCCGACGCGCCACAGATAGGCAAGCGTCGCGAGCAGTACCATGATGAATAGCAGGGCCTCGGCGTAGCCAGCCCATCCGGTTTCACGGACAGCGACCGCCCAGGCAAATAGGAACACCGCTTCAAGATCGAAAATGACGAAGAACATCGCGATCATATAGAACTTTGCCGAGAACCGCACCCGCGCAGAACCTTCTGAGAGGATGCCAGATTCGTACGGCGAACCGGTAGCCCGATCATGGTGCCGTTGACCCAGGACAAACGACATGCTCAGCATGGCAATGACGAGCACGCCAACGAGGACGATATAAACTGTCAGTGGCCAAAAGTTCATGGTCCCCTGCCTCGATGCAACCCGCCCCGCGCTGCACTGACGCGCCATTATAGATTAGACGAGGAGATAGTGGCAAGACGCGTTGGCGCATGTCGTAAACGCACGAGTTGTCCACCGCAAGGGCATGAGATTCTTGCAGGTCGCGTGCAAAATGGCGTTTGCTGCGGACTCCTTGTGTATTAGCCGGATGGCCTCACTGGTCGTACGATAACCAATTCGACTTGCCGGCGTTCCGCCTCAAGTTTCACCTCTTTCTTAACCGGCAAGCGGCGGCCGGTGCCGATCACCAGCCGGCGGCATTTCCAGGGTATCTTTTCCTCGATGGACAAGGGTGTATGTCCAAACTCGTCACGGAATCTCTTGGACAGCGCTGTCTTGCGTTTGCGGATCTCCCCACAGTCAATCACCACGTCCCGCTCGTACGTGCCGTCGATTCGGAGGGCGCCGAAGGAAGGCAGTTTGGCATATCGTTAAAAGGCGCAGCCAAGATTGCCGGGATCGGTGGACTGGCTCCTCACGACCTGCGTCGCACATGCGCCTGGCTTAGTCACGCCGCCGCCGGCGAACTTGAGCAGATCCCATTTTCGTTGGGGCAAGTGTCGATTCAGACCACCGAGCGTTATTTGGGGTGCAAAACGGCGCATCCGTTCCGCCGGAAGCCTCTGCGGCAATATGATTCAGAGTTCTTACGCGCGTGCGACGACCGCATCGGAGCCTTGTTTGTCAACGTTGGTTTGCGATAAGAAAGGCTGCGATTGAGACTACGGTATGAGGAAGATTCACGAGAAAATTCGTGACGGGTGAAATTAGGTGAATATAGCGGAAATTCTTGGCGAACAGGACACGGCCATGCGGACACAAGACTTTCCAGATTTCTGGGTTCTGGGCGGATTACGGGCAAACCGCACCTTAATGCCTGGAGTCGCCATTCTGCCGCGGAGCGCTCGATTTGGCGATCGAGACCGCTTCCATTCAAGTGGCAAGATTGGGTTGCACCGGGCGGCAGGATTTCATCGTATCGGTGGCAGGATAAAAGTGCATCGGGAACGCCGCTAGTGGCAGCATAACGTTGCATTCAGTGGCAGGATTCCATTGCAACCAGCAATCTGTTTCGGAGATAGCGGTATATCAACAATGAATTGGACAGCGCATTAGATTCGTTGGATGCTACGGGTAGGGCGGCAGTCAGTTTCTTGGGATACTCGATTTCACCCTTCCACCTGATGGTCAGGAGCGAGCTTATGAGGTCACAAAGTCTGTTAGTCGAAAACCTGGGTAATCCTGCAGTATCTGGACTAGCGAAAGCACTGGCAGGGGAAGTCGCTTCCCTTCTCAAATTGGAGTTGGCTCGCTTGTCGGTAACGGATGTTCAACCGGTGCTGCTGGATGTAAAGCAAGCGGCAGTCTACTTGGGGCGTTCGGAGCAGTCTGTTCAACATCTCATCTTCGAAAAGGATCTGCCCGTCGTAAGAAAAGGGCGGAGGGTTCACCTGCATCGGAGTGATCTCGACGCTTGGATAGAAAAGAACAAATACTGATTTGAAGACGCACTAGCTGTTCAGCTACAATCAAGTTATGGCGAAGAATACCTACGGTACCGGTTCAATGTTTTTGCGTGGCGATATTTGGTGGGTTCAGGTCAGTGTCGATAATCAACGGATCTCCGAATCGAGCAAATCAACCAAGAAATCCGATGCACTCAAGCTGCGCGACAAATTACTCGCCAAGAAGCATCGCGGAGAGATAACTGGCGGCAGGCCCGACAAAGTTCTAATAGGGGAGTTGTTGGACGACGTTCTCAAGAGCGATATCGAGGAGTCGACGCGGTACATCTGGAAGCTCGTCGTTGAGAAAAATCTCAGACCGTCATTCGGTAAAGTACGGGCCGCTAGGCTCTCGACCGACTTGATGGATAAATACCGCGACAAGCGTACAGGCGAAGGGTGTAGCGATGCGACGGTGAACCGTGAGTTGTCGATCATGCGGACCGCCTTTCACAACGCTCGAAAGCGGACTCCACCCAAGGTCAATGTAGTTCCCTACTTCCCTATGGTGAAGGAGACCACCGTCCGAAAGGGTTTCCTCACCGACGCGCAATATTCAACACTGCGCGACGAACTTCCGAAGGAACTCAAATCCCTATTCGTATGCGCCTACATAACGGGTATCCGCAAACAAGAGCTGCTTGACATCCGCTGGCCTCAAGTCGAATTCGAGAGCGGAATCGTCGCATTGGAACCCGACGAGACGAAGAACCGGGAGGGACGCTCGGTTCCGATCCTCGAAGGCGACATGCGTGAATTGCTCCTGGAAGCCAAGAGAGAGCGCGACGCCGATTGGCCTGATTCACCTTGGGTCTTCAATCGGAGCGGACGACAGATTAAGGACTTCCGTGGTGCATGGGACGAGGCTTGTAAAAAGGCGAGAGTGCCGGAGCTGAACTTCCACGATCTCCGACGGACGGCTGTTCGGAACATGCGCCGTGCCGGAGTACCTCAAGTGATCCGTATGAAGATTAGCGGGCACAAAACGGATTCTATGGAGCGCCGATATAATATCGTTGATGCTGATGATTTGAGCATTGCGAAAGAGTTCATGGAACGCCGCATGAAAGCAACTAAAAATGTAGCGAAAGTGTAGCGGTTGTCGGATAAACCGCGATGCTCGGGGATACACCTTCGCCTATACAATCAACAACTTGCGGCACCCCGATACCCGGTGATACACTTACTTCTAGGTTGAGGTGCTAGCGCCGCAAGGCATAGGGGTTCAAGTCCCCTCCTCCGCACCAATCCACACATTTTTCTCCGGTTTTCTCTCCGGACATCCAAGAGGTTACAAGCAGCTCCGATGGTCATTCTTCTCGTAATCATTCACATTATCGTTTCGCTCTTCATCGTCGGCGTCGTTCTCCTCCAGCAGGGCAAATCCGCCGACCTCGCCGGAGCCTTCGGCGGTCAGGGTTCCCAGACAGCGTTCGGCCCCCGCGGCGCAGCCAACCTGCTCACCAAACTGACCACCTGGTCCGCTGTCATCTTCATGCTGACCTCCATCGGCCTCACCGTCGCACTCTCTCGTTCCAGCGCCGATCGCTCCGTCCTCTCCGGTGTCAAAACCACCCCCGCCACCCAGACGACGCCCGCCAAGAAGTAGTTCGTTCCAATCAAGAAATGCGCAGGCCGTCGGCTTGCGCATTTTTCATGCTTCCATTAGCGTTCGATCATCCCGCATGACGGAGCCCCTCCGGCCTCACCCAGGAAGAATCATGATCCTCGAAACCATCCCCGTAGGCCCACTCCAATGCAACTGCTCCATCCTCGGCGACGAGACCTCGCGCGAAGCCATCGTCGTAGACCCCGGCGACGATATCCCCCGCATTCTCGCCCTGCTCGAGAAGCACTCGCTCACCGTCAAGCAGATCGTCGTCACCCACGCCCATATCGACCACATCGCCGGCGCTCACCGTCTCAAGCAACTCACCGGAGCCCCCATCCTCTACAACCAGAGCGATCTTCCTCTGGTCAAAATGATGGACATTCAAGCAACCTGGCTCGGCATCGCCACCCCCGTCGTCTCCAACCCCGACGACACCCTCGACGACGGCAAACTCATCACCATCGGAGCCAACTCCGAGCTAAATCGAAAAGGCCTCACCGGCTCCATCCTTCACACCCCCGGCCACACCGAGGGCTCCGTCTGTCTCTACCTTCCCGACCAGACCCTCCTCCTCGCCGGAGACACCCTCTTCGCCGGCTCCGTAGGCCGCACCGACCTTCCCGGGGGCAACACCAACAAACTCCTCAACTCCATCCACGAGCGTCTCCTCACCCTCCCCGACGAGGTCACCGTCATTCCCGGCCACGGATCCCGTACAACCATCGGCTCCGAACGCTCTTCCAATCCATTTCTCCAAGACTAATAAGATCAATCAGTTATATAACTAAATGCAACCAACACATTACAAGCATCACATGAACTAGTAACTACCGTGGTTCAATTTTCGGCCATGCACGATGCGCTCCAAACCCTCCGCAAACTCCTGTGCAAATCCCAATAAACTGACCACCACCCGGCCCGATTCGGCAATCCCATAAAACGACCCCGGGTGTACCACCACCCCCTGCTCCCGCAACAGTACCTCCGCCACATCCCCATCCCTCTGCGGCAGCCGCAGAATCGCACTCCACCCCGCGTCCACTCGCAACACCTCCACATCACTCTCCTCAGCAATCCGCAGATTCCCCCGCACCCGCTCCAGAATCTGTCCCTGAATTCCCTTCCGTCCCGCCAGCCACACCGGCAATGCCCTCTGCACCGGAGCGTTCATCGACAGAAACGTATCCGCCACCACCTCCAGGCGCCCCATCGCCTCCCGCTGCAGCCTCTCCGGCCCCAACCCCACAATCCACCCTACCTTCATCTGCGGCAACCCGGCGATCTTGCTCATCCCACTCAGACAAAACGTCAACACCGGATGCGGCCCCACAGCAAAACTCGTCAGCTTCGCCTCAGCCAGCGGATAGTCGAGAAACACCTCATCCACAATCAGCGCCAGCCCATGCAGCCCACAAATCTCCTCCAGCCTCAGTCTTTCTTCAACCCCGGTCGCGTGTCCCGTCGGATTATTCGGATGCACCACCACAATCGCCTTCGTCCTCGGCCCAATCCGCCTCTCCAACTCCGCAAAATCAATCCACCACCCATGGTCATAAAACAGCGGATAGCTCTTCAGCCTCACATCCTCCAGATCCGCCAGAAAATCGAACAATGGATAACTCGGTTGCGCGACCAACACCTCGTCCCCCGCATCGCAGAGCAGCCGGAACAAATACCCATACCCTTCACTTGTACTCGTCGTCAGCACCACCGAATCCGGATCACCCGCAAATCCAAAGCTCGCCCCATGATCCCGGTAGTACCCCGCCACCGCCTCCCGAGACGAATGCATCCCCCGCGGATCAGGGTCATACGTCAGCGCCCCCACGCTCGCCAGCGGCTTCAAAATCGTCTCAGCATCGTACTCAAACCCACACACCGTAGGGTTCGACACCGTCAGATCGATCAGCCTCCGCCCCGCCGCTCTCGCCTCGCGAATTGCAGCCGCAAACCCGCTCTCACTGACATCCCAACCCGTCCGCGCCGAAAACCGAGAACTCACCTCTCCATGCTAATCGCTGCCAATGAATCCGCACTCAAGACGCGATCGCCGACTAATTTTCCGGAAATTGACTCGTCTTCGATTGACACCGTTTATTCGACTCGATAGCCTCAGCTTCACCATCGTCTCGGGGCCAATCTTCCTGCTATCTAAATCTCCATTGCCCTCCTGCAAGTCGTGAGAGCAGAAGGCGGTCTTCCATGAGCACAAAAGCAGATTTCAGCGCAGACGAGTGGGACCTCCTGCGTTCTTCTCCCCTGATGTCCAGCATCCTCGTCGTGGCCGCCAGTCCCAGCGGCCCTGTCGGCCTCATTCAGGAATCGACCGCAGCGGGCAAAATGATCGTCCAGACCGCGCAGTCAGCACAAACACCCTTACTCAAATCCCTCGCAGAAGATCTCGCCCAACACTTGTCGATTCCCAAACCACCGCCGGGCGCTACCCCCGACAAGGTCCAGGCAGCAGCCTCCGAGATCCTCAAACGAACCTCCGCTCTCCTGGCCCAGAAGGCCACTCCTGAGGAGACCGCAGAGATTAAGCAATGGCTGGCCAAAGTCGCTCAAGCAACGGCCGAAGCCACCAAGGAAGGCGGGTTTCTCGGCTTTGGCGGCGTACTAGTCTCCGACCAGGAAAAAACTGCACTCATTGCCGTCAACTCCGCGCTCGGCCTCTGAGTGCCTCTCGATCTCAAAGCCTGGCTTCAATGTCCCCTTCCAGAACCTTGAACCGGCGACCCACGTCGCTGGAGTACAGGGCTCTTTCGCGTAGCACGCAAAATTCTTGCCACACCAGCAACCACCCGATCCACATCCTTCGCCGACGTCTGCCAGTTACACACGCTCACCCGCATCGCACGACGCCACCGCCAGGTCGTCCCTGTGAAAAACGCCTCTCCCGAAGCAAGGATCTCCGCCATAATGCGATCCGTAAAAGCATCGCTATCGGCCGCAGACGCGCCCTTGCGTGGATCGATAAAGCGAACCATCCCCTGGTTGATCCGAGGCTCCCAGACAATCTCAGCCCCCTCCAGCGAGCCGATCCCCTTCACCAGTGCCCGCGCGCAATCGCATGATCGTTCGATCAGTTCCGCAACACCTAGCCTGCCGAGCTGCCGCAGCGCGGCATAGGTTGCAAAACCCCTCCCACGCCGCGACCATTCCGGATTCCAGTCGATCTGGTCGCGAGCGTCCTCCGCATGGGTCAGATAAGACGCCCGGTGCGACAACGACGCGCGATGAGCCTCGCGGTCTGCCACAAATGCATATCCGCAGTCGAATGGAACATTCAGCCACTTGTGCCCATCGGTAGCCCACGAGTCCGCCCGCTCAGCTCCCTTCAACAAATGGCGAAACCGATCGCTCGCCGCACACCAGAGTCCGAACGCGCCGTCGACATGAACCCACGCGCCAAACCTCTTGGCAACCGGTATCAGCTTCGCAAAGTCATCGAAGGCGCCCATGTTGAGATCGCCCGCCTGTAGCACCACAACCGTCGGCGCATCCGGAGAATTCTCCAACGCCTCAATCAGCGCATCCTCGCGCAACCTACCTTCTTCGTCCACGGGCAGGCCGACGATATGTTTCTGTCCCAATCCCAGCAGCCGAACCGCCCTCACCGTCGTTCCATGAAGCTCCGTACTCGTCAGAATGCGGATCGGAGGGGAACCCGCCAATCCCTCCATCTCCACGTCCCATCCCTGTCGAGCCAGCAGCGCATGGCGCGCTGCCGCAAGGCAGGTCACGTGTGCCATCTGACATCCTGTGACAAGACCAAAACTCGCCGTCGCCGGAAGTCGGAGCAGATCCTTGAGCCATTCTCCGGCGACCTCCTCCACCACCGCAGCAGCCGGCGCGCACGCGTACATTCCAGCGTTCTGATCCCAAGCCGACGTAAGCCAATCAGCCGCCAGCGCTGCCGGAAGAGACCCGCCAATCACCCAACCAAAGAAACGCGGACCCGCCGAATTAATAATGCCGCCCCTGACTCCTCGCACAAGATCATCGACCACCACCGTCGCATCCAGCCCCGTCTCGCCAAGAGGCAATCCCAACTGCCTTCGCAACGTATCAAGGTCTGCCGTTGCGGCAACTGGAACAACAGGCTCCGCCGATAGATGCTTGATCGCGTGTTGAAGGGCTGCGGTAAGTGGCGCCTGAAACAACGAAGAGTTTTCGCTCATGCACGAATGATAGTCGCGCCCAGTGCCATCACGCACTCCGGTTCCCGCCTTCAAACTATGACCGCAATTCCCAAAATCACTGAAGAAAAGGCACGGCTTTCTCCTGCCCATCACGGAAACGTCCCTCGCCCAAAGGCAAGAATCCCTCCCGAGTCCCTTACAATAAATAGTCACGCATGACTCAAGTAGAAGCAGTCCTCTTCGACTACGGAATGGTCCTCTCCGGCCCACCCGATCCCGCCGCCTGGGATCGTATGCGTACACTCAGCGGTCTCTCCGAAGAACAATTTCATCGCGGCTACTGGACCCATCGTCACGCCTACGACCGCGGCGATCTCACCGCCGAATACTTCTGGAACCAGGCCGCTGCTCCCACCCATGCCATCCTCACACCCGATCAACTCACCGCGTTCATCGCCGCCGACGTCGACTACTGGTCCACCATCAACCCGCCGATGCTCGCCTGGGCACTCAACCTTCAGCACGCCGGAATCCCCACCGGCATCCTCTCCAATATGCCCGGCCCAATGGAGACCGGCCTCCGCGCCCGCCATCGCTGGATCGACAACTTCACCCACCATACCTGGTCTCACTCGGTAAACCTCGCCAAACCCGAACCCGCCATCTATCTTCACGCTGCCGAAGGTCTCCACACCCCGCCAGCCAACATCCTTTTCATCGATGACCGCAGCGAAAACATCGAAGCCGCAATCGCCATCGGCATGCACGCCATTCTCTACACCACGCACACCGCGTTCGAGCACGAGATGCGCACCCGCGGCCTCGACTCCTTGCTACAACTAGAGGGGCATACGGCTTCCCAAAACGGGAAGCTATAGTACCTTCGTAACGTCTTTCCCATTTTCTTCGACAGCAACCGCTTCATCACACATGGATAGTTAAGGTCAGGCTGCAATCGCGCTCCGCCCGCAGCCAATAACCCATGAAGACACCGCTCTCTCCCCAACGTTTCGTTGCCGGTCTCTGCGGCTTCATAGCATTAGCCCTCGCCAACCAGCCGGTCACCGCACAAAACACCGGCCCGCAACAACTCGTCTTCGCCGGCCTGCTCGGCTCGACCAATCAAAATCCAAACGCACAATTCAACGCCCAGTTCAACGCCGTACAGTCCGACGCCTCCGGCAACCTCTACCTCCTCCTCGATCAAAAAGACGGCGTACGCCTCATCAAGACCGACTCCACAGCCACCACCGTCCTCGCACAAACGCAACTCGGCGCCACAGGCGACATCGGCCTCGCCATCGCCCTCGATCCCTCCGGCAACATCTACATCACCGGCACCACAACCTCCGGCACCATCACCGCAACCTCCGGCGCAGCCTTCCCCGTTCCCACGGGAACGTCGACCAACGCCTTCATCGGCAAGTTCGATCAAAACTTAAGTCCGATCTTCATCACCTACTCGGGCTGCGGCGGCCTCTCCGTCACCGGCATCGCCGCTACCCCCGACGCCGTCTTCCTCACCGGCAGCATCTTCGGCGCCGCACTCCCCGTCACGCCGTCCGCGATCATCCAATCCCCCGCCGCCGGCAGTCTGCAAAACGGCTTCCTCGAACGTTTCAACGCATCCGGCACCACACTCGTCTACGCAACCTATCTCAGCGGCCAAAACGGAAACACAGCACCCGCCGCCATCGCCGCCGACACCAGCGACAACGCCTACATCGCCGGATACACCACCTCCTCCGGCTACCCCACGCTCAACGCCCTCATCCCCACCATCCTCGGCCCAACCTCCGGCTTCCTGACCAAACTCACCCCCGCAGGCGACGGCCTCCTCTTCTCCACCTTCATCCCCGGCCCCGGCATCACCTCGATCGCCATCGACCCCGCAGCACAAAACCTCCTCCTCTCCGGCTCCATCGCTCTCGGCCAGTTCCCCATCGCCACCGTCGCCACTCCGCTCGTCAACACCACCTACCAAACCCTCCTCCGCCTTCCACTCGACGGCAGCTCCGTCCTCGCCTCCACTCTCCTCGCCCCCGGCACACAATCCGTCCTCTCCCCCGCACCAAACCAGAACACCTGGATCTCCAGCAGTCAAATCTCCAGCACACAGACCACCCCGTCGTGGCTCCTGCCTCTCACGCCACTGTCGACTATCGGCAACGCCTACGCCCTCCGCGTCACAGGACAAAATCAGATCGATCAGACCATTCGCTTCGGCGGCCTCCCCACCACCAACCCCAACTTCGCCAGCGCCCCCATCACCCTCACGTCTCTCGCAACCGACCCCACGGGCCAGCCCATCTTCGTGGGCAACGCCTCTCCCACCGCCAGTTCAAGCCTCCTCTCCACCGAAACCTACGACCTACCTCTCTACAACACCCCCACCAACGCACTCCCCTCCACAATCCGCTCTGCCGCTCTCCCCTCCGGCACTTGCAGCGGAAGCCTTTGCTCCGGCTCCGCCGCCTACCTCGCGAAACTCAACCCATCAACAGCCGCCCCCAGCCTCGCACTCTCCGCAGACACCTCCCCAAACCTCACCCTCCGCAACCTCGGCACCCTCGCCGCCACCAACCTCCAACTCACCTCCACCAACTTCACCCTGACCCACAATTGCCCTACCACTCTCGCCCCCGGCGCCGAGTGCACCATCGCCCTAACCAGCACCAGCACCAACCCCGGCACCCTCACCGCGCAAGCCGACAACGCCGCACCCCAAACCGTAACTCTCCCCGCTTCCACCGCCACCCCGAGTCCCATCACCTGGGCTCCCAAAGAACTAGACTTCGGCATCGTCTCCTCCACCAGCCCCGCCGCCACCCGCACCATCACCGTAACCAACCTCACTCCGCAACCTCAAACCTTCACTTCAAAGTTAGGCAGCAACCAGCTCATCCCATATACTTTCGCAGAATTCTCTAGCGACTGCCCCCTCACCTCCACGACCACGAAAACCCTCGCCCCCAACGCCACCTGCCACATCACCCTCAGCTTCACCGCCTCCTCCAACTCCACCGACGACAACTTCGCCCAGTCCAACTGGGCCGTAGGCCCCGGCTCCGTCCTCCTCACCGCCTACACTCAAGCCGCCTCCCTTAGTCTCTCCGCCACCGAGATCGACTTTGGCACCCAATTCGGGACCACCCCCGCTGCGGGCCCACGCCTCCCACGCTACCTCTACATCTCTAACAACTCCGCGACTCCCATCCTCCACACCCCGGTCACCCTCCAAGCCCCCTTCACCCTCACCGACCACTGCCCCACCACCCTCGAGCCCCACACCGTCTGCCAGCTCCAACTCACTTACCAATCCCCTATCGCTCCCTCAGCCGACTCCACCACCCTCACCCTCGACCAAAATCTAACCGTCCTCATCACCGGCACCACCAAGCCGCAGCCCACCGGCATCGGCCAATCTGTCAATCCCAACCTCACCGTCTCTCCTGCCACTATCACCTTCCCCACTCCCGTTCTCGTCACCAGCACCTCAGCCACCACACAACCCATCACCATCGGCAACATCGGCACACAACCCTTCCCCCTCAGCCTCTCCATCGCCGGGGACTTCACCTACACCACCGACTGCCCTGCTCTCCTCCCCGGCAACACCACCTGCACCGCACTCCTCACCTTCGCCCCCTCGCAACCCGGAACCCGTCAGGGCCTGCTCTCCGTCACCGCCGGCTCCGGCACATCGCCTGCCTTTGTGAACCTCAGCGGCACCGGCACCTCCATCCTCACCACCCCAAACAACGCCCTGAACTTCGGCGACGTCATCCTCGGCCAGCCCACCGTCCAGTGGTACAAGATCACCTCTCCCTTCGCGACTCTCACCGCAACCAGTTCAGCCTCCGACTTCAAAGCCATCCTCATCGAAGACACCGGCTACGGCCACGGCAACCCTCCCGCCTCCGCCTTCACCTCTGCCTTCACCGGCCCCTGCACCAACTGCTGGCTCGGCGTCCAGTTCACCCCCTCCACCTTAGGCCCCCAGACCGCAACCCTCACCCTCACCTCCACCGTCTCGGGCACACCATCTCCCTTCTCTCTCACCGGAACCGGACTCCCTCTCACAGGCCTCATCCTCACACCCATTGCCCAAGACTTCGGCCCCATTCCGGCCCACAGCACCAGCGCCCCCACTCTCTTCACCCTCACCAACCTCACCCCATCCACCGTCTCCGTCTCCACACCAACCACAACCGGCAACTTCACCCTCGCCGACCCCACCACCTACCCAACCGGAGGCGCAGCCTGCTCCGGCGCCCTCGCCCCCAACGCCTCCTGCTTCGTCAACGTGATCTTCACCCCCACCGCCACCGGCCCCTTAGCCGGCACCCTCACCATCCCAACCTCCACCAACCCCATCACCGCCCAAATATCCGGCTTCGGCAGCCCCGACCCCGGCCTCGCCCTCAACCCTACCGCCCTCATCTTCAATAACGTTCCCGGCCCCACCGCCACACAACAAACCATCACCCTCACCAACACCAGCTCAGCCACTCTGCAGATCGCAACCCCCACAAACACCACACCAAGCTTCGCCTCCACCACCACCTGCACCACCCTCGCCCCCAACGCCACCTGCACGTCACCGTCACCGTCACCTACATCCCCACCGACGCCCTCATCACCGACACTCTCCAACTCCCCGTCACCAGCTCCCTCACCGGCCTCTCCACCTACACCATTCCCCTCACCGGCGCCTACACCACCGAAAACGCCGGCCTCCAGATCCTCCCTAACCAGGCAAGCTACGGACCCACCCCAACCGCCACTTTCGGCGGCACACGCCAGTTCATCATCAACAACCTCACCGCAAAGTCCCTCACCCTCGACGTAGCACTCCCACGTCAGTTCGTCCTCAACGGCTCACCCTGCGCCGCCCTCGCCCCCAACGCCTCCTGCCAGTTCTCCGTCACCTTCCTTCCGCTCACCAACGGAGACATCACCGGCACTCTCTTCGCCCAGGCCACGCCCACCGACGGCTCCGCCACACTCAACGGCCTCAGCTACGTAGAAGGCTACGGCATCGGCACCGGAACCCTCGCCATCGCCGGCAACATCATCCCCACCTCCAGCGGCCCCGGCAATCCACTCGACTTTGGCCAGGTCAGCTCCGGCCAGTCCTCCACTCAAACCCTCACCCTCACCAACAACGGCACCGCCCCACTCACCATCCGCCGCATCACCGGCGAGTGGCCCTTCCTCGTCACCGCCACCACCTGCGACACAGCACTCACCCCAACATCCGGTCCGGCTCAAAGCTGCACCGTCACCCTCTCCTACACGCCGCTCAATCAGATCGCCACCGGCTCCTCAAACTCCGCACCCACCACCGATACCGGTACCTTCGTCATCGAAAGCGACGCCCTCAGCGGCCCCGACTTCATCGAGCTGACCGGCAAGGCCGCTCCCACACAAAGCGCCGCTCCCTCGAACACCGCTCCCCTCGTCTCCTACAGTGCCTCCGAAAGCTCCCTCACCTTCGCCACCACTCAGGTCGGCAACGCCGCGCAACCCCAAACCCTCACCCTCAGCAACACCGGCACCGTTCCCATCCACATCACCAGCCTCCGCACCACCCCCGACTTCACCGTCCAGAGTAACTGCACCACCATCATCCCCTCCGCCAGCTGCATCCTCATCGTGACCTTCACCCCGCAACCCTCCGCCTCTCCCGCTGCATCGTCTACCCGCATCAGCGCGCTCGAGATCACCTCCGACGCAAGCACCGCCCTCGAATTCATCAGCCTCCTCGGCACCGCCACCCCATCCCCGCTAACCGTCTCTCCCATCACCCTTGACTTCGGCTCAGTTCAACTAGGCGCAACCTCCACCCTCCCTCTCCAGATCACCAACACCGCCACCACCCCCACCACCTTCAACAGCATCACCGCGACGGGCGACTACACGGTCACCGGCACCTGCCCCGCCTCCGGCAACACCCTCGCCCCCGCCGCCACCTGCACCGAGCAAATCACCTTCACCCCCACCCAAACCGGCACGCGCACCGGCACCATCGCCATCGCCACATCGCTCTCCACCCTGCCCATCAACGCGCCTCTCACCGGCATCGGCGTCCAGTCCCACCTCGACATCGCTCCCTCCGCCCTCAGCTTCGGCAGCATCGCCATCGGAGCCTCCGCCAACCTCACCCTCACCCTCACCAACACTGGCACCGCCCCCGTTAACAACCTCGCCCTCACCATCACCGGCGACTACGCCGTCACAGCACCCTGTTCCACCGCCACCCTCACCCCCGGTTCCAGCTGCCCCATCACCGTCACCTTCAGCCCCACCACCCTCGGCTCCCTCACCGGCACTCTCACCATCGCAAGCTCCGACGCGAACTCCCCCGCGCTCGTCCCCCTCACCGGCAACGGCGTCCCAAACGGCAGCTTCCTCCTTACCGTCAACGGCGGTCCCACCGCCTCCGCATCTGTAGTCGCCGAGCGCCCCGCCACCTACAATCTTCAGCTCATGCCGCAATCCGGCTACAACGGCACCGTCGTCCTCAACTGCACTCCCATCACCCCAGGCCAATACGCCACGTGCTCTCTTCTCCCCTCGAGCATCGCCCTCAACGGCACCCCCCAGACCGCCATCGCCACCATCAACACCATCACCACCGTCAACCCCAACGCAACAGCCCACAACACAAACCCCAACGCCAAGCTCAACCGAACCCTCCTCTGCCTCTTCCCCGCCTCGCTGCTCTTCTTCTGGAACACGCACCGCAAAAACAATGCCCAGAAGACCACCCGCACAATCCTCTGGACCCTAGTCCTATCCCTCACCACTCTATGGCCCACCGGCTGCGGCAGTGGAGGCGATCCCGATATCCGCATCACGCCACCCGGCACCTACCAATACCAGGTCACCGCCAGTTCCACCACCGGCATCCAGCTAACCCAGACCGTAACCCTCAACCTCACCGTCACCGCCCACTAGCTCAAATTCTCAGACGGGCCGACAACAGCTCGGGTGCCCCATCCTTCGCGGCCTCATCTCGAAGGGTGGGAATTCAGGTGCCAGTCTCACCACAAAGCCGTTGCTTTTGCTCTTCCCGTGTCACCCCGAAGAGCCGCCGTGAGCAAAGTCGAACCGGGGATCTGCCGTTACCTTTCCTCCACCCTCACCCCCTGCCTTGACAACCGCTCCCCGTTGGTTTACTTTGCAATGCAAAGTGAACTCCATGAGCGATCCCGACGAAGAATATCTCTCCACGTTCGAACACGTGGTTCGCGATGTGGCAATGATCACCAGCGAAAACCCGGCGTACGGTCTGCTGCGCAATCTGGCACCATCACGAACCTGAACTTTTTTTTGCGAGGTAACTTTACAATGCAAAGTACTCTCTACCCAACATCGCATCTGGCCCTCATCAAGGGCAGTGCCCGATGATTGCTCCCGGCACGCGTCCACTCAAAGTCAAACTCATTCTCCCTGCCCTCACAGAAGCAACAAGCCCGTATTGGCGTCCCATCAAGTACTCCCTCTTCCCGCCGCTCGGGCTCGCTACCCTCGCCGCATATCTCTCTCCTAATGACCACGCCCTCATCGTCGACGAACACGTCGAGCCGCTCACCATCGACGACTCCCCCGATCTGGTCATCATTCAGGTCTACATCACCAACGCCCACCGCGCTTACCGCATCGCTGACCACTATCGCAGCAAAGGCGCGTTCGTCTGTCTCGGTGGCCTGCACGTAACCTCACTCCCCGAAGAGGCCGCCGTCCATTCCGACGCAATCTTCCTCGGCCCCGGAGAACAAACCTTCCCAAAATTCCTACAGGACTTTCGCGCAGGAAAGCCCGACCGCGTCTACACCTCTCTCGCAGGCCGCACCCTCGACCGCGTTCCCCCTATTCGCCGCGATCTCATTCGACGTCGTTATTATCTGGTGCCGAACTCCATCGTCGTCACTCGCGGATGTCCCCAGCATTGCGACTTCTGTTACAAAGACGCTTTCTTCCAGGGTGGCCGCGGCTTCTACACCCAACGTGTCGACGATGCACTCGCCGAGATCAACCGACTCCCCGGACGTCACCTCTATTTTCTGGACGATCACCTTCTCGGCGACCGCCGCTTTTCCGAAGCACTCTTCGACGGCATGAAGGGAATGCATCGCCTCTTCCAGGGCGCAGCCACAGTCGATTCCGTCCTGCGCGGCGACCTCATCGAACGAGCAGCAGAGGCAGGCCTGCGCAGCATCTTCGTCGGATTCGAAACCCTCACACCCGGAAACCTCAAGCGAAGCAACAAGCGACAGAACCTCGGCCGCGACTACAAGGCCGTCGCCGACCGCCTCCACTCCCTCGGCATCATGATTAACGGCAGCTTTGTCTTCGGCATGGACGACGACGGCGAAGACGTCTTCCACCGCACCGTAGACTGGGCCATCGACCACGGCATCACCACCGCAACCTTTCACATTCAAACACCCTATCCCGGAACCCAACTCCACGCCCGCATGGTTCGCGAAGGACGCATCCTCACCCGCGATTGGACACTCTACGACACCCGTCACGTCGTCTATCGTCCCGCGCTACTCAAGCCCGAAGCCCTGAAAGCCGGTTACGACTGGGCCTATCGCGAGTTTTATCGCTGGGGATCCATCGCCCGAGCCTCGCTGCATCACGGCACATTCAAACACCAGGCCAAACATTTCTTCTACGCCTCAGGCTGGAAGAAATTCGAGCCCGTCTGGGATCTCTTGATTCGCGCCCGCCAACTCACCCGCGTCACCCCGCTGCTCGAAGGCGTACTCTCACGCGTAACCCGCACCAACGAAACCACCCAACAACCAGACGCAGAGAACCAACCCGAGATCCTCACCCAAATCACGATGTAAAAGTAAAGAGCAGGAAATATATCTCCGGCAAATCGATCATTCTCCATTCGTCGAGTGACGCAACGCCGCTACCGTCATTCGTCCGGCGTCGTAAGCGCCATAGATAATGTTCGCGCGAAAAATATCATTCTTGAACGTGAGGATCTGCCGCCGGATATAGCGGAAAGCGTGGTTGCCAGGCTTAAAGTTGTTCGTCGAGTTGGAATCCAGATGCGGCTCAACCGGTTGGCAGTTCTGCAAGGCGATTACCGCCACCGAGCCGTCGGTGTGCATCACGTCTCCCGTCGCATTGTGAGTAGCAGTGGGCATCCCAGGACGCGAGACATAGCTGACCGACTTTACACACCCGGCAAAATTCAAATCGCGAATCACCGCAGAGCGCTCATCGTCGATGTTCGGCGCGATGTGATGCACAAAGCCCCTATACTTCACGGCGAGTACCGCTCCCGTATCGTGAGTCGACGAGCTTATCCATACCGAATCAGTGGTTCCATTCGATGTTCGCCAAATGCGAAGATGGTCGCGGCGGCCGTAGCTGTTTAAGTTTTTTTGCCAGTTCATGTCCTGCGGCTTGCCGTCCAAAAGGAACGTCGTCATGGGCTCTTGAGAGTAGCCGCTGTTGTTCAGCAGCGCATACAAATTCTTCATCACTGCACGCTTGGAAACGGGATCGGCATTGTGCCATCCCGCCTCACGAAATGCCGACGACACCTCTTCCTCAGATCCGATAAACACAATGTTGAGCAGATCTGCATCAACGTTTTTCTGCGTAGTCACGCGCCAGGGAAGTCGCTCAACCAACTCGTCGAGCTCAACTGACTGCGCCCCGGCAGCCAAAGAAGATTCGTGCGCAGTACCGACCATCACCGGCAGCGATGAAATCTCCGCGGTAGTCCGCAGCCGGATATCCGTACCAGCCGGATAGTAAATCTCCGGCTCCGGAAAGATCGGGAAGATTGCCTTGAATCCGATCAACACCGGATCGGAGTAGGGGTTCCAGGTGGGCAGGTGGATCAGGCGGCTGTTGATGCGTCCCTGAAACGTGTTCGAACTGCGAATCCCTTGAATCACACCCTTTCGAACATGCTCGCGGGCATTCTGCACTTCTTCCACGCGAGCGACGATCGCTACCTCAGCGCCACCTCTATCCGTGGCACGATTGAATTCGAGTTCGAGCGCAGCCGTTTCATGTCGAATGCCCCAACCAACCTTGCGCTTGCTGCGAACCACGCCCTCGATCGGCGTGCCCATGGGGAAGACGATTTCGTTATCGCAAACCAGGTCCTGCGTAAGAACTGCATGAACGGGATCGCCAGCCTTCGCCGTATAAGTGGAAATAGGTGCGGCCAGGCGAATCCACAGCGATTGACCTGCCTGTAGCTGGTCGCATCCAAAGGCCATCCTGGCGGCGCACATGACACACACCAACACTAGCCCGCGATTCAGGTCAAGCAGGATTCTCATAGGATCGAGGTACCCCCGCATTTCAACAATAACAAAGGGAGGTAAAGAGAGCATGATTCGCGAGATGAAAAGAGAGAAGAAATTACATGACCTCCTGCGCCTTGACGGACCGGCACCTAAACCATCAGCGCGGCCACTCCAGCAATAATCAACGCAAACGCCCACAGGAGGTCAAAGTTGAACCACGTGTGCCGTAGCAAGCCGAGTCCCCATCTTTCATAAGATTGATAGAAGAGAATCGCGACCGCTCCTGCAACAAGTATCAGACCAAGCGTGTGAACCGCCACTGCCAGAATTAATAGTGAAGGTGCGATTCCAGCCAGGCCAGAAGCCGCGCTGCTATTCGCCGCGGTGCTACTCATCGTGTGGTGCATCCCCTCCATCGGACGCGCCAGCAGTACCGGAGCCAGCATCAATCCCGCACCATGCGCCGATGCCATCAGAAAAGACCACACCATCAGATCGCGAAAGCCCACCCGCATTCCCGCCCCGCGCGGATGTCGGGAGCGAAACACTCGGTACAGGCCCAGCGCGAACAGGATCGCAGCGACCAGAAACCTCAGCGTTTCAAATGGAACTCTTCGCTGCAGCAGGCCCACAACCGCAAGCGTCAGCGCGATCGCAATCGCATGGCCCAGCGCAATCGGCACCAGCGCCCACAGCACCGCCCTACGACTGCGCTGCTGCAGACCCAGTGACAGAGCGAACAGCCATCCCATCCCCGGATTCACGCCATGGTAGGCCCCAAGTAGGACTAATACACCCAACACCCCCCAGGGCCACCCGTCGCTCATGGATAGCAGTACGAGTCCGACGATGCGTCGCCGCCTTCCAACCGGACTTGATGGCCACGCAGGTCTCCGAACTCCAGGAAGAACTTCGGATCCAGCGTCATGCCACCCCCGTTCACATCCACCTTCACCATCCAGCTATCAATGCCCTCAGGATAAAACTGTTTGTCCCACGCCCCGTACAGCGAATTGGTGAAGTAAACGCGCTTCCCATCGCGGCTCAATTCCACCATCTGTGGGCCGCCATTCAGTTTCTTGCCAGGACGACTCGGGTGCGATGCCTTCCGCACAATTCCGCCCAAATGAATTGAGCCGATCAGCTTCGGATTGTGCGGATCGGAGACATCATATTGTCGAGTCTCGCCCGTGCCCCAGCAGGAAGCATAGAGTCTCTGGTCGTCCACAGAAAGGTTGATATCGGTCAGCAGCGGAGCAACCGCGCTGAACCCCTTCAGAATCGGAGGCAGCAACTCCGCATCCGCTGGCTCCGCCGGAATGTCGATTACTTTCTTCGCCTCCCACTTGTCGCCTTCCTTGAACCACAGCCAGATGGAACTCGACAAATCCTTCAGCGAAATGACAACGCCTGCGAATCCGTAAGCTTTCGTCGGATCATGCGCCGGGCGAAGTTCCAGAACCATCTGATACTCCGCGCCTAAGTCAACGGACTGGACCAGGCGCCGCTTGCGCAAGTCGAAGAAGTGCAGGTGGTGTCCGTACTTGCCCGCCAGCAATTCTTCGGGAATCACTCCGCTCTCCACCATTCTCGGCGTGCCCCACTCGCTGGTTACGGCGATGTCATAGCCGAGGTGCCACGCAAAGTCGTAGCTCAAATACTGTTTGCCGCGGTCCATCTCCCAAGGGCCCAGCGGCTCAAACGTGTAGTGGTCCAGCGCGAACAGACCGCCCGGCCCTTCGCCATCGGGCGCACCGATCGCGTTCATGTACACTCCATCGGGCCCGCAGTGGACAGTATGCGGTCGGCTGTAGCCCGTCCGCCGCGCCAGTTCGTCCGGCTCAATCACCTTCACGATCTTCGGCTGACGCGGATCGTCCTTGGTGTCCAGAATATGAATGCGCGACGATCGCAACCCGGGCACAATCAGATAGCGCCGCTCCAGGTGCGGATGCGCGGCATACGGACAAAGCGCCGAGCTGCATGCGTTCCAGCCAAAGTGATGCAACTCATCTCCCGCATTGGGCATGTTGGTCCTGCCGGCTATTTGCCCATAAGTGCTGGAAGTTGGATCCACATCCACGACGATAAGCGCGTCCGGTTTGCCATCGGCCTTGGGATTGAGTGCCACGACGTAAGCCAGCTTTTCATGCGGTGCCTGCGCGGCCAGCTTCGGAGAGGGATAAAACGTTGGATCAGCTTTCCATAGCATAGCGAATCCTCCCTGGCCATAAATTCCTGATGGACTTTGGCCCGGGCCGCTCGGAAAGAATGACCACGGACGGATCATAGGTGTGTTTCAACAGGAGGGTCAATAGCAGTGGTCGAGCGGAAGGCCGCGTGCATCGTTCTACCACGGCTCAAGAACAACAAAGTGATGGGCGTGGCAGATGAAGACGCGCCGGAAGAGCCCCAACGTCAGGAGTCCATCGAAGGCGGATGTGGGGGAGTCCTTCTGGGAGTCTGCGAATGTGAAGAAGGACACCCTGAGGATTTCGAGTGGGCCGATCTGCAAGTGCTGCGGCGGCATGGTCGCATACGGATGTTGTGCTCCATCTAAACCGCCCCCAAGCAATGAGGTGGTTCGTAATAATCCCAGCGGCAGATATCGATAGGTGTTGAACAGGAAAGAGACGTTCGTGCCGGAGTCGAGCTTCAGGAGAACGGGCCGCTCCCCGTCGGATAGACGAGCCACGATGATGAGCGACATGAGCACCGGCATGCCGTTAGCCCCCCGAGCTGGTGCCAGCAGGGCGATATGCGGCCCTTTCACGTCTGCGCGCATTCTGGCCGAGTCGTCGAGACAGAGCAGGTTGTAGTCATTGTCGATCAGCATGTCGAATTGGTTCAGAAAATCTTCGCCGAGGACACCGCGAAAGTGGAGATCGACGGAATGGGGATTCTGGATGTCAAACACGACTACCTTTTGGTTGGCGACCGCATGGGAGCCAACTTCGAGCAGGTCGAGTTGCGCGACGGAAGCGGCTGCATTAAATCCGACTCCTGCTACCTCGGCCGAGCCCAGAGTATTCAGATGGAGTTCAGCGGCCAGAGAGGGATCGACCATCGTGATCTGGTTGCCGGTATCCAACAGAAAGTTGTAGGGGCCGGAATGGTTGACGGATACCGCCACGATCATCTGGTGGCGGTTTGTGAGGTGGAGGGGTACACTGGCGACATTTCCGGGGCAATACGGTTCTGCGGGAAGTGTTGGGACGACGATGGTTGCAGCAAGAACCAAGGAAGCAAACCACTTGAAGGTTGACATATTGAGAATTCCTCAGCCGGTTTGGCTGAAGAAACTCTGGGCGCATGGATCTGCTTGGTCTTGATGGGCTGCTTATCATTTTCTTCGATCTGGATCAGGAAATTCTTAGGTCGGATTATGAAATCTGTGATAGAGAATAAGTCCTTTGTTTTCCGCTTCGCCGACGTTGAGGTTCGCGAGCAGGAGTTCGCGCTCCTCAAGGCCGGCAAGGTGTTGGCGGTCGAGCCGAAGGCGTTTCGCGTCCTCTTACACTTGCTGCGCAACCCGCAAAAGTTGATCTCGAAGGAAGAACTGCTGAACTCCGTCTGGGGCGATACCGCCGTTACGGAGGGTTCCCTTACGCGCTGCATCTGGCTGCTGCGGCGTCAGCTGGGCGACGACATCAACGAGCCGCGTTTCATCGAAACCGTGGCCACGGTCGGATACCGGCTCGTGTGCAAGGTTGAGGTTTCTGAAAGCGCCTCGGGAGATTTGCAAGCGACCGACAAAGCGAATGGTCTGAACGAGGGTGATTTTTTCGCGACACCTGCGAATGGGGCGATTGCGGAGGCCGCGGCGAATTCTCCGGCGCAGATCGACAAGCTAGCTGGCGCCCTGGAAAGAAGCGGAAATCAGACACAAGGGAGGCACAACAGGCTCCGCAGTTGGCTGCTACCCGGCGCCGTCATTCTCGCCATTGGCCTCGCCACTGCAATCTGGTACTTGCGCCGCCCGCTGCCGCCGCTGCGAGTCACCGAGTATACCCCGATCACCCACGACGGCCGCGCTAAGGCTATTGCCGGAACCGACGGAAGCAGGCTCTATTTCAATTGGATTGACGACCCGGGAACCACTGCTCAGGTTGCGATATCCGGGGGAGAGATCGCGCAGGTACCAGTGGCGTTGCCGTTTCCCTGGATCCATGACGTTTCGCCGGACGGGTCTACTCTTCTTGTCACCTCGTCCGAAGGCGGCAGAGGGAGCCTATGGACTGTTCAGGTTCCGGGAGGCTCGCTCCGTCGCCTGTTGACAGGTGCTATCTCCGCGGCCTGGTCCCCTGACGGGAGGTCCGTGGTCTACAGCCCGGGAAACGGAGACCTCGATGTCATCCGCAGCGATGGAACAGGAACTCGCAAACTGGCCGCTGTGGGCTTGACAGGCCCACTGAGTTGGTCGCCAGACGGCAGTAAGATTAGGTTTTCCAGGGATAATCGGCTTTGGGAAGTGTCGTCCGACGGATCGGGACTCCACCCGTTGCTGCCGGGCTGGCGCCCCTCGTCCTCGCAGTGCTGCGGCCGCTGGACTCCCGATGGGAAATTCTTCTTATTCATGTCGCGAGGCGCTTACTTTGACTTTAACGAGCGTCTCCACGTAAGCCAGCTATGGGTTCTTGATGAGCGTCGCGGGCTGTTCCGGCGGGCGCCCACCGAGCCGGTTCAATTGACTTCAGGCCCAATCCGCTGGAATAGCCCAATTCCCAGCAAGGACGGGACAAAGATA
Source organism: uncultured Acidobacteriaceae bacterium (assembly GCA_963757205.1). GTDB lineage: Bacteria > Acidobacteriota > Terriglobia > Terriglobales > Acidobacteriaceae > Edaphobacter. The sequence goes on from CAVWQM010000014.1 coordinate 83,142, forward strand.
TTTGCCCATGGTGTCATCCTGCGAGGCGAATTGGTCCGCTATGACGCGCAATCCAGTCGGCTCCAACCCTGGCTCGGAGGCATTTCGGCCGAATTTGTCACTTTTTCCCCAGACGGTCAGTTCGTGGCGTACGTCACTTTCCCCGAAGGCATCTTGTGGAGGGCTAACCGGGATGGAAGCCACCCCGTACAACTGACCGATGCTCCCTGGTATCCCTTGAACCCCCGTTGGTCGCCGGACGGCGCCCAGATTCTGTTCTTCCAATATGATTGGGCGGGGCACTTGCGAAGCTACATCGTTCCTTCCCAGGGCGGTACACCTCGGTCCCTTCTCCCCGAAGATAACGAGGGACAGAGCGATCCGAACTGGTCTTCTGACGGACACAAGATTGTCTTTTCTACGCTGGAAACAGCAGGGGTAACATTAGGTGTTTTCAATCTTACGGGTTCTCGACCTTGCCAGCCACCAGATCACGACACTCCCTGGGTCGGAAGGCGTGTGGTCGCCTCGATGGTCACCCAACGGCCGCTTCATCGCCGGGTTGAACGGCGGCCCCGCAGGAGGCATGAAAATCTTCGACTTTGAGACGCAGCGATGGTCGGAAGTGCAACGAATGGGCGCGTGTAGTTTTCCAACGTGGTCGTCGGATAGCCAATTCATCTACTTCGTGCTCGCCGGGGCTGATCGGGGCGTGTTTCGAGTCCGCGTATCGGGTGGCAATGCGGAGCGCGTTGTCGATCTGAAGGGATTCCGTTCCACAGGGGCGTTCGGCCTTTGGATGGGTCTTGATCCGACAGACACGCCAATGTTGCTTCGCGACGTGGGAACGGCCGATATTTACGCCCTCACTCTGGAACAGAAGTAACAACGTCAGCTGTGACCGAAACGACAGGTGTCTAACAATAAGCTCTCCTGGGTGCCCGTTTCCTGCGCGCGGATGACTAGACACTGAGGGATTGCGTCGCTCCTGGCCCACCAAAAATAAAGTTTTAAAAAGTGGCGTGTTTTCGAACCCGAAAAAATGGGTTTCAACTCCCCACACTTCACCAGCGAACCACCACAACTTCACCAAAGAAACACCACGCAAAAAACACCCGTTTTCCCAAAACCCCCATTAAAAACGCCCGAAACAGCGCAAAAATCCCACGCGACCGCCAGAACAACTTTTTTGCCAAAAACCTAACGCCGCACCGTACCCGTCGACACCGGAATCTGTTCAACAATCTCGATCCCAAACCCCTGCAGCGCCGGCACATGCGTCGGTGTATTCGTCAGCAGCCGGATCTTATGAATCCCCAGATCCGACAGAATCTGCCCACCCAAACCCACCTGCCGAAGCGTGCGATGAGCCCGCTCCTCACACCCTTCACGCGACCTCTGCTCTCGATGAAACACCACCCGCGGCGGCGCAACCCCTTTATCTAAACCAAAACCCGCACTCCCATTGTGCAGATAAACCAGCGCGCCCTTGCCCGCCTCTGCAATCATGCGCAGCGAATTCTCCACCACCACCCTGCAATCGCACAACGTCGTCGAAAACACATCGCCCGCCAGACAATGCGTGTGCACCCGCACCGGCACTGGCTCAGACCCCGTCACATCGCCATACACCAAAGCAATGTGCGACTCTCCACCTTCCACTTCACTCTCATACGCGATCATGCGAAACTCGCCGTGCGCGGTCGGCATCAGCGACTCTGCTACACGATGGATATAACGCTCATTCTGCAATCGGTACCTGATCAGGTCCGCCACCGTCACCATCTTCAATCCATGCTCTTCGCAGAACTTCACCAGATCAGGCACACGCGCCATCGTGCCGTCATCGTTCATGATCTCGCAGATCACCCCAGCCGTCACCAAACCCGCCATCCGTGCCAGATCGACTGAAGCCTCGGTCTGTCCCGCCCGCACCAGCACGCCACCCTTGCGCGCTCTCAGCGGAAACACGTGCCCCGGCCTCGCCAGATCATGCGCCGTCGATCGCGGATCGATCGCCACCTTGATCGTATGCGCGCGATCCGCAGCAGAGATCCCCGTCGTCACACCCTCGCGCGCCTCGACGCTCTCCGTGAACGCCGTGCCAAACCGCGACGTATTCTCCTGCGTCATCGGCCCCAGTCGCAGATAGTCCGCGCGCTCTTCAGTCAGCGTCAGGCAGATCAATCCGCGGCCATACTTCGCCATGAAATTGATCGCTTCCGGCGTAACAAACTCCGCAGCCAGCGTCAGGTCACCTTCATTCTCGCGGTCCTCGTCATCGACGACCACGACCATCCGGCCCGCCTTGATCTCCTCCACCGCCTCGGTCACGTCAGCAAACATAACTCCGCCTTCCGCCATCATCTCTTTCGACTCACCTAATCATACGTTCGTCGCAAAAAAGAAACGCCGCCTTCGCAGGCGGCGTCCGTATTCCTATCAAGAATCTACAGGGTTGACTCAATCTCAAAACCCCAGGCTTCCAGCAGCGCCTCAGGAATATACTTTGAATTCTTGTTCCGCCGAGCCCATTCACGGAGCCGGGTAGAACGAATGTACTGGTCCGGTGTTAGCTTGAACTCCTTTACCACCTGCTCGAATGATGTGACCGTCGGAACAACCGGCCCAATCGGCTCGGGCTTGCCCCAGTTCGGATTTCCACGACGCTTTGCCATCTTGATCAGTACCTCTATGGATTAATTTCTGCACTTCGCTATGCGAACACTGGAAAAAAACACAGCAGCCTTCATTCTAAGGCAGTTACGCTCGAAAAGCAAGGATGTGAGGGGAGAAATTCCGCCCTAACGCACCCTATTTCGCCCGTAACTTCAACCCTGTCTTACCTCTGTTGGGCTAAGGCATAAAACTTCACCATATCCGCCTTTAGCTCCTTTAATGCCTCAACATTCAGATACACCATATGGCCGGCCGGATAATAACCAAACTGCACATTTCCAACCAGATTAGCCGGCAGGTCCATGTGGCTCAGGTCATACTCGGTCGAAAAGAACGGCGTCGCCAGATCGAAGTATCCGTTGGCCGAAAACACATGCAAATGAGGGTTCTTTCGGATCGCATCCGATAGATCCACCGCAACATCCGGAGCGGTCTGCTCTCCACCGCGCCCACCGCCACCACCACCAGGTGCACCCGACGGTCTATGCTTGAAGTCCCAGGCCTGATTCAACCCAGGCCCCGACAGATAGTAAGGCTCCTGACTCACATACTTCAGCTCTCTCTGGACGTAGTCGTGGAACGCCCCGACATAGACCCCGCTGATGCCAGTGTCCGAAGGATCGTAACCCGGGTTCTCGCCAGCCCCATCCGGATCCCAACCCATGAACCGCGCATCGTATCGCCCAAGAATGCGTTCATCGCCACGCAGCAGCTCTTTGCGAAATCGCGTCGCCGAGATGCGCAGCTTCGACTCCTTCACATACTCCACGCTTAAGCCGGTGATCGCCGCCACCTTCGCTGCCATCGCATCGAACTCGGCCGGCGGCAACTTATCGCCCTGCTGCAGCGCCTCGCTGTAGGGCCCACGCGCAAACACTCGCGCCTGCTGCACCCACTCCGCCATGCTCACGTTTGTCTTCACTTTTTTGTAGTGGTAGGCGATTGCAGCAAAGGAAGGCATATAACCAATCGCCTCGTAGTCCAGCCCGGGATTGCGCCGGTTGTAGTTCAAAATCGACGAGAGCAACGTCACCCCATTAAATTCGATGCCGTCATTCTGCAGCGCCGCCGCCAGTCCAGCAGAACGTGTCGTCCCATACGATTCGCCAAACAGAAACTTCGGCGAGTTCCATCGCTGATTCACCGTGAGATACCGGACGATGAATTTCTCGAAAGCGCGAATGTCCTGATCCGTTCCAGCGAAGTCCTTCGCCGTTCCCTTGCCCACGGCCCGCGAGAATCCGCAAAGCGGCGCATCAATAAACACCAGGTCGCTCTTGTCGATCAGGCTCTGCGGATTCTGCACCCACTCAAACGGCGCCGGCCCTGTCGCATCAGGGCTCTGCGTAATCACTCGCACCGGCCCAAACGATCCCATGTGCAGCCAGATCGTCGCCGCCCCTGGTCCACCGTTGTAGAAAAAAGTCACGGGCCGGTTCTTCGACTCGACTCCATCCTCCGTATAGGCCACGAAGAATATGCTGCCATTCGCCTTATCCTGCTCATCCCGTATCAGCAGATTGCCGGCAGTCGCCGTGTAGTGAACTGTACGTCCCCCTTCACTCCAGTCATGCTTGGTCACCGAATTGGTCTCCGGTGGAATCGGAGTGCTCTGCTCCTCTCTCGCCGCCGGGGTTTCACCCGTTGCTCGTTGCTGTCGGCTCTCCGGAGCCTGGGAGAATGCTGGACCGGCCATTGTCAGTACGATCACGCCGACACATGATATGCGAGATATTAGAGAAATTTTGAAAACAGCGGTCGAGCCCAATTCACTCTCCTGTTAGGGACTTTCCTTATTGAGATAACTCTTTGGTGAACGCGACCATCATACCCCGCAAACAGCAGGTGAAAATTCATTTTTTGCTTGCGACTTTTTCCTTGGTCACTTCGTCTAGATCTACTTGCCTGTTGCGCGATCCTCATCGCGCACTAGACAAAAATGAGGCACGGCCATGAGCTCCGAACGCTGCACCGATCTCCAAGATGAGATCCCAGATAAAATCCCGACAGCCTGACGACACACTTCCTGATCAACCCACCTCCCTAACCGACATCGAACTCTCCCGCCGCACCTTTGTCAAAGCTGCAGGCATACTCGCCGCCGCCGCCGCCGCCGGCATCCCGCATCTCGCTGCGGCCGAAGACCACCAGACGATCGCCACCGCCCCGCAGATGATGAGCGTGACGCTCAAGGTCAACGGCACATCCCACACCCTTTCACTCGACACCCGCACCTCGCTCCTCGACGGTCTGCGCGAACACCTCTTACTTACCGGCAGCAAGAAAGGCTGCGACCACGGCCAATGCGGTGCCTGCACAGTCCTCGTCGACGGCCGCCGCGTCAACTCCTGCCTCACCCTTGCCGTCACCGTCAGTGGATCCGAAATCACCACCATTGAAGGCTTCGCACACGGCGATGAACTTCATCCCGTCCAGGCCGCCTTCCTCGAGCACGACGGCTTTCAGTGTGGCTACTGCACCCCGGGCCAGATCTGCTCCGCCGTTGCCCTCCTGAAAGAGCACAAACACAACACCCTCAGCACCGTCTCCTTCGAAACCGGCAACATCAAGAATCCCGAACTCACCGACAACGAAATCCGGGAGCGCATGAGCGGCAATATCTGCCGCTGCGGAGCCTACCCCAACATCGTCGCCGCTGTTCGCGCCGCCGCGAAAGGAGTGTCCGCATGAATCCCTTCAACTACCAGCGGGCCACCGCACCTGACGAAGCCGTCCATGCCGTCTCCGCACGCGGAGCGAAGTTCCTCGGCGGCGGAACCAACCTCGTCGACCTGATGAAATCCAACGTCGAACAACCCACCACCCTGATCGACGTCACTCACATCGACTTCACCCAAATCACCACCACCGGCAACACCACCACCATCGGAGCCGGCGTCCGTAACAGCGACCTCGCTAACCATGACATCATCCGCACAAATTATCCGCTCCTCTCGCAGGCGCTACTCAGCGGCGCCTCCCCACAGCTCCGCAATATGGCCACCACCGGCGGCAACCTGCTCCAGCGCACCCGCTGCTCCTACTTCATGGACACCGCGTTTCCCGCGTGCAACAAGCGCACTCCAGGAAGCGGCTGTGCTGCCATCAAAGGCTTCAACCGCAACCACGCCATTCTCGGCGCGAGCGGTGCCGACAGCAAGGATCCAACAGCCTGCATCGCGACAAATCCCAGCGACATGAACGTCGCCCTCGCCGCCCTCAACGCCACCATCCACGTCACTGGGCCCAAGGGCAAGCGCACCATCCCCGTCGCCGACTTCCATCGCCTCCCCGGCACTACCCCGCAACTCGACACGAACCTAAAACCCGACGAGCTCATCACCGCCGTCGAGCTCCCCGCGCCGAAGTTTGCAAAACATTCCTACTACCTCAAGGTCCGCGATCGTCACAGCTACGCCTTCGCACTCGTCTCCGTCGCAGCCGGGCTCGAGATCAACAGCAACACCATCCAGTCCGCCGGCCTCGCTCTCGGCGGCGTCGCCCACAAGCCCTGGCGCTCTCCCGAAGCTGAAAAATTTCTCGTTGGCACAATCGCCAGCCCTGACGCCTTCAGAAAAGCAGCTGATCTCGCCGTAGCTGGAGCGAAGCCTTACGAACACAACGCCTTCAAGATCGAACTCGCCAAGCAAAGTATCGTGCGCGCACTCACCCTCGCCGCACAAGGAGCCCAGGCATGATCGCCCCGCAGGATCATCAATCCCCCGCCAAACTCGGTTCCCGCCAACTCGATCACCGCTACGACGGCATCGCCAAAGTAACCGGTCGCGCCAAATACGCAGCCGAATTCCCGGCCGACAACGTCGCCTACGCGTACATCGTCCAGGCCACCGTCCCCGCAGGAACCATCGCCTCCATCGATCAAAGCGCTGCAACCCGCGCCGCTGGCGTCTACTCCATCATCACGCCGTTCAACGCGCCAAAACTCACCGTCCCCGGCAACGTCAACATTCTCCAGGACACCAACGTCTTTTACAGCGGCCAGCCCATCGCCGTCATCGTAGCGCGATCTCTGCCCGAGGCCCAGCAAGCCGCAAAGCTTCTCCGCATCCAATACAACGAGCAGCCCGCAAAACTCGACTTTGACGCTCTGCTCAAGGACGCCCGTCCTCCCAAACGCGGTGGGGGCACGTCTCACCGAGGCGACCCGACCGCCTCACTTGCCAAGGCCAGCGTTGTCATCGACCAAACCTACTCCACGCCGATTCAGAACCACAACCCAATGGAGCCGCACGCGACCATCGCCTCCTGGGAAGGCGACAAGCTCAGCGTCTACGACGCCACTCAAGGCATCAGCGGAGCCCAGGGATCGCTGGCCCGCGCCTTCTCCATTCCGCCCGCCAACATCCACGTCCAGTGCCCCTACACCGGCGGAGGCTTCGGCTGCAAAGGCTACGTCTGGTCCCATACCATCCTCGCCGCCATGGCCTCGAAAGTCGCGCAGCGTCCGGTCAAACTCGTCCTCAGTCGTGAGCAGATGTTCGGCCCCGTAGGCTCCCGTCCCAACACCTCCCAGCGAATCAAGCTCGCCGCATCCTCCGACGGCAAGCTCCTCCTCCAGCAGCACGACTCCACCTGCTACACCTCGCTCATCTCCGACTGGACCGAAAGCGCCGCTGGCGCGACCGCGCTGCTTTACGACAGCGAATCGCTCTCCACCAGCCAACCCCTGGTCGAACTCAACCTCGGCATGGGCACCTGGATGCGAGCCCCCGGCGAAGCCACCGGCAGCTTCGGCCTCGAAGTCGCCCTCGACGAACTCGCCGAGAGGCTCAACCTCGACCCCATCCAGCTTCGCCTCATCAACTACGCCGAGAAGGACCCGCGTCAGGGCCTCCCCTGGTCCAGCAAACATCTCCGCGAGTGTTACTCTCAGGCCGCCGAACGCTTCGGCTGGTCAAAACGCACCGCGCAACCCGGTCAGCACCGCGAGGACAACAAACTCATCGGCTACGGCATGGCCACCGCCAACTACGGCGCAGGACGCCGCCCCTCCTCCGCGGTAGTCCGCTTCCTCCCCAATGGCCGCGTCTTTGTTGGCGTTGGCACCCAGGACCTCGGCACCGGCACCTACACCATCCTCGCCCAGACCGCAGCCGACGCACTCTTCATGGATCCCGCCCTCGTCGACGTCAAACTTGGTGACACCACCCTGCCCCCTTCAGGCGGCTCCGGTGGATCAACCACTGCGGCCTCCGTCTGCCCCGGTGTCTACGATGCCGCCATGCAGGCCAAACTCAAACTCGCCCAGCTCGCCATAGCCGACACTCAATCTCCGCTCCACGGAGCTGCCGCAGAAGACATCGAGATCAGAGACGGCAAGCTCTGCCTCAAATCCAACTCCGAAAAATCCGAAACCATCACAAGGCTGATCGCCCGCAACGGCAACACACCCGTAGAGGCCACCGCCACCTCCGAACTAGCCAAAGACCGCGACTCCTTCTCCTCGCACTCCTGGGGCGCGATCTTCGCCGAAGTCGCCGTCGACGCCGACACCCACATGGTGCAGGTTCGCCGTATGGTCGGCACCTACGACATCGGCACCCTCATCAACCAGAAGACCGGAACCAACCAGCTCATCGGCGGCGTCGTCTGGGGCATCAGCATGGCTCTCCACGAAGAGACCCTCATCGACACCACCTATGGCCGCACCGTCAACGAGAACTTCGCCGACTATCACGTCCCCGTCAACGCCGATATCCACGAGATCGACGTCACCGCCCTCAACATCCCCGACTACAAATTCAATCCCCTCGGATCCAGAGGTATCGGTGAAATCGGCATCACCGGCGCGTCCGCCGCCATCTGCAACGCCATCTACAACGCCACCGGCAAACGCGTCCGCGATCTCCCCATCACGCTCGACAAGATCATGCAGGCATAACGGCCGCCTCGGTCTTTCTCACGCGTATCGCTTCCGTGCACCGTCAACGAAATCACTTCACCGTGTCCAGACGAAAGGGCGTAGTATACGGTTCCACCGGATAGCCCTTCGCCTTCCACGCCGCCAGACCACCTTTAAGAAATTTGATTCGCGAGAAGTTCAGATTCAGCGCGTTCTTCAACACCATGCGGCTGGTCTTCTCGCTCACACACGTGCAATAAAGAACCGAGTCCCTGTCCTTGGGAATCAGTTCAGCCTGTTCCATCACATCTTTGGGCGGAATCCTTTTCGCTCCCGGAATGACCTCCGAGTGCGCCAGCAGATCAAGCGGCTGCCGAACATCCAGCACAACAACCTCCTTTTTTGATTCGAGCAACTCATGAAGCTCCTCCGGCTCGATGCTGTAGCTCTCCAACTCGCGCTTCTCCCGCAGTCGCACCATCCTCACAATCCAGAAGATCAGGATGCCAAATCCCACAACGCAGATCGCAATCAGATACATAGCTGTCCCTCCAGATGACTATCTGATTGACCAACCCCTCGGAAAGATGCTCATCCTTACGGGCACCTATTCGCATCTTGGCTTTCGCCTGCGATCCTTCGTTTGAGATTCCTCGGACTAACGCAAGTAGAAGGAACCGATTAGAAGTATGTCCGCCCACTCCGCCACGCATCCTGAAATCGACGCCGAGGCCCGCCGCCCCTCCACCTAACGCATCAAGCTAACAACTCCCGCCGGTATTCTCGCCTTCATCTCAAGACGAAGAACATGCGAAAATCGAGTTGCTCATGCAGCTCACCTCCCTCCTCCGCACAACCTTCGGCTTTACCTCCTTCCGCGCCAACCAGGAAGCCGTCTGCCGCGCCGCGACTGACGGCCGCGACGTCCTTCTCGTCATGCCAACTGGAGCAGGCAAATCCCTCTGCTACCAACTCCCCGCCATCGCCCGCGGCGGCACTGCCCTCGTCATCTCCCCTCTCATCGCCCTCATGGACGACCAGGCCACCAAGCTTACCGCCGCTGGCCTCCGCGTAGCCCGCATCCACTCCGGCCTCTCTCGCGACGAAGCCCGCCAGGCCTGTCGCGACTACCTCGACGGCACCCTCCAGTTCCTCTTCATCGCACCCGAGCGCATGCGCGTCCCCAACTTCCCCGCAATGCTCGCAAAAAAGAAACCCTCGCTCATCGCCATCGACGAGGCTCACTGCATCTCCGCATGGGGACACGACTTTCGCCCCGACTATCGCACCCTCGGCGACTTCCTCCCCGCCCTTCGCCCCGCACCCGTCATCGCACTCACGGCAACCGCGACGCCGACAGTACAGAAAGACATCATCACTCAGCTTCAGCTCACCCAACCCGAGCTCTTCATCCACGGCTTCCGCCGCCACAATCTCGCAATCGAGGTTGTAGAACTCTCCAAACCTCGCCGCAACGAATTCACCGCGAAACTCCTGAACGAAAAATCCAATCGCCCCGCCATCGTCTACGCGCCCTCACGCAAAGCCGCGGAAGAACTCGCCAGCACACTCGGCGGAAGTGCCGCCGCCTACCACGCCGGCCTCGATCCGTCCACTCGCGAGCGCGTCCAACGCCACTTCCTCACCGGAAGACTAGAAGTCGTCGTCGCCACCATCGCCTTCGGCATGGGTATCGACAAAGCCGACGTCCGTACCGTCGTCCACACCGCGCTTCCGGGCTCAGTCGAGCAGTACTACCAGGAGATCGGGCGCGCCGGTCGGGACGGGCAACCGTCGAGAACCGTTCTCCTCCACTCCTTCGCCGATCGCAAGATGCACGACTTCTTCCTCGAGCGCGACTACCCCGCCATCACCGAGCTCACCCGCGTCGCCGCCCTCCTCAACGACGACTACCAGATGCCCGATCTCCTCCGCCAACGTTTAATGATGGACGCCGAGACCTTCGACAAGGCCGTCGAAAAACTCATCGCACAAGGCGCAGCGACCATCGACATGGCCGGCAACGTCCGCGCCAGCGAAGAAGCTCCCACACGCGCAGCATGGCGCAAAGGCTACGACAACCAACTTGCCTTCCGGCGCGAGCAGATCGACCGCATGGTCCAGTTCGCCGAATCTCCACAGTGCCGCATGACTGCTCTCATCCAGCACTTCGGCGACACCGCCGACGGCCTCCGCCCCTGCGGCCACTGCGACTTCTGCGCCCCACAAAACGCCACCGCCCAAACCTTCCGCCCCCCCACAACCGAAGAAGACCGCCAACTCCGCGCCATCCTCCGAGCACTCGAAAACTCCACTAGCCAAACCCGAGCCACCGGCAAACTCCACACCGAGCTCTCCACATCCGCACTCCGCAACACCCCCGCCACGGATCGCAAGGTCTTCGACACTCTCCTCGACTCATTAACCCGAGCCGGACTAATCACGCTGAACACTGATCAGTGGACCAATCCCGAAGGCAATCTCATCACCTTCAAAAAAGCTTCTCTCACCCACGAAGGCCGCACCCTCACCGGCCCCCTGCCACCCGACCTCCTCCTCAAAGACGCAGCACCTTCATCGACCTCGTCGCGCAAGGGCACCCGCAACTCAACCAATGGAAAGCCATCCAAAGCAACGTTGAAAGCCGAGCGCGAACTTACCACAGCCTCTTACAGCGCAGAACAAAAATCCCTCGAAGCCAACCTCCGCGCCTGGCGAAAATCCGAAGCCGCAAAAACCGGCAAGCCCGCCTTCATGGTCTTCGGCGACAGTATCCTCCACAACCTCGTACTAGCCCGCCCCACCACCCTCTCCGAACTCCACACTGTCTCCGGCATCGGCCCCGAAAAGGCCGATCGCTACGGCGCCAACATCATCGCCATCTGCCGCGGAATTCAACCCACAGCAAAGCGCGAGGCTCCTTTCTCTCTGAACGTGAACCCAAAGCCTTCCGCGATCACAGCTAAGAGAAATTCCCGAATAGATCCCGCCCGCATCATGAACAGAAAGAGGCAACGAGAAAACGACCTTCTCAAAGTAATCGACCATCGCCTAGCCTTCGAAGAAGACCTACGCAGCTTTGCCGAAACACAAGCCTTGAAGCTAAATCAACCGGCCTCTAATTTGCTTTCCGAAGCAGCAATTTCGGAACTGGTGGACAAACGCCCACGTTCCATCTCCGCCCTCCGGGACTTGAACAGCGTTCGCGGCGATCTGCCTGAAGCCTTTTATCTCTCGTTGTTAGCAACCTGCATGGAAGAGTACGAGCCAGAACCCGGACCATTTGCAACATCTCCCCGCTCGTCGCGAACCAACTCTGAAGAAGGACCTACAAGGCACATCACAATCAGCCCGCGTGTCGTTGATGTCCGCACCCGCTCCGCTCCGCCAGCCCCGACGGATACCCTCACCCCCGAACAGCAAGCCCTCGACCAGCGCCTACGTGAGTGGCGAAAAGCCGAATCCGAAAAACTCAACCTCCCGCTCTTCTTCGTCCTCGCCTCCACCACCCTGCGCAGCATCGTCCTCACCCGCCCGCAGACTCTGTCGCAACTCAAAACCATCCCCGGTCTCGGCCACGAAAAAATGGAAAAGTTCAGCGCAGGAATCCTCGAAATCTGCACCACATAGCACAGCCCACCGGAACTGAATCTCTATTCATTCCACCCCGTACTGTGCTAACGTCCAACCCAGAAGCCATGCCAACACCCGACGCCACCCGACACACCCCTGCCTCAATGGACAGCCCCACCATCGACGAGCGTGCCAACTACTGCTTCGGTTGCGGCCCCGCCAACCCCCAGGGTCTCCATCTCGTCTTCACGACCGACACCTCAGACCCACATCAGATCACCGCGACTGCACAAATCCAGCTCGACCGCATGCACGAAGGCCCCCCCGGCCACATCCACGGCGGCATCGTCGCCGCCCTTCTCGACGAAGCCATGAGTAAACTCAATCGCCCCCTCAACGCTCTCGCCATGACCCGCCACATGGAGGTCGATTACCTAAAGCCCGTACCTCTATATAAGCCGTTGGTCCTCGTCGCCCGCCACCTCAACCGCCCCACCAGACCCGATGGTACCCCCGATCGCAAACTCTTCCACCAGGCTGAAATCCAGCGTCCCGACGGCACCGTCCTCGCCCGCGCCAAAGGCGTCTTCATAGCCCTTGACGAAAGAATCCTCGCCGCCGCCGGCTTCACCGCCCCCCAACCGTAGCCTTCAACTCCCTACACCCTATTCCCAACACTCTGCTTCACCCAGCCTCGCCCCAATACCCCTGGTCCTCGAGAAAATACTCTTCGTCCCACGTATGCACCATCGTCTTGAAGAACATCCAAACCATCGTCCAATGCCCCAGCTTCTGGAACCGTCGATTGGTCGTCAGCACACGCCCGCGCACAATGCGAAACCGGATCCGCGCAACACCCTTCGATAGCAGATAATCCTCCGCAAACAGCGCCTGTTCATTAAATCCCCCCAGCGCCCAGAAGACCTCACGGTCGAACAGCATAAACATCCCAGTAGCGAACGGCTTCGTGAAACTCCCCACCCGCTGCATCAAATTACTCGCCGCATACAACACATCGTCGAAGAAGCCACCCTCACGGCAGGCAATATTTGTCGTCGCCAGATGCAGCCGTCGCCGCTCCATCCGCCACATCGCGCGCCGCACCAGCGTAGGCTCCGGCAACTCAACATCCGCATCCAGAAACAGCACATACTTCGTCGTCGCCAGCCTCGCGCCGGCATTTCTACCCACCGAAGGCAATCCGCCGACCACCACCTCCACCTTCAGCCTGTCGCGAAAGCCCAGTGCCACCTCCACCGTCCCATCGGTTGACCCTGCGTCCGCCACCAACACTTTCGTCGACGACATTCCCTCATAGTCCTGCCGGCACAGCGACTCAAGCAGCTTCGGCAGCATCTTCACTTCATTCTTCGCAGGAATCACAATCGTCAGTTCCGCGTCCATCCAAACCTCCCGGGGCAACCAGCGGTAAACACACCGCCCTGTACGCGAAGCATGAGCCTCCCACCCAGCATCAGAGATAAACCGCAATTGAATTTTTCGCTAAATCCGCCATCCCGGACCCAACCTCGCCAATACGGTAGTGCGGACAATAAGATAACGGCCATGCCAGGCTCTCCCGAATCGAATCTGAATCTCTGGAAGAAACAGCTCGGACACGTACCAGATTCCGTATGGCAACAAACCCAAATCGAAACACTGGTCCTGGCGGACAATAATCTGTCTGAGTTGTCCGGCCAGATCGGGCGCTTGAAGATGCTGCGTATGCTCGACCTCGGACACAATCAGCTGACCCATTTACCCGATGAGATTGGCGGTCTTCCCAATGTCACCGATTTCCTCTATCTACACGACAATCAGTTGACTTCGTTGCCGTCTTCTTTTGCAGGTCTGACGCGCTTGCGCTATCTCAACATCAGCGAGAATGCATTTGAAACGTTCCCGGAATGCGTGTCCAGGATGTCCAGCCTGCGTGAGCTTCGAATGACCGACAACCACCTGCGGTCGTTGCCAGGCTCCATCGGGCAGCTTTCCCGCCTCCGAGAACTCCATGTCAGGAACAACAATTTGACCTCCTTGCCCGACTCAATCGGAGAGTTGCAGGAACTGCGTCAAATGGATCTCCGGGGCAATCCCCTGACTGAGTTGCCTCCGGCGATCGCAACGCTTCCTCGATTGGAAAAATTAGACTTGAGATGGGTCACAACACTAGAACTACCCGCCTGGATAGCGGATCTCGAAGCCAGGGGATGCTCCGTCTACGTTTGAGACCTTCTCATCTCCTGTTCAACAACCACTCTCAACCCCGTACAAACTCAACCGCAAACCCTCTCCCTCGTTACAAAACTGCTAAACTGAAGTTTTCGCGGACAAATAGATAACACCGTGCGCCTACCGCCGCACGCTAGATACAAGATTCAGGAGAAACCCCATGGCAGATCACACCAGCAACGGCAGCGGCAACTTCGGAACCTCGTCCATCCGCCTAAAGCTCGGCCTCGCCGAGATGCTCAAAGGCGGCGTCATCATGGACGTCATGAACGTCGAGCAGGCCCGCATCGCCGAAGAGGCCGGCGCCATCTCCGTCATGGCCCTGGAGCGCGTCCCCGCCATGATCCGCGCCGAAGGCGGCGTCGCCCGCATGGCCAATCCCAAGCTCATTAAAGAGATCATGGCCGCCGTCACCATCCCGGTCATGGCCAAGGCCCGCATCGGCCACTTCGCCGAGGCCCAGATCCTACAGGAGATCGGCGTCGACTTTATCGACGAATCCGAAGTCCTCACCCCCGCCGACGAGATGTACCACATTGACAAGCACGCCTTCACCACACCCTTCGTCTGCGGCGCACGCAACCTCGGTGAAGCCCTCCGCCGCATCGCCGAAGGCGCAGCCATGATCCGCACCAAGGGCGAGCCCGGCACCGGCGACGTAGTCCACGCCGTTCAGCACATGCGCCAGATCGTCCGCGAGATCAAATCCCTCACCGTCCTTGGCGACGAAGAGCTCTATAACGCCGCGAAGGTCCACGGCGCACCCTACGAACTAGTCAAAATGGTCGCCAAAAACGGCAAACTCCCCGTTCCCAACTTCTCCGCCGGCGGCATCGCCACTCCCGCCGACGCAGCGTTGATGATGCAGCTCGGTGCGGAAACAGTCTTCGTGGGCTCGGGCATCTTCATGAAGGAGCGAGCCACTCCCCTCGACGTCGAAAACGATCCGAAGGAGCGCGAAGAAGCCATCTCCCGCGCCCGCGCCATCGTCATCGCCACCACTCACTTCAACGATCCCAGGATCGTAGCCGAAGCCAGCGAATCCGTAACCGGCACCATGAAGGGCCTCGCAGCAGCAGCAATCGAAGAGCAACACCTGATGCAAACTCGCGGCTGGTAGTTATCCACGCCGTGGTCTGAGTAGCCAGGGAGGATTCCATGAATATCCTTCTGCTCTCCATGCCCGATTCCTTCGAGCACATGCCCACCATCGCGGTCCGCATGCCAAACGGAGCGTTGACCTCCCTTGCTGGCAACGTCGATCCGATTCACAAGGTAGCCGTCGCCGATCTCATTCTCTGCCAACGCACGGCGCGAGAGACGGTCACCCGCCTCGTTCGCGAGCTTGATCCCGATCTCGTCGGCCTCTCCGTCATGACCTTCCAACGCCGAACCGCCGAACGCATCATGGCGTTGGTTCGCAGTCTAAAACCGGACATGAAGATCGCAATCGGTGGCTACGACCCAAGCCTCGCCTCCGAAGCCTATCTCTCCATGCCGGTCGACTTCATCGTGCGCGGCGAAGGGGAAGTCACCTTCCGCGAGCTGATCCGTGCGCTCGACAACGGCCGCGACCTTCACTTCATCTCCGGTCTCTCGCACCGCTGCGGTGACAAGTGGATTCACAACCAGTTGCGTGCCCCGCATCGTCTGGAAGACGACGAAATCCGCCTTCCCGACCGCAACGCCCGCGTTCTAAAGGGCTACACGATCCTTGGCCGTCAGGTCGATGTCGTCGAAACCTCGCGCGGCTGCACCTACGACTGTACGTTCTGCTCCATCATCGAAATGCGCGGGCGCAACTTCCACACCTACTCCTTTGACCGCGTCATCGCTGACATCCGCGATGCGCAAAGCCACGGCGCCCGCACAATCTTCCTCGTCGACGACAACATCACATTGAACGTCCATCGCTTTGAAGCGCTCTGTCATGCCATCATCGCCGCCGGTCTACACACCCTGGACTACTTTGTTCAGGGCATGACCTCCGCGATCACAAATCACGGCGAGACCCTCGCTCCGCTGATGCACCGCGCCGGCTTTCGCTACGTCTTTCTCGGAATCGAAAACGTTCTCGATAGCGATCTCAAATTTCTTCAGGCATCTGCAAAAAACACCGCACGCACTGATGGAAAGAACACCGGCAACGCAACCCTCAAGGCCATCGAATACCTTCATCGCAACAAGATGTACGTTATCGGAGGCCTGATCGTCGGCAGCCCAAACGACACCGCCGAGTCGATCGAGGCCAACCTCGCCTTCGCCCGCCAATATGTAGACTGGCCTTACATTCAGCATCCGACGCCTTATCCGCGCACTCCGATGACCGACGAATTTCGCCGTCTCGGTCTCATCGAAAATGAACACCTGGAAGAGTACGACGGCACCACTTCAATCGTGCGCAACGAGCACCTGTCCGCAGACGAGATCGAGTACCTGCGCTGGAAGGCCGAGCGCGGCATTAAGACCCGTCACATGCCCACAGCATTTCTCCACGACCCCTGGTTTGTCGCGCGCAACGCCGCCGGCATGGCGGCCCATACCTATCGCGGCTCCACGCTTCGCACCGTGCTCGGACTGGAAGATGATCATCAGGCATTTCTGCGCTACAAAGAGATTCGCCGCATCGAACGCCAATACCTCTAGACCACCTGCCGGTGCCAACTCTAATCAAGATCGAGAAGCGGATGTCCCCGAACCGTCCCTTACAGTTCGCCGCGTTCGTGTTGATCCTCTCCATCGCCGGCCAGTCAGCAGCAGCGCAGGCCACACCGCAGAAAACCATACTCACCGCCAAAGATCCCTGGACCTTCTCTCTGGTAACCGACGGTTACATCGTTCCGGACGACGTCTCGTACGTAAACCCCAACTTCCTGGCGGACCACGGATGGCTTCACCTCGAAGCTCGCTACAACTACGAAAATCTGAGAACTGGATCCCTCTGGCTTGGCTATAACTTCAGCGCCGGAAGAAAAATCGTATTGAATGCGACTCCGATGATCGGTGGTGTCTTTGGCAGAACCAACGGCATCGCACCCGGCTGCGAGGCATCCCTCACCTACAAGAAACTCCAGCTATCCATCTCGAATGAATATGTGTTCGATACCGGCGATCGATCCCGCAACTTCTATTACAACTGGCCGCAACTCACCTACTCACCCGTCGATTGGCTGCAAGTAGGTCTCGTGGCACAACGAACCAAGGCCTACCAGACAAGTCTGGACACACAACGCGGCTTTTTCGTCGGTCTGTCCCACAAGAACAAAACATTGACCAGCTACATCTTCAACGCGGGATGGACCACGCCGACGGTGGTCCTGGAGCTCGGGATAGATTTTTGAGAATCGCCACTGAGGCCTCAATCGAGGCTTCTACATCTCATCGGCAGAATAACCAAGTCAAACGGTTTGCCAGATTCTCTATACTCGATAGTACGAAGAGAATTTTCGTAACAAACGATGAGATCCGAACCACAATCTGCCGCTACAGCGGACCGCCCCCTCACCATCGGGATCCTCGCCCTCCAAGGCGCATTCGAAGCCCACGCCAAAGCGCTCGCCGACCTCGGCGTTACTGCTAAGCTCATTCGTACCCCGGCCGAACTCGCAGACATCGACGGCCTGATCATTCCCGGCGGCGAGTCCACCACCTTCCTCAAGTTCCTCGAGCGCGACGGATTTCTCGACGTACTCCAGTCCTTCGTCGAGACCACTCCAACCTTCGGTACCTGCGCCGGCGCTATCCTCCTTGCAAAGAACGTAGAGAACCCGCCCCAGCCCTCTCTCGCTGCCCTCGACATCACCGTCGAGCGCAACGCCTACGGCCGCCAGATCGACTCCGCCATCCTCACCGAACCAACAACACTCCCCGGCGGCCCACTCGAGATGGTTTTCATCCGCGCTCCACGCATCACCCGCACCGGCCCGCAAGTAGAAACCCTCGCCAGCCGCGACAGCTTCCCGGTTCTGGTCCGCGAAGGCCACCTCCTCGCCGCCACCTTTCACCCCGAACTTAGCTCCGACCCCCGCGTCCACCAGCTCTTCCTTGACCTCATCCGCCAAAGCCATGGTCAGTAGCTCGAAGGAACTCGCGGCCCACTCGCTCTCAGCGAACGCGCGCGAACACCTCTCCAAATCGAACGCGCTATCCTTAACACGTGCTTCTCTCCTGCATCGCGCGCCCTGTTAGTTCCGCCTCCGCGCTTTGGCTCGCCCCTTGGTTCCTCCCCGCCGACGCAAGCGCCCACGGCCCAGCGCTCGATCACCATCTCCTCCTCAATCTCTGGATTGCCCTCGCCCTCCTCGCTCTTGCTCACGTCATTCTTCTCTTCGGTCTCATCCTTCGCCGCCACTCCGAGGCCGTCAGCCTCAAACGCATCGAGTACCTTCCCCTCACGGTCCTCGCCATCCTCTTCGCCTTCCTCACCATCAAGGCCGAACGTCTCTGGGCCGCCACCCGCTACACCGGAGCCTCCCTCACCGCACTTCAAATCGAAGCCACCGGCGTCCAGTTCGCCTGGTACTTCCGCTACCCCGGCCCCGACGCCACCTTCGGCATCACCCGCCCGCAACTCGTAGCCCCCGGCGAAGGCAATCCCCTCGGCCTCGATCCCACCGACCCCCACTCCGCCGACGACGAAGTCACCTCCGAGCTCGTCCTGCCCGCCAACCGCGAGATAGACCTGCGCCTCAACGCCCAGGACGTCATCCACGGCTTCTCCATTCCCGAGCTGCGTCTCAAACAAAACGCCGTCCCGGGTCAAATCATCCACATCCACTTCACTCCCACCACTCCCGGCACCTGCGCCATCCTCTGCACTCAACTCTGCGGCCTTGGCCACTACCGCATGAACGCCACCCTGCGCATCGTCACGCCCGAACAGTTCGTCGCGTGGCAAACCGCGCACCACAAAGAGTCAACCCAATGACTCCGAACCCGCAACCCGACGCGCACTCTACTCCCTACTCCCCATTCCCTACTTCCTCGTCTTTATTCCCTCGCCTCACCGACCACCGCACCATCGGCATCCAGTACCTCACCCTCGCCCTGGTCTCCGTCATCATCGGCGCTCTACTCTCGCTCCTGATGCGCATTCACCTCGTCTGGCCAGATTGGTCATTGCCATTCCACGGCCCCATCCTCCCCGAAGACTATCTCGCCCTGGTCACCATCCACGGCACCATCATGCTCTTCTTCGTCTTAACCACCGCGCCGCAAGCAGGCTTCAGCAATCTCATCCTCCCGGCACAAATCGGCGCCCGCACCATGGCGTTCCCCATCCTGAACGCCGCCAGCTTCTGGCTGACCGCACTCGCCCTCTTGACCCTCCTAAGTTCCACCTTCGTCCCCGGCGGCTCCGCCATCTCCGGCTGGACTGCCTACCCACCCCTCAGCGCTGTTCCCAGCGCAGGCCCCGGCCAGGGCGCCGGCATGGACCTCTGGCTCATCTCCATCGCTCTCTTCGCCATCGCCTCTACCGCCAGTTCCATCAACACCCTCACCACCATCATCCGCAACCGCTGCGACGGTATGACCTGGGAGCGCCTTCCCCTCACCGTCTGGGGATGGTTCACCGCCGCACTGCTCAGCATCATCGCCTTCTCCGTCCTACTCGCCGCAATCCTTCTCCTCCTCTGCGACCGCCACGCCCACACCAGCTTCTTCCTCCCAACCGGCGACCTCGTCAACAACGTCCTCCACAGCGGCGGCGACGGCAGCCCTCTCCTCTGGCTCCATCTCTTCTGGTTCTTCGGACATCCTGAGGTCTACATCGCCATCCTCCCCGGCCTCGGCCTTACCTCCATGCTGCTGGCCAACTTCAGCCACAGAAAAGTCTTCGCCTACCGCACGATGATCATCACCACTCTCCTCATCGGCTTCCTCGGCATCCTTCTCTGGGGACACCACATGTTCGTCGCCGGCCTCAACCCCTTCGCCAGCTCCGCCTTCTCCATCTCAACGATGGCCATCGCCCTGCCCGCCTCCGCCAAAGTCCTGAGTTGGCTAGCCACCATCTGGCGCTCAAAGCCCCGATACACCACCGCAATGCTCTTCACCCTCGGCTTCGTCTCGCTCTTCATCACCGGAGGCCTCACCGGCCCCATCCTCGCCCAGCCAATTCTCGACCAGTACCTTCACAACACCTTCTTCGTCGTCGCCCACTTCCACCTCATCATGGCCATGGCCGGCGTCTTCGCCCTCTACGCCGCAACCTACTACTGGTTCCCGCTTATCACCGCAACCCACCAACACCCCGGCCGCCTCCTCTCCGAACCTCTCGGCCACCTCCACTTCTGGTGCACCCTCATCGGAGCCTACGCCGTCTTTCTTCCCATGCACCTCACCGGCCTTGCCGGCGAACCCCGCCACTACTCCCAGCTCACCGGCATCCCCGGCCCCGGAGGCGCACTCAGCCCCACCGGCCAGCTCCTCGCCCAAACCATTCCCCTCAACCTCCACATCACCTATGCCGCCATCTTCCTCGTCACCGCCCAGCTCATATTCCTCTTTAATCTCTTCCAAAGCGCACGCAAAGGACGATTCGCTCCGTCAAACCCATGGCAAGCCACCACTCTAGAATGGCATCCCGCCTTGAATCCTTTTCCCCCCATTCCGGCATCCGATAGACCAGAGATCACAGTACTTCGCGCCCCATGTCATTACTCTTCCATTCATATTGGTGACACATTTCTCCCTCAATGGGTCGAACAGACGGTCCAGCCAAGCATCGATGACACCACAAACGCAAAACCGGAGTAAGCTGTCCACAACGCGTGCTTTGAAAGTCAACTCCTATGCCGGCCACCATCACGCCCAACAAAACCGATCAGGAACGCAAACGCCGTCTCGAAGATAACGACAACGGCTCAGGCCGGCGTCCACCAACCGACAAGCGCACTGGTGGCGGTGGCGACAACGACAACTGGAACGATCGCCCCAACGGTCGTCGCGGCCCTCACGAGCGCCTCCATCGCTACCGCATGGGCATCTTCTTCGCCCTTGCCAGCGACCTGATGTTCTTCATTGCCATCATCAGCACCTTCTTCGTCAACCAGTCCACCGGCCACATCGACGCCTACAACCGCTACGTCAATGCATGGCTTCCCACCGCTATCCCGCCCATCCTCTGGCTCAACACCGCCGTCCTTCTCCTCAGCTCCGCCACCATGGAGACCGCGCGCCGCACAATGTTCCGCGAGACCGATGTCATGGACGAGTGGCTCGGCCTCGGCAAACCCATCACCCGAAACGCACTCCCCTGGCTCTCCGCCACCATCGTCCTCGGCCTGCTCTTTCTCGCCGGTCAGTGGACCGCGTGGCATCAACTCGCCACCGAGCGGATATTCTTCCACACCAACCAGAGCAGCCACTTCTTCTACCTCATCACCGGCGTCCACGCCGTCCACCTCTTCCTTGGCATCGGAGCCCTCATCACGGCCTTCGTCGGACTCTACGTCTCGCGCCTGCTCGAGTCCCGTCAGATCCTCGTCGACGGTGTCGCCTGGTACTGGCACGCCATGGGAATCCTCTGGCTCTTCCTCTTCGCCCTGTTAGCCTTCTTCCAATGAACCGGCCGGCAACATACCACCAACATCCCTCCCCGATCACGGCCTATGAATCCCAGCTAAAAGGGGGGTGCCCCATGTCCCGATTCTGGGACCTGGGTTCTCGAAGAGCCACAACTCTCGCTCTGGGCTTACTCCTCGGCACCATCTTCTCACCGCCTCTTTGCGCCCAGGGCTGCACCCAATGTCTGGACAACACCGCCGCCACTCCCCCGCGGACCCAGGCCGCCTACCGCCACGCCATTATCCTGCTAACCCTCACAGCAGGAGGCCTTTTCGTCACCACCCTTGCCCTCTTCAAGCGCCACCGGTAACGATAATTCATCATCGCCCCCGGCTAAAATGCGTCAAATGAGTGAGGAGAACCCAGATGACGCGGGAACAGAAATACGAAGCATTCAAAGCGCTGCACGAACGCAAAGGAATATTCGTCATTCCCAATCCATGGAACGCTGGCACAGCGAAGATCCTCACCACATTAGGCTTCGAAGCCCTCGCCACAACCAGCGCAGGCTACGCCTTCGCCGCCGGACGCGAGGACTCGACCGTAAACCTGACCCGCGCCGGGGTTCTCGAAAATGCCAGGGAGATCGTCGACGCAACCCACCTTCCCGTCTCTGCCGACCTCCAGGACGGCTTCGGCCCATCGCCTGAATTCTGCGCGGAGACGATTCGACTGGCATCCACCGTCGGCCTTGTCGGCGGATCCATCGAAGATGCAACCGGCGATCCCAACACCCCCATCTACGACTTCCAACTCGCCGTCGAGCGTGTCGCTGCGGCCGCAGAAGCGGCCCAGACCCACCAGTTCCTTCTGACCGCGAGAGCCGAAAATTTCCTCTACGACCGGCCCAATCTCGAAGACACGATCAAGCGGCTCCATGCCTTCGCCGAAGCAGGGGCCGATGTTCTCTACGCGCCGGGCCTCCCGAACCTCAAAGCCATTCGCGAGGTCTGTGCCTCAATCTCGAAACCCGTCAACGTCCTCATGGGTCTGCAGGGTGCAACTTTTTCCGTCGAAGAACTAGCAGCCGCCGGAGTCAAGCGAGTCAGCGTAGGCGGCTCTTTCGTACGCGCCGCTCTTGGAGCATTCGTGCGCGCCGCTCGCGAAGTAAAAGACAAAGGAACCTTCAGCTACGCGAAAGAAGCGATCTCGCACACAGAGATGACTGCCTATATGACAGAGGCCAAACACTAGTCAGCAACCTGGCGCTCACTCCAACCCGCCCGCTAGAGGAACGGAAGAAAGTCCGAGGTGCGAGCAGGCTTCTCGAGAATGCGCGCAGTCAGGACAGCTCCGCTGCGGTTGTCGTGCAGCGTGATCGGAAAGGCTAGTACGCTCCAGGTCAGCTGCTGCTCCTCGGGACGAGGATGATTCAGCAGACCGCGGCGGGTCCGGTCGATGTAGGTCTCCCGACTATGGCAGACAGTCTGGATCACCTCCCGCCAGTCGCGGATCAGCGGATGCAACTCGTGAAAAACGCAGCGACCGGTAAACCAGTCCCGTGGCTGTCCCAGGTATTCGGCGGCAGCGTCGTTGCAATACTGCCAGATTCCCTTCTCATCGAAGATCTGAACCAGGACGTCCGAGCCGATCGTCAGCGAGATACGCGAGTAGAAGAAGTCACGCGCATCGACCACCACCGGAGCCCCGCGGCGTTTCGCGCCAAGCGAGCTCAAAGCGTCAAGCAGATCGTCGACCGAGCTATGGCCCTTCAGCAGATGCATATCTTCCACGCCGCCAAAGTAGCGGTCGAGGGTAGCAGAAAGAATGATGATCGGAACATGAGGGCGGCGGCGGCGAAGTAGAGCCGCAACCTCAGTGCCGAACTGGCCCGCTCCAAGGTGGTAGTCGAGAACGGCGATATCGATATTGTTGAAGAGCTCCGTCGCCTCCTCAATCGTAGAGGCAGGAACACATTCGTAGCCGTGTTGTCGTAGGATGGCAGTTCGCAGATGAAGATTCGTCGGCTCGTCGTCGAGCAGTAGCACGCGCACGGGTTGCATCTTTGAGCTCGGCACCCTGTGAATCACGCTCGGTATGCTGTCTGGAGGCTCAATCATGGTTTACCTCCCCTATGATGCTTGTTTATACGACGATAGTCACCACATAAATGGTTATTTTAGTTTCAATTTTATATCGCGAAGCAGCTCAGGAAGTCGATTAAAAAGTGCAACCGACCGCAGCCATTGCCGGTTGTCGATGGCAGGATAGCCGCTGACAATCTTTCCCGGGGCCACATCACTCGGGATGCCGCTCTGGGCGGTGGCCATCGCTCCGTCGCCTACCGTACAGTGGCCCGCAACACCAACCTGACCCGCCAGGATCACATTCTTGCCGACGGTAGTGGATCCGGCGAGCCCCACCTGGGCGCACAGCAGCGTATCAGGGCCCACCGTCGAGCCATGGCCAACCTGCACCAGGTTGTCGATCTTCGCCCCGGCCTGGATCCGGCTCTCCCCAATCGACGCGCGGTCGACGCAGGCGTTAGCCTGGACCTCAACATTGTCTTCAAGAACCGCCCTTCCCGATTGCAGAATCTTGTACCAGCTCCCATCGGATTGCCGGGCGAAGCCGAAGCCATCGGCTCCCACAATGGCTCCGTTTTGCAGAACGACGTTGTCACCCAGGTGGCAGTATTCGCGGACAACCGCGTGTGCGTGCGCAAACAGATTGTTGCCCGCAGTCGCATAGGGATAAAAGACGACGTGAGGGAGAATCACGGCGTTGTCGCCGATCGTCACGTTATCGCCGATCACCGCATAGGCGCCAATGTGAGCGTGCGCGCCGATACTGGCGGTCGACGCAATCGCCGCAGTCGGGTGAACTCCAGGCGCATAGACAGGCGCCCGATAGAAGAGTTCGATCGCGAACGCAAAGGCCAGATAGGGATTTTCAACGCGCAACGTAGCCGTCGGTACGTTGGGAAACCCTGGTTCAACCAGAATCGCCGAAGCTCTCGTGGTCCGGGCAAGCGTCGCGTACTTCGGATTGGAAACGAAGGTGAGATCGCCGGGCTCCGCGGTTTCGATCCCGGCCACACGGGTAATTTCCGCAGAGGGGTCGCCGTCGAGCTTGGCGTCCAGGTACTCGGCGAGTGCAGCTAATTTCAAGGATTGCATGCTGTGGATTATAGAGACACGAAGTAGGGAATAGGGGCACACACAGCCCCTGCCTTCTATTCTCTACACCCTATTCCCAACTTCCCTGCCTCCTAGTTAGGGCGGGTGTTCGGCGGAATCAGGTTCTCGAACAGATCCTCCTGCATGGAAGGCACAGACGCCCCCGGAAGGGGCTTGCGACGGGACGGCGTCGTGATCACAGCCAACAGCTGAAGTTCGGTCAGCGAAGTGCGTGGCACATAGATGCGCTGGGTATTCGACCGCGTATCGGGTGGGGTGAGGTGGAGGCCGGCGTCGTTGATCAGGTCGTCCAGCAGGGCAACATCGGTTGGAGCAAGCCCTTCGAACACGTCTCCGCCGCGAAACGTCATGCGCAGCCACAAACCCTCTGTGCGAGGCCGTGCAAGAAAGGTCCGGCGGGTGAGCCGTTCCGGGTTGACCGTATCGTGGAGATTGAAGTCTCGGACATAGCAGACGTGCTTGATGTCATTGAGAAGAAGAGGGATCACACGGCCAGTCAGGTCAAGCAGATCAAGTCCTCGATTGCGGACAAATGCGGCCAGAGGCAGGTAGCCCGGAAGTGTTTCGCCAGTGAAGCGGCGGACGATCACCTTTTTGTGGGCGGAGGACATGGGTCACGGGGATTGTCGCACGGACCACAACCGGGGTGACAAAAACCCCACGGCCCGTAGTCAATACGCTAATGCTGTGTTACACTTACGTTTTGTGCCTACGCGTCAAGATCTTGATAAACACTTGATCCGCCTGAGCTTACATGCGGTGCTCGGACGTGTTTGAGTGTACCGGTTCGACCGGCTTGGAGTAAACCTACCAGTTATGGCCGACTACATTTATTTGCTGGAAAATAGACTTTCTGCGGCACAACAGGCAGCATTGCTCGCGGTGCGCCAAGTGGCTCGCGCAAAAGGGCTTACTGTGTTTCTGGTAGGCGGAGCCGTGCGCGACATGACCAGCGGCTCGCCGGTTCGGGATCTGGATGTAGTGGTTCAGGGAAATGCTCTCAAGCTCAAGAAAGATATAGAGAAAGCTAAGGGAATTATCACCGGAGAGCATGAAGCCGGACAGACGCTTTTTGTGCGGTTTCCCGGTGGTGTTCGGCTGGAGATTGGCAGCACTTTGTCGGTCACTTATCCCAAGCCGGGTAAACCGGCGTTCAAGCCGGCGACGATTCTCGAAGACCTCCGCCGTCGGGACTTCACGGCCAACGCCATGGCGCTCTCACTGAATGACGGTTCATACGGCCTCCTGATGGACCCCCTGAACGGCGTGGCGGACATCGAGAATCGCGAGCTCCGCCTGGTAAGCAACTACGGATTCATCGAAGACCCCGTCCGGATGATTCGCGCTGCACGCTTTATGGCGCGTCTCGGCTGGCAGATGGATGAGAGGACCCAGCAGCGCTACGAGACCGGCAAGCAGGAAGGGTACATCGAGACGATGGATCAGTTTCATCGCGGCTACGAGACCGAGGAGATCTTCCACGAGGAGGACCCGCTGCGAGTGCTCAGGCGGCTGGAGGCCGAGGGATGGATGAAGCACCTCTTTCCGGCGCTGCAGTCGTCGAAAGCGAACGTGACCGAACTGGATCGTCTGCGCGAGAGCCAGATGCAACTCCAGATGCAGGGCATTTATCCCGAAGCTGCGGTGGCCAACTTCCCCCTGCTGACGGCCAAGATGGCCCCCAAAGATGTGGCCGCGCTAAAGAAAAGCTTTGCCCGTCAGGGATTTGTAGCCGAGATCGCCGCCCTCGAAGGCGAGGCAAAGGCCTTCGCAGCCGAGTTCGCGGGCAAGGGCGCGGCGACTCCGTCGCAGGCTTGGAAGCTGCTGCACTCGGCCAAGCCGGAGTCCGTTCTGTGGGTCGCGCACACCTCGAAGAACTCCGGAATCCAGGCCAAGTTCAAAGGCTTCTTCACCGAGTGGGCACAGGCCAAACAAAAGATCCCGTACGTTCTCATGCAGGAGATGCGGATCGTTCCCGGGCTGCCGGTCTACAACGAGTTGCTGGACAAGCTCTTCTTTGAGCTGATGGACAACAAACTGAGCACCGTCGAGGAGATGAAGGCGTATCTCGAGCCCTACTCGCCGCCTGCTCCTCCGCCACCGGTACATCTGCGCCGTCCGCGCATGCCCAAAAAGGATGCCAAGCCTGCCAAGAGCCGCAAGAAGGTTGTGGCCGCCGTCGAAGGGGAGCCAACAGAAGGAATCGCCGCGGCAGCTGCGGGCGAAACCAAGACGCCCACAGGCAAGGTCGCAGCGCCGGCCAAGGCGGCCGCTCCAGCAAAGGCTGCTGCTCCTGCCAAGGAAGCTGCGAAGAAGGCTGCGGCCCCGGTAAAGGCTGCGCCTCCGGCGAAGAAGGCAGTAGCTCCCGCCATGGGCAAGGTCGCTGCCAAAGCGCCCGCGAAGAAAGCCGCTCCAGCGAAGAAGGCCGCGGCAAAGAAGACTCCGGCAAAGGTAGCGGCGAAAAAAGCTCCTGCGAAAAAGGTTGCCCCAGCCAAGAAGGCAGCAACGAAGAAGACTCCGGCAAAGGCCGCGAAAAAAGCTGCCACGAAGAAAGTTGCCCCGGCGAAAAAAGCTGCAAAGAAGCCAACCCCTGCCAAGAAGCCCGTAAAGGCCGCCGCCAAAAAGAAACATTAAAGAACCTCATCGATTCACAACGCTGGCGGTCCAGCGAAAATCATCATCGACAATCCAGAAGTAAATGACGAGATCCGCGTTTGTCGTTACTTATCCAGTCGCTGATGCGAAAACCGAGTTCGATGAGTGCATTAGCCCGAAGTCATCAACCGAGACGGAGGCAACCCCAATGTTCGTCGACGACCACGCGTTTCTCAATCACGCAACCACCGTATCGGGGCGTGACATGGCGACATTCCCGGTGGCGCCGATTCGTCCTCGATCTGCGCGGCTCGTGAGAAACTCGGCGAATATCCAGCATGCCCCTATCGCAGCCAGATTGTACACAGCAGCACCCCATGTTCTCTGATTGTGCAGTCGGCTAAAAATAGGAGGTATTTCTACAAAACCTTCAAACAGGAACAGCATCAACGCAAGAAGCCTGGCGGCCAGGACATCCATAATTCCTGAGCAAATTGCACATCCTGCCAGGAAGAAGGCGATTCCGGTCAGCGCCGCCCAAAAATATCCAAACGACATCCAGTGCGGGACGATGCTCGCGAAGACGCGAATGCCGATGACGTGAAATAAGCCGAAGATAACGGGAGGCAATCCGAGCATCCAACGTGCGGCGATAGCTGCTCTCTTTTGCAACAGGGAGTCCGGTGAGGCGGTGGAGGCGTAAACGATTGCTGCCGGAGCGACCAGCATTAGCTGTTGCGCGAGCCCGAAAGTGATGCCTAATAAGACGTCGATTCGCCAGCCAAGCGCATGAATTCCAACATAGTACCGAGCTAGCCAAAATGTCGCAAAAACCAAGTAGGCCAAGGCGGATGCCGCGGCGCCAATCCTTGCGCTGCGCCGCCACAAGATTGCAAGGCCCGCTGCGACCAGCCAGACCCCCGCGATGTAGGCCAGCAGGTGTTGACCAGGGAAGTTTTTACCCAGGGACTGGATGGGTTGATGAGAGGCGTCGAAATCACCCCAGGCGATATCCAGAATGCCCGTGAGAGCGGTGCCCAAGCCATAGAACCAAACTCCAACTTTCATCAGTCGATCTCCCATCAGTCGCTCAGCGAGAGGCCAGAGCTCAACGACGATACATGCGCTTCTCGATTTCAGAACTGATACTATGGCACCATTGGTTCATCGAATAGAGCCATTTTCGATAATTCTATTGGACCATTTGAGATGCCAAAGGCCATTAGCTCATTCGAGCTCACGCTCAAAAGCCGGTCGCGCCATCAGACCCTAACCAATTGGTTGTACGGCGAACTGCGTTCTGCCATTCTTGACGGCCGGCTCGCGCCAGGCGCCAGACTGCCAGCGTCCAGAGATTTCGCCAGCCAGTATGAACTCTCCCGGGGCACAGTCGTCAGTGTTCTGGAGCGTTTACAAGCCGAGGGGTATGTCACCTCCCGTGTCGGATTCGGTACATGGGTCAATCGTGTGGAGGCGCCCCGGCCGGCCCGCCAGGTAGCCAGGGTACCGGCATATATTCGTCGCGTCATTTCGACATATAAACGGCCGCAACCCTGGATTGACCAGGCTTTTATTGACGGGATCCGCCCCTTTCGGATCGGGACTCCGGCCATCAACGAATTCCCATCCGAAGTTTGGGGACGTATTGCCGCAGACCGAGCACGTAATTTTAGGTCATTCTTAAAGAAAGAGTCTGATCGGCGTGGGTATCGGCCATTGCGCGATGCAATCGCCGAGTATTTGCGCACGTCACGTGGGGTGCGATGCACTGCGGAACAAATCGTCATCGTTTCCGGAATACAGCAGGCGCTTGACCTGTTGGCACGGCTGCTCTTGAAAAAGAGCGATCCGATATGGATGGAGGATCCTGGATATTTCGGAGCTAGAATCGCGTTTGACAATGTCGCAGCCCGGATTATTGCTGTGCCAGTGAATGATGAAGGGCTGTCTGTTTCCGCCGGAATTAAGATCTGTCCGGATGCGAAGGGAGCCTACGTAACGCCGGCGCACCAATTCCCGCTGGGGGTAACGATGTCGCTGGAGCGGCGGATGGCCCTTCTTAGCTGGGCCTCACGCGCCGGCGCTTTTGTTATCGAAGATGACTATGACAGCGAATACAGGTTTGAGGGACCGCCTGTGCCTGCCCTGCAAAGCCTCGATAATCACTCAAGCGTTATCTTCATCGGATCGTTCAGCAAGACGCTATTCCCAGCCTTACGCGTGGGCTACGTGGTATTGCCTGCGCCGTTAATTGATTTCTTCCTGGGTTTTCGCTACCGAACCGATTTCCGGAATTCATCCTTTGACCAGGCGGTGCTTTGCGACTTCATCGTAGATGGGCATTTGGCACGTCATCTGCGGAGGATGCGGAATCTGTATGCGGAGCGCCTCGCAACACTCATGGAAGGAGCCACACAACATCTGGGTGGGTTGCTTGAGATCTCTAACGTCAGGGCAGGCCTCTACACGATCGGGTACCTCAAGAATGGAATGACTTCACGACGGGCGGAAGAGCTGGCGGCAGCCCAGGGTATTGAGGTTCTCGCCGTCGATCGATGC
The DNA here is from genome assembly GCA_963757205.1 of uncultured Acidobacteriaceae bacterium. Taxonomy (GTDB): domain Bacteria; phylum Acidobacteriota; class Terriglobia; order Terriglobales; family Acidobacteriaceae; genus Edaphobacter. Next base: position 113,331 of record CAVWQM010000014.1, read on the forward strand.
ACTCTGAGACGTCCTGATCCGAATGCGTTGCTCCTCGGCTTTGGCGGATTCGACGAGTTTGCGATACGGCAAGGACTCATTCGACTCGCAAAGGCGTTGAGCTAGCCAGACCTCGGGACATGAGACCAGTTCTTTCAACGAATGCCAAATCGCCGAGTCGCTCATCGAGAGCTGATTAGTAACGATAAGTCGGCTTGTTGGAAGCGATCCGAATCACTCCCGAGTGACGCAACCCAACCAAACTGATGAAGCTTCATCACGCCTGATAAAGCGCATCGAGGGAACGCACACTCCCAAATCCTGAAGGCATCAACGAGATCATTTGCGTCCTTCTACCATCACTTGAGCTTCCAAACGACCTCGGTCGGCCCCTGGATGCTTCAGCGCAACCCTCTCCCCTTGCCTGATACTTACGCCTGATACCCTTGACTCTCATGCGTTCGATCCCCGCCCTCGCTCTCGTCGCCACCCTCATCGCAACTGCGGGATGCCGCTCCCCCTATGTAGTCACGACGATCAGCAACCAGACGAGCCAGTCCATTGGATTGATCGAGGTCGACTATCCCAGCGCCAGTTTCGGCACGCAGAACCTCGCCCCCGGTGCCGACTTTCACTACCGCTTCAAGGTTCTCGGCTCCGGCAACATGAAGCTCCTCTATACCGACAGCGCCCACCAGGAACACAAATCCGACGGGCCGTTCCTGAAAGAGGGCGCCGAAGGTCCCCTCGCCATCGTCATCGCCGACACTGGTGTCACCTGGCACCCAGCCCCCACCGTAGCCGCAGGCAAATAGCGCTTAGTCATCCGGATCTGCCGCTCTGCCTTGCTTCGCGAAGCTGGCGGTACCCGGCGAACCGCTCTGCCCTCTTCGCTGAGTGCTATTTGCCATCACCGCGAATACCCCGGCGACTGCCAGCAGCGGAACAGCCATCGCAAGAAAGATAATGATCATAGGAGCCTCCCAAACTCACCCTGCCTTGGGGCCTATTCTGCGTGCCTTATCGTAATCCGTTTTCGATGCCTTCGATGCTATAGTGCACGGCTTTTTTTCCGACGCCGTCAAACCGAGCGCGGTAGACTGGAGGTTATGCCGCGCGGATATTTCATCACCTTTGAAGGCCTTGACGGCTCGGGAAAGACCACCCAGATTCGCCGCCTCGCCGCCACCCTCGAGGCCGAAGGACACAACGTCGTCACCCTGCGCAATCCCGGCGGCACCGCTCTCGGCGACCGCATCCGCAGCGTCCTGCTCGACTCAAAATCCGAAGCCTCCGTCGGCCCCATCGCCCCCGCCGCCGAGATGGCCCTTATGTTCGCCGACCGCGCCCAGTCCATCGCCGAGATCGTCCTTCCCGCCCTCGCCGCCGGCTCCATCGTTCTCTGCGACCGCTACACCGACTCATCGGAGGCCTACCAGGGCGGCGGCCGGCAGCTTGGCAGTCCACGTGTTCTCGCCATGCACGCCGCAGCCTGCGACAACCTCCAGCCCGACCTCACCATCCTCCTGCTGCCATCTCTCGAGTCATCCCTGAAACGTGCCCGCCGCCGCAACCAACGGTACGTCGAGCGGCAGGGTACCGATGAGAATCGCTTCGAACGCGAGCCCAACGACTTTTACCGCCGTATCTACGACAAGTACAAAGAGATCGCCACCCGCGACGCTCACCGCGTCGTCATCATCGAAAGAAACGACGGCATCGAAGAAATCGAGAGAGAGATTCACGACATCGTTACGAACCGAATCAGCACAGCGGAACCACCTGTCCCCGCATCCATTCTGGAAACATGAGCCCCAAGTCCGAAGCCTCGGTCTCTTCCCTGCCCTCCGAGCCAACCTCTGCTCCGCCCGCGGCTCCGCGAATCGTTCAAGAAATTCCCAGTCTTCGCCTTCCTCTTCCCTTCTACATGTTCCGGCGCTGGGTCAAACCCGGCTCTCCCATCCGGCTCTTCGAGCACCTCATCAAAACCTACGGCAACATCTCCCGATACAGCTTCATGGGGACCCCGATCGTCTTCCTCAACGATCCCCGCTACATCCAGCAGATCCTCGTCACCGACGCCCAACACTTCGTCAAGGAGCGCACCGTGCGCCGCATGAAGGTGTTGCTCGGCGAGGGCCTGATCACGTCGGAAGACCCCATCCATATCCGCCAGCGCCGCATCGCCGCTCCCGCCTTCCACCGCCAGCGCATCGCCGCCTACGGAGAGCAGATCGTCTCGATCGCGGCATCCCACCGTGACCAGTGGCAGCCCGGCCAGAGCCTCGACATCGGCGCCGCAAGCATGGCACTCTCGCTCGAAATTGTGGCGCGCACCCTCTTCGACACTGACGTCACCCCCGACGTCCGCGCCATCAACGACGAAGTCAACACCATCATGGACCTCTACAACTTCATCGTCACCTTCCCCCGCATCGAGCGCTTCCTCCACCTGCCGATCCCGGGCATCATCAAGTTTCGCCGCTCCAAAGCCCGCCTCGACGCCGTAGTCAACCGCCTCATCACCGAACACCGAGGCCTCTCCGCAGACGGAGAACTAGGCGAAGAAAAGAGCGGGGGCGATCTCCTCTCCATGCTTCTCAGCAGCACCTACGAACCCACCGACGCGGAAGCCGCAGGAAGACAACCCGAACGCATGTCCGACGACCAGATCCGCGACGAAGTCCTCACCATCTTCCTCGCCGGCTACGAGACCGTAGCCAACGCCCTCACCTGGACCTGGTATCTCCTCTCGCAGAACCCCGAAGTCGAAAAGAAACTCCACGCCGAACTCGACACCGTCCTCGGGATCCCCCCACAGCCGGGTGCCCCATGTCCGGATTCTCGGACATGGGAGGGACCACCGCAAAACCGTCCCGTGAAACATCGCCTCCCCACTCTCGCCGACTACCCCAACCTCCGCTACACCGAGCAGGTCTTCGCCGAATCCATGCGACTCTACCCGCCCGCCTGGGCCATGGGCCGCATGTCGACGCGCGAGATCCACCTCGGCCCCTACAACATTCCCGCCGGCGCGCACGTCTTCTTCAGCCAATACATCATGAGCCGCACGCCGGAGTACTTCCCCGACCCGCTCCGTTTCGACCCCGACCGCTTCACCCCCGAAGCCAAAGCCGCCCGCCCAAAGTTCACCTACTTCCCCTTCGGCGGAGGCAGCCGTCAGTGCATCGGCGAATCCTTCGCCTGGATGGAAGGCGTCTTCGCGATCGCCATCATCGCCCAGCGCTGGCGCATGGAATACCTCGGCACTACACCGCCTGTGCCGCAGGCAAAGATCACCCTCCGTCCCCGTGACCCTCTGATGATGCGGCTCATCCCCCGCTAGAAAATCCGCGGCACTAGAGCTCAATTCTTGAACAGGTCATTAGGGTCTAGGTCTTTCTTCGCCGTCTTCGATGGAGTCAGCTCGATGCTCAGCTCGGTCACGTCGTTCTCGCCCACAACGACGCTCTGCTTGCCATCCTGATAGCTCCGCACCGTGTGGTCCCTGGAAATCTTCACCAGGCCCGTCGGCTCTTTCTTCGAGGGCTCCTTATCTGCCCCGCCGTTGACTGTCAGGTTGTATGTGCCCGGCGGAACGAACGTCACCGTAAAGTTTCCATTCGCATCCACCCCAGCCGTGCGAGAAAACTCCTTGTCCCGCGAATCTTCAAGCTTCACAGTCCCTGAATTAAGACCATGATGATCCTCCTGCGAAGTAACTCGACCGCTCACCGAGCGCATGCCCGCAAGTCTGATCGTCACCTCTTCGTCGCCACGATCTTCCGCCGTATGCAACGTCACCGCCTTTGCCTCGGTCTTATGAAACGTCGCAGGAGCATAAATCGTCAGGGGCGTGGACGCCCCCGCACCATTCAGGTTCATCACTCCGCCCTGCATGGCGAACTGCGAGTTGGTCTGAAATGTCACCTTGACCACATAATCCCCCGGCCTGAGTCCCGCAATGCGAAAGCGGCCAAGATCGTCGCTGAAGGCCAGCCCTCCTCCCGCACCGCCGGCTATCGCCAACATGTTGAACTGCGGCGGTAGTTTATCTTCCTTCGCCTTCGCTGAAACTGTTGTCACGATGGCGTGCGAAACCGGCGCGCCGTCGTCCCACAACACCTTGCCCGAGATCGCCGCTCCACGGTCAGCCGTCACATCGACCTGGGCAGTGCGCTCCGCCGCGACATGCACAATCGGAACACCGGGAATCGCCTTGCTCAGATCGGCGCCTGCATCGAACGCAGCCTGCACGATATTCATCGGCTGTACGTAGCCTGCGACAGACGCGAAGATATAGTAGTCGCCCGGAGCTACATTGTTCACCGTAAAGCCGCCGTCCATTCCCGTCTGCGTCTGTACCAGATTCATGCTGCCCAACGTCGCCTTCATCAGAGCCGCAACCTGGGTTGCGTCTGCGTCGTCGTCCAGTTTCGGCACCGGTGCGGCCTCTTTGGGCACTCCGAAGAGCATCACCCCAGCGAACCTCGCGGGCCGCTGGGTATCGCCGCAAATGACGTGGCCGGTCACTGTACCGCCGGGAGTAGCTGTGGATGGTTGCTGTGCTGAAGAAGGATGGCCGAAGACAAACATAGCCGCGATCAGAGCAAGAGAGGGGACCTTGGCAAATGACATAGCTCCCAATCTTACGTCGATCCCTTAGCTCCACAATAAAAAATCACCATGCAGTCACGCGACGTATCACGATGAGTGCCGGCGATCGCCCTCCGCCCCTCTAATGATGCGGCTCATCCCCCGCTAGAAAAAATCCTCACTGCGTTTTTTCATCGACTTCATCCTCACCTTGCAGTAACCTCGTCCCCCAGGCAGGCATGGGACACGCTGGCTGAGTTTTGCCCTACGGCCGCATCTACCGATTCGCCCCGTACCGGATTAAACCAGACTACGTCTCGAAGGAGAGTCCCATGATCGATCCCACCTCACCTCGTCCTGCATCCCCAGCACGCGAGGTGTCACGATGACTGCTGGCGCACCCGTGCCGCCCAACCCGGCCTATCAAAACGTCCCTCCACCGCCTGTCACCTCCGGCAACACCGTCGTGAAGATCGTTCTGATCGTCGTCGGTGTCTTCATCCTGCTCGGCGTCATCGTTGTCGGAGCGATTGGCATCGGCGCCTACAAGCTATCGAAGGGCATCCACGCCAACAGCGATGGCGGAGTCAGCCTGTCAACACCGAACGGCACCATCACCACCGGGAAGAGCGCCAATGTCAGCGCCGCCGATCTCGGCATCGCTCTCTATCCCGGAGTTTCCGCCCGCGAAGGCTCCATGAACATGCAGACGCCGAACGGCTCCATGGTCACCGCCGTTTATACTAGCACTGACGCGTCGGACAAGATCGTCGCCTTCTACATGGCGAAGCTCGGCGAGAGTGCGTCGATCGTGCAAAACAGCAACGGCACCGTGCTCTCAGCAGGTGAAAGGGACAAGGACAACGTCGTCGTCACGATCACCCCCGAGGGCAATGCCACGAAGATCACCATCCTCCACGTCACCAACACCAAATTAGAGTAGATTTTTGTCCACGGGGCCGGCCCCAACCGGCCTCGTGATTCTTTTGGGAAACAACGTTACGGGACGCGGAAGACCAGTCCCGTGCTGACGCTGAACAGGCTCGAAGCGGAAAACGATTGTGTTCCATTGAAGTTTCCGCTGTTGATCGTTGAAACCGAACCGTACCCCAGCTCAACCGCTCGGAAGTCCACGTGTTTGGACAACGTGTAGTCCAACCCGCCATAGATGTCATATTCGAATCGGTTCAGGCGGATCGTGCTGTGCGGCGCCTTCGAGCTGCCCACGCCTATCGACAGTTGCAGATACGGCTTGAACTTTTCCGCAATCGGTTTGGAGATGATTCGCCCACCCACCAGAAAGCTGTTCAGACGCGCGTTGTTGGCGTTCACAATCGTGTCCCGGATGTCGATCCCGGCGTCAAACTTCGGATCGTGAAAAAAATTCACGTAGCCGCCAATGGCAGCGCCGTAGAAAGTACGCTTGGTCGTGCCGTCACCGAGAAACGCAAACACACCCGTGTCAGCCATCGAGTTCCTGATGCCGATTCCAACCGGATTCACATACAAACCAACGTCGCCCGGGCCAACCCCCCTGGAACTCGCAGTTGAGGGGTTCACGGGAGATGGGTTATCTTGAGCAACTGCGGCGAGGTTCATCAGGGCAAACGCGAGGCATGGAACGAGGAACCGCAACTTCATAGTTAAAAATCCTTTGGCTTTCAAAACTGGCAGTGCCGCCCGAATGCAGGCACACCTGCAAGTCTATTCGGTTGCGCTTACTTACAGTCTATCGGAACCAGCAGATACACCTCCGGCTCGGACGGCTTCCATGCGGTCTCGGCTCGACAATCAGGTAAAACTTAAGGCATGTACAACCACGGCCTCCCCGCTCGAACCACTCTGCTGCTCTTACTTCTTCTGGCGATGCTCGCCATCCACACGCCATCCGCAGTCGCGCAAAGTAAAGCCGAGCAGACTCTCCTCGAACTCGCCAATCAGGCTCGGGCCCAGCACAACCTCCCTCCCCTGCGCTGGGACAGCGCCCTTGCCATCGCCGCCCGCAACCATCTCCGTTGGGTCGTCCGCAACTCGGATCTTCGCCACGAGTATCCCGGCGAGCCCGACCTCCCCACCCGCGGCGCCAACGCCGGAGCCCGCTTCTCCACCATCTCGGAAAACATCGCCGGACACGGAACGACCCCCGAGTCCCTCCAGCAGGGCTGGATGAACAGCCCCGTCCACCGCGCCAACCTTCTCGATCCCAACCTGAATGTCGTCGGTATCGCCGTGGTCGAGAATCAGGGCTTGCTCTTCGCCGTCGCAGACTTCGGCAAGAGCGTCCAGGCCCTCACCCCCGAGGCCGTCGAGCGTCAGGTTGCAAAACTTCTTCAGGCACAAGGCTTCAAAACCGCCCCTTCGAATGAGGACGCCCGCAAAACCTGCACCATGCCAGAGGGACAACAGGCCGGCACTCCCAAACTCGTCATCCAGTGGGACGGCGCCGATCTCACCCATCTCCCCGACGCCGTGCTCCAGAATCTCGATAAAACCAAATACGCCTTTGCCGCCGTCGGAGCCTGCCCCGGCAGACAAGCCAACCCGCAGTTCACCACCTACCACATCGCCCTGCTCCTCTACTAAGACCAACAGAAGACCAACAGAAATCCTGCATCGAAGCCGGGTGCCCCACATCTCGATTCTGAGATGTGGGTTTCCACCCAGCCCCCAACCGGTGACCGATTCTTTGCTTCTCTTGTTGTCATCCCGTAGGGATCTGCTTTTTTCTTCTGCATTTTCTGCCCAAAAAGCGCATGTCAAGCCCGCCAGACCTTCCCATCAACACAAAACCCAGCAACCACGCGCCTTTCGCGCTCGTTCCCGTTTGGCGTATTCCTTAGCCGAACCGCGTATCATTGAAATAGGGGAGAAATGTGCGCGTAGTGACGGCTGAAGAAAGCATCTGCGAAGTCCAGACTCAACCCAAATGAATCGAAGACTTTAGGCAACAAAGCATGACCCCGGGTGATACCCCCGAGATCGCTTCCAAACGAGCGGAAAGGAGAAACCAGAAACGAATGCCCGCACTTCCCGCCACCTTCAACGACTTCCTCGGCAACAGCACCGCCATCGAACACCTCCGGACCGCCATCGCCGCCGGCCGTCTTCCCCACTCCCTCATCCTCGCCGGCCCCAGCGGAGCAGGAAAATACACCCTCGCCCTCATGCTCGCCATGGCGGTCGAGTGCGAGCGCCAGCCACGCGATCTCTGGTCGAACGGCCAGTCGCTCGCCTCCTTCTGCGGCGTCTGCCACAACTGCACCCGCATCGCCTCCGTCGCCAACCTCGATGAAGAAGTGGACAAGGCCGTAGCCATCCGCGAAGAGCTCCGCGAGGCCGACAAGAAGGACACCCGCGTTCTCATCCAGCCGCACCCGGACGTCCTCATCATCCCGCCCGATCCGCCGCAGCTCCTCATCAAACTCGGCCAGGTCCGGACCCTCATCCAGCGCGCGCACTACCTGCCATCGGAAGCCCCTAAGCGAATCTTCATCCTCACCGCATCCAGCTTCATGAAGGAGGCGGCCAACTCCCTCCTCAAGGTCCTCGAAGAGCCGCCTGCTACCGTCCACCTCATTCTCCTCGCCGAAAATCCCGGCGAACTTCTCCCCACCATCCGATCCCGTTGTGCAACGGTGCGCCTCGGAGCATTGCCCGTCGAAGAGATCGAGATGCTCCTCGCCGACCGCCGCCAGGACGTCCCCCCGCAACAGCGCACGCTGATCGCCCGCCTCGCCCAGGGAGCCGCCGGCAAAGCCCTCGGCTTCGATCTCGCCGCCTACACCGCCGCCCGCGCCGACGCGCTCATCTTCCTCCGCAACGCCGCCACAACCAGCGGCGGAGCTGGTGAACCTGACCACACCGCCCTCTTCAAGATGACCGAAACCTACCGCGCCGGAGCCGAGGGCCAGCAAAAAACCTCCGCTCTTCTCCGCACCCTCTCTCTCCTGCTCGAAGACCTCCTCCTCCTCGGCGCAGGCACCCCCGAGCTTCTCCGCAACACCGACCTCCGCCCCGAGCTCGAGCGTCTCAACACCATCCTCGACTTTGCCTGGATTGAAAACGCCTCCCGCGGCCTCGACCAGGTGCAGAGCGGAATGCGCCGGAATCTCCTCCGCTCGCTTTCGCTCGACGCCTTCGCCGGCCAGCTCACCGCCAGATGAGCCACGCACGCACGCACGACCCAGCGCCTCGCGGCCACCCCGGAAGACATCGCCCGCGCCGGCGAAATTCTCCGCAACGGCGGCACCGTAGCCTTCCCCACCGAAACCGTCTACGGCCTCGGCGCCAATGCACTCGACGTCAACGCCGTGGCAAGGATCTTCGCCGCCAAGGAACGCCCCAACTGGGACCCCGTCATCGTCCACGTCAGCGACCGCGCCATGCTCGACCAGGTCGCCACGGTCTCCGAACGAGCCGAACGCCTCATCGCCGCCTTCTGGCCCGGCCCTCTCACCCTTCTTCTCCCTCGCACCTCGCAGGTCCCCGATAACGTTACCGCCGGACGCCCTCTCGTCGGCGTCCGCATGCCCGCCCACCCCATCGCGCTCGCCCTCATCGAAGCCGCCGGACGCCCCATCGCCGCCCCCAGCGCCAACCGCTTCGGCCGAACCAGCCCCACCACCGCCGCCCACGTCCTCGAAGACCTCGACCACCGCATCGACGCCGTCCTCGACGGAGGCCCCACAACAGTCGGCGTCGAATCGACGGTACTCGACCCCAACCAATCCCCGATCATCCTCTACCGCCCCGGCGCCATCACCGCGGCCATGCTCGAACCCATCGCCGGCCCCGTGACCCTCTATCAATCACCACAACAACCCTCTGCCGATCCGCAAAGCCTCCCTTCCCCCGGCATCGGCATCCGCCACTACGCTCCCCGCGCCCGCCTCGTCCTCGTCAACACCGAATCCGAACTCAACAACCGCCTCGTCCAACTGCTCGCAGACAAAGAAAAAATCGGTGTCATGCTCCCGCAAAACTGGACCATCCACCACCGACACGTCGAAGTCTTCCACTGGAACTCCTTTGACGACAGCGCCGCGCTCGCTCACACCCTCTTCGCCGGCCTCCGCGAACTCGATCACCGTAACGTCACCGTAATCCTCTGTCCGCTCCCAGCGGCGAACGGCCTCGGCCTCGCCATCTGCGATCGCCTGGAAAAAGCCGCAAAATCGAAATAACGCCCTCGTTTTTCACCGCGCGCCACCCGTATACTCCACCCATGCAGGCTGCTGAGATTGAACTGAAGTTTCCCGTCGCCGATCCACAAGCGCTTCACACCCGGCTCTCCCACCTCGGCTTCCACCTCACCACTCCCCGCACCTACGAGCACAACACCCTCTACGACACGCCCGGCCGCAACCTCCGCGCTCAAGCGCCAGATCCTCCGTCTCCGCGAGTACGGCGGCATCCACACCCTGACCCACAAACGCATCGACGACTCCGCGAACCCCGACACCTCCCGCTACAAGATTCGCATCGAGACCGAGACCACCGTCTCCGACCCGCACGCCCTCGCCGAGATCTTCGCCCAGATCGGCTACTCAGCCCGTCTTCATCTACGAGAAGTACCGCACCGAGTTCTCCATCTTCGACGCAGCCACCAACTCCACTCCCCACCTGGTCCTCGACGAAACCCCCATCGGCACCTACGCCGAGCTCGAAGGCCCTACCGACTGGATCGACCGCACCATTGCCGAACTCAACATCGACCCCGCCACCTGCATGACCGACAGCTACGGCAAGCTCTTTCTCGATTGGAAACAGCGAACCGGCAGCGCGGCGGAACACCTGACTTTCGCCGAAATCGCCTCTCCTGTCCTGATCCCCCGCTAAAGCCTGCCGGCCCTCCGCCGATACAGCCTCTGTATCGGGAGGTTTTTCTTGGCAAGCTCACTTCGTTCCTCGCGCCACCTTCATTTCCTCGGAGGCCTCGCACTCTGCGCCGCCACGGCACTCGCCGCCACCCCGCGAGCCATCGTCTCTCGCGTCTCTCCCGCCTATCCAGAACTCGCCCGCCGCATGCACGTCAGCGGCAAGGTTGTACTTCTGGTCACCGTTCAACCCGACGGCAAGGTCTCAGCCACCAAGGTAGAGTCCGGCCACGCACTGCTGGCCCCTGCCGCCCAGGATGCAGTCAGCCGCTGGCGTTTCGCCCCCGCTCCCGAACCTCGGAGTCCGAGGTCGACGTCAACTTCGCCCCAGACGGCCAGTAGCTTTCAACTCCTCGCGACTCACCATTCACCGTGCAGATAAGGACCATCATGAAACTTGAATCCAAGCTCGGCCTCAGCACCGGCTTTCTTATTGCCGCTATGTTTCTCAGTGCGTACACCGCGCATCTCCGCATGGCAGAGGCCACGCACCTCTCCGACGTCATCACCGCCAACCGTCTTCCACTCATCATGGGCAGCCGCGATCTTCGCTCGCACTTCACCGACACCATTCGCGCGCTCGAGTCCTACATGCTCTTCGGCATCGATCCGAGCTCCTCGGTTGCCTATCGCAACGCCCGGCATGAACAGTTCGAGCAGGCCGAGATGTCTCTCGCGAAGATTCGTCAGGACAGCGCGCACTTTGATCTCGGTCCCGACGCGCAACGTCTCGCCGCACTGGAAGAAGGACTCGCCACGCTGAAGCCGCTCGAAGAAAAAGTCGAGAGCCTTGAACGAGTCGAAGACCTCGCAAGGCACCGCGCAGGCCTACGACACGCTCCAGAACCAGATCCTTCCGCTCGAAAAATCTCTCTTCAAAAACGTCACGGATCTCGCCCAGTCGCAGATGGCCCAGACGAATGAAGAACTCGTAAGCCTTCGCCGCGCCAACCATTCCACGCTCCTCACGCTATGGCTCGCAACCATTCTCGGCGCACTCGTCGGAGGCTCTGTCTCCATCCTCCTCGCTCGCCGCATCACTCGCGCCGTAAGCCTGGTCGCAGAACGCGCCAACGCTATCGCCGCCGGCGATCTCACCGGCAGCTCCCTCGACCTGCACAGCCAACGATCAGATCGGCACTCTCGCCACAGCCATGCAGCAGATGCAGAACAATCTCTCCGAGCATCATCGGCACGGTCGTCCAGACCGCCGGCTCACTCACTGGCAGCGCAGCCTCCATGCGCACCGCCGGCGATCAGATCCACCGCCGCATGGATCAGCAGAGCCAGCAGACCCAGCAGGCCGCCACCGCCATGCAGGAGATGTCCGCCACCATCGCCGAAGTATCCCGCCACACCCAGTCCGCCGCCGAAACCGCCCGCAGCGCAGCAGAAACCGCACGCGAGGGAGGCACCATCGTCAAGCAGGTCCTCGGCAGCATGCACTCCATCGCCACCGCTGTCAGCGACACCTCAGCCACCGTCGGCCTTCTCGGCGATGACTCCCGCCGCATCTCGCAGATCGTTACCGTCATCGACGAGATCGCCCGCAAGACCAATCTCCTCGCCCTCAACGCAGCCATCGAAGCCGCTCGCGCCGGAGATCAGGGTCGTGGCTTCGCCGTCGTCGCCGGAGAAGTCCGCCGCCTCGCCGAATCCACCGCACAGGCCACCGGCGAGATCGCCACCATGATCCAGGGCATTCAGGACCGCACCCGCTCCGCCATCGCCAGCATGGAGAGCGGCACTGGTACGGTCGAGCAGGGCGTCGTCACCACCACCCAGGCTGGCGAAGCCCTCGAGCGCATCATCGGCATGGCCGAACGGGTCGACCGTATGATCGCCCAGATCGCGATTGCCGCCTCTCAACAGGCCGCCGCCGCCGATCAGTCCAGCGCCAGCCTCGACGCCATCCACTCACTCAGCCACGAAAACCTAACCGAGATGGCCACCACCGCCGCCGGGATCGAATCGCTTCGCACCACCGCCGTCACACTCGAGCAGCATGTCGATCGCTTCAGCCTCAAGTCCGCACCCGACGCCAGGCTCATCTCCACCTCATCAAACAACCAGTCCCACGCCACCCTCCAACCCGCGTAACCAAAAGCATCCCTCCATCACCAACAAAGAAGAGGGTCCTCCAATGAGGACCCTCTTCTGCAATCAGCTTCGTATTTGTTCTCTACTCCCTACTCTCTATTCCCTGCCGTCAGAAGATCTGGAAGTTAACCTCAACATTCAACTCCACCAGCACCGGCTTACCATTCTCCATTGCAGGTTTGAACTTGTACTGCATGACCGCTTCCTTCGCCTTTTCGTCCAGCCCCATACCAACGCCGCGAACGACATGCACATGGCTCGGATTTCCGTTGGTATCGACCCACAGATTCACGAGCACGTTGCCTGCAACCTTCGCCTTGCGGGCCTCTTCGGAGAACTCCGGCTCAACCGAATAGATCAGCACTGGCGCACTCACACCACCGCCAATCCGCCTCGGTCCACCGCCCGTATTTCCACCCGACCCCGGCCCAAGCCCGGAGCCATTACCCGAACCCAGACCTGTTCCCGACCCATTGCCCATCGACATTCCCACCAGTGGCGAACTCGCAATGCCAATCTGCGGAATGCTGCTCGCCATCTTCACATCCTGCTGTACCTCGATGGTCGGCTCAATATGAATCTTCGGCTCAATCAGCGGAGGCTTATTCGGCGGCACAATCTGTGTATCAGCAAACTTCGGCGGCGTACCCTTCGTCACCGGAGTCGGCCCGCGCTGTCCTCCACCGCCACCCATCTTGTCCAGCTTCGGCGGAGCCTGCGGCGGAATCGCAACGTCTGTCAGCACCATCGCCTTTACCGGCGCAGCAAACTGAACCTTCTTATGCAGCAGGTACGCGATCAGCAGAATCAACAGAGCGTAGATCGCAACTGCAGAGCCCGTGGCCAGAGGGTTCTGCTTGGTCTTCATCCGGTCGACCACCGCGATCGGTTTCGACTCCAGCACCAGAGGAGGAAGCTTTACCGGGAAGAACACATCCCGAACGCTGGCCCAAAGAGAGGAAAATACCCCCTCTTCTTTAATGATGAAATCGTTGTCCGCTGGCCTCGATTGCAGCTGCAGCGGCTCTTCGTATTTCCTGCTGAACACGTCCCGAAGATTCGCAATCAGCGACGTCCACATCGACCCATCGGTCTCTTCATTCAGATGTGGCGCATCTGCCGGACGTAACTTAGGGGCTGGTCTTTCGGGATCGACCTGGGGTGGTGGAGTCAACAATGAATTAGCCATAAGCTGCTTCGCCTCGGTGGAGTCTCTCCGTCGCCGCACTCCACCCACTTTAAAAAATCGTGCGCCGCCTGTACTTCTGTCAATACGTCTCCGGTCTTTCGCCGGTTTTTCTTCGCGGGCGGCAAGCTATACCTGGCTCCAGAAACATTCTACAAACTTTCACCTCCGGGCGCTCGTTATCTTGGACGCACGTACCTCATGAATGTCTGATTACCACGGTTGGTATCCCTCGCTCCCCCGTCTACAATAAGAGTTTGGCGCAAACCGCATTTCTACTATCAGGATACGAGGAACGAATGCCCGACGCACCTAGGGGAAACCCTGAAGACAACAAATCCGAGCCCAAGCCGCTCAAGTCTACCCTAAACCTCCCCATCGGGGGGAAAGAGAACGCCGCGGCCACAGAGTCCAAACCGCTGAAATCTACGTTGAACCTCCCCCAGACCACCTTCGCCATGAAGGCCAATCTGCCGGACAATGAGCCCAAGCGACTTGCCGGGTGGCAGAAACAGCACTTGTATGCCCAAATCCGCGCCGCCCGTGCCGGAGCCCCAAAGTACATCCTCCACGACGGCCCTCCCTACGCCAACGGAGCCATCCACCTAGGCCACGCCCTCAATAAGTGCATCAAGGACTTCGTCGTCAAAACCAAGACCATGGACGGCTTCGACGCCCCCTATGTTCCCGGCTGGGACTGCCACGGTCTCCCGATCGAAATCAAAGTCGATGAGCAGCTCGGCCGCAAAAAACTCGAGATGGCCCCCATTGCCGTCCGCCGCGCCTGCCGCGAGTACGCGCAAAAATACGTCGATCTCCAGCGCACCCAGTTCGAGCGCATCGGCGTCTTCGGCCGTTGGGACTCGCCCTACCTCACCATGTCCAACGGCTACGAGGCCTCCATCGTCGAGACCTTCTACGACTTCTTCGAAGAGGACTTTGTCTACAAAGGCCTCCGCCCGGTCTACTGGTGCATCCACGACCGGACCGCGCTAGCCGAAGCCGAAGTCGAGTACGAACAGCACACCAGCCCCAGCGTTTACGTCCGCTACAAGCTCGCAAGCGACCCGGAGACGGTCCACGCCGCACTCGCAGGAAAACAGGTCTACACCATCATCTGGACCACGACGCCATGGACCCTCCCTGCATCGCAGGCGGTCGCCTTCAACCCGCATCTCGAATACGTCGCGCTACCGTGCGCAGATGCTGTCTACATCGTCGCCGAGGCGCTTCTCCCCTCCATCATCGCCAATTGCAATCTGACAAGGGGCAAAAATTCCGCCGAGCCCGCATCTCAGGCCGACGTAATCGCCCGCTTCCCCGGCAGCGCGCTCGAAGGCGCAACCTTCCGCCACCCCTTCCTCGACCGCGACATCCTCGGCGTTACCGCCGACTACGTCACCGCCGACCAAGGCACCGGCGCCGTCCATACCTCACCGGCCCACGGCGTCGACGACTTCGACACCGGCAAGCGTTACAACCTGCCCGAGATTCAGTACGTCAACAACGCAGGCCTCCAACGCAACACGGGCGCCTTCGGCGGTGGTGGAACCGAGCAGCCTTACGAAAATCTGACCGTCTTTAAATCCAACCCCATCATCATCGAGCTACTTAAAGAAAAAGGCGCACTCCTAAGCGCCACCACCTACGATCACTCCTACCCGCACTGCTGGCGCTGCCACAACCCCATCATCGTCCGCGCCACCGAGCAATGGTTCATCGGCATGGAAACCCCGATGACAACCGAAGAAGGAGTCGCCACCACCTTCCGCCAGCGCGCCCTCGACGAGATCAAGCAAGTCACCTGGGACCCCGCCTGGGGTGAAGAGCGCATCTCCAACATGATCGCCACCCGTCCCGACTGGTGCATCTCCCGCCAGCGCATCTGGGGCGTCCCCATCGCCGTCTTCCTCTGCGACAAATGCGGCGAACCCCTCAACAACAAATCAATCAACAAAAGCATCGTCGACCTCTTCAGAAAAGAGGGTGCCGACGCCTGGTACATCCACGAAGCCAACGCGCTACTCCCAAAAAGTACAGCCTGTCGCGGTTGCGGTCACAAAGAGTTCCGCAAAGAGACCGACATCCTGGACGTCTGGTTTGAATCCGGCGCAAGCTGGCATGCCGTCCTCGACCTCGAACCCGAACTCAGCTCCCCCGCCGACCTCTACACCGAAGGCGGCGATCAGCATCGCGGCTGGTTCCACTCTTCCCTGCTCACCTCGGTCGCCGTGCGCAACCAGGCGCCGTACAAGATGGTCGCGACCTCCGGCTGGACCCTCGACGAACAAGGCCGAGCGTTCTCTAAATCTCTCGGCAACGGCGTCGATCCAGTCGACATCGCCAAGCGTCTGGGCGGCGAGATCATCCGCCTCTGGGTAGCCTCAGTCGATTTTCGTGAAGACGTAGCCGCCAGCGAAAACCTCATGCAGCGCGTCAGCGACAACTACCGCAAGCTGCGCAATACCCTCCGCTTCCTCCTCAGCAACCTCTACGACTTCGACCCTGCGACAAACTCCATCGCGTTTTCTGCGATGGAACCCTTAGACCAGTTCATCCTCGCCCGCACTGCCGAGCTCGACGCCCGAATCCGCGAGGCCTACGACGACTTCGAGTTCCACCGCGCCTATCAGGCCCTCAACGAATACGTAAACACCGACCTCAGCGCGCTCTACCTCGACGTGCTGAAAGACCGCCTCTACACCTTCGCCCCCAACCATCCCGGCCGCCGCAGTGCGCAGACCGCTCTCTGGCGCATCGCCGAAGCCCTCACCCGCCTAATCGCCCCCATCCTCAGCTTCACCGCCGACGAGGTCTGGCAGCTTCTCCCCAAAGTCGCAAACCGCGAACCCAGCGTCCACCTCGCTCTCTTCCCGGACATCGCCGACATCGTCCCCGGCAGCGTCAAGCAGATCGAAGAAGACTGGGAGCACCTGCTCACTCTCCGCGAAGAGGTCCTCAAGGTGCTCGAAGAGGCGCGCACCGCGAAGGAGATCAGCAACCGCCCCTCCGAGGTGCAGGTCGTCGTCGGCTGGCTCAACACCCTCGCCTCCAACCCCAGCCCCATCTTCGAGCGCTACCACAGCATCCTTCCCGAACTCCTCGGCGTAGCCCAGGTTCACCTCGCCGACGCCGTCGTCACCGAAGGCCAAGTACCCAAAGGAGCCTTCTACGTCCAGGCCAAGCCCGCAAAGGGCAGCAAGTGCGAACGCTGCTGGCGCTTCACCGAAGACGTAGGCAACGACGCAAACTATCCGACCGTCTGCCTCCGCTGCGCCGACGCTCTCCAGGCCATCAACTTTCCCCCATACACCGTATCGCCCAGCACGACGGAGCCGCAACCCTGATGCCCTCGACATACCAAACCGCATCTCCGATCGACACAGCACCGAGAGACAAGCGCGGCCTCGTGCTCTCCATCTCCGCTCTGGTAGTCATCCTCGATCGCATCACCAAACACATCGTCGCCCAGCAGCTTCCCAACGGCCAGACCTATACCGTCATCCCCGGCATCTTCCGCATCTCCGACGTCCACAACACCGGCGCTGCCTTCAGCATGTTCGCGGAAAACGCCTCGCCCGCCACGGTCCGCAACATCCTCATCGCCTTCTCCGCCGTCGCCGTCATCGTGATCTTCGGCATGCTCTGGCGCGTAGGCCGGGCACTTACTCTCACATCAGTCGCCCTCGCCCTCATCCTCGGCGGAGCCTTCGGCAACCTCTACGACCGCGTCCGGTACCACTACGTCATCGACTTCCTCGAAGTCCACATCTTCCACTACCACTGGCCCGACTTCAACGTAGCCGACAGCTGCATCGTCATCGGCGCCTGCTTGCTCCTCATAGAAATCTTCCGCCCCCAGCCGCAAGTCTAGCCTCTTGCATTTCCGTGAGATTCAGGTAATCCTTTTCCAGGAGAAGATCATGGCCACGATAATTCTTCCCGACGAGATTAAGATTGTGATCGACGCCGAAGTGCGTGAACATGGCTTTGCCGATGCAGCCGACTACCTCACAACTCTCGTCCGTCAGGACCAGAAGCGCCGAGCCAAAGACGAACTTGAACAGTACATCCTGGAAGGGATCGACTCCGGCGACTACGTCGAGATGACCGCCGAGACCTGGCGCGAACTTCGGCTTAATCTGCACCGACAAGCCGGCATCAAATAGTGTCTTCGTCCGTCTCCTATAGCGCAAGAGCCCGTCAAGACGTACAGCGCGAGTGGCATTACCTGCACACCAATGCTGGAGCCAATACAGCCGACCGCCTCCTCGCCGCGCTGGAAAGGACGTCCGCTTTGCTGGCATCCAATCCGCACATCGGCACTTTATATAATCCTCGCGCCTCTCGTACCGCGTCTGTACGTCGCTTGCCTCTCAGTCTGCCCTTCGGCCGCTGGCTTCTCTTTTATGAAGCTACGAAGACAGGTATTTTGGAACATCGCCTTGCCGACGGCGCCCGCGATCTCAGCGGTCTCCTATAACCGTCTGCACCAAAGGCAGCAAGCTTCACTTTACATAACCAAACTTTCCACACAGATCCGTCGAATCCGCGAGCGCATCCGTAGTAAATACCGGCGGCTTCTGTCCCGAAAAAAATGCAAGCTGCAACGAGCGGCCCGACACGTAGGTGACCATCCACTGCGTATCGTCAGAACCGCACAGGCTATTCCGATGCAGAAATTTCTTTGAAGACGGCACGATCAATCGATACAGACTGCCGTTTCCCTTCGATGTGCCGTCCGGATCGAAAAGAGCGCTTGCCTCTCCCTGTTCGAGGGCGCGTATTCGTGCGATCGTAAAGCTCGTGAGGTTGATCGAAAGCTTCTCATCAGAAAGGGTCAGGTCGCCCGTGATCGACTTCGCGGTCGAACTCGACGCACGCCAATATCCCTGATCCTGTGCCGCAGCAGTCATGTAGCAAACCAACACTAAACCTAAAACAACGCCTCGTAACGTCTCTCGCTTCATCTATCGAGCATGGCACTTCACTCATCGTTTGATCAACTGACAATACCGACAGCATCTTGGGGGCCTGTTAGGCCCCCTCAACCCCTGCAAAACAACCCAGGACTCGCATTTCTCTCCATCATGCCTGAAAATAGAAGTTTGGCCATGAGAGAGCAAAAGGTAGAGTCAAACCTCGACCAGATCACAATTCGCGGAGCCCGCACCCACAACCTGAAGGGCATCGACGTCGACATACCCCACAACGCCCTCACCGTCGTCAGCGGTGTCAGCGGGTCGGGCAAGTCCTCGCTCGCCTTCGACACCGTCTACGCCGAAGGCCAGCGCCGCTACGTCGAATCCCTCTCCGCCTACGCCCGCCAGTTCCTCGAGCGCATCGAAAAACCCGACGTCGACCACATGGACGGATTGGCGCCCGCCATTGCGATCAAGCAGAAAAACCAAACCCGCAACCCCCGCTCCACCGTCGCCACCGCAACCGAGATCTACGACTACCTCCGCCTCCTCTACGCCCGCTGCGGCACCGTCACCTGCCTCCACTGCGGCGGCATCGTCAAGCACGACACCGTCGACGAGATCGTCACGGCACTCTTCGCCCTTCCAGAAGGCACCCGCACCTACGCCCTCTTCCCCATCGTCCGCGCCGAAGTAAAACTCGAGCCGATGCAGATGCCCACGGTCGAAGAGGAAGCCGACGCCCCCAAGCTCAAGAAATCCCCTCTCAAGAAACCCGTCAAATCCCAAAAATCCGCGGTCGCCCCCTACTTCAACCTCACCGAAGCCTTGAAAGAGCGTCTCACCGAACTCCGCCGTCGCGGCTACAACCGCCTCTTCCAGCCCGGCCCCAAAGGTGAAAACAAGATCGTGGAATTCTCCACTCCCGAGTCTCTCCTCGAACTCGACTTCACCCAGCCCATCTTCGTCCTCATCGACCGACTCGCCATCAGCCCCGACATCCGCGCCCGCATCGTCGACGCCATCGAAACCGGCTACCGCGAATCCGGAGAAGTGCAGTTCCTCACAGTCCCGCGCGAAAACGAGAACAGTACGAAGTACCGTTTCTCCGCCGCCTTCGAGTGCACCACCTGCCACCGCGCCTATCGCGAACCCGAACCCCGCCTCTTCTCCTTCAACAACCCCTACGGCGCCTGCCCGCGCTGCCAGGGCTTCGGCAACACCATCGACTTCGACCCCAACCTCATCATCCCCGACAAATCGAAGTCTCTCGCCGACGGCGCCATCGCCCCCTGGTGCACCACCAAGTACCGCCCCCATCACGGCGAGATGATCCGCGCCGCCAAAACCGCCAACATTCCCACCAACGTTCCCTGGTACGATCTGGCCGACTACCGGCAACGCTTCATCGAAGAAGGCGACGGCACCTACCCCGGCATCCAGGGATTTTTCCGTGCACTCGAACGCAAAAAATACAAGCTCCACGTCCGCGTCTTCCTCTCCAAGTACCGCGGCTACGCTCTCTGCCCCGACTGCCGAGGTCAGCGCCTCCGCGCCGAAGCCCGCGCCGTCCTCATTAACAACCAAAACATCTGCGAAACCTCCGCACTCACCATCGCCGACGCCCAAACCTTCTTCGATAATCTGCAACTCTCACCGGCACAAACTGAAGTTGCCGGAAAGATCCTCGAAGAGGTTCGCCAACGCATTCACTTCCTGCACCAGGTCGGCCTCGACTACCTCACCCTCGACCGCCTAAGCTCCACCCTCTCCGGCGGCGAATCCCAGCGCATCCAACTCGCCACCTCGCTAGGCTCTCGCTTAGTAGGCGCCCTCTACGTCCTCGACGAGCCCAGCATCGGCCTCCACACTCGAGACACCGCCAAGCTCATCCGCATCATGAAGGACCTCCGCGACCTCGGCAACACCATCCTCGTCGTCGAACACGACCCCGACGTCATCCGTTCCGCCGACCATCTCCTCGACCTCGGCCCCGGAGCCGGAGAACTCGGCGGCCAACTCCTCGCCTCAGGCACCGTCAAGGAAGTCACAGCCAACCCAAACTCCATCACCGGCAAGTATCTCTCCGGCCGCCTCACCATCCCCGTCCCCAAATACCGCCGCGAGCCCGGCCGCGAACACCTCAAACTCACCGGTGCCCGCATCCACAACCTCCGCGGCGTCGACATCGACATCCCCCTCGGCCTCCTCGTCTGCGTCACCGGCGTCAGCGGCTCCGGCAAATCCACCCTCGTCCATCAAGTCCTCTACCGCGCCCTCATGCAAGCCCTCGGCCAGACCGAAGGCAGCGACCCCGCACATCTCTTCCGCGAACTCACCGGCACCCACCACCTCAACGACGTCATCCTCGTCGACCAGTCCCCCATCGGCCGCACCCCGCGCTCTAACCCCGTCACCTACATCAAGGCCTTCGACGACATCCGCACGCTCTTCGCCGCGCAGCCCGACGCCAAACGCCGCGGCTTCGGCCCCGGCCACTTCTCCTTCAACGTCCCTGGAGGCCGCTGCGACGTCTGCGAAGGCGACGGCACCGTCACCGTCGAGATGCAGTTCCTCGCCGACATCGAGCTCCCCTGCGAAGAATGTAACGGTACCCGCTACAAATCCCAGATCCTCGACATCAAGTACAAGGGCAAGAGCATCTACGACGTCCTCAACATGACCGTCAAAGAGGCCCTCGTCTACTTCGCCGGCCACCCCAAAATCGTCGACAAGCTCTACGTCCTCGACGAGGTCGGCCTCGGCTACGTCCGTCTAGGCCAGTCCGCCACCACGCTCTCCGGCGGCGAAGCCCAGCGCGTCAAGCTAGCCTCGCACCTCGCCACCGCGCGCTCCATTAGCACGCGGAGCACGAACGAAACCGCCGCGAAAGCCCGCAGCCGAACCCTCTACATCCTCGACGAACCCACCACCGGCCTCCACTTCGACGACGTCGCCAAGCTCCTCGCCGCCTTCCGCAAACTCATCGAAGGCGGCGGCTCCCTCCTCGTCATCGAACACAACCTCGACGTCATCAAATCCGCCGACTGGGTCATCGACATGGGCCCCGAGGGCGGCTCAGGCGGCGGCCAGATCGTCGCCATCGGCACCCCCGAGGAGATCGCCGCCAATCCCGCCAGCCACACCGGCCACTGGCTCGCCCCCGTTCTCAACTTTGCCGCGCCGAAACCCGAAGCAGAACTTCAGGTCACCGTGTAATCCCAGGCGTAATGTGAAGATCGAGCAACCGCGCGGACTAAAGAAAGACATCCAGTGCGATACCAAAAGTCTGGTATCGTCCTGCCTATGGCTTTGACCCTACCGCGATTCTTGCATCGAAACACCCCGGAAGCATGGGCCCCTTTTCGAAGCATTCCGATCAAGCGGCTCAATCGGTTGTTCCTGGCAGTCTTTTTTCTGTTTTGCATCTTCGGCTTCTTCGGCGACTTGATGGCCGGCGGACGCACGCCCTATCCAGCAGTCCTGGCCAGCGCGTTTTACTGCGGCATCACTGCTGTGGCCTGGTCATTCGTCATGTCCCGGATGCCGCGTTATGGGTTCTTCCTCCTGATCCTCGCCCAGATTCCCCTCATCTGGTTCGGCTCCCATCTAACGAATTTCATACAATCTCATTTTCAACTCCAACCCGTTCCTCCCAGCGCCGGCATTCCTTTTGCCGCCCTCGGTAGCGTCACCGTTGTCATGGTGTCCTACGGTTTCTTCATCAACTTCATCCGGAGTGAAGGCAAGGAATCCTATCGCATCCGCAACGAACTCGAGCTCGCGCATGGCATTCAGAAGACACTGGTCCCTCCCATCCATCAGAAAACCGGGCAGTTCGAGATCTATGGCCGTTCCGATCCCAGTCACAAAGTCGGCGGCGATCTCGTCGACGTGGTTCTGCTCGACGATGGCAGCGCCATAGCCTATCTCGCCGACATCGCCGGCCATGGCCTCCAGGCAGGCATTCTCATGGGCATGCTGAAGACCGCAGCGCGAACCGCACTCATCGACGCGTCCACCATGAAGCCGGAAACAGTCCTCCCCTCATTGATGGGGAGACTCAATCGCGTCCTTCCATCCGTCAAAGAGGCGCAGTTGTATGCCACTTTCGCCGGGTTTCGATTGAATGCCGACGGCAGCGTCTTCTACGCGCTTGCCGCTCATCCTCCCATCCTTCACTACAAAGCCAACGGAGTTCCCCGATACCTTTCCGCAGAACAGTTCCCCATCGGACTTCTTCCCGTCGACGACTTCACCTCTGAAGCAGCAACGTCGACCCCCGGCGATCTCTTTATCGCATTGACCGATGGAATAATCGAAGCCTGCAGTAAAGAGCAGGAAGAATTTGGGTTTGATCGTGTGCAGGCAGTGATCGCGGGTCACGCGACCAGGAGCCTTCCCGTTCTGGCGGATGCCATCCTCACCTCGGCCCGCGCCTTCGGCCGGCAGATAGACGATCAGACTCTGTTGTTGATTCGGCGGCTGTAGCGGAACGCATAAGACTTGGCTGGCTCCCGTCCTCCATCTGTCAACGTCTAAAGCTGAGCCGGAGCTTCAGGTCATCGCATAGCCCAGACTGATCCCTGGGCGCCGCGAAGTACCGTCGAGGAGAACAGGAGTGAGTGCCATGAAATCCTTATGGCGATCAGGCTGCGCGCTTGCCTTCGCCGGAATCATGCTCGGTGTGCTCTACGCACAGCGACCCTTCCATCAATACCCTTCCGTCGAAGGCTACGACGTCATCCCGCTCCCGTCCGACTGGCAGAAACCCGCCGAGTGGACCTTCGCGCGGCTAATGTATCCTCCCGGACCCCTCGACGGCTACTATCCTCGCTTCCAGGGCGACTGGCGCGAAGGCCTGTCCCTCTGGACCCAGGATTACCCGAAAGCGGACCGCGCACTCTCCGCCGCCATACGCCGCCTCACTCGCATCGATGCCCGCTCCGTCGAGCAGCCCGTCAACCTCGACGATGGCGATGAAGTCTACAATTGGCCCTGGCTCTACGCCGTTCAGGTAGGCGAGTGGGGCCTGACAGAACCCCAGTGCAAAAAACTTCGCGACTATCTCCTCCGTGGCGGCTTCTTCATGGCCGACGACTTCCACGGCTCAGAAGAACAGGCCTACTTCGAAAAGACCATGAAGATGGTCTTCCCCGACCGCCCCATCGTCGACATCCCCGACAGCGACCCCATCTTTCACACCGTCTTCGATCTCGATCAGCGCTACCAGGTCCCCGGAGCCGAACACCTCTCCACCGGCTACAAAAAAGATGGCCGCGTCCCCCGCTGGCGAGGCATCTACGACGACAAGGGACACATCATGGTCGCCATCTCCCAGAACTCCGACCTCGGCGACTCCTGGGAGTGGCTCAACAACCCCCGCTACCCCCTCAAGTTCTCCGACCTCGGCATCCGCATCGGCGTCAACTACGTCGTCTACGCGATGACCCACTAAGCTACAGAGACCCGCATGACCCCAGGGCGGGAGCAGCTTTCAAAATTGACCATCCTGCGGAAGTAGCCGGCACTTCTCACAAGCCGACTCTTGTCGGTACCAATCTGCTGTTTTGATGAACATCGACAATCGGGATTTCAGTTGTACGAGCTTCTAAGACGTCGACATGACGGCAACAAGGCGCGGTGAGTTGCAGTTTGCCCGTTATTTTGGAATCGCGATGGGCGATGGCGGCATGCATTTCAGCGAGACTGAAACCGAGTCGGAGGAACTCTCACGATCAGTCCTACACTGCATGGGCCGATTTTCGGATTTGGCATTTTCTTCTAGCCCTGAGTCAGACTCTTTCTCTCTGCTTCATTGCAGCCACCAGATTTTGGCAACCCGAACCCCATTTGGTGATTGTCGTGATGGCCTGTGTGAACGGAATATCCAGACGATGCACGCGATCCGGAGTAAGAACGTAGACCGCTCCAGCCATCGGCGTAGGCACCGAAGGGACAAAGACCGTGAAACGTCCATCGACAAGCTCTTCAATGATGAATCCGGGAACAAGCGCATCCTCAATCTCGATCAGCGCCGTATCCCAGGCTTTGTCCTGCGTCTCTCCCGCCAGTCGTTGCGTAAAACTTCGCAAGAGCGAGTAACCGGGAATCTTCTGAAAAACCGACCTGTCCAGGCGATTCTTAATCGCCCGTCCCATTCGTGTGCGAACCGCAAGCCCAACAAAAAAGCAAACGACCAACACGAGGATGAGCGCAATGAGATTTTCAGCGGGGACTGATTTCGGAAGCACCTTTGCCACAGGCGCCATCAGGTTCAAGATTGTCTTCATTGCTTTGAGCAGAAGCAGACAGGCGAGGTAAACCGGTGCGAGGACAAGAAGGCCGGCGATTATCCGACCCATGGAAAATTTAAGGAGATTTTTCACGCGACGACTCCAGTGTGGGATTGGAGAGACGGTTCCCGCTCATTGTCGGAGAGTGGAACAAAGATAAATGCAGTTTCTCGCGTGCATCCTGAAGGCCGTGATACCCGGGGCGATTGTACCACTGGCTTACCTTGAACGCGAATGGGATAGGATACAATCCGTTCGGATTTGTTGCTGTGGTGTCTTCCTGTTTCTGCTAGTAGTTTCAATATCCGCGCTTTAGCGAATCGTCACTATTCCAGTGACAGCGGAAGTTTTTCAGACATGGGGGTGTGCCATGTTACGGCAGAGTCAACACGCAAAGACATCTATTCGAGTTGCTCAATTGTTTAGCTGCGCGGCTTGTGGCTTGGCACTGCTGGCCCAGGGGTGTCTGTCTGGAAACAGCACCAGAAAAGCCTCTTCGATAAAGTCGACAAAGAATGTGCAGTCGACCGCGCCGGAACTGAGTTCGCGGAATCAATCGATGTTGGCGCTTTATTCGGCGGAGATAGAGGTCGCGGCTGACCGAATTATTTCGGAATCGCCCTCGCCCGCCACTCAGAGACAGGCGCTGGTATGGAAGACCGAGGCGATTCCGGTTATGCAGACATCCTTGTTGAACACGGATCCTGTCGCAGCGGTTCTCGACACATGGGCGTTCCTTTACCAAATGACAGCGTATATGGAACGGCCGGCCGTGAAACAGAAATTCGGTGAGTCCTATCCAGTTGTCGCCGAGACGCTAAGAAACATGGACGCCGAGATGGAGCAGCTTGTGCGGCTGGGTGCGCCTACGGCCAATGTGGCCGATTTGCGTCAGAGAGTCGGCGCCTGGGCGGAGGCACATCCCATACAGGCCAGTCTGACAGGCCGTCAGTCGGCCGATCCAGATGTAATCCGGAAGGTTGAACAATCTGATTTGGGAATGACAACCTCAATCAAGACGCTGGCGGAGGGGTTGGGCGACTTTACGGCCCGCCTGGATTCCTATAACGTTTACCTCCCCAAACAGGCGCGCTGGCAAGCCGAACTCTTGCTCACGGATTTCACGCATGACCCGCAAATTAGCGCCGGTATGTCCAACCTGGCGTTGCTTTCAGATAGCGCCGCGAAGATTTCAGACAACATAGGGCTGATGCCCGGACTTGTGGACCAGACACGCAAGGCGTTTAAGGCGGATGTTGATGGCGAGCGGTTGTCCGCACAGGCCTTTCTCCGGGAAGAGATCTTGAGAACCCTGTATGCCTTGCAGCAGGAGAGAATTGCCACCATGGATGCCGTGCATGGCGAACGACTGGCCACAACCGCAGAGATTCGTGAGGAACGACGAGCAGCAATGGAGGTGCTTCGTGGCCAGGAAATAGCGGTGATGAAGGAATTCGAGGAGATCAGCAAGAGGGCCATTCAGGACCTCGACACGAGGGAGCGCGGTCTCATCGATTACTTCTTCCTGCGCGCTCTCGAACTGATGTTGCTAACGCTGGTCCTGTGCTCTCTTCTGGCATGGGTTTTACTGCGGCGCTCTGTGCTCGCGCCTCGCTCTCGGTGAGCAACTTGTCGACCTCTGGCTTACCGGATGCGTCCTTAACCTCGACGCCTTTCCACAGTCCAACGCTTGACGCGCCTGTTATCCTTATAAACAGGAAAGCGATTGAAGCCCGGCCAATTCCAGGCCGGGCTTCCGCACTTAACGCGCGACCGAAGTACCGACCTAAACATTTTCGTTGGAAGACTTTGCACGCTTTAAGATAGGAGGGGAGTACCACGATGCCGAAGACGACACACCAATCTCAACACCACTCATGCCTTCGGCCATCGTTTCCAAGTTCCCCAGGACTTCGGCCAGCGCCCCTAGGTACGCCGAAGCTTCCGCCTTCGCTTCTAGGTAACCCAAGGCTTCAGCCTTGGGCCTCTCAGCCCTCCAAAGAAAGAGGGGCTTTAGTCCCTGGGGTATGTTGTTCTGCAAAGAGCGCCACGTTCAGATCATGTCACTGCATTCTCCTCGCAGTGGCCCTCCTCTTCGCGACGGCTCCCACCTACGCCCAACTCCCCGCCGGCACCACCGACACGACCCAGCCCCAACAACAAAAACAAGACCCCCTCCTCACCCAGGCCAACGAAGCCCTCGATAAACACGACTACCCCACCGCCCTGAAGCTCCTCACCACCCTCACTGAGAAAAATCCCAAAGACGCCCACCTCCTCTACGACCTCGCCTCCACCCAGGACGCCCTCGCCGAAACCTCATCCCAGACCGCCACCGCCGAGGCCACCTACCGCCGCGCCATCGCCGCCGACCCCAAATTCTTCGACCCCCATCTCGCCCTCGGCCTACTACTCGCCCGCAACGGCAAACTCGCCCCCGCCCACGCCGAACTCCTTGAGGCCACCACCCTCACCACCGACAACCCCCTCCTCAAGGCCCGCGCCTACCGCGCCCTCGCCCGCATCGACCAAACCGCCAACCCCGCCGCCGCCAGCGACGAACTCCTCCAGGCTCTCAAGCTCTCCCCCGAAACTCCCGAAGACATCCTCCTCTCCGGCGAACTCGCCGAAGCATCCGGCGACTTGGCCGCCGCCGAAGCCGCCTACCGTCGCCTCCTCACAACCGACCCCCAGAACCACGACGCCACCGCGGCCCTCACCCATCTCCTGCTGCACCAACAGAAGCCCGATCAGGCCGAGACCCTGCTCACCGCCGCCCTCGCCAAAGATCCCGACAATCCAACCCTCAACGCCCAGCTCGCCAGCCTCTACGACAAGCAGGGCAAAACCGCTCAGGCCCTCCCTATCGTTCAAAAGCTCCACACCGCCAACCCCGGCGACGCCGCCCTCACCCGCCTCCTCGCCCGCCTCTACAGCCGCAACCAGCAGTACGACGAGGCAGCCCGTTTATATGCCGCGCTCGTCGCCGCCTCCCCGAAAGACCCCACCCTCCTCGACGACTACGCCGACACCCTCATTCACCTCAAGAACTACGCCGAAGCCGAAGCCATCCTCAAGCGCGCCGTTGCCGATCCCTCCGCCTTCCCCACCAAAGAGGACCTCGGCAACGCCGCCAGCCACCTCGCCTTCGCCGCCTCTGCCAACAATAACCCCAACGTAACCTTGCAAGCGCTAACATTACGTGGTACAGTACTTGCCAATTCAGCAAGCTCGTTGTTCTTGGAGGCAACGGCACACGACAAATTGCACCACACGAAACAGGCAATCGACCTGTATAAACAGTTCCTCTCCGTGGCAAATGGGCAGTTCCCGGACGAGGAGTGGGAGGCCCGCCACCGCCTCATCACTCTTGAACACATGAAGTAAGTAAGCGCTCCCTCGAGGTGCGTTATGAAATTAGCTCTTCGTTTCGCTGCAGTTCTTCTTCCTCTGTCTTTGGCCGTGGCACCTTGCGCCCTCGCGCATGCCCCCTCCTTTGACAGCAATCTCCCCGACGCTCAAGCCCTCGCCCAGCTCGAAATCCGAGCCCAGCAGGCCGGCCCCCGCGACCAGTGTTTTCTCTACACTGAACTCGTCCACACCATGACCGAGATTGCCGGCAAGCAGATGCTCAGCGGCGACATCGACAAGGCCAGTGACTCTCTTAAGAAGGTCAACCATTACGCGCAGCTCATCCACATGGATCTCGCCAGCAACAGCAAGCGCATCAAGAATGCCGAGATGCTTATGCGCCACACCACCTATCGTCTCGGCGAATATCTCCGCAGAGCCTCCGGAGAAGATCAGGACACCCTCAAGGCAACCCTTCAGCAACTCGATAAGGTCCATGACGAACTACTTGCCGAAGTCATGAAACACTAAGACACTAGCACTCAATGCCCCGTCGGCTCCCTCTCGCCTTAGTCCTCCTCACCCTCATCTCGCCCCTCCACGCCCAGCGCAGCGACAACTCCCTCTCTGAAGGCGAGGTCGAGCAACTCCGCGACTCCGCCTACTTCCCAAGCGATCGCGTCCTCGTCTTCATCAAACTCCTCGACGCGCGCAACAGGAAGATCCAGGACCTCTTCGCCCATCCCCGTAGGCCCGGCCGCGAAGAGGATACCCACGACCTCCTCGAGCAGTTCACTAACATCGCCGACGAACTCAACGACAACCTCGATGACTACGGTCCCCATCACAAAGACCTCCGCAAAGTCCTGCCCAAGCTTCTGGACGCCACCGAGCGCTGGTCCTCTAACATCAAGACGCCACCCGAAAACCCGGTATACGACCTCTCCCGCAAGCTCGCCCTCGAAGCCATTCGTGACATCCGCGAAGAAGCCTCCCACCTGATCGAAGATCAAAAGACCTGGTTCGCCGCTCACCCTCCCGACAAGGAGCCTGCGAACGCACCAACCCACGAAGTCCCCCGCTGACCTTGGCCCTCAGACAACAAAAATGCTCTAGCCTTATTCAGAGCTAGTCATGAGCGACCCAACCCAAAACGAAAACACCAGGAAACCCTCTTGCTGCTCGCCCGCAGCGAAACACGACGCGGCCCCAAAACCCCAACTCGCTGCCCCCATCACCACAACCCACGGTCCCTCTCGCCCCGTCATCTCGCTCCCCGGCGGCACCTTTCTCATGGGCACCGACTACGTCCACGCCTTCCCCGCCGACAGCGAAGGCCCGGTCCGCCCCGTCTCCCTCTCGCCCTTCACCATCGACACCTACCCCGTCACCAACCGCGACTTCACATCCTTCGTCTCCGCCACCAATTACCTCACCGAATCCGAGCGCTTCCAATGGTCCTTCGTCTTCTGGGCCCACATCCCGCCCGAGCGCCTCAACGAACTCGTCGAAGACACCGTCGCCGCCGCTCCCTGGTGGTGCAAGGTCCCTGGAGCATCTTGGCTCCATCCCGAAGGCCCCGGCTCGCACATCGCCGACCGCCCCAACCACCCCGTCGTCCACATCTCCTGGAATGACGCCGCAGCCTACGCCCTATGGGCCGGCAAATCCCTTCCCACCGAAGCCCAGTGGGAGTACGCCGCTCGCGGCGGCCTCGAACAAAAGCTCTACCCTTGGGGCGACGAGCTGACGCCGGATGAACTCACTCCCGATGGGCGGCCTACTGGCCGCATCCAGCACCTCTGCAACATCTGGCAAGGCGAATTCCCCCGCATCGACACCGCCGAAGACGGCTTCGCCGGAGCCTGCCCCGTCGACAGCTTCCCACCAAATCCCTACGGCCTGTACTCCATCACCGGCAATGTGTGGGAGTGGTGTTCCGACTGGTTCCACACCGCCTTCACCACGGCTCCGCAAGACGACCCGACCGGCCCCGCCACCGGAGAAACCAAAGTCATGAAGGGAGGCTCCTTCCTCTGCCACGCCTCCTACTGCAACCGTTACCGCGTAGCCGCCCGCACCTCAAACACTCCAGACAGTGCCACCTCGAACATCGGCTTCCGCTGCGTCCAGGCGCGACCTTGACTCGTCAAACCATTACTGAAATTATTCCCCCAAGGGAACCAACCTCTGATGAGCATTCCGGAAGACGACAAGGCCACAACCACCACCCGAAGAACCTTCCTCGCCAAAGCCGCCGGAGCCGCACTCGCAACAACGCTTCCCTCCGTGGCTCAAACCGCGACCCAGACCACCGCACCCGCCCCGAACAAATCCCCTGCCACTCACTCCCGCAAGCGCCCGCTCAACGTCCTCTTCTTCATGTCCGACGACATGCGTCCCGAGCTCGCCTGCTACAACAGCCGCTTCCACTCCCACAGTCCCAACATAGACGCCCTCGCCGCAAAAGGTGTCCGATTCGATCGCAACTACTGCCAGTTCCCTCTCTGCAATCCCTCGCGTTCGTCGCTCTTCACCGCCCATCCGCCCCACACCACCAAGGTCCTCGGCAACAGCACCAGCGTTCGCAACCTTCACCCCGACTGGATCACCCTCCCGCAGCTCTTCCGAGAACACGGCTACACCACACTACGCAGCGGCAAGCTCTTCCACGCCGGCCTCGACGATCACAAAGCCTGGACCGACTTCGACGGCGACGTCGAATCCATGCACCCCACGCAGTCCGGTAAGCCTCTGAACATCCCGCACGCCCGCATCCCCATGCCCGACGGCGTTCTGCCCGTCCTACCTGCCGACAACGAGCGCTCCGCCCACTCCGACCAGATCTTCATCCTCGAAGGCGATGGTGAAGGCGCAGGCGACCACATGGTGGCCGACCGCGCCATCGCCTACCTCGACCAGTGCGCCAAAGACTATCCCGACAAGCCCTTCTTCATCGGCTGCGGATTCTCCAAACCCCACAGCCCACCCACCGCTCCGCAACGCTTCTTCGATCTCTACAACGCCGACGACATCCAGCTTCCACCCGACTTCGCAGCCTGGCCCACCGTGCCCGAAGGCTTTCCCAAAGCCGCCATCCGCATGCGCAACGCCGACCTCTTCATCGGCCGCGGCGCCTCCGAGTTCGAATCAAAGCAGGTCATCCGCGCCTACCTCGCCTCCATCTCCTGGGCCGACTGGAATCTCGGCCGCGTCCTCGCGCATCTCGACAAACTCGGCCTGCGCAACGACACCGCCGTTGTCTTCGTAGCCGACCACGGCTATCAACTCGGCGAAAAAGGAAAGTGGTCAAAGGCCGGCTCTCTCTTCGAAAACGGAACCCGCATCCCGCTCATCATCCATACGCCCGGAGCTCACGGCAATGGCCGCTCCTCCACACGCATCGTCCAGTCGCTCGACATCTACCGCACCCTCGCCGAACTCTGTAATCTCGAAGTCCCCGCCGGCATCGAAGGCGCGAGCCTCACGCCGCTCCTAAACAACCCACGCGCCCCATGGACGCAACCCGCCTTCAGCATCTGGAGCGAAGACGGAGCCACCGTCCACGGCACTGCCGTCCGCACCGAACAATTTCGCTACGCCGAGTTCGGTAAAGATGCCGCAAACGGAGCCATGCTCTTCGACGTCCACGCCGATCCGATGGAGCTAACCAACCTCGCCGACAACCCCAAATACCAACAGACCCGCGCACCCTTAGCCAAACTCATCGCCGACTACAGCACGTCAACCTGATCTTCGCGCGAAAAATCCAAAGACCAGCCGCTGCCTCTCTCGATTTTTGGTAGTGTCTCAGTTTCAATCGGTCAGGTTATAGCGACCGCGGAGTCCTAAAAGCGTAAAGAGAGCCGCCCCTAGGCCGGTTGGCAACCTAACTCCCATGTGGGCCTTCATATACTTTTCCACAAAAAAAGCAGCCATAAACAGTAGTGAAAGAAGGTAATAAAAAACGATGCGTAACCTTTGAGGGTCAAGAGCTTTCATCTCATCTCCTTCTCAGCTTGCCAGCGCTGCAATTTCTTCATAGTTCCAAACGTGATCGGATAGCCCAGCGGCCATTGCCGGTGTAATCCTCAACGTCTTGTGGATTCGAGCGAAATTGTAGTGGATGAAGTGTAGCGTAACCCAATTTTTCCATCCCTTGACCTCACCCAGAACCTGTCATCCTGAGCGAAGTCGTTCACGCACTTTGCGAACGACGCGGTCGAAGGGCCTGCATTACTGTTGTATTCGCAGTTGCATCCACAC
The DNA here is from genome assembly GCA_963757205.1 of uncultured Acidobacteriaceae bacterium. GTDB lineage: Bacteria > Acidobacteriota > Terriglobia > Terriglobales > Acidobacteriaceae > Edaphobacter. The sequence continues at coordinate 145,903 of CAVWQM010000014.1, forward strand.
TCGCTTCTCCCATCCAGCAACCCGCGCTCTTATAAAATCATCTTGTACCAATCGTTAACCGAACCGGCAAAAGACAAGGACAAGACCCTGACCACACCGAAGCATCCCGGCCCATCACCCCTGCGTCAGTTCCTGCAGGTCTTTTCGCCGTCCCCCGCACCTCCTCCAACCCTCTTCCACGAGTTCCCCACAACAACGCTCCATCCGCCCAAACCCAAAAGGCCCCGGGCCAAAAAAATCCCCGCATCCACCTCGCTCGTAGCCATCTTCGAGCATGAGTATCGCGAACTCCGTCCCCGCGCCCCCATCCCCGCGCTCGACATCCGCTTCCGCCGCTTCACCTCGCTCAACACCACCATCCGCCTCCGCGAAGGCCGCCTCAACGTCCGCCTCTCCGACCTCCTCGAACCCGCACCCGACACCGTCCATCACGCCATCGCCCACATCCTCCTCGCCAAGCTCTACAAGAAACCCATCGCCCGCATCCACGCTGACCGTTACCGCCGCCACGTCTCCTCCGAAGCCGTCTCCAAACAAGCCGAGCACATCCGTCAGACTCGCGGCCGCAAGCGCCTCTTCACATCCGCCGGCCACCACTACGATCTCGACGAAGTCTTCGAATCCCTCAACACCCGTTTCTTCCACGGCCTACTCGGCCGCCCCACCCTCACCTGGAGCGCCCACCACGCCCGCCGCATGCTCGGCCACTACGACGCCGCACACAACACAATTGTCGTCAGCCGCGTCTTCGATCGCCCCGACACCCCGCGTTGCGCGATCGAATATCTCCTCTACCACGAGATGCTCCACCTCAAGCATCCCGTTCGCGTCAAAGCCGGTCGCCGCTGCGTCCACTCCCGCGAGTTCCAGGCCGAAGAGCGCCTCTTCCCCGATCTCGAAGCCGCCAAAGCCTACCTCAAACGCCTCTGAACCTGACGTCATCCAATACTGTTAATAGCAATAGGTGCGGATCACTAGGCACTTAAAGCTCCGCGTGATGAAATCCAATCACGCATTGCGCAACGCATAATCTTCGACAGCACGCCACTACGAAATTTGCTAGGAAAACGATCTCCATCCCTTCGCGTCGAATCACACGACAACAAAAAAATCATTTTGAAAATGAGCCTTCCCGCACGGCGATCGGCAACAGGATCGTGCTAAACTTCCGCCATCCTTTGGGGCCCATGCACCGCCGTAATCTCGTTTCTGGAATCAGAGACCATGAACTATACGGAAAGAGGAGATCCCCCATGCCAATCTCAAAACGTGCAGCAGCCGAATTCTTCGGCACCTTCTGGCTTGTCTTCGGCGGCTGCGGTAGCGCCGTCCTCGCCGCAGGCGTTCACCTGGGTATCGGTTACGTCGGCGTCGCCTTCGCCTTCGGACTCACCGTCCTCACCATGGCCTTCGCCATCGGCCACGTCTCCGGCTGCCATTTGAACCCCGCCGTCTCGATCGGCCTCGTCACTGCCAAGCGCTTCCCCGCATCCGAGCTCCCCGCCTACATCATCGCCCAGTTGCTGGGAGCGATCTGCGCCTCCGGAGTTCTCTACCTCATCGCCAGCGGCAACTCCACCTTCTCGCTCGCCGGCGGATTCGCCTCCAACGGCTACGCCGACCACTCCCCCGAGCACTACTCGCTCGTCGCCTGCTTCCTCATCGAAGTGCTCCTCACAGCCTTCTTCCTCCTCGTCATCCTCGGCGCCACCGACGAGCGCGCCCCCAAAGGCTTCGCCCCCATCGCCATCGGCCTCTGCCTCACGCTGATCCACCTCATCAGCATCCCGGTCACCAACACATCGGTCAACCCCGCCCGCAGCACCGGCCCCGCAATCTTCGTCGGCGGCTGGGCACTCGGCCAACTCTGGCTCTTCTGGGTAGCGCCCATAATCGGCGCAATCATCGGCGGCCTCATCTCCACGGCCTTCTTCGCCGCCCCACAGCAACCCCTCCGCGAAGAGATGGCCGCAAAACCCTAAGCCTCAAATCACAGGTGAGTTCGTAGCCACTCTACGAACTCGCCTCCATCACCGGCGCCGCCACCACGCTTCGCCGCCGCGCCACCGCCATCACCACCACTCCCACCACAACCGAAATCAGCGCCGCCACCTGCGCATTGCTCATCCCCCAGTAGAGCCGCGGATTCACCCGCACAAACTCCACCAGAAATCTCCCCGCTCCACTCAGCACCAGATACAAACCCGTCAACCAGCCAATTGGCCTCGTCTTCGCTCCCAGCCGCCACAACACCCACGCCAGCGCCAGCGAAAATAAAAACTCATACACCGGCGTAGGCTGAACCAGCGCGTCCGGCGGAGTCGGCGGCACCAGCGCATTCTTCGCCATATGCACACCCCACGGCAGCGTCGTGTTGATCCCGTAGTCTCCATCCCCCGAGGTCAAGCATCCAATCCGCCCCACACCATAACCAACCGCCGCCGCTGGAGCCGCCAGATCCAGCATCCGCACCGCAGCCCTCCACCCCGTCAGCCCTTCCGGTTTCGCCTGTCGCCCCTGCCACATCAGCATCGCGATCCCGGCCAGCATCCCGCCAAACCACGCAAACCCCGCCTGGAACCAGTGCAGAAACTCCATCAGCACGTCGAACGGATGCTTCCACCCCGGCGCACCCATCATTTGAACTGCACGCTTCAAGTTGTAAACATCCTGCAACTCATGCCACGTCTTCGCACCGATCACACCCGTGATCACAACAAACGCCACCACGCTCAGCGCGTCCGCATCGACGCCGTTACGCACAAAATTCTTATGCAGCACAACCGTCGCCGCCACTGCCGCCAACCACAACAACAACCCGAACGTACCCAAATGCACCGGGCCAATATCGATATAGGGAAACATAATCCTCGCTCGTTTAAGTATAGCTACGCTTTCCCTTCGCCCCCCACTCGCGTTACGCTATCCTTATGTCGACAAGTACTCCTGTCTTTCCTCCTGCCGCAGGAATGGAAATCCTCATCTCCAAACAGCAGATCGCCGACCGCACTCGCGAAATCGGCGCACAAATCACGCCGAGACTACGCAGGCAAGTCCGTCGTCCTCATCGGCGTCCTCAAAGGCGCTGCCATCTTCCTCGCCGACCTCGCCCGCGCCATCGGCGTCGACAACACCTTCGACTTCGTCGCCGTCTCCAGCTACGGCCGCGCCCGCGTCTCCTCCGGCGCCGTCAAGCTCATCAAAGACATCGACAACCCCATCGAGGGCAAGCACGTCATCATCGTCGAAGACATCCTCGACACCGGCCTCACCCTCAGCTACCTCCGCGGCCTCATGCTTCAGCACAAACCCGCCTCACTGAAAATCGCCACCTGCCTCGACAAACCCGAGCGCCGCCTCGTCCCCATCGAAGCCGACTACGTAGCCTTCAAGATCCCCAACCAGTTCGTCATCGGCTACGGCATGGACTACGCCGAGCGCTACCGCGGCGTAGACGACATCCGCATCTTCCCCGCCGAAGTCGCCGGCCACTAGCAACGCTCCCCGTTTTTTGGTTGTCATCCCGCAGGGATCTGCTTCTGCTGCTGCCGCTCCTATCACAACCAGCCACAAACGATCGGTTGCCCCATCCTTCGCAGTCTCATCGCGAAGGGTGGGATGCAAAACATCTCCCAGCCAGCTCTGGCAGTTGTTTGTTCTCCTTCGGCCCACCCAAACTCGCCCTACCCCTTAGCCTTCTCCGTCGTGCTCTTCTCCTGCGGCTTCACCGTACTCCGCACTACCATAAACCGGTTCAGCGTATCGAACCAGAACGGCGCGCCAAACGAAATCGCCAGCGCCGTCACAATCCACCCCGCCAGCACCGTCATCCCAGTGAACGTCGCATCCTTCGGAGTCCTTTCAAAATAGCTCTCATACGAGTGCCAGGACTCTTTCCATCCCAACGGCAACAGCGCAGACGTCGTCACGTCGCTGAACACATTCACATCCGATTGCAGTTGCTCCCTGAGCTTCACCGGATCCGTTGTCGCCGCAGCACCCGGCGTTTGATGCTCTTTCGCATAGTTTCCCGCCGAATTCACCATGGCCTGCCGCGCATCTCGATCCAGCCAAAGTGTCCTCGCCACCCTCACCGAACTCACGTTCAGCGCAATCGCCAGCAAAAGCCCAATCACAATCAACGCTCTCTGCGTGTACCGTTTGTACCAGCCCGACACCCGGTCCATCGCGTCGTTGTACCACTGCTCCAGGTTCCTCTGAAACGCAACCACATCCCCCTTCGCATCGATCGCCAGCGTCAGCAAAGCCTGCGCCGCCTTGTTGTTGTGCGTCGCAAGAGCCTCCTTGATCGAGGCCATCGCCTCCGCTCCCTCTTTCTTGTTCGCATTCAGAATGTCGATCAACGCCAGCGCAAACGTCCGCGAAGGAATATAAGAAGGCAGAAGCAGCGGATCGGACGTAATCGTCAGCGGCTTGTCTGCACTGATGCCAATCACCCGCCGCATCATCGTCCGCACCCAATTCATCACCTTGCGAAACGTGCTCGGCAGCTTACCGCTGTCCTTCTTCGGGTCGGAGTAGAGCCCCCTCACCAGGCCATGGTCATAGATGCTGTTCACCAGGTCCATCTCGGAGCCAATCGAGTCGCCCGAAAACAAGCTGTGAAGACCCTTCTCCAAATTCGCCGCCCGAAGCTGCATAAAGGTAGCAAGCAACTCCTGAATCACCGACGCAATCAGGCTCATCAGCAAATAAACAAACGCCATCCCAATCGCGACATCCAGAACCACTGAACCAAACATGGAGCCTTCCCACGCATTAGCGGTCGATCTCTAGCTGAAAATGCCCTTGTAATCTTCACCGCCCGCCGTGTCAAGCGTTGTTTCGCCACTCTGGGTAGGCCACGCTCTTGACTCCAGGAAGGTCTGCGCTGTTGCTTCTAGGTAGGCTAAGGCTTCAGCCTTGGCTCTCACAATCAATTAAAAAATCGGGGGCTTTAGCCCCTGGGGTATGCTCTCTATTCACGGGGCAATCCGATTCAACCCGCCTATTCCTCTAGACCAATTTGCATACGCCAAAATACATCTGTCGCGTTGTCGCCTTTCGAGCGGTTCACTTCGTTGAGAAATTCATCCTGCTCCTTGGCAGTGACAGGCCAATTGCCCACTCGAACGATTTCAGCAAGCCGTCCAAGGATCGAAAAGAAGCCTTCTAGATTTGAAGCAATAATCTCAGGCCTCCATGCGCCCTCACCATGCATGGCAGTCATCACCGGTGATGACGGTAATTCCACATCGATGAATAACGGGTCCCCCAGCGCAATTTCATAACCAATAGCAAGCCAACTCGGCTTCCAATCTCCATCATTTAGCCCTGAAAGTTTTTTACCATCCGATGTAATCGAATAGCCAACTTGCCTTGAGGCAATCTCGTCCCTTTGGAATAGATTGACTCCACCATAGCCAACTTCAAGATTAGTCCTGTCCAGCTCCTTCAGAAGTTCAAGATACATGGCAGGAATCTTCAGGACTCACCTCGCGTCTGCACTGTACTGGTCGTACAGCCCACATCGTCTCTCAGCCCGAACACTCCGGCAAGCAGCTCATAACTCCGCAGCCGCTTCGCCTGGTCCCACACAATCGTATTCACAATCAGCTCCGCAACCCCCAGCTCCGAAGCCATCTCCTCCAATTGCGTCTTCACCAGCGAAGGCGTCCCCACAAAATACCGCGGCCACTCTCCCTCTTCCATCGACATCGCCCCAAGCAGTTTTATCTCCCGCACCGCATCCTCAGGCGAAGCCACTGGCCTCCTGTCTCCCTGCCGAATCCTCCGCTGCAGCAGCCTCACGCTCGAAGACAAAAACTCCGCCTCCTCCTCGGTCTCCGCACAGATCACGCCAACCGCCACCGTAGCCTCGGGCGCACTCCGGTAGGCACTCGCGGTAAATCCCCGCCGGTACGTCTCGATCGCCGCCCGCGTATGTACCGGACTGAAAAAATGGGCAAAAGAATATGGCAGCCCAAACTCCACCGCCGCCGCCGCACTCCACATACTCGATCCCAGCATCCACACATCCGGCCCGCCCGGCATCTCCGGCGAAACCCGGATCCCCGCGAATGGATGCCCCGCGGGAAAATCATGCCCCAGAAACGCAAGCAACTCAGTCACCTGCTCCGGAAAATCATCCGGCATCCTCGTCTTCCGCTCTCGCTTCAACGCCAGCGCCTCCACCGGTCCACCGCCAGGCGCGCGCCCAATCCCCAAATCAACGCGCCCGGGATACAGCGCATGCAGCATCCGAAAACACTCCGCCACCTTCAACGGCGTGTAGTGCGGCAGCATGATCCCGCCCGACCCAATCCGAATCCGCTTCGTCTCCGCCCCAATCCGGGCCAGCATCACCTCCGGAGCCGTACACGCCAGCGTATCCATCGCGTGGTGTTCCGACATCCAGAACCGCGTATAACCCAGCCCATCCACCAGCCTCGCCAGTTCAATCGAGTTCTGCAACGCCTGCCCCGGCGTACTTCCTGCCGAAATCGGCGACTGATCCAGCACGGAAAGCCGCAAACCATCCTTCAATCGATCGCTCATCAATCGATTGGATGTCCTCACCGCAAGATCGAATCAGCGCGGCAAAAACCGACGCTCCGGTCGACCGTCGCACCACCAGTACCTCACCCGAAAGGTGTTCCGCCCCCCGAGTCCCTCAGCCCCTCCTCGCATCCAATAAAATGAAGGTAGAGAAACTTGACAGAGTGGACCTTCCGGCAGCGACACCTTCCCCCGTCTCAACTATTCCATTTGGACTTCGACCCCAGGCCCAGACCCGGAAGTACCCTGCCAACCATCAAAGAATGAATACTTTACGCCATTCTTACGGGGTAGGGGGTGACCCCTTCAACCAGTCCTTACCTCAGTGTGATAGAAAGTAACGCGGCGGCCGTTCCCTCGCCGAAGGAGCAAAGATTTTGAACACGTTGTCCATCTCCGATCCTCTTCCCAACGGACCCGAACACTTCGACGCAGCCGCCTTCGCCGCCCATACCCTCTCCTCCCCCCGAAACCTCGCCGCGGTCCTCGATCACACCCTCCTCAAGCCCGACGCGACCCGTACCCAGGTCCTCCAGCTCTGCCACGAGGCCGCCGAGCACCGATTCGCCTGTGCCATGGTCAACCCCACCTGGGTCTCCCTCGCCGCAGCTGCCCTCAACGGCACCGGTGTCCCCGTCGGTGTAGTCATCGGCTTCCCCCTGGGTGCCACCCTCTCCGCCTCCAAGCGCGACGAAACCACTCGCGTCCTTAAACAGGGCGCACACGACGTCGACATGGTCCTCAACGTCGGCCTCCTCAAATCCGGCCAGTCCGCCGACTACGAAGCCGTCCGCCAGGACATCCGCGGCGTCGTCGAACTCGCCCACGCCCAGGGCGCCATCGTCAAAGTAATCCTCGAAACCTGCCTGCTCACCTTCGAAGAAAAACTCCGTGCCTCCGAGATCGCCCTCTCTGCCGGGGCCGACTTCCTCAAAACCAGCACCGGTTTCTCCACCGGTGGCGCCACCGCCGACGACATCACCCTTCTCCGCGGAGTAGCCGGAACCCGCGCCGGCGTCAAAGCCTCCGGAGGCATCCGCTCCCTCGCCGACGCCACCACCATGCTCCACGCCGGAGCCTCCCGCATCGGAGCCAGCGCCAGCGTCAAAATCGTAGCCGAACTAGCCGGCCAGGCCGCCGACCACGCTGCCCCCGCCGCAGGCTACTAGAGCCTCTCCACACACAAACGTGGGCGCCCCACAAGTCCGGGTGCCCCATCCTTCACAGCCTCACCGTGAAGGGCGGGTTATTCGCGCTACGCGCGAACCGCTTTCATCTCCTAACCGAACGTTGTCCAGCAATAACTCAAGCCCGTCGCTCCACGAGACACTCCCCAAACCTCACCCCACCCGGTAAGATCATCGCAGCGCAGAATGCCTCCACCCAACAAGCCGCAGATCGCTAAACCCGCCTCCCCCGAGATTGCCCCGGCCGAACACAGCTTCGAAGGGGACTACCGCCCCACCGCGCCTGTACTCTTTCATCCCCACGCCGCCGACCCCAAAATTCGCGTCGAGCCCCTCCAGGTCAACTTCCTCCACAAGCTCGCCGACGCCCTCAACACCACCCTCGACCTCAACACCCTCATGCACCGTGTCGCCGACCTCGTCCGCGCCGTCATCGACTACAAAATCTTCGCCATCCTCCTCCTGAACGACCGCTCCGAAGACCTCCGTATGCGCTTCCAGATCGGCCACACCAGCGAAGTCGAGCGCATGCGCATCAAACTCGGCCGCGGCATCGTCGGCCAGGCTGCACTGCAGCGCCAATCCCTCCTCGTCGAAGACGTCGCCACGACCGACAACTACATCGACGTCAACCCCAACGTCCGATCCGAGCTCGCCGTCCCGCTCGTCGTCAAGAACAAGGTCATCGGCGTCGTCGATCTCCAGTCCGAAACCCCCGCCTACTTCACCCTCGAGCACCAGCGCCTCCTCGAGCTCGTCGCCTCCCGCATGGCCATCGCCATCGAGAACGCCCGCCTCTACACCCGCGTCTCTCGCCAGGCCCAGACCCTCAGCGTCCTCAACGACATCTCACGCGAAATCACCAGCATCCTCGATCCCAACGATCTCCTCGAGCGCATCGCCCACCTCCTCAAGCGTGTCATCGACTTCCAGATGTTCAGCATCCTCCTCTGGAATGACCGCACCCAGCACTTCGAACACAGCTTCTCCTCCCGCTTCGGTGAGCGCGTCATCCGCGAACGCATCATCGCTCTCGGCGAAGGCCTCATCGGCACCGCCGCCCAGCTTCGCGAACCCGTTCTCGCTCCCGACGTGCGCAAAGACTCCCGCTACATCGAAGCCAACCCTGAAGTTCGCTCCGAACTCGCCGTTCCCCTCGTCTACAAAGGCGAGGTCATCGGCGTACTCGACCTGGAGCACACGCGCGTCAACTACTACAACGAGGACCACCAGCGCACCCTCTCCACCCTGGCCTCCCAAATCGCCATCAGCATCGCCAACGCCCGCCTCTACCAGCGCATCCACGAGGAAGAGCAGCGCATGGAGCGAGACCTCGAGATGGCCCGTCAGGTTCAGCTGCGCCTCATGCCATCCCGTCCGCCGAAGCTCGAGCGTGCCGAGATCGCCGCCCAGTTCGTCGCCGCCCGCTCCATCGGAGGCGACGTCTTCGACTACCTCGACTATGGTCCCGGCCGCACCGCCATCGCCGTAGGAGACGTCAGCGGCAAGGCCGCCCCCGCCGCCCTCTACGCCGCACTCGTCAGCGGAATCCTCCGATCCCTCGCCCCGCAGCATCTCTCACCCGCAGCCATGCTCGCCGCGCTCAACGACCAGCTTCAGGAGCGCAAGCTCGACTCCCAATACGTCACCATGCTCATGGCCATCTGGGACGACAGCAACCAGACCCTTCAGATCGCCAACGCCGGCTCCGTCCAGCCCCTCTTCGTCGCGGTCAACACTGACGCAACCAAGCCGCCCAGCGTCCGCACCATCCAGGCCGAGGGCTTCCCGCTCGGCCTCTTCCCCAACGCCGAGTACGAAGAGTTCACCCTCTCCACCCGCCCCGGCGACCTCATCGTCTTCTTCTCCGACGGCATCGTCGACGCCGTCAACGCAACCGGTGACATGTTCGGCGACGAGCGGCTCTCCAGACTCCTCGAGTCCCAACACCACCCCACCGCACAATCCACAGTCGACGCCATTCTCCAGGCCGTCACTGAGTTTCAGGCCGGCACCGCGCACTTTGACGACGAGACCATCGTCGTGCTCCGCGCTCTCGACTCGCCCGACCCATCACACTAGCTTCGGCTACTCTACGCTCTTCATCGGTATCTGCTTGAATCCCGCCGGTATCGCAAAACTCACCTCATTTACCGTTCTCGAAAATCCACCCATCTGCGTATTCGTCTCGACCAGTACGCTCGAAGTCGGCTGCGCCGCGGCCGCATCGCTCGGCGGTGGAGCAGGAGCGGGATCAGCCTTCTTGTGCCCGAATCCACCCAGTCCAAATCCACTCAGCTTGCTATTAATCGCAGACGAAGCCGATTGTTTCGCAACATCACTGGCACTCGGCATCGCCGGCCCAGAGGGCGGCGGAGGAAGAGGAGCCTCAGACGCCGCTGGCAGCGGCTTCCCATCCGTTGTCATTCCCATCCGCATCACCTGCAGCACCGGCGTCCCTTTCAACTTGGACATCTCCTCCGCCATGTCCGCCATTCCCTTGCTCGCCCCTTGATACTGCGCCAGCATCGCAGGATTGATCGCACTGCTGAACACCGTCCCCATCTTCAGCGCATACTTCCGGTAGAACTCCTTCACCTCGTCATAGCCCGGAATCTCCGGTGCCAGCCACATGTCGTTAGTAATCGCCAGCGACCCCGTCTGCCCCGAACTCTTGTCCGTCGCATCCATATTCATCGTAAGGATCGATTCGTTCGTGTTCAGCCCGGACACGTCCTTAGCCTGACCGGTATTCCGCACATGAACCTGAAACTTAACGTCAGTGGTCGAAGGCTGCTGCGGAGCCGTGGCTTCACTCTTCTGCTGCTGCTCCTTCATCCTCGCCGCAGCCGCTTCTACCTGTTGCTTCATCTGCGCAAACGTCATCACCGTGTATTGCTTCTTCAAATTGTCGATCGTCGTAATCGTCTCAGCATCCAGGTCGATGATCTCGCTATGGTCAGGGTTGATGTGTGCCATACGATTGCCCTTGATCGCAACCGTTGAAACAATAGGCTCTCCCGCCTTCCGCGCGTCTTTACTGAAGACCCCGGCCATCTTCATCAGGCTTAGCATCGAGCCGCCGGTAATCTGCGTCGTCTCCGTATAGGTAAAGTCCGCATGCAGCGACCCCGAAGCGGCCACCAACACTCCCAGCACAGCACCGTGGATGATCTTCATTTCCGTGTCTCCTGATCCTGCGAAATAATATTTCGGGGGCCCGTAGATTACAACACGAAAAGAAAATCGGCGATCAGCGCATTAGGTCGAACGAAAGTCAACCAAACTAAATCTCTCTTCTACGCAAAACTTCCGTCGTCCCCCCCACCGTCGTCCCCCCCACCGTCGCCGAAATCGCCGCCACCATCATCGAAGGAAGAATCATCCAGGCTCGATCCGCCGTCATCGAAGCTACTATCCCCGTCATCAACGCCCGACCCAGCATCCTCGCTCGAACCAAACAACGAATCGCGGTCACTCTTCGAGTCCAGCGAACCGGAATCCCGGTCCTGTTGCTCCCCAAGCGCCCGCTCATCGGCTGAGACCGCGTGCCCTCCATGCTCTCCCCGGTCATCGCCATAGTAGTTGTTGACGACCTCCTCCACCGGACGCTGACCCCCTCCGCCGAATCCCCCAAAGTCCTGACCATACCCTGCAGCATGACCAAACCCATGCATCAAAGACTCGATGCCCTGAAAGGCCAGCGCCCCCGCAGCTACACCCGCAGCCGTCTGCATGGCACCCCGGAGAAACCCTCCTCCTCCTCCCCCCATCGGCGCCCCAAACCCGCCGCCCACCGGCGCATACTGCGGATAACCCTGCACAGGCGCATAGCTCTGCTGTGGATAGGCCTGCGGGGGGGGAGGTGGTGGCGGCGGAGCCGGCGACTCATTTCGTCCCAACAGGCTCCCCAGAAAACTTGTCGCATGCTTCGGCTCAGGATGCTGTTGCATCTCCTCAATCTGAGCCTTAGCCTGCGCCAACTGTGCCTGTGCCTGCTCCAGCGCGTACTTCTGCACCAGAACTGTCTGCGCCAGAATGTACATCGCGTCGGGATTCTGCCCCATCCCCTGCTGCAGCACCTGTTCTGCATCCATGTCCTTCTCCGCCAGCTGCGTCTTCTGCACCCGGTCGATAAGGTCGCCAATCATTACCTGTTCCTGGGGAGTCATATGTCTTCCTTTTCGTCGTCTTTCCGTTGTCGTGTCAATCGTTTTTACACGCTCTGTATTAACTCAGAACGCAGGATAAAGTCGCAGACCAATAGACGCGCACCGCGTCTCAACGTCGCTATCTGTCATCGCAAAATCACACGTCACATGGGATGCTTCGCAACCTCGTCAGGTCAACATACGCAGAAAAATCATGCTTCGTTCACTTGACCGGCCCAAACCCCGCCGGCGGGCGCCGATGCTTCGTAGCCTGCTCATACGCATAGGCATACTTGATCAGCAGCCCCTCGCTGAACGAGCGCCCCAGAATCGTCATCCCCGCCGGTAGCGAGTCATACGTAAATCCCATCGGCACCGTGATCGCCGGAAATCCCGTCTGCGGCGAAAGCACCTGGCTGTTATCCCCTGCCGGACTCTTGACATCCCCCACCTTCCGCGGCGGGTTACTCCACGTCGGATACACCAGCGCATCCACATGGTTTTTCTCCATCTCCGCCAGCACCGCATCCCGAAACGCAATCTTCTTTGCGTCGTGATACGTATCCACGCAAGTCCCCCGCGCCAGTTGCGCCTCCGTCTTCGGCGCAACATTCCGCTTTATCTGCGCTTCGATATACGGCAGATACAGCCCCGAATCCACAATCTCCGACAGACTCTTGTAGTAAGCATTCGGCGCATGCAGCGCCAGATAAGCATTCAAATCCTTCTGAAAATCCCCACACCCAATCTTGTCCGTCAACTTCTCATACTCCGGAATCACAAACGGATCCACGATCTCCGCACCCTGTGCCTTCAGATCCGCAATCGCCTTCTCCATCAGAGCCTTAACCTGCGTATCACCCGTCTCCGCATCGACATACCGCCGTACCACGCCGATCCGCGCCCCGCGCAACCCATCCTTCACCAGGTATTTCCTGTAATCCGTCTCCGCCTTCCCTTCCGCCGTCTTTGTAATCGGATCAGCCGGATCATACCCCGCCACCACCCCCAGCACCGTAGCCGCATCTTCCACCGACCGCGCCATCGGCCCACCGACATCAGCAAAATAATTCAGCGGAATAATCCCATCGCGGCTCGTCAGCCCAATCGTCGGCCGAATCCCCACCAGCGCATTATGCGACGACGGCCCACGAATCGAGTTCCCCGTATCCGTCCCCAAACCCACCTCTCCCAGGCTCGCCGCCACCGCCGCCGCCGTCCCTCCGCTCGAACCCGCCGGCACCCGATCCAGCGCATAAGGATTCCGCGTAATCCCGGCAATCGAGCTCTCCGTCACATACGGCGAAAACGCCCACTCCGCCATATTTGACTTGCCCAACACAATCGCCCCCGCCTCTCTCAGCCGCTTCACCATAAAAGCGTCCGCGGCCGGCACAACTCCCTTCATCGCCAACGACCCACCCGTAGTCTGCAACCCCTTGGTGTCGTAGTTGTCCTTCACGATCACAACAATCCCATGCAGCGGCCGCAGCATGTGCGTCCGTTTGAACTCCGCATCCAGCCGGTCCGCATCCTTGAGCGCCTCCGGGTTCAGCAGAATCATCGAGTTCAGATGCGTCGTCTGGTCATACGCCAACACCCGCTTCCGATAAGCCTCCACCAACTCCCTGCACGTCACCTTCCCCGCCCGAATCGCAGCCTGCGTCTGGGCAATCGTCGTCTCTCTCACATCAAACGCACTCGGCTTCCCCGAAGCTCCTCCCGCAAACTCGGCGCCCATCACCAAGCCGGCCAGCAGGAAAACAAAAACCAGCCGCACCAAACTTCGATTCATCGTTCCTCTTTCAATGTGTGAGAGTAGCCAGACCGAGGCCAACGCTTTCCAAATACTACACAAACACTCTCACGTGGCCTCCCTCTTTCGTCGTCCGGTCATCCGGGGAACGTCGGACCCAGAGTTCATCCGCAAACAGAGTACGCAGAACTAAGTCAAGCCTTAAGGTAATTTTAAGTATTCTGTCTTTTATAAGCTTAATTTAAGGTTTTATTCCTCATCGAACTTCTTCTATCGCGCAGCGCATACTAACAAAATGCAGGAACTACGCCATATTTGTTGTACTTCATGAGTAAGAAGCAAAGCACCTGACATCTCGAATGATCTAACACTCGAGATTCACGAGTTACTAACATATTAAGCATATTGTCCTCCTATATCTCAGCAACAACCTTTCCCACCTTGGAGCCAATATGCAATCGATCCCAAAGATAAAGAACTCATGGCACCCGTTCGTAAAAGGAATCGCCGTCATCACATTGGGCACTCTCGCCGCAAACATCGCAGCCCACGCAGAAGACCGTGACCACGACCGTGACAATGCTGCCCACGTTCGCTTCTTCCCCGGCAATCTCGTCGTCTCCCGGAGCGTCTACGACAACAACGCCAACAACGTAACCATCGGCGCGGCACTTCCTCCCAACTGCGCCAGCACCGTCGGTCCCTGTGCCCCCGCCACCAACAACGGCTCCTATCCCTTCGTCTTCAATAACGTCATCCCAGACGCCTCCTTCGGCGTCACCTCGAAGATCTTCCTTGACCAAATCACTCCCTCCGGCTCCCTCCTCAACAGCCTCGAAGTCCCCAATAGCTCCCTGAACAACGTCCACACCGGCAGCAACCAACTCGTCACCAGCTTCAGTTCTAAGTCGGAGATGGCCCTCAACCTCTCCACCGACGGCAAGCTCCTCACCTTCATGGGCTACGTCGCCCCCATCAACACCGTCGACGCGTCCAACTCCAACACTCCCGCCGCCATCGATCCCTCCAATCCTGTCGGCATCAATTTCCTCCGCGCCGTGGCCACCGTAAATCGTAACGGCAAGTTCACCTTCACCGAGACCAACGCGTACAGCGGAAACAACGGCCGCGCCGCCATCCTCAACAACACCAACGGCGCAGACTTCTTCTACACCGCCGGCAACGCAGGCAACGGCGCCAATCCTCAGCCCAACGGCATCGTCCTTGGCGCGGGCGCGCAGTTCATCGTCCCCTCCACCGCGCCTGAAAGCTTCCAGAACCCCACCGCCCCCACTCCCCTCGCCAGTTTCTCCGTCACCGAACTCGGCGACAAGGCCGACAAGATCGGCAAGGACGACAACTTCCGCGGCCTGACCATCTTCAACGACGTCGTCTACTTCACCAAAGGCAGCGGCAGCAACGGCGTCAACACCGTCTACTTCGTCGACACCACCGGCACTGCCTGCCCCAAGGGCGTCGGCATCCCCGCTATCGGCGCACCGTTGCCCATCGCACCCCTCGCCTTCGATCCCACCAAACTCCAGACCACCGGCCTGCCCAACGACATGTGTATCCTCGCCGGCTTCCCCACCGCGCTTGCGAAGACCGCAAACCCCGTCGCAGCTCCCTTCGGCCTCTGGTTCGCCAACGCCGACACGCTCTACATCGCCGATGAAGGCGACGGCTTCACCAGCGACAACACCCTCTACGCCCACGCCGCCGCGCAAACCGCGGCAGGCATCCAGAAGTGGATCTTCAACTCCACCACCAAAACCTGGAACCTCGCCTACACGCTGCAGACCGGCCTTGAGCTCGGCGTTCCCTACACCATCAGCAACTATCCCACCGGCAACAACCCCGCCA
This sequence comes from uncultured Acidobacteriaceae bacterium, assembly GCA_963757205.1. GTDB lineage: Bacteria > Acidobacteriota > Terriglobia > Terriglobales > Acidobacteriaceae > Edaphobacter. Next base: position 161,418 of record CAVWQM010000014.1, read on the forward strand.
CCAACCTTCCCTGGGCGCCTGCAACCGGCGGCATCCGGAACATCACCGGTGCCCTCGATTCTGGCCATGTCACCATCTATGGCATCACCTCCACTGTCAGCGGCAACGGCGATGTAGGCGCAGACCCCAACCGGCTGGTCGCCATCACTGACGTCATCGCCAACACCGACGCCACAATCGCAGCGAAAGAAAAGTTCTCCGTCATCCGCAAAGCCGACTTCGCCGAGGTCCTCCGCGGCGTCTCCCTAACTCCCTCCGGGCACGAGGACAACGACCCCGACAATCACGGCGAGCACGACTAGCATCGTTCCCGTTCCACAACTCACACCAAAGACGCGGCGGACATGCACCCGCCGCGTCTGCTCTTTCGAAGAAAGAATTCCATACTTACAGTCGCACCAATCGTCGCCTCGCAACTTCTGACAACTGCATCCCCTAAAATAGATTCAATGACCACTCAGCTCGTCCGCCCCGCCCGCACACTGCAAGGCTCCGTCACTCTCCCCGGCGACAAATCCATCTCCCACCGCTACGCCATGCTAGCCGGCATCGCCGAAGGCACCACCCGCCTCTCCAACTTCTCGACCGGCGCCGATCCCCGCTCCTCCCTCGCCTGCATGCAGGCCCTTGGCGCCACCGTCGTCCACAATCCGGACAAGACCATCTCCATCACCGGCACCGCCGGCTCCTTCGTCCAGCCCGCAGCCGCATTAGACTGTGGCAACTCCGGCTCCACCATGCGCATGCTTGCCGGCCTCATTGCGCCGCATCGCCACGTCTTCACCCTCATCGGCGATCACTCGCTCACCCTCCGCCCCATGGAGCGCATCCGCAAGCCCCTCGCGCAAATGGGCGCCCGAATCGATCTCGTCGAAGGCCACGCCCCCATCACCATCTACGGCGGCCCCCTCAACGCCATCGACTTCGACACCCCCATTCCCTCCGCACAAGTCAAAACCGCAGTCCTCTTCGCCGGTCTTCAGGCCGACGGCACCACCAGCCTCACCGAATCCGTCCGCACCCGTGACCACTCCGAGCATGCCCTCCGCGCCTTCGGTGCCACGCTCAACCGCACCGACGAAAAGCTAAGCATCCCCGGCGGACAGAAATTGAAAGCCATCGACGCCACCGTCCCCGGCGACCTCTCCTCCGCCGCATTCTTTCTCTGCGCCGCCCTTCTATTCCCCGACTCCAACCTCATTCTCGACTCGATCGGCATGAACCCTACCCGCGCCTCCCTCCTCGACGTCATCACCTCTCTCGGAGGAAAAATCAAAGTGCTCAACGTCGAAGAGCACCACGGCGAACTCATCGGCACCGTCCAGGTCAACGGCCCCGCCAGCGGTCCACGCGGCATGCACATCGGCGGAGCCCTCTCTGCCCAGATCATCGACGAACTCCCCGTCCTCGCCGCCATCGCCCCCTACTCCATCAACGGCATCACCATCCGCGATGCCAAAGAACTCCGCGTCAAAGAGTCCGACCGCATCGCTCTCGTCGCCAAAAACCTTCGCGCCATGGGAGCCGAACTCACCGAACACGAAGACGGCCTCACCATTCCCGGCAATCAGCATCTGCACGGCGCGCAAATCGACTCCGGCACCGACCACCGCATCGCCATGGCTTTTTCGATCGCAGCGCTTCGGGCCGACGGCGATACCGTCATCCACGGAGCCGATGCCGCCGCCATCAGCTTCCCCGAGTTCTTCACCCACCTCGAAGCCCTCTGCCAGCACTAGTCCAGTTCGAGGCATCAGGCCGCTTGATAAGCTGGCTAAGCATCTCCTAGAGGTCCATGCCAACCATCCCTACCGGCTCCCGGCCAATCGTCATGACCGAGATCGATCAGTTTGGCGGAGCCGAGCGCAGCGTCGTCGCCCTCTCGCGCTGGCTCTACCAGCAAGGCTGCCCCAACCACGTCGTCGTTTACTACGACCGCTGCCACCTCACCAGCCACGCCACCCACCCCCTCGAAGTCGTCGAACTAAGACCACCCCCCGGCCCGCGCAATAAGATCGCCGCCCTGCGCCGCTACTTCGGTCAGCACCCCGCGCCAAAACCCCTCCTCTCCGGCTATCAACCCGCGCTTCACGCCACACTCGCCGGTGTCCGCGGCTTCCATGTCCTCATGCACGACACGCCGTCCCTCTTCGGCGACCAGCACGCCCGCAGCGCCAAAGCAAAACTCCGCATCGCCGTCTCCAACCGCATCATCGGACACGGTCTGCGCTCCGGCGGCAACACCATCGTCACCAGCGAGTATCTCCGCGACGAATGTCGCAGGGACTTCAACGTCGAAGCAAAGATCGCCCGCATGGGTGGACTCGGCCCTGCATCCTCCGCCCCGCACATCCGTCCCGTCGAACAGCAGCTCCGCATGTTCTCCGTCTGTCGCATCGAAGCCAACAAGCGCATCGACTGGATCATCCGCTCCCTCGCCGAACTCGAACAAGGCGAATCCCCTCTCTCCGCCCGCATTGACTGGAGACTCGACCTCGCCGGTAGCGGCTCCCTCATTCCATCGCTTCAAGCAATGGCGCAGACGCTCGGCATCGGCGACCGCATCCACTTTCACGGCTTCGTGTCGGACAAACATCTAGAGCAGCTCTACGCCTCGGCACACCTCTTCCTCATGCCCGCCGTTCAGGGCTACGGCATCCCCGCCATCGAGTCCCTTCAGCGCGGCATCCCCGTCCTGCTCCACCGCGAATCCGGAGTCAGCGACATCCTGCTCGACACACCCTGGGCCACCGTCCTGACTGGAGGCGAAGACCGCATAACCATCGCTCTCCGCTCTGCCATCGACGCCGTCCTCGAAGGCAAACATCACACCATCGCGCAACCCCACCTTCCCACCGAAGACGAATGGGCCCAGCAAGTCGCCACTCTCTGCAACTGGCTCTGACAGTTAAATCCCCACGCCCCCCAAACCGAAGCCCGCAACATCATCTGCTAGCATTGCCCAAGAGAGCAGCCATCGTTCATGAAAGTCACCCAGGCCGTCTTTGGAGTCTTCCATCACTTCGAATTGGCGCATCAACTACATCGTCGCAACCATCTTCAAAAAATCTATTCCACCTGGCCCTGGGCGCGACTGAAGCGCGAAGGCCTGCCGCACTCCCTCGTCCGCTGCTTCCCGCTCCTTCACACCACCGACTATCTCCTCAACCGCACCCCCCTCGCCTCCTCCCGCATCTCATCGAAGCTCGCCTCCTGGAACACTCTCGCCTTCGACGAATGGACCAACCGCCAAATCGATCCCTGTGACGCATTCATCGCCATCTCCGGCGCAGGCCTGCTCACCGGACAAAAGGTGCAAACCAGCGGCGGAAGATTCATCTGCGACCGCGGCTCAACCCATCAGCGCTATCAGGAAAACGTCGTCGCAGAAGAGTACCGTCGCTGGAGCCTTCCCCAACCCCTAAGCAAACCCCACATCACCATACGCGAAGAAAAAATCTACTCGCTCGCCGACGCCATCACCGTCCCATCCACCGTCGCGCAACGTTCGTTCATCGCGATGGGAATCCCCGCCGAAAAAGTCCACGTCATCCCCTACGGCGTCCGCCTCGACCAATTCACCCGCACAGAAGACCCACCGCAAAACTCCTTCGAGGTCCTCTTCGCCGGTCAGGTCAGCCTCCGCAAAGGCATCCCCTATCTCCTCCAGGCGTTCGCTCGACTCAAGCACCCAAACAAACACCTCACCATCGCCGGCGCCATTCAGGACGACATCCGCACCCTTCTTTCGACCCTGCCCACCGACAACGTCGTCTTCATCGGCACTCTACCGCAGGCACAACTCGCAAAACAAATGAGCGCCAGCCACCTCCTCGTCCTCCCCAGCGTTGAAGAGGGCCTTGCACTCGTTCAAGGCCAGGCCATGGCCTGCGGCTGCCCCGTCCTCGCCACCACCGCCACCGGCGCCGAAGACCTCTTCACCGACGGCCAGCAGGGCTTCATCGTCCCCGATCGCGACGTCGATGCTCTTACCCAAAGAATGCAGCACATCGCAGACGACCCCGCACTCCAGCGCCGGCTCAGTGAAGCAGCAATTCTCCGTGTCAAGACTCTGGGCGGATGGGACCACTACGGCGAAGTCTGGGATCGCCTCCTCCACCAACTCACCGGCAAGCCACCCGACCCCCACTAGATCAAGGGTCAGGGAGCGACGTTTTGGCTTCTAGGTAGCCCAAGGCTTTAGCCTTGGGTCTCTCAACGTCTCTCAGAAATGGGGCTTCAGCCCCTGGGGTATGTATGCGTTCCTATCGCGCGATGATTCAGCGCCAGATCGCATCAAACTACATCTTGTAGCGTCCCATATCGTCGTCGTTCAGATTCTCCAGCCACCGCCGCATCTCATCCGAATTCACATGCTGCGCGCTGACCGCCTGCTTGGAGCTCTCCAGCACTTCGCGATTGACGTAAATCGGGCAATCCCAACGCAATGCAAGCGCAATTGCATCCGACGGTCGAGCATCCATTGTCACCGTCTCTCCCGCATGATCCATCCAGATCACCGCATAAAACGTATCATCGCGCAGCTCCGAGACAACCACTTTGCGCACCTCGGCATTCAGCCCTCTCGCCATGTTCTGCAACAGATCATGCGTCATCGGACGCGGCATCGCCGTCTTCTCCAACTCCAGCGCAATCGCATTCGCCTCAAAAATCCCCACCCAGATCGGCAGCACGAGGTCGCTCCCAACATCCTTCAGCACGATGATCGGCATGTTCGTCACTGGATCCATCATCAGCCCGCGAATCTGCATCTCCACCTCATCGGGGGCCTGCGTCACGGGATGAACAGTCGTCGCGCTCATATCAGTTCAACACCACAAATTGCGGTACCCTCGGCATCGGCACAAACGCCGCAACCTCTGCCGAATTCGCCATCGCCTCGCCCACCAGGCAATTCGGCAATGTCTGGGTAATCCGAACCGGCACATAACTTCCAACCGGCGGCTGCGCCTGCGTAATCTGGGCAGTAGTAAAGTTCACCGTCTTATTCTGCGAACTCCTCCCGACCACCTGACCACGCGCGGGATTATAGCTCTCCACCATGCACTCCTGCACCTGCCCTAAATGCCGCCCATAGTGCTCCCGCTGAATCTCCCGTTGCCGGTCCATCAAAATCCTCAGCCGCTCCGACTTCACCGCATCCGGAATACTATCCGCCATCGTCACCGCCGGCGTATTTGGACGCGGTGAAAACTTAAAGGCAAACACAGCGTCGTACTTTACTTCGCCAACCAGCGTAATCGTCTCCTCAAAATCCGCGTCCGTCTCACCCGGAAACCCAACAATCATATCGCTTGTGATGCTGATATCGCGTTTGGCGGCCTTAATCCAGCTCATCCGTTCCAGATACCACTCCCGCGTGTACTCCCGTGCCATCGCCTTCAGCACAGCACTCGAACCCGACTGCACCGGCAGATGCACATGGTCACACAACGTCGCCGTCGCATCGATCGCCTCCACAATATCCCGCGTAAAGTCCCTCGGATGCGACGTCGTAAACCGCACCCGCCGAATCCCCGCCAACTCGCCCACCGCCACCAGCAACTCCGCAAACGACATCCTTCCTGAAGGATCGCGCCACGAGTTCACATTCTGCCCCAGGAACTGAATCTCCGTATACCCCAGGTCCACCATCTTCCGCGCTTCGACAAGAACTGAGGCCGACGTCCGGCTCCGCTCCTTCCCGCGCGTATACGGCACCACGCAGTACGCACAGAACTTATCGCAGCCTTCAATAATCGTGATATACCCGCGATGCGGATTCGACCGCGCCGTAAACTCCGTCTCAAACGTCAGATCCGTCTGCCGGTCGTCCAGCCCCGTAATCCGCTGCTCCCCCGCCTCCAAACGCCGCAACATCTCCGGCAGGTTCCGGTACGAAGCCGACCCCGCCACCAGCGACACATACGGAGCCTTCTCAAAAATCCGCTCACCCTCCTGCTGCGCCACGCACCCAAGAACGGCGAACTTCTTCCCCTCACCCTGCAGCCGCTTATACTCATTCAGCCGGTGAAACACCTTCTGCTCAGCCTTATCGCGAATCGAGCAGGTGTTATACAGAATCAACCCAGCCTCACCCTCATCCTCGACGCGAGCATAACCCTGCTGCTCCAGCGTCCCGATCACCTTCTCGGAGTCATGGGCATTCATCTGGCAGCCAAACGTCTCGATATAAAAAGTCTTACTCACAATTACAGTATAGCCGCCGAAAACATCGCTAGGCACAGGCGCCCGCTTTAGGGGACGGGTGTAACCCTGCGCACGGCGCCGTTCGCATAGTCTGCGATATACATCACGCCCTTGCTATCGAAGGTGATGCCATCCGGAGAGAACAGTCCGGCGCTTGTGGCTGCACCACCATCACCCGTAAACCCTTGCGTCCCATTGCCCACGACAGTCTGAATGATGCCCGTCGAGACTGTTATCTTGCGGACACGTTCATTTCGCGAGTCCGTAACATATACGTCCCCTGCACTGTCCAGAGCCACCCCGCTTGGGTCCCTGAATAGCGCCTGAGTGGCAAGCCCGCCATCCCCACCGAAGCCTCCTTGAATACCAGCAATCCCCGCTATCGTACTGATGATTCCCGTTCCAACAGTTATCTTGCGAACTACATTGTTAACTTGTTCAGCGATGTAGACATTCCCTGCCGAATCGACGGCGAGGCCTCCAGGGTTATAGAGCTCGGCATTTGTCGCCGGGCCTCCGTCGCCACTGTATCCACCAACTCCCGTCCCCGCGATGGTAGTGATGATACTGGTCGCAGCCGAGACCACTCGAATCCGTTGATTGTACGTATCGGCGATGTAGAGGTTCCCGGCCCCATCTACCGCGATCCCAAATGGATGATTGATCCCAGCCAGCACTGCCGGACCGCCGTCACCGGAGAAGGTTCCGTCTGGCGTTCCCGCGTCTGCACCGTTGCCCGCAATGTTCGTAATAATCCCCGAGCTAAGACTAACCTTGCGGATGACATTATTTGCATCGTCGGCTAGATAAAGGTTCCCTGAGGAATCTGTCGCGCAGGCGGATGGACCATACATCTGCGCGGCGTTAGCAAGTCCGTTGTCACCCGCGTAACCGGCAACCTGCGTGCCCGCATAGGTTGTGATAATGCCCGTGGCCGCCTCAACCTTGCGAACATCGTTATTCGCAAGATCTCCAATGTACAGATTCGAGGCCGGATCCAAACCAACACAGGTCGGATCCCACAACTGAGCGGCAGTGGCGAGCCCCCCGTTGCCTGAAAAGCCAATCTTGCCCCGTCCGGCGACAGTAGTGATGGTCCCTTAACTTACGCTCGCGGGAGTCGAACTGCATCCGGTCAAAATAACCGTCAGAGTTACGACCATGGAAATCGTAACTACGTATAACCGTGGGGCAAGATTCTGCGTGTTCAATCAATCCCTCACACTTTTGCCAAGGCTCACCGCGCCAGAAAGGCGGGGTGGAAATCAAGCAGGCTTGCAATGCACCGCGCTTGACGCTAATTGAGGTGGCGCAGTGAGTCAAGTAGAAAGCGCAATAGGCCTCTCACACTTAAGCATCACAACTTTGCTAACCCTGTTCGCCGGTCTCTGCCTCCGGTCCTGCCACCGGAAACCAACTCTCCAATGAACCAAAAATCTACCTGCCAACACCTTGCGCATTCATAGCTGGAAGGAGCACTATTACGCCCGGTTCATCGGAGAGTCTTATGAGAATACTGACAATGGCAATGCTTGGAGCAGTCTTGATTACCACAGGTTCGGCAAAGATCAGTGGAGGACAGATACCGGCACCTTCTCATCCCTGGGCAGACCAAATGTCCCGCATGTCGCAACCCGACGCCATGCGAATGGCAACACAAAAGAGAATGCTGATGAATGAACGCCAGAAGCGTCTGGTAGAAGACACGGCTAAATTGGTGGCGCTGACCACAGCCCTACAGCAGCAGGTCGATGAGTCCAACAAGGACATTTTGTCAGTCGACATGGTCAGAAAGGCTGAAGAGATCGAGAAGCTGGCCCGCAGCGTGAAGGAACGAATCAAAGGCTGAAGACGGTCGACCAACAGCCGCGAAAACAGGCGCAGGATTGGCTTGCAGTGGGCAGTAAAAAGCGAAAGCCGAATCCCTATCTACGATCCTTCGACCTTGGACCCGCGAGTTTTTTTCAGGCGGCTCTTTCCCTGTATGCCGATCGGCAATCCCCGTTTGAGCTTCTGTTCCAGTCCGCTCAGTATTCGTGACGGTGCGTCGATGCCAGAAGTGGGCTTAGGCAAAGTGATTTTGCCGTTCAAGGTGTCAGCGAATACCGCCGTCAGAAAGTTCCCCAACTCCTCTTCGGTCGTAATCCCCTTCTCGGCCAGCTTGGCCGAACGCGTGCCTTTCGGGATCAACACTCCTTCAAACACCACGTCCGCACCCGTGCTCTTCCTCGTTCCCGCCAATGCGATTCCCTTTCCGATGGAAAGATGAGACATCAACACCCAAACCGAAGGCAACATTCGTAATCAGAAGTCTGGTAGCGCCAACGGGGATCGAACCCGTACTCTCAGCCTTGAAAGGGCCGCGTGTTAACCAGTTACACCATGGCGCCAAACACACAAAACATCCCACCACAACTATATGCCGTCTGCTTCGTAGAAACGGAAGAAGAGAAGATTTTGGTAGCGTTACCGGGGCTCGAACCCGGACTCTCCGCCTTGAGAGGGCGGCGTGTTAACCAGTTACACCATAACGCCAAATCACACATCCACAGGAGGATGTTTTCTCCAGCGCACTCCCAAAGTATAGCAAGCCAACCGCCCGAACTCAAACCGCCGATTACGATAGCAGGACGTTCAGCTTTAGCCGCTGACGGACGTTCTATTTCGCGAGTCACTTTTCAGCACTCTCACTGCGCGTCGCCTCGCCTGCTGCTGTGTTCCCCTCCACCCCAAATCAAAGATCGTCATTTCGACCGCCGCTCACATAGTGTGTGAGCGGCGCAGCGGAGAAATCCGCTTCTCTACACCCCATCCCGCGCCCTCTACTCCTCCACAAACGACTTCAACCTCCCCAGCGCCTGGTCCCACTGCTCCGACACCAAATCCAGATACTCCCTCAACTCCTCCATTGGCTTCGCATCAAGTTCGAACAGACTCTCTCTTCCCGCACGAACCCCGTGCACAATCCGCGCCCGCTCCAGCACGCGAAGATGCTTCGTAATCGCCTGCCGCGTAAGCTTCGATCCCTCAGTTGGCTGAGCCTCCGTCAACTCAGAGATCGAAGCCGGCCTCCCATTCGAAAGCCGCGCAATCAGCGCCAGCCGGGTCTCGTCCCCCAACGCGGCAAAAACCATCGCATGATCCTGCCGCGTCGCTCCCGCCGAGCTATGGTCTCTCTGTGACATGACTCTCGATGTTCTTCAGTTGCTGCTCCCAGCCGTTCTCATTCATGCGGAACGCCTCCAGCCGCCGGCCGCTCGGAATCTTGTCGAAGCCCGACTCCGTGACCATCAGCAGCGTCCCCTTCGCGCTCTTCTCCAGCCTGAACTCAACCAGCGTCGGAGTCTCCTGCGAATAATCAACCTCGGGATCGATCGCGTAAGGATGCCACGTATAAGAAAAGAACCGCTCCGGTTCGATCCGCTGAACAACGACCTCCATCTGGAGATGTTCATATCCAGGAAAGGTAAGCTGGCCACGCGAAACCTTGCCGACAACAAACGGCCCCTCCAGCTTCATCCGAAACCACTCCCCAAACTCACGGTGGTCCGTCAGGGCGCGCCACACCCTCGAAACCGGCGCCTTTAGTTCAATCTGCTTCTCGATGCGGTCATTCACCATAAGCAACCTTCAGGTTGCATGTTAGCTCGGTGCAAAACAAAACGCAACCCCAAGGTTGCGCATTCTAGAAGGAGAAAAGAATTGATTGGCTACAAAATTCCAGCGGGACTTGACAAACGCAAGGCTCTCAGGCCGCCACAAACCCGCTCCCAGCCCGCGGTGGCGGCATGTCTTTGACTCCGATCCACACGCAAGTACAGACCTAAGTCATTTTTTCAGAAGACTTTGCGCACTTTTGACGGGGGAGGGGGTTACTAACCCTCCAGAAGGAATCTCCTAGAGACCCAGCTTCTTGACCTCGTCGTTATAGTACTTCCGGTAAAGAATGTCCCACTCTTGCGAGCCTTCCGTGATGATCTTGCGCTGCGAAGAGATCTTCAACCGCGCCGCCGCATCGATCTTCGTCTCTTCCATCAACAGCTTCTCCAGGGCCTTTCGCGCCTCCTGCCGGATCGTATTGCGATCCTCCAGAAAGTCCACCTCGGCAATCTCCGCCAGCGTATCCGCAACCGTATGGGCCAGTTTATTCAGCTTGTCGCGCGAAATTCTCACAGCACCGCCTTGTACTTGCGGGCAAGTTCGTTCTTCACCTTTTTGAACATCTCAGGGTAGCTCGCGCCGGTCTTGCGCATATCCTCCTGAAACGCCTCCAGAATCACCCGCACCTCGTCGTTAATCCGGTCTTCCAGCGACAACTCTTCGACCATCGCCGCCGCGACGCGCTCACTAACCAGTACCGGCTTCTCGGTGTGGATCATCTTCTCGGCGACTAAATGCTTTACCGTCTGGCGCGCCAGATATCCAACGTAATCTTTAGAAAAAATCATTTGACTTTCCTTCGAATATACCACGCGACTCCGCGTCAATTTCTTGCCCCTCAAGTTCGGCGCATGCAGGCAACGCTCTCGATTCAGGCGCATATCTGCCGGCGCAGCGATTCAACCGGACATCCCGTGAGACCCTCGTTGATTCCTGTGCGGCGCACACGCGTTTCTGAGACAATAATCATCGAATGCAACCTGACAATCTTATTTCGCTCAAGGATGACATGGTGGCCTTCATCGCCGGCCACGGCATGCGCCGCCTGAGTGCGTACATCACCGAAGACGTCCCCACCGTCATCTTTGAAGAAGAAAACGCCGACGGCTGGAAGGACTTTGTCGAACACGCCAAGGCCGCAGGCGCCCCGTTTATCACGATGAGCGAGGTTGTCCTCGAGAAGGCCGATGTCGCCATCCTCCTCGACCAGCTGCGCGACGAGACCTTCCCCGAAGCCTCCGAAGAGATCGACGACGCCGAGTATCTCGTCAATCACGTCGGCAAGATCGGCTACCTCCAGCTTGGCTTCGCGCACCAGGGCATCATGTTCATCTTCGAGGTCGCCACCGACTGGTACGACAGCTTCCAGAACCTGATGGAGACAGTCTCCGACCTTGGCGGCATTGTCGTCGATAACCGCGAGATCGACGAGTAGACAGAAGATGCCCTCCGCCCACGCTGGGCCGCAGCAGCCGCCGGAGCCGAAGCATTGGATACTCCCAACGGTCGATCCCGCCGCAGTCGCACGCCTGGCGGAGCACCTTCACTGCCCAAACGCCATCGCCAGCCTCCTCCTTTCACGAGGCATCTCTGACCCCGCATCCGCCCAGGCCTTTCTCACCCCAACCATCGACGATCTCATCGACCCCATGCTCATGCTCGGCATGGACCTGGCCGTAGCCCGCATCGAGCAGGCAGTCCGCTCCAGCGAACCCATCCTCATCTACGGGGACTACGACGTCGACGGAACCACGGCCACCGTCCTCCTCAAGACCGCCATCGAACGCATCGCCCCCAAAGACACACCGGCCGTCGTCACCTACCACGTACCCCACCGCCTCCGCGAAGGCTACGGCATGCAGACCAGCGTGCTCGGTCAGGCCGCCGCCGCCGGAGTCCGCCTCGTCATCAGTGTCGACACCGGCATCCGCGCCTTCGCTGCAGCCGATGAGGCGAAAGCCCTGGGCATGGATCTCATTGTCACCGACCACCATCTCCCCGACTACGTGATCGGTATCCCTGAAGCAGTTGCCGTCCTCAACCCGGCCCAGGCAAACTGCCGGTACCCGTTCAAATCGCTCTGCGGCGCCGCTGTTGCCTTCAAACTGGCCCACGCTCTCCTGCTATCTGCAGCCGAAGCCTCAAACGATCCGGATGCCCAGCGCCTCCGCCTCAAGCGCAGCCTGATTCCCTCTTTCCTGAAGCTGGTCGCCATCGCAACCATTGCTGACTCCGTCCCTCTCGAGGGAGAAAATCGCGTCATCGCAGCGCTGGGCTTGCGTGAGCTCCGCAACCCAGTTCAACCGGGCCTGCGTGCTCTCATGCAGGTAGCCCAAATCCCCATAAACCGCGCCCCGACCGCCATGGAGGTCGGCTTTCGCCTAGCACCACGTATCAACGCCGCAGGCCGAATGGACGTTGCCAGCGACGTCGTCGAGCTGTTCTTAACAAAAGCCCCGGCGCGTGCGACAGAGCTGGCCGAAAAGCTCAACCGCCTCAACGACGAACGCCGCGCGACCGAGGCAAAGGCGCTCGATATGATCGAAGCCCAACTGGAGACTCTGAGCGGCGATCTCGAGAATTTCCTGGCGGAGTGCATCATCATGGACGATCCCACCTGGCACCGCGGCGTCCTCGGAATTCTCGCCTCACGGATCGTCGACCGCACCGGACGTCCCGCGCTTGTCCTGACCCACGAAGATGGCCACGCGCATGGATCAGGCCGTTCGATCGAAGGCTTTCATCTACTCGATGCCCTCACCGCGGTTCATGGTGAAACGGACGACGAAAACGCTCTGTTCACGCGTTTCGGCGGTCACGCCCATGCTGTGGGGTTTTCAATGCCCTCCGATCGGATAAACCTTTTGCGGCAACGAATGCAGTCCTATGGATCCACCCGATTGACGAAAACCATTCTCGCTCCACCACTGCAATGCGACGCCGAGGTGTTACTCAGTGCCCTAACGCAAGATTTCTTCGATTGGCTCACACGATGCGAGCCCTTTGGGATTGGAAATCGCGAACCTGTCTTTGTCACCCGCGACCTCACCCTTTCGGCGCCGGTTCGCTTCATCAAAGAGAAACACGTCTGCCTCCAACTTGAGAGGATCGGAGAGCCCGCCCGTTTCAGTGCACTCGGCTGGAACCGCGGCATGGATTGGCCAGCCCGCTGCCTCGAAATGGCCCTCAACCTAGGATCACGGATCGACATCGCCTATCGACTGAAGACCAAGAGCAACCCTCAATTCCCAGGACTCGAACTCGAACTAGTCGACATCAACTTACCGCAAACCCTGATTACTCCATAATCATGGGTTAACTACCTTACTGCCGAAACTTTCTGCTTCGTTTCTGGTGCATCCCCCGTCTTATATACTGAAGCCTCTACCTGATGCCAACGACCGAGACAAGACGACTAAACCCCGTGGTGCTATGGGTCATCGTCCTCGCCATCATTCTTCTGGCATTTGTCATTGCTCGCTCGTCGACGCGCGAGCTTGTAGAGATTCACGTAGCGGCAGTCGCTCGTCAAAGCCTCGTCAGCTCCGTCGCAACCAACGGAAAAGTTGAACCGATTGGCGAGTTTCAGGCATACGCCCCGGCGGCCGGAGTCGTTGCCAAGGTCTATGTTGAGGTCCTGCAGAAGGTCAAGGTCGGTGATCTTCTGCTTAAAATGGACGACTCCGACGCACTGGCGAAGCTTGCTGCAGCAAATGCCACGCTGCGCTCTGCGGAGGCCACCCTGCGCGACATGGAGCAAGGTGGACCTCAGGAAGAGCGTATCGGCCTCACCGGCGACCTCAAGCGCGCCGAGTTACAGCAGCAACAAGCAACAAAAGATCTGGCCGCTCTCAAACAGCTCGAACAAAAGGGTGCCGCCTCTCCCAGTGAAGTCGCCGCTGCAGAAGAACGTCTGGAAGTAGCCACCAGCTCTGTGCAGAGCTATCAATCGCGTACCACCCAGCGTTACAGCCCAGCAGATAAAGCGCGTATCCAGGCGCAGGTTGAGGATGCCCGTGCAGCGCTGGCCGCCGCTCAGAGCAGCTATGCTTCCTTCAACATTCGGACACCAAAGACAGGAACGGTTTATTCCATCCCCGTCTCCCCTTACGATTTCGTATCGGCTGGCGAGACTCTGGTTGCAGTCGCCGATCTCAATAAGATTCAAGTTCACGCCTACTTCGATGAACCGGAGATCGGCAAGCTTGCCGTCGGGCAGGCGGTTAAGGTTGCCTGGGACGCAAAGCCGAACCAGACATGGCACGGACACATCAGCATCGCCCCTACCACTGTCATCACCTACGGTACCCGCAACGTTGGAGAATGCATCATCACCGTCGATGATGCCCATGGCGATTTGCTGCCCAACACGAATGTCGTCGTCACTGTCACCACCGCGCAGCGCTTCAATGCGCTCAGCATTCCCCGTGAGGCGCTACATACCGACGGAGGCGACTTCGTCTATCGTGTCGTCAACAGCAAGCTTGTCCGCACTCCTGTTCAGATCGGCGTGGCCACCAATCTCATTCGCGCCGAGATCACAAGTGGCCTAACCGAAAAAGATACCGTCGCCTTGGGTGCCATCAACAACCGTGAACTGTCCAACGGGCTTGCGGTAAAAGTCGTCGACTAGACATGCTCATCACGAAACCCTTGGCCCATATGCGCTTGGTCTTTTCGCTTCTCCTCCTCTTCAGCGTTCGCTTTCTTATGGCCGACGTAACCCAGGCAGACGCTCTTCTCCAGCAGGGCCGGGTGGATGAAGCGACCGCCAGCCTTCGCCAGATACTCGCCGCGCAACCCGGCGATGCGCAAGCCCACCAACTTCTCTGCCGGATCTACTATGCTCAGGAGTTGGCCGACCAGGCCATTCATGAGTGTGAACTCGCCGTGTCGAACGCCCCAGCCAGCAGTGATGGCCAGATGTGGCTTGGCCAGGCATACGGACTCAAGGCGTCCCATGCCAGCCCCTTTACTGCTCTTGGGCTCGCAATCAAGGTCCGAGTCGCTTTCGAACGTGCCGTGCAACTCGACCCTGAAAACATTCATGCCATGAACGACCTCGGTGAGTTTTACGTCGCTGCCCCGGCTCTGATCGGCGGAGGCCTCGACAAGGCCCAGGCCCTCGCCGCCAGGATGCAGCCACGCTTTCCCTCCCAGGCTCACCGTTTGCTAGCCCTTATCGCCGAAAAGAAAAAGCAGAACACTATTGCTGAGGCAGAGTTCAGCAACGCTGTCGCGGCCGGAAGAACACCCGAGGCCTACATTGACCTCGGCCACTTCTACCAACGCCACAACCAGCCCGAAAAGATGGTCGACGCTCTCCAGGCAGGCATCACGACCGACCGTCGCAAAGGCCCATCCCTCGTCGACGCCGCCAGCATTCTCACAGATGCCCACCGCTCCCCTGAACTCGCCGAGACCCTCCTGCGCGCCTATCTCTCTTCTTCCGCGAAAACGGACGACGCCCCTGCATTCAAAGTACACGTCCAGTTGGGCGAGCTCCTGGCCCATCGTGGCGACTCTGCCGCAGCTCATCGCGAATACGCCGCGGCACTTGCCCTCGCATCCAACTATGCACCTGCCCGTAAAGCGATGCAGGGCTCTTAAAGAAAAGGCGATACCATGGTTTGCAAACGGTCTCAAGGAAGTTCTCAGGACGTATGATCCGTCTTCTTCGCCGATGTATCGCGTGGTCTGTGTTCGCCTTTGTGGCCGCGCCTTCCTACGCACAGATATCTTTCACGACAGCAATCGGCCTGGCTTTGAAAAGCAACCCGAAGGTCCTCATGGCCCAGGCGGACGTCAGCAAGGCGCTCGCGGCGCTCCAGCAGCTTCGTGACGCATACATCCCGAACGTCGTAGGCGGTTCCGGCATCGGTCCACCATCCTACGGCTTCCCGCTCGGTCAGCCATCGATTTTCAATATCACCTCAACGTCGTTAGTCTTCAGCTACTCGCAGCGTGATTATCTCCGCGCCGCCCGCGCCTCCCTCGACGCCGCCAACCTCAACCTCAAAGACATCCGTGAAGGCGTAGCGGAGGACACCGCGGTTACCTACCTCTCGCTCGACCGTGACATCCAGCGCCAGGCCGCGCTCCAACAGCAGCAAGGCTTCGCCGACCGCCTTGTCAACATCGTTCAGGAGCGCCTTGACGCCGGTCAGGACACGCCAATTGATCTCACCGCCACCCGTCTCACCGCGGCACAGATTCGTCTCGCCCGCCTCCGCGCCGAAGATGAGACTGAAGTCGACCGGGCCCATCTCGCCCGTCTCATCGGCCTTCCCGAACAGGGTCTGGGCATAACCAGTGACACCGTTCCGGCCCTCCCTACCACCTCACCCGAACTAGTCGGTACTACCATGATCACCAGTCCCGTGGTCCAGTCCGCCTACGCCACCGCACACGCCAAGCAAGAAACTGCCTTCGGCGAGGCCCGCTACCTCTGGAGGCCCCAGATCTCCTTCGAGGGACAGTACAGCCGATTTGCCAAGTACACCAACATCCAGGACTACTATTTCCGTTTCCAGCAAAACAACGCAGCAGCGGGAGTACAGATCACCATTCCCCTCTACGACGTGGCCCATCGTGCTCGAGAGCGACAGGCTGCCGCCGATGCCTCCCACGCCCTGCACGAAGCCGACATGCTCCGCGATCAGTTCTTCGATAGCCGCCTCCGAGCCCGTCACACCGCGGCCGAACTCTCAACCCGTGCTGAGATCGCCTCTCTCGATCAGCAACTCGCCCACCAGCAATTGGAGGTTATGCTCGTCCAATTGAAGGCAGGCAGCGGCAACCTCTCCGGTCCGCAGATGTCTCCAAAGGACGAGCAGACCGCACGTATCGCTGAGCGCGAGAAATTCGTCGCCGTCCTCAACGCCAACTTCGAAGCCCAACAAGCCGCAGTCAGTCTCATGCGCGCGGCAGGCGAGCTCGAAGCCTGGATCGCGGCAGCAACGCAAACCCAGCCTGCACCATCGCCCCCCGCAGCGCCCGCAAAACCCTAGTGCGTATCGACATGTAGCTTGAGCTTAACTGGTCGATTGATATAGAAATTGTCATCCTGAGCGAACGACCTCGCGGTCTCATCGCGAGGGGCGCAGTCGAAGGACCTGCGGTTTGCTCGTAGTGCCGTATTTTTCCATATTGTTTGGCCTCTTCGCTCCAGCCCACGTCCGTTCTATCTGTAGCGCGTGTCATCCAACAAGCCCGGTTCCTCTTCGCGTTCCTTTGCGTTGCCTTCGCGTCCTTAGCGTTCGCTTTTGTCCTTGCCTTTTTAGTCTAGAGCAGGAGACGAGAGTTCCCGTCTCCTGCGGAGGGCTGAAAAGCCCGCTCTGTAGTTTTGCCGCAACCCCAGGGATAAATCTGCTCCGATTCCCCCTCTGGCCACACCAAAGACAAGCCCGACCCCAACAGCCATAAGTCACTGATTCAATTACTGTTGCTCAGTCTCCAATTTATTTTCACATTTCCAGCCCAAAAATCGCATGTCAAGCCCCAAAACCATCTAAACGGCACAAACCAAAGGAAATAGAGTTGGCATTTCAAATTACCGTCCACCAGCTATACTTAAAATAGTAGAGAAAACGAGCACGCCCAGGGAGCGCGCCACATCCTTGCCGAGACTAAAGTCCTTTGTTTGCCCAAATTTAGCTGTAACTCCTTTGTTATGACATTTTTGCAGACGATGACCACTCGGAACTAGATAAAAATAAAGGAGTTACCGCCGGGCAATGGGGGGAGGGGGTACCCCCGGAAATGACAACATAGGAAGCGAGGAGAGAGAGAGAGAGAACCGGACTTTCCGCGCCGCACTACATTATTGAAATGAACCCATTGCCTGTCCTGAGCCCCAGCCACCCGAACCACCGGCGGAACTACCGGAAAGGCCCCTTAACCCCGTAACCAAATGGTAAAATTGAGCTAATATCATGCCCCTTAAGACACTGTTCCTAAATCCGCCCTCTTTCGAGAATTTTGACGGCGGTGCCAGCTCTCGCTGGCCCGCTACCCGCGAAATCGAGTCGTACTGGTACCCGGTCTGGCTAGCCTACCCTGCTGGTATGCTGGAGGGCTCGAAGCTTCTGGACGCACCGCCGCACCACGTCTCTGCCGACGAGACCATTGAAATAGCGAAGGGCTACGAATTCCTCGTGCTCTTCACCTCCACCGTCGGCTGGAGCGGCGATCACGCCCTCGCCAGAGCCATTAGGAACGCTAATCCGTCGATCAAGATCGCCTTCGTTGGCCCACCGGTCACCACCGATCCGGACCGCGCTCTGAACGAGTGCGAGGTCATCGATTTCGTCTGCCGCCGCGAGTTCGACTTCTCCACCGTCGAGTACGCTAACGGCAAACCCCTCAATGAAATCCTCGGCATCAGCTACAAGGACGGAAACGGCGTCATCCAACACAACCCCGACCGGCCGCAGGTCGATGACCTCGACGCCATGCCTTGGGCTACCAAGATCTACAAGCGCGACATGGACGTAACCCGCTATAACGTCCCATTCCTGCTCCACCCCTACATTGCGCTCTATTCCACCCGCGGCTGTCCCGCGCAGTGCACCTTCTGCCTCTGGCCCCAGACCCTCTCCGGTCACGCCTGGCGCAAGCGCAGCACCGACGACGTAGCCGCCGAGATGAAGTGGGCGAAAGAAAACTTCCCCCACGTCAAAGAGTTTTTCTTCGACGACGACACGTTCAACATCCAGAAGGCCCGCACCATCGAACTCTGCGAGAAACTCAAGCCCCTCGGCATCACCTGGTCCTGCACCTCGCGCGTCACCACCGATCGCGACACCCTCAAGGCCATGAAGGACGCGGGTTGCCGGCTCCTCATCGTAGGCTTCGAGTCCGGCGACCCACAGATCCTCAAGAACATCAAGAAGGGCGCCACCGTCGAGCGTGCCCGCGACTTCGTGAAGGACTGCCACGATCTTGGCCTCATTATCCACGCCGACTTCATCCTCGGCCTCCCCGGCGAAACCAAGGAGTCAATCCGCAATACGATCAACTTCGCCAAAACACTCGACTGCGAAACCATCCAGGTGTCGGTCGCACACGCGTATCCTGGCACCGAGTTCTACGACTTCGCCGCGCGCAACAACTTCATCACCAACGAAAAGATGGAAGACGGCGGCGGCCACCAGATGGCCCACATCGAGTACCCTGGCCTGCCCACCGAGTACGTCATGGAGATGGTCCACAAGTTCTACGACGAATACTACTTCCGCCCCAAGGCCGCGTTCCGCGTCGTCTGGAAGGCTGTCGTCAATCGCGACGTTCCGCGTCTCTACGTCGAAGCAAAAGCCTTCATGAAGCTCCGCTCCCAGCGCAACAAGGCCGCCCGCCTGAAGAAGGAAGAAAACGCCCTAAAAGCGCAGGAATCAGTAAGCATGAACGCCTAATCGAAAAAGGGCTGCACTATCATGAAAAGGGGTGGCCGCTTGGTCATCCCTTTCTTTTTTAATTCAGAGGCAGTTTGTCGCCTGAGAGCGTATGCTTTCACCTCAAGCCACGTCAATATTCCGCTCTTCAGGAGCTGCCAAAGAAGCTGTCCTGAGCCGCCACAGTCGCGCTTTTCCTCTGTATTCCACTCCCAGCCCAGCAACTGGCAACTCCCACACACACAGCACCCTCGAAGCCGCATAACATCCCGATCACTTCACCGACCTCATCGTTCTACCCACGACCATCCCCAAAGCCGAACTCATGACATCATGAAGCAGTTTGCCATCACAATGAAGGTCCGCTGCTCCTACTGTCACACCGTCTCCGATGACCTCTCTGAGGGCAGCTTCGCGTCCGACGAAAAACCTACCAAGGAAGAGGCACACAAGTTGACGCGCCTCATCCATCAGGCGACACTTGCTACCGCCAAACCGTAGCCAACGCGCATTTCGCTCACACTACCTTCGACATCGAGCCGGTGATCTCTTCTAAACTGGGAGTAGATGAAGCATACCCTCACCCCCCAGCGTTACATCGTCCTTCTAGCCGTCATGCTCACCGCCTCCGTCGGCGACACGCTTCTTTCTCACGGCATGGCCCAGATCGGCCCCGTCGACTTCCATCACCTCGACCGTCTCTGGCATGCTCTCTTCAATCCCTTCGTTGCCTCCGGCATCGTTCTGCTCATAGGCTTCTTCGCCAGCTATATGACAGCACTCTCCTGGGCCGATCTCACTTTCGTAATGCCCGCCACTGCCTTCGGCTACGTCGTCGTGGCTCTACTTAGTCGCTTCTGGCTCCATGAGCACCTCTCACTCTACCGTTGGGCAGGCATTGTTTTCATCGTCTGCGCTGTCGGCTTCGTCGCTGGTGGTCCCTCCCGCACCGAACACCCCTCCAGCCACCCTGACCTGGACCTCATGGACTCCGGAGCCGGCCGCTGATGACGCCAACGACTCCTGCCACAACAACGTCCATATTTCATACCTGGAGCGCAATCCTTACCGTCGCAGCCCTCGCTGTCACCGGCGAAGTGCTAATTGCCTCTGCGATGCGTCGGCTTGGCGACCTCGACGACTTCCGTACCCACCCTGGCCTCCTTGGTTACATGGGCCCCATCCGCGCGGTCCTCTCCAGCCCCGTCTTCCTCATAGGCGCACTCTGCATGGCCCTCAACTTCTTCGCTATGCTCTACACTCTCTCCATCGTCGATCTCTCGCTGGCTGCCCCCGCTACTGCGTCGCTCACTTTCATCGGCAACGCTGCCGCGGCAAAAATCTTCCTGCGTGAAAACGTAGACCGCCGCCGCTGGATTGCCGCCCTTTTCGTCTGCGTAGGTGTTGTCTTGCTGGCACAATGATCGTACCCTACACCAAGAGTGTGACACACGGTGAAAAACTTCAGGCAGGATGCTCGGGCGGTCACCTCGAAAGCAATGGTGATAAGGACCGTTAGAAGAGGGGTTCGACGTTTTTGCGGAGTTCGGCGAGGGGATAAAAAGTTCCACGCCAGATAACACCTCCCTGCTTAAACGTCATGAGCATGGAACGCAAGAGCGCGAAGGCGAAAACAAGGGCGCTGAAGGAAAAGAAGAGTGCGTTCCAGGTCGAGATGACGGAGTGACGGCTTAGCAGACGGTATGCGTACGCGACTGCGGCGAGGGTGAGGATGGCGGGGATGCGAGTGGAAGCGAAGAAGAGGCCGGGGGTTGGGGCGACACAGAAAATGAGAAGCCAGAGACAGCCAATCAGCGCCAGCCAGATGTAGAAACGGAAGGCGGAGAACAGGTTCTTGGTCATGATCCTGACCAAGCCGCCCACGCCGGAGGCCCAATGAAGGCTGACAAGGCCGCGGCCAAAAGCGATTCGCTGAGCGAGGTCGGCTCGCTTGATCCGTCGGCCAAGGCCAATATCTTCGATGATCTCCATCCGAAGGGATTCGAAGCCGCCGACCTCAAGGTAGGCAGACCGGCGTAGCAGGTTGAAGGCGCCGATGCCGAGGACGTCTCGTTTTGCCTCGGGGTCGGCGATGCGCCAGGGGCGCGCGGCCCAGAGGCTGAAGAGTTGGAAAAAGCCGAGGATGGCGGCCTCGTCCCAGCGCTTGATGAGGGTGGTGGGGACCAGGACGAGGTGGTCGGCATGGGTGGCGGTGGCGTTGGCAAGGGCGAGGCGGATGGCGGTGGGGTGGAAGAGGACGTCGGCGTCGGTGAAGAGAAGGTAGTCGGTGGGGGCCTGGCGGGCGGCCAGGGCCATGGCGTGGGTTTTGCCAAGCCAGCCGGCGGGTAGTTCGGTGATGTGGAGGGCGCGGAGTTTCTCCGGGTGATCGGTGACGATGGAGTCGATGATGGCGCCGGTCTGGTCGGTGGAGCGGTCGTTGACGGCGATGATGCGGAGGTTGGGGTAGTCCTGGGCGAGGAGGGAGTGGAGGGTGGCGGCGATGTCGGCGGCCTCGTTCCGGGCGGGGACGATGACGGTGATGGAAGGCGAGCCGGCCGGGGAGAGGTTGTGTTTGGGTTCGAGGAGATTGGGGACTCGGGGGAGGCCGAAGGCGGCGGCGATGACCTTCCAGAGCCATGTGAGGGCGATCAGCCAGGCAAGAAGGGTGAGGCCGGATTGTATGAGATGGCTCAAACGCTTGGCTGTTTTGATGTTACTAGGTCTGATGGAGCGCTGGCGTGAGAGGGGAGAAACTACTCTGGACCGCGGTGAAGATAAAGCTTCCCATTCGATCTTGCGGAGGCATAGGATGCCGTACGCAAATAGAGGTGGCTCGTATGCTGCAGCCTTTGCTCGTCCTCTTACGTATCTACTGCCTTTCTTACTCACACCGCAACAACCCGCCCCAGCGTCTGCCCCGACGGTTATTCCTGCCGACGCCAAGAGTATGGTCAACCCAGTAAAGCCGACGCCCGAATCCCAGGCTCGTGCCAAGAAGATGTATGGATACGACTGCGCCATGTGCCATGGAACCAATGGCGATGGCAAAGGCGATGTTGACCGACTTGAAGGTTAAACCCAAGGACTACACCGATCCGGCAGCACTGAAGGATCTGACTGACGGAGAACTCTTCTACATCATCAAGAACGGCAAGGGGCAGATGCCCCCTGACGGCGACCGCACGAAACCGGACGATATGTGGAACATGGTGATCCTGGTGCGGTCGTTTTCGAAGAAGTAGGAGAGACGTTGCGGTTGGCGGTCATGGGGTCGCTGTCTGCGGCTCGAGAGAGGTGTGCAGGGGTGGGGCGTAGCGGGCGCCGTTGAAGAAGATGACCGAGGCGATGAGCATGGTGATGAGCGTCGAGCCGAGGCCGATGTTGAGGTTGGAGTGGTCGCTGACCGTGCCGATGATGGGTGGGGAGATGGCATCGCCGAGAGCATGAATGATGAAGAGCTGGCCGGCCATGGCGGTGGCGCGGATTTCCGGGCGCACAGCGTTGAGGGTGGCGGCATTGACGGGGCCGGTGCCGAGGGAGATGAAGAAGACGGCAACCGCTAGGCCTACCAGGGTGAGAGAGTGGGGGCCGAAGAAGCAGAGGAGCGCGGGTGGGACGGCGAGCGCGGAGCTGAAAGCGGGAACGAGATAGAGGGCCTTGGAGTTGGTGCGTGACCAGCGTTGGGCGACGAAGCCTCCGAAGATCGTGCCGCCGAGTCCGCCGCAGAGAGTGATGACGCCCATGAGATAGGCGGCGGAGGATTGGCTGCGGCCATCGACGCGCTGGAGGAAGGACGGCATCCACCAGGAGATTCCACCGAGCGAGAAGGTGACGGCGGCGTAACCGAGGATGGAGGAGAGATAGGCTTTGTTCTTCAGAAGGGAGGAGACAGTTCCCTTCTCTAGCTTGGCTTTCTCCTGCTGACTGGCGCCGCGTGCGGGCTCTTTCATCAAGAAAGCGATGAGGATGGCGATGATGGTGCCGGGTATGGCGGAGACGATGAAGGACCGGCGCCAGCCGTAGTGTTCGCCGACGGTGCCTCCGACGAGGTAGCCGAGCGCAGCACCGACGAAGAGGGCGATGTTGAAGATGGTGAGGACGCGGTTGCGCTGGTCCTCGGGATAGAAGTCGGAGAGGACGGCGGGGGCGAAGATGCCGAAGCTGGCTTCGCCGATCCCGAGGGCGGCGTGCCTCAGGTTAAGTGAGTCGTAGGAGTGAACGTAGGCGGTGAAGAAGTTGATGCCGCTCCAGAAGAGGGCGGCGATGACGATCATGGGCTTGCGGGGAAAGCGGTCGCCGAGCCAGCCAGTGATGGGCGAGGTGCCCATGTAGGCGATCATGAACCAGAAGGTGAGGGCGCCGATGTGCTGGTCGGTGAGATGAAATTCGGTTTTGATCTGCTCCTGGACGCCGGGAAGGATGTAGCGGTCGATGTAGTTGACGAAGTTGAGGGCGGTGAGGAGAACGAGTGCGGTGGTGGCTCCGGCTACAGAGGGGGCGCGGGTGGGTTTGGTGACGGAGGCCATCTGTGGGGAAAGGATAGCAGCAAAGGTGTAGTGAACGGGTTACAGAGACATTGTCTTCAGTGGCCTGGAGGGTGGGGAGGGTGATGGGTTCGGGCTGGGCTGGCTTTTCCTGTTGGCGCTGTTTGTCGCCTTCGAGGATCTTTTCAAGCAGGATTGCGACGGAGCTTTTGCGTTCAGTGGCTTTGCCGAGTTCGGCGGGTGGGGCGAGGGTTCCCAGTTCGGGGTGGGTGGTGGTTTCTTCGACGATTTCGATGGCCTCGGGTTTGGCGTTGCGGTTGGCGGCGGGCTTGGGGAGGTTGAGGCTGGCGATCTGGAGGCCGTAGAGGAGGAGGCCGGCGCGGCGGGGGTCGATGTCGTTGGCGGCGATGCGCTGGAGCACCTGTCCGATGGAGTGCTGAATGGCTGAACGGTCTTCGGGGAGGGGGAGGTCGAAGGTGGAGCAGCGGCTGCGACGGGTGTCGGGGTGGTGGGGCGCGGGTTTGCGGGTGGTGTGGTGGTAGTAGCAGAGGTCTTCTCCGCGGAGGCAGGGGCTGCCGCAGCGGTGGCCGTCGGTGAAGATGTGGCGGCATTGGTAGCGTTTGGGTGTTTCAGTTGGTGTTTCGATGGTGTTCATTTGTCCCTCCCCCACGGGGTACTTTTTGGTGCAAAGTCTTCGGAAGAAAAGGGTTGAGTCTGGACTTCTCCCCTTTTCGCTGGTTAAAAGCAACGGCCCGGCTTTTGGCCGGGCCTTTTTTTCTATCTACTTCTATTTTAGCGAATTGAGGGAAACTAAAATGCCACTTTGGGCGGATTTATTTTCTGGCTGCAAGATACTCATTTTGTTTTAGTTATCGTTTCCTAGCAATCCATTTTCATAATTTTGGGGCTTGACATGCGATTTTATTGAGGTTTTTTGAGGGATGGGGGTGTAAGAAACAGACCCAGAGTGGTTTAGCGGTTTGCCAACAACAACGGCTCATTCTTAGGTAGCCTCTGGCGCGGGACCGTTCGATAGATTGGTGATTAGGCGATTTGTCACCAACTGACAGACCAATTGGGGATGCGTTCTGTAGTTTCCGAAAACCCCGTTTTGCGGGAACAACTCGTACGAGACGCCGTCATCACTGTCGATACCGACATCCCTCCGAAACAGATCCCGCTGTCTGTTTATCATTACGATAAGCTTTCTGCGCGCAACTGCCCCTGCGCACACCACAAATAACCACCACCTAATTTTGCTAGAGGGCTGAGCGCCCGACACATGGTTCGTCACTCAGCCGCACGGACCGCTCGCCAGAACTGGACACACGGAATGTCGCTGCTATTTTCAGGTCGAAATCCCGGGCTGTTCTCTATTGAGCACCCATATGCCCAGGCATTTGAGAAATTGCACTCACCTCCGAGATTGTCTTGTATGAACTTGCAGTTCACCAGTTCGCAATCGATGAATCTAGTGTCTGGAAAACTAGTACCCGCGAACGTACAGTCAACGAAGCTGCAGTTTATGAAATTGCAACCGGAAAACAGACTCCAGTACCAATCAATTTTCTTGAACGAGCAGTGTGGAAATCAGAGCACACTAGCCCGCTTTCCGAAAATTCCTCGAAGTTGCAAAACTTGAAGTAGCTTTCGTCCCACTCCATCTCATCGTGATTTTCCGAGGTGATCGTTTCTGATCTCACGGTCATTCCCTCGCCTACCCCCTGCCGCTCATTCAGTAACTTTTGGCAGAGATAGCCGACGATGTAAGGCCGGGCGGTACTTTCGACCAAATCGTTGTTCGATACCAAATCCTTTATCGCCGACTCTACAGCTGCCCAGAGGCGCGTTTTTTCAAGTTCAGTGTAAGGATGAGCCATGGCTACAGGTTAGTGGAATGCCAACCTCCCGCAAAGTCACGTTTTGGGCAAGTTCGATTGAAGTTGCCGAAATGTATGGTCCGCCGTCTGACTGCAAGGGAAAAGTTCAGCGAGAGAAAGTCTGCGTCAATGTATCCGGCCTTTGGGTGGAGATTTGTTCTCCTGGCCTTGATGAGATACGCCGCGTGCCTGTCCTTAGAAACCCCTCGGCCGTTTGAAGGCCCAATTGGCAAACAGGTTTCAGGCACGCCGTTGTGACTGTTCTTTCATCTTCACTCGTCCGGTGCAGACCTTGGGGGGAGAACTTGTTGTTAGTCGCGGTTGAAACGGGCTACGCAGCCATGGTGTCTGGAACAGCGCGGTAGTCCTGTCCCGTCGAGAGAACCGCCCAAGCGATCCGCGCCAGCTTGTTCGCCATAGCGACGATCAGCACGTTCCTTGGTGCTCTCATCTCGAGCGACGTAATCCATGCTCCCATCGCGATCCGGTCTCGCTTCGATCGCAACACGACGGCTCGAGCCCCATGGACCAGGATCTTGCGCAGGTAACGGTTGCCACGCTTGCTGATCCCAGACAGCCTCGCCTTGCCGCCGGTCGAGTGCTGCTTCGGCAGCAGTCCCATCCAGGCTGCGAACTCTCGTCCCTTATGGAAGGCCGCTCCGTTCCCGATCGAAGCTACGATCGCGGTTGCTACCAACGGGCCAATGCCCGGGATCTGACGCAGTCTTCGGCAGGCGTCATCGCTTGAGGCGATCCGCTCTACTTCATCGTTCATCTCTACGATCTGGAGTTCCAGATCCTTCCACTCGCTCCACAGCATCACAACCAGATTCCGCATCCTCGGGGTGAGGTTCTCGTTCGCGTTCTCGAGCACATCGGGAATGGCTTCCCTCAACCGGATCGGGCTCTTGGCAAACACTATGCCACGCTCCAACAGGAACGCACGAATCTGGTTGATAACAGAAGTCCTCCGCGCCATCAAGCGTTCGCGCACACGATGCAGGGCTTGCAGGTCCAGCTGATCGTCCGTCTTGATCGGAACGAATCGCATGTTCTCACGAGTAACAGCTTCAGCGATCGCTTCCGCATCGATGAAGTCGTTCTTGTTGGACTTCACAAATGGCTTCACAAACTGAGCAGGAATCAGCTTCACCTCGTGGCCCTGTGCTCGCAACGCTCGGCCCAGAAAATGGGCTCCAGAGCACGCCTCCATCCCGACGAGCGAGGTCTGCAGGTTCGCTGTGAACGTGATCAGCTGCCGCTGAGTAAACTTCTTCTTCAGCAGCACCTTGCCGTGAGCGCCGAGAGCTACAAGGTGAAAGGTTGTCTTGCCAAGATCAATGCCAACC
The DNA here is from genome assembly GCA_963757205.1 of uncultured Acidobacteriaceae bacterium. Lineage (GTDB taxonomy): Bacteria > Acidobacteriota > Terriglobia > Terriglobales > Acidobacteriaceae > Edaphobacter. The sequence continues at coordinate 188,393 of CAVWQM010000014.1, forward strand.
GAATGAATCTGCATGTCGATGATCCTCCTGAAAACCTGCCTACAAGATCACCCACACCCAGGTAGGAGATCAAGCGGCGGACCATCTCAGTAACCCCGTTTTTCGGAAGCTTCATTGGACGCATGCAGATGTGGACGGCAGTAGTGCTAGTGCATTGTCGAACCAACATGTATCTCTCTGCCTTCTACTCCTTACAGGCGGTGGTACAGCGAGAGTCGATGAGCATGCTTAGGATGGCATCGTAAGCCATCACGGTTACACTCGCACTCGGATCCTTGTCGATGTCGACCTTATGGACGACGACCATGTCCAATAGCCGCTTATTCGTCGTCTTTGTCGTCCGTGAACCCGTCGGAACAGATGTCAACCCAGCTTACGATGATCATCAGAACGCAGCCGATCAGCCCAGTGAAGAACATCACTTCCAGGACATGAGCTGCGAATTCATAGATTCTATCGGCCATTGAGGTTCAGGGGTCCTCTCACTTCTGCTTACCTGACAAATAGAGGTTGGGCCGCATAAGGGTACGCATAAGGACATAAGAAACGCAACGAGATTTGATTATGCCTATTTCTTATTCACGGAGCCCGGAGTCCGTTTTTCGCTAGCTCCCAGGGACGAAGGTCACATTTTGGCAAGTTCACCGGGTCAGCTTCGATCACGAGTCGAACTTGGTCAAAACCCCGTTTCGCGGGAAGTTCGGCGATAGGCATCGGTATTGGGCGAAGGATTAGTTCCGAGTTGCCGACAATTCCCCAATAACCGGGGCGGTGGGCGTGGCGATGATCTCTACCTTGCGATGATGCGTTGGAGTTGTTTTTCGAGTTCTTCTACCGCTACGGTTGCGCTTCAGCCTCAGCAACCAGTAACTATTTCATTTTGGTTCAACCCGCGTGTGGCCCTTCGCACCAGCACCCGTTCGTTACCAACACAGACGTCGAGGTCCCACGCCTGACGCAGTTTCATCGCGGCAGGGTGGGAGTCCAAATCTCAACAGCAACCGCGGAGAGACCCAACGCAATCCGTGTGACATCCGCGGAAGGGATCCCACAACGGTTATGCCATCACCGCTCGCATCCGCTGTGGTCGTTGTCTTCTCCGTTTTGATCACGGTTGTCGGAGCAGACTGGAGTGAGAAGGAAGGCGTGACCTTCTCCGTTGATGATGCCAGCGCCGGTAATCTGTCCGTGATCATTGATGCCGTTAGCAATTCCAAGAAACCAACCCGAGTTCGAGGGAATCAGGTTGTTCAGGTCCTGCATCTTCCCGCTGCGATATACGAAGGCATGGAAGTCATTGAGGCTGCCCACGTTTCCGTAGCCGACGATCTGGGCATGCTTGTTCATCCCCGGGCGAAGCTTTGGAAGCCGTTCGGCAATGTTCCCAGATCGCGCATGCCGCCGTGTTCGTAAAGGAAAGCATGAAAATTGCCTTCGCTGTTATCTGCGGAGCCTGTTATCTGACCGAACTGATTGATGGCAGTTGCATTGCTCAAAAAGCCCCCAGGCAAAGTGCCCAGATCGTGCATGGCTCCCTGGCTGTAGAGAAAGGCGTGATACGGAGGACAGAAGGGAATGAGCGAGCAGTCTCCGGGCACGTCTCCGTAACCAACCACCTCAATGCCCCCTGCCACCCGGTTGATGCCGTAACCGCCGCTGTAGGTTCCTCCCGGCAACGTGCCCAGATCGTGCATCGTGCCGCGGCTGTATAGGAATGCATGGAAGTTTCCGGCAGCGATCTGAGCATTGCCGGTTATATCGCCGACTTGATCGATGGCATTGGCGACACTGTTGCCGCCTCCGGAAAACGTCCCCAGGTCCAGCATCTGCCCCGCGTTCCACAGGAAGGCGTGTAAGGCACCGCCGGCGACATCCGAATAGCCCACGACCTCGGGTTCCTTTCCGCTGTTGATGGAGTTCCCGACACTCGAGTTTCCTCCAGGCAGGGTGCCTAAATCCAGCATCTTGCCTTTGCTGTAGAGGAAGGCATGCATGCAGTTATGCAGGCACGGGCCAGCCACCAGCGAGTCGCCCGTCACCTGGCCAGCACGATTCACCGCGTTGCCGATACTTCCCCCTCCGAAGGGAAGCGTTTCTCCGGACAACGTACCAAGGTCCGTGATCGTGTACGTTTGAGCGATGGCTGTTTGAGCGCCGAACAGAGCAAAGCAGAGACTTAGGGTGATAGACCAGGACGGTTGCCGCATAGATCCCTCCTAATAAAAAGAAATAAAAAGAAACGGTATTCCCCGGGATGTCCACAAAGTCCTTGCCGAGCGTATGTGTCCAAGAATCGCAGCCTGTGAGTCGAAGGTCTTTATATACGAAATCGATATTGCACTCTGTGCGTTGTCTCACGCATGAGTGGGACGATGCCCTCTTTCTCGGAGAGATACAGCACGCCGACAAGTTTTCGTAACAGGGCGAGGCACTCATTAACAATCGTGGTCAGCGCTTTGGGAAATTGTCTAGCAGGAGGGTCTCCTCGTCGATGAGGATTCTGACAATAAGATTTTGCTGCGTTTTTAGGGACTTGTTTTGTAAGTTGTTCTATTTTTTGGGGCACGGAGCGTCGCAGGTGGAGGCAAGGACCATGTTGCGGATAGTGGCTTCGTTTTCTCCGGAGACTTCTGCCTTGGGGTTCTTGTCGATGTCTACGGTGTGGACGATGACCATGTCGGAAAAGGGCAGGACCGTGACGAATTGGCCTCCGGTGCCGCGGCGGTGTAGGCGCCCTGATATGGACCGGCGTAAGTAGGGCCGGGGTAGACGGGGGCGTCCCATACCCACCAGAGCGCGCCATATCCCAGCGGTCGGCGAGGCCGGGTTCGCGAAAGGGTGTGGGGTACATCTGGCTGAAGGGCGTGACGAGGGTGGTCATGTAACGGATCCAGTCGATGGGGACGACCTGCTTGCCATCCCAGCTGCCACCGCGCAGCATGAGCAGGCCGAGGCGGGCGAGGTCGCGGGTGGAAATCCACATGGGGTACAACGGATGGCTTGAGGGCGGGGCGGGGAGAGTGTGCTGGGCGGCGCGGTCGTAGTCCTGCATGTGGAGAGGCTGGGCGAGATCGGTCTGGATGCGTCGTAGACGTTCTTGCCGGTGA
>CAVWQM010000015.1:0-28040 GCA_963757205.1 uncultured Acidobacteriaceae bacterium
AGCAGAAGGTTTGCAATCTTTTCATCATGGCCTTCCTAGCAAGATAGAAGAATCACAATCCGCTCCCGCACCCCACGAACAATCTCGCCAACGGGTCCAGCCGTCAACTTGCTTTGTCACCAGCTAGTCAGTATCTTCTCTGTGAAAGTTGAAAGACGCTTTTCATATCCCGCCAGACAGAACCTGGCAGCGACCTGAGACCAAAGTTGTCGATGGTGTTTGCAAGCCGGCCCCTGACGCTCCAGACATCGCCTGACTCTGGTACAGGAGTCTTACAGGTTGAAATACCCGAAAGACCCGGCTCTGAAGCTCTTCTCTCCATGCACTTGATTCTCGTTGGGACTAAAACGGCCCTCGCACGACCACTTTAGACACTAGGAGAAACACCATGGCACATAAAATCATTCCTATCCCTGACACCCAGGCAAATACCAATTGGCCAATCAATTCCACCGATGACGTGTCGTTCCGATTCGACAAGGACATCGACCATTTCGAGATCGACCATCCCGAACATTTCAAACCAAAAGTGGCTTCCGGCAGTTTTGGCCAGGGCGACACGATCGGGCCATATACTCCCAAAACGAAGAACAAAAAAGTGTTCTTCACATACACTCCGGACGCAAGCGCAAATCTCCAGGCAGCTTCGCATACCATCCTGATCGGCAATTAGTAACTCTTGATTCGCCGCTTCGCGATGCTCAAAGCCTCGCCTAAGTCGGCCAGTGAGTTTGCAAGTTTTAGACCACTACAAACACCGGGATGAAAATCTCCGTGCACTCAATTCCTCTTGGGACTAAAGGGCCTATAGTACGACCACTTTATACATTAGGAGAAATTTTATGGTGACGATTCCGATCCCCGATACCCATCCGAATACTGATTGGAAAGTAGATTATAACGAAGAGATAACGTTTCAATTTTACGCGGATGTTGACCATTTCCAGGTAGACCATCCCGAGTTCTTTACTCCAAGGGTAAGACCCGGCGCCCACAAAATAGGCGACACCATCCAATGCAAAGCCACCACACGCACCCAAAAAGTGGCCTTCAAATATCATCCTGACAACAGCACCACATTGGCTGCAGCGCACACCATCCTGATTGGAAATTAATCCTCAGTAAATCTTGATGCCCGCGTTGGCCTTTGAAAGTATTGGTGAACGAACATGACGGGCCGGCCATCCCCAGGCCGGCCCGAACCTCTCCTCAGCAATTCACGTCCACACATTTCGGGAAGCCTCATGGAACAAGACCTGCAACAAACAATGTCGCTGCTCACTCGCACCCCCGCTACTCTCAATGCGCTCCTGCGCGATCTGCCCGACGCGTGGACGATGCGAAACGAAGGCGACAATTCCTGGAGCGCCTTCGAGGTCGTCGGCCATCTGATTCACGGCGACCGCACCGATTGGATGACGCGCGCAAAAATAATCCTGCAACTCGGCGAGAGCCAACCCTTCCCACCCTTCGACCGCCTGGGACACATACGAGAGAGCGAAGGCAAGTCGCTTAATCAGCTGCTCGATGAATTTGCCCTCGTCCGGTCGGACAGTCTTCGCCAATTGCGCGAGCTGAACCTGCAGCCAAAAGATCTCGCGCTGCACGGACAACACCCCGCCCTCGGAGCCGTCACGCTTTCGCAACTCCTCGCGACCTGGGCCATTCACGACCTCACTCATCTGCACCAGCTCTCAAGAATCATGGCCCATCAATACCGCGATGCCGTCGGTCCATGGAGCGCATACCTCGGCGTGCTCCAATGCGCCGGCCACAGTTCCTGATATCACACGCTGGCGCCCGGAGCGACGACGTTAAATGTTGTTGGCAACTATGGAGGCACATGATCACGCATACCGCTAACGATTCAGACAAAACTCCAGAGAAGGGAACTGGCGGCCAACCCGCCGTGCTTATCGTCGGCGCCGGACCCACCGGGCTGCTCCTCGCCTCCGAGCTTCACCGGCGCGGTGTGCCGTGCCATCTCATCGATTCGCGTCCCGCGCCCATGCACTGGGACCGTGCAACAGTAGTGCATCCGCGTTCGCTGCAGATCTTCGAGTCCCTCGGACTCGCACAGAAATTCCTCGACGCCGGCTGCAGGCAGCGAGCCGTCAAGATCCACTCAAACGGCAAGCTGCTCGGCAAGATGGAGCTCTCCAGTTGCGGAAGCTCCTACGGTTTCAACATCGGCCTCTCCGAAGAAGTCACCGAGTCCATCCTCACCGAGTATCTCGAACAACTGGGCGGCACAGTGAACCGGTCATCCCGCTTGCTCGCGCTCACACAGCGCGGCGACAGCGTGCTCGCCGAAATTGAGCGCAACGGAGAACGCTATCAGGTCAACACGCGCTGGGCCGTAGGGTGCGACGGCATCCACAGTCCCACTCGCGAGATGAGCGGCATCGGCTTTGAGGGCCACGACATCCTCAAGCCGTGGGCCGTCTTCGACGCCACACTCAAAAACTGGACCGACACCTACGAGGCCACCTTCGTCTACTTCGGTGCGAATCCCACCATCTTCACCGCAATTCCCGGCCACCGCTGGCGTGTCTACCTCAGGCCAAGCTCGGCCGACTCCGATCTCGTCGAAGACGCGTCCGCCGCCCTGCGGGTATATGCGCCCCCAGCCTCGTTTGTCGACGTGGAAAATCCCACACGATTCCACTGCCACACCAAAATAGCTACCAGCTACCGCTCTGGCGCGATCTTTCTCGCCGGCGACGCCGCACACCTCTGCTCGCCAGCCCAGGGACACGGAATGAACTGCGGACTGCAGGATGCCTTCAATCTCGCGTGGAAGCTCGCGCTCGTTCAACACGGCAACGCCGACCCCGCCCTGCTCGACAGCTACGAAGCCGAGCGCCGTCCCGCCGCCGCGCTCGTCGCCCGATCCGGAGACGAGTTCGAAAACGCGCTGACCATGACCGACCCGGCCGAATGCGCCGCGCGCGACCAGGCCATCGCAGCGATGATCGCGGATCCGAAGGCACGCCAACACGAGATCGTGGCCGAGACCGAACTGAACGTCGACTACTCCGGATCGCCCATCATCGCCGGTGACGCCAACAGCAATCTCGCCCCCGGACAACGCCTGCCCGATCTCGTGGAAGCGCGGCGACCGGACGGGCAACCATGCCGCCTTCACCAGCTAGCTCACCGAGCTGGCCATACCCTCCTGCTACTGGCCGGCCCAACCGCAAACGACTCGACACTCGCAGATCTCCACGCCGCCGCACAAAAATTCGTCACCGCCTCGCCCCTGTTTGAAGCCGCCATCGCCCTCGGAACCCGTCACAACCTGCCCGACCAGATCGGCTACCTCGAACCCGCCGCCGCCGGCCTCCTCGGAGTCGAAGGGCACACACTCCTCGCCCTCCGCCCCGACGGCTACATCGGCCTGCGAGCCGACCAGGACCACCTCAACGCCCTCGAGCGTTACCACAATCTAGTCCAGACCGGACACTTCTGAACGTGGCTGGCGTAAAACAAAAGGGCCGGAATATTGACTGCGAATGCGGATAAAACTTCAATCACGACCAGATTTATTTCTTCTGCTATCACTCTTGTCGATCATCTTGATCTATCCAGTGCTGGATCACGATGGCCTGCGAAGACTGGTTCTAGGAGTGTTGATCTTTGTGCCCGTCATCCTGGCGACCGTCAGGCTGTCACAGACAAAGGGCTGGGTATTGCCGTCAGTACTGCTCATGTCGAGCGCATCGCTCTTGAGCCTTGCGAGCACGTTCTTTCCCAATCGAACATTGACCGGACTGAAATGGGCGGTACTGGCCGCGTTCTTCGCGCTCACCGTTGTCGGACTCTTCTCGTATCTAAGGAATGCCCACACCGTCATGAGCGCGCACCTCTACACCGCGATCAGCATTTACTTGTTGCTCGGGATGCAATGGTTTGCCATTTACAGCGCGATCGACGTCTTCCGTCCGGGATCGTTCCTCTTCAACAATGCCACGATCGCTGACCGTCAAAGCGAACTGCTGTACTTCAGCCTGGTAACTCTCTCCACAGTCGGTTACGGAGATATTGTCGCGCTCAACAGTGAGGTCCGCATGATCGCGGCGTTGGAAGGGGTCACCGGAGTTCTCTACGTTGCAATCACGGTCGCGTTGTTGGTGAGCGCATACAAGGAGTCCGCCCAGAAGTAAGGACCCTGTAATACCCCAGGAATCGCCCACCCAGCGGCGCGATCACAAAGCTGTAGTTTTCGAAAACCGTTTTTCAGACACTTCGACGCCAAGTTTGGAATCGTCGTTCGGCAGGATGATTTCCGATTTGCCGACCATCCGGGAGTTGAGCGGCTCATCGAATTCCAAAGCGTTCGTCGTCACTCATTCGGTAGTGGTCGATATGGCAGCGTCGCCAGAAACGCATTCATTTCTCGCAGCATATCCACCTCGTTCGACAAAGAAGATGTGGTGACTTGCATTAGGCAATCGGACTACATGTAGCACTATGTAGCACTGTCGGCTATTCCTGGCGGAAGTTCTCTACCATCTTGATAACGCTCTGGGGATCGTACTGGGTGTAGAAGATGGTGCGACCGTCTCGCGACGCGCTTAAGCTGGGCTGCTCATCGCTGGGTTTTTCTTCAAGTGACAGGACTGGCGTAATCCGCCGGGTGGCGAAGCTGTAGAACTCGATCGTGGGACGTGGTTGGGCATCTGCATCGAGCAGGTAGAGTCCGCTCTCCGTCACGGCCCAGTGTCCCCAATAAGTCACTTGCGGTTTTCCGGTCACCACAGGCGACTCGCTGCCTCCGCTTGCGGGCATGCTCCATATCCCAGGTTCATCAAATTTGCTGTAGTAGATGGTTCGCCCGTCGTAAGACTCAAGAGGAGCAAAGCCGCCTTGTTCGGTCAGCCGTCGCTCTGACCCGTTCTCAAGAGAGTGCTTCCAGATCTGCCTGCTTCCCGTACGCGGGGAGGCGAAGTAGATGAACCTGCCGTCGCGGGACCAGCTTGGCACTACATTGTCGGAGTCACCATGCGTGATCGCATGAAGATTTCTACCCTCCACATCGACGACATAGATGTGGGGCGTGATCCTCTACGCGGGCATCGAAGGCGATCCATCGTCCATCGGGCGACCAGCGCGGAGTCCCCGAGTGAAAGGTTGATATTCGTCAGTTGCACCGGGTGATCGCCCTCAGAGCTGTTGAGCCAAATCTGGTTTGTGCCGGAACGTGCTGATTGCAGCGCAAGACGCGTCCCATCTGGGGAGAGTTGGGCTGCGTCCTCCATGAACTGTGAATAGATGAGTTTCTTTGTACGAAGTACTGGGCCGCCTGCGTTCGAAAGATCCGCTCGCCAGATTGCCGCGGGAGCAAAGGCGGAAGACCCCCCTTGGCTCTCCGCATAGACAAGCCTCCGCCCGTCCTGGGAGATCGAACCCACGCCCGGGTAGACCATCTCAGGTTCGAGCGGGCCGCCTGCTACCGGCACCCTCCAGGGGCGCACCATGTTTCCTCGCAACGAGTAGAGGACGATGTATTTGCCGTCGGGTGTCCACATTGGGTTCCAGAAGAAAATACCGTCTGAAACAAGGCGCCTCGGTGGGCCTCCGGTAAGCGGCACGGCATAGAGCTCGCTATAGCCTGCGTCGGTGTGATGAGAAAATGCCACGGTTCTTCCGTCCGGGGAGAGCGCATCGTCGGCGGCAAAGTCTCCGTGAGATCCGGTCGCGAGACAGCGCTTCTCACCGGTTGCGAAGGAGAAGAGCACAACCGCGCGTGGACCACCTGGGGTGCACTGGTCGAGCATCACCATAGCTTTGCTGTCGGGAGTCCAGGTAGGCCGGCCCGCGACCCCTTTCCGGCAGGGCGAGTCCGTCAGTCGACGCTCGGGGCCGCCGAGTGCGGGGACGGTGTAGACCCCATCGCGGTCGCCATTGCAGCGGGCAAAGGCGATCTCCCGCCCATCCGGCGACCACTGCGGCGGGCCGGGAACACCATCGCCCCGCTCGTGGTGTGTGATTTGTAGCGGCGTGTCACCTCCTACCAACTGCACATAGATGTCGTAGTGTGTGCGCTCCACACCATTCCAAACGAACGCGATCTGACGCCCATCCCGCGAAAACGACGGGAATTTCGCGTCTCCGAGCGCGCTCGTGAGAATCGAAGAACTCAGATTCGTAGACATCATGTTCGGCTCGCCCGAAGATGGCTTAGGCTGGCTCCTAAATTGAACAAGGGCGGATCGAAGAGACGCAGATCGAATGAGCGCGGCGATTCCAATCGCTGATACGACGCATACGAGCATTAGGGCTAACTTCCTGGAGAGCGGCCTTCGACGGTCTTGCTTCTCGTCAGGTGTAATAGTGCGGACTTCAACGCTCCCATTACTCTGTTCCCACGCGTTGGATACAGCCACCTCGGATATCGCAGGCAATCGAGACGAAACGCCGCCATTCTGCGTATCCCCGGGTTGGGAAACGGGCGCGACAAAGCGATAACCCTTCTTCGGGATGGTTTCGATGTAGAGGGGCTTGTCGGCCGAGTCGCCCAAGGCCTCGCGGAGCTTCATGACAGCAGAATTCAGGCTGTGGTCGAAATCGACGAAGGTGTCGGATGGCCAGAGATGCTGGCGCAATTGCTCGCGCGTGACCATCTGCCCCGCGTGCTCGAGCAGCAAAACCAGAATGCGCGCTGGCTGTTCCCGCAGTTTGATGCCTGTGCCATTGCGGCGCAGTTCTCCACTCGAGGCGTCCAGTTCGAAGACGCCGAAGCGCCAAGTACGTGGAGTGTCGACCGGCATGCCCATTAGCGTGCTCCTCTGGGCTAAACAACTTTACACCTTTCTCAATCTGCAGGCCAGTCGTTCGACAAGAAGATGTAGTAACTTGCATTAGGCCATCGGACTACATGTAGCACTATGTAGCACTGTCGGCTATTCCTGGCGGAAGTTCTCTACCATCTTGATAACGCTCTGGGGATCGTACTGAGTGTAGAAGACGGTGCGCCCGTCTCGCGACGCGCTCAACCCGGGGTGCCAGGGGCTGGGACTCTTTTCAAGTGAGAGGACAGGCGTAATGCGGCGCGTGGCGAAGCTGTAGAACTCGATCGTGGGACGTCCTTCGGCATCTGCGTCGAGCAGGTAGAGCCCGCTCTCCGTTACGGCCCAGTATCCCCAGTAGCTTAGTTGCGGCTTGCCGGTCACCACAAGCGACTCGCTCCCTCCGCTTGCGGGCATGCTCCATATGCCCGGTTCGTCAAACTTGCTGTAGTAGATGGTTTGCCCATCGTAGGACTCGAGAGGATCAAAACCGCCATGTTTGGTCAGCTGGATCTCTGACCCGTTCTCAAGAGAGCGCTTCCAGATCTGCCGGCTTCCCGTACGTTTGGAGGCGAAGTAGATGAATTTGCCGTCCCGTGACCAACTTGGCACGTAGTTGTCGGAGTCACCATGCGTGATCGCATGAAGGTTTCTACCTTCTGCATCGACGACGTAGATGTGGACATGATCCGATTGGATCGAATCGAAAGCGATCCACCGTCCATCGGGCGACCAGCGCGGAGTGCCCGAGTACCGGCCTATATTCGTAAGCTGTACGGGATGATCACCGTCAGTACTATTCAGCCAGATCTGCGCTTTACCGGAACGTGCTGATTGCAGCGTCAGGAGAGCCCCGTCAGGAGAGGGCTGCGCATCGGCCTCCAGGAGCTGTGAATAGATGAGCTTCCTTGCATGAAGGACCGGGCCGCCTGCGTTCGAAAGATCCGCTCGCCAGATCGCCGCGGCTTCCCCCGTCTGGCTCTCGCTGTAGGCGAGCCTCCGGCCGTCCTCGGAGATCGAACCCACGCCCGGGTAGGCCATCTCAGGTTCGACGGGGCCGCCTGCTACCGGGACCCTCCAGGCGTGCACCATGTTTCCCCGGTAGGAACTAAAAAGAATGTATTTGCCGTCGGTTGTCCACATTAGATTCCAGATGCCTTGGGGTTCCAAAACAAGACGCTTCGGTGCTCCGCCGGTAAGCGGCACGGTATAGATCTCGCCGCCCGCCTTTGTCCCACGAAGATATGCAACGGTTCTTCCGTCCGGGGACAGCGCATCGTCAACGGCGAGATCTCCCGCAGAATCAGGGGGCACCAGGCAGCGCTTCTCGCCGGTTGCGAAAGAGAAGAGCACAACGCCGCGCGGTCCCCCTCGGGTGCACTGGTCGAGCATCACCATTGCTTTGCTGTCCGGAGTCCAAATCGGCCGGCCGCGACGCAGTTCAGGCACGTCGAGGTCGTCAGTCTACGCTCGGGGCCGCCAAGTGCGGGGACCGTGAAGACCCCATCTCGCTCGCTATTGCAGCGGGCAAAGGCAACCTCCCGCCCATCCGGCGACCATTGCGGCGGGCCGGGAACACCGTCGCCGCTCTTGTGGTGTGTGAGTTGCAGCGGCGTGTCGCCTCCCACCAACTGCACATAGATGTCGTAGTGGCTGCGTTCCTCGCCATCCCAAACGAACGCGATCTGACGCCCATCCGGCGAAAACGATGGAGAATTCGCGTCTCCGGGCGCGCTCGTGAGAATCGAAGAACTCAGATTCGAAGACATCATGTTCGGCTCGCCCGAAGATGGCTTAGGCTGGCTCCTAGATTGAACAAGGGCGGATCGAAGAGACGCAGATCGAATGAGCGCGGCGATTCCAATCGCAGACACGACTAACAGGATCAGACCGGCTAACTTCCTGGAGAGCAGCCCCCTGCGGGCCAGCTTCTCGTCGGGCGTAATAGCGCGGACTTCAACGCTCCCATTACTCTGTTCCCACGTGTTGGATACAGCCATCTCGGATATCGCAGGCAATCGAGGCGAAGCGCCGCCATTCTGCGTATCTCCCGGTTGGGAAACGGGCGCGACGAAGCGATAACCCTTCTTCGGGATGGTTTCGATGTAGAGAGGCTTGTCGGCCGAGTCGCCCAAGGCCTCGCGGAGCTTCATGACAGCAGAATTCAGGCTGTGGTCGAAATCGACGAAGGTGTCGGATGGCCACAGATGCTGGCGCAATTGCTCGCGCGTGACCATCTGGCCAGCGTGCTCGAGCAGCAGGAGCAGAATGCGCGCCGGCTGCTCGCGCAGCTTGACGACGGTGCCATTGCGGCGCAGTTCTCCACTCGAGGCGTCGAGTTCGAAGACGCCGAAGCGCCAGGTCCGTGGAGTGTCGACTGGCATGCCCATTAGCGCGCTCCTCTGGGCTAAACAACTCTATACCTTTCCCAATCGGCAGTTCCAGCAGAACTCGAACCAGCAATTCATTCGACGGCAAAGTCCTTTCGTGTCAAGTGCGGAGAGCGCAATAAGCAGATGATGACGGAATGATCTCCAGAGCATTGAGCGGATCGCCGTAGCGGTGCACATTGCGAGTATCCCAAGCGGTAGTTGGAGCAGCACAAAGCCGCAGGATCATCGAGGAGGTTCGCCATGTTCCGTACATCTTCCATTCTTACCTGCGCAGCTCTGACGCTTTCGCTCGGCGCGGCGCTAACTGGGCCGGCGGCAGCACAGGCTCAGTCGGTAACCGTCAGCATTCCATTTGACTTCTCCGCCAACAACCAGAACGTGCCCGCAGGCACATATCGCATCTCACTGCAGGCACCGCGCAATCTTTCGTTCGTCGACACCCAGTCCAACAAGAAACAGTACCTGATGTTGGTCCAGCCCACCGGGGAGCAAAACAGTAAGGACTGGGGACGGTTGATCTTTCGGCGGTATGGAGACAGCAACTATCTTTACCAGGTCTGGATGCCGGGCCAGGGTGAAGGGCGGCAGTTCGTACGCAGCCGGACTGAGCAGGAGACGCTGCGGGGGCCGAAATCTTCATCGCTCGCATATGTGCAACTTCCGACTGGGCCGGCACAGCAATAATCCGTCCGGGCATGGAAGCGTATGACCTCCTAGGGAGGGCTGCCGGGCGACGGCGACGGGAAGCGCAAGGGACTTCGGCTTCCGTCGCTGTTCACCTTAGACCCGCTCCTAGAGGAGTTGCTTTTGCGGGATTTACTCCTGGCTCCCTTGACACGGGCTTCAGACCTACGACCTTCTCTCTTGCAAAAGAATGGGTTCAGCTCCGGGCCTTCCTATCCGAATCCCCCAACCGTCATTCGTCAGCGCCTCATTATAAGTGACTCATTCTATTATCCTTCCACTACATCAATTTTTCTTTTGCCATTTTCCGCCCAAAAATCGCATGTCAAGCCCCTGAACCACCTAACCCATTACCAGACAACAACATCCATCTGGCGTTAAGTTACCTTCAACCTGATATACTGGATATATATAGATCGAAAACCAAGCAGCCCCGGAAACCCTCCGGGGCTAACTTATTGATACCAGATATTTTGCAAACAAATCATTTGTTATGAATATTTTGCAGCCATACCCTCCCCACAAACCATTCAATCCAAGTATTTTGCGCCCAAAATACCCCCCGGGGGAGGGGGAGGGTAGAGGTAGGGAACTGAGAACTGAGAACTGAGAACTGAGAACTGAGAACTGAGAACTGAGAACTGAGAACTGAGAACTGAAGCAAAACAGAAACCAACTCACTCCACTACGACAAGCACGTCCCCAGACCCGACCGTATCCCCAACCGCCACACCAACCCGAACCACCCGTCCGGCCTTCGGCGACTTCAGCTCATTCTGCATCTTCATCGCCTCAATCACCACAACGCCCTGCCCCTCTTCCACGTCCTCACCAGCCTCCACCAGCAACCGCACCACACGCCCCGGCATGGGAGCCTTCACCGGCCGCGGCCCCTCCGCACCTGCCGCTCCACCGCGCCGGCCCTGCAGCGACCGCGGATCCTCGACCTCAAAACTATGCCTGCGTCCATCAATCACCACCCCATCACCATCAAGCATGCACCGGTACTGCCGCCCCTCCACCACAAGCGACATCACGCCCGGCTCCAGCAGCCGCACATCAACCACCATCGCGCGCCCATCAACCGAGCACTCCAGCGTCCCTGCATTCAACGCCGAGGGCAACTCCACCCGCACCTTCTTCCCACCAACCTCCAGCCAGACCATCACAGCCGCAACCCCTCCCGCCGTCCAGCCTCGGCCCACCGGCTATCCGCCGCAGCATCACCCACCGGCACAGTCTCGCGCCGCGCAGTCGCCGCAAAAAGAGCCGCCACCACCGCCACAACGTCCTCAGGAACCGCCTCCCCCAACAGTGTAGTACCCACCGCAGGCCCCGCCGCAAGCAAACGTTCCAGATACCCGGTGTCGATACGCGCCGCGCGAAAGTCCTCATCCATCAGAATCCGCCGGAACAAGCCAATGTTCGTCTTGATCCCGCCGATCACGTACTCGCCCAGCGCCCGCAGCATCCGGTCGATCGCCATCTCCCGCGTCGGCGCAAACGTCACCAGCTTCGACAGCATCGGATCGTAATCCAGTGGCACCCTCCATCCGGCAAACACCGCGCAGTCTTCACGAACCCCGGGCCCACCCGGCTGCACCAGCCGCGTAATCAGCCCCGGCGACGGGAAAAAGTTATTCTCCGGATCCTCCGCATAGATCCTGCACTCGATCGCATGTCCACGCAGCCGCACATCCTCCTGCGTGATCGGCAACGGGTCCCCCATCGCCACGCGAAGCTGCAGATGCACCAGATCGTACCCCGTCACCATCTCGGTCACCGGGTGCTCCACCTGCAACCGCGTGTTCATCTCGAGAAAATAAAAATTCTCCTGGGCATCCACCAGAAACTCGACCGTCCCTGCGTTCACATACCCCGCCGACAACGCCAGCCGCATCGCAGCCTCACCCATCCTCCGCCGCAGATCCTCACCGACAACCGCAGAGGGCGCCTCTTCGATCACCTTCTGATGTCGCCGCTGCACTGAACACTCGCGCTCGCCGAGATAGACACAGTTGCCATGCTCATCCGCCATCAGCTGGATCTCGATATGCCGCGGCCGCTCGATCAGTTTCTCCAGATAGACCTCGCCCGACCCGAAGTTCCTCTCTGCCTCACTGCTCGCCGCGGTAAACGCCGCCGCCAGATCCTCGGCCTTCGTCACCGCGCGCATGCCCTTCCCGCCGCCGCCCGCCGCTGCCTTCAGCATCACCGGATACCCAATACCCGCGGCCACTCGAACCGCCTCCGCAACATCCGCCAACCCCGTGACGCTGCCCGGAACACGCGGCATCGCCGCCGCGTCCGCCGCCTGCCGTGCCCTAATCTTCGACCCCAACACCCGCATCGCACTCGCCGGCGGCCCGATAAACGTCACCCCCGCGGCCTCACAAGCCTCCGCGAACTCCGCATTCTCCGACAGGAACCCATACCCTGGATGCACCGCGTCCGCCCCCGCCCGCCGCGCCACCTCCAGGATCAGATCCCCCCGTAGGTAGCTCTCCGCCGCCGGCGCAGGCCCCAGCCGGTACGCCTCATCCGCATGCAACACATGCAGTGCCCCCCGGTCTACGTCTGAGTACACTGCAACGGTACCCACCCCCATCTCGCGGCAAGCCCGAATCACTCGCAGAGCAATCTCACCGCGATTCGCAATCAGCACTTTTTTTATCGTTCGTCGCAAGCGGCAATTTTACCCCACTGGCCATCCCAGGCGAGAACAACCACACCACAACGAAGAGGCCTCCCATCGTGGGAGGCCTCCGGCCCAGCAGACATACCAGCTACTGCATGGTAACGCCACCCTGTGTTGCCTTCTCCTTCTTCAGCTCATTTGCCTTACGCGCGCCCATGGCCTTCTGTATCCACATGTCCACTTGAGCCATATCGGCCTTCCGGGCTGCTTCGTCACCACACTCGAGATCGGCCTTGCGGCGGTAGGTCAGCTGCAGGTACTGCATCGCATCGTCATAGGTGGGATTGAGTTCGACCGCCTTATTCAGATACTGCAACCCCTCGTTGACCAGGTCGGTATTCGCGGCCTTCAGTTTCTCGCACGCGGCCTTGCTCTTCTTCGGATTGCCGTCGCCTACATCGGTAAGTCCATCGGCAGCAAGAATCGTCGTTGCGTTCTTGTACGCGAGCACCCAGTCCACGAAACCCACCGTGTAATACGCTTCGGGATCGTTCGGAGCAATCGCAATCACCTTCTTCTCATATTCCTTCGCTACATCGAATTTCTTGATGTTGCGATTGATTGAGGCAATCTGCTTCAACGCCGTAAGATCGTTCGGGTTCTTCGCCAGGACAGCATTGAAGCCGTCCATTGCCTTTTGCGCGATCGCCAGGTTCTCCGGCGTGTCCAGATTTGGCACCACCTGATAGGAGTACGCCGTAGCCAGATAGAGCTTCGCGTCCTCATAGTTCGGATCGAGGGCAATCGATTGTTGGAAGTGATTTACAGCTTCCTCATAACGTGCGTTCTTAAATGCCTGCACGCCTTTGGTCAGCTGGTCCCGAGCCTTCAGGCGATTACACCCGGTTGCAGTGATAAGCAGCAGAGCCAACAGACTGGCCGTAACCGGAATCCGTGCGGTGAATTTCATTGAGCGAATCGTCTCCTTCAAAATGGGCGCGAGTATTGTTGCACAGAAAGGCGAAGCTTTTGAATCGGGATTCTCGGCTTTAACTTTGATTGTAATGGTATACGTCCCAACATGACTAGAGGACTCCTTGTTTCGAAATTCAAACCAACGATCGGAGCTTTTTCATACCGGAGATACAACCGTCTTCCAGACCTCAGTCGCGCTCCAAGCGATAGGATGCGCGTCGGAACGGCAAAGACGAGCCGATTCGAGAACAAATGCGCTCCTAGACGATACACCCATCGCGCATTCTAACGATTCTGTCGGCATAGGAGGCCGCGTCGGAATCATGGGTGATCATCAGGATCGTTTGTCCAAGGCGTCGATTGAGGTCCTTCATCAGTTTTAAGACGGCCGCCGAGTTTTCACTGTCAAGATTACCAGTGGGCTCGTCGGCAAGCAGAATCGCGGGCGAATTCACAACGGCCCGCGCGATCGCCACCCGTTGCTGTTGGCCTCCCGACAGAGCACGAGGCTTGTGCTTCATCCTGTCGGAGATACCAAGCAACCGGAGAACCTCCAGAAATGCCGGATCGAACTCCGTATGGCGGCCCGCAATGTATTGCACGATGCGGATATTATCCTCTGCGGAAAGTGTGGGTAGCAGATTGTACTTCTGGAAGACAAAGCCCACCGAGACCTTGCGAAGATCCGTTCTCTCTGTGTTGGTCATCCCCGCCAGATCGCGTCCATTGATCCGTACCGTTCCCGCTGTTGCAGGCGTCAAGCCGCCGAGGATGTGGAAAAGCGTCGATTTGCCGGAGCCGGAGGCACCGATAATCGCCACAAATTCCCTCTTCCGGATCTCAAGGTTGACGCCACGAAGTGCGTGAACAGGCACGTCGCCCACCTGATACGTTTTGGTCAGACCATTTATCTCAATGATCGTCGGTTCAACCCCAGGCTCACTCATAGGAGAGAGCCTCCGTGACGTCCTGCTTTACCGCCTTGATGCCTGGAACAATCGCCCCCAACAGGGCCCCGGCGATGGCGATGCCGGTCGCGATGGGCCACCAGTCGTAGACTGTCTCCTGCACCAGGCTCTCCCGAACAACATGCGCCATCAGCCACTGGGTCCCGTAGGTAAGAGCAATGCCGACAACTGAGCCGAGGAGCGCCAGCAGCAAGGTCTCGCGGAATAGGATATTCAGGATCAGTGCGGAGGAGCCGCCCACTGCTTTCAGAATGCCAATCTCGCGCGTCCGCTCCAGCACGGCCGTGTACATCGCCATGAAGACCACGATGAAGCCGACTACCACGGCAACCCCGATCACTACTGCAATAAAGCTCTTCAGCATCCCGACGTTGCTGATCGAAAGCATCGAAGTAAACTCTTCCATCGTGTAAATCTGGTATCCGTGATATTTCACCCGCAGCGCGTCCACTACTGACTGCGCTGTCTTCGGGTCGTCCACCTTCATGAAGATCTGGCTAAGATGGCCAGGATTTCCTGTCAGCGCCTGCAGCACCGGCAGCTTCACACAGACGCGCGCCAGCTTCCCCGACTCGAAGATCCCCACCAATCTCCAGTCGTGATTCATCATATTTACGGTATCGCCTACGTGGAGCTGTTTCTGCTGGGCGTAGTACTCATCCACGATCATGTCGTTGTCGTTGACCAGTGGCCCACCGGCTAGATAGCGAAACCCGCCGTTCAGCTTCCGAAAGTCTTCGAGATCGAGCCCTGTTATCGTATCGAAGCCAGACAGGGGCTGTACCATTGTCCCCATCGCAAAAGTGACGTGCGGCTCCTGCATCAGCAGTGCAGGGATTTTGTCGCTCATCGGAGCCGTACTAAGCCCGATCGCCGAAGAACCCGGCGGCCGAAACCATATGTCCGCGCCCACCCCGCGCGCCCTCTGTGCCGATTGATCCAGCGTTCCGTGACTCACCCCGACCAGCGTCAGGATCATCGTCACCTCAACGGCAATGGCAAGCACGCTGAGGATCGTGCGGACAGGCCTGTGGCCTAGATTGGCGAAGATTAGCTTATTGAGCAAGGTTCAGTCTAATTCAGATCGCGACAAATAGGGACAAGGAAGAGCACGCCATCGCACGTGCCGGCGCTTTGGATAGGACGTCGAATTTCAGCGTCGCGTTGCGTCTATCTTGACGGCTTGTCGGATCCGGGAGTCAGCAATCCGACGCTTTCCGCTCCCGCGGCCTTCCCCGCGTCGATCACTCCGGCAACAACACCGAAGTCCAGTTTGGCGTCCGCCTTCAGGAGTACCCGTCGAACGGATCTTCGCGACAATAGCTCGAGCAGCCGCGGGGCAACGTCCGCTCTCTCCATGCCAACACCGTCCACAAAGTACCGCACAGCGGTCTCGCCTTGTTCTATCTGCACCAGGATCGAAGGATCTGTCGCTTCAGCGACTCCGGGAGTGGAGGCGGAGGGAAGCACGGAGTTCAAGCCCCGAGGCATGACCGGGACAATCACCATGAAGATGATAAGCAACACCAGCAGGACATCGATCAGCGGAGTTACGTTGATTTCTGAGGAGAGGCCTTCGCCTCCAGGGGTACCGGTCGTTGAGAATGCCATCGCAATCGTCTCCCAATGCAGAATTGGGCGGGCGAGCACTCCATAGCTATAGACACCAATAGGGATTAAAAAGCTCCGGGCGGTGGCCAACCGGCCACACCGCCCGTACGAGAGCTTCCTTGCTGGTCTTACTGTCCTGATTCAACCCTCGGCGTAATGAGACCGATGTTATCCACCTGGGCCTGATGGCCAAAGTCGATGACCTCGGCGACCTGCCGGAAGTCGAGATCCTTGTCACCCTTGACGAACATGACCTTCTCCTGGCGGGTTGCGAAAATCTCCGCCAGCTTGGGTTCAATGTCTTTCTTTGCGAACGCTGTTTCGTTGATCAAATAAGACGGTGCAGCCGCTCCATTCGATCGCACTTGCACAACGATCGTACGGTCGTTCTGCTGCTCTTCGTGGTGTTCCTTGGGCGGCTGAGGAACCAAGGTCTCCAGGCCTCGAGGCGTCACCGGAACGATGACCATGAAGATAATCAGCAGCACCAGAAGAACGTCGATAAGCGGCGTTACGTTCATGTCCGACATCGCTCCGCCTGTACTTCCACCACCCATTCCCATAACAATCTCCTCAAGTACTCTGCCGCTCCAATGCCTGCGAGTCGGTGTTCTACAGAATCAACTCAACTACTTCTTCGTAGGCGTTGTGGTTGCGCCGGTGTCATCCACTCTCTCTGTAAGCAAGCCAAGCTGGCTGACGCCCGCAGAACGAATGCCATCGACCGCATCCATCACCTTGCCATAGTTCGCCCGCTGATCGGCACGCATGAAAACTTCTTTGGTGGTCTTGTTCTCCAGCTTTGCAGAAATCTTGGGACCGAGATCATCGAGGGTTACCTGATCTCCGCCAAGAAACGTTCTGCCATCCCTGGTGACAGCGACAGTAATCGCGTCTTCCTTGTTGGCGTCTTCCATCACCACCGCAGCGTCAGCCTTCGGCAGGTCCACGTTGACCTTGTTGTTCAGCATGGGGGTGATGACCATGAAGATAATCAGCAACACCAGCATCACGTCCACCATCGGCGTCACGTTGATGTTGGAGTTGATCTTCTTGCCTTCCTCCCGCTTATTGATACCCATAACGTATGCTCCGTCCGGTTTGCTGTATTTGCCCGTCCTGCTTTGCTGGCCGGCCTCCGGACGCCGTTCGCTGGCGGTGTCCGGAGGGTCCGATCAGAACTGATTCTCGCAGGTACTTCTGCTTGTTGCCTTACGCTTCAGGACCGAAGCCTTACCGATGGCTCTGCTTGATGAAGTAGTCCACCAGCTCGCTGGAGCTGTTGTCCATCTCGACGTCGAACGCCTCCACCTTGCCGGTAAAGTAGTTGAACGTCATAACGGCCGGGATGGCGACCAGAAGACCGAACGCCGTCGTTACCAGAGCTTCCGAGATACCGCCGGCGACTGCGCCGATACCGGAGGTCTTCTGCGTTGCAATCTGCTGGAAGGCGTTCAAAATACCGACCACGGTGCCGAACAGACCGATAAAGGGAGCCGTCGAACCGATTGTGGCCAGACCGCCAAGACCGCGCTTCAGCTTGGCGTGAACGATCGCCTCAGAGCGCTCGAGGGCACGCTTGGAGCTTTCGACCTGCTCCGGAGTGATGCTGCCGCCAGAACCGAAGCTGCGGAACTCCTGCAGACCGGCCGTGACGACCTCGGCGAGATGCGACTTTTTCGAACGATCCGCAACCTTGATCGCCTCATCCAGACGGCCATCCTTCAATGCACCGGCGACCTTCGGAGCAAACTCGCGCGACTGCTTGCGGGCAGCGGAGAAATAAAGGGCCCGATCGATGATCACAGCGAGAGACCAGATCGACATGATGAAGAGAAGGATGACGACGCAACGCGCCAGCCAGCCCATGTTGCTCCAAAGACCCATGACACTGAAACTGACCTGGGCCTCCTCGAAGTACATCGCGAGGGAAGCGGGAACGTGAGCGAAAGTTGTTGCAAGATGAGCGAGAATCACTGGAATATTTCCTCCTGGTACGAACTCTAACTTCCTGAATCTTTACCCGGAATCCCCCAAAAGTTCGGAACCTTGGACGGCTTCGCGAGAGACGATATTGAGCGTTTCAGCCTTGGTCTAGCCGCCGCCGAAATTGAAGTTCACGGTGATCTGTGTATCCACCTCGGTGGGTTCGCCGTTCAGCAGATATGGCTTGTAACGCCAGTTCTGTACGGCTTCGGTTGCGGCGGTTCGCAGCATCTCTGGTCCGCTGATGACATGAAGGTTCTTAATCGTGCCTTCCTTCGAAATCAAAGCCTGAAGAACGACTGCGCCGGAAACGTGCGCTGCTCTCGCAATCGGCGGATAGGTCGGGTTCGCTCCAGAGATCTTAAGTCCGGAGATAACGCCGCTCGACACACGAGCCGGTCCTTTGGGCGGGGCAACCTTGACGACAGGCGTCGGAGCAGTTCCGATACCGCCCATCACACCGCCCGGAACGCCGCTGCCGCTACCCATGCCGCTCATGCCGGCGACACCAGCCATCGTCGGTGGGGCAGACTCTTCCTTCAGCATCTTGATGTCCTTGGGAATCTTCGTCGGCGCGTGCAGGCCCTGATCGATCTCCGAGACCATCTTGATCGGCTTGATGATCTGCGCCGGAGGCGGGGGTGGAGGCGGAGGCGGAGGTGGAGGCGGCGCCGATATCATCGCGGTCAGCGCCGTATGCGGCAGCGCCTCCGGATATAGCAGCGGAATCAGGATCATAGTTGCCAGGATTGCGGCATTGAAGATAAAGGTCCCAATCATCCAGTATTTCGACTTGGTCTTAATCTTGCCGCCGGATTCCATCAATGAATCTTCGAACATAGGCTGCCTCGTAAAGAGCTATTTTTCTTTAGACACCACGGTGCTTCCATTTGTTCCCAAACGACTATACCTGCGCTGGAGCTGAAAATCTCTACGCCTTAGCGCGCTTCCCTGCCGGAAGAGAAGCCACCTTGCCCCGTTTCGCTCGCCAATCCTGGTACGCCACCAGCATCGGTGCCGCTACCGCGATCGACGAGTACGTTCCAATCAGAATTCCAACCACAAGGGCAAACGAAAACCCATGCAACACTTCGCCGCCAAACAGATATAACGACATCACTGTCAAAAACGTCAGGCCCGACGAGATCACCGTCCGGCTCAGCGTCTGATTGATGCTCCGATTGACCACATCGTGAAGCGACTCTCTTCGCGATAAAGTCAGATTCTCGCGAATACGGTCGAAGACGACGATGGTGTCGTTCATCGAATAACCAATCAATGTTAGGATTGCTGCGATTACGGTAAGGGTTATCTCCTGATTCGTCAAACTGAAGGCACCGACTGTAATCAGGGTGTCGTGGAAGACCGCCACCACCGCCGCCACGCCATAGATTAGTTCGAACCGGAACCATAGATAAATCAGCATACCGATCAGCGAGTATAGGGTCGCGAGCCAAGCCTGCTTTTGCAATTGTTTACCGGCGGTCGGCCCCACAATCTCCACCTGCTCGACCGTAGCCGAGTCATGATAGTTCGCCGCCAGGGCATTTTCGACGCTCACACGTCCTGCGTCATGCGATTGATCGGTGGCCGTGGACTCCGGCAGGGCAATAATTACCTTATTCGCCGCGTGGCCGCTGGGATCACTGACGCGCTGGATACGGGCATTCCGCACCCCTGCGCGATCCATCGCATGCCGGATCTGCTCTTCATCCGGCGTCTGGGTGAAGGCCACGCGAATCTGCGTGCCGCCCTTAAAATCGACCCCAAGCGGAATATGGTGCCAGAACAGTATGCTGAGAACGCCGGCGACGGAAAAAATCAGGGAAAACCCGAGGAAGTACCACTTTTTCCCGAGCCAATCGATATTCGTTGTACGAAACAGTTCCAAACTCACGCCCAAACCCTCGGCGACGCCATCCGGCGCCGCAATCTCTCAAAAAACTAAATAGACAGCGTCGCGCCGCGTTCCTTCTTCTGCAGAATCGTGTCGAAGATCAGTCGCGACACAAAAACCGCAGTAAACAGGTTGGCGAACAGACCGAACGCCAGCGTCACGGCAAATCCGCGCACCGGTCCCGACCCGAAGAGGAACAGGATCAACGCCGACACAATCGTCGTCACGTGCGTATCAATGATCGTGGTCAACGCATGCTTAAACCCTTGATCTACGGCCGCCGAAGCCGTCTTGCCGGCGCGCAGCTCTTCGCGGATACGCTCAAAGATCAGCACATTCGAGTCCACGCCCATACCGATCGTCAGAATCACACCGGCAATTCCCGGCAGCGTCAGCGTTGAACCGGTAAAGCCCATAAACCCAAGCAGAATGATCAAGTTCAGGATCAGCGCAAGATCGGCATTGATACCCGCCTCGCGGTAGTAGATCAGCATGAAGATCATGACCGCCAACATACCCGCGATCGCGGCAACAATCCCTTGATGAATCGAAGCCGCACCCAGGCTCGGCCCAACCGTTCGCGTCTCCAGGAAAGAGATCGACGCCGGCAGCGCGCCCGTCCGCAGCATCAGCGACAGATCGTTCGCCTGCTGCTGCGTGAAGCCGCCCGTAATCTCGCCGCTGTCGCGAATTGCCGACTGAATTCCCGCAACCTCGCGTACCTTGTTGTCGAGTACAATCGCCATCGATCCCGGAGTAGCGCTCGTAGCGGTGTGCGCCTCGGTGTACTTGTAGAAGCGGTCCCCGGCCTCGGTGGTCAGGGTGAAACGGATGTTCGGCCTCCCGTTCTGGTCCTGCGAAGGCTGCGCATCGCGAAAGTCCGTGCCCTCTACCTCGCTGACTCGCTTCAGCAGCCAGACCATCTCCGGAGCGCCAGCGGAACCCGATCCGCGCACCAGCATCGAGTCGGCAGGAATCGTCCCGCCGTTGGCCTGAAGCGCAGCCTGATCGGTGTCATAGGGTCCGCCCGTCACCGCGTGAATCGACAGTTTCGCGGTCGACTGGATAACTTCTTCGACCTCCGCCGCGTTATCGATGCCCGGCAACTCCACCAGAATCTGGTTCTCGCCCAACCCGTACTTTTGAATCACCGGCTCGGAGACGCCCAGCTTGTCGATACGCTCACGAATTGTCTCGATCGAGGTATCCAGCGTCCTCGTCTCCAGATCGCGGATCGCCGCCAGCTTCATCGTCAACGTCGAGTTGCCGTCCGCCGTGGTCAACACGTCGTAGCTGGAATATTCGTTGCTCTGCAGCATCGAGCGAGCGTCGCTCAGCTTCGCCGGCGGAATTCCCGACACCACGATGGTTTGAGGCCGCGTCGGGTCGCTCTTGCCTACCGTCGCGCCGACAATTCCCGCTTTCTGGAAGGCGTCCTCAATCCGCGCCACATCCCGGTCCGTCGCCGAGGCAACCGCCTCAGCCACGTGAACCACCAGCACCAGGTGAGTGCCGCCTTTGAGGTCAAGCCCCAGGTGAATACGATCCTTGATCGACTGCGCGAGGCTCCCATGAGGTATGCCTACAATGCCGAAACAGAAGATCACCAGTACTGCTACGATTAGCGCCGTTTTTCCGGCCAGATTCTTGCCCATGATCTTTTTGAAGGGTCAGCCGCAGACCTTATCAGCCCGCCGCCGTCATCCCTGCTTCTTCCTTATCCGTAGTCAACGGTTCGATCTTAACGTACATACATCTCAACTCAGTACAACTCCGCTATCTGCATACCTTCTTCAAGCGGCCTGTTCGTCGGTAGTCACAGCGGCAATCGCGCTCTTGACGAACTCCAGTTTCACGCCGTCGGGCTGGATCCGCAGCACCACAACATCATCCTTCACCGTCAACACCGTTCCGCGAAGACCGCCATTGGTCGTCACCTTGTCGCCGGACTTCAACTGGCCCAGCATCTCCTGCCACTTTTTCTGCTTCCTCTGGTTCGGAGCAATCATCAAAAAGTAGAGCGCCACGAAGAACAGTATCGGCAGGGCCAGACTTCCCAGGCTACCTAACCCGCCCGCCCCGTTCTGCAACCACATAGCAAACATTCAACCACTCCATTCAACGACTTACATCTTCATCGGCTGCAGCAGAAAACGGCAGCAGCCGACAGAAACAATAACCTGCAAGAGGGCTCACACGGGCGCGCCGTCGCTTACCGCGCAAAAAAGAGGCCTAGCCCCTAAGCATCGCGTAACCGAAGAGCAGTGTCAAGGCGAACCGCCTCTCGCCCGCGTGTCTAGGAAGCGGTGACCAACCTCAAATCGGCAACACCGCGCTCCCGTCCATCCACGCCTCTGACTCGCATCTTTTCCAACGCCTTCCCCGAACCCCGGTCGACCAACTCTGAATGCGGCTCCCCCGGCGCAAACAGAAATCGCTCCCCCCACTGCCGCATCGCCACCAGCACCGGCAGCAACGCCTCGCCCTTCTCCGTCAACTGATACTCCTGATACGACGTCCCATCCGCCGCCGGAGCCATCGTCATCACCCCATCCGCCAACATCTTCTTTAATCGCGCACTTAGCACATTACGAGCCAGGCCCAGACTCCGCTGAAAGTCGCTGAACCGCCGAACCCCCCGCATCGCATCACGCACAATCAACAGCGTCCACCAGTCCCCGATGCTGTCCAGCGACCGCGCAACCGGGCAGGTGCTGTCTCCCAGGCATCTCCGCTGCATAATCGCTCCTCCAAGTCAAAAAAAAAACTCAAAAACTAGTTGCGTCATTATACCAGTTAGCTCCATCTGATATCCAGTTGCAAATTTAAACCAGCAGGAGAAAACCCATGAAACTCACAGGAAAAAAAGCCCTTATTACCGGAGGTAATAGCGGCATCGGCTTCGCCACTGCCCGTCTCTTCATCCAAGAAGGCGCCCAAGTCGCCATCACCGGCAGAAATCAGGAGACCCTCGACGCCGCCCTCGCCGACCTCGGTCCCAACGCCATCGGCTTCCGCGGCGACGTCACCGACTCCAAATCCCGCAAGGCCATCCTCAAGCAGGTCGCCGAAAAATTCGGCAAACTCGACATCGTCTTCGCCAACGCCGGAATCCCCGGCTCAACCCCGGCGGGCAGCACAGCCGAAGAGCTCTTCGAACAGATCATTAACATCAACCTCACCAGCGTCTTCTTCACCGTGCAGGACGCGCTCCCTTTCCTCAACGACGGCGGCTCCATCATCCTCAACGGCTCCGTCATCGGCACCCTCGGGCAGCCTGGCTACTCGGCATACTCCGCCTCCAAGGCCGGTGTCCGCGCCCTCGCGCGAACCCTTGCCGCCGATCTCTCCCCACGCAACATCCGCGTCAACGTCGTCGCCCCCGGCGCTACCAAGACCCCCATCTGGGCCCGCAACAGTCAGCGTTCGCCTGAGGAGAGCGGTGAGATCGCCAAAAAACTCGCCTCCCAGATCGCCCTCGGACGCTGGGGCGAAGCCGACGAAATCGCAAAAGCCGTCCTCTTCCTGGCCTCCGATGACTCTTCCTACGTCCAGGGTGCAGAGCTCTTCGTCGACGGTGGTCTCACTGGAACTCCCTTCGGCGGCGCAGCCAACCGCTTCTAACCAATCGCCGGACGCGAACCCTTCGCTCTCGCGTCCGGCTTCCTGCACCAGTGAAACGGCGTCGCAACCTCCGCCTGTTACCCTGCCTCTACGGAGGAGACATCCGCAATGCCCATCGCTGAAGACCTCGCCACCATCGCTCGGCAGGAAGCCGAACTTCTTTTTCCCAGCTTCGACTACGACACCGCCTGGCGCCTCGGTCTTAGCCTCCGTGAAGTCGCCCTCTCCCGCGGTCAATCTATCGTCATCGACATCCGCCGCTTCGGCCAGCCCCACCAGCCGCTCTTCTACACGGCGCTCGGCGGCACGCCCGACAACTCCCGCTGGGTGCAGCGTAAGTCCAATGTTGTCGCGCGCTTCCATCGCAGCTCTTACGCCATCGGCCTCACTCTCGAACACACCAACCGAACTTTCGCCGACCGCTACAACCTACCCGACGCCGACTACGCCGCCCACGGCGGCAGCTTCCCCATCCACATCTCCGGCACAGGCATCATCGGCTCGGTCACCGTCTCCGGCCTGCCCCAGCGCGACGACCATAACCTCGTCGTCGAAGCCCTCTGCCTCGCTCTCAAAAAAGATCACGACGCCCTGCGCCTCGCCGCACCCCAGTGAGCAGCCAAAACCCACACCGAAAGGGAGCGTTTTTTCAGTATTTTTTTCGGGGCTGGTTTACCCGTTTTTGCTGGGGGTTTTGGCAAAAACTGGGTGCAGAACGTGGTTTTTTGATGGTGAATTTGTGGTGGATTGCTGGTGAAAGCTGGCAAGTTGACGGTCATTTTTCGGGCTCGAAAAACACGCCACTTTTCCCAGATTTATTTTTGAGGGATTCCCATTTTGGGAATTCAGTTGGGCCCGAACTCCTCAATGGCCTCGGCGCCCTCCTGGCTGACAAAGCCATACCGAACAAGCGGATCGATCCGATACACTCGGTCGGAGCCTTCCTTTCCAAGTCTTGACCCTTACCTCCCATCCCGCGCTCCACACTTTATTCGAGATCCTCGCCTACACTGTCGGCTATCAGCTCTACCGCCGCAGCCGCGCCCGCACCGGAGACTTCCTCGTTGACGAGCAGCGCTGGATCGTCATCGCCGCCGCCGCCATCGGAGCTCTCCTGGGCAGCCGCATCCTCGGAGTCCTCGAGCAAGCCCCTCGCCTCGCCATCACCTGGCGCACCTTCCTCCAACCCGGAGGCAAGACCATCGTCGGCGGCCTGCTTGGCGGATGGATCGCCGTCGAACTCGCCAAGCGCATCCGCGGAATCCACTCCCGCACCGGAGACCTTTTCGCCATCCCTCTCTGTATCGGCATCGCAGTAGGCCGCATCGGCTGCCTCCTCGCCGGCCTCGCCGACGACACTTACGGCACCCCCACCTCGCTCCCCTGGGGCATCGACTTCGGCGACGGCATTCCACGCCACCCCACCCAGCTCTACGAGATCCTCTTCCTCCTCGCCCTCGCCTTTGTCCTCCACCGCTACAACCAGCGCCCCCACCCCGAAGGCGCCGCCTTCCGCCTCTTCCTCTTCGGCTACCTCACCTGGCGTCTCCTCATCGACTTCATCAAACCCCAACCCCTCATCCACGGCCTCAACTTAATCCAATGGGCCTGCATGGCCGGACTACTCGCGTTGCTGCCCGATCTCATGAGACTCTTCTCCTTCCACCAAGAGACACTTCGGAGCACAGAATGAGCACACCGCCCCCACTCCTACCGGCAAGTGACCCAGAGCTGCCGCCGCGTCGTGGTCGCAGCGCCCTCGCAAAGCTCTGCATCGCTTTTGCTGCCACGATCGTCGTCACCTTCGGCCTGTGTAGCGTCGCCTTGATGAACTCAACGAGTGCAATCTCCGGCCCAATATTCCCCGCCGCCCTCATTGTTGAAGGAATCTGCGTCGTTGGCCTCATCGTCGTTGCGATACTCGCCATCGCCCAAAGGAGAAGACAAAACTGAGCGGTTGGATCTGCCCACGATTCATACGCTTCGGAAACTGTCACAATCACCCGCACAAATCTTCCTCGACCCGACATACTGGTCTCCACTAGAAATGTCACAGCGCACAACGGAGAGAATTGCGATGAAGATGCCGTGGGACGGAAAAACCGGTCTCGCCAAGGCTGCAACAATGTGGACGTTAGTCCTTCTATTGTCTTTAGGACTATGCGGTGCGAACCTCGCTCTTTTTGGCCGTTACGGAGCAATCAGTGGCGGTGGTCCTGTTTCGGACAGAACTATCTTCGCAACTAATTCGCTAATGGTCACTGGGTTCCTCGAATTGATCGGAATGCTAATTGGTGCCATCGGCCTTATCTCGGTAATAGTCACAGCCGTCATAAAACTAGTTCGAAACTGCTTCAATCCCAGGCCCGAGGACACCCGATGAGCACGCCGCCAACACTTCCTGACGATACCCTCGAACTCTCACCTCGACCACCCAAGCACAGCGTTCTTGCCAAACTCGCGGCGGTCCTCGCTGTCATCTTTATCATCGGATTCGGTCTCTGCTCGCACAACTTCTTGCGCGACGGTACTGCCGCCATCGTCGAGGTCATCTCAGGCACCATCGCGCTCATCTGCCTTGTCGCCCTGATCGTCGTCGGGCTCATCGCCTTCTTCAGATCACGTACCTAAATACCATGAAGATGCCCTGGCACAATCAGACCGGTCTCGCAAAACTGGCGGCGATCCTCGCCACGGTCCTGGGCATCGCACTCGGTCTCTGTGGCGCCAACTTCGTAGCGGTCATGAAGTTTGCTGTCGGTCGCCCCGGGGCACCGTCGAGCATCAGCACATGGGTTGGTCAGGGACTGATGGTTACAGCCTATCTCGAACTGGCTCTCATGATCCTCTCCGCTGCCGGGCTCATCGTGATCGCGCTCGTCGCCATCATCCGCGCCATCCAAAATCAATTTCGGCACAACTAAGGACCCACTATGCCAGCCCGAACCCGCCCCTACCTCTTCTACGACACCGCCGTCTCCCTCTGCACTACCTGTTACCGCCGCATCGACGCCAAGCTCGTCTTTGAAGACGACAACGTCTACATGCTCAAGCGCTGCCCGCAGCACGGCTTCGAGCGCGTCCTCATCTCCGACGACGTGGACTATTACCGACGCTGCCGCGAAGTCTTCATCAAGCCACCCGAGATGCCCGACCGCTACAACACCCCCATCAAATATGGCTGCCCCTACGACTGCGGCCTCTGCCCCGACCACGAGCAGCACTCCTGTCTCTCGCTGCTGGAGATCAACGACGCCTGCAACCTCTCCTGCCCCATCTGCTACGCGCAGTCCGGAACACACCGCACGGAATACAAATCCCTCGACCATATCGAGCGCATGCTCGACTGCATCGTCACCAACGAAGCCGAGCCCGACGTAGTCCAGATTTCCGGCGGCGAGCCCACCATCCATCCGCAATTCTTTTCCATCCTCGACGCCGCCAAGCGCCGCCCGATCCGCCACCTCATGGTCAACACCAACGGCATCCGCATCGCGCAGGACGAAGCCTTCGCTCAGCGCCTCGCCACCTACATGCCCAATTTCGAGCTCTATCTCCAGTTCGACTCGCTTCGCCGCGACCCGCTGATGCAACTTCGCGGAGCCGACCTGCGCTCGATCCGCGAGAAGGCACTCGAACGCCTCAATCAACTCAACATCTCCACGACCCTCGTCGTAACCGTCGAACGCGGAGTCAACGACGACGAGCTTGGCACTCTGGTCGAGTTTGCTCTGCAGCAACCCTGCGTCCGCGGCATCACCTTCCAGCCCGTCCAGCAGGCCGGCCGCCTCGGCAACTACGACTCAGCAGCCCACCGTCTCACTCTTTCCGAAGTCCGCCGCCGAATCCTCACGCAAACGTCCACCTTCAAGCCCGAAGACCTGATCCCCGTCCCCTGCCATCCCGATTCTCTCGCCATGGCCTACGCCATGAAGCTAGGCGGGAAAGTCGTCCCCCTCACCGGTCTCGTCTCCCCCGACGTCCTCATCAACGGCGGCCGCAACACCATCATCTACGAGCAGGACCCGGCCGTCCGCCAGAGCATCGAACAGAACCCCAGCCTCCGCAGCCAGATCTTCAAGCTCTTCTCCACCAATCACTCACCCCAGTCGCAAGCCAGCACCCTGCGCGAACTTCTCTGCTGCCTGCCGCAAGTCCTCGCCCCCAAAAATCTTGGCTACGACAACCTCTTTCGCATCCTCATCGTCCAGTTCATCGACGCCCAAACCTTCGATCTTCGCAGCATTAAGAAAACCTGCATCCACATCGCCCACCCCGACGGCCAGCGTCTCATCCCGTTCGACACTTACAACATGTTCTACCGCGACACCCTCGAAGAGACCCGCCTGAAACCTCTGCGCGACCAGACCCTCGCCTACATTGAACCGCAAGCGATCTTCTCGGCAACTAATCCCTGAGGCGGGCGGAACAGGCTTCCACATATCCGCTCACAAAAAAGATGAGTTCCTCACG
>CAVWQM010000016.1:0-170731 GCA_963757205.1 uncultured Acidobacteriaceae bacterium
TAGTCGGGTTTGCGCTCTTCGCGGAACTGTTCCTTGAGCACATCTGATGGAAGGTCATCGATTGCCAGAACCTGAAGCACAGAGGCCTCTCCCTTGAATCCCCGGATCGCCGTAGCCAGCCACTCAAGCCGCTCCTGATTTGCTGGCGTATTCGGCAACACGTAGCCAGAATTTCGCAACGCGAGCGTTCCATACTTTTGGAGCTTTCTCCATATCCCCACTCTTCGCTGGTTCTCTTCAGCGGGCAGGCTGAAGATCAGCAACAGCCAAGGCACGGGGTCCCGATGCAATGTAATATTCATTACACGCACATGTTACATTGTTTGCGTGGATTTTGAAAACCATGATCAGACGCGCACCAGCTAGCCGACCTCGGTCGCGCACGAGCTCTTCCTTGTTCGGTCGCGGCGACTTCGGTGGTAACTGCACAGACCGGCGTCACACAGACCTCACCCCTCTCTGGTGGCGCAGTGACCATGACGGAGGCGGTGCTGTCTGCGGTACGCGACCATCCTTTCATCCACGAGAGCTCAACTCATGCTGAGTGATGTTCGGAGTCAAAGCGAAATCCGGAGCCCGAACTACGACACTCGGCTCCTCTTTGTAACCCGATTCACTCGCCTATTTGCTTATGGCGCTCTGTCCGTTGTTCTCGTCTTCTATTTGACCGGCATTGGACTCAGTGAATCGCGGATGGAATGCTCTCACCTTATACTCCTGGGGGACACGGTCGTTTCCCTGGTCCTCACAACCCAGGCGGACCGTATTGGGCGTAGGCGGATGCTCATTCTCGGGTCCTTCCTTATGGCCGGCGCCGGTCTTGCCTTCGCCTGTACGAGCAACTTCTTGTTCCTTGTAATCGCCGGAACCATCGGAGTCGTAAGTCCAAGTGGCAACGAGGTTGGGCCGTTTCTATCGATTGAGCAGGCCGCCCTCGCGCATGTCGTTCCGTCCTCAACGCGGACGACGGCATTTGCCTGGTATACTTTGACCGGCTCATTCGCGACCGCAATCGGCTCGCTCTGCGGAGGCATGCTCCCGTCCCTGGTCGATTCGAGCGGAGAGGCTCCCATCAAAGGCTATCGTGCCGTTGTCATCGCTTATGCTGCCCTTGGTATGGTGTTAGCACTGGTGTTCACGCGGCTCTCGTCGGCAACAGAGGTGGTCGCGGCCGAAGATTGCCTTTCAGGTCTCGCGGCTAAAAAGACTCTCCTCGGGATCGGACACTCGCGAGAGATTGTTCTCAGGCTATCGGGACTGTTTGCGCTGGACTCCTTTGGTGGTGGTTTTGTCGTTCAGAGTTTCGCTGCCTATTGGTTTTACCTGCGTTTCGGCGTAAAGCCGGTCGCGCTCGGCGCGATCTTCTTTGGAGCGAACTTGTTTGCCGGGATTTCTGCGCTGCTGGCATCCCGGCTCGCATCGCGATTTGGGCTTGTTAGAACAATGGTTTTCACACATCTACCTTCGAATATTCTGCTGCTTTTGCTTCCACTTATGCCGACGCTTCGACTTGCGATCGTGGCTTTGCTGTTGCGGTTCAGCATCAGCCAAATGGACGTTCCCACGAGGCAGTCCTACACGATGGCAGTTGTTCGTCCCGAAGAGCGATCTGCCGCGGCCGGCATCACAGGAGTGGCGCGAACAATCGGAGCCTCCATCCCGCCGATATTTGTCGGGCTCATGTTCGCCAAGCCGCGTTTGATCAACGTTCCGTTCTTCATCGCCGGAACTTTAAAGATCGCCTATGACCTTCTGCTCTATAGACAGTTCGTGGCGATCCAACCACCCGAAGAGAAACTCCGATGATCGGTGGCATTACGACGCAACGGTTGGTATGCGTCCGAGCAGCAAGGAGATGGTCACCAAACGCTAATCATCGTTGTCGGCAAACCTGAAAGCAAATGAATAGGAGAAACACACAATGAACAAGGTGCTAAGCGGCGCTCTCCTGCTATCGGTTGTAAGTTTTTCTCACGTCTTGTTCGCGCAGTCTGGCGCAAGCGAATTGCTTAAGCTGGAGGCCACAATTCCGATGGCTGATGTCCAGGGACGCATCGACCACCTGTCGATCGACTTAAAGGGGCAGCGCCTGTTCGTAGCAGCCCTGGAGAACAATTCGCTTGAGGTAATTGATCTGAAGGAAGGGAGGCGCGTCCATACGATCAACGGATTGGCGGAACCTCAGGGAATCGCTTATTTGCCTTCAACGAATCGCGTTTTCGTGGCAAACCGCAAGGACGGGTCGGTCAGGGCATTTGATGCAGCTTCCTGGAAAATGCTCAGCTCAACTTCATACGGCGACAATGCCGATAACCTCCGACTTGATCCGAGCAGCGGCCACGCTTGGGTCGGTTACGGAGGCGGCGCCCTGGGTGAATTTGATCAAGAAGGAACAAAACTCGCCGACATCAAACTGGACGCCCATCCCGAGTCGTTCCAGTTGGAGAAGAATGGATCGAGAATCTTCGTCAATTTGCCGCGGTCCGGGAAGATCGCGGTTGTGGATCGAAGGATGGGAACGGTCTCGGCATCCTGGGGTACGGGCGGGCCTCTAGCCAACTATCCAATGGCCTTGGACGGACGGGATCATCGGTTATTCGTGGTAACGCGGTTTCCCGCGCGGCTTATCGTACTCGACACGGACCAGGGTGAGCGCGTTGCGACTCTGCCCGCCATCGGTGATTGCGACGACGTCTTCTACGACGAACGCCGTCATCAGATATATGCGATTGGAGGAGAAGGTGGGGTTTCGGTGTTCCAGCAACGAGATGCCGACCACTATGATGAGGTTGGCCGAATCAAGACGGTCAGTGGTGCGAGGACAGGCTTTTTCTCAGCGGACCTCGACAGGCTATACGTTGCTGTAAGGAAACATGAATCCCAGTCTGCGGAGATTCGAGTATACAAACCGGTGCCTTAGAAGCTATCTGGGCGAGCCAATGGTTCATCGTTTCTCTTCGTAATAAAAGCTAACGGCGGCTGTCCCATTGGGAGTACTCACGAAGATGGTGTGGTAAATGAGTTTGGACAGGTCTTCGACGGCAGCCAATCTGCACACACCAAGGCCGTGCTCAAGGGCCTTTCGTAGTTGATGGTGCGACGATCCCGGGCGCTTTAGCTGCAAATCCTACTTTTACGATTTGTCCCAAGCTCTCAAAGCCGTTACGCACGCGCTCTTGTAGCGGAGCAAAATCCGAAAACAGATGGAGAGCTTGCGTTGTGTGTCATTCGCTGATCAGAATCATTGCGATTCCCTTCCCGATCCCAAGCGACTAATTCGCTCCCCCATCGCGGAAAAATGTCATGAACGCGGACCGATTATCCGCCGCGCATTCCGTAATCAAGCGTAATCAAGAGAAGCGGAGCGCATCCCGGCGACGCCGTTGAAGCCGTGAATCTTCTAAATCATTCAAAGTGCACGGGATGCGCCCTGTACCTATTTTTGTACCCGAAATCTAGCACCCACGCCTCTTTACTGGGCGGCATTTGGCGCGTAAGCATTTATAAATAAAAGACTTATATCTTATGGTCGTGGTGCCGGGAGGGGGAATCGAACCCCCATGGAGTTGCCTCCGACGGATTTTGAGTCCGCTGCGTCTGCCAGTTCCGCCATCCCGGCTCTACAAATCAATGAGCGCCAATTCAACCCTTTTGCGCCTACAGGTCGCGCTCGTCAGTCTCCGACTCAGTCTCAGATAAGTCGCCTCGTCTTCTTTCCAGTATCGCATAGCCCTTTGCCGCCCGGCATATCAGTCTCGCCCATTGGGCCACAGCCACGCTGCGCCACGCACACCACTAGAATCTCCATACATTGCCTGCAAAATAGGCGTCGACGCCTCCCCACCAAACACATACTCCTTCAACTTCTTAGGAAGCTCCCGATAAATATGTTTCACTCTCGACACGCCGCCACCCACCACAATCACATCTGGGTCAAGAATGTTGATCACCTGCGCTAACCCGCGCGCCAGACGATCTTCGAACCGTCCCATCGCAGCTGCGGCCTCCCGGTCGCCGGCCTCGAACTGCGTGACAATCTCTTGCGTCGTCAAGGTCTTCCCGGTCACCGTTCGATAGTCAAGAGCGATGCCTGTACCTGAAACCCACATCTCCATGCATCCCCGCTTCCCGCAGTAGCACGCAGGTCCCGGATACTCTTCCGGCCTCGGCCACGGCAGCGGATTATGGCCCCACTCCCCGGCGACTCCATTTGGTCCCTCATGAACCCGCCCGCCGATAGCAACGCCACCGCCGCATCCAGTCCCGAGAATCACGCCAAACACAACATGCCTGCCCGCCGCCGCGCCATCGGTCGCCTCGGAGACTGCGAAACAGTTTGCATCGTTCGCCACACGCACTTCACGGCCAAGCGCAGTCGCCAGGTCTCGATCCAGCGGACGACCGTTCAGCCACGTTGAGTTCGCGTTCTTTACCAGCCCGGTAATTCTTGAAATGCTGCCCGGAATTCCCGCCCCCACCGTCCCCGTGCTTCCCGTTTCCGCTTCCAGTCGGTGAACCAGCCCCACCATCGCTGCGACTGTCGCATCGTAATCGTCTCTGGGCGTATCAATTCGATACCGCGCCAACTCAGCGCCGTGGGCATCAATCGCAAGCGCCTCAATCTTTGTCCCACCCAGATCAATCCCGATGCGAATCTTCGTATTTTTCATCGCGCGTGTGCCAAACTTGAAAAAATGTCTCATTTGAAGTGTAAGTCAGACCGTGCATATCTCGCGCCCCGTCCAGGCAAATTGAGCATCCAATGCGATATATATTTCAGGACGGGATATTTGATGAAACTAATTCTCCGTTTCCGCGTCGTGCTCCTTGCCGCGTTGGTCTCATTCGCCGGCATAGCTAGCCCTCAGTCGGCCGGTCAAAGTAACGACTCGACCGCAAAGATATTGACATACATCCACAGCAGCTGGAGCACGCTCTCCCGCTCGATGTCCGACTGCAAATCGCTCGTCGATCCCAAGGTGACAACGGCGCCCGTGCTTTACCTTCCAGCAGGCATGGCAACTCCGCCTGCCGTTGCAGCCGCACACCAACAGTGCAACGTTGAAATAAAACAGCTGCCCCGCAAGATCACCAATATCGGAGACGTTCGTGTCTCCGAAATCCCCGCAGAGGGCCTGCTCTATCTTCCCAATCCCTATGTCGTGCCGGGAGGCCGGTTCAACGAAATGTACGGCTGGGACAGCTATTTCATCATCCTCGGCCTCGTAAAAGACAACCGCACAGACCTCGCCAAGGACATGGTCGAGAACTTCTTCTTCGAGATCGAAAACTACGGCGCCATCCTCAACGCAAATCGCACCTACTATTTCACCCGCTCGCAACCGCCGTTTCTTTCTTCGATGATCCGCGAGGTATACGAACACCCCGCCAAGACACCTCTCTCCAAGGCCTGGCTCGCCAAAGCGTACAGCTACGCACAACGCGACTACGACCTGTGGACGTCGCCCATCCATCGAGCCGGAGACACTGGCCTCGCGCGCTATTACGACATCGACAAAGGCCCCGTCCCCGAAATGGCCGACGACAACAACTATTACCCTGACGTCATTCGCTGGCTGCTCGCGCATCCCGACGTCCGTACCAGCTATCTCGTCGACGCCCCCGATAGTCCAAGCCCGTCCGAAGCGGCCGCTCTGGCAAAAACCAGTTGCGACATCACAACCTCCAAAGTCTGCGCACGCGCCCACGTCGACGGACACCGCCTCACCGCCGACTTCTATAGCGGCGACCGGGCCATGCGCGAATCAGGCTTCGACCCCAGCTTCCGCTTCGGCCCTTTCAGCGGTTCGACCGAAGACTACGCCCCCATCTGCCTCAACAGCCTCCTCTACAAGTACGAACTCGACATGGCCCACTTCGCCACGCTCCTCGGCCGCAAAGCAGACGTTGCCGAATGGAAGCATCGCGCTGCAGCAAGACGGGAAGCCATCAATAAATATCTCTGGGACCCCGAACAGGGCATCTTCGACGACTACAACTTCACCACGCATAAGCAATCAACGTACGACTACATCACGGCCTACTACCCGCTCTGGGCAAAACTCGCCACTCCACAGCAGGCAGCCGCACTCGAGCGTCATCTCTCCCTCTTCGAGCACGACGGCGGTCTCGCCATGAGCAACAACGACTCCGGCACCCAGTGGGACCTTCCCTTCGGCTGGGCTCCCACAACCTGGCTGGCAATAGACGGCCTTACAAAGTACGGCTTCAACGCAGATGCCTCTCGCATCTCAAAGAACTTCTCACATACCATCCTTCAGAATTTTCTGGCCGACGGGACCATCCGCGAAAAATACAACGTAGTCAGCGGCTCCGCCAACGTCGAGGTTGCCACTGGATACAAAAGCAACGTCGTCGGCTTCGGATGGACAAACGCCGTCTACTTGCGGATGCAGAGCCTGCTCTCTCGCCCAACAAAGCAACCCTCTGCGACTTCAAAGCAGACTCACTAAGAACCAGCCTCTACTGCACCTTCCCCGACGGACGCAGGCGCCGCAGTTCAGTCGCGCACGCAATCGCATTCAGCGCCGCGAGCTTCAAATTATCCGCGGCCAGCCATATCCAGAAGCGAGTTCCCCGCTCTCCGTCACCAGAGTCTTTTCTCACCCGCACCATAATGTCTTCCTGCCCCGCAGCACTCAGATTGCTCGGCGGATCCGACTCCCCGCTCACAATATCGATATGGTCGCCCACCAACGCCGCTTCAACCTCTCCCACAGTCGCGGCTTTGCCAACCTCCACCAGCATCGAGAGAACATACCCATGAAACACCGGCGCCTGCACAATCTGCAAAGCCAGCGCTGGCAGCCGTCCCTCCGATAGGCCGGAATAGTGGCGACGGATGCGTTGCTCGGTCGCGCCCAGCTTCACCTTCGCTGCCTCACCCAGTTCCGGCAGCAGGTTGAACGACACCTGCGCATCAAACTGTTCCCGCGGCACCGTCTGGAACGACAGCAAATTGACCGTCTGCTGATGCAGCTCATCCATCGCCGCCCGCCCATACTCCGACGCCGGTTCCATCACCGTCGCAGCAACACTCGTCAACGCCAGCTTCGCCTGCAGTCTTCCCCCAACCAGCGCAAGCATCACCGCCACTGGATGCGCCGCAACCACGGCCGGCGTATTCAGGTCCGGCATGTTGTGCGCCGTCTTCTCTCCCAGCACCTCCGCAACCCACGGCGCCTGCACCAGAACATCCTTCTCCCCTTCCAGCGCATAGGTCAGATCCACAATGCTCGCTCCCGCGCGTCGCGCATCCAGCCAGTGCCTCTTCGTGATTGCTCCTTCGCCTGCAAAGAAGACGAAGTCCATCTTGTCGAACGAAGTCGTCTCCAGCCGCTGGATAAACGCAGCCTCATCCCCCGTCGAAGTCACCTGCCCCGCGACATCCTCCACATCAAGCAGCACAAAGTCCGATGCCGCCAGCAACGACGCGCCCAGCTCCTCGCTCAACTCTTTCCCAGCCAGCGACGACGCACCGACAATCCCGATTCGATATTCTCTGTTCGTCATGATTTTCCTGACACCGGTCTGCAGTTGCGACACCGCAGCGTTGGTTTTCTACCGCAGGTTCAGACCCGTTATTGCTCACTCGCAACAGTAGTTTGGCGTCGCCCTCTGCTCCACGAATACGCCAGCCGCGCCACTACGCCCGACACCAGGTACGCCATCGCAATGATGATCAGCATGTACTCGGAATAGAGAACGATGAGCGCGCCAATCACGCCGATCAACGTAAACAGCCGGAAGGGATGACGTGCTCCGACCGTGATCTCCTTCGCGCTCCAGAACCGCCAGTTACTCACCATCAGAAAGCTCGTAAACAGCAGCAGACCGATCCACACCAGAGCAATCCAGGGGTTATCAATCGGCGAGCCTCTTTGAAGGTGAATCACCGAGCTGACCACACCCGCGCCTGCAGGGATGGGCATTCCCACAAAGTATTTCTTTCCAGGCCGGCCAGGGTTGCGCGGCTGCGGATTGATGCTGATGTTGAAGCGGGCAAGCCGGCTCGCTCCGCAGATAAGGAAGATGAAGCAGACCAGGATGCCGATGTGCATCAGTTGCTGCCGTAACTGTGGATGCTCAAGCGCCGGCATCATGCGAAAGCCCCAGATGTACGCAAGCAGGCTGGGCGCGACTCCAAAGGTAATAACATCCGCAAGCGAATCGAGCTCTTTGCCGAAATCGCTCGCGGTATTGGTCATGCGCGCGATCATGCCGTCGAGCCCATCGAACAAAACCGCGATGCCCAGCGCCAGTGCCGCGCGGTCGAAGTAACTCTGGTCCGCTACCGATCCCTGGATGCTTTGCGTAATCGCGTAGTATCCAGCAGCCATATTACCGGCCGTAAATAGCGATGGCAGCACATACATACCGCGACTCGGCCGACGTTTCCCCTTCCCGCCAGCGCTGATCTGCGCCTCGTCCCCCATCAGGCCACCACTGCCATTGCAGCGTCTTTCGTCTCGACAGCAACATCCGGAATCACGGCCAGCACAGTAGAACCACCCTTCACGCGTGATCCCGTCTTCACCTTCAGATTCGCCGCCGCGGGAATCAAAACATCCACTCGCGAACCAAACTTGATCAGCCCGATCCGCTGCCCGCGCTCCACCCTGTCGCCCACCTTCAGATTGCAGACAATCCGGCGCGCCAGCAGCCCCGCAATTTGCTTGAAGCTGACCTCATATCCGCCGGCGTCGATCGTGATCAGGGTCTGCTCGTTTTGCAGAACCGACTCGGGCTTCATGGCATTCATGAACTCGCCCTTGCGAAACTCACACACCGTCACCACTCCGCCAACTGGCGCGCGGTTCACATGCACATCGAAAACATTCAAAAAAATGCTGAGCCGCAACCGGCTGCCGCTGACCGTCTCGATCCACTCTGCTTCAGTGACAAGCCCATCGCCGGGCGAGACCACCTGTCCCGGCCCCTGCGGAATCGTCCGATTCGGATCGCGAAAAAACCACAGAAAAAATGCCGCCAGCACGATTGGCAGCGCCAACAGCCAGCCAGGCATATTCATATACCAGAGTACTGCTGTCACCGCTCCAAGCCCTAAGGCGTAGAAGATCCCGTCTCGCACCATAAGTACTCGATTATAAGGCCACGAAGTAACTCAGCCATAAGGCCCACGCACACCTTCGCCACGCACACCTTCACTGACAGCCCCGTCCTGGCCCAGCCTCCCGCCACCTCAGGCCGCACCCGGCCCGAAGCTAAGACGCTCCCAGCCGCCTAAGCCGCTCCATCTCATCCTTCAGGCTGAGTTTCAGCTTCTTCAGCCGCACCTCCTCCAGTTGTTCGGAGTCGGTCAGGAAAAGCTTCGAACGCAACGTATCCAACCTGCGTGCGTACAAGCTGTGTTCCTGCATAAGCTGTTGAATGGAAGGAAGCGATTCGGTCTTGGGAAGCTCCGTGAACTTTGCGGTTTGCACGAGGGAAATACCTCCAGCAACAGACGACGTCTCACGACTGGCGAAAACGCTATCACAGACCCGCCAGCAATCGCAATGTGGATTACTCGTCCTTTAATCAATTCCACTTAAGTGCAGCCGCATCAGCAAAGCATCCTCTACCGGCCCTCGGTAGTATTCCTTGCGCTGCCCGGTAACAACGAATCCCAGCCCGGAATAAAGCGCAATCGCTCCCTCCTCTCCCTCAGCTAACCCCAAACCTCGGGGTGCCCCATCCTTCGCGCTTTTGCGAAGGGTGGGATGTAACCGCTCCTTCAGCTAACCCCAAACCTCGGGGTGCCCCATCCTTCGCGCTTTTGCGAAGGGTGGGATGTAACCTCCCTCAGCTAACCCCAAACCTCGGGGTGCCCCATCCTTCGCGCTTTTGCGAAGGGTGGGATGTAACCGCTCCCTCAGCTAACCCCAAACCTCGGGGTGCCCCATCCTTCGCGCTTTTGCGAAGGGTGGGAGTAACCGCTCCCTCAACTAACCCCAAACCCCGGGGTGCCCCATCCTTCGCGCTTTTGCGAAGGGTGGGATGTAACCGCTCCCTCAGCTAACCCCAAACCTCGGGGTGCCCCATCCTTCGCGCTTTTGCGAAGGGTGGGATGTAACCGCTCCCTCAACTAAACCCCAAACCTCGGGGTGCCCCATCCTTCGCGCTTTTGCGAAGGGTGGGATGTAACCGCCAGCACTACCAACCCCTCATTATTCTCGCGCAGCACGTTTAGCCACCGGGAAGTCTCTCCTCGCAGAAGCTGACTTTTCAGCACCCCTCAAATCCAGCCGCATCAGCAAAGCATCATCCACCGGGTCCCGGTAATACCCCACTCGCCGTCCCGTAACGACAGACCCCAGCCGACCATAGAGCGCAATCGCCCCCGCACTCCCCGCCCGGACCTCCAACTCCAGCACCGCCGCCCCCTGCCCGGCGCACCACTCAACAACCGCCGCGCACAACGCTCTGCCTACCCCACCCCGCCGCGCCGCCGCCTCCACCGCCACACTTTCAAGCTCTGCGAAACTCTCCGCATCCGAACCAATCACCTTCCCCACCGAATAACCCACCAACCGCCCCTCCACCTCCGCAACAAATAAACTCCGCTTCACCGCACCATCCCCGCGAATCATCGCGGCATACTCCGCCTCCGCCCAATGCGGAGCCTCCGCAATCCCCCGTTCCAATGCGACCACCCCAGCCAAATCCCCCGCCTCCGCCATCCGAACTCGAAATCCGACGGCGTTCATTTCACTGCTCTCTGCACCGCAGGCTTCGCAAAGATCTCCGCATCCGTCCGCCGCAGATAGTTCGCATCCAACGTGGCCGCATCATCGAAGTCCCCCGCCGCAATCCGCTCCAGCGCAAACGGCAAAGCATCCTCCGCCAGAGGCTCCTCCACTATCTTCGGAGCCAGCCCACTCAAAGCCTCCGCCACCTTCGTCTCACACACCACCACAACCCCACCCCGAGCCGCCGCTAACACATCCCCCTCATGCATCAGTACTTCGCGCAAACACCGCCGCCCAACATATTCCCCGTAATAAAACTCCCCCCGCCCCGCATCCAGCACCGCATGCACCGGCCCTCCCCCTCCATCAACACTCGCAGCCAGCAACGCCAGCCGCGACACCGCAATCAACCCCACGCCGCCCGCCTCACTCAATCCCTTCGCCGCACTCACCCCCACCCGCACCCCGGTAAACGACCCCGGCCCATGCACCACCACCACCGCCGCCAACTCGCCCAGCTGGAACCCACGCCCCTCCATCAACCGCCGCACCGCCGGCACCAGCCGCTCCGACGACGTCCTCCCCGGCAACACCTCCGCCGCAACAATCGCCTGCGCCGCCTCCGTATCTGCCAACGCAACACTCCCCTCACCCCCCGCCGTATGAATCAACAAAATCCGCATCAATCCCCACCCTTACCGCGGTCGAAGCATCATCCGCATCCCCAACAATCTCCAACAGCACACCCCCCGTACTCGCCGGATGCACAAAAAAATACCGATGCCCTCCAGCCCCCACCCGCACCGCATCACTCGCCAGCCGCACCCCCTGCGCCGTCAACCGCGCAAACATCGCATCAATCCCATCCACATGCACGGCAATATGATGTAACCCCTCCCCACGCTTCGCCAGAAACTTCCCAATCGTCGAATCCTCTTCTGTCGCCTCCAGCAACTCGATCCGGCTCTCTCCCAA
The DNA here is from genome assembly GCA_963757205.1 of uncultured Acidobacteriaceae bacterium. Classification (GTDB taxonomy): domain Bacteria; phylum Acidobacteriota; class Terriglobia; order Terriglobales; family Acidobacteriaceae; genus Edaphobacter. Next base: position 11,688 of record CAVWQM010000016.1, read on the forward strand.
CGGCAGCATCGCCGTCTTCACCTTCTCGTACTCCACCGTCTCCTCATGACTCACCGCCAACCCCAGCGCCTCATAAAATCCCCGCGCCCCCGCAATGCTCTTCACCGCCACACCCAGATGATCCAGCCGCAACCCATCCCCGCCCTTCACCGCTCCAAACCGCGTCCGACGATTACCCTTCTCCGCCGCACATCGCCTCACCGCATCCATCAACTCCCCCACACCCTCGCCCGTAGTCGCCACCGTCCGCACCACCGGCGGAACCCACCCCCCACTCTCCCCAACCAACCCCTGCATCGCAACAATCTCCTGCTCCACCAGCTCCGCACCGCCGCGATCACTCTTATTCACAACAAAAATATCGGCCACCTCCATCACCCCGGCCTTCAGGCTCTGCACCTCATCGCCCATCCCCGGCACCAGCACCAGCACCGTCACATCCGCCAGCCCAATCACGTCCACCTCATCCTGCCCCACCCCCACCGTCTCGATCAGAATCGTCTCCCGCCCCGCCGCCTCCATCACCGTACAAACATCCGCCGCCGCCCGCGCCACCCCACCCATCGCCCCTCGCGAAGCCATGCTCCGGATATACACTCCCTCATCCCCCGCAAACCCCTGCATCCGAATCCGGTCCCCCAGCAGCGCCCCACCCGTATACGGGCTCGACGGATCCACCGCAACCACCCCAACCATCTGCCCCTCCCCGCGCAGCCACCGCGCCATCTGGTCCACCAGCGTGCTCTTCCCTGCCCCCGGAGGCCCCGTCACCCCCATCCGCAACGCACTCCCCGCATACTCGCGACAAGCCGCAAGCAACTCCGCCCCCATCGCCGCGCCATCCTCCACCAGCGACACCGCCCTCGCCAGCGCCCGCACATCCCCGGCGCGCAGCCGCGTCATCATCTGCACTACCTCAAACCCATCCACCTTGCTGTCTTTGCTCACGTCAGCGATGATACCGTTTTACCCGCATCCTCCATCACGCAACCATCGCGCGACTCCGTCCCATCGCCCAAATCGCGTTCCAATTATTTTTCACCTGTAACAGAGCCTTTTCACATACAATTCCTCTGCAACCGAAACCGACCGGGGGACTCCCTTGAAACAAGCCTTTCGCAGCCTCGCCATCGCCTCCATCTTCGCCTCCGCATCTCTCAGCTACGCGCAGCTCGAAGGCACACCCCCCGACACCACCCCCACCAATCACCCCATCCCCGCCATCCAGGACACCGAAACCCCCGCCCAAAGAGACGCCCGCATGGAGTGGTGGCGCGAAGCCCGCTTCGGCATGTTCATCCACTGGGGCCTCTACTCCATCCCCGCCGGCGAGTGGCACGGCCAGCGCACCACCCACATCGGCGAGTGGATCATGAACGACCTCTCCATCCCCGTCGCCGACTACAAAGCCTTCGCCAAAGACTTCAACCCCACCGGCTTCTCCGCCCACGACATCGTCGCCCTCGCCAAATCCGCCGGCATGAAGTACATCGTCATCACCTCCAAGCACCACGACGGCTTCGCCATGTTCGACTCCAAAGTCGACTCCTTCAACATCGTCGCCGCCACCCCCTTCAAACGCGACCCCCTCAAGGAACTCGCCGAGGAGTGCCGCAAGCAAGGCATCAAGCTAGGCTTCTACTACTCGCAAGCCCAGGACTGGACCGCCCCCGGAGGAGCCGCCGCCGTCCGCGGCAACCACAACCCCGACACCGGCCACTGGGACCCAGCCCAGGACGGCAGCTTCGACGACTACCTCCACAAAAAATCCATCCCCCAGATCAAAGAGCTCCTCGAGAACTATAAGGAGTACCCCGTCGTCGTCTGGTTCGACACCCCCACCAAGGCCATGACCCCCGAGCGCGCCGCCGAAGTAGTCAAGCTCCTCAACCAGCACCCCAACCTCATCTGGAACAACCGCCTCGGCGGCACCTACAAAGGCGACACCGAAACCCCCGAGCAGTTCATCCCCGCCCAGGGCTATCCCGGCCGCGACTGGGAGTCCTGCATGACCATGAACGACACCTGGGGCTACAAATCCTTCGACACCAACTTCAAGTCCACCGAGACTCTCCTCCGCAACCTCATCGACATCGCCAGCAAAGGCGGCAACTACCTCCTCAACATCGGCCCCGACTCCCACGGCATCGTCCCCGCCCCTGAAGTGGAGCGCCTCCAGCAGATGGGCCAGTGGCTCAAGGTCAACGGCGAAGCCATCTACAACACCAAGGCCACCCTCTTCGACGTTCCCACCGGCAACTTCACCGGACGAAAAGGACAGCCGCGGCCGCGAAAAATTCATCCCCACCTGGAACTGGCGCTCCACCACCGCCCCCAACAAGATCTACATCGAAATCTTCACCTGGCCCACCACCGGCAGCTTCCACCTCGACAATATAGCCAAGCTCCCCCGCAACGTAACCAGCGCCTACCTCCTCGCCGACCCCGCGCATAAACCCCTCAAACTAACCCGCACCGGCGAAGCCCTCGACATAGCCCTGCCCGCCCAACCCCTCGACCCCATCGCCACCGTACTAGTCCTCAACACCACCAAATAAGACCGCAGACAGCTTCCATCTCACTCAAGGGCAGGCTTCCGAGCCTGCCCTGAGTTGCATGCGGAATTTTGCTGGAACGACACACTCACGTGGTAGTATGTTCGCCATTCTGGCAAGCGGTCAAAGCATACCGTCCAGATTTCAGTCTCCAAGCCAATCCAAAGCATTGAAGATGTTTCCGGTTCAGATGACAGGAACGAGAAAGTCTTGCCTCAACAGGCAAGGAGGACATCGTGCAAACTCGCAGAACCGTAATACTGTCGACATTCGTAGCCATCACGCTCCTGGCGTCCTGCCTGACTGCCAGCGCCACCTCGTACCCCGCCGTCTTTGCCTATGGAGATAGCCTGTCGGACAACGGCAATCTCTTCGCCGCAATCGCGTATCCACCCTCGCCGCCGTACTTCAACGGCCGCTTCTCCAACGGACCGGTCGCAGCCGAACAGCTCTCCACACTGCTCAACGCTCCCCTCTTCGACTTCGCCTGGGGCGGCGCCACCTCGGGCATCGGCAACTTCGTCGACGGAGGCAACCAGACGACCCCGGGGGCCTTCAACCTACCTGGAATGCTGGTCGAACTGGCGTCTTACCCCGTACCCCCGGCACTCGTACCCAGTTCCCTCTTCATCGTCTGGGGTGGTGCTAACGATTTCCTCGCCAGCGGATCACCTACAGTCGCAGCCAGCAACATCGATGCGATCGTCGGCGCCCTCCAGGCCGAGGGCGCAACCCACATCCTCGTGCCAGGGCTGCCCGACCTTGGCCTGACGCCTGAGTTTTTTGGCAATCCGGCCGCAACGGCCTTCACCAATGCATTCAATACCGCCCTGCTGGCCGGTCTCCCATCCGGCGCGACCTACTTCGACACCTTCGCCTTCCTGAACGGGATAGAAGCCAATCCGGGGGCGTATGGAATTACCAACCTGACCACACCCTGCTTCAACGGCGTGACGGTCTGTGCCAATCCAAGCCAATATCTTTTCTGGGATGACATCCATCCAACGACCAGCACCGACGCGTTTCTGGCTGCACAGTTTGTAGCAACGGTGACGACGCCGGAGCCATCGTCGCTTCTCCTGCTCGGAACCGGGATTGCAGCGATGGCGGCCCTACTGCGAAAGCGAAGCGCAGCCTAAACCTTCAGAAAAACACCGGAACGAAGCCCGGGTGCCCCATCCTTCGCGCCTCTGCGAAGGGTGGGATGTAAACCGCCAGCACCACCAACTCCCGTCTCCCCACACTCAACCAACCACAAACGATCGGGTGCCCCATCCTTCGCGCCCTTGCGAAGGGTGGGATGTATACCGCCAGCACCACCAAGTCCCGCCCGTCACTCTCACCCAACCAAAAAAGCCCGGGTGCCCCATCCTTCGCGCTTCTGCGAAGGGTGGGATGTAAACTGCTCGCACCACTCATGCCAACGGGCCTCAAACGCTTCCAGCAAACCAACCAACTCCACTTCATCACCTTCAGTTGTTACCACCGACAACCCCTCCTCCAAACTCCCACCGCAAAAGACACCCTCCAACAAATCCTCGAACAAACTCGCCAGCAACAAAGCCTCCGCATCGCCGCCTACGTCTTCATGCCCGAGCACGTCCATCTCCTCACCAACGAACCCCCAACAGGCACTCTCGCCACCTTCCTCCAGATCCTCAAACAACGAGCATCCCGCCAACTCAAATCACCCGTCCAGAAACAACTCTGGCAGCGCCGTTACTACGACTTCAACGTATCCAGCCCAGAGAAGTTTAAAGAAAAACTCCACTACATCCACTCCAACCCCGTTACCCGCGGCCTGGTCACGAAACCGGAAGACTACCGCTGGAGCAGCTTCAACCACTACGCCACCGGCGAACACCATCCCGTAGAAATCGAATCCCAATGGACCGCCCGCCGCCGCGAAAACAAAACCTAGCCCGCCTTTCCACTCTCACGCAACCACAAACCCTCGGGTGCCCCATCCTTCGCGCCTTTGCGAAGGGTGGGATGTATACCGCCAACACTACCAAGTTCCGCCCGTCACTCTCACCCAACCAAAAAAGCCCGGGTGCCCCATCCTTCGCGCCCTTGCGAAGGGTGGGAAGTAAACCGTCCACCAGCCGCCTTTGTCCTTTCCCAAAACCAGGAGTGGATCAGTTTGAGGAATCTCCGGTCACTTCATCGGCGGCTCACTGGTACAGCTCTCCTGCGCCACGGAATCACCAGCGAAATGTACCCAATCACCACATTCTCTCCACGTTTTTGCCATCAAAAAACGCTTCATTTCCCGCCCCGGCCCCAAAACAACACCCTCAAAACAAGCAGTAATCCCAATAATGAACCCAAAATCCACCACAACTCACCACAACTCCAGGTAAAACCCGAAGACTCGTTTTCTCCACAGCCAAGTGGTCCGTCCTCATCTATTGACTTAGAGGGTACTGAAAAAGTCCTCGTCTTGAAGGGGCGCGACTTTAGTCGCGCCGTAACTACTGTTACTGCAACGCGGCTTTAGCCGCCGAGGGAATGTTTCAAGACTTTTAAGCACCCTCTTCAGCCTCTTCCGAAACGCCTCTACCTCACCGCCGTAGGATCCCACCCATCCGACCCCGCCAGATAAGCCTTCGTCTCATACTTCTTCGCCTCCGCCGCCGTTAGCTGCTTCGACAAAGGCTCCCGCGCCTTCGGATTCGCCCCCAACCCCGTCGAATTAAACTCCGCATACGTCGCCGTCGGCAGCCGCGGTTGCGGCGCATCCTTCCACTCCGACCATCCCGCCGCCATGATCGGCGCCTCAATGTCCGTATTCATGAAAATCACAGTCGAATAGTCGCGCCACGGCCGCCCCAGGTACACATCGCCCGCACCTTTCTCCGCCGTGATCTTGCAATGGTTGAACACGTAGCCCGCGTCCTGCCCAGGCCTCGTATTACTCTGCGCTGTCAGATACCCTCCTGCCGCATGCGCAAGGCTGCGAATCTCGCAGTTCTCAAACACCGCCTTCGCATCGCCGAAGATGAAGTCCACATGCCCTTCGATATAGCAGTCCGCATAATACTGCCGCCCCGTTACGCAGTTCGTCCCCGGCTGAGCCCCATTCATGCACCCCATGCTCGACGCATAGAGCGTGTCCTGCGCTCCCAGCAGACGCACATGCCGCACCACCGCCCGGTCCGCACGCAGCGACAGCGCCACCGCCTGCGACGGCACATCGCTCGTCTTGCTGTAGTCGTTCGCTATCGTCATATTCCCCGCAAAAAAATCATTGCCCGTCACAAACAGCGTCGCCGAACACCTCGTCCCACAGGTCGAAGCCGCACTGTTCCCATACACCAGCACCACCTTCGTCCAGTCATCCGAATCCCCGCGCAGCTGAATCTTCGGCTTGTCGACATGGACCACCTCGCGATACACCCCGGGACGGATCCTGATCACCGCCCCTTCCTCCGGCGCCGCATACACCGCCGCCTGAATCGTCGTAAAATCTGCGCCCGCCGCTCCCACCGTGATCGTCTTCTGCCCCTGTGCCCCAGCTATCCCACACCCCATCATCACAACCGTTGCCGACACACTCCATCCCCATCTCCACTTCATCGCCCGATTAACCTCCCCTGCTAAATGGCTTGACACAAACCGCCCAACAAAGACTATCCTCAACCTCGAGATCAATCCGGGCCATAGTCTGGTCAGACCAACATATTAGCGGGAGTTTGCACCTTAATGCCGATCCAAGCCGCCAGTCCCTCCGACCCGGGCTTCACCACCTCCGCCCCGGAAAAATCGAACGTTCGATGGGCCGTCTGCGGTCTTCTCTTCCTCGCTACCACTATCAACTACATGGATCGGTCGGTCTTCTCGCTCATCGAGCCGCTCCTCCACCTGCCCTTCATGGGCTGGATTCCCGGCCTCGACCACGCCCATCAGGCCGCCTACGACATCAACTACGGCCGAGTCCTCATCGCCTTCCAGATCGCTTACGGCGTCGGCTTCCTCTTCGCCGGCCGCATCATCGACAAGCTCGGAACCAAGACCGGCTATGCTCTCGCCATCCTGGTTTGGGGATGCGCCTCCATCAGCACTTCCCTAGTCGCGAGCGTCATGGGCTTCATGATCTGCCGCGCCCTGCTCGGCCTTGGCGAGTCAGGCAACTTCCCCGCCGCCATCAAAGCCACCACCGAATGGTTCCCCTCCGAAGAGCGCGCCCTCGCCACCGGCCTCTTCAACTCGGGCTCCAACGCCTCCGCCTTCATCGCCCCAATCCTCATCGCCGCCGTCACGATGCGTTGGGGATGGCACGCCGCCTTTATCTGCACCGGTTCCATGGGACTCGTCTGGTTGGTCCTATGGCTCCTCTTCCCCTACAACAGGCTCCGCCGCGGCGCTACCCAGACCCAGATCGACCTTGCCCCCGTCACCCAGGGCGGCTCTCTCTACTCCATTCTTCTCCACCACCGCGGCTTCTGGGCCTTCTTCATAGGAAAAGGCATCACCGACCCCATCTGGTGGTTTTACCTCTTCTATCTCCCCAAATTCCTAAACGACAACTACGGCCTGGACCTGAACCACGTCAAGTATCCCCTCATCGTCATCTACACCGCGGCCAGCTTCGGCTCGATCGCCGGCGGATGGCTCTCCGGCTTCCGAATGAAGCACGGACACAGCGTCAACTCCGGTCGCAAGTTCGCTCTCCTCGTCTGCGCCCTCTGCGTCATGCCGATCATGCTGGTTCCCCACATGCACACCCTCTTTCCCACCAACGCCTGGCCGGCCATCGGACTCTTCTGCCTCGCCACCGCCGCCCATCAAGGGTGGTCCGCGAACCTCTTCTCCACCCCGACCGACATGTTTCCCTCAACCAGCGTCAGCACGGTCGTCGGCCTTGGCGGAGCCGCCGGAGCAGCCGGCGGAGCGATCTTCACCTGGCTCGTTTCGCATTACTTCTCGCTCCACCCGATGCTCATCTTCACTCTCGCGGCTTTCGCCTACATAACAGCGCTGCTCATCTTCCAGTTGCTCGTCCCCAGACTCGGCGTAACCCGGACGACTTAACCCCCATAACCCTGCATCTCACATGCAGGCCAACTTTTTTTGATCTTCGCTCCGTTTCAATGGTCCGACCACACCCAGGGCGCGTGCTTCGCTTAACTATCTTTTCCCCCCATGTTACCCTTCTCCAACTTAGGCGCAAGGAGCTTCATTCAGCGTGAAAAAAGAGGTCAAAGAGCTACATGACGAGACCACTGGCCACAGCCAGCTCACGATGCAGGTCGTCGAACACGTTCGCTCTCTCATCAGCAGTGGCGAGGTTCATCCGGGCGATCGACTTCCTCCCGAGCGCGAACTGGCACGCAAGCTCAAGATCAGCCGCTCCAGCCTCCGGGCGGGCATCGGTTTTCTCTCGGCAATGGGGGTTCTCAAAAGCCGCCACGGTGCTGGAACTTTTGTCTCTTCTGGCCCTCCGGCGCTTGATTCCAGCTCGCTTTCCGTGCTCGGAGCACTTCATGGTTTCCTGCCATGGCAGATGTTCGAGGCGCGCCTTGTTCTCGAGTCGAATGTTGCCGCGCTGGCCGCGGAGCGCGCTACCGACGAACACATCGCCGAGCTTGCTGAAGAGGTTGCGGAGATGTATGCGGCGCTTACTGATCCTCATGAGTACCTCATTCACGACGTGCGTTTTCATCGCACGATCGCTCGCGCATCGGGAAATCCTATCCTTGGCGCACTAATGGAAACTATCACTGCGAACCTCTACGAATACCGGAGCAAAACTGTCGTTAATGCCGTAGATCTGAAGGAATCCGCGGAGATGCACCGCGAGATATATCGCGCGATCCGCTCTCACAATCCCACTCAGGCCCGTGTCACGATGGAGCAGCACCTAAACCTTGCTCGCATTGCGCAGGCGTCTGAAGCGGAAGCTGCTCACACAGCGGCAACCGAGGCTCAGCAGACGCCTGAACCCGAGAATGACTCCACCGAACCAACAACCTCATCGAATTAAGTTTGTTGGATGATTTTTTCTTTTGTGGTGAAAGGTGCGTTTTTGCAGGGGGTTTCGCAAAAAGTGGGTGCAAAAACGTGGTTTTTTGGTGGTGAGTTTGTGGTGAATCGCGTGGTAAACGTGGTGTTTTGACGGGCATTTTTTGAGCGTCGAAAACACGCCAACTTTTTCAAGTTTATTTTCTTCCCGGCTCGGAGCTCCTGCTCCAGTCCTCTGTTCCCCTCCTGCTAAACTGAGCTTTAGTCCATGTCCACGCAAAAGTTCTATCTCACCACCCCGATTTACTACGTCAATGCGCGCCCTCACATCGGGCATGCCTATACGACCATTGCGGCTGATGTGATTGCGCGGCGGCACCGGCTGCTCGGGCATGACACCTTTTTCCTGACCGGGACGGACGAGCATGGTCAGAAGGTCGAGCGCTCGGCTGCTGCCGCCGGCGTGTCGCCCCAGCAGTTTGCCGATGAGGTTTCGGCCTCTTTCAAGGCTCTCTGGGGCCGGATGGGCATCACCTACGACGACTACATCCGCACGACCGAACCTCGCCATACCCAGGCCGTCCAGAAGCTCTTCCAACACCTCGTAGATCGCGGGGCCATCTATCTGAGCACTTATACCGGGCAGTATTCGGTCGGCGAAGAGATGTTTGTCGACGGCCCACCAGGCACCATTGGCCCCGACGGCAAGCCCACTGAAACTGTCACCGAAGAGAACTATTTCTTCCGGCTCTCCGACTACCAGGCTAAACTGATCGACCTCATCGAGACCAACGAGTTGACCATCCAACCGGAGGTTCGTAAGAACGAGGTGCTCAGTTTCCTCCGCGGCAACGTCGCAGAAGGAGCGCAGACGAGAAAGTCGAAGCTCGGTAATCTTTATGTTGAAGGCGCCCTGAAAGATTTTTCCCTCTCTCGCACCAGCGTGAGCTGGGGGGTTCCTGTCCCCGGCGATGAGAGGCACACAATTTATGTCTGGTTCGACGCGCTAATCAACTACATGAGCGCCGTAGGCTATGGCAGCAGCGATTCCGAACAGCAGAAAAAGTTCGCACAGTATTGGCCAGCGGACCTTCACCTTGTTGGCAAGGAAATTATTCGCTTCCATTGTGTTTATTGGCCTGCAGTGCTTCTCGCCGCCGGCCTCCCATTACCCAAAGCGATCACCGCTCACGGCTGGCTCTTGTTTGAAGAATCTAAGATGTCCAAGTCACGCGGCAATATCGTCCGCACGGAGACTATTCTGGACGCCTTCGGCACGCTCAAGCCTAAACCCGTAGATGGTCCGGGCGCAGTTCTGAGCGACGAGTACTGGAAGCGGGAACAGGATCTGTTCGCCTCCGACGTTCTTCGCTACTTTCTTTTGCGCGAGATTCCTTTTGGACAGGATGGGAGTTTCAGCTTCGATGCGCTCGCGCAGCGATACAACAGCGACCTGGCGAACGGATATGGCAATCTTGTCAGTCGCACCTTGTCGATGATTGAAAAATACTTCGAAGGCGCTGTCCCGCATCCCGTTCCGGGAGCTTCTGCAGGTGCATTTATTGGAGACGAAACCCGGAGCGCGGAACCGGAGATGGTCAGACTGCTCACTTCGATCGGCGACACAGATTTCACAACCTACTTACAGCAGATCGGCCAATTCATAGCGGCAACCGATGGACTAATTACCTCTAATGCTCCATGGAAGCTCGCGGCGCAAACCGACGAAGATTCTGGCTTCAGGCTACGTGGGGTGCTTTACTCTGCTGCCGAACTAATCCGCCTCATCACGGCGTTCCTCTATCCCATCCTTCCCAGTGCCACAGCCAAAGTATGGACTCAACTCGGCCTCGGTGACATCGAACGCGCAGCCAAAGACGGCGACCTGAAGAATCTAAAATGGGGTGGGCTGAAACCCGGTACAAAATTAGGCGAACTGGCCCCGATCTTTCCCCGAGCGCCGAAGGAACTCATCCAACTCATGACCGACATGGAAAATAACACGAACACCCCTACCAAGCCTGAACCCTCGAAGCTCGTCGACGAGAAGACCACGCACACCTCCGCGGTCCCGGCAGATCCGACGCACCCTGGCGCTCCGCCGCGCACCTCGGCTCTGAATGAGCCGAATCCCGGCGCGCAGGTCGGCGCAAGTGCGGCCATCACGACTGAGCGGCCGGGCACCCCCTCACACTCTGAAGCGCCCGCGTCTGGTGCCTTTGCCACGTCTGCCGCGGGCTCCAGTATTGCCGATACGCCGCAGATCGCGATCGACGACTTCGTCAAGGTGGACCTCCGCGTGGCCCAGGTGGTCTTTGCCGAGCGCATTCCCAAGGCCGACAAGTTGCTCCGTCTTGAGGTCGATCTTGGCTATGAGAAGCGCCAGATTCTGGCAGGCATCGCCATGTGGTACTCGCCCGAAGAACTCATTGGCAGAAGAATCGTCGTCATCGCCAACCTTGCGCCTCGCAAGATGCGCGGCCTGGAGTCGCACGGCATGTTGCTTGCTGCTTCGAACGGTGAAGACGGCAAACCCGTACTGGCCACCTTTGCGGAAGATGTCCCCCTGGGCTCCCGCCTTAAGTAGCTTTTTGATGGGGGAGCCCTAGCGCGGCAAGTGCGCGCTTTTGAGCCGCTCGTAGGAATGCAAGATTCTCATGCACCGCCTCGTCGGTCTCGCAGTAGGGGCGAGGCGCATTGATAATCGTCACCGCGATCGTTCCATCCGGTAATCGTTTGGCCCACTGGAAGACGACTCGCGCACCTACGCGGCCGGCGAGTTGGAGCACGTAGGGTTGCAGAGGGCCACCCAGCGTCGCATCCGCGAGACATACAACCGACGTGCCCTCCTGCAACGACCTCTTCGCTCGGCCCAGAGAGTATTTGTCCACCGGAATCGCCACCAGCCGATTTGTCATTCCGGCAACCATATACTGGCCATTCACGATCCGGCCCCGATCGGCGACGACGATTGCATTCGAATGTCCCAGTTCCAAGTAAGGGCGCATGGCAAACTCCACCAGCGGCTCATGAATCCAGCAGTAGACGGCTCCGATCTTAGCCTCCGCCGACTCGAAGATGTCAGCTCCTTCGATGGTCCAGGGGATCGGGAAGGGGCCGACCGCGGTCAGTTCCCAGAGCCAGTTGTCGAGCATCACCGCTTCTGTGAGGACACGGTTTCCACCGAGGAGGCCGTTCAACATCCCCTGCAGTTGGCAAAGTGCGAGAGCGGTCCGGTACCAATATCGATTGGGCACAATCCAGGTAACGAACCGGACCTGTCTTCGCAGATGGAGCAAGGATGCCAGCCATCGGAGGGGTCTTTTCATGGGCAGAGGGGGCCTCTGTCTTCGACGGCGGGTTTTGGGTAGGAAACAGACAGAGTGAGCCGACAGCTAGAGTTCCGGCGAGGTGAAGGGACGTTTTTGCACGGTCGATACCTTAGACACTGGCCGAAGAGCAACATGATCCTCCGTGGAGAAAGCCAAAAGGAAACATCGAGTACCTGCAAAAGACTGCCATCGGCTGTGGCATGTTTTTTTCCTACGTGATTTCAGAATAACCAGCGTCGGAGTAAGAGTCCAGACAGCTTTGCGATTCTGTGCACGCGGAGGTACTCAGATCCCTTATCGGAGACCTCCCGTGTCGCGCTCGACGCTGATGCGGAAAACGAGTTGCCGGCACGCTGCCTGTGCTGAGTGAGCGGCTACGGGGCCTAGCTCTCCTTTGTCTGGACTCCGACTGCGACCACGAAGTAGCTTGCCGTTGTGGTGCCGACATTCTTCAGCCCGTGGAGCACATTGGAGGCAGTAAAAACGACCCCGCCCGGCCCTACGGACTCCGGCTTGCCGTCGTTAATGAACTCCAGATTGCCCTCGCGGATGAGAAGAAACTCGGAGTGACTGTGGCGATGCGGCGGATGCGGCATCTTGCCGGCAGGAAGGGTTGTTTCGTGAACCTCGACGAACTCGCCAGTGACTAGCGTGCCGGAGAGGACCTGCCTTCCGGTGCCACCGTTCGCGTTGTTCTTGAGGGGAAGCTGGTCGTAGTTGAAGACGACAGACTTCGACAGCTTGCCGTCCGGGCCAGCCGCTGCGCCAGCCTGCGCTTCAGCCACCACACTGCCCAGGGCCGCAAAGGCCGAGAGCGCTACACAAAGATCACGTCGGTTGAGATTCTTCATGACCGACATAGTACGCGGAACGAACTATCGCTGGCATCTTCTTTTCTGATGGAAATCACGTCAGCGAAGAAGCTGCATCGCTCGTTCGCCCATTTCAAGGTGAAGGTCGAGACAAAGCGTTTAGTGGACGCGGTGGGAATTCTGCAAAGCAGCTTAGTTTGATCTAACTTTTTGTCGCCCGTCCGGACGGAAATCCACATAGAATAATTTCCAGTACCCCTAAAAACTATGAGACTGTCCCATCTGCTGCCTACGCTTGCTGCGACGATCCTGTCCCTCGCCCTTTACCCTTCCTCAGCCCAAACGGCCGCTTTGAACGACACATTTGCAAGAGACAGCCGGCAGCCGATCGACCAGGCCTATACCGATCACATCCGCAAGTACACGACCGATCCCAAGTTTTCGTCACGGCTGGTGGATTACCTGCCCGCTTCGGCGACGATTCCGACGCCTGCCAAGGTGTTGGGCGACGTTGCCGGAGCACCGGACATGCTGCCCTATGCCGAGGACGTTTATAAGTACTTCCGGCAGCTGGAGGCGGCGTCGCCTCGGGTGAAGGTCTTTTCTATCGGGCATACAGAGGAGAATCGCGAGATGATTGCGGTCGCGATCGCTGATCCTGCCCTGTTGCAGGGAGCAAAAGAGAATGGAGAACGACTGGCAAAGCTGGCCGATCCGCGCACTCTTGGGCTCGACGACAACAAAGCGCAGCCGCTGATCAATCAGTCTTATCCGGTCTACTACATCACGGGCACGATTCATTCGAGCGAGACCGGTGCGCCGACAGCCCTGATGGAGTTGGCCTACCGTCTGGCTGTCGATGACGCTCCCTACATCAAGTACATCCGCTCACACATGATCGTGCTGATTACGCCGGTGGTCGAGGTCGATGGGCGAGACCGTATGGTCGACACGTATCGGTGGCACAAGGCGCACCCTGGGGAACAGTGGCCGAGGCTGGCTTATTGGGGCCACTATGTTGCGCACGATAACAATCGCGACGCGATGGGCATGACGCTGAACCTGACCAATAACGTGTTGAATACTTATCTTGGTTGGCACGCACAGGTATTGCACGACCTCCATGAATCGGTGCCATTTCTCTATGACAACACGGTTGGGGATGGTCCCTACAATGCGTGGATCGACCCAACGCTTGCCGATGAATGGGCGGAGCTTGGTTGGAACAACGTCTCGCAGATGCAGTCCCTGGGAATGCCTGGCGTCTTTACGCACGGTGACTTCGATACCTGGAGTCCGGGTTATCTGATGTTTCTCGCGGGCATGCACAACGGCATCAGCCGGCTGTATGAGACGTTTGGCAATGGTGGAGCAGACACAGAAAAACGCATTTTGCAGCCGGAGGAGTATTCGCGCACGTGGTATCGTCAGAACCCGCCACTGCCGACGGTGATGTGGTCGCAACGCGATAACAACAATTACGAGGAGAGCGCGCTGCTTTCGACGCTGGCGTATTTCTCGCGCAATACGCACCACTTTCTCGAGAACTACTATCTGAAGAGCAAGCGCTCGGTGCAGAAACCGACGCTTGATGGGCCAGCGGCTTATGTGTTGCCCGCAGACGCGGCCGAGTTGAACCGTCAGTTGCAGCTTCTGAATGTGTTGAAGTTGCAGCATGTTGAAGTGCAGCGGCTCTGGGAGGCAGTGACCAGCTCCGTTCCCGCAGCAAAGCGTGGTGATAAGCCGACCACGCAGACGTTTCCTGCGGGCAGTTATGTTGTTCGGCTCGATCAACCGTTTTCGCGAGTGGCGGATGCGCTGCTCGACAAACAATATTGGGCGCCAGATGATCCGCAAAAGCATCCTTACGATGACACAGGCTGGTCGTTCAGCCAGCTATTTAATGTCAAAGCTGTTCGCATTACCGACCCTGCAATTCTTAAGGCGCAGATGACGCTGGAGGCTGACTTTGATCAGGATGCAGGAAAGATCAACGGCTCCGGTGCGATCTACGCGATCGCCAATACGGGCCAGACCTCGCTTCTGCCGCTTGTCTATGCGTTGAGGCAGGCGCATGTCGAAACCGCCGAGAAGGCATTCGACGCGGAAGGCAAGCACTTCGGCGCGGGCTCATTGCTTATTACCCAAACCGACGAGCCGATGCTTGCTGCGACTCTTCGAAAGCTTGCGCTCGATGCTACGCGCCTGAGTGCATCGCCATCGGTGTCCACGCATCCGGCTCCGGTGCCTCGCATTGCCTTTATGCACACCTGGCTTGGCACTCAGACGGAAGGCTGGTGGCGGCTGGCGTTCGACAAGGCTGGAATTCCCTTTTCGTACATCAGCACGCAGACGGCTGCGTCGGAAGGCGATCTTCGCAGCAAGTACGACGTGATTATCTTTGCTCCGGTGGGCCGTTCGTCCTCGCAGGAGATTATTAACGGGTTGCCGAAGTGGGGCAATGCTCTTCCGTGGCAGAAGAGCGAAATCACACCCAACCTGGGATTGCTCGATTCCACCGCTGACATGCGCGTTGGCTTGGGCTATGACGGGCTTGCGCATTTGAAATCTTTTGTCGAAAAGGGTGGTCTGCTAATTACGTGCGAAGACACGGCGCAGTTCGCTATTGATACAGGGCTTGCGCCGGGCGTCAGCGTTGCTCCGCACGATGATGCGCGTGTTGTTGGAAGCGTCCTCAATAGTCTCTTCGTGGCGCCATCGAGCCCGATCGCCAACGGCTATGGATCGACTCTACCGGTGATCAGCGCCAACGGAATGGTGTTCAACGTCAGCAATACTCTCGGGCGTCAGGGGGGCCGTATGCTCATGGATCCTTATGAGCGTCGACCCACGGGACGAGGTGGGCCGGAGGATAGCGATATTACACAGGGCCGCCAGCTTGCGGAACCGGAGGTAATGCCGAAGCAGCAACCGTGGCAGCCCAGACAACTCAATGAAGACCAAATGCGCAACAACCCTCAAGTAATTCCAGTGCAATATCGTCCCGAGGTGATTCTTCGGTTCAGCGATCAAAAGACTCTGCTGCTCTCCGGGCTGCTCGACAAAGCGGGCTCTATTGCGGAGCGCGCGATTGTAGTGAACGCTCATCTTGGAGACGGCAATGTTCTGCTGTTCGCAAACAATCCCGTTTATCGCGGAGAGACCATCGGAAGTTACGGTCTGGTCTTCAATGCGATCCTCAACTACGACCACCTGCGCCAGCCCGTTAGTACGGCTGCTCCCGATCAGCCAGCCGTCTCAGGGGTGAAATAGCCGCGCTTTTGAATCCATGGGGAGTCTTTTCGGAGTCAGAGAAAGCCAGGGCACGTCGAAGCCGCTTTACCTTAGCTAGTGGCTGGCTCGACGTGTCACCTGAGCTGTCGACTCACGCATTATGAGCTCAGGGTCAACTTTGATGGTGTCAGGAAGTTTTTCGTGTGTCAGCTTCTTGAGAAGAGAGTTCGCGGCCAAAGCACCCATTCGCTGCAGCGGTTGCCGGATCGTCGTGAGACTTGGGACGATGTATGAGGCCGCCTGAATGTCGTCGAAGCCGAGCACGGAGACATCGGTCGGCACGGCCAAACCCGCGTCATGAAGCGCTCGTATGCTGCCGATTGCAGAGATGTCGTTGAAACAAAGGACTGCCGTAAAATCTCTGCGCCGCAACAGGAGCTGATGAATTCCGGGATAGCCAAGCTCGGGTGTGTTCAGATCTTTGTCTAACTGAATGATCAGGTCGCTGGGCACTTCAAGAGAAAGCGTTCGTGCTACCTGCATGATCGACTGCCACCGGGTCCGCGAGTCCGAGCTGAAAGGCTGGCCATGCATGTAAGCGATCTTGCGGTGACCCAGGCGGTAGAGGTGACCAAGAGCGAGTTCCGCCGCTCGATTGTGGTCCAGAATCACATTGGTCACTCCAGGTAACGCGGCGTGGCCAGCAACTGTGACCGTAGGCGCCGGAAGAGCCCCTTCGAGCAAAGTATCGATCGCCAGAATGCCGTCTACCCCGCGAGCCTGCAGGAGGCGTGGATACTCCGCGATGAGGTCTTTCCGATGCCGATGGTGCGCCGTGAAAAAAAAGTATCCCTCCTGCATCAGGACGTCGGCCGCACCGCTAAGGACTTGAGAGTGGTAGCCCTCCCCGAGTTCTGGAAGCAGGATGCCGATGGTCTGCGTTTTGAGACCCTGAAGCGATCGCGCAATCAGACTGGGCTGATAGCCGAATTTTTTTGCCGCGGCTTTCACCCTCTCTCTTGTGGCCGGAGGAATGGACCGCCCTGGTGCGTTGTTTAACACGAAGGAGACGGTTGCCGGACTTAGGTCCAGATGTTCGGCCAGCATCTTCAGGCTGACGCGGCGCCCGGTCGCTGGAAGAGAGGGTGGTTTCTTGGGCATAAGGCTTTCGGTCAGCCACCAGTCTAGCCGACGCTTGCTGCGTTGAAACACTTAGGTTTGCCCGTTCGTTGATTTTTGTCCGGCAGCAGAGAGGTACTCGAACGGCAGCAAAGCTGGCGACAATGAACACTTGGACACAAAGACAATCGTTTGTCTAATATAGTTTGCGCAAAATCGAACACGATTCATACGAGCGCCCGGGCAACTGCGAAGCCTCGTTAGCGAGCGGAGAGCGCGGCTGATTGCCGCTTGATTGAGAACGCCAACCGTATTTCGGAGCTTTATGCTTTTCTTTCGCAGCGCCCGTATCACCATCCTGGACGCCATCTTCTTCCGCCTACCACTCTTATTGATCTTGAGTACCTGCTCCATGTCAGCAGCACAGCAACCGAGCGTTTCGTCCGCCAGCCCGCAGACACATCAACGGGTAGTAGAGCGTGGACAAATTGATTTAGGGATGGGGAAAGATACAGCGGCCGCAGAGCACGCCACTTTCTCTGTCGTTCCCTGAGGGCGCCATCGGGCCAGGGAGCCTTAAAGTCTCGGACGTTCAAACGTCTCGTCCGGGGTATCACCACACCTCCGCGCTGACTTTCACGGGTCAGCGCTTTTTTTTCATCACAGATGTTTCCGTCGACAAACGCTTGTCTATGACCGAACATGGTAGACGAGGAATTTCCCAATGCTCCGCAGAATCATCTTCGCCGCTCTTCTCGCCACTTGTGTCATCTCGATTCGGGCGCAGGCACAGTTCGCCCACATACAAGGAAAAGAGATCGTTGACGGCACAGGGAAACCGCTTCTGCTACGTGGGACCAATCTGGGTAACTGGCTGGTTCCCGAAGGTTATATGTGGCATTTGAATGAGGGCGGCCCGGAGTCTCCTCGCGAGATTGAGGCGCTCATTACTGAACTCATCGGGCCGCAACGAGCCCATGACTTCTGGCATAGCTATCGTGAAAACTACATCACTCAGCCGGACATCCATTTCATCAAACAGTGCGGCTTTAACTCCATACGAGTTCCGCTGCACTATAAGTTTTTCGAGACGGACGATGCCGAGGGCTTCGCTCTCCTAGACCGTGTCGTCCAGTGGGCCCATGAGGAGAAGCTCTACATCATCCTGGATCTGCATGCTGCGCCTGGCGGACAGACGGGAAAAAATATCGACGACAGCGACGGCTATCCGTGGCTCTTCAGCGACTCGAGCGCGCAGCAGCATACTGTCGCGATCTGGCAGCGCCTCGCTCGGCATTACCGCAACGACCCCACCGTCCTTGGCTATGATCTTCTCAACGAACCGATCCCAAACTATCCGGGACTGGAGCGTTTCAACGCCTCTCTTGAGCCTTTTTACAAACGTCTGGCCACCGCCATTCGTCAGGTCGACAGCCACCACATCCTCATTCTGGGCGGTGCCCAGTGGGACAATAATTTCTCCGTCTTCGGACCGCCGTTCGACAAAAACGCGGTATACACGTTTCACCGCTATCATGCTCCGGCCGAACAGACGACGGTGCAGCAATATGTCGACTTCCGCGATCGGAACAACGTGCCCGTCTGGCTTGGGGAGTCTGGCGAAAACTCCGATGAATGGATTGCGAAGTTCGTCGCGGTGCTCGAGAAGAACGACATTGGCTGGGCATTCTGGCCGTACAAAAAGATGCGCGCGACCACCTCGGTCGTGAGCTTCGGTCCACCGGAGGACTGGGACAGGATCATTCAATTTTCCAAGCTACCGCGAGCTACCTCGGAGGAGGCTCCTCGTCTGAAAGTGCGGCCAGAACAGTCAGTCATTGATAGGGCAGTCGCAGGCATCCTGAACAATGTTCAGTTTCGGGAATGCAAGCAGAACCCCGGATATATCCATGCCCTTCTTCCCTCGGGTTCGCCTCTGACAGCCTCCAATTGAACGACGCAGCGGTATCTTTTGCCCCGGCGGCCTTGGCAGCTGGGGTTTGTGGGTGAGGAGCCGCGCGTCAGCGTGTTGGCTTTGAATCTGGGCCTTCTACCGACGCTTCGCGGTAGCCAGATCCGGAGGGGTACCCCCACCTATCCCCTGCGGAACTCTTGTCAGATCAACAACTTAAAAAGTTGTCCTCCGCAAAATATTCATAACAAACGGGTTGCGGTCAAATTCGCCCAAACAAACGGGTTACAGCCGAGGGTCCGCCTTCTTTAAGGAAAATAGCCCCGAAGGGTGTCCGGGGCTGCTTCTTTTCTGATCACTATATCCAGTATAGCTGATGGAGCGGAACTAATACGCCAAGCGGATGTCGTTGTCTGGTAAGGAGTTGACCGGTTAGGGGCTTGACATGTATTTTTTGGGCGAAAAACGCGAAAAAAAGCGTGCTGTCCGGGACAGTTCAGCGACGACGACGCTCTGGCGATTTGGGGGCGCCAATGGCCGGGTTAGGATAACGGCATGAGAGAGATGACGCGGCGTGAGATGTTTGTGGGCCTGTCGGCTGTGGCCGCGATGGGTGGGGTGGTGGAGGCTCAGTCGACGGTGGCGCCTGCCAATGTCGGGGTACTTTCGCAGTCGAGAGTGTATCTGCTGGACCAGATGCCGGAACGGAAGATGGCGAATGGCGGGGTGAGTCGCGATGTGTTGCGGGGGACCCTGACGTCAGGCGAGGTCGTCGGGGTGCATGAGTCCGAGCAGCCAGTAGGGATGGTGCCGAATACTCCGCATGCGATTCAGCATACGGAGGTGATGGTGGTGATCGAGGGGACGCTGGCGTTCGAGCATGACGGCAAGTCGGAGAAGGTAGGGCCGGGGGGCGTGATCTTTATAGCGTCGGGGACGGTGCATACGGTGCGGAATGTGGGGGAAGGGACGGCGAAGTATTGCGTGGTGGCGGTGGGCGGAGACGTGAAGAAGTAAATCTTCGTTGGCTTCGCGAAGGCCATGCATCGCGTGTCGGACGAGGCAACAAGTGGATTCCTTCCCCATTCGACTTGCTCAGGGTGCGGAATGACAAAAAAAGGACTCGCGATGGCTAGGACAGGAACAGAAGGGCCGATGCCGCCATGCAGTAATCTGAAGACGACGCATGCCGCTGACTGACACCCACGCCCACCTGGACTTTTATACGGAGACCCCGACGGACCGCGACGAGGTTCTTCGCCGCGCCTATGCTGCAGGCGTCGACACGATCCTTGCGATTGGTATCGGCGAGGGCCCGGCGACGATGCATCAGGCGCTGGAGATCGCCGACGCCACCGACGGTCCCGGACTGCCGACCGTATACGCAACCGTTGGCGTTCATCCGCAAGAGGCAGCGAGCGCGGATGACGAGGCCTTGAGTAAGCTCGCGAGACTTGCGCTCCACGAACGATGCATCGCCATTGGCGAGATCGGTCTGGACTACTATCACTTCGATAACCCTATCGTGGGGATCCAAAAGGAAGCCTTAGTCGCGCAGATGCGGGTGGCTGCGGATCTTCGCAAGCCGATCACGATTCACTGCCGCACCAGTGAGCTTGCGACTCCGCAGGCCAAGGAAAAATTTGGCGCGGCGGACGCCTGGGAGGACCTGTTGGAGCTGATTGCGGAGCACTGGACGCCGACCGGGCTGGGCGGGATCATGCACTGCTTCTCTGGCACGGTCGAACAGGCCGAGCGCTCCGTTGCCGCGGGATTTCACCTTTCGTTTGCCGGGAATCTGACCTATCCGAAGTCGCAGGCGATTCGCGATGCCGCGCTGTTGGCGCCGATCGACCGCATTCTGGTGGAGACGGATGCTCCCTTCCTCGCCCCGATTCCGCTGCGTGGCCAGCGTAATGAGCCGGCGCTGATGACTCACACGGCGGCAGCCCTGGCGGCGCTCCGCGGCATCTCACCAGAGGAGCTGGCGATGTTGACCACGGCCAACTTCAAAAATCTGTTCCCGAGCACCGCGTAATCGACGACCCCGGATCGCGCGGATTAAAACGGATAAAAGCAAGATAAGATAGCAACCGTGGAACGTCGCGCAGAACAATGCAAGGAGCGCTATGAAACAAAGTAGGTGTTCCCGCATTTCATCCGCCTTTGATCCGCGCAATCCGTGGTCGACATCTTTTTTCGAGGTAAAGAAATGGCATCCGATAACAGTTTCGACGTAGTCAGCAAAGTAGAGCTTCAGGAAGTGAAGAACGCGATAGACCAGGCGAGCAAAGAGGTTCACGCCCGCTTCGACCTGAAGGACTCGAAGTCCAAGATCGAGCTCGAGGGCAACGAGGTCATTCAGCTTGCGTCGCAGGACGAGTACAAGCTGAAGGCGGTGATTGAGATTCTTTCGCAGAAGCTGGTGAAGCGGGGCGTTTCGCTGAAGAACCTCGAGTTCGAGAAGATTGAGCCTGCGGCCAATTCGAGCGTCCGGCAGAAGATCAAGCTGGTGCAGGGTATCCCGTCGGAGAAGGCGAAGATCATCGTCGCCGCGATCAAGGATTCGAAGAAGAAGGCTCAGGCGAGTATCCAGGGCGACACGGTGCGGGTGGTGAGCAAGGACCGGGATACGCTGCAGGAGATTATGGCACTGTTGCGGGGCAAGGATATCGGCGTGGAACTGCAGTTTACGAACTTCCGCTCCAACTGAAGCCGAAGTCGCCCGGGCCATGGGCTGTTGGGACGGTCAACATACATATTTATTTCGGATTTTCGATTATTGTTTTGGATTTTCGAGCATGTTTCTGAAGCCAAAGCCACATCCTGATAGTCTTTAATCACGAGTGAGTACCCTCTCCATTGCGACGGCGGCCGAGGTCTTTGATCTCCTCCGCGACGACTTGGCCGCTATCGAGCAGGCGTTTGCGAGCCAGTCTGCGTCCGAGGTTGAGGTAATCACGGATATTGCACAGTACCTGATCGCTGGCGGGGGCAAGCGGATTCGTCCACTACTGCTGCTGCTTTCGGCGAAGGCGCTTGGTTGCACTAGTCCGAGCCGCATACGGCTTGGCGCGGTGGTGGAGATGCTTCACACGGCGACGCTGGTGCACGATGACATCATCGACGAGGCTGACACGCGGCGGGGTCGACCGTCTTCGAACACAACGTGGGGCAATGCGAAGTGCGTGCTAGCCGGGGACTGGCTCTACATGCAGTCGTTTGCGACTGCTCTGGAGGAGCGCAACTTCCGAGTGCTTGAACTGCTGATCTCGCTGACGCAGCAGATGGTCGAGGGCGAGTTGCTGCAGATGCAGAAGCTGGGCCACCTGATCAACGAAGAGGAGTACTTCGACCTGATCTTCCGCAAGACGGCTTGTCTCTTCAAAGTTTCGATGCAGCTGGGCGTGGCGGTTACGCCGGCGCATGGCTTTGGCGACCCGGAAGAGTTGGAGGCGCAGCTCGGGGAGTATGGCCGCAACCTGGGGCTTGCGTTTCAGATTGTCGATGACGTGCTCGACCTTACGGCAACGGAGGATGTGCTGGGCAAGCCGGTGGCGAGCGATCTGCGCGAAGGCAAGGCGACGCTGGCCGTTATCCATGCGCTTGAACGCGGGACAGGAGCAGACCGGGAGGCGATTCGGACAGTGCTGGCCGACCGCAGCTTCGACCGCATCTCGCACCCGCAGATTCTGGAGATTCTCCACCGCCATGGCTCGATCGACTATGCGATGGACACGGCGTGCGCCTATGCGGAGGCTGCGCGGCTTACCGTCGCCGATTTGCCTGCTTCCGAGGCCAAGCGCGCCCTGCTATGGGTTCCAGGCTTTGTGACGACCCGCGACCGCTAGCTAGTTTTCGTCTTTACGCGACTGAGCATCCCGCTCGGGATCGAAATCCACCACTTTCATCGCACCGCTTCTTTGCTCCACGAGCAGCTGGATCTTTCCTTCGGCCGCCTCGAGCTCCTTCTTGCAGGCATCGGAGAGCTTGATTCCTTGTTCGTACAAACGCACGGATTCTTCGAGAGAAAGATCTCCGCGCTCGAGCTGCTCTACGACAGACTCAAGTGCGTTCAAGTGCTCCTCGAAGTTAGCCATTACGCCACCTCGACTTCCGCCAGACCGAGCACATCGGCTGCGACGTTGTACCGCCCGAACGGTGCGCTTACCTGAACGCCCTGCACCATCGGACGCGCCTCGGCGAGCATCTCCTGCGCGATCTTGACGCCTTCAGCGCGGCTCGCCTCGGGAGTCGTCACGGCGGCCATTCGCGCCATGATGTCGTCTGGCATGCTGACGCGGAGATCGTTCTTCATGAACTCGGCGTTGCGCAGGCTGGTCAATGGCCAGATCCCGGCGATGACGGGAATCCGGAAGGCTTCGATGCGGCGGAGAAACTCCTCGAGCACGCGCAGGTCGAAGACGGGCTGGGTGATGGCAAACTCGGCGCCCGCTTCCACTTTGAAGGCGAACCGCCGGACCTCCTGGTCCATATCCTGCACACCGGGATTGGCTGCGACGGAGATCGTGAAGCCGGTGGACTCACCGATCGAATTTTTGCCGATATCGAGCCCGTAGTTCAGATTGTGAACGACGTTCACCAGGCCGATCGCGTCGACGTCGAACACTGCCGTCGCATTTGGATAGTTGCCAAGCTTCGGCGGGTCGCCGGTGAGGCAAAGAATATTTTTTAGCCCAATCGACGAGGCGCCCAGCAGATCGCTTTGAATGCTCAGCACGTTCCGGTCGCGACAGGTGTAGTGGAGAATCGTCTCGATACCCACGTGCTGCTGAATCTGGACACACAGGCTCTGCGCGCTCATCCTCGCGCTGGCGCGTGGCGAGTCAGGAACGTTGATTGCGTCTACCCCGAGGCGGTGCAGCATCTCGGCGCCGTCGATCTCCTTAGTGCAGTTGATGCCCTTGGGGGGGACAATCTCCACCATGGTGACGAAGTCTCCGGCAGCCACCATGGCCCCAATCTTCGACCGCTCGGCCAGCGCAGGAGGGTCCACTTTACTCGCGGCCTTGATTGCTGCCTTGCTCGCATCGGCGCGCCCGAGTTCCATGACTTGCGCGCCGCCCTCCATCGCTTCGAGCGCGCGCAGGGAGCTCTTCATCGCCCGGATGTAGCTCGGAGTCGTTCCGCAGCATCCGCCGACGATGCTCGCGCCTGCTTTCACCAGTTTGCGGGTGAAGCTCGCCATGTATTCGGGTGACGTGAGGTAGATGGTTCGCCCCTCCACTGCCCGGGGAATTCCTGCGTTCGGCATTGCGGCAAGTGGCTTGTCGGTCACGGGGCGCATACGCTCGATGACGCTCAACACGGTCGCGGGCCCGGCGCTGCAGTTGCATCCCACGGCATCCGCGCCCCACTCGGTCAGCTTCGCTGCTGCCGTTTCGGCCGATGATCCGTCGAGGCAGTTGCCCTCTTCATCGACGGTCATCATCACAATCACGGGAACACCCGGAGCGGCGCTTCTGGCTGCAAGGATCGCCTGCTCTGCCTCGGCCAGCGATGTCATCGTCTCGATGATGAGGAGATCGGCTCCGACTCCCGGGCCGCCCTCTACTAGTGCCCGAATCTGCTCTTCAAACGCAGCGCGCGCCTCATCGAGCCCAACTTTACCGAGCGGTTCCAGCCTCACGCCCAGCGGCCCAATCGCTCCGGCGACAAACGCCTCGCTGGCCTGCTTCTCGCGAATCTGATTGACGCACTCGCGGGCCAATTTGACGCCGGCGACGTTGATCGCACGAACCTTGTCCTTCAAACCATGCATTTCGAGACGAAACGCGTTTCCGCCAAAGGTGTTGGTCTCGACGACCTCCGCGCCTGCCTGGAGGTATTCGGCGTGGATCTCGCGAACAAGTTCCGGCTGCGAGAGGTTCAACTCGTCGTAACAGCGGTTGATGAACACACCGCGCGCGTAGAGCATGGTGCCCATCGCACCGTCGCAGAGCACCGTTCCTCCGGCAAACAGGCGGTTGACCGCATCTCGTGCAGCAGAACTTACCTTCGTATCGTCCAACACATCAGCCATGGTTGTCTCCAACTGCTTCTTTCATCCTAAGCCACCACCCGTATGCGCTCCAAACCCATAAAAATCAGTCTTCGGAGGCACTTGATTCGAAGGCTCACGAGCCCTTGGAAGCATGCGCCTTTGTTATACTCGGCATAGAGTAGTGGCCGCCCAAAACACGCCGCAGCGCTCAGGTTGGAGTCTTTTACCGTTGACGAATCGAAGTTCCTTTGCCCAGTCCCTCCGCGCCCAGATCTTCTGCGGTCTAATGCTCGCCTTCGCGACCGCCGGACTCACCTCCTGCCACAGCGACAACTACCTGGCGTACAAGTTTCCGGAGTTCACCTTCGCGAACCGTCCCGTACCTCCAAGCCTGCTTGCTAACCGCGTCATGATCGCGGTCACCGCCAACGGCAGCTCCACCGGGAGCCTTCAGATTGTCGATGCCAAGCGCGATCTTCGCAGCAACATCCAGAACACGAAAACCTCGTTCTCGGTCTCGGGCTACGGCTCGGGCTTTCCCAACCTGATCCTTAACTTTCCCGGCTGAGATCTCAGGCTACGTCTACTCCAATGCACAGGGCGACATCCAGATCGTCAACTACGGTAAGGAGGCGGTCAGCGGTGCTGCTGGGACCTTTCCAGCCAAATCCACCGGCCTCGCGGTTCCGCCAACATTCGGCCATGTCTATTCCGCTGAGGAAAGCATCGGACAACTCGGCGTCATCGACAACTCTACTGGCCGAACCTTTGGGCTTAACCTCCCCAACGTCTTCCAGGTCGTGGTCAACCAGGGCGACACGGTCGTGCTGGCGATGGTTCGCAACTCCAACACAATTTATCGCCTGGTCAAGCTGAACGACAACCAGTTCCCGACCTCTATCGCTGCTGTCGCCGCGATCGGTGCGACGGATTGCGAGCCCATCAACGTTCCGGTCTACTGCATCGTCCCCGTCAATACGGGCAGCCACGCTAACGCCTTCGATCGTCCCACTGGGGCGTATTTTTCGCTCGATGGAAGCACGGTCTACGTGTTCAATTGCGGTCCGGAGTGTGGTGGAACAACCTCCAGCGTAACCTATTTGCAGCAAGGCACTCTGCAATATAACAACATCCCCAAAACCGTGCCCGATGCCTCCGCCTTTACGAATCAGGTTCTGGTGCCCGGGGGTGTCACCGCCGCGGTGGCGAACGGAACCACGCTGTATGTCTCCGGTCAGCAGCTTCAGCCCGACGGTCTCTGGGCTGGCAATCTTTCGACCATTAACCTTGCCACCAACACGGTTACCGGCCAATATTCCATCTCCGACGGAAACCACTCAAAGATGCTCTTCGCCGACAACAACACGCTGTGGATCGGCTCCCAGTTTTGCGCCACTGGAGAGCGTGCCCATCAGGCCGCGCTCGGCGTCACAACGCAGGCAGCGAACTACAACTGTCTGACGCGCTTCGACCTGGGAACTTTGACCCCGTCCATCGTGCCGTTCGTCACCCAGGGCTCCGCGACCGCCGTCGTTCCCTACCCAAACACCAATCAGAATCAGTACTACTACGGCGACCTGACCGGGCTGTGCTGGGTCCAGGGCTTCAACAAGGTGTACACCGCATACGGCGGGCAGGTTCACGCCTTCAACACCTCCGATGGGTCTGAGATCGACAACAAGAACATCACCGTTCAGGGCACAGCGCTCGACGTCGCCTACATGGACGCTATTACGGACGCCGATAATTAAACCGCTATGAGCCTTCAGCCATGAGCTCTCAGATCAATGCCGATTCAGAGCTCGACACTCAGACGCTCAACGCAGGTCGACATTCTTGCCGTCGCTGCGCATCGCGATGACGTGGAACAAACCTGCGGCGGCACGCTCCTGGCGATGCATGCGCGTGGCTGGCGGACCGGCATCCTCGATCTTACGCAGGGCGAATCCGGCACTCGCGGCACGGCCGCGGAGCGCGCAGCCGAGGCCTCTGCCGCAGCGCGAATCCTCAACGTTGCTCACCGCGAAGCTCTCGATCTGCCGGACGGCAACGTTCAGAACACCTATGAGAACAGGCTGAAGGTCGCAGCTGTGCTTCGCCGGCTGCGCCCCCGTGTGGTCATCCTTCCCTACTGGCAGGGGCGCCACCCGGACCACTACACGAGCGCGACTCTGGGCTACGAAGCCTGCTTTGTCAGCGGTCTCGCGAAGGTGGAGACCCCAGGTGAGACCAACCCGCCGCATCGCCCCTTCAAGATCCTCTACGCCAGCCTCTATGCCGACGTTCGTCCCACCTTCGTCGTCGACATCACGCCGTTTGTCGAACAGCGGCTGCAGTCGCTGTTCGCCTATCGTTCGCAATACGCCACTCAGTCTCAGGGCGGCGGGCTCTTCGTCCCCGAAGAGGAGATTCGCGAACGAACCCTCGCCGAAGCGCGTCACTATGGCCTGCTTGCAGGCGTTCGCTACGCCGAGCCTTTCGTTCAAAAAGAGATCGGCCTGGTAGAGGACGTCGTACTTCTTCCTGTGCAATCCATCTAACTGACTTCTGCTGCCTTTGCGGCAACAGCCCCGGCTCGCAGCCGCGCTTTCACGAACTCCACCAATTCATCGGTCACATACACCGGGGGCCGCATCGCGAGCACAGGCGTCCCTTCGACGAGCCTAAGCGAAACGCCCTTCCACTCCGGACGGCCGAGGTGGCCCTCTGGCACGATGACCGCATCAGCCCTGTCCAGAAAATATTTTGCCGACTCCTTGAAGTCTGCTGTCTCAGGGTCGAGCACGCTCAAATAAATATCGGGCCGCAGGAAACGGAGGATGCTGTTCGATTCAATGAGCACGTTTTCCGCACGGCCGATTTCTTTGCGAATTCGGGGCATCGCCTGGGAGAGGTCTCCCTGCCGCGTTCTGACCCAGAACGACCGCACGGCTCCCGCCGCTAGATAGCGTCCAGAATCGGTGGTACTGTCTCCGCCGACCCGCTCCTCGCTGACGGCGACCGTGTGATCGGCCGTCTCGCAGTCGCAGGGCTCTCCATTGGCCGAACACATGCCGTGGCCGAACTGCGTCACCTTGAACGCGGTCCACTGCATCTCGGGCAGCGCGGCGATCAGCCCGGCTACGACGCTGGTCTTGCCGATATTTCGCGTGTGGCCGCCAACTACCACGATCGCCATGT
Organism: uncultured Acidobacteriaceae bacterium; assembly: GCA_963757205.1. Classification (GTDB taxonomy): domain Bacteria; phylum Acidobacteriota; class Terriglobia; order Terriglobales; family Acidobacteriaceae; genus Edaphobacter. Next base: position 39,800 of record CAVWQM010000016.1, read on the forward strand.
TCACCACGCAATTCACAGGAAGCGGTCTGCGGCTCAACAGAAGCTTACCTGCATCAATTTTATCGGAGTCAGCGCTGCTTCAATCGTGCCAGATCGCGGAGATACTCCTTCAAGGGCCTCGCCGGACGGCCCCAGAAGACTTCTCCTGGACCACGCATCTTCTTGCCACTCAACACGCCGGCGCCTCCACCCAGAATGACGCCGGCGCCCACCGTGGCGTGCTCGCCAATGCCCACCTGGCCACCGAGAATCGCACCATCTTCCACGACGCTCGAACCGGAGATGCCGGTCTGTGCGGCGATCACGACGTGCTTGCCAATGACGCAGTTGTGTCCAATGTGGACGAGGTTGTCGATCTTCGTGCCGCGGCCGATCCGGGTCTCGCCCAGCGCTCCGCGATCGATCGTGGTATTCGCGCCGATTTCGACGTCGTCCTCGATCAGCAGGCGGCCTTGCTGGGGAAAGATCAGATACTCTCCGGTCTCCTTGCTTCGCGCATAGCCGAATCCGGTGGACCCCAAAACTGCGCCTGCCTGCACTACCACGCGATCTCCCAGTACGGTACCGGCATACACCACCACCCGGGCCATCAGGTTGCAATCGCTGCCGACGACAGCTCCATCTTCGAGCACCACCCCCGGGCCGATCCGGGTTCCTGCTCCAATCCTGACGCGCTCGCCAATGACCGCCGAGGGATGAACTCCGGGGTCGAATCCGCGTCCTCGCAGGCGGCGGCCAACCACCGCGAAGGAATAGCGGGCATCGTCGACCCACAATACTCGCGGGTCGAGTGGCAACTCCGCATCTTCAAGACTTCTATTCGCGAGGATCGCTCCAGCCTTCGACGCGAGCGCACGCGTCATTGCTTCTTTGTCGACTGCAAACACGACGGAGCCGGGACCGGCGCTTTCAACAGCGGCGACCTCCGTGATCACTGCATCCAGAAGAGGCGCGCTTACGCCGAGCCAGTCGGCAACCTTGCCTAGGTTCACCATCAGTAAATCCCTTCTTCGCCCGGAGGCCGGGTCTTCCATCGCCGGTGCAGCCAAAGCCATTGTTCAGGATACTGCCGAATATACCGTTCAATCGCGGCCGTAAACGATGCCGTATTGGCCAGCGCGTCCTGTTCGGCCTCGCCAGTTCGGATCACGGGAAGCTCCTCGCCAAAGTGCAACACATAGCGTTGCTCGCTCTGCTCCCACAGAAGAAAGCCGGGCACTACCGCGGCCCCCGTCTTCGCTGCGATCCGCGCCATTCCTGACGCGGTGCACGCCGGCACACCGAAGAAAGGCACGAAGACGCCCTGCGGTGGCGTCATATTCGTGTCCATCAGAATACCCACGGTCTCTCCCGCACGCATCGATGCAATCAGTCCGCGGGCGAAATCATCCTTGTGGATCACGCGGTTTCCATGCTGGCAGCGAATGCGGTTCACGAACGCATCGACGAGAGGATTGTCGAGCCGGCGTATGACCATTCCCATCGGCATCCCCATCAGCGAGTGGTAAAAGCTGGACAGCTCCCACGCCCCGAGATGTCCGGTCAACACCAGTACGCCCTTGCCGCGTTTTTGCGCCGCCAGGTAGTTTTCAAGGCCCTCATAGCGAATGAAGCGGTTTGCGGTTGCCGGCGTGTAGTCGGGCATCTTGCAGAACTCGGCCAGCAGGAAGCCGAGGTTTCTGTACTCCGATCGCAGGATCGCTTCCCGATCCCGAGTGGTCATCTGCGGGTACGCCAGTTCCAGGTTGAGAATACCTACTCGTCGTAGCCGCCCCAGGGCGCGAAAGGCGATCGCACCAATCGCCGCTCCGATTGTTCGCGCGATTGTTCTGGGAAGTAGCCGCATGCCGTGAACGACGAGCCAGACAAGGGCAAACTCCAGCGTTTCGCGGACGCTGACCTTGTCCGGCGGCGGCGCTCTTTGTTCCAATTCGCTCAAGGCTCTAGTCTACCGATTCCGCATCAGTACGCCGAGAAACAGAAAGGGCGGCTGAAGCAGCCGCCCTTTCGAATCGAATCAATTGTGTTCTTGGTTCTTCGCTAATTGTTCTTCGCAACCACGAAGTACTTCGCAACCTCACGCACAAACGGGCGCGCCTCTCCGGGGGTCGGCTCGTTTCCATCTAGAACGGTCTTGTACGGAACATCCACGCCATAGAGAGTGCGAGTGCCTTCCTGGTTTTGGGACAGAACCGTTCCGTCCAGGTCAATGCCAGCAAACAGTCCCTTAGAGCGGGAATAGCTCAGGAACTCCGCATTCAGCTTCCAGTCCGTGCCAGCCTGAGCGTTACGTCCAACCGGACCGGCTGCAGCCGCTGCGTCCGCACCAAGTTTAACCTTGTTCTTCAGCATCTGTTGCAGCCCCTGCTGATTCATTGCGATTAGCACCAGGTCCGTCGCCTGGCCGCCGATCTGGAATCCAAAGCTGCCGCCTGTCAGCTGTACGCACACCGGCCCGCTCCATTTGCCGCTTGGTGTCCGGCAGGTTGCAACACCCTGACCGTATTGAGCACCCACAACGAAGGCGCCCTTCTTGAAGCTGGGGATCACAACGACGCAAGAGGCACCGGCAAGAATACCGCTCGGGATCGACTTGTCTGGGGTCGCCATGATCTCTTCAATCACTTGACCGGCAGCCGTCAGCCGTTCCGAAATTTTGGTTTTGTCCTCGTTCGTTGCCGCCGTTGCAGAAAGTGAACCGGCCACCATGGCCAATCCACACAGAACCGTTGATATCTTTTTTATTATCATTTTCGTTTTTACCTCTCGCATTCCACAGTCTGGTTTCTTGGATGGGCCCAAAAGCTCCCTATTTCCAACACTATATGTGATGGGAAGCAGGGAGCGGAGGTTGTCCACCAACTGCACCTACTCGTGGCTCGAGCCTACATCAGACCGAAAAACCCCACTAAGAAAAAAAATGGGGGTTGTAGAGATAGTATCGGGGCTTGCCCGACGCTCTCTCTACAACCCCTCTCCCAGGTCTGTGTTGCTGAGATCACTTTGCATCAGATCAATCCGCCTCACAACGGTACGAAGGTAGGTAGACCTTTGAGCGCCGTTTGTTAACTAAAGCGTTAACACCCAAAATACCCTTCGGCGGAGTTCCAGCCACGGCGAAGTTATGTTGGAAGCAGCTTTCGATTGACCACCTGCACCGAGAGGGCAATTCGGTTTTTCACTCCAACTTTCCGCATCAATGCGCCTACGTGCTTCTTCACCGTCGCCAGGTCGATTCCGAGCTTCTGGGCAATCGCCCGGTTTGGATGTCCTTCGACGAGCAGCCTCAGCACTTCAGCCTCGCGTTCGGTGAACTTTGGCTCGCTGACCGACGCAGCCTGCTCTCCGGGCGACGACAGGTCCAGCAGATTCGCCAGCACCTTCCGCGGAGCCCAGGCGGAACCATCCTCCACGATCTCGATCGCCAGCCGAACCTCGCTGGGCCTGGCTGTGTGCGCGAGGTAGCCCTTGGCTCCAGCGCCAACGATGCGCTGAATGTATTCGTGATCTTCTTCGAGCCCCAGCACGATCAAGCGCAGATGCGGACGAGCGCGGCGAAACGCCGCCAGTAGCTCGAAAATATGGTCGGTGCAGGCGGCATCAATCAGGATCAGCGAGACGCCGGAGGCATCGAGCGCCCCCGGGACTGACAGGGGAATAATCTCCACAGGCCGGCCCTTGATTCCGTCTTCAGAAAAGATCGTCTGCAGTCCAAGGATTCGCAGTGGGTCGGTGGCAACCAGACCCAGCTTCAACGGTCCCTGAGCCTTTTGTTCTTTCATCTCGCCTGCGCAGCCTCTTTACTCAACGTCGTGCACTCAGTAGGCCGACTTTAGCGCGTTTCAGGGATCGCCGTCTGTACGCCGGTACTAGAGCTTCGGCAGAACGATTCCCTGCTGGTTCTGATACTTGCCTTTACGGTCCGCGTAACTGATCTCGCACATCTCGTCGGACTGGAAGAACAGGATCTGGCAAAGTCCTTCATTGGCATAGACTTTGGCCGGGAGAGGGGTCGTGTTTGAGATCTCCAGGGTCACAAAACCCTCCCACTCGGGTTCGAACGGCGTGACATTCACGATGATGCCGCACCGCGCATAGGTCGACTTGCCGACGCAGATCGTCAGCACATCGCGGGGAATCTTGAAGTATTCAATCGACCGGGCCAGGGCAAACGAGTTCGGAGGAACGATCACGCTGTCGGCCACAACCGTTACAAATGACCGCTCATCAAAGGCTTTAGGGTCGATAATGGCGCTGTTGACGTTGGTAAAGATCTTGAACTCGTCCGAAACCCGGAGGTCATACCCGTAGGAGGAGAGTCCATAGGAGATAACGCCCTCCCGGACCTGTTTTTCGCTAAACGGGGATATCATGCCGTGATCGATCGCCTGCCGGCGAATCCAACGGTCGCTCTTAATAGCCACTATGTTCTTTTTCCCTTCGTATTGCAATTCGCTCTTCTAATTTTGCCAGAAGGGTGTAGATTTAAGTGCGATTGGGAAACCCTGTAGTCTTGCCTCATTAGATTCTTCATCTTACGGCAGCGTTCTTTCGTTGACAATCTTGTTCCGACTTTCTAACATCACGTTACTAAACCCGGTCAGTACCATTTTTCTAAAATTACAGCCCAAGGACGGCGGCCCAGATGATTAAGCAGGATCTTATACAAAGGGTTGTTGAGCGTACCGGACTGCCACGAACCAAAGCAGAGTCTGCAGTTGACGCCATCTTCGACAGCATGAAGCAAACCCTCATCGCGGGCGACCGGATCGAACTGCGAGGCTTCGGTGTCTTCACCGTCAAGCCACGCAAAACCGGTATCGGCCGCAATCCCAGAACAGGTGCGGAAGTCACCATTGCTCCGGGTAAGGCGGTTCGCTTCAAACCTGGCAAAGAGCTTCATCTGCTCGACTAGCCCTAAGTCGCGACATCACATTAGATGCACGGCGTCCACGTCGACGACGAGGTTTCGACGGGCAAGGGCCTGTGTCTCAGCGTAGGCCAACATCGCCCGCAACGCCGCCCCGAGCGACTGTCGCCGCTCGGCCTTCAAAACAAAGTGAAAACGATAGATCCGCTTGAGCCGCACAATTGGCGCGGCTGCCGGCCCGAGCACGCGTACCTTGTCCAGCCGCGCCTGCTGAAACCAGCGCCCCAGTGTCCCTGCCCATGCCGTAGCCTCTTCAAGCTTCTCACTTTGAATCACCACATTCGCGAGCACTGCGAAGGGCGGATAGTGCATCCACCGCCGATAGTTCATCTCCTTTGCGACAAACCCCGGATAGTCATGCTGCGCAGCAAACTGAATTGCATAGTGATCGGGGTGATAGGTCTGCACCAGCACTTTTCCCGGGAGATCCCCGCGGCCGGCTCTACCGGATACCTGGGTGAGCAATTGAAACACGCGTTCGGCTGCGCGAAAATCCGGGAGTCCCAACTGAAAGTCCGCGCCGATAACACCGACGAGCGTCACGCCGTGGATATCGTGCCCCTTTGCAATCATCTGCGTGCCCACGAGCAGATTGATCTCTCCGCCATGCAGGCGTGCCAGTAGCCGCTCCATGTCGCTGCGCCCTCGGACGGTATCGCGGTCCATTCTTCCGATTCTCGCCGACGGGAAGAGCTCCTGCAGTCTCTCCTCACCCTGCTGCGATCCCGCGCCCAGAAAATAAAGATGCTCGCTCTCGCACTTGGGGCAGACCTTTGGCACCGTTCGACGAAACCCGCAGTAGTGACACTCCAGGCGCTGTCCTGGCTGCGCAATCGCGTCGTTCTCACTCACCTTCTTGTGATAGGTCATCGAGATGGCGCAGTTCTCGCACTCGATCTTTTCTCCGCAGCTCCGGCACATCACCACGGACGAATATCCCCGCCGGTTGAGCAAGAGAATCACCTGCTCGCCACGATCCAATGTGGATTGAGTCTCTTCAATCAATCTCCGCGAGAAGATGTGCTCCTGGCCGGTCTCGCGAAATTCGGCACGCATGTCTACCAGTTCCACGACCGGCAGCGGGCGCCCCATAACACGCTGCCGCAACTCGATTCGTGCGTATCGTCCTTTGTCGGCGTTGGCCCAGCTTTCGAGCGACGGCGTTGCTGACCCGAGCACGACGACCGCGTCATTCAACTTCGCCCGCATCACGGCAACATCGCGTCCGTGATACCGCGGCGTCTCTTCCTGCTTGTAACTCGAGTCATGTTCCTCATCGACGATGATCAACCCTAGATCCACCATGGGTGCAAAGACGGCCGATCGCGTTCCCACCACGATCCTTGCCTCGCCCCGGCGAATCCTGTGCCACTGCTCGGCCCGCTCATCCGGCGTCAACTGCGAGTGCAGCATCGCGACTTCGCCTTCAAACGCTGCGTACATCTGCGCGGCCATCGCGGGGGTTAGCCCGATCTCAGGCACCAGCAGCAGCGCGGACTTGCCCGCCTCCAAGGCCCGGCGCATCGCAGCAAAATAAACGGTCGTCTTACCCGAACCCGTGATTCCATAGAGAAGGTGCGGCCGGAAACCACCCTTTTCCATCGCCGCCGCAATCGTTCCCAGCGCCTCCATCTGCGACTCGTTCAGCGCATGTTCATGCGCGTGCTTCTTTCCTTGCGCAGAAACACCTCCGAGATGAAACTCCTCGGCAACCTCTTCGATCCCCACCAGCCCGCGCTTGACCAGCGTCCCCAGCGTCGAAATCGGCACCCCCGCCCGCGTGAGTGTGATCCTCAGATTGCTCACGCGCATTCGTCCGCCGACCGCCGCCAGCTCCGCCAGAATCGCTGTCTGGTTCTCATTCAACTTGGGGAGTCGGGCCTCTGCCACCAGTACTGCCACTTTCTCGAGCCGCCGCGCATCGCGCTCTTCTGCCACTGCCTCGCGCGTCAGCCACTTCTTCCGAACCATCCCTTCGAGCAGGGCTTTATTCGCGCCAGTAGCCGACCGCAGCGCCGACATCTTCGCTTGCTCTCCAGCTTCCAGATAATTCAGCACTGCATACTCGCGATTCTGTTCCTCCGCGGAAAGCTTCGACCGCCGAGAGGAACCCTTCGCCGCGCCTTCATACAGCACTCTCTGCCCGGCCTCGGCGATTCGATAAAAAAAGTGCCGCTTCACCTCCGCAGCCAGCGGCAGCATCCCGCGCAACACCTCACCGAGCGGCGCAACATAGTACGACGCGATCCACTCTGCGAGCTTCATCAACTCGGCCGGGAGCAGGGCCGCCTCATCGAGCACCTGTTGCACCGGTTTGATCTCGAACTCGTCGGCCGGTGCGTCGTCATGAACCCGCACCACCACTCCCATCAGTTTCTGCCCGCTGAAGGGCACGAGTACCCGCGCCCCCACCACTGGCCCACTTCCAGAGGTAGCCCCATTTACCGCGTAGGTAAATGTCTGATCCAGTGGCACGGGCAGCGCGACGTCGCAAAACAGAGGCATCCCTCTAGCGTAATGCCTTTGGAGGCTGCCCGCGCTGATGCGTGCCTCAGCACCGTTTTCGAAGAATCCACAGCAGGCCCGACATCACCGCCCATGCCACCACAGCAAGCGCCAATGCCGCCCACGAGCTGTGTCCCGGCAGAAGCCGCCACAAAACCACGGCGAACGCACCCAGGCCCACTGCCCCAAACGATGCACCTAGCGCATCGAGTGCCGCTGCCTCACGGCCCCGCCTGCGGCCATCCCGCCCAATCTCTCGCTTCCTCTTCACCTCATGTTGCTCGATCAGCGTTGCACCCGCAGGAAAGATTGCCGGAAATGCCAGAAAAAGCCCACCGATTACAGGTCCCCATTGCCGTGCGATCAGCCCGGCTGCGACCGTCACGGCACCGCCGAGAACAAACCGCACCACATGCTCGCGAAGATTCGCATGTTTGAGCGACGAAAAACTGGCCTTGACTCTCATATGCTCACCGCCGCAGCAGCATCCAGTAGAGACCCAGCGAAACTCCCAGCCAGACCGGCATCAAGATAAGCGTCGTCGCCATCGTCGATCGCTTGTAACGTACCAGCGCCTGGCTCACCAAGTACGCATAGGCAGAACGCAATTGCGCCCAGCACCATCGACCGGCCCTCAGTCGCTGCGTATCCCTTGCAATGATGCGCAATCGTCATCCCCACCGTCGCTAGCGCAATTGAAGGAGCTGCTCCGAAGAGACCCGCAAAACTCTTGGGCCGCAGAACGTCGCCCACCAGCGCAAATGCACTGATCACCGCACCGCCAATGAGAAACCTCAGGACAAACTCTTCCATTCGTCATGCCGCCCGACCAATCGTCCGCAATTCATCCAGCCTAAGCCGCCTTCTTCGCCTTCTTGATCAGCGTCTCTGCCTCTGCAATCCCTTTGCATCCCAGCAGCTTGTACTTCTTGCCCTCGAGTTGGTGATAGTTGACGAAGAAGTCCTCCAGCTCGTGCAGGAACTGCTTGGGCAGATCATTCAGTTTGCGAACATTGGCATACATATGATTCGCATCCGCGAGGGCCACCAGCCGGTCGTTGCGAATCCTCTTCTTTCCGTCGATCTGCTCTCCCTCAATGACGCCGATGAGCCGCGAGGGCACCAGGACACCAGGGAACGCCGGCTCGTCCATCAGCAGCAGCACGTCGATCGGGTCGCCGTCATCGGCCAGGGTCTTTGGAAGAAATCCGAAGTCGTACGGAAACACCATTCCCGCCGGCAATACTTTCTTGAGAGAAAAGATCTCCTGATCCACGTCGAAAGAGAATTTATTCCGGCTTCCCTTCGGAGTCTCGACAATCACCTGAAGTAATCCGTCCTTCTTGCGTACCGGATCCAGCCGGGTTGGATCGATCAGGCTCTTCGAACTCCTCTTTGCCATGGCACTCCTTTAGTACGGACTGTCACAGCCTTAGAGCCGTCGCATCGTTCTCAGGTTGCACGGGCGCGCTGGCGGCTGTCTCGAGCGAGCCGCCAGCGCAGGCTACTATTGCGGCTTCGGCAGTTCCATCAGGAGGCCGCCGTTCCCTGACTGGACTGTTGGAAGCTGTCCGTTCCAGCGCTCGATCAGCGCCTTCTGGTTCTCGATCTTTCGCAGTTCCAGAAGCTGCGGAGTCAAGGAGGTTTGGCGAATCTTGTTCGCCTCCGCTTCACCGTTGGCTCGAGTCACAGCCGCCTTCGCTTCGCCGTCGGCTTCGGCTACTGTCTTCGCCGCCTCTGCCTGGGTCTTCGCCAGCTCGTTGCGCGCACGCTCTGCGTCCTGAATCGCCTGCGCCTTCGAGGTAATCGCAGTTGCAATGACTGCGGGCACGCGCGGCGCTCCGATGAAGCCGAACTGTTGAATTCCGACGCCGACCGATTCCATCTTCTGCTGGATCAAGGCCTGCACCTTGTTCAAAAACTCGGCCTTCTGTTCGCCATAGATCTGTTCCACGCTGTAGGTTGAAGCTACCTCGTTGAGCGAGTTGCGAACCACATCCCGCAAGATGCCGTGCGTAAATACATCAAGGTCGCTCAGCCGGTACTTCACATAAAAGTCCGGCACACGATGCGGATCGATCGCATAGCTCAGGGAGACGTCAGAGTAAATCTCCATCCCTTCTTTGGAGTTGAAGCTCATCTCCTCGTTGGATGCACGGCCTTCGTTCAAGTCATGCGTCCACTTCACCGTCTGCACAAACGTTGGAAACTCGATGATCTGGCTCCGTAGCGGACTGTAGAAGACCCATCCGGTCCGTATCGGAATCTCCGATGGGCCTCGCTGCGAACCGCTCAGCACTATCTCCACGCCAACATATCCGGCGCCGATGCGTGTTACGGAAGCAACGTAGTTGAAGAAGATCACCGCAACGATCAGCAGGCCGACTACAGCCGCACCAACCTTGATGAACTTCAATGGGAGATCCCGTGCATCATTATTCCGGCCAGTGCCGGGATTCATTACTTCACCAAAGAGAGACATTACATCCTCCAGATTTTTCTAAACGCAACAAAGCCACCCGCCGCTGTCACCAGCAACAGGCACACGCCCCCCAGAACAGCTCGATCACTCGGCAAATTGAGTAGGTGGAACGCCGTCACCATGGCCCAGTACAAGGGCAGCGTGACAAGGAGAGAACCCAGCACCTTCCAGAACAGCATCATGGTCCCTGGCCAGTCTTGCTTGGCCCGACAATCATTTACAGCGACAGAAAGTGTATCCCTGTTTTCGTAAGAATTTCGTAATGTGCGATATTCGGTTTTGTTCTGTGTCCTGATAAGCTGCTGCCACTATGAAGAAGCGACTCGTTATCGTCCTCCTCAACCTTCTTCTACCCCTCACCGCCTGTAACCCAAACCCCCGGCCCACACCCGAGCCTGTCCCTCGTCCCCGCCCTGCAACACTTGCCGCCGCCCAACCATCCGCACCACAGAACTTCGACTACTACCTACTCAACCTCTCCTGGTCTCCGGAGTTCTGTCACTCAAACCCGGACGCGACCGAATGTGCCGAGCACTCCACCTTCGTGCTCCACGGTCTCTGGCCCCAGAACAACGACGGCACCTACCCGCAAAACTGCTCCAATGCGCCTGGCCCCCGCAATCCTGCCGACTACAACGACATCTATGTCGATCCCGGTCTGCTCCGCCACGAGTGGCGAACCCACGGCACCTGCTCCGGCCTTTCGCCCGACGCGTTCTTCACGCTGGCCCGGAGCGCCTTCCACTCAGTGACGATTCCCTCCACGCTCTCCCGACTCGATCATCAAACCTCAATGCCTCCAGGCCAAATCCTTGACCTCTTTACCGAAGCCAATCCGTCCATTCCCCGATCCAGCCTCTCGCTCTCCTGCGGGAACAACCACCTTACGGCAATCGAAGTCTGCCTGAACAAGAGCGGTCAGCCAACAGCCTGCGGACCGATCCGCTCCTGTCGCGCCAACACAGTTCGCATCACACCGCCATAACCTGTTCCGTGCGGGTTGCTGATGGTCTACGTAGCCGGGGTGATCTGGCGCTCTGCAAGGTACCATGCAATTGCCGTGGCGCCGCCTCCAGCATCCGCCACGGCCACATACCCGTCAGGCCGGACGAGATACGCGGCATGGCGTCGCAGGCCAGCTCGTCGCATCTCTTCCTGCCACGGAAAGACGTGCAGCGTCAGCATTCGCTCCATGCACAATGCACGCATCTCGGACATGGCTTCGCCGTACACGTGGATTTGCCAGTCCAGCGAGGTGAGCGGCGCGAAGTTGTCGGTGGATTCGCCATTCCAATCCACCTTGACCCAGGGCAGGCGGTCACCGCCGTGGACCGGTCCCGCACGCCCCTTGCTCAGGCTGCTTCCGCGATAGTTCACCGCCGTCTGTGAGACGGTGCGAAACATAATGCGCCGCATGACACGAGACGTGAACGTCCGCGGAACCAGCAGCGGCACAATATGCAGACGGATCAGCCGCGCTAACGCTCCGGAACTCGTCACACCTGTAAAGGCCCGATCGGTAGTCGCGACCAGCCGCCGTGCGAATGCGATGCGCTCCGGCTCATAACTATCGAGCAGCGAGGCGTGCGCCCGCCCATGCAGCACAGCCGCGAGCTTCCATGCGAGATTGACGGCGTCGCCGATGCCGGTGTTCATGCCTTGTCCACCGACGGGGCTGTGGATGTGCGCCGCGTCGCCGAGCAGGAAGGCGCGGCCCCTGCGAAAATGGTCGGCCACCCGGTGGTGCACGCGGTACGTCGAGAACCAGTTCACACACTTTACGTCAATGCGGGTCCATTCGATCACGCGCTTGCTGACGGCGTCCCACGACAGGTCTTCGCCCTTGCCTGCAATCTCATCGCGAATTGTGCCGATGAGGCGCGCCCGCCCGTCGCCCTTCAGCGGGAAGACGATGAGAAAGTCGGTTCGGTCGAACGCGGCATGAAGTTCGCCATTCATGGTCTGCCCGCTTGCCTGCACATCCGCGACGTAGAAGAGGTGCTCGTAGGTTCCGCCGGGAAATCCAATCCCTATCGTCCCGCGCACGGTGGAACGCGCTCCATCGCAGCCAGCAAGATACGCGGCTGTGCACGTTGTCTCGGTGCCGTCGGGATTCCTTATGTGTGCGCGCACACCGTCGTCTGCGCTCTCGAAGCCTAGAAGTTCTGTCTCGCGCTCGATCTCGACGCCTCCCTCGGCCAGACAGTCGATCAGCAGACGCTCATGCTCGTCCTGAGGAAGGATCAGCGGGTAGGGAAACGGGCTGAGTCCCTCACCCATGTCGCCGAAGACCGCACGAGCCACTTTGCGTCCTGCCACCCAGAGATTGGCGGCGTCGACTCGTCGTCCGCGCTCGACAGTCAAATCGGCGATGCCGACCTGGCTGTACAGCTCGAGTGTTCGGGCCTGCACAGCCAGCGCGCGCGATGTCGTCCCGGGCTCGGACGTCTTGTCAATGATCCTCACCCCGACGCCGAGACACCTGAGCCACAGAGCCAACACCAGGCCCGTCGGCCCCGCGCCAACAATGAGGACATCCGTGTCGCGAATCGAAGAGTCATTCATGTTTTAAAGTCGTCTTCAAGCGTGCCACAGAATGTCCGCGCGAGGAATAAAATCTAACCCTTCGTTGGAGCCTTCAAACCCATCTGAGCCATCACCATCTGCAGATCCTTCCAGGCCTCGCTCTTCATCCGCGGGTCGCGCAGCAGAAACGCCGGATGATAGGTCACCGCCAGCTTTGCCCCCCGGCAGCTGTGCCACCGGCCCCGCAACGCGCTCAATGACTGCTTGACCCCCAACAGATACATCGCCGCAGTCGCGCCCAGCGCTACGACAACCTGCGGCTGCACCACATCGATCTGTTGCAGAAGAAACTGGTCACAGGTATCCGCCTCTACCGGCTCCGGAACGCGGTTCGCCGGCGGCCTGCACTTGACGATATTGGCGATGTAGACCTCTTCACGCTTCAGCCCCATCGCCTGGATCATGTTGTTCAGCAGCTGCCCCGCCTTGCCGACGAACGGAATGCCCGAGGTGTCCTCATCCGCTCCCGGGCCCTCGCCGACAAACATCAGCTTTGCATTGGGATTGCCATCGCCGAAGACGATCGTGCGCCGGCCGGCATAGGCCAGCGGGCACCGCGTACAGTCACCAATGTCTTCTTTAATGGCAGCCAGAGCCTCAGCCTTATGCGCAGGAGCCACACGACTCTCAGGCAAGGGGGCAAGGTTGTCAAAACTCACCAGCTTCGCAATCGGAGGCTCCAGAAAGGCGGGTTTGCTCAGAACGGGGTTGGCTTTCGGCTCCTCAACCACCGCGGCGGCTTCAACCTGCGTCGGCGGCGGTTCAGGAATCTCGGCGAACACCGGCTCGCCCCGACGATAGAAGTCATGGACGCCGATATCCCGAAGGTATTCCACATAAGCCCGCAGCTGCTGCTCTGCCTCTCCTGCCATGGCTCTATGGTATCGCTAGTTAGTGCACTGGAAGATCGAGCACAGGCTCAACCACACGCTCCGGCAGAACGAACTTCACATGTCCCTGCTTGATTTCGTCCTGCGCGACGCGGCAAGCCTTCATCGATTTGGCGACAATCAGCGGCGATGCACCTGATTGCAGCTGCCGAGCCCGGCGAGCCGCACCCTTCACCAGACTGTATTTGTTGTGGAATGCGCTTTCACTGGTCATACGTTACCCCCATAGTGTGAATTTATATCTCAGACTCGCGAATTGCTCTACACAATTCGCAGTGGATAAGTGGACCTTATCTCTCAAACGTGCTTAGTGCTGCCTTTAACTTTGGCGACGGGGCGTCAGTTCTGCAACTCGACGCGATGGTTTGAACACCATCCCTTACGCCACGCTCGCACAAAACAATGGCCCGGAGCTCGGTCACAGCTTGATCCAGAACATCGTTCACAAGAGCATACTTGTAATCCCGCATCTGCTTCAACTCATTCCGCGCCTCGGCGAGTCTCTTCTGAATTACGGCCTCCGTAATGGGGGTCTTGGAAGCTGCCTCCTCCGCCTCGCTCCGGCGCCTCAAACGCATCTGCAAAATCTCCGGACTTGGCGGCAGGACGAAGATCGAGACTGCATGGGGGAACTTCTTCATCACCTGCGATGCGCCCTGCACGTCGATGTCGAGCAGCAGATCCTTCCCCACATCCTTCGCATGACTCAAGGCAGAAACGGCCGTTCCATAGTAATTCTCGAAGACCTGCGCCCACTCCAGAAAGTCACCCGCCGCAACCATCCGCTCAAACTCTCTCCGGGTCGTGAAATGATACTCCCGCCCATCCTCCTCCGAACCTCGCGGCGCTCGTGTCGTATACGAGATCGAAAAGTCCAATCCCTCCACCAGCGAACGCAGCTGATTCACCAGCGTCGACTTCCCGGAACCCGACGGCGCCGAAATAATAAAAAGTATGCCTGCCATCCGCCCTCAATCATCTGTTTTCAACAATTATTGTTCTCAGTCTAACAATCCGCAGAGATTCGCTACTCGATGTTCTGAACCTGCTCGCGGCATTTTTCGATCTCGGCCTTCATCTCGAGGCCGAGTTCCGTGATCCGCAGACTGTTTTCACCAGCGGCTCCGCTGGTCTTCGACAGCATGGTATTCGCCTCTCGATTCAGCTCCTGCAACAGAAAGTCGAGCCGCTTGCCCAACTCTCCACCCTCGTCCAGCATCGCGACAAAGCGATCCACGTGGGTCCGCAATCGAACGATCTCTTCCTCGATATCACTCTTCTCCGCGAGCACCGCGGCCTCGGTTAGCAATCGCTCCTCGCTTACTGGAACCCCCTCGGTCAGCTCAACCAACCGGCTTCTGAGCCTGTCGAACTGAGCCTCCCGCACTCCATTTCTCAGTCCGGCCATCTCTTCGCCGAACGCTCGGAGACGCGACATAGAAGCACGCAACTCTGCCGCAAGGGCCGCGCCCTCCTGCGAGCGGACTTCATTCAATTTCTCCACCAGAGGAGCGATCTGTGCGAGCACAGCTACATCAAGTCCCGCCAGGTCTTCTGTTCCGGCACTGCTCTCGGCCGTCATCATGCCAGGGATGCGCAGCATCGCGTTCAGGTCGGGCTCATAAGCAAGGCCATTCGCCTCCGAAGCTTCCCGATACGCCTGCATGTAGGCGCCCAGCAAACTGGCGTTCAGCTGAATTCCGGCAGCGGCCCTGCGCTCCAGTTGTAGCGTTACTTCCACGTGTCCGCGCCGCAGACGCTCCTTCAACATTCTTCGCATCTGCACCTCCAGGCCGTCGCAATACGACGGCAACCGAAGATTCAGGTCGAGAAAGCGATGGTTCACACTCTTCATGGATAACGTAAAAGCAACGGTATCCCGCACCGACCCGCGCAGACTGGCGTATCCAGTCATCGAATAGACCTCACTCACGCAATCCCCTCCAGATTTGCCGTCAATGTTACTTCGCCGTTCCCCACCCGCTCCGAGTCTTCGGCGCCAAACTGCATGTTGTAAAGCCGTCGATAGGTCCCCGAATGCTGCATCAGCTCTTCGTGCGTTCCGATTTCGGTGATCTGCCCGCTCTCGATCACAGCGATTCGCGTGGCTCTCCGCACTGTGGAGAGACGATGCGCAATCACAAACACGGTCCGCCCCCGCATCAGGTTCGCAAGGGCCGCCTGCACATACCGCTCGCTCTCCATGTCGAGCGCGGAGGTTGCCTCGTCCAGGATGAGAATTGGCGCATTCTTCAGAATCGCCCGCGCAATGGCCAGCCGCTGCCGTTCACCACCACTCAGGCGCGTGCCTTTTTCACCAATCTTCGTGTTGTATCCATCCGGCATGTTGAGGATGAAGTCATGCGCGAGCGCCATCCGCGCGGCCTCTTCCACCTTGCTCATCGGGACGTCGGGCTGACCGTAGGCAATGTTGTTGCGGACCGTGTCGTTGAACAGCACGGTCTCCTGCGTTACCTTTCCGATCTGCTCCCGCAACGACGCGATGGTCACGTCCCGCAAGTCGTGCCCATCAATCAATATTCGTCCTTCATTCACATCAAAGAACCGGGGAATCAGATTTACCAGTGACGACTTCCCGGCACCGCTCGGCCCGACCAACGCAATCACCTCGCCTGGCTGCACCGCCAGATTGATGCCCTGGAGCACCTGTTTCGTCTCTCCGTCGCTGTCATACGCGAATCCGACGTTTTCGAACTGAATCCCTTCGCTAAACCCTTTCAACACAAACGCGCGTTTCTTCTCCTGGACATCATCCACCGCATCCATGAACTTGAAAATCTCTTCGCTTGCTCCCAGCGCCTGTTGAAAGCTGTTGTAGAAAGCGGCGAACTTCCGTACCGGGTCATACAACGTGAAAACCGCAATGAGAAAGGTGATAAACGATCCCGCAGTCATCTGCCTTTGCTGAATGCTCCAGCGGCCCAGCAGAAGCAGCAGTGCGATCGCCATGGACGCGATCAGGTCCATCAACGGCGAACTGATCGCCTGTACCTTCACCGACTTCAGATTTGCATCGAACAGCCTTCGCGCCGCGCGGCGAAACCGGTTCATCTCCCACAATTCCATGCCGAACGCCTTCACAATCCGATTGCCTGTAATCGTCTCGTGAAGAATGTTCTGAATCTCCGCCAGTTTGTCCTGCCCCCTGCGAGTCGTCTGGCGTACCCCGCGCCCAATGCGACGGGCTGAAAACACCACCACGGGCAGAAAGAGCAGCAACACCCAGGCCAACCTGCCGCCAACGATGACCACCGCAACAGCCGTGAAAACCAGCGTGAAAAACTGCTGCAGAAAGTCGCTCATCACACTCGACATCGCAAACTGAACCTTCTCGATGTCATTGATTAGCGTCGACAGCAATGTGCCCGTCGTATGCTTCTGAAAGAACGCCACCGAGCGGCGCAAGACAGCGTCATAGAGGTCGTTTCGCAGATCCGTGATCATGCCGAATCCGGCTCGGTTCACCAGGTAAGTGCCGAAATAATCGCAGACTGACTTCAGCAATGCCGAACCCACCAACGCGACTGCCACCACGGTCCACGCATTGTGAAAGTGACTCGGCAGAAACCGCTGCAGGTTGATGACGTGGTCGGTGTGTGGAATGCGGAACAGAAGGACGAGGCCCGGCGGCGCATCCGGGCTTAAGACATTATCGAATATGGGCTTGACCAGCAGAATGCGAAACGACGCCATCGCGCCAACGACCGCCATCAGCACGACCGACGCCAGGGAATACAGCGCATACGGCCGGACATACAGCAATAATCGCCAGATGCGCCTCAAGCCATCACTCTCCTGATCGTCGTCATCGCAATGCGTATCTGACTATTCTATTGCGCGCCGACGTACGTAGCTATTCACCTGGGCATATCCCGATGCGCCGTCTTTACCCGGTAGCCCTCTTCGGCCAGCCGTTTCTTCATCTCTTCCGCAATGAAGACCGACCGGTGTTGCCCGCCGGTGCATCCGAACGCCACGGTGAGATAGCTCTTTCCCTCCTTGATGTAATGAGGCAAAAGAAACTTCAGCAGGTCTTCGGTCTTGTCCAGAAATTCCTTGGTCTGCGGAAATTGACGGACGTACTTGGCCACCTTCGGATCTTTTCCCGTCAGTTTGCGAAACTCCGGCACGAAATGGGGATTGGGCAGAAATCGCACGTCGAAAACAAGATCCGCCTCGGTTGGCACGCCGTTCTTGAACCCAAAGCTATTGGACGAGATCATCAGACTTTGATCGCTCTCCTCGCGTTCAAACTGCGAGTTGATGCGCGCTCGAAGATCGTGCACATTGAACTTCGTCGTATCCAGCACGATGTCGGCGACGTTGCGAATCGGATCCAGCCGCTTGCGCTCCGCCCGAATCGACTTCACCACCGTATCGCTTCGCCCCATCGGGTGCGGTCGCCGCGTCTCGGAGAAGCGCTGGATGAGCACTTCATTCGTGGCCTCCAGGAACACCACTCGCGTCGGCAATACCTTGCGCACGTCTTTCAGGATTGACGGAAACTCATCGAGCCGCATCCCCTCGCGCACGTCAACCACCAGCGCCGCGCGTTCGATCTCTGCTGACTGCCGTACCAGGTCCGCAAATCGCGGCACCAGCTCCAGCGGCAGATTATCGACCGAGTAATACCCGAGGTCCTCAAACGCCTTAAGCGCGGATAGCTTTCCCGATCCCGAAAGCCCTGTCAAAATTACCAGCTCGCCCCGATACTCCGGTACCGGGACAGCCATTCTTTTTTTCTTGTCCTTTTTAGCCCGTGCTTCCTTTGACCGCTTCGCGACCTTCCTGCTCGTCATGCTAGAAATCCTAGCACTACCGCACTAAGGAACCCTCTAAGGAACCTCGATCAGTTCCATCTTTCCGTCACGCTTGCGATGCAGCACCATGGCCTGGCCGCCGTGATCGCGAAACACGAAAACATCGCGATCCCGAAACGCCGCCTCCTTGACCGCCTCTTCCAACGACATCGGCCGCCGGGCAACCCCATCGTTCGAGCGCACGACGTGCGGCTCCGCCAGCGGCGAGTGCGATGGAAAAGAATGCACCAGCATCGGCACTGCCTTGCGGCCGACGCTGCTCTTCGCGGCCACCTTAACCGCAACGTTGGCCTTGCGTGCGGCCGGCCCTGCGGCCTCTTCCTTCGTGCCTTTCACATCGGCCTTCGGATGCCGCTTAATCGTTCCGAACTTCTTCTTTTGCCGGATCGCCTGCCCCTCAATCGTCTCCAGCGCATCGCGGAGCGCCATCTCCATATTGGTGGCCTCGCAACGCGCCACCAGCTTGTAGTGCCTGGTCTGCACCGTGATATCGGCAATCTGCCGGTATTTGTCCGAAGAGAGAATCACATGCACGCTGCCGGAGTTGCCAATGATCTTCGCAATTCGCGCCAGTCCTGTCTCTGCCTGCAGCTTGAACTTTTTGGTGATGGTTATCTGTCTGCCGGTGTACTCCACGTCCATACGCTCACCTCGTCCCTGCGATCGTTCACAGACGACTAGCGTACACGACGCTGGTGCGTACTTGGAATCTGCATATCTTCCCGGTACTTGGCGACCGTTCTTCGGGTTACCTGGATTCCCTGCCGCTGCAGCTCGGCGGCCAGCTGATCGTCGGTCAGGGGCTTGCGTTCGTCCTCTTCCTCGATCAGCTTCTTCACCTTGCGTTTCAGCAGCACCAACGGCAGGTCCCCGCCTTCCGGTCCGTTTACGCCTTCGGAGAAGAAGAAACGCAGCTCAAACACGCCCTGCGACGTATGCACGTATTTATTCGCGACCGCACGGCTAACGGTCGAAGGATGAACCCCAATCTCCTCCGCCACCTCTTTGATCATCATCGGCTTCAGCGCATTGACGCCGTGCTCCAGGAATTCGGTCTGCCGCCGTACGATCACCTCGCAGGTCCGGACAATCGTGTTCTTCCTCTGCTCGATATTCCGCAGCAGCTGAATCGCCGATTTGTATCGTTCCTTCACGTACTCCTTGACTTCCTTTTCGGTCTGCTTCTGCTGCAGCATCTTGCGGTAACTCTGGTTCAACCGCAGCGTAGGCATGTCCTCTTCATTCATCACGACAACATAGACGTCATCGCGCTTCACGAATGCAACATCCGGCTCAATCAGCCTCGTTTCGCTCTGGTTGTAACGCTGTCCCGGCCTTGGATCGAGCGTCCGGATAAACTCCACAGCCGCGATGACCTCCTCCGGGGTACGGCCGCAGCTTCGCGTCAGCTCGCGCATATCCTTCTTCTGCAGCAGTGCCAGGCAATTGGTCACGATATGCTTCGCGATGGTGAAGATATCTGATTGGGCCGGAACATCCTCTGCAGCAACGGGCTGCTCGATCGCGCCATGCTTCTCATCGCTGTTCGCTCCGTTCCTTGAAGCGCCATCTGCAGCGGTAATCTGCCGACGCCGAAGCACCATCGCCGCCTCACCCTGCTGCGCGCAGATCTGAATCAGCAAGCACTCCCGCAGATCTCTTGCTCCCACGCCGACCGGATCAAGGAAATTGACCAGGGCTCGCGCCTCACGGACAACAGCCAGCAAAGATGCCACATCCTCGTCGGCGGCAGCAGCCAGCTCCAATGCCTCATTGGGCGCCTGGGCGACGCCATTCTCACAGCTTTCCCCCTTGTCCCACAGGTGCGCCAGTTTGCTCTTCGCCCCGCGTTCAAATGGAATCGGCTCCGGCGGCACTGGCCCCCTGGACTGCAGCAGCAACTCAATCAGCTCTTCGTCGCTCGCCGTCAGGTACCCATCCTCGTTCAGGTTTCCGACTATCAGCTCGGTCGCGGCCCGAACCTCAGGACTCAGGTTCAGCGAGCCCAGCTGCCAAGCCAGATGATCGCTCAGCGTACTCGGCTGGGAGAGGAAGTTTTCAAATGAAGGCTTGTCATACTCTTCGAAGTTCGAAGCCGTACGAAATCCCGGATCCAAATAATCTTGAAAGTAGCTCCCGAAATCGATCTCGTCGAACGGGTCTTTCTCCACTCTCTCGGTCTCGGCCACTTTGTCCTCGGCCGAACGCTCCCGGTCCCCTTCGATTCCCGCTCGCTCATCGAGCGTGACGGCGGTCTCCTCAAGCTCTTCCAGAACCGGATTCTCCACCATTTCGGTGTTAATCATCTCCTTTAGCTCGAGCTTGTTCAGCGCCAGAACGCTGACCATCTGCACTAGTCCAGGCGTCAGCACCTGTCGTTGTGAGACCTTCAAGTTCAGCTTCGGTTGCAGCAGCACGTTAACCTCTTATCGACCCGTTTGCTTTTCTTTTATGTAGATGTGCCGTTTGGCGTTCTTCGTGCTTATCGTGCAATTCCATGCACCTGAAGCACCATTTAATGGCTTGGCCACAGTCTACACGCCTTCTACAATTCTGGCTGTAAGTCTAACGCTGCCAAAGGCTGCGCGAACTCCACCGATAGCAACTTGGCCTTACAACGGAAGTTGTACAATTCATACTCCTAATCCATCGAAAAGTTCTCACCCAGATAAATACGTCGCACCTCCGGATTGCGGCCCAGCTCTCCCGGGGTTCCGGCCGCAAAAATTTTTCCCTCGGTGATGATGTACGCCCGGTCGGTCACCGACAACGTCTCTCGCACATTGTGGTCTGTGATCAACACTCCAATCCCGCTTCTTTTCAGCCCGAAGATGATCTCCTGCAGATCCAGTACTGCAATCGGATCAATCCCCGAGAAGGGTTCATCGAGCAGAATGAATGCCGGCTCGATTGCCAGGCAACGCGCGATCTCCACTCGCCTGCGTTCACCGCCGCTCAGGGCGTAGCCGCGCGTCTTGCGAACATGGCCTAAATTCAACTGTTCAATCAGCTTTTCCGTGCGCGTGCGACGGCTCTCCCAGCTCAATTGCTGGGCCTCCAGAACGGCCAGAATATTGTCCTGCACCGTCAGTTTGCGAAAGACCGAAGGCTCCTGCGGCAGATAGCTGATGCCGTAGTTCCTCGCCCGCAGATACATGGGCAGCCGGCTGATATCGTGGCCATCCGCCAGCACACGGCCCGCATCCGGCCGCACCAGCCCTACAATCATGTAGAAGCTCGTCGTCTTCCCGGCGCCGTTTGGTCCCAAAAGTCCTACCACCTCACCCTGTTCGATCTCGAGGCTGACGCCCTTCACTACTTGGCGTCCGCCGTACCATTTGCCGATCTCCTCGGTCGATAATGTCTTCATTGCTTGTTCTTCACCCGCGTCTCCGTGCGAACTCGCTGTCCCGCGCCACCCTCTCCTCCATTAGAAACCACGACATTGTCGTCGCCGGAGTGGAATCGCAGGGACGTACCTGTAACGGTCCCTCGCTGGTCATCGACCACCTTTGGGGGCGCCGTCGGTACCCCGGTCAAAACAAACATGCCGTCGCCCGCTGTGTAGACCAGTTCCTCGCCGGTCGCGCGCCGCCCGGGTTGCTCCATGTCGATATGGCCGGTCACAACCATTCGTTCCACGCTGCCGGCCATAAACCCAGCCCCGCCGGCGCCCACCGCCGGGCTTCCCTTCCCCCCGCCCGTCTTTGCGTCATTTTGCGACGATGCCTTCACCGCCCCCGGAGCCTGCGCAGGCTGCAGATAGACCACTACCTGCTGGCCCCGCATGCGGCCATCTCTGCTCTCGACCTCAACCCCGCCGGTAAACTCGGCCTTCTTTGCTGCATCCGAATAGACCAGCTCCCGGCTCGCTACCCGAACCACATCCCCGTTTCCGCCACCCGCCGTCTTCCCTGCCGTCGCGCCGGGCTTTGCCGCGTCCGACTTTGCAGAAGACCCCGAAGATCCCCCGCGCACCAGCACCGTATGCACCGCCATCGAAGCCCCTTGCCCCTCGCCATGCGCCAGCAGTCGTCGCTGCTTCTGGTCAAACTGAAGCACTGGAGCATCCACCTGCGACCCGCCCTGCCACAACCGTGCGGGTCTGCCCGCCACCCCGTGAAAGGTCGCGATCTGAGAATCACGCTTCAGCTGGGCGCGCGCCGCAAGCACGTGCACAGGCTCCTCCGCACTCCCCGCCTGCCCATAGCTCGCCTTCACGGAGCCATCCGCTTCTGCATCTCCCGTCTGCTGTTCGGTCACCACCCGGTCGGCCCAGAGCACACTGGTCCCATCGCTCAACTGCACATTGCCTGTGAGCGTTGTTCGTTCCAACTCACTGCCCCCTGTCCCATGATCATAGAAAGCCCTGTCTGCGGTCGCTCGCTCCTCTACCGGCGCAGTCGTCTCCCCAGGCTTCCGAGCCGGTATCTGTGTCATCACGACATGCCCCTGTTCCACCGCGTCGGAGACTTCATCTGACCCCCCGCCTTCCAAGCCATCATTCTTCGCTCGGTGGCTCCTGCCTGAACCATCCGGCCCGCGTCCGGTACCAGCAGTCACAGGCCGAAAGTGCGCCACCAGCGAGTCTCCAGAACCGGTATTGACCACTCCGGTCGCACTGACACGCCGTAGCGCCGCGTGCCCGTCCCCATGCACCTCTGCAATATGATCCTTGCCCCCAACCCGGACAAATTGCGCCGTCAGCAAATCTCCGGCCAGCGCACTCGTGGTCGTTCCGCCCTTCGCGGCCGGACTTACCACCTTCAACCGGGCATTGCCTTCCGCCTTCGCATCCCGCAACTGCGCCTTGCCCTCAGAATCGGTGGCGAGCGCAATCTCAACCGAACCCGCATTCAGCTCCCGCTCATTCCACGGCTCCCCGGCCGCAGCGGATACTCGCACCCGCTCCTGCAGATGCACCTCGCCGGTCATCACGACATGCTCCGGATGCCCCTTCTTATCGAACGCCGCGCGCCCCTCATTTGCCTCTCCCTGAGCCTGACGCAGCGGCTCCTCCGCCGTGTACTTCACTCCACCCGACATCACCGCCGACTGCGGCTGATTTTGCGCGTTCAACGTCATCTCACCCCGCGGAGCCTTGATCGTGCCACTTGCAGCCCCGGTCAACGTTACGTCTCCATCCGCCTCCAGCCGCTCAACCGATCCATCCTTCCGCAGATGCACCACAACATGCTGCGCCTCCGCTGTCCGATTCTCCGTGTCACCTTTGTCTTTTTCCCCTGCATTCCCTATCGACACGTACTTCGCCTGCGATAGGATCACCTTCTGATCTGGCCGGTCCAGCACCGCGTGCGACGCCGTCAGCACCACGGGATGGTCGTGCTGCAGGCCGTTCACCCTCACCGCCTCATGCAGCACCACAACACCCGTGTCCGCGCTGTAATCCGCCCCAACGGCATGCCCCGTCACTCCACCCGACGCAAATTCAATATCCCTATCGGTCGCCGCCACACCAAGCTTCCTCAGGAACACCAGGCCGCTGGTGGTCACATGGATCAGACGCTCATCCTTGCTTTCATGCTCCCCGATGACGCCGGCCGGGCCACCCTGCAGATCCTTGCCCGCCGCATAGTCCATCTTCGCGCTTGCATCGGAAGCCTGGGGCGCCTGCAGGTCGATATGCACCTCGCCTACAGCACGAATGACTTCGTTCTTCTGGTCATACTCAAACTCCTTCCCGTAGATCCGATCCGTCCTGTCCTGTTTCCGCCCGTACAACACGATCCCCACATCATGCAGCGTCATTTTGCCATCTGAGTGCTCGACAGCGGTGGCCGCATGAATCGTGTAAATCGTCCTCCCTTCCACCGACTGCGAGTACGTGACATTGTTGGTCTCCCGGCGAATGTCCACCCCCAGCTTCTTCGGCAGATTCGTCAGGAAGCGATGCGCCCGATAGTGCGCATATCCGAGGAACGAAACGACCACCATCACCAGCAGACCCGCACCCGCCAGCAACCAGATTCGCAGTCGCTCTACTGAAATACTCATTCCCCTCTATCTTCTCACCCATCACGACTGGTCCCTCCCCTCACTGAAAGCAGGTCTAAACTATCCCTATGGCCGATCAGCTCTACCTTAGCCTCTGGTTCCCCAACTTCCGCTTCGACACCCTTCCCGCCACCCTGGTCTCGGTCATGCGCCAGTTCGCCCTCATCAGCAAAGAAACCCGCGTCGCCGCCGCCAGCGTCTACCCGATCAGTTTCAACGAAGCCCCCTCCTATCAGCGCATCTACGTCAACGACGACCGTTCCGAAGACACCTCCGACTCCATCATCGAAAACGCCGTCGCCGAGGCCACCGAGCAGCTCCACGACGACATGGCCTATGAGTTCGAGATGCGCTGGAAGCTCTGGGCCCCTGTGGCCGCCGACCCGCAACCCTCCGATCCCCGCATCGACATTTACCCGCAGTTTGAATCCGTCCGTCTGGATACCCTCTGGAAGCTCCAACCCGCCACCATCAAAATCCTCGGCTTCGGCCCCCAGTTCGACGACGCCACCTTCGAGCAAAACGGTCACATCCGCATCGACTTCGGCCTCGACACTCCCTGGCTCGCTGAGACCCTCGAGGACGAGCAACTCGACGAGGACGCCACCAAGCACATTCAACAAAATGTCGAAATGCTCCTGGCCTTCATCCTGTCTGTCGAAAAAAACTGCGGCATCAGCAGCCGCCTTCTCTGGACTGAGTCCGGTGAACCCCTCGCCCAGAAGCTCATCGACCGCCTCCAACGCGTCAACTGATTATCCGACGATCGGCGAGTCCGGCCGCGCTTCAACCGTCGCAACCCGTGCCGCTCTCCGCAGCTTCACCTCGCGTGCCGCCACCAGAAACAATCCCGTAAACGTCAGCACCAGCATTCCGTAAGCCCGCAATCCATGCAGCTCTGGAATATCTCCATACAGCAGCGCCAGAGCCGCGAATACAAAGAACACATGCGCGCAGAACACCTGCAGCGACGCCTTCCCCAGTGTGAGGAACGGTTCACGCGCAACGAGGCGCACGAGATATCGCCGTAACCAGTAGCACACAACTAGGCACGCTGCGAGGTTGATCAGCCGCATCGGCCCAATATGCCACTTATCGACGCTAATCCCCAGCCTCTGTTGCGTCAGATGCGGCCCCAGCCAACCATGCCGCACCTCAAAGAAAAACGTACAGATCACACCACACAACGCAACCGCATACCCCGGCACCTGCGCCAGAGGCATCTCGCCCTCCATCGATCGCGCTCCCAGCCATAGCCCGATCACCCAGACTCCCTGCCACGCAAACAGATTGAAGGCTCCCGTCTCCTGCAGCGGAATTGGCAGATGCGTCACATGCACCACAAAGGTGTGCAGAAACTCCCTGAGCCCAAACTGCGCCGCGACCCAGAGAAATCCGCTCCCCGCCAGAATCCACCGCCAGCCGTAGCGAACCGACATCGACAGCGCCACCGGCGTGAAGAACAGAAAAATCACATACATCGGCAGAATATCGAGTAGAGGCGGGCAATAGATCAGCAGTACCGATCCAATGATGGCCACCACCGGATGCGCCAGATAAAAATTAAGTAGGTTATACAACGCCGGCCGATGCGTCTTCGCTGCAAACGCCGCTGCGACCGTAAACGCGAACGTCAGCATCAACAGGTGGTAGCCGTATATCTTCAAGGTTCGCCGCCACAGCTTGCCGATCAGGCCACCCTCATTCTGCTGGGCCTCCCGCAGGTAGACACGGCTCACCAGCAACGCCGACATAAAGACAAAACCTTCCGCCGAGGACACAAACCCGAACGGCTGATTCAACAAATCGCTGAACCGGGTAGGCATATGCGTGAGCGTCATCCATACCAGGAACAGGCCGCGCAGCGCATCCAGCTCCGGCATCCTCCGCGAATTGGAATAAGTCAGTTTCACCGCGCCCGTCCATCAAAAAAAATCCACTCAGGTTAAGACGAGCCGCCGCTAAAATCCGACTCATCAATCGAATAGCCGACAGATCCTGCGGCAAACAAAGACCTCGAAACTTTTACGGAAATCAAAGAAATCTCTTACGCCTTTCTTACGGATGAGATGCTGAAATGTCTTTGGCGGCGGAACAGCGCCGTTAGGAGAAAAAGCTTTTATGACGTTTCGCACCCGCAGACCGCTTCTCGTCAATGCCACGCAGTGCCTCCACCCCACCCTCATCCTCACCGACTCTGGACAGCGCAAAGCCTACCCCGGCGACTGGATCATCGAAGGAGAAAATCACGAGCGCTACATCGTCGACAACACCTTTTTCCAGCGCACGTTTGCTCCGATCCCCTGGGAGCCTTCCAACGAAGGCCGCCACTACGGCAGCTGATGCTTCGCTCCCTCCCGAATTTCGACCTCAACCAACCCTCCGGCTCCAGAGCAGCGCAGCCCGAAAAGAAAAAGTGCAGCGGCATATGGCATTGTCTTTAGCACAAGAACCTCCGGCCCCCTCCTTCTCGCCATCACTCGCAATCCTCCCCCCATCGGAAAACGAGCTCACCGCCTCACCCATGCGAACGCGCCAGGCGTTATTGCAGGACGCTCGCCCCATCCACCAACTCATCCACAACTTCACCCACGACGGCACCTTGCTCCCCCGGCGCTACGCGGAAATCTGCGCGAACATCGGCACCTTTACCATCGTCGAAACCACCTCTGGTCAATTCATCGGTAGTGCCGCCCTCCACGTCTACGGCCACCACCTGGCGGAGATCCGTTCTATCGCTGTCCGACCCGACAACAAGGGACAGGGAGCCGGCGGCTTGCTCGTCCGCGCCCTTCTAGATCAAGCCAAAGCAAGTGACATCAAGTGCGTCTGTCTCTTCACCCGCATTCCCGCATTCTTCGAGCACTTCAACTTTAGCGTTGCCCCGCATCAAGCTCTACCCGACAAAATGTTAAAGGACTGTATACACTGTGCGCGGCGCAATGCCTGCGATGAGATCGCCATGGTTATCGGCGAACTCCCTGCGCCACGCGACATGCCTTCGAGCAGCTTCTTGAATCGCCGCCACCACGCGGACCTTGTCCAACTAAAGCTGTGAGCTCACCCGTTGTCCAGGGCATCACCTAAAAGTTGCATTCTCAGGCAGTTGTCATCCCGGATACCATCCTGGACGTAATGCTTGCGGCCGGATATTTTCATCAGGGATGATTGCCGCCTAGAGCTTGCACCGCACCTCGCAGCTGCTCAATTGATTCAAAACAGAACAAGCGAGCTCTGCCTAATCTCTCTCGCGCGCGTCTAAACAGCGAGAGTAACCAGGAAAAGAAGATGGAATACACACAACATAGCGATCACGTTTCAATGTATCAATCAAACTTCCGTGCCGAAGACGGTCCTACTGCCGGCCGTTCGAATGCTCTCTACGAAGGCGTCGTTGTCCCACTTGCCTCACTGTTTGCCGTGTTTCTCTTTATGCTCGGCGCAATGATCATCACCAACTAGGCGCGTCGGAAGCGAGTTTCGTCTTGGTCCCTACAACCCGGTAATGCAGGTCAGAGGCCAGAGTCTGCCCGGGGACAGAAGTGCGAACCTTAATCCTTGGGTCAAGGACTAGCCGGCCACCACAATCTCCGAAAAGTCCGCGATACCGGAGAAGTCCCCCAGTACTCTCTCGAGCAGCGCCAGCCGGTTCGCCCGCACCTCCGCGTCCGGAGCCATCACCATCACGGCGTCGAAGAACGCATCCACCTGCGGCCTCAGCGTGGCAATCTGTTCCAGTGCCGCCTTGTAATTCTTCTCCGCGCGCAGCCCTTTCACTGTCTCAGCCAACTCCGACGACCGCTTCGCCAGCGCCTTTTCCGTCGCCTCCGTCAGCAATGTATCCTCAACACGTGACCCGGCCGCATAGCCCTTCTCCTTCGCCTGCGAAAGAATATTCTTCATTCGTTTGAACGCCGTCGAAACCGCCCCAAAATCAGCACCGCTCCGAACCGCAGTCACGGCTTCGGCCCTCGCCACCGCATCTCTCACATCGTTCGAACCTGCCGCCAGCACCGCCTTCACGACGTCATACGCCTGCCCCTTCACCTCACGCAGATAGAACTCCAGCCTTTCGGCGAAGAAACCCCGCATCTTCGCCGCAGTCTCCGGCGAACCCGAAGATAATTCCGCAATCTCCTTGAGCAACAGCGGTACTTTCGTCTCCGCCAGAATCTTCACAATCCCATTTGCCCCTCGTCGCAACGCAAAAGGATCCTTCGAACCCGTTGGCTCGAGGCCAAGCCCAAACATTCCGGCGATCGTATCCGCCTTATCTGCAATCGCCAGCAGTGCTCCCTCCGTCGTGCGCGGAACCGAATCCTCCATCGACTCCGGCTTGTACTGGTCGTAAATCGCATCGCCCACGGCAGCCGGAAATCCCTGCGCCCGCGCATACAAACCGCCAACCATGCCCTGAAGCTCGGTAAACTCCTTCACCAACTCCGAGGTAAGATCTGCCTTTGCCAATCGCGACGCAGTTTGCAAAGCCGGTGCATCTACAGCGACTCCGCCCGCAGTGACCAGCCCTGCAAGCCTCGCCGCAAGCTGGCCCACACGCTCCGTCTTCGCCGCATAGCTCCCCAGGTCCTTCTGAAACGTCACATGTTCCAGCAATTCCACGCGATCCACCAGCGGCACCCGCTGATCGAACTCCCAGAAGAACCGCGCGTCATTAAACCTTGCCCGCAGCACCCGTTCATTCCCATGCCGAATCAATGCCACGCCAGCCTCATCCGCTTCTGTGTTGAGCACGGCGAGAAAATGGGGAGCCAGCTTGCCGTCCTTGTCCTCCACAGCAAAGTAGCTCTGGTGATCCCGCATCACCGTCACCAGAACCTCCTCCGGCAGCGCCAGATACTCCTTCTCAAACCCGCCCATCAGGACGGAAGGCCACTCCGTCAACTGCGTCAGCTTATCCACCAGCGCGTGATCCTCACGCCACCGCAGACCATCTACAGTCCGCGTCACCTTATCCAGGGCCTTCCGAATCCTCTGCCGCCGCGCCTCCACATCCGCGATCACAAAGCCGCTCAGCAACGCATCCTCGTAATCGCCCGGCTGCTTCAACGCAATCGCATCATCGCCAAACAGCACCCGATGCCCATAGGTCACGGCTCCCGCCTCATACCCACCGAAGCTGACCGGCACAACCTCCGTCCCCAGCATCGCCACCATCCACCGAACCGGCCGAACAAACCGCTCAGGCTTCCCCGCGCGCCAATACATGTTCTTCGCCCAATAAATCCCCGCCAACTCCTTCGGCATCTCCGCGCCAATCACCTCAGCCGCACTCCGACCCGCCTTCACGGAGGTCGCCGCAAGATACTCCCCCTTGGGATTCGTCACCGTCTTCAGCGCAGCTATATCCACCCCGGCCTTCTTCGCAAACGCGACCGCCGCCGGCGTAGGCGCGCCATCCTTATAAGCCACTTTCACCGAAGGCCCCACCAGTTCCTCGGCCACATCCTCCTGCCGCTCAGCAACATCTTTCACCCAAACCGCCAGCCGCCGCGGCGTCGCAAAGCTCTTCGTCTCTGCGCCCGACCGCACCAGCCGCTCACGTTCCAGCATCTTCACCACGCGCTGCATCAGCTCTGCCTGAGCCCCTGCAATCATTCGCGCCGGAATCTCCTCCAACCCAATCTCAAACAAAAAATCCGCCATCGTCCCTCAACTCGTCTCTAACTCAAGCAACAAAAGCCCTCAAACAAAAAGCCTGGGTGCCCCATCCTTCGCGGTCTCATCGCGAAGGGTGGGATCTAATCCCTCACCCCGCCACCGCACCAATCTCCAACCCCTGCAACGCTTCTCCCTGCGCCGCATAGGCCTTCGCCACTCCCACCACCAGTGTCCGAATCCGCGCCATCACACCCACGCGTTCGGTCACAGAGATCGCCCCGCGAGCATCCAGCAAATTAAACATATGCGAGCACTTCAGCGCCAGCTCATAAGCCCCCAGCACGGGAAAGCGCTTCAGCGTCAGTTCATCCATCCCATCGAACCCTTTCGCCTTCTCCAGCAATGCCAGACACTCCGCCTCATACAGCTCCAGGTGCTTCCACAACGAAGGGACATCCGCATAGTCGAAGCTGTAAGCCGAAAACTGTTCCTCCTCCGCAAGCCGCATCTCGCCGTATGTCACCTTACGCCCCGTATCCGGCTCGACGGCCCACACAATGTCGTAGATCGAGTCCACATCCTGCAAAAAGCCTGCAATCCGCTCCAGCCCATACGTAATCTCGCCCGAGATCGGATCCAGATCCATCCCGCCGCACTGCTGGAAGTACGTGAACTGCGTGATCTCAAGCCCATCGAGCATCACCTGCCACCCAACGCCCCACGCGCCGCCCACCGGCCACTCCCAGTTGTCCTCTTCAAACTTGATGTCGTGTTCTTTCAGATCGATCCCAATCGCGACAAGCGACTCGAGATACATCTCCTGAATATTGACCGGTGGCGGCTTCAGAACCACCTGCAGCTGCGTATGCCGAAACAGCCGGTTCGGGTTCTCCCCATACCGCCCATCCGCCGGCCTCCGCGAAGGCTGTGCATACGCAATCCGCACCGGCTTCGGCCCCAACACGCGCAGAAACGTATCCGGAGACATCGTCCCCGCCCCAACCTCTACGTCATAGGGCTGTTGCAGCACACACCCGCGCTCTGCCCAAAACCTCTGCAGCCTGAACAACAGCTCCTGAAACGTCAGCGCCTGCTTCTCGCCAACTCGCGAAACCGATCCACTCATATCTCTCTCTTGAAATGCGGCAGTCCTTTGATTCTAACCGCTAGGCGCACCCGCGCCTCTGTCCCACCTGGATGGAAGTCGCCCAAAATTACCGTGCCTCCTTCGAATGTCCGGCTCGTCCTCAGGTCCAGCGCTTACCCTCGCCGGATCGGCCCAGCACTACCGGCAATGTCACGCGCTAAGGTCGCGTGCCAAGCGTGTTACTTGCCACCCCAGCTGCAATCGGCGTGACGACAGGTGCGGCGAGCCCGACAAACTCCGTAATCGAGCTTCCGAGATAGTTTGCCGCCCAGACATTGCCGGAGCCGTCCACGGCAACCGCATTGATTGTATTGAGCGAGCTATCGGGATACCCGTAGGGATTGACCGAGCTGCCATCGTTATTAAGTACAACGATGGTATTTTGGCCGGTTGCGACAATCACATGGCCTACTCCGTCGATCGCGATCGCGCCGATCGTCCCGGGGACGGGGACGGGACCTGCATGCAACAGCAGTGCGCCAGTGCTGCTGAATTCTGCAATCCCGTATGTCGCAGAGCCATTAACCGTCCCGCCGTTGGCTACCCACACATCACCGGCATGATCGATCGCAATTGAAATTGGATTCTGCAGGCCGCTTGAACCGCCGAGCCAGGGATGCGTCGAAGAAGGAAAAACGACTGTGCCCGTACTGTCGAGCTGATTCACTCCAGGAACGCTAGGGTACCCTGTTCCAACCCATGTAGTACCGTTCGGCGCAGTCGCGAGGCTGAAGCTAACAGTACTATTATTTCTTGCTAATGCGGTCACCGCCCCGGTAGAGCCGTCTACCTTGTAAGCCGAACCCTCAGGCGCAACGATAGCGTTCCCAAGATTATCGATCCCGATCGAAGGAATAGTCGCTACGATGCCAAGGTTGTATCCAGTAGCAGACACCGGCGTTCCATCCCCGGCTAACTTCGTCAGATGCGCGTCTGCCACAGTCCCTCCACTCGACGTATCTCCAATCCAGACGTTATTGGAACTGTCGATTGCAATGGAACTCGGCAAAAAGATTCCCCCTCCTGTAAATCCCGTTCCCGTTGGCGAGAGCGCCGCACCCGTCCCTGCAGCGAACTTGCTTGCGCTACCGCTTAACGTCCTATTGGACGTCCAAACATTGCCGGATCCGTCCACTGCCAGCCCTTCGGGATGATTTAACCCCCCACCCGTGAAACTAAGCGCCAGAGTCAAATCGGAGATCGCGGCAGCACTCGGCTGAAACGGCGGGCTGCCGGGTGCCAAGGGAAAAAGGTTCGCCACGTTCGCACCCGGGTTGTGAGCCATATTCAGCGCGGCAGTAACCGTCTCCGTGGGTTGGGTGCCGCTACTCGTGCCATCACTGGTTGCATTGGAGAAGAGCGTGTAGCAAGTGGTCGGAACAGGTGTCGAAGAAATCGCTCCATTGCTGTTGACGCAGGTGGACAGAATGTTGGCCAGCGTGTTGATCTTCCTCTGTGGGACGACGCCATTGCCGGCAGGGGTCTTAGTGTATGCAGCACCGCTTGAAATATCTGCAAGCTCCGCAGCCGTGAGGAATGCGTTCGCCATCCCCGTGTTGGCGAGCGCCGTACCACTGGAAGACACATGCAGCATATCCGTCATGTACCCGGAGAGTGCATACGCCCCGGCGACCGTAGTGACCTCGTTGACCACGAGAAGCGGCTCGGTCGCCAGAAAGTTGGTGCTGCCTGAGGGGCACTGCCCAAGAACACTCATCAGCGCTGCCGCCGGATTGTCTCCGGCACCAGCGTCGCCCCCAACCGCCAACAGATAAACCTGCTGCGACGCGGAACAGCTATAGTCCCCGGTAATAGAAAAAACGCCCCCGCTGCCGGTCAGCACATAGCCGCCGATTGAGTCGGAATGGCCAGTCGCGTTGCTGTCGAGCAGCGACTTAGAAGCAGCGCCGTAACCGGTCGTATTGGCAGCCATGAGGTAGATACGGGCGCCCACAATAGGCTGCTGCCCGCCACGCACCCGCCCTTCAATAGCCGCCCCGCGGGCTTGCAAAGCAGGTGCCGTAGTTTTTAGTGTGCAACCAGTCAGAAGCAAGGCAGGAAAAAGGGCCGATGAAGCACACAACAAGGACAGGCGCATGAGCTAGGTCCGTTAGGTTCAGTATTTTTCTTGGAACTGCAACATAGTACCCCATCGCTTTTTCTGCCACTGACACCCGGAGATTTAGGTCCAACTAATCCTTTTGCCTGCCCCCCACCCCTCCATCTTGAAGCGGAACCTTCAACGAATCGGACAAACTCATATCCCACTTGTCACTTCGGCTGCGTCATTATCTTCCGCGTACCCATCTCCGGGGTATCCTTCGGGCCAGCACTCACCGTCGCCGGATCCGCCAGGACCTTCGGGTCAGGTGGCGGAACCGAGATCCCTGCGGAGCGAACGAAGTAGTGCTCGCCGTGAGCGACCTTCACTTGCATCCCATGCTTTCCCGATGTCGCATTCGACGGACGCGGGAATTCGACAATGTATCGCTCCCGCACCGTTCTCAAAAAGTTCTTCATCGAATCTGGAAGATATTTAGGCTGCGTCAGAAACACCATACCGCCACTCAGCTCGCAAACCTGGTGAAAAGGATTTTCGGTGTCCCAAACCATCATCCAGGAAGATCGATCGCTGCTAGTGATTGATTCACCAGTGTCCAACGCCTTGGATAGCTGCCGCATGTCTGGAAAAACCTCGGACAAACCAAAGATCGCCACACTGGTCGACTCAGCATAGTCCCTCGTCTCATTCCAGGTATGCTTGCTCCCCCTATCCTTTCCTTGCGAAACTGCCAGGATGACCCGCAGACCAGGCCGCTTGTAGAGCTCTCCCGAAAGAAACGCCAGTGAGTCCCACAAATGAGCGGGATCCTGACAAATTGCATCGCGAAGATTTTCTCTCCGTCGGTCCCACGATGCGGACGCCTTCGCCATCTCCGTCTTTAGCGATTCATCGGCCGGCACGTCTTTCAATAGAGTAACCAAGCGACAATCGAACCCATAGATAGAAATATGGTCTTTCGGTTGAAGTGAAAGCTCCTTCCCCTTAATGATCAGATCCTCGACTCCCTGAATCAAATCAGCCGAATCCCCATTTGCATCAAGAAGAATCGAGAGCGAAATCGGATCATCCCCTTCTGCTCGCACGTGGGTCGCCCGAAACCACGGCCCGTTATCGATGCTTACCGAAAACCTGCTCGCCGCAACTGGCACCTTGAGTCGCTGGCGATTCGCCCCCAACACCACCATCGGCAGCTGAATCGAATTCGTGTAGACGTGTAGCGTGGGAACAGCTTCATCGTGCAGGGCCGGCATTTCCTGAGCCCGGAGCACAGCTCCAGTCGAGGTCGCCGCGAGCCCTGCGATCACTGCCAAAGATCTCAGGCACCGCGCGACAAATTGACGACGAAATCCTGCAAGCTCGATCCGCGCCATCCGAGAAGTATGCCAGAACTCTCTCTACCTATCTACAACTCACTTCCGAGCATCACTGTGGTTTCGTCACGGGCTTGCGTGGGCCCTGCTCCGGAGTACGCGAAGGATCAGAAGGGACCGTCGTCGGATCGCTCAACAGCGCCGCATCCGGTATAGGCACCGACACCCCGGATGGCCGGATCAAGTACTCGTCTTTCCCCACCTTTACTCGCATGTCATGCTTCCCCGCCGTCGAGTTGGATGGCCGCGGAAACTCCACAATGTAACGTTGCCGAACCATCTGCACGAACTTCTGCAGTGACTCCTGCAGCGACCCTCGCTCGTCCATTCTCGTCACTGTCCCGCCGCTCATCTCGCACAACGAGATAAATTGAGAAACATCCGGTGATCCCAGGTCCATCTGTCGATACGTGCCTCCTGCTCGACGGCTGGGAAGCGTCATATCTCCGCTTGCACCATCAACACCGTAGGTGAGTCCGAAGACCGCAATTCCGGCGTCCTGAGCAAACTCCGTCACCTCACTCCAGGGATGCTTGCTCCCTTTTCCCTTTCCATCCGTGACAACCAGAATCACGCGTCGCCCGGGCGAATCCGTCATCCTTACCGCAACCAGAGCCAGGCCATCCCAAAGACCTACCCCCTCCTCGCATTTCGCGCCATGCTTCTCCTTCTTGCGCTGCATCCATGGCTCCAATGCCATATCCACCGATCTTTTCAATGCTTCGCTGTCGGCAGGTACTTCGTGGATCGAGGTAATAGACCCGCAACTTAGCGCGTAAATCGAAACCCGGTCCCTGGCACGCAGCGACAACGGCGCAAGACTCGCCAGCGCATCAGCGATTTTAGGCATCAGTTTCGCCGTATCCCCACTTAGATCCAGCAGAATCGAAAGCGAGATGGGATCCTCCCCCTCCTGCCGCACATGTGTCGCACGAAACCAGGGACCTGAGTCGATGCTGATCGAAAACTTATCTGCATCAATCGGCTTGTTGATCGGTTCGCGAGTCTGCCACAGCACCAGTGTCGGCATCTGGATCAGGTTCTTGTACACATGAAGGGTAGGAACCGTCCCGTCTTTCGGTACCGGCACGTCTTGTGCTCGAAGCCCCCACCCCACCCACGTAGCGAAAAAGCCTAACGCACAAATCGAAAACTTTATCCTCTGCGTGACTGACGGACCACGGCCCAGGTGCTCCACGAAGCGTGCCATCCCGAAAGTATGCCAGAAGCTAACCCACGCGTCTCTCCGTTCATTGCGGTTTCGTCAGGGGCTTGCGTGGGCCCTGCTCCGGGGTACGCGATGGATCCGAAGGAACCGTCGTCGGATCGCTCAACAGCGCCGCATCCGGTATCGGCACGGACACCCCGGATGGCCTGATTTTTATGTATCCACCCTTGTCGATCTTCACTTCCATGCCATGCTCGCCCGCCGTCGAGTTAGCTGGCCGCGGAAACTCAACGATGTATCGTTCCCGCAACATCGTCACAAACTGCTCTAACGTCCTGGGTAGAGCCGACGAATCGTTGGTTCTCATCACAATGCCACCGCTCAGCTCGCATACCGAGAGCAGCGCATTCTCCACCGGATAAGACCCTCCGCCGCTCGGCACATAGCCTCCGCGGCCCGCGCGATAATTTCCCACCCCGATCGACGACGCAGGAACAAAGTTCAGTGCAAAAATCGCTATCCCCTCCACCTGGGCGTACTCTCTCACCTCATTCCACGAGCGCTTGCTGCCCGTGTCATGCCCGTCCGTAACCACCAGAATCACACGGCGCCCCGGTAAGTCCGAAAGCGCAACGGCCACGTGCGCGAGGCTGTCCCACAGATGCCCCTTGAATCCGCAGTTCTTCTCCGGTTGATTGCTCCTGCGCAGCACCGCCGCAACACCGTTCTTCAAGACCGCGCTATACGGCGGCATGTCATTCAGCGAGCGGATCAGCGAGCAACCCAGTGCATAGACCGACACCCGGTCCTTCGCATGCAGCGATACCGGCGCGAGGTTCCCGATTGCATCTCCAATCTTCGACAGCGTCGCCGTCTCCCCACTCATATCCATCAGAATGGAGAGTGATACCGGATCGTCCCCCTCCCGCCGCACATGGGTCGCACGAAACCAGCGGCCCGAGTCAATACTGACAGAAAATCTGCTCTCCGCAATCGGCTTGTCGATCAGGTCCTGATTCATCGTCAGCACCAGCGTAGGCACCTGAACCAGATTCGTGTACACATGCAGCGTCGGGACGCCGCCATCCACCACCGCAGGCTCAGTCTGTGCCATCAGGCCCGCCCCGTTCAGCGCAGCGGAGGCAACCGCAATACCAGCCACCCACTTGGCACCGCGCACAATCCGACGACAGCGAAATGCGAGTCCCATAAACCCGACCTCACGGCAGTATGCCAGAACGCAACAAAACGAGGCTACCCCCGCTCTTCGAATGCTGCGCGGGCCCGAGCAATCTCTTCCCCATGCGCCTCCACCCAAACCCACACTCCACAAAACGCCTCCCCCAGACTTCGTCCCAGCGCCGTCAATTCATACTCCACCTTCGGCGGAATCACCGGGTGCACGGTCCGCGTCACTAGTCCATCTCGCTCCATCTGTCGCACCGTCTTGGTCAGCATCTTCTGGCTGATGTCCCCCACCAGCTCCCCAAGCCGAGTGAACCGCACCACACCGTGCTCCTCCAACACCTCCAGCACCAGCATCGTCCACTTATCCGCCACCCGTTCGATGATCTCCCGCACCAGCGCCTCGATCTTCGGGTCGGTCACCTCTGGCGGCATCACTTTAGCTTTCTTCGCCTTGCCTCCTGAAACCTTTTCGCCGGGATACGGCATCAACTTCCCTACAGACTTCTTTCGATTTTTCCCCACAAATCCTCACTCTCTTTTGGGTAAGTATAAATCTTTTGGGTGCCTTCTTTCCAATGGGTACAAACTATCCTACTATCTTGTCAGGAGAAAGAAATACCATGAAAACCACCGGCAACACCATCCTCATCACCGGCGGCGGCTCCGGTATCGGCCGCGGCCTTGCAGAGGCCTTCCACAAGCTCGGCAATAAAGTCATCATCGCCGGCCGCCGCAAACAAGTGCTCGACGACACCGCCGCCGCCAATCCCGGCATATCCTCCGAAATCCTCAACATCGAAGACGCCGCCGACATCCGATCCTTCGCGGCAAAACTTGTTGCCGACTATCCCACTCTTAACGTCGTCATCCACAACGCCGGCATCATGCGTTCGGAAAACCTACTCGCGGAGTCGCAACCACTTACGGATGCAGAAGCTATCATCAACACCAACCTTCTCGGTCCCATCCGCCTCACCGCCGCCCTGATGCCTCACTTTCTGAAGCAGCCCCACGCCACCATCATGACGGTCTCTTCCGGCCTCGCGTTCACTCCCAGGGCCGACACCCCCACTTACGACGCCACCAAGGCCGCCATTCACTCCTACAGTCAGACCCTGCGCTATCAGCTCAAATCCACCAACGTCGAGGTCGTCGAACTCGTTCCCCCCTACGTCCAGACCGAACTCATGGGCAGCGCCCAGGCCGCCGACCCTCGAGCCATGCCCCTGAAGGACTACCTCAACGAAGTCATCGAAATCATCAAGTCTCAACCCAACGCCACCGAAATTCTCGTCGAACGCGTCAAACCCCTCCGCTTCGCCGCCTCCAACGGCGAAGAAAAATACAACGCCTTCTTCAAACAGTTCAACGACGCCATGAATCAACCCAAATAGCGACCACAAGCCAGCCAGTCCGAGCCGTAACACTGGCCGGCCGGACTGGCCCACCTCCAAACCGCCATATCAATCGTTGAACGACGAACCTACCGTGAAAGGTTCGGGCTAAGCATCACCAGAAACCCAACGATGCACCCAAGCAGCGCAACGGCCCCACCAAGCCGCAAACTCGTTCGCCAATCGAGCTGCTTCCCCAACGCGCTCAGCGAATAAACGCTCACCGGCCCCAACGTACAAAGCAGCACCGCGACATACGGCACCGGCACCCCCGCGTGGTAAAGCACATAAGCCAGCGCCACATCCAGCGCCATCGGCACCGGCAGCAGCGTTCCCAGTATCGCAACGCAGATCACGCCAACAACCGAAACCGGCAGATGCGTCCCATAAGCCGGAATCATCTCCGCCGCCAGCGCTCCCACCAGAGCAGCCAGCAACATCCACGGCAACGTCAGCAACGTAAGTCGCAGCAGATTCCGCAGATACGTCCGGCAAAACTCAACCAGCCTCCGACCCAGCGCCTCTGCCCCAGCCGGAATCTCCATCGTCCTCACCACCAACCCGTTTTCGCGCACCAGCAACGGCAGCGCCAGCCAGCAGCACCGCCGGAACCACCACTCGCATCATCGCCAGCGGCAGAGGAAACAACACAAACGCCATCGCCACCACAACAGGATTAAAGCTCGGCGAACTGATCATCGCAGCCACCGTCAGCCGCGTGCTCGCCCCACCCACCAAAAGACTCTGCGCCACCGGAGTAGCGCAGTTCGCGCACACTCCCATCGGTGCGCCCGCTACCGCTCCGCACAATACATTCCCCGCAGCCGACGAGAACCGCTTCGGCGCCGCCATCCCCGCCAGCAGCGTCATCATCGCCGCGCCAAACGGCAACGCAAAGTACATCCCAAACCGATTCGTGTAGAGCCAGTTCACGCTCGTCCGCATCACCCTTTCCGGCGCCGGCATCTCCGGCGTCACCTTCAGCAGCGCGTCGAACGAGATCGCCCCCGCAACCTTTACTCCCGTTCCCGCATGCAGCTTCTTCAAAAGCGCAGGATACCGCTGCTGACTCCAGAAGATCAGAATCACGCCAACCGCAATCAGCGCAGCCAGCGAAACCTCAAGCGAACGCCGCCGAGGAGTCGAAACGGAAAAGGAGGTTGTACTCATAGGGGCCCCAAGTTTATCCGACCCTTACCGCCTTTGAACATCCATCAAAAGGATGACATACAGTCACCCACTAAGGCGCCACAAGGTTCAGCGGAATCGCCTCCCCCATCGCCTTGTACCCCGCCGGACCCGGATGCAGATGATCTCCCGAATCATAGGCAGGCAACAGACGATCAGGATGATGCGGATCACGCGTCACCCGATCGAAATCCACCACCGCATCAAAGTGTCCCGGCTCGCGAATCCAGGCATTGATCGCCTGCCTGTCCGCCTCGCTCTCCGGTCCGGGATGATAGTAGCCCGAGCCGACATAAGGAAGAATCGTTGCCCCAATCACCTTGATTCCATGCGCGTGTCCCCGCTCAATCATCTGCGCGTACGCCGCCTCAATCCGAGACACCAGCGCCGCATGCTCCTCCGGCGAAACATCATGGTCCCGCGTCAGCGTCCCCAGATCGTTCACTCCCTCAAGCACAATCACCGCGCGCACCGCCGTCTGCGCCACCACATCGCGATCAAAGCGCGCCAGCGCATTCGGGCCCAGCCCATCCAGCAGCAGCCTGTTTCCACCAATTCCCTCATTCACCACGCCTATCGCTCGCGCGGACTTATCCGCCTGCATCCGCGCCGCCAGCACATCCGGCCAACGGTCATTTCCATTCGTCGTCGCGCCATGTCCGTCCGTAATCGAATCCCCCAGCGTAACCACCGCCCCCGCCTTCTCCGGCCCCACAACATCCACGCCGGAGATCTGGTACCAGTGCTCCACCTTCGTTGCCTCCGGCAAGCTCGCCGCCGAAACCATATCGCCATGCACCAAATACGATGTCGCCCGCGAGCCCGGATGCCCCGTTTCCCCCACCGGCGGTTGATCAAGGTGAAACGTAATCGCAAGACTCGAGAGCGCAGCCACCGGAAACGCCACCGCATCCGACAGATACTCCGCCCCCGCCGGAATCGTCACATCCGGCGCCCCATGAAACGTCACCGCCGTATCGCTTCCCGCGTCGATCGCCGCACCTGCTGGAGAAACGGGCCGCGCCACATGCACCGCCGTCACATGCAATGGCGCGGTCCCAAACGCATTCGACATCCGCACACGCAGCCGGCCGCCACCCACCGAGAGATGCACAATCTGCCGCAGCGTAGCATCGCGCATCGCCTCAGGGTCCAGCAGATTCTGCGTCTCCGGCACCTGCTGCGAAGTCGCCCACGACCCCACCCAATGTGTCTTTGACTCATTCTTCTGTGCTTCAATCCGCCCAATCGCGACCAGCCAGACCACAACCCCACAAACCACAGTTATCTTCCACAAACGCACTCGCATCGCATCCTCTAGTTTTTATTTCAGTCGACTTCACGCAAGGATGGAAATCGCTCCCATCCAGTGGCCACCACTACTTCTTCAAAAACTTCCCCTGCTCCAGCTCCAGAAAAGCCTCCTGCAACTGGGCCTGAGTGTTCATCACAATCGGCCCGTACCACGCCACAGGCTCCTTCAGCGGCTGCCCCGATACCAACAGAAACCGAATCCCTTCCTCACCCGCCTGCACAGTCACCTCGTCCCCGCTATCAAACAGCACCAGCGACCGGTTATCCACCTCCGCCGGGGGATGCGTATCCAGCCACTGCACTCCCTCCGTCGGAACCGCCAGCGGCCCCGAAGCGTTACAGAACTTCCCCGACCCGCCAAACACATAGGCAAACGCCTGGCTCAGCGTCTCCACCGGCAGCGTCTTCCTCTTCCCCGGCCCCACCGACACATCCAGATACGTCGGATCCGTAGCAATCCCATCCACTGGTCCTCTCTTGCCCCAAAAGTTTCCGCACACCACCCGCACCACCGTGCCGTCATCGTCGGTAATCTCAGGAATATCCGGAGCCTTCACCTCCTGGTACCGCGGCGCCGTCATTTTCTGCGACGAAGGCAGATTCGCCCACAGCTGAAAGCCGTGCATCCGTCCGGCCACATCCCCCTTCGGCATCTCCTGGTGAATGATCCCGCTCCCTGCCGTCATCCACTGAAGATCCCCTGCGCCAATCACGCCCTTGTTGCCCATGCTGTCGCCATGCTCCACCGTCCCCGCCAGCACATACGTAATCGTCTCAATCCCGCGATGCGGATGCCACGGAAATCCCGCCAGAAAATCCGCCGGCACATCATTGCGAAAATCATCGAGCAGCAGAAACGGGTCGAAGTCCGAAGTATTTCCAAACCCGAACGCCCGCCGCAGATGCACTCCCGCGCCCTCCATCGTTGGCTTCGATTGAATCAGCCGCTTAACCGGACGAATCGACATAGCGCCCTCCTGATGAGTTAACCTACTCGGCCCACATCACCTCAGGTCAATAACGATACCCTCTCCAAAAGAGACGGTCTACGCTTCGAAGCTTATCAACGAAAGACAA
This sequence comes from uncultured Acidobacteriaceae bacterium, assembly GCA_963757205.1. GTDB lineage: Bacteria > Acidobacteriota > Terriglobia > Terriglobales > Acidobacteriaceae > Edaphobacter. Next base: position 81,579 of record CAVWQM010000016.1, read on the forward strand.
CGACCTGTTGCCCCTCTTCGGCTAAGAGTCATACATTAGTCAGCAAAGCTGAGCAATCTGAACCGTTCCTTCATCCGTAATCACCTCGGGCCCCAATTCACTCGATGGGGATGCGAAGTATGGCGAGGCTCGGAGCATTCTGCTTTCCCGGCACCGGACACATCAATCCAATGGCCGCGCTCGCGCGGCGTCTGCAACAGCGTGGCCATAAGGTCGTAATCTTCGGCATCGCAGACACAGAGGCCCGCATCAGATCCGCCGGCATCGACTTTCAGCTCATCGGCGCAGCGGACTACCCTCTAGGCACGCTCCAGAAACTCGACCAGCGTCTTGGCGAACTGAACGGTCTCGCAACCTTCCGTTTCACGGTCGAGCGCGTGAAAAACACCGCGCGCATGGTCCTTCGCGACGGACCCGAAGCAGCACGCAACGCCGGCCTTGACGCCATGCTCATCGACGAAGCCGACATGGGCGGCACCGTAGCCGAACACCTCGGGCTGCCCTTCGTATCGATCGCCTTCTTCCCTCCGCTGATCAGGGACGACCGCATTCCCCCGTTCTGCTTTGGCTGGCCGGCAGGACAAGACCCTCTGAGCCGCCTGCGAAACCTGCTCGGCATGCGCCTTCTCTCGCGCGTCGCCGCGGGCATCTACGCGGTCGTCAACCAGCAGCGCAAAGCCTGGAACCTGAAACCCTTCACCCACGCCACCGACGCGCTCTCCCCATTGGCCCAAATCACGCAATTGCCCCAGGCACTCGAGTTCGCCACCACCAGTAAACCAGCGAACCTTCACTACACCGGCCCCTTCCTCGACAACCAGCAGAGGCCACCTGTTCCGTTTCCCTGGGATCGACTCGACGGTCGCCCTCTCGTCTATGCCTCTCTCGGCACCCTGCAGAACAGCTCCGTGCAAATCTTCAAAACAATCGCCGAAGCCTGCGCCGGCCTCGACGTTCAGCTCGTCCTCTCTCTGGCGGAGGACTCGATCCCGCCCGTCTCGGAATCCTCACAGGAAATCCCATCGTCGTGAGCTACGCTCCACAGCTCCAACTCCTCAAGCGAGCCGCCGCCGTCATCACGCACGCCGGCCTGAACACAGTTCTCGAATCACTCGCCGAGGGCGTACCGCTCGTAGCAGTTCCCATCGGCAACGACCAGCCCGGCGTCGCAGCACGCGTCGCAGCCCACAGCGCCGGCATCGTCATCTTAAGACGAAAGCTGAACATGACGCGGCTGCGCAGTGCCACACGATCCGTCCTGACAAATCCTCAATACGCTGCAGCAGCCCGGCGCCTGCAGGCTGCAATGCGACAGATCGATGGATTGGAAACAGCCGCAGACATCATCGAAAATGCTCTGAAGATCAGGCAACTCCTCCCTCCGAAGCCCTTCTCTGAACCCGTCTCTAATCCGCGCGAATCTGCCAGGATCAACACGTCGTACCTCATATGAGGAAATGGGAAAGTCCGCTTCAGTCTAACCGAGCCGTCAACCCTCACCCTCTTCCCAAAGCCCTCGCGCTCACCAATCGCCGTTCCAGATGCCGCTCCAGCGTCTCCACTGCAAATCGCCGCAGATCCACCCCTCGAGTCTTCGGCCAATCCTCCATCGCCAATCCCTTCACCGTCCCGCGAAAAATCCTCTGCGCATCCGCCACCGACTCAGCGGACAACGCCACACTCCCCGCGCGCCGATCATCCCCGCAAGTCACCCCATCACTTGTAGCCGAATACCACACCGTCCCTCCGCGCAAATCCAACCCACAAACCACACAATGGCCCAGCTCCGGCATCCATCCCATCAACCGGTTCATCCAAAGCGCAAAGTACGTCACCGGCATCCACACCCTGCCCACCTGCATCTCGTCGAGCACCGCCAACACCAGCCGAAACACCGCATCCTCCGGAGCGCCCTCCGGCAACGCCTCCTCCACCACCTCAGCGACGAACTGCAGCGACGCCGTCCGCGCATAGTCCACCGGCCGCGACAGCGGCGAGCTCAAAATCTCAAACGCATCCAGCCGCACCAGCTCCTGCTTCGGCCTCTCCGCATATGAAGCCCGCACATGCGTCATCGGCTCCAGCGCCCCGCCAAACCGCCGCCGCGACCGCATCGCATGGCGCGCCACACCCTTCACTCTGCCCTGTTCCCGCGTAAAAAGGCTCACCAGCAGATCCGCCTCATGGAACGGCCACACCCGCAACACGATCGCCTCGCCGACCCGCTGAATCATCCCTTACCGACCAAACTGCCGCAGATGATGGTCCGTATGCAGATAGCCCCACCGCATCCAATCCTCCGGCGTCATCGGCCCGAACATCGGATGCGACGGCGCATATCGCGGCCCGCGCGCCACCGCCTCCATGCTGTCCACCACCGCACGTATCAGCACGTTGAACTCAACCTCAGAATGTTCTGCGATTGCCCTTTTCAACTCAGGCACGGTCTGAACGTTCTTCGGCCAGCGCAGACCGGACCGCAATGCAACCCACTTGACCAACACCGGCACCGGCCGTTCTATCGGTTCCACCGTGCGCTCTCCCAGCGCAACCTCGTTCGAGCAGATCAGATGCCGGACCATTCGCTTCGCCGTCATCTTTCCCCAGCGCGCATGGTCGTTGACTCTGACGCTCTGCAATCTCCCGCGAATCTCCGACAACACCTCGACGGAGGCCAGGCTCTTCATCCCGCTCTCTCTCCAAAAGCAAAACCGCGCAGCCCCTTGGCCGCGCGGTCGCGAAATCCGAACAATCTCGCGCTATCGTCCAAAGTGCGCGGCATTCTTCGTCTGATACTCCGCCCACTTCTCCGGCAAGTCATCACCAGCATAGATCGCCGACACCGGGCACACCGGAACGCACGCGCCGCAGTCGATACACTCCACCGGATCGATAAACAACTGGTCAGCCTCGCCGTGTCCCGCTTCATCTTTCTTCGGGTGAATACAATCCACCGGGCAGGCATCTACGCACGCCGAATCCTTCGTCCCTATGCACGGTTCCGCAATCACATAAGCCATCTCGAAAAATCTCCCTTACTTCTATCTGACGTCGCCCGCTTATTCCTAAGCTTTGGTCTAGATTCTAGCAGCAGAACCGCTTCCCACTGCAACCCGCAATTCCCAAGCATGTGCGACCTCTTTAGACCTCGTTCACCCGGTGCGCCCGTTCAGTTCCCTAATTCGTTCCGCCAGATGCACCGGAAAAATCCGCTCTTCCGACGCCTCGATCTCCGCCTCGTTCCACCAGCGAATCTCCCGCATAATCTCCTTCTCATCGCTGGTAAACCCTATCAGTCGAGGCGCTTCACGCCCGCACTCTGCCCGAAACAGAAAATCGACATTATCCTGCATCTCCCCCTGATGCCAGAACTGGTTGCTGTCACGATAAACCGGCCCGGAGACGTTTAACTCCAGTCCCAACTCCTCCCTTACCTCACGAGCCGCCGCCTCGATCTCGGTCTCCCCGTCCTCAATCTCCCCACCCGGCAAAGCCCAGAAGAGGAACTCCCCATCCGGCCGCATCACCACAAACCGAATCAGCAACACCGCGCCACTCTCGTCGAACAGCAGCACCCGCGCCGTCCGTCGCCTACGCACTTACTTCCCCGCCATCCTTCGCGCCGCAAACTCCGCCGGAGTAGGAATCGGCTCAATCTCCCGTCCCGCAAACATCTCCGTAAACAGATGGACCATTTCGCCCTTAATCCGCCCGTTCGTCGCCAGCACCTCGCGGCTATCCAGCGTAAACGGGCTCCCATCAAAATGTGTCACCGCCCCCCCGGCCTCCTCCACCAGCAGCACACCCGCCGACGTATCCCACGGATTCAGGTTGAACTCCCAGAACCCATCCAGTCGTCCGCAAGCCACATACGCCAGATCAAGCCCCGCGCTCCCTGCCCGCCGCACCCCATGCGACCGCAGCGTAATCTCTTGGTAGAAGTACACATTCGGGCTGCTATGCCGCTTCTGGCTCGGAAACCCCGTCCCCGTCAGCGACTCCTGCAGCGTACCAATCTTCGACACCGAAATCTTCTTGCCATTCAGCCACGCCCCCTTGCCCTTCTCGGCTGAAAACATCTCATCCCGCAACGGGTCATAGATCACGCCCGCCACAATCTCTCCATCCGCATCCGCCGCCAGCCCCGGCGCCCTTCGCTCCAGGCCCAGAATCACGCAGAACGCCGGAAACCCATGCGCAAAGTTCGTCGTCCCATCCAGCGGATCGACATACCAGCGATACTCGCTCTCCATCCCGGCCCGCGTCCCCTCCTCGCCGTACACCCCGTGCGCCGGAAACGCCGCCTTCAGCTTCTCCACAATCAGCTTCTCGCTCGCACGATCGGCCTCGGTTACAAGATCCACATCGCCCTTGTACTCGGTCGCCACACCCTTCGCATAAAACCCTCGCAGCAGAGAACCCGCCTGCCTCGCAATTCCATCGGCCACATGCGCAAACTCAAATCGGCTCACAAGTCCCCCTCATCTTCGAATCTAGCAGTCCCTCGATTACCGTTGCCGCACCATCGACCCCCGTGTAGCATCACAATCTGACAATCTCTTGACAGCTCTCTGACACACCCGGCGCTAGAACGAATTTACCTTCTGTAAGGCAGCAGAGAAAGTGGAGCCCCCAAACTTACAACTCAAAGGAATAGGAATGCCGAAATTTCTCATCGAACGCCACATACCCAACGTTGGCAAATTCACCCCTGAACAACTCGCCGCCGCCTCACAGACCTCATGCGGCGTTCTTAGTAAGCTTGGCCCCGAGATCCAGTGGGTCCACTCTTACGTCACCGGCGACAAGATCTTCTGCGTCTACATCGCGCCCAGTGAAGACCTCATCCGGCGCCATGCGGCTGACACCGGGTTCCCCGCCAACGTCATCACACCCATCAAGACCATCATCGACCCCGTCACAGCCGAGGCCTGACCGCAACCAGCAGCTCCCCACAGCTCACCGCTCAAAGCTGACGCCTATCTTGCATCCGCATAGTAGCCGGCCCTGTAGCGAAGGTCATACCTTCCTTGCAGGGCTTCATCCGTCATCCGAACCTTGATCGTCCGGTACGAATCATCCTTGCCTCGCCGCGGCGCGTAATACCCCAGCAGATACTGCGTCCTCAAATCATCCGACACGTGCCGGAACGCCGGCTCCAGATCCTTCGGATCCACCACGTAGTAATACTTCCCGCCCGTATCCCGCGCCATCTGAATCAGCGCATGCTCCCCAGCCGTATTCCTGCCCGCATCCGCATAGATCGGCACAATGATGATCGAGTAAATCATCGCCCCCGCCCGTTGCGCCTGCTCCATCGCCTGCGTATACCGCGATCCTTTCACCGTATCTCCGCCATCGGTGATCAGCACGATAACCCGCCGCCGCCCGTCCGCGCCGGAGGTCGCCGCCAGCCGGTCCGACGCAAGATAGACCGCGTCATAGACCGCCGTCGCCTCGCCCCGCTGCACCTGGTTGATCCCAGTCTCGATCCGTTTCTTCTGGTTCGTGAACGGAACCACCTCCTGCACCACATCGGAGAACTCCATCAGGGCCAGCTCATCCTGCTCCCGCAGCAGCGCATTCACAAAGTGCTTCGCCGCCTCCTTCTCCAGGCGCTCACTTGTCATCACGCTTTCACTGGTATCGATCGCCAGAACAATCGACAACGGCGTCGTCGTCTCCTTCTCAAACACGGCGATCGTCTGCGGCTTGCCGTCTTCGAAGATGGCGAAGTTCTCGCGCCCTAGCCCGCCGACCGGCGAACCATTGCCATCCATCACGTTCAGCGCCACATTCACCAGCCGAGTCTCCACCTTGATTGTGGGAAACCCGCCCTGTGGAGCCTTGCCCTCCGGCGCATCCTGTACGTTATCGGCATCCTTCGGAGCCTGGGCTCCCGTCGGAGGCGGAGGCGGCCTCCGCTCAATCGGCGCCTGCGCCCAGACAACCTGCATTCCCAACAGCCCTGCAACAACAAGCGATCTCACTTTCGAGCCCCCGACCCTTCACTTCCCACCGATCGCGCTCCAGCCGCCGAACTCCCCTGAAGACCAATTTCGCTGGGAAACGGCTCCCCATCCGCCCAAATCGCCCCATCGACAAACTGCTCCTTCTTCCAGATCGGCACCGATTTCTTCAGCGTATCGATCAGCCACCGGCACGCATCAAACGCCGCCCCTCGATGCGCCGAAGCCACCACAACCAGCACACTCGTCTCCCCCACCCGCAGCCGTCCCAGCCGATGCACCAGCGCCACATCCCGCACGCCAAACCGCGTCACCGCCTCGGCCGCCAGCCCGCGCATCTGCTCCAGCGCCATCTCCCGGTACGCTTCATAATCCAGATGCAGCGTCTTCCGTCCCCGCGTGTTATCCCGCACAATGCCGTCAAAAACACAAACCGCACCATCGGACCCCGCCTTGATCCCGGCCACAATCTCCGCCGCCGGAATCACTCCATCTGTGATCTCAACCCGCATACCGTTCCAATCCATTAATCCCGCCACTGACCGGAGGCAGCAGCGCCACCTCGTCTCCATCCTTCAATACATCGGCAGCCCGTGCATACTCCTGATTCACCGCCACAGCAATCGAATCCCAAACCAGCTCCGGACCCTTCGACCGACCGCGGTGAACCTCCAGCAGCTCTGCCACCGACGCTCCTTCCGCCAGGTCCATCTCCGACCGGGCGTGCCCAACCAAATCCTTCAACACACCAAAATAAAGCACGCTAACTCGCATCCTGACAGGATACTTGACCCTGAACCTTTGACTCCAAGCTCCCCAAATCAGGTAGTCATACCCCAAATCCCCTCTCCAAACCCCTGCGCAAGCACCCTTTTAGGCCTAAAACCCATCCCAACTACGAAAGACATCTGAATTGGCTTTGATTGGCACTCACGCATCGACGGGAGCCGGTCGGCCGGGAGCCGAAAGCGCGTGCTGCAGGAGCCGATCGTGACCGTAAAATTCCGCGAAAAAACGGCAGATCAGGCCGATCCTCCAGAATTCCGCCAAAACCTCATCTTCGGCACCGGCGAAATGGCCGACCTCACACGTGCCTTCGACTGGAGCCGGACCCCGGTCGGCCCCATCGAACAGTGGCCCGACAGGCTCCTGATCACCGTCAACACACTACTCGCCTCCCGTCACCCGATGTTTCTCTGGTGGGGCCCCGAACTCGTTCAGTTCTACAACGACGCCTACCGCCCCAGCATCGGAGCCGACAAGCATCCCAGCGCCCTCGGACAGAATGGCATAGCGTGCTGGCCCGAGATTTGGCCCGTCATCGGTCCACAGATCGAAGCCGTTATGACCAACGGTGAGGCAAGCTGGCACGAGGACCAGCTCGTCCCCATCATGCGCGACGGAAAGCTGGAAGACGTCTACTGGACCTACGGCTACAGTCCCGTGCGTGACTCCACCGGTACCATTTGTGGCACCCTCGTCGTCTGCATCGAAACCACCCGCAGATTCCTCGCCGAACAGCGCCAGCTCACCAGCCAGCAGCAGTACAAGGCCCTCTTCGAACTCGCCGCCGACGCCATCTTCGTTGCCGACATCGACGGTCGAATTACCGAAGCAAACCTCGCCGCCTGCAACCTTCTTGGCTACTCCCGCGACGAACTCCTCGAGCTCAACTACTCCGACATCGTCGCCGCCTCCGAACGATCAAGACTATGGAACACGCGCGAAGCTCTGCTCAACGGCGGTGTCATCGTGGAAGAGTGGCAGGTCGTCACTAAAAGCGGCTCCCCGCTCACCACCGAGGTCAGCGCCGCCATCCTGCCCGACGGACGCTGGCAAGCCTTCGTGCGAGACATCAGCGATCGCAAGCGCCTCGAACGGGAGCGCTCTCGCCTGATCAAGGAGCTGCAGCAGCAGCGCGAACGGCTCGCCGACCTCTTCCAGCAGGCGCCGGCCTTCTTCGCCGTCCTCCGCGGCCCCGAATACGTCTTCGAGATGATCAATCCCCTCTATCAGGAGTTAATCGGCCAGCGACCCGTGATCGGGAAATCCATTCGCGAAGCACTGCCCGAGGCCGAAGGCCAGGGCTTCATCGCCCTTCTCGACGAGGTCTACCGCTCCGGCAAATCCTTCGTGGGCCGTCGCACCCCCATCCACCTCGCCCGCACCGCCTCCCAGCCACTCGAAGAGCGCTTCCTCGACTTCGTCTATCAGCCCAGGCGCGAGTCCGACGGAACCATCTCCGGAATCATCGTCCTCGGTGTCGATGTCACCGAAAGCAAACGTGCCGAAGTCGCGCTCATGCAGACCGAGAAACTCGCCGCCGTGGGCCGCCTCGCCAGCTCCATCGCCCACGAGATCAACAACCCCCTCGAGTCCGTAACCAATCTCCTCTATCTCGCCCGTGAAACCGCGATCAACCCCGAAACGAAAGAGTATCTCAGCATCGCCGATCGCGAGCTGCGCCGCGTCTCCGTCATCGCAAACCAGACGTTGCGCTTCCACAAACAATCGAGCAGGCCGCAATGGATCACCTGCGAAGAGCTGATCGCGAGCGCATTCACCATCTATCAGGCGCGTCTGCTGAACTCGCAGGTGGAAGTCGAAAAACGCATTCGCGCAGCCAGCCCCGTCCTCTGCTTTGAAGGAGAGATCCGCCAGGTTCTCAGCAACCTGATCAGCAACGCCATCGACGCCATGCATCCTCGCGGCGGCCGGCTCCTGATGCGCAGCCGCGAAGGCACCGACTGGACAACCGGGCGAAGAGGTGTGGTCCTAACTGTCGCCGACACCGGATCAGGAATGTCCCCCGAGACCGCGGAAAAAATATTCGAGCCCTTCTTCACCACGAAAGACATCGGGGGAACCGGCCTCGGCCTCTGGGTCAGTCACGAAATCGTCGACCGCCACGGCGGCACCCTCGCCGTCCGCAGCAGCAAGCGCGAAGGTCATTCCGGCACCGTCTTCACGCTCTTCCTCCCCTTCGAAGCCGTAATCCGCTGACTCTGCACGATTCCTATTCAACTCCCTCACATCGCACGCGACCGAAAACGCCAAACTTGCATCGTATTCAGTTGTGCTTAAGGTGACCGGTACACAATGGGCATAGTGAATCGTAAGAGAAGTCTATATTCGTCATCGGGAAGAGCCATCATCACCTTCGCTCTACTCGCCGCTAGCGCACTCGCCCAGCAAACCAGCCTTGTCGAAAAGATGGCAGCGAATGAGGTCGCTGCTCGACAGGCGCGATTGCACTTCTTCTACGTCTCCCAGGAGCGTTCTGTCCGCACCGGCGGCCACCTCTGGAAAGAGAACGTGGTCGAGACAAACGACGGCCCCCTCGGCCGCCTGATTGCAATCGACGACCGTCCCCTCACCGCACAGGAAGCAGCAGCCGAGCAGCGTCGCATCGACTACCTCGTCTCCCACCCCGACGAGTTCCGCCGGCAAAACCAGGCACACAAGGACGACGAGACGCGAGCTACCCAACTGATGCAGATGCTTTCCACCGCCTACGTCCTCGCTTCGGACGGCGAAGTCAACGGCTGCACCCGTTTTACCTTTCAACCCAAGCCCGAGTTCCGGCCGTCCTCCTACTCGGAACGTGTCGCTCACGAGTTGGCAGGCACGGTCTCCGTAAAGCAACCCGAAAACAGACTCTGCACCCTTGAAGCCCGCATCCTCCATCCAGTCCAGTTCGGCTTTGGCATGCTTGGGCGCATCGATGAAGGCGGCCATTTCAGCCTCGCCCGCAAACAGATCGACGCCAAAAACTGGAAGACTGACCGCTTCAGCGTTCACGTCAATGGCCGCATCCTCATGCTCAAAAGTCTCGCTCAGGATCAGGACGCCGTTCGCACCAATATCCGCGTCGTCCCACAAAACCTTACCCTGGCACAGGCCGCTCAAATCGGTCGTCAGTAATCTGCATCTCCACGTCGAGACACCATCGACGTCAATTGCTCACGCCCAGAATCTTTCCGATCGAGTCACGATCCTCCACGGTCTTGAGGAAGGAATGACCGACATCCGCGCGCGAGATCTTGAAGCCAAGACGAGGAAGATGTCCTGTCCGCACTCGATACTCACCGGTAAACGGCCCATCGGTGAGTTGCGGCGGACGCACAATCGTCCACGCAAGACCACTCTCCATAAACGTTCGCTCCATCCCGGCAGCGTCGACGACCACACCAGGAAAAAACAACCGGCCGAAAAGATAAGTTGGCGGCACAATCGAATCCCTGAACAGGAAAGCCGTAGATACAACCACAACGCGCCGAACACCGGCCCCCTGCATCGCAGCCGTCAAGGCGGTGGCGAAGTTCCGCAGAAGGTTCGCGTCAGTTTTCGCAATCGGCACCCGAGGACCGAATCCCGACAGAATCGCATCATGACCGCCAACGGCTCGCTCCAGTTCGCCAACATTCAACAGATTCCCCTGCCTCACCGTGATGCGATCGCCAAACGTCTTCAGTCGCTCCGCCGACCGAACAAACGCCGTCACCGAATGACCATGGTCGATAGCGTGGCGAACAATCTCGAGCCCGGTGCCTCCCGTAGCGCCCAACACGACCAGTTTCATTCTGTACGTCTCCTCATCGTCAAGCCTCGCCTCATCGACCAAACGACGTCGTTCCGGGCGCATCGGAATACCTCGCATCGGATCGTGAAATTGCGCCGCCGGCAACAGGAGTCGAGACCGGCGTCACAAATTTACGGCTGGCGGGACGTGCAACGTAGGAGATCACCAGCGCCGCGAACGTCACCAACGGCTCAAGCGCCGCCGCCACTCCATCGCCCGAAAGCAGATGCGAATAAGAAGCACTCAGGATCGTGATGCCAAATCCAACATAGGCCCACTCCTTCAGCTTCACCATCCCCGGCACCAGCAGCACACAAACACCAACCAGCTTCGCCACGCCCAGGAGATTCGAAAAATACCCCGGATACCCAAGATGCGCCAGCGCCGCCATCATGCTCGGCGCATGCGCAACCGCAAGCACTCCCGAGATCGTCATGATGCACACGACGAACCCAGTCGCAATCCAATAAGTGATTGCCTTCTTTAGCATTCAGATCCTCCAAACAAAAACTTTGATCAAGGGAAAAATTACGGTTTGGCCGCAATCTCCCGCGGCGAAGTCCACTGCCGCACCTCAACGGTCACGCCATAGTGCAGACCCGGGTGTCTCCGCGCAATCTCCACAGCCTGCTCTCTGCTTGCGCAATCAAAAAAGACAATATTGGAAAACGCAGGATCGCTCGACCCAGGACGCGAAACAATCTCGCTTCCCTCTAAGGAAAAGTTCGCCGCCGTCTCCCCAAGACTCCGGGGATCGAGCGTAACTCCCATCTCCGTCACACCTTTCACCCAGGCTGCAATGTCCAACGCGCGCTGCTTTTGCTCCTCGGGAGTCAGCGTGCGTGAGGTGTGGAACAACAGGGCATAGTGCTTCATCGTCTTCTCCTGTGGGTTGATGGTCTGCGCGTGGAGGTTCCAGCAGAAAACGAAGACGCACAGCAGTAGCGCAAACCGGAACAGGCCTCCCCCGAGGCCGCGCTGAGCGACGAAACGTTGAGTTGGGATGCTGGCACTGCGAAGTGAATATCTCATTCCTCGAAGGTAGCGAAGTGAGGCCCCGTTGCTACTTGTAAAAAGTCGGCAGATTGCGCGGGGAGGTGCCGCGAAAAAACTCCTCCGGCGACATCCCGGTGAAGAGCCGGAAGTCATGCACCATGTGCGGCTGATCGCTGTATCCAGCCTCAAACGCAATCTCCGTAAGACTCTTCCCCCTGTCCCACAACCGGCAGACATGCTGCAAACGCGCCAGGCGGCTGAGCTTCTTTGGCGACGCACCCACTGCTGCACGGAAGTGTCTCTCCAGAGTGCTCTGGCTCATGGCGACACGTCGCGCAACCGCCGCAATCGATGACCGCCCGCCCGAGTTACGGATCATCTCGACCGCCGCCTCAATCTGCGGCGAGATCTCCCGCACAGAGCCTCCGTTCCAGGCATGAACGTTCCATGCATGAATCTGGCTGGTGAGAAAGCGTTCCACCTCGGAATCTGCAATCGCGTCTCACGCGCATCCGCAAGCGTGTTTTGTATGCGATCGATCTTCTGCCGCGGCAGCACCGCATCGAGCGCAATCGTCCGGTCATAAAGACGGTCCGCGCGATCGTGCAGTATAGCCGGCGCGCCAACCTCAGTGAACCGGACAATAACCAGCGAAGAGCCCGCAGCGTGCTCGACCATGCGAGTTCGCTTCTGCAGGCCGGAGACAACCGCGCAGGGAAGATTCTCGTTATCGAGCGATGCCCCACCGGTCTGCCGCAACACAAGCGTCAGTGCAGTCTCCGGCAACAAAAGCTGCACCCGTGGACGCTCCGAGCGAACCCAAAGAATCTCGCGCACATAACGTCGTAGCGACCCCGTCGGCCGATGCACAAACTGGCGCACTTCGCTCATGGCTATCCTCGTGGCTATTTTGGATGAGCCACCTCATAAGAAGATTCGCCAATCCATCGAAACTAACCCACGGGCACTACTAAGTGCCGCCTCTAAACCTAATTCGTCATCCCGACCGCGCAAGTTTTCTCTGCCATCAACAGGAACCGCACTTCGCCTAGACAAACAGCGTCGTCTCCCCCGGATACCAGACCTTCGCCCCCTCCACCCGCGCAAACTCTGTCATCTCATGTGGCCGGCGCGAACTCCTCCCATCCGCCTCAACAAAAATATCCTCCACCACCCCGCCGCGCGCCAGCACCGCGTCTCCAATCAGCGACCGGTGGCACCTCCAGGGCACCGCCTCCGCGCACATCACCACCGCGAAATCGAAGTCCGCCAGAGCCATCAGCCACTCAATCTCATTTGCAAAGTGAGTGGTCTGCATATAGTCCGCATACCCTCGAAAACTCTCGTTCCTCCACCCCGTATTCACGCTGTCCGGCGTCGCCACTCTTCGCCCGCCCAGCCCCTCCCGCCACAGCGCCCGAATCTCCAGCCTCGTGCAACGCAGCAAACAAACGGTCCTGCCCAAACTGCGGATGCCGCCTCGACCCCGGAAACCGCCTCACATCCACCAGCGTCGTGCACCCGTTCTCCCTGAGCGCCCGCAGGAAAGCCTCCATCTCCAGCGTCGAATGCCCGATCGTCATCATCCCAATCGCCTCACAAAAAAACAAAACCTGAGCAAAAATAAATCCGAAAGCAGTGGCGTATTTTTAGACGCCAAAAAGCAGCCGTCAAAACACCACGATTACCACGCAACTCACCACAACTTCACCACAAAAAACCAGCCAGGAAACACCGTTTTTCCCACAAACCCCCTGAAAAAACGTCATTCCACCACGCACAAAAAAAATGCGGCCCGGCAAAAGCCGAACCGCATCCGTCTCAATGCATCTCAGAATCAAGTCGCCTTACACGCCGGCGTGAATAACCTCTTCCCGCACAACCTCATCGTTCACCTTTTCTCCAGTGCGTCTTCGGCAGCGCAACCGCCAGCACATCCTCAATCCGAGTGGCGTAATGGATCGTCACACCCTCGATCTGGTCCGGCGCTAAGTCCTCATCTACCTGCTGCTTACAGTCCGTCGGCAGAATCACATCCCGCACGCCGGCCCGCTTCGCCGCCAGGAACTTCTCCTTGATTCCGCCAACCGGCAGCACATTGCCGCTCAGCGTAATCTCGCCCGTCATCGCCGTCAGCGGATGCACCGGCGTATTCGTCAACAGACTCACCAGCGCAGTCGCCATCGTCACGCCCGCCGAAGGACCATCCTTTGGAATCGCCCCCGCAGGCACATGAATATGCAGGTCCGTATCCTTCGTAAAGTCCTCATCAAGCCCTAACGACGCGGCATTCGAGCGCACCCAGGTCAACGCGGCCTGCATGCTCTCCTTCATCACATCGCCGATCTGCCCGGTGATCGTGAAGCCGCCCTTGCCCTTCATCCGGTTCGCTTCGATGAACAACACATCGCCGCCCGCCGGTGTCCACGCAAGGCCAACAGCAACGCCAGCCCGCTTGGTGCGCTCCGCAATCTCGGTATCCACGCGAACTTTGATACCGCCAAGAAACTCATGCACGATCTCCGGAGTAATCACCACCTTCTCCGTATGCCCCTCAGCAATCTTGCGCGCGACCTTGCGGCACACCGTCCCAATCTGCTGCTCAAGCTTACGAACGCCAGCCTCGCGCGTGTAATGCCGCGCTATCAGATGAACACTGTCCTTCGGAAACTCGATCTGCTCTGTTGTAATCCCGTTCTCTTTGACCTGCCGCGGAATAAGGTATCGGATGGCGATATTCACCTTCTCTTCTTCCGTGTAACCGGTCAGCTCGATGATCTCCATACGATCAAGCAACGGACCGGGAATCGTATCCAGCTGGTTTGCTGTACAGATAAACAGCACCTTGCTCAAATCAAACGGCTGATCCAGATAGTTGTCGCGGAACGTATTGTTCTGCTCCGGGTCCAGCGTCTCGAGCAGTGCACTCGCAGGATCTCCCCTGAAGTCACGCCCCAGCTTATCGATCTCATCCAGCATGAACACCGGGTCCTTCACCTCAACCCGCTTCAAGTGCTGAATAATCTGCCCGGGCAACGCGCCGATGTACGTGCGCCGATGTCCGCGAATCTCCGCCTCATCATGCATACCGCCCAGCGAAATTCGCGAAAACTTCCGATCAAGCGCCCGCGCAATCGAACGTCCCAGCGAGGTCTTGCCCACACCCGGAGGCCCAACGAAGCACAGAATCGGCCCCTTCATATCCGGCTTCAACCGCCGCACTGAAAGATAGTCCAGAATGCGATCCTTCACCTTCTTCAAACCATAGTGATCTGCGTCGAGAATCTCCTTCGCCTTCAGAATGTCCACTTCGCCCGCAGAGGTCTTCGACCACGGCAGCACGGCAAGCCACTCCACATAGTTCCGCGTCAGCGAATAGTCCGCCGCTGCAGGATTCATCCGGCTCAGACGCCCAAGTTCCTTCAACGCGTCCTTCTTCACATCCTCCGGCATCCCGGCGTTTTCAATCTTCTCCTTCAGCTCGGCGATATCTTTCTGCGTATCGTCGACGTCGCCCAATTCCTTCTGGATCGCCTTCAACTGTTCGCGCAGATAGTAGTCCCGCTGCGACGACTGCACCGAATCCTGCACCTCGGTCTGAATCTTGTTCCGCAGCTGCTGCACCTCAAGCTCCTTCGCCAGGTGCTTGTTGATGCGCTCCAGCCGGGCCGAAACATCCGGGGTCTCCAGCAGCTCCTGCTTGTCGGTCGTCGTCAAAAACGGCAGCGACGACGCAATAAAGTCCGCCAACCGCCCGGGTTCATCGATATTGATCGCAATCGTCTGCAGATCGTCCGACAACGTCGGCGAAGAGGTCACAATCTGCTGGAACTGGCTCACCACATTCCGCTGTAGCGCCTCCGCCTCCGGCGACTGCTGCGGCTCGACATCGGTGATCGCCTCATACTCAGCCGTCATGAACGGCGTCAGCTGGGCAAACTCATTGAGATGTACGCGCTCATTGCCCTCGGTAAATACGAAAAGGCTCTGGTTTGGCATCTTGACGACCTTGTGCACTGTCGCCCGGGTGCCGATGGCATAAAGATCCGCCGCCTGTGGCGAATCCTGCCGCGCATCCCGCTGCGCCACCACCAGAATCGTCTTCTCCTCGCCCAGCGACTGAATGAGCTGGATCGAGCTTTCACGCCCCACCGTCAGAGGCAGCACGGCATGCGGGAACAGAACAGTATCCCGAACGGGCAACACGGGAGCAGGCCGTTTCCCAGACCCCGCGGAGCCGGTTTCCTCGGCGCTTTTTGCTGCTGTCGGCTGAATTACACTTACAAAATCGCTTGGCATTGAGTGTACCTCTATCAGATTATCCACTATTCGATGCAGCAGGTCTTCATCTGGTCGCAAACTCTGCGCTTCACGCAAAACGAGCTGGTACCCTTAGTCATCGGCCATAACCCCTTTTCCATCAACCTCAAGCCTGAGAGATCAGCCTGATCGGGTGTCGCCGGAATAGGACCAGCAAAATAATCTTCTGGCCCGGCTCCCTGAAGAGGCTAAACTGACCCGGCGATGAAACGACCTATTGGACTCATTCTCTCGGCTATTGTGCTCAGCCTGGCCGCGCTCTTTTTTATCCTCACGGCCGCTTTCATGGTTTTTGTCGGCATATTTGCCGACCATCGTCCCAACATCGCAACTACGCCATTTACCACCCAACACTTCTTCCTCTACCTGATGCTGGCGGTGGCCCTGTTCTATGTCGCGCTCGCCACCTGGGCGATCCTGACCATAATCGGAATCCTACGCCTCCGCTCCTGGGCCCGCTACTCCATCCTGATTATCGGCGGAGGCATTACGATTCTGAGTCTCTTCGCCGCGATGGGCACCCTCGTGAGCCGCACCATACTCCCAAACCTCGCCGCCCAACAGCCCAATGTCGACCGGCACATCTTCTCTATTGTCTCCTTCGTCATAGTCGCCTTCTATCTAATCGTCGCGGCTGTCGGTGTCTGGTGGCTCATCTACTTCAACCTCCGGTCCATCCGCGAACTCTTTTCCATTGCCAAATTCCGGATCCCTTCCCCAATCGACACCCTCGTAACTCCGGACCCCGTGCCCCCGGCCATCAAAATCGTCGCCGGCTTTCTTCTCCTCGGTGCGGTCTTTTGCCTGCTCTGCATTTTCCTCCCGTTTCCCGCATTCTTTTTGGGATTCATCCTTCCACCCAAGGTCTCCCATATTCTCTACGTAGCCTTCACCGCCCTCGCCTCTTTTGCCGGATACGGCCTTCTACGCCTCAAAGAATCCGCCCGTCTGCTGACCATCGCATTTCTCCTCCTCGGCTTCTGCAACCTGGCTATGCTCGCCTTGCCCTGGTATCAATCCAGATTGAACACTTACACGGCTCAAATCATGCAATCGATACCGTTGATGCAAGGCCAGTTTCCGCCTCCGGTCGCTTATAGTTCGGCACTGCTGCTTTTCTCCTGCACCTTCGGCCTTATCGTTTACGGATTCGTCTTCTGGCTGCTCCACCGCCACCGCGCCGCCTTCCAAACTCCGGCACCATCCGAACCGATGCTCGAAACTTAAGCGGCTCGATACCGCCCCAGCACCTTCAGCATTCGGCAGTGTTCGCGCAGCGCGGCCAGCGCTCTCTCGGCCATCTCCGCCGTATCGAACCGCACATCGACATAAAACACGTACTCCCACGGACTCCCCGGCACGGGCCTCGACTCGATCTTCGTCAGATTGACTCCCGCACGCGCCAGCCGCTCCAGCGCAGCCACCAGCGTTCCGGGTCTGTGATCGACCGCGAACGCCAGGCTCATCTTGTCCGCATCCGCAACAACCTCCTCCGCTGCCGCATTCTCCCGTCGCAGCAGATGGAACCGCGTGTAGTTTTCCGCATGGTCCTCCACTCCGGGCACCAACACCTCCGCGCCATACTCCTTCGCCGCAAGTTCGGGAGCGATCCCCGCCACCTCTCGCGACCCAGCCGCCATCAGATGCTTCACACTCCCGGCTGTGTCATAGAAAGGCACAACCTCAATCTCAGGATGTGCCGCCAGGAATCGCCGGCACTGCGACAACGCCACCGGGTGCGACATCACCTTCCGCACTTCTGCCAGCTTCACCCCCGGCATCCCGATCACATTGTGTCGGATCCTCAGCAGACTCTCCCGCTCGATCCGCACCGGCAACTCGAGCAGCAGATCGTAGTGCTCGGCGACCGACCCATGCAGACTGTTTTCAATCGGCAGCACAGCGGCATCGACCTCACCCGCAACCAGCTTCGCCAACACCTGGGCCGATACCGTGCAGGGAATGATCTCGAGGCCACCACCCTGAGTGCCCGGCATTTCGACCGCCGCCATGTGACTGTTCGAACCTAACTCCCCCTGAATCGCGACCTTCAATCGAAATACCTCATCCCCGCGGAGACAACCGCTTCATATTTTATTCTCATTGGCAACCTCCCTCGCGCCACCGGCAACTTACCAGTTGTATGCGCGTGTACTCCACATCACTGCGAACCGGGGAAACAAAGCCGGCAATCGTTTAGGAGAACAAAAATGCTTTGGACAATTACGATTATCCTCTTCATCCTCTGGGTCGTGGGACTCGTCAGCAGCTACACATTGGGCGGCTGGATTCATATTCTGCTGGTTCTCGCCGTCATCGTACTCATCTTCAATCTCATGTCTGGCAGACGAGTCGTTTGAATCCGTCTGACCAGCATAATCAGCGGCCTTCCCCGAATCACCAAGGAGTTACGTTATGAACACCGAAAAAGTTGAAGGCAAGTTCGACCAAGTAGCAGGAAAAATCAAACAGGGCGTCGGCGAAGCTGTCGGCAGTCAGAAATTGGCCAACGCCGGCGCCGCGGAGCAGATCAAGGGCGTCGCAAAAGAAACCTGGGGCAACGCGAAAGATACCGCCGGCGTAGTGAGCGATGACAAACAGGTCAGAGCGGCCGCAGAGAGAGAAAACTTGAAGGACCGCGCCGAGGAGACTGCACACAACATGCGCGAAAAAGCCACGACAACTGCGCAGAACATTAAGAACGCTGTCAACGAAAAGCTGGACAACATCAAACGTGAGCATCGCGGCTAACCGACCGAAGAATGCCCTCCCCTGAAGGCCCGCCCTCTCGGCGGGCCTTCTAACGGCGCATCAAAACATCGACAGCAACAAATCCAAAGAACAAGACTGAGATCACCCCGTTCAACGTAAAGAACGCCGCATTCATTCGCCGCAGATCTTTAGGCGAAATAATCGAGTGCTCATACAGCAGCAGAATCGCCACCACTGCCACTCCCAGCATCGCCACCTTGCCCAATCCAAACAGAACTACCAGCCAGCAGAGCATGAACAACATCCCCACATGCATCGCTCGGGCGATCCAGAACGCAGGCACCATCCCAAAAGCCTGCGGCACGCTATTCAACCCCACCCTGCGGTCGTGTTCAAAGTCCTGACACGCGTACAGCACATCGAACCCGCCAACCCAAAGCAGCACAGCGGCCGTCAGCACAACGATGCGCCAGTCAAGCGATCCCCGCACCGCGATCCACGCCGCAGACGGCGCAATCCCCAACGCAAGCCCCAGCACCATATGCGACCACCGCGTTACTCGCTTCATATAGCTGTAAACCAGCACCACGACCAACGCCACAGGAGCAAGTTCCAGCGTCAGCCGATTCAGCATCGCCGCACCCAGCAGAAACACCGCGACGGACACGATCACAAATCCACCGACAAACCCGCTCGTCAGCGTACCCGCCGGCAGAGCCCGCATCGCTGTCCGCGGATTCGCCGCATCGAGCCGCGCATCCACCAGCCGATTGAACGCCATCGCCGCCGACCGCGCCGCCACCATGCAAACCACGATCCAGCCCAGCACCCGAAGCGTCGGCCAGCCCCCTGCGGCCAGCACCGCTCCCGTCAACGCAAACGGCAGCGCAAACACAGAGTGCTCCCACTTGATCATCTCAAGCGTTACAACCGTACTTCTCCACAACGATGTCATTCCTCTATCGTAAAAGAGTTGGGCTGGTGCTGACATACCTTTGCCCCTGCACTTGCCTTTCTTTTTGTCATCCCCGGAGAGCCTGCCTGAGCGAAGTCGAATGGGGATCCGCTGTTGCAGTTCTATTTCTCAGCCTTTTCCCTTTCCTTCTCAGACTTCTCCGGCGAACCAACCACCTGAAGATTGTTCACCACCTTGAAGACGCCCGGAACACCATTTGCCCGTATATTGGCGACATCCTTATCCGCCTGCGAGTCCACCACGCCTGACAGTGTCACATTTCCGTTAACCACTGTGATCCGGATCGGCTTCGCAGGATCGATCGCATACTTATTCAGCTGCGGAAATCCATAGATCGCACGAGCTTCGGCCAGCCGGATCTGGTCGTCCATCGGAGATACCGGAGCCACCTCAATGTTGTCGACCACGTCCTTCACGCCCGGATAGTTCTCCACCAGGCTCAGCGCCGAGTCCTTGTCCGAAGGACCGTACGCCGTTCCGCCCAACGTCACCGTGCCGTTTTGCACGCCAATCGTAAATGCGTTGAACGCTGTCGTCCCATATCCTACGCGGTCGTATGCCAGTTTCTCCGCAAGCTTATCGCGCAGCGTCGTGTCCTCGACCATTGGCCCCGCAACGGTAATCTGGTTCTCGACCCCCTTCACATTTTTGCGATGATGCGCCCGATTGTCTGCGTCCAGCTTCGCGCTGTAGAGATCCACCGTTCCGGTCAACGTCACCACACCGTTCTGCACCGACGCCTTCACATCTTTGAATCTCTTGTTATCGAGCGCCTTCGTCACATCCGCTTGAATTTGCGAATCGCTCGATCCGGCTTGCGCCATTGCCGTTGCCGGTCCGGCCAACATCAGCACTCCAGTCACGCCCAGCAAACCCGCACGTCTCACAGTCGTCATCCAGCTCATCATTCCTCCTGAAGTTGTCCTTACGGTGCAGCGGGATCGTCACGAGCCCCACAATGTAGGATGCCGCTTTCAGCCTTTGCAGCGGTCTACCGATACCGCCTTCTCAGCTTATAAACAATGCTGAACACGCCCGACTCGTCACGGGTCACCACAATCGAATTATTATGATTCAAATCGTACTGCACCTGGATCAGCTGCTGTGCCGACGTGTTCACGTTCGTCGCAAACGTCGCCGTAATCTGCCGCGAAATCTGCTGCGACACCGTGATCCTCGCTGACGATTGCCCCAGCGTTCCGACAAACGCCGGATCGATCTTCACGCTGCCCACGCCAAACAGCTTCTCTACCCGATTGCTCACCGTAGCATTCAGCGCTCCACCAAGCAGCGCGCTCGTCGTCGGATCCGTGCCCTGCTGCACCTGCCGTTCCTGATAAAGCTGCGCCTCCTCCTGCGTCCGACCCAATGCCAGCAGCGCAAACACGTCCGTCTCGCTCAACGGTGGCTCCGACCGGTACGTCGGCTTCAGGTTTGTCGCCGTACCATGCAGCCCGACAGTGATGTCGTAGTTCTCCACCTGCGCCGTCGCATCCAGATCGATGATCGGATCGATCCGCACCGGATTCGTAAAGTAAATCTCTCCCCGCTGCAGTTGATACTTCTGCCCCGCAAACGTCGCGCTTCCTTCGTTGATCTCGATCCGCCCCAGCACCGACGGCACCGCCGCAGTCCCCCGAATCGTGAGGTCCACCGTCCCGGCCAGCTTCGCATACGAGTTCTGAAAGTCCAGTTGCGGCGCACTTGTCACCCGCACATCCAACCGGATCTTGTTCGCCGGAGCGTTCGGATCAGGCGGCGCACTCACGGTACCCGGTGATCCGAACGCCGCAAAATCCACATCCTGGCCAATTCCAAACCGTGTCATCAGGATCGTGCCGCTCAGCAAGGCACTCTCCATCCCGCCCTGTAGCTTCAGATTCGCATTCGCCGTCGCACTCAACCCGTACAAACGCACCCGTACCACATCGCCGGTCGCAGTCAGATCAGCGTAGACGCCGTTCCGGTAACGAATCGACCCGCCAAGCTTCAGCGTGCCGCCACCCGTCGTCGCCGTCAGGTTCTCCACCTGCAGGCGATCTCCACTGAACACCAGAGTCCCGTTCATATTGCTCAATCCATTCGGAACCCCGTCCATCGCTATGTTCACCTTGTCGAACTGCACCCTGCCCGTCAACTCCGGGTTCGTCACCCGCCCGCCCGCTCCGACCGTAAACTCCAGTTTGCCGCTCGAGATGATGTCGTTATCAAACGTATGCAGCAGAGCCATGCTCACATTCCCTGTTGCCTTCACATCCAGCTTGCCGCCCTTCGGGTCCCCGGACCCAAATAACTGCGCCGTCCCGCTGGCCTGCATATCTGTATCCTGCCCGGTGATGTGAACCCGTTCCAGCGTTGCTACACCGTCGCGCAGCCCTACACGCAGCGGCTCCACTGCCTTCAGTTCCACGCCCTGCAGCTTCACACCCACCTGGCTCAACTCCGCATCTCCGCTCAGCGCCTTCGGGGTCTTCAGCGGCCCACGTACCGTGACCGCGCCGTTGATCATTGACTGCGCCTTCATCGTCCCCGGTCCAAACATCGACATCGGCTTGTCGATATCCAGCCCCGTGAACGTGAGCTTCGCCTGCGCCGGGTAGTCGCCCGTTAGCCCCGTCTGCCCGGTGACATCGACCTTCGCGCCCACCAGCGTCGAATTCGCCGAGAAGTACACCGTTTCCTCATTGCTGTGTGCATCAATCACCGCTTCGCCAATACCTTGTCCCCGATAAGTCGCATTCGTGATCTTCAGATTCGCCTTGAGTCCCGGCTGCGTCATCGTTCCATTCGCGTCCGCAACAACGCTGACCACTCCATCCAGATCCGTCTTCGCCTGCTGCACCGTCACGAACTTCGACAGCAGAATATTGTGTCCCTCCACATGCCCATGCAGATGCTCGGTTCCCACGTCATATCCGCCATTGCCGGCGATCTGCATCCCGTGGACCTTCAACACGAAGTTGCTCGCCTCCACAGCCTTCCCCTGCACCGTCAACTCCGCCACCGCCGACTCATACGGTTCCCCATAGGCGACGCCGTTTGCCAGCGAGACATGCCCGCCTCCACTCAAACTCCTCAGCGTTCCCGCCGCATTTACATTCAGCGCCATAGTTCCGGTCAGAGGAACCTTCCCTTGCTGCCCGGCAATCTGCAACACATCCACGATCTGCGCGTTGGCCACTTGCGCCTTCGCGTCCATCGTCATTCCGTCATCCCACACGTACGTCACCACCCCGCGTCGCCCCACCACCTTCCGCGGCACCATCTTCCCCTCGACATTCAGCACCGCGGTCCCGCGCTTGATCGTTGAGCTAACGACAACGATGCCCTCATTCGGCGAATATTCCGCATCCGCCACCACCGAATCGATCAGCACATCCGTCGTTCCCAGCGCGAACTCCGCATTCGTCGCCTGCAGGTGTCCCTTCACATCCAGGTCCGCAATCTTTCCCCTCGCCGTCCCGTTGAACTGCATCGCACCATGCAGCACCACAGGAATCGCAGCCGTACCTCTCTTTCCATTTCCTTCCAGGTCCAAAGTCGTCAGCAGTTGGTTGTACTCCGACAAGTCCCGCACCGTCAGGTCAACCCGCAGGTCCGTCAGCCGATCGCCCGCGTCCACCCCAAGGATGCCCGCCGCCTCAAAGTTCGTCTGCGGCATCTGCAGCGTGATCTTCTGAATTAACACCGTCTCGTTCTTCCCCGAATAGTGCGCGAGAGTCTGCCCCGTCACCGGAACATCGTTCAACGCGCCCTGCCGCTTCACACCCGTCGGCGCAAATGTCAAATTTCCATCCACCTCCACCGTATCGGCAATGTTCTTCGCCGGTCCGCCCCACTCCACCTTCACCGGCCCACTCACTGCAGTATCAAACCCCAGATCGCCATAGTGCTCCGGCGCGGTCACATCCATAATCGTTCGCAGCGGAATCTTGGCCAGCGTCGCAGTCAGATAAGCATGCGCCGTCTGCACCTGCGGCACCTTCGTGTTCGTAATTGGAGGCTTCGCGCCAACCGACTTCGCCGTCGTGTTGGCCGTCGTCGCCGCAGCCTTTGTCGTCGGGGAGCTCGCAGCAACATCCTTCGGCGGCACCTCGCCAAGCCAGTTCGCAATACGCAGCTCTCCAGATGCGCTCCCCCCGCCCGGCAGATAGCCCGTCAACGCCGTCAGCAAAAGCTCCGTCGGCGTCACATGCAGCGTCGCGCTGCCATCCACATCATGCAGCCGAACGTATTCATTCTTGTAAGAAGCCTTGTAAATCTTCGCCGTCCCCACCAGTAGATATCCCGCCACGCAGTCCGGATCCGGCGGCAATGGACGCGGCGGCTTGGCCGCCTCCTGCGGGTGGCTTCGTCGCCAGAACGGCGGATGCTTCTGCGCCTCGGCCGGCGTCGTCGTGCAGTTATGCCCCTTCAGATCCAGATTGACCGTTCCGGCATTCAACCCATCCACATTCGCCAGTACCGACAGCTGCTTCAACTCCAGCGAACCCTTCACCGCCGCCTGCCACTCCGGCTTGGCAAAATGCTTGAGACCTCCCGTCGCCTCCAGCTTCGAGCTCTTTCCACTCGTGAACTCAAAGTGCTGCAAGTCGACTGCATCCCGTCCAAGTTCCGCTCCCAGATGCAGCGCGGATTGCGCCTCCGCCTGCTTTGCAAGCTTCGTCCGAAGATCCTTCAGGTCGACCGTCATTCCGTAGCGGTCCGTCGAAACGATGTAGTGCACCTCGGCGCTCAAATCCCGCGCCGCCAGGTCGAATGGAATCGCGCGATTGTTCAAGAGTGCAACGCCATTGGCGAGCACTACCTGATGTGCCTTCAGGTCGAGCAACGTATCGGTCAACGGAGTCTTGCTCGTGCTCGGATGTTTCGGTTTAGGCTGATTCGTGTTCCCGTCCTTGTCGACGATCAGATGAAACTGCGGGTGGGTCACCTCGAGATAGCTCAACCGGACATGCGACGCAACACCCGCCCCCGCCGAATAGGAAAGAAGGTTCAAGAGCTCCAGTCGAAGCTCAATCTTGTCCACCGCCAGATACGGAGCCTCACCCGGCCCCTCCAGACCATGAATCACCAAACCATCAGCCTCGACCGCCAGGTGCCGCAGATCGAAACGCACCCTCCCCAACTCGACTCTTCCTCCCGTCGCATCCTGCAGGGTATTCACCACTGCATTTCCAACCCGCCGGTTGAAATCATCCGTCGTCGAGTACCACGCAAACGTAAAAAACAAAACCGCCACTAGCACCACAAATCCAATCACGGTCAACGCGATCGCGCGCCCCATCCGAGTCGCCAGGGAACGCTTCACCTTCGCAACCTCTTCTGCAACCTTCTCCTCTATCCGCTCCTTCGTCTCCAGTACTTTTTTTTCCAGATCGCTCACGGTGTCACCTCACCCGGCATGAGGATCCGCACGCTGCCCTGCGCCCGCAACGACTTTAGCCAGTCCTGCAGCAGCGCACCAACCTGTTGCTGCAACAGCACTTCTTCAATCCGCTTCCTGATCGTCTCCAGCGGCGGCGGCGTCACGTTCCGCTTCGCATACTCCGGCAGCATCGACTTCTCGTAATACGTCTTGATCGCGTCGTCGGTGATACTGATCCCGTTTCGAAAACGTACCTCGATAAACTTCAGCAGCTGAATCCGCAGCTTCCACCGCGCGCTGAACTCCTCCTCAGTAAAACCATGATCGCCCAGATATTTCTTCCAGCCCTCAGCCGTCTCGCAGCGATATTGCTTGCACGCCGGTATATCCCTCCGCAACGTAGCCAGCTGTGCATCCAGGTCCCTATCCGAGACGGCATCCGCGGGCTCCAGCAGCGCCTGCTGCAAAATAAGTGTCCGATCAATCAGCCGTTCGATGATCCTCTCTCGTGAGAACACAGGGGCCGAGCGGTAGGGCTGAACCTCCTCAAACCGTCGCTCCTCGTCCACATCGCTCTCCAGAATTACGTCCTCGTTCACCACCACAAGCAAACGGTCCAGCACCACTCCCTGCTCTTGAACGGCGTTCGCGCCAGGAACCGAAGCAGCACCGCTGGCCTGTGTCGTTGTCTGTGGAGGCGCAGCTTGCCCCGCCCACAACCGTCCCGCCATCAGCACAGGCATCGCCACAGGGATCACAAGGAACGCAACCGCGCCCTTCAGCCACCGCCCTGCCGTTGTCTGCGCCATCGAATCCATTTAGAAGCTCTCTCCAATACTGAAGAAGAAGTTGAAATGCCTGCCCTGCGCCTCATGCGGGGGATTATTGTCGAAGTCATAAATCACTGGATACACCGGCGGATTCAGGTTATAGCTGAAGTCCAGTCGAATCGGCCCCACAGGCGTCTTGTACCGAACCCCCAACCCCACATCATGAGAGAAATAATTGAAGTTGCACGTCCCGATACTTCCCGACACATTCGCGCATGTCTGCTTATCCGGCTGAGTGAAACGCAGAAAACTCGGAAACATCTGCGACGCCAGTTGAAACACATTGCCCATATCGTGAAACAGAACGAAGTTCACGCTGTTGCCCACGTAGGGCAGCGTCGGCGCCGGCATCCGAAACTCGAGCGTATTCACAAACGCCGCCGTCCCGCCCACTGGAAATCCCGTCTGCAAGTCCCTCGGCCCAGCGCCATTGATGGGGAACCCGCGCAGCGAGTTGGCGCCGCCCGCATACAACCGCTCCGGCAACGGAACCGCGATGCAACTCGGGTTCGTATTCAACAGATCGTTGCCCTGCGGATCCGGATTCAGGCAGGCCTGGTTTCCCGCATAGGGATTCACTCCCCACGACTTCTCATACCCAATACGCGTGTTCCGCGCAATGACATACTTCGCCTTTCCGAACTGATAGTACGTCGAGTTCGTTCCATCGATCTTCCAGAAGTCCGTCTGCGATCCGAACTTCGAAGAGGCCAGAAAAGTCTGTAGCGACGTGTATTGGCCCCTCACCGCATCCAGCGGCCCAGGCAACCGCGTATCGTGAAACCATGTCACGCTCGGGCCCCCTACACGCACCGGCTGCGACAGCAGCGGAATCAGGTCCGCCGAAACCTGCAGGCTGTTCGGATCGACCGCCACGCGCCGATAGAGAAAGTCGTAGATGAACGTATCCCGCCGCCTCAATCTCTGCGTGATGCGAAAATCTCCCTGCAGCGTCGACGACTTAAACGTCGAAATATCCTGAATGTTCGAATACCCTCCCGAAATCGCCGCCGACACGTTCGGGTGCCCATACAAGTGAGGATTTTGCAGCGTCAGGATAACCACCTGCTCCAGCAATCCATACGACGAGTGCAGCGTCAGCGAGTCGTCGGTGCCGCGAAGATTGATCCGCGACACGTCAAGCGAAACCCGCGGGCTAACTCCTGCCTTGCCTTCCTGCGAAAGCTTGTTGCACGGATTAATCATTAACTGGATGCACGACGCCTCCGAGATCATGCCCGACTGCGGCGTCCCCGTCTGCGCCTCGAAACCCCACCCATACGTCACGTTCCATCGCTTCGCCTCCGTCAACTGCAGCAGCACATTCTTCTCCGGAGCGTCGCCCTGCGGATTCTGCACCGCCGCGATCACTTCGTTGAACAGCGCAATGTTGTACAGATTCCGTTGCGTCTGCAACAACGCCGTCTGGTCCAGCGGATCGCCCGGATGCACCAGGATCTGCGACTCGACCGTCTTTGGCCTGGTCTTCTCCACGCCCGACAGCAGCACGCGGTCGACGAACACCTGCTGCCCCTCCGTCACATTCAACGACACATCCGTCTTATCCGATCCCTCTGCCTCCTTCGCCTGCCGGAGGTCCACCTTCACCTGGTCGAAGCCGTGAGCCAGGTAGTACTGCAACACCGTATCCCGGTCGCCGGAAAGGGTCGCCAGCGAAAACGGTTGCCCCGGCTGCGTATTCATCAATTCCTTCACTTCCTTCATCCTGCCGGAATCCACCCCGTTCAGCGACACCGTGCCGAACTTCTGCTGCGGCCCCTCAACGATCGTGTAGGTCACCGCGATCTCCGCCACTTTCAACGGCTTTCCATTCGCGTCAGTGGAAGTATCCTTCACATCTGTGGTCACGGTTGCCTGATCGAATCCATTCGCGCGATACAACGACTGGATCGCTGTCACATCACCCGACACCAGCGCGGGGCTGTACCGCCCGCTCCTCTGGTATAAGTCCGCCTTCTGCACCCGCATCCGCTCCAGCAGCAGATCATCGGAGAAGTATTTATTTCCCTTCAGATCCACCGAGACCACCTTGTGCTTCTCTCCGCGATCCACCGTGAACACCACGCTCTCCGAAGACGTATCCTGACCTATCACCTTCACATCGACCGTCGAATCGAAGTACCCCTGCTGCTGCTGGTAGTCCCGAATATTGAAGACTCCTTCGTTCAGCAGATCGTTATCGATCGTCCCCTCCTCGTAGATCGGCACCAGCAAATGCAGGCGGCTCTTCGAGATCTTCGCGCCCTCCACCGACACCCTCACCTCGGGTCCCTGGTTCGCGTGAAACTGATAGTCCACCTCCTGTCGCGGCTTGTCGTAGGTCTCCTTCTCCAGCGTCACCGTCGCCTCCAGGCGATCCTTCTTCTGGTACAGCTTTCGCAGCCGCTCCAGCGCATTGCTCGTCG
Organism: uncultured Acidobacteriaceae bacterium; assembly: GCA_963757205.1. Classification (GTDB taxonomy): domain Bacteria; phylum Acidobacteriota; class Terriglobia; order Terriglobales; family Acidobacteriaceae; genus Edaphobacter. The sequence continues at coordinate 109,758 of CAVWQM010000016.1, forward strand.
TGTCCCGGCTCACACGGCTGCCCTGCTTCAGCTTTCCCTTCTTGCGAAACTCCTCCAGCGTCACACCCGCGTCGGCACCCTCCAGCGTTACCTTCCCTACCCGCGCCCGCGGCCCAATTGAAACCGTATACGTTACATTTACCTGGTCGCCCGCAGGATCGATCTGCGACTTAACTGACGTCGTGGACTCGTAATATCCCTGCTGCTCGAGCATCTCCTTGATTCCCTCTGCCCCGGCCGGAATCTGCGATTCGCTGAAGGCCGTTCCCGGTGAAAGCCTTGTCGCAAACTCCAGCAGCGAGACCAGCCGGTCGACCTTCACTCCCTCGATCGTCACGCGCCCCACGTAGTACCGCTCCACGCCGGTATAGATCAACGTGACCGAATCCCCCTGCCGCACCCCGCGAACCGAAATATCGCGATAGCGCCCGCTCGCGAACAATCGCCGCATACTCGCACGCACCTCCTGCGGATCGAGCGGCGCCCGCTCCTTTTGCGGCAACTCCTTCGGCAGCGTATCTGCTTCATCAAATGTCACGCCTTCAAACAGGATCTTGTCGACGCGCAGTCCCTTCCACTCCCACACCGTCGTGGTCAGTCCGGAATCAGCCGTCTGCGCCGCGCTGCCCTTTGCCGCCACGGGGCTCTGTTGCGCCTGTGCCGGTGGAGCAGCGTCCGTTCCGCTCTGAGCCGCAGCCGGAGCACGCGCAGGCGTTGGAGCAGAGGGCACCACCTGCGCCCCCGCCACCCCCGCCATCATCAACATGCCAGTCCACAAGGCCGCCGACGCACGCCCGCACCTTACCCTTCGTCCTCCTCGCGCGCGACCTCGTTGCCTCTGACCCAAAAAACCACCCGTCATCCTGTTCTGATTGAGAACCCCTGCAAATTCTTGACGATGTCAGACGCAACCGCCTGCATCTACCGCCTGCCGCCTGCGCCAGGCTCCTTGGTCCCGTTGGATGCCGAAAGCTGTTGCTGGAGTGTGGGCCCGTTCCCCGAGCATGCATCCTTCCCTATACTACGAAAGAGCGGCCTCCTTTGGACGCGGCCATCATCATGTCAAAGCATCCCATCCCAACCGTCCTCGCGTCTGTGCAGGAACCGCAACCCGGCATCCAGATCAGCAACCCCACCACCTCGACTCCCTCTCCCATCACCGATCACGACCGCTACTCCCGCCAGATCCTCTTCCCCGGCATCGGGGCCAAAGGGCAGCAGTTGCTTCGCTCCGCCCACGTCGCCATCGTCGGCGTCGGCGCCACCGGAGCCGTCACCGCCTCACTCCTCGCTCGCGCCGGCGTCGGCACCCTCACCCTCATTGACCGTGACTTCGTCGAGCCCTCCAACCTCCAGCGCCAGGTTCTCTTCGACGAAGCCGACGCCCGCGACTCCCTCCCCAAAGCCGAAGCCGCCCGCCGCAAGATCGCCCTCTTCAACTCCACCATCGCCGTCCAGGCCCACATCAACGACCTCGTCCCCGCCAACATCCACGAGCTCCTCGCCCCTGCCCACCTCATACTCGACGCCACCGACAACTTCGAAACCCGCTATCTCATCAACGACTACGCCGTCCAGCAATCCAAACCCTGGATCTACGCCGCCGCCATCGGCGCCTACGCCGCCACCATGAACATCCTCCCGAAGCAGGGTCCAGGGTCCAGGGCCCAGGGTTCAGCAAACGCCCCGCACTCTGAACCCTGGACCCTGAACCCTGGGGCCTGTCTTTCCTGCATCTTCCCCAAGCCTCCCACCGGCCCGGTCGAAACCTGCGACACCGCCGGCATCCTCTCCACCGCCGTCAACCTCGCCGCCTCCATCCAGGCCACCGAAGCCCTCAAACTCCTCACCAACCAGCCCCACCTCATGCGCCGAACCCTCCTCTCCCACGACCTATGGTCAAACGAGCGCAGCGAAATCAACACCAGTACCCCCAACCCCGCCTGCCCCGTCTGCGGCCAGCGCATCTTCTCGCACCTTGCCGGCGAAGGCCGCCCTCACATCACCCTCTGCGGCCGCAACTCCGTCCAGATCCACGAGCACCAACGCCCGGTCGACTTCGCCGCCATGCGCGACCGCCTCAGCCCCCACGGAGCCGTCCGGTTCAACAATCTCCTCCTCCGCTTCGAGCGCGCTCCACACACGATCACCCTCTTCCCCGACGGCCGCGCCCTAATCCAGGGCACCACTGACATCACGCTCGCACGCTCCCTCTACGCCCGCTTCATCGGCTCTTGATTCACATCTGTTTTTCAACCAGCCAGAGAATCCGTAATTTCGCGCGGTCGCAGCTGACATATTTCCCGCCTTCAGGAAATCCCCACCGACGCACATCCTCAACACTTAAAAGGAAATCCCTCACACAACCTTTCCTGCTTCGCATACCTCCAACCTTACGTGCGACAACTTCCCAACAACCGTTTGCGGTAGGCTTTAAAGCAGGCGAAAACTTAACGGTGAACGACGAACTAGTCCGGAGTCTAGCTATGGACGTCCAAGGCCTACAAATGACCCAAAACACCCCAACTCCCGGCGTATACAAGCGAAATCCGCCCATCGCCGGCGAAGCAGAAGCAATCGAAGCGGCCAAAAATGGCGATGCGGAGGCATTTTCCAAGCTCTACGCCCTCCACAAACGCCGCGTCTACACCCTGTGCCTCCGTATGCTCGGCAACGTCTCCGAAGCCGAGGACATGACCCAGGAGGCCTTCCTGCACCTCTTCCGCAAGATAGGCAGCTTCCGCGGAGAGTCAGCATTCTCTACCTGGCTTCATAGACTTACGGTAAATTTGGTGCTGATGCACCTCCGCAAAAAAGGCCTCAACCTCGTCTCCCTCGAAGAGACCATCAACCCATCCGAAGACGATGCCCCAAAGCGCGACTTCGGCAGCCGCGACCTCCAACTCACCGGCTCGGTCGACCGTGTCGCCCTCGAGCGCGCCGTCGCCTCCCTGCCCCCCGGCTACCGCATGGTCTTCGTCCTCCACGACGTCGAAGGCTTCGAGCACAACGAGATCGCCACCATGCTCGAGTGCTCCACCGGCAACAGCAAGTCTCAACTGCACAAAGCCCGCCTCAAGCTTCGCGAACTCCTCCGCCAGCCGGAACCGTCTGCCCAGCCAGCTGGCTTCAACGAGGTGGCAGTATGAACGACACCAGGCTCCCCGACTTCGACACCATGACCCCGGCGGACTTCGAAAAATATCTTCCCGACTTCTTCGCCAACGGCGACGGCCACGTCAGCACTGATCCGCGTCTCCAGACCTTCCTCAAAAACAATCCCGACTGCGCCGCCCTCGTTCGCGACCTCGAAGCCATCGCCGACCAGGCCCGCAGCCTCTTCGACCTTACCGAGCAACCCAGCGACGCCGTCTGGAACGGCATCCAGGACAAACTCAAACATCAGGGCGTTGACGACGACGATCTCCCCATCGTCCAGACTGTCTAGAATCAGACCGTGTAAAACCAGAACATCTAGAAACTTCATCACCCATCAATGGCCCATCTTCGCGGTCTCTACGCGAAGGATGGGCCATTCCTGTCGGCAAGCCGTCTCCCGCCTCGATTTATTTCACTGAGTATCCGCGCGCATCCATGCAAGCAGAAAACCCCTGTTTGAACTTGTTCATCTGCTGGTTGTACGCCGCCTGGGCCTCGTTGGATTGCTGTTGCACCTGTGCCCCTGCCGCCTGGGACGCCTGTTGCTGGGACTGCTCGTTCGCCGCGCGTTGCTGTCGTCCACCCCGCACCGTGCCGACCGTCGCTCCAACGGCCGCCCCCGTACCCGCATCGCCAACGATCCCTCCAACGACCGCACCGCCCACCGCGCCCTTCGCTGCCCCCTTCGCTCGTCCTCCCTTGGCTTGCGGAGCGTTAGCCGCAGCCTGCTCTTCAGCAGCCTGCACATCCGCCGCGGTCGCGGCAGGCGGAGGGCCAGCCTCCGGGTTGATTCCCGTCTGCTGCTGAACCGAGCCGTAGCAGTCATACTCATCCCGGAGTTGTAGGTCCTGGGTCTGATTGTTTTTGGGGTACACAAACATCCCCAGCTTCTGGGCCGCAGAAAACGGAGGCGGCGGCCCACTGGGGGCTGCCGGGGCAGCAGCCGTTGCTCCACCCGGAGCACCAGTCGGGGCAGTAGCGGGGGCAGCAGCCGGAGCATCAGCCGGCACCCTGCTGTCAGCCGGGGCTGCCGCTCCCGAACCAGATTTCTTGCAGGCTGTGCCCGGCAACAGAATCAACAAAAGCCATAGTGCCCGAAGTCTTGAGTGCGTCATTAGCTCCTCCTTGCCATTTTTCTTAACGTTGCATTCTGCCAGTGACACGCCGTAAAACAACACGCAGTACCTGACCGTTCCATCTGTCACCCCACATCCCGTAATCACGCCTGCCAGTGAAGACTGATCAGTCTATGAAAGCTGCGCCACTCCGATAACTGGCAAAACTTATAGCCGCACAGAAATAATCCGCCCCACCGCGACCCGGCAGTCGCAAATCTCCCCGCAAGAGAATAGTCCTTGCTGTGAGAATATGGGTTCATCGCCGGAGCCCTCCACCTCACCCGCCGCCGACGGCTGGGGTAGCCCCATCTAAAACCTGTGCGCCCATCTAAGCGACAGCTCATCGTCGCTAAACCGTCGCTGAGGTAGTGAAGAGTAACGGGCTGAAGGCCCGCGATTCTGTAGCCTGGGGCGGAGCCTCAGGTTAGATTTGAAGCTGCGTTTGCGGGCTGAAAGCTCGCGTCAAACTCTCCACGGGGCGCTTTCAGACGGACCCGCACACATCGTCCAACAGCCAGCCCTCACTTCTTCTTGGACGAAGCCTTAGGCTTCAGCGTTCCCGCATACTCACAACTCAAATCCAGATACCGCGCCAACTCCTTCGTCTTCCCCAGCAAGCCATCCGGCACCGCGACATACTCTTTCATCACCGCGCCATAAGCCTCCAGCAGCGTTGTTCCATACTTCTTCAGAAACTTTGCCCGCTCCTCCTCCGGCAGCCGAATCCCCAGCCTCTCCGACCCCAGCAGAATCGTGAACATATTCCCGTTCACCGCCGTGTACGGATTCGCATCGCCCTTCCGTTCAATCTCCGGCCGCGTCGCAATCAGCTTGTCATACAACGCCACCTTGTCCGCCGCCCCTGCCTTCTTGGCAGCCCCCTTTTTGGCCGTCTCCTTCTTCGTCGCCACCATGCGCCTCCTCCTTTACCTGTCCATCATTCACGAGCCAACCCCGCGAGACCAGACCCGCAATCCTTTTTTCCGAAAGAATGCCGCAAAGAAACATCACAGAAAGGCTGGACGGCCCGGGGAGAGTAATCGTTTGAAAAGCAAGGTTTCAGTTGAGTGCTGAAGTAATGGATGGAAAGGGCGCGACTTTAATCGCGCTATAAGACAGCCGCCGCGAAGCGGCCACCGCTCTGCCCTGAGCATCGTCGAAGGGCCCGAGCGAAGTCCAAAGGACGAAGCGAGCGAATGATTGCCGTCCCCTTTGCAACTGCTTCCGCCGTCGCCCTCCTGATCGAGAAGTTGCTCGAAGGAGACGAGCAAAACCGGCAGCGGGACGGCCGGATCAGCCGGAACCACCACCGTCCCAACCCCCAGGCCGCCGAAGGCGTCAGCCCAACCCAACCCTTGCAATTCCCCCACCCCCGTTGTAGCCTTGTTTCCAGCATGTCGAGCCGCAACTCATTTACGTGCTTTACCCTCTGCTATTGGCGCAACCCAGCGGCCAGCGGAGTCCTCGCATGCATCTCTGAACCCACCTAGAACCTTCAGAGTCATCGATCTTCCCGAGCCGCAGCCCAAAAAGGTTGCGGCTCTTTCATTTTCACGCAACACTTGCAAGGAGAGGCCATGACGTCCACCGAACCCGAAACCCAAACCCAGACCCTCAACAAGACCGAAGCCCAGACTCACCGTGAACCCATGCCCACCAACGAGCCCGCCCCCACCCTCGCGCCCGCTCATCTCCGCCGCCTCGTCCTCACCGGCTTCATGGGAGCAGGCAAATCCACCATCGGCCGCCTCCTCGCCGCCCGCCTCAACTGGCAGTTCCTCGACCTCGACGCCCACCTCGAGGCCCGCACCGGAGCCACGATCCCCCATCTCTTCGCCCAACACGGCGAAGCTCACTTCCGCCGTCTCGAATCCACCGCCCTCGCCTCTGCCCTCGGCCAGAACAACACCGTCCTCGCCCTCGGCGGCGGCACGCCGGAAGAGCTCACCAACCGCCTCCTTCTCGAACAAACCCCGGCCACCTTCACCATCTTCCTCGACGCCCCCTTCCCCACCCTCTTCGACCGCTGCATGCTGCAGGACATCGCCCGCCCTGTCCTCGCCGACCCCGCCGCAGCCCAGCTCCGCTTCCAAAAGCGCCATCCCCTCTACCGACGTCTCGCCAACCTCACCATCGACACCGCCGACCTGACCGCCGACCAAACCGTCGACGCCATCCTCAAAACCACCCTCGAACAAAACTGAGAACCGACAACGGAGAACTGACAACTGCTGCACCTGACTCAAACTCCGCACTCCCACCGCAGGCTTCATAAGCGCACACTATCCGCATCCCAACAGTCAGCACCCCGAAACAGATCCCAAGCCAGCGTCCAAGGAGAAATCGGCTGACCAACCCAGCGACCGACGACCTCACCCCCTACGAACAGCGCTCCCGCGCCGCGATCCGCGGCTACATCCTCTTCGCAGTCACCATCCTGCTTCTTCTCGCCCTTGCCTGGACCCTCAAAAAAGAGCTCCTGATCCTTTACGTCAGCGCCCTCTTTGCCGTCGTTCTCATGCCCATCGTCGCTCGCATTACCCAGTTCGATATCCGCGGCCACCATCCTTCGCGCGGTGTGGCAATCGTGCTCCTGATTGTCACTTTCGCTGGCGTCCTCGCTCTCTTCTTCACCACCGGCCTCCCGCCCGTCGTACGCGACCTCCGCGAGTTCTCCGACGAGCTCCCTCAGCGCATCCCCGACATCGTTGCCAAACTCAAAAGAATCCCCTTTGCCAACAGGTTTGGCGTTGAGGCCATCGCTCAGCGCACCGTCAGTGCGGTCGACGCCACCGCCGGCTATCTCTTCACCTCGGTGCCCCTCTGGCTCTCCCACCTCATCGACATCCTCACCGCAACCTTCCTCTGCATCTATTTCATGCTCGAAGGCGAACACGCCTACCGCTTCTTCCTCTCCCTCTTCCCCAGGGACCAACGCATCCGCCTCAACCAGACCCTCAAGCAAGCCGAGCGCAAGATGAGCAAATGGCTACTCGGCCAGGGAACCCTCATGCTCATCCTCGGAGTCGCGAGCACCATAGTCTTCGGACTTCTCCACGTCCGCTACTTCATCCTGCTCGGCTTTCTCATGGGCCTCTTCAACATCATTCCCATCGCCGGCGGCGCCATCACCATCACCCTCGCCGCCCTCGTCGCCGCACTCGACTCCTGGACCAAGATGGCTGGCGTCCTCATCTTCTACGTCGTCTACGTCAACATCGAAAACGCCATCCTGATTCCGCGCATCATGCGCTCCAGTGTCAACCTCATGGGTCTCACCATCCTCGTCGCCCTGCTCCTCGGAACCGCCCTCGCCGGCGTCATCGGAGCCCTCGTCTCCGTTCCCACCGCCGCCCTCATTACCGTTCTTCTGGAGGAGTACGCCGTCCAAAAGGACTGAAACGGCTCGTGAAAGCCCAGCAATTCAGCCTCCGTTTGGAAGACAAACCGCATAACCACTTAGGTCAGCGCTTACGCTCCAACACCACCAAACTTTTATTGGAGTTTGCTATGTTTTAACCTTCCTGAAACTGCAATTCCCTTGCTATGCTCATGCCAGTGTCCGACCTCAAGTTCGCTCAACCCGCTCGGCGCAACCTGCTGGTGCCCGTACTGCTCGCGTTCCTCATCCTCGGGATCGTTCTCGCTCTTCTTCTACGCTTCACCCCGCACAAGACCGCCGACCTCTCCATCGTCCGCACCACCATCTATCCAACCCACACCGTCTTCAAATCTGACTCCATCGTCGTCGCCAACCAGCACACCGAAGACGCTCTCTACGTCGTCACTACCCTCCGCATCGATGATCGCCTCCGCCTCCCGCTCTTTCTCAAGGATTTCACCGCCACCCTCACCACCGCCGAAGGCGAAGAAGTCACCACCAGCGCCGTCGAAAAGCTCGACCTCGAGAACGTCTACACCTCCTTCCCCGGCCTCAGGCCACTCGCCTCCGAGCCCCTCCTCCGCGACACCATGATCAGCCCCGGCCAGTCCGCCGAAGGCATGATCCTCCTCCACTTCCCCGTCACCAAAGAAGTCTGGGACCATCGCCGCACCGCCGTCCTCAATGTCGACCTCTATCATCAAGGTGACCAGCAGATCCTCATCGGCCGCGGCAGCGAAGTCGTCCCCAACTCCGCATCCACACCTGCGCCATCATCCCCGCCCACCAACTAAACTCGAAGGCATGACCCGTCGCCGCTTCATCGCCGACACCTGGACTGCCTCCACTGCCTCCCTCACCGGCGACCAGGCCCACCATCTCGCCCGCGTCCTCCGCGCCACCCCCGGCCAGATCTACGACATCGTCTCCAACGGCTTCCTGCACCGCGCCGAAATCATCAGCATCTCCGAACACCAGGTCGACTTCACCCTCCACGAAGAGCTCTCCGCCGACGCCGCCCTTCCTCTCCATCTCCTCCTCGCCGTCTTCAAGTTCGATCACATGGAGTGGGCCATCGAAAAGGCCACCGAACTAGGCATCGCCCGCATCACGCCCATCCTCGCCCGCCGCACCGAAAAGCACCTCGCCCAATCCTCCGCCAGACGAGCCGAACGCTGGCGCCGCATCGCACTCGAAGCCTCCAAACAATCCCGCCGCACCGACATCCCCGAAATCGCCGACCCCACAGCCCTCAAGCCAGCCCTCGAACTCGAAACCGCCCCCACCCGCATCCTCCTGAGCGAAACCGAACAAACCACCACCCTAGCCTCCGCGCTCGAAAACTCCCAACCGGACACACCAGTTCGGGTGCCCCACCCTTCGCAATCTTCTCGCGAAGAGTCGGAAATAAACTCTTCCCCAATCCGAATCACCCACGCCCTCGCCATAGGCCCCGAAGGCGGCTGGACCCCCGAAGAAATGTCCCTCTTCACCCAGCACCAATGGCAACACGTCACCCTCGGTCCCCGCATCCTCCGCGCCGAAACCGCCGCCATAGCCGCCATCGCCATCGCGAGCACTCACCTCGCCTGATGCCCCGCCTCAAGTCAGTTCATACCACTCCTCAAGAGCCGCAACCCCGCTCTTTCTTCAGCGTCAGCGCCACCAAACACTTTCCGTGCGATTAACTCCTAAATGCGAATCCAAATTTCTCGCCGATACATCCTAAGGGTGATTGTGGGTCGCCCCTTCGGGTGGCACGCTATGATGGACCGGGAGAACTACGATTAGAGATCATCGGCCTTGGAAGTTCACTGCACTTGCTTTTATGGTCGCCGTGATGGCTTTTGTGGCGCCGGCCACCACACATGCCCAGGAAGTCTCTCTTCAGCAAGTCCCCCCTTCCGTAACTGCCCCCGCGAAGCGGAACGTGATCATCATTGGATTTGTCGGAGGCTTTGTCAGTGTCAATGACACGAAGCACCCCGAAGTTCAGTTCGCCGCATATCTTCGCGACCGTTACCCGACTATCCACGCAGAAGTGTTCGGGAACCACCACGGCCGAAAAGCTCTTCATCAAGTCATGAGCTTCCTCGATACCGACCACGATGGCATCCTCTCATCCACCGAAAAAAAACACGCTACCGTCATCATCTACGGGCACAGTTGGGGTGCTACCGAAACAGTCGCATTCGCGCGTGAGTTGGGAGAGATCGAGATTCCGGTGGCGCTCACCGTCCATATAGACATGATCGCCAAACCGGGTCATAAGGAATTCGCAGTCTCCCCGAACGTAGCCAGCGCCATCAATTTCTATCAGACAGAAGGCCCGCTTCACGGAGCCCCGGAGATCGTTGCAGTAGACGCAACAAGGACAAAGATCATCGGAAACATCCGCATGACCTATGAAGACCGTCCCATCAACTGCGACAACTACAGTTGGTATTCTCGGACCCTGAACAAACCTCATCACAAAATCGAGAATGACTTCCGCGTCTGGGACGAGATCGCATCCCTGATCAATTCGGATCTGCCAGACACCCCATCGATAGCTCAGGCGCCTTCTCCCTCCAGGTCGCCCTACTTCCAATACCTCAGGCGTGGCATCCAGGCAGAGCAACCTGAGACCGCTCTACTCAAACTTCCAAGCGACGGAAACGGCAACTGAAAGCTCCCCTCGCCGCGGTTGTTTCTCGCCGTTGTCTGTTTTCTTCACCCCGCCACAACCAAATGGGGTGCCCCATCCTTCGCAGTCTCATCGCGAAGGGTGGGATGTAAACTTTGTCCCAGCCGGCTCTTGCACTTCCTCACAACAAAAAAGCCGAGCCGAAGCCCAGGCACTATCGAACTGAGAACGGACAACGGACCACTGGCAACTAAGAAAACTAAACCGCCGTATCCAGGTGAAACGTCTCCGAATAAGCCTCTACCGGGTACCCCTTCGCCTTCCAGGCCCCAAGCCCGCCCTTCAGTAGCTTCACCCGCGTAAAGTTCAGCGCGCGCGCCTTGCCCAAAACCATGTGGCTGGTCTGGTCGTCGCCGCCCGTGCAATAGATCACTGAGTTCTGATCCCGGGGAAACGACGCCGTCTGTTCTGCGATGTCCTTCGGCGCAATCCTCGTGGCTCCCGGAATGATCTCCGGATGCGCCAGAAAATCCAACGGCTGTCGCACGTCGTACAGCAGAACCTGTCTCGCCTGCAACAACTCGTACAGCACCTCAGGCTCAATGCTGTGCGTCTCGATCTCGCGCTTTGCGCGAAGGCGTCTCATCATGATCAGCCCGACGATCAAAACGCAAACCACTGCCGTGGCAATCGCTGCTGTTCCCATGCCCAACCTCCCGCTATTGGATTTAGATGCACTTCTGCGACCCAAATGCCGCAGAAAGTGCACAAGGGTGCATTCCGCCCGCGGAAAAGTGAATATCCAATAGGCTGGAATGCAATGATGTGGCAAGGGCGTAGTTCTTCGCCGACAATGCTTCCCATCTTGCAGCCTGATAGCCGTTCCACGCTGTCGCTTCAGTGATTCTTTTCTCTCGGTGGCCTCTTCGTCGTCAGGACCTTGCGTTCGCTACCCGTCCTCGCATACCACAACCCCACGATCGCAATCGCAAGTCCCAAAACAATCGCCCAGGGATGATAAACATTCACGATCCGCGCCGCCTCGGCTCGTGTCTCCCAGCGGCTATGCTGACAACCGGCACTGCCATAGGCCGCTAAATACATCCCCACGACGAACACCGAGAACGCAGGCCAGGGTATCGTTCTACGTTTATTGTTGTACCGTTTCACAGACCGGACATTACAAGACTTCTTCTTTGCTGAACCATATAGCATGGGCAAACAGCCTGACCAATTTCCCGCAAACAAAATGCCCGAGCCAATGCCCGGGCACTTTAACTGACAACAGACAACGGATCACTGACAACTAACTAAACATCTCCTTCACCTTCTCAAACAACCCGCGCGTAGTCGGCGTATTCTCCACGACCATCGTCTCGCCCAGCTGTCGTAGCAAGTCCCTCTGCGTCTTGCTCAGCTTCGAAGGCGTCTTCACGCGAAGCTCCACAATCAGATCGCCCTTCCCATGCGAGTTCAGATGCGGCACGCCCTTGCCCTTCAGCTTCACCGTCTTTCCGCTCTGCGTTCCTTCCGGCACCTTGATCGAAGCCGGCCCTTCCAGCGTCTGAATCTCCAGCTCGGTGCCCAGCGCCGCCTGCGGAAACGAGATCGGCATCACGCAATGCAGATCGTCGCCATCGCGCTCGAAAAACTTGTGCGACTTTACGTTCAGCACGACATACAAATCGCCCGCAGGCCCGGCAAACTTGCCCGATTCGCCCTCGCCCGAGTAACGGATCCGCGTATCCTGCTCCACACCCGCCGGCACCTTCACCAGAATCGTGTGCTGCGTCTCCACCCGTGTCTCGCCCCGGCACGTCATGCACGGATCGACGATGAGCGTTCCCGTCCCGCCGCACGCCGAGCAGGTCCGTGCCACCGAAAAGAATCCCTGCTGGAACCGCTGTTGTCCACGCCCGCCGCACTGCGTGCACGTCACCGCGTCCTTGCCCTTCGCAGCGCCCGAACCCTTGCAGTCCGTGCACGTCTCCATCCGCCGGATCGTGATCTCCTTCTCCTTGCCGAAGACCGCCTCTTCAAACTCCAGCGTCAGGTCGTACCGCAGGTCGCGTCCACGCTGGCTGCGCGATGCCCTGCGCCCGCCATTGCCGCCCATGTTGAACATCTCGCTGAACAGGTCGCCGAAGATGTCCCCCAGATCCTGAGCCCCGCCGAATCCACCGCCGGTAAACGGATTGCCACCGCCGCCGTTCTGGAATGCCGCATGGCCATACCGGTCATACGCAGCCCGCTTCTCCGGATCGCTCAACACCGAATAAGCCTCGCTGCACTCTTTAAACTTCTCTTCCGACGTGTGGTCCCCCGGATTGCGGTCCGGATGATACTGCATCGCCAGCTTGCGATACGCCGTCTTCAGCTCCGAATCGCTCGCATCCCGCGAAACACTTAACACTTCGTAGTAATCAACCTTAGTCACGTTTGCCGTCGCCATATCCCTGAAAGTCTCTTCCCTGAATCAATTGTCGCTGCGCAACATCTGCGGCGACAATTGTCGTTTCCTGTTCTCTACGAACCCAACCTCAAAATCGTCATCTCGACCGAAGCAGCTCACAGTCTCATCGTGAGTTGCGCAATGGAGAGACCCCCGCATTTTGCCTTTTCCGTTACATTTGCCTCTAAGCTTTTCTTTTTGCCTTTGCCTTTGGGATTAGCGTAGGGCTTTAGCCCTACGAAAAGAAACCCCAAAGGAAAGAGGCTTTAGCCCCGGACCTTCTTCTCCCAGCCAAAATCTCAATCCGCCACTTGATCCGGATTCACCGCAATCCTCACCAGCGCCGGACGCAGCAGCTTATCGCGAATCCTGTAACCCCGCCGAATCTCCTCCAGCACCTGATGGTCGGGGAACTCCTTTGTTTCGATGCTGCCCAAAGCCTCGTGGATTCTAGGGTCGAACTGCGCCCCAACGGTCTCAACCGCCTGTACATTCAGCCCCTTCAGCGCGTCCTCCATCTGCTTCAGAATCAGCTCAACCCCGGCGCGAAGCTGGTCCTTGGTCCCATCGGCCTTCAGCGCCAGCTGAAAGTTATCCATCACACTCAGAAACGGCTCAACCGTATTCGAGACTGTGTAATCCCGCGTATCGGCCCGTTCCTTGATCTCCCGCTTCCGCGCATTGTCGAACTCCGCCTGCAACCGCGCCAGCCGGTCCAGCAACTGGTCCCGCTCGCCCTTCACCTGCTCCAGCTCCGCATGTGTCGGATTTGTCTCAGCTATCTCGTGGGCCGGCTCCGAGCCCATCGTCTCCGGCTCCAACGTCTCCTGTCCCGTCATCTCATCCTGCATCGCTTTACCACTCCTCATTGTGTTTCCTCTTCTATTGTCGACCATCCCGGGCCATCGCGCGAATCGCTCTTTTCCCATCGTCGCCTCATATCCGCGTCACGAGCATCTCGCTCCCCAAATGGGAACATTTCCGGTCTCGCGCGCTCAGTCCCAAAAATAAACTTCAAAACCGTGGCGCATTTTTCACGCCTCAAAAAACACCCTTCAACTCACCACGTTCACCACACAATTCACCACAAACTCACCACGAAAAAACCACCATTTTCACCCGTTTTTCCCAAAACCCCCGCAAAAACGACCCTCCACCACCTCAGAAAAAATTCACTTTCCTCATTCACTCTCTAGGATGCAACATCCTGTCAAAAACCTGAGCAATATAGCTCACCGCGTTCATCGTGTTCTCGTAATGCATACGCTTAGTCCCAATCACACCAACAGTTCCACGGCTCTCCCCACCCATCCGCGCCGGCGCCGCAATCAGCACCAGTCCCGACATCTCCGGCGCCTGCTCATCCAAATCGAACACCACCCGCACACTCTCCTGCCGCGCATCGATATAAGCATTCAACAACTCCACCAGCCGCTGCTTCGCCTCCAGCGCCGTCAACACCTCCCGCAATCGCTCGCTATCTTCCTGACTCCCAACGAGATTCGCCACACCATCCACGTACACTGCCTGCTCTGGGGCATCCGGCACCGCTTTCACCCAAAGCTGCTGCACCGCATTCAACATCCTCTGGTACTCACTCCGCTCCCGCTCCACCAGCCGCGCGATCTCTGCCCTCACCCGCTCCACGCTCCAACCGCGGAAGTTCTCATTGAGAAAATTTCCAGCAACCTCTAACTCCCTCACAGTCAAATCTTTATCGAGCACGAGCACCCGATCTCTCACCAGGCCGCTCCGCGTCACAACTACCGCCAACACCCGCGCCGGAGCCAGTCGCGAAAAATGCACATGCTCCAACAGATCCCCACCCGCCGCCGAGGCAATCGCCACGCCTACGCCGCTCGAAAGCGTAGCCAGCACGTGCGACGTCCGTTCCAGCACCGCCTGCGTCCCCGCAACGCCCTGAAAACTCAGGTCAATCTGCGACCGTGACCGCGCCGACAACCGCGCCGCATCGATCCGTGCGCCCCCACTCAACTGCTCCACATACATCCTAAAAGCTCGCGCCGTCGGCACCCGCCCTGCCGACGTATGTGGCTGCTCCAAGAATCCCTCGTCCGCTAGTTCGGCCATCTCATTACGCACCGTAGCCGAACTAAGCCCCACACCTTCAGTAGTTTGCAGTCGCGCAATCGTCCCCGAGCCCACCGGCTCCCCGGTTTCGATATAACTCTCGATAATGGCCGTCAGAATAGCTCTCTGCCGCGCCGTTACCCGCTCCGCATCCGCCATTCCCGTCCCTCCACCCTTTAACTCTACGCCAACCGTCAAGATCCTTTAGCTGATCTCAATCACATCCTCACTCTTCGCCGCGATCTCCTTCGCCTTATCCGCGACCTTCTTCGCGACCTCATAAAAACCCTTCGCCAGCTTCGAATCCGGCCCCGCCAGCGACACCGGCAATCCCTTATCTCCACCCTCACGAACCTGCGGATCAAGTTCCACCGCCCCCAGAAACGTCAGCCCAAACTGAGCGGCCGTCCGCTCCGTTCCACCCGCGCCAAACACGTCGATCACCTCGCCACTCGGCAGCGTCATCTGCGACATGTTCTCCACAAGGCCAATCACCTCCACCTTCACCTGGTGAAACATCTCCAGCGCCTTCCGCGCATCCTGCAACGCAACACCCGACCCCGTCGAAACCACAACCGCACCCGTCAACGGCACCGTCTGCACCAGCGAGATCACCACATCTCCAGTCCCCGGTGGCAGGTCCACGATCAGAAAATCCAGTTCGCCCCACTCCACCTGCTGCAGAAACTGCCGGATGATCTGATGCAGCATAGGCCCGCGCATCACCATCGGTTTATCCCCCGGAGAGATCAGCCCTACCGAAATAAACTTCACTCCATGCGCCAGAATCGGCTCAATCCGGTTCTCGCCAACAATATTCGGCTGTCGCGAAACTCCCATCATCATCGGCACATTAGGCCCATAGATGTCCGCATCGATCAGCCCGACCTTATAACCCAGCTTCCCCAGCGAAACCGCCAGATTCACCGCAACGGTTGTCTTCCCCACGCCACCCTTGCCACTTCCAATCGCTACCACATGCGCCACGCCCGGCAAAGGCTGCGGCCCCTGCGGCGTGCTGGTTCCGGCCTGCGGCGCTCCTGCTCCCATATGTCCCATCACATTCTCCTGACCTTATTGACGCCTTTGTTTCCTAATCCCTACACCCTATTCCCTACACCCTGTTTCAAACATGCCAACCCGCGCCGAGCGACGCCCGCAACTCCTTCTTCCTGTGCGTCTCTCCCGCCCGCATCTCGCGCCGCCGTCCGGCATCCTCGAATCTCCTTTTCTGATGCTCCGTCTCCGGCACGACCCGGGGAACCACCAACCTGTTCCCCTCCCGATCCACCGCCACAAACGTCAGATAGGCCGAAGAAACATGCCGCAACCGCTGCTCCCTCACATCCTCCACCATCACCCGAACCCCTACTTCCATGGACGTCCGAAACGCCCGATTGACACTCGCCTTCAGGATCAGCAACTCCCCAACCTTCACCGGAGCCACAAAATCCAAATGATCCATACTAGCCGTCACCGTAAACGCCCGCGCATGTCTTGAAGCCGCCATCGCCCCCACCAGATCGATGTACTGCATCAACCGACCGCCAAACAAACTCCCTATCGCATTCGAATCCGCCGGCAGCACAATCTCACTCCTCTCGGACTGCGACTCCGACACCTTCCGCTCTACAACCTGATCACTCATACCTCAAGTCTAAATCGCCACAAACTTGTGTGCCGATCGGCGGCGGAGCAAGAGTCCGGGTGCCCCATGTCCGGATTCTCGGACATGGGTTGCATCGCGTTCAAAGTCGCCTGCAGATGCCATAAACTTGCCAACCACCCTCGCCGCACCGCACCATCAAGTCATGGACAAGATCGCCGCCCTCACAGAAATCCTCAAGGCCGACCCCGCCAGCGCCTTCGCCCGCTACGGCCTCGCCATGGAGCACGCCACTCAGGGCAACACCGATCTCGCCCTCACCGAATTCGCCACCCTCATCCAGCACAACCCCGACTACGTCCCCGCCTACCAGATGTCCGCTCAAACCCTCGCCAAACTAGGCCGCACCGACGAAGCCATCGCTCGCCTCAAACAGGGGCTTCCCATCGCCCAGCGCACCGGCAACGCCCACGCCGCTAGCGAAATGCAAACCCTCCTCGACGACCTTACTCTCTAGCCAAAACTTCCCATCGCATCAATCCGGGCGTGGCCCGAACCCTCCCACCCCCGCCCAACATCTATACTTAGACATGGCGACCTCTCTTCCGCAGACCCTCGGTGCCCTCCGTTCCAGCGAATTCACCCCCGCCCGCCTCGCCCGCAGCGTCAAAGACGAGCTCCGCGAAAACCTGATCGCCAAGCTCCGTGACGCAGCAAAGACCAAGGCCCCGCTCTTCCCCGGCATCGTCGGCTACGAAGACACCGTCATCCCCCAGCTCGTCAACGCCGTTCTCTCGCGCCACAACTTCATCCTCCTCGGCCTTCGCGGACAGGCAAAATCCCGCATTCTCCGCGCCCTCACAACCCTGCTCGACCCCGCGTGTCCCTACATCGCAGGCTCCGAGGTGCGCGACAACCCCTACGCCCCCATCTCCAAATACAGCCGCGACCTCATCGCCCGCCTTGGTGATCAAACCCCCATCGCCTGGCTAACCCCCGACGACCGCTACGTCGAAAAACTCGCCACTCCCGACGTAACCGTAGCCGATCTCGTCGGCGATATCGACCCCATCAAGGCCGCCCGCAGCAATCAGGACCTCGGCTCCGAGCTCACCATGCACTACGGTCTGCTTCCCCGCGCCAACCGTGGCATCTTCGCCATCAACGAACTGCCCGACCTCGCCGGCAAAATTCAGGTTGCTCTCTTCAACATCATGCAGGAGGGCGACGTCCAAATTAAGGGCTATCCCGTCCGCTTGCCCCTCGACGTCGCCATCGTCTTCTCCGCTAATCCCGAGGACTACACCGCCCGCGGCAAGATCGTCACACCGCTCAAAGACCGCATCGGCTCCGAAATCCGCACCCACTACCCTGAGGACGTCGAAGAAGGCATCACGATCACGGCCCAGGAGGCATGGTCAACGCGTCCATCCTCAAAGATCGAAATTCCCCATTACATCCGCCAGGTCGTCGAGCAGATCGCCTTCTCCGCCCGCGAAGACAAAAAAGTCGACAAGCGCAGCGGCGTCTCCCAACGCCTCCCCATCAGCACTATGGAGCTCGTTATCTCTAACGCCGAACGCCGAGCCTTGCTCCACGACGAAGCCCTTGTAGTCCCTCGAGTCGGCGACATCTACACCGCCCTCCCCGGCATCAGCGGCAAGATCGAGCTCGAGTACGAAGGCGAGATGCGCGGCGCCGACACCGTCATCCGCGAGATCATCCGCAGCAGCGTAGCCAATGTCTTCGATCAATACTTCAACGGCACCGACACCCAGCAGATCGAGCAATGGTTCAACCTCGGTGGCACCGTTCAACTCAACGACGCGCAACCCTCCATCGGCTCATTGGAGGAGTTGAAACAGATTCAGGGCCTCTTCGAAAAACTCTCCCCACTCGAAATCGACGCAAAATCCAAACCCGAGCTCGCCGTCAGCGCCGCCGAGTTCCTGCTCGAAGGCATGTACGCTCACAAACGTCTCAGCCGCGCCGAGGAGCGCATCTTCTCCGCAGCCGAAAAGAAATCCCGCACCGATGAGGCCAGCCGCTACGCCGAAAAAATGCGCGAACGCGAGATCGAGCGCGACGACTACGCCAAAAACCGCACCCGGCGCGGCTTCAATTAGTCCGCGTCTTTTCGCTTTTCCTTCTGAGGTACCCCAAGGCTTCAGCCTTGGGTCTCTCAAATGCGAAATGAAGTGAAGCTTTAGCGCTTGGGTATGTTCTCTCTCGGAGTGGCACAATGCGGTTAGAGCCTCAGACCTACGCGGTGACCACTCTGCTCCCCTCGACTCTCCATTGCATCTCATAAAACACCCATGCTTCTGACCGCCACACTCGCTTTCCTCACACTCGCCGCTCAAACCACCAATTCAACTCCACACCTCCCGGTCTCGCAGCTCAACGACATCGCCACCATACTCGCCCACGATGAAGGCTGGCCCCTCGGCAATCCCGACTACACCCTCGACATCATGAAACCCGTAGACGACGACGGCTTCGACTCAATCGGCATCTATCGCAAAGGCCATCTCGTTCGCATGTACTCCATCTACCGCACCACCGGCGACGTCGTCGATTTCATGCGAGGCTGCCAGGTCTTCCGCTTCGACGACATCAAACGGTTTCAGGCCGAAACAAAACAAAAGTCCCACGCCACCCCGCTCACCGACCAACAACTCGCCGCCAAAGCCGGCTGCCGCAAACTAACCGTAATCAACACCCGCTGGGTCCACTAGTCCCACGCGGGTCTAGAATGAATCAAGGGGTTCTATGAAGCGCGTCCGCTACACCAAATTCACCGGCGACCTCTCCTCCTCCTTCGGCCTCGAAGACCTCATGCAGGCACTCTCCGACTTTCTGCTCGACTCTGGCTTCTACGACCCCTACAGCTCCCGCTTCCAGGAGATCAACGGCGACCAGACCATGGAGAATCTCCGCGAAGCCATCCGTCAGGCCCTCGAATCCGGCGAGCTCTTCGACGAAGAGTCCCAGGAAAAATTCAACCAACTCGACGCGCAGCAAGTCGAAGAACTCATCGACAAGATCATCGAAAAAATGCAGGAGCAGAACTTCATCAACGCCGAGCAGCCCGAAGAAGGCCAGGGCCAGCAAGGCGACGGCAACGGCGAGGCCCGCTTCGAGGTCACCGACAAGGGGATGGACTTCCTCGGCTACAAAGCCCTCCGCGAACTCCTCGGCCCACTCGGCAAATCCAACTTCGGCCGACACGACACCCGCCACGAAGCCGCCGGCGTCGAGATCAACGGCAGCTCCAAGCTCTACGAGTTCGGCGACACCCTCAACCTCGACATCACCGCCACTCTCTCCAGCGTCTTCGCCCGCGAAGGCATCGCCTCAGCCGTCGAAGGCGAAGAGCACACCCCGATGAAAATCGAGTACTCCGACCTGCACGTTCACCAGTCGGACTACCAATCCTCCTGCGCCACCGTCGTCCTGCTCGACTGCTCCCACTCCATGATCCTCTACGGCGAAGATCGATTCACACCCGCCAAACGCGTCGCCATGGCGCTCTCGCACCTCATCCGCACGCAGTTCCCCGGCGACACTCTCAACCTCGTCCTCTTCCATGACACCGCCGAAGAGATCCCCGTCTCTCAACTCTCTCGCGTCAAAGTCGGCCCTCACTACACCAACACCCGCGAAGGCCTCCGCCTCGCCCAGCGCATCCTCGCTCGCCAAAATAAAGACATGAAGCAGATCGTCATGATCACCGACGGCAAGCCCAGCGCCCTCACCCTCCCCGACGGCCGCATCTACAAGAACGCCTTCGGCCTCGACCCCCTCGTCATCTCCGAGACTCTCGACGAAGTGGCCCGCTGCAAGCGCTCCAACATCATGATCAACACCTTCATGCTCGCCAACGAATTCTCGCTCATGCAGTTCGTTCAAAAGGTCTCTGCCATGTGCCGCGGCAAAGCCTACTTCACCACCCCACAAACCCTCGGCAACTATCTGCTCATGGACTTCATGTCCCGCCGCATGAAAACCATCCACTAAGATCGAGCCGACCATCCACCACAGCGCTTCGCGTCAATGACGCTACGGTTTCGCCTCATCCTTCTTGTCCTTGTGATGCAGATCCAGCCCAAACTTCGGCGCAGACCTCGTCCCACTCACTTTCACCGGAATCTCCGCCCCCGCACCATCCTTCTTGAAAAACGGATCGACCGGCTTTAACAGGATCGACTTCCACTTGGAAGCCACCATCTGTGACACCTTCGCGTCTGTCCGAACCTTCCCGCCAAACTCGAAGCGCTCTCCATCCAGTGAGTACTCCCCCGTCAAACCCATTGTCGCTCCCGGCAGCGTATAGTCCAGTTTGCTGAACTTCAGCGTATCGTCGACCTTCACAAACTTTCCCACCATCTCGGAGTGAACATCCTCCGCTCCCGGCTTCGCGTCCTTCGGATCACCCTGCGCCCGCAGACTCAGCATATCCACCTTGTCCTGCACCTCAGGGTTCGTAAAGTGGATCTGCCGCAACGTAAACCCGCTCTGCAGTCCAATCTTCCGCGTCACACTCTCCTTCCCCGGAGGAATATGCAGCTTCGCCTTCATCGTCAGCCGCCCCATCATCACCACCGGTTTCGTCTTCACGGCCAGCTGCAGAAAATCCTGTATTCTGCCATTCGGCACAGTCACGTCAAGATCAATGAAGTGCCCCTTTCCCTTCACATTGATCACCGCGCCCCTGCACGTAAAATCCGACTCCCCCAGTCGCGCATCCACCGGCTGCAGATACGTATCGCCACTCGTCCCATCCACAATCGCGTGGAACTTCGTATGGAGCGGCATCGCATGGTTTGCCGTATCCACGGAAAAATCCGGCGTCTCCGTCGTCCCATCCACCACAATATTGTCAAGTTGCCCGGTAAACTCCCCCACCGAAGACAGGATCCCGCCGATACCTTTGATCGTATTCAAATCCGCATGGTCGAACGTATAGTGCCCCGTCACCGTCGAATCGCCCGGACTATCGTTATTCCACGGTCCGAACCTCCCCTTTGCATGAATATCGCCGGTGGGAGTCGCATTCACCAGCGTCGCATCATAATCCCACGGTCGGGTCGGCCCGACGTCTCGCATTACGATATGGCTTAGCTCGAAGTCCAACGGCTCTTTATCAGGCTTCACCGTCCCAATCACCAGCTTCGAATCGTCACAGACAATCTCATCCACAACAATTGTGATGTGGCCAATACGTCGTTGTCCCTTCGGCGCCTGAGCCCGCATCTCCCGAGGCGGAATATGGATCGCCATACCCGTCACATGCACCGTCCCCACATGCATCGGCTTCTTGAAGAGTCCCATCCAGTCAGCATGAAAAGAAAAATGCGCCAACGCAATCAACGGCTCTGTCGCCCCAGCCGCAACGACCTCATCCTCGGGAAAGATCCGCAGCCCGCGACCCGAGACCTCAAGCCCCTTCACCAGAGAAACATCGAACCCATCCAACTCCACCTGGCTGTTAAATCGCGTACTCAGCGTCTCAATCACTCGCCCCTTCAGGATGGGCATCGCACGGTGCAGCATAACCTCGCCAATCACGCCAAGCACGGCAACCGCAATCAACAAACAAAGAACAATCCAGGTCCAGACAGGGCGTCGCTTCGAAAACGACGCTTTGGCCTTCGAGCCGTTCATTTTGTTGTTCGATCAAAATCCGTCACCGGTATTTTTGATGCGAAAGCGCAGCCCCTCGTTTCCCTTATCTCCCCGGCAAATCCGCGATGTTGCGCCCGTCGTGATACACCGCCAAGATCGTCCGCGTATTGCGAATATCAGCCAGCGGGTCGGCATCCACAACCACCAGATCGGCACGTTTCCCAACAGCAATCGTCCCGCGATCTGTTACGCGCAGCAGCTTCGCATTCTCTCCCGTAGCCGCCGTAATCGCCTGCATCGGTGTCAGACCCGCCTCGACCATCAACTCCAGCTCACGATGTTCCGAAAAACCAGGAATGCGTCCCGGCAACGCCCCCGAGTCGGTACCAAACCCCACATTGACCCCCGCATCGAACAATCGTTTCAGGTTCTGCTGCCCGATTGCGAAATCCTTTCTGTGCTGCTCGGTCTGCGAATCCTGATTGACCTTCTCGGCATAACCCGGCGCATCGAACTTCGCCAGCAACTTCGGCCCCGCCGCCTGCTGAAAAAAAGTTGACTTCATAAATTCAGGCTGTCCCGCATAAACAAAGAACGACTCGTCCACCGTGAACGTCGGCACATACCAGACCTTGTGCTCCTTCATCGCCTGAACAAACGCATCATCCACCACCTGGTCCCGCACCGAATGCGCCAGCACATCCACCCCATCCGCCACCAACTGCTTCGCATCCTCCAGCGCATACTCATGCGCTGCCACTCGCACATGCTTCTCATGCGCCTCATCAATTACCGCTTTATAGATGTCAGGCGTCATCTTCGGCGCTGTCTTGTCCACCCAGATCTTCACGATGTCTGCACGACGCCCCGCCAGCTCATCGACATCCTTCCTCGCCTCATCCACCGTAGCCGGTCGATAGATCTGGTCCGGCGCCGCCGGCAGCCCCGGCGCACCTCCCGGCACACCAATCCCCCGCCCGGCCGTAAAGATTGTCGCGCCTCCCAGCCGGCCCTTCTCTTGCTCCTTCCTCAGTTCGTACACCAGATCGCGATTCACCCCGAGCGACATGATCGTCGTCACACCGTATCGCTCAAACTGTTTCAGCTGCGCCGTCACATTCTCCCGCGTATACCCCGTCGCCGACGACTCCGCATCATCCACAATCAAACCCAGATGCGAGTGCGCGCTGATCAACCCCGGCATTACCGTCTTGCCCGACAGCTCTTTCACTGGCACGCCCTTAGGCACAACCATCGTCTCGCCGATCTTTTCAATCCGGCCATTTTGCAGCAACAACGAAACATGCTCCTGCGGCGGCCCGCCGGTGCCATCAATCAAACGCACGTCACGCAGCAACACAGGCTCCGCTGCGGGCAACTGCTGTTGCGCCCCCGCACCCAAACCACAAAGACTTACACAACCTACGATGAATAATCCAATCGGGATTCTCATGAGCACACTCCCCAACGTCGGATGCACCACAACCAACTGAGAACGGACAACCGAGAACTCTCCTACCGCCGTTCCCGCCAAAGCCGATACAGGCCCCAAGCCGCCACCGTGCAGTTATCCACAATCGTCCCATCCAAGATCATCCCTTCAAACTCGGCAACGCTCACCCGCCGCACCACCAGATCGCTCTCCTCCACATCCGGAGTGGCCTCTCCCATCGTCAGCCCTTCCGCCAGAAACACGTGATGCTTCTGATTCATCACCCCATACGCGATCTGCAGCATCGACAGATGAGTCATCCGTTCCGCCGTCAACCCCGTCTCTTCCTTCAACTCTCCCCGAGCCATCTCCTCCGGCTCCACCTCCGCCGTCTCCCACCCGCCCTGCGGAAGCTCCAAATGCCGTGCCCCCACGGTATACCGGAACTGCTCAATCAGATAAACAAACTCTCCCTCCGCCGTCACATCCAGCGGAATGATAATCGTAGCCGGATCCTTATCCACTACCCCGTAGATCCCGCGCACCCCGTTCGCCCGTTCGATCACATCCTCACGAACGCTAGTCCAGGGATTCCGGTAAACCTCCCGGCTACTGATCGTCTTAATCGACACGCGACCCCGCAATCTCGTTCTGTACACCCTACTCCCTACTCCCTGCTGCCTGTTCTTCGGGAACCGAAAACTCCAGATGCGAAGGATACTTCTCTGATCCATAGATCGTCTGCGTCGCCGCCTTGTACGCACTCGCCGGAGCCGTCATGATATTCGGCACAAACGTCTGCGGATTCCTGTCATACAGCGGAAACCAGCTCGACTGCACCTGCACCATAATCTTGTGTCCCTTCAGAAACGTGTGGTCCGCTCCATGCAGGCTCCACTTGAACTCCGTCACCTTGCCCGGCGTCAACGCCTCCGGCTTCTCAAAGCTCTTCACATACCGTCCACGAAAGATCTCATCCACAATCATCAACTGATACCCCGCCATCGGAGCTGGCGCATCATCCGGATACACATCGATCAGCTTCACCACCCAGTCAGCATCCGAGCCCGTCGTCGCCGCAAAGATATCGGCCATTACGTCCCCCGTCACCGTAACGTCCTTATCCAGCACCGGCGTCGAAAAGTTAGCCAGGTCCTTGCGCGAGCTCACAAACCCCTGGTCCTCCACTAGCCACGTCCGCCACTTCGAGCCGTCTCCATATGTCGGTTGTATCGGCCTGTTCCTGTAAGGCACCGGATTCGCCGGATCCGCAACATACGATCCCGCAACCCCGCCACCCTTCGGCGCAGCAAAACTCAGCTCTTCATTTTTCGTCAGGTACAGCTTCTCCTCATGAAACCCTTCCTTCGGCGGCCAGACATCGTAGCGCTCCCACTTATTAACACCCGTCCGAAAGCTCGCCGTGTTCTTCAGTGCAAAATCCCCGCGGTCCTTCAAATACTTCTCAAAAAACGGCGCCTCAATCATCTTCCGGTACTGCTCCCCAGCGTCCACGCCAAAATTAATCGCCCCCAGGCTCAGCGTTCGCCGATTCCATCCGCCATGGTTCCACGGCCCAAGCACCAGAAACACATCATGGTCCTTGTCATGCGGCTCAAGCGCGGCATACTCCGCCTGCGTCCCCCACATGTCCTCCTGGTCCCACCATCCACCCACCTCAAGCGTCGGCACCTCCACTTTCGTCAGGTGCCTCTCAAGCGCCATGTCCTGCCAGAACTTCGTATAAGCCGGCTGCGTCAGAAAAACCTTCGCCGTCGGCAGGTTCTCCATCTTCGCCGCCTGAGCCGCTCCGGCAAAGTTCACATTGCGCAGAAAGAAATCGTACATATCTTCCTTGCTCTGCACCCGGACATCTGTCTTCTGCCCCTCAAGCTGCTGGACATAATCAAACCCATACGTCTCGCGAAACGCGCCGTTATGGAAGAAATCATCGCCCAGCCATATATTCGTCATCGGAGCCTGCGGTGAGATCGCCTTCACCGCCGCATGCGCATCAATCCCCGCCGACATCGCCAGAAACCCCGGATACGAAACCCCGAACACCCCAATCTTCCCGCTATTGTTCGGAACATTCTTCAGCAGCCAGTCGATCGTGTCTCGCGTATCCGTCGTCTCGTCCACATCATTCTTCGTCGTGTGCGCCACAATCGCGCGGTTCATCACAAACTGCCCTTCCGACTGATACCGCCCGCGAATATCGCAGAACACGAAGATGTATCCGCTGGCCGCCAGTTCGGGCTTGCCTACATTCACGCTCCTCGAGTTGCTGTTATCCGTGCCATACGGCGTCCGTTCCATCAAAAACGGCAGCGGCTCTCCCGCGCTCTCCGATCCCGCCGGCCGCAGAATCACCACATGCAGCTTCACCCCATCGCGCATCGGAACCATCGCCTCACTGCGCGTGTACTCCTTCGCTCCAGCCTTCTGCGGCGTCTCCTGCGCCCTCACGGCCACAACCGAAACCAGCAAACCAACGAAAAGAGCTATCCTGCAGCGGCGGAAGACCTTCATGGATCGCATACCTCTTGTGTGAAATCGAAATTTGAATGTCTGGATCGTTATGGAAGAAACGAAACCTATCCCAACGCAACCGGCTCCGTCGGTATAGGACTGGCATCGCACTTCCATCCTTCCCTTCCATGGGTCCCATCGCAAAACGGCCGCTTGGAGGACATGCCGCAACGGCAAAGCGAAATCGCCGGCTTCCCCGTCAGATCCCACTCCTGTCCATTCACATCGACCAGAGCGATCAAACCCTCAACCCGAAATGGCCCATTGGGGCGAACCGTAATCTTGACTGTAGGGGCCGGAGCCGGCTCTACTACCGGCACAACATTCGATACTTCGTCAGACATAAAACTCCCTCGATCTTCGCGCACCGGAAGACATTTTCAGATAAAGCAAGCATAGCAAACCCACGACAGGCTGGGTGCATGCACCATCCGCACCCGCAGCCCGGCTGCCCCTTCTACGAGAAGTCCAGCTCTACCTCATCGATGTAGCACCATCCCCAGCTCTCGCCCCGCTCGATCGACCGCATGATCGGATGCTGGGTCTTATGAAAGTGCTTCGTCGCATGCTTGTTCGGTGAGGAGTCGCAACACCCCACATGCCCGCACTCCAGGCACATCCGCAGATGAACCCACGTGCTGCCGATCTTCAAACACTCTTCACAACCGTTGGCAGACGGCTTCACCTTGCGAATCTGGTTCAGATGGGTACATTCCATGCCGGCACCTTCCCTCAACCTCGATTCTATCTCTCCTTCAATTCACCCCGGCCAACCAGCCACAACGCTCGCCCCATGCATCGCGCATTATCCGATGGGTGGGATCCAAAGCCCCCAACCAGCCGCAAACGCTCGGGTGCCCCATCCTTCGCAGTCTCCACCGCGAAGGGTGGGAAGAAAGCCATCAACCAGCCCCAACGCCTTTGCCGTTGACTTTCTTGTTGTCATCCCAAGGGGAGATCTGCTGTCGCTTCGCTCTGCGAATCCCTCGCCAACTAATCCCCCAAACCCTCCGTAATCCCATACTCCTTCAGCTTCCGGTACAGCGTAGTCTTCCCAATCCCAAGCAGCTTCGCCGCCATCAACTTATCGCCCTTCAGTTGCCGTATCGTCTCCAGGATCGCGTGCTTCTCCATCTCCGCGATCGACACAATCTCACCTCCAGCGGTCCTCACACCTTCACTCCGCTGCGACCCATCCTCCTCCTCACGAACCGTCGGCCCCTGCTGCAAGCGAAAGTTCTGCAACTGCGTCGGCAGATCGCCCATATGCAGCACCGGCCCCGACGACAGCGCACAAGCCCGTTCAATCGCATTCTCAAGCTCCCGCACATTGCCCGGCCAGTCATACTCCGTCATCACCCGCAGCGTCGAGTCGGAGAAAGTCCGTGCCACCCCGCGTCTCCTTCTCCATCCTCTCCAGAAAATGCATCGCCAGCGCCGCAATATCCTCGCGCCGGTTCCTGCAGCGGAGGAATCCGCAGATTCACCACATTCAACCGGAAGTAAAGGTCCTTGCGAAAACTTCCCCGCTCCACCATCCCCGCCAGGTCGCGATTCGTCGCCGCCAGCACCCGCGCCGAAATAGGCTTGGCCGTCGTCGACCCCACCGGCCGCACCTCCTTCTCCTGCAGCGCCCGCAGCAGCTTCGCCTGCAGATCCAGCGGCAGCTCGCCAATCTCATCCAGAAACACCGTCCCGCCCTCAGCCGAGGCCAGCAACCCCTCCTTCGCGCGATCCGCCCCGGTAAACGCCCCCTTCACGTGCCCAAACAACTCGCTCTCAATCAGCGTCGGCACCAGCGATCCGCAGTCCACCGTCACAAATGGCTTCGCCGCATTCGGCCCATTGAAGTGGATCGACCGCGCCACCAGTTCCTTGCCCGTCCCACTCTCGCCCAGAATCAAAACCGGATGCGTCGAATAAGCCACCTTCGACAGAATCCGGTACAGCTTCTCCATCTCCGGCGACCGCCCCACCAGCCCGCCCATCCCCTGCTGCGTTCTCAACCGCTCCCGCAGCAACCGGCTCTGCACATCCAGCTCAAGCTGCTGCGCCGTCCGCTCCAGCACCGTCGTCAACTCCTCCAGCGCAAACGGCTTCGTCAGATAATCTCCCGCGCCAATCCGCATCGCCTCCACCGCCGACGACACCGTCGCAAACGCCGTCATCACAATCACCGCCGTATCCGGATGCAGCGCCTTCACCTGCTCCAGCAGCGCCAGCCCCCCGCCACCCGGCAGCTTCAGATCCAGCAGCAGCACATCAATCCGCTGATGCTTCAAAATCGCCCGCGCCGCCGTCGCACTCTCCGCCCCCAGCACGACCGCAAAGCCCATGCCCGACGCAATCTGGCAGCAAGCCTTCCGCACCGCCTCATCATCATCGACCACCAGCACATGCAGCAGCCCAAAGTGCTCCGTCGCACCCTTCTCCGCCACCGGAACATTCACCGGTGACACACCCACCAGCACCCCTGACGGCACATCCGCCGCCTTCACAGCATCACCAGCCATCGGCGTCGCCTCCGCTCGTTCCTTCAACATCCCAACATCTCCCGCCTTCTTCGCTCCCGAGCCCAAAGTTCCTAACATGCGATCCACCCCGCCTCTCCCTTCAACACCGTCTTCACCGCTGCCGTCTTCACTTCCGCCTCGATCCTCTTGGCCTCATCCTGTCGCATCTCTGCCTCCGTCTGTTTCACCGCGTACCACTCCGCAGAGATACTCGTCCCCACATCCACCTGGCTCTCCACATTCAGACAGCCACCCGACATCGCCACCAGCTCCCGCACCACGCGAAAGCCCAGTCCCCTCCCACTCGCGCTCGAAATCCCTCCCGCCTGCATCAACCGCCGCACCGACGCCTGATCCATCCCGCAGCCCCGGTCCCGCACCGTCATCACCACTCGTCGCCGAGCCTCATCACCCTCGTTTTCAGCCTGCTCGATCACACCCTCAACATGGATCGAAATCGCCCCCACCCACGGCGTCGCCTCCGCGGCATTCTTCACCAGGTTCGTCAGAATCCGTTCCACCGCCTCCACCGGCACCCGCACCGGCTGAAACGCCCCCACCCCATACGAGACATCCACCATCCGGCCCGCCACCCGGCTCAACAGCCCACGGCACCGGTCCACCACATTCGGCAGCACGGAAATCTCACTCTGCACCTTCGCCGGCAGTCCCGACCGCGAATGGTTCACCAGCCGGTTGATCATCGCCCAGCTACGATCGCTCAACATCCGCAGCTCGTTCGCATACTCGCGATGCTCTTCATGCAGCACACCCGGCATCGCCAGCAGATCCGAGTAGAGACTCAGCGCCCCCAGCAGATTGCCCGCATCATGCGCCAGCCCCGCACCCTCGGCCACTCCCGCAATCGGAGCAGCTGCCGCATCTCCCGCAACCGCCGTCACCGGCCTCCGCACCACCGGCATCGCAGCCCGGTTGAGGCTCATCTCGCGCGTCACATGCCGAAGCGCCGCAAACTTCCCTGAATAAATCCCTGAGGCAGTACTGCTCTGCGTTGCCTGCATTCCGTCTTCCGCCAATCCCTGCTCAACGTTTCCTGACAGCAGCTGCACTTACGTAATCACGTCAAGTGCCAAACTGGAACTCCTCCGCTAAGTAACCGTTCATCAATCAAAAACGTAACTCGCGGCGCATTACGCCCAATTCGGTAATTCCCAATATAGAACTACCGCTCAACCCAAGCCCCACAAAATCTTCACCAAAGCCCAATTCAGTAACCATTCCCATTCCGGGAACAGTCCCATTTTGAAATACCCAGCCGAACTCACAGCCGAACCCCCAGCTAACCGCACACCTCAGCTCACAGCCAACTCCAGGCACTCACAAGTAATCATGAGAAGAATCTCACCTCTATAATTCCTGAATGTCCGTAACCACCCCGACCTCGCAGCTCTTTCGGCCCGACAACCGCGCAGCCGATGCTCTCCGCCCCATCCGCATCACCCCCCACTACGTCGCCATGGCCGAAGGCTCCGTCCTCATCGAGTCCGGCAACACCCGCGTCCTCTGCAACGCCACCATCGAGCAGGGCGTCCCCGGCTGGCTCCGCAACTCCGGCCGCGGCTGGGTCACCGCCGAGTACGGCATGCTTCCCCGCGCCACCCTCACCCGCACCGCCCGCGAAGCCGAGCGCGGCAAAATCGGCGGCCGCACCCACGAGATCCAGCGCCTCATCGGCCGTTCCCTGCGCAGCGTCGTCGACATGAAAGCCCTCGGCGAGCGCACCGTCATCCTCGACTGCGACGTCCTCCAGGCCGACGGAGGCACCCGCACTGCCGCCATCACCGGAGCCTGCGTCGCCCTCGCCCTCGCCCTCGGAAAACTGGTCACAGCGGGAACCCTGAAAACCTCACCCCTCAAACAGATGGTCGCCGCCACCAGCGTCGGCATCGTCGACGGCCACACCCTCCTCGACCTCTGCTACGAAGAAGATTCCCGCGCCTCCGTCGACATGAACGTCGTCATGCTCGCCTCCGGCGGCCTCGTCGAAACCCAGGCCACCGCCGAACACGACTCCTACACGCGCCAGCAACTCACCGAAATGCTCGACTACGCCGAAAAGGGCATCCACGAACTCCTCGCCACCCAGCAGCAAGCCCTCTCCGCCGCCTCATAGCCGCGAGAATGTTCTCGCCCACTCTCACGATCAACGATTGAAACCCACACTACGCCCCAGCCTCTTGCTGTCATACATCCGGCCATTCGCTACCACGCTCACCACGCGTCGAATATCGCTGATCTTCTCCAGCGGATTCCCCTCGACCAAAACCATGTCAGCCCGCTTGCCCACCTCAATCGAACCCGACTCGCGATCCAGCTTCATCACCCTCGCCGACACAATCGTCGCCGACTGGATCGCCGCCATCGGACGTCATCCCCGCCTCAACATACAACTCAAGCTCGCGGTCCAACCCATATCCCAGCAACCCCGTATCGCTCCCCGGCACAATCGTCACACCCGCACGATAGAGCGCCCCGACAACCTTAAGGTTCGTCTCCATGCGTTCGTGAAACTTCGCCTCCTCCGCAACCGGCACCCCAAGCGCCCGAAACTTCGACGACAACGTGTACGGCGCAGCATCAATCCCTGGCTCAAACGATGCCACATCAACGTTCTTCGGATGACCCGCCATCTCGCCCCACCCCAGCGTAGGGTCCACCACAATATTTTTCTCCTTCAACAGCGCAATCAGCTTCTGCGCCCGTTCCGACTCGAGATCCACAGGCCCGGGACTGCCATCAGCCGTCATGGCCCGCGTCACAAACTGCAGATGGTTGATCTGGTCCATCCCATCCGCAATCCCGTCAAACGCATTGATCGCCGCGGGAACATGGCCCGTCACCGTCATGTCCCTCTTGTGGGCCTCAGCGCTAATCGCCTTCAGCACATCCGGCTGCAGCTGCGTATACACCTTGATCTGTTCAAACTTTGCGTCGGCATAGTTGTCCACTGCCTCCACAGCCTCTGCCGGACTCTTCACATCTACGTAGCCAAACGCCAGCGGCCCCCCACTATCGATCAACCCCGCAAGCAGCAGCCTCGGCCCCAGCACATGGTCTCGATCGATCTTCCTCCGCACCGTCGTCAGAAACTCGAACTCGCCACCACAATCCCGCGCCGTCGTCACGCCCGCAGCCAGCAGCGCCGGCCCAAACTCCACGCCCGAATAATGCGAATGCATCTCCCACAGCCCTGGCAGCAGCGACCGACCCTCCGCATGGATCACCCGCATCCCCGCCGGCACCTTCACCGTCCCCGCTTTTCCTGTCGCGACAATTCTCCCGTCCCGCACGATCACCACAGAGTTCTCAACCGCCGGCGAACCCGTCCCATCAATCAGCCGCGCGCCCACAATCGCAAACGCCCCAACGGCCAGCGGAGGCACCTGTCGATCAAGATCATCCAGGTCCAGCATCTCCTGCTGAATCCCGCTATGCTCCAGTTCCGCCTCCACCGGCTCATATCCCTCGCGGATCTCCTCCAGCGGCAGCCCTCCCGCAAACGTCATCAACGCCGCCAGCCGTCCACTGTCGTTCATCCAAACGATCTCGCGCCCAAACATCAGGTTTCCCACCGTGTAGCGCGTCAGCCGAACCATCCTTCCCTTCACAGAAAAAGAATCATGACCCACCAGTTTGATCTCCAGCGGCAACGCCTTTTCGCTCGCCCGCAGAATCGGCAACCGGGCCGGTTGGTGGTGCACCTTCCAATACCGCATCATCATCATTTGCACCGAAGCCGGCATCGTGCCGAAGCCCACAAACGCCACCGGAGGCCGGCGCATCGTACGCCCCACCCCCCGCTCCCGAATCGTCACCGAGCCACCCTTCACCTCGGTCAACGACACATCCACCGCGCTTCCCCCTGAAGATCCCGAAGCTCCAGAACCCCCTGAAACTCCCGACGACGCCCTCTGCTCCAACATCACCGGCGCAAACAACGGTCCCATCTCCAGCTTCGTGCTGCTCGTCCGCTTCATCCCCCGGTCCGACGTCGTTGACGTCGTCGTCATCACCATCTGCCCCGGCGCCGTCTCCGTCACCGAGTAGCTCTCCGTTCCAATCGTGTGCAGCAGCAGGTGAACGGAATATTTACCCTCCTCCACCATCAGAGGTTTGCTCTGGGCACTAAGACCCCCACCACCAGAGAACAACAGACACAACAGGGCCACCGGGACAAAACTTGCTCGCATCAAGATCGAATCCTCTCAAGTATCTCCATCCTAAAGGAGACCGCTCTGCCGAGAACATGCAGGAAACACAACGAGGCCAGGAACACTCGATTCCTGGCCTCGTTTCAACCTGAAGTTTTTGGCTGAGGTTTATGGGTTCGATATAGCGTCGTTCGGCTTCGTATCCGTCGTCTTGTACAGATACTCATAGTCGTGCCAACCCGTCACCGCCGGATCAGCTGTGTTGTTGGTCAACTCCATCCGAAGTGCGTCATATTCCACGCCCTGCGTCTGGCTCACTGAAAACGTCAGCACATTATCCTGGCCCGCCGGTTTCAGAACGCTCGTATCCCACTGGAACGCGATCCACTGCGTATAGCCTGAGAGACCGCTGCGTACTGCCGCATCGCTCGCATTAACCACATGCCACACCAGCGGTTGCCCATTCAGCGTGACTGTTAGGCTTCCCTCCGCTGCCGCCAACGAAACCGACAGCACCGCAAACGCATTGTCCGTAACATTCTGCGGACTCGCAAAATGCACCGTCCAAGCCGGAGTCCGCGTCGTTACTCCATTCGTACCTGCATGAGTCGGCAAAGCCGCAACGTAGGTCGGAATCGCGAACGTATAACCATCCGTCTTGTCATCACCCGATTGATACACGCCGCCATACAGCCCCGGATCGAACGTCTGCCACTGGTTGTAGTTCCACTTGGTCAGATCGTTCGTCGCCGGCCCGGCAGGCCCATCCGTCGCGTTGTAGATCACCGCTCCCTGATTCGCGGCAAAATCCGCCCAATAGTTCCAATTGCCCCAGAACTCGCGGTCATCATGCCCAGCTGCATCATGTCCATGCAAAAACTCATGCGCAGACCGGTCCGCCGCTCCAATCGTGAACAGCGGAGCGCTCGTCCCAAAGTTCTCCTGAACAAAACTGAACGGCGGCACCACCGTATTCTGCCCCGCAGTCACTGTCACGTTCTCCTGCCGGACCTCGCCCCACTGCCCGAGGTTATACACCGACAGACGATACGTCCCCGGAATCACGCCATTAAACGTGGCCCCACCCGTCGCGCCGATATCCATCCAATACTGCGCCCCTTGTGCCGAAAACTGAATGTTCTTCCCCGGATCACTCAGCACCGCCCACGCTGTCTTCGCTACGCCACTCGCAATTCCATTCACCTGCATCTGCACCGTGCCTCGCGCCGTCGAGGGAACATAACCCGCCGCCAGAAGCTGGGCCTCGTTGTCATAAAAATTCCCAAAGCTCGTCCCTGCGATCACAGCATCCTTGTACATATCATCCGGCGTCTGAATGGCTCCTCCAAATTTGTTGAACCGCACATAAAACGGCCCGAACAGCCTGTGAGTCGTAACGCCCGCGGGCGATAGCAGCGAAAGCGCATTATCCAAATGATTCGAATACGGCTCGATCATGTCCAGGTTCCCTGTAAACAACAGATCCTGTTTTGTCGGCCCTCCAACCATCGACTCATTGCTAGGAAACACCACCCACGCGCCGTAGTCCGACCCATAAACCCCATGCGCCAGGTTCAAATACGTGTAGCCCGAGTAGTCATACTTATCGCCAAAAAATCGAGTGAACCCAGCCGGAATATCCGTAAAGCCATGAAGA
Source organism: uncultured Acidobacteriaceae bacterium (assembly GCA_963757205.1). GTDB lineage: Bacteria > Acidobacteriota > Terriglobia > Terriglobales > Acidobacteriaceae > Edaphobacter. The sequence continues at coordinate 144,126 of CAVWQM010000016.1, forward strand.
TCCACCGTCGCATCCTGAACCGCTCGCCCGGGATCAGTCGAGAAGAACTCCGACCCCGAAGGCAGCGGAATCTTGATCGGCCCAGGATTACTCAAATCCGGATTCACCGAATAAATATTCGGAAACTTGTTCAGGTCTTCCCTCACCACCCACTGCACCTGCCCGACCGATCCCGCAATGTCGCTCGCCGAATGGTCCGCAACGAAATACACATGAACCGCCGGATCATTCGGGGTAACCACCCAATGCTCGGTGTACGTATATGCATTCGCGCTGCTCGAAGGATACGTAACCCACCAGTCGATATATCCATTCGCATTCACAAAGCCCGGCACACCCGTCACCGTTCCGAACCCCGCATTGTCCATATAAAAGCCCTTCGGCCCATGCGAGTTCACATTCGTAAGATCAATCAAATTATCCGTAGTCCCCGCAGGAAACAGACCAAAGATATTGCCCCCCTGAGGATTGAAATCAATCGACAGCGCACCGTTCCCAATCTTCCAGTCCGCAGGATTCGTCGTATCGATCGTCAGCGTAGGCGAAGGCCCCGGCACCACCTGCAGCGTCGAGCAGTTGCCGCTCGTAAAATCCACCTCATTCGAATCAATCCCGCTCACCGAAACCGCATAAGTCCCCGCAGCCAGCGATCCCGGAACCACAAAAGAAATCTTCTCCGTAGTCCCGAGCACCTTCTGCACAGCAGAGGCGGCCGCCGTCGTCGGCGACCCCCCACACGTTGCCGACAGCGACACCAGCACATTCGCCGGCGCAATCGTCCCCGAAGGAAAGCCCGATCCCGTCACACTCACTGTCGAAGCCCCCGCCGCGCCCGTACTCGGACTCGTCAAAGCATTCAGCTTCACCGTAGCCGCTTGAGAACTAACCGGAATCAACAGCACCGCAAACCCAAGCCCGAGAGCAACACCAGACCCACGCCGAGTCCCCAGCAACTTCACCCAGCGCGCCCCCGTCAGACTCATCAATCCGATCAACCCCGTCCCCAGCAGCGTCCACGTCGCCGGCTCCGGAGTCGTGGCAGTGATCACCGCCAGGTCCCCATCAGACAGTCCGCCCGAATCGCTGATCGTCGCGCTAAACTCGCGAACCACCGGCGCCGTGCTTCCATCAAACAGCGTGAAATCCCCAGTGCTGAACAACCCGGTCAGCGTGGCGTCGATCGCGCCGAACAAACCAGTCGGCGGCCCCGCCAGCGTAGACAACTGCTTCCCATCGAACGACAGCCCATCAGCGTCCAACGTGAAATACGACGAGTCGAAGACATGCGACCCTCCACCCGCGAAATCAACCGTCAGGCTCAGGCTCGACAACGAAACAGAAGTTGTTACGGGAAGCGAAGCGTCACCTGAGCTGTTCGGTCCCGTCAGATTGACGATATCGAACTGCGCGACGTTGGATCCGGTGACGTCGTAGCTGATAAAACCAACCGGAATATCTGTGGCATGGGCAGTAAGGGATAACGATGCGATCGCGAACGTCGCAACAAAAAGCCGTACTAACGCTCTATACATGATGCTCTCCAATAGACGAATTAGTTATATTGTGGAATTTGGATTGCATTTGAGAAACAGTTTCAAATGCGATAGCACCGTAGCAATGCCGCCGGAAAACTGTCAAGTGAAAATTCGTGTGCAATGAAATCCCGTGCAAACCCCGACCCCGGCCACCGGGCCCGATGCGTCTGATATCGCAGCTTTTTCTTCTTCTCTCTGCCTCAGCGCCGTTGCAGTCGCATTGCGACACCGTCGAAAACCTTTTCATGATGATCCAATTCGTGTGTTGACCGGGGCCACGCGATGACCTTCTGTTGTCCTCCCATTTTCGCCAACCACAACAAGTCCACTCAAAATAGTCATCTCGACTGAAGCGACTCACAGCTTCATCGTGAGTCGCGCAGTGGAGAGACTGCATTTTGCCTTTGCGGGTTCCCCATCAACCAGCCACAAAAACAACGGGTGCCCCATCCTTCGCAGTCTCACCGCGAAGGGTGGGATGTAATGCGTCAACCGCCACAACGCCTTTGCCTTTGCTTCTGGCTTTTTGCCTGTGCCTTTTGCTTTGCTTTTGCCTACGCCGTCTCCTGTCCTCTTGCACCCGATCCCCCCAAAATCGTCATCTCGACCGAAGCGACTCACAGCTTCATCGTGAGTCGCGCAGTGGAGAGACCCCCGCATTTCGCTTTCTTGCTTTCGTTCTTCTTCTTGCCATTGCTCTTGTTCTTGCCGTTGGCATTAGAGCGGCGCTTTCAGCCCCGCCTCCAGCCAGGCCGCGAACGACCACCGCTCTGCCCCCAGCAACGTCGAGCGGCATGAGCGTTGCCCCAAGCCGAGTCGAGGGCGAAGCGACCGATGATTTGCCATTGTTTTTGCCGTTATTCTTGCTCTTGCATTTATTTTTCTTCATTTTCCGGCCAAAAATCGCATGTCAAGCCCCAAAACCATCTAACTCCCTCAATCCAAAGCAAATAGAGTTTGCAAGTTAGTTCCACCCAAACTGCTATACTTAAAATAGAAATCAAGAGAAAGCCCCGGCTAACCCCGGGGCTTTCGTTTTTGCACCTAAGCCGTTTAGAAAGACGATTTTAGCTGTAAACCCTTTGATTGCACGATTTTGGCGGAACCACTTTCGCTATCTCGCTGCAATCATTCGACTTTTAACGAGATACCCGGGGGTACCCCCAGGAAAGAACCAAGGAGAAGCCATGCAATACCCACTCTGCCGCCACATCAAGACCAACGGCCTGCAATGCCACTCCCCCGCCCTCACCGACGGTCGATGGTGCTACTTCCACACTCGTCTTCATCAGCAGCACAGTCCCCTCCGCCAGACCGAAGCCACCCGCGGCTACCTCATCCCCGGCCAGCACATCGAACTCACCACCCTCGAAGACCGCGAATCCGTCCAGGTCGCCCTCTCCGTCGTCATCAACGCCCTCGCCACCGGCAATCTCGACATCAAGCGCGCCACCGCGCTGCTCTACGGTCTGCAACTCGCCAGCAACAACGCTCGCGGCCTTCGCACCGAGCCTTACGCCGCCAATACCGTCCGCTCTATCCAACCTTCCCCCGAAGGCCTCGACCTCGCCCAACCCGGAGCCACCCTCGACACCGACGACCTCTACCACTTCACCGATGACGAAGAAGATGAAGATGAAGACGAAGAAGAGGACGAGTAGAACACCTCCACCCGTCTTTCGAAATCATCTAGTTGTTGCGGAGGGCGACCATGGGGTTGATGCGCGAGGCTCGGCGCGCGGGGATGTAGCCGGCGAGCAGCGCGATTCCTCCTAGTACGAGAACCATTCCCAGGAAGGTGATGGGGTCGGTGGGAGTGGTTCCGAAGAGAAGCGACGAGATCAGGCGCGAGACGCCGAAGGACGCTACCGTTCCGACAACGATACCGATCACCGCCAGTTGCAGCGTTGTTCGGACGACATCAAGTTGGACTCGCCCGAGGGTTGCGCCGAGCGCCATGCGGATCCCAATCTCCTGGGTGCGCTGAGTGACCGAATACGAGATCACGCCATAGATCCCAAGCGCTGCTAGGAAGAGACCGAGAAGGGCGAAGATTCCGACCAGGTAGACGAAGAAGCGGCGCGGAGAGGAGGCGTGGTCGACGAGGAGCTGGATGGGCTTGAGGTCGGCGGCGGGCTGGCCGGGGTTGATCTGTCGGAGGGCAGCGAGGACGGTGGGTTGAAGGGTCTCGGCGGGGAGGTTGGAGCGGATGACGAGCTGGGAGTCGTCGGAGCCGAACTGCGGGGCGGCGGTGGAGACGTACATCTGCCAACCGGATTTGTCCTCGGCGCTGGTCTCGCGAACGTCGGCGATGACGCCGATGACGCGAGCGTCAGTCCCGCCTACAAGGGCGATGCGATCGATGGGATCTTCGTTGGGCCAGAGGTAGTGGGCGACGGTCTCGTTGACGATGACGACGGCTTGTTTGGGGTCGTTGTCTTCCCAGGTCATGTCGCGGCCTTTGACGAGGCGCATGCCAATGGCATTCAGGTAGCCAGGAGTGACGACGTAGACGAAGGTTCCGGGTAGTTCGCCGGGCTCGTAGTGTTTGCCTTTAGCGGAGATGTCCCACGAGCGATTGCGGGACATGGGGAGCGAGTCGGTGATGCCTGCGGTCTGGACTCCGGAGATGGTTTGGATGCGGTGGAGGATTTCGCGGTCGACGGTGCCGCGCTTGGCTGCGCTCATATCGTTGAAGTCGAGCCTCATGGCGGCAGCGTGAGAAGGTTCGAAGCCCAGGTCGACGTCGAGGACGCGGAGGAAACTGCGCAGGAGCAGGCCGGCGGCGATGAGCAGGACGCAGGCGAGGGCGATCTGAGAGATGACGAGGGTGGTTCGGAGGCGAGCCGTTCCCCGCCCGCCGGTGGTGCTGACGGCTGAATCCTTGAGCGCGTCCTGCAGGTTGCCGCTCGCCATACGAAGGCCCGGAACAATGCCGAAGAGGAGTCCGGCGGTAACGGCGATGAAGAGAGTCCAGGCGAGGGCTGTCTTGTCGATGCGAATGCTTGAGAGGAGCGGAAGGGCGATGGAGCCCTGGTGGGCGAGGTAGAAGACGGCGGCGAAGGCGAAGCCGAGGCCGAGGATGGCTCCGGCGGCGGAGAGGACGAGCGATTCAGTGAGGAGCTGCCGGACGATGCGGCTGCGTGCGGCTCCTAGTGCGGAGCGCATGGCGAACTCCTTGGAGCGCGCGGCTGCGCGGGCCAGCAGGAGGTTCGAGAGGTTGACGCAGACGATGAGAAGGATGAGTCCGACGGCTCCCCAGAGGACGATAAGCGAGCGGCGGAGACTGCCGGCGACAAAGTCCTTGAGGTCCCATAGTTGGGCAGTGTACCCGCCTTTGTATCCACGCTTGACGCTGCCGTCGAGGGTTGGGAAGAGGAGGTCGGCTTCGGCCTGGGCCTGGGCGAGAGTGACGCCGGGGTTGAGTCGGCCGGTGAGCGAGATCATGTTGCCGTACTCGCGGACCTGATCGTAGAGGTACGGGGTGAAGACGTCCATTTTGGTGCCGGGTGCGTAGATGGCGCCGAAGTCGAAGGTGTCGGGAAGGACGCCGACGACGGTGGTAGGCGTGTTGCCGAACGAGATGGCTTTGCCGATGATATTGCGGTCGGCGTTGAGCTGGCGCTTCCAGAATGGATAGCTGAGGATGACAACCGGGGGACCGCTGGGGCGGGATTCTTCCGCGGTGAAGGTGAGCCGGCCCATCAGCGGCTGCACCCCCAGAGTGTGGAAGAAGTTATCCAGGACATCGATCTGGGAGACGGGTAGGGGAATGCCGCCACCGGTGAGCTTCCAGTTACCGGGAGAGGTGAAGGCGTCGTAGCCGGTGAAGTCGGAGAAGGATTTGTTCTGGCGCTGGAACTCCTGGACGGCATCGGTGGAGTAGGTGGCGCAGGAGGCTCCGCACTTGGAGACTTTGGGGGCGATGCGGACCAGGCGGTTCGCTTCGGGGAACGGAAGCGGGCGCAGCAGGATGGTGTCGACGACGGAGAAGACAACGATGTTGGCGCCGATGCCGAGCGCGAGGATGAGCACGGCGATGGTGGCGAAGCCGGAGTCGCGACCAAGGGTGCGGAAGGTGTAGCGGAGGTCTTGCAGAAAGACGTCGAGCCAGGGGAGGCCGCGTGCTTCGCGCTGGTGCTCTTTTGCCTGCTGGATGCCGCCGAAACGGACGAGCGCGCGTCGCCGGGCTTCGTTGGGGGACATGCCGTGGCTGATGTTTTCTTCGATTGCGAGATCGATGTGGCTCCGGAACTCGGCGTCGAGATCGGAGTCGCGCTGCTGCCAGTGGAAGAAGGACTGGACTCGATTGAAGGCTTCGCGAAGAGCTCCCATTAGAGGTTCCCTTCAACTGACATGGCCAGGAGGCGGCCCATGACCATCGAGAGCCGGTTCCAGTAAGCGGTGTCCTTTGCCCACTGCTTACGGCCGGCCTTGGTGATGTCGTAGTACTTCGCCTTGCGATTGTTGTCGGAGGTGCCCCACTCGGCGGAGATCCAGCCGCGCTGCTGAAGACGGACAAGCGAGGCGTAGATCGTTCCCTGGTTGAGGAGGACTTCGTCGCCGCTCACTTCTTCGATGCGGCGAGCGATGCCGTAGCCATGCAGGGAGCCCATGGTGGCGAGGGTCTGGAGGACCATAAGGTCGAGGGTGCCTTGGAGGAGGTCGAGTTTTTCGGTGGGCAAAGAGCTCTCCTGTGTTAATGCCACATCAGTATCGGCTGAGTTTATGTGGTCGCGCCACAGGAGGCAAATTCTTTGTGACGAGTTGCAGCTATTTTTCAGGAGCTGTGGTGGTGTCTGGGTTTGGAGGGCGCGGGGTGGGCGGTGTTGTCGGTCCAGGTTTGGGCTGCTCCCCAGAGGCGGGTGGCGGTGAGGTCGATGCGGAAGGGACCGGCGGCGCGGTTGGTGGGCAGGACTTCGGCAAGGCCGTCACCAATTTGAGGAAGGGCGGCCGCAAGGGCGTGGAGCCGGGCGATGGAGGCCATGCCGGTGAGGTGCAGGGTGTAGCCGGTGGTGTCGAAGTGGCCTTCGAGGGTTGCGGGGTCTCTGCCGCCGAGGGCAAGTGTCATGGGAGCGAGACGGAAACCGCTCGGAGGCGGGGAGGAGGGTGGCTGTTTCTTGTGGTGAAGGTCGGGCACTGGCGATGTGACGGATTGGACGGTCACGTCTCCGGTGATGAGTGAAGTGGTGCCGGAGCGCGGGTTGACAAGGCTGGCGTTGGTGATCAGCATCTCGCCCTGCCAGGGGGTTGGGCTGGCTGGGTCCGGGCGATAGGAGAGGCTACCGGTGAGAGTGCCGGCGGCTGCGATGTCGGCGGGGACACGGGGGCTGGCGATGCGCAGCCAATCGAGGAGGGTTGCGGCTGGAAGGCCAGGGGTGGCGATTTCGACGGCAGCGGAGTTGGGGTTGCGGATGTCGGGGATGGCGCCGGAGATGGCGAGGGTGGGCGGATCGGAGGAGCCGGCGGGTGGCCAGCTGCAGTGAATGTCATGAAAACTGTGGAAATTGCTGGTAGCGGTGCCGAGGCACTGGAGATTGACGTCGAGCGACTGGGCCGGGACGAAGTCGGCACGGCGGGCGCCAGTGAGTTGGAGGCGGGTCTGGACGGCGCTGTTGCTGATGATTCCCTGCACGTTGGTAGAGAGGACCATGTCCCCGCGGAGACCGGCATCACGGCCGAGGACGACGAGACTGGCCTGGCCGAGTGGGACGTTTCGCCACTCGCCGTGAAGGCTGATGGGAACTTGACCGAGCGAGGGGGCGCGGCCAAGGGTTCCTTCGAATTGAACGATGCCCGTGTCGGAGACATTGGTGTCGGTGCGGGCGGGGCGGGCCTGAATGCGGAGATGCCACTGCTGGGGATCAGGGAGCCAGAGGGCGAAGTCGGCGTCGGTGAAAGAGAGCGGGGTTTTTTCGTGGTCACGTTTGAAGTTGAGACGGGCGCCGGTGGCCTCGATGTAGGGGAAGCGGGGCGCGGAGCCGGCTTTCTTCTGGGCGGTCGGTGCGGCATCGATGTGAGAGGCGTGGAGGAGGATGCTTTCGAGGTTCCACTTGCCGTTGGCGAGGTGGACGAGGTTGACGCTGGGATCGGTGAAGCTGATGGTGGAGAACTCGACGCGGCGACGCCAGAGGGAGCTGATGCGCAGGGTGGCTCGGACGGAGTTAGCGCGGATGACAGGCTCGGCACCGAATGCGGGGTCTTCGTCAACGACGAGATTTTCGAGAATGAAGCCGGGGAAGGGCAGGAGATTCAGGCTGACCTTATCAAGATGAACGGGGCGGCCGAGGCTGTCGCCGATGCTGTTGGCGATGCGCCTCTGGTAGCGATTGACGCTGATGAGAGGCGGGAGCAGAACGAGGAGAAGGACCGCCAAGGCAGCAATGGCGAGGTAGAGAAGGCGGCGGAGGGTGCGGGTGCTGAGAGACGGAGGCCGATCGGCGTCGACGACTTCGTCATACTCATAGGTTGGATCCATTTCCTGCATGAACGACTGTCCGGCGCGACGGGTTGCGCTGCGTTGGGATAATCCTCTTATTTGATGAGATGGAAGGTTCGCTTCCAGCGTGTCTCGTCGAAAATGTGGAGTAGGATGTGGCCCATAAAGCCGATACGCTCGCCGATACTTTGCTTGTTGATCTGGTCTGCTGGGGTTTCAAAGGACCAATAAACAAACATGGGACGGCCAACGATGTTTTCCCGGGGGACGAAGCCCCAGAAACGGCCGTCGAGGCTTTCCGTGCGGTTGTCACCCATGGCGAAGACCTTACCAGGGGGAACGACGAGATCGCCATCGACGATGTGGTTGGGGAGTTCGTAGGACCAGCTTGCAGTGACTTGATCGTAGGGACCGGGTGGGACAGCGGGAAAGTCGTCGCGATAGGCGTTGAAAGCGTGCTGCGGGTTGTCGTCAGAGGCGGGCATGCCGGCCTGAGGTTCGTTTTGCGCGACACCGTTGAGATACACGACGCCGTTGCGGAGATGGATTCGGTCGCCTGGAATACCAATGGTGCGCTTGACGAGGAAGAGGTCAGGTTCGCCGGGTTTGAAGAAGACGATGATGTCGCCGCGGCGGACGTCGCGATAGAAGGTGAAAGGAGCCCATTTTGCGGGCGGAGCGAGGGAGATGCGGTCAACAAGAACGTGATCGCCGATAAGCAGCGTCTTGACCATGGACGCGGAGGGGATTTCGAAGTTCTGGAAGATAAAGGTCATGACGAAGAGACCGATGGCGAGCACAGTGCAGATGGAAGCCAGGGACTCAAGGGGGGTCTCGGTACGATCCTGCTCGGTGGTTTCGATCTCGTTTGCTGCGGTTGCGACGGTGTCGGTCAAAAGCGGTCTCCGGCGATGCAGCTACCAGTGTATCGCTGATGGGGGTAGGTTTTGAAAGTGAGTGCGATGGAGCGTCTGGAGCCGGCTTGTTTTGGCTGAGAATCCTCGCGAAAAACTAAGCTCTTGAGGATTGTGGCCCTTTTACCGTGGGAAGCACAAAAAAATGGGCACCGCCCGCGCGGATGGTGCCCAATCTTGGTCCCGTTTCTCTAGGCTAAAAAGTTATCCGTCCACCGAGCTGAACGAGTCTTGGAAATCCAAGCGTGCCCTGAATTTGGCCAAAGTTTACGTTCTGGATCTGGGTGGCGTTCGAGGCGCCAAATCCGTTGAACTGGGGCGTATTGAAGGCGTTCAGAGCCTCGGCGCGAAACTGAGCGTTGACCCTTTCCGTTACCTTGAACGACTTGTTGAGAGACAGGTCCGTGTTCAAATAACCCGGCCCATAGCAGTTTGTGGTGCGCGGCGCGTTGCCATAGGTAAAAACGGGAGCGGCGGAAAATGCTGCTGTATTGATGTAGTTGGTCAGCCGGCTCTGCGGCGATCCGCTGAAGCAAGGCTGGGTTCCGGTCATATTCGGCCGCTGCACGGCTCCTCCGATCGTGCCGTTTGCACCTGTAACCGCGTTGGCGTTCACTTGCGTCACGGGCAGCGGCATTCCATTCTGAATGATGGTGACGTCGTTGAACGTCCATCCGCCCACGGCCATATCGAGAAGCCTGCCTGCTCCACCGAGGAACTTTTTGCCACGGCCGAAAGGAAGGTCGTAGCTGCCGGTGAGGGTGTAACGAACTGGAATGTCATTAATTGCGCGAGAGTACTCCGATTTGATGGACTGCTGGTACGAGGTCGGCGTACTGGTGTCCCAATCCTGCGGACCGTTGTTCCCGGGGTTGAGTGTATTGGAGGCGCCCCAGGAGTTGTCCCAGTTCGACGACCAGGTCAACGCAGTCAGCAGAGTGAAGCCGTGGGAAAAGCGCTTCTGCAGTTTGACGTCCAGAGCGTTGTAGTTGGAGTATCCGACGCTGACAGAGTCGCTGATGGTCGTGTATTGGGGATACGGCAACAGCGTCTGTTCGTAAGGGATTGTTGCCTGGCCGATGAGTCCGGCTCCACCGGCCTTGTAGTAAGGGTTGGGAACTTTCGCGAGCAAGGCTGTCTGGCCCAGGGAAAGATATTTGTCGGGCAACTGGTTGATGTTGGCGGTCAAGGGGAGGCTCTTTCCGTGGGCTCCAACGTAGCCCACCTTGAGTGCGAAACCATATCCGAGATCCTGTTGCACGTCGGCGGAGTACTGCATCACGACGGGGGCGTGGCGATTTGAATCCAGGAGTGTCAGCGAACTGCCCACACCGGTCAGGTAGCCAAGAGAGTTTCCAGTCGGACCGACCAGACCGTTGGGAAATGGATTGCTCAACGTGTAAGACGCGGGCACGGGTGCAGTCGAGGACGCGGCAACCAGGCTGTTCGTTTGGGTGTATCCGGGAGCGTACGAGGGGCTGGTGGAGTAGACGAGAGGCGAGTAAAACACTCCGAAGCCTCCGCGAACTACGGTGCTTGGGAGCACGCTATAGGCAAAGCCCACACGCGGAGCATATTTATTTCCGCTGTTGCAGCACGCAGTCGGATATCCGTTCTGTCCGGCAAATTTCACGCCGCCCAGGATTGTCGTACCTGGCGCCGTCGTGGCCGGATTGGTGACCGTTGAGTCGAGGCCCACTGCATAGTGATTGTTTCGCTCGTGAATGCCGGGCTCATTCTCATAACGAAAGCCATAGTTGACCGACAGCTTCGGGGTTATGCGGTAGTCGTCCTGGATGTAGAGCGCGTTGTAGGGAACGTTGAGAGCAAGCTGCGTTGTGAGGATGACCGACCCCGATGAGGGCAGGCCAAGGACCATCGACGCGGTGTCGGCACCAGTTGGTGTGGCGCCTGTCGCTGGTGTCTTCGAGCCGCTGCTTGAGGTGTAGCTGCTATCGAAAGCGTAAGTTCCGTTGCCGGTGCCCACATTGGTGAAATTGACGCTGATGCTCCGGTAGACGTAACCGGCTTTGAGCTCATGCTTGCCAAGAGACTTCGAAACGCCGAGGACGAAGTTACGCGAGTAGAAGACGGCGGGCCCGGAGTTCAACGTACCTTCTGTGGCGAGCGATTGATTGGTTATCTGGGGGAAGGCTTGTTTTTGTAACGCACCGACGTAGCTTGATGGAAAACCGAGTGTCGTCTGATCAAATCCATTGCTGATGTCGAGGGTGTTGTTGGGAAAGCGGTTGAATCCGAATCCTGCGGTCACGATCATCGTAGGGCTTACGGTGATGGTGTTGTTCACAGCGAATGCGTCCACCTTGCGGTAGAGAAGGTACGAGCTGGAGCTGCCTGCGAAGCTTTGCAGAGCATTTCCGCCTGGTTCCTTGCTGCCGTAGTGCATGTAGGAGACGTTCGCCTGCCATCGCCGCAGGACCTGATGATCGATCTTTCCGACGAACTCGTCGGCACGATCGCCCAGCGTGTCGCCACCGGTAAAGTTGTTTGTGCCGTATGCGAGTCCTTGTGCGCCGACCGGATACGCGTTTGCCAGGGCGACGCCGACCTGGTTCAGGCGCGCGGTGGGTATGACGTTGTCGATCGGGACGCCGTTGTGGAGACCTGCGTTTCCGTTGGCAACAGAAAATTGCTTCCGAGATCCGCCGGTAAAGGCGGTCGTGGGGTCGTAGATGTTAAGCGGGACGAGGGCCTTCGTTGTGGGGTTCACGGTGAGGGTTTGCGAGAAGTCTCCTGCACGTTCTAACGCAGTAGGTACGACGAAGGAGTTGCTCGCGGTCAACGGTGATCGCTGACGGTACCCTTCTTCGGTGATCCAGAAGAATGTCTTGTTCCTGCCGTCGTAGACGTGTGGAATCCAGATCGGGCCGCCGATCGCTCCGACGTAGCTGTAGAATTCGGCGGCGCCACGCGGGATTTGCGGCGTGCTGTGATTGTTGAAGAAAAGATTCGCGCCCCAGTTTGTCTGGCGCGTCTCCCCTTGCAGTACGCCATGGAGCGTGTTTGAACCAGACTTCAGGGTCGTGTTGAAGACACCGCCGCCAGTTCTGCCCATCTCGGCGTCGTAGGAGTTCTGCTGGACCTTGACCTCGTTCACTGCTTCAATCGAGGGAATGATCACTGCGCGATTGCTGAAGTCGGTGATGGGGATGTTGTCGATCTCGTAGTTGTTACCGCTGATCGGGCCGCCGGCGAGGGAGATGGTAGAGGAACCAGACTGATCTTGAAATCGTACAAAGCGTGGATCGCCAACTTGCGTGACGTTGTTGTCCAGCTTGGAAAAGAAGAACGGGTTGCGGCCTGCGTTCGGCAGGTTCTCTAACTTCTGTGAATCGATGACTAGTCCATTTGAGGCAGTCGAGTTGTCGATCAACGGTGAGGTCGCGGTTACCTCAACGACCTGGCTCATCTCGCCGAGCGATAGCGTTACATCGAGTGTCACGGACTGCTGTGTCGCAATGATGACGCTTTTGGCTTCGTATTTCTTGAACCCCTTCGCCTCTACTGTGAGCGAGTATGTTGATGGATCAATCGCAGTGAAGACGTACTCGCCGCTGGTGTTGGTCTCGGCGGTCCGTTTGATGTGCGTGGCGTCATTGGTGAGAGTCACCGTCGCCTGCGACATGGGGGCACCAGACTTGTCGAACACCAAGCCACGCAGGCTTCCGTAATACGTCTGAGCGTTTGCGCCTACAGCTGCCGCCATCATGAGAACGAATACAAGTACGCCGCATACTTTCCTTGGGTTACGCATATTGGCCTCCAGTGGTGATGAAGCGTTGAATTCAGTGCATCTGCTGAAGCAGCTGTCGTCGGGTTAAGCGGTAGTTCACTGGAACGATCTGCGGAAGACGAAGAGGTAGGCCTAGAGACACGTCAGGCGGGGTTGCCATGGATGGCATCCTGCCGGCGAAAATAGACACGTATTCCCCGGTCCTGCTCAGATTTCCCTATTTGGTCTTTGGACTACTGAATCGACTGACTGAATCGTTTTGCTCTGCTGTTGGGCAACACTGCCAAGGTCAAGGTGGTCAGGTGATAAGCAAATCGAATTACACGAGGCGTGGAGTAGAGATCGGCTAGCGCCTTGTCTGCTCCAAGGTTAGGAATGTCACGGTACAGTAGAGGCAAAATACACTTCGGTTTAAGAAGCCGTTGAGATTGCTCTGTTTCAATAACGTGAAAATTTGGTTTTTGGTGTAATGAATAGACGTTAATCAAGTATGCCCAGCGTGTCAACAAAATAATTTCGTTGTGACGAGGCCGTTGCGTAGGTAAGGACTAGGCTGGGATTGGAACTGCTATCGGAATCAGTGGGAAGAGCGAAGGCAATACGGAGATTTTGAGATGCGCTCAGAGTGACGAGGGCTCTTAACTTGAGCCAGTTTTAATACGGCAACTCAAGCCAATTATTTGACTACCTGGAAGGTGCGGCCCCAGCGGGCGAAGTCGACGAGGGAGTCGATCTTGCTGGAGTGCTGACGGCGCTGGTCGGCGAGAGCCTGCTGGGTGAGGTTCGTCGCGTCGTCGGTGTCGTGCTGCTGGAGGGAGAAGTAGATGAGCAGAGGTTTGCCGACAATAGCTTCGCGAGGGACGAAGCCCCAGTAGCGGCTGTCTTCGCTGTCGTTGCGGTTGTCGCCCATGACGAAGTAGTTGCCGGTGGGGATGATGAGTTCACCGTTGTCGATGAGCGAGCGCATGCGGATCCACCAGTGGGAGTCGATCTCGGGGTCGGCGCTCTGGAGGCGGGGGAAGTTGTCGCGGAAGTTGTCGGGCGGGCTGGGGCGATAGACGGCGTAGGGTTCCGAGAGGGCATGGCCATTGATGAAGACGCGCCCGCTATGCAGGCGGAGATGATCGCCGGGGAGGCCGATGACGCGCTTGACGAGATGCAGCGTGGCGTCAACGGGGTCGTGGAAGACGACGATGTCGCCCCGATGGATGGCGGCTGAGGGGAAGGGACCCGCAGATTCATCTGCGTTGGGAGAGCCGGCCTGTTTGTTGACCAGCAGGAAGTCGCCGACGAGGAGGGTGGATTCCATCGACTCGGAGGGGATGCGGAAGGGTTGCGCGCAGAAGGTGATGATGAAGATCGCGATGACGATGAGATAGACGAGAGATTGGAGTGCGAGAAGAACGCTGGTTTTGTGATGATGCGCTGGGCGGCTGGAGATTGTGTGTGGACGGAGGGCCTCGAACGAGGAGTTGGAAGCGGAGCTTTGCGGCTGCGTCTCGGTCAGGGATTCTTGCTCGGCCGGCGGCTGGATCTGGCCCGATTTTGTGTCGGCTACGGGATGGGTCATTCGGCCACCTCCGCTGCGGCGTTTCGGCACTGAGACTCTGAGATTAGACGCTGAAAGGCCAGGCGTGCGGCATCCTGTTGAGCCTGCTTTTTTGTGTTTCCTTCCGATTCTGCCAAGGCACGGGAGCCGCCTTTTTTGTCAGGAATGCGGACTTCGACGCGAAAACGTTTTTGATGGTCGGGGCCGCTCTGGTCGGTGAGGACATAGTGGGGCTGGCCGGCGCCAGTGGCCTGGAGGTGCTCCTGCAGGGCGGACTTGTGGTCACCGATGGCTCCGCTGAAAGTGTCACTGGCCTGTATAGCAAGATGAAGGTTGGGAAGCGTCGGCTCGATGATGTGCTTTTCGATGAAGGCGCGAGCGGCGTCGAGACCGCCGTCGAGGTAGAGGGCGGCAACGACGGCTTCTAGGGCGTTGGCGAGAAGAGCAGGTTTCCTACGGCCGCCGCTTTGTTCTTCGCCGCGACCGAGCCGGAGAAGAGAGCCAAGGTCGATACGAGCGGCGACCTCGCCGAGGTGGCGGCGGCTGACGAGAGAGGCTCGCAGACGAGTCAATTCGCCCTCGCGGGAGCCTGAGAAGCGACGAAAGAGCGATTCAGCAACGACGAGCCCGAGAACTGCGTCGCCGACGAACTCAAGCTGTTCATTGTCGGCGGTGGGGTTGGGAAGGGACTCGGGATTAGTTTCGTAGGCAAGCGAGCGATGGGTTAGAGCCCACGTCAGCAGATCGGGTCTCCTAAATTGATGATCGAACAGAGGCGCAGGAGTAGGTCTTTTCTCCGATTGTCCGGCCTTTTTGTGGCGCGTCGTCATCGAACCCCTCTACGATTACTTTACCGGACGGACGGCCTTGTCCGCAGGCGGGATTAGTGTGGGGGTGGCGGACGATATGCGTCTTTCTCGGCTTTGCCGCTAGGGTCCAGGGGTGCGTCATCGGATTCGTCGGGGGGGTGGTGCTCGGCTTTAGGGGCGACGAATGGTTGTTTTATGCCTTGTTCGGCGGCAGCCTTGGTGTCTGGCTGGGCGTCGCGGACGGTGAGGGCGGCCTGATATTCGGCTACGGCTTTTTCGCGGTCAGGCATGATGTCGTAGAGCCTGCCGAGGTAGATGTGCGACCAGGCAAGAGTTCGGGGGTTCTTTGAGGTGTCGAGGACCGCCTGGAAGTCGCCGATGGCGGCGCCGGGCTGTCGTTGCATGAGGTTGACGCGAGCCAGAATGTAGTGGGCCTGGGCGTGATCGCCACTGGGGTCGGCGAGGACCTTGTTGGCGATGTCAGAAGCACCAGCAAGATCACCCTTGAATATCTTCAGTTCGGCAAGTTGCAGGCCGGTTAGCTGGGTTGTGGCACGGCGCAGAACGTCGTGGCTGCTCTCGGGGAGGAAGACGATCTGCTGGTCTTTGTGGCGCTCGCGGTCGACATCCATGCCGTAGACCATCTGGCCCATGTTCTCCTTAAGGCTAACGCCATCCCTCTCCATCGTTCCGATCTGACCGTAGAAGTAATCAACGAGCACCCATCCCTGGCGCATGGCAAGATCTACGGCTTTGCGACGAACGGCCTCGGCCTGGTGCTCGTAGGCGTTCATGTCGGCATCGTAGCGTTCGAGGTCGGCGCGCGCTTTGACTGCAGCGCTGGGGCGTTGGGGTTTTGGAATACCAACGTCCATCGTGTGGGTCTCGATCGCCTTGATGAGACACTCGGTAATGAGAGGCACAATCTCAATCTTGTAGGTGTACTCAATGGGTGCATCCTGAACGGCTTTGAGCAGCGGTTGGAGGCGCTCCATAGCCTGTGCGCGGGCGTACACCAGAGGCTCGATCTCGTAGTGGAGATAGGTGTGCCGGATATCGTCCATATGGACGGCGCCGAGAGGATCGCCTGCGGGAGAGGCGACGACGATGTAGTCGCTCGAGTAGATACGGGCATTAGTCAATGACGGAGCGAGCATGGGCTCGAGCAGCACGAGGAAGCGGCGACCGTCGTAGCTGCTGACGGGAAGCCGGAGATAGATGTTCGTGTTGAGAATCATCTTCGTGAGCGGACCATGCACGCGGGCGGCGAGGTCTTCGTACTCAGGACGATGTTCAACCCAGATCGCGTTGAGGTGAATATCTTCGGCGAAGGTTCGGAGGAGAGGAAGAATGTTAACGACCTGGGTTGAATCTGGCGGGAGTTCGGTTTCATCCGCGGTAGGTGTCAGCTCGGGCGGTGGGGACAAGTAGAGCGCCAGCGAGATGTACTGGGCGAGGTTGAGGCTTCCGTCGGCCAAAGTGTGGTCGCGGACGTAGCCGCAGAGGGCGTCCCGGCTGGTGCGGGCGGCGGCGGAGGCTGCAACCTGAATGTTGATCTCTTCACGAATCTTGCTGCGCACGGGACTCGAGGCGGCAAGATCGGTGTCGTAGCCGCACACATTGAGCGCAACGGCAACGTAGAAGAGTGGCTCGCTGGTTTCCAGGGTGATGGCGGATCCGCCGGCCTCCGGTTGCGCTATGCGAGGACCAGGTTTCGATGGTCCCTCTTTTGTGGGTGTGTCGGACGAACTGCTGCTAGAGGAGCTTGGCTGCTGTGCGTTGGCGCAGACGACCGATACGTTGAGGAGCAACGAGGCGGCGAGGCACAGAGAAAAAAGTGCTGGGTACCGAAAAGGCGATTTAGCTGGAGAAGGCACGATGATTCGACGCTCCCGTGAAGTTTAAGGGAGCAAATGGCGGAGTGGCAACCTGTCTCCCACTCCCGTCAGACTACCCGCGGACGGAGATTCCCGAGAAGGTAAGGACGACACGGCCTCGGACAGGAGCGCCAAAGACACTGGCCGGCTGGAAGACGCTCGTCAGGAGCAGATTGACGACCTGGCTATGAACCGCCGGATCCTCCGGACCGGAGACAATATTGTAATCATAGACCCGGCCCTGGGCGTTCACATAAGCCTCGACGACGATGACTGAGTCGCGATCGCTGACGATGGCGGAAGGGTTGACCGTCGAATAAAGGTAGTGGGGAGCGGTCATGGCTCCAAGCGGCTCGTCGTTGGCCATAACCGGCTCGGGTGCAGCGACCATGCCAAGGAGAAGTCCAATGCCACCAATGAAAATGACCGCACCAGCAAATCCGGCTGACACCTGAACCAGCATCGGCCGGATGGCGTTGTCCCACTTCACACTCAAGGTATCGAGCCAGCTTGATTTCCTTCGGGCCTGCTCATGAGAGATGGCGAGACGCAGCCTGAGTCCGAGATCTGGAGGAGCCTTCGCCGGACCAAGAGCAGCGAGTGATCGCTGCATGGAGCGCAGAGCGTCAAATTCACCCGCGCAGCTGGCGCAAGACTCCAGGTGCCGCGCAATCTGCTGCATCTGTCGTCCGTTAACGGCACCGTCGAGATAGGCCGAGAAAGAAGATTGGCATTTCTGACAGAGTTGAGGGGTCATCGCGTCACCAATTCCTTGGATGTCTCTGCTTGAGGATACGACGCAGTGTCTGTGGAGGGGATAGCACTTTCGTTACTCAGTAGCGCGCGCAGGCCGGATCGGCCCCGAGTGAGTCTGGACTTAACGGTGCCTAGATTTACGCAGAGGATCTCGGAGATCTCTTCGTAGGAGAAGCCTTCAATTTCCCGAAGGATGACGACGGTGCGGAAGGCCTCGGGAAGCTGGCGGAGAGCAGCTTCAACGCGCTCGCGGACTTCAGCTTGTGCGGCGTGATCAAAGGGCGAATCGGAGCGATCCGCCAGAGTTGCGGCGAGACAAAGTCCGTTGCTTTCGTCTTCGGAATTGCCCTCGTACGGCGAGTCGATGGTGATCTCCTGCTTCTTGTGGCGCGACCACCAGCGTCGCTGGTTAGAAGCCTCTCGGAGAGCAATGCGGTAGAGCCACGTGCGGAGGCTGGCCTCGCCCTGAAAGCCGCGAATGCTCCGAAAAACCTTGATGAAGACTTCCTGGGTGATGTCGGCGGCATCGGCTGGATCGTTGAGACTGCGCGCAATCAACGAATAAAGAGGCTGATGGTATTGCGCGATCAGGAGAGCAAACGCCTTCTCGGAACCGGCTTTGAGCTCGGCTACAAGAGCAGCATCCTCGGTCGTGATGCCTATCGCGCTGGCTAGATTGCCCACTATCATGCCCGCCTGCATACCGGGTAGCCTCTACAGTACGACTTTGGTGAAACAAGTTGCAAATACCGAGCTGGCGAGGCCCAGCGTTAAGACGAAACTACGCCTGCGCAGGCCGAGTGCTCGCTCACTCTATTAGACTTAGACACCGGCACATACCCAATAGGTTCCCGCTTGCGTTGACGAATGCGCTACAGTCAGCCAAAATGGAAAGAGTCCTTCCTAAGAGTGGGCCTGTGGCGCAGCTGGGAGCGCGCTTCCATGGCATGGAAGAGGTCATCGGTTCGATCCCGATCAGGTCCACCAATCAATCAACAACTTACGGAAGTTCGCTTCTTCGACTTGGTAGCATTTGGTAGCAAATTACCAAAACCTCTATCGAGAATCGGTTCAGAAGTGCGTCCGCTTTCCCCTTTCTCCCGACTTACACCGGGGAGTTTCTTAGCTGCGATTTCATCGGGTAAGGAAGTCGCGGCTTGCGATTTTCGTTTCGCCGTCGACGCTTTCCCTTCCACCTGAATTGAAGGCTTGTACTTCGTCTTCAACTCGCGATGGATCGAATTCACCGTCGCCTGCACGCTGGCGGGAATCTCCTGCATGTAGACATCGGTCGTGGTTGCTGTACGGGAGTGCCGGAGCACACCCTGTACGTCCTTCACTGTGCCTTTCTTCTGGGCCAGCGTGGCGATCGTTCTCCGAATCACCTGAAATGTCAGCTTCGGCAGTTCCAGGTCCCGCGCCAGCTTGTAGAGCACCCGCTTCCTATAGTTGTCCGTGTCCAGGAAGCCGCCGTCGTGATTCGGGAAGATGAAGGCTTCAGTGGACGGATCGGGAGACTGTCGCCTCCACGCTGCGATTTGCGCTGCCAAGTCTTTTGGCAGGTGCACCGTGGTGAGGCTTCGCTGCGTCTTGCCCCAAGGACGGATTTTTCCCTTGTAGACAGTCTCCGTGACGCTCATGGTGGCAGCCGCTTCGTTGAAGCTCTTCCACCGCAGCCCGAACAACTCGCTGGGACGCAGGGCGTTCGTCATGTCCAATTCGAGCAGAAGACGATCCCGCACGTTCAGTTCTGACAACGCCTTCCTCAACTGATCCCACGTCAACGTTGTCTTGTCAGTTTCCCGCAATTGCGTTGGGACCCTCACCTTACGCGCAGGGTCTTTCGCGAGGAAGTCCTGGTCGGCTGCCTCGGCGAAGATGTCCCGCATGTAGGCTCGCATTTGAAGCACTCTATCCTTGGAGCGGGTTTTCGCTAGCTTGTTGAGGTGGACCTGCAAAGTGAATTTGTCGAAGTTCTCCAACGGGACATCCTCGAAATCCTCGATGAGGTCCTGCTGAATCAGCAACGTCTTTACGGTGTTGATGAACCGCCTTGACGGTGATGCTGTGGGGCCGGTCAAGGTGCTCGTCTCCAATCCTGTCTACTCACACGATCGCCAGCACACCCTAATCCCGGAAGGAACGATCGTGCTGGGGGAAGCGAGAAAAATCGGCTCTAATGGTTTCGGCCAACAGCGCCGCCTGGCAGTTGTCTTTCACCGGATGATCATGCCGGATGGGTATTCGGTAGACCTCGATCAGTTTAATGGCCTAAATCAGATCGGTGAGGAGGGCTTGAAGGATCAAGTGAACAACCACTACCTCGAAATCTTCGGCAGCTCGCTTGCCCTCGGAGTCATTGCAGGTTCGGCTCAGATTACGCAAGGCGGAGGCGTTTACGGCGGCTCCGGCTCGCAGGTTTTCACCAGCGGTGCGGCTTCGTCTGTGTCGCAGTCCGCGACGACAATCATGGATCGCTTTATGCAGATTCCGCCAACGATCACCATACGCGAGGGACATCGCGTGAAGGTCTATTTCACGCAGGACATGCTTTTCCCCGCCTATGAGAACCACACTATCCCACAAACGTTTTAGGAGATGCCTATGCACCAAAGACTAACAATTATATTTGTCGGCGCTGTATTCACTCTTGCTCTCGGAGGATGTGAAGGCCATCAAGCCAAGGTCGATGCACTCCAGAAACAGTATGACGACCTTGCGGCTCAATTTCATAAAGAGTGCTCTGCGGAATATCTGAAGATTCCGCCCGCGGTCGGCCAGAAATGCACGGACGAAGATAAGAACGTTCAGGAGGCTTGGAAGCGCCTTCAGGCAGAACGGACAAAGCAGTAAGCACTATCGAAAGGAGCAGCCATGAAAGCCGGAAATTTACTTGCCCTCCTTGCCATCTGTGGCACGGCATCGTCAGTGCACGCTCAGTTTGGCTCTGGAATCGTGTATGACCCTACTCAGTCTGCTCACGCAGCTCAACAGATTCTGCAGGCCAACCAACTCTATACAACCACTGTGGAAACGAGCAGGAATGTTATCGGCGCATACAATCTTGCGCAAAGGATGGCAAATCTTCCGCAGACTCTCTACACCTCCTATAGCAATCTCGGACGTCAGCAGTGGACAACGCTCTCACAGCCTGCAAACACCTACGGGACTTCACTTCCATGGATGACTTCAGCTACGACGGGCTTTGGCGCCGCCGCAGCGAACCAAGCGGCGAGTGTACCGCGTACAAGCCAGATAACTGGCTTCAGTTCATTGAGCACGCAAGGGCAAAGGGAGATAGCCGCGCGGGGAGCGTCCGTGGATCTCTCTGACGCAGTGAACACCAGCAATTTGCAAACACTAGGCACAATCCGCGCCGACGCTGTTCAACGTGAAACGGACATCAGCGCGTTGGAGGCGGCTAGTCACTCATTGGACCCTGCGCAGCACACGGAGATGGCAACCCTCCAGCGAATCAACCAGGCGTTATTGGTCGAACTGCGGACGCAGCAGGAGACCAACCAGTTACTCCAGGCACAGGCATTGCAGCAGATGGTGGGTCAGAAAATTGAGCAGGACAACGTTAATCTCTGTTTCAACTAGGCAATGACTATCAGGAAAACTTCAACGTTGTCACACCGCGACAAACAAGTGTCGGAACGCAGTGGGCATTCCATTACTGAAGAAAGAGAGGCGAGCATGGACTTCTCATCCTCATCAAGAACGGCTGCGACAACCTCACCGCAACGGTTGCTCCGTCCGTGGACTCACTAGGGCTCCACATGATTCTGTCGCTCGCTACGATCATGTTGGTTTGGTGTGGGGTCCAAGAAGCGCTTGCTTCAGCGCAGGGTGGTCCAGGGTTCAACGTTGCGAAGTTCCTTAATTTCTTTTTACTGATTACCTTCGCTTATTGCTTTGTGAGATTTTACGACGGTTCCATTCCCGGCATCGGCTATTCCCTAAAGGGCTTCGTCAGTGGGGGAACCAGTAGCGTTGTTGATTACATCGGTCACGACTCAACGCAAGAGGTGCAAGACAGCATTCGTACCGCATTGGCCCAAGCAGGAAATCTCTCGCCGTCTTTCACGGAGCCGTACAAGCTTCTCTGCTCTTATACCGTGAAAATCGTCTTGAGCATTTAACCGCGCTGATTGCTGTAATTATCGCGTACGGTGCGATTGGAGCGACCATCATTGGCTTGCTCGGACCGATCTTCATCCCTTGGATGGTTTTCGACAAAACCGAGTTCTTGTTTTGGGGATGGCTAAAGGCCTTTCTCGGCTTCGAGTTCTACAAGGTTGTAGCTGCCGCGACAATGAGCGTAATGAGCCACCTGCTTATTACCTATCTCACTAGCGGAGCAATAATGTTAACATTCCAGAAAAGATTGTCACACTGATGCCAGCCTTGCTGATGTTGTGTTTCGTCGCCGGCTCATTCTGCTAAAGATCCCCGCGATGACGGCGGCGCTGTTCTCCGGTCATACCGGAGGTCACGACGCCGGTATGGGAATTGCAACTGCTCTGGCGGCACGAGGCCTGATGAGCTAAGGGAGGTTATTGATGAACGCGACCACCGAAATCACGCGCGCGGCCGAGCGGTATCTCGAACAGTACGGCGATCCGCTGGTGATGAATACCTATCTGAAGGTGACGATTCTGGTTCTCTGCGTCGTCTGCCTCTCGCTGAGTGCGATCGTCTACGAGAGTCAAAAGGCTCTCGCTTCTATGCACCCAATGATTGTGAGGATCAACGATGTGGGACGCGCAGAAGCGATCGACTATCGCAACTTCCAGTACCGGCCGCAAGAGGCGGAGAAGAAGACTACCTCTCGCGTTGGGCCGAGCTTTATTTCAACCGCAACCGCTTCACCATCGAGCGCGACCAGACGAACGCACTCTACTTCCTCAATGGTGATGTGCAAAGGGCGGTCATCGACCAGGAGCGCAAGAACAACACGATCATGACCTACCGGAACGACAGTTCGCTCCCGTATGTCGATGTGGAAGTCAAGAACGTAGTTCTTGATGACCTGAGACAGTCGCCGTATTCGGCGCGAATCGAGTTTGAGAAGGTCTACACAAATCCAGCGGATCACACAGAACTGAGACGCGAGCGATGGACCGCGAGCGTGACCTATGTCTTCCGCGAGAACGTGAAGAACAATGAACTGGCCGTCAATCCCCTCGGTCTGACGATGGTGCGCTTCCGGGCCGACCAGGCGTTCAGCTAGAGAATGAATCCGAATTCGAGGCTACTTCGATGTCGAACCTTGCTGCTAATCCGGCTTCAACGCCCCTTGTGTCGCTGAACTCAGCGTGGAAGCGAAGCGCGAGCCTTGAGACGCAACGACGGTGTCGAACTGCCGTCGCTATGCGGGGTTGGTAGCTCGAATGAAGCTGTGGTTCTGGCAAATTTCTTGGCCGAGAATGCGGATGATGACTTTGGTCCGGAGGGTATCAGCCGTCTCGTATCCCGCCGTCTGCTCGGTCACGGCTTCGGGGCCTATCCGGCGCCCTGCGGCTCGGCGTCGTTCTGCCTCCTTCCGCCACTGGCGAAATCGACATGATGATTTTGAATCCAGAGAAAATGTTGGTGGCGTCTCTGTCGAAAACCGTGTCGGCCGACGATTGCAGTCACGTTCTGTTCCTCCTTCCCAGAGGAGGCCTGCAGGTTTCGCCGGGCCAGGTCTACACCATTCAATTGGGGGAATCTGGCGGAGTCTTCGGTTGGAAATATGTCGTAGGCGACGGGTTGCACCCATTGGGCACTTTCCTTTTCAAAACGTTCGGGAAAAATTGAAGCAAATCCTCTCAACCCAGAGCGCCTCTAAGTCCGAGTTCTGAGCCAATAACGGGCAATCCGAATTAACTCTGCTGTGCCTGAAAAGTCACGTTTTGAGCAACTACACCGGACCAGCGGGATCGGCGCGTTGAACTTGGTCAAAACCCCGTTTTCCATTCATTAAGCGATGGCAGTACAGCTTTGTGGGAGGACTTCAGGTATAAAGAACCGCAATGCGATTCCTGGGCCATTTGATTCTCTTCTACTGCGCGTTCATCGCCAGCTTCCTTGCGAGCATGTTCGTCACCGCGCTGATTCCAAGTCTTGGACACAGCTCCAATCCGTGGGCCGCCCTGCTCGGTGAGCCAGCTTGGATTCTGGAGATAGTTGCCTGCCTGCTCGTGGGTATTTCTTTTACAAAAAAATGCCAAGCAAAACGGCCTTCGTAGTTTGGCTTGTTCCTCTCGCGTTTCTGGTTTGGAGCGCGTGGTCGTGGCACCTGACCATGTCCAAATATGACTCGGTGTGGGACACCTACTTTGGCAGTGGGTGCGGCGGCAGCGAGTTCCTGTAGAACTATGCTTACGGCACCCTCCTACTCGTGCATTGCATACTCGCTCGGAGCATTGGCATCCTCGTATTTTTCGCAACGGACTGTTTGACGACAGTCAACTCCCTCAAAGTCGGCTTTTCGGCAAGTTCACTCTGTATTGGGTCGTAGTTTCCCAAAATCCCGTTTCTGGGCGTGACGGGACTTACCAAAAAGCCGTCACTCCATTGTGCTTGACCGCCTCGCATATGTAGGCGGCATCGTGCTCCACGTCAACTCCTTCGATGGCTGACTTGTCCATCCCACTGCCGAGATAGAACGGTTGGCGGGGCAGTCGCGGATGAAAATCTACCCTAAGCCTCCAATACTCACCCCCGGCATTCCTCGCCAAGCGTTGCTCCAGTTCAGCTGAGTTTTTCTCGTTTGTCTGTAAAACAATAAACTGAACGGTCCTGCATTTAGGAGTAGCTCGAAAGACTTCCGGGAGCTTTTTAGAAAGAGCCACTTCATCCTCTCTCGCCTCGCGCTCACATGCTGACTTCCAGTCGGGGGCACAGACGAGGTTCTTTATCCCCGCGGCACTGGACCACGTTTGGTCATAGATGATCGTTCGATGTCGCGACTCGGTAAAGCAAGCCGCCAAGCTTAGAGTTGCTGTCGTCAATACAAGTGAAGCTACGATATTCCGCATGGATAACTGAATGACGCCTCAAATATCTTTAACGTCCCTGACCTGAGAGTGTATCCAAGCTCCTGCAAGTCGGCTTTTCGGCAAGTTCGAGTTGTCGGATGCTAAGAGGGCCAAGTTTCCGATACTCCCGTTTTCGGGAACTGATCATTAGCACGGTTGCCGATCACTTCCGCTAAGCCGACCTCTGAGGACTAATTGTCTGGAGACTTTGGTGAGGACAGACAGAGGGCGCGATTTTGGATCGAGTTGCCCCACAGTGAGACCGTAGGTCGCTGAATTTGCCAAGACTGCGAAGGTGCTGATGAGGGTAGTGGGCATTGCACCTAAAAAACGGCGGGCTAATGTAATGTCTTCGACGCCCATCTCCCGATCATTACGCTCTTTCAACTACGCAATCCAATCGACCTCATAGATTGTGTATGGCGCGGTTGATGTCAATGAGGTCCTTGATCGCAAATCCTTCGTTAAGCTGGCTCATCTTCTTAAGGATGAGATCGCGCAGGTGTGGGGCTTGTGTCATGTCGGCCATTGATAAAGCTCGGTGGAGATCGTCAGCCTGAAGATCCGAGCAACATGCAGGTGTGCCCGGTTGCTGTCGCCACGACTCAGCGATCGTGCCGACATCGATACCATCAAAGCCAATGGTGTCGATCAAATCGATCACGATCTTCTTGGCACGCGGGTCATCCCCTGATACTGGAAGCGCGATCCGGCCTTCGATGCCATCAGGCATTCCCTTTGTGGTAAGGCTGTGGGCCAGGATCGTGTTGAAAGCCTTCACCACCGGCCTGCCGAGTTGCTGCGAGACCCACTGACTTTCGGGCATCCCGCTTTCGATCTCCGCGATTGCGTCCTCGCGCATGCTGGGATAGTAGTTTCCCGTATCGACAACGATGACGTCAGGAGAAACCTCGCCGAACAGGTCCTTCGGCAGAACGAGAACGTTCCTTTCAGGGATTGCGATGATGACGATGTCTACATCTTTCACGGCCTCGGCAACAGTGACAGCCGACGCACCTGCTTCATCCGCAATCGACGAAATCGTGTCCGGCTCTCTCGAATTCGCAACAAAGACGCTATGTCCTATGGCACTCAGCTTGCGCGCGAGGCTAGATCCAATCTGACCTGCCCCGATAATTCCGATTCTCATCTTCGCTCCTTGGTGACTTCCGTCCCTTATTGTTACGGACAGCTGAGATAATCGCTAGAACCTACTTAAAAGTAAGCAGCACACGAAAAGGATACTTATGGGTCACGAACGCAACTGGATGTGTGAAGACCCCAGCCACCGCGCGGCCTATGCGGCCACTGCGAGCGAGGCACTCCGCTGCGTCGAGGGGAAGTGGAAGATCGTTATCCTATGCCAGATGTTTGCCCTCGGTACGTTGCGTTTCTCTGAGTTGGAGCGGCTGGTCGCCGGCGTCACCCAAAAGATGTTGATCCAGCAACTCAAAGAACTTGAAAAGGACGGCATCGTGGAGCGCACAGTCTATCCGCAGGTCCCGCCGAAGGTGGAATATTCGCTTACGGAGGTGGGCCGTGCCCTTGGGCCTGCCATGGCAGCTCTGTTGGACTGGGCCGAGATGCGTCGCAACCATCCATCCAGAATCCCCCGCGAAGGATGAGTCGTAGCGGCCACCGCATTGATGGGCCTAATGGAGCCATTGCGTTAAGATCCGGGCCAGAGCGGAAACACCACGAGCGGCAGGTATCTACAAGCACCGAACGCTTCTGGGTGACACGATTTCTTACCATCCTCCCCAGCGCTGGAAAGTTGCTGATCCAACCAAAATTGCTGGTGGGCCGATTTTCACATAACAATCGGTAACGCTAAACGCGCATCTGTTTACTTATCGCTTTTGCGTTAGCTCGCAGGGACCTGGTTCCCCGAAAGTCACCTTTTCGGCAAGTTCGGTCGTAGTTGCCGAAAACCCCGTTTTACGGG
>CAVWQM010000017.1:0-693175 GCA_963757205.1 uncultured Acidobacteriaceae bacterium
CGTTGAAGGCCCAGTAGGGAGTGGTATTCCAAGGGAGCTGACCGGGTTGGCCAGGAGGGACTGGTTGGGACCTGGACTCGCTGAGGCAGACTGGCTGATCGGGTATCGCAGGGGTTTTATTGCGGCGATAGCAGCCGACATCGAGGCGGGTGTAAAGGTTGAGCAGATGAGTGGGTTCACCGGTTGTGCCGGTCGGTCTTACAGCAAAGAAGGGGGCGAGGCCGCCGTTGAGTGCGGTCCAGCGGTTATCGCGGTCCGCGAGCTGCTGGCCGGTGCAAGGTTCGACTTTGGGGCAGGGCTCAACGGTTAGCTCGAAAGCGCCGTGGTCGGCCTCGGTGGCATGTTTGCCGTCTGGGAGAGAAAGATCCTCCTCAATCTGAGCGTCCTTGAACGCTTTGACTTTGGCAGTCTTGACCTGTTGTGCGATGCGGTCGCAGAGCAGATCGCCGGTTTTGGAGCCTTTGTCATTGGGCTTTACGGCCTCGCTATCGATGTAGCAAGTATTCAGGAAGAAGGTGTCGTTGTTGAGTGTACTGGTGCGAAGGAGGCTGGTTTTAGGCGATGCGAGAGAACCTGTGGTCCCACCGATGTAAGGTCCGCTGTATCTATGCTCCATATGAAGGATCCTGCGTCCTGTCGCACCTAACTTGCCCGTGAAGGGGTCCGATTCTGAATGAATGGAGACCAGCCATGGAGTCTTGAGGGAGCTTGAAAATGCCGAGGAGGAGCAGAAGGAAGCGCCGTCCATCGTCTTCATGATTTCGATACCGGTGCTGGATGTGTTGGCGGAGTTGATGAGAAGAAAGAGCTCCGTCCACGGCCGAGAGCCGGTGCCACTCCCCGCACATGAAACAGTGTTGGCAGACAGGTAGTCTTTGGTGAGAATTTTTTGTGCGGTTCTTTCGACGATGAGTGCTCCGAATGAGTGGCCCATGAAGACAAGGCGTGCGGCCGGTGCGTGGGCTTCGGAGCCCTTTGCCGCTTCACGGATTTGTCTAAATAGATCCTCCATAGGTGCGCCCGCAGTTTTCTCGGCGATGGGATAGCGATCTAATAACGTAAAGGGATCACCACGGAGTGTGGGGGTGGTGCCCTGCCAGCCAATGTACACACCGACGTAGCGGAGGGTGGAGGGCGGCGCTACGCCTTTGCATTGCAACGGCTGCCAGTCTGGAGGATGCTTGGATTGGCTGAGGATTTTGGCGTTTTGTAAGACTTCGGCATAGGCTGTGGCGTATGCGTCGGCGCCCCAATTGAGGCAATCGATGGCCTCACGGAAATTGCTGAAATTGGCGTCGTCCCAGAGAGCGTCATGGCGCCAGCCATGGACAAATGTGAGAACGACGAGCTTCGTGCCGTGTGGGACATTTCTGCGAGCCTGTTGGATGAACTCGGCGGCGAAGTTGGGTTGGCAGCGAGAGACATCAAATGTAGCACCCCCGCAAGGAGTCCATAGGTTGCCCTGTTCGTTGAACTCTACGACAGCGACATTGGAGTCGTAAGGGTTAGGACCCGAAGGATCTATGGGGAGAGCTGGTGGGGTGAATGGAACCTGTGACGGTAGGTCGGGGATCGCCTGGAACCGGTGAGCGTTGCGAGCGTCCTGCTGAATATGAAGGCAGCCGGTGGAAAGGACCGGAATGAGTAAGACGAGTGTGCAAGATAACGTACGCGCTCGCAACACATGAGATTCCAAGTAGCTCAGCATAAGCTTGGGTGTCCCTATTTGAGGTTATGAGAAATCCGGACCTGAAAAGCTCGTTCAGTTTCGACCAGCCCGCTTCGATTGACAAGTTAAGGACGGCGCCGGGTCGAAATTCCGGATCACAGTGCAGATGGGCACCCGGAGGATGACTTAGCTGCGGGGAGCTGTTCTGGTTCGGGAGCTCCTGACATTTGAGACGGCTGGGAGGGGGGCGCGGTCGAGCGAGCAGCAAAACCATGCTCTCCTACCCGACTCGAGCTCCACGACGGTCCTTTCGTACTCTGGGTAATCGACAGATCGGGCAGCATCCACCCCTATATCGGCGAGATCTGCGCAGATAACCGCTTAGCGATGAACTGAGGCGGACCAGACGGTGGCTTCACCGCGATTACAACCTAGACCTCCTACCCACCGATCAGAGCAGATGTGCCGAGCCCATGACCTATGCGAAGGTGAGACGGTGGTGGTGAATCGCAGCAAATTTTTGGCGGTAAACAATCTATTGCAAAAACCGTGACGGCGTTGGTTCATGTGAAGGCCACACATGTCAAGACTCTTTCAGCCAACACTCTCGACTTACGGTCGCATGACTTTCGGTAGAGCCTATGTTTGCCGTCAATCCGAGCAAATCTGAAAGCTACAGACTTTGCTGACCAGAACCGACCAAATGATGAATTGAGTTGACTATCAAATGATATTTCTGCGTGCCGATACTGAAACTAAGTGATTCACCCTCTTTGGAAAATGACAGGTGATAAGAATTTGTTGGCTTTAGCCTATTAAAATTCTCGGGGCTGAGACCAACAGACTTGCTTGTATTTGGAAGCGCGTGCGGACCTACGACAACAGACAGGTCACTTGGTTTTCCTGTTATGTTGGTGCGACGGATGTCTCCCACATATACAAATAACAACCCCTCAAATTGAGTATCGGGTATCTGGATATAGTGACGCTCAAACACGTTCATTGAAGTCGTGCAAACAGAGGGGATTGCAGCTTTCGGCATGACTGTTTGACCGAATATGTACAGGCGATCTACTCCCTTGCTTAGGTCCGCTACGAACAACGACGAACTTTCAGGAGCTAGTGCGATAGCACTAAGTCTCTCCAACCGCGTCGAATACGAGATAAGGCGGGTAAGCTTTTGCTGTGGATCTCCTAATTTAAGCCCTTGAATCTGCCCGGAAAATGAATCCGCAACGTAGAGAATAGTTGAGGCACCGTCTATGGCCAATGAGATTGGAGAGCCAAGGTCGGTCGCCACTGTGGTGAAACTTCCGGTCGCGCAATCCACTTCATAGAGGTTCCCGTTCCCCTGATCGCCAATGAAAAGTCTATTTTTTGACCGATCAAATACGACCGGGCCGAGACTTCTCGCCCCTTTGATATATGTAACTTCATCAGCACGACCCGGCTGATCTATATTTATCGCGTACACGGCGCTTGAAGAGGCACTCGCAACATACAAAATGTGCGCATGATTACCACTTGTGCCTGGGTCGATGTCTAGACCGACTGCAAGTTCTGGGGCGGGAAATTTTGCAAGGGGTTGGCCCTCGGCACCATATTCAACGATCAACCCTACGCGTCCCATAAAACCAGAGATGAACACTACTTCCTGTCCGCGCACGACCGCAGATACTATCTCTGCAGGACGAAGGCTGTCGTCGTAAATTCGAAATGATCGTGTTACGACGCCGGACGCTGGATCCACGGCCAGTACTTGACCACTCCCATAAACTATGTAGAGACGCCCTCCTTGGTGCCAGTCCATCGCAATTGGATTAGGACTAGGAAATACAACACAGGGCGCGACCAGTGACGACAGTAGCAGTAGAGTCAATATACAAACGATTTTCATAGTCGTCTCTCTTTAGGATGGTCCCGGTTCGGGGTTTGCATTGGTTGATCGCGTTAACCCAGATAACCTAATACTTCCTTACCACCGCTCACGATAAACCCAATGAACAAGACTGGCAGGAATTGCCAGGGATCAAGGTCGAATTGAAGTATTACCAGACTACTTCCGAGCGCGACCATCAACATTGCAAAGAGTTCGGCAATAAATGAGAAGAGTAAACCGCGTCCAGCGCTCTGAGCTGCACTGATCCAACCTTTCCATATTCCGGGGAGAAGCTGTGCTGCTGCTGTTCCCAGCAACGACCCGCTTAGGAGGGCAATGAAAAGATTGATAAAGGATGGTGCAAACCGCACACCGAGGTCTGCGGCCCCCACGCGATTCGCCCCTCCGAAATCGCTGGTGTAGGGAGGGAAACGGTCAGCTTATCGTGAACTCCTTGTGGTTTCACTGAGGTTAAGGTTGCCAATAGTGCTTGCAGTCGTCGTGGCTTGACCATTAGCCTAACCTTTCTTGTGTCTCCGGCCTCGATACGAATAACCTTATCTTCGGATAGCAGAACTGTCTCTCCTGATTCCCACAATGCTGGATTTGCGGATGTCACTTGCGCCTTCGGATCGACAAGTATGGCTATATCAGGCAGTAAATTATGCATCGAAACCTCTAATCCATCCGGGGCCGAGAGATTTACTTTTCCGGGGCTTGGATTCGTTGTAATTTCGAGAAAATCTCGCCTCGCGATGCTGTGTACTGGAAGAAATAGAGCGCTATTATCTTGTATGTCGCCAAGTGAAATGTTGAAGTGAACTCGCTCGTTGCGATCAAGAAATGCTCCATGCGGAGAGAGCTGGGTTGCGCAGCGATACCACAACTCGTCCGGACTGTGTGCTTCAACATAGAAGGTGTATTGAAAAAACTGGCCGAATTTCGCCAACTGTGTGAGGCTAGGGTCAAAATACAGAACAAACTTGTTTTTGCTCGTAGGGACTCGTTGCATCATTTGATAGTTATCGGGGGCCTCCTTCTTCGCACAGTCCGTTTCAAACGCTGCGGTGACGTCAACGCTTTCCAGGTCATCAAATGTGAGAATGCTTTTGCCGCCTGCATCCTGTCCAGAGCAAGCCGTGATTGAGGTGACAAAGAGAAGAAGAGAAAGAAGGTCGGGGATGATTCTGCGGCTCATCGTGGAAATCCCCAGGTTCGGTTATTTGGATTTCAAAAGCAGCGTCGTTATACACAGGTGGATTTTGGGAATCAGCAGCCAGGCGGAGCCACTCAAGCCCATTATCCGCAGATTTCCTTTAGACTCGGCTCAATGGTGACACAGCACAGCGTAGGCGGGAACGAGACGCACCACGCGCATACACATCTCGCGGGGCAAACGCCAGAATTCACCAGTGGAGAAGATGAAGTCCATCGCCCACTCCTAGTTGGGCCGGATCAGACGCGGCTCCAGGGCCCGATCCCGCACTAGCCGCTTGCGTTTCCTGCGGCGCACCGCCAGACCCTCCTCTACATATAACCGATAGACGCCGCTTCACCTTCGCCTCGTAGTCTCGCCGTTCCAGCAGCGCGTGTTGCCTGCGATAGCCATAGCGAGGCTTCTGTCGCGCTAGCTTCACCTGCTCCTCACTCAGTGCGCTGTTGCGGTCCCGCCGAGGCTCATACCGATAGCTCGATCGCTCCTCGCCCAGCACATTGCAGGCCGTGCGTTCGCTCAGCCGGAACTTGCCGTCTAGAGAAGCAGGTGCTTCTCTCGGTCGGAGTGCTCCAGTCGTTTTTTTCGGATTATCCCTTCAGCGCCTCGCCGTGCAGGCTCAACTCCGCCACCAGCAGCTTGGGGGCGAACTTCGATTTCCAGCCATAGAACATCGCCGCGCTGATTCAGTGCTCCCGGCACAGACCCGCCGTCTACACCCCAGCCTCATGCTGCTTCAAGATCCCGATGATCTGCCCTTCTGTGTATCGGTTCTCCTCATCGTCCGTCCTCCCGCTTAGATTTGACCCAAAACCCAAAAACTAAGCCGCTGTGAAGTTGAGAGATCGCAGCCTGCCGTGGTTCTCTGGAACGAGAGAGGAGAGCCTGGAGATGGCGAAGCGAGGACACGGCGAAGAGGAGATTCTGCGGGTGTTGCGGGAGGCGGAGTCCGGGGACACGGTGGTCGAGGTCTGCCGCAAGCATGGCATCAGCCAGCAGACGTTTTACCTGTGGAAGAAGAAGTATGCGGGCTTGGGATTGCAGGAGCTGCGCGAGCTGCGGCAGTTGCGCGACGAGAACGCGAAGCTGAAGCGCCTGGTGGCGGACCTGAGCCTGGACCGGCATATCCTTCAGGAGATCGTCGCAAAAAAACTGTAAGGCCTCGTGCGCGACGCGAGCTGGCGGAGTGGGCGCAAGCTGCCCACGATTTGAGCCAGCGGCGGGCGGCGAGGCTGATTCCGATCGACCGGATGACCTTGCGCTACCAGCATCATCGCGATCCGCAGGAGGCCTTGCGCGTTCGTCTGCGCGAGTTGGCCGGCAGCCGTGTGCGCTACGGATACCGGCGGCTGACGGTGCTGCTCAAGCGCGAGGGCTGGCAGGTGAACGCGAAGCGGATCTACCGGCTGTACATCGAGGAGGGACTGATCGTGCGCACGCAGAAGCGAAGAGAACGGGCGCAGCGGCAACGCGTTCCGCTCAGGACAGGCAGTGCGTCCCAACCAGAAGTGGAGCATGGATTTCGTCGCGCAGCGACTGCCGGACGGACGCTGGATTCGCGTGCTGACGGTCGTCGATCAGTTCACGCGGGAGTGCCTGACGCTGTTCGCCGACAACGCCCTCAGTGGCGAGAAGGTGGCCAGCGCACTGGACAAGGTCGTCCCGTGCGAGGCGCTCCGGAGTCGATCACCGTCGATAACGGGACCGAGTTCGCAAGCAAGGCGATGGATCTCTGGGCCTACAAGAACGGCGTGCATCTGGACTTCATCCGGCCTGGCAAGCCGGTGGAGAACGGCTACATCGAAAGCTTCAACGGCAAGCTGCGCGACGAGTGCCTGAACGTGGAGGTCTTCTTCAGCCTGGCCGACGCTCGCCGCAAGCTGCATCTTTGGCGGCAGGATTACAACCACCACCGGCCGCACTCGGCACTGGCGGATCGAACGCCGGCAGAGTTCGCGGCCACGATGCAGCGGTGGAAATGACGGCGGATGAAGCCGCCTTGGAAAACGCTTCGCGTTTCCCACATTCCCACCGCACGGCGACTGCCGGGATCTTAGAAAGAACCACAACCCCTCAAGCCTGTTGCTTGAGACCATCACTTGAGTTACATTCACCGCAATCGTGCCGGTGAATCCGGCACAAACCGAACCACGCAGGCCGAAATCTCCAACCTCTTGCGGCAGAGTTTCCCGGGGCGGGTCACATTACGAGAAGACCCAGTTCCCACTGGTAGAGATTTCCGGGGGCAGGTTACCAGGTCCATTTCAGGCGGGAGAAAATCCACTCAAAGGATTGTCGAATCCCAGGTGTATGGGCGAGTAGTGCAAAGCCAATTAGGAGAAGCGAAGCGAACAGGCCCAGAACGTACCACGCGATCGTGCCGACGACAAGCCAGAAAAGGCCAAAGGTTATCCACCCAACAAAGAGTTTCGCCATTCGGATGCCTGTTGTGTCCGATTTGACGGATTCAGTCCCTTCGGGATCGTAGACGAAGCAGCCTGTCAGATCAGC
This sequence comes from uncultured Acidobacteriaceae bacterium, assembly GCA_963757205.1. Lineage (GTDB taxonomy): Bacteria > Acidobacteriota > Terriglobia > Terriglobales > Acidobacteriaceae > Edaphobacter. Next base: position 7,273 of record CAVWQM010000017.1, read on the forward strand.
TGTCGTGTCAGTGCGGGGAACTAACAAAGGCTTACAATGGTTACGCTTAAAGTTGCGAGGGCGGTAGGCTTTTTCTCCTGGAAAAGTGCTCTCGATCCGTCGTACTGCCGAGCCATGCAGAATTGAGCCCTTCGGAATCTTTCTGGGTCTGCCGTACGGGACGCGCCATTGGATTCGTTTGTCGTCCTTGTCGTAGTACTGCTGCGGAAAGAGTTGAAGCAGCCACCACTTCCATGTTAGTGATTCGTGAATTTGATGGTCGGGTTTAGGCGGAGGCGTAAAAATCTTATCGGCGCTGTATATATGGCTCTTTTCCCCCAGCACCATGTCAATTCGCTCTTGGCAGAGTTCGGCGCCGTGGCGCTCGAGCTCGCCGATCATCCAGAGAAGGGCCTCGTTGGCTGGAGCTGCTTCCCATTGCGGATAACTACCCCCGATATCGGAGTGCACGCCCGGAAACCACACCTGTACGAGGTCCTGCTGAATCCCTTGTGCACGAAGCTCTTCAGGCCACTCCTTATCTTCAATGTCGACCGATGGACCCCAGAGGTTGTCGCGATAATAAGCACGGCGCTCATCGATGCTCACTGCATGACGGCCGACCTGAACGATAGGATTCTGCGCCATGGCCAGCAAGCGCAGCGGCTTGTATATCCAGCCCACCGAGGAAACCGTGTCCCAAAGGCCCATGAAGCGAATCTTCACCAAACGGGAATACGTTTCTGCGAAGGCGTAATTGTGCTCAATGGTATGTGCTGATCTTCCGCTTCGTTGATGCGGCGCCTTCTTGAGCAGCTCACGTTTTCCCTTCACTGTGTCATGGAACATGTTCCAAGCGTATAAAAGGTGGCCTTCATTGCCGCGACACAGGAGTCCATATCCATGAAGCATGCCTCCCAGAGCGCGGGCAGTATAGGCGCCACGTGAAAAGCCGAAAACATAGATGTCATCCCCATCGTTGTAAACCTCCATGAGATAGCGATATGCATCCAGCACGTTGGCCTCAAACCCGGCACCAAATGCGAGCCCCTTGACCTTGGACCAAAAGCGGGGAAGGGCGTGCCGAATGGTTGGGTCACCCATGGTGCCCACACCTGGGTGATAGTAGGCGACCTGTGAGTCCGCGACTCGCAGAGCCGTGTAGAGCTTGACGACATTTGAGTTCCCGTCTTTGCTCGCGTGCGTATCCGCAAACCTATTCCCGGTTCCGTCGCAGAAAATAAATATCTTCTTCTTATGAAAGTGTGGTTGTTTTGCGTCGATCCTCGACTGAGTATGGCAATCGATAGCAGGCGTAGTACACAGGGGCGTAGGCACCGGCATGGACGGTCTCCGTCGGAGCTGGAAATTTGGACCAAGATTCGCAGTTGATCGTACAAGAGTCAGCCGTATGTGGCGAGTGCCTCTAAAGTTTTGCAAGGCTTTCTCTCATAAATCAACGAGCCTGCCGGGGGCAGGTCCGGTCGGACCTCGTCGAGATCAAAGCCCAGATTGGTTCTCCTAGGAGATGAGGCGTCGAGCTATTGACCAGCGCGTTTCGTCGCTTCGATGAGGTCTATGTGCGGGGCTGGCTCCCTTCAGCACAATTCCCTTAAGGGATGAAACGTAAGGGTATCAACGGACACTATCTGTCGAGATGATTTAACAGAGATATATGACACACAAACCCTGGAAAAGTGAATGGAATTCTGGATCGTCTAAGGGCCGCCCAAACTGAGATGAGTTTCCCGCTTGCTAGCAAAAGCTCAATAGGTTGATCGAAAATCGGAGTTGCGATGAACCGTCTATTCTCGCCCAAAGGAAAATATAACCTTTGGCTGTTGCTCGTGGTTGGCGTAGTCACCCTAGTACTCGTCGCAGCAGTCGTCTGGGGGCGGACGGCCAAGAATTTTTGCGTAGCCGAAGCGGGCGTCCTAACAATTCTCGTACTGGTGGCGCTCGCAGTTTGGGACTGGTGGCGGGCGACCCACGAGACTCCGCAACTGCCAGCGTTTCTTATATTGACGCTGATCTTTGTTTCGACATCGGACCTCCTCTGTCAGGAGTTCAGTGTGGACTACACTGGCGCACTATTCGGGTACTACCGGGCTGATGCGAACACCGGTCCCGACAGCCCGGTCGCTAGATTTCTGAAACAACGTGCCGGAAAACAAGGCGATCTTCTCCTTGGAATGGGTGACAATTTCTCTCCGGAATTTGGCGCTTCCGTACACAAAGAGGGCCCTGTACCCAGTGGTCTATGCAGCCTTCAGGACGAAAGCACAAAAAGAGCGCCTGCAGTTTTCTACAAGAGCGAATGCCGCCTACCCAGTAGCCCAAGTGACGACAATGTTGCGTCATTTCTAATGAAGGCAGGATATCGAGCAGTCGTTCCGGGCAGGGAGGACTTCCTTTACAGCGCGACTTGGCTCCGAGCAATGGCGGAGCAAATGCGGAACTATACAGGACCCAAGGTTGAAAACTCGGACGAGCAAGTTGAGATGCTAGCGGCCAACTTGCGTCTAGGTTTCAGTGCAGAAGGTAAGGGACTGCCTGCTAATTCTGGTTTGACGAGCAAAGATATCAAAGCTTTGTGCCCGCTCCTATTCGCGAAGGACCCACTGGCTAAACTCAGCACAGTCTGTGTGAAGGACGGGACAGGCGAAATTACCGAAGCAATGGATTGGCTTTCCCGATTGGATTTGAGCCTGACCGAGACAAACGTGGACTGGAAGATAGAAGGAGGACTGGGAAAGCTAATTGAAGAAGACGCTCATCAAGACACCGCTACGAAATGGACCCTTCTGGCAAATCAGGCAAAGCAGTTAAGAAGCATGATTGATGCCGTTAGTTGGCCGGAAGTGATGAAACAATCTCTTCGCGACTCTTTACGATCTTTGACGGTTGATGCTACTTACCCAAAAGCAATCGACGTAAAGAACCGCTCGACCGTTAAGAACGGTCCAACCATTGAGGATGAATTAGCACCGTTCTGCAAACTTTTGGAATGGACCTGCGACCAATCAAAGATGGGTTTGACAGGGCTCACAAGATGTCGATTCGCCAACTATGAGAATCAATGCAAAGCGAGCGACGATCAGGACTGGTATTCGTACGCCGAGGGTTATGTCGAAGTCGTGCTAAATGCTGCCGCTCACCCGGGCGGAAACTTATTGATTCCGTTTGAAGCACGCAGAGCAGGCCGAAGAATGCTCCTCCGTGTAATCGCCCGAGAACAACGGGAGTTTGGTTACACGGTATGGAACCCGAAACATCCGGTGCTGATAATTGGCGTGGTGGGGGAGGAGACAATGAAGGCGGTGTCTCCCGGAAACCTCGAACTCTGCACAGAGATTGTAAAGGGCTCTTCTCCGGCGTCAGAGCAAAAGGTGAGTGTTTGCGGGGACAACACGAGTTTTCCGCTGGGATTCGGTCGTCTTGATGCGAAGGTCACTGTGACCGACCCGCTTCGCTCCGTCCTTGCCATCCTACGCGGCGCCACTCTGGAATCGAAGCTTCCGATTGAGCGCGTCGTGGTTATGGCACAGATGCCTCACACGGAGGCCGAGGAGCTTGGAGCACATCTGCGAAGTGAGATTAAGAATTTTCACAGTGACGAGAACTTGAGGTTGGATTTGATCGTCAGTGAAGCACAAGCGGATCACGTTTCCCCCAATATGAGGAATTCATATCGCGAGGAGAAACTAATACCCGTTGTCACTCCCTCACCGGCATATGGTCCGGAATTAGGGGGGTTAGTTGAACCGGTCTCAACTGTGACCCTTCGTCAATACTCAGGCTTTTTCACAACAACTTTAGAAAACAGGGCTGGCGGTGATTCCCTCAATATTCCCACGGGACCCAGCACTCTAGCGCTTCTTCTAGACGCCATGCGCAGCCGTGTTTCAGCTCCTGAATGTCCGATTGGGCAACTCGATTTGTTGGATCCGATAACCCAGTCCAAAGAACTTGAAAATTGCAGACTTAGGACAATGCAGTATCTTCTGCGAGAGATGCATGGCCGTTTCGATTCCGATGTCATGATGCTCGAACGTCGTGATCTGTTTTTCAATAAATTGCCGAAGAACTATGACACTTACGAAGTTTGCAATGAACGTGTTTGGTCTAACCCAGTCGAAGAGGTAACCCCAAAAGAGGAATGTATTTTGAGGGTCGCGCTTGATCGAGTCTTATGGAAGGGTGACTATACCGAAAGGGTAATGGTCTCGGGAAAAGACCTTACAACGATGCTGAAGACGGCCGAGACGCTAAACAGCGAGGAAAAGAGTCTGGAAGCAAGGGATGTCAGCCAGCAGTGGCTTGTCACGTTTGGCGTTGAACAGCCAAAGCTTGAAGACCTGACACGCCTTCAATCGAGTACTCTGACATTCACTGTGGCCGCGGATGTCCGTTGTACCAAGGATGACTCCCCTGGCGCGACAGGAACAACTTATTGTGTCAATGGCTCTCCAATCGTTACCGATGCGGCTTACTGGGTATCGACCAGCGATCACCTGGCGAGTGATTCCGTCATTTATAAAACGATGGCTGCGCTTCCAGAAAGCTATCATTGGAGCCGTGGGCACTTCCTCACTCGGGATCTAACCACGTCGACTCTCAAATCTCCGAAGGGTACGCTAGAAGACCAAAAAGAGGCCGAGGGCGAACACCAGCAGCGCGGAATCGTTCATCTTGACGTGGGCAAACTAGTAGCGGGCTTCAATGCGCGAGAGCCCCAGGGGGGAGATACCTTCGTCGCAAACTCTTTCCAGGGATCCACGGATTCGAGGGCAAGCGCTCCGCACCAACAGGAGCTCGATTTGGAAGGATTGAGCCGCGTCACCGCCGACCTACCGGATAAACGCTATTCAGGCCGTATGTCGCCGTGGTCAGTCGGGATACAGGATGACGCGGAGTATGATCGATCAGTCCAGGGAAATCTGACAGGCAAACCAGAGAACGGAAACTACCCACTTAACAGCTTTACGGTTGGGGGTTTCCTGCAACGGACTCTCTTTCTCAACAGATCGAAAATAGAACACAGCAGGAAGGAGATTCCTCGAACTTTGTTGGTACTCGGACCCTATCAGTATCAACGACAAATGACCGGAAACTATCTCTTCTTCCCCTTTTCGACTGGGAACAATCAGTTCACCATCCATGCACCAGCTGTGAATGGATTCCTGGATCGAGCCGGGCTTCGCTACGAAACATCCAACCAAAGCAAATGGTTGCCCTTTGATCGAGGTAGTTATTTGGAAGGAGGAGGCGAGATCAGCCTGCAGAACAACGTTCTTTCTACGGTAACAATCAACGGGTTTTCATGTAACGCTGACGTAAAGACAACCCTGGCGGCCTGCTTCAAAGCGTCCGGCGTGATTATCGGGGACGGAACCACGGGATCAGTTATTACTAAGACACTTCACTCCGCTGGCGGCTATTGGGACATGCATCTTCAGAAAGGGTTTCTCAAATCGATGGACCCGACCGTAAAAGGAATAACGCTCACGATAGATTCAAAAGGGGATTATTTCGCTCCGAGATCCAAGCCAGGGGCGGTTCTTTCCACTCAGACTCTGTATGCCTTCCCCATTACCGTCGCCATGGGTTTCCCGATATTGCGAAATCTCACGATCGGTCCAACGTACTCTGCGTTTTTCTACAAGAGTCAGTTGAGCGGGCAAAGTCTCATTGTCAACACGGTGTCGGTTTCTGCCAGGTGGTACTTCGCCAGGGATACAAGTGTCCCAATCTTCAGGCAACTTGTTTACAAGGGACCCGCTTCTGCCGATCAAACGAAGACTTCGAAGATAAAATGATATGCCCCTGGGGCATCAAGCCAGACGCTAGCGTTCAAGATAAGTGTGTGACCCCGACAGTGAGCTCGCGGACACAGATAGTCCGGAACTTTGTTGTGTTTTATACCTTGCCTGTTCGCTCATGGCTGGTTCGGCGACTCACTGAGACAACGTGATTGGAAAGAAATCAAAAGGCTCAACGTCTCTTTCGTGTTGAGGATGAACGTGAGTAGCTGTATGGGTCACGCAATCTTTGCCGCCCTCTTCGCGACCGATCTTACTGCTTTGGCCGTTTTCAGGACGGGACGGGTGATCGTGCGCGACATCTCTTCGGCTTTTTCCCCGAGCAGCTTGGTGAACTCATTCAAGAGCTCAGCATGGTGCTTTGCGAGATACTTCGCAATACGTGGGTTAGCCAGCAACCGTTCGACGTATCCGAGGCCGAGAGTCAGGTCGAGCGCCTGGGTGGCGTAGGACTCTTCCACTTTTTTCAGGTCGGTGAGCAACGTCTCGGACTCCTGTTGGAGGAGTTCGAGCTTAGCGCCGCTGCCGGGACTAGATCGACTCACTTTCTCAGGGGTCACCAGCAACTCAGGTTTTGTAATCGTCAGAAGTGCCTTCGCCATTCTCGTTGAGTAGGCGTTAGCGTGAATCATTCGCTCAGCGGCTTGGATCTGACCGATTGGCTTCATTTTGCGCAGGATGCCATAAGTCTGGACGGCGACCCTCCGATTAGTGAGGAGCTCGACAACCTCTTTACATATGCCATCCAACATCGATCGCTTTCGACGGATGGTTTCTACATCGACGGAGAGCGACACAGAAATATCCTGTTCGCTAACTCCGTTCGACAGGGCTTTCAATATCATGTAGTGCTCGCCGATGTTGGATAGCTGGTTGACCCGTTTGTTGTAGGTATACCCCTCGTCGTCGGTAGAGAGGATGCACCGAACCTCCAGTTCCTTGCGCTCCATCAGAACATCTAGCCTAATCGCGCCGTCGAGGAGCAGGAACTTCCCGTCACCAATCGGTGAAACCACCAATGGTTCCACCAGTCCCAGGTACGCAATCGAGGCGGCGATCTGCTTATATTTTCTCGATTTCCGTACTTCCGTTGTGAGCGTTCCCCTTGTAGTGATGGACCCGATCGGGAGCAGCACGGTCCTAAGCTCAAAGCCAACGTTGGTAGACGAGTTCACACTGAGTCCTTTCTATCCGATGCGCTCCGCAAGATGGCTCGGAATATCTTGGATGGATTCGGCTCGCAGGAGCGTAACGAAGTTTTCATCCTGGAGAAGCCGTTTCATCGAGGTGGATAGAATCATCAGCCGATGGGTAACTGCGGTCAAACGAGCCACCGCAGACCGCTGCTGTTGGACGTGCTGCTCATACTCTTCGATCAGCACTCCCGCCGATAGCGTTCGCTTAGTGAGGCTTGTTCGTCCTGATATGCGGTCCTTTGCCAGACGCATCGCGACGATACGACGCGCCATCTCCAACTTCGCTCCTCGCAGATCGCCCGTCTCATAACCCTCAATCAGAGCACCTTGTACCTCTTCGTTGGTTCCGGTGGAAATGACGATTGCAATTCGAAGCGGAATTCTTCCGTCGTCCACGGCTTGGAGTAGAACGGTCTCACCATGCTTGAGAAGCTGGACGATACCGTAGGCATGGCTCTTTTCCACCCCAAGCTTCTCGGCAATTTGTTCCGTCTTGTATCCTCTGTCCAGTAAGCTCCGAAACTCGAACAAGAGGGCGCGATTAGAAGGTGGCCGCCTCGCGACATTCTCAATAAGGCTCATCAGGTATAGCTGCTCGCGAGTTACCGTAGTGACGATCGCCGGGATCACAGTTTTGCCGAGGGCCATGAACGCCTCCAGCCTTCCTTGGCCGCATACCAACTCGTACTGGAATCCGCCGCCAGCGGAGGCGTGATGGTTCACAAGGATCGGCCTTTTGAGTCCTACTGCTTCTATGCTGGCCACAATTTCCAGGAACTTGACTCGATTTCTAGGCCGAGGATTAGCGATGAGTATCTGGACAATCTCGATCATCTGAATGACTTCTTCGCTCATGCGACCCTCTCAATCGATCTGCGCTCAGCCATGCCGATCAGAAATCTCAAGTCGTCGAATCTGTACAGATCAATCAAAATGCCGTTCTCTCGGCTGAGCCGAAGCCGAGAGGTGAACAGATCGGTGCCGGGAAACAGATAGTAGTCCTTAACGGTTTGATTGTCGGGTTCAAGGCGAACTGCAATCGTGACGTCTGGGCGAAGAGATGCATCGAATCGAAGATTCCATCGCGTGCTACCGCTGGCGGTGGCCTGGCAGCGAGCCATAACCAGAGACATCGAGAATTCCTCGTTCACGATAAAGAGCTCCGTGATGGGATCTTGCCGCACGGATGCTCCGGCCTCACGTAGCTTGCTTAACAACGTCTCGCAGTGCTCCGCGTGAGTACGGCGGAGTGCTCGGTTGAGTTCGATGAAGGCGAAATCGCGGTCGGGCGTGAAGCCCACCAGCGTATATGCCCGCACGAGTGTGTTGAATCTGGAACGATAGGCGCTGCTCGAAGGCATCTCCTCGGTCTCATCGATCAGGACCCCGGAGAGAGTGCCGTAACGTTTGAACAGGTTGCGGAGCCGCTCCAGCATTTCATCGTCGGTGAAATGTCTTGACCGTCGCCTGGATGATCTGCTGGGCCCGGAGGAACTGCTCGGGCTGAAATGACGGGTTCGAACGCAGCTTCTTTCCTGATCCACATGTCGGGAGCATTTATTACGCGCTTCTTCTTCAGCTTGAATGATCTGCGATTGTAGACGTTCATGCCCGCATACTTCGGATTGGTGAGCAGTTGATGCACCGTTCCTCGCGTCCAGGCTCTCCCGAAGTCTGTCAACAGCCCGCGATCGTTGAGGGACTGGGCAATCTGGACTTCAGTCTGCTCCCTACGCGTGAACGTCTCGAATGCTCCCCGGACCACTTTGACCTCTTCGTCCGGACCAAGTACGAGAATCACCCGATCCGTCTGAATGCTCTTCTGTTGACCACGAGACAGAAGGTCTTTCGGCGTGCCATCCATGGCGACCAGTTGTCGCCGCAAACCGTATCCAGCCGGGCCACCCTGGCGATATCCCAACTCAATCAATCGGCACTGCCCGGCGAACACTTTTACCGACAGCTCCCGGCTATATTCCCCCGCCATCGTCCGCTTCACGCTTTTGATCAGGGTAGATATCGGACTCCCGTCGTTCTGAAACTGCTCTGCGCAGTAATGAACATTGACGCCCGCTCTTCGGCAGACGTACTCGTGATAGGCACTCTGGTCGACATCCTGGAATCGCCCCCAGCGGCTCACATCGTAGACCAGCACGGCGCTGAAGTCGGCATGGCCGGATTCTGCTTCTGCGAGCAACTTCTGCAACTCTTCTCTGCCCGCAAGGGTGAGGCCACTCTTCCCCGAATCGACGTAAGTTCTCACAATCTCCATACCGTGCTGCGCCGCGTAGCGGGCGATGACTTCGGACTGATTTTCAGTGGAGTATTGCTGATGCTCGGTGGACATCCGGACGTATTGCGCCGCGCGTACTGGTATCCGGGGAGCTTTTGACGCAAGCTGTTCCATGAGAAGACCGCCTGTCGACGCGCCTCGGTTCAGCTTGATCAGGTTCCTTGAAGCCTGATCCGCATCGAAGGCGCGATCATACACGAGGTCTGTTAACCTAGCTCTTCATCGGTGGTGGTCTCTTGCAGATCATTGGAGACAGGATGTTTAGGGGCGGCCGAGTGATCGTGTGCGCATATGCAGTTAGAGTTTCCACAATAGACTTCAATCCAAGCTACTTGTTCACCGAATCAGGTGGGCTGGATGTTTCGAGTCAGTAAGAACGCAACGCCTGCCACACCAGGTCGCAGGCGAAGCTGCTTTTGCGTTCGACTCCAAAACCATTGAACTAAGCCACGACACGATTGCAAACGTCTCAAGGCGAGTCCCACCAGGCCGCTTCCACGAGTCCCATATTCCAGCTAACGCAAATGGTGTAGCGCCTTCGTCAGCCAACGTGAACTTGAATAAGGGCCTTCTCTTTATACAGAGAACAATCAATCGGCCGCCCATCGATATTCAAAGTTTTCAGTTTCCATCGAGAGGGCTGCATCGAGGTCGCTTTTCATTTGTTTACCTCCCGGCATCAGCGGCAGCATATTGAAATAGTTCCTGATCGCGAAGTTAATTCCTGCAAGGCAGGTCTTTGTCTTTATCCAGTTTTGAGGACTGAACACCCGGTTTGAAGGTTGTGGCTCATTTGCAGCCGCTTCGAGGGCCATGTTAGGCAGGTGCCAGCTATCTTGACGATGTCGTCCACCATTCCTGCCGCCTCTGCCTTGAGCCGGGTAACCTCTGGATCAGGAACCCTATCGGGCTCATTCTGTTCGCAATTCCAAAACACATGGAAATTGCGTAGAGATGATTATGCGGAGCATACGAGCGCATTGCCAAGAGCGTCTCATTTAGAGCGAGCGGATTGTCCTTTCCCCAAGCCTTCTGCACGCATACCATCCATTGGTTCAGGGCATGGACATTCTCTGCTCGATACTCCCGCTTGAAAAGTTGTTCAAAGTACTTATCGAAAATCTTCGTCTCACTATAAGCGACATTCGGGCGTTGAGAATGCCAGGAGATAACCTGCTTCCCCAACTCCGACAAATCGACGACTTGGGTCTTGTCTCGGTCCGCTGGCGACTCCTCCCCGCGTTTGGTTACAAAGTAACCCTGCGGATACATCCTCATAGGAGCGCTTGAGATTCAAAACACGTTTATCGTTGCTTCGCAAATCTCGAGGCTGACAGCACTTTGAGAATTCGTGCTGATGCTTATTTTGTCTGCTCTATCTCGCTGTGGAATCTCGTAAAAACGGAACAAGAGACTTGTGTCTGTAAGCGTCTTCACCCTCTCACTGCAACTCAATATGGTGGTGAGGGATTGACAGCCGTTGACCACACTAACGCCATGGAGACTCAGCTTTGACTTCGATTCCAGCACTTCCATCTTGTTACAAATTGCAGTTATCCCATTGTGGAAGAAATCCCTGTGGCGGTCACCATAGATTGTATTCTTGATTCCTTTGTTGACACCATTGCTCAGTCCTAGGCTCTGCCGAACATTCTTTTCTGGAACAAGGATCCATCTTTGATCCCCGGAAACTTAATACACTCGGAAAGAGGAACTACCGCGACTATAACGCGCGTTCCGGCGATTTCTACTGGAAGGGTTTGGCAGACGCCGAGGTCGAGACGTGCGATAACAAAGGATTTTCTCGTTCGAGCGCGATATCATACCGTCTCCGGATTTCGTCTTCGTCGACCAGCATAAGGGTCGCCTGGAATTCGTCCCGCTCAGACAAGATCGCAAGTTGTTCTTGAAATGTAGCTGAGATCTTTCCTCGCGCTTTCGGTGAGGCAGCCGGTCGTTAGCAGTTCGAAACAAATTACGTAATCATCATTGTCCTCTAGAGTCCGCGCGACCTCTGAAAGCTTCCGCTTCAATTTGGAGTTCCCAACCTCTTGAAGCCGAACCAGATCGCGAAGTTGCATCCAAGCTGCGATCACCTCTCGCAGCGGTTGAGCATCCAGAGACGTGGTAGGGAGGAATTTTCCCTGAATCACTACGATCTGCGATTTATCATCGTCGACAAAGATGGCATCAATCTGCTTATCGTCAGCCCCGTCGGTTATATCGTCATGTGCTTGGATCGGGTCTCGCAGGTGAACGTTTCGGAGGTACCAGGGCAACGGGAACCGTTGACCGTCATTTGGGAAGTGTTGCTGGAAGTAGTTTGTTGGATGTCTTCTGAAATTTGTGATACATGTCGCTCCGTTGCTCTGTGTCGTTCAATTGGGAGAGTCTCTGATCTTTGTGGATTAGATGGAAACAGGTTAGCTTGTTGCGAGATCAGAGATCGGCTCATCTCCGGCAATCGCTTTGGTCATGTCGGGAAAGAAAGTGTTCTTAACTCGCTCAGACCGAATCAGATACAGCAGCCAAAAAATGCAGGCTAGGAGATAGCCAGAAGGCTTGTACCATGCTGGCATCGGACCACTCGAGTTCGATGCGCTAAACATCGAGTCGATAAATTCAAGGCAGTAGTAACCGGCGTCAACTGCTAGGAAGACTTTGCCTAGCAGCACACCCTTTGGATTCTTAGTCAGGAGCAGATAAGCTGCAGCGCCGGACAGAATGGCAGAGCCAATACTGAGGAGTCCCAACAGAGAGGCCCCGTCTGACAATCCTCCCAATGCTCGTACCATCGTGCTTACCCAAGGTTAAAAATCAGAATGCTAAGCCAGCCTCCAATCCCAACTGCACTGCTTTTCGTGCCGTTCATTTTAACTTTCTCCGACTCAACGGTCAAGCAACCGATACGTTCCAAATCTTATAGCCAAAATGAGCCCGAGAATCTACAACTTCGGCGCTATCCGCCCAAAAGAGAAGGTGCGGACAGTATTTAGAAGGTAGTCGAATTACCCTGGCTGAAGGAGTTTGGGTTTCCCCGTCGGCGCTGCGTTGAGCGGATCGATCACAAGGTGTTCGTCCGGCATATCAGGACTTGTCGAAATTGGCAACAATTGCTTTTAGCGGCGCAATTATTTGCAATCTTATTCTGGTAGCGGCCTAGAGTGTGGTTTTTTACGCTGCTGATTTGGCCTCAGAATTGCAATAGAGAGTCATGCCATCACTGCAGAGGTCTCAATGTCATGCTGGTGGGCGTCGGGCCGCGTGGTCACGGAGCGTAATACCGCTCGCGAACGCCGGACCCTGAATATGGCCGCAGCCTGAGTGTAGGTTCCCGTCGTTCGATTTTTATGTTGCATTGAAAACAAGAGCAGCTAGTATGTTTAGACAAATCTCCCCATAGATCACGTTGAGGAGTTCGGGGAGATATATGTCTGCACCATTTAGTCTTGGGCGTCTTGATCCGAACTTTCGTTTAAAAGGAAGAGATGGCCGCACACGCAACGCTGGCAATGCGTTTGGTGCACCTTCCGTAGCGCTCGACACGAATCCTAAGGATCTTACGCCGCCGGTTCTTGAGCCGAATACCGGGGCTCTATCCGCAGAGCCGACTGAAGATCGCGCACCTGGGAGTGGGCTTCAAGGGATATTGAGGAGCACCGATTACTGGTTCAACTACGAATCATCCCTTCTTGAACGGGATGCGAAAGAATCGGCCTCGAACCACGCTGAGGCTGGTCTTCCTCGGCAGGACGTTCCGGTCACCGACGAGCTCGAGGTGGAGAAGGTACTTCGAACGAAGGCGTCACAGCTCTTCGACCAATGGGCTGAACGGGTACGTAGGAAGTTGCACGACGCGATTCAGGATGCTTGCACGTCTGTGAGCCGTGATCTTGGGGATCTCCGCCACACAGCGGAATGCCTGGAACACGACGCGAACAATTTGAAGGAACAGGAAGTTGCGTTGCTTCGCATCCAGGCGGAGAACGCAACGCCGAGGCCGCCACTGGAGTATGGCAGTATGCTCCGAAGGTGGTTCTACTGGGGGCTCGCTGTGCTCCTCGTCCTAGTCGACTGGGTGGCCAATGTTCCCGTCTTCCGTGAGCTCCTCCCTCAAGAACCAGGATCCGCATTGGCCTGGGACAATTTCGTATCAGGGAGCGAGCATTGGGGCGTCGGTGCTGGCATCGCTCGACTAGTCGATCGGATCCTTTTCTCGCCCGACGTCTCCCTATTGGCATTGGGAGTGATCTTGTTCCTCATGTTTCTCGGGCACGTATCGGGGACTTCGTTGCGCCGACTAGTAGCATTCCGCCCCAAGGATGAACCATCTGCCGATTTCAAACTTGGCTCGCATAGCCGTCAGGCGATGGTCCCACTGATCGCCAGCATCATTGGCATAGTTCTCGTATTGGGCTTCCTTTTCACATCGCGGTACAAGCTCGAGCCCGTGACGGGGAAGCGAAAGGCTGCTGCATCGCAGATGGTAGATGAATTGAAGGCTACGGTTGCAGAGGATGGTGCCAAGATTGCCGGCAATTTTGACGCCGCAGCTCAGGAGAAACTGAAACAAGATAGACAGAAACTAACGGACGCTCAGATTGAACTGGATGGGCGCACAAGTAGTGCAGACTATGCCTCGGGCATCTCTGACATGAACTGGCCTATCTTTCTTCTGAACGCCACCCTTGTTATTACTGCTGCGACCGGAGCATATCTAGAAAGCAAGAGCACGATTCTCCCGAATCACATAGGAGACCCGCGCATTTCGTCGGCCCAGGAGAGTATCCACGTGCTGAGACAAAGGGCGCTTGAAGGTCGCGCTCGCATCCGTGATCTTGACTCAAACATCAAGGCAAACCTCAGCAGAGCTCGATACCTGGGCAATTCGAACCCCTTCGTAGACTGGGAGGCAAAAGGGGAGCGGCTCGAAGGTCTCATCTCCTTGTTCCGATCCGAGAACGCTTGTCTCCGAGGTCTTGATACCAACAACATTCGTGCGTTTGATCAACGCAAACCACTCGATCTGGTACCGCCATGCCAAGGGGAGAGTTTCAGGGTTCCCGAGCAAATGGCGGAACTTGAACGTGAATACAGTGAGGTACGTTCTTGCGTGAACAGAGCTATGGCTAGAACTGTAGTGTCGAATGCTGGGGGTGCGCTGTGAAATCTGTCTTCGCACTTCTATTCAGTATTGTCGTCGTTTTGAGCATCGGTGGCTGTAGCAATGCTGGCGCCAAGCGAGGCCCCTCAGCGGCTGTCAGTTCACCACGGCAGTACATCATCCTTCTCGATCTCTCCATGAGTCGGTCGAATGAAGTACGCAACGAGGGAGTCAATTTTCTCAATAAGCTGTCCAACAATCTGTACTTCGGAGATCGTGTGACAGTTCTCCAGGTACAGCAGACGGGTCTCATAGACCACCCGAAGCATTGGACCGATTCCATGCCCTTGCCCGTCGATTCCTATTACGTGACTAGTCGAGACAATAAGCAATTGGCGGCCGAACAGGAAAGCGTTCGAGATGCGATCAAGGGTCTATCTCAGCTCCCTCCTGGAGACAAGGTCCTCCATACAGACCTCATCACGACCTTGAATTTGAGTAGTGAGTACGCCCATGACTTCTCTACTCAGCAGGACAACCTTAATCCTACTTTCAGACATGTTGCAGTCTTCCAGTGGAATCGAGATGGAACACTCAAAAAGGATGCCGCAGACAAGTTGGGTCGATGCACAGAAGAAACTGGGACTGATTCCGAAACTGTCGGGGGCTTGCGTTGTTGTAGTCGGAGCCGATGCAACGACTCGAGACGGCGCCAAAGTCCGCGACTTCTGGCAGTCTTATTTCACTACTGCGGGAGCTAACCTGTCCCCGGCTAACTATCGTGCCACACCGCCGGCAGGCGGAAATGCAAACTGTGAAACTGACTAATGCTAGGTCAAGCATTCGCAGCATACACACAGAAGACCACCGGTCCTCCGCACCCGCTCCGCGCAGCCGGGGAACACGAATGAGGATGCTACTGCATCGATCGCCAACAGACAGGGAAAGTCTTCGCCCGCGACTGTCGCGGCTAGACTGCCGACGATGCTCCTGAAACGGGCGACCCTATTTGCAATTTCTTTAGCCTTCTGCGGTTGCCGGCCAACCGAAAATGGCGTCTAGCGACCGCTGCGGCGCTCGAAACGCACTACTCCCCAGTAGAGAATCTCGAAGCACTCGATAGCACAGCACTTCGGAATGCGCAATCAACTATTGACCTGTGCGCGTACAGTCTCACAGACCATGCTCTAATTCGAAGCAATCTCCCAGGCCGCACAAAAAGGCGTGAACGTACGTATTTACTTGGACAGTGGGCAGACTGCGGCGGAATTACAAAGAGAGAAAGCCGTTACAGCTCCGATCCCGCAGATACCGAGAGCCGGAAATGTCGGAGCGAAGGCATTCTCCGCCACCTCGCAGGAACTCCAAATATCACCATCCGAGTAAAGCACTCCAAGAAACGCTAACGCACCTCAAGAGTTATCTGATCGATTCGGAGCTGCTTCGTACGGGGTCGGCAAACTTCTCTCCGACCGGCGAGAAGCGACAAGATAACGACCTTACTTTCATCCGGGACAGCGTCTCGATTCGAGGCTTCAAGGATAATTTCGAACGGCTCTGGAGCAGAACAGATAATGAGCCGTTGGCATCGAGCGACTGACGTGAGAGAGAAGGCTTGGAACCTCGATTTACTCATTTTTTTTTTAAAAAAAAAAAAAAAAAAAAAAAAAAAAAAAAAAAAGCACGAAGGTATACCTCCCAAAAGCTACTGAATTTGCACTTTTTTTAATTGTGGGTCATGCCCGTCGCGCTATATGCTCTAAAGGATGGGATGGGGTTTCCGAAGAAGTATCAACTTTGGTCCGCTAAGGATCAACGCATCGAAATCTGGGCTCGGATACTCGATCGGCGGCCGAGGATTCCGATTTGGCCGAGACGCCAAAGGACGCAAATACACTGCGGCCTCCATTCCAGGGACAGGAATTTACAATCGCACCTATCTGAAAACTGACTGCAACTAAAGATCACCCCCAACCATGCACGCTCGCCACCTCCACCAGTTGTGATACCGGGGAACAATTCCGTCGCTTTGACACCGCTATTGGGCGAAGTCGTACTTAATGTTTGGCCGCAGTCGGGATATATCTTCTTGTTTCTGCAATACTTCATCTGCTTTAGGAGAGGTGTGGGAGAGGTTAGCGGTTGCTCAGGTGATGACGCTAGTTGATCAGTTCGAAGCAAGACTCATCACGACTCAAACCAAAAGTCGCCGCTTGCTCCAAGCGGTCCTGACTACGCACGCACCCAATTGCGAGGTAAAGGCACGCTCAATTGCGACTCGCATCGGTCGTTACAAATTGGCTACCAGTAGCTAGAACTTAAAAACAAAAAAGGCCCCGTCACCGTCCTGATTAGAGGATTGGTGACGGGGCTTTTTGGTGTTTGTTGAAATCGCGATCAATTAGCTTGGTTTTTCGAGTACACGCTGGTAGGGTGGTAGCTCTCCCCAAACTGTAATTATTCCACTTAACTTTTAGAGGAAGTCCATGAAACGCATGATTGTTGCACTTGTTCTGAGCCTTGGAATTTTCGTGTCTGCCAGAGGAGTCCGCCCAGTCTATCGGACCAGACGGTAGGGTTCTTCCTGGGGTATCAGTGGTTGTGCCACTACGCTTCTCCGGTTACCGCTCCTCCCGTCGTCAACGCTTCCGGTAGCTGCTAAACCTACAACGTCAAAATTGTGCTGGGGCCCTCCCCATGGCTAAGTCTGTGGTCGTTAAAGCATCCACTTGTCCCACAGCCGTCGGAGCCTATTACCTCCAGAGCAATGATTGGGTGCCGATGGACCCTAGTCATTCCGTCGGTTTCAAGCCAACAAACGTCGCGGGGAGCTGCGTTCAGTTACGGTGCCACCAAAGCGAGAGTCAAAGCTCAGTTTCGAGATGCACACTCACCCTATCAACTGGCGAAACAATAAACCTTCGCAATATGCTTAGTCGGTATCATCGACTCAGGGCGAGACATCAGCGTAGCCAAATTCCAGGAGGAAAAGGACCGTCGCGGAGATCTCTATGGTGAGCTATCGTCTCTGGACCGGTGTCAGTGCGCAGATGGACGCTAAGGTGTTCATTCCGGTTTCGGTCGAAAAGAAGGGCGATAGGGTTTATCTAGTGACGAGCAAGGAATCGTTACCACAGGGAGAGTTCATCCTGTTTACGATCATTCCCGACGTCGCAGCAATGGCTAAAGCCAACACACCCTCATCTCTTGGTGGGTACGATTTCGGTCATCATGAGCAGTAGGCCCGACATTTTGCGTGGTGAGCTTCCGCACGATTCCGCTATGATCTTCACGCAAACCCAGACAGTGGACATTCTGCATGGCCGTCATGTGTGTGACTACTTCTCCGCTGTCTGAGTTGTGGCCGAATCCAAAGACATGACCCCATATGCCAGGGATCGGAAGTGATAGACCCTCTCCACTGCGATTCTCGCTCTGTTTTGTTGTCCTCGATAGCCAAGGCAAATCTCATGCGTGTATCCATTTAGCCCGCGAAATAGGGGGCATTGGCGCGTCTTATTGGCGCTGAAAGATTGTTCAAAAGGTTGTTTGGTTTGGGAAGTTATTGCAAAAGATTGCGCGGAAGTAATCGCGTGGGGAAACACAACGCAGTGTATGAAATGGAATCTGAACTATCAGTAGTTAGTTCGAAATGTACTGTGAGGTAACCCATGAAGAACTCGTCTGACTAACTTTTATTCTCTTGGTCTGAGTATGCTGTTCGCATTAGGTTCAATGGCTACACCCGCTGATGCACAAGTCGTGGTCAAGGTCGGCCCGCAGCATCATTATTATCGTCATCATCATCATCGCTACTATCACACCTACTACCGAAATGGCCACGCCTATCATTCCTATCGGCCGTACTGACCTCAAATAAGAAGTTTTTGAAGTGGCAGGAACAAGCTGGAGCGTTCCTGCCCTCTTTGCGTGTGCTTAGTCGAGCTCGTCAAGCTGCCATCCCAAGGTGATTTCTCGTGATTGGCCGAGGGATGAAACGAAAGTGTATCGCCAGTCACTATCAGTCCAGCAAGGCCGGGAGAAAGACATGTCACCTGAACACATTGCTCTGATGATTGCAACCCCTATCATCGCCCTGATAATCGTGGGGTTGCCGCTTCATCATCGGCCCACCGTGCGTGCGTTTTCTTGAACGCAGGCGCAATCAGAAGGGTTCCAACAAGGCCGCATTTACGGCGATTTCACCTAGCACTTACGCGGAATGAATCTTGCCGCCTGTGCGCAAGTCTGCGAAAATGACCTCGGGGTTCTCAAATATCGGATTTTCGTCTCAGTGATCGGTGGGCTTTTTTCCTGGTGCTATCCCTAAATTCACAAGTCCTGCGGACCGGCATCGAATCTAGGGACATTTTCATCCATGTCTTTCTTGCCTTATTCGGTATTGCATTTTTCGTACAAGCATATGTTTTCAGCTGTATTCCTCACATTACCGAAGTCTTTGCTGACCTCGAAGGCACCCAACTTTTTACTTTTCGACACTCTGCATAGAGGAACTTGATCCCGCCTAGGGTACGGGTGTTGGTGCGTCAGGACTATGCGAATGGCGACGTGTACGAGGACGCCTATATCTGGAACCCAACACGCACCCATGCGGATAAAGTTCGAGTGACGTTACCGGATCGAAGCGTGCAGGAAATCTGGGTCGCGGAGGCGGCCCCGGAAAATCTCAGAACGCAATAGAATTTGGCTAATTTCAAACAACCTTTAATCGTGCTACTCTGGCGCCGAATCGATTCACAATATCGAAGGTTCGAGGACGATGCGAAAAATCGTAGTCGCTGCAACGGCTCTCCCAGTGATACTGCTGCTCGGCATAGGATTTTTCGTTACCGTGAGCGTCCAGCATTCGCTGACTTTCACGCGAGCCCAGCTCACTGAAGAGGGCAACCTAGCCTTCGAAGTCTCCACGGCTATCCACATCGAAAATCCCGGGTTCGAACCCCTCGCTACACCCTCAAGCTACAGCACGGCCGCCGTCTTTGTGGGCAAGCTCTACCTCGCCGGTCCGGGCGGCCTTGCTGAGTTCCCGACGCTCGAAGCCGCGCCGCACTTATGGCGCACAGGCCTGGATCTTCCACCCGCTCCAATCGTCCGCATGGCTACCGGAGTTCTGCGCGGCATAGGCCATCCTGAGTTGATTCTCGCTACCCATGGTGAAGGCGTCCTGTTCTATGACGGCACCAACCTCCGTCACTTCCGTCCCCGGCTAGCAGCGGCCCGTGACATCACCGCAATCCTTCCGCTAAGCTCTGGCGACCTGCTCCTCGGTACCCGCCAGCTTGGCTTGCTCGTTTACGATGGCAGGACTCTCACGCCGTTCCATGCCAACTTGGCGAATCTCGCCATCACCTCGTTAGCTGGCGACTCGAGTGATCTATGGATTGGCACACGCAACCGCGGGGTGTTCCATTGGCACGCAGGCCAGCTGGACACCTTTGACGCCACCTCTGGCTTGCCCGACCAGCAGGTCGATTCCCTCGCTGTTGCTACCGGCAAAGTCTTCGTAGGCACTCCGTTGGGTGTTACCGAATTTCTGGAAGGGCGCCCCGGACGCATCCTCGCTCCGGGACTCTTTGCGCATGCCCTTGCTACAGACGGTGCGATACTCACGATTGCCACCATTGACCAGGGTATCCATGAAGTCCCCCTCGACGCGGGACCAGGCAAGCACACGAGCCACGCCACATCCCAGGGCCTGATAGAAGCCATTGACCTCGTGGCCACCAGCCTGGATCGAGGGGGAGATGATCTGCTCGCGGTAACCTCCACTGGTCTCTTTCGGCGTCAACGCTCTGGGGAGTGGCAGCCCATCCTCAACGCCGCCCCGTCCAAATTCGCTGACAGCAACATCTCCGAGCTCAGCTTTGACCCAGATGGGCGCCTCTGGATTGGCTATTTCGACCGCGGTCTCGACATCCTCACTTTTTCAGGCACGGGCGAAGCCTCCGCCCGTCATATAGAAGATGACCACATCTTCTGCGTCAATCGAATCTTCCCCGATCCCACGCATCATACGGTTGACGTCGCCACAGCCAACGGCCTCATTCTCTTCGATTCCAACGGCCGTCCGCGCCAGACAATCCTCCGCCGCGACGGGTTGATCGCCGACCAGGTGACCGACATTGCGCTGACTCGTGAGGGTCTGGCGCTTGCCACGCCCGCTGGCTTGACGTTTATCGATGCAACCGGTCTGCACAGCTTTTACGCTTTCCATGGGCTAGTAAACAATCACGTCTATAGCCTGGCCAGCGACCCCGGTGGAACCAGAGTGCTGGCCGGAACGCTGGGTGGCATATCGCTGCTCAACGATGGAGTGGTCCACGGCAACCTGACCACTGCGAACTCTGGTCTTAAGCAGAACTGGATTACGGCAATCGTGCCAGTCAGCGACAACACAGGGGATAACTTCTTCGTCGGCACCTACGGCTCTGGTGTGATGCAGCTCGACGGCTCCGGCCACATTACTGCAATGGAAGGCGCAACGCGCCCCTCCGAGATCAATCCCAACGCCATGCTTGTCACAGCGCAGCAGGTCCTTGCCGGAACGCTGGGCGACGGCCTTCTGGTCTACAACCGAGCAACCCGCCGGTGGTCAAGAATCACTGCCGGATTGCCTTCGCTCAATGTCACCGCGCTCGCTAAACACGATGGTCGACTTTATATCGGCACTGAGAACGGCATCGTGGAGATTGCAGAAAGCAGGCTTGTCCAGTGAATCGAGTCACCGGCCTGAACGTCGCCGCCATGTTCTTTCTGCTGCTTGCATCGCCGCGGGTCTCCGCTGATTCGGGCGTTTTGATTCCCCGCGACAAGGAACAGCCGGACCCTTCCATCCTCTCGCTAGAGGAGATGTCGGTAAGCATCACGATCGACAACGGCGATGCCCGCGTCTTCATTACTCAGATCTTCGCTAACCACACGAACAACATCGAGGAGGGTAGTTATGTGTTTGCGCTCCCCTCTGGCAGCACAGTCTCGGACTTCGCCACCTGGGACGGCCCAGTCCGCATCCCAGCCGTTATTCTGGAACGCAAGCGGGCCGAAGAGATCTACGACAATGCCCGTCTCCAGGCGATCGATCCCGGCCTGCTCGAAGCTGGTGAACGCAGCGGCTCCGACCCCAAAGCGACCTCCACCTTCAGCGCGAAGATCGTCCCAATTCCAGCGTATGGCACCAAGCGACTGGAGCTTGAGTACCACCAGACCTTGCCGACCTCGCGCTTTCAACAGGCCTTCCTTTTGCCGCTTCAGCCCACGGCCTACCAGAAGCAGTCCGTCAAGCACTTTGAGTTGCGCTTTGAATTGCACTCGGCCACGGCGATGCAGGACCTCCAACTCCTCGCCAAGACACTGCCTTTGAAGCTCACGCAGCAGGACGCACACAGCGCTGTTGGAACATTCGAGGCGACTAATCTCGATCTGAACGAAGATTTTACAGTCCAATGGAAGCTCGATCCGGCGGCGGCCAACACTCTCTCCGTCACCACCTACCGCAACCCCCATCCCAGCTCCCGGGTCCAGACGAAAAGACTCTTGCTTCGCCTATGCAGCCAGAGCCGGGTTTTGTTCTGGCCCAGGTCCTGATCGGCGACCCGAAATCTGCACAAGCTGCTTCCGCGCAGCCCCGGAATGTTGTCATCCTCTTTGACAACTCACTTTCCATGCAGTGGGAGAAGCTTGAACGTAGCTACGCGGCTCTTGAAAAGATTTTGTATGGCCTGACTCCTACAGACCATTTCAATCTTCTCCTCTTCAACCAGGACGTCTCTGCTTTCCAGCCGCAACCTATCCTCGCCGATTCCACTAACGTCCAACATGCCCTTGATTTCGTCCGCGCCAGCCGTCTGCGTGGGGGCACGGATCTGGACAAGGCACTCACTGCCGGATTGGGTCAGGCGGCTGCTGCGAACAGCAGTATGATTCTTCTGACCGACGGCGGCTCCGACCGGGGTACCACCATTCTGACCCATAAACTTGCCGCGAACTACGCTGACCAATGGAAGAAGTCCCAGCAGCATCCGCGCACTCACGTCTTCGCAGTAGGCGATGATGCCAACTTGCCCCTTCTGCGACAACTTGCCCATAATGACGGCGTCTTCGAGTCGGTTTTGTCGACTGAGCCGATCGATGCGAAACTGGCCAGCTTTCTCGCTCGCATCGGCACGCGCCCTGTCGACGACCTTCACCTTGCCGTCAACCCGAACGCCCTTCATACTCTCTACCCTCTCGACGACTCCGCTTATACGGGCAGCATCGCATCCTGGGTGGGCGACTATCGCGTACCCGCAAAAAAGATTACCTTTGTGGCATCCACAGGTGAGCTGAATGCCCATACGCGTGTCGACCTGCCCGCAGAATCCCTTGCCCATCCGCAGCTTCCGCGTCTTTGGGCGCAAGCCCGCGTCAACGCGTTGCTGGACCAGATCGCCCGCGACGGCGAGACCCGCGAGGCTATCGACGAGATCATCCGGCTCTCCCGTCGCTACAAGTTCGTTACCCCGTACACTTCCTTCCTCGCGGTCCCCCGATCTTTGCTTCGCCCGAGGGTCATCCGCCCCGGCGACCCTGTCTTACGCATCCATACAGACCCCTCCATCACCTTCGTGATTGCTCTGTTTCCTTTTGGGCTCACTAAATCTCTCCGTCACCTGGAATCCGAAGACGACCAAAGCAAAGGCAACCGTGACCGGCTGTGGGAGACGCGCTTCCTTGTCCCTGCCGACATGAAGGACGGCACCTACACGGTCCGACTGCTTCTGCGGGATGCCGCTGGCCATACCTGGTCCGAGGCTAAGACCTTCGTCATTGCGTCGACGGCGCCCGCTGTCCGCATCTCTCTCGACCACACTCGCTACCATCACGGCGATCTAATGTTGATTCGCGCCCGGGCCACGGCTACCACCCGTACTCTGACGGCCCGTCTGCAGGGGGCGCCAGCGGTCGATCTCCGCTGGAACGGAGCCGCGACGGCGAGCACCGGACAGCTCCGCATTCCGGATAGCCTCGCTCCTGGCACTTATACTCTCTCCGTCACCGCAGAGGACATCGCACATAACGTCGGCTCACAGGAGGTGCAGATTGAGGTCATCCCTTAGCCGGTCCGCACCGTGTGCTTCGATAAACCGGTTGCTGCTCGCCAGGACCTGGCGCCGCGGGTTATTCTTTGCCACGACGACCGCCGCGATCCTCACTCTCTGCGTCGTCGAAGCTCATGCCAAACTTCCCGCATGGATGGAGCAGGTCGTCGCCAACTCCTCGATTGAGTCGGCCCTCTATCGCTTGATGGACCTTCCCGGCCTGCGCACCCTGTATCCGCGGCCACCAGGCGAAGCTCGCACCGAGCTCTCCTCGTTGGTTGCCAGGAATCCTGCTGACCCGGAACTCTACGCTCTTCGCGCCCAGACCGACGAGCAGGCACTCGATTTCATTGCTGCCGAAGCAGACTGGAAGGCCTATTCCGCCCAAGCTAAAGACATTCCCGCAGCACAACTCGAGCTGGCTGACTTCTACCACCGCCGCCTCCAGCCCCAGCAGGAGATCGCTACGCTATTAGCCGTAGCCGCCGCACCGTCTAAGGATATTGATAGGTATCGGCCAGTAGAACAGCAGCGTTCCTGGCGCGAGTACGATCGAATCCTTAAGCTCGCGAACGACCAGGCTTTGCAGCCTGAAGTCACTCTTACGACGTACGCCGCCTGGATCAAACGTTACCCGGCCGAGCCGTCTGTCCGCGCCGCCCTCATCAATACACTTATCCGCCAGGAGCGATTCGATCAAGCTGTTGCCGCAATTGCCGACTTCAAGACCGCCTTCCCTCAAGACCCTATCTTCCCGGTAAAGGCCTCCGCACTTGTGGAATACCGGCGCGGCTCACCGCAAAAAGCTCTTGCCCTCTACGACGCCAGCTTTCAACCGTTGTGGCCTTCGGAGCTAGTCCAGAGCTACTTTGGCATGCTTGCGGCTCAACACCAGCAGCGTGCCATGCTTGCCGCGGCCCGCGCTCAACTTGCCCACAACCCCGACGACCTCGCCTCCGCCACCCGGGTCTTCTATTACTTTCAGCAGCAAGGAAACCTTGCCGCCGCGGCTCGCTCGTTCGAGGAGTACAGCCTTAGCAAAGAGTTCCGCAAAGCAGCCTGGACACCCGACGAGCTGTATACAGTCGCCACACTGCTGAATAGCGTGGGGCTCTACGAACAGACCGCAAGGTATGACTTCGCACTCTACAACACTCCGGGAAAGCTCACCTCCACGCCACAGTCTCCGCAGGAAGTTGCCCTTAGCAGCATCGTTCACCTCCTGCTAACAGCCCCCGAGCAGCCCATCTATCTCGGCTCTGGCAATCTCTCGCTCTATCGGGACATCGCGACTGTCGATCGCGGCCCTGGTTACCTCAACGGCATCCTCTCGCTCTGGCTTAACTCCACTGGCCCCGCTTCGGAGTTTCACGAAGAGGAGCGGCGTGCCACACCCTATTTCCGTCGTGGCAAAGCCGCAGAGCTTCTTGCTCTGCTCGACAAGACTTTCCCCGACGCATCCTCCCGTTCGTCCCTCCATGCCGCGCTGGTCAGCGCATACGCTGCTTACGGCGATGACCAGGCGACCATCGCCGCCGGGAACGCTTTCCTCGACGCATTTCCCACGGCACCGGAACGCGTCCCGGTCGCGATCATCGTCGCAGACGGCTATGCTCGCACCAACAACCCCACTGCTGAGTTCGCTCTTTATAACAACTTGCTGTCCGAACTGGCTCGTAACGCCCAGGGCCAGCCCCTCACCGCATCCGCGACAAGCAATCGAATTTCGGCGCAGCAGCCCGTTCCGCAGTCAGAAGAGCAGCCAGAGATGTCCAGCGCGGCGGCCTCCAGCAAACCCGCTCTCGACCTCACCACAACGCGCAATTCCGTGGTCATGCCTGCGGACAACCTCACCTACAGCCAAGTGCTCGAACGCTGCCTTGGCCGTCTGACAACTACGAAACGTCTGCCTGAAGCACTTGCTGTCCTTCGTCGTGAGATCGACCGTAACCCCGACGATCCACTCCTCTATGAACGCCTCGCTGACTTTCTTCAGCAGAATAATCTCGCTGCGCAGCAGGAGGAGGTCTATCGCCGCGCCATTGCCCGTTTTCCCGGCCCAACTTTCTACGACAAGCTCGCCCGGTTCTACCTGCGACTTCAACGCAAACAGGACTTTGACACCCTCACCAGGCAGGTCGTCGACACGTTCCGCGGTACTGGTCTGGAACAGTACTTCTCCATCGTCAACCAGAGCGGGCCGCAGCTGTATCTGCAGCTTAACCTTTACGCCCATCAGCGCTTTCCCCACGAACTCCGGTTTACCCGTAATTTGCTCGCGGCATATCAGGCCAAGGCGACAGCCGACCCCGCTGCCCGCGACTTACTCCTGCGCCAGCACTGGTTCGAAGCAGCCGATCTTCGCAACCAGTTCTTCGACACCCTTAGCCGCACTGGCAAGTTAGACGCCGAACTGGCTGCTCTCGCGCAGCTTGTCCCATCGGAATCCCAACAGCAGCAAAACCCAGCCGCCACTCGCGAACTCGCCGAGGGTCGAGCCTGGCAGTCGCATTTTGAAGTTGCTGCTCCGCTGTACAACAACCTTGTTCGCTCTTATCCCGCCGATGCCGCGCTGGGCGAGGAAGCCGCCAGCATCTTCCGCTCTCTCGCCTACTTCGATCCTGGCCAGACGGCGCAGGCCATAGCGATCGAGAAGAACCTGCTGGCCACCGATCCCGCCAACGTCGAGCGCCTCGCCCGTATCGGTGATATCTACGCCGACTCGCAGTCAACCGCTCTCTCTGTCTCTGCGCGGGCCCAGATCGCTACTGCCTCGCCATACTGGCGCCGCATACCCACGATCCATCCGGGTCAGCCCGACGGCTATCTTCAATCCGCCACAATCTTCTGGGACTATTTCCAGTTCGACGACGCGCTGGCTCAGATTGCCGCCGCCCGCAAACAGTTCCATTCCCCCGTTCTCTATGGCTACGAGGCGGGAGCCATCGCCGAGAACAAACTCGCTCCCGCCCTAGCCGTCGCCGAATATGTAGCCGCTTCAACAGCAGATAAGCCTAACTCGAATGCCCGCGCTCGCCTACTCACTCTTGCGAATCGCCCCGCATTCGCGACGCTGATCGACGAAGCCACTGCCAAGGCGGTTGCTGGCGATCCCAACCTTGACACTCTTAGCCTCCGTGCCGACATCCTCACCGCCCGTCACCAGCAGGGTAGCATCGCCTCCCTCGTTGACAATGCGATCACCCACGCCACGACCTCTGACCAGGCGGGCCAACTCGCTACCTTTGCCCAGCAGCACCGGCTCATTGCCGGTTATCGCCACGCCCTCGACCGCGAGATCGCACTCTCCGGAGATCCTGTCCAGCGTATTCAGCTCCAATACACTCTCGCCCAGTCGTTCACGGACGGCAAAGACCTCGCTGCCGCTCAGACCATCGTCGAGTCCCTTCACCGCGACAATCCGAAGCTACTCGGCGTCGTCCGTTTCACCACTGACTTTTACTGGAATGCCAAGCGTCCCCAGCAAGCCATCGCTACTCTCACACAGGCTTCCCGCGAGGCAAATCCCGAACTCTCCCGCGCTTTCACCCTCGAAGCCTCGACCAAATCCAACCAGAGTGGTGACTACGCCGGAGCACGATCCCTGCTTGCCTCACTTCTCGCTGCCGACCCTTACGATCCCAGGTATCTTGCCACTCAAGCTGACAGTTATGCTCTCGCCAAAGACGACGCGGGGCTCCGCGACTTCTACACAACCACACTCGCCACACTAAGAACCGCAAACCTGCCAGCAGAGACTCGCCGCGACAAGACTGCGCTCCTTAGGCAGGGCCTCATCGTTGCTCTAACCCACCTGAAAGACTACGAGGGCGCCACAGACCAACATATTGCTCTCATCAGCGCCTTTCCTGACGATCCAGATGTAGCTCAGAACGGTGCGCTGTACGCACTGCAATACAACCGCAAACAACAACTCACGGCCTTCCTCAACAAGACCGTCGCCGACTCCCCGCGCGACTCCCGCTTCGCCGTCATTCTGGCCCGCGTTAGCACTCTCTATGAGGATTACCCCGCTGCTCTAGCCGCGTACAGCAAGGCAATTGCCATTCGCAAAGACCGTCCCGATCTCTATATTGCCCGTGCCGATCTCGAAGAGCACCAGCAGAACTTCGACGCAGCATGCGCGGACTACGATCGTCTCTATCTCCTCACCTACAAGGATCCGCAGTGGATGTTGAAATCTGCTGAGGCCCGCGCCCGCCAAGGCAAGAACGAGCTTGCAGTCCGCGCTCTTCAGGCCGCTTACATTGACGGTCGGCCCAAAGCCGCGCAGAACTACTTCAAAGTCGCCGCCCAACTCGAAGCCTGGAACCTGCTCGACCAGGCCCGCACCTTCGCCGATCAGGGACTTGAACTAACCGGGAATGATCTTTTGGCTTCCGCAGACAACCGCGACGGCCTACTCACTTACGTCCGCATTATGACGCGACAGCGCCACGCCGCTGATGCGTTCAGCACAATGCAGGTTGCACTTGCCGCGGCCGCCACTGCCTCTGCAGCGTCGTCCAGCGTTGTTGTTGAGCAGATAGAGAAGCAGGGAATTGCGGCAGTCAGCGATGATGAATGGCGTCGCAATTTGATTGCTCAGCGCCAGGCCCAAGCACGAATCAGCTACCAGAATGCCCTTCGGCAGATCGGCCTCACGGTGGCCCAGTTCTATACTCCGGAAGAAAAACTAGCCTATGCGCAGTTCCTCGACACCCAGCGCAACGGCAAGCCCGCAGCAGAGGTAGCGTCAACCTGGATTCCTGCCGCCGAATCGGCGGGTCTCAAAGATCGCGAGGCCCAATGGCGCAAGGATCTCCTTCTTGCTAGTGGTAAGATCGGCGACGGTCAGCTCTCCGCATACAACACTCTTGAGCAGCAGCGCATGGACAACGTCGCGCTTGCCAAGACGCTGGAGCTCTATGCCTCAACACGTCCGGCCGCTACCCGAGACGTGATCCTCGCCCGCGCGGTCAGTGCATGGTCAGACGAAGGCAATCCCACCGCAGAGTTACGCGTTCTCCGGTCCATGAATCTGCGATCCGACGATTACGCCGCCCTCCGTGAACGGTACTTCCAACTTCTGTTGCGGATGGATCAACGGTCGCTTCTTGACCAAGCCTCTTCGTCGAATGCAGCGTATGCCGACGCGGCCGCCAATTACATCCTTGCCAATGCAGCCGAGCCGTTGGCCCAATCGGCAGTAGACGCCCGATCCCGCAGCCGCCAGCCTGTCTGGGCCAGCGCCACCACAGCGCTTGTCGGCCTCTTCTTCGCCGACTCGTCCCCCAGAATCGCTGGGGCTTTTCACTCCGCGCACGCCTGCCATTCATCGCGCCATCGCCGTCACCTACTGGCCTATCAGCAAGCCTCCTATTAATCGCCAGGAGGCGCTAGATCAATGGAACGCGGCGCTCACCCTTCTCCGCGCCCAAGTCGACCTACGAGCCGTCCCCGAATCCTTCTGGATCGACTTCACGGCGATCGCCCAAGACGCCCATGACCGCGACCTCGGCACCCAGTTACGCCCGGCTATGGATACCGTCCTACGCGCCTAATCGCGAAGAACGGCAACTACCGTAGCAGCGAACTCCTTCACTCCGCCTACATCGCACTCAGCCCCGCCGGACCCGACGCCGCAATAGTCTGGGTCTTCTCCCTCGCCGACGCGGCTCGCAACCCTTCCGCTATTCTGGATCAGCTCGCGTCACCTTACGAAGGCGGTTGGTTCCCTCGCGAATCTCTCGGCCGTCTCTACCGCCGCCAGCTGGAACTGGCCCAGCTCACAATTGCTGAAGAGACGATCCAGACGGACTCCAACAACCTACCCAGCGACCTCACGAGGGCGCGTCTCCGCCTCCTCACCTACTTCATCCAGCAAAAACAGGATGCCGAAGCGCAGTCTCTCCTCGACACCATCCCCGACGTCGAACGCCAGCAGTATGCCGTCCAGCAGGCTGGCATTCTGCTTGCCGCCCACCAGTCTCGCATCCCCGCGCTTCTCGCCGACTTCACCGCGCACCCTTCCACCGCTCCAACCCTCCAATTAATCGCAGCCGCAGCCAGCCAGCTTCGTACCGCAGGAGATAAATCCTCCAATCGCCTACTGCTCGAATACGTCTTCCAGCACAAGCTTCAGCAGCATGAACTTACGCCCCCAGACTACCTCGCGCTCGCCCAGGCTCGCCTCGACCTCAACGACCTCACCGCCGCTCTTGAGATCCTTCGGCGCCTCATCCTTCTCCCCAGCGCCAGCAACAGCAGCTCCTATCTCTACGCCAACCTCGAATCCGCCTCCAGCCTCCTCGAGCGGTCGGGCCACCCCGCCGAAGCTCTGCCGTTCCTCACCACCCTTGCCAACGCCACTCCCTGGAATCCCGCTTACCGCCTCCGACTCGCCCAAACCCAGACTGAAACTCACCAGAACGCCGCAGCAACTCTCACTGCTCTTGCCTCAAACGCCGTTACCCCTTACGCCATCCGCGCCCAGGCGGCCGCCGCCCTCAAATCCGCGCCCGGCTCGCATACCTTCGACAGTGTCGAGCTTACCCTCCTCGCCGCCTCGAGCATCACACCGCAGCAAGCTAGTCAGCCCTACTTTGTCCCCGCCCGTGTCGCGGCAGCCGTCCTGGCCCCAGTGGCTAAACAACCAGCTCTCCTTCGCGATGCCATGGCCACTGCTCCCAGCGATACTCTCCGCCTTGCAATCTTCCGCGTAGAGTTCGCCCTCGGCCATACTGTTCAAGCCCTCGCCGCCATCAAGCCTTTACTGCGATCCCCCAACGGCTATGCTCGCTTCCAAATTCAGCAAGACGACGTCCAGCAAGACAATCAGGCCCAAGGCTCTAGCAACTTCAACCAATACACAGCGGCAGACTCCGACGCGCTCGGCCCCATGAACGAACGCTCCTCGCCAAATGACGGAGGCAACAGCGCCACTCTCCCCACTATCCTCCGCACAAGGGAAGAACAAATAACTTTTGCCCTTGCCGTGGCCACTCTTTATGAGAAGCTCGACGAGCCTGCGCAGGCCTATACCTATCTGCGATCTGCTGCAGCCTTCAATCGTGATCCCTACCATTCGCCCGGACGGAACAGATTTGAAGCAGCTCACCCATTCGCGGGGCAATGAAGCTCATATGGCCTGGTCGCCCGATGGAGAGCGAATGCTGTTCCCAGCGTGCCCGCCGATGGGCTGCTGCTGTGTGGTTCACCGTGGAGAAGCAGCCGATGAATCTCAGCCTGCTGAAGAAAGGTGACTGGTGGGGAACCCTCACCATGGCAATTGGCCTCGCCGCATTCGAGATCGTGCTCGAGGATGGAAATCGCAAAGACTGGTTCGGCGATCCTGGGATTGTAAAACTGGCATGGAATGCAGCGATCTTCATACCCGCTTTCATCATCATTGAACTGCATAAAAAAGATCGGCGATTTGCGCCTCTTCGCGCGGAGAAACTTCGGGCTAGGCAGCATCGTCAATGTGATTCTTGGGATTGGCCTCTATGGTGTTGTATTTATACTGCCTCTCTATCTGGGCCAGATTCATGGCTACAATGCATCTCAGATAGGCACCGTCATCATCTGGCTGGGCCATCCGCAACTCCTCGTCATTCCCGTGGTGCCGAAGTTGATGCAGCCTTACGCGGTTTGACTTTCGTCAGCCGTTGAATTTCCTAGGAATCGCCTTCAGTATTGTCGGCCGTGAGTGGCGGGAACGCTTAGGCTTACATCGCTCACGGGTTGGATCGCAATCAATTGCGTTGTTCCTTTTTCAGGCCCGTGGTTCATTCCAGTCCGCACTGTGGAATCGGACATGGTCCCACGTGCCAGATTTCGGAGGCATAGTCTGCGATCGTTCGATCACTCGAAAATTTTCCTGAGTTTGCAACGTTCAGGATCGCCTTCCGGGCCCAGGCATCTGAAGTGGAATACAGAGCGCAAAGCCGCTGATCGGCCTCAAGGTAGGACTTGAGATCCGCAAGATGCATATAGTGATCCCCTCCCGTCAGCAGCGTTTCTCGCAACGGATCGAAGACACCAGGTTCATTGCGGCTGAAGTAATCGGAGAAGATCAAGTCCAGGGCCGCGCGTGTTTCTGGTTCATTCTGATAGTGCCACCCCGGGCTATACCAGCCTCTGCTGTCGACCACCTGTTCAGCCGTCAGACCAAACAAAAAGAAATTCTCTTCGCCTGCCTCCTCCGCCATCTCAATCGTCGCGCCATCTCTTGTCCCTATTGTCAGCGCGCCGTTCATCATGAATTTCATATTGCTGGTGCCACTTGCTTCGTAGCCAGCCGTCGAAATCTGGTTCGACACATCGGTCGCCGGAATCAAGTGCTCCGCCAGCGAAACGCAATACTCGGGCAGGAATAGTACTTTGATTCGTTTCCGAATCGCAGGATCACCGTCGATGGTCCCTGCCAGATTGTTAATGAACTTGATGATGAGCTTCGCCAGGCGATAGGCAGGCGCAGCCTTGCCCGCAAAGATAAACGTACGAGGAGTCATTTCAATATTCGGGTTTTCCCGCAGCCGGTTGTACAACACCACGATTCTCAGTGCGTTCAATAGCTGCCGCTTGTATTCGTGAATCCGCTTCACCTGACAATCAAAGATTGTGTCGGGGTCAACCGCCTGTCCCGTTGTTGCTTTGAGCCAATCGGCAAATTGCGCCTTGGCATCGTATTTGGCCTTGAGAAAGGCCTTGCGAAAACCTCCATCGTCTGCGAACGAGGTGAGTCCCCTCAATTGACCGAGGTCCGTGATCCAGCTATCGCCGACAGCTTCAGTGATGGTCTTGGCGAGCGCAGGGTTGGCGAGCAGCAGCCAGCGTCTCGGTGTAACGCCATTGGTCTTATTATTGAAGCGCTCAGGAAATATCTCGGCCAGGTCCTTGACCGTCACGGTGCGAAGCAATTGGGAGTGAATTGCCGCGACGCCGTTCGTGCTGTGCGATCCAACGATCGCCAGATTGGCCATGCGAACGTTGCGCTGCTGCCCTTGTTCGATCAAACTCACACGACCGATGCGCCATTCGTCTCCAGGGAAATGCTCTCTGACAGACCTGAGGAAGCGGCGGTTAATCTCATAAATAATCTCCAGCTGGCGTGGCATGATTGCCTCGAGCCACGCAACAGGCCACTTCTCTAACGCTTCAGGCAGCAGTGTATGGTTCGTGTAAGCTAGCGTCCGCTGCGTGATATCCCATGCCTGCTCCCATCCGAGATGCTCATCGTCCAACAGAATACGCATCAGTTCCGGGACGGCGAGCGTCGGATGTGTATCATTCAGCTGGATTGCGGCCTTGTCAGGCAGAGTATTCCAATCGGAGTTGCTCCGTCGGAAGCGCCTCACGAGATCAGCCAGCGAACAGGCCACAAGAAAATACTCCTGCACCAGACGCAAGGCCTTGCCCATGCTGGTGCTATCGTCGGGATACAGCACTCGCGTTAGCGATTCGGCCGCAAGCGTTTCAGTGAGCGCGCCGACAAAATCGCCGCTACTGAACTTCTGAAAATCGAAGTAATCCGCGCTGACGGCGGCCCATAGCCGCAATGTGTTGATCGTTTTTCCGCCATAACCGACAACCGGCCGATCGAAAGGAATTCCATACAAACTTGACGGATGGCCTGGCACAGCCCGCAACACCCCATCGTGCAATTCGAAAGAACAGTTCAGTTTGATTTCCACCCTCTCATGTGGACGAACCACCTCCCATGGGTCCGGCACACGCAACCAGTTGTCCGGCTGTTCCTTTTGCCAGCCGTCCTCAATCACCTGCCTGAAGATGCCGTACTCGTAGCGCAGACCGTAACCAATTACGGGCAGTTGCAGCGTGGCCATAGAATCCAGGAAGCATGCCGCCAGCCGCCCGAGCCCTCCATTCCCGAGACCAGCATCGGGCTCCTGCTCCTGCATGGAGCAGAAATCAATCTTCTTGTCTTTACTCATCTGCTCCACAATCGGGCTCAGCAAGAGATTGGCGATATTGTTGCTCAGTGAGCGACCCAGGAGAAATTCCATCGATAAGTAGTAAACGCGTTTGACATTCTCGCGTTCGTAGGTCTTCTCAGTGAGAACCCATCGCTGCGAAAGCACATCGCGGATAGACCGCGCGGCAGCCTCGAAACGTTCGCGCCGGCCCATCGCCTTTTCGTCCAGGACATTGTCAAAGAGGAGATGCCGATCATACAACCCGTCATTTCCCATGAATTGAATTGGGCCGCATCCATACTGTCCGAGAAGTTGCGCTACGTCCCCCTGCGCCATCCTTGCTCCGGATTCCATCACGCCTTTTGCGCTCATCGCCCTGCCCCTCCGCTTTTACCTGCGTACTTGTTCAACCTTCTGTGATCGCTCCGCATTTGGAGAATCAACCTTCTCCAAAATGCAGCGCACCGTATCGTGCGCAATCAATAACTCTCCGTGTGTCGGGATGAACAAATGCGTGCAGCCGAGAGTCATCGCTGCTGATCTGCCCTTCAACGCGCTCAACTGGAACTTGAGAGTAGAGCTACCCGCGTTGAGTACGAGTACATTCATCGCAGCATGCCGGAACTATGCTCGTCGAGCGCCATGACTCTAAGCCTTCCATTAGCTGTCTCTGTCGGATCACTGCAACCGGGAAAGCAGCGTATCTAGTAGGGCCACTTCCAGCCGGCAACATCGGGCTTATCAATTCCGTGCTCGAAAGCATAGTTCCGGCATGCAATCTGCTCGTTCTGAAACCTTTCCTTGGCGTGGGCCCCAATTTTCTGCAGGTTCGGCACCCGTTTAATGGCATCCATCGCGAGGCTGAAGCGATCGATCTCATTTTCAATCGCGAGCTCCAGCGGCGTATTGATGTTGCCCCGTTCCTTATAACCACGAACGTGCATGTTGTTATGGTTCGTCCGGCGATATGCCAGCCGGTGAATGAGCCACGGATATCCGTGAAAGTTAAATATGATCGGCTTGTCGACGGTGAATAACGAATCAAAATCTGCATCGGTCAAACCATGCGGATGATCCGTGCTTGGCTGCAACTTAAATAGGTCTACTACATTGATGTAGCGAATCTTGAGGTCAGGAAATTCCTGCCGCAACAGCGTAATCGCCGCCAGAGTTTCCTGCGTTGGTATGTCACCCGCCGACGCCATCACGACATCCGGCTCGCTCCTCTGATCGTTGCACGCCCAGTCCCACATACCGATACCCTTAGTGCAATGCGTGATGGCTGCGTCCATGTCCATGTATTGCATGTGCATTTGCTTGTCGCAGACGATGACATTGACGTAGTTCTCACTCTGCAGGCAGTGGTTGGCAACCGACAAAAGCGAATTGACGTCAGGCGGCATGTAGATGCGCGTGACAGCGGAGCTCTTATTGACCACCACATCCAGGAAACCGGGGTCCTGGTGCGTAAAGCCATTGTGATCCTGTCGCCAGACTGTCGATGTGACAAATATGTTTAACGAGGCAATCTTTTTACGCCACGAGAGATCGTTACAGATCGACAGCCACTTCGCGTGCTGGTTAAACATCGAATCGATGACATGAATAAAGGCCTCATAGGATGAGATGAAACCGTGGCGCCCCGTAAGCAAGTACCCTTCAAGCATGCCTTCCACAGTGTGTTCACTGAGCATCTCAATGACCCGACCGTCAGGTGCCAGTTCCCCGCCATCCGCATCTTCCGGAAAATACTCTGCGATCCAGAACTTTTTGCTGACTTCATAAATGTCGTTCAACTTATTGGAAGTATTTTCGTCGGGTCCAAAGACGCGAAAATTATTCATATTCAGCTTCATCACATCGCGGAGGAACGCACCGAGCGGCCGCGCATTCTCCGCTTCAGTAGTTCCTGGCTTTTCAACGGCGAACGCATATTCCTTGAAGTCCGGAAGACGCAGAGCTCGCTTGAGGCTCCCGCCGTTGGCATGAGGGTTAGCACCCATGCGACGCGTACCGGTAGGTGCAAGCTCTCTTAGTTCGGCAATCAACGCTCCACTGGAATCGAAGAGTTCTTCCGGCCTGTAGGAGCGCATCCAGTTCTCAAGTTCCCGAAGCCGCTGCGGATTGTTTTTCACATCAGCCATCGGCACCTGGTGGGCCCGCCAGAATCCCTCCACCCTGTGACCATCGACCTCCTTGGGAGCAGTCCACCCTTTCGGAGACCGCAATACGATCATCGGCCAGCGAAGACGCTCAGCTTTGCCCGTTTGGCGAGCAGCCTTCTGCTGCTTTCTGATCTCGGAGACACAATGCTCGGTTGTCGCGGCCATTGCCTGATGCATGCTGTCGGGATCAGAGCCCTCTACGAAGTAAGGCGTCCAGCCGTAGCCGCGGAATAACTCTTCCAGCTCTTCGTGACTGATACGAGCAAGCAGCGTAGGGTTGTTGATCTTGTAACCGTTCAAGTGCAGGATCGGCAGTACAGCGCCGTCGCGAATCGGATTAATAAATTTGTTGATATGCCACGAAGTTGCGAGAGGCCCAGTTTCCGATTCGCCGTCTCCCACTACAGCGGCAACGATCAAGTCGGGATTATCGAATGCGGCCCCACACGCATGCGAGAGCACATAGCCAAGCTCCCCTCCTTCATGGATCGAACCAGGTGTTTCCGGCGTGCAGTGGCTTCCGATCCCCCCTGGGAAGGAGAACTGTTTAAAGAACTCGCGCATGCCGTCTTCGTCTTCGCATTTATCGGTATAAATTTCGGAATAAGTCCCTTCCAAATAAACCGGCGCGAGCACACCAGGCGCTCCATGCCCTGGTCCAGCAAGAAAGATCATGTCCAGGTCATACTTCTTGATGAGCCGATTCAAGTGAATATAGGTGAAAGCCAAACCCGGACTTGAGCCCCAATGACCCAGAAGCCGATTCTTAATGTGCTCTGGTTTCAGGGGTTCCTTCAGTAGAGGATTGTCCTGCAGATAGATCATCCCAAGCATCAGATAGTTGCAGGCGCGCCAGTATGCGTGGGTCTTTCGTAGTTCGTCAACGCCGAGAGGTGCACCTGATAAGGTGGATCTCGCTATGCCATACGCGGATATGGCATCATTGGCTCTTTCAACAACCGTCGCAGTGGTCATACAATCACATCCTTCGGCGCCGTCAGTAAGACACCAAAAGTCTAAGACGGTTTAGCGACGAGTGTCATCTGTCAATAGTGACAGCACTCGACACTCGCCAATGAAGCGTAGACGCGTCGATAATCCTGTGTGAGTACAAGCGCGCCTGTTCTGTGAAAGGAGTGTGAATAGTGATACGAAGAAAACGCCTGCATTGAATCCCATTCGCGTGCCGCGTCCCACGGCACTTCATCAAGGAAACGCATCGAAGGGTCCCCCAGCAAGAGAAGGACATAAATGCGATCTAAATCAATCAAGCGCTCAAACGTACGGCTCACGCAGGTGAAAAGGCGCAGCGACTCTCCGGTCAAGCAGGTTGATCACTTCCACAAGAACATCCTTTGCAGAAAGTCGTGGCGAGGTCCCGATGCCCTCAACTGGCCGCGCCTTGCGACCTGCCAGTCTTTCTCGTCGGCTCGCCGGAGACGAAAAATTTCAGACTCGACGACCCGGCATTGAACACAAGCGCGTAATCGTCCATATCTAACTCCTACGGCTTCGTTCGGCGGGCATGTGCGGCCAGCATCGCGACAGCGCAGCTCGCAATTCGCGACCGCACGCTATCGGCACGACTGGTCAGCATGATCGGTACTCTCGCGCCAAGGACCAAACCCGCACTGTCAGCATTCGTCAGGAAGCTTAGTTGTTTGGCGAGGATATTTCCCGCTTCGAGATCGGGCGCCAAAAGAATGTCAGGATCGCCAGCGACTTCAGATTGAATACCTTTGGTCAGGGCGGCCTCTTTACTGATCGCGTTATCAAATGCGAGAGGGCCATCCAGGATGGCGCCAGTGATCTGCTTCCGCTCGGCCATCTTGCAAAGCGCCGCCGCATCGATCGTGGCGGGCATCTTCGAAGTCACCGTTTCGACTGCAGCCAGAATTGCGACCTTGGGTTTTTTGAGACCAAGCGAGATAGCGAGATCGATAGCGTTCTGGCAGATGTCCGCCTTATCTTCCAATGTCGGAAATATATTGATCGCACCGTCAGTGACGATCAGGACCTTGTGATAGGTCGGAACATCCATGACAAAGACGTGACTGATCCGGCGGCCGGTCCGCAGTCCTCCTTCGCGGGATATAACTGCCGCCATCAGTTCGTCCGTGTGCAGACTGCCCTTCATCAGAAGTTCTGCCTGACCCGTGCGTACCAATTCGACCGCTTTTGCCGCGGATGCGTTGCTGTGCGGAGCATCCACGATTTGATAGTCGCCGAGGTCGATTCCCGCCGATTTGGCCGTGGCCGCTATCTTGTCGCGAGGCCCGACCAGGATCGGAACGATGATTCCGAGCTTCGCTGCCTCGACTGCACCGGCCAAGGCAGACTCCTCGCACGGATGCACTACCGCGGTTGGAATCGGCTTCATGTTCTTGCACGTCACTAACATCTGCTCATATTTTCCAGTTCCGGTTTGGCCGGTCACGTTTGCACCTCCTGTGCTGCTCGTGATTACTGTACTCGAGCTGCTGGACGGTTCCCTCAGGAACATCGACAGGGCGATTGCAAAGGCGACTCTAAGCAGCGGCGACGTAAAAGTTGTCTGGGCAAAGTTCTTTAGATGGGGCCTGGCCGATTGCGGCAGGAAGCGCGCGCCTTCTCATCGTTTGTTCCAAAAATGATGCATAACCAAGGTAGGCTTCATTGAAACCCCAGATCAGCAAGTTGCTTAGGATTCATTTCATCAACGGCGACCAGATTGTGGCAGGTAGAGCAGTCGTTACCAATGCTCTTTCCATCCTTCGTATTGTGGCTTCCATCGTGACAGCGGAAACAGCCAGGATAGTCATTATGTCCGGAGTTATTCGGATGTGTCCCCCAGCTAACCTTCATGAACGGAAACACATTCTCACCATAGATCGCGCTCAGCACTTTACCCGCTTCATCAATCTGAGGTTTCTTCTGGCTCCAGGCATCTGGATACCGAGAACGATAAAAGCTCTCCAGTCCAGCCGTGATCTTTGACTCCGCGTCCGCTTGTGAAGCGTACTCGCCTTTGATTAAGGCAAGACCTTCCTTGTGCAGGAAAGGTAAAGAAGCACTGAGCCGTCCGCTGGCCATCGCTTTGTTTAGTGCGTTCACTGGTGTATCAAACGAGTGCGCAGCCCTGTTATGGCAGTCAATGCAATTCATTAAATGCTTTTGGCCACCCTCGGGTACCTTTGTGTCCGCCGCCACAAACTCCCGCACAGAGCCGTCATCATTCGTTGTCGCTACCCAGGGGATGGTCTGATTGGTATTGTCTGTGGAAATGAATTCGATATGACCGAGATGCGCGCCATGGATTCCGCTCAGGCGCCCAGCCATGTCCTTGCCGCCCACATGGACAAGAACAAGGGAATGTGTAACAGAGTTGTTTTCATCATCACCAAATGAAGTCTTCACCATCAGCTTGTCGCCAATGAAGTTCTCCGGATTGTGGCAGTGGAGACAGGTGCTGGTCGCAGCAGGCACTTTGCCCTCAGCCATGATCGGGCGCGGATAGTCGCCCAACACAACATGCACAAGCTGCCTGGTGCCGTTTAACTTTGCATTTATATATCCCGACATCCCTGAGACAACATGGCACTCCGTGCATGCAACGTTCGCATGGGGCGACACATGATAAGCGGTCCACTCCGGTGCCATGACATGACAGGACTGACCACAGAACGACGCCTTATCCATCTGAGCGACACCGCGATAGCTTGCTGTACCAACAATGACAAAATTGATCGACGTTGCCAGAAGAACAAAGCCCAGGGAGCGACGGAAAACAGGATTGCGAAGATCAACTGCAGGGTATGCAGTTGGAAGTTGCCCCGTCGCCCTTAGGCGTCGCTTCTTCCACCAGATACCAAGTGGAATTAGGCATAGCCCCAGGACAAAGAGCGCCGGCAGGCAAAGGTCGAAAATAATTCCAACGTATGGATTTGCAGATCCGCCATGGCCAAATACGGCAACAACCCAGAATCCGATCAGAGTCAGAGCAGACGCAGTAGTGAGCCCGATCCCCGTTAGGCTGATTGGGTTATGCGCAAGAAAAACAAGTGGCCTTAATCGCCTCTCGCCGAATTCTCCAGATCCAGTCATCGCTCAGCATCTCATCTGTCTATTTTTTCTGCAGAGTGTGAATATGAGCTATGACATCCTTAATCTGATCGTCAGTGAGCTTACCGGCGTACGCGGGCATCTTGCCATGTCCGTTCTTCGTAATCTTGATGAGGTCGTCGTCCGATAACTTCAAAACCTCAGGCGAATCAAAAGGCCGAGCCTTTGAGGATTTTCCCGCGGGCGTATTCCCACTGCCGTCAGCTGCGTGGCACATCTGACATTTGGATTTGTAGATATCCGCACCAGAATTTTGAGCAAAGCCTATTGTGCCAGCTGTAAGCAGGCTTACGACACAGATGCGAGCGATGTTTTTCAGCATTATTGAACCCTCCTGATGATAAGTGGTTGACAATCATATCCCAGACAAACGTAGTCTAAAAAGCGTAAGTCACGCTGAGAGTGATGACATTTCCGTGAAAATTTCGTGGCAGCGTGGGCCCAATCGGTAATCCTTCACCATAGCCGTAAAAATTGTAGTCCGCCTTCCATGTCCACTTCCGTTCCAGATCAAAGGCCAACTCCGCATACGGAGTTTGAAAGTATGACTGCAGCGATCCGTTAACTTGACGGACGTTCATAACTTCTGTGCTTCCATTTACGGCACTTATTCGATATCCGGCCTTACCGTGGAGACGGTTTATTGGCGAGAAGACAAAGCCGAAAGAGCCAGACTGCGTTGGCGCGTTATAGTAGCCGCTGCTCTGGAGCGGAGTTCCTGCATCGGCGCAAACTGGCGGTGCTATTCCCGCTGTAGGAGGAGGCGGGGTAGAGGCGTAGCACAAGATCGTGCTGGAGAAGGCGCTGTTATAGGAGTAACTCAGATCTGTTGACCACCTTTCACCAGGAGCGATTGAGGCTCCGAATGAGTAATTACGATTGTGCTCGAGATGATTCACCGTCTGCACGTTATTGCGAGCCTCGTAAATATTCACGGCCCCGGACAAATTGAGCCACGGATGCGGCTGATAGGTGGCCCGCGCGACATAGTGCTGCAATTGACGAGGGCTGATACGCGTAAATGCATTGTCGGCATACATGCCGTCGAAGTTGAAATTGATGCGCCACTGCGAATTGGGACGGAGGGAGGTGCCAAACAGTCCCCAGTTTTCATGGATGGGAATCAGATCCCCTACTTGTGCAATAGTCCGGCTTCGATATCGGTATCCCACCGATACTCGTGCGCGGGGACTCACATCCCATGCGAGGGAAGTTGTAGTAGCGTTAGTCTCCTGGTTCAGGAACTGAGAGTCCGTCGTAGTGACTGTTGTGGGATTCCCTGGAGGAACCAACATCGATGCCCCGGGAAAGTCTGTTTCGGCTAATGAATTCGCCCCGTGTATCCGGAAATACCAGAAGTCATAAACTTCGGTGGCAGATATCTTCGGAGTAAGCTGCCAGACGAAGCCGATATCGCCGTTGACATTGATGCGCCGCGCACGCGCTGAACCAGTAACGAATGTTTGACGCACTGTGCCCCGCGAAGTAAATCCGTTGAAGAATTCGTTGAAGTTATAGAGGTTGCTCGTGGTGCCGTTGTAAAGCACGCGGCCATTAAATTTGAAATTGGGGATTGCCTGGGACTGAAAGCGGATCTGTTCCGTCGGAAACAGCGTTCGCACGGGGCTGGAACGGGTATACGCCAGAAAGGCATTGCAGGTTGGATTCACAGTCCCATCGCTGTTGAATGGTGCGGAACAGGGAGTACCCCATACGGAAGAAAGATTGACTCCGAGACTAACCGGCGTTCCGTTCGAGAGCGTATAGTTCAACCCGGATAGCTGCCAGTTCGTATCGCCTTTGTAGTACGTAATGAACTGGTCATAGCTGAGGGTACTTCTGTTATTCGGTTTCCAATCTATCCCGGCGATATACGCATCGGTGGAGTTACGCCAATTCTGAAGCAGCAATGCATCTGTGCCCTCGTGGACCGAACTGTACGACGGGCCCTGGTTGATATTGTGGTTGTATCCGGCACGGAAGCTCACGCGAGACAGCGGAGCCAACGTCAGGTTGAGATCAGTGATCTGGCGCACCGTATTGTAGGAGTGCGGAGAGTTAAGTAAAGGGACAAAAGGGTTCGAGTCGGGAGGGATCAGAGGATTCGCCAGAAGGTCGTAGTCAAAGTATTGACGGTAACGACGATAACTTCCGTGAAAATTGTAAATGCGGCCCTTTGAGACATTCAGTAAGGTAACGTTGATCGGGTCGCCCCCGTAGCCGAAGCTGCTCGTCGAAAGATCGTCAAAGAAGATCGGATGGGAAGTAGCTGTAGCGCGCATCGTGAGCGACTGATTGAGTATTCGTGGACCGGACTGGAGATTCACCAGAGTGTCGTACATCGCGCCGCTTCCAGACTGATCCACGATATGTCCGCCAAGTTCGATGGATTGATGCGTGATGTAGCCCTTAATCATCTTGTCCTCTTGCTTCTCCTCCGGCGCCGGGGGTGGCGTCGCTTGAGGAGTCGAGGGTGGCGTAGCTTGCGCCTTTGCCGCGGCCTTCTCCTCCTGTGCCGGAGGTGGGGTCGCTTGAGGAGTCGAGGATGGCATAGCTTGCGCCTTTGCCGCCACATTCTCCTCCTGTGCTGCGGGTGATGTCGGTTGAGGAGCCGAGGGTAGCGTTGCTTGCGCCCTCGCCGCAACAGAGAGGACAACCATAAAAACGGCGGCAGCCACGCGTCTCATGCAGTTCCATAACGCACCAGAGAAACATCCTGAGTGGAGTGATGGGAGTGAGAGGACGAGCGTCATGCTTGGTCACCCTAATGGAAGAACACGGAGTTTGTATTCGAACCGTGGATCTGTGTATGGCATACCGTGCAAGCCTGATATTGGTTCGCCATGTTGTGAAACGAGGGCGTTCCCGGAGCTGTAAAGTTCATCGAAGCCGAGTGACACTGCAGACAGAGCGTGTTTACGTTGTTCCGAGTCAGTAGACGTGGATTCGGAGAACCATGCGGATAGTGGCACGAACCGCAACCTTCCGTTCTGATTGGAGGGTGCTCATAAACAAATGGACCTGCCGTTTCCGTATGGCACTTCACGCAGACGACGTCCCCGGCGACGCTGCTTCGCAGTCCCGTTGCCTTGAAGGTACCGTGCGGATTGTGACAATCGCTGCATTTCACCAGGCCTTCGTCGACCTTATGGTGGAAAGGCTGCGCAAATGCGGGCTTCACGTCAGTGTGGCAGGTATAACAGAGCTTCGGCTGCGAAACCTTGAGAAGGCTGGCCTCGCTTCCGAATTTATGAATGCTATGGCAACCCAGGCAACTTACGTTTGCAGTTCCGTGTGCGGAGCGCTCGAAATTAGGATGGGCCCCGGCATGGCACTCCAGGCACTTCTTATCGACTGCTTGCGGCGTCGCTTTGCTGAACTGGAAGAGTGTCTCTAGATTGCCGCCTCCTCCCTCTACATGCTCTCTGCCCGGCCCATGGCAGCTCTCGCACG
Source organism: uncultured Acidobacteriaceae bacterium (assembly GCA_963757205.1). Taxonomy (GTDB): domain Bacteria; phylum Acidobacteriota; class Terriglobia; order Terriglobales; family Acidobacteriaceae; genus Edaphobacter. The sequence continues at coordinate 50,425 of CAVWQM010000017.1, forward strand.
TAACGCCTTTGCCGCCATGCAACAGCGCAAGGCGGGAGTGGGGATTCTCAGCGAACTTCTTGCCTATCTCACCGTGACAGGTCTCGCAGGTCTCTGACCCGACAAAATCGGCGGGATTGGGGACGCTTGTCTTTTTGACGTTGGCTTGCTGCTTATCGGGGGTCGCTTGTTGTTTTTCGGTTCCCGCAGCATCCGCAGACACGGCTTTCCAGAAGCAGAACAACGATACGACGAGCGCCAAACAAAGGAGCAACCGTCTCATGCGTCTCTCCGAAAAGGAGGTCTACAAAGTTATTCGGCATACTCGTTCAGGGGCCCCACTGCGATCAGACTTGATGGAGTATTGAGAATGTTTAGTTATGACGACCAGAGTTGCAAAATGCATCGCGACTAGCTGCGTTCATGCCAGGTAAAGGCGCCATTCCTTATCTAATAGCTCTGTATGCGTCATCGTGCAAGCGCCAGCGCGAACGATGCGGAAAGTCTAGAACAGCTGAGTGCAAGTGTCGACTGTAAGAGCTGACAGCAGTCTGGCTTCTACGGGGATTCAGTCCAAAGTGTTATCGTAAGTGACGAGTACGGTTGTTTTGACATGATCAGTCTCCTCCCTGTCCATTCTTACCTCAACGCAGCGTTCTGAGAACTAGGAAAACTCCTAGGGGCTGGTAGAGAATCCGCAACTTCCGTAATCGGCAACCGACTTGTTCAGCTTGGATCTCTGGAAGCCCGCGATTTGATCGTCGGCGCACTCTTCCCCGCGACAATGAATTTGCTCTCAAGCAAATATTGATACAGCGAATCCACCGCCCCGGCGGGATGCAAGTTGTCGGCACTGACGATTCCATCCGTCTCTTTCCATCTCCATCCTGTCAGCTGATCTGCTGTTACCCGCCCGCGCAGTTCTTCAACTGTCATGGGATACACGCAGAGTTGAACATTTTGCCTGAAAAGCCGCGCGATGCCTTCCAGTAGCTCCCCCTCCAGTTCTTTGTAGCTGTCCTGGAGGACACGCAAAAGCACCGTGAGTCCAATAGCGAAATGAATCCTTGACTTCGTGTATCGATTCGCGAACGCACTCATCGTATAGAGTTCCTGAGCGCGAAACAGCATCACCCCAAGGCCGAGCTTTTGAAGCATCACCACGTGTCGCAAACTTTCCTGCACCGACACTTCCAGGTTCGGTGCGCTGCTGCCGGCGACAGAGAGACAAAACAACCCGAGCCCTCCCTTGCTCTCATCCAACACTTCTCCGGGCAGGTCTGCCAGAGTGTCATCGATCAGATCGGCATGAAGGCTGGTTGCGTTGTCGAACCTCCCTGGCGCCAGCACCAGAGCCCGCTTGTAGAGCAATTCGTTCGGGGGAACCAGTTGGTTGTCTGCGGGAAATACCACAGCCTCAGCGTACCCGCCGACAACGAGAAAGGCGTGAACTTCATCCCGGTTCCAATCGGCGAAGGCCGCTCCAGTCCATTCCAGGCAGTCGATCTCAACTCGCTGCAGTCCAAGTTCGTCGAAGACACTTGCAAGAAACTTCTTTGCTGACCCGAGCGAATGATACGCGGCATAAATCAGGTTCACACCGAGAATGCCTACCGCTTCCTGTTGCTGCGCGTTGCTGGGATCCATCAGGTTGATATGCAGAATTACGTCGTTTGGCGCTTCCCAGGGCTGCCGGAGAAAACGCAATCCCACCCACCCGTGACAATCATTGGTTCCTGCATAGTTCCTCGCAGAGATCGTGTCGACAAACGCGAAAAACTTGGTGTCGGCTCCTCGGGTGGCCTGTAGCTGTGCCAGCAGTTGCTCCCACTCGCTCTCCAGCATAGCCTGCAGACGCGGCCTCGAAACATAGCGAGTCCCTGCTCCGTAAAGCTGGTCGCTCACCTCCTTGTCATAAGCCGAAATCGTCTTCGCAACCGTGCCGGAGGCGCCGCCAACATGCAGAAACCAGCGCGCCACCTCCTGTCCCGCGCCGATTTCAGCAAATGAGCCAAAGATCGTGCTATCGAGGTTGAGGGATAGCGCTTTTTGATGGGCGTCGAACTTTTCGTTTTCCGGCATGGTCCGCCTACCATCCCGCAATGACTCTATCACTCTGGATCGCATCGCCGACGAGGTATGAATCCCCCACTTTCTCCGAGTCTGGATTACTACCCGCAAACCTTCACGAAAATCCCCCAAGAATATCGGACTCCCGGCCTCAGGTGGGCATGGCCTCTCCGCCGAAACGCAACCCATCGTTACGCTTCACATCGCAACATACAAGGTGCTCATTCGTTCTCATTTGACAAATGTCGCTCCAGAAAACCCCCACCAATCGCCCGCCATGTCACCTGTCACCGCCCCGATGTAGCGAAACCCTGAGTACAGACTTATCTTCAATCACTGGAATACTTTACGCACTTTTGCCGGGGAGGGGCCTCCCGGGTAGTCGTATCCCAGGAACCTGCAGTCCGATAAACTGCAGGGAACTGTACTCCCTGATCTCCGAGGGATGGATGCCCTCCACGTATCGACTCATGACTGGACACTGACTACTCGTTCCGCAGTGCCACCATCGGTTCAACCCCGGCCGCGCGGCGCGCCGGAATCACCGACGCAACCGCGGCTGCCAACGCGAGCAGCAGCGTAGCGAACACCAGCATGACCGGGTCCCAGGGCTTTACACCGAACAGTTGATCCTTCATCAGCCAGCCTGCCCCAATCGCCGCCGGAATACCCAGCGCCAATCCAATCCCTACCTGCGAAAAAGCGCGCCGCAATACCATCTTGACCACTCGCCAGCGATCCGCCCCGAGCGCCATTCGAATGCCAATTTCGCTTGTCCGCTGTTCCACCATATATGCCATCACACCATACAGCCCTACTGCTGCCAGCAGCAGCCCAAGGACACCGAAGAGCGTCGTCAGGGTCGAGATCATATTCTCCTGTTGGAAATCCGCGCTCAAGACCTTGGTGTAAGGGTCAACACCATAGAGCACGAGATCTGGATCGACTTCGGCCAAAGCCTTGCGCACACGCTCTTCCATTCCGGGTGGATTTCCCGGTGCCCAGATCACGATGTTGTACAGGTAATGCGACCAGGTTTCGCCGCTCATATAGGCCGGGTCGTCGTACTGCACGGTCTGGGTCTCCGGCACCCAGAACATCGGGCGTACCGGATCTTTGTAGTCGTAGGTCATATACCGCATGTCCTTCACGACCCCGACGATTTCGAATGTTGACGCATACTTGATCTTGTCCGGTCCGAAGTGCTCCCCGATTGGGTTTTGGTTTTTAAAGAACCTCTTCGCAAAGGCCTCGTTAATCACCGCTACCTTCCGTGTTGTCGAGGTGTCATCCTCCGTGATCGGCCGACCCTGCACGATTTTTGCGTCTATGGTCTCGAAGAACCCCGGCATCACTCGCGCCCACCCCGCGCCCGTATCTTCCTTGGCTCCCGGCTCCGGTCTGCCTGCCACCCGAATTCCGTCGTTCCAGCTATCACCGGTCATTGGCGCATAGAGAGCGGGCGCAACCATCCGCACACCAGGAATCTGCCTCAGGCGGTCGTCAATCTTCCGGAACATCGGCTCGAGTTGTTCGGGCTTGTAGTTGCCCAACATCGGATTGATCCACGCGATATACCGACCCTCCGTCTCGAATCCGAAGTTCTGGTGTTCGAGATTCCGCAGGCTCCGGCCGAGCAGCGCTGCTGCCGACAGCAACACCAGCGACATCGCCACCTGCGCGATCACTAGCGATCTTTGTGCCCACGAGCGATGGCCACCCACCGAACGGTTCGCGCCTCGTAACGCTTCGATCGGGTCGGCGTGCGAGGTCATCCACGCCGGTACGATCCCAAAGATGACTCCGGTCAGCATGGACATCGCTAAAGTAAAGAGCAGCACCGGCCAGGATGGCGTCGCATTGATGGGTACGAAGTTATTCGGGCCTCCTATCTGGAAGGCCAGATGCAGAATCAGCCTTGTCCCGGCATAGGCCACTCCGATCCCCAACACTCCTCCAATCACAGCCAGCAGCAAAGACTCCACCAGCGCCTTACGGACGAGCCGCTGCCGCGAAGCGCCGAGCGCGACACGCACGGAGGTCTGGCCTCGATCTTTCAATCCGCGCGCCAGCATGAGATTCGCAAGATTTCCGCAGGCCACCAGCAAGACACATGCCGCTGCCACCAGCAGCAGCTTCAGCCCATCCTGGTACTGATCCCTCATCGACGCGACTCCGGCACCGCCAGGAGTCAAATGCAGCGTCTGCTGCTGCCACAGCTGTTTCTCGCCCGGCTCCATATCGGGCACGTGGCTGGCCAGCCAGTCGTGAAATTCTACCTTCAGCTTCGCTTCGAGGGTCTTCGGATCGACGCCCGGCCGCACTCTCCCGATCAGATCCAGAAAGTTACCATTCGGCCTCTTGAGCCGCGAGGTAGATCCATCGATCAATAATTCCGTGGTCAGTGGCAGCCAGAGATCCGGCATGCCCCAGCCTGCCAACTTGGCTCCGTAGAATCCTGGCGCAGCCACACCGATCACCGTGAACGAATGCCCGTTGATCTGGTAGTTAGCACCAATCACGGACGGATCGGAGCCGTACTTTTCCTTCCAGATGCGATAGCTCATAACAGCTACCGGAGGCGCGCCTTCCTGATCGTCCGCCTCAGTCATAAGCCGGCCTGCCCAGGGCTGCACGCCGAAGGTTCTAAAGAAGTTTCCGGAGACATATTCTCCGTTTCGTGTGTCCGCCTGCGCCTGTGGCCCCGCCCTACGGACGCCAAGCGGCGCGTTGCCCGCCTGAAGCGCGGCCAGGTCCGTGAACTCCGGAGTGTGGTCGCGAAACATCTTGTACGCCTCCCACGAGAACAACGCAAAATCTCCATCATTCCCCTGGGTGTATCCGCCCCAGTTGCAGCAACGAATTTTGTCTCCGATGCGCCACAGTTCGTCCGGTTTCGCCACCGGCAGCGACTTCAACATCACCTGGTGCACCAGCGAAAAGATCGCCGTCGTTGCTCCGATCCCTAATGCTAGGGTAATCACTGCCGTCGTTGTGAACCCCGGTGCCTTCCGCAGTTGTCGCAGCGCGTCGCGCAAATCCGCCAGCATCCGTGCCTCCTATCCTGTCCGTGACTTCGGGGGAGCCCCGCTATACGGTACGGTACGACAACATCTGGCCGCAGGTTCCGGAAACAACCGACATTAGCATGAAGAATTTAGGCGAGAGTTGCCACCTGCAACTGGTCACTATACGAAACGCAATTCCAACCTAAGTAGTTTGGTGGGCCGCCGGCCAAGGGCTAAATTCTCAGCCGCCGCGGATTCTGAAATTCAACTGCTGATTGGAATATCATCCGTCCAAGTGAGGAAATGGTCGCAGTCATTGGCTAAAATGGCCGTGGGTATGAACGACGGCCGCGAATTCTTCGACGCTCCTCAAAATGAAGTACCGGTTCGAGGGTTTCTGCACCAACCGGCAAATCCAGCTGGAGACTGCCTCGTCCTGACACATGGGGCCGGCTCAAACTGCGGCTCTCCGCTTCTCGTGGCGCTGGCGGATGCATTCTGCGCCTCCGGGTTGACCGTTCTCCGCTGCGATCTCCCCTTCCGTCAGTTGCGCCCGCATGGGCCACCGCAACGTGGCAGTGCGGACCGTGACCAACAAGGGCTCCGCGCAGCAATTGCTTCTATGCGACGACAAACTTCGGGCCGCGTGTTTCTGGGTGGCCACTCTTACGGAGGGAGGCAGGCGTCGATGCTGGCCGCGTCTGAGCCCGATCTCGTCGATCAGCTACTATTACTCTCCTACCCGCTCCACCCGCCGCAACGACCCAGTGAGCTTCGGACAGGGCACTTCTCGACCCTCAAAACACCTGCGATGTTCGTCCACGGCACGCGGGATGGCTTCGGCTCAATCGACGAGGTGGCAGAGGCGTTGAAACCCATCCGAACACGGACCGAATTGCTTCCTATCACGGGTGCGGGGCACGAACTGGTGTCGAAGCGGAATCGTGATGAGGTCTCGAAAATAGTTGTGGAGGCCTTCCGGCAATTCACCTACGGTGTGGCTGCCTGAGGAGACATTCTCTCTAGGCGCCCTACTTCGAGCCGGTGGAGCTTGTTTTGTCGGATGGAGGCTTTGCGCGAACATACGCAATGCGGCACGCACCATTCTTGTCGTCTTCTACGGCCTGGCGGGCGGCAGTGTCGGACTCGCGGTTGAGGATGGTGCGTACCCAATCTTTGGCGTCTTCGATAGCAGCAGTCGTCTTAGCATCATTGGCCTTATCGCTGATCTGCTTTCGCTCACCGGCAGTAAGGTGCCAATTCAGGGGTTGAATGATGTCCTGGTCAGCTTTCTGTTCAGGGCTGGGCGGTGCAGCGTCGAAATTGAAGATAACGTGATGGACCACAAGCTTGTCGAGGTAAGTGGTCTCCAGGAGGCAGAGGCCGAGGCGGTTACGGCGTGTCACGCTCTCATGGCCCGCCTCCCAAAGCGCTCCCATAGGGGCCGAGAGCTGCGAGACTGCGGTCCAGGCGTGCTTGTTCTTGGGATGGGTCTGGAAGTTGTAGTCGTCCACACTGCTCAGAGGGTCGAGGTCAGCGCCATTGCGGATTTCGATGAGCAAAATTGCGAGCGGAGGACTGACGGCCTTGGGCGCCGCAGCTCGCTGGGTGGATGTGTTTTTGGCGGCTCCGGAAGTGGGTTGCGTCTGTACTGAAGTTGGGGTGGCAGCCGCAGAATCGTGTGTGAGGCAAGGATCCTGTAAAGCATTAGGGGCGGGTTTCGCGAGCGCCGACGTGAGGAACTCTATCACCGAGGCGGTACCGTCGTTGTCGTAATAGCCACCATCAACGAAGTGATAAGCGTGGCGGGCATATTTACTCGGCACCCGCGAAGCAGACGAGACATACGGAAAGGTCGCGGAGAGGCGCGCCGCGGTGGCAATGGGGAGATCCGCGTAGCTGTAGCCCTGATGCGGGCTCCCTTCGCACGGCTCGCCGTAGACGTGCAGGAAGGACTCGGAGGGAAGAAGATCGCTGTCAGGAATGAAGTTTTTGGGGACCTGATAGTTGGAGAGAAGGAAGCGGCCGCCGGTCTCCACAGCAGTGGTGTTGAGTGTGAAGGCGGGCAGCTTGTCGGCTTCGAGGAGTTCGGCACCCTTGCCAAGGGTAAGGCTTTCGCCGTCGAGGGGCAGCGGCCGCAGGCCGAGAAGATATTTGCTGGAGGTCCGGCAGAGAGGATTGTCGAGGTTCCGGCTGAAGGCCTTCGTGAGGGCCCAGTTGCGGTCGGGATGTACTGTGCCGGGTGGGGACCACCAGAAGTTTGTGATGAGTCGAACGAAGTCATAGTACTCGAGGCCCCACGCGACGTCCTCAATGCTGGAGCAGGCGGCGGCATTGGTCATTCGATTCGACGGCGGATGCTCGGGATCGAACGGTTGGGGTGCCGTGTATTCGAGCAGGTAGGACATAAGGCCGACGCTCCCGCCAGAAACTCCGCTGGCGAGGAGGACATGGTCATGAAAGTTGTACGGTTTTGCATTCGAGACCGGAGAGTGGAGCGAGGGATCCGTGGCGAAGCTCTGTTCGATTCGGCCAAGAATCTCAGTGGTCCAGGCGGCTGCATGGATGCCCCCGCCGGTGGCGGTGATGATGACGAGAGGCTCGCTGGGGTCGTGGGTGCGTAGTTGCAGTGCCTGGGCTGGCGACGGAGGGATAATAGCGGTGCTGCTCCGATCAACCGCAAGGAAATAGTGCTCCCCGTCCGTCCAGTGCAGAAGCTTCGGGAGAAAGATGACTAGCAAAAGAGTAGTGAGTACAGGGATGCGGTAACGGTCCAGTAGGAACGCCAGTCCACCGAAGGCCCACAGAGTGAAGGAGCAGATCATGAGGATCGTTGCGAGAACGGGGAGATCTCGTTCGGCGCTAACTCCGTCGAGAAACTGATGAGCGCTCAGGCAGAAGATGATGGCGAGGCCAATGGCCAGCACGATAAAGAAGTATTTGACCGGCGCCGCCCACCTGCCATGGCCGTGGGTAGGAGTAGAGATGATTCCCGCAATGAACAGAAGCGCGATGATGGAGGCAACGATCGCCCCGATATGCAAGTCACTTTTAATTGGAACTGGCGCAGTGAGGGGATAAAGGAAGAGATAGAGCAGGAAAAAGCCGATCAGCGACACGAAAGAGAGGAAGTGCAGCTCCCAAAGCGGGCCGTCGGGGCCGGGAGCGAAGCCAGGGTAAGTGAAGCGCGTGAGCAGGCGAAGCGGAAATTCGAGCACGCCCGCGAGTTTGGGGCGTGGCGCCAGGCCAAGATCTCCGAAGAAGGTGTGCGGGAAGATAAGAGGCTTAGCCGGAACGGAATCGGAATCTTTCCCGGCTGGCTCAGAGTAAGTCCAATAATAGAAAAGCGATACCGCGTACCAGAAAAAGAGGGCGGCGCCGATGCCCACCCCGAAGTACAGCCATATCAGGCTTGAGGAGTGGTAGCCGAAGAAAGGGAATCTTTCCTCACCCTCGATTCTTGCCGTGTGCGCAACATAGCCTAGAGTAATTGCGGTAGGAATATGGGCCAGGGCAAGAGACCACCACACGGCCACGGGCTTGGGGCTGCAGAAGAGCCAGGTGAGAGACTCGGGCGGTTCGGACAGGAAACGCTCGGCGCCGTTCATGCAGAAGTTGCGCGCCGTAATGAGTACCACCATGCCCAGAGAAACGGTGAAGAACGCAATATGGAAGGCCTGCCAAAGGCTGCTAGGGGCCATGAAGGCGCGCGTGATCGTCGTGGTATAACCCAGGTGATCGAGCAGGACGAGCACCGGCAAAAAGAGCCAGAAGAGAATGCTGAAACGAAGAAAGTAGAGATACTGCAGCCAGGCTGAGATTCTTCGGCTGATAGTGGTCGCCATCTGTCCTCTTCGAGACGGGATACCGATGGCCGAAACGATTAATGGCCATTCGGTAAAGCCCGCCATAGGTTGAAATTACTCTGGATGACCTGGGGCCCGAAGCTGACTCATCCTGCGATCTTTCGTTATTGCGAAACTTATCAGAAAGCCTGAACATTGCAAATCGTTTCTCTGGGAATAATTCTTGATTCGTTCTTCCAACTTAGTGCCCAGTGAAACAAATATACGAAATCCGATTTGCGCCGCCGCAGTTACTGGCACAATCTACTAATGGCTTCGATTCTTTCCCTGGTTATTGATAGGTGGGGCGATATGGCTATCACTGTTCTTCGACAGGACCCGCGTTACAACACGCTTCGAAAAGGCCATAACGCCCGTTGGCCTGAGAATGAAGCCGATTCCGTGGGCCGGATTGAAATATGCGAGACCGCGGAAGAAACCGCCCAGGTTCTTCAGCGAATCGTGAGCGCGGGACTGCGACCCACAGTCCGCAGTGGTGGACATTGTTATGAAGACTTCTTCGCCAACAATCCGGATGGGGTAATTCTGGATTTGAGCATGCTCTCCCAGACCAATCCTCCGGGCAAAGGCGCGCCATACACCATCGGTCCCGGCACACAGCTTTGGCAAGCCTACGTGGACCTTTATAAGCGCTATGGTGTAACCCTTCCCGGCGGCACTTGCGGCACAGTCGGCGCAGGAGGGCACGTCAGTGGCGGTGGCTACGGCCTGTTGTCGCGACTGCACGGGTTGACCGTCGACTGGCTCTCTGCCGTAGAGATTCTAACTGTTGATGCAAATGGGAAGGTCATTCCCCGGAGAGCGGATCGCAATCACGACCCCGACCTCTTCCGGGCATGTCGAGGAGCGGGCGGAGGCAACTTCGGCGTCATCACATGTTTTACCTTCAACAAGTTGCCGCAGGCGCCCACGGAAGTGATGCTGGCGCACATATCCTGGGCCTGGGCCGACATGACGATCGAACGATTCACGGCCATCCTGACGACCTTTGGCGAATACTGGGAAACGCGCGGCAAAGACCCCGACACCTGGGGCATGTTTGCTGTTCTCGTCGTGTCGCATCAGGTCGGAGGGCGCTTCGGCATGACGGTGCAGTTCTGCAATCCTGACGGCACCTGCAGAGACCTGACCGTCTTGACCGAATTCCTCGATCGCTTTCAGAGCTGCAAGCCTACGTCGGGCAATCCCCCTCCATCCTCAACCTTTGTCTCGCCGGCACCGCCCAGTCCGGGCCAACCGGTATGCATCGGGGCGCACACGATGTCCCGCTACGACTGGCTCCTCGCCGTCGAGTCGGACACCGGTGGCGGCAACACCTCACGCGCGAAATACAAGTCCACCTATATGAAGCGCAACTTCACTCCCGCGGAAGTGCAGTGCATCTACAAACATATGGCCCGGACAATACCTGGCGTCGACCTGCGCAGTTCCGTTCTGGCGATCGATTCCTACGGGGGAGCCATCAATCGCAAGGGACTCGCAGACGAGACGGCTGCACCGCAGCGATCGTCGATTATAAAGCTCCAGTATCAGACGTATTGGAGAGAGGAACAGGACGACGCCGCGCATCTGAGTTGGATTCGCGACTTCTATCGCGACATGTACCCGGGAGCCACCCCGGATTCGCCATACAGCACCACTCCTTATCCCGGTGACCGCTATGAGGGCTGTTATATCAACTATCCGGACAAGGATATGCTCGCCTATCCCTTCTGGCCGCAGTTGTACTATGGCGACCAGGGGTTGTATTCCTTTCTGCAGGGAGTCAAACGGCGTTACGATCCCAACAACGTCTTTCACCACGCCATGTCGATACGCCCCTGAGCCGAATTGCTTCCGGCCTTCATCACGCCGTCAGGAGAATGTTCATGAGACAACCGCTCTGGAACCGCAGGGAGTTTGTGCAATGGATGGGATGCTCATCATTGGGCACGGTGGGTCTACGCGCGGCGATGGCTCCCGGAAGGGCCGAGCAACAAATAGCCAAGCCACACCATGCGTTTGCCTATGTTGAGCTACGACGGCCGATCGGGGCAGGGCATTCAGGTATTTGCTATCCGTGGAGAGCGCTGGACACCAGCCCAAACGATCGCAAGCGAGCACCCGTCGTTCCTTGCCTTGCACCCGAATCAGCGCTTTCTTTATGCGGTCAATGAAATCGACTCCTATCAAGGGTTGCCCTCAGGGACCGTCGAAGCATTTGCCATCGACCCTGACCACGGCCGTTTGACCTTGCTCAATCTTCAACCGCTTTCGTTATCCGCGATCAAGCCTAGGCATTCGGCGGTGTCGCCTGACGGGTGCAGCCTGGTGGTTGCCGTCTCCGGCGGCGGTGCATACAACGTCCTTCCGATAGCCCCGGACGGCCGTCTAGGTATAGTGTCGGGGATTTTAAAAGAGGTCGGCTCGGGGCCGAACCCAGATCATCAGCAAGCATCGCATCCGCAGATGGTGATCTTCGATCCCACAGCGCGTCACCTTCTTGGCACCGATCTGGGCAGCGACCGTGTCAATGTCTTTACCTTCGAGGACAATAAGCTGACCCTTCATGGAAGAAGCGCTACACAGCCCGGCAGCGGCCCTCATCAAATGGCAATGCATCCTGACAGCCACCTGCTTTATGTGCGGAATGAACTGGAGGGTTCCATCTCGTGTTACGGCTATAATCCCGCGAATGGCAAGGTTCTGGATCGGCTGCATCATATTGCAATACTGCCAGACAACCCCAATCGACAACCAGCCGTCGGCACTATGGCCATCCATCCCTCAGGAAAATATCTCTATGTCTCCGATCATCGATGCGAAACCATCGCCGGTTGGCACATAAACGCAGCCACCGGTGCGCTAACGCCAATGGAATCGCGTATCAACGACCTCGGCTCTCCGCACGCGATCACATTAACACCCGACGGAAGCGCCATGCTGGTGTTAAGCCAGAAGAACGACAGCGTCTTTCGCCTAGCTATCGACATCACCAGCGGCCATCTCCACGAGCCTGTGCAGGTAGCGAAGTCGCCGATGACGCCGAGGAGCCTGGCTGTGAAGTATGCGTAGTCTTAGTGCGGCTGGTCCGCCGGCTTAACGTTGTGGGTATCCGGAGGGCGGGGCGCAAATGTCGTCCAGCGTGAGGCATACTTTGCATTTGGATCGAGAGCTTCATTCCAAAGCAACGCTTCCATTCCGTTCAGATCGTATACGATCTTGCCGTCTTTAATGGTGAGTTCGGCGACCAGCTTTTCCGTGCCATCCACTCGCGTATTCTGCATGTCTGTGAAGCCGTAGTGGCCTTTCTCCAGGCGTAACACGGCGATATCCGCCACCGAGCCCTGAGAGAGATTGCCAAGATCTTCTCGTTTGATCTCATGCGCCGGATGGGAGGTCATCTCCGTCACCGCCTCCTTCAGAGAAAGGCCGATGGCCATCATCTTGCTCGCGACATTGAGTTCATCCTTGGTAGCACCGTTCATGCTGCCAATGTGGAGATCGGTGGAGAGTGAGTCCGGGATGAACCCGTCCTTGACCATCGGGACCGCAAGCGACCATTTGAAACTGCCGCCGCCCGTTCCGGCATCAAAGTAGACCCCGCGTTTGCGGCCTTCAATAAAGGCTTTGCTTGGGCCAAGAGTCGTCGGATCCTGTTCCTGACGCAGACCAGAGTACATGTGCGTGTAGATGTCGCCGGGGCGCAGCTTCTTCGTCAGCAGGTCGTAGAGTGGGCGAGTGGGTCGGTCGGTTCCGAAGTCGACCATCACGGGAATGTTGGCTTTCGTGCCGGCGATGACGGCCTGTTCGACCGGAGTCCACTCGGGCCCGCCAAAGTGGGCGGTCTTAATGCCGACCACGGTCTGAGGATATTTCAGCGCCATCCGCGCCGTAGCCTCTCCATCCATATCCTCCATATTTTGTTCGTACTTGTCGCCGCGCATGCCGGAGCCGACGATGTTGAGCATTGCAAGAACGCGAGTCTTCGAGCGATCGATGATGCGCTGCTTGAAGTCTTCAAAGTTCCTCCAGCCTGAGCATCCCGCATCTACGACGGTGGTGACGCCGACACGGAACGTAAACCCATCAGGTGGAACGCTGTTGTCGCCCGCATAAGAGTTTCGCTCGCCCGTTCCGTTGTAAACATGAACGTGAAGATCAATCAGGCCCGGCGTGACATAGAGTCCTTTCGTGTCGATCGTCTTTAGTGCGTCCGTTGGTGAGATATTCGCTGCAACCTTTGCGATCTTGCCATCTTTGATCGCGACATCCATCACCGCGTCGATGTGGTTTTTGTCGTCAAGAACATGGCCGCCACGAAGAAGGAGGTCATAGGCGGGAAGCGCTGACTGGGCAAACGCGTTCGACGCGACAAGAAGCGATAGTGCTGCGCAACAATGGAAAATCGTCTTTTTGTTATGAAATGGCTTCGTCATGAATCCCCAATCTAAGCGCGAATGGCGCGGCTAATGCTTCGACTCAAGATGGATTCGCACGGTGGCAACGTGGCTGCCGTGCAAATCGCTGGTGTTGCAATCAGGCGTGCGTTGCTTTCCAGGTGGCATCGCCGTACTCGCCCATGTGAACTGTGCCCGCGATTTCGTTGCCCTGGACGACACCTTTGAAGATCCATGGAATCGGGTTTCCTGGAACCTCCATGTTGCTATGGAGTTCAATCTGGTTAGCGTGAATCGTACCCTTGAGTTTTCCGTTGTAGATCTCGCCGTTTTGCATTCCTGCTAACTCGTTGCCGCTTTGTTCCAGAGTGATCTTCTGCTCACCGACACCGCGAGGATACTGGATCGTAACCGCCCACGTTCCCTGGACAGGTGCAGGGGCGCCGGTCGGGATCACCGGGTCTTCGTAGTGGCCAGGCTTCGTGAGACCCTCGTAAATGGCGTTCGCAATGATGCGGTCTTCGCCGGGATCCATCATGTAAGGCATGATCGTGACCGAGCTCTTCATCATCTCCGGACGCCGGCCCGTGCCGCCATCGATGACGATGCGAGGTGTACCGGCGTCGAGACGAGCGACGAGCTCCGTCCCGGTGATCTTCAGCACATTTGCGTCCCAGTGGATACGCAGGCGCGGAGCCTTGTTGGAGAGGTCCTCAGGCTCCAGATATTCGAAGCTGGTAGAAGGCAAAGGCTTCAGCCGCGCTTCAATGTTCTTCAACCAAGACCTCCACTCGCGCTGTTCGGCTTCGTGATCGCGCTTGTACCACTGCTGGACAGCCGCAAGCAGGCCCATGGCCTCTTCCTTACTGCACTTCATCGCCCTGCCATAGCAGTGATGCGGTGCCGCCTGATAGTAGGCTGCCTTGCAAAGGTCCTTCTGGCCGATCAGCATTCCGGAAGACTGCGGCCCACGTAGGCATTTACCGCCCGAGTAGCCGACCAGCGTCGCTCCTGCGGCGATGTGGATGTTCGGGACGACCGGCTCTTCCGCGGCAGCATCGACGAAGACAGGAACTCCCTTCTCCTTCGCTATCGCGCAGATACTCGAAATGCTCAGCGGACCTTTTTCCGCAGCAGGGCCGGAAAGGATATAGATCATGGCGGTGCGATCGGAGAGTTTGGCACGCAGCTCTTCCGCCGAATCGACTTCAACAACTTCAACCCCTACCATGCGCACACCGACGTCATAGGGGTTCCGCGAGTGCTTCGGAATAATGACCTGGTCTTTGCCTTTGATGTAGGGAAGGGCCTGGCAGCGTTCCACGTCGGTGCCCGCGATACATGCGATGGTTGCAAGGCAGATAGCCGCTTCACAGCCGGTCGTCGCGATGCCCCACTCCGCGCCGGTGAGCTTGCCCAACTGCGCGCCAATGCCATTCATCATTTCGTCGAGCTGGACAAAATAGAACGATGCCTCATACATGGCCTGCTTCACCTGGGGAAGTGAGCGTGATCCGCTGATGATGGTAAACGTGCCGCGGCCATTGATCAGGGGACGAACGCCGATTCGGGTAAAGAGGTTGTCTTGGTCCGTACCCTCTCTGGCGGGAGGCGTATGCTGCGCCGACGGTTCCGCCAACGCGGTTCCACCTGCGACGAAAGGTGAAACAGCGTTGGCAACTCCGAGAGCTGAGAGTATTCCGGACTGCTTGAGAACTTCTCGCCGTGACCAGCGCGTATTACGAAAGAGAGACATGGACTCGCCTTTTTTTGAAGATGAGGAAGATGTTGTGTGGACGCAGAGACTGCGAAGACCTAGATATAGGCGATCAGGTCAATCTCGATCAGGGAATCTCCAGGAATGCCGCCCGCAGGGGCGACCGTAGTGCGAACAGGTGGAACCGAACCCCACTTGCCAGTCGCGTAGACGCTGTTCATCGCGGCGTAATCCTTGAGGTCGTTAAGATAAACGTTCACCTTCAGAACCTTCTCCATCGACGAACCGGCATTAATGAGATTTTTTTCAAGCTCATCGAGCACGTGCTTCGTATGTTCTTCAATCGTCCCCTTGAAATGCGCGCCAACGCCAGCGAGAAAGAGCAGATTGCCGTAAGAGACGGCACTGGAAAACAACGGAGCCTTCGCTGGTGTCGTAGGAACCTTGTCGGCTTGTGTCTTAGGCGGATAGTTCTTCTTCTGCAGCTGACCGGTGACCTGCGCCTTTGCGGTTTGAGCGATCATGGCACCGCCAGTTGCAGCGACAGCAGCTTTCGCCGCATTCTTCAGTAGACCTCTTCTGGACTGTTGCTCCATCGTGTTACTCCTTTGGATTGGTGGATTTATGTTTTGGGATTCGTGAGTACTGCGCGAAGTTGGCGTCCTACGATCTCAGCTTCACCCGGCTGCAGCATCCACGTGCCGATGACGAGCGTGTTTTCGGTAGACAGTGTACCGAACCGGCCGCTTGTGCCCGTCGCAGGGTTCAGCTCAATCGAAGGCTGCTGCTTCCTGAGCCGTTCCTGCACCTGCTTCGGGCCAATACCAACGACAGCCGGATCGTACGTGAGCATGAGATGTGGAACATGGTTCGCCACCTCAGGAACATAAACACTTGCCTTCATGGTAGGAACATCCTTCACCATGCGTGTGATGACATCCGCGCGGCGCATATACTCCGCCTGGTCGGCCTCGTCGTTCTGCTCGAGCAGCCAGTCCACAGCCGCCACCATGCCCACAATCTGTTCCTTCGCCACCTTCATGCCGCGACCCACCGCGTCGCTGTTGGGATTGTTGTTCGCCGCCGCGAGATCGGTAAGATGTTTCTTGCCGAGTAACAAGCCGGCGTTCTGCGGCCCCCGGATCCCCTTACCACCGGAGAAGCTGACCAGGTCATATCCCATGCCGGTGTACTTCCACAAATTCTCAATGGGAGGCATGTCTGCCGCGGCGTCCATGTGGCACGGAACATTATGTTGATGCGCAACCTCCAGCCATGTCTGGCGATCGATCTTTCCACCTTCGCCAGAGTTGAAGAAGTTCGTCATGATCGTGTTCGGCGTGAATGCCTGCTTGATACTCCTCAAGCGTGACCACTTCGACGATGCGCGCCCCGCAGATCAACATCGCGTGGTCATACTCATAGCGATGCGCCTTCTGCACGAGAACCTCATGCTTCATGCGATCAACGTTCTCCGGAATCTGATCCGGCTTCGTGCCGTTTGCCGATGCGATGCAAGCGGCAGTAGCAAGCGTTAGAGCGGCAGAGGCTCCCGAAGTCACCACGGCTCCCTCGCAGCGAAGTTTTTTCGCAATGTACTCGCCCGATGCTTCTTGCAGGTCCTTGAGACGAACCGGATGCAGCGCCGCCTGTGCGACAGCGCGCTGTACCTGCGGCGGCATCAGAGCTGCGGTCAGATAGGTGTATGTGCCCGCCGCATTGATGATCTTTTCCACCCCAAGTTTCGCGTAATAATCGTCCGCTGTGTTCCTCGCCGTAGACAGCGCAAATGCCTCTGACGCCTTACCCGTACCAAGGATCGGGGCTGCACCAAGAAACGCCATGGCCGACTGCGACCATCGGAGAAAACTCCGCCGTGTGAAGAGACTGCGATCGCCGTTACTGGACATCGTGAACCTCAGACTTCCTTCTCTCGCAAGGATACGGAAGATGATGACATCGACCAATGACACCTGGGGCAACCGAAGACCCGGCAAATTCTCTAAATTCGTCCAAACTGTTTGACCGCCTCTTCGATCGAATGAAATTTTTCAATAAACGGATACATCGAATGTTCGCTGTTGTCCAGTTTCTGGGCCAGCACCAGCACCTCAGCAGCGCGCTCACGCGGAACAACAACCACGCCATCCTGGTCGGCAACGATGATGTCATTAGCAGAAACCTTAACTCCGTCGCAATCCACCGGCACATTCATCCCGCCAAACTTGTAGTGGCCAACTGAGGTCGAAGGTACGGGTCCTGTTGCGTAAACGGGAAAGCCGATCTTCTTCAACTGCGGAAGATCGCGCACGCCGCCGTCGATCACCGCCCCGGCGAAACCACGCGCAAACATCGCGGTGCCCATCAGGCCGCCCATACCAGCGATGTCGGCTCCATCCTCTACCTTCATCACGTACACCGAGCCCGGGCCGCCCGAGTCGATCGCCTTCAGCATTCCCGTCAGTGCATCCGCGTCGTGATTCTCCTGTTTCACGAGTTTCACCGTGATCGCAGTTCCGGCAAACTTGGCGGGAAAGATCGACTGCATACGATGCGACATGTAGCGTTTCTCATGGAGCAGTTGTTCAATGGCGTCGGAGACCGAGGCGGCCTCCACATGGCGGTACGCATCGATCATCAAGGCAGGATCAGCAGCGTACTCCGCCGCCGTCTTTGGCACGTCTGCGTGCACAATGTGGGTGATAGTCAGAAACGTCGCGCAAACGATAACGACAGCAACTGCGATTCGTGCTCGGCTCGACGACAGGATCGGATTCAATCTCGATGACCTCATGATGGCTGAGAGCATGCTACTCGAAGAGCGAGCGAGGATGTTGCGATACTACTCCCGAAAGAATTGAAACAGCAGAGGCCGCCGGAATGCTCCCCGGCGGCTCCGAGAAAGGATTGCAATCAGAAGATGATCTTTCCTGCCAGTTGAAGCGCTCGCGCGCCGCTCAACTCACCAGGAATCTTCTGTACATCGATGATCGTCCCGGCATTGCCGGCGCTGATTGCGGTGCCCGTCAGGGACGCCGCGTTGAGACTCGGATTGCCACTGCCGGCGGCCGAACTATAGTTCGGGTTGGCGGCGCTGGGATGGTTGAACACGTTGGCCGCTTCTGCGCGGAACTGGAAACGCGCTCTCTCCCATATCTGGAAATTCTTGAAAACGGAGAGGTTGGTGTAAGAGAAACCAGGTCCGTGAAGCGTGTTCCGCGACGTATTGCCGAAGGCATAGTTCCACGTAGCGACTGCGGTTGATCCAGGAACAAGCGTGTTTTGAGCGACCGGAAGCGTATAAGCAGTGAGGTCGACGCATGACCCCGAACCTGCGGTCCCGTTCTTTCCGCTGATCACATTCTTCAGGCTGCAGTCAGCCTTCGGTTTATGCACCCAGCTGGGGCGCTGAGTACCCTGGTCGAGGCCGGCGCTGTTGTAGCCAAGCGAAACGTTATAGGGCATACCTGTCTGCAAATTGACGATCCCGTTAATCTGCCAGCCGCCAAGGGTCTCACGAACAAGCAGGCTTTTCCCATTGAAGGAAGGCAGTTCATAGGTGAGGACCCCGACAAAACGGTTCCGGATGTCCCAGTTAGAGTTTCCATAGTCGGCAGCAAGGTTATATTGCTGCGACGGAACGCCCCCACCGTTGGAATCCGTAGAGACATCCAGATCGTGCGCCCAGGTGTAGCTCGCCTGACCCGAAAGCCCGTGGTACACACGCTGCCGGAGAATAAGGCTAAGACCGTTGTACTCGGCCCAGGCAAAATTCCTCAGGTCACGAATGGAACCAAAAAGCTGATTTGGGCGAACCAGGCAAGTCGCCTGTCCGCAACTCCCTTGTGGTGAATTGAGGGCAGCTCTCTTGGGCTGGGAAAACACTACGCCGCCGACCATCTGTGGTGGCATGTTCGAGTACCAGCTCGTGTCAAGATCCAGCGAGTGGGATCCGATATATTGGGCCTCGGCCGCAGCTCCTCGCCACAGCTCTTGCCCCACCGATAGATTCCACTGATACATGCGTTGCGTTTTGTTCGCCGGATCATAGGTAACCGCGCTTCCATACGTGCAGGTTGTTGGAGTCGGACATACACCTGTCACCGGTGAGGCGGTCGCTTGTCCGGGGGTCGGATTCGTAAACGAGAACGGATTGGCGGCCGTACCCTGCGAGGCGCTGTAGCTGAAATTCGCGCCAAAGGGATAGTTGTTGCTGGTCAGCAGGGTAAAGCTATTAAGCTGGTTCGCGTTGTAATAAAAACCTACGCCACCGCGTAGAACAGTCTTGTCAGTGACGCGGTAAGCGAAGCCAAAGCGCGGCCCCCAGTTGTCATGGGTCGGGCTCCCGAGTTTCAGTCCCGGAACCGGAACCCAGGTTGCTGCCGACGTGGCAGTTGATACCGGGAGTAAAGCGGTCTGGGAGGCATTCATGATGCGGGTATAGCCGTTGAGGCTGTAAGGAACGGTGGGAAGATCGTAGCGCAGACCGTAGTTCAAGGTGAGCTTCGGCGTCGCCTGCCAGTTGTCAAGGACAAAGAAACCGTCACGCCATTCCGCCACCGAACCCTTAATGCTGGTGGAAGGTGTTGTGTCGTTGGCGGGACGGCCAATCGCAAAGTCGGCGCGGGAATCGCCAGTGATGCTTCCGTCGAAAACGAACTGCCCGAGCGATATGTTGGTCGCGATTCGCCCCGTACCCAGTTTGCGGAATTCAACGCCCGCCATGATGTTGTGTTTTCCGCGGGTGTAACTGATCTGTTCGTAGGCATTGATGGTCCGGTCGTCCTGGAACCAGTTCGTCCCGTTGTTACCGATATTCATACCGGTGGCACTGGTTACTTGGACGTACGGAATGCCCGGCATGCCGTCAGTAGTGTCGAAGTTGAATCCCGGGATACCAAGGTCAGTTCCGGCGCTCTTGAGCCCGTTGACATACCAGTAGTTGAGCGAGTCAGTCAGGAATTGGTTGACTCCAAAATGGAAGTCGTTCACCAGGTTGGACGTAATGAGGTGGGTGTAGCCAATGGCGTAGTTCCTGCTGTTCGCCGGGCCAAAAGTGGCGCTGACTGGAACCGCGTTCCCGTTGCTATAGGTCATGTTCTGCCAGTGGAAACGGAAGAATAGCCTGACCTTCTCCCCTATGTTCTCGTCGACTCGCTCCAGTGTTTGGGCGACGAAGAGGGTGTTTGGGAAATACACGTTAGAGAGGTTGTTGTTGATCCCGGCGATATTCGGAAGAGGCACATAGGCCTCGTATTTTTGGGCAATCTGCCCCGTTCCCGTGTTCAGTTCGCTCGCGGGAATCTGGTTGCTCTTCCCGGCGTTCGGGCCAGTGGTTGGAATGGCGTAAAACGTTCCGGTTGCCGGATCTTTGAGACAGATTCCGGTGCAAGCCCCGGTCGCCGGATTGTACGTCCCGAGAGCCGAGAAATCGCCGGCCCTCATGGCCGCCGTCATCACAGTAGAGGTACCCGGCGACTGGGCCTTCTGATTCAGCTTCTCGTAGGAACCGAAGAAGAAGGTTTTGTTGCGGCCGTTGTAAAGCTTCGGAATAATGACAGGGCCGCCCAGAGCAAATCCCCATTGGTTGTAATTCAGCGGTGCTTTTTTCGTCGTAGCTGTATCGAAGAAATTGTGCGCGTTAAACACCGTGTTTTTGATGTAGTCGTAGGCGACGCCGTGGTATTGATTCGTGCCGGCTTTGCTCACCAGGTTCACGTGCACGCCGAGATAGGCGCCATATTGCGCCGTGTAATTCCCGCTCTGCATCTGGACTTCAGAGATCATGTCCGTGCTGGGGCGCGCAGGCGCTACGTTGCCGAGGTTATTCATGATGCTGACACCGTCGAGGGTCAGTTCGTTCTGGGTCTCGCGCTGGCCTGCTCCGATGAAGTCTATCCCTGGAGGATTGCCGGAGTAGTTGGTCTTCGGCCCGACGATAACATTGGATGACAGGGTTGCAATCGCCAGCGCATTATGACCCTGGATTGGCAGGTCCTCTACCTGTTTAGGAGGAAACGTCTCTCCAAGGCTTGCGTCGTCCGTTGAGAGCGGTGGTGTGCTGGCTGATAAAACGGTCACTGTGTCCGATGCTGTGCCAATTTTGAGGTTGAAATCGGTACGCACGCTCATGTTAAGGGTTACCGGAATGCCGGTCGTAGTCACCTTGCCGAAGCCGGTTTGCTCTACTGTGATGTCATAGGTGCCGCCCTGGATAAACGTGATCGCGTAATATCCCGAGTCGTTCGTGGTCGCCGTGTACTGTAGCTTCGTGGACTGCTCGACAGCGGTTACTTTCGCCCCGCTCACCGCGCTTCCGGTTGAGTCGAGCACCGTGCCGACAAGTGAGGTATTGTTTGCGATCTGGGCCCGAAGGAACACAGGGCTCAGCAAGAGTACGAGGCAATAAACCAACGTTTTCTTCACAGCAGTCTCCTAGTAAATCCTTGTGGTGCCGGGCAGCGCAGCAATGGATGCACGTACCGGTCACGATGGAAAAAACTGCCTCCGCTCGCGACAGATCGTGGGCTATTTCTTGAGTGTCACGATTCCATTACAAGCGCAAAACTCTGTCATCAGGCAGTTGCCCGGGTAGGCCATAGACCAAATGTCCTATAGGCTCCCCAGAGCCCAACATTGTCGGCTTCATAGAATTGGGCGGAAAAAACCCGAAATTCGTGGCGTAATTTTCAGCCCCTCACAACGACCACGAATCTCACCACGTTTCCACCACAATCCACCACACTTTGACCACTCAAATACCACCAAAAAACGAGCAGTTTTTCTCAAAACAGCCCCAAAAACAGCAGTCCCCACTGCCGCAAATTTTTCCGGAGAATTCTACTCCAAATGAACAATCCCGCGTTGCAACGCGTAGATCGTCGCCTGGGTCCGGTCGCGGGCACCCATTTTGTCGAGCACCGAGCTCACATGAATCCGCACCGTCTTTTCCGCGATATGAAGATCCTCAGCAATCTCGCGGTTGCTGCGCCCCTGCGTGATACAAGCCAGCACCTCCGTCTCCCGGGGTGTAAGTTCAACAGTCGGCATGCGTTCCGCCAGTCGGTCAAGAGCAACGTGCGGAAGGTAGCGCAGGCCGCGATCGACATTCTGAATGGCGTTTAGTAGCTCCTCCCCGCTAGCATCCTTGGTTAGATAAGCCATCGCACCACTGCGCACCGCACGGTAGATGTCTTCGCTGCCTTGATAGTTCGAAAGCACAACAATGCGCGCAGCAGAGAATTCCTTGCGCAGCTGAATGATTACGTCGAAGCCGCTCAAGCGCGGAAGGCGAAGGTCAAGAACCACAACATCGGGTCGCAGGGTGCGATACATCGAGATACCAAGCTCTCCATCGCCAGCCTCTCCAACGATTTGGATCTGCGGATGCCCCGACAGTACGGAGTGGAGCGCCATGCGTGCCAGGAAATGGTCCTCGATGAGAAGAACTCGGATTTGTTTCATATTCCTATCCACCGTATGACGTGATGTTCTTGAGCGACCGATTGTTGCATTGCGTTGAAGGGTACTCTGACCGTGACTTCTGTGCCAGCACCGGCTGAGGTCTGCAAGCGAAGCGTGCCTCCGAGCTTGCGTGCGCGCTCCTCCATGACCGGGATTCCGAAGTGTCCCCGCCGCGATGTAGACCGGTCAGAAGTGTGGAATCCGTGACCGTCATCACGGATAGAGAGGTTCAGGGCATCACTCTCGTATTTGAGATGAATCGTGATATAGGACGGGTGGGCATGGCGAATGGCATTTGATACAGCCTCTTGACCGATGCAGACAAGATGATGAACACAGCCTGGGGCAAGCGGTACTTCATCGCCTTCGACATCAAGCGTGGTGCTGATTACCTCCTGCATGTGATTTGTCGCCAGCGTCCGGGAAAGCGCCTGCGAGAGGATGTTGGTGACCTCTTCCGTGTCTCGCAGGTCCCAGATAATACGTCGAGCCTCGGCCTGACAGTGCGAGACCATGCTTCTGGCCAACTCGCATGACTTGGCCGCCGGGGTGGATGCCGAGTCACTGTCACGGAAGAGCTTCGCGGTTGCTTCCAGCTGCCACGAGATCGCCGCAAAACCTGCCATCAGAGTGTCGTGACACTCGCGCGAGATGCGGTTCCGCTCCTCGAGCACTATCCCGATGCGGCCTTTCATCATCTGAACGCGACGCCGGAAGAGTTGGACTGCGATCGCGAGAGTTAGCAATGCCAAAGCAAGATAGAAGTACCAGGTTTGATAGATGTGCGGACGCTGACGGACTGGTAGGGACGCTATGGGAGAGAGCCACTCCTCACCGCTGTTGCGTGCCTGCACTTCAAAGCGGTAGTTGCCAGGGGAAAGCCTCCGATACCGCGCTGAATGCGAGCGCGTGCTTGTCCACTCGGGATCGTAACCCGCAAGTCTGTAGCGAAACTCAATATGCGCCGGGTTGGAGAGAAGCCCCGCATTAAAGAAGAAGATAATGTCCGGCTGTCCCGCCTCAAGATCTACGTGCGGCCCGGTGGCGCTATCCGTGGTGCTTGGGTCATTCGAAAGGGTCCACCCCGTTATGGTCGCAGTGGGACTAAGAGATCCTGCTTTTTCAGCAACATCGGTGGTATGGACAAAGCCCTTCGCCGTTGCGAACCAGAGAGTGCCGTCACCCGTTCGCGTAGACGTTGGGTTAGACGCTCCACCGCATTCGCTGGAACGCATGCCGTCCCCCTTGCCAAAAACGATGGTCGAGAGCTGGGGTTGTCGACCTTCAGCGACATCATGCAGTTCCGTCAGCGAGAGCCGGACGATGCCGCGAGAGGTGCCCAGCCAAAGATGGCGGTCCGCATCTTCAATTGCGGTATTGACCAATAGAGGTGTTATACCGCTGCTCGAAGGTAGCGGTGTGGCATGTTCCTGATGTACCCAGGCGAGACCGCCCGCCTTTGTGCCCGCCCAGGCCCGCCCCATGCTGTCCAAGGTCAGTGAGAGGACATACGGATGAGGCAGACCATCGACAGGGAGTACAACCCCGTCGCGTACGCGAAAGAGTCCCGTACTGGTGCCTACGAGAATCGATCCATCGCGGTCCTCGATGAGGCATGTGATGAGCTTCGACTCAAGAAGATGAGATCGACCCGGCGTGGAGGGATCGCCCCTAGCGAAGTAAAAGAGGCCGGTGTAAGTACCAACCCAGATCCCACCACGACTGTCTGGAAGAATGGAACTGACGGCGTTGCCAGGGGATTCAATGCCCAGCAGATAGTGACGAAAAGCGTGGCCGTCGTAGCGATAGATACCATCGAACCATGTTCCGATCCAGATGTGTCCGCGGCGGTCTTCGGCAATCGCACGGATCGGTGTAGCGATAGGCATACCCGGAGGATTGATGGCAGCGGTCTGTCCGTTGCGACGACGAAAGAGACCCTTGCCCCAGGTGCCGAGCCAGAGATCGCCGTGGCTGTCTGCGAATGTGTTCGCAGAGAAGTTGGCGTGAAAGCCTTCCGGTTCACCATAGGGAGCCAGCGCGCCCTTGCGCCAACGACTTAGCCCTCCCGTTCGCATTCCGATCCAGAGATTCTGCTCATTATCGACAAACAGGGAACGGATGGTGTCATCCGGAAGGCCATTGTGAGAAAACCAGTGAGACAGGCCATCAGCACCGAGACGCCAGATACCATCGCGACGTGTTCCTATCCAGAGATTTCCCGCCGGATCGCCAAGCAACACCGTTACCGGGCTGTAAACGCTGGCTTTAGGGACCTCGTCAAACCGGTCTGACGAGTCACGTAAAGTGTTTTTTCGGGGAACCAGTTGTACGACGCCGGCCGTCGTACCGACCCACAGTCGTTGTTGGGAATCGCGATAGACCGCCACAGGAATGACAGTCGACGAAACGCGGAGGGGGTAACGATGCGCGACCCCACCTTCCCAGTGAAAGAGACCTGAGGAAGTGACGAAGAACATGCCACCAAAACCATCTTCGGCAAAAGGTGTGGTGATGTCGCCAGAGATCATACCCGCATCAGAAAAGACCTCGATTCTTTCGTCGATAAAACGCTCAACACCATTCTGAGTCGCAATCCACAGAACACCCTGAGCGTCCTCATACATCATGCGAATGCGTTCGTTAAACCTGCCTGCTCGCTCGCTGATGTTGATGGTGCCGGAAGCAGTTCGGTGAAGGACGCCCCGACCATCCGTGCCGATCCAGAGATCGTGATTACGTCCATAAAGCATCGTGTTAACAGCCTCGTTGTCGACGAGGCCGTCAACCTCAATGGGTACGTTTTGGAAGCGCTGGCCGTCGAAGGTGGTCAGGCCCGAGGAGGTGGCCAGCAGCAGAACGCCGTCAGGGCGCTGCGTTATCATCCGCACGTAATTTTCGGGCAAGCCGTCCTCGACCTGCCAGTCCTGCTTTTGATACTCAGACAGGCGCAAGGTAGTAGGTGTCGGAGCGGCGCGGGCAAGAACCGCCACGAGCGAGAGCAGAAGAAGCCCAACAGTGCCGGACGCGAGGTGCGGGATAGCGGGCGTCTTTGCCCATCCTGCGGTGAACGGGTTCGCGGGACGCTGTAGCATGATCACAAGCCGGATGTCGTTAAAGCATCATATATTTCGACCGGTTGCAATCAAAAGCTCAAACTGCGTTCGACCGTCAGGAGTCCAGTGGAAGCTCGGGGTGCACGGTCATCCAGCAGATTGCACCAACCACCGCAAGACCTGCCGCGACCGCGAAGGATGTTACCCAGCCAAAACGTTGCGCGATCCAGGGTGTCAGTGAGGCTGTAACCGCGCCCCCTATCTGTCCACCCATGTTCACCATGCTGGAGAAAACGCCCGAGCTGCGGCCTGCGATATCAACAGATACAGACCAGAACGAACTCTGTGAGAGATAGAGAGCGCCGGCACCGCCCGCAAGAATGACCCCGGCGACCTGGGGGCTGTGAACCTGAGAGCCAAGCACAAGAAATGCGGCGGTGAGCAAGAGCGCGACGGAGGCCAGGGCGCACCGCCCAATGCGGAGTCCGTAAGCGTGTGTGAGCCGGTCACTAAGTACACCGCCGGCAAGACAGCAGATTGTCATAGAAAGAAATGGCAACATCGCATAGCGAGCACTCGATTTGAGGTCGAAACCTCGCACCTGAGCCATATACAGAAAGAACCAGCTGAAAAAAATCCACGCAACGTAGCCAAAGCTGAAATAACCGGCCATGAGTGCCGGAAGGTCGCGGCGATGGAAGATGGCACTCCAGGAGATTGTGGTTGAACTGACGATCGCTGGAGGGAGATCGGCAGCGGGCAGTGGTACGGGAGGAACGAATGACAGACCGTCGCGGATAACGCGAAGTTCAGAGGCTGAAACTCCGCTGTGCTCCTCTGGTGTGTCGCGTGCGGCCACCCACCATACTGCGCCTGCTACGAGACCAATGATGGCACTGAACCAAAAGGCTGCGCGCCATCCATGGTGTGTAATAAGCCATGTAAGTAGAGGAGGTGTGAGTCCGCTACCCGCGCCAACACCGGCAAAGATGAGACCGTTGATGAAGCCGCGTTCCTGTATGGGGACCCAGCGAGCCACAAACTGGTTTGCCGCAGGATAGATGACAGCCTCACCCGCGCCGAGAGCGAACCGGATCGCGATCAGCAACGCAACAGCATGTGCCACGCCGGACGGAAGAAGCGCAGTCAGAGCGGTTGCAACGCCCCACCACAACACGCCGATGGTTAGAACTCGTCGCGGGCCGAACCTCGCTGCGAGCCATCCGGCAGGGAGCTGAAAGCCGGCGTATCCGATGAGAAAGGCGCTGAAGATCCACCCCAGCCTCTGGTTGCCGAGTCCGTACTCCGTGCTGATCTGCAGCCCCGCGATTGAAATGTTGGTTCGATCGAGGAAAGCAACTCCGCTGAGTACGAATAGCCAAAAAGCCAGAAAGTACCTGACTCGAGTGCGACGTTCTACATACATCGAGCTGCTCCTGGCGGTAGTGCGGACTTGTCGGGTCAAAACTAACCCGCAGTCTACACTGTTCAAGTTTGTTGTTTCTGCTCTGAATTGAACCAACCAACATGGTCACATTCGAGAAGGTGTTTGCATGTCTGAAGAGGGAAGAACGGTTCGAATGGGGCTGATCGGCTATGGCTACGCCGGCAAAACGTTTCATGCGCCACTTATCCAGTCTGTGGAAGGCTTGAAGCTCACGATCGTTGGATCGAGCAAACGCGATACGGTGCTGGCCGATCTTCCTGGTGTTGCTGTTTGCTCCAGCATGGAAGACGTCGCGATTCACCCGGACGTGGACCTCATCGTCATCGCCAGCCCAAATGAGAGCCACTATCCGCTTGCCGCCGCAGCCTTGCAGGCAGGAAAACATGTAGTCGTCGACAAGCCTTTTACCGTCAATCTTTCAGACGCGCGCTCCCTTGTTCAGCTTGCTCAAGAGCATGGAAAGTTGCTGTCGGTATTTCACAACCGACGTTGGGACAGCGAAGTTTTGGCGACAAAGGCGATCGTTGAATCAGGGGTGTTGGGAGCCATTAGCCACTTTGAAACTCACATCGACCGCTTTCGTCCCCAGGTGCGCAAGCGATGGCGCGAACAGACTGGGCCCGGCGCAGGACTTTGGTTCGATCTTGGACCTCATCTCATCGATCAAGCAGTGCAGTTGTTCGGTTTACCTCTGACGATCAATGCCAGTTTTGCCGTATTACGCGAGGGGGGCGAAACTGACGACTGGGCGCATGTGCAGTTGAACTACAAATCTCTTCGAGTCATTCTTCATACCTCCTTACTTGTGTCAGGTGGCGTCCCGCGTTCGGTGCTGCACGGCACACTTGGAAGCTGGGCGAAATTCGGGGGCGATGTGCAGGAGAGACAACTGGTCGCCGGTGTGCTGCCCGGCTCCGCCGGTTTCGGCGAAGATCTTGATCCAGGCATCCTGTACGAGGGCGGCACCGGAAAGCAGACGAAGATACCAGCTCCTGCAGCGAATCAGGCCGACTATTACCTAAGGATTCGTGAAGCATTGTGGGGCAGACAGGCGAACCCTGTACCGCCCGAACAGGCGAGCGCGGTAGTGTCCATCCTGACGACAACCCTCCAATCGGGAGCCAGCGGACAGGTTCTACCGCTGCAACTGACCGACAACGAACGCGCGGCATTCCCCGCCTCATCTTATTGAGGCTTTTCAACCTGCCTTGAATTGCCAAAGATCGCCGCTTGGAATCCCCTTCCACTCCCATTTTATTGATCTAAGTATTCAAAACAATAAGCATAGGTCTTGATTTCAGCGGTATATTCAGTGTTTTTGGCTAACTCTCCGCAGAGTTCATTCCAAGTCTCTTTCTAACGACAAATGCCCTCCGGGCGGAGGGCATTTGTCGTTTACTTAAAACGCACAGCTATTTTGCTCATTTAAAAAGGTTTAGACGTGGGCGCCCCTTGACAAGCGATTTTGCTGGGTCTTGCAAGACAATCTATGGTCGAGCAAAAAATAATTCTGCTGGATCAAACCCAACTCCTCCACATCGTGTGCCGAAGAGGCGGGCTACGCGGAGCGACTCCTGGCTGCTTCTGTTCTGATTTGGATGGTTGGGACCTCGGATGCCAGCACCTTGAGTTTCGGCTCGGTATTAATTGCCTGCAGAATCTCGCGTGCGACACGATCGTCGATCTCTTCCGCCATGCTCATTTCGACCGGGAAACGTAGGATGGCCTCGAGTCCGGCCGGGGTCAATTTGAAGCGAAGCCTCGGGGCGAGCGGCCCAATAGCGATCGAACTGAGGCTCTTCTGCATCTGGTGTCCCAGTCGTGCGAAGTCCTCGTCGAGGTCCTCGAAGGCGGCATCGATAGCGGTCAACAACCGCTGTTCCACCACGTCGTAGTCGCTGTCGGCGGCCAAAGTGATCGAGGTCTCGCGCCAGACGAAATTCGTGCCTGGAACCTGCCGAAAGAGTCCGGCACTTGGCTGAAATGCAATTGAGTTCGAGAATGCGACCATGCGGCCTGTGGGCTGGGCGTCTGCCCCAGTGCCGGCGAGTTCCATAATGTGCAGCCTTATGAAGCCGATCTCGACAACCTCTCCGACGACGCCCGAAATCTGCACGCGATCTCCAATTCCTACACCAAACTTTCCTATCAACAAAAAGTAACCGACGACAGCGAGGATTACATTTTGCAAAGCAACCGCGACGCCGGCGGTCAACAGACCCGCAAAGGTTGCCAACGATCCCCATTGTCTCGACAGGCTGAAAATGGTGATCAGGAGAATAACGAACCACAACACAATCTTGCGCAGGAAAAGAAACTGGTTTCGGCGGCGAAGATCCGGTACGAAACGGAAGACCGCCTCGCGCCAAAGCGCAAACACGCCCAGGACAAGGCCGATAAACACGGCCAGTCCGACTAACCTGATTGCCAGGCTTTTGATGCTCTCGGTGTATCTGCTTTTTGTCAGATCGGACCAGTTGACCAGGTTCTTCTTGTAAACCTCCAATACGATCGCCTCTTTCTTTAGCAGCACGCCGGGGGCGGCGACGAGTTTGAATTGCTCAGTGAGAGCATCGAGCGCTGCCTTCTGCTTGGCAATCACGGCGGGGTCCTGGGAGCCTACCTCGCTGACGATTCTGTCGCTCTGCTGCGTCAGCGTTGCAAGTTGATTTCGCAACGGATCGCCCAACTGCTCCACGTTCTGCAGGAGTTCATCGGTTTGTCGTATTTTGCCAACAATTGCGCGGAGCTCGCTGGAGAGCTGACGGGTTCGGCCCCAAACTGCCCAGATGCTCCAGGGAGTGATCGATCGGTCCTGGTTTGAGGTTGTGGACCGCGCGGTATTCGAGGGGGCATGTTTTGGAAGTGAGCGCTCGAGCGCGTCAATGTGCGATGTCAAGCCATCGGGATCGGAGGTTCCTGCAAATCGCAAGATGCCTTGCACTGCCTCCAACTGGGCCTTCATCATCGCGGATTGGCTATTGAGCTTGGCAATTTGTGATTCGAGAGCCGGTCGCTGCTTTCTGTTGGCTTTGTTGAGTTTCTCTCGCAGCGACTGAAGTTCGACGCGGGATTGATTGGAGCTTGCCTCCAACTTTGAGGCAAATTGCGTCAGGGTGGTGTAGCGGGAATCCGCAGGCGCGGGGGCAGAGTTAGTGCGCGACATTTGGGCGGCAGCTCGAGCGAACTCGAAGGACAGTTGAACGATCTGATCCGCCGCTGGTTGATTCTCATTGATGAATGCAATGTCGTCGGGGCCGGGTGAACCTGCGTGCTCCAACGATTGATGCTGATACCAGTCGATCGTCTTTGCAAGGAATTGAAGGATTGTCTGCTGATTCAGGGAGGCGGATGAGCCATCCGGTGGAGAAGCGAACGAAGGGAAGCCTATGGCCGCAATGAGGACGGCACCGCAGAGAGTCGCATTGACTGCGCAATCGCGGAGAGACTTTGCCCGAATCGATGATCTTGGAGGCAACAATATCGACTCCAGAACTTCTGAACTTTTTGAAGGCGTCTCCTGATTACGTGTGCGGTATCGCCTTCACGCAGCGAAATCCCAGATGGTTGGTGCCAGTGGAAACTTCGCCTTTACCGCGAGTTCCGACCATGTAGCGGGAGCAGTATTGATCGGTGCACAGATAGGATCCGCCGCGCATGCCCCGCTTGGGTACGCCGCGCTCGGCAGGATCGAAGGAGTTGTCAGGACCAGTAGGGTTGCGGCTGACGCTACCGGAGGCGGCGAGTTGCCGATAGTAGTCGGGGCGATACCAGTCTGAGACCCACTGCCAGACATTTCCGGCCATGTCATAAAGACCATATCCGTTGGGCGGGTATTGGGTAACGGGAGATGTAGCGCTGAATCCGTCTTCGTCCGTGTTCTTGTTGGGGAAGTGGCCTTGAAAGGTGTTTGCCATGTACTTTCCGTCTGCCTTGAAGGAGTCGCCCCATACGAAGGGTTTGCCGGTGAGGCCGCCACGCGCGGCGAACTCCCACTCTGCTTCGGTGGGGAGGCGCTTGCCGGCCCATTTGGCATAGGCAACGGCATCGTCATAGGAGACGTCGACGACGGGATAGTTTTCCTTACCCTTGATATTGCTCTCGGGGCCGCTGGGATGGCGCCAGTTCGCGCCCTTTACATAGGTCCACCATTGGTAATGGTCGTTGAGCGGCACGGATTGATCGGGTGGAGAGAAGACGACGGCGCCGGCGACGAGATTTTCGGGTGGGGCGTCGGGAAAATCTTCTTGTTTGGGCTTGCGCTCGGCCTCAGTGACGTAGTGGGTCGCTGCGACAAATTTTGCGAAATCCGCATTGGTGACGTCGGTTTTGTCCATCCAGAAGCCATCGACATAGACGCGGTGAATGGGACGCGAATCCTGGGTGGCCTGCATGCCGACGCGATCATGCTCCATGTCTGGGGGATCCTGTGCGCCCATGGAAAACTCGCCGCCAGGAATCCACACCATGTCCGGCTGCGGTTTGCCAGGTGCCGGTGTCTTGTTAGGCACGGTAGGGGCGAAGGGTACCCCGGTAGATGCCGCTGGTTCGGCCGAGGGCGCGGCGGTTGCCGGAGGCGTAGCGGTTGAATTGACTGAAGACGGGGCCGGGGCCACGGCGGCGGCGGTGTGGGTTGGAGGCAGCTTCCACAGGGCAACGCCAGCGATCGCGAGGATGCACAACGTGGCCACGGTCCAGGGAAGTACTTTGTTTGGCGTAGCGCTGGCGGCCTTCCTGGTTTTGTTGGGTTTCCGCATTCAAATCCTCCCGGCAACGACTGCGGACCGTCTTCCTAACCAGAACGTAATTGCGGAACGATCGGGCTATCGTGAGGTCTGGAAATTCTATCGTAGATCGTGCAGTGCACGATGAAACTGTACGAAGTGACAGTTACTCTGGGTTGAGCGATGGCAGTTGGCTTTGTTTTCGATGGTTACCGATCGCGACGCAAAACGACGAGGACACCCGCTCTTTGGTGCGAAGCTTTCTGGATGTCTTTCCCTATGCGACCCTTTGGACGACAGAATTCCACGAGATGCTGCTGATCGGATCGCTCGCCCCGATCGAACTCGAAGTAGCGCAAATCTCAGCGCGATTTGCTCCGCCAGGAGTGGAGCGGGCGATGAAGGAGGTAGGCGCTGCAACGCCCGCGGCACTTCTCGCTACCTGGGTAACGGAGAAGGAAGGGCTCGAACAATACGCTGGAGGAGCACTCCCGGCGACGGATGATCGTCCACGAATCGAATATGCCATGTGGCTGCGCTCGAATGAGATCACGCGCGTTTTGCCTGAACTGCTTTCCTTTGAGTTGGAGCCACGCTTGATCAATACCGGGCCGGAATTTTCGTCTGAAATGTTGACGGAGCGTGAAAACCTACTGAGGTTTTATGCGGCTGGGCTTGATGCTTAGAGAGGTGACCGGGAACAATGGGCGATATCGACGAGGCCTTAAGGAAGGATTCGAATAACCCTATTTCCGATGGGCCGTTGGCTAATAGCAGAGAGGCCAACATCTCAATCATGGAGTGAAATCGGCGCAGTGGCTCGGCGACTCGCCAATCGCGCTAGCCTCCTCCACATCGTTTGAATCGGGGACCTGTACCCATATCTCTGTGCCTCGTCCGGGAAGGGAATGCAGACTGAATTGACCGTGGACGAGTTTGACCCTCTCGTTCATGCTCAGCAGCCCAAGGCCCCGTGAAGGTATGCCGTCGTGGAAACCTATGCCCGAATCTTGAATGGTCATGTAAAACGTGTTGTCGAGCTTTGTCAGGGTCACTGCGGCAATCGACGTATGTGCATGCTTAAATGCATTCTTCAAGGATTCCTGAGCTACTCGATATAGGCATAGCGCTATATCCTTGGAAACCGGCTCTTCGAAATCCTCGGCATAAAGATCTACACGAAAGCCGGGCTGAGAGATTTTCCGGCACAGATCCTTGAGTGCAGCCTTCAGTCCGAGATGCTGCAGTTTATAGGAATGCAAATCATGTGACATCTCGTGAAGGTCGGAGCAAAGACCGTCGAGTTCATCGCGCAGAGCGTCGAGGCGACTCACCAAAAGCGGTGTTGATTCGGATTGTTGACTTGCCAGCAATGCGACTTCAGACGCAGCCAGCGACAGCCGTTGCCCGATATCGTCGTGCAACTCGCGCGAAATGCGCCTTCGCTCGTTTTCCTGCGATTGCAGGAGTTGCGACGCCAGAACGCCGATTTCACTTCGACGTCGGTTAAGTTCGGTCTTCGTGGTCTCGAAGCGCTTGACTGTGGTTTTCGATTCTTCTTGAGCGAGTACCCTTTGGTGGGCATTCGCGAAGATGTTTTCTAAAAGTGTGCCTTGTTCCACGATTTTGTCTGCCCATTCCCGTGTGGTCGACATGCTCAACAGAATTAAAATCGCTCTTCCCGATGAGGCAGATTTCGATGGGAGCAGTGCGACGGAGCGGACTCCAAGAGTTTTGAGAATCTGCCAATCGACTTTCGCGACGGTCAAGAGGTGGTCCACACTATCCAAAACAACGGCTTTTCCCGCGGATAATTGAGCGAAGCACCATGGCAGCTTGTGTAATTCACCGCACAACATCGAGCATGGTGAGAACGGGCTGCGATTTGAATCAAAGAAAGCGCGCAACTTTCCTGACTCGGCCAGGAGATACCACCCGGCGTGTTCGGCCCCTTCGATCTCGCTTACGGTTCCGATGGCATTGTGAATGATTTGTTCGATTTCTCCGCTGTTGCATTCCGCCAGTTCAGAAGAAGCGCGCAGGATGACCTTGTTGATGGCAGAGCTTCGACGCTGTCTATCGGTAGGTTTTCGCCTTTCGACAAGCAACCCCTTATTGGGGATATATCTCAAGGGCCCAGGATTCACGCTTAGCATACGTCCCCCTTGGGTTTTTCTGACGGCGGCCCGCTATTCGAATGTCGCACTCAACAAATAGGGCCTAATTCGGTGGAGACCATCGAAGGTCAGGTTGAGGTTGAGGACTGGGAGCGAAGATAGATCTGAGCCGAACTGCGGCCTTTGTGATCTCAGCGTGGTCTACGAACGATCGCATTCGTCAGATCACTCCAGGCTCTCTCGTCCCAACATCATATATGTTTCGATCGACAACGCCAGTAAAAGTGCACCTAGCAAAATTAACAGGGGGCGGCGCGCACGCCTTGGATTTGGGGGGAGAGAATGGCTTAGTGGGAACTGAAAAACTGACCGTTGCGAGCGGCAGAGAGCGCTGTAAGCAGGTCAAACGACAAGCGACGTTTCAAAACGTACCCATGTCCGACCAATCTTGCTTCCCGCATGTAATCCTCATCATCGATGAGAGTCACGAAGACTACCAGTGTGCTGCTTCCCGAATCGTGGAGTTGCCGCGCCAAGGTTATTCCGTCGATTTTGGGCATCGAGATATCGAGAACGGCAAAATCCGGTTTCAGCTCGCGAATGCAGCGGCCGGCTTCTTCTCCGTCAGCCGCCACCTTGACGACCTTGTACGCAGAGTCGAGCAGAGTGCAGGCGACACGGGCCACCTTGGCATTGTCATCGGCAAACACGACTGTTGGGCGACTATCAATCAACCGGCACGCTCCGCGTTTGAATGAAAGTGATGTTAGATAGTGTTCAAGAGGTAGAGCACCGCGGCAACTGTATCTTTGTGCAGCCCAGCTACTGTCATTCAGGCAGGTCAGCCGGAAACACCGGGAAGTGAAGTGTCCAAGGGGTGTGAGTTGTTGCGAGGCACAAGTGTTCAGTTGACCATTCTGATGGAGAAGTGTTAATCAGCTAGTGGCACATTGCGTAAGGCTGCTCAGACTGCGGATATAGGATTTAGGCGACAACGAACCGGTCAACGTGGTCCCTCACCGTCCGAGCATATGGACTGAGAAAGGGCCTGCAAACTGTTAGATTTAGCAGCTGAGGAAATTCGAATTTAGCCGCACAATTATTTTGACTGCATAGCGAATTTCCTTTGGTATCGTGAGCAATGCCAACAGGATATGCCTCCCGTAGGCCCGTTCAGGCAAGGCGCAAGGAAGATGGGGAGGTCGAATGGGGCGACCGAGGGTATTAATTGCGGATGATCACACACTTGTTGCCGAGGCCTTCAAGACTCTACTGGAGCCGGACTATCAAGTTGTCAAATTGGTGACAGATGGACGGGCTCTGCTTGCTGCAGCAAAGGAACTCAAGCCCGATCTCGTGCTTCTTGACCTGGGCATGCCATTGCTCAACGGACTCGATGCGGGTCGGGAGCTAAAAAAAAGCCTTCCTAAGACAAAGATCATTGTTCTCACGATGAACGAAGATCCGGATGTCGCCTCGGAAGCGCTTCGGAATTGGGCGTCCGGTTATCTGTTGAAGAAGTCAGCAGGGGTCGAATTGAAGGAGGCGATTGGCGAGGTTTTACGCGGACACTCTTATGTGACACCCAAAATCGCGCAGAAGTTGATGGACGAATTCATTCGCGATCCGCGACGTGATCGAGCCAAAGAGCTCACGCAACGCCAGCGTCAGGTTCTTCAATTGCTTGCAGAGGGCCGATCCATGAAGGAGGCGGCGACTGTTCTGAATATCGCGGTGAGGACGATCGCATTTCACAAATATCGAATCATGGAGGATTTTGGGCTGAAAACGAATGCGGATCTTGTTCGATTCGCGATAAGGCAACACCTAATCTCCGAATCCTGATAGACGCCGGTGAGACTGCAAAGAAGCACCGTAAGAGCAATTTATGGTAACTATCGCGTTCGCCCTGCATTAGTCATCAACGAGATGATCTGAGCAGTAAAGAGAGTTCCGCCCAGTCGTCAGAAAATTTTTAGAACCCAGCAGAAACGGACGCACGGAGAGCAAAATGAAGATACGGTATGCGATCGGCCTGGCACTGGCGCTGGCATTTGCCGCGCGTTGTGAGGCGTTTGTTACTCCACGCCACGTCACTTTGGCGTCGATGGATAAGAACACTCGCGAGATATTCCAACAATCCATGGACCTCGACGGACAGCTCTTTGACGAGGATATGAAGCTGGTCCATCGGCCCGGGGCCCGGCACGATGGGGAACGCCTCGGCGGCTACCTGGTGCGCGAGTCGAGTTGGTACGCCCTCGGCCTTCTGCTTCGCGACGCGGTGGGCGACCGGCAGAGAGCCGCCGACATTCTGGATGCGGTGTTGAAGCAGCAGTACCTCACGCCGGGAACGAAGTGGTACGGGACATACAGAAGAACGCCGGAGGAGCCGGATCCGGCAGCGAACCCCGTGATATGGCGCGGCTACGATCCCAACTGGCGCGTGTTTATCGGCACTACCTTTCAGATGATCCTGATCGAGTATCCCGATCGGATCCCGGCTGAGCTCTCGAAGCGGATGTACGAGGCCATCGATCACGCAATTGAAGGAGAGATGAAGGAAGGGCGCCTGCTGCCTTCTTATAGCAACATTGCTCTCATGTACGGGGCTCTCTGGGATTTCGCAGCGGTCCACGACAAGAACGCAGAGTGGCAGCTGCAGTCCGGCGAATGGACTGAGAGCGTCTACCGCCTCTTCAAAAAGTACGATTCCTTCTTCGAGTACAACTCACCCACGTATTACGGCGTTGATCTGTACGGGTTGGCATTGTGGCGGGACTACGGATCGACCAAGCGTATCCAGGCGATTGGAAGCGAGATGGAGGCTACACTGTGGAAGGACATTGCCTCGTTTTACAATCCGCTGCTTCGCAATGTTTCAGGTCCGTACGATCGTTCGTACGGCATGGACATGGAGAGTTATGTGAGTATTGTCGGCGTCTGGATGCGAACAGTGTTGGACGCGCAGAACGCGCCACTGCCGAAGATCACAGCATCTACCGATCACGTTGCCGATGTGTGGTTCGCCCCGCACTTCGCAATTCTTGGCACGCGAATTCCGCCCGAAGCGCTCGAACAGATGAAGAAGTTTCAAGGAGATCACCTGCTACACAAACAGATCACTGAAGAACGCGTGGCGACTGCCTGGATTGGCCGCGATGTGATCTTCGGCGGCGAAATAACCGGAAAGACAAAGGACGCTGGAACGACAACACAGTTCCACCCGGCCACGATACAGTGGCGGACGCCCACAGGACAGATCGGATGGGTGCGGCTGATGGAATCACCGATGATCGACACGACGGCGGATAAACAGGGGTTGACGATCTCCACTACAGGAACGGTCCGCCTGCGTCTTCACGCAAAGGATTTAGTGCAGACGAAGATCAGCGCGACCAGATGGGAACTACCGGGGTTGACCGTTGCTGTTTCTTCTGACACCAAGAATTTCAGCCTGGAGAAGTCGGAAGACGCGGTCGACGTTGTCTACGCGGGAATGACAGGAATGAAACTCGAAATCAAAACGACCCACTGAAGCCTGACATCACGCCTTACTATAGAAAGACCAATGCGCCGCCTTGCTCCGTCTCATCCGGTCTACTTGCTGCTTCTCGTCACCGCGCTCTTCACCTTCCTCATTCAATCCGGCGAACTCGGCACATCCGACACCACGCACCGCCTGCAGGTCGCGCATTCCTTATGGACAGGCGAACCCCAGGTCTTTCCGAACGAATATCCCGAGTTCGGGCTTCACGGTCGTGGCGGGCGCCTCTACGCCTGGTACGGCATCGGTCAGTCCTTACTCATGTTTCCGGCGGATCTCATTGGCTCGGCCGCTAACAATCTACCGCTCTGGAGCAACTACGTGAGCAGTGAAGCCGACCCTTCCATCCGCGACATCATTGTCAGCATCAGTACCAATCTCCTCGTCAATGTCCTCACGGCACTTGCCGCGGTTCGCCTACTCGGCCTGCTCGGATTTTCGACGCTGGAGTCGGTCGCTGGCACTCTGGGCCTGCTCTGCGCCACCACGCACCTGCACTACGCGCAAAACATGACCGAGAACAATTACATACTGCTGCTCACTCTTACCGGTTTCGCTCTGCAGTACAAATGGTTAAAGACCGGCAGCCCACGCGCTCTGTTCTTGGGCTCGGCGGCACTTGGGCTCAACCTGCTCACACGCATCACTACGGCAATCGACATTCTGGGAGCGTCCTGTTTCGTTCTGCTCGCGCTGTTCTTCGCTCGAAACGAAACATCCCAGCGCACAGACACCTCCAATGCGTCGAAGCCAGCAGCGCCGGCTACTGAAACAAACCTCACTGATCGTCGAACGGTTCGCACCTACCTGGGCACCGCTCTTCCTATCTACGCCGTCTTCTTCTTGCTTGATCGGATCTACCAGTACATTCGCTTCGACTCCTGGACAAACACGTATGTCGACGTCTTCGCACGCGAACAACGGCAAATGGACCCCACGCTTCCCCCGAGCTTCCCGTTCAACGGAACATGGTTTCACGGCGGCGTCGACTCCGGTGTCATCGGTCCATTCTTCGCGCCGGCAAAGACGATCTTCCTGTTTGATCCAATTTTCCTGCTGATTCTACTGCTCGCCGCGCTTCTCTGGAAGCGGCTGATCCCCGCTATGCGAGCGTTCTTCGTCGCCACCTTCGTGATGCTTGCGGTCTACGTCGCCTTCTATGCGCGCTACTTCTGGTGGGCAGGCGACTTCGCCTGGGGCGACCGGTACATCTCAAGCGCCGTCGAATTGACCACCCTGCTCGCCATTCCGCTTCTGCTCCATTACCGCGTCGTGCTCGGTCGAACTATATGTAATTTCGGGCTAACCATCACCGCCGCCAGTGTCATCATCCAATGCGCCTCACTCGCGTTCTGGTTGCCGCTCGAGATCTACCAGATGGACAGCTTCGGCCGTCACACCTGGGTCGTGCCGTTGCGCTTCAAGAACATCGCAGCCTTCGCACTGGGCAGGCGGGAGGCCTGGCATCTGAATACCCCCTCCATGTTTGAGGACCCCTGGGATGCCGCGCACATCACCTTATGGAACTTCCTTCCAGCCCTGCTGCGTCACATCGGCGTCGCCCCGCTATGGGCAGTTCATGTTCTGTATGGAGTGTGGCTCGCCGTTGCAGTTGCCCTCGTCTTTGCCTCGGCCAGGCTCATTCGGAGTCTCCGCCTCTACGGGACAAACGAATGAACTCCGATGAAGGCGTCGAGGCTGTCGACCTCCACTTTCGCTAAGTGTCTAAATGAAACTGTGATAGGGTACCAATCACTCCAATATCGAGGGGTCTTGAGATGTCGAAAGATAGACAGACAATCGGAACCGACGGGCACCCGCTCCCGATCCTGCCGCCAGAACGCGATGCCCGTGTTTGGGCACGGCTAGTACGCGTGATGTTCTATCTCCCCGGTTTTATGGCGCTGCTACTGATCAAGACAGGCGAGCCTGCAAGCTTCGGTATCACGGTGGAGCTGCTCATGCTGTCCAGTGCCGCCGCGATTGTCGGCGGCCTGTTTGTCGGCTCCGAATCGACTGGTGCAGGCGCCGACGCCGCGTCCCAGATCGGCGTCTGGAGCGGTTGCCTGGTGCTAGAATTACTCGCCGTGGTGCCTTTTCTTTGTGCGATCCCGGGGCTGTTCCATGAGCTGGCGCATAGTACGCTCCTGCACGCCCTGGCACCGGGTGCGGTCGACATCACGCTAGGCGCCTCCGAATTGCTGCCGATGGTAGCAATCCTCCCGTTCCTGCTCTATCAACTGGCCGGCTTTGGCACGCTGTCTTTCGTCGTATCGAAGCCGGTGAACTGGATCATCAACTTCGTCATCCTCTTCCTGATCGTCGTCAGCTATACCTTCTATCGCGAGAGCGACTACGTCATGGAGAAGAGGCTTGCCTCGCTGCTGGTCATCATCATGGTGGTAACCGTGTTCTACGGCGTACTCAAGCTGAGGCAGATGCAGACAAGCTACGACGCACGTTCCCCACATAAGGAAAAGGCTCCGAAGTAGCCAATCTAAAGCGTGAGTGCGACTCGCAGCGTCGACTAGTGCGGCCGGACAGGGGACATCTCTTTCAGCGCCGTGGCGGTTTTGGATTGTTGAACTGGACTCAGGGCCAGTCCATTCTTCTTCGCCAAGCTCTCCAGCGCCGTGTATGCGGCAGGCCCCCCATTTGGCGCTGCCTTAGTCGAAACTTCAAGAATCCTGCCGTTCGGCCACTTCCAAAGCTCCAGGCTAAGCTTACCCGGCGAACTCCGCGCACGACCCGTCCACGTCGTCGACTGTATATCGGCGACTTGTTTCACCTTCTCCCAATCAATTCGTATCTGCGAGTTCTCGAGCAGTCTCTTCTGTCCCGGGCTCAACAAAGGCAGAAGCTCGGTTCCTTTCTCCGGCACGTATCCTGCGACATAGTCGGTCTGCACAGAGTAAGAACGGCTCTCGACCCCGCCGGTTATCTCTACCTCGCATTTGTACCTCTCGTTACCAACCGAAGGATCGAAGAAGCGCTTGCCTTCGGGAGGGCGCAATTTTGCAGTAAGGTCACTGGCAGTCCCCATACGCAGGCGCAGGATCAAACCTTGCGAGAGAAGATCAAGCGTAGGCGTGTCGTAGAAATAAACCTGACCGTGCGATCCTTCCGTTGCGTTAAGCGATGTCATCGCCGCTTGTACCTGCGATGGGGCTAGCAGCAATTTCGCTTCGGAGTTGCAACTCTCCTGGGCTCGCAGGCCTGGACAGAGTGACGCTGCACCGAGCAGCACCACACTGTAGCGCCTGACGGAAACCATGTTCAATAGTATTCGCCCACTTCTGGCTGCAACTCAATCGGTGCAACAATTCCAATTTCAATAGGCACGTTGACTAGCCAGCAGGGGCGTTGGATTCTATGTCAGCCATTGGTCACGGTTCTCTATAGATTCATCCCCCGTAAATCACCGTCTGTCACAGTTTATAGATAACCGCAGCAGGGTTAAGTTGATTCTCTCGATTAATGGAGATTATGTCGGATTTTTTTCTTCGCTCTTCGTCACGCGTCTCGGCACCCGCTCACATTTCTTATCGTCGCGGAGCAGTTTGTCACATCCTCAATGCTTTTCGTCACATAGGCCTGTCCCCGCTTCATTTCGGATTCCCACTTGCACAGTGAACCGTATTGAGGCCAGTGAAGTCTCTGCAGCAACGTATGTGAGCCAGCCGGTGCATACAACTCCGTCTTTTGGGGGAGGGCAGGACGAGAGTTGACGCGCGATTCTCCCCACGCCACCGGCGCTCCATCCAAGCAATCCGCAGAATGTCACCGAAATCCAAGGAGAACGAAATGAATTTGAAGCGCATCTCTGCCATAGTTGTCGTTTTGTTTCTGGTTGCTGTCGCCCTCCCTCTCGCCATGGCCCAGACAAGCAAAGGAATCCTCGCCGGTATCGTGCGCGACAAAACCGGTGCTGTTATTCCTGGCGCTAAAGTCACTTTGACTTCACAGGACACGAGCGAGACGCGCGGCGCCGTGGCCGATGAGCGTGGAGCTTACCGCATGGATGCAGTTAACCCAGGTCATTACACGGTCAAGGCAGAGGCTGGGGGATTTCAGACGGCTAGTGCGCACGACATCAATGTCGTCCCTTCGATCGTTACAACCTACGATCCAGTGCTGACCGTTGGTGAAGTAGCGCAGGCAGTCACAGTCGAAGCGAATTCGAACAACATCAACACCGAAAATGGCCAGCTATCGAGCACCATCAGCACGTCAGAACTCGCAAAGGTCCCCATCGTCACCTTGAATCCGATTGAACTGTTGCAGACGGTACCCGGCGTTCAAATCGTGGACCAGAACCTTGGCCTCGGCGGAGTCGGTGGCAACTTCTATCAGATTGAAGTGAACGGAGCGCGTCCACGCAGCAACAACTTCATGATGGACGGCCAGGACATCAATGATGTCGGCATCGGAGGTCAGGCTTTTAATATCAACATCCCCGACGTTTTTCAGAGCGTAACCGCCCTGACCAATTCGTCCTCGGCGGAATATGGCCGCTCCGGTGGCGCCGTCGTGAATTTGATCACCAAGTCGGGCACCAACCAATATCACGGCGATCTATGGGAACTCTACACAGGGTCCGGCCTCGACTCTCTGGACGGCATTTCGCGTCAGGCTAAGCCTCACGCCAATCCCAAGGCCCGTTACGATCAGCACCAGATTGGTTTTACTATCGGAGGCCCCATCTGGAAGGATAAACTCTACGGTTTTGGCGGGGCGCAGTTCTCCCGTTTCTACGGCAATTCGCAGCCCGGTTCAGTCGAACTGCCGGACGCTACGGGGTACGCGCAGTTGACGGCAATCGGCGGCCCACAGGTTGCCCTGCTCGACGACTATCTATCCGGAGGAAAATATCTCAACTCCTACGCTAACGTCGGCCACGCCAACGATTACAAGATCAGCCCGCGGAACGGTTGTACTGCAGGCTGCTCCATTTCGACTGCGTTGTTTCA
This sequence comes from uncultured Acidobacteriaceae bacterium, assembly GCA_963757205.1. Taxonomy (GTDB): domain Bacteria; phylum Acidobacteriota; class Terriglobia; order Terriglobales; family Acidobacteriaceae; genus Edaphobacter. The sequence continues at coordinate 92,769 of CAVWQM010000017.1, forward strand.
GCGCCCTCCCGTGGCGCAACAAGAACCCGAAACTCAATGGCTATATCGCATCGATTTCATTCCTTCAGCGAAAGATTCATTCAGCTTCCGTTATCTCCATGACCGCTCCAACTTCAATCCCTATCTGCCACTGAACACCTCAGGACTTCCTGGCTTTGATTCAGAAGTAGGTGGACCCGCCGAAATTGCCCAGGGGACATGGACGCACGTATTTTCGCCGAGGCTTCTCAACGAGCTGCGTGCCTCCGAGACCCGCGTTAATTTCCTCTTCCAGCCAACGCCTGAGACAAACGCAAACCCACTGTCGAAGAACTACAACATCACCTTCCTCGGACAGGGTTTCGGTGGAACCACCCCGCTGGGCATCTCGCAGAACATGCCGCAAGGGACAAATGAAGAGCTCTATCAGTTTCAAGACACCGTCAGCTTGACCCATGGTCGTCATACTCTTCGTTTCGGCGCGGACGTAGGACGCCAGATCGAAACAAATGTTGTCGCGCAGAACGCACTCGGCGGTCTTTCCTTCGCCGCAGGCGGAGCCCCCTCCGCTCTGGACAACTTCCTCGACAACTTCCTCGGTGCGTCGGGTTCTGCCGGAAAAACCTTCGGCCCAACCCGTATCGATCCACACACCTGGAAGACCGGCGTCTTCGCTCAGGACGACGTCAAGATGACATCGGACCTGACCCTCAATCTCGGCGTTCGATATGACTACTTCACAGCTCCGGAGAACTCGCTTCAGTACCCCGCTATCGACCTGAGCAATCCATTCGCGCCGGTCGACACCGTCGTCAAGGCGAAGAACGACACCAACAATATCGCCCCGCGCTTCGGCTTTGCATGGAACCCTCACGTCGCTTTCTTCAGCGACGGCAAGACCGTCTTCCACGGTGGAATCGGCGCCTTTTACGACACCGACTTCACCAACATCGCCACCAATGGCGCACAATCTTCGCCGAATGCCCCCACAGGCCTGCTCACCTCAACCACCGGGCGCGGTCTTGGAAACGCCACTACATTGATAGGCACCATCTCGCCCGTCCTCAGCCCCATGTCCGCGGTGCAGAGTATCGCAAGCAACCTGGTGAATCCGCTTACCTGGCAGTGGAACTTGGGTGTCGAACGACAGCTGCCTGCCCAGATGAAGCTGACCGTCAACTACGTAGGTAATCATGGCACGAAGCTTTACGCCAATCAGCAGCTCAATTACTTCATCAACGGATCACGCATCAACCCGGCGCGCAATGCCATCAACATACGCGGCAACCGGGCAGATTCCGAATACAACAGTCTGCAGACAGAGGTGTCCCGCCAGTACTCCCATGGCCTGTTTTTCCGCGTCGCCTACACCTATGGAAAGGCTCTCGACGACGCGTCGGATGTATTTGCAACCTTTGCGTCGCCTACCTCCTACTCGGCAAACCTCTCACCCAACGGCCTTGGGCAGGATTGGGGGCCTTCAGTCTGGGATCACCGCCACTACGTGTCGTTTAGTTACGTATGGTCACCGGCGGGATTCCATTCCAGTAACGCAGCTGGAGACTTTCTCCTAAGCGCCTTCACCCGACATATCAGTATCTCCGGAACCACGCAGCTGCAGTCCGGCTATCACAGTTCGTTCAATGTCAGCGGCATCGACATGAACGGCGACGGCAGCACGGCCAACGATCGTCCCCTCGTCGGCAATCCACGCAGACCGATCGACACCGCCGGTTTCGACGGATCCTACTTCGGTCCCGGCTTCACTCCCGGTGTCTACTACGATGCCGTAACTGCCGAACCAACCACAGCCGACAACGTGCATTGGCTCGTGCCTAACGGACCACAATTCACCACCCAGGAAGTGGGCCGCAACAGCTTCGTGAATCCCACCGCGCAGTATTGGAATATCGCTGCGGAGAAGGACATCCCGTCGACATGGCTGCACTTCGAGCGCGGTATGTTCGTCTTCCGAGTCGAGGCTCAGAACTTTACCAATCACAACAACATCGCTCCGCTGGACATTAACCTGCTGAATATCGGCACCAGCAGCTACCTGAATAAACAGAATGCAATCGAACCAACGTTCCGCCATCTGCTGCTCTGGGCGAAGTTCAGATTCTAGGTCTTGCTTGCTCTCAAACAGAGGCCGGAGATACTTCCTCCGGCCTCTTCGGTTTTTTAATTTTGAAATTTGTGACGAATGGATGGATTATTTCGCCCAGCGGTCTCTGCGAAGGGTCCAAGCCTCCCCTTTTGGGGGTCAAAGCATTGAAACAGCAGAACTATCACGATCACCACTGCGTAAGCGTTCTCGTCTAGCTGACGTTGATTGAGTTTCCAGCCGTCGCTAACAAGCCACAAACAGGGCCACCTCGATGTCACGGAGGGAACCACGATGCAAATCACACGGAATATCATCTGCCGCTTTGGAGCTTCTGCCCTCCTGCCGGCATGCGTCCTATGGGCAGCAATGCCTGTCTACGCTGAACCAGGAGTACCGGCAGATCTGAATAGCGTTCGCGAACTCGCCGAGAAGGGATCTGTTCGCGATGAGATCACTCTCGCAGCGGACTACTTCTCCGGAACCGGTGTGGCACAGGATTCCAAAATGGCCGCTTATTGGTACGAGAAAGCCGCTGGACACGGAAACCCACAAGCCCAGAACCAGATCGGCTACTTCTATCAGGCCGGAATCGGAGTAACTCAGGATCCCAAACGCGCAGTTCACTGGTATCAACTGTCTGCCGCTTCAGGTTTCCCAACGGCCAAAGTAAATCTTGCTGTCGCCTATCTGCGTGGGCTCGGCGTCCGGCAGGATGGGGAACTTGCGGTGAGACTGCTGAACCAGGCATTTCAGGCTGGCAACGGCACTGCGGCTACCTATCTTGGACACCTTTACTACTTCGGCATCGCAGTCAAACAGGACAAGGCCGTCGCGGAGAAATGGTTTGAATCAGGCTTGAAGCTTCATGATCCGCTGGCCGCGTATGATCTGGGATCGTTCTACTCGGTCCATCCGGACCATCCGCACGACCTGCCCAAGGCAGCAGAGCTGTTGCGTGTGGCAGCCGACGCCGGATACGTTTCCGCGATGCATTCCCTTGGGCTCCTGCTTGTAAATCATCCTGAACTCAAGCAGAGCCCAGGGCAAAGCCGCACTCTTCTAGAAACCGCTGCAAACGCCGGCAGTTGGAAATCCTCCGTCGTACTCGGCATTCTGGCGCGCGACGGGCGCGGGACGCCGGCGGACATTAAGGCTGCGTACTATCACTTTAGCGTCGCTGTTCTACAGGGGGGAGCAGAGGCCGACCACTTCATAAGGCGAGAAATGGACACCATAGCTACGAAAATAGGCGCAGAGGACGCTCAGAAGCAAACTTCCGCCGCAAATGAATGGTTCGGGCACCACTCTCTTGTTCTTGCTTTCGTCTATAAAGAAGGATCCGTACCCCATGATTTTCCCACTGCTGCGTTGGCCAATGCGTCAGACGGGTCCTTCGCAGGTCAATTGGTTCCTCTCTCGGGCTCCTGAAATGCGGTAACACAGTTCGTATAGAAAGCGCAGGGTTCACAACTGAATTTGTTTCCTACGATTAAAGGCCGCACAGTACCGCCCTTTCTGCACCCCGTTGTCTTCGTGGGAGCATTTACATCACTAGGCCTTTTATTCGCCTTGCAGGAGTGGGTCAGCATCCACTCCTGGAACAGCCACATTCCCATCACCTTCAAGCTCCTGATGGCAGCCTGGGGCGTACACTACTTCCTTTTGGGAGCCATCTGCTGGGTGCTCTGGCGCCTCCTCGGACACTATATCCAAAAGGCAACGCTCTTCCAGATGGGCACTTGCGTCCTGCCGTTGAGTCTGGCGGTAAGTGTCTTCGAGGAGATGATCTGGGTCGCCGTCTTCCCGCAGTTGCCGATTGGCCTGCCGCGCATGACCTACTGGCACCGCCTGGTTTTTCACCTGGATTCAGACTTGGTGGACAGCCTGGTTCTCTTCTGGGCCGTCTTCTTTCTGCTTCGCGGCATCGGCTATTACCAGCTTTATCGCGAAAAAGAGTACGCCGCGGTCCAATTGGAGACGCAGTTTGCCAACGCCCAGCTGCGCGCGCTCCGCATGCAGTTGAATCCGCATTTTCTTTTCAACACGATGAACAGCATCTCCAGCCTCATGCAGACAGATATTGCGGCTGCCGACAAAATGTTGGAACAACTCAGCAGTCTTCTGCGTATCACCCTCGAACGCGGCGATGTGCAGTTAATCCCTCTCAGCGACGAGATGGAATTTGTGGAGATGTACCTTGCGATGCAGGATCGAAGATTCGCCGGACGCGTACGTCAGGAGGTCTACGTCGAACCGGATCTGTACGATGCCCTGGTTCCCGCCATGCTTCTGCAGCCGGTCATTGAAAACGCTTACGCTCATGGTCTTTCAAGGTTAGACAGAGATGGTTTGATCGCTATCGATGTGCGCCGCCAGGATGCGATGCTCGCGATCAGTGTGGTCAACAGTGGGTCGGGCCTGCATCCAGAGTCCTCGAATGGTTCCGGACGACGAGGGGTCGGGCTCTCCAATATCAAAGATCGCCTGCGGTTGCACTACGGGAACGGCCAGGCTTTCAGCATTGAGGAACTGGCGCGCGGTAAAGTCAGGGTGGCCTTAACGCTGCCCTTGCAGTTCTCAGAACGTCCAACCAGGCAACTCACGGGGTATGGTGTGTGATGATTCAGACTGTTTTGGCAGATGATGAAGTGCTGGCTCGACAAAAGCTGCGTCAGCTTCTACGAAACGAGCCCGATATAGACGTCGTGGGCGAAGGGGCCACCGCCATAGAAACGATCGAGCTGGTCCGTGCGACGAAACCACAACTGCTCTTTCTTGATATCCAGATGCCCGGTATGGATGGCTTCGATGTCGCCATGGAGCTCTGTTCCGACACCAACGTCATTCCGAAGCCGCATATTATCTTCACCACCGCTCACGATCAGTACGCGTTGCGCGCCTTTGAGATTCACGCGATGGACTATCTGCTGAAGCCGTTCACACAGGAACGGCTGTCTTCCGCTGTCGACCGCGCCCGCAAGGAGATAACCGTCAATCAGCATCCGGCCGCCAATAGTGCTCCCGGCCAGACGGGAAGCCGCTACACCACCCGTATCGTCTTCAAGTCGCGTGGGAGAATCGTCTTCCTGCCCGTGTCCGACATTCGCTGGATCAGTGCCGAGGAAAACTACGTGCGCATCTGCACTCAGAACGAGACTCATCTACTGCGTGAGACCATGGCCCGCCTGGAAGAAAAGCTCAACCCGGACATGTTTCTGCGCGTTCATCGTTCCTCCATCGTCAACCTGCAACACGTAAAAGAGGTGCGAACGGAAGCTGACGGCGAGTACGCCGTCGTGCTGGTAAACGGCGAAAAACTTACGATGAGCCGGGGATATCGTTCCCGCATCAACGGATGGCTCACGCACAATTGAGCCAACCTACGGATTTCTGCATTTCGTAGTCCGAGACCTTCGAAAGGCACGGCGTCCCTCAAGTTGGACATCAAACAATTCACGCCATTCGCCCCCAAGCGCCCGTCTCTCGTCTCAGCATCCCAGAATATGTACGGGTCCCGGCAGCAAATCTATAAATCCATAGAGAACATCCGGGAAAACAGCATCATCTTCATCCGTGAAATCGCCTCCACCTTCAGTGGCCCCTCCTGTAAATCCGTTCATCCCCAACCTTGCGGTCCTGTCACATTGTTCCTTGAATTCGGGCCTTGGGAGGGTGAAATGCTTTCCCTTTAAGCGGATGAGGTGAGGTGAAGTGAACGGACTGGTCGACACGAAACACAGCGCCCTTCTCGATCCTGGAATGATAGCGGCGATCCCCGGCCAACAGGACAGGGACGTCGCCCTGTCATTCAAGTTCAACGCCGACAGCAGCCGCGTATTTTACGCGCTCAGCATCCCGGAATATATCGAAGCCTGGCTGCAGGCCCCCGACACAGACGAATTGCGGCTTGTCTTCAATCAGGTTGGAGAAGAGACGTTCCGCATCGACCTCTACCGCGGCCCATCGCTTCAGGCAAGCATCGATGGCTCCTGCTGGGTTGTTGGTAGCAATCAGGTTCGGTATATGTGGAAGACCACCTCGCCCATGGGAACGACCGAAACCCTGGTCGACATGAAGCTCTTGTGCGGTTCAGGCGGGTGTGTCCTGGCGCTGAAACACAGTGGGTTCAGGGATCAGGTGGAGAGTGCGCGATGCTCCAGGATGTGGCATCAATCCCTGAAACGGCTAGGCAGAATCATGGAAAAGAATTGAAACTGACCCTTTCAATTGAAATCACTACGTTTAGTCGTCCCGTCCAAGGCGCTCGTCGCCCCAAATTGTCGAATCTTGTCGTAATAGAGCCATCTTTCTGATTTCTCGTAACCAATCCAACTCGTCAAGCTTCTAAGATATTGCAGACAAATGACGTTTCTGCGACGGGCGATTGAGACGCGATGACCGGAATCTCCGACACCAAAACCGAGCCCCAGATCATAGCCTCCGTCCTCGCCGGCAATACCCACGAGTTTCACGATCTCATTCGCCCTTACGAGCGAAGCGTCTACATCATGGCGCTGTCCATGCTTCACAATGAAGCCGATGCTGAGGATGCCGCGCAGGAAGCCTTTCTCAAAGCCTTTCGAAACCTCGCAAACTTCCGCGGCGACTCAAAGTTCAGTACCTGGTTGATTAGCATCACCCTCAATGAAGCCCGAAGCCGACTTCGCAGCAGAAAAAACGCAAAGATGGAGTCTCTCGATGAACCACCGGAAGGCCAGGAAACCGTCACTCCGGCGCTACTGCGGGACTGGCGTGAGATACCGTCAGCAGCATTGGAGCGGCAGGAGATTCGTCACCTGTTGCAGCAGGCCATCACCGATCTTCCGTTGATCTACCGGGAGGTATTCTTGTTGCGCGATGTCGAGGAACTGAGCGTAAATGAATCCGCCGAGGCGCTCGGCATCTCCATCGCGTCGGTAAAGGTAAGGCTGCATCGCGCGCGTCTCATGATGCAGAAGAAGCTCGTCCCGCAGTTGAAGAAGACAAATCCAAAGCGGAGGTGGTTCCCATGGTCTTAGAGTGCAAACACGTTTGGGAGCACATCTCCGGCTATCTTGATGGCACTCTGTCCGCCGAGGTTCGCGAGCAGGTGCAGAAACATCTGGAGCACTGCGAAATCTGTTCAGCGATTCTCGACTCGACGCGAAATATCCTGATCCTCACCGCGGACGATCGCGTCTTTGAACTACCTCTTGGCTTCAGTGAGCGGCTCCACACAAGACTCGATGCCGAAATCCGCGGCATCAACCCCACGCCGTCAGACACCGACTGTTAGACGCGACAGAAAATGTAGGGGCAGCCCTTACGGAACTCGATGAATCATTGGATGATAGATCCACTCCGAGGCCACCAGGGCCAGAGTAACGATTGCCAGCACAATTTGAAGAAGCTCCGATCGCTTCTGTTTCACCGTTGCGGGCTGCACGCGCCATTGCGACGAGGGACGCGCGCGCAGGCTACGGATTCGCCAGATGACATAGAGATTGACCAGCGAACCGATCGACGCCGCCAGCATCATCGGAATACGAATCGCGTCCTGATGAAAACCACGCGCTGGCGCGTGGATGCCAAACGAAGCCGCAAGCGCACTTAGACCGATGGCCACGCGAACGCCGCTCACAGCAATCACCGCTGTACAGGCGCTTTGTAAGACGATAAAGATGAGGCTCGTGAGGCTGACGAGCCACGTGCGCCTGCTCGCAGAATCTTCGGTCGAAGCGGTTGCTCGATTCAGGGAACCACCCGTTTCAAGGGCCATCTCTGTATTATCGCCGCAGAGACTCCTTATCGAGTAACTGCGTTAGTTTGCCGCCTGCTCAGCGAAGTTTCCGATAAACGGAATCTTGTAGCGCTCTCCCTTGCTCGCCTTGATCATTACAAAGATCCACAGGATCAGAAATGCCACGCCCACCGGCAGCAACAGAATCCACCCAAGAATCGGTATTACGCCCAGGACAAAATGCACCACGGCTACAGTGATTCCGAAGAAGATAGATTGCCACGCATGGAAGCGAACGAAAGAGCTGCGGTTATACGGAACCATCACCAGAAAGATGATTGCCGGAATAATCGTGATGTACGCGACCACGCCGGCAGCGTTCTCCGACAAGCCTCCGGGTTGGGCAGCGGCTGAACCGACACCAGTCGCTGTATTCGCACCGCAGTGCGGGCAAAATGCTGAGTCACTTCCTGTCTCGGCTTTGCAGGCTGGGCAAACCATAACGTGCGCTCCTTTGCAAAACGTAGTCTAAAGCGACTTGCGTCGATCGTTTCGTGGCCCGATCGATTCGTTATTGCCGGCTCTCTGCCAAAAAGGTTCTGTATTCGCCGGAGGCTGATAGCGTACCACCTTTCGCGAATCCCTCAAGTGAAAAATTTCCGTGAGCCTAGGCACAACCCGGACGTAAAATCCTCTGCATCCACACACTTGCGATTAGGCCGCAACCCCCGGGAGCGGATTCAGGGCCGGCAAACATTCTCCATCGAAATTCCCGGGAGCTCCCTCGGCATGGACAGCCAGAACTATCACCCCAAAACCGCCCAACCCATTGGGCATCAACCAACAACACCGCTTTCGTGTATCAGCCCGGCCCCGAGCCGGGTAAACTGGTCGAACCGCCGTGCCATCTGGTAAGCGTCATCGCCGAGAGCAATTCCATGGCCTGAATGGAGAAAGCAGCTCATGAAGATCAGTCGTCCCCTCAAACAGTTCGTTTTCATCCTCGCCTTCGTTACGTCATCTTCCGGGCTGCTTCATGCAGGCGGAAACGGCGAGGTCGGACGCTGGGAACGGGAGGCGGCCAACGTCACCATCATCCGCGACGACTGGGGCATCGCCCACATCTATGGCAAGACTGACGCGGACGCGGTCTTCGGCATGGAGTACGCCCAGGCCGAGGACGACTTCAACCGCGTCGAGACGAACTACATCAACGCAATGGGCCGCCTCGCCGAAACCGAGGGCGAATCGAAGATCTACCTCGACCTTCGCATGAAGCTCTTCATCGACCCCGCAGTCCTGAAGACAGAGTATGGAGCCAGCCCGGCATGGCTGAAGGCGCTCATGGACTCCTTCGCCGATGGCCTGAACTTTTACCTCTACAAGCACCCTGAGGTAAAACCTCGAGTCATCAAACACTTCGAGCCCTGGATGGCTCTCTCCTTTACCGAAGGCAGCATCGGCGGCGATATTGAACGCGTCAAACTGGACCAGCTCGAAGCGTTCTACAGCAAAGCTCCCCTCATCCAGGCAAGCAGTTCCACTACTCCGCTCATCGAAACCGCTTACATCCACGACAGCGATCCGCCCGAGCCGACAGGCTCCAACGGAATGGCTATCGCTCCCTCAAACACCGCTGGCCACCACGCGCTTCTTCTCATCAACCCCCACACCTCCTTCTTTTTCCGATCAGAGCTGCAGATGTCCAGCGATCAAGGGCTGGACGCCTATGGCGCCGTCACTTGGGGCCAGTTCTTCATCTATCAGGGCTTCAACGAGCACGCAGGCTGGATGCACACATCCAGCGGCGTCGATGCAGTCGACGAGTATTTCGAAACGGTGGAGAAAAAGGGCGACGGCTTCTGCTACAAGTACGGAAGCGAGGAACGTCCGCTCGTCTCAAAGCAGATCATCGTCCCGTACAAGACCCCCAACGGCATGGCCGAAAAGAAGTTCACCGTCTACTTCAGCCAACACGGACCCATCATTCGTCAGGAAAACGGGAAGTGGGTCAGCATCCGGCTGATGAATGAGCCGGTCAATGCGCTGACGCAGTCCTACATTCGCACCAAAGCGAAGGACTACAAATCCTTCCGTCAGACCCTGGAGCTAAAGGCGAACTCTTCCAACAACACAATCTTCGCAGACTCTAACGGCGACATCGCCTACTTCCACGGCAACTTCATTCCGCGCCGCGACACCAGCTTCGACTTCACCAAGCCCGTCGACGGCGGCAATCCGGCAACCGACTGGAAGGGCCTACTCACCGTCGACGAACTGCCCCAGTTGCTGAACCCGAAGAGCGGCTGGCTCTACAACAGCAACAACTGGCCATGGTCCGGCGCGGGTGAGAGCAGTTTACGCAAGCAGGATTACCCCGCATATGTAGAGAGCGGCACAGAAACAGCACGCGGCCTCCATGCCATCCGGGTCTTGCAGGGCAAGAAGGATTTCACCCTCAACTCCTTGATCGCCGCCGCGTTTGACAGCTATCTACCATGGTTTGACAAGCCGCTCCCCGCGCTCATCAAGGCGTGGGACAATGCCGCCCCCTCCGATCCTCTGAAAGCCAAGCTGGCCGACCAGATCGCCACGCTGCGCACGTGGGATTGCCGTTGGGGAGTGGCTTCGGTCCCAACGTCCCTCGCAGTCTTCTGGGGCGAAGACATCCGCCGTCACTCGGTGGATGACGCGAGGAAAGCTGGCATGTTGGTCGAAGAGTACATCGGCACGCAAGTCCCACCGCAGCGCCTCCTGCAATCCCTCTCTGCGGCCTCTGACAAACTCACCGCCGACTTCGGAAGCTGGAAGACTCCGTGGGGCGAGATCAATCGTTTCCAGCGTCTCACCGGCGATATCGTCCAACCGTTCAACGATGCCGGTCCCAGCATTCCTGTCGGCTTCACTTCATCGTTATGGGGTTCGCTCGCCTCATTCGGAGCACGCGCCTACCCCGGAACCAAGAAGTGGTACGGCACCAGCGGCAACAGCTTCGTTGCCGTCGTCGAGTTCGGAGAGAAAGTCCATGCAAAGGCTGTGACTGCAGGGGGTGAGAGCGGCAATTCTTCCTCGCCTCACTTCAACGATGAGGCCGAGCGATACAGCACCGGCAATCTGCGCGACGTTTATTTTTACCGCTCGGATCTCAAGGGCCACATCGCGAGGGAGTACCATCCTGGCAGTTGATTTGCCCTCGCCGCACATGGACAACAGCAAGTCGCACATGACGCGATCTTCCAGCCTTCGTGATCTCTTCGGGCGAAACCAACGAACCGCCTCCACACTTCTGGCCTTGCTGCTGGCGTGCATAGTGCTTCTGCCACTGCTTGGCCACAAACCGCTCACCAACTGGGACGAAGGCATCTATGCGGAAATATCGCGGGAAATGCTCTCGCTTGGAGCGTTGGCCCCACACTGGAACTACCAACCCTGGTTCGAAAAACCGCCGTTGATGTTCTGGATCACCACCGTCTTCTTCAAGATATTCGGCGTTACCGAGTTCTGGGCAAGAGCAGGCTCGGCGCTCTCCGGCGTCGGCATCGTCGCGCTCCTGCACGGATGGCTGGCACGTAGAAACAACATCCTCGCCGCCTGGCTCAGCACCTTCATTCTCCTCGGAACCTTCGGATTCCTTCATGTCTGCCGCGTTGGCGAGATGGATGTTCTCCTTTCGCTCGGCTGCTGCATTGCGCTCTGCGGCCTCACGGCGATTCACGAGCGCAAATTCAGCGGATGGTATCTCTTCTGGGCCGGTGTGACGATTGCCCTGATGACCAAAGGCGCCGCAAGCATCGTCCTGATCATCGCCGCTCTTCTCTTCGCTGCCATCGAACGCTGGAATTCAACTCGTCTCGGCAGGGCCTTCTGGCTCGGTCTCCTCCTCTTCCTGGTCGCAGTCCTTCCCTGGCACCTCTATATGGTTCACCGGTTCGGCGCCGGCTTTCTTACTGAATACCTCGGCTTCCACGTCCTGGAGCGCGCCACTCATCAGATCGAAGAGCACAACACGCACTGGTGGTATTACCTCTGGGTCCTTCTCATCTCGGCTGCTCCCTTCGCCCTGCTCTATCCGTTCGCTGTCGTCGACTCCTTCCGACGGAGGCAACTTCGCGCGTGGTCCATCTTCGCTATTGTCGTCGTCGGCTTCTTCACCGTCGTCCAGACTCGCCTGCCACACTACATCGCCCCAGCCTATCCTCCCCTGTCGGCGATATCGGCAACCTTCCTCGCAAGCCGTCTGAGAGAACTGCGACAAAGACGCAGGCAGTCTCCAACGTCGTTCTGGACAACGGTTACCGTCATCATCACCTCAATCTGCGTCGCCAGCGCATTTCTGACGAGCGGTCCAAGACGACGGCTCCATCAGGCAAAGGTTGGTCCGGACATTGTCTCTGCAGAGAAGGAATCGATCCAGCTGCTGCGCGATGTCTTTGGCCGTCCGCAGCCGGTTCAGCCTCCGCTCCTCACCTGGTGGGAAGGCAATCAGAGGTCGATTGCAACCAGCGTCTTCTACGCCGGGCGTCCCGTACAGCAGGTCCAGCTACAGCCAGCACCCGCTGGCGTTGCCACCGACAAGTACCTCTTCCAGCCCGATACCCTCGCAGATGCTGTCGCCTCCGGACCACGAATCATCCTGCTCGATAAATACCTCGTCCAGCAGATTCCCGCTGGTTTTTCGTATCAACTGATCGACACAGGGCGATTCATGGAAGTCGGTCTTATCGGCCGGCAATCGTACTGATGACTTCGTCAAAGCATCCCAATGTGTCCCGTCGGTGGTATAACCAACTCTCTTCAGCGGCGTCTTTCCGGCAAGAATTCCGTCTATAGGAATGGAATTTGGTCGACGGGCTGCCAGCCAGTTTGCAAAGTCTTGCATAAGCAAACTCTCGCCTCCTGATCGCCGCGGGCAGCGCAGCATCTCGAACGACAACGGGCCCCCGCTTTCCCGAAGATGTCCATACGATTTAGTCGTGTAAAATCCACGAGACCAACAACCATATGATTAAGCTGGCAAAAATCCCCAATCTTACAGAGCTCACCTATCGGAGCATTAAGCAGAACCTGCTCGATGGAACCCTGGGCGAGCTTTCACGCCTCACTGAGGAATCTCTTGCAACGCAGCTGGGAATCAGCAAGTCTCCCGTGCGCGAGGCGCTGAACCGGCTTGAAGCTGAAGGCCTCGTCTGTATCGAGCCAAGGCGTGGCGCCTATGTCCGGCAGTTCTCTGCGAAGGAGATACGCGACCTATATGAGCTTCGCGAGATTCTCGAGGTCCATGCAATCGAGGCGGCCACCGTCACGCCAAAGCTGCTCAACGATCTTTCTGCAAGCATCAACCGCACAAAGAAGTTTCTTAAAGACGGCAACAAGCTGGAACACATTGAAGAAGACATGCGGTTTCATGCCATGATCACCGCAGCGACCGGCAACGAGGAACTTTGCCGCGTTCTTGAAAATATTCAACAGAAAGCCCTCCTTTGCCGTTCAAAGTCCTACGAGCTGTCCGCCACAACGGCGCCCGTCGCGCATATGAAGATTTACCAGTCCCTGAAGAAAGACTCCAGACGAGATGCGCGGCTTGCGATGCGCGAACATATCGTCTTTGTTCGCGAACGCTTGCTGGCGTCTTTCAAAACCTCGAGTTGATCCTCCGCGCGGGACAGCACGCGGAAACCACCTGATGCTGCTGGTGGAACGAACAAACCGACTGCAGCAACAGGGGTAAGCGATAATACCTCTGTGCAACCGTCCAGCCCCTCCCCATCCGAGGAGTACAAAAAGCGCCAGCAAGCCCGCGAGATGCAGGTCGCATCCTTTGAAAACGCGCACCGCCGCTTTGGAAACATTCGCCTTCTTGTAGTCATCGCAACGTTGATCGCGGCCTGGTTCTCCTTTTATCGCGATGCTTTCTCAGCGTGGTGGCTGCTTCTTGCTCTAGTAGTTTTTCTCGTCATCGCCATCCTCCACGCAAGGGTGCTGCGCAAGCGCGAATGTGCTGAACGCGCCGTCGATTTCTATCGGAAGGGACTGGCCCGCATCGAAGATCGCTGGATTGACTCGGACAAGCCCGGCACAGGCCAGGCCGTCACGCGCATTGATGTGCATTCCAGCCTCTACGCCACAGATCTCGATCTCTTCGGCGCAGGTAGTCTCTTCGAACTTTTATCCCTCGCCCGCACCCGCATGGGCGAAGATACGCTTGCCTCCTGGCTTCTCGCCCCTTCGCCCATCGCACAACTAACCGAGCGCCACGCAGCCGTCGCCGAGCTCCGCGGCCGGCTCGATCTCCGCGAGGACATCGCCATCCTCGGCGAAGACATCAAGGTCGGCATTCATCCCGAGGCGCTCACCCAATGGGCAGAGGCGCCCAATCAACTCGCCCACCCGTGGCTGCGTTGGCTCTCGCTACTGCTTGCCTTTGCGGCAATTGCAACAGCTGTCGTCTGGGCAGAGCTGGGAACGAAAACCCCATTCTTCGCAGTCGTTATCGTTGAAACCATCATCACAGCATCTCTCCACAAACGCACCGCCGCAGTCCTTCACGCAACCGATCACGCGTTGGAAGATCTCCAGCTTCTCTCCTCACTTCTGGCACGCTTGGAGCGAGAACAGTTCACTGCCCCTCGCCTGCAGGTTCTCAGAACCGAACTTGCCTCCCACCATCTCGCAGGCTCAAAAGCCATCGCCCGCCTGCGAACCCTCGTCGAGTACATCCGCTCGCTCGATAATCCCCTCATGCGCGGCCTCAACATTCCGCTGATGTACGCGGTCCAGGCCGCCTACGCCGCAGAGGCCTGGCGCGCCGAGCACGGTGCCGGGGTCCGTTCCTGGTTGAAAGCCACCGGCGAAGCAGAAGCGCTTCTCTCCCTCTCCGGCTACAGCTATGAGCATCCCTCCGACCCCTTCCCCGAGTTTGTCGAAGGCCCGCCCTGCTTCAACGCCCGGCAGCTTGGCCATCCCCTCATCGCAGCCGAAAAATGCGTGCGGAATGACGTCAACGTCTGCGGGGAAACGAAGATCCTCCTCGTCAGCGGTTCCAATATGTCGGGCAAAAGTACGCTCCTGCGCTCGGTCGGCATCAACACGGTCCTTGCCATGGCCGGCGCTCCGGTCCGCGCAGAGCAGCTGCAACTCACACCGTTACAAATAGGCGCCAGCATTCTCATCAACGACTCTCTCCAGGAAGGCAGCTCCCGCTTCTACGCCGAGATCACGCGTCTCCGCCACATATGCGACCTTGCCGAAAAAAATCCTCCCGTCCTCTTTCTTCTGGACGAGCTCCTGCAGGGGACAAACTCGAAGGACCGTCTCATCGGCGCCGAAGGCGTCGTGCGGGCCCTGCTCGCGAGTGGGGCCATCGGCCTCATCAGCACGCACGATCTCGCGCTTGCCCACATCGGCGGAGAACAGGACAGCCGCCTCCAAAACGTCCATCTCCAGGATGAGATTCAGAACGGCAGGATGACCTTCGATTTCAAGCTGCACCAAGGCGTCGTCACGAAAAGCAACGGCGTCGAACTAATGCGGCTCATTGGACTGAAGATTTAGCCGTTCGCGAAAAGCTTTGCTCACAACCAGCCCAGTCCTGAGACAATCAGGTCATGAAAGAAGCATCCAAGCGCGCTCACGAACCCTGGAAGGCCTTTCAGGCTCGACAGCGCAATCAGGACATCAAGCGAGACGCCGTCTTGCAGACCGCCGCGCACATGTTTCTTGAACAGGGCTACCGCCGCACCTCAATGAGCGAACTGGCAAAACGGCTGCAAATCACCAAGCCCGCACTCTACTACTACTTTCACAACAAAGAGCAGATTCTGGTGGAGTGTTACCGCGCCGGCATCACCCTCATCGAAACTCTTCTCGACAAAGCTCTCGTCAGTCGCGGAACCGGCCTCACGAAGATCAAGGCCTACATCGAAGCCTATGCGAAATCGGTTCTCCTCTACGACTTCGGCCGCTGCGTCGCCATGCTCGACGAAAACGAGCTCTCGCCCGAAACGCGCAAAGAGGTGCGCGCCCTCAAGCGCCGCATCGACGCCTCCATCCGCGCCTACATCGAAGAGGGAATCGCAGACAAATCCATCACGCCCTGCGACGCCAAGCTCGCCTCCTTCGCCATGTCCGGAGCCATCAACTGGATCGGCACCTGGTACAAGCCCTCCGGCCCGCTCAGCGGCGTTGAAATCGCCGGCCACTTCACACAGCTGCTCACGGAAGGCCTTCATGCCCGACCCTCCAACTCCTCGCGTCGCCCTCGAGCCGCGCGCTCAACCTCACGGAAGCTATCGCTGTCGAAAGCTGGGAGGGCAACGCGTTGACTTTCTGACCCGGCGTTGCAGAAGAAGACTACTCAAAACTCGGCCCGCGTCTCGCAGGCGGTCTCATGCCCGTCGCCGAAATCGTTTGGATATGGTTGAGACTGAGCCGCAAATAAGATCTAAGCGAACAAACCCATGAAAATCACCGCCGCCAAGCTCATCATCTGCTCCCCCGACCGCAACTTCGTCACCCTCCGCATCGACACCGACGAAGGCATCTACGGCCTCGGCGACGCCACGCTCAACGGCCGCGAGCTACCCGTAGCCTCCTACCTGCAAGACCACATCCTCCCCTGCCTCATCGGCCGAGACCCCTTCCAGACCGAAGACATCTGGCAGTACCTCTATCGCGGAGCCTACTGGCGGCGCGGCCCCGTCACCATGTCCGCCATCGCCGCCGTCGACGTCGCCCTCTGGGACATCAAAGGCAAGGCCCTCAACACCCCCGTCTACAACCTCCTCGGCGGCCAGTCCCGCCAGGGCTGCCTCGTCTACACTCACGCCAACGGAGCCGACATCGCCGAAGCCCTCGACTCCGTCCGCCAGCACATGGACGAAGGTTACCTCGCCGTCCGCGCCCAGGCCGGAGTCCCCGGCGTCGCCTCCAGCTATGGAGTCCCCAAAGCCGGCAAGCCCTACGAGCCAGCCGAGCGCGGCCTCCCCTCCGAATCCCTCTGGTCAACAGAACGATACTTAAACTTCGCCCCGCAACTCTTCGAAAAACTTCGCATCGAACTCGGCCCCGACGTCCATCTCCTCCACGACGTCCACCACCGCCTCACCCCTATCGAAGCCGCGCGCCTCGGCAAAGCCCTCGAGCCCTACCACCTCTTCTGGCTCGAAGACCCCTGTCCCGCGGAGTTACAAGCCAGCTTCGAACTCATCCGCAAGCACACCACAACACCCATAGCCGTAGGCGAAGTCTTCAACTCCATCTGGGACGCCCACGACCTCATCCGCCACCAACTCATCGACTACATCCGCATGACGATCGTCCACGGCGGCGGCATCACCCACGCAAAAAAGACCGCCGACTTCGCCGCCCTCTACAACGTCCGCACCGGCTACCACGGCCCCACCGACGTCTCCCCCGTCACCATGGCCGCCGCGCTCCACCTCGGCCTCGCCATCCACAACTTCGGCATCCAGGAGCACATGCACCACTCCAAACTTACCGACGAAGTCTTCCCCCACCACTACACCTTCAACGCAGGCTACATGCACCCCGGCAACGCTCCCGGCCTCGGCGTCGAAATCGACGAAGCCCTCGCCGCCAAGTACCCCTATCAGCGCGCCTACCTACCCATCGCCCGCAAACTCGATGGCACCCTCACCGATTGGTAACTATTACAGGCACAAATAGCACGGAGCCTCGCCACATGATTGTCGGCACCTTCGCTCGTCGTCATATACTTCTCGCCACGACGCTTCTGTTTCTCGCCCCATCGATCCTGCATGCGCAAGCCCCACCCCCGCACGTCAACGCCCCACCCGCCGAAATCAAGCGCTTCCCCGGCGACGGCAACGGCGCATTCAAGACCGGCAAATACCGCGATCTCTTCGTCGAACAGGGCCACCCCGCCTCCGAGACCAAAGCCCGTCTCGAAAAAGCCTTCCAGCAGCTCTTCCACGGCGACCCCGTCTCCGAGCGCGTCTACTTCGAAGCCGGCAAAAACGAAAACGGCCCCCTCGGCTACATGACCGACTGGGCAAACAACGACGCCCGCACCGAAGGCATGTCCTACGGCATGATGATCGCCGTCCAGATGGATCACAAGCGCGAGTTCGACGCCCTCTGGAACTGGTCCAACACCTACATGCTCATCACCGACCCCCACAACCCCAACGTCGGCTACTTCGCCTGGTCCATGAACACCGATGGCACTCCACGCTCCACCGGTCCCGCACCCGACGGCGAAGAGTACTACGTCATGGCCCTCCATTTCGCCGCCAACCGCTGGGGCAACGGCCAGGGCATCTACAACTACAAAGAGCAGGCCGACAAGATTCTCCGCGGCATGCGCCACCACCCCGTCCTCACCGAAACCGGCCCGTTCAAAATCCACCCCGAAGATCAACCCTTCGAGTACGGCGCTCCCTTCACCAGTCCCAACACCACCGAACGCGAACAGGCCCAGCACAACATGGCCATCGAGCTGAAAGGCGAAGGCAAAACCCCGCCGCCTGATCCCTTCGCACGCATGCGTCAGGGCTCGCGGATGCCGCAACGCCCCGTCTCCGCCGGTCCCATGGTCGACGAAACCTACACCATGATCCGCTTCATACCCGACGTCGCCCCCAACGGCAACACCGACGCCTCCTACCACCTCCCGGCTTTCTACGAGCTATGGGCACGCTGGGGTCCCGAAGAAGATCGCGCCTTTTGGGCCAAAGCCGCCGACGTCAGCCGCGAGCTCTTCGTCAAAGTCACCGGCCCCTCGACCGGCTTGACGCCCGACCGCTCCAACTTCGACATGTCCACCGTCACCGGCCGTGACGGCCAACCCACACCCTTCAGCTACGACTCGTGGCGCTCGGTCTCCAACTGGGCGGCCGACTACAACTGGTGGCACAAAGATCCCCGAGAGGTCGTCCTCTCCGACCGCGTCCAGAAATTTCTCATCAGCCAGGGCATCAGCATGTTTGCCGACCGCTACACCCTAGACGGCCATCCGCTCTCAACCCGCCACTCCGTTGGCATGCTCGCGGCTGCTACCGTCGGCAGCCTCGCCGCCACGCCAGGCCCCAACGAAAAAGCCTTCGTCGAAGAGCTTTGGCTCACCCCCATTCCCGTGGGTGCCCAGCGCTACTTCGACAGCATGCTTTACATGTTCAGCATGCTCCACGTCAGCGGCAACTACCGCATCTGGCTGCCCGCCAACCCCACCAACTAGCTGACGGTTCTTCGCTGGCGGACGAACTAGTTCGCCGGGGTCGAGATCGGCTTCTCCGCGGCCTTGATGGCATCGTGCTTTTTGGCCAAGTCCGCGTTTTGAGCTTCGATGGTCTTCTTCTCGTTATTGAAGGCACGGTTCTTGGCCTCGAGCTTCTTGTTCTTTTCTGCGAGCTTCCTGTTCTTCTCGTCGAGCTTCGCGGCCTCCTTCGCCAGTTCCTGGTTCTTTTTGAGAAGTGCCTGCTGCGCGTCGATCTGGTTCTTGATGACCTTGTCCTGCCGCGCGATGTCGGAGCGCAGCGCGCCAGCCATGACCGGAGGAGCATCGGCGGGCTTAGTGGCCGCCGCAGGCGAGGGTGTCGTAGTAGAGGCTGCCGGAGCCGGGGACGTGCTGGTGGAGGCCGCCGTAGTGCCTGTAGTGGGGGATACGAGGTTGGACTTGGTACTGCTCTGGCCGATCGCGGGGATCGTCGCAGTCGCAGCGAGGAGGATGAAGCTAGCGGGGAGGAATTTCATTTGTTCACCTCTTGGGGCAAAGGAGAGTTAGAGATTTTCAGCAGTCGCCGAAGCAGAATCTACGGCGGGCGTCTAACTGCCGCCATGCTACTATCCCGACGATGGATTCCAACTGGAAACTGCAGCCGCCGGGATAACACTTTTGTGGGAGATCAAGGTGGGCCCGAACTCACTGAATCTCAAGCCAATCGAAAATAAATTCCATCCACACCCTCAAAAACAAAGGCAAAATCACTTGTCAAGCCCCAAAACCACCCAAACCCCCCAATCCAAACCACTTAGCCGTGGCATTTTAGTTACACCGAATCCTCTATACTTAAAACAGTAGAGAAAACAAACGAGAAGCCCCGAGGGACCTACGCATCGGGGCTTTACTTATTTGCAATGAAGACTTTACCTACATCGCCGACACCAGAACCCAGGAAAATCAAGACTTTACACAACACCAAAACCCAAAGTCCAAACCTAACCCGAATCAATGGAATACTTTGCGCACATTTCGGCAGGGGAGGGGGTCAGTGCTGCGGTCCCAATTCACCCTAGAACTTGTGGAACATGAAGAACGCTCCCGCCACCAGGCAGCCAAACGCAGCAAAGTGGTTCCAATGCAGCTTGTCGCCAAAATAAAAGGTCGAGAAGACCCCGAAGACCGTCAGCGTAATCACCTCCTGCATCACCTTCAGCTGATCCGGCGAAAAGGTCCTCGCGCCGATCCGGTTGGCCGGCACCTGCAGGCAGTATTCAAAGAACGCAATGCCCCAGCTGACCACGATGACCTTCCAAAGCGGCACTTCGCGAAATTTCAGGTGCCCATACCAGGCAAAGGTCATAAAAATGTTCGAGCCGATCAGCAACAGAATGGTCCACATGGACAGCGCGTCTCCTCAAGATTGGTAGAAAGTCAAAACGATAAGATGCAAAGAGCATGTCCATCACGGAAAACCTCGCCCATCTGCACGAACAGATTACCGAAGCCTGCCGTCGAAGCAATCGACGCGAGAGCGAAGTCGCGCTGATGGCCGTCAGCAAAGTCCATCCCGTCGAAGCAATCCTCGAAGCCTACGCCGCGGGCCAGCGTCTCTTCGGCGAGAATCGCGTGCAGGAGTTCCAGGAAAAATCACCGCACCTGAAAGAGCTAACCGGAGCATCGTTTCACCTCATCGGCCCACTCCAGTCGAACAAGACGGCGAAAGCCGCCGAGTTATTCGACGCCATCGACGCGGTCGACTCCCTCAAGATCGCCCAGCGCCTGAACGCAACCGCATCGGCACTCGGAAAGAAGCTGCCAGTCCTGATCGAAGTGAAGCTGAGCCACGAAGAATCAAAGCACGGTCTCTCTCCCGAGGAGTTACCTTCCCTCCTATCCGCAATGCAAGAACTCGAATCAATCGCAGCAGTCGGCTTGATGACAGTTCCACCGTGGTCGGAAGAAGCCGAGCCGGCTAGGCCATACTTCGGCAAGCTGCGGCGTCTCCGCGACGAATCGGTCGTGAGATTCCCTCGCGTAACGCAACTATCCATGGGCATGTCGAACGACTTCGCCGTGGCCATCGAAGAGGGCAGCACCTGCGTTCGAGTAGGAACAGCCCTCTTCGGGCGGCGAGTCCCGAAAGCTGGAATGTGATGGAGGTGACCTTCGCCAGGGACGTCGCAGATGGTTGCACGCTCTCGGTGCGGGTCCATCCGGGAGCCCGCAAGAACAGTGTGACCGGCGTCCACGCCGACGCACTGAAGATCGCGCTCACTGCACCGCCGGTCGACGGAAAAGGGAACGAAGCACTCATCGCTTTTCTCGCAGAAACGCTGCACTTGTCGCGTGCACGCGTCTCCCTTTTGGCTGGCGCTACGAGCCGCGCGAAGGTCGTTCGCATCACAGGCAAAAGCGCGGCTGAAGTTGCAGCCGCGCTTTTGCCGATTGAGACTTGTTGAGATTACTTCACCGTCAGCTTCGCATTCGGAGCAACCGTGATGTTCTTGCCATCGGTCGCGGTCACTTTCAGATCGGACGCAGTAACCTCTGCATACGCGATCTGCAGCCCCTTCGTCGCCTGAATGTCGACATTCTTCAACACAATGTCCCTGACTGGCGATTCAGGCAGTCCAACAATAACGCCCGCCCAGGGACTGTTGACCGACTTCACGTTCTCAATCGTGATGTTGTGGAAGAAAGGTGTTAGACGCTGCACCGGCTCGGCCTTCACATCCCCCTCGGGCATCGCCTTCGGATAATATTCGCTGATCAGGATCGACGTCCGGACATCCTCCATCGTGATGTCCTTGAACGAGATGTTACTCACGTCGGCGCCGCGGTCGCGATTGGCCTTGATACGAATTCCCTGATCGGTCCCCTTGAAGTGGATTCGCTCCGCATGAATGTTCTGCGCGCCGCCCGCGATCTCGCTGCCGATCGACAATCCATGACCGTGCATAAACTCGCAATCGGTAATAGTAATGTTCTTGCTCGGCGCATCAGGACCAGGAGAGTTGATGATGCCGCTCTTGATGGCAATGTTGTCATCGCCCACATCGGCGTAAACATGGTCGATCACCATATTCGAGGAGCTGAACGGATCAATCGCATCCGTATTCGGCGAATGTTGCGGAGCCAGGATCCGGATATTGCGAATGGTCATATCGTCGGTGTAATACGGAACCACCTGCCAACTGGGTGAGTTCTGGACCGTAATGCCTTCCATCCGGATGTGCTTGCAGTGGTCGAAGACAACCAGACGGGGACGAAACTGCACCGCCCCGACGACTCCGGCATTATGCGTAGCTCGTGCCTGCGTCCACCAGCTCTCGCCGTTGCCGTCGATGGTTCCACCGCCCGTGATCGCGATCTTCTCCGCGTTCGTGGCACTAACGAGAGACTGCGTTCCAGGCGCGCGCAACTCCGTCTTGGCAGGGTAGTCCGCGTGGTCAGCCGAACCCAGAAGTGTCGCGCCTTTAGCAATGTCAAGAGTGACGTTGCTCTTGAGCACTATCGGAGCAGAGAGGAAGGTACCACCAGTAAGGTTGACGGTTCCGCCCCCGGCACTGGCGCAGTCGTCAATCGCCGCCTGAATGGCCTTGGTGTCCTTCGTTGCACCGTCTGCCTTGGCTCCATAGGTTCGTACGTCGCATACCTTAGCCGCTGCCAACGCGGGGAGGGTCATCATCGCGCCCGCCATTCCCACCACCACCAATTGAATCTTCAAAGAATTCATCCCGTCTCCTTCAACCTGATTCCCTGCGTGCATCTACGCCCAAGGGAATATTACCCGGAATTGGTCATACCACGCACCTCCGCCCCACGTCAGACAGAGATTCGCTACACTTTGATCGAGAGCATCCATCTGGGCGGAAACGCAACACGGTCCTCGAAAGCCACGCATGAGTTATTCCTCAGCCGAGCCGGTACCTTCGAAGGACGAGAGCACGTCGTCGCCGGAAACGAGCCAGTTGAGAGCGAACGAGTTGCGGCGCGGGCTGTCTACAGGCTCTGCTCTGGGCCTGAACGTGATCGATATGGTCGGCGTAGGGCCGTTTGTCACGCTGCCCCTGATCGTCGGAGTGATGGGTGGCCCGCAGGCGATCCTGGGGTGGTTGGTGGGGGCGCTATTGTCGCTCTGCGACGGGTTGATCTGGAGCGAACTGGGGACGGCCTACCCCGAGGCGGGAGGCTCCTACGCGTACCTGAAGCATCTATATGGCGAGAGGACGCTGGGCCGGGTGTTTTCGTTTCTCTATGCCTGGCAGTTGCTGTTCAGTGCGCCACTTTCGATCGCCTCGGGTTGCATCGGATTTTCGCTGTACATGTCTTTCTTCTGGCCGCATGCGAATCGTGCCTTCGCGGCCGGGTCGCTGTTTGGCGTGCCTGTAGTGTTGAGCGGGCAAACACTGATCGCAATGGCTGCTTGTGGGGTCGCGATAGTCGTTCTTTACCGCAGCATCTTTGCCATCAATCGCATCGTGCGCTGGCTGGGCGTCGTTGTCGGGCTCACACTGGTGTTGATTATCGTCGCGGGATTTATGCACTTCGATGCTCGTCGCGCGTTTGACTTCCCCGCTGGTGCATTTCACCTGAATGGAGCATTCTTTGCCGGACTTGGAGCCGGGACATTGATCTCGGCGTACGACTACTGGGGATACTACAATGTTTGCTTTCTGGGAGGGGAAGTGCGCGACCCGCAACGGACAATTCCGCGCGCCGTGCTGGGCGCGATTGGGATCGTCGGAGCGCTGTACCTGCTGATGAACATCAGCGTGCTGGGTGTGCTGCCCTGGCGGGAGATGGCACAAAATACCGACAGCCATGCTCGGATGTTCACCATGGCGGTATTTATGGAGCGGCTGTACGGACATACGGCTGCCGGTGTGATCGTAATGTTGATCGCGCTTGCAGCCCTCGCCTCCGTGTTTGCCCTCCTACTGGGGTATTCGCGAATCCCATTCGCCGCCGCTCGGGATGGTAATTTCCCGGAGTGGTTCGGAGTACTCCATCCGAAACATCGGATTCCGATGCACTCACTTCTAACTCTGGGCGGCATCACACTGTTATGCTGCATCTTTCGGCTGCAGGAGGTCATCACGACGCTCGTGGTGATCCGGATCCTCTTCCAATTTCTCCTGCAGGGGACTGCTGCGCTATTGCCGAAGCATCGGCGGGAGCGGAAGATACGCGGATTTCGTATGCCACTCTATCCGCTGCCGGTACTGCTGGCGCTGGGAGGCTTCGTCTTCATTCTATTTTCGCGGCCCAATTTTTTGCACGAGATGCGGACGGCGGGAGTCATTCTGATCGCAGGAGCTACCGTGTATGGCCTTCGCTATCTAAGATTGCGATACGCGGCATAGCCTGGTAAGCCATCCCTGGCGCGCCCCCGAAAGTCGGGGCATCTGATTTGAATACTAGCGCCTACGCAGTCTGAAAATCTTTCCATCGGAACCTAACCGGAGGCGAAACCCATTGTCTAATCGGCGAATGGATAAGGCGGAGACAGAGGCGATCCGAAATGTACTCGCTGGCGATAGGGATGCTTATCGCGTGTTAATGGATCGTCACTTCTGCACCGTTACTCGCGTCACCTTTCGTATCACGGGCAATGAAGCCGATGCAGAGGAGGCAGCACAGGAGGCGTTTCTTCGTGCTTACAACAAGTTGCCAAGCTTTCGACAGGACTCAGCGTTTTCTACCTGGATTATGCGAATCGCTATGAACACAGCTATCAATCTCGTTGAACGACGCACGCGGGATCTCTCGTATTTTGCGCCGCGAATCGAGGATGAAACTTCCAGCACCAATCACGCAGTTCAGGTCGCGGATAGGCAGGCCGGCCCTGAAGTCAGTCTCTTGAATCGTGAAGCTGTCAGTCTGCGTCAAGCAGCGATGGCCGAATTGACGCCGATGGAGCGAACGGCATTCACGCTGCGACATATGGAGGACGTCCCTATGGCGGAGATCGCGACTGCTCTGAACATTACGACAAACTCAGCCAAGCAGGCGGTTTTTCGCGCGGTCAGCAAGCTTCGCCGATCGCTCACCCCGATTGCAGGAGGTCTTCGATGAAGCACTTCTCTGAAGAAGAGTTGATTGCATATCAGCTTCATGAGAGTTCTAACGGAATCGCTATATCGAGGCATCTGGAGAGTTGTCTTGAGTGTGCCGATCTCTCGGAGTCAATAGCGGAAACTCTGCGCGTCTTTTCCGCAGACCCAGCCCCACAACCCAATCTGGAACAGAACTGGCAACGGCTTCGCGGTAATCTCCGCGTACTGACACCGGAAAATCATCTTCGCTCGCGGCTCTTGCGATGGCATTGGGCGTGGTCCGCATTCGGCCTGGCTGCCGCGGCGCTCGTTTTGCTTACGGTATTTGGTTTGCGCCTCCATCGCACCAGCGAAACGAGGCACAACGTCGCCGTCAATGGTCACGGACCCCTCACGACGGAACCAGCGGATCCCGCGATTGCGAACCATCTCGAAGCTGCGGAGCGGCTGCTGACCGAGGTGAACAACTCCGCCGGCCCTCTCGACGACACGACCCGCGAGCAGGCACATACTCTCCTGCTTAGGAACGCCGTCTACGTTCGCAACGCAAGAGAGAGCGGTGATCTGGCGGAGGCTGCAGTACTGGAGAATTTTGGACGGGTACTGACCACGCTCGACAACGAACCCTCAACGCCTCACAGCACCTGGCGTCTCCGACTGGAGATGAATACGAGGGGACTACTGCTCGATATCAGGATTTTGCGACAAAACGACGATCATTCCCAAGGAGCCGCACAATGAAACACCTTATTCCCACTACACTCTGCTCGACTGCCCTGGCTCTTTTTGCAACCGCGCAACCCGTTCATGCGTTGATGGCAGAACTCTCCCCTTCGGCCCCGTTCATCGTAATGGCGGACGAAGATAACGCCTACAAGGCTGGAACCCGCGCGATGGAGGAGCATCGTTGGCCGGACGCTATCTCGGCTTTTGACAAGGTGATTAGTCAGAAAGGCGACCGAACCGACGCCGCACTCTATTGGAAAGCCTACTCGCTTAATAAACTCGGCAAGACACCACTCGCGATTGCCACCTGCGAACAACTCCACTCGCAGTTCGCAGCCAGCACCTGGAACAAGGATTGCAGCGCCATTTCGGTTGATGTACAGGTCGATCCGAAGGCCGCGACGACAGACCAAGCGAAGGTGAGAACGGACAGGGTTCGCCCTTATGTGAGGGTTGAGCCCTTCAAGTTCGACACGCGTCGAGAGGACAGCGAAGTTACACCGGGTTCAGATGAAGACCTGAAGTTGCTTGCGCTGAATTCAATGCTGCATCGAGATCCTACGACCGCTCTCCCATTGTTGCGCGGAATTCTGAGTGGGAATCAATCGCTCAACGTGAAGAAACATGCGCTGTTTGTGCTGGCGCAGAGCAAATCGCCTGAAGCGGAGAGCATACTGCGCGATGCTGCACTTGGAAAGCTGGACCCTCAGCTGCAAGGGCAGGCGATCCAGGCGTTGGCAGTGTTTCAAGGCAAGCGCGCCAACGACACTCTGGCTGAGGTCTACCGTACGACAACCGATCCGAAGATCAAGAAGTCGATTATCTCCGCCATGTTCATTACTCGGGACGCGCCCCGCATGGTCGAGATGGCGAAGAATGAAAAAGACCTTGAGTTGAAACGGACCATCGTGTCACAGCTCGCCTTGATGAACGACAAAGCAGCAACTGACTACATGATGGAACTGCTGAAGTAAGACCTACCGACTACAGAAATCAACGTGTCACCAAAATCAGGATGTCAGGGAGAAGATTTATGCGATTCTTCGCGCGCGTTTTGGCAACCACACTCGTTTTGTCAACAGCAACTGCCTCGTTCGCGCAGCAGCCAACCATCCTTCACGGTCAGGTGACGACCGAAACCGCGAACCACGGGCTTGGCACGGTAATCGATGGCCTGAAACAGCAGAAGGATGCTGTGTGGGTGGGATACTCAATCCCGGTGGTGAACAAGTTCTCCTCGGGATGGAACTCCAGCAGGATTGACTATCTGGAAGGCAATAAGGGCGCCGGCGTCAACGAATCCGAGGGAAACAACCAATCGTCCGATCATGCTGTGATTCTGCTGCGCGTGGCCGATGGCGCTGTGATGAAATTGCGCGTCGAAAGCCCAGAACGCCAGCTCGATGCGGGCGGGTTGCGCTTCGTGTGGCTAGACGGCGTCGAAGCAGACGACAGTGTGCGCGTGTTAACCGACGTTGCTCGACGGGGTGATGCACGGCATCTTCGCGACAGTGCAGTGTTTGCGATCTCTGTACACCAGACGAATACGGCAACAGGGGCGCTGATCAGCCTCGCCGCTCCAAGCAATGATCTCGGACTGCGCGAGAAGGCAGCGTTTTGGCTCGCGAATCAACGTGGCCAGGACGGACTTGCCGCGATCCAGCGGTTTGCCCGCGAGGACAGCGACCCCAAGTTTCGCGAGAAGCTCGCCTTCGATCTCACCTTGTCGAAGGACCCGGCAGCTCTCAACGAGCTCATCCGCATGGCCCATGAGGATGCTTCCCCGCAAGTCCGCAAGCAGGCGCAGTTCTGGATGGCGAACAAAGGGGGCAAAAGAGTAACCGACGACCTGCGTGCCATCGCGACGAATGATCCGAACGAACAGATACGAAAATCGGCGGTCTTTGCGCTCTCCCGTTTGCCGGGCGATGAGGCCGCTACACAACTGATCGCGGTGGCGGATTCGAGCAAAGATCCCGTTGTTCGCAGGCAAGCCATCTTCTGGCTGGGACAGTCCAATGATCCTCGCGCACTCGAATATCTCACGAAGATATTAAAGCAGTAGGTTGTCTCGTGAATCGTAGCTTGCAGGTCAAATTGAACCTAGCCGCCACGACGGGTTTGGCTAGCCGCCGCCGAGATGATAGGTAATGCCGGTAATGATACGAAGGTCGTTCTGGCGATTATTTACTGCATTTGGAATCCGGCTATAGATCCAATCGACTTCGCCCAAAGTCAAGCCAAATCTGCGCTTGAGCTGCGTGGTAACGCCGCCACCAGCTAGCACGGCAAATGCGTTGCGGTTAATCGTGAACTCGAAGTTGACATCCTCTCTCGCTCCTCCAAGCATTATCTGTCCATAAGGGACATATCGGCTCGACATGCGGCGCGTGTAACGAGGGCCGAAGAGATAGTCAAAGATAGTGATGTTCTGTCCACTGTTGTTGACGTTGCTTGCGTGGCCGAGAGTTAGATCGGCGACGCCAGCCCATCTGGACGTTATGTTGTAAACCACGGTTGCGCTGCCTCCATTGAGCGAGAAGCAGCCGCATTGACCTGGGGGCGCGTTCGCGTGGAAGTAGTTGTAGTTGGCGCCGAATTCAAGCCTGGATATGTCGTAACTCGAACCGTGCATCGATATAGCCTGAGCATGGAGAGTCCCTGGCAGAGCGAACGCGAGTATCAGGAGCGCGGCGTTGCGAAGATGCATCATTTTCGTCTCTCTTCTCCTACTGCACGATCAGTGTCGCGGTTGCTGCGTGCTGGATTGGGCCTTCGGTACCGGTGACCGTCAGGGGATATGTCGTTGGGTTAAGGGTGAAGTATCCACCGGCGCAACCACTGAGGGCTACGATCGGCAAGAGTGAACCTAGCGTCAACACGAGGAGCAGCAACGTCCGCGGCATCTTGTGTCTTAGTTTGCGCGCCGCTCCAAGGCCAACAAGACCAAGCATTCCAACGGCTATTGGTAGTTCGTTGCGTGGAGCAGGGCCGTTTTGTGGAACGTGGTTCCGAGCAGTGAGCGAGCTGCTGGTCTGGACGTTGAGAACAACTTCAGTGGATCCACTGCCTGCCTTGATGGTGGCTGGTGTAAAGGTGTAGTTCGAGCCGGGGGGCAGACCATCGACCGCTACCGTTACATCATTGAGGAAGGTCGTTGCTCCTACGGGCGCTAACGTGAACGTGTAGCTCGTGGTCTTACCAGGAAATATGTTTTGGCTTGCTGCGCCAGTGTTGGTATTGGTGAAGTCTTCCACGATGTTGGGAACAGGTGCCGATGTGCTCGGAGCAAAGTTGCTGTCGCCCGAATAGACCGCAACAATCTGATGCGGTCCCGTCACAAGAGCAGTCGTTGCAAAGGCTGCATTCGCGTTTGTCGTGAGCGAAACCGTAACCCCTCCATTCGCACTAAGCGTGGCGGTTCCTATAATCACCGTACCTTCCATGAAGGTCACGGTTCCCGTTGCATTGGGGCTGGGAGCAGTTACGTTCGCAGTAAAGGTGACCCCAGTGTGAAGGAGTTGGCTCGGTGCACTTACAACGATCGTGGTCACCGTTGGGATCTTGCCAACGACCTGTGTGAGAACCGCAGAAGCGGCGGCGTTATAGCCAGAGTCGCCACCGTACGTCGCGGTGATGGGATGAGATCCAATCGCTAATGTTGAGGTCGTGAAGGTGGCAACGCCTGCAGCGTTGATCACTCCTGTACCCAGAATCGTTGTGCCATCCAGGAAGGTCACCGAGCCGGTTGCACCAGCATGGATTGTGGCCGAGAAGGTCACAGCCTGGCTGGGATTCGATGGGTTCGCAGAAGACGCGAGCGTGATGGTGGCAGCTGCCTTTGCCACGGTGACTTGGGTCGGCGGCGACGTGATCGGACTATTCGTGAAGGTATCGATCGCCGTCACAGTGATTTGGTTTGTACCAACGGGCAACGAAGGCACGGTCAGAGTAGCCTGGCCGCCGACGATTGGCGCAGTTCCGAGCAAGGTCGGGCCGTCAAAGAATTGGACTGGACCAGATACTCCGGAAGGAATGGGTTCAGTAATTGTTACTGGCGTGTTGGGGGGTGGGTTGTTCGACGACACAATCGGAGCAACCAAGACTGGTGTATTCGGGGAAACCGTCACAATCGTTGCAGCGGAGGTTGCCGGATTGTTGTTTGCGTCGCCGGAAGTTGTTGCAGTGATGGGATCGGTTCCAATCGGCAAGGAGGGCACCGTGATCGTCGCGACTCCTCCCACAATCGGAGCAGTACCGATTGGGTTCGAACCGTCAGAGAATGTGACTGTTCCCGTTACGCCTGGAGGCACCGTCTCGGTGATCGTTACCGGAGTATTCGGAGGTGGGTTGTTCGAGGACACGACGGGGGGCGGTATGACGGGTGTCGCCTTGTTGACAACCTGAGCGAGAGGCCCCGACGTGGCCGCGTTGTTGCTGCTGTCACCGCCATAACTTACGGTGATCGTGTGAGTCCCGACGGTCAACGTGCTGGTTGTCAGGGCGGCCTGGCCGTTGTTCAACGCTCCCGTCCCGAGAATGGTTGCTCCGTCGAGGAACGTGATCGTGCCTGTCGCTCCGGCCGGTGCGGTCGCCGTAAATGTTACAGACTGATTGATGATCGAGGGGTTTAGAGAGGACGTAACAGTTACCGTGGGAGTGTTCTTGCCTACGGTTACGATTGTTGCTCCCGAAGTCGCCGGATTGTTGTTTGCGTCTCCCGACGTGGTTGCAGTGATGGGATCGGTTCCAATCGGCAAGGAGGGCACCGTGATCGTCGCGACTCCTCCCACAATCGGAGCAGTACCGATTGGGTTCGAACCGTCAGAGAATGTGACTGTTCCCGTTACGCCTGGAGGCACCGTCTCGGTGATCGTTACCGGAGTATTCGGAGGTGGGTTGTTCGAGGACACGACGGGGGGCGGTATGACGGGTGTCGCCTTGTTGACAACCTGAGCGAGAGGCCCCGACGTGGCCGCGTTGTTGCTGCTGTCACCGCCATAACTTACGGTGATCGTGTGAGTCCCGACGGTCAACGTGCTGGTTGTCAGGGCGGCCTGGCCGTTGTTCAACGCTCCCGTCCCGAGAATGGTTGCTCCGTCGAGGAACGTGATCGTGCCTGTCGCTCCGGCCGGTGCGGTCGCCGTAAATGTTACAGACTGATTGATGATCGAGGGGTTTAGAGAGGACGTAACAGTTACCGTGGGAGTGTTCTTGCCTACGGTTACGATTGTTGCTCCCGAAGTCGCCGGATTGTTGTTTGCGTCTCCCGACGTGGTTGCAGTGATGGGATCGGTTCCAATCGGCAAGGAGGGCACCGTGATCGTCGCGACTCCTCCCACAATCGGAGCAGTACCGATTGGGTTCGAACCGTCAGAGAATGTGACTGTTCCCGTTACGCCTGGAGGCACCGTCTCGGTGATCGTTACCGGAGTATTCGGAGGTGGGTTGTTCGAGGACACGACGGGGGGCGGTATCACAGGCGTCGCTTTTTCTACTATCTGTGTGAGCGGCGACGACGTAGCTGCTGCGTTGGTAGAGTCGCCGCCATAGCTCACGGTGATGGTGTGAGAACCGACCGTCAATGTGCTGGTTGTCAAAGTTGCCTGGCCGTTGTTCAACGGTCGCGTCCCGAGAATGGTTGCGCCGTCAAGGAACGTGATCGTGCCCGTTGCGGTGGCAGGTGCAGTCGCCGTAAATGTCACGGCCTGGTTGACAATCGAAGGATTGAGGGACGATGTGACGGAGACCGTCGAAGCTGTCTTTCCGACGGTTACTGAAACCGGGGGCGAGATAGCAGGATTATTCGCGGCATCTCCCGGGGTGCTCGCGGTGATCTGGTTTGTGCCGAGTGGGAGGTTAGATACAGTGATCGTAGCAACGCCACCGACGATTGGAGCTGTCCCGATTGGTGTCGAACCGTTGGAGAAGGTGACCGGTCCCGAGACTCCGGAGGGAACTGTTTCGGTGATCGTAACAGGAGCGCCCTGTATAGGATTGGTGGGATTTGCTACCGGGATGGGCAGAACAGGAGTGACTTTATTGACCGTCTGCGAAAGGATTGCAGAAACAGCGGCGGTATTGTTTGTGTCTCCGCTGTAGCTTGCGGTGATGGGGTGAACCCCGGCGGTAAGCGTCGAAGTGGTGAAGGCCGCAGTACCGTTGCTTATCGTGCCGGTGCCGAGCGTCGTCGAACCGTCAAGGAAGGTGACCGTACCGGTCGCACTGGCAGCCACGCTAGCCGTGAAAGTCACGGATTGATTGACGGTGGATGGATTCAGCGAAGACGCTAGCGAGACGGTCGGAGCAGCCTTGTTTACGATCTGGGTAGTAGTTGCAGTTGCAGGATTGCTGTTGGAGTCGCCGCCATAGGAAGCTGTAATCGTATCGCTACCGACCGGTAGAGTAGTCGTGGTGATGACTACGGTTCCGGTCGTCGGACTGATCGCGCCAGAGCCAAGGGTTGCGCCGCTGCTTGTTACCGTTACAGTGCCGGCTGTACCAATGGGAAGCGTCGTCGTGATGGTGACCGTACTGCCAACGGTGCTTGGCGAAGGTGCAGAGACTGTGGTGATGGACGGAGTCGATTTATTGACTGTCTGGGTGAGGTTTGCAGTTGCCGTGTTATGGCTTGCATCTCCGTTGTAGGTTGCAGTGATTGGATCCGCGCCCACAGGCAGAGTCGATGTGCTTATCGATGCTGTTCCGCTTGACAGGGTCGCGGTGCCGAGAGTGGTCGCTCCGCTGGTAAAAGTCACCGTACCGGTCGGATTGCCGGGGAGCGTCGCCGTGAAGGTTACTGATTGATTGAAGGGCGACGGATTCAGAGAAGAAGCGAGCGTCTCTGTCGGAGAGGCCTTTGCTACCGTTTGCGTCGTCGTTCCGGTTGCAGAGGCCGTGGTCGCGTCTCCGCCGTAGGTTGCCGTAATCAGATCGGAGCCGGCCGGCAGGGTCGAGGTAGTGACCGTCACCGTACCATTTGAAGAGGTGATGGTTCCACTACCCAGCGTTACTCCACCACTGGTGATTGTGATGGTGCCGGTGGGCCCAACTGGCACAGAGGCTGTAATAGTGACGGACTGGCCAAAGGTACTCGGACCGGAGGTGCTTACCGTGACCGCCGTGGTTGCCTTTGCAACTGTCTGCGTCAAGGTCGCGACGGAAGAATTGTAGTTCCCGTCGCCACTGTAGGTTGCCGTAATGAGATTGCTGCCGAGCGGAAGTGTTGTGCTGGTGAGGGTCGCAACTCCGCCGCTTACAGCTGACGTACCCAATGTAGTTGAACCGCTGCTGAACGTCACCGTGCCGGTGGCATTGCTCGGCAACAACGTGTCGGTTAAGGTGACGGAACTGCCCGGCAGTGACGGGTTGGCTGAAGAAGTGAGCGTGGAAGTGGAATTCGCCTTCGATACGTTCTGCGTCGTCGTTCCCACTGCGGAGTTGTCGTTTGCATCTCCGCTGTATGTCGCCGTGATTGGGTCGGAGCCGACCGGCAACGTCGTGGTAGTAACTGTCACCGTACCGTTGGAAGAGGTGATCGTTCCACTACCCAGAGTTACTCCACCGCTGGTGATCGTGATGGTGCCAGTAGGTCCAACTGGTACGGAAGCGGTGATTGTGACGGACTGTCCGAAGATACTCGAGCCAGAGGTGCTCACCGTAACCGACGGGGCCGCTTTGTTGACAACCTGGACGAGCACACCCGAGCTGTCAGAGTTCAATTGCGCGGTGATATTGTGCGATCCAACAAGTAGAGTCGACGTCGTGAATGTTGCTGTCGTCCCGGTGATTACGCCGCTCCCCATATAGCTTGGGCCATCAAAGAAGTTGATGATCCCGCTTTTGGTGGACGGTATAGTCGCCGTGAAGGTAACAGTTTGTTTATAGATGGAGGGATTCAGTGAAGAGCTCAGCAACACATTGGAGACTATCGCCGTAACAGTGTTTGACGTGCTGGGGTTATAGTTGGAATCCCCCGGAAATACGGCTGTAAGCGAGTCGGCTCCCGCCGGCAGGGCAGTTGTCGTCAAGACCGCAACACCACTGGAAAGCGTGCCGGTACCGAGTAAAGTCGTACCGCTGAAGAACTTAACCAGTTCGCCGTTTGTGGTCGTCGTCGGAGGTCCTACGGTGAACGGAGACAGGACCGCAGTCAATGTTACGGATTGTCCAGTGAAATAAGCTGTATTGGGTGAGGCAGTAAGAGTAATCGACGTATCAACTGGAGCGGCAGTAAGATGCACCGTGTTGGAGAGACTCCCAACATATACTCCGTCGCCGGAGTACTTGGCATCGACATTGTGCACACCGCTGCCCAGCGGAAAGACGGCGACGCTGGTTAATGCAGAGGCAGTGGATGTTTGCGCAACCTGGCTCAGTGAAACGGCGGCGCGAGCACTGCCATTATCCGTTCCGATCAAGTCGGCGTTGCCGTCGTTGTTGTAGTCTCCCGCATTCACG
Organism: uncultured Acidobacteriaceae bacterium; assembly: GCA_963757205.1. Taxonomy (GTDB): domain Bacteria; phylum Acidobacteriota; class Terriglobia; order Terriglobales; family Acidobacteriaceae; genus Edaphobacter. The sequence goes on from CAVWQM010000017.1 coordinate 127,019, forward strand.
GCATAGGTCAGTCCGAAGCCACCGATGGTTGGTTCCTGGTAAGGCTGGAATGTACCGTCGCCGTTCCCCTCATAGACAAGAGCGCCGGTGCTGCCTCCAGCGATAATGTCGGGAATTCCGTCACCGTTGACATCGGCAAGGTGCGGATCGGATGGAATGTCGGAGACATAAGCTACGGGCGACTTAAAGGTGCCGTCACCTTTTCCGAGAAGGACGAAGAGGCTGTTACCGATGTTCCCGCCCCCTGGTTGATTAACTGTACTGGACACGATATCAGGATTGTTGTCGGCATTCGTATCGCCAGTGGTGAGGAACTCGCCGATCTGTGTTGCAACGGGAACGGTCGGTACCTGGAACGTTCCATTGCCATTACCAATAGCTAAATAGAGGTCGGATAGCTGGTTGAGGGCTCCGAGCGCAACGGCAACATCGTCTTTCCCGTCCCCGTTGAAATCCGCAACTACCAGACCATGTGGGGGAATGGGGGTTGGCATAGGGGTCGATTGCTGGGTGAAGCCTCCATTGCCGTTTCCGAGAAAGAAGATGATGTTCTGCTGGGCCCTATCGCTTACGACTATGTCCAAAAGCCCGTCAGCATTGAAGTCGCCCATTGCGATACTGGCTACGTCGCCGGTGGAATGAAAGACAGGGGCTTGAAAGGAACCGTCACCGTTGCCGAGGAGAATGACAAGTCCTCCATTGCCAGTAAAACCATTACCCCCGTTGATCTTTCTACCGTCCGAGCAGCCAAGCGCGATATCTGTATGACCGTCGCGATTGAAGTCGGCCAGCAGGATCTGTACAGCGTTCCCGATGGTGCAGCCAGGATAGTTTGCCTTTGGCTTAAAGCTGCCGTCACCGTTGCCGAGAAGCACCGAGATGGTAGAGGAATCAGGGGCCGGCGGCGGTGGAGTTGAATCGCCGGTCACTACGTCGAGATTGTTGTCTCCATCGAGATATGCTGATGCGATCGCCACTGACCTGGTGGTTGCTCCAGGGCCACCGATAGCAAATGGTTGATTTTGAACAAAGGTTGTTGAAAGCGTGGAGACAACCAGATTTTCTGTCCCGAGCACGTTGTTGCCAACGCTCGCATCCAGAAATGAGATGGTACCGGTCGGCCCGGTAGTGAGAGAGCCAACGCCAGAGACGGTCCCAGCCAGGGTGTAGTTGCCGATTGAACCTGTCGACGTCAACGCTATGGTTGAGAGATAAGTTCCGGTCACCGCGTATGTGACCGTGTTCGACATGCTGGTCGCATAGTTATTGTTTGCTCTGAATACCGCCTTGTAGCTATGGTTGCCAATAGGTCCGCTGCCAATTTTTACGGACGCAGTTGCGCCAGGAGAGGTCAGCTGGGCAATACCCAACGCGGAATTGTTTTCGCAAAATGCTGCCGTCGCTTCGCAAAATAACACAATCCCGGCCGTGACGGGGGAGCCACCTGAGGTGACGGTCGCGGTCAGGATGATAGGTGTCTGATAAGGGACGGACGTGGCTGATATCGCCAATGCTATTTGGGTCGGCGCAGGCGCAGCAAAGGCTGCGGAGGCTAACGCTGTCACCATCGCAAGGACAAAAAGGGTTCTTGCGCGGAATTTACCAATTGAGGAATATACCGAAGAGCAAGGTGAACTGTGGGACGTGGGTGTCATAGGTTCCCTTTGTGGCTCGTTATTACGGCCCGAAACTTTAGTACTCACGGTAACCTCGGGCAGCGAGGCGCACCTATTGCACGAAAGTTGCACCGATCAACCCATTGGTTTGGCCCTTCATCTCGCTGTCAGCACGCGGCTTACCTGATACCAGACCTCGATCGAGATTCTGGCACGTCAGACCTATGCTGGCTATTGATAAAAAAGAGGATAGGAGATTAGCAGCGGTTGTAATCAGCCACGCGTAAACACGAAGACACGAGCAGTCGAAACCGCCCTGAGATCGAAGATTGAGTTGTCTAATAACCTGGAACACCCAGAGTCGGTGGGCCTGGCAAGAATGCTTCTGGCGCGATTATTCTTCGACGACAGCCTTAACCAGGTTTCTTGGCCGATCGACGTCGATGCCTCGGCTAACCGCCAGCGTGTAGGCGAGCAGTTGAAGGGGAACAACCTCCAGGATGGTGGCCAGAAGATCATTGCTTGCCGGGATGAAGAGGCAGGAATCGCTGTAGAGAGGAACTTCGCGGTCACCCTCGGTTGCGAGTGCGACGATCCGCGCTCCCTGCTCTCGCATGTCTTTCATGAGTTGAAGCACCTTCGAATAACGTAGAAGTGAGTCAGGATCGTTGACATCGGCTGTAGCGATCATGATCAGGGGTGCCTTTTCGCTGACGAGTGCATTGGGCCCGTGCTTCAGTTCACCCGAGGGATAGCCTTCAGCATTGAGGTAGGCAGATTCCTTTAGCTTCAGTGCGCCTTCACGAGCTATTGCATAGTGGGCTCCACGGCCAAGATAGAGGAGTGTACTGGAGCTTTCGAGTTGTGCCGCGAGTGCTTCGATCTGCTTTTGCCAGCCCGGTAGAGCCGCCTGAATAAGCCAGGGAATCTCCTGCAACTCGCGTCCATGTATTTCGAGCGCTTGCTGCGTCATGCGGCCGCGGAAACGCGCCAGGTGGAGAGCGAGCAAGTAGAGGACGGCTAATTGGGTTGTGAAGCTTTTTGTCGCCGGAATGGCCTTCTCTATCCCGGCAAAAGTTGGAAGCGACGCGCTCGCCTCCATGGCCATAGTGGAGTCAGCGTTGTTTGTGATTGCAACGGTCGCAAGCCCGCGGGCGTGGGCTTCGCGCAGAGCGGCAAGGGTATCGGCCGTCTCTCCCGATTGCGAGATGACGAGGACCCCAGGATTGTGCAATGTGTGTGTTGAGCGATAGGTATATTCACTGGCGTATTCGACATCCACGGGGATACCTGCGAGATCCTCAAGCATGATTTCACCGGCCAGGCCAGCATGACGGCTGGAGCCACTGGCCGCGATAACGAGACGCTCGCGCCTGCCGAGGGCATCGAAGACCGGCTGAAACGTCTCTGCCGTTGAAGTCCCACCAGGAATGTAGTGCTCTATGGTCGTAGCGAGCGCATGCGGCTGCTCGTAGATCTCGCGCAACATGGCATGCGGAAAGCTTGAGGTCTCAGTTGCTATCGGCGTCGATTCAGTCATGGGTTGTAACGTTCACCGGGTATATGGGAGTGCCCCATGCGCGGAAAGAAATCGGGAGTCATTTGTGGAATTCTTTTTCTTTTGAACCTGTATGTACTACTATACTGGATTTGAAGGAATGCGGGAGAAAGTTTTTAGGCGGCCCTCCCCGAGGGGCATCAAGATCGGACCTCGGCAAAAAACTCTTCTCTCTTGAACCATGACGGATTACCGACCATGATTAACTGATTCTGCGCTCACCGCGCGGAACGAAAGGCAGCAATGATCAGCACGATAGCGGCGCGGCAACTCCTGGGTGCGGCTGGAGCAGTGGAGTATCCCCTGGTAACGATAGAAGAAGGTCGCATCTCTTGTATCGAGAGCCTTACGGCGAGCGACCACGAACGCGTCGAGGCAACGCATCGCTTTCCAGAAGGCACGCTGGTTCCGGCCTATGTCGATATCCACATCCATGGGTGTGCAGGACACGATGTGATGGAGGCGACACCTGAGGCGCTCGGCGCAATCGGGGCCTATCTTGCAAGCCGCGGCGTTGGGGCATATTTTCCGACAACTGTCACCTCTCCTAGGGATGAGACCATGCGTTGTCTGGCAGGACTGGCGGTCGAGATTGGACGAGGGCCGACGGGAAATCCTCATGGGGCTACTCCATTGGGTATACATCTGGAAGGACCATTCCTCTCGCATTCAAAGCGGGGAGTCCACACCGATGCGTTGCTGGAAGCGCCTTCGATTGCCTTGTTCGACCGGTTCTGGAATGCTGCAGAGGGAAAGATCCGCCTGATGACCATTGCGCCAGAACTGCCCGGCGCTGCAGAACTGATTAAGCACGCAACTGCGCTCGGCGTGTGTTGCAGCATGGGACACAGTGATGCAAAAGTATGCGAAGCGGAGGTCGGTTACCTGGCAGGGGCGCGCTCAGCGACGCATACCTTCAATGCGATGCGTACTATCGATCATCGCGAGCCCGGTCTGGCTGCCTATGTGCTCGACAAAGAATCTTTATTTGCCGAGATTATCTGCGATGGGATTCACGTGGACCCCTTGATGGTGCGACTGTACCTTAAGGCAAAGGACAAGGACCGCATCATCCTGGTAACGGATGGCATGAGCGCCACCGGCATGCCGGACGGAACCTACATGCTCGGCGACATGGAAGTAGAGGTCCGTGATGGACGCTGCACTTCCAATGGCACTCTGGCCGGCAGTGTGTTGACCTTGGACCGCGGAGTCCGAAATATGGTGGAGTTCACCGGAGCGAGTCTGAATACGGCAGTGGGAGCCGCGTCATACAATCCCTCTCAACTCATGGGGATCGGCGATGACTGGGGGAGCCTCGACACCGGTCGGGCCGCCAATATCACAGTGCTTTCGTCGGGAGCCGAAGTCATCCAAACCTTCCTGGCAGGACGTGCGACAATCGCGTAAATGAAAGGGCGGCCCCCTATCATCCAACAGAGAGCAGTTTTCAATTTCTCGGCACGCAGTAATTTTTGTGCCAATGTCTAGACAACCGAACTGAGATGCGACTAAAAGTGATAGGTATCCATACGAACTTCAGGAGACGTGCTTAACTGCCTTAATAATCTGTGGCAGATTCGAATAGGCAGCAATGAAGCGTCTCAGGAGATAGAGTGCCAAAATCTCAGGTTCAACCTGCTTCAACCGTACGTCCTTTAGACAAAAGCGGCTTCATCCCGTTGTACTACCAGATTCAGCGCGCATTGATGGAGAAGATTCACTCCGGTGAATTGTTGACCGGAGACCCCTTGGCATCAGAAGAGGAACTCGCGCGGGTTTACCAAGTCAGCCGGATGACCGCTCGCCAGGCCCTGCATGGGTTGAAGACCAGCGGGTTTGCCGTCAGCCAAAAGGGGCGCGGAACCTTTGTGACCCGCCCGAAGCTCGAAAAAAACATCATGCACTTGCACGGCTTTACCGAAGATATGAAACATCTCGGCATGGTTCCTAGCTCGAAACTGCTCGAGCAGACAGTAATCAAGGCGCCGGAAGAGCTTGCAGAAAAGCTGAAGGTTGAAACAGGGGAAGTTGTGATGCGGCTTCGCCGGCTTCGACTAGCCGACGGAATTCCGATGGCCCTTGAAGAATCGAACATTCCGTTGAAACAGTTTCCGGGGCTGGATAAGATCAGCTTCGTAAAACAATCCCTCTACTTCGTCCTTCGTGAAAGCTATGGCGTGCGTGTGGCCTGGGCCGATGAAGTGATCGAGGCACTCCCGGCGACTCGGGAGGAGTCTGAACTGTTGACGATTCCAAAGAGGGCGAGCATTTTGTCGATCTCGCGCGTCATCATGACGACTGAAGAAACCCCGATCGAGGTCGCCTGCTCGCGTTACCGCGGAGATCGGTACAAGGCTTCCATCCGCGTCCCGACCACCACTATTGAATAACCCCTGGATTGAGAGCGTTTGCTGCTTCAACCGCATTGACGTTGCGATGGCCTCTTAGCGCAAAAAAGAGGATATAGACGTAGCAGATCAGAACGATCACGTAGCTTGGCTGATATCCAAACTTGTCTGCGAGAAACCCCTGAATCTCAGGGATAACCGCCCCCCCGACGACCATGGTAACGAGAATTCCCGAGCCTTGACTCGTGAACCGTCCCAGGCCTTCGAGCGACAAGGGGAAGATGCAGGGCCACATGATCGAGTTGAAGAGACCGCAGGAGACGATGGCCCACATTGCAACGTGTCCATGGGCGACCAGAGTGGTAATGACGAGCAATGACGCGATCAGCGAGACGAACGCAAGCGCGCGCTGTGCCCTGATTCGTTGGAGGGCGAAGAAGCCGATGAGGCGGCCAACGCCGGCGCCGCCCCAGTAGTACGAGACGTACGTGGCGGCTGCATTGTGGCTGAGGCTCCCCATGGAGGGCTGGCCCAGGAAGCTGATGAGGATACTGCCGATCGCGACTTCTGCGCCTACGTAGAAGAAGATGGCAAGAGCGCCGAGACGGAGGTGGTTGAAACGCCAGGCACTCCAATCGGATCCTGAAGTGTCTGCGCCTCGTTCGATCACGTCCGGAAGGTGGACGAAGGCGACGAGTGTGGCCATCGCGAAGGCGCAGACAGCCAGAAGAAAGTAAGGCATTCTGACGGATTGCGCAAGCTGTGCAGCGGATGCGCCGGCAGCGATGAAGATAAAGGCTGCGCCAAGTTTGGGTGCAATCGTTGTCGCCGTGGAGTTGAAGAAGCCGCAGAGGTTGAGGCGCGAAGCGGCGGTCTCAGGTTTGCCCAAGCGCGCCGACATAAGGATTGATGGCGACCTGAAGCAGCGCCAGACCGCTGCCAACGACGAATAGGGCGAATAGGAAGAGGGGATAAAAGATGATGACTGAGGCCGGCAGGAAGAGGAGCAGGCCAAGTCCCATTACCGACAATGCGACGACAATGCCTCGTTTGTAGCCGATTCTGCCGACGATCCAGCCCGAAGGGAGCGACATGACAAAATACGCGCCGAAGAAGCAGAACTGGACGAGCAGCGCAGTGACGTTGGTAAGGTGAAAGAGGTCCTTGAAGTGCGGGACGAGGATATCGTTGAGCGCAGTGATGAAGCCGATGCCGAAGTAGAGCGAGACCATCAGCATCAGCGGAAACGTGTAGTTTCTCCGGGCAGCTTGAACTGCGGTGATCGAACCATCTCCTGCGACTCCAAGTGCCATTTCAGTCCCCTGTCTTATTGCGGCTACAGTTGTTAAATGTATAGATGACTATACTGATCTCTTCTCTGGTTAGGCAAGAATCATTCTTTTCCGTGAGTTCTGCGTGGCTTGTACGAAGCGGGAGGTGATGGTCTCGGGCCGGGTGATGGCGGAGCCCACCACCACGGCGGTGGCACCCAGATCGAGGGCCTGGTGCACCTCCCGGGGGTCGGTGATGTGGCCTTCTACAAGCACCGGGATTGTCAAGCGGACAACGAGGGACTGGATGAAAGGCCACGAGACGGTGCGGATGTTGGCAGTCTCGGCGGTGTAGCCGTAGAGGGTGGTTGCGACGGCATCGGCTCCCGCGCGTTCGGCGGCAAGGGCGTCTTCGAGGGTGGCGATGTCTGCGAGGACGGGGCGATTGAGCTCGGTGTGGATGCGGCGGATGAGTTCGGGCCAAGGCTCGGCGGCGGTGAGACGGCGAGCGGTGCAGTCGAGGGCGATGATGTCTGCTCCTGCGTCGCTCGCGGCCTTGGCAGATTGGAAGTCTGGGGTGATATAGACGTCGCCGTTTGAGTCATAGGTCTTGATCAGGCCGATGATGGGCAGTTGCGTAATGGCGCGGAAGGCGGCGATGCGCGTGACGCCCTCGGCTCTCAAACCTCCTGCTCCGCCGCGCAGGACGGAGGTGGCGATGCGCGTGAGTGTGTCGAGGTCGTCCAGCGGATCGCCTTCGGAGGCCTGACAGGAGACGATGAGACGTCCGCGAAGGTCTTCGAGAGGCGAGTTTCGGGAGGCATTCGAGCTCTGAGACACGTGGAGGCTTTCCTTGCATGCGGCGATTTCCGGCCGCGCTGTTGGGAACAGCTTATCTGCTTGCCGGCAAATCGCGCTATTGTGGATGAGGTAATCGGGGAGCGACGAGTGAAGCAGCTTACACGGCGTGGATTTATTTTTGGTTCGGCAGCGTTTTCCGTGGCCGGGAGAGCAGGCTTCGCTCTGGCGAAGGGGGCTGATGCGGGGCGGATGCTGCTGGTGGGGACCCAGACCTCCGGGACGAGCAGGGGGATCTACTTGTACTCATTTGATTCGGCTTCGGGAGAGTTGGGGGCGCCTGCGTTGGCGGCTGAGGCGGACAATCCTACGTTTCTGGCGCTGTCTCCGAATGGCCGGAGCCTTCTGGTTGCGAATGAACTTGATACGTATGAGGGGAAGAGCGGCGGCGCGGTGTCGAGTTATACGATCGACCGCGCAAATGCCCGATTGATCAAGGTGAATGAGGTTGCGTCCCAGGGTGGGGGAACTTGTCATGTGGCGTTCGACCACACGGGGCGATCGGCGTTTTGCGCGAACTACGGTGGAGGAAGTGCGGCTTCGTTTTCAGTTGGCGCGGACGGGCGGTTGAGTCCGGCGGTCTCGTTTTTTCAGTACACAGGGCATGGACCGGATGAGAAGCGGCAGAAGGCGCCGCATGCGCATCGTGTCACCGTTTCGCCGGATAACCGGTTTCTGCTGGTCAATGACCTCGGGCTCGATGTGATTCATATCTATCGTCTGGATGCGGGGACAGCCAAGCTGACGCTGAACGATCCTGCGGCGTGGCAGTCGGCTCCGGGGGCCGGCCCTCGGGCGCTGCAGTTTCATCCGAACGGCAGGTTCGCTTACTGCGTCACCGAGATGACGTCGTCGGTGGTCGTGCTGCGATGGGATGCGCGGCCGGGTGTGCTCGAGACGGTGCAGGAGGTGGTGATGCGGCCTCCTGATTTTCAGGGCACTACGGCCGGCGATGATATTGTGATCGACCGGGATGGGCGGTTTGCGTATGCGGCGGACCGGTTCGACGACATCATCGTTACGTTTGCGATCTCTCCCGCGAGCGGCACATTGACCCTTTTGAACCGAACACCATGCGGGGGCAAGGTGCCGCGTCATCTGACGCTGGACCCGAGCGGACGCTGGTTACTGGTGGCGAATCAGGCTTCCGACAATATTGCCGTACTGGCTCGGGATACGAAGACTGGGCAGTTGACGGCGGGTAAGAGCTTTTCGCTGTCGAAGCCGCAGTGCCTCGTCTTTGCTTAATTATTTCTCCATAGACTTGTGCGCAGGGTCACTTGCCGGGAGGGGGTACCCGCCCCCGATCATGTGCTCAAATTACTTGTTTTCAATATGTTACGGTTTTAGCGGCTGTCTGTAAAATCGTCATAACAAATGGTTTACAGGCAAATTCACCTATATCAATGAGTTAGCCCCGGACGATGTCCGGGGGCTCGCTTGTCTTCTATCTATATATCCAGCAACTAATACGCCAACTCGATCTTCTTTTGTTTGAAGGAGTTGGGGCTTGACAAGCGATTTTTGGGCTGAAAAACGATAAAAATAATACAACCATAGCCCAAAGGCACAAAGGCAAATATAAACAGCAGGTCCCCTGCGGGGTGATAACAAAAAAAGCAAGAGGCAACGACAACGGCCCAGTGGACGGTGGGCGGTTTACATTGCACCCTTAGCGATAAGACTGCTAAGGATGGGGCACCCGTTTGGTTGGGGCTTTTGGAAGAACGATACGGCAACAGCAGATCCCCTCCGGGGATGACAACAAAAAAACACGCAGCGCCGAGGCTTTGGAGGCAGGTTCGTTACACTCAGGAACATGCGTCGAAGGTTGATTTTGTCTGTTTTTTTCTTGAGCTCGTCCGCGTTTGCTCAGCATAACGATGTTCTTTGGTATTCGCAGCCGGCTCCGGTGTGGACGGAGGCGTTGCCGGTGGGAAACGGGCGGCTGGGCGCGATGGTGTTTGGCGGCGCGAATACGGTGGCGAACAACGGGGACCGCGAGGCAACCAAGGATAACGATGTGCTTGCCGATGGCTCGTTGACGCGGGGGCAGGATGAGCATCTGCAACTGAACGAGGGCACGCTGTGGTCGGGCGATGGGGCCGATCACTTTAATCCGAAGGCGAATGATGCGTTTGTGGCTTCGCGGAGGCTGCTGCTTGAGTCGAAGGGGATGGATGCGGCGAAGATCGCCGAGGCAGAGAAGATTGCTGCCGAGGGACTGCTTTCGGGGAGGATGCCGTCGTACTCGACGCTGGGGGATTTGTATCTGCGCTCGGCGAGCAATGCGGCGGTGACTGGCTATCGCCGCCAGCTCGATCTTGCGAGCGGTGTGGAACGGACGACGTACACGCAGAATGGCGTACGTTTTACGCGTGAGGTTTTTGCATCGTATCCGGCGCAGGTGATCGCGATACGGATCACGGCAGACAAGCCGGGGAGTGTTTCGTTTATCGCGACGATGGACCGGCCCAGCGACTTCAGCGTGGCGACCCATGGGGGCAGCCATCTGACGCTGACTGAGGGGCCGGAGCACAAGGATGTGATCCGGTTTCTTGCGGACGTGGAGGTGGTCGCGGAGAAAGGAACCGTGCGCGCTGAAGCAAAGGATCTGGTGGTCGAGAAGGCGGATTCGGTGACGCTGCTGATCGCGATGGGCACGGATTTTCGGGGTGGCCTCTTTCCGGGCGGAGCGCCAGCGCCGAGGGTCGCAGAGCAACTGAAGGCCGCGAAGGCGCAGAGCTACGATGCGTTGCGAAACGCAGCGACAGCCGACCATGCGAAGCTGTTCTCGCGGATGACGCTGCAGTTAGGACCGCAGCTGGATGCGCAGCACGACCCGAACACGGGGCTGGCGACCGACGTGCGGCTGAAGCGCGTCTCGGGTGGGGCGGACGATCTCGGTCTGCAGGCGCTCTACTTTGCGTATGCGCGGTATCTGCTGATTGGCAGCTCGCGCGATACGATGCCGGCGAATCTGCAGGGCCTGTGGGCTGCGGGTATCGACAATCCGTGGGGGTCGAAGTACACGATCAACGTCAACACGGAGATGAACTACTGGCTGGCCGAGCCGGCGGCGCTGGGCGAGACGACGACGCCGCTGTTCAACCTGCTTGATGTTGCGCGCACGACGGGGACGGCGGGCAGGGTCGCGAAGACGTACTACGGAGCGGGCGGCTTCGTGATTCATCACAATACGGATATATGGGGTGAGGCGCGGCCGATCGATGGGGTTGGTTCGGGCATCTGGCCGATGGGCGGGGCGTGGCTGACGCTGCAGGCGTGGGAGCACTATGCCTTCACGGGAGACAGAGAGTTCCTCGAGGAACGCGCGTGGCCGCTGCTGGAAGGCTCGTCGCAGTTTTTTCTCGACTATCTGACTTCGGATGGAGAGGGGCATCTGGTGACGGGGCCTTCGCTCTCTCCGGAGAACAAGTACAAGCTGGGTGACGGGAGCGTGCACTCGCTGACGATGGCACCGACGATGGATATCGAGATTGTGCGCGAGTTGTTTACCCGTACGCTGCAGGCGGGACGAATTCTCGGCAAGGATCCTGCGTTTCTGGACAAGATTAGAGCGGACCTAGGGAAGCTGCCGCCGTTCAAAGTGGGCAAGCTGGGCACGCTGCAGGAGTGGCAGCAAGACTATGACGAAGCCGCGCCGGGACACCGGCATATCTCGCATCTGTGGGCGCTGTTTCCGGGGACGCAGATCACGCCGGAGCAACCGGCGCTCTATGCGGCCGCGCGGGCTACGCTGCAGCGTAGATTGAACAACGGCGGCGGCCAGACGGGATGGTCGCGTGCCTGGGTGGTGAACTACTGGGATCATCTGCATGAGGGCGACCAGGCGTACGAGTCGATGCAGGTGCTGTTCAAACAATCGACGTTTCCGAATCTGATGGATACGCATCCGCCGGGGTTGTTCCAAATCGATGGCAATCTGGGTGCGGCGAATGGGATGCTCGAGGCACTGGCGCAGTCGCGTTGGGGGCCGTATCGCGTCGAGCTTGATCTGCTGCCGGCGCTGCCGCATGCGTGGACGGAGGGTTCTGTGCGCGGTATGCGGGTGCGAGGCGGCGGTGAGTTGAGTTTGACGTGGAAGAACGGCGTTGCGGTTGGCGCGACGCTGCACGCTGCGCACGATCAACGCTTCCTTGTGCGTTGCACCGGGGCTCGGGTGCGGGTGGAGGGGGTGATCGAACAGGGTGGTGAAGGTGTTGAGTTGCGTGCCTTGGCCGGGCGGGACTATCGGATTACTTTTCAGCCGACCGTGGCAAAGTGATTCTGGGGGAATGCCCGGGGTTGTTATGCCGGGAGGGCGAGGATGGATCCCCAGTTGAAGCCGGCGCCGAAGACGGCGAGGACGATGGGGGTCGTGGGTGGAGTGGGGTTGGCGGCGCGCCACTCGGATGCTGCGATGAGGAGGGAGGCCGACGAGGTGTTGCCGTAGCGGTCGATGTTGCGGAAGAAGCGTGCGTCGGGATCGGGGATTTGTAAGGCGGTGGCGACTTTGCGAATGAGATTGACGTTGGCTTGATGCATGAGGAAGACGCCGACGTCGGCCGGCTTGAGGTTGTTTTTGGTGAGGAGGTCTTCGATGGAGCGGGGGATCTTGCGGGAGGCCTGGACGATAACGTCGAGGCCTTTCATCTGGATCGCGCCGCCGTGCTGGAGTTGGAGGGCGTCGGCGTAGTTGCCGTCGGTGGAGAGGGAGACGTCGGCGATTTTTAGGAAACCTTCGTTGGGAGAGACAATGCAGGCTCCGGCTCCGTCGCCGAAGAGGATGGCGGTGTCGGGGTCGGCGTCGGAGATGCGGCGGGACATGATCTCGGCGGCGACGACGAGGATGTTGCCGTAGCGGGGGGTGAGATCGGCGGCGAAGGCGAGGCCGATGAGCGAGCCGGAACTGGCTACGGGGATGTCGATGGCGGGAGTTGTGGTGAGGCCGAGTTTTTGGGCGAGTACCGAGGCGGGGCCCGGGAAGGCGCGTTCGGCGGAGCCGCTGGAGAAGAGGATGAGGCCGATGTCGCTCGCGGTGAGGTTGGCGTTTTTGAGGCACGCGTTGGCTGCGGCGAAGCCTAGGTCGGCGACTGATTCGTTCTGTGCGGCGTAGCGGCGCTCGAGGATGCCGGAGGCTTTTTCGATGGAGGCGGGGGCGCGGCCTGTTCGCTTTTCCAGGTCGGTGTTGGTTACGACGGTAGGCGGGAGGTAGTGGCCGAAGGCTCGGAAGTAGGACATGGTGTGCTCCTGTGGGACGGCAGCAGCAGATCCCCTTCGGGGATGACAAACCAGAAATGCAAGGGCAACAGCAACGGCAGCGGGGACGGAAATTGCAACGGCGACGGCAGGTGTCTTCCGTCTGCGTCGGCGATGACTCTTGGGATGCCCGGTCTAGTTCTTGCGGCTGTCGAGGTAGGCTTCGATTTTGGTGACGGTGTCGAAACGCTCGGGGACGAGGTCGGCGTCGGGGATCTTTACGTTGAATTCCTGTTCGAGGCCGGTGACGAGATCGGGGAGGGTGAAGGAGTCGAGGGTGCCGGAGTCGAAGAGGCTCTCGTCGGGAGCGGGGTCGTTGGGGATGTCGGCGACCGCGTGGATGACTTTGAGGATGCCTGCCTGAGTGCTCATGTTTAACCTGCTTTGCGCAATTTGTAACCGTCTGCGTAGCTTTTGACGGAGCGAAGATTATTTCGTTTCACCCTGGGCGCGGGTGAGGGGAGTTGGGTAGTTATCGTACTGCTGGACTATATCCGAAAACAGAGCGCTGGCAAGCTCGGTGTAGCCTTCTCCGGTGAAGTGGGTGTGATCGGGTTGGGCCCAGCTAATCGAGACCCAGTCTCGCATGGAGCCGAAGCCGCCCATGCGGGAGCGCTGATCCCAGTACGCGCAGTGCATCTGGCGGCAGACGCTGCGCTGGGCAGCTACGATGCGGTCGACTCCGGCAAAAGGTTTCCAGGCGCGGCGACCGGCGCGGAGAGCGCGGTCGGGCGGGCCTACGACGAGGATGGAGGCGTTGGGGGCGAGGCGGCGGCAGCGCTCGATGATGCGCTGGAACATCGCGGCATAACTCTCTTCGGTCCAGTTGCGGTCGCCGGCTTCGTTGGTGCCGTAGGAGAGGACGATGAGGGCGGGGTTCACGGCAGCGAGGAGAGGTTGCTGCATGGCTTCGCTCCAGCGGAGGAAGAGCGAGGCTTCGGCGCCGTTGATGCCGGCGGCTTCGTAGGTGACGCCGGCGGAGTTTTCTGTCGAGAGGCCGAGGAGGCGGACGGGGGCCTGGTTGATGGTCAGGACTTCGAAGTGATGGGGGCCTGGTTCGACGGGCGTTCCGAACTGGGCGGCCGCGTCGGGCGCGGTGGGGTCGGACTTTGCAGTGGAGACGGTGGCGAGGAGGGTGTCGTTGTCGCGGATCTCGATGCTGCCGCCGTTGGGCTGGATGAGGTACTGGACCTGCAGCGAGGTGGCGTCAGCGTCGAGGGAGACCCAGTTCCCTGCTGCTTCGGTGGAGAGACTGACGCCGCCCATGCCGACCATCGCGTCGCCGATGTCGTTGAGGTGAGTGCCGAGGGCGAGCCAGCCGGTGGATTGGGCGCGCTTTGTGCCGCGGATGTGATAACCGGCGAAGGGGTAGCCGGCGAAGCTGAAGCCGGCTCCGCCGTCACCGAACTTCTGCTGGAAGAGAGTGCGGAGGGCTCCGGTGAAGGAGTCGCCGGCGGTGTGGGAGTCGCCGAACTGGATGACGCGGACGAGCTGGCTCTTGGGGTCGAGTTCAAGCTGATGGAGCTGATCGAAGAAGGAGTCTAGGGCGTGAGGGTTCTCGATGCCAAGCTTGGGGGTGGCGAGCGAGTGCATGACGCGATCGGTGATGGCCTCGCGGCTGCCGATGGAGGTGAGCGTTGCGGTACGAAGGGTGGCTGGTGTGGTGTGAACAGCGGCTCGCGTGGTTGCGGTCGAGGTGGACCGGGTGGAAGCGGATTTGGTTGATGCGGTCTTCTTCGACGTGCGGCGTTTTTTGGTCTTGTATGGCTTGGCTACGGGGGCGCGTTTGATGGTGCCGTCGGGATTCGTCTGGGATTTCTGGGGGGATTTTGCGGGCGCTGGGTGTTTCTCGTTTGTTGCAGCCGACTCCGCATAAGACATGAGGCCCGCGGAGACGGCGAGGAGCAGGAGCGCCGTGGCAAAGCGTCGGAACAACATTTATTGCACCCCCATGGGCTTGGCGGCCTTGTCCGGCAGGGCAGAGGTCTCGGATAGGACCGGTTGTGACTGCTTCGGCTGGGGACCCGGATGATTTTGCATGTACCTCTCGTAGCCTATCAAAAGTTGACCGGTGAGGAGTTGCGCGACGATGCGCGCGCCCTGGGGTGAGGGATGGATGAGGTCGGCTCCGACCATGGGCGGGTGGCGGTTGTACCAGAGGGCCATGGTGCCGCTGCCGCCCATTGCCTGATAGGTGTTGAAGAAGCCGCAGCCGGTGCGCTCGGCAACTCGCTGCTGGATGGCGACGATCTCGGGGATGGCGCGCATGGTGGTGATGGAGTCGCCGCCACTGCGCTCGCCGCGATCCATGGGGCTCATGATGAGGATGGAGGCGTTGGGCAGGGCGGCGCGGACGCGGCCGATGGCGCGGATGAGTTCTCCCTCATACTGCTTTTCGACGTAGGCGGGAAAGCCGCTCTCGTTGGTGCCGTAGTTGATGACGACGAGGTCGGGGTTGCGGTGCTCGAGCGCGGCGGAGAAGGTGTCGGGTTTGAACGCGCGCGACATGACGGTGGTCGAGGCGCCGTTGAGGCCGATGCTGTCGTAGGTGAGGCCGCGGGTGTCGCGGCCGAAGACGACACCGAAGACCTGGACGGGGCTGCCGGAGACGCGAAGCTCGACCTGTTTGGTTCCGAGGGGAATCGGGATGGTCGTCGCGTTGTCGCGTTTGGCGTCGCCTGCCGTATTGATGGTGCCCACCCATGCGCCGTCGGCGATGACGTCCAGATTCCCGCCTCCGGGCTCCTCGAGGTATTCGACTTCGATGGAGGTGGAATCGTGCTGGACGAGATGGAGGTTGCTGGTGGCGCCGACGGGCCCGGTGAAGATGACTCCGCCGAGGCCGTAGTTGGCTTCGTGCATGGAACCGACGGCGGTGTCGATCTTCCAGCCCGTAGCGGACACGTCGACACCGTGATGGCCGTACCAGGCCCAGGGTTTTGCGATCAGAATGAAGCCGGGGCCGGCGTTGCCGAAGCGCGCCTGGAGGAGATCGCGGGCGTCTCCGGTGATGAGGTCAGCGGTGGTGGGTGAGTCGCCGTAGTGGACTATGCGGACAGTGCGGCGGGACTGGCCGTTGCGGAGGTCACGGAGGGCGGCGTAGAAGTGGTCAAGAGCGCCGTTGTTGTCGGTGAGGAACTTGGATTCAAGGGTGGAGTTCGCGGCGGCTTTGAGGCCATGGGCGAGGGGGTCGGGGATGGCGAGGGCGGCGGGCGGCGGGGGAGGAGGAACTTTGGCAATGGGGAAGAAGGCGGTGCGGCCTGAGGGGAAGTTAGTGATGGGGCTGAGGGTGGAGAGGTTGAGGCCCCTGGTGCTGCTGAAGCCGTAGTGGACGGCGAGCAGGATCGCTGTGAAGGTCGCGATGGCGAGGACGGTTTGTTTGGGGAAGGTGGACATGGCTAGAAGTTGCTGTAGACGAAAGAGGTGGACCCGCGACCGGAGAGGAGCTCGATGAGGAGGACGGCGGCGGCGAGGCCGGCTCCCTGGAGGACGAAGGGGGCTCGGCCGAAGATTTCGACGGTGTGATCGAACCATCTGGGCGGGATGGCGTGGAGGGCAATTCCAAGGAGCATCACGCCGATCATGGGGAAACTGATGTTGTCGAGTGAAAAGGTCATGGAGCCAAGACGGCCGAGGATCGCGAAGGCAGTAGCGACGTCAGGCGAACGGAAGAAGATCCAGGTGAGGCAGACGAAGTGGAAGGTGACGAAGATGCTGAGATATCGGCCCCATGGAGTGACGGGGCGTTTGCCTTGTATCTTCTGGCGAACGGTCTGGAAGGTGCGGAGGGTAGTGAGGCCGACACCGTGGAGGAGTCCCCAGAGGACGAAGGGCCAGCCGATGCCGTGCCAGAGTCCGCCGAGGAGAAAGACGATGATGGGGTAGAGGTACCCGGCGCCCTTCCAGCGGGCGGCGTTGGGGAGGGAGAAGTACACGTAGTCGCGAAGCCAGTTGGAGAAAGTGATGTGCCAGCGCCGCCAGAAGTCGGCTATGTTGAGTGATTGGTAGGGGCGGTTGAAGTTGTCGGGCACGTTGAGGCCGAAGAGGAGGCAGAGGCCCATGGCGATGTCGGTGTAGCCGGAGAAGTCAAAGTAGATCTGGAGGGCGTAGGCGTAGACGCCGATGAGAACCTCGGCTCCGCTGTAGAGAGTGGGGGTGTCGAAGATGCGGTTGGCGACATTGTTGGAGAGGAAGTCGGCGATGAGGAGCTTTTTGATGAGTCCGGAGGAGATGAGGAGGAAGGCTCGGCCGCCCTGGGTTGGGCTGAGGGAGAACGGCTGCTGAAGTTGCTTAATAAGGTCGGAGATGCGATTGATTGGGCCAGCGACGATGACGGTGAAGAGGGAGGCCGAGGTTAGGTGGGTGAGGTAGTCGCGCGTCCCGGGCCTGGTTCCGCGGTAGAGATCAATGGTGTAAGTCATTGATTGGAAACAGTAAAAGGAGAGGCTGAGAGGAAAGACCCAGCGATAGAGTTCGCCCAGCGCGACGGGGATGAACTTGGTAAGGGCCAGCAGGCCGACGTTTAATAGGACGCTGACCGAGACCAGGGCGAGGCGTTGAGAAGAGCGCTCGCGAGGGAGGTTCTGCAGGCCGAGGCCGACGAGGAAGTCGATGGTGGCTGCCAGGAGAAGGATTCCAGGATAGAACCAAGCTAATCTGGCGAGGAAGAAGACGTTTGCCAGCAATAAGATACAGAGCCTCGCGTTCTTCCAGCGATAACACGCCCAATAGAGGATGATCGCGGTGGCGGCAAAGGCGAAGTACGCCGGGCTCAAGGGGGACATGGGTGTTGCTCCAAATAAAATCGAAGTCGGGGGTCAGAAGAGTGGTTCAGGCTTCCCCTGCCCGGTCAGCGGTGGTGAGACGCGTGGCGGAGAAAAAGGGCTGTTTTTCGGAGTCGATTCGCGGTACGGTTCACCAAGCCTCATCCTGACACGGACCGTGTGTGCGGGGACGGACCCAATAAAAAACAAAAAATTAGGTAACCCGGGAATTAACCCGGCACGGACAAGAGTGCTGTTAACTCCCCTGCAACATTGACTTGGCCAAGGTTACCACTGTTTGGCTCCTTTTTTGCGGCCCCGAGGCAACCCAAAAACTGTTGACAACGGGCTATTGCTGTGATGAACCGAAGGCCATTTAAAGCTTGAAAAAAGTACCCTTTAGGCCTTGAATTTCTTATACTTAAGGGATGGATACGAGACCCGGAAACGAACGTATAGCAACCCGTACAGGAAAGGCCAAGACCGCCGTAACTCTGGCGGCGTTGGTGGTTCTGTCGGCCTTTGCGACGGACACCGCTGCTCCGGCATCCGCGCGAGCGACGGACTCGACGATGGTGACCAATGATGTCCCCTCGTCGGAGATCGTCACGACCGTGCCCGCACCCAAGACCACGGTCCTAACCCGAATCAAGAGCGGCATGGCTAGCTGGTATGGCTCGGTATTGCATGGCCACCTGACTGCCAGCGGCCGGCGATTCAATATGTATGAGCTTACCGCAGCCCACCGGACGCTGCCGTTTGGCAGCAAGGTGAAGGTGACGAACCTGCGCAACCATCGGTCGGTCGTGGTGACAATCACCGACCGCGGGGTACTCTTCCCGGAGCGGGTGATTGACCTGTCCTGGGGAGCGGCGAAGGAGCTCAACATGCTGAAGATGGGGGTTGACCCTGTGAAGCTGGAGCTGATCACGGTTCGCGGCTAGATTTCCGCCGGTTTCACTGAATAACTTTGCCTTGGTTCTCCTGGCGGACTTTCGCCGGGCGGGGTGAAGGTGCGTCCTGGGGCTGCCAATTGGGGGCAAAGCAATCAGGTGTTTTAGGTTTTGGCGGCTCGGAGTGCGTCGATCTCATGGCGGTGGGGCATGGAGGGAGCGGTTCCGTGCCGAGTGACCGAGAGGCCGGCGACCGCACAGGCAAACTCCGTGGCTTCGATGAGATCCATGCCTTCGGCCAGGGCGGTGGCGAGGCCTCCGTTGAAGGCATCGCCCGCGCCGGTGGTTTCGACCACGGTGCCAGCGTCGATGGCAGGGATGTGACGAGTGAGGGTGGCGTTTTTGATGAGGGCTCCCTGAGCACCGAGGGTGAGGATGATGTTGCGGACGCCGACGGCGAGGAAGAAGGAGGCGGCTTCTTCGGCAGAGGCAAAATCGGTGACTGCGATTCCACTGAGGGCGGTGGCCTCGGTTTCGTTGGGAGTGAGGTAGTCGCACAGGGGGTAGATGGCGGCGGGTAGCGTGGCAGCGGGGGCGGGGTTGAGGATGGTGGGGACGCCATGGGTTTGGGCCAGCCGTAGGCCGTGTTCGACGGTAAGGAGCGGAAGCTCGAGTTGCGCGACGAAGACGCTGGAGTCGGCAATGAGGCTGGTGGCCTGGTCGACCTCGGCGGGGGTCAGCTCGAAGCAGGCGCCGGGGACGATGATGATGGCGTTCTCTCCGCGAAGGGCGTCGATGAGAATGGCGGCGGCGCCGGTGGGGTTGGGGCTGGCGAAGATGTACTGGGTGTCGATCTTCTCGTCGCGATAGAGGGTACGGGCGATTTCGCCGAAGGGATCGGGCCCGAGTTTGCTGATGAAGCTGACGTTGGCTCCGGCACGGGCGGCGGCTACGGCCTGGTTGGAGCCCTTGCCTCCGGGGCCGAGCTGGAAGGATTGGCCCATGCGGGTCTCGCCCCAGTTGGGGAGCCGGTCGATGCGGAAGGCGACGTCGGCGACGTAACTGCCCATGACGGTGACGCGATTGTTTGCCATTCGGTGATCTTTCTGCCTCGAGATTGGCGCCGCTTCGCGCGGAGATAGTATAGGCAGTATGCCAGTTGATGCGAAGTTGCAGGCGATTCTTGACGCTGGGAAGGCGCTGGGGAAAAAGCCGGTAGAACTGCAGACGCCTGCGGAGGCGCGGGCTGACCGAGCAGAGATGATGGCGCAGTTTGTGCCGATGCCAGAGTACGCCGGTGTGCGGGTGGAGGAGCGCTCGATCCTGCTCTCTAATGGGGCAGGCGGGCGGGAGATTGCTGTTCGGGTTTATACGCCACCTGTTGGAAATGCGCCGTGGCCGGTGGTGGTGTTCTTTCATGGCGGCGGGTGGGTGGTTGGCACGCTGGAGACGCATGACCCTTACTGCAGGGCTCTGGCGTCAGAGGCTGGGGTGATGGTGGTGTCGGTGGACTACCGGCTGGCTCCGGAGCACAAGTTTCCGGCGGGTTTAGAGGATTGCCTGGCTGCGACGGAGTGGGTGCTGGCGCATGCGGGAGAGTTGGGGGCGGATGGTTCGCGGGTGTTGGTGGGCGGGGATAGCGCCGGGGCGACGATGGCTACGGTGGTTGCTTTGCTGCTTCGGGATAAAGGAGTGACGGCGCTGGCCGGGCAGATTCTGTTCTACCCGGTGACCGGGTACTATGATCCGCCGACGGCTTCGTATCTTGAGAATGCCGAAGGCTATGGGCTGACGCGAAAAGGGATGATGTGGTTTTGGGATCATTACCTGAATGACAGGAGCGAGGCGGCGGATTTTCGCGCGGCTCCACTGAGGGCGGCGTCGCTGAGCGGATTGCCGAGGGCGTTAGTGGTGACGGCGGAGTATGACGTGCTGCGGGATGAGGGGCAGGCGTATGCGAAGCGGTTGGGGGAGGCAGGTGTTCCGGTGACACATGTGTTTGTCGAGGGGATGAATCATGGGTTTGCGTGCTCAGCCAATGAGTTTCCGTTTCTGACACAGGCGAAGGATGTGTTGAAGAAGACGGCGGAGTGGGTGGCGGCAGGCCGGTGAGGGCTTGACGAGCTAGCCCGGTTTCTTTGGAGCCCACTTCTTGCGGGCTGGGACGGCGGAGTCGATGGGTTGTGCGGGCGGTGTGTTGTCGACAGCTTCGGGCTGTTCGGCTGTAATGGCTGGTGGTTCGGCGGGCGCGGCGGATGGGGTGGATTTTGGCTGCCACTTTTTGCGCTCGGGGGTGGGTTGCGCGGCGACTGCTGGAGTTTGCGGGCTTGCAGGAGTGGCGGCGACGGGTTGCTCTTCCGCGTGTGCCGGAGGAGCCGAAACAGAGGGGGCGGCTTTGGGTTGCCACTTCTTTCTTTCGGGCGCGGGTGCGGTGGTAGGGCTTGGTGAGTGAGTTGGGACTTCGGCGATTGCGGCTGGAGGAGCACTGACGGAAGCGACGACTGGAGCTGCGACGACCGGGGCCGGAATAGGTTCCTTCTGTGGGATCGGAGTGGTGAGGCCTTTGCTTCGGCGGACGCCTTCGAGGAGAAGTTCGGCGACGTCTCTGACAGCGATGTCTTCGCGTGCGGCTTTGCTGGGGGTACTGCCGAGCATGCTTTTGCAGAAGGGGCAGCCGACGGCGAGGACTTTTTCGCCGGTTGCCGAGGCTAGAGTTTGCTCGACTTCGCGGAATCGGTTGTCGGAGACGCGTTGGTCGCCGGGTTCCTCTTCCTTCCAGAACTGTGCGCCGCCGGCTCCGCAACAGAAAGAGTTTTCGCGGTTGCGGGGAAGCTCCGTGGTGGCGGGGCTGAGGATGTTGAGGAGATTGCGGGGGGCGTCGTAGACGCCATTGTGGCGGCCGAGGTAGCAGGGGTCGTGATAGGTGATCGTCGCTTCGCCGGCGGCTGGGGTGAGTTTTTTGTTGGCGACGAGTGTATCGAGGTATTCGGTATGATGCATGACCTTGTAGTCGCCACCAATTTGCTTGTATTCGTGGCCGAGAGAGTTCATGCAGTGAGGACAGCTGGCGACGATGAGTTTGGGCTGGACGGTGTTGAGGGTGGAGACGTTCTTGTCTGCCAGTTGGCGGTAGAGATATTCGTTGCCGGCACGGCGGGCGCTGTCACCGGTGCAACATTCTTTTTTCCCGAGCACGGCGAAGTTGACCTCGGCGTGGTTGAGGAGTTCGACGAAGGCGCGAGCCGTTTTTTGGGCGACTGGGTCGTAGCTCGCCGCACATCCGACCCAGTAGAGAACGTCGGGGGTGGGGTTTTCGTCAGTGGTTTTGACGCTGAGGCCGTCGGCCCAGGCTACTCGTTGCTCGTGGTTGATGCCCCATGGATTCTGCGCGCGCTCCATGCCGCGGAAGGCGCTCTGGAGCTGGCTGGGGAACTCGCCTTCGATCATGACCTGGTTGCGGCGTATGTCGATGATGTCGAGCATCTGCTCATTTTGTGTGGGGCAGACCTCGATGCAGGCTCCGCAGGTGGTACAGGCCCAGGCGGCTTCGGGGGAGAGAGCAAATTGGAGAAGCGGGCGGGGGCTGGGGGCGTTTTTTTCGAAGGGAGCGGGCGTGAAGGCGAATGGGCTTCGCTCGGCGGTGAGATCGTTCAGTTCCATGCGCTTGTTGATCTCAAGCGCGGCCGGTGAGAGGGATTTTCCGGTGGCGGTGGCGGGGCAGACGTCCTGGCAGCGGTTGCACTGAATGCAGGCGTAGGCGTCGAGAAGGCGAGGCCAGGTGAGGTCTTCGAGTTTGTTGGCGCCGATGGTTGTAGTTCCGACTTTGATTTCGCCTTTGGTTTCGCCTTCGGATTCGAGGTCGAGAGCAACCGGGGGTAAGACGCCTGAGCCTGGTTCGCGCTCAACGAAGTACTTCGCGGGCGCCATGAAGATGTGGACGTGTTTGGTGTAGGGGAAGTAGGCGAGGAAGACGAGGACGCTGCCGAGTGCTCCCCAGTAGCCGAAGATACGGAAGGCTTCGGCGTTGGCTGCAGTGAAGAGGTGAGAGAGTGTCGTGGCGAAGGGTTGGAGTGGGTCGGGTCCCTCCATGGCGATGCGGGCTCCGGCTCCGATGGCGCGGCTGCCGACGTGGAAGAGGATGAAGGCGGAGACGATGAGGGAGTCTCGGGTGATCTTAGCGTTCTGGACGTCTTTGTGGAGGAGGGTGCGCGCGTTGAAGCGGAAGTCGCGGCGGCTGGGGAGAGCGAAGCGCCGAATGATCAGGGCGATGACACCGAGAAGGACGAGGAAGCTGAGGATATCGGCGAGCAGGTTGTACGTTGCACCGAAGGGATTAGCGGAGTTGATTGTGACGGGAAAGTAGCCTTCGATGGCATCGACGAGGTTTACCAGACCGTAGAAGACGAAGCCGTAAAAGATGAAGGAGTGGAAGAGGCCGATGGTGGGGCGTTTTTTGAACGTACGTTGCTGGAGGAGGGTGGTGGTGAGTGCGTAAACGAGGCGGCGGGGAAGATTGTTGAAGCGAGGCTCGGGATCGGCGATGCCTCGGCGGATGCGGAGGTAGAGGCGATAGAAGCCTTCAAGGCCCAGCGCGAGGGTAATGAGCGCGAGGAGGAGGAAAGCGATCTTCTGAGGAAGTGGAAGCATTGGCCGGCACCGCTCGCGTTAGGAACTTCGAGTCTTACCTCTATCTTCTAAGACTATTTTTTTAGTTCGGCAAGGATGGCGGGGACAAGTTGGGGGACATCGCCGACGATGCCGTAGTCGGCGATTTTGAAGATGGGGGCTTCGGCGTCGCGGTTGATGGCGATGATGGTCTTGCTCTTGTTCATGCCGGAGAGGTGCTGGACAGCGCCGGAGATGCCGATGGCGATGTAGAGTTTGGGCTGGACGGTCTTGCCGGTTTGGCCGACTTGTTCGGAGTAGGGGCGCCAGCCAGCGTCGACGATGGCTCGGGTGGCACCGACTGCGGCGCCGAGTTGGTCGGCGAGGGCTTCGACGTATTGGGTGAAGCCTTCGGCGCTGCCGACGCCGCGACCGCCGGAGACGACGATTTCGGCTTCGGCGAGAGACACGCGGGAGCTGCGTTCTGCGGTCTTGCCGGTCACCTTAAGGCGTGGGGTGGGGAGATTGAGATCGACGTCGAACTGCTCGGCTGCTTCGGCGCGCGGCGCTGCTGGATTGAAGACGCCAGGCTTGATAGTGGCGACGGCGACGGGGCTGGTGGTTTCGATGGTTTCCGTCACACGCGCAAGATAGATGTAGTGCTGCCCGGTGAGAGTTTCGCCGTTGGCCTTGAGGCTGATGACGTCCTCGAGGAGTGGGGCGTCGAGTTTGACGGCGACGCGCGGGCTGTATTCGCGACCGCTGCGGCTGCCTCCGATGAGTACGACGGAGGCTTCGCCTTCGGTGGCGATTTGCGCGACGGCGGCTGACCAGAGCTCGGGATCGTACTGCGCGAGGGTGGGCAGGTCGGCAACCAGAACCTGGTCGACGCCGCGGGCGATCTCGGCGGCGATGGGAGCGATGTTGCGGCCTAGTACGAGGGCAGTGATGGGAGCTTCGCGGGCCAGCTCGCGCGCGACCGTAACCATCTCCCAGGTGCTCTTGCTTACTTTGCCGTTGGCGTACTCCACCACGATGAGAATCATGCAATCACCCTTGCTTCGTTGCGCAGCAGATGGACCAGTTGCGAGGCTGCGGCGGGGGCGTCTTTGCCGTCGAGGATCTTGTTGAGACGATTTTTCACCTGGATCTCGGCGCTGACAAACTTCAGCTTTGGCGAAACGTTGAACTGCTCGAGCGATTCTTTGCGCAACTCTTTTTTCTTCGCCTTCATGATGTTGGGCAGCGTCGGATAACGCGGTTCGTTGAGCCCCTGCTGTGTGGTGATGACGGCGGGGAGCTCGAGGGTGAAGGATTCGCTGCCTTCATCGGCGTCGTGCTTGCCGGTGAGTGTGGTGCCTTTGAGTTCCAGAGCGGAGGTCCAGGTGGCCTGGGGCCAGTTGAGGCGTTCCGCGGTCGCGGCGCCAAGTGCGTGGCTGTCCCAATCGGCCTGCTGGCCGCCGGAGAGGATCAGGCTTGCGTCCTCCTGCGTGGCGATCTGCGCGAGGACTTTGCTGAGAGCGATGGCATCGAGACGAACGTCGGTTTCGACGTGGATGGCGCGGTCGACGCCCATGGCAAGGGCGGTGCGCAGCGCGTCCTGCGTGCGGCCGGGGCCGATGGCGACGGCGACGATTTCGGCTTCGATGCCGCTCTCGCGGAGGCGAAGGGCCTCTTCAACGCCGTACTCGTCCATGGTGTCCATGACCAGCTTGCTGTTTTCGAGAGTAACGGCGCCGTTGGCGACGTGAACGCTCTCTTCGGCATCAAGGACCTGGCGGAGGTAGGTCAGAATCCGCATGTATTCACTCTCTCATCCGTTGCATGTATGGGTTTGACTCGGGGAAACGGTCATGCGTTGTAGACCCTTGAGTCAGCCGGTGTTTTGTATTGCTGAAAAAAGTCGCATGGCGCGCTTCGTCAGAAGTCTACTGAACCCTCGTCTTCATTCCTATAAGTGAGTAATAAGAGTTTGTAAGACGAGGCACAACGCGAGGAAAGAATGCTGTGCAGAAAGCCATAGCCGCGAATAGACCAAGAGCGAGGATGACGAATAAGTGACCCATAGTTTCGATCAATACTAACAAGCTTGTTCTGGGTCATTATTTTTTGATCTCGATGTAGTCGACGGGGGCGGGTTCGGTGTTGTCGGGAGTGCCGTGGAGGGTTAGGATGTCGCCGGGTTTCAGGGTGATGTTCGGGAAGGTGATGCGGGTGCTGGTGTCGCCGTTGGGTTGGTTTTCGGCGCGTGCGGGTGGGAGGGTGTCGTCGGCGATCCAGTTGCCGATGGGTTTTCCGTTGAGGGCGAGGGTGAAGTGGGATTTGCCGGACCAGTAGTCGAAGTACTGTACGGTGATGTTGTAGGTGCCTGCTGGTTTGCTAAGGGTGGTGGTGAGGGTGCAGCCGGTGGGTTGGTTGCAGACGGCGGCTTTGTTGTTGGAGGCGGTCTCCCAGGGTTTGACGTCGATGGGGGTGTAGCCTTCGGCGGTCATGTTCTCGGCTTCGATGCGGTTGGGGTAGTTGCCTACGCGGCCGAGTTTGTCGGGGATGCTGGATTCTTTCTGGAACCAGCGGGTGACAGCGTCGCGCCAGACGATGGCATGGCCGGCCTGGTAGGTGAAGAGTTTGAGGGTTTCGTTGTAGCGGTCGTCGTCGATGAGGCCGTGGAGGGTTTGCCAGCGTGGGACGTTGGTTTGCGCGGTGGCGGCGCCTTCGTAGTGGGCGTCGTAGACGTACTGGACTACTGTCTTTCCGTCATGCAGGACGTGGGTGTAGGGGACGTGGTGCATGAAGAGGAGAAGGTCGTCGGGGCAGGTGTTGACGTCTTCGTAGACCTTGGCGAGTTCAGGTGGGTATTGGCCGATGTAGCCGGTGCCGGTGGCTACGGTGCGGTCCATTCCGATTCCCGTGGCGTCGGCGCGGAACCACTGGCCCCAGCCGTTGCGCTCGGCGGACTCGATGCCGGGACCGTAGTGGTAGCTGAGAATATTGGTGAGAGTGCCGATGCCGAGGTTGCCGGTGTACTGCTCGTAGGCGTGCCAGGAGTGGCGCTGGAGTTCGTCGATGGTGGAGACGACAGTGGGATTGTTGCCCCAGGTGAGGCGGGTCCAGGTGTCGAGGATCTGGTCGGTGGTGAGGTTGGGGTTCCAGGCGAGTTTACCGAAGCCGTAGAGGTTGGCCATGGCCATGGGGTGATGGAGCCAGTTGGTGTCGAGGCCGACGTTGGCTACGCCGACGAAACCGCCGAGAGGCTGGTGAAAGGATTTGCCTTCGACGATTTCTTTGACTGGGGTGCTTCGGTTGTCGGCGCGGAGGTCGGTGTCGAGCATGGTCTTCCACATGGGAACGAGGAAGACCATGTGGCGCTGCTGGCCTAGGTACTCCTGCGTGATTTGGAGCTCGATGGCCTGCGGGGTGTGCTGCAGCGCGGCGAAGAGTGGCGATGCGGGTTCGCGGACCTGGAAGTCGATTGGGCCGTGCTTGATCTGGATGACTACGTTCGATTCGAACTTGCCGTCGAGGGCGTAGAAGTTGTCGTAGCCGGCGCGGGCGCGGTCGGCTTTGAGGTCGTTGTAGTCGAGATGGTTGTTATAGACGAAGCCGCGGTAGAGGACGAGGCCGCCGTGGGGTTTGAGCGCGCGGGCTACAGCGTTGGCGGCTTCGGCGGGGGTGCGGTGGTATTGCGACGGGCCGACGCGGCCTTCGGAGTCGGCTTTGATGACGAAGCCGGCGAAGTCGGGGATGACTTTGTAGATTTCGTCCACTTTGGATTGCCACCAGGCGATGACGGTGGGGTCGACGGGATCGAAGGTAGGGAGATGGCCGACTACTTGTGGACTGGAGAGATCGACGGAGAGCGACATGCGAACGCCCCAGGGACGGAGCTGGTCGGCGATACGGGCGAACTCGAGGATCATGTCGGGTTCGAGGGTGCGGAGGTCGGAGTTGACGTTGTTGACGGTGACCCCGTTTAGGCCGATGGAGGCGAGGAGGCGGCCGTAGTCGTGGACGCGAGTGAGGTCGGAGCGGACGTGGCCGTTGTCGAAGAAGATGCTGCGGCCTGCGTAGCCGCGCTCGATGGTGCCGTCGAGGTTGTCCCATTGGTTGAGCCAGCGGATGGGGGAGGAGGGGGATTCGGTGGTGGGTTTGGTGGGGAACGGTTGGTTGGAGGCGACGAGTTCGAGGAGGTGGAAGGCTCCGTAGAGCATGCCTCGGGGGTCGGCGCCGAGGATGATGTAGCGGTGGGTGCGGCCTTCGGTTTTTTCGCCGAGGGTGTAGGACTCGGGGGCTAATTTGTCGCCGGTGATGGTGAAGGCTTTGCTGAGGGTGGCGAGGTTGGTGAGGATGATGGCGTTGGTGTTGTCTTCGGTCCCGTGGACGATGGTGAAGGGGCGACCCAGCATCGAGGAGAGGCCGCGCTGGAGTTCGGTGGCGGCAGCCTGGTCGGCGGGGGTATTGCCTGGGACGACGATTGTGCTGGAGAGGTTCGCGTAGTTGGCTGCTTCGGTGGTGGTGAGGGGGGCGTAGCGGAGCCAGCCTTGGGCTCCGGTTTCTGCTTGTGCAAGGGTTGCGAGGGCGGAGAGTAGAAGCGGGCCGAGGTGGCGAGAGAGTCGCATTTCGTCCTTGGGTGATGTGCAGTGCTGAGAGAATGCCCGGGGCTAAAGCCCCCTGTTTTTTTTGGCCCCTCTTCCGTAGGGCTAAAACCCTACGCTAATCCCAAAAGCAACAACAATTGCATTAACGCGGGAGTTCTGTGGTGCCTTCGATGTTGAACGTGGCGGTTTGGGTGTTCGTGGTATCGCTGGGTTGGGCGCCACCGATTGCAATTTTGTAGCTGCCGGGGGTGACGGCGCGGACGCCTTTGTCGTCGACTTGCGAGAGGGTGCGTGGGTCGAGGGTGAAGGTGATGTGCTTGGTCTGGCCGGGGGCGAGGCTCACGCGGGTGAAGCCGTTGAGAGCCTGGTTGGGGGAGACGTCGGTGTGGGGCGGGGTAAGGTAGAGTTCGGCTACCTCTTCGCCGGCGCGCTTGCCGGTGTTCTTGACGTCGGCTTCGACGGTGAGGGTGTCGCCGGCGTGAAGGGTGTTGGTGGAAAGCTTCACGTTGGAGTAGGCGAAGGTGGTGTAGCTGAGGCCGTAGCCGAATCCGTAGAGGGGTTTGCCCTTAAAGTAGCGGTAGGTGCGGTTGGCCATGGCGTAGTCCTCGAAGGAGGGGAGTTGGTCGAGGCCTGTGTAGAAGGTGATGGGGAGGCGGCCGCTGGGGTTGTTGGTTCCGGCGAGGGTTTCTGCGATGGCTTGTGAGCCGCCGTCGCCGGGGTACCAGGCTTCGAGGATGGCGTCGGCGTTTTGCTGGGCCCAGGTGACGGCGAGGGCAGAGCCGTTCATCAGGACGACGACGAGGGGTTTGCCGGTAGCTCTCGCGGCTTCGAGGAGCTGTTGCTGCGCGGCGGGCAGTGCGATGTCGGTGCGGTCGCCACCGGAGAAGCCGGGGATGTGGACGGGCATCTCTTCGCCTTCGAGGTTGGGGGAGAGACCGACGAAGGCGAGGACTACATCGGATTGTTTGATAATGTCGAGTGCCTGGGCGCGGAGGGGTTCGACGGGGGCGACCCACTGGAGGGACAGGCCGGCGCCGAAGAGACGGGCGCGGTGGGCGTAGGTGACTTCAAAGGTGTGGGGCTTGGTGTCGTCGAAGTGGAGCTTGACGGCGGTGGTGGTCGATCCGTGCTGGGCCTTGTCTTCGCTAATTTGGAAGGCGAGCATGTCTTTGCCGTCGAAGCGGATGGTGTAATGCTCGGAGTTGTTGCAGGGGTAGCAGTGGGCGAGCATGCCGGTGACCTCGTAGTCACCGGGGACTGGGACCTGCATGGTGCCGGTCCAGCGGACCGAGAAGGCTTTGGGATCGAGTTTGGATGGGTCGGGCGAGGTGGAGTTCCAGTCGAAGTCGATCTGCTTGTCGGTGCGAGTGAGGACCGGAGTGCCGGTGAGGGAGTCGTTGTTGAAGTATTCGCCTTTGAGGCCTTCGACGTTCGAGCCTTCTGCGGTGCGGAACTGGGTGCGCGGGATGACGATGCCTGCGTTTTCGGCGTAAGGAGAACCCTGTGCGTAGAGAACCTTCGCAGAGGAGAACTGCTTGACGATGCCGTCTATGGGGAGGAGGGGATCTTTGGGGACGGCGTTGTAGTTGCCCTCGATCGCTGAGAGTTCGGCGGCGTTGGGGCCGATGACAGCGATGGTTTTAATCTTTGCGGGCGCGAGGGGCAAGGTGTTGTTGCTGTTCTTGAGGAGCACCATGGACTCGCGTGCGGCTTTGAGGGCGAGCGCGGCGTGAGGTGCGGAGCTAACCTCAGAGAAGGGCACCTTTGACCAAAGCATCTTTTCGGGCGGGTCGAAAAGGCCGAGGCGATAGCGGGCGAGAAAGAGGCGTTTGAGCGAGACGTCGATCTGGGCTTCGGTGATGAGGCCTCTCTTCACGGCATCATTAAGGGCAAGATACGTCTTGCCGCAATTGGTGTCGGTTCCGGCAAGGATGCCGGCGACGGCGGCCGCGTCTTTGTCGGGCGAGGTGTGGTGGGCTTTGGCTTCGAAGAAGTCGTCGATGGCTCCGCAGTCGGAGGTGACGAAGCCCTGGAACTTCCAATCGTCACGGAGGATCGTCTGAAGGAGCATCTTGCTGGCGCAGGCGGGGTCCTTATCGACCGCATTGTAGGCGCACATGATGGAGTAGGCCTTGGCGTCAACGATGGTGGCGCGGAAGGCCGGGAGGTACGTATCCCAGAGATCGTGCGGGGTGGGGTCGATGTTCGCGGAGTGCCGGGTGGATTCGGGGCCGCTGTGGACGGCATAGTGCTTTGGCGTGGCGATGGTTTTGAAGTACGTCGGGTCGTCGCCTTGCAAGCCCTTGACGAAGGCTACGCCGAGGCGCGCGGTGAGGAAGGGATCTTCGCCGTAGGTCTCCTGGCCGCGGCCCCAGCGCGGATCGCGAAAGATATTGATGTTGGGCGACCAGATGGTGAGGCCGTAGTAGATGGAGTGAATGTTGTTGCGGACGGCTTCGTTGTATTTGGCGCGGGCCTCAGTGGAGATGACGGTGGAGATCTGGTTGACGAGAGGCGTGTCCCAGGTGGCGGCCATGCCGATGGCCTGCGGGAAGAGGGTGGCGTAGCCGGAGCGGGCGATGCCATGGAGGCCTTCGCTCCAGTAGTCGTAGGCGGGAACGTTGAGGCGTGGGATTGCTGGCGCGGTGTTGATAAGTTGCGGGACCTTCTCTTCGAGGGTCATGCGGGAGACGAGGTCGTCGACGCGCTGCTGGGTGGGGAGCGAAGGGTCGAGGTAAGGTAACGTTTTCTGTGTTTGTGCCAAGGCGGAGGAGAGCACGCCGAGTGAGAGAAGAAGAGCAGCGAACCGTTGAAGCTGCGTCATGTGTGAGTCCTCCAGAAACCGCCGATTTCGACTGAAAAAAAAGGGGATTGCTATTTGAGATTAGTTAGCAGTACAACGTTCCCGCATTTTATACGCGTCGCGAACTTTATAGAATTTCAGAGAGCGATGTCAAACCACTGAGTGTTTCGCATCTATTTGCTGGCGGTCGCCTTGCGGCGGCTTCGCTTGCCAGTGGCGGCCAGATGAGTCGAGGTGTGGTAGCCGGAGTGTCGTTGCAGGACGACTGCGGCTGCGCCACGAAGGCGGGAGAGTTCGCCGTCTTTTGTGATGCCGAGTTCAGGAGGAGCGCCCGCGAGCATAGTGTTGGCCATCTCTTTTTGGATGATCGGGCCGAAGCGAGCCCATGAGGTGGTTAGGTCGCCAGTGACGAGAACAACCTCCGGTGCGAGTGAGGCGGTGATGAGGCGGAGACCGCGGCCGAGATAGGTCGCCTGGCGGGTGACCGCGGCGATGGCGGTGGGGTCGCCTTCTTCGGTGAGGCGGAGGAGATCGTGAATGTTGGTGACGCGGTGCGTGTTTGTGCTTTTGGGGGCGAGTTCTGCGTAGTAGCGCAGGGCGGCGGTGGAGGAGGCGAAGACCTCCCAGCATCCGCGTTGGCCGCAGCCGCAGACAGGGCCGGTGGGGTCGATGGGGCTGTGGCCGAACTCGCCGGCGAGGCCGCTGCGGCTGGTGATGATCTGCCCGTTGGCGAGGATGGCGGCGCCGATTCCTTCGGAGACGGTGATGAGGACGGCATTGCGGATGCCGTCGAGACGGCCGGACCAGAGTTCGGAGAGGAGGCAGGCATTGGCGGCGTTGGCGAGCTCGACCTGGAGCTCCATCTGCTGCTCCATGGCGCCTTTAATGTCGTAGTCGGCCCACTTGAGGTTGGGAGCGAGGATGAGTCGCTGGGTCTCGGGATCAACACGGCCGGGCATGCTGATGCCGATGCCTTCGAAGGAACGGTCGCTGTGGGCGGTCCGCATGGACTGCATGCAGTGGACGATTTTGGTGACGGAGCGCGCGGGTTCGGAGACGAGAGGGACAGCCTCGCGGGCGAGGAAACGCCCGTTGAGGTCGACGAGGGCGACGATGGCCTGATGGGGGCGAACGTCGGCGACGAGAATGACCATCGCGTCGTTGAGCGACAGGAGAGTGGAGGGGCGGCCGCGAGGGCGGCGGGCCATGGCACCTTCGGCGACCCACTTTTCTTCGATCAACTGCTCGACGATGGCGGAGATGGTGCTGGGTTGCAGACCGGAGGAGCGGGCGAGGTCGGCGCGGGCTACGGGTTGTTGCGAGCGGATGATTTCGAGAACGATGTCGCGATTGATGTCGCGTGCGTTTTCGCTGGAGGCGAGTTCGACGTACGCGAGGTCGATGCGCTTGATACCGCGAGTTCCGTTGTTTGCGTGCTGGTTCGACTTCATGGCTACTGGTTCACTCCACTGGCGAGAAAACCGCCGTCGACGGCGATGATCTGGCCGGTT
Organism: uncultured Acidobacteriaceae bacterium; assembly: GCA_963757205.1. GTDB lineage: Bacteria > Acidobacteriota > Terriglobia > Terriglobales > Acidobacteriaceae > Edaphobacter. The sequence continues at coordinate 159,105 of CAVWQM010000017.1, forward strand.
GTAAAGGCGCTTTCGTCGGAGGCGAGCAGGATCGCAGTGCCGATGACCTCGTCCACGGTGCCAAAGCGGGCCATGGGGGTTCTGGCGATGAGTTCTTTGCCGCGCGGGGAATCGAGGAGTTCGCGATTGAGATCGGTGGGGAAGATGCCGGGCGCGACGGCGTTGACGCAGATGCCGTACGGAGCCCATTCGACGGCGAGGGAACGGGTGAGAGCGCCGACGGCGGCTTTGCTGGCGCCGTAGGCGGCGACCTCGTGAAATGCGACGAAGGTCGAGAGCGAGGCGATGTTGATGATCCTGCCTTTTTTTTGTCTGAGCATGGTTTCGCCGAAGATCTGACAGGCCCTGAGTGTGCCGTTGAGGTTCACGTTCATTATGCTTTGCCACAACTCTTCGGAACAATCGAGAGTGGGGACTCGCTTGGTGATGCCAGCGGAGTTGACGAGGATGTCGATGCGGCCAAAGGCGGCTGAGAACCGCGTCGTGGAGGATTTGCAGGGAGGCGCGGTCGAGGACGTCGGAGGGAATGCGGAGAGTTTTGCTGCCGCGTTTTTCGAGACAGCGAGCGATGGTTTCGACGGCTTGCTTGGAACGCGAGGAGGCGACGACATTTGCCCCTGCCGATGCCAGACCGAGGGCAATGGCCTTCCCGATGCCGGAGGTTCCCCCGACAACTACGGCGCATTTCCCTGCAAGACTAAACATACGTACCAATGGCCTTCCGTGCGGTTTCTACGCTTCTTGTTAAGCCATTAGGACTTTTACTACAATTAAATCGCGCTGTCACCGCGATCTGGCCTCTTCGGGCATTTTGATCCGGTGGTTAGCCTCCTTTATTTATTTATTTTCAATATCTTGCAAGCTGTAGCCTTTTTCTGGTCTTACTCAGGTAAAAACGTTCCCCTTCGCGCTAAACATGATGCTTCAGCTCATTTTATTCAGAGCCGCAATAAACTATTCCTAGGCCCTTGAGAGCGCAAAAGATATCGATCGTCTCGCCAGAGCTCAACTTGTGGAGAGCGTGTGATGTGGCTGAGCGATCGTCAGCCTTTGATCTTGTAACCTTTGATCGTTAACCTTTGTTGGTTAATCTTGTGACCGTTAACCTTTAACCCACGCTCCGTTGATGGAGCGCCACGTGTTGGGGTTTGCGATCTTGTCTTTCAGGATGGCGGGGAGGCGCTCCGGGCGGACTGCGTCGTAGCAGTCGAGCTTGGCGAAGCGGGTGATGGAAGTGGGGATTCCAACGGAGGTTGAGCCGGGGTGCGACGTGGAGGGATACGGGCCGCCGTGATTCATCGCGGGACTGACGGCTACGCCAGTGGGCATCTTGTCGTTCAACAGGCGGCCGACTTTTTCGCGCAGGAGTGGAGCAATCTGGTTGTAAGTTGCATCGTCTGCGCCGGATTTGGCGGAGTAGATGGTGCCCGTGAGATTGCCTTCGAGGAGACGAAGGATCGATTCGAGTTCCTGTTGCGTGTTGACGGTGACGGCGAGGGTGGCGTTGCCGAAGATCTCGCGCTGCAGGTCGTAGGGTGCAGCGAGAAACTGTGCGGCGGTGGTGCGGAGGAGGGTGTTCGCGTAGCGGTAGCCGTCTCCGGGTGCGTTGTCGCCGCCGGTGACGAGCTTCGCGCCAGCGCTGGTCAGTGCGGAGACGCCTTGGTGGAGTTGCTTGCGACCGGCAGCAGAGAGGAGAGGTTGGGCGGGGCGTTCGTTGAAGGATTTTGTGATCTGGCTGACGAACGATTCGGTCTGGGATTTATTTTCCGGGGTCTCGAAGGCAAGAACGAGGTTGGGGCTGGTGCAGAACTGGCCGGAGCCGGCGAGAACGCTGTCGACCAGTTCCTGCGCCAGTTGTTCGGGCCGTTCGGCGATTGCACCGGGCATGAAGATGACCGGGTTGATGCTGGACATCTCGAGGTAGATGGGTTTGCCTGCATCTTCGGCGGCACGCTTGAGGTGAAGGCCGGCATTGCGGCTGCCGGTGAAGCCGACGGCGCCGACGCGAGGGTCGCTGACCAGCTTGAGGCCGTTTTCGTTGCTGACGTTATAGATGAGTTGAACGGTCGCGATGGGGAGGCCAGCTTGTTGAATGGCCTTGAAGGCTTGTTCGGCGAGCAGGCGCGTGGTGTTGGGGTGGAGCGGGTGGGCTTTGGCGATAACTGGATTCCCTGCGGCGATGGCTGCGGCGAAGTCGCCTCCGCTGACGCCATTGAAGGCGAAGGGAAAGTTGTTCGGGCCGAAGATGACGACTGGGCCGATGGGGGAGAAGCAGGAGCGGATATTTTTTTCGAGGTCGAGGGTGGCGTGGCGCCAGGATTCTTCGCGCACGGCAGCGGCGGCCTGGCGAAGTTGATTCGTGGTGCGAGGGAGTTCGACGTCCTTGAGACGCGGAGTGACGGGCAGGGCGGTCTCTTCGGCCGCGGCGGCGACGATGCTGTCGGCGGAGGCTTCGATGTTCGCAGCATACGCTTCAAGGAAGGCGGCGATCTTTGCTGGGTCGATGGTGCGGAGCTCGGCTGCGGCTTTGGTTGCGGCGGTGAGGGCGGCGTCGCAGTCGGACCAGCGGCTGATGGGGAAGGCGAGGGGGAGAGGTTCGCCCTTCGCGGGATTTTCTGCGTGGAAGGTTCCCTCGGCGTCGGCTGCGCGCCATTTGCCGTCGATCAAAATCTGAGCTGCGACCTGAGCTACATCCATTGGTGTTTCCTCTTTGAGTTTATTCGACTGTGTTGATTAGAGTGCCTATGCCATCGATGGTGATCTGAATCTCGTCGTTGCTTTGGAGCGTAAAGGAGTCTGGTGGAACGATGCCTGTCCCTGTGAGCAGAAAGCAGCCGTAGGGGAAGGTGTGATCGCGGAAGAGGTACTCGACCAGTGTTGCAGGATCGCGTTTCAGTTCGGCTAACGTGGTGATTCCAGAAAACGTTATCTGATTCGATCTTAGAATATCCAGTTTGATCTGTGTGTTGGCGGGCATGGGTTCGCTGCGGATGAGGATGCCGGGACCGAGAGCGCAGCTACGGTCGTAGACCTTCGCCTGCGGGAGATACAGAGGGTTGGTGCCTTCGATGTCTCGGGAGCTCATGTCGTTGCCGACGGTGTATCCGATGATCTGGGCGCGCGGATTGATCAAGAGCGTGAGTTCGGGCTCGGGGACGGACCAGGTGGCGTCGCGGCGAATTTTCACGGTGCTGTCGGGGTCTGCGACTTTGTGGGCTACGGCTTTGAAGAAGAGCTCGGGGCGCTCGGCGGTGTAGACACGGTCGTAGAAGTCGCCGCCACCGGCGTCTTTTGATTCGGCGATGCGGGCGCGGCGGCTGCTGTAGTAGGTGACGCCCGAGGCCCAGACCTCCTGATTTCCGATGGGTGCAAGAAACGGCGTGTGGAGGAGGTGATCTGCGGGTGGGGTAGTCGTTAATGGCGGCTGTAAGGTGGTCGTGAAGATTTGGATGGGCGATGAGAGCGTCCAGTGAAGATTCTTTGAGTGGGTAGGCGTGGTCTTCGTGTTGGACGAAGAGTGCTTCGGCAGTGCGGTAGAGTATCAATGCTTTCAACCTTCCCTAGTGAGTTGATGTGATGGATAGGGTTGCGGATTCGGAGGTGGTTGTTTCGCTGCCTTTGTCGAGGAGGGTGGTGATGGCGTCAACATCGTAGACGCAACCGCCCCAGATACCTCCACTGACATGAACGAGCGCGGCCCAGAGGCGGGTGTCGTCGGGGAGGTCGGGATGCGGCGCAAGATCGTGGCGCGGTCCTCGTTCGGCGAGAAATTGGGAGGCGACTTCGGGACTCATCGTTCCGTTCGAGGTGCCCACGAAGTCGACCGTTCCGGTGAGGTTTTTTCGGTCGATGGTGATTTCGATCTGGTCGCCGTTTTGGAGTTTGCCGATCGCACCTCCGGCGAGGGCTTCGGGTGCGATATGGCCGATGCAGGCTCCGGTGGAGACGCCGCTAAAACGTGCGTCGGTGAGGACGGCGACGTGTTTTCCGAAGGGGAGAGCCCTGAGGGCGGCGGTGATCTGGTAAATCTCCTGCATACCCGCGCCGGCTGGGCCGCAGCAGGTGAGAACCATGACGTCGTTTTCTACGATCTGGCCGGTCTTGATGGCGTGGATCGCGGCAGCTTCGGTGGTGAAGACTTTGGCGGGGCCGAGGTGATGAAATTTTTGATCGGCGTCGATGAGGGTTGGGTCGATGGAGGTGCTCTTGATGACGGAGCCTTCGGGGGCGAGATTGCCGACCGGAAAGCAGACGGTAGAGGTGAGGCCGCGGGAGCGCGCGCGGTCGGGGGACATGATGACGTTGTCCGGATCGATGCCGTCCTGCTCGAGGAGATTTTTGCGCAGAGTGTGTCGGCGCGCGCTGTCCTGCCACCAGTCGAGTGTGGTGTTGAGGGTTTCTCCGGTGACGGTTTTGGCGGTGGTGTCGAGGAGGCCGGCGCGGCGGAGGTGGAGCATGACCTCGGGTGCTCCGCCGGCGAGGAAGACTTGTACGGTGGCGTAGTTTCCGGGGCCGTTGGGGAGTGCGTCGACGATTCGCGGGACTTGTTTGTTGATGCGTGCCCAGTCTTTTGAGGTGGGGCGTTGGAGTTTTGCAGCGTGGGCGATGGCGGGGACGTGGAGCAGCAAATTGGTGGAGCCGCCGAAGGCTGCGTGGACGATCATGGCGTTGTTGATGGAAGCGTCGGTGAGAATGTCGTGAGTTCCAAGGTGCAATTGCTTGAGGCGGAGGATGGCGCGGGCGGAGCGGCGGGCGGCGTCGAGCCAGATGGGTTGACCGGACGGGCCGAGTGCGGAGTGTGGGAGGGCGAGGCCAAGGGCTTCGGCGATGACTTGCGAGGTGGCGGCGGTGCCGAGGAACTGGCAGCCTCCGCCGGGTGTGGCGCATGCGCGGCAGCCGATCTCGGCGGCGTATTCGAGGGTGATCTGGTGCTGGGCGAAGCGTGCGCCGATGGTCTGGACCTTGCCGGCGTCTTCGCCGTTTTCGGGGAGCAGCGTAACGCCGCCGGGGATCAGGACACTGGGAAGCGGGCCGGAGGAGGCGAGGGCCATCATCATTGCGGGGAGACCCTTGTCGCAGGTGGCAACGCCGAGGACTCCGGTGCGCGTGGGGAGCGACCGCATGAGGCGGCGGAGGACGATGGCAGCGTCGTTGCGGTAGGGAAGGGAGTCGAGCATGCCGGCGGTGCCCTGAGTGCGGCCGTCGCAAGGGTCGGTGCAGGCTCCGGCGAAGGGGACGGCGTGCATGGATTTCAACTCGCGTGCGGCTTCGGCTACGAGCGCGCCGACCTCCCAGTGACCGGTGTGGAAGCCGAGAGCGATGGGCGTGCCGTCTTCGGCGCGAAGGCCGCCGTGTGTGCTGAGGATGAGGACCTCGGGGCCGAGGACGCGGGCTGGATCCCAACCCATGCCGACGTTCTGGCTTAGGCCGAAGAGATTGCCGGACGGCTGAGTGAGGAGCATCTCGGTCGTGATGGGGAGAACGCCTGAGGGGCCGGGCGCGTGCGTGGCGACGCTGCTGAGCTCGAAGTCGGCGCTTTCGAGAACGGACGTGAGGGATATGTCCTGAATGACGAGTGCTCCTGTTTGGGTTAAGTCTACGGCGTCGGCCTGGTTCTCTAGGACTAGGGTGCTTCGAGTTCGACGGGAAGTGTGGTGAGGGTGTCGTTTGTCGGTCCGCGCAGGCAGAGGATGATGATGCCGGCGATGATGAGAGAGATGGACATGAAGAGGAAGCCGGCACGTGAGTTGCCGGTGTAGGCCGCCAGCAGTCCGACGAACCAGGTGCCGACAAAGCCGCCGAGCGCGCCGCAGCTGTTGACGACCGCCGTGACTTCGCCGGCTACGTTTTTTGACAGCATCTCGGGGACGATAGCGAAGAAGGGGCCGAAGGGAGCGTAGAGGCAGCTGCCGGCGAAGACGAGAAATCCGTAGGCCCACCAGAAGCTGTGGGCAGCGGTGAGATAGGAGCCGAGGAAACATGCTCCAGCAAGCATCAGGAAGGGCCAGACGAAGCGTTTGCGGCGGAAACTGCGGTCGGAGTAGTGCGAGACGAGCAGCATGAAGACAATCGCCACGGCGTATGGAACGCCGCTTAACAGGCCGGTGATGGCGATGCCGCGCGCGGCACCCTTCTGGATCACGGATGGCAGCCAGAGCACGAAGCCGTAGTTGCCGATGCTCCAGAAAAAATACTGGATGCAGAGCCAGATGACGCTGGGGTTGCGGAGCGCGGACTTCATGTTGGCCACCTGCGGGAGGAGCCACTGCTCCCGCTCGAGCTGTTGGCTGAGCTGCGTGCGGGTGTCTTCGCTCATCCATGCTGCGTCCGCTGGTTTGTCGCGAATGACGGCGAGCCAGACGAATCCCCAGAGAACTGCGGGCAGGCCTTCGACGATGAAGGTCATCTGCCAGCCGAGGGCGTGGATGAGGTAGCCGGTGGCGGCGGACATCCAGATGAGGGTGACGGGATTGCCGAGGAGGAGGATGGTGTTGGTGCGAGAGCGCTCGGCGCGAGTGAACCAGTTCGTGAGCAGGATCAGCATGGCCGGCAGGATGAAGCTTTCGGCTGCACCGAGAAGGAGGCGATCGAATGCGAGCAGCCAGAAGTTGCGGATAACGCCGGTGAGCGAGGCGAGAATGCCCCAGCTGAGGAGCGCGAAGAAGATAAGGCGGCGGGCGCTGCGGCGGCGGGCATAAGCTGCGCCGGGAATTTGGAAGAGGAAGTATCCGAAGAAGAAGAGAGCGCCGAGGAGCGCGGAGCGGGAGCTGCTGATGTTGAGGGTTTGGGCGAGACCGGCGGCGGCGCCGAAGCCGTAGTTGGTGCGGTCGAGATACGCGAGGCTGTAAGTGATGAAGACAGCGGGCAGAATGTAAAGCCAGCGCTTGCGCATTTCGGATTGCGTCCGAAGCGCGCTTGCGGAGGAATCGAGGGAATCGTCTGCCGGATTTTGCGCGGCGGTCTTCATCGTGGTAATTCCATATTGCCGTAAGAGCGGGTTGGGGCGATGATGGCAGAGGTCAATATATAGCCAGCTTCGACGAAGCCTACAGGATGAACCGGGCCGTTGTCATATTTTTGGGATATCGAATAAAACATTCAGGAGAGTGAGCCGTGGCTTCCATGAAACCGTTGCAATGCGCCGCTTTGATGGCGGTGCTGATCCAGAGCCTTTCTGTGGTGGATGCCGGCGCTCGTGATGGAGGGAATGCCCACAGTTTTTCTAAGGCGATTGAAGGTGATGCCGTGGATGAGAAGACGACTGCACTGAAGGTCGATCGCCTGGATGCCAAGCTCGATGCGATCGTTCCGGCGAATGCGACGATGGAACGGATGGCTACGGGATTTACCTGGGTTGAGGGACCGGTCTGGATTCCTGCGGGATATCTCTTGTTTGCCGAGATTACGAGCAATAGTATTCGCAAGCTGATGCCGGATGGCACGGTCAGCATCTTTATGCAGCCGAGTGGATACAAAGGGTCGGCGCCTTATGGTGGCAAGGAGCCGGGCTCGAACGGCATGACGCTCGATCGCAGCGGGCGGCTGACCGTGGCGGGCCATGCGCATCGCGATGTCTGGCGGCTGGAGTCGCTTGATCCGAAAGGTCAGGTCACGGTGTTGGCCGATTCGTTTGAAGGCAAGAAGCTGAATAGTCCCAATGATCTGGTCTACAAATCGGATGGGTCGCTCTACTTTACCGATCCGCCGTATGGGCTGCCTACGCAGAGTGACAGCGACCCGATCAAAGAGCTCCAGGTGAGTGGCGTGTACCGGATTCCGAAGGCGTTTGATCAGAAGCCCGGAACTGCGCCTGCGCGCGATCAGTTGCAATTACTCGTCAAGGATCTGCCGCGGCCGAATGGGATTGCGTTTTCTCCGGATGAGAAATACCTCTACGTCGCTAACTCGGGGGAACGAAAAGTGTGGATGCGGTATCGCGTGAAGCAGGATGGCACGCTGACGGATGGGAAGGTCTTCTACGACGCGAGTTCTGACACGAGGATTGGCGGGCCGGATGGGATAAAGGTTGATCGGGAAGGAAACCTCTACGGCTCGGGGCCTGGAGGGATATGGATCTTCTCTCCGGATGGTAAGGCGCTGGGGACGATTCTTCTTCCGGAGCGGGCATCCAATGTGAACTGGGGTGGAGCTGATCGCAAGACGCTTTACATTACCGCGAGCAGCAGCATCTATCGCGTCACGCTCAAGGTGCCGGGCGTATAGATTTTCAGGTTGAAGGAAAAGGCCGCGTCCGCTGGTGCCGGCGTGGCCATCATCTTTAGGATGCCTTCGCTAGACGCTCATGACGTAAGGAGCGCGCTGCGGGCGCGACAGCATGGCGTTGGCTGCGTCGTCGTTGATGAAGCGTTCTTTCGCGGGGTCCCAGTGGAGATGCCGCTTCGTCTTCATGGCGATGTGATGGAGGAGGCAGGTGGAGCAGGCGCGATGGCCGATCTCGGCGGGCGCAGTAGGAGCTTTGCGGGTCTTGATACAGTCGAGCCAGTTGCCGTGCTGATCATCGCTTTGGTAGAGATGCACTTCGTTGGGGCCGATGACCGAATCAAGGATCTTTGGATCGCTGGCCATGAGGGGTTCGATCTTTGTCGTTTGACCGGCGGTTGCGGTGGGCGTGGTCATCTCGTCGCGGGTGACGAAAATCCAGCCTTTGGTGCCATACCATTTGATGCCGTTGGGGAAGTCGCCCGAGATGTCCATGGTGATGCCGTTGGCGTAGATCGCGTGAGTGAGGAATTTTCCGTGGACGTCCCAGAGGCCCGAGGTGGGGAACTCGGCGGTGCCCCAGATTTCGACGGGGCCGGTTAGCTCGGTGTTCATGCCCCAATGCGCGGTGTCGACGTGGTGCGCGCCCCAGCCGGTGATCATGCCGGCGCCGAACTGCTCCACACGGAGCCAGCCGGGACGGTCGAATCCTTTGATGGGCATGACGCGATCGACGGTGTAGGGGACCTCCGGGGTTGAGCCGAGCCATGCGTCGTACTGGAAGCCTGGGGGAACGGGCATCGGAGTGGGATCGCCCCCAGCGGGATCTCCCGGCAATCCGATTTCGACGTGCTTGATTTCGCCGATGCGGCCGTTGCGAACGAGTTCGCAGGCGCGATAGAACTGCTTCCACGAGCGCTGTTGCGATCCGATCTGCAGGATCTGTTTCGAGGCCGTGACCTGATCGCTCATGTGGCGGCCTTCGGAGATGGTCAGGGACGCGGGCTTCTGCAGGTAGACGTCCTTCTTCGCGCGGACTGCGTCGACGGCGAGGATGGCGTGCTGATGGTCGGGCGTGCTGATGACGACGGCATCGATGTCTTTGTTGGCGAGGAGTTCTCGATAGTGGTGATAGCCGGTGACGCCGTCGTAAGGCTTGCCTGTCTTTTTCGAGTAATAGCCGTTGATGAGTGCCTTGCCCAGTTCAACGCGGTTCGTGTCGAGATCGCAGACTGCGATGATGTTGGCCTGATCGTACTTCCAGATACCGGGAAGGTCGTGGCCACGCGAAATGCGGCCTACGCCGATCGCGCCTACGTTAATGCGGTTGCTGGGAGAGAGTTGTCCGAAGACACTTGATGGGACGATGGTAGGGAAGCCAGCCGCAGCAGCAGCGCCGAGCGATGTCTTGAGAAACGTTCTGCGCGACGATACCGTGGTTTTTGTCCTGTCCTTCATTTCTGTCTCCTTCCTCACCAGCTAGCTTGTGAAGGTGACGAGCTTTGCGTTTTTCTGTGCCTTGATGACAAGCTCAGCCGCAAGGAGGCACTGCGTCTGATCCTGTGCGGTGTGCGTGCGATTCACGATGTCGGCGACAAACTGCTGACCGAATGGGAGTGGAACGTTGTTGCAGTCGATGTATCGCGCCTGCTTCTGGTCGACAATAAAGAGATTGTTGCCTTGCTTGCTGACCGCGACGTTGGTGTACTTGCGCACCTCGATGTAGCCTTCGGTGCCGAGGATGAAGAGGCGTCCGTCGCCCCACGTGCCGAGGCCGTCGGGCGTGAACCAATCCAACCGCACGTAGCCGACGCCGCGATTGCCGCGCAGTACCATGTCGCCGAAGTCCTGGAACTTAGGATGCTGTGGATGGTTGATGTTGGCGATCTGCGACTCGGCGACTTCGGCTTCGGTCGACCCGGAATAGTAGAGGAACTGGTCGACCTGGTGCGAACCGATATCGCAGAGGATGCCGCCGAATTGCACGGGGTTCCAGAACCAGTCGGGCCGCCCGCCGGAGCCGCCTGCGTCACCGCCGTGCCCCTGAATGATCTGATGTGGCGCGATGTTGATCGTCTGGATGACTCTGCCGATCGCTCCGGCCTTGACCAGTTCGCCTGCCTTGACTGCGGCCTTCACCTCCAGGCGCTCGCTGTACAAAATGGCGTAAATCTTCTTCGTCTCTTCGATGGTCTTGCGGATCGCAGCGAGATCCTCGAGGGTGGTTGCACCAGGCTTGTCGCTCAGGAAGTCCTTGCCATGCTTCATGGCGCGAATGCCGATGGCGGCGCGTTCGTTGGCGATCTGTGAGCTGAGCACAAGCTGAATGGAAGGATCGTTGATGATCTCGTCCTGGGTGGCCACGATCTTGACGTCGGGGTAGCGCTTTTTGAAGGTTGCCAGCTTGTCCTCTTCGCCGCCCCATGCTGCGACCAGCACGCCGCCGCCACGCTGCACGGCACCGATCATGCCGTGGATGTGGTCGTGGCTCATGCCGCAGACAGCAAATTTGATGGAGTACTTCGGTTTGACGTCGGCCTCCTGTCCGGGTTCAGCCACTTCGTGGACGACATGGCCTCCGCCAAAGGCCGCTTCGGGCAGAGCAGCCAGCATTCCCGCGGAACTCATTGTCTTGAGAAACGAACGCCGGTTGAGACCATCCATCTGCATTTTGTGCGGCTCCTGTCTAACTGGTTAATCGCGGATATGTGTAGTGCCTTCCTGAACGGTATTAATCCTTTGGACGATTGAAGTTTGCGGCAAGTTCCCACGAAGAGATTATTTATTGTGGTGGCGAATTTTATGCCTAGTTTCAATGATCGACAATGTAGTCAATGACGCAGGTCTTTGGCAAATCCAAAATCCCAATACCTACCCTCGGGGAGCCTAGCAATCGAGACGCCATCGGGCGTGGTGACAACCACACTGCATGCCTCCGGACAGGTGACGGTTGAAAATGTGCCGGCGTACCGGTTGCATAAGGATGTCTCGGTGACGGTTCCGGGGTACGGGGTGGTGATGGAAGATGTGGGGTGGGGCGGCAACTGGTTTTTCCTTGCGAATATTCCGGCGATTTCCCTCTCGTTTGCCAATGCCCGAGCTATCCAGCTGTGCGGAGGCAATCAAGGCTGCTCTAGTACGCGATGGCATCACTGGAAAAGATGGGCCGAGATTGACCACATCGAATTGTTTGGGGCCCGGAGGCGGCGGAGGCAACAGCAGAAACCTTGTTCTTTGTCCCGGCAATGCCTACGATCGGTCGCCCTGTGGAACGGGAACCAGCGCCAAGATGGCTTGTCTCTATGCAGATGGTCACCTGCCCGCAGGCAAGGTCTGGCTGCAGGAAGGGACATTTGGAAACGTACTCTGACGGAAGCGCTTCAGTGAAGGACGAACAGGTGATTCCGTCGATTAAGGGTGAGGCTTACGTTACAGGAGAAGCGAAATTGTTTTCGCGGAAAACGACCCGTTTCGTTGGGGGATCTCGTGACTTCCCTCGCAGTCTGCCTATGATGTTTTGGTGGTTGGGCGGGGATTGTGGGTGCGGCGTGCGCTTATTTTCCGATGAAGGAAGGACTGCTGGTCGCCGTGTTGGAGAGGGGAGTTGTCGGGGGCACATTGTGGATTGCCGCTGACGACGAGGAGATGAGGGAGGTGCGGCGCAAGTATGAGCTTTACCGCTCTGCGGGGGCTGGCGTGTGAGATTTTGGGCGGCGCTGCGCTTGCGGAGGCGGAGCCAAATCTGAAACTGCCACTGGCCGGGGCGCTACGGGTGTTGGGGGACGGGGTAATCTATCCGCCAACAGCGGCACAATTACTCTTGCGCGGCGTCGCAGAAAGTGGAGCGTTATTCACGGACTGCAACTTGGTCTCGATTGACGGGAGTACGGTTTTGTTGGGAGATCGAACACGGGTCTTGGCGGGACATGTTGTGAACGCTGCAGGATGCAGTGCGATGGAGTTGACCCCCGGAATTGTGATGAACAAGAAATAGGGGTTGGCAGCGCTCGTGTGCGTGGGCCCCGCATGGAGTTGGTTGGCGCCGAGCTTGCCGAAGCCCGTCGCGTGGTAAAGGAGGCCATGGCAACTCATCCACTGTGCGACGCCATCGACTTTCCGTCTGCTGTTCGTGCTTAGCTGAATCGATAATCTGCAAGGTTGGCTGAGGGGTGGGTGGCCAGATTGCCGGGATCCGATTGAGAATCGCCACAGCGCGCGAGCGGCGCAGTGGTATGAGACTGGTGTAATGAGTAGTGTCCGGCATCGCGGGAGCAGTTTGAGGATGGGAGAGTGACCCATTTTGGTCCATTCCCTGCGATTTTCCGAAAGAGCTCACAAAAATTCTTGACAATTGTTCATTGAACGAACTATCGTTCGGCCTCGATACCAAAAAAAGAATAAGACAAACGCTTAACTCAAGAGGCCGAAGAATGTCTACAAACCTACTATCCCATAGTTGGAAGCTCTCCTTTCTGCTACTTCTATCAGCCGTGTTCTGCGCCAGCGGTATGGCGCAACTCAGCACTGCCACAATGTTTGGTACCATCACCGACTCCACCGGAGCCGCTGTTCCAAAGGCGAGCGTCACGTTGACGCAGACGGACACCGGCTTCGTTCGCACCGTTGTTACGAATGACGGCGGTGGTTATCGCGCAGACTTCCTTCCGATTGGTCCCTACAAGGTTGCGGTCGCGGCGACCGGGTTTAAGAAGCTGGACCGCGGAGGGATTACGCTGACCGTTACGGAAGAGGCTCATCTTGACCTCACGCTTTCGGTCGGCGGCACTGATCAGACGATTGAAGTGACGGCGGAGATTCCTCTGTTGAATACCGGCAACTCGACTCTGGGCCGCACGATCAGCAACGTCGAAATCGATAACCTTCCACTGGTGGATCGCAACGTCTATACGCTGCTGGATCTTACTCCCGGTGTGCAGAACAACAACAATGCTGGTACGGGCGCGAACGGCGGCGTCATCAACCCGCTTGGTTATCCAGAGCAGCATGTGAAGATCAATGGTTCGACCGACTCGGGCGTGGGCCAGGTTTCTTATTACCTTGACGGCGGCAGCAACATGACCGGCGTTCGTAATACCGGCAACCCGCTGCCAAATCCGGACGCGATTCGCGAGTTTGCGGTGCAGACGAACAACTACTCAGCGCAGTTCGGCCGCAACTCTTCGGGCGTGGTGACGGTGCTGACGAAGTCGGGCACGAACCAGTTCCACGGCTCGGCCTTTGAGTTCTTCCGCGACAGAAACTTCAACGCGACGACTCACCTTGCTTCGCAGAAGACGCCGTACAACCAGCACCGATTCGGTGGTACGATTGGCGGGCCGATCGTGCATGACAAGCTGTTCTTCTTCTTCTCGTATGCAGGCTTCCGGTTTATCGCAGCGAACATCTTCAATCCGACCGTGCCGAGCGCGGCGATGTTGGCCGGCAACTTCACGGAGAACACACCTACAGGGGCGGCCCCCTCGGACGCTACGAAATGCACTGTGGCGGCCCAGTCTGCCAGCAAGTTCTGGGCCTGCAATCCCTATCTGCCAAAGGCGAGTGCGTGGTGCGGCGCGGCTAACGGGCCCAATCCCGGGCAGAATATCTGTCCTGCGAGCCTGTTTGATCCGGCCATCATGGGTATCGTCAAGGCTGGCCTGATTCCTACTTCAACCCAAGCCGCCAACTATCAACGCCAGGACTTCAGCCCGTTCAACCAAAAGACGAACGAGCAACTTTACAAGGGCGATTACCAAGTGACGGCGAAGCAACGACTGGCGCTCAGCTACTTCCATCAGACGGGCGACTTTGTGGTGAATCCCTCGGGCAACAACGTTCTGGGCTGGGTGGTGCATGACTACAAGTTTGCCCAGCATGAGGCCAACATCGCGCATACCTGGACGGTCAACAACAACACGATCAATCAGCTGATGCTGAACTACACTCGCCTGATCGGCGGCCGCGTGCCGTCGCCCAGTGAGAGCCTCGCGAAGTACGGATCGGCCTTTGCCGAGCAGCTCCCGAACGGTTCCATCTGCACGGCAGCGGGCGAAGCGGGCTGCTCCCGTCCTCAACTGCAGGTCACCGGCTGGTTCACAGCAGGCAACGCAATTACGGGTCCGGTTACCGGAAGCAATGTGTATGCGATCCGCGATGTTGTCAGCATCACGAAAGGGCAGCATACGCTGTACTTCGGCGGCGAAGCGAATCGTGAGAACGATGCTCAGCAGACGACGCTGAACGACTACGGCGTCTTCGGATTCACGGCGCACACCAATGTCGCGAATCGTTCCTCGGCTGCGATTACGGACTTCTTGTTCGGCTCGCCCAATTCGATGGGCCAGGACGTGCCGGTGTATGCGAACGCGAACTACTTCAACTATGGCGTATTTGCGCAGGACGACTGGCGCCTCCGTCCGAGCCTGACACTCAACCTCGGTGTCCGGTACGACATTCAGACGACGCCGACCGACACGCAGCGGATGATCATGCAATTTGTGCCAGGGGCGCAGTCCACGGTCGCTCCTTCCATGCCGAAAGGTATTTTGATTCCTGGCGATCCGGGCGTACCGGCGGGCGGCGTGGCTAATCGCTACGACCACGTCTCACCGCGTGTTGGCTTCGCATGGACTCCGTATGCGGATGGCCGCACCGTGATTCACGGCGCAGCGGGTATCTTCTATGGCTCGGTCGGCGGCAATCTCTTTACCTATTCCTCCAACGGCGAGCCGTTCTCTGGCCGTCCTTCGTTCAGCAATGTGATCCATGTCTCGAATCCGTATACGACGGACCCGAAGGACTTCTGCAACGGCGATGCAGCCTGCATAGCGGGCGGAGTGGGCCATTCGCCCTATCCGTTTATCTACAATCCGAAGAATCCGCAGTTTGTTGTCAAACCGGCGGCTCTGATCTCGATTGACCCGAACTTCCGCTGGCCCGAGGCTTACCAGATCAACTTCGGTATACAGCAGCAACTCACCAACAGCTTCGCGATTACAGCGAATTATGTGGCTTCGCTTTCGCGCAAGCTGCCGATCGAGTGGGACATCAATTATCCGGTCTTCAACCTTACCCCCGCGGGAACGGGAGGGGCCTCCTGCACGGACCTTACTCAAAATTGCGGATACGCCAACACCAGTGGAGCGGTAAACAACCGTCGTCCCTTCAACAACGTGTCCTATGCGGGGACTAGTGCAGCGAACCCACAGCTTTCGAGCATCTCGCAGATTCAGTCGTCGGAGAGCGCGAACTACAACGGACTTCAGGTCTCGGCTCAACAGCGGCTCATACATGGATTCAGCATCCAGGGTTTCTATGTGTGGTCAAAGTCGCTGCAGAGCGAAGATCTCGATACGCCGGGCAACACGGGCAACAGCACAGGATCAATGCCTGAGGACAATCGCAACAAATACCTCGATCGGCAACGATCGGATTTCGATCAACGCCATCTGTCGGCGATCTCCTTCGTCTACAAGCCGAACTACGGTATCGATAACCGTGCGATGCGTTTTGTCGTCAACGGCTGGACGATTACCTCGATCTTCCGCGTCCAGAGCGGCAACCCCTACAACATCACTCAGGGCGGCGACGTCAACCAGGATGGAGTCAGCAATGACCGTCCGAATGCCGCTCCCGGTGTCATTCCTCACGTCAACAACAACGGACACTCACGCGCTGCAATGATGACGAACTGGACCGATCTCTCCCAGTTCTGTATCTACAACGCTGCGGTAACGACGGCGACAGGCAGCAATCCTGCCTGCCCGCAAAACGGCGCCGGCCCGGCTAACTCTGACGGTACTGTACGGCAGAATGCTCTGGATGCCCCGGGTCGTCGCAGCATTGACGCCTCGCTCTTCCGTGACTTCGCGATCACGGAACGGTGGAGGTTCCAGTTGCGTGGCGAGTCAACCAACGTCTTCAACCTAACCAACCTGCCTGCACCCAACGCCACGATGACTTCTGGTCCTAACCTATTCGGACACATCACTGGCTCCATTGCCGGTGGCAGTTTCGGCAACCGTGTGATTCAGGTCGGCGGACGCATCCTCTTCTGATCGGATCTAGCTAACCTGATCGGGCGACACCTTAGGTGTCGCCCGATCCTTTGGCAGCCAAGCCGATTCTGCTTCAAGATCTCTTTGATTTAGATTTGCCATGCCGACGCACGCAGGCGAAGCGGCTGATTCTATTGCTGTTGCCTCGTCCCTGATTTATTTTTCGCGTTTTCCGCCCAAAAATCGCATGTCAAGCCCTCAATCAATCTAAATTCCTCAAACCAAATAGAATAGAGTTCGCAGGTTAGTTCCACTGAATCCGCTATACTTAAAATAGAAATCAAGAAAGCCCTCGGCCTACGCGTGGGCTTTCGTTATTTCAGCTAAGTCTTTTAGAAAGACTATTTTAGCTGTAACCCCTTTGATTGCACGATTTTGACGGAACCCTCCTCGTTATCTCATTACAATCATTCGACTTCTAGCGAGATAGCGGGGGGTAACCTCCGGAAGGGCCCCCCCCACTCCTGAGGCTGCCCCGCGCGCCGGTAAACGACCAAAGATAGGCGGGACAGCTAGAGGTTGATTCCGCGCTCTAATTCGAGGAGGTTGGCTGAGGCTTATTCTCCTTCTTGCCTGCGTCCTTACCGGCATCCAGATGGTCCCAGTTGAGAATCGTGTTGAAGCCCAGGGCATAGGTTCCCTGGGTCTGCCAACGCCAGAAGGGCCGCAACGCAAACATCACAACGTGCCCCTGGCCGATTGGCTGGTCGAGCGCGAGTGCTCGGTTGGTGAGCGCCTGACCGCCGGCCAGCTCTCCGGAGAGCAGAATCTGGTCTGCCTTGGCAGGGAACTGGAGCACAACTCTGGGCTGGGCGGAGGTGTCCTCCGCACCGCCGAACTGTCGTATCGCCTGGCGAGCTGCTTCGGCATCGCTGCTCTGCGACGGCAGTTCTTTCGGCTCTACGATCTTGTCGTCGGCGTCGTACGGTGACAGTGCGATGGGCGTTGCATTGGGCGTGATGTCCGCGCCAACCCCCGGCACTGCAGCTGCCGCGCGCATTCCGCCCCCGCGAGCATTCAACACGGGATCCTGGCTGAAGTAGATCGGCATCTGGTCGCCCGTATATCCGTACACGATCGGACTTTTTTTGTCAGAGATAATCCCACGCATCAATGCTCCTTTGGCATACAACGTCGTTGGATGCTCGACGCTGATCCGAGTCGTAATGCCGTAATCGGGCAGAATCGTGGTCGTCGATCCTTCCGTAATCAGGGTTCCTCCGGCCTGCACAAACTTCACCAGCTCTGCCAATCCTTCGATGCCCATGCCTCCGCGAATATCGTCGCTCGAGTCTTCGACACCGAGATTCGGTGTCAACTTCGTCTTCTTGTACGGAATCGCATCCGGTCCCGTCTTTGGTATTCCATTTACCTGCGAAACCGAGCTGCCGCCGATGCTCGGGAAGACGATTACGTCGTACTTGTCACGAAGATTCCCCTCGCGGAGTTTCTGATCGGCAAAATAGGTATAAGGCACACCATAGCGGTCGAGTGCAGCACGTACCCACCCTTCATCCTGCGTTCTCTGCCATGAATGCACATAGCCGATACGAGGAACGGTCAATGGGTGCGTCTTCACGGTAGTGGTAGAGGTCGCATAGGCCGTGAGTCCGAGCTCCTGAATGGACGCTCGAACCTTCGCGTCACTTCCGTTGCGAATCACAAATGCGCCTGCGCGCAGGTGATGGCCATCGAGATCGAAGTCCTCTTCGGCGGCCTCTATCTTCGTGTCCACATTCTTGAATCGGAAAGTCGCCAGTACATTATCGGTCGTGTTCTCGACGACAACGACGTCGCCTATTCCCTGAATAACGCCCGGCACCTCGACATCTTTGGCGACCATGGACATCTGTTGATTGAGAAGCGTTTTGTCCGTCACCTTCTTCACTGTGACGTTCCGCATCAAGGGCATTGTCCAGCCCGTGTCGTCGTAGGGAAGTGGGTTCGCCACAGGATAGTTCTGCAGGCTGAAGTAGAGATCCACCAATGTGCGATAGGGCTGATCAGCGCGGATGATGTAGTCGCCCGTCGAGACCTTGACGGTACCGAAGCTACAATCCTTGCCGGCGATTTCGACCTCTACCCCCTGGTGACGCAGATCGTTCACCATCTCCGCAGCGTTCACGCGATGAGCTTGTTGTGCTGGAATCGCCCATCCGTAGACCGGGCCGTCCTTTCCTTTTTGGACCGAACGTTTGTTCTTCAGCCAATAGTTTTCCAGATAGAGTTCTTTCTCGTTGGCAACCTTGTTCAAGGCCAGAAGGATCGCAGATTCCTGAATATTTGTGTTGTTTCGCGGACCCCACTTTACGGTTGGAAGCGGAGGATTTGGGCGGTACCACTCGCGGCTGGTCGTCGTTGACGGCAGTTGCAGCTTCTCTGTCACATCCGGTCCGTAGGATTGGACCTCGTAAAACCGCCCGAACGAGTTGTGGGTCTCAGCAATCCAGAAGAGATAGTTGGGGACCCATCCGTCGTAGAAACCGTAAGTCCAGACGCCGGGAACACCACGCTTGGTCATCTCCATGATCTCGGTTTCGGCCAGCATCCACCATTCATCGACAGCAATTGGATCCAGCGACGGGTTGTACGGTCCCGTTCCGGTCGAAACGTAGAGGTACGACTGTGCTTCGTGGAGATCGTGCAGCACGGTGGGGTGCCAGTCCAACACTCCCGCCGTAATGTTCTGGGTCAAGTGGAGGTACTGACCCATTCCGTCGCGATTGTTGTCATGCGCGACATACTTTCCCCAGTACATCAATGGCGGCCGTGGTTTCTTGGTTACCTTACCGTAGTAGTAGGTATCCACTTCCTTGTCGCGGCCATCGGTCTCAACCACCGGCGTGATGAACACAATCGCGTTGTTCCGAATTGCCTGGATGAACGGCGTCTCTTCTACGATCAACCGATACGCGAGTTCCACCAACATCTGCGGACCGCCTGTCTCCGGCGAGTGGATCCCGCTCGTAATCCAATAGATTGGCTTGCTCGTATGGATGATCTTTTGTGCCTGCTCTTCGGTAGTCCTGCGGGAGTCGGTGAGCGCCGCCAGGTCGGCCTTGTACTTCTCAAGGTTTTTGATCGACTCCTCATTGGCGATCGCAAGCACTACCATGTCGCGTCCCTCTTCGGACTTCATGCCAAGCTTCCAGAACTTTGCACGCGGCGAATCCTTTGCCAACTCCTCGTAGTACCGATTGATGTCGGCGTTGTAATACAGTTCGCCTGGCTGCCCGGGCATTGATCCCAGAAACTTCAAAGGACTGGGCACCCTGGACGATGCGGGCAGGTGATCGACCAATTCCGTTGTAAAGCGCGGGTCGGACAAGTAATCCTTGATCTTCCTTGTATAGTCTTCGTCGTTTGCCTGCTTTGCGAGGGTTGGTTGAGCAAATGCAGCAGAGGTTGACGCCAGAAAAAAGGAAAAGACTAACAACTGAGTTAACAAGACGTTGTGGCGCAGAAAAATCCTATGAACTCTAGAGGAAGGCGGGAGTGGTCTCATGCAACCAACGTACAACAGTCGAATACCGTATCCAATCCCCTCGTAGAGGGGCTAATACGTTCCGACCGCTGACGCTCCGTCCGGTACTACCTGTTGAATGCCTTTGGTGTCGGAATGCCCGAGAAACAGCCAGTCTTCTTTCGGTATCCTGCCGTCCGGCAGCGAGTTCCCAGCGAATGTTGAGGGGCGGTATCGGCAGTGCCCGGGAGCCGGAGATGTGATGTGGTCTAGCCTCTTTTATATCTGTGGTGCTCAGAACGAGATTCATCATAATTTGGTTGACTATTGAGAACTGACCCTGATACCGTTCGTTCGCTCTTCAAACAATAGAACTATTGGGCCTGAAACTGACTCATCTTCCGGAGGTCTCACGTGATATCACTAAAACGTTTTAGATGTATCGTCGCGCTTCTCGTTCTCAGTCTCTCTCCTTCACTTTTCGGTCAAGCGGTCAATGCAACACTGCTCGGCACGGTAACGGACTCGACGGGCGCAACTGTTCCCGGTGCGAAGGTTACGGCGACAGAGACCGCAACCGGCTTGATCCATGAATCGGTAACCAACGATAGCGGTAACTATACGTTCCCCGATGTGCCGCCGGGCAAATATAGCATTACGACAGAGGCAAAGGGGTTCAAGAAGGACACGCATCAGAATATCGACCTGCTCAGCAACTCATCGACACGTGTTGACGTAGAAATGGTGACCGGCAGTGTCTCGGAGGAGGTACTGGTAACGACAGCGCCCGCCTTGCTCCAGACAGATCGCGCCGATATCAGCACAAAGATCGAAGCGAGGCAAGTTGCCGAGCTGCCTCTCGGCACCAATCGCAACTTCCAGTCTCTTCTCAATACAGTTCCTGGCATGGCGCCTGCGACCTACCAGCACTCACAGTTTTTCAATGCAGCGAGTTCATTGCAGACAGAGGCGAACGGTATGCCTCGCATGGGCAATCTGTATCAGATTGAAGGCATCGACGACGATGAGCGCACCGGACTTCTCCAGATCATCATTCCTCCGGTGGATGCCATCCAATCCGTTGACATTTCGACGAATAACTTCGAAGCGGAACTCGGCCGCGCTATCGGGGCCGTCACCAACGTCACTCTGAAGTCGGGTTCTAATAATTTCCATGGAACGGCTTTCGAATTTATTCAGAACAGCGCTGTCAATGCGCGTTCTTACTTTGGCGGGCCGCTCGGGCACCTTTCCTACAACTATTACGGGGGCAGCATCGGCGGTCCCATCATCAAAAACAAGCTGTTTTTCTTTGGTGACTATCTCGGGACTTCGGACCATGAGAAGATCAGCAACACTTTTACAATTCCGGATGCACGTTACTACACGCCGAATGCACAAGGCAATATCGATCTGAGCGCAGCCCTTCCGGGCGGTCAAGTCTATGACCCTGCCACGGGAGATGGCAATGGAACCGGCCCTGGGCATCAACGTACACCATTCCCGAACAATCAGATTCCCTTCAGCCGCGTTAATCCAATCTCACTCGCCATCCTGAAAGGGGTCAACGCCGCGGCTGCGACTAACGGGATACTTAATCCGAACGCACCATTGTCAAGTCCAACCAACAACTACACAAGCAATCTTCCGTTCACCAAGGGCACAAACAGCTTCGATATAAAAATCGACTGGGGGATCAATGAGCGGAACCACCTAAGCGGCCGCTACAGCTGGCAGCAAGTCAATACCTTCCAGGCTCCGGCCTTTGGATCGTTTTATGGCGGACCCGCGGGTGGCGGCGGTTTTGAAGCCAATGGTGTCCAAACGGCCTACAGTACGGGTGTGAATTACGACCACGTCTTTTCCCCGACATTATTCACTGAGGCACGAGTTGGTGTCGCTCACCTGCGCAACAATGCGACACCGATCAATTACGGCTCGAACGACGCAACCACTTTGGGTGTGCCTGGCGTGAACATCGCGGGGCAGCCATTCACGAGCGGGCAAATAGCCGTGACTCTCAATGGCCCTTTCTCGGGCCCCTTGATTGGTTATTCAGCTTCCGTGCCGTGGATCCGAGGCGAGTCGAACATCGACTTTGTCAACAACTGGACCAAGATCATCGGTAACCACACACTGAAGTTTGGCGGCGACCTTCGTCGCATTCGCGATGATCTGCTGCAGGACCAGACCTTCAGTCCGCGTGGTGCCTACACCTTCCAGAATCTGCAAACCTCACAGTCTGGGGCCGCCACCAACGCTGCAAATAACGTCGCCAGCTTCCTCCTTGACGTGCCAAGCCAGGCGGGCCGCGACCTCAACACATTCTTTCCTGCCTATCGGCAGTGGTGGTTCTTCGCCTTTGCCAGTGACAAATGGCAGGTCTCGCCGAAGCTGACGCTCGACCTCGGCGTTCGCTGGGAGTTCTATCCCCCCGCCACTCCGAAGAACGCGGGGGGCTTCTCGAACTATAACCCCACCAACGGCACCCTCGTCATAGCCGGTATTGGCGGCAATCCCTCGAATCTGGGTATGGAGACGCGATACCGGTATTGGGCGCCACGCACCGGCTTCGCTTACCGGGTCACAGACGACACCGTCATTCGTGGAGGGTTCGGCATCAGCTACATGCCTTTCCCTGACAACAACTACGCTTACAACTATCCTATCCGTGCGAACAACGCGTTCAATCCAGTGGGCTCTACCTTAGGTCCGGCCGTTCTTAACGATGGCGTTACTACAGCCACCTTCCAGGCGGGATTCCCGGCACCCGTTCCAATTCCGATTCCGTCTAACGGAATCATTCCGCTCAATAGTGCCCTGAAGGGTTCGGATCTTTTCTATATCCCTTTAAATTTCAAGAATGCCTATGCCGAGTCGTGGAACGTTGTTGTGCAGCAGGGGTTTCGCGGCAATCTCTCTATGCAACTCGCGTACGTCGGAAATCACGGAGTTGATATTTCAAGCGCCCAGGATATCAATCTGCCCCTCACGTACAACGGGGGCAATAACTCGAAACCGGAAAACATTGCGTTTGGGCATACCGGCCAAACCCGTCAATACTTCATGGGCCAATCGTCCAACTACCAATCGTTGCAGGTGTCACTCAACAAACGCCTTTCTAACGGGCTTGCCTTTACTTCAGCGCTCACCTGGGGCAAGGGCATGGGTTACATCGCAAATACCGGACCAGCCGGCAGTCCCGACGATGGGGGCCTCCTCTTCTGGATCAACCCACGCAGAAACTATGCACCGCTTGACTTCGACCGCACTGTGAACTTCGAGCAGACCTTTACCTACCAGCTTCCCTTCGGTCGTGGGCATAGTATGTTCAATTCCCGACTAGGGGATGCCGTACTGGGAGGGTGGCAGCTATCGGGAATCCTGTCATTCCTCACTGGGCTTCCATTTACGGTTCAGACAAACGGAGCGAACCTCAATACTCCCGGAACAGCTCAGACAGGACAACTGACGGGTGTTTACCGCACGACTCATCAGGTCGGCGGCGGAAACAATCACTGGTTTGATCCGACTGCGTTTTCAACCCCGAGCGGATGTCCAGCGAGTACTCCAGCAAACCCAGTGATATGTACTGCTCAGAACGTTGGCGTGGGTAACTCGGGAAGAAATCAGTTCCGCGGACCGGGATATGTTCAGAACAACTTCTCGATCTTCAAGAGCTTCAATCTCTACCGCGAAACTTCACTACAGACCCGTTTTGACGCATTGCAGTTGACCAATACACCACAGTTTGCCAACCCGACCTCCAATAACTGCTGTACAGCGGCCAATTTCGGTCAGGTCACTACTACTCTGGGCAGCGGCCAAGGCGCGGTGAACAGCATCGGTGGCGGGCGTACACTGCAGGCATCAGTGAAATTCATGTTCTAAGAGCTGTCTGCTAATGTTTGTTTATTGGCCGGTCACTGCTTGCATTAGGGTGACCGGCATCTAACATTGATGAAGTTAGTGCAATTCAACCTTGGGTATGTCATCGGGAAACGGGAGAAACATGAAGGGCGTTTCAAGACGAAGTTTTATTGCAGGAGCAGGAATGACTGCTGCTGCCTGCGCGGCACCTCAGCTCCTTGGGATGGCTACCGCATCGCAATCACCTTTCAAAATCTCGGTTATCTCCGACGAAATCTCTCAGGATTTTGACCATGCTTGCTCCGTGATCGCGAACGACTTCGGCCTGCAGTGGGTCGAACTCCGCGAGATGTGGGGCAAGAACCTCCAGACTTCGTCAGATGCCGAGATAGCTGAGGCTCAAAAGATTCTGGCCAAATACAAACTACAGGTCACCGACATCGCAAGCCCGCTGTTCAAGGTCGACTGGCCCGGCGCCCCCAAATCTCAGTACGGCTCCAAGAAGGACATGCACGGCGCCGACGAAGTCGCCTATAAACATCAGGACGAAGTGGTTGAACGCAGCATATCGTTGGCGAAGCAGTTCAAGACGAACAAGATTCGTTGTTTTGATTTC
Source organism: uncultured Acidobacteriaceae bacterium (assembly GCA_963757205.1). GTDB lineage: Bacteria > Acidobacteriota > Terriglobia > Terriglobales > Acidobacteriaceae > Edaphobacter. Next base: position 183,331 of record CAVWQM010000017.1, read on the forward strand.
TGGCGGCTTGACGACGTAGCTCCGTACCGCGCAGCCATCAATGAGAAGCTTCGCACGACTGCTGAGATTGTCGGCAAGGAAGGGCTTCTTCTCGTCATTGAAAATGAGTTTGCCTGCAATACGGCAACCGGCCGCGAAGCCGCCAAAGTACTTGGTGCAATTCAGTCTCCGCACTTCGCCCTCAACTGGGATCCCGGAAATGCCGTAATGCGTGGTGAGATGGATGCCTTTCCTCGAGGGTGGGACACCCTGCCCAAGAATCGCATTCGCCATTGCCACTGTAAGAATGCTGTGAAAGACGCCTCCGGCAAAATCGTGTGGTCGCCGGTGGACAAAGGCTATATCGATTGGACTGCACAGTTTCGCGCTCTCAAAGCGGCCGGCTACCATGACGCTGTTTGCCTGGAGACGCATTGGCGCGGCGCTGGCACGCCTGAAGCCTCCACACGCGTCAGCTGGGCGGGCATGAAGAAGTGTCTGGAAGATTCGGGAACTTTTTAACGTCACGCACCAACTTAACTTCCTTGGTCAACGTCTTCACTAATGGAATACCTTTATCATCTGTGCTGAAGAAGCTCCTCGGTCAGACAAAGAGTCTTATGTTTTTGAAGGAGAAAAAAATGGTTACACGGCGTGAGTTTCTCGACACTCTTGCGGTAAGTGCGGTTGGACTGGCTGTCGGATCGACGGCGAAGAGCTACGGTCAGATCATGGGCTCGAACGATCGGCTCAACTTTGCGGTGATCGGTCTCAATGGACGCGCGTATGCGCACCTTTCCGCTCTCAAGGCGAACAAGAGTGCCGCACGGATCGCGTACGTCTGCGATGTGGATAGCAATATTCTTAAGAAATTCGCTGATGCGACGCAAAAAGAGATGGGTGAGGCTCCTGCGACCGATAAGGACTTTCGCCACATCCTTGAGAAGAAGGATGTGGACGCCATCACCATCGCTGCTCCTGATCACTGGCATGCTCCGATGGCCATTGCCGGGCTGCAGGCGGGTAAGAATGTCTACGTCGAGAAGCCGTGCAGCCACAACCCTGCGGAAGGTGCGCTCCTGGTAGAGGCGCAGCAGAAGTACGGGAAGCTGGTGCAGATGGGGACGCAGCAACGCTCTTCGCCTCACACCATCGAGATCGTGGACAAGATACACAATGGGATTGTTGGAAGGGCTTACTTTGCCAAGGCTTGGTACAGCAACGTCAGGAAGTCCATTGGAGTCGGGAAGGAAGTGGCGGTTCCGGCGCAGCTTGACTGGGATCTTTGGCAAGGTCCCGCGCCTCGCGTGGCCTATAAGGACAATGTGCAGCCTTATAACTGGCACTGGTTCAAGACGTGGGGAACTGGTGAGACGCTGAACAACGGCACGCATGAGATCGATGTCTGCCGATGGGCGCTCGGCGTCGACTTTCCGCGCCGGATCACTTCGACGGGCGGGAGATATCAGTTCAAGGACGATTGGCAGTTCTACGACACGCTGATGACCAGCTTCGACTACGAGGACAAGATGATCTCGTGGGAGGGCAAATGCTGCAATGGGATGAAATACTACGATCGCGATCGAGGATCAACGATTGTGGGGACGACTGGAACGGTGCTGGTCGATCGTGATGGCTACGAGGTCTTCGACCTGAAGGGAAACAAGACCAGCGAATTCAAGGCTAGTAAGGAGAAAACCTCGTCTTCTGACCTCACCGGCCGCGATTCTATGACGGATCTGCACTTTACCAACTTTATCGCGGGCATTCGCAAGGGCGAGAAGCTCAATGCGCCGATCGCGGTTGGAAACGTCGCAGTTACGATGCTTCAACTTTCCAACGTTGCGTGGGAAGTAAATCGCGAATTGTGTCTCGACACGAAGGACGGGAAGATTCAGGACGACGCAAAGGCCATGAAGTACTGGGGTCGCGAGTACGAGAAGGGCTGGGCGCCGCATCTCTAAGGCGCTCAGCAAAACGCGAATCAAATGAATTGATGAGTCAACTTATTTAAGGACAGGCGAGCAACGGATCTTTCATGAAAAAAACCTTCTCACGTCGCAACTTCGTGCAGTCTAGTGCGCTCATCGCGGCAGCGAGCGTCACGCAGGGCGCCATCCCTTTATTGGCGCAGCCAACAGCGGCGTCGGGGAAGCCTTCGCCGATCCATCTTGGGCTGGCGAGCTACACCTTTCGCAACTTCACCCGCGCACAGATGATCGGCTACATGAAGCAGCTGAACGTCAACGCGCTGAATGCGAAGGACGTCAAAGACCATCTTCCGATGAATCCGGAGGAGGAGGCCAAAGCGGTTGCTGACTACACCGCGGCGGGCATCAAGCTGCATGCTGCCGGAACCATCTACTTTCCAAAGGACGAAGACGACGATATTCGCAGCAAGTTCGAGTATTGCAAGCGTGCGGGTATCTCAGTCATCGTTGCCGGCGACCCTGCGCCTGAAACTCTTCCGCGCATCGAAAAGTTTGTGAAGGAGTACGACATCCGTCTTGCCATTCACAATCATGGTCCGGAGGACAAGTTGTGGCACTCCCCGTTGGATGTGTTGAAGGGAGTGCAGAAGTACGATTCGCGCATCGGGTGCTGCATCGATATCGGGCATACGGTGCGTGCGGGCACTGATGTGGTCAAGGCCATCCACGAGGTGGGACCGCGACTGTACAACATGCATGCCAAGGACCTGACCAGCTTCACGAGCAAGGAGAGCCAGGTCTCCGTCGGTGAGGGAATCCTGCCGATCCGCGAGATATTCGAGGCCCTGATTGCGATCAACTACAAGGGCTTTGTGGATCTCGAATATGAGGTTCATGCTGACGATCCAATGCCGGGCGCCATGGCCAGCTTCGCTTATATGCGGGGTGTGCTGGCGGGTATGGGATACAAGAGCCGCGACTGAATCGTGCGGTCGTTTCGCTCTGTACCCGTTGGAGTACCCCCCATTGCCCAGCTGTAAATTCGCTCCTTTCAATGAGTTAGGGGACGTGATGCATTGTAAAATCGTCATAACAAAGGGGTTGTTGCCAAATTAGCCTATATCAATAACTTAGCCCCGGCTTTTGGCCGGGGCTTGGTTTGATCTCTGCTTTGTGATCTCTATTTAAAGTATAGCCGATTGAGTGAAACTAAACTTCAAACCCGATCTTGTTTTGTTTGAGTGACTTAGGTCGTTTTGGGGCTTGACATGCGATTTTTGGGCGGAAATTGAAGAAATAATTTTTGCCGGGCGTGTTTCAGCCCTATTTTCCGGCCTCGGTGCTCAGCTGTTGGCATATCCAAAGATCTTTTCCTGATCACTTTTACTTCGTCGCTATAGTCTTGTCAGGTCGAATCAGAGTCATTCCCTTCAATTCCGATCGAGGGCGTTTGGTCATGAACAGGAAATTGAAGCTCTTGGCAATGGCCCTGATTCCGATGTCGCTCCTCTTTGCCCAGCAGCGCGTAGGCGATGTGCCCCAAGCTAGTTCCCCGTATGAGATTCATCGGCAACGCGCAATACAGATGAATGAGCTCGCCGGACATCTACAGTCGCTCGACGATTCGCGCAAGTTTGTGGAGATGATTGCCGCGATCTTCGCAGACGACTTGCCGCCGCAGTGGGCGGCGGGCGCAATTCGCGATCGTCTGTAGTGGCCGAGTATCAATCTGCAAGCGATCCCACAAAGCGGATTCCCGAGCAACGCATCGCCGACGCCTGGAACAAATATGTCCGGGAGATCGGTGCTCCGGAAGAAGCGCTTGTGAACGTCGCGGAGATTCACAATCTCCGCGATTCCTTCTATGTCAATGCAAAGCTATTCTGGAGCCGTGGAAGTCAAAATATCTGGACGATGCCGGATATCTACGCCGTAAATCCGGATGGAAATCTGGCCGACGGCTGCCGCTGAATCGGAGCTTTCCGGGTGATTTGGGATCTTGCGAACCTGTTCGAGAATCTTCGGGGGGCTCGTGAAAATGTACGGAAAGGAATCACGGCCTCGGATCTGATGAGGAAGCCTAAAGAACGCCCAGTTCCGAAGGTGTGCGGGGCATGGTCGTGGCTTCCGCAAGCGATGATCCAGTTAGAGCCGCCGAAATGCGATAGGTTCGCGAACATGGCGCATCGGGTTTGAATCGCGCGATCGAAAACCTGGTCTTCGATTTACTTCCGCAAAAGACCGCGAACTGACATCCATGTTGTGACTTGAGGTCAAACGTCAATGGAGTTCGCGGAGGCTTATTTGCCCAGCGCTGGATTGGCGACGAACTTCGGCGTTTGTTTTTCGTCTGCGATGGCGAAGAGCGTGAGGTAGCTGAGGCGCACGATCCTGGTCATCTTGGTGAAGTCGATCTTGTCGACGGTGTCGCTGACATGGTGGTAGTCCGGGTGGAAGCCGGTGAAGAACCAGAGTGCCGGAACGTCGTGCAGGATGAAAGGGAATTGGTCGGAGCGGAAGAAGATGCCGAGAGCGGTGTCGCGCTCGAAGCGGTCGTCGAGAGTGAGGCCGATGTACTCGTCTTCGCGTTGGACGGTGTGAAGGAAGTCGGGTGAGTAGAGCGTGCCGACGAGATTGAGACGGTTTGTGGTGTCGGCGGGGATTTCCATCACTCCGTCGGTCTGCGGGCTTGGCTTCTCGTCGCGACCGATCATGTCGAAGTTGACCATTGCGCGGGTTGTCGCGAGCGGACGCAGGGGATGTTGCGCCATGTAGTAGGAGCCGAGGAGGCCGCGCTCTTCCGACGCGAAGACGACGAAGAGGATCGAGCGCTTTGGTTTGACGGGATTCGCTACGAAGGCGTGCGCGAGTTCGACGACGCCGACGGTGCCGGAGCCGTTGTCGTCTGCGCCGTGCCAGATGTCGAGGTGTTGTTGGCCGTTCTGGTCTTCGACCTCCGACGCGCCGTTGTGATCGTGGTGGCCGCTGACGATGAGAGTCTCCGCCGCGAGAGCGGGGTCGCTGCCGGGCACGAGGCCTGCGACGTTGTAGGTGGTGGCGGTGCGAGTGGAGCTGTTCTTTGTCTGCAGATGCAGCTCGACTCCGGCGATCTCGCGTGAGTGCGATTTCAGGTCGCGGTCAATCGAGGTTTGCAGTTCTTTCGCGGTAGCGCCGGAGTTCTTCAAAAGCTCGTCAGCGACGGCGGGCTGTATGTTCATCAGCGATATGCTGACCTCGTCGTTGACGATGGCCTGAAGGGGGATCGGGGTCAGGCGCTTGGTCGTGACTCCTGCGAGGACGTTGGCGAGCCGCTTTGACGTTGGGACGTGGGTTGCGTTTGGTTCCTGCATGAGAAGAACGGCAATTGCGCCATGCCGTTGTGCATTCAGAAGCTTGACGTGACTGGTGGCATAGCGGGTGTTGCCGGTGCCGTTGAAGATCGACTTCGGATCATCCTCCTGGGGTTCGTGTTCCATGAGTAGAACGATTTTGCCTCGGACGTCGACGTTGGCGTAGTCGTCGTAGTTGAGTTCGGGGGCGGTGATTCCGTAGCCGACGTAGACGAGGCTTCCGGATATGTCGACGTTGCTGCGAAATGCGCCGGTGACTGCGGGGGCGTGCCATTGCTGCTGCGCGCCGTCTTTGCGAGAGAGACTCAGCGAGGTTGCCGAGGCGTCGGGTTTGTATTCGATGAGCGGGACTGGCTGCAGAAAGGAGGGCTTGCCGGAGGCATCGGCTGCTGCGGGCTGGAGGCCTGCCTTGGCGAACTCAGAGACGACCCATTCGGCGGCCGCATCGTCTCCGGGTTGAAGCGACATGCGGCCTGCGAGACCATCGCCTGCGATGAACGTCAGATTGGAGCGTAGATCGCTTTCGCGGATGGCGTTGAAGCCCGGTTGCAGGCCGGTCGGAACAGGCTGCTGCGCGATCAGGGCTGGACTGCAGGCGGAGAGCAGGATGGGCAGGATCGAACGCGGCAAACGCAAAGGATGCTGGAGAGAGCGTAAGGATGGCCTCATTGCTCTACTATGGCATGACCCGGCTGAGTGGAGCCAGATGGAACTCTCGCTACGCGCGTGTAGCCCCCCGATTCGAGGCACAGAGACGACGTGCCCGAAAAACGGAGTTTCTCGGGCACTATGATCGGAGTTTGGGTGGGATTACTTTACCTGGGCCTGCTCGAGCACCGATTGGTTTGCCTGTGCGGTTTGAAGGACGCGATATCCGGCGCGGGTGCGGATGTGGTATTTCTGGAGATTTTTTCCGACGAGTTTAACTGAGATCGAGCGCCAGCCGTGGTTGGGGTTCTGCGCGGGATAGTAGCTGATGGCATAGAGATGGGCGAGGTCGTCGCGGATGGAGGCGAACGCATCTTTTTCGCCGCGCCAATCCTTGGCGAAGTAGGCCTTGCCGCCGGTGGCTTTGCTCATGCGCTCGAAGACTGCTGTCGAGACCGGCTCTGATTCTGCCTGCTGCGTGCTGATCATATAGATGATGGTTCCGGTGGATTGAGCGAGCTCGGCGACGTCTTCGGGTGGTACGAGGCTCGCGTTGTCGGGGCCATTGGAGAAGACGACGATTGCTTTTCGTCCGGTCAGGGGGGCGGCATCCTTTACGGTCATCAAGAGGCCGTTATAGAGTGCGGCGTCGTCTCCAGCGACTGTGCTGCGCACGCCGCGTAAAACCTGGGAGCGGTCGGAAGTAAGGGTAGTCACTTTGGAAAGGTCGCGGCTATAGGAGTAGAGGGCCACTCGGCTGACGCCTTCGAGGGAGCGGATGAAGTCGGCGATGGCGTCCTGGGCGAAGACGAACCCGCGGTACATATAGTTGCTGGTATCGAAGAGGATGAAGACGTTGGCGCCGGCAAATTTTCTGGACGGGTCGAGGGAGTTTGGATCTCCCGATCCGCTGTCGGCCACCGGGGTGAGCGTCTTGTCGCCCGGGCCCACGTCCATCAATCGGCGGGTTGGGCCATTGCCTTCTTCGAAGGTCGCAGGTTTTTCCGGGATCTTGTCTTCGGTAATCAGGAAGTCTTCGGGCTTCAGACCGCTGATGTAGTTTCCTTTGTTGTCGGTTACGGCAACGTTGAGTTGCACCAGAACGACACTGACGCGGATGCGCGAGGCGTCATCCTGGGCCGCCGCTCCGGCTCCGCCGCCGGAGAAAGGAATTGCAAGTAAGCAGAAGAACAGAACATATTTTTTCATTATGGTTCTCCTATGGCGTGTTTTCCTCTTTGACTGGTTCCTGACGAAGTGCAGTTGTGGTTGCCGCCGGTAAGGTGGCGATCTTGCCCTGCCGCAACTCCTCGCCTGCTTCTCGCATGGCGCGGACCATCGCGGGCCAATCTTCGAGGTCGGTGGCAAAGATCTTTGCAGTCATGTGACGGGTGAGTTCGGGAACAAGGCGGTTGAGCATGACGGGCGAATAGCCCAGTTCATCGGCCAGGCGAGCCCAATACAGGTTGCTCGATTCCCACGATTCGCCGAAGAGGCGACTAGAGTAGCCTCCGAAGAAGGGGAAGGGTTTTACGTTGAGGATCTCGCGACCATAGGTTCGAGCGAGCGTGGGGTGGGGAACACCGAAGTCCTTCGATATACGTTCCCAGCTTACGTCGGTCGGATGTTGACGCGAGAGATCTTCCAGCTGTTGACCAGCGGGTCCTGCAGAGGCTGCTTCGCCGGGATATTTCTCACGGAACTCTGCCGCCAGGTAGAAGGTATCGGCAGGCATCATACGAGGAAGCATGGCGGCGAGGTCTTCTTCGCGTGTCAATGACTGTTCGGCGCGTTCGAGGCGTTGTGGCGTCATGCGATCGGAGAGGATGCCGACGACTTTGACCCGCACCTGCGGATCTTTTACAGACGCTGTCAGGAGCTCTTCCCCGGACTTCTGGTAGAGAGCGACGGCATGCAGTTCGGCGGGGGTGACGGTCCACCAGCGCGGAAGGGTTGCGCTGACCAGGAGATCGGGTACCAACTCTTTCCAGATGAGAGCCTGGACGTTTTCGGGTGCGATGAAGTCCTGCTCGGTTGCTGCGAGCGCGTAGGACAGGTCAGTGAGCGAGCCCATGAGATAGGCACCGCCGCCGGCGGGCGTACCTACACCGAGCAGCGTTGGGGTCTGCCAGAACTGCTCTGTGCCGATGACCGAGATTTCGGTGAAGTCATGGGAACGGACGAAGAGCGGATTGTTGTGGAGAATCTGAGCGCCGGGCGGCTCGTAGTAGGCGTAGTTCAAGCCAACGAGAGTATCTCTGAGGAAGGGTGTGAGCTGGCCACGTGCGGTTTCAAGTTGCGGGCGTTGACCTGGCGACTTGATCACTTTGGTGAGGTCGGTCTGGACCTGCAGTTCGGCGTGATGGGTGGTGTAGACCCTAGGGGCCCAGTCGATTTTTTCGCTCTGCGTGAAGATTGGGCGAGGCATCTCGAACTCGCGCAGCTCGCCTGCAAGAGCCAGCATTCCATCGGGTGCGGGTTTTCCCTGAGACATCTGGCTCAAACCATCACTGAGCGCAAAGAGGGTATCGAGCGATACGAGATGCTGGTCTTCGAGGACAGAATGCATTCTGCGTGCGAGCTCCTGATGGACGCGTTGGCCTTCGGCGGTTTCCTGACGAGGACCTGCGAGCAGCTCGACGATCTCACTGGCAGGGCCGTTCGGAGTGCCGCCTGCTGCGACGAGGAGCTCTCCCAGAGACGTGCGGGTCGAGTCGAAGAGCTGGGTTGGGGAGGTGATCTTGGTAAAGGGTGCAATTACTTTTTGCCAGGATGTATTGAGGTCTGCGGCGGGAATCTGGCCTTGGCGCGCGAGGATCTCCCAAAGTCCGATGTTGGCTTGAAGAGCTCCGAGGGTGTTTCCGCGCAGAGCCTCGTTTGAAATTTTGTCGATCGAGTCGCCCACAGTCACGAAGGTTGTGGCGGATTCATCTGTCAGAGCTGGAAACTCGGAGAAGACGAGATACCAGTTATTGAACTGCGAATACTTGCTGGCCAGCAGGCTGACGGTTTGGGGGGAGAGGCGTCTGTCGGCGGGGCGGCCGCTGTCCAGCTGACACATGGTGAGATAGATCTGTAAAGGGCCGGTGTCGGTGACGACACGGGAGAAGGCGACCATGGCGTCGAGCAGTTGTTCGGGATGGTCGAGGGTGTGCTTCTTGGACCAGTCACGAATGATCTTTGAATCGGTTTTCTGGCGAAGGATCTGTTTCCAGACATCGAGACTGCCGGGAACGTAGGGTTCGCCGTTTGGCTGCCATTGGACGCGGGTGAAGAGAACGAGAAGGTCGGGAGCCTGACGGAAGACACCCCTGGTAGCACTTGGTTCCAGGTCAGTGCCGCGGAGGTCTTCGTAAAGACGCTTCAGACGAGATGATTCGGTGAGGTGCTCGCGCTGAGACTCGCTGACGCGGGAGAGGACATCAAAGTAGGCAGCCAGCCAGCCGTTGTCTTTGGCGAGCAGACGGGGAACGAACTCGCTCGGGTTGTCGGGGCTTGCTCCCACCAGATCTCTCCAGGAGACCTGGGTCCAGGCTCCTCCGGGGACGATGACGCGGCCAGAGCGAATGCTTATCTGGCTACCGTAGAAATCGAGGGTGGCGGCGTAGGGGAGCAATCTTCTGAGTCCCGGAGACCGCTGCAGTGCGAGCTTCGTTTCTGAATCGATCTTGGTTAATGCCCAATAGAGACGGGCCACCGCGGGATCATTCAAAAGTAGATCGACCAGATTGCTATAGCCCTTTTTCTGTCCTGCGCTGAGGGTGATCCAATCGGATTCCCTGAACGTTACGGGAACCCGAGAGGGAGCGTAGGGGTAGACGAAGGGAACACCTTTCTGTAGCGACTCTTCGAGGTCGGTGAGCGGGAAGCCGGAGTCGATGGTGAGAAAGGCTCTCTCTGGATTTGCGGTTTCGAGGAAGAAGGTCTTCGAGCCGCAACCTTCGCGGAGACGGTATCCGAGTATCTGGACCAGGGTGCCGGCATCGTCGCAGTTAGCAACATGAATTGTGTCGCTGGATCCGGCGAGGATCTGAAGTTCTCTGGCCTGCTGGACGTAGCGGTCCAAGAGCAGGAGGAACTCGGTGGGGACGCCGCGTTGATATCCCTGCATGAAGACGTTGCGAGAGAGCAACGGCAGCACATCTTCGGGCGTGACCTTCTGGCTGATGGCGGCCATGCGCATGAAAGACCGTAGCGGGCCGGGAATGGTGACGGTCTCTGTCGAGAGGGCCGGAGGTTTCGCGGATCGAGGGCTGGGTTGGTCTGACGGAGAAGCGTCCTTAGCCGGATTGGCGGAGTAGGCAGAGGAGCAGGCGCACAGGCAAGTGAAGGCTGATACGAAAATTGCGAGCGAATGAAGAGGGCGCTTCATCATTGGAGACCTCTTTTTGAAAACTTCGAGCTTCGCGGTACCCATAACAAAGTATGGAATCACCCGCGTCCAACGAGGGACGATTGGGGGCCGGACCAGGGACTGCGAATTCGTGCACAGCTAATTCAAGCCGTGCTCATGTCGTTATTTACCGGTTCTTACTTTCGTCGGACGATTTCAGAGCTTCCAATCAAGAGGACATAGCGGCATCGATAAAGCTGAACGGAAGTACTGTACTCCCGTCCTGTCAAGATTTGCTAGAGAAGAACTAATTTTAATCCCCAAAAAAATGGAAGCTGTCCCTGGCCCCGAGCGAATCATCCCAATGTTTTGAAACGGGACGGCAGTATATCAAGTCGCGAATCCGGCTGCTGCTTTTCGAATTCGATCACCCCACGCGGAGATCCCTATGGCGCACTGAAATAATACCTAATGTGCAAACGGATGAGCATGGCAAGATGCCTTACGAGTCCATCCGTCGAATATACGCTCTTCCCAATCCGAGGGTTTCGTCCAACTCCTGCGAGATCTAGAATTTTAGATGGCCGGCGAATTGGAAGTCGCGAGACCCCGGCGTTCCGGAGACGCTGCTGATTTGCCCAAAGTTTGAGTTTCCAAACGTCGTCGCTGGATTCGAGAACGTGACCTTGTTCCAAACGTTGATGCAGTCCACCTCGAAGACAAAGGTACCGATGTCTTTTGGCAGATTGAAGCTCTTCCGGACCGCGGCATCGAGGTTCTGGTTGCCGGGTCCCCTCAAGGTAAGCGGTGCAGTGCGAGGTGCATTGCCGATCAGATAGATCGGGCTGCTGGTCGCGGAGATGTTTGCCTGGTTCTTAAACTGTGTTGAATCAACGTAGCGGGCCGCGGTACAGCCGGGTCCGATTCCGAGATTGCAGGCGCTTGTTCCGCCCGAGGACGTACCGTAGCTTCCGCCGATGCGCGCGTTCGTTGCGCCGGGCACCAGGTCCGGCATGCACTGACCCTGGAGGGGAGAGTTGGTACCACTGCACAGGCTGGAAATGACGGCGAGCGGTGTACCGGAACCGTAGGTGTAGATTCCGGAGATTGTCCATCCGCCTGCAAGCGTACGCCCCAGCGCGGAGTTTCCGCCCGCGTGGCCCTGGCCGAACGGAAGCTGGTAGACCCCGAAGGCGTGCACTACTTGCGGAGCCGAAACCACGGTCCACGATCGCTCGATCCGGTCCTGGTGCCAGCTCTGGCCGCCGCCCGAGATGGCCGAGGCTGGAATGTCGAACCCGCTACGGAAGGTGCCGTCGTCGCCGATGTTCTTGGAGTAGGTGTAGTTGATGTTGAAGGAAAGGCCGTGGGACGTCCGTTGCTGCACCATGAGCTGGAACGAGCTGTAGGACAAGTTAGCTGAGTTTGCACCCCATAGATCGGTTACACCGCTGTACTGCGGGAACGCAACGAGGCCCTGGGCGATCGTCACTACGGAGCTGTTTGGATTCGCATTTGCGGCGGCCTGATAGGACGCCGGGATGTTGACGCTGCCCATCGCGGCCTTCGCCTTGGCGACGTTGGCGGAGGTGGCCGCGGCGATAAGGAGCGGCTTGGTTCCGGTTGAGTCGGTGAGGCCGCCGAGGGCAGCCAGGTAGACCGGATTCAACTGATTGGTCCAGTAACCACGGGCATTTTGTCCTGCCGGGTTGACGAAGTGTGACTGGTCCGCGACGTAGTTGACGGAGATCGTCATGTCTTTGGTGAGGCCGCGTTCGATGCCGACGTTCCAGAAGGTGAACTCCGGCGCACGCCCTGAGAGGTAGAAGTCGGCGAACGAGACGCCGCTTGCGGTAGCCAGAGCCCCATTGTTGAGGTAGTTGCCGGTCTGCAGAAGCTGCGCCTGCGCGTTCTGGGCGGGGGGAGCGGGGTACTGGAAGCCCTTTCCGAGCAGGTCGGTGTTAGCGATTCCCTTGGAGGTGAAGGTTGATCCGTTGTTCAAGTAGAAGGAGGGGCCGGCATTGATGCCGGTGGTTGACTCCGGGGTGGCGTTTGCGTTGATGTTGAATCCGGTCTGGCCGGTTCCCTGGTAAGCGCCGCCGCGACCGCCTACGCCGCCCGCCTGCGAGAAGACACGCGCAATGCCAGCCCGGAAGATGGTCTTCTCATCCGCCGCAAAGACAACACCGACGCGGGGACCCCAGTTCTTCCAATAGGTGTGTACCGGGGTACTGCATTCGCAGCTCACTCCCGGGCCGCCGTAGTTGCCGGCAAACTGCAGCATACCTGGCGTGCCGGTTGCTGCGTTGGTCAGGTTCGGGTTCAGGAAGCTCCAGCGGTTCTGCACTTCGTGATAGGGGCTGAAGTAATCCCAGCGAAGCCCGAGGTCCAGGGTGAGTTTGCTGGTTACCTTCCAGTTGTCGCTGAAGTAGGGGGCGGCCAGCCGATAACGGCCGCCGAGTTCGCTGACGGACTGCAGGAGAACGTTTGGTGATCCGCCGACCGCACCCAGCATATAGCTGGCGAAGGAGTTACCAGAGCTTGGGCTGAGCGCATTGGAATTCGTCGTGTACTGCGCGGTGGAGTTGGAGTTGAACGGCAACTGAACCAGTCCCGAGGGGCCTACCGGCGCGGCTACGTTGGTCTGCTGCCACTGGTAGGTAAAGCCCATCGTCATGGCGTGCTTGCCTTTGATCCATTGGAGGTTGTCGAGGGCTGTGTAGGTCTCGGGGATTACCGACTGGGTTGAGCCTGCGTTACCCTGTTGCGTCCATCCGGTCAGGGTGGTCGAGACGGCGCCGGTCTGGCCGAAGGAACTGCCGGGGAAGTTGGTGCTGGCCGCGCCGGCGGGAACGTTTGTAATCCCCATGGTCGCGGGCGAATACTGCGTCAATCCGTCGGTTGCTGCCTTCTGCGGCTGGATGAAGCGGGTGTAGGAGTACTTCGCCTGATTGACCATGCTGCTGTTGATGACATAGTTCCACTCGGCGTCATAGAACTTGGGGAAGATGTTGGCGACGGTTCCGGCGACGTAGGGAATGGCGAGAAGTCCATAGCTGGGGGTAACGTTAGCGGCGCTAGAGGTGAAGTTCTGCAGGTAGTGGACCGCTCCCATCGCACCGACGGTAGACAGTCTATGTTTTTGATTGACGTCCCAATCGACGCGCCAGTCCTGCACGTTGTTGTCGAAACCGCTGGGGTAGCCGCCGAGGTAGTTGTTGGAGAGCGAACCGGGATTGCTGGGCGGCGGCATGAACGATGCCATCTTTGCTGAGATCGGAGAGAGATAGCTGGCCGGAATGACATTGTAGGTTGGAAGACCATTCTTAACGCCCTGAAAGGCCGTGCGGGTGCATGAGTTGCCGACGCAGGTGTTGGTTGTCGGGTCATAGATCAGGGGTTTGTTGTTAGAGCCCGTGCCGGTTAGTCCGCCAGTGCCAACTCCGCCGTTCAGCTCAGTGAAGTCACCCTGGATCATCAATGGGGTGGGAATGGTAAACAGAGCGGGATTGGCAGCGCGGCGCGAGTGGAACTTGTCATAGGCGAAGAAGAAAAAGACTCTCTTGCCGGTATGCGGAACGTAGCCGCCGACGGTCAGCGAGAGCTCGCCCTGATGCTCGGCGCCCTTGGGCTGGCATCCGGCGCGGGGTGCGTTGGTGATGGTCTGGCCCCCGACTACGGTGGTTGTTGCAACAGGGCTGCAGGTTGGGTACGCGACTCCGGTCGCGGGGTTGATTCCCGGTTGCTGCAGCCATTTTTGCGTGAAGCCCCAGGTGTCGAAGGCCGTGTTGCGGAGGAAGTAGGAGGCACTGCCATGATACCTAGTGCCGCCTGACTTCATGGTGAAGTTGAGGGCACCGGCACCGGAGTACTCCGCCGGCGGTGTGCTGGTGACAACCTGGAACTGGTCCACGGCGTCGAGGTTAATGCCCTGCGACACGAGGCGGTTGTCACCTTGTTGGTTGATCGTCTCGGCCGGCATACCGTCGATATAGAGCTGCCCGAGATAGTTACCGGTTCCGCCGACAATGGGCACCCGAATGCCGGACTGAGCGCCGGGAGCGAGGGAGGCAAAGGCAGTTGCATCGCGCTGGGCGTTGTTCATCTGCAGCGGAAGATTGGCGTAAGTGGTGTTTTCCATCACCAGGCCGACGGTCGCATTTGTGGTATTGAGGACCGGTGGAGCAGCGGTGACCTCGACGGTCTCTGCCGCCTCGCCGATGGTCAACACGGGATTGAAGCCGAGGACGCCGAGCGCGTTGACGACGAGATTGTCCTGTTTGAGAGTGCGGAACCCGGTTGCCTGGACACTCACCGAGTAGGTCCCGGGAGGCAGCGGTGCAATGTTGAAGAGGCCGGAGGATGACGACGTTCGCTGGCTCGAGACGTTTGTGGCGGTGTTGGTGGCAACGACCGTCGCATTGGGAATGGCGGCTCCGGTGCTATCGGTTACGGTGCCGGTGATGGTGCCCGCACCTGCGGTCTGAGCTCTGAGCGATGTCGGAACTGCGATGGGCAGTACGGCAGCCAACAGGAAGATTGTCTTGTACGCCGTGTTCGCAAAGCTGCGTCGGGAGATGCTGTGTGTGGAATCCATGATGACCTCGATAGAAATAAGTTCAGTGAACCTGCCTGGCCTTGTTGCCTGGCGCACTGCGCTGGATATCCGTCAGGTGATGGTGGCTTCTCTCGTTCTCTCCTCTTTCCCGCAGATCGGAGCACAGATGAACACGAGCAGCGGGAACGGCGTGAATTATCCGTATCGCGGAAGACGCTTGTCAATAGGAAAATAATGCCTGATAAGGAATGAGAGGTGAATAAGATAATCGAAATGGCGATTTCGCTGCTCATCGGCGGCTATCTGCGGCTCGAGGTCAGTGCGATTATGCGGGTCTTGAGCGACGCGGGGTAGGCGGCCCGGGATCGGGGGTGATGGAGTGAGGCGGGGAAGGTAATCACGCGTGGAGATGCGACTTCGCGAGCTGGGCACGAGGCGCCCGATCTCAGCGCCTGTGTGTCAGTTGGGGCTTAGCCGAGGTGTTCTGTCGCGATGCTCGGTGAGAGGACCCAAGTCGTGCGTGGCTTCCGGAGGGAAGAGAAATCAGAGTGCTGACAGGGCTGCAGCCTCGTCGGCGTAGAGTGTGGCGTATTTGGTAATGCCGACCATGGTGAAGACCTTGGTGAAGTGCGGGGTGAGACCGCAGATACCTATGGTCTGGCCAGATTTGTTGGCCTCCATGAGGACCTGGATGACGAGGGCGATGCCGGAGGAGTTGAGGTATTCGACGCCTTTGAAGTCGAGCAAAATGTGCTTGTGGGAGGCTTTGTCGAGAGCTTGGTAGGTGCCGACGATCGCGTCCTTGGAGGCGGAGGAAACGTCGCCGCTGAAGCGGAGGCAAGTGATCGGCTGGCCGCTTGCGCCGGTGAGCTGCTGCTGCGAGACTTTATTCGCGATTTGCACCTTTAATTCTCCTTGTTCATCCGGATGACGAGGCGCACGAAGCTCTGCTCGTCAGTTCCGGTTGCTGAGACCCACTCGGCCTCGTCCACGAGAGCCTGGATGAGAAACATGCCCATTCCGCGGGCTTCTTCTTCACCGGCCATTTTGCGATCGATATCAGGCGCTGGGGCGGGTGTTTCCATGCCGGAACCGTTGTCCATCACTTTGACTTCGAGCTCATCGGGTTTCATGGACAGGACGACGCTGACCGGGATGGAGGCGTTCATCTGGTTGCCGTGCTCCATGGCGTTGATGCAGGCTTCGGCTACGGCAGTCTTGAGGTCTTCGATACGGTCTTCACTGAAGCCCATGAGCTTGGCCATACCGGCAGCGGTGCTCATTGCGACTTTTTCGAAGCCGAGACGCGATGGAAGCCGCACCTCGACCTTGCTTCCGCTGGTCACGGTCATAATGATGCCTTCTCCTTGGACTTGCTGGTAAGGCGGCAAAGTGCAATTGCACTCATATCATCCTGCTGCGGAGCGCCCCTTGAGAAGGTATCAAGAGTGGTCCACAGGCTGGTGAGAGCGTTTTCGGCATGTTGATCGCTTTCAGCATTTTGATAGGTGTCTATGTTGCGAAAGGTTTCCATCAGCCGTTCCTGGCCGAACTCGTCTTCGCCCTGAAAGATTTCGGTCAAGCCATCGGTGTAGAGGAGGATGCGCCCACCGGGTTCGATGGGGACGCGCTCGATGGAGTAGCGGGCGCCTGGGAGCATGCCAAGGGGCGTTCCGCTGGCTTCGATGAGGCGAACCGAGTTGTCGCTGGATGAGACCAGAAATGCGGGATTATGCCCCGCGTTGACCAGTTCCATCTCGGACGATGTCGGGTCGAGCCGCAGGAAGATGGCTGTGACATAGCGGCGGCGCGCCTCGGCGCCTTCGTCCCAATGCTGCTGGGAGAGGCGCCCGGCAAGCTCCCGCAGGGTGAGGGACTGGCGGGCGAGGGCGCGAAAGGCGGAGCGGAAGGCGGTGCAGACGAGAGCGGACGCCAGCCCTTTTCCGGCAACATCGGCGACGACCATCAGGTGGGAGCCGTCGGGTTCGGTTACGACGTCGAGGTAGTCTCCACCGACGGAATAGCAGGCTCTGGAGCGTGCCGCCACGGAGTAACCGGGGATGACGGGCATGGTCTGGGGCAGCAGGCTTTGTTGGATGGCGCGGGCGGCGTCGAGATCCTGGGCCAGACGGGCGTAGTCAAGATGGCGTTGGTGGTTGATGGCGTTCTCGACCGCAACCGCGGCCTGCAGGACGAGACCCTCGAGGAAGTCGCGCTCATAAAGGCTAAGCGGCCGTCCCTCCGGCGTAGCGACGACAAGTTCTGAAAGAACCTGGCCTTCTCGCGAAAGAAGTTCGAACCTGGGGCAATCTTCGGATGGCTCAGTGGCGGCCGAGGCTGGAACGTTCCCATAGGAAACGTTTTGCAAGGTGAAGAGAGCGCCTTCCAGTTCGAGCTCACGCACGGCGATGCGGGCCGACTGCTGAAGGACGTCGGTGAGCTCGATGGTGGAATGAACCGACCGCGAAGCCTCCAGTAAAGCCTGAAGGCGAACGACCTGTTCGGCGAGTGGCAGGCTGCTGTGATCCAGTGCGTCGGGCTGTTGGGTTGGGGTCATGAATTCGAGTGATTCCGAGTCTACCTTGTACTTGCTCTTAAGGCACGTTCTAATCCTTCTTTCGGTGCTTGTCAGCCCGGGCAACCCCGGTTTTGTACAACAGATGGTGAAAATGCCTCTTGGGGGCATCGCGGACCGCGTTGAAAATGTACTGGCGCTTCCATCTACTGCGCAAATTTTTGCATAGTTAGGCCCTTACCTAGGAGGGAACCCTCGATTTTCGTGTTTTTCCTTTGGCCCGTGACGTGCACTAAAAGCGGCATACATGGATAGAGATAAGCTTTTTGTTCACCGCATTGCCTTCTTAAGTTTCTGTAGGATTCAATCTTTGATTGCATCATTTTCGCGCCAATACACCCATCTTCGGAGGAATAAGAAATGAGATTTTTTCGGATTCTATGTTTGAGTGCTGTCGTTCTCTTCTGCGGGTCTGTCGCCTGCCACGCGCAGAACTTCCATGTCCAGGTTCTTGATCCGGTTTGCGTAACGAACCCGGATGCAGCGTGCACCATACTCGGACCTGACCTCGGAGTTCCGTTCGGCATTAACCTGACAGCATCAACCTGCGTGAACCAGGGAATTACGGGACTGCCAGCGGACACCCCGTTCGGGTGTTTCGTGGGAACAAATAATACCGGCGTTGCCCTTAACAGCGTTGCTTTGACGTTCAACGATTCGGGTCTTGAGGGGGCTTCGTGCGATACGGATCTTTTCGGTACTCAACCACCTGCGGCCTTTGCGAGTAGTAGCTGTTCCAACCCGGGCGGTTCCGAGTTCAATCTTCTCTTCACTGGTGGATCAATCAATAACACTCGTCAATTTGTCATCGTCGAGGTCGGCGCAGATCCAAGCCTCTTTGATGGACTCGCTACGGTCACCAACGTGCCCGAGCCAGATTCACTCCTCCTGCTTTCGACCGGCGCGATGATGATGGCAGGTGGTCTTTTCCTGAAAAAGCGCCGCCTCCTGGCGGTCGGGAGGTAACGTTCAGCCGGAAAGATTGGCGACGAGCGCATTGGCCGATTGTCAAGAATTGGTGAAGCTCACATCTTCGGGTGTGAGCTTTTCTTTTCGTTGGATGTGTACTTGACCCTGCAAACGATCCAGTATTCTGTCCAGCGGCGTTCAGTACAGATCGGATGGCTTCCGGCACGCGCAAAGAGCACATCAAGTCGTGTACTCTCTAATCTTGCTAACTTTTTACGCCGCGAGATCGCCTATGCTTCGCGTTCGCCTCCTCCTGTTTCTGTTGTTGCTGCCGCTATCGGTTCATGCTTCGCTTGCAGTTGAGACACCCCAGAACGACAAGATCTCCCCGACCGAATCAACCGTCGTCGTAAAGCTTGGCGAATCGGCCGTGGAACTCGCCGGCCCGTGGAGGTTTCACGTCGGCGATGATCCTGCGTGGGCGCAGCCGAACTTCGATGATTCCAGCTGGGAAGACGTGGATTTAACGCCGGACGGGGCTACTGGACTTTCCCCAGGGTGGACGGCCCGCGGACACGCTGGGCATTCCGGCTATGCGTGGTACAGACTTCGGGTCGATGTTCGGGAGGCAAAACGCTCTCTTGCGCTGAAGATGCCAGACAGCTTCGATGACGCTTATCAGGTTTTTGTTAACGGCCAGCGTCTCGGTGAGTTCGGAAAGTTCACGGAGCGCCGGGTCACCGCGTATAGCGGACTCCCCACTGCATTTCGCCTGCCCAAGGGGGTTCGTAGTGGCGAGGTGTCTATTGCAATCCGCGTATGGATGGACAGCGCCACTCCATTTAATAGTCCCGATGCCGGTGGTCTTCGGCAGCCTCCAGAACTGGGCTTTGCCTCCGCGATCTCGGAACAGGTCCGCCTCGATTGGGACGACGTCTCACACAACGTTGGCAGCGGTTTTCTGGAGATGCTAATTCTCGTGATGGCGCTGGCGATGGCACTGGCGCTTTTCTGGCTGGACAGACAGGAGAAATCCTATCTTTGGCTGGCTTTGGTCTGCGAAGCCAGCCTGCTGAGCGTCGCTCCGGTCTTGCTGATCAACTTCACCACGTGGATGGGACTCACCGAATACATCATCGTCCACGACGTAATCGCCTTTCCTCTGCGAATCGGCTTGTGGGTACTCTTCTGGGGTTACTGGTTCCGCCTGACGCGCATGCGTGCGCTGCATTATGCGGTATGGACTCTAGTGATCATTCTCGCTATCGGAACTGCAATGCTTCGGCCTCCCCTCTACGGGTCGCATGTGCCGGTGCAGGCGGCGGAGTTCCTGCATCCCTTTCTGTTGATTGTGAATCTGGGGCTTGGAGTGTTGTTACTTCTCGTTGCTTACCGCGGCTTCTATAAGAACAAAGGGGAGGGAGGCCTCGCCGCGGCTGCCGTGATTCTTGCCGTCATTGCGAACTATCAACATGAACTCCGTCTGATTCACGTCCAAACGACCTTTACCGTATTTGGTTTCACGATCTTTCTTGGGTCCGCATCTACCATTTTGTCCCTGCTGATCATCACGGTGATGCTGATGAGCAGGTTCGTGACGGCACAACGCGCGAAGGAGCAATGGAAGCTGGAGATTGCGCAGGCCAGACACGTGCAGCAGGTTCTGATCCCCAATAAGCTGCCTCAGATTAATGACCTGAATATCGACAGTGAGTATCGTCCTGCGCGCGAGGTGGGCGGCGATTTCTTTCAGATTGTGCCCAAGGAAGAAGATGGCACCTCTCTGATTGTCTTTGGCGACGTCACAGGCAAAGGTCTGCAGGCTGGAATGCTCGTCGCTATGATTGTCGGAGCCATCCGTTCGACCGCGCAGCACGACAACAGACCTGAGCGAATCCTTGAAGCGCTTAACGAGCAACTATGCGAACGCGAGTCCGCGAGTGCGACCTGTATGGTTCTGCGTTTCGCTCCGAATGGTGTCGTCGAACTGGCCAATGCGGGGCAACTGCCTCCGTATCTGAATGGCAGCGAGATGCAGATTGAAGGTGCTCTTCCGTTGGGAATGCTGCCTGGGATGGAGTATCCGCTTACTTCGTTCACGCTGGAACCAGGCGACTCTCTTATGATCATGTCGGATGGTGTGGCCGAGGCGCAGAATGCAAACGGAGAACTGTTCGGCTTCGACCGTATTGAGCAGATGCTTCGTGACCGGATCAGCACGGCAGAGATTGCTACTGCGGCACAGAAGTTCGGTCAGACGGACGATATCCTTGTGCTGCGTGTCGAACGCTGCGCGCCCAGAACAGTTGTGCATGCGGAACCGCAAGAGGTATATACCTGACGGATGCAGCGGTAGAGGGTGGTGGCCAGCTACTTTCTGCCCCGGCGTTTCTTCGACATTCTTACCGGTCCAGTAGATTCCCGCACAATCAACCTTGTTTTGATCGAGTATTGGTGCCCAGCGACATGCGGTTGTTCTCTTAATTTTTCCAGCGCTTGAAAGAACATCTCAGCGAACTCTTGCCGGGAGAGACGCAAGGTAGTCAGAGGCGGATGGAGGATATCGCTAAGCTCGATATCATCAAACCCGATAACTGAGAAATCGCCAGGCACGGTGAGGCCGAGATGATGGATGGCGCGTAATGCGCCGATCGCTGTGAGGTCATTTGCGGTAAGAATTGCTGTCGGCCGGGTGGAAGAATGCAACAACTCCGCCATGGCGGCTTCACCGCCGGGGATCCGATAGTTCCCGGCACGCATGAATTCGGGGCGGGGTGTGAGGTCGTGCTTTTTCATCACTTTGATAAATGCCTGCGCGCGATGGTCTGAGATTGTGGGGCCGACCGTACCGCCTATAAAACCAATCTCTCTGTGACCGAGGTCCATGAGATGTTTTATCGCCTGATCTATCCCCGACGTATTGTTAATCAGTACATCGCTTAGTCCCGGGCCGGTGATGCGACGGTCCATGGTTACGAGCGGCACGCGGTTGTGAATAAGCGATTCGATGGACTCGGTTTCAATCTCTGACGCGACGAGCGCAACACCGTCTACTTTGCGTACCAGCATTCTGCGAATCGATTGTTGAATGCGTGATGGATGGAAGTCGGTGGTGGCCATCAACATCTCGCGGTTGTTCTCGACGAGGATCTTCTCAAATGAGCGGATCAGTTCTGGAAAAAATGGATTCGTGATGTCAGGGATGATAAGGCCGTAGGTACTACTGTTTCCGCGTTTGAGGGTGGTTGCGCTGCTGTTGGGGAAGAACTTCAACTCGGCGATGACGCGCCGCACCCGGTCGGCGGTTACTGGTCTGACGGTCGCCGATTCGTTGATGACACGCGATACCGTTGCGCTCGAGACACCTGCAAGTTTCGCGATATCGCGCATGTCCATTGTTCAATCTCCGGGCTGAGCATGCAATTCGAGGCACTGGGTATGAAACAACGGCCAGTCATCATTGAACACGGCTGGACGTTTTACGTAAAGCAGAGATTGACTATCCGTTCGCGGCGCAACCCTTGCTGCGCATTTGCTCGCTCATGATGAGGGCCCTAGACCAATCCGTCGCTGCGACGCGCTTCGATGCGCCCGATGGAGCCGAGACGACAGGCTCCTGCTAAAAAATGGGGCGGCAGCAAACAGTGGAAATATCTTGCGTCGGGTGAACGACTTCATGTATTGGCTTTGAGTGAAACTGGTGCGGGAACTCAATGACTCTTCGTTGTAATGTATACGTATACTTATCCCGATTCAATTTTTATTTATTTGGAGAATGTCTGCTCATGAAATTTCTACTTAGATGTAGGTCTCTTCTTACTGTTGCAATCTGTATTTTGCCGGCATCTCTTTTGTATGCACAGCCAACGAACATTGCCGCTACCCCGCCGATGGGCTGGAATAGTTGGAACCACTTCCGCAACAAAGTGGACGACGCGACTATCCGGGCGCAAGCTGAGGCGATGGTTTCAAGCGGTATGCGCGATGCAGGCTATGTCTATGTCAATATCGACGACACCTGGGAAGGCGAGCGCGACAGCAGCGGCGTGATCCATGCCAACAGCAAATTTTCAGATATGAAGGCGCTTGCCGATTTCGTCCACAGCAAGGGGCTGAAGATCGGAATTTATTCTTCACCGGGGCCCAAGACCTGCGCCAAATTCGAAGGCAGCTATGGCCACGAACTGCAGGATGCGCAGACCTATGCGGCCTGGGGGATCGACTATCTCAAGTACGATCTCTGCGGCCTACGCGACCAGATGAAGGCAGCCGATTCGCCCGACGCGGCGCACAAGATCATGGTGGACTCCTACATCAAGATGCGTGACGCCCTGCGGAGTACGGGTCGTCCTATCGTCTACAGCCTGTGCCAGTACGGCGACGGCGCAGTGTGGGAGTGGGGCGCAAGTGTAGGCGGCAACCTCTGGCGTACGACTGGCGACATCAACGACCACTATGTGCGTATGGAGACCATCGGCTTTAGCCAGGCGGGACTGTCGCGTTTCGCGAGTCCGGGACACTGGAACGATCCGGACATGCTCGAAGTCGGAAATGGCGGCATGAACACTGACGAATATCGAACGCATATGAGCCTGTGGGCCATTCTCGCTGCGCCGCTTCTTGCTGGAAACGATCTCACCTCCATGACGCCGGAGACCGTTGCGCTGCTTACGAACAAAGACGTCATTGCCGTAGATCAGGATCGCGCCGGCAGACAGGGAGACCGTGTCAGCGCTGTGGGACCGATTGAAGTATGGGTGCGCCCGCTGGCAGATGGCTCGAAGGCCGTTGGCATCTTCAACCGCCATCCGGGCCCGCTGACCGCCACAGTGGACTTCAAGCAGCAGCTTGGCTTCAACCACGCAGTGAAGGCTCGCGATCTATGGGAGCAGAAGGATATTGAGAATCCCGGCAATACGTACACGGCGAAGATTCCGGGTCATGGAGTCATCTTCCTGCGCGTCTCTCAGTGACGCTCAATCGCGCAGTTGTACTGCTTTTTTCGTCGCACCATCTTTGAAGGCGAGCGCCGTGGCCGCTTTGGACACGTCGCCACCATCAATTTTGATGTTCTCGTTTTCCGTACCCTCGAGCTGAAGAAATACTGCGGCTGATGACAGAAGGCGCGGTGCAGTCAGCAGAATCTGCTTTGAGTTGATGCAGCGCAGGGCTGATTCTGCCGCGGGATTTGCCTGTATGCTCAGGCCGCTCACCGCAACATCTTCGACATGGTCGAAGATCACGGCGGGGCGCAACTCAGGGGAGCTCACCTGGAGACGGACATTCTGCAGTGTGAGGCCGCGAGCGTTGCGCGCGTAGAACCCATATGCCGGCATAGCTCCCAGCATGAAGTATTCGCCGGCGATTTTCGGAAGGTCGCGCCGCGCGGCCTCGTCTGCCGTGCCTCCGCCGCCGAAGGTCAGGTGAATATTGTCGAAGGAGATGTTCTCCATGGTGGCATCGCCGATGCAGTTGAGCGTGATGCAGG
Organism: uncultured Acidobacteriaceae bacterium; assembly: GCA_963757205.1. Classification (GTDB taxonomy): domain Bacteria; phylum Acidobacteriota; class Terriglobia; order Terriglobales; family Acidobacteriaceae; genus Edaphobacter. The sequence goes on from CAVWQM010000017.1 coordinate 207,102, forward strand.
AGTGGCCCTCTCCTGGTCTAACGTCGCTGGTCAGTGTCGTCTCCGGGAGCTGCGGCGGGTTTGTGGTGACGGTGCCGCTGATATTGCTGAAGGAGATGTTGCGCGCAACGGCCGGCGGTCTTGTCTCTTTTGGCAATGTGGGTTGCAAGCCTTCGTCGACATTCTCGTTTCGGCGTGTTCTAGGGCCAAGGCTGATGTGGATTGGGCCGGTGACCTGCTGCAGGACCAGGTTGGCAAAAGAGATATTTTCGAAGCGCGATCCTTCGTTGCCCTGAAATTTAATGGGACATCCGAATACGTCGTAGAGGACGCAGTTAGAGATGGAGATGTTTTCTGACTGGCCACCGCCGAAGCGGAAGACGGACCAGCGCGTACTGAAGACCGAGTTTGTGATGGTAATGAATTTACAGCTGCCGAACATCGCGCAGGCGTCGTCCTGCGAAAGAATGGTGCAGTTGTTGACCGTTACGTATTCCGCGCTGATGAAGTGAAAGCCGTCGTTGTTGCCGTTGACGCGGTTGTGAATATAGAGGCCATCCATATGGACGTGTTTGCTCTGGATGACGCGGATGCTGTGGTAAGCTCCGTCGACCAGGGCGATGTCGCGCACTGTCAGCCGGTCGCAGCGATGAAAGAGCAGGTGGTAGGGGCGCCGATTGCCTCCCAAGCCGCTTGGCGGCGGAGTCCCGCGGACGGCAGAGTGAAACTGCGCGCCCTGGCCATCGATCGTGCCGGAACCCTCGACGGTTACATTGGTTGCGTTGACTGCGTAGAGGAGTGCCCAGTTGCCATCGATCAGAGTAGAGTCGCCGCTGAGAGGAATTGCATCTACAGTGTGATATTGCTTTCCGTCGGCGGTGCCAAGGAGTTTTCCTGCAGCGGCGATGTGCAGTGTCACGTTGCTCTTGAGCTCGACCGTGCCGATCTGGAAGGTGCCGGCAGGAACCAATACTGTCCCGCCACCATCCTGATGGCACGCATCGATGGCTGACTGCAGGGCGGCTGTGTCGAGGGCAAGGCCGTCACCTTTTGCGCCATACTTGCGAATGTTGTAGACGCGGACGCCAAAATCGTCAGCTCCAGGATCATTCTTTGCTTGTCCGGATGCGAACCCTCTCTCTCCGGTAAGACCAACGCCGAGAGCAGCTGCAATGGCCGATGGTGGTACGCGTCCGAGCCATTGACGGCGGGTAAACACACGATTGGTGGAAGCTGATTGGTCGTTTTTCAAATTTGCACCTCAAATGCGTAGATGGTTACACGTCCCTGCGTGGCTTGTTCTTGCGGACATAATCTGTGTCCTGTGTTGGTTCGGACTCGCATTCCAGCGCGATCGTGGTCACCGGAAAGTCGGGCGCCTTCACTGGCAGATCGACCACCCGCACTCGGAAATCGTCCTGTGTAAACTTCAACACTGCGCCGGTCTTCACGAGTTTCGCAGACTGTACCTTCGTCTTGAGTCCGGATATGGCGACGTATTCGCCGGGCCAGAAGTGCACGTGCATGTAGAGCGTGTTGCCGATGCGCGTGAAGCTTGCATAGTTCGACCGGCGTACCTGGCACAGATCGGATTGATAGATGGAATGACCGTTGGTCTGCATCCAGTTGCCTACCTCCGCTAGAACCTTTACTGATTCTTCGGGAATCGATCCATCCTGCTTCGGGCCGATATTCAAGAGGTAGTTGCCGCCATCGCGCACGCATGAGATGAGATTGCGGATGATGGTCTTCGAGGTCTTCCAGTTATCGTCCGCGCGCTGGTAACCCCAGCTATCGTTCAGCGTCATGCAGCTCTCCCACGCCCGGCCTCCGGTCTCGGCGACGATCCTTTGCTCCGGCGTGGAGAAGTCGCCGGGCAGCTTGTTGCGGTTGTTCACAATAATGTCGGGTTGCAGCTCGAAGACCATCTTGTTCATGCGTTCGGACTCCCAGCCATTCGCGTCGAGCGGCCAGGAGACGTCATACCAGAGCACGTCGATCTTTCCGTAGTTCGTCATGATTTCGCGGATGAGACCGTGCGTGTATTCCACAAATCGCTTGCGCGCCTCTTCATCCGTCGCGCACCGGGCACCGTCAGGATGGTGCCAATCCATCAGCGAGTAGTAGAAGCCGACGTGCAGGTCCTCTGCGCGTGCAGCGTCCACATATTCACGCACCAGGTCGCGTCCGGGGCCCTGCTTTCCTGCGCAGTAGTCGGTCAACTTGCTGTCGAAGTTGCAGAAGCCTTCGTGGTGCTTGGTCGTCATCACCATGTACTTCATTCCGGCAGCCTTTGCCAACTTCGCCCATGCCCGAGCGGAGTTTTTTACAGGATTGAATGTTGCTGCGTGTGGGGCGTATTCGAGGACGGGAATAGCTTCATCCTCCATCACCCATTCGTGCCGGCCGATGGTGCTGTAGACGCCAAAGTGAATAAACATGCCGAACTTCGCCGCGTGCCACCACTGCATCCGCCGTATCTGGTCCGCAGTTGGAGCGGTGGAGCTTGCTACTGCCTGTGCGGCGGCGGTAGTGCCAGTCAGCGCTAGTCCCGCCAGAGAGGCGCCGGTACCGAGCAACATCTGCCGTCTATTGAACGTAACGTTCTGCATCATGAATCTCCCTGTGCCTATCCGTGCAAATTGAAAAAACCACCGTCCAGCGGGTAGTCGGTTCCGGTGACAAAAGAGGCCTTGTCAGAACAGAGATAGAGCGCCAGCATGGCAACTTCATCAGGTTTAGCCATGCGGCCGATGGGCTGGGACGCAGAGAGCTTTGCAAATGCTTCCGCTTCCTTGCCTGGGAAGTTCTTTTTGACAAATCCGTCGACGAACGGTGTGTGCACGCGCGCCGGCGAGATGGCGTTGCAGCGGATGTTGTGGCGCAAGTAATCGCGGGCGACAGAGAATGTCATGCTCCTCACTGCACCTTTGCTCATCGAATACGCGTATCGGTCTTCTAGGCCTGCATTGGCAGCGATGGACGCCAGATTTACGATCACTCCTCCACCTTGCGCCACCATCGCTCCGATGGTCTCGCGCATGGCATGATGGGTTCCGAGGACATTCACGCGAAAGATGCGTTCAAAATCCTCGTGACTGGTGTTTTCAAGTCGGCCCACATGCGATACTCCGGCGCTGTTGATGAGAATGTCTACTCGGGAGAGTCCGAGAATTGTGGCGAATACGGTTTTGGTCTGTGCCGCATCGGTAAGGTCGCACGTGTGCGCGGTCGCGGTTCCATCGAGCTGCGCGATTTGCTCGACGGTTTTCTGCGCGGCTTCTCCGTTGAGGTCTACGATGCGAATGGTAGCGCCGTGCTCGGCAAAGCAGAGAGCGATTGCCTGACCAATACCGCTGGCGCCACCGGTTACGAGCGCCACTTTGTTGTCCAAACGAAAACTGCTCAAGATGTAGCACCTTATTCGCGACCTGAGAAATGTTGGAATGGCCGCTCCAACGTTCTATTTGGCGAGAGCGTGCTGTGTCAACGCTAAAAATATTTGTTTCATTATTTGAAACAAAATTGACACTTGAGCGGGAGCCCATGCTTCAATGATTTTCCGTTAGCCATTTCTACCGCCGAGGTGAGCGCATGCAACAGGAAGACGAGCAAATGAATCGTCGTGGCTTTCTCAGACTTGGTGGGGCCGGAACAGCGGCTGCCGGAGCGAGAGCACTCTTTCCCGCGCTGTTGTTTGGGGAAGAGAGCCTTGTAGAGCTAACGGACCGGACTGCACCGGTGAATCCAGTTCGCTTGCGCTCCTCAGAGATGGAGGTAGTGTTTGATCGGGACGACGGCTTGCCTTTTGAATTTCGCTTGTTGGAAAACGGTGCGAAGCTACGCGGCGAAGATTTCGGAAAGAAGATTTCCGCGACGGTCTGTCAGAAAGCTCCATGGAAGTTTTTGGAATTGGAGACGTCCCGAGCAACTATCAAAACGACACAGAGTGCGGTCGACTTTCATTTCGAAGCAAAGAACGGCAACACTTCAGCCACGTCGTTCACGCTGCGGTATGACCTGAAGCAGGCAACGCTGACGGTCACACTTGAGGATGTAAAGGAGTCTCCAGGCTACGAACTCATCAGTGTGAATCTTCCGCGGCTGGTGACGGTGCGAGAAGAGGATCCGGATGCGTGGTTGGTCCATGGCGATGCGGGTGGCAGCTTCGTCATGTTGCGAGATGCAACGGCGGGTGCGCTTGCTCCAAACCAGTTTTGGGGAAATGTTTGCGGCTCGTTGCCTGTGGTGATGATAGGGACTTCAAGGGGCATGTGCGTGCAGGAGACGACGGCTTTCATGGATAGTACTTCGCTCGCCGTGGCTGGGGAGAACGGCAAGCGCAGGGCTTCCCTTGGCACTTCAAAGGTATATCGCGTCAACGGCGGAGATTGTTACGACCTGAACCTGGCCAAGGGCATGCCGCGCAACTGTGGCACAGCCAGCACGCCGAATCTATTGGTAGAGCAGAGATCCTCGTGCCGTCTGGATTTTCTTCCCGTCATGGGGGATGCCAAACATGCGTGGCTTGCGGGAGCAAAGATGATTCAGGGCCGCATGCCGACAATTCCCTCGAATCTGTACCACGACAAGTATGTCTACGGCATCCGTTGTGATGAACCGCTGTTTCCGAAGCCGGCAGCTACGTTTGCCGACTGCGAACAACTGATACGCGATGTGCACAACCTTACGGACGGCGCACCGCAGATCGTTCATCTGTGGGGGTGGCAATTTAAAGGAAAAGACACGGGCTACCCTGCGGTCAACGAGGTTGATCAACGAATTGGCGGCTACGATGCCATGATGCGTTTGATGGAGATGGGGCCCGCGCTGAATGCCATTGTCACGCTCTCGGACAACTACGACGATGCGTACCGCAGTAGCCCCGAATGGAACGAGGAGGTGATTGCCCGGCGACCTGATGGCGAATTGTGGAAGAGCCGTTCCTGGACAGGCGAAGAGTCGTACATCCTGGGTTTGGCGAAGTATATGGAAGGTCCCGGCGTGGAGCGGGTGCGTTACACGTGTGAGCGGTACAAGCTGCACAAGACGACGCACGTCGATGTGCTCTCCTACTATGCGATTCGCAATGACTGGGACCGAAAGCGTCCTGCATGTGGCATACGCAACCTCACCGCTGGCCGGTATCGCGTTCTGGAGGAGTTCGCCAAGCGTGATGTCGATGTCAGCTCAGAGGCCCTGCGATATCCGATGATCGGCCACATCAGCAGTTTCTGGTACGGGCAGTTTTCGAGCGCATGTCCCTTCGGGGGGCGCACGATTCCTCTCCTTCCGTTTATTTATCGCAAGAGCGCGGTGTGGGGCTATTCGGGCGGGTCGAGAGCGGATCATGCGTTCGACCGTATCAATCAGTTCTTTTACGGCGGATGCCCGCATAGCATTCTCCGGGGAGATTTCGATCGCGCGAAGATCGCCGACACCTGGTATCTCGATCTGCTGCCATGGTTCCACTTGCATAGTTTGAATATTGAATCGTTCGACCGTGAGGGTGATCGGGTCACGATTGGGATGGAGGGGAACTCGCACATTGTGCTGGATTGGGCGAAAAAGAGTTACAGCATTGTGCTTAACGGGATGGAAGTGGCGCGCAATGACAGCACCTTCTGCCCTGTAGACAAAGACAAGATCGCGTTCTATGCGCTTGTTCCGCAAACGCTGACGGCTAAGTTGCCGGCGGGATGGAAGGCGGAGGAGATGGCCGCGGTGGCTCTTTCTACTGACAAACGTCTTCCTGTAGATTTCCGTGTCGGTGGGAATCAGATTGAGGTTTCGGCGAATGCGCAACAGCCGATCATGATTTATCGCAAGAGAGAGGCGGCACGTCTGGGTTGAGTCAAAATGGCGAACGTCAGCCTTTCTTGGGAAGGCCCAGGCGACTGGAGATTTCGAGTGCGGCCAGTTTTACGGTCCGCGCGATCGAGGCGAGATTGGTTTTGTTAATGCGGGCCGTGGGGCCGGAGATGCTGATGCCTCCGGCTACCTTGCCATTTGCGTCCAGGATGGCGGCGCCGACGCAACGCGCGCCCGTGACGGCCTCCTCATCGTCGAGCGCATAACCGAGTTGCGCAATCTGTGCCAGGTCTTTGCGCAATCTCGCAACACTGGTGATGGATCGCGGCGTGGTGCTTTCAAAATGCAGAGTTGGAAGGAGCAGTTCTCGCTGCTCGGCGGGCATTGCCGCCAACATGGCCTTGCCGAGTGAGGTGCAGGAGAGCGGTCGCCGGCTGCCGATCTGCGAGACGAGCCGAAATGTGTGCAGGCTCTCCATCACGTCGAGGTATAAAATCTCCGGTCCAACAATTGTTGCAAGATTCACTGTCTCGCCGGTGTCGCTCCAGACCTGCTCCAGAACGGGGCGGCTGATGCGGCTGAGCATAGCCTGATATGAGACGCCTGTACCGAAGCGGACCAGACGCGGTCCGATCATGTAGGCGCCTGAGTCGTCGCGGAAGAGATATCCTTCACCTTCAAGGTGCCTGAGGAAGCGGTGGGCAGTGCTTTTGTTCAGGCCGGTGAGCCGCGCGATGTCCTTCAATTGCAATCCGGCAGGCGAGCGATCAAGAAGCTCGAGGATACGAAGCACTTTTCCGACAACGCCAACCGGAGTGGTTTTGTTCTTGTTGGTTGCAGGCATGGAGTCAGTGTATTGCACCCGGTGATCGCTGCGTGCTTGGTTCCGGCCGTGCACGACCGGACGCTGGATGCCACAATTACCCGCGATAGCGAACGGTTTGCTGTGTCGGCAAGGCCACTTTTCGGAGGCTAGAGTTCGATCATGGGCGAGAAGTGAGTTTCACAGGATGAAACGTGCATTCACATTTCTTGACATATGTATACGTGTTCTTTTAGCGTTACCGGCCAGACAACAGGAAGCCAAAAGTCAATTCGGCCAGCTTTGCATTCCGGAATTTGCCCGGTTTAGAGGAGGGGTGATGCGAACTTTTTGTTTCGTCGTTTTGTGCGTACTCAGTTTCGGAATAGTTCTTACTTCCAGGCCACTACTTGCCCAGCGTGCAACGGGCGGCGTGAACGGAACCGTGACCGATCCGACCGGGAGTGTGGTCGTCGACGCCAATGTGACGCTCACGAATCAGGACACCAACGTGGTGAGCCACGCGACTACAAATCGCAGCGGTTACTTCGTCTTCCTGGATATCGCGCCCGGACCATACGTCCTTACGATCAGCAAAGAGGGATTCAAGAGTGTGGAACTCCCAGCATTCAAGCTGCTTGTAAACCAGACCCTGACAGAGAATGAAACGCTGTCCGTCGGCTCTACTACGGAAATTGTTAAAGTGACCGCGGGGCAAGAAGGCGCGATGCTGCAGAACTCTTCCTCGGAACTTGGAAACGTGATCGAGACGAAGGAGATTCAGCAACTCCCGCTGAACGGCCGCAACTTCACCTCGCTTTTGATTCTTTCGCCGGGTGTCACCCCCGTTTCGACGGCTCAGGGCTCCGGGATCAGCACCACGGATGCCGGCATCTCCGCCATTCCTGGCACATCGTTTTTCAAAGTGTCTTTCTTCGGGCAGCAGAACCGCGAGACCCTCTACTACATGGATGGGATCGTCAACACTGACCTGCGTGGCGCCATTTACGGATTTCTCCCGATCATCGATGCGATGGAGCAATTCAAAGTGCAGTCGCATATCGACAGCGCAGAGTTCGGAGTGGTCACCGGCGGCATCGTGAATATGCTCTCCAAGTCCGGGACCAATCATTTCCACGGATCAGTTTGGGAATTTGTTCGCAACAACGCCTTCGACGCGCGCAACAGCTATAGCGACTTTTGTACCACCGGCCGCTGCGCTCCGGGTACACCCACAACCACGCCGGCTCCTCCCTTGCACTATGTTCAGAACCAGTTTGGCGCGGCCGGTGGCGGCCCTATCGTTCGCGAAAAGCTATTTTTCTACGGCGCTTACGAGGGCTGGCGCTATTCCAAGCCGAGCCTTTCTCAGACCTTGGTGCCTAGCCCGCAGGAACTCGCGGGAGATTTTTCCAATGTGACAACCTCGTTCTATCAACACAAGTTTTACAATCCCTATTCCACTACATGTAGCGGAACCTCTTGCACGGTGCAGCAGTTCAAGTGCGATGCCAATGGCAATCCGATCACGCCGGCCAACAGCGTTCAGCCCACGGGAACACCCTGTCTGAAGATTCCGACGGCGATGATCGACCCGGTAATGCTTTCGTATCTGAAGGCGTACTATCAACCGCCGAATTCGCTCAGCAGTGAGGCTGCTGGCTTTAATTTCACGGAGACCAGGCCACAGATCGATAATGCCAACAGTTATCAGGTACGTATCGACTACAACAAAAGCGAAAAGAACTTTCTGTTTGGCCGTGTCAGCCTGATGTACGTCCATGACACGACGCCGATTGCGGGAACCATTGGATCCAATGTCTCCGACTATCACGCGTATAACTTTGGCGGCGGATACACCCACGTCTTCACACCGAACGTGCTGCTGGATGTACGTGGGGGCGCAATGCTGAAGCCGTATGTGTTCACGCAGGCTTTTTCACCGACGGGATTTGCTCCCGCTACGGAAGCAGGATTCCAAAATGTCGAACAGTATGGAGGGATGTATGTGAACCTCGCCGCGCCATATTCCACCAGCAATGCGGGCAGCGAGTCGAATCTCTATCGCGGCAATCCTGTTGTCAACGGCGGCGGCAGCGTTTCTTATGTTCGCGGAAATCACTCGATGAAGGCAGGCGTGGATTACATCTACCAAAATCGTCTGCAGCGAAACCTCTTTCAACAGTTTACTTTTAGCGACAACGTCACCAGCAATATCGCCGCCACGAACACCGGCAACTCGCTGGCTTCCGCACTGCTTGGATTGCCGGCGACATTTACGGCACAGCAACCGGACCTCGCAGAGGACTATTTCAACATGATGTTGTGGTCGGGTTATGTGCAGGATTCATGGAAGGCGAGGCCCAACCTGACGTTGAACTTCGGTTTGCGGTACGAATATATTCCCGGCATCAACATGTTAGACAATCGCCTGGCCAACAATCTGGATATTCCCAACCAGCGGTACGTCATCTCTGCGGCCTCCGTCCCGGCGTGCACCACGACATTCGTCAATCCATGCATTCCCGGTGGAATCGGAAGCGTGTCGCACAACTCCAACATCTTCTTCTCTCCAGGACAGAAGGTTGGCCCACCGATCAGCGATAACATCGCACCAAGGTTGGGCTTCGCATATCAGGTGTACCCGCAGACGGTTGTCAACGGCGGTGCGGGTATCTTTTACGACACAATTACGGCTCGCAGCCAATGGGTGCAGAACAATATTGAAGGTCCCACCTGGCCCTGGACGACCGGGATTTCGGCTCAGCAGACGAACTTTGTACAGAACAGTTTCTGGCCGGGCTCTCCACAGAATCCAGTAACGAAAATTACAAGCCTTGAGGGCAATTTCCCGAATCCTGTGGTTGCGCCGACTCCGTGGCTGACGACGGGAGGCGGGTTTGATAGCCAACCGAACTATAAAGACCAGCGTACGGTGGAGTGGAACCTTCAGGTGCAGCAGCAACTTGGTTCCACAACGCTATTCGGTCTTGGCTACGCAGGCTCCAAGAGCACTCGGTTGAATTACACCGGCTTCGCCAATACCGCGAATCACGCCTCGCCGGCGGGCACTCCACTGTCAACGATCGATACGTTCAAATACATGCCATGGATGGCGCCCGGCTGGCACTATTCGATTGACACTGGATACGGCAACTACCATGCGCTGCTGGTCTCGTTTCAGAGACGCTTTGCAAACTCTCTGAACACGATTGCATCCTATACCTGGTCGAAATCGCTGGATAATAGCAGCGGCTGGTTTGGTGTGGAGAGCGGAACAGGCGGCGGCTCCGTTGTTCAGAATTACTTCAATCCACGCAATGCCTACGGCATTTCAGGGTACGACATCAGACACTACTTCTCGTGGAGCACGGTTTATTCGTTGCCCTTTGGCCGCAACCAACGTTGGTTGCAGACCGGTGTCGCATCGTACATTCTGGGCGGATGGAAGGCGAACTATCTCTTCCAGATCCGTTCCGGCCAGCCTTACAACCTGAACGTGGGCGGCGACCCGGCGAACATCTCGGGAAACAACGGTTCCGTTGCCAGCTACTCCAGGCCCAATATTTCGGTCGGTGCAAATCCAGCCCAGGGCTCGTGCGGATCGACGCCCGTAGGCAAGCGAGGAGCTTCGGGATCCTGCATCTTCAACCCGTCTGTCTTCTCAGTGCCATCCGGCTCCTTTGGCAACGTGGGGAAGATGCCGTACCGACTCCCAACATTTAATAACCTTGACTTCTCCGTCGTAAAGGAGACGCCACTGTACGAAAACGTCAGCCTGGAGTTTCGCGCCGAGTCCTTCAATACCTACAACGTTGTGATCCCGGGCAACCCGGGCACTACGATCGGCACTTCCAGCGCTGGCCTGGCCACTACTCTGGTCACCAATGGCAATCCGAGAGAGCTCCAGTTTGGTGCAAAGATCATCTTTTGATGGAGCGTCACTTGATACCTCCTGCAGGACCAGCGATTCATTGCCCGGGCCTGCAGTTTCTTTTGTTGCCAATGCAAAAAGCGATCGCCATGCTTTCGAGGCATACGGCTATGTTTAGAAATGCTTGTCTAACTCGTTTTGTGATCGGCAACATCCAGTTGAACATCTTTGACATTGCGACATGAGGTCACACTGACGTCTTCGCTCTTGTTGAATGCGAATACCGGGGTGCTTAGCCGCTTTGGAGTTTTGATGCGAAAGAATTCTGCGCCGTTCACATTGTTCAACGAGAAGACGGGTCGCACATCCGGTTGGCTCCAGGCGATCTCGATATTTGAAAACTCAATGTTCTTCACATTGCGCACGTAGAAGCCGCTGGCCGGGATATCGCCGAATCGGTAAGGCTCTGGATATCCAGCTTCTTGTTCCTCTACGATGCGATCCGCCATCTCCTTTGTCCCACCTCCCTGATGTTCCATATAGAGATCGTGGATATTGACGTCCTCGACGGGATGATCGGGAATACCGCTGATGTGTCCGGCGCCTGCGAATCGCGATGCGGAGTTGTAGCTGACTACGTTGCTGATGATGATCCGCTTCAATGTGCCAACCGGGGTTCCTGCTGGTCCGCGCATTCGTCTTCCCAAACGAAGAAAGAGTGGAGTATTTGCGCAGTCGCGCATGGTGATGCCGGTAAATGTGATGTCTTCGAGCAGTGCGCCGTCCACGCTTTCAAGAGCAAAGCCGCGGCAGCCGTCGAAGACGCAATTCGAAATAGTGATGTTCTTGAAGCCGCCGTTTGACTCGGTACCGCATTTGATGCGGCCAGTGGGATTTAATTTGGAATCAGCGGGCCAGCGCTTCCATGTGCCGTCTAGCATTGAGCCCAGAACGTAGGCGCCGGTGACGTAGCAATTCGTGATCGTGACGTTTTCTGTCGCTCGGGCATAGCCAAGCGCAAAGGAACTCTTGGGGCAGATTCCATCGTCCCACGGTGAGTTGACGCTGCAGTTTGAAACCCGTACGTTCCGGCAGCAGTCGATATCCATTCCATCGCGGTCAGTGTCGATCTTCAGGTTGTCGATCGTGAGATTGTCGACTCCTGTGGCGAGGATGCCGAAGTGACCACCCTTCAAGATAGAGAAGTCGCGGAGGATCACGTTGTGGCAGTTCTTGAGCGCTATCGACTTGTTGCCCATGCCAGGAACTTCCGCCCGCGCACCACGAGTCAGACCTTTACCCCAGATCAGACCTGGCCCGAGGATCGCGATATCCTGCAACCCTTCGCCCCAAATGAGGCTGTTGTGCCAATGGTTGTGGCCGAAGTCCTGGTAGTTCTCCCAAGGGGTGTTGGGCTCAGCAGGATCGTAACTGGCGCCACTCGATACTCCGCCTTCCGAGAAGGTAGCGGCCAAGATCGTGGCTCCCTGATCGAGATACAGGGCTACGCTGCTCTTGAGATGAATTGAGTAGCAGGCATAGGTGCCAGAAGGAAAACGGACTGTGCCGCCCCCACTGGCACTTGCAGCCTCAATCGCTTTGTTGATTGCGGGAGTGTCGATCGCTATGCCATCACCTTTTGCGCCATAGTGTCTGATGTCGAATACAGAATTTGTGCCTGCTCCCGGCAGCGGTGCGACCTGCCCTTGAGCGCCAGGCGCGAGGATTGCTGTAGCTGCGGCTCCGGTTACGCCACTCGTTGCCAGCTTCAAGAACTCTCTGCGAAATATGCTCATCTTGCGCCCTCGTGAAGATCGAAATGATTGCGCCTTGTTCGGCGTCGCGGGTTCTAATTTGACTCTATTGATGGCTCTCGAAAGCTCTACAGGAACAAATGAGCTTCATCAACGTAGATTTCATTGACGATTATGCACTATTACATATAAAAATACTTCCATACCTATGGAAATGGCCTGGTGGCCTTCGGGCGGTTATCGGGGTGCTGGTTTTCTCTACAGGTGGGGGTGGGTCGATGAAACGGGTCGAAACCGAACGAATTGATCAAGACGGCAGTGGTTCCCGGCTATCGCGGCGCGAATGGCTCGGAAAGGCCCTGCCAACAGCGGGTGCTGTTCTTGGGGTAGGGTTGCTGAGGGACGATGCCATTGCCGCTACGCCTCCCAAGGCAACCAACAACAACGACGACCTGGGTGCGCGAGTCTACAACGTTCGGAGTTATGGTGCCAAGGGCGACGGTACGACACTCGATACAGCGGCCGTGCAGGCGGCTATTGATGCCGGTCATGGAGATGGTGGCGGCACCGTGCTGGTCCCTGCCGGAACCTTCGTGATCGGCACTCTAGAGCTGAAGAGCAATGTGACGCTGCATATTGCAGCAGCCGGAAAGCTCCTGGGGAGCGCGGATGGAAAGCAGTATCACGCGGTAGATGCTATTCCTCTGCATGGGGATACGACGCTCAATGATGGGAACTGGGCTCTACTCTTTGCGGTGAACGCGAAAAACGTGGCCATCGAGGGGCCGGGCACAATCGATGGCCAGGGAGGCCAATTTCATTCGCCCGTTCGCGGCACGCCGCCGCCCAGTGGTCTTGGCGGGAACCGTCGCCCGTATCATCTGCTCGTTTATCAATGTGAGAATCTCTCGGTTCGAAATATTTCGTTGCTCGATTGCGCGTATCACAGTGTCCGAATTATTCAGAGCAAGCGCATTCACCTGGACAGCATCTACATTCACAATCGCGTCAACAGCAATAATGACGGCTTTCACTTCATAAGCGCCGAGTACGTTACGGTGAGCAACTGTATCGTGAAGTCGCAGGACGATGCATGCGCCATGTTCGGGTCCTGCAAATACATCACCATCACAAACTCTTCGTTCAGTACTCGATGGTCAGTCTTCCGCTTCGGAGGTGGCTACGCGGAAAATATTACTGTCTCGAACTGCCTGCTCTACGAGGTCGACGGATGTCCGATCAAGTTCCAGGGAGATCCGGGGTCTCACTTTGAAAACATCTCGTTTTCCAATCTGGTGCTGAAGGATGTCACCGGGCCGATCAGCATCAGCATCGGGGGAAGGCTTCCTCCGCCGAACGACAACATTCCGGTGGTGGTTCGAAATATCTCTTTCAGTAACATTCACGGTACGGTGACTACCAACCCGGCACAGTTGTCGGAGTCGACGCTCACCAGCACCTCTAATCCGGGAGAACGCCATTCGTGCATTGTGCTCAATTCTGTCAACGAATCAATTCTTGAAAATATTTCTTTCGATAACATCCATCTGACCTTCGGGGGCGGCGGGACCGCCGAAGATGCGGCCCGGCGTGATGTGCCGCAAATCTTCGGCGAGTATTTCAGGCTGGGGCCTATGCCCGCCTATGGACTGTATGTGCGGAACGCCCGCGGCATTACTTTGCAAAATGTGCGGTTTCAGGTCAGCACGCCCGATCTGCGTCCCGCCGTGATTCTTGATCATGCCGAAGACGTTGCCATCTACGGTTTCAGCGTCCAGGGAAATCCAGAGGCAGAGTCGGTGCTGCGGTTCATTGATTCCAAACAGGCGTTGCTGACGGCGACTCGTGTTCTTACTCCTTCCTCAACCTTTCTGCAGCTTGAGGGTGGGGCTAACGACGGCATCATCGTGGAAGGTGGCGACCTATCCAAAGCGGCCTCGCCCGTCGCCTACAAGAACGGCGCAACGGAAAAGGCCGTGAAACTGAGGAATGTCCTGTAGGCGGACTGGCATCCTGTTCATAAAGGAACAACACACAATGCGTACCGAGACAACTCATCTGAGCCGCAGGGTGTTCCTTGGGACCGCTGGGACTTGGGTTGTCGGTTGCTCTGTTGCCGGGTTGGGTGCGTGGGGCGGAGAGCCGAATTTGATCGTCGCTCTCTTCGACGGCAAAACGCTCGACGGCTGGAGTCAGATTGAGAACAGCGCCACATCATTGTCGAGCTCTGGCATTACCGATCAGGCCGTTTTTGTCAACAAACTTGCAAGCGGGCAAGATGCGGTATCTGTATTTCTGCGCGGGCAGCTTGAAGATGCGGTGAAGACGGACCTCGCAACCTACTCCTCTCCGAATACCAATGCCAAAGCCGTGATGTCCGCGTTAGTGAAGGACTTGAATCAAATCATCTCGGGGCCCTCAATCTATGACAACAAACGCTTCAGCAAGATCTTGCTGCGATCTGAAACCGAGCAGTTGCTGAGGCAGAATCCGAGGGGTGAGCAACTGGCGCGGCTGAATAAGCTGCTGCTTGAAGATGCTTATCCGGAAGAGTTGGCGAGGAGCGTTACGACTGGCTGGATCGTGAAGGACGGCGCCATGGCTAGCACGGGGGCCGGCCGTGGAGTCATCTACACCGCAAGGGATTTCAGGCGCTACAGATTGATATTCACTATGAGGCATGTCGCGGGTAAGCCGGATCACCAAGCCTGTGTTCTCATCTTTTGCACTCGCCCGCAGACCGAGGAGAAACCGCTGGATGCTCTAGGCGGGATCCAGTTTCAGGTCCCCAATGGCGGCCATTGGGACTATCGACCCGGAATGAATAACAGCGGTGGCCAGGAATTCACTACCGTGACAAAGGTGCAGTTTGACGTTCACGCGTGGAGCCGTGTCGAACTCCCGGTTGATGCTGAAAAAGGGGGCAGCTCGCATGGCGGTGGCCCAGCCGCCTGGGGGCAAGGCCATCGAAGTGCTCGCATTCAAGGACCCCGCGGCAGGCAAGGTTGGTCCGGTCGCCCTCCAGATGCACAATGCTGGTTTATTCGATGAGTACAAAGATGTCAGCATCGACCTGGACCCTAAGGGCGACGAGCTCATCACACTGAGATGAGACATCGTGAGGGTCGGCCACTGGATAATTTGGCATCAGATCGAGCGAGTTTTGCCGAGATTCTGCAGGTGAATTTTTTGCGCCGGCCGCGTTTAGCCGTGAGAATCCCCGCCTAGTTACATGCGTTTTTCGGGGCATTTAGAGTGCATTTTGCGAGATTATAGACCTCAAAGTATTTTTTCATTGACGAACATGCAATATTACGTATAGAAATGACTGCCGTACACTCAGTGACATTTTGGACTCGCATGTATACGTATTCATGCGTGCCAATCGAAGAGCGGAGCGGCCCGGTTTGTTGCTGTCGCAAGTGGCGACAGGTACGTGTTTTGAACAAGGGAGCATGAAGATGAAGTCCTTTTTGAGGCTAGTCGCAGTCGTCATTTCAATGAGTTTCTTCGCTTTGCAGGTGGAAGCTCAAACGTCCAGCGGAACAATCAGCGGGCATCTCGTTGATCAGAGCAACGGTATCGTGGTCAACGCAGAGGTGAAGCTGATCAATCAGCAGACCAGCGTTGTTGTGTCGACGTCTGTCCGGCCAAACGGGGATTTCATCTTTGCAGATGTGCAGCCGGGGACGTTCACTGTGGTTATCACGGCGCCGGGATACAAAGAGCTGCGAAAGGTGAATCTGCAACTAGCTGCATCGCAGAGCCTCTCTGCAGGAACGCTTGTTCTGCAGATCGGGGAGGTCTCCCAATCAGTTACCATCTCGGCGGACATTACGCCAATCCAGACCACCAGCTCCGAACGGTCCGATGTGCTGGATAGCAATCAGATGGATAATCTTCTTGCGGTTGGGCGCGATGCGATGGCTCTTGTTCGCGTGATGCCTGGCGTGGTTGGTGGGGAGGGCGGATCCAGTTTGGGAACCTCGTCAACTCCGACCATAAACGGCGTCAACAGCGAGTACAACAATGCCACGATCGATGGTGTTACGGGAAATACACGCGGTCTTAACACGCTGGACACTCCTCTAAACCTTGACGCAATCAAGGAAGTCAGCGTCATGGCGGCTAACTATCAGGCGCAATACGGGAAAACTGCCGGTTCAAACATCAATGTCGTGACCAAGAACGGCACGCAGCAATTTCACGGTTCGGCCTACTGGTATGTGCGCAACGAGGCCTTCAACGCCAACAACTATTTCAACAAATACAACGGCCAGGCTCGGCCACGATACCGGTTCAATACGATCGGCGGCACGGTCGGAGGGCCGATCTTCTGGCCAGGCCACTTCAACACTGCCAAGAACAAGTTGTTCTTCTTCGTCTCGGTCGAGGACTCGCCAATTACGTCGCCGGATGGATTGAAGTTCTACACGGTTCCGACGCCGCTTGAAATATCGGGCGATTTTTCACAGAGCTATGCCCAAGCCAATACCAATCAGGTTTTGCGAAATATCAAGATGCCGGGGCAACTTGCGAGCAGTTGTAATGCGACTGGAACACCCGGAACCGGATGCTATCCGGGCAACAAGATTCCTGCAGGTCAGATCAATCCGCAGGCCCAAGCGCTGTTGAAGATCATCTATGCCAACACCATTGGGCTGAATCCCAGTTCTGCTTTTACGAACCGCGCGATCAGCGGTGGAAACTACAACTACACCACGAACTACTCGGCAGACAAACCGGTAAATCAGGAGATCTTCCGCGTCGATTATTTTCCCACTGAGAAACTGCACATGTTCGGGCGCGGAGATCTGGAGACGGTCAACAATAACAGCTACAGTTCCCCAGCCAACAGCCTGCCCTGGCTGATGAAGGTCAATTACAAAACCACGAATCCCAATTTTGCCTTCAACGTGACCTACACCATCAGTCCAACGTTGGTGAACGAACTCAATCTGGGCACGGCGGGCTGGAGCGAGACACAGTTATACAACTCCGCGGATTTAGCTAAGGCGCAGTTGAGTCCCAGCGGATACAACATTCCCGCGTTGTATCCCGGTGTTAATCCTCTGAACCTGCTTCCAGCTGTGACCTTCGGCCTCACAAATTCGGCAAACTTCGGTTGGGACAGTCGCTTCCCTATGGCGGACCAGGTTAGGTCCTATAGTGCCACGGATAATGTCACAAAAATCCTGGGATCTCATACCTTGAAATTCGGCATCGACGGGCAGACAGACTCCTACTCGCAACCGAGCCACAACAGGGTGAGCAACTTCTCCTACGCTGCTGATACAAAAAACATCCTTGACAGCAATTACGCCTATTCCAACACTTTGCTAGGGAACTTCGATACGGTGAGCGGAGTAACGTCGCTAAGCACCTACAAGCCGCGCACGAATGCGCTGGAGTGGTACGCGCAGGATACGTGGAAAGCAAATAGCCAACTGACCCTCGACTATGGAATGCGCTTTTCGTGGGCCATGGCACAGAGGCTGTCTGCCGGCAATAACTTTGTTCCTAGCCTGTTTACGGCCTCGAACGCTCCGGTTCTTTACGTGCCCACGACCCACAAAGATCCCATAACTGGACTGACACAAGCCCAAGATCCGACCACAGGAGCCTACTGGCCGGCGGCCTATGCGGGCCTGTTTGTGCCAGGTACGGGCAATCTTCAAAACGGGATCCTGAATGTAAATACAAAGGGTTTCCCGCAAGGGACGGTGTATGGCAATGGAGTCATCTTTGCCCCGCGCATCGGATTCGCCTACGATCCATTTGGCCAAGGGAAGACCGTAGTTCGTGGCGGCTACGGCATCTTTTACAACGTTCGTGCGCGCTCCGGGCAGGAGGGCGATTTAACCAATAACGCACCGACGACAAATTCTCCGCAGCAGTTCTACGGCAATCTCAACACGTTCCAAAATGCGAGCGGGCTGAACGGGCCCTTCGCCATAGGGCACGCCATCCCTCTGCACCCCCCTGTGGTTACCACCATGAACGTGAGTCTGGGCGTGCAACAGATGCTGACCGGGGGCATCGTGCTCGACGTGGCCTATGTCGGCACCTTCGGCAGGCATCTGACCAACTACACTCCTATCAACGAAGTGCCTTATGGGGCGGAATTTCAGCTCGCGAATCAAAACGCAGCAGTTGGAACCCTTCCCGACAATTTCTTCCGTCCCTACCCCGGATTCGGCTCGATCAACATGCAGTATTTCAACCTTACGTCCAACTACAACTCCCTGCAGACTCGGGTGAGTCGCCGCTTCTCGAAGGGACTTGAGTTTGGGGCAGCTTATACCTGGTCTAGATCGATGGACTTTGGCTCGTGCCAGA
Source organism: uncultured Acidobacteriaceae bacterium (assembly GCA_963757205.1). Taxonomy (GTDB): domain Bacteria; phylum Acidobacteriota; class Terriglobia; order Terriglobales; family Acidobacteriaceae; genus Edaphobacter. The sequence continues at coordinate 225,661 of CAVWQM010000017.1, forward strand.
CTGTTTCGACTTCCTCGGCAGCGTCTTGTTCGGATAGTTACAACGTTACGGTTGCCCTGTACCAACCTCTGCGCGCGTGGAACTATGGACCAGCTGGCTGGGATATCAGGAACAACTTTGTCGCAAACTATCTGTGGAGCCTGCCCAAGGGAAGCCGTCTCTGGGGTAATTTCCTTACCCGTGCCGTGCTGGACAACTGGCAGATATCGGGCATTGCTTCCTATGTCAGCGGCGCCCCCGGCGGAATCATCCTGAAGACGAGCAATAGTGCGAACATCACCGGCGGCGGGGATGGCGCCCGGGTTGTCCTCTCCGGAGATCCGATGCAAGGTGCACCGCGTACTTTCAACCATTGGTTCAACACCGGCGTGGTCGGTGTTCCGGTCGCGGGTTCAATCGCCACCGCCAGTAAACCTGCTGTCATGGGGCAGATAGGTAATGCGTCGAAGGTGAACTACTACCTGCCCGGCGATACTAATTTCGATACTGCCCTGTTCAAGAACATCCCGATTGAAAGCAAGTTGGTAGTGCAGTTCCGCCTGGAGACGTACAACACGTTCAACCATGCGGAGTTCAACTCACTGAACAATACGGCTACCTTTAAGGATGCGAGTTCAGCCGCAAACGTTCAAACGGATGCTACGTTCGGACAATTGAACGGCACCCTTAATCCCCGTTATCTGCAATTAGCGCTACGTGTGAATTTCTGAGAAAACACATGTTAGCGATTCAGCTCAGCGCAGGGTATATGGCAACGACATATGCCCTGCGCGCTTTTCGTTTAATTGCGTTCAGGCCTCAAGCGTGTGGACAGCCTGGCTCGAATGATGAGCAATTTCGATGCTTGAAGAGTGGTTCCGTTGTCTAGGTTGAGGGATTTTCAGATTCTGATGCTCTGAGATCGGAAAGCGGAACGTCGAGGCTCTTTTCACCGCTGAGGATCTCGTCGGCGGTGAGACCGCGGATTGCCGCGTCGAGGAGTTCGACCACATGAAAGGCCGGCAGGGTGCGCTCTCCGCGACGTCGGAGCCCGCTCATGAGTTGAAGAAGGCAGCCGGGATTGGCTGAGACGACGGCCTGAGAGCGAACGTCGAGGAGGTGGCTGACTTTGCGATCGCCGAGCTGCTGGGCAGGCTCCGGCTGAAGGAGGTTATATACGCCTGCAGAGCCACAACAGAGAGAGGGTTCAGCAATCTCGGCAATTTCCAGTTGAGGAATTTCGGAAAGAAGTTTGCGAGGTTGTTGATGGATTCCCTGGGCGTGACGGAGGTGGCATGCGTCGTGATACGCAATGCGGATGGGTAGCGGATTTCGCGGGGCCATTGATGGCGCGCTTGTGAGGATTTCCGTGATGTCTTTGCATTTTTCGGAGAAGGCCTGGGCTCGGGCGGCCCAATGGGGATCGTCGCGGAGGAGGTGGCCGTACTCCTTCATCGTTGAACCGCAGCCGGCGGCGTTGATGACGATAGTGTCGACGTTAGCGGCTTCGAAGAGGGCAATGAGCTTGCGGGCCATGGCGGCGGCCTGGTCTTCGAGGCCGGAGTGGACCATGAGGGCTCCGCAGCAGGGCTGGTTGGCTGGAGCGATGACCTCGAAACCTTCGGCGCTCAGTACGCGTGCGGTGGCGGCGTTGACGTGAGAGAAGAAAACCTGCTGGACGCATCCGGTGAGCATGGCCACGCGGCCGCGTCTTTTTGGGGTGGCGGGGGGGATGTGTTCGGGCATGGTCCAAGTGAAGCGCGCGGGGACGGTGGGAAGAAGGGCTTCCATCGCGGCGAGGCGTTGGGGGAGGAGCTTGAGGATGCCGGAGGCTCGGATGAGAGACTGCAGGCCGAAGCGCTGGTAGGCGAGGAGAGGCAGCGCCATGAGGCGGAGGCGTTTGGGATACGGGAAGGTGGCGAAGAGGAGTTTGCGGAAGAGGGAGTCGGTGGTGTCGCGGGGGATGTTGCGCTCTACCTGGGCACGGGTGGATTCGATGAGGTTGTTGTATTGGACGCCGGAGGGGCAGGCAGTCATGCAGGCCATGCAGCCGAGGCAGTTGTCCATGTGGAGCCGGAAGTTTTGATCGAGGGTAGCTTCGCCTTGCGCGGCCTTCGCCATCATATATATGCGGCCTCGGGGTGAGTCCATCTCCTCGCCCCAGAGTACGTAGGTGGGACAGGCGGGAAGGCAGAAGCCGCAATGGACGCAGTCGGAGAGGAGCTCTTTTTCGGGCGGATGGTGTGAGTCGAAGGAGGACGGCTTTCGGGATTGGGTTTCAGTCTGCATGGATTGGTCTAGGTACCCCTCTCCCCCTTTATATTGCGCAAAGTCTTCGGAGGATTGGGGTTAGGTTCGGACTTCGGGTTGCGTATACGTCAGGTTGAATTATTGGCGGCCAGTTTTGGGGTGAGGGTTTGTCAAGCGTCGGTGGGTTAGATTCCTCCGAGGAAGCGGCTAGAGTTTAGGGTTCGTTTGGGGTCGAATTGATGCTTTACGGCTTGCATGATGGGGAGGGTAGCGGGTTTGCTCAGAATTTCTCTCAGGTCATGTTGAAGAGACCGCGGTTCTTTAAGGAGCGTGAGCGCTCCGCCCTTTTTCTCGAGCAGATCCTCGAGAAGCTCGATGTGCATAACGCTGTTGTGATTCGGCGCAGGTAGTTCGGCGTAGGCGATCCCGATGCTCTGTGTCACGCTGGTGGCTTCGCAACGAGAGAGATATTCCGAAATTTCTGGAATCGCAGTTGGTGGCATGGTGAGCTTCAGAGTAAATGCCTCATCTTTTCCGAAGAGAGTTTCACGGACGGTCCACACGTTGTCGAACGGCCCGGGGCTAAAGCCCCTCTCACCTTGAGAGGATTTTTCAGCGGGCTTCAGCCCGCTGCTTAATCCGTCATCGGGCTTTTGCGCGATTTGGCTGGTTAAGGCGAGCGGTTCGGCTGGTTTGAGTCTGGTGGCCTCTATCATCTTCTGGAGGATGTCGTCCTGATGGGCTTCGGGGTGGGCGTTTAGCTGGATGTCGAGGTGGAAGCCGTTGGAGTCTCCGCGGAGTTGGAGGGCCTGGGTGAGGAGGTGGCTGGCTCGGATGGATGCCATGAGCGGGGCGAGTTGCTGGGCTTGCGGGGCGGCGACGGTGAAGGTCTGAGTGTGTTGGGGCAGTGGGTGGAGGCGGAAGGTGGCCTCGGTGATGACGGCGAGGGTGCCCAGGCTGCCGGTGACGAGTTTGCAGAGGTCGTAGCCGGCGACGTTTTTGACGACCTTACCGCCGGAGCGCGCGATGGTGCCGTCGGCGAGGACGAGAGTCATGCCGATGACGAGGTCGCGGAGGCTGCCGTAGCGGTGGCGAAGGGCGCCGGAGTCGTTGGTGGCGAGGATGCCGCCGACGGTGGCGCGTTCGGGCCAGAGGGGATCGAGGGCTACGAACTGGCCGTGCTTGGCGAGGGTCTGCTGGAGATGCTGCCAAGTGCATCCGGCCTGGACCGTGCAGGTGAGGTCCTGCCAAGGGTGTTCGATGACGTGGTTGAGGCGGGTGAGGTCTAGGTGGATGTTGGTTTTGGTGGGATTGCCCCAGGATTGCTTGGTGCCTCCCCCGATAGGGGTTATAGTTAGGCCGTTTTCGTTGGCGAACTGTAGGATCTCAGAGACTTGTTGGGTGTTGGCGGGGGAGATAGTGATGGTTTCTTCGTGTTGGCGCACATATTGTGGGCCGGTGATCGTGGTCAGGTGATCGGCGAGTTGGGTGGTATTGGTCATTTGAAAGACGAAAGCAAATACAAATGCAGATCCCTATGGGATGACAAACAAAAATGCAACGGCAAGAACAACAGCAAATGCAGAATACAGAGATTCTGGCTCCGCCAGAATGACGAGTAAAGCTTGCGGCTACATGTTAGAAGATCTCCGCGATGCCGCTGGTTTCGAGGTTGTGGGGGACGTAGGCGCCGCGGGTACGTTCGCCGCAGAGGCGTGGAGTGGGGAAGAGCTTGTCGGGGTTTGCGATGTTTTGCGGGTCGAAGGCGTGGCGGACGCGCTGCATGGTTTCGAGATCGGGGTCTGCGTACATATAGGACATGCTGCACTGTTTTTCGCGGCCGACGCCGTGCTCACCGGTGATGGAGCCGCCGGCTTCGACGCAGACGTCGAGGATGCGCATGGAGAGGTCGATGGCGCGTGCTTCTTCGCCGGGATTGTCCTGGGTGTAAAGGACGATGGGGTGGAGATTGCCGTCGCCAGCGTGAAAGACGTTGGTGACGCGGAGATTTTCGGCGGCGGCCATCTCGGCGATTCGTTTGAGGACGGCGGGAAGGGCAGTGCGTGGGATCACGCCATCCTGCACGATGTAGTGCGAGGAGAGACGGCCGGCGGCGGCGAAGGCGGCCTTGCGGCCCTTCCAGATGAGGAAACGATCCTGCTCGTCGATGGCGAGGCGCGTCTCCCATGCGCCGTTCTTCTTGGCGAGGGAGATGACGGTGGCCATCTGGAGGTCGACTTCGGCGCCAGGGCCGTCGAGCTCGATGAGCAGGAGCGCTTCACAGGCGGGATAGTTGGGATGAACGGAGGCTTCGGCGGCCTGGATGGAAAGGCGGTCCATGATCTCCATGGCGGCGGGAAGCTGGCCGGCGGCGATGACGTCGGATACCGTCTGGGCTGCGGCTTCTATGGTGTCAAACGCGGCGAGGATGACCTGGATGGTCTCGGGTCTGCGCATGATGCGGAGGGTCATTTCGGTGGCGACGCCGAGGGTGCCTTCGGAGCCGATGAAGACGCCGAGCAGATCGTAGCCGGGAGGGTCGGGAGTTTTGCTGCCGAGGGTGACGATCTCTCCGGTGGGGAGGACGACGGTCATCTCGAGGATGTGGGTGACGGTGAAGCCGTACTTGAGACAGTGGGCGCCCCCGGCGTTTTCAGCGACGTTGCCGCCGATGGAGCAGACGGATTGAGAGCTGGGATCGGGCGCATAGAAGAAACCCTGTTGGAAGACGGCGGCGGTGACGTTGGCGTTGATGACGCCGGGCTGCACGGTGATCTGTTGATTGGGGAGATCGATGTTAAGGACACGATTCATACGGGCGAGCGAGATGACGACCGAGCCTTCGGCGGGGAGTGCGCCTCCGCTCAAGCCGGTGCCGGAGCCGCGGGCTACGAAGGGAATGCTGTGTTTCGCGCATATGCGGATGACGGACTGAACCTGCGTTGTAGTGCGCGGCAGAGCGACTGCGCCGGGCATTACGCGGAAGGCGGTGAGGCCGTCGCACTCGTATGTCTGGAGCTGGTTGGGCGCGGTGATGAGACCGGATGGCGTAGTGCTGCCGCTACCGTCGTCTGAGTCGAGCGCGATGCGAAGTTCGTCGAGAATGGCGGGGGTGAGCATGGGTCGAAAACGTTGCTCGATAATGCTATCTGAAAACAGGGGACGATGAGCAAGCGCTGATTCCCAGGGTGTCGGCGCCTATTGTTGCGTGATCGCGCCGTTCGCGGAAGCTGATTGCAGGAAGTGAGGCTGAGCTCCGGCAGTGCCAAGTGTCGTGTGAATATCTTCGTGAAGCGGCGAGAGCACGGATGCAAGGCTTTCGGCGAGGTCGATGATATCGGATGCATTCGCAGGGACTGGTGTGCCGAGACTTTGGTAGTACTTGTTAATCTCACCCCGCATGTTTGCGGCAGACAAACGAATGTCGGGAACCTCATCGAAGGGCTTTCCGGTTACCTCGTTCGCCAGAGAGCGCATTGTCCTGGCAACGTCCCTTTCGAACCCAATGCCGGCCTTAGCGATCGGTTCGGGCAGATTCGTTATGGGGTTTTGCGCGAGGTATTGCACGGCGGTGATCTGCACCTGGAGCAGCGTGCGGATGGATGGCTGCCATCGCTGAATCTCTTTGCGGATCTTAAGTTTTTCCTGGCGCGAGGGGCTCAAGTCCAGGAGAACCGCGTCGGATTGGGCGGTCACTGCCTGAAAGCCGTTGTTGATCTGATCGCGTAACCGGCGAATCCGCTTGATGGCTTTGATGTGGTCTTGCTCCAGCAGCTGTTCGGCGAGCTCGGCGAACAACTCCAGATTGTGGGCGAAGACGATTTGCATTTCGTTTACGGCATTTCTCACCCACAGGAGATCAAAGAACAGCCCCATGGATACCAGGCCGAGGAGGACTCCGAAGACCCGGTCGCGGGCGATGGAGAGCGAGGTCTGGATAGTGAATTCCTGCAGGTTGATCAAGTAAAAGGCAAGCGCAAGCTGCAGGCCGAGATAAGAGAGTCTTGCCGAGGCGATCGTAATCCATGCAGAGATCGCGGTCACTACTGCGAACAACACGGTGAACCCCGCGATACTGTCGAGGTAAGGGAGCACGAAGACCTGCGCTCCCATGCCGAAGATGATGCCACCGATGAATGCGCCGCTTAGCCGCAGGACTTGTTTCTGCCGCGACGAACCGATGGTTGATAGTGCGGTGATGTAGCAGGTCACGACTGAGGTGCTGAGCCCCGGCCAGTCCATCGCAGTATAGGCGACATAGCAGACCATGGCCGCGAGCGTACCGCGCAAAGCGAAGTACACGTGGTCCGGGTTGGAGAAGGCGTCGGCAACGAATATGGGCGGCGACCCCTCTTCGTCCAGAGGCGCTGGAACTAATTTGTCGATGGATTCAGATCCTGAAAACGCCTTTGGAATAAGCGCCACAGTGTTCTCCATCGTTGGCAGGAAGGGAAGCTGCGAGGGCACCTCCTGCAATGGCCGCTTGATCTCCTGGGGGAGCTGCTGCTGCATCAAGTCCTTGCAGAGTACATGCACCTGGTCGGCAAGCTGCAGGCAGCGTTGACGATCGGCTGGGTCGATTGCTTCCGTTCGTTCCGACAAGGCGAGCTGGAAGTTGGCGGCGATATCAACCAAACGTCCCACCAAGGCAATCGCCGTACCCATCTGAGCTTTGAAGTGGGAGCTATAGTCGGATCGAAGGATGAGCCTGCGAAGCCTCGATGTGCCGACGGTCGAATACAACGAAAGCCTTTTCTCCCACTCGCTCTCGAGGGGCTGTTCTGTCGCCGCAGACCTTAAGACAGTTTCGATCGTCTGCATACGATTCTCGATACCTTCGGTGAGGTCGCTGGTTGGATGCGCCCAGCGGAAGACATACTCGACAACGATCGTCACGACCACGGCGAGAGCGACCACGCCGAGCAGCCATAGCGTGTTCTCCAGTCGCGTGTTCACGTTGATCGTGTTGTTATCCCACTGGGTGAGAGCCCCCAATACCGCGAAGCCCATAGGCACCGCGGTCCCGTAATCGGCAATGATGCGCAGCAGATAAAGAAAGATGAAGAGGCTGGCTGCAAACCACAGGAAGTGAGCCAGCGGATCGCCAATCGCGATCATGACGCTGAAGACAATGTAGATAGTGCCGATCAGGTAAACCAGCGCTGTCCGGAATCCGGAGAAGAAGGTCTCCGTGGGACTCTCCCGGCTAATGATGAGAGTGAAGATCGCGCCCTGGAAGCCGCCTGGAATGCGAAACGTCATCACCAGAATCATCACGATGGTGGCCGAGACGGTCATGCGGGCAACTACCCAGGCGCGCCCCGGATAAGGAGAGAGTTCTGCCTTGAGGAAGTTCCAGAACCATTTGCCTCCCTGATCGATCGCGGTTGGCAATGTGCCGGCTGGGGCGGGCACGGCTATTTCTCCTTCTCGTCGCCGCGCAGGATGACCACCGCGGACTCGCTGAGGCGGAAAGGCTCCGACTCGGGCGCGTTGATGCGGACTCGCACGGGGAAGCGCGTGGCCAGATGTACCCAGTTCAAAGAACGCTGAACATCCGGCAGGCCGGTGGATGCGAATGTTCCAATAAGGGTTGAATCAGGCTGCACACCAAAGCCAACGCTGTCGATCACACCGTCATATTTGACGTTGGGTCTGGACAGCACGTAGACATCCGCGTGCATGCCGGGATGAATGCGATGAATCTGAGTCTCACGAAAGTTTGCGATGGCCCACCAGATGCGTGTATCGATCAGGGTGAAGACTTGCTGGCCGGTGTGGGCGTAAGCACCCTGGGAAATATTCAGATTGGTTACGCGTGCGTCGAAGGGTGAGAGCACTTTGCAGTTGTTGAGGTTGTATGCGGCCGTGCGGATTGCCGAAGCGCGGCCCTCTCGTTGAGCAGTGAGCGGTTCGATCGTTAAGACACCGTGTTCCGACTGGCCAAGCTGCGCATGGCTCTGTTCGACGACAGCCTTCGCCTGCTGGTATTGCGCCTGGGCAGATTGCACTTGAGCTTCCGCGAGCAAGAGCTGGGCCCGTTGTTGTTGGACCGTTTGTTCTTTCGCGGTGACTTCTGTTCTTGCACGATCCACCTGGTCGATGGTGACGAATTGTTTGGCCAGTAGCGGCTCGATACGGTGATAGTTGTTGGTTGTGTAGAGGAGTTCTGCGTTCGCGCTGTCGAGAGCCGCCTTGACGTTGGCAACGTTCGCCTTGGCTTCGTCTACGGCAGCCGCAGCGCGGGCCACATTCGCGGCGGCGCTGTCGGTGTTGGCGCGTGCGGCTCCGACTCCACTCACCTGCGAGGCAATCGTCCGTCGCTGGTCGACGATCTGCCCTTCGAGCGTGTTCAGGTCAGACTGAGCTTTCTGTAATGCATATTCGTAGGGACGGGGATCTATCTGAAAGAGCAATTCACCTTGTTTGACGAAGGCATTGTCCTGGACCGCAAGCCGCGTGATCGGGCCATCGACCTGGGGGGCGATGCCGATAAAGTTCGCGAATACCTCGGCATCATCGGTTCGTGGGTATCGATTCGTCTTCCAGATCAGCAGCATTCCGGAGATCACCGCAGCGGCGATGATGGAGATGCTCACGATTCGGCCAAGGAGTTTTGAGTGGGGTGTTACATCGGTGTCGGGCATTTCTTCTCCTTTCCGAATTAACTGAAGAATAAGAGCCAGAGAGTAAACGTAAAAAACAGGGCGAGGCAGGGATACACCAGGATCAGAGGTTTCAGTTGCGCCTCCAGCTTGATGCGCACGAAGAACAACCGGGACGCAACAGCAAGGAGGATGCCAATCACTCCACACAAGATCCATGAAGGAAAGAACGAACCAAGGATATTGAACGTTGGTGCACGAGAGCACCCTGCAAGTATCACGGCCGCTGCAAAGGAGACTGGGGCCGTTGCGACCCTGACGATGTGCCGGCCTACCGACTTTGATGTTGTATTCATGTCACGGCCGTTTTGCATTATGGAGCAGGTCTCCTGTCTGGAAGGCCAGCGCGGCAATTCCTGTCAACAGTTGGGTACGTGCGCTCACGTCGGCAGTGCGTGCTACGGCCAGAGCGCGTTGCGCGGAAACGACATCGATCTGACTACGAACTCCGTAGTTGTAGGATTGCAGGGCGGCATTGTAAGACTCGGTCGAAGCGGTCAGCAGCGCGGCGGCCGCTTTCTGCTGTCGCAGAGCCGTCCGGGCCGTGGAATAAGCCGCCCAAACCTGATTTTCCACCTGATCGCGGAGGGCATCGACTTCTGCGGCCGCCTGATGTTGATCAGCCTTGGCCCGGGCGATCCGGTTTTCGCGGGCAAAGCCATCAAACAAATTCCAGGTCAAACTAAGTTTTGCGTCCCAGGTCTCCTGCGTCGGCGAATAGACTCCCGGCGCCAGGTTTTGCTGTGCGTAGATGTGCGCAAGGCCGCCGCTGCCATCGATGCTCAGTGTAGGGAGATAGGCGGTCTTTGTGGCCTTGACTTCAGCTTCGGCGGCGCGAAGTTGTTCGACCCGCTGCATCAGGTCAGGCCGCTGTGTTAACGCTCGGTCGATGGAGGTCTCCACTGTGTCGGAAAGGTCCTGGGGGATGGTCAGGTTCTGAATGCTCTCGACCTGGAATTTGGTCGTAGGGGAGATGCCGAGAGCGTTTGCAAGGTCGCCGTGAGCGATCTCTGTCGCGCCGATTGCGGCCTGCAGATCATAGTCTGCCTGGGCGGCAGCGCTGCGAGCTTCGAGCACGTCCGGCAAGGTTGCCAGGCCCTCATGGAGGCGTGCCTCAGCGGCGTCCTGTACAGTTTGCGCATTCTTCAGGTTCGCTTGCTGAGCGTCTTCCTGGCCTTTGCTATTCAGCACCCGATAGTAGGCTGCCATCACCTGAAAGATAAGTTTGCGATGCGTATCGTTGAAAAGAAAATTGGCAGCCAGTAGATTGCTGTGACCGATGGCCACCTCCTGCAATCGCCTGCCAAAATCGAAGATAACGTAGTCCAGGACAAGAACCGGAGAGAATGCCCCACTGGTTTGACGGATGAAATCGGGAGAGAAGAAAATCTGGCTGCGGTTGGTCCCCGCGAGCGCGAGTGCAGCCAGAGTGGGATAGAGAGTTGCCTTGGCAATGCCCAACTCGGCGGCGCGGGCTTTGGCGTTTTCCCAAGCAACGCGCGTCTCTGGGTTATTTCGTTCCGCGATGTCGACCAATTCAGACAGGGTATAGATCTTGGACGGATCCGGCACAAATGCTGGGACATGCGGCGGGATAGCGGGCTGCTCCTTGGGCGTTTTTTCCCAAGGACGGTCCGCTTCCGCTGGCGGCTGTTGGCTCAGGGCGACCAGCGGCGCTTGCAGGATGATGAAAATGACGATCACTCGTGCGTGAAAAATTTTCATTTCTAAGCCACAGTGCCGCGATCGAATTGAACCACTACTATCGTTGCTTTTTTTGTTCTTATCTCGGAAAAGGCGCTCGTGATCAGAGTCCTATCGGTTGAGACCGACACGTTTTTATCGTATGAGTCAGCTCAAGCGGTCGCTATTACATGTTTCTGGGAGAGGTCGCAGCGGATTGGGCAAGCGGAGCTCTCATAGGGCGACATATAAAAGCAAGGGACGGCTGAGACAGACGTTCAACTATTCTCGTCGGTGGCGTCCTCAGCGTCAACAGTCAAGGGAAAGACCTTAGAATTTCCGCAGACGCAACGGGTTAGATAGCGAATGCGATTTTTCAGCTTCCCTATTCAATGACTACGGCGTGAGGGATAGTAGGTATCGCTACTTCACTTGGCACACCCCTTTACCCCTTTGGCTACGGCCTCAGCTACACACAGTTCCAATACGCGTGGGCTAAACTCTCTACTCGAGTGTCCCTCTCACTGTCAACGTTCAGGTAAAAACAGCGGCGAATGCGACGGCGACGAGACGGTTCGAACTCTACCTGGTCCCCAAGTCTATTGTTGGATCACCATCGCTCCACGCCACCTTAGCGCTCCACGCCAGCTTAGTTTAGTTGCAACCGATAGTAGCCGGTCGATACAACCGGGCAATACGAACTTTATGTCGGCGTAGGGCAACCGTCGAACTAGAATGGAGTGGTTCTTCCTTTCGGATCGAAGGCTCCGACGCGCTCGCGCGATGACAACTTCGGCCTTTGCAATCCGACAGGGCCGCTCGTCATTGTCGGCTTGCTCTTGCTCGAAATGCGGCTACCTTTGCACGATTTCCGCAACCCGTCGACGTGCACCATCTTCTGCGGTGGCCTTTGGTGCGGTCATAGAACCACATGACACAAGCGTTGCCCTCGCAATGCCGGACGAGGTTGAAGTCACCATTCGCCAGCAGGTCTGCGATGGCTTCGGCGACGGGAGCCAGGAACGCCTCGACCGACTCTTTGCCGTAGACACGAGTCACACGAATGTTCCTCGCGTCGTATGTTGTAAGCACTGCATGACTCGGGGCATCCGCCAGGAATCTGTTGAGCGCGACCAGCGAAGGTTTCTTTCCGGACTTTCGATCCTGAACAGCCGCGAGCGCAATCTCACGAAGCTCTCTTGCCCCTTTAAGTAGTACGCCGTCGCCGAAAGGAAGTGACCCTTTCGCGACGTGGACTTCGAGCCTCCTGAGCCAGGCTTTGACGTCGCTGTCGCTCTGCAGTGTGTCTGTCAGTTGCCCCTCGACCATCCTACGAGTGTTGATGAAGTTGATCGCCAGATCGTCGCCCACAAAGTCGAGATGGTTCTCGTTCGTCGTGTCTTTTAATATGGCGTCCTCCATCACCCTCTCCAGCCGTAACCGCAGAATTCGTGTTCAGACGTTACTTTGATTGTCTTATATGTACACTCGATTCAAATTGTTGTCTGAGAAACCCTGGCTTCTACTCGGACGCCATTGGAAAGGAACTCAAGCCAGCCATCCGGCGAATTGAGTCGTTTCAGGCGACCTTCTCGGAGCTAAATGAAGCACGGACGCCAATTAGACTCGAGAGGAATTCATAGTGGTCGCCTCAGAGACTTAGGTGACCAGGAAGCCACGAGGCTACCGGATGACCTAGTGCCCCAGGCACCTGAGCCCCGTCGACCCGTCTACGCGTGTCGCGAAACTCGAAAAGTCTTCTACTAAGGACGTTTCTGCAAGGTTAGGTCTAGAATGACTCCGCAATGAGGCCTATCTCCATCTGGCTCGACATACTCTTCAGGAAACGCTTCGTCCCAATCTGAAGTACCCGTCTATCTTCCGAAGCTGATTGCCGACACGAAGTTGTCAGCTACGCCTGGGAGTCTCACGGACGACGATGTCATCTGCAGATTTGCGTAACGTTTTATGAATCATTTATCTCGTTACAGGAATCTACTTTGGTGTAACGGAGACGAAGCACACACACGTTACGCGGCAAGACTACGCAGATCGCAATTGATTCGCAGTCATCCGCACAGAAGCAATAGGAGCTATATATGGCAAGCAATCAAAAGACGGTAATCGTGACGGGCGCCTCTCAAGGAATCGGCGCTGCAGTCGTAAAGGCGTTCCTGGAACGTGGCTATAACGTAGTAGGCACCTCTCGCAGCGCGACAAAGTCGGCTGAGTTGAAGGCTTCCGACAAGCTTGTGTTGGTGGACGGAGACATAGGCCAGGCTGCGACCGCACAGAAGGTGGTCGACGCCGCTGTTCAGAAGTTTGGCTCGATCGATGTCGTTGTCAACAACGCTGGCATCTTCTCGGTGAAGCCCTTCACTGAGTACAACGCTGATGATTTCCGCGCCCTCGTATCGACGAATCTCGAAGGCTACATCTACATCACCCAACTCGCGGTCAAGCAGATGCTCGCTCAGAAGTCGGGCGGAAGCGTCGTGGGCATTACGTCATCGTTGGTTGAAAATCCTATTGGTGGCTTGCCAGTGTCGCTGCCGATGATTACGAAGGGCGGTCTCGAGGCGATCACACGTAGCCTGGCCGCGGAGTATGCGAAGGAGCACATCCGCTTCAATACGGTCGCGCCTGGCGTTGTTGACACTCCTCTTCACAAAGACAACCCAAAGGACTTCCTGAAGACCTTGTCGCCGATGGGCACGATCTCCACTTCGGAGGACATTGCGAGCGCGGTGGTCTATCTCACTGAATCGCGCCAGATCACTGGGGAGGTGCTGCACGTGGACGGCGGTCAGCACAACGGCAAATGGTAAGCCCGAGCACTTCGCAGCATGCCAACGCGGAGCGTAGGCTGCAGGATCTCGGGGTCGTGCTCCCCAACGCTCCCCATCCGCTTGGCGCATACGTCGAGGCAGTGCAATCAGGCGGCCTGCTCTTCCTCAGTGGAATGTTGCCGATCAAGGATGGCAAGCCTCAATACGTCGGGCGCCTGGGCAAAGAGCTCGATGCAGAAGCTGGCCGTGACGCTCTCCGAACCGCGACCCTGAATGCTCTATCGGCTGCGAAGGCGCACCTCGGTTCTCTGGATCGCGTGAGTAAGGTCGTCCGCGTTGGAGTCTATCTTGCTACGTCTGGAGACTTCTTCAACCAACCGATCGTCGCGGACGCAGCATCGGAGCTTCTCCGGGATGTATTTGGAGAGGGCAAGACATCCGTGCGGTCCGTCTTCGGAGTAGCCAGCTTGCCACTCGGCCTACCGGTCATGTTAGAGGTGACGTTCGAAGTCAATAACTGAGAAGGAGGGAGCAGCACTCCCTCCTTTTTACAGAATACGTGGGGATCACGATGACAAATCAAGTGAGCTCGCGCTCAAGATGCGGGGAGACGGTCATTGAATGGAACGCTTCGTTGCCGCCTCGCAATCGGTTCCACGTGCGCTAATCCCTTCAACGTATGAAACTTTCATTGATTACAGTTGCCGGTTTTGACCGGCGCACGGAGAAAAAAACAAGATGAGCACTTATCAAGAAACCAACGCAGTAGCTGACTCAACCCATGAGGTCATGAAGGTGCAGTACACCGCCAAGACCCATACATCGGGCGGTCGGCGCGGGGGCGTCTCCCACAGCGATGATGGCCGCTTAGATGTTAAGTTCACATCTCCCGTAGTCCCGGGGACTGGTACCAATCCGGAGCAGTTGTTTGCCGCTGGTTGGTCGGCCTGTTTTATTAGTGCGATGGGGGTTGTGGCCAGCAAGATGAAGGTCAAACTCCCGGCTGAAGTAGCCGTCGATGCCGAAATAGACCTGTGCAATTCTGGCGACGTTTACTTCCTGCGAGCACGGCTTAACGTCAGCCTGCCGGGCTTGGAGCGCGAAGTCGCCCAGGCCATTGTGGACGCCACGCACGGCGAGACATGTGCATATTCCAACGCTACACGGGGCAACATCGACGTTACGCTCAACCTCGTGTAAGCCGGACCTGTAGCGGACCGTTTTACAACGACCACGTCGGCTCTTGCGGGCTGTGATTGCCGCAAGAGCGTGACGAACTATGACTTCAATCTTGATGCAAACCTGGAGTACACAGATGAGCGAGCATGCCCACGTAGATGGTGTTTATCCCTTCCCGGCTGTGATGCAGACGCGGACAATCGAAACCAACGGTACATCCATCCATGTGCGGGTCGGCGGTCATGGCCCGGCAGTGGTCATGCTGCACGGCTTCGGCACGACGGGCGACATGTGGGGTCATCTGGCGAGCGCACTCATCGAAGACCACATGATTGTCGCGCCCGACCTGCGTGGGTTGGGCCTCTCGTCGAAGCCTGATGGCGGCTACGACAAGAAGAATCAGGCGGCGGACGTAGTGGGTGTCCTGGACGCGCTGGGTGTGCGTACGGCCGAATTGGTGACGCACGACATCGGCATCATGGTCGGCTTCGCAGTTGCCGCCACCCACCCCGAGCGCGTGAGCCGATGGGTGGCGATCGATGCGCCGCTGCCCGGCGTCGGACCCTGGGATCAGATCACACAGGATCCGGCCATGTGGCACTTTGGCTTCGGTGGTCAGGACATGGAGCGCCTGGTCGCCGGCCGCGAGCGCATCTATCTCGACCGCTTCTGGAACGAACTTTCCCGGGACCAGAAGCGGTTTGATGAAGCGAAGCGGCAGCATTATGCGGCGCTCTATGCGCAACCCGGCGCAATGCGAGCGAGCTTTGCCCAGTTCCTGGCGTTCAGACAGGATGTGGCCGACAACAGGACGTTCCTTGCGCAGGGCAAGCTTCAGATGCCGGTCTTAGCCTTCGGTGGCGAAGCTACATTCGGCCCTATGATCGGCGCGGTGATGCGGTGTGTCGCCGATGACGTCGAAAATGTGATCATCCCGGATTGCGGGCACTGGATCACGGAAGAGCAGCCGCAGGCGACGACAGACCTGGTCGTTGACTTCCTGCATCGCCGTTCGTGAGTAGCTAGCGTTACGTAGTGCGGCACCTCGCGCGGGCGGTGATTGCGGCAAGAGCGTGACTAACTATGACTTCAATCTTGATGCAACGAAGGAGAAAAATATGACATTCTCGCAAACATACCGAACTGCTTTGATTGCAATTGCAGGATCCCTACTGACAGCGGTGTTTCACACCGAAGCGGTCGCTCAGGCGAACTCCGCTCGAGGGGTTAGAAACATTGTCATTGTTCACGGCGCGTGGGCCGATGGATCAAGCTGGTCGAAAGTGATTCCACTGCTTCAAGCCAAGGGATTGCATGTGGTCGCCGTGCAGAACCCTTTGACCTCGCTGGCTGACGACGTCGCCGCTACTAAGCGCGCCATCGCATTGCAGGATGGCCCTGTACTGCTAGTGGGCCATTCCTATGGGGGAGTGGTTATCACGGAGGCAGGAAACGATCCAAAGGTAGTTGGGTTGGTTTATGTCGCTGCACTCGCGCCGTCGGAGGGTGAGTCCGTTGCTTCGGTTACCAAACCGTTTCCGCCGGCTCCGCTAAGCAGCGAAGTTCGGGCGGATGCTGGAGGTTTTCTGACGGTGACCCCAAAGGGAATCGCTGAAGACCTCGCCCAGGATCTGTCAGACAAGGAGAAGCAGCTGTTGACGGCGACACAGGGTCCCACAGCAGCAGCTGTTTTTGGGGCCACAATCACGACCGCCGCGTGGAGGACCAAGCCATCTTGGTGCGTGATTGCAAGCAACGATCGAGCTGTTTCTCCTGAGCTTGAGAAGGCCGAAGCGGCGGCTATGAAGGCTACATCGATCACCGTTTCCTCCAGTCACGTGCCAATGCTTTCTCAGCCGAAAGCAGTCGCAGACTTAATCGAGCAAGCTGCAGCGAAAGCCGGGAGCCAATGATCTCGGTTCATAAAGACGCAGAAATGAGTACTGCCACTCGCGAAGCATTGGCCGGTTCGAAGTCGTCAAGGGGGCCAGATTTTATGGGTAAAAGATTCGCACTATTGGCAATTCGCTTGTTCGTGTCCGTGAACCTTCTGTATGCCGCCATCTTTGCCAAGTTTGCAGGGGTACCACAGTCGGTCGCCCTTTTCACGCAGATGTCGCAAGCGTTCCACGGGATGATATCTCAGCCGGTATTCCGGCTAGGGTCAGGGGTGTTCGAGACGGTGGTGGCGGCTCTATTCCTGATTCCGAAGACAGCCAGATTGGGAGCGGGATTTACTGTTGTGTGGATGACTACCGTAATTCTCAGTCACATTTTCGTGTTGGGATATGGCTGGTTCTTTGTCGATGCTCTCATGGTGATGGTGCTGGCTGTCATTTATCTCTTGCTGACACAGCTTGCCACTCGGCCTACCGGTCATGCTAGAGGCGACGTTCGAAGTCAATAACTGAGAAGGAGGGAGCGATGCTCCCTCCTTTCTGCAGAACACATGGGGATCACGATGACAAAGCAAGTGAGCTCACAATCATGGACAGAAAATCGACTGACCTCTCGTTTGGGACTGCAATACCCAATCATTCAAGGGCCGCTCGGAGGCCTGTCGTCGCAGCGGCTTACATCAGCCGTTTCGAACTATGGAGGGCTCGGATCGTTCGGTGCTCATGGCCTCAAACCAGAGGCTATCCGCAAAGTTATTCGCGAGATCAAGGGCCTCACATCAAAGCCTTTTGCGATGAACCTGTGGGTTTCCATGGAGGACGAAGGAGCTCGGACTTCGACGGAAGAGGCATTCCAACGCAGCCTTTCTTATCTGGCCAAACATATTGAAAGCGTCGGAGGGGTCAAGCCCTCCTATAGTCCATACGAACCGATTCGTTTCGAAGATCAGGTGCAGGTTCTCCTGGACGAAGGGGTCTCCGTATTCAGCTTTATTTATGGCATCCCCTCCAAGCAGATATTGGATGAGTTCCGCCGCCAGGGGTCGTGCTGATTGGAACAGCGACCACGGTGGACGAAGCGATTGCCCTGGAGCAAGCGGGCGTGGACGTGATTGCGGCCTCTGGCTTTGAGGCGGGCGGCCATCGCGGCTCTTTTCTGCGGCCATCCGAAGATTCCCTGGTCGGAACGATGGCACTCGTGCCGCAGGTCGTCGATGCCGTGAAGCTTCCGGTCGTTGCCGCAGGCGGAATTGGAGACGGGCGCGGAATTATGGCAGCCTTTGCTCTGGGAGCGGAAGGCGTGCAGATGGGGACTGCCTTTCTCGCGTGCGAGGAGTCAGGAGCGAACACATATCATCGCAGGGCCCTCCTCGGAGGCCAGGCACGGCAGACAGGCCTTACTCGTGGTTTCACTGGAAGACTTGCTCGCGGCATCAAGAACCGTCTGCTCGATGAACTCAACCAAAAGGATGCAGAGATCCTGCCTTATCCACTTCAACGGGCGCTCGTGCGACACCTATCGATACCAGCAGAGAAGGCAGGGAGACCTGAATTCCTTCCTCTCTGGGCGGGACAGAGCACCAGCCTATCGCGGTGTGCAGATGTGCATGCGCTGCTTGATACGCTCATACGCGACGTTTCTGAGATCGGCGGTGCTGTGCAGAATTGGAGCGCACATCGTCAACGAGTGAAAGCGCAAGAGTGATTGCGTCGCTCCGGCGAAGGGCGGAAAGAGATGGAAAATACGTTGCACCAGCTGCCGGCGTGACTCACCGCCTTGTCTTAATGTTGCTGCTCCGTGTTTGCCGGTCTGGGTGACATCAGGTGCCGTTGAAAAAAATCGGCTTCGGCAGTGTAGGCCGCGAGCCACGAGCGCTGTAGGAGGAAGCCGTGAATCTCATCAGGGAAGACCAGCTCTTCGAACTCGACGCCTTGCTTTCGGAGAGCCCTGGCTAAGGAGACAGTTTGAGAGAAAGCGACGTTGTGGTCGTCGTCGCCTTGAATGAGCAACACCGGCGAGCGCCAGCTGGCGATCGATGACACAGGCGAAGACTCCCATTCCGTCTTGAGTAATCTCGCGTCTGCTTCGGGATCAGACGACGGGCGCCAGCTTGCGGGGCGCTGCCATTGATGAACTCCGTGCATGTCGACGCCAGCGGCGAACATATCGGAGGCGCGAGCTAAGGCGAGGGCGGTGAGAAAGCCTCCGTAGCTTCCTCCCCAGACACCGATGCGCGTTGGATCTATGTCGCGTCTGCTTCGGAGGTAGTTTCCTGCTCCCAAGATGTCGTTGAACTCGCTGGCGCCATCGCGGCCGTAGTGAAGGGCCTCGCGAAAGTCCAGGCCATAGCCGATGCCACTGCGGTAGTTGACGGAGAGCATGATGTAGCCGAGGCTCGCCAGATATTGATTCATCGCATAGGCGTTCGAATAGTACTGCATGGTGTGAAAGCCGAGCAGCATCTGGCGCCGCGATCCGCCGTGGAAGAAGACAAGTGCGGGATGGCGTTTGCCATCATTGGCATCAGATGGCAGAAAGAGTTGTCCGTGTAGTTGGAGGCCATCGGCGGCGGGGAAGAGAACTGGTTCGGGCTTGATGAACTTAGCGCCCGGGTAGTTGTCAGGGATAAGCTCTGGAGCAAGATCCTGCAATTGGCCGTGAGAGTTCAGCAAAGCAGGGCGAAGAGGCGTGTGCTCATCGGAATGAAGTGTTGCCACGAGGTTCTCCGTTTGCACGGGCGCAACCTCAATGCCGGTGCCGTCTGTGAGCTGCTTCGGTTTTCCTCCTGATGCGGCGATCATCCATATGTGGCGACGGTCGATGTCCTGCTGGTTCGATGCATAAAGGATGTTCTTATGATCAGTGGTAAGGCTGACATCCTCGACTTCGAAGTCGCCAGGTGTGAGCAGGAGCGCTTTGCCTCCTGATGCGGGAATGGAGTATAGGTGCGACCAGCCATCAGCCTCCCAGGGAAACACAAGGTAATTCTCCGCGGTCCAAAACAGCTGCGTTCCATGGATTTCACGGAAAGCGCTGCCTCGGCCTTCTGCAGCCTTCCACACGGATTGGCCCTTGCCAGTGGCCACATCGGCTACACGAATGGACCACGGGCTGGCTGTTCTGTGTGCCGAAAACGGTGATTGCGGGGAGCCCGGCACACGAATGAATGCTATTTGGCGACTGTCCGGCGACCAGGCCGGCTCCGCGTCGTCCTCTGTGCCTGGATCCAGGTAAAGCAGGCTCTTGGCGCGGAGATCGTATACACCGATGAAGCTGTGATCGGTGCGCTCGCTCGCCAAGGCTATGGCGTGGGCGTCGGGGGCCCATCGAAGCGCAGAACGTCCTCAACGTCATTACCTACGACCCATTAGGTTCGCAAAGCATTCCGTCAACGAGCTTCAACGCCTGAATCCGGCGGCCGACGGAGTCTTGAACAACTCACCCCGCAAGGTGCAACTCTCCGCCTCCGCCAAGTATGTCTTCTAAGTACTGACATACGTTTACCGTAGAGGCGGTGCGCGGCAAACAACCGCCACCCGTCTTCTCCCCGCCTACCCACGCTATTCTCCGCGCCTTACTCGCAATCTCTCGGGAAATGAACCTAAATATTGATACCGATCGAGTTCCCAGCCCAGTTAGGTCTACTTCTCCTTATTGGTCCCAGCAGCGTTCCAATCGATGATGTTGACCAGCTTCCAGGGATTTTGGCGGAGCTCGAACTGAAGTTGACCCTCTTTGTTGATGATCAGCTGGGCAGCGGGGTAAAGGACTCCGCTGCTCTTTTTCGTGTCAGAGTCGATCAAGTCAAATTCGCCAGCGGTCAGATCGAAGGATTTGCTTTGGGTGTTGGCGTAGGCTTCACCGAATCTGATCCAACGGTCGGCGGCAAACCGGATCTTGCGGCCGGTTGGCGAGGGAATCAGGGCAATGTAGTTGAGGTCGTAGCCAAGCGTGCCAGTTATGGCAATGCGGCCAACGGGCTTCATGCCTTGGAGGGCTTTGACCAACCCCTGGTGCTGGCCCTTCTTGAACGCATCGACGAGGATCTGCCTGTCGGCTTCCGTAGAGTATTGGTTGATAGTCACCTTAACGCCAACAGTTTTACCCAACTGGGTGCTGGTACCCATTGCGGTGGCGTCAATCGTTTCTCTAGGCTTGTCATCGGCAGAAATGGCGGGAACGGCCGCTGCAAGGAGGAGTGTGAGCAAAAGGCCGGCGTATCTGAATTTCGGGGCAGTAAAACCGTGGATCTTGCTGTCTATCATCGTAATTATCCTTTCGAAAGGAAGTTGGATCGAAGCCAAACCCTGATCGAATTTGAAAGAAACCATTCGCGGAACCTGCTTATCTGTACTCTAATGGCGTTCGCTAAAGTTGGAGCGCCCTTCTAATCGGATCCGTGATAGCCAACCGTCCTTCCTAGTCAGCGTTCTCTTTTGCTCAGAAAACCTAAGGCGCGAAACTTCTATTTCGAATTTCTAACCCTAATCGGAACAGTGGGCTCTGGCTACTAGGATAATTACTAGGGGATGGTCTCTAATCCGATTAGGGGTAACGATTAATCAGGGATAGTTTGTCGGCTTTTCGCCTTCGGGTCACCAATTCATGAGAAATTCTCCTCAGAAACGGAGCTTCATCTTCGGAATTTGCTTCAGAATTTGGTCAAGTAACTCTTTGTGACCCGCTTCATACCTTCCACAGAATCTGATCGATCGCCAACGCCACTGTGCGTGAGCGCTGGCACCGACGACCGACTCCTCACCCCAAAGCCCTCCCCCGAGCCGAAGCCCGCGGCACGGACACTGAAAGAACGTTTCAGGCGAGCCAGGCGACGGAGTTCTGTCTCCGCTTGACTGCGAATCCGGGAATGCACATGTTGCACACCAGATCGCCGTCGATTGTCCCATGCGGAGCGAAAACCTCACGGTGGGCGCCCCTGGTCATCATCCCTCTGAGCCTTGCATCTCTGAGAAAGGTTTGCGCTTTTCTTTGAAGATCAGCGTGACCGAGTCAGGGAAGGCAGCTCCGAACTTGTTCTTGTCTGGGCCCAGCTTGCACGATATCGAACATGAGTCAGTATTGAACTGCGTCGCAACTCGCAAGGTATCCGAGCCCGATCATCGGCGCGTGTCCCGACCGGCTATCGGCTTCGCGCCAGTTTCTGTTTCAAGGAATTTATGACGGCCAGGTCCTAACGCACCGAGCCAATGTATAGGCATTGACAGGTTGTTGGCTTCGCGCCTCCGGGAAGATAGGAACCCACCATGAGATATATGGCCTCTTTACGACATCTTTATGTCCATTTTTATACAACCATCAATTGAGTGAATCGCTCTCGGAGCAAGAGTGCTATGTGGCTCTGCGGCAGATTGAACGTAAGCGCAGGAAGGAATTTTTGATTATGTGGGACATGGGATGCATTGTGGCGAGCGTGGCGTTCTTTCTGATTGCCATTGCTTACACGACCGGCTGTGAACGACTGGGTGCGAAAGAGGGCAAATGATGGAAACTACTCTGCTGGGGCTCGTCACCGTTGCGCTTCTGGTTTATCTCGTTTACGCGCTTTTGCGCCCTGAAAAGTTCTAGCTAAGAAACTAAGAGGACGCACTTCAATGACCGCCAACGGCTGGTTTCAAATCTGTTTTTTCTTCGCGCTTGTTCTTGTCTGCGCCAAGCCGCTGGGCCTCTATATGGCCCGCGTTTTTGAGCGTGAGCGCACCTTTGCTGATCGTGTCTTCCGCCCCATCGAACGGTTGATCTATCGCTTCTCGGGCATCGATGAGACGCACGAGATGCGGTGGACTGAATATGTCGTCGTCATGCTGCTATTCAGCCTGGTGACGATGCTGGTAACCTACGCGATCGAGCGGCTGCAGCATCTGCTTCCGCTCAATCCGCAGCATCTGGCCGCGGTCGCCCCCGATCTTGCGTTGAATACCGCGGCATCGTTTACCACTAACACGAACTGGCAGTCCTACGTGCCGGAGACGACGATGAGCTATCTCACGCAGATGCTCACCCTCGCTTACCACAACTTCTTCTCTGCGGCTGTCGGCATCGCGCTCGCCATCGCACTCATTCGCGGCATCTCGCGGCGCGAGTCGAAGACGCTCGGTAATTTCTGGGTCGACACTACCCGCGCCTCCCTGTGGGTGCTTCTGCCTACCTGCCTCATCTATGCCCTGCTGCTGGTCTCGCAGGGGGTGGTGCAGAACTTCCGTCCCTATGACCAGGCAAAGCTGGTTCAACCCCAGACTGTGACAACGACCGGCACAGATGGAAAGACGACCACCCAAACCGTCACGACCCAGAGCATCGCGCAGGGCCCGGTCGCCTCGCAGGAGGCCATCAAGATGCTCGGCACCAACGGCGGTGGGTTTTTCAACACCAACAGCGCGCATCCGTTCGAGAACCCCACGCCGCTCTCGAACTTCTTGGAGATGTTCTCCATCTTTCTCATCCCGGCGGCCCTGACCGTCACCCTCGGCCGCATGACGCGCTCCCCCGCGCACGGCTGGGCCGTCTACGCCGCGATGGCCGCACTCTGCTTCGCCGGAGTCTTCACCGCCTACTGGGCCGAGTCGCAGCCCAACCCGCTCCTGCACTCGCCGGCCATGCACATCGATCAGCATGTATCGCCGCTCCAGTCCGGCGGCAACATGGAAGGCAAGGAGGTCCGATTCGGCATTGCCAACTCCGCGCTCTTCGCCACGGTGACGACCGACGCAAGCTGCGGCGCGGTGAACAGCATGCACGACTCCTTCATGCCCCTCGGCGGCCTCGTCCCCATGGTTAACATCATGCTCGGTGAGGTCATCTTCGGAGGCGTCGGTGCAGGCATGTACGGCATGCTTGTCTTCGTCATCCTCGCAGTCTTCATCGCCGGCCTCATGGTCGGCCGGACCCCCGAGTATCTCGGCAAAAAGATCGAGTCCTACGACGTCAAGATGGCGATGCTCTACGTGCTCATCTTCCCACTCTCCATCCTCGGTTTCACCGCGGTCTCGCTCATTACGCCGAACCTCGGACTGGCTGGCATTACCAATCCCGGCCCGCACGGCCTCTCACAGATTCTCTATGCTTACACCTCGGCTACCGGGAACAACGGTTCGGCCTTCGCCGGTATCAGCGCGAACACGCACTGGTATAACTTGTCACTTGCCACAGCGATGCTCGTTGGGCGTTTCTTCATGATCGTCCCGATGCTCGCTGTCGCCGGCAATCTCGCGCGCAAGAAGCTCATTCCGCCATCGCCCGGAACCTTTCCTGTGCACACACCGCTGTTCACCGTACTGTTAGTTGGAGTCATTCTCATCGTCGGCGCGCTCACCTTCTTCCCCGCACTTTCGCTCGGCCCAATTCTGGAGCACCTACTGCTGCACGCAGGCAAGACCTTCTAGTAGAAAGAATCGGAAACCACTCATGTCCACGTCACGAAAACGCTCACTCTGGGATGCAAAGATTGTTCGCCGCGCCCTGATCGATGCGCTCGCCAAGCTCGATCCACGCAAGATGATGAAGAACCCCGTCATGTTCGTCGTGGAAATTGGCAGCGTCATCACGACAATCTATCTCTTCCGCGATCTCGCCGTGCACAAGCATGCGCTCGGCTTTGACCTGCAGATCACCCTGTGGCTGTGGTTCACGGTGTTGTTTGCGAACTTTGCTGAGGCGATGGCGGAGGGCCGCGGCAAGGCCCAGGCGGATGCGCTGCGCCGCGCCAAGTCCGAGACCACCGCTGTTCGCTTCCGTGCGGACGGGCGGACCGAGGAGGTCCCGAGCTCGCAGCTTCGTTCCGGCGACCTGGTATTCGTAGTTGCGGGTAGCATGATCCCAGGCGACGGCGAAGTTATCGAAGGCGTAGCTTCTGTCGATGAGTCCGCCATTACGGGCGAGTCAGCACCGGTTATCCGCGAGGCCGGCGGCGATCGCTCCGCCGTCACCGGCGGCACCCGCGTGCTGTCGGATCAGATCAAGGTGAAGATCACATCGAACCCCGGCGAGACCTTCCTTGATCGCATGATCGCGCTGGTCGAAGGTGCTGAACGCCAGAAGACGCCGAACGAAATCGCGCTCAACATTCTGCTGGCCGGCCTTACGATCATTTTCCTGCTTGCGGTGGTGACGCTGCAGCCCATCGCAATCTACTCGACGGCGCCGCAGACGGTCTTCGTGCTCATCTCACTGCTGGTTTGCCTTATCCCGACGACTATCGGTGGTCTGCTCTCGGCAATTGGCATCGCCGGCATGGACCGTCTCGTTCAGCACAATGTGCTGGCGATGTCGGGACGCGCGGTCGAAGCTGCCGGCGACGTCAACACGCTGCTGCTGGACAAGACGGGCACCATCACCCTCGGCAACCGCCAGGCATCCGAGTTCATCCCTGCACCTGGAGTCGGCAAAGACCAGCTCGCCGACGCCGCCCAGCTTTCGTCCCTCCCCGACGAGACCCCCGAGGGCCGCAGCATCGTAGTACTCGCCAAAGAGATGTATGGTCTTCGAGGTCGCGAACTAGGCGAGTTGCAAGCCGAGTTCGTCCCCTTTAGCGCGATCACACGGATGTCGGGAGTGAACCTGGATGCTCGCATCATCCGCAAAGGCTCGACCGACGCCATTGCCGCGTTTCTCAAGGAGAATGGCGGCAGTCTTCCAAATGAGGTCCGTGCTGCAGTCGAGACTGTGGCGCGCAGCGGAGGCACGCCGCTGGTGGTCGCGGAGAATCGTCAGGCGCTCGGCGTCATTCACCTTAAGGACATCGTGAAAGGCGGCATGAAAGAGCGGTTTGCCCAGCTCCGCGCTATGGGCATTAAGACCATCATGATTACCGGCGACAACCCGCTCACCGCCGCCGCTATCGCGCGCGAGGCCGGCGTCGACGACTTCCTCGCCGAAGCGAAACCAAAAGACAAGATGGACCTCATCAAACGCGAGCAGTCCGAAGGTAAGCTCGTCGCCATGACCGGCGACGGCACCAACGACGCGCCCGCTCTGGCCCAGGCCGACGTGGGCGTCGCCATGAACACCGGCACCCAGGCGGCCAAAGAGGCAGGTAACATGGTCGACCTCGATTCGAATCCAACTAAGCTCATCGAGATCGTCGAGATCGGCAAGCAACTCCTTATGACCCGAGGCGCGCTCACAACCTTCTCAATCGCTAACGACGTGGCCAAGTATTTCGCTATCATCCCGGCCATGTTCGCGGCGACTTTTCCTGTGCTTGCCGCGCTGAACATCATGCACTTGAAGACGCCGCAGTCGGCCATCCTCTCAGCCGTCATCTTCAATGCCCTGATCATCGTCGGGCTCATCCCCCTGGCGTTGCGCGGCGTTGGCTACAAGGCCATGTCGGCCGAGGCGCTGTTGCGCCGCAACCTCATCCTCTACGGTGTCGGCGGCCTTTTCGCGCCGTTCCTCGGTATCAAGCTCATCGACATAATCATTACTGCCATGCATCTGGCCTAAGGATCGTTCCATGCGTCGCAACCTCATCACTGCCATCCTCTATACGCTGGTCACTACCGTTATCTTCGGCCTCGTGTATCCATTCGTCGTTACCGGTGTCGCCCAAGTGTTCTTCAGGGACAAAGCGAACGGCCAGCTCCTACGGCAGAACGGCCAACTCATCGGCTCGCGCATCATCGGCCAGCCTTTTACCGCAGCGGGCTACTTCCACTCGCGTCCCTCCGCGGCAGGCAATGGTTACGATGCCGCCAACTCCTCAGGCTCCAACTACGCTCCCACAAACAAAAAGCTGATAGACCGTGTGGCTGGTGACGTCACCGCCTTGCAGCTCGACCACCCCAACACCGACGTTCCAATTGACCTCGTCACCACCTCAGGCTCGGGGCTCGATCCCGACATTACCCCCGCCGGCGCAGAGTTCCAGGTCACGCGTATCGCCCGTGAGCGCCTGCTCAGTGATGATGTCGTCCGAAGACTCGTTGCACAACACACCCAAGGCCGTCAGCTAGGCTTCCTCGGTGAGCCACGCGTTAACGTTCTGGAACTCAACCTCGCTCTCGACCAGATTGCGCCACTCCCTGGCGGAAAATGACTTGTGGCATAGATCTGCCACTGGACGACTTGCAGGGGCGTGCCCATCACATGCAGGCTGACTATTTCGCCGCGTCAACGGGCATGGGCGCTCAGGCCGGGATCTCTTCACCTTGTTCTGATTCGACGGTTGCAACAGTTGTCCGGGCCGGGACAGGATCGATGGCGCGGCCGCCCGAAGCTATCCAGGAACCCGTCCAAAAGCGGGCAACAATCCGCACGACAATGAGCACCGCGGTGGCAAGTGCGGCGTAAAGCAGGAAGCCGGCACGGTATGAACCCGTGTGCTGTTTGGATTGTCCAAGCAGGTTGGGGAGGATGCCTCCGCCGAGAGCGCCAATCTCGCCGATCATACCGCCGGCCACTGCCGTAGTGAGGGGCCAGCGCAGAGGGACGAGTTGGAAGGTAGCTCCGTTGCCTGCACCGAGTGCGGCGAAACAAAGCATGAAGAGCAGAGTGGTTGCGAGGAGTGGGGGCGCGCTCATGAGGCCAAAGAGGCCGGCGATGGCAATGAGAAAGACAACAGAGAGAGTGGTGATTCCGCCGACGCGGTCAGCGAACCAACCGCCGAGAACTCGGGTGAGTGAACCGGTTAGAGTGGCGAGCACCGTGAGACTGCCGGCTTGTACCTTGGTGACATGGAACTGCGAATAATAGAAGGAGGGCAGAAAGGTGGCGAGACCGAGAAAGCCGCCGAAGGTGATGATGTAGATGAGATTGAATATCCAACCGTCTTTCTCGAAGAGGCAGGAGAGGTGCTGGCTAAGAGTCTGGCGCTCGATGTCCGGCGGCTCTTTGGCGAAGAGAATCATGACAAGAAGCGGCAGAAGCATCATCGCGGCGGCGAAGCCGTAGACGTGCTGCCATCCGAAGTGCATGGCGAGGCGGGGAGCGAAGAGGGCGGCGAGGGCCGTGCCGCTGTTACCGGCTCCTGCTATTCCCATGGCGAGGCCCTTATATCGCTTGGGGAACCAGCCGGAACCAAGGGAGAGTGCAACACCGAAGCTGGCGCCGGCGATGCCTAGCAGAACTCCCATGGCGAGAACATCGTTGTAAGACTTGACGAAGAGAAAACCATAGATGAGCGCAATGACGATCGCCGACATCTCTACGATCGCTGCCTTTTTTCGACCGATATATTGCGATAGCACGCCAAGGGGGAAGCGCATAAAGGCTCCAGCGAGTGTGGGGACGGACACCATGAGGCCAATTTGGGCGGGGTTGAGGTGGAATTGTTCTGAAATAAATGGGCCCATGGCGCCGTTGAGGACCCACACGGCGAAGGAGAAGTCGAAGTAAAGAAAGGCCGCAAAAAGGGTTGGGGGGTGGCCCGACTTGAGGAAGGCTTTCATATTTGCCATGGTTTTGGGTCGCTCCGTCGTGGAATTTTGTGGTGAAAATGGTGGTGAAAAGATGGTTCGTTGATGGTGGTTTAAGCGCGAATGGGGGCAGCTTGGCGGCGGTCGTGGATTGACGTGCGTTCGATGCGGACGGCGCACTGCTTAAAGTTCGGTTCACGCGAAATTGGGTCGAAGGCGCCGAGGGTCACGATGTTTGAGTTGGCCTCGGCGAAGTGGAAGGGCATGAAGACCTGACCGGGGGAGATGATGCCGGTGATGCGAAGTTCGAGGTCGGCAACGGCTCCGCGCCGGCTTCGGACGGTGACGCGATCGTGGGCTTTGAGGTCAAGCCTAGAGGCGTCGACTGGGTTGATCTCGAGCCAGGCGTTAGGGACCATGTTGTTGAGCAGTTCGACTTCGGCCGTCTTGGTGCGCGTGTGCCAGTGTTCTACCGTGCGTCCCGTGTTGAGGATGAAGTCGTACTCGGCATCGGGTTGCTCGACGAAGGGCTCGCAGGGAACGGTGTGTAGGTTGGCGCGGCCGTCAGGAGTGGGAAAGATGCCGTTGCGGTAGAGGGATTCGCCTCCCCACTGGAGGCCATTGGCGTCATCGATCTGTTGCCAGGAGAAGTTGGAGTAGTCGCACATGCGTCCGGCGGAGACGCGTTGCCACTCCTGATAGGCGTCGTGTGGAGTCTTCCAGTTGGGGTAGAGTTCGTCGCGGAGACCGAGTTTTTCTGCAAGCGCGAGGAAGATGTCGAAGTCGGGGCGGGCGTCGCCTGGGGGCGGGACGGCGGGATTGGCCTTGGAGATGCGGCGCTCAGAGTTGGTGTAGGTGCCCTCTTTTTCTCCCCAGATGGCTGCAGGCAGAACGAGGTCGGCGAAATCGCTGGTAGGGGTCGGATGAAAACCGTCCTGCACGACGAGGAACTCCACGGAGCGGAGTGCGTGCTCGAGGAGCTTGTAGTTGGGGAAGGAGACGGCCGGGTTGGTGGCGATGAACCATAGAGCCTTGATCTTTCCCTGTACGGCGGCTTCAATGATGTCGGGGTAGGCGAGACCACGAGCGGTGGGGATGCGATCGACGGGGATGTTCCAGATGCGTGCGAGGTCATCGCGGTCCTGGGGGTTGTCGAACTTCCGGTAACCCGGAAGAGAGGAGGTGAAGCCGCTCTCGCGGGTACCCATCGCGTTGCACTGGCCTGTGATTGAGAAAGGCGCAGCGCCGGTGCGGCCGATATTGCCAGTGATGAGGGCGAGGTTGTTGATAGCAGCGACCGTCACAGAGCCCTGGGTCGAGTGATTGACGCCCATGGTCCATCCGATGAAGGCAGAGTTGGCACGACCGTAGAGCAGAGCGGTCTCGATGATTTGAGCCTCGGTGAGGCCGGTCACAGCCGCGACGTGCTCGGGCGTGAAGTTGGAGACGAACTCGGCAAGCTTTGCGTAGCCGTTGGTGTGACGGTCGATATAGTCACGATCGATGAGGCCTTCGCGGATGAGGATGTGGGCGATGCCATTGAGCAGGGCGATGTCGGAGCGCGGTTTTACAGCCAGGTGGATGTCAGCCATCATTGCGGTCTTGGTGACGCGAGGGTCGACGACGATAAGTTTGCGTGGCTTGGTGCCGGGCGAGGTGCGATCGAGGCGATGGCAGAGGATGGGGTGGTTATCGGCGATATTGGCGCCGATGAGGAGGATGACGTCGGCGGATTCCATATCGGCGTAGGAGCCAGGAGGGCCATCGGAGCCGAAGGACAGTTTGTAGCCGGAGACCGCGGAGGCCATGCAGAGGGTGGTGTTGCCGTCGTGATTGCGGGTGCGGAGGCCGAGCTGGACGAGTTTGCCGAGAGTGTAGAACTCCTCCGTGAGGAGCTGGCCGGTACCGACGACTCCGAGAGATTCGTTGCCATGGCGTAGCTGGATATCGCGGAAACGTTCGACCATCGTATCCAGAGCTTCGTCCCAGGAGACTGGAGTGAGAACGCCGTTCTTGCGCAGGAGCGGCTGCTTAGCGCGGCCTGGGGCTGAAAGGATGTGGTGTTCGGAGAGGCCCTTGGGGCAGAGCTTGCCGCGGTTGACTGGATGGTCGGGGTTGCCTCGTGCTGCGACGGCTTTATTGTCGCGTACACCCAGAAGCATGCCGCATCCCACCGAGCAGTAGCCGCAGGTGGTCTTGACCCATCGCTCCGGGATGCGCGACGAAGCGGTGTGGCCGAAGGCGGGATCTTTGGCGTACGTGTACTTCTCGCTTCGGGTGTCGATGCCGGCGAACCGTTTGAACCGAGTGAAAAGCGAACTCATGCGTGCACCGACCTGACAAAGGTGAGGGCCATGTTGAGCGGCACGACAGAGACGAAGAAGAGATAGCGGGCGGAGACGATGCCGGCGAGCGCCGCAGGAAGTGCGAACATGGGCAGCCCGGCGAGAGAGACCAGAATGGCGAGCCCGACGAATGCGAAAGAGACGAGAAAGACTCCTCGAAAGTTCTGTGTGTTGAGAAGTGAGGCGGAAGCGCGACGCTCATAGACTTGCGCGTGGTGGAGGCGGACAGTTCGGATGATGAGGTTCAGCATCCACAGAGTGGAGCTGAGAATGAGCGGCCAGAGAGAGAAGATGGGCGGAGCCGGAGGCAAAGTGAGTGTGTGGAGTTGAGGTGTCGTGCGAAGGCCAGCTGTTATAGCGATCAGCAGCGGAGCTGCGGCGGAGCCAAGAAGCGCGGAGCTGAGGAGGAAGTCGACTGGAGTATGAGGTGTGTTCCATGCGGGGCGTGCTGGAACCAGGTAGATATACGCGCTAGCGAGAATGCCCGCAATTCCCAGCGTGGGCGCCAGGACTTTGAAGAAGAAGAGAACCATAGGCAGCGAGAGAACGTGGAGGGTGCTAAGCCAGGCGGCCGACGTGAGACTTACGAGAGCGGCAAAGAAGAGGCCGAACAGCAGGACCTCGCGTGAGAGCCAGGAGCGGCGCCACATTTTGAGAGCGCGCCAGGCGTAGGCAGGGCGGCCGAGATGAAGGACGGAGATGTTGAGAGTGAATGTAGTGAGCGCAAGAATCAGGGTGAGGGCGATGGGGCCGTCATTGTGGGAAAGAAGTGCCGCGACGAGCGTTCCAGTGGAAAGCTGGATGAGGGATGTCATCCAGACAAGCGACCAGTGGGGATGTTCGGGACGAGGGGTTTCGATGTCGACGCGGGCCAGAGTTGCCTCAGCGTTCTCGGGGAGGGTAATGCGAGTGGTCGAGATCGTAACGCCAGCATTGGGCATGCCGGGTGCGTTGCCGGCGGCGTGATCGCTGCGCCATTCCAGTTGATTGACGATTTCGATTTCGATGGCGCTTTCGGGACAGGCGTTGACACAGGCGGGTTCGAGGCCGTCGGTGAGGCGTCCGTGGCACATGTCGCACTTGCCGACGACGCCGCGTTCCGGATTGAATTGAGGCACAGAGTAGGGGCAGTTCCAGACACAATACTGACAGCCGATGCAAGCGTCAGCAGAGTGGAGGACGATGCCGGTAACGGGATCCTTTGTGTATGCATCGACGGGGCAGCCCTTGATGCAATCTGCGCTGAGACAGTGGTTGCAGCCCATGGAGAGGTAGAAGCGGTCGGTGTTGGGCCATGTTCCCCCTTCAATTTCGCCGATGCGGCGCCAGCGAAGATCGGCTGGAGTATTGTTCTGCTCGTTGCAGGCGACCTCGCACGAACGACAGCCGATGCACTTGGTCATGTCGAAGTGGAAGCGATACTGTTCGCCAGGTTCGAGAGGACGATGGGGGATGAGTGTGGTTTTGACCTCTACTTGCGGCGAGGCGGGGAAGAACTCGATGCCGTTCTCCGTCAGGCGCACGATGGAGTTCGCGGGATCTGCCTGCGCGAGTTCGTGGAGAGGAAGCGGCATATATTTTCCTTGAAGTCGTTTGCGTGTGGCCGTGGTGGCTAGTAGACGTCGCGGTGGTAGCGGTGCTGATCTTTGAGTTGCTGAACGTATTCGGTGGCAGCCTCGCGAGGGAGGCCAGACTGCTGCTCGACGATGGCATGGATCGTGGCGTCGACGTCCTTTGCCATGCGGGAGGCATCGCCGCAGACGTAGATGCTGGCTCCGTCCTGCAGCCATGAGTAGAACGTGGGGGCTTGTTCCAACATGCGGTCCTGCACGTAGATTTTGCGATCCTGATCGCGAGAGAAGGCGAGATCGAGGCGGGTGAGGTGGCCGTCGGCCTGCATGGCTATCAGCTCGTCGCGGTAGAGAAAGTCGGTGCTGGCGCTGCGTTCGCCAAAGAAGAGCCAGTTGCGGCCGGTGTAGCCCAGGATGCGCCGTTCGTGCAGGAAGCTGCGAAAGGGAGCGATGCCGGTGCCGGGACCGATCATGATGATGGGTGCGTCGGCCTGCTGGGGCAGGCGAAACTTCCTGTTGGGTTGGATGTAGATTGGCAGGGTTTCACCGGTCAGAGTGCGCTCGGCGAGGAAGGTGGAACAGACGCCGCCGCGGTCGCGGTTGTGAGAGCGGTAACGTACGACGGCGACGGTCGCGTGGATCTCGCCAGCATGCGCGAGCGGACTCGACGAGATGGAGTAGAGACGCGGTACGAGTTTGGGCAACATGGCGACCAGATCCGCGGGATCGAGGAGGACGCCGGGATAGTCGTGCAGAAGATCGATGAGGCCGCGGTCGTAGGTGTACTTCTCCAGGTGAGACTGCTGTTCGGGGATCAGGAGGCGCGAGAGCGTGTGGCACTGGCCGATGGTCGCATAAGCTTCGATCATCTTGCGCGTGAGGCGCGTGATCTGCAGGTGGTTGAGGAGGGCGTCGATGAGCGTTGTAGCTCCGGCGTGGGGAAGTTGAACCGGAGCCTGCGGGGTGAAGTTGAGAGTGTTCAGGATCTCTTCGACAAGACGCAGATCGTTCTGCGGGATGATGCCGCAGGAATCGCCGGCCTCGTACTTCACCGCTGAATCATCAATGGAGAAAGCCATGTGCAGCGTGAGTTTGCTGGAGATTTCGTGCGTGAGGGGCCGCTTGTCGACGATCTGGGCGAGATAGGGGTTGGCGCGCGTGTGTGCGGGCGAGTTGGTGGATGCGACCGGAGATGGCGAAATCGGGGAGATGGCTGTAGCGGACAAATTGTTTGCAGGGCGCGCGGTCACGATCTCGGTCAGGCGCTCGAGCAGCGTGTTCTTCCAGCGAAAGAAGGGTTCGTCGAGATCCAGATCGCAGTCGATACGGTCACAGAGGCGAACACCGCCGAGAGCAGCAAGCTTCTGGTCGAGATCGACGCCGAATTTACAGAAGTGCTCGTAGTTGGAGTCGCCGAGCGCGAGGACGCTGTAGGAGATGTCTCCGTAGCGAGGGAAGTGCTCGAGGCAGAGCTGTTCGTAGAAGGGTCTGACGGCTTCGGGGGCTTCGCCTTCGCCATAGGTGCTGGCGATGATGACGGCGTAGCGCTCGGCGGCTAAGGCTGCTGGAGTGTAGCCTTCGAGAGAGATAAGGGAGGCGATGTGACCCTTGGCCTTGAGTTCCTTCGTGACCTTGCGCGCCAGCCCTTCGGCGGTTCCGGACTGCGAAGCATAGAGTACGGCAATCTTGAGCGAGGCGGTTGCTGGTGTGGAAGCGGGAGCGGCCGAAAATAATCCTGCGAGAAGACCGTTGAGCCAGTTGCGCTGTTCGGGGGTGAAGGGCGCGTTGTCGGGGATGTAGGGGATCGGCTGCATAACTAGGAGGTCTCCTGTGGGTTGCAGAACGATTGGAGTTCGGCGATCTGGTGACGGCGGGTGAAGCTTAGGAAGGACTCGCCGGGGTCTCGACGCTGGGTGTAGACGGTGAAAAGGCTCTCCATTCTGGCGGGCAGGTCGGCAAAGCGTGTGGCGGGGAGGAGTTCGCGGGCGAGTCCCTGATCCTGGTCTGCGCCGCCTCCGATGAAGACTTGATAACCCTCTTCGCCGGAGACTTTTGTGCCCAAGAGACCGATGTCTCCGACGTAATGCTGGGCGCAGGAGTGGTGGCAGCCTGTGACGTGCAGGTTGATGGGTTGGTCGAGGATAGGGAAGCGCTCGTCGAGGAGATTGGCGAGCGCCACGGCGTGGGTTTTGGTGTCGGTGGCAGAGAATCGA
This sequence comes from uncultured Acidobacteriaceae bacterium, assembly GCA_963757205.1. Classification (GTDB taxonomy): domain Bacteria; phylum Acidobacteriota; class Terriglobia; order Terriglobales; family Acidobacteriaceae; genus Edaphobacter. The sequence goes on from CAVWQM010000017.1 coordinate 259,606, forward strand.
CAGCCCTGGTTGCCTGTGCAGGCGATCGTGCCGCTGAGGACAGTACCTGCTTTGTAGCTGAGGCCGGCGTCGGTGAGTGCCAGCTGTACGGCTTCGAGCTGTTCGTTGGGTATGTTGGGGATGAGGAGATTCTGCCAGACAGTGAGACGGACTTCGCCTGAGCCGAAACGTTCGGCGATGTCGGCGATGTTGCGCATCTGTGCAACAGGCAGGCGACCGACAGGGATGGAGAGGCCGATGTAATGGAGGCCTGGCTGTGACTGCGCGTGGATGCCGATGTGGCCGGCGCGGTCGATAGGGCGGCGCGGTTCGCACTCAGAAGCGTCGACGCGGATAAGAGGAAAGGCAAGGAGTTTTTCGGTTTCGCTGAGAAATTTGTCGACGCCCCACCTGTCAATAAGGTATTTGAGGCGTGCCTTCTTGCGGCCGGTGCGATCGCCGTGTTGTGTGAAGACACGGATCATAGCGGCGGCGACAGCGACTGTCTGGTCGGGGTGGAGGAGAAGGCCGCAGTCCGTGGCGAACTGGCGATGACCGGTGATGCCGCAGAGCAGAACGCGGAAGTAGATGCCGGCAGGTACGCTGCGGCCTTCGCCAACTTCAACGGCGATGAAGCCGATGTCGTTGGTGTCTGCAACTACTGAGATGGCGCCGCCGTTGTCGAAGGCAATGTTGAACTTGCGTGGGAGCTCATACAGGTAGCGCGAGTTGGAGATGTAGGCCTGGAGCGCTTCTGCAAGCGGCGCAACGTCGAGGAGTTCTTGACGATCGATGCCTGTGGTCGGCGAGGCTGTGATGTTGCGGATGTTGTCTGCACCTGAGCCGCGTGAGGTCATGCCGAGAGACTGAACCCGATTGAGTACGCGAACGATGTCTTTGGGCTGGAACTCTCGGATCTGAAGATTGCTGCGAGTAGTGAGGTCGGCGCGTCCGGAGCCCCAGTCCTGTGCCATTTGCGCAAGGCCGCGGAGTTGATTGGTTGTGAGAATGCCGCCGGGGGCGCGGAGACGAAGCATGAAGGAGTCCTGTGCGGGGGCGACGTGGAAGAGGCCAAAGTACTTCATCCGGAAGCGGTCTTCCTCGGTTGGCGCCTGGTTCTGGCTGGAGTACTGAAGGAGCTTGTCCCAAATGGTGAGCGGATCCTGCTCGAGCTTCCACCGCTCTTCTCTCGAGAGGTCAGAGACCGGCGTGTTGAACCACAGGGGCTCGGCTTCTGCAGCTTGATTGATCAGGCCGGAGTTTAGATCGCTGGTAATGAGGCCGTCGGCGGTTTGGCCGACAAAGGGAATGAGGCCGCGCCGCGCGATGCCGCCGAAGAATCCCTGCAGGTATTCTTTTTGCTCGCTGGTGAACTGTGCCGAATCGATGACGGTGTTGTTCATCCCGAAACTCCTCATAAAGCGACAGGCCGTGCGCGGATGCGTACGGAAGTTCGTGCGTTCTGCGGAGCTGTCGAATCAGTAGGACAGACCAGCGAACGCAAGCCATGAATCGCAGCAGATGGTCCTGTGGGATCTGCAGATTACGATCGGCTCTTCGCGGAGCTTGGGATGTACTTGGTGTTGGAAGCGATACCGAACACGTCACGGTGCCGGCGCTTTGTTTCGGGCGGTGTAAACGCAACCGCCGATGAGCAGAGCTTAGCGCGAATATCTGATTGGCGCAAGCCCCATTCGCCAAAAAAGAACGAGAGAATGATCGCAGAATTGAAAATGCGTGTTGCCTGATTGTCGTCTCCGTGCCACAATATCGAAACTTCTCTTCATCATGTGACACCCTGACGTGTTGCAAGCAGTTCAACGTTGCGGGAGCCGCCCACGCTGGTGAGCCTTCCTGAACGTTCAGCCTTTAAATCGCTGTTGATCATGACCTTTGCCGGCCTGCGGTGAAAAGTTGCGTTTCGGCTGCTGCGGCTGATGACGCCGTTGTCACGCTGAACTACGAATGCGCGCTGCCATATCGGCGCGCCATCGGCCTACTGCTGCCTCTTCACAGAGGCCCTAACGATATGTGGAGGCTACGTGATGAAATCTGCAATTCTACTTGCGCTTTCTTGTTCGCTCGCTCCGTCGACCGTTGTTGCTCAGACAGACTTCTTTCATGTGTGGGAGAACCGTGTACGCGCGACCTCCGCGAAACAACCTGCGTGGCCGGTGCCGGTGATTGGTTCGCCGTCGACGATTGTGCAACTGGCACGCACGGACTTTGTGCGGCAGTACACCTCGACGCACACTCTGACGTGGAATTACGACAATGGCAAAGGGGTGAACTTTATCCCATTTGCGCGGACCGAGTTCGACATCAATTTGGCACCATACATTCAGCACAATACGCCGAAGGTACTCGATGGCGTGGGCGACTTTTCCGTGATTGCGAAGTATCGGCTCTTCGCTGCTGACAAAGAAAAGGGGAATTACTCGACGCTCGCGCAACTGGCGTTCTCTGTGCCGACGGGGAGTTACAAGAATGGGACCGCAGTATCGACCATTACACCGACGGTGGCTGCAGGGAAGGGCTTCGGGAAGTTCGACATTCAGTCCGCGTTGGGCGCGGTGCTGCCGACGAGTTCTGTTCTGACGATCGGCAGAACGATCCAATGGAATACAACGGCGCAGTACCAGATCGGAAAGTATCTGTGGCCGGAGGTTGAGACGAACGCGAGCTACTTTCACGGGGGGCCAAATGATGGAAAGAGCCAGGTTTTTGTTTCGCCTGGGATTATTGTGAGCAAGATCAAGTTTCGCAAGGATCCTAAGGACAGACTCGGGCTGGTGTTCGGAACGGGCATGCAGATTGCAACTTCGAGTTATCACAGCTATAACCACGGATTGGTCTTGACCGGGCGCGTAGTGTTCTGAAGGGCCTATCTGAGGGGCCTAATTGTGAGTTGCGGACCGGCCGGGTTTTCGAGCCATGAACTCTTTGCTTGGTTCGTATGGACTGTCGAGTCTATTATCAAAAGACGGCCTTCTACCCGATAAGAAGAGTTTTGAATGAGCACTGATTTTGGCGGCCAGCGCGTTAATCGGGAGGGAAAGGCCGCCACCCGTAACCGGATATGGAGGAAGCGTGGCGCATGCGAGCTTCAATGGACTTCGCGTACTTTCGCTGGAGTCTCGCCGTGCGAAAGAGGTTGAGAAGCTGATCCGAACCTATGGCGGCGAGCCGATTGTAGTGCCTGCGATGCGGGAGGTCGGCCTGGAATCCAACCAGCAGGCTCTGGAGTTTGCATCAGGGATCATGGCAGGCAGCTATGACCTGGTGATTTTCATGACCGGGGTTGGCGTTCGCGCAATGCTCGAGATTGTCCAGACTCGCTTCGACCGAGAGGAGTTTCTTGCCGCGCTGCGGAAGGTAAAGATCGCGGCTCGCGGGGCGAAGCCGGCCTCGGTGTTGCGTGAACTAAAGATACCGGTTGACGTCACCTCCGAGGAACCAAGCACGTGGCATGAGGTGCTACAGGCAATTGATGGGGCCTATGGCGACTCTCTGCGACAGATGCACGTGGCGGTGCAGGAGTACGGGGCATCGAATCCAGAGCTGTTGGCAGAGCTGAGCAGCCGCAGCCGCGAACTGACGAAGGTGCCCGTCTACCAGTGGGCTTTGCCGGAGGATCTGCAGCCTCTGCGAGAGTGTGTCCTGGGCTTGCTGAACGGTATGGTCGATGTGGTGCTGTTTATGACCGCAGTACAGATCATCCATCTATTTCGTGTGGCTGAGGAGATGGGAGTTCAGGAGCAGTTGCGTGACGCATTGCGGAAGACCGTCGTGCTGTCCATCGGCCCTACGACATCCGAAGAGCTGGAACACTACGGAATTGAGCCTGACTTTGAGCCTTCCAGACCGAAGATGGGTTTCCTGGTGAACGAAGCGGCGCAGTACTCCAGTAGATTGCTGGAGAAGAAGCGCGATGTTGAGATGGAGGCTGTGGGGTCGCAGCCCTCCGGCGCAGATAAAGAGAAGCGTAGCAAGGTTGCGGGAGTACGCCGCGTGGCCGCTTCTACTTCGACGATGGCTGGATTTCGCGATGGCTTGGCGGAGATGGACTTTCTGCATGAGATCAGCAGCCGCATGGCGGCTGCTGATTCGCTGCACCTCGTGCTGGACCGGATCGTCGACTTTATCGCAAGCGTGATTCCGTGCGACTCCTGCTTTATCTACGTACTGGAAGGCGAGAACTTGATGTTGCGCGCGTCTAAGAACCCTCACGCCGATTTGATTGATCACATTAGAGTAGAGGTGGGACAGGGCGTTACGGGATGGGTGGCGAAGCACCGGGAACCTGTGGCCATTGCGTCGGCGGCTTCGAACGATCCGCGGTTCAAGGCATTCAAGAACATCCCCGAAGATCATTTCGAGGCGATGCTGTGCACGCCGATTCTCTGTGCTGGACGAGTGGTGGGAGTCATCAACTTGCAGCATCGGATGTCGTACCGGCACACGAATGAACAGGTGCGGCTGCTCTCGACTCTGGGCTTTCTTGTAGGTGCAGAGATTGAGCGGGCGAGGCTGGAAACGGAGAATACGCAGCTGACCAGCAGGCTTGAGACGAGGAAGGCAGTAGATCGTGCGAAGAGTGTACTGCAGCGTGATCTATCGCTGAACGAAGAAGACGCCTATCAGATGATGCAGAAGGAGAGCCGTCAACGACGAAAGTCGATGCGAGAAATTGCTGAGGCAATTCTCCTGGCGGAAGATTTGAGACGGGGTCGATCCGCCAACTAGCAGGCATGAACGGGTGAAATAGAGAGTTGAGAATGCCTCAGCCTGCGTGCCACGCTCTCGCACGATGCTGAGGGTGATGGGCAGGGTGATCATCATCTGCAGAAGAACAGCGATGAGGCTGGGGATGAAGAAGTGTGCCGAGCGCGTCGCGGGGTTTGTAGGTTCGCCACTGTTAAGTAACGAAGCTAGCAAACTCGGCCCCAAACATCATCGTGATCTTTGGTGTTCAACGTCTGGGGCAAGAATCGGGGACATAGACAAGAGACGCCTCCTGCGGTTTGAGTGTGTGATAAGGATGCCGGTCAGCGGCGATGAGGACGGGCTGGTAAAGCGTTCCCGTCAAAATAATCGCTTCACCGGGGACTCGGGATCTATCGAATAACTCGGGTCTTGATCGCCTCTGAGAACATGGGTAACCCACTCCCTATCGTGGAGAATATGCAAGGCTTCATCAATGAGGACTTTGACCAGCCAACTCCGGAAAGCGCCTTCGCTTTCGAATTGTGGAACGTTGCGGGATGCCGACAGTAAGCAACGTTGCACGGCATCTTCAGCCAGGTGCTGATTGCCTAGTATTCGGTGTGCGACCAACGAAAGAGTGCGACGATACCGCGAAAGCAAAACATCCAACGCTTCCAAGTTACTTTGCGAATTGCCAGGGGTCGCGTCCTCGTCGTCCGAGCGCAGCTCTGACACAGAACTCCCCTTTGCATATCCGCTCTTTACCGCGACGGGCTGTGTGATTTGTTGGCCATGGTGCCATCTCGAGGCAATGTCGACAGACGACGTAGCTGCGAGGGGGCGAATACGAGAAGCATGCACGAAGGTTGAGGGGAAGACTAGGCGCTGCGAGTGTTCCCATTCTCTCGGGCCTTCGGGGCCTTCCACTCTATTGCCAAGTTCGGCCTGGATATTCATACCTTAGCGCTCCTTTTCGATCTCATGGCGATAAGACACATGAGTGTGGAATTTATTCCGCGTGCTCCGGACGCTCAATGATGCTGTGGGTTCGTTGTAGGTAACAATTAAGGGAATAGACGGATAATTAACGTGTTATTTACACAGGCGCAACAAAAGATCAGTCCGATCTGATCGCGTTTTGCCAGCAACACGTTTATTGAGGCTATGCGATGATTCCCTATCTGCATCCCGAGTTTGTTGAGGCTTTGAGGTACCCCGCAACCGACAGGTCGGCTAAAGATGCGCCACCAGACTTCTCACGAAAACCACTTGCCAGAAAGAGGAAAGATCACTTTACTTCATTTTGGCGGTCAACCGCCCGCCATCGTTCCCTCATTGCTTCTGTCGCCACTAAATTTATCCTCTTGCTAATCTACGTATGCTTATGAGAGCTAAGGGTTCGCCAGGGCTGTATTCGGCGAGTCGCTAAAATCGATCACCATCCGACATACTCTGATGACACACCAAGCAGGACTGTCTGCCGGAACCAGGTAAGGATGAGACGAGAGCATACGTGAGTCCGTGAGTGCTCCAAGTAATGACATTGAAGCTTGCTTGCTTGCTGTAGTGAAAGACGATCCCTCCGGAAGGAACCTCCTCTCCTCCCGCAGCTACCGCATCTCTGCTTGAGGATACGAGAAGACTAATTTTCTGCTGTTGCATCTGATAAGCAACCAGGGCGACATACCCACCCTTGAGGTTTACTAGACGCCCACCCATTAACCGGTAAACTTGCTCATGTGCAGATTCCTCTGGAGAACTGGGAAGGCGGAAAGTGAAAGGCACTTTGCCGGCAAACCATGCAGTGACGACGCTGGGCGATCCGGACTGGACTTCAAGGGGAAGACTGCCGTTCAAAAAGCTGCGGTGAGCCGCAACCGCGGTTTCGATGTAGCTCTCGGCACGCGATTGCCGCAGAATTCCCGGCACAAGTAGAAGTCCTACAGCAACCAGAAGAATTGCGGCGACTGGCACCGGCCAAGCGGGACGTTTAACAGATTGCAATGGCCGTGCCAATATCTTCGCGATACGTTTTCGGAGGCGGACAGGCGCAACTGTCGCGGTAGAGGGATGGGACTCTACAACTTGTGTGACTCGCTTGCGCAGGGCGTCTGGAGCTGAGTACAGCGGGCGTGATCGATGCAGGAAACCAGATAGTTCCTCTTCCGCCTGAAGCTCCATACGACAGGCCCGGCATTCTTTTAGATGAGCATGAAATTCTTCAAGATCCTGTGCCGTCAGCTCCTTGTCAAGGTAGAGCTGGATATTCATGCCGAAGTCGTCGCAGCCCTTCATTTTGAACCTCTCAGGGAGGGCGAATCCGACCGCTCCAACGTTGCGGAAAGCAATGCACGAAGTTTTGTGCGGGCTCTCCCCAAACGTGACATCACCGTTCCGACAGGGCATTCGAGGATGCCTGCAATCTCCTGATACGAGAGTTCTTCATACTCTCGCAGGAGGATAATCTCGCGAAATTGTGTTGGTAGTTCCTGAATCGCCGCTCGCACAAGCTCGGTCTCAAGCTTGCTCACATAGAGGTCGTGTGAGTTTTTAGATGGCTCCGCGATACTGTTCGAAACTCCGTCACCAACCTCGATTCCGATCATTTCAGGACCATTCCGCCACTTTCTCAACTGGTTGAACCAAATATTTCTCAGGATCGTGAAGAGCCAGCCTTTCATGTTGCTGTCTGTTCGCAGTCTCCCCATCGCCTTTATGGCGCGAACATATGTTTCCTGCACCAGGTCCTCTGCTTCCGCACGATTGCGCGTCAAGACCAGCGCGTAGCTGTACAGTCCGTCGAGATACTCTATGCCTACGGCGTTCGGCTCCCTTACTCCATCGTGGTCCCATGACATATTTATTCACTCACACTAAACACGGCACCATAGAATTTATTCCCGGTCCAAAGGAATGTTTCGCCTGTGTCATATACGCCGCTTTGAGGAGACCGCAACCTCATCGTTGTCCCGCTCCTTCCGGCGGTTTGATGCTTTCATCGCGGTTAAAGGTCCGAAAAAGATTCGACCCAGCGACGAACATATATGGACACAGCGCAGTCCTCTGCGTGTGACTTCCTAGGTACCTTGTGTATGCAAAGGGTCCGGGAGGACACCATTCTCGGTAGATAAAGCAGGGTAGAAGCATCAAGTTCATACATCCCTCACAAATAGTCGGCGCCAAATCGATCGAGGAATACTCTTGCGAGCCGAGTGTTCTTATCTGCGGAATTTGCGGAGATGGAAACCGCGAAAACCAATTCTGTCCCAATTCGCAGTTACCCTTCGGCCTCTCGTCTGGCAACGTGTCAATCGAAGAGAGCATGAGAACTCACAACAAACAGGAGGTTCCATGAATATGTTTCGACGCCTTGCCCTCGGTAGTACTATTGCTCTTTCTTTGGGAGCTACTTCGTTTGGGCAGCACTATACCCAAACCAATCTTCAAGCCAATGCGCCAGGAGCTGCCGAAGCCAGCGACCCGCAGTTGGTCAATTCCTGGGGTCTGTCACGCACATCCGGTAGCGCCTGGTGGGTTGCAAACAATGTGACGGGAGTCGCTACCCTGTATAGCGGCGCTGGAACGAAACAATCCTTGACGGTCACTATTCCACCAGCTGATCCAAACAACAAGAAGACACCGACCGGTTCTCCCACGGGTATCATCGCCAACGGCAGCACGACCGAGTTTCGTACTCGCGGCGGGCGCGCCGGCCGCTTTCATCTTTGCCACGCTTGATGGAACAATTGCCGCATGGAACCCGAATGTCGCGTTGGCAAATGGAGCAACGCCTCCCTCCACTCATGCTGTAACTGTGGTCAAGACCACCGACGGTTCGGTCTACACGGGCCTGACCAGCGCCTTGATTGATGGCAAGCGTTACCTCTACGCCGCCAATGTCACCAAGGGCCGCGTAGATGTTTACGACAATGCGTTTCACCTTGTAAAGCTAAACAACAACAACTCTGACCACGGCAATTTCGATAGCGCCCATTCTTCGCCTGGTAAGCAGCCATTCGAAGACCCTCAACTACCTCGCGATTACGTGCCCTTCAACGTGGCGACCGTTGGCAACGATATTGTCGTGACCTATGTGCTGGATCCTCCTGGACAACCACGTCCAACCGCCGGACCCGGCTTCGGCTATGTAGATATCTTCAACTCCGCTGGCCAGCTTCTACAGCGTCTTGAACACGGTTCCTGGTTGAATGTGCCGTGGGGTGTGACTCTGGCTCCTCTTGACTTTGGGCGTTTTAGCCATGACCTGCTTGTCGGACAATTTGCGAATGCTGGAATCACCGAATCCGCCGGCGTCATTGCTGCCTACGATCTTGCGACGGGCAAGTTCGACGGGCTGCTTCAGGATGCGAACGGCAAACCCATCGTCATTCAAGGCATCTGGTCGCTTAAGCCAGGGAATGTCAGCCCCAGCAGTCTCGATCCTGACGATGCACCTGAAGCGCAGGTCTACTTCACCGCCGGTCCTAACGAGGAAACTGCTGGCCTCTTCGGCTATCTAACAGCAGTTCCAACGGAACTCACCCAGGGGAGCGATCAGTAAGTCGCGACAGAACAGCGCCAGGCGGAATGCACCGGACCACATGTCCGCTGCATTCCGCTTGCGCGAGCGGCGTCCTAGCTTGGAATCGTGCCAGATCCACTCGATGAGTGAATTGGCGATGATGCATTAAGTGACACATCGAGTCCACTTGGACTGAGATACCGAACCGGATGAAAAATGGCGCGTACGGAACTTGCCTGCATCCTCGCCTGGCTAGGGCGCGGTCGTACGTCCGATCTGCGCGGCGGCCAACACCAGCTTGCGCATGGAATGCAGAAACGTAAACCGCACTAGCGCTGAGGGCTGCTCAGCCACATCAAGAATGCTCATCTGCTGCGCTTGCCATCCCGCTGGGGGCGCAGTGTGGGTTTCGAGATAGGTGAGGGCGGATAGCCCCATCTGGGCCAACTCGCCCAGCTGCTCGGCGCGCAGAGCTGCATCGCTTAGTCGCGGGGTCTCCTGCACGTCCTCAAGCAGACGCGGCTCGGCTGCCTGCCAGGAGAGGAATCGCTGACGTAGCCGACCGACCGCCACTTCAGGAGAGGGCACCACTCCTGATGGCACATCGCCACTCAGGTCCAGGAGCAGCTTCGGATCTGATGGAGGTGGCACGGTAACACCCCCTGCCAATGCATCGACGTCACCGGCAATCTCCTGCCGCGACGGCGGATCGGCAACCACAGCATCCACAAGTCGATCGAGCGTCGTCAGCCCGTTCGTGTGCTGCCCCTGGTAACGTTCGTGAAAGCTCACCGGCTCAAGCACCGAGGCCAGGACATCAAGCGCCTCAGGATGGCGCTCGAGAAGAAGACTCCGCCGCATGATCTCGGGGCCGCTGACGTGCGTTAGTCCGACGTTTTCAAGCTTCAAGGAGTTGATACGCAGACGCCGGTACATATCGGAGACATCGCGATCGCTTTGCGGCGACCAGAACCGTTCCGCCACAGCCATCGTGCGCGGCCACACGCGCGAGTCCACCGTCTCGGGGTTCAGCTGTTCGGCCCACATGCATACCTCGCCCCCCAGGATCAGTTTTTGTTGGTCGGCAGTCAACGTAGTGTCGGAGGGAACCGGATCGGCAAGAAACATCGGCGCCGAGGACTTCTGCCCGTCCAGATAATATGGCGCCGACAGGATGCCCTGATACCCCTGACGCGCGCCGTCAGCCAACGACGCCTCTCCCCGCCAGCTCTGAATTACGATCGTCTTCGGCAACGCCGGGTTCAGAATCTCATCCCACCCAATCATCTTCTTGTTGTTCTTCTTCAGGATGACTTCCAGACGCTGGTTGAAGTAGGCCTGCAACTCGGCCGGCGTCGTGAATCCCTTCTTCTTCATGAACTCAGCAATCTTTGGATTCGAAAGCCATGTTTTACCCTGCACTTCATCGCCGCCGATGTGAAAGTATTCGTCAGGAAAAATCCTGCCCATCTCCTCCACCAGGGTGTTGATGAACTTGAAAGTGGTCTCCCGCGTGGGGTCCAGAACCGCAGTGGGCGTACCGTAGACGACCGGTAGCTGCGTGATCTGCGCGTCAGGGCTCAGCTCAGGATAGGCAAGAATCCAACTGGTCCCGTGGCCCGGCATGTCGAACTCCGGCACCACGCGAATGCCGCGCGCACCCGCATACGCTACAACCTCGCGCATCTCATCCTGCGTGTAGAACTGACCATCCGACGCAAGTCCGGTCAGCTTGGGGAATTTTTTGCTCTCTGCGCGGAAACCCTGATCGTCGCTGAGGTGCCAGTGAAAGACGTTGAGCTTCGCCGCGGCCATGCCGTCCAGCGTGCGTTCAATCACCGGCACCGGCTCGAAGTGACGGCTCACATCCAGCATGAAACCGCGCCAGCGGAACCGAGGCGTGTCGCTGATCGTCACCGCGGGCAGCACGCAGGCGCCGTGCTCGTTGGTGGCCAGTTGCAGAATCGTCTCGAGTCCATGCATCGCACCCGCGTCGGTTGCCGCCGTAAGTCTCGCTCCTTGCGGAGTGATGTTCAACTGATAGCTCTCATCCTCGTTGACAGTCTGCACCGCCTCGCTCGGCCTGGCGACGCTGATGGTGAGCGATGGATTCGCCGGAACGGGATGATCCACCGAGGATCGCAGCACGTCTCCGCCGCAGGTGCGGCCCAGTTGCAGCAGCGCCCGTTTTACCGCAGCTTCCAGCCGCGCGTCGTGCGTTTGGTCGTAGCGATAGGTGAATGTCGAACCACCGCCTCCGGCAGGAGTGACTGTGAGTGCTCCTTCACCGCGAGTGATGGAGCTGGGGAGAGGCATCAGCGCGAGGCTGGATTGCGCAATAGGCGCTATTTGCGCGGTTGCTGTCACTACGGAAGTTGTCAAGGCGAGGGTTCCGCCAAACAGCGCAATCTCTACAGTCACGCGCACTTTCCTTTTCATCTGCATTCCTTCGCTCTCCTGCAGCTTAGTTGCCTCTTTGTTCTTCTCCCGATCACAGTGTCGCAGGAGAAACGTATTGAGTAGAGAGGCCAGCGTACACGAAGTACTATGATGGAAAGCAAGCCACTCTCAAAAGCAATGTAGGGAGTAATCCATTCCTAACTGCGAGAGATTGCCCGCAAAGGCGCAATCCCAGAAATGCACCCGAATGACGCAATCATGAAATTCTTGGTTACAGGAAGTGCTGGTCATCTGGGCGAGGCCCTGGTTCGAACATTGCGTGATTTGGATCACGAGGTGGTGGGACTCGATATCCTGGAATCTCCTTTTACGACTCACGTCGGGTCGATATCGGAGCGGTCTGTTGCAACGCGTTGCATGAGCGGAGTTCGGGTGGTTTTCCATGCCGCCACGCTGCACAAACCCCACGTCGCAACCCATAGTCGGCAGGAGTTCGTCGACACGAATATCGCCGGCACGCTCAATCTACTGGAAGCCGCTGTTTCCGCAGGTGTCCAAGCTTTTATCTACACAAGCACAACGAGTGTATTTGGTGATGCTCTTGTACCGCCTCCCGGAGTTCCTGCGGCATGGATCACGGAAGATGTCACGCCGATCCCCAAAAACATCTACGGCGCAACGAAAGCGACTGCCGAAGATCTCTGTCAGTTGTTCCATCGAAATCAGGGTCTCGCATGCATCGTTCTCAGGACCTCTCGATTCTTCCCTGAGGAGGATGACAACAAAGAAATACGGGAAGCCTTCTCTGATCAGAATCTGAAAGCGAACGAGTACCTCTACAGGCGGGTAGATATCGAGGATGTAGTGAGCGCACATATGCTCGCTGCAGAACGTGCACCTGATCTCGGCTTCCGCAAATACATCATCAGTGCAACCACCCCATTCCGCCGGGAGGATCTCGAGCGCCTGCGAAACGATGCGCCTGGTGTGGTGCGTGAGCGTGTTGCGGACTATGAAGGCACGTACCGTCAGCGGGGCTGGAAGATGTTTCCGGGGATCGAGCGGGTCTATGTGAACGAGCGTGCTCGGAACGAGCTAGGTTGGCTGCCGCGATATGACTTTAACTCCATCATCAGTAGCCTCAAAGCCGACGCTGATTTCGGAAGCCCACTCGCGAGGACGGTCGGATCGAAGGGCTACCACGACAAGGTCTTCTCCCAGGAACCCTACCCGGTCGATGGGGAATAGACGGTCATATAAAGCCTGCGGGTTGGAGCCCTCGGGGTATCCCACCCCCCATTGCCAGTGCGTAAATATTCTGTAATCAGCGAGTTACGGCATGTCGGTGTCTGTAACAATTTCATAACAATGGGTTTACGACCAAATATTTGCAAACAAACAAGTTAGCTGCGTGGTATCGATATCCCCGCGGGGCTAGATTTTGAATGTGATCTATATATTCAGTATAGCGGTTTGCGCATAACTAAAATGCCACGCGGATGTCGTTGGATCGTCAAGGGTTAGATGGTTTCGGGGCTTGACAAGCGTTTTTTGGGCTGAAAACGCGAAAAGAAAATTCGCCGCCATTGCAACAACAATAGAATCAGTGGTTTCAAACTTGAGACCGGCAACGGCATCCTCACTTTCCTCGGAACCCTAAGCGAGGACGGAAGTGAGATGAGCGGGTACTACACCGTCTCCGGTGGCAGCTGTCCTGATAAGGGCACCGCCGTCCTGCGTCTTTCGAGCCCATGGGACTACCGAACGAAGGCAGCGAAAAATTAGGAGGCGTCATGAGTATTTGTGTTAGTGTTGGTCCCTCTCCATGTCGTGGGCCCTGTGAGGTGCGCAAATGGCGATTACACCGCCTCGGGCCATGGATGTCCGCGCTTCAAATTGTTTCAAACGACCTCCCGCTATTGGCTTTGCGGGCACTGTGACTGCCTGCAACATCTCCCTGACCTTCACGGCCCTTCATAGACCGGTTGTCACTTTCACAAAGAATTCCGCCATAGCCACTTTCACCGCGACATACGGCAACAATGGTGGATACGCCGGCAGCGACCCGGGAAGAGTCAGAGGCTTTAACATTCCTTATATTTCTAACCAGTTGAAGGGCACCTCCACCAGTTCAGCACAAGGGATCTTTAACTTCCCAGGCGACATCGCTCATCGCGCAGCGCACTGAGGCTAGCTTTGAAATCGCGGGAACTATCACTTTCGCACGCCTTGCGATCCGGCCCAATCGCCCCCGGACTTAGAATGCCGGTCACACTGACCGAACGCAGTAACTATAGGAGGAAGCACAATGAAGCGAATGCATGGTGACACAACGAAGAGGATTTTGGGCCTATGCATGTTGATGGCGACTCTACTGTTCAGGCCTTCGATCGCCAAGGCCGATGCGGTTCTGGACTGGAACCTGATTGCGGTAAACACAACCGCTCCGAGCGGCCCGTTCGGCCAGGCGCGATTTGTCGCGATTGTGCAACTCGCTGTCTTTGAAGCAGTCAACTCCATCACTCGCGACTATCGACCGTATCTTGGTAGCATCGTCGCGCCCCATGGCGCCTCAGCCGATGCAGCAGCCATCCAGGCTGCCTATCGGGTCCTCATCACCTATTTCCCGAACGCGTCGACGCTCGCCGCTGCGCGCGCGAACTCGCTGGCTTTGATACCGGACGGTCAAGCCAAGATTGACGGCATAGCGACGGGCGACGCCGCAGCTTTTGCCATGATCGCTCTTCGTGCCAACGACGGTTCGTCGCCGGCGCAATTCAAGGTCCCCGGCCCGGCGGTTCCAGGCGAATGGCTGGCCACGCCGAGTTGTCCAATCATGAATGGAATCGGGGTCGGAGTCTTCTTGCAATGGGGGAACGTAACCCCGTTCGGTATCCCGAGCGTGAGTGAGTTTCTCCTCGATCCGCCGCCAGCGCTTGACAGCAACCAATACGCGAAAGCGTACAACGAGGTGAAGGCGGTAGGGAGTGTCAACAGTACAGAGCGGCCACCAGATCGGGCTAATGTCGTGCTCTTCTACGCGTCCTCCTCGCCAACCTTCGTATTCAATCTGGCCGCAAGGCAGGTCGTCGCGCAAGAAGGGGGGCATTCGCTGTCCGAGAACGCACGGGCTTTTGCCCTTATCAACATGGCGATCGGCGACGGCTCGTTCGCTTCCTTCTTCAATAAGTACCACTACAACTTCTGGCGTCCCGAAACCGCGATCCATGCAGGTGACACGGACGGCAACCGGAAAACCGACCCCGATCCGAACTTCGTCCCATTCATCCCGGCCCCATGTTTCCCGGGCTACCCCTCAAATCACGGCACCTTATCCAATGCGGGAGCCGAGGTTCTGAGACGTCTTTACGGCGAAGCTGGACATGCGATCACGATGTCAAATCCGGCAGTACCCAACATCGTGTTGCACTACGGATCGTTCAGGCAGATTACCGACGACATCTCCGATGCTCGCGTTTACGGCGGGATACATTTTCGAACCGACCAGACGGCAGGAGCTCGCCTGGGCCGAGCGGTCGGCACAGCAATCTACAAGAACAATCTGCGGGCTGTGCACGGTGATAACGGCAATGATGACTGAATGATCAGGTCGAGAACACTAGTTATTCCATGCGGTCCGGTGATTGTGCGGTCAAAGTTGCCCGAAGGCGAGACCGCACAATCACCGGTCCCTAATTGTGCCTCCTGAGCCTGGGCGACGCATCCGAGCAACTGCACATCCCGACATTCGCACCCTGGGGACGCGGCAACCGCCAGAGACTGTTTGACACCTCCGCGCATCCCCGGCGACAATTCTGGTTCGATCCAGTTATTTGTGGATGATAGGTGGGATCATGACTCATGACGTGGCCGTTTTGAAAGCCCGCGAGATCGCCAGTGATGTGCTGGCGCCATCCGCAGGGGAAAACGACAAGGCGGGACGATTCTCTATCGACGCTATCGACGCCCTCGGTAAGTCGGGACTGCTTGGGCTGTTGCTACCTGTGGATTTTGGCGGCGCGGGGTTAGGTCCCCGCACGTTTGCTGTCGTGACGGCGACCCTCGCCGAGGCAGACGCTTCTGTCGCCATGGTCTATCTGATGCACATCCTCGGCACTACCGCTATCTCGGCAGCGCGCCCGAGCGCTTCTCAGGCGCTCGCGCCCATATTGCGGGAGATTGGTGCGGGCCGCCATTTATCCACGCTCGCTTTCAGTGAAGCCGGCTCGCGCAGTCATTTCTGGTCGCCTATATCCCGCGCACATCGGAATGGAAACGGCGTGCGCATAAGCGCCAAGAAATCGTGGGTGACCAGCGCGGGTCATGCTCACAGCTATGTCGTTTCTGCGCTGGCTCCTGAAGGGGCCGGGCCTACCGAATCGACTCTCTATCTGCTTGCGGCTGGGACACCCGGCCTCTCCGTTGCGGGGCCCTGGGACGGTTTGGGACTTCGAGCTAATGCTTCTGCGCCGATTGCGCTGGTCGACTGCCAAGTCCAGCCCGATTTTCAGCTTACGGATGACGGCGCGGGTTTTCCGGCCATGCTGAACGTGGTGCTCCCGCTGTTTAATTTGGGGTCGGCAGCTGTGGCGTTGGGATTGTGCCGAGCAGCAGTCGCCGCAACTGTGTCGCACCTCAAGAATGCGAAATTCGAGCATCTCGGCCAGAGCCTCGGCGAGAGCCTGCCTACTCTGCGTGCGCAACTGGCGGCGATGCAGATTGATACCGACGGACTGTCGGCGCGCATCGACGATTTGGTCGAGCATCTTGAACAGCCGCGCGAGACGACCATGCTGCGCGTGCTTGAGAGCAAAGCCGCTGCAGGCGATGTCGCTATCAGCGTTACCTCAGCAGCGATGCGCATTTGCGGGGGTGCGGCGTTCTCAAAGCATTTGGGCATCGAACGCCTGTTCCGCGACGCACACGCGGGTGCTGTCATGGCGCCAACGGGCGATGTGCTGCGCGAGTTCGTCGGGAAGTCGCTGTTGGGAATTCCGCTCTTTTAGAGAGCTAAACAACAGCGAAACGAATAGCCTTTTGTGAAACGCGGCTGATAGGAGCCATGAGGGAGTTATGAGCAAAACAATCTGGGTGGGAGCTGTTGCGTACAATCCGAAAGTAGTTACGATTTGGGAGGGGATGCGGGGCTATTTTAACGACGAAGCGCATCTGCCGGTCGAGGTCGTACTCTTTCAGAGTTACGAGGCGCAGGTTATGGCGCTGCTCGCCCAACCGGACGATGCCCTGCCGCGTATCGATATCGCCTGGAATACGAACCTGGCTTACCTGCAAGCGGATGAGTTGAGCGGTCACTCCTGCCGCGCGATTGCCATGCGCGACACCGATCTCGGCTGGATGACAAAGATCGTCGCCGTGAGCGGAGGTCCTATTTCTACGGTCGCTGATCTAAAAAATCGGACGCTCGCACTGGGCAGCCGAGACAGCGGACACGCGGCTATTCTGCCTGTTCATTTCCTGGAGCAGCAAGGCATGCGCGAGGGCATAGATTACCGCACGCTGCGCTTCGATAGTGACGTAGGCAAACATGGTGATACCGGGACCAGCGAAGTCGAAGTGGTGCGCGCCGTCCTCGATGGGCGAGCCGATGCCGGCGCAATCGGCAGCCCGTTCTGGAACACGGTTCGCAGCGAGCGCCTGGTGCCCGAAGGCAGCCTTGGCGAGGTATGGTCTTCTCCTGCATTCAACCATTGCATGTTCACGGCACGGCCCGATCTTGATTCTGAGCGGGAGCGGCAGTTCGCCGACGCACTCTCGGCGATGAGCTATGACAACCCTGCTCATCGCTTGATACTCGACGCCGAAGGACTTCAGCGTTGGCTGCCGCCTCACCTCGATGGTTACGCTGCATTGCGTCAGGCGGCGGCTCAACAGGGATTTTTCAACCAGTTAGTGGCTAAGTAGGTTAAGACATTAGTTGAACCGGGCTCCGCCAATCGGGAATTCGGTGGCTGCTCGGAGAACACTCATGCGCAGTTAAAGATTCTTGCCAGCTTATTCGCGTGTTCGCCTTCGCGGTCGAAGGCGCGGCGAACCGCAGCGAACGCCTCGGACAGCGGAAAAATGTCGCGCGTGACAAGCAGGTCAGCATCCTGCGCTCCGACTGGATGCCAGTACACACCCTCCGCTGTAATGGTAACTTCCGGCACTAGATCGGCTCGGCTAAGGGCGACACCTTCGGCCGCAGAACCGCGCAAAGCGACCCGGCGTACGACTCGGTCTTCTGCAGCAATCTTTTCCTCATCGAGGAACTGACGGAACTGCTCAGCCTCGGTATCGGTGGAAACGGTGGCCGCCAGGCGCACGCGAAAGCCTTGCGCACGAGCGCGCTGGATTCCTTCACGTGCGCGCGCCCACGAGCCGCGCCCACGATGGAGGTCATGCAGTTCTGGTGTAGCGCTGTCCAGGCTGATTTGCAGGACAATTTGATCGCGAGGCAACGCTGCCAGGCTCTCGATGCGCCGTCCCGCGAAGAGCATTCCGTTGGTCAGCACCGTGGTCGGCGCGGCCGCAGCACAACAAGCCAGAATCTCGCCGATGTTTTCCAGCAGAAACGGCTCGCCCCCGGTGACGAAGATCTCTTTGACGCCAAGCTCCGGCGCTTCACGAGCGATCCGCTGCACTCGCGCGAGCCCCAGCTCCCGTCGCGGCACGGTGGGCGACGAACGCACGCAGCAGTAGTCGCAATGCAGGTTACAGTCGAAATTCGCGTAGAGCCAAAGCCGCGAACCCACCGGCCGAATGTCTTCGGGCGCAGGAGCTGCTCCGCACCGAAAGATGAAGCACGCGCGCCCGTTTTTCACCGTGGTTTCGAGCAGGGGGTTTCCGGTGAACCGGCACCATGTTTCCAGTTCAGGACGAACGCCTTCTTCGTCACTGACAACCGCGACCAAATCGCCGGGGTGGCTGCGGCGCAGCACAGCGATCAACTCCGGCAGCAGACCAGACGCGAAGGTCATTCGCCCGATATTTAAATTGACGTCGGCTCTCATCGCAATGAATTTTACAGTTTCGAGAGCACTCGGAGATAGCTTCGCCTTGAGCGCGACTTACTGCGCGTTGATCCACTTATCCGAGCCTGTCATCTTAACGGACACGCCCGTAAGGAAGATGTGCAGGGGCTTGCCATCGGCGGTGCCGCGATGTTCGGTTGAGAACAGCAGAGGACCTGCCTTTTTGTAGCCAGTCCACGTCGCAGTGACGAGCTGTGGCGGTTTGGGGCCGCCGCGATGGTAGACAAATTGCTGAACCCGGTTGTCTTTGCCGACGTAGAGATCCCAGGTGTCGCCAGGCGTGTAACCGCCCGCCTCCGCGGGATACTTCACTGAAACCAGCTTGGCCGACCCGGTGCCGATCGGCAGTTTTTGCATACCTTGATCAGTCACGGTGGCGCTGGTGTCCCAGTAAGCATGGAGGGGGAACAGAAGCCAATAGTTATCGTTGACGAAAGACGGCTCAATTTGCTCTCTCACATTGGCAGGTGCACTGTTGAGCTGCGACTGAACATAGGTAGCCTTGACCGGCTTGCCGTCCTTGTCCGTTCCTTCGTAGGAAATCTTGCCAGTCTTGGGCTCCCACTCCCACACGTGAGCAGCTTTGAAGAGTCCCGTGATTTCCCCGTTCCAGGTGTAGCGGATCGCTTCAATCTGCCCAAACGAATCCACGCCATAGGTCTTGGCAATCTGTTCGAGTACAGGCGGGCGATTCTGTGCCCAGGAGCTTGGAGCTAGAACCAGCAGCACAAAAAGCAAGCAGTAGATCGTCGTTGACCTGCCCAACTTTGTCATAGAGGGTATTCCTTTGGCACCCGTGGTGTGAGCTTTCGCGGTATAGAGCACGTTCTCTATTGGGCTGATGTGGGATTCTGTTGTGTGCGCCAGCTGAGTCATTGGGAACTCCTTCTCTTACAAATTGTTCGTTGCTGAGTTACGTGTAGGACAGTTGCCGGTAAGTCATAACTGAAGAAGAAAGTACGCTTGAAGCACGGCCTGTCTTCACACACTCAGCTCCGATAAATGAACGCATGCCATGTTAAATGACGACAAACGCTTTTTGGATGCACAAATCGTAAAGTAGTGCGGTTGCCTTCACTCTACCGGTCCGCTGAACATTGTAGGGCGACCGATCGGTTGATCCGGCGCAAAGCGATCATTGCGGCAACTATTGTCACGCATCCGTATTCCAGCAGCATTACCCAAACAGGAAGCGGCCCCCAGGGATGCCCAAGTGCGCGCAAGTGCCACATGACGTAAGTGGGAAAGATGCTCACAGTCCACACGATGAGCAGCAGCGTCGAGGGCGATCTCAGAAATGGCAGCAGCCAGAGAAGATACCATGGGAATACGGCAGGTGCGCACAAAAGAGAGGCCGCCATTGGCCACGCAAATATGTCTGGAGACGACTCGGGCGCTGTGCTTCTTAGCCAGGTCGCCGTCAGTAATCCGGCGAGCACCGCTATCCCCGCTAGCAACTGCGGAGGCGCCACGTGATCGAGCATTGCAAACACGGGACCGTTAAAACGCCAATTTTGGACATACGTACCAAGTGAGCCTATCGGAATGCGCCCGTGATTAAGAAATGGCACGTACAGGAGGCCAACCACGGCTACCGCCAGCGCGGCGTCGCGAATACGAACCCGCTTCCAGTAGAGGGGTAAGAGTACGATAGGCAGCAATTTCACTGCTACAGCCAGCCCAAATCCGACGGCCGCAGTCGTTCGCCATCGGCGCCCGAGCGCAGCCGCTGACACCAGCAACAATAGCGCGCCAACAATGTCAATATGAGCGTTGCCAGCCACTTCAATGGCCAACAATGGGCTCCAGGCATACGCCAGAACCAGGTGCGTTCCCTGCCGGTAATAACGCAACACATCGAGGAGTACGAAAACTATTGCGAACTCGCAAGCCACAAGCGCTATTTTCAGCGCAAGAGTGGACTCCTGAATTGCGGTCACTGCCCGGAAAAACAGCTGCGCTCCCGGTGGATATGGGCTCGGAAAATCCGGGTTGTTCATGGTGCGGGTTTCCGGGGTATGCAGCCCCCTAACCGCGGGGTCGCTGGGAACGACAATGTAGGGGTTGTAGCCGAGTCTCTGCAGGCGGCCGTCCCACACATATCGATGAATGTCATCATCAACGCCCGCGGGTTCCCGAAGAAATGCAATGTGCCAAACAGCAGCCAGGACGAGCCCAATGACGACAACGCGTCGGGCGAATGTTGGGGTAGCGAAAAACTCACGGATCGCTAAAAGGTACACGATGCCCGCAAGCGTCAAAGTGGCCATGAAGTAAGGTCCACCTCTATCGCCGAAGTTGCGTGAGCAGATCGTCAGGGCCACGCACAACGTGGCGCCGAGTACGTATACTCTCGCCTCGGCGGTGACCTTCACAATTCTCCCGTGCCTGTCCGTGATTGGGCTGCCACAAGCTCCCACTCTTTAAGCCAGCGCGCCGTGCGAGGCGCCCTCATCGGAGCCAGACGCAATTCCGCTGCCAAGCGAGTCAGATCGTCAGCTACATCAATATCGTAAAAAGGATCTGAGAAACCTATGGATAGTTCAAGAGCTTGTGCGCGCGACAGGAGTCTCTCCAGCGCACTACTGGTGCCCATTCCGTCGTGCGCGAAGAGCGCAGGATGAGAGGCTTTTGCCCCTACGAGATAGTAGCCTCCGTCGTCCGTTGGTCCCACGACCACATCATGTGCGGACAGTTTTGTGAACGCGTCTTCGAGAACAGAACGCGGCAGATGCGGGCTGTCGCTGTTGAACGCAATGGTGCGTCGTTGATGACCTTCTGCGAAGTGCGCAAAGACCGAAGTCAGGCCTGCAGCAAGACCTTCACCTTGCTGCGCAACTACACTCACTTCTTTGCCTGCCAACCGCGCCAGCTCGCTTACGTCGGAGTCCGGACACATGATGGCAACCTCCACATCGTCCAATGACCGCGCCAGCGCCAGCGTGTCGTCGAGAAGACAGCAATAGAAAGCCGTGACAGCCTCAGGAGAAAGGCCGGGAGTCAGACGAGTCTTGACCACCCCTGGTCTCGGTGCTTTTGCCATGATGACCAGCACACGGTCGCTGCCTGACGAACGCACCTCGGTCTCGTTTGAAGATTTCATTGATTTTCACCCGGACCCACGCTGGCCGTGGCGGTACCGGCCCTTCGGCGCCGCAAATAGTAACGCAGTATCAAGCTGAGAATGAACCAGGCGGCCCCGACCGTGCCCTTTAGCGTACCACTGATCTTCGATTTTCCGATGCGCGGATAGTAGCTCACCGGGACTTCAACCACACGGAATCCAGCCAGGGCGCCTTTGAGGATCATCTCAACCGCCCAGCCATAGGTGGTCTCTTCAAGGGCGAGCGCGCGTAAAACCTCTGTGCGGCCAGCGCGGAACGGGCCGAGATCACTGATTTCCAATCCATAGAGAAGCCTGATCAGACCAGCAGCCAGACGATTCCCGAACACCTGGTGCCAGGGCAATGCGCCGGAAGAACGCCGCTCCCATAGGCGGGAACCTAGCGTGATGTCGGCTCGCCCCTCGATGATTGGCGATAAGAGAATCGGCAGTTCAGAGGGCCGATCGCTGTAGTCGCCATCAAGGAACACAACCACATCGGGAGAACTTGCCGCCGCCAGACCGGTAAGGCACGCTCGCCCATAACCGCGGCGCGGTTCCTGAATGACGCGAGCTCCCATCCTTGCGGCGATCTCGGGCGTTCCGTCATTCGAGTTGCTGTCGACAACGATGACCTCGGTCGTGAAACCGGGTGGGAGATCCGCCAAGACGTGCTCAATCGACTGCGCTTCATTATGGGTCGGGATGATGACTGACACTCGCAAATGAAATTGGCCTCGATCACCACCACGGAGAGAATGGCCACCGTTGCGACAGCCACGCGTCAACGCCCCATCTCCGGCCGGCGCGTCCGATTGCGAGCCCAAGCGACGCGAGCACCGGAACCAGTAGTTCCCAGATCCACGAAGTGCCGTACTCCGAAATCCAGAGGCTGCCGAGAAACAGAAACGCCACAAATGCAGCCGGTCGAGTAACCAAACCGATGACGAGCAGGATGCCGAGAGAGATTTCGGTCATCGCCTGCAACGGAGCCGCGACCGCGGCGTGGTTCGCTGCCAAGCCCATCACCGTCTTCCAGGCAGCCGGGCAGTGGCTCGCCTTGATGTAGTAATTGATGAGACCCGCGTAACCTCCTGGTCTGTAGAGACCTTTTCCCAGATTTTCAAAAAAGACCCACACGAACATTGCCCCAATCGTCACACGCACCAGCGCCAGCCCGTTTGCGGCGGACAGTTGCTTGGGTTCACTTGCTGTCGGGCTTGCGTTCGGATCCATCAGGTAACCTCGTGGCCTACGTATGCTGTACCAGTTTGCAACGAGCACCCTGATTCCGCCAAACGATCAGACATCCTGATGCTGTAGCCGCTCGCGGATGTGCACAGAAGACATGAGATTACACCAACGCGGGGTAGACCGCCCAGCAGGAGACTATCGGCCAAATCGCCGCTTTCCACTCGCACCTCGAATAGTGCAAGCTGGGACAATGCAGGCGGTGTGAATCCTCTGGACTCTTGGGAACCCTTGGGATCCGCGATGGGTTGAAAGAGCGCCATGGGGACGGCGTATATATATAGTGGAAGCCTTTTTCTTTAGCGTCGCTCGCAAGCTCATCGAATAAAACCACCGTCCTGAACTGATCGAATCGCCCACTGCGCAGTTGTGTCTCTGCCCGGTCCGCAGCTCGAACTGGTCATTCTTCTATGCGACGGCAGTGGTCATGTTGCCAGGGATCGATGTGTACACGGTTTTCTGCGCTGTTCAAGGGCCTCTTGAAGTGAAGGGAGTCAGCACTTGATAAGCATCTTCAATGCCATTGGGCAAGATCACCCCAATCACCTCGCACTCCTTCGAGAGCGCCAGTATGTCATTGATTTATAAGTGGTGGCCAGAGACGGGATCGAACCGCCGACGCCGGCCTTTTCAGGGCCCCCTACCAATGGACCTAAGTCGTCTGGAGTCAGCGGACCTTATTGAAACGAAAGCTGTTAGTGCACTGCCGATTTAGGATTGTTTGGGATCATTTGGGATGGTTTCCTCCCCAGGTTGTTCCCGTATCGTTCCCGCCCAACGAATCGACCCGATTCCGCCATATGCGACGACGATCTCACTTACACGTCAGCCTTATGTTGCCACAAATCTTATCCACGGCTAACGGTAATTCACAGCGGTGTCGGCAACGATAAGGAGTGACCTCCAAATGCAGCCAATTCCAAAGGGCCCGTGCCTGTTCTCAACAATTAAACGAGACGGTCAGTCCGGAAAGGCGACTATTCGGCCAAGTGCTCTGCGTTCCATGCTCGATGAGCGCGTTGGCGATTATGCATCAAATGACGCCGACTGGGACCGCGTGTCCACTCAGCTGAATGCCCAATCACGCGGCATCCACGG
This sequence comes from uncultured Acidobacteriaceae bacterium, assembly GCA_963757205.1. Lineage (GTDB taxonomy): Bacteria > Acidobacteriota > Terriglobia > Terriglobales > Acidobacteriaceae > Edaphobacter. Next base: position 283,697 of record CAVWQM010000017.1, read on the forward strand.
GAGGGTTTGTTTCCGCGGGAGCCGCTGGCAAAGTGAAGTGGAACGTCGCGCCACGCCCGCGGTCGCCGTTGGCCCAGATCCGGCCGCCATGCGATTCGGAAGTTCGCCATGACCCACCAGGCTCTTGTGTCGATCAATGTAAAGATCTGTTGGCCCGTGTGGGCATAGGCTCCTTCGGAGATCGTAAGGTTGGTGACCCGGGCGTCAAACGGGGCGTAAATCCGGCAATTGTTAAGGTTGTATTCCGCGACCTCGATCGTCGAAGTTCTTCCGGATCGCTGCGCGACGAGCGGATCGAGGGTTTGGATGCTGTGTTTAGAGACCTGGACCTGCTGGTGGCTCTGGTCCAGGGCTGCTTTACTTTGCTGGTACCGCGCGAGCGCCGATTCCAGGCCGGCTTCCGACAAAATGGGGCGCCGGTTCGGTCTAGCTCGTTGCCTCATCGGAGAAGTCTGTTGGAGTTGATCCCCCTGTTCCAGGGATGTGATGCCGGTATGCGGTCCCAATCAATCATTGGTTGGCCGGATGCGGCATACGAGCGACGATGCAATTCGCTCAGAGATTGCGGAAAGATCTTGCAGATCTTCCTCCGTTTCGATCCGTTCAGACCAGATCTGAAATCCGTCTGCAGGGTCGATGGCCCTCGAGGTGATGCGCAATAGGTTGTTATTGTGGCGCACCGTACCTTCGAATACGATCTGAACGTCCAGAGTCCGGGCAAGAGAACGAATGTCCATAGCCTTTGCGACCAGTGGCGCTACTGCACTTGCCGCGGTCACGCGAATGCCATCTGTGCGCACCAGTTCGTGAATTAACTCATCGGTAATCAATTGAGCACAAATACCAGACGGGGCGCTCCCGGAAGCGTCTAAGAAGGGAAGAACAGCTATGCGTATGCCGTCTCCGCCACTGAAACGTTCGCGGGGAGAGGATTCTGTGGCAGTAGCGTTTAGATGTCTATGTTGATTTCGGAACATGGGCATATAACTGCCAGGTCGATAGTGGATGGAAAGTGGGTCGTTCTTGCCAACGGATTCGTAGTATTCCTTCAATTTACTTCGCAGCCGGCGAGCTTCGCCGCGCACGATCGAGTCTTCACTGGGCCGATAGGAAGTCGGGCGGTCGTACACCTCCGTGCCGATTAGATACTCCTTCAGCATCTCCCCTTCGCCCGCCAACGTTTTCTCCACAGTGAATCGAAGAAATCGCCCTAGTCGATCAGATTGAACAAATATCGAACTCTCCAGAATTCGAGAGAGTTCATCATGAATCGCGTCCTGGGAGATCGTCTCGTTGCTCTCGGGTTTGCTCGCAAAAAGACTTTTTTCAATCACATCTGGATCAGCGAGGTCATTTCGGAGTCGAGAGTAGCGAGCCCGAGGTATGAATACCTCCTTCACTCCATCCGAAGCACTGCACTGCTGGTCATTTGCACTAAATACATCAAGCATCCTCGCTGCCCCCCACTCCTTTTGTTCGCTTCTCCCAAGAATTCGTATCCGCCAATCTCTCTTGTGACCCATTCACGGATATAGCCCGGGCAGTTCCTAAGTTCGACTCCGTTTGCCTCACACACCGCTAAAAGTTTTATGGCTTCCCGGTCCACGATGAGGACGTCTTTGAGATCGATGATGACTACGCCTTCTTCCTCTTCCAGCAAGGCCCGCAGCGTACTCCGCACCCTCCTCCGTAATTCGTCCACTGATGCACAACATGGCGCGGCCCTGTCCGACAACTCGGCGGTCGATTCTGCAGGTCATTGTTGCTCCTATCCCTCTGCGTCACTACTGCTTGAGGAAATGCAAGTCTTCTGCCAACACGTAAAGTTATGAAAAAAGACGAGCAGCAGCATCACATGCTGTTTAAATGAAAGGGATTTATCGGGAATCCGGTGATTCTGCTGAATATGGTGATTCTGGTGATTGCCTCGGGCTTCAGCGGAATTTGAACTTAGCTTTGTTGATCTTTAGGGCTTTGATCCTGTGGTCGAGGGTCGATGGTGGAATTCCGAGTCTGGCTGCAGCCCCTGACGGGCCGGAGATCCGCCCTCTAGACTCGGCCAGCGCCGCCTCGATGATTTCCTGCTCGTTGCGGGGTTCAGCTTCAACCTTGAGAGGTGCCGAAGTTTGAACCCGAGATGCTGCCCCAGAAGATCCTTTGGAGAGCCACGACTCATCGACGGAAAAGACTTCACTGGAACATAGAATAACGGAGCGCTCAATGACGTTCTGTAACTCGCGGATATTCCCTGGCCATTCGTAGTAGTGCAGCAGGTCTACAGTCTTTTTGTCGATGGTACGGATACTCTTGCCTGCGCGGGAAGCGTATCGCTGCACAAAATACTCGACCAACATCAAGATATCGTCCTTCCGCTCGCGAAGGGGCGGTACCTCGATGGGAAACACGTTGAGCCTGTATAAGAGGTCTTGGCGGAAGGATCCATTGGATACGGCTGCTTCGAGATTTCGATTTGTGGCAGTGACGACCCGAACGTCAACGTGAATGGTTTGATTTCCACCGAGGCGCTCAAATTCCCGTTCCTGTAGCACTCTCAGCAACGCTACTTGAGTGTCGGGCAAGAGTTCTCCCACTTCGTCCAGGAAAATCGTTCCCCCGTCTGCAAGTTCGAAACGGCCAATCCGCCGTTGTGTCGCTCCCGTGAACGCCCCTTTCTCATGTCCGAACAACTCCGAGGCGATCAACTCGCGGGGTATCGCTGCACAGTTCACGCTGACGAAGGGGCGCGACGCACGAGCTGATCTCCGGTGGATCGCGCGTGCAACCAATTCTTTACCTGTTCCAGTTTCACCCGTGATAAGGACCGTGGAGTCACTCGGCGCAACCTTGGAAATGTGCGTGAGTACACATTTCAGCGCCGGAGAGGTTCCAACGATCTCTTCAAACATTGAGGCTTGATCGACCTCTTCACGCAGAGCGGCGTTTTCGTGTCGCAGTTTCTCCTCAGTCCCCTTACGGTCATCGATATCGGTATAAGCAACGTACCAACGGATGATTTTTCCTTTGTCATCGCAGAGGGGGTTGTAACGAGCGATGAACCAACGATACCTTCCGTCACTCTTTCGTGCCCGGAACTCCAGTTCATAAGCAGAGCCGGTTGAAAGAGCGTGATCTGCGGCTGCCTTCACCCTTTCCGCATCGTCAGGGTGAACACCAGTGCCAATGCTTCTGTTTCGCCACTCATCGAGCGTAATGCCAACGTAATCAAGGGCCATTCGATTCGCATAGAGACGCTCGCGATTAGGTCCGAACACTGCGACCAGTTGAGGCGTGAGGTCCAGCATCTGCCGGAGTTCTGTTTCTTGTTCGCGGATTTTGTCTTCCGCCCGCTTGCGATCTTCAATATCCGTAGCTGACACGTACCATCGTGTTACGTTCCCCCGTTCATCTATAGAGGGATTTAGGCGGAACAGATGGTAGCGAAACTGCCTATCGTGCCTCAACATTCGAGCTTCGAACTCATAGGGCGCTCCCTCCAAGTACCGGGCCTTTATTTCGACAACGGAGCGTTCACGATCATCTGGATGAATGAGACCAAGGCGGGACGTTTCGTCTCGCCATCGCTCGATATCTACTCCTAAATATTCGAGCGCCACGCGATTGGCGTAAAGGGGTGTTCCATCACCCTCAAGTACCCCGATGTGCTGCGGCGTGAGGTCCAGGATCTGTTGGAACTCTTTCTCTCTGTCCCGGATCAGCGCTTCTGCCTGGCGTTGCTCGCTGACGTCCGTTATGGCTCCCACGAACTCGAGGTCGCCGGAGCTATCCCGCGACGGGCGAGCGCTTACACGGACATGCTTGATGCAGCGGTCGGGCAATTCTAGGCGATGCTCAAAATCGAAGAAGCCTTCGCCGTCACGCGATGCTCTCTCGATTTGCTGCTGCATGAAGTCGCGGTCCTCTGGATGAACCCGCGAGATGACTAATTCCAGTGTCGGTTTCGTCCTTGCGTCACATTGAAAGATTCGGAAGGTCTCGTCGGACCAGAAGAGCTCTCCGCTGGAGACCTTCCAGCCGAAACTGCCTGTGTGGCTGAGTCTTTGAGCTTCAGCCAAGTAAGCTTCGCGCCGTCGGAGCTCCTGAGTGAGGAGTTCGTGCTCCGTGACGTCCATGGCTCCGATGTCTCTTCCAGTGCCGAATGTCATAACCCACGTGATAGCGCGAGAGTAGCAGTCGCACACCAGCGAAACAATCACATGTTCCTGTAATAGACCGGGACAATCCCTGTAAATACGTCCACCCTGGTGTACAGCCTTGATCTAAATGTTTGGCTGTTACCGATCACCGTAAGCTAACCGTTGCTCACGTTCCCTTGGCTCCCCGGAAGTGCGAATCTCGCGGTTGAGCCAGGAGGAACAATGGGACAATTTCAAAGATTATTCTCGAACCGAGCCGCGCACGCATTTGAGGTATGCAGGGACTCAAAGCATATGGCTGCAATCGATGCAAAGGCATCGATGCGCGGCATCTCTTTACGGGCAATATGCAAAATCATCCTAATGAGCTTGACCATCATTGCCAGTGTCCAGCCAACACGGGCACAGGAGAGTTCGAATATAGCCAAGCAGGCGCAGAATCCGATCGCGCGTCTAATTTCAGTGCCGTTCGAAAATGACTTCAATCCTCAAACAGGGATTAACAAAGAAGACAGCTACGTTCTGGAGATGAAGCCTGTTGTCCCGTTCACCCTGTCGAAGGATTGGAATCTAATTACGCGGACTATCGTTCCGGTGATCCAGGTGCCCGACCTGGCGCCAGGAGTCAACGGAACAACCGGACTAGGAGACGTCAGCCTGTCGTTGTTTCTATCGCCGGCAAAGGCTGGCCCTATTATTTGGGGCGCAGGACCGATCCTGTCTTTTCCTACTGCAACAGAAGACATACTTGGTACGAAGAAACTCAGTGTCGGCCCGACAGTTGTTGCACTAAGGAGCCAAGGACATTGGCTATATGGAACGCTGGTGTACAACCTGTTTTCCGTCGCGGGACCATCAGCGCGACAGGATGTCAATCAGATGCTGATGCAGCCATTCGTAAACTACAACCTTCGTCACGGATGGTACCTCACATCTTCACCGATCATCACTGCAGATTGGGAGAAACAACGAGCTGAACGATGGGTAGTGCCCGTCGGTGGCGGAGTTGGAAAGATCGTCCATTTTGAAAAACTCCCCGTGAACATCTATACGCAATTCTTTCGAAACGCGGAGTACCCAGATGGAACGACAAAGTGGTCTGCGAGATTCCAAATGCAATTTCTTTTCCCAAAGAAAGGATGATCGGGAGAGTTGTGCTCTCGACTAACAACTAAATACTTAACCATCGGAGGAAGCGAAAATGCCTTTATATACCGCGATCACTGAAGAGGGATCCATATCAGAGGAAATGAAAGCGGAAATCGCAAAGGAGATTACACGGATACACAGCGGGGTCATGAAGGTCCCCGAAAACTTCGTCCGAGTGGTCTTTCTCTCTTATCCAAGGGGAGCCGGATATACCGCTGGGGACAGGGCTTCGACTGGGGCTCTGAATTGCATCCTGCGAAGTGGTCATGCCGTCGATGAAAAGGCGGAAATGCTTAAGCAGTTGTGGGCTATGTTTCAGAGTCTGACTGGGATTGCGAATGATCAACTCGCGATAAGTCTTCAAGAAATTCCCTCAAGTAACGCGATGGAGATGGGAAAGCTCATGCAAACGGTAGGACACGAGTAATGTGTCCGTTATCTCTTCGGCTCGATTTGTTCGTAGTCGCCGTGATCTAACCGTTGCTCGCGTTTTCGGTTCGGTGCGAAGCTGGCAATATTCCATGTCATAACAGATGAGAACAGCAAGCTTTTGGGAGAACACAGTTCATGAAGAAGCCGGTGTTGGTGGTGACGTCGCATTTCATCAAGCCAGTTGAGACGCGGATCAATAACGAATACGAGGTCCGGCGCAAAGGGGATGGAACATCCTTTACACGTGAAGAACTCCTCACCGCAGCGGATGGCGCAGACGCAATCCTGATCACGCCATTCGACAGGCTCGATGCAGATTTCTTCAGACGGGTCTCACCCTCCGTCAAGGTGATCTCAACGCATTCCGTTGGCGTAGACCAAATCGATATGCATGCCGCGGCGGAACGAAATATCGCAATTGGATATACCCCCGCCGAAGTGACCGACGCAACGGCGGACATAGCGATGTTATTGCTGCTTGGCGCTAGTCGCAGAGCATTCGAGGCACAGGATCTGATTAGAACCGGTGAATGGACCGTCCCTCGCGCGGCCGCACTTCTGGGCTGGCAGGTGACAGGAAAGACCCTCGGAATTCTGGGTATGGGACGAATTGGTCAGGCTGTTGCGAAGCGCGCCCGGGCATTCGGCATGAAGATTCATTACTCAAATCCGCATCCGCTTCCAGCGGAAAAGGTGGGCGATGCTGTCTTTCATGCCGATCCATTGGAGCTTCTCGGTGTGAGTCAATTCCTTAGCCTGAATGCCCCCGAGACGGAGAAGACCCATCACTTCCTCAATGCAAGAACGATCGCCCTCCTTCCGCAAGGTGCGATTGTGGTGAACACTGCCCGGGGTGGCCTGGTCGTTGATGAAGATTTGATTGCTGCTCTCAAGAGCGGCCACCTTGCTGCAGCCGGTCTCGATGTGTTTGAGGGAGAACCAAAGCTCAATCCTGGCTATGTCGAACTCAAGAATGTCTTTTTGCTACCGCATATCTGCACTGCAACCATCGAGAGCAGGACGAACATGGGCATGGTTGCACTCGACAACATTGATGCTGTGCTGAATGGCAGGCGCAGCGCCATCATTGGCGAAGGTTTAGGGGCATCAGTGATGTACAAGGCCCGCCGTCGGCGAGCCTTTGCTTTTGTGCTCATGCTTCGTGATCGCAAATGAACCCAAAGCATTCGAGGGTTGAAGCTAATAGATTTATGTGATTTCGCCTGACTGACAGATGTGGAGCGCTCCGAACGTATGGTGACGAGTTCATTGCGCTGTCCCAGGTCGATTTCCATGGGGCCTTCCTTATCCAGACCAACGACATTGTTGAGCCCATCACCGTGAGCTAACCGTTGCTCACATTCTCAAAATTGCGAGAACTTGTCACCATTTGTTCAGGATTACAGAAGCACTTCGTGACGATCCAACACCGAAGAGTCGGACACCGCATAAGGAGATTTGGAAATGAGCAGAAATAGCCAAACCGAAGTTCTGGAAGCGCTCAAGGATGAGCGACGTGAAACTCAGCCGACCGTCTGGGAAGCCACCTACAACCTCCTACGGAAGTTAGGGTTGACAACTATTTTCGGAAACCCGGGGTCGACAGAGCAGCCGTTTCTGAAAAATTTCCCGTCGGATTTCGAATATGTACTCGGTCTGCAGGAGGCAACCGCTGTGGCCATGGCAGACGGCTTTGCTCAAGCTACAGGAAAGCCAGCGCTCTTGAATCTGCATACGTCAGCGGGAACGGGGAACGGCATGGGCAACATCATGACGGCTTTCCAGAATAAAACGCCTCTCATCATTACGGCGGGTCAACAGACACGCGAGATGATCCTTTGCGATCCATATCTTACCAACCGGGATGAGACGACTCTACCGCGGCCCTGGGTTAAGTGGGCATATCAACCAGTAAGGGCACAAGACGTCCCCGGAGCAATCATGAGGGCCTATACGGTTGCTCTGCAGCCGCCTGCAGGCCCAGTATACGTATCAATTCCGTTGGATGACTGGGATCAGCCGGCTCTGGGAGAGGCGGTCGTTCGAACTGCGAGCTCGCGGTACTCGCCAGACCCTGAGCGGCTTGCTCATTTCGCCGAAAAGATTCGGAAGAGTAAGAATCCAGTGTTGATTTACGGTCCTGAGATCGAGCGCGCAGGCGGTTGGGATGCCGGCATCAAGTTTGCGGAGCGCTTGAGAGCTCCGGTGTATATGTCGCCGCTATCTGATAAAGCGTCCTTCCCTCAAACTCACCCGCAGTTTCGAGGTATGGCCCCGTTTGCGATTGGGCCACTGAGCAAAAAGCTTCGCGGCCATGACCTAATCATCGTGGTTGGAGCCCAGGTCTTCCGGTATTACCCCTACGTTGCAGGAGACTACCTTCCCGAAGGTGCTGAACTCTTGCAGATCACCAATGACCCCTACGATGCGGCCGCCGCTATCGTCGGAGACAGCCTGTTGGCAGACGCAAAGCTGGCCCTGGAGGCATTGAATGATGCAATCCCGGAAGTGAAGTCGCGGCCCGCTCCTGCGGCACCACACATCGAACGAAAACTTCCAGCGCCACCGAATAGTCCTTTAACGGCCCTTGAGGCATTCGCCGCATTGAGCGAGTTGCGGCCCAGAGAATGCCATTCTGGTGAACGAAACAGCTTCTAATTTCGGGGATCTCGCCCAGTACTGGCCAATCAACGAGCCCGGTTCGTACTACACCTTTGCGAGTGGTGGACTTGGATGGGGAGAACCGGCGGCGGTGGGCGTTGCGATTGCCCAGAAGAAGCTGGGAACCGGGCGCCCGGTCATCGCTGCCATTGGGGATGGAGCTCTCCAGTATTCAGTGCAGAGCCTCTATACGGCGGCTCGACAAAAACTCAAGCTTATCTATATCGTCCCGTGCAACGACGAGTACGCCATTCTCAAAGAGTTTGCAGTTCTTGAGAAAACTCCCAAGGTGCCCGCGCTTGATCTACCCGGACTCAATATCGTCGCAACGGCCAAGGCTTTTGGTTGTGTCGGAGTGGCCGCTAACACGACAGAGGAAATCAAGGCAGGCTTTCAAAACAGCTCTCAGCGCCGATGGGCCTACCGTGATCGCCATTCGCGTCGCGCATCAACTCCGGCCGCTGGTGGCGGACGTGGACTAGCTTCAACTCAATAAAGGAACAAACGATGTTCAAAAAGATGCTCAGAAACGGCGCCGGAAGGATTGCACTTTTCACATTCGCACTTCTGGCGCCGTGCGTCCAAAACACGGTGTTTGGCCAGGCCCTCAACATGGACGGCCAGTCAGTCGGCAGATGTCGTATCCTCACCACACAATAGGTTCGGCGCGCCAATGACGCCAGATGTGGATGTAGCTCAGAACGAGATCGCCAACCCAACTCATGACAATGATCCGATCAAAGAAAAAACTACGCCTTCCCGCGCGAATGCAGCTGACTCCTGGGGCCCAGTTCCAACAAAAAAAGCTTCTGTCGCTAATTTGGCACCCGTACCTCCTGCCATACTTCAACAACGGACCCGTGTTCGGGCTGCCAGGAACCGACTCGAAAGATTTCCGCTATCGCACTCAATTGAGTGGCGATTGGGGCGGGCTGCGAACAGATCTAGCTCGTCATGGATTTTTCTTTGATCTTTACTCAACGAGTGCATATCAAGACGTGGCGTCAGGTGGTCTCAAAACCGGCAGCGCCTTCATACAAAACACCCAGCTTTCGATCAATGTGGATACCGGGCGCGCCGGACTCTGGCCGGGCGGCGTATTCCACATCACCTTGGAAGCCAGGAATGGAAGCTCTTCACCGCAAAATACTTTTACCGTGGGCGCCACCGTGCCTCAGTACACCGGGCTGGCCTTCCCGGGTCCCTTCTTCGTCCATGATGTCCTCCCCACGGAGTATTTCCTATTTCAGTCTCTGACGCCGAAATTCTCCGTCATCCTGGGAAAGGTCAACGTGCTCACCCACGCCGACCAAACCTTTTTCGGCAACAGCTACAAGTACGACTTCGCAAACCTGAACTTCAACAAGAATCCGATGGCTCTCAATTTTTACAACACCACTTCGTGGGCAGGGATTGGGGTGTGGACGCCGTCAAAATGGCTAACCGCTTCTGCCGGCGTGTACGATCCCAATAGCCAGGCAAATAATTTCGCCACGAAGGCCTTCAATCGGGTAAACATCTATGGCATCACAATCTTTTCCTACAAGATCGGCAACTTGCCGGGCCAATCCTGGGCGCAGGCCAACTGGACGAACAAGCCGAAGATCGATTTGACGTCACCATTTGGGCAGTTGTCACCGTCGGAAGTTCCGCAGGCTGTCGGAGTTCTGTTGGGGACTCCTTCGACTCAGGCTTTGCCCATCAACTATAAGAATAAGAGTTGGGTTACGATCGGAAACTTTTCGCAGTATCTCTTTGTGAAAGATCGCCCCGAGGCGGTCGCTGAGAAACTCGGGAGCGGCCAGTCGCTCAGAGGAATTGGTCTGTTCGGACGCATCGGATATGCCCCAGAGGAAACGAACACTATCACGCGTGATGCGAGCGTAGCGTTGTTTGCCTATGGCCTCTCTGATCACAGGCCCAATGACAGTTTTGGATTGGGAATCTATCACAATGGAATCAGTCAGCCTTTGAAAAATGACTTCAAGCAGCTCACCGGAGCCGCAGCCACTGTGAAAAACGAGAATGGGCTCGAGGTCTTCTACGATTTCGCGATCACTCCGGCGATCAGGCTGATTCCAAGTTATCAGCACATTTGGAACCCTATGGCCGCTGGGGTGGCGAAGAATGAACACGGCGCGGACGTATTTCTTCTTCGCACGAGTTTGACATGGTGAGGGAGCAATCGTTCGGTCGGGAGCGGTATCTACTGCGAAGAGAGGATCAAATGCTGAAGCAATCACCAACGTTTTCTACAATTCGTACACCTTCCTCCTATCCGGCATCGCACAAACGTTACCTACAAGGTGATCGAGGGGATTTGCGTGTCCCTTACCGAGAAATCACTTTATCAGCGACCCATCATAGAGATCGCACGGAAGAGAATCCTCCCCTGCCGGTTTATGACACCTCTGGTCCGTACACGGACGCCGATGTCCGGATAGATTTGTCTCGTGGGTTGCCCGACCTTCGCACCGACTGGATCGGACAGCGCAATGATACCGAGACTCTTTCGTGTCCTACTTCCGAGTATGCACGTCAGCGTTAACGAGATCTGCTGACGTATCACTCACGTTTTCCCTCTCCCCCTATCTCTCGACGCTCACGCAACGGCCGAAACGTGAGCCAGATGCACTATGCCCGTAAGGGCATCGTGACGAAGGAGATGGAATTTATTGCCTTGCGGGAATCAATGCTGCTGGAGCGCTTGCGTGATGACCCCGCCTACTCCTCGCTACTCCGGCAACACCGAGGACAATCTTTCAGCGCACTGCTTTCAGGACGAGTCACGCCGGAGTTTGTTCGGGCTGAAGTTGCTGCGGGGCGCGCGATTATTCCAGCGAATATAAACCACCCTGAAGTGGAGCCGATGATCATCGGACGCAACTTCAAAGTGAAGATCAACGGTAACATCGGCAACTCAGCAGTCACCTCTTCGCCGGCTGAAGAAGTGGACAAAATGATCTGGGCCACCCACTGGGGCGCAGATACGATCATGGACCTTTCTACTGGCAAGGACATTCACGAGCTTCGCGAATGGATTATTCGCAACTGTCCCGTGCCGGTGGGGACCGTGCCAATTTATCAGGCGCTTGAGAAAGTAGACGGGCGTGCCGAAGAACTCACCTGGGAATTGATGCGCGACACCCTCGTTGAACAGGCCGAGCAGGGTGTGGATTATTTCACACTGCACGCTGGTGTTCGGTTGCCATGGATTCCGCTTACGGCGAAGCGCCTGACGGGAATCGTGTCGCGCGGCGGCTCCATTATGGCGAAGTGGTGCCTCGCACACCATCGGGAGAATTTTCTCTATACGAATTTCGATGAGATTTGCGAAATCATGAAGGCCTACGACGTGTCCTTCAGTTTGGGAGATGGGCTTCGTCCCGGCTCTATTTACGACGCCAACGACGAGGCCCAGTTTGCAGAATTGAGAACGCTTGGTGAACTGACGCAGCAGGCGTGGAAGCACGACATCCAAGTGATGATCGAAGGTCCAGGTCACGTGCCTTTGCAGCTCATTCGGGAAAACATGGAAAAAGAACTGGAGCAATGTTTCGAAGCGCCCTTCTATACCCTGGGCCCACTTGTGACTGATATCGCTCCCGGCTACGACCACATCACCAGTGCGATTGGTGCAGCAAACATCGGATGGGATGGAACTGCGATGCTTTGCTACGTCACTCCGAAGGAACATCTGGGTCTTCCAAATAGAGAGGATGTTCGTACGGGCATCATCACCTACAAAGTTGCCGCGCATGCAGCGGACCTCGCGAAGGGACTGCCCGGAGCGCAGATTCGAGACAATGCTCTCTCCAAGGCACGCTTCGAGTTTCGTTGGGAGGATCAGTTCAACCTGAGCCTCGATCCCGACCGTGCTCGTGAGTATCACGATGAAACTTTGCCCCACGACGGCGCCAAAACAGCGCATTTTTGCTCAATGTGCGGGCCGAAGTTTTGCTCGATGAAGATTACCGAGGAGATCCGCGAGAAATATCAAGGAGAGGCAGAAGTTGGAATGGCGGAAAAGTCGCGGGAGTTTGTCGAACTCGGTGGCGAGGTCTACCGATGAGTCAACCGGATGTCGCGATTGTCGGCGGTGGCCTGATTGGTCGCTGCTTGGCTTGGCGTGCGTCCCGCTCTGGTGCGCGTGTTGCCCTCTACGACTCAGCCGACAGCCAAGGAATGAACTCAGCCGCGTGGGCGGCGGCGGGAATGATCGCACCGACGACAGAGGCGATCGACTCAGACGCACAAATCTCCTCGATGGGGGCTAATAGTCTTAAGTTATGGCCGCAATGGTTGGCTGAACTGCCGATACCCGTCTTCTATCGCGACAACGGCACTCTTCTTCTCTGGCATGTCGAGGACACAGGAGAGGCCGCACGTGTCCATAGCATGCTGAACTTCACGCCAATCGTGTGTACGGTGCCTGGAAGGTTCACAGGTCGCTGACGTAGAACCCGAGCTCGGCTCACGATTTCCCAGGGCGTTGTACGTCCCCGCCGAGGCGCAAGTGGACAATCGTGGCTTTTTGAAAGCGGTTGGCCTCGCCCTTGAAGAGGCGGGCGTGGAGTCTCATTGGGAGACTGCCATCGATGATGGCAATTTTCCCGACGCGGGAATTATCGTAGATTGCCGCGGCATGGGCGCCAAGGGCGATTTGCGCAGTCTTCGAGGCGTCCGTGGCGAGATTGTGCGTTTGCACGCACCCGAGATCCAACTAAATCATATGTTGCGACTTTTGCATCCGCGCTACCCCGTATATATAGTTCCGCGGTCAGAGGGACAACTAGTCGTGGGTGCCACCGCCGTTGAGTCCGACGATCGCTCGCCTGCTTCTGTACGGGGAATTCTTGAGCTCTTGACGTCTGCGTACTCGATTATCCCGGCTTTGGCAGAGGCGCGCATTCTCGAATTCAACACCCAGGTTCGGCCTGCCCTGCCAAACAATCAGCCGGCGATTCTGTTCGATCCTGAGCGCAGGATGCTTCGTCTCAACGGGCTTTATCGACATGGTTTTCTGCTGACGCCCACTATCGTCGACGAAGTATTAGGCCTTCTGTCAGGGCGGTCAAGCGGACGCTGGCCCTGTCTGAGTGTGAACTGCTCTATAGCGAGCTTTGGATTGCTGAACACTTCAACTGAGATGCAGACATGCTTATCGTTCTGAACGGCAAGAGCTGTTCTTTGCCTGAGCTCGGAACTCTCGACGCCCTACTGCGAGTTCTTTCGCCATCAGCACCGTTTGTCGTGGCGCACAATGACGAGGTTATTCCGCGAGCAACCTACGGGGAATGCGTTATCTCCACAGGAGACAGGATCGAAATCGTTCACCCAGCGGCGGGAGGTTGAAATGAATGGGCCACAAATTGAAGCTCAGCTGAATTTGTATGGACAAAGTTTTCCAAGCCGTCTGCTTCTTGGGACTTCCCGATATGATTCTCCGTCACTGTTGGCCGACGCGATCTCAGCCGCGGACCCAGCGATGCTCACAGTATCTCTCCGTCGCCAAATCTCCGGCTCGAAGGAGTCTGGTCAATCGTTTTGGAACTTGATTCGGGAGAGCCAGCGGGCAATTCTCCCAAATACTGCAGGGTGTTTCAGTGCTCGCGAAGCCGTAAAAACGGCCTGCATGGCACGGGAGTTGTTTGAGACCAACTTCGTAAAACTCGAGGTGATCGGAGACGAACTCAACCTGCAGCCAGACCCATTCGGTTTGGTTGAAGCTGCAGTTGAACTTGTAAAACTTGGCTTCTACGTTCTGCCGTACTGCACGGAAGACTGGATTCTTTGCAGACGCCTCATCGACGCTGGATGTATGGTACTAATGCCATGGGCGGCTCCCATCGGGAGCGGCCAGGGACCACGCAATCCGCGCGCTTTACGGGAGCTGCGTGAGCGCGCCCCACAGGTCACACTTATCGTAGACGCGGGTATCGGTCTTCCGTCTCACGCGTGTCAGGTGATGGAGTGGGGATTCGACGGCGTACTTCTAAACACAGCCGTGTCGCGTGCTCTCGATCCAGTTCGGATGGCGAGTGCCTTTGCCACAGCTACCAAGGGCGGCCGCGACGCTTTTCTCGCAGGGCCAATGAGCGTGCGGGAAATCGCCGTTGCGAGCACGCCCGAAATAGGTCGTCCTTTCACGTTCGATTCACCCCACTTTACGTACCCCGCAAGCTAGAACTCTAAGGTGAGGCAGTCAACTCTGCGCATGCTGGATTTTCTCCTCATATACCGAGCTGACGATTCGCAATGACACGGCGCGAGGGTTCCTGGCCGAAGGTCAAAGTTTTTAAACAGGGGCTAGGTTTTCGGTTCCCCTCGGTTTTAGGGACGGCGACCTTGTGGCAACAAATTTCCGATTTTTGGTGAATTACAAATTTTGTCAGCCTTGCCATTCCACACCAAAATCCCTTTTCACGCGTTCTCTATGTGGCGGGAACAATACGGGAACATTGTGAATTGAGCGTTTTCAGTTGTTTAGCGGATACGAGGAGGGAAGTGATCTTGGGGGTAAGTCAGGAGGTTAAGGATAAGCTATTGATTCTAAATGGTGGCCAGAGACGGGATCGAACCGCCGACGCCGGCCTTTTCAGGGCCGCGCTCTACCACTGAGCTATCTGGCCTTGGCATAACGCTTGTTGTCGGGGATCGCCAAGAACCACCGCGCGCTACCATCTACATCTGTCGCCCCGGCCCTTTCAGGGGGACTCGCGCTGGAAGGGAACCAGCAACGCAAACGCATCCTAAGTATAGCAATCCCACGCCGTACCGCCAACTCATCTCTCGCACGCTATCCTTTGTCATCACTCGAAACAAAGGACTCCCATGCTTTCTCGCATTCGAATCTCACCGCCTGCATCCCTCCTGCTCTGTTTCGCCACCGTCGCGCTCGCGCAGACTTCCGCTCGCCCCGCAGTCCAATCCACTCCCCGCTCCGCTTCGCAATCCACGACAAAAACTTCAGCCGTAGCCGCGACTCCGCGCGAGCAGCGTGCTATCCGTGCTTTCAACACCGCGAAGCAGAGCCCACTCGAGCTGAACGCCTTCCTCGCCCGCATGCCCAAGGGCGCAGATCTGCATATGCATCTCTCCGGCGCAGTCTACGCCGAAACCTTCATCAAGGATGGCGCCGCCGATCTCCTCTGCGTCGATCCCAAAACGATGAGCTTCTTCAAACCGACAGCAACCACCAGAAGCCTTCCACCGCAACCTGTTTGCGGAGAAGGCAACGTCCGCGCCGAAGACGCCTTCAAAGACCAAAAACTCTACGACGCCTTAGTCGACTCCTTCTCCATGCGCAGCTTCGTTCCCAGTGCCGGCGTCAGCGGCCACGACCAATTCTTTGCCACCTTCGGTCGTTTCGGCGGCATCGAAAAATCCCACATAGCAGAATGGCTCGACGAAGTCGCCACCCGTGCCGCCGCCCAGAACGAGCAATACCTGGAGATCATGGAGACCCCAGTCTTCACCGACGTCGTCAAGATCAGCTCACGCATCGCATGGCCTTCTACTCCCGTCGATCCTGCCCAGAATCGTACCGGCGACGCCACCGGGACCACGCGTGAGGATCTCAGCCATCTACGCGATGTTCTTCTGGCGGCCGGCCTGCGCGACGAGGCCACCATCGATCGCAAAGAGTTGGACGACGCCCTCGACGCGCGCAACAAGATTGAAAACTGCGGCCAACCGAGCGCCAGAACGGCGTGTTCGGTCAAGATCCGCTTTCTCTACCAGGTTCTCCGCGGCTTTCCTCCACAACAAGTCTTCGCCCAGACCCTTCTCGCTTTTGAAGTAGCCTCTGCCGACCCAAACGTCGTCGGGCTAAACTTCGTCATGCCCGAGGATGGTTACTTATCCATGTCCGAGTACCACCGTCAAATGCTCATGCTCGACTATCTGCATAGTGTCTATCCCAAAGTTCACATCAGCCTCCACGCCGGCGAACTCGCTCCCGGACTCGTCCCACCCGATGGCCTCCGCTTCCACATCCGCGAAGCCGTTGATCTTGGCCATGCCGAACGCATCGGCCACGGCGTCGACGCCATGTACGAGACTGAGCCGCAATCTCTATTAAAGGAGATGGCATCTCGTCACATCATGGTCGAGATCAACCTCACCTCAAACGATGTCATTCTCGGAGTGAACGCACCGTGGCATCCTCTCCCGCTCTACCTCGCCGCGGGTGTTCCCGTCGCCCTCTCCACCGACGACGAAGGCGTCTCGCGCATCGACCTCACCAACGAGTACACACGCGCCGCCATGGATTTCAATCTCTCGTACCTCGATCTGAAGAGCTCTGCCCGCACCAGCCTCGAACACAGCTTTCTCCCCGGCGCCAGTCTCTGGCAGCAACCCGACGTCTTCACCAAAACCGTTCCAGCCTGCGCGGGCCAGCCGCTGGGAGCTGACAACCCCACACCCAAATGCCTCAGCTTTTTGCAAGCCAACGAGAAGGCTGCAGAACAGTGGCAATTGGAACATCGTTATGATCTCTTCGAGTCCGCCTTGCCTTGAGCGATTCGGGCGGAGAAACTCCTGCTGCAATCTCTACGGGGCGCGCTAAACTCTCATCCAGAGCGCTCCCATGAAAAAAGTCGCCTTCACAATCCTCAAGTTCTTGCTCTTTTTCATCGTCTTCGGCGTGGGCTCTCTCTTTCCACCCTTCCACTTCGAGCACGTACTCATCGCCACCCCCGGCGTCGAGCGCATCTTCGTCGCCGATGGCCTTCTGCTGATGTTCGCCCTCTACCTCGTTATCGTCCTCTCCGAAGTACTGAGAAAGCGCCTTCGCACCTCGGCCCTCTGGACCACCCTGGCCGTTATTCTCGCAGCCGTTCTCGGGCTTATGATGAAGTTCGGCTTCAAGACCATGTCGGCGTTTTAGGGCAATCCATGCCAGACGAATTCCTCAAACTCCTCGCCGAATCCCAGCGCACTCTGGACAAAGGTTTCGCCCACCTCCCGCCCAGCCCCGCAGCTCCACTCGGCGAAGAAGCCTCCTCGATCCTGCAGCAGGTAGCAACCCGCCTTCACGACAACTACCCCTACGCCCATCCGCTCTACGCCGGGCAGATGTTGAAGCCGCCCCACCCGATCGCCCGAGCAGCCTACGCTCTGGCCATGTCTGTAAACCCCAACAATCACGCGCTCGATGGCGGCCGTGCCAGCTCAGCCATGGAGATTGAAGCCGTAGCCGCGCTTGCCAGAATGTTTCACTGGCCCCGGCATCTCGGCCATCTCAGCAGCGGGGGCACCTTCGCCAATCTCGAGGCCCTCTGGGTCGCCGGCCAACTCGCATCTACGGACGATGGCACTCCCCAGGCAATCGCCGCCTCCGATCAGGCCCACTATACCCACAGCCGCATCAGCAGCGTCCTCGGCCTTCCCTTCATCTCCATCCCATCGGACGATTACGGTCACATGGATCTCACGGTCCTCGAATCGCTTCTTGCGACAGGAAGAATTGGAACAGTAGTCGTTACATTAGGCACGACCGCCATCGGCGCCGTCGATCCGCTCGACCGGATCGTCACCCTCCAGCAGAAATACGATTTCCGCATCCATGTCGACGCCGCCTATGGTGGTTATTTCACTCTGGCCGCCAATCTCTCCCCCGAAACCCGAGCCGCATTCGACGCCATCCCGCACGCCGACTCTATCGTCATCGATCCGCATAAGCATGGCCTTCAACCCTATGGTTGCGGCTGTGTCCTCTTCCGCGACCCCGCCGTCGGCCGCCTCTACAAACACGACTCCCCTTACACCTACTTCTCCTCGAAGGACCTCCACCTCGGCGAAATCTCGCTGGAGTGCTCCCGCGCCGGAGCCTCCGCGGTCGCACTTTGGGCGACGCAACAGCTTCTCCCTTACACTCCCGGAGGCGCCTTCGCGCAGGGCCTCGAATGCGGTCACACCGCTGCCCTCAAACTCTACGAACGACTCAACAAATCGCCGCACTTCCTCACCCCGGCGGCCCCGCCCCAGCTCGATATCGTCTTCTGTGCCGCCCGCGCCGCCACGCCCGAAGCGTCTTCCACCCTCGCTCAGCTCATCTTCGACGAGGCAGCCAAACGCGACCTCCACCTGGCACTTGCCAAGCTTCCGGTGCGCTTTTTTCCACAAAATTCCTGGAAAAATTCTTTAGAAACCGGCCCGGAAACCATGGTCACCTGCCTGCGGTCCGTCCTGATGAAACCGGAACATCTCCTTTGGTTGGACCAGATAGGGCAACGCCTTGAGGCCGCTACGGTTGCCAGTTTCCAGTCAATACCCCGATAGAACCAACGCAGGTAACCGTAGGTTCCATCTAAATCGTTTAAGCATTTTGCTAAAATCAGCCTCAATCGATGCTTCGGCCTCTCTTATTCCGGGATCTCGCGCAGTGTATCCCTCCACACGATAGAGACTTCCAGCATCGAACCAATACCATGCTCTTCACGCAGCGCCGGCTCGGATGAGAAAAGGATCAGTTACCGCATGAATCTCCCCTCCACTCTCACCCCGTCTACACCAGAACTGACCAACAGAACCGTCGCTTATTTCTCCATGGAGATCGCCCTATCCCCGGCGCTGCCCACCTACTCCGGCGGACTCGGCATGCTCGCGGGCGACACCCTCCGCTCTGCCGCCGACACCGGCGCACCCATGGTCGCCATCTCACTAGTCCATCGTCGCGGCTACTTCCGCCAAAAGCTCTCCGACGTCGGTCTGCAAACCGAGTCCGACGTTCCCTGGGCGCCCGAGTCCACGCTTCCCAGCGCCAACCAGATTCTTGCCTTAACCATGCAGGGGCGTCAGATCCTCGTTCGCGCCTGGCGGTTCGATGTCGTCGGCATCACCGGCCACGTCATTCCTGTCTTCCTTCTCGACACCGACGTCGAAGGCAACGACCCCTGGGACCGCCGCCTCACCGATCATCTTTACGGCGGCGACACCTACTACCGCCTCTGTCAGGAGACTGTCCTCGGATTCGGCGGTGTTGCCCTGCTTGAAGCCCTTGCCTGTAGACCCAAGGTCTATCACATGAACGAGGGCCACGCCGCCCTCCTCGCGCTGGGTCTGCTCGAAGAGCGCCTCGCCGGCAAGCCTCTCCGGGATGCCACCGAAGCTGACATCGACGCCGTTCGCGAGCAGTGCGTCTTCACCACCCATACCCCCGTACCCGCCGGTCACGATCAGTTCGGCATCGACCAGATGTACCAGGTCCTCGGTCACGACCGCGCCGCTGCCATCGATCAGTTTGGCTGCCTCCATAACGGCCTCATGAATATGACCTACATCGCCCTGCGCTTCTCGCGCTTCGTCAACGGCGTCGCCATGCAGCACGGCAAGGTCTCGCAGCAGATGTTCCCCGGCTACAAGGTCTACTCCATCACCAACGGCGTTCACGCCGCCACCTGGCTTTCCCCGCAGTTCCAGGAACTGCTCGACGGAGAGATCCCGCACTGGCGCACGGACAACCAATACCTCCGCTCGGTCTATGGCATAGACCCGGCGCGCATCGCTGCCGCCCACAACAAAGGCAAACTGCGCCTCTTCGGCACAATCGCCAAACGCACCGGCCATCATTTCAACCCAAATGTTCTCACCCTCGGCTTCGCCCGCCGCGTCGCCACCTACAAGCGAGCCAGCCTCCTCCTTCAGGATCCCGAGCGCCTGGTTGCAATCGCACAGAAGATCGGCGGTTTGCAGATTCTCTACGCCGGCAAAGCCCATCCCGCTGACAACGCTGGCAAGGGCCTCATTCGCGATGTATACGCCGCAGCCACCCGGCTCAAATCCTCGCCGCTCAAGATTTACTACATCGAGAATTATGACTGGGAGTTAGGCGCACTCCTTACCCAGGGCGTCGACGTCTGGGTCAATACCCCCCGCCGCCCCTATGAGGCCTCCGGCACCTCCGGTATGAAGGCCGCCCTCAACGGTGTTCCCTCGCTCTCCGTTCTCGACGGCTGGTGGATTGAAGGCTGCGCTGAAAACACCACCGGCTGGGCCATCGAAGACGGCGAAACTGAAGCCGCTGAAGCCAACAGCCTCTACGAGAAGCTCGAGAAGTCCATCGCCCCCATGTACGCGAACCCCTACGCCTGGTCGCGCATGCAGCAGCACTGTATCGCCATCAACGGCAGCTTCTTCAACACCCACCGTATGCTGGCGCAGTACTTCGAAAACTCCTACTTCCCGCACACGCAGGTCGGCAAGACCCCCGGCAGCCCTCTCGACCGCCGCCGCTCCAGCGACGTCCTCGTCCCCGAACCCGCCCTCGTCTAAACCACCAACCACATCATCAAATGGCAGCGACAAACAAAAGTCGTTGCCTTTTTTCTTTGCCAGCCGCAAATGAACGGGTGCCCCATCCTTCGCGCCTTTGCGAAGGGTGGGACGTAAAACGCCAACCCCGCAAGCTCTTGCTTTTGCCGTTGCAGCTCCTGCCGTTACTAATCCCCGGCAACCACCTGCGCCACGCCCCGCCCGGTCTTTCGCCGCGACCCTGCACGCTCAAACCGTCCCCGCACCCGGTCAAAGAACAAATAAACCACCGGCGTAGTAAACAGCGTCAGCGCCTGCGACACAATCAACCCACCCACAATTGTGATCCCCAGCGGCCGCCGCATCTCGGCCCCGGCACCATGACCCAGCGCCAGCGGCAAACCCCCCAGCAACGCCGCCATCGTCGTCATCATGATCGGCCGAAACCGCAGCACGCACGCCTCATAGATCGCCTCTGTCGGCGTCTTCCCATGCTGCCTCTCTGCCACCAGCGCAAAGTCGATCATCATGATCGCGTTCTTCTTCACAATCCCGATCAGCAGGATGATCCCGATCATCGCGATCACGCTCAAATCCACGTTGAATAAGAGGAGTGCCACAATCGCACCCACACCCGCCGACGGCAGAGTCGACAGAATCGTGATCGGATGAATAAAGCTCTCGTACAAAATCCCGAGAACGATATACACGGCGATTAGCGCCAGCAGAATCAGCCACGGCTCGCTCTTCATCGAATCCTTGAACGCCTGCGCCGATCCCGCAAATCCTCCATGAATTGACGACGGCATTCCGATGTCCACCCGCGCCTGTTGAATCGCTTGCGTCGCCTCGCTCAACGAAGCCCCCGGGGCCAGATTGAACGACAGCGTCGTAGCCGGAGACTGCGACTGGTGATTCACCGCCAGCGGTATTCTCTGCGTCTCAAAGTGCGTCACCGCCGACAACGGAACCATCGCGCCCGTCGTGCTCTTCACATAAATATTTTTCAGCGCATCCGGGTCTCGCTGGAACTCCTCGGCCACCTCCATCACCACGTGGTACTGATTCAGCGGCATATACGTGGTCGAAACCTGTGTCTGCGCGAACGCATCCGACAAGGTCGCATCAATCGTCAAAGGCGAAACTCCCAGCCGGCTCGCCGTCGCCCGGTCGATCACCAACTGTCCCCGCAGACCCTGCTGTTGCTGGTCCGTCGCAATGTCCTTGATCTGTGGCAGCTTCTCCAACGCGGCCATCAACTTCGGCCCCCACTCGTTCAGGTCCTTCAGGCTGTCAGCTGTCAGCGTGTACTGGTACTCCGTCGCCGAATTCCGTCCCCCGATTCGCAGATCCTGAAACGCCTGGAGATAGAGAATCGCACCCGGCAGATTGCTCACCTTGGGCCGCAGCCGGTTCACGATCACCTGCGCCGTATCGCCAGTCTTCTGTCGCTCTGCATCTGGTTTCAGCGACATGAACATGAAACCCGAGTTGGTATTACCTCTCCCTCCCGCAAACGCTGTCACATCTTGCACGCCCGGGTCCTTCCCGACGATCTCAGCCAGCGCCAGCACCTTCTTCTTCATCTCTGGAAACGAAACATCCTGCTGTCCCTGCACCTGCCCGCCAATTCGTCCCGTATCCTGCTCCGGGAAAAAACCCTTCGGCACGAGAATGTACAGATAGACATTCAGCACAAAGGTCAGCACCGTGATGGTCAGCACCAGCTTCTGGTGTTGCAGAACCCAGCGCAGGCCACGCTCATACTCCGCCGCGATCCACCCCAGCGCACGCTCTCCCAGGCGGTAAAACCAGCCATGCCGCCGAAGGTTATACGGTTCAAGAAACTTCGCGCTCAGCATCGGCGTCGTCGTCAGCGAAACCACCAGCGACACCATAATCGCCACCGACAGCGTCACGGCAAACTCACGAAACAGCCTGCCGACAATTCCTCCCATCAACAGAATCGGAATGAACACCGCAATCAGCGAGGTGCTCATCGACAACACCGTAAACCCAATCTCCTTCGACCCCAGCATCGCCGCCTCGTACGGCCTCATCCCCTTTTCCAGGTGCCGGCTGATGTTTTCGATCACCACAATCGCATCATCCACCACGAAACCGGTCGAGATCGTCAGTGCCATCAACGACAAATTGTCGAGCGTATAGCCCAGCAGATACATCACCGCGAACGTCCCCAACAGGCTCAACGGCACCGCCACCGTCGGGATCAGCGTCGACCGCACCTCGCGCAAAAACAGGAACACAACCATGATCACCAACATGATCGAGATGATCAGCGTCCGCGTCACGTCCCTCACCGAAGCGCGAATCGTCGTCGTTCTGTCCATTGCAACGTTTACCTGAATGGCTGGTGGTATCGAGGCCTTCAGCATCGGCAGCATCTTCTTTACGTTGTCGACCGTCTGGATCACATTCGCCGTCGAAGTCTTGAACACAAGCACAACAATCGCTGGCTTGCCGTTGAAGACACCCGCCGCCTGAACATTCTCAACGCTGTCGACGACCTTCGCGACATCCCGAATCCGCACAATCCCATGCGTTGGACCAGCATTTGCGGCTGCAGGCGAAGCACTCCTCGCCGCCGGTATGGCAGGCGAACCATTGCCGGAATTCGCAGTTGGCGCATTCGTCAGCGCGCTGCTCACCGACGCCGGCAGCCCGGTACGCGCCGGTGCTGAACTCACCGGTCCCCGGTCCGTCGCAATAATCAGCGGAGCGTATGCTGCCGCACCAAAGAGCTGGTCCGTCGCACTGATGCTCCACCGTCGCTCGTCGTCCTGCAGATACCCCTTCGGCTGATTCACGTTCACCGTGCCGATCGCCGCGCGCAGCGCCTCCAGCCCGATCCCGTAATGCGCCAGTTGCATCGGGTTCGCCTCAATCCGCACACCCGGCTTCGCGCTTCCTCCGCACCACGTCTGGCCTACACCCTCCACCTGCGCAATCTTCTGCGCCAGAATGCTGTCGCACGCGTCATACAGCTGCGGTATGTTCATCGTGTCCGAGGTCAGCGCCAGAATCATGATCGGCGAGTCACCTGGATTCACCTTGTAGTACCCCGGATTGCTTGGCAGGTTCGCCGGCAACTGACTCCGAGCCGCATTGATCGCCGCCTGTACATCCCGCGCCGCCCCATTGATATCCCGCGATAGATCGAACTGCAGCACGATCCCCGTCGACCCGGTCGACGAATACGAGGTCATCTCATTAATGCCGGCGATCTTCGAAAACTGCCGCTCCAGCGGCGTCGCCACCGACGATGCCATCGTCTCGGGATCGGCCCCCGGCAGACTCGCACCCACCGAGATCACCGGAAACTCCACTTGCGGCAGGCTGGCCACCGGCAGCAGCGTATACGCCACCGCACCCGCCAGAATCACCGCCGCCGACATCAGAAATGTCGCCACCGGCCGCCGAATAAATGGTGCTGAAAAATGCATCGTTGCCTTCTACTCCCTATCCCCTACTCCCTGCATCTCTCAATCTGCCGACATCGCATGCGCATGGAGTTCCGCATCGGTTTGCCTCGATTTGCGCGCAAGCCGGTCGAAGAACAAATAAACCACCGGCGTCGTAAACAGCGTCAACACCTGCGACACAATCAATCCGCCCACAATCGTGATGCCCAGCGGACGTCGCAACTCGCTTCCCGTTCCCGTGCCCAACGCCAAAGGCAGCCCGCCCAGCAACGCCGCCATCGTCGTCATCATGATTGGCCGGAACCGAAGCAGGCAAGCCTGATAGATCGCTTCCTGCGGCGACAGTCCCTGTTCCCGCTCGGCCTCCAGCGCAAAGTCGATCATCATAATCGCGTTCTTCTTCACAATGCCGATCAGCAGAATAATTCCAATCAGCGCAATCACACTCAGATCCACATGGAACAGCAGCAGAGCCAAAATCGCGCCCACGCCCGCCGAAGGCAGCGTCGAAAGAATCGTGATCGGATGAATGTAGCTCTCGTACAACACTCCCAGCACAATGTAGACGACGATTAGCGCCGCCAGAATCAACAGCGGCTCGTTCTCTAACGAAGCCTCAAACGCTCGCGCCGAACCCTCGAACTGTGCATTCACGCTGGTCGGCATCTTCAACTCTGCCTTCGCCTGGTTCACAGCATTTACTGCGTCGCCGATCGACTTACCCGGCGCCAGATTGAACGAGATCGTCACAGCAGGGAACTGACCCTGATGGCTGATCACCAACGGCGTCTGCCTCTCCTCGAAGTGAGTAAACGCCGACAGGGGTACCTGCGACCCATTCGAACTCTCCACATAAATGTGCGCGAGCGAATCCGGGCTCCGCTGAAACTTCGGCGCCACTTCCAGCACCACGTGATACTGATTCTGCTGCGTAAAGATCGTCGAAACTTGACGCTGCGCAAAGGCATCATCCAGTGTGTCGGCGATGTTCTGCGGCGTAATCCCCAGCCGCGAAGCCGTATCGCGGTCGATCACCAGGTGAGCCTCCAGCCCCCCTAACTGTTCATCACTCGCCACATCGCTCAAAATCGGAATCGTCTTCAGCTTCGCAACCAACCGCTCGGTCCAAAGCGCCAGTTCTTCCGTATTCGCGTCCTCCAGCGAGTACTGGTACTGGGTCCGGCTCACCCGGTCTTCTACCGTGAGGTCCTGCAGCGGCTGCAGAAAACACTGGATCCCCTCCACCTTCGCCACCTGCGGCCCCAGACGCTGAATCACCTCCAGCGCCGACGACTTGCGCACCTCACGGTCTTTCAAATTGATCTGAATGCGCCCGCTGTTCAGCGTCGAATTCGTGCCGTCGATTCCGATGAACGATGACACGCTCTCCACATCCTTGTCCTGCAAAATAATCCGTGCCAGCGTCTGCTGCCGCGCACTCATCGCGCTAAAGCTGATCGTCTGCGGAGCCTCGGTAATGCCCAACAAAACGCCCGTATCCTGCACCGGAAAGAATCCCTTAGGCACAATCAGAAACAAGTACAGCGTCAAAATGAATGTACCGAGCGTCACCAGCAGGGTCATCGTCTGGTGCCGCAGCACAAACCGCACTCCCACCGCATACTTCGCAATCACATAGTCAAAAAACTCTTCGCTCTTCCGGTAGAACGTCGTCTGCTCGTTCTCCGGCTTATGCTTCAGCAGCTTCGCAGACATCATCGGCGTCAGCGTCAACGACACAAACGCCGAGACCAGAATCGTCACCGCCAGCGTTACAGCAAACTCACGGAACAGCCGCCCGACAATGTCGCCCATGAACAGCAGCGGAATCAACACCGCAATCAAGCTCACCGTTAGAGAAACAATCGTGAACCCAATCTGCTCCGACCCCTTCAGTGCAGCTTCGAGTGGCGAATCGCCCTGCTCCAGATACCGCGCGATATTCTCGATCATCACGATCGCATCGTCCACGACAAAGCCCGTCGAAATCGTCAGCGCCATCAGCGACAGATTGTTCAGGCTGTACCCCAGCAGATACATCACCCCAAACGTGCCCACAATCGAAAGTGGCACCGCCACCGAAGGAATCACCGTCGCCGCAAACGACCGCAGGAACAGGAAGATCACCATGACAACCAGCCCAATCGTCAGGACCAGCGAAAACTTCACATCCTTCACCGAAGCCCGGATCGTATTCGTTCGGTCCGTCAGTATCTGCAGGTTCACCGTCGCCGGCATCGACGACCGCAACTGCGGCATTATTTTCTGAACCTCATCCACCACGCCGATGATGTTCGCCCCCGGCTGCCGCTGGATGTTCACAATCACCGCCGGCTGCAGCGTCGCGGGCCTCGCAGGCTGTCCATCAGCCGCAGGCCGCGCCGAAGTCCCCATCCACGCCGCCAGAAACAGGTTCTCCGCGCTATCCACTGCGTCCGCGACGTCCGACAGCCTCACCGGCGACCCGTTCCGATAAGCGATGATCACCTTGTCGTAGCCGTCGCTCGTAGGAATCTGATCGTTCGCGCCAATCGTGTACGATTGCGTCGCTCCGTTCAGATTGCCCTTAGCTTGGTCAACATTCGCAGTCCCCACCGCCGCGCGAATATCCTCAAGGCTCAAGCCATAGTTGGCCAGCGCCGTCGGATTAGCCTGAATCCTAACCGCCGGCTTCTGCCCGCCATTGATCGACACCAGCCCCACGCCCGAAAGCTGCGAGATCTTCTGCGCGATCACTGTGTCCGCAAGATCCTCCACCTTTTGCAGTGGCAGAGTATCGCTTGTCAGCGACAGCGTCATGATCGGCGCATCCGCCGGATTCACCTTGCTGTACACCGGCGGATTCGGCAGGTCCTTCGGCAGATAGCTATATGCCGCGTTGATCGCCGCCTGCACATCCTGTTGCGCCACGTCGATCGACTCCGCCAGCGAGAACTGCAGCGTAATCACGCTGCCGCCGCCCGAACTCGTCGACGTCATCTGCGTCAGCCCCGGTATCTGTCCAAACTGCCTCTCCAGTGGCGCCGTCACCGACGACGCCATCACCTCCGGGCTCGCCCCCGGATAAAACGTCTGCACCTGGATCGTCGGATAGTCCACCTGCGGCAACGCCGACACCGGCAGCTGCACATACGCAACAAATCCCGCAAGCAAAATGGCCACCATCAGGAGCGAGGTGGCCACTGGCCGAAGAATGAATGGCCTCGATGGACTCAACGTCGAACTCATGACGGTTGACCCGCCGCGTCACCAACCGCGCTCAACTCCGCTGTCGCCCCACCCGGCCCCGTCTTCGCCGGTGCGGTTCGCGGAAATACCTTGCTGCCGTTCTTCAGCTTCTCCTGACCGTCCACCACAATCTGGTCGCCTGCCTTCACGCCACCGTTCAAAATTACCTGCGGTCCCTCGGTCAGCTCCACATTTACGGTTTGTGCCTGAACGTAGTAGTTCGACTGGTTCTCTGGCAGCTGCGGCACCGGCATGTCTGTATCCTTCTTCTTCTCGACCAAATCAGCCGGCGGCTGTCCCTCCTTCAGCAGATAAACGAAGTTCCCCTGCGTCCCGGTCTGCAGTGCCGCCGCGGGAATCACGATCGCGTTCTGCTTCTCCTGCAAAATTAGACGAATATTCACGAACTGGTTCGGAAATAACGCTCCATCCTGATTCGGAAACACCGCTTTCGCCTTAACTGTGCCAGTCGTCGTATCAATCTGGTTGTCTACCGTCAACAGACTCCCGCTCGCCAGATGCCTCTGCGCTGCGCGATCGAACGCCTCCACTGCCAGCCTGCTTCCTCCGCGTGTTCTCTTCAGCACCTCGGGCAACTGATCCTCCGGAAGCGTAAAGATCACAGCAATCGGCTGAAGCTGCGTCACCACCAACAGACCGGTGGTATCGTTTGCATGAACAATATTGCCCGGATCGACCTGCCGCAGCCCCACCACGCCATCGATCGGCGAGAAAATCTTCGTGTATCCCAGGTTCACCTTCGCTGCCTGGATCGCAGCCTGATCCGCAGCGATCGAACCCTCCGCCTGACCTGCAGTCGAAACCTGTGCCTGCTCGCTCTCCTTCGAGACCACTCCCGCTTGCAGCAGCGCGCCATATCGTTCTGCCTGCGCTCGCGCATTCACGGCACTCGCCTGGTCTTTCACCAACTGTCCCTGCGCCTGCTCCAGCGCCGCCTGGTAAGGCTTCGGGTCGATCTGGGCCAGCATCTGTCCCTGTCGCACCGCCTGACCCTCGCGCACCGGCACCTCCATCAGCTGCCCATCCACGCGGCTCTTGATCGTCACCGTGTTGTAAGCCGTGACCGTCCCCAGCGCCGTCAGAAAAATCGGCATCGTCTTCTGCTGTACCGCAGCCACCTGCACCGGAGTCGGCCGGTCGGCCTGCGCCGCCATGATCATTTGAACGGAGTCCTGCTCCTTCCCATTCTGGCGAATCTTCCACACCGCCGCCCCGACCACGGCCAGAATCACCAGCAGCACAATCCACTTCCTCGCCGCCGAACCCTTCGGTCCTTCAGGCTCAAAATTGGAAGGCGGCACCTTCAGCTTCGGCTCCTGTACCGCCGGCTCTATGTTCGAGTCTTGTTCCTTCATCTGCGCTGACAACATAGGGCGCTCTCTGTTCTCTTTCGGAATTCAGGATGTTGGTCATCTGATTACTGTGTCAGATACTTAAGAATACTTGATAATGACGTTGGTCGCCTATGCAGCCGCCTGGCGTCCCGTCGTTCTGCGCAACCGGTCTCGCTCGACGCTATCTTGATCCAGTCATTGGTTTAGACGTAAGGAAGGACACTTTTGCCTATCCCGCCCTCCGCATTCGACATCGCCGCCCTGCCGGTGCTCTGCGTCGACCTGGATGGAACCCTCGTCAAATCCGATACCCTCTACGACTCCGCCCTCGCCGTCGCCCGCCATCGCCCTGCCGCGGTATTGAAGTTTCCCGGCTGGCTCCTCCAGGGCAAAGCCGCCCTCAAACGCCATCTTGCCAACACCATCCGCCTCGACGTCGCCCACCTCCCCTACAACCGCGAACTCCTTCAATATCTTGAGCAGCAGCGCGCCACCGGCCGCCCCCTCTACCTCGCCACCGCCGCCGACGCCGACACCGCCAACCGCATCGCCGACCACCTCGGCCTCTTTACCGGCGTCCTCGCCTCCGACGGCAAGCTCAATCTCGCCGGCAAAAACAAGCTTGCCGCCTTCCAGTCCCGCTTCGGCGACAACTTCTCCTACATCGGCAACGCACTGCCGACCTCCCGCTCCTCCAACACTGTCAGGAGCCCATGATCGCCAACCCCACACCCTCTCTTCTCGCCGCCCTGCGCAAATCCCGCATCACTCCCACCCGCACCTTCGACGAGCGTGTCTCTCCCGTCAAAGCGTGGCTGAAAGCAATCCGGCTCCATCAGTGGGCGAAAAACTTCCTCATCTTTCTTCCTCTGCTCCTCGCTCACGCCTGGGCCCCGGGGCTTGTCGCCGGCGCAGCCCTTGCCTTCCTCAGCTTCTGCCTCTGCGCCTCGGCAACTTACATCGTCAACGATCTCCTCGACCTCGAAGCCGACCGTCAGCATCCCCGCAAACGCCTCCGCCCCTTCGCGTCCGGCGACCTCTCCGCTCTCGCAGGCGTCTTCATCGTCTTCCTCTTACTGGCCGCCTCCCTCACCCTGGCCGTGCTCGTCCCCCGCGTCATCAACATTCTCTCTCCCGACTTCTTTCTCCTCCATCCCTACCGCTTCCTGGTCTGGCTCGGCATCTATCTCGTCACCACGATCGCCTACTCGCTTCGCTTCAAGCGCGTCGTCCTGGTCGACGTCATTGTTCTCTCCGGCCTCTACACCATCCGCATCGTGGCTGGCTCGGCTGCGACCGGTATCGCCGTCTCCACCTGGCTCGCCAGTTTCAGCATCTTCTTCTTCCTCTCTCTCGCCTTCGTCAAACGCTTCGCCGAACTCGAAAACCTCCGCGAACGCGGCGGCGTCTCCATCGGCGGCCGCGGCTACCACATCGCCGACATCGAACAACTCCGCAGCTTCGGCTCCGCCAGCGGTTACGCCTCCGTCGTCGTCCTCACCCTCTACATCTCGAACCTCGACGCCGCCCAGCTCTACCACCACACCAATCGCCTCTGGCTTCTGGTCCCCGTTCTTCTTCTCTGGATCAGCCGCCTCTGGCTCCAGGCCTCCCGCGGCCAACTTGATGAAGACCCCGTCGTCTACGCCATCACCGACCGCCGCAGCCTACTCCTCGGCCTGGTGGTCGTAGCCATCGTCCTCTCCGCCCTCTAAGCCAGCTTTATATCCGCGGGTTTCTCTTCACCTGCCAATACAATCGTCATCTCGACCGAAGCAACTCACGGTCTTACGTGAGCTGCGGAGTGGAGAGACCCCCGCATTTTGCCTTTGCCGTTGCCTTTTCTTCTTCTCACAAACCCAATTCCCCGTCATTTCGACCGAACCCTGAGCGTAGTCGAAGGGGTAGTGGAGAAATCTGCTTCTCAACCCCATCGCCAAAATCCCCCGGCCCTTTGGCAAGGAACTCTCCCGTTCCACCGGCACCGTAGCGCATCATGGAGAAGGAGGTTCCAGCCCATGCGTGCCGATATAGTCCCCGGAGCAATCTTCCCCGACTACGAACTCAGCGACCACACCGCAACCCGCCGCAAACTTTCCGATCTGCAGGGACAGCACCCCATGGTGCTCGTACTCAGCCGCGGAGGCTTCTGCCCCAAAGACCGCCGCCAGGCCGAACTCCTCGTCCAGCTTCATCGCGAGATGGAAGTCGGTTACTCCCGCCTCGTCACCATCAGCACCGACAACATCGCCGAGACCAATGAATACCGTACCGGAGTCGGCGCCCACTGGCCCTTCCTCTCCGACGCTGGCCGTCGCGTCCAGAAAGATCTCGACATCGTCGAATACACCGACCCCACCCACAACCCGATGATCCCTCACACCATCGTCCTCGAACCCGGCCTCGTCGTTTACAAGGTCTACAACGGCTATTGGTTCTGGGGACGCCCCACCCTCGAAGATCTCCGCCAGGACCTCCGCGCCGTCACCAAAAAGTGCCGCCCCGACTGGGACATCACCGACGCCGAACACCGTGCCGCCTGGCAACGCGGCGAAACCGATCGCTTCTACCCCTACGGAAAAACCTACGCCGCTGTCTTCGGCGAACAGGATTAACCTCCCCGCAACCGATTCAATCCCTTCTTTACGAACTACTTATGCGTTGCCAGCTAGCATCCGGTTAGCAACAAGAAGGGAGGCATTTATCAAATGCCGAATGTACATGGAATTGAGTTCAATCCAACTCAGGCTGAACTCGTAAACGACCTGATCCGCGAACTGTTGAAGGACGGAGACTGCGCTGTCTACGCGCTGCACAACATGCAACCCAGAGGCGAACTGCGAATGGCTACGACGCCGCCAAGCGCCACCCCCAGAAAGACCGGTGGAGTCTTCCTCCGCATCCGCCCCGGATTGCGTGAAGCGATGATCGTCCGGCCGATGAATGCGAAAGCCGGCGAGAAATTCATGCCCGTCTCCAGGCTCAATCAAGCCGAAATGCTTGAAACCATCCGAACCTGGCGCAAACAAACCGGCTCGCTTCCGATCCGCCCTCGAACTGCGCCCGCCGGACCGCAGCTCATCGTCACAGCTGGAAAGAAGAAGAACCATCACGGCCAATAGCCCACCACCCTACCCTTCGCAGCAATCATCGCGAAGGGTAGGTGATTCGCGCCGGGCACTCCGCGGGCGCTTTCCTCGTTTCACGAAATCCTTATCGAACCACCCGGTCATTTATCCTGAACCTGGCCCATGAACGAATCGATCCCCACACTCACCACCCACGACGAACCCTCCCTCGACGCCGCCTTCGCCACTCTCGCCGAAGAGGTCCGTACCGCCGACACCACCGACGTCGAAGCCTTCCGCCTCCACTGGCTGGGCCGCAAGCAAGGCCGCCTCAAGCTCATCAGCGAAGCCTGGCTCAAATCCGCCCCGCCCGAAGCCAAAAAAGCCCTCGGCATCCGCTTCAACCAACTCAAGCAGCAGATCGAAGCCGCTCTCGAGAGCCCCGCCGCGCCGAAAAAATCAGCAGTGCAGGGAATCGACATCACCCTCCCCGGCACCACCCGCGCCCCCGGCATCCCCCACCCGCTCCTCAAGACCATGCACGAGATCGTCTCCGTCTTCCACCATCTCGGCTACTCCACCAACCTCGGCCCCCAGGTCGAGAGCGACTTCTACAACTTCGAAGCCCTCAACTTCCCCCCCAACCACCCCGCCCGCGACACCCAGGACACACTCCTCATCGCGAACCAGCACGAACGCCCCTCACGCGATCGCCTCCTCATGCGCACTCACACCAGCCCCGTGCAGATTCGCACTATGATCGCCCAAACCCCACCCATCCGCATCGTCATCCCCGGCAAAGTCCACCGCAACGACGCCGCTGACGCCACTCATTCCCCCATCTTCCACCAGATCGAAGGCCTCTGTGTCGACACCAACATCACCTTCTCAGACCTCAAAGGCACGCTCGACCACGCCATGAAGGCCCTCTTTGGCTCCGACGTCAAAACCCGTTTCTTCCCCAGCTTCTTCCCCTTCACCGAACCCTCTGCCGACGTACAGATCTCCTGCATCTTCTGCGGCGGCAAAGGCTGCCGCAAATGCAAACACTCCGGCTGGATCGAACTCCTCGGCTGCGGCATGGTCGACCCCCAAGTCTTCGCCGCGGTCACCGAAGAACGCCGGAAACTCAACCCCTCCGACGACACCTACAACCCGGAAAAGATCACCGGCTTCGCCTTCGGCATGGGCGTCGAGCGCATCGCCATGATCCAGCACGGCATCTCCGACATAGGCCAGTTCTACTCCGGAGACATGCGCTTCCTCGAGCAATTCGCATAGGCTCCTACTTCAACCCAGCCTGCAGCCGAATCAAATTCTGCGGCACCACCCGAATCACTCCGCCTCGCGGACTATCGATATCCGCAATCAGGAAAAACGACACCGCCACCACCACCGGCAGAATCGTCAACAGTCTCGGCTGCCACCGCTTAAGTCCAAACCCCATTATCCAGTTAGAAAACAGAGCGATCGCAAACATCAGCGCCCAAGCCCCCGTTGGAATCCGGTTCCACCACGCAGCCTGCGTATACCCCTCCGAATTCAGGACATCATTCATCCCCGCCACGACCAGCGCCCGAATAGTAGTCGGCTGCGCAGTCGCCGTTGCCGAAGCAGCCTTCCAGAGCGCATCCTGCACCTTCCCCGTATCGGCTCGGATCTGGTCAATATCATCCCAGCTATGCGACGTATAGAAACGAATCCTCTGCGCCGTATACTCCCGCAGCAACGTCCTCACCTGCGAAGCCTCATCCGGCGGCAGCAAATCTGCCCGCACATACTCTGTGCCAATCGCGTTCGCCTCAGCCTCCTCGTAGTTCTTCCGAAGATCGTACCTTCCCGTAGCCATCGAGAAGCTGAATCCGATAATCAACGCCAGCAACGTCAGCGTCGCCGTCTCTACTACGCTGTAGTCCGCACGCGCATCTTCATCCTGCAGCGCACGTCGCCTCTGGCTCATCCGCGCCCCCACCCAGGCAGCCAGCCAAAGCAGGAAGAACGTAACCACAAAAATCAGCAAAGGATAGTTCATAGGATTCGTAACGCACCTCCGGTTCATCTGACAGTCGTTTCCCAATCAGGACCCCAAACAATTCACAACAGGAAGAGACCCCTACCGCCCAAACAAAATCCGCTTCACATCCTTAACCGAAATCGAAAACGCCCCAATATCCGTATCGCCGGTAGTCTGCTCCCCACATAATCGCCTGCGCCGCGGAAGACTTCCCCGTCACAGCTTGAGCGGGCCTCGCCGTCTCCGTACCCGGGCTCACAGCCGCAGTCGCGCCCTCCTTCGACCCGGAAACTCCATGCGGATACACCGTGACCGGCAGCCCCGTCACGGCCGTCAACAGCGCCGCGACCGCGGTCAGAAAACCGGGCAGCGTCGTCCAGAGACCCTGTTTCCTCTCCGACTCAGGCAAGACCCCACCTCCGGCGCGGATGCAAGAAAACACCTGCCCGGCATTCTATATTGCTTCGTGGTTTTTAGCTTACATAGACTGGAGGTCGCATCATCCGTCGCGCCACATGTCCTCCGATCAGAATCAGCGGCTTCTCGATCCCCACATACAGCAGCGCCGGCACGCCCACCGATCCCGCGATCAGCGCGACAATCCGCACCCACATCGGCGCACCCGACAGCGTATAGAACGCGAACCCCATCACAATCGTGTGGCTCAAATAAATCCCGTACGAGTGCTCCGCAATCCAGTGCAGTACCGGCCGCATCACACCGTACCCGCCCTCGCGAACGTTCGCGTACAGCACACCCAACAGCAACGACACCCCCCACGCACGCGCAACCTTCTCCCCCAGGTCGACATTGTCGTGCGGCCCAAACAGTAAGATTGCAGCCAACACTCCAATCGGCCACACCCACGCCGGCAGGCTCCACCGCCAGCGCTTGGTCCGAATCAGGTCATACGCCACAATCCCTGACGTAAAGCAAGGCCCATACAGAAAGACGTTCAGCCTCTCATTGATCGCAGGCATCACCAGCGCCAGTACTACCGACACCACCCACAGCCCAAGCGAAACATACCGCCTGCTTCCGCGTACCGCAAAGTAAAACGCCGGCAGCAACACATACATCTGTACCTCAAGCGGCAGGCTCCACAACACACCCAGAATGTCTGGGTCGTACGTCAGGTTCTGGGTCAGCGCCAGGTTGGAAAGAAAACCCTTCAGGCCAATCCACTCGTAGACCCCACCTGGAAAAGCCGGAATCTTCAACCACGCAATCAGCACCACAAACAGCATCGACAACGGA
Organism: uncultured Acidobacteriaceae bacterium; assembly: GCA_963757205.1. Classification (GTDB taxonomy): domain Bacteria; phylum Acidobacteriota; class Terriglobia; order Terriglobales; family Acidobacteriaceae; genus Edaphobacter. Next base: position 318,716 of record CAVWQM010000017.1, read on the forward strand.
TAGATTCTGAAGAACCGCCTGCACCAGAACCCCAGCACCAGCAGCCGATTGCTCTGCGTGTCCTGCGCCAGCCGCTCCAGCGACCCCATCAGGACATAGCTGGTATGCACAAAGAAGATAACCACACCCACACGCCCAAGACTTCCAAAGATTCGCATCCCGAAGACGTCCAGCACGTGCGAGAAATAAACGCACAGCACCGCAACAGCGCGCAGCAAATCCAGGTTGGGCGACAGAGTGGGTTTGGCCGAATACATATTTCCTGAGATGCCGTAATTCTAGGCACCGTCACCAGCCGCCTCTCATGCATTTTTATGCGAATTTCAAGAACCGAATGCCTTGGCCTCGACACATCGCCGTAAGCGCTGTATCTGCTTCACCAAGGCGCAAAAAAGAAATCAGCACTCGCTAAGACTGCTTCTTCACCGCTTTCCCGAAAAAACCAAACAGCAAATGCAACACAGCCAGCGCCAGCGCACCAAGAAACGCGGCCTTGAACGTCGTCACCGCAAACCCGGGAACAAACTTGCTCGAAAACATCAGAATGAACGCATTGATCACCAGAAAAAAGATCCCGAATGTCAGGATTCCCACCGGCAGCGTAATGATCTTCAGAAGCAGCCCCAGCGTCGCATTCAGCAACCCAATCACCACCACCGCAATCAGCGCCGACACGAAGCTGGTGATATTGAATCCTTCCACAAAATGTGCCACCAACAGCAGAGCCACTGCGTTCAGTATCCAGTGCAGCAAAAGACGAAGCATAATCAGTTCCTCTCTGTGTCACAAAATTGAAGACAGGGATCCCGGGTCGAATCCGCTGCCACACGAGCATATCCGACTCCCGCTCCGCAGCGAACCCATTATCGCTATTGCCTCGTCCTTCTGCCTCTGGCAAAACTACCTGGCGATGCCATGGTCATAGCTGATCACTCGCGTAATCTTCCACGCTCCATCCTTGTACTGCCACAGATGAATGAACTTCGCTTCACCCACCACATCGGGATTCTGCCCGGGATGGTGAAACCGGTGCAACCCAATCTCCACCGCCCCATACCCATGGATCGGATACACCTCAAGCGTTCCGGCAACCAGCTCCCGCGTCGTCTTTCCGCAGATATTGTTTTTGATGCTCTCCGTCAGGGCCTTCCTCCCAACCGTCAGCCCGCCCTTATCGTGATAGAACTCCACATCCTCGATGAAAAACGTGCTGAACTTCTCGAGGTTGCACGTATTGTAAGCATCGAACAGTTGCTTATCCAGAGCCGTAATCGCCTGCGTCAATTCCTGCTGGCTCTTGATACTGTCAAGCGACGGAACCGCCTGAGCACGGGCAGGAGCAAACGCACCCAACATCATTACAGCCAGCGGCAAAGCAAAAAGCTTCCTCATAGAAAGTCCACCTCTCCTGAAATCGGAACACCCATCGCAATACGCACTCAACCAGCAGATTGTTCTAGAAACCCGCGGTCATAATCCCCTTGGCCGTCTGATTGTTTAGACTAAGAAAGTCCGTCATGAACATTCTTACGAAGTGGCTGCGCCACTACCTGCCCAATCTCCCTGTCACCGACCGGCAACTCGCCGACGACCTCACCCTCCGCGGCATCGCCGTCGAAGGCGTTCACGATCTCGGCAGCAACAACGGAACGCCAAACGGCTCCCTCTTCGAGATGGACATCACCACCAACCGCGTCGACGCTATGAACCACTACGGCATCGCCCGCGAAGCCGCCACCATCTACAACCTACCGCTTTCGCCCCTCGGACTTACCACAGAGTCGTCATCTCGAGCGCAGTCAAGAGACCCCCGCATTTCGCCCGAAGCCGCACAGACTTTCCCCGTCACCATAGAGGCCCCCGCCCTGTGCGGCCGCTTCACCGCCCAGGTCCTCCGCAATGTCACCATCGCCCCCAGCACCGGCCAGATCGCCGAATACTTCAACCTCCTCGGCCAGAAACAAATCTCCAACGCCGTCGACGCCAGCAACTTCGTCCTCCTCGGCATGGGCCATCCCACTCACGCCTTCGACCTCGACAAGCTCGAAGGCGGCCTTATCGTCCGCCTCGCCCGCAAAGGCGAAAGACTCAAACTCCTCGACGGAACCGACCGCACCCTCGAACCTGACGACCTCGTCATCGCCGACCAGAAAAAAGCCCTCGGCCTCGCCGGAGTCATGGGCGGCTGGGACACCATGATCACCCCGGAAACCAAAAACATCCTCATCGAAGCCGCCTGGTTCGATCCCGTCAGCATCCGCCGCTCATCCCGCCGCCACGGCCTCCACACCGACGCCTCCCATCGCTTCGAACGCGGCGCCGACTTCAACGCCGCTCCCGTCGCCAACGCCCTCGTCTCCCACCTCATCCTCCAGCACGGAGGCCACGCCGAAGGCGAACTCATCGACGTCATCATCCCCCAGATCGCCGCCCACACCGCATCGCGCCCACCCATCCAGCTCTCCGTCAGTCAAGTGCAGCGCCACCTCGGCACCACCCTCGACGACACCCCAACCCACTCCGCCCTCACTCCCGACCTCATCCACCAATACCTCACTGCCCTTGGCTGTACCCTCACTACAACGGACAAGGTGTCTTTGGGATTAGCAGGGGGCTTCAGCCCCCTGAATAGCGACCCAAGGAAAGGGGCTTCAGCCCCGGGTCTTCCTCAACACCCGACACTACCTTCTCCGTCCAACTCCCCTCCTGGCGTCTCGACCTCGAGCGCGAGATCGACCTCATCGAAGAGGTCGCCCGCGTCTACGGCTACAACCGCTTCGCCAACACCCTCCCCACACCCCTCCCCGTCCTCGCGCACCCAACAGCCGCAAAAGAAGCCGCCGTCCGCACCCGCCTCCTCGCCCTCGGCTACAGCGAATCCATCTCCAGCACCTTCGCCAGCCAACAGGACGCTGACCTCTTCGACACACCCACAAATCCGGGTGCCCCATCCTTCGCGCCCGCTGCGAAGGGTGGGTTATCGAGCGGAGCGAGACCGTCTTCCTGCAAGAAGTCACGAACCGTCCCCATGGAAAACCCTCTCTCTGAAGAGGCCTCTCTCCTGCGCCCCTCCCTCGTCCCCGGCATGGTCACTATGCTCAGCCACAACCTCAACCGCGACGTAAAAGACGTCCGCCTCTTCGAACAAGGCCAGATCTTCACCGGCATCGTCCCTGCCGACAGCTCCTTCATCGATGCCGTCCACGAATCCCCCCAACTTTCCCTCGGCCTCACCGGCAGCCCTACCACGACCGACCGGTACACCGCCCAATCCCCCCTCTTCTTCGAGCTCAAGGGCGCCATCGAGTCCGTCCTCTCTCTCTTCACTCCACCCGGCGGCCCATCCGCCATAGCGTTCACCGCAGAAGCCCCCGCCTGGCTGGAACCCGGCCGCTCCGCCACTGCGCTACTCAACAATCAACCCATCGCCCACTTCGGCGAGCTCACCGCATCGGAAACTCAAAAGCGCAAGCTCCGCCAGCCCGTCTACCTCGCCCAGCTCGATCTCGCGAAACTCTACGAACTCCCCCTGAAGAAGATCACCGCGCACGACCTCTCCCGCTTCCAGGCCGTCGAGCGCGACTTCTCCTTCGTCTTCCCCGACACCACCCAATGGCACACCATTGCCTATGCCATCCGCGCCCTCGCCATTCCTGAGCTGCAAAGCCTCAAACCCATCGAAGTCTGGCGCGATGCGAAGAAATACCCCGGCGTCTACTCCCTCCTCCTTCGCACCGTCTTCCAATCCCACGACCGCACCCTTCGCGACGACGAGCTCACCCAGTGGTCCACTCAAATCATCGAAACCCTTACCGCTCTCGGAGGCACGCTCCGCGCCGCCTAAGGAGAAACCATGGCTGACATCGTCATAAGAGCCGCCACCGGCGAAGACGACATCGCCACGGTTCGCCGATTGATGCAAGCCTACGGTGAGTACCTGGGAAACCATCCCGGCGGAGCGGAAAATATCTGCCTGGAAGGCTATGCACGTGAACTGGAGAGTCTCCCGGCGGGCTACATCCTGCTATTGCTCGCCCTTGTCGATGGGGTCGCTGCGGGTTGCATTGCCTTGCGACAGATCGACCGCGAAGAACGCGCGTGTGAGATGAAGCGTCTCTGGGTCGACAGCCCGTTCCGTGGCCTTCGGTTGGGACGGCTCCTGGTGGAAGCCGCAATTACCTGGGCGCAACGCGAAGGGTTCGAGGCGATGTATCTCGACACCGTTCCAGCCGCCATGCCCGAAGCAAATCGTCTCTACCAGGCCATGGGGTTTGTGCCGGTCGAGCGATACAACAAAAACCCACTCGCAGACGTAGCCTTCTTCCGGCGAGACCTGCACACACGCACCTGAGAGAAGTTTCTCTTAGGAAAAACGCCTTCCGCGAATTTCACCACACAAGCAACCACCAACGCACCATGTTCCACCATCCATCCACCACAAACTCACCAGCAAAAAACCACACGAAAAACGCACGACCGCCGCAAAAATCGCACTCCCCACCATCGTCAACATTTAATTAGAAATAACCCGCATCCAGATAGATTCCACCCCAGTTTCCCTCAGGCGAATCCACCGCCGCGCCGTCTATACTCATAGAAATATGAGTACCTCAACCATCAGCTCTGGTATTAGCGCGGACGAGTTTCAGGCGCTCGAACAAAAAGTCCTCCGCGCCGTAGAAATCGTCAAGAAAGAGCGCGAAGCCCGCGCCGCCGCCGAGGCCGAAATCGACTCCCTCCGCGAACAACTCGCCATCTATCAAAGCAACGCACGCGCGGCCGAAACCGAGCTCAACACCCTCAACAAAGAGCGCGACCAGGTCCGCGCTCGTGTCGAAAAGATGCTCCAGCAGATGGACGAACTCCTCTAACCTCAAATAAAGGAGACACGATGGACCAGACTCTCGAAGCCCCCCAGGCCACACCCGAGCCCTCGCAGAGCCAGGCCGTCTCCCAAGCCGTATCCGTAGACATCTACGACCAGATCTACAATCTTCGCGGCACCGACCCCGCCTACATCGAGCGCCTCGCCGCCATCGTCGACGCCAAGATGCGTGCCGTCGCCGCTCTCGGCAACACCGTCGACTCTCTCCGCGTCGCCGTCCTCGCCGCCCTCAACATCGCCGATGAGCTCTGCACCGCCCGCCAGCGCCACGATCAGATCGCCAACCTCGCCGGCACCCTGCAAAACTCGCAACACTCCACCCGCTCCCGCGCCTCTACCCTCGCCCACATGCTCGACGAGGTCCTCGAAGACCGCAAGGTCGGCTAACCTCCGGTTGAGTGCGAAGGCTGAGTGCGAAAGTTGAGTGCCAAAATTAAGCGCACCCATCGCCCCGGGAGAGAGCCAACCGTGCGACTCGTCACCCAAACCCTTCTCCCCGCGGCCTTTCTCTGCTTACTCTCCCACGCGATCGTCGCGCAAACTCGTCCCGGCTACAGATCCAATCCAAAATTCCAGGCTGCCGTCAGCGATGGAAAGCTGCTCGCTGACAATCAGGACTATGAGGACGCCATCGCTTCCTACCAGGAGGCAAACGAGATCGCAGGCGGCAAGGACAAAGGCTGTCTTCGCGCCCTGATCGAGCTTCAGATCAAGAACGGCGACTACGACGACGCCATCGGCACGGCTCACGCATTTAAAACACTCGCCATCACTCCCGCCGAAAAATCCTACGCGGAAGCCAGCCGCGGCCGAGTCCTCTTTCTCCAGGCCGAACCGCAATCCGGATCGCAATTCGATCCTGCTCTTCTCAACTCCGCCGACGCCGCGTTCCAGGCCGCTCTCGCCTTCGACCCAAAAAACTCCTCCGCCCTCTTCACCGACGGTCAGGTGCTCGTCCATCTCGGCGAGACCGATGCCGCCCGCGCCAGGTTCCAAGCCTGCCTCACCTCCATCAAGCCCGACGATCCCATCTACATCCGCACGCGGCGCTTCGCCGAAAACCCTGCACTCGCCCTGTTGCCATTGGCTCCCGCCTTCTCCGTCACCACCCTCGATGGCTCCAGCTTCAACCTCGACCAGATGCATGGTCGCGTCGTCCTCATCGACTTCTGGGCTACATGGTGCGGCCCCTGCATGGAAGAGCTGCCTCAAATCAAGCAGATCGCCAAAGACTTCGCCGGTCAGCCGCTCGTCATCCTCAGCCTCAGCTGGGATGAGGACGAGCAAAAATGGAAGCGATTCGTAGCCAAAAATCAGATGACCTGGCCGCAGTACCGCGACACCGGCCACCGGATCGGCAATCTCTTCGAGCTAAAAGCCCTCCCCGGCTACTTCACCATCGACTCGGACGGTGTTCTCACCACCGAGATGCTCGGCGGAGGCTTCGACGTCGAGAGCAGGCTCAAAAAAATCGTCGACAAAGCCAAAGCCGCGGCCCCGCGCCCGTAAACAGGATGACTGCCGATAAGGACTGGCCTGGGCGGCCCGTGACCGAGAAACCGCTCCGTAGTCCTGATTCGCGACGTCAGTACACTAAACCCCTTCCGGCCGCAACTTGCAAAGCAAGACTCACACGTTTAGCATCCAACCTAAGAAAGCCGGCCTGCTAAGCAGGTACTAGAACAACGCTGGTTGAACCAACATTCATTGAACAGGGGCCCGACTCGTAGACATGGTTCGGTGTGCAGTCCTCCAGTCAGGAACGCCTAAAGAGCCACGGTTAGGTCCCGCCGTCTTAGGACGGGTTCACCAGCGCTTCGATGTACGGCCCCGTGGGTCGGTCTTCTTACAATTTTGCCGGTCGGTCTTCTTACAATAACGCCGGTCGGCCTCCTTGTCTCAGCCTTCCTAGCTCAAAGCCCACGGCTCAGGGCTCACAGCTCCTCCATGCACCCCTACCTCCTCCACTCCGGCCATCTCCTGCTTCCCACCTTCGGCGTTCTCGCCGCCGTCGGACTTATGGCCGCCCTCACCCTCAGCCTCCGCACTGCCGCCATTGTTGGCCTAGACACCGACAAGCTCTGGAACGCCGGCCTCTTCACCCTCCTCTCCGCCTTCGCCCTCTCCCGCCTCCTCCTGATCGCAGCGAACCTGCACAACTTCCTCGCCTACCCCATCCTCCTGCTCATGGTGCCTTCCCTCAGCGCCACCGGCATTCTCCTCACCATCCTCGCAACCACGATCTATCTCCGCCTCCGTCACCTCCCGCTCCTCGACACCCTTGACGCCTGGTCCCCCTGCGCGACCCTCACCTGGGCCTTCCTCGCCCTCGGTCACTTCGCCGAAGGCTCGGACGCCGGTCTCCCCACCACGCTTCCCTGGGGCCTGCGCATTCCACCCAACACCATCCGCCTGCACCCCATCGCTCTCTACGCCGCAATCGCAGCCGCAGTCCTCACTTTTCTCCTCCTCCGCCAACTCCCGCGTCGCCATAATCCCGGCGACACCCTCGCCCTCGCCCTAGCCGCCGCGGGCACCGCACAATTCCTCCTCACCTTCTTCCGCCAACCCTATCCCGACACCGGCCTCCTCGACCCCATCCAGTGGATCTCCCTCGGCATGATCGCCGCCTCCGGCATTATCCTTCTCCTGCAACCCCGAAAGCTGGTCACCCATGCCGTCTAAGCACATGCTCCCCAAGGGCCAGCGCCGCCACACCGTAAAACCCGAGTACCGCGCCACCCGCGGTGTCGACGAAACCACCCCACCCCCCATCCCGGTCCTCGAACTGGAAGACGACGCCGAAGACGGAATCCGCACCTTCACCGCCGACCCCGCCGCCGCCAACCTTCGCCTCGACCAGTACCTCGCCCACGCCATCCCCGACATCTCCCGCGCCCGCGTCCAACTCCTCATCGAAGCCGGCCAGGTTCGCGTCGACGGCCACCCCGCCAAAGCCAAGCAAAAACTCCACGGTGGCGAATCCATCGAAATCGAGGGCACCCCACAGCCCGCTCCCCTCCACGCAACCCCCGAAGACATCCCCCTCGACATCGTCCACGAAGACCCCCACCTCGCCGTCATCAATAAGCCCGCCGGCATGATGGTCCACGCCGGCGCCGGCAACGCCCCTCCGAACGGCATCGATACCCGCAACAGCGGCACTCTCGTCAACGCTCTGCTCTTTCACTTCAACAAACTCTCCGACGTCGGCGGCGATCTCCGCCCCGGCATTGTCCATCGCCTCGACAAGCAGACCAGCGGCCTAATCCTCGTCGCCAAAGACGACAGCACCCACCGCAAACTCGGCGAGATGTTCTCCCAGCGCCAGGTCGCCAAAACCTACATCGCACTCGTCCACGGCCACATTAAAAAGGATGACACCACCGTCGCTCTCCCGATCGGTCGCGACCTCGTCCGCCGCACCCGCATGACCACTCGCCGCGCCGATGGCCGCCCCGCCGTCTCTCACATCCATGTCATCGAACGCATCACCGGCCCCTACGGCCCCTTCACCCTCGTCGAAGTCCGCATCGAAACCGGCCGCACTCATCAGATTCGCGTACACTTGCAGTCCCTCGGCCACCCCGTCGTCGGCGACACGCTCTACGGTGCCCCGCACGTCATCCCCGGCCTCCCTTCCGAGCTCAACCTCGATCGCAACTTCCTCCACGCCGCTCGCCTCTCCTTCACTCATCCCCAAACCCACAAGGCCATCGACATCTCCGCTCCCCTCCCTGTCGAACTGGAGTCGTTCCTCCAATCAATTCGCGCGAACTCCCTCGCAATTCCGGTAGAATGATCGAAGTGATCGTGCTTAACCGAACCATCCATGCCTTGGGGCTCAGTAGCTCCCTTTTCCTGATCTGCCTACTCGCTGTAGCGCCTCTTCGCGCCCAAACCAGCGCAACGCCGGCCGCTCTCGCCCCTGCATCCGCGGTGCCCGAAGCTCCCGTCCCGCAGTCGGCCAACCCGCAGCCGCCGGCGTCTCAAACAAGCGCTCCGAAGACACCCACTGCGCAAACACCCGCCGCGACTGCAGCGCAACCGCCTGCTCCCCAGACCGCCGCCTCCCAAATCACGGCTCCCCAAGCCACCGGCACCCAGGCCACCGGCACCCAGGCCACCAGTACCCCGACAACCACTCCTCAGCAGAAGCCCTCATCAGCACCCGCAACGCCTGCCGCGCAGCAACCCGATGACCAGGAACCGCCAAAGAGTCCCGACATCGTCGTCCGCGTCAACGAAGTGAATCTCATCTTCACGGTGACCGACAAGAAGGGCAAGTTCATCACCGGCCTCAAGCGCGAGAACTTCGGCCTACTCGACGACGGCCGTCCTCCGCTCGCCGTCCTCCGCTTCACTCAGCAGACCAATCTCCCTCTGCGCGTCGGCATTATGCTCGACACCTCCAGCTCCATTCGCCAGCGCTTCCAGTTCGAGCAGGACTCCGCCGTCGAGTTCCTCCTCCAGATCCTTCACCGCGACGACCGCGCCTTCGTCGAAGGTTTCGACATCCAGACAGACCTGGCCCAGGACTTCACCAACAACGTCGATCTCCTCAACCAGGGTATCCGCAAGCTCCGCCCCGGCGGCGGCACCGCCCTCTTCGACGCGCTCTACAAGACCTGCAAAGACCAGATGCTCACCCTGCAGGAGACCAGCGCCGTACGCCGTGCCCTCATCCTCGTCTCCGACGGCGATGACAACTACAGCCGCGTCCAGGAGTCCGACGCCATCAAGATGTGCCAGCGGGCCGACACCATCGTCTACAGCATCAGCACCAACATCAGCCCCAGCAAAGACAAGGGCGATGACGTCCTCCGCCAGATCTCGGAGGCCACCGGCGGCCAGGCCTTCTACCCCATCAAGCTCGAGGACGTAGCCATCGGCTTCCACAACATCGAGGAGGAACTCCGCAGCCAGTACCACCTCGTCTACCGCCCGGCAGACCTCAAAATGGACGGTGCCTTCCGCACCATCTACCTCCAGGCCACCGACCCCCGCTATCACGTCCGCGCCCAGAAGGGCTACTTTGCCCCCCGGCCCATCCAATAGACCTTCGTTCGACTGGATTAATTTCTCCCTGTACGTCGCCACTCCCCGAGGTCTTCATTGGGACTACTTGGTCTGGCCATCGCGCTCTTCGCTTCGACCAACATAGACGACATGTTTGTTCTCGTCGGATTCTTTACCGATCCAAAGTTCCGGCCGAGAGACATCGTAACCGGGCAATATGCCGGAATCACCGCTTTGTTCGCACTGGCCCTCTTGGGTTCGCTTCTTGCGCTGGTGATCTCTCGCGCTTACATCGGTCTCCTCGGCATCGTTGCGATAGGTCTGGGCGCAAAGAGGCTGTTCAATCTATATCGGAACCGCGAAGTGACAGAGAGCCGTCTCGAACACCCCGACACAGGAAGGCACACGCGGGTCGCGACCGTGGCATTTCTCACACTCGCAAACGGTGCAGATAACCTTGGAATCTACATGCCGGCGTTTGCTATCCGCTCCCCCTTTGAAATCGGCATGTTTGCCGTTATCTTCGCCGTGATGACTGGTCTCTGGTGCTTCTTTGCCCACTGGATCGTCAACCACCCCACCTTCGGCAAGCCAATCCGTCGCTACGGCCAGCGCGTGGCTCCGCTGGTTCTAATCGCAATAGGGGTCTCGATCCTGTACGAAGCAGGCAGCTTCGGTCTACTCGAGTCAAAAATGTTGCACGGGCAGTAACTCCCCACAAAAATCCGGGTCTAATGTACCTAGGGAGCCATCCATGAAACTGCGTCCAGCCCTCCTCGCCGCCCCTACCCTCCTCGGCCTTGCCCTCTCCAGCGCCCCCCTCCTCGCCCAGCCCCCCGCACCCAGGGGAGACCTTCAAAGCGCGCTGATGAACCTCGCCGACCAGCCCGCCACCCATACCTCTTTCAGCTTCGACCGTTCCGAACTCCAGGTAGCCCAGAATCTGCTCGAATCAAACGGCATGGACGCCAACCACGCCGCCGCCGCCCTCACCGGCGTCTCCGTCGATAACTACCACTACCCGCGGCCCGCCTTCTACACTCCCGAAACCATGGCCTCCATCATCGCCGGCTACCACGCCGCCGGATGGAAGCATCTCGTCAATGCGAACCAGACCCCCGCCAACACCGCCCAGCCCCACTCCACCGTCACTGACCTCTGGCTCCGCTTCGCCGGACCCGATATCACTGGTGTCACCGTCCTCACCCGCTCCCCCCGCGACATGAGCGTCATCCAGATAGCCTGCGAGCTACGCCCGCTGGACCTCGTCCACCTCAGCGGCCACTTCGGCATCCCCAAAGTCGACCCCAACGCCGTAATGGTCCCCGCTCCCGACAACAGATAACCAAACGCGAACCGTAGTCGCCTTCGCTTTTTGCTTTGTCCCTTTCACCATCCACAAATCAACGGGTGCCCCATCCATCGCGTCCTTCGCGATGGGTGGGATAACGAGCGCACGCTCAGCCAAGACGCCGTTGCTTTTGCTCTTGCCTTTCTTCTTCTCCCAAACCCGTCATTTCGACCGAAGCTGCTCATATAGTGAGCAGCGCAGCGGAGAAATCCGCTTCTCTACCCGAACAGCCCAACCCTCAACGACGCCAGACCCGAACGTTACACGTCGTTTCCCAGATGGAAGATCGGCTCAACCCCGGTCGCCCGCGCTAGCAGTGCCTGTTCCTCATGGTGTTCGAGAGGCTTGTAGTTCTGCGCCACCTCCATCGCCAGGCGAAAATATCTCTCCTCCCCGGGAGGGAGCGCCGCTGTGATCGGATGCCCCAGCGTCCAACGCAATCCCAGCGAAGCCTCTTCAGGAAAACCCGCAGGCTGATACCAGCACTTCGGCTCGGGATGGTTCTTCTTCTGGTCGGCAGGCCACACCGTCTTTGCCATCGCCTTCAACGCAAGGATGCCCCTACCCTTTTCCTGCGCCCGCTTCAGAATCTGCGGGCCGAAGTTCGCCTGCGTGAAGAGCACAAAGTTCACCGGAAAAAGCACCGTATCGAAGTGGTAGCGGTCCATCGCCGCCAGCGCCGTCTCCGCCGAGTGAACGGAAAAGCCGATGTAGCGAATCTTGCCTTCCTTCTTCGCGGCTTCCATCGTCTCCATCGCGCCGCCGGGGCTCATGACTTCGTCCAGGTCGGTCATCTTTGTCAAAGCGTGGAACTGATAAAGATCCACGTGATCGGTCTTCAGCAGCCGCAGCGACTCTTCCAGTTGCTTGCGCGAGGCATCCTTCGTGCGCCCTTCGGTCTTACAGGCGAGGAAGCAGTTCTTGCGATAAGGCGCCAGGGCGGGGCCCAGACGCTCCTGCGCGTCGCCATAGCTTGGCGCAACGTCGAAATAGTTAATGCCGCGGTCCACCGCCTCCGCCACAATATTGTTCGAGCGGCCCGTATCCTCGTTCATCACCACGATGCCGCCAAAACCAATGATCGAGAGATGCTCTCCCGTCTTGCCCAGAGGCCGGCGTGCAATCGATGTGGTGGGTGTCGCGGCGGCTGAAAACCTGACACTGGCAGCCGCAGCAGCGGTAAGTGCGCTCTGTTTCAAAAAATCACGGCGTTCCATGGTGAGACCTCGTCAGGGGAGAACTTAAGGTCGTTCCAGCGTGCTAAAGATATTTTCCCAGAAGTTCAACCCTGTGAATAGTCGTGTCCATTGATGCCAAATCCCCAACGCGTGTTCGCCTCTTATGTCATCGCGCTGTCGCAGAAGTTGTGAGCCGAGTAAATACGGAGCGACAAGGGGATAGATCTCCTTTGACAGTTCAGTCGATGAAGACGTAGAGCGAAACGAGTTTTCCATCCTCCATCCTACCTACATCGATACCTTTTTCGAGAGCGGGCGCCGGCGGTCCACACTCCCAGGAAACGCGTCCAACGCCGAAGTTTTCCTGGATTGGAGAGGTAACTCTAAACATGGATCCGGGAAACTGGTGCTGGAAAGCCGTCACAGCAGCGTTGAGCTTTTCGTGTCCTTGATCGACGCCTACGGGATCGATGAAGATCTCGTCCTTGTCCCAAAGATTGGCAATAGCTGCCTTCCTTTTGCTGAGATCTGTTTCATTGAAGACCCGATACAGGTTTTCGGGCAGCAGATAGGCGAGATTTCGTTCCATGGTTTTGTTCTCCTCGTAGGGATCTAATAACACCGAGCCCTGAGCAAGCCGATTCGCCTGGGACATGATTTGCTCCTATGGGCACGTGCGAGCATCGGTCAACTCTCAGGGCCCCATACTTCACCTGAATCGGCGCTACTTGGCTTCTCTAAGCAGTTCGGTTCGGTACTTCGGAGCCAGTTCCATTGCTTTCCTGATGAACGCTGCTTCCTCGGCTGCATCGACCCTGGGAGGCGGCGTGGTACGCGTCGCAACCACTGTTCCCAACTCTTTGAAGAACTCCTCCTGGCCTGCCGGCGAGCAGATGCAAAGCATTCTCACCGGCTTCGACGAGGCGTTATGGAATTGGTGAGGGGCGTTCGCTGGGATGTGGATCGTTTCTCCGGCGCGCACAATACGCTGCTCCCCTCGGAACGTAGCTTCGAGTTCACCGTCGAGAAGAATAAAGGTCTCCTCGAAATCATGGCGATGCGGGGGAGGGCCGCCTCCGGGAGGAACGTGCATATCGATCAGGGTGAATCGACCTGCAGTATCCGTTCCGGACAATAGGATCGTGTAAGTGTCGCCCACGACTCCGAGATGCTGGGCGTTGCTGCTATCCGGGTTTGCAACCACCAGATTCCGTCGTGGGTCGTCGGCGGGAATCGCTACCGTGTTTGATATCGTAGACATTTTCTGCTCCTTGTTTGAAATTGAGGAATGCTCTAGCTGTCCGACCTGATCGAGCCCAGCGGGAGCACTCCGTTGTGTCATGAGGGCATGGAATCGAGGAACACATAGAGCGCGGCGATCTTGTCGTCGCGCACGATGATCACGTCCAGGCCGGTGTAATCGGGCTTCCCCCCACGCGGTCCGGACCTCCACGCCAGACGGCCGGCGTTATGAAGCGCCTGCGGCTCGCCGTGAGGTGTGTACACGAAGTGAGGGTGAGTCGCACGCAGGTCTCCTGCGAACTTGTCCAATGCGTCGTGCCCGACTAAAACGCCGGGAGGCACATAGAGGACGCAGTCATCGGTGTAGAGTTCTTCGATTGCCGCACGACGGCGGGCGACGTCGCCTTCACCGAAAACCTCCTGGAGGTTGCGGTTTAGCAGTTCATGAATCCTGTTCGACATAACGTCTCCTCTGCGGCTACGTGCCGCTTTCCGAAATTTGATACGAGGTAAAGTCGCCATCGATCCGCACTCTTCAGGTTACTCGCATCGATGCCGTTTCTATCGATATCGATATATATGATGTCGACTATACTGGGAAGGGATTCAATTTTTATGGATAGCGCGAGAAAAACGCCGGAAGCGATTCACACCTGGCTCATTATGATGAAGGCTTCCAAGGCGATCTATCAGTTTGCTCTGCCTCCTATTCTCAAGGAGGGTCTGGGGGACTCGGATTTCCGGGTCCTTGACGTTCTACTGCACAAAGGGCCGATGCCCGTTAACGCCCTTGGCCCAAAGGTAGACCTCAACCCAGGATCTGTCAGCGTCGCAGTGGATCGACTGTACAAGAAGGGGTTGGTCAGTCGTGTGGAGAGCGAGAACGATCGCCGCGTTCGCACTGTTTCGCTTACGGAGAAGGGACGCCGCGTATTCGTTCCGATCTTCCGCCAACACGCCGCTCTCATCAAACGTGCATTTCAGGACGTCTCGCCCGAGGAGCAGCGCCAGATGGAAGAAGTGCTCAAGAGAATCGGAAGACGCGCCGAAGAATTGGGCGAGCGACAGGTCCACCCTTAGGATCGGTAGTGATCGTTACTTCATAGAAGCTGATTTGCGGTTACTTTATTTATTGTGCGAACGCACTACGAAGGTGTTTTCATAGAGGTTCGTCAAATACACCCACGAACCTACACGGAAGCGGTAAGGAAGATCGATTTCACCATCGCTTCAATCTTGGCAGCCATTTCCTCAGCGGGAATGCGGTCGGGAGTCAGGTACCACCGTCGCGCAGCGCCGAAGATGGCCCAGGCCGCCGTGGTTGCAAGCAGTTTTGGATCGGTGCCAGGTACCATCGCGTGTTTCTCGGCACCTTCCTGAAACATGCCCTCCACAACCGGGATGATGGAGCCTTCGAGGGGCATCGTTGCCAATTGGCTGGGGCAGCCGGTAGTCTCGGCAAGATAATCGCAGACGCCGAGCGCAATGGCTCGCAGCGCGCCATCGCAGTTTGTGAAGGAAAGGCCGCGTCGCGCGATGAGGTCGCGGAAGCGAGCGGCTGTCATGGCCTGCAGCAGGGCGTTCTTGTCCGGGTAATGGAGGTAAAAGGTGGCGCGGTTCAGGGTCGCTTCATCGGCGATCTCCTGGATGGAGATGTCCGCGAACTCCTTACGGATCAATAACCTAAGTAGCGCCTCCATCAACATCTGACGGCTGCGGAGGACACGGGGATCCGTGTTTTCCGCTGTATTGACGAGTTGGACTGCATCTGCCATTGCACTTAGAGCATAGCTCTTCTACAGCATTAGATGTTTAATCGACACTTGTTGATTTATTGAATCGACAAACGTCTATTACGCATCAATTGTCGTATTAGGAGGTTTTCCCGTCATGTCCACACTTCTTCACATCAACTCGAGCCCGCTGTATGGGCGATCCGTCTCGCGTCAGCTTACCGGTGCGTTCGTTACTCAATGGAAGTCGTCGCACCCGAATGGAACGATCGTCGACCGCGACCTTAACGCAACCCCGATCCCGCCTGTTACGGCCGAATGGGTGGGGGCTGCCTACTCGCCGGAAGACGCGCGCACTCCGCAACAGAAGGAACTGCTGGCGCTTTCGGACACGCTGCTCACCGAACTGGAGCGGGCCGATGAGTACGTATTTGGCGTGCCGATGCATAACTTCGGTGTGCCCTCGGTGCTGAAGCTCTGGATCGACCAGATCGCGCGCGTCGGCAGGACTTTTTCCTATGCGGATGGAACGCCGAAAGGACTCCTTACGGGCAAAAAGGCGACGTTTATCATCGCGACCGGCGGGATCTATGATGCTCAGACACAGATGGCCTCTTTCAACTTTGTCGAGCCCTATCTGCGGTCGGTCTTTGGCTTCCTCGGAGTGACGGATGCGACTTTCCTCACGACAGGTGGAACCGCCGCGCTCAATTACGGGCAGGACCGTGATGCGTTTCTCGCGCCGCATCTTCAGGCCGTGCAAACGCACGCGCAGGCGATCTAAGGGAGACGACATATGAAGATTGCTGCCGTCATTGCGCGCTATCTGCTGGGACTGATGTTTACGGTCTTTGGCCTGAACGGATTTCTCAACTTCATCCACCAGCCACCGCCGACAAATCCGCTTGCGATACAGTTCTTCGTCGCCATCAGCGCGTCACATTTTGCCGCGTTCTTCTTCGCCATGCAGTTGATTGGCGGACTGCTGTTGTTTTCAGGCTTCTTTGTGCCGCTCGCGCTCACGGTGCTTGCGGCGGAACTGTACAACATCCTTGCCTTCCACCTCACGCTTGCGCCGGCGAGCATTGCTCCGGCGCTCGTCGCTTGCTTGCTGTGGTTGCTCGTCTTCCTGCAGTACCGCAACAGCTTCAACGGCGTTCTGGCCGCAAAGTCTGTGGTGAAGGAATAGCCTGATTCGTTGCAGGGAGGCCCCGTGCCTCCTTGCTGCGAAACATTTTCAGACTCGATACAGCACTGTTACGAATCAGAGGATTAGTACTGGGAAACGCGCTTCTCGTCAGTAATAGATCCGTCAAACACCGATTTGTCGGTACTAATCGGTTCCCAATGCGGCGTTACGCGATCCGCTGAACCCATTGGTTCCGCCAGGCCGGCGCCTCGAAGGGATCCGCGAAATACTGTGTCTCGTGCACGACCTTACCCTTGCTGAACTCCATATGCTCACGGTGTTTGCTGGTCGCCCCTGGTACGTGATGGTATTCCGTGATCCAGAGATCACCTTTTCCGAGAATTCGCTTGACATTGAAACCCGACGGCTTGCCAGGATGATGACTCCGCAAGGCCTGCAAATTGCTTCGCCCGAGGATTCGCTCGCCTGACTGAGGATAATCACAGATGGCATCGTCATCGTAAATATCCTGTTCCGCGTTTGCATCGCCGGCTGCCGACGCCTGCCAGTGCGCGTTCAGAGCTTCACGTATTTGTTCCTCTTGCACGAACTGCCTCCAAGTGCGGTTTGGCTTTCATGATCCACCTCGTGGAATGAAACCTGGGCTGCCGGTCTTCACCACTTCATTCAGCCTCTGCCTAGTCTGAATGCGATTGATTTCGTCAAACGCGTCTTCCGGGAGCGCAGAGATGTCGAAATTTTCCCTCGCGCGATCCGCAGTTTTAGGCGTGGTCAGCAAAGCCGTGCCGCGCTGCACCGCCCATGCCAGTAGCACCTGTGCCGGCGTCTTTCCAACCCGCGCGGCAATTGCTGAAATGACTGGATCTTCGAGCAGCCCCGGCCTCATCCCGTGACCCAATGGTGCGAAGGCCAAAAACACAATCCCCTTCTCCTTGCAGATTTGCAGAAGCTCCGTCTCCGGCAGATACGGATGCGACTCAACTTGCACCGCAGCCGGCTTGATTCTTGCAGATTCGTAGAGGGGCAAGAGTTCGTTCAAGCCGATGTCCGACAGTCCGATGGCACGGCATCTGCCATGGTCTACGAGACTTTCCATCGCTCTCCAGGTGTCGAGCAAAGTCACGCCGCGATCGTAAAGGACGTTGCCGTTTTGATCTCGCGGATCCTGGTCGTCCCCCGGTTGGAACGCAAACGGAGTGTGAATGAGGTAGAGATCGAGATAGTTGAGCTTGAGTCTGTCCAGACTCGCATCGAAGGCAGGTTCCACGCGTTCAGGCCGATGATTGGTATTCCATAATTTTGTTGTGACGAAGATGTCCTCGCGCGCAATCCCCCCAGCGGCAAGGCCTGCCTGTAACGCCTCGCCTACTTCATGCTCGTTCCGGTATCGCTCCGCACAATCGAAGTGTCGAAAACCGGCTTGCAGCGCGTCTCTGGTAGCACTTACTGTCACGGCTGAATCGGGAATCAAGGTGCCAAACCCGAGCACGGGCATATGGCCGGCTCCGTTGAGCGGTATTTTCGCAGTCCGAAAGTCAGAAGATTCGATCATGATGACACCTCGTCCGTATCTCGCGTCCGGCATCACCGTCCGAATACGCGGACATCCTGATCTTCAGGCACACAGTTCAGCGCGCGCAATGGAGACGGGAGAAAGCGGCAGCGGGCCGCATTTATTTTTTGCTGTTTTCTGCCCAAAAATCGCATGTCAAGCCCCAAAACCACCTAACTCCCTCAAACAAAGGACATAGAGTTGGCAGGTTAGTTAGCCTCAATCCGCTATACTTAAAACAGTAGAGAAAAACCAGGAAAGAAAACCAGGACAAAAGCCCCCCAGCCGGGGCTTTACTTATTTGGAATGAAGACTTTGCCTAAATCATTGACAGCAAATCCCAACAAAATCAGGACTTTACCCAACACGCAAAAATCCAGAGTCCAAACCTAAATCAAGTGAAATGAAGACTTTGCGAACATTTGGGGGAGGGGAGGGTCACCACCCGTACTGCTCCACCCGCCGCAGCAGCTCGAGCTTCCGTTCCGGTGGCAGAAAGCTAGCTTCCACGGAATTCGCCGCCAGCTCGCGCATCTGCTCCAGCGAAAACTCGAACCGCTCCTGCACCAGCACATACTCTTCCAGCAGATTGCTGCCAAACATCGGCGGGTCGTCCGAGTTGATCGTCACCATCAAACCCGATTCGAAGTACATCTTCACCGGATGCTCATCGAAGCTCTTGCAGCATCCAGTCCGGATGTTGCTGGTCACGTTCAACTCCAGCGGAATCTGCTTCTCCGCCAGCACGTCCAGCAACTCCCCGTCGTTCCGCGCCGACAGGGCATGGCCCACACGCTCCGCCCCGATATTGATCGCCGCCCATATGCTCTCCGGCCCCATCGTCTCTCCCGCATGCGCCGTCAGACGCAGCCCCGCCGCCCGAGCCTCGGCATACGACTCACGGAACAAATCCGCACTCCCGCGCGCCTCATCGCCGCCGATACCGATCCCCACAATGCTCGGGTATTGCGCTCGCAACTCCGCCGCCTTGCGAAATACCTTCGCCCCCTCGTCTGCGCCAAAGTGCCGCACCGCATCGATCAACCACAACACCGTAGTCCCGAAGTCCCTCTCCCCACGCACCCGCCCGCGTTCGATCGCCTCCACGTACGGCTCAACATCGGCCTGCTTCCAGTAATAAATGATCCCGAACGAGACATACACTTCGGCATGCACCACCCCTTGGGCCGCCAGCTCGCGAATCATGTTGTACGTGATCAATTCATAGTCATCTGGCCCCTTCAACCGCGCGGAAACCGCCTTGAACGAGTCCATAAACCCCAAAAAGTTTTCATAGACATAAAGTCGCTTAGCCGCCTCGGGAGTCAAGGGCTCCGGATCATGCTGCCGACTCAACTCCAGCAGCGTCTCCGGCTGGATCGTCCCCTCCAGATGCAGATGCAGCTCGCACTTTGGCAGCTTCCGCAGCCAATCCACCACGTCAATCTCGGAATCCTGTCTCGTCTGTTTGCGAGCCATCTCTCTATCCTAGGCTTCGGGCGCGTAAAACTCACTCCGCTTGCGGCTATAGAAGACGTAAACCACCAACCCAACGATCAGCCAGACAAAGAACCGAACCCAAGTAATTGCCGGCAAACCCGCCATCAATAGTATGCAGAAAACCACCGACAGGATAGGAATCACTGGTCCAAACGGCACCCGAAACCCACGATGACGCTCTGGCTCCCTGTAGCGCAGCACAACGACCCCGACAGAAACCAGCACAAACGCGAACAACGTGCCGATGTTCGACATCTCCGCGAACGTCCCCACATCAAACAGGCCGGCCGGAATTGCCACTAACAAGCCAGCGACCCAGGTCGCGAACGCCGGCGTCCGAAACCGCGGATGTACCCTGCTGAAGACATCCGGCAGCAACCGGTCCCGCGACATGGCGAACCAGACTCGCGCCTGGCCCAACTGAAACACCAGGATCGAAGAGATCATGCCCACCAGCGCACCAATCAGCACCGCCAGCTGCACCCAATGCAGCCTCTGTCCCCCCGGCGTCAAAGCCACCCGCTTCAGAGCATTCACCACCGGAGCGGCATCCCCCGCCACCGACAGCCAAGGCACCATACCCGTCAGCACCACCGCCACCCCAATGTACAGCAGCGTGCAGGTCAGCAGCGTCGCCAGAATTCCGATTGGCACATCTCGCCGGGGGTGACTGCACTCCTCGCTGGCCGTCGAGACCGAATCGAACCCGATATACGTAAAGAAGATGATCGACCCGCCGGCCAGCACCCCCGACCATCCATTGGGCGAGAAGGGCGTGTAGTTTGCCGGATGAATAAAGCTCAGACCAAAGAAGACGAACAGCAAAATCGCCGAAATCTTCACCAGCACCATGATGTTGTTGGTTCGCGCCGATTCGCGAATGCCGCGCACCAGCACGACTGTTAGCAGCAGCACGATAAGGAAGGCTGGAATGTTGAATCCAGCATGCCATCCGCTCGGGTAAATGTCCCTGCCCTGCAGATCCTGGAGGCCAAGCGGCAGGTACGCCGGTGACAGCCACTTCGGTGACAGCGGTACGCCAAACCACTCCATCAACGCCACCAGATGAGCCGCGAATCCCACGCTGACGCTCATGTTGCTGAACGCGTACTCGAGGATGAGGTCCCAACCGATGACCCAGGCAATCAACTCGCCCAGCGTCGCATAGGTATACGTGTACGCAGAGCCTGCAATTGGAATCATTGATGCCAGTTCCGCATAGCAGAGTCCCGTCAACGCGCAGACGATAGCCACCAGTACAAGCGAAAGCGCCAGGGCGGGCCCGGCGCCGGGACGTCCCGCCACCGCACCACTTGTGTGATGAAGCCACCCGACGATCAGGTCAAGGATCGGCGACCCCTTCCAGTCAGCAACCTTCGCAGGGTTGCCACCAATTGCCGTGCCGATCACGGTGAAGATGCCTGACCCAATCACTGCTCCAATCCCCAGCGCGGTCAGCGACACCGGACCCAGTGTCTTCTTCAACGCGTGCTCCGGCCTCTCCGATTCAAAGATCAGCTTGTCGATCGACTTGGTTCGAAAGATTTGCCTGGCCAGCGCGCTCGCTCCTGCTACAGAAGAATTGGTGCGGGGCGTTTCAATTGCAATGTGTTTCAGAATCTGAGCGAGACCGCCACCATGCCCCGAGTCAGGAGTGCGGAACTGAATAGCTCAGCGTTCCTGACCCAGGAAATTATGGCCCAGCGGAATGCTTACCGCTTGCTCTGGCCGCGAGAGGCCTTCCTGACCTTGGCCTTGTTTGCGCCACGAGCGCCAGTGCGCGGGCCTTTTGGTGCCGCCTTCTTTCGTGCTGCACGTTTTACTTTTTTGCGCTCGTCTTTGTCCGTAATGCTCTTGGTATTTGCCATGTATCTTGCCAATCTCTCTTTTGTTGCGATTTTCGAAATTCTAGAGGCGTTCCAGCTTGGCGAACTTCTCCACCAGCTTCTTCACGCCGTGCTGTTGAAATTGTACTGTAATCTTCGCGTCATCCCCATCGCCTTCACGCCGAAACACCGTTCCCTCGCCATACTTCGGATGCCGGACTCGCGATCCCTGCTTCAATCCCGTCTTGCCTGTCGGCGCTTCAACCTCCAACTTGGGCCGCGAGATCTTTTGTCCTCGCGCGGCAAAGAAGCTCGCGATGTTGTCCAGCGACTGCCCCGCCGCCGCTTTGCCCCCATATCCGACCCGACGATTCACCGCAGGCAACCCAGTCGCTCGAGCCGGAGCCCGTTCCCCGCTCTGATCCTCATCCTCATAGCTGTAATGCCGCTCGCCTTCCTCTGCATTCGAGCGACCGAACGGCTTCGCCTTCTGATACGGTGTGGCATATATCCCTCTATAGCCCGATCCGTACTCCGATCCCGAAAACTGTGGCTTCGCGGGTGGACTCCCCAGATCCTCCACCAGCCGGGCCGGCACTTCTTCCAGAAATCGCGAAGCGATGCTCGCCTCCGGCGTGTCGTTCCCATACCTCCGCCGGTACCGTGCTCGTGTCATCACCAGCGTATCCATCGCGCGCGTCATCCCGACATAGCAGAGCCGGCGTTCTTCTTCCAGTCCGGTAGGATCGGTCAATGTCCGTGAGTGTGGAAAGAGTCCTTCCTCCATCCCGGTCAAAAACACTAGGGGAAACTCCAATCCCTTCGCCGCATGGAGCGTCATCAGAGTCACCTTGGCCTCTTCGTTGTAGCTATCGGCGTCACTCACCAGTGCTGCGTGGTCCAGAAACTCATGTAGCGTCTCTCCGCGTTCCTGTGCATCCTGCGCCGCATTCGCCAGTTCCTTCAAGTTCTCGATTCGCGAAAAAGACTCGGGTGTAGCCTCTTCTTCAAGCGCACGAATATACCCACTCCGGTCATTCAAAAACTTGATCAGTTCCGGAAGCGTCGCTGCATCCCCCGGTTTACGAAAAGCAGGCTTCTCATCCTCCATCCTGTTCTCGGCGGCCCTCTCTAGGGTTGTGCCAGCTGACCTCTTGAACACAACCGGTGCAAACGGATTGAAGCTCGCCGCATTGATCCCATGGGAGGCATCGGAGTCGGTAGCGTTCACCGGGGCAATCGTGGAGACTTCTTCACTAGGTCCAAAGTCAAACCCGAAGTTAAAGCTCGTATCGAACGAAGTATCCGCGCCTGTATTCTCAATCTCCTCGCCAGCCAGCGCGATTTCCTCCTCAGTATCCGCACCAAACTCAGATGAGATGTCCGTATCGTCGGGCGCGCCCGAGGGTAGGGAGGCGCCTCCATTCTCGGTCAGATCCGCAGTCAACTTTTCCGCAAATCCGGGTCCCAGCATCGCCCTAGCGTCTTCAATCAGCCGTCTGAACCCACTCAGCGCCACCAGTGCCCGTTGCGCCAGCAATTGATCGGAGATAGCTCGCCCGATTGCCTCCCAGGTACTCATGCCGCTCGACAAAGCCATCCGCTCCAGAGTCTCCAACGTCGTCTTTCCGATCCCGCGCGGCGGCGAGTTGACCACCCTGCCCAGTGCGACCGAGTCATGCACATTCTGTACCAGCTTCAGATAGCTCAGAATATCCTTGACCTCAGCGCGGTCGTAGAACGAGAACCCACCGACCATGTGATATTGAATCTGATACCGTCGCAGTGCCTCTTCTACCAGTCGAGACTGTGAGTTCGTTCGGTACAGCACGGCACACCGCGGCGACTCATCCTGCGCACCGGCCACGCGCAGATATTTCTGTACGCGATCAGCTATAAATAGCGCCTCATTTTCCCCGTCCGGCGCCTCATAATAGCCGATCAGCGAGCCACCGTCGCGCGCGGTCCAAAGGTTTTTCCCCTTGCGTTGCGTATTGTGCGCGACTACCGCGCTTGCACCTTCCAGAATCATCTGGGTGGAGCGGTAGTTCTGTTCCAGTCGAATTGTCCTGGTTCCGGGAAAGTCCTTCTCAAACTCAAGAATGTTCTTGATGTCTGCGCCGCGCCAACTATAAATCGACTGATCCTCATCACCCACAACACAAACATTTCCACTGGACCCCGCCAGCAGCTTCATCAATTCGTACTGCGGCCGGTTCGTATCCTGATACTCATCGATCAAAATGTATTTGTAACGCCGGTTGTACCTTTCTCTCGTCTCGTTGGAAGATTTCAACAGCCGCACCGTCTCCAGTAGAAGATCGTCGAAGTCCAGTGCGTTGGCCTTGAACAGTTCCTTCTTATAGATCTCGAAGATGTGCGCAATCTTCTCCTCCATGGGATTAGTGCTTGCAAGAAAATACTCCTGCGGATCGATCATGTGGTTCTTCGCCCACGAGATCCTCCCAAGCGCCACCCGAGGCTTGAGCGATTTGTCATCGATTGCTAACCGCTTCAGCGCCTGTTTTACTACGGCCTGCTGATCTGCTTCATCATAAATAGCAAAGGTTCGCGTCAATCCCACTCCGCCGACGCGCAGTGCTTCGATATCGCGCCGCAGCACGCGAACACAAAAACTGTGGAATGTAGCTAGCGTCGGCTTCGCCAGGGAGCTGTGCCCCAAAATCTTATCCACGCGTTCAGCCATCTCCTTGGCAGCTTTGTTCGTAAACGTCACTGCCAAGATCGAGTCTGCAGCTACACCTCGCTCTTGAATTAGATAAGCGATGCGATGCGTGATTACGCGGGTCTTACCAGATCCAGCACCCGCGAGTAGGAGCACTGGTCCGTCGACCGATTGGATTCCCTCCTGTTGCTGAGGATTCATATTGTTCAGAAGTTGACTCAACTCTCACACGCTCCACATCTATTTTAAGCTCTATGTCCCTGCTCAAAGTTCATTCATCCCTAAAACGATCCAAAATGATTCGTCTGTCCACTGCCGAACGGTTTTGTCTTCTCGTGGACGGGCATCGAATCAATTAACTCTTATGCAACAAATCAAAACTTCAATCGCTTTTCGGGGAACTATCCGCGAAAAGCCTGCGTACCTTCTTCAACGACGAGCTTTCTGAACCATGGCAGAAAACTCCCGTCGAATTTAGAAAATATCGGGAGCTAAATATGAAGGGTCTCAATCGTCTTACTGTCGCAGTTGTTGTTACCTCTTTCCTTGCTGTTCCGGCCGTCTATGCCGCTCCTGCAGGCGTCTCATCTCCTGTTCACGCCATGTTCGCCAAAACAAAGTCGTCCACGGTGAAGCTTAGTCTTCGCAATGACTCCGGTTCTCCAATGGAAGTCAAGGTAGGCGATAAGGTGATGACACTCGACCCAGGTAAACCGGTCAGCTTGAATCTCGAAGTCGGTA
This sequence comes from uncultured Acidobacteriaceae bacterium, assembly GCA_963757205.1. Taxonomy (GTDB): domain Bacteria; phylum Acidobacteriota; class Terriglobia; order Terriglobales; family Acidobacteriaceae; genus Edaphobacter. The sequence continues at coordinate 343,579 of CAVWQM010000017.1, forward strand.
CTCGCATCGTTGCCAACAGCACCACTCCGAATCACCCGGCAGGTTCGCTCATCGAAGAGGTGATCAAGGATCATAACGGTGCTACGATCGTCATCCGTTAAGTCCTCATCAACAACGAATAGTAGAAACGCGGTTCCTCACATTCCTCCAAGGCCGATCGCCTTGCCTCAAAGCTCCGGTCGGCCTTACTCTCTTTTCACTGTGACATTCTGCTTACGGCACTTGATATCCTTGTCTCCATGATTCGCAACGTCGCAGTCTTCTGTGCGTCCGCCAACGGCGCCCACGTCTCCTATCGAACTGCGGCTGAGGAGCTGGGCCGAGGTCTTGCCGCCCGCAAAATCGGCCTAATCTACGGCGGGGCCAACGTCGGCCTGATGAAGACGGTCGCGGAGGCGGCGTTGGCTGCAGACGGACATGTCATCGGGGTTATCCCCGAAGTTCTCGTCGATCTCGAGGTGGCACACCACGGCATCACTGAACTCCATATCACGAGCACAATGCACACCCGCAAGGCGCTGATTGGAGAGAAAGCCGACGCCTTCATCGCACTACCCGGTGGCTTCGGCACGTTTGAAGAACTCTTCGAAGTCCTCGCCTGGCATACCCTCAAGATCCATGCCAAGCCCATACTTTTGCTCAACATAAATGGCTTTTACGACAAGCTTCTAATCTTTCTCGATCATTGCGTCGTTGAAGGTATGCTCAAGCGAACGAGTCGAGAATTGCTTTTCGTCGCAGACAATGTCCAGGATGCCCTGGCGAGGATTTCCTAAGCTCGCTGGTTTAGCTTCGTGTTGGATCGGCCTGCACCATTCCAAAAGTATGGCCCTCGGAATCTTTGAAGTATGCCCGCTACCCACGTTCGGTATTGGCATCTTCGGCACCACATACAAGCCGCCGCCTCTTCGATTACATTGATTCGTTGAGTCCAGGTTCAGAACACCCATCGTATTCGCGCAAGGTTGGGCCGGATCCCGCCGCCTCATCAGGCCACCGTTGATCCCAGGCTGACTGTCTCCCGTCGAAATGTTCTAGAATTCCATTGGCCCATCCCACCGCTCAAGCTTCCATACCAAATACTTTTTCGTAAACTTCATTGCGCGTTCATGTGGGATCTCAAAGTGTATCGGGCGGTTCATGGGGGTGTCATCCTGGATGCCGCCCATCTTACATCTCTTTCGCAGATCGAAACAATCAAGAAGCTTTGTTCTTGGTTGCAATGCCTATCGTTTGATGCACATCTCGCACTGGCACACTCGACGCAGGTACTCCCAGGAATAGATCCCGCTCTCGTGCCCGTCGTTCCATTTGAACCTCAGTGCATACTTGCCCACCGGTGTCACCTCCAACGGCTTCGCAGGGGCCTCATACATCGTCAGTAGCGTCTGCTCTTTTGGTTTTGGTACTCCTGGCAGCCTTCCCGTCTTCTCGCGTTCCTCATGGCAGGTGGCGCAGGGACAAGCGTTGCGCAGCCATACAAAAGACCACGCGCTCTGATGCCCGTCCTTCCAGTCGATTTCGACACCCGTCCCTTCGGTCTTCTTCACTCGCACCTTCTTCGGAGTTACGACGTCCGAAGGCATCTGCTCGTTCTCTATATCCTCTCGCCGAGCCTGCTCGGCGTTTACGATCCGAATTCCCTCATGACTCATAGCCGCGTCTCCCGCCTCACCCATCAACCATTCTTCCAGAAAAAGTAAGCGGCCATCACGCATCCAGTGATTACGACGGTTGTCCGCAGTACATCCGCATTCATTCGTCTCGCGTACTGAGCACCGACATAGCCACCCACTCCGGCAAATACCATCGAGATCAGGCAATAGTGCCAGATCACTGCACCGCTGAACACAAACGTAATGACAGCGCAAAAATTGGAGAGGCAGGCGGCCAGCACCTTTAGCGAGTTCAGCGTATGCATCTCCTCCACGCCAAACAGCGCAAGCGCGCTCATAATCAAAAAGCCGGCGCCGGCGCCGAAATATCCGATATAGAAACACACCGGCAGCAGTACGAAGAACAAAGGCACCACCGCCGGCGCTTTCACTATATGCGGTTCCGACGACCGCATTCGCAGCCAACGCGACACCGGACCACTGATTCCGAACAGCAGGGAAGCGATCAGCAGCAGCCAGGGCACCAGGTGCAAAAACGTAATTTGCCGGGTATTCAACAGAATCACTGCTCCGCTCACGCCACCCAAGACCGAGGCGGCACATACAACCGGTAGCAAATCGCGCCGCAGATCCCCCCGCAAAGCTGCCACCGAAGTCAACTGTCCAGGCCACAGCGCAACCGTATTCGTGGCGTTTGCCTGGATCGGCGCGACCCCAATCGACAGCATCGCCGGAAACGAAATAAATGACCCGCCACCTGCCATCGCATTCATCACGCCCGCAATAAACGAGGCGACGACAAGCCAGACGTAGTGCCAATGTGTACTAAATGTCGAGATCATCCATCTTCCATTGTAGCGACGACCTAGGAGCAGCCATCTTTCGGTTAGCGGACTCAGTCACCGTCGGCCATCTTCCAGCGAAGTGGGTATCTCCGGAGTCGCGGTAATTAGTTTCTGCGTGTACTCCTCCTGAGGAGCATCACAGACCTCTTCACAGCCACCTATTTCAACCAGACGGCCCCCTTGCATCACTGCCACCTGGTCGCACAGGTAACGCATCAGCGGCATCGAATGGGAGATAAACAGGTAGGTCAGGCCATCCTCTCGTTGTAGTTCACGCAGCAGGTTTACCACCTGTGCTGCCACCGAAACGTCCAGCGCACTGACCGGCTCGTCAAGAACAAGAAACTCCGGTCGCAACGCCAGAGCACGAGCAATGTTGATCCTCTGCCTCTGCCCACCACTGAACTCATGCGGAAACCGCTCAAGCGCGGAGCCATCCATACCCACTGTTCGCAGCATCTCGGCCAGCCTCGCCGCAAGGCCATCCGCCGGCATCTCGTTATGAATCGCAAAAGGTTCCGTCAGAATCTCCCGCACGCGCATCCTCGGATTCAGTGCCGCATAGGGATCTTGAAACACAATTTGCATGCGCCGCCGCATCCCGCGCATCTCTTGGGAACTCGCAGCAAGCAAGTCGCGCCCTTCATATCTCACTTGACCTGCCGTAGGTTCCACCAGTCGCAGCAGCATCCGCGCAATCGTGCTCTTGCCCGAACCCGACTCCCCTACCAAACCCAGCGTCTCACCCTTGCGAATTGCAAACGAGACATCGTTCACCACGCGATGCCCCGCTCTGTACTCCTTCACGAGCCCTCGCGCCTCCACCAGCACATTCATCCGGCCACCTAGCCCAGCTTCGGATGCTGCAGGTGAAAGCTCGTCGCGTCTTGATACGCCTTGGCGAACGCCGCCAGCCGCGCATCGGAATATAGCCGTCCAAGAAACGTCAGGCTCACCGGCGTCCCAGGGCCACCCACATTTGCCAGTGCACCATCCTCCTCGTTTTCACTCTTCGGAGCGCCATCACCGCGAATTCCATTTGGGACAATAACCGCCGGATGCCCTGTCAGATTCGTGGCCTGCAGCTGGTTGCCCTGCGAGGGCGTAACAATCACGTCAACCTGTGCAAATACCTTCTCCATTTCAGCAATCGCCAGCGTCCGCGCTCGCATCGCTTGGATGTAGTCCACTGCGGAATAAAACCGCGCAATGCGAAACTGATTCGGCCAGTCGAAAGGCAGCTGCCCGGTCAGCAATTTGTCTCGTCCGCTCCGCGTTAAGTCATCGAACGCCGCCGCACCTTCCGCCTCGAGCACTGGAACGATCGCGCCGAACGGAAAGTCCGGCATCTCGACAGGAATCAGTTTCACGCCCATATTGCGCAACTCATCAACCGCCGTCGTCGCATACTTTGCATCGTAGACTCGGCGTTCGAAGTTTCTCTTCTGCCCCTCCGATGCTCCCGCCGGTAAAGTCGGGGCGTCGAACGCACTCTTGATATATCCCACCCGCAGCGTCTTCCAGTTGAAGTTCGTATCCCAATTGAACGCTGCAGGTTGCACCGAAAGATCATGACCATCCTGGCCGTAGATCGCCGACAGCACTAGCGCGCAATCCTCCACTGCCCGGCAGATTGGCCCAATCTTATCCATGGTCCAGCTCAGAGCCATTGCACCGGTCTTCGGCACAAAGCCAAACGTAGGCCGTAACCCAGTACACCCGCAGCGAGTCGAAGGCGACGAGATAGATCCGAGCGTCTCAGTGCCCAGCGCAAATCCCACACACCCCGCAGCTACAGCGCTTGCACTTCCCGCTGACGATCCGCTCGACCCCTGCCGCTTGTTCCAGGGGTTCCGCGTCCGTGCGCCGAACCATAGATCGCCCTGCGCCAGAGCACCCATCGACAACTTCGCAATCAGAATCGCCCCAGCTTCATCCAACCGCGTTACCACCGTAGCGTCATAATCGAATTTCTGTTCCTCGAACCCACCGGCGCCCCAAGTCGTTCGGTAGCCCTTGACCGACAGCAAATCCTTCCCGCCCCACGGAATTCCGTGCAAGGGCCCACGATATTTACCTACGGCAATCTCCTTATCTGCTGTTACAGCATGTTCCATCGCGCGGTTTTCCGTCAGCGTGATCACAAAATGCAGCTGCGGGTCGTACTTCTTCAGCCGCGCAAGGTACATCTTCGTCAACGCGACGGATGTCACCTTCCGCGTCTTTACCAGCTCCGCCAGCTCTCGCACTGAAGCAAACGCCAACGCATCCGAATCTCCGGCAACCCCCGCCGAGACAGTCGCCGTTAACGCCCTTACATCCGGCGTAGCGCTAATCTTCAGCGGCTTCTTCACCGTATCGAGAACCATATCTCCCGGCATAGGGTCGAACACAAACGCCGGAGCCACGCTGTTCGGCATCTTCAAATCCCGAATCGCAGTGTAAGACTTCCGCAACTGCTCCAGCCCTTCGACCATTATTTTCTTCTGCTCATCCGTGACGCTCATGCCGGCAATCGCTGCCGCTGCATCGATCATCTCGGGCGTAATCTTCGCCATGCCATCGGTGCTGGCCTTAACTTCGCCGCCGCCGACTATCGGCGAGCTCTGCGCCTTCGCCTGGGTTGCCAGGGTAAACAACGCACCCGGCAACAACGTCTGTCCCAGCCCCACCACGGAGCACACGCCGAGAAAACCCCGCCGGTCCAACCCAGAAGAAACCTGTACACTCATCCTCGCATTATTGCATCCCCTCACCCGTCCCTCGCAACGCAAAATGCAAACCTCATCTCCAGGATGAGAAACTAAAGTTATTCAACGGCCGTCTATAAACCACACTATCCCGCCCGCCCCATGTCGTCCGACTTTCCTCCGAGACCACGTCCATGACCGACACCTTTCGTGCCCGCCTTCTCGTGCAGCACTTGAAAATCGCCTTGCGCGTGCTGCGAAATGCTCCCGCATTTTCGGTGCTCGTCATCGCAATCCTGGCGCTTGGAATCGGCGCAAATACTGCGGTTTTCAGCGTCATCGACGCCGTCCTGTTGCGACAGCTCCCCTATGGCGACCCCAACCGCCTCGTCGTTCTGTGGGAGAAAAACCACGCTCTTGGAACGTCGATTGGAGAACGCGTTCCCGTCTCACATGCGAACTTTGTTGAGTGGGTCAGGCAGGCAAAATCGTTCGAGGACATCGCCGGATTTGAAAGCGTCAATCTGAACCGCACTGGTGCCGGCGAACCGGAGCGCATCGAAGGCGCCCGCGTTTCCGCCAACTTCTTCCGGGTATTTTCCGTCAACCCAGCGTTGGGAACGACCTTTGCGTCTGTGGCGGCCGATCCGGGGAATGCTCGCATCGCCGTGTTAAGCGATTCTTATTGGCAGCTCCACTTCGGCGGCAATCGCAGTGTGATCGGCCAGCCCATCACGTTGAACGATTCCGTATACACGATTGCCGGTGTGCTCCCGGCAAACTTCTATCTGCCTTCGACGCGAGAAGGTTCCGACCAGCGGAAGCCCGCTATTTGGATTCCGGATGACGTCACCGCCCAGGGCAACCTGGAGGAACTCAATCGGCGCAAGATGCTCGTCTTCGCCCGTCTCGCCCACGGGGCCACCCTGCAACAGGCCCGCGTGGAGATGGATGCAATCGCGCGCAACCTTCAGGATCATAACCCCATTCCAAATGCCGGCTTTGGGGTTAACATCTTCCCCATCTATCTCGAAGATGTCGGACAGCAATTGCGTCGAAATCTCTGTGTCCTCTCCGCCGCAGTCGGTCTGGTCTTGCTCATCTCATGCTCGAATCTCAGCAACCTCGTGCTCAGCCGTGCCACCAATCGTCAGCGCGATCTTGGCATTCGCAGAGCTCTCGGCGCGAGTCGCGGAGATCTCATCGCACAGCTCCTCATGGAATCCGCGGTATTGAGTTTTCTCGGCGGCGTCCTCGCCCTCGCGGTCGCCTACGCCGGTATCAAAGCGATCCCCGCATTGAAACCGGCAGGAGTTCTTAGGCCGGAGAGCATCCACCTCGGCATACCCGTTTTACTTTTCACAATGCTGATCAGCTTCCTTGCGGCCGCCCTCTTCGGTATCATCCCAGCGCTTCGTGTCTCCCGCACCGACGCCAACTCAGTGATCAAACAATCCGGCGAGGCAGGTTACCGAAACTCGCGACGCTTGATCGCAAGACTCGTGGTCGTCGAAGTCAGCCTTGCAACTGTGCTTTTGATCGGCGCCGGATTTCTGATGAGCAGTCTTCGTCATGTGATGGCAGTTGACCCCGGATTTCGTGCCGATCACGTTTTGACCATGCAGTTCAGCCTTCCACCCGCACGTTATCCTTCAAAAGACGCGTCGGCGACATTTTGTCGCGCCGTTCTTGACCGCATCACCAGCCTTCCCGGAGTCAAGTCAGCCAGTTTCTCCGATGGCCTGCCAATGACCCGCATTCGCTTGATGAAGTTCGCCGTGGAGGGTTGGCCGGCCCCAACGCGAGGCAGTGAACCGACCGCCGACATGCGCGGCATCACTTCTCCGGACTACTTCGCGACTCTGGGTATTCCACTCGTTTCAGGTAGAACATTTACTAGCGACGAGCTACAGCAGAGTCAACCCGTCATCGTTGTCAATCAAGCCCTGGCGGCAAAGCTTTGGCCCGGTCAGGACGCTATCGGTAGACATATCTTGAGTGTCGGCTCTCCGAAACCAGGAGTGTCACCCATTCGCTACACCGTCATCGGTGTTCAGGGAAACGCGCGTCAACTCTCCCTGGAAGACCAGCCGCGGCCGGAGATCACACGGCCCATGTCGGACTTCACCCACCTGACTCTCTCCGTGCGCTCCAACATCGACCCCGACTCCCTCACGGCGGCCATCAAACAACAGATATGGAGGGTCGATAAGGGTCTTCCCGTCTACGACGTTCTTCGGATGCAGGAAATTCTCGATGACACGGTAAGCCAGCGCCGGTTCAGCTCCGTCCTTCTCAGTATCTTCGGTGGCTTGGGAGTTTTATTGGCGTGCATTGGTATCTACGGCGCGCTTACCTTCAATGTCGTTCAGCGAACCCCTGAGATTGGGATTCGCATGGCGCTGGGAGCTGATCGCAACGGCGTGCTCAAAATGATCATGTCCGAAGGCCTGCTTCTGGCAGGCAGTGGCATTGCAATGGGTATCGTCGCAGGCATCGTGCTCGCGCGCGTGCTCCACAGCCTGTTGTTCGGCATCCAACCTTCCGACCCCGAAATGTATGTCATGGGCTCGCTCGTCATCTTTGTCGTTGCGGCCGCAGCATGCTACATCCCCGCCCGGCGTGCTACAAGAATCGAGCCGTCGACCGCACTTCGTCATGAATAAACGGAGTCGCATCGATCACTGTTGACTGAACGAGCCAGGAAAGAAAAGGGCCCGAATTCATCTACGATGTCCTGTTGTCTTATAACGCGGGGTGTCGGAAGTGGTCGAATTCAGTCCGAGTGTTCGAATGGCTACTGTAATCACAAGTTATCCGTTTCAGTGCTTCCCCTGGCAATCAGTCGATACAGAGAATTTCCTCAAACAATTTCGCATCCTGGGAGTGTTGTGGGACGTCTAAAGGAAGGTTGTCGATTATCGATAATTCTGACTTTGGCTGTAATGCTCTGATTTCACAGCGTATTACAGCTCCACTCGAACGCTCGTTTGACCGCAAGGAAGTCTCATGTGGATTGTTCGTCTAGCCTTAAGGCGCCCGTATACGTTTGTGGTCTTGTCCATTTTGCTGTTGATCTTGGGACCAGTCACGATCCTGCGCACGCCGACGGACATCTTTCCCAACATTAACATTCCAGTTGTCAGTATCGTGTGGCAGTACTCCGGGCTCTCCGCCGACCAGATGGCGGGCCGGATCGTGACTATTACCGAGCGGACGCTCAGCACCACGGTCAACAACATCGAACACGTTGAATCCCAGTCGCTGAACGGGATCGCCGTGGTCAAGATCTTCTTTCAGCCGCATGTAGACATAGGTACGGCTATCGCTCAGGTCACCGCCGTTTCGCAAACCCAGTTGCGGCAGCTTCCGCCTGGCACAACTCCGCCGTTGGTCATCGCCTACAATGCATCCAGCGTTCCTATCCTTCAGCTAGCCCTCTCTGGGCAGGGGCTTTCCGAACAGGAACTCAATGACGTGGGACAGAATTTCCTTCGCCCGCAGTTGATCACGATTGAGGGCACAGCGATCCCTTACTCATACGGCGGTAAGCAACGCCAGGTCCAGGTCGACCTTGACACGCAGGCGTTGCAGGCGAAAGGACTTGCGCCGTCGGATGTGACCAACGCCATCGGCAATCAAAATCTGATCCTGCCCTCAGGCACAACCAAAATGGGGCAGTTTGAGTACAACGTCGAGATCAACGGCAGCCCTGGCAAGGTAGACGAACTGAACAACGCGCCAATCAAAGTAGTCAACGGCACTCCCATCTTTATTCGGGATGTCGCCCACGTTCGCGATGGCTTCCCGCCGCAGACCAATATTGTTCGTTCTGATGGGCAGCGCGGATCATTAATGACGGTACTGAAATCCGGGGATACGTCAACTCTGGATATCGTGAAAGGAATTCGCGGCCTGCTGCCACAGGTCGCCGCTACGCTGCCCGAAGCACTCCGCATCACTCCCATCGGCGATCAATCCATCTTTGTGCGCGCTTCGATAAATGGAGTCGTTAGGGAGGCGATCATTGCCGCATGTTTGACTGCCATCATGATCCTGATCTTCCTGGGCAGCTGGCGCAGCACGATCATCATCGCGATCTCGATACCCCTGTCGATCCTGTGCTCCATCATCACGCTGAGCGCGCTCGGAGAGACGATCAATATCATGACGCTGGGAGGTCTGGCACTTGCGGTCGGCATCCTCGTCGATGACGCAACGGTCGAGATCGAAAACATCAATCGCAATCTGGAGGAAGGCAAGGAGATCGAACAAGCCATCCTGGATGGAGCGGCCCAGATCGCGGTACCGGCATTCGTTTCCACGTTGAGTATCTGCATCGTGTTTGTACCGATGTTCTTCCTCAGCGGAGTCGCCAGATATCTCTTTGTTCCACTGGCGGAGGCCGTAGTCTTCGCCATGCTCGCTTCGTATCTGCTTTCAAGAACCATCGTCCCAACGATGGCCAAGTATCTATTGAAGGCGCACGATGAGCACGCAGAGGAAAGCAAAAAGGCGAGCCGCAATCCTTTGGTTCATCTTCAGCTGCTGTTCGAACATGGCTTCGAAAAAATGAGGAGCGGTTATCACAATCTCCTAAAGCACACGGTTGCACATCCGGTGGGGTTTACCATCTGCTTTTTTGCGGCATGTCTTGCGTCCTTCGCGCTGTTCCCGTGGCTGGGACAGGACTTCTTTCCCGCTGTCGACAGCGGACAGTTTAAATTGCATGTTCGCGCACAGACGGGCACCCGAATTGAAGAGACAGCGCGGCTTTGCGATCTGGTGGAAGACACCATTCGCAGAGAGATTCCGAAGAGCGAAGTGGCCAACATTCTCGACAACATCGGTCTCCCCTATTCGGGTATCAATCTCTCATACAGCAACTCAGCCGCAATCGGGCCGGCCGACGCGGATATTCAAGTGTCGCTGGCAGAGAAACACAAGCCCACTGAAGAGTACGTTCATACCCTTCGCGCAAAACTGGCGCAGGAGTATCCAGGCGTGACCTTCTACTTTCTGCCTGCCGATATCGTCAGTCAAATTTTGAACTTTGGGCTGCCCGCTCCAGTTGATATTCAAATCGTGGGCCAGAATATCGAAGGGAATCGCGAGTATGCCGATAAGCTCCTGAACCAGATCAAGTACATTCCTGGCACAACAGACCTGAGGATTCAACAGGCATTCAACGCTCCTAAACTCCAAGTCGATATCGATCGAACCAAGTCCCAGCAGGCCGGTTATACGGCACGCGACGTCGCGAGTAACCTGCTCGTGGCATTGAGCGGAAGCTTTCAGACGGCGCCGACGTTCTGGTTGAATCCGCAGAACGGAGTCAGCTACAACATCGCCACGCAGATGCCGCAGTATAGGACAGACACTCTGCAGGGGCTGGGTAATCTGCCGATCACTAGCTCCGCTGGCACACCACCTCAGATATTGGATAGTCTTGCATCGATTCGTCACGGGCAGGAATCGGCGACCGTATCGCACTATAACGTGCAATCGGTACTAGACATCTATGGCTCTGTCCAGGGACGCGATCTTGGTGGCGTATCGAGAGACATCAACCGGATTCTGGCCGACACCAAAAAGGATCTGCCGCGCGGGACGAGAGTGATTGTTCGCGGTCAGGTACAGACGATGAATTCTTCGTTTGTTGGTCTGCTGGGCGGACTGTTCTTCTCGATCGTGCTGGTCTATCTCCTGATTGTCATTAACTTCCAATCCTGGATGGATCCTTTCATCATCATCGCGGCGCTGCCCGCGGCCCTGGCTGGAATCGTATGGTTCTTGTTCTTGACTCACACAACCCTCAGCGTTCCTGCGCTCACCGGGTCGATCATGTGCATGGGAGTGGCCACGGCCAACAGCATTCTCGTCGTCAGCTTCGCGAAGGAGCAGATGCAGGGTGCCATGAGCGCGTCTGAGGCTGCACTGGCAGCGGGGTTCACGCGCTTTCGGCCGGTCCTCATGACAGCTCTCGCGATGATCATCGGCATGGTGCCCATGGCGCTTGGCCTAGGTGAAGGCGGCGAACAGAACGCCCCGCTTGGACGTGCCGTAATCGGTGGATTGCTACTGGCGACGCTATCCACTCTGTTTTTTGTGCCGACATTCTTCAGCATGGTCCATGCCAAGGACGAGCGAAAGACCGTCAATCTGGACGACTAGTTTTCGTATTGGCAACCAGCGGTAATAGCAGGAGAGACATTATGACGAACGAGGGGGGACGGCAGTCTCCAAATAACTTCAACAATTCAGTGGCTCCTGAGCAAGCAAATCAGAGCCACGGCCAACAGGCACAGAGCAACAGTTCGATGGCTACACGGCGGAAGAGCTCGCGAGGTCGTCGTGCGGCGATCCTATTGATTGCCGCAGTCGTGGTTGGCCTGCTTGTTGCCTCAGGAATCGTTCCGCGGCTCAGGTCGCGCAAGGCCTTGGCGGCGGAGACAAACGAACTGGCGGCTCCAACCGTTCTGGTGATCCAGCCGAAGCGAGGTGCGCCATCACAGGAGATCGTGTTGCCAGGTAACATTCAGGCCTTTGTCGATTCGCCGATATACGCCAGAACAAACGGATACCTCAAACGCTGGTACTTTGACATCGGATCCCACGTTAAACAGGGCCAACTTCTGGCCGAGATTGAATCGCCAGAGGTGGATCAACAACTGTCTCAGGCACAGGCCGATCTAGGAACGGCGACGGCAAACCTTCACCTCTCTCAGATCACTGCAGACCGTTTCTCCGACTTGATCAAGCAGGACGCCGTATCGCAACAGGATACCGACAACGCAGTGAGCGATCTCGCCTCCAGGAATACAGCGGTAAAGTCAGCCCAGGCGAATGTGGACAGGCTCAAACAATTAGTCTCCTTCGAGAAGGTCTATGCTCCATTTGACGGCGTCATTACGGCACGCAACACCGACATAGGGCAGCTCATCGACTCGGGAGCTGCGGGTGGACAGGCTCGGTCGCTCTTCCAGGTCGCCTCCATCAATAAACTGAGGGTCTTCATCAGCGTGCCGCAGATCTACTCGCAGGCAGCCGTTCCCGGACTCACTGCAGATCTGACGTTCGCAGAGTTCCCCGGCCGACGCTTCCAGGGAAAGCTGGTACGCACGTCGAGATCGATCGACCCCACAGCTCGAACATTAAATGTAGAGGTAGACGTCGACAACTCGAAAGGGGAGCTGCTTCCGGGCGCCTATACCGAGGTCCATCTTAGGCTGAAGGACAGCATCCCCACTCTGACCATTCCTGTCAGCGCACTGCTCTTTCGTAGGGAGGGCTTACGGGTTGCCGTGGCAAAAGCCGACAACACTGCCGAGTTACAACCGGTCACGCTGGGCCGCGATTTCGGGGATTTTGCAGAAATTACAACAGGGCTGACAGGACAGGAACGCATCATCTCCAATCCGCCGGATTCCATCATAGATGGAGAACGGCTCAAGGTTCAGACAGAGAAGCAACAGGAAGCCGCAGCTGCGGGCCAAGGCGGCGACAAGTGATGAGAGTCTCAATATATCAAGGGCACATTCTCACCAGCGGTTTACGATTGGCTTTAGCAGGTGGAATGCTGCTGTTGAGCGGCTGCATGGTTGGCCCGAAGTATGTACAACCGACGGTGCCTCCTCCTCCGCCGGCCTTCAAGGAGACGCCGTCCAACTGGAGCCAGGCGAGCCCGCAGGATCAACTACCAAAAGGTAAATGGTGGGAGATCTATGGAGACCCACAACTTAATTCACTTGAAGAAATGATCGCGGTTTCCAATCAGAATCTAAAAGTCGCGTACCAGCAGTATATGAGCGCGCGTGATCTGGTTCAGCAGGCCCGCTCGCAACTGTTTCCTACCGTTGCGGTCGCCCCAACAGGCTCGCGAAATCAGCTGTCGCAGAACAGGCCTAACTTTAGTCCGACTACAACAAATCAATTCAGCGACGTAGTTCTGCCGGCAGAACTTTCCTATGAAGTGGACCTCTGGGGCCAGGTGCGGCGAACCATCGAAGCCAACCGTGAGAACGCGCAGGCAAGCGCGGGAGATCTTGAGAATGTCAGCCTCAGCCTTCATTCGGAGCTGGCGTTCGACTACTTCTCCTTGCGCGGTCTGGATCTGCAGAAGCAGCTACTCGATGCGACCGTCGTCGATTTCGAAAAGGCGTTGCAGCTGACACAAACTCGCTATCACGGCGGCGTTGCCTCCGATGTCGATGTTGCTCAAGCCGAAACGCAACTCGAAACCACACGCGCTCAGGACATTGAAACCGGCGTGGCAAGAGCGCAATTTGAGCATGCCATTGCTGTATTGACCGGCCAGACAGCCTCTACCTTTTCGATTGCTCCGTCACCGCTGACAGCTGCGCCGCCCCAGATTCCATTAGGGCTCCCCTCAGAGCTTCTCGAACGGCGCCCCGATATCGCGGCGGCCGAGCGCCGGGTCGCCTCCGCCAACGCTCAAATCGGCATTGCGACCGCGGCCTACTATCCGCAGATCTCTCTCTCAGCTACTGGTGGCCTGGAGAGTACCGCCATCGGAACGCTGTTCCGAGGGCCGAGTGCTCTGTGGTCCGTTGGCGGCTCCGCATTAGAGACCGTCATCGATGGAGGAAGGCGAAGAGCCGTCACCCAGCAGGCACGCGACAACCATGCTGCGGCCGTCGCCAGCTACCGCGAAAACGTGCTGGAGGCCTTTCAGCAGGTAGAGGACAATCTCGCCGCCCTGCGCCTGCTCGATCAGGAGTTGGCGACACAGCAGATCGCCGTGGCTTCTGCGCGCAGATCGGTCGGTCTCTCGACCGTGCGGTATAAACGAGGTATCACAACCTATCTTGAAGTTCTTACCGCGCAAAGTATTGCTCTCTCGGATGAACGCACCGCGGCTGACCTGATGACCCGGCGAATGGCAGCGAGCGTTCAACTAGTCAAGGCCCTTGGCGGCGGCTGGGACAGGACCCAGTTGCCGAAGATGTAGAAGATGGAATCGATCGCGCCGGTTAGTGACCTTTGAAGAATATGCCTAAAGTAAGCACAATCAAATCGCAGAACCCCGCGAGTCTGAAACAGCGTCCGCTGAAGGTGGCGGCGAGGGAGCCACTTTCGGCCACGAAAGAAGGTATCGCGATCGAGGAGCAGAAATCTGCTCGCGACCGCATTCGGTGGGCCCTGTTGAAACGGATTTCCGAAGGTCTCTACCGGCCCGGTGAACGTCTCAAGGAGATGAAGCTGGCGCAGGAATTTGAAGTAAGCCAGGCCCCAGTGCGCGAAGTATTTCGTGAGTTGGAAACCCTGGGTCTATTGGTTTCGAGGCGTTACCACGGGACCCATGTCAGGGAGATCTCCAGCCAAGAAAACCGCGACACGTATCAACTACGCGGTTACCTGGAAGAGATCGCGGTCCAGCTCATTCCAGCGGCAAAGTTAGAGGACGCAATTCGGTCGCTGGAAGCATTACAGGTAGCGATGCGAGAGGCGGCGCGGGCTGGCGATCCGGACGCCTTTGCGCAAGCCAATACACAGTTTCATCGGAGCATTATCAGCGCCGCGTCGAACAAGACGTTGCTAAAGGTCTGGGACTCTCTTGAGATTGGAATGTTGTCACGGTTGAACTTGCAGAAGAATGAAGAGAAGCTAGGTTCTCTGGCTGAGATTCACCAACCCATTATCGATTCGTTGAAACGAGGAGATATGAAACAAACTGGGGCATTATTGCGCGAACACGCATTCTCCTTTTTGCCGGATCTGCCGTAAAGTGCGAAGCAACGCGATTTTTCATCTGTCTAGAAATAAGCTGTCAGTCCGCATTTCAGGTTGACTGGACCGCTTCGTTTTTCGGATACTTCACATTCGCCCGATGCATGGGACGGTGCTTTGTCGAAAGGGTCCGTTGAAACTAAGGAGCCAAGGTTGCTTCCCAAGTCGAGGCAAGTCGTAGGTTGTGAAGCAGCGTGGCCAGGAGGGGATACGTTGCCCCTCGGGGATGGAATCCCAGGAGTGAAGCAAAGAAGTTGACTGTGCGCCGTCGACTTGGCTAAAATAGCTAAAAATATGTGACACTCGGCAGTCGCCACGTCTTGTACAGGTTGTTGATTGATTGGTGGACCTGATCGGGATCGAACCATGACCTCTTCCATGCCATGGAACTGGAGAAATCGCAAGTTATTGACGGATAGGTGTTTATAAATCGGTTGAGTCGGAAAAACCGGCACAATCGGCGCCGTTTGACACCAATCTGACACCAAATTTATGAAACCAATTGGGCCGTGGGCTGAGTCGTGGCGGGTCAGCCCAAACTCTTTCACTTCGTCGCGGCATTGGCCAAAGGCTGTTGCACAAATTGCGGGGGGACACTCTCACGAAGGAACAGGATCAGCAATTGTCGCGACACTGTCGCGACAATTGGTGACCGTGTAGTACAGGACATCAGAGTTCGCAGGTGTCATACCCTGAAGAGGACCATGACCAAAGCGCTCCAATCACCGCCGGGCCATGCTGCCTCACGAAGGAACTGGTAGCGGCTATCGTGACCTCGTCGCGATAATCCGTATCGGCGCGTCTCGGCCATCTAACTCTTTTATAATCAGTTCATATTACCTACGACAATGCGACTTGTCGTAGGCGATTTTGTGCTGGGCTGAATTCGTGGAAAAAAGCCTCCAGACCCCGTTCGGGTACCCAGAACTGCTTGAAGACCTGAAGAGTCGCATCGAACGGGCTCAGGTTCGGGCCGCCTTTGCCGTGAGCCGGGAGCTTGTGCTTCTCTACTGGTCGATAGGCAGCGACATCCTGGCCCGGCAGGGAACCGAAGGCTGGGGAACCCGGGTGATCGACCGGCTTTCCCATGATCTGCAAATCGAGTTCCGGGGCGTTGAGGGATTCAGTCCCCGCAGCCTCAAGTATATGAGATCGTTCGCCGAAGCTTGGCCGGAGCAGCAAATAGTGCAGCAGGTTGCTGCACTATTGCCTTGGGGGCACCATATGGTGCTTCTGGACCGAGTGAAGGATGCTGCTCTACGGGAGTGGTACCTCCGGGCCGCCGTTGAGTACGGCTGGAGCCGCAACGTGATGGTCCTGCAAATTAAGAGTGGACTGCATGAAAGGGAAGGGAAGGCGCTGACCAACTTCCACCGGGCCTTGCCGCCCCCCCGACTCAGACCTCGCGGAACAGATTCTGAAAGACCCCTACAACTTCGACTTTTTGACCGTCTCCAAGAAGGCTCATGAACGGGAGATCGAACGCGGCCTGCTAAACCACCTTCGCGATCTTCTCCTCGAGCTGGGCCGCGGCTTTTCTTTCGTAGGCAGCCAGGTGCCGCTTGAAGTCGGTGGCGAGACCTTTTACCTCGACCTGCTCTTCTACCACGTACGCCTACACTGTTATTTCGTAATTGAGTTGAAGACAGGGAACTTCAAACCCGAGTGGGCGGGCAAGCTCAACTTCTATCTCTCAGCGGTTGACGGACTCTTTCGTTCCGGGCCGGATGCCCCGACCATCGGTCTTCTGCTCTCGAAACGCACAGCACCGCAGCGGTTGAGTATGCGCTCCAAAATATCGCGAAGCCTATCGGTGTTTCGACCTATCGAGTGACGCGAGAGCTGCCCGCTCCGATCCGCGAAGAGCTGCCGAGCGTTGAAGATCTCCAAGAGGTGGTCACTAAGCTCCGATCGGAGATGGATCTCCTGCGGCAGGAACGTCAAGATGAGTAATGTCGTGTCGACGATTACGGGGGTCGCTTCAGAATACGGATCATAGAGTACGGTAAGCAAGGAGCGCTTGCTGAAAATAAACAACTTATGTGCCACGCCCTTTGTACTTCCATACTGAGAAGCACCCCTGCTGTAATTCATTGATCTTATTGACGTACAAACTCCTAAACGTGCTCTAATGTCCGTATTCTGAGGGGACCCCAGTAACAATCACGCCGCGGTTTTGACATCGTCACATTGCTTTCGACACTTCAACAGTGGTTCCCTTGGGGTCCTCTTCTTGCCTGATACCTGACCCGGTCAATGCCAGGCCCTTTCCTTCCGCGCTCACGACCATGGCTTTGGGCCACAGCCGCCGAAGGTGGTTTGGAACCTGCTCCTGTAAGCCGGTTCCGAGGGGCCTCCCCTCATCGGATAAGCCGTTACGCGCTACTTGGCCTCACGGTCTTTCACGCTCATGACGCACGATTGTCGGCAACCCTTACGTTACGCGCCCCGAACCGTCAACGACGGGTAAGGTGCTGTTTGCCCGTTAACCGCCCAGAACCCAGAAATCTGGAAAATCTTGTGTCCGCACTGTTCGGTGAGTGAGTTGGCGATTTAGAGATGCAAGTTATTCCGGCACAATCGCCAGCGTCACGAAATGAGGAGGAAAGAGCGCCTGCTCCGGCGCTCATCTCTTCTTCAACGCCGCATCCCAGTTTGTGACAAGTGTGAGGGGGACAGGGCCTTTTGGGGAATTGGCTTCCGTCATCAGAAAGCGCTGGCCATTGGCTGTCACGTCAAAGAAGTTAACGGGCGCCGCCGCCCCATAGCTGGCTGAGTTGATGATTGTATGAGGGGTCCCAAGCGATATCGAATCAGGCTTTTCGTCGAGGCTCACAGCCAGAATGCTGTTCCGCCATGCATAAAATAACTCCCTGCCGTCAGCTCGCCACCGCGGGAATGTGCCGCCTTGTGCCGATACCCGGTATCTGCGCGTAGCGTCTGGGAAATGGGTGACATTAACCTCACGCTGTCCGGTCTCGATCGAAACATAAGCAACCCAGTTACAGTCGGGAGAGAATGTTGGCAAAATATTTCCGAACTGAGACTGGATCAAAGGGAAGGGCTTCCGGTCTCCAGTAAGGGGAAGTATCCAGGCTGATGCCCTTTCAAGAGCCAGACCTCCCGCAGCGTTCGGGGTTCGGGTAAAAGCCAAATAATTCCCTTTGCGACAAACTGACCTGGGGGTGCCAACGGAGTCGTCCAACTTGAAAACTATCTCGCTTGTCCCGCTACCATCACCCTTAATGCGATTGATATTGCCTGGACTTCCAGTAAAACCTGCAGAAAACAGTACGAACCGCCCATCCGGCTGCCAGACCGGAGCGTTTTTGATGCCCGGCCCTGAGGTCAGCCGGATCTTCGTGCCGCGGGCCAGGTCCAGATTCCAGAGGTCGCTGCTCACACCGTCGGAGTTCAGGAGACTGATGGCTACCTGGGTTCCATCCGGCGACAGAGCCATTGATTGAACGAAGTTTCCCGAATCGAGTGAATCGCGCTTTCCGTCACGATCGTACCAGGCAAGGGTTAAGGCGCCGCCGGGAGTGGCGGGATAATAGACCATCACTCCGGCTGGAGAGACACCGAACAAAGCGCTTGCGTTTACCGGGTTGATTGCCACACGGTCAGGCAGCGCGACCGGTTCACCAGCAGTTGTAAGCTTCTTTTCATCGAAGCGCTGCGTCACGACTGCGCCGTCACGCACGTACACAAGGGTCTCGTGGGCCTCGAAGGCGTGCCCCATGGTAGCTTTGACCACCAGGTGATAGTCCTTCGAATCCAGCGATCCGGCGTAGATCCCGGCAACCTCCGGATGCCGTTCGTTGCGAACGAAAAACAGAAAGTGCTTTCCATCGGCAAGAAATACGGGCCAGCGATGGCTCTGCTCTCCGCGGGCCGCGTTGAGTTCAGTAACCAGCCTTGCTGTCCCGCCGTTAGCTGGTATCTGGTAAAGCGCCGTAGTTTGCGGCGCGAAGAGAATAACCCCATCCTGGCTCCATGTCCCGCCTCTCGGTACTGGTACATCACAAAGAACCTGGACAAGATTTCCTTCGATGTCGATCCGCTTCAGTTTCGCGTCGGCGAAGAATCCGACAGAACGGCCGTCCGGAGACCAGAATGGAAGGCTGCCGTCCTCCGTACCCGGAAGCGCTTTCCCGTCTCCTGTGTCGTTGAGGGCACGCAGCCAGAGACGCTTTCCGTGACCGTCCCAGACAGGGAAAACAATATGCGTTCCATCCGCGGAGACGGCCGGAAGCCAATTGTCAAAGGCGTTGAACTGCGTATCTGCCGGGGGAGGAAGGCTGGAACGCACAACCAGTGACGAAGGGGACGCCCCCTTGGATTTGAAGTAAGCAATGCTCAATGCCCCGACTGCGGCCAGCAGAACTGCTGTGACCGCCCAGGCAATTCGTGCTGTCGCCTTGCTTCGGCCAGCAACCGCTGGCGCTCCCGCCTGCGAGCCACCCTCGCCGATCCACTTCAGCTCGTGCGAGAGATCGCGGGCAGTTTGCCATCGCTCATCCGGGTCCTTCGCCAGGCAGCCGCGAATCGTATGATCCAGCGCGACGGGGGCGAGCGGTTTGAGCGTGGTGATCGGCGCCGGTTCTTTTTCGAGGATGGCCGAGGCAACACTCAGTCGGCTTTTGCCCTCAAACGCCCTCCGGCCCGTGACCATCTCGTAGAGCACCGCGCCCAGGGAAAAGATGTCGCTTCGACCATCCAGCTCGCGGCCCTCCACCTGCTCCGGCGACATGTACTGAAATGTCCCGACGATCGTCCCCTCCTCCGTTATCGGCGACTCGGCCATCGTGACCGTTATCGCAGCCACATCCACCAGCGACGAGGTCTTCGCCAGCCCGAAGTCCAGCAGCTTCACTCCCGTCGGCGTCAGCATGAGGTTCTTCGGCTTCAGGTCGCGATGCACGATGCCCGCGCGGTGCGCCTTGTCCAGCGCATCCGCAATCTGCGCCCCATACTTCAGAACCTGCTCCCACGGCAGCGGCCCCCTCTCGAGCCGCTTCGCCAGCGTCTCACCTTCCACGCATTCCATCACAAGGTAGTCGATCCCGTCCTGGTGGCCGATATCATGCAACACGCAGATGTTGGGATGATTCAGGCAGGATATGGCTTTGGCTTCTCGCTCGAATCGCTGTCTGTGTCCGGGATCTGAGGAGAGCTGCGACAGAATCTTGATCGCGACGGTGCGCTCCAACCGCCTGTCTCGCGCACGGTAGACCTCACCCATCCCGCCCACACCGAGCATCGCCGTGATTTCATAAGGCCCAAGCTGCTTACCTGGAGCCAGTCGCATAGGTGACCGAAATTATAGACCCAAGACTCAATGGGTACAGCGAAAAGTAGCCCTAGTGGATACGGGCGGACTATAACAGGGTGGGCGCATGCTGGAACAGCAGATTCGCGCGCGGTTGCCGGGAGCGACGGTGGTTTATGTAGATCGTCGCAGTGCGCCGTTTGAAGCCGATGGAATTGCCACGATGCTTCCGAGGTTTGGACGGGTGATCGCGGCAATTTACAGTGCCCCGCAACCGGGGCAGGTTGGCACGCAGACGAGCCTGGATGCGATGTCGGCTGCGAAGGAAACAGCCGGAACCATTCTGCAGAGGCTTTTGGACCTGGCAGGAGACCGTGTTGGCGATGGGCAGTCCATACCTTATTTTGAGCTACCCAAATATCCGGAGCTATGCCTGTGCTTTCAGTTCCGTTTCCGCTTCGGAAACGGCTATGGTGCGCGCGCTTTTTGGAGAGATACCGATCCATGGGAAACTGCCGGTGACCTTGCCGAATGTGGCGAAACGCGGCGACGGAATGGAGATTAATCTCTCTGCCGTTTCACAAGGATTACCCAGGGTTGAGTTGGTTCGATGATTTTCAACGTGCCCTCTGGAAGATACTTGTCAAAACTAGAAAGGTGACTGCAAACTATGCGCATGAAAAGCCATCCGCAGTACTTCATCTCAAAACCGCGCATCGCTCCAACACGCTTCGCCGACTGGCTTGCCACACAGAGCAAGTAGCTCGTACAAGCAAAAGACGGAGGCTACGCGTGCGTGTAGCCTCGTCTCGCCTGCCCATCCCCCTCTTCCTAAGGTTCCCTCACACAGCGAAACCCGTCCCGCACCGCATCCAGAGAACGAAAACTGAATGGCTAATTCGGCTGAGGGAGGCCATCCCGGAGGTGCTTGAGAACGCGAACGAGAACCTCACCCCGAGGATGCGCCGTCTGGTCGCTATGCTGTGGTGCGAGTGGAAGGACCTGGAGCGGCAGATTTTGGAGATGAACGATGAAGTGGAGCGGATTGCTTCGAGCGATGCCGCTTGCGTCAGATCCCAGGCATCGGACCGTTAGTGGCGACGGCGATCGTGGCTTCGATTGGCAACGGCGGAGCCTTCCGCAAGGGACGCGAGTTCGCGGCTTGGATGGGCCTGGTGCCCAGGCAGCACTCGACAGGCGGCAAGGCGAAGCTATATGGAATTAGCAAGCGCGGCAACCTCTACCTCCGCAAGATCTTGATCGCTTCGATCGCAACACCACAGAAAACCGCATCGCGATGGGTGCATGGATGACGGCGCTGGAGATGCGAGCGCCGCGTAACGTGTTGATCGTTGCTATGGCGAACAAGCTGGCGCGGATCGCGTGGGCGGTGCTCTCAACCGGCCAGGACTATCGGACTGTTCCGAATGCGATCTCTGCCTAGCCAAGCGTAACAACGATCGATTCCAAGCTCTCCCACCAAGGTCTGCACAGGCGAGTGAAGATGAAAGAACAGTCACAACGGCGTGCCTGAAACCTGTTTTCCGATTGGGCCCTCACACGGCCGAGGGGTTTCTACGAAAAGAGCGCGCACCCTCTGGACACTCGACAGTAATAGAATGAACGGCACACGCGTACAAGGGCCGATCCGGAAGCACGATTTTCGATTGCGATAAGGAACGCCATGTCGATTGAGAGCATAACCAGAAAAGATCCCCGCTACAGCACTTTGATCAAGGGGAAGAATGAGCGTTTTCCGGCGTCTGAGTCGGATGCTGCGAGCCGCATCGAATTGTGCGATGACGCCGCGGATGTGGCGATGGCGCTGCAGCGTGCAGTGAGCGACGGGCTAAGGCCGACGGTTCGCAGCGGTGGGCATTGTTATGAAGACTTCGTATACAGCAATCCGGGTGGAGTTGTTCTCGATCTGAGCATGTTCACGGATACGACGCGGCTTCCGGGCGGGCCAAAGTACCGGATTGCGGCAGGCGCGCAGCTTGGCGTAGTTTATTCCGATTTCTTCAAGCGGTATAACGTGACACTCCCGGGGGGGACATGCGGCACGGTAGCCGCGGGAGGTCACATCAGTGGCGGCGGCTATGGTTTGTTGTCTCGGCTGCGAGGATTGACGAGTGACTGGGTCTCAGCAGTCGATATCCTGACTGTTGACTCCGGCGGGAAAGTGATTCCGCGTAGGGTGGACCATAAGCACGAACCCGACCTCTTCCGGGCGTGTCGCGGCGCGGGCGGAGGAGCCTTTGGGATCATTACGAACTTCCTCTTCGATGACTTGCCTCCACCGCCGCGGGAGGTGATTACGGCAAATATTAGCTTTGCGTGGACCGATATGACAGAGGAGCGGTTTGAAACAATTCTGAAGACCTATGGAGACTACTGGGAGACGCGAGGCAAGGAGCCGGACACGTGGGGCATGTTTACCGTGTTCGGCCTTACACATCAGTCGGCAGGACACCTTGGCATATCGATCCAGTTTTGCAATCCGGACGGCACGTGCGAGGACCTGAAGGTGTTGAACGAATTTCTCGGTCTCTACCAGCCGTGCAAGCCCGTGCAGACAACGCCTGCAACGGCTGCGGTAACCGGAAGCGAGAGAGCAATGCACCATGCAGCTCCTGAGGGATGTTGGGGGCCACAGATGATGAGCCGCCATCTATGGCTGGATGCCAACGTGAGAGGTGGAGTGGGTGGAGCGGGCGGCGAACAGCGCGCAAAATACAAGTCCTGCTACATGAAACGGAACTTCTCCTCGGCGGAGATCGCGTGCTTCTACAAACATCTGACTCGCACAGTTCCAGGAGTAGACCTGAGCCGTTCGACTGTGTTGGTGGACTCGTATGGAGGTGCGGTGAACAAGAAAGATCTGGCGGAGACGACGGGGGTTCCGCAACGCCAGTCGGCGATGAAGTTGCAGTTTATTACGTACTGGAACGCCGAACAGGAGGACGCCGCGCACATCGAGTGGATCAAGGAGTTCTACTGCGAGTTGTACTCCGGCCCTCACGTGGATCCGAAGTTCAAGGAGACGCCGTACTGGAACGACCATTATGAGGGCTGCTACATCAACTACCCAGACAAGGATATGTTGGCCTACTCGTTCTGGCCGCAGTTGTACTATGGCGACCAGGGATTGGTTCCGGTATTGCAGGGGGTCAAACGGCGTTATGACCCGAACAACATCTTTCACCATGCCATGTCGATACGACCATAGGCGAAGTGGCGTCCGTATCGGACGGCAGGAACTTAGGAGTGATCGATGAGAGATCGCCTGCTGCGGAAGCTTAGGTCCAAAGGATGAATCAGCCTGTTTCGACGAGCGTACGAGCTCTTGCGCTTGGGGCTGCGGTGATGCTTCATTATGTTGCGTACGCCGCGGCGAACAGCGGAACCGCCGCTAAGAATTCATCGACGTGTGCCGACGTGCCGCACAGTGATCACCCGAAAGCCATGCTTTCGAATGGGACGCTTGATGCGCTGGTGTTTCTTCCAGACGCGAAGAATGGATACTATCGTTCGACCCGATTTGATTGGTCGGGTGTAGTCGGGTGTGTGTCGCTGAATGGGCATAAGTTTTTTGGCGAATGGTTTGCGCAATACGACCCGCTGAAAAATGACTCGATGACCGGCCCGGTCGAGGAGTTCCGTTCCGATGATGGGCCCCTTGGACACAATGGTCCGAGGGGGGAGTTCTTCGTACGTCCAGGGGCAATTGGATATAACGAGGCCAAGCCAGGAGAGCTATTTCTGAAGCCGGGAGTTGGAGTCTTGCGCAAGGTGGACAACTCGCCTTATCAGTTCGGGGGCGCCTACCCGATTGTGGACACGGGAAGGTGGACTAAAAAGGTTAAGCCGCGTTCAGTCGTGTTCCGCCAGGTGTTGAACGGGCCGGAAGGTTACGCCTACGTTTACGAGAAGACGTTGGTGCTGGATAAGAACGACCCGGTCATGACACTCGATCATAGCCTGAAGATACAGAGCAGAAGACGATCGATACCTACGTTTACGACCACGATTTCTTTATGTTCGACGGCAAGCCTATCGGGCCCGGGATGGTCGTTCACTTCACGTTTGAGCCTAAGGCGGAGGATTCCTTTGGCGCGGCGGCAAAGATCGAGGGAAAGGATCTGGTGTTCGTGGACACACTGGCGCCTCGAAAAGGCGTATCAGGCTACCTCACAGCTATTCAGATCGGCCATCGGATTATGACTTCACCGTAGAGGACGCGAATTCGAAGGTGGGTGTCCAACAGACATCGGATTCTGCGCTCGCGCGCCTCTACTTCTGGTCTACGGTCAGCACGATATGCCCCGAGGGATATATCCACTTGAATGTGCCGCCGGGAAGGACGAGTCATTGGAAGATTGGCTACCGGTACTTTGCTCCCGAAAGGTAGTTACTGGATTTTGTATCTCAAGCGGCAGCGATTTAAGTCCGTTTCGTACTTTCTTTCAATCAGTTAGCCGGGCGATCGAGGGGCCCCGCCACGGATTTCTCTCGTCCCGGCTAAATCGAAAAAATAGGTCATTTGCCCTAGATGTATAGAGGGTGGTATGGGACTACTATGGGAGGCAATTTACGGCCCCGTAAAGCACTGCAACGCATGTTGTGCTATGTAGCGCTTCCTATGGACTGAAATGAGGTGAATCAGTCTCGCAAAAGAAAACCAAGTCTAACAGAACGCGCAAAAAATCATTTGTTAAATTCTGGAGGCTTACCGAGATGAAACGACATATTCAAGTGATTCGAGTTTTGACGTTGGTCTTGTCGGCGATTTGTAGCGTGGTATTGAGCGCCCAGACTATAACCGGCAGCGTGAATGGAACGGTGACAGATCCAACCGGCGCTGTCGTTCCAAATGCAAAAGTAACGGCGATGAACGTCGATACAGGTATCGAGACCACGACCACGTCGAACGGCGAGGGAATCTATAACATCCCCTTCCTGCAGATCGGCAACTACAAGCTGACCGTAGATGTGACGGGTTTTGCGACGGCGATCTACGGGCCGTTTGCCCTGGAGACCGCCCAGATCGCGAAGGTCGACGTGAAGATGGGACTGTCGAGTGCACAGCAGAAGGTGTCCGTCGAGGCGGAGGTTGTTCCTCTGCTGAACACTGAAACCCCTATGCTGGCAACGACGCTCGACACGCGCGCAATCGAAAATATGCCGCTGGTCAGCCGCAATCTCATCGCCTTGACGATGTTTCTGCCAGGAGCGATAAGCACCAACCCCAACGGTTTTGTGAACCAGGCTGCAGTTTCCGGGCCGCAGAGTTCTTCAGGTTCACAAAGCAGCAATATTACGGTCTCCGTCAACGGCAACCGCCAGCAGGCCAACAATTACCTGCTCGACGGCATGGATATCAACGAGAATCTCAACAATATAGCCGCATATAGCCCCAGCGTGGATGCGATCGGTCAGGTGCGGGTGATCTCCGCAAATGCTCCTGCCGAGTATGGCAACGTGCTTGGCGGCGATATTCTCTATCAGACCAAGAGCGGGACCAACCAGTTCCATGGAAGCGTGTTTTACTTTCTTGGCAATTACAACCTGAACGCAAATACCTGGGCCAACAAGCATACTGCTACCATCACGCCAAAAAACTCGTTCACTCGTAACATCTTCGGCGGCACCCTTGGCGGCCCGATTAAACGTGACAAGCTATTCTTTTTCGGCGACTATCAGGGTGGCCGCTATCACCTCGCCGGCCCAGCCAATGCAACCGTGCTCACAGTGAAAGAGCGGCAAGGGGACTTTTCCGAGCTGCTTGATCGGAGTCTCATGTGCCTCTCGACAGACACCACGGCCCAATGCACAGGGAAGTTGATTCAGCTCTACGATGCAACCACGCCGGGCTTCCCTGCCTATCCGAACAACAAGATTCCGATCGGCAGCAACTCCGCCGCGAACTATCTGCTCGCAAATCCCTCACTTTACCCCCTGCCCAACCAACCTCCCCAGGCTGGCTCGCCCGCCAC
Source organism: uncultured Acidobacteriaceae bacterium (assembly GCA_963757205.1). Classification (GTDB taxonomy): domain Bacteria; phylum Acidobacteriota; class Terriglobia; order Terriglobales; family Acidobacteriaceae; genus Edaphobacter. Next base: position 369,748 of record CAVWQM010000017.1, read on the forward strand.
CAACAACTATCGGGGCGTGCAAAAGCTCCGCAACTATGGCGACCAGTTCGACATCAAAGGCGATTGGAGGGCCACAAAAAAAGACAACCTGTCGGTTCGCTACACCTGGGGACATTTCGGCCAGACTACGATCAACCCGCTGCCAACCAGCTTCGCCAGCGCCCCTACCTTCCCGCTGTGGGGTCTGGCCATCAATGAAGTCCACACCATCAACGCGTTAATGGTGAACGAGTTCCGTGCAGGTTACACCCGCATCCAGAATAACGGCGCGGTTCTTCTCGATCCGACCGGCGTCTTCGGCCTCAACGGCAACAAGATCCTTGGCATCGGCTCGAACGTCGCCAACGCAGCGCCGCAGGCGTTTGCCGGTTTCTCAGCTTTAGCCTTCAACAATTCAGCCAGTCCCCAGGGATTCCAAGTAACTAACGGCACCGAATACACTACGCTCGGAAATGCCAACACTGGTACGAATTTCACTCTGAACACCTTCCTGTACGGAGATAACTTCACCTGGTTGAAGAATCGGCACACCTTCAAATTCGGTGTTCAGTTCCTTCGGCAGCAGCAGAACAACTTCTACCCCGGCAACGATGGCTCGGTCGGCGGCTTCTACTTCCTTGGCGCCGGTACGTCCAACGTAGGTACGTTCGTCAACCCGAACGGATACAAATCAAACGGATATACCGCAGCCGATTTCATGTTGAACCGTGCCGGCTTTGTCAGCATAGGCGGTGTCGCTGGACCTGTGGGCATGCGGTCGTGGCGCGACGCATATTTCGCCCAGGACGATTGGAAGGTCACGCCGACTCTCACTCTCAACCTCGGCATTCGGTATGAATATATCCAGCCGATCTACGAGGTCAATCACAAGATGTCCACAATTGACCCGGCCAATCCAGCAGTTATTCTGCTGGACGGCTCGGCCCAGGCCAGTGCAGCAGGATATGGCCGTGGACTCGTTGATCCCTACTACGCCAGTGTGATGCCTCGTCTCGGCTTCGCCTGGTCGGCGACTCCTCGTTTCGTTCTGCGCGGCGGATATGGCCTCCAGAACTACATGGAAGGAACTGGGGCAAATCTTCGCATGACGACCAACCTTCCCTTCCAGTCCACCTACCAGGCCAGCGGCGCTCAGGCCAGCCCCAACAACCTTGGCAATTTCTTTATAGTGCAAAATGGTTTCAGCAATCCTGCATCGGGCGCAGCAGCCTCCGGAGCGGTCTACAACGTATGGAACAAACATATCAAGCCAGCATTCATCGGCATGTACACCTTGACTATGGAGTATCAGGTCAACAGCACCGCGTCCGTACAGGTCGGGTACGTTGGTGAATCTGGACAGCATCTCGTTACTGCAAATTATCGGAATCAGCTCCACAACCCGTGCATCGTCGGTGGCGTGATTCAAGTAGTGGCAACGCCTACCCCTAATCCCGCTTGTCTGACCCTCGCTCCTGCGCCTTTCTATGCAACTCCGGGAGTGGGCTACAACGGTGTCATCCGCTTCACGGATTCCAATGCGATGATGAACTACAACGCGTTGCAGACCACCTTCCGTCAACGCCTCTGGCACGGTTTGCAGTACACGGTCAACTACACCTGGAGCCATGCCATGACCAACAGCATCGGCTTCTATGGTGCTCCCAGCATCAATGTAAATAGCCCGTACGCCGAGAACGTCTACGACATGCATTCGGAGTACGGCCCCGTAGGACAGGACGTGCGGAACGCAGTCAATTGGAATATGGTCTATGACCTTCCGGTTGGCCGTGGGCGGACGTTCGGTGCCAACATGCCTCTCATCCTCGATGAACTCATCGGCGGATGGAAGATCGGCATGATTGGTGTCGCGTACTCTGGCTTCCCGGTTAACATCAATACAGGAACCAACAACTCCAGCACTAACGGGAACTCGCAGCGTGCCAATCACTACCGGGCGTTGAAGATTGTCAATCGCTCCAACAGCCACTGGTTCGGAACCGATCCTTCCGCTGTCCCCTGCACTGTGGCGGGCGTGGACAATGGCGTCTGCGCTTATGGCCAGCCAGCGGCTGGAACATTTGGTACCGCTCGTCCCTTGTCGGAACGGGCACCGAGTTTCCAGACGTACGGTGCGTCCGTGCTGAAGGACTTCACGATCTGGCATGAGCAGAAGATCAACTTCCGGGCTGATGCCGATAACCTCTTCAACAGCGCATACCTCGGCAACCCTGTCGGCAACATCGCCTCTGCCAGCTTCGGCGATATCCAAGGTCAGGCCACACCGATACGGTCTGGGCCGAGGCAGTTGCAACTCTCACTGAAGTACATCTTCTAACCAACTGGCCCGGTCTCCGCGAGGGGGGCGCCGGGCTTTTTTCTGTCCGGATAATCTTCTCGGTGCAGCTGAGGTCCAATTGCAAGATGGTTCTATTTTGCGAGTGCCACCTTGCTGCTTACGGTGAATTGTCCGGTTTGAACAAAAGTGTCACCGCCGAGCTGTGCGCCGCCCAGCGAGACAGTGTATTCGCCCGCCAATATTACCCGGGTACCATTCGCGTCGACCTGGGCGATTGAGCGAGGGTCGATTGTGAGACCGACGTGGGTGGACTCACCAGGCGCAAGGTGTACACGGGTGAATCCGGCAAGTACGCGGATAGGAGTTTCCGAGGCTTTTGGTTGTGTCAGGTAGAGCTCAACGACCTCATCTCCAGCCGAAGATCCAGTGTTTTTACATCGGCTTCAACGGTGACCGATTCACCAGCTTTAATTGAGGAGGGAAGTTTGATACCGCTGTAGGCGAAGTTGGTGTAACTCAAACCAAATCCGAAGCTGTAGAGCGGCTTGTCGGAGAAGTAGCGGTAGGTGCGCTGCTTCATGGAGTAGTCATTGAAGGACGGCAACTGGCTGATGGAAGAATAGAAAGTCAACGGAAGGCGGCCGGCCGGGTTGTTATCGCCCGCGAGGGTTTCCGCGATGGCGGTCCCGCCCTCCTCTCATATAGCCTTCGCTTCGGTGGTGCCACCCAAAATTGATTACTGCTTGACGGCTATGGCTGAGATTTCGATCTTTGCATCACCGATGAGCCCGGCGACCTTGACCGTGGCGCGAGCGGGCTTGGGATTGGGCATGAGTCGTTTGTAGACCTCATTCATCTTGGGAACATCATTCAGGTCGGTGACATAAACGGTAACACTGACCAGATCGGTCATCTTGAAGCCTGCTTTTTCGACGACGCCCTTGATGGCCGCGATGGTTCGCTCGGTCTGGAACTCAATGGTAGTGCCGGTGACCTTGCCGCTATCATCTGGGCCTTGCTGGCCTGCGACGTAGAGCGTGTTGCCTGCGACGAAGCCATTGGAGAAGGGCATCTTTGGATTGAAGTCGATGGGCTTGTTTTGAGCGTAAACGGCGAAGGGCGCGGTCAGTAGTAAAGCCAGCGCAGCGCGAATGAGGTGCTTGGTCATAAGTCAGATGTCTCCGGGTGAGAAGGAAGTATTGTTTCATTTTGCTGCATACGGGGGTCGCTTCAGAATACGGATCATAGAGTACGGTAAGCAAGGAGCGCTTGCTGAAAATAAACAACTTATGTGCCACGCCCTTTGTACTTCCATACTGAGAAGCACCCCTGCTGTAATTCATTGATCTTATTGACGTACAAACTCCTAAACGTGCTCTAATGTCCGTATTCTGAGGGGACCCCAGGTAGGGTGAAGGAGAGTCTGGATGCTGAGTATAACCCCTGCAGCAGAACCATTTGGGGTCTTAGCGGGTAAGGGAGCCGCCGAGGAGGGTGCTGCTCGTGGCTAAATTGACTTCGCTCCCCGCCGGTTACTCTGAGTTGCTCCAAGAGCTCCGGACTCGCATCCGTTCCGCACAGGTTCGGGCTGCCCTGGCCGTGAATCACGAGCTGGTTTTGCTCTACTGGTCTATAGGAAAGGACATTCTTGCCCGGCAGGGAACGGAGGGATGTGGCCCATGATCTGCAGAATGAGTTTCCCGGCGTGGAGGGGTTTAGCCCCAGAAGCCTCAAATACATGCGCGCCCTGGCCGAGGCTTGGCCGGAGGAATCAATTGTGAATCTGCTGTTTTTATCATGTGCGCCTGCACTGCTATTTTGCAATCGAGCTGAAAACTGGAGACTTTCAACCGGAGTACGCGGGCAAGCTGAGCTTCTATATCTCTGCAATCGATGGAACCATGCGCACACCTGTCGACGGCCCTACGATTGGACTGCTTCTTTGCGAGAGCCGGAGCGGCCCAATTGTGGAGTACGCTCTGCAGAATTTAGTTCAGCCGATAGGCGTCTCCACATACCGGGTCACACGTGAGCTGCCGGAGCCGGTGCGCGAAGAACTGCCGAGTGTCGAGGATCTCCAGGATGTTGTCAAGAAGCTACATTCGGAGATCGAGACCCTGCGCAAGGAGCAGTCCGGTGAGGAGTAGCGCGATGCCGATCTTCGGACAACGCGGTTTGATCGCGCAAGATCAATTGTGCAATAGCCTATTGCACAATTGGAATTCGGCAGATAGAGAGGCTGGCTGGCAATGAGCACCTCTCTTGTTCCCGTTAAGCTGCCGCCTGAAGAATCGCAATTTGCACTCGCAGAGGCTCAAACTATCCTGCGTCGCATGGTCTTGGATTCGGTGCAGTCGATCCACTCCAAGCGTAACTACGCCAAAGCACTGGATGATCTGTTTGCCTTCTGCGGCAGCCGACCGCTCTCACGCGCGTTGCTGATGGAGTACCGAACCACCATCGATCACCTGTCTCCATCCACTATTAACGTCCGGTTATCCGCGATACGAAAGCTGGTCGGCGAAGCGCGGCGCAACGGCATGATCGGACTGGAAGAAGCCGCCAATCTCAGCGACGTGCCGAACGTGCGGCAGAAGGGAACTCGGCTGGGCAACTGGCTTACCCGCGAGCAAGCCAAGGAGCTGCTGGCGGTGCCTGATCGCTCGACCCTCAAGGGCAAGCGCGACTATGTCATCCTTGCTCTCCTGGTTGGCTGCGCTCTGCGCCGGCAAGAACTTGCCTCCTTTAAGATCGAAGCTATTCCAGCTCAGGGAGGGGAGGTGGGTCATCATCGATCTCCGCGGCAAGGGCGGCCGTATCCGTACGGTCGCGGTCCCGATCTGGGTGAAGCAGGGAATCGACGTCTGGATGGCCGCCGCCAGGATCGAGAAGGGCAGGCTGCTCCGTCCGCTTTCGAAGTCGGGCAAGATCGTCGGCGATGAACTCGGAGACTGGGCGATCTGGTCGGTAGTTGAACTGTCATCCAAGCAAATCGGGATTGAACACTTCGGCGCCCACGACCTGCGCCGTACCTGTGCCAAGCTCTGCCGCAAGAACGGCGGGGATCTCGAGCAGATCAAGTTCCTGCTCGGACACTCCTCCATCCAGACCACGGAGCGGTACCTGGGGTCTGAGCAAGACATCGAGATCGCGGTGAACGATAACCTGGGACTGTAGGCTCTCAGGTTGAGCGAACTCTATCTCCGCTGAAGTAGAGTGGCGGAATTGGGATGACGGAGAAGATCATGCGAGTTTGGCGAGATTTTGCGATTATCCCTCTGTTTCTTTGCACGGTTGGTTGGTTCGCCATCGACGGAAACGCACAGACAGCGGCGAATGATCCTACGAAGTCTCCGGCGCCTGTGATGTCAGGCGATCAGCGGGCGCGGTTTACCGGAACGTATCGCTATCCGGGGAGTGCGCAGGAGGAGGAGGCGCGGAGAGCCGCGATTGATCATGCTGTCGAAGGTTTGTCGTTTGTCACTCGATCGACTGCGCGAAACCGCGTCTCGGCGACGACGCAGATTCTGGGTTTCTATAGCTTCTCGTTTGAGCCAGGGAAGATCGTTGTTCGTCCGCAGTCGCGACCTGAGATGATGTCGGGCGATAAGGGAGAGCCTGCTGACTACGTCTATAACGGGAAGCACAGCACACTGACTCAGGTGCTTGCGGGTGATCATCTCACACAGGTTTTTGTGTCGGATGATGGTCGGCGGGAAAATGAGTTCACGGTCTCGCAGGATGGGAAGACGGTGACACTCAAGGTCACGTTGACAAGTGGCAGGCTTTCTAGTTCGGTTGCTTATAGCTTGTCTTACAAGAAAGCGGATTGAGTTCACGAAGGGGAGGAAAAGAGTACCTCAGCGGACGAAGCCGCGTTTTTGGGTGTTGGGGATCAATGGAACAGAAAGTTGCCTTAAGGGTTCACTACACGTTGCACAAAGAGACCAGAGTTCCACGCAGCTTACTACAGTATGATTCGGTTCATCGCCCACACCGGCCCCCACTGCACAAAGGAGGCAAATGAACGTTTGGCAGCATTGCGCGTTATGGCTGGCGACTGACAATAGGAATAATCTCAGATCCTTGTACGTCAATCATCCGGCTACCGAAGAGGAAATGGGTGCTTTCTACGACTTTCAGATCTCCAAAGTCTACGATGACGAGGCGAGACGACTTGCCTTTCTATCTTGGCTTTACCGGTTTGCGTCGAGGCGGCGAATCGACTCTGCGATCGTCAATTCAAAAGTTACTCCCGGACCATTTGGCGTTAGAGCACTCGAACAATTTGGGGGGCACCTCAAGAAAGGGAAATTTATGTACGCTAAGGAGCGCTGAAGGGGGTTCTCGGGTTCGGAGACGTCTGAAAGCCACCCTTGGCTAACCGCTTATTGGTGTGCCAGGTGTAATCGCCGGTGAGATTGATGTGCTCAACTACCGCGATCAAGACACCGAATCGCCAGGCCAACCTATACGGCATGTTTTACCGTATCCGCGTGGGGTGCCCGAGAACTATCATCAGTTCAGGTGACATAAACAAACTTTCGCGCGCGGTGGTGGTTAACGAGCGAGAGCGGGAGGGTGCGATGAGCGAGCTAATTCAGGCCGTCGTCACTATCAAGGACCCGTTTACCCTGTTCGCGTTCCTTGCCGTCATCTTGCTCATCGCGTTCCGGACGAAGACTGTTCCAGAATCGATGTTCAAGCTTGTCCGCGCGAAAATCACGCGCGACCGGTTCTACGCCCTTCTCAATCGGGCTATGCTCTCTGCGGTCGCGATATTCCTGGTGTTGTGCGGGATCGCCGTCCTCGGCCAGTTGCTCAATTACAAGACCGCGGTGAGGGCTGCATCCGTCGAAGACCTAAAGGAAGAACTCGCGCTCCTTCATGCCGACGACACTGCGGCGCGACACGCGCTCGAAGAGTACCAGAAAGGCCTCGCGCTGGCGCAGGATCAAAAGCTGAGCGACGCCATTAGCTCGTTGGAGTCGTCCACTCAAAGCCGTGCCGACGGCCGCCGCACGCGAGACGCTTGCACTCCTGTATCAAAGGGTCGGTAATCGGACAGGGGCGATTGAGTTGGCCGAACAGGCCGTTCAGGCGGCGCGCGAGACAGGAGGCGCGGTGAAGACTGTGAAGGCGGAGCGTTTGCTCAGAGCCGTCCAAGCTCCCGCTCCAGCCGTCGTCTCGAAGAGGTGCCCGTCCGGCGCTGGACTGATCGGCCCGAAGCTGGATCTACCTCCCGGAGGCGACGCGTTCGAAACGGCACCGCTCTTAGCGCCATGTGTTTACAAGGGGATGCTTGATTCCGAAAGCTCACAATACTACAAGTTTTCACTGCAAGCCGGACAGACGCTGAAGATCGTTATGAGGTCTCGGGATATGAGCGGGTATGCGGCAGTTCTCAGTCTTAGCTTGCACGGGCCGAACGGCGGAGTCATAAGCGGCTACTCCACCTCCAGCGAGAGCACTGTCACGGAGCCGCTGGAATACAAAGCCGACGAGTCTGGAGCCGTGTACGTCAGCGTGCATGGTGCGTTGCGCGAGTCAGCGTTCGAAGGTAAGGCAGCATTTAGTATTTGCGGACCCAGTTACATTATTGGATCGCGAATGAACGAGTTGCTCTTTCGGGAGGACAACGTCGGCTCATGCATGCAAGGACATTACGACAGATAATCCTGAACAACTACGACAATTAATTCTGAAAGCGACACCCCACACCCAGCGCAACTACGCCAAGGCGCTCGACGACCTCTTTGCCTTTTGTGCCAGCCGGCCTCTCACCCGGTCCTTATTAATGGAGTGGCGGGCGGGCATGGAGTCGCTCTCGCCATCCACTATAAACGTCCGGCTCTCGGCCGTCCGCAAAATGATCGGAGAGGCGCGGAAGAACGGCATGCTCGGGGCCGAGGAGGCCGCGACCCTAACGGACGTCCCCAACATTAGCCAGAAGGGAACCCGGCTGGGGAACTGGCTGACCCGGGAGCAGGCCAAAGAGTTGTTGGCCGTCCCTGACCGCGCCACGCTAAAGGGTAAACGCGATTACGTGATCCTGGCCCTTCTGGTCGGCTGCGCCCTGCGGCGCAACGAGCTGGCCGAGCTCGACGTCGCGACCATCCAACAAAGGGAAGGCCGGTGGGTCCTGGCCGACCTCGACGGCAAGGGCCGGCGCATCCGCACCGTCGCCATCCCCATCTGGGTCAAGCAGGGGATCAACGCCTGGATGACCGCTGCCGGCATCGAGGATGGCCGGTTGCTGCGGTCCATCTCGAAGAGTGGGAAGATCAACCGCGACACCCTGAGCGACTGGGCGGTCTGGTCGGTAGTTGAACAGTCATCGAAGCAAATCGGGATCGAGCACTTCGGCGCCCATGACCTGCGCCGCACCTGTGCCAAGCTCTGCCGGAAGAATGGCGGGGATCTGGAGCAGATCAAATTCCTCCTGGGGCACTCGTCGATCCAGACGACGGAGCGGTACCTGGGCTCGGAGCAGGATATCGAGATCGCGGTGAACGATAACCTGGGACTGTAGGCTCTCGCGGTGAGCGGGTCTATTTGTGTCGGCGCGGCCCTGAAGTATCTTGGATTGATTCTCGGACTGGTGGAAGGAACGCCGGATGATGAAGCGTCGCGTCTGCTCCTACGATAGGTTCGCCGTCCCGGACCCTTCCTTCGTTCTGAAGGATACGGGCGGAGAGATGTACTTCTGCAATTTGCGCTGCTTCTGTGTCTGGTCGGTGCTGTTGGCTACCAGGCCGAACCTTTCTGAAGAGGATAAAAACGGAGCCTATTCGCTGACCACTCCGTCGGGTGAAGAACATCAATTCGCTGGGATTGTGGATGTGGCGCGGTAGGCGACGGCCACTGCTTTTGAATAAGGAGGTTTCGGGAACTGTATGGTGTCAGCTGCGGTTATCAGGCATGGGCACAACTCGATATTCTCGTTCTGAATGCACGTAGGGGACTGAAGACTGACAAGGCGGCGGACTATGCCATGAACCTCACTCGGCTTGCACAGATGAACCCTTCAGAGTCATCACCCCCCGGTCCGTGCAGTAAATAATCGTGGAGAGAAGGATTTGTGCGGGATCTCAACGAGGTCAATGATCGGCTCGATAGCATCCAGCAGCAGATGGCGCCAGTTGCGCCGATGATCCCAGCGGTTTCGGCCACAGGAAAACGGCAGAAGTAACTCACGCTCACATAACATCGGGTCTAGCTCTAGATTCCAACAATGCGAAACCGGCTCCCTCTCGTAAGCGTTCCATCCATCAGGAATGAGGTCTGCATGTCTTCGAAGCTGATCTTCACCCGATTCGTAGCCCTAGCCATTCCGCTCGTACTCCTCTTGTTCACAGCGATATCACCAGCGCAGTCGACCCCGGCTTTCGCTACCATCGACGGCACTGTGACAAACAACGGAGTCCAAGGCGTAGTTCGCTTGGAGCACGTTCCCTTGCAGCCCTCCGCTGGTGAAGATGGTTTCTCTGCGAGAGTCGCCGAGGACGGAATTTTTCACCTCGTGGACATTCCTCCCGGCACCTACCGTCTCGTCGCCGATGCCGAAACCCAGCTCCATGGCGTTTACGGCGCAGCAGATCTCTATCAGTCCGGCACCGTCATCCAGATTCATCCAGGCGACCACCTCCGGGGCTTGACCATTCAGCTGCTGCCTGACCCCCCCGCCATCTGCGGACGAGTTCTCGATGCGGCCGGCAATCCCGCGCTCGCCACAGTCGAAGCCTATGGCGTAAACGTCGATCTCGGCTCGGTGACTCGGATTGAAAGCCCAACGCAACTGACCGACGCCGACGGGCGCTTCCGCTTTCCTAACCTCTTCTATCAAGGACACTTCTTCCTGCGTGCCAACGGAACTTGGTATCCCTCTGCCGTCAGCTTCAGTGGAGCACGCCTGCTTGAGCCTGCACGAGCCGCGAGGGGCGGAAGCTGCATCGAAATTCGTCTCCAGCCTGACCGCTGCAAAGGTGTGCCACTGGCCGCGCATTTCGTTGACGCTCTGAAGTTCCCCATTTTCGAGTACGAGATCGCGCTCTACGAACTCAATTCCTCCGGCCAAGTGTTTGACTCGCAGGTCGTTCAGATTAACCGCTCTGATGGGATACAGTTCCAGAACGTCTGCCCTGGCCGATACATTGCGTCGATGCGCGACCGATGGGCAAAGCCGCAGTTCTTCGTCTCATCAGTCTTCACAGTTCAGCCGCCGGGCGCCTCGGCGGAGCTGCGTGAGAGCCCGCAGCCTGACTTAGGGAAGATTGTTGCCGCGGAGTTCGGCCAGCCGCCCCTTGCCTCTGCGGAACTTACCATCACCCTCGAGGGATTGACCGCGAAACAGGGTTGTCCATCAGCAGTTACACCGCAACCTAGTCTATTTCGCGAAGGCGACCGGAACCCCACCTTTGCCGTACCTGACAAAGATGGCCTCTTTCGCTGGAAAAATCTCCTTCCAGGCGACTATCGCATTGACTACGGCATCTGGGCACACAACGCGGTCGACCTCAAGACCTTCTCCGTGGATGGCAAGGACGCCGATCCAACAGACTTCTACATTTCCGCCGGACAGCCCGCACATATTCATGCCGTGCTCAGCAACTTGCCTGCAGAGCATCAACACCCTTTCCCAAGCCGCTACGCGTCTGCGCACGATCTTCCTGCCGGGTTTCACCCGGCAGCTTCACTTGCTGGCAAGCTCGAAGGCGAGCACCCGAAAGACACTGCGGCTGTCCTGCACTCCGTTCGTTTCAACTCCGCGAGATCCTCCGAATACCGCAGCCCCGTCGATCTAGACGGTAGCTTTCGCTTCGACGATATCGACCCGGGTATCTATACGCTTTCAATAGAAAGCCCGGGGAGCCCGGTATCGGTCTATGGAGCCAAAGGTATCGGACTCGAAGGATCTCCCCTCGTCTTTACCGCTGGGCAGGAAGTCAAAGGCTTGAAGTTCGGCCTTTTTCCAACTCCTGGTATCTGCGGCCGAGTGGTAGACCTTGAAGGCAAGCCGCGTATTGGCGTAGAGGTGGGCTTTCGCGGATTCCTATCTCAGTCCGCGCAAAGCCAGACCGAGCGTACGGTCACCACCGACGAAAATGGTCGCTTTGATCTGAAGACGCCCGCCGTGCCGCCCTATCTCGAACTCTGGGAGCAAGAAGAGGGCACACGCACCTTCTATCCATGGCAGGCGAACTATCCTCCCGGTCGCGCCACCGCGAAACTAGGCGGCGACCCATACGATTCCCGCTGCCCTTACACGTTGCAGATGGCCTCTTCGACTGAAGGCAACAGCGGCGGGGTCAGCGTTGCGGGAACTGTAGCAGGTACTTACACCCAGGCAAAGCGAGAGCACCTTTGGGCGGTTCTCACCCCCATCAGCAACCGGCTCGCACCTAAACCAGTCATGACAGACATCAAGGATATGAGTTTTGCCTTCGCATCCGTTACTCCAGGTGAGTACACCCTCACCTTGATAGATGGTCTTGGCAACGCCATGATGGCCTGCTCAGCGGTTTGCTACGGCGAGACCACCTACATCCGCGACTTGCAGAAAGTAAGGGTTACCGCGTCCCCTCTATCCAGCCTGACCCTCGAACTGCGACCGCTACCGCAAGTGATCGGCGAACTCACAATCGACGGAAAATCGCCGGTGCCGGGTCCACAAACCCATTGGCAAGACTGGACGGCATGGTTGGTAAGTTCCCAGTCCGGCCAACCGCCGGAGAGCGCCAAACTCGACAAACAAGGTCACTTCTCGCTTCCTGCTCTTGGCACCGAGTCTTATTCCTTCCTCTTCAATTATTTTTGGCCTGACTACGCCGTTAGGAAGATCACTATCGATGGAAACGAAGTGAGCGCCGGCGACATCCATTTATCCTACGGGCACATCGCGCATATGGTCGTTGACGTCACCACTTTGACGAGTCAGGGAAGCGTTCACAGCACACCCTCAAACCCGCCAGTCGACCCCTTTCGCGATCTCTGCGCTAACTTCATCGGTGCACCAGCCTATGCTGCTCTCCTGATCCCTGATCCCATGCCGCTCAATGCGAAATTTCAAATCAAGCAGGGCAGGGAGACTGGTGCCTCGTATTCGGCAGCCTTCCATGGAATACTGCCCGGGCACTATCGTGTGCTCGCATTCGAGAATCTGCTTTTCACGGACCAAATATTCCGCCGGGGAGGTGGTCGCGCGTTGCTGGAAGATCAAAACTTTGTGCAAGCGTTAGCTAAGTTCGGTAAGCCGGTAGAAATCGCCGCCGGAAAGTCCTTCGACTTCGACGTGCCCCTCGTCACCGAGCAGCTTCAGGTCCTTCTGGCACAGTTCGGTGTCCCCGTCCCGAAATACTTAATGTTCCCTCGTTGATAATTCCGCTCCTTCCCTGCCGACTCCGGCCGAGTTGGGTTGTGGCCTGAAAGGCAAGCGCGACTACGTCGCGGTGGCCCTTCTGGTTGACTGCGCCCTGCGGCGGCAGGAGCTGGCCGAGCTTGAGATCGAGACCATCCAGCACGGGAGGGAAGATGAGTCCTGGCCGACCTCGAGGGCAAGGGCAGGGGCATATGTGACAATCCGACGCGAATCCTTGCCGGGGGTGAACTTGCGCGAAACTGTGTAGGAATAGCGGCGGTGATCTGGAGCAGATCAAGTTCCTACTCGGGCACTCGTCCATTCAGACCACGGAGCGCTGTCTGGGCTCCAATCAGGAGATCGCCGTGGCCGTGAATGATAATTTGGGGCTGTGAGATCAGGGCGCATCCGGGCGGTAGGATATGGAAAGGCCAAGCAATTAGATAAGCCAAATGACAGCCCCAACAGACGGATGGTCCGCTCCCCAATCTTCGGAGCGACATAATTAGGATTGAGCATTCATGAGTCAGCTTGCCGCAAAGCCAAAGGCACCTGAAACCCTAGTACAGGATCTCCGGCAGCTCATCACCGACGCTCGGCGTCACGCCGCGTCGGCCGTCAACATCGCCCTGACCCTCCTTTACTGGAGGGTGGGCGACCGCATCCGGCGTGATGTCTTACAAAACGAGCGTGCCCGATATGGTGAACAGATTCTTGCCACACTGTCGCAAGAATTGATCGCTGAGTTTGGCCGCGGCTTTGATGCTACCAATCTCACTCGCATGATGAAGTTTGCGGAGGCGTTTCCGGACGAAGAGATTGTTGCGACGCTGTCGCAGCAATTGAGTTGGTCTCACTTCAGGGAGCTGCTGCCGCTCGAACAACCGCTACAGCGGGAATTTTATGCCGAGATGTGCCGCATGGAGGGCTGGAGTGTTCGAACCCTCAGGGGGCGAATAGATTCCATGCTCTACGAACGGACGGCACTCTCCCGAAAACCGGAAGAGCTCGCTCGGAAGGAGCTCGCGTCCCTGAAGAGGAGCGGCGAGGTCGGTGCAGCCTTGGTTCTCAAAGATCCATACATTCTCGACTTCCTTGATCTGCAGGACCACTACATGGAGAGGGACTTTGAAGACGCTATTCTCCGGGAGTTGGAGATGTTCCTACTCGAACTTGGTGCCGGTTTCTCCTTCATTGCTCGCCAGAAGCGTATTCAGCTCGACGGAGAAGACTTCTACATCGACCTGCTCTTCTATAACCGAAAGCTCAAGCGACTGGTCGCTGTTGAGTTGAAGCAGGGAAGCTTCCGGCCAGAGTACAAAGGTCAGATGGAACTTTACCTTCGTTGGCTCGCCAAATACGAGAGCGAAGACGCTGAAGGCCAACCACTTGGAATCATCCTTTGCGCCGGTGCCAGCACCCGCCAGATCGAACTCCTGGAGCTTGACGCTGCTGGCATACACGTTGCGGAGTACTTGACTGTTCTTCCACCTCAGGACGTTCTTGAACGCAAGCTGCAGGACGCCATCAGTGCTGCTCGCCGTCGATTCGAGACCAAACCTGAAAACGATACGCTGTGAATGCTTGGCAATCGTGGGAAAGGTTGAGGACACGGGTTCAAAGCTGAGGGTCTAAAGGACTCTGATGCAGGTTATCTGTCGGTATGGCTCCACGGACGGCCGGCAGTCGGGAACGTAAGTGCAGCGTGACAACTTCCATACGCATAATTTTCAATCTGCAACGCTGCGGAAGAGGAGTTCGGGCGAGCACGCACGTTCTCAGGCGAGTCCGTTTTTCCAGACCCTTTGCCGATAGGATACGGAAAGAGCAATCATGGCCGACGCAAAGATCCTCTCCCCCGAAATCCTGCTGCACATCGCCGAGTCCCTCAACCTCCCGCTGCATTCCCTCATCGCGGTCATCGGCCTGCTCAGCGAAGGAGGCACCGTTCCCTTCATCGCGCGCTATCGCAAGGAAGCAACTGGCAACCTCGACGAAGTTCAGATCCGAGACATCGAGGAGAAGCTCGCCTACTTCCGTGACCTCATCTCACGCCGCGAGACCATCCTCGCGTCCATCCTCGAGCAGGGCAAGCTCACCGATGACCTCAAGGCACGCATCGAGAGCACCTTCGACAAGTCCGAGCTCGAAGACCTTTACCTCCCCTACCGTCCCAAACGGCGCACCAAGGCCACCATCGCCCGCGACCGAGGCCTTGAGCCCCTCGCCCAGTATCTCTGGGCACAGCAGTCCACCGGTCAGCCACTTGCTGACTACGCAGCTACCTTCGTCAATCCCGAAAGGGAAGTCCCGACACTCGGGGACGCCCTCGAAGGCGCCCGCCACATCGTCGCCGAAACCATCAGCGAAGACGCCGACCTCCGCAAAGCCCTCCGTCGGCTCATGTTTGAGGAAGGCATCATCGTGAGCAAAAAATCTTTGGATGCGGTCGATGAGCAGGAAAAGTTCAAAATGTACTACGACTACCGCGAGCCAGTGAAGACCATTCCTTCGCACCGCATGCTCGCCATCCGCCGCGGCGAGACCGAGTCCGTCCTCTACTTCCTCATCGAATTCGAGCCTCTCCGAGCCACCTCTCTCCTCTGCGCGCGCATCCTTCGCCAACCCGGTGATTGGACCCCGCACATTGAACTCGCGATTGTCGATTCCTGGAAGCGTCTCCTCAACCCTTCCATCCAGGGTGAGCTCCGTCTCGAGTTGAAAAGGCGCTCCGACACCGACGCCATTCAGGTCTTCCGCGACAACCTCCACAACCTTCTCCTGGCCGCACCCGCCGGCCCTATCTCCGTTCTCGGGATTGACCCAGGCCTGCGCACCGGCTGCAAGATCGCCGTCGTTGACGAGACCGGCAAGTTCCTCGCTCACGCCGTTCTATATCTCCACACCTCTAAAAATGCGGTGTCACGAGCAGGCGACACCCTCGCCGCTCTGATCGCCAAACACAACGTCCGCGCCATCGCGATTGGCAACGGAACCGCCTCCCGTGAGACCGATACCTTCGTCCGCGATTTCCTTTGCAATCACAACCTCAACACCCTCTTCTCCGTTACCGTGAGCGAGTCAGGAGCCAGTGTCTACTCCGCATCCGACATAGCCCGCCAGGAGTTCCCCGACCTCGATCTCACGGTTCGCGGAGCCATCTCCATCGCGCGCCGTCTCCAGGACCCGCTCTCCGAGCTCGTCAAGGTCGACCCAAAATCCATCGGCGTCGGTCAATACCAGCATGACGTGGATCAACGACAGCTCCAGCAGTCCCTCGAAACTGTAATCGAGAGCTGCGTTAACCGCGTCGGCGTCGATCTCAACACCTCCTCCTGGACCCTCCTCCGCTACGTCGCTGGCGTCACCGAGCGCACCGCGCTCAGCATCGTCGCGTACCGCGACCAACACGGGAAGTTCCGTTCTCGCTCCGAACTCACCAAGGTCACAGGCATTGGTGCCAAGACCTTCGAGCAGGCCGCAGGCTTCCTGCGCATTCATAACGGCGAAAATCCTCTTGATCGGACCGCCGTTCACCCTGAGTCCTACCCCGTCGTCGAGCAGATTGCTAAATCACTCAATACGCCCATCGTCGAACTGATCGAGAGGCCGGAACTCCTCAGCAAAGTTGACGCCAGGCAACTCTCTGTCGGCGCATTTACCATTGCAGATATCCTCGAAGAGCTACGCAAGCCCGGCCGTGATCCACGCGACCTGTTCGTCGCCCCCAATTTCTCCGAGTCCGTCCGTGAACTAGCCGACCTCCAGCCTGGCATGGTCCTCGAAGGAGTAGTCACCAACGTCACCAAGTTTGGGGCCTTCGTCGACATCGGCGTTCATCAGGACGGCCTGGTCCACATCAGCGAACTCTCCAACCGATACATCAAAGATCCTTCCGAGGCCGTCAAGGCGGGCCAGATCGTCAAGGTCAAGGTCCTTAGTGCCGATGCCAAAACCAAGCGCATTGCTCTCTCTATGAAGGCTCTGATGGATCCCTCTCCCAACAACCAGCGGCCCAAACAGCCCAGACAGCCGCAGGCGCAACCCACCATGAACGAAAAGCTTGCCATGCTGTCATCAAAGTGGAAAGTGTCCTGATATTTTCGGAATCTCGGAGTGATCGGTAAACCTCTGCATAAGACGATTGAGGGGTTCCTGTCTGTTGCACGAACAATGACCTGCTAGTGCTTGACTGCGATGGCGGACATTTCGATTTTTGCGCCGCCAATCAGGCCTGCTACCTGGACCGTGGCCGGGGCCGGCTTGGGATCTGGCATGAGCTTGATGTAGACGTCGTTCATCTTTTTGACATCGTTGAGATCGGTGACGTAGACGGTGACGGCGACGAGGTCAGACATCTTGAAGCCGGCGTGCTCGACGACCTTTTTCACGGCGGCGATGGCGTTTGTGGTTTGCAGGGTAATGTCGGTCCCGGTGACCTTGCCCTGAGCGTCAGGCCCTTGCTGACCTTTCTCTACGAAGTCCTGAGTTACCCCATCGAAGAACTTTACGATGAAGCCGAACGTCTGGAGCACTTCATATCCGAGAGATTCGAGAGACGCATCGCCGCTAAACTCGGAGAAGTTCGAGATTGCGGCAAAATCGTTGTACGGATTTGCTATTTTTGAATCTGGCTGGCCTATCGAACTCGGGTTGGTAATGTGAAGTCTGCCAGGGGTCCGCGATCCGACCGATTCGATTGCCAACTGTTGACTTCAGGGCAATGCGCTCATAGAAACGCGATGTCCTGCTTGCCTCAAACGTTCCGGGTGTGTTGTGGCCCATCCGGAAGCAATGGCGGCATTGTCCCGAAATAATCCTCCATACCTATTATTCTGAAATATGACTGAAAGGCCTGACACACCTCCGAGGGCAACGCCTCGGAAGAGTTTTCTCCGATCGTTCCTTCGATGGTCAGTCGTCGGTGTAGTGGCCCTTTGGTCGCTTGCCGCGCTTGTCCTTGTGGCCGTCCGGTGGATCGATCCACCGACCACCGCGGTGCACATCCAACGCCGTTTGCAGGCCTGGATTCACCACAAGCCGTATCAAGAACACTACAAATTCATTCCGCTCAGCCAAATCTCGCCAAATCTCCAGCACGCTGTCATCGCGGCGGAGGACGCGCGGTTGTACCAGCACCATGGGTTCGATTGGCACGCGATTCAAATCGCCGCCCAGGACGATATGGAAGGCGGTCGCATGCGGGGCGGTTCCACCATCACGCAGCAACTCGTAAAGAACCTGTTCTTCGGCACGGGCCGCTCCATCCTACGCAAGGGCGCGGAGTTCACACTGGTGCCGGTGGCCGAACTCGTCCTCGGCAAGCGGCGCATTCTTGAACTCTACCTCAACGTCGTCGAATGGGGCCCTGGAATCTATGGCGCAGACTCGGCGTGTTACTACTTCTACAAAACCTCGACCCGGAGGGTCGACCGCGTACAATCGGCCCAGCTCGCCGCGATCTTGCCGTTGCCCCTCAAGCGACGGCCCGAGCGTATGACTCACTACACTGCGATCATCCTTGAGCGCATGCGCCAAATGGGTTGGTGATCGTGATCAACTTTTTGCCAATGCCGCGCCGATTGTTGTTCTTGCTTTGCATTCCGGCTGTATCGTGGCCCACGCGGAAGTAACTCGCTCAGGCAGTCTTTTCGGATTGCGGAAACGAAGGCTATTGCAACAATGCTTCAATTTCAGAAAAGCCCCGTTATTTTGCATTGCATAAAGGTATTGCGATTGACTTCCTAAAGGCGATAGGTTTTCGCAACAAACCTAAACGTATGATTTTTTACTTTTGGTGTGGTGACCCCTAGACGGCCTCACCTGCTGAGAGATCCTGAGGAACAATCGATTTATCCCAAAATAAATCAGCCAATTTCCAGGCAAATAAAGATGACATTTATTTGACGATCCCCTGACAAATAACATCCTCTCCCGCGCCTATTGTGATCCTCGGGTCACCCCCTCAAGAGAGACCCATCTTCACCCAAAATCAGTTACTGAGGTGCAAGCAATGAATCAAGTTCGCAGCACGCAATACAAGTTCGTCCCTCCCCTCTTCAGCGGCGCTACTGCTGTTGCCGCGGTACTATGCCTCTCGATTTTCACAGCGCCCGCCCAGGCTCAATACCAACGTACAGACTTGGTATCGAATCAGGCCGGAGCGGCGCCACTTCAAGATCAACACTTGGTCAACGGCTGGGGCCTGGTTTCACTCCCCACGAGTCCCTACTGGGTCAGCGATAACGGCAGCGGATTTTCAACTCTGTATACCGCGGGTGGCGCGCAGGTTCCGCTCTTCGTGTCGATTCCCGCTGCACCTTCCGTCCCGGCGGGCACCCTCGGCACTCCGACCGGCGTCGTCGGAAACATCAGCCCAAACCCGAATGACTTTACGTTCACGGGAAACAACAAGTCTGGTCCAGCGGTCTTTATCTTTGCTTCGCTCGACGGCACCATCACCGCCTGGAATCCAACCGTTGACCCCACTAACCCGATAACCCACGTCAGTGTCGCCACCCTCACTCCGGCTGACCGATCGAGTGCTGGCGCCGTCTATACGGGTTTGGCCATCGCAGTCAATCAATCAAAACAGGCCTTTCTATACGCTGCCGATGACAGTCCCAACCGCAGGATCGACATGTTCGATAGCTCGTTCAACTTTGTAAAGTCGTTCAGTGATCCCGACATCCCGCAGGGCTTTACTCCCTATGGGATTCAAGCCATCAACGGTCAGATCTGGGTGACCTATACGGCCCTTAATAAAGCTCAGGGCGGATTCGTCGACGTCTTCGATACCGCGGGCAATCTAGTCAAACACTTTGCGGTCCATGGCCCCCTCCATTCGCCCTGGGGCATCGCAAAGGCCCCTGCCAACTTCGGCCCAATGAGCAACGCAATCCTCATCAGCAACAATACCTCCCGAGGCCGGATAAACGCCTTCAATCCAGAGACGGGTGAGTTCCTGGGGCCGCTTCGCGACGCCAGTGGCCAACCTATCGAGATAGACCAGCTCTGGGCCATTCAGTTCGGTCAGGGTGCTGCTGCCAACGGACCTGCCAATCAGCTCTTCTTCACCGCCGGTCCGAATAACTATGTCAATGGTCTCTTCGGCACCATCACGCTCGCGAAATAGTCCAGCCAACAAACCGAGGTGCCCCATCCTTCCGCAGCATCATCGCGATAGGGTGGGGTATTCACACTGGCAGGCGTGGAAGCCAGCTGTTCGAGCCCCGTTTAGCTGGCCGGACTAGGGTGTAGTTTTGATCGCTATAAGTCTGAAAGCAACAGTCAAAGGGCGGCCGGCTCGGAATGGCTGCTGCAAGTTCTCCGTTTTGCGAAGTTGCTCACGCAGTTTTACTAACAATGCTTAAATAAAAATTGCTTCCACGATTAAGAGGGCCAATGCGAAAACTGTTTGACGTGCCACGTTCTCAAAGGAATCTCGGGGTAGCGGCAACGATCATCCTCTTGCTTTCCTTTGGGCTCGGCGCGGCGACTCTTCTTTACACGGCACTCAATAGGGTCTTGCTCCATCCGCTCGATGTGTCCCACCCGGAAACCCTGGTGCGGATGGGTGAAAAGAGACCGCCGGTCATGTCATGGGAATGGTTTCCATACACGGCCTATGAGGCGGTGCGACACATGCACACCTTCGAGGCCGTTGCTGTCGAAGGCGACGTTGACGCAATCGCTTCTACGAGCACCTGGACGGAACCCGCTGTCGCTCACATGGTCTCCGGCAATTATTTCTCCCTGCTTGGAACCGTGGCAGAACGAGGGCGTACTCTCGGCCAAGTGGATGAACAGGAAGGGGCGGGAAGCATCCCTGTCGTGTTGAGTCATCGTTTCTGGGCGCGGGAATTTGGCAGTTCGGCTTCCGTAATCGGTTCGACGCTCTCGCTTCAAGGCCAACCGTTCACCGTGGTGGGCGTCATACCCCAACGTTTCTTCGGCACAACACTGGATTCAAGCCCGGATCTCTGGCTGCCGCTCAGCGCGCAGCCATTGCTTTCACAGAAGCCTTTGAATGACCCGGAGCCGGATCGCCGCTTTGCGATTCTCGGCCGCCTGCGAAGTGACACAACACTTGCTCAAGCTCAGGCTGAGTTTACTGGGGTCTATCGTGCAATACAGAGAGCCGAGGCCGACACGGACCCAAAGGAAGTGGGCGTGATCGCTCCAATCGAGCAGGGTACGTTTGCGCTGCGCGAGCAGTTCAGCCATGCACTTACACTCCTGCTTTGCGCCCTGGCAATGTTATTGCTCATGGTGTGCCAATGTTGCCGGACTTCTCCTTGCCAAGGTTGTCCGGAACGAGAGAGATACGGCAGTCCGCATGGCGCTCGGTGCCAGTCGTGGCCGGCTCATTCGTCGTGCTCTTGTCGAAACCACGATCTTAGGGCTGGCTGGCGCGTTAGGAGGCCTGTTGGTCGCCTACCTGTGCGCCCCACTTTTGATGGACCTGCTTCCAGCACGCCGCACGCCATTACCCATCTCGCTCGTCCCGGATTGGAAGATTGATCTTCTGGCCATAGGCCTGTCGTTGGTCATCAGCTTAATATTTGGGGTACTTCCCGCATGGATTGCATCTCGGGTATCTCCACAGCAAGCGTTACAAAGAGGCAGGGCAACCAAGCGGTCAGGCGTTCTTCGCCGAGGACTTCTCACCTTCCAGACGGGCGCAACGCTGGTTCTGCTTGTTGGGACAGGGTTATTGGTCCACACGTTCTATGTTTTACGGAACACCAGCCCGGGATTCGACGTGGAACATTTGATCGCTTTTGCCCTGAATCCAGGCGTGAAAGGCCTTTCGGCGAAGGTGTCACCAACCTTTCCCGCGGAATTGCAGCAACGCATTCAGTCGCTGCCTGGCGTTCGCAGCGCTAGCTTCGCGAGCGCTCCTTTAATGCAGCGGATCGGGTTGAAGACCTCCGTTGCATTGTCCGGACAGAAGATCCAATCCGAAGCATTTCTGAACACGACTCTGGATAGCGTGTCCAACTCCTTCTTCGACACCCTCGGCATACAGGTTCTCTCAGGGCGCAGCTTCACAACTGCCGACGCTCTAAGGTCCGGCCCTGTCCCGACAATCATCAACGAAGCCTTCGCGCGCCGCATCTTGGCCAACCAGAATCCACTTGGGAAGACCTTCGGCACAGGAGCGCCCGGTAAGATGGCTGTGGCCACCAACGTTGTTGTCGGCGTCGCCGGTGACTCGAAGTACCGCTCTCTACGCGAGGCGATGTTGCCGATCTACTACACGCCGATCGACCAGCGGAGCGACTGGAACTCCGAATTCTATCTTTACGTGCGCACGCAAGGGTCTCCAGCTTCCATCGTCAGCGCCGCCAGGAAAGTCCTATCCGGTCTGGATTCCCAGCTTCCATTTTCCGCAGTGATTACGATGCGGGAACAACTCAGCGAATCACTCTGGCAGGAGCGTCTCCTTGCCGTCCTGGCTGGGATCTTTTCGATAATCTCCGTTCTAATGGCGGGAACCGGACTTTATGGGCTCCTCTCCTACGACGCGAGCCAACGGACACGGGAGTTCGGCATCCGGAGTGCCGTCGGTGCGCAGAAAAAGGATGTAGCGGCGCTTTTGCTCATGGAACTGGCCCACATCGTGGTTCCGGGCTTGGCGACAGGATTATTGGCTTGTCTCTTACTGATTCGAATCATTGCATCGGCGCTCTATGGCATCAAGCCCTTCGATCCATTGTCCCTCGCCGGTGCTCTGTTGATTGTCGGGGCCATCGGCATCATGGCAGCATGGCAACCAATGCGTCGTGCGATGAATGTTGATCCGGCGATCGTCCTCAGAGAGGAATGACGCCATCTCCCGACTGTTCGAAATGCGAAATCTCCTCATTTCACCGAAAGCCGAGCCTCATAGACCCTCAGATTTGCGTAGGAAGCTTGTATCAGAGGCGTGACAACACCAAATTCACGGCCCCGCTCGAGGAGGTCTCCTAATATCTGTTCCACCTCGACGTGATTGTCTTTGCTCAGATCCCGGTACATTAGACCAGAGCAAACGAGGCTTTGAATCTGTCGAAGGAGACTCCTGCAGACGCTCAAAGCCTAGCTTGGTTGGGGATGGCTGCCTGTCAGACTAGGACGAACGCCTTGCTTGATCCGCTTCCATGGCAAGCTGCTGCAGCAGTCCGAGGAATTGCTTTGACTGCCCCATGAAAAGCCCGCTTCCTGTGAGACTCGTCACCGCAGCCACCGCACCAGCGTTTTGATCGGTCAGTGGACGGATGACCGCGCACTTCGGCAGTTTGGGGTTGATGAATTCGCAGGGGATGGGGAAGATTAGGTTTGTCTGTAGATGAGGATTAGGGGGATTGTTGAAGTCAGGGAAGGTGAGACCCTGATCGGTGATCGGGGGTCCTTGGACGGCGTTGCCGGCAAAGTCGACCCATTCGAGGAAGTGCGCGATCTCACTGCCACCGATGCCTAGCGTGATCTCGAGCACCTCGGCGCCTGAGACTTTCTGGCTCAATGCGGCGTAGAGGCTTGAGCCACCTTGCTCGATCGAACCGAAGTGAAATGCAGCGATGTCTGCGATAGCCTGAATGTGTGTAGGGTTGTTGAAGTCGGCGTCCGTGACCGGGATGGCCGAGCGGTTGTTGATGTTAAGCGCCTGTGGGAAGCTCGCGCCGAAGTCCGGGTTGGTGGTGCTGCGATACCGCGTGTACCAGCTGGTGTCTACGGTGAGGTGCATCAGGTTCGTGAGACGGCCAATATTCTTCGCTCCGGTCGCCGTGCTCCCCTGCAACTGCCGGAAGGCATCCAGGTTCACCGGATCGGCTCCCTTGGATTCCAGGTAAGCATTCAGGAAGTCGGCATGGCTCACCTCATCCAGTGTGTTGCTTGTGATGTACTGCATGCCGTCCCCATCCAGATTTGTGAAGGCTGTCTGATAGGCATTCATCGAACCACCGGTCACGCCTCCCAGTTCGGCATACTGCCCCCAAAGATCGGCCTCGATCAGCTCCGCTGCCGCGAGAAAGCGAAGAATCGCTGCATCGCCTCGGTTCAGATCCTGCCGCCCATCCGAATCCTGCCCGAAGGCTGGACCACTACTGTTCAACAATCCGACGCCCATGGCTGCAGCGCCACCAGTCACCAAACTGCCCCTCATGAATGAGCGACGGTCGAGTGGATTCCGCGTGATACTCTTCTGCGTTTTCATCTAGTGTTTTCACCTTTCCGAACCATGTGTTGGCTCGTTGGAAACACACTAGCGATGGCTCTCGAGCTCGATTGTCATGGAGTTGTTAGGTGTTTGTCTTGTTTTTGTTCTGCTGATTTGGTTGCCTGGTATCTGGACTTTTCTTCGCTTGTGTCGGGCTCTACCTGTGCACCTCCGTTCACAGCCGGCAGGAGCGTCAGGATGATTAATGTCATGTCGCGGATTACGAAAAATAGGATGGGTCGTGACGCTGTCACGACAATTGTGCAGCAGCCTGCTGCACAATTGGTATCTGGCGACTGATAGAGAGGCTTGGTGGCAGCGAATACGTCTCTGGTTCACGTCGAACTGCCGCTCGAAGAGCCGCCATGCGCTCTTACCCAGGCCCAAGCTATATTGCGCCAGATGGTTTTAGACACAGTTCCGTCGGTCCACTCCAAGCGAAACTATGCCAAAGCCCTCGATGATCTGTTTGCCTTCTGTGCCAGCCGACCTCTCTCCCCTGCTCTGCTGATGGAATACCGAACGACGATGGATCACCTCTCTCCATCTGCTATTAACGTTCGGTTGTCAGCCATCAGAAAGCTAGTCGGCGAAACAAGGCGCAACGGAATGATCGGGCGTGAAGAAGCCGACAATTTGACTGACATTCCCAACGTCCGACAGAAGGGAACTCGGCTGGGCAACTGGCTTACTCGCGAGCAAGCCAAGGAACTCTTGGCGGTGCGATCGGTCCACTCTCAAGGGCAAACGAGATTACGTGATCATCGCGCTCCTGGTCGGCTGCGCTCTGCGCCGGCGCGAGTTAGCAACGCTCAACATCGAAGACATCCAACTCCGTGAAGGACGATGCGTGATCATTGATCTCCGCGGCAAAGGTGGGCGGATTCGAACGGTGGCGGTTCCGATATGTGTAAAGCAGCGGATCAACGCCTGGATGATCGCGGCCAAAATCGAAGACGGGCGGCTACTTCGGCCGGTCTCCAAATCCGGAAAGATTCTGCGCGACCAGTTGGGAGACTGGGCCATCTGGTCGGTAGTTGAACAGTTATCGAAGCAAGTCGGGGTTGAACACTTCGGGGCCCATGATCTCCGCCGGACGTGCGCCAAGCTATGCCGGAAGAGTGGCGGCGATTTGGAGCAGATCAAACTCCTGCTCGGCCACTCTTCGATCCGGACAACGGAACGCTATCTCGGGTCGGAGCAGGAGATTGAGATCGCTGTGAATGACAATTTGGGATTATGAAATGGCCGAAGAGGCGCAGGCAAGCTATCTAGAGCGAGCTAGTTGCGATAAAGTTGCGATAAACTTTATCGCAAAGATCGAGGGTTGACCTTCACTCCTTGAAGTTATCGCCCGAAGGATGACAAGACTCCTCGCCCCTAACCCTGGTCGATGTCTGAATATGAGGCGGGCCGGACGCGAAAAGCAACGATCCGCGAGTCGCCTACGATGGAGATCTGAATCTATGAAACGAAGGCCGGCTAAGCAACTGCTGAAGGGCGCTTTTGACATTGTCAGGACTGTGGGGCTCGCGTTGCCGGACGTCGAAGCAACCACGAAGTACGACGGATCACCTGTGCTGAAAGTTGATGGCATGTTCATGGCTGGCCTTGCAATGCATCCATCCGCGGAACCAGACACGCTGGTAGTCAGAGCCCGGCTTGAGGACCGCGAACGGCTCGTGGAGGATGCGCCCGAGATTTACTACCTTACGGACTACTATCGAAGTTATCCCCTAGTTCTGGTCCGTCTGTCGCGCGTCGAACCAGACGCTCTGCACGATTTGCTGTCTGTGTCATGGCGTATGACGACGGCGAAGGCACGAGGCGCCGCCCGGACGAAATGGCACGCGAAGTGCCTCGAATAGATCTGCCAAACCAACCGCCCCGACCCCAAACAGCCATATACACACCCAGCGGCCAAACCTCCTCCGTCGCGCCTTTGCCCTGCGCAATGAGTCGGTCCGCTCGGGACCTTCGCTTGGAACCTTCTGCTACTCCGATTTCTCGGAAACAACGCTGGAGTAAATTCGAGTGGATGGGCACTGGTTCGGACTGCATGCTACAGAATACAAATGTGCCGGAGAATAGTCAGCGAATAGGGGCCGGGATGCCTGGAGTGGTGCGATGGGGTGTGATCGGCGGAGGCGATTCCGCAACGCGCTTTGCGGCCGGGCTGAGCCATGTGACTGGAGCAAAACTCACCGCTGTATGGACACGTAAGCGGGAGGTAGCCGAGGCTTTTGTGGCGCACTTCGGCGGAGCGACCACTTGTACACTCGAGCAGATGTTGAGCGGCCCTGTCGACGCCGTTTACATTGCCACTCATCCGGACAGTCATCATGCCTACGCCTTATCGGCCCTCGCAGCCGGGAAGCATGTGCTCTGCGAGAAGCCGTCCATGCTGAATGGACAACAGTTGGAGGAGGTGTTGGTCGCCGCGAGCATACGGGGCCTGCTCTTCATGGAGGCAATGAAGACTCCATTCTTTCCTCTTTACCGCAGGCTCCGGGAACATCTTGCGCAGGATCCAATCGGACAAGTTGCCTTCGTCCGTGCAGGGTCCTCTATCGCCAATATTCCGCCGAACCATCCGATCTACAACCTGGATGTGGGTGGTGGCAGCCTCCTCGGCATTGGTCCCTATGAAGCCTTCCTCGCGTTCGACTGGCTCGGCCCTTTGGAACGAGTCCAGACCTTCGGCCAAATAGGTCCAACGGGCATCGACACGTTTGCCACACTGCAAACCAAGCACCGCAACGGGATGGCTCAGCTTTATTGCGGTCTTGGGCTCCACGGTGAGGGCGACGCTTTGCTCGCCGGGCCATTAGGAAATGTCGCAATCCCGAGCAAGTGGTGGAATCCTGTCCATGCGACCATCCGGTACGTCAATGGACGCACCGTGGAACTTGACGAGCCCTTTGAATCCACTGGCTTCAACTATGAAGTTGGTCACTTCTGCGATCTACTACGCAGCAGCCGCACAGAGAGCCCAATCATCACACACGAGATGTCGCGCCAGATGATGAGCATCCTCGATCATGCCCGAGTTGCGATCGGCCTCGTGTACCCCCAGGAGCTCTAGGAGAGTCTCCTCAATGATCAACTCTATTTATAGGCGCGGCCTGAAGTATCTTGGAATGATTCTGCAAAGAAACGGCCTGGTGGAAGGAACGCCGGATAATGAAGCGTCGAGTCTGCTCCTACGATATGTTCGCCGTCCCTGACCCTTCCTTCGTCCTGAAGGATACGGTCGGAGAGATGTACTTCTGCAATTTGCGATGCTTCTGTGTCTGGTCGGTGTAGTTGGCTACAAGACCGAACATTTCTGAAGAAGATAAAACCGGTGTCTATTCGCTGACCACTCCATCGGGTGAAGAACATCAGTTCAATGGGATTGTGGATGTGGCGCGGTGGGCGACGGCCACTGCTTTTGAATAAAGAAATCGGGGTCACTACACCAAATTCAACGCGAATCAAAACAAGTGTGACAATCCAACACGAATCCTTACCGGGGGTGATTAACGTCCGGCTCTCTGCCGTTCGGAAGATGGTCGAAGAGGCCAGGCGCAACAACCTGATCGGATCGGAGGAGGCGGCCAGCCTGACCGCAATCCCCAACATCAGCCAGAAGGGAACCCGGCTGGGAAACTGGCTGACCCGCGAGCAGGCCAAGGAGTTGCTGGCCGTCCCGGACCGCTCGACGCTCAAGGGCAAGCGCGACTACGTCATCCTGGCGCTGCTGGTCGGCTGCGCCCTCAGGCGGAACGAGCTGGCGTTGCTCGATGTCGAGACCATCCAGCAACGCGAGGGCAGGTGGGTGCTGGCCGACCTCGAGGGCAAGGGCCGGCGCATCCGGACCGTCGCCATCCCGATTTGGG
This sequence comes from uncultured Acidobacteriaceae bacterium, assembly GCA_963757205.1. GTDB lineage: Bacteria > Acidobacteriota > Terriglobia > Terriglobales > Acidobacteriaceae > Edaphobacter. The sequence goes on from CAVWQM010000017.1 coordinate 397,467, forward strand.
TCAAGCAGGGAATCAACGCCTGGATGACCGCGGCCGGCATCGAAGACGGCCGGCTGTTGCGATCGGTTTCCAAGAGCGGGAAGGTAAATCGCGACACCCTGAGCGACTGGGCGGTCTGGTCGGTAGTTGAACAGTCATCGAAGCAAATCGGGATCGAGCACTTCGGCGCCCACGACCTTCGCCGGACTTGCGCCAAGCTCTGCCGCAAGAACGGCGGGGATCTGGAGCAGATCAAATTCCTGCTCGGCCACTCGTCGATCCAGACGACAGAACGCTATCTGGGTTCCGAGCAGGATATCGAGATCGCGGTGAACGACAACCTTGGACTCTAGTGGAGACCGCGACTTCTCGCGGATTTTGGGGACGCCACAATTTTGACGAGCAGGTGCTACTATGCAAACACCTTGCACGGGAACAAGTTTGGTTTCAGCAAAGATGTGCGACCCGAACCCCAATTTGACTGAGCATGGCAACAGGTGAGAACCGAGGAAAACACTATGGAACAGGGAACAGTGAAGTGGTTTAACGATGCCAAGGGGTTTGGCTTCATCAGCCGTCAAAACGGCGAGGACGTTTTCGCACATTACTCCGCAATCACCTCGAGCGGCTTCAAGAGCCTCCAAGAGGGTCAGGCTGTGCAGTTCAATGTGATTAAGGGGCCTAAGGGCTGGCAGGCAGCCGACATTCAGCCTCTTTAAATTTACTGAGCTTCCAGACCACAAGCGGCATCTTCGACCGTTCACCGCGAGTCTCCTAAGCCGGTCCCTTTCGCAAAGAAGGCCGGACTGGCTGGGACGAAATCTGGCCGATTTTGACCCGGCTCATCGCCAAACTCGAACAGCGGTAGATGGGGTCACCACACCAAACGTCAAAAATGGCTATTTTTGCCCAACCCCTCGAAACGGTCTAATTGGACGGCCGGAAGGCTTTCCGTGCAGAAACTCGGCGCATCTGCATAGTTTTCGCACTTTGATTCTCGCAACGGTTCTTGCGTCGCTTACAAACCGTTCCTGAGTCTATCGAAACCATCGCATCACATTTGCAAAAAGTAGACTTTCCGCACTCGCCGACCCTCTCTGGCTCTCTTTTTACCTTTTCGAGGGGTTGGGCAAAAATAGCCAAGTAGCTCCCTGCAAAAGTGGTCGAAAGGTACATGATGAACACCGAACGTGGAAAGATGCTTGCCGGAGAACTGTACAACGCGCTAGACCCCGAGTTGGTCCAAGCACGGGACCGCGCTCGTGACCTCTGCCAGATTCTGAACGCTACCCGTGAGGGGGACCGGGAGTTGAGACGGGAGCTGCTCTTGAAGATCTTTGGCAAAGGGGGGGATACTGCTTGGCTGCAGCCGCCGTTCTTCTGTGATTACGGATCCAACATAGAACTTGGCGAGCGGGTATTCTTCAACTTCAACTGCACCGTCCTCGATGTCTGCAAAATTACCATTGGGGACTACAGCCAGTTCGGTTCTGGCGTGCAAATCCTCACTCCACTTCATCCTCTCAACGCGGCGTTGAGACGTAAGGAGGAGTATGGCGCTCCCATTACGATCGGGTCAGATGTATGGGTAGGTTCAGGCGCGATTATTCTTCCTGGCGTCACCATCGGATCGCGCACAGTCGTAGGCGCTGGAAGCGTCGTCTCCCGGAGTCTACCGGACAACGTCCTTGCAGTAGGCAGTCCTTGCAGAGTCGTTCGCGAGATCGAGTAGAGATCGCGGGACTAAGCGCGCGCCGTTCAGATTGGCAACGAAAAGTCGCCTTCAGTGACTAATCCCAATCCAGGACGACACAACCGGGGCTGCCACACTCTCGGCAGCCTCACAGCGATAAGTCGGGAATCGCACGCAAGCCCAACCCCTCAAACCGCCCGCGAGCTCACACCCGGCAGTGGGTCAGTTTGAATTCATCGATTGAACTGCGCTGAAGATGAGCTGCCACTTGGTGTCTTCGCTGACCGCAAGGAAGTCATTAAGGAGCTTGCTGAGCGTCTAACGTCAGAATTCGGCAACGGGTTCTCCAAAAGCAACCTCGAGTACATGCGCCGCTTCTACCTTGCCTATCCAGGTCGAAACATTCAGATTGCCCAGACGCTGTCACGGCGATTCGCCGGATGTCGCGCGGCACTTAAATCCCGGAATTCGTCGAGCGGCTTGTACTCAAATCCCGGACGGAAGCCGATGGACGGAAAAAGGATAGTGTCACTTTTGTACTTATATCCCGGACAAACTTCACTAGGAACTTCGTCCGGGTTTTGAGTGCAACTGTCTGGGATTTTAGTGCAGTGACGATGCAGTTAAATCCCAGAAAAGGATTGAAAACAAACAAGCGTGATTCCGGGATTTAAGTGCCGCGTGACAGACGGTATGAAGACTGAAGGAGGGATGGCTTGGGTAGTACTCCTGGTCAGCAGGGCCGGTGGCATACCACCAACCTACGCGGGTTGTCATGAATTTCTCCTGGGAAGAATTTTGAAGGTTGTTGCTTCGGGGAGGGTTGGCGACACCCGGTATCTTCTCGGTACCGAATCCCGGGGAGCGAGAACGTTTGACCGCGCGGGGCCAGATTAGGTTCTCGCATGGCAGGTCGCGGATTAGCGAGAATTTATTGAGGAATTCGAGAGCAGTGCCGATAATGTGAAGTGTCAAGCAATTTGTGGTCCTGTCTTTCATGCCGGCGAATATCGTCACTCCAGTAGAGCTCTTTCTCCTCGCCGTGTCTCTTGGCCTGTTCGTTATGGCCGTTCTGACAATCACGCATCGGCGCCAGGCGCCGCAGTCACGCTTGTTGGCTCTGGCGATGTGCGCCGAGGCTTTCTACTGCCTCGGATACTCGCAAGAGATGGCGCAGACCACGCTTGCCGGAGCAATCTTCTGGCTCCGAGTGGAGTACATCGGCATTCCGTGGATCCCGGCGCTTTGGGTTCTGATTGGACGTCGGCACTTCGGCCTGCAAGGCCGCGCAGTTCTTTTATCGATCATTCCCGTGATCGTGGCCATTGCCGAATGGACCAACGGCATGCACGGTCTATATGACCGCTCTATGATGCTTGTGCCTCGCGGTCCATTCTGGGTGGTCGAGGTCCACAGAGGCCCCATTGCGTGGCTGAATCTGGCATTTCTGTATGGCTCCCTTTTTTACGGGACGGTGCTTTGCCTATCGCGCATTCGCGGGTCTTCGGGCCTTGCCAGGTTGCAATCTATCTTTTTTGCCTTGTCCTGCGTGCCGCCCCTCATCGGCTACCTGATTTATTTTTTTGGCTGGAGCCCGTGGGGACTCGACCTGGCGCCGCTTTCCCTCTGCTTTACGGTCGTGCTTGTGTACGTTGCGGTATTCAGACTGGAGTGGTTCCATCTTGTCCCGACGGTGCGCTCGCTCGTGTTCAAGAGCATCCGCGATTCAGTGCTTGCGATTGATCTGCGGCATCGTCTGGTGGACTTCAATCCGGCCGCAATCGTGCTCTTCCCGTGGCTGTCGGAGCCCTGCCTTGGGCGGGAACTATCCAGCATATTTCCCGAAAACTCGGGCTTCCTGAAGGCGTTCAGCACTTCGGAGAGCGTGCGAGAGCTGAGCCCGCGGGTAAATGGCGAAGAACAGCATTTCGAGATGCGCGTCTTCCCGCTGAACCGCGGGACGCAACACTTAGGCTGGGCTGTGATTGTGTCGGATATTACAGCCCAGATTGAGCTTGTGCAGCAGTTGCATCATCATGCCGTAACCGATTCCCTCACTGAGATCGCAAACCGCCGCGCCTTCGATGCCGCTCTGGAGCGCGAATTTGTGCGCGCGTCACGCTACCGCTCCCAGTTTGCCGTCCTGCTCATTGATGTGGATCATTTCAAAATGATCAATGACGTTGCGGGTCACGCCGTGGGAGATCGCGTCTTGCAGTTAGTAGCTCGACGCATCGCCCATGGCCTCCGCTCCACTGACCTGCCTGGACGCTACGGTGGAGATGAATTTGCAATTCTGCTGCCCGACACTGCAATGCATGAAGCCTGGCAACTGGCGGATCGTATTCGAGACGACGTGGGCCTCGCAGCGGCTGACCTTGGAAAACAAGAGATGCGGGTAACCCTCAGCGTAGGACTCACGGTATATATGCCCGACGATCCTGCTGACCCCCAGAACTGCTGGAGCAGGCAGATCAGGCCCTCTATTCTGCCAAATCCGATGGGCGCAACCGTGTCGGGGTGTGGAGAAGCGTCTCTACCCATGCGAACACGCCAGTCCTGTAGCTTCTGGAACTATTTGTCGTAGATCTTTCGTCGTTATTTGGCGTACGGGTGGGAATCTTCTCCTAAAGACCGGAGAAGTTAGCGGTCGGTATTTGTGATGGTAAACGGGTGTTTTTTGGGGAGTTTCCGCAGTGCCCTCGGCGTCGTTCATCCATCTGTAATTTGATCGGAAAGAGAAGAAATGTCGTGAACTACGACAAATAATTCCAAAAAATCTACGACAAATAATGTCAAAAACAACAGAGCTCGTTTTGGCGCCTGTACCGCCGGAAAACACGGAAGGGTGATAGAGGTTGCCAAAGAACACATCGAACCCGTGCACGGTAGGCAGAAACTCGTCGCGGTCGCCAAAATGGTTTTTGCCGTTCTGAAAGGTCAGGTAGCCAAGCGGCTTGAGCAGTTCGGCCAGCGTTGGGTCCTGCTTCTGAAGACCGATGGGCGAGCCGGGTAGTCCGACCTTCGTCAGACCCGTGCGAATCGGGCTCTGGCCGGTAATAAATGCTGCGCGCCCCGCCGTGCAGCTCTGCTGCCCATAGTAGTTCGTGAACAGCGCACCCTCTTTCGCAATCCTGTCGATATTGGGAGTCTTATACCCGATCATGCCCTGGTTGTAGGCGCTGACGTTCCAGTACCCCACATCATCACCGAAGATGACAAGAATGTTCGGCTTCTTTGCCTGTGCCGCAGCCGTTCCGGCAGCCCCCAAAAGAGCCAACGCAATAACCAGTACAGCCAGACTCCCTTGAACCACGCTGGATTTTTTCATCGACTTTCCCTTCCAGGTGTTTCCGATTTCCCCGTATGATCTGCCAGACGATCGGTCAGACAGAGTCACTCGTACACGCGCAATCTATCAAAGCCGTGTTGACCGGGTAACTCCCAAAAGTAATAGCGTTGTCGGAAATTGGGTTTGAGTCTGACAGGAGTATCGCGAATCACGGGCCATCCAAACCATCTACCGTCGTGCCTGAAAAGTCGCATTTGCGGCAAGGACCAGATCGTCGTCGTCAAGGGTGGCGTCGTCGCCGAAAGCGGCAACCACGACGAGCTCATGGCACGCAACGGAATTTATGCCGAGCTTCACCATACCCAGTTCGACGTCAGTTCAGATAAAGTGGTGTCCTGACAAAACGCAGAATCACGCTAAAACGACAGCCGGCCCAATTCGACCGCTAATCAAGCGAAGGAAACATTATGTCCCGCTCCATTATCGTTCTACCCGACGACACAGCCAAGCTCATCCCTTCGCTTGGTGCTGCTTGATTGGGTGGCAATGGAGATCAGGCCGAAGTTCGAGCTCGGCTCTCCTGAGGCGAACCGGCCAAGAAGAGGAGAAACAAATGCCACAAGTTGCGGAATCAACCAGACTCCAAGAGGCAGCCACACTCGAGTCCACCAGATCCCAACAAGTCGCCGGCAAGAAACCCTGGAGAAAGTGGGGTCCCTACCTGAGCGAGCGGCAGTGGGGTACGGTTCGCGAGGACTACAGCCAGGATGGAAATGCCTGGGACTACTTCACTCATGACCAGGCCCGATCGCGCGCCTATCACTGGGGTGAGGATGGTCTCGCCGGGATCAGTGATTTAAAGCAGTTGCTGTGCTTCAGCGTGGCCCTGTGGAATGGCAAAGACCCGATTCTCAAAGAACGTGCGTTCGGTCTGACGAACAGCGAGGCCAACCACGGCGAAGATGTCAAAGAATACTACTTCTACCTCGACAGCACGCCCACGCACTCCTACATGAAGTATCTGTACAAGTATCCGCAGGCGGCTTTCCCCTACCTCAATCTGATCGAAACTAACAGGCGGCGCAATCGCGGCGACATGGAGTATGAACTGCTGGATACCGGGATCTTCAACGAAGATCGCTACTTTGACGTTTTTGTCGAGTATGCCAAGGAGTCGCCTGAAGACATCCTGATCCAGATCCGCGTGGTGAATCGCGGTCCTGAGCCAGCTACGGTGCACCTCCTGCCGGCACTATGGTTTCGCAACACCTGGACGTGGTGGCCCGATACACCCAAGCCGTCCCTGAAACAAGTCTCCGGCCAGAAAGGCAACCAGGTTGTTGCCGCGTCACACGCGGATCTGGGTGAGCGGTATCTGTACTGCGAGGGAGATGCCGAACTGCTGTTCACAGAAAATGAGACGAACAACGAGCGGATCTTCGGCACGGCGAACCAGTCTCCGTATGTCAAAGACGGAATCAACAACTATGTAGTTGAGGGCAAGAAAGACGCGGTGAATCCCGAGAAAACGGGAACCAAATCTGCTGCACATTATCAGTTGAATGTGGGCGCCGGAAGGGCCGCCACTGTCCGTTTGCGCCTCACGGATGTGGCGCCTGCCGCCATTGGCGATCCGTTCAAGAGCTTTGCGGAAATCCTGGAAACCCGCAAGCGCGAAGCCGATGAGTTCTACAAAGGTATAACTCCAACTCGGGTTAGCGAAGATCAAGCCCTCGTCATGCGGCAGGCGCTGGCCGGCATGCTTTGGAGCAAGCAGTTTTTCTTCTTCGACGTGGACAAATGGCTCACCGAACATGGCGAGGACCCGATGAAGCCGAGTGCACGCGTCGGGCGCAATACCGAGTGGTACCACATGGTGAACAACCACATTATCTCGATGCCCGACAAATGGGAGTATCCGTGGTACGCCGCATGGGATCTGGCGTTCCACACCATCGCGCTCTCCACGGTCGATCCGGAATTCGCCAAACAACAGCTCGACCTGATGCTGCAGGAGTTTTTTATCCATCCTACCGGTCAGATGCCGGCCTACGAGTGGAACTTCAGTGACGTGAATCCGCCGGTGCATGCCTGGGCCACTATCTTCCTTTACCGGACGGAACAAGCGTTGAAGGGGAAGGGTGACCTTGATTTCCTCAAGCGGTCGTTTGCCAAGCTGATGCTGAATTTCAGTTGGTGGATCAACCGCAAGGACCGCTTCGGCAAGAATCTCTTCGAAGGCGGATTCCTGGGGCTGGATAATATCGGCGTCTTCGACCGCAGCTCACCTCTGCCGACCGGAGGCCACCTCGAGCAGGCAGACGGCACTGCCTGGGTAGCACTTTTCTGTCAGAACATGGCCGAGATTTCCGTGGAACTGGCAACCAACGACCCGTTCTACGAAGACATGGCCATCAAGTTCGTTGACCATTTCTTTTGGATCGCTCATGCCATGAATCAGACGGGGCCCGAAGGCATGTGGGATGAGGAAGACGGGTTCTACTACGATGTCCTGCGGCGTCCTGATGGTAGTGCGCAGCGGCTCAAAGTGCGCTCTATGGTTGGCCTGCTGCCCCTGTGCGCCACTACCGTCATCGAGCCCTGGCAGCGCGAATGGGTGCCACGAGCGGTTGAGATAATGTTCGAACGCTTGCGACGTATGCCCGAACTCCTCGACAGCGTTCATGCAACCGGGCCCGGTCATCTCGGATATGGTGAGCGCGGCATATTTGGACTTGTGAATGAGAAGAGGTTACGGCGGATCCTGACACGGATGCTGGATGAGAACGAGTTCCTGAGTTCCTATGGGATCCGGGCGCTCTCCAAATATCACGACGAGCATCCCTACGTCGTCAACGTCCAGGGTCAGGAGTACCGGGTGAATTATCTTCCGGCCGAGTCCGACACCGGCATGTTCGGCGGCAACTCCAACTGGCGCGGCCCAATCTGGATGCCGGTGAATGCGTTGCTCATTCGTGCTCTGCTTCAGTTCTATTTGTATTACGGCGACAACTTTAAAATCGAGTGTCCCACCGGTTCGGGCAAGTTGATGAACCTGTTCGAGGTAGCCCGGGAGATAGCCAATCGTTTGGAGCGGATCTTCCTACGGGATAAGTCCGGCCGGCGGCCAGTTTATGGCGGTACGGAGAAGTTCCAGACCGATCCCCAATGGAAGGATTACATTCTGTTCTTCGAGTACTTCCACGGCGACAATGGCGCGGGCCTAGGAGCCAGCCACCAGACCGGATGGACCGGCGTGGTCGCGAAACTGATCGAGCTTTTCGGTCGCATTGAGGGACAGCAGCTTCTGGATGCCGGTAAAGCAGGCGCCTTTGCGAAGGAGCGAACCGAAGAGGTAGAACACGCGACTGTCTAGCGGCTCGCGACGTCGGCAGTTGACATACCCGCCAGCCTCGATGGTTTGAAAGGGTCGATTCCGGCGTCGCGAGGCTCGAACTCCTTCGCACAATAATTACGAGTGACGGGATAACGTGATGCGATTGCCAAGAGACAACCGACGCGAGACATGCAAGCCGCTTAAGCCGAGCCGTTGGGGGCCAACCCGATTAGGATGTCGGCTTTAGGGGACTACAAGCGTTAGGAGATAGGTATGGACCGATTCAACAGAGTGACGTTTGCTGTTTTTCTTTCTTGCATTGTGGTCCTTTGCGGCTGTCAGGACCTGGTTGTGCATGACACACAGAGCTTACTTGACCCCAATATTAAGCGGTCAGAGGTCCTCGGTTTAGTGGCCGGTTTTGGAACGACTTTTGCGGCGATACCGGATTTGATCGCGATGCTCAGGCGTCGATCAAGCGCAGGCATGAACCCAAGGATGGGGGCAATCATGGGCCTCTTTCAGATCCTCTGGGTCTACTACGGTTTATTGATTGCCTCGCGACCGGTAATCATTTGGAATGTGATCGCGGTGCTGGTCAATTTCCTAAGTGTTGGCGCGTACTTTTACTTCGCCCATAAAGAGAAGCCATCCTTGACGGCAGGTGGCAACCACCTACTATCGAAAAAGTGAAGTGAACGCGGCGCTGGTGGAATTAACCGCAGGGAGATTAGGTGTTTAGTCCAGCCGGTCATTTGGTGGTGCATATTTTTCCAGAGAGTGGATGGAGGCACTATGGGACAGATAGTGCACCGGAGCGCCACAAAGACAGAGGCGATCCGATCTCCGCGGTCCCGTTTTCTCTGCAGTATGCCTATCAGCATGGCGAGTCTGGCGCAAACTCCGGAAAGAACCTATGAGAATGTGGGAGTGAGAGAACAACGAAGAAATGAGAGTCGGTTCGACCATCTCAACATTTAGGTGAATGGCCCGCCCACTATACATGAGGCACACTATCGGAACCGCAGGCGAAGTTGCGGATAAGCGGGGTGGTCTCAATGGGTCGACGCAACACAGCTCAGACCCACATTCATTGAAAACAAAAACTAAAAGCGCTGGCTAGGGTTAGATCAGCCGGAACCTTACCCTGGCTAGGTTTGGCCACATCAATCAAACAGATCGATTCTTCAGGGTAAGCATTTGTGGATCAGCTGATTAGATGGTGTTGCATCGACCGGTTGAGCTGGCACGACATTTCAGGCACTAAGACATTCATGGATCAATCAACATTGACAATATAAGACGGCCAATGAATCATGCCTTTATGAGCAAGGACTTGATAGTGTGATCACTTCTGAGACAGGCTCAACAGAGTCGATAGCGAAGCTGGATCCCTGGCGACTTCGAGTTATGCCGCGGAAGGTTTAGCCGCAAACAGGGTGGAGGCGCAATGGATGAGGTGACGTTTTTCCAGCGGCTTTATGCGCAGTTCAATGCGCGGGAAATCGAAAGCGTACTGGCGTCTTTGACACCGGAGGTGATGTGGGCCAACGGCATGGAGGGCGGGCACGAACGTGGGCGCGATGCCGTGCGGGCGTACTGGAAACGACACTGGACGATGGTTAATCCGCACGTGGAGCCAGTCGGGTTTTCGCACGGAGCGGACGGCTCTGTGGTGGTGGAGGTGCACCAGCAGGTGAAGGATCTTGAGGGCAAGGTGCTGGTGGATCAGATGGTGGGGCACATTTTCTGGGTGGAGGATGGGCTGGTGTCGCGATTTGATATTCGAGGGACATAGAAAGAGTTTGTGACTTCGGCGCTTTCGCTGCAATGTTTCGCACGCGATTTGGCTGATGCGATTGGCGCATTCACAATACGAACTCAAGTTCACCACAGATCCAGACAGACTCCTTCCCGCCGAAAGCGAGCGTTATTCCTTCTGCCCGGGGCTTGCGGATCTCTTTGTCAACGACGGTAGAGGCATGAGGCACTTATGGGAGTCGACAAACTAAATGAGTTACTTCCCATGAGCTTTTAGCCTTTCCAATACGCCCTTGAGGGCATCAAGCTTCAGTCCGGCTTCGCCAAGCTTACCCTCGGCCGTTAGGCGCTGGTAATCGGCAAAATCTTTGCCGGCCTCAGAGATCAGTGCATCGATATCGGTCGAGGGTTGGGTCGTCCCCTGGGATACAGCTGCGGCTTGCGGTGCCTCGCTCGCGTTCGTCGACGAAACCTCTCTGCCGAAAAGTGACCTAAGCGCCGCCTGAAATGTAGTGCCGTATGCAAGCTTGTCCTGCAGCGCGAGCACGACCAGGCGCAGCTCCGGCATGGGGCTTTGCTGAGCCTGAAGGTAGATTGGCTCCGCATACAAGAGTGCTCGTCCAGACGGAATGACCAGCAGGCTTCCGCGCAGCACGTGGGAACCTTGTTGATTCCACAGCGTCAATTGTCCTGAGAGCTGCGCATTCTGATCGATGCGAGCTTCTATCTGTTGTGGACCATCGATGAGTCTTGTCTTAGGGAAGTCGTAGACCACCGCTGTCCCATACTCTGCACCGTCGCAACGGCCGGCAATCCACCCGATCAGATTATTCCGGTTGGCAGGTGTCAGATGGCGGAGGTGCCTTCCACTTAGGGAAAAAAGGGGAATATGGATCGAGACAATTCTTACATAACGCTGCAGCCGCGGATATAGACGATGGCACGGGCCGGCAACCTGTTGATACACGTTGACGTTGTAGGTCATCAGATCGGGGACAGCTAAATGTTGCAGGCGTCTCGACCGCCGAATCCTTACCCGTGTCTTCACGATGGCGATCGCTTTGGGTGCTGCTTCGGCGTGCCGTGAGCAGCACTGGGTAGCTCAGGCTGCTGGTATTCCGGCGATCGCCTTGTTCTGAAGGACGCGGACCACGACGCGGCGGTTTTCTGCCTGGCCTTCCACAGTCTTGTTAGTACCCACCTGCTCGCTTACGCCCATCGCTCCGGGTGCAAGCATTCTGGTAAGAGAAACCTTGCCTTGCTGAAGCAGAATGTTGGCGACGTTCTGCGCGCGCGCCTGGCTGATCTTCTGGTTCACCTCCGGGCTGCCCACGGCCGAGGCATAGCCCTTTATCTCGACCATATAGCCTTCGACCTTGCTGGCGTTTTGAGCCAGCGTCGTTATCTGGGAGATGTACTTGGGATCTACTTTGGTTTTGCCGTTGGCGAAGTAGATGGTGACTTCGTCCATGATGTAGTAGTCGTCAAGCTGGCCGAAGCGGGCGATAGCGGCGTCAACGGCCGCCTTGTTACCAGCGATTTTGGCCTGGTTGGCCTCAATGGCGGCCTCGTGCTTCCGCAGGGCCTCATTCTGTGCCTGCAGCTCGGCATTCTGCTTCTCCAGTTCTTCCTGGTTCTTTTGCACCTGCTGATTGGTATCGTGCATCCCGGCTGCGATGGCTTTGGCGTTCTTCAGGTCGCTGCCCTTGAATCGTACTTTGCTCGCAACGAGGACGTTCTGGTTGTTGTTGTCGCCTTCGACAGAAACGGCGAGTCCGGGAATCAGGGCGGCAATGGACATCTGCTTGCTGCGCGCTTTCAGCACACCCTCCACCTGGCCCACGTCTGTACTATCAGTCAGCATGACGACCATGTTCGGGTCCTGGCTTGTGTTCAGGATAATGTTGGGGCCGCTGCGGCTCTTGATGATGCCTTGAACCTTCGTCGATTGCGCCGTGGCTGTTCCGGATGCGATGCCCAGAAACAACAACGTTACGATATTTGCCATCGCGAGTAGACGAGTCGCTCTCATTCTCCTGCTCCTCCTGATGCTGATGTAGCGAACACAGTCTTATCCAGACTTGCATTCAATAACGATCGAACTTCCCCGCGCGCGATGACGCGCGATAATCAGTGGGCGCTCGTACCGATCTCGCGAGCTGCCCTCGACGCGAGACGTAACTCGGTGGCCTTGCCCCAATCGATACGTTGTTTTCTTGGGCTGCGCCTGCCCCTCCCAGCGTGGTGACCAAGGCAAGGGCCAGAAACGTTCGCCCAATCGTCAATGCCTTCATTTGACACCCTCTCTTGGCGTTGGTTGGGGTATCTCTTGGCGGTCCACGCGCTTGGCAATCATCATCGGCGGTAGCGGCTAGTTCCTACTTCCCTGTAACGTACTCCACGTGTACCTGCTCGATGGTCCCCGTTTAACTTGAACGGTACTTTGTCGCAGTAGAAGCGACACCGGTGAACCGAGGGCAACGCCTACGTCGAGACAGTCATTGGCGGTAAAGAGCAGCGGTGCGGATATCGGTACCTGGCCAGTCGCAATCACTTGTGCAGTGCTAACCTATCCAATCTGTCTCGTCCTTGCTACTGCCAGATTTACTAGCTCAACACAGAAAATTCCTGAGCTTCGGCATTGTGTTTTGAATAACGGGCAACCGGAAACAACGGGATCACTTTCTGTTAGGCGACAAACCGCACCTTACTGGCTGTCGCTCCGACCGGAGTCGCCATACAACTGCGGAACGCTCGTTTCGCAATCGAGACCGCACCTTGAGGACGCCGTGTACCGAATCTGGCCAAGCGAGGAGTCCGCACGGTTTCAGCTTAGGCCGAAGGACGATGAGCAATTGATTAAGGAACAGCTGGAACTGCTTGTGCCAAAGGACGAGAGACAGGCTGCCACGAAAGTTCAGATCGCGTCTGCGATTCGAGACCTGAGAAGGACTGTGTGGCTGATGTATGTGCAGTCGGAGCAAGCTTCCATTTCGATCCCGCTGTTGATGGTCGTGACATTATGGCTGTTTGCCATCTTTATGAGCTTTGGCATCTTTGCACCGTCCAACGCTACAGTAATGGTGACGCTGATCGTGTGCGCGATGGCTGCGTCGGCTGCGATCTTCATCATTGTGGACATGTACTCGCCATTCAAGGGCCTCCTGGAGATTTCTCCTGTGGCCATCCGGGAAGCATTGAACCAGATGGGCAAGGAATGACAACCAGCGTTGCCACCGTCAAAGAGAATCTCCATTACGATCTCTTGACGAAACGAAATGCCATAGCGCGATGGTTGTGAGCGATTTGACCAAATCCAACGCGATTGATGATTCAGTTGGACGTCGCGCACGAGATCAACAATCGGCGTTGACGCAGACTCATCGATTACCGAAGGACCATCCCAACCCTGACGTGATTCCATAATCGCTGCCGGAGAAATTTTGAGGAGGCTGGTTGTCCCAGTTGCCGTAGAAGGAAACATTCCAATTCAGTCCACCGAAAAGCTTTACATAATACGTTGCTGACGTATTTGTGTACACTCGGCCAGTTTGAGTCAGGGCCGGGACGACGGCCCCATTAATGGTTAGGTTCGTTTTGTCGAAGACGAAAAACTTGGCCTGACCCTTGATCAAAGCCGCGGCAACGTCTTGCGTTCCTTGTTGCCCCAAAGACTGGGAATACCGGGTGTTTTGCCATTCCAAGCCCCCAAGCAGCCAAATGCTTGTCCGGTCTGTATTTTTTAAGTACCGTCCGATACCGCCTCCAAGATTTGTCTGAAGGTCGATACCTTGTTCGGAGCTTTGAAGAAAGCCGCCGACCCCTGCATAAAACCAGTTATTCCGCCGAAGCAATCGATTGGAAAACAGGTCTACTGCGTTTCGCGTGGAAACCGTTGAACCGGTACTGGCTGCGAGTGACGAGTTGTAATTGGCCTGGGCGGCCCATCGTTCGCGTAGATATTCAAGCGTGGCGCTGAAATTGTATTGCGTTGCTTGATTACCTTTGGAATACGAAATCCCCGAAGTGATCTGGCCGTTGAAGCGCTGCCGAAAACTCGTGGATGTTTCCGTCATGCTGATGATCTTCGAGTGCTCCAGCGTGACACTATGATTTGAGGCTTCGGAAATCTCGATCAGGATTGGTCGTTGTCCAGGCGACTGGACCGTGCGCAACGCACCGGTGTAGACCAACCCGTCTTGTGTCTTCACAATGAACAGCTGTTTGCTTTCGAGGTGATCAACCTTGGCCCAATCCACCGAGCTAGTGCCGAGGATGTAATCAAAGCTCACGGAAAGGGTGCCAGAATTGAGCTCTTTGATCTCACCAGTCAGACGGTCGCCATTGTTCATAACGATCATGTCAGTCTTGTCTCGGGCAAAAAGGGGTATGGTGCTTGCAACTGCGAACGAGAGGGTCACAATTCGTAGAACAATTGCCCGAAATGGAATTGCTTTTGACGTGTGGGAACACCATGCTGCCGAGACACAGGATCGATCGCAAATCGGAACCAGTGTCGTGGGCAGGCTCTGAGGCTCATGCGTTTTCGAGATATTCGGGTGCAATTTGCGCATAGCGTGTAAGCATCCTGGATAGATTTCGTGACCGATTAGGGTCATCTTGTACGTAAATGTCCAGCAACGATCGATAAACACCCACTTGCTGTGTGACTAGAGGAACCGTTCAAATTTCTACTGATCAATCCTTCCGAATGCCACTATCACTTTTGATAGTTCCTCTCCGTGTCGACCCCTGCTAGCATCAATGCCTGTCGTCGCTCAGAACAGCGATTGCGGGCCTTTCTCTCCCCTACAGCAAGATGGCCCAGGACGGGTTTCGACTACAGCCGGACGAAGAGATAGCGTCCCGGCCTCAGCTATCAACGGTTTTCACGAAGAGATCATTTATGAAAACGAGTCGTTGGATTGCAACCGCCTTTCTGACTATTTCCGTAACTTTGAGGATCGCACCATCAGCCGCACAGCAGCCGAATCCTGAGCGCAATGCGTACTTCGGCGAAACCCACATTCACACTAGTTGGTCGTTTGATGCCTACACTTTCGGCAACCTGAAGGCCGGCCCGGAAGACGCCTACAAGTTTGCCATGGGCGAGCCCATCGATCATCCTGCTGGTTACAAAATCAAGATCACCCGTCCGCTGGATTTCTTGGCGGTAACTGACCATGCAGAGTATGTGGGTATCGCTCGGTTAGCAAACGAACCCAATTCGGACATCAGCAAATTGCCCATTGCGGAAAAACTGAAGGTCCGAAGTAAGGAGGATATCCAGCGCGTGTATATGTTTCTAGGCGCTTCAATTATGAAGAACGAGGCAATCCCGGAGTTGACGAACCCCGATGTGAAGGGTAGCGTCTGGAAGCAGATTGTCAGCACTGCTGACAAGCATTACCAGCCGGGAAAGTTTACGACTTTTGCAGCATACGAGTGGACTTCGACGCCGGACAATCGCAATATGCATCGCAACGTCATCTTCAAAGATTCCAAGAAGGTGCCAGGATATCCGTTTTCCTCCCTGGACTCGGATCATCCTGAGGATCTCTGGAATTGGATGGATACGCAGCGTAAGGCTGGCAACGAGTTGCTGGCGATCTCGCATAATGCCAACCTGAGCGACGGCATCATGTTTCCGCTGGAGGTTGACAGCAAGAATCGACCAATTGACGCCGCCTGGGCGCAGGAGCGGGTGAACAATGAGCCGTTAACCGAGATCCACCAGCTCAAGGGCACATCCGAGACCCATCCATCGCTCTCTCCCAATGACGAGTTCGCTGACTACGAGTTACTAAACTACCTTTTCGGCGGCTTGGAACGGGCTCCCAAAGTCCACGGCAGCTATATCCGCGAGGCATGGCAGAACGGCCTGGCGATGCAAGAGAACCGCGGGTACAACCCGTACAAGATGGGAGTCGTAGGCGCCAGCGACTCGCACAATACTGCCGCCGGCTACAGCCAGAGTGACTATTTTGGCGGACATGGAATGCTGGACGCCACGCCCGAGAGCCGCTTGAGCGGCAAAAAAGAGCTCGGCCTGAATGTGGGTCTGCTCAGCACTGCCGGTTTGGGCGGTGTGTGGGCGGAAGAGAATACGCGAGAGTCGATCTTCGCCGCCATGCAGCGCAAGGAGACCTTCGGCACCAGCGGCGTGCGGATAAAGGTGCGGCTCTTCGGCGGCTGGGATTTCCGCCCTGACGCAGTGAACCAGAAAGATTGGGTGAAGACCGGCTACGCCAAGGGCGTCCCTATGGGCGGCAACCTTCCCCTAAAAGCGGGAAAGGAACCAACTTTCATCGTGTGGGCCGTCAAAGATCCCGACGACGCCAATCTCGACCGCATTCAAATTATCAAGGGCTGGACCAAGAGCGGCCAGATATTCGAAAAGATCTATGACGTAGCATGGTCCGGCAATCGCAAGCCCGATTCGGTTACCGGCAAAGTTCCTGCGGTCGGCAACACCGTTGACGTCAAGAACGCGAGCTATACGAACACTATCGGTGCGGTTGAACTGAAAAAGGTGTGGAGGGATCCCGACTTCGATCCCAGCTTACATGCGTTCTATTACTTGCGCGTTTTGCAGATACCGACCCCACGATGGTCCACCTACGATGCCAAGAAGTTGGAAGTGCCCCCGCCGAACTGGGTTGCGGCGACGGTGCAGGAGCGCGCCTGGACGTCTCCCATCTGGTATGCCCCAACGGAGGAGGCAAGCAAGGGCGAAAAACACAGCGTCGCGGTCAGCGAACTGAAGCAGAAGGGGGCCCAGACACTCGATGATGCCCAGTTAACGCAGTTGGTTGTGGGAAAGACACTCACCGTTCGCAACGTGGTTACTGGTCAGCGGTTCAAGATTTCCTATGGGAAGTCAGGACGACGTCTGATTCTCAGCGTCGATGGGAAACAACCGGAGCCGGGTGAAGTATTCGACGTTGACGGGCGCTGCTGGCTTAGGTTCGCTGGCACCGTACGAGATCCGAGGCGGCGAAATCATCACCACGCTTGGAGAGACGCCGTTCGCAGTGACTGTCTACAAGGTGGGCGACAAGTATCTGGCTGCGCGCAACAATGAATTCGGCTACGCCAACTACGAGCTCGAAAAACTGCAGGAATAGAGCAAGTCAGAGACGTTCTGAGAAGAAGCGAGGTGTGGAAAAGTGGGCATATCAGCCGCATCCAAGATTAGTGCCTTGCGAACTCGAGCAGGAACACAATGCGTCCGTGCGTAGGCTCCTCAAACGCTGGCTGCGCGAGCCGCTCGTTCATTTTCTGCTTCTCGGCTCGCTGCTGTTCATCATTTATGGAGCATGGGGGCACTCCAGTCAGCCGGTCAGCAAACGCATAGAGCTAACGCCGGATGATCTACGCCAACTCCAGATAGGTTTCGCCGCGCAATGGGAGCGCCAACCCACGCCCGAGGAATTGGCGGGCCTCGTGGAGAATCGCGTTCGCGAGGAGATACTCTATCGCGAGGCGCTAGCTATGGGCCTCGATAAGGATGACGACATCGTTAAGCGCCGCATGGCGCAGAAGATGCAATTCCTTGCTGAAGATGTAGCCAATACCCACGAGCCGACGACTGCAGAACTCAAAGCCTGGTTCGAACGGAATTCGAACAAATTCTTGTTGCCCGGCGGCATTACCTTCCGTCATCTATACTTTTCACCCGATCGACGCGGCCGACGGGCTCGCGACGATGCGATGAAAGTGCTGGCTAAGATCGCAGGCCAGCCCGAAGACTCCAAGACTGCGGCTTCGCTCGCAGATGCATTCATGTTCCAGGATTACTACGGCGATCGCTCGCCCGAGCAATTGGTCAAAGAGTTTGGATCGCAGTTTGCGCAGGCAGTCTTCAAGCTCAAACCAGGTTCATGGCAAGGGCCGGTCGAGTCCGGCTACGGATGGCACCTCGTGTTCGTGGATTCGTTCACTTCCGGCCGCGTCCCTGCCTTTGAAGAGGTCGCGCCAGACGTGAAAAGCGCATGGCTGGCTGACCAGCGCGAACAGGCCAAGCATAAAGCGTATGAAACCATGCGTGCGAAGTACACGGTGTCCTTGCCTGCTCTCCCGAAGAAGGAAACAGCTAACACAACTCGTCCGGCGCCGCATAAGCGCGAAATTCCAAGTTCTTCCGGCGAAGGACCGCAATGAACTGCCTGAGGAAACTCCTTCGTTACCTCCTTGTCGGCCTAGTGCTCGCCGCGCTGCTGCCACTTTCTGCCGCATGGGCCCACGAAGTCCGTCCGGCTTATCTTGAGCTAAAAGAAACGGCGCCGGGCCGGTTCAATATTTTGTGGCGCACGCCTCTGCTTTCAGGTATGCGGCTGCCGGTTGTGCTCAAGCTTCCTGACGATGTGGAGAACCTCAAAGAGCCGGTGGTCCAGGAGTTGACCGACTCCCTCGTCGAGCGCCGATGGATCGATGCGGGGCCCGGCGGATTCGCGGGAAAACGCATTGAATTCGTTGGATTGCAGGGGACCATCACCGACGTCTTGGTTCGTGTCGAGCGCCTCGACGGCTCTTCTCAAGTGACTCGCGTCTTGCCATCCTCACCTTCCTTTCTTGTGGAGGCGACACCACGTCGTTTTGAAGTCGCCCGAACTTACCTCGTACTCGGAATCGAGCACATCCTCACAGGCATTGATCATCTGCTCTTTATTTCAGGACTTTTGCTGCTGGTGAGCGGCGTAAAGCGCTTACTTCTGACCGTCAGTGCTTTTACACTCTCCCACACAGTCACGCTGACTCTCGCAACGCTGGGATTCGTTCACGTGCCGCCTGCCCCTGTTGAAGCAGTCATCGCGCTCAGCATATTGTTTGTCGCCTGGGAAGTAATTCGAAAAGAAACGAATCCAACTGGACTCGCGCAACGCAAGCCATGGCTGGTAGCTTTCTCGTTCGGCCTGCTGCACGGCCTGGGATTCGCAGGTGGACTCAGCGCGGCAGGTCTGCCCGCTACACATATCCCGCTTGCTCTCGGCTTCTTCAGCGCAGGAGTCGAGATTGGTCACTTTTCCTTTGTCGGAGCGGCACTGTTAGTCATAGCGACGCTCAAAGGCTGGACGTCCCGATTGCCGTCCTGGTCATGGCGAATCGCCCCCTATGCCATCGGTAGCTGCGCATCCTTCTGGCTTATCTCACGTCTCGCAGCATTCTAAGATTTCCGGACTCACTCTATCAATCTTGCAAGTTGCCAAGGGGGAATGCTGATCTCATAATTCCTACGTCACTAGTCTTCCTGACCAGGCTTCCGGTGAGGCCAGGGTGGCCGACTCCCGCAGAACTCTCTGCCGGACAATTCTGACCAAAACACAAACCCCGAGGGAGGACCCCTATATGAGCCAAAGTCATCTCGCCCTTGACTTCCCGATTAAGTCGCCCGCCAGTGTCAAGGCGCTAACCGAAGAGCTGCCCCCGTTGATGCCCGATTTCGCGAAAACGCAGGATAACCTGGGCACAGTGCATTTTTCCCGTTTCATGGTGAAGGGAGACGAGAAGCTTCTCTTCCTTTCGGACATTGACGGCGAAATCGACGATCACATTAAACGGTTAGTCGAGAGCGCCGGCCCGCTGTTTGACTTCATCTTCAAGCATGTGGAAGACCCTCCGGCCACCCCCGTGGCCAGTAACCCTGAGAGGGTCGTCAAATGGCTGAAGCAGCATATCCGGGAGCCGATAGATACATACTTCGCTTGCAGGGACGCTTCGGTCCAGGACATCAAGGCAGCCGCTCGTGCGGCGGGCTTTACAGGCAATATACAACAGAGCCCTTGGCTGCCATACATGGTCGTCTGCCTTGTGGACCGAACCTTGTGTTCACAGAAACGATCAATGGCGTTAGTAAGAAATTGACCATTGCGATCCAGATAGCAATTACCAGACCTTACAACGTGATCTGGATTGCCCGATGTTCACGACAGCAATCGCCCGCCGGGTCACCCCGCTAGGTGCGATGGTGTCCTGGAAACGGCACGCCTACTGGAGGCTACTGTCCTAGTTGTGCAAGGGCCGCACGCAAGGGGGCGCTAGAAAACTGAATCAATCCTGCCAAATGATACATTCGGAGGATAATAAAAATCGCATTGGAAACCGCCAATGCGGAGGTGAATAGGCTCACCATAACCGTCAGATTGCCACGAACGAAAAGCCCAAAACTCACGAAAAGCAAGGTGAGCCAGAAAACCAGTATTGCCAGCAGGGACATTGGAACAGAGTAGGTCTTCTGCGCGAAGATCAGCCAGCGGGTCTGTGCTAGAACAATCGCCAAACCTAACGCCTGCATTCGTAGAAATCGCTGATCATCATTTTGGGGAGAGAGTTCCTGAATCTTGTCAAAGATGGACTCGTTGCTTGCTGTGGGCTTGAAATGGCTCAGGCCGGATTCGTTTCCCTGCCAGGAGAGATCCACCATTTGGGTCACGGAGCTGCGCAGCAGCACTCGCACTTCCTTCGTTTCCGGTCCGTAATGGAGAAGAATGCGGTCCAGCAGCACGACGTTTGCGGCAGCCTGCGTTATTTCGGAGTTCTCAATATCGTAGAAGCCCTTAGCAGAAGCTACAAGCAGTCCAAGAACCAAGGCCGCGGTGGTGGCGACCAGGCCCATCGCGAGCCGTACAGCGTCCTTGGAATTGGAGTCAAGGTGCTCGCTCGGCAGCAGCGAATGGATGAATATACCAAGCATCGCTCCGCCGAACACACATGCGAATACAATGACGCTGATCGTGATCGGACTCATAATCGACGTTGGCTCTCCTGAGATCTGACGTACTCCGCGCGTCGCAGTGCCGCTAACGCGGCAATCGAAAGGCTGACGAAAAGACTAGCCTTGCCCGGATTCGCAAAGTTCTCCGGCCATCTGAAAGGTGCTTTCGCGCTCGGTGACAGGAGCGACGCTGACGGAATTGTCGGTGATCTCGGGGACTGAGGATTCGTTCTCTGCGATGGTGTGTATGGTGAGCACCGTGATGTCGTCGTCCTGACCGAAGTCACGGGCAGCCTGCGCGACCGATTCGGCAGAGAAGCTGTGAGAGAACAGGGCCCGGGTGCGCTCGAAGCCGTAGAGTTCGCCTTTTTTGCAGCGAGCTTCGGGCACGCCATCGGTGTAGAGAGTCAGGCAATCGCCCTTCCGGAGGATCAAATCCTGATCCTCGAACTCTGCTTCGTCAACGATTCCCAGGGGAAGCGATTGGTTGAGCGTGACCTCATTGGCGTTGAGGAAGGGCGGGAGGTGGCCTGCGTTTGCCAGGGTGCAATGGCCGAAGTGGTCCAGCTTAAGCAGAAGAGCTGTCGTGAAGCCGCCCTGCATGCGGCCAACGAGGCGGCGATTGAGTCCGGCGAGAATTGCTTTGGGTTCGCTCTCAAACTCAGCGAGCGTGCGAACTGTGCCGATGATGAGAGCGACGTTCATGGCCGCCTTGAGACCCTTTCCGCTGACATCGCCGACGATGACCAGGGTAGAAGTGTTATCGAGAGTGATGATCTGGAAGAAGTCTCCGCCAACCTCCTTCGCGGGATGATAGGCGCCCTGGATGGCATAGCCGGGAACCTGGGGAATCGCCTCTGGGATCATGACTCGTTGCACCTCGCGCGCCGATTTGAGCTCGTTTTCGATCTCGGTTTGCTTCTGGTGATTTCGCACCGCGTAGCGCACGAGGGCGTGGGTGAGGGCCAGGAGAAGCATTGTGTCGAATATTTCTCGGGTGTTGATGTGAGTGCCTGCGAACTGAAGCCCCGTCAGGTCGAACCATGGGCCTATCTTCCAATGCGTGAAGCGGATGCCCTGAAATGTTTCAATCCTCAAGACTCCAAGGACGTAGTTGAAGAAGCAAACAACGGCGACAAGTTTGACTTCGGGGGCGAGCTTGCGTCTGATCCCTTGGTATACGAGCACGAAGACGTACATTCGGGAGATCACGGTAACGGCGGCCAGGAAAGCGTCGGCCCACTGCGCCGTGACTCCTGCGTTTGCCCAGAAGAGTGCCAGCACACCGTCGAGGATGGATGCGCCGAGGTTGAAGGCGATCGCGATCGAAGTCCAGCGCCGGATCCGAGAGTCTTCGTGAAGCTGGAAGAGGTACAGCAGGATCAGTATTAGGGTGCAATCGACGATCGAGTATCCGACCTGCAGGGCGCAGTGGAGGACGGGATAAGGCAACCAACTCGAGATGCTTGGCAGCCGGGTGAGGAAGGTAGTTCCGCGAGCCAGCGACCAGAGGCCGAACCAAAGAAACAGCCAATTCGTACGGTTTCGAGTCCAGGTCAGCAGCGCCACGAACCCCACGATCGCGAAGATAATATTGATGATTCGGCGGTAGAAGCTTTTACGGATTACTGCGAAGTCCTGGGCTCCTACAAGGTCGTCGATGCTGGCTGGACTTCCGAGGAAGGGTGGTGCAGTGAGACCGCCGGTGGTCTCCGGGCTGTAGGAGACGAGTTCCGCCGTCCAGACGCGGATGGCCAGAACGCCTTCGCTTATGCTTTTTTCGAAGACGGGCAGAGCGAATGACTGGCGATGCTCGAGATACCAGACTGCGTGCGGCGGAGGGTTGCCCTGGTGTCCGATCCGTACGCCGTTCCAGAAGATCTCATAGGCGTCTTCGACGGGAGGCATCAGGATTGCAAGGTTCTGCTTCGGAAGGGTTGAGGCGGGGATCTTGAGGTGGCGTCGGTACCATGCGAATCCGGTGTACGCGGGGTGGTTCTCTGCGCCCCAGGTCTTATCTGCGGCGATGCGCTCCCATTCCGAGTCATCGTAGGCGGGAGCGGCCCAGCGCATGTCGTCGCCGAGGTGGAACTGCCAGTCGCCATCGATTGCGACCTCTCCAGGTCCGACGTCCTTGATGATCAACACAGGCGTAGGCTGAGCCGCTGGGATGGATGGCTGCTGGGCGACAAGTGAGGTCAACAGCGCGAGCGATAAGTACAGGCTGCGCATCCCCGGCAGTGTAACAGGAGGTCCGCAGCTCAGGTACTGCCACAATTACTAGTCACCAGCGCTGTTACTACACGTGTATTGGGAAGTTCCCCGAAAGTCGGGTTTCTATGAGCAGGTCATTTAGGTCAAGGGGTTTTCTATTTTCTTTCCTAAGCGTTTTGGTCTCATTCTGTAGTTCTGTCGTAGTTGTTCCGCATGTTGTTCTCCACCGTGTTTCTATTCGCACTTTGAGTGAGCCGCTCGTGGCTCTGTGTCGGTTGGGGTCAGAAGGAGAAGTCGATGCTGCCAGTTTTCGGTCGGCCTCGTTCAGGGCCCAACCCGACACGCAGTCATCGGGACGCGGGGTAGTCGCAACAATTAGATATGATCTCCTTCCTCAGGCTGCTACTGCATAGAACGGGATGTACGGCTCCTGGGTGATCCAGATGCGATGAAGCAGTACTGCCAGCTTGCGAGCGACGGCGACGATGGCCCGATTACGGGACTGCTTGCCTCCGCGCGAGGCCAGGTGCAGACCCCACTGTCGTAAGGTGGAATCTCTCCCATGCGGACCGAGCACATGGTTGGCACACTCGACCAGCAGAGTACGTAAGTAGATGTTGCCCGCCTTGGTGATGCCGAGCTGCCAAGAGATCGAACAGCTCGCCTCGTCCGACCCGGCCTGTCAGCGGTTGAGACAGATCCCCGGTATCGGCCCCTTGGTGGCAACCGCGATCGTGGCTGCGATCGGCAACGGCGCAGCTTTCCACAAGGGCCGCGAGTTCTCCTCCTGGCTGGGGCTTGTGGCGCGCCAGCACTCGACTGCCAGCTTCTGGATCATGTTTGTCACAGATGCCGGGGCGACTCCCAGGCGCTCTGCCAATTCCCCGCTGCTAACACGCTGCTTTTCGCCACCGCTCAAATAGAGGATTTCCTTCAGGTAATTGTCCACGGATTCCGTGTTCGCATTTTGCTCCCGGCTTCTCGGCATCTCCGCGGCTCTCCCATTCTTTAGGTTTGACGTAAATTAGATATTTAGGCTAGCTTAAATGTACTTTAGGCATGCCTAAATGAGGCTCTGAACCTTTATGAAGTGGATGCGAACCCCATTTAGAACTTTGGCTCTCTCTGCCGTTTTCGCAAGCAGTCGAACCTTGTTGATGGCGCAGAGCGGCGCGTCCTGTGCGCTCTCGGGCGCGGTGACAGATCTTACGGGAGCTACCGTGCCTGGAGCAACCGTTACTGCTACGTACGTCACCACTCACGCCCAACGGACTACGACCACCGGTGCTGACGGCAGATTCCTCTTTCTGCAATTGAGTGCGGGCACTTACCGGGTTGTGGCGCAAGCGTCCGGCTTTGCGACTTCGGCACGGGATGTGACGTATTCGGGAGTGCCGATTCAACTGGATTTCGAGTTGGCGACAGCCACGGTGCAGACTGAGGTGATCGTGAACGCCCACGAACTCGATCCTGCCGAGCCAGCACACGTCAATATCACTCCAGAGCAGATCGAACGCATTCCCAGCCAGAGTGTAAGTTCTCCGCTGAGCTCGCTGGTTACGCTAACGACCCCGGGCGTCGCTGCTGATTCCAATGGGTCGTTCCACCCGCTGGGTGACCATGCCGAAGCATCTTTTGTAATTGATGGTCAACCGATCACCGACCAGCAGAGCCGAACTTTCTCTACTCAGATCTCTTTGAATGCGCTGCAGTCGATGGAGGTTCGAGAGGGCTCTCCGCAGGCAGACGTGGGTGATAAGACGAGTTTGGTCATCGTTGCCCAGACGCGCTCTGGACTCGATCAGAGGCGCCCCTCAGGAGCGCTTTCGCTCTCTCGCAGCTCTTTTGCGACTACGCAGGCGAGCGGAAATTTGGGATTTGGAACGGCAAAGTTCGGAAGCTTCACGGCTGTCGATGGAATGAACAGTGGTCGTTTCCTTGACACTCCGGAGTTTGTGGCTCTTCACGCCAACGGCAACGCCCAAAATCTGATTGAACGACTCGATTACAGGGTCACCCCAAAGACATCACTCCAGTTGAACACCAGCCTGAGCCGATCCTGGTTCCAAACCCCCAACACTCTGGACCAACAAGCCTTAAATCAGAATCAGCGGCAGACGGTCGGGAGTTTTAATGTCGCGCCGTCTTTGCTGCATACCTTCAACAGCTCTGCCTTCAATCAAGCCAATCTCTGGGTGCGAGGGGACAAGATCCGCTACTGGCCGTCAGCGGATCCTTTCGCAGATACACCCGCGACTCTAGCGCAAGCGCGTCGTCTCACGAACGTGGGATTGCGCGATGAGTTCACCTACTCACATGGGCGACACACCGTTGTAGCCGGAGCGGAGTGGAAACATACCTTCCTCTCCGAGCAGTTCACCACAGGCTTGACCGATCCCGCATACAACAGCCCGTGTCTGGGGCCGGATGGAGCGCCATCTCCCGACACTTCCTTCAACAATCCTTCCCAGTGCGCGCCTGCTGGCCTTGCTGTAAATCCGGGCTTTCTCCCCGGACTGCTGAAGATCGATCTCACTCGTGGCGGAGCGCTCTTCGACTTTCGCGGCTATACGGACATCAAGCAGGAGGGGGTCTTCGCGCAGGACAGCATCCGGTTGCGAAACTTCACGCTCAACCCTGGCCTACGCTTCGATAACTACAATGGGCTGACGAATAGCAACGCCTTTCAACCGCGCATTGCAGGGGCTTACACGGCTCTGCCGCTGCATACGGTATTTCATCTCGCCTATTCACGGGTCTTCCTGACCCCTTACAACGAGAACCTGATCGTCGCGAGTTCAAGCGGTCCGGGATCGACGGCAGGAGATCTCGGCGCTGTCGATTCAGCGGTTCTGAAGACCGGCAAGCGCAACCAGTTCAACGTCGGTTTCGAAACACAGGTGTCGAGGCTGATCTCATTCAGTGGTGAGTATCTGTGGAAGTTCACCTACGGGGCCTACGACTTCGATGTGTTGCTCAATAGCCCGCTGACGTTTCCGACGCAATTCAGAAAGTCAAAGATTGATGGAGCGTTATTTCGCGCGACTGTCGCACCGACGCATGGCTTTACCGGCTATCTGACCGTGAGCCATGTTCGCTCCCGGCTTTTCGGACCGGAGATCGGAGGCGTGAGCTTCAGTCCGCCGTATAGCAACGTTGCACGTCCCGATCACGACGAAGGGCTTGCGATGAATTTGTACATGCGATATCAGATTGGCCAGCGTGGGCCGTGGGCAGGAATCTCTTATCGTTACGACGGCGGGCTGGTTGCGGTTGCAGTACCGGACTACACGACTGCTCTGCGTCTCACCGGGGACGAACAAGGGCAGATGGGGCTTCATTGCGGCACGACCTTTGCTCGCACTTCACAACCCATCCGCTCCTGCGCAATGGGCCTCGGCACAACGCGCATTCGCATTCCTCCCGCTGGCACGGAGAACGATGACAAAAACCCTCCGCGTATCGCGGTCCGAAGCACCGTCAATCTTTCTATTGGTCAGGACGATCTCTTTCGTCATGAGAAACAGAGCCTCGGCCTCCGCCTTGACGTAGTCAACCTCGCCAACGTGGATGGCCTTTACAATTTCCTGTCTACCTTCTCAGGAACACACTTTGTGACTCCGCGCAGTGTTACCGGGCAGATTCACTACACGTTCTAGGGTTTGGCTGCCTAAGCACAGTCAGTCCAGATATTCCACCTAGTTTTGGCTTCTACGTCCAGGATGAGTGGAAGGTCAGTCCTTCGCTCACTCTAAATGCCGGGGTCAGATACGACTTGGAGTGGCTTCGTACGCTCGAACCAACGCCACTGGCCGCCGTCGTGCGTGCCAAATTGGAACACCAGCGTTGATGTGGGGCGCTACGCGCCTGAGATCAGGCAGATCGGACAAGGAGTTATTCGGGGGGCCGGGGAGCGAAGTAGTCATTGCGTCCGGAACCGCTCGATAGTCCTGTCCGCTCGAAAGAACGGCCCACGCGATACGGGCAAGCTTGTTGGCTGCGGCTGTGATCACTACCTTGACCGGAGACCGGCGCTCAAGCGAGTCGAGCCAGGGACCGAACGGCGATCGTTCTCGCTTGACGCGTAAGACGGCGGATCGAGCGCCATGGACGAGGAGCTTCCTCAGATAACAGTTGCCTCGTTTGCTGATGCCGAAGAGCCTTGCCCTACCGCCGGTCGAGTGCTGTCTTGGGACAAGTCCCAGCCAGGAGGAGAACTCCCGGCCCTTATGAAAGGCCGCTCCGTTGCCGATTGCGGCGACGATCGCGGTCGCAACCAAGGGGCCTATGCCGGGGATCTGCCTGAGTCGTTGGCAGGCAGGATCGGAAGAGGCGATCTGTTCAACCTCTTCGTTCATCGCGACGATCTGTTGCTCCAGGTCCATCCACTCGCTCCACAGCAGGCTGACGAGGTTACGCATGCGTGGCGTAAGGATCTGGGCGAACTTCCGGAAGTCGTCTTCATCCCTGCGGAGATTGCCGCGGAGTTCTTCGCGCAGGTGTTCTTCCAGCTGATGGCGCTGGTGGAGATGGTGAATTGCCTCGACGGTCTGTTCGAGGCCGATGGCGATGAAGAGTCCGATGGTGATCGTGGCGATGTGGATGAAGAAATCGCGCCAGGTGGTGGCGGCGTGGTGCGGCGGATGGATGTCGAGCATCAGTGCTGGAGGCTCCTGTTGAATGGGCGCAGGTTCTGGAAAAGAATCAGTGGCAGACGCTGCGGGCAGCGGCGAATCGAGCGGCTTGGCGGATGACGGTTCGTGCACAGTCGGACTCAGCAAAGCTGATGATTTGGGGAGAGTCTTAAGCTTAGCAGTAAATCAGTCGCGTGTTGAGCGGATTCGATAGAGCGTCTGTGCCGCGATGTAGCCGCGTCACGAATGGGTAGCGTGCTCGATGCATCTTGCGAAGAAATACAGGGTCTCTCCACAGTTGGCGCCTACAGGCCGACGCACTCATCCAGACGGGCTGAAGGTCAAATCGCAGGTTCCGGTCGTATTTTCGGCAAACAGCACCTTACTCTCTTCGAGATTCCAAAGAACATCTTGTGCCTCGCCACTAATCTGGTTATTTCCGTGTAGCCCGTGATTCAGGACCAATCCTCTTTTCGGTCAACTGAACCGTGTAGACTCTCACCTACGCTAACTCGGGAGTGAACCAAATGAATGTTGAGACCTTCGCCGGGGTGGCGCTTGCCGTTATTTCGTTTGCATTCGTGATTCTGGCTCGCGTCCAGTTAGGCAAGTCGTTTTCTGTGACTCCAAAGGCAAATGATTTGGTAATGCACGGTTTGTACTCGCGTCTGCAACACCCCATGTACGTGTTTGTCGATTTGACCGTTTGCGGAATTGCGCTAGCGGCGCATCGCTGGTATGTATTGCTGCCTTTGGTCATTTTGTTGCCACTGCAGACGAGAAATGCCCGTAGAGAACGCAATCTGCTCCAAGAGAAGTTTAGAGAGCGCTATGAGATATATCGTCGTGCTACATGGTTCTAGGAGAGGCTGTCTGATTAGGGTTAGGTCGAATTACCGTGAGTCCCTTTAGGTGACGAGCTCGGGCCGAACAAGAAGCTTGCGCCCATTGGCGCAGAGGGCTACGAGTTGATTGTGTCTGGTTGGTCGGCAAACAGGAACTTTGCTCCTGAATTTGGCAGCTACAAGCCGACATATACATAAGGGTCATTATCGGAAGTAAGTGCTTCATTATCTGTTATTTATAGAAATAGTACATGAGCGTTTGCCTTCGCGCAAGGGCGTAAAGTGGGTCAATTACGAGCAGAATCCCGCGGTAAGGCTACTCCAAAATCAGCTGTGAGGTCTGAATAGCCGGGTTCGGTAACTTCGTCTAGCGATATGTTTCCGATACCGTCGTTTCCGAAAGCGCCGTTTCAGCGAGTGTTAGTTGCTTCGGTCGCTTCATCGTCAATCCCGATGAGAGTGATCTGTCTGGTGAAGACCAAAGGCGTCTCGCGTAGCTGTCTGCCTCCTTAGGTTCAGGGCCTTCGCAGTTGCGAACGCCTCGTCGGCACGTTTTGCTTCTCCAATGTTTTTGTAAAGTCTACCAAGCAGGTAATGCACCGATCCATCTTCGTCACTGGGCAAGCCTAACTTGTATTCATCGATGGCGCGCTGTGTATCTCCTCGGCTAGCGTAGACCTGACCGAGGAGCGCGTGAATGCGGGGCCTTAGTTCGGCTCTTGTAGTGAGTCCTGTCTTCAGGTAGGGCTCGGCTTCAGAATATTTATGTTCGGCGAACAAGACCTCTCCCATGATGTAGTTGGCTTCAGCATCCGAGGGATACTGGAGAAGGGCGTGTTGGATCATCTCGTGGGCAAGCTCTATCCTGAGTTCCTGCAAATAGTTAGTCGCTGCACCGGCCAGCGCCGCAAATTCATTGGGATTAATGCTGAGCGCGACTTGATATTCCGCCTCCGCTTCGGCATACTTTTCCCGGTCGCGGTAGCTTTCCGCCAAGAGCTCATGCAGCCGAACTGAATTCGGTTCCACTTCTCCCGCGTAAGCCAGTGCCAAAACCGCTAAGCGTTGATCCGCGAGGATGGACCAGTAGAGACTCTCCTCTAGTCCCTGGGGCAATGATCGAAGTTTTTTTGCTGCAACGAGTGTGGTCCTATAGTCGCCAGTAAGAAAAGAGCATGTCGCCAGCAGTGACAGCTTCTGACGGGGCAGAGAGCCTATTGTTGGAATGAGACTTTTCGCGCATCTACTGTACTCACCGTGTGTGAGGTTGTCCTCTGGGGACCGAAGAACGGCGGGTTTTACGGACGTCTGATACTCCTTCTCCGATTCGTCACCTTGTGCCGATAGGGTTCGCCCTCCGCGAAGGGAGAGTCGCAATACGGAGATCGCCTCGGGAGAAAGATGGGCGGCATCGGGCTGGGCAAGAGACGCGTCGAGGGCCTTGGTTTGGTCTGGGTCCATACCGCGCGTCAGTTCCGAGGCACTGGCCCTGATAAACCCAGAATCAAGCGCCCAAAGAGATGCGAGAGATTTTAGTGCGGCTTCGAGTTCTCCTTTCTCAATGGCCGCGCGAGCCAATCCCAGCTCGGAGAGCGAGCATCCTCCTGATTTCAGGTCCTGCTGAAATTCAGATTGCGCTTCGGACGACTCGCCACGCCGCAGCAAAACCAGACCAAACGACGATCGAGTACACGGGGGTAAATTTTGACCAGCGAGCAACTTGCGAAATGCTTCTGCTGACTGCGCCAGCTTGTCCTGATCGCTCAGCGATTCTGCGTCAAGCCGCTGGAAGAAGGGGGACTTCCGATTCAGCCCGGCAAGATCTCCGGACGCAGCCTCCGCCATCTCCAAATAAGTAATGCCGAGTCTGTACCAGCCCTCTCCGTTCTTGGGATTCAACTCGGTTACTCGTCGATAGGCAACCGAGGCGTTCTCGAATTGCTTCAGGCCAAAATAGGCGCGGCCCAGATTCATGTAGATCTCTGGGTCATTTGGGCGGAGCTGTCGCGCCATCGATAAGTAGCGGACGGCATCCGCTCTGTTGTTCAATTGAAGATTCTCTATGCCGAGAAACAAAAGCGGTACGAATAGTTTTGGCTGCAGTTGATAGGCAGTTTTGAAACTGGACAATGCCCCAGCGTGATCTCCTGCTTGATGCTGCATCAACCCAAGATTTGCCCACACCTCGGGAATATCTCGGCGAATCGCCAGAGCGTTCTGATAGGAGACGATGGCGGCGGAGATGTTGCCGGACGACTGCGCGTTTACGGCGTCCGCTAAATGAGATTCGTAGCTGGTTTGTGCAAGAGCATCTCCGACGGATAACAGAAGGCAGAAAAAACAAACGGCGATATAGCCCGCCGATCGAACATTTCGTTTTATTGGCGCGCTTGGGCCACTTCTCCGAAAACTTCGATACGAAGACGTTTGCTCATCGCGATTCATAATGGTTCTACTGATTCCAGTCAACCTGCAAATCTCTTCCGCCGCCATTATCGGTCATAAAAAGCGTTGTTACATGGTGAACTGCGTCGAATGACGACTCCACTTTTTCGAGGCTGCCAACGATTGAAGCTTTCGGAGAAGAGGAGTTGCTGCCATACACCACGACCTGAAGGTTCTTCCACCAGGGAACGTAGTTGCCCTGATGGGGGCCGATGTGGATGGTAACGCCATTCGGCTTCTCCGAACAGGTGAATTCCATTCGAAGGTAATCGCCGCGTTTGTAGGCGAAGGATTGACCGTCATCTAGATATAGAGAGCCCTTGCAGTCTCTTCCCGGATAGACGCGCAGAGTCAGAGGGCCATTCGGCGTTTCGGTTGTGCTTTGGACAAGCGGTTGCAGGGGAAGAATGGAGCCTTCGCGCACGAAGACCGAAAGAACATCCAGTTGTGGCTTGATCGTGATCTTCCGGCCGATGAAGCCGGGATCGTTGAGCGTCGGGGCGCCGTCCGACAGAGTTCCTCCGGCGACCTTTTCGCCCGTCCAGTAGTTGTACCAATTCACCGAGGGAAGCTCGACTGCATAGGCGTCGGGCTTTTCAGGATAGAGGGGCGGCGCAACCAGGAGATTGGGGCCGAAGAGAAATTCGTTGCCGGCGTCGAGGTCCATTGGGTGCTTGTCTTTGGTAGCGTCGGGGAATTCGAGGAAGAGCGGCCGAACGATGGGCATCCCTGTACGCGACATCTCCTCTGCCGCAGTGTAGAGATAGGGCATCAGTTTGTATCGTTCTTCGATGTAGCGTTTGCGGATCGCTTCCTGCTCGGGACCGTGGACCCAGATCTCCTGGTTCGCCGAGATGTCGCAGGCGTGGTCGCGATCGATGGGTTGGAACGCGCCGATTTCGAACCAACGCGTCAGCAACTCTGGTCCGGGGCTGCCGATGAAGCCGCCCACATCCGCTCCGCTCATGCCGAAGCCGCTGAGCCCGAGGTTGAGGAGCATTGGCGTGGTCAGGCGAAGATGGTTCCAGGTGCTGCTGTTGTCGCCGGTCCAAGTGGCGGCATATCGCTGGCCGCCGGCATAGCTGGAACGGGTCAAGACGAAGGGCCGCTGATCGGGCGAGAGCCTCAGTAGGCCGTCGTACGTTGCCCGGGAGTTTTCCATTCCGTAGACATTGTGGATCTCGAGGTGGGTGGTTGTGCGTGGCTGGAAGCCTGGCTCGTCGATCCGGTGTTTGACGTCATCGGGCATGGTCCCCCTGGGTCCATCGAAGACAGACGGTTCGTTCATGTCGTTCCAGAATCCGGATACTCCATCGTGAACAAACGGTGCGTAGAGGGAACCCCACCATTTGCGGGTGCTCTTGCGGGTGAAGTCGGGAAAGACGGAAGGCCCGGGCCAGACCTTGCCGACATAGACGGAGTTGTCGGGGTTCTTGACGAAGTGGTCGCCTGCGATGCCGCTGTCGTAAGGAGCGTACTGCGCATTGGGGAGATCGGCGATGTGGAGATCCGTGATGGCAACGACGTGGAGATTCTGCTTCTTCAGGTCCGCAATCATCTGCGGGAAGTGCTTGAATTGGATCTGGTCGACGGTGAACGGGCGGTGATGATCCTGGAAATCGATGTC
This sequence comes from uncultured Acidobacteriaceae bacterium, assembly GCA_963757205.1. Lineage (GTDB taxonomy): Bacteria > Acidobacteriota > Terriglobia > Terriglobales > Acidobacteriaceae > Edaphobacter. The sequence continues at coordinate 430,008 of CAVWQM010000017.1, forward strand.
CAGGTAGATCGCGTCCGCCGGGATTTTGTCGGCACGAAGCCGATCGGCGATTGCTCTTACCTCTGATTCCGGATGATAACTAAATCGTGATTGCTGAAAGCCAAAAGACCAGAGAGGCGGAAGAGGCGCTGGACCGGTTAGCCAGGTGTAGGCGGACAAGACGTGTTTCGCGTCGGGCCCATAAAGGATGTAGTAGTCGAGCGGGCCTCCCTCCGAGCCGAAGGAGTAGGCGTCGGGGGATTCTTTGCCGAAATCGAAGCTGGTTCGCCAGGTGTTGTCGAAGAGCACGCCGGCGGTAATTCCTCTGCGGGACGTCAGGAAAAAGGGGATTGCTTTGTAGATGGGGTCGGTGGATTCCTGAAAGTTATAGCTGTCGGTGTTCCAAAGGTGATAGGCATGGTCTCGCCGATCGAGGGGGCCCGGCTTGTCGCCTAATCCGAAGTAGTGCTCGTCTGCGGGCATTGTCTTGTAGACGCGAAAGGCCGATCCATGAAACTCAATGGGGCGGTTGACCGCGTCTTCTTGAACTACCGCTCCGTTGAGATCGGTGATTTGCAGACGCATGGTTGCGCGGTCTACGCGGACACGCAACGCGGCTGTGTGAAATCCGACGGCGGCCGACTCTTCCTCGGGGGACACTGTCACGCTCGCCGACCTTGCTTCGTGAAGGACGGCCCAGGATACATCCTCCGGCAACTGACCCCGTGGTCCCACCCGGACCCGCAAAACGTCGTCGCGGAGGGCGGTGATTCGCATGGCAGCTTCGCCGCTTTGAATCTCTATTCCGTTGCTGAGAGATCGGCTGCCGGTGACGGATTCTAATATGGCGAATTGTTTTGCCTGGGAATTGGGGGGGAGAGGTTTGCGGGGTTCGCTGCCTGCTCGCCGAACGCTGAAGCTCGAACCAGAGCGATCGCCAGAAGAAAAAAAGTTGAGAGCGGCCGATTTTGCTTCATCTTGTTGTTGACTTTCTGGCGCCGGGGTTAAATTGAACAATCAGAATGTGTTGAGCGACCAGAATCGTAGCAGTACAAGGTTTGAAAAAGCGTCTTCGAACGCTGATGTTTTCCCGAAGTTTCGTCTAGGGACCTCCGAGGTGCGGGTCAAATCCATGGGAATACTAGAGGGGGAGCCGCGGGGAGAAAATCGCTGATAGCTAAAAATCCTGGGGCGGGTATAATCGTTTCCGATTAACAGACAGCGATCGGGAAGTTGGATAAAGGATTGGTGGAGACGCCAACAGAGTCCTATTGCGCCGGTCCAGGTAGTCGTACACTCGATGAGGTAGAGCTGGTGCAAGGGGATTTTCGCATCGATGATTGGTTGATCCAACCCCAGATCAACTCAGTAGAAAAAGCGGGTAAGACGTGGCACCTTGAACCCAAGGTGATGCAGGTTTTGGTGCACCTGGCGTCGCATCCGAATGAAGTACTGTCGAAGGACCGCCTGCTCGAGGCTGTCTGGCACAACACCTTCGTTGGAGACGATGTACTTGTACGCTGTATCTCGGAGATTCGATACGTTTTCGGGGACGACCCAAAGTCTTCCCGCGTGATCCAGACCATCCCGAAGGGTGGCTATCGTCTCATTGCGACGGTCACGGCCGAAATTCCAACGAACATTGAGCCAGCGAAGTCTTTGACTACAAAGCCCGAGACGGTATTTGGCTACAACCTCGAACTCGATCGCGAAAAAGAGTCTCAGGTTGCAGTTGTCGATGAACCTTATAACCAGCTAACCAGTTGGTCGCCGGGTTCAGAGGCCGAGCAGATCGCTCCGGCGATTGTGGTTGACCCGCCACGTCGGAGTCCAGTGCCTGGCATAGTTCAGAATGGTACGCCATCAAGGCGTCATTTCTGGTCAATCGTTGGCGGCGCTTCACTTCTAGTGGTGGTCGGCTGTTTGGCGGCAATGTATGCGTGGAAGTCGACGCATAGATCCGCCTTTGATTTTTTCTGGGGGCCGGTCTTCAGCACCAATGAGCCGGTACTGATCTGTATCGCCGATCAAAACCAGTATGCAGCGGTTGCGCTCCGGGATCCGGCCGATCCGGCTCGTCAGATTTTGCTGAAGGACAATCTGACCGCCGTCATTATTGATGATCTGAACGCTGTTATCCAGGTCACCGGAATACTCAAATCGAACGAGAGACAATATAGTCTGAAGGGCGAAGGGGCTACGACCCTTACGGATCTGCGAAACGGGCCAACAGTTTTTGTCGGGGCCTTCGACAACGCCTGGACGCTCCGTCTTACAAATCCGCTTCGTTATCACTTCGCCAGCGATCCGGAGATGACTCAATTTCGCATCGTCGACAGAGAATCTCCATCCCAGCCAAACTGGGGAATCAATCGGCTTGAACAGATGGCCACGAATAACTATCGCGACTATGCGATTGTGGCCCGGTTTACTGACAGCAATACCGGAAAGCTTGCTCTCGTGATCGCAGGTGTCGGCCGGGGCGGGACAATCGCGGCAGGTGAACTCGTCACAAACCCGACGTACCTGGCTCAAGTCTCTTCCGCCGCCCGCGCGTCCGGCAACAAGAAGAATATGGAGATCGTTCTAAGTACCCAGATTATCGATGGTCAGCCTGGATCTCCGAAGATAGAAGCAACTTATTTCTGGTAATCGTTTCTGGTAAACATGGAGCGGCGTTACCGCCGTTGGGTGAAGTCCCGGTAAATGCAGAACCTGAAAAAGCTGACAGGTGAGTGGGCATAGGTTTCTCTGTTTCTCCTATTCGTCAGGGGCCCTCGTGGCTGTCCTGAACGTCTTCCCGATCCTTGAAGTCGCTCGCAACCTTCACAAGTTGCTGAATTAAAGCCTTTTATTCCATCGGAAAAACCTCAGGGCTTTAGTCGCCAAAACATCAGCAAACAATCCGTGATTCTCCACGACACAAGCGCGCCGGATTATCTAGGGTTGTCTCGCTTTCATGACAGGACATTTACCGGGCCTTGAGAGCGCACTCATTTCACAAGGGCAAATCATTTTGAGAGAGGCACATCCGATGCAAATCAACAGAGCCGCACGATCGCAAACAGTTGCGACGATAGTGATGTTCGCCTTGGGCATAATTTTCGGGGCGACCCGTCTATCGGCCCAGACGCAGGCGTTCACTGCCACAATCAGCGGCACGGTGACAGACAAGTCGGGCAGTGTGGTCGCAGGGGCAAAGATAACCCTTACCAGCGCAGAACGAGGAATTGCGAGGTCGTTTACCACCAGGGAGGCCGGCACCTACACCATTACGCTGCTTCCTCCTGCCGATTACAGCCTTAAAGTTGAACAGCCCGGCTTCCAGACGTATGAGCAGCGTGGAATCTCCCTTGCGGCCGGTGCCAGCGCTACTCAGGACATCGTTATGTCGGTTGGCGCGGTATCCCAGGAGGTTGTGGTTTCCGATGCTGCTCCTCTTCTCAACACTGACAATGCCAATATCTCCGCCGACATCTCTGCAAAGCAGGTTGTCGAATTGCCTCTCAACCTGCGAAACGTGTACGGGCTCGCTTCGCTGAATTCCTCCGTCAACAACTCGACGCAGGCTCAGATGGTTAACTCCAACGGCATCTCAGGCAGCGCCGACCAGGACATCTCGTTTCTCAACTTTGGTGGCACCCACTTCGGCACCGCCGCCTTCCTCTTCGATGGAACATGGGACACTGCGCAGGACTGGGGCGGCGTGGTCTACGTTCCCTCGGTCGAAAGCGTTCAGGAGTTCAAGATCCAAACCAACGCCTTCACCGCCCAATACGGTTGGAGCAGCGGCAACGTCGTCAACGTCGTCAGCAAATCCGGAACGAACCGCTTTCACGGCGATCTCTTCGAGTTCTATCGCAACAGCGCCCTCGACGCCAATAACTACTTTAATAATCGCAACGGTGTAGCGCGTCCTGATTTCAGCCGCAATCAATATGGCGGATCCGCCGGCGGCCCTCTGTACATCCCGGGCATTTATAAGCAGACCAACAAGACATTTATCTTCGGTGTCTACGAGAGACTCCGCCAATCGACTCCCGCCTCCCTCACCGCCACAGTACCCACCCAGACGTTCATCGGCGGAGATTTCAGCTCTCTCCTCACCTCGACGGTACTGGGCCAGGACGCTTTGGGCCGGAACATCTACAAGGGCGCGATCTACGATCCTTTCACGACGCGCACGATAACCAAGGGGCAGGTTGACCCAAAGACCGGCTTGGTCGCCACATCGTCGGGATATATCCGTGACGCCATCCCCGGCAATACTCTGAATCATTCCGTCAAGGGCATCGACCCGGTCGCCGCGAAGATCTCGGCAGGCAAATACTGGCCTACTACTACCAACACCGGGCTGGCTAACAACTTCTTCGCTTCGGTTCCTGCCAGTGCGCAGTCTGATGAATATTCGATCCGCGTCGATCATAACTTTAGTGATGCTTCTCGAATGTATGCCCGTTACTCGCACAAATCGGAGCAGAAGACCAACTCACCGAATTTTTTCGGGGACTCTAATCCCGGAGGCCCTGGCGTCTACAATCCCAACAATCGCTGGAGCGCCAATGCGGGATACACGCACATCTTCAGTCAGTCACTCATTCTTAGCGCCAACGCCGGTTTGAACCGATGGATTGAGCAGTCGGCAACGCAGGGGGATGGGTTTGCGCCCTCCACTCTCGGTTTGCCAAGCAGCCTCGACCCAATCGCAGATCAATTCCCAGGAATCAGAATTGATGGCTACTCCGGTCTTGGGCCTGGTGCCATCAACGGCCAAGACTCTTATGCTGTTCCACGCAATTACTTCACCTACTCAGTTGACCTGACCAAGACGCTCAGCAGGCACACGCTGTCCTTCGGATACATGGGTGTCGTGAATCAGATTCTTGGTGGTCATATATTTGGAACGAAATTCAACTTCCCCATCGATTCAAGCGCGGGACCGGATCCAGCCAACGCGACACAGGGAACTGGCCAGGGCTTCGCCTCGTTCCTGCTGGGCGTTCCCGACAATAACGGGGCCACTGGCATCAATGCGCAGCTTGCGACCGAGAAGAACTATCTCGGCGGTTACGTGCAGGACGACTGGAAGGCCACTCCGCGTCTCACTGTCAACGCTGGAATTCGCTACGAGGTCCAGACGCCCCTGACCGAGCGGCATAATAAGCAGCAATACTTCGATTTCAACGCAATCAATCCCATCGGCGCCGGGACCGGTGTCAATACCCCCGGAGAACTCGTTTTCAACGGAGGGCCAAACCGAAGGAATCTCTATAACACCTCTTACTCCAACTTCGGGCCACGTCTCGGAATAAGCTACCGTGTCACTGACAAACTCGTCATCCGCAGCGGCTATGGAATCTTCTTCATTCCGTCATACACCGGCAACGGACCCGCAGACGGCTACACCCAGACCACGCCAATTCGCGGCACTCAGAATTTCATACCCTTCGACACGCTCAGCAATCCGGTGCCGAATGGAATTCTTCTGCCCCAAGGCAGCGCGCTCGGCGCTCTGCAGGACGTTGGCCAGGGTGTGCCGGCTGTTAGAAGCGCTCGTGCCTCCACGTATCTCCAGCAGTGGATGTTCGGCATACAGTATTCCATTCGCACCAATGACATGGTTGATATCACCTATGTGGGCAACCGCGGCATCAAACTGTCTGCGGGTGGATACGAGAGGGATATGCTCAATCCGCAGTACTTCTCCCTTGGAACTACCGCTCTCAACCAACTCGTGCCCAACCCCTTCTATGGAAAGATCACATCCAGCGGCTGCCAGCTGCAAAATGCGACGGTTCCGCGTCAGCAACTTCTGCGTCCGTACCCGCATTACTGCAGTGTTCAGGACCAGGCAGCGCCCGTTGGCGACTCCTACTATGACGCTCTTCAAATGACCTACACGCATCGCTTCCACGCCGGCTTCAGCGTGCTCGCTTCTTACACGTTCTCGAAGTTCATTGACAACGTCGAAGGCAACAACGGCTGGGCTAACTCCGGTCCAACCAGTATCCGCAACTACTACAACCTCGCCGCCGAAAAATCCGTCGATGGCGCTGACATCCCACAAAGCCTCGTGATCAGCTACATCTACGAACTCCCTATCGGAAAGGGTAAAGCCGTTGGCTCCAACCTGAGCAAGCCAGTCGATGCGATTGTCGGCGGTTGGCAGGTCTCCGGTATCTCCACCTTCAAGCAGGGCTTCCCTCTATCAATCGCGCCGGCGAATAACACCCTCGGCCAATATGGTGGGAACCGGCGTCCCGATATCGTTGGCAACATCCATGTCTCCAACCCCACCATTAATAAATGGTTCAATACGGCTGCCTTCCAGGACCCCGCTGACCCATTCTCCTTTGGAAACGCTCCACGTTACATTTCAACCCTTCGCGCACCCGGCTACCAAAACTGGGATCTGTCCATTCAAAAATATTGGGGCTTCGGCGAGATCGCACGGTTGCAGTTCCGGGCTGAGATGTACAACGCTTTCAACCGCGCAAACTTCTACGCCCCCAATCAGTTTTCGGGATCGGGCGCAGCATTTGGCACAATTGGCAACGCCTTCCCAGCCAGAGATACGCAGTTCGGATTCAAGTTTCTCTGGTGACGAGGCCTTTCAACGTAGATTCAGGCCTTAGACGGCTCCTGGAACCTTGCTCTCGCCAGGAGCCTGTCTGATCGGCGCCATCGCCTGAAAAATCGTGTTTCTGCAAGTTAGGATTCGGGAGGCAAGAGTTGCCGAAAACGAGTTTTGCGGAAGTTCTATAGCCGCTAATTCTCCGAAGGCTTCTCCACATGATCGATCACCATCACGTCGGCCGGCGCCTTCACTCCGTCCAGCTTCAACCCAAGCTGCTCCTGAATGGCAGTGAACAGGGCCGGGCGGAGGATTGGTGCGCTCGCTCGGCGGCGGAATACGGCCACCGAACTGTGACTCGTCCGGCGCCCACGTCACGGTGAAATCAAAACGGTCGGTCAGCCCGGTCTGGTCCAACACAGGTCGATCGAGAACGGCTCCCTGCTGTCCAAAAAACGCAAAATTCGTCATCGTCCCGTTTCGCACAGACATCGCGATTCCTCCGGGCGCTGGCCTGATGGGTATGGAGAAGCCAGGAGCAGGGCTCTCGCTCTTGGTGACGTTTTTCGGTCCGCCTTTTCTAACCGTAAGCACGTAGACGGAAAGCTCTTTCTTATCATGATGAAACGTGAGTTTGAATCGATCTGTCAGCAGCTTCTGAACCATCGACTTCCACTGCATTTTTTCTTGAATGAAATCGTCGTAGCCACACTCCGATAACGACGAGAATCCTAAATCGCGTTTTCTGGCAATCCAAGGCGCGGCCCTCCAGCTTGTCAGAGAGCCATTCCAATTCCGGGCCTTACCGATGGACTCGTGCTGATTTCCAAAGCGGATGTCTTTGAGACTTCGGCACTAAGGTGGTGACCCAGCTTCGTAGCGTCATTCGTGAAAACGATGGCCTCATGGCTCGCGCGGGAAATCGAGACATAACCGAACCGAGAATTCAACAGGTCTGAATGGACGCTGGTGTCAGCGTGAACGAGTATACGGTGTGCTTCATGCTTTCTGCGCTCGCACAGATTCACTGGACTCCACCCCGGCGACAGGCTTCCGTGCCGGCGCTTCAGTTGGTTCTGAAGCTGGCATCTTGCGAACGCGTAACGTGCCTGCAACCTGACGAGCCAATGGAGACTTCAGAAAGTCCTGAAAGTCGCGGTCTTTGGCGAAGACATAGTTCAGAGCCTTATCTACGACTTCATCTGCGGATGCGCGGATAAATGCGGCGTATTGATCGACCAGGGTTGCGGTGGCTTCGTCCAGCCGTATAGATGCACTGATCTGGCGGTTTTGGATGACTTCGAGTAACGGCATATTTGTTCTCCTTCGAGTTGTGAATTCAGGCAATCTTGGTGCGGGTAATCATCCGATGGGCCGTAAGCGCGATCTCATGCGCGCGGGCGGAGCAAAGCGTACTGGAAATCTCGAAGCGCCGACACGATTCGAGCATGGTGACAACGTCGCCGAATGGAATGCCATCAAGGAACCAGAACCTGGCCGAAGCGACATCCACGGTGCGCCGCGCGTAATAGAGTGGATTCGGCTTATCCGCGCGCCGTGAAGCCAGCACACGCGTAAGCTTTACGGCATCTTTTCCGAGGGCGAGTTCGTGCATGACCCATGCCCAATCCTGCTCGGAATTCGTTGGTTTACGGAGGGTCTTTTCCGATACGTGGAGGCGGGCAAGCACAATCGCATCAGCCGATTTATTCTCCAGTCGAAAGTCAAGTGGATTAGAGAATTGAATCACTGACATATTCGAGACTGACAAAGCTGGGCGGATCGTACTTGCAATTCAGGAAGCCGGGGACCCGGAGGACGCGGTTGCAGTCGGTGCAAGCGCGGTCGCCCCCGAAGGCAATGGATAGCAGCTTCAGCGTGCTCTCTTGCCGCTCGAAATCGAATCCCTCCACATGCCACAAAACTTGATATTTGCCCGGTGAAGTGCTGAGGATAGCGGTCGGAGATGGAACAAGATCGGAGGCCCGGAGCGCAGCCAGCCGGGCCCGCCCTCCTTCGTCGATATCGAGATACAGATGTCGGATCGTGGCAACGCTCTCTTTGGTGCGTTTACGGCTGCCAGAGCGTAGCGGATTGGCAGCCACATAGATGTTCGCTCCGGTAGAGTTTTGGTGAGCAACCCAGCCGAGGTAGCGAGGCGCAACCGCACGCTCCACAGGAAGAATTCTCTGAATCGTTGGTGGGAGCGATTCACGCCGCAATAGGACGGCGATTGTCTCGTCCAAAGCGAAGCTATGGGTAAGGAATTCCGTCGCGATATTCACCTGGATTCCGGGCCTATGCAGTCGCATGATTCACCTCAAATATGGGATCAATGAGGAAGCGCCTCGCGTCGCGGTCGTATCCGCGAAGAGCCAGCACTTCGCGGATGGCGCGGCCACCCCGATAAAACCGGTAGCACTACGCTTATGGCAAGTTAGAAGTTTTTCAAGGCTTAAGATAAGGAATTTATTTGGAATTCAGGGTTACAAACGCCGATCGAATTCTGTAGTACACCCTTCATCCCAATAACGACATTTGCGTTGAGTCAGCATCGTCAGAACGGGGAGGGCGCTTGCCGGTCGTCTTCGCTGCATGTGGCAGGGCCACGACTTGATGTAAGGTCGAACTATTTGTCGAAGCAGCCAACCGTCTTTTCAGATGGCGTATCAGTACGGGAATTGTCTTGGGATGACGCACCTTGTTGTAGACAATTGCGGTGTCTACGGTCCAGTCAACCCCCATGATCGGTCGAGTAATCAATTCCGAATCAAGCATTGTCCCTTCGCTGATCAGGGCGAAGCCATAACCTTGCTTCACCAATTCTTGTATCTCTGTAGGGTGCGATGCCCGCGAATATTCATCGATTTTCAAGCCGGCTTCTGCGAGTAATTCCAAAAGCCGCTCGTGTGCGCAGGGATGCCGTTGCGGGTGGTACAGAATCGTAAGATTTTGTTGTAATTCGCCTGGCCGTAAGGCCGCTTTTGCAGCCAGAGGATGATCTCCGCGAAGGCACACTACAAGCCGGTCTCGCCGGATCTCATCCAGGTGCAGTCGTAGATCATTCACCGGCAACGTCACAATCGCCACATCGATCTCGTTGGAAATGATCTCTTCGACGAGCTGAACAGTATCGCAACGCTGGCGCAAAAGAAGGGCACAGTGAAGGACGTGCAGGGAGTGCTCCGGCACTCTCGGACAGCAACCACTACCGATGTCTATATGCAGGAGATTCCCGAGAGCGTACAGGCGACGGTGAATTCCATCAGCCGGGAGTTGAGGAAATCGCAGTCTGAGAAATATTCCCGGGCGACGCCAAAGCACGTGCCTGCGACTGCTACTTCTCGCCGGAAGCGGTCACAAAGAAGTGCGGTGCCGGAAGGAGTCATTCAAGATTTGACACCAAATGACACCAAGCTAGAAAGGAGGGAGCTTGCAAGTTGTTGATTTATTGGTGGACCTGATCGGGATCGAACCGATGACCTCTTCCATGCCATGGAACGGATAATGGGGCGATTTGTTGACGGTGAAAGACTTATGAGTCGGTTAAGTCGGAAAAAACGGCCCAATCGGCTCTAAATGCTACCAATTTGCTACCAAATGTTAACCGAGCGCGCTCGGGCTGAACCCGTGGGGGGAGCGGCCCAAACTCTTCCATTACTCCCGGCAATTTTGCAACAGCTGTTGCAAAATTGTCGGGGAATATTCCTACGAGGGGACTGGGTGACCATTGTTGCCACACTGGTCTTGACAACTGGTGACCGAATAAGACCGGAAAGCAGAGGTCACATCTGCATCGGCCTATGAGGACCGTGCGCGACGGATTCTATACTAACCCTTTTATAATGAGCGTTTATCACCTACGATAATGCTGCTTGTCAGGGGTAAAATCCTTGCATGACCAATTTGCTCGTTTTGGCGCCGGTACCACCCCAAAACACGGCAGCGAAGCCCCTGGCCCTCACCCCCGCCCAGGCTCGGCTGCGGAAGATGGTGCTGGACGCGGTAGTCTCGCCTCATTCTAAGCGCAACTACGCTAAAGCCCTCGACGCCCTCTTCGCCTTCTGTGCCAGCCGGCCTCTCTCCCGGTCCTTATTAATGGAGTGGCGGGCGGGCATGGAGTCGCTCTCGCCCTCCACGATCAACGTCCGGCTCTCGGCCGTGCGCAAAATGATCGGAGAGGCGCGGAAGAATGGCATGCTCGGGGCCCAGGAGGCCTCCATGCTGACCGACATCCCCAACATGAGCCAGAAGGGAACCCGGCTGGGAAACTGGCTGACCCGCGAGCAGGCCAAAGAACTTTTGGCCGTCCCCGACCGCTCGACCCTCAAGGGCAAGCGCGACTACGTGATCCTGGCGCTGCTGGTCGGCTGCGCCCTGCGGCGGAACGAGCTGGCCGAGCTTGACGTCGCGACCATCCAGCAACGCGAGGGAAGATGGGTGCTGGCCGACCTCGAGGGCAAAGGCCGGCGCATCCGCACCGTGGCCATCCCGATCTGGGTCAAGCAGGGCATCAACGCCTGGATGACCGCGGCCGGCATCGAGGACGGCCGGCTGCTGCGTTCGGTCTCGAAGAGCGGGAAGATCAATCGCGACACCCTGAGCGACTGGGCAGTCTGGTCAATAGTTGAACAGTCATCGAAGCAAATCGGGATCGAGCACTTCGGCGCCCACGACCTCCGTCGCACCTGCGCCAAGCTGTGCCGGAAGAACGGCGGGGATCTGGAGCAGATCAAATTCCTGCTGGGGCACTCGTCGATCCAGACCACCGAACGCTATTTGGGGTCCGAGCAGGATATCGAGATCGCGGTCAACGATAACCTGGGACTGTAGATTCTGGGTATTGGGGAGCAATGGAACAGAAAACTCGCTTAAGGATTCAGGCGACCTCCCATGTGCAGTCGGATGGGCTCCGGAGCGGTCGTAACTCCCCGCGTTGAACCGCCTCCGGCACGGAAAATGCGTACCGCCCCAGCAGATTGATGTGCTTAGGACAGGGCTGACCATCGCTGCACTTCGGAATCCAGCACCTTGCGCCATTCGTCGCGGCCGCTCATGTCCAGTAGAGTACCGCGTTTCGCCGAGCACAGAGTCCTCATTTCGAATTGCACGCTCGTCCCTAGTGCTGGCCCGGCGAACTTGCTGGAAAGCCGACTTTCAGGAGGTTCGGAGTCAACTTCCGTTTTGCCGGTGATAGGCTCGGAGCCGCATCGCTGGGTCAGACCGTGACGGCGGTGCCCGAATCGGGTTAGTGAGAAAATCTCAGCTTCTAGGGCGATGCTGAAGGCTCATCGCGGTTCAAGAATGGCAAAGTGATCCGCATAGCTGATGAATGCGCTCCGGAAGAGGCTCGTTGGCAGCAGCCCATCGATATATGGTTTTACAGGAATTTCCTTTCCCGCAGCCACCGGTGTCACAAACGATATCTGATGAAGGGAAGAGGCTCCTACTTTCATATCCAATGGTGGTAGAACAGCAAGGCCCTGCACCACCTCGTCGGCCTGATGACGGCGCACGGGTGAGGTAATAAACGATGTAGACATAGAGCGCCCTCCGGCCTTGAACAAAACCGGCACGTCAGCACCAGAATCAAGCGCAAAGAGCAGCGGTTCGCGTGCAATACCAGGAACGCGCGCCGGGACGATCAGAATCTGCGTAAACGGCAAATAGCGTTCCGCGTAAGGCGATGGCGCCAGCGCAATGCGTGCTCCCTTCACCTTCTGCTGCATCTGCCCCGTATTGTCCAGGCAGAGAATGCGGTGTTCATAATCAATCAGCAGGTCATAGTGCTCAAGGAAATTCAAGCCTAGAATGCCGCGAATATGACGGTCGTTCTGCTGCAGCCACCTGAGGTCCTGTATAAGAATGAGCGGCTGTTTTATCGAATGCGTCCCTGCCTGAAGTGTTTCCACTTCTCCATATTCCGCATTCATGTATGTCCCCACTCCCGTTACATGCGTTGGGCCTAACCGCGCGAGATGAAGCTCGGAAGCGAGGGAGGGATCAATGGTCGTCAGTCGCGTCCCTGTATCCACCATAAAGTCATACGGGCCGGAACTGTTCAGCATGACGGGAACAATCATCAGGGAGCGACCGACGATGCGTGGGCGTATACTGGCCACATTTCCGGCGCAGTGCGGCTCAGCATAGAGCCATGGAAGCATGACAAGAACGAGACTGGCAGATGTGAGCCACTTGAGGGTTTTCATGGAAAGTCACCTCAGCCTGGTTGGCTGGGTGAACTCTCCGCTCGTGGCTTCGCAGGGTCTTTACGGATTCCTTCTCATTTCCCTAAAGCCGATGATGGTTTTACGAGGGATCAGATGGAACAAAGGGGCTGCATCTTTCGGTTTGCCGACGTAGAGGTCGACGAGCGCAACTTCTCCGCCACCAAAGCCGGAGAAGTCCTGCCCCTTGAGCCGAAGGTCTTTAAAGTCTTGCAATTTCTGCTGCATAACGCGGACCGCGTGGTCACGAAAGACGAGCTTCTTAATGCGGTCTGGAACGACTGCTCGGTCTCCGAGAGTTCTCTCACGCGAAGTGTCGCGGTTCTGCGGCGCCTGCTCGGTGATGACATCCACGAACCGCGCTACATCGCCACCGTCCCTACCGTCGGCTACCGCTTTCTCTGCGATGTGCAGGTTACCGAGGATGGCTTCCCGCCCGCCGGTACTCCGGACGTGTTCAGCGAATCGCCAGCCGAGCCAACTTCAGCAGTCCAATCTCCCCCGCATGAAGAAAGCCGCGGGCCCCAGAGAAAGCGCCTGCTGGTTGCGCTTGCCGCGCTCTGTCTGCTGACCGGTGCAGGATGGCTGATCTATGAAAAATGGCGCGCCAACATCCAAGCGCCCGTCCAGCACACCCTCACCCGGCTTACATATGACGAAGGCCTGCAGACCGGAGCGACCTGGTCGCCGGACGGACGCTTCATCGCCTACAGCTCCGACCGGGGCGGAAAGTACGATATCTGGGTTCAGCAAATCAGCGGCGGCGATCCTATCCAGATCACAAAAGGTTCTGGCCAGAACTGGCAACCGGACTGGTCGCCCGACGGCAAGAACATCGCCTATCGTTCCGAAGAAGGCGAAGGCGGAATATACATCACGCCCGCGCTGGGCGGAGCCGGATTGCAACGTAAGATTGCTTCGTCCGGCTATTATCCGCGTTGGTCGCCAGACAGTTCACGAATTCTGTTTCTGCCCGCGTTCGGCTTCCTGGGGAGAACGGCATATGTAGCCGCCTTGGACGGGAGCCCGCCTCGTGAGATTCTGACCGATCTACCGGCGGATCACGCGCTGGCCTTTTCAACGTGGCATCCGGACGGCAAGAGAATTACGGCTTGGATTCTTGCAGGAGCGGTCCCCATCGGTAATCCCGTTCCCAATTTCTTGACAGAGCCGGTTGACGGAGGCCGCGCGATAGAATCAAGATTTCCACCCAACCTCCAGAAGCAAATCGAAGCCCTTGCGGTGGAACCCGGCATTCCGGAATGGAGAATGGATTTCAGGTTCGCCTGGGCGCCATCCGGGAAAGCCTTATTCTTCGAACGCAGCTTTCGCGGGGCAAGAAATCTCTGGCGCATGACCGTCGACCCGGCCACATTGCAGCCCACGAACGTCGTGCGTTTGACCACGTCTCCGGGACTCGACGCCGAACTCTCCGTCTCTCCCGATGGGACCAGGCTCGCCTTTACCAGTGAGCGCCAGCAGATTCGTGCCTGGGCATTTCCTTTCGACGCCAATCACGGGCGTGTTACGGGGCCGGGCGAACCCGTCACGTCAGCTGGAATCGAAGCCTGGTCGCTGAATCTCTCGCGAGATGGGAAGAAGTTAGGCGTCTCGGGCAACCGTGATGGCAAGATAGGAGTATGGGAAACATCTGTCCCGAATGGACGTGAAAAACCGCTTGTGGCAAGTGATTCTTATCACCGCGGTGTTCCGGTTTGGTCGCCAGACGGCAAGCGAGCCGCTTACGAACGCGGCAAATTTCATTTGGGCGAAGGGGGGTGGGCCTGCGAGTGCCAGGTCGTCGTCTGGTCGAGCGATAACCGTACTGAAGATCCGGTTGAGGCGGAGAGTTCACCTTTCTCAACAGTGTTCGACTGGTCTCCCGATGGCAAGTCTGTGCTCGTGACGCGCTATAATGGCCCAGGTCCGCCTTCAATCTGGCAGGTATTTGTCTATCCCTCTTTATCCGGGGAATCCTCCGCGCGCAAAATTATTTCTGACCCGAACTATGAGCTATACCAGGCTCACTTCTCACCGGACGGCAGGTGGATTGTCGTCAATGCGGTTAAAAATTTGTTGACTTCCACCATCTACGCGATCCCGGCGGCTGGCGGGTCCTGGATTCGCATTACGGATGGCAAGCAGTGGGACGATAAGCCGCGATGGTCCCCGGATGGAAAAACGATCTACTTCCTTTCAGAACGGAAAGGCTTTTTTAATGTGTGGGGCGTTCATTTCGATCCAGTGAAAGGCAGACCCCATAGCGAACCGTTTCAGGTAACTTCATTTGAGACTCCAACTCTGATGATTCCCAAAAACATAGCTGCCGTTGACGTTTCACTTACTGACGATCGCCTTGTGTTGCCGCTAACGCAGGTGTCCGGTAACATTTGGATCCTGGACGACGTGGATCGATAAAGCATAATGCGTCAGGGTCTCATCTCCCCGTGCGATGTAGGAACGCGTCGAGGCACTCATTCCCGCCACCACCTCAGCGCATAGTGCCCGAAAAACGGGTTTTGGGAAACTAGACCCTATGCAGAATGAACTTGCTGAAATTCGACTTTTCGTGCCCTACGCCTTTGTATTCTATTTCTGGGCGTCCGCCCATCCTCGCTGCCATGCGGGACTCCTGGTTTCATCCTTTCGTTCTCCTGCGGTTCCAGCTTTGAAGCCGAATAGATGGTCGATGAGTTCCTCCTCTGGTCTTTCACTGGAGTCGAAGGCAGGTCTTCATCAATCAAAATCTTTACTGCCCATGGCGTGCCACCTCCTTGCAGTGATCGCATCCGCCCACTCGTTCCACCGGAAGCGTGCAAGTAACCAACCGAACTTCGTCCATTGCATACAGCAACAGGGAGATACATAGTCACTGCAGAACAGGCAGACTGAGATCGTGTCACAAAAGGAAATTTGGAGGATAACGGTTGACCGTTATCCCCGCGACTTACTTAGAAGCTCAACCGCGCACTCACCTGCATGGTGCGGCTGGGAACAGTCACACTGTTGATAGTCGAAGAGCCGGGAGCAACCGCGCCATGGGCGACCGTAAGCTGATTGGCAGGCAGTCCGAAGCTGGGATGATTGAATAAATTTTGCGCGTCCCCACGAACCTGCAACTTAACCGACTCCCAGATGGCAAAAGTCTTACTCAGGGACAGGTTCGTTGTGACGAGTCCAGGCCCCGTCAGTTGGTTCCGATGCACGCTGCCGAAGGTTCCCGCAGCTGGGGGTGCGAAGGCGGCCTCATTGAACCATTGGTTGATACCGCGGTTCGTCAGCGACGGATTACCGATGACATTCGGATAAAGAGCGAAGTTACTTCCCGCCAGCGAGTAGGAGGTATCGGTCTGCATTACGGGAGTAAAAGGCTGACCGCTCTGAATCACCAGAGTGTCGGAAACCTGCCAGCCGCCGATAACCGCATCAACCAGCGAGTTACTGTTCAGGAACTGTTTCCCCCGGCCAAAGGGCAACTGATAAAGAACGTAGCCTTTGAACGCATTTCTGACGTCGAAGTTTGAGTTCCCGTAGTTAGCGGCCGGACTGTAGGCGTTCTGCCAGTTAGTGTTGCCGGAATGACTTCCCCAACCGGCTGTGTCAAGATCATCGAGGAAGTGGGACCATACGTAACTGAAGCTGAAGTTGAGTCCATGGCTCAGGCGCTGCTCGATCTGGGCCTGCAGGGAGTTGTAGTTTGAAGTCGCATTTTCGTTAGGCACAGCTCCTGCTACCGCAATCGTCCCGAACTGCGGATAAGGCCTGAACTGCTGGTCATTTGGTGAGAGCTTGCCCACGGGAACCTGGTTGATATCGACAGGGAACGGCAGGTCGTGCCCATGGCTTGCCACGTAGGCCAGAGAGGCCACTAAATTGTTATTCAACTGGCGCTGCCCCTGGATGTTCCATTGATAAGAACCACCTACTGGCTGATGAAATGCTCCAAAGTTGACGTTCGAACCGTTATATCCAGCCGGATTGGTAGTCGCGGCAATGTATGGGAGGTTTGCGCCGGATCCTGAAAGGATAACCAGCGGATTAACTCCATTCGTCGTGTCCGTTACACTGCCCTTTGATCCAAACGCCGCGCCCATGATGGGCCCCTGAGAGGCGGTGTTATAGGTGTCATTGCTCCAGTTATACGCATAGAGGCCAAATCCGCCCCGTATAACCGTATTGGGATCGAGCTGATATGAGAATCCAATCCGCGGCAGAAAGGTGTTATAGACACCATCCTGAATCCGCGTACGGCCGTTGGCGTGGGTTGACCCGTACCACATTGCGCCGAGTGTAGCCGTCGCCGGGTTCTGCACCGTCGGATCGAACGCGGCTTCATTTCCCTTGACCTCGCTCCAGCCGGTTTGCATCTGATACCGCAGCCCAAGATTCACGGTCAGGTTTGGACGCAGCTTGTAGTCGTCCTGGATAAACAACTGTGGAAGCTTCATACGGCCGCCATATTCCGGCGTCACATTTGCATTCCAATTCTGCGTCTGTCCAAGCAGAAAGTCAGCGTAGGCGGCACCAGTTGAACTGTTACCCTGTGTCGATGCCGTGTAGACGCCCGTGTAGCCCATCGTTCCTGCATTTACGTTGCCCCAAGCTGTAGAGTTGTTCTGATAGATCAGGAACTCACCGCCGAAGTGCAGAATGTGCTTCCCTACGATCAGGGTAACCACATCGGATGGATTGTAAACGTGCTCTTTGTAAACGGCATTGGATTCAACGCAGAGAGCTGTGCCGCCGTTGCAGCCCTGGTTGTAACCATTGATCTGGATCGCCGGGAAGTTATCGGCTTTGGCAAACTGCCATCCGAACTTGGCTGGGTATCCCTGGTCTAGCGTCGAGGGAATGAAGAAGTTCAGCTGGTTGGTATACCCGAATCTGACTTCATTGGTCATGCGTGGGCTGATCGTCCACACCTCTGAAATCTGAGCATTGTTCTTGCTGACATCGCCGCTCTGGCAGCCGATGGGGCAGATTCCCGCGCCGAGGCTTTCGCCGGGATTGTCCCCCTCACTCTCCGTGATGGTGAGTCGGTGGTTGGCCGTGATCTGGTAGTCGAGCCGGCCGAAGAATCTGGTGAATGGATTCGAATTGGGCGGGGTAAAGACGTAATTGTTGGTGACGATCCCGTTTACGTCTTTTCCTGGCGCATTGGGAGCAGGGAAGTACTTCTGGATAGCGGCGGCAACCGGATCGATCCGGCTAGCGGGAATCTTGTTGCCGTTGTGGTATTCATCGGCAAAAGAGGTGCGGTGCACCACACCACCCACAACCGTCGTGGTTTGCGGGTCGTAGATCGTAGGGAACCCGGTGAAATCTCCGCCGAGGACGGCAGGAGTCGGAACTGCATAGAACGCTGGCTGCCCCCCATGCTGGAGGATCTTGTCGAAGTTGAAGTAGAAGAAGAGCTTCCGCTTCAGGATGGGACCGCCGATGGAGCCACCAAAATTGTTATAGCGGAGGGGCGTCTTCCCCCCGAAATAGCTGTTTGCATTCAGCGCGTCATTCTGAAAATACTCGTATGCCGAACCATGGAATCTGTCGGTGCCGCCCTTGCTGATCTGATTGTAGAGAATACCTCCGACGCCATACTGCGCGGAGAAGGCGGAGGTGCCGACCTGTACTTCCTGTATCGTCTCCTGGGTGTAGATGTCAGAGTTTGCACTGGCAGGCAGCGTCGTCTCTGCTCCGTCCGCAAGTACCGTACTGAATGGCAGATTGCCGTTGACCGCCAGCATGGTGCCATTGGAAGTACCCGTGCCCAGGGCGCCCTGAAGGCCCATCGGAGCGCCCGCGGCTCCAGGTATCAAAATATTGAAGCTCGACCAATCCTGTCCTACCTGCGGAAGTTGCGACAGAGTCTGGGCGTCGAGCATGAACGTCTGCTCCCCGTTCTCGGTCTTCAGCAGAGGAAGGTCCATATTGACAACCACCTGCTCCGATACGGAGCCAACAGTCAACTGCGCGTTGACCGTGGTGTTTTCGACGTTCAATGTAACCGAAGAGCGCACAAACTCCGAGAACCCGGATTTCGAGAAGGTAATCTTATAAGTTCCCGCCACAATCGAAGACGTGTCATAGACGCCATCGTTATTCGTGACGTAGACCTTGGATACGCCGGTGTTGATGTTTTCAACCGTCACGTTGACGCCCGGTACTGCCGCTCCCGTCGAATCGGTCACGACTCCGCGTATGTCACCGGAATTGGTACTCTGCCCGAACGCAGTTCCCAGAAGAATTGGGAGCATGATCGCTGCTAACCATCTCAATTTCATCGCGTTTCCTCCTCAAATTGGAACACTCACGGAGCCCGCATCTGGGGAGTGATCCGATCGAGTGCTCGTTTTACCTTTGATTTCGTCGTGCCGGCCGGAGATGACAGACTGTCCAAATCCGGGAGCGGCGCATCGGGAGGCGAAGGCGGGCGATTGAGAGGTGCCTGCGGCGGGGAGATCGTGGTGGTAGATGGCGGGTTCGAATTGGTTTGCGCCTGAATCGACAACGCAAGCCCTGTTACCAGAGCCAGCCTTAGCCATGAGGAATTCATTACGCGCTCCGCCGCACTAACCACTAAGCCACAGTATCGATATCAAAGCGTCTACTCGACCGGATGATAGACCCATTTTGCCGCGCCGGTCGAGCGTTACCCGGGGCCGCAGCCACTGACTTCAAGGGGAGCTGACCTCTGGTTCATTACCCAGAAGGCGAGCACGATATCTTCAGGGTAAGCATTTGTGGATCAGCTGATTTAGATAGTGTTGCATCGACCGGTTGAGCTGGCACGACTTTGCGGGATGTTCACGAGAAGGCTCGTTTCCCGCCGGTAGACATAAACCGACCGACTTTGACCAAGTTTGTCTGTTGACGCCCAGCATTCCCATTTCCTACTGTCTCTGCATGGCTAAGAGCGAATATCTCACCGAATACGACGAAATCGTCAATATCATGCAGATGTACATTGACGGAAGCAAACAAGGCAGCAGCGAGCTGATGCGTCCGGCATTCCACGCGAACGCCTCATTCTTCGGCTATGCGGGGAATCAACTCGCCATTGGAACCAAGTTCCTCTTTGACTGGATCGATAAGAATGGCCCCGCTGACAAGATCCAACCCCGGATCGTTAGTGTGGACATCCTCGATTCCATCGCCGTCGTGCGTCTTGAGGTTGCCGGCTGGTCAGGCAATTTGGTTGGCTCGGGCGTCCGCATGTCCGATCTATTCACACTCCTCAGAACACCCGACGGGTGGAAGATCATCCAGAAGGCGTTTCATTGGCATGCTTGAATCCGCAGCTTAGCGGCGCGTCCTTTGGTATAGTCTTGCGCGGGGGCATTGCGATGCCTGAGCCGAACACTCCGCAGAAGACGCTGGAAGCTTGGAAGCAGATCGCTGCCTATCTTGACCGCAGTGAACGAACTGTGCGGCGCTGGGAAGCGAGTGAGGGGCTCCCAGTCCACCGACGAGAGCACGAAAGGCAGGATACCGTCTTCGCGTACAGGCACGAGATTGACGCCTGGAGCCGCTCGCGCACGAAGTTTCCAGGCGAAATCTCGATCCATGAAGCCGACGATGTCCCGCGGGTCCAGCCGCCGGTCAATTCCTATCTGGCCGAACATGACGCGATCACCCGTACCATACACCGCTATATCGCTGGCGCCCGCGCAGGCGACGGAGATCTGATGCGGCCTGCGTTTCATCCTTCCGCAACCATATCCGGCTACTGTCAGGGGGTCGAATATACCGGCCCTGTCGAGCATGTGTTCCGATGGATCAGTGAGAACGGGCCGGCACCACAACTTAGTCCCCGTTTCGCACGAATCGAGATCATTGAGAGCATCGCGGTCGTTCATCTGGAAGTTCAACGCTGGTCAGGTAGATTGGCCGGCGCCAATTCCCGAGCTTCTGATGTATTCACCTTGCTCAAGTGGAATGGCGATTGGAAGATCACCCATAAGCTTTTCCATTGGCACGATCAATAATGCAGCCATCTGATGCCAGCTATGGCGGCCAGCCGATTTCTCGCAACCAATGGACTTCCGGCTTCGAATCCTTCAGGACCACATTCACGCATGGACGAAGTACCTGCGCATTCGATCAGGCCTCACGTTTTCTCACAGACTCGGAGTCTAGATGGCGATTAGTCCTGCTCCGAAGTGCGGCTTCTTCGTGCAGTTGCCGAAGGACCACGGCGAAAAAACGGCCCCTCATTTTTTTGAGGGCACAATCTGCCTTGGTTCTCTCTGGTTAGGAGAGTTTTTTGCGAGTGCGATCTTGAGTCGCTATCTCGGCAAACTTTGGGTTGTTGGCAAGCCTCTCTGCCTCGGCTTTATGAGCCAACGCTTTCTTTCGATCCTCTTTGAGGAGGTGATCGACAAATGGCTGACAAGATTTCCTGACGTGGTCAGGATCACTTTGGGGAGACTGCTGGTAGTACTCCTGCGACTGTTTTTTTCATGGCTCACTCTCCATAAAGAGATTAGCCACTGGCGATACCGACAAAGGGCCTGTGTTCCGGGTGCATTTCCCGCAGGATGGCTGTTCCTGTCCTCACTTGTTTCTGCGAGCCGCGTCTCGCCTTGTCGAACCTTGCCACGATTCTCAGTGACGTTGAATTAAGCCTATACGATTCACTTTGGCCCGTCGTTGCCCGATCGCAACCTTGGTGGCCGCCACCTCGCCTCCAATTTCCTGAATGCGCCATTCGACGGCAACGTTGCCGACTCTCTCGCTTCCGTATCCGCCTTAACGACTCGACCGACCTTCAACGACGCAGATCGTGCTGTTTATGATGTGAACTACGCGATGCATCGGTACCTCTGCTTAAGCTGCGTGAAGTCTTATAAGGAAAACATTGGCTACGAACCGACCATGGTCGGGGTTCCGGCAGAGGCTATATGAACATCGTCCCAACATCAAAGCTCGTTAGAATCGGCGGTTCAAGTGAGACAGAACGGATGTCTTGGAAGCGGGTTATCGGATGAGCAGGTCTCGGATCGGAGAGACTATTTCCCATGAAAAAGCCTATGCGGCACCTCATCGCGGAAGTACCACGCAGAAGCTCGGTCGGGATGACGATCGGAATCGATCTTCGGGATATCTGGAGCCATTACCGCACGCTCAACGAAGATGGAGAAGTGGTGGATCGGGGCCGGTTTCGTACCAGTCCCTCGGGAGTCGAGAAGTGGTTTACCAATCTGCCTCGGTGCGGATCGCGATGGAAGCGGGAACGCATTCGATATGGATGCGAACAGCTTGAGGAACTGGGTCACGAACGAGAATGAACACAAATGTCAAAGCGTCGATCCGACTGTCTTTCGGTGGTTTAGTTCTCGATCGGTGGTGCAAACGACAGGGTGTACAACTGTGTAAGCCATGGAACGTAGAGAATTCCTGATCTGCGCAGCCGCCACAATGGGGGCCCACCTGCTCCCAGCCCAAACTCATGTCCAAGAAGGCAGCGTGGCAGGCATCTCTGAACTCACATATCACATTCTCGGTGTGCCATTGCGGGCTGGCTCGTTTGTGCCCGGTAACGAGAACGACGCCCAGGCATATCGAGATGTCCAGTTCATCGCAAGGATGCATTCCGTAGGCATCAAGGCAGTCGACGACGGCAACGTAGCCATTCCCAGCTACCTTCCTCATCATTCCATACCGCCAATCAGAAGCTGGCCAGCCCCGCGCATCGCCTGGGAGTGTGTCAGCGAACGTGTCACGGCGCTACTGAAATCGCCCAGCCAGGTACCGCTCTCGATTGGCTGCGACTGCAGTGTCGTGGTAGGAACCACACAAGCATTGCAGAAGACCTCCAACGAAGAAGTGCATGTCCTATACGTCGATGGAGACTTTGATGATGCAGCGCCCGAAGCTGTGCACGCCAACAGCGCGGCCGCCTGTTCCGTTTGGCTCCTGACGAATCAATCTCCATTCTGGGCAGGGCCGCCTCTTCAATCCTCTCAGGTTACAGTGATCGGCTGGAGCAGCCCTTCCAAATCGCTAAGGTCGAAAGTCGGCTCGATATCCCTGGCCGACATTCGTCGATTGGGCGCACGCGCGGCAGGAAAACGGGTACTACAGAGTATTCCTACCCCGGCATCCTTACTGCTTCATTTCGATATCGATGTTCTCCAACGGAAGGCAATGGCTGCCGCCTATTTCCCTCACCAAGAAGGATTGACTATTAGTGAGGTGACTGAACTGCTCGGCAGTCTGTTGGAAGATCCCCGGATCAGAATTGTGGAAATCAGCGAATACGCCGCTTTGAGAGATCTTGACCAACAAAACATAAACGAGTTGGTAGGCCTTCTATGTGATGCAATGAGGAAGAAGTGAGGGTCGTCAGTCCGCGAATTGAGTGCCGCGTGACACGTGGGGACGTCGAAGAGCGCGAGAGTGGCGTTAATGGCCGTCAATCTCAATAGTTCGCTACTTCGACCGTTTCAGCGTCAGCGTCTCCTCGTGGCCGGCGCCCTGGTTCACGGTCAACGTGATTTCGTCTGCGTGGATGGTGCCTTCGTAGGTAAAGTTGTTGCCGTCGCTTAAGAGGGTGGCGAAGGAGATCTTGTCCCCGTCAACCTTACCGTTGCTGATACTGGTGTTATCCAAGATTCGGGAGTTATGGTCCCTTATGTTGTGATTGCCGGTAAGCTTGGTTCCTTCCTGCTTAAAGACGAAGGTTAGGGTAACGACATTGGCCTCGGCGTCTTTGGCTTGGCAGGTCCACTTGCCAGTCGCGTCAGCGGCGAAGGCTGGGAGCGCGCACAAGGTGAGTAACAGGATTGCAACTGAGGCTATCCACCTCTTCGTCATCATTTTCATGGCAGTTCTCCTATCGGAAATGGCGACTCACGGGAAGTGCATCGGACCAGTCCGTCGCGATGTAGACCGGCCTGTCCCTCGACTTACTCGAAGCGCAAAGCGCTTATCGGATCCACCCGGCCCGCGCGTCGCGCCGGAATCCAGACCGCCAGCAGGGCTACCAGGCTCAGCAGCAGCGGCGTCACGAGAAACGCCAGCGGATCCCGGGCCTTCACATCGAACAGGAAGGAAGCCAGAAACCGCGTCAGCCCGAACGCGCCCGCAATCCCAATCATCACGCCGACTATATAACGAGCACGTTTGTCCACAAGCCCTCCCATTCCGAACACTTTTGAACGAAAGAAAAGATGGTCCCGGATCATCGAGCAACATCTAGAGAAAGTGGGCCTGGGAGAAGGAAATCTACTTTGTCGAAACCTAGCTAGTCATCTTCATTCCTCATCACAACTAGTCATCGCGCAGCTTGGCGGTTTTATCGTGAGGGTAAGGGTAAAGATGAGGGCCGAGTGGTAACTGGAATAATAGACTCTTCAAGAAAACCTGCAAGTGAAAAGTTGTTTGCAGTTACAATTCTTAGCCTGAGCGGAGACGAGATACAGGCTTTTAAACTCACCATGATTGGATCAGAGCAGTAGCCGCAAGGATCGACCATGCCAGACGAACCGAATCGAACACCAAGCCCACCTCCGGGGCAACATCCTGTGAACATTCCCGGCTGCGACTGTCCCGACTATATGTCGGGCGGTGCAGCATTCGACTTCTGTCAACGCGAAGGGGTGTGGCCATAGAGATGTGGAATATACGATCTGTGTTGCGATTTCTCTGATCGGCCACTCGAGGTGCGAGTCGGTGCTCTCGCTGGGCACGAACCGCAGTTGCATCAGCTTGCTCGTCGCGTCGTCAATGAAGGGATATGGCAACGATTCGCGACAAAGTGGGCCATTTGGAGACTTTGCCGATAGACCTGGGGACACTTCACGAATCGGAGCGCAACGTACGCTAAGGCGAATTCAATTCACCTAAGCCTTTCGTAATCAGCAAGATCTAAGTAGAGAACGCGCCGTTCTTGGACAGGGTGCAATTCGTTGTCGCTGTCCGGATAAACAATTGAGAACATTACATCGACTCTCTGCAAACGTACATAAATTTCCGTTTCGTGAGGTGTCCCCAAGTTCGCGCCAGCAATCCGCAGTGCATACCGTAAGCGAGCGTCATCAGTCATCCAGACCCATTTTGGCGGTTGCATTTCCGGCAATGCGTGCGATGAGGGCGCGAGGAAACAGCCTTGGCAACAAAGATGTGATCCGAACACTGATTCGTCCTGGATAGGCGACGGCCCGTTTCTGGTCAAACGCTTTCAGTGTTTTTCTGACAACTGATTCCGAACTATCCATATCCTTTGGTGACATGCGAGTTGAGGTGCCCTCGAAGAAGTTCGTCGCAGTTGGTCCCGGACAAGTCGCCATTACCTGAACGCCGCTTCCAGCGAGTTCGTGGCGGATGGCCTCGCTGAAGTGGAGGACGAAAGCTTTGGTCGCAGCATAGGTCGCCATATAGGGCACAGGTTGAAAGCTGGCGTTCGAGGCCACATTGATGATGCCGCCTTTGCCTCGCGCGGCCATCGCCTCGCCGAAGTGATGAGTGAGGGCAACAAGCGCCTGCACATTGACCTCGATTTCAGCCTGCTTTTGCTTGCGGTCGTGGGAAAGGAAGGCCCCGCTCAGACCGAATCCTGCGTTATTTACGAGAAGGTCAACTTGAATACCACGATGCTCAAGCTCTTCAGCGAGTGCTCTAGGGCTGTTAGGATCGGCTAGATCAACGCTGAGAACGGTGCACTGAATCTTGTATTTTGCATTGAGGCGCGCGGACAGGTCGTTTAATTTTTTGGTGGAGCGGGCGACCAACACCAGGTTCATCCCGCGTGCTGCCAGTGCCTCTGCAAATGCCTCCCCGAGACCCTTCGAAGCTCCGGTAATAAGTGCTGTTGAACCACTATAGTCAAACATAGTTTCTATCCTTCCAGACACCGATTTCGATCTCGGTCCGGAGATCGTTACGCTATTGAGTGAAGTGACCACCTTCAACAGCACGAGCGGTACCGTTGGTGGTAGCGGAAAGGCTGACAAATGTAGACGACAATGTGAAAGTTCCTTCGTGTGTAATGAGGTTGACCAAAGTATTGTCCGGTCTAATTCACCTGGTTGATCAGTGATCGCTGCCAGCATCTTGTTTTCTCTTCACTCGGCTTCTCTTCAGTTTGTTGCGGAGGTTTCGTAGAAGATGCTCTGTGTACACATCGCCGGAGATGAACTCGGCACCTTGGCTCATGATTTCCGCCAAAATGGCTTCGCCATTTCGGTCAATCGATGTCACCTCAATGAGATCAACAATGCACCTCCGCGTACCCACGATGTAATGCGCTTCTCGCCAAGTCGACTTTAGCTCAGTCGCCCACTGGCCAACCAATTGACCCTGCAAAGACCACCTCTGCTCATCAGCCGAATCGGTTATCGTGATCTTGAGCACGACTCACTCCTGGCTGATTTACGAGCCGGACGCGAGAGGAAATGGCAATCCAGGAGCCAAAAGGGACAGAGTAGTTGAATTGGTTCTATGTGCTTGCTCCAATAGTCTTTGAATCCAGGGATCGTATCGCCGGATTTCACCGCGCAACGACCATGAGACGGAAGTCTGGCGCGCGTGCCAGAGATTCAGCACGTCGGCAGATAGGATTCGCATACCGCCTGCTGATGAGTGACGCCGGCGCACGTCCAGTGTATTTTTGTTGGTAGCCCACGAAAATGCGATGAGCTTGTTTAGCTCGCTGGGGTCAAGATAGGTGTGGAATGTCGTCAAATTCGCGCCACAAGACAGTAATGAACGGCGCGGTCCAAAGCGCGGCAAAGACAGCGGCAACTGAGCGATACCAAGCACTTTTGCGCGTTTCGCAAACGCTCATTTCGACTCGGTCCTCGGCGGACCTTTTCAAACTTCTCGCACGCGAGTTGCGCGCAGTGGTGAACTTCTACGTAATGGGTGTCGGCATCTATGACGAGAATGCGCACGAGGTAAGTCTCACGTCGTACGGTGAGCCGGGTGATCCCCTCCAGGTTCCAAAACTCGCGCCGGAAGAAACCTTCACCTGGTGGGTGTACCAGCATCAAGAGCCCCTGATAATTCCCTATTTAGACAGGGAGAGTCGATTCCCAGCAGTAGCTGAGATGCTGAAGAACCGCGGCGTTCGTTCGGTGTGCGTGCTTCCATTGACGACTGTACACCGCCGCCTCGGGGGCCTCGCTGTGGGCAGCATTAGCACCGATGCGTATAGCGCGGAGGAAGTTCGCTTTCTAACGCTCGTTGCCAACCAAGTGGCGCTGGCGGTGGATGATGCGTTGAACTTTGAGGCGTCACAACAAACGAAAGAGGCCCTGCGTGCGATCGGAGAGGGTTTTCGTTTGATCGTCGATAGCATTCCAGGGCTCATCAATACAACGACAGCGGAAGGCAAATTCGAATTCGTCAGTCAGCAATACCTGGAATATTTTGGCAAGACGCTCGACGAATTGAAAAGTTACGAATCGAAAGGTTGGACTACCTCCGACCTTGTTCATCCCGACGATCTTACTCGCATGCTGACCACATGGAAGAGCTCGGTCGCAACCGGTCATCCATATGAGTCTGAATACCGTATCCGTCGTGCCGACGGCGTATATCGCTGGTTCCATGTACGGTCTCTCCCTTGGAGAGACACAGAAGGACGTACCGTCCGCTGGTATACCCTCAGTACGGATATTAACGAGCGCAAACAAGCGGAAGAACGATTGCAGTTGCTGCTCGACATCACCAACCAGGTGGTCTCAAATTTGCAACTCCGTGACCTGCTGCGAGCTATTTCCGCAAGCGTCCGGCGCGTCATGCAATGCGACCTTGTAGGGGTCTTCCTGGCGGACTCGGATGGAGACAGGTTGCAAACCTTCGTGCTCGATTTTCCGGAAAGCAAAGGGTTCATTCGAGAGGAGTACTGTTCGATGGAGGGGTCGCTCGGCGGTTATGTGTTCCGCACGGGTAAACCGTGGAGAGGTAATTCCTCGGACGTACTTCAATTAGGTCTGACGGATGAACCAGCCCTCCCAGAGGGCCTCAAAGCCGGTTGCATGGTGCCACTTGTTAGCCGGAATCGCGTCCTTGGTCTTTTGGGTCTCGGCAGACGGGAGGAGAATGCCTTCAGCCAAGCTGATATGGGGTTCCTCGCGCAGGTCGCGAGCCAGATCGCCATCGCGGTAGAAAACGCTCTGGAATATGGACAGATAACACAAGCCAAGGAGCGACTGACGGAGCAGAAGCTCTACCTGGAAGACGAAATTCGGATTGAGCAGAATTTCGAAGAGATTATTGGAAACAGTCAGAGCCTGAAAGCTGTGCTCGAGAGCGTTCGAATTGTTGCGCCAGCTGACTCGACGGCACTAATCCAAGGTGAGACGGGTACCGGCAAGGAGATGATCGCCCGCGCGATTCACAACCTGAGCCCCCGCAAGGGTTACGCATTTGTAAAGGTGAATTGCGCCGCCATCCCTCTGGGCCTTCTTGAAAGCGAGCTGTTTGGCCACGAGAGGGGGGCCTTCACAGGCGCCATAACTCAAAAAATTGGAAGATTCGAGCTCGCGCACAAGGGAACGCTGTTTCTGGATGAAGTCGGCGATATACCTCTCGAATTGCAACCCAAACTCCTGAGAGTGCTACAGGAACAGGAATTTGAGCGATTGGGAAGTAATCGTACCCAGCGCGTCGATGTTCGAATATTAGCGGCAACGAACGTCAGCCTCACCCAAATGGTCGCCGAAAAGAAGTTCCGCAGCGACCTCTACTATCGCTTGAACGTGTTTCCAATTGATGTCCCGCCGCTGCGAGACCGGCGTGAAGACATTCCGCTTCTCGTCCGCTATTTCTCCAACAAGTACGCCCGGCGCATGGGAAGGCAAATCGAGAGTATCCCCCGAGAAGCGATGGATGCGCTCTGCCGTTACGCGTGGCCGGGCAATATCCGGGAGTTGCAAAACCTGATGGAGCGAGCCGTACTGTTATCTACGGGTACGTCGTTGAGAGTGCCGTTGGGCGAAATCTTTGCTTGCACAAACGAACGCGCGGTTAGCCGTGGCAACGCCTTAGAGCAAGCGGAGCGAGAGCAGATCGTGCGAGCACTCCGCGAAAGCAATTGGGTCGTAGGGGGTCTTCGCGGAGCGGCAGCTCGCCTGGGCCTCAAGAGAACCTCTCTCGCGTACAGAATGCAGAAGTTGGGAATTTCTCGACCACCGCAGTGACGGAAGTCTGGCACGCCCGCCAAATCTCCGCCTTCTGATTATCCATCCCGAATAGCGCTATCTAATTCCCCCCTGTCTTAAACACTCCCGCGCCAACAACATCGATTGATTTCGCGTGTGTCCGGGAGCTTTGGCAAGACGTGTGCGTTCTCAATCCCAGAAATATTTCGCGTGTCGGCGGCCATGTCAGAGTTCGAGCGGCCCGTCTAGGTCCAGTACTACGCACCCTTTACATCGAGGTGCTTCAACAACGAACTGTAGAGGAGAGCGGAGTCGATGTTCTTCAGGCGGCTGATACGCATTTGTCTATTCGCAGCCATTCCTTCGGTGACTCTTGTGATGGGGGCACGGGGACAAGAGCGGACTTCCGGGGAGGTACTCACGCTGGATCGGGCGATTGAATTGGCGCGAGCCAACAATCGTGAGACAAAGCGGGCCAAGTTCGACATCGACAGACAGCGAGAGGCGACGGCAGAAGTCAAGACGTCATTCTATCCCCGTTTTGACACCTATCTGCTGGGTACGCAACTTTTGGGCCCCTTGAATTTCACTATCGGGGCGGGCCAATTGGGAACATATCCCTCGACTGGACCGATTCCAGGTAGCGACATAAACCTGCACACTCCTGCGCGCCCGATCGCCATAGCGTCGATTACGGCTACGCAGCCGATCACTCAGATTCCCAGAATCCGCTTTTCTGTCGCTGAGCAAAGATTGAACGAAGATCTGAGTCGCCAAACCTATTCACAACGGGATCAGCAGCTGGTGAGCGATGTCCGCCGCGCCTACTATTCTCTTCTCCAGTCCCAGAGCCAGGCCGAATCGCAGCGTGCAACTATCCGATCGCTGGAAGAGCTTGACCACCTGACCGAGCGCCGACTGCAGGAAAAGGCAGTACTCAAAGCGGACAACCTGCGCGTCAAGGCTGAAGACACAAAAGCCAAGTATCAACTCATGGTGATCGAGGACGCGCTATCCGACAGGAAAGAATCCTTGAACCGCCTGCTCGGCAGAGATCTTCTTGTGGAGTTTTCTGTGCAGCCGGTGTCTCCTGCTCTGCCGGAAGAGTTGGATCTGCAAGCGGCTCGAAAGCTCGCGCTGGCGCAGCGCCCTGAGATCAGGATTGCTTCCATTAAGAAGAATCAAGCAAACCTCGAGACTAGGATTGAGAAAACTCGGTACCTGCCCGACATCTCTATTCAGGTCAACTATCTGACAACGGCGGGCATCAGTTTCCTTCCGCAAAATGTCGGTGCAGTCGGAGCTCTGCTCACTTGGCAACCCTGGGACTGGGGCCAAAAGCGCCACAATATTTCCCAGAAGGTGATCGCCGAACACGAAGCGGTCCTCACCGAAGAGGATGCGCGAGACCAGGTCCTCCTGGACGTTGACTCGCAGTTCCGCAAGCTGCGCGAAGCCAGAGTACAGCTTGCCGTGGCGGAGAGCGCTCACGGCTCGGAACAAGAAAGGCTTCGCAACCAGACTGACGCCTACGCGCAACAGGCAATTCTGCTGAGCGCTCTGCTGCAGCAGCAGGCATCGCTCGCGACTACAGAGGACCAATATCGACAGGCTTTGCTTGCGTTCTGGACGGCGCGGGCTGACTTTGCAAGAGCTTTGGGGGAGGAGTAGCACCTTGATGCCAGCCATTCAACAGATAAAATCCCGCACGGCTAAAGCAGCTTCTTCACTTTCTCTGCTGGCGGCAACCATCGTCGGCGGCTGCCACCATGAACCCGCTTTGCCCGCAAAGCCCCCTGTCGCTGTCCGTTTGGCCGATTTGACTGTGTACCAATCGGCGGAAGGCCTGCAATACTCCGCATCGCTCATTCCATTTGCTCAGGTTGATCTTGCCTTCCGGACGGCGGGTTACATTACCGGAGTTAAGCAGATCAGGTCCGCCGATGGCCGCACTCGCGATATTGGGACGGGAGATTACGTCACCAAGGGAAATTCGTTGGCACAGATACGGATACAGGACTTGAAAAATCAGGCGGATGAATCCGGAGCGCAGGTCGATGCCGCCGTTGCCCAGCACACTCAGGCAGAACAGGATTTGAACCGAGCGAAAGCGCTTTACGCCACCCAAAGTTTAACCAAGCCGGACTACGATCAGGCCCAAGCACGCTTCGACTCGACGCTCGCGGCGGTGAACCAATCCAAAGCCGCGCAGCGTGAGGCTCAGCTGTCGTTATCCGATTCCGACCTGAGAGCTCCTTTCTCCGGATACCTCCTTGCGAGGAACATCGACGTTGGGACGCTGGCATCATCGTCTTCAGCAGCCTTCACCATCGCCGACACCAGTGCGGTAAAGGCGTCGTTCGGTGTGCCGGAAGATTCCCTCAATCTTGTTCATCTGGGCCAGATCCTTACGCTTCAAGTGCAGAATGACGCTGCCCAGTATTCCGGGCGTGTCACAAGCATCTCTCCCAACGCCGATGCGCGGAGCCGTGTGTTCACGATTGAAGTAACGCTTCCGAACCCCCGGGACAGATTAAAGCCGGGCATGATCGCCTCCGTTGCACTTGGCGGGAGACGCGAAACCTCCCAGCCCTCCGTCCCATTGAGCGCCATTGTCCCTTATCCAGGTGAATCGGGACAATTCGCAGTGGTCGTTTGTGAGCAACAGTCCGGCCAATGGAAGGCGCATGTCCGCCGCGTCACGGTTGGCGCAACCCACGGCAGTTCGGTCTCCGTGACAGGAGTTCGGACCGGGGAAAAAGTTGTCGCCATCGGGGCACAGCTCCTGAAGGACGGCGATTCTCTATCAGTGATTCCGTAGGCAGAGAGACCATGGCAAATAAGAGCGATCGGGAAAGAATCGAACAAACGAGGAACGTTCCACGATTCTTCGTGGAACACCCACAGGTTTCCTGGGTGCTGCTGGTTGGCGTTCTGATCTGGGGCTGGTTCGGCTACAAGTCCATGCCCCAACGCAAAGACCCAAACATTCCCGTCCGCGTTGCTCTTGCCAGTTGTTCGTGGCCGGGCGCGACAGCGCAACAGGTCGAGCAGCTGATAACACGGCCGATCGAAGATACCGTCGCACAAAACAAGTGGATTCACGCCGGAACACCTGCAGACTTTGGTGTCAGGTCGATTTCACTGCCTGGCTATGCCTACGTCTATATTCAGCTCGTCGATAACGTGGATGATCTGAAGCGCCAGTTCAGCGACATCAATCTGAAGCTCAACGCATTGAACGGCCAACTTCCTCAAGGCGCGGGGCCGATTACTTTTCAGAGCGACTTCGGAGACACGGCGGCATTGATGCTGACCGTCGCTAGCCCGAAGGCGGATCCCGTAGAGATCAATCTTCGCTCCCAGTCGATTCAGGCAGCGATCCGCTCAGTTCGTGCGAACAAGAAGACCGCACCGCCGACGAAGCCAGTCACGATTATCTACTCCTTTCCGGAATCAATTTCGTCGAGAGCAGTTGCGGGCAGTGCCGCACTCTTCGAAAGACAAGCGATACAAGCTGGTGTACTTAGAAATACCACTCAGATTCAGGGAACGGGTTTCATCGGTCTCGACGGCGCGAGTAGCCAAGACGACGCGTCCATCCAGGCATTTATCGACCACTTCTTTACGAGCCAGGTCCAGCGGTCGGAGTTGCATCCCGATGCCTGGAGCACAATCATCATTCACGATCCAGCCGACACCCTTAAGAAGTTGTCCGAGGTTGCAGGCGACAAATACAGCTACGCCGAGTTGGACGACTTCTCCGATCTCATCGCCCGCACCCTGCAGGGCGCTCCAGAGACGTCGAAGGTGGAGCGTCGAGGCGTGCAGCAGCAGACAATCTACCTCGAATTCTCTCAGGATCGGCTCGCCGCCTACGGGCTCCAGCCCGCCGATCTTGGCAAGCTGATTCAAGCTCGCAATATCATCGCGCAAGGCGGGGTCTTTGAAACGGGGCAACGCCAGATCACCCTGAATCCTTCAGGGCAATTCGAGAACCCCAAAGCGATAGGCGACATCGTTGTGACGACAGCGACCGCTGGCGCTCCCGTCTACCTGCGCGACCTAGTCGATATAAGCCGCGGATACCAGAGCCCTGCGAACTACTTGAACTACTACACATGGCAGGATGCCGATGGACACTGGCGCCGTAGTCGCGCCGTTACTATCGCCATCTACATGCGTGATGAAAACCAGATCGCAAAATTCGGCGAGTCGATCGATGCGAAATTGGCACAGCTTCATCGCATCCTTCCTCCCGATCTCATCACTGTCCACACTTCCGACCAGCCCCTGCAGGTAGAGGAAAATATCCACCTCTTCCTGCGCGCGCTCGACGAAGCGATCCTGCTCGTCGTTATCGTTTCGCTCATCGGCTTCTGGGAATGGAGACTCGCGCTTATCATGGCCCTGGCGATACCCATCACACTCGCCATGACCTTCGGCGTGGTCTATATGCTGGGCATCGATCTCCAGCAAGTTTCCGTAGCAACGCTCATTATCGCGCTGGGGCTTTTGGTCGATGTGCCAGTGGTCTCAGGGGACGGAATCAAACGCGGTCTCGCTGATGGCCTTCCGCGTAGCGTTGCGGCGTGGCTTGGTCCGACGAAGCTGGCGACCGCGATCTTCTTTGCCACGATCACCAACATCATCGCCTATCTTCCGTTTTTAATGCTAACGGGCAATACCGGTCAATTCCTCCGAAGCCTTCCGATCGTAATGACTGCTTCGCTGCTTTGCGCACTCGTCGTTTCCATGACGTTTATTCCGCTCCTGGGTTACTACATTCAAAGACCTCCCAGGAAGAAGGAACTCAGTATTGAGGAGAAGCGAGAGCGGGGCTTTTACGGCTTCTACAACCGACTTGTGGGTCGCGCGATCGCGCATCGCTGGAGAGTCCTGCTCGGCTCCCTCGTGTTTCTGGTAGTCGGCGCCTTCGTAGCATCCCACCTCAAGCAGCAGTTCTTTCCCGAAGACGTTCAGTATTGGTTTTATCTCGACGTCTGGCTGCCAAACGACGTCCCCTTGACGGCAACAAACGACGCGGCTGTCAAGGCCGAAGAGGTCGTCCGGCAGGTCCTCGCGGACTTTGGTGAGCGTTCATCCAATGACAACAATCAACATAATCTGACATCCATCACCAGCTTCATCGGTGGAGGCGGGCCTCGCTTCTGGTTCTCTATCTCTCCAGAGCCGCCACAAACAAACTACGCCCAGGTCATAGTTCAAGTCAGCGACAAGGAACTTACGCCGAAGATCATCGGGCCACTACAGTCTGCCCTTAGCCGGAAAGTCCCCGGCGCATGGATCACCGTCCGGCAACTCCAGACAAACCCTGTCGAGACTCCAGTCGAGATCCTCATCTCGGGTCAGGCCGATACAGACGCCAAGGACGAAGCGGCGGACATCGAGACCCTGCGCGGAATCGCAACCCAAGCGATGGATGTTCTACAGAAGTCGCCAGGGATCGCAGTCATGCGCGATGACTGGTCCCCCGATAGCCCACAGGTAAAGATCCAGATTGATCCCGACCGCGCGAATGTCGTTGGCATTTCGAACGCCGATGTTGCGAATTCCACTGCAGCCGCCATAAGCGGCGCATCCGTTGGCCTGCTGAAAGAGGGCAATAAGAGCATCCCCATCGTGGCTCGTCTCCGCGGGCAGGAACGGGCGCAGCTTGGGCAGATTGAGAATCTCTATGTCTATTCGTCGCAGCAGAACACCAGGGTTCCACTACTTTCAGTAGCCACAGTACGCAACATGCTCGAGACCGGAAGAATTCGGCGTCGTGAGCACTTCCGCACGATCTCAGTCCTGTGCTTTCCCGCACCCGGTGTGCTCGCATCCGAAGTTCTCGGACCCGCACAATCGAAGCTGGATGATCTCAAGAAGAATCTCCCTCCGGGATACCAACTCGAAATTGGAGGCGAACAAGCGAAGCAGGTCGATGGTTTCCTCAATCTGGCCGTCGTACTACTGATCTCGCTCGTCGGCATCTATCTCGCTCTTCTCATCCAGTTCAACAATGCCATCAAGCCCCTCCTTGTCTTTGCTGCGGCCCCGTACGGCGCGATCGGAGCTTTGATCGCACTGGCGATCATGCACACGCCGTTCGGTTTCATGGCGTTTCTCGGCGTAGCGAGTCTGATCGGCGTCATCGTCAGCCATGTGATCGTGCTCTTCGACTTCATCGAGGAGATGCACGAAAAGGGGGAGCCGCTGGAACGTGCTCTTCCGGATGCCGGGATTGAGCGTATTCGCCCCGTAATGATCACAGTGGGCGCAACGATTCTTGCTTTGTTCCCTCTCGCACTCGAAGGTGGCCCACTCTGGAAACCACTCTGCTATGCCCAGATCGGCGGACTGGCGGTCGCTACGTTCATCACCTTGCTCCTGGTCCCTGTCTTCTACTCGATCTTTGTACTTGATCTCAAGTGGATTAAATGGGAGGCGACGGAAAACCCACAGCAGTCCACTGAAGCAGAACCAACAAACCTTCACCAGACAATCACGGAGGCGTGAGTGTTCAGAGGTTTAGGAGAGAGAACGATGACTTCTAGACGTGACCTAATCAAGGCCGGAGCCATGGCAGCGATGTTGGGACCAGTTCGATCGCCAGTCGCGCTTGCAGATCGAGTACGCGAGCAGAGAAATCTTGCCCAAGGCGCCGTCTGGCCAAATGGTGCTCGAATGGTCATCTCCGTCTCTATGCAGATGGAGGGTGGCGCACAGCCGACCAGCGGTGCCGAAAGCCCTATGCCAAAGATCGATCCGAAGTATCCGGATCTACCGGCGAGCAAATGGTACGACTACGGTTATAAGGAAGGGTTGCCTCGGCTCCTCGACGTCTTTGATCGTCGAAAAATCAAGGTCACCTCCCACATGGTCGGCACAGCGGTGGATCTGCACCCAGCTCTCGCAAAAGAGATCGTTCAGCGTGGCCACGAAGCATCTGGACACGGGCAGACCTGGACCGCACAGCTTTCCATGACCCCTGAAGAAGAGCGCGCCTCGTATCTGCAAAGTATCGAGAGCATTGAAGGGGCAACCGGTACTCGGCCAGTCGGCTTCAACGCTTTCTGGTTGCGGGGCACGCCTCATACACTCGAAATTCTTCAGTCGCTCGGCTTCATCTATCACATTGACGACGTGAGCCGCGACGAGCCGTTCCTGATTAACGTGCGTGACAAACCATTTGCTGTCGTGCCTTATACGCTCCATATGAATGACATCGTGAACTATGAAACTCGGTACTTCAGCACAGCTATGTATGCTCACGATCTCAAAGCGGAGTTCGATGCGCTGTATGCCGAGGCCGAAACGCGACGTCGCATGATGTCTGTGAGCGCGCACGATCGGATCTCGGGCCGGCCGTCACGCGCGAAGGTTCTGGATGACTTCATCGTCTACGCCCAATCGCATCCAGGCGTTGTATTCATGCGTAAGGACGAGATCGCGCGTTTTGCCCTAGCGAGTCCTCTGACCGTGCGCGAGGGCATCTAGTAACGAGGCAAGCAGAAAAAGGCTGCTGCGAACAAATCGTGACTGCAACGGAAGAGAAGATCGTATGGATCTCAAACTCCAATGGTAAGACAGCGATTCGACCGAGGAAAATCTGCGTTCCTGAGTTGGCTAGCACCTACTCTCTTTCGCACTGATGTCGCGCTGTACTTAACTTTGGGGATCAATGGAACGGAAAGTTGCCTTAAGGGGTCCCCTCAGAATACGGACATTCTCAAAGCAACACTTATACCTTCTTTACATGTTTCAGAGTTTACTGGGGTGAGAAGTGCGGATCTGATCCGACTCTGGAGGAAATACCAATGAAATCGATTACTCGTTTTGTCACAGCAGTGGTGGCAGTCATGTTAACGGTCGCGATACTGTGTCCCGCGCAGGACGCCAAGCCGAAGGACCTCGGCAAGGGGTCGGCGTTCAATGGCAAGAAGCTCGAGATGAAGGACAGCGGAGAGGTCGCTTACCTCCTGTCATTCACGGCGGGGAAAGAGTTTGAGGCCACCACGGACGGCCTGAAGAATACCGACGTGCACCTTTTCGTCTACGACTCCACCGGCGCGGAAGTCGCTAATGACGACTCGTCCGGACCGAAGTGTTCGGTCAAGTTCACGCCGGAGAAGGACGGGCAGTACAAGTTTGTCATCAAGAACGCCGGCGGGACCAACACGGTGACCTTCAATGTAAAGGTCGCCAAATGATGACTCGCCGCTTGTCGAAAAGACACTAGGATTCGCGCCGAATGAAAGCAACATCTAAGGAGGCAATGATCGTGGCAAACCCAGTGCTCTTGCTAGCAGACGATAACGCAGTTTTGCTAACAATCCTGGTGGAGGAGTTAAGGACTAAATTTAGAGTCGCGGGTGCGCTCTTGAACGGCATGTCAGTTCTGGATCAGATCGCCGCTATCAGTCCCGATATTGCTATTTTGGACATCTCTCTAGGAGATATGACTGGCTTCGAAGTAGCGAGGAGTTTAAGAGATCGCGGCTGTCCGGCAAAAATTATCTTCTTGACACTTCATGAAGACGCCGATTTCGTGAATGTCGCCTTCGATCTAGGGGCATCTGGTTATGTTTTTAAATCTCGGGTAACTGAAGACCTAATTAGAGCAATTGACGTTGTTTCCAGTGGTGGTCGATTCGCCCCATCCCCAACCAATCGTTTTGCGAACAAACCGCTAATGGACGGACTGTAAACCCATCGGCCAATGAGACCAGCCCGGCGTCGCGCTGCGAGACATCGATATGAGCCTGCAACGTGAATTCCGCATCCAGGAAGGAATGGCCTTCCAGTTCCAAGCCGATTCGACCAATGTCTTCAATCTGGTGAGCCTGAATGCTCCGAATGCGACTTTGTCATCCCCGAACGCCGGGAAGATCACGGCTGACGCTCCTAATCGGATCATTCAGCTGGGAGGGCGATTCATCTTCTAAAGCTGCATCAAGAATTACATCGCCACAGGCTTCAGGCGCGCCTCGCCTCATGTTCCTGCTCGCGGGCCTCGTAGAGCAGCGGGAGGGAAGATGGGTCCTGACAACCTGGAGGGGAAGGGCCGGCGCATCTGTGACAATCCGACACGAATCCTTATCTGGGGTGATTACCGGTGCGCAAAACGCGGGTCGAACAGAAATGGTAGCGCCTTGCCGATTCTCAACTTACGAAAGTCCGGATGCCGCGGGTTGAGCAGAAAATTGGACTCTCCGGGAACGAGGGTACTCGGCACGCGCAGCACAGCCGAGGTGCCGCCGGCAGCCCAATCGTCTCCAATTGTCTGCACCTTGGACGGCGCGGGATCCGCCTTCCAATTCCTCGGCAGCTTCGATGGGTCGAGTTCGTCGACGTAGGCTTCGTCGACCGCAACTTCGAAGAGAACATACTTCTTCAGAAGTTCAGGCGAGTCCAGGTGAACCAGTACCTCAAGCACAGCCAGGGACTGCGACTGCGCGGTGTAGATCATGGCAGTGCCGGGACTATTCCATCGGCCGCCGTAGAGACGGGCACCTTCTCCAGTGAACGCGGACTTTGCGTGCTTCTGCTTGGTGATCCGCCAGGCAGAAAAACTCAAGAGAAGACCCCGTGTTCCACTCGTCCGATCAGGTCTTCCACTTCTCTAGCCCCTAACTCCGTTCGCGCATAAAGAAGAGGAGGCTGATGATTCAGCGCTTTTTTTGGAGAAGTCAGCCAATTGACGGCTGCTGCCACATCGCCCTCGAACAGCTCCACACACTTCTCGAAGAGGTTGGATACACGCAGCAAGCGTTCGGATTCCTCGGGTTCGAGCTTCCCGGCGGCCTTTCGCCGAGCCAAGGTCCGCTCGGGAATGCCAATCACCGACGCCAACAAGGTGAGCGATACGCCGCTGTTTGCTTCGAGGCTTAGAAGGGCCTCGAAGGAAAACCCGCGCTCGATCTGCTGCATGAGATCGGAGATGTTGCTGGAGCCGAGTCCGAGGCTTGCTCCACGCCTGCGGAAACGGACAACACGCCGGGTAGTTGGTTCGAACGATTGCGCGCTGGATGCTTTGGCAACGGTCTGATTCATAAAAGCATGATAGGCTGCCTCTGCCACCGTGTCAAATATTTCCTGCCACATGGCAGAAAGCTTAACTTAGCTACTGACAGAAAAGCTGTCAGATGGGAGTGGCAGAAGACCTGAGAGAACAGTAGACGGACCTTTTAGGTCCGTCTACACATCTGGCGACGATTACTCGTCGCCGGCTCCATCCGAAGGATCATCATCGGCCTCTACCTTCGAGAGCCGCTTCATGCTGATGGCGTGGATCTCAGCGATCCGGTGCTTGAACCTAGTGCCCTCGAGGTTATCCTCCACCTCGCGATACCGGAGAATGCCTTCCAGGGTGATGAGCTGCCCCTTCTGAAGGGTCTTGGCGAATTTGGAGAGATTGCTCCAGGCGAAGACGCGATGCCATTCGGTGCGGGTTTCGTATTCGCCTTTGTCGTTCTTCCAGCTTTCCTGGGTTGCGATGTTGAGGACGACGTATTCACGGTTATTCTGAGCGGTTTTGGCTTCTGCGTTCTGCCCGAGACGGCCGATGAGGATGACTTTGTTGAACATGGTGTTTGGCTCCGTTTCTTTTGGTTTGTCCGCTGTCTGCGGTACATGCTTGCCCAACGGGTGTGCCGTCGCGACCCACTCCCTCGGCGACTGGATAGAATCTGCGGAAGGGGACCCCAGCTTGCCTGGGGGCAGGAGTCCGCACCTCTTGCGAGGCGCGCAGCGGATTCTGGGAAGAAGAGCGTGCGTCCGAAGGGCGGGGGTGTTTTGAGCGCGGCACGCTGAACGCAGATAGAAAGGCAAACCGGAAGGGAGCCGCCCTGTTCAACTGCCTCTCTCATGGCGCTAGTTGCATAAGCCAGCTCAGAAACTAGAAGAGTCATCCGACCAGCAGGAGGAGGAATGACAAGGGCAAATGCAGCATCGATGTTCATCGCTCGGCCCATCTCCTCGCCTTCTCCATGGTTCTCCGGATGTAGGCAGCTCGCTTGGAAGGGCTGGGATCGCGGGAGAGGTAATCGTCTTCAAGGGCACATCCGATCCGGTCCTCGGTCATGCCGTTGGCAAAAGCGGCGACACAGAAAGCGATGTCGGCGGCGGCGGGACGGTCCTGGTACTTGGTCGAGCTTCGGAATCGCTCAAGAGACAGGTTCGATAACCTCGGTCCCCTTCGGGGAGAAAGAGAACTTTCGAGACACCTCGCCTCGTGTTCCCGCTCGCGGGCCTCGTAGAGCGTCGTTATCTCTTGCTCGAAGGCCTCCGCCATCGGGTACTGTTGTCCACTGTGGCTGTGCAGGCGCACGAAAGGGAAGAGGCGGTCAGACTTTCTGTATTTAGGTTTGCAGTTGGTGAAGCCGGGAAGCCGTCCAAACCTCCTCCAGTCCGCCGCGCTGAGGTCAGCGTCGTACCGCTCGGCCAAGGTCTGCGCGGCAAAGGTTCCGAGGAGCTTGGGAAATATTCTGGGGTGCTTAAGCCAGACTTGAAAGTTGCCGACGCTGGTCTCGACGACAGCACATGGGTTGAAGCCGTCGGCCGAGAGCCTCGCAATCGAGGTCTCGCTGAGATCGTCGAGCGTGGTGAAACGATGCTCCCCGGATGGGCGAATGTAGATGTGCGAGCCGTGGGCATTGCGGTACTTGAGCAGAGAAAGCCTGTCCAAGACCGCCGCGGCCGAGATGCCGTCGAGTCCCGGAAGCATTCCACGCTCACTCAGGACGCCGACATCGTAGAGCGGTGCCTCGATAGCCGTGAGCAGATTGCGAACTGTGGATTCTGTTCTATCCATCGACGTCATCCTTGAGATTTGTTTCACCGTGGGAGGGGAGCGGGGAGGGAAAGAGGCTGTTACGAAACTCTCTGGAAGCTTTAGAGGGCGTTATTTCCGGGTTGCCAACATCCACCCATTGACACCTGGGGGCGGGCCGCGCAAAGTTCACGTTTATCAACAAAAGGATGGCGCGCACGATCATGAGTGAGAGACGTTCCCCGAAATGCAGGCTGCCGGTTCAACCCGTTAGGAGCCGCTACGGTCTGTCTCTCCAGTCAGTTCGCCAAACAACCAAGCCTTGGCCACCTTCCAATCGCGCTTAGCGGTCTCCGGTGAAATTCCTAAGGCCTCCGCAGTTTCCTCAACACTCAATCCGCCGAAGTAACGCAACTCAACTACTCGGGCTTTGCGAGGATCGAACTCGAATAATGACGTCAGAGCCTCATCAAGAGCCAGTACGTCAACCTGGTGTGTCTCGGCCGCAACCACTCCCTCATCCAGCGGTATCTGCACGGCGCCTCCACCTCGCTTGGCATACCCACGATTGCGCGCGTGGTCCACGATAATGCGCCGGATGATTTGCGAACAGAGTGCGAGAAAGTGCACGCGGCTTTCGCAGCGGACGCCCCCTGCGCGAACTAATTTGAGGTAAGCCTCGTTAGCCAATGCGGCCGACTCCAAGGTCTGGCCGGGCGGGCGATATCCCAGGTGCCGCCTGGCAATTCGCCGCAGCTCGGGGTAAACGAGGGGCATCAGGCTGTTGAGCGCCTGTTCATCTCCTCTGCCCCAGGCGGCAATCAACCCGCTGATATCCCGTGGACCCTCGACGGTCACGGCGCTGCCGCACTTGCCATAAAAAACTCCGCTCTGGTGACCCTTTTTCCCTCCCGTTCACGGAACACAGGTAGGAGGAAAACTGATTTTAACCTCTGACCCATGAAGTTGCATTAGCGCATACCCCGTTGTCCAGGGCAGTCCTTGATTTCCAAGCTGTCACCCGTCACCTAAAGGAGACTTTATGAAAACCATTCGTAATCGGACACTCTTCGCCTCGTTCGTGATCGCGATTTTGCTCCTACTCAATATCTCACCCGCCCTGGCCGGCGGCCAGCGTGACACATCGGGCGACAAAGGAAGATTTCGTGGTCGCGTTGAGGTCATCTTCACGAAATGGATCACTAACTTCCCAAACATGGCAGGCCTCGTTAGTGGCGATGTCGGCGGCGGCACCTTTGCCGGGGAAATTCTTAACGACGACCACACGCCCGCCGTTGACAAGATCGAGGCCCTCTACCACATCAACGGGGGTGCCTACCACTTTACCGCGCACAACTTTATAACCCAAAACAATCTAAAGGGTACTGCCGTTATCAACGGGGTAGTCCTGGATGGGCCGCTGAAAGGCGAGCGAGTGCATGGGGAATACCAAGTGATCAATCCGTGCGGTGTAATTAATGCGCAGAACGGCTCGGCTGGCGACGTGTGTTTCCAGGGCACTCTCACTATTCGGGTAGGTTCTGAGGACTAAACTTCCGGCACTCT
Source organism: uncultured Acidobacteriaceae bacterium (assembly GCA_963757205.1). Taxonomy (GTDB): domain Bacteria; phylum Acidobacteriota; class Terriglobia; order Terriglobales; family Acidobacteriaceae; genus Edaphobacter. The sequence continues at coordinate 472,236 of CAVWQM010000017.1, forward strand.
GCTGAAGCCACCAAATGACCCCGTTCGGCTGTGGGCTGAGCGGGGTTTCAATGTCGTCCGAGTCGGGGTCGGGGGGTACCGGGGAGCTGCGAGTTCACCGCCGTAGCAGACGTGCCACCACATCGCGCATTATGTTGTCGATGGAACTGTGCCGTTCGCCTATGGCTCGCGTCGGATGCAAGATTCATGGGACCGGGATCCGATACAGATTGCGCTGGGTCGTACCCCGAGAGAACGCATAGACATCAGGAGAGAGACCGGGGACGGCATCGGAGATATCGACTCTATGCGCTCCCGGCAGGCGCGCCACTTCGTCCTCGGAATGAAATCCACCTGTCGGAATCGGAGGCAAGGCCTCCCCAGGCGGCAACGGAACGATATACGTCCGTCCCACGGCAAAAGTTAGTTCGGAAAGGGACAATGAGCCGCCACCGGGCGACCACTCCAAGCTGACACGCTCGCTGATGCGGACCGGAGTCCCCCCTGCCAGCGGGAAGGCATAATTGGCCGGGAAGCCATTACCGGAAAGTCGAGACCACCCCACGATCCACAGACCGTCCGGCGAGACAGCGCTCAACATGAGGATAGGTTGTTCGAGCGCTCTCCGCATTCCCGTCCCGTCCGGGCGGACGCGGTAAGCAAAGCCGTCGATCCCATCGGTACCACGGAAGAAGATTTCGCCGGGACCAAACCTGGGCTGTCGGCCCTCCACGTTCGGGATGGGGTGCGGCGGTTGCTGCCGTTCAAACGACGTTAGCCAGAGCCGTGGCTTTCCGTCGCGGTCCTCCGCCTCCATCACAACTTCTCGGCCGTCCCGGGAGATGTCATACGCGAGCGCCTGGAATCCGGGAGCCAGTGGCGCGGAAAGTCCGGACTTCAAGTCGGATACCCAGACTTCACCTGCCTCTCTACTAAACTGAAATTCATTTGGAGACTTGGTGACGATGCGGTAGCACAGCTTTGTACCGTCCGGTGTGAACTTAGGATCAGCGGCGTTCCCTTCCAGCGAAATCTGCCGCTCAGCGCGCGCATCGTGAATCCACACGGAATGGTTCTCCAGCGCCACGGCCGTGACAAAGGAGCGGCCGTCCGGCGCCATGGCGATGCCTTCTTCTTCAGTTGGCCCGGAGGTCACTTGCTGGGGTTGGCCCTCAGGAAAACGCTGTCGCCAGATGTGATACAGTCCTCCGGCTTCGGACGAGAAATACATCCATCGCCCGTCGGGCGACCACGCCCCAAACATGCAGGCGGCCTTGGGCGGTCCCACCTGGCGGCCCAGTGAAGTGCCGTCCATCGGAACAAGGCGGCAAGGCACCCAAACGTGGTCACGGTTCATTTCCACTAGAAGCACCCATTTCCCATCGGGTGACGGGTAGGACCGGTGGGCCATGCCGGGTGAATCCGCAGGCAAGTAAACTTCCTGCTCTCCGACGCGGTTCTCATTGGCCGTTACGATGCCCATGTGAGGGCTGTTCCTCATCTCCGAAAAGAGTACCTGCCGTGGACCGGACCATATCAGTCCGCTGGCGTTGCGCAGCCATGGTTGGGGCTCGCCGCCCTGAGTGGCAACCACCCAGGTGTCCCAATTGAAGTGGGGGTCCACGGTGGTATACGCCACGCGTGCGCCGTCCGGGGAAAACACCGGACTCATCTTGAGCATGCTGTCGTGCGTCAATCTTACCGGCTGACCGTCGGGGAGTCTCTTGACGTACACCTGGCCTGGCCCAAAGAACGCGGAGTCGCCGCGAATGAACGCCAGCGTTCGGCCGTCGGGTGAAAGCGCTGGCTGAACGACCGAATCGGGCAACTTCGTAATCGGAACCCACTGCGAGCGGTTGAGCGAGAGTGTGGTGCTACGCAGCCACAATGCAGTGCCAATGGCCATCATCGCCAGCGCCGCCGCAGCAATCGCGGCGACCCGCCAGCGGTTCCATCCTAGTTTTGCCTTCTCGATCGTTCTGCGAGCGTTCGCGATGTTGTGCAACCGGCAAGCGGGATCCTTTTGAAGACACTGCCGCAACAGTTCGCGGACTTGCGAGGGGGTCTTCGCAGGCAGCGCTTGCCAGTTCGGCTCGCGTTCCAGCACAGACGCAATCGTGTCCTGTAGAGTCTCGCCCGGAAAGGCACGCTTTCCGGTTAGCAACTCGTATAACAGACATCCGAAGGCCCAGATGTCAGTCCGCTTGTCGACGTCTCTTCCGCGCGCCTGCTCCGGACTCATGTACCCAGGCGTACCGACAATCTGCCCGGCGACGGACTCCACGCTCTTCACGGCCGCCAACTGTGAGAGGTCCCGGTTCCGCTCCGGCCACCAGATCGCTTTTGCCAAACCGAAGTCCAGCACTTTCACCGTGCCTTGGGGCGTGACCTTCACATTGGTTGGTTTCAAATCGCGGTGAATGATTCCTTTGTCATGCGCCGCTTCCAGTGCCGACGCCACCTGGCATGCGCGGTCGAGCGCGGTTCCAACCGGGAGAGGACCGCGCAACATTTCCCCCTCGACCAGCTCCATGACCAGACAGTCTGCCTCCTCGGACTCCTCCAGGCCATAAATCGCAGCAATGTTGGGGTGATTCAGGGAAGCCAGGGTGCGCGCTTCGCGGCGGAGGCGAGATAGCCGCTCCGCGTCGCGCGCGAACTCATGAGGCAGTGTCTTGATGGCGACATCGCGACCGAGCTTACGATCATGCGCCCGATATACCTCGCCCATGCCGCCGGCACCTAACGGAGACACGATCTGATAGGGTCCGAATTGCTGACCAAGCAGGGACCCCGCGACCGTCAGTATGAAAGGCATGTTCTCAATTGCAGGTCGTTCCAGGAAACTTCCGGCTTGTTTTTCTTTCGCCAGCAATAGATCGACCTGTCGTCGCAGGTCAATGTCTCCGTTGCAAGTCCCGTCGAGAAATGTCTGCCGCGCATCCGGCGTCTGCTCCAGCGCCGCGTGAAAGAGTTCCTCGACTTTTCGCCAAAGTTCCTGTTCCATGGCCGAGTCCCGTCGAGCGGACGATATATGAGAATCTCAATAAGTGTGCCAACTTGGCGTGCTGCATTTGCTGCCGAGTGTGTCAATCGCAAAGAGACACGCGCCAGATCCGGATGGTCTTCGCCGCCAATGGCCACCCCATCATTGGTCGGAATTATAGGCTCAAACCCCGAATTGTCGCTCCCCGACAAGCGACGTACGCAAACGGTGGAAGGAGCGCCAGCGTTTGCTGTGCCCTGGGGCAAGCAAAGCGCTACCTCCAGCATGAGACTGGTCTCGCTCTCGCAACCTACACTTGGTCGGCTACACGCAGAAGTGACCTTGTTCGCAATCGATCATCTACGCCTTTCGGGATCACCTCCGAGTGACGGTCTACACGGAAGCTATCTACCTTCCGTGGCTCCGGCTCGAGACGCATAACGGCAATGATCTTTATGTCATCGTGTCCCCGTTGTACCTATTGCAAATGAATTTTGTGGTGATCCAGAGAAAGCCTCGTTTTTTAAACAGGGGCAGATGAGAAGATGCTGTTGCGTAAGCGGAGGCATTTCTTCTTTATGGGTTACATCCAAGGCGAGGGACGGAGTCAGGGAACACTGTTTCCTGTGGTGTTGGACGACTTCGTGTCAGCCGATCATGTGTGCCGTGTGATTGACGCGTTCGTCAATAAGCTGGTGATGTCTGAACTTGGCTTCGAGCGCGCGAAGGCCGCTGAGACAGGGCGGCCAGGTTATGATCCACGGGACCTGCTGAAGCTCTATTTGGGATATGGCAACGATTCGTGACAAAGTGGGCCATTTGGAGACTTTGCCGATAGACCTGCTCTACGCGCATCTCGATGCGTCTTTCATGTCAATCACTTGGAGACTATGAACGGCGGTCCAAACCTCTCCTCTGCACCCGCGCCGCGCAAGAAAGCCGGTGCATAACTCGTTCGGCTTAAATCACTTGCGGCGATATGGCCCGGTTTGTCACGAATCGTTGCCATACCCGAAGAGGTTTCAGGAGCTGGTCGCTGCTTGACTGAGGGGTTACGCCCCCCGTTGTCGTTTTTCCTTTACCTGTAGAAAACTGACCTGGCGATGCGGTTTTATTCCTTTACCTGTAGAAATCCAGAGCTGCGGCGGCCAGCCGGCTCCATCTGGCAGTTCTCTGACTGAATTCACTCCTGTCCGCGGGGCTGTGACAGGCGCGCAAGTTGGTCCAGAAGGGCAATCCTCTTCCGGCATCCGGTATAAGAGTTCGGCACAATGAAGCGGGCAGGATCAAGCTGCCGATCACTGCCAAGAGGCTTCGGCGCAAGCCACGGCCGCCGCGATTGGGTAGAAGGGAACTGGTCGATGGGTCGTGACCCCTTCCGGTTCACGGTCCGCGTGAAGCGTTCTCACCGAGCGCAAAATCGCCAATACGTGTATCGAGAAAGCCTGTGCTGGAAACGTGCTTTGCCCTGATAGCGCCAACCGAGAATCCTGCGGATCGGCGAACACTTGCCGACTTGTCAGGACTTATACGGAATTCCTCCCAGTCGCAGCCTGATCCTCATCGAAAGTTCTCGATCAGCATAAGGCCGCTCGCCGGGTCATCGAGCTGGGCATACACCAGATAGCGTCCGTCCGGCGAGACATCAAGGCCGAACTCCGGATGCCCCATCTGCAACACTGTGCTTGTGGCGCCGGTGGCGAAGTCGTAAAGCTTCAACCTGGAGTTGCCCGACGCATCCGCATGCGTCACGTAGTAAACCCCGCGCTTGGCGACCGCATAGTTGCTGCGGTAGAGCGAGTCTGCCAGCTGTTCTTCCGGCCCACCCGCGAGCGGCATCCTCCAGATCGATCCCGAATCCGCGCGCAGAATTCGCGTGAAGTACAGCGTCTTGCCGTCCTCGGACTCCACGCCGAACTCCCCGCCATTGTGCGTCACCTGGACTGCCGTACCGCCGCCCGCGGGCATCTTCCACACCTCGGTGCGCCCGCTGCGTATTGAAGTGAAATACAGCCATCGCCCATCTCGCGACCACGACGCGCCGAAGTTATCGAATTTGCCGCTGGTAAGCGGGTTCATCTTGCCGCCCTCCGCGTCCATCGTGTAGATCTGGTAGTTCCCGGTCACATTCGAATCCATTGCCAGGGTCCGGCCATCGGGCGACCAGCGCGGCGACGCCGCCAACCCGTGCTTCACAAAGGTAAGCTGACGCGCCTGCCTTGCCTCCGCATCGCCCACCCAGACCTGGTTTCTCGCTCCCCCGCGCATGGACTCAAATGCGATCCGGCTGCCGTCCACCGAGTAGCGCGGAGCCACGTCGCGAAACGTGGAGGCGATCAGTCGCTCCGGCTTCAGCTCCCTGGCACTCAGGTCGATCCTCCAGATATTCGAGTCTCCATGCACCGCCGCGTACGCCAGCCGGTCGCCCTGCCGCGAAACGGCGACACCCTGTGTCTCCGAACCCGTCCCGGGAACTGGCTGCGCCTTGCCGCCGCCCTCCACTGGAATGCGGTAAAGCCCGCTTCGAGTGGCCACCACGACCACCCTCCCATTCGCCATCCACGCCAGCCCCAGGATCGGAAGCCCTTGGGAGTCAATCGCCTTTAGAACGTCGACAAGCTTCGCGTTCTCATCCAGCCGAACCGTGTAAAGCGTGCCGTTGGAATAAAAGGTAGGCCGTCGATCGAACAGCAGCGTCCTTCCGTCGGGAGAGATCGCCGGATACCTGTCGTCGATCTCAAGATCCGGTTCCGTGATCTGCTCCTGTTCCCCCGTCTCAACCGATACGCGAAACAGGGCTGTACGCTGTTTCACCACCTCCGGCACAATCAGCCACTTACCGTTCGCAGACCAGGCCGGCACACCTCCCGACGATTGCCAGACCGGATCGTCCCAGATGGGCACCCGCGCCAGTCTCCGCTCCGGTCCCCCCAGCGCCGGGATCAGTATCAGCTCCCCCTGGCCGGGAGCCATGATCCTGAAGAATGCGATCGTCGATCCATCCGGCGACCAGGACGGCATCCTGTCTGGCAACGGGTCCGTCGTCAGCCGCAGAGGGACAGCGTCCGGCCCAATCGCTTTCACATAAATATCGAAGTTGTCCCCTCTCTCCCCATCCCACTCAAAAGCGACCTGGCTCCCGTCCGGGGAGAAGGACGGCGCTTCTTCGTTACCCCGATAGGTGGTCAGCGGCACAGGCGTGGAGACAGCCGGCACGGATGGCCTTGTCCGAAACCGCCACGCCGTCAATCCGGCTGCCGCAAGCATGGCTAAGGCGATCGCGGCCCATACCGGAATCCGTGGCGACTTGCCCAGCGTCGTCTTCGCGGCTGCAGGTGGTTCTTCGGCGGTGAGTTTTCCGATGAAGCGGTAGCCGACGGCGGGCAATGTTTCAACAAAGCGAGGCTGCCTGGGATCGTCTTCCAGCGCCTTCCGAATCTGCGCAATCGCTCGAGCCAGAGCATTGTCGGTCACGTTGGTCTCGCTCCAGACCACCCGGAAGATTTCTTCCTTGCCGAGAACCCGGTCGCGATTCTCGATCAGAAACTCCAGCAGCCGAAACGCCTTTGGCTCCAGCAACAGCTCCTGGTCACCGCGGCGCAGCCGCCTCGTTGCGGTATCCAGCGTGATCCCGTCGAAACGGTAGATGAAGTGAGATTCCATGCGGCGTACGAACGAGTATAGCTGCGCCCTGCGATGCGGCGGGTTCCAGTGCATCCATCATGCTTAGATCATCCGTCCGCAGGGAAACATCATGCCCCCATCAAGACTTTAGAAGCCCGCCAGCCTCAAGGTGGGCGCATGAGAACGCAATCGTTGTTCCTGTCCGCCCTTTTGTTCCCGTGTCTTTTTTCCTTGGCCGCCGTCGCGCAACCGGAGCACGTAAGCATTCAACTGAAGGTCATCGCAGGAATGCCTGTCGTCGACGGCGTCTTCCTGAACGGGCATGGCCCTTACCGGTTCCTGTTGGACACCGGCAGCCAGAGCAATCAGGTGGACTCGAGCCTGGCCCGCAAGCTCGGGCTCGCCGCCACGCTCCAGTTGCACCTCCAGACCCCGTCCGGCGAATCCACCGTCCCCGGTGGCCTTGTCGACAAAGTGACCCTCGGACAGTTGGAAGCCAGTGACCGGGAGTTCCTGTTTATCCGTTCCGACGATCTCACTATCCTGCCACCGGACGTCCGCGGAATCCTTGGCCAGGACTTCCTCAGCCACTTCGACTACATCCTGGACTTCCAGCACCATCGCTTGACCATTGGCGAGCCGCCCTCTGGAGAGCCCTCGGCCCCCCGTCCGCAAACCGGCTTCCGGCTCATCTACGGCCGGATGGCGGTTTCCACCAGCCTGGGAGACCTGGTGCTGGACTCCGGCGCCGACACGCTCTTTCTCTTCCGCGCGTCCGCCCACGCCGCGAGCGGGCAAGTCATCGGGGCTTCCGGAGCGAGGGTACCCGTCTCCTACGAAATCGCGCCCGAAGTTCGCATCGGCGAACGCCGTTACCGCCCGGCCAGAGCGGTATACCACCCTGTCCCCGCCGCCGAGGAGGCTGGTCTATTGCCCGCAAACCTATTCCACGCGATCTTCGTGTGCAACTCGAAACAATACGTCGTCTTCAACCCGCTGCACTGATGCCAAGGACGCAAGCCGCATCGATGTGTTGGTACCGGCAAACGCCGCAGGATCCACGAATATTTGAGTTTCCGAGCGGCAGTCAAGCCAGACGCGGGCACGGCTGCAGCAGCCCCACTGACGAGAGTAAGGTGCGGTTTGCCCGTTACTCGGGAGCGACCGAGGGATACTAGAACCGACCCGCGCGGAACTCCACAATGCCCGCTCACTGATAGAGTTGTACAAACCTGAAATGTTCCCTGTCTTCCCGCGATTCTCCCGTGATCGCGGACAATCGTGCCTCAGTTTGAAGGGAGTTGCAATGAAGCTTTCCTGGCTATGCGCGCTCATTGTTGTGCTCGGCGCCTGCTGCTGCAGGGCGTCGGCTACGGAGGCGAGCCTGATCCTCGTCAACGCCAAGCTATGGACCGAAAATCCGGCGCAGCCCACCGCCCAGGCAGTGGCGCTCGATGGTTCCAGGATCCTCGCGGTCGGCAATAACGCAGCGATTAGAAAACTCGCCGGCCCGGACACCCGCATCATCGATCTCGGCGGCCGCCTTCTCCTGCCCGGCTTCAACGACTCCCACGTGCATTTCCTCATCGGGGGCGGTTCGCTGATCACCGTGCATCTTGGCACAGCCAACAGCCAGGCCGAGTTCAAGGAGCGCATCGCTCAATTCGCCAGAACCCTGCCCAAAGGTGCGTGGCTTCGCAATGGCCTTTGGGATCATCAACGCTGGAATCCGCCCGTTCTGCCCGACCACCAGTTGATTGACGATGTCTCCGGCGATCATCCTGCATTCTTGTGGCGGCTCGACGGACACATGGCCCTCGTGAATGCACAGGCCATGAAGCTCGCCGGCATCGACCGAAACACGAAGGACGTGCCGGGCGGAGAAATCGAGCGCGACAAGGACGGCAACCCGACCGGCATTCTCAAAGACGCTGCCATCGCTCTCGTCCAGCGCATCATGCCTCCGCTGTCTTCCGAAGAGGAGGCCCAGGCCATGGAAGCAGCCATGCGCGAAGCAGCAGCTCACGGCGTAACCAGCGTGCAGAACATGGCCGACAGCTCTGAAGACCGCGGCCAGCCGAACAATTTTCGCGAGTTCCAGAAGATCGAGCGCGCTGGCAAGTTGACTGTCCGCATCTACGAGGCTTTTCCCGTCCGCGATTGGAAGACTCTGGCCGACGCCGGCATCGTCGCGCCTTTTGGCAGTCCTTATCTCCGCATTGGCAACCTGAAGGCCTTCGCCGATGGCGCCCTTGGTTCTGAAACTGCCTGGATGGATGAGCCGTTCACGAACAATCCGGCGAAGAGCGGCCTCGCCAGCCCCGATCTTCTCGACGTCGAACATTTCTACGAATCGATGTGCCAGGCCGACAAGGCCGGACTCCAGCTTACGATCCACGCCATCGGCGATCGCGCCAACCGCACCATACTCGATCTCTACGGCCGCCTGGAAAAAGACAATGGCCCTGCCGATCGCCGCCCCCGCATCGAGCACGCGCAGCACCTTCATCCGGAGGACTACGCGCGCTTCGCAAAGCTTGGCGCGATCGTTTCCATGCAGCCCTACCACGCAATCGACGACGGACGGTGGGCTGAAACCATCCTTGGCCCGCAGCGTATCAGGTCGAGCTATGCATGGAAATCCCTGCTGGATGCCGGTGCAACACTCGCCTTCGGTTCCGACTGGCCCGTCGCGCCATTGGATCCCGTGATGGGCATCTATGCCGCCACCACTCGCCGCACCCTCGACGGCAAAAACCCAAACGGCTGGATTCCCGAGCAGCGCATCACCGTTGCGCAGGCAGTGCACGCCTACACAATGGGATCCGCATTTGCCGAACACCAGGAGACGGTCAAAGGATCCATCGAACCGGGCAAGCTGGCAGACCTGGTAGTGCTCTCCGACGACATCTTTACAATCCCGCCAGAGGCGATCGAGAAGACCAGGGTCGACATGACCATCTTCGACGGCAAGGTGATCTACCAGCGCTGAGCGGGCGAGAGGCGTATAGCTAAGCAAACGTTCCCAGCGCTAGCGCGCTTTGCGGACAGATACCCGCCGCTGCGGGGTGGTCACACACTGAATTGAGCGCAACTTCCGGATGGTCGGCAAACCTTACCTTGGGATTACTTCAGGGTTGCCCGTCATCCGCTCCTAAACGGCGGCAAGCACTGAAGAGACCTCGCAAAAGGACCTTGGCCCGTTGCGCCGTGATTCCTAACCCGATGTGCTTACCGTAAGTGCCATCCACAGTCTAAATATATTCATTGTCAGCAAGACATTTCTGCGGAGCCGGATGCATGAACAGATTGGTTGCGAACACCATGACCTGCGCTGTCATTGGACTGCTATCCATGCTGGCGATGGCGCAGGATCCTAACGGGAAACGGTGGATCGGAACGTGGGCGACGGCCCCGCAACCTCCCGCGCCGGGGGACATCCAGAGTCTGCGGAAGCAAACCCTACGGCTCATCGTGCACACCACCGCTGGCGGCACGAAAGTCAGGATCAAGATCTCGAACACCTTTGGCGACCATCCATTAGTGATCGGCGGCGCTCACATTGCCCGCCGGACGAACGCGGCGGAGATCGATCCGACATCCGACCGAACCCTGAAGTTTCACGGACAGTCGTCCACGACTGTCGCAGCAGGATCGATGGTGGTGAGCGATCCAGTCGGGTTGGAGGTGCCGGCTTTGTCGGATATGGCGATCAGCCTGTTTCTGCCTGAGACCACCGAGGTGAAGACCACGCATGTTCTGGCAAAGCAGACGAGCTACATTTCCATTGAGAACGGGGACTCTACGGCGGAAGTGAAATTTCTAGTGGCAAAGAAAATCAGGACGTGGCCATTCCTGACTGGGGTGGACGTCGAAGCTTCCTCGCGCGGAGGGGCCATCGTCGCATTTGGCTCGTCCCTCACGGACGGCGATGGAACCGATTCGGATAGCAATGGGCGTTGGCCTGACGTGCTGGCGCAGCGGTTGCAGAAAGGCGCCGGCGACAAAGCGGAAGTGGGCGTCCTGAACGAAGGCATCATCGGCAATCGCCTTTTGACAGACAGCCCTCTGCAGGCGGCCGGCGGTCGATTTGGAGCAATGCTCGGGCAATCGGGCCTGACACGTTTCGAACGCGACGTGCTTGCGCAATCTGGTGCCAGGTATGTGATCGTCGGTCTCGGGATTAATGACATCGCCTTTTCGGGCTCGTTGACGCCTGCCACGGAAAGCGTTACGGCTGAGAGCATCATCGCCGGTTATCGCCAGCTCATCACGCGGGCCCACAAAAGGGGAATTCGAATCATCGGAACGACTAACCCACCGTTCGAAAACTCGTTCTTAGATTTGGGGCCTCCGGCACCTCCGATCACTTTTTACACCTCCCAGAAAGAAAGCGTGCGCGAGAAGGTCAACGCCTGGATCCTCAACGGCGGTGAATTCGACGGCGCAGTGGATCTCGACGCGGTTTTGCGGGACCCGAGCCACCCCACGCAACTGCTACCGAGTTACGATAGCGGAGACCATCTGCATCCCAACAATGCGGGCTGCCGCGCCGAGGGAAATGCGATTCCCCTGGCGTTGTTCGAAGGCCATTAAACTGATGGCAAACCTCGGCTACTCCCACTTTCGCTTAGGACCAGCGGACTATGCATTCCGAATGGTACGGCAAACAGGAAGTTAGCCAGCTCATGCTTATCTGGTTCCTTCAGCAAACCCCAAGCGGTTGTGGAACACGGGCGCTAAATGCGCGAGATCATGGGCCGTGGTGAAACATGCAGATAAGCAGAAGCCAGCTAGCCGATCAAGGAGAAGAGTAACTTCCGTATAGCCCGTAATACGGACATTTGGGAGCAGCAGGTGTAGGTCGGCCCAGTCAGTTTGTTCTCCCCACCTTCTTTACAAATGCATCGCACTGCTCGGCTAGGCCCAAAGCGTATGAATGTACGAGGTCAAGACCGCTTACGGATGTGCGAACTTCGCCTTGTTTGTTGCCCCACTTCGGATCGTATAACTGTGGCTGCGAAACCCAAAAATCGTGCAATTCGGAGACAGTCTGCGCTGCTGGAGCATATTGCTCCTGATCTAACTCTCGAATCAGCAATGACGTTTCCTGGAACTTCACTTCTAGCGGTGAACCCACCACGATTAACTGATCCAACCAGTCTGGCGTCAATGTCGGGCCAATAGTCTTCCAATAGATCACGTCCTGCTGCAACCTAGCATGCAATTGCCTTCCACTGTCCTTGCCTGCGGCCTCGACAAATACCCGCATCAAAGCGGCCTCATCCTCAGTTATAGGGGGCTTATCCATGACCTGGAGAATCGCCGGCAGCGCAACGGTGCCGGCCTTGCCTAAAGCGTCGAGCGCTTCTCTCTGCGCCTGATACACGTCGCTTAGCGCAATGCTTCCAAGCCTCTCCGCCCGCATATCTACGTTCTTCAGCACAAGTGTCTCTGCAAGGTTCCCTTGCGCTTGCAAAACCTCCTGGATCCGTACCGTGAAGACAGCCACATCCGACGATCTCACTGGCCACCGCATGCATGGTGAAAGTGCGGTCGGCCCTACAGTCATCGGCCCCCGTTGTTGAAAGCAGAACGCCTTTCCGCCATCAATCCAGAGAACTGAAACTTTCATTCCGCCCGCACTGGCCGGTCCCCATTTCACCGGCGTTGCAGTGCCACTTCCGTCCTGCTTCTTAAGAAACAAGACCATTCGTGAACCAATGGGCTGCCTTGGGATTTGTTCGCTAATTCCCGATTTGTCCTGGAGGTCAAAACCCGCAGGTTTTGGATAGCTCGATATTGCGACTGCGTTCTGGTTTTGTTTCAGCTCAGGAACTTCGATTGAATCTCCTGGCTTCAGATCGCCTTTCCAAGACTCCACAACGGAAACTACGCCTTCGCTGGCCGTCGTTTGCACAAGCACAATGTGCGTGGCGTTCCGAGAGCATCCATCCACGTTGAAGCTCGGACGAAGGGCCGCATGAAGAGGAGTCGGACCGACCGCCAACAAAATCAAACATTCAGCCAAGGATATGCATGCTACGTTCAGTCGCATGAAAATTATCTCCGCTTCGCCATCAAAACACATGCCTTTTGGTTTTTGGAAGACAATTCCATCTCGGTCTCCAGCTCCAAATGCTCGGCTAGTCGGCAACTCGGAAACAACCCTAGCAACGGCGATCCGAACTCGGCGTCGAAGTGCACGGAAAACGGGGTTTTGAGAAACCCACAAAAAAGCGTTTGAAAAAACCGCTATCAGCCGGAGCGTTACACTCAACGAGTGACAATGAAGATTCTGTTTCTACCTATCCTGGCGACCACGCTAGCCTCGACCGTCGTCGCGCAAGACATCAAAGAGTTTCTGGGCCGTTGGGACATGACTGTTACCCCCGCCACCGGCAAACCTTATCCGCAATGGATGGAGCTTACGGATAATGGCGGCAAAATTGAAGGTCGCGTTCAGCCGAAGGGTGGCGCATGGCATCCGATCGCAGGCGCCCACATGGAGTCGGGCAAACTGATCGTGGCTGTGGGGGAAGCGGGCCCTTCAGCAATTAGCTGGGAACTCACGTCCCCCGGCGCAGGCAAGCTGACCGGCATAGAGAAGCGCGGCGACACTGACGGCCCAATGCTCGCTGGCGTGAAGGCGCCTTCGCTTGATCGGCCGATGCCGAAGCAGTGGACGAAGCCCACGCCCCTTTTCGACGGCAAAGATCTTAAAGGTTGGGAGCCGATAGGAAATGTCGACAACAACAAATGGGTGGCGCGCAATGGCGAGCTGGTGAATGACAATCCCGAAGTGCCCGGTCAAAGAACCCACGGGGCTGCCAACATCATGACCACCGAAAAGTTCCAGGACTTCAAACTGCATATTGATGTGAAATGCCCAGAAGGTGGTAATAGCGGCATCTATCTGCGCGGTCGCTATGAGTTGCAGGTGGGCACCGAAGGCGGCAAGCTCCCGATCGCATGAAATGGGCGCGATCTACAGTTACTATCCGCCGCCCGAGGGCTCAGAACCTGGTCTCGGAAGATGGACGACCTTCGACGTCACCCTGGTCGGCAGACATGTGACGGTTTTGCGCGATGGCAAGATGTACCACGACAGTGTCGAGATTCCTGGCCCGACCGGAGGTGCTCTTGACAGCAATGAGGCCGAGCCAGGACCGTTCTATCTGCAGGGCGATCACCACGGCGTCATCGCTTACCGCAACATCACCATTTCCGTTCCGAAAAAGTAAGGTAATGATCACCCGACGCCGGGACCGTTCCACGAAAACGGGGTTTTGACTAAGTTCAACCCGCCGAACTCGCTGACCAGGTGAACTTGCGCAAAAGCAGACTTTCAGGGAATGTACTTCCCGGATAGCCTATAAGTTGGATTCGTCTAGAGGAGATCGCATGACGCTCGAAGAGTTCCAATCCCTGCGGGATTTAGAGGATCGTCGCGTTCGAATGAACTTCACCGATGGGCAGGTTGTGATCGCGACGCTCGTGAGCATCACAAGCGATTTCGATCAGAGCCGCCACATCGTCTACGACAACGTCGAGTGGTCGGCTCTCCCGCACCCCGAAAGGGAAGGTTCTGCGTGGTACGTGGCAGGTGAAGGCTTGGTCTCGTGTGTTGCGTGCAGCCCTGACATCAGTTCCTAAGCGAACTTGCCGAAATCCCGACCTACGAGATAACTTCCGGTTTGGCCGTGATTCGCCCGGAATCCGGAAATGTTCAGTAAGTGAGTCGGCCATTTGGCAACTAGTGAGATGAGAAGCATTCGTCAACAAAGACTCTGTACTAGAGGCATTTTGTCCATGTCAGTTCCCCCAAACCCCGCTCGCTGCAGTGCGCTGCACATACTCTGTGAAGTCACGTGGGGCGCGGCCGAGCGCCTGTTGAACGCCGTTGGCGACTGAAGTGTTGCGGCCGTCGAGCACAGCTCCAAAAAGGTAAAGTATTAATTCGATCACTTCGCTCGGAACTTGCGCCTGCAGCAAAGCGGTCCGGTATTCGTCGGGCGAGATCGAGAGGTATCGAATGTCCCGCCGCGTGACTTGCGCGATTTCTCGAATCGCGTCGGCAAACGTGAGTGCTCGCGGACCTGTAAGCTCATATAACTTCCCTGAGTGGCAAGGCTCGGTCAGCGATGCCACAGCAGCGTCGGCAATGTCTTCAGCATCGACAAAGGGTTCTCCCACATCGGTCACGGGCAGAGCGACCTCGCCAGCCATAATGGGATCGAGGAAGAAGTTCTCGCTGAAGTTCTGACTAAAGAAGCTGCAGCGCAGGATCGTCCAGTCTGCGCCACACTCCTTTAGCACTTGCTCGGCATGCTCGGCTTCGACTTCGCCTCGCCCCGAGAGTAGAACCAGCTTCCTTACTCCGCTACCTACGGCGTGACTGAAGAAGGATTGAACCGTCTCCACGGCTCCAGGGACGCACAAGTCCGGGTAATACGTGACGTAAGCCTTCGCTATGCCTTCGAATGCGGGCGCCCAAGTGTTGCGATCCTCCCAGTCGAATGCAGGCCGAGCCGATCGAGAACCAATTCGGAACGGAAGTCCGAGCTGTTGCAATCGCTCCACTACCCTTCGGCCTGTCTTTCCAGTTCCGCCCACTACCAACGTCGTTTCGTTTCGATTCATAACCTTATTCCTTTCAAGATCAATTCGACTTCCTCTAGTGTGTCCAGAGTAGGATGGCTATGCAGGATGATCAATACTTGTTCGTCGGGATTGATTGCCTGTTCGTCCAGCGCCTGTGGATGATTAGCCTTCACTGAGGCATACTCGTAGACGTGAAGATTGAACTACCTGCGATAGTCGACCCCGTGGGGGAAGCCCTTCACTTCCTTCGCTTGAGCGGTACCTTCTATTGCCGCTCCGAGTTCGGAGCGCCCTTTGCCCTGGCCATTCCGCCGATGCAGAACTGCCTGATGCTCCATGTAGTAACCGCCGGGCGATGTTTTCTTGAAGTGGAGGGAATACCGAGCCGTTTGCTACATCCAGGCGATTTGGCGTTGGTTCCTCACGGTGAAGGCCACGTACTAACCAGTGCTCCCGGCGTGCCAGCCTCGAAGCTCTTCGAAATCTATCGCGAACAAGTGAGTGGCCGCTATGAAACGCTGAAACTTGGAGGAGATGGGGAACGGGCGACGATGATTTGCGGCTTGTTCAAATTCGACGATCCTGCGGCCCAACAACTGATCACGCTCTTACCGAAGATCATTACCGTTGACGCGTGGGCAGCTCCGCAGTCCGAATGGATACAAAGCACGCTGCGCATGATTGCTGCTGAAGCGAGCGCGATGAACCCCGGTGGGGAAACGGTGATTACTCGGCTCGCGGACATTCTGGTGATCCATGCAATCCGGTTTTGGATCACCCATAGCCCTTCGGCCCAAACCGGCTGGCTTGGAGCATTGCAAGACCCACAGATCGGCCGAGTCATCTCTAAGATTCATCGCGAGCCGGGCCGGGCATGGACGCTTGAGGCGCTCGCCAGCGAGGCATCGATGTCACGTTCGGCCTTCGCGGCGCACTTCACCGAACTTGTGGGCGAACCGGCTATGCGTTACGTGACCCGATGGCGAATGAGTGCTGCACTCGCCCGTCTGACAGAGCGCAACTTGACGGTGGCCGAGGTTGCCAACTCGCTGGGCTATGAATCGGAGCCGGCCTTCAATCGAGCATTCAAGCGACATCTTGGCATCTCTCCAGGCTTGGCAAAGCGGGCTCGGACTGCGTCACGTTCTACGCGAGCTATGTAACAAGAGTGTCGAGCAGTATGCGGCGTTCGGAGCGGTCTCGAGTCCTTCTCGGCACTTCCGATCTTCGCATCGGGTCAGGTCCTCCCACGGCAGCGCGCGTACCATTGCCGGCCAGTTCCCGGTTGGTCGGCTAACAGGAAGTGATCTCGTTGTTTCCGGTTAGTCCGCAAGCCGGGAGTAACGCGGTAACTTCCGTGTAGCCCGTGACTCGACCGCGACTCGAAAAACTGGGTTCTCGCCCACAATAGCCCGCGGACCGCTCCCTGAGCCTTCCTTTCTGTTGGAGGACTCCGACCTGTCCGATCGAATTTGTTTGGGCTCTTGCTACTTGCCCGATTTCTGCTTCTGAACCGCGGCGGTAAAGACTTCTTCCATCGCCAGATTGGTCCTGCAACCCGGAGCGGTATTCAACTGGTCGCGGCTGTCGGTCCAGATAGAGTGCGAGACACCCCCGAACGAAACCAGGCCTTCGTAATCGCCGTATTGGTTGCCGTAGTCAATCGCCGGACATGGAAAGACTCCTCCGCAATCGTGTTCGTTGGAGCTGGCCGTGCTGACACGCGTGTTGGGTGACCATGATGTACCGCCGTTTGTCGATTGGGTGAAGTACACGTCGGTCATATAGCGAAAGCCGGTGGTGTCGTTGCGGGTGTCATAAAAAGAGACATTTACATCCCCAGTGACAGGATCCGCCGAGAGCCATGGATAAAAGCGATCCACAAGTGTGGACAACTTATCCGTGATGGATAAAGGGGCGGACCAGGACACGCCCTGATCATCGGAGTAGGAAGCATAGACGTCCGTGGCTGTGCCGGAAGAATTCATGTCCATCCACGAGCAGTAAAGGCGTCCATGGTAAGCTCCGTTCGAACGATCGACGCCGCAGGTTGGATACAACAGCGCGCCCCGGAAGCTTTCGGCCGGGATAGCGATGTCGAACGGGATCTGTTTGCTGGCGATCGTGCGGGGCTGGTCCCAAGTAGCTCCGCCATCGAAGGAGCGATTGAAGGCGATGACGTTCGCGGAAATGTCGTTCCACGCGATGTATAGCTCGCCAGCGGGCCCGACAAACGGATCTGCCGCGATCGCCCTGCCCGGCCCGCTTGGATTATCAACGCGGGTGACAGTGAACGAGGAACCGCCGTCAGCAGAGGCCGCAACGCGGATTCCGCCGCCGATTGAGCCGCCACTCGCGGCGTCCCATGCGGCGTAAACATGATCACGGAACGGGCTGGATAGATTCGTGTCGGCTGCAATGATCGGCTTGTCATTGAAGTGATTCTGGCCGCCTTGGAATGAGAAGTAGTTAGCCGAAGGATAAGTCTTGCCACCGTCAGTGGATTTTGCGACCGCCATCGAGGTACCGCTGATTCCATTACCGGCACCGGTGTAGATCACGATATATCCGTAATACACGTTGCCTTTTGTGTCGAACGCGAGACTCGGATCGGAGCCGAAAGTTGTACCATTCGAGCCCATAGGAGGCGGGAGCGGCAAATCGACCCCACCCCAGCTGTTGCCGCCATCGAAGGAGAAGTAACCGCGCATCGGATTGCGGAAAATTTCATTGGAACCCGCCGCTAGATTCTGCGGACTCGCTGGATTCAGCGTGATGAACGTTTCGCTCTGCGGACCACACTCATTCGAGACATCCACGTTGCTGCCGGTCGTGAAGGATGGTCCCGCCACGCCGGAACCGGTGGCGCCGTGCTGAAGGAGCGTCTGGTATTTTGCCCACCATGTGGGCTTGTCCGGCGAATTCGTCTGCGCCGAGGCTATGGAGGTTGACAGCCACATCACAAAGATCAAGCGTTTCATCCGAGTCTCCTTTGATCCGGGTTTTGGAGGTTACAAAAGGGGAGTCTGATGCTACCCGAGACGGGCGAGTTTCGCAAAGCGAAGTTCAATAGTGCTGTCTCAGCCCCGAAACCGACTCCCGGCAAAGTTCATGTATGTCGCCGCGCCGATCGCTCCAGTCCATCGCATCCTGAGTGCTGCCCTGGGGAGATCCACGGGATTTGCGCTGCTTGTGAGGTTAGCGCACGCCGCCTGGGAACTCCTGATACGGAAGTGCCCGCTGGTCAAGAGTTAAACCGTGAAAGCTTTTCAGAGCAGAGATTCAAGGCCGGCCTAGCCGGTATGGGTCCTCGAGAATTGGGCCGATCAAATAGCTTCCTGTTTGCCCGTAATCCACCCAGAACCCAGAAAACTGGAAAATCTTGTGTCCGCACTGTTCCGTGAGTGAGTTGGTGATTTAGAGATGCAGGTCATTCGGGCACAATCGCCAGCGTCACGAAATGAGGAGGAAAGAGTGCCCCTCCGGCGCTCACCGCGCCGAACGGCCAACGACGGGGTAAGGTGCGGGTTGCCCGTCACTCGGAAACTATCGTCAAGTCTGGGGAAGACTCAATTCGCGGCATTTGTCTAGCCCAGCTTCTCGATGGAGTCCGTCTTTCGCCTTCCTCTCTCCAGGATTAGATTTTTGAGAGTCGACCCAAATAGGCGCACAAGACGTCGCATTGGAGCGTGAGACTGGCAAACTTTCCTTCACGAACGATACGGATCAGGCCTGCGGTCTCCAACTCCTTCACGTGATGGGAGAGTGTTGCGACGCTAACGCCGTGAGTTTGCTGAAGGTAGCTGCGGGACATAGGATCAGCACAGCCGCCTACCTCTTTTAGGATCTGATAGCGCCTCGGTTCGGCCAAAGCTCGGGCGATCAATGCAACCTGCTGCTCTGACAGATGAACTTGGCTTGCGGTTGCCATGGTACAAGTTGCAACCAAAACAGCTTTGGCAGAATCGGGCAACTTATTTGATTCCCAGAACTGCACATGGGGTACGTTCGGCAATATCCTGTGCTGTGTGACCTGTCATAAGCCAACTGTGCTTCCGCATCCCAAGAACCAGCAGGTCTGCATGAAGTCTCTTCGCGCATTTAACTATGCTGCCGACTTCGTCTCCACTGATCAGTTCCGCATCGAGCACAATGCCTGCAGCCTTGGCTTGTTGCCGGGCTTGAGCCTGGAGTGCGCTGTACCTGATCCGCTTTTCCTCGGTCCAATTCCAAGCTGGTACCGCGCTTACCGCGAAGGAGTAGTAGCCGGGGATCGGCTCAAGGACGGTGACCACATTGAGTTCTGCGCGAAGTGCCTTTGCTAAATCGATGGACGCACGGAGAGCCCTAGCAGCTTCGGATGATTCATCATAAGCAACCATGATCTTGTGAAACATTGCGATCCTCCTTATCAAGAAATCGCGGACAATCCGGATTTAGGCAAAGCTGAGCACTTCGGTCAGCGGGCGTCTGCTTTTTTGCGGCCAGTTATTGGTAGCTGCTCGACCAATCGCAATCAACAATACTGGAATCTCATTGGGGAGAAGGCTGAATTCACTCGCGACGGCCACAGGATCGAAGCCGATCATCGGGGAAGAGCCGAACCCATGCACTTCGGCGGCATATAGAAGTGACGCAGCTCCAAATGTAGCGCTTCGTATCGCTTCATCCCGCTGCATTTGCGGCTTATCGTCGTACAGACCTTTAGCCGCTCTTACCCATCCAGCGACAAGCTCGGGCGACATGAAGCCCGCATCCGCTGAGGGCGCGAGACGCCCTTCCAAGGCGGAATAGTCCGCGAGCTGTCCGCATACGATGAACGTTACGGCTGCCTCGCTTACCTTCGCCTGATCGTACGCAAGTTTACGAAGCTTGGCCTTCCTCTCTGGTGTTCGCACTGCCAGGAATCGCCAGTTCTGAAGGTTGAAGGAAGTCGGGGCTCGTGTCGCGAGATGGACCAAATGTTCAATCTGTTCGTCCGAAATCGTATGGTTTGGCTCGAAGACATTTGTGGTGCGACGGTGTTCGATTACGTCTTCGAAGATATTTGTGGTGCGACGGTGTTCGATTAGGTCTTGCAATGCTTGATTCATGATTTTCTCCTGTGATTGCTGGGTGTCTAGACGTGCAGTACTGTTGCGCCGACGGTTCGTCGGTGTTCGAGTTGCATATGTGCGTGGATCAGTTGATCAAACCGATGGATGTTCGTTGGGTCGACCTTGAGGATTCCCGACTGTATGGCGTCGAAGAGATCGGCTGAGGAGGCAGCGAGAGCTTCTGGGGTGTTG
Source organism: uncultured Acidobacteriaceae bacterium (assembly GCA_963757205.1). Classification (GTDB taxonomy): domain Bacteria; phylum Acidobacteriota; class Terriglobia; order Terriglobales; family Acidobacteriaceae; genus Edaphobacter. The sequence continues at coordinate 492,717 of CAVWQM010000017.1, forward strand.
TTGTAGTGCGGCAAAATTGCCCACGTCAGATACAGCGCTCGGGGTGCCAGCTCAAATGGACTGATTGGTTCCGGGAAACCCGATGCGTTGCCGAACTGAACCAGCGTGCCGCGGGGTCTCAGTACCGCGAGTGAGCCCCGGAACGTATCCTTGCCGACCGAGTCGTAGACAGCCTTTACTCCCTGGCCACCAGTCAACTCGAAGGTGCGTTCTACGAAGTCTTCCGTGCTGTAATTGACTACCGCTGTGCAGCCCGCCTGGAGAGCGATTTGCGCTTTCTCCGCAGTCGATACTGTTCCAATCACGTGAATCCCAAGCGATCTTGCCCACTGCGTGAAGATCTGACCCACTCCACCAGCTGCAGCGTGGTACAGGACGGTATCTCCTTCGTGGAGTTGAACGGTTTCCTTCAGCAGGTAACGTGCTGTCAATCCCTTGAGCAGGCTGCTGGCTGCCTGGTCGTCTGTTACTCCATCGGGAATTACGGTGAGGCGATCCTCAGGATAGAGACGCACCGTCGTGTACGCACCGAACGCATCGGCGTAGGCGACCCTGTCCCCAACCTTCACCAGCGTCACGTTCGGGCCAACCGCTTCGACGACTCCGGATGCTTCGTCACCGATGATCGCTGGAAACTCCGGGACCGGCAGTGTTCCGCGGCGATAGTAGATGTCTACAAAATTGAGACCGATGACGGTGTTTCGCACCAGAACCTCGTGACCGACGGGATCAGGAACATCCATGGTCTCGAAACGAAAGACATCGGGCTCCCCATACTCGTAGATACGTGCAGCTGTTGCTTTGGTCGACATATAGCTTTCCTCCAAACGTGTAAGTGTGTCCCGGTGTTGTCGCCAGACTGGAGACAACACCGGTCAAAGTCACAAGTTGATGCGTTTACCTGTTTCGGACGAATCTTGAATCTGCTCGAAGAGCTGCTGCTGCCAGACCGCATCGTGGAATGTCGGAACGACTTGTGTTCCACTGGCCAGATCTCTGCTCAACGCCACATACAAGTCGCCGAGTTCCGCTACGCCTGTCTGTAGGCCGGCCTTTGGGAACCACTCGTACTTCGCAGGGATCGGGAGATTCTCCAAGGGCCTGCTATCCCCCTGTGCCCCAGTGACAATGAAGTCTTCATCGACACCACCAAATGCTGAGGTGTTGGTGATCTTGAGATCACCTGCATCCCCCGTGATATCGATCTGCACGCCGGAACCGCTCAGCTTGCCGCCCTCGATATGGATCGAAAACAAACCACCATCCGCAAGAGTTCCATGCATCAACAGTTCGTCTGGCGATGTCGTCCGGATCTTTTCTCCTGTCTCCTTGATGGTGACCTCTGGAAACTGATTGGCCGTGAGCGCCGAGAAGCTGGACGGCTTTCCCACTACCGAGAAGAGCACCGGAAAGAAATGGCCCCCAAAAATCGAGACGACGCTCATGAAATTCTCGACTGGCAGGCTCCAACGCACTGCGGCTGTACGGATTTCTCCAAACAGATTCACACTGACGTGCATGCGGGCCGAGCGCACCTTGCCGACAAAGCCTTGAGCGATGAGGTCATGGACATATCGAAAAGCCGGGGCGAACTGCCGCTGCAGGCCAATTTGGGTTTTCACTCCAGCAGCATCAGCGAGCCTCGCCAGCTCGGCAGATTTGGCGGCAGTCGGCGTGAGCGGCCACTCGCAGTACACGTCCTTGCCTGCGGCGATGGCTGCCCGGATGCCTTCCTCATGTTGCTGCGAGGTGGTCAGCACGAGAACGAGATCAACTGATGGGTCTGTGACCAAAGCATCCAAGGTCTCAGCTACGTGGGGAATTGCGTATTCCTTAGCGGCTGCTTGAGCCGCTTCTTTGCGTTGGCTGTAAATGGCCACAATTTCGTATTCCGCCAAAAGCTTCAAAACGCGAACGTGTGCGAACAAGGCCCAATTGCCAACGCCAACCAATCCCAGACGAATTTTCTTTTGATCCTTCATACCTTCCTCCCTATGCGTGTCACTTGCTACAGAACTAAAGATGAGGAGGGACTGATAAAGAAGTGATACTTTATTGGAGTGCATCTGATAGTCCGGAGCGATCAGTGGAATTGAGACAACTTCGTTATGCGGTTGCAGTTGCCGATCATCTGAACTTCCGCGAGGCGAGTCGAGCGCTCCATGTCGCTCAGCCTTCGCTTAGCGTGCAGATCAAACAACTAGAAGAGGAAATTGGCGTAGCTCTCTTCATTCGTTCGAAGCGCCATGTGGAGATCACCCGTCCGGGTAAAGTCTTCCTCAAGACAGCGCGCGAAGCGCTCGCAATGCTTGACCGAAGCGTGTCTTCAGCGCGTAGGGCAGAGCGAGGCGAAGTGGGAACGCTTCGGCTGGGCTTCGTCGCAACAGCAATGTTCAATATCCTTCCCCGGTTGCTAGAGGAATTGAAGACCCAATTGCCGATGGTGACGGTTGAGCTGAGAGAAAGTCCTTCGTCCACCCAGATGCAGTTGCTGCAATCGGGAGATTTAGATCTAGGGCTTGGCTACTTGGAAGAACTGCCTAAGCAGATTTCAAGCGCGATAGTGCTGTCCGAGCCGTTCATTCTGGTATTGCACGAGAAGCACCGAGCAGCGAAAAAACGAGTCGTGCTCTTCGAGGATCTGAAAGACGACCTTCTGCTGATACCGAGGAAAGATCTCTTCCCGACGAAGTATCAAGCGATCATCGACCTTCTCCTTGCGGCCGGGATGACCGACATGCGGACGCAGGAGATTGAGCATCCCCTGACGGCATTGGCCCTTGCGTCGGCAAACGCCGGTTTTGCGTTTGTGCCGGCTTCAGCGCAAGAGTTGTCGGCAAGGGGGGTGGTCTTCCGGCCTCTCAAGGCCGATGTTCCACCTCTTGAAACCGTAGCGCTCTGGTCGAACGCGAGCCCAGATCCTCTCGTGGCCCGAGTGCTGGACATCCTCAGACGCTTGGGGAGCGAGAAGAAAAAGGCCAGCTTCCCAACCGAACCAGCACGGTAAAGTTAAGCTCAGGCGTTTTCTAGCTGCCTACATTCCACGCGATTATCGTGCGAGGCGATGATCTGCCACGTACCGTCGCGCTTCAGCCACGTGTCAGTCCAAACCTGGCATACCTTTGCGTTCGGCTGGGACTTGTCTTTGCCGACAGCATGTTCGCTGCCGTAGACAACGGCAAGACGGTCTCCGAAGAAACGCACTTTAGCCTCATCAAGTCCGCAATCATGAGCGGCGCGGGCGCCTTTCTCGTCCTTCAGTTCATCTGCCTTCGTGAAGCGCGCACCTTTCGTTGACGTACCTTGGAAGTCATCGGCAAGCAGACCGGCGACGACACCGTTATCAACACATACACCCTCAGCCCACTTGCGCTCCATCTCGATGATGTATTTCGCGGTTTTATCATTCTCCGAAGACCAGTGACTCTGCTGTGCATACGCCGGAACAAGCAACAGCGTCGCCGCGATTGCCACCGCAAAGACTCGTAAAAGCATTTCTCGCATGTGGAATCCTACGCTACGCAGCGATGGTGGCGCCGTATAACTGCGCGTTCGGTTGTCTCGGTTGGATTGTTTTACGATCAGCTATTGCGTGAAGGACGCGAGTGGCCGGATACAACAGGAAGGCAAGGTTGGATCGACCCGACGCGAGCTGGACTGTTGGATGAAGACTCTACCCCGGCCCTGGACCGTAGCGATGGAAGCGACGATCTTCAGCGGCTGGATCTACGATCATCTGCTTCCGCACGCCACCCAGATCAAGGTGGCTCACCCGTTGATGCTGCGAGCCATTGCAGCGGCCAAGAAAAAGAACGATCGGATCGATGCCAGCAAGCTCGCCGACTGCCTGCGCTGCGACTTCCTCCCGGAGTGCCACATGATGCCTGCAGCGATACGGGATCGAAGGCGCACCTTGAGGTACCGGCATCTGCTGGTGCGGCAGATGGTGCAGATGAAGAACCGTGTGTCTGGACTGCTGATGGAGACAGGGGTGGAGTACAACAAGCAGCGGCTGCACAAGGTGAGTTATTTCCGTGAACTGCTCTCTGGGAACGAGGAGGTTCATCCGAGCATACGGCCACTGCTGAAGTTGAGTCGGGAGACGATCGAGCGCTGTCAGAGGACCGAGTACGCTCTGGTCAGTTCTCTTCAGCGCGATCCGATGCTGGCCGATAGGATCAAGAGGCTCCGAACGGTTCCTGGCGTGGGTCCGATCACGGCACTGACATGGGCGTTGGAGATCGGCGATGTCTCGCGCTTCCGCACGATCAAGAACGCGATCAGCTATTGCGGACTCTGCGGAGACGAACGAAACTCGGCGGACAAGATGATGCGCATGCCGCTGTCGAAACAGCGCAACAAACATATCCAGCGTGTGCTGGTAGAAGCTGCGAAACTGGCTCCGAGACAGAGTCATGAGCTAGCCATGATCTACGACCGGGAAAAGCAGAAAGGAAATGGCAATCGGGCGACACTTGCCGTAGCCCGGAAGATGGCGCTGGTCGGCAACTCGGACAATACCCATCCTTGGCGAGTTATGTCCGTATAGCCCGTCACTCGCCCGCAAAGGTGTTAAGTGACGATAACCTGCGGTGCCCAGCCCTTGGTACCGAGAAGAATTCCATGGTTCTGCCCTGGCGTATTCAGCTCGAGGATGCGCAATGTCGACCAGTCGAAACGGGCTCTCAACTCGGCCATGGAGACAGGAAGAACGACCTCGTAGACTTGGATGGCGCAAAGTAGGTGGTTCTGGGAGAACCTGTAAAGCAGGAAGTCCACAATTTCGGTGATCGGTGGAGTGGTGCGCCCTAGGTCGACGCCGGAGGTCCTGTCGAACGCATCGCCCCAGGGCGGCGCGATGAACAGAATCAGCAGTTCATCCAGCCCCACCGAGATGCCGGCCAGTCCGGTGAGATAGTCCGTGTTCAGGATGTCGATGGGCAACGCCAGAGCTGCGATATTGTGCCGAGTGAGCCGGAAAACTGCCGCATCCGACTCGAACCCGACGCCCCTTGAGCCCGGTAGGTGCCGCAACAGCCAGTACAGCGTGTTGCCGGAGCCAGCGAAGAGATCTACCACTTGCGCCCGGGCGCCGGGTGGTCGCGGGCCAGCAATAGCGGCAACCTCTTTGCCTATCGCATCCCCCAATCGATCGCGCGTGCATTCGACGGCCGTCCGTCCCAAAAGCCGGGCGCCCTTCGCATGCCAATCAGCTGGCCGCATCCCGTAGACGGAGACATAGTCGGTATCGCCGTAATTGTCGCTGCCGTAGCGCTGCACCTCCCACAGATCCAGCACCGCATTACGCTTCGCGCCCAGCAACAGAAGTTCACGGTCATACACCGGGAATTCATCGCTCATGATCTGTCTCCGGCCTCAAACTGGGTACGTGATGTCAGGAAAGTTGCGTGTGGGCCATGCTAGGTCTTTGAAAGACCCTTGAGGATGCTTCACTGTCCGTGCATCCGACTTGTCGCGGCGATTATCCTGCTGCCTCAGATTGTCATCGTGATCCTCATCGTGCTTGCGTTGCGCGGTCGTCCAGATTTGTCGGACCATGCGTCTGCTCCACTCGGCTGACTATCAGGAAAGAACGACGCATACGCCCGGATTGGGCGAGACGATTCGGTTCTGAAAAACGATTACGAGACAAAAAAGCCGCGGCTCTGTTGAAGAACAACTGCTTGTCTTTGCATTGACGCGCTCGCATCACCTACCTGATTCAGCAGCGTTGGGGGAAGCTTCAAACATTCAAATGCATACAGACAGTCTATGTCTGTTACCGGCTACTTCGCGAGTAGTCTTCTCCAACCAACTTCCGTGTAGCCTGTGACTCGGGAGCAAAAGTCTGCACAGTCATCTGTCCGACGAGCCGACTTTGTGGCCAAGTAGCTCAGCTCGCTAGTCTCTGGGCGAGAAGACACTCAAGCAACAAGTGAGAATGTGGCAATCCGCCTTCCGAGCGACACGCTGGGCTGCGGGGCGGGTTCGGTTTGGCGGCTCTTTCGAGGAACACTGAATCGCCAAACTCGTGTGTGCGATAGTCGCGAGCATTCAGTTCATGGTCGATACGGCCAAGTGTTTCATCATCGACGAAGGCGCGCAACAGCTCATAATGACTGGTGCCCCGCTCGTGGGTACCGGAGAGAATTGCATCGACGACACGCAGCCTGCTGGACGCACCAAGTCTCTGCGTTGCCAACCGCTCGCCGAATGGCACGACGCCGCCAAACATTGCAGCCGTATGTTCCAGTGCCCGGACAACCGTAGTACCGATGGCAATGATGCGTCCGCGTGACGCCTGAGCCTGCCTGATCATCAACGCGGTTGATCGGGGAATCCGGTACGGCTCGGCGAAAGGCAGGAGCGCATCCAGTTCCGGATCGCCGGTCGAAGAAAGCCCAGCTGCATGCGTGATTGTTCCGAACCGGATTTTCCGTGCGCTCATGGATGCGAGCATGCTCCAGTCAAGAACAAAACCAGCTGAGGGTGGCTCGAAAGCGACCGGTGGACCGGCTATTGGTGTCCAAGTGTCCCAAACGGCAAGTGGGGCCGGAAGGTGTGCGTACTGGATAGGTCGCCCGTGCCGAGCTAGACCCTCCCAGATCTCCTGGGGCGAGCCTTCGAATTGCAACAAAATCAAGCGCGGATGATTCAGCAATCGTGCGACAGTCGCCCGTAGTCGTCCTAACCCCAGTCGGTCGCCGGGAATCAAGGCTGGGGGTTTAGACCGACTCTCTGTGCGCGTGCGGAAGTCCCCCTCCCCGAAGACGACAGCAGAAAACTGCCTGACCTCATCGAGTGAGTCACGGCCCGCAAGACGTACTTCAATTCGGCGGCCGGTGCGGCTATGCTGTCCGGAAAGACTCGCTGGCAAGGTTGCAGCGTCGTTCGCAACGACCACATCGCCGGGGCGCAATAGATTTGCGAACTCGGACCGGGCCCGGTGCTCGATATTACCCTGGCCGTCAACGATCAGAACCTTCGCGTTGGACGGGCGCTGGATTGGAAGATGAGCGGCTGTCATCCGATTGCCTCTTGTACTATCGCGTCGGAATCCGGAGTGCGTCGCGAGAGCACGGCGGCGACCATATCAGCAAGTTCGCGAGCTGCCACCTCCGGGCGCTTCAAGGAAGAGCGGTCGGCATCTGGCACCGCGGCGGCGTGCAATGGTGTGTCCATATCGCCTGGATCGATTGAAAGGACGCGGACGCCCTCTAAACTGAGTTCTTCGTCCCAGATGCGGCTCAAATGAAGTAGTGCTGCCTTGCTCGCGCCATAAGCGCCCCAACGCGAGTAAGCATGAACGGCGGCGTCGCTCGATACATTGACGACCACAGCTACGCGACCCTCTCGCGCGGACGCAGCCAGAGAACCAAGCATCGCCTTCGTCAGCCGAAAAGGGCCAAGAAGATTAGTCGCCAGGGTGCGCTCAATATCTTCGCACTCCGTGTCGGCTAACAGCTGCAGCGGTATCGGCCCTAGATCCGATGCGTTGTTAATAAGGAGATCAAGTCCTCCAAGTGCACCCAAGATCTGCATCGTAATGGGGTGTATATCTTCTTTCCGGGACACGTCACCGACAATGCCATGTGCGGTCGGCAGCTCCTGCACGACACATTCCACCCGATTCCGACTGCGCGCGACGAGAGCTACTTTCGCGCCGCGATCCAGCAGTTCGCGGACGAGGGATAAGCCAAGGCCAGAAGTGCCGCCAGTAATAGCTACTCGAATATCGGTGAATGGATTGCACAGATGGTTGTCCGCCGGGGCGTGTCGCGGGCGGAGCGGAGACGAAATAGAATCGACAGTTTTGTGATGAATATTCATGAGAGCTTTCCTGAAGAGGAGGTGAGAATTGACATGCTTCCAGGCTACAAGTTAAAGTTAACTTGAAGTCAAGTCCAAGGTCCCGCTCGCCTTTCCTCATGCCCGATCTGCTCACAATCTCAGAAGTTTCGCGTCGAAGTGGCGTTGCTGCGTCGGCGCTCCGCTTCTATGAAGAGCGTGGCCTGATCGAGTCCGAACGCGCCGGGTCAGGTCACCGTCGGTATCCGAGGGCGGCTCTTCGCCGGATCGCGTTTATTGTCTTCGCTCAGCGAATGGGTCTGACCCTCCAAGAGGTTGCTGCTGAACTGGCGAAGTTACCGGAAAACCGTGTACCCGAAAGCTCGGATTGGGAGAAAATCTCCTCGAGTTGGACCAAGCGTATTGATGAGCGAATCGCGGAGTTAGGACGTCTCCGGGCCGGCCTCACGCGGTGTATTGGTTGCGGCTGCTTGTCGCTGCAGGAGTGTCAATTTGCCAACCCTGGTGATCGGGCCAGCCGACTCGGTCCCGGTCCTCGCTATTGGATTGGTGAAAAAACACTTTAAAGTAAGTGCATCGATTCGAAGTAACTCCTGGATGGTTGGCAACCCTTCCATTACGCGCCCGATCAGCCAATGACGGGCAAGGTGCGGGGTTGTCCGTGATCCTCGGGCACAAGCAGCGCTCATTTAAGGCTTGCCTTGGTTGCGGCGGCGTGGCCGCGACGCAACCAAGACTCCGTCGAGAGCGTGCGTTTACTGGGCGGTCTATGCGGCAGGCTTAGTGGAGCGAGCGAGGACAGCGGGTTGAAAATCGGGGTTCCCGAAGTTCCAGAGGAAAAAGGTGAATATGTCGGTCCAGTCCGAGACCTGTTGCGCGATGGTATCGGTGATACCGTGGCCAGCGTCGTAATTCACACGGAAGAGGATGGGGTTGGGTCCATCATTGGCGGCTTGCAGGCGCGAGGCCATCTTGGCGCCCTCCCAGGGATCGACGCGGGGATCGTTGGCACCCGCTGTGACGAGCGTTGCGGGATACTTGGTGCCTGGAATCACGTGCTCATATGCGGCCATCTCGAAGAGGGCCTTGAAGCCGTCTGGATCCTTGACTGTGCCGAACTCAGGAATGTTGGCCGGGCCGTTAGCGCCAGTCTCCTCACGTAGCATGTCAGAGCAAGGCACGCCGTCTACAGCGGCGGCGAAGAGGTCAGGACGCTCGGTGATGGAGCGGCCGATCAGGATTCCGCCCGCAGACTGGCTCCAGATGCCTGCCGTTAGCCGACTGAGCGAAGGAGATCGCACTCCCCAGGCTCTCTACGAATTGTTTCGGGACTGGCAGAGAACACAAACTCAATCTTCTGTGACGGCTCCTCGGAGTCTGAGACAGCAAATGGATGTCTGGTTCTGCTGAGCGCAGGAACCGATGCCGGGAGGCATACGTTGCGCGTTGAGCATCCTGGAAGTGATGACTTGCACGCTCTCCCGAGCGTGCCCGGGACACCCGTGCCTCCGCTTGACAAATGACTTACATGGAGGTCGGCAAACCGGAAGTAACCCTTCCGACCGGACGATTCGAACTGGGGGTCTTAGTTCTCGAAAACGGAGATTCTGGAAACTACCTAAAATCCTAGGGCGCTCGCTTTCTCCAGGATTCAGCGGTCAGGCGATTGAGTTTCTCCACATACTGCGCATTGGGATCGGCCCCGCCCTCCTCTCTGAGCGCGGCAAAAAGTTGTTCGGATAACACCGAACCAATCGCATGGATAGCTTCGTGCCGGTCGAGCCCTTCTGCCATCAAGCGCAACAGAACGGCACGTGCCGCAAACGTATCCCCTAGCGCCACCTGGTTCTCGACGATCACGTGGGTAGTGGCGTGAAGGCTCTCGTTGGCAAGCTGGATTCGATTCTGCCGATGGTATTGCCGGACGGATTCAATGCGCTCCGATTCATCGAGCGCCTGCCAAGCTTCTGAGTTAACGTGCTGGTGAGGATCGTACTGCAACACTACCGGCTCCTTTACGAATCCAAACAGACTCTGTCGTGAGAGTGGCGCCTCGGAGACGTTGAATGATGTTAAGGCAGCAAATGGACTGGCGGCGGACGAGGTGAGATACTCTCTGCAATATTTAGATGGAGGAACCGCAATGCCCGTCACCGTGAAGAGCATATCTCTTTGGCGAAAAGAGGCCGAGAACAAGACGGGGCTCCTTGCCCAGACGCTTGAGCCGCTTGCAAATGCCGGGGCGGATCTTGGCGTTGTGATGGGGTATAGGCTTCCCGGCAATGAGGCTAAAGCAGCAATCGAGATCTATCCGGTCTCTGGAAAAAAGTTGATGGCTGCCGCCACAGGGACGGGGCTTGCCGCCTCGGCTATCCCGACTCTCCTCGTCGAAGGCGATAATAAGCCAGGTCTGGCGCACAAGATCGCACAGACGATTGCGGATACTGGAGCCGACCTGAGCTTTTTTGTGGCCCAAGCCATTGGTAGAAGGTATTCCGCGGTCATCGGTTTCGCAAACGACGCTGATGCCAAAAGGGCGGCCACACTTATCAAGAAGGCAGCCGGAAATAAACGAAAGTAATCGCGCAAAACGGGGTTTCAGTAAAGTGTGGAGTGGTGCGGTCATATCTTGGCGCTTTTACCTTAAAGCGGATATTGCAGGCAGTTCGTGATCACTTCCGGAGTGTCCTTCAGTCGATTGCGATCGGGGAAATGCGGAGATTTCTAAACGCAGCCCTGAACCTGTCCACTGAGTGGGAAACAGCACTCTCCCACTCGGAAACGTTGCCGAAAATGAGCGGGGTTGCTTGAGCCGCGCGTAATAGAGCGTGATCGTCAGTTGGCGGCCGGGCGCTCGATGCGCTCCACGGTGTATACCGGCAAGATGTCCTCTTGTCGCTTCAGTTCGAGACCGAGCTTGCCCAGAACCGTGAAGATGGATTCAAATGCTACAGGGGTTACCCTACGTCGATCGCGATCCTGCCGAATGTCCCACGGTCGTCGATGCGAGACACTTCCAACAGGAAGTCAGCCGGCAAACCCACACGTATTTGTCAGGATTGACGGATCAGAAGCTCAACAGCGCCAAAGAGCTTCATTTCTCAGATGGAGACATCGCCGTCCGCACTCCTGCACTCATACTTCACCATGTCCTAACCCATGCCTTTCATCACAAGGGCCAGATCGTCGCCATGAGTCGAGCACTCGGTCATCCTGCACCCGACACCGATCTTAACCAATTTGAATGAAAATCAGGCCCCGGATTTCAAAGATGTTGGTTATCGATTCGGCGAGACTCACCTCGCCAGCGGTTCCAATGGACTATCGTCAGTGAGCACATCATCGCCGAGGCGCTCATCGACAAATGAGATCGAGGCAAGTTGCCGAATAGTCGCCAAGTCGTCCACTTGTCAATGAGTGTGCGATGTTGGAGGAAAGCCGGTTATACGGCAACTTGTGGTCGCTCTTGCCGAAAACGTGGGCGGGCTCAACCGGTCAGGCAGGGCTCAGACGTTAGTCAACGGAAGTGCGTTTCTCGAGGCTCATCCGGATCAGCCGATGTGCTCAGCGAAGCACACGAGGTTTTACTGGCGCACTTGGCCTCGATGCCGGAATAATGCTATTTTAACTGAACCAAAATGTTCAGCAGCAAAACAATACGCTAGGCGGGCATGACTTCTCAGAATCGTCACTTCAGGACAGCAAACGAAGCATATCTCGCGAGCCTCATGCCACGACGCAGAGCGCACGCCGTCGCCTTCCTGCTCGTCTTGATGTTTCTTGGCGAGCTGGTATTTTCCGTGCACCGCCAGTCCCTGAGCTGGGACGAGGGCGATCACATCTACGCCGGTTACGAGAGCTGGGCTGCCGGGGAGTTTGGGATCAATCCAGAGCATCCACCCTTACTCAAAGAGATTGCCACCCTTCCGTTGCTCACCATGCACCTCAGCGCTCCTCCACCGAAGAGCCCTAGGTTTTCAAAAACCGAAGCATACTTCAACGGTCGCAGCCTGATCTATGACAACGGCGGTCTCGAAACCGCAAGCAAGATTATCTTCCGCACGCGAATGATGGCGGCGATCTTTTCGCTTGCGCTGGCCACTGTGGTCTACTTCGCGGGTCTCGAGATCTTCGGCCCCGTTGCGGGCCTCTTCGGTCTTGCACTTGTCGTCTTCGAGCCCAACCTCATTGCCCACGGTGCCTATGTAACCACGGACATGGCCGTGACCTTCGGGATCTTCGCCACCGTTTACGCACTGTACCGTTTTCGCGTGCGGCCCTCCATCGGCAGGCTCGCGGTGGTGGGGGCAGCAACCGGCGTAGCCCTGGCGCTTAAGCACTCGGCTGTTCTGCTGCTCCCGATCACACTCGTCCTGTTGGTTTTCGAACTCGTGCGCCCGCGTGCGGAGGAGAAACGGGCTCAGGTCCTCCGCCTCTATGCGGCGGCGTTTGCCGCGGCCATCGTCGTCGGATTGCCGATCCTTTGGGCTACCTACCATTTCCGCTTTCTCGCGCACCCGGATGGAGGCATGCAGCCCAGCCTCAGCGCGTACATGAACTCGCTGCACGGGGCCGAGCCCAAGGTGTACGGATTCCTTGCCCGATGGCATATCCTTCCCGAGTCGTACTTGTACGGGATGGTCGACATCCGCGTGCAGTCTGTAGCCGGGCAGTCGTTCCCAACCTATATCTTCGGACAGGTTCATGCACATGGTGTCCCGTACTACTTCCCGGCCGCTTTCGTTATCAAATCCACGCTTGGCTTCATGCTGCTCCTGGTGCTTGCCATCTATGCGGTTTTTTCCAAGCACCTCGCAGGGTGGCAGCGGCTGAGCTATCTCGCTTTGCCGCCCCTTGTCTATCTCCTGGTTGCGATCGCTACGGGTCTCAATATAGGTGCGCGCCATATCCTGCCCATGTATCCGTTTCTCGCCGTACTCATAGGTGGGGCGGTCGTTTCCATCTGGCGGGAGAAGCGCCTCTGGATTTACGCCACACTCCTGCTGCTCGGGTGGCATGTTTGGTCAGCAACGCGGAGTGCGCCGAATTATCTGGCGTACTCCAACGAATTGTTCGGCGGCCCGGCGAACACGCACCGATACCTCACCGACTCCAACACGGACTGGGGACAGCAGCTCGTCTCGGTTAAGAAGTACCTCGACCGGCACAACATCCACGACTGCTGGTTTGGCTACTTTGTGCAACCCTCCATCGACTATCACTCGTATGGAATCCCCTGTCGTCAACTGCCGACGGCAAACAGTATGTGGACCGAACAGCAGGTCGATGTTCCGGCCAAGATCTCCGGCACGATCCTGGTGAGCGCCGGAACGCTGACGGGGTACGAGTTCGGCTCCGTCATCCTTAGTCCGTTTCAGCCCTTCATGAACGTGCGACCGGTCGACACAATTGACGACGGCGTCTTTGTGTATCGCGGCACCTTCGATACGTCGCTGTCCTCTGCGTTTGGGTACTTCACGCGTGCTACCAAGGCACTTGCCGACAAACAACCCGACGCGGCTCTTCACGCAGCCGAGCAGGCAATTGCCATCAATCCCAATCTCATGCAAGGGCAGATCGTCCTGGGAGACACTCTCGCTGCGCTTCACCGCGACCACGAAAGCGCAGCCGCATACAACAAAGCTCTCTCCATTGCACTGCGTATGGAACCCAGCGCCAAAGCTGACTGGATTGCGACACTGCACACGAAGCTGGCCGCTCTGCACCCCTGATCTCGATTCGCCCCCACACATACCCCGCCCACGCAGCAACCTCTTCCGAGGCGGCTGGAACGTCTGATTTGTTCAACGTGAGACGACTCCAAACGTTCAACATGGTCATTTTTGCCCTACGTCTCGAAAAGGTAAAATTGGCGATTTTCACACGGGTGGCCCGTCCCCTTCTGCTTCGGTCATGAAGCGGTGCCAAAGTCTTGGTTCTGGTAGCGGGCTGCCAGGGCTTCGATTTCGACCGGTGTCGAGCTGGTCGTGAAGTCGAAGTTTCCGATGAGGTTGATGTTGCGCCAGGCGACGGGCGAGATGCCCTTGAGGATCTTGATGGCTTCTAGATTGGCGGCTGCGACACGCTAGCTTCCTAGCGTGCTCTGTTGTCCGAATTCTGATGGGACCCCTGTAAGGTCGATACCGATGCCATCGGGCAGAAGGTGAAACAGAAGTTCGCAGCGAAGGCCAATAAGGAAGCAAAGCCCATACCTAAAGCCAAGAAAGCAGCCTGACCTGCTTTCTCGAGGGAACGGCGAACCTGACGCCTATCATATTGCGTGGCCTGAAATCGCGGCAGGAAGAAACCGTTTCGGTTTCTCCCTGCATCCCCCCATCTATTGGCTGAGCTTCTTCTGCAACTCAGCTATCAATCCCTTTTGGAACACCGGATCTAATTCTTGGGCTTGAAGCGCACGCTGATAGGCCTCTCGCGCCTCTGTGGGCCGACCCGATGCTTCTAGGGCATCACCGATTGCCTTCCAAGCCGTCGCACTTGCTGGATCGAGGTTCTTAGCCAGTTCTGCTTCTCCCAGCGCCTCTGTGAAGCGCCCCTCCTTCATCAAATCTCCGGAAGTGTCCACGTGCTCCAGGGCTGCAGCGGGTCCCATGTTGTATTGACCTTGGTAGACGTACACGCCACGGTCGATCACTGCCGTCGGCGGGATGGATCGAAATTGGGCATAAGGATTCATCTTTCCGGGGATGTCGGCGCCCGCTAGGACACCGTCGCTCACCAAGACGAGTCCTGAAAGGAACGAGCTGGAACCGAAGTGAATGGAATCCATCCCGGTCCATGAGCCGGAGCCTGTAGGCAAGACCCGACATAGAACACCGTAATCGCGGAAGTCCACCGGGCCTTGTTCGAAGTATGCAAAGTAACAGGGCTCCTTGGCATGATCGTCGAGATAGCTCTTCACATACTTCAACTGTTGGCCCCAGTCGGTGTTCGAATCTGCGAGGTAGAGATGGGTCTTTGCAGGGCCGCCCCACGCTTCGTTCGCATAGGCAAGCAAACCAGGCTGTGCGGCCACGGATGTACCTACTTGCCAGAGAAGCAATGCGGCGAATGCATACACCAGCTTTCGGTGTTGATCTAGCAGGTGCACGACGCAGCCGGCAATCAAGATGTAAAGCATCGGGAAAATTGGAAACAGATGCCGGAAGCCGATACCGATGTCTGACGTGCTCGCGATGATGAACAGAATGGCAGGCGGTACTGTGAGGACTATGATCTCTCGCCGCATCCTCCAACGCTTGCCGATGAGAGCTCCGAGGGTGATGCACAGCAAAATCAAGAATGGGAGAGTGGACTTGATGGCGAAGGCTGCCGGGTAATACCAGCGTGATGCCCGGTGAGTGAGGTTCCCAAAGAGATAACTCGGGAGCGAAGCGGCCGAAATCTTCGTGTCTGCCAGCCCGTAGATGTACGCTTCAGGCAACAAGCGGTGCTGAGATATCGAAAGCATCACTGACCGACTGAACGACGATGTCAGCTCTTGTAAATATTGAGCGGTGACGGGGCTGAGACTGAGGTTTGCGGGTCGCGCTTCGTAGTGAAAACGATAGATCGCCCAAATGCAAAAGAGTCCAATCAACGAACCCACCACGATCGACATGGTTAGCTGACGGACCGTGGCCCCTTTGTCCTCGCCGGTTCCATCGACGCGACGGTTCCATAGGTCGAGTACAGAAATCACGACGAGCATGGGGATGATGAATATCCCAGTGAACTTGGCTGTAAATGTCATTCCGACGGCGATCCCGAGCAGCGCCATTCGGCCCGCAGAGGGGCGTTTGAGGACGCGATAAAAACAATAGACGGACAAGAGCATCGTCAGTGATGCTCCTATATCCGTGGTCACGAAGCTCCCATGGGCCAGGAAGTTTGGGTCGAAGCAAAACAACGCTAGGGCAAACACTGCGGCCTTCTCGCCGAACATCTCGTGAGCAGTCAGGAAGATCGTCAAAGCAAGTAGCGCGCTCAAGAGCGCGGCCATGAGGCGAGCAGGGATCAAGGTCCTCTCGATGCCATTCGCTTTCAGAAAACGCTGGCCAAGAACGAAGCCCTCCTTTTTGAAATGATCGCCCGTATACGGTGGTTGGACGATATCACGATGGAGCAGTGGGATTGCGCACCACATCTTCACGAATGGGGGAACCTCCGGATTGAAGCCGAAGTCCGCGTGTTTCCAAGCAAGCCATCCTGAATAGAGGTGCTGAGATTCGTCCCAGCTGACTGAATCGGTTTTTGCGGTGTGTACGCATTGCGCAAAGAACAACAGAATGAGCGCGACCGCTGCAACGAACCAAGGGCTACTGAGCCTCATGCGGGCAACTGACTCTTCATGAGATGGTGCGGGGGTTGAGGTTGCAGTAGAAGCATTCGTCATTGGTCAGATTCCTCTGTGGTCCCGAATTTTAGCAGGCTGCCGGAGCGTCGAACCTCGCCCCCAACGAACTTCGAGATTGCGGCAAGATCGTTGTGCGAATTTGCTATTTTTGAATCTGGCTGGCCTATCGAACTCGGATTGGTAATGTGAAGTCTGCCAGGGGTCCGCGATCCGACCGATTCGTTTGCCAACTGTTGACTTCAGGGCAATGCGCTCATCGAAACGCGATGTCCTGCTTGCCTCAAACGTTCCGGGTGTGTTGTGGCCCATCCGGAAGCAATGGCGGCATTGCCCCGAAATAATCCTCCATAGCTATTATTTTGAAATATGACTGAAAGGCCTGACACACCTCCGAGGGCAAAGCGTCGGAAGAGTCTTCTCCGATCGTTCCTTCGACGGTCAGTCGTCGGTGTAGTGGCCCTTTGGTCGGTTGCCGCGCTTGTCCTTGTGGCCGTCCGGTGGATCGATCCACCGACCACTGCGGTGCACATCCAGCGCCGTTTGCAGGCCTGGATTCACCACAAGCCATATCAAGAACACTACAAATTCATTCCGCTCAGCCAAATCTCGCCAAATCTCCAGCACGCTGTCATCGCGGCGGAGGACGCGCGGTTTTACCAGCACCATGGGTTCGATTGGCACGGGATTCGAATCGCCGCCCAGGACGATATGGAAGGTGGTCGCATGCGCGGCGGTTCCACCATCTCGCAGCAACTCGTAAAGAACCTGTTCTTCGGCACGGGTCGCTCCATCCTACGCAAGGGCGCGGAGTTCACACTGGTGCCGGTGGCCGAACTCGTCCTCGGCAAGCGGCGCATTCTTGAACTCTACCTCAACGTCGTCGAATGGGGCCCTGGTATCTATGGCGCAGACTCGGCGTGTTACTACTTCTACAAAACCTCGACCCGGAGGGTCGACCGCGTACAATCGGCCCAGCTCGCCGCGATCTTGCCGTTGCCCCTCAAGCGACGGCCCGAGCGTATGACTCACTACACTGCGATCATCCTTGAGCGCATGCGCCAAATGGGTTGGTGATCGTGATCAACTTTTTGCCAATGCCGCGCCGATTGTTGTTCTTGCTTTGCAATCCGACTGTATCGTGGCCCACGCGGAAGTAACTCGTTCACGCAGTCTTTTCGGATTGCGGAAACGAAGGCTATTGCAACAATGCTTCAATTTCAGAAAAGCCCCGTTATTTTGCATTGCATAAAGGTATTGCGATTGGCTTCCTAAAGGCAATAGGTTTCGATTTTTTACTTTTGGTGTGGTGACCGCTAGACGGCCTCACCTGCTGAGAGATCCTGAGGAACAATCGATTTATCGCAAAATAAATCAGCCAATTTCCAGGCAAATAAAGATGACATTTATTTGACGATTCCCTGACAAATAACATCCTCTCCCGCGCCTATTGTGATCCTCGGGTCACCCCCTCAAGAGAGACCCATCTTCACCCAAAATCAGTTACTGAGGTGCAAGCAATGAATCAGGTCCGCAGTGTGCAATCCAAGTTCGTCCCTCCCCTCTTCCGCGGCGTCTCTGCCGTTGCGGCGTTCCTATGCCTCTCGATTTTCACAGTGCCCGCCCAGGCTCAATACCAACGTACCGACCTGGTATCGAATCAGGCCGGAGCGGCGCCACTTCAAGACGAACACCTGCTCAACGGCTGGGGCCTGGTTTCACTCCCAACGAGTCCATACTGGGTCAGCGATAACGCCAGCGGATTCTCAACCCTGTATACCGCGGCTGGCGCGCAGGTTCCGCTCTTCGTGTCGATTCCCGCTGCACCTTCCGTCCCGGCGGGCACCCTCGGCACTCCGACCGGCGTCGTCGGAAACATCAGCCCAAACCCGAATGACTTTACGTTCACGGGAAACAACAAGTCTGGTTCAGCGGTCTTTATCTTTGCTTCGCTCGACGGCACCATCACCGCCTGGAATCCAACGGTTGACCCCACTAACCCGATAACCCACGTCAGTGTCGCCACCCTCACTCCGGCTGACCGATCGAGCGCAGGCGCCGTCTATACGGGTTTGGCCATCGCAGTCAATCAGTCAAAGCAGGCTTTTCTATACGCTGCCGACGACAGTCCCAACCGCAGGGTCGACATGTTCGATAGCTCCTTCAACTTTGTAAAGTCGTTCAGCGATCCAGACATCCCGCAGAACTTTACTCCCTACGGGATTCAAGCCATCAACGGTCAAATCTGGGTGACCTATACGGCCCTCAATAAAGCTCAAGGCGGATTCGTCGATGTCTTCGATACCGCGGGCAATCTAGTCAAACACTTCGCCGTCCATGGCCCCCTCCATTCACCATGGGGCATCGCGCAGGCCCCCGCTAACTTCGGCCCGATGAGCAACGCGATCCTCATCAGCAACAATACCTCCCGAGGCCGGATAAACGCCTTCAATCCAGAGACGGGTGAGTTCCTGGGGCCGCTTCGCGACGCCAGTGGCCAACCTGTCGAGATAGACCAGCTCTGGGCCATTCAGTTCGGCCAGGGTGCTGCTGCCAATGGACCTGCCAATCAGCTCTTCTTCACCGCCGGCCCTAGTAACTATGCCAATGGTCTCTTCGGCACCATCACGCTCGCGAAATAGTCCAGCCAACAAACCGAGGTGCCCCATCCTTCCGCAGCATCATCGCGATAGGGTGGGGCATTCCAGGTTGGATACGATTCGGACCGGCACTCTCAGCTTCCGTACTTGAAAGACAGGAGTACTCGCGCGCGATAGAACTGCACTTTACCGTCCTCTATCGTTACGTCCAGCTTCGCAACCTCGGCGATGCGCAGATCACGCAGCTTACCAGCGGCGGTTTCCACGGCATTCTTTGTGGCATCCTCCCAGGATTTCGTGCTGGTTCCGATGATCTCCACTACCTTATAGACCGAGTCTGTAGGTTCGGATTGCTTAGCCATGGTCTCTCCTTCGGTTATTTGGATCGTTTATCTGGCCCTTGTTACCAACGTTGCACTCTTCCTTGGTGTGGTCGCATTGTAAGCGTCGATGTCAACGGACAATTCGATCACCTCTGTTTAATCTGGGCTAGGCTGGCGTCGCTGGTTAGAGGCGGTCGTATTTGCAACGTTCCTGAAGGTTTAGTGGAAACGTTCAATGCTTACTGCCGTAAGGCACGACCAATACGCGACCATTGGGATTTTCCTGCAAACTATTGAAATCATGTGGTTTGCGAGAAAATGCAGAAAGCCTCCACAAAGCTGGAGGCGCACACAGCGCCATCAGTGCTGCTGCGGCTGAGGTACTACGGCTCTCCCTCGGCGATCCGATCGCCTTTGATGTCACCTCCGAGTCACTGGCAGGAATAACGCGCCACTTCACCAGCTTCTCCGAAGCGGCAGAGGAGGCGGGGTTGAGTCGAATCTACGCCGGGCCGCACTTCCGCTTCGACCACAACGCGGGCAAACGTTTAGGTCGACAGGTGTCGGACTCTGTTCTATCCACCATTCTGCAGCCCAGGAGAAATCCCGAACTGGATGAGTAGATGCGATTCACGTAACGGAACCGCGATCCGCTGACTGCTAGTTTGCATGCCGCGGTTGGGGCTAAGGGGAGGGCAATACGCCCCGCTTCCTTGCGCTCACCAGGGAGAACTATTTCGCGTTAGGCGTCTCGATTCATATTAGCGGGAGGACATTCATGACACGCGCCGAACTTCAGAACAATCGGGAATACATGTGGAGAGCCCTTTGTGTCGAAGAACGGATAACTCTGACACTCGCAGTAGAGATGCTCTTGCGTTGCCATTTATCACCGGAACAGATCCTCAGCAGAACAATGACGGCGCTGGAAGGCTCGCAGCAGGATTCCGGAGATTTTTATGGGCAACCACTCGTATACCACTTGCCTCCATGAAGAAGCTATCACATGACAGATACGCATAACGGTACAACTGCATGGGAATGCTTCAACTTTTAACAAAACCCAGACAAAGCTGCGACACATGCCGCATATCAGGATAGCTATGCTTGGCGCCACTGTGGACACAAGCTCGCGACGTGGCCGCAGTCTGCACGCATATCACGAAATCGGAGAGCACCATATGAAGATGCGAAACAATACCAGTACACAATTACCCAAGCAAACCGCTTCATTCACAGACGAGGCCACCGGCGCCAGTTCGAATGGTGCTGCGCCCAGCCAGTCTTTCAGCGCCAGAGGCCGACGAAAATTTTTGAAAGGCGGGATGTTCGCAGCCGGTGCAACAGTTTTGGGCGCAGGCCTCTCGCCCAACCGTTTGCTGGCCTCTCAGGGCGACAACGACCGCGCCCCAGTCACGAAAGGAGATATCGCGATTCTCAAATTCCTGCAGGCCTTAGAAACGATCGAAACCGATCTATGGCAGCAGTACTCGGAACTCGGTGGAACTCAAGATAAGGAAGTCAGCGGGCTCAACGGGGGCAACGTGCCCTATACTCAGGCCCTTCAACTCCTCGATGGCGACATGCCTCAATACATTCATGACAACACCGATGATGAGATCAGCCACGCAAGATTTCTCAGTAATTACCTGGAATCGATTGGCGCCAAGCCAGTTGACCTGACTCCGTTCGCGCAGTTGCCTAGCAGCAAAGCAGATGGGGCCAGGCAAGTGGGACGACTCACCAATCTTACCCAACTCACCATCGACACCAGCTTCTGGTCGCGATATCGCAGCATCACCAATCCCGATTTCGATCCGAATGCGATCTTCGCTCAAGCCGTTCCGAGCCTGAATGTGGGAATGCACACCGCGATCCCGAGGAGCAATGACGACACAGCTGGAAGTGTCATCAACCCGGATCCAACCCAATCAACCTTCCCGGATCTGCTCAAGGCGATTGCCTTCACCGCGGGATTCCATTTTGCGTTCATCGAGCAAGGCGGGACCAGCTTGTATCCTACACTCGCTCAGCACGTGACCAATCTGGAAGTTCTGCGAATCCTGTTGAGCATCGGTCCGAGCGAGACCATGCACTTCCAAACCTGGCAGGACAAAGCCGGCAACGCCACTCCATTGACTGTCTTCGATAAGACCAACAACTCCTCAGTAACATTCACTAACCTTCAGGACGCCCAGGGGGAGACTGATCCGGAATCGTTGAATGGAGATACGTTGCAAGCTAACCTGATCATGCCTGAGCCAACCCACTTCCTGAATCCAAAGTTCGGGCCCGTCGCGATCATTCGCCCGACCTCAACCAAACTTGGCGGAGCCCAGGCCGCAGTGATGAGCTTTGTCAATGACGGGCTATTCCGCGGTCAAAAGCCACTTAACAACCCTGAACTGGTGAGGGTATTGCTCCAACTGGCAGAAGAAGCGGATGAGGCCCGCCGCCAACTGTAGGTGTGACCGGAAACAACGAATGCTATTCGCAATGGGCGGATGATGTGCCGAACGCGAGTACCAACCTAAGCTCCCAGGCTTCCAGGCGCGGTGGACTACAGTCCTCGGCGCCTTGTTTTTTGAATCGGCACTTTTACGGTGCCACTCCGCAGCCATCTCAACGGCCTGCACATCTACGATCCCGACACCTTCCGTATCGTGCGCCTGAACTAAACACGACTTCACAACGCCAACCCTCACTGAAAATAGCCGACTAAGGAGTCCTTAGCGTACGTAAATTTCCCTTTCTTGAGGTGTCCCCGTGAAGAACATCAGTTCACTGGGATTGTGGATGTGGCACGGTGGGCGACGGCTACTGCTTTTGAGTAAAGATATCGGGAGCGGAGCGGCATAGCGGAAAAAGCGGCCAAGGGGAATACCGAGGGGTTTTTCCTCTTGCTGTTCCGCGGGGGCTCTGCGGAGGCACCCCTGGAAGCGCAGGAGATTTTGCGTCTACCTAGAAGTTCTATTGGTGTATGCTGACTTGCATAGAAGTTCTATGGGAGTAACGCATGGCGAGTAAAAAGCCGGTCAGCAGCGAAATGTTGAAAGGGACACTCGACATGATGGTCCTTCGGACGCTGATCTCTGGAGATGCGCATGGTCATACGATTGCCAAAGTTATCGAGCGGAGTTCGGAGGATGTGCTGGACGTAGAGCAGGGATCTCTGTATCCGGCGCTACACCGGCTGGAGAACCGCGGGTGGGTATCGTCGCACTGGGGCGTGAGCGAGAACAATCGCAAGGCGAAGTTTTACCGGTTGACCGCAGGCGGACGGAGACAGTTGACGCTGGAAACCAGTCGATGGCGGAGGATGGCTCGTGCGATTGCACTTGTGATGGGCGAAATTCCGGCCCGCGAGGATGGTCAGTGATGGAATGGCGGAGATTCTTTCGACGGAGGAGAAGCGATGCGGAGTTGCAGCAGGAGATTGAGCTGCACCTCGCAGAAGAGATCGCGGAGAACCTTGAGCGAGGAATGTCCGCCGACGAGGCGCGACGGCAGGCCTACGTGAAGTTTGGAAGTCCTCGGCGGGTGCGTGAAGAGGTGTGGCGCCAGGGTACGGTTTCGATCCTGGATAGTTTTATGCGGGACTTGAGCCAGGCGTTTCGGCGATTGGCGAAGTCGCCTTCTACAGTGCTGACGGTTGTGCTCTCGCTGGGGCTGGGCATTGCGGCGAATGTTGTGATCTTTTCCGCGGTCAATAAACTGGTGCTGCAAGGGCCGCCGGTGGGAGATCCGACCACACTGCTGGACATCTATCCGACGTATGAGCACGGACAGCGCGTGAGCAAGTCATCCATGCGGATGTATGACGATGTGCATGATGAAGCGAAGTCCTTTTCTGGCGTGGCGGCATACGACATTTTTTTGCCGGCAACTCTGGGAGGACAGGGCGAGCCAGAGCGGGTGTGGGGGCAGAGCGCGACCACGAATTTTTTCGACGTGGCACAACTGCCGATGACACTGGGTCGAGGTTTCCATAGTGACGAGGACCGCTCGCCGGTGACTGTGTTGAGCTATGGACTGTGGCGACGGCACTTCAATGGAGATGCCGGAATCGTTGGAAGGACGGTTTCCCTCTCGGGGAAGATGTTTACCGTGATTGGTGTTACCGCGCGTGGATTCCGTGGGATCGACCGGTTGATCGAAGGTGAGTTCTGGGTGCCGTTTGGCGAACGGGAGCAACTGGCTGCGGAGCAGATGGGGGCCCGTTTGTGTGTCACTGCGAGATTAAAACCGGGAGTGAGTCTTGAGCAGGCTGGGGCCGAACTGAATACATTGGCCCAGCGATTTGCGATTGCTTACCCGACGACTGACAAGGGACTCGGTTTCCATCTACAGGAGGCAGGCACTTTGCTGCCGACCCAGAGAGCCATGTTTGCAGTGTTTCTCACTGCGTTGACGGTTGTCGCTTTACTGGTGCTGTGTATTGCGGGCTCGAACATCGCGAATCTGTTGTTGGTGAGGGCCGCGGCGCGACACCGGGAGATGGCGGTGCGGATTGCGCTGGGCGCAACGCGATTCCAACTGATACGGCCTATGCTTCTTGAGAGCACGCTGCTGGCTCTGGGAGGCGGTCTGTTCGGTGTGGGGCTTTGCGTGGCGGGATTGCGCGGTCTTACCGCCTTTCATCTCCCCATAGCCGTTCCGCTCGATTTGAGTTTGAACGTGGACTGGAGGGTGATGCTGTATGCGTTCCTTTTGAGTGTTGGGGCAGGCCTGCTGTGCGGGATTGGACCGGCGTTGTCCGGATCTCGGCCAGTGCTCCCGAATACGCTGAAGGGAGAGAGCGCACTGGAACGGCCAGGACGGCGCTGGAGTCTGCGAAATATTCTGGTGGTGCTTCAGATTTCCTTGTGCGTCGTGCTGCTATGCACCACGGGGCTTTTTCTGCGCAGTCTGCAGAAGTCAGCCGGGGCAGAGACCGGATTTCGCTCGAGCGGCTTGCTGATGGCGTCGATCGATCCGGTGCATAACGGATATACGACGGCCCAAACGAGACTTTTGATGACACGCCTGCGTGAGCGCGTGGCGGGGCTGCCGGGTGCAAGGTCAGTCGCATGTACTGACATCGTTCCGCTTTCGCAGATGTCGTGGGGAAGCCAGTTTCACGTCGCGTCGAGCGCCGGAAATGCGGAACTCGATCCACGTTCGGACATATACCAGGTGACTGCGGGATACTTCGACACGATGGGAATACCACGGGTTGCAGGGAGTGACCTCAATGCCACCGATCCGAACGCGCCGAAGCAGGCAGTGGTGAATGAAGCCTTTGTGCAGAGATTGTTTGGCAGGAGAACGCAATTGGGGAGCGCGTGGCTAGTCATGTTATATATAACGGCACCTTTGCCCAGGATGCGACCTACGAGATTGTCGGTGTTGTGAAAAATGCGAAATCACGTGCCATCCGCGACCCGGATGGACCAATCTTGTATTCTTCGCTGGAACAAAATCTAGACACGCAATATATCACTCTCGGATTTTCGCTGCTGGTGCATTATTCGGGTGACGCGGCGCAACTGGCGACGGCGCTGCGAAACGAGATCCATGCGGTAGATCCTCGACTGGCCGTCTTTGACGAGAAGACGATCGAGGAGCATGTGAACGAGGCGTTGATTCTGCCTCGGGTAGCGGCCGTTGTCTTCGGCATCTTCGGATTTGCGGGATTGCTGCTGGCGACGGTGGGCTTGTATGGAGTAATCAGCTATTCCGTAAGTAGCAGAACGCGGGAGATTGGGATTCGGTTGGCACTGGGGGCAACACGGAGTGGAGTGCAACGACTGGTGGTGCGGCAAGGGATGTTGCTCTCCTGCGTTGCCTTGGGAATCGGAGTTCCGTTAGCGCTGGTGGCAGCCAGGGTAGCCGCTGGAGCTTTGTACGGGATTGCAAACCGTGGCGCGATTCGAGCAATGAGGAACGCCTGAATGGGGAAAACGGACTCCTGCTCACTCCATCCATCGACCACCTTTTCGACGGCGGCTTCATAAGCTTTGAGGATGCGGGCAGACTGATAGTTTCCCCGGTAGCGCATACAGAATCATTGCGGCGCATGGGCGTCGAGACAGAGCTACCGGTCTACGTCGGCGTCTTCAGTGAGGGACAGCGTGCATTTCTCGACTATCACCGCAATTCCGTGCTTCTGCGCGCGCGGCGATGATTATTGAGCGCGTCAATCGAATATTCAACGTCCTCTATCCATGCCGCAAGGCATCCATCTTTTGGAGCAGCGAACCAGAGCCGCCGACTGTGGTTTGGGGTATCCCCCATCGGGGCTGAACGTCTGGCCTAGGCCGGGGACAATCTGAGGCTCGTCGACTTTAAGGATTATGGAGAAGGCGCTACGGAGTAAAGACGACCTCGAAAAGCCCATCCGGAGCCTTGCGAGCTAAGCACTGATGGATGAGCCGTTGAGTCCGCCTGTATGGTTTCGGCGACCCGGTCTGAAGATGCCGCTCTCTCATCCAATCCATGGGACTGCCCCGCATCGGGGTTCGGATTCTATTTCGGAAGGCTCGCCAAAAACTCCCTCACCGCTGCACCGAATCCGGCGGGGTTATCAAAGTGAATGACATGGCCGCCTTCCAGATTCCGGAGCAGCGTACGGGGTCTCCTGGTTGCCATTTCTTCCATGTGCTGTTGCGTGGTGACCCGGCTTTGCTGCCCACGCAGAAGAAGCGCAGGGCAATCGGTCGCGAGCCAGTCCTTCCAATGATTGCCATTGAGCGACTTCTGCGATGCCGCCAATTCGCAGGGATCGAAGGCAAGATGCCAACCGGCGGGAACGGAGCGAATCGAGTCCTGTAGGTAAGGAAGGAAACGCGGGCCGATGCGCTCCTCCAGATCGCCGCGGGTTTTAAAGATTCCAGACCATGCGAGCGCAAAGCTTGTGTCATCGGCTATGACGGCGCCAATGTCTTCAATGATCAGAGCCCGAACGCGTTCGGGATAACGGGCTGCGAATTGGTAAGCATTGACGCCGCCGAGGGAGTTGCCCAACAACATGGCCTGCCGAAGGCCGAGATGGTCGACGAGGCCCAGCAGGTCATCGAGATAATCGTTGCGCGCGTAAGTGGGCGCGTGATCGGAGTCACCGTGGCCACGTTGATCCAGAGCAATCACGCGCCATTCCGGCGCCAGGGCGGTTGCGAGCGACGCGAAGGTCTGGCCTTCCATCCAATGAGCGTGCAGGGCGATGAACGCCTGGCCACTGCCGCCGGCATCGAGACAAGAAAATTTCAGACCGTGGTGTTCGAAGCTGAATCTCAGCATGATACTTTCCTGAAGGCCAACCGGGACAGGCCACCGAATACCATGAATGACCCAACAAATAGCGCGAGAATGGCAGCAACACTGCCACCTAGCATGAGAGCGATCCTTTGAATCAAAGTCATGCCAGCCATGCTCTCAGGCTATTTGCGGCACAGCAAGGCAAAAGATGGCCCTCCGAAGAGGGCCATGACGTGAAGCTCATTTCGGCTCGGTTCGTGAGGCCATTTGTGAAGTCCAACAAGAACGACTTCCTTGATGCAGAAGCTATCGCGAAGGCTGTCGATCGACAGAAAATGCGTTTCGTGCCGATCAAGACAGATGACCAGCCCGATCTGCAGGCGCTGCATCGTGTGCGCGACCGCTTGATACACGACGAACGTCCGTGATCAACCAGTTGCGTGGCTGTTGCGAAACAGCGTGTGTTCTGGCTGTCTTCGTCGGGGGCGCCGCTTTTTCAGAAGAAGAGAGAGAGAGAGAGAGAGAGAGAGAGAGAGAGAGAGAAGGGAAGAGTCTCTCCGCACTAGTGCTGCTATAGTTTTCGTCGAGGTGCTCTATGGACCAGCCGTGGACTGAGGATTCTGTCGCCAGGACACTCATCAACCCAAACTACTGTCTCACCGACCCACCGGTCGTGACGGAGGAGAAGTGGATCGAGGCGAATGCCAAGCTCGTCCAGAAGATGGGCATTGAGTCCTATCTGACCACACTGCTGAGCGTCCTTCGGGCCGGCACTAAATGACACCCAAGCTGGTCGAACCTGGAGACGATGTACGTGCTGCCGAACGTGTAGTGGCCCTCATCACGAGGTACGCTGTTCGGTTTGATCCCGTGGATCGCATCACGTTCTACTCAGGGATCGTCCGCAGCCTCGCTCCCATTCGGGCAGAGCTTGCAGCTCAAGTGCGCGCAGACGACATCCCAAAGGATTGACGTTTCCACTATACAGAAGACTCGCTATCGGAACTGCCTAGGAGCGTCGCTTACCTAAGTGAACTTCTCATTCCCAACTTGTGTATTTTTTCGCCCATTCACTGTTCGGGTATTTGGCTTGTAGGACGAGGAAGAGCTGGTGGTTCAGCTCACTGGTCTTATCGGTTCGGACGCCGTTGCGGATGACACGCTCCGCAAAGCCCAGGATATCGGGCGTCCGGGGATCGGAGGGATGTTTTCTCTGCCAGGCAAGTGCGGCTTCGGCAAAGTAATCGGAGGCGCCCGGAACAGTGCGTAGGAGGTCGATCTCCCGTTTCGCAACCATGATATCTGTGGCTTTTAGGAACGGCGGGTTAGGCAGTTCAGCTTGGGTTGCGGGTACTGTGCCAAAGAAGGTCTGAAGCACGGTGCCGTCCGCACTCTTTGTTCGATCAGGATTCGGCGGTCCGCCCTTCTTGCTCTCCTGCCACCAGTTGTCGCGGTATTGGCTATAGGCTGCGAAGCCATCGGGCCGCTCTTCACCATCTCGCACGATCGGCTCTGTGGACGCGAAGCGCATTAGGGAGAGGAGGCCAGCTGCCTCACGATCGTCCGGAGTTGACGGTCTATCGTAGGCCTCGAGCCATGGCTTCCAGGCAGGGTAGCAGGTGATCAGGAGCGGCGACATGCGCTGTGCGGTCTGGGGTACACCGAGCAGGACGGCACGGGCCCAGGTGGCCTGCGCAATCTGGAAGCGGAGGTTCGGCTGAAGCGACTGGCTTTCTGCAGCCTCCGCCAGCAAGGACAGCGGCATGCGGGTGTTCAGGATTGTGGCTGCCTGATGATCGAAGAGCCGCGTTTCCGCTTCCGACGAATTCATGTGACAGAGGGCCTTGGGATTGGGATCTGTACCGGGCGGATCCGGGTCGTCCGTATCGGTGATAAAACCAGCAGGCAGGTTGCCCGCGTTGTATAGAAATGCAGAGAGCGTAGGCGCGCTGCGTTGGTCCAGCATGGTGAATAGATTAACCGTCGAACGCGATTGATCTCGAGAGAGCACCGGCAGAATATCTTTCAGTTCGATGCGTGTGGCTGGGGTGCTTTCGATTAGGCGGAGGCGAGAGTAGACGCAAATGAGGAATGCAGGCGAATCTGGCGGTACAGTGGCCGCGGCGCGTAGCAACTCCGATACTTGCTGACTGCCCGGCTGCGCTGCTGTCAGTGCGGCAATAAGCCAAGGGGTGGAGTGCGTCTGCTGCCACGCAAGAAAGGCCGTACGTTCTGCCTCAGAGGTGCGCAGGTCATCCTTCTGGATCGCGTCGTAGGTTACAAAAAGAGATTCCCGCCTTGGATTGTGGCCGGCGTTCCTCATTGCTCGTATCCAGGGAAGAAGCTGCTCCCGCTGACCGGAAGGTGGCGAAACTTTGGACTCGGCTCCTTCCTCTGGTACAACTCCATTCGGAAAGTAGCTGAGGTCGATGAGTGCCTGACGGAACACACCTGGTATTTGTGGCCGGCCCGGACCTGTCAAACGTTTGGACAGGATTTGGGCTTGGGTGACGGGATCTAGCCGCAGCATGACCAAATCAAGCAGACCCGTCGCTGAAGCATGAAAACCGGTCATCGTTGGGTCGGCCAGGATGCTGCGCAGCAGGTCGCGCGCTTGGGTCAAGCTGACCGATCGTTTGGCCAGACGTGTGGCGTTGTCTCGCTGCAGCTGGTAAATGGACTGCTCTCTGGATGGGTCGCGCGATAGGTTTGTGGCGGGAAAGTCGGAGGTCTGGCCAACGGTTGCTCGCCGAATCATGGCGCGTGCGATGACGAAGCGCGCAGTCTGATGCCATGGAGAGCTGCTATCTTGAGCGATGAGGCGCAGTTGAGCAATCGCGCCATTGTAGTCGGTGCTGTAGAACTTCGCCGCCGCAAGTTGGTAGGCACGGTCTTGTCGAAGCCACGTGGGAGCATCTTTCGACGGCGGCTCCGGCAAGTCTTTTCCGGCGTCACCGCAGTGGGTGAAGACTGCATCCTGCCCATGGACCCAATCCGAAAAGCTTGTAGGATCGTCGGCGTGCGCTGCCTTCCGTGACCTCAGCGTTTCGGCAGCCGTGGCAAATGCATCTGAGAGGCAGTTCGGGAATGTCTGGTATGGATCGCTTGGTACAGGAAGGTCGGTGGCGAGACTTTGAAGAGCGGTCTTCGCGGTCCAGGGCTGGCTCGGTTGGGCGGCCACATCACGCGGCCCGCCTGCAACACCAGAGGCCTGACGCGCCGCAACCCATGCGGTAAGGCCGGCTGATGCGTCTGGTGAATCACGCTGCAGAGAGGATGGGATGCGCGTAGATTCAAGCTCCATAGCCTGCTGCTGTTCGGCGGGGCTGAGACCGTGCCCGTTCAACCAGTCATAGGCCACAACAAGATGCCGGATACGATAGCCAGGTTGAGGAACGCCAATGCGTCCACCAACATAGGCAGCATAGGGACCGTCCGGCCCTGTGCGCTGGACGAACACCGCCTCCGTGAAGAAGGGACCACAGGCCCTGCTGCAGGCCGCAAATGCAAAAAAAACCGATAGGGGGATGGCGAGTCGACCTGACGACTTCATTGGGAGAGCTCCTGATCGAGGGAGAGGATGGGGTAAGATGCGACCGCGGAAAGCTGAGACGGTGTCCAAGATCGCGGGGCAAAGAAATATAGGCGTGTGGCTGAGTTCAACGTGACGACGCTGGAGGGCCAACCCTCGTCCGTGGCGAGTCCAACGCTCGTTCGACAGAGCGGTTCTGCGAACCGATATACCTGGCTACCAGATGAGTTCATCTTCCTTGGGCCACCCATTCGAAAGAGCATCGGAACTGCCTCGTCGACTGGAAGTCCATGGAGCCAGGAACCGGCACCGCACCAGCTGACGAGGGCCGTGATCGAAAGTGGCATTCCCTGGGGCAATTGCGGTCGCAGCGTCTGCAGAAGGGCCTTATAAAACGGCCTCTGAGAATTAGTCGCATCGAAATCAATTTGCAGTGCGCGTACACCATCGAGCTTTGCTATCCGGACAAGTCGTTCGACAACATCAGAACGAAGGGCACTGGTGTCGGTGAAGCCATCCCTGGTTTCAAGGCGAACGACTGCCATTATGGGAGAACCGGGCGCTGGCCTGAGCGGTTGCCGCCGCGGCATGGGAACGATCTGGTCGCCAATCAGCAGGGTCTCCGCCAGATAGGCGACGCCAAGGGTCGACGGCAGCGTATGCAGATCTTCTGGCTCCTCCCACGCCCAGATGACGCGTACAGGCATCTTGTCAGCAAAGGCGGAGGGAAGGGAAGGAAAGATCGGGTTTTCTCGTTGCCGATGCCAACTTCTTAAGTTGGTCCACCCGAAAGTCAGCAGCAGCGTTACAAGAACAAAGAGCAGCAAATTGAGAGTTGAGCCCAACCGATTTCTCATGGTGCTCATACTGTAACGCGTCGCCGTCATAACGAAGCTCCAACAAACAATGACGACAATGACTTTAATCGCAGTCTTACTGTCTTACGAAGCGCGATTATCAATTATGAGAAGAGGGCAATGCGCTTAGTGAGAGTTCTATCGATCCTCTGAAGCGCATTCCTGCTGGATTGTTGGAAGTGATTCATTCAGCAAAGTGACTGCGGATTGGTGTCGCGGTAGGGTATACCCCAACCCTACGTCAGATACCTCGCGAAATAATGTCGGAATAGAGTCGATTTCTTCGTTATCGCACATGTAATGGCGAAGCTTAAAGAGCCTATTAGGACACATCGGCCCGCTCTAACGCGCAAGCGGTCCAAAGGCTAACATGTCGACTACCTTGCTTTGCACGACGCAGAAAGAATGATTTGGCAGTTGTTCTGGGGAAGGCGTTGCGGGAAGGAAACGAGGTCGTTACCTGTTGACCAGTGTCAGAGAATGAGGAGCTGCGATCTTCTCTCCGGTCTCACGAGGCCAGGAAATCGACAGCAATGCCCCTCCTTCTGGACGGTTCGACGCCGTCACGCTTCCTCCGTGAGCGCGCACTACGGCTTCAACAAATGCAAGCCCAAGGCCATGCCCCTTGGAGTCTCTTCCTTTCACCCTCTGCTCGAACATGTGGACGCCAATCTCCGAAGCAAATCCCGGACCATCATCCTCCACAATCAGCGTCGCAGCGTCCTCGCTTGCGCCAAGTTTTATGGAAACGGTGCATGACGCGGGCAAGTGGTTAAGTTCGTTATCGAGAAGGTTTGCGATCACTCGATGCAGAAGAGCGGCGTCTGCCAGTACAGTGACAGGACCAGAACTGCGCAAATTCATTCGAAGCCCTTTCTCTGACATGCAAGGCTCGTACAGATCAATCATGACTCGAATCAGTTCATCAAGATCGACTTCTGTGAGCGAAAGCCTAAGCGCGTCAGCTTTCGCCTCAGCAACATCAAGCGAAGTATTTAGGAATTCCGTTAGTCGATCCAGTTCATCGATGGCCGAGACGATTGGCTCACTTTGCTCGACCTTTAAATCGCCCGATAGAACGATCTCCAGTTTTCCCCGAATTGCCGTCAACGGGCTACGAAGATCGTGGGCAAGGGACTCAGTGATGGTGTGCAGTTGATGCATCGAGCTTTCTATCCGATCCAGCATGCGGTTAAGCGTTAGCGCCAGGTGCCCTACTTCGTCGTTCCGCTTGCTGGTCGGAACCCTGCTGCTCAAATCAGATTGCCCAATCTGGGATGCTGCTTCGGTTATCTCGCGAACATGGCCCAGCATACGTCTGGTCACGAAGAACACAATCACGGAACCGAAAAGCACGATGAGCAGCCAGAGGCAGAAAAAACGGTAGCGGAGGTTCCTCAGCACACGCAATTCATCTCGTTCCGAAAGCCCGAGATAGATGTGGCTCCCATCATCAAGCCGTACCGATGCTACTCGAAAGGGATGTTTGAATCCTTTGACATTCAAATCGTAGGGAACGTCGGAAATGAACTTGCGCTCGCGAATCGCGGCTAAGTTTGGCATCCCGTCACCGGCACCTACCCAAAGTTTCAGAGTCCCGTCGTCCCCAGCCTGAAGAAAGAAGACGGAGTCGTTCTCATTGCTGCTGGAGCGGAGTTTGTCGGGCACCTCTCTGCTTGCAAGTTCTGCTACTTCTTTCACGACCCTACCGTAGAGGCGGTCTTTCGGCGTTCGACCAGCAACATCACCGAGGACCGCAACCTCTCCAGAGAGCCAGGCGTCACTCCGTCGCTGAATGTCGTTCGCGACGAAGCGATGAAGCATCGCAAAAACCAACATGGTTCCAATAGCAAATGCAAGCGTTGCCCACAGAGAAATACGCCATGCGGCGCTATGCATGACGGGATTAGTGATCTTTAAGGACATAGCCAATACCTCGTAAAGTCCTAATCAGCGGCTCACGGCCTTCTGTATCCACCTTGCCGCGCAGCCGGTAGATATGTACATCAACAACATTGGTGTTAGGTTGAATTCGCATTCCCCACACTTCGGAGAGAAGCATCGATCGAGTAACAACACGCCCAGCATGTCGACATAGATACGTCAGAAGCACGAATTCTTGCGGACTTGACTTAAGACCTCCTCACCGCGAGAAGCTCTACGGTTGATGAAATCCAGTTCCAGGTCCAGTACGCGGAGCCGGGTCGCCTCCTCACTCGTACCAAGATTACGTCGCAATAGGTTACGCAATCTTGCTAGCAACTCTGCGAGTGCGAAGGGTTTTGTCAGGTAATCGTCACCACCTTGTTCCAGACCTTTGACCCTATCGTCGACCGATCTTCTGGCTGAAAGTATCAATACGGGGCTGCTAACGCCAGACCGTCGAAGCTGAAGAATCAGGTCAATGCCATCTTGATCCGGAAGCCCAAGGTCGACGATCAGAACGTCATATTTCTTTCCAGACGCGAGTTGGATGGCGGATCGCCCATCCTTGGCGGCATCCACCTCGTAACCTGCATCGGCAAGTGGTTGCTTTAGGAAATCCTGAATCTCGGGTTCATCCTCGACCAGCAGAAGTCGCATAAATCATGGTAAGACAATTTGATTCATGAGTTGCATACTCCAAGAGGCTGCAAGATGACGATTGTGTCATCTGCTTCTCCCCTCAGCAATAAACGAGTCGTGAAACGCTATACAAAAACCAGGATAGCCGGAATATGGACTCCTGCCGCACGGGTGATTGCGTCCTCCATGAACAAATCGTCATCCTATTCCCGTGCTGCAAAGTGCTATCAAAAGAACAAAGGTCTCGTCTCAAAGAGTAGCCGTTGTATTGGAGAATACGGAGCCTGTTCCCTCAAGTAGTCGACTGTCGCTGGATCGTCGTCTCTTCGTGGTCCAGCTTCCCCGAGACACACTCGACATCTAATCCCTATAACCCGGGCTGAGGGCCTATTGCACATAACTACGGCTTACCTGAACCGCATCGCCACTGCCGTACCAGAGCATGATGTGCATGACGCCTTCGTCGTCTTCGCCGAGCAGATGCTCGCCGACCCGCGGCTACGCACGGTCTTCCGCCGCATGGTGAGCCGCGCCGACATCGCGCATCGCTATTCGTTTCTCGATCCGCAGAAAGGTTCCGCCCAATTTTCGTCGCGTTACGCGCATGAGTTTTACCGGCTAGGCAACTTTCCCAACACGGCGCGCCGTATGGAGTCGTTTGAGCAGAGCGCTCCGGTGCTGATGAAGAAGGCCGTGGACCGGCTTGCGCTCAATGAGAAGGAACGCTCCGGTATTACGCATGTGCTGGTGACCTGCTGCACGGGGCTCTATGCGCCGGGGCTGGACTTTGAGATCGTCGACCACCTCGGGCTTTCGGCGGGCGTGGAGCGCACGATGGTTGGATTCATGGGATGCTATGCCGCGATCAATGCACTGAAGCTGGCGCGGCACATTGTGCGCTCAGATCCGAAGGCGGGTGTTCTGATGGTCAACCTGGAGTTGTGTACGCTGCACTTCCAGGAAACGCAGGAGCTGGAGCAGGTGCTCTCCTTCCTGGTCTTTGCCGATGGCGCGGCGGCGAGCCTGATTACTGCTGGCGAGCAGGGTCTCGCGCTGGACAGCTTCAAGGCGGTGATGGTGCCGGAGACACGTGGGCTGATTACCTGGAAGATTCGCGATCTCGGGTTCGACATGCTGCTCTCCGGGCAGGTGCCGGGAGAGCTGGGCCGCGCGCTGCATGAGAGCGAACTGATGGCCGAGCGCGATGGCATCGACCTGTGGGCGGTGCATCCCGGCGGACGGTCGATCCTGGATGCGGTGGAGAAGGGACTGGAACTGCCGACGGATGCGCTGGCAGCGTCGCGCGAAGTTCTATCGTGCTTCGGCAACATGTCGTCGGCGACGGTGATGTTTGTGTTGCAGCGAATAATGCAGCAAGCGCGCCCGGGGCAGCGTGGGTGTGCGATGTCGTTTGGGCCGGGGTTAACAGCGGAGACGA
Organism: uncultured Acidobacteriaceae bacterium; assembly: GCA_963757205.1. GTDB lineage: Bacteria > Acidobacteriota > Terriglobia > Terriglobales > Acidobacteriaceae > Edaphobacter. Next base: position 527,427 of record CAVWQM010000017.1, read on the forward strand.
TGCGCTTCCATGGGGTCTAGTGCACAGATCGACTTCAGTCGGCGGGTCTCTCCACGTGAGTTGCCGGAGCTGATGGATGGTGACTGTAATTATGAGGACTTCCGTGACTGCCTGCGCAGTCTGGAAACAGTCAATCGCTGGCTGCTGGGTTATCGGCCGACGCTGGCTTGGCTGGAGCGGTTGCCGCATGGATTGCGTGATCCGGTACACATCGTCGATGTGGGCAGTGGCGGTGGCGATCTACTGCGGCAGATTGCAGGTTGGGCACTGAAACGGGGCATTGCTGTGCAGCTAACGGGGATCGACTTGAATCCTTATGCGGCACGTGCAGCAGCGGAGTCCACGCCAAAGGAGCTCGGAATCGAATGGGTGACCGGCGATGCCCTGGAGTATCGACCGAAGAAGCCGGTCGATATCGTCGTGAACTCGCTGCTGGCACATCATCTGGAGGACGAGGAGATCGTCGCGCTGATGAGGTGGATGGAAGCAACCGTGCAGGTAGGTTGGTTTATCAATGATTTGGAGCGGTCGGAGTGGAGTAGTCGGATGTTTGGGTGGGTGCGGTGGCACTGGCTTGTGCGGCATGATGGGCCGGTGTCGTTCCGGCGGGCCTTCCGGAAGGAGGATTGGGTACGCCTGTTGGCTGCGGCTCAGGTCGCGCGAGAGGCGGTGACGGTGGAGCGGTGGCGGCCGGGACGGTTATGCGTGGGGCGGTGGAAGTGACATCGATGATTCTGAAGCGTCTCGTTAGACTAAGAGATATGAAGCCTCTCGCCCGCGTGGCCCTCATGGCGCACTTCATCACGTCTAACCATCTTAGAAGCGAATAATGCCAATTTCCACTCTGCTAGCGCCCAGCTCCGCCGGTTCCAGATTCAAGACTATCCTCTGGGTCTCGCTTGGTCTCACCGTACTCTTCGTCTTCATTACCTCAGAGCTGCTACTCATCACCGACTATCCGATGTACCACGCCTACCGTCTGCAGGTCATTGCCGACCGCCATCTCCTCATTCCGCATACACTCGCCGGAATCTTCGCTCTTTTGATCGGCCCCATCAATTTCTCCTCGCGGATCCGGCAGCGTCACCTCCAACTCCATCGCATCCTCGGCCGCATCTATGTCATCTCCGTGTTTATTGGTTCCTTCACGGGGATCGCTCTCGCAGCCGGCCGCCCGGGCCTTCCCGGAACCTCCATGCAGGCCGCCGCCTGGATGGTCTGCACCACTGCCGCCTTCATGACCGCGCGCAACCGCCAAATCACACAGCACCGCCAATGGATGGCCCGCTCCTATGCCGTCACGTTTACCTTCGTCTCCAGCCGCGTGCTCAACCTCTGGCCGCGTTACTGGAGCCACCTGGGCGACGTCTTATCCGCGGTCGGCGTGATTGCGTTCACACTTGCCTCGCTGCTGATCGTGGACCTCGGCCTCAACTGGCACGAACTCACCACCCGTCGTGACTGATCGTCGACTAGGGGGTATGAGATTTTGAGATGTGGGTTTGCAAAATGTTCTATTTCCCGAAGCTGGTCCCCTCCAACTCCGAGTTGACCACAGGCCCGTACCCACCTAGCTGTCCAACTATCCTCACCACCGCAGGCTCCTGACCCTCCAATACCCACACCATTACATCTTTCGGCTGAAGGCCGATCAGCGACGCAATTATGCCCACGATGCCGCCTAACTCCGGATGGATGCGAAATACCATCGCGCTACGCGTCTGTCCTGTCGTGTGAAACGGCTGCTCGCCCTCCGGAGAGATCAGGATTCGAATCAATCGTGCGCCGTTGACTGGCACCAGCATCCGCACCCGAAACGGCGCCGTATTTTGCGGCGCATTCAGCAGCAAGGTTCCAACAAATCCATTCGCTAGATCATCCGGCACGTCGATGTGGTGGTTCTCGACGTGTATGTTGCCATTCTTGTCCGCTGTGCGGCTGGTCGCTATTCCGGTAGCGGCTTCCACCGTAAAGTCGACTGGCTTCACAAAGAACGGCCCTTTCTGTATGTGATGGTCGCGTACTAATCGAAATGTGCCCTGCTGCCTATATGTGGTTGTCTCATCGTCAATCGACCCATCCACAAATTTATAGATCAGGCGCATCGTCACTTCATCGCCCTGCACGGCCTGCGAAAACTCGCAGTTAGCGATTATTTTTTCATCCTCTGAGCGCACCACCATAAACCGATGCATCGGGCGTTGGATATGTCTTACTGAAACAGGTTCAGCCGGAACAGGGGCACACAAAGTTATCGCGAAAAAAGCCGCTACCAGGGCATCGTTTCTCTTCATCAAATACCTCGTTCTAACACCTTAGACGTCTCCATCCATCCAGCGCTCTCCCGACTCCAAAATGACGATTTGTACAGAATGGCGTTCCGAACTGTTTTCTGGACGTCTACTAGAACGATGGAGTCCTCTACGAAATTGATTGAATACCCGTTGAGTTAGGAGAGAATGTTTTGCAAGACGAAGTACTGATCCTCGGTGGTGGAGTGGCAGGCTGTGCGGCTTCGATCGCGCTCGCTCGAAAGGGACGAAGCGTCACGCTGATCGAGCGCGAGCCCACACCGCGCCATAAGGTCTGCGGAGAATTCCTAAGCGGTGAGGCCCTTGAAGACCTACACGCACTTGGCATCGACGTGGCCTCTCTTGGCGCGGTGCCCATCGATTATGTTCGCCTTGCCGCAGCCAGACGCGCGGCGGAGGCTCCGCTGCCTTTTCCCGCGGCCTCGCTCACGCGCAAAGCGCTGGATACAGCGCTCATCGCCGCAGCCATCGCCGCAGGAGTCCGTGTTAAGCGTGGTCGCGGTGTGCAGTCGCTCAGCCGAGCGACCGCCGACCTCTGGCAGGCTACTCTCGACGATGGCACCACATACGAAGCTCCAACCGCCTTTCACGCCACGGGCAAGCACGATCTGCGCGGCCACAGTCGCCCGAAGGACCCCCACCAATGGGTCGCCTTCAAGATGTATTACCGACTGTCTGCCGCCCAGACCGCTGACCTGGCGGACGCCTCCGAGTTGACGCTCTATTCCGGAGGCTACGGTGGTATCCAGCCGGTGGAAGACGGCATTACGAATTTCTGCTGTGTGGTGCAACGACGGTATTTTGCACGTGCAGGTCTTCGCTGGGAGGGCCTCCTTGCGAAGATGCAGCAGGACTGTCCACACCTCGCGATGCGGCTTGCCGGTGCGGAGCCGTTGCTCGACAAACCGATCACCATCACTCATATCCCGTATGGTTATCTCCGCCGCGCAACCGAGGATGGGCTCTACTGTATCGGCGATCAGGCAGCCGTAATCCCCTCGTTCACCGGCGATGGCATATCCATCGCCCTGCATACTGCCCGCCGTGCCGCCGCTGCCTATCTTGCCGCGGAGCCGGCGCCGGTCTTTCAGCCGAAACTGCGCTCCGCAATGCTGCCCCAGATGCGTCTTGCCGAGGTCGCCGCCGACGGCTTAAACAATGCACTCGCGCGCGCTGTACTGCCGTTCTGCCTCAGGGTCTGGCCCGGCGCGATGCGCGTAACGGCTAGACTCACGCGTGTCACCCAGCCCGCCGCTGTTGCTCCACAGGCGTTCGCCAACTGAAATCGAGCAACGCCAAAACAACTCTTGGCAGTTAAACCCTTTAGGGGGAGATGATGCAATGAAATCCTTCGCAGTCGTAGCCCTCGCGCTCATATTCACTCCGGCCGCACTCGCCCAGCATCAGACCTTCGCCGTCAACTCGGATGCCAGCGAGGTCAAGATGACGCTCAACACGACCCACGAGGTAGTCAACGGCACTTTTCACATTCAATCTGGATCGATTGAGTTTGACCGCAGAAATCCTAAGATGTCGGGTTCGGTGACCGTACTGGCCGGTAGCGGAAAGACCGGTAACGACAGCCGCGATAAGAAGATGAATAAGGACATTCTCAAGGTGGATCAGTACAGGACCGTCTCCTTTGCGCCCGAAACCTACACCGGGACAATCGCGCCCTCTGGCGACTCAACCATTCAGGTGAGCGGAGTGTTCACCCTACTCGGCAATCCTCACGACCTGACGATTCCGATGCAGATTCACATGGATGGATCGAAGGCAACGGCGAGGGCGCAATTCGTCGTTCCCTATGTTCAGTGGGGTCTCAAGAACCCGAGCTTCATGTTCTGGAAAGCTGAGAATGACGTTGCGATTGATCTTAATCTCGTTGGCCAGGTTTCTAACTAACTGACCATCCTGTTTGCACGCTGTAATAGGACCATTCCGTTCTAACTGCACTCGCTTTTCATTGAACTCAATCGGAGCTACAAAGAACTATGCCAATTCCGTGTCTCGCCCTACGCTGACACGCAGACGTTTTACTCAACTTTCTGGAATGGCGGTCGGCTCACTCGCATTGTCCGGCTCGGCCCGCGCCGCGGAGGAGTGTAGTCATGATTATTCAAGCGTACTTGATTCGAACGGATTGAAACTGGTGCTCATCGTTGCAACCGCCCGCTCTAAGGCTCGGAGAGACGGGGCTCTCGGTGAAGTTCGAGTGGCGGTCTCTCCGAGTCGCGTCACGAAGCAATGACAAGCTAAAACTCTGAGTTGGCTGACGCCGACGCCCCTCGTTCCGCACGAAAGCGAGTTTCGTAACAACCTCGAAACGAGGTCGTTGAGGTTGGATCGCAAGACGATGATTCATCCCCCGCTGGAGCTGGGGGGCGGGTTTCTCCCGCCAAATGAGAAAATTCAAGTAACGGATCTCCTATCTTCCGCCATGAAGAGACAAATCTGCTCCTACGACATGCTTGCCGTTCCATCTCGCTCCTACACCGTCAGTGATGAAGAAGGGGAGATGTACTTCTGCAATTCCCGCTGCCTGTGTCTATGGGCGATGATGCTTGTGACTAAGCCGAAACTGCCCGAAGGTGATCGGGAGCGAGCTTTCGTGATGACCCTGCCGGATGGTAAGAAGCGTTCTTTCGACACCCTGGTTTTGCTCGCTCAACGGTCTGCCGCGAACGCGATCGGGAACCTTGAAAGCGAGTGGCTGACAAAAGGGCGAGAAGCTTTATAGCCGTTTCGAGTAGTAAATCGCTCGCTGGGGTCTTAAAATAGACCGAGGCACCGGAGGTAATCATGATTCATCCTGGACTCGAGGCTCTGAAAACGTGGAAACCGATCGAATACGTAGCGGGATACCGGGCGCGTCTTGCTGCGATTCCCATCCCACAGGATGCACACCATTCCTGGCAATGCGGCTGGGAAGATGCCGATACTGAGGCACTCGAACTCGCCCGGCATGACAGTGTCCTCGCGGAGGGCAGGGAAGACGACTACACGAATACGTGGGGACTTCTATTCGATGCAGGAGGTGACGCTAGATTAAATGGAATCTCATTTGATAAAGCTCGGACACAACCTTGGAAGGAAGGCTGGATCGCCGCGGACATCAATGTAGGGTTGGCACGCGGTGAAGGCTAACCGGTCAAAGACCGGAATACAGCGGGCGCTGCATTGCCGCTGCGGACGCGAGAAGGTCCTTGCGCTAGGTCTATGTGCAAGCTGCTACACCATGAAGCGTCAGGACGATGAATATTTCGGCGGGCTGCGAGAGCAAGTTCTGGAGCGCGACGGACACTGCTGCCGAGTTTGTGGGGCTTCCGGTAGGCGGAAGCGCTCGATCGTTGTCCATCATCGGGTCCCCGGAAAATCTCTCCTACACTTGATGATTTCGCTTTGTCCTGGCTGTCATGCGAAGGTGGGACGGACAAAAGCTGTACTTTCGCAGATGCCTCCACTCTTGCTTCAGCTATGGCGGGAGCAGCATCCGGATGGCCACGAGCAAACAACGTTGGACTTCCGCGAACGACTTGTTTTATCTCAACGTGAGCGTCCCTTTGCAGAGCCGTCATTAATAGACAGGCGCTTAACTGCGAATGCCTAAAGTCTATCTTTTCGATTTTAGGGAAGCGTCGAGGCGTGCGGCGAACGCAGGAAAGTCTAATGTAGCTCCGTTCCATTTCAATTGCTGAACCGAACCAAAGAGAGGAATATCAGTTCGCAACGTCGCCAAGTCGCGAAACAGAAATACCAACTTCCGATTCTGTAAGAGTGTCTCTGCGAGCGATTTTGGACTCGCAAGGTTAAGTCCCCACTCGCGCCAATCTCTCGGAATTTGTTCGAGATGGCCATAACGCGCGAGAACCGCACTGGCTGTCTTCGCTCCCCATCCGCGCAATCCGGGATAACCGTCGGCTGCATCGCCTACCAGCGCCAAGTAATCCGGTATAGAAGCGGGCGAAACCCCAAACTTTGCGATTACGCCGGGTTCGTCGCGTATCAGTCGTTTCCTTCGATCAAGTTGTACGATTCGAGTACCTTGGACACATTGCGAAAGGTCTTTATCCGGTGTGCAAATGAAGATGCGGTCCACCTTTTTATCCTTAGCTGCCAAGAATGCAGCTGCAGCGAGCGCATCGTCTGCTTCGAACTCGACCATGGGCCACACGACTATCCCCAGCGCGACGAGGGCCTCTTCAAGGATGGGAAATTGGGCAAATAGATCCGGCTCAATTCCTGCTCCGGTCTTATAGTCCGGCCACATTCGGTTGCGAAAAGATTCTATGACGTGGTCGGTCGCGACTCCTATATGAGTGGCGCCATCCTCTATCATTTTCAAGATTGATGCGAGCACACCGCGCACGGCAGCAACCTCAAACCCTTCACTATCGCGCATGGAAGGGAGCGCATAATAGTGACGAAACAATTCATAGGTTCCGTCGATGAGGTGGACTTCCAGCAGCCGCTCCTGCACTGAACCCGCCAGTGATCCTAAAAACGAACAACATCGCTAGGTCATCAAAGATGACATCGGCTACCGCAATTTGACGATAATCGGCGCGTGGTCAGACGGTTTTTATCTGTGCTCGCGCACCTCTGTCAATTTCGCATGAGACCAATCTATCAGCCAGTGAGGGCGGTAACAGGAAATGATCGATGCGAATACCACGATCGTGTTCAAACGCTTGCCATTCGACCGTTCGTCATGATCCAAGAACCAATCAGTTCGAGTCTTCAGGGTAAGCATTTGTGGATCAGCTGATTAGATAAGTGTTGCAACGACCGGTTGAGCTGGCACGACTTTTCGGGAGGTTCAGCGAGCGATGATTGGGCCGGTGAGTGGTGGGCAAGCAAGAAATAAGAAATAAGGGAGCGGCTTTGAAACGACGAGAGAGCTAAAGCCACGATGGCTGAATGCAGACGGCAAACCGTCCATAGAGACGTTAGTTGTATTGCAGTCTTACGCGCGGCTTGGGTAGCCTCTCGGAGTGTAGAAGCTTGGGTCGTATAGCCGATTCGGAGGAACATGGCGAAGCGTCGCGGCAATCCAAATTGGGGAAAGCCCGATATGACCCCATTACCCGCTACCGTTTCGTCGTCGTTCGACGAGGTCGTAAGGAGTCTGGGTTTGACGCCAGATCAGTACGCTAGCTCGCGAGCTCTACGAGACTGGGCACGTCACAATCGCACCCGGAAATATGTCCCTGAGGCCCTTCTCGATGCGTGGGATCTAGAGACCGACACCGAATTCTAGATCGTGGAGCGTACCGGCTGAAAGGGTGCGAGGAGAGCAGGGTGACCGTCTGACTTGGCGTTCGAAAAAAGCGGTTATCGGCAAGTTCGCTTGATTGTCGGGGGGCGCTGGTCTTCCCAGTGAGAGCGACAACCCTCCGGTCGCGTGTGGGCAACGTGGCGCGATGTGGGGCAAGCGCAGAGAAGGGCCACAACAGAAGGGGGAGAAGCGCCTGTTAAACCTCTCCCCCTCTGTTGTCGGTAACCCGGTCAGGGTCAGCCTTTATTACATCTCCGCTAGAGCTTCCTTGGCAAGTCTGATTGCCCCCTCGCATGGAGCGAATGAAAACGGGGTTTTCGGAAACAATCGAACCGTAGTTGCCGAAAACGTGACGCAATATAAGAAGGTGCCCCTAGGACTAGGCTGTGAGCGGTTGCCATCTCGCCGCCGGAAAGGAGCACTCTTCTATGGAAGGCACGAAGTATATCGGAATGGATGTTCACAAGGACTCGATCTCGATCGCGGTTCTAAATTCATCGGGCAAGCTGGTGATGGAAAGCATCATCGAAACCAAGGCGATTACGATTCTCGAGTTCATGCATGGGCTGCGCGGGAGTCTGCATCTGACGTTTGAAGAGGGCACCTGGGCTGCGTGGTTGTATGACCTGCTGAAGCCGCATGTGACGAAGCTTGTGGTGTGTGATCCACGTCGCAATGGCTATCTGAAGCAAGGCAGCAAGAGTGACCGAATCGATGCCCGGAAGTTGGCCGAACTGCTGTACTCGAATATGCTGCGGCCCGTTTACCACGGTGAGCACGGAGTGCGGTCCTTGAAGGAACTGGCGCGGAGCTATCTGACCATCACCAAAGACCAGGCGCGTGTCATGACCCGGGTGAAGGCTGTGTATCGAAGCTGGGCGATTCCCTGCGCGGGGAAGCAAGTCTATGGACAGCGCCATCGCCTGGAGTGGCTGGGCAAGATCCAGGAGGCCGGCGTGCGCCGCCGGGCAGAGTTCTACTACGCAGAGTTGGACGCTTTGCGCTCGCTCCGCTTAGTAGTGCGGAGCGAGCTACTGCTGGAGAGCAAGAAGCACAACGTATCGACGCTGTTAAGTCAGATTCCGTCGATTGGCCCCATCCGGGCGGCCCTGCTGATCGCACTGCTCCAGACCCCGGACCGCTTTCGCACCAAGCGACAGCTCTGGGCTTACAGCGGGTTGGCGATCGAAACCCACGACAGCGCAGAGAACCAGTACGTTCACGGACAGCTGCAGCGATCCAAAAAGCAGTCATCGATTCGCGGACTCAATTCGAATCACAATCCCGATCTCAAGAATCTGTTCAAGAGCGCCTCAGCAGTTGCCGCCGTCAAGACCGGGCCGTTGCAGAAGTTTTACGCTGCTCTGATCGGCAAAGGAATAAAGCCCGAGATGGCACGGCTGACCCTGGCACGCAAAATCGCCGCGATCACCCTGATCGTCTGGAAGAGAGGAGTAAGCTTCGACGCCAGGTATCTGAACCCACAAACAGCTTGAGTGTTCCCATAGTTCCGTTCCATCCCGTGGATCCGATCCCAGCGGTGGTTTGCCCGGTACTTGAGACACTCGGGTTCGAGAGCGAGTCTCAACTGCAAAGTTAGACGCGTGGTGCCTCGGGCACCCAGTCTCCTACGCGACCCTAGGCCCTCTCGGATAACCTGAAAAAGCAATGGGCCGCGAGTCCCAGATAGAACCATGGTTGGCACATGACCAACGTTCTGCTTGCTGGTTTCACAAGTCACTGGCATCGTCGCCAATCGAGTATGAGAACCACAGGGGAAGAACCCACAAGCGCTACGCGGTTGTCCGCAGCGTCCCGAGCCTTTGGAGCGGAATGCGAGAACAATCCTGCTCAATCCCAAGGGGGCTGAAAATCAACAAAAATTCAGCCGAAGGCGAAATGTTTTTTGTTGACTTTCCTTCTTATAGAACTTTGCAGGCGCTACGACGTCCGATTCGTCCATCGTTCTTCTTGAGGTGCGGGAGATTTGTACAGATTGTCAGCTAAGTTTGCGGCAGCGGTATTAGCTGGTCGAGTTGGGCGGAGCAAGTTGCTCCTTCAACCATCTTTCAGGAAAATATAGGCCAGCTGAGAAGGTGGCCACCGCGCTTGGATACACCCAGGAGTAGTGGCCACCCGCGAAGTAGCCAATGAAGAGAAGGAGTCCACAACTCCACACCACCCACCGGAATCCTCTCAACCACGGCACCAGTGACTGCAAGTCCAGCGACCACTTTCTAACCGTAACGTACAACGCGCCCCAGAAAATGAGGGGCGCGATGACGAGCAGTAAGCTGATTCCGATCACAAGCAGCTTCGACCCGTCAAAGTTCATACTTATGGCTCTCGGCCAATCTAGCACAGAACCGATGGCCGTATGGAATGGTTTGAACGGGGCGATCTTTGGCGCGTGCGACAGTGGACTAGCTGGAAGATGTTCCCACGCTGCACGACGCGATGAGGTGCTCGAAAAACGGGGTTTTCGGCAACTACCATCCACCATGCAAATGGAAGAACTTCTGAAAGCGTATATGGCGCGGCAGCTCTGGTTTGTGAAGCGCCTGATGGCGCTGTGATGCGCGGCTAGACACGTAGTCACGACACCGTAATCACGCGGCTCCCGGCATCCCTTTTTTTGCTGCCTGTTCCTTAGACCGTGTTGTATAGTCCTCCCACTATGCTACCTGCAATAAATCCCACTGAACCTCAGGCCACGTCTGTCAAATCCGCTCCAAATGGCGCCGCCGCCGTGAAGGGCTTTTTCACTCTGCTAATCCTTGGGGCCATCATCTGGTACTTCGTTGGTGTTGAGAGGAATTCAGTGGCGAAGGACGCGGTGCATGAGTACGACATTGTCAAACGACACGGGAGTCGGATGGACATCTGTGTTGAAGCCGGCCTTGTATCAGCCGCATTTCGTCAGGCCAAAGATGAGGATAAATACAAGGTTTGGAAGGCTAAAGAACAGCAAGAATGCGCTGCTGCTGGTCGCCCTTCATACCCTACATACTAGGGCCGTTCTCTAGGCCGTTCTCTTTGCTGTGCCCACGTTGTGACCTCGTGGTCTTGGTGGGGCGATCCTGCCTGTTGCCGATGTCGTCAAAATTTCGCGGTGTACGCATGTTTTTGATCTCCCCACGTCGATTTGAAAAGACCCCAGGTAAACAAGAGATTCTGGAAGCAGGTGAGACAGAACAGCAGCTTAGACGAGATCGGCTGGAGGCAATTCGGTGGATTGCCTACGCCCACGATACAGGGGAGCCTGAATGAGCGGGAGACCGAGCAGCATGGCAGTCAATTACACAAGCAAAGACTTTCCCCCCGTTACCAAAAGATTTCCACGGGGCGAGCCTTCGCCTCCGCGTCCGCTACAGCGGAGCTAGGATGCCTGCTAAAGCGAGCTAGGTTTGTGGCAAACTCAGAGCAGTGACGATTCAGTCTGATCGTGAAGCGCTCTCGAACCTCCCGCAAAACGGGGTTATCGGCAACTACGCCGACTTGCTTCCTTCCCCGCAGAGTGTGCGGAGGCTCGATAGGCGCCCAGATGCGCGGGTGCGCGGTGAACCGAGTGAATACCTGGCGATATGGCTGAGACACATATATGGGTGGCTGATGGGCGTGTAACCAAGGGTCATAGGTCGCGAACTTGCCCTGATGGCAATTACGCCGGAGTGCGTCCTCTTGTGTGCAAAGAAATGTCGAACAAAGCCATGTCCAGCTTGCATAATGCGCAAGATTCGCGGTGTCGGGCGATGAGGGAGTGAACGCGATCAAGATTCTTGTCAGCGCCCATAAGCGTCTCGCACTCGCCCTTTACGGAAATGACGTTATCTCGCAGCCGAAATGCGCTCTGCAACTGCGAATTCAAACGATGCAAGGATAGACACATGGTCTTAGTATCCTCAGCGGAGATTGGGCCTCGCAAAACAATCAATTGAGGGTCAGGGACAGATATATCAAACTTCGGATACCGAGGCGGTGCAAAACTGGCTCAATATACCCAAAAGATTAGCTAGGCCCACTGACTCGTTAACTCCGTAGCCGATAGACGAACGTCCCGAACTGAGAGACCATTCGGCGCAGGGGACCGAGTGACACGGAGACTCTTGGCTCGACTGAATCTGGCGCATCTCTTTGAGCGGCGATGAACTCGACTAACGGGCAGCTATTCTGCCAAGGCGTCGATGTGTTCACCGAAAACGTGACCTCGTTGGAAGCTTCTTCCTTACGTCTGCGTTGAAGGAACGCCAACATGGGCCGATGAAATCGCGAAGCGGTGCCCACAGGATAATCAGGATGATGACAGGGGCTGCAATTATCTGAGCAATGTGTTCACCCTGCATTGTCTGTCTCCGGGACTTCTCGACCTTAAGTGATGGCGATACACCTTCGTTTCATCCCTAGGCGAAATTGTCCCAGAGCCACAGAGAGATGACTATTGACGCGCCTGACCCACCCACCCACTACCCCAACTGGCCATTGTTTATCAAGACGGCGCAGTCCTTGTCTGTCGGCTGTTCAACGTAACCGATTACTCCCCTGTTTCGTGAGCGAGATGGGGGAAACACGCGGTGCAAGGTGGTTATACTGGCACTCCCGAAGTGGAGAGCAAACATGGGTTGGGTCTTGGGTATAGCGATAGCCGTGGTTCTGGTGCTTGCTTTCACGGGGTGCACTAAGAGCGACGAGTACGAAGTGATTGAGAGCACGCAGAATCAGGTGCCCAATTTTCAAGGTGCCGGTACTCATACAGAAGTGCACCTCGTGTTACTCAATGACAGCCACAAAATCTATGCCGCCTGCGATGCAAATGATTGGGATCACCTGAACCCCACCGCAACTTCTGACTTTCGCCCACCTCCAAAATACAAGTATCGGCTGCGACAAGCGGATGAAAAAGCACGGCGCGACTTACGATGCAAAGATGCAGACGGCAACAACCTGTACCTATACGTGAGCAAGAAGGAGTAGCTGCCTAGCCCGGGTGCGCCATGAACCGGGTGGGATATCTGGCGAAATGGCCGAGACACGTACAGACTTGGCGTGTGATGGGCGTGTCACCAGATTGCCAGCCTAGGACGGCGGATTCAGCATCTCTGGACCATTGTTGCGCCAGTTGCCAACGGCGGGGTTGGCGGGCGTCATCTTCATCCTTGCAGCGTCGTATGGATGCAACAGATCGAGCGGAGGCCGCGGATCACCAGTCTCGGGAATACCTAACCAACGGTCGTAATCCTTAGGGTGCAGGATGAGCGCAAGACGATCGTGAATCTGCGCGACAAGCTCGTTCGGCTCCGTGGTGACCAGGGCAAAGGTCTCCAGTCGAGTACCGTCGGGCCGTTTCCACGAGTCCCAGATTCCTGCGAAGGCGAAGGGTCCGGGTTCTGTGAGTGTGATCGCGAAGACACGCTTGATGGGCTTGAGTGCCTTTACCTTCTTCGCGGGCTTGATTGGTTGCGGACTGCCGAAGAGATTGCCGGTTCCAGTCTCCGCTTCATCGACAAGTGGCTCAGCTTCGAGTGTGTAGGTTGGCGAGATCGCATGCCCAGGCTTCGGCCACTCGTACAGCCCGCTTGCGGGGACGAGGCAGCGGCGCTTGGCGAAAGGTTCGCGCCACATCTTGCTGTCGGTGAGGCGATCACTCTTTGCGTTGATAGTCGAAAGTGCCTTGAATTCGTCTTCGGTCTTGGCGAACCAAGGGACGATGCCCCAGCGCATCATCAGCAGCTCGCGCTCTCCGCTGTCGTGGCTTCGGCGGATCACAGGTTGGGGGTCACCAGGGGCAACATTCCAGTTGGGCGCTATGATGCCGACGTTGTCCGCGGTGCTGCGCACATGGAAATGATCGGCGATCTGCTGTTTGTCGAAGAGGCTATAGTAGCGCCCGCACATATAGAAAAGTTAGCAGAATCATTCCTGCGCATAGGACCGTGCACAACGACATTTCAGGAAACGGGTCGCTGTGTGATGACATGGGCGAAGGTCTGCAAGATCACACCGACGCCGTGTGGAGGCTGCCAGGGGCCAAGAATAGGGCATCATGTGAATGGCCACAATGGATACCCGGAGACGCAGGCGCTGATCAAAGTCTATGGCGTCGGCCAACTCACGGCACTGACGTATGTCCTGACACTGGGCAGCAAGGAACGCTTCGAGCGAAGTCGCGATGTAGGCTGTTATCTCGGCCTGCGGCCGAGACGCAGCCAGTCCGGGGACCACGACCCGCAACTCGGCATCACCAAGGCTGGCAATATCTACCTCCGGTCTCTGCTGGTCGAGTGCGCCAATCATGTCCTCGGGCCGCATGGAAGAGACTCGACCTTACGTCAGTGGGGCCTGCATCTGGCTTCGCGCGGAGGCAAACAGTCCCGTAATCGTGCCATCGTCGCCGTCGCCCGCAAGCTGGCAGTGTTGCTTCATCGCATCTGGATCACGCAAGAGCCATACATCCCGTTCTATGCAGTAGCTGCCTGAGGATCTAAATCATGCTCACCGTTGCTCAACCCCGCGTCCCGATGACTGCGTGTCGCGTTGGGCCTTCACAAGGCCGGCCGAAAACTGTCAGCATCGACTTCTCCTTCTGACCCCAACCCGACACAGAGCCATGAACCGCTCACTCAAAGTGCGAATAGAAACACGGTGGAGAACAACAACGCGGAACAACCACAACAAACAACAGCAAAGGCAAAAAGACGCTATGAAGGTAAAAACAAAAACCACTTGACGCTAGTGACCTGCTCATAGAAATGCGACTTTCCAGGATGTTCGATCAACGATGGGCCTGTCTGGTGCATTCAACGGCTTCGCTGACCGAGCGGCGAACGGGGTCTGCAATTTCGAACTGAGCGAAATCGAATCCATCCTGGGGAACCTCAGTCTTTGTAAAATGCCCGTCGCTGACCGTTCCCGTTGCGGTGAAGACGAATCCGGCAGGGCAGTAGCAATTCATTACGTCGCCGGGGCCGTTCAGGCTGCAACTGATGTAGCCCAGTGAGCCGGGAAGTAAATGGCCGTCGCTGTCCCAAGTTTTGTATGTCCATCTCTCGGAGGCGCGTGGTGCAAACGCAACGAGCGAATGGAACTGGGTAAGACTGGCGGGTAGCTCGACCGGCTTATGGGGTTTCGGAGTCAAGACAGAGCCGTTCGCAAGACGAATCGATCGGGCTACGATCAGGGTGCCGTTCAAATAGTAGGGGGAGGTCGGTTCAAGCTGAATGACCCCTGAAACCGACACCTTTTGACCGACGAGAGCCTTCAGCGAATCCCATTGTCCATCCAACATGAGACCAATCTCCTGCACCCTACGGCGATCCGTGTTGTCAAACACTGCTGTGTAGGGCTGACTGGGCTTGATAACGATGTAGGCATTGTTCCCTCTCGGTTCAAGCCCAACAATGCCAGCCAACTGGATGGGAGCGCCATCAATGAGTGAACGTGGTTGCTGCGATAAGGATGCAGTGCAAGCTAGCAAACAGACAAAGCCCAAAGTCAGTCTTCGCATACCTCGGTATTATCGCCCCTTCAGGCAGCCCGCACGAAAAACGGTGCCAGCTCAACCGGTCGATGCAACACTATCTAATCAACTGATCCACAAATGCTTTCCCTGAAGAATCGATCTGTTTGGCTGATGTGGCCAAAACCTAGCCAGGTAAGGTTCCGGCTGATCTAACCCTAGCCAGCGCTTTTAGCTTTTGTTTTCATTGAATGTGGGTCTGAGCTGAGTGTTGCGTCGACCCATTGAGACCACCGGGGTTTTCGGAAACTCCGATTGAACTTGCCGAAAATGCGACTTTTCAGGAGATGATCGGCTGAATCAGACGATCAGCTTTAGAACGCCGGAGCCAGTCGTCCCTGACTCATCGAGCGGGAAGTCAGCTCGTAGATGCCCACCGATGTACCAAGGTCCAAATACGGCCGTTAGAGCGGGATTGAGTGGGAAGGGGTAGCCCCTCCCGAGTCGAGTAGTATCGTACGACTTCGTAACGTAGCGTAAAGGCTCCGGCGAACCACAGTAAGAAAATCAAACCTTCGAGTATCACTCCCACCGCAGAGAAGGTCCCTCGTGCAGGAAATGGAACAAGCAAGACTGTAAGGCACAAGCCTGACATCATAAGATACATGTTGAACACTAGAGCGGACCGGCCCTTCGTCCGAAGCCAAAGGCCTAGGTACAGGCCGACGATTGGCGCGAAGACAAACCAAATGATAGCAACCCACATTAGAAGCCAACCCCAAGATAAACGCGACGACCAGGGCAGCCCATCCGAGTCGAAGAGGGCGAGCCGAGATGGATGCTCCGTTCTATGATTCTGCTTGTTGATTCCGTCCATAACTGGCCCTTTCGTCGACATCATTCTATCTTGCAGCGCCGAGGCTCCCGTGAAACGGGGTTTTGACCAAGTTCAACGCGCCGATCTCGCTGGTCCGGTGTAGTTGCTCAAAACGCGACTTTTCAGGCAGCTTGAAAAAGACTTTCTTTTCGGCCGGCGCTAGGAGCTGTTCACTGCACCAAAATGGCGTTCTGTAGGGTATAGGTAGTGCCACCAGGGTTAGACAGGACGAGATCCTCTAAGCCGGAGTTTGTCGTAGGGACGGTGATGGTGAGGGTCTCCGAGTCTGTAAGGGCGGTTGGTGCGAAAACGCCACCCAAGGTCGCGGTGATGCCACTCTCGAATCCGCTGCCACGGATGGTGATTTGCGTACCAGGGCTTGCCGCAGTCCGACTCATATGGCCGATCGCAAGCGGTGCGTTACCGAGGTCGACAACAGTCAGACCCTTATTGGTAATCAGGAAGATCCGCTGGCCGCTGTCGTCTATGGCCATGGGAGAAACCGTATTCGTTACGGTCTCCGTGAGGCCAAAGCGCAAGGCGGGCGTTCCATGCTGTACATCGACGATATCAACATAGTTGGGGTAGGCCCAGAAGTAGAGGCTGCCAGCGTCATTCAGCGTGGGATTTTGAAGGGCCCCGTCCTGGTAGGGGGTGTAGTTGTTATAGGCCGTCGTGCTTGCACCCGGATAAAAGACCCTTGGATAGACGGAGCGGCCGAGGACGTTGCCTGTGGGACTGATGAAGGCGCGGTCGAGTCCGAGAACATTGCCGTCACCGGAGACTGTGACCGCGTATTGCTGCGGCGGGTTGGCCACTGGAATACACGCCTGTTTCGCAGGGAGATAAATTTTGAAGACGCCCGAGGTCCCGATCAGGCTGCCATCGCGGGACGCGCTCAAAAATGACGCTGCATTGCCGCCGCAGTTTTTGGCATTGAGTCCGGCGCCGGATTTAGTGGCCAGGTTCGCCACAAAGATGGCGTAACTTTGAGGCCCGCATGAGATCGGACCAATGACTG
The DNA here is from genome assembly GCA_963757205.1 of uncultured Acidobacteriaceae bacterium. Taxonomy (GTDB): domain Bacteria; phylum Acidobacteriota; class Terriglobia; order Terriglobales; family Acidobacteriaceae; genus Edaphobacter. Next base: position 544,368 of record CAVWQM010000017.1, read on the forward strand.
CCCCTGACGTAACCAAAGCGTTGCCCTGATTGTCAGCCGCAACAAAGAGCGGGCCGACGATGCATTGGTTATAGCCGGATTTGCTTCCGGACAGACCGATTTCATAGCTGCCGGAGGGAGAATCCGGATTGATGATGGCCACAGCGCCGTTGGTAAGATCTGCGGCCAGAAGGTTTTTGCCATCCGGGGTAAGGGCGAGCCCCTGGAATTGGCTGCCACTGACAGGAGAGCTTAACGGAGTCGAAAAACTGTGTGAGTTAAGCGAGAAGACGTCGATTTGTGCGCCGGCACTCAGATAGAGCTGGTTACGCCCCTTGTCATACAGGACAAAGGTCGGGCTGTCAGTCATCGCATAGTCATCTACGCTTTTGGCAAAAAAGAAAGACTTCGGCAGGGTTCCAGTCCCGTTGGATGTAGTGACAGTCAGGTCCGCCCATCCGGGTGGACCTGCAGGCGCCGTATAGGAAAGAAACAAGTCGGTCTGCTCCCCGGTGAAGGGAGGGTACTGCGTGACCGTGGAAGTAACTGTAGCAGCGGCTCCGCCGACAGTGACCTTGTCCTGCGTGGGGTCGATGGGCAGGCCAAAGCCATCCAGCTTTGCAGCAGCACCGCCCTGGGGGCTTCCGCCCGAGATAAGGGCGTCCTGAATTTGTGTACCGAAGGTAAAGAATTGCGGGTTAAAGACTTCGTTGCCATCGGGAAAGAGTATCTTGACGTCGACCGGTCCGGATGCCGCGGCCGGCGGAGAGGTAATCGAGAGCGCGTTGGATGAAAGCGTTGCGCCTCCCTTTGTGGCGCCGTAGTAGACGTCCGGCGTAATCGAGAAGATGTTTCCAAAGCCGCCCGAGGTCGTGCCTCCGGCAAGCGGGCCACTGTAGGGCGACATATGCTGCACGAAATTTGGCGATCCAGGTGTGGAACTCGAGAAATTGAAGTTGACTGCCGCATCATCGAAAGCAATCCCGTGATACTGGATTCCCAAGACCATGCCTGCGCTATCAATCGCGATGGGCATCGGCATGTCAAAGGTCGGACTTTGTTCTGAAAACGTGGGAATGACCGGCATAGCGGGCGATAGTGCAATTGCTTGCTGAGTGGCAACATCGATCGTGATGATCAGCGGGGTCGCAGTGGCTTCCGTCTCTTCGTAGATGCGCGTGCCATCGGGGCTGAAGACAAATCCGCCAAAGAGCAGGTTTTGAGGAGAGTAAGAGAACGCACCGCCGTCTCCGGGCAGTGATCCGATGAAATTCAGATTGCCGTCATAGAGATAGAACCCATTGACGTCGGCGACCGCTACTCTGGATCCGTCGATATTTGAAGCGGCCAAGCTCGCGTAGCCAAAGCTTGAGAGCGACTTAGGCGTTGTAAACGTCCCGCTTGCCACGTCGTAGGTGTAGGAGGTCTCATTTTCGTCGCTGCCAAGAACGAAAACGTGTTTGCCATCCGGAGAACGCGTGAAGACCCCCCAGTTCGTAGGACTCGGGGTAGTCAGCTGCGTCAAAGCGTTGTTCGCAGGGTTCCAAATTGCAGCATATGCGGAGCCACTGCCGGCGTAATTAGTGACAATGAGTAATACCGTGCCGTCGACAAGCGAGAGGACCTGCTGGTCCTCCCAGCTGGTGCCGGCGCCCGTTGGCGCTGCACCGAGAAAGGGCAACTGATAGAAGGTGGCCTTTTGCGTCGATGTATTGATTCCATAGATTCCCTGGTAACCTGTGCCAACCCAAATCGTCGATCCATCGACTGAGATGTCCATGCCTCTTGGGTCGCGGATTGAGATGCTGTTCACAATCGCGCGTGTTTTATCCGAGATTACGTCGATCCGGTTCCACACCTGATTGGCGGAATAGATCATCTGATGGGCGGGATCGTACACGGCGCTGTACGGTGTGGCCCGGGTGGAGACATAGGCCGTCCGATTCGTCCATCCAGCGCCGCCCCTTACTACGTCCAGCAAGTAGTTTGCCGTAAATGCTGCGACGCTCGCAGAGGGTGTTCCGACGATGCTCCATTGCACGTTCGGCGCAAAGGGAGCGCTGCCGCTCGCGGTGAGGGTCACGGTGAACGATTGTCCGGGTCCGACGATCTGGGGACTGATCGTCGCCGTCACGCCTGTTGGGAGGCCGGTAACGCCGAGGGCGACGTTATAGATGGGTGAACTTGAATCCAGAATGAATTGACCTTGTACCGATACCGAGCTGCCAGTTTGAATCGCCACCTCGCTAAAAAGTGAACCTTGGAAATGCCCTTGTTGGGGCGCGGTGGCGACCACCGTCAACGGTACCGATGCGGTTGCCGTGGCGGTGCCAGCCGTGCCGGAGATGGCGACAGTGAAGCTCCCCGGCGCTATTGTGGCGGAGGTTGTAAAGACAATGGTGGCCGCGCCGGAAGGAACGCTCATCGGGAACGTAGATGTTGTTGTCAATCCGGCAGGCAGCGTTCCCAGGGTGATGGTTGGAGTAGCCGTAGTGTCGAACGCGCTTGCCGTCACGGTGACGGAAAAGGAGACGCTGGGTGACACCTTGACCGTGGCTGGTGTGGCGATGAGGGACAAGGATGGCGCGGGAGTAGGAGCCGGTGAGGAACCGCTGCCAGTCTGGCCTCCACATCCAACCAAGGTGGTTCCTGCTAAGAGGCCGAGGCAAATTGCTGCTGACAAGGCCGAGGTCCGCGCGTACATGAATATCTCCGATAAGTCAGCAGATCGTCCACGAGCTTATCAAAGATTTTTCCAGCCTTCCTACTCCTTTTTTTGAGAGTCGTTCCGAGTCCAATCTAGATGCCGAGCCGTAATTCCCTGAAAACGGGGCGGTCTCAACCGGTCGGTGCAACACCATCTGATATGAATTCATTTTCTAAAGGTGGTGTTTATGGCACAAGGAAAACGGGACAGGCTTTCCACGGAGCAGCGGATCGACATGTGGCGCCGTTGGAAGGCGGGAGAGTCGTTGCATGAGATTGGCCGCGCCTTTGGTAAGGGCCATGGTTCCATCCGGTTCTTGTTGACGCAGCGCGGCGGGATAGTTCCTGCTGCTCGTCGGCGTTCGCCGCGAACGCTGACGCTGGCCGAGCGGGAAGACATCTCACGAGGAATTGCTTCCGGTTCGTCGATTCGTGAGATCGCTAGCGGGTTGCAGCGGGCTGTGTCGACAGTGAGCCGGGAGGTATCGCGTCACGGCGGGCGTCCACTCTATCGAGCCAGTGAAGCCGATCGTCGGGCCTGGCAATCGGCTCTGCGACCCAAGGTGTGCCTTCTTGCCATCGACGGGAGGCTGCGGACGATCGTGGCCAGTAAACTGATCCTGGACTGGTCGCCGGAACAGATTTCGAAATGGCTGAAGGTCTACTATCCCAGCAACGAGAGCATGCGTGTGTCCCACGAAACCATCTACCGCAGCTTATTCATCCAGGCCCGGGGAGTGCTGAAAAAAGAGCTGATTCAGCACCTCAGGTCCAAGCGGCTTATCCGTCGCTCACGACACGCTCGGGCTGACGGGCAGTCCCGCGGGCAGATCGTCGATGCTATCTCTATTAGGGAAAGACCTGCGGAGGTTGAAGACCGCGCTATTCCCGGCCATTGGGAGGGCGACCTGCTTAGCGGCAGCAGGAACAGTCACATCGCAACCCTGGTGGAACGACATTCGCGTTTCACCATGCTGGTGAAAGTGCCCAGCAAAGACACAACGACGGTCGTCGCCGCGCTGAGCAAGCACGTGCGTAAACTGCCCGCGACCCTGCGGCGCTCGTTGACGTGGGACAGGGGGCACGAGATGGCTAAACACAAGAGCTTCACGGTGGACACGAAGGTGAAAGTCTACTTCTGCGATCCGCAGAGCCCCTGGCAGCGCGGCACCAATGAAAATACAAACGGCCTGCTACGACAGTACTTCCCTAAGAAAACCGACTTGTCCGGTTACACTCAAGCCGATCTCAACAAGGTAGCTCTGCGCCTCAATCAACGCCCGCGACAAACTTTGGGCTTTGAAACGCCGGCGAGTAAACTGCAAGCCAGTGTTGCATCGACCGGTTGAGCCCGCCGGGGTTTTCGGAAACTACGGCTTCCCGAATCGCGCCGCTTGGTGAACTTGCTCAAAACGCGACTTTTGAGGCACAACGGGATAGCCTTCCGGTTTGCCCGTGATCCAGGCAAATCCCGAGAGGCGCTGCCAGTCGCCTGCAAAAAGATCACTTCCGTGTGGAGCCGACTTTTCATCCAGCGTTATCAGGTTTTCTGGGCGCGGCTCGGCAGATGGCTGGGGCGAGAAGGCTCTCTTTCGTCTATGAGCATTTGAGCCGAGCGATATAATCAACACCCATACCATGCCCTGACCCCAGGCCCTTGGTCCGTACGAGATCCTCACACCGGTCGGTGCTGGTGGAATGGCGGGCCAGACAATTCGTCTTCTGCTATCGGATGGGCAAAGATGGGCCAGCAAAGACAGTCCGTTGAGAAGTTGTTCGGCGACACCCTGGATATGGCGCCCGAGGCCAGGCGTGCGTTTCTCGATGCCGCGTGCCAGGATGAGCCGGAATTGAAGCACCTGGTCGAACAGCTATTGATGGAAGACGAGCGCGCCGGCAGCTTCCTCGAAAAACCTCCTTTTGATTTTTCTACAAAGGTCGGAATCCACCCCATGCCACTAACCCCAGGCACCAGACTTGGCTCGTACGAGATCCTCGCAGCGGTCGGTGCTGGTGGAATGGGAGAGGTGTATCGCGCGCGGGACACGCGCCTCGGACGCGACGTCGCCGTCAAAATTCTTTCCAACCATCTTTCGTCCGACCCTGATCTGACACGACGCTTTGAGCGCGAAGCGCGAGCCGTCTCTTCGCTCACACATCCGAATATTTGCTGCTTGTACGACATCGGTTGCCAGGACGGAATCGATTTCATCGTCATGGAGTATCTGGAAGGCGAAACCCTCGCTGACCGGCTGACTAAAGGTCTGCTCCCCTTGCAGCAGGCGCTGAAGATAGGCGTGGAGATTGCCGATGCTCTCGACAAGGCTCACCAGGAGGGCATCATCCACAGGGATTTGAAGCCTGGCAACATCATGCTCACCAAATCTGGCGCGAAGCTGATGGACTTCGGATTGGCCAAGCCGTTCACCGCGACGATCAGTGCCGTCCCTCCCGCTTCCTCACAGACTCCCTGTCCACCAAGGTTGAGTGTGACAGCTCTGACCGCGCCCCGCGCCCCATTCACTGAGCGCGGCACAATCATGGGAACGCTCCTCTATATGGCTCCGGAGACGATTCAAGGCCAGCCTGCCGACGTTCGCAGTGACATCTTCAGCTTTGGCTGCGTGCTGTACGAGATGGTATCGGGCAGGCGACCGTTTGCCGGGGAAACAAGGCTGAACATCGTGGCTGCCATTCTGGAAAAAGATCCGCAGCCTCTGTCCAGTTTGCAGCCTCTCACTCCAGCTGCGCTCGAACATCTAGTGCTTCGCTGTCTGATGAAAGACCCTGGCGAGCGCTGGCAAAGCTCGCGAGATTTGTCGAGAGAGCTGAAGTGGATCTCTGAAGGAGTGCGCCTCACGCAAGCGTCTGAACCCGCGCCGCGTCCTCGGGGAAGGCTGGGGGGAAAACTGGGGCAAAGACTGGCGTGGGGAGTGGCGGCTCTGTGTATCGCCATGTTGGCCTGGCTCGGCGTTGCCAATTGGCGCAGCACACAGCCGGCGGAGAGCCGACATCTTCGGCTCTCATTACTTCCGCCGCCTTCTACTTCGTTTGTCCCCTACAATTTCGCTATCTCGCCCGACGGCCGGCGGCTCGCCTTCGTGGCTGCCGCACAGGATGGTGGCACCGCTTTGTGGATCCGGTCTTTGGCCGCAGGAGCCACGCAGCAATTGACCGGCACGGATGGCGCCGCGTACCCCTTCTGGTCGCCGGATAGTCGTCAGGTCGGCTTCTTCGGCGAGGGTAAGCTGAAGAGCGTTGATCCGAGCAGCGGCGCCGTCCAGATCCTATGTGACGCACCCGATAGCTATGGCGGGGCATGGAATGATCGGGGCACGATCATCTTCGCTGGAAATAGTTCGCCCAGCGGCATCACCGCCCCCCCGACAATTTCTAAGGTATCTGCCTCGGGTGGTGAACCGGAGCTCGTCACCAAGGGCAACGCGCCGAGTTCCTCGATTTTTTGGCCGTCCGCTCTTCCGGATGGAGACCACTTTACATATTTCATTCTCGGGAGCTCTAACTCCGCTCAGAAGCAGGGAATCTATGTCGGCTCTCTAAGTACGCAGCAAAGCAAATTGATCTCTTCCGAGATCGTCGGCAATACTCAGTTCGCGTCCTCGCGCCTCTACTACGTCCGTGACCGCAGCCTTATGGCGCAGCCGTTCGATCTCAAACGGCTGCAGCTTACGGGTCGGCCGGAAGCTGTCTCGCGACAGGAACTGGAAGCGGCCCCAGCCTTTTCCCGTACCGGCTTCTCGGTTTCGGACAACGGTGTGGTCGTCTTCCAATCGGCAACGGAAAGCCTCTCCCGGCTCGCATGGTTTGACCGTTCCGGTAAAGAACTGGAAGTTCTACCCAGAACCGGCTATCGCGATCCTTCTCTCTCCCGCGATGGCGCTCTGCTCGCAGTCTCCTCCGACGAAAATCACAACGGCAGGCACTACATCCATATTTACGATTTCGCCAGAGGTACAAGCACCCGCGTCTCAGAAGGAGGGACAGAAGTATTTCCGGTTCTCTCGCCTGACGGCAAAAGGGTGGCTTATGTAGTCAATAATGCCAGGACTTCTCAGTCCATCGACGTTGCGGCTACCGATGGTTCCGGCAAATTGGAGCGAGTGGCGGCGTCCGATTTTCTGATTCCCAACGACTGGTCAGCGGATGGGCGTTTTCTCATTTACATGAATTTTCAGAACGGCGCGCCGGAGCTGGAGGTTCTTGACCTCCGTAACCATTCGCAGACAGCCTTCGGACCGGGTGCGGAAGCCCAGTTTTCTCCAGATGGGAAATGGATCGCTTTCACCGGCCCTGGTTCGAGCAGTGATCAGGACGTTGAGGTGTATGTGGCGCCTATCCACGGTCCGGGCAGGCGAATCCAGATATCTAACCATGGCGGCGCACAAGCGCGCTGGCGTGCGGATGGGAAGGAACTTTTTTATATCACCAAGGACAAAAAGCTGATGGCGGTAGCGATGGACATGTCGCATGACGAGCCGGTGCCGGGCGTTCCCCACGTCCTTTTCCAGACGCGAATCATCGCACCGCGTATCGTACTGTTCCAATATGCAGTCTCCCCCGATGGCAGCCGCTTCCTGATCAACTCGATGCCATCTGTCGGAGCCGCTCCCCTGACGGTGCTGATGAACTGAATCCCGATTCCGCGCTTCGGTTCTTCACGCTCGCGCCGGCCTGATGCCCTGACCTTCGGGTTTCCTACGTTCAAACAGTCTCGTCGTCCCTCTTCAAAGTCAGGTACGTATGACCGGCGAGTCTTCTCTGTGGCAACTGAGTTCGTCAGCGAATCGGTGGCAGCGTATCGAGGATTATGGACGGTTTGTCGGTCACTCACCCGGAACCGAAGCTTGAACTCGTCTTGTTAGTGTGGGGACTCGATAATCGTTGTGTTTTGGTCCTGCATTATCAGCCAGCGTCCGCCACGCTTGACGACGACAAATGTCCGGATGCCTCGCGCCACTCCACGCTTCACTCCGTCGGGCGAAGTGAAGGGACTGGAGGTGCTGGTAACAGTTGCAACTGCCACATCCTCACTCGCAAATCGGACATCAATATCCTCAATGGTCTCGGTTGCGCCCTTTAGGAAGGTTTGGTGCACTGCGCGCACCGTCTTAAGTGTCGCTTCGCGGCCGCGATCGCGACCTCCAAGGGGATTAATGTGATTCCAATCTTCCGTCGCGTAGTCAGCGGGCCCAACGAAACCTTCGTTGAACGCCTTGTTAAATGCTTGGATCGTAATTCGAACGGCGGCTTCCGCATCTTCGCCTTGGGAACTTGGCGGCAAAACGAGGAACATTCCCACTAAGAAAATGGCCATCCGTTTCATAGATCGCTCCGGTTATTTCGTTCATTATGCAATAAACGTGTCTCGACGAGGAGCCAAAACACGTAAAGCTGCTGGTCTCCGGCCGATGCGGCGGTCCCATAGCGGCTTCCTTGCACATCGGAGCGTTTGTCATGAGTGAATCGTGGCCAACCCGGAAGTAATTCCAATCGCTGAAAAGCCAGCTGCCTGACCGAAGTTCCCGTGAAAGGGCAGCAGAGTACGCAAGTAGATGTTGCCGGCCTTGGTAATGCCGAGCTGCGGGTCTCGATCCCCGGACTGACTGCGTTTTGGCCGCAGACCGAGGTAGCAGCCGACATCGCGACTTCGCTGGAAGCGTTCCTTGCTTCCCAGCGTCAGGACGTAAGTCAGGGCGGTGAGCTGCCCGACACCGTAGACCTGGATCAGCGCTTGTGTCTCTGGATACTGCGTCTCCGTGAGTCGCTGGATCATCCGGTCATAGTGCTTGATCTTCTTCGTCATCTCCGCGATCTGTTCGAGCACTGGACCGAGCGCCTGGGCCAGACCTGGCGGGAGCACGGCCACGCATCGCTTCGCGAAACAGAGCGTGGACGAGGCAGGCAGACGGTAGCCGCAAGGCTTGGCCAATCCGCGCACCGCGTTCACCGCCGCCGTCCGCAGACGAACGATCAGGTTGCGGGCGCGGATCAAAGTCAGTGCCTCCTGCTGAGCGACCGTACGATGGGCAATCGGGGTTTTGGGAAACTACGACCTATACAGCCGCCGGGGATTTCGGCAAGTTCGACGCGCCGAACCCCACTGGCCGAGTGAACTTGCTCAAAATGTTACTTTTCGGGGAACGTCAATCTACCAGCCGATATGGCGAAATTCTGGCCTCGTAAACCCGTTCCGGCTAGCACGCAGCAGGTCCAATCGAGCGGCAAAGAGCTGCGGCCCCAGCTTCTCTTCCTAAGGCCGCTTCGCCTCAGGCATGGCAATCTGATCGGTCACCTGTAAGTGATACATCTCTGACATCGCTTGCTTGTATGCGTCTATCGGTGGCAGAAACATGCGCTCGCGCCGAGAATTGAGTCCTGCGGGATCTTCGACGACGTACATCTCCAACTTTCCGTCGACAAATTTGAATCGCTCCCCATAGCGTTGCGGCTTTCCTTCAGAAATCAACTCGACATCAATGACCGTCGCTAGCGCCGATCCATCGATCTTGTTGGCATTCGCAAGCTTTTCCAGCAGCGGCAACAAGGATAACTGCCATGCATGATCGTGCGAATGGGTCAGTATGAGCAGTGCACCGTTGGAGGCATCAATCCCAACTAACGCAATAGTCGGCCACCCATACGCTGCGATGATCTTCTTCAATTGTGCCGTCAGTGTGGCATCGATCTCATCCAGATTCGAAGCCATAATAAGCTTTTCTTTGTCCTTGGGTGCTCCGTTCTTAAAGCCGCGAGCATCTTGATCCTTGACGATCATCGCCAGAAGTTGGCCGCGAAGGGCTGCATCGGTCCCGGGTCCATTGGTCTTGACCAGCTCGTCGTGACGCCGCTTCAAGTCCCGCTCCCAATTGGGCCGAATCGTTGAATGAGCTTCTTGCCCTTGGGCCGGTCGAAAGCCTTCAAAGCAAACTGCAAATAAAAACACTAGGAGGACTAAACTGTTCATGCCGAAAGCCTACAACTTCGCTGACATACGCTCTAATCTACATCTCTTAAGTAAGCTCCTTGAAACGGGGTTTGCGGCAACTTCGACCCGTCACAGCTCGAACTTGCTGAAAAGCGGTGCCGGCTCAGACGGTCGACGCAACACTTGCTTGCAGTCTATGCTTGTAGAGTCAGATCTTCGGCAACTGAGGCTGGGTTCTCAAAACCCGCTTTCGGAAGCGACGGTCGAACCGGATCGAGGGAGATCTGGTCCATGTCCCCAACCTAGCTCGGCGCCACCCAGAATGGCTCCTTGCTCGCCATAAACTCCACCGGAACCTCCGGCACCATCGGCTTCAGCCACTCCGCGCAGTACCGCATCCCTGACTGCTCCGACACCACATGGTTCACCACGATCAGTGCCTTCTTCGCGCCCGCAGCGATCTGATCCTGCACATACTCCGCCAGCTCCCACTCCCGTGTCTCGCCGCAGATCACCACATCCACATCCGGCCGTGCCGCCGTCTTGATCACAGTCGGCATCAGGCTTGCATAGCCCCAGTTCGCCACCACGCGCTTCACCGGCATCTTCGCATCCCCCACCACGCGCATCGAGTGCGCATTCAGCCGCTTCACCATCGTCTCTACCAGCCCGCCCAGCGTCGCCACATCGAAGACAAACTCGCGCGAGCCCTCGCTCACCGCATTCTTCTCCCACCCCAGCTCGCGCGTCATACCCGCGTTGATGCCATCCGGCTTCATCCTGTGCCAGTGATCGTGAAAGCGAAACACCGCAACATCATGCTCCGCGATAAACCTCCGCTTGAACTCATACGTTGGATCGCCCTCCAACTCCCTCGTCGTATCCAGGTGCGACCAGAACGTCGGCTCGTGTGTCACGATCATGTTTCTCCCCGCCGCGACTGCACGTTGTATCACCTCAAGCGTCGCCATCATCGTCGTCGCGATCCCCTTCACCCGCACCTCTGGCGACCCGGCAACAATCCGGTCCACCGTCTCCGTCATCCACGGAATCCCCACCCTGCCCTTGATGCGCTCCACCACCTCGCCGGCCGTCAAAGCGCCCCCAGCCTGAGCGAAACCATGCACTCGTGAGGCCGCAGCCAGCGTAGCCCCTCCCAAAACCAGCGAACGACGCGTCATCGACATGCACACCATTCTGCCAAAGAAGCAGCATCAACGCCTAAGGAACCTTCGTATTGTCGTTCGCTGCGTCGCCACCCCTGCGACATTCTGGCAGTTCGGCGATGGTGCCATCTGTTTCCGGTTTCCCTCAGAAATAGAAGCGGGAAAGAAGAAGTGTTCCGAGTTGGTTATGTTGTGGGCTGGGTCTTTGGCGTTATCATCGCCACTATCCGTGCAGGCTTGCTAATGCGGATCTGATATAGCGCCTGTTTCACCTCGGCTGGACTCTGTCCCACCACACTTAGTCAGGAGCCCAGAGCATGTTCGAGAAGCTCATCAATCTCATCTTCGGCTGCAATCATCCAGAGCGTCATCACTCGGCCCTCCCATTCACCCAGGATGGCAAAAGCTATCGCGTCTGCCTGAATTGCGGAACGCCGATCGATTTCAGCCTCGAAGACTTCCAATACATCACTCCCGGTTATCTGCGACGCAAACGCCGGCGTGATAATGCCTCCACGCTGCTGGCCTCCAAATTTTAGTCTTGTCCCCTCCGCGCGCGAGCGCACGCCTAGGAACCGCGCAGGTCTGCCAGTATGTGCCATCGTCTGTGGTTCTGAGGACCGTTCCACCGGCGCTTCGCACAGTTTAATCCTACGAATAAAAACGCTACGAAGAATGCGAGCCGACGCATGGAGCAGTGGAGTCGCTGGCCTCTTCTGCTGCTTCCGCATCTCCAGGTAAGAACCCCATGCTTCACAGTCCAGCCATTGTGGAAGACCCAAGGGAGCGTCAGCGACCAACGCCTTTGCTTTTGCCGCCGTCTCCTTGGCCAAAGCTACCGCCGCCGCCCTTGCTTCTTTCTGTCTCTGCTTCTGTATCTGTATCTGGTGCCGTTCTCAAGTTCGACGCGCCGAACCCCGCTGGCCGAGTGAACTTGCTCAAACTGAACCGTTGGCTAGATATCTCTCTTTATTTGGTTCGAGCGTTTACGGGTCTTTACTGGGTTTTTTGTGGCGCTGAGGAGTCGAGTTGTTTGTCCCACATAAGCCTCCCAAAAATCCGAGATTCATCGCGTGAAGGGTCACAGTTGCGAAATATGCTTCGCAGCCCTCCCCGAGTCCGTAAGGATAGTCGATACTGAGCCCATTTTTATCCATTCCTAGTGGTTCTAAAAAATCGAGGGGAACAAATACCAATCACCGCCTGAGTCAAAAACACATGACAATGGATCAGAAAACTTGCCGTCGTTTTCAAGCCCTAAGATCGGTCTGAATATCTCTTGTCCGCTATGACAACCTAGCCCCAGTTCAGGTGCTCACCACCATCGGGTCTACCTACCCTCGATGCCCGCATCCGTTGATATACTCGCCCTGATGGCTCAATCACGCAGGTTGCTGCTCTTTGACCCCAACGCGCAGCCACAGTGCTGGAATGAGCGCATGGCCCCCAGCGAATACGCGGTCCTCTACTCCGGCACCCAACCCATCCCTTCTGATCATCAGAACGGCTCGCCCACAAGCGGCCCCTACTGCACCGTCTTCGGCACCTTGGCAGAAGCTGAAGAGTACGCAACCCAGCGGGTTGCACTCATCCCCACACTTCGCTGTCGCATCTATGACCATCAGGGTCTGGCCGTCCAGCCCATCCGCGAGATTCGCGGCACCCAGTACAAGGGCGAGAGCGAAATCTCCGCGCGTTTCCGGCGCTGGGGCGGCTCTATCCTGTTCTTCGGCGGCCTCGCACTCATCGTTCTCGATTGGAGTACCGACTTCAAACTCTCCTGGCCCGCGACAATCGGTATCCGGATGTTCCCCGTCGGCCTCGTTCTTCTCGTCACCGAGTTGGTGATCGTCATCACAGCAAGACGCGCCCATCGAGACAGCGCATGAGCCCCCTCGGAACTCTGCCGCTACTCCTGCTGCAACTCGCTGCGGTCCTCCTCATCACCAATTTTTGCGGTGCCCTCTGCGCACGTTTAGGGCAGCCACGCGTGGTCGGTGAGATCACAGGTGGTCTCCTGTTGGGTCCGCTCGCCCTGGGACACCTCCTTCCCTCCCTCTCCGCACTCGTCTTTCCACCCTCCCGCCTGCATCCACTCGAAGTGGTCAGCAACATCGGCATCGTGCTCTTCCTCTTCCTCATCGGCGCCGACCTCGATCTCACCGCCGCACGTCAGAACCGGGGAGCGTCTCTCGCGATCACCATCGGCAGTATCGCTCTGCCCTTTGCTCTCGGAGCAGCAATTTCGCCCCTCCTGCTCACCCGCTTCGGCACACAGCACGCCTCACCTCTCGGCTTCCTGCTCTTTGTCGGCATCGCCATGAGCATCACCGCACTTCCCGTGCTCGCGCGAATCATTCAAGAACGCAGCAGAAGAACAAACTCCGTCAATCCCGCAATTGCCTCCACCGCCCTCATCGTGGCCGCGGCAAATGATCTGATGGCATGGTCACTGCTCGCCGTCACACTCACTCTCATTCACAACGACGCCCTCGCAGCCACCGCCTCGCGACTCCTGCTGCTCGCCGGATACGTCATCATCATGCTCTTCGTTCTACGGCCACTCCTGTCACGCATCTCCGCCGCAACGCAAAGCCAACCCCTATGGCCATGGATGCTCAGCATGGTTGCCTTCGCATTTCTCAGCGCACGCATCACCGAATACCTCGGCGTCCACGCCTTCCTCGGAGCGTTCCTCGCAGGCACCTGCGTGCCCGGCACGTCGCTGAAATCAACCCTCCATCAAAGACTGCAACCGGCCATTCAAATCACTCTCCCCATCTTCTTCGCCCTCACTGGCCTGCGAATGCAGCGTGAGATGTTCTCCACTCGCGGTTGGAGCTGGCTCGCAATCATCCTGCTCGTTGCCGTGACCGGCAAGCTCGGCGGCGCAATGCTCACAGCTAGAGGAAGCGGCATGCCGTGGAAATCAGCCCTCCAAATTGGCGTTCTGCTGAACACCCGAGGCCTCGTAGAACTCATCGCCCTCAACATAGGTTACAAAGAAGGCATCTTCAGCCCCGCGCTCTTCACCCTCTTCGTCCTGATGGCCCTCATAACAACCGCCATGACCGGCCCCTGCTTCGACCTCTCCACCCGCCTCAGACCCACTCCGTTCCCGAGATCATAACGCTACCGCCTGCAATTTCCGGACACCACAAGGCTACTTCAACTACTACGCTGTGCCGGGAAACCTCGATAGTCTGGGGTTGTTCCGGGAACGCGTGTCAGCGCCGTAGTCAAATACGCCGGTATGCCTGGGTCCGTCGTCTTAAGCTAGCCGCACAGTGGCTTCCTACACTTAGTCTCTCGCGAGTTCCGAATCGAGTAGCCGCCCGCGCGACAAATCGCTCGCGAAATCGCGACGGAATTTCGTGTTGACTATCGCTTGCTAAAAGAGCGATGGCCTGGCCGAGCCTCCCAGGAGAGTAGGACTGATGGTGGCGGTAGTGTGCGTGCCTTCATTGCCTCCCCAGGCGAAGAGGAAATAGACGACGGGCAGACCTCCGGCGCGGACGGTTAGGCCGACACCGAAGCTGTGGCGAAGATGATCGAGGCTCACGTCGTCGCGGCGCAGGGCGATCTTTCCTTCATCGACGGAAAAGAATGCACCTAGGGGAAGTTTTCCGATGGAGTGCTCGAAGGTGCCGCGAAAGAGTAGAAGGTTGGGTCCGCGGAAGCGGTAGTCGGGATAGCTGGCGAGCATCGCGTTTCCATTGATGTCGGAGCCGCCGATGGTGGGCGAGAAGTAGAACGGCACGACGCTTCCGCGATCTGCGATTGACTCGGACAGGAAGGCGCGCAGTGTGATGGATCCTTCGAGTTTCTCGGCAGTGGAGATGATTGGGCAGGGGACAGCGGGATCAGGCTTGGCAGCTGCGGCTCGCGTCATCGAGATGTTTCGATTCGCACTCGTCCCCGAGCAGTCGTCCGGGCCGTTGTACACAAGTGCTCCGGCACGATTCTGATAGTACTTCTGCGCCAGTTTCTTCGGGAAGAAAGCGTAGAGCGGAATCTGGTGGTTGAAATCACCATTCCAGCGGCGGAAGGAGTACTGGCTGCTGCCGGCCGCGACATACTCCTGTAGCTGGGCGAGGTAGTCGAGGCGCAGACGGTCCTTGAAGAGGCCCGGGCCGAAGTGAAGGCCCTGGGAGGCCTGGAAGTAGGAGGGCTGATAGGTGAGGCCGGGGGCGGTCGCGTCGTTGAAGAACGTTCCGATTGAGGGAATGGAGGAGTCGGTTCCGGGGCGGACTGAGGGGAAGCGTCCGTTGAGCTCGGCGGTTACGGCAAGCCTGGTCTTGCTGAGTGCTCCGGTGAACGGAATGGCAGCGCTTACTCCTGTGATGTTTTCCGAGAAGCCGTAGGTGGTGTGAGTGAGCGGTGTGGTGTTCGGCCCGAGGCCGTAGTAGTCGACGCGCGTAAGGGAGATGCTTTGCGAGTACAAATTGAAGAGCGGCGCGACGCTGTACTGCGTTCC
Organism: uncultured Acidobacteriaceae bacterium; assembly: GCA_963757205.1. GTDB lineage: Bacteria > Acidobacteriota > Terriglobia > Terriglobales > Acidobacteriaceae > Edaphobacter. Next base: position 559,642 of record CAVWQM010000017.1, read on the forward strand.
CCCGGGAAGCCGGTACGCCTTCATGTAGCCGCCGGCGCGCCATGATCCGTTCAGCGCTGCCTGGGCATCGATGTCGTAGCTGGTCCTCCACTCATCGGCGAAGTTTTTGTGCTCGACGAACGCGAGACCAAATGCTTGACCGTCTTGTGGAGCGAGGCCGCCCACCGTGATGTGCATCGGCTGGCCCATGACGAGAGTCTGGCCGCAGTCGGTGAGGCTGCCGAAGTTGAATTTGCCGCATGCCTTCAGAGATTCGCCTTCGACGCGGAAGTCGCGCTGGAGACGGGTTTCGTTTTGCGCAAAGACCGGAAGCGCAGCAAGAAAGAAGAGAGAGAAGAGTATCGGGGAGGGCTTCATTTTTTCCGTTTTGGAGAGGTTTTTTTAGCCTTGGGCTTGATTGATGGTGATTTTTTGGCGGCAGGTGTTTCTTTCTTCGGAGCAGATTTTTTCTTTGTAGCCGATTTCTTGCGGGCGGGCGCTGCGGCTGCGGCTAGAGCGAGAGGCTGGACTGGTGCGGGGCGGAGCGGAAGGCTTGATCGCAACGGCTTTCTTTGCAGCCTGTTTAGGCCTCGGCCGCGAGAGGAGATAGGTGGTCATCGCGGTGATGTAACGGGCGGCATCGTCTTCCGTGGTGATCGCGTGTTGAGGAAGCTTTTCTCGAACGTCCGTGGGAAGCTTTTCTTCAATGTGTTTGAAGTGCTCGACCTGCTTGCGAACGAGGTCGGAGATGCGGCGATGCTTGTTGAATGCTTCTCTGGGCACACCGGGTATGAGAATCGGTTCCATCGAATGACTCCAAGCTATTTTTTGAACGTCGGGCAGTCGGCGTCTGCGCGCATCGTTGGCTGATTGAGATATCCGAGAAATGTGTTGGCTGCAGTTTCACGGGGAGATCGGTCGGCAAAGGTACCGATGAAGAAATCGGTCAGAGTGCCGGGGATCGATGCGTGTTCGAAGACTTCGTTGATGACAGTTCCCGGCGCGATCCATGGGGAGATGAGCACGGCGGGCACGCGAACGCCGAGCCGGTCGAAGTGGAAGGGGTCGGGCGTGCCTGTGGCGGTGGGTTGCGCTACGAAGCCGTCGGGTGTGCAGGGCGGTGGAGGAACGTGATCGTAGATTCCCCCATGCTCGTCGTAGACGATGAGGATTGCGGTGTTCGGCCAAAGATTCGGGTTCTTGCGAATTGCGGTGTAGACGGTGGCGATGAACTGTTCTCCTGCGCGAACGTCGTGGTCGGGATGCTGATCGCTGGCGATGAGTTCGCCGGTTCCGTCAGGAGCGTCGTGGTCGGTGTAGTTCGGCTCGATGAAGCTGTACTGCGGAAGCCTGTTGCGGCTGCAGGCGTCCTCGAAGTCCTGGAATGTGCCGAAGAGCTCTGGCTGGTTCTGCAGAAGATTGACTACTTCAAGCGAAGAGCTCGCCTGATCGAAGTAGTAAAGCCTGGTCGAAAAGCCTGCGGCGGCGAGGCGCTCGTAGACGCTCTTGTATTGCTTGTTCCAATAGAAGACGTCCATGCTTACCTGGCCGAATGATGTGCCGTAGTGGGCGAAGGCCCGATTGCAGAGCGTGGGGCCGGGGATGGAAGAGAACCAGCGATTGAAGACGGCGTATTGCTTTGCCAGCGTGCTGAGTACAGGAAGCTTGTCGGCGGTGAAGTAGTTCATGATCTCGTGAGAGTGACCGACGTTGTGCTGCTGGTTGTAGTAGCTCTGAACGAAGCCCTTCATGTTCGCCTGTCGGTTGGGATTCTGGGCGGTGGTAACTCCGCCGAATATCTGGAGGTCGACGGCGGGGAAGTGATGATCGGGGTCGGGATCGAGCTGGCTCTGGAACTCAGCGTCGGGCGTAACTTTGACAGGTTCGCCGGTCGTGTCGAGGTTGAACTCGGCGCCGGTGAGGCCGTCGACGGCGGGGTTATCACTGTGAAGAGCTCCGAGCATGTGGTCGAAGGAACGGTTTTCCATCATGAGGACGACGACGTGTTTCAAATTCCGAATTCCAGGGAGCGTTCTGTCCAGCATGAATTGCCCTCCGCAGGCGAGAGAAGATCGACTTAGCTACGGACACACTTTGAATTAGTCTTTACGATTGGGGGCCTAACAACACGATGCGGGGCCTAAATACGAGGCGGGCCTAAGACACGATGAGGGGTCTAAAACACCGCAGATGTGAATTTACACTAAACTCGAACCCCGATGAAAGTGGAACTCAGCTATTTGGAGTGAGGGGAGGCGGAGGACTGACAAAATTGCGTCAACATTCCGAGAAATCCGTTATAGGCCTCGTTAGTGTTGTTTAGTAGCTCTCCTGCACCCGACTACTCGTTGATCAATCCAGTCCGGGAGTGGCTTGGTGCCACACTTCAATGAACGAGATGAGAGGATGTCCCAATGAGAGATTTGGACGGCAAAGTCGCTGTCGTCACCGGTGGAACCTTCGGCGTTGGCCACGGGATCGCAAGCGCACTCGCTCAATACGGGGCGCGGGTGTTCGTGACCGGTCGATCGGCGCACGATAGTGTAGCCAACGAAGAGCAGATTACGGGCATTCGATGCGACCACCGGGTGGATACAGAGGTGACGGCCGCGTTCGAGCGCGTGGCCCGGGAGGCGGGCAAGATCGAGATTCTCGTCAACAACGTTTGGGGCGGCTACGAACGGATGGTCGAAGACGGGATATTCACATGGACTAAGCCGTTCTGGGAGCAGGGGCTCTGGCGCTGGGACGCCATGTTCAGTGCCGGCGTGCGCGCCCACTACCATGCGAGCCAGCTCGCTGCAAAGTCCATGGTCGCCAGCCAGAGCGGGCTGATCGTCAACATCTCCTTCTGGGCTGCTCAGAAGCACATAGGGAATGTCGCCTATGGCGTATCGAAGGCCGCGACGGACAAGATGACCGCAGATATGGCGTTTGAATTACGGCCACATGGAGTGACGGCGGTATCCTTGTACCCGGGATTGGTGAGAACTGAGAAGGTCATGGAGGCGGCGCCTTGGCTCGACCTCACGAATTCAGAATCCCCGGAGTTCGTTGGACGTGCCGTCGCAGCACTTGCGGCAGATCCCGACGTCATTCGATACACGGGAACCGCGCTGGTGGCCGCAAGCGTCGCATTGGAGTATGGTTTCACAGACATTGATGGCAAGACTCCTCGCCCCCTAACCCTGGCTGATGTGTGAATGTGCGGCTGCCGGACGCGGAAATCCGCGAAAGCAATGGAACCCGAACCTCCAGTCGACATCAGGAACTCGCTCAAAGAAGCGTTGCGTAGGGCGCCAGAACAGCACCATACCCAGAACAGCTCCACACTCTGAAGCAAAAGCATGTGTGAAGACCAGAGGGGGCATGAGTGTTGCCGGACTCCAATATGGCACTGGCTATTCAGCAGGGCGCAAAGCCTCGACTTCATCTCCTCGAGAGCAGAATGAGTGCCCAGATTCCCGATGTCCATGCAAACAATTCGGCTATAACTCGGAGCGGACTCAATGCAGCCCATATTCGTACCGTTTGGCGCAGGATGTTCCCGTCCATCTTCTCCGCTCGTTCGATTCTCCTCATCATTGTCGGAGCGAAGTAACTATAAGTAGCAATGCTCTTCACCACAATCACCAGCGCGGACGCAAACCAGATATTTCGCAGCGAGCCGGTTTGCTGCCATGCGAGGTAGAGGTTGAACAACGCCAGCAGCATGGAAGCGGGTGAAACGAAAGGCCAGAATTGGCGCCCTGCCCCCGCTTGTCCAGACGATATCAGTTTGGCGCCCAGCGTTTGCGGGTTTGGATCGAGCGTCCAATTGGGATAGACCACGCGGGTTTCATAAAGTCCTGCGCCTATCCCGATGCTGACGGAAAAAATAAAAAGGCTGAGGGAGAGTTGTTCGCCAATTGTCGTCATCGAGCCATCCCTATTTCATGTCCAATGTAATACAATAATCGAATAATACGAATATCGTAATAACTTGTAAAGGAGCTCAATGCCACATTCCGAAGGAGGAACCTTCGAATTCCGCGAATTCACCCTTCAAGTGGTCCGCCATCAACAGGCAATCGCGGATCGACTGGGAATCAACCTTACCGATTTCAAGTGCCTGGGGATTCTTCATCGCAGAGGTGCGCTGACGCCCAAGGAACTTATCGAAGAAATGGGCGTAAGCCCTGCGGCAATGACAACCATCATCGACCGCCTTGAACAATCTGGTTTCGCGAAGAGAAAAAGGGAGGAATCAGACAGAAGAAGCTTTACTGTTCATGCCTGCGAGGAAAGTCACACGGAGGTCACCAAGCTCTACCGATCCTTACAGGCAGCAGCAACCAGGCTGAACGCCGACTATAGCGAACAGGAGCTGCGCCTGATCTTTGGATACCTGCAGAAAGCCAGCAACGTTTTGAGCGTCGCAACGAGCAAGCTTTTGCGACGCAACTCATTCAACAAAGTGTGAGCATAAGTCATGCTTGCTCAGGGCATGGTCGCTGGATAGGTCCTCAAAAATCGGCAAGGGTTTACTGATTTCCCTTGGTAACAACCACAACTTTCGCCAACAGGCCTTTGCATGAACTATAAAACGGGGTTTTCACCAAGTTCGACGCACCGAGCCTTCTGGCCAGGTGAACTTGCTCAAAAGGCGACTTTTTCAGGCACAACGCCGATAATCCTGGGATTTGTGAAGCGTTGTCCAGAGGTCCTTCGTTCTCATCATAGATTACGTCTCGACGGCTTGCGATTCGCTGCGATGATTGCGGCAAGGGCATTGAATTTGATGCTGGCGATCCTGGAGCTGCCGCAGTTGCAAGAGCGCGAATGAGCGATTTGTCCTGTAGCTAGCGATTCTGGAGTCGTGTCCTCCGCGCTCCCTAATCCGATACTAGTTATGCCCGGTTGTGAACAGCTTCCCATACTTCCACCTGATTACCATGCGCTTTCTATGGAGTACTCCCCAGGATCGCCATCTACTACCTCATCAAACGTTCTGAATCATGATGAAACAGTTCAGTCTCCATTAGTGACCGAACCTTCTACCCTCTTCGTACTTCGAATTTGTTTGCGCCACCCAGCTTGTTTGGCCGGAATGTTTTGCTGTTGGACTTGCTCCCGGAAGCCTTGTGCCTGGAGGAACTTCGCCTCTGTATCAACTTCAAGTACAAAGAAACCGTCTCTCAAATCAAATCCGTCAATTATTATCTCTTCTGCGTCAACTGAAGTGATTAGTCCGAGTTCCTTGAGTTCCGAAACACACAGAGCCTTGCTCTGGTAAACGCTCAACCAAATTCGCCGAGGTGGACCAGGAGCAACTATTCGCACTTTGTAAGTTTTGTAGTCCCTCGAGATGATAAGTCGCGCATACATCGCAAGATTATAGCCAACCAATTCTAAGACTACCGACTCGGATCGATACCTTGCGATTCCCCGAATCGGGTTTTGCGAAACTACGCCCCCATACAGAGTGAACTTGCCGAAAATCCGGACTTTTCGTCAGCGTCTATTTCACCACCGTGCGTGCTGATTTAGCATCGTGAACCCATGTCGAGCCTGCTGTCTCAGGCCGCATCGCTTCTGTCAGCACACGCCCGACTGCGGCACTCGGCCGATTAATACGAAGCAGCGACGCGAAGGTCGCAGCGATATCGACCGGTTCCACGAGCCCGTGATAGGTTCCCGGCACAAACACCGCTCCGAAAAGCTCCAGTGGCACATGCCTGTCATAGCTGTTAGCAGAAAAATGTGTTGCCCCTGTACCTTTCCACGGAACTTGATACGGACCGAAGTTGATATGCAGCGACCAGCCGACATACGGCGAATAGCTATGGGCGACCAGTCTCCCATACTGTGTGTTTGGGAGTGCTCCCTCGCGTATTTGCGTGCTCGTATAGATGTGAGTCGTGATCGGGGGCTCCTTCTGCCGCGCCGTGGCCCCGCCGTCGCGGGCGTGGGCAAATCCAACAAAGATCTGCTCTACCATCGCCTTCGTTATGTTTTCTGCGTCTGCTTCCGTCACGCCCGCAGCCTCGAACGCCTGCTGATTCAGTATGAGATATGGATTGTCCATTTGCAGGACGTATGGTCCCTTTGCCTTGAGCGGATACTTCGTCTCCAACATCGTTTCGAGCGGTTTGGTAAAATGCGCCGGAGGAAAATCTAACGCCGGCATCCCCATTGCATCGGCTGATTCCTGAGTTATCGACACGCCATGGTCGCCCGTCATCGCTACCATGACATTCTTCAACCCGATTGTCTTATCCAGATAAGTAAAAAAATCATCCAGCAGATCATCCGACCGCACAATCAGATCTTTTTGCGAAGGATCGTCGGATCCAAAAGCGTGTCCGTTGATGTCAGTCGACGATATCGAAATCGTGATCATGTCTGTGACGCCTGCGACATTCTGCCCGAGCTTCTCGCCCGCGATGAGAGCCTTCGCAAAGTCCAATTGATAACTTACGCTCGCCGCCGATCGGCCTACTTCCTCGTAGAAGCTTCCTTTAGCTACACCACTCTCCTTCCGTGCTTTTTCCGCTCGCCCGCTCCCGTTAAATTCTGCCGCCCAGGCCGGAAGCTGGGTCATCCAATAAGTGGAGGTCACCCACTGTCCTGTGTCATGGTCGATCCAGAAGGCACCCTTTGTTGCATGGCCGCTCGTCAGGATTGCCGCTCTGTCCTTCATCGAAACTCCATAGACGCGGGCTCGCCCACCTGTCGCGATCACCAACTCATCTCCCAGTGTGGTGGCGATTTCTCTGTGGGCCGAAGCTCCTGTCAAATCCTTCGTGCCCGCTGGAGCGCCCACTAATCTGTATCGGTCATCCGCAACAGAGCTTACCTGTCGAAGATTTCCATCTGGCCCCGGTTCGTACCATTCATTGAGAGGGATCCCATGTCCATCCGTATAGGCGCCAGTCCCAATCGTCGAATGCCCCGCCGCTGTAACGAGGTTGGCGTAATCGTAGTAGCAATCGGTAAAGTGAACGCCCTGCTTCAGGAAGAGATTCCAACCATTCTTCGCTTTGAACTCCGCACGATATCGATCCAGGTAGTCCCCCCGAAACTGATCAAATACCAGGACCACAACCAGCTTCGGCTTCGCATCGTACGCATCCGCTCGCAACTCAGACGCAGACAACCCAACCACAGTGAGCAAGACCAACCAAAAAAGACCTTTTCGCATATCCAAGTCTAATTCTTTACTCGCAAATGTAGCGTCCGACGGGCGACCGCAAGAAGCAAATTAGAGCGAGAGGTAGTCCGCGTGTCGAGCTGCAGTAAAATCCCGGAATTACGCTATTTGACCTCATTTACTGCAGTAAAATCCCGGAATTCGCCAGCACCCTGATTTCCCGCAGGACAGACCGTCCCACTTTGGGGGTCTGCGTTAGCATGCCCCATTTCTTTGCGCCCGTCTTTCCCGCCTGAGCGTTGCTCTTGCGAGAGCAGGAGCGACTATGCTCGCCCACGGGGCTTGGACCGATCGCCTGATAAGAAAATCGAAGGGACCAATCGCTTGCTGACATCTATATCAGGGCGTAGTCCTCAAGTCGTTTGATCTCTTGAAGGAGGTCTTTGGGATGGAGCGGTTTGGGCAATAATGTGAAATGGTGCCCGAGCTTTCTTGCCTCACTGAGCAAATCAGTCGTGGATGCTTGTCCAGAGAAGAGAAGGATTTTGCAATCCGGGCAATGAGCTTGAGTCTGAATCGCTAGATCGATCCCAGAGAGTTGCGGCATGGCAACATCGCTAATCAGGAGATCGGGAGGGCTCGCCCAGATGTGTTCCAGAGCTTCCAAGGGGTCGGTAAAAAAGCGAGTTGTGTAGCCGCTTCTTTGCAGAATCAGTGCAAGCGATTTTGAGATGACGACTTCATCATCGACGATAAAAACGACGGAGACATGTTTCTTTTTCATAAAACGCCTCCCGTCTTTTGGTGTGAACAACTGCATGGGAAAAAAATACCCATCCAAAAGGCAGTGAATACGAGTTGGCCGCGATTTTTCAATACGTTGCACCTAAAGCGACAATTCCCGTGTTTTTAGGTGCAAACGGATGACCAAAAAGCTAAAGAGCATATGGAAAATGGTCTTTCGACCCACAGAAACTTGCTTTGAGCCCTTTGCCCTGAGTTTTCAAAATCGAATCAGCGGGTTTCCTACGATGCGCCCCGTAGATCGTTCGATGAGTGAATTGGCGATTTGGCACACTTTGATCTGCTCATTGCGCAACGTCCTAGTTTTGACAAGCGCGTTCAGAGGGCACTTTGAACTTCATCGAACCACCTCAACCCTGGGTAAGAGCGTAGCGGCAGAGAGACTCATATCCATTCCCTCGCCGCGTTTCGCCACATTCGGCAAGGTCACCGGCAGCTTCCCATGGATCGGTATCTCTCCAAAAAGCGCACGTACCATGGCCGTTTCCGAAGTGGAAACGGAACTGAAGGCACAGGCATAGCTCTGGATATTCGGGTAGCTCAGAATAAGGTATGGACTGCCCATCGCCAGCACGGCCGTGCGGTCTGCTGCCCGGTCCAGAAGCGTCTGCAGAATGGTTCCGGCTGTTTCCTTCGCAGCCGACATTGTATCCAGGCTCGTCTGCGTGCCAACCTGCCCTGGTTGCGGAACACTGTAAATTGCCGCGATCACCCGTTCAAACCTCGGTAGCATTGCGGCAATTCCATCGGCTTCAACCGGCGCGCTGCGGCGATCGACATACACCACTGTCGCTCCCGGCAACCGCGTGCGAATCTGCTGTTCCAGCATGCGCCCATCGTCGCCGTGCGGATCGCTCACAAACAAAACCACCAGAGTCGATCTTCCGTCGTCTCGTTTCATCGGCAGCAGATGATTGTCGTCACGCACCAGTGTGATCGCATGCTCCGCCACCTCCTGGGCGAGCGCATAGCTTGATGGCTTGCCGAAGTATTGCTGCACCTGGTCGAGATCGACCACCTGTCCCTTGCGCGAATCCAATCCTGCCTTCGCCTTCACCAACAGGAGACGTCGTACGCTTGCGTCAATCTGGCTCCGTGGAATCTCTCCCGACTTTACCGCCTGTAGCAAGCCGTTGTAGGTTCCATCCAGGTCTGATGGAAGCTCAAGGAAGTCCTGGCCCGCCTTCACAGCGTCTACCGCCGCGCGTCCTGCCGGATTCCCACTGCCTGGCGGATAGAGTTTCGTGAGACCCTGCATCTCCATCGCGTCGGAGACAATCACACCTTGGAAACCCATCTGCTCGCGAAGCAGGCCAGTTACTACCTTCCGCGATGTAGTCGCAATCTTTCCCGGGTCAGGCTCAATCGCTGGAAACGCTACGTGCGCAATCATCACCGCGTCGGTTCCAGCGGCGATGCCTTTCTGGAACGGCGGCAGCTCCACTTCATTCAATCGCTCCATCGGTGCGTTCACCCTGGAGAGTTGCAGATGCGAATCGGTATCGGTGTCGCCGTGCCCCGGAAAATGTTTTAGCGCTGTCAGCATTCCGCCGGCATGTGATCCCTTGATGTACGCACTCACCATGGCTGAGACTTCGGTGGGATCCTCGCCGAACGAGCGCGTGTTGATGATCGGATTCTTCGGGTTGATCTGCACATCCGCGATCGGGAAGAAGTTCCACGCAATGCCAAGGGAACGCGACTCCTCTGCAACGATCTTCCCCCACTGCTCGACATAGGCAGGGTTATGCGTTGCTCCAAAAGCCATCGGATGAGGAAAGTACTCTACCGCGCTCAACCGCATGGAAGGGCCGCGCTCAAAGTCGACGGAGAAAATTAGCGGCACTCTTCCGTGTGCTTCCTGCTGCAGCCGCCTGACGGTCATCGCAGCTTCATACGGCTCTGTACGCACCAGCAAAGGGCCGTCGGTGTTCACCGTCAGATGGACTGCGCCCAGGTGATATTTGTGAATGTCAGTGATGAGCTTCTCGAAGCCCGGATCATTGGCGTTGTAATAGCCCATGATGCCGCGAACCTCGATCATCTGGCCGATCTTTTCTTCGAGAGTAAGGTGTCGCAGCGTGCGGTCAACCCAGCGTTCCTGGACCTTGGTCGCTGCCGCAATTGGATCGGGTCTCTTCGGCTCCAAATCCACTTTCCGCTGCGCAAACAGCGGAGACATACTCAGAACAGCTGCCAGACCAGCAAAATGAAAACCTTTGCACCTGAGACGAGACATACCAATGACTCTAGCGCACTTTGAATCAGAAGAATTACCCGACTGATAAGCATCATGCTTGTCTCTGGTTAAGTACGGCGTCGGGAATTGAGTAACCATTAGTTAGTAGAATGCGACCGACATGTTCTGTAGATTGGGACCTAATAGACTTTTAAATTCACAAATTTATGGGAAACAATTCAATTTTGCGGCCTAACGTACTAATCGTCCGTCTGAAGAAGTACTTTACGTTCTGGAGTTCGTCATGTCTTCACTAGCCTTGTCCGCACAAGCTAAACAGCTTTTCCAGTACCTTTTTGAGCAAGCGTCACTGGGAATCGCAGTGGAAGATTTCGAAGGGAACCTCTTGCTTGTCAACCCAGCACTTTGCTCCATGCTGGGATACCGGGAGGAGGAACTGTGCGGCATGAATTGTTCCCAATTTGCTAATCCCGAAGATTCCCAAGACGATCGGGCTCTCTTTCAACAGCTCCGTGCAGGTGTCATCGACAAGTACTCGCTGGAAAAACGTTATGTGAAAAAACATGGGGGTCAGCTTTGGGGACATCTGAATGTGTCTCTGTTGAGAAACGGGGATGGAGAATCCCCGCTCGTCTTTGCCTTTGTGGAGGACATCACGGAGCGCAAGCGATCGGAAGAGGCACTGCGCGAGAGTGAAGAACGTTTTCGTTTGGCGGCACAGGCCGCAAAGATGTATGCGTACGAGTGGGATGTTCTAACCGATACGGTCGTACGATCCGAGGAATACGTGAATGTTCTCGGTTACACCTATCAGCAGAAAGAGCTTACTCGTCAGCAAATATTAGCCACCATTCATCCAGACGACCGCGCACTGTTTCTCGGTTCAGTCGACCAGCTTACTCCACAGAACCCGACTTCACAGGCTAGCTATCGCGTGCTGCGGCCCGATGGATCCGTTGTTTGGTTGGAGAAGAGCGCGAGAGGCTTCTTCGACGAGCAAGGAAAGCTGCTGCGAATGATCGGAATGGTGGCGAACATCACGGAGCGAAAGCGGGCAGAACAGGCACAGCGCGAAAGTGAGGACAAACTTCGACTCCTTCTCGACTCAACTGCTGAAGCCATTTATGGCATTGATCTCGAAAACCGATGCACGTTCTGCAACCTCGCCTGCCTCCGCGCGTTGGGATATGAGCGCATTGACGAAGTGGTTGGCAAGAATATGCATGATCTGATGCATCACACACGTGCGGATGGAACGTTGTACCCGGTGGAGGGATGTCGAATTCACCGGGTAATACAAACCGGGAAGGGAGACCACGCGGAGGAGGAGCTGCTATGGAGGGCTAATGGAACAGGTTTTCCTGCCGAATATTGGTCCTATCCTCAGCTGAGAGGAGAAGAGGTTGTTGGGGCTGTAGTTGCTTTCGTCGACATCACGGAGCGCAAACTGGCGGAAGCGGCGCTCGCGAGTGTGAGCCGCAGGTTGATTGAGGCGCAGGAGCAGGAACGTAGCCGGATCGCCAGAGAGCTTCATGATGACATCGGTCAGCGTCTCTCAATATTGGCCATCAAGCTAGCACAACTCCAACAAAGCCCTCCCAATTCGTCTGAACTCCCTAGCCGTATAGGCGAACTACAGAAGCAGACGTCCGAGATAGCCGCCGACATTCAATCTTTGTCTCACGAGTTGCACTCATCAAGACTGCAATACCTGGGTATTGCTGCGGCCATGAGAGGCTTCTGCAGAGAATTCGGCGAGCAGCAGAAAGTGGAGATTGACTGCAAAATCCACGATTTGCCAGTCCCTTTGTCGCCGGACATTTCACTTTGCTTCTTCCGAGTTCTGCAAGAAGCCCTGCATAATTCGACAAAGCACAGTGGGGTACGGTACTTCGAAGTTGAACTGTGGGGAACGCCGGATGAGATTCATCTCACGGTTAGCGACTCCGGCGCTGGCTTTGACATCGATGCAGCAAAGGCGAGCCAAGGGCTTGGCCTCATCAGCATGGAGGAGCGTCTTAAAATCCTGAAGGGAACGCTTTCAATCGAATCCCAACTCCAGCGTGGTACCACGATCCACGCTCGTGTTCCTTTCAGTTCAGGAACGGATTCTCTCCGTGCAGTCGAATAAGTTACGCCAAGTAGACTTGTGTCGGCATTTGACAGGCGGGCTATGCTGAGCGATCTTCCAGAATCATTTCTCTTCTTTTCCTCGAATCTCGGGAGGGAGCAAGGTTTTCCTCTTGGCCGACGGCGCTATGGCCCGTGCCTGCATTGTGAAGAGACGCGGCAGTCAGATCTCTGCATTGATCGGACATTCTTGCAATTCAACGTGCGTCCGAGGTTCACCGGTTCGTTTCGAGCGTGTTGGCGTATCTCGTAGTTTAGTTGGGAAGCCCAGTGCACGGCTACTTTTCCCGTGTTGGGTACACGATATAGGCTAAACTACCCTTTATGTCGTGTCCGGAAGGTAGTCGCTTAGCGCTCGATCTAGCAGAAGCAAAAAACGTATCCGTTCTGACTGATACACACTCGAGTGAGGACGAAGTTCCTTTGAGGGTTCGTGAGGAGGAACGAGCCGGGGCCGCCCGAAGGCTTGTAGAAATCCGAATGGCATTCGTGGAACACAAAGCAATGTGTCCGATCTGCCTAGCACTTGATTGAACTGCTGACCGCTTCAAACGTGTCCGAGGACGAAACACTCATCAGGCCAAATGCGATGGTTAGCAGGAAGTGTGTTACCGAACGAAACGCGAACGTTGTGGAGACAAATCGACCGCCGGCGTAGACGATTTCAATGGCTTTTCGAAGGTCTTCAACTACGCGCGACTTGAAAACATAACCACATGCCCCGATGTCGAAGCCTGCAGTCACGAATTCGACGTCTTCATGGATCGAAAAGAAGATGATTTTTGCGCGACTACGTCGATCTCTTAAACGCCTCGCGACGTCGAAGCCGCTTAGATCTCCCAAACTGATATCCAACAGGAGAATATCGGGATCTAGCAGATCGATTTGATCCAAAACTGAAGCGCCGTTCGCAAGCGATGCCACCACCCTATATCCCGAATCCAGCATTTCAACGACCGTTGCCAGCAGAGCCGGGTTATCGTCTGCCAATAAAAGCGCTGGACGTACTGCGACATCTGTCTTCATTTGAGGTTTCTGTCCAAAGAGGCGAACGTGTCGTGGATTATCCTATTCTCAACCCGACACACTATCTACTAGCAAAACTAGCCGTCCACTATTCCTGGAAGTGTGGTTTGATGACAGTTCTAGGCTAAACATTGCCTCAATCGAACTGGCCTGCAGTACGGATGGGGAGGCCGCTCACAACACTTGAAATGGACGTACTCGTAGACAATGGCCGAGACATCTGCCGGAAAGTCCGGTTACCTCGAAAGGTAGGCTAAGCACCACCTGTGCGTGCATAGAACCGGCGTGACTTGGCGGCATTCCCACAGACCGCCATGTCGCACCAACGGCGCCGACCGCTCTTGGAGCTGTCGAGGAACAGCCACGAGCAGTTAGGCCCTTGACACATACGAAGACGCTCCATCGGCGACGTCAGAACGTCTTCGACGATGCGATAGGCGACCATTCTCGCGATCGAGTCGAGATCGACTTCGCCACCGAAGTGTTTTGCGACACGGCAACCTTCGAAACGCAGCTCGAGAGAGTTGACGCCCGCGAGCCAGTCTTCCCGAAGCAGCATCAAGGCATCCTTCGATGGGGCCCTACCGCCAATAATGTTCGTCAACAGCGCGAACAACTGTTCGCGCAGAGTCTTTGCGCGCGCGAGTGCTCTTATCGCCGCGGCGGGTTCTCTCTTTGCTTCTTTGGCAAGCCGCTGCAATACGTCTTGTGGGAAGAGCCTTGCCAGGGCTGCCCACTCGATCAGACGTCCGTAGCTGTCCAGCCAGTCACGCGGCGACTGATCGCGGCCGGTAACTGTATTCACAAAATCGAGGGACGGGTCACCGCCAACGATGTCCCGTGCCGAAAATGTGTGCGGCTCAATTATAACCTGTAAAGCGCGTTTCATCGGTTGACTCATTCTATAACCAGTGAAACAATCATTATAGGTTAGATAAAGAGGACTCTGCGGTGAATCTGAATCGGAGGGAATTCACAAAGATGGCGAGCTTCGCTGCGATCTCGGGTTCTCTTGAAAGCGGAATTCGCCCTCTCTCCAACGGCATCTGCCTGATACTGGCTCCAAGTAATCTCGGCTTACGCCCGACCGAAAACGGCGGCCAGCCTGGTGCATGGCGGGCGCCACAGGCGTTGATGGACGCTGGACTGGCGCTCGCTGTGTGCGCAACAAATGTCCTGTCGTTCAAGCGTCCCGCCTACGGACTTGACGCCCAGTTCGGCACCGCAATTCGCAACGGACTGTCGATCCGCGCCTTCTCGCTCGAGTTGGGTGAAAAGGTCCGCGAGGTGCTCCAATCAAGACAGTTTCCGGTTGTGATCGGTGGCGATTGCAGCATTCTGCTTGGTTGTTTGTATGGGGCGCGACTCACTGGAGGCCGCGGCATGGTGCACATCGATGGTCATAGCGACTTCTTCCATCCAGGCAATTACAACACGGCCAGTCGACTTGGTTCAGCTGCTGGAATGGACCTCGCACTGGCAAGCGGTCGAGGTGAGCTACTTCTGACTCATTGGCCTGAGATCGGCCGACCTTTGGTGGAGGATGCAGACATCGTCCAGGTGGGCGAACGTGATGCTAAGAGACCGGATTTCAACGAGTCGTATGGGGACATCGTCCGGACCGGCATCACGCAGCTCATCATTCAAGACGTGCTGGCCGAAGGAATCGACAGTACAGTGCGCGAGGTGTTGTCAAGGCTCGCGTCGAGGGCGCTCGAGAAAGTGTGGTTGCACGTCGATTTTGACGTGCTCGATCAAACTGTCATGCCGGCGGTCGACTCACCAGGAAGTCCGGGCCTTAACTACGAGCAATTGGGTGTGTTGATAGGCGAGCTATGCCGCTCCGGGCGCATTATCGGATGCGATTTCACCATCTACGATCCAGATCGTGATCCCCACGCAAAATATTCCAAAACTTTGGTTGATTGCATTGCTCCGGGAATCCGCGACCTTCGATCAGCGGATGGGCCGGCCTCATGAATTCGCCATTGTTGAGTTCGCTTCTTGCCGACGGACCGGCGCCAAATATGGCGAACGAGATGGATTTGTATGGTCGCTTGAATGGGCGCTGGCGCACGCTGATCACATACTTTCCCCTCGAGGGTCCGGAACGTCGAGAAGAAGGCGAGTGGACATTTGGTTACGCATTGGAAGGCCGGGCAGTGATCGATGTGTGGCAGGTGCCACCACGCGCGCAGCTCGGCGGCGTGAAGGGAATAACCAGCCATGAATGCGGCCTCTGTGTGCGCGTATACGATCCCAGATTGAAGCTCTGGCGATTCACCTTCCACGGTCCGGTTCACGGGACCACCATCGACATGCTGGCCTTCGCGGTCGGCCCAGAGATCGTGCAGGAACGTTTCTATGACGGGCGCTGCGAGCGCTGGATCTTCTCCGACATCTCCCACGAACAGTTCTTTTGGCGATCCGTCCTCTCCACGGACGGAGGTGTGAGTTGGAGGCTCACGCAGGCGATAGAAGCCCGTCGCGATACGTGAAGAGGCGTGTGCGAAACGGGAACCATCTGTCCGAAAAATCGGCTTCTCGTACAACTTGCATTCCCGTAGTTCCTTGAAACGTTAGTGTTCAAACGGGGTTTTGGGAAACTACGACCCTATATAGAGTGAACCATCATCAGGATAAAGTCTGGAGCTTACTCCAGGGTCAAGCACACTGACATGAGCTGCCACACGACACGGCGGTTGTCGTTTTTCCTTTACTGGACTTGGCCAGCCGCTCACCTGCATTCCGGGCAAGACTTGCCATGATGCGCTCTTGACATCTGATGCTCTTCACTCGCGCCCGTTCAGATCGCGTAATGGGCGCGGAAATAGCAGTCAGGTCAGTCTTCGTTCTAGGCCTGGCCAACAATAATAATTAGTACCTTAGTTTGGCAGTCTCGCAAAAAAGGACCGCGACAGAACGAGATGCAACCGAATATTTGAGACCTGGTACAGGCCCAGCTGTATGCCAGTCAACTATGTCTTCTGGCGAATTGAGACTTGTGTCAATCCAGCGACGCCAGGGATTGTTGGCCCACTGTTCCATAGACGGCAGCTCAAATTCCAGATCTTCCCAGTAGCTGTTGAAAGCGATGTAAAACATCAATTTCTCTTTGCGGATCTCCGCGGTGAAAGCTAGGCTGTGCGACGACGGGCTCCAGTCAGGTTGTCCAACCTTCACCCCTTGCCACGTCTTATTAGCGTCAAATAGAAATTGTTGCAAATTCTTGCGCTCGACCTCCGCCGCCACATCTCTCAGGAGCCGCCGTGCGATGAGTAACTTCAGAAATCGATATACGTCCGCATGCTTTTTGAGCAGCCCCCAATCGAACCAGCTGATTTCGTTGTCCTGACTGTAGGCGTTGTTGTTGCCTTTTTGTGTGCGCCGCACTTCGTCCCCCATTAGAACCATGGGCACACCTAGCGCAAGAAGGGTCACGGTCAAAAAGTTCTTCACCTGCTTATTGCGCAACTTCTCCACCGCTGGATCGTCGGTCGGGCCCTCAGCGCCACAATTCCAACTTCGATTGTCGTCGCCCCCGTCGCGGTTGGCTTCTCCGTTCGCCTCGTTGTATTTATGCTCGTACGAAACCAGGTCGTTCAAGGTGAAACCATCGTGGCAAGTGACAAAGTTCACGCTCTGCTCAGCTTCGCGTTTCTTGTGACCGTATATTTCCGGGCTGCCAAGAAAGCGATCGGCAAGGCGAGTGACCGTACCGTTCTCGGATCGGAAGAAACTTCGAATGTCGTCTCTGAATCTTCCATTCCATTCCTTCCAACTGTCGCCGATAAAACTGCCGACCTGATATAGCCCAGCCGCATCCCACGCTTCGGCAATAAACTTCGTTCCTGCCATTGCCGGATCTGTTTCGATATCCCACAACACGGGGGGATTGGCCATGGACTGGCCAAACGAATCGCGAGTAAGGATGGAAGCCAGGTCAAAACGAAACCCATCCACGTGCATCTCCTGGACCCAGTAGCGCAGACTATCGACGATCATGCGCCGCACAATTGCGTGATTCCCATTCAACGTATTACCAGTTCCGGTGTAGTTCGCGTAGCGCGAGCCTCCGTCCAGGATGTAATAGGCGTTGTTATCTAACCCGCGAAAGCTCAGAGTCGGCCCGAGATCGTCACCTTCCGAGGTGTGGTTGTACACGACATCCAAAATCACTTCGATCCCAGAGCGATGGAGCGCCTTCACCATGTCCCGAAATTCAGCCACTGGCCCGAGGCGATCCTGCCGTGAACTGTACGCACGATGGGGCGCGAAAAAAGACACCGGTTGGTATCCCCAATAATTCACGCGGCCCGGTGGGCAGTCTTGCGCGTCGAACTGAAAGACCGGCAGTAGTTCCACTGCCGTAATCCCCAGGTCTTGCAGATAGGGTATTTTTTCGATCAGGCCTGCGAACGTGCCGCGGGTATTAGCTGGTAACCCGGAGTTGGGATGACGGGTAAATCCTCCCACGTGCATTTCGTAAATCACAGTGTGTGAGGATAATCGGTGCAACGGCACGTCGCCTTCCCAATCATAGGCGTGAGGGTCCACGACCACGCTTTTCATTGAGATCGCGGCATTGTCATATCCATCGCGGGCGGCGTCGTCTCGGCTATAACCGATGGGAACGACCACCTCGCGCCCATACGGGTCCAACAACACTTTGGACGCATCGAAACGCAGCCCTTGCGGTGGGTCGAAGGGCCCATGAGCACGATATCCATAGAGCTGTCCCGGCTGCAATCCCGGCACGAATACATGCCAATAGTGGTACGTGCGGTTGGCCGATGGATCGAGATGAATGACTCGGGATGGCGGTGCATCTTCGCTGTCGAAAAGCAGCAGATCGATTCGCGTCGCATCCCGTGAATACACGCTGAAATTGACGCCACCTTGTTCCACAGAGGCGCCCAACGGCGCACTTCGTCCTGTTGGCAAAGTCTGTTCGGCAGAGTCCGAGCCCGAATTCATTGAAGAAGTGCGCAGAGCCATGCTGGAATTCCTCAAGGCTATGGAAGGATAGACAACGAACGTCGCGCTACGGGCGTCGAGTCGCTGCCTGAAATAATTTACACGCGATCAAATGATCGCGTTCAGGATAGTCGTTTCCGTGGACGTTCGCCTAAGCGGATTTCCGGTCTGTTTGGTATTTTTGTCAGGGCGAATCACTCCAGAAAGACGCTACCGGCTAAACTACCCTCTGCTCCTGACCACAATCTCAAGTACTCCCAGTGGCATTGCTAGTCGATTCCCGCTGCAACACTTGCTGCTGCGGCCCGTTCAAGCCCGTTCTTTATGTAGACGAGAGCTTCTTCCGGAGAATCGGTAACGCGAAGTAAGTCGAGATCCTGCGGACTGATGGTCTGTTCGGAAACGAGAGTGTTGCGCACGAAGTTGCGCATTTCTCCCCAGAACTCCGAGCCCATGGCCACAATCGGGAAACGGTCCAGCTTGTGACATCGCACTAGCGTGATGGTTTCGAACGCCTCGTCCAGTGTGCCGAGGCCACCCGGCATTACCACGAACGCGCGTGAGTATTTCACCAGCATGACTTTGCGCACGAAGAAGTGATCCATCTCGATGAAGCGGTCCAAATATGGATTGGCGTGTTGCTCCTTGGGCAAGATGATATTGCAGCCCAGGCTGAGACCTCCTGCTTCCCTCGCTCCACGGTTCGCCGCTTCCATGATCCCCGGACCGCCGCCGGTCATAACGCCGTAACCGGCCAACGCGAGTTGGCTTCCTAGCTGGCGTGCCATTTCGTAGTAACGGTGCCCTGGTGCAAACCTGGCAGAGCCGAAAACGGTGACACAGGGCCGATCAATATTGCCGAAGAATTCGAAGCCACGAAGAAATTCGAGGAAAATACGCACAGCACTTTCCAGATCCCTGCCGCGGTCTCGGCTGCCGGATAAGAACCGTTGTTCGGTGTCTGACAAGTCCGTCAGCAAGTCAGGCGGCGACCGCACGGAAACTTGCGAACCGCTGTTGTTGTCCATCGTTCAACAACCCTCCTTTGTTATGAAGCTGGCGCGTCTATTCTTCACGGACGGAGTTGCGTCCTCTCGTGAAGCCACAGCCATGTACACGTCGTGTGCCCGCTGTCCGAGCAAATCGTACGCTCCCGTATATCCGAAGTATAGTTAGAGAGTTCCCTAGTTGTCGCAAGGCACGGTAGCAGTGGCCGTCTTCGGATTGAATCTCGGCGAGGCCATTGTCGGCGTCGTCGGGCCGCTGATCGAAGTTCCAGCACTGATTGGGCTGGTCAATGTGGCGTTCTGGATGAGGCGGCGGTACTTCAGCTCAGAGATGAAGGAGTTCCAAGTCCATCCGGTCGAGGACGTCCCATAGCTGAATCAGTGCCGCTCATCTTGCGATCTGGGAAGGAAAGCCAACTGCTGCAGTCGATTTCATGAAGGCATCCGGTGTTGTTTTCGCATCATCGAACGACACAATAAGTTCTTTCTTCTCGTAATAAACCGTGACACTCGCAACGCCCGGTTGCTTCATCAGCTCCGGAGTGCGGTTGCTCGTGTCGCCGAAATGCAACCTAAGAAGCGCCACCGCTTGTCTTGGTAGCCAACGCACTACCTCGCCGTTTTCAACATGACATGCCTGCTTTTGGCAGTCGGTTCGAGCCCAAGCCACCGTCTGTCCGCGCGGGCACTGACCTGCTTTGATCTCACTGCTCTGGTGTGCTGAAGGGGCAGACTGCGTGCAGTCTCGCCGTGGTGAGCCACGGTAAACGATCGGAAGTCTCTCACCCATTACTTACTCCTCCAGCCACACTAACGACGTGAGGTTGAAGCAACCGATTCTGGAACTGCTCAGGCCTGCCTTTCTCATCGCTAGACTCAAGACTCACCATCGAGCGACGTACCGAACTTGTTTCAGCCCGGCCAAGTCCATTGATCCACCTCAGGCTTATCTATGCCGTGCTCGTAAGCGTAGTTCTGGCAGTCGATCTGCATATTGCGCAGTATTTCTTTGGCGTGGGCGCCGGCCACTTGTAGTGCGGGCACCCGGTCAATAACGTCGATCGCCAGGCTAAAACGATCGATCTGGTTCTGGATCGCCAAATCGAGCGGCGTGTTGATATTTCCTTTTTCCTTGTAACCGCGGACGTGCAGGTTCTTGTGATTGGTACGTTGGTAGGTCAGGCGGTGAATCAACCAGGGATAACCGTGAAAGTTGAAAATGATAGGTTTGTCTTTAGTGAACAAGCTGTCGAAGTCCCTGTCCGAAAGGCCATGGGGGTGTTCCGTCGAGGGGACGAGTCTGTAGAGGTCCACGACGTTAACGAAGCGGATCTTGAGATCGGGAAAGTGCTCACGAAGCAGCACTACCGCGGCGAGCGCCTCCTTGGTTGGAATGTCACCCGCACAGGCCATCACCACATCAGGTTCCGTGCCTTCGTCGTTGCTCGCCTTCCGCCAGATGCTGATGCCCTTTGTGCAATGCGCAATAGCCTCGTCCATGGTCATGTATTGCAGGTGCTTCTGCTTGTCGGACACAATGACATTGATATAGCCCGTGCTTTCAATACAGTGATTGGCGACACTGAGCAGGGTATTTACGTCGGGAGGCAGGTAGATCCGACAAACATCCGGGCTCTTGTTGACCACCAAGTCGAGGAACCCCGGGTCCTGGTGGGTGAAGCCGTTGTGATCCTGTCGCCAGACAGTGGAGGTAATTAGCAAGTTCAGCGAGGACACGGGTGCACGCCACGCTAGCTCCGCAGAGCTCGCGAGCCACTTAGCATGCATGTTGAACATGGAGTCGATGACGTGGACAAAAGCTTCGTATGTAGAGAAGAAACCGTGTCGGCCTGTCAAAAGGTAGCCTTCGTACCAGCCTTCCAGGGTGTGCTCGGAGAGCATCTCAAGGACTCTGCCGTCTGGAGACAACTCGCCTCCGTCGGCATCTTCCGGCAGGTAGTCAGCCAGCCACAGTTTCTTGCTCACCTCGTAGATTGCATCGAGTTTGTTCGAGGTGTTTTCGTCGGGCCCGAAGACGCGAAAATTACTCGGATTTTGACGCATGATGTCGCGCAGAAATCGACCGAGGGGACGCGTGTTCTCAGCCGAAATTTGCCCGGGCTTTTCCAGTTGGATCGCATAGTCCCGGAAGTCAGGCAGCCGCAAGGCTTTTCGCAGCAAACCCCCATTGGCATGAGGATTGGCGCTCATTCGGCGTGTACCTGTGGGGGCAAGTGCTCTTAACTCCGGGATCAGCCGGCCGCTTTCATCAAATAGTTCCTCCGGTCGGTAGCTGCGGAGCCAGTCTTCCAACAACTTCAAATGGGCGGGATTCTCGCGTACGCCGGCCAAAGGCACCTGGTGGGCGCGCCAGGAACCCTCTACTTTGTGGCCATCCACTTCTTTCGGGCCGGTCCACCCCTTCGGGGTGCGCAACACGATCATGGGCCAACGCGCCCGGCTGGGTTTGCCGCTAGCTCGGGCCTCTTCCTGAATGCTGCGAATCTTTAATACGCAGTCCTCAAGCGTGCTCGCCATTTCCTGATGCATCAACTCCACATCATCGCCCTCCACGAAATGCGGCTCCCAACCGTAACCTTTGAATAGGTCCTCCAATTCCTCGTGGGGTACGCGCGCGAGGAGCGTAGGGTTATTGATCTTGTAGCCGTTCAGATTGAGGATCGGCAGCACGGCGCCGTCGCGAATGGGATTCAGAAATTTGGAAGAGTGCCAGGAGGTGGCTAATGCCCCGGTCTCTGCTTCGCCATCACCCACCACGACCGCCACCAGAAGGTTGGGATTGTCAAAGGCAGCGCCGAAAGCGTGGGAGATGCTGTAACCCAACTCGCCCCCTTCATGGATCGAGCCCGGGGTTTCGGGAGTGCAGTGGCTGCCGATACCACCTGGGAAGGAGAACTCCTTGAAGTACGCGCGCATTCCCTCTTTGTCTTCGCTCTTGGCTGGGTAAATCTCCGAATAGGTGCTCTCCAAATAGACCGGTCCCAGCACGCCCGGCGCGCCGTGGCCAGGTCCAGCAAGGAAGATGGTATCGATATCGTATTTGTTGATAAGACGATTGAGGTGAACATAGGCAAAGCTCAGAGCAGTACTTGAACCCCAGTGACCCAATAGTCGATTCTTAACGTGCTCCGGCTTCAGCGGTTCGCGAAGCAGAGGGTTATCGCGGAGATAGATCATGCCCGCGGCAAGATAATTGCACGCTCGCCAATAGGCACCTATCTTGCGAAGTTCCTCGGTAGATAGTGGGTGCGTGGTATTTGGACTGACCCCGCCAGTCTTTGGTGCATTCACATTGGTGAGTGTTGCTCCCATGACTCCTCCATATCGTTGATGCCTGCGGTTACCAGCCAAGAGCGACTCGCGGACTAAATGACCGTCTCTGTTGGTGGTTGTTCAAACTCATTCGGCCCCATGGGTTCTCGATGTCATTCATACTGTGCGGTCAGCGGCTTAGTTGCCTTGAGGTAGGTACCCAACCCAAATCACCTAACTGCTTCCCGCCACGCCTCGGTTTACGAGCACTTTGCCCCGACACAACCGTCCTCTGGCCCGCCCATGTACCGTCTCGTTGGGTGCCGCTGGATCGCCATCCGATCGCCGAGACGCCACGATGTGCCTGAGGATCGTGCAACCGACGAAGGTTAGCGCCCCCGTTGCCCGGCATACTACCACCAGCGATCTTGAGGTGTCGATACGGTGGTGAAAGTAAGGGAAGAAGGAGTTCTGGAAGGAACGCAATTAAGGAAAGTCCTAGGGCCCCAATGGACCCTTGAGGATTGTTGAGAAGTTTGGACGGATCTTCCTGCGCTGCTCTTGCCCCGCTTCCGCGATGCCCTTTGTACTCACCCTTGAAGTTAACCTGCCTACACGGGATTGCTTCGCGTCCGTTGCTCGTTGCTAATCCCGATGCAAGTCAGTCGATTGGGATCCGTTTCCGGCAAGCCTACCCCTAGCGGCCCCGCTATACTGTCGAGGTGCTCGTTCCGCGTGAAGGAGCTAGTTGTTATTCCCTGATTCAGGATCGCGAAGCGCGCCGTAGGGTTCAGCAAGAAGGTTGAGCTAGGTCCAATTGTGATCAACGTGCTCCTCGTCGCGGTTTCTGAAGAGCAGTTGCGGTCCAATCTACGCGGGGATCTTCCGCTGGTGATCCTTGGCTCCGTCATCGCGGCGATTGGGGTGGCTGCAGTTGTCGTACAGCTGGCCCGGTGGAAATCGGGCGAGCGAGTGTTGCTCTGGTTTGGGTTATTCGCCGGCCCATTCGGCCTGCGACTGCTCACGAACACCATCTCATTCCGGATGGCCTTCGGTCAACCGCAGAGGTTTTGGCCTTTCATCAACAAATTGGTCGAGTTTGCGACTCTCGTTCCGGCCCTGCTGCTCTTCGAGGATTTTTATGGCAAAGGTTGGCGTTCGTCCGTTCGCTGGTTGATAAGGGCCTATGTGGTATTCGCGACGATTGCGTTTACGAGCATCGTGATTGGGCGAAACCCGGACCTGTTTCCAACAGCTGGCATCGGAACTGTTTTCCTCTTGCCCGCGATTCTCCTGCTGGGGCGCCTGATGGGATATAAGGCTCCGCACCTGGAAGACCAAGGCATTCTGTCTCTGGGATTGGTTGCTCTCTTTCTGACATTCGCACACGATCGCATTGCCAGCACACGATTGTTCGACTGGCACGCGGATACTGAGCCATATGGGCTGTTCGTGCTGATTTGCTGTCTCGGTTACGTGGCAACGCGACGGGTCCTCGCGAATGAAAGGCTGCTCGTTTCGTTGGGCGAAGAGATGCGAGCGGCTACGCGAATACAGAGCTCAATCCTGCCGCGCACAAACCCTGAGATCGGGAGTTTCAACTTAGCTGTCCGGTATGCGCCCATGACGGCGGTGGCGGGAGATTTCTACGATTTCCTGGTGATTCGGCCTGGCTGCTTGGGAATTGTCGTGGCCGATGTTACTGGGCATGGGGTACCTGCAGCGCTGGTGGCCTCGATGGTGAAAGTAGCGACGTCTGCGCACATGGATGTTGGAGCAGAGCCGGGCAAGGTCATCGCGGGGTTGAACTCCACACTCTGTCGCCAAGCCCAGGGGCAATACGCGACGGCAGTGTATTTATTTCTTGATCAAGCCACACGAATGGGATGCTATTGCGCTGCAGGGCATCCGCCGTTGCTGCTCTGGCACCGCGCTACGCGAACCTTGCTCGAGCTGAATGAGAGGGGATTGTTGCTGGGCGTGCGGCCAAGTGAGGAATATGCGCAAACAGAATTCACGTTCGAAGCGGGTGACCGCTTATTGATCTACACGGACGGGCTAGTGGAGGCGGTGAACGCTCGGGGCGAGGCGTTCGGAGAGACCCAGTTGGGCGAGTTCATAGCGACCCACCAGGATCTTCCGGCTGAGCAGTTTGCTGAGCGTTTGCTTAATTCGGTGCTTGGGTGGCCCGAGAACGGGAGCGCCCGCGCGCAGGCCGACGACATCACTGTAGTGGTGATCGATATCGGCATCATGCCAGAACGAACTCCCTGATGCACGCGTATCATTTAGGGCCATGAAACCGCTGCTTACAGCCTTGATGCTAGGCAATGCAGCCCTCTTCGTGTTCGGCGCGTTGCAGCACGCCGGCGTTGCAATCAGGTCGCTGCACGAGCCAGTGATTGTTCATGCAAGTGTTGTTGAAGTGCTCTGTGCCGTGGCGCTGAGTTGGGGTGCCGCAGCAGTCTTGAAACAATCGCTGAAGGCGTGGCGAGCAGCGTTCATCGGAAATCTGGTTGCCATCATTGGCGTCGCGATCGGAATGGTTGCGCTGGCCGTAGGAGCCGGTCCGCGGACCGCAAGCAACGACCTTTACCACGGAATCATGCTGGCGCTGGCGACCGCCTCGCTTGTGATCCTCCTTGTTCCCGCGGGACGCACCGAGCTGAAGCGGAATTGAATCGCAGTTTATCGGGCTGCGCCTTCTGATAACTGACCGCGGATGTTCGATGCATTGCTCCTCATAGGCCGCATGGTGTTTATTGAAGATTCCGGGAGGGTCAATCCGATTCTGGCGGATGACGGGCAAGCCGCACCTTGCCCGTCACTGGCTGATCGTGCACGTAACGGAAGGATAGCCGACAAATCGCTCAGAATGACCGTTTACTATAGGTGAACCCGCAGACATCAGTTTGAAGAGAGCGCGCTGCAACGGTCGAGGGCCGCCTCGATTTCGCTAACCGTTGACTGGTACCGTTCACTGCCCACGCTTCCAAAATTGTGTCGAAACTCCTCGATTGATAGGTTCTCAGGAAACTGGATCTCCGAAGGAAAAAAGTCCTTCTTAGAGAAGCCACTACGCAGACGCGCCTGCATCGCACCTGCCGCGATGTCGGAGCGAGTTGCGGCGAAGGCAAATCGCACTCCTGCCCGATCTGCGACCAAATCGCCAAGAGAGAATCCGCTGCCGCGTGTCAGTGTGTCTAATTGTTCTTTCATCAGGCCGCCGCCGTCACTGACGATCGGATGCTCGAGAACGGCAAGTGCCGCACTGACCGCGTAATGTCGCGGCCAATCCTCGCGTCCATTTAAGGTGGTGCCCTGACTCACCGCGACCGCATTCTGAACCAGCACACTGTCGGTCTTCAATCCGACGAAACGGGCGATGTTGGAGTGTCCCACTGCGATGCCGAAAGCCAGGATAGCTGCGCGATTCTGGTCAATGATTGAGAGGTCAATTCGATTGGTTTCTGAAGTTGCAAAGGCCGCCTGGAGCAATGCGCCGAACCGTGCATCACCGGTAGAAAGGCTCGGACCCGCAGCAACAATCCTCCGAAGGTTCTCCTCGATTGCAGCGCGCAATTGCGGCGAGCCGCCCGTGAAGATGGCCCACATTCCGGCGCCAATAACAAAGGTCGCGATGCAAACTGCGACCTTCCAGCGACGGTGGAGAACGCCAACTCCGAGAATGACCCCGCCCATGCAGGCAGCCACTGGAACGGCGGCATTGATCCAAACTGTTGCGTGTCCGGCATCGCTGAAGTTCGGCCCGTCGGCCAAGTCAAGTCGCTTTACCAAGGGCCGTTCCAAAAGGATACTCAACACCATCGCCTTGATTAGCCCTTTTGGAACACACCAAGTTGCTCTAGAACCCGCACTCCCCGTCCCGCAAGGCTCGCCGCAGCATGGTTGTATCCCAATGAAAACACGACGGCGGAAGAGTCCAAAAACGTTGTTCCAGAAGGTGTGGCTTGTGATACGTTCCCCCGCCAATCACTCCCCACTCAACTGATCTCATCGCCAGCCTTCCGCTCGAACAATGACCGTGGGTGATAGTTGAAAGGCGTTGCTGCTTCGGTCTGTGCAGCCGGTGCTGACCGTGGTGAAGGGGCTCGAAGGAGCGGACGTCGAGTGTCTTTGAGTAGACGTAGTCGGCGTAGAAGTGAAAACCCCTGGAAAGGCGTCTTTCTATCAACAACTGCAGGCCGTTGTAGTTGGAGCAGTCGCGCGTCCGGAGAACACCATTCACCGTGGTACTGCGAGTACGGCTTGAGGAATGGGCCGGGCAGGGCGGAGGAGACGGCGGGCGGTATTTTTCGCCGCGCGCCTCCTTTCTGGTTAAACGTGGGTACCTAGAAGACGTACTTGGCGGAGAGTTGCACCTTTCGGGGTGAGTTGTTCAAGACGCCGTCGGTGGCCGGATTCAGACGAGTGAAGCTGGTCGACTGAATGCTTTGCGAACCGAAGGTGTCGTAGGTAATGACGTTGAAGACGTTCTGCGCTTCGAGCCGGAACTCCAGGTACTGCTCACGGAAGCTACGGAAGGATTTGGATACGGTTGTATCCGCCTGCCAGACATGGTCCTGACGAAAGAAGTTACGGCCTACGTTGGAAAACCCACCGGCGTCGGGCACGGAAAACTGCGCGCGCTGCGCGGCGGTGTAGTAATACGTCTGACCGGAAGATTCGACGTGAATGTTGCCCATATGGGCGTTGCATGTGCCCGAACATGAGGCCGGGGTCTGCACGGATCCCGAGAAAGTGTTGTAGCCGGAGAAGAAAGTAATGGGGCGTCCTGACTGCAAATATCCGTCTCCGGATAGGCGCCAGCCGCCAACGAGACCGTCGACTACACGGTTCAAATTGGAACCGAATTTGCGGCCGTGTCCAAAGGGAAGGTCGTAGACGAAATAGCCGTTGAGCACGTGGGTATTGTCGAGATCGGACGGTGCATAGTTGAGTCGTGGGTTGTGGTAATCGAAAGGCGTCCCGGCCGCCGACTGGGTCGAACCCGTCGCCACCGTGGTGAACGCGGGGTCGTAAGAGCGCACGTCCATCGTCTTCGAATAGGTGTAATTGGCTGTGATCAGAAAGCCCCTGGAGAAACGCTTCTCAATCTGCACCTGGACACCGTTGTAGTTGGAATAGTCGCGGCTTTGAAGAACGAAGACGCCGCCAAGATACTGCGGATACGGCTTGAAGAAAGTTGCAGGAAGACCCGAAGCTACGGCCAGAGGTACACCGTTGGGGTTCGCTGTGGTGGTCGACTGCAGTCGATTGGCCAACGAGTTCGCGAGGCCGCCCACATCATTGGTTTTGAAGGGGAGAGTTTGAATGGTGCTTGCATAGTTCGCCTTGAGGTAGGCGACTCCAGCAAGATGCGCCGTATTGCGCGTATCTCCGGATGCGATCTGCGTCATCAATGGAGTGTCGATGCCGGCTTGCGCCGCCTTGAATGCATCGAGGAAACCGTTGGAACGGAAATCTACCTGGTTCGAATCATAGCCACCATAGAGGTGAGTGCCGTGGTTGCCGATGTAGCTCACCGTCAGAACGGTGTTCTTGAGAAGTTCATGCTGAATGCTGAGGCCCCATTGCGCAACGGTCGGAGTCTGCATGTGCGGGTCGGAGATAGTCAGTGAGTTGGCGCTGTACGCAGGAGGGGTGGTGAGCGCCAGCGGAGTTGCATTAGGCGTGGGGGCGACCCAGCTCTTGGCGCGGAGACCCTGCACGGGTGTCGTTCCAAAGCTGTCCTGGCCAACGGTGGAGTTGGTCACTTGGTAGGTCAAGCCGGGTAGACCCTGGAAGACTGAGGAAGAGAAGGAAAACGAGTTGATGCGATCGAAAGCAATACGGTAGTTCCCGCGAATAGAGGTCTTGCCATTCCCAGATGGGTCCCACGCGAAGCCGATGGAGGGGCCGAAGTTGTTCCAGCGATCGTTCATGAACTTGCCGGGCACGAACTGCAGTGTCTTGGTGAGGGGCGTTCCGTAACGCATGTCCTGGTTAGGAACGAGCGAAGGGAACCCCTGGAACTTCGGAGCAAGGCGGGCATCGTCGCGGAGACCGTAGTCGATGACGAGTTTGGGCGTCGCGTGCCACGTGTCCTGGATATAGAAGTCGTACTCATCCCAACGGGCGTCCATGTTGTTGATCGTCCCCGCGGGCTTGAATGCGGACAGGTTGGACTGCGATACGTAGCCGGCGGTAATCGAACCGACGCGGCCGAGCATGTCGTTGATTGCGCTGTTCAGAGTGCCTAGATCAGTAGAGTTGATGCAGCTGGTGCAGGATGAAGAAGAGACCGGCGTGTTGTACTGTGTCGTGTTGACAGGATTACTGCTTGTGGAGAAATTCACCTGCGGAATCGCATTCAACGCGCCGATAGAGCCGCGATGATCGATTTCGCGTCCGTTGCGGAGGTTGAAGCCGCCTTTGATGACGTGCGCGCCCTTTACGAACGTGACGTTGTCGACGTACTGAATTGTGGTGAGATAGCGGTTGTTGCCGAGGAAAGCGTTCAGCGGATTGGTGATGGAATTGTTCATCGTGAACGGCTGGGTGACAGCAGTCGCGAATCCGGGATTGACGAAGGCATATCCGAAGCGGTTGAAGCCAACGACCAGTTCGTTCGTGAGGTTCTTGGTAGGACTGAAGCGGTAGTCTATCGCCATGTTGCGGGGCTGGCGAAAGGTGTTGACGACTCCCGGAAGACCGGGAAACGGCTGCAGTCCGGCGTTGACAACGTCATCGAAGGTATTCTGGTGGCCGGTGGAGATGCGTCCGAATATTGCATTCTTCTGATTGAAGACGTAGTCGACCTTGAAGGTCGTGTCTACCTGTCTATCGTTGGCCGGAGCTGTGAAGTTGTATCCGGCTGTATTGAGACCATCCCCAACCGTGAAGTTATTGGGCAGAGGCGTGAGCGCCAGATACGACTTGGTCGACGCGTCAAGCCCAACATGGAAGGGATCGTTTGCTGCGATGTTGTACGTAGCGAATGGGACGATCGGGTTTCCGTTCGCATCGACTGAGGGAGCTGTCGTTGAGGTGACGGGCGACGCGGCATTTCCATTCTTGAGGGCGCCGTTCGGGCTCGTTACGTAACGAAACTGACCGTTCCTCGCCGCCGCAGTGTAGACAGTGCGGGTGACAGGGCTGCTGGAGAGAGCGTGCAGCAGTTCGACATTGGCGAAGAAGAACGCTTTGTCCTTCCAGATGGGACCGCCGAGAGAACCGCCATAGATGTTCTGGACGAATTGCGGCCGAGGGTGATTGATCGCCTTGGCTGCGGCGGTGTTGGCCTGCAGGAACGGCGACTGGTAAAACCAGAACAGGTTGCCGTGGAACTGATTGGTGCCCGACTTCGTCACCATCAGAATCTGGGCTCCGGAGTTACGGCCAAATTCCGCGGTCGGGTTCGACGTGATAACCCTGAATTCAGCGAGCATGTCAGGATTCTGATGCGAGGGCGAGGTGTTGGAGCCACCGGAAGAGGTCTCGTTGTCATCAATACCGTCGAGAACGTAGTTGAAGGCCCGATCACGGGAACCATTGACAACGATGTCGCCACCCGGAGCGTTGGCACTATTGTTCTGAACCACACCAGGGATGTACTGGGTGAGAGCGAGGGGATTTCGCCCGCGAGTGCCCACGATAGGCAGCTGTGTGAGGCTGACGTTGTCGATGACCGCACCGAAGTTTCCCGAAGACTCGATCTGCACCAGATCGTATCCGCCTTGAACTTGAACAGACTCGGTTGTCCCTCCCACTTCAAACTTGGGGTCGATGCTGGTGGGGACGCCGATAGCCAGTACATTCCCGATCGAGACAAACTGCCTGAAACCCGGAGCCTGGGCGCGGAGCGTGTAACGGCCAATCTGCAGCGAGTCGAAGGAGTAGGTTCCAGAGGCGGAGGTCTTGGTCGAGTAGCTAATGCCGGTGTCGTCATTGGTAGCCGTGATCACGGCATTGGAGACAATGGCGCCGGATGAGTCAGTAGCGACGCCAGAGATACGGCTGGTAGTACCTTGGGCCAAACCTGCGATCGAGCCAATCAACAGTACGGTGACACAGAGAATTCGCTTCATCAAAATTACCCTTGGAAGACAACCAGTCATAAGGTGAATCGCCTGACGGCGGTGGTAAAGCAGCGGCGGTTAACACGCCACGCCAGATGGAAAAACAACTGCGCTTCTTTCAACGGAGGTCGGATTCCATCCATCGGCGACGGATTGGGAAAGGCAGCGGCGGGTCATACAAATCGAATGCAAAGTCCTGCTGGTAAAGATCCGTAGCCATTTCTTGGACTTCTCTCGTAGAAATAAGCAACTGCCAACGGATCGTCTGTTTCTAAAGGCACACATGTTCCGGAAAGTGATGTAACGTTAATCCGACGTTACCTGGGTGTCAAGAGAATTTTCCGTCCGTCATCGAAAGCAGATGAGCGGGTAACATTCAACCACCCGCACTGAGAGCCATTGCTGGCCGTAAAAGCCGGTGCAGCAGACCGCCCCTCGTCCTTGCCCTGAACGGATCGAGGCCATTGAGAATCATTGCATTGTTGAACTGCGAGGAAACTAGTCGTATGCCGACCAGAAGAGAATTGAAGGGTTCGCCTTTTCTGCCTGTGCCGCCACGCCTGCTTCAACAGCTAAGCGGCAAACGCCAGGACATCATCAGGCCCGTCCTCGAGAGTCCCCGAGAGTTTGTTCTGCTGAATGTACGAGACATGGCCCGCCGGCTCGCGACGGCACCGACAACGATAATCCGTATCGTGCAGGCTTTGGGTTTTGGAAGTTATAAAGATTTTCAGCACTATCTTCACGATCTGTCGGTCACCAGCGCAACCATTCTGGACAGTATGCAGGCTGCCGGCAACACGGCTCAGCCCCCTAAATTCCTGAAAGATTCAAGAAAGCAGATCCAGCAGAACCTTGAGTTTGTTCTGGATCACGTCGATCTGCAAAAGGTTCTGAAAACTGCGACAAGAATCCACGAAGCAAACAGAATCCTTCTCCTGGGCGGCGACATGGCATCGTCGCTGGTCAACTACATGGAGTATCACCTCACCATCGCCGGTTTGCCTGTGGTTGCAGCAGTCGCTCCGGGGCGCGCGACTCACCTGGCTCGTTCGGCTGCCGAGGGCGACATTGTTATCGGTGTAAGCTTCCGCCGGGGGCTACGTATGACCATCGAGGGGATCGAGAGAGCGAGGAAGAACGGCGCCTATTGCGTCGGCATCACGGACTCCATGTTGTCTCCGTTAGCCCGCTTCTCCAATGAACTCTTCATTGTGCCGATCAACAGTCTGTCTTTCGCGGCAAGCTATGTCGCTCCTTTTGCCTTGATCGACCTCATCACTGCAGGCGTCGGCAGCCTGAGACGCAAGAAGGTTGTGGACAGGCTCAAGGAAGCGGACCAGGAACAAAAGCACGGCTACAGGTGGTATCAAACAGAGTCTTAGTCAAGGTGAGGTGCAGAGGATGATGATCCGTGTGATTGCATTGTGTGTGACTTTCGCGTCTGTTGCGGGTATCCCGGCGCAAAGCCAGAACTTTACCATCCAACAGGCGTTAAGCGCGCCCTTCGCCTCCGATCTCGTCGCAAGCCCCCGGCTGGGCCGCTTCGCGTGGATCGAGAATCAGCAGGGCAGGCGAAACCTGTGGATGGCGAAGTCTGATGGTTCAGGCAAATATGTGTCGAAGCAACTCACCTCATACGACCAGGATGACGGCCAGGAGATGTATCAGATTGCGTGGACCCCTGACGCCGAACACCTTGTCTACGTGCGAGGAGGCGACTCAGAGTTTCCGGGAAAACCCGATCCGAATCCCGCGCTCGCACCGGACGGCGTTGCGCAAAACATCTGGTTCATCGCAGCAACGGGAGGCGAACCGCGAAAACTGGGCGAGGGGTACGGTCCCGTCGTGTCGCCTGCGGGCAATCAGGTCGCCTTCCTCTCGCACGGGCAGATCTGGGCGCTCGACCTGGGCCCTGACGCCGCCAAGGCAAAGCCGCTGCTCCACGTGCGAGGCGACATCTCCGAGCTGGTATGGGCCCCCGACTCTCACGCCATAGCCTTCGTCAGCGAGCGCACCGATCACAGCTTCATCGGTGTATACGATCTCCGCGCCAAGAGCCTGCTTTACCTGGATCCAGGCACAGAGGACGACGCGGAGCCGGCCTGGTCGCCGGATAGTCGCCAAATAGCATACATTCGTGTGCCGGGCTCCCCGCAATCACCGTCGTCGGCACACAGAACAGCCAGCCCGTGGTCCATTCGCGTAGCCGATGTGGCCACTGGCAAGGGCCAATCCGTGTGGAAGGCCGCAGAAGGCCGAGGCAGCGCTTTCCGTGAAATCCATGGAACGCAGCTGTTTTGGACCGCGGAGAATTACCTTGTGTTTCCCTGGGAGGCTGATGGCTGGTCGCACCTATACTCCATTCCCGCATCAGGAGGCAAGGCGCTCCTGCTCACACCTGGCGACTTCGAAGTCGAGGACGTCAGCCTTGCCACTGATCATAAGAACATCCTGTATGCATCGAACCAGCAGGACATCGACCGTCGCCACATATGGATGATCGCCGCATCAGGAGGAAAACCGAAGCAGCTCACAGGCGGCACCGGCATTGAGGTCGCGCCCGTGGAAGCGGAGAACCTGGTAGCGACACTTCATTCCGATGAGCACACGCCGCTTCGCCCCGCTTTGCTGAACGCTCATGGTCAATTGCAGGATCTTGCTCCCGAGCTTATCCCTGATACTTATCCGGGCGCTAAATTCATCAAGCCCGAGCAAGTTCTCTTCCTCGCCGCCGATGGCCTACAACTCCATGGACAACTCTTCCTGCCATCTAGTGCCAATGATGGCAAACGCCACCCGGCACTTGTTTTCTTCCACGGCGGATCGCGGCGCCAGATGCTGCTCGGCTTTCACACGATGCAGTACTATTCGAACGCCTATGCGATGAATCAATATCTGGCGAGCCTTGGCTACATCGTGCTCTCCGTCAACTACCGCAGTGGCATCGGCTACGGGCTGGACTTTCGCGAAGCCCTTCACTACGGCCGCGATGGGGCCAGCGAATTCAACGACATACTTGGAGCAGGAAACTACCTGCGAACCAGACACGACATCGATCCAGCGCGCATCGGCGTCTGGGGAGGAAGCTACGGAGGTTTCCTCACTGCCCTCGCCTTAGCTCGCGCCTCCGATATGTTCGCCGCTGGCGTCGACATGCACGGAGTTCACCAATGGCAGCGTCCCGCAAGCTGGCGCCCGTCGTCTGATCCCGAAGCAGACGCGAGATTACTCAAGACAGAATGGGAGTCTTCGCCTATGTCATCGATGGCAAGCTGGCGCTCGCCGGTGTTGCTTATTCAAGGAGACGACGACCGCAACGTCCCCTTCTCTCAAACTGTCTCTTTAGCCAGGGTCCTCCGAAAGCAAGGCGTCGAGTTCGAAGAGCTGGTCTTCCCTGACGAGATTCACGGCTTCCTCCTGCAGCGCTCGTGGCTCGCCGCCTACACCGCCGAAGCCGATTTTTTTCAACGGCACCTCATGGAACCCAGATCAGCAAACACGGAGCAGCAACATTGAAACGATCCCTGAGCCTCATCCTTGCAGCTTCGACCCTGCTAGCCTCGCACTCCTTCGCACAGTACCTCGATCTGATCATTCGCGGAGGGTCGTTGATTGACGGATCAGGCTCTCCTGCCACTAAGACAGACATCGGCATCAAAGGCGATCGTGTCGTCTTCATCGGGAGCAGTGCAGGAAGAAACGCAAAGCGGGAAATCGATGCGACGGGCCTTGTTGTCACGCCAGGCTTCATCGATCCTCACACGCACACCGCCTCGGACCTCTCTGATCCGAAGCGCAGTCGTAATGACGCTTATCTGATGCAAGGCGTGACCACCATAGCCACCGGAAACGATGGCGACAGCCCTACCGCCATCGGATCGACTCTTGCAAAGTGGGACCAGCAAGGCATAGGGACAAACGCCGCTTTATTCATCGGTCAGGGAACCGTTCGCCGCGAAGTGATGGGGATGTCGGATGCGAAGCCCACGGCGGAACAAATGAATCGCATGAAGATCTTGGTCGATACAGCCATGAAAGAAGGCGCCATCGGTATCTCGACCGGCCTCTATTACGCGCCGGGCAGCTTCTCGAGTACAGAAGAGGTCATCGAGCTGGCACGCATCGCCGCACAAAACGGCGGTATCTACGACACCCACATGCGCGACGAAAGCTCCTACTCGATCGGCTTGCTTGCGTCGGTTCGCGAGACGATCCGAACCGGCGAAGAGGCACACCTCCCCGTGATGATCTCGCACATCAAAGCTCTCGGGGCCGACGTTTGGGGCCAGAGCAAAGATGTCATCGCCGTGATCGACAGCGCCCGCAAGGCAGGCGTCAAAGTAACAGCCAGCCAGTACCCCTACACTGCATCCGGAACCAGTGTCACCGCAGCTCTGGTCCCGCGCTGGGCCGAAGCCGGCGGAGAAGGAGCGCTGCTCAAGAACCTCAATGACAGCAGCCTCCATCTCCGGCTCATCAACGAAATGAACCAGAACCTCACCCGTCGCGGAGGACCCGATTCGCTCCTTATGACCGCCTCACGCGACAAAACCATCGTCGGCAAAACCCTCGCCACGATTGCACGCGAACGAAACGAATCGCCAGTAGACGCCGCCATCGAGATCATCAAATCTGGAGCCTCCGACGTAGCCTCCTTCAACATGAAGGAGAGCGACATCGAAGCCTTTATGCGTCAATCCTGGGTCATGACCTGCTCCGACGGCTCCGAGGGTCACCCGCGCAAGTACGGCACCTATCCTCGCAAGCTACGCCAGTATGTCTACGAAAAGCACGTCATTCCACTGGAGTTCGCCATTCGCTCAAGTACCTCACTTCCCGCGGAGACCCTGGGCTTTAAAGATCGTGGCCTGCTAAAACCGGGCTACTTCGCCGATGTGCTGGTCTTCGATCCGAAGACATTCAACGAGCGCGCGACCTATCAGCAACCCAGAGTTCTCTCCACCGGCGTTCGCTATCTCACCGTGAACGGCCAACTCGCCATCGACGACGGGTCCCTGACGACAGCCTTAGCGGGCAAAGCACTCAAACATTGACGAAGTAGCGTTGCACACCCGAAAGGACGCTCATGTCTGCACGATCCCGTCGCACCGTTCCAATGCTCATCTTCTGTTCGGCACTGGTCGCTCAGGCTCAGATCACAACGGCAATCACCGGCGCTCGCGTCATCGACGGAACAGGCGCTCCCGCGCATATAGAAACAGTGATCATTCGTGACAAACGAATCGTGGCCGTCTCCGATCAAGCAGAGATACCCGAGGGCGCACGCATCATCGATGCAACTGGTCAGACGCTGATACCGGGCCTATTCGATCTCCACACGCATCTCAATGCATCGGGCACCGACGCCATCGATGACTTCGGCAAAAGCCTGAAGGCCTACCTCATCTGCGGAGTCACTTCAGTGAACGACTACAGCGTCTACGGGGAGATGCTGGTTCCGCTCCGCTCCTTGCAGAGCAGCGGCATCCTTGTTGGCCCAAAGGTAAACTTCGCCATCCGCTTCGGCACTCCTGAAGGACACGGCGCGGAGTTCGGATGGGGAGATTACTTCACGCAGCTAGTGAGCACTCCAGCAGAGGCGCACGCCGCCATGAAGAAGATCCTCCCCTACAAGCCGGATGTCATCAAGGCCTTCACCGACGGCTGGCGCTACGGCAGGGGCGACGATCTGACCAACATGAATGTCGAAACCCTCTCGGCCATCGTCGAAGATGCACACCAGGCCGGAATCAAGGTCTTTACTCATACTGTCACCTTGAACGGGGCCAAGATCGCCGCACGCGCAGGAGTCGATGTGCTTGCGCATGGAGTCGGCGACGCGCCCGTCGACGACGAACTCATCGCACTGCTTAAAAAGAGCGGCACCGGCTACGTCTCTACCCTCGCGACGTATGAACCTCCAACCAGCCGCTCACTCTCGCCTCGCCTTCTCGCCGTGCTTTCCCCTGCCGGTCGCGAGTTCGCTCAACGCACCTCCGAACGACGCAGTCCGACCTCGCCCGACGCGCCGGTCATGCGCCGGTGGCAATTCCTGCAGGAGAATATACGCCGCCTATCCGCGGCTGGGATTCCCATCGGCGTGGGAACGGATGCAGGTGTCGCGGCCACCTATCATGGCTGGTCAACACTGCACGAGATGGAGCTACTGGTCTCCTCTGGCCTGAAGCCCATTCAAGCCATCACTGCCGGCACAGGCACAAGCGCCCGCCTTGTTGGAGAAGACAAAGAACGCGGGACCATAGCACCCGGAAAGATTGCGGACCTGCTCCTCATCAAGGGCCCTCCAGATCAAAACATCGAAGAGATCGAGAACACGAGCGCGGTATTTCTTGGTGGACAGCAGTTGGATCTATCGTCCCTCGAAGCGGCGATTCAGTCTCCGCAATTTACTCCATTACCTTCCCATACGATTCCGGCTTTGATCGACGATGCCGAGCGGGAGGATGGACGGACCAACCTCGACACGATGCTGGTAAACAGCACAGACACAGGTCCGGACCACTCGAGAATATTGTTCACTCGCACCCTGAGCAAGCATGGTCACGGCATCTCGGTTGTAGCTAGGATGGGCCCGAAGCAATCAGCCTTTACCGATCTGATAGTTCCACTCACGAGAGGAGCTGTGGAACTAGCGGATGTCTCGACATTCAAAGGCATCAAATTCGCCGTACGTGGCCAGGGAAGCTACAGAGCTCTCATCGATAGCTACGGAGCTCGTAGATCAGGCTGGTACAGCGTCTCTTTTGCTGGCGATGCCAAGTGGCGAACAATACGAATTCCATTCACTGCATTCCAATCGAAGGGCTCCACGTCGGCCCTTTCTCTCCGCAACGTGAGAGCTTTGCACTTTGAACTCGCCCAGGCCGCCGAAGCCGACGCATGGCTGGAACTTGACGATCTTAGACTTTACTGACTCTCATCTTCTTGGTGGCTCAAACCATCTTCTGCTATCGCCATTTTGGGCATGAGGTACTTATCTGCCGCGAGACTAAGCCCCACCCCTGCGGAAGGCTGGCGATGAGATCAGTTGAGTGGGAAGTGATTGGCGGGGTACGTATCACAAGCCACCGGTGTGCAGTTGACGCTCACATCTCAAAAGGCGGGCAGCCGCCGCTCGATCCAAAGAGTGATCTACCAGAGAATCAGACTGCGGCGATGACTCGCTTTAAGCAGGATGCGGCGGCGCAGAAGGCCCTTGCCAACACACTCAAACTTGCCGACATGAAATCGGATGGTCACGACACTGTGTTTTATCCAGGCGGGCACGGTCCGATGTGGGATCTTGCGGAGAGCCCCGAGTCCATTGCTCTGCTTGAATCGTTCTACAACTCCGACAAGCCCATCGCGTTGGTCTGTCATTCGCCTGGGTGCTTCGTCACGTTACATACAAGGGTGCGCCGCTTGTGAAAGGGAAGCACGTAACCGGGTTTATCAGAACGTAGCGCACCTCCCTCCTGAATCTGAGAGGGAAGGATTCATCCGCCCCCTACTGTGAAACGCGTTTGCGTTCACACCAAGGGCCAAGTCCCAATTAAGAGGTCGAGCCTAGTTCTCCAGAAACGGGGTTTTCAGCAAAGACAACTTGGCTGGGCAGATGATTGAGCGGCGGTGAGGGAGACCGTTGCCATGCGACAGAAGAACAAGCCCAAGCGCAGGTCGCCTAGGAGCGTCCTGCGTCTACCCGACCTCGACCACTCCAAATCATCCGTTCTTCAGAGCCCGGGATCAGTCGCCTCACAGCGGACCTATGGCTTTGCCATCGATGACTTCATCAGTTGGTATTGCTCGGAACCTCGCCTGGCATTCGGCAGGACCGTAGTCTTGCGGTATCGCTACTACCTGGAATCCCGCCAACTGGCCCCCGCGACCATCAACCTGCGTCTCGCAGCTGTCCGGGGCTCGCCTATGAAGCGTCTGACAACGGATTGCTGAGTCCTGACCTCGCAGCGGGTATCCGGCGAGTGAAAGGTGCCAAGCGCCTCGGTATTCGACTCGGCAACTGGTTGACGTCCACGCAGGGAAGAGAGCTGCTTGGCGTTCCCGACCGGGCTTCAGTAAAAGGAAAAAGGAACTACGCGATGTTGGCCGTGCTCCTGGGCTGCGGTCTACGTCGATCGGAACTAACTCGGCTCACCGTAAGCCATCTTCAGCAACGAGACGGCCACTGGGCGATCGTCGACCTGTTCGGAAAGGGCGGGCACGTCCGTACCGTTCCCGTCCCGGCCTGGGTGAAGGTGGCTATTGACTCATGGCTCGCTATCGCCGGTATCGACACTGGAATCATCCTCCGCTGTGTCAGCAGGACCGGCCACGTTTGGGGTAACCGCCTCAGTGAGAAAGCGGTCTGGTGGGTCGTTCGTGAATCGCGAAAGTCGCAGGCATTGATAATCTGGCGCCTCACGACTTGCGCAGGACTTGCGCACGGCTGTGTCATTCCGCAGGAGGGGAACTTGAACAAATCCAGTTTTTGCTCGGCCACCGGTCTGTGGAAACTACAGAACGATACCTGGGTTCGCGGCAGAGATTGGTGCAGTCAACGATCACCTCGGGATCGAACCGCCAGGCGACTCGTAAGTGACTTTTCCGGCATATCCGGAAGTGTACCGCTTGCTTGCACCGCGACCAAGCGCCGGAACGGGGATCTCAAAATGGCCGTTGCAATGCAGAAGCTAGAGAGTGCTGAAAACGATAGAATGCGGGCGGGAGACCCAGAAATGGCCAACTCACCGGACTTGGAAGCTCAAAACGTCATCCCGATGTACGAACTAAAGTGGTCTCATGCCGAGAAGACAGTTGCTCGCAGAGCCTTCGACCTGGCGCTTGGCAAAGAATTGGAAGCTCTCCTCCAGGAAGCTAAAGGCCGAGCCGCGAGGCTCGAGGAACCGTCGGAGCTGTGGGATTTGGAAAGCTGGCTGACGGAACGTCGGCGGGAGATTGACCGAAGGTACGACTACCGCTACTCCATCCTTCCACTCGTGTTTGCCCAACTACTTCGCGACGGCCGCCTAACCGAAGACGATTTGCACGGGCTTAGACAGGAGAAACTCGACCTTATTCGCAGAGCCTCGGCCATCTGAAAGACGGCTCGTGATGCAAGGAATAGGCAGATGAACGACGCATAGCCCGTGTTCGTGCGCAGGCGGCGGAAACGGTATCAAAAAACGCAGTGTGCCAGGGCCTCCACGAACTTGCCGAGAACGAGACTTTTCAGGAACTCGCCGCGGGCTGGATAGTCTTAGTGAAGGGACAACTCCACTCATACGATGAGGTTCGAAGGTGCGGTTACAGTTTGAGGACCTGCCCAAGTGGGTCTGGGAGCTGCGTCGATACAGGGCCAGATTCGGAGCCAGGCTAGTGTCCTGCTTTCTGGAGCCCGGTTTCCTCATAGCTAAGGAACTTCGCGGCATAGGCCAGCTTGCCCTGAGTCTCGGAGGTCGCGGTGATTAGTTCTTCCGTGTCGCGGGTTGAAAGGCTGCCGTCCGGCGAACGGTGCGTGATGGCCTCGGCGATTTCGGCCTGGGTATAGAACGCGTGCACCGCTTCCATGAAGGAGGTAAAGACCTCATAGAGGTAAACATTGGCCCTCAGTTCCTCGTGAGGCATCAGGCCTAAAGCACCGCCTTGTAGGGCCGATTGCCACACGGCGTCCGGGGTTCGGTACAGGGTCGAAGAGTAGTAAAGTTTCCCGGCGAGCGGAACGTGCGAACTCTGGTATTCGCGCAGGAGCGCCATGTTCCGGTCCAACTGCGACTGAATGGTCTTCACTGCTTCGAGATTCTTTTGCAGGATCGCCCGGTTTTCGTCACGCTCGGCCGACAACCCCTGGCGAATCTCCTTCAGTTGATGGCGGTGGTGGAAGTATTCGACAGTTTGTTCGAGGCCTATGGCGATGAGGATGCCGAGGACGACCGTGGCGAGGTGGATGAAGAAGTCGCGGCGTGTGGTGGCGGCGTGGTGAGGGGGGTGAATGTCGATCATGTGGGCTCCGTGAAATCTATTCCGTTCCGCCGGGCTGGTTTGGAATCGTTTGTGTCTGCGGCTTCGGGGTAGCTCCAAAGAAAGTCGCGGAGCCAGCCTCGACATGGGTTCGTCGCACCGCGGCCTTCTGGAAGGAGTACATCTCATCGAGTGAATGGACACCTGCCAGGATCGCCTCGTCGCCTCCTTCGACCAGGGCAAGAGTGGCGATGCTCCTGCGAATGGCGCCGTCAACCTGTCCCAACTGGAAGAGGAGATCGTCGCGATGAGAGAGGCTGATACGCTGAACGGCCGGATTGGCGTGGTCATACTGTGCGCGTGCGCATTCGCTGATCAGGGTGCGTAGCGTTTCGTGCAGGGCTTCGTCGGCGCTAATCTCCGCTACGGTGTTGAAGTCGAGCCGGGCAAAGATCTTGGCCCGGTCAGCAGGAAGGAGCGCAGCGAGGCCCGCGGACTGAGCGGCCGACCATGTGGCTCGTGAGGGAGATAGATAGAGGGCCGAGCCAGCGTTTGGAGGGAAGCCGTGCACGCCAACGGAATCACCGGATAGTTTTCCGGCGATCAGCGCATCCTCAAGTGACCGGATGTATGTGGCCTGCACTTTGAGCCTGGCGACGGAGTCGCGTATCAGCGGCAGGTTGCTCTGCGCTTCGGCGCGCATTTGTTCGGTGAGTTGGGCGACCTGGTGGCGGTGGTGGAAGTACTCGACCGTTTGCTCGAGGCCCACCGCGATGAGGAGGCCGAGGACAATGGTGGCGATGTGGATGAAGAAGTCGTGCCAGGTGTTGGCGGCGTGGTGGGCCGGGTGGACGTCGAGCATCGGGGCTTGCTCCTTCGGATTCTCCCAGCTCTCCGGAGGCTGGATAGGAATTGGCGGCTGCTCTGCATGCGCTGGCGCAGAGGGAGACAGCTCTGCCGGATTAGGCGGGGTGTCTGACATAGCTTTTCAATCGCAGTGTTGAGGCTAGAGTATCAGCGATACGTGAGCGCACCCAGGAATTCGGCGGCCAATTCCCTGAAGACCGGGCGGTCTCAACCGGTCGGTGCAACACCATCTGATATGAATTCATTTTCTAAAGGTGGTGTTTATGGCACAAGGAAAACGGGACAGGCTTTCCACGGAGCAGCGGATCGACATGTGGCGCCGTTGGAAGGCGGGAGAGTCGTTGCATGAGATTGGCCGCGCCTTTGGTAAGGGCCATGGTTCCATCCGGTTCTTGTTGACGCAGCGCGGCGGGATAGTTCCTGCTGCTCGTCGGCGTTCGCCGCGAACGCTGACGCTGGCCGAGCGGGAAGACATCTCACGAGGAATTGCTTCCGGTTCGTCGATTCGTGAGATCGCTAGCGGGTTGCAGCGGGCTGTGTCGACAGTGAGCCGGGAGGTATCGCGTCACGGCGGGCGTCCACTCTATCGAGCCAGTGAAGCCGATCGTCGGGCCTGGCAATCGGCTCTGCGACCCAAGGTGTGCCTTCTTGCCATCGACGGGAGGCTGCGGACGATCGTGGCCAGTAAACTGATCCTGGACTGGTCGCCGGAACAGATTTCGAAATGGCTGAAGGTCTACTATCCCAGCAACGAGAGCATGCGTGTGTCCCACGAAACCATCTACCGCAGCTTATTCATCCAGGCCCGGGGAGTGCTGAAAAAAGAGCTGATTCAGCACCTCAGGTCCAAGCGGCTTATCCGTCGCTCACGACACGCTCGGGCTGACGGGCAGTCCCGCGGGCAGATCGTCGATGCTATCTCTATTAGGGAAAGACCTGCGGAGGTTGAAGACCGCGCTATTCCCGGCCATTGGGAGGGCGACCTGCTTAGCGGCAGCAGGAACAGTCACATCGCAACCCTGGTGGAACGACATTCGCGTTTCACCATGCTGGTGAAAGTGCCCAGCAAAGACACAACGACGGTCGTCGCCGCGCTGAGCAAGCACGTGCGTAAACTGCCCGCGACCCTGCGGCGCTCGTTGACGTGGGACAGGGGGCACGAGATGGCTAAACACAAGAGCTTCACGGTGGACACGAAGGTGAAAGTCTACTTCTGCGATCCGCAGAGCCCCTGGCAGCGCGGCACCAATGAAAATACAAACGGCCTGCTACGACAGTACTTCCCTAAGAAAACCGACTTGTCCGGTTACACTCAAGCCGATCTCAACAAGGTAGCTCTGCGCCTCAATCAACGCCCGCGACAAACTTTGGGCTTTGAAACGCCGGCGAGTAAACTGCAAGCCAGTGTTGCATCGACCGGTTGAGCCCGCCCGGCTTTTCAGGCAGTTCGACGCGCCGAACCCCACTGCCTGAGTGAACTTGCTCAAAACCCGCCTTTTCAGGCGCAACGGGATAGTTCCGGATAGCCTGCGATTCGGGAGCAGATTAGAACTGCTGGTTCGCAGGTGTTCGGAATTTACAATGAAATCCCACGGGGCTTCCGGCTTCTGCTGCATATGAGCGTATGTATGAAACGCGTAGTGATTTGCTTACGGAGTGTTTCTACCCTTGCT
This sequence comes from uncultured Acidobacteriaceae bacterium, assembly GCA_963757205.1. GTDB lineage: Bacteria > Acidobacteriota > Terriglobia > Terriglobales > Acidobacteriaceae > Edaphobacter. The sequence goes on from CAVWQM010000017.1 coordinate 602,751, forward strand.
GATGAACAGTAGCCGAAGCGTGCTCGGCGTAGGCCAATTCACAAAACCAGAGGAGAATAGAGATGCATCACGTGCGGCAGAAAGATCTGCCTTTTGTCGGCAGTTCGCATCAGTTTATTGGAGCCGAACAAGGTGACACTAGTGTTTCGGTGTTCCTTTTTCAAGGCAACGCGGGTTCCGGACCAGGTCCCCATCGTCATCCTTATGACGAGATTCAGTTCATCAGAGAAGGTCGAGGGGTCTGGACGGTCAACGGTTCTACATTCGAAGGAGGCGCGGGCGATGTTTTTGTCATCAAAGCAGGCGAGATTCACAGCTTCAAGGTCATTGGCAATTCGCCGCTTGTACAACTGGATGTCCACCTGAGTCCGCGTTTCATACAAGAAAACCTCTAAAGACATTTGAGATGCGGCCCTTTTTCAGTTGTTGCGTAGTCGCTAGGTGTCAAATCGAGCCGTACGCGGCTGGAAACGTGCATTGCCCTGTTCTCGTCATATGAGAATTTGGGCTAAGCTGATATTGGTAAACGCAAGCCGTTTGCCATTGCTGATCGCACTCAATGACATTCGGCCTCTGTCGTGACAGAAATGCTTTTATCATTCAGCGTTCGACAAATTCATTGCAATTCTCGCTCTTTCAGACATTTTGGATTTCCGGCAGTGTGACTCTCCACTACTCAATGCAGAGGCTCTGGCTCGATGACTGAGCGGTGCATTCGTACGCAGCTGGTACTCATCTCCCCAGTTCTGCATGGCCTTAATGAGCGGCCTGAACGATTCTCCTGCCTGAAAGAGATTCGGAGGCAGACGGGATACACCTTGCGCACTTTCAGCCGAAGATCCGCCGCAGCGATGCCATGTCTCGCGACTCTCCCTTAGCTGGCGAATGATAAGGAGACACTACACCGGACAGGCGTGGATCTTCCGAGGTGGGACCGTCGTCGACGATGGCCTCGGCCACAGATGGAGCGCCGACGACCTCGCTCGTCGTGCGGTTCAGTCCGAAACGCCTGAGTAGGCTTTGCGGTAGGTCGATTGCATACTTTGCGCGCGTCACCGCAACATAGAGGAGTCGCAGCTCCGCCGCGATGGATTCCTGGTGATCGGAACGTGTCGATGGTGGACGCGTGGTGAGGAAATCGGGATCGATTTCGACGTACCCCCACTCTCTGCCTTTCGCTTTATGTGTGGTTGAGCAGATGATCCGGGCATCGCCCTCGTTGGGAACACAACCGGGGATCGCCGTGAGCATCGTTTCTTCCCCGTACTCCTGGACGAGGTTGACCAGAGCACGGAGGTATTCCCCCTCGGTGCGGGTGCTGAACGACATAACGTCCTTCCAGGTAGCAAAGCCCAGCAATTCAGGCGATTGTCCCGCTTGTCCCTGCTTGACGCGACGGACATCGGTCAACAACATCTCAAGGCCACTGGTTCCGCAAAGAACATGACAGGGTATCCTGCGGGAAAGGCATTTCAGAACATTCCCTATGACGCCGGCATTGGTGCGGGACAAAATGACCTGAGGATGGACCAGAGCAAGATGGGACTGTATCGCTTCCAATCCTCGCACCGGTTGCTTCGCTCCGAGTGAGCCAAGAATTGCAGTTGCAGCCGTGGCAATTGCCGGGCCGAACCGGTACGACTGGGAAAGGAGAACATGGTGAGGTGTCGCCACCTGGGCCATCGCGTTCACCGCTCCCCGCCATTCATAGATCTGTTGATAGGGGTCTCCGACGTACACGACAGGACAGTCCATCCGCTTCAGGACGCCGAGCAGAACTGGATTCAGGTCCTGTGCTTCGTCGACGAGGATGTAATCGACCCGCGCTTTCGGTTGAGAGAGTGCCCAAAGCTTCAGGTAGCCGTCGTGACCAAGCGGAAGATCGGCGTTCTTGTGGCGCATGGCGTCCCACAATGCCTGCACGTGTGAGATTGCCTGGCTGGTGAACCGAGCGAAGCCCTCGGCATCGAGTGATTCAAGACACCCGTAGCGTGGAATATGCGCCTGCTGCGGATGTTCGTCATTACTCAGCAGGAAGCGCTTCACCGCGTCGAGCAGTACCGAACAATACGACAACTTCGAAAGCGTCAGTCCCGAATGGAAGATCAAGTTCTCCGGCATTCGGAACGCTTCCACCACTGTGTTTGGAGTAAGAGTCCCTGTCAGCTTCCACTCCGGATATCCGAAGCTCCGGGCTATGGCGCGGAAAGCAAGGGAATGACTAGTCGCGCAAGCTACCTGTGTGGGGAACTTTCCCCGGGCATTCTCTGCGATGCTTCGATTGAATGCCAGATAGAGTCCGCGCCCGTTCGTACTCGACGCGAGCAGACGGAGAGTCGTGGTCTTGCCCGCCCCTGCGTACGCATCGATGCGGAGGCCTTCCTGCTTGAGGAACAGTTCCCGTGCGCGTTGCTGCTCCGGACTGGGATGGATATTGGTTGGGTGAAGGTTCATGGTCGTGTTGCGTAACGGCTTCTCCCAAGCATATCCAAAACAAGCTGACTCATGGCACCTGCGAAGGTGGTCGAAGGATGTGGGATTGGGTTGTCGATCATAGCTGTAGGATGCGTGGCGGGCGTAGAATCGGTGCGAAATGGGGAGGGTGGAATGCGGGGTGGAGTTTTGATTTTGCTGACGGCGGGTCTGATGGCGACCCCTATGCTGGCGAAGGGAAAGGACAAGACGCTCCCGTCGTATATTTTGGAGGCCCATACGGTGGCTGTGATCATTGCCCCGGCAGCGGAGATGGATCTTGATGATCGGCAGGCAAACCTGATGGCGCAAAAGGACGTTGAGGCAGCACTGATCAAGTGGGGAAGGTTTCAACCTGTGAACACCACTTTGGGAGCGGACCTGATCATCGTGGTTCGGAAAGGACATGCGCGGCCCGTCGATTCAGACATCAGCGATCCGCGGCAGAATCCATCGGGAGGAACCATCCCGGCGAACAATGGGGGCGGTATGGGGGCACCGAATGGCAGGCAACCGACCATGGGTGGCCAGGATGGAATTGGACAACGGGGCCCGCAAAGCGGGTCTCCGCAGTCTCAGGTTCCGCAAATTCCGACGGTGACTGGGAGCACGGATGATTCGTTCGAAGTTTTTGACGGCCGCGCCGACCGTCGGATGGTAGGTGCGCCGGGGTGGCGGTATACGGGACAGGACGGTCTCCGTTCCCACAATGTCCCAGTGGTGGAGAATTTCAAAAAAGCGGTGATTGCGGCAGACAAAGCCGCGGCGGAGGCAGCGGAAAAGATGCCTTAGTGGATTAATACTGGCCATCGCGGCCTTTGATGGAGTCGAAGAGTTTGACGGAGTCGGGTTGGTGGAGAAGTGGCAGCAGCTTGGGGCTATAGCCCGCATCCCCCAAAAAGTTCAACTTATGGCAGTCGCTTGGCTCAGTGGAAGTGTGGAATATCGTCGTTCATGGAAAAGACGTTCTTGAAGTCGTCCTCGTACGGGAAGACGTGAATCATCCAGGTAAAGACCTCGGGCAAAAAGGTTCCTCCTTCGGCATCGCACGCTTCCTTGGTGTGGATCGAGCCGAACATGCCGAATTTCGGATTTTTGCCGAAATATTCCTTGACCTTGTTTGCAGGGGCTCCGCAAAAATTCGTGTGCTTGTGCCAGCGGGCAACGCTCAGCGGAATGCGTTCATTGAGTACATCCTCGGTGGCATTGGGGCGGGCAGTAAACACCTTCTGTAAAGTCTCATAAACCCATCCGCACTTTAGCTTCGCAGCGGAACTCCCGCAGTCTCTTCTACCCTCTATGCCACCAAAGCGGCCCTTGCTTCGAAGACCACTGCAGCCTGCTTCGGCGGATGTATCGCACGATACAGTCGCGCAAGTAGCCCCCGGTCGCGCCAGTCCCCGCGCATCAGTTCAATCGCCAGTCGTGGCTCCTCCCACGGAACATCGATATAGGACGTCGGCAGGTACGGACACTTCGGATTCGAAAAAAGCGCTTCGGGAAAGAACGCAATCGTCTCCTCGTGAATGGCCCCTTCGTTTTGGATAGCCCCATTGCCCTGTAGCAAACCGGTATCGTCGAACGCACCGCAAAATGCCCCAACCAGGTCTCCCTGCGTCGCAGTCCGCAAATGGCCAAGCTGGGTACAACGCGGATTCAGCTCGATCAGGTACGCGTGCCCTGTTTCGTTCTCAATCATGAAATCCAACCCATGGAAGCCCGAGAGTTGCAGCCTCTGCGCGATCCGTTCCGCAGCAGTCCTGACTTCGTCATTTTCGATCTGCCGAACCACCAGCGCAGTTCCCGTCGAGCTCTGCGCGCACAGCACCTCGACCGTCAACATCGCGAGCACTCTGCCCTCGCGGCATGCCAGCATCGTATTCGCCGGCCTGCCTTTGACCAACTGCTGCAACGTCATCACCGGTCGTCTGTGGTTCTTCCACTTCCAGAAAGCCATCGCATCATGAATCAGCAGCCAGCGCCCCAGCGCCGTCATAAGAGTCGCAGGTCGACGCATCGTGGCCAACGCCTGCTCCGCCTCTGCAAGCGAGCCCGCGATCCGCACCCCTTTCCCGCCGCACGTCCAATCAAGCTTCAGCACCCCCGATCTGCCCCCCGCCACACCCGGCGAGGAAAACCACGTTTGCAGGTCGGTTGCGTCTCGAATCTCCTTCGTCTCCGGCGCTCTGATATGCAGCTCCTGCGCGATCTGCATCAGCTTTGCCCTGCCCGCGACCGTCTCATACCCTGCAGGCGAGCCCAGCGAACGCTCGATCAGCAGCCGAAGCTCCGGCTTGGTCCGGTGAAGTTCGTGCAGCTGCCAAACCACGCCATCGTCACACGGGACCAGGAGCTCCGGACACGCCAAAGTGATCGCCTCGTATAGGGACTGGAGAGAATCCCGGCCGCGATAACGATAGATCTTGCTGATTCCACTGATAAAAGAGAAGGGATGGTCCCGCGGACATACTACCTGTACCTTGCATCCATGACGCAGGAACGCAAGCGCCAGCTTGGCGGTCAATGGCCACCGGATCGAAGAGATGAGCAACACACTCTGACCGAAAAAATCGTCCACGTGCCGATCCTAAGCCGCGTAAGTAGGAAGCGCGGTCCCCCTAAAGTGCTAGACAACGAACTAAAGTTGTCCCTGATACTTGTAACTCGGAATGATCGCTTATTTGGGGGGCTTGTCAATAACAAAGTTACCATTTGGCTCCTGCCTCGATACGGCAACCGGGCCGCAGGGCGATACACTTTCACCACTCCACAGAGGGATCCCATGACTCGTCAGGGCGTCGACGTTGCGGTCATCGGGGCCGGTCCTTACGGTCTCTCCATAGCGGCCCACCTGCGCGCTCGCAACGTCGCATTTCGCATCTTCGGCACACCCATGTCGAGTTGGCGAAATCACATGGCTGCTGGCACCCTGCTCAAATCCTTCGGCTTCGCCTCCAGCCTCTACGATCCCGGCTCCACCTTTACGCTGGCCCATTTCTGCCAGGAGCAGGGTCTGCCCTATTCCGACGTCGTCGATCCCGTCTCGCTCGAAACCTTTATCGCCTACGGAATGGAATTCCAACGGCGCTTCGTCCCCGACCTCGAACAGATTGACGTCGTCTCATTAGCCCGTTCGCCCGAAGGCTTCACCCTCACCACCCAAAGCGGAGAGCTCGTCTCCGCGCGCCGCGTCGTGATCGCCGTCGGCATCACCTACTTCGGCTACATTCCTCCCGTCTTCGCCAATCTGCCGGAGCAGTTCGTCTCACACAGTTCACACCACACAGAAGTAAGCAAATTCGGTGGACGCACCGTCGCAGTCATCGGTGCAGGCGCCTCCGCCGCCGACCTCGCCGGCCTCTTACAAGAAGCTGGCGCCGACACGCACATGATCGCCCGGCGCAACTCCATCCACTTTCACGATCCACCGCATCCGGATCCGCGTCCACTCTCACACCGCATCCTCATGCCGCGTTCGGGTCTCGGCCAGGGTTGGCCCGCCCGTCTCTGCACCGGCCTCCCGCTCGTCTTCCATACCTTACCCGCGAAGCTCCGCTTCCGCGCCCTTCAACGCATCAACGGCCCCGCCCCCGGCTGGTTTTCCAAGAGCAAGGTCGTCGGCCACGTAACCCTGCACCTCAGCACCACCCTCAAAGAGGTGAGCAAAAACGAAAACGGTGTCCACCTTCTTCTGACCCAGCACGACGGCACCGCCAAAGAGCTCCATGTCGATCACGTCATCGCCGCGACCGGCTACAAGGTGAAGCTGCAAAGCCTCAACTTCCTCGATGAGTATCTCCGCGGCCGGATGAAAACCGTCGACGACACCCCGGTCCTCAACACTAACTTCGAATCCTCCGTTCCTGGCCTCTACTTTGTCGGTCTAGCGGCCGCAACCAGTTTCGGCCCCCTCTGCCGCTTCGCCTACGGAGCGAAGTTCACTTCCAACCGTATCGCCCGTCACCTGGCCTCGACCTGACGCGAAACTCGGTCGCGGGTGTCAGCCTTATGAGGACCAATCACCAGCTGAGTACAAGGTGACTTGTGAGGATCAGTGGAGAGGTGGGCCTTGGGTTGAGTAACGGGGTTATTGGAGGCTCCCGGAAAACGGGGTTTTCGGCAACTACGACCGAACTTGCCGATAACCCGACGCAATATAAGAAGGTGCCCCCTTGGACTAGGCTGTGAGCGGTTGCCATCTCACCGCCGGAAAGGAGCACTCTTCTATGGAAGGCACGAAGTATATCGGAATGGATGTTCACAAGAACTCGATCTCGATCGCGGTTCTAAATTCTTCGGGCAAGCTGGTGATGGAAAGCATCATCGAAACCAAGGCGATTACGATTCTCGGGTTCATGCATGGGCTGCGCGGGAGTCTGCATCTGACGTTTGAAGAGGGCACCTGGGCTGCGTGGTTGTATGACCTGCTGAAGATCGCCCGCAGTTCGCGCACAGTGATCGGAAGAGCGACAACCCGACTTTTCAGAAACGATGCAGATCGAAACAAACAGGTCGTTACACTGTATCCATGAAGCGCGTGAGGATCGACTATACGACCTATTCCCCGGATTATGCCCCCGACATAGGCGAGTGTTGGGATTACCGAACTCTGCGTGGGGCAAGGAAAAAGGCCCAAAAATTAGGTGTAGGCTCGCTTATTGTCCGGAACTTCAACCGAAAGAAGCCGGTGGATTGGGGGCAAAGCACGTTTTGCTGGATGTGGGACGGGTTTGCCTTCAGAAAGAGCTGTTCGCTGAGTGAGAAGAGGTGGAAAGTCGATAGCTTAAGTTTGTCTCAAACCTCGGTGCTTAGGCGATTCCACCTCGATAATCGTTGACTTCAGTCCATACTCCTAATGCCCAAAGCGTCCATTCGACGAAGTACGTGAACTTCCCGTGAAACGGGGTTTTGGGAAACTACGATCCTATACAGCGTGCCAGCGAGAGCAAGATAGCCTGCAACGAGTGAAGCCCCAATGAGTCTCATGCCACAATCTAGCATCGGCATGCCGCAGCCGGAACGCCACTAGACTGCTGCCGCCGCCAACCCAACTTCCCGCTCCGCTCGCCTGCCTCCCAAATACCCAAACAGCGCGATGTAAACGTAGCAGATCGCCGGAATCATGAACGCATGCTGGACGCCAATCTTATCCGCCAGATGCCCCTCCGCCAGCGGAATCAGCGCCCCACCCACAATCGCCGCCACCATCAGACTCGAGCCTTTGCTCGTCAGCGGCCCCAGCCCCGACAACCCAACCGTGAAGATGCTCGGAAACATCACCGAGTTGAACAGCCCCACCGCAAGAATCGCCCACATCGCCGTGTGCCCATGCGTCAGGATCGAGGTCGTGACCAGCCCGCAAGCCACGAGCGCTGCCGTCCCCAACACCGTACTCGTCCTCAGCTTCGTCAGCAGCCACGAGCCGATAAACCGCCCCACCATCGCCCCGCCCCAATACATCGAAACGTACCGCGCCGCGGTCCTCTCCGGAAAAGCAGCAATATCCGGTAGCCCGAAATAATTGACTAGGAAGCTGCCAATCGAAACCTCCGCTCCCACATAAACAAAGATCCCCAACGCCCCAGCCAGCAGCACCGGATGCCGCCATATCGAGTCATGCGTCGTCTGATCCAGTTCGCCCGGCCTGATATCCCGCGTAAAGTCCATCGTCGGCATCTTCAGCACGGCGAACGAAATCGCGAGCAGCACCAGCGTCAGCCCAATCCCCAGATAAGGCATCCGCACCGAAGACGCCTGTTCCATCCTGTACTGCTGCAACGCCGCCGCCGAATACGAGTTCATCGTCGCCGACGTCACCTGCGTCGAAGTCAGAATCAGCACGCTTCCAAAGAACGGCGCAACAAACGTCCCAAACGAATTGAACGCCTGCGCCAGGTTCAACCGCGAAGCCGCACTCTCCGGCGGCCCCAGGTTCGCCACATACGGATTGGCTGCCACCTGCAGACAAGTAATGCCCGCCGCCAGAATGATCAGCGCAGAAAGAAACAGCGGGAACGAAGCCACCTTCGACGCCGGCAGAAACAGAAAAGCCCCCGCCGCCATCACCAGCAGCCCAACCACCATCGACTGCTTATACCCCACCCACTCCACCAGCTTCCCCGAGGGCAGCGCGAAGACGAAGTACGACGAGAAGAAGCAGAACTGCACCAGCATCGCCTGCGCATAGTTCAGTTCAAAGATCGCCTTCAGATGGGGAATCAGGATGTCGTTGAGGCAAGTGAGAAATCCCCACATGAAGAAGAGCATCGTAGCGATGCTCATGGCCCTGATGTCAGTCTTCTGGTTTGAAAACCGCTGTGTGCTCTGGGGTGCGCTGATGCCGATTGCCATATCGATACGAGACCCTTTTTCAGAATTTACGACAGCTTAATCTCAACCGCATCCATCGTATATCTATTCCCGAAACACTGCCTTGTCACTGCCGGGTGCCCCATCTTCGCGACGGTCTCAGTGTCGAACAGCACCGCCATCGCTACGAGTTCAACTGCGAGTACGAGGCCGTCCTCACCGGCGGAGGCCTGCGCATCACCAGCACCCCCCGACGCCACCTACGTCGAGATCGTCGAGACATCATCCTCATCGAATACGCAGATGCGATCACGGCTGATCGGCGGCGAGCAGTGATCCTGATACGCTCCGGTTCTTGTCGTAAAACGGGGTTTTGACTAAGTTCAACCCGCCGAACTCGCTGACCCGGTGAACTTGCCAAAACCGGACTTTGCAGGAAGGTCCTGAGTATGGGGCTGGCTTCAGGGCAGTTGGAGCTCACCCTTGTAGAGCAGCTTGCCTGGCATGAACTCGGTGGCGATGCCGAAGAGAGCGCCGAGGAGGCCACCGATAGGGGCCAGGCCGCGGGTGAACTTTGCGTTGTTGGTGGTGTTGGGGTTCTTGATGCTGGAGTCGACAATGGCGCCTATGCCGAGACCGATGCCGGTGCCTATGACGGTTCCTGCGATCACCGATCCGGTCGCGTTGCGAGCGCGGATCAGCTGGATTTCGCTTCTGGGGAGGGCAATCGAGCGATCGACTCCAGCTTGCCTCCTGTGACAGATCAGACCATCGTCGTCGGCTGAGTCGAAGGCACAGAGAATCTTCTGATTGGGCAGCGTGATCCGGATGGAGGTGCCGGCCTTGAGGGCCTCTATGCCGTCCCAGTTTTTCGTCGGCTGTTGCGCCAGCCCCGTTGCCGGAGCAGCGAAGAGCAGGGTGAGGCAGAGCCCAAGGTTCAGCATGCTGGTGCGGATTAGGGCCACCCCCTCGATCAGGCTCACTATAACCTTCCCCCAGGGGCCGGGCAAGGGTTGAACAGTCGGTTTTGAGTTACCGGATGGATACCTGCGTACCACGTTAGTAGCGTTGCTTTTGGTTACTTTGTCGCGTACCCTCGGCCTGTCTGCGGCGTCTCTAACATCCTCTGGCGCTGAAACAGTGCTTCTCCTAACCCCACGGAGCTCCAGTTGACTCTCCCCTGCCGCAGCAATCTCCAGCCTGGTTCACTGCTTGGGACTATTGGAGTTTTTCTTCTCGCGGGCGCACGGGTGTGCTTTGCGAGTGCTCCTGGAATTGTTACTCCCGAAGCGATTGTGGGAGCCGCTGGGATTGGAGCCGCTGGGCCGAAGGTAGTGGCCTTGGCTGAAGTGAGAGCACGGTTCGATTCGCTTCCCGATGCTCCCGTACCGAACCTGGTCTTGATGCCGGCTGCGGCAAGCTCCGGTTCGGGGGATGAAGCCGAGGGGCGCCTAGCGCTTGAGTCTCCTGCGAGTGAGTTAATGGACGCGGGTGCCGGGGTGACGAGGGTAACGCCGACGGAGCGTGAGATGTCGCGGGAGCAGTTGAGCGAGGGCTGCGAGACCGGCAGAATCCGGGGAAAGGCGTGCAAGGTGCACTGGCTGCCGATCCTGTGGCAGTCGTTCGAGTGGCTGACGGCGCAGCACTCGGGGAACATTCTGCTGGACACGGAGACGCGGAACGACCTTACGACGCATCCTTACTGGGCGACGTATGTGTACAGCGTCGAGCACTATCGCTGGTATCAGTGGTCGGACGACACGCCGTTCATCGTGCATGACATCGGGCACCCGATGATGGGCGCCATTACAAGCAGCATCTTTGAGCAGAATGACCCGAAGGGGCGGGCGCTGGTGTTCGAGAACAATGGCAACTACTGGCGGAGCCGGCTCAAGGCGATGGCGTATTCCGCGGTCTACAGCGCGCAATGGAAGGTTGGGCCAGTGAGCGAGGCTTCGATCGGCAACAGCGGGTGGGCCACGTATTATGTCCCCCATCTTGGGCGCACGACGAATGAGACGGGATTTCAGGATTTCGTGATCACGCCGGTGTATGGGTTCGGCTGGAATGTCGGCGAGGATGCGATCGACCGCTACATCATGCCATCGGTCCATAGGCATGTGAAGAATCGCTTCTACCTGTTCGCGCTGTTCTGGATGACGCCGTGCAAATCCGCCGCCAACGTACTGCGATGGAAAGCCACGTACTACAGGGACACGGCTTCTGCGCCGCCGAGCGTAACTCCGAGTGCCAATTAACTTTAGCTCGAGTGAGCAGTCGTAAGACCTAAGAAGAGAAGCTGCCTTCGGCAGAACAGCAGAACAGTCGCGGTTCGTATTTGCCTTGACGAAAAAACGAGGTTAGCGGCAACCTCAGCCGTCAGCGAATCGAACTTGCCGCAAAGGTGGGCGGTCTCAACCGGTCGGTGCAACACCATCTGATATGAATTCATTTTCTAAAGGTGGTGTTTATGGCACAAGGAAAACGGGACAGGCTTTCCACGGAGCAGCGGATCGACATGTGGCGCCGTTGGAAGGCGGGAGAGTCGTTGCATGAGATTGGCCGCGCCTTTGGTAAGGGCCATGGTTCCATCCGGTTCTTGTTGACGCAGCGCGGCGGGATAGTTCCTGCTGCTCGTCGGCGTTCGCCGCGAACGCTGACGCTGGCCGAGCGGGAAGACATCTCACGAGGAATTGCTTCCGGTTCGTCGATTCGTGAGATCGCTAGCGGGTTGCAGCGGGCTGTGTCGACAGTGAGCCGGGAGGTATCGCGTCACGGCGGGCGTCCACTCTATCGAGCCAGTGAAGCCGATCGTCGGGCCTGGCAATCGGCTCTGCGACCCAAGGTGTGCCTTCTTGCCATCGACGGGAGGCTGCGGACGATCGTGGCCAGTAAACTGATCCTGGACTGGTCGCCGGAACAGATTTCGAAATGGCTGAAGGTCTACTATCCCAGCAACGAGAGCATGCGTGTGTCCCACGAAACCATCTACCGCAGCTTATTCATCCAGGCCCGGGGAGTGCTGAAAAAAGAGCTGATTCAGCACCTCAGGTCCAAGCGGCTTATCCGTCGCTCACGACACGCTCGGGCTGACGGGCAGTCCCGCGGGCAGATCGTCGATGCTATCTCTATTAGGGAAAGACCTGCGGAGGTTGAAGACCGCGCTATTCCCGGCCATTGGGAGGGCGACCTGCTTAGCGGCAGCAGGAACAGTCACATCGCAACCCTGGTGGAACGACATTCGCGTTTCACCATGCTGGTGAAAGTGCCCAGCAAAGACACAACGACGGTCGTCGCCGCGCTGAGCAAGCACGTGCGTAAACTGCCCGCGACCCTGCGGCGCTCGTTGACGTGGGACAGGGGGCACGAGATGGCTAAACACAAGAGCTTCACGGTGGACACGAAGGTGAAAGTCTACTTCTGCGATCCGCAGAGCCCCTGGCAGCGCGGCACCAATGAAAATACAAACGGCCTGCTACGACAGTACTTCCCTAAGAAAACCGACTTGTCCGGTTACACTCAAGCCGATCTCAACAAGGTAGCTCTGCGCCTCAATCAACGCCCGCGACAAACTTTGGGCTTTGAAACGCCGGCGAGTAAACTGCAAGCCAGTGTTGCATCGACCGGTTGAGCCCGCCCGACTTTTCAGGCAGTTCGGTTTCACCTTTCCGGATAGCCGGTTTTACGTCCAAAGGCTTGCGTGGAGAAGAAGCAGCTAGTATCCGCAGACCCGCTGGACCTTGCCCTGCTCGCCTGGTCGATGGTGCATGGCATTGCAAAACTGGCAATCACCGGGCGGCTTCCGTGCCAAACCGCGGCTGTTCCTATTGTCACGCAACCGTCCCTGAGCCTGACACTTCTTCATCCACCGGACAAAGATAGACGCTCTCGCACGGAGGAAATTATGCGCGCAATTGTTTCAGGCAGCACGGGGCTTTTGGGAACCAATTTGGTCCGGACTCTTCATCAGGCTGGCCATGAGGTATGGGCGCTGGCCAGGTCGAAAGAAAAAGCGCGTCAACTGCTTGGAGACATGGCGGCCCGCATCATTGTCGGAGACATCCGAATCCGATAACGTCAGAGTTACCCGTAACCCGGAATTGACCCGGAACCAGTCCAGCACTTCAGCAAGGTGCCAACTACACGCCCGTCGACCATCTCCTGGATTGGCAACAACGGGTTTGCAGAACGGCTTCGGCGCGAGCTTTTGGCCAGATTGCTTAGCGCTGCGACTCCCCTGCCGAGACCCAATTACGGACGTACGGCGCGACATTGCTGTCGATGGCCCTGAACTCCTTCTGGGTCAACGGCAGACTGTGCCATCGTTTCAGCGCGTCCTTCGGCGTGTTATCCGTCGTCGCGGCGTCGCTCCCGTAAATCAGTCGGTTGGTCCCGATCTGGCGAATGCGGGTTACGAGCAGGTCGGCTTTGTCCTCCCACATGCCAGGTATGGCGATCCCACAGACATCGAAATAGACATTTTTCATTCGAGGATCTTTTCGCTCGATTGCTTTTACAAATACCGAAAGGGCGGCGTCGGTTTCCGGGTCGTCGTAACCTCCACCCCCGGCCAGATGCGCGATCTGTACTACCACGTCCGGAGCCTCCGGGAGTAGCTGTTCCAGAAAGATGCGGGCCTCCTTTGCTCCGTATGGCCGATGGTGATCGATGTTGGCATGCATGTGCACCACGATCGCCATGTGATGCTCGTTGGCGGCACGGAAGACCCGACGCACTCGCGCGAGATGATCAGGATTGTCTACATTCACGTCGGAGTTGCCGAAGTGCAGCTTCAGTCCGGTGCGAAGGTTTGGGTCTCTCGCACAGCGGGCGATCTCTTGAAGTGCATATGGACGGACTGGATTGACGCTGCAAAAGCCAAGCAACCGATGAGGGTATTTGGTGACTTGAGCGCTGGTCCAGTTGTTTTCATCCATCACATGCGCGTATTCATCAGGAACTGCCGCCTTATTTGGATTTGAGAAGCTGTACGCGACCGACAGAACGACAGCTCGGCTGATTCCGGCGGCATCGAGTTGTGCGACGAGGTAATCGGCATCGATGCCCTTCGGTCCCGGTGATGATCGTGCGCCTGCCTGCGGGCTGTATAAATGCTGGTGATAATCGATGATCTCGGCAAACGAGTTCAGTGGGGCGAGCATGCCCAATGCTGCGATGATCGCGATCCCTCGTCTTATCGAGTCGTAATCTAAGACAGGCATGGACAACCAGAGTACCGAATCCAGGGCGGTGATAGAATATCTCCGAAGATGACGGCAGAATCGGCCCTCCGACGTGGGATCGTTCCAGACGCCCAATTCTGGCACATCGCGCCGAATTGACTATTGAGCGGTTCACGCTAACCGGAACTCGGGTGCGCGGCTTCAAGTTGACGTGTCACGCCCTCTGCGCCTATGTAGCTGGGCTGATTCCGAGCGGATGGTCGGCAAGTTGGAAGTTACACTTCGCGCCGCTCAATCTCCGGTTTGCCCGTTATTATCCAGGACCAATCCGAAAGAAAAACCGTCAAAAGCATCGGTGAAACGCTTGAGGTTCCGCGCGTTACGAATCCGGGCTCCGGACGCGAGTAGCCGCTCCAGGCGCTCCTCAATGATTGTGATAGCTCTGGGTCGTGGCGCGGCGTCCATTCGCTGTAGTGGTGGTGTTCGCGCGTTGCGCTCTATCTCTCTACATAATCGGTGCGAAATTTTTCGGTGCCGCTTAGCTGGACGATGACGGCAGTTTCCTTCGCCGCGACGAAATGAGGGATGCCCGCCGGAATCACAACAAAACTGCCCGGGGGGTAGCCCTCCAGCTTTGCCGGATCGTACTTATCTCCCACGCCGACATACCAAGTACCGTCGATTACCGTAGCCAACTCGTCCTGTGGGTGAGTGTGGGCAGCGACATGCTTCCCGGCCGGTATCTTGACGCGGTCGATCCACCGCCCGCCCTGATTGGAATCGCCATACAGCTGCGCCCGCTGCCGGCCATCGGTGTAATAAGTCGGCGTGAACCACCGCACTTGCGCCGGCATGACTCCGACAATATCCTTTTGGCCCTTTTGACCCCTGATTAGAGAGGACGTGATCACCGCCAGAACGATGAGTGTTGCAACAAGAAGTGTCGTCCTCATAGCCTTTTCCTCCATAATCACTGAAACATTTTAGAGCTACCGTGGTCGCAATCGAACGAAGGATGAAGCGGCGAGGTATTGCCCTTGACGATGCGAATGCCGTGCGGCGGTTGCCTCCAACGCCCCCGGCGTCGGTTTCCAGCCGGCTCGAACTGGTGTCCGGATCGTCTGCAAACAGGAAGTAATCGCGCGTTACAGTCTCAATTGACACCAAATCGCCGATGCGTAATTTGAGACTGATCGGTTCGTGGTTTAGGTTCAGGAGGTTGGGTTCGGGGGCTGTGGATTTTGTCCGATGACGATCCATCCAGAAGGCTTTGACAGTCTGCAGGAAAATCGACACTCGGAGATGCATTTCCAGAGGCTCACTAGGGTGATGGACAGATCGCGGCACCGATTGTGCTCCTGGCAAAGGGTGCCATGACAGTTGCTACCGATTGGAGCTGACCGTTTTTCATGACACATTCGACCTTGGCCGCGTCGTCGATGTCATTAAGAGGATCGCCTGAGACGATGATCAGGTCAGCCAGATGGCCGGGCTCGAGTGTACCGAGATCCTTGGTCAGACCGTAAGCCTTTGCCGGGAGAATCGTTGCGGTTTCGAGCGCTTGCCACGGAGCGCGACCGTATTTGACCTGCGCGCGCAGGTTCAGGTGAAGACTGGTAGCGGGCAGGTCGAGTGGGGAGTCCGTCCCTGCGAGAATGAGGCCGCCAGTGTCGAGAACGGCCGAGACGGTAGCCTCTTCGTCCTTGAGGTGGGCGAAGGCTGAGGTGGTGTCGGTTTTTTGAGCGGTAGTGAGGGCGAGATTGAGCCGGGCGTTCTCCCAGGGTGGAGCGATGGCACGGCGGGGATCTATCGCCAGCCCCGGGTCTTCAGCGTATTGCGCCTGGCTGAAGGTGGTGGAGATGGTCCACATTCCGGATTGCGCGAGGAGGGTTCGAACGTCGGAATAGCTGACACCGGTAAGCGATCGAGAGTAGGCCCAGCCAGTGCGGGCTGTGGCACTAAGGTGACTCATGCCATCTTCACCGAGGGAGACCGCTGGGAGTAGATAGTGCGAGGCGGTTTCAACGCCGATCTGCGAGTGGGCGAATTGAATTCCCTGCTCGGCCCAGGCGTATGGCAGGCGCACATACAGCTTCACAAAATCGAAGTCCAACGCCTTAAGCCGATTGAACTCTCGGTGGAGCTGAGCTTCACTGGTGGTGGGGATCATCATCGGATAGTAGACGCGTTCGCCGTCGACGGCCTCGCCGGTGGTGAATAGACGTGGACCAACTGCGGCGCCGGCGTTGTAAGCTTCGCGGTGCGAGAGGGCGCGATAGGCATTGTCTGCGATAGCACGGATTTCGGTAATGCCGTAGGCGAGCCACAGACGGCCAAAGCGATCGCCGTAGTAGATGGAGTTGTCGGAGTCCGTGTGGGCATGGCTTTCCCACAGACCGGGCATGACGGTTGAGTCACCGGCTTCGATGGTGCGGGTCACTCCGGCAGGTGATGTGGTGCTGTGCGGGGTGACGCTGGTGATTCGGTTGTCCGTAATGATGATGTCGACGTCTTTTTGCTCATCGGGTCCGGAGCCCTTCCAAAATCGTGCAGCATGGATGAGGAGCTTTTGTTTTGGTTTTGCGTTGGTGAATGTCAGCTCGACCGGTACGGTGGAGGTAGCTTTCGTGGAGCGATCGATAAGCCTCAGTTTGCCCTCATTGAGATAGAGGATTTTGGAGGAGTCGCCGCTGTAGGTGGGAGCGTCGGTCGTCTCATCGTTGAGTTGGACTGCCGGACCGGAGGGGTGTCCATCCGCGTCGACAGGCATGGTGTAGAGGAGATCATCCATGACGAAAGCCATTTCTTTTCCGTCAGGCGAGTAAATTGGGCCATCCTCAGTACGAGTAGTGATGGACTCGTAGGGAGCCGGTGAAAAGAATTCGGTCTTTCCTGCTGTTCTGTCGACCGTGAGGATGGAGCTCGTGCCTTCGCGAAAGCGTTTTGTGTACGGCTTGATGGTGGCGATGGCTACGGTTTTGCCGTTCGGGGAGAAGGCAGGGCGGCCGGGAAAGAAGGTCAGCGGAGCTAGAGGCTTGATGGTACCCATGGCCACTTCAGTCACGAGCGTGGCGCCGGTCTGATCCTGAAAGGCGATGAATTTGCAGTCGGGCGACCAGGCCGGCATGATCTGTGCGGTCTTGCTTGGGGAAACCTGCTTGTCGAGACTGGTGTCCGCCGACGAGAGTTCGTGGAGATAGATATTTTCTATGCCGTCGCGGTCTGAAACGTAAGCGAGTGTTTTGCCGTCGGGCGACCACGCGGGACCCTGCTTATAGAAGGTGTCATGGGTAAGAGCCACGGGCACGCTGCCGATGGTCATCAGGTAGAGCTGGTTGAGGGCAACGAAGGCTACTTGTTTGCCGTCAGGCGAGAGCGCCGGTGCGTAGATGCCTTTGACCTGATGCGAGGTGGTGCTGTCGAAGTCGTAGATTTTGTGTGCGTATTGTGAGCGAATGGATTTGATGTCGGCGCTGAATGGGATAGGGGTCTCAGACGCAGCGGATAGGTCGGTGCGGAGGATGTGGCCGTCGCCGGTGTATAGAAGTTCAGAGTTGGAGATCCAAGTTGCAGGGAAAGGGAAGGTGTCAGTAGCTTTACCGGCGTACGTTGTCGCGCCGGTTATAAGAAGCTGGGCGGTGTTCATGAACATGCCGACGCCGTGGAACTGGACGTAGGCGAGAGACTTGCCGTCAGGGGAGTAACTGGGCGCTTCGACGCGGCCTTCGGCGATGCTGGAAACCACTGTCGTCTGATGACCTGTCGCAAGGTCGATGGACTCAATGGTTTTTCCAGTGATGCCCGTTCCAATCACAAAGGCGATCTTCGAGCCGTCGGGAGACCACGTGGGACCGAACTCATCCCCTTCTGCGGAGGTGATCTGCTTCAGTGCGCCGGTGGCGATATTGACCGTCCAGATATCGTAGCTGCCTTTGAAGGCGCGATCGGACGCAAAGGCGATAGTGGTGCCGTCCGGGGAGATGCGGGGCTCGCGATCGTCGCCATGGCCAGTGGTGATCTGCTTCAGACCGGACCCGTCGGGGCGCATGGTCCAGATGTGGAACGTGCCGCCGGCGTAGGACTGGATGGCAACGAGATCACCTTTGGCGGACCAGTCGGGATGCGAGGCTTCCTGGTCGGGTGTGGTGATCTGCGTTGCTTGCCCGCCACTGGCAGGCATGCTGTAGAGGAGGCCCTGCAGGTCGGCGATGATCGTCTTGTGGTTGGGGGAGAGAGTGACGAAGACATCTGTGCCTTCCGTGATGGTGATGGTTTTTTCCTTGTTGGGGGAAGTAGCGTTGGCAAGTGCGGCTAGTACGAAAGAGAGCAAGAAAACGGAGACGCTATTTGCAGTGAAACGGGTCGCTGCCTGGTGCATGTGTTCCCTCGTCTGGACGCGCTGTACGGACAGCTTTGTGCGCTCTTGTGATGGATTCGTGTATTCAGATTACGCCGCGACCTAGAATTCAAACCTCCCCAGGAATTGCAAGGAACGTGGACGCCACTCGACGGGGATACCAGTTGCGGGAGAGGTAGTGGCTGCCGGCGTCCCGTAGTTCGCCGCGGTCACGGTGGCGTTGTAGTTGCCGAAGTTGGAATGGTTGAAGACATTGAATGCCTCCACCCCGATCACGCCCCGGAACCGGTCACCGAACTTATGCGTTTCCTGCAGACGGGTGTCCATCCGGTAGACATTGCGTCCGTAGAGTGCGTCGCGTTTGGTCAGATAGTAGCCTGTTGCGGGGTCGAGGTAGTTGTTGGCAGGGTCGTTATAGACGGTGATGCAGCTGCTGCCCGTTGGGCAAGTTGTTCCCGAAGCGATTGGAATGGTGTTGAGAGCGAAGGTACGGTTGGTGCTCGGGGCGTAGCCGGTGGGCTGGGTTGATCCGACGGCAGTAGCGAAAGCATTGCCGGAGCCAAAGTGGAATAGTCCGGAGAGGGACAAGCCATATTTGATGGCGTAGTCGCCGGTGACCGTGAGGGTGTGGCGCTGGTCATCCAGGCCGTTTGCCCACTCATCGTGGATGCCGTTTACGAATGGTTTGTTGGGGTAATAGAAGGGGGACTCGGTGGAATCTTTTAGGCGAGAGTAAGTGTAGGCGACGCCACTGGTGAAACCATGCTGGAGCGAATGGCGGAGACTCATCTGAAGAGCGTCGTAGATGGAGCCTGCGTCGTTTGGAGTGAAGAACTGGTTGACGTTGGTGAATGCCTGGGCGCAGACGTTGAAGCTGCTGATTGTGTATGGAGTGGTGTCCTGAGTCACGCCTACGGTGGGGCATGTGGTTCCTTGTCCGGCAGTGTGTTTGGTGCTCGGACTGTAATTGAACTCCGGATTATTTGGGTTCTGAATCAGATTGGAGTTGAGGCGGATCCAGTCATGGTAAAGGCGGGTGTGGACGTAATCTGCCGTGATGACAGTGCGGAAAGGAAGCTCACGCTGAATACCGGCCGAGATTTGCAGAGCATACGGAGTGGCGATATTAGGGCCAAGCGGCTGGACTGCCTGACGAGGGGCCGTGATGGAAGGAGGAAATGGGTTTAGAAGATTTAGGTTCGCCGTGGCTGTGCCGGTAACCGAATTCTGCAGCGATGTGACACCGTTGAAGATCTGTCCGTCGATGGTCTGGTTAGCGGCGACGTCGGAGAAGAACATTCCTGCCCCGCCGCGGAATACCGTCTTGCCATTTCCGGCAATATCGTAGACGAAGCCCACTCGCGGTGCGAGCTCGTGATTGTCGTTACTCTGGGGCGTAAGAAGACCGTTGTTCAGCTTCAGGTTCGTATTGAAGATACCTAGATCGTTGTCATAGCGCAGGCCGAGATTGAGGGTAAGGCGAGCGAGTACCTTATAGTCGTCCTGCGCCCAGAATGCGATCTGAGTCCTGGGGATGTTGACGTTGAAGTTGCCCGAGCCCTGAGTAAAGGTGCCCAGAGCACAAAGAGAGTTGATGCTGGTATGGGTGGCATCGTTGGTATTGGTGTAATTCCACGACGCTACGTCTGAGGTTCCATTGGGGAACAGGTCTGCAGCGACTTGGGCAGCCGAGTACGATACGCCGTTGACTGTCTTTCCGACGATAGAAGCGCAGGCGCTGGCAGTACCGGCCTGATTCTGCTGGAAAAGACCTGTATTCGCGTCATGAAGGATTTCACCGCCGAACTTCAGGCTGTGTTTTCCCGTCAGGTAAAAGAGATCGTCGCGATATTCCTGAACATCTTGATAGAAGATCTGCGGGTAGTTGTACGGTGCGCCCACCGTGACAGTGCCGAAGGTGATGGCCTGCGAGGCATAGATCGGGAGATTCTGCCACTGGAAGTGGCTGAAGTCTACGTGCAGATCGTTGACCGTTTTGGAATTGAGGGCGCGATTCCAGTCTCCGAGTATGGTGTAGTTTTCGCGCGTGGCATAGTAGGCGGAGCTTGGATCTGTCGTGCCCGCAGCCAGGGTGTAGTTGTTCTTGAAGGTGAAGCCGTTGACGCGAGCGAAGATGTGATCCTTGCCGGTCGCGAGGAAGTCGACGCGGCCGAGGTATTCGTTGACGGTGATGGCTTGCGGAAAGACGAGGTTGGTGGCGCTGCCTGGAAGCAGTGGAGAGTCGGTGATGCCGCTGGACTGATGTTCTCCCTCATAGGAGCCAAAATACCAAAGCTTGTCCTTGCGAATCGGGCCGCCGAAGGTACCCCCGAACTGTTGATCGGAGAGCGGTGTCACCGTCTTTGCGATTGGGTCAGCAGCGTTGAATGCGTCGTTACGAAAGTAGCCGAAGACAGAACCGTGAATCTGATTACTGCCACTCTTGGATTGGACATTCACTTCGATGCCTGAAGAACGGCCCACAGTGGCATCGAAACGATTCGTGATGATCTGGAATTGGCTGATCGCATCGGGAGAAAAGCGCGGCTGACCAAAGCTGGCGTCGGCGGTGTTTTGAGTTACCTGAAGCCCATCGAGATTGATTTGAAATTTGCCAGAGTTTTCGCCGCCGAGAGGCGTGTCATTCGTGATGGCGTTAACGCGTACGCCGGGAACCAGTGTGGCAAGTTCCATGTAGTTGCGGCCATTGATGGGAAGGCTCTTGACGTCATCCGGGGTGATGTTACCGGCGACGGTGGAGGAAGTCGTGTCAACGGCGTTTTCGTCGGCGCGGACGATGACCGCGTCGCTGACGCCCTTGATCGGCAAGATGACATCGATTTCAGGGGTCTGGCCGACGAGCATGGAGACCTTGGTTTCAACGGTGCTGAACCCCGGCGCCATTACAATAACGATGTAATCTCCAGCGGCAAGGGATGGGATGAGGTAGGTTCCGGCAGCGTTGGTCTTCGTGTGAAACGATGCCGCTCCGATTTGCCTGACTTCGACGGCAGCGTCAGAGATGACAGCACCCTGAGAGTCTACGACTCGGCCTGTAATGCCAGTTTGCTGAGCGGATAAGACAGTGGCCGTAAAGAACATGACTGAGAGAAGAGAAATAGTACAGAAGCGATGAGCAGTCTTCATTTTAAAAACCTCAAGTTGCTAGATCGGGTCTGACATGGTTCTTGAATTTGCAAAATGCTCTGTCGCTGATGGAAAGTGAGTTGCCGCCCCCCAGGTGACTGGAGGAACGATATGGAGAGGCTTACTCGAAGACGGAGCTAAAGAAGAGTTGCTTGTTCGAAAAATGACTAATGAAGCTGGATGTTCACGGTAGTTCAAAGAGCTTTTTGGGGTGAATGATTGGAGCGTATTGGCTTTCCAGGCTGGTGTCTAATCGAAAGATTCTTGCGCGTGATAGAAAAACGCCGCGAGACGAATGCGAGACGAAAGGGATGACGTGTAGTTTTCGTTGACAAAACAGGCAGCAGCCACGAAGATGTCATTACACCGACGTAAATTGTCCGTTTAATTGGCGCAATAACCGGTTTACCTAACACAACTTCATATTTTCTTTCTTGCTTTGATAGCCCGTAGCAGCGCATAGGTTTCAGGACGACGCCGAGGCCCTACTTGGACTTTAGAATCAGGCAGCTACAGTGTTTTCTGACGCTATCCGATCTTCTGAACTACGGGAAGACGGCGCGCGCGTTGTACATGACTCAACCGACAATCACGTTTCAGATCAACTCACTTGAAGAGGCGTTTGGAGTCAAACTGTTTGAACGTGATCGTCAACAGGTTCGATTGACCGACGCAGGATCTGCGTTTCGCAAATACGCTCAAAGCATCATGGATACAGTCGATGCTGCGCATGAGTGCCTGAGTGGTCTTCATACCCGACTACGGCTGCGCGTGGCCTGTGGGCCCGTGGGCCAGTTCGTTCTTCTGCCGGCCGTGATCCGTATGTTAGCGGCGGAGTACCCGCATTTCGAGCTGGAGGTCACCGAGCTCACGACCGAGCAGCAGATGACGCGGCTCCCGGAAGGAAAAGTAGATGCTCTATTAATGGTGGGCGCCCTTCCAATCAAGGGGCTGCGCTTCGATCCGATCTGCAAGGAGACGCTGGTTGCCATGGTCTCGCGGCAGAGTGAGTTGGCGGACGAACGCAGCATCTCTGTGCAGCACCTGTGCTACATCAGCATTATCGCTTCGCGCCCCAAAGACTGTCGTTTTCACCAGCCATTTCTGCATCAGCTTCTAGCGCCATTTGGAATTACCCCGCGCATCGTGGAGTCTCCACAGTCCTGTTCAGTGCAGTTTGCGTACGTCGCCGCAGGAGAAGGTCTGGCAATTACTACCGAATCAATGGCCGCCTGCACATTTCCCGGTGTCGTTGCGGTCAGATTCAGGGAGACTCTGCCTGAGTTGCAGCTCGGCCTTGCCGCGATGGAGGCCAACGATACCGCAGCGATGACCATCTTTCGTGAGGTTGTGATGCGGTGCGCCAATACAACGCTGGAGCGACGCACCGCGACTTACCTGACTCATGCTTCGCAGCCAGCGATCAAGGTGCAGGAAAGTCGCAAAGCTGAGTTAAAAGCCAATTCTCCAGCTAATTGGATTAGTGAGTGCCAGGGAATTTCAATGGGCGCTCCATCCAGCAGACATCCCAATAGCGGTCGAACTTATAGCCGTTCTCGGAAAATACTCCGACTGCTTTGAATCCGAAGCGTGCGTGCAGTGCTGCCGAAATTGGGTTCGGCGGCACGTATCCGGCGACGACGCGATGAATGTTTTCTCCGGATAGAGTCGCAAAAAGTGCGGCGTAGAGTTGGGTACCCAATCCTTTGCCGATAAACTCCGGCGCGCAATAGATGGTGGTTTCTACAGTGGTGTCATAGGCGGCTTTGGGACGAAAGCGAGTAGTGCCCGCATAACCGACAACGAGGCTGTCTTGTTCGGCCACCAGAAGTCGGTATCGCCCCGTGCTGTCGAATTGCTCGAACCATGAAATTCGCTGCTCAACGGCCCAGGGCTCTACATCGAACGTGATCGGCGTGTGGACAACATAGTAGTTATAAATCTCCGTGAGGCGGGAGAGATCGTCTCTGTTGGCAGCGCGAGTCTGAATGGCAAGCAAGTCAACAGCCTCCGGTTCGTTTATTTCATCACGGGTGTTCAATGACTGCATAGTCGGTCGCGGAAAGGGATCGCCTGACACCTGAAGCCGCCCGGCGGGATTGCGGTACACTGCGACTTATCCGCAAAAACGTTTTCTTGAGCTTAGCTACAAAATGCCTTGACAGAGACCGGCCTTCTCGTGGAGGGCGAGTCACTCAGCGGGACTCTCTGTATGCATTTTCCTTCGAGTTCTGGGTGGTTGGTCGGCTAACCGGAACTTATCCACTTGGCCGAATAGTCGCCTTGTCGTACAAGTGACGTTCCGAAGTTCCCTGAAATGTATGGTCCGCCGTCTGACTGCAAGGGAAAAGCGAAGAGTGGATCGACAGGTCTGCGCAAATGTATTCGGCCTTTGTGTGGAGAGCGGTGTCTCCTGGCCATGATGAGTTGCGCTGCGTGCTCTTCCTGATAAACGGGACGGTCATGAAAGACCATTTTCGGGAGCAGGTTGCGAGCACGCCGTTGGGAACTGTTCGTTCGTCTTCGTTATCCAGTGCAGACCTTGGGTGGAGAACTTGATGACTGTGGCTAGTCTTGCTTAGGCAGTTCTTGCGTCCGGAACCGCTCGATAGTCCTGTCCGCTCGAAAGAACGGCCCACGCGATACGGGCAAGCTTGTTGGCTGCGGCTGTGATCACTACCTTGACCGGAGACCGGCGCTCAAGCGAGTTGAGCCAGGGACCGAACGGCGATCGTTCTCGCTTGACGCGTAAGACGGCCGATCGAGCGCCATGGACGAGGAGCTTCCTCAGATAACAGTTGCCGCGTTTGCTGATGCCGAAGAGCCTTGCCCTACCGCCGGTCGAGTGCTGTCTTGGGACAAGTCCCAGCCAGGAGGAGAACTCCCGGCCCTTATGAAAGGCCGCTCCGTTGCCGATCGCGGCGACGATCGCGGTCGCAACCAAGGGGCCTATGCCGGGGATCTGCCTGAGTCGTTGGCAGGCAGGATCGGAAGAGGCGATCTGTTCAACCTCTTCGTTCATCGCGACGATCTGTTGCTCCAGGTTTTTCCACTCGCTCCACAGCAAGCTGACGAGGTTACGCATGCGTGGGGTGAGGTTCGCCTCTGCGTTCTCGAGGATCTCAGGCATCGCCTGCTTCAGCTTGAAGGGAGTCTTGGCGAAAACCATGCCACGCTCGAGCAGAAAGGCTCGCAGCTAGTTGATTACGGACGTTCGACGGGCGACAAGCCGGTCGCGCACACGATGCATCGCCTGGAGATCAAGCTGGTCGTCCGTCTTGATCGGAACGAAACGCATGTTCTGCCGGTCTACCGCTTCGGCGATGGCTTCGGCATCGAGGAAGTCGTTCTTGTTCGACCTCACGAATGGCTTCACGAACTGGGCTGGAATCAGCTTCACGTCATGGCCTTGTTCGCGCAGCACACGTCCAAGGAAGTGCGCCCCTGAACACGCCTCCATCCCGATCAAGGAAGTCTGCATCTCGGCGGTAAAAGTGATGAGCTGCTTCTGGGTGAACTTCTTCCGCAACAGCACCTTGCCTGCTGCGTCCAGGGCTACCACGTGAAAAGTGGTCTTGCCGAGATCGATGCCAACCGAACGTATCTGCATGTCGATGATCCTCCTTGAACCTGGTAAAAGATCACTCACTTCACTGTGGAGATCAAGCGGCGGACCATCTCATTAACGGGGTTTCTATGAGCAGGTCACTTGCGTCAAGTGGTTTTTGTTTTTCTTTCATAGGTTCTTTGCCTTCGCTGTTGTTTGTTGTGGTTGGTCCGCGTTGTTGTTCTCCACCGTGTTTCTATTCGCACTTTGAGTGAGCCGCTCGTGGCTCTGTGTCGGTTGGGGTCAGAAGGAGAAGTCGATGCTGCCAGTTTTGGGTCGGCCTCGTTGAGGGCCCAACCCCGTGCGCAGTCATCGGGACGCGGGGTAGTTGCAACATTTCGGTATGATCTCCTTCCTTAGGCTGCTACTCCGTAGAACGGGATGTATGGCTCCTGGGTGATCCAGATGCGATGAAGCAGTACTGCCAGCTTGCGAGCGACGGCGACGATGGCCCGATTGCGGGACTGCTTGCCTCCGCGCGAGGCTAGGTGCAGACCCCACTGTCGTAAGGTGGAATCTCTCCCATGCGGACCGAGCACATGGTTGGCACACTCGACCAGCAGAGTACGCAAGTAGATGTTGCCGGCCTTGGTAATGCCGAGCTGCGGGTCTCGATCCCCGGACTGACTGCGTTTTGGCCGCAGACCGAGGTAGCAGCCGACATCGCGACTTCGCTGGAAGCGTTCCTTGCTTCCCAGCGTCAGGACGTAAGTCAGGGCGGTGAGCTGCCCGACACCGTAGACCTGGATCAGCGCTTGTGTCTCTGGATACTCCGTCTCCGTGAGTCGCTGGATCATCCGGTCATAGTGCTTGATCTTCTTCGTCATCTCCGCGATCTGTTCGAGCACTGGACCGAGCGCCTGGGCCAGACCTGGCGGGAGCACGGCCACGCATCGCTTCGCGAAACAGAGCGTGGACGAGGCAGGCAGACGGTAGCCGCAAGGCTTGGCCAATCCGCGCACCGCGTTCACCGCCGCCGTCCGCAGACGAACGATCAGGTTGCGGGCGCGGATCAAAGTCAGTGCCTCCTGCTGAGCGACCGTACGATGGGCAATCGGGCGCAGGATCTTCGGATCGAGCCGCGCGTAGCGAGCCAGCTTCTCCGCATCCACCTGATCGCTCTTCCGATCGCTGTGCGAGATCGCACGCAGTTCGCGCACGTTCGCCACGATCACCTCGTGACCCAGTTCCTGAAGCTGCTCGCTGATCCAGATCGAGTGCGTGCCCGCTTCCATCGCGATCCGTACTCGAGGCAGATCGGTAAACCACTTCTCGACTCCCGAGGGACTGGTTCGAAACCGTCCCCGGTCAACCACTTCTCCGTCTTCGTTGAGCGTGCAGTAATGGCTCCAGACATCCCCAAGATCGATTCCGATCGTCATCCCGACCTTGGAGCTTCTGCGTGGTACTTCCGCGATGAGGTGCCGCATAGGCTTTTTCATGGGAAATAGTCTCTCCGATCCGAGACCTGCTCATCCCAGTTTTGGAAACAACGGAGAATCGGCTTGGCCCTTCGCTCCTTCTTACCCCCTTTCACCTCATTACCCATTCGGCTCTTTTTTTGGCAATAATTAGAGACGATATGTCTAAACAACAATTTCAGACCGAAGTCTCCCAGCTCCTACAGCTGATCGTCCATTCGTTGTACTCGCATCCCGAGATCTTCCTTCGCGAGCTCATCTCCAACTCCTCCGACGCACTCGACAAGGTCCGCCACCTCACCCTCACCGACGAAACCTACAAGGCCCTCGTCGGCAACGGTATCGACGCCCCTCGCATTGACCTCGAACTCAACGAGGCCACCAAGACACTGATCATCTCCGACACCGGCATCGGCATGAACGAGGAAGATCTCGCCTCGCATCTCGGAACCATCGCCCGCTCGGGCACAAAGAATTTCCTCTCGCAGCTCTCCGGCGATGCAAAGAAGGACTCCAACCTCATCGGGCAGTTCGGCGTCGGCTTCTACTCCGTGTTTATGGTTGCCGACAAGGTCGAGGTCATCTCGCGCAAGGCTGGCGAAGACAAGACGTGGCGTTGGACCAGCGACGGCAAGACCGGCTTCGAGCTGGAAGAAATCTCAGGTGACGCCGCACGCAAGACCGCCGGAACTACCGTGCTCATCCATTTCAACGATGAAGGCACGCAGTACGCGAACAGCTATCGCCTGCAGGAGATCGTCAAGAAATACTCCAACCACATAGCCTTCCTTATCTTCCTCACCTACGACAAGAGCGACTGGGACGCCGAGAAGAAGGAATCCACGAAGACGCGCACCGCCGAGCAGGTCAACGCAGCCTCCGCCATGTGGCGCCGGGCGAAGAGTGAGTTAGTCGACGACGACTACAAGGAGCTTTATAAGTCCATCTCTCACGACTGGGAGGACCCACTCTTCTGGTTCCACACCCGCGCCGAAGGCACGCTCGAATACACCACCCTCTTCTACGTCCCCGCCAAGGCCCCGCTCGATCTCTACCAGAACGACTACAAGACCGGCGTCAAGCTCTATGTCAAGCGCGTCTTCATCATGGACGACTCGAAGGAGCTACTCCCGCAGTACCTCCGTTTCGTCCGCGGCATCATCGACTCCGAAGACCTTCCGCTCAACGTCTCGCGCGAGATCTTGCAGCAGAACAAGATCCTCACCAACATCAAGACCGCCAGCGTTAAAAAGATCCTCTCTGAACTGAAGACGATCGCTACTGCCGACCCCGACAAGTACAAGCTGTTCATCGCCGAGTACAACCGTCCGCTGAAAGAGGGTTTGTATGGCGACTACGCTAACCGTGAGACGCTGCTCGACCTCATCCGCTTCAAATCCACCAAGGTCGATGGCCTCACCTCGCTCGCCGAAGCCAAAGCACGCATGCAGCCCGAGCAGAAGAGCCTCTACTACATCACCGGTGGCAGCGAGGCTCTCCTCCGCAACTCGCCCCTGCTCGAGGTTTACAAGAAGAAAGACATCGAAGTCCTCGTCCTCGACGACGACATCGACGAGATCGTCTTCTCTACCGTCGACAGGTACGGTGAGACCGCCTTCAAGGCCGTCAACAAAGGCGCCAGCGAAGACCTGAAGAGCGAAGCCGAGCCCGAGAAGGCCGAATCGCTGAAGCCCCTCCTAGAAAAGCTCAAGGCCACCCTGGGAGATGCTGTCAAAGAGGTGCGCATCTCGACACGCCTCGCTGACAGCCCCTCCGTCATCGTCTCCGACGAAGACGAGCCCTCTGCCCGCATGCGCCAGATGATACAGGCCATGGGCCAGAAAAATCTTCCCGAGCTGAAACCCACGCTCGAGATCAACCCCGATCACGAGATCATTAAAAAGCTCCTCACGAGGTCCGACGGCGCAACAATACACGACGCCGCGTGGCTACTCTTCGACCAGGCGCTCCTTCTCGAGGGCGTCCCACTCAAAGACCCAGCTGTCTTCGTTCAACGTCTCAATCGCGTCCTGAACCAATCCATCTAAAGCGAAATCGGCAGTAGCGAAACGTCATTCCCGCAAACGGGGTTTTCGGAAACCTCAACCGAACTTGGCGAAAATGCGACTTCGAGGGCACTACGGAAGCATTGGAGAGGATTGTTTCGAAGCGCCGATGTCACGCTGCACTCAAATCCCGGAATATTTTCTGCAGGGCTGTTTAACGGCATTTAAACCCCGGAATCTGCAGGGCTGTTGTACTCGAATCCCGGCCGAAACTGGTGCACGGAAAGAGGATAGTGTCATCTTTGTACTTATATCCCGGACAAACTTCAGCAGGAACTTCGTCCGGGTTTTTTGTGCAACAGTCCGGGATTTCAGTGCAGCGACAATGCACTTAAATCCCGGAAAAGGATTGAAAACAAACAAGCGTGATTCCGGGATTTGAGTGCAGCGTGACAACCGAAGTTGGAGCTCCCTTTTCGTATGCGGCGAGGGACAAGGCTGATCTGCATGGTGTGCACTGACATCTTCCGATGTGCGTCTCGCTGCTGTCGATTCTTCATCTGGCAGCCAAGATCACAATGGGACGAGTCAAGGACTGGCTTTGCTCTGGGTCGTGAGCGCCTCAACCTCACAAGATCGGCACGACGCTACATCCCCGGTATTCTTGGACAAACCCTTTTTGCCACGTGCCTGCTAGCAGTGCCGCCAACGCGTAACACGCCGAGGCCACAAGCAGCACTATTGGAAGCCCTGCACCGAGAGCCAGCAGGGTGGCTAGTGGACCAGCAATTACGGAGGCACAGCCATTAATAGCCCAGGCCCAGGGCAACAGCTCTGCGCGGGTTTGGCCAAGTTGGCGCAGGACAAGCGGAAAAGGCATGCCCATGGCTGCGAACGGCACGATCACTGTGAATGCGATGGCGATTCGAGTCGACAACGGCCAACCGAGCAGCGGCGTAAGTAGGGTGTGCAATCCGAGTGCATAGACGGTGCTTGTAACGGCTACTACGATGGCGGCCAAACACGCCAACCGTGTTGCCGAGATTCCCTTTCGTAGTTGTCGTGCAGCAAAGGCGCTGCCCAATCCGGAGACAAATAACAACCCCGCTAGAACCACAGCCACGGCATAGATGGGATCAGCAAGAAAGAAGACCAACCGCTGGATCAGCGCCATTTCCACGAACAGATAACCCAGACCCAATGCGAGAAAGTAAAGAAGGACTCGCAGGCGTACTGTCCCGCGGGAACGCGGCCTTGAAACCTGCGAATCGACGGGTGGGATGCGACGGTGGAGCAGGAACAGAGGAGAAACGATCAGCAGGATCCCCAACAGGGCCGCCTGTGCAAGTGTTGCGACTAGGATGAGGTAACCCCACTCAGAGAACGGAATCCACGATTGCCGGAAAGCTCCGAATGTTAAAGGGAGCGCACGCCAGCGGTAGAAGTGGAAGAAGTACGGACGGTCGTCGGTGGCAGGCCTCACGTTAAACGCATAGTCGCGGAAAAATTGTTCGCGGCTTTGGCCTCCGGCAAGGAGGGCGTTTGCTGCTTCGAAGTAATAATCGCGCTCCAATATATTGAAACGGTTATGCTGGCCCGCCGCGATGCCGGGAAAATAGGATGCATCGAACAAGCGCTCTTCGGTCCATCGGCGCAAGGCAGACAATTCTGGAGTCGTGAACGGTTCCTTCTTCACCAAGAGCGTAGCCACTGCCCAACTTCGTATCAACACCAAACGCTCAGTTGGGTTCAGGCCCATACGCTCTAGCGCGGCGACTGCCGTGGCGAATAGCTTCAGCTCATTGCGCGGCGGCATTTGCACCCAACGCGTCACCGCCAGCACGCCGCCTCGACGGAGGTGGCTTAGAAGAGCCTCGAAAGCCTCGCGAGTGTAAAGATAGTTCTCGCTTACAGCACCCACACCCACTGCCGATGCCGCAGCGGAGCCGACCAGCGAGAGGTCGATGATGTCCCAAGTCCCCTGCGCCGCCTGCACAAACGCGCGTGCCTCCGCACGATGGACGCGTACTTCAGGCCGGTTGTAGAGCCCGCCAGCGAAGTCATGAAACTCTCCCCGCAACAACTCCGGCAGGTTGCGGTCGAGTTCGACAGCGTCCACTTGGCGGGCGGTGTGCCGCAGCGCCAGCAAAACGCCTGCGCCGCCACCGGCACCAAGGACACAGACACGCAAGTCCCGAGGCCGATCCTGAAGAGCGAAGTAAGGAGCCGCTGCGACAATCCAGTCGAGATAGTTGAGTGTGCTAGTGTCGCCGTTAAACGCAGTGATAGCACCGGCACTTTCCGCGTCCACGTAGAGCCCGAGCTGCTTTGGCGGGACCGCATCGGTTGGCGCGAGTAGCGAAAGACCCGGGGCTTCGCGGATAGCCGGGCTGGCAACGACGTCTACACGGCCGAGTGGGCTGGATCGCTCGGCCACCAGCTGTGCGTGAGGAAGATTGAGCGCATAGCTGAGTCCCTTATACTGCGACAAACGGACGGTCGGTGGACGAAAGATGTAAGCAATCGTCACAATTGCCATGATTGCAACGCCAGCGGCGGCAAAGAACCAGCGTGTACCTCGATCAACAAGCAGCTTCTTATCGAGCAAGGCAATTATTGCAGCGCCCTGCGCGAGACCCATGACACCTACCACCGCCCATTCCACGCGCGCGATGGACAACGCGACCACTGCTAGAAGCGCGCCTGCACCCGAACCGGCCATGTTATAGGCGTAAAGGCGGGGACACTTCTCTGATTCGCTGGTAAGCGCAAGGCCAATGGCGGTGGCCGCAGCAAAGAAGGGAACCGACAATAAGAGGTAGTAGCACCCCAGGTACAGGGCTTGCCGCGGTTCCCAGACAATTCGGAACGCTTCAAAAGGAACACGCTGCGTAAGCCAGAAAGAAACCGGCAGCGCGACCGCAAACGATGTCGCAGAGATTGCGAACCAACCCGCTTGGGAGCCATGCAACAACATGGCCGTATCCGTCCGGCGCCGCTGGATTGCCGCGAGCAGAGTGCCGCTCGCGCCAAAGCCGAGAAGTGCAATCGAAATGACCATGTAGGCGAAGTGGTGCCACTGTCCGATGGAAAAGGCGCGCACCAGTATGACCTGGTAGGACAACACCGACGCTGATAGCAGCAGAAGCGCTACTTCACGGCACCGGATACCGACCAGGATGCAGCGAATCTGATCATAGACAGACATAGATTTATTGCGTCAGTCGCTTCGCCGTCCGCCGCCAAAGGCAACGAGGACCAGATGCCCGTGCTTTCAGTTTGACCGTGGTCCGCCGACCAGGGGAACAAACGCCACGGGCATCAAGTTCCGTACCTGGAGGTCACGCGGTCCTTTGCTGCCCTTGGTGACCAGCATTAGCATCTGAGTTTGGAAAGGATTGCCCACTGGAATCACCATCCTTCCGCCGGGCTTCAGTTGTTCGATCAAAGCGGGCGGAATGTGGTTAGCCGCGGCTGTCACGACAATGCCGTCGAAAGGCGCTCTCTCGGGCCAGCCGAAGTAGCCGTCACCCACGCGCACCTCGACGTTCTTGTAGCCTAGAGCCGTCAACCGTTGGCGGGCGGCGGTGCCGAGCGGCTCGATGATTTCGATGGTATACACCTGTGCAACCAGCGGGGAAAGAACCGCGGCTTGATAGCCTGAGCCGCTGCCAATTTCCAGTACCTGGTGCTCCTTTTTCGGCTCAAGGAGTTCTGTCATCTTCGCCACGATGTAAGGTTGCGAGATGGTTTGACCATAACCTATGGGGAGTGGCCGGTCGTCGTAGGCATGGGGTACGAGTTCGGCGGGCACAAAGCGATCACGCGGAGTCTTGCGCATTGAATCGAGGACGCTCGAGTCTCGCACCCCTTCCGCTCCGCTCCCGCGAGGCGCGGCAATTTGCGTCTGGACCATGTCTTCGCGCCGCTTGCGGAGGCTTTCGTCGCCCTGGGCAAAAACAAATCCAGCTACAAGCAGACAGGAGCACAAATAAACCAGAGCGCGGAAGCGGTCCTTGCTCGTGGATTCCCGCGAGAAACAGATCGATGGCCATCGTGGGTTCATGGGATTTTCTCACGAGCAATCGTTCGGAAGCGAACCTATCATAAACCAAGAGACGATTATCCGATGCACTTTCTGTGCTCATCTGGGGATCGGAAACGGGGGAGAAAAGACGACAAGCGAGAGGAAAAACTAACAACTCCTAGAAAAACAAGGGCTGGAGTTTGCCGCAAGAGGGTTCTCTGATTGGGTTTGGTTCAGTTTGCTTTTGGAGTAACCCCGTCATTTTTCTTTGCGCGCGAAACAAGGGCTATGAAACGGGGGTCTCTGTACAGTGACTTTAAGTCCTCGTCGCGTTCCATGGTAAGCGCCACGTTCGCCGTTAGTCCATGTCCCACGGCTTGGTCGAGTAGCAACAGCGCCTCATTGCGGTGACCTTGGACCGCCGCGAGGCACGCCAGATTGTAGGTGGAATTTGCGGTATAAGGATGCTCTGGCCCAAAAACACGTTGTTGAATGGAACGAGTCTCCCGGTATAGTCCTTCCGCCTCCTGATACCGAGCTTGCTTTGCCAACGCGGTCGCCAGATTGTCCCTCAAGACCAGCGTATCAGGGTGTTCAGGACCTAAAACACGGCTCTGAATGCGCAGGCTCTCGCGATACACCTTCTCCGCATCGGCGAATTGCCGTCGCCGGCGAAGGATGACCCCGAGGCTGATCATTCCATTCAGTGTGTCGGGGTGCTCCGGTCCCAACACGCGACGCTCGGTGGCGATGGCTTCGCGTTGCATGTTCTCGGCCTCGACATAAAGCTTTTCATCACCCTCACCCCAAAGAATTGAAACCAGGTTGTTGGTCAGAAGGAGTGTCTCCGGGTGTTCGGGCCCGAGGACACGGCGTTCGATGTCGAGGGCTTCGCGGCCCAGCTTTTCCGCCTCTGCATTCTTGCCCTCCCAACTCAGCACTCGCGCCAGCCGGCTCATCGAGTGTAGGGTGTCCGGATCTTCGGGACCGAGAACCCGAGTTCGGGCAACCAGCGTCTTTCGCTGCAAACTCTCCGCCTCAGCGAACAGGCCTTGTTCCACTAGAATCTTGCCCATGAGGTCCATGGACGTCAGGGTCTGCGGGTCGTCTGTGCCAAGCACTTTGCGCTGAAGCTCAGCGGCTCGTTCGACGAGCGACCTTG
Source organism: uncultured Acidobacteriaceae bacterium (assembly GCA_963757205.1). Lineage (GTDB taxonomy): Bacteria > Acidobacteriota > Terriglobia > Terriglobales > Acidobacteriaceae > Edaphobacter. The sequence goes on from CAVWQM010000017.1 coordinate 636,442, forward strand.
CTTCAGGGATCAGTCCGAGATTGTCGTACACCTCTCCCATGACATACATCATGTGAGCCTGTGACTCCGGATCCTTGGCAAGCGTTGTCTCGATCTGCTGTGCCGCTTTGTCCAGAATCTCCCGCGCCGTAATGCTTTTTCCGCGCGCCTGGTAGGGATCAGAGACCTTGAACATATTAGTCATGAATCCGGTAATCCGATTCGCGCGATCGCGCTCGCGATAGGCCACATCCCGCTGCTGTCGAGCAATTCGCGTCTGCAAAAGCGTACCGGCCAGCCCTGCGAGTGTAGCGATCACAACCAGTGCGGCTAAAGCCACTGCGGTGCGGTTGCGACGAACGAACTTCACCGTGCGATAGGCAAACGTATCCGGTCGCGCACTAATTGGTTCTTGCTTCAAATAGCGGGCGAGATCGTCAGCAAATGCCGTCACTGACGAGTATCGCTCCTCCGGATTCTTTTTCAGCGCCTTCGCTGCGATAGTATCGAGATCGCCACGAAGGAGACGGGCCAACTTGTCGGGGGTCGTTCCCCGGTTCGCAGCTGCAGCGGTTCTGATATCTGCGGCGGTCGAATTCGCTACCGCGGAGAGCCGTGGTGCCTCCGTTTCGATGATGGCTTTAAACAGTGCAGCGGTGGAGTGTACTCCGCTTCCGGCGGGATGCAGCCCGCTAAGAAGAAGGTAGAACAGCACGCCCAATCCGTATACGTCAGTTGCCGTTGTCACAGGCGCTCCGGTAACCTGTTCCGGCGCGGCGTACTGGGGGGTGAGCGGCGACTCGCCTTCGCGAGTCAACAGCGTTAGCTCTCCCTCCTGACCTTCGCCTTCCAGCAACTTGGCAATTCCAAAATCCAGCAACTTCACTTCGCCGTCTTTGCTCACCAACACATTGGAAGGCTTGATGTCTCTATGCACGATCAAGTTTGCGTGCGCGTGACCGACTGCATGGAGCACATCAATGAAAAGCCGCACTCGCGCCTTAATATTGAGCTTGCAGTGGTCACAGTGTTGATCGATCGGTTCGCCTTCAACGTGCTCAAGGACCAGGTAGGGATGTTCCGTGGCGGATACGCCAGCATCGAGGAGCCTCGCAATGTGCGGATGAGAGAGCCGCCCTAGAATTGCGCCTTCCCTCTTGAACCGCTCTTCACCGCCTCGACCCGTCAGAGCAATGTTCAGGATCTTGATTGCCACCCGGCGCTCAAAGCGCCCGTCGCTGCGCTCCGCTAGCCAGACTACCCCCATGCCACCTCGCCCAATCGGCGAGATCAGCTTGTATACACCTAGTGCTTGACCTGCGAGGTGAACGCTCTCAGTCGTCAGCGCCGGCCCTCTCTGCAAAAAACCTTCCTGCCCCGCCGCACGATGCTCTTCGAGAAGCGCTTCCAGTTGACCTGCAAGTCCGGAGTCTCGCGCCCGCAGCGTCTCCATCCATGCAATCTGGGCCTCTTGAGAGAGCGTAAGTGCCTCATCGAGGTATGGCCTTAGCGCTCGCAATTGATCCGGACTCAGGTGTGTCATCGACTCCTCCCTTTGGCAACTCCGTTCGAAGCTCGCGGCGGAGGTAGATGCGCGCCTTTTCCCACTGCGCTCTGATAGGTGCTGCGCCGCGGCAATTTCAGCGAATGAAAACCCACAGAAAAACTTCAGATCGACAATCTCTGCCAAACCTGGCTCCACTTTTGCAAGCTCGTCCAAAGCTTGACTAATCAGTGTCAGCTCGCGTTCGGCGGTGGGTTCTCGGGCGTCTTGTTGCTCAAGGAGGTAATCACAAAAAGCTCTCCCGCTTCTCAGCCTGCCCGTTCCGTATATAGCTCATGAAGCATCCCAGCCCCCACTCTCGCTTTCGGCCGCCCCCCACGTAGCGTTTCGGACTCGCTGTCAGATTAGCCGAATAGCGGTACTAGGGGCTAGAGAGTCTGATGTTAAAGCAGAGCGACACAGCTCCGAGGCCGAGTAGACTCAGACCCGACCGTGCTAGCAAACGGTCCAGATGACGCACAACCTATGGGTTGCCTCAGATTTGGACCGGTATTGAAAGGCGTTCTTTGTGGTGACCGCATCAGGTCACAAACTCCTGGATCGTCGGCAAACCGAAACAATCCTAACGCTGGGGGCTTGTCACTTTGTAGTGCACGAAAAACGGGGTTACTGAGATGGTCCGCCGCTTGATCTCCTACCTGGGTGTGGGTGATCTTGTAGGCAGGTTTTCAGGAGGATCATCGACATGCAGATTCATTCCGTTGGCATTGATCTTGGCAAGACAACCTTTCACCTTGTAGCTCTCGGCGCTCACGGCAAGGTGCTGCTGAAGAAGAAGTTTACTCAGCGGCAGCTGATCACGTTCACAGCGAACCTGCAGACCTCGCTCGTCGGGATGGAGGCGTGCTCTGGAGCCCATTTTCTGGGCCGAGCGTTGCGAGCACAGGGCCACGAGGTGAAGCTGATTCCTGCTCAGTTTGTGAAGCCATTTGTGAAGTCCAACAAGAACGACTTCATCGATGCGGAAGCGATCGCTGAAGCTGTTACTCGTGAGAACATGCGATTCGTTCCGATCAAGACGGACGATCAGCTGGACCTGCAAGCCCTGCATCGTGTGCGCGAACGCTTGATGGCGCGGAGGACTTCTGTTATCAACCAGATTCGTGCGTTCCTGTTGGAGCGTGGCATAGTGTTTGCCAAGAGCCCGATCCGGTTGAGGGAAGCCATTCCCGATGTGCTCGAGAACGCGAACGAGAACCTCACCCCGAGGATGCGGAATCTGGTTGTGATGCTGTGGAGCGAGTGGAAGGATCTGGAACTCCAGATCGTAGAGATGAACGATGAAGTAGAGCGGATCGCCTCAAGCGATGACGCCTGCCGAAGACTGCGTCAGATCCCGGGCATTGGCCCGTTGGTAGCAACCGCGATCGTAGCTTCGATCGGGAACGGAGCGGCCTTCCATAAGGGACGAGAGTTCGCAGCCTGGATGGGACTGCTGCCGAAGCAGCACTCGACCGGCGGCAAGGCGAGGCTGTCTGGGATCAGCAAGCGTGGCAACCGTTACCTGCGCAAGATCCTGGTCCATGGGGCTCGAGCCGTCGTGTTGCGATCGAAGCGAGACCGGATCGCGATGGGAGCATGGATTACGTCGCTCGAGATGAGAGCACCAAGGAACGTGCTGATCGTCGCTATGGCGAACAAGCTGGCGCGGATCGCTTGGGCGGTTCTCTCGACGGGACAGGACTACCGCGCTGTTCCAGACACCATGGCTGCGTAGCCCGTTTCAACCGCGACTAACAACAAGTTCTCCCCCCAAGGTCTGCACCGGACGAGTGAAGATGAAAGAACAGTCACAACGGCGTGCCTGAAACCTGTTTGCCAATTGGGCCTTCAAACGGCCGAGGGGTTTCTAAGGACAGGCACGCGGCGTATCTCATCAAGGCCAGGAGAACAAATCTCCACCCAAAGGCCGGATACATTGACGCAGACTTTCTCTCGCTGAACTTTTCCCTTGCAGTCAGACGGCGGACCATACATTTCGGCAACTACGCCTGACGGGGGGCGCTGATCTCTGGTTCCGGCGACAGCCCTCCCGGTCGCGTGTGGGGCAACGTGGCGCGATTCACGTGGCGCGATTGTGTGGCAAGCGCAGAGAAGGACCGCAAAGCAGACAGGTCAGCCTCTAGTTTCATCAACTTCCGTTCGAGTTCCATGGCAAGTTTGATTGCCCCCTCGCATGCAGCGTTGTATCTCTCGCGTTCTCTTGCCTGCTGCCGGTTTTCGTTGGCAAGCCTCTCGGCTTCCTCGGCTTTACGAGCCAACGCGTTCTTTCGATCATCTTCCATGCGACCCTGCGGCATGGCTCACTCTCCGTAGAGAAATTAGCACTGCGATACTACTGGCAAGGGGCCTGTGATCCGGGCGCAAGTCTATAACGCGCCCGGCGGCCCGTCGTTGCCCCGCAGCAACCTCGCCAACAATTTCCGGTATGACGCATGACCACCAAAGGAACACAACCCACCTACACGGAGACGTGCAGCAACTGTCAGGCGATCATCCCGGTCCGCGACTGTCATCAACATCGACGCCGAGCACAACCGCTGCCCGAAGTGGGGTGAGGCCTATAGGGTGCCGGGGTCGGAGAAGTGGCAGCCAGCGGCCTGCGCACCGGCGGGAGTTTCGGCAAGTTGCCGAAAATGGGATGAGCAGGTCTACCGAATCGGAGAGACTATTGCCCATGAAAAATCCTACGCAGCATCTAATCACGGAAGTACCACGCAGCAGCTCCAGGGTCGGAATGACGATTGGGATCGATCTTGGGGATGTCTGGAGCCATTACTGCACGCTCAACGAAGACGGAGAAGTGGTTGACCAGGGACGGTTTCGTACCAGTCCTTCGGGAGTCGAGAAGTGGTTTACCGATCTGCCTCCGGTGCGGATCGCGATGGAAGCGGACGCACTCGATCTGGATCAGCGAGCAGCTTCAATATGATCCTGACGACGTCAGGAAATCTTGTCAGCCTATTCTCGATCGCCGTATGGAAGATGATCCAAAGAACGCGTTGGCTCGTAAAGCCGAGGAAGCCGAGAGGTTTGCCAACGAAAACCGGCGGCAAGCAGAAGAACGCGAGAGATACAAGGCTGCATGCGAGGGGGCAATAAAACTCGCCATAGAACTCGAACGGAAGGTTGATGAAACTAAAGGGCTGACCTGACCGGGGTTTCCAACAACAGAGGGGGAGAGGTGCAAGAAGCCTCTCCCCCTTCTGCTTTTGTGGCCCCACAATCGCGCCACGTTGCCCCTCACGTGACCGGAGCGTCAGGCGAAGTTGCCGCTGAGACTCGCCTTGCGACGCATAGCCACCAAAGGACCGACGCCAACCTACACGGAGAGTGGATGCGCCGAAGCCTCGTTTGATGCAGGCCGTGTGGAAGCAGGCTTTTCTTTGCCATGGAATAACCCTTTCGTATGAGAGGCTCAACGGCCTGGCGAATGTATAGTGGCGATGAGTTCACCCAATCTCCCCTGGAGGAGTCTCAAATGATGCACACCGATTCAAGGCAGTTTGTTAGAACCCTGGTGACTACTGCACTGGTTACGATCTTTGCCATTCCACAGAGCCTCGTCGCGCAGTCTCCCGAACACCTGGTGAGTCCCACCGAGCTACAAAAGGCAGTGGTCGATGCCGCGCAAAAAAGGCAGCAGAACCTGGACACCTTGAACCAATTCTTCTCCTCTGAGAAGGCGCAGCGGGCATTGGAGTCAGCTCATCAAAACCCGGAGCAGGTTAAGAAGGCCGTTGCCAGCCTAAGTGATGACGAACTCGCGCAACTTGCGTCCCGTGCGAACAAGGCGCAGACTGACTTTGCTGCTGGAAGGGTGGAAGACCGCGATTTGCTGATTATCCTGGTATGTATCGCTGCTCTCGTCCTCATCATCGTAGCAGTGCACTAATACTTCCGAATGCCACGCATCATCCTCAGAGCCGCTGTTCTGATGCTGTTGCTGCGTGGTGTTCTGCTGGCCGCTGATCTCGGGGGCATATGGCTTGACATTCCGTTTGTAAAGCAGGAGAAGAACGGTTGTGGGGCCGCCAGCATAGCCATGATCATGCAGTACTGGCAGCAGCAACTGGGCCAGCCGGTGAGCACCTCTGAAGACTCGATCCAAATCCTGCACGCGCTGCGCGGAGACACGACGCACGAAATCTATGCCTCTGACATGGAACGGTACCTTCAGCAAAATGGATATCACACATACCAACTGTCAGGAGAATGGACGCTCCTGAAGCAACAGCTTGGAAAAGGGCGCCCATTGATCGCGGCGCTCAAGCCGAGTTCAAGTCGCGAACTCCATTACGTAGTGGTCGCAGGATTGGACGAGGAGCACAAACTCGTGCTGCTGAACGATCCCGCACAGCGCAAACTCCTCAAAGAGGACAGATCCAGATTCGAACAGGAATGGAAAGCGACCGGAAACTGGACTCTGCTCGCCGTACCCGAGATGAGCTCACACTGACGCAGGTTGCCTATCCACGGGGCTCTTCTATGGTCTTCCAGGCGAGGCAGTCGCACCCGACCAGTGAACATCCCGGTTCTTCCGCACAAAGTTCGATCCAAATGCGTAACGACACGGACCGTCGAGGTCGGGTTAGAGACTCTCGGATGATGCTGAATTTGGGTGTGGTGATTGTTCTGCTTTGCAGTTGTCTGCGTTTGTCCGCTGAGACTGGTCCAGTTGAACCTTCTTCGTTACAGGAGATCCAAAAGCTTTCAGCCGGGCAACATTGGGAAGAGATCGCGCGTCGGTTGGAGCCAATGCAGTCGCGTTCAGCCGACATGGATTTTTACTACGGGACTGCACTGGCGCGACTAGAGCGTTGGTCGGAGGCGGAAAGCGCGTTTCAGACGGGATTTCGACTAGCTCCAGCTGACCCAAGATTCCCCATCGAACTGGCGGGACTAGCCTTCAGGCAAAAGCATTATTCCCAAGCAGCTGAGCGCCTGCAGCAAGCGATCAAGCTCGCGCCTGACGACACGTATGCAAATGATTTTTTGGGAACCGTCTATTTCCTTCAGGGGAATCTTGAAGCATCGCTGAAGTATTGGAACCGCGTGGGGAAGCCCAGAGTTGTGGAATTGCGGGAGGATCCGGTGCCTCGCGTTTCGCCCATATTGCTTGACCGGGCATTTGCGGTTTCGCCTGCCAGCACCCTTCTTCTACCGCAGTTGTTGGACACGGACGCACGCGTCCGTGGCTTAGGAATTTTCCCGCAATACAAGTTCGATCTCCGCGCACGCGGCGATGACAAGTTCGATTTTGCGCTCCGCAGTCAGGAACGTAATGGGGTCGGCGACAGTAAATGGGAGAGCCTACTCCAGCTTCTTCGTGGACTTCCGTTTCAGAGTGTCGAACCCAAGTTTTATAACCTGCATCATGAAGCCATCAATTTCGTGTCTCTATTCCGTTGGGACCCAGAGAAGCGACGCATCTCGGCGCACTTCTCCGGCCCCTTCGAACGCGGTGCCAAATACCGCTACGAGCTTGCTACAGATCTACGAAACGAGAACTGGGCACTGAGGAATTCGTTTACGGGGCCTGCTCCAACGCTCGGGAGTCTTAACATGCGTCGCGAAGCAATGGCTTTTGATCTTGCCTCACATGGAAGTGGACAGTTGCGCTGGTCGGCCGGCGTGGAGGCCTCTCATCGGGACTTTCGCAGCGTCGTGCCTGGAACGGTTCTCACGCCGGTTATGCTGGCCGAGGGCTTCCAACTCAAGCAAAAAGCGCAAGTCACGGGCACACTATGGCGCGTGCCTGAACGTCGATTCGTCGTGGACGCAGAAGCATCGTCTCAGGCGGCACGATTGTGGTCACATCAGCAGGAAACCTTCGAGAAATTGGCGGGCTCCCTGGGTTGGCATTGGTTTCCTCGGGCCGAGGGTGATGACTACGAGATGCGGCAAAGAGTTCGCGTCGGAAAAACCATCGGGCCAATGCCCTTCGACGAGCTGTTTATGCTGGGACTTGAGCGGGATAACGATCTGCCGATGCGCGCACACATTGGTACGCGCGACGGACGCAAAGGCAGTGCTCCCCTGGGGAGCAACTACTTCCTCGCCTCATGGGAAACTGACAAGGACGTATATGGAAATGGATTGGTGACCCTGAAACTTGGACCATTTCTTGATATTGGCAAGATTACCGATTCCGCTACGGCGCTCGGCTCCCCTAAGTTGCTTTGTGACGTTGGAGCGCAAACGAAGCTGCGCATATTCGGAAGCATCGTTGCGCTTTCCTACGGAAAAGACCTTCGTTCTGGAAACAACGCCTTCTATGTGATGCTGCTTCAGTAGGGTACGCTTGGCGGGCAGTCCGGAAGGGCTCCTCCACTGTTGCTGACAGGCGTGGGTGTTGAAAAACTCGACATCGCAGAAAATCAGGACAAATCCGGGGATAGAAAATGTCCAAACGAGTCGAGAAAATCGCTTGCAAGGCATCCTGACGCAATGCGATTTCTGCGGATTTATGACAACTTAGTTTTTCAACAGCCACAGGCTTTAGCACACATCGAAGCGCGTGTTTCAAGATTCCGGACGGATTGTCAACAAGCCTGAAGTTATACGTCGCGGCTGCTTTCCAATGAATCCAGCGGCTACGGAATCCCCTTTCGCGTGGTGTCAGGAAGGATGAGGGCAAGTCGACGTCCTTAAGTTGTGCGTCTGCTACGACAAAAGGGTCATTGTTCGTTGTAACGGGGACTGCTCCCCTAAGTCTGTGGTGCTCGCGCAACGCCCGGAAGCGATGTTTGCATTGCACAAGAAAGCGATTGGATTTCAGCTGTTATCGCTTTCCCGGTAGGTTCGGGAAGTTGTGCATGCTCTAGTCATAAATGAAACGCAACCAACACTAGACCCATCAACGTTACGCATCTCTGAAAGAAAAGGCCCTCCCCATGTCCACACAAATAAATGACTCTGGAAATAAGCGTTCTTTGCGATTCTTTTTCCTCTTTACCTTGATTGTCGGTGCGTTGGCGGCAGCAGCCGGGATTATTGTTGGCTGCAGCAACGGAACAAGCGGTGCCACGACGGGGATGGCAACGGCGAACGTTCATTTGAGCGATCCTTCGACTTGTACTTCTCCCAACGGTCCCTTTTCGCACGTCTACGTCACCATCTCCGACGTCCAGGTGCACACCAGTGCGAGCGCGGGACCAAACGACGCGGGCTGGGTCGACCTGACACCCAAGTTGAGCCAGTCCCCGCAGCAGGTCGACCTGCTGGGGCCGGCGGTCAGCCAATGCTTCCTGGCAAACTTGGGAGATAAGCTGGAACTGCAGGCGGGCAACTACCAGCAGATTCGCGTGATCCTGTCGACGACCGTTCCGGCGGGACAGGGCAAGGGCAATGGCGGAGCCGACGCATGCGGCAGCCAAGCCAACTGCGTCGTGCTCGCCGACAACAGCATCCACACGTTGCTGCTCTCGAGCGAAGCCAAGACCGGACTCAAGATTCCCTCGGGACAGATCGCGAACGGTGGCTTCAATATCGCGGCGGGACAGACGAAGGACCTCGATATCGATTTTGACACCTGCGATTCGATCGTGATCGAGGGCAATGGAGACTACCGTCTGAAGCCTGTGCTCCACGCAGGCGAGGTGAGCACCACATCGACGTCCATCAACGGCGTCATTGTCGACAATACAACGGGCAAGCCTGTGGACGGCCTTGTGGAGGTTGCGCTCGAGCAGAAGGATGCTACTAATGGAGTGGACCGCATTTTCATGAGCACAATAGCCGGGACCGATGGGGCGTTTGTGTTCTGCCCGCTGCCGACAGGCACCTACGATCTTGTAATCGTTGGCCGGAACTCGGCTGGCGTGGTGTACTCGCCGACCGTTGTGACGGGCGTTGCTCCGGGACAGACGATCTCGGTTGTCTCGCTGCATGCGCTGCCGACGGTGTCGACAGCACCGGCTGTTCTGCACGGCATGGTGACGTCGCAAAACGGGGCGACTCCGCCTGCAGGAACCGTGACAGATGTCCAGCTAAGCATCCTCGAGGCGGTGTCGAGTACCCTGACGGCGACGGTGCCTCTCGTCCCAGGCCTCTCGCCAATCGAACTCTCGCTGGCCACCTCGAGCAGTGCGAGCTGCCCGGCTGGGAGCGACTGCGTAAGCTACGACCTGAATACGTCGGCCGGACCGGTCTTTGTGGGAGCCTACTCAGCCGGCAGCATCGCGCTGACACAGAGCACGCTTCCGGCATCGTACATCGTCGATGTGATCGCGACGGTGCCGGCATCGGGCGGGCAGCTGAACTGTTCGTCAAGCGAGCTGAAGTCCGCTGCGCTGACGCCGGTGGCCGCAACGACGGTTCCGGTGCCGACGCTGGCGTTCGCAGGCTGCCAGTAAGCACTCGTCAGGCTAGTCAGGAGAAGGCCGTCTTCGGGCGGCCTTTCTCGCTATTGCGTGGTGCCAGGAAGCTCTTTCAGACGAGCTTCCAAGTCCAAGCCCGCGGGCCGAGCTCAGTTACCAACAAAGACGCCAGAAGACTTCTTCCCGACATACTCCACCACACCACGGTCTCGTACAGGCCGCTCCTGATGGTGCGTCACCTGCAGTCCTAGGAGAATCGACAGGATTTCTCCCCTCGCCAATGGCCTGATGCTGACTGGAGCGGTTCCTTCGTAGAAATCCCAGCTTAAACTGCTCTTGCAAATCAAAAAGCCGCCAGGTTTTAGTGTCAAGAGGATCTTCGGACAGATGTTGCGATCGAAGTGGTAAAACATTACGATCAGGTCGAAACTGGCGGGTTTGAACGGATACTCCTTGACGTCGAGCGAAAGCAATTCCAACGTCAAATCCAGTCCCTGCGCTCTCTGCTCTAGTTTTCGGATTGCAACCTCGGAGATGTCCACGACGGTGACCTGCCAGTTTCTCTTTGCCAGCCAAAGCGCATGCCTGCCAATTCCGCCGGCAAGATCGAGAGCAGTGCCGCCATTTGGAAATAGATCCGCTACAAACTGATCGAAGGCGGACAAGTAGAAAGGGTCTGGCTTCTCAAGAGAGGGGAGGCCCTGCTCCCCCCAAAAAATTTTGGGAGTCCGAAAAAAGTAGGCCATGGCTCAGCAGGGAGCGTGTTAGCGACAACTAATGCCCGCGTCGTATGAGAGGGCGCAAAAGTAAAGGCTTTTGCATCTCGCAGACAGAGCGCTGACAACCCAATCTAGAGCCGCGAGTACTATGGTGCGCATCGTCACTTGGTCTGTCACCCGGTTCAAGCTTGGAGCCGCGAACCGCTGGTTTCCGCATAACGATTCGGATTTGGCCAAAAAAAGGATCTCAATGCCCCTTTTCCGCACCCTGGCGCTAATCTCTGTCGTCGCTTCCGTGGTTTCTACAACGCCGAACACAGCACATGCTCAAAATGAGAATTTGCGAGACATCGATCGTTCCATCAAGCCAGGTGATGATTTCTACCGGTACGCCAATGGAAGCTGGCTTGGAATAGTAACCATACCCGCCAATCAGTCAAGCTACGATACACGCGCAATGATTGCGGAAAAAACAAGCCAACGGGTCCGCGATCTCATTCAAGAAGCGGCTGCGGCCCGACTCGCCGATGGCAGCGTTGCACAGAAGGTGGGCGCCTACTACGCGGGCTTCATGGACGAAGACGGGATTGAGGCGAAGGGGCTGAAACCACTGGCCGGCGAAATGGCCATGATCTCAGCGATCAAAGATAAAACCTCGTTATCGGCCTATCTCGGCACCACATTGAATAGTGAAGTTGACGGACTCACCGCCAATGCTGACCATATCTTCGGAGTGTGGATCAACCAGGGTTTTAGAGACTCCGATCACAATCTCCCTCACCTGTGGCAGGGCGGTCTGGGAATGCCCGACCGCGATAATTACCTTGACCCGTCTCCTAAAATGACCGCATTGCGTGCGCAATATCAGGCGCACATTGCCGCCATCCTGAAACTGGCGGGCATTGCAGACTCGGAGACCAGGGCGGCCCATGTCTTGTCACTTGAAATCCGAATGGCGGAAGCCTTCGCCCCGGACGCGGATGCTGCAGACGTCTTCAAACAGAACAATCCGTGGAAACGCACCGACTTCAATATCAAAGCGCCAGGTATGGACTGGGACGCTTATTTCAAATCGGCTGGACTTGCCAGCCAATCGGATTTCATCGTTTGGCAGCCATCGTCGGTGACCGGCACTTCTGCTCTTGTGGGAAGTGAGGGCACCGATCTGTGGAGGGACTATCTAAGGTTTCACCTGATCGAACACTATGCCAGCGTCTTGCCAAAGGCCGTGGCTGCTGAAGATTTCGCCTTCTACGGCACGATATTGTCGGGCGCGCGGCAGGCTCCGGACCGTAGCAAGGGCGCCATCATCGCCACAAACGCCGCCTTGGGCCAGGCGGTCGGCCAGCTCTATACACAACATTATTTTCCACCCGAAGCGAAGGCGCGGGCTCAAGCCATGTTCGAAGATCTGACGACTGCCTTTCGGGGCCGAATCTCGAATCTCACTTGGATGTCGCCGGAGACAAAGAAAAAAGCACTGGCTAAACTGGCCTCGTTCAAAATCGGCCTTGGCTACCCAGACAAATGGATCGACTATTCGACTCTTGATGTTGTGCGCGGCGATGCCTTTGGCAATATGCGCAGGGCGGAGGTCTTCAATCGTTCACGTAACCTGGCGCAGCTAAAACAACCGGTCGATCCGATCGAGTGGCCGATCAATCCACAGGTTCCCGGCGCGATTATCATGTTCAGCCCGAACGCTGAGTTTTTTTCGGCCGGCATTTTGCAGCCACCCTATTTCGACTACAAGGGCGACGCTGCTTCGAACTACGGCTCAGCTGGCGCCGGCATCGCTCACGAGATCAGCCACAGCTTCGACGAACTGGGCAATATCTACGACGACGACGGTCGTCTCGGCAATTGGTGGACCGAGGAGGATCGTGCTCATTACCACGCGGCCGCGGCAAAGCTGGCAGCGCAGTTTGACGGCTACTGTCCGCTTGCCGGTCTTTGTGTGAACGGTAAGCAGGTATTGACCGAAAATATCGCAGACTTGGCAGGGTTGCTGGTGGCGCACGACGCCTATGTGCTGTCACTGAAAGGCAAGACCGATGTGCTTATCGACGGACTGACCGGCGAACAGCGCTTTTTCCTGGCGTTCGCTCAGAGATGGCGGAAGATTCAGAGCGAAGCTGCGCTGCGTCGACAGATCACAACTGACACCCATTCGCCCGGTGAGTACCGAAGCGATACGGTGCGCAATGTCGACGCCTGGTACAAAGCCTACGGTGTCACGCCCAGCGACAAGCTATATCTGAAGCCCGAAGATCGCGTTCGGATATGGTGATGTCGTCGCACATCGGCGTGTGGCCCATCAATGAAGTGAAAATCTTTGCTTGGGTGCCCATTCATGCAGCTTCATCGCATGAGTGGCCTTCGCGCGAAGCGCGAACCTTCTTCCCTCGCGCTTACGTCACTTCCTCCCAGGGCGGTACTCCGCGGCCCCTTCTCCCCGAAGACAGCGAGGGACAGAGCGATCCGAGCTTCGGATGATCCGGGCGTGTTTCGAGTCCGCGTTTCGGGGGTAATGCGGAGCGCGTTGTCGATCTGAAGGGATTCCGTCACACGGGGGCGTTCACCCTCTGGATGGGCCTTGATCCGACAGACACGCCAATGTTGATTCGCGACGTGGGAACGGACGATATTTACGCTCTCACACTGGAACAGAAATAACAGTGTCGGACAACGGCTCTCCCTCACTGCTAGGTTCGTACCGCGCGGATGACTAGACACGAAGGGACCGCGACGACTCTCCTGCTTGTACGACGTGTCAATTGGTGAAAAATCGCCAAGGCACTCATCGAGTGCTTAGAAATTAGTAACGACAAGTCGGTTTCTCGGTAGTGACGGTAGCCGCTTGATTGAGTTGTTCACGAAAAACGGTGCCAGCTCAACCGGTCGATGCAACACTATCTAATCAACTGATCCACAAATGCTTTCCCTGAAGAATCGATCTGTTTGGCTGATGTGGCCAAAACCTAGCCAGGTAAGGTTCCGGCTGATCTAACCCTAGCCAGCGCTTTTAGCTTTTGTTTTCATTGAATGTGGGTCTGAGCTGAGTGTTGCGTCGACCCATTGAGACCACCGGGGTTTTCGGCAACTTCAACCGCTCAGTTATCCGAATACGTCGGTCTGATTGCCATGGGCTGTTTCTCATGCCAATTAAGAATGCCCGAGCCTGATGATGGCGTAAACGGTGAAGATAATTGTGCCGCCATAAAACGCCGCCAGCATGACGCCATAGATTACTCCGGGCGGCAACCGGTCCCAGGCTTGGAAGTATTTCCAATCGATGGCGTCTTCCAATAACTTGACCGCCAGGTATTGATAGAACGCGCCCACAATGATGGCGATAAGAAAGCAGACCCACATCGCAATCATCCACCCATTCGCGATATTGTCTTTCGCTGGTATATGAAGAATCTCGTGGGCGAATGTCATGGTCAATGCCAGCGCAGCGCCGCTTAGCTGGATGTAGGTCTTGGCGTTGTCGCAGAACATCGACATGATCTTCTGAACGCGGTCGAAAGTGACCTGCCGCTCTTCTTCGGGAATCTCTTCGTCAAGGGCAGTTTCGGGTGGTTTCGTCATGTGCGGCATGATAGCAGTCCCCTCTGGAAGTCCCGAAGAGCCTCAAGCCGGTGCACCTACCGTTGCGCGGAAGCATTCCGGCAACGCTCCAGATTGCGCATATCAGAACGGCGCGGGCATGGATCGAGACGATGAGCGGGTCTTTTTCTGGAAGGAGAAGGCAGCGAGGCAGGGACATCCCTGCGACCAACGGCAGCTAGGCCGAATGTAAGAACACGGCGTTGGCGTTGAGCAGGATCACCAGGCGGCAGCCTATTGGTATCGAAAGGCTGCTGACCAGGGAGGTTATTTTGAGAGATCCCAGATAACCGACTTGCAAAGAGCAGTGATCGGGCACTCAGGTGGCTGGTGTAAGCGCGATACTGATTCAGTGATTCACGAAAGAGCTCTTGCGAGACCGGCCCAGAAATGCGGCGGGACTGGATAGCCAACCTTTCGGCAGGGCCTTCGAGAGAAGATCAACGGCGCGGCCACTGAACTCGCGCAGGCTAGCTGGGCTTGGGAAGAACTTGCACTCCATCGCTCGGCTGAAGGTCTGGATTAGCTCCCGGTCCGTGAACTCGTTGAGGGAGGCTAGGTAGGGCTTCCACCACTGGCCTCGTCAACTCGCGGCCCAATGTGTCCGCCAGCAGCTTCAGCGTCCGCCGTGGTTGGCTCTGGTAAAAAACCCTCGAAAGAGGGAATTTATGAACTATTTTATTTACTTTTTTGGCATTTTGTCATACCATCACCCGCACGCAAGTTTTCTGGGCCCGGGCCCGGCTCCTGCCGAATGTACGCAGAGTTTCAGGAGATGACGATGGAACGTCAGAGCAACTTGTTCACCCCTACCTTCTACAATTCTCTTCCCTCGATTGAAGCGCTGATGAAGCAATGCGCCGCCACTTCAAGCTACAAACAGCGGAAATCGATTGTTCATGTTAACAAGGTGAATGTTACCTTCTCGGATCTGAATCTGCCGCTTGTCTTTCGGCAACACATCGACGCAAAGTTCTGGCACTGCGGCCACTACGGCCCGGAACGAAGGGAGGAGGAATTATGCAGAAGGCGTTGTGCGCGACGAGAGCAGTAAAGGTTTTGAAATACCTTCACCGAACAGTTCCCCAGACCGTATCCCGATCAAGCCTGGACGCACTTGAAGAACTACCCCAAAATCTGCTGGCCGGCCTTCACGCCGCTACGGATTGGGAGAAAGTGACCGAGGACGCGCAACTCAAGAACTGGCTTGCCAACAACCCTATACCCTCTGCTAAAGCAAAGGTTGCCGATCCCCTTTTTCACGGCACATTGGTTTTTGTCCAACTCATATTTGAGGAGCCCAACCAACCACCTTCCTCTGTGAGCATGGCAGACGTCCAAACTGCTATTAACTATGCGACGATAGCGGTCCAGCCCATTCAAAGGTATGCGTGGCAATACGGACCTAACAGCGTCAGCGTCTGGCCCAACGTCGTGCCGTTCACTGCGCCCTTAACAGGCACTTCGTTCACCACCAGCCAGTTCGAAGGTTGGGTGGAACAATGCGGCAAGACCGCGCGCAACAACAAAGTAAGCAATCCGTGTATCGTGATTCTCCACAACAGAGATCTTCCGGGCAGTCCGCAGTTTTCGGGGCAACGCGACTCGTTTCATCAACAGACTGGCGATGGAACACCGTATTGCTATTGCCTGGTGTTCGGAGAAGGTTTGGCTATAGCCGACAACAACCACACGATCAATGGCATGCCCAACGAGAAGGTCTATGCACATATTCTCAGCCATGAGATTGCGGAGATGGTCGTCGATCCAAAAGGAAATGATGAGAACCCGGAAGTGTGCGACGGCTGCGCCGGTAACTGCAACATTTACCTGTTCAGTCTTTTTGATCAGAACTGCGTTTTTCTGGGTGGAACTGCCGACACAGCCAATGCCTCTGGTTTTGCCTTCTTCGTTAACCCAATCGTCAGCTCCAGCGCCACGTTGGATTCGAACTACTGTGTCGTACCAGCGAGCAACGCGCAAAATGCATGCATCTACCCGCCCCCGTTTGTAACCGGCGAACTGTTGTCCTACGGCGACGCCGGAACTCCGGGGAACGTCTCGAATCCAATGGTTGTCGGCTTCGGCGGGTGGCTGCAGTTCAAATTTCTCTTTAGCGGCAGGAATGCAGCCGGGCAAGACCGCATCTATGCTGTGAACCAAAATGGCGAGCTGCTGGCCTACACCGACGCCGGAACTCTCGGCAACGTTTCGAACCCAATGGTCGTAGGCCTCGGTGGGTGGTTGCAGTTCAAATTCCTCTTCGGCGGCAGGAACGCAGCCGGGCAAGACCGCATCTATGCTGTGAACCAAAATGGCGAACTGCTGTCCTACGGCGACTCCGGAACTCCCGGGAACGTCTCGGCTCCAGTGACCGTTGGTTTCGGTGGGTGGCAGGATTTCAAATTCCTCTTCGGCGGCAGGAACGCAGCCGGGCAAGACCGCATCTATGCTGTGAACCAAAACGGCGAACTGCTGTCCTACGGCGACTCCGGAACTCCGGGAAATGTCTCGGCTCCAGTGACCGTTGGTTTCGGCGGGTGGCAGGATTTCAAATTCCTCTTCGGCGGGAGGAACGCCGTCGGGCAAGACCGCATCTATGCCGTGAACCAAAATGGCGAACTGCTGTCCTACGGCGACTCCGGAACTCCCGGGAACGTCTCGGCTCCAGTGACCGTTGGTTTCGGCGGGTGGCAGGATTTCAAATTTCTCTTCGGTGGCAGGAACGCAGCAGGGCAAGACCGCATCTATGCTGTGGTCACCTAGCTCCAGCCCTCAGAATCTTTCCAGTTCCTTAGCAACTCGCTCGTCATGCAGGTAGTTCAACTCTTCCTCCTGACATTTATCAAGGCAGACTCTGACCGGCAAGCTGGTACGCTCGGCAAAGGTGCACTCATGGAGGAGATGAATCGGGAATCGTACTGTTTGGCTGATGTGGCCAAACCTAGCCAGGGTAGGTTCCGGCTGATCTAACCCTAGCCAGCGCTTTTAGATTTTGATTTCAATGAATGTGGGTCTGAGCTGAGTGTTGCGTCGACCCATTGAGACCACCCGACTTTCCGGGAATTTGGGTTCGGAAGGACGATCCGTACGATAGGCTGTGTGTGTGAAAAAGAATCGCTGGTCGGACTTGACTGGACTTCCGGACAGTGCAAACATGCCGTTTGACCGGGGACTCACTGACGTCGAGGTTCTGGGGGCCGAAACGAAGTATGACATCCACTTCCCAGACGATTTGCGAGAGTTCCTTAATATCGTTCTAGCATTCCGAGCGTCCAAAGCTTTCTTTTATGGAGCATGATTTGCGATCAGTATCTGGTTATTTCTTAACTATCGGCTTGATCCTCATGGGCATTTCCTTGGCAAGGTATTTTGCAGGTTTCCATAATCCTCGGTTGAGTGGATGGGGATTGATCACACTCTGCGGAGTAATCGCAACCCTAGTGGGGGCGTTCACTCGCAAGGCCCCGCGGTGATTCTGCGTTAGGTTTTAAGTTGGCTTGAGCAAATCTTACGTTGCTGTAAGCCCACCGTCTCTCACGATGAGGTTGCGCGGGTGATCTACCGCCTGAAAGTGTCAACCGGAGATTTGCCCTCGACATTTGAAGTTCCCGAAAAACGGGGTTTTCGGCAACTTCGCCTGACGGGCGGGGGGGCGCTGGTCTTCCGCTGATAGCCGACAGCCCTCCGGTCGCATGTGGGGCAACGTGGCGCGATTGCGGGGCAAGCGCAAGATGCCGATATACTGGCCACGTGAAAAAGCAGAAGGAATCGGAGCGGTGTTGGCGTATTCGCGGCTACGATAGCGCGACTGAGATATTCGACCAGAGCGTCCCCATTGGACAGATGACAGACAACAACATGAAAGAACTCCTACGGGTGCTAGTAGCAAGGGATCTATCCCCGCGTGAGCTTATCGGCGCTTACGCGAAACGAGGCACACGGATTTCGAACAGGCTCCTAGATATTCGCAAAGAGAACCAGCCTGAGAAAAGGCGCACGCTCTACACTTGCGGCGATAATCCTCACTACGTGGCGGAAAAGAGCAGATTGAAATCCGTCCCCACGCCGCCGCAACCTGCCGCCACCCACTCCGCCCAGACGGGAGCGGTCCGATGGTGATCGATATTGGCGTGCAAGTGCACCACGATCGCCATGTGATGCTCGTTGGCGGCACGAAAGACCCGACGCACTCGCGCGAGATGATCAGGATTGTCTACATTCACGTCGGAGTTGCCGAAGTGCAGCTTCAGTCCGGTGCGAAGGTTTGGGTCTCTCGCACAGCGTGCGATCTCTTGAAGTGCATATGGACGGAGTGGATTGACGCTGCAAAAGCCAAGCAACCGATGAGGGTATTTCGCGACTTGAGCGCTGGTCCAGTTGTTTTCATCCATCACGTGCGCGTATTCATTCGGAACTGCCGCCTTATTTGGATTTGAGAAGCTGTACGCGACCGAAAGAATGACAGCTCGGCTGATTCCGGCGGCATCGAGTTGTGCAACGAGGTAATCGGCATCGATGCCCTTCGGTCCCGGAGATGATCGTGCGCCTGCCTGCGGGCTGTATAAATGCTGGTGATAATCGATGATCTCGGCCAACGAGTTCAGAGGGGCGAGCATGCCCAAAGCCACGATGATCGCGATCCCTCGTTTTATCGAGTCGTAATTCTAAGACAGGCATGGACAACCAGAGTACCGAATCCAGGGCGGATAGATGATCGCCAGATTCAAAAGCCCCACGATCACCAGGACGATCTGTGTCAGGCGTTCTCTTCTCACATTCCTCCATTTGAGCGAATCTTGTCGCGAGCGCAGGAGCGGCTCAAGCCGCGGGGTAGTTAAGAAGAAGTGATCCCAGCTTCCGGTTGGCAGACGATCCGCTCCGAACTAACTGCCGGCTCCGCCCCTGCCCAAGTCCACGCCTGCCAGATGATGACCGAGGTGGCCATAGTTTCGATGGTGGCGAAGAAAACGTACTCGGGAAAAGCGGGCGGCCTGCCCCACCCGGCCAGGGGCGGCACGAAGGTGAGGGAAAGCGTTTATAAGGGTCAAAATGGCACCCGCGACGATATTCGCCAGCCGGTTGGCTCGAAATGGAAGCAGCCGACACGCCAGAATCATGGCGATGGGTATTTCCATCAAGACTGCTGCACCGAGCAGAGCCAAGGGGGAGAGAGGCTCAAATGAATTTCCAGTGCCAGCAATGGCGAACAGGGCAACAACGTCGGCATACAGGTAGTTGAGTAACGCGAAGATCCACAAGAGAGACAACCGCTCCTTTGTGTTGTGCATGTCAAACCTCCCAAGAAAGAGTGGACGACGCCGGCAGACCCTGGAAGCATTTGTCCGGCAAACCCATCAGAAAATGAACCGATCGAAGCCGGAGCCAACCGATGAGGCTCAGGCCATGGAAACAGAGTTCGACGCTTGCGGTTGGCCACAGCGGGGACAGAAGCCGGCATCTGGCGCAACGCCGCGCCCGCAACCGGGGCAGGGATGCAGGATCGGCTTTCGCAACAGAAAATAGAGCACGAAGCCAATGCAGTTGGGAACGAGGACGGCGAGCGCCGTCCAGGGGATGGGCGGCATACCGCGCCGCGCTGCATCCGCGTAAACATAGCCCGCGAGGAGAAAATAAGCGGCGGCAAGGGCGCCGCCCGCCAGACCGATCAAGGTACCGAGGGCGATGGCACGATGATGGTCGAAGGTCACGAAGAAAAAGACCACAAAGGCTAAAGCTGCCAGGATCCTGGCCGGACCTGGAATGAGACCGAATTCGCTGCGCCCGCTCATATTGCCTGTCCTTTGCTATGGGAATCCTCTCCCAGAAGTCTCGTTCGAAGGAGCGGCAGCAACGCGAGCACAAGGGATGGCAGCAACCAGAAGGCCGCGAATGCGATCTGCCATGCGCGGCTGGGGAGATTCCATTGACTGGCCAGCCATGCCACGGCGCGCCAGGCAACAGCGGATCCCGTGAAGGTGAGGAAAATTGCGACCCCTGTGCCGATCAAAAGGCTTCTTGCATGCGACTCGGCCGATCGCATCTCCTGGGCACGGCTGCGGACCATGTGCTCAACGCGCAGTGCTGCTGACGGGTCGAATTCAAGCGCGAAGCAATCGAGCGCGCGGACGGCACGCGCCGAGAGATCGGCATACCGGGCACATTCGGCGCATTGTCTGACATGAGCATCGAGCCAGCGCCGATCGTCCAGCGAAATTCCTTCGACGAGGGCTCGATGAAGCAGGAAGCGGGCTTTTTCATGGTTCTCAAGCGGCATGGTCGCCTCCTCCGAGAGCGGCTTCGAGCATGGAGAGGCCGCGATGAATCCTGGACGAAACGGTGGAGATGGGAGACCGCGCGACCTGGGCAATTTCCGCGAGCGACAGTTCTTCCTGGAAACGCAGGAGAAGCGCTTCCCTGTAGATTGGCTCCAGCGCCCCCAAAGCGGCCCCGATTCGTTTGGCATCTTCGCTTCTTGCGGCGGCGAAGAACGGCGATTCAAAATCCGGCGCCGGAAGGTCCGCGCCCGCTTCGTCCTCCCGGTACATGCGATGCGTTGCCGCCTGGTGCTTTCGCAGGTGATCGATGGCCAGGTTGCGTGCGATGGAAAACAACCACGGCTCGAAACGGAGGCGGGGGTCATATTGCCCCGCGCGTTCCAGAACGCGCAACCAGGTTTCCTGAACCAGGTCCTCGGCCAGTTCCCGCCTTGATGTGAAGTAGACCAGATACCGGAGGAGGCGATAATTATACTGCGACACGATTCGGCCAATGAATTCCGAGTCTCTTCTCCGCAGCGCACGCGCAATCGACTGAGACTCGGGTTCCGCCACACGCGAGAAGGCAGTCACCAGGGCAACCATACCCTATATACGAGATCGAGCGCTGGAATTATGCATGGCTGCGTATTTTGAGGATGCCCCGAGAGAGTGGCCGTGCGACCGCGCAAGGGACGCCGCGCCGGCGGCGATGGCCTGAATTCGGAATCACCTAGTGAGAGAAGCAGGGGCTAAAAGCCCGATACCGTAGTATCAGCTGCCTGCGACCCGGCTGAAGCCGTGCCTTTGCTGCAAAGCCGCCGCCGAGCTTTTCAGCAGGCTGTGAGGCCGCGCTGATTCCAGCGGACTGAGATGGCTGGCCGGCTCCCCTTGACGAGATAGGAGAGGAGGGTTTGGTGAGATTGCTTGCCGGGTCCTGTTATCTATCTCCCCGGGGCGCCTCCGTGCGCAATCTGCTTCCGGCAGGTGGGATTGTTCCCTTGCCGCGGGCCGGAGGTGCCCTGTCGCACGCTGAACACAGTTTCGGCTACCTGCAAGGCACGGTCAACCCCAGTTCGCCAGACCAGCTAATTCCGGGGGAGTTAGGAGACCCAATCTCGGTCAATTCCTGGGATGGCGCAGCTTCGACAATCAAATGGCCACTTCGGGCCTTAGCACTCCTTCACGGCGTTCCGAGCGCATGGTCGGCTACTCTTACCTTGGCGTGAGCGGGATCACTACCTCCCTTTGTTACCCAGAATATCGGGCGCTTGCGCAAAAATCAGCCATAGAAGACATCAATAGCAAAGTCGGCCGGCCCTCCGTGCAAAATCATGCTCCGCAACCTTGATCTAACCTGCGGTTCACGTAACGCTCACGGAAGTACTGTCTTAGTAGGCCGTTGGTATTTTCATTGGTGCCGCGCTGCCAGGGGCTCTGCGGATCGCAGAAGTAGACTTTCACATTCGTGTCCACCGTGAAGCTCTTGTGTTTTGCCATCTCGTGCCCCCGGTCCCAGGTCAAGGAGCGCCGCAGGGTGTACTTGCGATCGGTTGCTTAATCGGCCTTTCAACGCGGCATCTCACGATCGGCAGCGAAATCCTCAATCGAACTTCGCCTAGTCTGCTAGACCTGGTGGACTAGAATAAATCGAGGGTTCCATGAACTACTATTTATGTGCTCCACATCGGAGATGTCGCGATGTAGAGATTACGTCTCGACGGCTCGCGATTCGCTGCGATGATTGCGGCAACGGCATCGAATATGATGCTGGCGATCCTGGAGCTGCCGCAGTTGCAAGAGCGCGAATGAGCGATTTGTCCTGTAGCTAGCGATTTTGTAGTCGTGTCCTCCGCGCTCCATAGTCCGATACTAGTTATGCCCTGTTGTGAACAGCTTCCCATACTTCCACCTGATTACCATGGGCTTCTGTGGAGTACTCCCCAGGATCGCCATCTGCTATCTCATCAGGTCAGTCTCCATTAGTGACCGAACCTTCTACCCTGTTCTTACTTCGAATTGGTTTGCGCCACCCAGCTTGTTCGGACGGAATGTTTCGCCGTTGGACTTGCTCCGCGAAGCCTTGTGCCTGGAGGAACTTCGCCTCCGTATCAACTTCAAGTACAAAGAAACCGTCTCTCAAATCAAATCCGTCAGTTATTATCTCTTCTGCGTCAACTGAAGTGATTAGTCCGAGTTCCTTGAGTTCCGACACACACAGTGACTTGCTCTGGTAAATGCTCAACCAAATTCGCCGAGGTGGACCAGGAGCAACTATTCGCACTTTGTAAGTTTTGTAGTCCCTCGAGATGATAAGCCGCGCATACATCGCAAGATTATATCCAACCAATTCTCAGACTCCCGACTCGGATCGATACCTTGCGATTTTCCCGCAAATAGGGTTTTCTGAAACTACGACCCTATACAGAGTGAACTTGCCGAAACTCCGGACTTTTCGTCGGCGTCTATTTCACCACCGTGCGTGCTGATTCAGCATCGTGAACCCATGTCGAGCCTACTGTCTCAGGCCGCATCGCTTCCGTCAACACACGTCCGACGGCAGCGCTCGGACGGTTGATACGTAGCAGCGACGCGAATGTCGCGGCGATATCCACGGGTGCCACGACTCCATGATATGTACCGGGAATAAACGCAGTTCCAAAAAGCTCCAAAGGCACATGTCTGTCGTAGCTGTTGGCCGAAAAATGTGTTGCGCCTGTACCTTTCCACGGAACTTGATACGGACCGAAGTTGATATGCAGCGCCCAGCCGACATACGGCGAATAGCTATGGGCGACCAGTCTCCCATACTGTGTGTTTGGTAGTGCTCCCTCGCGTATCTGCGTACTGGTATAGATATGAGTCACGATCGGGGGCTCCTTCTGCCGCGCCGTGGCCGCGCCGTCGCGGGCGAGGGCAAATCCCGCAAAGATCTGCTCTACCATCGCCTTCGTTGTGTTTTCTGCTTCTGCTTCGGTGACGCCCGCAGCCGCGAACGCCTTCTGATTCAGTATGAGATAGGGATTGTCCATTTGCAGGACGTAAGGTCCCTTTGCCCTAAGCGGATACTTCGCCTCCAACATCGTTTCGAGTGGTTTCGTAAATTGCGCCGGAGGAAAATCCAAGGCGGGCATCCCCATTGCATCGGCTGATGCCTGAGTTATCGACACGCCATGGTCGCCCGTCATCGCTACCATGACATTCTTCAACCCGATTGTCTTATCCAGATAAGTAAAAAAATCATCCAGCAGAGCATCGGACCGGACAATTAGATCTTTTTGCGAAGGATCGTCGGGGCCAAATGCGTGTCCGTTAATGTCGGTCGACGATATCGAAATCGTGATCATGTCTGTCACGCCTGCAGGATTCTGCCCGAGCTTCTCGCCCGCGATAAGAGCCTTCGCAAAGTCCAATTGATAACTTACGCTCGCCGCCGACCGGCCTACCTCCTCGTAAAAGCTACCTTTAGCGACACCACTTTCCTTTCGCGCTTTTTCCACCCGCCCGCTCGCGTTAAATTCTGCCGTCCAGGCCGGAAGCTGCACCATCCAATAAGTAGAGGTCACCCACTGTCCTGTGTCATGGTCGATCCAGAAGGCACCCTTTGTTGCATGGCCACTCGTCAGGATTGCCGCTCTGTCCTTCATCGAAACTCCAAAGACGCGGGCTCGTCCACCTGTCGCGATCACCAACTCATCTCCGAGTGTGGTGGCCATTTCTCTGTGGGCCGAGGCTCCTGTCAAATCCTTCGTGCCTGCCGGAGCACCCACTAATCTGTACCGGTCATCTGCAACCGAGCTTACCTGCCGAAGATTTCCGTCTGGCCCTAGCTCGTACCATTCATTGAGAGGGATCCCATGCCCATCTGTATAGGCGCCGGTCCCAATGGTCGAATGTCCCGCCGCCGTAACCAGATTTGCGTAATCGTAGTAGCAGTCGGTGAAGTGTACTCCTTGTTTCAGGAAGAGATTCCAACCATTCTTCGCTTTGAACTCCGCACGATATCGATCCAGGTAGTCCCCCCGAAACTGATCAAATACCAGGACCACAACCAGCTTCGGTTTCGCATCGTACGCATCCGCTTGCAACTCGGGCGCAGGCAACCCAACCACAGTGAGCAAAACCAACCCAAAAAGACCTTTTCGCATATCTCAGTCTAATTCTTCAACTCGCAAATGTAGCACCCAACGGGCGACCGCAAGAGGCAAATTGCAGTGAGAGGTAGTCCGCGCAAATATATTCGTCAACATCCCTCGCGATTTAGCCGTGCACATCTGCGGATCCGGTGCGCGAATAGCGAAGCATTGGCCAGGGCAGACCGTTCGGAGCTGGGGCGATTTAGGATCGTTTGGATGTTTCTTACCTTGGTTGTTCCCATATTGTTCCTTCCTGCTGACTCGACGACTCCACCTCTCCTGTACCAACCGGTTTTCGGAGTGACCTTATCGTTCTATGGGATGTAGTACCTAAAACTGGTATAGACGAAGTTGTTTGTCGCTTTGGGAGCGCCTCCGATGCCTGCCCACGCCGCACGAGTCAGGTAGCTGTATGCAAGGCCATATTGCACTCGCCCCGCTGGCCCACTGTAAAGGCGATAAAGCCAGCCAACCGAACCCTGGATGATGTCGCGCGTAGCTCCAAGGCAGGTGCCAGCACCTGGAGCAAAC
This sequence comes from uncultured Acidobacteriaceae bacterium, assembly GCA_963757205.1. GTDB lineage: Bacteria > Acidobacteriota > Terriglobia > Terriglobales > Acidobacteriaceae > Edaphobacter. Next base: position 661,561 of record CAVWQM010000017.1, read on the forward strand.
CCTGTACCTGCGGTTGGAACGGCCTCGATGTTGCAACCTACGTTGCTCGCGCTCGGCGGAGCATAACCGACAAGAGTTGCTGTGTTGCTTCGGTAGTAGGTTCGTTGGACATATTCCGTGCCAGCGTAGGCGAATAGATCAAGCCTCTTGTTCGGATGGGCTTCAAGTGAGAACAATCCTTGAAGATTGCGCAGCGGCTCCAACGTGCCATCAGGATGAACTGTAATATCCGGCAGTAGCGATACGCCGTACCTTCCTGTTCCATCCCCAGCGACCAAATGAAGACCAACCTCGAATTTGTGAGGGACAGGGAAGCGTGCGTTCGCGACAAAACCGCCGCCAAATACTGTGTCGTTTGCCGCTTCAACTGCCGTTCCATTTGGGTAGTAGCGGTCTCGAAAGAAACGGGCCACGCCTCCGATCTCATAGTGACCAAAGCCTGGTTCGAACGCAGCTTTCACAATAATGTCAGGAGCAACCTGGTTAGTGTAGTTTGCTGTGGAGTTGTTCAAACCGCCAGCTGCGCCTGGTGCACCAAAGAAAAAATTTGATGGCGCATTTGAAGCGCTAAATTGATACTGTGAATTCTCGAGAGACGCGGCGACCGTGACCTTCGGTGTAACAGTGTCCTCAAGTCTAAAACCGGGCTGGCGGATATAGGAGTCTCCTACATGGAGGTTTCCATCAAAAAATAGCGGAAGTTCTTCTTGTCCTGGATCTTCTGCCTTCTTGTCCTCAGTTAGTAGTGTCCACATCTGTCCTGCGGTGAACTTGTAGTGACTAAACGCGGCTTGGGCCCAAGCCTGGCGAACTCGCAATGCATAACTGTTGCTCTGCAGGTTGTTCGACGTTACACCTGCGGCCAAGAAATCCCCTTCGAAGTAGCCGCTGACCGTGCCAAATGGTACTTTCCCCGTGAATAGGGTGGACAGCCGTGATTGGCGGGCACTTGGAACCCACTCGGTGGTATGGGCCTCTCCAGTGTTCATGTAAGGGGTGGAGTTGTAATTCGTATATAGGTCGGCATTCATCGCTCGTTGTCGCCAAATGCTCTCCCCGGCAAGGAATCCGCCCGGAACAATCGTTATGCCTTTATATCGGATCGCGACCGGTTCATCGAAGCTCTTCTGAAGTTTCTCCTGCGACGCGTGTAACTGTTGGACTGTTGTCGAAATCGTTGTGTCCCGTTCCCGAAGGCTCGTGACGGATGCCTGCAAGCTATTAACGGCGGACGTGCTCTGTTGCACAGAATCGCCCATCGTCTGTACTTGGGTTGCCGTCATTCTGGATTTTTCCTCCGCACCCTGCGTGCTCTTCTCCAGTGCTTCGATTTGGGCGTCCCGAACCGCGAGTTTGGAACGAAGTTCATTGATCTGATTTTGTAAGTCCTCGCGCATTTGCTCAATCTGGCTCTGCACTATAGGTGCCGCAGTCTTCGGGCCCGACTTCTTGCGCGATGAAGGACGTGAAGTGTTCGCCGGGGCCACTTGCGCATTGGCAATCAGTCTAAGAACAAAAAAGAGAGCGATTAAGATCACCATCCGTCGATGCATTTTGATACAGTCCCCTCAAGCGTCGGTGGATCACGACGCGTTTGACATTTAGGCTGTCATTGCCTTTCGCTGTGATACTGATGCAAAGATATGTCGCCTAGTTCGCGACATGAAAGAAGCGATCAGCAATGTCAGTAAAATGTAAGGAACAGATTGTCGCGAAGCTACGAAACAGGGACCTCAATATGGCAGAGTGCGCCAATCGATTGGGGATATGGCAACGATTCGCGACAAAGTGGGCCATTTGGAGACCTTTGCCGATAGACCTCTCAACGCGCATCTCGATGCGTCTTTCATTTTCAATCACTTGGATACTATGAACGTTGGTCCAAACTTCTCCTCTGTAACCGCGCCGCGCAAAAAAGCTGCTTTATAACTCGTTCGGTCTGGATCACTTGCGGCGATATGGCCCGGTTTGTGACGAATCGTTGCCATACCCCGTCAAAGAGTCTATTCGGACACCTCAGCCCGCTCGAACGCGGTCGATCGCCAGCCGGCATGCTCGGATCTAGAGCGGACGTACACGCCTTCGACTGACCAGCAGCTCGCCCCTGGTCTCGTGCTCTCTAAAACGCCAATGTCGCCACGAAACTCCCGAGCGGTCGGCACTTCAATAGCTACGATCGGCGGTCTAGACGGTTGCGACGGGGATTGATTTGCCGGGCTGCAGGAGGCCGAGCAGGTCCTGGTCGTAGATGGATTTCTTTCGGTCGGCGAGTTCGGTGAAGCGGGAGTAGACTTCGTCGAGCTGGTTGCGGTCGAGCGGGTGGCCGAGTCTTTCGAGACGGTCGGCCAGAGCGTGACGGCCGGAGTGTTTGCCGAGGACGAGCTTGGTGTGGCCCGCGCCAACGGATTCAGCAGTCATGATCTCGTAGGCGAGGGGATTGGCCATCATGCCGTGCTGGTGGATGCCAGACTCATGGGCGAAGGCGTTGGCTCCGACGACGGCCTTGTTGGGCGAGCAGCCAAAGGCGATACACTCGGCGAGCATCTGGCTGGCGGGGTAGAGCTGGCTCAGGACGATGTTATTGGTGTAGGGGAATTTGTCACGGCGAACCATGAGGGCGGCTGCGATCTCTTCAAGGGCGGCGTTGCCGGCGCGTTCGCCGATGCCATTGATGGTGCACTCGACCTGGCGGGCGCCGCCTTCGATGCCGGCCAGAGAGTTGGCTACGGCCATACCGAGGTCGTTGTGGCAGTGGGCGGAGAGGACTATGTCGTCGATTCCCGGGACGCGGGCCTTGACCAGACGGAAGATCGCGGCGTACTCCTCGGGGGTGGTGTAGCCGACGGTGTCGGGGATGTTGATGGTGGTGGCGCCGGCCTGGACGGTGACGGTGATCATCTTGAGGAGGAACTCGGGGTCGGAGCGGGTGCCGTCCTCGGTGGAGAACTCTACGTCTTCGGTGAAGGAGCGGGCGAGGCGGACCGACTCGGCGGCTTGGTCGAGGGCCTGGTCGCGGGTGATGCGGAGCTTGCACTCGAGATGGAGGTCGGAGGAGGCGAGGACGATGTGGATGCGGTTGGAGGGGGCGGGCTCGACGGCGCGGGCAGAGGCCTCGATGTCTTCGCGTTTGCAGCGGGAGAGCGAGGCGATGCGGGGGCCGCGGACCTCACGGGCGACCGCTCGGATGGCCGCGAAGTCGCCGTCGGAGGCGATGGCAAATCCGGCCTCGAGGACATCGACGCCAAGGGCCGCGATCTGGTGGGCTAGGCGGAGTTTTTCCTCGTGGTGCATGGTGCAGCCGGGGGACTGCTCGCCGTCACGCAGGGTGGTGTCGAAGAAGATGATGTGGTTCTGGTTCGGGCTAGGCATAGAATTCGCTCCTCGGTCTGGACGTAATCATAATGTAGGCTTCTGACTGCCGGAGCTGGGTATCAGAAGTTCTAATCGGGCTATACATCTTCTATCTGTATATTGCAGACGAAGGTCCGATTCAATTTCCCCATCCATAACAAATCAGCACTTTTTTTGAAGCTACGCACCGTATCGTAGCATCTATAGTTACGAGTAATTGATCCCTGCGATTTGCGGGGAGCCCAGGAGTGGGGATGTCGAAACGTATCGAGAAGGATAGAAGGTCTGTGAAACGCCTTCGTCCTGAAGAAATTGAAGCTGTGATCATCGACACCGTCTTCGAGGACCTCCTGGTGCACGGTTTTCGCGCAGTCACCGTTGAATCCATCTCTGCCAAAACGGGTATAGCGAAGACATCCATTTACCGCCGCTGGCCCAACAAGGCCGCCATGGTCATGGAGGCTTTCCTCTTCAAAATCGGACCGGGAATCGAATTTCCCAGGAAGCCCAGTTATGTAGAAAGCATTCGCCTCCAGATGCTGGCTTTGGCCAAGGCATTCCGAGGACCCTTCGGCTCGATGATCAAGGCGCTCCTTGGCGAAGCCCAGTTCGATGCGGAATTGGCTGAGGCCTTTCGCACTCGTTGGATCACTCCCCGACGAGAGGCTGCGAAAGAGGTTATTCAATCTGCCATAAGGAATAAGGAACTACGCCCTGACGTCAATCTGGACCAGGCGCTCGATGCGCTATATGGATGGCTTTACTACCGGCTCATGATCGGATCAGGCCCCCTCTCCGACGCCTGTGTGCGAGAAATATTTTCCGCTGTACTGGATGGTTTGCGCGTTCGGAAGGATTAGCAGCCCCAAGATCATCCTCTCCATAGTTATCTCTAAAAGGACTGTTATCTCAGATGAAAGCAATTCAGATTACACAAACCGGCGGCCCTGAAGTGATGAGCATTCGTGAAGTTCCAACGCCTGTTCCTGGTCCTGGCGAGGTGTTGATTCGGGTAGCGGCCAGCGGCGTGAACTTCATCGACCTCTATGTTCGGGAAGGCCGTTATGCCAATCCGGTCCCATTCATTCCTGGACAGGAGGCCTCCGGTACGATTGCAGCTGTTGGCGAAGGGGTGAGATCCCTTAAAGAAGGAGTTCGCGTGGCATGGTGCAGCATTCTCGGAACGTACGCGGAGTTTGCATTGGCTCCTGCCGACCGTGTCGTACCCATTCCCGCGGACATCAGCTTCGAACAGGCAGCAGCGGTGATGCTGCAGGGAATGACTGCGCACTATTTATCCCACTCTGCGTACTCCATCCGGAAAGGGGACGAGATTCTGGTTCACGCGGGGGCGGGTGGCGTGGGCTTATTGTTGACACAAATGGCGAAGACACTCGGAGCACGTGTCACGGCTACAGTGTCTACTCGGGAAAAGGCTTCGCTCTCAGTTGAAGCAGGTGCAGACGAAGTTCTTCAATACACGGAAGTGGAGTTTGCGGAAAAGATCAACGCTGCTGGCCGGCGGATGAAGGCAGTATACGATTCCGTGGGAAAGACTTACCTTTTTGAAATCGCTCCTATGTCTGGAGGAACGGGGAACCGTTGTTCTCTATGGCACGGCTGGTGGCAAGGTGCCGCCGTTTGATCTGGAAACGCTCGCAACCGGTTCGTTCTATGTTACCCGTCCCATTCTGAAGCACTACACAGCAACTCGTTCCGACCTTGCAGAGAGAGCAACAGCAGTATTTGCACTCGTATCCACTGGCCAACTCAAGCTGCGGATTGAACGCTTCTATTCCTTAGCAGATGCCGGACAGGCTCATTGTGATTTGAATGGTCGGAAGACGACCGGCAAACTACTCCTGCTTCCGTGGGGCACATAGGCAGCGTAAACCAGCACAAATTTGACAATCCAATAGTCTGCGCCGGGAATAACTCTCGATATGCGGTGTTTTAACAACTGGCCACTTTTATATTTCTAAGGACACCTTAAATGACTACCTTCACTCCTGCGGCTGGCAACCATACTTCGACCTCCCTTGAATTTCGGCCTCTCGAACTCCTGCCCGGCGATCTTCTCCTCCGTCAGCTCGGCGGACAGCAGCGCCACCCGCTGCTCTCTGTCAGTATCGACACAATGTTTAACCGCGTCCCTCACTTTCGCCGCGTGTTTTGGTCTCTTATCCCGATGCTTACCAGGATCATGTCTTTGTCTATTACTGCCGCTTTAGCTGTTCCACTTTTGGCTCAGACATCTACCCCGGCAAATACGGTTTCTGAACCCACTCGTACTGCTGTGCGCGAACTTATTGGGAGCATTTTGGTTGACGGTAAGGCGTACGAGTATGATCGCGAACTCGCCGATGGAATCGGCCCTCGTATTACCGGGTCTGACAATTACGACCGTGCCGTCGCATGGTCGATGGAACAATTTCGATCCTTGGGCCTTACCAATATTCATACAGAATCGTTTACGTCTCCTGCTTCATGGGAGCCAGAGGCAGCGGCGACAGGGACCATTCTTGAGCCTCGCAAGCAGACGCTCCATATCTATTCTGCAGGTTGGAGCCCGTCCACTCCGGATGGAGGCGTCGAGGGTAACGTGGTTTATCTGCCGCGCGTCTTTCCTACAAGTGAACTCGATGCAGAGAAAGACAAAATTGCCGACAGCATCGTACTCTTCGACAACCAGAGCTTTGGAGGCCCGCCCACGTTTGAGGCTATCGTCCAGGCAACGCTACGGGTTCATGCATTACACCCCCGAGCTGTTATCTTTACGTTTGGCCTCAACGGTAACGGCACGCAAAATGCTTTGTTGCTGACCACCGGTGGTCAGATCTCCGATATGCCGGTGGCCCAACTGGGTCTTGAGGATGACCTACTCATCAAACGCATGCTCGGCAAAGGGCCTGTGACTGTACAGTTTTCTTTCAAGAACCGCATCCGGCACAACGTCGAGGTTCAGAATGTTGTAGCTGAGATACCTGGTCGCGATGTGTCGCCCGGCTCGCCCAGTTCAGTCGTGGTCGTCGGTGCTCATCTTGATTCATGGCATCCAGGCACAGGAGCACAGGACAACGGAACCGGCGTTGCTTCTATCCTGGAGATAGCTCGTGCGGTCCAATCGCTGGGGCGCCCACCTCGTCGCACTCTCCGCTTTGTTCTCTTCGGTGGTGAGGAGGAAGGTCTGATGGGATCCCATGCATATGTGGAGCGACATAAAGCGGAGATGGCTTCGCTTGATGCAGTTCTTATCTCTGATACAGGCAGTCAACGAGCAACGGGCTGGTACGTCATGGGCCGAGAGGACGAAAAGGATGCGCTCGCCGCAATAGAGCCTCTCCTGACAGGTCTGGGTGCCGATCAGACGTCCTCCGATACAGACCTTCTATTTCGGAGCGATCATGCCGGCTTCAACGTTCTTGGCGTCCCCACCTTGATGCTTTGGAATAGCATGGATCGGTATGAGACTTTGGTTCATCAGGCCTCCGATACGTTCGACTCTGTCGTTAGGAGTGACCTAGACCAGACTGTCGCCGTTACAGGCTCAACGGCGTACGCGATAGCAGATGCGCCCCAGCCTTTTGCTGCCCACTTATCTCATGCCGAGGTCGCGGACATGTTCAGGAAGTGCAATGCGGCTGCTGATTTTAACAGCGCTAAAGTTATCGGCTGGGTCCCATCCAATTAGGGATTACCACGCTTGTATCGTCCGCATTTACGCTTCGGCGACACCAAGGAGGAACGCAATGACAGAACAACGCTTCAGAGTTGGTATCGTTGGATTGGAGCCGGGCAGGGGTTGGGCGGCTCGCGCCCATGTACCAGCGCTGCGTGCGCTATCCGATAACTACGAGATCGTTGGCGTCGCCAACACCAGCTTGGCCAGTGCCCAAAGGGCGGCGGCCGCACTCGGACTTCCGCGAGCCTACAACGATGTCGCTGAGCTGGTATCCGCGCCGGAGGTAGACATCGTTACCGTCACAGTGAAGGTTCCTCATCATCTGGTAGTCGTGAAGGCTGCGATTGAAGCGGGCAAACACGTGTACTGCGAATGGCCCCTTGGTAACGGTCTCGCGGAGGCTGAGGAACTTGCGGAGCTCGCGAAGGCTAAGAGCGTCTTGGGAGTGGTAGGGACCCAGGCGCGCGTGAGTCCTGAAATCGAATACCTCAAGCAACTGATCACGGACGGCTTCGTTGGCGAGGTTTTATCCACGACCATCGTCGCGCGAGGTGGCGGCTGGGGCGGCTCCATAGCCCAGAAGAAGAGTGATGCATACATGCTGGATCGCGCTGCTGGCGCCACCATGCTGACAATCCCGGTTGGCCATACGTTGGCGGCGCTCGCCGACGTGCTCGGCGAGGTCGTTGGATTGTCATCGGTGCTCGCCACACGGCGAAGCAACGCTCTCGCGGTTGATACAGGCGAAACATTGCCCATGTCCGCCCCCGATCAAGTACTGGTCAGCGGGATTCTTTCCAGTGGCGCGCCCGTTTCCATCCATTACCGCGGTGGCATGGCGCGGGACGGCGACGGTTTCTTCTGGGAGATCAATGGAACGGAAGGAGACATTCGGGTATCGGGACCCTTCGGCCACACTCAATTCGTGCCGCTTTCCCTCAAAGGAACGCGCGGGGACGAAACGACGTTCCAGCCCTTGGAAGTCCCTGCATCCTACCGTACTGGCTGGCCTGAAGACGCGGTACCGGGGAATGTTGCTCGTGTCTATGGGCGGATGGCACACGACCTGCGCGAGGGTACCCGCACAGCGCCGAGCTTTGAAGATGCCGTAGCCGTGCACCGCGTTATCGCTTCGATTGAGCGAGCGGCCGAACACGTGTGCCGAACTTGACGATCAAGCGAAGCTCGAAGTGAGACTAGTCGCGGATGATTTCGGGAGCAAAAGCGTGAGTGGAATTGCACGGCTGCCTGAACTGCACCTGCAAGAAGCATTCGTCGCGTTAGCGTACGATTTTTGACGTTTGGCGTGGTGACCCCATCTACCATCTAAGCGAGATGAGAGAGGCACTTCTTGACACTATTGCCCACTTTTTTGTGAAGAGAAGGGGCTGCAAATGCAACCCCCTGACTCAGAGGCTCGTATATTGCATGGGTGGTTCATCCTGCTTGGGTACCCGATGCAGCCTCAATCGAAACGCCTCGACCGCGTCGTTTAGCTAGCAGTCCACCGGCCGGAGGATCGCCGAGGTGATTGCGGACCTGCAAATAATCGGGCGAAGACTTGAAGGATCAATGCGGCTTCCTCGACTCGCGCAAACTCTCCCAGCGATCAACTAACTGCAGGCGGTCGGCTCCCTGGAAGGGCAAGACCCATCCTGGATATTCTGGAGGAAGGACGCTGACCTCATCCAACTGCCTAAGCTCGTCCTCGGTGAATGTGAGTTCGACCGCCGCGAGATTGTCTTGAAGCTGGTCGAGGCGTTTCGCGCCAATGATCACAGAGGTTACTACGGGCCTCGCCAAGAGCCATGCAAGCGAAACACGTGCAGGACTACATCCGTGTGCTTTCGCGATTGGAGCCATCACGTCGAGAATATTCCAGGTCCGCTCTTTGTCCACGATGGGAAAGTCATAGTCGCTGCGGCGCGAGCCGGTGGGCTTTTGCTGCGTCCGGCTGAACTTGCCCGAAAGTAAGCCGCCGGCAAGCGGACTCCACACGAGCAGACCGACCTTTTCGGCTTCCAGCAATGGAACGATTTCCCGTTCGAGATCGCGGCCAGCGATCGAATAATAAGCCTGAAGTGTGTCGAATCGGGCAAGGTTCCTGTACTCGGAGATGCCGAGTGCTTTGGCGATCTTCCATGCCTGCCAGTTAGAGCAGCCGATGTAGCGGACCTTTCCTTGTTGCACCAGGGTGTCGAGAGCGCGAAGTGTCTCTCCGACAGGGGTCACGGAATCGTTGCCATGGATCTGGTACAAGTCAATATAGTCGGTCTGCAGACGGCGGAGACTGGCCTCCACCCCGTCCATAATGTGACCGCGAGAAGCCCCGATGTCATTCCGCCCAGGGCCGACGCGGCTATAGACCTTCGTCGCGATTACGACATCCTTCCGCGCGATGTTAAGGTCTTTCAGTGATCGCCCCAGAATCTTTTCGCTCTCACCCTCCGTGTAATTGTCCGCCGTATCGAAGAAATTGATGCCGCCGTCAATCGAGGCCTTGACCAGTTCATCGGCCCCGGCTTGGTCAACGGTGCTGATAGCCTTGAAGAGGCCTCTGCCGTCCCCGAATGTCATAGTCCCGAAGCAGAGTCTCGAAACCAGGAGACCCGTGTTGCCGAGCGTTGCGTATTCCATGATGCCCTCCAATTGTTGAGTACATTCGTGGCTGCCACGAAAACAATGCCGAAAAGAGAGTTAGGACGCCCCTTCGCGCGTCAAGTGACGGAGCCGAGCGAACGAGATCGGGGGACAGCCGCGAAGCGGTGCGACAAACGTGCTCCAACAAGAGCTTGGTGATCGACATTCGCGTCGCTGAAGCTATAGCTATTCGGTGCGGCTCGTTGTTGTGAGGTTCTTCTCTTTGCTTCATGACTTGCCTCTATGAGATTCCGGAAGGGGCCTGACTGGGGTACCTGATCCTGCAAACTTTTTGCCTGATCCTCCAGATATCGAGCCTCGAGCCACCATTCAAGCGCTCTCTTCTGGGGAATATGTACTGAGGGACAGGTGCAATGTCATCCGAACTCGCATCCTTGATCGAGGCAAACACGCGAATCGACGGCGCTTTTCCTACGCCAATTCCTGGTTTGCATCTCTCTCGCTATTCGTCACCTACGCAGACGGGGCAGGGTGTGCAGTGTCCAACTCTCGCCATCGTCGCTCAGGGAACCAAGGAGCTCATGTTGGGTGACGAGGCTTTCACCTACGCCCCCGGCCACTGCCTGGTGGTTTCACTCGATCTGCCGGTCTCTGGAAGAGTCACGACGGCCTCGAAAGCAAAGCCGTACCTCGGGATGAGCTTGGACCTCGACGTAAAACAGATACCGTCGCTTCGGACCTCCGGCAAGATCCAACGAGCAACGAAGCCTGATCGCGGTGTTTTCCTCAGCAGAATGACGCCGGAATTACTCGATCCGGTACTTCGATTGCTCAGGCTCCTCGGAAAGCCGGAGGACAGTGCTGTACTCGCACCTCTGTTGCACCGGGAGATTCTTTACCGCTTGTGGCGTAGCGAGCAAGGTGAGCAACTTGAGCGAATGGCGCAATCGGATGGTCATGCCAGCGGCGTCGCGAAAGCCGTCCTCTGGCTGAAAGAGAACTTCGACAAGCCTTTTTCGATAAAGCTCATCGCCCAGGAAACGAACATGAGTCCTTCTGGACTACACCACCATTTCAAGACACTCACCAACATGACCCCCCTTCAATATCAGAAGCACCTTCGCTTGCAGGAGGCTCGACGGCTCATGTTGGTCGAGGCGATGGATGCATCTGCTGCGGCGTATCATGTTGGCTATGTCAGTCGCTCACAGTTCACCCGCGAATACAGCCGTCTCTTCGGAGCCCCGCCACTTCGGGATGTGGAGCAGATCCGGCGACAGTCTCAGCCAGCAGAACTATGAGGCCCACCTGCTACTAACTCCCGGGTTGTCGGCCATTCCGGAAGTTGCCGGTCCTCTATTCACAGTTGGTGCTAGATTGACTACTCATTGAGTGCCTCTGGCGGCAACCTGCTTGAGCAAAGCCTTATTCTGCACGGCCCATTCGCAGAGCAATGCGACGGCTTCGGCGAACTTGTTGCCGGCTGGCGTGAGGCTGTAGTCAACATGAGGGGGGACAACTGGATGAACCAGTCGGTTGAGCAGTCCGCGTTTCTCCAACTTCCGTAGCGTCTGAGTGAGCATCTTTTTGGAGATGTCTGGGATCGAACGCTGCAGCTCGTTGAAACGACGCGTGCGGCCTCTCATGCAAAACAGGACGATTGGGGTCCAGGTATCGGCGATGATCTGCAACACCTGTCTGGCTGGGTACTGCGGATCGTAAAGCGGTTCTGCGACTTCCGATCGGGTCTTTGTTTTCATAGTCCTTCGACAGTCACCTTTTAGTGACTACTTGTTTGCTGGTTACTTAGTCTCTAGAGTAAATGAAGACGCGCGGGAGCGCCCTTTATGAATGATGTTTTGGAGACAGGTACACAGCAGACAAATTCGTTGGTGGTTGATATGGTGTCCGATTTGATTTGTCCATGGTGCTTTGTGGCGAAGCGGCGGGTAGAGAAAGCGGCGGCGATCCTGGGGGAAAGGGTCGAGATGCATTGGCTTCCCTTCGAGCTGAATGCCGATATGCCAGTCGATGGCCTCGACCGGCGAGTGTACCGCTCGGCGAAGTTCGGTAGTTGGGAGCAATCACGGCGGCTCGATGCACAAGTCGCGGCTGCCGGCGCGGAGGTTGGAATCACCTTCCATCACGACCGAATGAAGCGGACACCGAACACTCTTCGCGGTCATGTCCTGCTTGCGGCGGCCCTGAAACAGGGTTTGGAGATGCAGGGCAAAGTCGCGGAGCGGTTGTTCCAAGCCTACTTCGTCAATGGTGAGGACGTGGGCGATCCGGTGGTGCTGCTAAGCATCGCTCGCGAGTTCGGCGTCTCGGCGATCTCGCGCGTGGAAGACTTCGACAGCCCGGAGTTGGTGGCCGAGGTCAAGGCTGCCGAGCGCAAAGTCTCCGCCGGCGTCCAGGGAGTTCCTCAGATCTCTTTTGGTGGACGAGTTCTTGCGAGCGGTGCACAACATGAAGAGCTGCTCGCGTCAGCAATTCAGAAGATTCAGGGTGGTCAATGTGAGAACGGCGTCTGCACGGTCTGATGGAGAGCACTATGAAACGAGCGACGGTTGTTGGAGGCTCTCTTACCGGTTTGGCTGCAGGAATCCTGCTTCGGAAGATCGGCTGGGAGGTCAATATCTTCGAGCGGAGCCCACAGAGCCTTTCCGATCGCGGAGCCGGGATCGTTCTGCAACAGGAGACGTTAGAACTACTTCGGCTCTGCGGAGCCAAGGGCGATGGCGATGTCGGCGTCGCGCTCAACTATCGTAAGTATCTCGATGCAGGCGGATCGGTTGCTTCGTCTGACAGGATGCCGCAGTTGATGACATCCTGGGGCCTCCTCTACTCATGGTTTGAGCGGAGCTTCCCAGCTGAGCACTATCACCTGGGAAATGAGTTCGACAGTATGCGCCAAGATGGCTCCTCCGTCACCTCACATTTCAAGGGCGGCATGGAAAGCAAAACGGATCTTCTTGTTGCCGCCGACGGGTTCCGGTCGAGCATCCGAGGTCTACTCTTGCCGGAAGTTCAACCGGAGTACGCGGGCTACGTCGCATGGCGGGGCGTGGTTCAAGAGAGTGACCTTTCGGCAGATGTCCTCAAAGTCTTCGAGGACAACTTCACCTTTTTCAGGATGGCAGAGAGCCATATCCTCTGTTATCTGATCCCCAGCGAATCGGGAGATACGCGCGTTGGACAACGCCGTCTGAACTGGGTGTGGTACTGGAACCTGACTGAAGCCGAGCTCGATTCGGTGCTTACGGACGCGAATGGCGTTCGCCGAGCCTACGCGATTCCGCCCGGGGCACTCCATCCCGAGCAGGAAAGTAGGCAGCGCAAGATCGCGGAGCGGGTATTGCCGCCAGCCTTCAAGGACTTGCTAAGGGCCACGAAGGAGCCGTTTGTGCAGGCAATCATGGACTTGGCCTGTCCGAAGTTGGTCTTCAACCGCACGATCCTGATGGGAGATGCTTCTTTCGTGATCCGGCCACACACGGCAGCAAGCACCTCGAAGGGCATTGCGAACGCGTTCGCGCTAGTGGGAGAACTGGCCGGAAAGCAGGAATTATCCGAATCGCTCGATCATTGGCAGCGGTCGGAGTTGGATCGAGGCCAACGACTGATGAGCTATGGGCAAGGTCTCGGTAGGTCGCAAGGGCGCTAAACAATTAAAAGAAACGGGGGATCGATCCAACGGCACCTGCTTTCGCCCCGACGATGCACCAGGTAGTTCGATAGTATGAGTTTTAGGCTCAATCATCAGGTTCTCTATGAAGAAACAGATCTGCTCCTACGATATGGTCGCTGTTCCTTTGAGCTCCTACACGGTCACAGATGCGGAAGGAGACATGTACCTGTGCAACTCGCGTTGTCTTTGCAGTTCACTTACAGTTTCGCGGGGACGCGCCGTCCGCGCGCCCTGGCCCTCGACGAACTAGTCTGTGCAGGAATTCGATCCGTGAGCCGTCCAGACGTTAGTCGGAGTAAATGTATCCCAACCATGCTCCAGCGGCAGCAGAGACCAATATCAGCAGCGATAACAGCACCATGAACCACAAGTCGAATGTGCTCCAGCGAATTCGGCGAAGACGCTTTTTGTTACTTCGGAATCTCCCCGTGAGCAGCCAGTTGCTCATGTTCTTCACCCTCAGGTAAAGCATGTGAATCGGTCAAAAATTGGATTCCTCACGACAAACCTAGGGGCATTTTTTGCAGGTCTTGCAAAAGGTGTGATTCACGCGATGGGCGAAGATCATGCAGCAGCTGCCCGCGAGCGTTACAACAACTTCGCTCCCGTGAGAAGGCAATAAATCTCCGAAGTATGCTCCGGAGCAGATCAAAGCCAGCCCGAGTGATGCTGCTCCGAGCACACGCTTCCTCTTATGTCTCCGGTATCCAAAGCCAATTGCTGTGGCTCCCACAATTGCCACGAAAACCGCGAGCAATCGGTGAGTATGTTCTTCCGAGGGGATGAAATGAGAAGAGACGGCCGACAAAGAGAGGAGCACTGGAGCTGCAACGCAATGAATAAAACAAAGCGCCGAAGTGACCATTCCTACTCGATCGATATGTTCCGTCCATAGCTCTTGAATTTGAGCCATAGCTAGGATTCCTCCAGGCATAGAGCGGCGGATAAGAGTATCTGGTGATTGTTCTGGAAGTTAATAGCGTGACGAAGCGCGTCAAAGCATGAAACGGGAGTCATGTCCGACGCGCTTCCCCCACATTCAATCGCTAGAAGTGGAAACCTATCTCAGCATTCATGGCGCGTGGTGTGACGTAGTGCGTGCCGCTGAACGTGGAGAGGAAGTTGTACAGCGCGTAGTTGTTGGAAATGTTTACCGCCGTCAGACGAAGGCTCCATCTACGCTTGTCGCCGTTGAAGAGGTTGTCCTGACCGAGCGATACATCGAATAGATTGCGCTGCGCGATCCGCGGCGGGTTGTGGTCGTCGTTCTCGGTGCCGGGGGCGGGAATGGAGACCAGGTTCGAGGTCAGCTGGGACGCCAGGCACTGATTCCCCGGTATCCCGACGTACGGAGTGGCCTTGATGCCGTTACAGGTGAGGCCGGCCTGGAACTGCTGATCCGGTGTCAGTCCACTGAGGTCGATTCCCGGTTGACCGTTAATCGTGATCGACGGGCCGCCGTTGATTGGGTTACACAAGCTGTTCGGATCGGTCACGTTATAGCAAGGCACTGCGCCAGCGACCAGACCGCTGTCGTAGCGCCAGTTGAAGCCCACCCAGGGACTACGCTTCCCGGGTATCTGATACTGCAGGTGGGTTGTCTGGTTGAACCGCTCGTCGTGGTCGATACGGAAGGGAAAACCTCCATTTCCCGGAGCGGCTCCTGCACCGGCGTCCTGCGGCGGGAAGAACCGCGCCGCCACCGATGACATGATCACGAATGCTGACAGATGATGGAAGTTCGGGACGTCCGCTCGTAAGGCAAAGCCTGGAATCTTCGAGTTGTGCCAGTTGATGGGGAATGTGATGGGCGTATTGCCCAGCACACTGAAGTCGAAGGCGTTATGAGTGTACTTCCAGATGTAGTCTCCGCTGATGACCAGGTTCTTGCCGAATGCCTGCTGCAACCCGGCGTGAAATTCGTTGCGGAAGCCTGGGTCGAGAGTAGTGCCAACCCCAGGCGTGCATGCAAGAAGTGGCACAAGCACATCGTTCCCGCAGCCCTGGCTCGACAGCACAAGGTTTTCATTGAACGGCGTCTCCATGGTTCGTGCATAGGAAAGCCGCAGGACCGTGTTGGTCCGCGTGATGTTGTACGCGACTCCGACACGCGGCTCTGCCTGACGAGCAATCGCCAGACCGTTGTAGAGATCGCCGCGGATACCGACGTTGAAGAGCCAGTTCTTGAGCGTGATCTGGTCCTGAACATAGAGGGCCAGTTCCTTCACATCGGTGTGACCGTAGTAGTTATACAGAGTTCCACCACGGGTCAGGTCGTATGGCAGCAGCACCGAATTGAAGGTGCCTCCGGCGTTCGGATCGTTGGAGGTGAACCCCGCGTCTGCGCACTGACCGGGGTCCGTAAAACCAGCCACCGGACTGCCGCTGTCATCCACGCAAGGCGAATTGAACGTTGAGTTCACAATCCCAAGATTGTCGTGCTCTCGAAGGAATGTCTGCTGATACGTCGCACCCACCTTGATATTGTGGATCCCCTTTACATACGAATAGTCGGAACGCACCCCGGTATTGAAGAGCGTACGGTTTTGAGAGATGCTCTGGGTCTGTATTGGCCCGAGATCGGCAAGAGGATTATTGCTCGGGTAGTAGTCGTAAAAATCCTTTCGGAAGTAAGCCCCGAAATTGAAGACCGAGTTGTTTGAAATGGTGCGCGTATAGGTCGGTGCGATATTGAATGTTTGTATCTTCGAACGTTGATCGGTATTGCCCACAGTGCCGAAGACCGGATCAGGGCCAGTTCCTCCGCCGACGACATTCTGCACATTCAAGTTGTCATAGGCGTTCGGGGTCTGAAACCACGAGCGGCTGTAGTTCAGGTTGAGATGAATCGAATCTTTCTCTGAAAGAGTGCGATCAATGCGATCGAAGATATTCTGCTCATTGCCCTTAGCGTGAAAGACGACGAACTCGGGAGGATCGAGGAACCGTCCTGTGTTCAGGCCGTCGACCTCAATAAAGTTCCCCCAGTTCTGGCCGCCGTAACTCAGATCCACCGATCCGGTCGCGGACCCGAAGGTGCCATACGAAGCCGTGACACTGCCGGTCGGATGCGTGACGCCCTGGCCTGACCTCGTCGTAACCTGAATCACAACACTAGTCTTGCCGCCAAACTCTGCCGGCGGGGCTCCCGAGATCACCTGAAGCGACTGTACGGCGTTCGAAGGGAGCTGATTGGAAAAGACCTTGCTTTGCTGGTCGGTGATGGGTTGGCCGTCGATGGAAAAAGAGTTCTGCGCGTGATCGCCCAGTCCATGAAAGAGACCGTTCGAATCGGCAGCGATACCCGGCGAGGCCAGGGTTACCAGCGAACTCAGCGACGAAGACTGGCTCTCCAGCGGCACCTTATTGAATAGGCCGCGATCGATGTCAGTATGAAACGTCGAGTCATTCTCCAGTAGATCGCTGGCCGTAACTTCAACGACTGTTGACTCCGCGCCCACATTCAAAACGCTCTTCAGCGTAACCGGCACTGGAGATCGCACATCAATGTCCTGGCTACGAGCGGCGAATCCTTTGGCACTTACGACGAGATGATATGGGTTCAACGGAATATTGGTGAATTGATAACGGCCCTGACTATCAGATGTCGTGTCCCTTGTGTAGCCGCTGACCGGATTCTCAATCTTAACGGTCGCATTCGGCAGAATGGCGCCGGTTGTATCCGTAACGGTCCCATAGATGGTTCCGCCGCTGCCGGCAGATTGGGCCCATAGCCCTGGAATGCTCAATGAAAAGCTAATCGCAATAGCTGCGAAGATGCCGCGCCGTATCGACGTGTGCATGACCTACCCCCTTTTGATTTTTAACCTGTTTTTGACGATGTTCTAGGCAAGAACAAAGTCAATAGGCGGGGGTCGTGTGAAGAGTGCGAACGGGGAGATATTTTGGGAAGGAGCAGAAGATAAGGGTACGTGAACAGGGGTAAAAACGTGCGCAATGTCAACGGCCACATATACGGCTGCTGGTTGAACAATTACGTGAGCCGTTACGCAGAGCGCGCAATCAGAATGCCGTACATTCCCCTGGTTATGCGTGTGAGCGACAGACAAAGTACTACCAAGGATGACTAACCCAATGCACAGAACGCCGAGGAGAAGTCTCCACGACCTCCTTCTGCGCAAGGCTGTCTCCTTGATATACATGCCTCAGACTATAGCGCGACTCGGACTAAATTGGTAGCGCAGCGACCAAATATCGCGACGATGCTTGCTTCGAACAGATCCGAGAAAAATTCGAGATGGTCTAAAGTCGAACACCCTTTGCCTGACAAGGGTCAAGAAGTTAAGCGCGAGTCGTGTGGATGGTTGCCACAAAATTGGACTCTACAGCGACGTGGGGAGCTATCGAACCAACTCCGAATGGTGCCGGTTCCAAGAGGCTGGTTCTATGAATGTTAGACTCCCAACTCCTTCTTGGAATAAATGTAGCAGCAAGGCACAAAACAGGGGCACGGGGGCTCTACTTCGGTTCTAGAGGTAGTTGCGCATGACTGATTTAGGATCGCACGTTTTGGTGTCGACATTCACAACGCCCAGATTAGAACGTGTAGCGAACCTGCCCGGTAACGCTCCTCGGAGTCACAAAGTGGGTTCCTGAGAAAGTAGACAGAAAATTGTAAAGGCCATCCACGTTGGCGAGGTTTACTACGTCAAGGCGGAGGCCGAGGCTCTGTTTCTCATGACGAAAGAGATCGTCCTGACCAACAGAAAGATTGACAGTGCTTCGGACCGCGATACGCGGAGGGTTTTTGTCATCGTTCTCCGTGCCAGCGGGAGGAATGCGAATGCGCGTTGTGGCAAGGAGCTCTGCGCAGGAGCGGATGGGCTGTGAAGTGCGAGCAAAGGTCGTGCCGCAATGAAGCCCCATCTGCCCTTGTTCGTCCCCGGTGAGACGCAGAGCAGTCGTATAGTCCGGTACGGCAACGGCAACCAGTCCGCCGTCGTAACGATAGGAGATTCCCGTCCACGGGCCACGATGGCCAATCTGATATCGCATGTACAAATTCATCGCTAATCCTTCGTCGTGATCAGGGCGCGCAACGTTACTGTAAGGTGGGCTGAAACTCACACCTCCAGTCTCCGGTCCGAAAAGCCGGGAGCGGACATGGCTGACAGTTAGATAGCCGGCGAAGCCATGCGTCGGTGCGACAGTCGCGCGAAATAACGCTCCATCAATCTTTGACTTTCTGAATTGCGTCGGAAACGTCAGCGGGCTATTGAGCAACACATCGAAGTCGTAGGCCCCGTAGGTGAACTTCCACAGATACTCACCACTGAATGAGAGCAGCCTCGACACCTGTGTTTCGAAACCGACGTTGAACTGGTTGCGCTTGCCGGTCTTCAGAACCGCTGAATCGACAGCGCCGAGATCTCCTGCCGTCGATCCCGGACCGCTTGAACTCGCGACGATCAGGTTCTCGTTGTAAGGGGTCAGGAAGACCCGTGAATAGGCGAGATGAAATACCGTATGCAGCGGCAGAGCCGTGTAAGCCCCTGCAATGCGCGGTTGAAAGGCGTTGCTATTCGTCAGCCCATTGTAGTTATCGAAGCGTAGGCCAGGGTTGAGCGTGAAGTTTCGCAACCGGATGCTGTCCTGCGCGAAGACCCCCTCCTGCTTGATGTCCGTATAGCCGCGAAAGTCGAAGAGCGCTCCGCCACGAGTGAGATCGATCTTCAGCAGTCCGGGGAGAAAGCCCGGATTTACAGCAAGGCCAGCAGGCGCGCACTGGGAAGGATTGTTGAAGGAAGTGTCGGGAGATGGCGCTCCATCCGGCCCCAGACACGGGCTGTTGTATGCGGGATCGGTCAAGCCTGTGGTGAACTGCTCGGAGAGGAAGGTATGTTTCCACTCCGCTCCGGCTACAACGGTGTGTCGCCCATGTGAGTAGGTGAACTCATCGCGCAATCCCACGTTCGTGAGACGACGCGCTTGCGCTAGAGTCGCGGGTGTATCTGCGAAAGGATCCGCTGACGGCCAGTAGCGGATCTTGTCCCCTCGCACCCAGAGATTGGCTTGATTGAAGGCAGAGCTGTTGAAGGTATGCAGCAAAGACGGCGCGACATTAAAGCTCCCGACCGTCTGCCGCTGATTCTGATTTAAGGCTTGTTGGTCCAGAGTGTTGGGGGTTTGGAACCAGGATCGGCTCAGGCTGGTGTTCAACTGGAGTGATGTCTTTGGGGTGACCCTGTAATCGAGTCGTTCAATCAGATTTTGGGCGTTGCCGTTGGCGTGAAGAGCCACAAACTCCGGAGTGTCAAGGAAACGACCACTGTTCATTCCATCGACAGCCGTGAAGCTTCCGAACTTTGCCGTTCCAAATCCCAAATTTCCGCTCGCCTGCGTAGTCGCAAAAGAGCTGCGAGAGAGCGAAAGCGCTCCTGAGGGGCGCCTCTGATCGAGTCCAGAGCGCGTCTGGGCAACGATGACCAAACTCGTCTTATCACCCACGTCTGCCTGCGGAGAGCCCTCTCGAACCTCCATCGACTGCAGCGCATTCAAAGAGATCTGAGTAGAGAAAGTTCGGCTCTGCTGGTCGGTGATCGGTTGACCATCAATTACAAAAGATGCTTCGGCATGGTCACCCAGCGGGTGGAACGACCCATTGGAATCAGCAGCGACGCCCGGGGTCGTTAGCGTAACCAGCGAGCTCAGCGGAGAACTTACACTCTGGCTGGGAATGCGTTCGATCTGCTCTGGAGTGATATTGACGTGTGCTGGCTCGGCAGGATCGAGTTCGTGGGCGTTCACGATCACCTCAGTCTGCACCGTGGCTGTCGCCAACTCGAAATCCAGTTGAATCGGCACTCCCGAATACGTCACATCCCGTGCCGAAGTCGCAAAGCCGGACGCTTGCGCCACAACCCGGTAAGTGCCCGCACTCAATTGCAGAAAGAGGAATCTGCCGTCAGCACCGGTGGTCGTAGTCCGTTGGGCGTGAGTGGTGACGTACGTAGCAGTAACGGTTGCTCCAGGCACGGTAGCTCCCGTAAGATCTGTCACCGCGCCCGAGAGCGCACAGGACGCGCCGCTCTGCGCCATCAACAAGGTTCGACTGCTTGCGAAAACGGCAGAGAGAGCCAAAGTTCTAAATGGGGTTCGCATCCACTTCATAAAGGTTCAGAGCCTCATTTAGGCATGCCTAAAGTACATTTAAGCTAGCCTAAATATCTAATTTACGTCAAACCTAAAGAATGGGAGAGCCGCGGAGATGCCGAGAAGCCGGGAGCAAAATGCGAACACGGAATCCGTGGACAATTACCTGAAGGAAATCCTCTATTTGAGCGGTGGCGAAAAGCAGCGTGTTAGCAGCGGGGAATTGGCAGAGCGCCTGGGAGTCGCACCGGCATCTGTGACAAACATGATCCAGAAGCTGGCAGCCGCCAAGCCCTCTCTTCTCGACTATGAGAGACACTATGGCGTCTGCCTGTCACGCGCTGGGAAAAGACGTGCCCTTGAGATCGTTCGCCATCATCGGCTAATTGAGACCTTTCTCTACGAAGTCCTGAATTACCCCATCGAAGAACTTCACGATGAAGCCGAACGTCTAGAGCACTTCATATCCGAAAGTTTCGAGAGACGCATCGCCGCTAAACTCGGAGACCCTCAACTGGATCCGCATGGGCACTGTATCCCGTCACTTGATGGTTCTATGCCGCCGACCCATCGTGTTACTTGCAACTGCGAATGAGCGCTTCCGAAAGCGATCTGCAGAGATCAAAGTGGCCCATGGGCCGCTACGATTTCAAATCGTTAGCAGTACCGGTGGAAACGTGCCTCGTCATTTCAGATAGGCTCTCACGAGATCGATCAAGTCTTCCGCCAGTTCGGTCGGGGGTGCGGAATTCTTATCGGGAGTTAACATATGAAGGCGGATGTGATCTTCCAACACCTCGGCCATCAGGCTGTTGATGCCGCCGCGAACATTCGCCAGCAGCATCAGAACATCTGCACAGTCATCCCCCGTGGACAAAGAACGTTCGATCGCGTCCACCTGCCCCCGAATTCGTTTGATCCGTGCGACCAGCTTTTGTTTTTCCTTCACAATATGGGGCATTTTTCGATTGGCCTATATCCTAGGGGGATATGTTATAAGAATGGAGGCGCCGGTTCGACCTCAATTTGAATCAGCCGCAAATGCTATGAATATCGACATTTCGCTGGAACCTCCAGGATGGAGAAGCGTTTTCCTGCGCAGTGACGACTGGCAGGAAGTCCTTCTGAATTGATTGCCTGCCTGCTCGCTTCGCACAGTGTATGACATGTACGAGTAAGTGAGCAGGTTGCGCTGGCGACCAGCGGTTCTACCCACCCTCCAAAACAAGGAATCGGGACCATATGGGCTATGAGCGCGAACTTTGAGTTTGTCCGCTCTGCTGGGATATGTCTGCCGGAAGGAGGAAAATCATGGCCAAAGTTATTCTTTCACTTCCTGTCGTAGCGCGTGCCTCGCTGTCCTGCGTATGGATCAGAACCGCGAAGCCAAGACAGCCGCTTGCTTGCATCTGGACCGATCATGCTGGGAGCAGTACGCTCCGCGACGAAGAGAACGGAACTGAACCACACCGATTGTGCGCCTGAGGGCGCACAATCGAAACCGCCAAACTCCGCCGATACATCGATTTGTGACAACGGTGTAAAGAAAGTCCTGTACATTCAGCGTTTCGCCTCTTATTCGACTTACCCCCATGTCAGAACCAGAAGATTTCCCCGCGAAGTGAATTATGAAGGAACGCTTCCTAAAATCCGTTATAAAACGCTAATTACCGGCTAGGCCTGGAGTCTCTTCATCCATCGCCTCGACCACGCTATCGTCAGTTGAAGGGCGTCCATCTCGGATGCTCTCCGCGCCGAGTGAGCTTTCACTCCCAGCAGATGCGTTGCGATCGATCTTCGTAGGATCTGACTCGGGGGGCGTGTTTTTCTTAGGGTTTGTTTCCTGAATGGCGGCCATATTGCACTCTCCTCGATCTGTCCGAGGTAGGATGCTCGATTTCGAACCATTGGTAGCCTTGCGTGTTCCGCTCAAAATGCTATGCTTTTCTGCCGCCCCAGAAATGAGTACGTTTGTGAGCGTTTCGGAGTGCAAGTAAGGACAGCGATTATTAGGTGAAGCCTCAAAGGCCCATCCAAATCAGGGGCGCGTGAGGCTTTTCTTGAGCACATCAAACACTGTCCGGTGTGCAGGAAGCAATTAATCCGATCCGAAAAGGATCGCGATTGCATAATGCGCCGCCAACCGCTGCGGTGGGTACCTCCCTGGCACTTCATCAACCGAAGCTCGTAACCGTTCCATGGCCAGCCGCGGCCCGCGCTCGATGATGTAGTGACTCTATGGTGACGAAGTAGGTGCCAAACAGCCGAAAGTCTATGCAAATAGCTGATAGGTCATCGACTTCACCTTTCGCGTTGTTCACGAAGCCGCCGCCGGGTCATGCAGGAGAGTTACGATTTTTTGGGTTGGATGTCCATGCCGAGACGATCGCCGCAGCGATTGCAGCGCAGGATGTTGATCGTGTTGAAGCGATCCGCATGGCACCTGAGCGGCGACTCGATATGACTAACCTCCAAAGCCTTTGCCGTGGCATGTCATCGAGTAAAGACCGCTTAGGATCACCCGAACGACTCCGCGATCATGCCTTGTGGTGCGGCGAGACCTTGTTCAGCTCCCTAAGCAGCACGGTTGCCGACGGTGGAGCGGGAACCTGATGTTTGAAGACGATGTCCTGGCCTGAGATCTCCTTGCCATAGATGTTCTTGTTGGCTCCGTCGTCGGCGCGGATGGTCGATCCTGCGAGAGAGATGCCGGCGAAGAGACCCCGAGTGCGCGACCACGAAAGGATCTCGGCCTTCATGACGACATCCGTTTCGGCGGTAATAGTGCGGCCGACCGGGCCAGCTGCGGCAGAGGCGTCGCCGCCAAGCTTGACCTTGCTGGACAGCACTGACCTTGCGCCCTTTTCGTTCATGATCAGGAGAACAAAGTCAATCGCCTCTCCACCGATCTGGAGACCGAAGCTTCCTCCTTCCAGAGCCATCATCGTCGGCGCGCTCCAAGGACCGGTCAACTTTGGTCCCCTGCGGCACGTCATGACGCCGCGGCCATAGCTTCCGCCCACGACGAAGGCCGCCTTCTTGACCGACGGATAGACGACAACGCACTCCGCCTTATCGAGCAGGTCCTTCGGTATTCCCTTGTCCGGAGCATCGAGAATCTCCTTCACGACCTCCCCAGCCTCCCGCACGCGGTCCTCCTCTTTTTCCTGAGAGAATGCCGGCACCGCCAGCATTACGCTGAGCGACAAACATGCAATTCTTTTGATCGTTTTCATCTCTTCTCCTTCACCTTCGCTTTGCCATCGGCTCGCGGACCAACAACACCGACAATCGCAGCACTAAAGGTTCGGAACAGCTCGTGATCCAGGCTGTGCCGAAACGTACCCGCACGGATACGACGTAGCTTATGGCAATACAGTTGCTTGGATTGACATCACCGGGGGCCGCGGCAGGGGATATGGAGATCAAATGCTTCACGGAATGGCGCCCCGGAGACCCAACCCTGGCCAGGTTTTGTAATCTGCATTTCGTAAATCACCATTCCGCGACCACGACTCAGTTTGATCAGGCCCAGATGAAGGGCTCCGCCGCGGTCAATAAGGCCGATTCGACAGTGCAAGAAGGCGCCTGCCACCTCCGGGATTTCAGATGCCATTCCGCAGCCCACGGGCGCACAAACCACGTCAGAACGGAGCGTCTCATGGGATGTTTTCGCACCTCCGCAAGAGCTTGCTCGGCCCCGCATGGCGAGGTCGAGAGTATTGGCTCAATGGAAGCGATCGTCGAACCGTTCGATTCCACCAGTGGCCAAAACCATTCGCATCCAGCCTTCGATGATGGCTCCGGGGATTTTCCGGTCCTGCATCGGACTGCTTGTCATCCATTGGAAGGCTCCTCTCAGTGAATGATCATAGCTTCGCCCCTAGTGCCCACAAACGGAGTTTTCGGAAACTAGTGTAGGCGAGACTTTAGAGTTCTCACTCCATCAGATCCAAGGTCGGCCTAATCCGATTAGCCGGAAATACTAATCAGCCATCGTTCGAGAAGATCGATCAATTCCTGCGGTGGCCTGATCCACGTGTCTGCGTTGGTCTCACGATAGGTATCTTTCACGAGCACCGTAAGTCCATGTCCGTTTAGAACACGGAAAGCGTCTTCATCTGTCAGGTCGTCACCCAGATATGCGACCGGTGCGCCCGGCTCGAGGTCCACAAGGATCGACGTGACTGCATCGCCCTTGTCAGGATGCGAGACACGTAGCTCCAGTCCCGCTTCAAATTGAAGCAGCTTGAGTCGCGATTGCTCGGCTATCTTCGTCCAGCCATCGAGAGTGAGTGATTTCACGCTCTTCGCTTCGACAGGGGATAATCCTCGCCAGTGGATAGCGATGCCACCAAGTTTGATCTCCGCTCTGGACAACAGTCCTGCAGCGACGATCCATTCCTGCGCCTTTGCCAGGGCCACTACGTCTTCCTCGTTGATCGGGACGCAACTGTAGCTCCCGTTGCTCAACTGGCGCTCCACGCCATGTGTCCCCCACATCTCGAGGTTGTTCATTGGAGCGAGAAGTGCCCGCAATTCCACGATAGGCCGCCCCGAGATGATGATGACCTTTGTCCTGCCGGACCTGGCGATTTTTTCCAGAATCGAAATGGCTCCGGGATAAGGGAAAGCTTGGTTGCGGTCGACGTGGAACGGCGCCAGGGTGCCGTCATAATCCAGCAGCAGCGCCGATGACGGGGCTGTCTTGAGCTGTTGCAGAAAAGCATCGAGCAAACTTGTCGTCACGCTGTCGCGCAAGCTATCTCCCCACCTGCGCCCTGCGTATGACAGAGACATTTGAGTATCCCTTCTTGAGGCGCAGTTCGCAGAGCTCACCGATGAGAGTGCCCGCCCACCAATAGATGTTTCGCTCCCTGACGGATCGTCTCATTCGCCTCATTCGATCGACCATCTCGCTCACATTCATCTCGAGCGCCTGCGCAATTGCCTCGGCCGTCGACTCGATGTCGTACGGATTCACGATGAGGGCGTCATGCAGCTCTCTCGCGGCGCCAGTGAAGCGACTCAGAATTAATACGCCACGCTCGTCCTGTCGCGCTGCAACGTACTCTTTTGAGACAAGGTTCATGCCGTCATGCAGGGAGGTGACCATGCACAGATGCGCGGCTCGATAGTACCGCTGTACCTCCTCATGCGTGTGCTCTCGATTCAGAAAGACGATAGCTTTCCACTTCCCCCGTTTGAAACGGTTATTGATCCTTTCGGCCTCAGAGTTAACCTCTGCCTGAAAGTCGGCATAGCGCTTGATACGGCTGCGGGTCGGCGCACCAATCTGAATGAAGGTAAATTTGCCCTGATACTTTGGAAAGCGTTCAAGAAGCGACTCAACAGCCTGGAATCGTTCGAGTATCCCTTTGGTATAGTCCACGCGGTCGACGCCTACTCCGAGGTATGTCGCCTCGAGACCCAACTCCTGAAGCAGTGCGCTACGCTCCTCCTCAGCAGTCATCTCCGTCTGGTCCAGGGAACGATCGTCAACGAGTTCAACACTGATCGGGAATGGAAGGATGGATGATCGATGTTGGTTGCGCTCGATAGAGAAGTGTTCCCAGTCAACTTTCGCCTCGAGTACGTTGTGTACTGTATTCAGGAAATTGTTGCAATGGGCCTGGGTGTGAAAGCCAATCAGGTCGGCTCCCAGCAAACCGTCGAGCAACTCGCGTTGCCAGGGACAGATGCTGAATGATTCGGCGTTCGGCCATGGAATGTGCCAGAAGATAGCGACTCTCGCATGGGGCAGGCGGTCTTTGAGCAGGCGCGGTAAGAGGGCGAAGTGGTAGTCCTGGATCAGCACCACAGGATGTTCCTCGCCCGCTATCTCTTCCACCACTGCATCGGCGAACTTCTCGTTGACCTTGTTGTAGCACTCCCAGTCTGATGTGCGAAAAGTCGGACGAGTGTGAGCGATGTGGCAGAGTGGCCACAGGCCTTCGTTCGAGAATCCGTTGTAGTAGCCATCTTCTTCCTCACCGCTGAGCCAGACCCGACGAAGCGTATAGCGTGGATCCTCTGGCGGAACCTGCAGGCGGTCATGTGTGTCAACGGTCTCTGCATCCGCATTGCCGTTTCCATGAGCCACCCAGGTTCCGTGGCAGGCACGAAGGATTGGTTCAATTGCCGTGACCAGACCACTGGCCGGGACCGTTACCGTTACCTTCTTGTCCTGCCGCACGTGCCGGTAGGGTTCGCGATTCGAGACCACAAAAAGGTTGCTGCCGTTTAGCCTGTTGCGCACATGATCGGCGAGCCGCTGGGCGGTCCACTGAGATTCGTTGATGTTGCGCAATCTGGCTTCTGCCTCGGCCGCTGCACGTGCCTGCCGCATGCTCTCCGCCAGCGGCGCCAGCTCCTTCGCGAAAGGCGAAAGAAGATTCAGATCTTCTGCCGTCGGTTGAACGGCGTGTCGTCCTGTACGAAGTGCCTTCATCCACAGCGCCATGCGCGCAATCGGACCCGTCAGACTCCAGCGCAGGACCAACAGAGTGATAATTGCGATCACCAGTACCTGGACCGCGATACGAAGGAAGAATCGGCTCCAGACACGAAAAATCTCGGTTCGAATATAAGTGGCGTCATGAACAACGATGACGTGCCCGATTACCTCATTGTCTGCCGCGTGTACGGGAGCGACCAGCATGTGGGTCCGTTTCAAGCCCGATCGCACAAATTCACTCACAGTGCGATTGCCGTGAAGTGCGTCTGTCATGAGCTTCGGCGCGCCCGATATGAGAGAACCGAGACCTGGGGTAACGACCAGTGAAATGCCGTCGCGACCGTAGATGCCAATTCCCAGCAGATGGTCGGGGTTGGTGGAGCGCCGGACCATCAGTTCCAGTCTGGCAGTGTCTCCCGCCTGCAGGGGGACCTCTGAACTTGCGGCTAAGCTCTGGCCGAGCGTTCCAGCTTTACTTTCGAGCTCCCGGCGTAGTGCATCCTTCGTTGCCCTTACCTCGTACCACGACGAAGCCAGCGATACCAAAGTCACGCCAATGATCAACGCAACTATCAGTCGTAAGCTTAGGATCTTCATAAGTGGCGCCAGTCTTCCTGCAGAAAACTAAGAAACCAAGGACGCAGAATCAGCGGGAACCTTTCGAAGGTGGCCGCCGTAACCCTCTCTACGTGCCCATGCAATCGCTAGTCAGGAATCGCCGTAGGTCAACCCATCTGAATCATTATCGCTTATACGAAGAAGCCTGCCGGCGTTGTGCTTCGAACGTTCTCGGTACGGCCGCCATTGAAGCCCCATCCCCCCGATGACGAACTCCTTGCCAGGTTGATCCGTTGCTTTGATGCGCTCTGCTGACTGCGCTCGCTAGGCCTTTGTGAACAGTTCAATCAACGGCTATTTGCGAGACAAGTATTTTGTCCCGCGATGGCATCCTGCAAACAGGTGTCAGGAGCGGACGGTTGTCCGGGGGCCGGGGGAGGAACTTTCCGCAACTGGCACGCCTGTTGTTGTTGACGGAAGGTCTGCATGCAAACTGCTGGGTCAGTTTTGGCAGCTTGATTTGTCATGCTCCCTGATCCAGTCTGACTCTCGCCTTGAGCTTTAGAATCTTTGTAACAAGCGTTGAAAATGGACTTTGCTTTGCTTTTGCAGGTCTTACCTTCGTTGGACGCTGGACATGCTTTCAGTAAATTTTCGCGTGCATTGTTACAGAATGCTTTATCTCCCTTGGGCGAAACGGTCTCATCGTGCGACGACACTTCCGAACCTGCGGTAGCCACGCATCTGAATTGCTGCTTGTCCGTATCCCAAATTGGGTTCATTTCAGGCCTTGCACACTGACCGACGGCTCCTACTGAGAGCATGGATAGCGCGAACAGCGCTGCGTATATTTGAACTTTCATCGAAGCCTCCTATGGAAGCACTGAGTCAGCCCGATAGATTGCTCTGCCTTCTTGCTGCAGTCGCGACCTGTGCTATAGGATGCGAATTCCTAGTTTCATGGAATGTCGCTGGATCAACCTCTCCCACCGATTCGCTTGAGAGAAATGCAACGAAATGTGAGTTTTGCAACATCTCTTGGAATGAGGATGATTGGCATGAAACAAAAGGTCACGATTACGCGAACGGATGCGGGAGCCACGACAGCGGTCATGTCGAGCGCGTACGAGTGGAGCAAAAGCTACACCTCGTGGGATCAGGCGTTGGATGAAGCGGTGGATTTGCAATTGCTTAACAAGGTTGAATCCGCCGCAGCAAAGATGATGCCGCCGGGATTTCCCTTCCACTGCAGTGCGAACATCGACATAGCGGCTCTGACCGGTCGCGGCTTCAACTGCACCAAAGAACCGCAGCAGTAGGCGCTTTTGGGCAGAGTAATAGCCTCCCGGCCATGTGTGGTCCGTTGGTTCGCAGATCCTCGCTCTTCGGCAAAGTCTAGAACCGCACATTTGATTGTTCGTTGGAGAGTCCGAAAGGGAAAAAGCCACTTGAGGCTATCGGCTCTCGTATACACCTATCGAGGAAATGCTCTAGACGGTCGGCCCGGACGAATCTGCTCCGACATTTGAGGCCGCGCTGAGGGAACAGCTCGGCCTCAAAATGGTGTCGCAAAAGGGCCCAGTAGATTTCTTTATCGTCGACCATGTCGAGCACGCTTCCGAAAACTGACGATAATGCGTCTGACTATAAGCGGTAGCTGCTGTTGAATCCGCGATTGTGGTTACCGACTCTAAGACTCGGCAGCTTCTATCGAGTCCACGGTGATTGTTTTTCCATCTAGCTTTCCTTTGATGGTCACATTCTGCCCAGCAAACTTATCCAACTGGATCTTGCCTCCTTTCAACGTGTACACCTTGTCCCCACTAACGAGGACAAAATCAGACCCTCGCTTGACGCATTCGCGGGTACACTGCGCAGCACTTGCACCCTGCATCATGTGATGCGCTCCACACATGGCATCACTCACGGTTCCAGTGAGAGTCTGGCTCGATTGAGCGGAGGTCACGACCGTTGAGAGAACCAGAGAAAAGGACAAAGCCGAAATTCGTAGACGCATTAGAGTCCTCCTTGAATTGAGGGTTGAGTGTGGAGTGCCCTCTCCTGATACTCGTCGAGCTGAGATGTCCGAAAGAGTCCGGCTTGCCGTCGCTGGATTCATGGCCGCCGAAGATGAGGCCTCCGTTCTCTGTCCCCACGTTGTTCATGAAGAGCATGCCTGCATACCTGCGGCGGTCCGGTTGGGCAAACTCTCCCTTTGAAGAAGCGGCTCGGGAATTGCCGCCTGGCCCGCGAGGATGAG
Source organism: uncultured Acidobacteriaceae bacterium (assembly GCA_963757205.1). Lineage (GTDB taxonomy): Bacteria > Acidobacteriota > Terriglobia > Terriglobales > Acidobacteriaceae > Edaphobacter. The sequence goes on from CAVWQM010000017.1 coordinate 691,274, forward strand.
CCCAGGCGTGCCGTCAGGCTCAACGAGATTGATGCGATGGACCGTGATCTTAAGGCTTAAACCCATTCGGCAAAATGGATAAGCTGTGGTTGCACCCGGATTGAAATTGACCACACATTTCTTCTCCGGTTCCGCGTGGTCATAGGTTGGTCTTTGCCAGCAGTGCCTTCATTCGCTGCTGCGGTTTCTCCCAACCGCTCGTGGTAGCGGACAGTTGAGCACAACAAGTTCCTGCCCAACCATCATCTATCAGATGGAGTAGGGGCATGAATTAGCTGGAGTGCTTCATATCTGCAACTGACGGCCCCGCCAAATTAATTTGTCCGTGTTCGAAAATAGCGAGTCAGGTTACGCTACTTCGGCAGCCCTTTTTTGTAGGCTAGGGCGTAAGCAACATCCTGTGTAGAGGTGGTCTTTTTTCCCCTACTCTCGCTGTCGGCCTTTGATATAGCCTTCGCCGCCTTAGCTTTCGACTTCTCTGCTTTCTTATCCTGTTTCGTTTGAACGCTCGCATCGCTGCTGCTTGGCGAAGTGCTGGATTGAGCGAATCCCGACGGGGCCAACCCAAACATTACGATCGCTACGGCTAAGATCGGAAACCGCCTCATATTGTCACCTGCAGGCTATGAGGTTTGACGCGCACACCATGGCTTTAGTGGCCTCGCTCAAACCCTCGTTATACCAACCAAGACACTTGAAGTGCACGGCAAATGACCCTTATTTGAGGGCTGAAGGAACTCGCATGAAATGTTTGCCTTGGATCGAATCGGGGACAGCAAAAACAAAACGAGAAAAGAGATTCACTTGAGGTTCAGGGTAACGTCTTTAATTTGGGTGCGATCTGGAGCTTTCTGAATGGTGGCGGACAGAATAACGAGCGATGAAGTAGTCCTTTAGCTATCAAAGAAGGATGTCCTGGCTGTTGGGTTGGTGCTTTTTAAACAGCGATAGATAAGAAGATTGATCCGCCAAGCGGAAGCATTTCTCCTTATGAACTGCTGATGGAAATGTAGTGGCGACGAGCGCGTCTAGGGACATGTGGGCAAAGTCTCACGCGGTGTGTTTCGCATATCTGTGGCCGGGAAGGTTCGCGGGCCGCGGTGGTTTTCTGACCGGGTTGCGATACCCGAGCAGAACAAGTTGGGCGGCACTGTAATCCCCTGGAAGGGTCACAGAGGTCCCTTCATGCAGTTCGCAGATGAGATCTGCAACCAACTCTGACGATTCGACTATCTCGAACAGGATCACGAGATCATGCGCTGCCATGCGCCAGATTCGCAGGTCCTCGGTCTCGTGGCTTCCGAAGAACTCGACATAATCAAGCCCGGAGCCTACGTTGGCGCGATGGACCATCTTTGGTCGTGCAAGAACTCGAAATCGGTTCGTGTCAGGCATGGGACAAATATCTATAACAAAAGGCGTAGCTATTTCTGCTATTTAGCTAACATAATCCACCATTTTTTGGCTGCGGAGCACATCATCGGGAAGCAGGTCTCGGCTCAGCCACCCAGCACGGCTGACCTCAACAATCCGACTATACATAAGAGACGTTATCATACATAAGTGCTTTATTATCTTTTATTTACAGCAATAGTACATTATCGTCGGCCTACACGCAAGGGGCCTAGTGCGGCTGTAGAAATTGGGGACAACGACTCGGCTTATACGTCACAAGGTCCTGATGTCCTTCCGGTAATGCCTGGACGTGGTCTTCTTCGACACTGACCGAATGCGCACGGCGCTGCCTCGCAGAGCCAGATTTAACAACGATGAAGCCTTGATCGAGTTCGCCCAGCGCGCCGGGGGGATAAAGATGCCCGAGGACCGGCAAAACCTCGACATGATGATTTAGCGCAAGAGGCGAGATCACTTTTAACCTCACCGACGAGCAGTATGCGAAGG
>CAVWQM010000018.1:0-112986 GCA_963757205.1 uncultured Acidobacteriaceae bacterium
CGCAATATAAGAAGGTGCCCCCTTGGACTAGGCTGTGAGCGGTTGCCATCTCACCGCCGGAAAGGAGCACTCGTCTATGGAAGGCACGAAGTATATCGGAATGGATGTTCACAAGGACTCGATCTCGATCGCGGTTCTAAATTCTTCGGGCAAGCTGGTGATGGAAAGCATCATCGAAACCAAAGCGATTACGATTCTCGAGTTCATGCATGGGCTGCGCGGGAGTGTGCATCTGACGTTTGAAGAGGGCACCTGGGCTGCGTGGTTGTATGACCTGCTGAAGCCGCGTGTGACAAAGCTTGTGGTGTGTGATCCACGTCGCAATGGCTATCTGAAGCAAGGCAGCAAGAGTGACCGAATCGATGCCCGGAAGCTGGCCGAACTACTGTACTCGAATATGCTGCGGCCCGTTTACCACGGTGAGCACGGAGTGCGGTCCTTGAAGGAACTGGCGCGGAGCTATCTGACCATCACCAAAGACCAGGCGCGTGTCATGACCCGGGTGAAGGCTGTGTATCGAAGCTGGGCTATTCCCTGCGCGGGGAAGCAAGTCTATGGACAGCGCCATCGCCTGGAGTGGCTGGGCAAGATCCAGGAGGCCGGCGTGCGCCGCCGGGCAGAGTTCTACTACGCAGAGTTGGACGCTTTGCGCTCGCTCCGCTTAGTAGTGCGGAGCGAGCTACTGCTGGAGAGCAAGAAGCACAACGTATCGACGCTGTTAAGTCAGATTCCGTCGATTGGCCCCATCCGGGCGGCCCTGCTGATCGCGCTGCTCCAGACGCCGGATCGTTTTCGCACCAAGCGACAGCTGTGGGCTTACAGCGGGTTGGCGATCGAAACCCACGACAGCGCAGAAAACCAGTACGTTAACGGACAGCTGCAACGGTCCAGGAAGCAGACAACGATTCGCGGACTCAATCAGAATCATAATCACGATCTCAAAAATCTGTTCAAGAGCGCCTCGGCAGTTGCCGCCAAGGCAGGGCCGTTCCAGAAATTTTACGATGCTCAGATCGGCAAAGGAATAAAGCCCGAGATGGCACGGCTGACCCTGGCACGCAAAATCGCCGCGATCACCCTGATCGTCTGGAAGAAAGGAGTAAGCTTCGACGCCAGATATCTGAACCCACAAACAGCTTGAGTGTTCCCATGGTTCCGTTCCATCCCGTGGATTCAATCCCAGCGGTGGTCTGCCCGGTACTTGAGACACTCGGGTTCGAGAGCGAGTCTCAACCGAAAAGTTAGACGCGTGGTGCCTCGGGCACCCAGTCTCCTACGCGACCCTAGGCCCTCTCGGATAACCTGAAAAAGCAATGGGCCACGAGTCCCAGATAGAACCATGGTTGGCACATGACCAACGTTCTGCTTGCTGGTTTCACAAGTCACTGGCATCGTCGCAAATCGAGTATGAGAACCACAGGGAAAGAACCCACAAGCGCTACGCGATTGTCCGCAGCGTCCCGAGCCTTTGGAGCGGAATGCGAGAACAATCCTGCTCAATTCCAAGGGGGCTGAAAGTCAACAAAAGTTCAGCCGAAGGCGAAGTGTTTTTTGTTGACTTTCCTTCTTATAGAACTTTTCGGGAGGTTCGGATCAATTTTCCGGATAGCCGGTTACAGCAACTTGAATTGATCAATCAATCTGGCTCGATGCAGTCAGATTCCGAACGACAAGACCCATCGAGGTAAACAGGGCGTATTCACAGGAAGGTATGTCCAATGCCTTATATCCAGGGCAGGCAATCTAAACTCGAGCCACCGAAAAGTCTGCTTAACCAGCAGGATTTTTCTTTATCGAAGATGGTACCTTTCGCGATTCTGCCCAGGACTTAAGCGCCTTGAGCGCGGGACGAAGGGCCGCCCCATCTTTCGTCAACATGTATTCCACCTTGGGTGGCACTTCCGGATACACCTTGCGGTGAACCACGCCATCTTTTTCCAAGTCACGTAATTGCTGAATCAGCATCTTCTGAGATATCCCGGACACTGCGCGGCGTAATTCCGAGAACCGTAGTACGGGTGCACTGAAGAGATGGAAGAGGATGACTATCTTCCATCGTCCTTCCAGCACTTTGAGCGCTTCTTCCAGTTCCACGGTGCAACATGTTTGCGTGAATGTTTGTTTTGTCTTTTTCATGGTTACTTACAGGTTAGTATTACACTTTTTGGTGTGTTCTTGCGTGCCAGTAACCCATAGATTTAGTCTTTCTTCAGGGCAGTAAATCAGGTCCGCGGCAGGAAGAAGCCGCCTCTTACTCTAACGAAAATTTAAGGGAGAAACCATGGAAATCAGTCTGATCGGCGCCGGCTTCATCGGCGCCTGCCTCGCACGAAAGCTCAAGGACGCGGGGCATACCGTGCGGATCGCAAACTCCCGCGGCCCCGAGACTCTCGCCGACCTGGCGAAGGAGGTCGGCGCGACGGCGGTTTCGGTCGTCGATGTCGCCAAGCAGTCAGACGTGCTGATTATCTCGGTGCCGATGAAGGCTATCCAGCAATTTCCGGCCAATCTATTCGATGGCGCGCGCCACGACCTCATCGTGGTCGACACTGGCAACTACTATTCCATGCGTGACGGACGCATAGAGCCGTTGGAAAGCGGCATGCCCGAGACGAAGTGGGTCGCCGAGCAGCTGGGACGACCGGTCGTCAAGGCGTTCAACAATATCTCGTTTGACAGCCTCCGAAATCAAGGGCGCCCCAAAGGCTCGCCGGAGCGCTTCGCCCTGCCGGTCGCGGGCGATGACCAGCGGGCCAAGGATTTGGCGATCGGCCTAATCGAGGAGATCGGCTTCGACGGGGTCGACGCCGGCGGTCTTGACGCGTCCTGGCGCCAACAGCCGGGCAGCGCCGCCTACTGCACCAACCTCGACGCCTCGCGACTGAAGGAGGTCATGCAGGCCCTGACCGCCGACGACCGCGCCAAGCTCAGCGAGCGCCGGGACGTGGCGTTGAAGAAGATGACGGAGTTACCCGAGGGCATCGACATTGGACAGGGATTCAAGCTCCCCTTTGCAAAAGATTGCGTGCCGCTGCTGCGCTCGCTCGCTGGCCTGCCGGACTAGTTCCGGATGTTCGGGCCGGGCGTCGCGGACGGAGGGCGACTTCCGACTCCAATACAGCCAGCAAAGCGGGTAAGTGACTCGCCTCGAATCCAGGCTCTACCACAAGACTGCCGCCTTCGGTCAGACGGATCTCAATCGCGCTACTCCGTGCCACTGCAGACCGCATCGGCTCCCCGCCCGTATTACTGACTCTGCGTCTCTAGAAACCCGCTTCAATTTCTTCCACAAACCAACGAAAGGTTTGCGCGCCAACCAGGCGACCCCTGAGACCATCACGCACGCCGTCGACGAGATCTTCACGCAGCCTCGTTACCGTGAACGCGCCCAGCAACTCTCTCTCGAGTTCGCCAGCCACGACGTCGAAGCCGAACTGCTCAGCCTCATCGAGGAATGCGTCCGCGACACCGTCAGCGCATAGCTCCATGCCAAAACGTGCCTCATCGCTGTACGCCTCCCCGTTCAGCGGGGAGGCAGCATCTCTCGCAGCATCATGTCTTCGACCTTCCTTGAACTTCAGCCTCCCGAACTCCTGCCGAGAGTCTTCTCCATCGGGCCTAGGATCAACGCGCGAAGCGGCAAATTATTTCCGTTATCTATGTCTGTTTTCTGCCCAAAAATCGCATGTCAAGCCCCAAAACCATCTAACTCATTGTCCGCAAATGACATCCGCGTGGCGTATTAGTTACCTCCGTGCAGCTATAATGGATATAGAGAGAAAAATGAATCAGCCCCGGACACCCTCCGGGGCTAACTTATTGATAAGGGATATTTTGCACGTAAACCATTTGCTATGAATATTTTGCATGCACCAACCTCCTGCATGCTGCTGAATGCAAAGATTTTACGTCCAGAATACCCCGGCAGGGGGAGGGGTAGGGAAGGGGTAACGGCAACCTGACAAATCAACTCTAAGGAAGATGTATGCTTTTGCAGGCAAGAATCCGCCGAGAAGGAATGTCATGGGAATCGCAACATCATCATTGAGTCTGGCCCAAAGCAAACTGCATGTGGCCGCGCCGTATCTGATCGAACAAACCTGGGCCAACTACACCCCCGAACAACACGCCATCTGGGCCGAACTCGTATCTCGCCGCATGCCTCAGCTACGCGAACACGCCTGCCGCGAGTACCTCGACGGCTTCCACCAAATCGGCCTTGCGCGAAGACAAATTGCCGAATCTCTCCGAAGTCAGCGCGCTCCTGCAGCCGCGTACCGGTTGGCAGTCCACACCCGTCAGCGGATTTCTCCCCGCCGACGCATTCTTCGAGATGCTCGCCGCGCGCATGTTCCCAACCACCACCTGGCTCCGCTCGCGCGACTCCATGGAGTACACCCCCGAGCCCGACATCTTCCACGACGTCTTCGGCCACGTCCCCATGCACGCCCACCCCGTCTTCGCAAACTTTCTCGAGAGCTACGGCAAAATCTGCGCCGGCCTGATGGACCGCCCCGACGCCCTCGAACGCATGGGCCGCCTCTTCTGGTTCACCGTGGAGTTCGGCCTGATCCGCCAGGACGGCGAGATCAAGGTCTACGGCAGCGGCCTCATCTCATCGCACGGCGAATGCACCCGCGTACTAGCCGGCGGGTGCCAGGTCAAAAACTTTGATCTCGACGCGGTCCTCAACCAGGAGTTCCAGACCAGCGAGATGCAGCCCGTCCTCTACGCCGTGGAGTCCTTCGATCAGATCTACGAAGCCACCAAGCAAGCCGAAAACAGGTTAGGATAGGGATCCGATTTTCGCTGTTACTTGGAAATGAAGAAGCGGCTGCAGGGATGAATCCTGCAGCCGCTTCTTTTTTGATCAGTCGGGATTTGATCAGTTCCGGAAGAATTACCGGTGTCCGCCACCGCCGTGGCCACCACCGCCACCATGGAATCCGCCACCGCCACCACCGTGGAAGCCACCGCCGCTCACGTTGCCGTGGTAGCCACCACCAGCGAATCCGCCTCTAACCGTGGTCGTTCCGCGGTAACCACCGCCATAGGGCACTGCGTGTCCATAACCGTAGCCATAACCCGGGCGACCATAGCCGTAACCGGGGTGTCCGTATACCGGCCGTCCATAGTAGCCGCCGCGATAGCCGTAGTAACCGCGGTATCCATATCCGTGATACCAGGGCCCGGCACCGATGAACACCCCGCCTGCGAACCACGACGGTCCATAGTATCCGTACGGCGCGCATGCATAGGGATAATACCCGTAGTACCCATAAGCGCAGACCGGAGCCGGATACCCGTACGCCCCATATACCGGGGCGCCGATTCCAATTCCAACCGAAACCTGAGCATGCGAGTAGGCCGCAGCCGGCAGCAGCAGGATACTCAGTAGGGCGAGATAGCGGAAGAAGCGCATTTCGAATCTCCTGTGCAAAGCCCAGTCCGCCCTCAGGCGGCAGTGACTTTGCCGGAATCCGAACCGTTACAGCGTCCGAACTCCTATCTGATTGAACGCCAAAATCCGAAAAAGGTTGTGCGGAACCGGGCCTCCGGCACCCGGGTTGCAAACTATTGCGACTAAGCCCCTTGTTCCGGGAACTTTGCGCGCATCAGGTTTGACGGATTAGTCCGAACCTCTGGTTGAACTGCTCGACGGAGGTCCAGCTAAGTAAACGTAAACGCCGATTTAGCTGGACTTTTCCACCTTGTCACGAGATGATCTCAAGAAAAATATAGGAAAATTATTTGGACTTAAGGGTAAAATGTTCCCAACTGTGCAAACATTTTACCGAAAAACTGCAACATTTAGCATGTTGAACGCCGCTTCAGGCTTTGGCTCCGTAATTGCTTCACTTATCAGCATTCGCCCATTTTTAAGGGCGAATCGAACAGAGATTGGGACCCAGGGGAAACGATGCGACGCTTGATCTATCTACTGCTACTGGTATTGTTTGTCAGCGTATCGGCCACATGTGTTAACGCCTCTACGGACTGTGAACGATGGTTTGCAGCCTATAGAAACGAATTGGCGCACACACGCAACGTGCAACGCATAGCGGCCGCCAAGCGCCGCGCCAAACTCTACGCTCAGCGCAAGTTATCGGGATACACTCCAAAACCTAAGCCGAAGGTTGTCCTCGCAAGCCATCCCCGGACCCGCAAAGAGACGCTCCACCACTTCAACCTGGCTTGCGGCGTCCTTCCGGAAGATGACATGGATGAACCAGTTATTGCAGAGGAGATTCCGCCAGCCTTCACCCCGCACCTGTTGAACGACGGAATTGACCCCCTGCCATCCACGTTCGGCGAGCTGATCGCAGAGGACGACGTTCCTCCCACCCCGTTTACCGAGGGAGCCCCACCTGACTACCCGTCCAGCGGCGGACCACCAATCTATATACCGCCCTTCACCGGCGGAGTCACACCGTCAGGCGGTACCCCCGGTACTACCTCAAGTGTCCCCCCCGATAACCCGACCACTCCAGTCGTTCCAGACGTGCCAGAGCCGGCCAGCTATGTATTCATGCTGACTGGGATGATCGGTGCGGCAAGTGCCTTCCGGCAAAGATTCAAAGCCTGATCAACTCTTCAGCATTAATTCTTCAACGATCGGCAACGCTTCCCGTATCTGGATGGCGTAGCCGATCAGAAGAATCACAGGAGCCGGGCCGACGTCCTCATCTTCAATCTCCGCAAGTGTGGAGGCATGTACCTGCTCGTCAGCTGCGGTCGCTTTACTAATCGCGACGCACGGTGTAGCCGGCGCGATCCCGGACTCAATCAGATCCTCAGCCAGCGCGCGAAATTTCCGGCCCGGCATATAAATCACCAGCGTCGCATCTTCAGGAAACGCCCCCGTCCACTTCGGAGTGAGTTCGAGCTTTCCTGCTGCATGATGCGCCGTCGCAAGAATCAGCTTGGACGCCGCGCTACGATCCGTCAGCGGAGTCTTCAGTCTGGCAGCTGCAGCAAAAGCCGTCGTGATTCCGGGAACGATCTCGAAGGGAACATTGCCCTCACGCAGCGCGGCGATCTCCTCCCCCGCGCGACCAAAGATCAAGGGATCGCCCGACTTCAGTCGAAGAACCGATCGCCCCTTACGCGCCGCTTCGAGCATCAGAACATGAATCTCCGCCTGCGTAATGCGAGGCTGTCCGCAGCGTTTTCCGACTGGAGTAATTTCCGCTCCAGCGTGAACCAGTGCAAGTATCTCCTCCGACACCAGATCGTCGGGGAGAATCACATCCGCAGTCTCCAGAAGCCGCAGAACGCGAAGCGTAAGCAGGTTGGGATCACCAGGACCGGCCCCCGCGAGATAGACAACACCGGGCTCTGCTGCGGTGTTCACGGCTTCCTCCCAGGCAATGGATTTGTCAAAGCATGTTGACGGGCCAGTACGCGCGAGGGGCACGCCTCATATCCGCAGACCTCCCGTTGGGCCAGTTGGTGAAGCAGCCACTTCCGCTCGTCGTTCAACGGCTCCATCTGCGTCACCTCGCGACGAAGATTGCCCAGGTCGGTCAGCCAGTCGCCCGCATCGAGCGGCAGCTGCGCATTGATCTCTTTGCGCAATCTCTGTGCAAGTGCGGGGCTCGCTCCGGCAGTCGAAATAGCAATCTGAAGATCCCCTCGCCGCACAACCGAAGGAAAATAAAAGTCACAAAATGGCGGATCATCCACCGCGTTGCAGAGAACGTTTTTCTCAATAGCTTCTTTGTAGACAGCTCGATTGACCGCGGGAATATTCGTCGCCGCAACCACCAGAAAGTGTCCCGTCAGATCACCTTCCGCGTACTCGCGTTGCTTCCATTCGATCTCACCCGCCGCAGCCAGATCAACAATGCGCGGACGCGCTTCAGGCGCAATCACTGTCACTTTGGCATGTGCCGCTTGCAGTGATTCGATCTTCGACTCAGCCAGATTCCCTGCGCCAATAACGATGCAGGGCCGCGCAGCAATCTTCAGGAAGATGGGAAAGAGGTCCATAAACTACTTTACTACTCCCGGAGCTTTACTATTCCCCTGGAGCGTGCCGTCCTGCGCCTACCGGCGGCGCATCCCGCTCGACCGGATCCACAACGGTCCCGGCCAGTTGCGCGCGCAGGCTGTCATCATCCGTACGTGCGAAGTAAGCCCGCAGGTCCTCGTCAGGCAGGCGTGCGTCAAGATATCCGCGCAGCAGCCGCTCAATCGCATCCGGAACGTCCTCAGCCGCAGCCCGGTAACCCAGTGGTCGAGCCGTCCGCGCAAATTTACCGACCGCCCCCCCGACACAGAAGTAAAAGGCATCCACCATCTGCCCGTTCTTCTTGATCTTCTTGCCCTCGAGCCCAATGTCGGCGATCCAGTGTTGACCGCAGCTATTCGTGCAGCCAGTCACATGAAGCTTGATCTGTTGATCGAAGCCCGGAAGACGCTCCTCCATCTCGCTGACGAGCCACTTGGAGAAACCCTTGGTCTCCGCGATGGCCAGCTTGCAGAACTCCGTACCCGTGCAGGCAATCGCCCCGCGCCAGAACGCCGAGACATCCACCTGAAGTCCAAGCGAGTTGAGTCCAACAACCAGTTCTGCGGTCTTCGTGTTCGGCACATTCACGACGATAATGTTTTGCATGATCGTCGTGCGGAGTTCGCCGTTGCCGTACCGATCAGCTAAGTCGGCCAATTGAAGAAGTTGGTCGCCCGAAAGCCTCCCACGAAGTACGCTCGCCCCGACCGACGACAAGCCAGCCTGACGCTGCGGTGCGATCCCGATATGATCGCGGTAGACATCGTCCGGCACGACGTCCTCTGAGACAGGACTCGGATCCAGCTTGTATCCAAGTTTCTCCTCCAGCGCTTCGAGAAACGACTCGGCAGTCCAGCCATGACGCATGAAGAGATACTTGATTCGTGCCCGCGTCCGGTTCTCGCGAAGTTCCTGTTGCTCGCGGAAGATCTCCGTCGTCGCGCGAACGGCTGCGAAGGCCTGATCCTGCCGGATAAATGCAGGGATGCGGACGGCAAGGTGAGGTTCAGTCGAAAGTCCCCCGCCAACGCGCAGCGTATAGCCAATCTCTTCCTTGCCATCGACGATTCGCTTAATTGCAGTCAGCGCAACATCGTTGATTTCCGGATACGAGCACCACAGCGGGCAGCCCGTAACGGAGATCTTGAACTTCCGCGGCAGGTTGTAGAACTCCGGGTTCGCCGTCAGTTTATGCGCCACCTCAACCGCCAGCGGAGAAGCGTCGATAATCTCATGGCCGTCGAGTCCCGCCAGTGGGCAGCCCGTGACATTGCGAACTACATCGCCGCATGCCCCCTTCGGAGTGAGCCCAACCGCGGTCAGTGCGTCGACCACCACTGGAAGCGATTCGATCGTCAGCCAATGCAGCTGGATATTCTGACGCGTCGTGATATCGGCAAGGTTCCGGGCATGCTTCTTAGTAAGCTCCCCGATAACCCGCAACTGCGCGCTGGTCAGAATACCGTTCGGCAGGCCGATGCGCATCATGAAGAACTCGGTAGCCTTGCCTTCGCCGCCAACGCCCCCTGTAGCCCCCACACCATCGCCTTGGGTATAGATCCCCCACCACTTGAAGTACGTACCAGCCCACTCCGGCACCACGCTATCGCGGCCCTCTCTGGCAAACTGACGAACCTCGTCCCAGGCCTCCCAGGGATTCTTGGCCGCCTTCAACCGTTCGGACTTCTGGGCCTTCGTCTCTTTCACTGCGGTTGCGACGGGAGCGCTCATACTGGGTATCCTTATTTGTGTTTGAAGGTATAAAAAGAAAGACCCACTGGGTAAGTGGGTGCGGGTGGCTTCTGCTGAAAGGCTCGGGACTTAGTTGGTAAGTCTCCGATTCAGGCAAAGGCAACGGCGCACGCGATCGCAACAACACATGCGACAAGCAGCGCAACGACATGCCATAAAGCCAGCCATGCATCAAGGTTAGTGCTGACACGGCCAAACGTCAAGGTGCAAATGGCGATTCTTCCGCCAAAGCCTCTGCAATCAATACGAGGCTAGTCCGCCTCAGCGAGGGAAAACTTATGCCGTACATCCGAGCCGCGAACCCAGAAGATGACATCCTCAGCAATATTTGTCGCGTGGTCAGCCGCCCGTTCCAGGTTGCGCGAGATGATAATCGCGTTCAGCGCCTGTCCGCTCACCATCGGATGCTGCTGCATCACCTCGACCAGCTCAGCCTGTACATCCCGGTTCATATCGTCGATCTCGTCATCCATCGCAAGCACGGACTCCGCCAGCTTGGCATCCGCTTCCAGAAGCGACTGGATGGCGCGGCGGATCATCACTCCCACCTTTTCCCCCATGTCCGGAATGTCGATCGGCAACGAGATCTTCGGCGAGTCGGCAAGGAACTGCGTTCGCGAAGCGATGTTGGTCGCCTGATCGCCAATCCTCTCCAGATCGCCATTGATCTTGATCACCGAAAGAATGAAGCGAAGGTCAATCGCCATTGGCTGCTCCTTTGCCAACAGGTCGTAGGCCATCTCGTCGACGTCACGCTCAGCCGCGTTGATCGCCGCTTCAATCTCTTTTACATGTTCACAGAGGCTCATGTCACCCGTAAGATACGCCTCCAACGACAGCGAAAGCGCCTGCTGCGAGAGCGCAGCCATGGCCAGGAGTTTGTCTTTCAATGCAGCGAGTTGTTGTTGAAAATTAATGCGGGGCATGGGGAGCACCTCTGAGAAGCCGTCTCTCTCTATTGTGACGTATAGAAGGCGAAGAGAGGATGAATATTGTGACCCCGAGGTGCGCGATTGGTACATATTCTGGCGATGCGAGAGGCTATTTATAGAGGAGATAGCTTTGGCGCCGTTGTTCGAAGGCGGCAAGATCCGTCTTCCACCCCTCCGCAATCTTTCTAGGGTCTTCCTGGTTTTCCAGCGCCCTCATCGTATCCACGTTCGCAATTAGACGTTCCGCCTTCGCCATCGCAAAATCCGGATAAAGATGATGCAGTGCGCTTATCAGCTCAATCCCGAGTTCAGGCGAATCGAGCACATTCCTGTCCGTTACCGTAAACGAGATCCCCGGAAGAGTCTTGCCATGGAACGGAAAATGATTTGCGTCCTCCGTCACCGAAAAGCTCGCAGGCGTGAAACGAATTCCCGGAATATTCCGCGCCGTCAGATAAGCCGCCAGTCGCGCCGAGTCGATATAAGGAGCGCCGATATGCAGAAACGGCATCTCTGTTCCGCGCCCCACAGAAACATTCGTCGACTGCAGCAACTCCACGCCCGGATACACCACGTTCGCCGCCGCGCTGCGAAGGTTCGGACTCGGATTGATCCACTTCAACCCCGTATCGTCGAAGTACTGCCCCCGTGTCCAGTTCCGCATTGCCACCACCGTAAGCTGCGCCCGAATTGGCACACGCACATTCGGCGAAGTTGCGTTCGCCAGCAGCCGTTCGCTGTTGAAATAAAGCGCAAGCTCTCCCAGCGTCATCCCCTCGCGAATCGGTAACGGCATGTAATCCGTGTAAGACTCCACGCCATTGTCCGACACCGGGCCCTGTACCGCGACACCACCGATCGGATTCGGCCGGTCCAGCACAATGATCTCGATGTGCGCCTTCGCGGCAGCCTCCAGGAAATATCCCACCACCGTCTGATACGTGTAAAACCGCACCCCGGCATCCTGCAGGTCGATCACCACCGCATCAAGGTTCTTCAGCGCCTCCATACTCGGCCGCCGCTGTTCGTCCTTGGCTCCATAAAGGCTCACTACCGGAAGGTGAGTGGCCGCATCCACTTCCTCGCCAATCTTCGTAGTGTCTTTCACCCCAAAGAGCCCGTGCTCCGGAGAAAAAAGCGTCTTCACCTCCACCTCGGGAATGCTGTGCATCAGAACGTCTATCGTGCGTCGCCCCCCACGATCAACTCCTGTCTGGTTCGTCATCACACCTAGACGAAGATGTCCGCTGTGTCGGCCGGCCGCTTCCCGTAACGCGCTGAACTGCGTCGCCTCCAGAACATCGATACCGGTAAGCGTCTGTCCATTTGCGACGGCAGGTCCCCCTTGGTCATATAGATGAAGCGCCCGTGCTGCGGCCGTGGCTACAGCTTCCCGCAGCGGAGAAATGGGCGAAGCCCCTCGCGGATGAACCGAATTCGCGAGAATCACCACGAAAGTATCGCTATTTGGATCCATCCACAAAGACGTTCCGGTAAATCCCGTATGCCCAAAACTCCCAATCGGAAACACCGCACCCCGAGGTCGCGAAAACGCCGAATTAATGTCCCACCCAAACCCGCGCGCGGCAATACCCGTCGTCGTCTTTCCATCCTGCACAAAGATCGTCGCCCCGCTGGCCGCTGTCACAGGCTGTTCCGGCTGCGTCATCAATTTCAGCGTCTCCCGCTTCAACGGAAAATCACTCGGCCTCCCGGCAAGCCGATCCAGCAAAGCCTGCGCAAAGATTGCCACATCGCCCGCCGTCGAAAATACCCCAGCGTGCCCGGCGACTCCACCCATCCGGCGCGTCGTGGGGTCATGCACCGTACCCCGCAGCAATACATCGTAGTTAGGATTCGTGTCCTTCGTACCCTGATCATCATGCTGCGTCGGCGCAATTTGATGAATCCAGTCCCATCGTCCCCAGCCATCAATGGCGCATGGGTAGGCGGCCGGCGGAGGATTCTCCGCCCATGGCCCCGCAGGCCCGCAGGCCTTAGTTATTGGCAAGTACCGCGTCTGCGCCATCTTCAATGGCTTGAAGATATGTCCCGATGCATAGTCATCCAGCGTCTCCCCGCTTACCTTCTCCACCAACGCTCCCAGCGTGATGTAGTTGATATCCGAATAAACAAACTTCGTCCCAGGTACGCTATCTAGCGAAGACTCCATCGCCCGCCGAATCCCCTCCGCCTTATCCGGCTTCGCTAGCCCCCAAGCGTCCTTCAGATTCACATCCGGCGGCAGTCCCGAGTAGTGAGTCAGCAACTCCCGCACCGTTACCTTGTCCTTTCCGTTCACTCCAAACTCCGGCAGATACTTCACCACCGGAGCATCCACGTCGACCTTGCCCGCTTCCACCAACTGCATCACCGAGGTTGCCGTCGCCAGACACTTCGTCAGCGAAGCCATGTCGAAAATCGTATCCACCGTCATCGGCTCCGCAGGCGACGGTTTCCCATCCAACCCCGGCTCACCCGCATATTTCCTTACCCCATACGCCTGCTCGAAGACCGTCTTCCCATCATGGTTGATGAGGACAACCGCTCCCGGCAGCTTCTTCGCCGCGATCGCCTGATTCACAAGCGTCGTAACGGAACTGAAATCGTACTTCTCGCCATCGGTTGCTCGAAGTAAAGCGGAAGAAGACGCAGGCCTTTGTGCTTGACCACGCATGGCCGACAGGACCGGAACGGCAACTGCAATGAGAATTACAGCAACCCGTGCGGCCATCTTCCCATGCCCTTTTTTCGCTCCCGGCATTAGAAAACTCGCCGCCGTCCCCACACCGAACGTAACGATCGAGCCAATCAGAACGTACCAGGTAAACGCAATATGCGGAATCGTGACCGGCCCAAGCACAATGGGATTGGGATCCAGCCATAGCAGAAGATTCAGCGCAAACCCAAAAACCATGCCCACAATCGCTCCCCCCTGCGTCGCATAGCGAGTCAACGTCCCCAGCAGGAACACCCCAAGCAGCGCCCCGTAAGCCACCGATGCAATCGACAATCCCACCTCCACCACATGCCCCTTCCCACCCGCAAACACGCTGTAAACAGCCACCGCAAACAGCACCAGCGCCCACACAACCGTGCTCGACCGCGAGATCATCATCCGTTCGCGGTCATCCGCCGCCGGCCGCCAGTGCATATAAAAATCCACCACCGTAGTAGACGAAAGCGAATTCAACGCCGCACTCAGGTTCGACATCGCCGCCGCCAGAATCGCCGCCACTAACAATCCGGCAACCCCGACCGGCATCTCGTGCACGATAAACGTTGGAAAGATTCTGTCGGCCGAAGTAAAGACCGTAGGATGAAACCCATAGAAAACATAAAGCCCCACTCCAATTAGAAGAAACAGCGTGAACTGCAGAAAAATCACGCCACCACTTGAAAGCAGCGCCCACCGCGACTCACGAAGATTCCGCGCCGCCAGCATTCGCTGCACCATCAACTGATCCGTGCCGTGCGAGGCCATCGTCAAAAACGTCCCGCCGAGCACTCCCGCCCAGAACGTGTAGCTCTGCGTCAGGTTCAACGCAAAGTTGAACAACTGGAACTTGCCCGCGGCAGAAGCGACCTCATGGATCTGCCCCCATCCCCCCGGAACATGCGCTCCCAGGGTATAGATCGCCACAAACGTCCCGCCGATGTAGATCGCCATCTGCACAACATCGGTCCAGATCACCGCAGCCATCCCGCCTTCGAACGTATAAAGCAGCGTCAGCGCCGAAATGATCCCAATCGACAACACGTCCCCCGTGCCGATCGCGATACCGACCACGATGCTCACTGCAAACACCCGCACGCCCTCAGCCGCAGCACGCGTCAGCAGAAAAAGTCCCGCCGTCACCTTGTGCAGCGTATGGCCGAAGCGCTGATCGATCAGTTGATACGCAGTCAGCATCTGGCCTTGAAAGTACTTTGGCAGGAAGATCAACGCCACGACAACCCGGCCCAGCATATAGCCGATCACGATCTGCAGAAACCCGAAGTCGCCCGCGAACGCCACGCCCGGGATGCTGATAATCGTCAGCGTACTCGTCTCCGCCGACACAATAGACAGCGCAATCGCCCACCACGGGATCGTCTGGTCAGCAAGAAAATAGCTCCGCAGCGACCGCGCATTCGGGTCTTTGCTGCTCCGAAAACGCAGGCCAAACAATGTGATACCGATCAGGTAGATAACAATCAGAGCCAGATCGATAGGATGAAGACGCATTGGAACAGCGGCAGCAGGCATCGAGTCAGTGTATAGCGACAACCAAGAGCCTTGCTGCCCATTCCCGCAACCCAGTCTCCAGGAGTGAACCTCCGCGCAAGAAAATTCCAGCAGACGGCTCTGACATATCATGTTTGGTCATGAGTCTCTTTCTGGCAATCGATGCAGGTGGTACAAAAACGAGATGTCTCCTGGCTGACGAAAGCCAGGTCCTCGGGCGCGCCACCACAGGCAGTATCAAGTTAATGCGTGTCGGCGAAGCCGAAGCCTCCGCCCGGCTGCAGGCAATGTTGAAAGAGGTCTCGCTCGCTGCTGATGCCAATCTGAGCGAAGTCGCCCAGACTTGCATCGGCATCGCAGGCGTGACGATCGAGGCCGTCCGAGACTGGGCCGAGGGCGAGATCCGCAAGACCGTGGGCGGCAACCTTCTGCTTGCCGGCGATGACGAGATCGCCCTCGACGGCGCCTTTCGCGGAGGCCCGGGGATTCTCATCATCGCCGGTACCGGCTCCAACGTTCGGGGCCGCGCCGCAGATGGAGCGATGTATTCCGCCGGCGGCTGGGGTCCAGCCCTCGGCGATGAGGGCTCAGGCTTTTGGATCGGACAAGAGGCCCTGCGCGCCGGGTTCTGGGCCAAAGATCGTGGCGTCCCAACCACTCTTCTCACAGAAGTCGCAGAACTCTGGGGTGCGAAATCTCTCGGCGAGATCGTGGAGATGGGCAATGCACGTCCCGGCCCCGACTTTCCGGCACTCGCTCCTCTCGTTGCCCGCTGTGCCGCCGCTGGCGACGAACTCGCCGCAGCAGTGCTTGAACGAGCCGGGGTCGAACTCGCAGAGCAGGTGGCTCTCGTCGCCCTCAAGATGAAGGAGTCCGGCGGAAGAGGCAAAGTTGAGGCGGCCTACACCGGAAGCGTTCTGGAACACATCTCGCAGGTTCGCTTCGCCATGATCTCGGCGTTGAAGAGCTCAGCGCCGGACGTAAAGGTCGTGGAGGGAGCAGTCGATCCACTCGAAGGAGCGCTCTGGCGCGCCCGGGAAGCAGGGAAGTCCATCACGCGTCCCAGCTAAACTCTACTCGCGTCCATCTCCGCCGCTCGCAGCGCTAAACCGCGCGCAACTGAAGTGAACTCATTGCCGGTGCGAACGCGCGATGCAGTAAAGCGCGTCTCGAAGATTCGGCGGACGGCAGGCACAAAGCTCGTCCCACCGGTCAGAAAAACGCGATCCACCTCGCGCGGAGCAATGTTGCTCGAAGCCAACAGGGAATCGACGCACCGCTCGATCGATAGCAAGTCATCGGCAATCCAGCCTTCGAATTCGCGGCGACTGACCTCCGCGACAATATTCATGCTCCCATCGCGAAACCGGAACTCGGCTGACTCGTGATGCGACAGCTCTATCTTCAGACGCTGCACCGACTGATGAAGCTGGTATCCAAGATCCTCTTCGATCAGGTTAATCAGCGCTTCGATCTTATCCCGTTCCTGCGCCCGAGCCCGGGCACTCTTCAATATCTCCGCAACGTTGCGTGTCTTCAGAAAAGAGAGATAGTGCCAGCGTTCAAGATTGGCATAGATCCACGCCGGCACAGCAGGAATAATGCGGGCGGGTCGATCGGCCGCATGCGCATACGAACGTTCGAAGCTGTCCGACCCCAGCGCCGGAGACACCAGCTTGCGCACGATGCGTGCGTCGAAACTATCGCCCGCCAGACCAAGCCCGCTGTTGCCCAGAAGATCCTTCGCCGTACGGCCCCGCCCGCGGACGCCCGGACCGACATGGAGCAGCGAGAAGTCGCTTGTGCCACCCCCAAAGTCGCCGATCAGGATCAGTTCGTCGTGGTCCAGCGTCGCCTCATAGGCATATGCCGCGGCAATCGGCTCCATCTCGAATGTGACCGATTCGAATCCGGCATGCAGGAAAGCCTTCCTCAACCGCTCAACCGCAAAATCATCGTCCTCAGCGCTGTCAGCTCCGACGAAGCGAACCGGACGCCCAACCGTAGCATGGCGAATCGGCTGACCGAACTGCCGTTCCGCATTCAGGCGCAGATCAGTCAATATGCGCGAGATCAGATCTTCAATGGTGTAGCGACGCCCAAACACCTCCGTGCCGGGGAGTGTGCGGCTGGTGAGATACGACTTCAACGACTGAATCAGCCTGCCCTTATGCTCGGCCCGAAGATAATGCTCAATCGCCGCCGGTCCCGTGAAGCCCTTGATCTGCGTGCGCCCCGCATGCTTCAACTGCTCAAGATAGAGCACTGAGCGGAACGACTCCGTAGTCCCCGCCGCTGTTGGAAACGAGACCAACTCAACCGCATCGTTTGCGCGCGCAAGAGCGATCGAGCTGTTTGTAGTGCCAAAGTCAATTCCAATGGAGGGCCCGGCGGCGTGCGTCGAAAGCATGGTCTTTTAGATTGACAGATTTTTTGACGCACGGAAACTGCAGCTCAACAAATCTTCCCCACCTCACACCGTGGCATCGAAGAAGGCGTTGGCAAGCCCAACTCAGCTCCCGCCGGAAGCGTGTGCGTGTCCGACCACTGCCGCTGTGCACTGCGAAGCTTGTCGCTCCGAGCCTCCCAGATCCCGATCGTGTAGTCATAATGTTCCAGCACAGGCCGTAGTCCATACGCCCGGTTAGACCGGTACCACGCCTGCTCAAACAGGTCACGCAGCAGCGAATAGGTATTGATGTAATCCTGAATCCTGCCGTTGACGCCGTTGATATTGGAGAGTTCGCGCCCGACATCCATGCGCTGTTTTCTGTCGTTGGTGTTCTGCATGTCATACGCCCGCTGGTAACCCTCGACAATCTCATCGGCTAGTTGAAACTTCAGTCCGATAAAGTCCATACGCCGCGCCCCCAGCTCCAGCGCATCGATCGCCGCAGTCTCCCGCAGCTTTGTGGGCACGGAGGGATACGACTCCGCAGGATCGTAGACCTTGGGGTTGGCAGTGGCCGGCTTCGCCCCAGGCGCCGCCGCGCGAGCCTGAGCAATTAATGCCAGAGCACGTTCAGCGTGCAGCCGCATGTCATGGGCAAACGGCCGCACCTGTGCCCCAATCCGCAGACCGTCCTTCGACAGCGGATCCAGCCAAAAGATGCTGTTGGTTCCATCCCCAACATGCGCCTGGTCTTTCAGTACATTGTGCGCCAGCATCATCTCCCTCTGCGCTTCGTTCAGGTCACCTGTGGCGTCGCCATGGAACACCTGCGCATACGAATCCTGAAATGCCGAAATCGACGACTCGCCCTTCTGCCACGCAGCCGCCGCTCCAAACAGAATCCCGTACCAGTTCTGATTGAAAAGCCCTTCGCCGTCGTCATTCCATATCGTGTTCAGTTGTCCCGTCGACCCCAAACGCTGCCCATCCGACGTGAAGCGCTGGATATTCGCGAGCGCAAGATTGTTATCCGGATACACCTTGCGAAAATTATTGACGCTCGGCGCGACCCACGTCTCGAATCCCGCTTTGGTGAACGGCGTTAGGAAGCGGTCATACCCGCGCGGCTCAGGGTTGTACACCCACGCAATGGCAATCGTCGAATCCTTGAACGACTGCGGCAGGCCCTTCAGCAGGTCCGGTGCGTCCTGTGCAATGTCCCCCCAGAAGAGAATCTTGCGATTCAGCGGCTTCAGAGCAGTGACGATCCGCTGCAGAAAATCCAGATACACCGCCGCAAGCCCGCGTGAATCCACCTCTCCCTTAGTCTGCCCCACGCCAAGATCCACCGTCTCATCCGCTCCGATATGCAAAAACGGCCCCGGATACATCGCCGCCAGCTCCGTGAACATCTGCGTGATTAGAGTGATCGACCCCGGCTGTCCCGGAGCCAGCACCGCTCCATGCGGCGTCTCCGCCAGCGGCTGATACTGCTCCCACGTCATGCTGTTGTGGAGATGTCCAAACGCCTCCTGTTCCGGAATGATCGTGATGTGGTACAGCTTGGCGTACGCGACCAGCTCGATAGCCTCTTCCGCGGTGATGCTGCCCGGCGGCGCCATCAGCGGATTTGAAACATACTGCTGTGTGTGCTCGAAGTACGGCGAATACAGGTTCACCTTGTACGCCGCAATCGTGCGGATCATCCTCTTCTCGAACTCCAGCGTCGTAATCGGGCCACGCGACATATCGTCGTCGAGCCCCCGATATTTCATTGCGGGCCAGTCGCGAATATTCGCCCCATGCAACACGACATGCGCACCGTCGCCATCAATCAGCTGCTTCACCGTCTGAGCCCCGTAGAACACTCCCTCAGCCGTTGCGCCAACCACCGTCAGGCCAATCGCAGTCGTCGTTATCACGTAGCCTTCAGCCTTCATCTCATCGGTAAACTTCGCGTCCGGGTGTTCTGCCAGCCGCGTCAGCTCGATCGGAAATCCGCCCGCCTCTATTACAGGAATGTTACGAGCCAGCAGCGCCGCCTTCAGGTCGTCAGCCGCAAACTGATCCTCGGTCGAGCACGAAGCAGCGCAGGTGATGCGAACACCGTGAGCCAATGGCCGGTCTCCCGTCGCGCGAATCTCACGAGGGATCGGAATAAGTTTCACGGACGATTGCGCTGACGCAAACGTAGCCACGACCAGCAGAAGGAAAGCGAAGCGGTTAAAGTGCATGGGTTAACGGTAACCCAGCCTATACAGAGTGTGCAGTACTCAAGAGAGGTACACAAATGGTTGCGAGAGATAAATCGAAGTAAGAGCAACTCGAAAATATGGTCGTTTTCTTCGTGCATGTGCATCAAAAATTCGTAAACCGCAGGACAAATTATTCCTGTGTTCACAATTGTTTGGCACGATAACTGAAAGAGCAAAAGGACAAGAACGAGGGGGTCTCAGGACCCATCTGGTTTTCTGTTGTCCTTATGCCTTTCAATAATCCTGAGAGGGTCCATGACGAAGCAACTACGAGCGACCATGGCGGCGATACTGGTCATCAGTTCGATATCGCTACCGGCGCAGACGACGGCAAATAAGCCAACCACGAGAAAGCCTGCTACAAAAAAGGCGCCTGTCGAGACTCCGATCGAACGCCAGATCCGGGAGCTGCGCGAACAGATGCAGAGCCAGCAGTCTCAAATCGACGCACTAAAACGCGAGAACGCGGATAAAGACGCAAGACTGGCAGAAGCGCAGCGGACAGCACAGGGTGCAGAGGCGGCCGCAGCCTCCGCGGCAGCCAAGGCAGATAGTCTCAGCACCGGCCTCTCGACGAATACCGAAGCCGTCGCATCTCTCAACAGCTCTGTAACCGATATCAAAACGACCAACGTAGGACTAGCCCAGACCCTCAGCGACACCAAAAAATCCATCTCCGATCAGCTGGATAACCCGCTTACCATGCGCTACAAGGGCATAAACATTACTCCGATCGGCTTCTTCGCGTTTGAAGGTGTTTACCGTTCGCGCTCCCTGAACTCCGACGTCAACACACCGTTCAACTCCGTGCCGTACCCCGGTGCCGGGCAGGCCCACACCAGCGAGTTGAACTTCTCAGGCCGTCAGAGCCGTATCGGCGGCCTCTTCGAAGGCAACACCGGCCCGTTCAAACTCTCCGGTTACGTCGAAGCAGACTTCCTCTCTGCCGGTGCCACCAGCAACGACAACCAGAGCAACAGCTACACCCTCCGTCAGCGCCAGATCTGGGGTCAGGCCGCAACCAACGAAGGCTTCAAGCTAACCGCCGGACAGATGTGGTCCCTCGTCACCGAGACCAAGAAGAGCACCGACAACCGCACCGAGAATCTGCCGATGACCGTCGATGCTCAGTACCACGTCGGCTTCAGCTGGGCGCGTCAGCCGGCCATTCGCTTCCAGCAGCAATTCCACAACGGTCTCACCGCTGCCTTCTCGCTCGAGCAGGCCGAGTACATCTACTCAGCCACCGGCGCGAATGCCAACTTCTTCATCGGCAATGCCGGTGCCGGCGGCGGTCTCTACAACGTCCTCGCCAACTACTCCAACAACGTCGCTCCCGACCTCATCCTCAAAGGCACCTCCGACTCCAAGTACGGGCACTTTGAAATCGGGGCCCTCGGCCGCTGGTTCCGCGACCGCTACTACCCCAATCAGACCCTCGTCGTTCCCTCCGCTGCAGGTGGTCAAAACAACACCAAGATGGGCGGCGGCGGCTTCGTCAACATCCGTATGCCCGCAACCAAGTACCTCGACGTCGGTATCCACGGACTCGGCGGTACAGGCGTAGGCCGTTACGGTACCTCCACTCTGCCTGACATCACCGTCCATCCCGACGGCACGCTCGAACCCATCCGCAACTACCAGGGATTGGCCTCGCTCGAGGGACACCCCAACCCGAAGCTTGACGTCTTCGGCTACTACGGCGTCGAATACGCACAGCGCACTGTTTATCTCAGCACCCTCAATACTCCAACCAAGCTCGTCGGCTACGCTCCCATCACGGCCGTCAACACGGGTTGCGGAATCGAGACCCTGCCCACCTCTACCGGTAACGGCTTCGCCGGCGCCGCTCCCTACAACCCTGGCACTCCTGCGAACTGCACGGGCGCAACCCGTGTCGTCATCGCGGCCACCCTCGGCTTCACCTACCGCGTCTACAACAGCCCCAAGTACGGCCGCCTTCAGTACCAGGGCGTGTACACCTACCTCACCCGCGACGCATGGGCGGGTGTCGGCGGCGCTCCCAAGGCGACCGATGGGATGGTCTTCACTGGGATGCGTTACTACATCCCCTAACCAGCTGGTCGTAATCAAAAAGGGCACCCTTCGGGGTGCCCTTTTTGGTGGGATAGCTATTGCGTCACCTCAATCACAGGCGGCTTCCACGTACCCTCTCCAGGAGGAAGGATCGACGGTGGGCTCTCCTTCGGCCAGTACAGCCGCATCACCATGTAGATCGGGCCATCCGGCGCCGGCAGCCAGTTCGCCTTCTTGTCTGCAGATGGCACGTCCTTCTGGATATAAATCGTCACCGAGCCGTCCTTGTTCTTCTTCAGTCCCGGAAGCATCGGCGAGTTGATCAGGTAACGGTTGATCGGGTTCTCAATCAGCAGCTGTGTCTTGCCGTCGTACATGGTGATCGACCAGAACGCATGGACCGGAGGATACTGGCTGGCCGCGAACGTGACGGTGTAGCTGTGCTTGCTTCCATCCAGCGGTCCGCCGTCGCTGCCCTTCTTGGCGAGCGGATACGTAGCCTCCACAGCATCGTTGGCGAACACCCCTGCGCGCGCCGCAGTAGCTCGCAACAGGAAATCGCCATGGTAAAAAGCGCGATCCCCAGCGACGGAGCCGACACTCCAGCCATTGATCTCCTTACCAAAGCTGCCAACCGACTTGCTGATGGCGTCAAATCCTTCTTTGATACCCAAGTCCAGTTCTGCCTTGTCCGCTTCCGAAAGCTTGCTCATATCGAAAGGTTTTCCCGCTTCGATCCCAACGCTGGCAAACTTAGCCCGCAGATCGTTCTCCTCCGGAACCGGCGGGCAATACCGCAACAGAAAATTTAGGAACTTCGGAAAGTCCGTCTTGAAGGCGTCCTCGGTGAAAGCCGGAAAGTCAGGCGCAGGCGCCACGGGCGGTGCGGGCTGGTGCAGGAATGTCGAGAGCGGATTCGCAGTGTAGCCGGCCTGGATCTTCTTCACGTTGTTAATGTCGGACGCATTGAAAAGCTGCGTGCGGTAGATCACCAGCCCAAACTGCGTCTCGGAATAGAAGACTTTGTTCACCCCAGCCGGCGGCGATCCCTTCCAGTTCGGCCCTGCAATCATGTAACAACCGGCGTCATTGCCGGTAGCGCGGCTGCCTACATAACCGTAATTGAAGGTGTACATATCCGTCAGCTGCACAGAGTAGTAGCGATTCTTATCAACCTTCGGTACACAAAACACCATCGGCTCCGCGCGAAGATCCACTTCGATCATCGAGTAAGGTGTATCGCTGTTGGGCGTGACAATGGACGTGTCCTTTGGTGTGAACACCCGTGCTTCGCTGTGCACCTGATTAAATCCCCCTTTGTATTGCGAGTTCGTCTTGTCGACGTTGAACTCATACATCGCCTTGTAGGCGGCGATCATGGGAAAGCCGTAAATATAGGCCTGTTGATAGATATCCCTGTGGGACATGGCCTCGCGCACAGGCCCATTGTCCTTGCAGGAACTGGCGCCGATTACAAGCATTGACACAACGCACAACGCCGGCACTTTGATCTTCATAGAAAGGCAATTCCCCATAAATAATTGGATTTCTTGCAGTCTGCTCCCCACGTCGAATTAGCGACCCGTAGGCGAAGCTCCGATGACCCTGAGATGGAACTACCGCTCCTGAATTCTTGTAGATGACCAGCCTGGCCACAACTGGCAAAAATCGCAGTCAGCGAAATCTCTTCCAATTCTTCAGCGACCTTGCCCGTGACGAAAATCGACCGAACCGAGTCGCATTTGTTCGAGGTGCGGCCAAATCTTTGATAGGCTTCCTATGCTGGCGTTAGCGCCATCAATTGGTTCTGAGAGGCGTGGATGAAAATTCTGGATGCGAACAGATTGTTTCCTGCTGATGGCGAGGCGCGCTCCGTCGCGGCAAGACTCTACGAGACCGTCAAGGATCTCCCCATCATCTCCCCGCACGGCCACACCGACCCGCGCTGGTTTGCGCTCAACGAACCCTTCCCCAATCCAACCGCTCTCCTGATCCAGCCCGACCACTACATCTTCCGCATGCTCTATTCGCAGGGAATTTCGCTCGAGTCCCTAGGCATCCCCCAGCTCGATAGCCGCGAGAACGCCGATCCCCGCGAAGTCTGGCGCATCTTCGCGAAGAACTACTACCTCTTCCGTGGCACCCCCACCCGTCTCTGGCTCGACTACGCTCTCGAAAATCAGTTCGGATTTACCAAGAGACTCGACGCCAGCAACGCCGACGAGTACTACGAGATCATCGCAAAAGAACTCCAAACCCGGGAGTTCCGCCCCCGCGCGCTCTTCGAGAAGTTCAACATCGAAGTCCTCTCCACTACCGACACCCCCCTCGACACACTCGAGTATCACAAGACCATCCGCGACTCCAGCTGGAAAGGCCGCATCATTCCCGCCTTCCGCCCCGACTCCGTCATCGACGCCGAATATGCCGGCTTCATCGCCAACATCGAAAAGCTCGGCCAGATCACCGGCGAAGACATCGGCACTTGGAACGGCTACCTCAACGCTCTGCGCAACCGCCGCGCCTTCTTCAAGTCCATGGGCTGCACCTCAACCGACCACGGCCACCTCACTGCCCAGACCGCCGACCTGGACCCTGCCACCGCAGCCTCTTTGTACGGTCGGATCCTCTCCGGCCGCTCCGTCCCCGAAGAGCAGCAGATCTTCCAGGCCCAGATGCTCACCGAGATGGCCGGCATGAGCGTCGAAGACGGCCTCACCATGCAGCTTCATCCCGGATCGGTCCGCAACCACAACCGCCAGGTCTACGAAAAATTCGGCCGCGACAAAGGCGCTGACATGCCCTCGCCCACCGAGTACGTCCGCGCCTTGCGTCCCCTCCTGAACAAGTACGGAAACGACTCCCGCTTCACCTTCATCCTCTTCACCCTCGACGAAACTTCCTACTCCCGCGAACTGGCCCCGCTCGCCGGCCACTATCCCGCGCTCAAGCTCGGCCCGCCCTGGTGGTTCCAGGACTCACCCGAAGGCATGATGCGCTTCCGCGAACAGGCCACCGAAACCGCCGGCTTCT
Source organism: uncultured Acidobacteriaceae bacterium (assembly GCA_963757205.1). Taxonomy (GTDB): domain Bacteria; phylum Acidobacteriota; class Terriglobia; order Terriglobales; family Acidobacteriaceae; genus Edaphobacter. Next base: position 24,644 of record CAVWQM010000018.1, read on the forward strand.
ACAACACCGTCGGCTTCAACGACGACACCCGCGCCTTCCTCTCCATCCCCGCCCGCCACGACGTCGCCCGCCGAATCGACTGCGCCTTCCTCGGCCGCCTCGTCGCCGAGCACCGCCTCGACGAAGATGAAGCCTTCGAAGTCGCCCTCGACCTCACCGTCAACCTGGTCCGCAAAGCCTACAAACTCTGATTCGTAACGCGATTCGCTGCAAACGTCCAGTTATCGCCCAGGCAGAAATTCGCGATCGAGCAGCAAAGGATCGCGATAACATTTGCAGCCAGCACCGGTAAGCGCACCTTATCCACCAGCATCCGCATCAACGCAAGGTTTCCCGCCATGGAGATCAACCCGTTGGAGAGATGGAATCGGACAAGCTGAGTAACGCGCGTACAGTTATCGCGTCGATCGCCCCATGTATAGTGCAGATGCCACACAAAATTGTGCATCAGCGCGAACTCGACGGCCGCAGCCGATGAAAGCAGGTAGCGACCACCAGTCCAACGATTGAACAACGTGAGCGCACTCAACTGCACCGCCATGCCCATCGCGCCCACCAGGTTAAACCTCCCCCAGCGAATGACCGTATTCATGCCAGCGGCTCCTCACGGTACAGTTGAGCCGTATGGCTCACTGTCAGAACGATCGCGGTCGCGAACATGCAGACCGCAGCGATCACTCCTCCCAGATCAAACAGCAGCATCGTATGCCCGAATACCGTCGAATATGGACTGTGCAACAGCGCCAGATTGCCAATGATCAGCAGAATGCGAATCTCAGTCGGACCGAAGACGCCCTGCGAGAGTTGAAAGCGGGAGAGCGTATACGTAGCCAGGTAGCTCTCGCTAGCCAGCAGCAAAAACGCGATCAACATCGCAATCGCCGTCTGCCAATGCACAAAGCCGGAAAGGCCGAGCCCGCCCATCAGCGCAATCGCCCCCAGGATGTCCACCATATGGTCGACATAGAAACCGTAGCGCGGACGCTGTTGGCCGCGCACCCGAGCCAGTGTGCCGTCCATGCTGTCGCCGAACCAGTTCAGCACCAGGCACAGACTGACCAGCAGCAGCGCATACCTGTTGTAGCGCGATAGCGCATAGCCCACTCCCGCTCCAACCTGTGCACTCAGGCCCAGCACAGTCAGTTGATCGGAGCTAAGCCATCGCGGCGCACGACGAGCCATCCATTGCAATGCCCGCTTCTCAACCGAAGCCGTCAAAGCCTGATTGATCCGCCGCGCCGGCGCAAAGTTCACTTCATCCTTCGTCGCTACTGCTTGATCCGTCATTCGTGCGTCCCTTCCAAAAGCGGCAATTCACCGCAGCAATCTGCTATCTCCCGCTATTTCCGAAGCCCATTGCATGCAGAGCGCAGCGTGAACTCCAGCGACTCGCGCGGAATGCTCTCGATATAGGGCCGAACTGCCCAGCCAAGACCGTGCGGAATCGAACGCGTCAACGACACGGCCTCGATCTGCAGGTAAAGCCCACCGTCGCGCTCCGCATAACTCCAATACGTGTTCATCCGCCACAGATAGCCATGCTCCTCATTTGCACTCAGCGTCCTTTCCACGCTGGTGCCGGGTGCCTCAATCTCGTCAATCCGCGTGCTCCGCGAGATGCTGTAGCCATGCCGCCTATCCAGTCGGCCGAACTCAATGTCGTAGGCCGTATCCATCACCACCGTGATCACGTGCCGTTGCCGCAGACGCATCGAAGCCTCCATCCGGTCTCCGCCGTCGGCGATCACCCTCGCTCGAATTACCTGGGGAGAGAAGTGTTGCGGATACGCGTTGAAGTCCCGCATCAGCCGCTCAAAGTCCACGGCTCTGGCTCCAGGAGCAAACGCAGTGCCACGCCAGTGGTGCAGCAAGGCACCCGAGAACTCGCTACCCGTCGAAGGCGTAAGCTGCTCGACAATAAACTCTCCCCGGCGCAGGCGACTCTCCTCGCGTTCTGGACCGGTGGCCGCCAAAGCCAGAAACTCAATCTGCGATCGGTGTTGCTGCGCGAGCCGCGTCTCTATTGCCCTACTGTAAGAGTTGAAGGCGGAGACAGCCGCAAGCGTCGGCTCACCCAACACTGGATGCGGCGCCCCAAGGAGGAGCAACAACCCGCAGACCACAAAAACTATCCGAAGATTTACGCAAACTCGCCGTTCCATGCCCTTCAACTTGCCCCGATTCCACGTTGGATGCAATGCAAGGAACCTCACGCGATAAAAAAGTAATTCTCACGGTACAAGCAGCTGCAGGCAATCGACTTGCGCGAATCTCTCACCGGCATAAGAACCCCGAATCGAGCCTCGCATTGGATACACTAAGTGCCAGTCATGACGGAAAGCCAGCCAGCCAGGCGCTATCGCTTCGGAGTCTTCGAGGCAGACTCGACCACCGGTGAGCTCCGCCGAAAGGGAGTCCGCATCAAGCTCCACTCGCAACCCTTTCAGGTTCTCGTCATGCTGCTCGAGCGTCCCGGGGAACTTCTCACGCGAGAAGAGATCAGCCGCGAGCTATGGCCCGACGGCACCTTCGTCGACTACGAGCACGGTGTCAACTCAGCGGTGAACCGCCTTCGCGATGCCCTCGGCGACAAGGCCACTAACTCAAGATTCATCGAAACCCTCGCTCGCCGGGGCTATCGCTTCGTCGCACCCGTCGAGCGAATCTCACTGAACGGAGATGCTCCAACCGCCGCTCCTGCGCTCCCTCTCTCCGAAGAGGCTGCCGCAGCTCCAGCCAACCCCGTAGCTCCCGCCGAATCCAGGCCGCGTCTGATCGACCGGGTATTGGCAACACCGGCGGATCTCCCCAAGACTCCGCATCTCGTGGTCCAGACGCTCTTCATCCTCCTCCAGGCCATGTACCTGGCCTTCTATATAGGCGCACTCGCCAATCTCGATGAGATCAACCAGCTCTTCGCAGCGCTGCCATTTGCTGGGCAGGCCTTCAACGTCACAATGATCACGGCAACAATCCTGATTCCAGTCCGCACCTTCCTTATCTGCGCCGTGCTCTTCTACGCACCGGGCCTCCGTGAAAAGTTCCGGAAGATCTGGTGGCTTCTCCTGCCCTTTGATCTGTTGTGGTCGCTCTCGCCATTCCTTCTGCTGCATCACATCAACTACGGACTGGCCCTGGCGTGCATGACGTTTCTCGTCTACTCCCCCTTCGCCCAGCGCTCACTCGTTCTGATGGGCGCAGGTACAGCAAGTCCCGAAGTCTCAGCCACCGCCCGCTGACTTCATTTCCTCTCTTCCCCAGGCTCGAATGTCGCACCTTAAAAACTGATCCTCGCTGCCAATTGGATGCTTCGAGCATCCCCGACTGCAATGGCTTGTCCGAACGTCGCATTGGGGGTTGTGGGATACACTCCTGTTCCCCATGTTCCATTCGGGATCATGTCATTGCGATGGTTGAGCGTATTGAAAGCTTCGGCAATGCCTTGTAGCTTCACGCGTTCCGTCAAGGCAAAGGTGCGGCTCAAGCGGGCATTCAAGTTAAAGAAGTCAAATCCAATCCCAGCATTACGCCCGATCACCGCCCCGGGAAGAGCTTCAGTGCATGGATTCAATCCCCCACTGGCAGTCAGGCTAAATCCAGGAGCACATGGCCTTTGCGTTGTCGCCTGCTTTGTATTCGTGCCCGTGGTGATATTGAACGGCAGGCGTGAATAGTACTGCAGGACTCCGCTCAACTGCCAACCGTGTGTGATGTGATCGACCCAACCACTCGCAGGACCTGTGGGTGAGTTCAAAATCGCGTTGAAGACGACGCGGTGCCGCTGGTCATCGTCCGAGCGGCTCCGGTCCTGGCCCGGATAGAAGTTGTTGATGGGAGAGCTGAAGAAAAACTCTCCGACATCGTCAATGGCCTTGGACCAGGTATAGGAGATGCGAACAGAGCCCCACGAAACCGGTCTTTGCAGGAACGACACTGCCAGGCCGTTGTAGTACGAATCGAAGATCGAGCTATAGGGCTTTACATTGCCTCGGGTCGGATCGGGCCGCGTTCCGTCGACATTGATGTTGGTATTGATGGAACTGATCAGATGCAGCCCGCGCAGGTATTGATAGCTGATGCCAAGGGTGCTGGTTGGAGAAATCTGCTGCTCAACCTCAAGGCTCGCCTGCTGCGAGTAGGGGTTTTGGATGTTCCGCTGCATAAGAGCGTAGTTTGGCTTCGCGGCGGCGGGTGGGGCCGCAGCGACCGAAGGAAACACCGGTGCGCCCGCATCGCTTGGAGAGAACGTATAGCTGAAGAAGCGACCCTGAGTTGGGTCCGTTGTGTTGTTCGCCGAGAGCAAAGCGTTCGCCAGCGGCCGTAGTGGCACCCGATCGTAAAAGAGACCGTAGCTGGCACGCACGACGGTCGTGCCCGTCGCAAAAGGGGACCAGGCGAAACCTACGCGAGGTGAGATATTGTTCCTGTCGGTGTTGATGGTCTGCAACCACTCCAGATCGTAACGGACACCTGCATTCAGAGTGAGCGACGGGCTCACCTTCCACTCATCCTGCGCATAGAAGCCCAGGTTCGGATTGCTCTGCTGGACTGTGGGACTTCCGAAGTTCTGTGTGTACCCTTGTGAGTTGTACGTTCCTGCGAGAAAACTCGCGAGCGATGAAAAGCTGTAAGAGCCCCGAAGCGACTGCGGGTAGGTGATCGTGTCGTCGTTGTACAGGAAGTCCACGCCGACCTTTACCGTATGCACTCCGCGCTGCATCACTAAATTGTCAACGGCCTCGTAGAGGTAATTGAGGCGCGCAGTCGGAGAAGAGGTGGATCGACCGAAGGTAGCCAAACCTGAGATCGTCACCGCCGGCCCAATCTGATCATTCGGCGGGGCCGTCAAATTATCGTAACTGAACTGGCCCCGCGTCTCATTGAAGGTATTGGGAGACAGAGTAGCGACATTGCTCATCGCAACTGTTTGATTGGTGTCGTAAACCGACGTTCCGTTGCTGACCTCGTTCAGGCCGCCGGCCCCGCGAGCGTTCGCGCTGCTCAGCTTGTACAGGCTGTAACGAATCTCGAACTGATCGTTCTGGTTGAAGCGATGGTCGCCACGTGCAAAAAAAGTGTCGGTGTGGAGTGTTGTCGGATAGAGCGTTGTCGGAGTCGTGACGACCGGAAGCAGAGGCGCCTTATATCCCACCGCTACGAGACGGGCATTGATTGCGGACGCATTCGCCGGAGTAACGGTGATGATGCCTGCAGTGTTCAGCCGGCCCTCTTCAAAGTTGCCAAAGAGAAAGGTGCGGTCTTTTCTCAGTGGACCTGACAGGCTCGCGCCATACAGCCCCTGTGTCAACGGGAGCTTGTTGCCGGAAAGAGCGTTATCGGCATTCAACCGCTGGTTCCGCAGAAACCCATATGCGGTCCCGTGAAGTTGGTTGGTGCCGCTCTTCGTAATCAGATTGAAGTAGCCGCCGAGCGCGCGCCCGAACTCTGCCTGTCCTCCGGAGGTGACAACCTGAAATTGTTGCACCACATCCATGCTGAATACATTGCCGGCGACTCCAGCTGCATCGTCGTTGTCCGAAAGGCCATCGACGATAAAGCTGTTTGAAAAATTGCGTTGGCTATTGATGGAATAGCCCTGTCCCACTACTTCCGATGTCTCGGCGAGTGTCTGTGTACTGGCCGTATTCGTTGGCGAGACACCCGGCGATAGAAGGGCCAGGTCAAGATAATTTCGGCCCTCATACGGAAGGTTCGCTATCTCGGGCTGAAGTAACGTCTGACTGATCTGGCTTCGATTTCCCTCGATGACAGGCGGCTCTGCAGTCACCTTGATGTCGGTGTCCGCCGTAGGGAGTTTGAGTTGCAGTGTAATGTCGAAGGCGGAACCGACGTTGAGTTGCACCTGGCGGGATGTCTTGGAAAATCCCTCAACCTGTGCGCTGATTTGATATTCCCCGGCGGGAAGATATGGCAGCCGGAAGCGGCCTTGTCCGTCGGCTTGAATGACGTAGCTTTCATTTGTTGCGATTTGGAGCGCGGTAATCGTGGCATGAGCGGCGAGGGCGCCGCTCGGATCGAGCACGCGGCCCGTGACAGAGGCATTCGTAAGAGTCTCCTGCGCGCAAATCGCTGCCGGTGCGATTGAGAGCGGTGTCAGGGACAAAAAGACCGCAATTCGGGTAAATCGGAACATCGTCGTCTCCGGGCCTTTGGTGGCAGCATTCGCAGCAGGCCAAAAATCGATGCCATAAGCAGGTCGCTGGAGAGGAAGGGTCCTCCGTGAATTCCACGGACTCGTGTTAACGGGTGCAGGGCCAAACTGCTCGGGCAAATCGCTTTTGGGAGGGAGCTAGAGAACGAACGAGGTCGGAGGTCCGCGCTTCTGTCGCGAACGGCTGCCGGAGATACGCAGTTTGGATTCAGTCTGTGCCACAACCGCCGGATGAGCGATTAATCCCGCGTAAACCGCCTTTGCCGTTGGCACGGTAAAGCTGGCGCCGTGAACCACCACCATGGAAGCCGGGCGGTACGGACATCTCTGCGCCGGAGCGCTGAACGCTGGCGTGTGCTGCGAAAGCGCCACCCTCATCCCCGCGCTCGCAATGCATTCATGCTTTCCACCGCGGCGGCAGCATGCATGCACACCTCTATCGCCCGTTGCATTAAGAGCAAAGAGTGGAGACACGAAAGGCAAGCCCAAAATGGCCAGCAACGCGATGGATAGAAACTTCCGCAACACTGTCATTGAAACACTGCCTCAACCCTTACGCAAATCTGATGCGATGACCGGCCCGATGACCTCACAAACTTTTGCTGGGCCAGCCAGTGAAGACAGCAGTATGGAAGCCGCCAGCTTCTGGCCGTAAAAGCTCTGACACAGTGGTCCGTCCAAAAATAAAATTAGAAAAAGTGAAAATTTTCAGCCCTCAAATAAGCGCCATCTTCGAACCACGATCCACCACACAATCACCACAATTTCACCAGCAAATTACCGTCAAAAAACGCACGATTTTTCAGAAACCCCCTTCAAAAACGCCCGCAAAACAGCCACAAGCCGCAGCCCGGCCCCCACAAGTTTTTTTGTCAAATTCGAACCCCAAAACCCACCTGCGCACCGGAGTAAGATCAACAACATATGAGCCTCTTTTTCGCCGCCGGCAGCCCAACCACCGAAATGTCCGCAGAAGAAGTGCGGTCGAACCTGTTCCAGGCCCTCGACAAACTCGGCCCCCGCCAAAAAGTCCTCGCAGTCCCCCCCGATTTCACCCGCATGCACTCGCAAAGCGGCATGCTCACTGAAATGGCATGGCAATACTACGGAAACAAGTTAGTCGACGTACTTCCTGCGCTCGGGACCCATAAGGCGATGACAGATCAGGAGATCGCCACCATGTACGGCGCCACTCCGCACGCTCTGTTCCGTGTCCACGATTGGCGAAACGACATCGTCACGCTAGGCGAGGTCCCCGGCGACTTCATGTATGAAGTGAGCGAAGGAAAACTCGACTACACCTGGCCCGCACAGGTAAACAAACTCCTGCGTGATGGCGGCCACGACCTGATCCTCTCCATCGGCCAGGTTGTCCCCCACGAAGTCGTTGGTATGGCGAACTACAACAAGAACATCTTCGTAGGCACCGGCGGCTCCATTGGCATCCACCGCAGCCATTTCCTGGGCGCCGTCTACGGGATGGAACGCATGATGGGCCGCGCCGACACGCCCGTGCGCCGCGTACTGAACTACGCCAGCGACCACTTCGCAAAGAATCTGCCCATCGTTTACGTACAGACTGTCGTGGGGAAGAATGCGGAAGGGAATCTGGTCATTCGTGGTCTTTACATAGGCGATGATACCGAGTGCTTTGAACTTGCGGCAGCCCTGAGTCTCAAAGTGAACTTCAAGATGATGGATCGCGAGATCAAGAAAGCAGTCGTCTTTCTTGACCCCCACGAATTCAAGAGCACATGGCTCGGCAACAAGAGCGTTTACCGAACCCGAATGGCGCTTGCAGACAACGCCGAACTGATTGTTTTGGCGCCGGGAGTTCATGAGTTTGGCGAAGATGCCGCCATCGACGTGCTGATCCGTAAATATGGCTATTGCGGAACCCCACGAACTCTCGAAGCAGTAAGAGAGGATCCCCACCTGGCTGGAAATCTGAGTGCAGCAGCCCACTTGATCCACGGTTCAAGCGAAGGACGTTTCACGATTCGTTATTGCCCCGGCCATCTGACCCGCGAGGAGATCGAAGGAGTTCACTTCAAGTACGGCGACCTGACCGAGATGACAGCGAAATACAACCCCGAAGCCCTCAAAGACGGTTGGAACACAATAGGCGGAGAAGAGATCTTCTATATCTCCAACCCCGGCCTGGGACTCTGGGCCCACAAAGGCCGCTTCAGCAATTAATCTGATTTGCCGTAAGGAGGGAAGAATAGGGTATTCTAGAAACCGTCTCGAATTGGTTAGACCAATAAGTTGAAGAAGGGTGTTGCAAATGAGTGAAGGATTGAAGCTTCCAAGGTTTTCGGTGGGCGTGGGGGACCGGTTTTCACATCAGGCCAAGGCACAGCTTCAGGCGTGTATGCTTGCCGCCGATGCCGGGGTTGAGGTAGTACCGGTATGGAACAAATCGAATCGGGAGCACATGATTATAGGCTCCGAACCGAGCCAGACGCGGCTCGCAGCCGATCAGGCAGTGAAGGAGTTAGGGTGGACGAAGCCGTACTTTCTGGATGCGGACCATATCAATTTGAAGACGGTTGCCAGATTTTTGGATCCATGCGACTTCTTTACGCTTGACGTAGCAGATCTGATTGGACAGCCCGCGGATGCACGCGAGGTCGCGGCGTTCTTGAAACGGCATCCGGAACTGGTTGGCTCCGTCAAGATTCCGGGCATTAAGGCCCCGGTCAACACTGATCCAGTATTCGTGGAGGGAGTGGCGAATAAATTTTTGGCGGCGGTGCAGCACGCGGGGATGATCTATCGCTTTCTGGTCGAAAACAAGGGTGCAGACAGGTTTGTAGCTGAGGTCTCGATGGACGAGACCGATTCGCCGCAGACGCCAGTCGAGCTGTTGATTATTTTGGCGGCGATTGCGGATGAGAAGATCCCCATCCAGACCATCGCACCAAAGTTTACCGGCCGCTTCAATAAGGGTGTAGATTATGTTGGCGATGAGTCCCAGTTCGCGAAGGAGTTCAATGAAGATCTGGCGGCGATTGCCTTTGCTGTGAAGACGTATGGCCTGCCTGAGAATCTGAAGCTGAGCGTGCATTCCGGCTCGGACAAGTTTTCGATCTACAAAGTGATTCATGATGCGGTGAAGAAGTTTGATGCTGGCGTGCATTTGAAGACGGCAGGCACGACGTGGCTCGAAGAGTTGATAGGACTGGCGGAGGCCGGCGGGACTGGATTGGAGATTGCGAAGGAGGTTTATGCTGAGGCTTATGCACATCGGGAAGAGCTGTGTGCGCCGTACGCCACCGTGATCGACATCGATCCGACACAGCTGCCGAAGCCGGAAGAGGTTAAGGGTTGGACGAGCGCACAATATACGTCGGCGCTGCGACACGATCAGAGCAACAACGCCTATAATCCGAGTTTTCGTCAGCTCTTGCATGTTGGTTTCAAAGTGGCTGCCAAGATGGGAGAACGATATCTGAATGCACTCGAAGCAAACGAAGAGGTCGTTGCACGGAATGTGACAACCAATCTGTTTGAGCGACACATCAAGCCGCTTTTTCTTGGAAGATAAGTGGAGCCATCGACCGTAGGATCACCAGTAAGCTCGATTCCGATAGGCATCGAGAATCAAAGAGGAGCAACAACATGAATCTTGGTTTCAAAATCCCCGAAAAAGGCTCGCTTGATCTGCTTTCGCTTGGGGCGCTTGTGCATCGCCTTGATCCTGGAATTATTCCGTTCCGCAAGGCTTCGCAGTTTACGATTCACGTCAGCGGTGGCGAGTTCAATGTCGCGGCGAATCTGGCGGATGCCTTCGGATTGCGAACGGGAGTCGCGACAGCAATGGTCTCGTATCCTATTGGAGACTTGATCGCGGAACGTGTACGAGGGATGGGGGTGCGTCCTTACTACAAGCGCTTTGAGCATGACGGCACGCGTGGGCCGAATATGGCGACCGTGTACAGCGATCAAGGGCTGGGTGTGCGTGCGCCGGTGGTGTTCTATAACCGCTGCAATGAAGCGGCAGGTCAGCTCAAGCCGGGTGATTTCGACTGGAAGGCGATCTTCGGAGAAGGAGTGCGTTGGTTCCACAGTGGCGGCATCTTTGCTTCGCTTTCGGAGACAACGGCGGATCTGGTGATTGAAGCGATGAAGGCTGCGAAGGCTGCTGGAGCGATTTGCTCGTTCGACCTGAACTACCGCGAGAAGCTTTGGAAGACCGTGGGCGGGATGAAGCGCGCTCATAAAGTGCTCGGGGAGATCGCCAATAACGTCGACGTACTGGTCGGCAACGAGGAAGATCTGCAGAAGGGTCTCGGGTTCGAGGGACCGGAAGTCGCTACAAGCTCCAAGCTGGATACATCGGTTTTCCTATCTATGATCAATCAAGTTGTCGCGCGCCATCCGAATATCAAAGTTGTCGCGACTACGTTGCGAGAGGTGCATACCACCAATCACCACAGTTGGAGTGCAGTTGCGTGGGTCAACGGGGAAGCAGTCTTTGCGCCCACGACCGAATTGCATGTGCATGACCGTGTTGGCGGCGGAGACGGCTTTGCGTCCGGATTGATCTACGGACTCCTGAACGGCGAGCCTCCTCAGGAGGCGATCAAACTGGGATGGGCTCATGGTGCTCTTATGACGACGTTCCCGGGGGATACGACGATGGCCACGGTTGAGCAGGTGAGAGCGTTTGCCAGCGGAGGTTCTGCGCGCATTCAGAGGTAGGAGAGATGGGACGCGTTGAAGACGATGTCGGCGCTGCCGGTCTTTGTGTTCTGGAGATGTGATGATCGTGGTGGTGATGGGCGTAAGCGGTTCCGGAAAGACCACGATCGGGAAGCTTCTTGCTGAACGAATGGGATGGATATTTGCCGATGCCGACGATTTTTTTTCTCCTGCCTCAAAGCAGAAGATGGCTGAGGGGCATCCGCTGACGGACCAGGACCGGGCTCCCTGGCTCCAGACCTTGAATGAGTTGCTGAGGAACTGGGATGGGGAAGGGAAGAATGGAGTGCTGGCGTGTTCTGCGTTGAAGTCGAAGTACCACGAGACGCTGGAGGCAGGCATTCCGTTGACGCATATCCAGTTTATATTTCTTGATGGGCCGAAGGAGTTGATTGCGAAGCGGCTGGCGACGAGGAAGCATGAATATATGAACCCGATGCTTCTGGACAGCCAGTTGGCAACGCTGGAGAGACCGACGGATGCTTTTCGGATTGTGAATGACCGTCCACCGCAGGCGATTGTGAATCACCTGTTGGAGAATGTTTTGGCGGTGCAGGATGTGGCAACACGGCAGATTTTAAAATGAGAGAGGACGTTTTCAATGGGGCATCCGTTGTTTGACCTGAGCGGGAAGTCAGCTGTGGTTGTGGGTGGTACGTCAGGTATAGGGTTGGCGATGGCGGTCGGGCTGGCGGAGGCGGGCGCCGACGTGGTGGCGAGCTCACGGCGGCCGGAGCAGGTGGATGAGGCGGCGAAGGCGATTGAAGCCACAGGCCGCCGGGCGTTGAGGTTGACTTCGGATGTGGCGGATCGCGCGAGCCTGCTGGCGCTGCTCGATGGGACGGTGAAAGAGTTCGGCAAGGTCGATATCCTGATCAATTCCGCGGGCAAGATCAAGCGGGAGCCGACGCTGACAGTTGCAGAGGATACCTGGGACGACATTATGGATACGAACGTAACGGGGACGCTGCGCGCGTGCCAGATCTTCGGCAAACACATGCTGGATCGCGGTTATGGACGGATCATCAATATCGCTTCGCTGAACACGTTTGTGAGTTTGAAGGAAGTAACCGCGTATGCGGCGAGCAAGGCTGCGGTCGGGGCGTTGACGAAGTCGCTGGCGGTGGAGTGGAGCTCGCATGGCGTGACGGTGAATGCGATTGCGCCCGGAGTTTTCCGGACTGCTTTGAACCAGAAGCTGCTGGATGAAAGCGACCGTGGTAAGGAGTTGCTAATGCGGACGCCGATGGGGCGGTTCGGAAAGACCGTGGAGCTGGTTGGTTCGGCGATCTTTTTGGCGAGCGATGCTTCGGCGTTTGTCACGGGCGAGATCCTTGTTGTCGATGGTGGGTTCCTGGCTAGTGGCGTAAATCAATAAGGTGTGCCTGTTGCTTAGGGTGCCCCCCATTGCCCGGCGATAAAATTGCTGGAATCAATAACTTACGGCATGTTGTTCTCTGCAAAATCGTCATAACAAAAGGCTTACGGCCAAATATGTGCAAACAAAAGAGTTAGCCACGGAGGGGTCTCTATCCCTGCGGGGCTCCGCTTGTTTTTGATCTATGTATTTATTATACCGGGTCGAGTGAAACTAACACGCCACGCGGATGTTGTTTAGGTTCAGTTGATTAGACTGTTTTGGGGCTTGACATGCGGATTTTGGGCAGAAAACGCGGAAAGAAATTTAGCAGTAACGGTAACAATTGAAGAATCAGTGGCTTGAGCGCGGATGATTATGTACCGGTTTGCGGGCCGGAGACATCTTGGGAAGAGTTCCGTTTGCCGCAAGCGACTGTGGCGTCATTTCAAGTAAAAGCCGCACCTCAGTCCGCCGGAGAATTTTCGCCGATCAGGTCAAGACTGGCGATGACTTCTGGAGAAAGTTGAAGGGTTGCAGCCTCAAGGTTTTCTCTGAGGTGTTCAACAGATGACGTCCCGGGGATCAGCAGGATGTTGGGGGAACGCTGAAGCAGCCATGCCAGCGCAACCTGCATCGGCGTGGCCTTGAGTGATGCTGCTGCTGCGTTGAGTGCCGACGATTGTAACGGGCTGAAACCTCACAGCGGGAAGAACGGCACATAAGCAATGCGTTGTTCATAGTGATTCTTCAGCACCAGGCCGCGCATCCCACGGCTCTTCGCAAGTCGCGCAAGGTCGATCGCATCAATCGATCGCGGCGTGCTGCCTGGAGGCCGTGTGGACGTGAAAATCAATCGCGCCAGCCAGAGGATTCTCCTGCGCGAATCCCGCAGAAGCGACACAAAGCATCAGGCCAAGAAAAATCGTCTTCAGCATTTGGAATACCCTCCTTGCCAACGGGACATTTTAGCCGGGGACACTTCGTAAGCATCACCACGCCAAGTATTATGCAGTTACGAGGAACTTAGTATGGATTTTGGACTAAAGGGAAAGACTGCCCTGGTGCTTGGCGGAGGCGGCGGACTAGGCCGCGCTATCGCTAAGTCCCTTGCCGCTGAAGGCGCAAACGTCGCCGTAGCAGGCATCGGATCGACTTCAATCGACGGCACAGTCGCGGAGCTCAAAGCGATCGGCGGCAAATGCATCGGCCTGATCTGGGACCTCGCTGACCTTTCAGTGATCAACGCAAACACTTCGAAGATCGAAAGCGAGCTCGGCCCTGTAGACATCCTCGTCAACAACACCGGCGGCCCACCCCCAGCCTCGGCAGCCGGTCAAGACCCCGCGCTCTGGGCCAGGCAATTTCAATCGATGGTCCTCTCAATCATCGCCATTACCGACTGCGTCCTCCCCGGCATGAAGTCTCGGGGCTGGGGCCGCATCCTCACCAGCACATCGTCGGGTGTCATATCGCCCATCCCGAACCTCGCGATCTCAAACGCGCTGCGCCTGTCACTCGTCGGTTGGTCGAAGACGCTAGCCCGCGAGGTCGGCAAAGACGGCATCACTGCCAACATCGTCGTGCCTGGCCGCATCGCCACATCCCGCGTCGCAACCCTCGACAACGCCAAAGCCAAGCGCGAAGGACGGAGCGCCGAAGAAGTTGCCGCCGAGAGTCAGGGCACCATCCCACTCGGCCGCTACGGCAAACCGGAAGAGTACGCCGACGTTGTAGCCTTTCTCGCCAGCGAGCGCGCCGCCTACATCACCGGTTCCGTCATCCGCGTAGATGGCGGCATGATCCCCTGCATTTAGGAGCACTCAAAAATCTATGCCATTGGACAAGAAAACAGTCGACACCCTCACCGGTGTCACCACCGCAACCCTCACTACGGTTCTGCTCAAAAAAGGCCTGCGCAACATCTGGTTGCGCGGCACCAAACCCCTGCGACCCGGCCAACCCCGCGTCGTCGGTCCGGCTTTCACCCTGCGCTTCGTCCCCGCACGCGAGGACCTTGCCACGCCCGAGTCCTGGGCATCTCCCACCTCAACCCGTGCCGCCATCGAATGCATGCCCGCTGGATGCGTCGCGGTGGTCGACGCTATGGGCGTCACCGACGCCGGAATCTTTGGTGACATCCTCTGCGAACGTATCCGCGTCCGTGAAGTAGCCGGACTCATCACCGACGGCGTCATCCGCGACGTCGCCGGCGTTCTTCGCACCAATCTGCCCGTCTGGTGCCAGGGCACTGCAGCCCCCGCCTCCGTCGCTGGACTCACCTTCGTGGGCTGGCAGATGCCCATCGCCTGCGGTGGCGTCGCAGTCTTCCCCGACGACATCATCGTCGTCGATGACGACGGAGCCGTCGTCATCCCAGCCGCGCTCCTCGACGAAGTCGTCGAAGCCGCAGTCGAGCAGGAGAAACTCGAAGCCTGGATTATCGACGAAGTCCGCTCCGGCCTTCCGCTACCCGGACTCTACCCACCCAACGCCGAGACCAAAGCCCGGTACGCGGCCTTTCGCGCAGCACAGGATAAATCGGTAGACTAGCCCGGTAGAGATCGGAGTTGAAGTTTGTCATCCGCAGCTTATACAGCGCCGAAAACCTCCTTCGATCGTGTCGGCGATGCGCTCTACCGCAAGGTCGCATGGCGCATCATGCCGATCCTCGTGATCGGCTACATCATCGCCTATATCGACCGCGTCAACGTAAGCTTCGCCAAGCTCCAGATGCTGGGCGATCTCAAGTTCAGCGATAGCGTCTATGGCGTTGGCGCCGGCATCTTCTTTCTCGGCTACTTCGCCTTCGAAATCCCCAGCAACATCATGCTGCACAAGGTCGGAGCGCGCGTCTGGATCTGCCGCGTCATCGTCACCTGGGGCATCATCTCGTCGCTAACAGCGCTGGTGCGCACACCCATGCAGTTTTACACCGCACGCCTGCTGCTGGGAGTTGCGGAAGCAGGCTTCTTCCCCGGCATGATCCTCTACCTCACCTACTGGTTCCCAGCCCATCGCCGAGCCGCAATGATTGCTCTGCTGATGACCGGAAACCCCGTCTCCGGAATCATCGGCGGTCCGCTCTCCGGCTTCATCATGCAGCATTTCGCCGGCAGCAAGGGCATGGCAGGTTGGCAATGGCTCTTCATCCTGGAGGCCATCCCCGCAATCCTCCTCGGCGTCGTCATCTTCTTCTTCCTCGACAATCGCGTAGTCGAAGCCAAGTGGCTCTCTGAACGCGAACGAGCCACCGTAGCCTCCGAAATTCACGAAGAAGCCATCTCTAAAACTCATGTTTCAATTCGCTCCGTGTTTACGAGTCCACGTGTCTGGCTCTTCGGCGCAATCTTCTTTGGTATGGAGATGGGCTCCTATGCCATCGGTTTCTGGCAGCCCACCATCATCCGTCAGACCGGCGTCAAAGACGCATTCCACATCGGCATGCTCACAACTGTCCCGTACACCTGTGCGCTTATCTGCATGATGTTCGTTGGGCGCCATTCCGACAAAACTCGCGAGCGACGCTGGCACATCATCCTGCCAAACATCGTGGCTGCAATGGGTTTTATCCTCTGCACACAAGCCGGCACTAATACGCCCACCACGATGTTCGGTCTCGTGCTCGCTGTCGCCGGGGTTATCACGGGATTAGCCATGTTCTGGGCACTCCCTACATCGTTCCTTGGCGGCAACGCTGCAGCGGCTGGCATCGCACTTATCAACTGCACCGGCAACCTCGGCGGCTTCTTCAGCCCTGCCATCATCGGCTTCCTAAAAACCTACACCGGCACGCTCAACTCCGGCCTCTTCCTCGTCGCGGCCTGCATGATCGCTTCGTCCGTCCTCATCCTCACGCTCACCCCTGCAAAATCGCCAACCTTCCAAACCACAGGGGCAGAGATATGACCACAGGTTTACGCAAAGGCTTGACCAGCTACGGCGACGGCGGTTTCTCGCTCTTCCTCCGTAAGGCGTTCATCAAGGCCATGGGCTACTCTGACGATGCGCTCGAGCGGCCCATCATCGGCATCACCAACACTTTCAGCGACTACAACCCCTGCCACGGCAATGTCCCCGACCTCATCGAAAGCGTGAAGCGCGGCGTCATGCTAGCGGGTGGTCTGCCCATGGTCTTCCCAACCATTTCGATCGGCGAGAGCTTCGCCCATCCCACCTCTATGTTCCTTCGCAACCTGATGGCGATGGATACCGAGGAGATGATGAAGGCGCAGCCCATGGATTCCGTCGTCCTCATCGGCGGCTGCGACAAGACCCTCCCCGCACAAGTCATGGCCGCCGCCAGCGCCGACCTTCCGGCAGTAGTTCTGCAGACCGGTCCGATGGTCGTTGGCAATCACAAAGGTGAGGTCCTCGGGGCCTGCACCGATTGTCGCCGCATGTGGGCGCAGCACCGCGCCGGCAGCGTCGACCTTGTCGAGATCGAAACCATCAGCGGTCGCCTCTGTCCATCGGTTGGCACCTGCTCCGTCATGGGCACCGCCAGCACGATGGCCTGCATCGTCGAAGCACTCGGACTCGCTCTCCCTATGAGCGCCGCCGCGCCAGCCACTCTCGCCGACCGCCGCCGCATCGCCGAAGCCAGCGGCAAGCGCGCCACCGAAATCGCCATTGCCGGAACACCCAAACCCAGCGACCTCATCACGGCCGCGTCAATCCGCAACGCCATGATTGTCTTGCAGGCCATCGGCGGTTCCACGAACGGTCTTATCCACCTCATCGCAATCGCCGGCCGCGCAGGTGTTCCCTTCGACCTCGATGCCTTCGACCAACTCGGCCGCGACATTCCGGTCCTGCTCAACCTCAAGCCCTCCGGCGCGCATTACATGGAGCATCTACACCACGCCGGTGGTCTGCCCGCCCTCATGCGCGAGCTCACCGCCTTCCTCGACGTCGATGCCCCAAACATCTCAGGTGGCACGCTGGGCGACGCCATCGCCGCCGCCGAACTTGTTCCCCATCAAGACGTCATCCGCAACTTCGCATCGCCGCTCAAACCTGAAGGCGCGATGGCGATCCTCCGCGGCAATCTCGCCCCCCTAAGCGCCGTCATCAAGCACTCCGCGGCCTCTCCGCACCTTATGCGCCACACCGGCCGAGCGGTCGTCTTTGACAGCATCGAAGACCTCACCAACCGCATTGACGATTCCAACCTCGACGTCACCGCCGACGATATCCTCGTCCTGCGCAACGCCGGTCCCAAGGGAGCACCCGGAATGCCCGAAGCGGGCTATCTTCCAATTCCTATGAAGCTCGCACGCCAAGGCGTCAAAGACATGGTGCGTATTTCCGACGCCCGCATGAGCGGCACCGCCTTCGGCACCATCGTTCTTCACATTGCGCCTGAGGCTGCAGTTGGTGGCCCACTCGCTATCGTCCAAAATGGCGACCAGATTCTGCTCGACGTCGAAGCCCGGCGCCTCGAGCTCCTCATCGACGACTCTGAACTACAACAACGCCTGGCAGCGTTGAAGCAATCACCACCACAACGCGAAACCCCGCAGCGCGGCTATGCAAAACTGTTCGAAGACTGCGTCCTCCAAGCCGATCAAGGCTGCGACTTCGACTTCCTTCTGCGCGACGGGCGCCCCACAACACCGAAGAAGGATGAATAGACGATGCTCCTCGATCACACCGCAAAGGGTGTCTACGCCATCGCCATTACTCCCTTTAAGCCCGATGGCGCCGTCGACTATTACTCAGTCGACAGGATGACCGACTTCTACCTCGGTTGCGGCGTCACTGGTCTCACCATCCTCGGCATCATGGGCGAAGCTCCGAAGCTCGATCCCGCTGAAGCCCTCGCCATCTCTAACCAGGTCGTCCGCCGTGCCGAAGTCCCTATCATCGTAGGCGTCTCCGCCCCCGGCTTTGCAGCCATGCGCTCCCTCGCCCGTAGCGTGATGGAGGGCGGTGCAGCCGGCGTCATGATCGGCCCGCCGCCAAGCCTTCGCACCGACGAACAGATCGTCAACTACTATGCGCAGGCCGTCGCCGCCATCGGCCTCGACATCCCGTTCGTCATTCAGGATTACCCGCTGCTGCTCACCGTCGTCATGACGCCCAAAGTCATCCAGCGCATCGTTAACGACAATCCATCCTGCGTGATGCTCAAGCACGAAGACTGGCCCGGCCTGGAGAAAATCAGCGCCCTGCGCAGCTTCGAGAGCGAGGGAGCGCTCCGCCCCATCTCGATTCTCACTGGCAACGGCGGCCTCTTCCTCGACTTTGAGCTAGAACGCGGAGCTGACGGCGCGATGACCGGCTACGCCTTCCCCGACATGCTCGTCGACGTAGTCAAGCTCTCGCAGTCTGAACAGCGCGACGCCGCACACGACCTCTTCGATGCGCATCTCCCGCTCATCCGCTACGAGCAGCAGCAGGGAATCGGTCTCGCCGTCCGCAAGTATGTTCTGCAGAAGCGCAGCGCCATCGCCTACGATTCTCAACGGGCCCCAAGCTCATCGCTCACAGCAAAAGGACGGGCTGAGGTCGACTATCTCCTAAGACGTCTCGCCCAGCACGACCCGCGAGCGAAGACACTAGCTCGGACGTAGCAAAAATCACTGCTAAAGAGGGCGCGCTGTCGCCTCGGGCTTGGTCGTCGCAAACCTTAGCAATACTTGTAATTGGAAAGAGAATTGATCTTTATTTCCTTGCAGGTACTCCCCACAGCCTCCCCTATACTCGATGTCGGTACTAATGCTGGCAACGAACTGGTTCGACTAGCCGCGGAGAGCATTGGCGATTTTGCGGGGGTGTGATGTCAGCAATAGCTTTGGACCCCTCTGAAGTTTCGACACCTTTGGGTTAGGTAACACATAGAGTGTGTTCAGATGAGGCACTTGTTCCCCCAGTTTGTGAATAGGCTGTCAGCGTTTTCTAATGCTCTCTAAAGGTGTATAAGCGAACGTGATTTTCTGGATGTTCCCCGTCCCAGGACCGACAATGCGAAGGAAGACGCCGCTTTTTAGATCAAGACCCACTGTTGAGAGATAAACCGAATATGGTCTCCATCCCGCACCGGAGATATCAATCTTCTGTACGGCGAACTCGCCGTTTATCCCGCCTGCATGACTCCAAAGCTGTACTCCCCACATCCCGTCGGTTAACTTCGCCCACCATGAGACCTTCAAAATCGAATGAGACCCGAAGAGGCTGGCGGAAGCAGCCACAATGTCTACAAAAAGACCGCTATTACCGCCGTTGCCAGGATAGCCAATGGATGCGACACCGCTCATTTTGTTGGCTGTGTCACGAACTAAGCTGATGCCATTGGTAGCGTATGTGAAATAGTTCGTGTTGTTCGGAACCTGAGTCCAGGAATTGTCTGTATTTACAGCCTCTGGATAAGGAATGGTCAAGCCATCTACATCGATCCCGGACTGCCTAAACTGAGGTGATGGGACAGGGATGAAGAGTTTATCTTGGAAACTGCCATGAAAGACGTTTCCTCCGACCTTTACATGCTTATCCATGCTCCCATCGTCTGGAATGGTGTACAGAAGTGAAATGCCTTTCAGCATTGATGGAACCTTAAGCGTGTTTGTGATTGTGTTGTTCTTTATAGAAGTTCCTAGCGAGTTGGACACAAACATCCCGGAAGAGTAGGAAGTGTCAGTCGTGGACTGAGCACAATCCTCAATCACATTGGAAGAGATGATGATATTTGGCGCTCCGATTTCTACACCTATACCTGTAGCCGCCGCACGCTTCACGGTATTTCCTGTGTACGACCTGTCCAGGATAATCTGCGGGTACGTTGGCGGTGATGTCAAAATTGACAAAGGACACCGTGGTACCCGCGGGTAGCGGAGCGGCTAACGTCACCGTCCAGTTGTTCCCCGAGATGTTGACCGGGCCTCCGTTAAGGACTTCGGATCCGGACAGCATCTTCCCGTTTATCTCCACACCGGTAAAGAACGTCACTGAGCCTGTAGCGACGGTGAAGTTGAAGAGAGTCTGATTGTTGGTCGCCGTAGCCGTGCCCAAAGTCGTTGCATGATAGTCGGATACGACATCGATTCCCGAGTCTCCCGTTCCATCCATCGAGTTTCCAGTTATGGAGATGTCAAACGATTGGCTATTGACTTGGATATTCTCTAATGCCTGCCATCCCACAAACGTCACTCTAGCGCCAGGTGACGGCGCAGTCGCTAAGATCACCGTCCAAGTGTTCCCATTAGTGTTCGTAGCCGATGTCATGGCTGTTGTAACTCCATTCACATGCGTTCCCAACCGGATTGCGTAGGAAGGCAACGTTACGGTGAAAGTAGTTTGCCCCTTCACAGCAATGACTGTCTGAGTGAAGGCGGGTTGATGAAATTCGTTGTCGCTAATCACGCCATGGCTTGATGCCAAGACGGGGATTCCGAAGTTGGAAGTATTGAACAGGCGGTTCCCAATGACTCTGAAATGCGACGTGAACTGGATCGTCATCGGGCCGGGAGCGCGTCCGTTCGTGTCGCTCCCAAACTTGTTGTTCAGAATAGCTAGTCCGCTTCCGGCATAGCTGGCAACAATACCATAGGCTCCTGCGCCTATGAATTTATTCCCTTGAATGGTCGTATTGCTGCCCGTCACAGTGACACCGTAGTTCGCGACACCGTTCAGGTTGAAGGTGATCCCTTCAATGCTGTTCTTATCACCGCCCACCGAAACCATCGCATTGCCAGATGTCGAAACGAGTGTCACACCAGTTCCTATCAGGTGAATCTTTTTCCCGCTGACATTGATCTGGGTCGTCAAATTGTACGTGCCGGGAGGAATGGCAATCGTGCAGCCTGTTGAGAGCGAACTAGCTGCGATTGCCCCGAACCGGTGTATAGCAGTGGATTCAGGACATTATCGACGTTCTGACCAGAAATTTGGGTTTGAGAGGCTGCGGCCATCGACAATAGCGATACCCACAGAAGAAGCCTGTACATGTTGAAATCTTATTCCTGTTCAACAGTTGGAGATCATACATCCAGATCTCGTTGAAGCTTGATGTAGATCTGATACTGATGTGGCGACTAGGCGGCTTGACTGGCGGGGAGTAGGGTGCGACGGACCTGAACCGCTGCCACGGCTGCGCTGATACCCCTCTCGTTTAGAGCGTTCGCAATTTGCTGAGTATAGTGCAACCCGTCGCGTGAATGTCAGCGATCACAGGCAAGAGGTGATCATTCCGCTTGTATGCGGACGCGCTCCTAACGGGGGCGCTGCATTCCGCCCTCACTATATCCGATGCTTGCGTTGTCCAACCGCAACCTGTCGATACACGCGTTCTGGAGACGGTTTTGTTGAAGTCTGATTGTCTTCTCTGCCGTCGTTCGGCGGAGTTAAGTCCAGAGAAATTAGCTGTTCTCTTTGGTTCAAAGGGATTCATATTATCCAGCGACCTCCCTGCCACCAGCACCGCTTGAACATATAGTTCCGGTTCCTGCTCTTATGTTACGGATCCCATTCAAGCGTAGTTGGTCGAGATTGCACACTCCGCATCCGCGTAAGAAGCCATCATCGAGCGTCATTGGCGAAGCATGATAAGGCACCGTGAGTGTAGCGAAGGCCCGTAGCGGCAGTTTCGTCTCAAGAAACTCGCCTTCGCAGCGTGCTGCGTTGCCGAGTCAACACGCAAACGCAAGACTCAGGACGTATAGAGTCCCCACAAAAGTCCCCACGGTGCTTTGTTGGAACTTCTCACCCACGTGGTATGTGATTGAGGAATTTGGAGGCGCGGGTCGGGATCGAACCGACGCATAAAGGTTTTGCAGACCTCTCCCTTACCACTTGGGTACCGCGCCTCGGCTGGGCTTGTCTGCTTCTGCCCTGCTGAATTGTGGGAGAAGTTTACCGCAGACAGGACTTATTTGGAGCGGGAGACCGGGGTCGAACCGGCGACATCTTCCTTGGCAAGGAAGCACTCTACCACTGAGCTACTCCCGCTCTTACAGGCTTAAGTATAGCGGCCCGGTACGGTATGGTCAACGCAGGTTGGCGTGTTACTGCATTGCCATCATCGTTTAGCGTGCACGGGAGGCGAAAAAAATGCATCTCATTTGGTGACGGACGCGCACTTAGCGTAATTGCAGGTGGAAATGAATCAAATGACGATGCCGATACCAGGGACTGAAGGCCAGATGCAGCATTGGCAGGCGCTGCTGGACTCTGCCGGTGAGGGGATCTGGGGCCTGGATCTGGAAGGGAACTGTACCTTCGTCAACCGAATGGCTGTAAGTACATTTGGTTTCGGCAGCGAGGAATTGCTCGGCAGGAATATGCATGAATTAGTGCATCACCACTATCCGGATGGGCGGCATTTTCCAGGAGAGGAGTGTCCGATCTACGATGTGATTCGTAAAAATAAAGCGTTGCATCAGGTGACGGATACGATGTTCCGGAAGAATGGGAGCTCCTTCATTGCGGAGATCTCGGCGCAGCCGGTGGCGGTCGAGGGCTGCGTCGTGGGCGTCGTGGTCACGTTTCGCGAGGTGACCGAACTGCGGCAGCAACAGGAGGACCTGCGAAAGGCCTATGAACTGGCTGAGCGGAAGACGGCGGAGCTGGATGCGGTGATTGAAAGCATGCCGCACGGAGTGTATATCGCAACTCACGGTGCCAAGATAAGGTCGAACCATGTGGCCAAGATGATGAGTGGGGGCGAGTTTCCGAGCGAACTTACGACGCTTGAGAAAGCGCTGGCCGGTGAGTGGTCAACCGAGACGGTGAGGACGTCGAATCGGTGGATACGAAGTGTCGCGGCGCCAATCTTTCTAAATGGAAAGATTTTGGGCGGCGTGGCCGTCAATTCGGATGTGACCCAGGTAAGACTGCAGGACGAGGCGCTGCGGAGGTCGGAAAAGTTGGCTGCGGTGGGGCAACTGGCTTCATCGATCGCGCATGAGATTAATAATCCGCTCGAGTCAATTACCAATCTGCTTTACCTTATACGGCAATCAGAAACGATGGAGGATGTGCAGCACTATACTTTGCTGGCGCAGGGTGAACTGGCTCGTGTGACTGAGATTACGCTGCAGACGCTGCGATTCAATCGACGACAGAGCAAACCGGCAGAGGTGGATATGGCAGAACTGCTGCGCACGGTGATGGCCCTGTATACGGGGCGGATCATGGTTCGAGGCATCGACGCTGATATGAAGCTGATGGAGTCGCCGCGCGTGCTGTCTCTTGAAGGCGAGATTCGGCAAGTAGTGAACAACCTGGTGAGAAACGCCCTGGACGCAATGAGTACCGGAGCGAGGTTGCTTGTGCGATTGCATCCTCAGCGGCATTGGCGTAGCGGAGCGAAGGGAGTCCGGTTTACGGTGGCGGACACAGGTGAGGGAATTCGTCCGGAGATGAGGGCACACCTCTTTGAGCCATTTCAGACGACGAAGGAGATGACCGGGACGGGACTCGGGCTTTGGGTGAGCAAGGGGATCGTCGAAAAACACGGCGGATACATAAAGACGAGGACACGACGAGGCGCGGGCCATGGCACAGTGTTTACCGTGTGGCTACCAGTGGATGGGAGCTCTAACTTGACGGCGCCGGCAAATTGATCGCAATGCGTGGGCCGGCGGTGAGGTTGGTTCGGCGGCGGGTGACGTGCGGGGTGATGAGAAGAATCAGGTTGCTCGAGTTGACCATGGTGGTTGTGTCTGCCGTGGCTTGTTGAAATCCGGGAAGGGTGGCCAGTCCTGGATATCCGCTGATGCTGGCGGACTCGCTCTTGGTGAGACTGCTGACCATAACCGCGGTGTCTCCGTCATCGACTGTGACATCAGAGGCAAACTGTTGACTATTGAGAATGGGGATGGCGTTTATGGCACCGCCGGTGAGCGCTTCGATCTTCAGGTCGAGGTGCATTTTAATGGCGCCGGATCTTTGAACCATGGGCGTTGCCTTCAAGGTGAGGCCGAGATCTTCGTATTGAATCTGCGGGATGGTGATGGGGGAGCCAACGGCCGCGTTGAGCAGGCTGGCGGCGCTGACCCCGTTGATGGAGACGCCAGCGAGGGCAGAGGTTTGGGCGGGAGACGCGGTGGAGTAGGTCGCGGTGGTAATGGGGTAGCGTTCTCCAATGCGGAAGGTAGCAGGCTGGCGGTCGCCGACTCGAAGCTGAATATCGTTCAAAGCCTGGGTTTCACTGGCCGTGAGCGCGAGATTGTAAGTGAAATTCTGATTGACTGTGATGCCGGTCTGGGTGATGCCGCCACCGAAGAAGCCGAGGGTGTTCGACAGAAGTGTGCTCTGGACGAGGCCGGAGGCGATGAGTGCCAGAGCGATGGTGATGTTGCTTGAGCCGGCCGGGATGAGGCCCTGAGCGATGGCTTGATTGACGAGGCTTTGATTGGCGTTTACCAGATCCCGTGCCGCTGAAGCGACGTTATAGAGGCCGATCTGCTGGGGAAGCTGAGCGCCGATGTTGCGCTGGTTGGTCTTATCGACGGCGTAGAGCTTGAGTTCGATCATCACCTCGCTGCCGCCGTCGATGAGATCGGCGAGGGTGAGATTGACGTAGGTGATAGTTTCCTGCGGCGCGCGGAGGACGAGAGTGCCTGCGCTTTTGTCGACGGTGAGTTGTTTGACATCGAAGACGTTGCGAACAACGTTGCCGAGCTCATCCATCTGCTCGTTGGTCATGCCGGGGATATAGATAGTCTCCTGCAACTGACGCTCGAAACGCTGGCGATTTTCCGGCGAGTCTTTGGCGATAAGCACGCTTTTCGCGTCGAGCGGTACAGCAAAGAGATGGGTCATGTCGAGCAGGATGGGCACGGCCTGGTCGTAGGGGGAGTCGTCCAGGTCGAAGCGGATATTCTGCCGTTGCACGGATTCGTCGAGGATGGCGCGGACGCCATAACCGGAGAGCACCTGGCGAATGACGTCCTGCTCGTCGGAGCGAAGGTGAAAGCTCTTCGAACCGGGGTCGGGCAGAAGGGTCACTGGACCGGCAATGGCTGGGCCTTCGCGTATCCAGGGCTCTATCTTTGGATGAAAAAGCTTTGGGAGTTCGCCGGGAGCTCCGCTCTGGCTGACGATGCTGTTCTGTGGATCGAGGAGACGGGCTTCAGCCAGAAGGGTCTCCGCCTTTACGTTCTGGCCGAGGAGGCGGGCTTTACCAGACTCCTTTACCAGTTCGGTAACATGCCGCTCATGGGTGATGGAATACGCCATGGCGTAATCATTGTTGGAGGGGTCGAGCTTGACCGCTTTGTCGAACTGAATCTCCGCGTTGGTGAGGTCGTTGTGTTCAAGCAGGCGTGCTCCCGCCAGATAGGCATCTTCGGCAGCCTGGGTCTGGCGCTTTGTGGGTGTGCCGACGGTGGCTTCAAGAGTTTTGTTTTTGGCTGGCGTATTGTCTACAGGCCGAGGCGCCTGGCCCAGTGCTGCGATGGAGACGCCGAAGAGTGCGAATGTGACTCCACACTTTGTCACCGCACGACGCTGGAGAGTGATTCTCATCTGCTACTAGTTAGACGAAGCCAGCAACTAACGGGCGCTGGCAATGTTTTGAATGCGCGGGCGCTCGCTGCTGGGCGGCCGGCGCATGCCGTTGCGGATCTGCGCGGTGTCCATGTCGAGCTCGGCCAGAGTGCGGCTGAGGGTATTTCGATGCATGCCGAGCTCTTCGGCGGCTTTGCACTGGTTGCCTTTGTGCTGCGCCAGAACTTCAAGGATGTAGCGCTTTTTGAATTGACGTACGGCCTCCGTGTAAGGGATGCCGGCGCTGTGCATCTGCGTGATCAAGCCGTCCAGTTCGCGCTTCAAGGTTTATCCTCGCTGCAGTTCCTTCTTGGAACCACACACTCTCATTTTGCCTCTACCGGAGCGGTTTGATCCAATCGGGCGCGTTATGCTTGAGTTGTTGCGCGCCATTCAGAATCTGCTGCTGAAGGTCGTGAGGTACAACGAAGGATACCGCATGCGCCCCCGCAAGGAAATAGGAAGATAGCCGGGAATTTGCAATCCACGGAGAATGTGGGAGGAAGGCGGCGATGGCCATCAGAATCGCAATCCCAAAGAGGCACCCGCGCACGAAGCCGAAGAGCGCACCTAAGAGGCGATCGAAGAAGCCCAGGCCGATGGCGTGCGCGGTCCGATTGAGGGCCTTGCCGAGGAGGGTGCTGACCACCATAACGACGATGATGATGAGGAGAAAGGCGACGATCTGGGCAGTCGCGGGAGTGGTAATGAGGTGTCCGAACGCTACCGCGACGTGATTGTAGTTCCAGCCGGCAACCAGGATTCCGGCGACCAGGCCGCCGAGCGAAAAGAGTTCCAAGATAATGCCGCGCACGAAAGCCATGATGGTGGAGTAGGCGAGGATCGCGACGAGAAGACAGTCGAAGAGGTTCATGCAGTCTTAGGTATTAGCAAGGTCGGCACGGCCAGTAATGAGGCGGAAGGCTTCGAGGTACTTTTCGCGAGTTCGGGAGACGACCTCGTCTGGGAGAGCAGGAGCGGGGGCCTGTTTGTTCCAGTGGATCGATTCCAGGTAGTCGCGGACGTATTGTTTATCGAAGGAGGGCTGTGGCCCGCCGGGGTTGTAGGTTGCGGCGGGCCAATAGCGGGAGGAGTCGGGGGTGAGAACTTCATCGGCGAGGATAATTGTGTCGCCCAGCAGACCGAACTCGAACTTCGTGTCGGCGAGGATGAGGCCTTTGCTGGCTGCATGTTTCGTGGCTTTGTCGTAGATATCTAAAGTAAGGGTGCAGAGCGCGTCGGCGTGGGCTGGGCCTACGGTCTGTTGCACTGTCTTATACGAGATGTTTTCGTCGTGGCCACCAGTATTGATTTTGGCGGCGGGGGTGAAGATGGGCTCGGGCAGGCGGTCGGATTCGCGCATGCCTGCAGGCAGCTTGATGCCACAGATGGCACCGGTCTGCTGGTAGTCCTTCCATCCGGAGCCGGAGATGTAGCCGCGCACGACACACTCTACGGGAAACATCTTCGCTCGCTTGACGAGCATGCTGCGGCCGTCAAGCTGGCTCAAAAATGGCTGCAGTTCACCGGGAAATTGCTTGGCGTCTGCAGTGATGAGGTGGTTCGGGACGGTGGACTTGAGGAAGTCGAACCAGAAGAGAGAGAGCTGGGTGAGGATTTTGCCCTTGTCGGGAATTCCGCTGCCCAGGACATGATCGAAGGCGGAGATGCGGTCGCTTGCGACGAAGAGAAGCTGGTCCTCGGAGAGTGCGTAGATATCGCGCACCTTGCCGCGGGCAGTAAGGGGAAGAGATCCGAGATCGGTTTGGAGAAGAGCTGTTGGCATCACGTTGACGGTACCACCTCTTTAGACAGTGATCGGATTGGAATTAGTGAAGTTGGAGGAGCTTATCTTCGACTCCTGGAGGTTCGTTTGGCCAGTGTGGGCAGCGAGCGATGACCGTCCGTGGAGTTGGGCCGAGTAAGGCAAAGGATGCGAAGGCGTTGCACGCCTGCGTGTTGAACGGCTGGCTCTGGACTTGGTGGCTGAGAAATGGAGCGAGGGGCGGGCTGTATAGGATGTCGAGGTCGACACCAGAGTTGGCGGCGCCGTCGACACTCCAAGGCGCCACCTTGTAGTAGAGATGGTTGCCAATCGGCACTCTCGGAATGGTACCGGGCTCAAAAATCCTGGTGAGAGGGAGCAGGATGGTGCTCGCAAATAAAGGTGCGATTAGGATGACTGCGCTCAACGTGGTGAGCCACTTTGGAGAGAGTCGGGAGAACAGGAGGACGAGAAGTTCATATCCGGCGATGGCCAGCCAATTAATGATGACATTGATGTAGCTTGACGAGGTCCCCCACTTTGAAGCGGCGAAAAATGCATGAAGCGCGATGATCGCAATGGATCCGCGAATAAGAAAAAATCTGAGGCGAAAATTGATCCGCATCCAGAAGATTCGCAAGAGAAGCATTGCCACCGTCAGCAGCGCAAGGGCAGCAATTGTAGTCGGTATGTGCATACCTTTTTAGATTAGCCGTTTTTAGAGATGAGGGAACAGAGGCGGAGCCGGAGAGCTGTAGCGGTTGATGAGTCTAATGTTAGTCGGAGAAAAAAACGCTGGAGCGAGTGTAGATCGCTCCAGCTGCGCAAAGGGTGGATCAATCGGTGGGCGACCGCCTCAGGCTACGGCACGGCGATTGTCGGAGGAGTCGCGGCGGTTGAGGTTGACGCTGACGATCTTGGAAATGCCGGGCTCCTGCATGGTGACGCCGTAGATGACGTCTGCCTGGGCCATGGTGCGTTTGCTGTGGGTGATCACAACGAACTGGGTGGATGCGCTCATGTCGTGGATGAGTTTGGCGAAACGGCCCACGTTGGTTTCGTCGAGCGGAGCGTCGACTTCGTCGAGGATGCAGAAGGGCGCGGGCTGGAACTGGAAGATGCCCACCAGGAGCGAGAGTGCCGTGAGGGCTTTTTCTCCTCCGGAGAGCAGCAGGATGTTTTGCAGCTTTTTGCCCGGCGGAGAGGCGACGATGTCGATGCCGCTCTCATGGGTGTTTTCTGCGTCCGTCAGTTTCATGAAGGCCTGGCCGCCGCCGAAGAGCTTCGAGAAGGTGACGGAGAAGTTTTCGTTGATGACCTTGAAGGCCTCGTCGAATTTGGTGCGGGAGACGTCGTCGATCTCCTTGATGGAGGCCTGGGTGTTTTCGATGGAGTCGAGGAGGTCTTTGCGCTGGGTTTCGAGGAAGCTGTGTCGGGTGACGGTCTCGTTGTACTCCTCAAGGGCCATCATGTTGACGGGACCCATGGCTTCGAGACGCTGTTTCAGCGCGCGGGCTTCTTCTTCTTCGGTGTGCAGGGCATCGCCTTCGATCCGGGCGATGGTGGCGTCTTCGCGGAGAACGAGGGCTTCTGTGCCGAGGTCGTTGAGGCAGGTGGCGTCGATGTGCTCGATGTCGGAGGCGAGTTTGGCGGCGCGGGCGGTGAGTGCTGCTCGTTGTTCGCGGAGGGCTTCGGTCTCGTGGCGGAGGGTCCGCAGACGCTGATCGAGTTCGGCCATGGCGGTGCGGAGCTCCGCGGCTTCCGTGGTGAGCCGAGCGCCTTCGGCTACCGCGGTGGTGCGGAGTGCGGAGAGGTCGGTGTGTTGAACGGCGAGGGCCGCGGTCTCCTCTTCGCGACGAAGCTTTTCTGCTGCAGAGGCGGCCAATTGCTGGTCGAGTTGCTGAATGCGCTGGTTCTGGCCGTTGTATATGCGATTCGTCTGTTCGAAGTTGGCGGCGGCGTTGCGACGGCGCTCTTCGAGGCCAGCGAGGGCTGCGGAGGCTGCGGCTGCGGCCTGTTGGAGCTCTTCGCGACGGCTGCGAAGCTGGTCGAGTTGCTCTTGCAGAGCGACAAGGCTGGCTTCGAGGGTGGCGCGCTCGTTCTCGAAGGCTGCGGCTTCCTGCTGGCGACGGGCGATGAGATCGGCCTTCTGGTTGCGGGCATCGCGGTTGCGTTCGCTGGTGAGAGCCCAGTCCTGCAGGCGGCGCTCGATACGGGCGACCTCGGACTCCATCTGGCGTAGGGCTGCGCCGGAGTTTGCGGACTCGCGTTCGGCGTCGCGGCGCTCGTGGGTCTTGCCTTCGATGGTGGTGTTGAGGGACGCGATCTGGTGTTGGAGCTCGGCGGTGTGTAGGTCGGTCTGGGCCAACTCCTGCTCGGCTTTCTCGACCTTCTGTTGAACCTCGACGAGTTCGCGCTTGAGGGCTAATGGGCCTTGTGCTCGGGGGCGTCCGCCGGTGACGGTGACGTTGTGAAAGGTCTCGCCGGAGGGCGAGAGAAAGAAGGCCTGGGGGTTAGAGAGCGCAAGGGAGCGGGCGGTGTAGGAGTCCGGCGCGACGAAGCCTTCGCGGAGTTTGGGCAGGATGACCTCGAGGGATTTACCGAATCCATCGAGGACGCGCACACACTCCTTAAGGGGTACCAGACCTTCGATGCCTTCGATGTTGGTCTGGACTGCACTCTTCATGCCGTCGGCGAAGGCAAAGTTTGCCTGGGCGTCGTTGGGGTGAACGAGGAACGTGGCGCGGCCGGAGACGTCGGTCTGGAGGAGATGCATACCAGCGTCGGCGGCGTCCCAGGATTTGACGACGATGTAATTGAGCTCGTCGCGGAGGAACTCATCGACGACGCTCTCGTACTTGCCGTCGACTTCGAGGAAGTCGGCGAGGGTGCCTACGGCGGCCATGCCGTTGGTGTTCTGCTTATAGGTGTCGGTCTTGAAGATGTTGCGGACGGTGTCCGTGGAGTAGCTGTGTTCTTTGATGAGGGCTTCGAGGGAGTTGCGGCGTCCGTTGAGGGTTGCGACTTCGCCGCGCAGCTGATCGCCACGGCGCTTGGATTGCGACTCTTCGGCCCGACTGGCTTCTATCTGGAGGCGGAGTTCGGCAATCTCTGCTTCGAGACGCTTCAGGCGTTCGGTGACGGATTCGAAGGAGAGCGCGACCTGGCCTCGCTGGAGGCCGAGGGTTTCGAGCTCCTGCTTTGCGATGTCGGACTCGGAGACGAGGCGTTCGGCTTCGCGCTCAAGGCCGGCGAGGGCGGCCTCGGCCTGGGCCTCTTCGTTGCGGGTCTGTCCTATGCGCTGCATCAGCTGCATGGACGCACGGCGATTTTGTTCGGCCTGTTGCTCGGACAGGGCCACGGCGCGGACGGCCTCATGAGCTTGAGTCTGATGGACCTGCGCAGCTTCGCGAGAGCCTGCCGATTCGGCGGTGGCATTGTCGAGGAAGCTGCGGTGCTGTTCGAGTTCGCCGGCGAGGCTGGCCAGCTGTTCGCGGGCTTGCGCTAGATCGTCGGCGCCGGTGGCGAGGCGGCTGGTGAGCTCGGCGATGCGGTCGGCGTTGGCAGCGGTGCGGGCGGTGATGCGCTCGAGCTCGACGGCAGATTGATTGGCCTGGGCGTTGGCTTCGCGAATCTGCTGGTCGAGGGTGTAGCCGGTGCGGATACCTTCCGTGTGCTCGGTGTCCATGGTCTCGACTGTGGCGGCTTGCGCCTCGATCTGGGTGGCCAGCGTGTTGATCTTTTCTGTTGTGGCGCTCTGCTCGCTGTCGAGTTGGGACATGCGGCTGGCAAGGACGACGCGGAGGCGGGTGCGGAGTTCTTCGCGAAGGGCGCCGTAACGTTCGGCCTTCGACGCCTGACGCTTGAGGGTGGTCATCTGACGGGTGACTTCGTCGAAGATGTCGTTGACACGAGATAGATTGAGACGAGCGGCTTCGAGGCGCAATTCAGCGAGGCGTTTCTTGGTCTTGAAGCGGGTAATGCCTGCAGCTTCTTCGAGGATTGCCCGGCGGTCAAGCGGTTTTGAGCTGAGCAGTTGGCCGATGCGCTCCTGGCCGATGATGGCATAAGATTCGCCACCGAGGCCGGTACCCATGAAGATGTCTTGAATGTCGCGGAGGCGGCAGATCTTGCCGTTCAGAAGGTATTCGCTGTCGCCGGAGCGGAAGAGGCGGCGAGTGATGGTGAGTTCGCCGGCGCGGACGGGGGCACGGCCGAATTTACGGCGGCGGATTTTGAGGACCACGTTGTTCGCCGCTGCCTCTGAGTCCGTTGAGGGTGAGACGATTTGGGGGCCTTTGGCTTCACCTTCAATAATGGTGCCGGGCTGGGCTTCAGCTACAGCTTCTTCAGTCTCTTCGGCGTTCTGCTGTCGAAGGCTGGTCTCGTCCCAATCGGCGGGGAGGTTGTCATCAATGACGATCTCTGGAGTGGCGTCGAGGCCGCTGGCGTCGTAGACTTCAGGGTCCACGAGCGTAAGGGAAACCTCTGCCATTCCGGTCGGCTTGCGGTCGCGGGTGCCGGCGAAGATGACGTCCTCCATCTTGATGCCGCGGAGGGATTTGGCGGACTGTTCGCCGAGAACCCAGGTGATCGCATCGGAGATGTTGGACTTGCCGCAGCCGTTGGGGCCGACGATGGCGGCGATGCCTTCGCCTGAGAGTTGGACCTCGGTGCGATCACAGAAGGACTTGAAGCCGAGTATCTGAACCTTCTTGAGCTTGAGCAAATGCGACCTCTTTGGGTGAAGGATGAGGAGGTTTCACCCTACTGGTATGACTGTAATAACTTTAGTCGCGTTCCAGGTCAGAATCAACGGGGACAACACCACCAGTTGTGGATAAGAAGTACCTAACACTATTAATGGGCGCGGACAACAGAATGAGGAGAACTGCCCAACCCCCATCTAGTCTAGCCCGTAAAGATTGAGCAAGACCTTTGAATCGGCGAATCCAGGCGAAATCTTAACGTTGCGAGGATGTTTTCGATGCCCGCAGCCACGAGGCTTGGATTGGTAGATGAGCCGCACAGGAAGGCAGGGGAGCATCGCGAGAGGAAGTAAGCGCCCAAGTCTCGAAGACGAGCGCGAGGCGAAATGAGATTCCGAGGGCCACGCGCGTATTCATTCAAGCGGTGCGGCATTTTTTACTCCGCGCATTGTGATTCGACTGATGTGTCAGCAGTCGACTTCGAATCTGTCGCCGACTCGATTTATCAGCGTGCTGTTGGGAGGAGGATGGGTCAGGTGTACGTGCCGAAGGGTATTCTTGCCACAAAAGTGTAGGTAGACTTGCGTTTTGAGCAACAGCGTTTCTATAATCCGCATCATCATCCCGAGATGCCACGAACACTTCAATCGCCTGACCCAGGGGTTGGGCACGGAGAGGACTCGAGTCGGATGCACTATGATCAGGCTTTGCTCTGTCCGTAGTACAAGTGACCCCGGAAGCATCGGTGACACATTTGAAAGAAATGATTTATTGAGGAGTGTGGAATGAAGAAGGTAGTCGTTGCGTCTCTCCTGGCTGTTGCGGGCATGGCGGGTGTCGTGCGCGGTGCGGTGTCACAGACCCAGGTCAATCTCGGAACTAACGCGCAGGCCAACCAGGGGGTCCAAATGTCCCCTGCGGAATATAACGCTTACAACAGCGCGATCACGCAGACTGATCCGAAGGCCAAGGCAGCGGCTCTTGAGGCTTATCTGACGGCCTATCCGCAGTCGGCGGTGAAGGCCGCGACCCTGGAACAGGTGATGCTGGCGTACAGCTCATTCGATCCGGCGAAGACCCTGGATGCGGCCGACCGACTGCTTCAGGTGGATCCGAACAATCTGCGGGGACTGACCTTTGAGACCTATTTTCGGCTTACAGGCGCGGATTCCATCACCGATCCCACGGCCAAACAGGCTGCGCTGGACAAGGCGGCGGACTACGCCCAGAAGGGGCTGGCGGCCACCAAGCCGGCGGATATGAGCCAATCCGACTTTACGACACTTCAGAATCAAGCGAAGGCAGTTTTCTATCGGGCTATCGCGACGGCAGCGTTGAACAAGAAGGACGGTGCGACCGCAGTGACGAATTTCAAGCTGGGTCTGGCATCTGTTCCGGTGGCGGACACGACGAAGCCCGGACCGCTGCTTCAGGACACCTAC
This sequence comes from uncultured Acidobacteriaceae bacterium, assembly GCA_963757205.1. Taxonomy (GTDB): domain Bacteria; phylum Acidobacteriota; class Terriglobia; order Terriglobales; family Acidobacteriaceae; genus Edaphobacter. The sequence continues at coordinate 58,287 of CAVWQM010000018.1, forward strand.
ACGCTTGGTCAGGCGTACTACCAGAGCACTCCTCCGGACTTCCTGAACTGCGCCTGGTATGCGGCGCGTGCTGCGAACTTTGCGCCAGAGCCGTACAAGAGCCAGATGTTGCCGCTGGCCAAGTTCTGCTACCGCCGGTATCACGGCTCCGATGAGGGCTTCGATGCGGTGACGACTGCGGTGCAGGCAAGTCTGGATCCTCCGCCCACCTTTAGCGTCAAGCCGGCGCCGAAGCCTGCCGATATGGCGCATGAACTGGTGACCTCGACTCCCGAAGCCGATTTGCCAAAGCTCGCGATGAGCGACCGGGAGTTTGTTCTGGCAAACGGCAGTCCCGAGGATGCGGCGAAGGTCTGGAATTCGATGAAGGGCAAGTCGGTAACGATACCGGACGCGCTCGTGATTGAGTCGTCGCCGACAGTTCTCAAGGTTGCGGTGTCTGACGATGCGGTGAACGGGAAGACGGCGGATTTCACCTTCAATATGACTGCGCCGGACACAAAAGCGACCGCGGCTGCGGCAAAGAAGACTGCAGACGAGATTGCTGCGGCGACCGTGGTCGGTCAGAAGGTGACTTTGACTGGAACCTTCGATTCGTTCACGCCCAGCCCGCTGATGATCATCATGACTGATGGTTCGGTGGTGCTGGCGAAGAAGGCGCCAGCCAAGGCCCCGGCTAAGCCTCCGGTGCGCCATACCGCTCCGCATAAATAACCTGACGTTGAAGTCATGCAGAAGAGGCGGCCGATTGTGGCTGCCTCTTCTTTTTGGGGTACCCCCTCCCCTATCTTGGGGGCAAAATATCTGTTTTCAATGATTTACGGGATTTTCTTTCCTACATTTTAAGTATAGCGAATGGAGGGAACTTAGCGCCACGTGGATTTCCTTTTGTTTGAGGGAGTTAGGTGGTTTTGGGGCGTGACATGCGATTTCTGGGCGGAAAATCGGGAAAGAAAAATAACTTCGATGGAAAATGATTTAGATTCATGCAGTTGTGAGTCGCGGATCTGGCATTTAGCGCGGGCTTTCAGCCCGCGGAGGTTAGGCGATCATGACCTAGGGCGTTGCCCCAGGCTAGGTAGCGCGGGCTTTCAGTTCGCCTGACGTTAGACCGTTGGTGCCAGGCTTGCCCGGGCTAGGTCGTGGCGGATGGGGTCGGTGATAGTGGTGGCGATGGTTTGGTGGTCATCTGGTGGTCTGGTGGTTAGGTGGTGAGCCAGGTGAGGGCGTTGGCCAGGAAGCGTTGCTGGAGTACGGGGTGGAGGTCGGGGACGCGGTGGTAGATGATTTTTGTGGTGCCTAACGTGGTGGTAAAGGTACCGGCGCCGATGTTGCGGTCGTGGTCGCGGGAGTAGGCGGCGATGATTTCGACGTTGGGGCCGTCGACTAAGAGGCCGTTCGCCTGGCGGCCTTTGGTCTGGTAGTGGATGCCCATGACCTGGTTGACGGGGAGGCCGGCGTAGATGGGGTGCTGGCGGACGAAGTACCAGTTGCCCATCCATGGGGCGCGGTAGTCGCCTACGGTGCCGTTGTAGGTGAAGGCTCCGGCGGCGGCGAGTTGTTTGGCGACTCCTTCGGAGAGGGTGTCGGCCTGGGGGATGGCGAAGAGAGGGGTGCCGGCGCGGACGGCTTCGAGGATGTGCTGGGTCGATGTGGCCGACCTCGGTGGTGGTTTGGACGGCTCCGGTCTCGTGGCCGGGTTGGTTTTCGAGGCCGGTGGTGTCGCCGGAGTTTTGCGTCGCTGAGGTGTGCGCGGTTAGGCCGGAGGTGATGATGACGTCGTATTTCTTGCCAGGGGTGAAGTCGTCGACTTCGAACCGAGAAGCAGTGGCGGAGATCGTTCGAGTTGTTTGCGAAGTGCGGGGTGATGCCGGAGACGCCGATATCGAGTGCGCAGCCGACGTTTGTAGGCAGCCGGGGCTACGGTGACCCAAATCTCTTTCGTTTGTGTGGAGAGCGGTGCGGAGGAGAGGGAGAACTTGAAGCGGTAGAGCCCTCTTCGGTAGAGCGGTGGGAGTTTGGAAAGCCCTTTAAGAGCAGGTAGCTGAACTGATCTGGACGTGTTTGGGTGCGGGAAGGCCTGCGAGTTTGAGGAGTTTTCCGGATGGGGTGACGGCAGTGAAGGTGAGATTGCCGGTGGCGGGTTTGCGCGGTGTCGTTGAGGAGGAAGAGGTCGAAGGTGGCGGATTCGCCGCGTGTGACGCTGGCGCTGCGTTGTTTGGCTACGGGGCGGATTGGCGTGAGGGTGCCGGAGATGGGTGTGGGGTCGGATTTGAAGTTGCGGAGGTTGTCGACGATGCCGGAGTGGTTTTCGATGGCGGTGGTCTCCCAGCCGGAGATGACGGCGAAGTCGAGTTCGTCGGAGATGCGGGCGTTTTCGAGGTAGTTAGCCCAAGTGTCGTAGCACTTTTTGCCGAGGGCGTTGAAGAGATGCTCGGCGGTGGGGAAGGCGCTGCGGAACTTCCATTTGTCGAGAAATTTGTCGTAGGCGGCGAGGATCTCTTTGTGGTCGGTGAGGTCGTAGCTGTTGCCGCCGTACATGAGGTAGGTCTCGGTGATCTGGTGGACCATGAGGGCGTGGTTGTCGGGTGTGGCGCAGCCTTCCATCTCGCCGAATTCGGTGAGGACGTTTTTGAAGGGCGCCTGGTAGGTGAAGTCAGTGGGGGATTTGTAAAACTCGTCGTACCATTGGTCGCCTGCGCCCTGGTGTTGATTCCACCAGTCGCCCCATTCTTCTTCGTCGCTGCGGTGGAGCTTGCCGGGTTGCCTCCGAGTTCCAGGGTTCGAACCATGCCTGCGCGGCCTTGCGTGGCGGGGCGACGAAGCCGTCGTTGAGGACGATGCAGCGGGAGGGGTCTTCGGCGCGCATGGCCGCGAGGATGGCGATGGTGTCGGGGTTTTTTAGGTCGGCGCCGATTTCGTTTTGCAGGCAGTAGATGATGACGCTGGGGTGCGAGCGGTAGGCTTTGACCATCTCGACGCATTTGACTAACATGAAGCGCTGGGCGAATTTGTCGGCTTCGGATTGTGGTTTGGCGAGCTTGACACCGGGGTTGGCGATCGCGCCTTCTCCGGTCGCAGTTGGAGCTGGAGCGCCGATGGCCATCTTGCCGGCGCCGGGTTCCATGTAGCGGAGGAGGCCGAGGCGGTCGTGGGCGCGGAGGACTTCTTCCTTGGCGAGGTTGCGGTGGAAGTTGAGGCAGTTGAGATTTTAATTTCTTGGCTTGGGTGACTTCTTTTTCGGCGAGTTCGGGAGTGGGGAAGAGGCCGTTGAGTCCCCAGAAGCCCCAGGAGATGGAGCTGTAGAGTTTGATGCGGCGGTTGTTGAGGCGGAAGATGGCGTTGGTGCCGATGCCGGTGGGGGCGAAGGAGCGGAAGCCGAAGGCGATGGTGCGGGTGTCGGTGTTGCCGTCGCCGCGCGACACTGTGATATGGAGGTGATAGAGCTTGGGGTCTTCGAGTGTCCAGGGCTTGATGCCGGAGATTGTGACCATGCCTGTCAAGTGCAGCGGCATGCTAAGCACTTCCTGTAGATACCCTGGTGTCCGTGCAAGCTCACTACCAGCGTGCAACGCGTCAGTTGAGCCTCTGATGCTTCCGAGATTCGGAGTCGCGATGACTTTGCCAGTCGCCGGGTCGATCAACTCGCAGGCTACCTCCATTCCGATTTGTTGATCCTGGCGTTGTTGTAACGTTTCCGCACGGACCGAGATGGTAATTTTGCCGGGCTCTGGATGATTGAGAATCCAAGCGTCTTTGATTCGCAACGGTCCATGTGCGCTGAGGGTCATGCCGCGGTCTAGGCCGGCGAAGCCGTGGGAGCGGTAGAGTTTGACGGCTCCCCACTGGGCGTTGAGGCCGTCGACCCAGTCGTAGCGGCCGAAGGGGTTGGTGAGGCGGATGCCGAGGAGGTTGAAGCCTCCGGGGTCTGCGGCGTGGGTGAGGTCGCACTCGAAGGGGAGCTCTTCCATGACGGAGTAGCCGACGAGTTTTCTATTGAGGAAGACCTCGGCACGGAGGCGGGCTCCGCGGATGTGGAGGAAGATGCGTTTGCCTTTCCAGTCGGCGGGGATGTGGATCTGCTTGCCCCACCAGGAGACGCCGAGGTAGGCGCCGTTCTGGGGGATGGGGTCGTCGGCGGCGTAGCGGTACTCTTCGGGGGTGTAGGGGCGGGTGCCGAATTTGGCCCAGTGGTGCTGCTCGACGGTGGTGGGGAGGGTGACGTTGATGCCGGTGAGGTGGTCGAGGAGGCCCCAGCCGCCGGTGGGCTCGTTGACGGGGAGTGGATTGGATTTGCCACAGAGGACGCCGTTCTGCCAGGAGATGTCTTCGGGGAGGAAGAGGCGGTCGTTCTTCCACTCGGCTTTTTCGTCGATCCAGAGACGCCAGTCGTCGTCGGGGATGAGGGTGCCGTTTTCGGGGTAGGGGATTTCCGTTTTTGCGGTGGGCTGGGCTGAGGCGGGGTTGAGTTTTGCGGCTAGGGTCGCGGCGGTGGCGGATTGGAGGAAGGTGCGGCGCGTGAGTTTTCGGCGGCTCATTGGGTTGATCGAATTCTAGCTGAGTGGTGGGAGGAGATGAGGTTGTGGGGTTGGGTTGTGAAGGAAGGATTCGTTCGGGCTTTGCGGTGAGTTGAGGAGTGCGGTTCGCCCCTGCCGGCGCGAATACCCCACCCTATCGCGATGAGGCCGCGAAAGGATGGGGCACCCGATGCCTGGGTGGGGCACTCACTTTGTGACCCGTTTGGGGGAGTGTGTGGTTACTGGTGTGGGAGGATGATTTTGCGTATGGACAAGACGCATGAGTTCTGGCTTCGGCTCGGAGTGATCGTCGGTGCGTTGATCCTGATGAGCTCTGCGATGGCGGCGTTTTTTGGCTGACGACGCTATCGCGTGAAACACTTTGGCTATTCGCCGAGCATGATGCGCTGGATGTGGTGAGCGCGGCCGGTGGCTCCGTCACAGGAGATGAGGGCGGCGGACATCTTGGGGTTTCCTTTTGCGGGTTCGAACTTGCCGGGCATTCCGGTGAGGAAGCGGTTGAGGACGAGTTCGGTTTCGACGCCGATGACGGAGTCGTAGGGGCCGGACATGCCGACGTCGGTCTGGTAGGCGGTGCCGTGGGGGAGGACGCGCTCGTCGGCGGTGGGGATGTGGGTGTGGGTGCCGATGACGGCGGTGATGCGTCCGTCGAGGTACCAGCCGAGGGCTACTTTTTCTGAGGTGGCTTCGCCGTGGAGGTCGAGGAGGATGACTTTGGCTCCGGATTCGCGCTCGATCTGGTCGAGGAGGTCGTCGGCTTTGCGGAAGGGGTCGTCGCAACTGGACATGAAGACGCGGCCCTGGAGGTTCATGACGGCGTAGGGCTGGCCGTTGGGGAGGGCGCCCTGGTAGAGGCCGAAGCCGGGAGTGCCGATGGCGTAGTTGGCGGGGCGGAGGACGCGGCGGCCGCGGGTGTGGGAGTCGGCGGGGACGGTCATGTATTCGAAGATCTCTTTTTTGTCCCAGATGTGGTTACCGGTGGTGATGACGTGGGCGCCGAGGTCGAAGAGCTCTTCGGCGATGGAGGGGGTGAGGCCGAAGCCTCCGGCGGCGTTTTCGCCGTTGATGATGAGGAGATCAACGTTGTTGGTTTCAAGTACGTGAGGGAGATGTTCGCGGACGATGTGGCGGCCGGCGGAGCCAAAGACATCGCCGACGAAGAGGATATTCACTGGAAGAGTTTACACGGTGCGGGTTTGTAGAGTGGTGGAGCTTCGCCCACCTTAGGGCGATAAAACTGCGCGAAGATGGGGCACCCGCCGAGCGGGTGTGGTAGCTTTTTTGCATGGCACAGAGCGGACGATTTCAACTGAGCGTGCGGGTGTTGGCAGTGCTGGCGAGCGAGCCGGATGCGATGCATACGTCGTCGGCGATCGCGGAGACACTGAAGGAGAGCGCCGTGATGGTGCGCAGGACGTTTCTGCTGCTGCATAAGGCAGGACTGATTGTGCAGCGGAAGGGGCCGCATGGCGGAGCGAAGTTGAAGGTTCCGGCGAAGCAGATCGGGTTGGGGGATGTATTCGAGGCGACGGCGGGGGACTGGTTGGCCCTGGAGGACAAGGCGGTCACCGGATGGATGAAGAAGGTGCGGGGGGATGCGGTGACGGCGATGAATGAACACTCGCTGGCGGGCATGGTGAAACGGATGAAGAAGGGGAAGTAGTTTTTTGGTTGGGGTTTTGGCGCAGAAGAAGACTTAGGGTATGGGAACAGACTCCTGTGTGAGCCGGGGTTTCGCTTTGGCTGGTGGTGTTGGGGTGGTGATTATTTGGTGGATCGGCGGTGGGCTTTGATGCGGGCGCGCGCCGTAGAGAAAAATGCTCCTGCGGAGCCGATGACAGCGAGGATAGCGGTGGGGTTTTCCGGCGAGTGGTCACATCCACCCTGGGCGTGTAGCGGGAGGGCGATGGCGAAAAGAGAGAGGCCGAGAAATAGGAGGGAGGATTTCTTCATGGATGGTTCTCCGTTTTGCGGAAGGTACCGGTTGGGTCAGTTTAGCAACTGAGGAAGCACTTTATTTTTTTCGTTTATACCACCAGAGTTGTACGGGATTGTTTCAATCGTTTGCGTTCGCAGGGAGTGAACCAAGCGTCTAAACTTCTCTGTGTGAATCGTACTTCTTTTTCCCCCGCCGGTTTGTTTCCGGGTGTCGTGGTGCTGACGAGTGCCATTTTGGCACTTATCTCGTTGCTTGGCTTGTTACTTATTGGGGCTTGCGGCAGCGGCGGTGCTTCAGCGAATACGGGTAACGGCGGGACTGGCGGCGTGAAGGGGGCCAGCTTTAGCGGCAAGGTCAAGGCCGGTTTGCAGCCAGTGAGCGGTGCGACAGTGCAGTTGTTTGCGGCGGGCAGCGCGGGCTATGGGTCGGCCGGTACGGCGTTGCTGTCGACCGCTGTGACGACGGATAGTGCGGGCGGATTCACCGTTCCGGCGGGATACACGTGTTCCAGCACTTCGACTCAGGTTTATCTGATTGCCAAAGGAGGGAATCCGGGACTGAGCGGGTCTGGGAACAACTCTTCGCTGGCGCTGATGACTGCATTGGGGAGTTGCGGCGGTATCGCATCCGGCGCGACGGTGGCGGTTAACGAGGTGACGACAGTGGCTTCGGTTGCGGCGCTGGCGGCGTTTTATTCGAGCGGCGGAAACCTTGGGGCGAGCGCAACCAACGCTACCGGGCTTGCCAATGCCTTTGGTACGGCGAATCAGCTGGCGAATATGACGACGGGGGCTTCGCCAGGCGCTTCGCTGCCCACGGGGCTGAGTATTCCTTCCGCAAAGATCAATACGCTGGCTGGCATTTTGAACAGTTGCACGGCGACGAGTGGAGGCTCTGCGTGTGCGTCGTTGATGGCTGCGGCTACGGTCCCAGGAGGCTCGACTCCGATCGATACGCTGGACGCGGCCTACAACATCCTGCGAAACCCAGGCAACAACGTGATGGCACTGGACACTCTGCTGCCTGGCAGCCCTGCGTTTACACCAGTGGCTGCGAGTGCCGTGCCTGACTGGACGCTGGCGGTGACCTGGAGCGGGGGCGGCATGAATCTGCCCACGGCGATGGCCTTCGATACCAGCGGGAACGCGTGGGTGGCGAGCTACTTCAGCGCGCTTACGGAGCTGCCGCCTCTGGGGACTGGTGGCTCGGTGCAGCAGATCGCTTCGGCTTCGAGCGTGTTGATGGAGAGCTACGGGTTGACGGTGGATGGCAGCAACAACATCTGGGTAGCGAATGAGCAGAGCAGCAAGAGCATCAATGGCGGCAACGGGAATGTGGTGAAGTTCAGCAATACGGGGCAAGTGTTGTCCGGCGCGAATGGATTCAGTGCCGGCGGCGTCTTCTTTCCTCAGGGGTTGGCGGCGGATACGAACGGCAATGTGTGGGTGGTGGATTATGGCAATTCGATGATTTCGCTGCTTTCGCCGAGCGGGTCGGCGGTGAATGGGGCTACGGCGTGGGGTTCGGGACAACTGTCGTTGCCGGTGGCGGTTGCGGTCGACGCGAGCCACAACGCGTGGGTTGCCAATCAGAGCGGCAGCACGATTACACGCATCTCGGCTGATGGGTCGAAGGTGACGCAGGTGGCTTGCTGCAACGGTGCGAGTGGGGTCGCGGTCGATCAGGGGGGGAATGTGTGGGTGGCGAATTTCTTTGGAGGCAGTGTCAGTGAGATTTCGAGCACGGGCGCTGTGTTGTTGAACGGGCAGACCGGCGGTGGCGTGGATCATCCGCAGGCAGTGGCTATCGATGGAGCGGGCCGCGTGTGGGTGGGAAATTTTCACGCGGGGACGTTGAGCGAGTTTGCGGGGTACACCGCGGCGGCGCCGGGGACGGCGTTATCGCCCTCGACCGGGCTGGGAGCCGATGCGCAGCTTGGCTCGCCGTTCGCGCTCGCTGTGGATCAGAGCGGGAATCTGTGGGTGACCAACTCGAACGGGGCGAATACGGTGACAGTTTTTGTCGGTTTGGCGAGTCCGGTGAAGCTGCCGTTGCTGGGGCCGCCGCAGTTGCCGTGAATCAGGCTGAGCCGACTGTGGTTTTGGGCTCTGGCTTATGGCTTTGGGCGCAGGTTCTTCAGGAGGGCTTCGGCGGTGGGTTCGGTGTTGAGAATGTCGGAGGGAGAGAGCCAGGCGCGTCGAAGTTGAGTGATGCCGTAGCGCATCTGGTCGAGCTCTTCGGTTGAGTGGGCGTCGGTGTCGACCACGATCTTGCAGCCGTATTGTTTTGCCAGGCGGAGATTGAGATCGTTGAGGTCGGAGCGTGCGGGGTTGGCGTTGTGTTCGACGGCTACTCCCAACTCGGCGGCGCGTTTCAGAATCAGGTCGATGTTGATCGCGTAGGCCTCGCGGTTGAGGACTTTGCGGCCGGTGGGGTGACCGAGGATGCGGACGTATGGGTTCTCGAGGGCGCGGAGGACGCGCGTGGTCATCTCTTCGATGGACTGGTTGAAGTGGGAGTGGACGCTGGCGACGACGATGTCCATCTGGGCGAGGGTGGAATCTTCGAGATCGAGGGTGCCGTCGGCGAGGATGTCGACCTCGATGCCGGGGAGGACGCGGAAGGGCGAGGGAGTGGAACTGGGAGTAGCGGACGATTTCTTGCCAGCGGCAAACTCTTTGGCGAACTCGGCGTCGATCTCACGGATGCGTTTGACGTGGGCGAGGGCGCGAGCGTCATCCATGCCGTTGGTCATGGCGAGGTTTTTGCTGTGGTCGGTGATGGCGATGTAGGCGAGGCCGCGGGCGCGGGCGGCGTCGGCCATCTGGCGGATGGTGTCGCGTCCATCGGTGGCGTCGGTGTGCATGTGGAGGTCGCCGCGGATGTCGGCGAGAGTGATTAGGCGGGGCAGGGTGCGGGCGGCGGCGGCTTCGAGTTCGCCGGAGTTTTCGCGGAGTTCGGGTGGGATGTAGTCGAGGTCGAGGGCGTTGTAGATGTCGGCTTCGGATGCGGCTGCGATGATGACGTTGTCTTCGACGCGGAGCAGGGCGTACTCGTTCAGCGTGAGGCCGCGTTTGATTGCGCGCTGGCGAAGGGCGACGTTGTGCATCTTCGATCCGGTGAAGTATTGCAGGGCGGCTCCGTAGCCGCTGCGGGGGAGGAGACGAACGTCGACCTGAAGATTGTTGCGGAGGGTGAAGCTGACCTTGTTCTGGCCCTTGGCGAGGAGCTTGTCGATGAGGGGAAGTGCTGCGACGTATTCGACGGCGGCGCTGACGACGTCGGGCTCGCAGGCAGGGCCGGTGACGAGGAGGTCGAGGTCGCCGACGGTCTCGCGGCCGCGGCGGAGCGAGCCGGCGGGCGTGATCTCGTCGATGCCGGCGAATTCGCGGATGAGGTTGCTGATGATGTCGGCGTGGTACTGCGCCTTGTCGATGCGGAAGCGGCTGGAGTTTTTACGGTGGTCCTCGATGCCTTTGAGGAGTTTGGTGACGAATTTTTCGCCCATGCGCGGGAGCTTGGTGAGATGGCCGGCCTTTGCGGCGGCTTCTAGCGAGTCGATGTCCGAGACCTGGCAGGCGGACCACACGAGAGCGACGGTTTTGGGGCCCATGCCGGGGAGGCGGAGGAGCTCGAGCATGGTGGGTTTGTATTTCTGCAGCAGCTCTTCGCGGAGAGGGAGAGTGCCGGTGGTGAGGATTGCCTGGATGTTGGCAACCATGCTTTTGCCGATGCCGGCGATGGCGAGGAGTTGTTTGGGGTCGTCGGCGAGGGTGTTGAGTTGGGTGGTCTGCTGTTCGACGGCCTCGGCGGCTCGGCGGTAGGAGCGGATGCGGAAGGGATCGGCGGCGTCAATCTCGAGGAGGGAGGCGGTTTCATCGAGGAGGCGGGCGATCGAAATATTGTCCATGGAGATACGGTCAGAGTCCGCCGGTGAGCGCGGGCCCTGAGCCAGTATGCAACAGACACCAGAGGGACTCAAGGCAGAGAATGACGCGGGATGGAACGGACGCGGGGCGGGAGATGACCGCGCGGCCGGGGAATAATTACTGGCTTGCCTGTTGGTGATTAACTTCCTTGAGACGAGAGACTTGATCGGCCTGGGGACCCTTGGTCCCCTGGATGATGTCGAATTCGACCTCGTCGCCTTCTTTGAGGCTCTTATAGCCCTCACGTTGAATGGAACTGTAATGAACGAAGACGTCGGCCCCACCCTCCCGCCCGAGGAAGCCGTAGCCCTTTGCGTTATTGAACCACTTTACGGTGCCTTTGTACTGTGCCAATGGAGCTGCTCCCTTTACTTCGTGTCTGAGCCGTTGCATGCCGCGAAGTGAAAGTGTTTCAACGGTAGCGAGACCCAAGAACTGTGACGCAAAAGTAGCGAAGGGAGTTTTCCGGGGTGTCTTTTTTTGGTAAGGAACTGGTTTTTTGGTTACTTGCGTGCTTAGCAGAGTGACCGAGATTGTGGAAATGTGGAAAACCGATCCCTTCTGCTTTCGCCGCAACGGGGTGGAATGGGCGGGGGTGGATTTGCATCATTCCATGACTGCTAGAGGCGGCCTGCTCGGCGGGCGTTGTCGTAGAGCATGAGGCCGATGAGGGTCTTGCCGTCGTGGATCTTGTTGGCGGCGACCAGAGCGAGGGCCTGGGAGAGGGGGAGCAGGAAAACTTCGATGTTCTCATCGTCTTCGGGGGCGGCGGCGCCTTCGCGGATGTCGCGGGCGAGGTAGATCTGCATCCACTCGCCGAGGAAGCCAGGGCTGGCGAAGTATTTTGTGAGCAGGGTCCAGCGTTTGGCGCGGTAGCCGGTCTCTTCGATCAACTCGCGTTTGGCGGCGGCGAGGGTGGGTTCTTTGGGTTCGACTCGGCCGGCGGGGAGTTCGAAGAGGAACTGGCCGGCGGCGTGACGGTACTGGCGCTCGAAGAGGATGTCGGGGTCATCGGGGTTTCTGGAGTCATCGACGGCGAGGATGACGACGGAGCCGTTGTGACGAATGACGTCGCGGACGTTGATGTGTCCGCCTGGTTCCTGCACCTTGTCGGTGAAGACAGAGAAGACCTTACCCTTGTAGGAAAGTTTTGAGGAGATGACTTTGGTCTTGGTGGAGCGTTTTTTCTTTGTGGCGGTATTGGGGGCGCTGGGTGTCTTTAATTGGGCAGCCATAGGGCTAAAGTATCATCCTGCATCTAGACTAAGGTGGCGGGCATCCAACGTCTGCGCGTAATTTTGTGTTGTGCTGCCATGGGATGCTGCGGCGTTTGAGATTGAGCATAGGTCTGCGATGAGTTCTGAGTGTTACCCGATCACGGTTTTGCCGCATGTATCGCAGATCTATCGCGACTACCTTGCGATGTCTGAAAGCGCTGAAGACGCGGCGGTGCGCGGGTGGTATGGGGCGGAGCCGTTTGCCGGGAGATGGGTGGGGAAGGCGGTACCGGTGGCGCATGCCGGGAGACTGGCGGATTTGCTTGATGAGCAGGCGGTGGCGTTTGGCGCGAGCGATGCCGCGAAGGCAAATATTGCGAAGATGCGTGCCGGTGCCAGAGCCGTTGTGACGGGGCAGCAGGTTGTGCTGTTCGGCGGGCCGCTGCTGACTCTTCTGAAGGCGGCGACTGCGGTGGCACGGGCGAAAGAGGCCACGAAGGTTACCGGGGTGGAGCATGTGCCGGTGTTCTGGGTGGCTTCGGAGGATCATGATCTGGCGGAGGTCGATCAGGTTTCGTTGTTGACGAAGACGTCGGTGGAGACGCTGCGGATTGGTGTGAAGGTGGCGCATGCGGTGCCGGTCGGTGGAGTGGTGCCGGGGGCGGCGCAGTTGGACGCTGTGCTTGATCGGGCGAGTGAACTGCTGGAGTTTGCGCCGGTGAGCGAGTGGCTGCGGGAGTGCTATTCGGGCGAGAGGGATGGGGCGCGGCCTACTCTGGCGTTGGCGTTTGGGCGGCTGATTGCAAAGATCTTTGCGGAGCAGGGGCTGGTTGTGATGAATGCGGCGTCGCGAGGGTTTCATGCGCTTGGGGCGAGGACGCTGCGGTGTGCGATTGAACATGCGGATGAGTTGCAGGCGTTACTGATTGCCCGGAGCGAGGAATTGGTGAAGGCTGGGTATCACGCGCAGGTTCTGGTGGCCGAGGGCGGCTCGATGCTGTTTCTGCTGGATGAGACGACTGGGGAGCGAGTGGCTCTGCGGCGCACGGCGTCGGCTAATGGGGGTGCTCAGTGGAAGGCGGGGGGACGGGTTTATTCGACTGCGGATCTGATGGCGATTCTGGAGTCGGCGCCGGAGCGGTTGAGTCCGAATGCTCTACTGCGGCCGGTGTTTCAGGATACGTTGTTGCCGACCGCGGCTTATATTGGCGGGCCCGCGGAGATTGCTTATTTTGCGCAGAGTGCGGTTTTGTATGAGGCGATTTTGGGACGGATCACGCCGGTGCTGCCGCGGTTAAGTGCGACTCTGCTGGAGCCGTCGATTGCGTCGGTGATGGACAAGGATGAGGTGCAGCTTCCGGACGCGATGACTACGGCGGAGGAATTGGCGCAGCGGCTTGGCGCCCGGGCGATGCCGATTGAGGGCAAGCGGAAGCTGGCTGCGGTGGGGAATGCGTTGGAGACGGAGCTGTCGGCGTTGACTGAGTATCTGGGTGGGATGGATGAGAGTCTTGGGCGCGCGGCGGAGGTGTCGGGGTCGAAGATGTTGTACCAGATGAATCGGCTGCGGAGGATGGCGGCTACGTTTGAGTTGCAGAAGGAGGCTAGTCTGCGGAAGCATGCCGATGCGATTACGCTGAATGTGTTTCCGGATGGGCATCCGCAGGAGCGCGTGGTGGCTGGGATCTGGTTTATGGCGAAGTATGGGGATGGACTGGTGGAGCGGCTGGTGGGGGTGGCGGGGAACCAGTGTCCGGGGCATGTGGTTGTGAAGCTGTAAGCGGTGGGCTTTGAGCTTTGAGTGGAGCTCGGTGGGTTTTAGAATGGGTGGGTGAGGTGCGTGCCATGGGATTGAGCGATCAGCCGTTTGAGGTGATGTGTCCGGATTGCGGGGCGATGCTGAAGGTGGATCCGGTGACACGGGCGATCATTGCGCATCAGTCTGCTCCGAAGAAGAAGATGTTTGAGGATTTTGGCGAAGCAGCGAAGGCGTTGCGCGAGGCGGATGCGCGTCGAGAGTCGATCTTTGCGCAGAGTGTGGATGCGCAGAAGAACAAGGACGACGTGATGGCGAAGAAGTTTGCCGAGGCGGTGAAGAAGGCCAAGGAGACTCCGCTGACGGATCGGCCTTTGAGGGATTTCGATCTGGATTAGTTGTGAATTTGTTGAGGCTGCGCAGGCCGGGTGCGGGACCACAGGAGACATGCCCATGAAGAGGTTACGGTTGGAGCGGGCATGGTTGCCTGAGGCCATTGTGTTCATGGGAATGATAGCTGTTAGCGCGCCGGCCCAGCAGATTGCGTTTACCTGGGATGATTTGCCGGCGCACAGTACGTTGCCGCGTGGCGAGACGCGGGTCGAGATAGGCCGCAAACTGATCGCCACGATGAAGGACGCGCAGATGCCTCCGGTGTATGGCTTTGTGAACGGCGTTCGCACGGAGGAAGAGCCGCTCTCGACGCCTATGCTGGCGAATTGGCGCTCCGCAGGTCTGCTGCTGGGCAACCATACCTGGTCGCACATGAACCTCAATCAAAGTTCACTTGCTGCTTGGGAGGCAGATGTGCTGAAGAATGAGGAACTGCTTCGGGGCGGCATGGAGGACGCGGACTGGCATTGGCTTCGCTATCCTAACCTGGCCGAAGGAGACACGGAGGAGAAGCGTCTGGCCGCGCGCCGCTTTCTGGCCGAGCGTGGCTATAGGATTGCCGCCGTCACCATGAGCTTCCATGACTATGCCTACAATGAGCCTTATGCGCGTTGTGTGGCAAAGAACGATACGGCCGCCATCACAGAGTTGGAGGCAGGGTATCTTGCGGCTGCCGATGCCGCAATCGACTATAGCCGTTCGATGTCGAAGACCTTGTATGGGCGGGACATTCCTTATGTGCTGTTGATGCATGTAGGAGCTCTGGATACACGGATGCTGCCTCGTCTGCTGAAGCTGTATCGTGACAAAGGCTTCACCTTCGTCCGGCTCGAAGATGCGGAGCGGGACACGTTTTACCGGAACGACGTAGACCTGTCCTTGCCGCCTGCGCCGGATACTCTTGAAGAAGCGATGCGAGCGAAGAAGCTTCCTTTGCCCGTTGTTCCACCCGCGGCGGTGGACCTGAATACAATTTGCCGCTAGATAAAGTGGCATTGGTTCTTAAGGTTGTGGCTTAGACGGTAAACTGAATTAATGCCACCAATCTTAAATGCGCAGGGCGTGACAAAGCGTTTTGGCGCTGTGCCGCTGTTTCAAGACATTAGTTTTACTGTGAGTGATGGAGACCGCATTGGGCTGATTGGGCCGAATGGGGCGGGGAAGAGCACGTTGCTGAAGGTGCTTGCGGGAGATGAGGACGCGGACGCGGGTGATGTTGCGGTGCGGAAGCGGGCGCGGGTGGGGTATGTGGAGCAGGAGTCGAATTTTGCGCCAGGGATGACGGTGCGCGCGGTGCTGGAGGCTGCGCTGATTCGGGCGAAAGTGGCCGAGGGGGAGCATGAAGGGCGGCTGCGGGAGACGTCGGGGCGGACTGGGTTTCCGGATTTGAGTGCGGAGGCCGCGACGCTGAGCGGTGGCTGGCGGAAGCGGCTGGCGATTGCGGAGGCGGTGGTGACGCATCCGGATGTGCTGCTGCTCGATGAGCCGACGAACCATTTGGATTTAGCGGGGATTGTGTGGCTGGAGGAGTTGCTGAATGAGGGTAGTTTTGCTTGTGTGCTTGTCAGCCATGATCGTTATTTTCTTGAGAATGTTGCGACGGAGATAGTGGAACTGAACCGCGTGTATGCGGATGGGCTGCTGCGGGTGAAGGGGAGCTACTCGAAGTTTCTGGAGGGCAAGCAGGCGTACATGGAGGCGCAGTCGAAGTTGCAGGATGCGCTGAAGAACCGGGTGAAGATCGAGGTGGAGTGGCTGCGAAGGGGGCCGAAGGCGAGAGCTACGAAGGCGAAGGCCCGGATCGACAATGCGCAGGATTTGATTGGGCAGTTGAAGGCGGTCAACTCGCGCGTGCAGACGGCCACGGCGGGGATTGATTTTTCGGCAACGGACCGGCAGACGAAGCGGCTGGTGGAGTTGGACGATGTTTCGGTTGTGTTGGGTGACCGGAAGATTGTTGAGGGGTTGAATTTCATCGTTACCAACGGGATGCGCGTGGGCCTGGTGGGGCCGAATGGGAGCGGGAAGACGACGCTGCTGCGGTTGCTGACGGGAGAGTTGGAGAAGACGGCGGGAGTGGTGAAGAAGGCGACTGGGTTGAAGATTGTGTACTTCAGCCAGACGCGCGAGTTGGAGGAGGGCGTGACACTGCGGCGGGCGCTGGCTCCGGATTCGGACTCGGTGGTGTATCAGGGGCGCGTGGTGCATGTGGCGAGCTACGCGACGAAGTTTCTTTTCACGAGCGAACAGCTGAACCAGCCTGTGGAGAGGCTGAGCGGAGGCGAGCGCGCGCGGGTGTTGATTGCGAAGCTGATGCTGGAGCCGGCAGATTTGTTGCTGCTCGATGAACCGACGAACGATCTGGATATTGCGACGCTGGAGATTCTGGAGGAGAGCCTGCTGGAATATACCGGCGCGCTGGTGCTGGTGACGCACGATCGTTACATGCTGGATCGTGTGTCGACGATTGTGCTGGGGCTTGATGGGCGGGGTGGCGCGGAGATGTTTGCGGACTACTCGCAGTGGGAGCAGTGGCGCGGGGTGAAGGTGGAGGAGGCGATTGCTCCGGGAACGACGGGGAAGGCGGTTGCTTCGGTTTCGGCTGGGCCTCCCTCGAACGCCGGCGGGAAGAAGAAGCTTTCGTACCTGGAGGCGCGGGAGTTTGCGGGGATCGAGGCTGCGGTGGAAGCGGCGGAGGTGCGGCTGCAGAACGCGCGGGAGACGATTGAGGATCCGGCGGTGGCGGTCGATGCGATGAGGTTGACGGCGGCGCTTGAGGAGCTGGAGACGGCGCAGGCGGAGGCGGATGGACTGTATGCGCGATGGGCGGAGTTGACGGAGAAGGTTGGGTAGAAATTCTGGTCGAGGCGATTTCGCGATATGCTGCTGGAACCATGAAAAATTTTGTTTGCGGGTTGGCGATTGGGTTGGCGGCGATGTCTTGTCTGGCGCAGGGAGCCGGCGCGCCGAAGCATGTTGTGGTGCTTCATGCGGCGCGAATGCTGGATGTTGCTGGAGGAAAGATTGTGACACCGGGTGAGGTGCTGGTAGAGGGTGACCGGATTGTTGCGGCTGGCGCGCATGTGGATCGGCCTGCCGGTGCAGAGGTGATCGATCTTGGAGATACCACGCTGATGCCGGGGATGATCGATGCGCATGTGCATCTGTTTTTGCATCCGGGCGAGGAGGATATGCAGACGGTTCGGGAGAGCGTGCCGGAACGGACTCTGATTGCTGCGGGAGCGGCGAAGGACGACCTGATGGCCGGGTTTACGGCAGAGCGGGATATGGGCTCTGAGGGTGCGGGCTGTGCGGATGCTGCGGTGCGGAATGCGATCAACAAGGGTTTGATACCGGGGCCGCGCATGAGGATGAGTTGCAACGCGATCGACCTGACGGGCGGTCATGAGGACGCGATTGCGTTCAACCCGGCGCAGAAGGTTTTGTCGAATGCGGACTACGCGGACTCGGCTGAGGAGATCGCGAAGGTGATGCGGGAGCAGCGCAAAGGCGGCGCGGACTTTACGAAGATTTATGAGACGGGGCGGGATTCGTTTCGCGACGGCGTGTTTCGATCGCCGTATCAATACACGGAGGCGGAGCTTGCGGCGGGGGTGAAAGAAGCTGCGAGGCTGGGCGGAGGAGTGGGTTCGGGACGCGGGGTAGCGGTGCATGCAACGGGCGAGCCGGGGACTGGATATGCGGTGGCGGCAGGGGTGGCTTCGGTCGATCATGCGTATCAGTTGAGCGATGCAACGATGAAGGCGATGAAGGAGAAGGAGATTTATGCAGTGCCGACGTTTGCGATTGCGGAGTACTTTGCGGATCATGCGGCGACTCCGGCCAGAGCAGCGAATGAGCGGGCGCAGCAGGCTTATCATGCGGCGGAGTTCAAGAAGCAATTGGCGGCAGGGGTTCCGATTGCGATGGGAAGCGATGTGGGGCCATTTCCGCATGGGACCCAGGCGCGAGAGCTGGAGTTGATGGTGGAGTATGGGATGAAGCCAGTGGCTGCGTTGCAGGCAGATCTGTTGAATGGAGCGAAGCTGCTGGGTTGGGGTGGGCAGATCGGCGAGTTGAAGGCTGGATATTTTGCGGACGTGGTTGCGGTGCCGGGGAATCCGCTGGAGGATATCTCGGTGACGACGAAGGTTTCGTTTGTGATGAAGGACGGCGTGGTTTACAAGCGGCCGTAGTCAGCCGTGAGCTTCGAGCTCTGAGCTTTGGGCTCACGACTCAGGGATCCGAGCTTCGTGCTTATTTCGGTATTTGTTCGTCGGCTGAAGGACCGTAGAGGCCGGGAACGGGGATGCCGTTGAGGCGGAGGTAGACGCCGAGCTGTGCGGTGTGGTGGATGAGGTGATTGACGAACATCTGGCGGAAAGTGAGTGAGCGCGGGTTGTCGCAGATAACCTGCTCGCCGAAGCTGAACTTCCAAGGAGCGGAGAGGTGCTCGTCGTCCGCAGCTGCAAGGGAGGTCCGGCATTTGGCGGAGGTTTCGTCGAGTTGCTTGAGAGCGTTCTCACGGGTGGTGAATTCGAGTGACATGTGAGGGCGTTTGGAGGTGGCCATGTCCATGCCGTCGTCTTCAAGGATGTAATAGGCGAACATCGGCAGGGTGGCGCAGTGCATGGCGAGTTTGCCGAGAGGCATGGATTTGTCGTGACACTTCCAGTCGTTCTTGCCCTCGGGGACGCGTTCGAGCGTGCGGCGGGTGTTGGAGATTTCGATGTCGAAGTCCTGGAGGAGAATTTCAGCGATGGTCATGGAAGCTCCTTTCCTTGAAGCAATTTTCAGGCCGAAGGCAAAAGCAAATTCCTCCGCTACGCTGCGGAATGGCAACAAAAAAGTGAGTTATAAACCGGTGACGTTGTAGCCGCAGTCTACGTAGGTGACCTCACCGGTGATGCCGCTGGCGAGCGGGCTTGAGAGGAAGAGGGCGGTGTTGCCTACTTCGAGCTGGTCGACGTTGCGGTGGAGCGGGGCGCGCTGTTCTACGGCTTCGAGGATTTTGGTAAAGTCGCCAATGCCTCTCGCGGCGAGTGTCTTGATTGGGCCGGCGGAGATTGCGTTGACGCGAATGTTCTTGGTGCCGAGAGACGCTGCGAGGTAGCGGACGGCGGCTTCGAGGGCGGCCTTGGCGACGCCCATGACGTTGTAGTTGGGGAAGACCTTGGTTGAGCCGTAGTAGGTGAGGGTGAGGATGGATCCGCCTTCGGTCATGAGCGGAACGGCGGCGCGGCTGACGGCGATCAGGCTATAGACGCTGACGTCGTGAGCGATGCGGAAGTCGTCGCGCGTGGTGAGGAGGAAGTCGTTCTTGATGGCGTCGGCGGGGGCGAACGCGACGGCGTGGACGAGGATATGAAGAGTCCCGTAGGTTTCTTTGAGCGTGGCGAAGAGGGAGTCGATCTCGGCGTCGACCGAGACGTCGCACTGGTAGGCCTTTGCGTCCTTGAGTTCGGGGATGAGAGCGTCGGCCTCTTTTTTGAGGCGCTCGTTCTGATAGCAGATAGCGAGGGTAGCGCCGGCTTCGGATAATTTCTGGGCGATGCCCCAGGCGATGCTGCGTTTGTTCGCGAGGCCGAAGACGACGGCGACTTTGCCTTTGAGATCAATCATCGTGGAACAGGTTCCTTTCAGATACGGAATGCGATCTAAAGGATAGCAGTCGGGGTGGGCGCGTGCTATTGCTGGAGAGGGTCGCTGTGGCTTGTGGGAAGAATGAGGGGGCCCGGGCCTTCTTCGACGTCGGCGTCGTGAAGGAGTATGCGGCAGCAGTTTCGGCCTGCGTTCTTTGCGTTATAGAGAGCCTTGTCGGCGCGGGCGAGGAGAGGGCCTGAGATTTCTCCGTGGGCAGCCTGAGTGAGGCCGACGCTGATGGTGAGCGGCATTCCTTCGCCCGGGATGGAAAGCTCGCGCATAGACTGTTCGATTCGTGAGCAGAGGGCGTGGGCTTCGGAAGAAGAGGTGCGGGGAAAGATGACTAGAAATTCATCACCACCGAAGCGGCCGAGGAAGTCGTATGGGCGCAGATGTGCGGAGATGACAGAGACGACGTCGCGCAGGGCGGTGTCGCCAGCCGCATGGCCGGCGTTATCGTTGATGGTCTTGAAGTAGTCGATGTCGGCGAGGGCGATGGAGATGTTCTGGCCGATGCGTCCGGCTCGCTTGAGTTCAGCGTCGAGCTTCTGTTCGATCCCGCGGCGGTTGAGGACGCCGCAGAGCAGGTCTCGTTCCGACTCGTCTTTGACGAGCGTGAGGAGGTCGCTGCACAGCATGAGCAGGAAGGACAGGCCAATGAGGAAGGCAAAAGACACGCTGAGCAGGACCGACAGGGTCTGAAGAAACTGACGTTGCGCCTGATCCGGCGGAGCGCCGTGGACAAGTACGAAGATGAGGCGGTTCAGAGCGAAGATGGCGTAGCCCGCCATGAGGTAGGCGAAGATCTTTAGAAAAATTCTCTCCGCAGCCTGGCGGAAGATTTCGAGCGCGATTACGCCGCGAACAAGAAAAAAACTGATGGCGATGACGTAGGTGAGCACCATCGGGTGCTTGTTTGAAAGGACAAGGTAGACGGTCAGTGCGGACGCGACGACAGTGAGGGCCCAGGCATAGCGAATCCGGCGCGGACTCTTAAAGAAGTGGAGAACGCCGGTGTAGAAGAGGACAAATGCCGAGAGCAGGAGGCAATGGGAGACGACAATCGAGGCGAAAGTCGGGATGGAACCGGAGAGCAGGAGAAGGATGTTGGCGATAGTTGCTGCAAGAAACGCGAAGGCAACGGAGCCGGCGCCGCGCAGGTAAGGGTACATCACCTTCATGCAGCAGAAGACGATCGCGTAAATCAGGTTCAAGCCGATTTGACAGCCGAGGAGTGTGCCGACATCGATTGCGGAGATAAAGGACATTCGTTGCGGCCTGTGGCGATTCTAAGCGTATGGGTACCGGAAACAAGAAGAATCTACGGTTACGGAGGGCAGTAATCGTTCGCGACTCAGATCAGGCAAGAGTGAGCCAGTCGTACTGGGCGTCGGTGAGAGGGACGACGGAGAGCCGGAACTGACGAAAGAGGATCGAGTCTTTGAAGACCGGGGCGGCGCGCATGTCGTCGAGGGTCTTTTCTTTTTTCAGGCGCTTGCCGGGCTGAATGCGGACTTTTGGATCCTTTGGATCGGTGGCGTCGACGGAGACGACCTTGGCGGTGCCGACGGCGGCTTTGCCTACGTTGGAGTGGTAGACGATGAGTTTTTCGCCGGGCTTCATGCTGCGGAGGTTCATGAGTGCAGTGGGATTGGAGATGCCATCCCAGGTGGTTTCTTTGTCGCGTTCCAGGTCGTCGAAGGAATATGTACTGGGTTCGGTCTTGAGGAGGAAGGGCATGGGCGGCTCCTACGGAATGGGATATCAGGAACTGGAGATAGAGACGAACGATCAAAGAATAGTTTAGCCTCCCAGGTCGACGAGGTTGACATCGGCTACAGGTTCGCCGAGGAAACTGGAGCCGAGTTGCTGGAATTTTTTTATGGAGTCGGTTGCGTAGAAAATGCATTGCGGGCTGCGAGCTTTGAGGATTGGACTGCGAACGTCGAGGCCGAGATGAGCTGCGACGGCGTGGGCGGTGGCGTTTGCGGAGTCGATGAGGTCGAGGGAGTGGCCGAGATCTGCGAGGGTGCGGCGGATCGCGGTTTCGATGAGGGGATAGTGAGTGCAGCCGAGTAGAAGCGTCTGGGTCGCCGGGGCAGCGGCGAGCGCTTCGGTCAGATAAATCTTCAAGACTTCGTTGGTGACGGGATGGTTGATCCAGCCCTCTTCGACAAGGGGGACCAGGAGGGGGCAGGCTTTTTCGTAGGCCTCGAGGCCGAGGGCGCGGAGAGCGTGGGTGTAGGCGTGGGATTGTACGGTGGCCGTGGTGGCGAGAACGAGGACGTGGTTTTCGATCGGTGGGAGGTTTGGGTTGGCAGAGGCTGGAGCGGCGGAGGCGAGCCGCAGGTCCTTCGACTCCGCTGCGCTCCGCTCAGGATGACACTGTAAATTTCTGCGGTACAGGGAGAGAGCGGCCTGGGCGCCGGGTTCGACTACGCCGATGACGGGGATGGGCAGGGCTTGCTGGATGTCTTCGAGAGCGAGCGCGGTGGCGGTGTTGCAGGCGATGACGAGTAGCTCCGTGCCCTGCTCATGGAGGAACTTTGCGCTGGAGACGGCGTAGCGTGCGATGGTCTCGTGGGACTTGGAGCCGTAGGGGAGGCGGGCGGTGTCGCCGAGGTAGAGGTAGCGCGCGTCGGGGATGAGGGGGAGCAGGGCGCGGAGGACGGTGAGGCCGCCGAAGCCGGAGTCGAAGACGCCGATGGTTTTATTGTTTGAGGTCATTGTCATTGTCAGCTGGAAGTTGTCAGTTCTCAGTTTCCGGTGTCTGGTGATTCGGTTGGG
This sequence comes from uncultured Acidobacteriaceae bacterium, assembly GCA_963757205.1. Lineage (GTDB taxonomy): Bacteria > Acidobacteriota > Terriglobia > Terriglobales > Acidobacteriaceae > Edaphobacter. The sequence continues at coordinate 80,489 of CAVWQM010000018.1, forward strand.
GGCATGGGTTTGGCGGTGGTGTCGGTGGCGGGGTAGGTGTGGAGGAGGTCGGCGTGGCCGGCAAGGGTGTCGTGGGGCTGGCCGTCGACGAGGAAGCGGATGGATGTGATCTGCGGGAGGGCGGCGTGGAGGGTGCCGATGATGGATTGAACGGTGAGGGCTTCGACCTGGATGCCGGAGGGGTGGTTGTTGAGGAACGAACCGCGGAGGTTGATGACGGCTAGCTGGCCGGGCTGCTGGCGAGGAGATGCCTCGGGGTCGGCGAGCAGGAAGACGTCGTCGACGGCGGGGCCGCTTTGGAGCGGATGGGCGGATTTGGGGAGGGAGTAGTTGGAGAGCAGATGCTCGAGGAGGGCTCGGGCGCTGGCGGCCGGTTCCTGGGGTAGAGCGAGGGATTCGGTGGTGGGGGTGATGGAGGCATCGGCGTCGTTGGCGACATAGAGGGTGATGTCTTCTGTGCTGGTTATGATGGGGGCGGCGATGGGAGTGGCGTCGTTGAGTGCGGCGAGGCGTTTGTGGGCCTGCTCGCAGCCGCGAAGCAGGAAGGCCGCCATGAGCAAGATGCAGGCGACGAGGCTCCAGAAAAGGATTCGCTGGTAGCGGGGGATCATTTTTGGGCTCCCGCGGCGAGGAGGGCGCGGCTACGCCAGGAGCCGATGGCAGCCGCGATGGCTTTGGCGATGTTCTGCTGATAGGCGGCGTCGGTGACTGGCGTTGTGGCGGGATCGAGGGGAGCGATCTCGATGGCGACCGCGGGGCAGGTGAGGTTGTCGAGGGGGCGGAGGGAGGCGCGGCTGAGGATAACGGGGAGTTTGGCGTTCTGAAGGGCAAGGCCGATGTCGTTGGCCAGGCTAAGGCTTTGCGGAATGGAGGCGGCCTGGGCGGAGTTCCAGGGGATCGTGGCGTGGGGTTCTTCGAAGCCGTTTGGTGCCGGGAGGGCGGAGGTGACGATATGAATGCCGGTGCCGCTGGCGGTGGCGTGGAGAATCAGGCAGGCGGTGGGGTGGGCATGGTTGCCGATCTCGGCGCGCTGGTCGGTCGGGAAGGGGACAGCGGGATCGGTTTCGTGGGTGGAGATGACGGTGAAGCCGCTGGTGGAGAGGAGGGCGCGGAGGCGGGCTGCGAAGGCCAGGGTGACGTCTTTTTCGAGGAGGTTGTTGGGGAGGTGGGCGCCGGGGTCGGGGCCCCCGTGGGCGGGGTCGAGGAAGATGATGGTGCGCGGGGTGGCGGGGGTGGCGGGAATGGTGGGTCGCTGGCCTGGGGCGGGCGCGGTGGAGGTGGCGGGAATGGTGGGTTGCTGGCCTGGGGCGGGCGCTGCGACCAGCAGACAGAGCGTTAGGGCGAGTTTTATCCGGGTCGACAAATGGCTTTGGAGTGATTGTATTTTAGGTCGATTGTTTCGTGGTCGAAAGAGAAAGCATGCGCTTTGGTCCAGATCGATGGCGCGGCAGAGTAAAACGGTCTTGCTTCCCACCCCAACGACCAAAAGCGCTCGTCGGGGACCCCGAATTTGCTCGATAACCCCTCCTCTTCGATGAGACCGAAAGGGAGGGGGCATCCAGTTTTGTTCGGATCTAGTCGAGGGCGTAGATGGCGAGGCCGCTGAGGAGTTTGGGGTAGAAGTCGGTGGACTTTTGCGGCATGACCTCGCCGGAGAGAGAGATATCTTTCAACTGGTCGAGGGTGATGGGCTTGATGAGGAAGGCGATGTTGGCTTCGCCGGATTCGACGAGGCTGACGGCTTCGGCGGCTTCGCGGAGGTACTGGATGCTGCCGGTGGCGCGGACCTTGTCTTCGGTGAGGCCGAGGAGATGATCGAGCACGACGGCGTGGAGCTGGGCTACGCCGAGCTGGCGCTGCCTGGGCGGTAAATTCTGGAGAAGAGAGGCGATAGCGTCGGGTTTCGGTGTAAGGAGGTAGTTGCCGTCACCGGTGACGGCGATGAAGGAGTCGCCGAGGGATTTCGTGAGGGTATCGATGAGGATTGAGGCCTGCCCGTTGGCGTCGAGTTCGGTGATGGTGTAGAAGGCACTGGCTTTGGTGATGAAGTCGGGAGAGGAGAAGTTTTCGATGCCGGTGACGACGCGGTGGGTGGGCAGGATGGTGATGCCGGGGGCGTCCATGTTGACGAAGGTCATCATCATGGCGGCTTCGGGGAATGCCGGGGTGGGAAGGTGGCTGGGGCTGAGCTTTTCGTCTTCGTCGAGGGGCTGGTTGAGGGGGAGTTTGAGCTGGGCGGAGCGTTCCTTGGCGTAGGCGACGGAGGTCTCGTAGCGGTGGTGGCCGTCGGCGATGATGAGCTTCTTGTCGGCCATGGCGGTCAGGAGAAGATTGATGAGGTTGGGATCGGTGAGCTTCCAGAGTTTGTGGACGACGCCATACTCGTCGGTGATGGCGAGGTCGGCTGGGTTGTCGTCGAAGCCGTTCGGAAATGAGCCTTCAAAGATGAGTTTTTCGGCGGTGAAGGCGGGGTCGGAGTAGAGCATGTAGATCTGCTCGCAGTAGGCGCGGGTGGCTTTGAAGAGGGCGAGGCGGTCGGACTTGTGCTTGGGGAAGGTCTGTTCGTGGCGGTAGACGACCTTTTCGGCGTAGTCGTAAAGGTGGCCGAGGGCGATGAAGCCGCGGCGCTCGCGGATTTCGTTGGTGCCAGGGACGGTGTAGGTCTGTGAGTAGCCGTAGATTGCGGGCTCGGACTCTTCGGCGAGGATGTGGTTTTTGCGCCAGTCGTGGAGGTAATCGGCGGCACGGGTGTAGACGTTGTGGGCCTTTTCGCCGGGGGGCAGGAATTCCTGGGGTTCGGTGTCGCCGGGCTCGTGTTTGCCGAGGATGATACGAATGAGGTTATAGGGGCTGGCCTCGTAGTAGCGCTGCTGCATGGCAGGGGTGATCTTGTCGTAGGGCTGGGTGACTACAGCTTCCATATTGACGCGGGCGGGGTTGTAACGGAGGGCGCGGAAGGGGTAGAGACGGGCCATGCTATTTTGTTTCTCCAGACGTCTTAGATATGTAGCGATTGTACGGGGTGAGGCGCAAAAAGGGAGTCAATCCGCCTGGTGGAACCGGAAGGGCGGAAGGAACGTAGCGTAAAGTACCGGCAAGTGATTGATAGATAAAACTGTGACAAATGCCGATGGGCAGAGGACTATTATTTTTGTCGCAGGGACTATAGGAATTTTTTGGTTGAAGGAAGTATCGGATGGCTGTAACCTACGTGGTCTCCAGCCATAGAGGATGGAGGGGTTTCCGTTAGTGATGCGACGGAGGCCGAAGAGGCAGCCGGGCGCGGAATGGCATAGGTGCCAAAATGCGAAGTAAAGGCGGTAGACAGCAACGTTGGAGCGCAATACGGCAGGCGGTGTTGGGGCTTGCAGTGGTGATGATGGGCGCGGTGCTTTGGGGCGTAGCAGGAGCTGCAAATTGCAGGGCGCAGGAGAATCCCCTGGGAGAGGTGCATACGACTCCGCCGCCGCCACCGCCGAAGAATCCTGAGACGACGAAGCCCGTGATTGAAGGCGCGGATAATGCGGCGAAGCTGGCGACTTCAAGACGAGACGCGCGGATCCGCGTCGATGTGAACCTGGTGCTGGTGCCGGCGACTGTGACCGATCCGATGAACCGGCTGGTGACAGGGCTTGAGAAGGAAAATTTTGAGGTATACGACAACAATATCGGGCAGACAATCAAGAGTTTTTCGACGGAAGACGCTCCGGTGACGATTGGGGTCATCTTCGACCTGAGCGGGAGCATGAACTCGAAGTTCATGCGGGCGCGGAAGGCGCTGAGCGAGTTTTTGAGGACATCTAATCCGCTGGATGAGTTTTTCGTCGTTGGGTTCAACGACCGACCCGCGGTGATTGTGGACTACACGTCGGATGTGGACGACGTCGAGGCGCGGATGGTGATGCTGAAGCCGGAGAACCGGACCGCGCTGATCGACGCGATCTATCTGGGCGTGGACAAGTTGAAACAGGCCAAATATGAGCGGAAGGCGTTGTTGATCATCTCGGATGGTGGCGATAATCGGAGCCGGTACACCGAGGGCGAACTTCGGCGCGTGGTGCGGGAGAGCGACGTGCAGATCTACTCGATCGGAATCTTCGATCAATATGCGCCGACGACCGAAGAGCAGCTGGGCCCGATCCTGTTGAACGATATCTGCGAGATGACGGGCGGGCGGATGTTCCGGGTGCTGGATATGAATGATCTGGGGGACATCGCGTCACGAATCAGCGCGGAGCTGCGAAACGAATATGTGATCGGGTACAGGCCTTCCGAGGTGAAGCAGGATGGAAACTGGCGTAAATTGAAGATACGACTCGTACCGCCGCCGGGGCTTCCTGCGCTGACGGTGCATAATCGCCAGGGGTACTATGCACCTTCGCAGTAAAAGTATGTGGCCGCTGATGGCTGCGGCGTGGATGTTGGCAATGACGGCTGGTGTGGTGAGCGGATGGGCTCAGCAGCCGACGGCCGCCCAGACTCCGGCGCAACAGCAGCCCACTGCAAAACAGCCTTCACTGACGGTGGACCGTGATCCGGTGCCTTCGCCTGATGCTGATGCGCCGGCTGCAGAGCGCAGACCGGGACGACGCAGGGCGTTGGATTGGGGAAGATTGAGCGCGAGGGTGGCAAGTACACGCTGCGGCAGGATGCGTACGAGGTCCGGCTGAATGCGACGGTGCTGGATGGCGGTGGCCGGTCCATTCAGACGCTGGACAAAGGATGCATTCACAGTGTACGAGGATGGAGTGCAGCAGACGATCGCCTCGTTTCGGCATGAGGACCTGCCGGTGTCGCTGGGGATTTTGATTGACAGCTCGGGGTCGATGTATGACAAGCGGTCGGCGGTGGAGAAGGCTGCGCTGGACTTTGTGAAGCTTTCGAACCCGGAGGATGAAGAGTTTCTGGTGGACTTCTCGTGGGAGGCGTTCATCGACCAGGACTTTACGAATAATATCGACAAGCTGCAGCAGGGATTGAGCTATATCAAATCGAGCGGCGGGACGGCGATCTACGATGCGCTGGTGGCCTCGGCGGATTATCTGGCGAAGAATGCGAAGCATCCGAAGCAGGTGTTGCTGGTGGTGACGGACGGCGAGGACAACGCTTCGACTGCGACGCTGGAGCAGACGATCCGGAGGATTCAGGATCTGGATGGGCCGGTGATCTATTGCGTGGGGTTGCTGTTTGGGGAGGATACGGACAAGCGCGAGTCGCGGCATGCGAAGCGCGTGCTGGAGACGCTGGCCGAGCAGACGGGCGGGGCGGCATACTTTCCGAAATCGGTGAAGGATGTGGACGCGGTTGCTGCGGAGGTGGCGCAGGATATCCGGACGCAGTACACGATTGCGTATCACTCGACGAAGTCGCCGACGCTGGGCGGATATCGAGAGGTGCATGTGGAGGCGAAGGCGAAGAGCTTGGGAAGATTGTCGGTGCGGACGCGGAGTGGATACTATCCGAGGGTGTCGCGGAGGCTTCGAAGGGCGGCGAGGCCGATGAATACGCAAGGAGCAGACGCGGCACGAAGACGCGGACCCTGAGGAATGCGGAGAGTAGAGAACGTATTGGAGCTGGTGGGACAGACGCCGATGTTGCGTCTGGCCGGCTCGAGCCTGAAGGTGGCGCGGAGATATGGGCGAAGCTGGAGTATCTGAATCCGGGCGGAAGCGTGAAGGATCGCGCGGCGCTGGGACTTGTGCTCGATGCGGAGCGGCGCGGCGTGCTGCGGCCGGGGGCACGATTGTCGAGGCGACGGCGGGCAATACCGGCGTGGGGCTGGCGCTGATTGGCGTGAATCGCGGATACAAGGTGATGCTGTATGTGCCGGAGCGGTTTGCGGAGGAGAAGTGCATGCTGATGCGCGGGCTTGGCGCGACGGTGGTGCGGACGCCCGAGGCTGAGGGAATGGCGGGGGCGATTCGGCAGGCGTTGGAGTTTGAGATGGAGACGCCGGGGGCGTTTGCTGTGCTGCAGTTTGAGAATCCGGCGAATCCGGATTTTCATGAGGAGACGACGGCGGTGGAGATCTGGGAGCAGATGGATGGGCGCGTGGATGCGTGGATCTCGGGCGTGGGATCGGCGGGGACGTTTACGGGTGTCGCGCGATTTCTGAAGAAGAAGCGGCCGGAGATTCTGACGGTTGCGGTGGAGCCGCAGGGAAGTGTGTTGCAGGGTGGAGAGCCGGGGCCGCATAAGGTGGAGGGAATTGGCGTGTCGTTTATTCCTGCGACGTTTGATCGCAGCGTGTGCGACCGCGTGATGAAGGTGATGGATGAACCGGCGTTTGCGATGGTGAAGCGGCTGGCTGTCGGAGGAGGGTGTCTTTGCGGGGTCGAGCGCGGGGGCGATGGTTTGTGCGGCGGTGGATGTGGCGAAGGAGCTGGGCGCGGGGAAGAGAGTGGTGACGGTGATTCCGGATTCGGCGGAGCGGTATCTGTGGAAGGGATTGTTGGGTTGAACTGCGCGATGAAGAAGGCTGAGGCTTCGACGAAGTGCGGATTCGCTCAGCTCGGAATGACACTTGATGATCAAATCGGTTTCGGCTAAGCAGAGACCGAGACGGCCGCCTCCTGCGACGAAGAACGAAGAGATAAGATGAAAGAGGATTGATGGAAGCGAAGAAGAGATGGGATTTGCGACGCGGGCGATTCATGATGGGCAGGCTCCGGATGAGCTGACTGGAGCGGTGAATGTGCCGATCTATCTGACCTCGACGTATCAGCAGGAGGCGATTGGGAAGAACAAGGGGCATGAGTATGCGCGGCTGACGAATCCGACGCGGGATGCGCTGGAGGAGAGCCTGTGCTCGCTTGAGGGCGGGACGAGCGCGCATGCGTTTGCCAGTCGGATGGCTGCGATTACGGCGATGTGCACGATGATGAAGTCGGGCGACCATGTGGTGTGCACGGACAATATGTACGGCGGGACGGGGCGGCTGTTCGACAAGGTGCTGGCGAACTATGGGCTGACGTTTACGTATGTCGACACGAGCGTGGCGGAGAATGTGGCGGCGGCGATTACGTCCGGAGACGAAGCTGGTGCATATCGAGACGCCGACGAATCCGATGATGTCGATTACGGATATTCGGCGGTGGCGAGGATCTGCCATGCGAAGGGCGTTGAGTTGAGCGTCGACAATACGTTTCTGTCGCCGTATCTGCAGCAGCCGATCGCGCTGGGTGCGGATATTGTGATGCACTCGACGACGAAGTTTTTGAATGGGCACTCGGATGGGCTGGGTGGCGTGCTGGTGGGCACGAAGCCGGAGCATGCGGAGACGGTTTCGGTTTGTGCAGAAGTGCACGGGCGGGATTCTGTCGCCGTTTGAGAGCTATCTGCTGCTGCGCGGCGTGAAGACGCTGGCGGTGCGGATGAAGCAGCATGACGCGAATGGGCGCGTGGTTGCTGAGTTTTTGAAGGGACACAAGAAAGTGCAGCAGGTGTTTTATCCGGGGCTGGCGGAGCATCCGCACCATGAGCTGGCGAAGCGGCAGCAGCGCGGGTTCGGGTCGATGATCTCGATGGAGCTGGGGTCGCTGGAGAATGCGAATGCGTTTGCGAAGCCGCTGCGGCTGGGATTTCTTGCCGAGTCGCTGGGTGGGGTGGAGACGCTGATCTGTCATCCGGCAACGATGACGCATGCTGCGGTTGGGGCGGAGGGGCGGGCGAAGCTGGGGATTACGGATGGGCTGATGCGGGTGTCGGTGGGGATTGAGGATGTTGAGGATATCGTGGCGGATCTGGATCAGGCGCTGGATAAGATTTAGAAGGCTTCTGCGGCGACGATCGGCAGACAGGACGCGGACTGATCCGGCTCCTTCGTTTTTGCAGGTGAGCGGGCGAGCCAGAGTATATGTGGCTGTGATACATCTATAAGTGTCGATTATGTGACCGGAGGGTCAGAAAATGTTTGGGTTGACAGAAGAGCAAAAACAGCTGCAGAGCGCGGTGCGGGCGTTTGCCGAGGGTGAGATTGCGCCGCATGTGAGCGAGTGGGACGAGAAGAGCGAGTTTCCGCAAGAGGTGGTGAAGAAGCTGGGGGAGATGGGGTTGTTGGGGGTGATCTTTCCTGAGTCGCTGGGCGGAGCGGGAATGGGTTATGTGGAGTACGTGCTGGCGATCGAGGAGCTGTCGCGGGTGGATGGAAGTGTAGGGATCATTGTTGCCGCACATAATTCGCTTTGCACGAACCACATTATGCTGGCGGGGAATGATGAGCAGAGGAAGCGCTGGATTCCGAAGCTGGCGAGTGGCCAATGGCTTGGAGCGTGGGGTCTGACAGAGCCGGGTTCGGGTTCGGATGCCGGTGGTGCGCGGACGACGGCGGTGCAGTAAGGGCGACAAGTGGGTGCTGAATGGATCGAAGACATTCATCACGAAGGGAAGCCATGCCAACTGTGCGGTGGTGCTCGCAGTGACGAACAAGGAGAAGGGGCCACGCGGGGGATATCGGCGTTTGTGGTGGAGAAGGGGACAAAGGGGTTTCGGCCGGGGGGAAGGAGAACAAGCTTGGGTTGCGGGCGAGCGACACGTCGGAGCTGATCTTGGAGGACTGCGAGATTCCGGCGGAGAACTTGATCGGCAAGGAAGGCGACGGGTTCAAGGATGCGATGCGCGTGCTCGATGGCGGGAGGATTTCGATTGCTGCGCTGAGTCTGGGGATAGCGCGTGGTGCGCTGGATGCAGCGATGAAGTATGCGCAGGAGCGCGACAGTTCGGCAAGACGATCAGCGAGTTTCAGGCGATCCAGTTCAAGCTGGCGGATATGGCGACGCAGTGGGATGCGGCGCAGTTGCTGACGATGCGCGCGGCGCAGATGAAGGATGAAGGCAAGAAGGTGACGCTGGAGTCGGCGATGGCGAAGCTGTATGCGAGCGAGGCGGCGTGCCGGATCTGCGATGAGGGTGTACAGATTCACGGTGGATACGGGTTCATCAAGGACTATCCGGCGGAGAAGTTTTATAGTGATGTACGGCTGTGCCCGATCGGCGAGGGGACGAGTGAGATTCAACGGATGGTGATTGCTCGGGAGTTGCTGGGGAGTAAGCCTAGCCGCGGATAACGAGATTGTGATGAAAGACTAGAGGCTGAAGGGCCACACCAGCTGGACAGTCTTTGACAGATAATCTGGTCGTGATCCTTCGCGGGCGAGGAAATCGAGGTGGTCGCGGAAGAGTGCGACGGCCTGGTCGTAGGGGAGCTGCTTGAAGGGAGATCGGCCAGTCAGTTCCCCACATGAGGCGCTTCGCTCCGAAGGAATCGTAGAGCCGCTTAACCTGGGCATGGCGTCTGGGTACGGGTAAGGCTGCTTTGAGAGCGACCACATGTGGGAGATTTTGACGAAGACCCTCGGGTAGCGTGCGAGGTCGAGCAACAGATCGAGTTGGTCAGGACGGTCGAGCGGCAAGTCGGCCATGTGGTCGATGACGACATGAGGATCCGGGTTCGCCTCGAGCAGTGGGATCAGGTCGGGCAACGAGTCACCGGCGGAGGATGGTCATCGGAATCTTGAGTTGAGCACATCGTCGCCAGAGCGGCGGCATCAGCGGGCCGCTGAATCCAGTCACCTCGAGGCGGTGGCCGCTGGGCTGAGGCGGACACCGTGAAAGCCGTCGACTTCGGTCAGGCGGCTGAGGTGGTCCGGCGCGGCTGGATCTTCCGGATTGACGCGGCAAACACCCTGAAGGTACGTGGGTAACGCTTGAGGACGCTGGCGAGATAGCTATTGTCCCAGCGGTAGTGAATGACCTGGATGAGACGGTGCGGAGAGACCTCGTTGGCGTGCATAAGTTCGAGAAGCATGTCGACGGTCGCGTCTTCGGCGGGAGGGTTGGCGCCCGCGGCGAAGGGGAAGGCCGGATCGTGCTTCCAGACGTGAACGTGAGAGTCGATGAGCGGTAGTGGGCTGAGACTCGCGCACGGGGAGGGCGGCGAGTGACGGTTGCGGCTGGAGCAGAGGTGATAGGAAGCGGCGGCGTGCTCCACATATGGTATCTGGAACATTCTAGAAGCTGTGCGCTAGGATGTGCTGCGTGTGCTGCGATGAAAGCTTCGTTTATTATGGTTAGCGTGATGGTAGTGCGAGGTTGGAAGTGCTCTTTCTCGATCGGTGCAGCGGTGAGCGTCAGGTTGCAGCGGGAGCCCCTCAGCACTGGCGGTAACGGTAACCTTGCCGGAGGCCGGTGGCGCGGAGGATGGCACTGATTGCCGTCGTAGAGCTTGCGGTCGCGTTGCCTGGAAGGGATCGTGGTCGAGCAGGTTGCCGTTGTCGACGGCAATGATCTTTGCCGGGGCCGGTGGCTGCGAAGTGAATCGCAGTGGTGCTGTCAGGAATGAGAGTGCCTTGGCGTCGACGAGGGTTGCGGTGACGTAGCGTACGTCATTCCAAGTCAGGGCGGTTGGTCGACAAGTCGCTGGATTGTGAGCTGCGCTTGATCAGACCGGTGGTGAGGACGAGTCGTGCGGGTTTGCCCGCGGTGCGTAGCTCGTCGGTAGCGACGATTTTACTGTTGGTGCGGGCGACGGCCTTGAGGGTGCCGGGTTCAAAGGGGACCTGGTAGGTGATGGGGCTGGCGTCGGGGTGGAGTTTTCGGTGCCGAGCGATTTGCCGTTGAGGAAGAGTTCGACCTCTTCGGCGTTCGTATAGATTTCGATGTTTTCGGTGTGCGGGAGATTGGTCCTTTGGGGTCCAGTCGGGGAGGAGCGGTTGGCCGAAGCGCGTGGTGGGGTCGAGCGGCGGCCTGTGTGGCGCCGCGGAGTTGTTGGGGATGGCGGCCTGATTGGTGGAGGTGGTGAGGCGTAGCCGGGGTCGACGGGGCCGCGGCGCGCGGCCTGCGACGCGCCGAACGATGCGGACCATGGGCGTGGTCGGCCCACCAGGACTGGCGCTCGAAGGCACGTGGCGCGGGAGAGAGGTGGTAGAGCAGCAGGCCGCTGCCGGCGCCGATAGAGGGCCAGCGGCCGGCTTCGCCGAGGTAGTCGATGCCGGACCAGAGGAACTGGCCGGAGTATCGGGGTGGTCGCGCATGGCGACCCATTGGTTGCGGTCGTGGGTGTTTTCGGTGCCGATGATTTTGCGGGTGGGCTTGTGCGGCGTGGGCTTTGAGGATTTCCTGTTCGCGGTAGTTCTGGCCTACGACGTCAAGGAGATCGGCGAGGCCATTGTCGTAGTCGTGGCAGACATTTGGGCGGAAGAGGGCTTGCGTCACGGGGCGTGTGGGATCGTTGGCGTGGAAGGTCTCACGAGGGTTCGAGGATCGGGATGGCAATATCGGGTTTGGGCGTGTCATGGATCTCGTTGCCGGCGGACCAGAGGATGATGCTGGGATGGTTGCGGTCGCGCTGGACGGTGTCGGTTCGTCGCGCACGGACCAGTCGTGGAAGTAGAGGTGGTAGTCGTAGGGATTTTTTGCCGACGGTCCAGCAGTCGAACATCTCGTCCATGACGAGGAAGCCCATGCGGTCGGCGAGATCGAGGAACTCGGGGGCGGGTGGGTTATGGGCGGTGCGAATGGCGTTGACGCCGAGGGCGCGCAGGGCGGTGAGGCGGCGTTCCCATGCGGCCAGTGGGACGGCGGTGCCGAGGGCGCCGGCGTCGGTGTGGAGAGCGACACCGTAGATCTTGTGGTGGACGCCGTTGAGGAAGAAGCCCTTGATCGGGATCGAAGTGGAATTCGCGGATGCCGAAGGGGACATCCTCTTCGTCGACCGGTTTGCCGTTGCGCAGGAGGGTGGCGTGGGCGGTGTAGAGCGACGGCGTGGGCAAGGTCCCAGCGATCGGGATTGGGATGGTTCGTTCCGCGTCGAGGTCGGCGGTTTTGCCGGGTCGACGCGACAATGGCGCGGTTCGACGAGATTGCTGTTGCGGCGGACGCTGTGCCATTCGGGGCGGTGATGAGACGCGGAGCGATGAGGCTGACGGGCGACGCGGACTCATTGGTAACGGTGGTGCGGACATGGATGGTCGCGCATGCGGCGGAGACTTCTGGTGTGGTGACAAATGTGCCCCAGGGTACGATGTGGGTGTCACCGACGGTGATGAGGCGAACCTGGCGATTGATGCCTGCTCCGGGGTACCAGCGAGAGGCGGGTTGTTGGGAGTCGTCGACGCGGACGGCGATGATGTTTTTGCCGGGCTGGAGGTGCGGGGTGAGGTCGTAGTTGAAGCTGACGTAGCCGTAGGGGCGGTGGCCGAGGAGTTCGCCGTTGCAGATAGACGTCGCTGTTGGCCATGATGCCGTCGAAGGCGATGAAGGTGCGCGTTTGGCGGGGTCGAGTTTTGCGAGGGTGAAGGTCTGGCGATACCAGCCGATGCCGGTGGGGAAGAAGCCTCCGGCGGCGCGGCTGGGGGCGTTTTCTTCAACGGGGCCGGCGATGCTCCAGTCGTGGGGGAGGGTGACGGTCTTCCAGGCGGAGTCGTCGAAGGCGGGAGATTGGGCGTCGGGTGCGTCGGATTGAAGGAAGCGCCAGTCGGTATTGAATTGCTGGATTCCGCGTGATTGTGAGTGGGCTGCAGCGGAGAGCGAGGCGAAAAGGATGGAGATCAGTAGAATCTTGCTGCGCATTGGATTCCTTTGACACTGACTGGGAAGATTTTACTTCCCACCTTCACGATGAGTCTGCCAAGGATGGGGCACCCGTACTTTTGTGCTGGTGTAGAAACCCAGGTTTTGCGAAGATGCGGCACTCCGATTTTGTGGCAGTTCGAACTTATTTGGGTGTGGTGGTGGGCGTGGGTTCGACTGGGTTGTACTTGCGTGGCTAGTTCGGGGGTGGATTGGACTTCGGCAGCTGGTGGGTTGGCGGCCTTCGCGACTTCGACTCCAAATATGTAACTTGGGCCGAACATATTGCTGGTGAAGAAGACGTACTTCTTGTCGGGACTGAAACGGACGTTGGGTTCGGCGCGGTAGTTGTGATGCGACATGTTGACGAGACGCTCGGATTGGAAGACGCCGGGCTGCCAGAAGTTAGGTTCGTTGAGCGCGCCTTCGGTCATTGCCGATCATCTGTGGGTAAAAGAGCTCGATCCATTCGCCATCGGGGGCTTCGGCAACCTGGCCGGAGTCGCCACCGTCGCCGGTAAAGAGGTCGAGGTCTTGGGTGAGGTTGAAGTGAATCGACCACTCGTTGCGTTGCATGTGGAAGGCGGTGCGTTTGCCGGTCTGGAGGTTATAGCTGGCCAGGAAGAAGTCTTCGCCTTTGGGGTACTGCCAGTCGTACCAGATGGTCTGGCCGTCGAGGCCCCAGAACTCGTGGCCCGCGATCTCCATGGCCATGCTGCGTTTGTGGATTAGGGTGTTGTGCGTGCCGTCGGTGTGGATGAGCCAGATGCGGTCTACCTTCTGCCACATGCCTTCGTGGCAGTACATGAGGAGTTCGGGGTCGGTGGGGGAGAAAAGGAGATGATTGACCCAGTCGGTGGAGTGGAGGAGGGGCTTGATGAGGCCGGGCTTTTCGCCGTTGGGGCCGGGCTCGAGGCGGATGGTGAAGAGGACGAGTGGAATGCGCGCGGCGAGGCGGCGTTCCATCATCTGGCCTTTGTCGTCGGCCTGGATGTGGGCTCCGCCGAGATTCGCAGCGGCGTTAGCGTTGGCCGGCGGGATGACGGGCGCAGCGGCGACGAAGGCGTTCGGTGCGTTGGGGTCGCCGCCGGGTACGTCGGCTTCGTTGTAGGTGCCGGCGCCGAGGGTTTCGTCGGCGTTGATGCTGGCAACGCTGAGCCGGCCGGGGAGATCGACGAGTTTGCGGATCTCGCCGGTGTTGGTGTTGGCCTTGTAGATGGCGTTCTTGTGAGTCTCGGGGTCTATCCGGGTGAAGAAGATGCTGTTGGTTTTGTGGCCGACGACGATGGCGCGGGCGCCGCGGCCGATGCGGGCCATGGGGGAGTTGTCTGCGTTGGCGGGAGGCGGTGGATTGGGGACGAGCATGCTCGTCTTCAGGGTGGCGAGGTCGAGGACGCGGATGCCCTGGGGCGAGTTGTAGACCATCTGCTTGTGGTCGGGGGTGTAGGCGTTGACGTTGAAGTAGAAGGCGCCGGAGTTGGGCTCGTCGGAGATGCGCCAGACGCGATGGCCGGTGTCCTTGTCGACCCAGGTCTTGGGTGGAAGCTCTTTCGTAGGCGAGTTGGACTGGGCTTGCGAGGTGAAAGGAGATGCAGCAAGTATCAGTAGCGCGAGCGAAAACATGAAGCGGGACATGCTGAAGACTCCTGGGAATTCGACCTGCGCGTTGAAGCCGACGAATTGACGTTCTGAAAGATGCGGTCGGCGTCTACGGGCGTGGGACAACGGGTCCTTTGCTGTTCGGTGGTTCCTTGGGATTGAACTTGCGTGCGAGGTCCGGCGTAGAGACGACGTCGGCGGCCGGCGGGTTGTCGGCTTTTTTCACTTCGACGCCGAAGACGTAGCTGGGACCGAACATGTTGCTGGTGAAGAGAACGAGTGATTTGTCGGGAGAGAAGCGAACGTTGGGTTCCTCGCGATAGTAGTGGTGGGACATGTTGACGAGGCGCTCGGACTTGAAGATGCCGGGTTGCCAGAAGTTGGGTTCATTGATGGCGCCGTCGGTGGAGAGCATGTGCGGGTAGAAGAGCTCGATCCATTCGCCATCGGGAGCTTTTGCGACCTGGCCTGGGTCGCCGCCGTCACCAGTGAAAAGGTCGAGGTCTTTGGTGAGGTTGAAGTGAATCGACCATTCGTTGCGCTGCATGTGGAAGGCGGTGCGTTTGCCGGTCTTCAGGTTGTAGCCGGCGAGGAAGAAGTCTTCGCCTTTGGGGTACTGCCAGTCGTACCAGATGGTCTCGCCGTCGAGTCCCCAGAACTCGTGGCCGGCGATCTCCATCGCCATGGTGCGTTTGTGTATTAGGGTGTTGTGGGTGCCGTCGGTGTGAATCATCCAGATGCGATCGACCTTTTGCCAGGGGCCTTCGTGGCAGTACATGAGGAGTTCGGGGTCGGTGGGGGAGAAGAGGAGATGGTTGACCCAGTCGGTGGAGTGGAGGAGGGTCTTCATCTCGCCTGGCTTTTCGCCGTTGGGGCCGGGCTCAAGGCGGATGGTGAAGAGGACGAGGGGGAGGCGGGCGGCGAGGCGGCGCTCCATCATGAGGCCCTTGTTTTCGGGCTGGTAATGCGGGCCTTGCGCGGCGCTGGCCGTGCGGTTGTCTGTAGCTGGAGGAGCGGGGGCGTTGGAGCCGTACTCTTTGCCGGTGGCGTCACCTTCGATGTACGTGCCGGCGGCGAGGGTCTCGTCGGCGTTGACGCTGACGATGCTGATCTTCGGCGGCAGGTCGGTGAGCTTGCGAATGGCGCCGGTGTTTGTGTCTGCCTTGTAGACGGCGGCGGTGTGGGTGGCGGGATCGAGCTGGGTGTAGAAGACGCTGTTGGTCTTGTTGCCGGCGACGAGAGCGTGGGGATTGCGGCTGGCTCCGCGGACTCCATTGCCGTCGGTGGACGGCGCGCCGGCCTCGGCGGGAGGGTTGGGAACGAGAAGGCGGGTCTTACGCGTGTCCATGTCGAGGACGTGGATGCCGTCGGGTGCGGTGTAGATCATCGACTTGTGGTCGGGTGTGTAGGCGTTGATGTTGAAATAGAAGCCGCCGGAGTTGGCCTCGTCGCTGAGGCGCCAGATGCGGTGACCGGTGTCCTTGTCGACCCAGGTCTTGGGCACATCCTCGGCTCGGGCGACGGAAGAGAGGGCGGTGAGGAGCGCGATTGAGGATACGGTGGAACGAATCAGGGAAGGCATGGCCGTTACTCTCCTCCAATGTTGGGGGCAGAAAGTTGGGGGTACGTCGCTGCGTCGCCCGGCTCGGAGACGGAGAGGAGGGCTTGGCAGGGTGCGAAAGATTTATACACTGTGACGGGTGCGAATGGGAAATAGTTTCTTACGGGGAATCAAAGAGCCGGCATACTCTCGACCCGGGCACACTACACTAGGGATATGGGTCATTTAGCGCCATCGCTGGATTTGTCGATCGCAGCCATTGCCGCCAGGATTTCGCAGGGTTTGCGAATCGGACGGGACGAGGCACGGTGGCTCTGGACGAACGCCTCGGACGATGAGTTGCGGACGCTGGCAGCAATGGTTCGGGACCGGTTTCATGAGCCGGGGTCGTGCACGTACATGGTGATGCGGATCATCAACTACACCAATGTGTGTGTGGCCCAGTGCGACTACTGCGCCTTCTACAAGCTTCCAACGCAGGATGGCGGGTATGTGTTAAGCCATGACGAAGTATTCGCCAAACTCGACGAACTGCTTGCGCTGGGTGGGGACCTGGCAGCGTTCAATGGAGGGTTCAATCCGCATCTGCCGCTGAGTTACTACTGCGAGTTGTTCGCAACGATCCGTGCACGATATGGAGACGCGCTGGAGTTTTATGCGCTGACGATCGCGGAGTTTCTGTACCTCGCCGATCATGCGAAGCTGAGTTACGCAGAGGCTGCGAAGCGGTTAAAGGACTCCGGGGTGCGTTGGATTACGGGCGGTGGCTCGGAGATCCTTACGGAGGAGTTCCGCGCACGGCACTCGAAGTTCAAGTACACGGTGGCCGAGTACTTTCTTGCGCAGAGAGCTATTGTCGAAGCGGGTTTGAAGACGACGGCGACGATGGTGATCGGGTTTGACGAGACTATCGATGAGCGGCTCGAACATCTGGAACGAACACGGCAGTTTCAGGATCAGCTTTTGGCTTCAAACGATCAGACTGGGAAGGACAATACGGGCGGGCTGGCGAGTTTTCTTTGCTGGACTTTCAAGCCGTACTTTACACAACTCGGTGGGATTGAGATTTCGACCACGGAGTATCTGCGCCACCTTGCCTTATGCCGGATCTATTTCGACAATATTCCGCGCATTCGCACGTCAGTGCTGACGCAGAATCAGCGGGCGCTTGAAGGGTTGAGCTATGGCGCAGACGATTTCGACCTGCCCATTGAGGACGAAGTGACGCAGAAGGCCGGAGCGACGATCAGTCTCGACTTCGAGCGGATACTGAACTACGCGCGGGAATTGGGATACGAGCCGAAGTACCGGCATGTCTCGCTTGGGCAGCCGCGCTGGACGGAAACATCCTGACGTTACGGTGCAATGCTGATTGATTGCGCTGGATGGTCATATTCAAATGGAACTGACAAATAGGGCGCGGGAGCGTGCGGGTGCGCGTTGCGCCGTGATTCGCTTTCTGTTGCGGACTAGCCATTCCTCGCCGGTGCGTGTGAGGAAGAGGTTCTCCGATGTGTGGAGTTCGTTCCCTTCGCCGACCTGAACGGATTTGCTCTCGATGAACCTTCTGCGTTTCAGGGCGTTCATGGCGTGGCTGGTCAGAGTTGCGGCGTTGCAGGCCCGCATCTCCAGGCCCAGATCACGTGGGCTGAGACCGGCGGCCGCGGATTTTTTGTCAATGATCTTCAGCGCCATCACTTCATACGAGACCAGATCGTCGTCGTCGGAGGGCGAGGAGGAGGAGGGAACGGGGGAGGGCGCCTCGACCGGAACGAGCGGCGGTAGTTCAAATGGGACCAGGTTTACCTGTGGCAAGATCGCGGACAGTTGAGCAAGAATGTTCTGTTGCAGCTCCATGTAGTCGGTGGGAAACGCGTCGACCGGGTATGAGATGTGGGGCAGGTACTGGATACCCAGCGGCAGGTTGGAATCCCGTTCGGAAGAGATCAGGCAGAGCGGCTTTCCAAGCGCAATAGCGCAGCCCACGGCAAGCCAGATTTCATCCGTGTGCTCCGATATATCTGCGACGACGGCTTCGGCCTGCTCGATCTCGTCGACAAAGATGTGAATTGGAATGGGAGAAGCGTCCCAGCGGAGGCGGGACGGAAGAAGGCCGGCTTTACGGATGGCAAGCTCCAAGACTTCTTCAAAGAGGCGTTCGAAGTGCGGGCCGGAGGGGAGCAGCACGACGCATTGCTTCTTGTTCCGTTCCTTCATGAACAAAGATCCTTGTCTTTGTGTGCTGTTTGTCGAGCAATGCTCAGGCTTGGGCCAATGCCGACATTGAGCGCAGGTTCGATTCACGTTTGGGAGGTATTGCGTTATTTCGCTGCGGGTGTTCGAGAAGGTTCCTGAGAGAAAAATGCTGCATGTCAGCCAGTTTCAGCGGACGCGAATAGAAGTAGCCTTGCGCCTGATCGCAGGCCATCTGGCGGAGCGTCTGGACATGTTGCTCGGACTCGACACCCTCTGCGATGACCTCGATCTGAAGGCTGTGCGCGAGCGCAATGATCGCAGCGGTGACGGCGCGACTGTTTTCGTCAACGTCGCAGCGAGTGACGAAGGAGCGGTCGATCTTGATCCGGTCGACGGCGAACCTCGTGATGTAGCCCATGTTGGAGAAGCCGGTGCCGAAGTCGTCGATGGCAAAACGCACGCCGAGTTTGCGCACGCGCTGCATGATCTCAAGTGACTCATCGGAGTCGACCATGAGCAGATGTTCGGTGATCTCCAACTCCAGTTGTTCCGGCTTGAGTCCGCTGGTAGCGAGGGCCCGTTCCACCGTGGCAGGGAAGTCCTTTTGCTGGAACTGGCGGGGGGATATGTTGACCGCCACGGAGAACTCGACACCGAGCCGGTGCTGTAGAGTGGCGATCTCTTTGCAGGACTGAAGAAGGACCCATTCGCCAATGGGCACGATAAGCCCGGTCTCTTCTGCGAGAGGAATAAAGGTGTTTGGCCCGACCAGGCCGAATTCGGTGCTGTTCCAGCGAAGAAGCGACTCCACTCCAAGGATTCGACCATCTGCAAATGAGATCTGCGGCTGATAGAGAATCTCAAACTCATGAGCTTCGAGGGCGTTGCGCATGGCGGATTCCATCTGCAACTGCTGCAGGCCTTGCATGCCGATGCCCGGAGTGTAGACCTGAGAGCCATTGCGTCCGCTGTTCTTAACGCGATACATGGCGAAGTCTGCGTTTTTGAAGAGGCTGTCGACATCATCGCAGCCTGGAAAGAAGCTGATGCCTATGCTCGCTGTAACGATGATCTCGTGCTTTCCGATGCGAATCGGCTGGGCAACGGTGGCCAGAAGCTTCTGCGAGATCTCGTCGGCGTCCTTCTCGGCACGAAGATCGGGAAGCAGCACAACGAACTCGTCTCCACCCATACGGCCGACGGTGTCGGACTTACGAACGGACGCCTGAAGCCGTTTGGAGATCTCGCAGAGGACAATGTCTCCGGCCTGGTGTCCGAGAGAGTCGTTCACGCGTTTGAAGTTGTCGAGGTCGACCATCATGACTGCGAGCGTGTCCTGAGACCGTCTCGCCCGTTCGATGGCAACCTCCAATCGGTCCCGGAGCAGAGTGCGCGTGGGAAGACCAGTGAGAGGGTCGTGATGCGCGACGTGGTAGATGTACTCATCGGCGCGCTTGCGTTCAGTAAGGTCGTAGGAGATTCCGACATAGCCGGTGATGCACTCTTCGCTGTCGCGAAGCGCGGTGACGACAAGCTGCACCGGCACGTGCGATCCATCCTTGCGGATATACGTCCACTCCCTCTCGTCGATGAGACCCCTTTCCGGTGCCAGCCGAAATACGTGATGATCGGGATAGACTTCGGTGTTGAACTGCGTCGAAAGATCGAGGGCGCGCTGACGCAACTCTTCCTGCTCGTGAAGCTCAATGCTGTCGCGGCCGATCAACTCGCTCTCCCGATACCAGAGCATCTTCTCTGCGGCAGGGTTAACCGAGGTGATGATTCCCGCCTTATCCGTCACGATGATGCTGAAGGGCGAGCTGGCGATGATGGATTTATTGAAATTGAGAGCGCGCTTCAAATCTTCCTTGTGCTGATGACGCGCGGAGACGTCGGTGATCGTCGTCGCGATGCCATTCGACAGCTTGACCACCTGAATCTGGTAGCGAGCGGGCTCGGACTCTGGTTGGAAGATAGAGCTCTTGACCTCGATCAGGGCCGGCTCTCCGGTCTCGGCGACCCGTTTGTATCGCTCGAAGAGATCGGATGTGCGGATCGCGGGGAAGACGTCGTAGAGATTGTTGCCGAGGACGAGGCTTCGCTCCAGGCCGATCATTCGCTCGGCATTGCCATTGAGGAAGATGAATTTGAAGTCGCAGATCTCGCCGGTGGCGTCAGAGACGCTGTCATAGAGGATGACGGAGTCGGCACTGGATTCAGCTGCAGTTATGAGGCGAAGTTCGTTGTCCCGCGAGCGCGTCGCGTCCCGGACGATGAGAGTAAGGCGGCGTACGGAGATGGGAAGGCCGGCGACGAAGACCGTAGCCGCGATGGACCCGGCCCAGGCGAGGAGTCTAACGACCCAGGGGTAGTCGTTGCCGAAGGACCGCATTGCGAGCTCGCGATCGAGCAGGTCGGCGACGTGGAAGACCAGGAAAGCGCCCGCCACCCAACGTACGAAGAGATCTTTCCGGCACTCGTACACGAGCAATGCCAGAGATACTCCAAGCGCAAACCATGCCACCCATATGATTTTTTCGAATGTGACCCCTGTTGTCAGAACCAGACGGGGATAGTGCATCGATCCCAGGCGGGACTGGAGAAACAGAGCGATACAGCCGACCAGAGTGATGAGCGTGGCAGAAGTCGCTACGATTCCTGAGCCCGCACGTCTGTATCGTTCGATCAATTCGGTCATGGGGCCTCGTACTGCTCAGCAAGGCACTGCGGCAGCGTCAGACAGTTGGGCCTGACAGATGCCTCGCCATACGTAACTGTAGAGTTGACAATAGTGCGGGCCAATACAACCTATGTGGTAGCAAACTCAATAGTAAGGGCGCTTTTTTCGCTTGGAATCGACTGATTTAAAGTATGTCGAGGACTCCGCCAAATAGAATAGGCAGGGCATGACGCGATCGACACTTTCTGTAACGATCATCACACTCAACGAAGCAGACAATCTCGCACGAACGCTTGCCAGTGTTCGATTCGCCGACGAGATCATCGTGGTCGACTCCGGTTCCACCGATCGCACTGTGGAGATCGCGGAGTCGTTCGGCGCGAAGGTCTTCTCCGAGGCGTGGAAGGGATTTGCGCTGCAGAAGAACTCCGCTATCGATAAGTGCGTCGGGACATGGGTTCTGTCGCTCGATGCCGACGAAGAGCTGACGGAGGAGTTGCAGGCGGAGATCAGCAGCATGCTGGAGACGGATGTTCGGACTACGCCACCGGTTGACGGCTATCGGCTTCGGCTACGCCACGTGTTTCTCGGCCGGTGGATGCGGCATGGCGGCTACTACCCCGATATGAAGCTGAGGCTGTTTCGCCGCGTGACCAGCTCCGGCGTTACTCATTTCACGGCGCGCCCGGTGCACGAGTCGGTCACCGTCACCGGCAGAGTGGAAACGATGGAGAAGGATTTTCTTCACCACGGCTACCCAAACCTGGAGATTTATCTCGAGCACATGAACCGGTACAGCACGCTGGGTGGGAGGCTTGCCGCGGAGAAAGGGAAGGTCAGCCGTTCATTGCCGGCGTTTCTGTGGAATGTGGCTCTCGTTCCGAAGTTGACCTTCGTCTGGAACTATATCTTTCGTCTGGGGTTTCTGGACGGACGCGAAGGTCTGCTGCTGCATCTCTATCATTCGGCCTACGTCAGCTGGAAGTATGCAAAGGCATGGCGGATCGGGCGTAGCGAGGGGAAGGATTAACTGCCTGCCTGGACTGCTTTAGCTTTTTGTAGGTTGAGGCCTGGAGCGGGTAGCGGACTGGAAGAGATAGACCGCGAGGATAGTCATGATGGGTTCGAGCGGGTGGCGGAAGCGGGCCTGGACGGTGACGAAGTAGTAGGTGAGGGGAAGAAGAGCAAAAGCCCAGGCGAAGAGTATGGCTCCCGGAATGCGTTGCTTCAGTGCGAGCGCGAGGCCGAGGAGCGCAGCGAGGCTGACGAAGCTGTAGTTGAGAACGCGAAAGGCTTCGTTCAGGATCCCTTTTTCTGGGGGTTTAGGCACGCTGACCCAGTAGAAGTAAAAGCGCTTGAGGGCGAGTTGGAAGAAGCGGAGCTTGTGGGTGCGGATGTGTTCGCGCGCGAGCTTTCCTTCGCGCTGGACGAAGGCGTACTCGCCCATCTGTTTGTATTCGAGATAAGCGGGGCAGACGTCACAGACGGGGACGCGAGTGCCGACAGTGAAGCCGTTGTAGGAATCGAGGAGGGAGTCATGTAGCTCCGCGCCGAGGTTGCCGCGGATGGGGATGAACGCGTGGAAGACGTTCCAGTTTCGAATCATCCACGGCGCGAGGCAGGCGAGGAAGATGACTGCGGCGATTACGGCTTTGCCGATTGCCGGGCCGAGTGCGTATTTTTTTTTCGCTGCTCCAATCAGCATCCAGACGCCGCAAACGGGAAGGAAGAGCAAAATAGTTGAGTTCAGCAGAGCGATCATGCCCCAGAAGAGACCGAAGAGCGACCAGCGCAAAGTGGTTTGAGGGTTGGGTTCTGGGGGATCATCGCCGATGCCGCGAACGTGCAGGGCAAGAACAATCACTGCAGTAAAAAAGAAGGTGGTGAGGGCCATGTCCCACACCCAGTGCACAGCGTATTGCAGGGCTGCGGGATAAAGAGCCCAGAGCCAGGCCGACCAGAGTGCGATCTTGCGGGCGCGGCCGATTTGCTGAAAGCAGCGGGCGGCGATCTCATAGATGAGAAGCGCGGTTGCCGCAGAGAAGATGCTGTTGATGGTGAGGATGACCCACGCGGATGTCGCCGTGTACACGCCGAAGATCTTGAAGACTCCCGCGAGCAGAAGGGGGTATAGCGGCGGCACCCAGGCGGTTGGTCCGGAGTGTCCGGTGAAGGGGTCTGCATAGCCATAGCCCGTGATGAGCGCCCGTGCAATGCGGCCCATCTCCCAGCCGAATTGAAGGTGATCCTCTGCAAGACGGATGCGGTAGGTATGGGCAAAGGTGATGTAGACAACGCGGAGGAGGAAGCCTGCCCAGAAGATGGACGATGGCGCCCGGAAGAGTAACGTTTTCTTCGATGTCTGGGGGGATGTTTCCAAGATTGGCATGCGCAGATGCCGCACCTAACTGCGGCCGGCGCGGGGTTGGGCGACGATCAGGCCGCGCGGGGTGGGCAGAAAGACAACAGAGAGCAGACCTTCGTTCTCCATGGAACGGGCGGCGTCGCGAACGACTTTGTGGTGGGAGCTGGCATCGTGCATCAAGATGATGCCGTTTGGGTTGATCTGAGGGAGAAAGCGTTTGACCTCCTGCTCGCGGATCGGCATGTCAGAATCGGAGAAGAAAAGGTCGATGGTGCCTTCGATCTTCATCTCGAGGCTAGACTGATTGCGTAGCTCCATGAACCGGCTCAGCGGCGACGCAGCGAGGCGTTCTTTCGCGCGGGCGTAAACCAACGGATCGAACTCGCAACTGATGACTTTGCCGAAGCCGTTGCGCTCCAGGCCCTTCGCGATCCATTCGGTCGAGACGCCGAGGAAGGAGCCCGTCTCGACGACCAGTCGAGGTTTGATCGTAGTGACCAGCGTTGCGAGGAATTCGAGCACCTCAACCTCTGCCGTCATGGAATCGATCATGCTCCAGTGCTCGGGCTCAGGGCACTCCGGGGTGGCGCGATGCGATTCGGGCTGGAGTGTCCCCGCGCTGCGATCATGCTGCAGCATGATCTTGTGTTCTTGTTTCATCTTTTTACGGAATAGACCCATGAATGCTCCCTGCTTATCCATTATGCGGGATGGACGTAGCGATGACGCAGAGTTGCTGCGCCAGTGCTCCGAGGCAAAGCGGATTGCTTGACAAGCGCACGAGCCCCGATCTACGGTTTGCATTGCAGCATGTTTCCCTCTTGAAACAAATTCAAACTCTGAATAGCGAGAAGCTCAGCATGTCCTTCAAGAATGCATCTTGTCTCTACCTGCTTGCTGTTTCAGCGATCACCCTCTCTGCACAGGCCCCGCCGACACCGGCACCAAAGCCTGCGCCCGATGTCGTGGCGGGCATCCCGGTCAACTATGACGAGTCCAAGGTGGGAACCTATACGCTTCTCGATCCACTGATGCTCAACGACGGCAAACCGGTGCGCGATGCGAAGACCTGGTACAGCAAACGGAGGCCGGAGATCGTCGAGATGTTCGAAACGCAGCAATACGGGCGCGCGCCGGGGCGGCCAGCAGATGAGAGCTTCGAGGTCACCGACAAGGGAACGCCGGCGTTAGATGGTAAGGCGATTCGCAAGCAGGTGACGATCTATTTTTCAAAGGATAAGAGTTGGCCGAAGATTGATCTTCTGATCTATCTGCCGGCAGCGGCAAAGAAACCGGTGCCAATGTTTCTGAGTATCAACTTCGGCGCAGTTTCGAACGCTGTAGACGATCCCGGAATCAAGCCGGGCGAAATATGGGACCCGAAGACGAATACGAAGATTCCGGCACAAAAGGGCCGCGGCTTTGGCCGACTGAACGTCGAGCCGCTGCTGGCTGCGGGCATTGGCGTCGCGACCTTCTATTACGGAGACGTCGACCCTGACTATCTGAATGGGTTTTCGAACGGCATACGCGCGCGCTACCTGAAACCGGGGCAGACGGAACGAAGACCGGATGACTGGGGTGCTATTGCGGCCTGGGCCTGGGGCATGAGCCGCGTCGAGGATTACTTTGAGACCGATAAGAGCATCGATGCGAAACGAGTCGCCATCCACGGCGTCTCGCGGCTGGGCAAGACTGTGATGTGGGCCGGTGCGCACGACCAGCGGTTTGCTGCTGTTATCGCCAGTTGCTCAGGTGAGGGGGCGCTGCACTCAGCAGCCGCAACTACGGCGAGACCATCGCGCATCTGACGGCGCCCACGCGATATCCGTACCAGTTTGCGGAAAACTACGCGAAATGGGCCGGGTTCCCGGACAAGGCTCCCATGGATGCCCACATGCTCGTCGCATTGATCGCTCCCGGCCGCTGCTGTTGCAAACAGGCAGCACAGATAACTGGTCCGATCCAAAGGGCGAGTTCCTCGCGGCGGTTGCGGCAGGGCCAGTCTACAAACTGTTGGGCAAGGATGCGCTCGATACAGACGTGTGGCCGGCCGCGAAGCAGCCTATTCTGCATGACCTCGCCTACTACATGCATGACGGTGGTCACGGCATGGTGCCTTCGGACTGGGACATCTATGTGGAGTTCCTCAAGATGCATCTGCATCCGGAGCAGTAGCTCTGTTCTCCGCTGCAATAAGACGCCAAAATCGATCGGGAGAGAAGATGATGCGCAGGTGCAGAGCAATGGTGTTGTCGATAGCTGCGGCGGGAATGCTTGATCGCAGCAGGCGCAGTCTTCGCGCAGAGCCCGGGCGACGCGTTGGAGGAGGGTTTTCGCAATCCGCCGGACTCGGCAAAACCGCGCACATGGTGGCATTGGACCAACGGCAACGTGACTGAAGACGGCATCACGAAAGACCTCGAATGGATGAAGCGATCCGGCATCGGCGGCTTTCAGCTGGTGGATGTAGCTGCGGGCAGCGGGCAGGAGGTGGAGAAGAAGATCAACTTCGGCACGCCGGAGTGGTATCACGCTGTGCGCCACTCGGCGGAGGAGGCGAAACGGCTTGGGTTGGAGATGTCCATCTTCAGCTCTCCAGGATGGAGCGAGGCCGGCGGCCCATGGGTGCAGCCCGAGCAGGCGATGAAGAAGCTCGTGTGGAGCGAAACGAGCGTCCAGGGGCCGCGCGTTTTCGAAGGCAAACTGCCGCAGCCTCCCTCCAACGAGGGTCCTGTGCGCGACCTCTCTGTCGGTGCACGCGGCGGAAGTTCGCCGCAGTTCTATGCCGATAGCGCAGTCATTGCTTATCGAACCCCTGCATGACGAAGTGCCAATGGCGTCGCTTCACCCAAAGGCGACGACCAACTGCGGGGCCGATCGATGCGGCGGCTTTGCTCGACGACAGCCTGAACACCTCAGTGAACATCGTCGCACCCACCGATGGCAGTCCCGCATGGTTGCAATACGAATTTGCCGCGCCCTACACCGCACGCGCCATGACGATTGGGAGCCACAACCGGATTCCCGTTGGCAAAATTCTCGCGAGCGATGATGGCACGAACTTCCGCACCATCGTTGTCATGCCGGGCCCACAGGGATATCACGGCGCGGCGGTCCGCACGTTTGCCTTTCCTCGCTGTGACTGCAAAGTTCTTCCGCGTAGAACTGGATGGTGCAGGGCTGCTGCCTGCAGCAGTGATTCACGGCGGTCCAACGATTCCGGCGCCACAGTACACGCTTACCGAAGCGATTCTTTATTCAAGCGCACGCGTCAACCGCTGGGAGGACAAGGGCGCCTACGGCAGCCTGATGGATGTGTACGACGTTGTTCCCACACCCTCTGCGCCCAGAACCGCTGAGATCAATCGCAGCGACATCGTCGACCTTACCTCGAAGATGGACAAGGACGGAACACTCCACTGGAACGCGCCGCAAGGGAACTGGACGATACTGCGCATGGGCTACTCGTTGACTGGCGCGAAGAACCGTCCCGCAACGCCTGCGGGTCTTGGCTATGAAGTGGACAAACTGAACGCGAAGTATGTGCAGTCGTACTTCCGCGGCTACATGGATCCGATTCAGAAAAACCTCGGCGACCTTACGGGAACGGCGCTTCAATACATGACGATGGACAGTTGGGAAGCGGGCATGCAGAACTGGACCGACGAGATGATCGCCGAGTTCCATCGCCGCCGCGGATACGATCCGACACCCTATCTTCCCGTGCTCGCCGGACGCGTCGTCGAAAGCTCCGACGTCAGCGATCGCTTTCTATGGGACTTTCGCCGGACGCTCGCCGATATGTTCGCGGAAAATTTCTACGGCACGATGGACGGTGAGCTGAAGCAGAAAGGCATGCGTGCCTATGCCGAGGCTTCCGGAGTTGCCCTTGAGATTCCTGAAGATACGCTCCTGAACAAGAGCAAGGTCGATATTCCGATGGCGGAGTTCTGGGTGCATGCGCTGCATCCGGAATCGATGTACTTTGTCGACGTTCGCGGCGCGGCTTCAGCGGCGCACGTCTACGGCAAGCCCATCGTCGCGACAGAGTCGTTCACAGGCGGCGGCTACGAATCGCCCTATACTCTGAAGAAAGTCGCCGACTACTGGTTTGCGCAGGGCGTAAACCGTCTTGTCTTTCACACCTCGGCGCAGCAGCCGCTGGATACGAAGCCCGGCAACACGATGGTGGGAACCCACATCAATCGCAACATCACATGGGCGGATCAGGCCAAACCATTCATGACATACGTTGCGCGCGTCTCCTACCTATTGCAGCAGGGCAGTCCGGTTGCCGACCTCGCATATCTTCTGCCTGAGGGTGCACCTTCGACAATGCCGTTCTGGGGTGCGGGACTGCTGCCGGCTCCGCCGAATGGCTATGACTACGACTATGTCAACACGGACATCTTGCTTCACCGCATGAGCGTTGCACCCGACGGGCGCCTGATGTTAACCGACGGCATGAGCTACCGCGTTCTGGTACTTCCGACCACCACGCAGATCACTCCCGAGGTGCTGCGAAAGCTGCATGATCTGGTAGCCGCCGGCGCGACCATCGTGGGGCCGCGCCCGACACGCTCGCCCAGTCTCTCGCACTATCCCGACGCGGACGCCGACGTGCAAACTCTGGCAACCGATCTGTGGGGAGATACCGACGGTGTCACCGATACGCAGCACGCCTTCGGAAAGGGCATGACCTACTGGGGGTTGACGCTGGACGATGTGATGCAGCGGCTCAAGGACCCCCAGGACTTCGCCGCGAGCGGTTCACTCGAAGCATCGCCAGTGTGGGTTCATCGGCGGGTCGATGACGCCGACGTCTACTACGTGGCCAATCAGTCGGAGGCACCTCAACATATAGACGCCCGCTTTCGCGTCAGCGGCAAGGACGTTCAGGTATGGCGACCGATGAGTGGAAAGCAGGAGGCCGCCGGCTATAGTTCCCAGAACGGCTTCACGATCGTACCTCTCACATTCGCAGAGCGTGAATCTGTGTTCGTTGTCTTTCGTCACGCCGCAACCGCGCCTTCGCGAATCGAACCCACGGTATCCGAGAAAGAACTCGCGACGTTAGCAGGTCCCTGGGACGTCCGCTTCCCAGAAAACCTCGGCGCACCGCCTAGCGTGCGCATGGAGAACCTCACATCATGGACCGACAGCTCTGACGCCGGCGTCAAGTACTTCTCCGGCACAGCAACCTATACGAAGACGATCCAGGCGCCCGCTTCATGGTTTCGTCCGGGTCAGCACATCTATCTCGATCTAGGCAAGGTCCGCGATGTCGCAGAGGTGCAGGTGAACGGCGTTTCTGCAGGACTCACATGGGCGCCACCCTACCGCCTCGATGTCACCAGTACGCTCAAACCAGGCCCGAACAAGCTCCAAATTAGGGTGACGAACGAATGGGCAAACCGGCAGATCGGCGATCGTCTACTATCTCCAGACAAGCGCATATTGGGACCCCCCAACAGAGCATCAGCGCAAGGGAATGCAGGCGGCGGCAGTTTCGGCAGGCCCCAGACTCTGGCCGAGTCCGGATTACTCGGTAGGGTCCGTATCGTTGCCGAGTCCTCGCATTAAGCCAGCAGCGTAAACTCAACCCATCAATCCCAGATACGGATTCGAACCGAAGCCGGCAAAGCGTCACAACCCTGAATGTTATGGAATGAAAGATGATGGCGGAGAGTGAGGGATTCGAACCCCCGATAGACTTGCGCCTATGTCTGATTTCGAGTCAGGTGCATTCAACCGGGCTCTGCCAACTCTCCGCATGTAAAACTATACAAGTCAATGATTTGCACTGAACTAGACTTTGAGCAAATGCAGCCTAATGCAGCGGTGTCAGTTATGGTGCCAGTTCAATTTCTAACGCTGGAACCAATCTATCAACGGCAGCCGCATTGTGTGCAGGTGCAAGATGCGCGTAACGCATCGTCATTGATAGTGACTTGTGACCGAGCAGTTCTCCCAGAGTGCGAAGATCCACCCCAGCCATAACCAGTCTACTGGCGAACGTGTGCCGATTGCAATGCCACGTGTAGTCCTTGATCTTCGCATCCTTGAGTGCGGAAACAAACCAACCACGTGAACCCTGCAATCCTTCGTTCTCATAACGCGTACTTGGGAACACATGCTGTCCTGCGTCATCGGTCTTCAGTGACTTGAGGGCAGACAGAGCAATAGAGTTGAGAGGAATGTGTCGCGTCTTTCCGTTCTTAGTCTTCGGCAGCGTCAGGATGCGATGTTCAAAATCAATCTGGCTCCATTTGAGACTGAACTGTTCCTTCGATCTCATCCCGGTATGCAACGACAAATCAAGCTGGTGAATGAAGGCAGGGAAGCGATGCAATATTGCGCTGTGTAGCGCCTTGTCTTCCTCGTTGGACAGGAATCTGACACGCGCATTGTTCTCCGTTTTACGGCGAATGCCGGCAGCGGGATTTCTATCAATTTTCTCGTTCTCAATACCGACGCGATAGATCAGCGAGAAAGCGGCCTGCCATCTATTCCGTGTAGACGCCTTCCACTTTCTTTCTCCAGCCTCAGTAGTGAGCCATCTGACAATCTCTTGCTTGGTAATAGTGGACGCATCCCGCGACCCAAACGCAGACCGAAGTCTCCCGAATCTGAGGTCCAGATCGTATGTAACTTTGTCGTCATTCGTCGCCCTGGAATGCTCAAGGGCATCGTCACAGAGGCTATCGAAGGTGATCTTGGCTCGAAACTGTTCCGGTAGCTTCTTCAGTTGCAGAGTCTCTGTTCGTCGTTTATCGACCAGCGTCTTTGCATCCGATTTGCGGCCAGCCTTCTCACGGTGCAGCTTGCCTTTCGAGTCTGTCCAACGTATCCACCAAACGCCCGAACCCGGTTCCTTCTCGTAAATGCCTCGAATAGCTGCCATGTATGCTCACCTCCACGGCAGAATACATCTGACTTGCTGAAAAGCCTAGTCAGATTTTAGAGAACAGTTGGTAGGTCAACCCCACGGGGTTAGCGAAAAATAAACCTTGACATTTTGAGAAAGGCCAATTAAGGTAGATGAATCCCCACTGCAAAGTGGACAGGGTACGTCTACCCAAAAAGCAGAAATGAGAAAACGGAGAGGAAGCAGAAGTTGTAATGTCAACAAAACAAAGGGCGCAACACTAACCAAGGCAATACCAGTACAAGGGAACTAAACCAGCAGTAGGGCAGTCATAAGCACGAGGGCACACGGGGGAACGCGGTAATTGGCGAGCCGGGTGTACTGAGGTTGAATGATTGCCGAGTACAGCACCAAGACTCGATACTTTGGTGGCGCAACGCCAGTGCAATGATTCGGCAGTCTCCCTGGTGACAGGTTGAGACTAGAAGTCAAAGGTCAGGACTTTCAAATCTGACTACCCCAAAACAGCAGCAAAATATCCAAGGGAAATCCTCGTCCGGGTGTGGTTCGGGAATTTTCCAGAAAAGAATACCCGATGCCCGAACTGTCCAATTTTTCAGACACCCTCTCTGCCGTGTCAGCAAGTGCAGAAAAACCCGCTGTTGCAAAACTGTTATATAGCAGAAAAGACGCCGCCTATGCCTTAAGCATCAGCGTGCGCAGTCTTGATTATCTGATCGCAAACAAACAACTCAACACTCGCAAATTGGGAAAAAAGGTCATGATTTCCCACAGCGAACTCTCCCGCTTCGCACGGGCAGACCATCATTCACTGACTGCCGATTCCAATGAGGCCAAAGTTCAATGATTGGCACTCAATTTTTCGACAACAGCGGCAACGCTCTACCCACCCCACCGCCCATTCACCTGTAAGTCTTTCTCCCAACCGTAATGGCGTACCGTCGTAGCGCAACAAGCTCCGGTACGCCATTTTTATTTAACCGATCACACGATACACAGCAATGGAGTAGCAATCATGGATGTCAAAGTCACCGTGGATTTCGGCAATATACCGGAGAAGCTAGAACAGTTGGCTCCGAAGCTGGCGAGGAAGGCCCTGCGTCGTGCTGTGTCAAAGGCAGGCGACCTGTGGGTGACAGAGATGAAGGCCAAAGTCCCCGTTGAATCAGGTGACCTCAGAGACAGCATCAATAAAAAGGTAACGACCAGCAAGAAGGGCAACGCGATCAGCGCAAAGGTTGCGGTTGGTCCTGCTTGGGACCAGCAGAGCAAGAAGTCTGGAAAGAGCGCTGGAAACAGCGACCAACAGCCGGCAGTCTACGGAATGATTCTAGAGTTCGGCTCAAAGAAGATGCCCGCTCATCCGTGGATGAGGCCAATTTTTGACGCGACCGCTGAGAAGGTAGTCCAGATAGTGGCCGACACTCTCAAGGAAGACCTGGACGATACCGTTAGGTCCAACTAGCTGAAGCACACCCCAACTTGTAATCAATTTGGTAACAATTGCCTACTTGTTGATAACAAATGGGATAGGGGCATCAATTAGCTGAGTGCGATTACCGTCGCGACCGACGTGGGTGAGGGATTTTTCGTCCGCATTTCAAAAAATTGAATTTTGATCTGACTCCGGCAGTTTCTCCAACAATTGTTGCCCTGTGTAGTTGGCGCGGACACTCTTCGTCTGCCTGATGTCCTGTAGCTGTTCGACTGAGTAAACCGTGGTCGTTCCATCCGAGAACTCTACGATCAAGTGTCTTCCGTTAAGAAATCAGCCCCAACAATCTCCATACGTTTGCCAGCCGACATATCCAGACTCCGATAAGCGCCAAGGGAATGCAACAGACTCGCTCGATATATATCACGTACTAAGACGATTCCCAACCCAAATTTAGGTGCACATTTGCACAGACATTTTTTGGGCTGTGGGAAACATGCACAAATGCCCCGATTTAACGGGCAGAACGAAACCCGTAAATGAAATTTTTGCCTTGGCTATCAAGGGCAGCAAAGCACGAAAAACGAGATGCACTTGAGGTTCAGGGTAATGGCTTCAATTTGGGTGCGATCTGGGACTTTCTGAATGGTGGTGGACAGAATAACGAGAGTGGTCAGTCTGTAAACGATGCCACTCGTCTCCATAGCGACAGTATTCACTTGCTGCCGCGTGCTGGCCGATGGTGTTGCATCCCTGCCGTGCAGAATCTACCGACAGACTCCAACCGGCAAGCAGGAAGACATTGATGCTGCCCTGAGCCATCTGTTGCAGATTGCGCCAAACGATGAAACCAGCGCATACAGCTTCTTTGGAGACCCTGGCCACACATCTGAATTTGCGTGGAAATAGTTATGCAGAAATCCAGCGCAATGCAGCGGGTGACCCAATAGCGTTGTGGAATTTGGACCCAAGAAAATGTGAGCCAGTTCGCCTCGGTGTCAATGGCACTCTGGCCTATAAGTGCTCCGATGGGATGGGACCAAATCAGACCCGCATCATTGCAAAAGAAAATATGTTGCATGTCCCGTTGTTTTCGTGGGATGACATCGTGGGTATTTCCCCCATTGCGATGCTGAGGCAAACTTTGGGTTTGACGATTGCACAGCAGAAGTTTGCTGCAAGAATTATTCGGAACAATGCTGTC